>NZ_PGGN01000010.1 GCF_003010935.1 Phyllobacterium endophyticum
TAATCTTGTCACAAGAACCGATCGATCAACCAGAAAGCAAAGCAAACCAGCAACCAAACCATAGGGCGCATTCGGCAACCGCCAGCGGCGCCCCGCCCTCGTTGTGTCGGTATATAGACCCCACCCCACAAAACTGTCAACACACCATTTCACAAAAACCAGAACTTTTTCGAAAATCATAACCCAGTCTGGGGATAAACCTTTCGATCAAGCCGCCGTACCGATGAGTACGGGCGCCGCGATCACGCGACGCCCGTCTAAACAAGCAAATCTGTGTTTTATGCCAGCGTATAGGCCGTCTTCACGACAGTGTAGAACTCAGCGGCATACCTGCCCTGCTCCCGAGGGCCATAACTCGATCCCTTGCGTCCGCCAAATGGCACGTGGAAATCTACGCCTGCTGTCGGAAGGTTGACCATGACCATCCCTGCCTCCGCATTCCGCTTGAAGTGCGTCGCATATTTCAGGCTTGTCGTAGCGATGCCGGAGGAAAGTCCAAACGGCGTATCGTTGGCCGTATACAGGGCTTCTTCATAATCCTTGACGCGAATGACACTGGCGACCGGGCCAAAAATCTCTTCGCGCGAAATACGCATCTGGTTCGTCGCCTCCGTGAAGAGCGCCGGCTGCAGATAAAACCCGGGATTGTCCCGCGTCAATCGCTCACCACCAAAGACGAGCTTCGCGCCCTCCTGCTGACCAATAGCGATATAGTCCTCGTCCTGTTTGAGCTGGCTCGCATCGACAACCGGGCCGACATGCGTACCGGGCTTCAGGGCATCGTCGACGACGATACTCTTCAGACGTTCGGTAACGGCAGCGACGAACCTGTCATGGATACCTTCAGTGACGATAATGCGTGAAGAGGCCGTACACCTCTGCCCTGTCGAGAAGAAACCGCTATTGACAGCAGCCTCGACCGCTACGCCCAAATCAGCGTCATCAAGAACAACGAATGGATTTTTACCGCCCATCTCCAGCTGAAACTTGCGCATGTGCTCTACTGACGCCGCGGCAACCCGCTTGCCCGTTCCGGTCGACCCGGTGAAGGTGATGGCATTGATATCGGCACTGTCTAGAATCGTCTGGCCGACGACGGAGCCCTTGCCCATGACGAGGTTGAGCACACCCTTGGGCAATCCGGCTCGGTGCAGGATATCGACGATCGCCCAGGAGCATCCAGGCACGAGTTCGGCCGGTTTGAAGACGACAGTGTTGCCGTAGGCAAGCGCCGGAGCAATTTTCCAGGCCGGGATGGCTATGGGGAAATTCCACGGCGTGATGATGCCGACGACACCGACGGGCTCGCGCGTGATTTCGACCCCGATGTTCGGCCGCGCGCTCGGGAGCATTTCACCGGCAAGCCGCAAAACTTCCCCGGCGAAAAAATCAAAGATCTGTGCGGCACGAAGCGTCTCGCCGATCCCTTCGGCCAGCGTCTTGCCCTCCTCGCGCGACAAAAGCCGGCCGAGTTCGTCTTTCCGCGCGGTGATCTCGTCGGCGGTCTTGCGCAGGATCGTATGGCGCTCAAGAATACCCGAACGTGACCATGCCGGAAAAGCCGCTTTTGCCGCGGCGATCGCCCTTAGCGTATCCTGCGCCGTCGCACGGGCATATTCGCCAACGACGTCATTTGTGTTCGACGGATTTATGTTGGGAACAGCCTCGCCGCCGGCCCATTCGCCGTTGATCAGATTCTGGTGCAATGTCATGATTTTCTCTCATCCTGTTAGGCTGAACCAATACCATAGGACTAGAGTGTTTCAACGCCAAATTGCCTTCTCTCGTTCTTTTGATTGCTGGAATTACGCTTTGGCCCGGTGAATTTGCCATGTAAGGTCGCCTTGATTCCATGTCCGCGCGTGTCCTGGCACAGCATCTGCATCGAGGAAAGAAGATCATGTCCTACCCGCTGTTTGGCCTTGAAGGCAGGCTGGCTCTCATCACCGGGTCGAGCCAGGGGATAGGCTTCGCCTTGGCCAAGGGATTGGCAGCCCATGGAGCTGCGGTGGTGATAAATGGTCGCGACAAAAGCAAGGTCGATACGGCGGTGGCCGAACTGAAGGCTTTGGGTTTTTCCGTCCATGGCTCCTCCTTCGACGTCACTGACCTGTCCGCGGTCAAGAAGGGCGTCGGCACGATCGAGACCGAAATTGGCGCGATCGACATTCTTGTCAACAATGCGGGTATGCAGTTCAGAGCCCCGCTTGAAGATTTTCCCGACGACAAGTGGCAGCAATTGCTGCAGACCAATATTTCAAGTGTCTTCTACGCAGGTCAAAGCGTTGCCACGCACATGATCAAGCGCGGCCGCGGCAAGATCATCAACATCGCTTCGGTGCAAAGTGAACTCGCCCGTCCTTCGATCGCTCCCTACACCGCAACGAAGGGCGCAGTGCGCAATCTCACTCGCGGCATGTGTACGGATTGGGCCAGGTACGGACTCCAGGTCAATGCGATCGCGCCAGGATATTTCAAGACGCCGCTCAACCAGGCGTTGATCGACAATCCCGACTTCTCCTCCTGGCTTGAAAAACGCACGCCCGCAGGGCGATGGGGCAATGTCGAGGAACTGGTCGGGGCAGCTGTATTCCTCGCCAGCGATGCCTCGTCGTTCGTCAATGGACAGGTCATTCACATAGATGGCGGAATTACCGCGTCGCTATGATACGGCTCGTCGTTATGGGAGTGAGCGGCTCCGGAAAGTCTTCTGTCGGCCTCGCCGTAGCAACAGAGCTGCGGCTGCCTTTCGTTGAGGGTGATACTTTGCACCCGCAATCCAATGTCGAAAAAATGGCGTCGGGCATTCCACTCACCGATGACGACCGCTGGCCTTGGCTGGACCAAATCGCCGCCAGGCTGGCAAGTGCTGAAGAAGGTGTCGTCGTATCCTGTTCCGCTCTCAAGAAATCATATCGCGACCGGCTGAGACAGGCCTCGGGCGGGTGGCTGGGCTTTATCTTCCTCGATGGGACACGTGAAGTCCTGCGTGATCACATGAGCAAACGAACAGGCCATTTCATGCCCTTGTCGATGCTGGACAGCCAGTTGGCAACCCTCGAACCGCCGACAGGCGAGGCGCTGGTGCTGCGCCAGGATATCGAACATCCGGTTGAGCAAATCGCTGCGGCAAGCATCGAATGGGCCAGAGCACAGAACTGGCAGAGTTAGGCGGGAGAAGCCCGGCCGGAAACTCCCCGTTCAAGAGTGGCCGATTTGCAAAACAAAAGCGAAGACCGGCCGGGGCTTGTTCTCATATCTGCCTGGACGAGAGGCTCGTCCGGTTATGCGAGTGCCGGCTTTGAAGTCCTGAAGCTGGCGTGCAGGTAGCGACCGGAGTCTAGTGGGACCGGTGTCTGGTTCCGGCCTCTGGTGCGGTTGACGTCAAGCGGCATGCAGCCAGACGACAAGCCCGGAGGAGCTGGCCGTTTGCTGTTGCGGGATAATTTCCGTTTTATACCGGGGCACCGCCGCAGGACGGTTTACCGGTCCTGATGCCTCTCACGTTTCAGGTGATGAGCCTGACGGAAGACTTGGCCGAAGTCCCGCTGAGGCCTGTGCTCATATTTGCCTGGACGAGAGACTCGTCCGGCCTATGCGAGTGTCGCGCGCGAGGCCCTGAAGCTGGCCTTGGGCGGGTGCGGACCGGCGTTTAGTGGCCGAGCCTTGCGGGAGCGATGGCCGGCAAGGCGTCAGACGGCAAAAGCCCCGCTTGGTGGCGGGGTTTGGTTTAATGGACGGTTTTGTGTTGATCTGTTGCGGGGACAGGCTTTGCCCGTTCGGGCCTTCCAGCAGTCCACTGGACTGCATGACCGGCAAGGCCGGACGGCCCTCACCCTTCAGGTTATGGTGCGCTCTTGCGAACGACGCGCTACCTTGTCCGGCTTGGCGAAGCCGAGATGCCGGACAAACGTCTGGGGGATGGTTTCAGGGTGGGTTTGATTTGGTTGCGGGGACAGGATTTGAACCTGTGACCTTCAGGTTATGAGCCTGACGAGCTACCGGGCTGCTCCACCCCGCGTCATAGTTCTGTTGTTGTGAGATTTGTTTATGAACGTTGCG
>NZ_PGGN01000011.1 GCF_003010935.1 Phyllobacterium endophyticum
CCATGGCCAGTGATGATCGTACTCATTGGCGGGATTGCATGGATTGCCAGTCGCAATTGGAAGATCGTGGGCGGGACTATCCTGACCCTCCTCCTGATCGGTTATTTCGATATGTGGAGCGATGCCATGAAAACCATCGCGATGATTTTCGTTGGTACGGTCGTTTCGATTGTCGTCGGCATCCCCATTGGCATCGTGATGGCGCGCTCGGATGGCTTTCAGCGCATGGTCAATCCCATTCTTGACGTAATGCAGACAATGCCGAGCTTCGTCTACCTGATACCAGTTGTCATGCTGCTGGGCATCGGCAAGGTGCCGGGGCTTATCGCGGTGGTGATCTACGCCATACCCCCGATGATCCGCCTGACCAATCTCGGCATCAGGCTTGTGGACAAGGACGTTCTGGAGGCAGCCGATGCATTCGGGTCGTCTAGCTGGCAGCGGCTCAGAAACGTGCAGATCCCTCTTGCCCTCCCCACAATCATGGCTGGCATCAATCAGACGATCATGATGGCGCTCGCGATGGTTGTCATTGCCTCGATGATCGGCGTCCAAGGCCTCGGACAGCCGGTCTTGCGTTCCGTCAACGGCCAATTCTTCTCTCTCGGACTTTTCAACGGCCTTGCCATCGTCGGCATCGCCATCATCTTCGACCGCGTTAGTCAGGCCTATGGCAAGCGTCTTCAGAAGCACCAGGAGGTGGTCCATGGCTGATCGCACAGTTCAAGGCGCGGGCATCAAAATCAGGAATCTCTACAAGATATTCGGCCAGAGACCGGCAGCCTATGTCGACGCTGTCAAGAAAGGCATGACCAAAACTGAACTGAATGAGCAGCACGGTCACGTTCTGGGATTGCGTGACATCAACATCGATATGCCGGCGGGCTGCATCCAGGTGGTCATGGGTCTTTCGGGTTCGGGTAAATCGACGCTGATCCGTCACATCAACCGGTTGATCGACCCGACTGCAGGTGAAGTGATCATCGATGGTGCCGACGTTTGCAAGATGAACCAGAACGACCTGCGCCAGTTTCGCCGCCACAAGACGGCAATGGTATTCCAGAAGTTTGCCCTACTGCCGCATCGCACGGTTCTGGACAACACCGTCTATGGACTTGAAATCCAGGGACTTTCGCGCGAAAAGCAGGAAGAACAGGCGCGCCGCTGGATCGGGCGTGTGGGTCTGAAGGGCTTTGAGGATCATTATCCCAACCAGCTCTCGGGCGGAATGCAACAGCGGGTCGGCCTTGCTCGTGCGCTCACCAATGATGCTCCCATACTTCTGATGGACGAAGCTTTTTCCGCACTCGATCCGCTGATCCGGATGGACATGCAATCTGTCCTTCTCGACCTGCAGAAAGAGATCAAGAAAACGGT
>NZ_PGGN01000012.1 GCF_003010935.1 Phyllobacterium endophyticum
CGCGTAATCAGACTTAGGTCTGACCATGCCGGGGCATAGGTCCGAAACAGGCCGGACTGGAGGCCCACTGGCGGAACGAGGCTGCCCCTCTTTACGTTTGCTTGCGGTTTTGCCGCGCATTTCTCCGATCCTGAGCTGGCATCCAAGGTGGGCCGGACCCGCAGCGGGTCCGCATTCAAGGGGATCATAGAGTCAAAGGGAGTTTCTTATGAAGATGGAATTCATTCGACATGGCGATGAATTGGAAAAACTTCCCGTGGGAGGGCTCTTGAAACGCTGGTTCGACGTGCTCGGGGCGGTGCTCGCCCTCATCCTTCTCAGCCCGCTGTTCCTGATGGTTGCCTGCCTCGTCAAATTGTACGATGGCGGACCCGTTCTTTACGGCCATCACCGCATTGGCCGCAATGGCGAACTGTTCTGCTGCCTCAAATTCCGCACCATGGTCAAGGACGCCGATGCCGTGCTTAAGGCCCATCTTGCCGCCAATCCGCAGGCGCACGAGGAATGGCTGGCCAGCCGCAAGCTGCAGAGCGATCCGCGCGTGACCACGGTCGGCACGGTGTTGCGCAAACTCAGCCTCGATGAACTGCCGCAACTGGTCAATATCCTGCGCGGCGAGATGAGCCTCGTCGGGCCGCGCCCGGTGGTCAAGGACGAGATCGAGCGCTATGGACCGGCCGCGGTCTACTACTTCCAGTCGCGCCCCGGCCTGACCGGCGTCTGGCAGATCAGCGGCCGCAACGATGTGAGCTATGACCAGCGCGTGGCCTTCGACAAGCACTATGTCGAGAACTGGTCGCTGCTGCAGGACATCCTCATCATCCTCAAGACCATTCCAGCTGTCTGCGCACTGCGCGGATCCTATTGAGCCCGCGATGCGCGGGAGGCCGGCAA
>NZ_PGGN01000001.1 GCF_003010935.1 Phyllobacterium endophyticum
CGGAGAAATGCGCGGCAAAACCGCAAGCAAACGTAAAGAGGGGCAGCCTCGTTCCGCCAGTGGGCCTCCAGTCCGGCCTGTTTCGGACCTATGCCCCGGCATGGTCAGACCTAAGTCTGATTACGCGGCGGCAAGCCGTCGTTATCTGAGTTATGGAGTTCTTCCCCCGAGGCAGCGGGTTTCCCGCCCGCCAGGTCCGGAATGACAGGAGGCACGATGCCTGCCCGCACGAGACCGATACCCGTCCTTTGCACCGCCGCGCTGGCAACGGCGCTGGCGCTGGCGCCCTATACCCTCGGTTTCGACGCTCATTTCCCCACCTTGCAGCCCCAGGCAGCCCTCGCAAAGGACGGCAATAATGGCGGCGGCAATGGCAATGGCGGTGGTGGAAACAACGCCGGCGGCAACGCTGGTGGCAATAACGGCAACGCTGGCGGCAACAATGGCAACGCCGGTGGCAACAATGGCAATGCTGGCGGCAACAATGGCAACGCAGGTAATAAAAATGGCAACGCTGGCGGCAAGGGAAATACCGGCAGCGCCAGGGGCAACGCTGGGGTTGCGAGCCCCGGCCCATCCGCAGTGCCAGGCAGGGTGGCGATCGACAGTCCAGTCGAGGTTCGTCACAGGAATGGCATGAGTGAGCGCATAAAGGACGGCCGCTATCTCATGAAAGACGCCAAGGGCCGCACCATCATCGAACGCACTGCGACAGTCTCCGACCAGACCCGCCTGAACTCCCTTACCCGCTGACGTTCCGCTGAATCACCGGCTGCACCTCATGGCCGGCATCGCGCAGGGCCATGGCGGCTTCCGTGCGGTTGGTGACGTTGAGTTTCGCGAAAATGCGCCCCATGTGATGTTTCACTGTCTTTTCGTGAAGATCGAGCTTCAGGGCGATCCGCTTGTTGCTCAGGCCAGCGGCGGCGAGTGTCAGGACTTCGTATTCGCGGCCGGTAAGCGCGGCGATCGGATCGGATTTGCTGTCGGCTTCCGGCGCTGACGCCAGCCCCGAGAGCAGCCGTGCCGAAAGCGCCGGCGAGACATAGCCTTCGCCCGAAGCCACGGTGCGGATGATCTCGGCCAGTGCCCGCGAACCGACACCTTTCAGGACATAGCCCTTGGCACCGCTGTTCAACGCCCTGGTCACATCGTCGCTCGTCTCCGAAACCGTCAGGACGACGACCTTCTGGCCGGGCCAGTTTTCGAGTATGGGCACGATCGCATCCAGCCCGCCGCCAGGCATGGAAATGTCGAGCAACATGACGTCCGGACGGTGCTCCTGCGAAATCCTGACAGCATCGTCCTTCGTGCTGCCCTCCGCCACTATCTGGAAGTCGCTGATCTCGGAGAGACTGCGCTTGACGCCCTCTCTGAACAACGGATGGTCATCGACCACTGCAATTCGTACGCCCGCCATCATGCATGCTCCATTCCATTCATATTGAGCGACATTGTCACGCGCGTGCCGCTCCGGGAAGACTCCACTGCGAAACGTCCGCCGAGACTCTCCACCCGATCCCGCAGTCCCGCAAGCCCGATACTGGTTCTGCCGATGATCTCGGGATCAAATCCTGGCCCGCCATCGAACACTTCGATCACCATCCGCTGGCCTTGCACGCTTTGCACCACCCGCTGCCGGATACCTCCTGCGTGACGGAAACTGTTGTTGAGTGCTTCCTGGACGAACCGGTAGATGCATATCTTGGCGGACGGTCCGAGCTCCGGCGCCGATCCTGCCATCGTCAGCTCAACGCTCGTGCCCGTGTGATACTGATGCGCCCGCACCGCCCGCTGAACGATCTCGGAGAGATCGGCGGCCTCGATATGCGGCAATACCAGGCCCTCGCAAATACTGCGTATTTCCCGCATGGCCTCGTCGAGGCTTTCCTTGATAGCCATCACTTCGTGCTCGCGCGTTTCACCCGGCACAGCCGGGTTGACCAGCGTGTCGCTGTCCAGCCTCAGCGCCGCGAAAGCCAGGAGTTGCGCCGGGCCGTCATGCAGATCGGCCCCGATGCGCCGCAAATAGTTTTCGTTCAGGGCTGAAGCACGTTGCGATGCCCGTTGCACATGCGCGTGCAACGCCTTGTTCTGGGCGAGCAGATCGGAAAGTTCGCTGACACGCTGCTTCAGGGCCTTGCCCTGGCGATCGATCGTCTTGCTGCCGCGAACGACGATGAACGACAGAACGAGAAAGAATGCCAGCGTAAATGAAGCCACGGCAAGCCAGCTGAGCAGCCGCGCCTGGTCGAGGCTGTGCTGGAACTCGTCGGCGATCTCATAGAATTCCGATACGGCGACAACCTTGCCCGACCAGGGCTGGAGCACAGGATTGTAGATTTCGAGAAGGGGCTTGCCGCTCGCCCTTTCGGTTTCGCTTTCCAGGTCTTCGACCTTGCCGAAATTGGCGACCATCCTGCCGTCAAAAGCGGCCTTCAGGTCCTCACTAACGGGAAAGCGTTTGCCGACAAGCGCCTTTTCGCTCGAATAAAGGATCGTTCCGTCGCTTCGCCAAAGCCGGAAAGACATGAGCCTGCTTGCCAATGCGCCCTGCCCCAGGGTCTCGTCGAGCGCTCGTGTCACGGTATCGTCGAGTATCTGGTTGGTCTGCATGTCCGGCAGAATAGGCGCGACCACGCTATCCACATAGAGTGCCGTGGCGGCGGCGGAGTTCCTCGTAACGGCACCTTCAATAAGTGTTGTCACAAAAATGCCTGTCAGGATCATCGCTCCAAGCGAGACCAGCCCGCCGGTCAGCAGGAATTGCTTTGCCAGAGACTGGGAATTCCAGCGCCCCAGCAAATTCATCGCCCTCTCCCCGGTCTTTTCGAATGGTGCTGGAACGATTGTCAGAGTTTGTTGTTCCTTGTCCTTGATGCCCGGGTTGCGATCATGTTCGCGCTCCCGGACCATTGTGCTCGGTTGAAACCCCTCGTGACAAGGCCATTCAAGGGATAAGCCCGGACCCTGTTGCACATTGGAGACAGTCATGTCGCCTGAGGAGGAGTAAATTGCGTTCAGTTGACAACACTATGGCGAGGGCGAGATGAAAAGATATCTTATCGCATTTGCAGCAGTTCTCCTCGGGTCGACTTCAGCCTTGGCGGCTGATGCCGTTGCAGAGGCGCCGGTAGAAATGCCTGTCGAGCAGGCTCCGATCTTCACATGGACAGGGGCTTATGTCGGTGCGCAAGCTGGCTACGGCTGGGGCGATTCCGAATTGAGCACGAATATCGCAGGTGTGGGCGCTTCGCTGCCCTTCGATCCCGACGGTTTTCTCGGCGGTGTTCATGCGGGCTACAATTACCAGTTCTCCAACAATATCGTTCTGGGTATCGAAGCCGATATCGACTACAGCGATCTTTCCGGCGACGGCACGCTCGATATCGGCGGCATCGACACCGGCATCGATGGGTCGAGCAAGCTCGAGTGGCAGGGCTCCGTCCGCGCGCGGCTGGGTTACGCTGTCGACCGCTGGCTGCCGTACGTGACGGGCGGTGTCGCCTTCGGCAAGTACAAGCATGATATCGATTTTCCGGATGGCACGTCGTTCAACGACGATGACACCTATACCGGATGGACCGCGGGTGCCGGCGTCGAATATGCCTTTACCGACAATTGGACCGGACGCCTGGAATACCGTTATACCGACTTTGGCGATCAGGATTTCTCCAACGCGCTGGGCGACTACAATGTCGATCTGAATACCCACGCGGTGAAAGTCGGCATCAGCTACAAATTCTGAACTCTTGTCTTCCACAAGGGCGCCCCGCCTGTTCTTCACAGGCGGGCGTTTTTGTGAGCTCGACCAGTCAAACCGGGGGACCTCACATGAGCCGCATATCGCCAATCGATTACAGGACGGCGTCACCCGAAATTCGAAAAGAACATGATGAGGAATTGCGGCTTCGCGGGCGTATGACGAACATGAAACGTGTTCTGCTCCACTCGCCCGTGGCGCACCGTATTTATGGGGAGTGGTTCACGCTGCGCGACCTCTTGCGGCAGGCGCTGTCAGACCGGGCGATATGGCTGTTTTCCCTCGCCATCTCGCAAGCGCAGGGCGCCCTTGTGCCGGCCGCTTTTTTCCGGCGCGCGCTGATCGAATCCGGATCGGAGCCCGAGACACTTATTCCTGACGCGGACGAGAAACTGCTGATCGAATTCGGCAAAGCCATCATTGCGGATTCGAACGCCGTTCCCGATGTCCTCTGGAACGAGCTCAGGGCCAGGTATGACGAACCGGCGCTCGTCAACCTTGTCGCCTTTGCCGGTATCATGGTGGCAACCACCGTTTTCACCAATGTGGTCGAGATCGATCTCGACCCGGAACTTGATGCTTACAGGAAGGCCGGCGAGGTCAGTCCATAGATATTCCTTGAAACCAGCTATTACGTGTCGCTTCTCAAACCATGCCGAGCGCATTCATGTACAATTCGAGGATCGCTTCCTCTTCCTTGCGTTCGTTGGCATCCTTCTTGCGGAGCCGCACGATGGTCCTGATGATCTTTGTGTCGTAGCCCCGCCCCTTGGCTTCGGCCATGACTTCCTTGATATCGTCCTGGAGCGTGGTCTTTTCTTCTTCGAGGCGCTCGATGCGTTCGATGAACTGTCTCAGTTCTGCAGCCGCAACACCTTCGACACCACCCTGCGCCGCCAAATCATCCATGCTCATCACTCCGCTCTTTTCAAAATATCCGTTGTGCGACTCGGGATAGGCCGCGCGAACGGCTTCGATGCCCGACCGGCACATCAGGAGTCAAGACAAGAGTCGGAGGAGGGATCAGTTTGGTTGTGCGTGGTTCGACAAGCCCGCCACGAGGATTGTGGTTACTGCATAGCCATCATCACCGGCGCAGTCTTGCCACATCGACAACCTCCCTCATGGTTAGCTTGTCGAACCACGCACAACCCTCAATGCGACGGTTTGTTCGTCTCGAATGCTGCTTTCTGTGCATCGCTTGCTTCGCGCTGGTGCTTGGCCTGCCACTGCGCATAAGGCTCGCCATAGATGATCTCGCGCGATTCATCCTTCGATATCTTTATGCCCGCCTCTTCTGCGGCCTCGCCATACCAGTTGGACAGGCAGTTGCGGCAAAATCCGGCGAGATTCATCAGGTCGATGTTCTGCACATCGCTGCGGGCGCGCAAGTGTTCCACAAGACGGCGGAAAGCCGCTGCTTCGAGTGCCGTGCGCTGGTCGTCGCTAAGATCAATCATGGTGAAATCCTCAATCACATGGTCCAGGCGCTGTTGGCGCCCGGCTTTACCGCATATCGGAGCCGCGCTTCGGCGCTTCAAGAAGCATCATTCGATCGTGGCGGAACTGAGCAAAGAAAAGCGCGCCGGGACGAAACCTTTCGTCCGCTTTCTCCAGGCGGCGAGCAGAATCTCATCGCCGGTCTCAAGACTGCCAATGACAAGCTTGTACCAGGCACAACTCTGAACGGGGCATTCTTCAAGGAAATCTACGCCATTGATCCCGTAGCGGAAATGTCAAGGTATAATGGACCGCTATTTGTTGCCGTCGGTACGAAGGTCGCCCTGGTCGGACCTCAGCCACAGATGGGAAAATTGTTCATCAAATATCATAGGGGCGCACATCCGGAACTTATGATTCGGGATATGGATCACCACTTCAACGTAGATAAAAAGGTGGAGGATCTTGATGAAATGATTGACAAGACACTCGGCTATTTGAAGAAATACCTGGATGTCGACGAGGTCGACCTCTAGGCGGTAACAATTGCGGCCAATAAAATCCGCTTTTCTCTCTTACGGGGATGCCTCCGGCGACAAGGGGGAATAAGCCCCCAGCATTTAAAAAGCCCCTTCGAACGTATCGGGGCTTTTTAAATGCTTCATCACCGCTGCTGGCTCCCGATAGTCATCCTAAAGTCGCACTCTTGCGGGAACTCCGCATTCAAACGATTAGCGCGTTGACAATGCATGCGAAACTACCGAAAAGAAGGTCGTCTACCTCGCCCCAGGCCCATTGGCTGCTCGCGCGGCGAGGACTTGAGAAGACCGGACGGAGGCCATGTTGAATAGAAGCATAAGGGCGAGATGGGGGAGCTTCCTCGCGGCTTTTTTATTCATCTTCATTGCGGGCAGTTTTTATGCACCCGAAAAGGCCCAGGCCGACTTTCGCGTCTGCAACACGACGCAAAACCTGGTTGGCGTCGCGCTCGGCTACCGCGCCAAATCCGGCTGGGTCACCGAAGGCTGGTGGCATGTCAACGCATCCTCCTGCACGACGCTGGTTGTCGGCCCGCTGACATCGCGCTACTATTATCTTTATGCCGAAGACGCCCAGAGTGGCGGGCGCTGGGATGGCAAGGTGAACATGTGCGTCGCCGAAAACCAGTTCAAGATTACCGGTATCAACGACTGTTTCGCGCGTGGCTTCCAGCGCTCCGGATTCCAGGAATATGACACCGGCGAACAGACAAGCTGGATGGTCCAGCTGACGGAAGAAAATCCTCCCTCCTCTCCAATCGTAACGGATACCCCCTCTCCATGAGACGCCGCCGCAAGGTCAAAATTCTCGCCACATTAGGCCCCGCTTCCTCCGACGAAGCCATGATCCGCAAGCTGTTCGAAGCCGGCGCCGATGTGTTCCGTATCAACATGAGCCATGCCAGTCACGAATTGATGCGCGAGCTTGTTCGCCGTCTGCGTAATGTCGAAAAGGAAGTTGGACGGCCCATCGGCATTCTCGCCGACCTTCAGGGTCCGAAGCTACGCGTTGGCAAGTTCAAGGATGGCAAGGTCGGCCTCGTCGCCGGCCAGACGTTCACGCTCGATAATAATGACGCGCCGGGCGACAATACCCGTGTGTTCCTGCCGCATCCAGAGATTCTTGAAGCTGTCGAGCCGGGTCATCGCCTTCTGATCGACGACGGCAGGCTTGCGCTGGTCGCCGAAGCCTCCGATGGCAAGCATATCCGCTGCCGCGTCGTTTCCGGCGACACGATCTCCGACAAGAAGGGTGTCAGCCTGCCCGATACGACGCTCGGCGTCAGCGCCCTGACTGAGAAGGACCGGCGGGATCTCGATGCTGTCCTGCAGGAGGAAGTGGATTGGGTTGCCCTGTCCTTTATCCAGCGGCCGGAAGATCTTGCCGAAGTGCGCAAGATTTCGCGTGGCCGCGTTGCCCTCCTTTCGAAGATCGAAAAGCCGCAGGCCGTAACCCGCCTCGATGAGATCATCGAACTCTCCGACGCGCTGATGGTGGCGCGCGGCGATCTCGGCGTTGAGATGCCGCTTGAAACCGTTCCCGGCATCCAGAAGCAGATCATCCGCGCCTGCCGCAGGGCTGGCAAGCCGGTCGTCGTCGCTACCCAGATGCTGGAATCGATGATCACTGCGGCCGTGCCGACCCGCGCCGAGGTTTCGGACGTTGCGACAGCCGTGTTCGAAGGCGCCGACGCCGTCATGCTTTCGGCCGAATCCGCCGCGGGCGCCTATCCGGTCGAAGCCGTGTCCACGATGGCGCGCATTGCCGAAGAGGTCGAACGCGATCCCAACTACCCCGGCATCATCCATGCCCAGCGTCCGGAGCCGAACGCGACCGGAGCCGATGCGATTTCGCTCGCTGCCCGCCAGATCGCCGAAACGCTCAACCTCTCGGCTATTGTCACCTACACCGCGTCCGGCACAACCGGACTACGCGAAGCACGCGAACGGCCATTGTTGCCGATCATCGCACTGTCACCGGTCGTCGAGACCGCCCGCAAGCTCTCTCTCGTCTGGGGGTTGCACTGCGTTGTAACCGAGGACGCCACCGACCTCGACGACATGGTCGACCGTGCCTGTCACATCGCCTACCAGGAAGAGTTCGGCAATCCGGGTGACCGCATCATTATCTCGGCCGGCGTACCGCTGCGTACGCCGGGTTCGACCAATATGTTGCGCATCGCCTATATCGGTTCGGATGGGCTGACGGGTATTTAAGACTTATTGAGGAAGAACATTGCGTTCCGGCAGACGCTGGAACGCAATGACACGACTTTGATTCGAGAATCGCCTGGTTTTGCGCCAGAATGATCGTTTTTCGCGGCAGATTATCTACCTATGCGAGAAATTTAGTTGTGGCGACGTGTATCACGTCCGCTGCCCGGTGAGTTCGTCTGCCAGTTCACCCGCCTGCTTCTGGGCTTCGCGCAGCATAGGATAGACCGTCAGAACACGCTCGAAAGCCTGCAATGCGGCTTCCTTACGGCCGGTATCCTTGAGGATCGCAGCCATCCCCGCCATCGCCCCGAAATGGCGTGGTTCAAGCGCCAAGGTCTTCTGGATATCGGCCATGGAACGCCCGTAATCGTTCATCATGAAGTTCAATGTCGCGCGCCTGTTCCAGCCTTCGGCATAGTCCGGCTTCATCACGACCACCTGGTCGAGAAAATCGAGCGCGACCGAATACTTCTTATCTTCCATGGCCTTGGCAGACCAGCCCATCATCAGATCGACGGTGGCGCTGCCGGAGTTCTGCCATTGCGCCTGTATTTGCGCGGCAATTCGCGCGGCCTTCACTTCGTTGCTTTCGCGCTTCAGTGAAGCAAATAGGTCGTCCAGCCGCGTGGCTCGTTTCTGCGCCAACGTCTGGTTGGGCAAGGCCGCCTTCTGTTGTAAAGGAGCCCCCTCCTGCGCCATGGCGGGCGAAAGAACGAGAAAAATGGCAATAAAAACAGCATAAACGTTCCGCATGACACGAATGGTAATCCGTATCAGCGAAACGTCAAATGCAAAAAACCGTGAGACGGGTACGATCAGCCCTGGCGTGCTTTGAAGCGCGGCGCAGTCTTGTTGATGATGTACATCCGGCCCTTGCGGCGAACCAGTTGATTGTCACGATGACGGCCCTTGAGGGCTTTGAGCGAGTTCTTGATCTTCATTTCAGCACCGGTATCTTACGCCCGAAACCGGGCACCAATAAAAAGCGCGCCTTAAGAGCGCGCCGGAAAGACGTTGCGGGGAAATAGCCAAGGATTGCCCATATTGTCAACACCCGGCTTACGATTCGTCGCGTGATTCACCTGATAACCGCGCATTATTTGTTGCAAGCGGCCGGCTAGAGCCTTTTTGTTATTCTCGTCACATGCCCCATCTTGCGTCCAGGGCGCGCTTCGCCCTTTCCGTAAAGATGCACGACAGCTCCGGGCTCCTTCAAGATTTCCGCAACTCTGTCGATATCGTCGCCGATCAGGTTTTCCATCACGCAATCCGAATGCCGCCTCGTATCGCCGAGCGGCAGCCCGGTGATCGCCCGGATATGCTGTTCGAACTGCGATGTGGCGCAGGCGGCTTCGGTCCAATGGCCAGAATTGTGCACACGGGGCGCGAATTCATTTGCGAGCAGCGTACCATTGGCCAAGACGAAGAATTCCATGCCGACCACGCCGACATAATCTAATCCTTCCAATAACTTACGTGCTGCGTCAGCAGCAAGGCCGGCAATGGTGGACGACACGGAGACCGGCACGGTAGAAGTCGCTAGAATACCGTCTTTGTGGACGTTTTCAGCGATGTCGTAGACCTTGATGTTTCCGGCTTCGTCGCGTGCCGCAATCACGGAAATC
Source organism: Phyllobacterium endophyticum (assembly GCF_003010935.1). GTDB lineage: Bacteria > Pseudomonadota > Alphaproteobacteria > Rhizobiales > Rhizobiaceae > Phyllobacterium > Phyllobacterium endophyticum. The sequence continues at coordinate 9,585 of NZ_PGGN01000001.1, forward strand.
TCGCATACAAACTCGACCATGGCTTCCAGAATGGACGGGACACTGCCGATGGCGGAAAAACCATTCTTCGCGTCTTCTCCTTTGTCGCCGGAAAACCTCACCTGCCCCTTGCCATCATAGCCAAAGCGGCGTGTCTTGAGGATGCCCTTACCACCAAACGCCAGCAGCGCCGCTTCGAGATCGCCCTCGTTTTCAACGCTCAACCACTGGGCAGTCTGGATGCCCGCCTTGTTCAGAAAGCGCTTTTCGACGAGTCGGTCCTGCGAGACCTTCAGAGCCTCGGGCGATGGGTATACAGGCTTGATCTCGCTGAGCGTTTCGGCAGAATCGACCGGCACGTTCTCGAACTCATAGGTGATGACCTCGCAAAGTTCGGCCAATTGTTCGAGCGCATTGGGATTATCATATGAAGCGACAATGTGTTCATTGGCGACTTGTGCTGCCGGACAATTTTCCAGCGGTTCAAGAATGACAGTTCTATAGCCGAGCCGAGCCGCCGCCATGGCAAGCATCCGGCCAAGCTGGCCGCCACCAATGATACCGATCGTCGATCCTGGGGAAATCATTCTCATGCCTCGTCAGAAGGTCTCAACGCGACCTTGTCGCTTTGCGCCTGGCGGAATTCATCCAGCCGCTTCGCCAGCGCCGAATCATTCAGGGCGAGGACCGCCGCCGCAAGCAGCGCGGCATTGATCGCGCCAGCCCGCCCGATTGCCAATGTACCCACAGGGATACCGGCCGGCATCTGCACGATCGATAGAAGGGAGTCTTGTCCGGACAGCGCCTTCGATTCGACCGGCACGCCAAAAACGGGCAATGCAGTCATCGATGCCGCCATACCTGGCAGGTGAGCAGCCCCGCCGGCACCCGCGACAATCACTTTGAAACCGGCTTCGCGCGCGCCCTTGGCAAAGCTTACCAGCCTGTCAGGCGTGCGGTGCGCGGAAACAATTCTGTCGTCGTGAGAAATGCCGAGGCTATCAAGCGTCTCGGCGGTGTGGCGCATGGTTGCCCAATCCGACTGGCTTCCCATGATGATTGCAACATCGGCGCGTTTGTCAGCCATTGAGCATCCTGTAAATATGTCGGGAGCAATTAACGGAAAAGACGGATCGCCGCAAGCTAGGTCGTAAACTGCGCAACCCGCAAGGAATCAGGCGATTATGTCGGGCGTGATCTTGTCTTCAAGCTCGATGAGCTTGTCCTTGATGATCAGTTTTTTCTTTTTCATCCGCTGGATACGAAGCTGGTCGCAACCCACCTGGATCATTGCTTGTATGGCCGCATCGAAATCCAGATGCTCCTGTTTCAATCTTGCGACTGCCAATCGAATGTCAGCCTGATCCTGGTCGGACATGCAGTAGTTCCCGGTACTTTGCTGTAAAAAGAATCCAGTCACTGGTTGTGGACAACCCGTCCTCGCCAGCACGTCGCCATATCATATTTCACGCCACAAGAAAATCCTACGAAACAAATTCGACAATTGCCTCAAGTGGTGGCACAGTGTCACCGCTCTGTCACAAACTTGCCGCTTGGCAAGCAGAGCATGCATACGTGACGAAACCAACCAAGGGAGAAGCCGAATGGCCATTGAGTCTCATCTTGAAACGCTTGAACGTAAGCATGGAGCGCTTGAAAAGGAAATTTCTGACGCGCTGTTAAGTCCCGCCTCCGACGACCTGAAAATCAGCAATATGAAACGACGCAAGCTCGTGCTCAAAGAGCAGATTGAAAGACTGAAAGCAGTCGTCACTCACCATTAAAGGACAATCCCGCGAAATTCCGACGGCGGTTCGCTGAGCTGTCGCCTGGCAAGTTGAAGGAAACCCGGTTCCCGCATGCGGTGAGCCGGGTTTTTGTTTCTAGGCGCCCAAGCTCATTCGTTCCAGAACTGGTCCAGCCAAAGGTTCAGATGCAAGAACCCGCTGTCATCGACAGTGTAAATCCGCCGCGTGCCCTCGGCTTTGACTGAAACCAGCCGCGCATCGAGAAGCGCCTTCAGGTGCTGGGAGACGGCCGGACGGGAGATCGGTAGGCCTGTCGCAAGCTCGTTCACGGTTTTTGGACCGCGTCTCAGCTCCTCAAGCAGGTAGCGGCGGTTTGGATCAGAAATTGCTGCAAAGGCATCCGTTTCGACCATGTGAGAATAGTCATTTTAAACCATCAGCATTGTCAACGGATTTCGTATCGGAACCGAATCGAAAACTATTCCGGCAGCGTCTCTGCACGAGGGTCCAACCTGACACCCTCCGGCGTAACCCGCTCCGAATGAACCGTCTGAAAATTGTCGCGCAACTCGATTGGAACCGGTGCGCGCATTCGCGACCGTATGATCGCGTGGGCCATTATGGAAATATGTGCGAGCGCAGTTATGGCAAACAGGCCTTCAGGCGCAATCATTTCCATCGCCCAGGCACCGAGTATCGGGCCGATCATCGTGCCAAAACCGTAGAGCAACAACAGGCCGCTCGTTACCTTCACAAAATTTTCAGAGTCGGAAAAATCGTTCGCATGGGCAACGGCCACTGGATAAAGCGTATAGGCGAGGCCGCCATAGATCGCAGTCATGATCAGAATGACCGTGGCATGCCTGGGTGCGATCAGGAATATCAAGAGGCCAATGACCGCCGCGGCTCCGCCAACGAAAGCCAGAACGTAACGTCTGTCCGTGCGATCGGACATGCGGCCGACCGGGATTTGCATCAGTGCGCCGCCCATCACGGATGCGCTCATCATGAGCGCAATTTCCGTGGTCGTTATACCTGTCGCCGCGCCATAGACGGCGCCGAGCGTTCCAAACGCACCATTGGCAATGCCGATCAGAATACAGCCGAGAAAGGCTACCGGCGAATTGCGATATAGCGCTTTCAGGTCGAGCTGCACCTCGGTCAGCGGCTTTGGACTGCTCGCGGTCGAAATTGCAGTCGGGATCAATGCCAGGCAAAAGAGAATGCCGGACATCATGAAAAACGTACCCGTATGCACGTCACCAAAGCCGATCATCATTTGGCCCACGGTTATCGATGCGAAATTCACCACCATATACAAGCCGAAGATCTGACCCCGATTGGCATTGGTTGCGCGCTCGTTCAGCCAGCTTTCGATGACCATGTAGGAGCCGGCCATGGCGAAGCCGGTCAAGGCGCGGAGCACTATCCACGCGGTCGAATCGACAAGAATGCCGGTGAGTAGCGCAACGATCGCGGCTACCGAGGCAAACGCGCTGAATGCACGCACATGTCCGACACGGCGTACGAGCCGAGGCGCGAGCAGGCATGAGGTTATGAAGCCACCGGCCCAGGCGGTTCCCAGAAGACCAAGCGAGGTCGTCGAAAATCCTTCCGCGCCGCCGCGCAGTGGCAAAAGCAACCCGTGCAGACCGGAGGCCATGACAAGAAATGAGGTGCCGCAAAGAAGTGCGAAGACCTGAATGAATGAACGGAACACGGCAGACCCTTCGAGCGAATCGGGGAGTGGACCAGCCAGGAGAAGACTGGTGATGATGACTTCGTCTCAATCAGCAATGCGGATATTTTAGGTCACCCGCATGAATTAGTCGGCCTCAACGGAACAGCGCCTCCGCTGCAACCTTGCTATCACCCTTGCGCGACCGCTCTTCCTCAAGACGTTTGATCTCGGAGCGCAGCTGGACAATCCGTTCGTCAAGTTCAGCAACAGACAGCAACGATAGATCCTGTCCGATGTCGTGGACTATCTTGCGCCTTGGTTCTTCGTCGAAAAGTGACATCATTTTCTCCACTTGTCGTCCTAGAGCAAGTTTTGTCTATTTGCTCCAGTGTGAGAGAATACAGCCCAACTGCTTGGTATTGCAAACCATTCGGGCGAATCAATGCAGAGGAGACCAAACCATGGTCGAAACGATTCCGACGACGATGACGGCAATTGAAATCACCGAGCCGGGCGGCCCATTGGTCTTGAAGCCTGGCAAGCGCGGTGTTCCTGAGCCGAAGGCCGGGGAGTTGCTCATCAAGGTGCGGGCTGCCGGAGTCAATCGGCCGGATGTATTGCAACGGCTGGGCCACTATCCTCCGCCTGCCGGCGCGTCCGACATTCCGGGACTAGAGATCGCCGGCGATGTCGTCGCCGCGGGTGAAGACGTAACGCGTTTTCGCATAGGCGAGCGGGTTGCAGCGCTCGTTGCCGGTGGAGGTTATGCCCAATATTGCGTGGTGCATGAGACCAACGCCTTGCCCATTCCCGCAGGCTACGGCTTTATCGAAGCCGCAGCAATTCCTGAAACCTATTTTACGGTTTGGCACAATGTGTTCCAGCGCGGCGGATTGAATAGAGGCGAAACCTTTCTCGTTCATGGCGGATCGTCCGGCATAGGGACCACAGCGATCCAGCTCGCCAAGGCTTTTGGCGCCACTGTCATCACCACTGCAGGTTCGGACGAGAAGTGTGACGCCTGCCAAAAACTCGGGGCCGACCGCGCCATCAATTATCGTGAGGAAGACTTCGTCGGAGCAGTGAAGGAGGCGACGGATGGCAAGGGAGCCGACCTGATCCTCGATATGGTTGGCGGCGATTATACGGCGCGCAATTATGACGCCGCAGCACTCGACGGCCGTATCGTCCAGATTGCCGTACTGAACGGTGCCAAAGTGACAACGGACATATCCAAACTGATGGTCAAGCGCTTGACCCACACGGGATCCACGCTTCGCAACCGTCCGGTCGAGTTCAAAGCGGAGATCGCACGCGAACTCGAACTCAAAGTATGGCCTTTGCTGGTCGAGCGCCGTGTGGCCCCTGTGATCGATATGATCTACCCGCTGCATGAAGCCTGGCGCGCCCATGAGCGAATCGAGGACGGCAATCACATAGGCAAGATCGTGCTTGACGTCAGCTGATCCAAAAGCGACGTCCACCCGTCAAAGCGGATGGACGTGCATTCGTGCATGAAGCTTAGGGAGCCGGACCTAGTTCGTGGGATGAACCTTGCCGATGCCGAAGAACATGGTTTCACCTGAGGAATCATCGACGCCGTCATTGTCTGTCACAGCATAACCATTGCCCTCGGAGTCTACGGTAAAGCCCTCAAGCTTCTCGGCGACATAACCATTGCTGGCCTTCAGATCACTTACGAAGTCACGAGCCAGAGTCTTCTCGACGACCGGGAGCTTTTCACCTATCTTGGCTGGTTTCAAGCTATCGAGCGCCACGCGATACAAGCGCTTGTTGACGGCATTCTCCCCCACCTGGTTGTCTCGCTCGATGATGTAGAGCTGACCGTCATGCGCAGTGATTTCGGACAGTCCTACCCAGCCTTTTTCGGTCTTGTCGAGCGGATAGGAAACTGCGCTCCATTCCTTCTTTTTGATGTCGTAGCGGAGAAGCTTCACGAAGCCCTTCTCATCATCCTTCCATTCACGCTGGATTGGCATCCAGAGCACGGCGTCATCGCCCTCGCCAACGCGGGTGATGCCCTCGAGACCGTAGCGGGACTGGTTTGACAGCAATTCTTCCGGGAGCGCGATCTCTTTTTTGATTTCGCCCTTGTCGTTGACATTGAGGATTGCGTGGGGAACGAGTTTTGCCTGATCGCCCTCGTTGGCGAGCCAAAAGCCGCCATCGTTATCGGTGGTAATGCCTTCAAGGTCGAGCTTCTGAGCGGGCTGTCCGCCGCGCCTGACAGTCAGCGCCGCGGTGATTTTTGCAGGTGTCTGCTTGGCATCTATCGTGTAGATGGCCGGCGCGGAATAATAAACCGAATCCGAGACAGCGTAGAGCTTCCCGGCTTCTTTCAGATCACCGGCGAGACCGGAAAGCGCGCCCCAACCGAGCAATGTTCCATCCTCTTTCGATGTGGAGACGATTTGAGGATAATTGGGCTTCTGTTCCTTGAGTTCATAGATCATGACATGCGAGCGGACGCCGCCATCTTCGACAAGATCCGACTCGTTCGCCGTGATCAGAAGATTGCGCGAGGGTATGGCGAGGACGCCTTCCGGGCCGATTCCTGAGGGCAGTAGCTGAACGAATTCCGGGTCTTTGCCCGTATCCTTGTAAACACCGACCATTGATGCCCGTTCACTGGCGACGAAAAGGTATGGCGTATCGCCGAACCTGGCGGCCTCTGCACCTTCGAGCTCAACCCCCTTCTTGTTTCGCTTGTCCGGATAATGGCCGGCCTCGACGATCTTGTACTCCAGCGAGGCGCCGGATTCATAAGCAACCCTGCCATCCTTGGAGAAGATCGTGAAGCTGCGCGAACCGCCCCTGTAATCGCCCTCATTGGCCACAACGAAGCGATCATTGTCGAGCCACTTGATGGTGTCCGGCTCGCGAAGCACGCCCTTGATGCTGCCGTCGAACTTGAACGCTCCGTCATTCTTCACGTCGACCTTGTCGAGGTCGATTTTTCCTGCGGAGAAGTGGTTCGTGATCTTGCCCGTGGCCGCATCGATCACAGCGATATGATTGTTTTCCTGCAGCGTTACGGCGATCTGGTTCTCGTTGTTGATCGACACGAACTCAGGCTCGGCATCCTCCGGTGCGATTTCGGAAAGGCCCGCGAGACCAACTGTCTTCACGGTTGCGCAATCCGGAGCGCCGTTCTTCAGGGAGAATATCTTGAGGTTGCCCGAGGGCATTTGCGGTAATTCGCCGTCGTTCAGATCTTCGTCCCGCTCGTTTTCGATGGCTACAGCAGCGAATGTCCTGTCAGGGGAGACCGCCACGGAATCCGGCTGTCCGCCAAGGTCGCAACTTGCTTCAATTTTGCGCGTCGCTATATTGATGGCATCGAGCCGTCCCGAAGGATCGGACTTGCTCCCGGACGTGTTGATGGACGCCAGGACATTGGCCCCTACCGCCGCCACCGAGGTTGGCTCGCCCTCGATACTGATTATCCCGCCTGGCTGTGGCTTGGAAGGATCGGCGATGTCGATGAAGCCGATCGCTCCGTAGGGGCTATCGGAATAAATCAAAGTCTTGCCGTCTTCCGAGACGGTTATGATCTCCGACGACGTCGGCTTTGACTTGTCTGCATCATTTGGCAGATTGCTGGCGACCGGAAAACTTGCAATACGGTTGAAAACAGGTTCAGCAGCGGCGGGAACCGCGGCTGACGCCGCTAGAGCCGTCAAAAGACCGAGATAGAGCAATTTACACGACATGTTCGGGGAACCTCCTGTTATTGTTGAATGGATGGTTCGCCCAGTCACATTGCAGTGGGATGACACTTGCATGACACTTTGATGAAACGCCTGGTTGTACTGGGGACTAGTACGAAAGCGATTCTTGCTCATCAGGTAAAATAGCGCTATATAGGCGCCGAATTCCCGGAAATTGTGGTTGAACCCACGTCCCGCGCCCCCGGAGCGGACGAACGAGAGGACTATATCTATGGCCACCCAGCTTCTAATGCCAAAGGCAACGGCCGTCTGGCTTGTCGACAATACCGCGCTGTCATTCGATCAGATCGCTGCATTCTGCAAGCTGCATCCGCTCGAAGTGAAAGCAATTGCCGATGGCGAATCCGCACAGGGCATCAAGGGCCTTGATCCGTTGATTACCGGCCAGTTGTCGCGCGAGGAGATTGCCAAGGGTGAGGCCGACATCAACTACAAGCTGAAGATCCTCGAGCCCAAGGTTCGCGTTCCGGAAACCAAGCGCAAGGGTCCCCGCTATACGCCATTGTCCAAGCGACAGGATCGCCCCAATGCCATTCTGTGGCTCGTGCGCAACCATCCGGAATTGAAGGATGCGCAAATCTCGCGGCTTATCGGTACGACGAAATCCACCATCGAGCAGATTCGCAACCGCACTCACTGGAATTCGAACAATTTGCAGCCGATGGATCCGGTCACCCTAGGACTGTCCTCGCAGATCGACCTTGACATCGAGGTAGAGCGTTCCTCCCGAGGTCGGCCGGTACAACAGCCGGGCGAAGGCGGCGATACACTGCTTCCTGCATCTGCAACCGAAAACCTCGATGTCCAGCCGACAGTCCGCGAAGAAGACCAGGAGCTCGACGCCGACAAGGTATTTGCCAAGCTGTCGTCGCTCAAAGGCCGCCAGGAAGACGAAGACGAGCAGCAATAAGCTTCTGTAGGATCTAATATGAAGGCCCGGCACTTGCCGGGCTTTTTCATGATGCGCGTGCCTTGGTATCGGGAGTTTCGCTCAGCTCGACGCGCCGATAGAAGTCGGCCAGCGTCTTGCCGCGTTCCTGCCGGAAAATCCTGTCGATCTTCTCGACCTTCGCGATCCGGTCTATGCGGAATGTCCGGAAATCATTGCGCAGTTCACACCAGCTGATCAAGGTCCAAACTTTGCCCCAGAACCAGAGGCCGAGCGGCCGTATATGCCGGGCGCTCTCCTTGCCGTCCAGATCGGTATAGGTGATCGACAGGATGCGGCACTGTTCGGCAGCGTTCTCGGCAAGATCGATTAGAGCACGGTCGCTATCACTGATATTATAGCTCGTTGAATGAATATGCGTGTTCGTGATGCGCGGGCGCTCTTCCTTGGGCAGGACAGCACCGATCTTGATAATTGCTTCTTCGGCCGCACGGGCCATCGATGCACCGCCCCAAGCCGTGATAAGCCGCGCGCCCGCTACCAGCGCCACGACTTCGTCGCGCGTGAACATCAGTGGCGGCAAATCGAAGCCTTCGCGCAGGATGTAACCAACGCCTGCTTCACCATCGATCGGCACACCGGTCGATTGCAGATCGGCGATATCGCGGTAGATGGTACGCTCCGAAACCTCAAGTTTCTCGGCCAACTGCCGCGCCGTTACCAGACGGCCGCCCCGCAGCTTCTGCACGATCTGAAAAAGCCGGTCAGCCCTGCGCATTGTCAAGCCTGTACTCTCGAGCAATGAATTCGCGCATCTCCGCAACGTGCGCGGCTTTCTCGGGATAGAGAGCTTCAAGGAAATTCGTCGTGAATGTGCCTGGTGCAGATCCTGGAGCACTGACAATATGCGCGTCCCGAACCGCATGCGGCACATCCTGATAGAGCGAAGAACCTGGATAGGTGCCGATCTTCGATTCAATCCATCCGGCGCCATTGCTGGTATGTTTACGTCCCTCAAACAGCCCCGCGCGCGCCAACGCCAACGTTCCGCCGCATATGCCGCCAACGATACCACCCCTTGCCAGCGTCGTGCTCAACAAAGGCGCAATGTCAGGAGCGTCCTCGCTCGGCCAAGTCTCGGCACCAATAACTGCCACGGCATCCAGATCGCCATTATCTTCCGGCGCTACACCGCGATCCGGCATGAGTTTGAGACCACCGATGGATTTGACCGGACCACCGGTCGATGGCGAGAGCGCAAACGTACGTGCGCCGAACCAGTCGACCGCGGACCCGGAAAGCAGGCCGAACTCCCAATCGGCAAATTTGTCGACAAAGACAAAGCCGATGGTCTTTTTCTGTTCCATGCGTGTCACTCCCCTCCTGCTTTTTATCCTAACACTCTAGGCCGAAGTGGCCGGATTTGCTGACTTTTCGCGACTCCCGGCCCCTTGGCCATCCAATCTGCCAGGGAGCAAGGTCGGAACTGGCGCTATCTGCGCCAGCCTCCGATTTTCTCACTCTTGCGCGGTGTGAAAGACGTTCAGCATAGGCGTCAGGCCAACCGATATCCTTAAGAACGTAATCGGGTAGGGTATTGATATGCCGCTCCGTACGCAATTCATCACGATACGCCACGAACTCCGAAAACAATCGCCTGAACGTGCGAACAATGCCAAAATCAACGTAAGTCATAACCCTGTCTCCTTTTGACTACGGAGACACTATCGCATACCCCTCCTGACAACCTTCTGTCAGGAGCATGTCATGAGGTCCTATTAGTTTCTAACGCCGATGCCGTGACTGTTGAGGACCACCTTGATCTCGTCGAGGATCGCGGGATCGTCGATCGTGGCAGGCATGTTCCATACCTCCTCGTCGGCAATCTTCTGCATTGTGCCTCGAAGTATTTTGCCGGAGCGCGTTTTTGGCAGACGTTTTACCGTCAGTGCCGTCTTGAAAGCCGCGATCGGTCCGATCTTCTCACGAATTAGCGCGACGCAATCGCGTTCGATCTCAAGCTCGTTACGCGTCACGCCGGATTTCAGCACGATAAACCCGCAGGGCACCTGCCCTTTCAGATGGTCGGAGATGCCGATCACGGCACATTCGGCTACATCCGGGTGACTAGAGAGCACCTCTTCCATTGCTCCGGTCGAGAGCCGGTGGCCGGCAACATTGATGATATCGTCCGTGCGGCTCATGATGTAGATGTAGCCGTCTTCATCGATGATTCCCGCATCGGCTGTCTTGTAGTAGCCGGGAAACTCCGTGATGTATGCCTCACGAAAGCGCTGGTCGGCATTCCATAGAGTCGGCAGGCAAGCTGGGGGCAGCGGCAGTTTCACGACGATATTGCCGAGTTCACCTCGCTTCACCGGATGCCCCGCGTCATCGAGCACCTGCACGTCATAGCCCGGCATCGGCACCGTCGGTGAGCCGTATTTGACCGGCAGCATTCCCAGTCCGGCGGGATTGGCCGCCATCGGCCAGCCACTTTCGGTCTGCCACCAATGATCGATTACCGGGACGCCGAGCTTCTCCTCCGCCCATTTGATTGTATCCGTGTCGGCACGTTCGCCGGCAAGGAACAGATACTTCAGCGACGATAGATCGTATTTGCCTATGAACTCGCCCTTGGGGTCTTCTTTTTTGATGGCGCGGAAAGCGGTCGGAGCGGTGAATAACACCCGGACCTTGTGTTCCGACACGACCCGCCAGAATGCGCCTGCATCGAGCGTACCGACGGGTTTCCCCTCGTAGAGAATGCTTGTAGCGCCGATGAATAGCGGTGCATAGGCGATATAGGAATGGCCCACCGCCCATCCTATGTCCGACGCTGCCCAGAACACGTCGCCCGGCCTTGTGTCGTAAATCGCACCCATGGACCATGCGAGCGCTACGAGATGCCCGCCATTGTCACGCACAACTCCCTTGGGCTGTCCGGTCGTGCCAGAAGTATAGAGGATGTACAGCGGATCCGTTGCCTTCAGCGCGGCGCACGGCACCTTGCGTCCTGCCGCGGCGTTGACGGCTTGCGCATAGTCCAAATCGCGGCCCTCGACGAGCTCGTGCGGTTGTTGCGGACGAATGAGAATCAGACAGGCGCTGACTTTGTGTGTGGCTTGCTCGATCGCCTTGTCGAGCATTGGCCTGTAGGCGACCACTCGTCCCGGTTCCAGCCCGCAGGAGGTCGCAATGATCATTACCGGCCTGGCGTCATCGATGCGGGTTGCCAGTTCATGCGCAGCGAAACCGCCAAATACCACGGAATGTACGGCGCCTATGCGAGCGCAGGCGAGCATAGCCACAACGGCTTCCGGCACCATCGCCATGTAGATGATTATACGATCACCCTTTTTGACGCCTTTGTCTGTCAGAACGGCAGCCAGAGCATTGATGTCGTTCAATAGCCCGCCGTAAGTGATCTTGCGTTGGCTGCCCGTCACTGCACTATCATGAACAAGCGCAAGCTGTTCACCGCGCCCCTGCGCCACATGACGATCCACGGCATTGTAGCAAGTGTTGCACTCGGCGCCCGCATACCAGCGGCCGTAGGGGCCGTCATTTGCGTCGAAAACCTTCTCCCACGGCCGAAGCCAATCGATTGCTACTGCGGCATGGGCCCAAAATGCCTCCGGGTCGGATTTCCAATCCCGATAGACCTCTTCGTAACGTGATATCATGCATTGCCTCCCGGCTCAGAGCATCCCTAATAGCGGCGCCAGAGTCAAAGGCGGAATTGACAATTCCAACCGGATCGACCACTGCTCAATCTCTCCGACCGTTCGTGCAGGCATACTGGCAAAATGACGAAGATCCTGCCGTTCGTACTGATCTTGATGATGGCGCTTCACATCGTAAGGCCGCTCGGTTGGCCGGGGTTGAAGAAGCGCGGTGATTTCTGGAAGATCGCCGTGGGGGCACTGCTGGCGATGTTCATCGTTGGCGTAATGCGTCATGCGGGTTAGGAGATCACCCGGCCATCTTCCGTATCCGGCAGGTTGAGCACATAAGGCACAAGATGTTTTGCCCAAGCGTCGTATCCTAACGCCGAGGCATGGAATCCGTCACTGGAAAATCCTTCCGGCCCCTCTACTGGAAGACGTGTTGCGGGCGTCGCCATACGTTCACGGCATAGCCGCTCACCCAGCCTGTTGATCGCATCCGCACGTGCCTCAAGGATGCGGCCGAGCAATGGCGGCATGGCTGGCATGTCGCGAAAATCGATCACCTTGGACCATACTATATGAGCCTCGGGCCATTTTGCTTTCAGTGCATAGAGCAATCCGCCAAACTCACGTTTGAATCGCGGCAACGAATGGAAGTTCTTGGCATCGTTCGTGCCAACGGCAAGGACAATATGAGTCCAGAAGCCGCGCTCCAGATTGGGAACGACGTGATCGCGCAATTGCCCCGACGTGGCGGAATTAAAACCAGCAGCACGCCAGATGATCTTGCGCCCAGTCCGCCCCTGCAGGTGCACGGCAAGCCGCACGCACAATCCCTGCCAGGCGTCGGTCGTGCCGACCCCCACCGCCGAGGAATCCCCTAGTACAAGCAACCTGATTGCCGGATCCTTACCTGCAATCTCGCCGGTCGGAAGACCGCCGGGTGGAAGCATTCGCTCCGTCCTCAATCGCACGCCGACACCTTGCCAGGCATAGACCGGGTAGAGCAGCCAACTGACAAGCGGATGAATAGGCGAAAATTTCATTAGCAGGCAAATACCTCCCTTGCTATTCATGCATTCGCCTGAATGCATGAACGCTACAATAACATACTGGATTTCCACGCATAAATGTTTCCGCTGTGAATCACGGCGGGCAAATGCGCGCAAAAAACCCGGACTGATTCCACAGCCCGGGCCCATGAGATACGCTTTTGAATAAAAAACGCTTAAGCTGCTTGCTCGAGATCCTTTTTCCATCCACCTGTTGCGGCAAGACTGTTCATCCTCGCACGGTGGATAAAGGCGCGCTGGCCCGCCGCAACGTTTTCCGGTTTGCCATTCCAGGCGCCCAGAGCAGCCGCTTGTAGTGCACGGCCGTAGGAGAACGAGAGCTTCCATGGCAACGTATGACCGGCATTCATCGCGGAAAGGTGCGCCGTAGCTTCTTCGTCATTCTGGCCGCCAGACAGGAAGGTGATGCCCGGAACAGCTGAAGGTACTGTTGATTTCAACAGCCGCACGGTTTGTTCGGCCACCTGCTCAACCGAAGCCCTGCGGGCATTCTTGCCGTCGATCACCATATTGGGCTTCAAGATCATGCCTTCCAGCACAACACGCGCATCATAGAGCTCATCGAAAACCGTCTTCAGAACCCATTGCGTAACTTCGTAGCAGCGCTCGATCGAATGGGTGGCGGGCTTGCCGTCCATCAGAACTTCCGGCTCGACGATAGGCACGATACCTTGTTCCTGACAGAGCGCTGCATAGCGAGCAAGCGCCTGTGCATTCTGTTTGACTGCACCCCAGGTCGGAATCCCATCCGCAATCCCGATGACGCCGCGCCACTTGGCGAAACGTGCGCCGAGCCGATAGTACTCGCCAAGCCGCTCCCGCAACCCGTCCAGACCTTCGGTGATCGTTTCATCAGGGAAGCCCGCTAGCGGCTTCGCACCGGCGTCGACCTTGATACCTGGTATACATCCAGCGTTCTGAAGGATTGTCACGAAGGGCGTTCCATCCTTGGCATTCTGGCGAATGGTTTCGTCATAAAGAATGACCCCGGAGATGAAATCCTTCATCGCCTCATCAGAACGGAACAGCATCTCGCGATAGTCCCGCCGGCTGTCGGCTGTCGATTCAAGTCCTATCGTATCGAAACGCTTCTTGATTGTTCCCGTGCTCTCATCAGCAGCAAGCAATCCCTTGCCATCGGCAACCATTGCAATCGCGATATCTTCCAGGCGTTCGCTCATTAGTTGTACAACTCCATTTTCCCACATCGTGGGCCATAGCAGAAGCAACCGACAAACGGAACTATACACCAACTTATTGAAACGATTGAAATTTTTTCAACCGATTTAACGCGATAACATTTTCTGTTGTTCGTTAATCGTCTACCGCTTCCTTAAAGCGTCGACGCCCGGGAGGGGTTTGCCCTCCATCCATTCGAGAAACGCGCCGCCCGCCGTCGACACGTAACTGAAATCGTCTGCAACGCCCGCGTGATTGAGAGCTGCAACGGTATCGCCGCCGCCGGCAACCGAGACGAGGTGGCCCGCTTTTGTCCGCTCCGCCACATGACGCGCAGCGGCAACCGTCGCCCGATCGAACGGGTGCAATTCGAAAGCGCCAAGCGGTCCATTCCACACCAGTGTGGAAGCATCGTCGATCGCACCCTTGATGCGCTCGATTGATTGAGGACCGACGTCGAGGATCATTCCGTCATCGGGAATAGCATCAAGACCATAGGCGTGGAACGGTGCATTGGCCTCAAAATGCCAGGCAACGATTGCATCGACAGGTAGGATGATCGTGCAATTGGCGGCATTTGCTTTCGCCATAATTTCGCGGGCTGTACTGGCGAGATCGTGCTCACACAGCGATTTGCCGACCTTCACCCCTTGGGCAGCAAGAAACGTATTGGCCATACCGCCACCGATAACCAGCGCATCGACCTTTTGGACGAGGTTACCCAGAAGTTCGAGCTTGGACGAGACCTTGGCACCGCCGACAATTGCGACCACCGGACGCTTTGGATTGCCAAGTCCTTTTTCCAGCGCCTGCAGTTCGGCCTGCATCGTACGGCCGGCATAGGCGGGAAGCCGTCTTGCAAGTCCTTCCGTGGAGGCATGGGCGCGGTGCGCAGCTGAGAACGCGTCATTGACATAGATATCGCCAAGCGTAGCCAAAGCTTCCACATGGGCTTGGTCGTTCCTTTCCTCGCCCTTGTGAAACCGCGTATTTTCCAGCAGAAGTATATCGCCATTTTCGAGCTTGGCGGCCGCGTCCGCAGCAGCCGCTCCAATGCTGTCTTCAGCGAATTGGACATTGTGTCCGATGACCTTCGACACCGCCTGTGCTATCGGCTTCAGCGAGAATTCAGGCGCAGGACCACCTTTCGGCCGCCCGAAATGCGCCAGTAGAATGACTTTGGCGCCTTTCTTCGACAATTCAAGAATGGTTGGTGCTATCCGGTCGATACGCGTTGCATCGGTGACTTCCCCATTTGCAACCGGAACATTCAGGTCGACGCGTACAAGCACGCGTTTCCCGGTGACATCGGCATCATCTAACGTCTTGAAAACAGTCATGGTCGCACCTCGCCTGATAGTCGTAGCATCTCGGGCCCGCGATTATCTCCCCCGTACGGGAAAGATAATTCGCATCGGGCTGCGCAAATATGATTCTTAAATCACTTTGCCGAAAGCGACGGCCGTATCGGCCATACGGTTCGAGAAGCCCCACTCGTTGTCATACCAGGACAGTATCCGCACGAAAGTGCCGTCCATGACCTTGGTTTGATCCATGTGGAAGATCGAGGAATGAGAGTCGTGATTGAAGTCGATCGAGACATTTGGCTCGTTGGTATATCCGAGTATGCCCTTAAGCTTGCCGTCGGACGCCGACTTGATGGCATCATTGATTTCGGCAACCGTCGTGGTGCGCTTGGCGATGAATTTGAAATCCACTACGGAGACATTGGGTGTCGGAACGCGGATTGCGGTGCCGTCGAGCTTGCCATTGAGTTCCGGCAGAACGAGACCAACGGCCTTGGCAGCGCCCGTCGACGTCGGGATCATCGAGAGCGCGGCAGCGCGTCCGCGATAGAGATCCTTGTGCATTGTATCGAGCGTCGGCTGGTCGCCTGTGTAGCTGTGAATGGTTGTCATGAAGCCTTTTTCGATGCCTACGGCTTCGTTGAGGATGTAGGCAACCGGGGCAAGACAGTTCGTCGTGCAGGAAGCGTTGGAGATGACCATATGGTCTTTGGTCAGCTTGTGATCATTGACGCCGAAGACGACTGTCAGGTCGGCACCGTCAGCAGGTGCCGAAACGATGACCCGCTTCGCGCCGGCTTCCAGATGAGCAGCGGCCTTGTCGCGCGCAGTGAAGATGCCGGTGCACTCAAGCGCGATATCGACGTTCAATTCTTTCCAGGGCAATTCAACCGGATTTCGCACAGCGGTGACCTTGATCGGTCCGCGCCCAACATTGATCGTGTCTCCATCAACCGTCACGGTTCCCGGAAACCGGCCATGAACGCTGTCATAGCGCATCAAATGGGCATTGGTCTCGACCGGACCTAGATCATTGATCGCCACGACTTCTATGTCGGTACGGCCAGATTCCACAATGGCGCGAAGAACGTTGCGGCCGATGCGGCCGAATCCGTTGATTGCAACGCGAACTGTCATTTGTATTGTCTCCCTGGGTTTTGGGGCCCTTGAACGAATTATGCAGGAATTGGCTGGACTATTTCAACTTCGCTTCCGCCGCTGCGACGATATGGTTCGCTGTGATGCCGAAATGCTCGTACAGCGCCTCGATAGGGCCGCTGGCGCCAAATCCGGTCATCCCGACGAAGATACCGTCCGTGCCAATGAAGCGGTCCCAACCCATGCGAATGGCAGCCTCGACTGCAACCTTCACTGGAGCGTCGCCCAGAAGGACGCGCTTGTATTCATCGCTCGTCTGCTCGAAAAGTTCAAAACAGGGAACGGAAACAACCCGCGTCGGATGTCCGTCTTGTTCCAGTTGCAGGCGGGCTGCAAGAGCAATCTCAACTTCCGAGCCGGTGGCGAAGATCGTGACTTCGGCCTTGCCGCTCGCCGCTGCGAGCTCATAGGCTCCGTAGGCGCACCTGTTCTCTTCAACATGTTCGGTGCGCACCGTTGGCAAGTTCTGGCGTGTAAGCGCAATTGTTGATGGCGTCTTGCGCGACTTCAGCGCCAGCTCCCAGCACTCTGCAGTTTCGACCACATCGGCGGGCCGGAATACCATATTGTTCGGAATAGCGCGCAGGGCCGCCAGATGCTCGACCGGCTGATGCGTTGGACCATCTTCCCCCAGCCCTATCGAGTCGTGTGTCATGACATAGACGACGCGAATGCCCATGAGGCTCGAGAGCCGCATCGCGCCACGCGCGTAGTCGGAGAACGTCAAGAACGTGCCGGAATAGGGAATGAGGCCGCCATGCAGCGCGATGCCATTCATTGCCGCCGCCATGCCGTGCTCGCGGATGCCGTAATGCACATAGCGCTGCCCGTAATCCTCAGGCGTGATATTGGTTGTCTGGCTCGTCTTTGTGTTGTTTGAGCCAGTCAGATCGGCTGAACCGCCGATCGTTTCCGGTATGACTCCGTTGATGACTTCAAGCACCATCTCGGAAGCCTTGCGGGTGGCAACCTTTGGCTTGTCTTCGGAAAGCTTCTTTTTGTAGGCGGAAATAGTTGCTTCGAAATTATCCGGCAAATCACCGCTCAAACGGCGATTCCACTCGGAACGGATGTTGGGATCGGCTTCGGCCAAGCGCTCTTCCCAAGCCTTGTGTTCCTCATTGGAACGCTGGCCTGCGGCACGCCACTCATCGAGAATGTCGGCAGGAACAACGAAAGGTTCTGAAGTCCAGCCGAGCGCCTTCCGCGCACCCGCAAGCTCTTCGGCACCCAACGGCGAACCGTGAACCTTGTTTGTGCCTGCCTTTGTCGGCGCACCGAAACCTATCGTGGTCTTGCAGGCAATGAATGTTGGCTTGTCGGATTTCTTTGCTTTCTCTATCGCAGCAGCAATCGCATCCTGGTCATGACCGTCTACGCTTATGGAATTCCAGCCGGAGGCTTCAACTCGCGCACACTGATCGGTGTTGTCTGCGAGGGACACAGGCCCGTCGATCGAGATATTATTGTGGTCCCAGAAGACGATCAGCTTGTTGAGCCGCAGATGACCGGCGAGTGCGATCGCCTCCTGGCTGATGCCTTCCATCAAACAGCCATCGCCAACGATGACATAAGTGTGGTGGTCGACCAAATCGTCACCGAAATGGGCATTCATGATGCGCTCGGACAATGCCATGCCCACTGAATTTGCAAGACCCTGACCGAGTGGCCCGGTTGTCGTCTCGATACCTGCCGCATGGCCATATTCCGGATGACCGGCTGTCCGCGAACCGAGCTGCCGGAAGTTCTCGATCTGGTCGATCGTCATGTCCTCGTAACCTGTGAGGTAAAGAAGCGAGTAGAGCAGCATCGAGCCATGACCGGCTGAAAGCACGAAACGGTCGCGATCAGGCCAGTGTGGCGCCTTGGGATCAAACTTGAGGAAGCGCGTAAAAAGCACGGTCGCAATATCAGCTGCGCCCATGGGAAGACCGGGATGACCGGAATTGGCTTTTTCCACCGCATCCGCCGAAAGGAAGCGGATTGCATTGGCCATTTGGTTGGATTTCTCGGAATTGGTCATGTTCACCGTCTTTCGAAGAGGAAAGGAGATGCCGTCTCTGGATGCCGGTCAGACGATATCCAAAAGGCACGCGACACATAGCAGGTGTCTTCAGGGAGTCAACAAAACCTAGGGCAAAATGGTCCCCTCGACAAACAGGTCTTTCGTCGCACAAGATTATTATCGGTGCATGACTGAACCATGAGGGCCGGGATTGATTGACGCGGCGTTGATGTAACCCTTAGACTCTCCAAGATAAGCTGTTCTTCTTTTTGCGATTCGTTTAAAAAGATTGACACATGGGGAAGCGTTGAAATGGCATCGGAAGCCACCCTCAAACAGGTTCTTGAAAGACTAGCAAAAGCTTTGACCTCGCTCGAGGATGCGGTGGACGCACGACTGGAGCACGAAGGCGACTTTGCCGAGGCCGAAGAAGAAGTGCAGCGCATGAATATGGACCGACGTAAGTTGGCCCAGGAACTCGATGCGTCGGAAGGACGGGCCGAGCGCCTAGAAGCGGCAAACAAGGAAGTTTCTCGCCGCCTGGTGGCCGCGATGGAATCCATCCGCACCGTCCTTGACCGCTAAGAACAGAATAAACCCGGGAAGAAACGAACCATGGCCACGGTAACAGTCACGATCGACGGCAAAGCCTACAGGATGGCCTGCGATGAGGGCCAGGAACAGCACCTGACAGGGCTCGCGGAACGTTTCGACCGCTATGTCACACATTTAAAGTCTTCTTTTGGCGAGATAGGCGATCTGCGCCTAACCGTCATGGCAGGTATCATGGTCATGGACGAGCTCAGCGAATCGCAGATGCGGGTCAAGGGGCTCGAAAATGAGGCCGAAGCGCTGCGCAAGAGCCGCGACGAAGCCTTGGCCAAGGCCGATAACAATGACGCTGCCATAACCGGGGTGCTTTCCGAGGTAACGACCCGTATCGAGACGCTTGCAACGAAGCTTGCGCCAAAGGCGAATTAGTTTTCCAGTTCCTCGCGCAGCAGTTCAAGTTCCAGCCATTCATGCTCGCAGGTCTCGAGGCTCTGCCGTTTCTTCGTTATTTCTTCGACTGTTGTGTTGAAAAGCGCCGCATTTCTCGCGAAAAGCTCCGGATCGGCCAGCATCTTCTCGAGCACGGCAATCTCGCCGTGCAGTGTTTCGATCTTTGCTGGCAAAGTTTCCAGTGCATATTTTTGCTTGTAGGAAAGCTTGCGCTTTTCCTCGCGGTTGGTCGGGACTGCTTTTTCTGCAAGGCCGTTCACCGGCTTCGAATTCTTCAATTCTGCGCGGGTTGCGAGCGCAGCCTCCTTGCGTTGTGCCAGCATATCTGTGTATCCGCCGGCATATTCCAGCCAGCGGCCGTCACCTTCGGGCGCAATGACCGAAGTCACTGTACGGTCGAGAAAATCACGATCATGGCTGACGAGCAGAACAGTGCCGGCAAATCCAGCTACGAGCTCCTGCAGAAGGTCAAGCGTTTCCATGTCAAGATCGTTGGTCGGCTCATCGAGTACCAGAAGATTGGCAGGTCGCGCCAGAACGCGTGCGAGCATAAGCCTCGCTCGTTCACCGCCGGAAATTTCGCGAATGGGAGTGCGCAATTGTTCGGGCTGGAATAGGAAGTCCTTCATGTAGGATGCGACGTGCCTCTGCTCGCCGTTGACAATGACATTCTCCCCCCTTCCGTCTGTCAGATAATCCGCCAGCGTCTGCTCGAGGTTCAGGCTGTCGCGCTTCTGGTCGAGAATGGCGATCTCAAGATTGGTGCCCAGCTTGACGAAGCCGCTGTCCGGCTTGAGCATGCCGGTTAGCATCGACAGCAATGTGGTCTTGCCAGCACCGTTTGGCCCAACGAAGCCAACACAATTTCCACGTTGTACTCGTGTTGAAAAGTCTTTCACCAGCACCCGATCGCCGTAGGCTTTGACGAGATGCTCCGCCTCGATTACCAGCTTACCCGACTCTCTTGCATCGCTGGCCTTCAGAACGGCCTTGCCTTGGGCTCCGCGATGATTGCGGAACTCGCTGCGCATGGATTGCAGATCACCGAGCCGTCGCATGTTACGTTTGCGCCGTGCCGTTACGCCATATCGCAGCCAATGCTCCTCCCGCACGATCTGACGTCCGAGCTTGTGCAGATCGCGCTCCTCTTCCTCAAGCACCTTGTCTCGCCATTCCTCGAATGCACCGAAGCCCTGGTCAAGTCGCTTTGTAACCCCCCGATCGAGCCAGATCGTCGAGCGGCTGACATTTTCGAGGAAACGCCTGTCATGGGAGATTACTACAATCGCGGAGCGCACCTGGCGTAATTCGCTTTCAAGCCATTCGATCGTCGTTAGATCAAGGTGGTTTGTGGGTTCATCAAGCAGCAGAACATCCGGTTGCGGGGCAAGAACCTTGGCCAACGCGGCGCGGCGCGTTTCACCGCCTGAAAGATTGCCCGGCTCTTCCTCTCCCGTCAGACCCAGATGTTCAAGGAGGTACGAGACTCTATAGACATCATCGGCAGGCCCAAGTCCCGCTTCGACATAGGCGCGCACATTCGCATAGCCATCCATATCAGGAGCCTGCGCCAGGTAGCGTACCGTAACGCCCGGATGCTTGAACACCTCGCCATCCGTGGGTGCAACGAAACCAGCGGCGATTTTCAATAGGGTCGACTTACCCGATCCATTGCGACCAACGAGCGCAATTCTATCGTTTTCGCTGACGGAAATGGCCGCATCGACCAACAGCGGTGTTCCGCCAAATGTCAACGCTATCTGGTCTAGACGAAGAAGTGGGGGAGCCATGCAGGTTTACAGTTCTGGATATTGAAGCCGCGATCGAAGTCGCCGTGCTTTTCGGCGAGATTGTCGCCAGTGTCAAATGACATGAAATAAAACAGGCCGGAATCTCCGGCCTGTTTGCATTCACTCGGCCGACTGCAGTCAATAACCGCCGCCACCATTGCCCTCACAGGGAGCCTCATAAATTGATCCGTCACGGCGTTGATAACGGCAGTAGTTGCCGCTTTGGCCTCTCGGAGTGGTAGCCGTTCCGATCGCTGCGCCAAGGAGCGCGCCGCCAGCTGCACCCACAACAGTGCTCTTTGTATCGCGTCCAAGAGCCTGACCAGCCAGCGCACCAACGCCACCCCCGATCAAGGCGCCCGTACCGGCACGTTGATTTTGTTCGCTCGTTGCGCAGCCAGCAACAGACACAGCCAGAAGCGTGGAAACCACAATAGCGGTCAAACGAATGTTCATCTTAAAATCCTCTCACATCGATATAATAAGCAACAAACTCTGCGGAGCTAATGCGGCAGAAGAAAGATCGCTGGTCGCTGTTAGCCTGAGCCCTTGGAAAATAAAAGCAGGCCGGAAATTCCGGCCTGCTCCATAATTCACCAACTGATACGGGTCAGTAGCGACGGCATGGCGCCCGATAGCGTTCACCGTAGCGGTTCTCATAGGTGCAATAGCGGCTGGCATTGTTGTTGGTCGCAGCACCAACCAAAGCACCGCTGGCACCGCCGATTGCAGCACCCGCGAGAGCACCACGACCGCTACCTGTGATTGCGCCGCCGGCCAGCGCACCCAGCGCAGCACCACCAACGCCATAGCCGGCTACGCGCTGATCGCTGGTCGTGCAACCGGCAACCGAGAACGCCAAAAGTCCGGCAACTGCAATCGAAGACAAACTTTTCAACATGGAAGACCTCTCCGTTTTAAAACCAAACTCACCAGCTTGCGTCCCCAATGCTGTGTAGCAACAATTACACTTTCCGCCTTGTTTTACAAGCGTTAGGCAACTTCCGGCGCAGCGATCAGGATCGCTTCACCCGAACGAAGCGACACGTGAAGCTGTCCGCGTACCGCATTCGACACTGTAAGCGATGAACCGAAAGAAAGTTCCATATTTTTCAACGGCCAGCGTGCTCCGCTAATAAAAAGCCCGCGCAATTGCGAAAATGCAACAATGCTGAACGGAGTACCATCGGAAAAATCGAACGCGTAGGCGCCTGCAACCAGGGGATGTGCTTCCTCATAACCGCTGGAGAGAATGAGCTTGCGTCCCTCCGCTGCAAACCTCGTCGCCATGGTCAAATGCAGTAGTGCGTGATCGGTTCGCTCACCGCCAAATGCGCCGCAAAGGATAACTTCCGTTGCGCCTAGTCGATAGGCCTCGTTCAACGCAAGTTCGCCGTCGGTCATGTCCTTCTCAGCTGGAAATTCCATCCGAGGGACTCCGGCATACTGCGCTTCTAGTTGCGCCGAGGCCGAATCGAAATCGCCGAGCCAGAGTTCAGGCTCGAGCCCCAGCGCCGCCGCATGGGCAATCCCTCCGTCCGCTGCAAGCACCCGCGCGCCTGCAACCTGATGGCGAAGACGATCGGTAACATGGAGGCCACCGCCAAGAAGAAGCACGAATTTACTCATGAATCGCCCATAGCATGCGTAGGGCCAACGGAATAGATGCCGGGTGCACAACGGGACGACCAATAGCTCATCGATGTCTGCTTTCGGACACGGGGACTGCAGCGACTAGTTCGCCCAGGGCATATTGCTTGCAGGGTCGAGGCTTATTCTTTAATGTTCGCAATGCTCTAACGGGGTGCCTATCCGAGAGGATGGGCTGAGAGGCTCAAAGGAGAGATCCTTGCCAACCCGCGGAACCTGATCCGGTTTGTACCGGCGGAGGGATTAGACGCGCAATGAAAGTGGCGCGCCAATCCTTTTGAATTGTCACTCTAGGAGGCGCCGATGCGGCCATTCGATACTGTTCTTAGACCCTTCATTACGGCTTGCATACTCGCGCTAGCACTGGCCGTTCCGGCAAAAGCCGATGGGAAACTGACCGTCTACACCTATGAGAGCTTTACCGCCGAGTGGGGCCCGGGTCCAAAGATCAAGCAAGCCTTTGAAAAACAATGCAGCTGCAGCATCGATTTCGTCGCTGTAACCGATGGTGTCGCGTTGCTCAATCGCCTCAGGCTAGAGGGTAAGTCAACGAAGGCCGATGTCGTTCTTGGCCTGGACACGAATTTGACTCACGAGGCGAAGGAGACCGGGCTGTTCGCTCCGCACGCAATTGACACCAGCTCGATCGAGATTCCCGGCGGCTACAAAGACGATACGTTCGTTCCTTACGATTACGGTTACTTTGCTGTGATTTACGACACGCACAAAATGAAAGACCCGCCCGCGAGCCTCAAACAACTGGTCGAAGGCGGTCCCAAGGACAAAATCGTCATCGAGGACCCACGGACGTCTACGCCGGGATTGGGCCTGCTGCTCTGGGTGAAGTCGGTCTATGGCGACAAGGCCGGCGAGGCGTGGGCCAGACTGAAGGATCGCGTGTTGACAGTAGCGCCAGGCTGGTCGGAAGCCTACGGCCTGTTCACCAAAGGCGAAGCTCCGCTGGTGCTGTCCTATACGACCTCGCCTGCCTATCACATCATCGCCGAGAAAAACGATCGTTACAAGGCTGCCGCATTTGAAGAGGGTCACTACCTTCAAGTAGAAGTGGCGGCGCAAACTGCGAACGGCGCCAAGAATCCGCTTTCCGCGCAGTTTCTGGCGTTCATTACCAGCCCGGCATTTCAGGACACCATTCCCGAAAGCAACTGGATGTTTCCAGCCGCAAAGACGAGTGGACCGCTCAATCCTGCCTTCGATACTTTGGTGAAGCCGGCAAAAACCTTGATCTTTTCGCCAGAGGAAGTGGCCAGGAACCGTAAGGCCTGGATCGAGGAATGGCTCTCCGCGATGAGCCTGTAGCGTTGGTGTCCTTAAAACCAGCGGCGGGGGCCCTTGCCCTCGCCTTCCTGGCGGTGCTTGCTGGTGGTGCGTGCCTGAGTCTCGCTGTCGAAGCACTGCGCGGCGGCACGGATGGTTTTGCGGCTTTCGACAGCTATCTGTGGCGAATTACCCGCTTCACGCTGCTGCAGGCGCTACTTTCCATGCTGCTATCGATTGCGTTCGCCATCCCACTTGCTCGTGCTCTACACGCACATCCGACTTTTCCGGGTCGGGCAATGATTTTGCGGCTCTTCGCGCTACCGCTGGCTCTGCCCGCCCTTGTAGCAGTTCTTGGCGTCACAAGCATCTACGGCCGCAATGGGTTTGTAGCTCTGCTTTTCAACTGGCTCGGCTTCAATCTAATTCCCAACATATATGGGCTGACCGGCATCCTCATCGCGCACGTGTTTTTCAACTTGCCCTTGGCAACACGGTTTATCCTTGCCGGTCTCGATACGATTCCGGAAGATTACTGGAAACTGTCGTCGCAACTGGGCATGGGAGGCTGGGCCCGGTTCCGGCTTATCGAGTGGCCAGTCATGCGGCGTCATCTTTCGGGCATTGCAGGGCTGATATTCATGCTTTGCGTTACTTCATTCACCGTTGTCCTGACGCTCGGCGGCGGACCGCGTGCGACGACGCTGGAGGTGGCGATCTACCAGTCGCTGCATTTCGATTTCGACATTGCTCGCGCAGTTTCGCTGACACTCGTGCAGTTGTGTTTGACGGTTGCAGTCCTCGCGGTTCTGAGCCTGACCGGCCGTCCAACCGAGGAAGGATTTAGCCTGCGCACAACGAGCCGCCGTTTTGACCAGCCAACACTGACGACCCGCCTTCTGAATGGAGGCGTGATAATGCTGGGGCTGCTCTTTGTCGCGCTGCCCATAGCTGGAACGGTCGTTTCGGGACTGGCCGCCGATCTTTCCCGACTTCTAGGCGAGAGCGAGGTCTGGCGCGCAATTCTGACAAGCGTACTGCTCGGAGCAACTGCTGCCGGGCTGGCGCTGATCATTTCGCTGTCTCTGGTGGTAGCCCGTGAATACCTGGCCAGCCATCGGGGCTATGCCTCGCCAAAACTGTTCGAACGATTGATCGATCGCGGCGCCAGTCTGATCTTGGTCATTCCACCGATCGTCATAGGCTCCGGCTGGTTCATTCTGTCCCGCTATTTCGTAGATCCGTTCAGCCTCGCGCCCTTCATGGTCGTGAGTGTCAACGCGGCAATGGCGATACCCTTCGCATTTCGTATTCTACGCCCGGCGTGGGATACGGCGGCAAGCCGCCATAACCGGCTGTGTGCGCAATTGGGCCTTCACGGCTGGAACCGGCTCCACCTAATCGATTGGCCTGTTATGAAGCGTCCATCAAGCGTCGCCTTCGCCTTCGCGATGGCCCTGTCTCTCGGTGACCTCGGGACAATCGCACTCTTCGGCAATGATCTTATCCAGACCCTGCCCTATTTGCTCCTGCAACGCATGGGGAGCTATCGTACACAAGACGCGGCGGGCCTGGCATTGATCCTCGGCGTGCTGTGTCTTCTATTGATGATCGCAGCTGACAGGGGCGCAGCCACGTCGGCAAAGAGAGAGGTCGCAAACATTGGCTGAGCGTTCTACGCCCAAGGGCGGTGCGGACATACGTCTCGATGGGGTCGATTTCGACTATGACGACATGGCGATGCACTTCAACCTCATCATCGAACCATCGACC
This sequence comes from Phyllobacterium endophyticum, assembly GCF_003010935.1. Classification (GTDB taxonomy): domain Bacteria; phylum Pseudomonadota; class Alphaproteobacteria; order Rhizobiales; family Rhizobiaceae; genus Phyllobacterium; species Phyllobacterium endophyticum. The sequence goes on from NZ_PGGN01000001.1 coordinate 35,520, forward strand.
ATCACCGCGATCATTGGTCCAAGCGGAGCGGGAAAATCCACCCTGCTCAATCTCATCGCTGGATTTGAACGTGCCAAGTCGGGCCGGATTTTCATTGCGGGTGCGGACGTAACCTATGCCGCGCCATCCGAACGACCCGTTTCGATGGTATTCCAGGACAATAATCTCTTCGCGCATCTTGATGTCGCCGCCAATGTCGGGCTGGGCCGAAAGCCAAACCTGAGATTGGACGAAGCTGACAAGGCCGCGATTGCTGATGCTATCCGGAAGGTTGGCCTAGCTGGCAAGGAACAGCGAAAGCCCGAAGCTCTATCTGGCGGCGAACGTCAACGGGTGGCAATAGCACGGGCACTGGTGAGGAACCGGCCAATACTCCTGCTGGACGAAGCCTTTGCCTCCCTGGGTCCGGCCTTGCGGCACGAGATGCTCGACCTCGTTGGGAGTTTGCAGGACGAAACCGCGATGACCGTGGTTATGGTGACGCATCATCCAGACGATGCGTTGCGTCTGCGCTCCATGCTGGTTTTTCTCGACAAGGGCAAAGTCGTTGCTTCAGGACCCGCGGCGAATCTGCTTTCAACCGGGGCGCCCACGCTGTTGCGGAAATATCTCGGTGCGGAAGACTCTGGGCTTTGACATATTTTCGACGCGTTGCCACCTTCATGAAGCACAATGAAATTCTTGCTCACAGCTGCTTGTCGGGCTAGCAAGGGCACGAAACACGAGTCTGCTCGCGCGCGTCGACAATGAGGAAATGATTCTGGCTTCGCACAATTCTTCCAATGACAACGGATGGCTTACAGCCGCTCGCCGCACGAATATTGCGTCGGCAACGCTGCTGCTGGCCTTCTTGTCGGGGTGCCAGGTTTTGGATGTGACCAAGGAGGACGCGTTGGGGCCTTCGTCGAACCCGGTGACAGTCGACAATGTCACCAAGAACGACAGACTGGCAAAGCTGAGTGCGGAGCAGCATCCTCGTATTCTTGCCACCTATGGCGGCGAATACAAGGATGCCAAGCTCGAGCGCATGGTGGCCAAGGTCGTCGGCAATCTTACGACGGTTTCGGATAATCCGACGCATACCTACCGCATCACGATCCTCAACTCGCCCAATATCAATGCCTTCGCGCTTCCCGGCGGCTACCTATATGTGACGCGAGGGCTTCTGGCCTTAGCCAATGACAGCGCAGAACTTGCTGCCGTCATCGCGCACGAGATGGGTCACGTAATTGCCAACCACGGTATCGAGCGTCAGCAGCGCGAGCAGGAAGCACAGATCGCTGGACGCGTGGTATCGGAGGTCTTGCAGGACGACAGTGCTGGCCGAGAAGCACTGATCCGGGGCAAGCTGCGCATGGCCCAGTTCTCCCGTAATCAGGAACTTCAAGCCGATGCCATCGGGATCAAGATGATCGGCGAGGCAGGCTATGATCCTTTTGCCGCGGCACGCTTCCTTCAGTCCATGGCATCCTACGCCGATTTCCGCAGTGTTTCTGGCGCCACCGATGCGAGCCTGGATTTCCTTGCCAGCCACCCTTCCGCGCCACAGCGCATCGAACTCGCACGCGGACATGCCCGTCGCGTCGGAGCACCGGGGGTCGGCACGACCGACCGAGCCTCCTTCCTGCAGGGCATCGACGGCGTCCTCTATGGCGATACGCCCGAGGAAGGGTATGTGCGTGGACGCAATTTCGTGCATCCGCTGCTCGGCGTAAGCTTCACCGTTCCTGATGGCTTTACCATCGACAACAGCGCCGACGCCGTTATGGCGACGGGACCAGGTGAGGTGGCAATCCGTTTCGACGGAACGCAGGTCACAGGCACTCCATCGATGACAGACTACATGCGCAGCGGCTGGGTCACGGGCCTTGACGACGCTAGCGTTCAGGCCGTGACCTTCAATGGCATGCCTGGAGCAAGCGCCAAAGCCCGGGCGGATCGTTGGGAATTCGACATATTCGTCGTTAATGCCGGCAACCGCATCTATCGCTTCCTGACCGCTGCGCCGGCCGGAAGCACTGCTCTGGTGCCAGCTTCACAGATGGTAATCCGAAGTTTCCGCCTGCTGACACCGGACGAGAAAGCAAGCGTGAAACCCCTCCGCATCCGGGTCGTCACAGTAAAACCAGGGGACACGTTGGTAAGTCTCTCTAATCAAATCATGGGAACTGACCGGAAACTCGACCTATTCCGCCTGATAAATGCGTTGCCGACAGGGGGAACCGTTTCCGCCGGTGACAAGGTCAAGATCATCAGCGAATAAAAAGCCCGGCAATGCCGGGCTTTTTATTCAGGTTCGGAGGAAGCTCTTAAGCTGCTTCTTCCTGCTCGTCTTCAACAACGATATTCGCCTCGGCTTCGGCGTCTTCAGCCTTGGCACCCCGCTTGGGCCCTTTGGCAAGATTAACTTCGATCAGACGCACCGCTTCTGTTTCCGACATCTTGTTGACGGCGGAGATCTCACGAGCCATACGGTCAAGAGCTGCTTCATATAGCTGACGCTCCGAATATGACTGCTCCGGCTGGTTGTCAGCGCGGAAAAGGTCCCGCACGACTTCCGAAATAGAGATCAGGTCGCCAGAATTGATTTTCGCATCATACTCCTGCGCCCGGCGTGACCACATGGTACGCTTGATACGAGCGCGACCCTGGACAACCTTCAACGCACGATCAACATAGTCCGTCTCTGAAAGTTTGCGCATACCAATAGCTATTGCCTTGGCGACCGGCACTTTCAAGAGCATCTTGTCTTTCTGGAAATCGATAACAAAAAGCTCAAGCTTATGGCCTGCAACTTCCTGCTCTTCGATATTGGCGATTTGACCTACGCCGTGTGCCGGATATACGATAAACTCACCCGTTTTGAATCCAATACGCTGGGCGGTTTTTTTCTGCTGAACTGCTGTCATGCGCTTAACTACTCCTTGCTGCGCCCGGCAAAACGCACCGGCTAAACCAATCACTGGAAACCGGAAACCGGTTTGTCGGCCGTCAATATTCATGCAAAAGCCATCCGGACACACCAGAGGGGTGGATAAAGAAAAACCACCCTGATCCGTTCAGTCCGAAAAAATCTAGCCGATTGGTGATTTATGCTTTAGCGCCACGAAATTGACGTCCAATGATCAACATATCGCGCGACCATAACACGAAAAGCGATTAGAATCAACTTTTTGCTGCAACTGCTAAAAATAGTGAAGTTTCAAGACTTGCGAATATCCTCAAGGCAAGCACCCACAGTAACAAATATCCTAAACCTCTTAGTCGCCCTCGCCCGGCTCCGGTGAAAAGAACTTTTCAAACTTACCAGGAATACCATCCATGTCCTTGGCATCAGCGGGAGCATCGCGCTTCTGAGAAATATTCGGCCACTTCTCTGCGTACTCCGCATTCACCTGAAGCCAATTGTCCAGACCCGGCTCAGTGTCAGGTTTGATAGCCTCCGCGGGGCATTCAGGTTCGCAAACACCGCAATCGATGCACTCGTCGGGGTGAATGACGAGCATGTTCTCGCCCTCATAGAAACAATCGACGGGACAGACCTCAACGCAATCCATATATTTGCAGCGGATGCAATTGTCGGTCACAACGTAAGTCATTTGCTGGCTCCTGAAGACACCACTATCAGCGTGTCAGCGGCTGAGGTAACGATTTGACGCCGGGCTGACAAGGGGGAAGAATAAGCTGCGGCACCAGAACGCGGACAACTTATGTCCAAACTCTGGACAAAGGCCAAGCACAAGGGCACTCACCGGCCATTCATGGCATCGCCATCTGTGAACAACAAGCAACCACTATCCCTTACTACCTCAGTAATTGGAATAATATTTTAGCGAAGATGCCAATCAGAGAGAAAATTTCGACGTAACGAAGCTTGTCTGCAACGCCGAAATCACAGATCAGCTATCTTCATCCTCACCCAGCATAAGCCGGTCCACCTGCCTTCGATCACGCTTTGTGGGTCTTCCGCTGCCCGCGTCGCGCTTCGGTAAACCATCAAGACTGCTGGTGTCGCCCTTTGGCGGCAGGGGCGGAGAGATGTCCTCATACAGAGTCCGCGCTTCCTCGGCAGGTCCGCGACGTGTTCCTCCAGAGAGCACCCTATAGACGAGAATACGCCGGTCGAGAGTGATCGTCAGCACGTCCCCGGGCTTCACTCCGTGTGATGGCTGGTCAATCTTATCCCTGTTGGACCTGACACTACCGCCTGACACGAGCTTTGCCGCAAGGGAGCGGGATCTGACCACTCGCGCGAAGAACAGCCACTTGTCAACGCGTTGCCTTTCACTTCCGTCATTTGAGGTCGCGCCGGCCATGCCTATTTCTTCATTTGTTCCTTCAGTGCCAGCAACTTGGCGAAGGGAGAATCCATGTCGATCTTGACCGGACGCTCTTCGCGTTCCGGACGCTTGGCCTGAAGCGGCGCTTTGCCTGAAGGTTTTCCGCCGGAACCCTGCTTGAAGCGGTCATTGCCACCGGGCTTGCCTCTGCCTCGGAAATGCTCCTTGCGTTCGCCCTGTTCATTCTGCTGCGCGTTATGTCGTTCTGCTCGTGCGGGGTGCGGCTCGGCTTGGTTGGCACGCGCCTGGACGCGGCGATTATTTTCTCGTTTCTCCTGAGGAGCGCGGTTGTTGCGCCCCTCAAACCTGGCTTGTCGCCAGAGCAAGACTGGCTTCGGCATTTCTTCCACCACGGCGGGCGTGGACTCCACCGGCTCTTGGGCTGTGTCGCCCGCATCATCCTCGATGGCTGCCGCGGCCCGCGTCTCCACTGGCGGTTCTGCGGGTTCGGCCGCAGCCGCTGGTTCGCTCGCGGGTTGCATTGCTTCGAGAGGAGCCGCGTCCACCTTGTCCGCCTGAACTTCCTCGGAAGGAGCAGGCAAGGGCGACGCGTCGAGTTCCGTCAGTTTGGCAGCAACCAATCCTGCATCCGCCGGTTCCGAACGATAGCCAAGGTTCTTCAATACCTCTTCCATGTCGTCGGCAGTGGCACCGAGGATCGACATCATTGACGGGGTTACCACAAAACGCGACCCGTCATAGGCACCGTCCGGCCGCGTACCGCTTCCAGGCTTCCAGGCAAGGGCGGGACGAATGAGGTCGGCGAGCCGTTCCAGAATATCGATACGGACGGCTCTCCTCCCAAGCATGCGATATCCGGCGAGGCGGTAGAAAGCCGGATCAAAGCTCGGATCCGTTACCACCGACGTTCGTCCAGCTGACAAAACTTGCACAACGTCTCCATAACCAGGACGATCCTTGGCATCCTCCCTGAGCGCCCACAATAGCGTCAGGAGACCGGCCGGAGAAGGTTTGAGCAGCGCTGGCAGGAAGACGTGATATGCGCCGAAGCGAACGCCAAGGCGCCGAAGCGCGGCGCGGGAATCCTGGTCTAGTCCGCGCACGTCTTCAGCCACGTCGCGCCGCTGGAGGATTCCGAAATTTTCCACCAGCTGAAAAGCCAGGCCCTTGGTTATTCCGACCAGACCATCGGCATTCGCCAGATCGACAAGCGGCTTCAAGATGGTTTCGACGTGATGGGCTAGAAAGCGGTCTACGCGAGCAGCAACCTTGTCACGTGCAGGACCGGTCAGCTGTTCGTCGGCCAGCAGCACAGCCCGGGGTTTCAACGCCTGCTCCCCAGAGACGACCGAGGCGACCGGAGCGCCGATCCACCTTAGGGTTCCGTCAGAACCTAAGGCAAAATCGCCATTGGCCGAAGCGGAAAAACGCTCGGCGCGATTTTCAAACTCTGCTGCCAGGGCCTTTTGCGCGGCTGCCTTGACGGCCTTCGCATCCGTTCCATCGACGTGAGTGTCCGCAGTAAATCGGAACCCATCCAAACGTCCAACATGATGCCCCTCGACAACAACGTCACCGGCAGGGCTAATTTCGGCTTCTAGCATCGTATTCTCTCTCAGGCGCCTCATAAGCACGCTTGTCCTGCGGTCTACGAAGCGTTTCGTCAACCGTTCATGCAGTGCATCTGATAATCTGTCCTCAATTTCACGCGTCTTTTCTTGCCAATGTGTCTGATCTGCAAGCCAACCCGGCCTGTGAGACACAAATGTCCATGTTCTAATCTGGGCGATACGCCGTGACAGCGCATCGATGTCACCGTCCGTGGAATCGGCACGGCGCACCTCTTCGGCCATGTAATTCTCGTTCACATGGCCCTTGTCAGCAAGGTCTGTATAGATCGATGCGATAATATCGGCATGTTGAGCTGGGGCAATCTTGCGATAGTCGGGCAGCGCGCAGGCATCCCATAAAAGGGCGACACGTTCGGGTGTATTGGCCAAAGGTGCGACGTCTGGATCGTTGGACAAATATTCAAGCGCCTGTTGATCGACCGCAGGTAGTGCGCGCGTCAGTCCTTCGATTGCAGCGGGCGTGTCAATGGATCTCTTCAGCGCTTCTAGGCTGGAATAGTCAAAGCGAGCTGTCCGCCACTGGAGTATCTTTACGGCGTCGAAGGCATGAGACTCCACCCTCTGGACCAGTTCCTCGGAAAATCCCGAGACCTGTCCCGTTACTCCGAACGTCCCGTCGCGCAAATGCCTGCCGGCACGGCCGGCTATTTGACCGATCTCACCGGGTGAAAGGTTGCGAAACTGATAGCCATCGAATTTACGGTCCTGAGCGAAGGCAACATGATCGACATCAAGATTGAGGCCCATCCCGATGGCGTCCGTTGCAACGAGGTAATCGACATCACCGGACTGATAAAGATCGACCTGAGCGTTGCGCGTGCGTGGGCTGAGTGCCCCCATGACCACCGCTGCGCCACCACTCTGGCGCCGTATCAACTCAGCAATCGAGTAAACCTCCTCTGCGGCAAATGCCACTATCGCCGATCGGGGTGGCAGGCGGGTTATCTTCTTTGGTCCTGCATAAAAGAGATTGGAAAGCCGCGGCCGGGTGACGACAGAAACGCCCCGCAGGAGCTTCTCGAGAATCCCCCGCATAGTCGCGGCGCCGAGCAGCAAGGTTTCCTGCCTGCCCCTCAGATGCAGAATACGGTCGGTAAAGATATGACCGCGCTCCAGATCGTTGGCGAGTTGCACCTCGTCAATGGCAACAAAGTCCATATCGGTCTGGCGTGGCATGGCCTCTACTGTGCAGACAGCATAGCGTGCGCCGGGAGGGTTGATCTTTTCCTCACCGGTAATCAGCGAAACATTGGACAGACCTACCCTTTCCGCCACGCGATGATAAACCTCCCGCGCCAGCAGACGGAGCGGCAGGCCTATCATTCCGGTACGATGCGCTAGCATTCGCTCGATGGCGAGATGAGTTTTACCCGTGTTTGTGGGACCCAGCACGGCAGTAACATCGCGGCCTGACAAGACCAGGGGAAGTTCGGGGTTGGGCATAACGTTCATCAATTACAATCCAATACCGGCACCAGTTCGAAATGCCGGGCATGCATTTGCGATTAGCATCTTAAGCATTCAACAGAAAGGTAGGTTGGACGCCGTAGAGAAACAATCATAAATCGACATATCGTAGTGCCGTTATGAAATGGAACGCGTGCAGAACGAATCAGCTACGAATCAGCTTTAGGACCAGATTCCTGCTTTGTTCACTGCCACATCTAGGCGACCGGCTCAACGAACTTACAAGATGCTGAATCGCCTGAAACCGTTTCAGGCCACGATTTGAAGCCGTTCTTACAGTCTAGGACAGGATTCAGCCAAGCCTTCCGCTCCAGAGGCTCAGCTACAGTTGCAAACACGACCGCCCTTGACCGCACCGTATCGGTCACGCTCAGGTGAAGTATTGTCCACCGTTGGCCGTGAGCGTCGAGCCGGTGATGAAGCCCGCCTCATCGGACGCGAGGAAGATGACGCAACGTGCGACTTCTTCTGGCTCACCCAGACGTCCGACAGGAATTTGCGGAATAATCCGCTCGTTCAGGACTTTTTCGTCGATGGCACGCACCATCTCCGTGCCGATATATCCCGGGCAGATTGCATTAACGGTGATTCCAGCGCGAGCGCCCTCCTGGGCCAAGGCTTTCGTAAATCCGATGTCGCCGGCTTTCGAGGCTGAATAGTTAACCTGTCCTGCCTGGCCCTTCTGGCCGTTAATCGAGGAAATATTGATAATCCGGCCGAACTTCCGGTCTCGCATGCCGCCCCATAGTGGGTGGGTCATGTTGAACAAACCAGTTAAATTGGTGTTGATCACGTCGCTCCACTGACCTGGCGTCATCTTATGGAACATTGCATCACGAGTTATGCCGGCATTGTTCACCAGCACAGAAACCGAACCCAGATCGGCTTCGATCCTTGCGATACCTGCCGCGCACTCCTCGTAATTGGAAACATCCCATTTGTACGTGGCGATACCGGTCTTCTTGCCGAACTCCTTCGCCGCGTCATCATTGCCGGCGTAGTTCGCAGCCACTCTATAACCCGCGGTTTTCAACGCAACGCAAATAGCAGCACCGATGCCGCGCGTTCCACCCGTAACTATTGCTGTTTTAGTCATCTATCCCTCCCTGAAACTGATCTCGTAAAAAACACAATGTACTTTGAAATTATGCCAGCCTACGGTCGAAACTCACGGCGCATGCAGGCGTCACTTGCCGATTAAATTACCTGGGCCAGCGAAGCTAAGACTAGTCTTTGATCCGCTCGACACAGAGCGCCACGCCCATGCCCCCGCCAATGCACAATGTTGCAAGGCCCTTGGTTCCATTTCGGCGCTTTAGCTCAAACAAGAGTGTGTTGAGAACACGAGCACCAGAGGCGCCAATTGGATGGCCTATGGCAATTGCGCCACCATTCACGTTGACGATGTCCGGGTTGAAGCCAAGATCCTTGTTGACGGCGCAGGCCTGGGCCGCGAATGCCTCATTGGCCTCGACCAGATCAAGGTCCTCGGCCGTCCAGCCGGCCTTTTCCAGAGCTTTGCGCGAAGCTGGAATAGGGCCCGTCCCCATTATCGACGGATCCACTCCGGCTGTAGCCCATGAGGCTATGCGCGCCAAAGGTTTGATGCCGCGGCGCTTCGCCTCTTCCTCGGTCATCAATACCACGGCAGCGGCCCCATCATTGAGCCCTGAGGCATTGCCGGCTGTCACCGTGCCGTCCTTGTCAAAGGCTGGCCGCAACTTCGCCAGCGAATCCAGTGTTGCACCGTGACGAATATACTCATCGTCAGCGACCACAACATCGCCCTTGCGGGTCTTGACCGTAAATGGGACAATCTCATCCTTGAATTTCCCGGCCTTTTGAGCCGCCTCAGCCTTGTTTTGCGAGCCAAGCGCAAATTGATCCTGTTCCTCGCGGGTCAACTGCCACTTCGTGGCGATGTTCTCGGCAGTGATCCCCATGTGATAGCCATGAAACGCATCCGTAAGGCCATCCTTGATCATGGTATCGATCAACTTCATGTCGCCCATCTTCGTGCCGCTGCGCAGGTGCGCGCAATGCGGAGACAGAGACATCGATTCCTGTCCGCCCGCGACGACAATATGCGCATCGCCCATTGCGATCTGCTGCATCCCGAGTGCTACGGCGCGCAAGCCGGAGCCGCAAACCTGATTGAGGCCCCAGGCCGTCGCCTCCTGCGGTATGCCGGCAGCCATCGCTGCCTGTCTCGCGGGGTTTTGGCCTTCGCCCGCGCCGAGCACCTGTCCCATGATCACTTCGTCCACATCTGATCCGTTCACACCGGCGCGGCTGAGCACTTCCTTGATAACAGCTGCGCCCAGCTCATGCGCGGGAACGTTGGCGAATGCACCGTTGAACGATCCTACTGGGGTACGGGCGGCGCTGGCGATGACTATGGAATGGCTCATGACGTTTCCTCATATTGGCATTCTGAATATATAAAAACACATATCGACAAGAATTAGCCGCCCGCAATGGTTTGACAAGAGACATTTAAGGCTAACGCTTGAAATAAGCGGTTTGCAGCGCAGCATAAGCGGCGATGCACTGCGTTGAATGCAACGCACAATTCGCTTTGAATTGAGGCACTTTGCCCCTATCCTCTTAAGAACTGTCCGTAAGCCGGCACGAAAATTCGGCCGAGGAAGTCAAGCTGGGGAGTCGAGCAATGACAGCAAAGACCGGGGACATCGTCATCAAGAAATATGCTAACCGGCGTCTGTATAACACCGGTACAAGCACCTATGTGACGTTGGAAGACCTCGCGGAGATGGTTAAGCGCAACGAGAATTTCACGGTTCAGGATGCAAAGACCGGCGAAGACATCACTCATTCGGTTCTCACCCAAATCATCTTCGAGCTTGAGAACAAGGATGGGCAGAATATGCTGCCAATTCCCTTCCTGCGCCAGCTGATCGCTTATTATGGCGATCAGATGCAAGTTGTGCTGCCGACATTCCTTGAGCAATCGATGTCGGCCTTTGCAAAAGAGCAGGAGCGCATGCGCGAGCAACTGACGGCGGCGTTCGGCAAGACTCCCATCGATATGATGAATGTAAGCGCTCCGATAAAGCTGGTCGAAGAGCAAGTGCGTCGAAACACCGAAATGTTGCAACACGCTATGCGCATGTTCACACCCTTTCCCTTGAACAAGACGCCGCCTTCTGAGCCGGATGAATCGACTGGTCCGGATAAACCCGCGAAGGATACAGGTCTGGATGAGTTGAAGGAGCAGATTGCGGCTATGCAGCGGAAGCTGGACTCCCTCGGCAGATAAGATCGGTAGCACGGAGTACCCGGAATGGCCGGATCGGCAAAAGCAACCGTCTTCATCGATAATGAGCGCGTCATCGTCACGGAATATCGTTTTGCCGTGGGAGACAACACTGGCTGGCATCGCCACTCACATGACTATGTCGTGGTGCCGCTCATGGATGGACGCGTACGGCTGGTGACGGCGGAGGGAGATTCATTTGCTGAAATGAAAAAAGGTGTTCCCTATTTTCGTACGGAAGGCGTGGAGCACGACGTGGTCAACGCCAATGACGGAGAATACGCTTTCATCGAGATCGAACTAAAATAGCCTGTCATCGCGGCATATATGAAAAGACCGGCCAATGGCCGGTCTTTTCATGAGATTCAAGAAAAATCAGCCTTCCTTAGGCGTCAAAACCTGACGGCCACGGTACATGCCGGTCTTCAGGTCCACGTGATGAGGACGGCGCAGTTCGCCTGAATTCTTGTCTTCGACGTAGGTCGGTGCCTTCAGCGCGTCGGCGGAGCGGCGCATGCCGCGCTTCGACGGAGAAGTTTTTCGTTTAGGTACAGCCATTGTTCCAGCTCCAGTAATCAGTCAAAATCCGGCACTGGCCCGATTGAGCCTGTCGCAATGGACAAAATTCCGGAAAGTTCGGTGGGGCTATACACGGCCTGAGGGCTTTTGACCAGCCGGAACCGCATTTTTTTGTCACGAAAGGCTTCTGCTCCCGGACGGGGTCATTTCACACACCCGACATAGGCACCAGCACCTCGGGCCCGCCGCTCATTGACTCTGGCCAATGTCTGCATGCCTCTTCCCGGTTTGGCCGGGTTGCGCACGATGGGATTGGGCAATGTCACTGCAAGGTAAGCAGCCTGACGCGGCTGAAGCTTCGCAGCGCTTATCTTGAAATGGTGTTGTGCCGCTGCCTCGATGCCGTATATGCCCGGGCCCCACTCGGCGATATTGAGATAGACCTCCATCAATCGGCGCTTGGGCAAAATAAGATCTGTCAGCACTGCCAGCGGCACTTCCAGCCCCTTGCGAATGAACGAGCGGCTAGTCCACAAAAAGAGGTTCTTGGCAGTCTGCATGGGAATCGTCGACGCGCCCCGGGTCTGTTCTCCATCGATCGTATCGGACACGACGGAATTGAGTGCTTCCCAATCAACGCCGTTATGGAAGCAAAACCTTGCATCCTCCGACATCATCACGGAATTGACGAGGGTCGGCGAAATCTGATCGAGCGACACCCACCGGCGATCATATCCTGAGAAGGTAACAAGATCTTTGACCATCAACGTCGAGACGGGATGGACGAACGGCAATCGATAAAGAGTTAAAAGGAGGATGGGCACCATAATCAACACGATACCTGCCAAAATCAGGTAGCGAACGGCGCGGCCCAAGGGCGAACGGCCGGGATCGACGAGGAAACCTCTGCCTCTCTTGTTTCTGACCAGAACCCTTGCCACAAATGCCTTCCGCTTGAATTTCCTGTCGGACATAAAGCAAACAATCGCAGAAGGGAATTTTCTTCTGCGATTTTCTGAACCGTACAACAAGTACACGGCAAAATGCGATGGCGACCCCCACGCCCATTGACCAAGTCACCATTTACCGGCAATTGGCTGGATATGACGACAAGCCAGAAGGTCACGATGTTCCAGATAGCGTTGCAGCAAAGGGCAGCGTCGGTCGAGGCATTGCTCGCAGATCTGCTATCGGATATGCCGCGAAACGGCGAAATCAGCCGTCCACCGCGGCTGATGGCGGCCATACGCCATGGCGTTTTGAACGGCGGCAAGCGTTTGCGTCCTCTGCTTGTTATGGAAAGCGCAGCTCTCTTTGGTGCGGACAACCTTGCAGCATTGCGTGTCGCTGCCGCGCTTGAATGCGTTCACAGCTATTCTCTCGTTCATGACGATTTGCCAGCCATGGACGATGATGATCTTCGCCGGGGTCAACCGACCGTGCATCGCAAATTCGATGAGGCTGCAGCCATTCTGGCCGGAGATAGCTTGCTGACCTATGCCTTCGAATTGATCGCGAGCGAAGAGACAGAGCTCGACGCGCAAGCAAAAGTGGCCCTGATTTCAGCATTGGCACGTGCCGCAGGTCTCGGCGGTATGACCGGAGGTCAAGCGCTCGATCTTCAGGCGGAGAATGACAATCCGGATGAAGAAGGCATTATCCGCCTGCAGGCAATGAAGACAGGAGCTCTGATCCGTTTTGCCTGCGAAGCAGGCGCTATTGTCGGTCATGCCACTGCCGGCGAGCGGGAGCGAATGGCAGAATATGGTTCGGCAATTGGAATTGCGTATCAGCTTGCCGATGATCTTCTCGATGTGACCGCCAATGCGACTGAAATGGGTAAGGCAACGGGCAAGGACGCCGCGGCAGGCAAAGCCACCCTCGTATCCTTGTACGGTGTGGAATGGACCAGGCAGCAGTTGACCGGTTTGGTAGGGCAAGCCGAGGAACTGCTCGCGCCATTCGGCAGCGACGCGGCCTTGCTCAAGGACGCGGCGCGGTTTATCGCCGAAAGACAGAGCTAACGATTATTCCGCCGCGTGTGCGCCTGCGCCCTGTCCAAAGCGGTTTTCGATGTATTCTGCGACCATTTTCTGGAAGTCCTGCGCGATGCCGGCGCCGCGCAGCGTAGCGACCTTCTTGCCGTCGACGAACACAGGGGCCGATGGTGTCTCACCCGTACCCGGCAGCGAAATGCCTATGTCGGCCATTTTGGATTCGCCAGGTCCATTCACGATACACCCCATAACCGCAACGTTCAGCGCTTCAACGCCGGGATACTTCTCGCGCCACAGGGGCATGTTTGTGCGAATATCGCTTTGAATTGATTGTGCCAGTTCCTGAAAAACCGTGGACGTCGTGCGCCCGCAGCCAGGACATGCGGCGACGATGGGGATGAACTGACGGAAGCCCATGGTTTGCAGCAGTTCCTGGGCGACCTGAACTTCGCGTGTACGATCACCCCCTGGTTCGGGAGTAAGCGAAATCCGGATCGTGTCGCCAATCCCCTGTTGCAACAGGATGCCCATCGCAGCCGACGAAGCCACAATTCCCTTGGTGCCCATGCCGGCTTCAGTCAGGCCCAGATGCAATGCATGGTCGCAACGCCGCGCAAGTTCGGCGTATACAGCGATCAGATCCTGAACCTGGCTCACCTTCGCCGACAAGATGATCTTTGAGCGCGGCAGGCCGATTTCTTCGGCAAGCTGCGACGAAATGAGTGCCGATTGAACGATCGCCTCGCGCGTGACTGCCTCCGCCGTAAGTGGTGAGCCTGCCGCATGATTTTGATCCATCAACGTGGTCAATAGCTCCTGATCGAGCGAGCCCCAGTTAACCCCTATGCGCACCGGTTTGTCATAGCGGATCGCCATTTCGATGATGGCGCCAAATTGTGCATCCTTTTTGTCCTTGAAACCGACATTGCCCGGATTGATACGGTACTTGGCCAAGGCTTCTGCGCAGGCGGGATGATCAGCAAGGAGCTTGTGGCCGATGTAGTGAAAATCCCCCACCAAAGGCACCGAAAGGCCAAGCCGGTCGAGCCGGTCGCGAATCTTCGGGACAGCCGCTGCGGATTCGTCCCGGTCGACTGTTATTCGCACGAGCTGCGAGCCCGCACGAGACAGTGCGGCAACTTGCGCCACCGTACCGTCTATGTCCGCCGTGTCGGTGTTGGTCATGGACTGAACGACAACCGGCGCGCCGCCGCCAACCAAGATACCGCCTACATCGACGCCAACAGAGGGCCTGCGTTCGAAGGGTTGCGAATTATATTCCGACATCGTCAAGCTCCAGGATATCATGTTCAGGTGGCGTAGCTATCGCCGTTTGTCAACTCCGCGTCAGCTAGGGCAATGCTACTCTTCAAGTGCAGAGCTTGCATGACGAAGTGATCGAGCTCGGAGCCTAGCAATTTTGCTGCAATGCAATATATTCCGTAAGCCCATGGCGTGCACGGTTATCAATCGAAGGAAATTGTCATGACCACTAAAACTGCAGTCGTTACAGGCTCCAACTCCGGCATCGGGCTTGGCGCCGCACATGCCCTCGCAGCGGCTGGCTACAACGTCGTGATCAACTCGTTCAGTGACCGGCCGGAAGATCATGCCCTCGCCCGCGTAATTTCCGAAAGGCATAGTGTCCGTGTCGCCTACATCAAGGCAGATATGTCGAGTGGCGCTGAATGCCGGGCTTTGGTCGAAAGGACAGTCGACTATTTCGGATCCGTGGATGTGCTGGTCAACAATGCCGGCATTCAATTTGTCGCCCCCGTCGAGGAATTCCCATCCGAAAAATGGGATGCGATCATCGCCATCAATTTGACGTCGGCTTTTCACACGACAGCCGCCGCCATTCCCCACATGAAGAGCGCTGGCTGGGGCCGGATCGTCAACATCGCCTCGGCACATGGCCTGAGAGCTTCGCCGTTCAAATCCGCCTACGTTGCGGCCAAGCACGGTGTCCTTGGCCTGACGAAGACTGTGGCATTGGAACTGGCCGAAGCCCATATTACCTGCAATGCGATCTGTCCCGGCTATGTGCTGACACCCCTCGTCGAAGCTCAGATACCAGATCAGATGATGGCTCACAATATGGATCGTGAGACTGTCATCCGCGAAGTCATGCTTGACAAACAGGCGACCAAGGAATTTGCGACAGTCGAACAGATTGGCGCAACAGTTGTATTTCTTGCCAGCGACGCTGCAGCTCAGATTACAGGAACGTCCATCTCCGTCGATGGCGGCTGGACGGCAGAGTAATGGGCGCCAAACCAAAGGCGATCAACATCGCACTGCAGGGCGGCGGTTCCCACGGCGCTTTTACCTGGGGCGTGTTAGACCGCATCCTGGAAGATGGCAGGCTTTTGATCGAAGGCATTTCGGGCACCAGCGCGGGAGCTATGAACGCCGTCGCGCTCGCCGACGGTTGGTCACACAATGGCGCGGAAGGGGCTCGCGCAAAACTGCATGATTTCTGGCGTGCTGTCGGGCGCACCGGACAATTCAGCCCGGTTCAGCGCACGCCATGGGACCGGTTCTTCGGTAACTGGTCTGTCGAAAATGGTCTAGGGTACAATCTCTTCGAACATTTTTCCCGGTTGTTTTCTCCCTACGAGTTCAACCCGTTCAATCTCAATCCCTTACGGGACGTCGTCGAAAAGGAAATCGATTTCGAACGGGTTAGAGCCTGTTCGCAGTTCAAGCTGTTTCTTTCCGCAACCAATGTCGAAACCGGTCGTCTGCGTGTCTTCTCCCAATCAGAACTGAGTGCCGATGTCGTTATGGCCTCCGCCTGCCTGCCTTACATTTTTCAAGCGGTAGAAATCGATGGAGAGCCCTATTGGGATGGCGGCTATGGCGGCAATCCGGCGCTCTATCCATTTTTTTATTCAAGCCAGAGCGAAGACGTCCTCCTGATCCAGATCAATCCGATAGAACGGCGTGGAACTCCCAAGACAGCACGTGAGATTACCGATCGAATTGACGAAATCACCTTCAACGCCGCGCTCTTGCGCGAGCTGCGCTCTATCGCTTTTGTCAATTCGTTGATCGATGCCGGCAGGCTTCAGCATGGCGAGTATCGCAACATCCGCATGCATCGCATCGATGCGGACGAAGCACTGGCCGGGCTCTCGGCCTCATCAAAGATCAACGCGGAATGGGCATTTCTCGAGTATCTGCGCGATCTTGGTCGTGCCGCCGCCGAGGATTGGCTGGAGGAACATTTCGATTCTGTCGGAGATCACGCCACTCTTGACCTATCGGGGGAATTGGCACCGGAAATGAATGTGGGCATCAAGTCCCACAAGCCTGGCAAGCGCGTCGCGGATTTCCTTATGCAGCGCAGAAAACCGGTCGCCGCACGACGAGCCTAGGACCGCATCTTGTCGGCACTTGTGGCCAGATTCGACATCAAGAAAACAACCACGAGCAAGCCTGCAAGCACCATGTAGATCGGTCCGAAACCGGTTTTGCCGCCGACGAACCCTATCGCGGACGGTGCCACCAATATGCCGGAATAACCCATGAGGGTGACCATGCTGAGTGCGACGCCCGAGGAGGTTCCCTCCTGGTTTCCCGCTGCTGAGAAGGCGATCGGTACCATGTTCGCGATACCGAGGCCCGAGAACGCAAAAGCGATGATTGCAATCCATGAAGTTGGCGCAAGGCTGGCAACCGCCATCCCCGCTGCACCGATCAGCGCAGAGTAGCGCAAGGTCCTGACCGCACCGAAGCGATTGCGGACACCATCTCCGAGAAACCGCATGATGGACATCGTGCCAGAGAAGGCGGCGAAGGCGAATCCAGCCGTGGCAATGTCCGCGCCCCGCTCCTGCTGAAGATATAGCGCAGCCCAGTCGAGAACCGAACCTTCGGGTACCATCGAAAATAGCGCCATCAGTCCGAGAAGATAGACCAGCGGATTCGTGGGAAATTCAAGCCTGTGCTTCTCCTGCACCGCCGGCTCATCTTCTGTGATCATGTAGCGGAACGCGACAAGTCCAAGGAGAATGGCGATAAGGGATACGATCAAAGCATGAGTCAAATGACCGTGCGCCTCGATCAGGAGCCCGCCGAGTGCGCCTCCCGCAAAACCGCCGAGGCTCCAGAAGCCGTGCGATGACGACATGACGGCGCGAGACAACTTCTTCTCGACCTCCACTGCATTGGCGTTCATGGCAACATCCATGCCACCGATCACCGCACCGAAGAGAAATAGTGCCGGCGCGGCCATCAGCGCGTTCGGCGCAAGCGCGACAAGCAGCAACGAAAAGGAACAGAATATCGCGAAGCCTTGCACCACGGCTCGCGATCCGAAGCGGCCTATAAGATAACCGCACCACGGCATGGCGGCGAGGGCGCCCAGACCAAAAACCAATATGAGCAAGCCGAGTGTGAACTCGCTAATCCCAAGACGGACCATGAAAACCGGAATTTGCGGTGCCCAGCTCCCGACAAGGAAGCCATTGAAGAAGAACGCGCAGGCAACTGCCCACCGGCCGTAAACGGCACGCTTGAGGTAGACTGAGGCATCCATGGATTATTCACCGGATCTGGTTCTAGGTGACCGCACATTTAAATCGATTGAACCCGATGTCAACTCACAGTTTTTGTTCAATCCTTACTGCGGCGAGCATCCTCGCCCGCCTGCATATTCCATCAACATCGTTCCAGATGCGGCTGCTGCTTACTCATATACGATCAACAGATCCTTGGCATCGATCTGATCACCTGCACGAGCAAGCACTTCGCTGACCGTCCCGTCGCGCTCCGCCCGTAGCGCCGTTTCCATTTTCATGGCCTCGATAGAGAGCAGAACGTCCCCCGCATTGACCTTCTGACCGACTGCGATACCTACCGTCGAGACAATCCCGGGCATTGGCGCGCCTACATGTTTGTCGTTCCCGAGTTCCGCTTTGCGCCGTACGCCGGCACCACTGGCGGCACGCGAGCGATCGGGTACTTTCACACGGCGAGGCTGACCATTCATCTCGAAAAATACCGTGCACATGCCCTTCTCGTCCGCCTCGCCGACAGCCTGGTTGCGCACAACAAGGGTCTTCCCCCGCTCGATGTCGAGAAAAACCTCTTCCTCCTGCGCCAGTCCATAGAAATAGACATGCGTCGGCAGAACGCTCGTGGGCCCGTAAGTGTTGTGCGTGACCGCAAAATCCGTAAACACCTTCGGATACATGAGATAGGAAGCAAATTCCTGGTCACTGATCTTCCGCTCCAGCTTTGCCTCGACTTCCTTGCGCTCGGCATCAAGGTCGGCAGGCTTCAAGAGAGCGCCGGGACGTTCGGTAAACGCTTTTTCGCCCTTCAGGATCTTCTTCTGAATGTCCTTGGGCCAACCCTTCGGCGGCTGACCGAGATCACCCCGCATCATCGACACAACTGAATCTGGAAAGGCAATATCCTTGTCCGGACTCTGAACATCAGCAACTGAAAGATCCTGACTGACCATCATTAGAGCCATGTCGCCGACGACTTTGGAAGACGGCGTCACCTTGACGATATCTCCGAACATCTGATTCACGTCGGCGTAGGTTTGCGCCACTTCATGCCAACGGGTCTCGAGCCCAAGCGAACGGGCTTGCTCCTTCAGGTTGGTAAACTGACCACCAGGCATTTCATGCAGATATACTTCCGACGCAGGGCCCTTTAGATCGCTTTCGAACGCCGCGTATTGCGTGCGCACTGCTTCCCAATAGAAGGAGATGCGGCGGATCCACTCGGGGTCGAGACCCGGATCCCGGTCCGTACCCTTCAAGGCTTCAACGAGCGAGCCGAGACACGGTTGTGACGTATTGCCGGAGAGAGCATCCATCGCAGCGTCTACCACGTCAACGCCTGCATCGACCGCAGCAAGCACGGTGGCCGCTGAAATGCCGGATGTGTCATGCGTATGAAAATGCAACGGCAAGTCGGTCGCCTCGCGCAGCGCCTTGAAGAGGACCTTCGCAGCTCCCGGCTTCAAAAGACCCGCCATATCCTTCACGGCTATGACGTGCGCCCCGGCCTTTTCCACCTGTTGTGCAAGGGCGACATAGTACTTCAGATCATACTTGGGTCGAGCCGAGTTAAGGATATCACCTGTGTAACAAATCGCAGCTTCGCAGAGCTTGTCTTCCTCGAGGACCGCATCCATCGTAACGCGCATGTTCTCGACCCAGTTGAGACTATCGAACACGCGGAAAACATCCACCCCGCTTCGTGCTGCCTGTTGCACGAAATATTTGACGACATTGTCAGGGTAGCTCTTGTAGCCAACACCGTTTGCGCCGCGCAAGAGCATCTGCAGGAGGATATTCGGTGCTCGTTCCCGAACTTCCGCAAGCCGTTCCCACGGATCTTCGGTGAGAAACCGCATCGCCACGTCAAAGGTAGCGCCGCCCCAGCACTCCAGCGAGAACAGCTGCGGCAAGGCGCGTGCGTAGGTACCTGCAATACGAGCAATGTCGTAGGTCCTTACACGCGTTGCGAGCAGCGATTGGTGTCCATCGCGCATGGTTGTGTCGGTGAATAGCACGCGTTTTTCGTTTCGCATCCACCCCGCAAACTTCTTCGGCCCGAGTTGGTCGAGAAGTTGCTTCGTGCCATCTGGAATAGCGGTTTCGATAAATGGAACGCGTGGAAGTGCGGCTTCCTTCGGAGGGGTTGCGCGACCCTTGGTTTCCGGATGCCCGTTGACCGTTACATCGGCGAGATAGGTCAGTAACTTGGTCGCACGGTCCTGCCGCTTGACCTGCTCGAAGAGCTCCGGCGTCGTGTCGATGAACTTCGTCGTATAGGAATTGTCAACGAATTTCGGGTGCGTGATGATTGCTTCCAGAAAGGTCAGGTTGGTCGCAACGCCGCGGATACGGAACTCGCGCAGCGCGCGATGCATCCTGTGGATCGTCTCGTCGGCTGTTGGCGACCAAGCCGTAATCTTCTCCAGCAGCGGATCGTAGAAGCGCGTTATCACCGCACCGGAATAGGCTGTTCCCCCATCGAGCCGGATGCCGAAGCCCGTGGCGCCGCGATAGGCTGTGATCCGGCCATAATCCGGAATGAAGTTCTGTTCGGGATCTTCCGTGGTGATACGGCACTGCAACGCGTGCCCATTCAGCTTGATGTCTTTCTGCTCAGGCACGCCCGACTCCGGCGTGCCGATCGCCGCTCCCTCGAGGATCCGGATCTGAGCCTTGACAATGTCGATGCCCGTCACTTCCTCGGTGACCGTGTGCTCGACCTGGATGCGCGGATTGACTTCGATGAAATAGAACTCGTTCGTGTCGGAGTCCATCAGGAACTCAATGGTCCCCGCGCCGATATAGCTGGTTTCCTTGGCGATCTTCAGACCGTAGTCGGAAATCTCCTTGCGTTGAGCTTCATTCAGGTATGGCGCTGGAGCCCGCTCGACGACTTTCTGGTTGCGACGCTGGATGGAGCAGTCACGCTCGAACAGGTGCACCGCATTGCCGTGTGTATCGCCGAGAATCTGGACCTCCACATGCCTTGCACGCTGCACCAGCTTTTCGAGATAGACTTCATCCTTTCCGAATGCGGCCCTGGCTTCACGCTTGCCCTCGGTGACTTCGCGAGCAATGTCGCCCGGAGAGAAGATCGCCCGCATGCCGCGGCCGCCGCCGCCCCATGAGGCCTTGAGCATGACCGGATAACCAATCTGTTCGGCCATCGCCTTGACAGCTTCCATGTCTTCGGGCAGCGGTTCCGTGGCGGGAACAACCGGAACACCGATGTCAATCGCCAGATTGCGCGCGGCGACCTTGTTGCCGAGGCGGCGCATGGTCTCCGGCTTTGGCCCTATGAAAATGATACCAGCCGCACCGCAGGCTTCGGCGAATTCTGGGCTCTCCGACAAAAGACCGTAGCCGGGATGAATAGCGTCCGCACCCGAGAGTTTCGCAACGCGGATGATTTCCTCGATCGACAGATAGCTCTCGATCGGACCCATGTCTTTTGCGAGATGCGGACCCCGCCCCACCTGGTAGGATTCGTCTGCCTTGAAGCGGTGCAATGCCAGCTTGTCTTCTTCCGCCCAGATCGCGACGGTTTTCATGCCAAGCTCATTAGCGGCGCGGAAGACGCGAATGGCAATTTCCGATCGGTTGGCGACGAGAATTTTCTTGATAGGCAAGGCAGAAACTCCAGACAGCGAAATGCTCTTTAAAATGGATTGGCTGGGCAATTCCGAGAATTGCTGCAGTGCAAACGAGGCATATTGAACATAAGATGTCTAAATGTCCAATAGCAAAATGCCCGGCACTAAGCCGGGCATTCTTGTGTTGTTTCAGGTGGGCAGCTTACTGCTGGAAATAGCTGTACTTGCCGTCTTCGCCCTTCTTCCACTCGTACATGACATAGCCGGGAAGCTTCGGGTCGCCCTTTTCGTCAAAGGCGATATCGCCAAGAACAGTCTTGAACGGGCCTTTTTCCTTCATCGTCTTCGCAACGGCTTCAGGATCGTTCGACCCGGCGGCCTTTGCTGCATCAGCGATGACCTGGGCTGCGGCATAGGAATAAAGCGTATATGCCTCGGGCTCGAAGCCCTGCGCACGGAACTTCTCGACTAGTTCCTTATTGGCGGGGTTCTTGCTCGGATCGGGGCCGAACGTGTTCAATGTTCCAGCAACAGCGTCCCCAGCGATCGAAGCGAGTTCGTTCGATACGATACCGTCGCCGGAGATAAACTGCACTTTCAGGCCCTGATCAGCCAGCTGACGCATGATCAGACCAGCCTCCGTATGCAGACCACCCCAGTAAAGGACAGTTACGCCTGCATCCTTCGCCTTGGCTATCAGAGCGGAAAAGTCTTTATCGCCGACATTCACGCCTTCGTAGAGAACTTCCTTGACGCCCTTGGCATTCAGTTCCTTCTTGGTTTCGTCGGCGAGACCCTGGCCATATGGTGTCTTGTCATGCACCACTGCGACTTTGCCGTCTTTGAACTTCTCGGCGATATAGCCGCCCGCTACAATGCCCTGCTGGTCATCGCGGCCGCAGGTGCGGAAAGTGTTCCAAAGACCACGTTCGGTGAAAACCGGATTTGTCGCCGCTGGCGTAATTTCGAGAACACCGTTTTCAGCATATACTTCCGATGCCGGGATCGAGACGCCAGAATTGAAATGGCCGATAACAAACTTCACGCCGTCAGCGACGAACTTGTTGGCTACGGAAATGCCCTGCTTGGGATCGGAAACGTCATCGCCTAGCGAAAGTTTGACCTGCTCGCCATTGATGCCACCGGCAGCGTTGATCTCGGCGATCGCGGCTTCTGCGCCCTTCTGCAACTGAGCGCCGAAAGCGGCATTTGGACCGGTCAACGGGCCACCAACGCCAATCAGAAGATCGGCATAAGCATTGCCGCTCAAGACGAGCATTGCAGCAAGCGCAACGCCCGATAACAGTGACTTCTTCATTTGAAAACTCCCATTTTTTTAGGTACTTACCAAACCCCTCGCGATAAATTTTTTCATCGCTTGAAGACTACATTTGCCGATTTTCCGGCGGTTGTCACGCTGATTCATTTCGCACCAGCGAGATAGGTTAAGCTCTCGTTCTCTCCTTCCAGGCAAATGGAGAAGTTTTTTCGTAGAGCCAGTGATACTGGCGAACCATCTGGTTCGTGCGGGTGTAGCGATAGCCAAGAATGCCGATGACGGTGAGTACGATCGTGTCGACGATGTAGTAGTGAAGCGTCAGCATGGTGCCGCCAAAAAGCGCGAAATGAATGAAGCGGACGGCGACCCCGAGCAACAGCATATAAAATGCAACAATAATAATCGGTCGCCACGTCTTGGCGCATGCCCGTCCCGCCATCCACGCCGCCCAGCCTCCCATCAGGCAAGTGACGAGTATGAACAACCAGATCGAAGGTTCTTCGTATAGAATGCCTTGCATGGCAGTATTCCCCTTGGAACGTCCCGTGGAAAGTCCATTCTTGTCAGTGACGACCGCCCTCAAGATAGGCGGCGCGCACCTCCGGATTTGCAAGAAGGTCAGCGCTTGACCCGCTCATCGTCACAATTCCATTGACCATGACATAGCCGCGATCAGCGAGCTTCAGCGCGCCAAAAGCGTTTTGCTCGACCAGAAAAACAGTCAGCCCCGTGTTCTTGTTCAATTCCTTGATGGCCTCGAAAATGTGCTTGATGATCAGTGGCGCAAGTCCCAAAGAAGGTTCATCCAGCAGCAGCAGGCGCGGGCGCGCCATCAAGGCGCGTCCGATTGCCAGCATCTGCTGCTCGCCGCCTGAAAGGGTGCCACCCCTCTGGTTGATCCTCTCCTTCAGCCGTGGAAACAGGTCAAAGACCATACGCGAATCCTCGTCGAAGAATTCGAGCTTGTCGAGACTTGCACCCATCTGAAGATTTTCCTGCACTGTCATGCGGGGAAAAATCCGGCGGCCTTCCGGCGACTGTGCAATTCGCAGCCGTGCAATCTCGTGCGTGGGCAACTGCGTTATATCTTTGCCGTCGAATACGATACGTCCGGTGCGGGCCCGAGGCATGCCGAAAATCGTCATCATCAAAGTCGATTTTCCGGCACCATTGGCACCGATCAGCGCGACGATCTCACCTGGATCCGCATGAACCGTGACACCGCTCAAGGCACGAATATTGCCGTAATAAGTCTCCACGTTTTCGACGCTGAGAAGGGCCTGCTTTTCCGACATTATTTTGCCCCTCCGGTCTTCCTTGGCGCAGGAGTCCGGCCTTCCCTAGCCAGTCTCTTGGCCTGCCCGATCCAGTCTTCACGCGCTATTCGCCCATCGAAATCAAGGTAGATTTCTGCAGCGATGATATCTGCCTTTTTCCAGGCGGCTATCTGATCGAAATGGAAGATGCCATGCTCGTTCAGCTTGCGCTCATTGACCGGTCCTATGCCCTGAATGAGGATCAGCTTGTCTGCCTTGCCGCCCCGCGGCTCAGGAAGAGCGTTGGATATGACGCCCGCTTTTGTTGCGCCGGTTGGCTTGACAGGGGTCCTGGCAGGTGTAGGCGCGCCACGGGACTTACCGGGTGCGGTCTTCGCGGCCGGCGCGCCTGCAACTGCCGTTCTCGCACGTTTTGCCTTGGGCGTTCCCGTCGCAGGTATGAGCGCGGTCGGCGCCATTTCCGGATGGGCCTCCTCGATCTCGTGGAGCGCCTCTGTTGAAAGCAGGTCTACCGCAGCAGTAATATCATCGACACCCGCGGCTTCCGCCTGTTCGATCAGCTCGACAACTTCCTCATCTTCTACGCCGAGATAGGCGGCGATGACTTTCGGATCGTTCTTCACTGATTCGGGCGTTCCATCCGAGATCTTCGTGCCGTATTCGAGAACAACGACGTGATCGGAGATTTCCATGACGACTGACATGTCGTGTTCGATGAGCAAGATGGATGTTCCGGTCTCATCGCGGATATCGAGCAGAAGCTTGTTCAGTTCAGCGGACTCTCGCGCGTTTAGGCCGGCAGCCGGTTCGTCAAGGCAAAGAAGTTCGGGGTCCGTACACATGGCCCGCGCGATTTCAAGGCGGCGCTGGGCGCCATAGGGCAGGTCACCCGCGGGATCGTCGGCGCGATCCACCAGATTTATTTTCTCAAGCCAGAACCGCGCTTTCTCGATCGCATCCGCCGCGGCCTTTTTGTATGTTGGAAAACCAAGAAGACCGAGAACGGTGAAACCCGAGGACAGCATGAGCGGATTGTGCTGGGCTACCAGAAGGTTTTCCAGAACTGTCAATCCCGAGAACAGGCGAATGTTCTGGAACGTCCTTGCAACTTTGGCTTTCTTGGTGATGACGAAATCTGCCATTCGCTCGAGCAGATACTCTTCACCATTCTGGCGCGTCATCGTCAGCATGCCCTCGGTCGGCTTGTAGAAGCCGGTGATACAGTTGAACACCGTGGTTTTCCCGGCGCCGTTTGGGCCGATCAGCGCGGTGATTGCTCCGCGCTTCGCCTCGAAGTTCAGATCATTTATGGCGATGAGGCCGCCGAACTTCATCGAGAGACGCTCGACACGCAGGATTGCAGCGGGATTGTTGTGAACTTCCGAAACCATCAGCCATGGCCTTCTTTGGTAAATTCGCTGGACACCATCTTGCGCTTGTGCAGGAAGGCGCTGGGTTCTCGATTTCCGACAAAACCACGCGGTTTCCAGACCATGACCACGATCATCGCAAGGCCGAACAGCAACATGCGGTAGAGCTCCGGAGTGAAATCATTACCGAAGATGCGCTTGAGGAACTCCAGCTCCCGCAGCAGCTCCGTGCCGCCAATCATGACTGCAGCGGCGATTGCGATTCCGACGAGCGACCCCATGCCTCCGAGAACCACGATGGCAAGAATGATGGCCGACTCGAGGAACACGAACGATTCGGGGCTGACGAACCCCTGGCGAGCGGCGAAGAACGAGCCGGCAAAGCCGCCGAACATTGCACCCGTGGCAAACGCCGTAAGCTTGGTGGTCGTCGTGTTGATGCCCAGCGACCGGCAGGCGATCTCGTCCTCGCGCAAGGCTTCCCAGGCGCGACCGATCGGCATACGGCGCAACCGTATGGTCACCCAGGCCGTTAGGAGTGCCAGGAACAGAATGAGGTAATAGAGAAATATCTTGTAATAGACGCCTGAATTTGGAAGGCCGAGGAGTGCTGCAAATCCCGTTGGTCCCGGCGTGAAAGGAATACCAAACAACGTCGCTTTCGCGATGCCGGAAATACCGAATGTACCCTTGGTGACAACGGTCCAGTTGATCAGTACGAGCCTGATTATCTCGCCGAAGGCTAGGGTTACGATCGCCAGATAATCACCGCGCAGGCGCAGGACCGGAAAGCCAAGCATGATGCCCCAGAGGGCTGCGAAGATACCGGCCATTGGCAGCAACAGCCAGAACGACAAACCGAAATGCGTCGAGAGCAACGCATAGGAATAGGCGCCCACGGCATAGAAGGCGACGTAGCCAAGGTCGAGCAAACCGGCAAGGCCAACCACAATGTTCAAACCCCAGGCCAGCATGACATAGATCAATATCTGGATGCCGAAATTATCGACATATTTGAGCGAGCCCTGAAGGCCTCCCATAATTGAACCATTATACGCGGTAAGAATGAGAATCACGAGGAACGGATAGGTGAGGAGCAGTCCCAGACCGATCTTCGGAAAGCTTTTCCGGAAGGTCGATTGTTCCCGCTCGACTGCCGCCCGTTTGTTCTTGTTTCGCGCTACGTTCCACGGTGTGATATAGGCCGTGAGCAAGAAACGGCCCACTCCAGCCACAAGTACGAAGATCGCCAGAAGTCCCCACCGCTGGTTGAGCACCAGTTCGTTACGAATGTTCTGGTCGGTCCGAAAACCCACGATCAGGGAGAACAAACCCAATGCGAGTGCAGCAGCGAGAAGTCCTTCCTTCACTGCTTTCGCGAAGACGGACTCCCGTCCTGTTTTTTGAGTATCGGCCATACTTTAAACCTTTTCGACTTCGGGCCGACCCAGAATGCCGGAAGGCAGGAAGATCAGAACGATCGCCAGGATCGAAAATGCTGCGACGTCCTTGTAATCAATCGAGAAATACGCAGACCACAGCGCCTCTATCAGACCAATCAACAAACCTCCCACGACTGCTCCGGGCAGGGAGCCGATGCCGCCGAGAACCGCGGCCGTGAAAGCCTTGACCCCTGGGGTAAATCCATCCGTAAAGGAAATGACGCCGTAGAACATGAGGTAGAGCGTGCCCGCGACTGCGGCAAGCATAGCGCCCATGACAAAGGTCATCGAAATCGTCTTGTCCACATCGATACCAAGGAGAGCCGCCATCTTCCGGTCCTGCTCACATGATCGCTGCGCTCTTCCGAGCGTGGTCCTGTTGACGAGATACCAGAAAGCTGCAAGCAGGATCGCCGTCACGATGATGATGACCATCTGTTTGTAGGCGATGGTTACGTTCGTTCCGTAGATGCCGATGCCTCCGTTGACGAGCGGCGGGATCGGCTTGTTGCGCGGTCCCTGCGTGACCTGCACGAAATTCGACAAGGCAATCGACATGCCGATCGCCGTTATCAGCGGCGCTAGACGGAAGGATCCGCGCAACGGCCGATAGGCCAATCGTTCGATTGTCCAACTCCACAAGCCAGTCAGCAGCATGGCCACGATCATCATCAGAAGAAGCGCCAGAACAACCGGCACACCTCCTATGAAAGTCGTCAAGGCAAGGAAGACGATCATCGCCATGAAGGCGCCAAGCATGAAAACATCGCCGTGAGCGAAGTTTATCATTCCGATGATCCCATAGACCATCGTATAACCAATTGCGATCAGCCCATAGATTGAACCAAGCGTCAATCCATTGATCGATTGCTGGATGAAATACTCCATCGCAACGATACCCCTCATTTATTGGGAAGTTTTTTATCCGGTTTTTTTATCCGGTTCCCGTTACCCCAATATCCTTACACCTAGCGTGTGCGTATTAGAAAGCAACTGCTTTTTTGCCCCGCACAAGGATGCTCTATTTGCTGACACATCTTCAATAGACATTTTCACCAAACTTTGCGGCTGACACAATAGAAATAAGCATCAGGTGCGAGAAATTAGACGAAGTACCTAGATCAAGCTCGAGTCTCAGTGACACAGAACCGATCATTTAACCACAAAGCCGTGGGCAAATGGATCACGGTCGTCGATAAAGATCGTATTGTAGCCAGTCATGCATGCCCATCCGGCCACGGACGGTATGATGGCCTGCCTGCCGGCGAGGCTTACTGTCTCTTCCACCCTGCCGTGAAAGAGCGAACCGATGATCGACTCATGTACAAAATCATCGCCCGGGTTGAGTTTCCCTTTAGCGGCTAGTTGGGCCATTCGCGCCGATGTACCGGTGCCGCATGGCGAACGATCGATAGCCTTGTCACCGTAGAACACTGCATTTCGAGCATGCGCATCGGCACGCGTTGGAGCCCCGGTCCACAAGATATGGCTAAGCACATTGATGTCCGGTTTCTCGGGATGCTCAAATGAATATTTTTCATTGAGGCGTTTCCGGATGACAGGGCTCCAGCCGATAAGATCGAGCGCCCGGAAGTCTGCTATGTCGGTGAAATTCTCCTGCCGATCGACGATTGCATAAAAATTACCGCCATAGGCCACATCCACCAACAAAGTACCAAGATCCGGGCACTCGACTTCAAGCTGCTCTGCATAAAGAAACGCCGGCACATTGGTAATCCGCACGCTGGTAACGTTCTGGCCCTCCTGCGTGTATTCGGCGACGACGAGACCAGCCGGCGTGTCAAGCTTCAGCACGCCCGGCGTCCTCGGGGTTATCAGGCCGTGCTCTATCGCCATGGTCACGGTACCTATAGTTCCATGTCCACACATGGGAAGACAGCCTGACGTCTCGATGAACAGTAC
This sequence comes from Phyllobacterium endophyticum, assembly GCF_003010935.1. Lineage (GTDB taxonomy): Bacteria > Pseudomonadota > Alphaproteobacteria > Rhizobiales > Rhizobiaceae > Phyllobacterium > Phyllobacterium endophyticum. The sequence goes on from NZ_PGGN01000001.1 coordinate 64,119, forward strand.
CGCCACGTCGCAATCTTCACGGGTTGGCGGGTAAAGGATCGAACCCGACATCATGTCGTGACCGCGTGGCTCGAACATCAGGCCCGTGCGGATCCAATCGAATTCATCGAGGAAATGCGCGCGCTTCTCCATCATTGTCGCGCCATGAAGGGTGGGCCCGCCGCCTGCGACAAGCCGCACGGGATTGCCGCAAGTATGACCATCGACACAGAAGAAGGTATGGCGCGACATGATGCTCCTCAGAAGCGTTGCGGGCTAAATGGATCGATCGGAATCGATGGCTCTTTGCCCTCGATGAGATCAGTCATCAGACGACCCGTCGCAGCTGCTTGCGTCAAGCCGAGATGACCGTGGCCAAATGCATAGAGTACATTTTTACTTGCCCTTGCATAGCCGATAACCGGCAGCGAATCAGGCAAGGAAGGACGATAACCCATCCACTGCCTGCCGCCTGACGTTTCAAGATCGGGCATGAACAGCTTCGCTTTTGCAAGCATGGCTTCCGACCGCTTGTAATTCGGTCCCAACGTGAGTCCGCCAAGTTCAACTGCCCCACCGATGCGTACGCCCGTATCAAGCGGTGTGACCACAAAACCGTGACCAGAGAAGATTAGTTGGCGTTTCAAGTCGAATGCACTCGCCGGTAGTGTCGTATTGTAACCTCGCTCTGTTTCAAGCGGAATGCTGTCGCCAAGCATGTGAGCCAGCTGGTGGGACCATGCACCCGCGGCGACAACGATTTTCGCAGATGTGAGTTTGGTGCCGTTCGTCATGACCACTTGTGTAGAGGCTCGATCGGCGCTGAGCGAGGCGACCTCACCTCGCATGAATTGTGCGCCAAGACTTGCCGCATGGTCCCACAGTGCTTTGCCGACATGTTGCGGGTCACTGACTGTCTTCCATCCCGGCACGAACGTGCCTGCGACGAAGCGCGGCGAGAGGCCGGGCTGGCTCGCAGCAAGGTCATCGCCACGCAAATGTTCGAAGGCTATGCCGGCGTTTTTCCGAGCCTGCCAACCCGGCAGCGCTGCGTTGAGCTCTTCTTCGCTCTCATACAGTTCGAGAGATCCGTTCTCACGAAGCATGTGGTGAATTCCGGCACGCCGCATCAACCCGAGCATTTCCAGCTCGGCAAGCCGCATCATCGCGCCTTGCGCCTGCACGGTCCGCTCAAGGTTATCGGCGCGGCTGGCCCGCCAGAACCGGTAGAGCCACGGGGTAAGCCTCGGCAAGTACGACGGACGGATAGTGAAGGGCCCTAAGGGGTCCATGAGCCAACGGGGGACTTTGGCGAGAATGCCTTTGGAGGCCATTGGCAAAATATCGGAAAAAGCCAGTGCCCCGGCATTGCCCGAGCTTGTACCCTCGCAGATGCCCTGCCGGTCGATGAGAATAACCTGGTAGCCGGCGTCGGAAAGACAGGCGGCACTGGCAACACCAATGATACCAGCCCCCACGATGACGATTTCCTGTTTGTCCAACTGCGGATCCATCGATCGCATGAGCTGGCTAGAAGGGCAATTTGGGGCGGGAAGCTATCGCATCCTTTACGATCTTTTCAACAGTGGCGCGACGATCGCCTCGCAACGGCTGCCGCGGTAACCGAACCCGATCATTGGTGCCTATCTCAAGCACCTCCGCGAGTTTGATATTCTGGACCAGATAGGTCGAGACATCGAGATCGAGCAGTGGACGGAACCAGCGGTAGATTTCCAGCGCCTCGGCATAACGCTCTGCCGTCACGAGCTTATAGATCGCAACGGTCTCTTTCGGAAACGCCGTGACGAGACCGGCCACCCAGCCGATTGCACCGGCGGTCAGCGCTTCGAATGCGAGATTGTCGACGCCGGTAAACAGATCGAAGCGGGTGCCGAAAGTATTGATGATATCCGTGGTCCGCCTGATATCGTCGGACGATTCCTTGATAGCAACAAAATGCTCGTCCGAGGCAAGTTCGGCCAGGATCTCTCCTGTGACATCGACGCGGTAGGCGATCCGATTGGAGTATATCATAACGGGAAGATTCCCCGCTGCGGCAACGGCCTTCAACGTCGTCACCGTCTCTTCTGGATCGGTGTGGTAAATCGGGCTTGGAACAAGCATCAGACCGTTGGCGCCGGCCCTTGCCGCGCGCTTTGCAAGCGCGGCTCCATCGCGTGTGGCTGCCTCATTGATCGTCAACAGCACGGGCTTGCCCTTGGCAACCCTCTGGGCCGTCGCCAGGACTTCGATCTTCTCGTCATGGCTAAGCATCGGCCCTTCGCCCAGCGAGCCCGCAACGATCAAGCCATCGCATCCGGCTTCCATGAGCAGCGAGAAGCAGCGTTCCATTTCCCGATGATCGAGACTATCATCTTCATTGAATTTGCTGGTAACTGCCGGAAACACACCTGCCCACATAATCTCACTCCTTCTTGATATATCACAAATATATCTGTACACCCTATTGCTGTCAATCGCTTTAAAATGAAAGAACGACCCATGTATCAAACGGCCGTCCACTCGGTTTCCCAGTCCGGCGAGAGCCTGGCGGAACTTGCTTACCGCCAAATCGAAGAAATGATCGTTACGCTCAAGCTGGAGCCAGGCGCCATTGTCAATGAGCGGGCCCTGACTGATATCACAGGGATGGGTCGCACACCGGTCAGGGAAGCAGTTCAAAAGCTGGCTTGGGAGGGGCTGATGGAAATCAGGCCGCGTTCTGGCATAGCCATTGCAGCACTCAATCCTCAGGATTTTACCAAGGTTCTGGATGCGCGCGAGGGAGTGGAGCGCGTCCTTGCACGCGATGCCGCGCGCTACGGTGCAGCATTGCACCACAAGCGATTGCAGGAGGCCTCGGAGGCGATGAGTTTCGCGCTTGCTTCCGATGATGTCAGTAGTTTTCTCGTCGCCGACAAGATCTTCGATACGGTGCTCGGTCAGGCCGCTGAAAATCCGTTCGCCGCCCGCGTCGCTTCCCCGCTGCAAACGCATAGCCGGCGTTTCTGGTTTCGTTTGCAGAGACCCGGCAGCCTCCAGCAGGCAGCAGGCGCGCACCGGGCGCTGATCGAGGCCATAGTCACACGCGATCCAGATCGCGCATCCAGCGAAGCCGCAACACTTGTCGACCACCTTCGCACGCTCGCGCCATAGGCAAAAAGCCGCCGGATAGTTCCGGCGGCCTCTACTTATTTCATCGTCGGGATAACGAATTCCGCGCCGTCCTTGACGCCTGAAGGCCACCGTGACGTAACGGTCTTGGTCTTGGTGTAGAAGCGGAAAGCGTCAGGTCCGTGCTGATTGAGATCGCCGAAACCGGACCCTTTCCAGCCGCCGAAAGTGTAGTATGCGATCGGAACTGGAATTGGCACATTGATGCCAACCATGCCGACCTGGACGCGAGAAGCGAAATCACGTGCAGCATCGCCGTCGCGCGTGAAGATTGCCACGCCATTGCCATATTCATGTTCGTTCGGCAGACGGATGGCGTCCTCGTAAGTGTCAGCGCGCACGATGCCAAGGACTGGACCGAAAATCTCTTCCTTATAGATGCGCATGTCCGGCGTAACATGATCGAATAGACAGCCGCCCATATAGTAGCCGTTCTCATAGCCCTGCATCGTGAACCCACGGCCATCGACGACAAGCTTGGCACCCTCTTCCACGCCGAGGTTTACATAATTCTGGATGCGCTCCAGTGCCTGTTTGGTGACGACGGGCCCGTAATCGGCGGACATGTCTGTGGACGGACCAACCTTCAGGCTCTCCACACGCGGGATAAGCCGCTCAACGAGGCGGTCGGCAGTGTCCTTGCCTACTGGCACGGCTACGGAAATTGCCATGCAACGTTCACCGGCCGAACCATATCCTGCGCCAATAAGCGCATCGACAGTCTGATCCATATCCGCATCGGGCATGATGATCATGTGATTCTTGGCGCCACCGAAACATTGCGCGCGCTTGCCGTTCGCCGTTGCGCGACTATAGATATACTGAGCGATGGGTGTCGATCCGACGAAGCCTACGGCTTTGATGTCCGGATCGTCCAGGATTGTGTCGACGGCCTCCTTGTCACCGTTGACGACATTGAAGATGCCCGCCGGAAGTCCTGCTTCGATAAATAGTTCGGCAAGGCGCATAGGCACACCGGGATCACGTTCCGACGGCTTCAGGATGAAAGCATTGCCGGAGACAATCGCCGGCCCGGCCTTCCAGAGTGGAATCATCGCCGGGAAGTTGAAAGGGGTGATTCCCGCTACGACGCCGAGTGGCTGCCGCATCGAGTAGACGTCGATCCCTGTGCCGGCACTGTCGGAGAATTCACCCTTGAGCATATGGGCTGCACCAAGGCAAACCTCCACGACTTCGAGGCCACGCTGAATATCTCCCTTGGCATCGGGGATTGTTTTTCCGTGCTCCCGTGCAAGAAGCTCGGCAAGCGAGTCATACTCCGCTTCGACCAGGTCCAGGAACTTACGCATGACGCGCACCCTGCGCTGCGGATTCGTTGCAGCCCAGCCTGGCTGTGCCGCCTTGGCGTTCTCAACCGCAGCACGCACTTCCGCGGGGGTTGCCAATGCGACCCGACCCTGGATTGTCCCGTCCATAGGCTGAAAGATTTCGGTCGTGCGACCGCTCGTTCCGGCCACGTGCTTGCCCCCGATAAAATGTCCGACTTCACGCATAACGTGCAACCTCCCTGTAGTAGCTGGATTTCCTTGATGTTATCGCGCTTCAAAAATATTATTGCAAGCCGAGCAAAAGCGTATCCGTTGTGCAATAATTGAAGTAACATCATTCTATGAACTGGGATGACGTCCGCATTTTTCTGGCAGTGGCTCGTTCGGGGCAAATACTCGGAGCGGCCAAACGCCTTGCTCTTAATCATGCCACGGTCGCCAGACGCATCACGGCACTCGAGAACGACCTCAACACAAAACTACTCACCCGGCGCACCAACGGTTGTGAACTCACTCAGGCGGGCGAAGAATTCCTGCTTTCCTCGGAGCGCATGGAGGCGGAGATGCTGTCGGTCCGCTCATCGCTCGGCGATGCTGATGTGGCTATTGCCGGCTCAGTTCGTATCGGCGCTCCGGATGGATTCGGTGTAACCTTCCTGGCGCCGCGGCTTGCCTCTCTCACGGCGCGTTATCCTGATCTCAAGATTCAGCTCGTTCCGGTCCCCCGCTCTTTCTCGCTGTCCCGCCGCGAAGCCGATATAGCAATCACCGTTGATCGTCCGGACCAAGGTCGTTTGGTTGCCCGCAAGCTTGTGGATTATAGTCTCGGCCTTTACGCCAGCCGCACATACCTGGCTGAACGCGAAGCGCCGAAGACCATCGAGGAACTCTCCATGCATCGCCTTGTCGGCTATGTGGATGACCTCGTTATCAGTCCCTCACTGAACTACGCCCCCGAAATCACTCGCGACTGGAAGCCTGCTTTCGAGATATCCAGTGCTCTTGGACAGGTCGAGGCGGTTCGGGCCGGCGCAGGGATCGGCATTCTCCATATGTTCATCGCGCGTGAGCATGACGATCTTCTGCCGGTTTTGCCTGAGCGTACCATTCGGCGTTCATACTGGCTGGCCTATCACGAGTCGGTACGTACATTGCGCCGCATAACTGCCGTTTCAGCCTTTATTTCTGATCTCGTGAGCTCCGAAGGCTCCCGCTTCGGCTAATACGAAAGATAATTAACCAGCACGGAACAAATCTGACCAACCGGAATTCAAAATAGTGCACCATAAAAGCGAGTCGAATCTATCGGAGAGGGAAAAATGTACCGTTATGTATTGGCATTTGCCGTAGTCTTGGGTGGCGCACAGTTCATCCCTGTTCCGGCGCAAGCGCAGGAAACGGTCAGATGCGAATCGCGCAAGTTCAGATACAGGGAATGTGACGCGGACATGCGCCGCCCTCGCATAGCGAGGCAAATATCAAAGACCCCTTGTATCGCCGGGGACAGCTGGGGGTACAATCGAGGTGCCATCTGGGTCGATAAGGGCTGCGCCGCGGTATTCACCGATGGAAGACGCGGCCGGGACCGATATCGGGAAGACGGCCGTTACGATGATCGATATCCTCGCCGCCGGCGGGACAATGGCATCGAATTGGAACTTGATTTCTAGCTCGTCTACTCCGAGCTAAGAGCAACTGCCGGCTGAAGACGCGACGCGTTACGGGCCGGCAGGTAGCCGAAGACAAGACCGGTAAGGAATGAACAGGCGAAGGCCAGCGCAACGGGTCCGATAGTGAAACTGATCGGGGCGCCGAGAAGCCTGGCGAGAATACCCGTTCCCAGACCGGCTGCCACGCCGATCGCACCACCTATAGCCGAGACCACAAGCGCTTCGATAATGAACTGTAGCAGAATATCCCGCTGCCGTGCACCGGTAGCCATCCGCACTCCGATCTCGCGCGTCCGCTCGGTAACGCTCACCAGCATGATGTTCATCACCCCGATGCCTCCGACAAGGAGCGAGATCGCCGCGACAGCCCCAAGAAAAAGCTTGAGCGTGTTCGATGTTTCGGTGACCGCCTCGCGGATCGATGCCATGTTGGTGATGAGAGTATCCTGTTTCTTGTGACGTCTGTCGAGGAGAGCCTGTATGGTCTCCTGAGTGACGTCTATCGCGGTACCATCCTTCACCTGCACAGTGATCGAGCGAACATTGCGTTGACCGAATAGCCGCATGCTTCCGGTGGTCAGGGGCACCAAAACCGTATCGTCCTGATCGTTTCCTCCCATACCCGCGCCCATTTCACTCATTACACCAATGATTTGGAACGGTATTTTGTTGACGAACACATATTTGCCAATCGGGTCGGTCCCATCGGCGAAGAGCGTTTTGACAACGGTCTGACCGAGAACTGCAACCGGAGCGTAATTGATCATGTCACTCTGATTGATGAACTCGCCCTTCCCTACAGACCATGACTTCGCCTGTGTATATTCTGGAACCGTGCCATTTGCGGTGGTCTGATAGTCCACATTGCCATAGCGGACGGTAACGGTACTCGTCATTTCAGGCACGGCGAAAGCGACATTTGGCTGTTCACGGATAGCATCCGCATCGGCCGGTATCAGGGTCACGACGCTGCCGCCAGTACCACCCCGAAAGTTTGCCATGTTCGGCCTGATCACCAAAAGATCGGATCCCATGGAGGAAATCCGGTCGAGCACAGAATTTTGGGCGCCGGTGCCGATTGCCAGCATAGCAACGACGGACCCGACGCCAATGACGATGCCGAGCAACGTGAGAATCGTGCGGAACAGGTTGGCCCGCAATGCGCGGAAGGCCATCTTGATTGCTTCGGATATGTCGGCAATCGCCGCCACGCCTTCAAAAGCCTTCTGTTTCAGGCCCATGGCGGCGTGAGGATTGCTGCGGCCCTTCTTGGTTCTGTCTGAAATGATGCGCCCGTCATGCAGCTCGATCAACCGATCAGCCTGCTCGGCTACTTCGCGCGAATGTGTGATGACGATGATCGTATGGCCACCCTCGTTCATACCGCGCAAAAGCGCCATGACTTCGCCGCCACTCTCGCTGTCCAATGCTCCGGTCGGCTCGTCCGCCAGAATTACCCGCCCGCCATTCATCAACGCCCGCGCAATGGACACACGTTGCTGCTGTCCGCCAGAAAGCTGGTTGGGACGGTGGTCGAGCCGATCACCAAGCTTTAGCGAGCTGAGCAGCGCTTCCGCCCTGTCATGCCTGTCGCGCGCCGACGCGCCCGCATAGACTGCCGGAACTTCGACATTTTCTTGTGCACTTGCGGTCGGGATCAGATTGTAGCTCTGGAAGACGAACCCAAATGTGCGCCTGCGCAGTCCTGCGAGTTCGTCCGGATCGAAGCCGGAGACATGTTCGCCATCGAGCAGATATTCCCCTGCGGTCGGCCGGTCGAGACAACCAAGGATGTTCATCAAAGTCGATTTGCCGGAACCGGATTGCCCGATGATTGCGACGAATTCTCCCGGCTCGATATCAAGTGATATCCCATGCAGGACTTCAACGGCGAGGTCGCCATTGCGGTACGTCTTGCTAATGTCTCTAAGCGAAATCAGTGCGTTCATGGTCAGAACATCGGCGGCATGCGCATGCCGCGCTGAGAGCGAGTGCCGGAATTGCGGGTAGTTGTAGGGTTATCGCCTCCCGTCCCGACGACGACAAGCTCGCCTTCCTTCAGTCCACTCTTGATTTCGGCACTGACCCGGTTGCGAACGCCGACTTCCACCTCGCGTGTTTCTTGCGTACCTGAAGGCGTAAAGACCATAACCTCGGCCTTTTGGTTGTTGCCGCTGCTTTCCGGACGGCGCGCCGCATCGGAAGTCGTAATAGCGGAACTTGGCACGACAAGAACATCGTTCGCCATCGACTGGACGAAGAAGACCTGGGCGCTCATGGATATCATCAGGTCTCCATCGGGATTAGGGACGTCGAACAGGGCGTAGTAGAGCACGACATTGTTCTGGATATCCGGCGTCGGCTGGATCTGGCGCAATTTTCCGCGATATTGCTTGCCCGGCTGCCCAAGGAGAGTGAAGTAAGCGTCCATCCCTATTTTGAGCTTGCTCACATCGGCCTCCGACACTTGCGCCTTGACCGTCATCGTCGACAGATCGGCGATCGTTGCAATGGTCGGCGCGGTCTGGCTTGCATTTAGCGTCTGGCCTTCCTTGACTGGCACGGCAGCAATCGTGCCTGCCATGGGCGCATAGATTTTGGTGTAGCCGAGATCGACCTGATCGCCTGCGAGCGTCGCCTGCTGCTTGCGTATCTGGGCTTCCAGAGCACTCACGTCAGCTTCGGCTGTAGCAAGATCTGCGATCGCTTGGTCGAGCGTGGATTGTGAAACGCTGCGCGTCGCCACCAGATTGCGCTGGCGGTCAATATTGGCCTCCTTCAGCACGAGTTGCGCTTTCTTGGAAACAAGCTGTGCCTCCAGGTTTGCAAGCTCCGCCTGATCAATTTCAATCCTGTTCTGGATTGTGGCAGGATCGATTTCGCCAATCAGCTGATTTTGCGTGACCTTGTCGCCGATCTCGACATGCAGCACCTTCAACTGACCCGAGACCTGCGCGCCTGCATCGACGGATTTGATGGAATCGAGTGTACCAACTGCAGTGACCGCATTTTCCACGTTGCCGCGCGCGACAACCTGCGTGATCACCCCGGCACCTGATGCGGAGACGCTGTACTGCCTCCAGGCGTAGTAGCCTGCAGCTGTAATGGCAAGGACAAGCGGCAACCACACCCACAAGCGTAAGCGTGTCTTCTTCCGCGCCGGTGGAACGGAAGCAGGCATGAATGTCACGTTCGACCCCGGGGAGGCGGTCTTGCCTTGCTTGATTGTTTTGCTCATCTCACCGCCCACAGTTGCACCGGCCAAGGACCACCCTGCCTCATCCATTCTAGCAAGAAATGGAGATGAGCGGTTCGCCAGAAAATCGTTGAGATCATCATATTTTCGTAATGATCGGCAGGGCCCATTATGATGCACTGGGCTGAATGAGACCTGAACGAAGCTCAGACGCGGTGGTAAGGATGCCCCGCGAGTATAGTTGTTGCCCGATAGAGTTGTTCGGCGACAAGGATCCGCACAATCTGGTGCGGCCACGTCATCGCGCCAAGGGCGAGAACGAGATCAGCGCGTTCTCTCAATGAAGCGTCATGTCCGTCGGGCCCGCCGATGGCAAGAAGAAGGTGACGTTTGCCGTCGTCGCGGAACCGGGCAATAGATGCCGCGAACGCTTCGGATGGCATTGTCTTCCCCCGCTCGTCCAGGAGCACAAGCACGCCGCCCTGCTCCATCGCGTCGAGGACCTTCACCGATTCTTCCTGCTTGCGCAGTTCTGCCTGAGACGCCCTGCTCTCGGTTATCTCGATGACGGATGTGAATTCCAGACCGAGAGGAGCGCCCGTCTTTTTCAGGCGATCGAGATATCGATGCGCCAACTCCCGTTCGGGACCCGACTTCATCCGACCCACGGCAAAGACAGTGATACGCATGGCGCACTCCGGGTATCGGACCAGTGAAGTCGCGAAAACGTCCGCCCGGTCTGCGACCGGCAAAACCGTCATTCAGTCGAGCATCGGGGATAACCCGATACCCCGGTTCATAATCTAATGGACGGTCTCTCCGTCGAGCTCGGGAGCTTGCCACATCTTTTCGAGATTGTAGAACTCGCGAACTTCGGGACGGAAGATATGGATGATGATATCGCCCGTGTCGATCAACACCCAGTCACCGCCGGCAAGACCTTCGACCTTCGCATTGTTGCCCTGGCCACTCTCTTTCAGAGCGCGCAAGAGCTGGTCCGCGACAGCCGCAACATGACGATGCGAACGGCCAGACGCGATGACCATGTGATCACCGATGACGGACTTGCCTCGAAGGTCGATTGGGATGATGTTTTCAGCCTTGGAGTCTTCAAGACTGGCAAGGACTGATTGAAGGGCAAGAGATACGGAATTAATACCGTTCATCTCTGCCGGTGAAGGAGCCAAGGCATCCTTCTTCTGAAATGCTGTTCTCAGTGTATTTCCTTTCCCTTAAGAACAACGCGACGCAGTTCATATTCATACTGCACGCTATTAAGATAGGCAGAGTCGTATGACACTTTCAAGACGTCATAACGAACTAACCCGATAATACCTGCCATGCCGCGAACATGGCTCGTGCAGGGAAAACGTGAACCTAGCTCTTTGGTTTCATCGCGCCATTGCGAATGGCGGTCGATGACAAGAGCGACCTCGGCCCGTGGATGAAGGTCCAGGCCGGTGCGAGCGACCGGGCCAGCAATGCGGCGTCATCTTCGTCGATACGCGCATAGTCAAAAGTCTTCGCCATCCGCGATGAAAGAAATGCCAAGGTCGATCCCGGACGGTCGATCACTGCTATTGGAAACGTCGATGCGATTTTCTGCCACCGCTGCCATCGGTGGAAATCCGCCAGATTATCCGCCCCCATGATCCAGACGAAATGTACGCCTGGGTTGCGAGCTTTGATCATCGCCAAAGCGTCTGCGGTGTAGCGAATATGATGCGCAGCCTCAAAAGCCGTGATCTTCACCCGAGGGTCGTGGATCAGTGCTTCGCAGCGCTCGATCCGATCAGCCAGTGATGCCAGATGGCGCGTATCCTTCAACGGATTGCCGGGCGTTACGATCCACCATAGCTGATCGAGTTTCAGGCGCCGCAACGCGATCTCGGATACGAGTGCATGACCGGCATGTGGCGGGTTGAACGACCCCCCGAACAGTCCGACTGTCATACCTTTTTCCACAAAAGGCATACGCAGGTGTGTTTCGCTGACACCCGGGAAGCTTGTCCGCGGTTCTGGCTTCAGTTTCACGGACGAATCTGGCCGTTGCCGCGCACCTGGTATTTGAACGAGGTCAATTGCTCGACACCGACCGGGCCACGCGCATGCATTTTACCCGTCGCGATGCCTATTTCCGCTCCCATGCCAAATTCCCCGCCATCGGCAAACTGCGTCGAGGCATTGTGCAGGAGAATGGCCGAGTCGATCTCGTTGAAAAACCTCTCCACCACCCGAAGGTCTTCCGCAATCACGGCCTCCGTGTGATGCGAGGAATAGTGGTTGATATGTTCGATCGCACCATCGACGCCATCAACCAGTTTCACAGAAATGATCGCGTCGAGATATTCCGTCGACCAGTCACCCTCGGTCGCAAGCTCCACATCGGCAAACAAGTCCTTCACGGCGCTGTCGCCGCGAATTTCACATCCTGCCGATTTCAAATCTAGAAGCAGAGGCACCAGATGCGTTGGCGCCGCAATCCGATCGACAAGAAGTGTCTCGGCCGAGCCGCAAACGCCTGTTCGGCGCATCTTTGCATTGACAGCTATTCTGCGCGCCATTGCCAGATCCGCAGACGCGTCGACGTAAAGATGGCAAATGCCTTCGAGATGGGCAAACACCGGCACGCGTGCTTCAGCCTGCACACGGGCAACAAGGCTTTTGCCGCCACGCGGAATAATCACGTCGAGGCTTCCAGCAAGGCCCATCAGCATTTCACCGACGGCAGCGCGATCGGTCGTTGGTACGAGCTGGATCGCGTCGTCCGGCAGGCCCGCAGCTAACAGTCCTTCAAGCAAGGCTTCATGGATGGCGCATGAGGAATGGGCCGAGTCCGAGCCACCGCGCAGGATCACGGCGTTGCCGGATTTGAGGCATAGCGCACCGGCGTCCGCAGTCACGTTTGGCCGGCTCTCGTAGATCACACCAACGACACCAAGCGGCGTGCGGACACGTTCTATGTGCAAGCCGTTGGGCCGGTCCCATTCGGCGATCACATCGCCGACCGGATCTTTGAGACCAGCTATGGCCCGAATGCTTTGGGATATGCCCGCGACCCGGCTCTCATCCAACTTGAGCCGATCCAGCAGAGCCGCGGACATTCCTGCCTTCTGCCCGTTTGCCATGTCGCGGCTATTGGCGTCGAGGATTGCCGCCGTCCGGCGATCCACAGCGTCGGCCATGGCGACGAGGGCTGCAGTCTTCTGGTCCGGCGAAGCGGTGGAAAGAGATTGCGCGGCAAGACGCGCCCGGCGACCGATTTCAGCCATCAACTCGGGAACGGACAGGTCTGCATCCACTCGTCGCAACATCTCTTACTCCTTGGTCCCTGCGACGCGTTTTACTGCGCGCACCACCAGATCATCGCGGTGGATCATGGCCGATCGGGCATCATAGCCCAAAACCGCGGCGATCTCATTGGTCTTGCGTCCTGCAATCCTTACGGCATCAGACGCATCGTAAGCAACGAGCCCGCGCGCCGCCTCTCGACCATCCGGTCCGAACACCGCGACTGTATCGCCACGTGTAAATTGGCCTGCAACCTCGCGCACACCCGCGGCGAGCAATGATTTGCCGGATTTAAGGGCGACAAGCGCGCCCTCATCGATGACCAGCCGTCCGGATGGCTCGAGATTACCGGATATCCAGGTCTTCCATGCGCTCACCGGCGTCTGGCTGGCCTTGAACATCGTCGAACGTTCGCCCCGGTCGATGGCAGCAAGCGGATTGAGACGAGTTCCGGATGCGATGATCATCGCCGTGCCCGCCGCATTGGCGATCTTGCCCGCATCGAGTTTGGTTTTCATGCCTCCGCGCGAATATTCCGATGCGGCAGCACCGGCCATGGCTTCAACGTCAGGGGTGATGGCGTCGACGAGGGGCAGAAATTCCGCATGCGGATTCTGGTGCGGTGGCGCGGCATAGAGCCCATCGATGTCCGAAAGCAGGATCAGGAGATCCGCTCCCATCATCGTCGCGACCCGGGCCGCCAACCTGTCATTGTCACCATAGCGGATCTCAGTAGTCGCAACCGTGTCGTTCTCGTTGATCACGGGAACGGCCTTCAAACGCAATAGAGTCCCTACCGTGGCCCTGGCATTGAGGTAGCGGCGGCGTTCCTCGGTATCGGCGAGGGTCAGCAGAATCTGCCCGGCGCGCAGTTTGTGATTGCTCAGTACTTCCGCGTAGGCCTTGGCCAGTTCGATCTGACCGGCAGCCGCTGCAGCCTGGCTTTCTTCCAGCCGCAATGCCCCCTTTGGCAATCCCAGCACAGTCCGCCCAAGCGCGATCGCACCGGAGGAGACTATCATCATCTCCACGCCCGATGCACTTAGAGAGGCAACATCGGCGCCAAGGCTTTCAAGCCATCCGCGCTTGAGGCCACTGACGCGGTCCACGAGCAGCGCCGAGCCGATCTTGACTACAATCCTGCGATAGGATGCAAGCTTCGGCAATGAATCTACCGGCGTGTCGCTTTGCTGTAGTTGTTTTGTTTGCACCGGCATTTCACGACTCAATATTTGAAGCGATTATCGACCTCGACGGGCGTTTCCGACTGGCGCGATTCCAGGATGATGGCCGATAGCGCGCGCAGGACCTGCTCAAGGCCCTCACGGCTGACTGACGAGAGCAGCATCGGCTCGCGCCCCGACGCCTTCTTGAGAGCAGCGGCTTTTTTCTTGCGCGCCGCGGCGTCCAGCGTATCGATCTGGCTCAGCGCCACGATCTCCAGCTTGTCGGCAAGTCCGGCACCATAGGCCTCGAGTTCCGTGCGCACGGTTTTATACGCTTCGCCGACATTCTCTTCCTGTGCCGAAACGAGGTGCAGAAGCACACGCGTCCGCTCAACGTGGCCGAGGAACCGGTCCCCTATGCCTACGCCCTCATGTGCACCCTCGATGAGTCCCGGAATGTCGGCGATAACGAATTCCCGGGCATCGATGCGCGCCACGCCCAGATTGGGGTGCAAGGTCGTAAACGGATAATCCGCGATTTTCGGCTTGGCGGCAGTAACACTGGCAAGAAACGTCGATTTGCCTGCGTTGGGTTTGCCGAGAAGCCCAGCATCGGCGATCAGCTTCAACCGGAGCCAAAGGTTACGTTCCTCGCCTTCGAGGCCAGGGTTTGCCCGGCGCGGCGCCTGATTGGTCGAAGTCTTGAATTGGACGTTTCCGAACCCGCCATTGCCGCCTTTTGCAAGCCGGTAGCGCTGCCCGACGACGGTGAAATCACAGATCAGCGTCTCATTGTCATCTTCGAAAATCTGCGTGCCAACCGGCACCTTGAGAACAACATCGGCACCCTTGCCGCCGGTCATGTTGCGGCCCATGCCGTGCATGCCGGTCTTGGCCTTGAAATGCTGCTGATAGCGATAGTCGATAAGCGTATTGAGACCGTCGACCGCTTCCGCCCAGACATCGCCCCCGCGGCCGCCATCGCCGCCATCCGGACCGCCGAACTCTAGGAATTTCTCCCGGCGAAATGATACCGAACCGGCACCGCCGTCGCCGGAACGGATATAGACTTTCGCCTGATCAAGAAATTTCATGAAAGTTCAGTCCTTTTGATGTCCGAGGCATTACAGGAAAATCCCGGAGAAGAAAACCGGTCGCCACGATTCTTGGGCGACCGGTCAAACTTACGATGTCCAGCTGCGCAGTCCGATCCACGTCCTGCGGTCAAGCATGTAGCGCTCGACCGGAACATTTCCGGCGGTGATCGAATCCATCATGCCAGTGTTGGTATATTGAAAACCGCTTTTATAGATGACCCGCCGTGAAGCGATGTTGGATACACGGCAAGAAGCATAGAGTTTTTCTACCTGTGTCGCCCTGAACACCAGATCGACGAGCGCATGCGCGGCTTCGGTTGCATAACCCTTGCCCCAATAGGATTCGCCCAGCCAGTAGCCGATCTCCAGCTCCTCCTTGCGGTAAGGCGTATGTTCATCCTTGTTGCGACGATAATTGATACCGCAGCAACCAATGAACGTTCCCGATTGCGCCAATGTAATGGCATAGACGCATTTGCCGATCTCGCCCGCATTTGCGCGGCGTACGAAATCTACCGCATGTTCCTTCGTGTAGGGGTGCGGCATGCGGGAAAGCATTTCAGCCACGTGAAGATTATCGGCGAGACGGGCAATTGCATCCACATCCTCGTTACGTGGCGCTCGCAGAACGAGGCGTTCCGTAACGAGAACGGGACAGTCGATCAGATCCAGCCGTTCCTCATCGTCTTCCAGTATTTCAGCAACCATTTGTCTATCCTCCAGACACGAAAGGGGAGATGGGTGGTTATCCCATCTCCCCTTTGATCTTTTGGCAGTTGCCATACACCGGGTCCGATGGGACGCCGGTGCTTCAAGCAGGACCGGCTATTCTGCTGCTTCGGCGATCGGGTTGACGATCGACACGTAGCTACGGCCGTTGGCTTTGGTGCGGAAGGAAACAGTGCCTGCTTCAAGTGCAAACAGGGTGTGGTCCTTGCCAAGGCCAACGTTGACACCGGGGTGCCACTTGGTGCCGCGTTGACGAACGAGGATGTTGCCGGCAAGCACGCGCTCGCCACCAAACTTCTTCACGCCAAGGCGCTTCGATTCTGAGTCACGACCGTTGCGTGACGAACCACCAGCTTTTTTATGTGCCATCGGATTGCTCCTCTAATCTTGTTCTTATTCGCCCGATGCGGGCTTCTCAGCCTTGGCAGCAGCCTTATTCGGCGCAGCCTTGGCCTTTGGGGCGGCTTTCGTGTCGGTTGCGTCCGTAGCCGCAGCTTCGGCCTTGGGAGCGGCTTCCTTCTTGGCCGGCTTCTCAGCGGCCTTCTTGGAAGGCTTCGCGCCATCCGTTAGGATTTCCGAGATCCGGATCGTCGTCAATTCCTGACGATGGCCGCGCGTACGCTTGGAATTCTGACGGCGGCGCTTCTTGAAGGCGATAACCTTGCGAGCGCGTCCCTGTTCGACGACTTCAGCTGTTACCAGCGCGCCGCCAACGACAGGAGAACCTATCGTCGCCTCGGCCCCGACGCCGACCATCAGTACCTCGGCAAATTCAACGATGTCGCCGGCGCTACCGGCAACTTTTTCGACCTTCAGAAGGTCATTGGCGGCAACGCGATACTGCTTACCACCGGTCTTGATGACTGCGAACATTTTTTCCCTTTCGGAGTTCGGTTCGGTTTAGTGCCGTTTTGCGGCAATAACCGTCTTTTTGTCAGTCGTGACAGATTGATCGAAAGGCACTTATACTCGCACGTAGCAGGCGCCCGATTTTCAAAAACAAACGGCGCGGAGAGTCCCCACGCCAGTCGTCGGGCGCTTATAGGATCAGGTTTGCCGCTGAGTCAAGAAATTTAACGCAAAATGCTCTTGTATGATCGAGCTTTGCCCGCTATCTAGCCGGTCGCACGCTCAAGCCGAGCCCCTTGGGGCATCGCGGTACCAGCCGGGTTCATCTCGGTTCATGGACAGGGATACAGTCCCTTATGCGGAGAGGTGGCTGAGTGGTTGAAAGCACCGCACTCGAAATGCGGCATGGGGGCAACTCCATCGGGGGTTCAAATCCCTCCCTCTCCGCCATCTATTATATTTAAACATTTGATTTACCTAAGGAAATTGTCGTGGGTGGCGCTTATCCTGCATCCATTCCTGCATCCCGTCGAGCCGTCTCGAGTTGGGGAGAACGATATCAAACTAGTTTAACAGCAAGTACATACCCTTCCAATTGGGTGAGCTTCGGCCAACCCCACCCACCCGGCACCCCCGCTATACAGACACTACAACCCATACCGAGCATACTAATCAGCGCAGACGTCGGCAAAAAATTTTGCAAAAAAATTCTGACTTTCCCGGCATTAACAATCTCCAAATGATGTATTCGCGACGGCGCAAGAATTAAGAGCCGACGTCGATCCTATTCGCGCAATAAAGCGACCAACCTCCTGAATTCGGTATCCTTACCATTGCTTTTCCAACGGTTGACGAACCGACACACGATTTGCAGGTTGTCGAACTCATAGTGTCCATCGCTATCAATTCTGTCGAGTGAACACAGCAACTCCTTGTCGTCCTCATATCCATGATGTTGAAGCTGAAGTCCTGTTATGGCACAAAGTCCTTCTTGTGCATCGAGGAGTGCAGACAAATACGGCTCCAACTCCCTGTCAGGAATGCGGAGCTCTTTGTTCTTCACTGTCTTCAGAACTTCCTGTCCATTCGATGTGGCAACAATGCCTTTGGCCATCATTGCCATGTAAGCAATCGAATTTTGGCGAGCGTTAAATGTGATGGCAGGGTTTTTCTTCTTTCGCTCAGCATTGGCTTTCCACTCCTGAAGGGAATGCCACGGTGATAGATCATCGCCATTTATCAGAGCGAGCGCATATTCAGCATTAGCTGGTCTGAGCTGCTGCAGCGTACCCTCCGTGAACATAAATTCTTTGGCACGCGAGTGGAGCCCCGTCCAATCAAGCTTGTTGCCAGCCCTGTTTACGTGTGCCCAAGGATCACAGGGTTTATGGCATATAATGACGTTTCGCCCGACACCAAAAGTTTCCTTCAGCGGTTCAAACGAGGGCGCGTCCTGGCGAGAAATCGTCCACCACAGTTGGTTTTTTTCTCGGTGTATCCATACGTCTCCAGAGCTTTCGACAATCGTTGTCATCAAGTTGAACCATCGCGAAGCGACTGGACGTGTTGGCGTGATGCCAGCAGCTGTCTTATCATGCTTCATCCTGTTTTGAATGTAGCTCTCGCGATCACCGGCCTCCCAAAAGCCTTGCACAGATATATCGTTCATTGTGGCGATGGTATTCCGAGCTAAACAATCGGGCCAAGCATAATTCTCGCGACCAAAATTGGCTATGTAGACCTTCAACAATCGCCTCCTGACGCTTGGCGCCGTCGCGACTTCGGTTTGGCGTTGCGCTGGGACTTTATACGCTCCAGCAATGCGTTTGCCGGTTCATCCGCGGGGTCTTGCGGCACGAGTTCCCCCCGGAAAGCACTGGCTAGTACAGCTTGGTCGAGATGGTCAATCAGCCCACGCGCACCGGTGGTCTCAGAGGCAAATCGATCGATCCATGCAAAAGCTCTCTCGATACATTTTACGGTTTCGGCCTGTTCGTCCTTTGAAAAGCTCGGAATTGGGAGATCGAGAAACTTCGACTGCGTCAGATTGAGACCGCTATCATTAATCCCTGTCTTCATTTCCTCCAGGGCGTCGAGACATTGCGGGGTGTTCAACATATAAGTAATGAACGTTGGGTCTGCAGTTTTGGGGTTAACTCGAAGGCGATACGCCTTATCGCACAACATTAATCGCGAATGAGCCTCGTTCACCATGCATGCAACCGCCACTCTGCTTCGCGGACCGGCCCGCGTTATCAGTACGTCTCCAGCATTGAGGGTGATTGCCGGGCGGGGATTGAGGTGGGGGGGAAGTTTTTTGTTCGCACTGGCAACGAAGTTGATCGGTTGGATCGCTGTAGTCTTGATTACAGCCCATTCGTTTGATTTGGCCGGTTCACTCTCGCATTTGGGGCTCCATCCTTGATCAAGTTTAACGACGAGTTCGGCTATCCGGATCGTAACGCCGCCGTTTCTTTTGTCAGAAGTAAAATGTCCCTCGTAGGCCGCAGCGAGAACGGCCTGCTTGTACTTTTCGATCAAACGAGGGATATGGTCGAGGTGATTGCGGGCACGTTTGGATTTCGAGGAAAGGCGATCTATCTTCGATACAATACGTCGCTGTTCGGGTAGCGGCGGCAATGAAAATGGGAAGGACCGAATTGCTTGTTGGTTCAACGATGCTTGATTGACAGCATGCTGAGCGCGCATAGAAAACACCTCTTCGGCACGCAGATATCGGCACTGTGCCTCGAAAAATTCCACGTCTACATCAGATGCAAGCGTAAACCTAAGAAGGTTTATTCCATGATACAAATCTCCTAGCCGATCCCTGTATATGGCCGTCTTACCGATATGCTTACCACTGTTTATGTGGCTAAAGAGTATGTCTCCGTCACAAAGTCTGTACTCTTGAGGCACACCCTCTCCATAACCAACTTTGCTTGTATTAATCTGCCCCGTAGCGATTGTCTCGATACGCGTGAGCGGAACGCCCAGCCCGTCCTTGTTCTGCGTGACGTTGTATCCGTTACGGATCGTAAGAATTACATCACCGAAAATCGTATCTTCCCAAGACTTTGGTTTTATCATCATTCTGCCGCTTCCGGGATTGTTATAGTATCCGGCTCCAGCTCTTCTGAAAGCGCCTCGATTTCCTCTAACGCGGCTTTCAGGTGGCCAATGATAGCGGCGGCAATGTCTTCGGGCTCGGTTAACGCCTCCTCTGCCTCGGCCTCAGTGTCGCGCAGCCATGCGATGTCGAGATTGTCATTGCGAGCGGTGATGACTTCGCGACTGAACCGTCGCCACCGGCCTTCCTCGCTATACTCACTCCTTTCCGCACCCCCGTTCGGATCGGAGCCATAAGCGGCCTCGAACTCGGTGAAGTCAGCGACTGTAAGAGGGCGGGTTTTGCCAAAGGCGGGCATGTTGGCTCGCATATCGTAAACCCAGACAGCGCTGGTGTTCGCTTTGTCTGTGGTGCCACGTCGGAAAAACAGGACATTGGTTTTAACACCCTGCGCGTAGAAGATGCCGGTCGGCAATCGGAGGATAGTGTGCAGGTTGCAGAGGTCCATCAACCATGTGCGGAGCCTTCGGCCGGTATTGTCTTCGAACAGCACATTGTCGGGGACAACAACGGCAGCACGCCCACCGGGCTTCAAGGCGCGGACGATGTGCTCGACGAAAGCTAGCTGCTTGTTCGATGTGTCCGCCGTCACCGAGAAGTCGGAGCGGGTCGGACGACCACCGCCCTTCTTGGTGCCGAACGGGGGATTGGTGAGAATAAGGTCGGCTTTTGTCAGTGTCTCGCCGTCAGGAGACAACGTGTCGATATTATCCACCCCCCCTTCAATGCCGTGGAGCAAAAGGTTCATCATACAGAGCCGATGGGTATCTGGGACAAGCTCCGCTCCTACAAATGCATTGTGTCGTTGAAAGAATGCCTGCGCTTCCGGCAGTTTGTACAGGTCGTCTGAATGATCCTTGATGTATCGGTCAGCAGCTACGAGAAAACCCGCGGTTCCCGCAGCGGGGTCTTGCACAACCTCCCCCGGCTGCGGCTGCATTAGCCGCACGATGCTGTCGATCAGCGGACGTGGAGTGAAGTACTGCCCCGCACCGGATTTCTTATCAGAAGCGTTCTTTTCCAACAGGCCCTCATAGAGATTGCCGAGGCCTTCCTCGCGGGCCGAAAACCAATCAAGCTGGTCAATATTCGAAGTCAATGCCTTCAAATTCGTTGGCTTGCGTAGCCGGGTCTGTGCATCGGTAAAGATGGCCCGGACAAGAACATCCTTGACTTCAGGCTTGCCAAGATCAAGCAGCATGCGCTTGTAATATTCGAGTTGTTCAAGACCTTCGCGTTTGGCAAGCGTCCCCCAGCGATAGTTGTCCGGCAAGCGGTTCTCGCGCCCGGTCTCCTCCAGCATTTTCAGGAAGAGAAGATAGGTTAGTTCCGTGACGTACTCGTTGTAGGTGACGCCGTCATCGCGCAGAACGTTGCAAAGGCCCCAGAGCTTGGCTACGATATCATTGGTGGTCGTCACTTTGCATTCTCCACAAGATTTCTCACGCTTCCATCGGCGTCACGTTTACAAACGCTAAGTCCCAGTTCTTCGCATGCACCGCTCATAAGTTGCATGATTTTCTTGGTCGCTTTTTCGATCTGGTTCGGCGGATTTGCCAACTTATTGTTTAGCAGAGTGTAAAAAAATTGCTGGTCCAAGGCTGCCGAATATATCCAGTCGACTTCGGTTGAGTAACCAGACACCCAAGTCAACCCTTCGCATATCTCCAAAGTATCAGTTAAGAATTTTTCTGTTCCGATATGACAGACGCCAAAATGTATTCCTCTTATTTTATTGGGCTTTAGATATTTAGCCATAAAGCTGGGCAAGAGCTTTTGCGTTATAGATTTTCCATTGTGAAACTCTATTCGATACGGCTTTCTATCGCCGTGTGAGGCCACATAAATATAATCAATTCTTTCATCGGCAGACACGCGTTCAAGACACTCGCCGAATGCTTCGGGAGATCCTACTGTTTCATAATGATATGTGTGCGGATGGTTTTCGTGAAACATTTCGCAGGCCATCGTGTAGAGAGGTGCGATTGACACGTTCATGTAATTATACCAACGAGTTTCTAATATAGCGATGCCGCTGTGTTTGGGTCTATTTTTCATGCCGCACGCCACATTTCCTCATTTATCCCACCAAGAATGTTTTCAAGCTCTCCATCGAAGACCTTGTTAAGCCGGTTGAACCCTCCATCAGTGATAAAGGGTTCTTTGTCTATGGCCTCGCGATCCACAATGACTTCTTTTTCGATCTGTTCGCCAATACGCTTAAGCCAACGCTTTTGTGGTTCAGTCCATTTACGACTAGCCATGATCGTTCGCATTGCAGATCGCACGCGATCTTCATAGGAAATCAGGGGGTCGCCGATTGCGGCCTGACGAACAAATCCTATAATGGATGCTGCAATTTCCTCATTCTTGGCATCAGCCCATGCCCTGCGTAGATTGGCTTCCGAATAGCCTTTGCGGTCAAGTGCAAGGCGAAGCTCTTTCAGATCAGCGCGGGTCAAATCGCGAGGACGCTGTACGACAAGCTTCAAAGCGGCAATGGTATTCACGTTATCGCGCACGAAGACAGAGAAGCCTTCGAGAAAATCTTCAGGTTTAACAGCATCGCCATAGCCACGTGTCACTGCCACTACCTCATCGGCGTGATGCGAGATCGGCACATAACGCGGGTTGTCGCCGTCCGACTGCCAGTCAAGGATCGGCGCGACGGCTGACCGTGCGGAGAGCCATGCGGCAACATCGGCGCCGGGTCCGTCGAGTATACGTTTCAGCATAGCATCCGGTGTCTCACCCGCGACGGCCTCAAACCGCTCTCGGGCTTCGTCTGGCAGCTTCTTCAGACGGCGCCGCAGCTTAACTGCAAGCTGTTCACGGATCACATCTCGTTGGACATCATTGGTCGCCTTGATCAGCTCGCGCACAAGCTGCTCAAAGCTAATCGACGGATTGACGACCACTGGCTTCATATCAGTCAGGTTTTGAAGGTGCGGATAAAGGTCCACCGCGTCGAAGATGTGGAAAACTTCTTTACCAATCTCATCGCACTTCCGTGTCGCTCTCCCGATCATCTGCTCGTAGAGGATACGACTATTCACCCGGCGCAGGAAAACCAGGTTAGCAATCTTCGGCACGTCAATGCCAGTGGTGAGCAAATCAACTGTCACTACGATCTTCGGGGTGGCGTCATTGCGATACGACCGGATGAGGTTCTGCACTTTGTCCACACTACCCGTAATTTTTTTTACGGCAGTGTCGTCAATCTCGCCATACGCGTCGGCAAATGCCGTCTTGATGGCATCGACCACTATGTCGGCGTGGGCGTCGGTCGCAGCGAAGATCAGGGTCTTGCCGGGAAGCGCTGGATCAATGTGCTTGGCCAGTACCTCGGCGACAACCCGGTTGAACTCCGGTGTAATAACTTGCTTGTTGAACTGATCGACTTCAAATCGAATTTCGTCGGGCGCATGAGCAAGGTCAACCTCCCCTGTCTGGGTGTTTAACAGATCAAGTTGCTCGTTTTTCTCGAACTTTATGCCCGCTCTCGCCAAGGCTGTCTCGATGCGGATCGGTGGCTCATGATCGATCAGGAAGCCGTCGATCACAGCCTCGCGATAGGAGTATTTGAAGATCGGCTCGCCAAAAATGTCGGTCGTGTGCAGAGCGGGCGTGGCCGTAAGTCCGATTTTCACCGCGTCGAAGTATTCCAAAACGCGCCGGTATTTGGATATGTAATCTTCCTGCCCCCGGAAGCTCAGCTCCGCATCGGACATTTCCCGGTCGAGGAGATAACCGCGATGGCATTCGTCGATGACCATGAGGTCATACTGATCGATGGGTGGGGTTTCGGATGTATCGGTTGCGTAGAGCACACGCTTAACCAACCCTTGTATGGTGCAGATATGCACCTTGGTTTCAAGGTCGGGAGCTACGTCTTGCAGCCCCTTCAGCCCAAAAATCTCCGCGAATGTCTTACCTGACACGACCTTGGTAGTTGAGAACTCACCTTCCGTCTGATACCCGAGGGCGCTGCGGTCTACGACAAAACAGATGCGGCGGAACCGCTTCGCGGAAAGGAGACGGTAAAGCAGCGCAATTGCCAGCTTGGTTTTGCCGGTGCCAGTGGCCATCGCTACCAGCATCGACCTTTGCTCTGCAGACAGCGCATTCTCGACGGCACGGATAGCTCCCTCCTGATAAGGCCTCAGCGGAAAGTCGAAATCGAAAGGCTTATCTTTCAACGCAGCGGTGGCCGCGTCCTGATCAACCTCAAGTTGGCCAGCCAGCCCGTCCGGCGTCGGCCAGTCTCCAAGTACGCGGCGATGATTGGCGCTGCGGCGAGTATCGCGGAACCAGATGCCGCTTTCGGTCTTGATCTGCTTTAGGTAGGATCGACCGTTGGCGGCGAAGACAAACGGAACACGATGCTCGTCCCACGGCCCGCCTGCCGCGTCGAAGTCGGCGCTGTCCTTGATGCCGAATGAATAACGTTCGGCTTGATCAATAGCCGCCGAGACATTCTTCCGCCGCCGCTTCGCCTCTACGACGCCAACGAGCATTGTGCCGACGAATAAAGCATAATCAGCCGGTCCACTAGTCGTAGGCCATTCGGCAATCGCCATGTTGCGACCCTTTGCCGGACGGATACCCTTGCCAAACCGTAGCTCCTTTGTATCTGCTTCCCAGTCGCGATCCCGAAGCTGCTGATCGATCAACGCACGAGTTTCGCTTTCGTCAAGGTCGATCTTGGCCGCTGCCACCTCACCGAGTTCAACAAACTCTGCGGCGACCTTCGGCGCGGCGTTGGCGGCGTTCTGCAGCTCAAAAAGTTTCGCCTCGACTGCGGCCTTTTCTGCGTCAATGCTTTGAGCAAGCTCCTCCCACATCGTTCGATCTTGCGCTTCACGCATGAAGCGTTGCTCTGACGTCTCGTGGGCACGTGCGAGTTCCATCTTCTCAACTTCGACACGTGCAGTAGCGTCCATACTCGCAGCAACTTGTTGGCGCAGGGCCACTATTTCCTGCCGCAAGGTTGCGGCAGCATCGATAGGCTCTGGGGGCGGAACGAAGGGGCCAGGATTGAAGTTCGGCTGTCGAGCATACGTACGGTGAAACCAAACACCAAGAGAACGGGCAAACTTGAGGGCCGTCAATGCGTCGGAATGTGTGCCCTTGATTTCATGCGCTGCTACATTGCCGACCTTTCGAATGGCATGGAACAGGTCGGCAGCTTCTTTAGGCAAAATACGTTCATAGGAAAGGCGCCGAAGTATGGCGTCGAAGCTCTCGATTTCGTATACGGCGTGATGCGCGGAAATTAGCTTGGCGAGGAGTTCCGCGAATTGCCTCAGCTTGAAAATGGAAGTCGCTGGGTCGTCGCGGAAATACTTTTCCCCAAGAGCACCCAAGTCTTCCAACCTACTGTCATGCTGCCGAAGAAATCCAAAGTTCAGCGATGCAACCATATCTACCCCCGGCTGCAGTGTTGCACGAAATGTTGACGATTTGTCTATCTCTTTAATACTGATTTCTCAGGCGACAGCCATGGGAAATTGGCGACGTCAATACAAAGCCGTTCAGTTATCAGTCTTCAAGATCGCGAACCGCACCTTTAACATTCAGCAGTGCATGCTTTCCCAAGAATTTAATAAGCACAACTTCAATTTTGTTACATAAATCTGCGTCAGCGACAGCAAGAAATGCCCCACGGACCACAAGCGGATGTTTAAACCAAAATCTGGTTTGGTGATCTTTAACACGCATTCGAACACTCGCTACAGATTTACCTACGTACACTGGTCGATCTGTTATGTCATAGAATACATATATTCCCGCTTTTTCAGGTACAGTTTCCAAGTCTGAAGGGGTGAAATCAGCCCATTCGTAACCTGCAATCGGCGACGCCTGTCTCTCGTCCTCCTCGATCTGCGGGGGGACGTTTTCCTGCAATGCAGCTGCAAGTTTCAACCTTGTCTCTTCCCTCGGAGAAACGGTATTACCCTTAACGATATTCCATACGCCGGTGTATGTGATGCCTGTCTTTTCGGCGAGGGCGTTGATCGACAGACCCTTGCGTTGCATTTCCAGGAGAAGCCATTCGCCGAAAGTTTGTCGTTGCGATAGATCGTTGAGAGCCTCGAAGCCGTCGGAATTTTCGTTGATCATAGCTTTGCCCCTTTGGGTCTGGTTTGTCGAATTTCGGGATAGTAATTATAAGAATTTTGCAGCTTGCAGAATTTGCGACACACCATCTCGTTCATCTTGATATTTTATTACCGAACGAACATTAGGCATTCCCAATGCCATGAGTGAAATGTAGCCTTCACCAATCTGTAATAAGTGTAGGGAATGGTCCGGATTTTCGTATTGGACTTCATCAATTTTATTTCCATCATAATCTCTGAAGCACAGAATAACGGGAATTCCTGCTGTATCAGCAAGCTGGAGTTCAATCCCCATCCCAGTTGATGGAAAACTCGCTTCTGCGATCACAAGATCGGCCTCCTCGACCATCCTCCGATCCCACAGGTAACAATAGCGCGCCCTTTCCGAAAACGGTTTGTCCGCAAGCTGGGGGTCACTATTGACCAACGCATATTTTACGTCGTCCACGCTATCCAACGACTTCAAATTTTGTGCAATCAGGTGAATGAATTGGGTGTATTCGGTAAAATGATTTCGTGGAACGTGCGTGAGCCCGCAGGCGACGTATATCTTCATTTGTACCTCATGTTGGCGCACGGACATTTGGCGACTGGAACTGATAGCCCGTTAGTTCGGATGCAATTTCGTCGATAAATTGGTTTGGCGACATCTGGATAAACTCGCTGAGCAACCAGTTATATTTTCCTGAAAGATGAGCCGACAGTTCCAAAGGTGCATATCTACAAAGTTCACTCAGGCGGTGCATACCCGCCAGTACCAGCGTGGGAACTTGACGTTCAATCCGAGTGGGACCAGCGGTATTGACTTTTATGTACCACAGTGTTTGCGCACCGTTTATATAGTTCAGGTAACCTTGAAGTTGACGGCGAAGGGAAGCCAAATTCTCTAAGTCGACAGCCGAAGGGCGGCTTGCGCTGCTGACTGCCACATCAGCGGATGACCGCAAAAAACTGTCGCTTCCCGGATCTGGGACAAAATTCGGAGCCAGTCGTTTAATTGCTTGGCGGCTAGTATGGTCCTTGGACATCTTAAATCTCAGATATGCCCTTCGCGTAAGGCGGTCGAAGGCATATACGGGCTCCACTATCGGCATAAACATCTGCGCTTGACCCGGATGAGACAGGCAATAAGTGCGATGGATGAACGGCAGATTGAACAAAATCTCTTTGAGCGAATGTGTCCTACTCTCTTCAGGTTCGTGATAATATTGCGCCAAGGAAAACAGGACACCGCGATTTGCAATTCGAATACCGGTATTTGATATATTTACGCGGGTGCTCGCACCGGGAATGGCGTGTCTGCCGACACCATGATGCTCGTGAAAATTAATATTCTTGGAGGCAAGAAGAGCTTTCACTGCATTCATATAACTATAGTATAGAAGTAGTGGGGATGATTGAAGTGGCAGTCCTATCGATGCCTTGTAAAACTCTTCAGCCTGACCCCAATAAAAGAGCCCTTTATCCAATTTGTTGCGTTTAAGCCAAAGTGCAACGAATGTCCAAGGGCTGTTTGTCAGTACCGTCCTTGAGCCAAAAATTTGGTTGATCGAGGCTTTATGAAGAGATAATTCACGTCCTTTATATTTGACGATACTCATGATTTCTCTCGTAACTCTGGTCGTACCTCAAGGTCAGGATCAATATCTAAGCAACTCGTTCACTTTATACCCAGTTCGACACCAGCCCGTTTCGTCACAACGCCGACCTGGCTTTTTAGCCAACAGTCATTGCTTTTCCGGACATACGAAAACGCTCTGCATACGTCGTCTCTAATGCATGCGACAAAACAACCGACGAACGTACTGCCCTGCAAGCGCCGATAGTCTCCGCCTGCACTATCGCGACTTGCATGTATGGAGATGGATGTTTTCAAGACATCGCCAGCTTTCTCGGTTGAATAGCTAGCGATAGCATCTTTGTTGCGGATCAACAGTGCGGCATCATTCTTGAGAAAACAGTAATTGGCATCACGGTTGTATGTCACTGCTTTACAGGAAAGATCGTCGGCGCAAGCCGATTTGCATTGCCCAAACGTTACATTTTTCAGTGTCGCGTAATCGAACCCAATCACATCAAGGCCGCCGACAACGATAAAGCTTCTATGCGGCAAAAAGGGCTCTGGTATTGGCGCGACGGTCGAACTGCTTGGAGGATTTGTGTGTGCCGAAGCTACAGGAGCTTCCTCGTTTTTCTGACCATAACAGAGAATTTGAATAACACTTGGTGACACCTTATCCGCGAGATCAGCGGTGGCCAATGGCGTCTCCGCGGTATCCACTGACTGATATTTAACGCCACGAGCCTGAAGAAACAATTCCAGTACACTGGCGCGAACGGCAAAGTTCACATTCTGCGGCAGAATACCCGAATTTGCAGCGAATTTGCTGCCGAGCGTGGCAGTGTTGATGCCGAGGAGACTTCCTGCCTTGTCTAGAAGTGGACCGCCCGAGTTTCCCGGCTGTATAGGCGTGGAGATTTGCAGATATCGTGTGTCGTTTTCTATGCCGACGAGTGAATTGATGTTGCCAGTTGTGATCTTCACGCTATCTGACAGGAGGCCCGACAAAGGGTAGCCCAGCGCCGCAACATCTTCGCCAAGTCGCGGGGAGGCGCGACGGATCGCAATCCCGCTAATGCCCGAGGCTGGCGTAGACACACGAACTATTGCAAGGTCATTTTGCGTATCTACCTGCTTTTGCAGAACGCTTCCGAAGGTGCCCACGGTTATGCTCTCGCAACCTTCTATGACATGAGCATTCGTTGCCAGCCAGCCTTCGGCGTTCACGAAGAAACCTGTCCCCGAACTCGATGCCTTTTCTTCGGCATTCACGCACGTGATGGAACACGATAACGCGCACAGAACTGCGAGCGCCAACCTTTTTATGTGCATTTCCTTACCCCACGACCCCAGAATGAACGTTCGCATGAGCGCGAAAAACAATCAATAATCTGAATAGACGATGCCAATCGTCATTTCGTTCAGCGCTGAGCCGTATAACACATCGGTTGATAAGAGTTTTCATGTGCGGCAAACGTCAAATAATTCATGTATTACAATGATTTAATTCTCAACGCACAATACCGTATTTTATTCAATTCTTACGGAAATGCGATTGGTACGACGGGAGCTCCTGCAATATAATCTGGGTCGGAAAATACGATGAAGAATGGCATCGAAGGATCAACCCTTGGACGATCACAATTGCACCCCAAGTAAGAAAACGTGGCTTTTCGGCCCTGACTGGTCTGGTCGGCGTTGTGGTGCAAAGACGCGTTCCGGCAAACCATGTCAGAAGCCAGCACTGAAACATAATGCGCGCTGTCAAATCCATGGCGGACGGGGTGGTGCGCCAGCAGGAGAGAGGAACGGCAATTACCGGACCGGCGAGTACACTAAACAAACCCTGCGGGAGAAACGTGAAGCCTTTCAACGCATCAGGGAATTGGTTGCCATCGGAAAGCAAATCGGCATGTTTGACTGACCTTGAATGTCGTCGAACTAAGCGGTTGTCAGTGGTCAATTTGTCCGCCAGCCGGACGGATAGATAGATATCTGAAGCCTGCCAAAGATCTTCGTGTTTACGCGAAACCGTTTTGGTCACCCCCCACCCCCCACACCCCTATGGGGTGGTGGTGGGGCAGGTTGAGGACCAAGCATACTGGTCAGTTCGCCAGTGGAACATGGGTCAACTCTGGCTTTTTTTGGGTACGGCATAGCATTTTTTCATTTCACGTTTGTGATTGGCACGTTCAACAACTGTGATGGCGCCGGTTTTGAGCCAGTGTCCCAAAACGCCTTGTACTTGTCGCAGCGCGGCTTTCTGAGGACCCGTTTTATTCACCCGCGTCATCCCTTGACCGACGTCGATGCCAAGCTCATTGGCTACGATATATCCCCCCCAATCCGGAGATTGCGGATTGGCGCGATAGGAACTTGCCTCAAACTTTTCTTGCACGCTGCGCAATACTTGATCGCTAGCGAAAATCGCCATATCGGGTGGAACCCATCTTGTAACAATTCCGACGTCATCCGAATTCTCCAATGTCACTGTCTTCATCTCGTACCAATCTTGCTGGTCAGAGGAAGCAGACATGTTTTGCTTCTCTGAAGAAGCCAAAAAATGAGACCGATGATTTTCAGCGCCAAGTCGAGCCGCATCATTTTCCGTCATGCGATTGAGCACGCGTACCTCGCGGCACGAAGCAGCGAAGGCGCTACCACCCCGCGCACTTTCGGCGGTCAAATTTTCACCGTTTTGCTTCCGGGCGTGATGAACCAACTCGATAGCGCAATTGCCCCGTTCAGCTATATCTGACCATGTGCGTATAGCAATTTCGATAGCTGTGTTATCGTTTTCCGGTAAGCGATGAGATGCGACGAAAGGATCGATGATCAGGACATCGATTTTATTTCTTTGTATACCTTCAACTAGCTGCCTCACCACATGCGGCGACACAATAATTTTGTCACCTGCTTTTTCAGCAATGGTGATCGGCGTATCGCGCCCCGAATTGACAAAAAGTCTGCCAGCAACGTCAGCGTCGTTCAGTTTGAAATATTTGCGTATAGCCACAAATCGACGATTAAGCTCGTCAATAGGATCTTCCAGATTGATATACCAAACCCGCAGCGGTGGCTGCGCCACGGATACGTCAAGAATTTTCTTGGCGCTAACCATGGCTAGCGCCTCGGTTTGAACAAGGATGCTCTTCCCGATACCGCCCGCTGAAACAGTTGCCGACACAAACTTTCGGATCAAATGTTTACCGTAGAGCCAATCACGTTTCGTTACGTGTTTTTCCTCGATCCATGAAAACGGTAGCGGAACGATTACTGGAGAGGTTTTCCTAGCCTCATCCGCCAGCGCCCGGGCAACTCCTGTCCTCGGCATTTTGCCACCTATCGGCGCGGTGCCGTTGGTGACCGACGTTGGTGCCGACCGGGGTTCATTACAACCAGCACGAAATCCGCTCTCAAAAGTGGCAGCGGCTTCAACATCGTCCATTTTTCGCTGAGATGCTGCCTCAAGTAAGCAATTTGCGTCTGTTCGAGATATTTCTCCACCAGCAACAAGTTGACCAATAGCGTGCGCAGCGACATTGAGGCTGTTATTCGCAGTCCCGGCCGGTGCCGTGGACACTCGTTCAAATTCTCTGTCTAAAGCCGCTTGACCGTATGCCGTCGTGGCACCTGTGCCGAAAGTATTTATTGGTAGAGCAGGTCGATAGCTCGTACCAGTCGCTTTTGTCGAATATGCCCAATGGGGAAGGGGTGTTGCGATCTGGGAAAGAGCGCCAAAATTTTGGGCATGGGCAAAGTGATAGTCTGATCCGCTGATCGTCGGCCTCGAAGGTGGCAAGATGATCATACCGCCTTCGGCCCGAAGATCGATGCCGGAGCCAATCTTTCCTGCGCTGTTTTTGAGCCCACTCTCCCAGAAACCAAAATAGTAGTGGGATCCCCCAGAAGGTGTTTTAACTTCTACAGCATCTTTCGGGATGGAAAATCCCAAAGTATGCAACGTACTATGACCGTCTATCCCATTCTTCTGGTCAACATCCAGCACTACAAAGCCGCTTCGTGGGCCTGTTGGAGCACCAATCATCGCCGTTGGCCATCGTCGCCACCATTTCTCGATCTGATCGGGATCTTTTGTTGCCTCAGTCGACCAAGAGACAAGCGGGACCTTGTTGCCGCCCACAGGAAAAACAGGAATTCCCGCTGCAGCATATTGTTTCGCAGCCGAAATCATTTCAGCGGTAAGAGCTGTGTTACGCTCCTCAGGTGACAATGAAGGGGCGCTCATTGCTCGTCGCTCCCCGTATTCCATTTTGTCTGAGGGCGAGTGCGGAGAAACTCAATAAGTTCTTCGCCCATTACAAATGTGCGCTTGCCAATCTTACGACGGGTGAGATGACCTTCATTGAAAAGTTTGTGCAGTGAGCCCGGCGAAAGTCCGCTGACTTGGCAGGCTTCCGAGATGCTGTACGCAAGCTTGACGAGAGATTTTCCGTTGTTCGATGGATCCATAATAACCGCCTATTGTTGAAGACGGTTACCCATTATTCACATGGCGCTCGGCATTTCAGCACCAACAATTCCATATTAAATGACCCGGATCATCCGGTTAATCGATCAATATTGCGGTAGACCTTTCGATAGAAGGTGTCGGCTCTTTTTGCTTCGCTTTCACTGACATTTAGCCGCTGTGCAACCGTGACAACTACATTCTTTGCGGGCGGCTTCATCTCTCTCAACTCATTGCAGGCGATGCCGATCTCCCACCAACGCGATGGTCGGTAATGGACTGGCCGTCCCCGCCCGTGCTGATGTTGGACGGGGTCGAGGAAGTCAGCTGCCAAACGTTGGACCAGAGCGGGCGCTTTTCCAGTCCGAAGGTATGATACAATTGCGTCACGAGCCGCATCTTTGTTGCCCGACAGCATTACGTCCAGAATAAAAAAAACGTCCACGTAGTCCTTCGCAACAGAAGTGTCTTTCGCCATGGCAACAATGCTGGAAGCGATTTCTAACGCTTCAGCGTCTTCCTCAAGGCGCTTCGTCATGCCTTCGCCCTCAACGCGACAACGTTTTTCGGAACATCCTGACCAGAGCAGTATGCTGACCAGCATTCTAATAAAGCCCTTCGTTTTTCGATGGCCGACGACCGCCGGTAAGCTCTTTCCGTTGCGTCCCCCACACGGTGTGCCAATGCAGTTTCAATCAAATCTCGCGGGAAGTGGGTTTCATCGCCCGCCCAATCGCGGAAAGTGCTGCGAAACCCATGCGGCGTGATTTCATCTTGCTTCATGCGCCTCAGAAGCATCTCGATGGAAGTTGCAGACAATGGACGATTGGGCCGCTGCCCCGGAAATATGTAGTCAGATGTGCGAACGGTCTTGAGCCTGTTCAGGATCATGAGGGCTGCTGGTGTCAGTGGCACACTATGGTTCTTGCCTGCCTTCATTCGATTGCCCGGTATGTTCCAAAGTCTTTCGTCAAAATCGATTTCGTGCCACGTGGCGTTTAAAACCTCACCGGAACGTGCTGCTGACAAAATGAGGAACTCCAATGCCAGAGCAGCTACGGCTTCACGTTCACGTAAGTTTTTCATGAAAGCTGGCAAAATCTTATAGGGGAGTGCTGCGTGGTGACCGCGCTGCAACCTGACCCGAGTTGGCAAAATTAACTTTAAATGGCCCTGCCATAGTGCTGGGTTCATACCGTCCCGCCATCCTTTGGCCTTGGCAAAATCCAGAACGCGCTCAATCCTTCCACGTATTCGCGATGCGGTTTCCGACTTGTTTTGCCAAATTGGCAAGAGAATTCTGAGGATGTCGTCCGTCGTGATCTTATCGACGGCCTTCTTTGTTATGGAACGACAGTACGCCTCCCCGAGGGTCATTTCCCATTGAGCAGAGTGTTTTTCATTTCGCCACGCCGGTCTGTTAACTTTTAGGAACAGGTCAACACATTCAGAGAAACATGGCACCGTTTCCTTTTGACGTAGTGAGAATGGGTCAATTCCGTTAACCACACTCGCTTTCGCCTCTGCCGCCACGAGGCGAGCTTTAGCGAGAGACACTGCAGGGTAGCCACCGAGCCCCATAGCTCGGCGCCGACCTGCAGTCTTCCACATATAGAGCCAAGCTTTTGTCCGGGATGCCGACACTTCTAGGTATAACCCGCCCCCGTCCCCATATCGCCCCGGTTCCAGCTTGCCTTTAACTTTGAGATCAGAAAGCTTGTGTATTGCGGCCATTTCCTGCACCCTTTCCTGCACCTTTGCTCGTTAATGGTGATGAACAATAGGCTAGAATGCAAGAGCCTGTTTTGGCTAACAAACTGAAAAACTTACATATAACTTTGTTATAGAGAACAATAGAGAACTGCAGTTGGAAGTTCTCCCTCTCCGCCATCGCTCCCATCGTACTGGAATGTCAGTCTCGCCGGCGAACTCAAGAAGAGCTCCTTCTCGCCCGCTCGATCACCTCATGTCGTATCGCCAACACGCCTATCTTGTCGCAGAACCATTCCCGGCTGTAGCTCCGTGTGTCAAGCAATTCTGCATGCTCTAGCCGGGTCCCGCGGCTTGACAGGCAAACAAAGATAGCACCGCCGCTGCGATACTACGCTGTTACCCTGACCGGCACGGAACCCCACGCCGTAAGGAACGTTTATCAGCCTGAATGGGCGGCATTGGAATTTGGAAAGGAAAAGCATCATGTTGAAGAAAATGCTGATCATGGGAGCAGTTGCCGTGGTAGCGGCGACATCTGCACCGCAGGCATTTGCCCAGTCCATTGAGATTGGACCTGACGGCGTCCGGCTGCGGGAGCAGTCACGCGAACGGGTATATCGCGAGACCTCCGGAATCAGTGAGCGTCAGGCAGTTCGCATCGCTAGAAGCGAGGGTTTGCGCGACGTGGACGATGTTCGCAGGACAAGATCGAGGTTTGTAATCGAAGGCACGGATCGGCGCGGCGACGACATACGCGTCGATGTGGACCGCCGCACGGGTGACGTAATCGCCGTGAGATAGGACCTCGGAACTGGGTTGCCCGCTGCATTTTGCGGCGGGCCCTCTAGGCCGACGTGTCTCCATAGGCTTCGGCGAGGTCGTAAAGGCGTAGCAACTCCTGCTCGACTGCCGTGAAGAACGCCCCGACCTGCTCGTCCTGCTCATCCTCCGCAACGCCTAGCCGGTCCAGATGGCGAAACAACATCTCGGCGACCATGTTTCGATACGCCTCGGCTTGGCGATCGGTGGTTTTTTCCATGAGCTTGGCCGCTACGTCGCGAACCTTGGCCACGCGTTTCGTCAACGGAAATGCTATGATCTGACATTGGATGGGGTATTCGGCTCCGAACATACTCATACTCTTTCCGGCCCGGCAAAACTTGCCGTAATTGCAGTTGATTCGCCCAACGATAAGACGAAGGTTCCTAACAATGTGTTCCGGTCTAACCGGTCGCTGTGAGCCGCCTCCTAACCAGCGTTCCGTAACGGTGACGAACAGATTGTGTGTAACGAAACCATAATATTGCCCGCTACGGCACGCATGCCTATTCAGGTTCAGGTATAGTGATTCGCATTCGTTACGGCGCAGACAGCAGACATGGCACTCAGCAATGCAGAGAGGCAGAGGCGGCACCGCGAACGGCAGAAGCAGAAGCTTGCCGTTGCTGCGCCCGACCTTGGCACCCAATACGAGAACGTCGGCGCTGATTTACGCAACAAGCTATATGCACTCGTCGACGACGAAAACGCCCGCAGGGAACGTTACGTAACTGGAAAACCGGTAGCAAAGACCGATTTCCGCCGGGTGATTCTCGACATTGCCCTGAACGAAAATCGCTCCGGCATCGCCGATGCTGCACGCATGGTTCTCATTCAAGCGCTGTGCATGGGCGAAAGCTCCGAAAAGGAAATCATCGAAGCGCGGCGGCAAAAGCATGCTCATCTTGAGCAGACGACGGAAAAACGTCCGAGGGAACAGGTAGCGCCACTTGCCCATTACCTGCGCGTTCCCAATTTCGGCTGAGCGACAAGCCTTCAGTTAAGTCCCATCTTGCGGGGTTGTCGATAAACAAGGAGCATGACCATGGCCCATCTCGCCTTCGCACCCTCAAATGTCGCAGTGATCACAGGAGGCGCGTCCGGCATCGGACTTGCGGCCGCGAAACGTTTCGCCTCCATGGGTATGAACGTCGTGATCGCCGATCTTGGCGGCGAGAAGCTGGACGCGGCCTGCATTTCGGTATCTCAGCGCGGCGGGGGCGGAAGCGTACTCGGCGTGGCGACTGATGTAAGCAGCGTAGAAGATCTACAGCGGTTGCAACAAACCGTATTGCAGAAACTCGGCAGTGTTGACGTCCTGATGAATAATGCGGGCGTTCAGCCGGGCAGCAGCATCTTTGATCCGCACAATTGGGCGCAGATACTCGATATCAATCTCTTCGGCGTCATCCGGGGCAGCCAGATTTTCGCTCCTGAGATGATCCGGCAGCAAAGACCGGGCCTCATCATCAACACCGGCTCCAAGCAGGGCATCACAACCCCGCCGGGAGACCCTGCCTATAACGTCTCGAAATCAGGCGTGAAGACCTTCACCGAGGCGTTGCAACATGAGTTACGTAACACAAAAAACTGTCAGGTAACGGCCCATCTCTTCATACCTGGATTCGTCTTTACGCCCCTGACCGCAGGTGAGCGCACCACCAAGCCGGCAGGTGCCTGGACACCGGAACAAACGGTCGATTTCATGCTGGAGCGCGTGTCGGCTGGAGATTTCTACATACTCTGTCCCGATAATGACGTGCCTCGCAGTCTTGATGAGCGACGCATTCTCTGGGCAGCCAACGACATCATCAAGAACCGCCCGCCTTTATCGCGGTGGCATCCGGATCATCAGGATGAATTTGCCGATTTCGCAAAAGAATAATTGCACAGCAGAGAGTCGTTAAGCCTCATACCTAAGGCGAATTGAAGAAATCCCTATATCGAGATACAGCTTGTCGACGGCTCTCTGCCTCTAGCCTCGAATTACTCGGGGCGGAGTTGTGTATTTCAAACGGCTGATAACGGCCACTAACACAGGACCGTCTGAATGAATGCTAGTGCCCGTCCTGCTGCCTTCACCAGAGACGGTGCTCCGGCGATCGACCTTGTAGACGGCGACGACCTCTGTCAGCTTCTCAAGGAATTGCAAATTGGTGTGAAAGTTCAACTTGTTGAGGAAATCACTCTGGATTTGCAGGCCTTGTCCACGATTTAGCCCGTTGTTGTGGCGAAACCAGCGTGGAAAGGCGAACTTGCCTTTTTGAGCAACCTGAAACTATGCTCCTGATCGTTTCATCGATCACGCTGGATTCGCAATGACCTCATCTCCCAAAATTCCCGCCGTCGATCCTGTCAAGCTCGACAGGCTGGCGGAAGTCGCCATCAAGATCGGCCTGCAGTTGCAGCAGAAGCAGGATCTCCTGATCACCGCCCCACTGGCTGCAGTACCGCTGGTACGCCGTCTGACGGAGCATGCCTATAAGGCGGGTGCAGGTTTGGTGACCACGCTATACAGCGACGAAGAGACCACTTTGATGCGCTACAGGAACGCGCCGGATGATAGTTTCGACCGCGCCACCGGGTGGCTCTACGAGGGCATGGCTCAGGCCTTCTCCGCCAATACAGCCCGGCTGGCCGTTGCGGGCGACAACCCGATGCTGCTTTCCTCCGAAGATCCGGAGAAGGTCTCCCGCGCCAACAAGGCTCAATCACGTGCCTACCAGCCGGCTTTGGAGAAGATCGTCAACTTCGAGGTCAACTGGAATATCGTTTCGTACCCGAATCCATCCTGGGCAAGGCAAGTCTTCCCTGATCAGGACCCGGAAGTTGCCGTCAGTCTGCTTGCAGATGCCATTTTCGCTGCATCGCGCGTCGATCGCGACGATCCTGTCGAGGCTTGGCGCGACCATAATTCCGCCCTGCACAAGCGGAGAAATTGGCTGAATGCCCGCACGTTCTCCGCCCTGCATTTCAAGGGACCTGGCACTGATCTGACCGTGGGCCTTGCCGACGAACATGAATGGCAGGGCGGCGCTTCCCTTGCCAAGAACGGCATCACCTGCAACCCGAACATACCGACAGAAGAAGTTTTCACGACACCGCACGCGCTTCGGGTTCACGGGCATGTTTCAAGCACGAAGCCGCTTTCGCATCAGGGCACCTTGATTGAAAACATCAAGGTTCGCTTCGAAGACGGAAGGATCGTCGAAGCAAAGGCGACGCGCGGCGAGGAAGTGTTCAACAAGGTTCTTGGTACTGACGAGGGTGCCCGCCGCCTGGGCGAAGTGGCGCTCGTTCCACATTCCTCACCGATTTCCGCCTCCGGCCTGCTGTTCTTCAACACGCTCTTCGATGAGAACGCCGCCAGTCACATAGCCCTTGGTCAATGCTATTCGAAATGCTTCGTCAACGGCGGAGAGCTTTCATCCGATGAAGTCGCAGCGCGCGGGGGCAACAAAAGCCTCATTCATATCGACTGGATGATAGGTTCCGGCGATATCGATGTCGACGGGATCAACAAGGATGGCTCTGCGGTCCCTGTCATGCGTAAGGGCGAATGGGTTTGATCGGTTCAACTGGAAGGCCACCTGTCAAGATGGCCTTTCACCTGAAATAATGCGTCAAGCCACGAGCCGTCCAGCCGATTCCGCTTGTGCATAGGCCTTGCCGAAGCGATTGGAGAGGAATGCGTCCAGCGCGATGTCTTCCTGCTTGAGGAAACCCTGTTGAGGCAGATCACCCCTTGCCAGCATGTCCAGCACAGCACAGATCGCCGACGCTGTCGTGATCTGGATTCCGCTATAAAGCTGCGCGCCAATATGACCGCTATAGACCTTGTTAGCATATGTTTC
This sequence comes from Phyllobacterium endophyticum, assembly GCF_003010935.1. Classification (GTDB taxonomy): domain Bacteria; phylum Pseudomonadota; class Alphaproteobacteria; order Rhizobiales; family Rhizobiaceae; genus Phyllobacterium; species Phyllobacterium endophyticum. The sequence goes on from NZ_PGGN01000001.1 coordinate 102,229, forward strand.
CTGGAGAAGGCGGCCTTTCTTGCGGCCACTGACCGTAACGAAGATCACCACGACGTCCTGCAGGGTCGAAGGCAAGGCATTTTCGAGAATGTCCTTGAATACGTCGCGGCGATCTCGCAGACCGAGATCGTTGAGCAGCGCCTTCATGATGGCCGCATGTCCGGGATAGCGGATAGTGCGATAGTTCAGCGTACGTACCTTGCCCAGTAATGTTTCACACAATGTGCCCAGGCCACCGGAAGTGTTGAAGGCTTCATAGGTCACACCGTCCAGCGAGAATTCCTCACGCTCTTCCAGCGGTGGCACTTCGGTCAATTCGCCATCCACGATTGCTTCGCAGGGCTCGCAATACTCGTTGATGACACCATCCGTGCTCCAGGTGAGATTATAGTTGAGGGCATTGGATGGGTATTGCGGCAGCGCACCGACGCGCATGCGCACGCTTTCGAGCGTGTCGAAGCGCTTGGCAAGATCATTGGCAACAATCGAGATGAAACCAGGTGCAAGGCCGCATTGCGGAATGAAGGCAGTCTTCGCAGTCTTCGCGAGTTCCTTGACGATTCGCGTGCTGGCGACATCTTCGGTCAAATCGAGATAGTGTACGCAGGATCTGGCAGCAGCTTCGGCTATGCGGGTGGTCAAATGAAATGGCGCTGCACTGAGGACGGCGAATTTGCCATCGAGGATATTTTCGAGCGCGCCGGCTTCGGCAATTTCGATGCAGGCAGTCGCAACGAGCGGCGATACGTCCAGGGCATCGAGCTGAGCCTGGTGCCTGTCAACGACGGTAACTCTATAGTCCCCGGTACCCGACAATAGATTGGCGATTGTCCCGCCGATCTTTCCAGCGCCGACGACAACGATCTCTTTCATGTGATTTCCCCTCGAAGATACGAATTTGGTTCAATTTCGCATATTGCTTGGCGGAATGAAGTCTATAAACTGACGAAACAACGCTTAAATTTGCACAACATGCCGACGGGATTAGTCATTATGCTATCTGAAACCGACCATTCCCTCCTTTCACTATTACGCGAGAATGCAAGGGTCTCGACTGCGGATCTTGCCCGCAAGATGGGCTTGTCACGCACGACAGTGCAGAGCCGTATCGAGCGGCTGGAAAAGCGCGGCATGATAAGAGGGTATAGCGTTCAGCTATCGCCCGAATACGAGCAAAATCTTGTCAAGGCGCATGTGTTGGTAACCGCCTTGCCCAAACTTGCTACGAAGGTTGAAGCAGCGCTTCGAAGGATAGCTTGGGTCAGAACGCTTCATTCGGTTAGCGGCCAATTCGACATGATTGTCATTGTCGAAGCGCCATCCATCCAGGAACTGGACAAGTTACTCGATGAAATTGGTTCGCTCGATGGTGTCGAGCGCACCATGTCTTCGATCATTCTCTCCACTCGCATCGACCGTTAAAGCTTATATCCTTCTTGACTCCTGCTCCTTTGGGATTCCATAATAGAACATATCATGAACATTGAAAGGTTACCGTAGTGACAACCGTCGATCTTGCGGCGTTGAGACGCGACATTGCGTCTCTTGGAGAGCCGGATGCGCTTGCAGCGCAGCGCTCCGCCTTTGACTTCGGCGATAGTGCTGTCGACCAAATCTTTCGAGCAGGCATGCCGCGTGGTGCTGTCCACGAAATCTTTGCCGAGGAATCAGGCGATGCTGGTGCGGCCACGGGTTTTGTCATTGCTCTTACCTTGCGGGCCGCCCCCTGCCACAGCCCTGTTCTTTGGCTTGAAGAAGATTTTAGCGCCCAGGAAAACGGCTTTCCCTACGCTCCAGGTTTGCAAAATATCGGGTTTGATCCCCAGCGCCTCATCATCGTGCGATGCCCCACACCGCAGGATGTTTTGAAAGCCGCTTCGGACAGCCTCGGCGTTCGAGGTACCGGTGCCGTCATCATAGCGCCGTGGAGCAGCCCGAAATGTCTTGACCTGAGCGCCTCGCGCAAATTGCTTCTCACAGCGCAACAAACCAATGTGCCTGCGTTTCTTTTGCGATTAGGCGCATGTCCCGGTGAAAATGCTGCTGTCACACGTTGGCTGATCCGCGCCGCACCTTCGCAATCGAGTGGTGCCAATGCACCAGGACACCCGGTTTTTGACGCCACGCTCATCCGCAACAGACAGGGTATGACAGGCCATTGGATCCTGCAATGGGAGAGTGACAATCATGTTTTCAGACAGGTCGAGCCGGTTTCTGGCGCTATGGTTTCCACATCTTCCTACCGATCGCCTCAAACGCGAAAATCCGGGACGCGCCCATACTGATCAGCATTTGGTCGTTGTGGACAAACTTGCCAATGCCCTGCGGTTGACGGCTGTCGATGAAAAAGCAGCCAAGGCAGGGCTTTACAAGGGCATGGCCCTCACGGATGCACGCGCGCAGTTTGAAAGGCTGGATATCGCTTTCGCTTCACCGCGCAAAGATGCTGTCCTGCTTGAAAAACTTGCCGACTGGTGCGACCGCTATACCCCGATTGTCGCGCTTGATGAGCCTCATGGGCTCATTCTTGACCTGACAGGCTGCATTCATCTTTTTGGTGATGAAAATAGCCTCGTGCAGGATATTCACAAACGGCTTTTTCACAGCGGCATGATCGTCCGCAGTGCTCTTGCATCCAATCCCGCTGCAGCACGTGCCTTTGCCCGACATTCACCCGGCGGCAATATTGCCATGAATGACGAAACGCACAGATTATATACTTTGCCGCTTCTCAGTCTTGATATTGAAGAAACTCATCTTGCCAGTCTCAAGCGAGCAGGTTTGCGTAGTGTGGGCGACATCGATGTCTTGCCCAGGGCTGCACTCACCGCCCGTTTCGGCGCAAGTCTTGTCGATCGTCTTGACGCATTATTTGGAAGGCAGGATAAGCCCATCACTCCCCGCCGCATCGTTCCGGTCTGTCTGGTCGAGAGACGTATGGCGGAACCGCTGGTAGCGATGGAATCCGTTGAGCAGATACTCCTTTCCTTGAGTGATGAACTCTTTCATCGTCTGCAACAAAGAGTTGAAGGCGCTCGAGAGGTCGAAGCCTGCTTTTTTCGGGCTGACGGAGATGTCCGGCGTATAAGCATTCAGACCGGAAGGCCTGTCACCGAGACAAGGACTCTCTTCCGACTATTGAAGGAACGGCTTTCTACGCTCAGCGATCCGCTCGATGCCGGCTATGGTTTTGACATCATCAGGCTTGCCGCAGTCCTGGTCGAGCGAACCCAGGCCATTCAGAGAAGCCTCGATAACCGAACGCAGGAAACAGAAGAAATCAACACGCTTGTCGATCGGCTTTCCATTCGTCTTGGTAGTTCCCGCGTGCTGCGCGCAGTTCCTGTAGACACCCATATTCCGGAACGCGCCGTTCTGATGGAGCCTGCGATCAAGGCAAAAAGCGATACTTCGTTTGAATGGCCCCTTGGTTCCCATCCTGATAATCCTCCGGAAAGACCTATCCGATTGTTCCAGCCCGCCGAGCGCATTGAAGTAACTTTCGAAGTCCCAGACGCCGCTCCCGCGCGATTTGTCTGGCGGCGAGTGCAGCACATAATTGTTCTTGCTGAAGGACCGGAACGCATTGCCCCCGAATGGTGGCGTGAACATGCTGGCGCTCTGACACGAGATTATTATCGTCTCGAAGACAATAAAGGCCGTCGTTTCTGGGCTTTCCGGGAAGGTTTGTATGAACGTGGCGATCCCGCGCCACGCTGGTTCCTGCACGGAATTTTTGCCTGATGCCGAACTATGCAGAACTTGCCGTCACTAGCAATTTTTCCTTTCTTGAGGGCGCGTCGCAACCACAAGAACTGGTACAGACAGCGGCTATACTCGGCCTCAATGGTCTTGGAATTGCCGACCGCAATACGCTGGCAGGTGTGGTTCGCGCCTATACGGCCCATAGAGAGCTCAAGGAAAAAACCGGTATAGTATTGAAACTGCTCATAGGGTGCAGGCTCGTTTTTATAGATGACACACCGGATTTGCTCGTCTATCCGCGTGATCGTGCTGCTTATGGCCAGCTCTGCCGCCTTTTGAGTGCCGGAAAGGAGCGCGCAAAAATCAAGGGCGAGTGCCATCTGGTTTTCAGCGATTTCTTTTTTCGCGCCAGGCATTTCCAAATTGCAGTCATGCCGCCCGCCCAGCCTGATAAAAAGCTCACCGCCCTTCTGAAGGAACTTTCAATGGCAGCCCCGGGTTCGGTCTGGCTTGGTCTTGCCATGCCGTATCAGGGGGCAGACAGGCGGTATGGTGAAAAACTGGCGCGTATCGCAGCGGAGGCCAATGTCCCCCTGCTGGCCACGAATGATGTCCTGTATCACATCGCCGCAAGGCGGCCGCTGCAGGATGTGCTGACCTGCGTCCGCGAACATGTCACGATCGATACAGCAGGGCGGCGCCTTGAAAAAAATGCGGAAAGGCATTTGAAATCATCGGATGAGATGCAACGGCTTTTCCGGAATTTTCCTGAAGCGTTACTTGAAACACACCGTTTCATTGAGCCCATCAGCTTTTCCCTCGATCAGCTCAAATATAATTATCCAGAAGAACCTGTCCCGCCTGGAAAGTCGCCCCAACAATATCTTGCAGAGGAAACCTGGAAGGGTGCTGCGCAACGTTATCCTGAAGGTATTCCGCGGAAGGTCCGTGCGATATTGGAGAAGGAGCTGGCAATAATCCAGCAGCTTGAATATGCACCCTATTTCCTTACCGTTTACGATATCGTCAAATATGCCCGTTCTAAAAATATTCTTTGCCAGGGGCGAGGCTCCGCGGCCAATTCCGCTGTTTGTTATTGCCTTGATATCACTGCCGTTGATCCAAAAAAGACAGATGTCCTGTTCGAACGTTTCCTTTCGCCGGAACGTAAGGAACCTCCGGATATCGATGTGGATTTCGAACATGAGCGCCGCGAGGAGGTCATGCAATGGGTGTTCGATCGATATGGACGTCACCGCGCTGCCATTGTTGCCACTGTCATCAGTTATCGCCCGCGCAGCGCCATTCGCGACGTAGGCAAGGCGCTCGGACTGACCGAAGACATAACTGCTGCGCTTGCCAACATGGTGTGGGGCAGTTGGGGTACGACTGTTGAAAAGAATGAGGTGCGCCAGGCGGGGTTGGACCCCGATAACATGATGATCCGGCGCGCCGTAAAACTTGCAACTGAATTGATCGGTTTTCCGCGCCACCTCTCTCAACATGTGGGCGGTTTCGTTCTCACGCAAGAGCGTTTGGACGAAACTGTTCCCGTCGGTCCTGCGGCTATGAAAGATCGTACTTTCATAGAGTGGGATAAGGACGACATCGACGAACTCAATATCATGAAAGTCGATGTACTGGCGCTCGGCATGCTGACCTGCATCCGCAAGGCTTTTGATCTCATTCACCTGCATGGCGGCAATCGCTACGAGCTTGCGACAGTCCCCCAGGAAGATCCTGCAGTTTATGACATGCTTTGCAATGCCGACTCTCTTGGCGTTTTTCAGGTTGAAAGCCGCGCGCAGATGAACATGCTGCCGCGTCTTCAGCCTCGAGAATTCTATGACCTGGTTATCGAGGTTGCCATCGTACGTCCGGGTCCGATTCAAGGCGATATGGTCCACCCCTATCTGCGCCGAAGATCGGGCAAGGAAAAAGTCTATTATCCATCCCCTTCTCCCGAACATGGTGACAAGGATGAATTGAAAAGTGTTCTGGGCAGAACCCTTGGTGTTCCTCTGTTTCAGGAACAGGCTATGCGTATCGCCATAGAGGCAGCAAAATTTACTCCGGACGAAGCCAATAGGTTGCGTCGTTCCATGGCCACCTTCCGGCATTTGGGTACTATCCATGAAATGGAAAGGCAAATGATCGAAGGTATGGTCCAGCGCGGTTATCAACGAAACTTTGCTGAAAATTGCTTTAACCAGATCAAGGGCTTCGGTGAATATGGCTTCCCGGAAAGCCATGCGGCGAGTTTCGCCATCCTCGTATATATTTCCTCCTGGATCAAATGCCATCATCCAGCAGCATTTGCGGCGGCGCTATTGAACTCACAGCCTATGGGATTTTATGCACCTGCCCAGATCGTACGCGATGCCCGCGAACATGGCGTCGATGTCAGGCAAGTCGATATCAATTTCAGTGAGTGGGATAATACGCTTGAACATACCGATAAGGACAAGCTTGCTGTGCGTCTGGGGTTTCGACAGATCGGAGGCTTTTCGAAAACCTGGGCCGAAGAAATCAGCGCAAGACGCATGCACCGCTACACCGATATCGAAGAGCTCCGCCGCAGAACCCGGCTTGAAAGAAGAGCCTTCGTGCTTCTGGCTGATGCCGATGCATTCGGTTCGCTTGAAATAGATCGCCGCGACGCGCTCTGGGCTGTCCGCCGTTTTCCGGATAATAAAACCCTTCCGCTGTTCCAAGCTGCGGAAACAAACGAACTGGCCAGTGAACCCGAGACGTCGCTGCCGCAAATGAAAATGTCCGAGCATGTCGTTGCCGATTATGAATCGACGCGGCTCTCACTCAAGGGACATCCGATGCAGTTCTTGCGTGATACGTTTAACGCCGAAAACATCGTGACTTGCAAACAGGCAAACAACTTAGGCAATAACAGGCGAGTCAAGATTGCCGGTGTCATTACAGTTCGCCAGCGACCTGGCAATGGCAACGTAGTGTTCATGACTATCGAGGATGAAACTGGTATCGCCAATGTTGTGGTCTGGCAGAACCTGTCGGAAAAATACCGCAAGGAAGTAATGGGATCACGCCTGATCCTGATAGAAGGCATAGTACAGCGTGCCGATAATGTCGTGCATATCATTGCAAGAAAATTATTCGATCGAACAGGCGAGCTCTACCGCCTGTCCGAACAGCGCGCTACACTTCCTGTGTCTCACAGTGACGAGATAATCCATCCGGTCTCCGAGCAAGCCCGGGGCAGCCACCCTCGCAACGTGCGCATCCTGCCGAAATCCCGTGATTTTCACTGAACCCTATCAGGCATGTTTGCTTTCCTTGGCCAGAGCAGCCCTGTCGATCGCCGTGATCATGCAGATTTCCAGATCGCCCAAACCATCCTTGATCTCGGATTCGGAAATACCCGCGGCCTCTGCATCGGCCGCACATTTCTCGGCAAGCTGCTTCGGCCTCCGGTCGTGATGGGCCATATCCGTCGGTCTGCTTGCATCGACATTCGCTTCGATCCAGTTATTGACGAAATCAATCGCTCTTTGGCTCATATGATTCCCTCCTTGGCTTCCGATCTCATCGGACAAAACTGCTTTAGGCACGTAAAGGTTGCGAAACCCGCATTCAAACGGCCTCTTTGGCCCAAACCTTGAACTTCGTCAGCACATTCGGACCGAATACATTTGTCAAAGGCACATCTGCCGCATCGCGCCCGTGCGCAACCTTGATCCTGCCTATTCGCGGACGGTTATTGCGTGGGTCGAAAGCATGCCATTGACCCCCGAGATAAACTTCCATCCACGCGCAGAAATCCATTTCGGCATGTGGCAAGGGTATGCCGATATCCGTGATGTATCCAGTACAATAGCGAGTGGGTATGTTCAGGCAACGGGAAAAGGCAACTGCGAGATGCGTATAATCACGGCAGACACCCCTGCCTTCGTAGTAACCTGATGATGCGGTGCGTGTAGGATTTGAATGTTCATATCCAAACACGATGTGGTTGTGCACGAAATCGCATATGGCCTGAACGCGCTGCCAGCCCTCTGGCACATGTCCGAACAAGCGCCAGGCCTCCTCGCTCAGAAGATCGGTTTCGCAGTAGCGGCTTCCCATCAGATAAACCAGCGTTTCATCCGGCAGGTCCTGAACCCGATGCTGGACAGCATCAGTTACGACAGGATCAGGCAGGCCGCTGTCGCGGACGATGGCATTTGTCGAGCAGAAGAAGGTCCCTGGCGCAGCAAGGATGCGGTTGCACCAATTGCCGAACTGATCATGATACCCGGTCACGCTGGCGCCCGATGTAGTTTGAAACGTCTCTATACCTTCCAGATCGGCAAATCGTGAATGATGCACATTCAAAATGGCGATCAGAGGTGTTTCCTGCGTAAACTCGAACGTCAGTTCACACCCCACATTGATCCTCATCGGCAGTTCCCTTAAAATTCTGAAATCAAGTAGACAGCACGTCAGACTCTCGCGCAAAAAGCAACCGGCCCGCGAACGGACCGGCTGGGTTTCGCAATTCTGAGAGGGCCATCAGGCCTTGTCGACTACCCTTTTCACAGCATCCTTGGCTTTGCCTTTGGCCTGCTGTGCATCCCCTTTGGCTTCCTGCAGCTTTCCCCTTGCTTCCATTTCCCTGGAACCGGTTGCCTTGCCCGCAGCCTGTTTGACATTGCCGGCGGCCTTGTTGGCTGCGCCGGAAACTTTATCGCTGGTGCTTCCCATGGATCAACTCCTTGAAGTTCATTGACAATTCTAAACGAGCCGGCATGCGGATTGTTCCGCATCTCCTGCGATCTGGGCCATCGGACCATTAGAGGAACAAACGACCCGGCGCCCACGGGGGAACAGGCACCGGGTCTCAAGAACTGACCTAAACTCGATCAGCCAGTGTTCAAACGTGATGAATTCGGTCTTGGTTCCGTGAAAATCCGCTGCGGGACAAAAAATCACTCACCCGCAAAGTTCTTGTACGGCCGCTTCGATAGACGAAGTGAACACGCAGTTGCGTGTTGATCCCACGATCTTTTCGCCAATACTGGTATTGGCATCTTCATCCCAGAACCCGATGATGATCTTGATGCGCGCGTTCCTGCGTCTTATGCGCCGGACGAGATAGCGCGCATGCGCTACAGACGACGTGTTGAGATAGCTGATGCAAATCGCGCCGACACCCTCGAGATCGAGTTTGCCGATATTTGACGCCTCGAGCTCATCGTGGGTAACGTCACGGATGTCGAAACCTCTTCGCTCGAGAATGTCCCCGAGAATGACTGCGGCTGCGTCGTCCAGATCACCCCTCCCACCCGCTGACACGATCGCCATAGGTTTTTTGGTCCGGGGTTTTTTGTTGCTGGGTGGGGTTTTGTTGGCATCCGCCGTTTGCCCTTCCTCTTCCCCTTCGGAATCCTCGTAGTCTGAGAGGTTCTCCACCAGCAAAATCATGCTCTGAGCCACGCGGCTACGCCTTGTTTCATCGAGCACGCCCCTGCCTCTGTCGTGTTCAGCCAGTTGCAGCGCCGGAATAGCCACCGATGCGTAATAATCAAGGATCGTTGCAGACTGCAGATACTCCTCGGCCTTTTCGGTCGCCTCGTCCGGATCGCCCGATAGAAGCCGCTGGTAGAGCTGTTCTGGTGGAAGGAGCACCGGCTCATTGCCAAGAAGAACGTCGAGAAACTCGAACTTCGGTACATGCCGTCCGAGGACGACGAGGCACACGGTCAGCGGCGTCGAAAGGATCAGGCCGATGGGGCCCCAAATCCAGGTCCAGACAATCGCCGCCAGAAGAACGGCAACGGGCGAGAGGCCGGTCTTCGAGCCGTAGATCAGCGGTTCCATGATATTGTTGCTGATGAGCTCGAGCACGATGAAGAGCGCCGCGGTCCAGACCAGGGTCATCCAGCCGGGGTCGGCAGCCAGCGACAGGATAAGCGGAAAGGCCGCTGCCATGATCGGCCCGATATAGGGAACGAAACGAAGAACGATTGCCAGCATGCCCCACAGCATCGGATTCGGAATCCCGATGAGCCACAGCCCGATACCAATGGGCACACCAAAGCTGATATTGATGATCAGCTGCATCAGCAGATACTGCCCCACCCGTTTGCCGGCGTCGTGCAAGGCAGTCGTCGTTCGGTGTATATCGCTCGCCCCCACGAGCTTGATAAAGCGATCGCGCAAATCTTCGCGACGCATCAACATGAAAATCACGACGACTATCACGATGCCTACCGTAGCCAGCGGCTGGATCAACGGCCCGACGAACGTTTGAAGCAGGCTCAACGGATCAGGCGGCGGATTGCGTATCTCAACAGGAACGGGCTTGTCGGGGTCTCGAGCGTTCAGGCGAGGGACGGCTTCCGGCGGCGCCACGTTCTCTGGACGTTGCCGTGCCGGATCAGCGGCGTCGTCTGTACGATCGCGACCGACAAACCGCTCCACCTCATCCGAGCGGCCAATCTCCTCGCCCAGGCGCTTGAACATTCGGGCGCCGCGGTCGAAAACACTATTGCCGGACTGCGCATCCTTTACGGCGCGAATCTTTGCTTCGATGTTGTACTGATAACTCGGCAGGTTCTGTGCCAAAACGGTCAATTGACTCGCAACGATGCTAACGAAGACGAAGATCACCAGAAATGCCGTTATCACTACACTGAGAACCGCCACGGCCTTGGGTATCCCCGAGCGGTGCAAACCGGTGACCAGCGGCGAAAGCGCAAACGTCAGAAGCAGCGCGAGTGCCAGCGGGACGAAGATGTCGCGCGCAAAATAAAGCGCCGCAACGATGGCTATCGCTACGACGACTGGGGGGAATTCTCCCCGGTTTGCCAGAGCCGTAGAAACGGGCGCGTGGATTGGCCGTCTCGTGACCCGTTCCACCGCGCGAGGCGACGGTCCCCCCACCTGTTCAGAGGGCATGGACACCCACCGTCATCACATTCATGAAAATCCGTTCTCCATTCGGCCCCCGTTAGGAACGAAGTCGGCCCGCTTTGGTTGCACGCCAGCTGCGCTTCGATGTTGCTGCCGATGCTCAACCGGAACCAAATCCTATTTCACGTGTTACCCAGCTGTAAAGTTTCCTGAGGGAGGGCGGAAAGAATGTCACTGACGACAATTCTCATCATCATTCTTATCTTGGCACTAATCGGTGTGTTTCCAACTTGGCCCCATGCCAGGAATTGGGGCTACGGCCCATCCGGCATCGTCGGGATCATCCTCGTTGTCCTGCTGATTCTGCTTCTGATGGGACGAATCTAGTCCGGCTTCGAACAAACTCCCAACATCGCAGGAGGAACTGAAATGTTACGTGGTGTCTTGTTATGGCTCATCGGCCTCCCCCTTCCGATTATCCTTATCCTATGGTTCATGGGCTATCTGTCATAGCGATCGCGCGCCGCTGCAGGCTTGCAGAGGCCGTCATTGCATGGAACAAATAGAGATGACTGACGTTACGGCCGGCACGAGGCCGTTCATTCAAGGAGTTTTCGATGGCCACGGTTTCTTCCAAAGTTCGCAAAGCAGTCGACGAAGCCACTGAGTCCAATCCGGATTTGCAGGCGCAGATTACCGCACTCAAGGACGACATCGCCAATATTGCCGCGACGCTTGCACGGATTGGAAAGAGCTCCGCCGAAGATGCCAGGCGCAGTGCAGCCGAGTCCTATGAAACTGCACGGGTGCGTGGCGAGGAGACGTTCGACGATCTTCGCCTCCAAGCACGCGAACTTGAAGAACAGCTTACCGATACCGTTCGCGAAAACCCGCTCACGACCATTGCGGTTGCCGCGGGTGTGGGTTTTCTTCTCGCTTTGATCGCCCGCCGCTGACATGTTGAAACTGCTGGCCCCACTTTTGACCAGCCTGGCTGCCGGTGAGGTTGGCCTTGCCGTCAAAAGGATAAAGCGAAACGCCGTGTTTGGCGTCGTTATCGCACTGCTTTCAACCATCGCTGTAATTTTCCTGCTTGTTGCAGCCTATATTGGGCTCGCTGACCGCTACGGCGATATGCGCGCAGCGCTCACCCTTGCGGGTGGCTCGCTCGTCTTGGCCGTCATTGCCTTTGCCGCGATGAAGGTCGCTGAAGGGGCTGAGCGGAAGCGTCAGCGCGACCGCACGAAGGTTGATACGTCTGCCCTTCTCACAGTGGCCGCTCTCGCCGCAGCTCCTGTGATCCTGCGATCACGTGCGCTGATGATGCTGGCTGTTCCCATCGCCGCGTTCGGCGGTCTGTCGCTTCTGTCAAAGACCAAGTCAAAGAGACGGCCTCGGAGAAACCCGTCAACCACCAGCGGAGATGTGTGAGTCATCGCCGACGGGCATTGAGATCACGGCTTCCAATCCAGTATCCAGGTAGCTCAATCTGACACTGCTCGAAAGCACTTTGTCCAGGCTGCGCTCGATCAATCTCTCGCCCAGCCCCCGTGCTTCCGGTGGTGATACACGCGGCCCGCCAGTCTCTGCCCAGTGAATGACAACACGAGATTGATCGAGCCCCGGCTCGATCTGCCATGTGATGCGTACATGACCCGTGGCAATGGAAAGAGCGCCATGTCGCGCCGCATTGGTTGCAAGTTCGTGCAACGCTATGCCAAGCCCGAGAGCATGGTCCGGCGGCAGCACGATGTCCTCGCCCGCCAGCTCGATCTGCTGGGGGCTGAAAATCGCATAGGGTTCAACCTGTTTGGCCAGAAGATCAACCAGGCTGATCCCGCTCCATTCACGGTCGGACAGCAATGTGTGCGCCTCGGAGATGGCGCGGAGACGACCAGAAAAAGCTTCCATGAACTCGGCTGGGTCAGAGGTTCGGTTGAGCGTCTGCCGTGCGAGTGATTGAAGCATCGCCAACGTGTTTTTCACCCGATGATTTAGCTCGCGTAATAGGAGCCGGGTCTTTTCTGCAGCGTTCTTCGTGTCGGTGATGTCGATGTTGACCCCCACAGCGACCACAGGCTTTCCTTGGGCATCCCGCTCGAACACACGGCCGCGGCCAAGAAGCCACTGACCGGAAGCCGCCGCCCGGAATTCTCCGATATAATCCTGATTGTTGACCAACGCCCGGGTGAACGCAGACTTCATCACCGGGAAGTCGTCCGGGTGCATCGCACGAAACACATCCTCGCCGCTGATCGGTTGTTCCGGATCAAGGCCAAGCATTGAATAGGCCTTCCTGTTGCCGCTGAACCTGCCGGTGCGCAGATCCCATACCCAGCTCCCGACATTGCCTACCTCCAGCGCCATGGAGTTCCGGTCTTCGTCGAGATGAAGCTTTGTCATCGCGTCGGTTCGGTCACGCGATTCGCGCTTGAGCGTTATGATTGAACCAGCAAGTCTCGCCAGGTGCATGAGTTGCGCTTGCAGCCTGGAGCCAAATTGGGTTTTTGGTTCCCGGGATAGTACACTGAGAGCTCCGATACACTCTCCCGACACGCAGATAGGCGCGACAGCGATGAACCGTATGTTCGGCTTCCGGGCTACAGCGCCAACTGCGGAATAACGCACGTCCTCAGCCGCATTGAGAACTACGAGGCAGCTTCTGTCAGACGCTGCCAGAGCGCTCGCTTCGATAGCCCAAATATCGACAGGGCGATCGCGGCCTGCATGAGCGAGCATGGAGCTCTTTTCTTCATTGACGAGCGAGATTTGCGCAGCGTCGGTCTCCGATAATGACATGGCGAGTTCCGTTAACTCGCGGAGATCCTCGTCGCGCTCCCTCCTTTCAAGCACTCTTAGACTTGAAAGAACATCACGGCGCGACGACCCGGACAGAAATTCCGACGTGTCCTCTGAAATTCCCGGTTTCATATCCACAACATGATGTCTCTCAGGAGCCACCCTACTCATACCACCGATACAGCTCCTCAGGAACGCTACCCTATGCCCTTTGTTCCTAAGAGGCCGAGTTAACTAGAAATAGCCCCTCCACGCTCAAGCGAAAAGTCTTCGCCGCGACGCCTGAAGCCCATGTTCAGCTAAGCACGGGAGACGTCGATACGATTATCTTCGTCCTGAGCAGATTGACCTGGCTGCACCTCTGCCAGGCCCGGCAACCTTGCTTTCACCAACGTGCCTCCGCCCGGATTTTCCGAATAAACCACATCTCCATCAAACTGCCTGCATAGCTGGTTCACGATGAGAGAACCTAGTCCCGAGGAGGTTCTGTTCGACGTCTCGATGCCGACGCCTGTATCAGAGATTTCTAGCATCAGGACGCCATCCTCGGCCCGCGCGAGAATAATTTTCACCTCTCCGGCCTTGTCGTCGGGGAACGCGTGTTTTATCGCGTTCATCGTCAATTCCCCGATAATGATGCCAAGGGTTGTCGCATCGCGCGAGCTCAGGTTGATCGGCGCAAGCTCGGCGACGAAGTTGATATCCCTATCATGGGCAGTCGCCGTTTTGATGTCCGCGACAACCTCCGGCAAATACTCGTCGGCCCGGACCGTTTCGTGATCCTTGCCAAGCCGAAGACGCCGGTGGGCCGACGAGATGGTCTGGATTCGATCGCGCGCAGCTCCCAATGCGGCGCGAATTTCGTCCGACGACACGTCGCGCATCTGAATTCCGAGGAGCGAGGAGACCGTGGCAAGAGAATTTCCGATCCTGTGATCGGACTCCTGCAGCAGTGCTTCGACCCGGGCGCGCTCCCGCCGCGCCGTCAGCATCGTCTTTTCAAGCTCCGCTGTCCGGCTTTGCACCATGTCTTCAAGGATGTTCTTCTCTGAAAGCAGCAATGTTTGACCCTCCGTCAGCTTGCGCACGTAACGCCGCGTGCGGTTCGCCAGTACGGCTGCCAGGATCAGCGCGCCGCCAAGTGACGAGAGTGCGGCGATTGTTAGCCAGCTTCTCATCGCGTCCACGTCGATATTGCGCTCGATAAGCCTGCGATCTTCCTCGGCAAGAAAACTGTCTACCGTTCTATGAATTTCATCAAGTTGGCCGACACCGAAATTCGGTCCGAGCGATGCAAGCGCTTCCGCGTGCTTGCCCGTAAGTGTCAGGGAAAGCGCCGCCTCTACGGTTTTCTGTTTCTCTTTGGTCAAGTCGCGGACACGTGTTGCGATTGCCTGCTGGCGTGGATTGCCCTTTGTCATTTCCGCGAGTGTGTTGAGGCTCTCGTCGAGGCGGGCAGCGGCTTTCCGGTATAAGTCGAGCAAAGCGTCACTGTGGGTCAAGATGAATCCGCGCTGGCTACTGTGAGCCTCGTTCAAAAGCGCCAGAGTGGTGTAGGCCTGTTCACGGACCTTGTACGTCGCAAGGATATCGTCGATCTGTTTATTGACACTGCGAGCAATGATGATCGTCGATGATGCCGATCCGATGATCATGGCGAGCGACAATATGATCGCAAGTCCCCTGAGCGGTCTTTGCGAGAAATTCATGACCGTTCTGCGCCACCACAACAAGAGTTGCATCCTCCATAATAACTGTCCTCCCGTGTGGTCGAAGCGCATAGGCAAGCGCCGCCCGCATCACGTCTCGTTCCCTTTGTCACCAGAAAAACAGGAACATTGGCGAACCCAGCGCGCCGCACACTCTTTGATTCCCGTTCTCGAACACTGGAGCCAATAGATGGACGCCGAGCGAAGCAAGTCAAGTTCATGTATCAGGCAAATTTGTTGGAGGTGACCTGCGTTGAGATCGAATCAGGGCCATAGTCAACCTCACCCTGAATTTCGAGCAGTTCCTGGAGACGTGTTCTGGCGCGGCTTACACGGCTTTTTATCGTCCCTACCGCGCACTCGCAAATCTCGGCAGCTTCTTCATAGGAAAAACCCGACGCACCCACCAGGATGATTGCTTCGCGCTGATCGTCGGGGAGTTTTTCAAGGGCCTTGCGGAAATCCTGCAGATCAAGAGAGCCATACTGCGCAGGGTGAACGGAAAGCTGCTCGGTGAAGACGCCGTCGGAATCCTGGACCTCTCGTCCGCGCTTGCGCATCTGGCTGTAAAATTCGTTGCGAAGGATCGTAAAAAGCCACGCCTTGATGTTGGTGCCCGGCTCGAACGAGTCCTGTTTTGCCCAGGCCTTCATGATCGTATCCTGCACCAGATCGTCGGCCCTGTCGGGATTGCCAATCAAGGATACTGCAAATGCGCGCAACTTCGGCAGCGCACCTATCAGATCCCTCTTGAAGTCAGCGGATTCATGTACCATTCAACAGCCTGCTATTCGAACGACTGCGGGTGATTGCGTTCAGCCTCATCCAGCTTTTCAAGAAGATCAAGAAAACGAGCGGGTATTTCCTCCTCCTGTACAGATGCGTAAAGTGCACGTAACTTCAAACCAATTTCTGTCTCGGCATTCTTGACGTCGCGGCGGCGAACCCGCACCTTCTCAGGAGCGTCAATAGAATTCTTTTTAGCGTTCATCGTTTGATCTTTGCTGGTCGTTCGTCGCTAAGCATGAGGAATGCCTGTACTCAAGGCACATTAATGACGACAATTCGCGACGGAACAGAAAGTTCCATTGCACGGAACTTTTTTTTTGCGAAAGTGTTTCAGGTAACAGGTTCGTCGACGCCTTCATGATACCCACCTGAACAGGGAACTCACTATAATGTCATTGTCCACCCGGATAGCTCCACATCTGCCCTATCTCCGCCGTTTCGCTCGTGCCATCACTGGCTCCCAATCTTCCGGCGACGCCTATGTCGCTGCCACACTTGAAATCCTGATCACTGACGTTTCACTTTTCCCCGAAGCTGGGTCCGATCGTGCGAGCCTTTACAAACTGCTCATCAAACATTTCAATTCCGTCAATGTTCGCCCGCTCGAACTGAAGTCCGAGTTCGGCTGGGAAAGGCATGCGGCTGCAAATCTGACCGCAATTGCCCCAAAGGCCCGGCAGGCCTTCCTGCTGATCAGCCTCGAAGGTTTCAGCCAGGCCGAGGCCATGGAGATCCTCGACGTTACCGATAGCGAGCTTTATGCCTTGCTGGACGAAGCCTCTGCCGGCATTTCCAAACAGATCGCGACCGACGTCCTGATCATCGAGGACGAACCGTTGATTGCCATGGATATCGAACACATGGTGGAGAGCCTTGGACACCGTGTCGTTGGCATCGCACGTACACGCGATGAGGCGCTGAAGATTTATTCTGCGACGCATCCGAGCATGATTCTCGCTGACATTCAGCTTGCCGACGGAAGTTCCGGCATTGATGCTGTAAACAATATTCTCAGCCAGGACGCGATTCCGGTTATCTTCATCACGGCTTTCCCTGAACGGTTGCTGACGGGTGAACGTCCCGAGCCAACATTCCTCGTCACCAAGCCGTTCAATCCCGACATGGTTAAGGCGCTGATCACGCAAGCTCTGTTCTTCAAGGAAACCAGCAAAGCCAAGGCTTGAACCCGGGAATCGGAACAAAATCTCTCTGTGCTCGTTGTGAACTCGACAAGACAGGGAGATGGTAGATGCTTTACTATGCGGTAATTTTTCTGATCATAGCACTTGTTGCAGGCGCGTTGGGTTTTGGTGGTATAGCTGGTGCTTCGGCGGGTATCGCCCAAATCATTTTCTACGTGTTCCTGGCGCTGTTGCTGATCTCTTTGATCGCCAGCATAATCCGCCGGGCCTAGTTTCAAAATAGAAAGCCGCCGGTTTCTTGCCGGCGGCTTTTTCGATTCGTGAAGCTGCCTGTTTGGGATTGCGGCAAACTTGTTTTTTGTAGTAGGTCACGCTGAACGAAAGCTTGGGGGCCACGATTGTTCTGGCGAAACTTCAGCATGGCCTCGCTCGATGGCCCGGCAATCGATTGGTCGAAACTCGCACGTTACGCCCCGCGTGCAATCGTTCTCTACATTCTGGCGATTTTCATACTGCGCCTCTTTCTCTCGCGATTCATGGAAATCGACGAGGCGCAATTCGTAGGCGAAGTTGCCTTCGCATGGAATTATGGCAATTCGCATCCGCCAATGTACAACTGGCTTGTCCGGCTGGCGCTGGAACTGACAGGCTGGAACTGGGTGTTCGCCGTTGCTCTCGTGCGGCTGTCACTGCTTGGACTTTACCATTGGCTCACGTTTGATGCCGCGCGCCGGCTGGGCGGCGACAGGGCCGGTATTCTTGCACTCGTGGCGTCCGCCTTGCTGCCTCAGATAGTATGGATGTCCATCCAGACCACGGCACACACTATCCTCGTTCTCACTGCATCCATTGGTCTGGTCCATTCCTTCGCTTTGTTGAGGGAAGGCAAAGGGGTGAAAGCCTATGTCCTGTTTGGAATATGGGCTGCGATCGGCGCACTGGCCAAATACAATTTCTTCATTTTCCTTGGCAGCTTTCTCATCGCCGCTGCGCTCACACCCAGCGTGCGCCGGCAGATTTTTCGCCCGCAATTCCTGGTTTCTGTCATCATATTCGTTGCCGCCTTCACACCTGTCGTGGTTGCCGCGCTCAATGCTCCTTTGGCCGCGACGGCAGGCCGGATGTACAAACTCTCCGCGGCGATCGGATATCTCGAATCGTTCGATCTTCCGCATGTCGGGATAGACGGACTCGCCAGCCTTTTGATTTCGGCATTTCTTTGGGCCGGGCCGGCGCTCATCTTTTTCCGCGTGGGCCGGGTCAGGGATCATCCCCGGCCCGCGCCAGACGGCGACTCCGATGTACGTATGCTCCTCCTGCGCACCATATTGATTGGCCTTGGCGCGTTCGCAGTGCTGGTATTCGCCGCCGACTATCACTCAGTCGCCGAGAGATACATGGCGCCAATCCTCGCACCCACCGCAATCGTCCTCGCGCTTTGTCTGCCGCAGGTCCTGGGCGCGCGCAATTTGCTGGTTATTGCCGGTTGCTTGTATGTCCTTGCTCCGCTTGCGGTTGCAGCGATTGCACTCTTTGGCACGGCAAGGTTCAACTTCCCATTTGATGCTGTCGCGCAAGCCATCCGCGCCCAAAACCCCACGCCAGCAAATATCGTTTCAAATCGCCAGGACGATGCGGGCAATGTGGCGGCCCTGCTGCGCTGGCCGCCTGAACGGGGAGAGGCATCCGATGTCGTGCTCGTGTGGCAGGGAAGCGATGCCCCCGGCGACGGTGCGCTGACGCGGCTACCCGCCGATGCGAAGCCCGTCGGACCTGTAACGCGCGTTACCGCAAGGGTCAGAAACTTCAGCGGGGCATTGCGGACATTCAGCTTCCAGCGCTATTCATCTCGGTTACAGACACCGGATCAGAATAGCGGCGGATAAGCCAGAACACTCCTACCGTGTCCAGGAATGCTACCGCCGCGCGGTCGAAGAAACCATATTTCGATACGCCGGCGAGTCTCGGCCGGTCTTCCACGTCCACCTCGATCACAGGTAGGCCCGCCCGTCGCGACAGGGCCGGTATGAAACGGTGCATGTTGTCGAAATAGGGCAGGCTTTGCGCCAGAACTGCCGGAAGCACCTTGAACCCGCATCCGGCATCCCGGCAGTCATCCTTCAATAGCCGCTTGCGAACGAAGTTGGCCGATCGTGAAGTAAGCAGTTTGACGATGCCGTCATTGCGCCTTTTCCTTACACCCGCGAAAAGCGCGGGTGCCGCGCCCTCGAGACGCGGCCAAAGACGGGCTATATCGGCAGGATCATTCTGACCGTCGCCGTCCAGCGTTGCTATCCATGTGCCCTTGGCTGCGGCAAAGCCGCTCATCAGGGCACGCGATTTTCCAGTGCGCTTTTCATGACGCAGCACACGGGTGTGATCGCCGGCGCCAGCTGCCTCCTCCGCCGATCCATCCGCCGATCCATCGTCCACGATGACGATCTCGTAAGATGGCCCTGATAAGAGGGCCATGTTGATTTCCCGCACCAGATTACCGATGTTTCCGGCCTCGTTGTAACAGGGTATTACGATCGTCAGATCAGTCATATCAAGAACCATTGCGACGCGGCTGCATCATACATGGATGCTCAACATCGCCAGTTGAAGGGTATTTCGCGGATGCAGATGTCGAGTATCTATATGCATGTTCGAGCGATTTCCATCCCCGGCACAACCTTAGGCACGTAGAGGGTGGTTGACGATGCCGCAATTCCGCCACGCCGATCCATAAATAATCGCTCCTATCGACGCGGCCGGATTATGGTTAATACTTCCTTAATCGAAGTCTCCCTAAAGTCGAGATCAACCACACAATTCAATCCGGTCCGGCAATGAAATTCGAGGTACCACAGGCAATCTTTGAACATGGCAGACGCGCATTTGCAAATGCCGTTGTCGTGGTTCTCGCCCTTGCTTGTACTCTCGCGATGCAACGGGGCGTTCAGGCACAGGAAGCCGTGGTTCAACCGGCACCCGAGACGCTGGACATCAAGCGCGCCGAGACCGCAAGGGAACTCGACCAACTGACCGGACAGATGTCTCTCTCGTCGGGCCGTGTCGCCGAACTCGACAAGGAGATCGCGGGTCTCAAGAAGGATCAGGCGACGATAACCGCAGCATTGATCCAGTCTGCGAAAACTGAAATGAAGTTGAGCGAAGACATTGCCAGTTTCAGCGACAAATTGACCGGATTACGCGAGCGCCAGGACGGTATCAGAACATCGCTGAGGTCACGTCGCGGGGCGCTTGCCGAAGTGCTGGCGGCTTTGCAGCGCATGGGACTTAATCCGCCGCCGGCAATTCTCGTTCGCCCTGATGACGCTCTCGCATCCGTGCGAAGCGCTGTTCTTCTTGGCGCAGTCGTTCCTGAAATGCGTCAACAGACCGATGCGCTGATCGCGGATCTTAAGGATCTGACCCGTGTAACGACTTCCATCGACGAGGAAAGGGCCCGCTTGACCGCCGCCCTGTCCGGGCAGGCGGAGGAAAAGAAGCGGCTTGATCTTCTTCTTGCCGAGAAACAGAAACTCCAGGCAACTTCCGAGGAAACACGCGTCGCGGAACAACGGCGCGCGGAAGACCTTGCCAGGCGCGCCACGTCGCTTCGCGATCTTATCGCCTCCATGGAAAAGGACATGAAGGAAGTCAAGCAGGCAGCCGCGGCGGCCAGCGCAGAGGAGCAGCAGAAGATCGCTGCCAGCCAGCAACGTGCCAATGATTTTGCTTCCAGCCAGAGCCGACTTTCGGCCCAGGTCAATTTCGCGTCTTTGAAAGGCCGTCTTTCCATGCCAGCGGCAGGCAAGCTGGTCAAGCGCTTCGGCGACGACGACGGCCTGGGCGGGTCGGTTCAGGGTGATACGCTCGAGACCGCCGCAGGTGCGACCATTACATCTCCGGCGGACGCGGTGGTCCTTTATGCCGGAGCGTTCAGGTCCTACGGTCAGCTCTTGATACTTGACGCGGGCAACGGATATCATGTTGTCTTGGCAGGTATGAATAAAATCAACGTCTCCCAAAACCAGTTCGTTCTGGCGGGAGAACCGGTCGGTGTGATGAACAAGCAACTTATTGCGAGTACCGCGCCTGTTCCGATGGGAAATGGAGCTCCAATGCTTTACATTGAGTTCCGAAAGGATACAAAACCTGTTAATCCCGCTCCTTGGTGGGCGGAAAGGCTTGCTGGAAGGACCGCAAATGATACGTAGGCTAACGCTTCTCGTGGCCGGAGCCCTGATGGGCGCAACGGCGATGGTCGTTGTGCAGGGAGCCTTGCCCACCACAGCTGCAGAAGCTGCGGGCACCGATACCTATAAACAGCTATCAATTTTTGGTGATATTTTCGAGCGCGTACGCGCCCAATATGTCACTCCGCCAGATGACAAGAAGCTTGTGGAAAGCGCCATCAACGGCATGCTGACCTCGCTCGACCCACACTCCTCCTATATGAACGCCGAAGCGGCACAGGACATGCGGGTTCAGACCAAAGGCGAATTTGGTGGTCTCGGCATCGAAGTCACCATGGAAAATGAACTGGTGAAGGTCATTGCCCCGATAGAGGACACGCCTGCATCGAAGGCCGGCGTCCTCGCGGGCGACTACATTTCCAAGATCGATGGCACTGAAGTACGCGGCATGACGCTCACCGACGCCGTTGACAAGATGCGCGGCGAGGTTAACACGCCCATTGAGCTTACACTCATCCGCCAGGGTGCCGATAAACCGATCACGCTTACGATCGTCCGTGACGTCGTCAAGGTGAAGGCCGTCCGTTCGCGCATCGACAATGACGTTGGTTATGTTCGGGTCATTTCCTTCACGGAACAGACCTCGGATGATTTGCAGCGCGCCATCAAGGACATCCAGAGCAAGGTTCCGGACGACAAGCTCAAGGGCTTCGTTCTCGATCTGCGCCTCAATCCGGGTGGTCTTCTCGATCAGGCCGTGGCCGTCTCGGATGCATTCCTCGACAAGGGGGAAGTCGTCTCGACACGGGGCCGCGATCCACAGGATATTACCCGTTTTGATGCTCGCCCCGGCGATCTGACCAACGGCAAACCCCTTATCGTCCTGATCAATGGTGGCTCGGCAAGTGCATCCGAAATCGTTGCCGGTGCATTGCAGGATCATCGTCGCGGAACCATCCTCGGAACACGTTCCTTCGGCAAGGGATCTGTTCAGACGATCATACCTCTGGGTGAAAGCGGCGCCCTGCGTCTGACGACGGCGCTTTATTACACGCCTGCCGGCAAATCCATCCAGGGCAAGGGAATTGTTCCCGATATCGCCGTTGACCAGCCGCTTCCGGCTGATCTTCAGGGCAAGGCGGAGCCAATGAGCGAATCCAGCCTGAAGGGTCACATCAAGGGCGTACAGGAGGACGCTGAGGGTTCCGGCTCCATCGCCTATGTGCCGCCGGATCCAAAGGACGACCTGCAGCTCATCCAGGCGCTCAAGCTGTTGCGCGGCGAACAGGCAAACGCAGCCTTCCCCGCCGACCCCAAGAAAGGCGTGCCCAACTGATATGAAAATGGGGACCGGGCTTTTCTCCTATAGTCTGGTCCCCATGGTTTCTTCTCCCAGCCTCGCGACCTCCATCAAAATAGCCATCGGCCACAACGCGTGAACTCCGACCTGAACCGGCCGCTGGGACAAAACGGCAAACGGCCACATGGAAAACCAACCGCCGGGCGATCCTCCTGGATGCTTCCTGCGGTCTGTGTTGGTCTGGTCCTTGGCCTCTCCTCGCTCATCACCTATACCAGCCATCAGGGTTTCCGCAGGCCGCAGCCCGAGACACCTAAGCCACAACTCGTGGAAACGGCGCCGCGCCCTCAGTCACCTGCACCTGCAGATGATGCGAAGAGCCAACCCGGCAATATCGTCACGGCTCCTCAAGGGGGACCCAAGCTCATCGTGGTCGGCGATCCGATGAAACGCGCGCAAGACCCGCGCACCGCTCATATCCCTGAACCTGATTTGCTGGAGCAAAGCCCGTTCGGACCACTACCGGTCGTCGCGCCCGATGGCCGGCGCGCGCTCGATGTCTATGCCGGGGCCTGGTCGGGCGCACGTGGTGCTCGCGTCGCCATTGTGATCGGCGGACTCGGTCTGTCTCAGACGGGTTCGCAGCATGCAGTTCAGACGTTGCCTCCGGAAGTCACCCTGGCATTCTCGCCGGAAGGCAATAGCCTTCTCCGCTGGATGCAGGCAGCACGGCAGAACGGGCACGAAATCCTGATGCAGATCCCGCTCGAGCCCTATGATTATCCGCGGGTCAATCCGGGCCGCAATACGTTGACAGTAGATGCATCGCCAGCAGCGACGCTCGAAAACCTGCACCGGGCGATGGGCCGCATCACCAATTATACAGGCGTCATGAACTATATGGGCGCGCGTTTCACCGCCGAGCCGGATGCAATGACGATAGTCATTCAGGATGTTGCGAAGCGGGGTCTGCTTTACCTCGACGATGGCACATCGGCGCGCAGCAAGGCCGACAGCGTTTCCGCGCAACAGGGTTCGCCTTTTGCAGCGGCAGACGTCCTGATCGATGCTTCGCAGGATCGCGGTGCGATCTTGAAAAAACTTGACGAGCTGGAGCGCATCGCCCGTGCCAAGGGCACGGCCATTGCCACGGGCTCAGCCTTCGACGTGACAGTTGAGGCGGTAACATCATGGGCCAACGAGGCGAAGGCGCGCGGGATCGAGATAGTCCCGGTTTCCGCCCTTGTCCGCGACCCGGAAAAAAACTAGCGGGAGCATTCATGAGCAAGAACAGGAAACCAGTCGATCCGGAATCGCTACCCTATCGCCCCTGCGTTGGCATCATGGTGCTTAATAGGCAGGGGCTGGTTTGGACCGGTCACCGCATCGTCATTGCCAATGACGAGATGGATGGCTCGACCCAGCTTTGGCAAATGCCGCAAGGCGGGATTGACCTCGGGGAAGACCCCGAACCGGCGGCTCTACGCGAACTCTACGAAGAGACGGGCATGAAATCCGTGTCGCTCCTCGCGGAAGCACCCAACTGGATCAACTATGACCTACCGCCTCATCTGGTGGGCGTGGCTCTGAAAGGCAAGTACCGCGGCCAGACGCAGAAGTGGTTCGCCTATCGCTTCGAAGGCAATGAGAACGAAATCGCTATCAACCCGCCACCCGGCGGTCACACAGCGGAGTTCGACACATGGGCATGGAAGCCAATGACACAATTGCCGGACCTCATCGTGCCCTTCAAGCGCAAGGTATATGAGGAAGTCGTCGCTGCGTTCCGGCATCTGCTGGAGTAGCGTTTCAGGAAGAACTTTTCGAACTATCCGGACGTTCACTCGCACGTATGCGTGATCAATGCGCCAAGCATGATATCCCAGTCCTTTGGATGAAGTTCATGTCCACCCCCTTCGATTTCAACCAGTCTCGCCTGTTGCACGACATTAGCGAATTCCCGGCCATGTTCGATGGGGAAGATGGGGTCGGACGTACCGTGGATAACAAGGAGTGGGGCTTCAAGGCGAGTAAGTTGATCCTTCCACTCGTCTCCACCGGACAGCAGGAAATGGTTGGTTGCATTTTCAAAGCCTCGCGCCCTGTCGTAATCGGCTGCGATAAATTCTCGCGCTCGCTGCTCGTCAAACGAATGCCTTGTACCCGCGATCGCTCGCACGTCTGCAACCATGAACTCGATGACCTGATTGCGATTTGACCAGTCGAGATCGGCGGCCCTCCCCGAATGCTCCATATACGCGGCAGTCGTTCCGGGTAAATGGGCGGTATCAACGCCTGCAGGAGACGTGCTTATCAGCGTCAGTGTTCGGGTTCGGTTCGGATGTTTCAAGGCCACGAATTGCGCGATCATGCCGCCCATGGACATGCCCATGACATGGGCCGCGGAGATGCCGTAGCCATCGAGCACGCGAATCGCGTCGTCGGCCATATCGTCGAAGCTGTATTGAGGTTTGCCGGCCGGATATTTCGTCGAAAGTCCCGTATCGCGATTGTCATACCGGATCACATGGCGGCCTCCAAGCGCAAGCTGCCCGCAGAATTTTTCCGGCCACCACAGCATGGACGCCATGGAACCCATGATGAGCAGTATTGCCGGACTGCCGGGATCGCCGAATGCTTCGGTCGCGAGTTCGACACCATCAGCCTTGATTGTTCTCGTTCGCATGCCATCACCCCGAAATTGGCCGCCGTCTCTATTGCTTAACGCCGATGCGGCAGCCTGTCGAGATCGTCGTATAGAGCCTGACTATGTTTATAAAGCCGCTCGAAAAACACCTGCATCGGCGCGTAAATTCCTGACCATTCAGGATCGGGCAACACCTCTTCCGCATATTTGACAAAGGCGTCTGCCGCAGCTTCCACGTTCCTGAAACGCCCGGTCGCTGTCGCCGCCATGATGGCACAGCCGATGATGCTGGACTCGGGCTCGGCAGGTACGAGAATTGGTAAGTTGTAGACGCTGGCCTTGATTTTCATCCAGAGCTTCGTCTTGGCTCCGCCGCCCGACGCGGCAATCCTCTCGAGAGGCTCCCCCGAAATGCCATCGAGAACGTTGATATGGCGCTTCACCGCGAAGGCCACGCCTTCAAGAACGGCGCGGTGCATATGCGCGATACCGTGCGACGCACCCAACCCGAAGAATTGTGCGCGAGCATTGCGGTGCGCACCAAGCCGCTCGCCAGCGAGATACGGCATGAAGAAAAGCCGATCCGATCCCGGCGGCGCTTCAGCCGCCTTTTCGACTATATCCGCATAGGTCAACTGCTTTCCATGAAAGGCGCGGCGGGCCCAGCGCATCGCGTCGCCCCCCGATTCCAGCAGCATGAATGCGCCCCAATTGCCTTCGACTGTTCCGACATTGCAAACGGCGGGATCGAGCAAGGGCCGCTTTGCAATCGCGGTGATTATGGCGGATGTCCCCATCACCTCGGATCCGACCCCTGGACGGCACGCGCCCGAACCGAGGAGTGCCGCCGGATAGTCGCCCGCACCGACGAGAACCGGCGTTCCCTCGCGCAGGCCTGTTTCGATCGCAGCTTTTCTCGTTACGTAACCGAGGATCTCCAGGGGATTGCGCAATGGTGCGAGCTTGGTCCGATCGAGACCAAGAAGATCGATCATCTTGTCTGACCATTGGCCTGTCCTAGGATCCATGAGAAAGCTCGCGCCTCCGTCTGTCCGGTCCATGGCTATTTCGCCGCTCAGCTTGAGGTTGATATAGTCCTTCGGCATAAGGACCACGCTTGTCCGATTATAAGCATCTGGATCACTATCGCGAAGCCATTGGAGCTTGAAGGCTGGCCAGGCCGGTGTCGGTGGATTGGCACAATCGCCAAGGTAGGTTTCCGGCCGGTTTGCTCTCTCGAAAGCGGTTACGTAACCAACAGTGCGCTTGTCGTTCCATAACGGTGCGGTATCGCGCACCGTTTGGCCGGCATCATCCACCAGAACAGTTCCGTGCATCTGACCACAGGCGGCGATCGCGTCGATATTCGTACGCGCGTGCGGAACCTTGTCCAGCACCTCGCGGATCGTGCGGACAACGCCCCGCCACCAATCGTCTGGCCGCTGTTCCGACCAGCCAAATTGCGGCACGATCTGCTCGTGTTGCAGTGCGGACATTGCGAGAATTGTCCCGCTGGCATCGACGATTGCGCTACGGACGCTGCCCGTGCCGACATCGATCGCCAGCGTAAGGTTACCTGCCAAGTGCTTCGCCCGTACTTTTCAGGAACAGGTGCATTCTCTCGACGTCTATCGGAATATTGACCACGTCGTCCGGGCGAATGGGAGAACCCGCCGCAACCTGCGCGGTGAATGCAGCCGTCCCAGTCTTGCCGATAGCCAGCGTGTGCGGCCCCAGCGGCTCGATATCGGCAACTTTCAGGGGCACGGTCGGCAACGAAGCAGCGGCAATCATTGTGTGCTCCGGCCTTATCCCAAGAACGACATCTTCGCCAACCGCACCTGCCAGAGCACCGGCCCTGTTGTCCGGGATGGGAACGGCGATCTCTCCACCGGACCGGAAGGTGACGCCGTGCCCCTCCCGCTCCAGCCGGCCTTCGATGAAGTTCATGCTGGGCGCGCCGATAAAAGCTGCGACGAACAGGTTCTTTGGCGACTCGTAAAGGGTAATCGGATCAGCCGCCTGTTCGATTCTCCCCTGGTTCATCACGACGACACGATCCGCCATCGTCATCGCCTCCACCTGATCATGCGTCACATAGACGATGGTTGTCTTCAAGCGGCGGTGCAGAAGCTTTATCTCGGTACGCATTTCAATGCGCAGTTTCGCGTCGAGATTGGACAGCGGCTCGTCGAACAGAAAAACTTCCGGCTGGCGCACGATGGCGCGACCGATAGCGACGCGCTGGCGTTGTCCACCCGACAGCGCATTCGGCTTGCGCTGCAGATAGGCACCGAGATTCAGGATGCGGGCCGCATTTGCGACCGCGGTGTCGATCTCGGCTTTCGACGTGCCCCGCACCTTCATTCCATAACCGATGTTTTCGGCGACAGTCATGTGAGGATAAAGCGCGTAGTTCTGGAAAACCATCGAGCAATTGCGCAATCCCGGCCGCAGGTTGGTCACATCGCGCTCGCCGATGCGGATTTCTCCCGCTGTCGCCTGTTCAAGGCCTGCGATCATGCGCAACGTCGTCGTCTTGCCGCAACCCGAGGGCCCGACAAGGACGACGAATTCCTTGTCGGCGATCACCAGATCAAGTGGCGGAATGACCTCGACCTTGCCAAATGACTTGGTGACCTGCTGCAAACGCACCTGGGACATGCTGAGCCTTTATCTGCGGACCGGGCCGTGCTGCGACGCCGATCGTTTCATTCCATTCTTGCGTCATCCCGCCCGCTATTCGACAGGCGGGATAACCGGTACGTTTCTATTTGGCCGGCAAGCCCATCGAAGAACGGTAGGCCGCGAGTTGCTTGTCCCGGCCAAAATCATCGGTCAGCTTGTTCCAGCCCTCGGCCACCGTATCGAGTGCCTGCTGTGGAGTGACTTCCCCCGCCAGCGCCTTGGACAGCTCGATCTCGAGGATCTCAGTATAGGAGAAATATCCCGGCAAGCGCATGTCCAATGCGGTGTTCTTCGCGGTAACCGCATCTTTCTGCGCGCCGAGATATTCCTTGGCTTCACGCGGTGAGAATATTTTCGACCAGAGTTCCGTATTCGTCGTGTGTGAGATGCGGTAAGGGTTGACGCCGGTACCGCCAGTGATTGCCGCCTGTCCGGAGACAGCGGGGCTGCTCAGGAACTTGATATAATCCCAGGCCGCATCCTGATTCTTGGACGAAGCAGGAACCGCGGCCTGCCAGCCGCCGAAGGCCATGAACGACGTCTGGATAACGTTGTCGAACTTGTCCCACTTCTTTGTCTTGTAGTTCCAGATTTCGTCGGAGCCCGGCAGCGATGCCGACCCGACATTTCCGGCGACCTTGGATTGCTTGGGATCGGCGCCGATAACGCCGGTATCACCCCAACCGATTGACTCGGCGACTTGACCACCGGCGAAGGCGGCATTCACTTCACCAAAGGAGAAATTCAGCGCATTGGGCGGTGCAAGCTTTGACGCCTTTATATATTCCTCAAGCCCACGGACCCAGCCTGGATTATTGACCTGGGCATCCATCGTGTCCGGATCGAAGAACATCGCGCCGGGATGATCGGGATGGCTCGTATAACCGGCCACATGGCTGAAGAGGAACCAGAATTGTTGGCCGCCCCGACGAAAAGCTTCCGCTGTTCCCCACAGCCCGTTGGCCGGCTGCTGGAAGAATTCAGCAATGTCGAGATATTGTTTCCACGTCTTTGGTGGTGCCAGATCGTAGCCATATTTGGCTTTGAATGCCGTCTGGTTCTCCGGTTTTTCGAAGAGGTCGATCCGATAGGAATAGGTATGCGCATCACCATCCATCGTCTGTGACAGTACCTTGCCGTTCCAAACCATCAGCTGTTCGCGATAGACAGGAGCAATGTCCTCCCAGTCCGGTCCGGATTGCATGGCCTTGGGCATTTCGGAGAGATAGTCGGTGAAGTCGGGGGCCCAGGCCGGCGCGAAGGCGATGACATCGAATGTGTCCTCGCCTGATGTCAGCGATGTAACTATCTTCGGGTAGAGTTCCGACCATGGAAATTCAACGACATTCACCTTCCCACAGGTCTTCTCGGACCAGCCCTTTGCTGCAAGCTGCAACGCCGAAGCGATATAGGGTCCGGTCTGCGTCGTCGCCGTCAATGTGATCCCGGTATAATCGGGATCGCAGGCAAGCGCAGACGATGCGGCTGTCATCGCGAACAAGCCCGCTGCCGCCGTGGTCAATAATGATCTTCTCATGTTTTCCTCCCTGGAATTTACGAATGATCGTTGTTGTCGAACGCTTATTTTATTGCCCCCAGAAGCAGGCCAGAGCGCATCAGCCTGCTCAGAAGTCCAGCCATGACAACCATGGGTATGATCGCAACCAGGGCTGCCGCCGAGATCGACCACCATTCGTCGCCGCGCTGGCTGTTCTGGCCGGCCACCAGAATGGGAAGAGTCTGCCACCGGGAATTGGTCAGGAAAAGCGCAAAAAGAAACTCGTTCCAGACAAAAGCCAGCGTGATCATGAATGTGGCGATCAATCCCGGCTTCGACATGGGCACGACGATGCCGAAGAAAATTCTCCACGAAGGTACATTGTCTACCATGGCCGCTTCTTCGACTTCGATTGGCAACGCGGCGAAAAAATCGCGCATGAGCCAGATCACGATCGGAAGCGAGAACGCCACATAGGCGAAGGTCAGCCCGGTATAGGTATCGACGAGCTTGAATCCGAGTTTGCCCATCTCCGTATACATCAGGAACAACGCGAAAGCTGCAACGATCGGCGGAAACATGCGTTGGCTGACGAACCAGAAGACAATATCGTCATTGCCCAGGATGGGACCTGGAAGCCGTATACGACTGGATCCGACAGCGAGAGCCAGCGCTGCCACGAACGCGTAAATAAGCGATGTGGCTTGACCCAGGCCTGCAATATGCCGCCCTAGGAGATATCCGCCGAACGAAACCACCACAAATATGACACCGGTCAGCAGCTTGACTTCGAAGGTGAACCGCACGAGGGCATAGGCAGCCATGGAACCTACCGCCGTTGCGATGACCGATGCGGAGAGGCCGACAATCGTCGATGCGATGAATGTGCTATAGAACTGTCCGCGCTGACCCGACAAAAGCTCACGCCATGCGGTCAATGTCGGTTCGAAATCGACGAATGGTACGTAGGTTGGTCCACCAACCACACCCAGCGGCGACTTGAATGACGTGATTGCCACCCAATACAGCGGAAAAAAGGTGAAGGCGAGCCAAAGGAGGCAGCCCGCGAGAGCCCACCAGCGGCCGTTCCCCTTAAGATCCCGCACACTCATTTGTGCTTCTCCAGATACGGCTTCAGGATGGCGAGATAAACAAGTCCGATGACAGTAATCACGATCAGGAACAAGAAGGAGAGCGCTGACGTATAGCCGAGGTTGAATTTCTTGAAGCCTTCCTGGTAGGCGAACAGCGTCAGGGTTTCCGTGGAAATACCCGGACCGCCCCCTGTCATGACGAACACCGTATCCATGATTTTGTAGCTTTCGATGAGCCGGATAAACACAACCGCCACCGAGATTGGCAACATCATCGGAAAAGTAATGCCCCAGAATTGCTGCCAGGAGCTGGCGTTCTCCAGCGCAGCCGCTTCATAGACGTCATCGGGCAGCGTTTGCAGGCCTGCCAGCAGCATGAGCATGACGAACGGCGTCCATTGCCAGACCTCGACCGAAATGATTGCTCCTATCGCCCATCGCGTTTGCGTCAGGAATGGCAGGTTGGGATGGCCAAAGAAAGTCATCAATTCATTGAGTGGACCCATGGTCGGGTTGAGGATTTGCCGCGCGATCAAGGCGACGGCGACCGGCGCCACCAGCATCGGCAGCAGAAAGCTGACGCGAAACAGCCCTTCGCCCGGAACATTCCTGTTGAGCGCCAGCGCAACAGAGAAGCCAATGACATATTGCAGGGCGACGGAGATGAAGGCGATGACCGTCGTTGTCCACGCCACGTGCCAGAACCGCGGATTCTGCAGAAGCTCCGCATAATTGCCAAATCCGACGAACCGCGGCGGCATCGGCGGAACAAGCCGCAGACTCATGAAGCTCGTCGTCAGTGAATAGATCAACGGGAATATGGAAATGATCAGCACGATCAACAGCGCCGGCCAGATGAAAAAGTGCTTGATCGGGTCGTTTCGGGTCATACCGCACCGGTGATGCTGCGAACAGCAATCCAGAAGCGTGACACGATAGAACAAGTCATTGATTTTCCTCCCATTGAGGACGAAAATCCTCAATGCCTCTCCTTTGCCATGTAGCGTAATTACGCATTTTTTTGCAGTCAACAGAATTTTCGGATGAATTCGGGAACGTAGACGTCAAGCTCCCGGACAAAGTTTCGCTTGCACGTCTTCTTCCGGACATTTATGTAATTTTATTACCAAACAGGGAGGCTTGGTATGTTGCGAGAACCCGTCGCTTGCATCGTGGATCCGCACGCCGGCGGGATGAGCGGGCATACCGGTCGTTACGAAAAGCGCTTGAGTGATCTCGGCGAACTTTACGCCAACTTACAGGCACATACTGCCTTGGTGGCGCAACTCGGCGACCCGGTCGTTTACGCTGTGGAAGATTTCCGTCCCGGCAGCCACGGGGGCGATCTGAATTTCGGCACGACCCGCATGAGCCCGGGGCGGGTGGACCAGGAATTTTTCCTCACGCGCGGCCACATTCATGCGAAGGCGGATCGGCCCGAGATTTATTACGGACAGAGTGGCCACGGTTTGTTGCAGATGGAATCGCCTGATGGACAAACCCGCATTGTCGAAATCACGCCGCAAACCATGTGCTATGTGCCTCCATTCTGGATACATCGCTCCATCAACATCGGCCGCACCGATCTGGTCATGGTCTTCGCCTATCCCTCCGACAGTGGTCAGGATTACCGCATCATCGAAATGTCGAATGGCATGCGCAATCGCGTCGTGAGTCACGGCGACGGCTGGAAACTGGTGGACAATACTTCTTACAAGCCACGCACAGCCGAAGATGTCGCGGCGCTCATGAAAGACTACGTTTGACGCCAAGCCTACCGAGGGGAAATGTAAGTGCTCTCTTACCATCCGGCGACGCAGCCCACGCTTTATTTCATCGGCGTTACCACCGGCAAAAGCTCGATCATGAAAGTGTTCCCCGCCTGGGCTGATTATCTCGGTCTCAAGGACGCGGTCATCAAGGGTATCGATTTCAAACTCCATGACGACCCGGCCGGATACCGGGAAGCCGTTTCTTTCATCCGGGAAGACCCGCTGTCCCTCGGCGCGCTGGTGACGACGCACAAGATCGATCTGTTTCAGGCATGCGGCGATATGTTCGATGAAATCGATCCGCTGGCGCAATTGATGGGTGAGACGAGCTGCATATCGAAGCGCGGAGGCAAGCTGATCTGTCACGCCAAGGACCCCATATCATCTGGCCTCGCCATAGATGGCTTTCTTGGCGCGCGTTATTTCGGGCGCACCCAGGCGGACCTTTTCTGCATCGGCGCGGGCGGTTCGACCATTGCCATCACCTGGCATCTGATGCGAGCCTCGCGCGAAGGCGATGTCCCCACCCGGATCTTCGTCTCCGATCGCAGCGGGGATCGGCTGGACGAAATCCGCCGCGTTCATGCACAGATCGAGAGCGTCGTGCCCGTGGAGTATGTCTTGGCTCCCCAGACCGAAGCCAATGACGATGTGTTGCGTTCGCTCAAGCCCTGCTCTCTCGTCATCAATGCCACGGGCCTTGGCAAGGATTCGCCAGGCTCACCATTGTCCGGCGCCTGCGAGTTTCCCGAGAAATCCGTAGTGTGGGACCTCAACTATCGAGGCGACCTCATTTTTCTCGATCAGGCGCGCCGACAGCAGCAGAGCGGAGATTTGCGAGTGATTGACGGCTGGACGTATTTCCTGCACGGCTGGACGCAGGTCATCGCGGAAGTCTTCACCATAGACATTCCCGCCACCGGCCCCTCATTCGACCGGATCTCTGCGATCGCTCTCGAAGCATCGGAGCGCAGGGATGCGTAGGGAAGCAACCGGTACCGAAACCGGCGCAAGCGCCGATCTCCGGAATGCCGGTGGCCGCAACATCATAGAGATCATACGCATGACGCGGGCGGCGCTACGCAAATCCGACCGCAAGGTCGCCGATATCGTCCTGCACGATCCTCAGCGTATCCTCAAGGCAACGGTCGGCGAGACAGCAACCCTGGCACAGGTCAGCCAGCCCACCGTCCTGCGTTTTGCCACTGCCATCGGTTGCAAGGGCTTCCGCGACTTCAAGATAAGGCTCGCGCAGAGTCTCGCCTTGGGCACTCCTGCGACCCACTCGGTCCTGCTTGGCACGGATGAGCCGGAGACCGTGGCGGAGAAGATATTCGACTATACCATGACCAGCCTCGACTGGGCGCGATCCCACCTCGACAAGGCCGCCATGCTCAAGGCTATCGATTTGCTTGCGAAAGCGCGCACCATCGAATTTTTCGGGTTCGGCGCTTCCGGAATTGTGGCGCGTGACGCTCAGCAGAAGTTCCCGCTTTTTGGCGTGCCGTGCGGGGCTCAGCTCGATTCGCACCAGCAAATCATGGTAGCCTCGATGATGAAAGAAGGTGACGTCGCCTTCGTCATTTCCAACACCGGAACGACGCGCTCGATCATGGAGATCGCCCGGATCGCTCGCGAAAATGGCGCTGCCGTTATTTGCCTGACCGGGTCGGATTCGCCGCTTGCCAGCTGTTGTGATGTGGCTCTTATCGTCGAGACGCTGGAGAACACCAATATGTACACGCCGACGATCTCGCGTATCGCCGCGCTCGTCGTCATCGATGTTCTTTCGACCAGCGTAGCCATGCGCCGCCCGGTCGAGGATCAGGCCCGGATCCACAATATGAAGCGGCAATTGAGCGACATGCGCAAGGATCAGCCAACCTGACGGCAGCTCTGGGTGATTGCTACGCAGCCATCTCGTAGATGATCCGGTCGCGTCCCTGGTTCTTGGCGCGATAAAGGCATGTATCGGCAGCATTCACAAGTTGCTCGAGTGACTGCCCCGGCTGGTGAAACGAGACGCCGATACTTACCGTGACCGACAGTTCCTCTCTGCCGATCCTTCGCGAGATTCCCCTCACGTCCTGCAATATCGCGTGCGCAACCCACGCGGCCTTGCCGTAGTCGGCATCTGCCAGAAAAACCGCGAACTCCTCGCCGCCAAAGCGCGCACCGACGTCGCGCCGGCCAAGCCGCTTGCCAATGAGCGATCCGATTTCCTGAAGCACGTCATCGCCCGCCGCATGGCCGAAGCGGTCGTTCACCGACTTGAAATGATCCGCGTCGATGTAAAGAACGGCCCCGGCACTTATGGCGGGATTATTCCGGAGGATCATATCCTCTACCCGCAGATAGAACTCATGTCGCGTCGAAAGCCCCGTCATGCCGTCTTTGCGAAATGCGGTGTCAAGTGCATGAGCCATGAGCTTGAGCCGGTAGTTCAGCGCTACGAGAACGGCGCCAAGCGGGCCACCAACGACAAGGACAATCACACTCGTTAGGATGATCGTCTTTCCAAGGCTGTCATAACCGCCCAGTTTGAAAAACAGGCCTGCCAGTCCGCTGGCCAATACACAACCGAGGCCGAGCAGAAGCAGGATTTGCCTGATAGGCGGCAAGTCGCCAAATATCGTCATCCAGCGATTGAACGTGTTCATCGATGCCTTCCACAGATGCGGTGCGGCACCTTATAGGCACACAAAGTGAAAGATGCGGTAAATGCATGCCCTACCGCATCCGTGATAGCTGGCCATTGCGACTAGGCGGGATCGGCTCCCATGACCAGGCCTTCGATGTCGTGCTTCTGGGTGACGGGAACGAGCTTGTCGACCACGCGGCAAACCAGATGCTCGCGGACAGAGGGCGGGAGGCCGTCAAAGTAATCCTGCGTCACCATCAGATCGTGCAGTTCGGCGTGCCCTGCGCCCGGAGCGTCCACGCCCAGTACCATGACCGGCCGGGCAATCGGTGAAGCATGCTCGGTTCCCCGGTGCACCGTCAGCGCCGAGCGACAGGATATGTCGCCAAGTTGCGGAAACTTCCGTACGGCCCGCTCCTGGAACGTCGGCCATATATCCTTTGGCGGGAACATCTCATGCTTCCATTCGCGTCCATCTTCATACTGCGTACCGGGAGCAATTTCGAAGGGTCCCATGTCTTCCGTCACGTCCACGCCCGTCAGGTTGAACGCCAGCGATGTAATGCGCCGCCCCTCATAGGTCTCGCGAGGCGATGGGAAATCACGATGCCAGGGCTGGTACTTCGCGCCCTGAAAGGGCACATCGAAACCGATTTCGACGATCTGGTAGTCCTTGCCAAGCGCGTTCTCGCACATGCCGACCACCCAAGGGTGCGTGACCAGGTCGACGAAGCCACCGAACTCTTCCGGATGGATCTCGACATACCAGCGCCGCGGCCCCCGGCCGACCGCTCCACCCGGCCGCTGTATCGCCGACCAGAACGCGTTCATCATGTCCTCGCGCATGCTTTCCGCCCACTCTCGTGAAAAGGCGGCTTTCTTGCCAACAATACCGTCCGTTCTCAAAGTATCGAGATCCTGGGCAAGATCGAGGCCACCCTCGTTCGTCGATTTTTGTGAAAATTGAGCACCAGCCATAACTGCCTCCCTACGCGGCTCTTATCATCCAACGATGACTGATTTATAATTATAAGTCAAAACTTAGCAGCATTGTGGCGTCGCTCGCGTCGCGTTGTGGTGGTTCGACCTGGTCATCCGCCAAATGCGGTCCTTATGCTGTGCCAGGCAGCATCCTTGGCCTGAATGAAAGCTGGAGGCGTCTCCATCAAGGGCGGCTCGCTTCGGCGCTTTCCATCTTGGACCAGCGTCAGAATCCGTATCTCGCCGTCCGTATAATAGGGGCTGCCCTCGCCGTTGCGGCCATTGAGTGTCGGTCCCACACCCGAGACCTGATAGATTGCCTCCGCCATGCCGGCTTTCGTCAGACTATCGGCGAAGAAATCTCTTTCTGCGTCGATATCCGGTCCTATGTCATGGGTCACCTGGCCTGTGTAGTCGCTGAGGCCAACATGCTGGTCGAATGTCGCGGAGCCGAGCCAGACAGGGCGTCCTTCGACACCCGTTTCAAGAACTCTCCACAGGCGAACGTGATGGCGCTGGCGCGCACTGGTACCCACTGGCATTTCGTAAGCGAGATCCTCGCGCCGGCCATCATAATAAAGCGGGCTTACAGGCGCGGCATGGTAGGGCCGGTCGAGGATCACGCTGCCAATGATGTCGATACTGGAGCGCAGTGTGACAGGGTCGGCGGGATACCAGGAAGCAGCATGCATCGCACGGATGATATCCTCACGATCAGCCACCAGTCCGACGTTCAAGGGATCGCCAGGGATCCCGCGGCCGGTCTTTGTCACCATGGGGTGATCGGCTAGCCCCGGCTGTCGTTCATAGTGGGCCCAGACCGCCGGGAGCGCCACATAGGCGAGCAGAACATAGGCAGCGACGATAATCCCGGCACCAATCAACAGACGTTTCATCCCCGCCCCCGCTTTGCTGCGTCAACCTGCAGTTTAGTGCCTTTCGGGCATAAACGGAACGAGTTCTATTGTTCCCGCTGGCGAGAGGATCACGCGAAAGGGTGTGTGGATTTAATGGTCCATCGTCGGGCCCTGCGACAAGTTCGTTGCCGCTGCTGCTTCATCGGAAAAAGAGACCGCGTTCGGGGGTCAGTGCTTCAACTGAGAGCCTGCGAGGCACCCATATGGCAAGTCGGGAAAAACCAAAACCGGGCGTCTACTCCATATCGATGGCTTCACCGGCTTTGTAGAGGATTGTAGGGGGACTCTTTTCATCGGGGCCAGCCTGACGGCTCCAGGCAATGACGCCGTCATGCTTCGACGCCAATTCCTTTGCAGCATCTACCGCCTGGTCCTCACTTTCGAACCGCTGCGGTTCGCCGGCCGGAAAGAGCACGCCGGCATCATCCTTGTCGAAGGCCACGACAGCAATCATGGTTGTTGAGTCAGTCATGGGATTCTGGCTCCGTGCTGGACAGTGTCACACAGGAACCGGGTACCGGCGCCTTTGTTCCCTGTGCGAGCTGGCTATTTCTCTCCAAGGGCGAATATCGGCGGCAACAGCCAATAAAAAAGCGGGCCCTTGCCCGCTTTGCCTTTTTATATTGTAATGGAGGATCAAACAGCCTTGATGGCTTCCTCAAGTGTCTTCAGTTGGCCGAGTAGGTCTTCCGCCTTGGCCCGATCTTCGCGAGTGGTCGCATCTTCGAAATCTTCCTGCGCGTCCTTTATGCGGTTCTGCAACTCGTCGGCCTTTATGTCGGTGACGTGTACCGCCGAT
Source organism: Phyllobacterium endophyticum (assembly GCF_003010935.1). Taxonomy (GTDB): domain Bacteria; phylum Pseudomonadota; class Alphaproteobacteria; order Rhizobiales; family Rhizobiaceae; genus Phyllobacterium; species Phyllobacterium endophyticum. The sequence continues at coordinate 139,761 of NZ_PGGN01000001.1, forward strand.
TCCGCGAGCAGCGTGCAACCGTCAGGTGTAATGTCGACAAAGCCGCCAAAAACCACATAGCTGTCCGGCTTCCCGTCCGGAGTCTTCACGGTAACAACGCCCGGCTTCACGGTCGCCATCAATGGCGCATGATGCGCCATGACGGTCATGTAGCCCTCGGTGCCCGGAACGACAACCTCGATGATCTGCTCTGAAAGAAGCAGACGCTCTGGTGAAACGAGTTCGAACTGAAAGGCTTCTGCCATGGTATTCACTCAAATCCTGTGGGCGAAAAGGCGGGCCGCAGCCCGCCATCAGTCATGAGGTCAAGCTGCTTCCGCAGCCAGACGCTGTGCCTTTTCGATAGCCTCGTCGATAGATCCGACCATATAGAATGCTGCTTCAGGCAGGTGATCATAATCGCCATTGCAAAGGCCCTTGAAGCCCTTGATGGTGTCAGCCAGATCGACCAGCTTGCCCGGCGAACCGGTGAAGATCTCGGCAACGAAGAACGGCTGCGACAGGAAGCGTTCGATCTTGCGGGCACGGGCCACTGCGATCTTGTCTTCTTCGGAAAGCTCGTCCATGCCAAGGATGGCAATGATGTCCTGTAGGGACTTGTAGCGCTGCAGAATCGACTGCACCTGACGTGCTGTCTGGTAGTGCTCGTCACCGACGATCAGGGGATCCAGCATGCGCGAGGTCGAGTCGAGCGGATCGACAGCCGGATAAATCCCCTTTTCGGAGATGGCACGGTTGAGAACCGTCGTCGCATCAAGGTGAGCAAACGAAGTCGCCGGTGCAGGGTCGGTCAAATCGTCGGCGGGCACGTAAATTGCCTGAACCGAGGTGATCGAACCCTTGTGCGTCGTGGTGATGCGTTCCTGCATCTGACCCATGTCGGTCGCAAGTGTCGGCTGATAACCCACCGCAGACGGAATACGGCCAAGCAGAGCGGACACTTCTGATCCAGCCTGCGTGAAGCGGAAGATATTGTCCACGAAGAACAGAACGTCCTGACCCTGATCGCGGAAATGTTCCGCAACCGTCAGCCCCGACAGGGCAACGCGGGCACGCGCCCCTGGCGGCTCGTTCATCTGGCCATAGACGAGCGCAGCCTTGGAGCCTTCGCCGCCGCCTTCCTTGTTGACGCCGGATTCGATCATCTCGTGATACAGATCGTTGCCCTCACGGGTACGTTCACCCACACCGGCAAATACCGAGTAACCGCCATGCGCCTTGGCGACGTTGTTGATGAGTTCCATGATGAGAACGGTCTTGCCGACGCCTGCGCCGCCGAAGAGACCGATCTTGCCACCGCGAGCATAAGGCGCGAGCAGGTCGACGACCTTGATGCCGGTCACGAGGATCTGGGCTTCCGTCGATTGCTCGACATATTCCGGAGCCGGCTGGTGGATGGCGCGCGAAAGCTTGGTCGTGATCGGGCCTGCTTCATCCACTGGCTCGCCGATGACGTTCATGATGCGGCCAAGCGTTTCCTCGCCGACCGGCACCATGATTGGCGACCCTGTGTCGTAAACGACCTGGCCGCGAACCAAACCTTCCGTGGAGTCCATCGCGATCGTGCGAACCGTATTCTCACCGAGGTGCTGCGCGACTTCGAGGACGAGCCGGTTGCCGAGATTGTCGGTTTCCAGCGCATTCAGGATCTGTGGCAGAACACCACCATCGAAGGCCACGTCGACAACGGCGCCGATAACCTGGCTGACGCGTCCGGCAATGCCGGTTGCCTTCAGCGCGGTCTTCGGCGTGGCAGCCTTGGTTGCCTTTGCTGGCGCGGCAGCCTTGGCAGCTGGAGCGGCCTTCGGTGCAGCTGTTTTCGCCACCGGCTTCACGGCTTCCGCCTTGGCGGCGGTCTTTGGTGCGGCTGCGTTTATGGGCTTGGCTGCCGGGGCAGCCTTGGCGGCTGCGGGTGTTTTCGGGGTCGCTGCTTTAGCCATCGATCCTTACCTTCGCGATTAGAGCGCTTCCGCGCCCGAAATGATTTCAATCAGTTCTTTGGTGATCTGGGCCTGACGCTGGCGGTTGTACGACATTGTCAGCTTGTTGATCATGTCACCGGCATTGCGGGTTGCGTTGTCCATGGCGGACATGCGCGCACCCTGTTCCGATGCCGCGTTTTCAAGGAGAGCGCGAAAAACCTGGACGGATATATTACGCGGGATCAGATCGCCGAGGATGGCAGCCGGATCCGGCTCATATTCATAAACTGCATCGCCTGCGCTCTCCGGCTCGACATCGCCGATGGCACTGGCAGGAATAAGCTGCTGGGCAGTCGGGATCTGTGCGATAACCGACTTGAACTCCGAATAGAACAGCGTCGCCACGTCGAACGCGCCTTCATTGAAGAGCGTGATGATCTTGTGTCCGATCTCGTCGGCATTGACAAAACCGAGGGTTTTGACTTCACGCAGATTCACATGATCGATGATGTTCTTGCCAAGATCGCGGCGCAGAATGTCTGCGCCCTTCTTGCCGACAGTGATGATCTTGACCGTCTTGCCGTCAGCAAGGAGCCGGCGCGCATGGTCGCGTGCCAGCCGTGCAATCTGCGCGTTGAAACCGCCGCACAGGCCACGTTCCGAAGTGCACACGATAAGCAGATGCACGTCGTCCTTGCCGGTTCCGCTCATCAGCACCGGCGCATCATCGCCGTCTACATTGGAAGCGATATTCGCCAGGACCGCAGCCATGCGCTGCGAATAGGGACGAGCGGCTTCCGCAGCTTCCTGCGCACGACGCAGCTTCGCCGCGGCGACCATTTGCATCGCCTTGGTGATTTTCTGCGTCGCCTTGACCGAGGCGATCCGGTTTCTCAGATCCTTTAACGAAGGCATCCGTTCATCCCGTCCGTAATGTTAAGCGAAGGACTTGGCAAAGCCGTCGACGGCGGCCTTGAGCTTGCCTTTGGTCTCGTCGCTGATCTGCTTTTCCTTGGCGATCGTGGCAAGAACATCCTTGTGTTCCGTACGAAGCCATGTGAGCAGACCCTGCTCGAAACTGCTCACCTGATTAACGGCGAGTTTGTCGAGATAGCCATTGACGCCGGCATAGATCACAGCAACCTGTTCTTCCGTTTTCAACGGGGAGAACTGCGGCTGTTTCAGAAGTTCCGTCAGACGTGCGCCGCGGTTGAGCAAACGCTGCGTGGATGCATCGAGGTCGGAACCGAACTGGGCGAAGGCCGCCATTTCGCGGTACTGAGCCAGTTCCCCCTTGATCGAACCCGCAACCTGCTTCATCGCCTTGATCTGCGCCGCCGAACCAACGCGCGAAACAGACAAACCGACGTTAACGGCAGGACGGATACCCTGGTAGAACAGGTTGGTCTCGAGGAATATCTGGCCATCGGTGATCGAAATCACGTTGGTCGGGATATAGGCGGACACGTCGTTCGCCTGCGTTTCGATGACAGGCAGGGCGGTCAGCGAACCGGCTCCATTGTCATCGTTCAGCTTGGCGGAGCGCTCCAGCAGACGGGAGTGCAGATAGAAAACGTCGCCTGGATAAGCTTCGCGGCCCGGCGGACGGCGCAGGAGCAGCGACATCTGGCGGTACGCCACGGCCTGCTTGGACAGATCGTCATAACCGATCAGCGCGTGCATGCCATTGTCACGGAAGTATTCGCCCATGGTACAACCGGCAAATGGCGCCAGGTACTGCATCGGAGCGGGGTCGGAAGCGGTTGCCGCAACGATGATCGAATATTCGAGCGCGCCGCGCTCTTCGAGGATCTTGACGAATTGCGCAACCGTCGAACGCTTCTGGCCGATGGCGACATAGACGCAATAGAGCTTTTCGTTCTCGTTACCAGCATCGTGAGCCGGCTTCTGGTTGAGGAACGTGTCCAGAAGGATGGCGGTCTTGCCGGTCTGGCGATCGCCGATGACCAGCTCGCGCTGGCCGCGACCGACGGGGATCAGCGCATCGATGGCCTTGAGGCCGGTCGACATAGGCTCGTGCACCGATTTGCGCGGAATGATGCCAGGCGCCTTGACGTCGACGCGTGCACGCTGTGCTGCCTTGATCGGACCCTTGCCATCGATCGGATTGCCCAGCGCGTCGACGACGCGGCCGAGAAGCTCCTTGCCGACGGGAACATCGACGATGGAGCCTGTCCGCTTGACGGTATCGCCTTCCTTGATGTCCCGGTCGGAACCGAAGATAACGACGCCGACATTGTCGCTTTCAAGGTTAAGGGCCATGCCGCGGGTACCGCCCGGGAACTCGACCATTTCACCGGCCTGAACATTGTCCAGACCATATACGCGAGCAATACCGTCACCGACGGACAGAACCTGACCGACTTCGGAGACTTCTGCCTCCTGGCCGAAATTCTTGATTTGCTCTTTCAGGATTGCGGAAATTTCCGCGGCGCGGATGTCCATCAGCCGACCTCTTTCAGTGCAAGCTTAAGCGAGACTAGTTTTGTGCGAAGCGAAGTATCGATCTGGCGGGACCCCAACTTTACGATGAGACCTCCAAGGATCGACGGATCAACAGTGACATTGATTGTCACGTCTTTGCCGGCAACGCTTTTCAGCGTGGCCTTCAATTCTGTTTGCTGCGCAGCCGTCAAGGCATGCGCGGAAGTAACGTCCGCGGTAACCTCGCCGCGCTGCGCGCTGGCGATCTGGCGGAACGACTGGATCATGGCAGGCACTGCGAAAAGGCGGCGGTTCTGCGCGACCACCCGAAGGAAATTACCGACGAGACCGCCAATCTTCGCCTTCGCCAGAATGGCGGAAACCGCCTTCACCTGGTCACCGGACGAGAATACCGGGCTCTTGACCAGCCGCTTCAGATCGGCGCTGCCATTGATAAGCGCCTCGAACTGGCCGAGATCCTTCTCGACCTCGGCAACGGATTTCGTCTCCAACGCCAGGTCGAATAACGAACCCGCATAACGCTGGGCAACACCGGTAATGAGCGACGAAGTTTCTGCCACGAACGACAAGCTCTCTGCGTTGACGCCAAAAATCTGGAAACCGGAAAGGATTTTCGGTCAAATCTTTGGCATTATTGATTATTTTACCGCCGAAGGCACAACCCGAGAGCCGTATCCGACGAGATTTGAATGCCGTCTAGCATAGGAACACAGGACTCGCAACACGCGAATCCCCTAAAATGGACGTCCGAATCGCCGCAGCTTCCGATAATCATGACTCGCCGAATCAACTAATTCCGGCGGGCCTATCCGACAAAGCCGAAAGCGAACAGCAAAGGCCCCGCGGCGAGCGCGATTTCAACAATGACGGATATCCAGTTATAGAGCGTATTGCCCCGATCCGATAACATCGAAATGAGTCTTCCGAACACTGTAAAGCCCCAGGAAACGCCGAGTGCAATCCAGAGAAAAGGCTGCGAGAAAACCAGCGCGCTCAGGCCGAGCCCTAGATAGAACCCGGCAAAAGTTGCACGTATTTCGGATATGGCTTCGGGCCGCTCAGGCTTTGTCTGCAAGCGCATGATCTTGAGCGCGGCACGCGGCGCGAAAAACAGGACCAGCCCGATGAGGACCGTTACGGCCGCTGACAGCCAAGCCAGCCATTCGCCCGTAGTCCCCGGCCAATAGAGTTCCATTTATATCCCCTCCCCAAAATACCTGTGGTAGCGCCGCCCCAAAACTCGTCACGGGGTGGCGAGAATGATTATTGTCGAGCACCGGAGCACAGAAAATCGTAATTTGCAGCCCGCCATGGTTGGTTTTATAGAAAGCTTTGTGGATCGATATCAACCTGCACCCGCACCGATCCACGCTCTTTTGGGCCCGCCGCCAGCATGGCTCGTATAAAGCCCTGAATATCGGACTTGCGCGTGCCATGAATCAAAAGCCGGAAGCGGTGACGCCCGCGAACGAGGGCGAGCGGCGCCTCGGCTGGCCCGAGCACACTGATCTGCGGCGAAGAGGGCGCGGCCCGGCGGAGCGCACGAGCATGGCTTTCCGCCTCCAAACGCGCAGCCGCCGAGACTATCAGCGCGCCCAGTCTTCCAAACGGCGGCAGGCCGGAGCGCTCCCGTTCCTCGATCTCGCGCTCGTAGAAGGCCTGCGCGTCACCGGAGATGATGGCGCGCATGACAGGATGGTCCGGCTGATAAGTCTGCAGCAGTCCAAGGCTCTTCTTGCCGGTACGCCCGGCGCGTCCCGTCACCTGGTTCAACAGCTGAAACGTACGCTCGGCCGCCCGCGGATCGCCATTGGCGAGGCCGAGATCGGCATCGACCACCCCGACCAGGGTCATGTTGGGAAAATTATGTCCCTTGGCGACGAGCTGCGTACCGATGATGATATCCGCCTCGCCCCGGGCAATCGCATCGAGTTCCAGCCGCAGCCGCTTGACACCCATCAGGTCCGACGACAGCACGATGATACGCGCGTCCGGGAAGGTTTTCTCCGCCTCCTCGGCAATCCGCTCCACACCCGGGCCGCAGGCGACCAGATGATCGAGGGTTCCGCAGGAAGGACACGCCTCGGGCTTGGCTTCATGATGTCCGCATTGGTGGCAGACGAGCTGCCCCCGGAAACGGTGTTCGACCAGCCAGCTCGAACAGTCGGGGCACTGAAACCGGTGGCCGCATACACGGCACAGCGTCAGCGGCGCGTAGCCGCGCCGGTTCAGGAACAGCAGCGCCTGCTCCTTGCGCTGCAATGTCTGGTTGATCGCCTCGACCAGCGCCGGCGAAAGGAACCCTCCCGCGCGTGGCGGCGATTTGCGCATGTCTATTGCTTTGATGTCCGGCATGGCCGCTTCGGCGTAGCGTCCCGTCAACCGGATACGCTGGTAGCGGCCCTGCTGGGCATTGACCTGGCTCTCGATCGAAGGCGTCGCCGAAGCCAGCACTACTGGGAAATTACCGATATGGCCGCGAACGACAGCCATGTCGCGTGCATTGTAAAACACGCGATCCTCCTGCTTGTAAGCCGGATCATGTTCCTCGTCGACGATGATCAATCCAAGGTCCTGAAAGGGCAGGAACAGCGCTGAACGTGCACCCGCGACAACCCTGACCTGGCCCTCCATGACCTGCCGCCAGACCCGTTCGCGCGATCGCGGCGCAAGGTCGGAATGCCACTCCGCCGGCTTCGAACCGAAACGGTCGTGGAACCTGTCGAGAAACTGCTGGGTCAGCGCAATCTCGGGCAGCAGGATCAGCACCTGCTTTCCCTGTTCGATCGCCTTGGCCACTGCCTCGAAATAAACCTCGGTTTTGCCGGAACCGGTAACTCCATCGAGCAGACAGACCGAAAATCCCTCTGCACCAACAGCTTTGACCAACTGCTCGGCGGCTTCGGTCTGATCCTTTGACAAGACGGCTTTCGCATAGTCCGGATCGGGAGCAGCCACGATCGGCCTTGCGGGAATCATGACCTGCTCGAACACGCCTTGAGCAGATAGCCCGTCGATGACAGTGGCCGAAACGCCCGCGGCGTGGGCAAGCCCGGTTCGGCTCCACGCCATCCCGTCTTCGGCCAGTTCGAGCACGCGCGCCCGCGCTCCGGTTATCCTGTCGGGCTCGCGTCCGGTGAATCGCAAGCCCGGCACCGGCGGTTCCGGATCGAAGGCGGCGGGGACACGCAGCACCATGCGGGCGACCATGCCGGGAGGCGACAGCGTATAATCTGCGGCCCATCGCATGAAACGCATCATGCCGTCATCGACTGGAGGACAATCGAACAGCTCTGAGATCGGGCGCAGTTTTTTGGCGTCGATGGAGTCGGTGGAGCCTTCCGTGACAATGCCAGCAACCTCACGCGGGCCGAGCGGCACCCTGACGATCGAGCCCGCCTTTACCTCCATGCCTTCCGGCACGGCATAGCTATAGGGACGCTCTGCCGGCATCGGCACAAGGACGGGAACTATTTTTTGCGGGATCAGCGAATCCTGGCTCATATGGGCGTGACCTTGGCGTGGCTTTGCGATAAAGAAAAGCCACTTTCCGGGAGAATTTTCCCATCTCTCCAGTTCGGGCCCAACTCACGCTGGCCCATCAGTCATATAAGGAAGGACTGCTCCGATGAAATTCTTTGTCGATACCGCCGATGTCAAGGAGATCCGTGAACTCAACGATCTTGGATTGCTCGACGGGGTGACCACCAACCCGTCGCTGATCCTGAAGTCTGGCGGCAGCATCTTCGACGTGACCAAGGAAATTTGCAGCATCGTCAAAGGTCCTGTCTCCGCCGAGGTCACGGCTATCGAATATGAGCAGATGATGAAGGAGGCGGCGGTTCTCGCCAAGATAGCGGATAATATCTGCATCAAGGTACCTTTGACGCTCGACGGCCTCCGGGCCTGCAAGGCGCTCCGCTCCGACGGCCATCTCGTCAACGTGACGCTTTGCTTCTCGGCCAATCAGGCGCTGCTCGCCGCCAAGGCCGGGGCAACGTTCATCTCTCCATTCATCGGCCGCATCGACGATATTGGCATCAATGGTCTGGAGTTGATTTCCGAGATCCGCACCATCTATGACAATTACGATTACCAGACGGAAATCCTCGCTGCCTCGATCCGCACGGTCAACCACGTCAAGGAAGCGGCTTTGATCGGCGCGGACGTCGTCACCGCCCCGCCGGCGACCTTGAAGGCGCTCGTCAAGCACCCGCTGACTGACAAGGGCCTCGAGACTTTCCTGGCCGATTGGGCGAAAACCGGCCAAAGGATCGCTTGATCCTGACTTGATGCCTGCTATCTCTCCGCTTGTCGGCGAGATAGCGATTTAAGCATCTTAACCGTTGCTAAGTGCAAGAAATCGCAAGTGAGGGGATTTGCAATCCTCGTACTGCCCCTCTCCTGGATTTTCTGACGATTTGGCAACGAAGCTAAACCCAAGAAAAGCGTTTTCTCGCCGCAAGGGGAAGAAACTACCTTATCGGTTATACAATTTATCCAATATCTGCCGTTCGTGGATCACCAGCTCCGGGGACGCGTGGCGCCGTGGGCGCTCGACTGGAATCTGCAAGTCAAGCGCGATGCGTCCGCTATCGATCACGATGACACGGTCTGCGAGAGCCACCGCCTCGGCCACGTCATGCGTCACCAAAACAGCGGTAAACTTCTTTTCCAGCCAGATTCGTTCCAGCAGCTGTTGCATCTCGATTCGGGTCAATGCATCCAATGCGCCCAGCGGCTCGTCCAGCGCCAGTATCGACGGATGACCAACCAGCGCCCTTGCCAATGCCACGCGCTGGCGCTGCCCGCCTGACAACACCGAGGGCCATTCGCCGCCGCGATCCGCCAATCCGACCTCTGCCAATATCCCAAGGCTTTTCTTTCGCGCCAGCTCACCTCGCTCGATGCCGGTCAGCCCCACATCGACATTGGCAACGACCCGCGCCCATGGCAGCAGTCGCGGCTCCTGGAACATGATACGCGTGCGCTTCTGGTCGAGTGCCGCAGCACCACGAACGATCTCGCCGGATGTCGGCTTGTCCAGCCCGGCAAGCAGGCGCAGCAATGTGCTTTTGCCACAACCGCTCTTGCCGATGACCGCAATGAATTGCCCCTCGTAGACCTCGAGGTTGATGCCTTGCAACACCGCCTTGGCGCCAAACTGCTTGGTGACATTTCGAAAGGAGAACGAGACTTTGCCTTGCGGCGCCGGCGTGTAGGCCGGCGTCGTTGTAGCGTAGGACTTGCGGGCTACTATGGTCGCTGCGGTCATTTTTTAATCCTCAGGCAGTCTGGAAGGCGGGGTGCCATTGCAGTGATAGCCGCTCAAGCAAGCGCGCCAGCGAATCCGCCAGCTTGCCAAGCAGCGCGTAGATCAGGATCGATAGGACGACCACGTCGATCAGCAGGAATTCGCGCGCCTGCATCGCCATGTAGCCAAGGCCGGATGAGGCCGATATGGTTTCTGCGACGATCAATGTCAGCCACATGATGCCAAGCGCATAGCGCAGACCGACGAAGATCGAGGGCAACGCACCCGGCAGGATCACACGCAGGAACAGCTGCGTGCGTGACATTCCATAGATGCGGCCCATTTCCATGAGTTGCGGATCTACACCCTGGATGCCAAGCAGCGTGTTCACATAGATCGGGAAGAACACACCTAGGGCGACGAGAAACAATTTCGCTTCCTCATCGATGCCGAACCACAGGATAACCAGCGGAATCAGCGCCAGATGTGGAATATTGCGGATCATCTGCAGCGTCGTGTCGGTCAATTCACGGCTAAGTGACGACAAGCCGTTGGTGAGGCCAAGCGCGAACCCGATCGCGCCGCCGACTGCGAAACCGCTCAACGCGCGCAGCGTCGAGATGCGGATATTCTCGACAAGCTCGCCGGAGAGAAGCAATTTCCAGAATGCCTCTCCAACAGCGGTCGGAGCCGGCAACACATTCGCTGGTATCAGGCCCGCTCGTGACGCGCCTTCCCATCCGGCGAGCAGCAGGAAGGGCAAAAACCAGCCTATGGTACTGTGTCCGAAAGAACGGAGCGCGCTTCTCATGAGGCGGCCTGCAGGCGCTTGTCGCCATAGAACCCGATGCCAAACTCGTTCTCGATCGACCGGCGCGGGCGACGCACATTTTCGCCAAGGCCGAGTTCCGGAAACAGAAGTTCAGCCACGCGGTAGGCTTCCTCCAGGTGCGGATACCCTGATCCGATCACCGTATCGATGCCTATGGCCTGATATTCGCGGATACGGGCCGCGATGCTTTGCGGCGATCCGACAAGCGCCGTGCCTGCACCCCCGCGCACCAGGCCGACGCCGGCCCATAGGTTCGGTCCGACCAGAAGCCTGTCGCGCCGTCCGCCATGCAGTTCCGCCATGCGGCGCTGCCCGACGGAATCCATTTCCTTGAGGAACCGCGCTTGCGCAACCTCGATCTGCTCGTCGGTGATCCTGCTGATCAGCCGGTCCGCCGCCGCCCAGGCCTCGTCTTCTGTTTCGCGAACGATGAAGTGCAAGCGAATGCCGAAACGCAGCTTGCGTCCCTTGAGAGTGGCCTTCTTGCGTGCACGCTCGATCTTTTCGGCAACTTGAGCTACCGGCTCGCCCCAGGTCAGGTACATGTCCACCTGTTCTGCGGCAAGATCCTGTCCCGCATCGGATGAACCGCCGAAATAGAGGGGCGCATGTTCCTGCACGGGCAGGAGATCAAGCCTGCCGTTTTCCACGCGGTAATGTTGGCCCTCGAAGTTCACCGTTCTGCCCGAGACGAGGTCGCGCCAGATCTTGAGGAATTCTGCTGCCTGCTCGTAGCGCTGGTCATGTGGCAGGAATACGCCGTCACCTGCCAGCTCCTTGGGATTGCCGCCGACGACCACGTTCAGCAGCAGACGGCCATTGCTCAGGCGGTCAAGGGCGGCGGTCTGCCGTGCGGCGAAGACCGGCGATGTCACGCCCGGACGCAGCGCTACAAGGAATTTCAATCGCTCCGTATGGCTCGCGAGACCCGCTGCCGTAATCCATGAATCCTCGCAGCTCTGTCCGGTTGGCAGCAACACGCCGGGGAAACCGAGCCGGTCGACTGCCTGTGCTATCTCGCGAAGATAGTCATGTTCCGGTGGCCGTTGCTGCCGTTCAGAACCGAGATAGCTGCCATCGCCATGGGTGGGAATGAACCAGAAGAAGTCGAGGGGGCCTGGTTGCGTCATGAGAATGTTCCAATCCTGAATTTTTGAGCCGGGAGCCTTGGTCTCTGGCAATGACGAGCCGCCAACTGCGGGCCAGCATGGCGCGGATCTAGTTGCTTGGGGCCGCCCAGACGGCATCGGAAATCTTGATGGCGTTGGGAATGAGCTTCAGCTTGAAGAATCGGTCAGCCGTCTCCTGCTGATGCGCGATTATGGCCGGTGTGATCGGTTCGACACTGAAGACCGAACGGTTGGCAGCAAGCGTCTGCGCGTCCAGTGGAACGCCCGTTACTTCGTGCAGTGCCTGCGCCACCTTGTCCTTGTTGGCGTTCGCCCAGTCCGCCGCGACCTTGAGCTTGCTGACCGTCTCCGTCACGATCTCAGGATGGGCGCTGGCAAAGTCACGATTGGCAATGAAGTAGGTTCTGACATCAAGTATATCGCCACTACGGACGAGAATACGTGGATCGTAACGCGTCTCGGCGATGGCGAAGAACGGGTCCCATACAGCCCAGGCGTCGATCTTGTCGCTGGCGAACGCCGCAGCCGCATCGGCCGGACTGAGGTAAACCGGAATTATTTCGTCATAACTTATGCCGGATTTTTCGAGCGCTGCAATCAGGAGGTTGTGTGCGCTCGTCCCCTTCGCCACTCCCACTTTCTTGCCCTTCAGGTCGGCGAGGGCTTTGATGGGGGACTGAGGTTTGACGAAGATCGCCTCGCCCTTGCCGTTTGGCGCCAGTGCGGCCGCATAGACAATCGCCGAGCCGGCAGACTGGCCGAAGATCGGCGGGGCATCGCCGACCCAGCCGACATCGATGCTGCCGACATTCAGAGCTTCGACCAGCGGCGGCCCCGCTGTGAACTCCACCCACCTCACCGCGATGCCTTTCGGCTCGAATGCCTTTTCGATCACCTGCTGCTGCCGGGCGATAACGGGCAGACCCGTTTTCTGGTAACCGATCTTCAGTTCCTTCAGCGGTGCGGCGGCGTGTGAAAATGTGGAGGCAACGAGTGCGGCGACCAACAGGGCCGCACTGAATGCTCTGCGTATCGATCTGGACATTGGTCTCTCGCGGATGCGGGCTTTGTTGAGACAGCCTTCCCGCCCGACCGGGAATTGAACCAATGCTATTTTAACTCGACCATTCTAATAGAGAAAAGAAATTTTATATCATACGCCAATACGGAATTGATTTTCTGAGCGCCCGCTAACAGGCGCAAAGGAGCTTTACCCGCGCGAACAAACGCCATCGCACTCGCCGGCGATGGCGATAACGTCAGGCTTAAAAGAAGCGGGGTCCGCTCAGAACTTCGACAGATCCTGCGCGACGCTGAGGTTCAGCGCCTCGGCAAGCTCCCGGGCTGCCCGGTTGTTCGCGTCGCGTTGAGCCCGGAGCACGGCATAACGCTGCCTGGGTGCGTCGTAAGCCGCTGTGACGAGACGGGTTCCGCGCCCGACAACCTGACCGTCCGACAGTCGGGTCAAGACATACCTGCCAGTCATGCGCATCGAACCGGCCGTTGGCTGCCCGGATTTGTCGTTTGTGGCGTTCTGGACCAGCAACAGGGACAGGTCGCGCGAGACGACGCCCAGTTGCAACGAATATGCCGGAGCCGCCGGTTGTCCGGCGCCACCTGCGAAGAGGAAGATAAGGTGGTTGCGAACTTCCTGCGTCACCCGGTCGCCTGGCTGGCTAATCGAAATGCTGGCGAGCCTCGAACGGATATTGCCATCGACGCTGCCGGCCACGACCGGACCTGGCGTGGAATATAGCGGCCGCACCTGGCAGCCGCCCGCAATCAGTGCCATTGCAAGAACGCAGACCGACAATAACAGACGCCCGGAATGTGCTCCCGGCTGAAAACGATCAGGCAACGACATTGATGATCCTCTGCGGTACGATGATGACTTTCTTCGGCGGATTGCCGTTCAGCGCAGCCTTGACGAAATCAAGCGCGAGCGCGGCCTTTTCGACCGCCAATTGATCCGCATCGCGGGCAATTGTCAAATCTCCGCGCTTCTTGCCATTTATCTGTACCGGCATCGTCACGTCGTTCTCGACGATCAACGCCTCGTCATGGCTCGGCCATGGCTGATGTGCGATCAAATCCTTGCCGTTCAGCGCTTTCCAGCACTCCTCGGCCAAGTGCGGCATCATCGGCCCGACCATGGCCAGGAGCATGTTCGTCGCTTCGCGGCTCGCGGCAATCGTTGCCTTGTCCGCCTCGCCTGCAGCAATCTTCTGCAGAGGGCCGGACAAGAGGTTGACGAGTTCGTACAGCCGCGCAACTGCCTTGTTGAAAGCCAGCTTCTCGATATCCTCGCCGACAAGCTTCACAGTCCTGTGCGCAGCCTTGGATATCTGCAGCGCTTCACCTTCATAGGCGGGCGCGGGCTCGACGCTCTGCAATACGCTCGCCGCCTCGGAAATCAATCGCCAGACGCGCTGCACGAAACGATGCGCACCCTCAGCGCCAGCCTCCGTCCAGATAACGTCCCGTTCCGGCGGCGAATCGGACAGCATGAACCAGCGCGCCGTATCGGCCCCGTAGGACGCGATGATGTCGTCCGGATCGACCACATTCTTCTTCGACTTCGACATCTTCTCGATGGAGCCGATCTCGAGTTCTTCACCGGTTTCGATGAGAATCGCGCGGCGCTTGCCATCAGTCTCCTCGACCTTGACTTCCGCCGGCGTAACCCAACCGTCCTTGCCCCTATAGGTTTCGTGAACGACCATGCCTTGCGTGAACAGTCCCTTGAACGGCTCACTGATATCGAGATGGCCCGCAACCTTCATCGCCCGCGTGAAAAACCGCGAATAGAGCAGGTGAAGGATCGCGTGCTCGATGCCGCCGATATACTGGTCGACAGGCAGCCAGTGATTGGCGACCTTCGGATCGGTCGGTTCGTTTTCCCATGGCGCCGTGAAGCGAGCGAAATACCAGGACGAATCGACGAATGTGTCCATCGTGTCGGTCTCGCGCCTTGCCGCCTTTCCGCATTGCGGACAATCGACGTGCCGCCAGGTCGGGTGACGGTCGAGCGGATTGCCGGGACGGTCGAATTCGACATCGTCCGGGAGCTTGACCGGCAGGTCTGCCTTGGGCACCGGCACCACGCCGCAATCGTCGCAATGGATCATGGGGATAGGGCAGCCCCAGTAACGCTGCCGCGAAATGCCCCAGTCACGCAGGCGAAAATTCACCTTGCGCTCACCCTGCGGCCGGTTGCCGATCGTCTGCTTTTCCAGCCTGTTCGCCACTTCCTCGAAAGCGGCCGCTGGCGAAAGCCCATCCAGGAAGCGCGAATTGATCATCACGCCATCATCGACATGCGCCGTTTCCGCTATCTGGAAGCTTGCCGGATCCTCATCCTTCGGCATGACGACCGCAACGACCGGCAGGCCGTATTTGTTGGCAAAATCCAGGTCGCGCTGATCGTGTGCCGGACAGCCGAAGATCGCGCCGGTGCCGTAGTCCATCAGCACGAAATTCGCGACATAGACGGGCAGTTTCCAGCTTGGGTCGAACGGATGCTCCACCCGCAACCCCGTGTCGAAGCCCTTCTTCTCGGCCGTTTCCAGCGCCACGACCGAAGTACCCGCATGACGGCACTCATCGTTGAACTGCGCCAAGGCCGCATTGGTCTCGGCAGCCTTCTTCGCCAGCGGATGATCGGCGGCAATGGCGATGAAAGACGCTCCAAAAAGCGTGTCGGGACGCGTCGTGTAGACTTCGACCTCGCTCTCGTCGCCAAACCTCGATTTCTCGTCGAGCGGCCAGCGGACCAGCATCCCTTCGGATTTGCCGATCCAGTTGCGCTGCATCAGCCGCACCTTGTCCGGCCATTGGTCAAGACCATCCAGCGCGCTCAGCAACTCCTCGTTGAAGTCGGTGATCTTGAAGAACCACTGGGTCAGTTCGCGCTGTTCGACGAGTGCACCCGAGCGCCAGCCGCGCCCGTCGATGACCTGCTCGTTGGCAAGAACCGTCATGTCCTCGGGATCCCAGTTCACCTTGGAGGACTTGCGCGTCACCAGGCCCTTCTCGACGAAGTCGAGGAACAGCATCTGCTGGCGGTGATAGTATTCCACGTCGCAGGTGGCGAACTCGCGCGACCAGTCCAGCGAAAGCCCCATCGATTTGAGCTGGCTGCGCATGGTCGCGATGTTCTGGTAAGTCCATGTCTTTGGATGAACCTTGTTCTGCATCGCGGCGTTTTCCGCCGGCATGCCAAAGGCGTCCCAACCCATCGGGTGAAGAACGTTGAAACCCTTGGCGCGCTTGTAGCGGGCAACCACGTCACCCATGGCATAGTTGCGCACATGTCCCATGTGGATGCGCCCGGAAGGATAGGGAAACATCTCAAGCACATAATATGGGTCGCGCGAATCGTCATTCGGCGTTTCGAAAAGCTTGGCGTCGTCCCAAACCTTCTGCCAATGCTTCTCGGCCACACGGGGATTATAGCGTTCGGTTGCCATGAACGGGATTCTCTTGCAAAGGATAGTGGGTCAGGGTGCGTCGAAGCTCAAGTCAGGGTGAGCCGAAAATGGAAGCTTGCGAAAACCGGAACGTATGGACTTTGGTCCATGTGTTCCGGAAGCGCAAAAGTGCCATTTGCAGGCCACCATGGCGTTGATCTCGACACACCTGGCGTGCGGGACCTTCACCACGTATTGGTGAAAGCGTCAACCATTTGGAGCTGAAAGAGCCTGCGAAAACCAAGCTCGTGTAACATAAATAGGACTACACTGCGCCATGCTCAATGCCGTTGAACAACTTTTTGCCGTTCAGAGTGAAATCCGCGAAGCCGAAGCGGAGGCGAACCGCCCGCGCGGCTCGGTGACGCTGGTTGCGGTCTCCAAGACCCATGATGCTGATGCAATTCGCCCTGTTATCGAGGCGGGCCAGCGTGTGTTCGGCGAGAATCGCGTCCAGGAAGCCCAGCTGAAGTGGCCCTACCTGCGGTCTGATTTTCCCGATATCGAACTGCACCTCATTGGCCCGCTGCAATCCAACAAGACGCAGGAAGCCGTCGCGCTTTTCGATGTGATCGAGACTGTCGACCGCGAGAAGATCGCCGCCTCTCTGAGCCTTGAGATGAAGAAACAGAACCGCTTCCCGAAACTGTATGTGCAGGTCAATACAGGCTCGGAACCACAAAAGGCGGGAATTGATCCGAAGGAGGCGCTGGCCTTTGTCACGCGCTGCCGTGGCGTGCATGGTCTCATCATCGAAGGCCTGATGTGCATCCCGCCAGCCGGCGAAAATCCCGGGCCGCATTTTGCGCTCCTGCGCAAGATCGCCGGCGAAGCCGGAGTGGAAAAGCTTTCCATGGGCATGTCTGGCGATTACCGGCTGGCTGTCGGTTTCGGCGCGACATCGGTTCGCGTCGGCTCGGCGATCTTCGGCGAGCGCTAGTTCACTTGCTCCGACCTTTACCAGCTGCGGCGCGGACCCGTGTCGATGTGGTAGTAACCAGCCGGGTAGCGCTTCAGCCCGCCCACGTCCTTTGCGGAGGAAAGAAAGCCGATCAGCCCGGATGCGCCGGCATGCACCCTGAAATCAACCGCCTGGCAGTTCAGGTGATACGATTTCTCACGCCCGCCGACGCTGCGGTTGCGCGACCTCGAACGGACCGTCGAGTTCACCGTGATCGGACCATATTTAGCCGACACCCGGTTCAGAACATTCCTCAAGCGCTCCGGAACGCACTTGGCAGGGGCCTTGTAGTCGATATAGGCCTTGCCCCGCGGCATTGCCGCGAGCACCAGCGGACTGATCTTGTCGAACAATGAGTCTTTCAGCAGATGGGCGTGCTCCTCGCCGAACATGTGGGCGCCGATCCGCACTTGTGGATTGGACGGTTCGGGCAAGGTACCGGCATCCGCCGGAATGGCGAGAGCGAGTACAACCAGAGCAGGCAAAGTGGCTTTCGCGCGGAACGCAACGCTGCGCAAGGGTAGAATTATCATTCTTCGATCCTTGGTGTGGCGCAGGTTTTTGAGATTATACGACGCGCCCTGTTTGTCCTCCCAAGTCAAGGCGGCGACCGATCACGCCCAAATGTGTTTAAAATAGACCTCGTTCCATGACAAAATGTAACGGTATATTACAACGTGGGGTTGAGCCTCCGGCCTGGCGTCCTTCGAGTCGATTGCGATGGGATATTTACGCCGCGATTTGCATGATGCTATGGAAGGCTATTCGCCTCTCGAACGGGAGGTCTGCGGGTGGAGGCCCGTCATCTCGAATCCTGGAGGAAATTGATGTCCGAGAAGGTTTATCCCGTGCTGACAAGCGCGAAGAAAAACGCGCTCATCGACAATGATACCTATCTCAGCTGGTACAAGCAGAGCATCAAGGACCCGGAAAAATTCTGGGCGAAGCACGGCAAGCGCATCGATTGGTTCAAGCCATTCACCAAGGTGAAAAACACCTCTTTCGAGGGCAAGGTCGCGATAAAATGGTTCGAGGACGGCGTCACCAACGTCTCCTATAATTGCATCGACCGCCATTTGAAGAAGCGCGGCGATCAGGTCGCCATCATCTGGGAGGGCGACAATCCCTACCTCGACAAGAAGATCACCTATAATGAACTATATGAACAGGTGTGCCGCCTCGCCAATGTGTTGAAGAAGCACGGCGTAAAGAAGGGTGACCGCGTCACGATCTACATGCCGATGATCCCGGAAGCTTCCTATGCCATGCTCGCATGCGCACGTATCGGTGCCATTCATTCGGTGGTCTTTGGCGGCTTCTCACCCGACGCGCTGGCCGGACGTATCGTCGATTGCGAATCGACGTTCGTGATCACAGCAGACGAGGGCCTGCGCGGCGGCAAACCCATCCCGCTCAAGGACAACACAGACAAGGCGATCGATATCGCCGCCAGGCATCATGTATTGGTGAAGAACGTGCTGGTGGTCCGGCGCACGGGCGGCAAGACAGGCTGGGCGACGAAGCGAGACCTCTGGTATCATGAGGAAATCGCCGCTGTTAAGCCTGAGTGCAAGCCGGAGAAGATGAAGGCGGAAGATCCCCTGTTCATCCTCTACACGTCAGGCTCGACAGGCAAACCCAAGGGTGTGCTCCATACGACCGGCGGTTATCTCGTCTATGTTTCGATGACCCATCAATACGTCTTCGATTACCACGATGGCGATATCTACTGGTGCACGGCCGACGTCGGCTGGGTAACGGGCCATTCGTATATCGTCTATGGGCCGCTCGCCAATGGTGCAACGACACTGATGTTCGAAGGCGTCCCCAATTACCCGTCCGTGTCGCGTTTTTGGGAAGTCATCGACAAGCACAAGGTCAACATCTTCTATACGGCGCCGACTGCCATTCGCGCCTTGATGAGTGCCGGCAATGACCCCGTCACGAAAACCTCGCGCAAGTCGCTGCGCATCCTTGGTTCGGTCGGCGAGCCGATCAATCCGGAAGCCTGGGAATGGTATTACCAGGTCGTCGGCGACAAGCGCTGTCCCGTCGTCGACACCTGGTGGCAGACGGAAACCGGCGGAATACTCATAACACCGTTGCCCGGCGCGACGGCGCTGAAACCAGGCTCGGCGACGCGTCCCTTCTTTGGCGTTCAGCCTCAGCTTGTCGATAATGAGGGCGATGTCCTCGAAGGGCCCGCGGACGGCAACCTGTGCATCACCGATTCCTGGCCAGGCCAGATGCGTACGGTTTATGGCGATCACAAGCGCTTCATCGAAACCTACTTTTCGGCCTACAAAGGCAAGTATTTCACCGGTGACGGCTGCCGCCGCGACAAGGACGGTTATTACTGGATCACCGGCCGCGTCGACGATGTGCTCAACGTCTCCGGCCACCGCATGGGAACGGCAGAAGTCGAATCGGCCCTTGTCTCACATGACACGGTTTCTGAAGCCGCCGTCGTCGGCTATCCGCACGACATGAAGGGCCAGGGCATCTATTGCTATGTCACCCTGATGGCTGGCCTTGACGGGAACGATGAGTTGCGCAAGGACCTCGTTGCCCATGTGCGCAAGGAGATCGGCCCGATTGCGACGCCTGACAAGATTCAGTTCTCGCCGGGACTTCCCAAGACACGCTCCGGCAAGATCATGCGCCGGATCCTGCGCAAGATCGCCGAGGATGATTTCGGCTCCCTGGGCGATACATCGACCTTGGCCGATCCGGCAGTGGTGGACGATCTGATCGCCAACAGACAGAACAAGAAGGGCTGATCGTCCTTCCTTTACCCTCCCCCTTGTGGGGAGGGAGGCTGCGAAGCAGCAGGGGTTCTTGCGCTTCGGCTTGGATGCTTCTGTTAGCCGCCCCCCATGAGTTCAACTCCGAACGCGATCGCTGGCAAGGAGCTAGGGCAACCGATTCAGCAGCCTATCTGCATCAGATGGCCGCCGGGATGGATTTACCTGTACAAATCCGCCCGCGTCTGCGGCACGGCCGATAACCCCCGCTTGCGCTTGGAGGCCAGCGTCTGGTTGATCTGCACAGTGCCGCGTTCAAAGGCCAGCGCGCAGCCGGTCAGATAGAGCAGCCAGAGCCGCGCTTTCGGGGCACCCACTTCCGCGATCGCTTCGTCAAATCGGGCGTGCAGCCGGTCTGCCCACATCCGGCAGGTCCGGCCGTAATGCTCGCGCAGGTTCTCTACGTCGTGCACCTCAAAACCATGCCCTTCGAGATTCTCCACCGTCATTCCGAGGTGATCGAGTTCACCACCCGGAAAAATATACTTCACCAGGGCGAGATGTTCCGCGCTCTTGCGGCCAAAGGTCTTCTTGTTGCGCTTCATCCGGCGCGTAATCGCATGGTGCAGGTAGAGGCCGCCTGGCTTCAACAGCCTCCTCACGCTGGAAAAATACGTATCGTAATGCGCCATGCCGACCGCTTCGAACATGCCAATCGACGATATCTTGTCGAACTGCCCCTCGAGGTGTTCGTAGGACTTGACGTGTATGGTGATCTTGTCTTCGAGACCCTCGGCCTTGATCCGCTCGCGCGCCAGCGCTGTTTGCGCCTCGGAGAGTGAAACGCCCGTTCCCGTCACGCCGTAGTGCTTTGCCGCATAGATCAACATGGCGCCCCAGCCGCAGCCGATGTCGAGCAGCCTGTCGCCCGGCTGCAGGCGGAGCTTGCGGCAGATCAGTTCCAGCTTGTCCGCCTGTGCCTGGTCTATGCTGTTGTTCCAGTCGGTAAAATAGGCACAGGTGTAAACCATGCGCTCATCGAGAAAGAGCTGGTAGAACGCGTTCGATACGTCGTAATGATGGGTGATGGCTTCCTTGTTGGAGCCGCTGACAAAAGGGTTCCTGCCGCCGAGACCGGAACTGCTGCCCCTGCCGCCGCCCAGCAGCAGCGACGGCACATCCTTCATCAATTGCCATTTCGGCAGGCTCTTCAGCTTCTGCTTTAGTTTTCCCTTGGGGCCGCGCTCGACAAGGTCGAACAGGGTCCCGTTCCTGACATCGATCTGGCCGGAGACCCACAATTCAACGATCGAGCCGATGTTTGGCTTCAGCGCGAGTTGGCGCACAACCATCGGATCGTTGATCGCCAGGATCGGGCCGTTCCCCTCTCCCAGGCGGGTGCCATCCCACAATTCGACAGCGAATTGCGGCTCGAGTACATCGACCACCGTGCGGATGATCCGCGCCGCCCTGTCTTCAGCTGCCATCTCGTGCCCCCGAGCGCCGTCCGGACGAACCGCATCGGCACCTTGTTCAAAAAACTTGACTTGGCTTATGGCGGCAATCGCGGTTTTGCAAGCCGTCTGGAAGAAGCACCAACTTTTTCTCTTGAAACGCGGGCGAAGACACCCCATTCTTGTTTTATGTTCAACGAACGAAAAGGAGGTGATCCGATGTCTCGTGATTTCGAAAACTGCCACAAGGCGTCTGATGCTCATCCTCGGGGATTGTCTCTCCGTTGAATAAGCACCCCGGTTATAATCCGGGGAAGGGCCAAACGACAGCTTTGTGCCAGACGGAATTGCGGGGCCACCCTTCGGGGTGGCCCTTTCCGTTTGTCACGCGCACGTTTGCGTGTGATTTGAAAGCCGATGGCCTTAATACCGGCGATTCGTATCGCCAAACCAGCCGGGACAACACCAACGCCAGGTTGCAGACAGTAGCTCTTTGCTCTCCGCAACAATTGATGCTATCCAAGATTTGCCTGAAAATGGCGCTCGCTGCCTTGTTCATAGGCATCTCCTCTGAAAGACAGATCAATGTCGGTTGCTATAGTCCAAAACGCTTCGAGGCGTGCATGGCGTGATGAAATCGTTGCCATGCTGGTTCTCAGCTGGCCGATGATCCTGACAAACCTTGCGCAGACGGCGATGACGGCGACCGATGTCATGATGATGGGCTGGGTTGGAGCCGATACGCTGGCAGCCGGTGCGCTGGGCACCAACCTTTACTACGTCCCCATGATCTTCGGCCTCGGCTTGATGACTGCGACCTCGCCGATGATGGCGCGCGAACTCGGCCGCAACAAATTCACCGTCCGCGAAATACGCCGCACGGTACGCCAGGGCCTGTGGCTCGCGGTCACCATTTCCGTGCCGATCTGGCTCATTCTGTGGAATACGGAAACGATACTGATCGCAATGGGGCAGGATCGCGCCCTTGCCGTCGAAGCGGGCCATTATGTGCGTGCTTTGCAATGGGCGGTGCTGCCGTTCTACTGCTATATCGTCGTGCGATCTTTTATCGCCGCGCTGGAGCGACCGGGTTGGGCGCTGGTCATCGCGCTTTTTGCCGTCGCTTTCAACGCGCTCGCCAATTGGTTGCTGATCTTCGGCAATCTCGGCTTCCCGAAGTTCGGCATCGTCGGTTCCGGCATAGCGACGTCGTTGTCTTCCGCGCTGATGTTTGCCGGTTTCATCATTGTCATTTCTCTCGACAAGCAGTTCCGGCGTTACCGCCTGTTCGGTCGCTTCTGGCGGGCCGACTGGCCGCGCTATCGTGAACTTCTCCGCCTCGGCTTGCCGATCGCGGCAATCCTCAGCTTCGAGGTAACCATCTTCAACGCCGCCGCGTTCCTCATGGGGCTGATAGGCGCCGATTCGCTCGCTGCGCACGCCATCGCGATTCAGATTGCCTCCATCGCATTCATGGTTCCGATGGGCTTTGGTCAAGCGGCAACGGTGCGTGTCGGCCGCGCCTACGGAGCGCAGGATCACGAAGGCATCAAGCGCGCTGGCTGGGTGGCATTCACCGCAGGCACGGGGTTCATGGTCGTGACCGCGCTGCTGATGCTCTTGGCGCCTCACACCCTGATCAGCGCCTTCGTCGACGTCAGCAATCCCGCCAATGCCAATGTGATCTCGCTCGCAGTCACGTTTCTGGCCTTCGCCGCACTGTTCCAGATATTCGATGGCGGCCAGGCAGTCGCGAGCGGCATGCTGCGCGGCCTGCACGATACGACCATTCCGATGATCTATGCGGCCATCGCATATTGGGGCATCGGCCTGCCGCTATCGATCGTCCTCGGCTTCTGGTTTGGCTTGAAGGGCGCCGGCATCTGGCTCGGGCTCCTGTCCGGCCTGGCCGCAGCCGCAATCCTGCTGATCGGCCGCTGGCTGCGGCGCAAGCGGCTCGGTATCGAGATCATCCGGCCTTAGCCCGCAGGCCGTCGAGGCGGATCTGTCAGAAGTCGATCGTGCGCCCCTTGATCTCCCAATCGCCGAAGCGAACCGGATCCTTACCCCCGCGTCCGCCGATTTCACGCGGCTGCCCGGTGTTCTCCTTCTCGTTCTTGCGGCGCTCCTCCGCCTCTTTCAGCGCACGTTGTGCTGCTGGCGGCAATTGTTCGAATGTGGGGCGTGGCCGCGCATCGTCATTGTCGGCCCGCGGGGTCGATGTTGTCCTGTCGTCACTCATAACGCTGATGCCCGTCATTGAAGCTTGCTGTATAAAACACCATCATATAGCGGGATGTCACGACTAAAAGGAATGAAGTTGCCAAACCTGCTCGTCTCAAAGGAAGGAACGAAGCCATGAATGTGATGCGCACCGGAATGCTGCTTGCCTTCATGACGGCCCTGTTCATGGGTGTCGGTTTTCTCATTGGCGGAACCGGCGGCATGATGATCGCGCTCGTCGTAGCGGCAGGGATGAACCTCTTCAGCTATTGGAATTCCGACAAGATGGTGCTGCGGATGCACCACGCGGTCGAAGTCGATGAGGCGAACGCTCCGGAATATTACGCCATCGTTCGCGACCTGGCGGCAAATGCCAACCTGCCCATGCCCAAGGTCTATGTGATCCAGAATGACCAGCCAAACGCCTTCGCAACTGGCCGCAATCCCCAAAATGCCGCCGTGGCCGCCAGCACCGGTCTGCTGCAGCGCCTTTCGCCGCAGGAAGTCGCAGCCGTCATGGCGCACGAACTTGCCCATGTCGAACATCGCGACACGCTTACCATGACGATCACCGCCACCTTGGCCGGTGCCATTTCGATGCTCGGAAATTTCGCCATGTTCTTCGGCGGTGGCAGCCGTGAAAACAACAATCCCCTCGGCTTCATCGGCATTCTGGTTGCCATGATCGTCGCACCCTTTGCCGCAATGATCGTCCAGATGGCCATCAGCCGGACGCGCGAATACGCCGCCGACCGGCGGGGCGCGCAGATCTGCGGCAATCCGCTATGGCTGGCATCCGCACTTAACAAGATCGCCCGCGGCGCCAAGGCCATCGTCAACGAGGACGCCGAACGTAATCCCGCCTCTGCGCCGCTGTTCATCATCAACCCGCTGAGCGGTCAAGGTGCCGACAATCTGTTCTCGACACATCCAAGCACCGAAAATCGCATCGCCGCGCTGGAGGCCATGGCCCAGGAGTTCGGCCGCGCGCCCGCCGCGCCACATTCAGCCCGATCGCCGCAGGCGCCGGTCGATGATCAACCAGGGGATGAGCGGCCCTCGCCCTGGGGCCGCGATGGCGGCGGCCGCAAAGGCCCGTGGGCATGAGCTTCGAATCGGGTACCAAGCGACCGCAGGGAAAGAAACCCAAGGACTACATAGACGCCGAGGATCGTCCCGGCCTCGCTGCACGCCAGGTTGCGACGCGCCTGCTTGGCGCCGTTATCGAGAAGCATACTTCGCTCGATGGCTTGACCGATAACAGCAATGGACATCCGCAATATATGGCGCTCGATGATCGCGACCGCTCGCTCGTTCGGGCGATTCTTGGCGCTGCACTGCGCAACCGCGGCACCATCGAGGCCGCCATAGGCCGGCTGATCGACCGCCCGCTGCCGGACAACGCGGTGGCCCTGCGCCATCTGCTTGCAGTTGCGGCTGCACAAATTCTCTATCTGGACCTACCCGACCGGGCTGCTGTCGATCTGGCGGTGACCGCAGCGAACAATGACCCTCGTAATCGACGTTTTGCATCGATGGTCAATGCGGTCCTGCGGCGCCTGTCGCGCGAGAAGGACGATTTCCCCGCTATGGGACCGGCAACCTCCGGCAATGTTCCGGCCTGGTTTGAGAACAGCCTTGTTGCCGCCTATGGAAGGGCAAAAACCAAGGCCATTCTGGATATCCAGAGCAAGGAACCGCCCATCGACCTGACGGTGAAAGGCAACCCGCAGGAATGGGCCGACAGGCTCGGCGGTATCGCTCTGCCAACAGGCTCCATCCGTCTTGCCACGGTGGAGGGCGCGCTGACCGGGCTTCCAGGCTTCGAAGAGGGGCAATGGTGGGTGCAGGATACCGCAGCAAGCCTACCCGCCAAACTGTTCGGAGACATCAGGGGCCAGCGCGTCGCCGATCTTTGCGCAGCGCCTGGCGGCAAGACCGCGCAGCTGGCGCTGGCGGGCGCTCATGTCACGGCACTTGATCTTTCGGCCAATCGCCTCAAGCGTCTGCGCTCCAACCTTGAACGTCTGCAGCTCAAGGCCGAGACGGTCGAAGCCAATCTTGCTGCCTATATGCCCGCCGAACTGTTCGACGCGATCCTGCTGGATGCGCCGTGCTCTTCAACAGGCACCGTGCGAAGGCATCCGGACGTGCCATGGACAAAAACGCCTGAGGATGTCGTGAAGCTCGCACAGTTGCAGGCGAAACTCCTTGATCACGCCGTGACCCTCGTTCGTCCCGGGGGCATCGTCGTGTTTTCCAACTGTTCGCTCGATCCCCTCGAAGGCGAGAAGGTTGCCAATGACCTCCTTGCCAAAAATCCTTCGCTTGAGCTTGTCCCGGTAGTCGAAGACGAGATTGGCGGCCTCGGCGAGTTGATCACTGCCGAAGGTTTCGTCCGCTCCACTCCGGCCGATCTACCCCATGAAAACCCGGCACTTTCGGGCATGGACGGCTTCTTTGCGGCACGGTTCAGACGGAAATACTAAAGTTTTAACGGTTTCTGCTGCATAGTCGGTGTTTGTCGACTGCGATTCGAAGCAATAATAATATGGTCGCGTTAAGCGAAACACCGCAACTTTGGGGACTGGCAACGGCGCAGCTTTGGCGTCGTTTTCGCAGGCGCGTGCGCATGGGTCCGCTGTATCGCTGGCGGTTTACCGGCTTTACGCCCGAACGTGTTCTTATCGCGCCGCAAGATCTTCGCCCCGCCGATCCGCAACTTGCAGAAGAGTTCTACCACGGCCGCTTCGCCTTGGCCGGCAAGGTGGTCGAGACCGGCGGGCGCTCGCCGTTCCTGGTTGAACCACCCAACCCAGCGTGGCAGGCCGCCATGCACAATTTCGGCTGGCTGCGCCATTTGCGAGCCGCGGGCACAGATCTTGCCACAGCCAATGCGCGGGCCTTGCTCAGCGACTGGATCACGACGCATGGCCGCTCAATCACCGGCCCCGCATGGATCCCCGAAGTCACTGCGCAACGCATTATCGCGTGGCTGCAACATTCGAGCCTCATCCTCGCCGGCACGGACCTTCGCTCGTACCGCCAGTTCATGCGCTCGCTCGCCATGCAGGTTCGGTATTTGCGGACGATGGCTGCCGTCATGGACGATGGCGAGGAGAAGCTTCGCGCCCGCATTGCTCTCGCGCTTGCTGCGTTGGCTCTGCCAGTGACCTCCAGCACCAGCCGTTCAGCCCGGCGCAATCTCGAGTTTGAGCTCAACCGGCAAATCCTGCCGGATGGCGGGCATATCTCGCGCAATCCGCTGACGATCCTCGAATTGCTTGCCGATCTCCTGCCCTTGCGCCAGACCTATGCCAGCGGCCAGGAAGCCCCGCCCAAGGCTTTGATAGAGGCCATCGAGCGCATGCTGCCTGCACTGCGTTTCTTCCGCCATCACGATGGCAGCCTGGCTTTGTTCAATGGCGTCGGCGCCACGATGCCGGAACGGGTTATCGCGGTGTTGCGTCATGACGATATCGGTGGTCTGCCACTCACGCATGCCCCGCATTCGGGCTATGAGCGCTTGTCGATGGACTCGACCACGATCATCGCCGATACGGGCCTGGCTCCGCCGGTAACCGCCTCGCGTGATGCCCATGCAGGATGCCTCTCCTTCGAAATGTCCTCCGGGCGCAGCCGGTACATCGTCAATGCCGGTGTCGATCGCTATGGCCCCCCGGAATTTCGTCCGCTGGCGCGTTCGACCGCCGCCCATTCGACCGCCACGATAAACGACACCTCTTCCTGCCGGTTCAGTTCGACCTCCGGACTGTCGACGATGATCGGCACCCCGATTATCGCCGGGCCGACCAAGGTCAATATCGAGCGAATAGAGCGGGAAGGTGCTGTCGGATTCGTGGCCAACCACAATGGCTACGTGCGGCCGTTCGGCATCTATCACGAACGCCAGGTCGTCCTGTCGCACAATGGCAGCGTCATCGAGGGCATCGACAGTTTTTTTGCTGCCGGGCGAAATCCCCTGCGCGATACCGGTGCGGAAGACGTCGTCATCCGTTTCCACCTCCACCCGTCGGTCAGCATCACTGTCGACGAGCACGGCCTGATCATCCTGCAGGTCGAAAATGACGACATCTGGATGTTCTCGGCAACGGTTCAGCCTTTCATTGAAGATTCGCTGTTCTTCGCCGGCTTTCGGGGGCCAGTCAAAACGCGTCAGATCACGCTGTCGCTCAACGCCGCCCACCGCCCGGAAGTCGAGTGGCAATTCACCCGTACTACCCTTGGAGTCTACGGATAGGTTCCATCTGTCCGACATGCGCGGGAACAACCCGATCACTAATGTGTGTCCGCGCTTCGGGGGCGACATCTGCCTCTTGGGCTTGTATAGAGTTGCAGCGTTGCCGCTTTCCGGACGAGCTTGAAACTCACATCACCGCCCTATCCACCAGGAGTATTCACTATGGAGTATCGTCAACTTGGCCGCTCCGGCCTTAAAGTATCGGCACTCAGCCTCGGCACGATGACTTTTGGGGGCAAAGGCAATTTTGCCAAGACCGGCGACACGGACCTGCAAGGCGCCAAACGGCAGATCGACATGGCCGTCGAGGCCGGCATCAATCTTGTCGACACCGCGGATATCTATTCGACGGGCGCTTCCGAGGAAATCATCGGTCAGGCACTCAAGGGCAAGCGTGACAATCTCCTGATCGCCACCAAGGCCAGGTTCCGCATGGGCGCGGAGATCAATGATGCAGGCCTGTCCCGCTATCACCTGATCCGCGCCGCCGAAGCCAGTCTGAAGCGCCTCGGCACCGATCGCATCGATCTTTATCAGTTGCACCAGTGGGACGGATTGACACCGCTCGACGAAACTCTGGAGGCGCTCGATACGCTCGTGCGTTCCGGTAAGGTGCGTTACGTCGGCGTGTCCAATTTCTCGGGCTGGCACCTGATGAAGACCATGGGCATCGCCGCGCTCAAGAATTACATCATGCCGGTCAGCCAGCAGATACATTACAGCCTCGAAGCCCGAGAAGCGGAATACGAGCTTATCCCCGCGACGATCGACCAGCACCTTGGTGTTCTCGTCTGGAGTCCTTTGGCCGGCGGGCTCCTTTCCGGGAAATACCGCCGCGACAAGGCGGCGCCGGAGGGTACCCGCCAGTTCGCCAATTGGGGCGAGCCGCCTGTCCGCGATGAAAAACGGCTCTACGATATTATCGAGGTTCTGGTCGGGATTGCCGAAGCGCGTGGCGTTTCCGCGGCGCAGATCGCCCTTGCATGGCTGCTCGGACGCAAGGGTGTGACCACCGTCATCGTCGGCGCGCGCACAGACGCCCAGCTTGCGGACAACCTCAAGGCCGCCGATGTCGTTCTGACCGCCGGTGAGCGTGCAAGCCTCGACAAGGTCAGTCAGGTGCCCTTGATCTATCCCTACTGGCATCAGGCCCGCACCGCATCCGACCGGCTTTCTGCTGCGGATCTTTCCTTGATCGAACCGCACCTCAGCTAACCCCGCGGTGGGAGGACCGCCGGCAACGAGAACCCCATGGCATATTCCCGAGATAACGTATTGCCGCGTCCCGAACCCGAAGAAGCCCTCGCAACCGAACTGCCGGGACTTTCTCCGGCATTGACGTTCCTGTTCGCCTTCGCCTGCGGGGCGATGGTTGGAAATATCTACTACGCACAAGCTCTTATCGGCTTGATAAGCAACGACCTCGATCTGCATGGCGGCATGGCCGGGTTCATCGTCACCGTGACCCAGCTTGGATATGGCGCGGGACTGCTGTTCCTGGTTTCGCTGGCCGACCTCGTTGAAAACCGCCGTCTGGTTCTGCTGACACTTGCCGGCACCGCGCTTGGCCTCGCCGGTGCCGCACTCTCGGGCTCGGCAACGGCCTTCCTTTTATCGTCCTTCACCATCGGCTTCTTTGCCTGCGGTGCGCAGGTTCTTGTGCCTTTCGCCTCGCATCTCGTTCCCGCCGCTTCGCGAGGGCGCACCATCGGCAATGTGATGGCGGGCCTGCTGACCGGGATCATGCTGGCGCGCCCACTTGCCAATCTTGTGGCTTCGGAGTTCGGCTGGCGCGCCATTTTCTTCATCTCGGCCGCCGCGATGCTCGCAGTCATGCTACTTCTGCGTGCCGCGCTGCCACAACGTATGCCGCAGGGCGGGATGCGTTATGGGGCGATCCTCGCCTCCATGTGGCACCTTCTCGTCACCACCCCGGCACTGCAACGCCGAGCCTTCTATCAGGGCATCATGTTCGCCAGTTTCAACCTGTTCTGGACCGGAATTCCCCTGCTTTTGACCGATCAGTTCGGCTACAGCCAGCGCCAGATTGCCCTTTTCGCACTTGCAGGGGCGGCCGGCGCACTGGCTGCTCCCGTTGCCGGGCGGCTCGCGGATCGTGGCTATACGAGGCAGGGCACGGCCGTCGCCATGATGACCCTGGCGATCTGGTTCGTCATTGCGGGCTGGGCCGGAACTGCCATTTCGATCACCGCGCTCGTCCTTGCCGCTGTTTTCATCGACAGTGCCGTCCAGACGAACCAGATCCTCAGCCAGCGCATCATCTTCTCTCTCGATGACCAGGCTCGGGGCCGCTTGAATGCCGTCTACATGACCATTGTTTTCCTGCTCGGTTCCGCCGGTTCCGCCCTTGCCGCCGCCACCTATTTCTATGGCGGCTGGTGGACCACGGCATTGGCGGGCGCGGCAATGGGTGTTGCGGTCCTGCTTGTGTTCGCCACAGAGCGTCGTTCCAGGACATAAAAGGTAGGATTCCAGCTTTGCCTGTGCTAACGGCCAAGCAAATCCGCTCGATTTTCATTCTGCTGAGGACGAATTCTCATGGCCGTCGCCGCCAAATCCTATTCCCCGCCTAACCTTTATCCCGTCAAGCGTGCCCTCCTTTCCGTGTCCGACAAGGCCGGCCTCATCGCTCTCGCCCATGCGCTGCATCGTCATGGCGTTGAGCTCCTGTCCACCGGAGGCACCTCGAAGGCGATAGCGGCGGAAGGGATTCCCGTTCGAGATGTCGCCGATATCACCGGCTTTCCGGAGATCATGGATGGGCGCGTCAAGACCCTGCATCCCAACGTTCACGGCGGCCTGCTTGCTGTCCGCGACGATCCCGAGCACGTCGAAGCGATGAATACCCACGGCATCCAGGGCATCGATCTGGTGGTGATCAACCTTTATCCCTTCGAGGAGGTCCGCCACTCCGGAGCCGACTACGCCAACATCGTCGAGAATATCGACATTGGCGGGCCCGCCATGATCCGCGCCGCGGCCAAGAACCACGCCTATGTCGGCGTCGTCACCGATACCGGCGACTATGACATGGTCATCGCCATGCTCGACAAGCATGAAGGTTCGCTGCCCTACTCGTTCCGGCAAAGCCTTGCAGCCAAGGCCTACGCCCGTACCGCCACCTACGACGCCGCAATCTCCGGTTGGTTCGCGGAAAGCCTCATGACCGAAACTCCGTCGCGCCGCGCCATAGGCGGCCATCTGCATTCGGTCATGCGTTACGGCGAAAACCCGCACCAGTCGGCCGGTTTCTATTTGACAGGCGAAAAGCGGCCGGGCGTTGCCACGGCCACGCAGCTTCAGGGCAAGCAGCTCTCCTACAACAATATCAACGATACGGACGCCGCCTTCGAGCTTGTCGCCGAGTTCGATCCCGCCCGCACGTCCGCGGTTGCCATCATCAAGCACGCCAATCCTTGCGGCGTCGCCGAAGGCGCAACCCTCAAGGAAGCCTATCTGAAAGCGCTCGCCTGTGATCCGGTCTCCGCTTTCGGCGGTATCGTCGCACTCAACAAGACGCTCGACGCCGAAGCTGCGCAGGAGATCGTCAAGACGTTCACCGAAGTCATCATCGCGCCGGACGCAACGCCCGAAGCCCAGGCGATCGTGGCCGCCAAGAAGAACCTGCGACTGCTGGTGACCGGCGGACTGCCCGATCCGCGCGCCGGCGGCATCAGCGCCAAGACCGTTGCAGGAGGTATTCTCGTCCAGTCGCGCGATAGCGGTGTCGTCGATGACCTCGACCTGAAGGTCGTTACCAGGCGCGCGCCGACGCAAGCCGAGATGTCCGACCTCAAGCTTGCCTTTCGCATCGCCAAGCATGTGAAGTCGAACGCCATCGTCTACGTCAAGGATGGCGCCGCCGTCGGTATCGGCGCGGGTCAGATGAGCCGCGTCGACAGCGCGCGCATCGCCGCGCGCAAGGCGCAGGATGCCGCCGAAGCTGCCGGTCTCGATACGCCATTGACCAAGGGCTCGGCCGTGGCCTCCGACGCCTTCTTTCCTTTTGCCGATGGCCTCCTCTCAGCCGTGGCCGCCGGTGCAACTGCGGTGATCCAGCCGGGCGGTTCCATGCGCGACGACGAGGTGATCGCAGCAGCCGATGAGCATGGCATTGCCATGGTCTTCACCGGCATGCGCCATTTCAGGCATTGATTCCCCAGAATGTGGTTGCCGGTTCTTCATAGGAGGAATCCGGCAACAAGAAGCTTTGTAACATTCGGGATCTAGGAAGTCAGGATAGGTCCGAGAGCAATCCGGCCGCGACGGCAAGCCGCGATACCGTAAGGTCTCCGGTCTCCACGATATTGACCATGCGTTGGCGCACCTCGTCGACGTGAGCACCGCGGCTTGCCAGCCAGTCCTTCGCCGGATCACCACCGCCTTTGCCATACTTGGTCAGCGCCGCAACAGCGATGCCGCGCCTCGCCTGCGAGATCAAGTCGGTTGCCCGCGCCAGCGCCAGCCCGTCATAATAGTCTGCAACGGAAACACCACGCGCCGCGTCCTCTATCCGTCCAATGCGGAAGGCCTCGGAAATATCGAAATAGGCCTTTGCCGCGCTGGCTGTGTCCACATTGGCCTGCTGCGCCACTGCAGCGATATCCGGGATGATCGGCGCAATCTCCAGCCTTGCCAGTTGTGCCGCAAGAGCCGGAGGCGCACCAAGGGCGGCGTTGCTGATCGCCTCTTCCCGGATGATTCCGGTCACCGATGCGGGCAGCAGCTTGTCGAGGCGCGGCTGCAATGTGTCGCGTGCAGTTTTGATTTCCGCAATCGCCGCCCCAAGCCCCCCTGCGCTCGTCTTGTTTCGCAGTACCCAGGCGGTCGTCCAGTTCAGCATGCGCGCGACCTTGGCGTAGAAACCGTTCTGGATTTCACCTGAGATGCTGTTGTCCAGCGCGTCTATGCCGGCGAAAATGCCGTCCACTTCGAAACCGTCCCGCACGACGATATAGGCCCGGACGATGTCGGGACCCGAATGTCCCGTCAGGTCGGAAAGCCGGCTCACAAAGGTCGGGCCGCCGCGATTGATCACATCATTGGCAAGCTGCGTGGCGATGATATCGCGGCGCAGGCGATGCGTGCGGATCTCCTCGCTGAAGCCCTCTTTCATCTGGCGCGGAAAATATTCCATCAGTTCGCGTTCGAGATAGGGATCGTCCGGCAGGTCGCTTGCCAGAATCTGATCGGAAAGAACGATCTTGGAATAGGCAAGAAGGACGCCGAGCTCCGCTCGGGTAAGGGGAATACCTTCCACCTGCCGTTCCGCCAGGGCCTTGTCGTCGGGCAGCGTCTCGACCTTGCGATTCAGGAGTTTCCTTGCCTCCAGATCGCTGATGAAGCGCGCCTGATAGGCGAGGTCGTGCACACCGCGCCGCTGCGCCAGCGAAAGTGCCAGGGTCTGCAGGTAATTGTTGCGCAGCACCAGATCGCCGACTTCCTCGGTCATCGATTCCAGCAATACGTCGCGCTCGGCACGCTGCAGCTTGCCCGAGCGCATAGCTTGGGCCAGTGCGATCTTGATGTTGACCTCGACGTCGGAAGTGTTGACGCCGGCCGAATTGTCGATGGCGTCCGAGTTGCAACGCCCACCGAGCAAACCGAACTCGATGCGTGCCTTTTGCGTCATGCCGAGATTGGCGCCTTCGCCGATGACCTTGGCGCGAACGTCGCTCCCGGTGATGCGGATTGCATCATTGGCACGGTCACCCGCTTCCGCGTCGGTCTCGAGCGAGGAGCGAATATAGGTGCCGATACCGCCGAACCATAGCAGGTCGACCGGCGCTTTGAGTATCGCAGTCATGATCTCCAGGGGAGTTGCTGTGGTCTTGGCAAGGCCGATGGCTTTGGCCGCATCCTTCGACAGCGTTATCGACTTCTGCGAGCGCGAGAACACGCCGCCACCCTTGGAAATCCTGCTTCTGTCAAAATCCTGCCAGCTCGAGCGCGGCAGGTTGAACAGCCGCTGGCGCTCTTTCAGCGTCGCCTTCACATCGGGTTCCGGATCGATGAAGATGTCGCGGTGGTCGAACGCCGCGATGAGCCTTGTTTGCGGCGATAGCAGCATGCCGTTGCCGAATACGTCGCCTGACATGTCGCCGACGCCGACGACGGTGAAAGGCGCTTTCTGGATGTCCTTGTCGAGTTCCCGGAAATGGCGTTTTACCGCCTCCCAGGCGCCGCGCGCGGTAATTCCCATTTTCTTGTGGTCGTAACCGGCCGAGCCCCCGGAAGCGAATGCATCGTCGAGCCAGAAATCATGCGCTTGGCTGATTGCATTCGCCGTGTCGGAAAATGTCGCCGTTCCCTTGTCTGCAGCCACGACGAAATAGGGGTCGTCACCATCCAGGCGGAGCACGTTGTCCGGCGGAACGACTGTCTCTCCGTGCAGGTTGTCAGTCACCGAGAGCAGCGTCGAAATGAAGGTGATATAGGCAGCGCGGCCGGCTTCGAAAATCGCATTGCGGTCGGTTCCGACCGGCAGGCGCTTGGGAAAAAAGCCGCCTTTGGCGCCAACGGGAACGATGACTGCGTTCTTTACCTGCTGTGCCTTTACCAGGCCCAGCACTTCCGTCCTGTAGTCCTGCGCACGATCCGACCAGCGCAGGCCACCGCGTGCGACCGGGCCGAAGCGCAGGTGCACGCCCTCGACCTCCGGTCCGTAGACAAAGATTTCGCGATAGGGTCGTGGCTCGGGCAAAGCGTCGAGCTCTCTCGGGTCGAGCTTGAAGGCCAGCGTCACGCGTTCGGCTCCGTCTTCCTCCGGTGCAAACGCATTGGTACGCAGGGTCGATTCGATCAGGTTGAGAAACCGGCGCAGAATTCTATCATCGTCGAGGCTTGGTACGTCCTGCAGCGCCTGTTCAATCGAGGCGCGAATCATGGTCTGCCTGCGTTCCGATTGTATGCCCGCCCTGGCGGGATTCAATCTCTGCTCGAACAGGTCGAAGATTTGCCTGGCAATCGCCGGATATCGATTGAGCGTCGCCGCGATGAAATCCTGCGAATAGGGGATGCCTGCCTGCTGCAGATAGCGCCCGTAAGCGCGCAAGATGATGATCTGCCGGGCGTTCAGCTGCCCTGTGAGGGCAAGCGCGTTGTAGCCGTCATTGTCGGACGTGCCATTCCAGATGAAGCGGAATACGTCTTCGAACAAGGCGCCGTCATCGGCAAGATCGATGGCTGATCCGGAGGAACTGACGAGTTCCATGTCGTGCACGAATAGCGAGCTTCCGTCGACGGCGGGAAGCTGAAACGTCTGCTCGCTGATGACCCTGAAACCCATGTTCTCGAGCAGAGGTACGCGATGAGACAGGGCGACTGCCGAACCGTAGTGGTAAATCTTCAGCGAAGCAGCGTTAGGGCCATCGGTCCGGTGGCGGTAGAAATCCACGTAGAGCGGGTTGTTCCGTGAAAGGCCGGCAATACGGCTCGCGTCCACCAGTGCCTCGTCCGGTGAGAAGTTCTCCCGGTAGGAATCCGGAAAGGCCGCTGCGAGCGCCGTGAATTCCGATCTACCGGTGCGGTCACCGACCTCTGCAACCGCATCTTCCCAGGTTCGGACGATCGCACGAACGGTCTCCTCCAGCGCCTCGCGCCTGACCTTCGGGAAGTCATCGCCCGTGTGGCCGATGATGAAATGCACCCGGGCAAGCGCACCCTCCGGAAATGCCGGGTAGAAGGCCGAAACATGGCCTTCGTAGACCTTGGCGAGGTGCGAGCCGATTTTCTCGCGCACGATCGAATCGTAGCGTTCGCGCGGCACGAACACGATGATCGATGCGAAGCGGCCGAAAGGATCGACGCGCGGCAGCACCCGCACGCGCGGCCGCTCGCCCAGCGCCAGAATGATCTCGGCGTTTCGTGTCAGCGTCTTGACGTCGATCTGAAACAGATCGTCGCGCGGGTAGCTCTCGAGTACCTTGATCAGTTGCTTGCCGGAGTGGTCTTCCCGGTTGAAACCAAGACGGGTGATAACCGCCTCGGTCTTGGAGCGCAGATACGGTATCTGGAGGACAGAACGCGTATAGGCGCCCGATGTAAACAGGCCGACGAAGCGTAGTTCTCCCGCGACCTTCCCGTTCGAATCGAATGTTTTTACGCCGATATAATCCATGTAGCCGCGACGGTGCACCAGCGACTTCGTATTGGCCTTGGTGACGATCAGCGGCTCGGGGCCTGTAAGGAAAGCGATGATTTGCGGGGTCGTCGTCACACCTTGGTTGCCGCGCTTGAGCACGCGCACATCCGGATCGCTCAGGATGCCGAGGCCGCGCTTGCCGGATCGTTCGAGCTCACCCTGGCTGTCGTCACCTTGATAATCATATTCGCGGACTCCCAAAAACGTGAAATTATTGTCGCGCAGCCATTCGAGAAATTCTACCGCCTCTGCGGCGGCGGCCTTCTTCAGGGGAGTCTTGCCGGTCTTGTAGGCCTCTATCGCATCGCTCAGCCGCTCTACCATCGCTGCGCGGTCATTGACCGCTTCACGCACCTGTTTAAGCACGGTGGTGAGCGCTGCGGTCATGATTTCACGCGAATGCCCGTCGAGGGCCGGAACATGGATCTGCATGACGCTGACCCGGGCTACATCAGGGCCCGGCTTCTCAGGGCCCGCAGCGCCGATGATACTGTTCTTGCCTCGGTCGATATCCATGACCGGATGCAGGACGAGGTAAACGGCCGTTACCCGCTCGCTGATCTCCCCGAGCACCGAGTCGAGCAGAAAGGGCATGTTGTCATTGATCAGGGTGATGACGGTGATCGGCCGGCCGTCGCGGTGGATTACATTGTTTTCGCTGAGATCGATCAGAGGCTGACCTGACTTGAATCGCGAAAGCGCGTCTTCTGCGAGCTTGGCGGACGCCGTGAGCGCGCCGCTGTCATAGACGGCAAGATCTTCTTCCGGCGCCCGGGCGAATAACAGTTCTTCGAACAATCCGGCTTTCGGCTTCTTCTCCCTGGCGGCTTTGGGCGGTTTTGACTTCACAGCGGCTTTTACGTCCGGTCTGGTCATGGAAGTCATAAAAATTCCCCCTGGATTAGATATTTTGCAGGATCATAGCCGTTCGGGCGCTATTTTCGACCACAAACTGCACTCCGGCAGTGAAATTGATATGACACGCAACAAAGTTACAATTCGACCAGATGATCATCGAGTTCGTTCATGTCCTGGGCGCTCACGGGGAAATGTTCTTCCAGCAATGACCCCGACTTCTCGATCGCTTTTACAAAGCCGGAGGCCAGATCATCCCTTTCAGCATGGTTGGTCAAAATGGCGACGATGCCATTCCATTCATCCTGATTGACCTTTGCGTTGATACCGGCGTCGGCAATCACCTCGGCATATCGTTCCGCCAGCGAAACGAATAGGAGAACGCCGGTCCGCTCGCTCGTGCGATGGACGTTGCGCGCAAGGAACTGCTGGATAGCATTGAGGTGCGCCCGCTTGTACCGGATGCGTCGCGGCACCAGCCACATGGTTACGGAGGGAAACAGCCAGAGCACCAGCACGGCCGCCAGAAAGGCTGCAAGGATGGCAATGCCGAAGACAGGCAGTGGAATGGTGTACCAATACCAGTGCGCCGCCACCGCAACGAGGACGGCGGCAAGCAGGATGCCACAAGCCACGGTAAATCCGGCAACATAGAAATAGCTGTCGCTGCGCCGGGCCAATACCGCGTAAATCTCGCCGCTAGTGCGACGTTCAGCATCGCGAATGGCTTCGGCGATGCGCGTGTGATAGGCTTCGTTCAGAGGTCGTGAAGTCATTTCTACCAGCTCCCCGAAGCGCCGCCGCCGCCGGATGATCCGCCGCCGCCGGAAAAACCGCCTCCCCCGCCGCCAGATGACCAGCCACCCCCTCCGGACGACCATCCGCCGCCGCCGGAAGACCAGCCGCCGGAGCGGCGTCGCGGACGCGTGTCGACATGCATGCCGAGCCATTCATATTGGCCTGGACCGATCTTGCGTCCGAACATCGGCGCCAGTACGGCCATGCCGAAACCGCCGAAGAAAATCAAGATCCAGACCGCGACAAAGGCGACGACGAACCAGTCCACATCGGATGCCGGCTCCTGTGCATTCCGCTTGGCGCGGGCTTCCAGTTCGGCCGCATCACCGGACAGAACCGCCAGAATGCCATCGACGCCCTTGTCGATACCGCCGGAAAAATCGCCGTTGCGAAAATCGGGAATAATGATGTTCTCGATGATCAGCTTCGATAACAGGTCGGTCAATGTGCCTTCGAGCCCATACCCGACTTCGATACGGACCTTGCGGTCATTCGGCGCGACAACCAGCAGGACACCATTGCTTTCCTGTTTCTGGCCGATCGCCCAGGTGCGGTAAAGCCGGTTGGAATAGGGCTCGATCTCCTCGCCCTCGAGGCTCGGCACCGTTACCACCACGACCTGGTCCGACGATTTTGCCTCGAATGCCTCCAGCTTCCGGGTTATCTGATCCCGCGTCGCCGCATCGATGACGTTTGCGCCATCGACCACGCGGCCGGTCAGAGCAGGCAGTTCCGCAGCAGATGCACCGACCGACAAAAGTGCCAGCAGCGCGACGGCCATCAGGCGCCGCATGAAGCCGGTCGCGGTCTGGCGCAAGGCGCTCATTGCCTGCTCTAGAACTTCACCTGAGGCGTCTGCTTGGCCGAATCCTCGATCGTGAATGTCTGGTAGGGTTCATTGCCCGTAAACCAGATCCACTTCCAGATCATCGTCGGCATGGTCCTGAGCGAGGTGTTGTAGACGCGAACAGCCTCGATATAGTCGCGGCGGGACACGGCTATACGGTTCTCGGTGCCTTCCAACTGCGACTGCAAAGCCAGGAAGTTCTGGTTCGATTTCAGGTCCGGGTAGTTCTCTACCACTGCCAGCAGTCGCGAAAGCGCGCCTGTCAATTGTGCCTGATTTTCCTGGAACACCTTCATCGCATTGGGGTCCGTGAGCGTCTCCGGCGTCACCTGCACCGATGTCGCCTTGGCACGCGCCTCGACGACGGACGTCAGCACGTCCTTTTCCTGCGCTGCGTAGCCTTTTACCGTTTCGACAAGATTGGGAATGAGATCGGCCCGCCGCTGATACTGGTTCAGCACTTCGCTCCATGCAGCCTTCGCCCGCTCTTCATTGGTCGGAATAGTGTTGAAGCCGCAGGCCGAAAGCAGCGGCACGAGAAGAAACAGGGCAATGACGGAAAATGCGCGACGCGGTGCCGGCAGGCAAGTTGATTGGTGCATTGGAATCCTCTCCCCGGGTACAGATTCGCCGCTCCAGAACGAAGCAGCACGAACCTAGCTATTTTTTCCTGCAAAAGGAACAGCCAAAGCGCTATGCTGCGTGCGCCCTGAAGCTCCGGCTGCAAAGAAGGTATTTCATGCCTGAACACGATGGAAAGCGTCGGACCGACGCCGAAGCGCGACGAATAATTGAACGGATCGATCGCGAATCCGCTTCCGGCGGTCTCGTCGAACGTACCAAGGGCCATTTTTCTGCCGAAGATGCGGATCAGGCCGATTCGATCGAAGTCTGGGGCACCCGCATCGGCAGGATTCTTGGATTGCTTGTCTTGATTGCCATGATTATCTGGGTGATCAGTTCTATAGTCGGCAAGGCCTGAGTCGCGCTTTGCCGAATTCTCGCATGAGTATTTCCAATGACCAGTTCAGTTGCTGCCTCTTCCAACGCCGTCATCGTCATTTCCAGCCACGTCGTTCGCGGCTCGGTCGGCAATCGCGCGGCTGTATTCGCGCTCGAGACGCTTGGCCATCCGGTCTGGGCTGTACCAACCGTCATTCTGCCGTGGCACCCCGGCCATGGACCCGCCAAGCGTATCGTGCTGGAGCCGCAGCAGTTCGATGATCTGATCGCCGATCTTGAACGTGCACCGTGGCTTGGCGAGGTCAGCGGCATCATGAGCGGGTATCTGGGCAATGCAGCGCAGGCGGCAAGTGTCGCCCGCCTGGTCAAGGCGGTCAAAGCTCGCAACAAGAGCGTCCTCTATTTATGCGATCCGGTGATCGGCGACGAAAAGGGATTGTATGTGCCGGAGGCAACCGCGATCGCCATTCGCGACCAATTGATGCCGCTGGCCGATGTTGCCACGCCCAATCGTTTTGAACTGGCATGGCTGACCGGGGCTGAACTGCCGGACAACAAGGCGATCATGCAGGCTGCGTTGCACGCCGGACCGGGTACGATGCTCGTCACCTCGGCCCATCCGATGATCGCGGGCGGAACCGGCAATCTGCTGATCACCCATTCGCTCGCCCTGCTCGCAGAACATCGTCTCGTCACCGGCCCGACCAATGGCCTCGGTGATCTCACGTCCGCACTCTTTCTCGCACGCATGCTGGCGGGCCTCGATCTTGAACAGGTGCTGCAGCGCACCACAGCCTCTGTCTTTGAAATCATGGCCCGCTCCGCCAAGCGCGGTGCCGACGAATTGATGCTGGAAGCGGATGCATCCAGCCTCTCCACCCCCATGGCAATGACGCAGATGCGCCGTCTGGTTCATCCTAGCAAGGGCATCAGGGCGTAGAACGTTGCAGCCCCAGCGAAAATTCGTCAGGAGGCGGCGAACTTTATTCGGGCCTTTAGACCAATTGATCTTGTCACTGTTCAGGATTAGAGGAAAAGAATGACTCTGCTTCCCGAAAGACTCCTCACCGGCTATCGCAACTTCATGGCGCAGCGTTATGCCAATGAGACGATGCGTTACAAGCAGCTGGCTGATCAGGGCCAGACCCCGGAAACCCTTGTCATCGCCTGCTGCGATTCTCGCTCGGCGCCTGAGATCATCTTCGACACTGCCCCCGGCGAAATTTTCGTCGTCCGCAACGTTGCCAATCTCGTACCGCCATACGCTCCGGATGGCGAATATCATTCGACCTCGGCAGCGCTCGAATTTGCCGTGCAGAGCCTTAAGGTGAAGAATATCGTCGTCCTTGGTCACGGCCGGTGTGGCGGCATCAAGGCCGCGCTCGATGGTGACAGCGAGCCTCTCTCTCCCGGCGACTTCATCGGCAAGTGGATGAGCCTCGTGGCTCCGGCTGCGGACGCGGTTTCCGCCAATGAGCTGATGACGCCGTTCGAGCGCCAGACTGCGCTGGAACGCATATCTATCCGCTATTCCCTGCGAAATCTGCGAACCTTCCCCTGTATCGACATCCTCGAAAAGAAAGGCCGACTCACCTTGCATGGCGCTTGGTTCGACATTTCCACAGGCGAACTGTGGATCATGAACCCGGAAACTGGTGACTTCCTCCGCCCCGACCCTGAAGAGGTCGGTGCCCCCGCCGCGCTCGAGTAGGAAACAGGCAATGGCGCGATTCATGATCATGATCGCCGTCATTCTCTCAGTAATGCGTCC
Organism: Phyllobacterium endophyticum; assembly: GCF_003010935.1. Classification (GTDB taxonomy): domain Bacteria; phylum Pseudomonadota; class Alphaproteobacteria; order Rhizobiales; family Rhizobiaceae; genus Phyllobacterium; species Phyllobacterium endophyticum. Next base: position 180,875 of record NZ_PGGN01000001.1, read on the forward strand.
TGGCTCTGCCGATGATGCACATAATGCAATCATAGAAGCCTGGTACTCGGCTCTCGGCACTGCGGACCGTTCGGTATTCGACAAAATTCTGGCCGACGAGGCCACGGTCATCCTGGAGGATATCGATACGATCCAGACGAAGGACGAGTTCCTGGCAAGTCTGGACGAGTGGAAGAATGCTGTCCATAACGCAAAAGTCCGCCACCGCATCGGCGGCGTTGAAGGCGAGACGACGACGGTTTTCGTCTGCTATCAGTTCCCTGCCAATACCACCTACACGCGCGAGATTTTCAACTTTCGCAACGGCAGGGTTATCGAAAGCGCCCAGACTTCCCTTGGAGGAGCCTGTGAGGGCTTCTGAACGGAAAAGGCCGGCGCGATGCCGGCCCCTCCACCAGAATGTTCGATATTATTCGCCGTCGATCTTCTGACCGATAATGGCAATCGCCTGCTGATATACGCTAGCAGCGTTCCAGCCGGCAATAGCGCCGAAATTCGCCTGACCTGGCTGGTAGCCTGCCCCCCTCTGCCAGCCATGCCCGACCAGAAAATTCGCTGTCGATGCGAGTGCATCGGCTTTCGAACGCACCATATCGATGCGGCCATTGCCGTCGCCATCAGCGCCGTAGCGTAGGACGTTGAGCGGAAGGAATTGTGTCTGGCCGATTTCGCCGTGCATGGCGCCGACCGCGTTGGGAGCCAGCGTGCCATTGTCGATAAGCTTCAAAGCGGCATTCAGGTGGGGCCGGAAGTAATCCGGTCGACGGCAGTCATAGGCAAGTGTGGCCACTGCGGAGAGCGTGTTCTGGTTGCCAAGGAAGCTGCCGAAGCCGGTTTCCATGCCCCAGATGGCGATGATCGGTCCGGCTGGCACGCCATAGCGCTGCTCGATCCGGTCGAATAGTGCGGCGTTCTGGGCCTTTTGCGCCCGGCCCCGTGAGATGATCGTCTGGGCGCCGCGTACCTGCATGAACTTGTCGAGCGTGTATTTGAAGCTTTTCATGTTGCGATCGGCATTGATCGTCTTCGTGGAATACTTGACGCCATCCAGAGCATTGATGCCCCTGCTGCCAATGCCCTGCGCTGCGGCTTCCTGCTTGTAATCCTGGACCCATGCCTCGAATCCCGCGGACGTCTTGCCGCACGAGGCGGCAGCCTGCGCTGCGCCAGCGGTCATGAGAAGCGCTGTCGCTACAGCTGCAAAAAATCTGCTTTTGGCAACGAATGCCATGAAAATCTCCTCGAAGGTTGAATCGTCGTGTTCTATCTGCCATTTTTCTGCTGTGCTGTCATCTGCAAGAATAGAGCTAAATCGGGTGAAACAGCACTCATTCTCGAAGTTTCAGCCCAAATTTGAGCCTGCATATACGGCAGATCGCGGTTGACCCCGGCCAAACCCATGTCTCGTTTGGGTGCAATCCTGGGTTGCCTTGGCCATTGCGCGGCAAAGGCCGCGTGTTGAACTAATTGATGAGAGCCCCTCACACTGTTCTTCTTTAAGCTCAATCCTGTTCGGTTATGCTCGTCTGGTATTTTTGTATATACAATAATTATTGACCAAAGCGATTTTCATGAGTAGATTTGTTTGGGACGAAGAAAAGAACCGGAGCAACTTGCTCAAACACAAAGTCGGTTTTGACATCGCGGAGCAGTTTCAATTCGGGACCGCGGTGGAGTGGCTCGACTTGCGTACGGATTATGGCGAGGAACGAATTAGAGCCATTGGACTGATCGCAACCAGGTTGTTCGTTCTTGTATACACCGAACGTGGCGATGTGATCCGGGTTATCTCTTTGAGGCCCGCTTTGAGGAAGGATGTAAACGAATATGTTGAGTCGAAAACATAAGACGTGGACGGACGAGGAAGCCCTGGCGCTCGCGATTGCCTACGGGAATTCATTGACAGATGAAGAAGACGCCGCACTCACCAAAGCAGCTACAGAGGACCCCGACACTATCCTGGCAGGTGTTTTGACAAAGCGTCGCCCGGGTCGTCCGGTCACTGAAGCGCCCAAGATCCCCGTCTCCATCCGCCTTAGCCCCGACGTACTCGATCATTTTCGCTCGGGCGGTCGTGGCTGGCAGGGCCGTATCGACGAGGCGTTGCGAAAGTTCATGCAGCACGAAACCGGGCTTGGGCAGCCGGACACCGCGTCTCGCCGGAAGAAACGCGCCTGAACCTTCAGATCTTGACTTCACATTGTATTTCCTGTTTAAGCCCGCTATCCACCGCGACGAGTTCTAGCTCCGAGCAGCCAACCGGGACCCGGCAAGGGTTCAACGATCCCGGAGGTCAACACCCGACAGCGCGATGCGCCCTCGGGTGTCATTCTGCTTTGAGCTCTTTGCCCTGGCGCGGTTGGTACTTATCTTTTGGGGAACGGGTCTCTGAAGGATAAGAGTCCGTTGGGAAAGTCGCTGCGGCGAGCCATATGACGTGGTTTTCAAAGAACCAGGGCGCAGCGTACTTAAGGTGCGTGAGCACCGGAAGCACAGAAAACTGCGTCAGATGACCGCCGCAGTAGAGTTTACAACGGACTCTGAAGGAAAATTGGATGTTTGAAAGCTTACAGGAACGACTGGGTTCGATATTGAACGGCCTGACAGGCCGCGGCGCGCTGTCGGATGCCGATGTGGCGGCCGCCTTGCGCGAAGTGCGCCGGGCGTTGATCGAAGCTGACGTTTCCCTTGATGTCGTACGCTCGTTTACCGACAAGGTCCGTGCCAAGGCGGTAGGCGCAGATATCGTCAAGAGCATCAAGCCCGGTCAGATGGTCGTCAAGATCGTCCATGATGAACTCGTCGACATGCTTGGCGCCGAGGGCGTCACCATCGATTTGAACGCTCCTGCGCCAGTCGTCATCATGATGGTCGGTCTTCAGGGCTCCGGTAAAACCACCACCACCGGCAAGATCGGCAAGCGCCTGACAGAGCGGTCAAGGAAAAAGGTGCTTCTCGCCTCTCTGGATACGCGCCGTCCCGCCGCGCAGGAACAGTTGCGCCAGCTCGGCGTACAGACTGGCGTTGATACGCTGCCGGTCATAGCCGGGCAAACGCCGGTCGAGATCGCTGCGCGCGCCGTGCAGGCGGCCAAGCTCGGCGGCCATGATGTGGTCATTCTTGATACGGCCGGCCGCACCCATATCGACGAGCCGCTTATGCTCGAAATGGCCGATATCAAGAAGAAGGCCAATCCGCACGAAATCCTGCTCGTCGCCGATGCGCTGACCGGCCAGGACGCCGTCAATCTTGCGCGCTCCTTCGATGAGCGCGTCGGCATTACCGGCCTCGTTCTCACCCGCATGGACGGCGATGGGCGCGGTGGTGCGGCACTGTCCATGCGCGCCGTCACCGGCAAGCCGATCAAGCTCATCGCCACCGGCGAAAAGATGGATGCGCTGGAGGAATTCTATCCCCGCCGTATCGCCGACCGCATTCTTGGCATGGGCGACATCGTTTCGCTGGTCGAGAAGGCTGCCGAAAACATCGACGCGGAAAAAGCCGCCGCGATGGCCAAAAAGATGCAGTCCGGCAAATTCGACCTGAACGATCTGGCTGACCAGATCGGCCAGATGCAGAAGATGGGCGGCATGGGCGGCATCATGGGGATGATGCCTGGCATGGGCAAGATGAAGGATCAGATGGCCGCTGCCGGCCTTGACGATTCCATCTTCAAACGCCAGCTCGCCATCATCTCATCGATGACAAAGGCGGAGCGCAGCAACCCGGACATGCTCAAGCATTCCCGCAAGCAGCGTATTGCCAAGGGCTCCGGCACCAATGCCGCCGACATCAACAAGCTTCTCAAGATGCACCGCCAGATGGCGGACATGATGAAGGCGATGGGCGGCAAGGGCAAAGGCGGCATGATGAAACAGATGATGGGCGGCCTTGGCGCCAAGATGGGGCTTGGGGGTCTCGGCGGCATGGGAGGCATGCCCGACCTGTCGAAAATGGACCCGAAGCAGCTTGAAGCCTTGCAGAAGCAGGCGGAAGCAGCCGGCTTCGGCAAAGGCGGCGGCTTGCCCGGCGGACCCGGTGGACTTCCAGGCGGTTTGGGCGGGCTTGGCGGCGGCATGCCGCGCCTGCCTGGCCTCGGCGGCGGCCTGCCCGGCCTGCCAAAGAAGAAAGGATGAATATGTCATCGTCATCCCTTCCCAAGGAACTGCTCGAGTTGCGCGCATCCATCGACAATATCGATGCGGCGCTGATCCACATGCTGGCCGAACGCTTCCGCTGCACGAAGGCAGTGGGCGTTCTGAAGGCGAAGAATGGCCTCGCACCTGCTGACCCGGGCCGCGAGAAACAACAGGTCGAACGGCTGCGCTCGCTGGCGCTCGATTCAGATCTGGACCCCGATTTTGCCGAGAAGTTCCTGAACTTCATCGTCAAGGAAGTGATCAGGCATCACGAAACAACAGCCGCCAAGGAAAACGGCGGCTAAAGCAAACACACGTCAAGGAGAATACCAATGCCACTGAAAATCCGTCTGGCCCGCGCAGGGTCGAAAAAGCGCCCTTACTACCACGTCGTCATTGCTGACGTCCGCTCGCCGCGCGATGGCCGTTTCATCGAGAACGTCGGTTCCTGGAACCCGATGCTCCCCAAGGACGGCGACCGCGTAAAGCTGGATGCCGACCGCATCAACTACTGGATCGGTCATGGCGCGCAGCCGACAGACCGCGTCCTTCGCTTCCTGGACCAGGCCGGTATCGCCAAGCGCGACACCCGCTTGAATCCTGAAAAGGCATTGCCGGGCAAGAAGGCACAGGAACGAGTTGCCATGGCCAAGCAGGCCGAGGAAGATGCAAAGGCCAAGGTCATTGCTGATGCGGAAGCCGCCGCTGCTGCCGCCGAAGCCGAAAAGGCCGCCGCTGCTGAAGCAGCTGCCGCTCCGGCCGAAGAAGCTCCTGCGGAAGAAACCGCCGGCTGATCATCAGCTTTCACTGCCGACGACGAAACGGGTGGCTTCTGCCGCCCGTTTTCGTTTTGAACAATCTTCACACAACTGCAAAAAAACTGAAACGTTCTCCGCGCAAAGAAGGGCTGCCAGCCACACCTTCCCAGCCACACCTTCAATGGCGCATGATGTTCCTTAAAGCCATCGACGATGGTCCCGGATCATGCGAGCAAGCCCGGAGATAATATTCATGACCAGATCGGCACCCTTCACTCGCCGCAGCTTTCTTGCCACATCGGGAGCCGCCGCACTGACCGCGGCATCGGGCCTTGCCCTTCCATCCTACTCGCGCGCCAATTCGCGCCCTCTGTTTACCCATGGCGTACAGTCCGGTGATGTCGATGCGACGACCGGCATGATCTGGACGCGGACTGACAAGCCGGCGCGGGTGAATATCGAGATTTCCACGAAGGAGAGCTTCGCCGGCGCCACGAGATTGCCGCCGCTCGACGCCCTGCCCGACAGCGATCTTGCCGTAAAGCAGCTATTGGCCGACCTCGCTCCGGACCAGGATATTTTCTACCGCCTGACCGCAGTCGATCTCGGCGATATCAACGCTGTCTCGGAGCCGATTGTCGGACGTTTCAAGACAGCGCCCATGGCCAGGCGCAATATCCGCTTTGCCTGGTCGGGCGATACGGTTGGTCAGGGTTGGGGCATCGACGAGACCGGCATGAAGACCTATGCGACAATTGCCCGCCACACCCCCGATTTCTTCCTGCACTCGGGCGATACAGTCTATGCAGACGGCCCTCTCGTCGAGGAAACCAAGCTGAAGGACGGCACCATTTGGAAGAACCGCATCATCACCGATGAGAAGCGCAAGGTAGCCGAAACGCTGGACGAATATCGCGGCCAGTGGAAATACAATCTGCTCGACGACCACGTCCGTGCGCTGAATGCGATCTGCCCGACCTTCCTTCAGTGGGACGATCACGAGGTGGTCAACAACTGGTCTTCCTCCAGGGACTTGTCCGCTGACGATCGCTACACCGAAAAGTCCATCGCGCTCTTGTCGGCCCGGGCCGGGCGTGCCTTTCACGAGATGACCCCGATCCGGTATACGCCAGCTGAACCAGGGCGGGTTTACCGGAAGATCGCCTATGGTCCGCTCCTTGATGTTTTCTTTCTCGACCTGCGCTCCTATCGCGGCCCGAATGGACCGAACATGGAGGATACGCTCAGCCCGGAATCCTCGATCCTCGGTGCTGATCAGGTGCGCTGGCTGAAACGCGAATTGCTGAACTCCCGGGCCACATGGAAGGTGATCGCCTCCGATATGCCGCTAGGGGTCGTCGTGTGGGACAATGGCAAGGAGAAGAAGGGCTCGGAAGCCGTCGCCAATGGCGATCACGGCGCGGCAAAGGGCCGGGAGCTCGAAATCGCCGATCTGCTGCGCTTCATCAAAACAGCCGGTATTCGCAATACAGTCTGGTTCACGGCCGATGTGCACTATACGGCAGCGCATTATTACAATCCGGACAAGGCGCAGTTCCAGGACTTCGATCCCTTCTGGGAGTTCGTTTCCGGCCCCATCCATGCCGGTACTTTCGGGCCGAATGATCTCGACCAGACCTTCGGGCCGGAGCTGAAGTTCATCAAGGCGCCGACGCCCGAGCAGGGTCAGAACCTGCCGCCATCCGCAGGGCTGCAATTCTTCGGCCTGGTCGATATCGACAGCGCCAGCGAACAGATGACCGTGAGGCTGATGGACCGCGAAGATGCCGAACTTTACAAGGTGACGCTCGATCCAGTCCGTTAGATGTGAGGCAATGGTGGCCGGTTATGCAAATTTCAGCCTGACGAGGCAGCATTTGATGCCCGTCAGCGCGAAATCAGGCTGTCCCAGGCGGCCATGGCTGCATCGGCAGTCTTCTTCAATTGCGCAAGCGTTGCGCCATCACGCGCTGTGATCGACATCCCGTGCTGCACGGTGGCGTAGAACTCCGCCACCTGTTGCAGGTCGATATCGGCCGAAAGCTCGCCCTCGCGCACGGCGCGTTCAAGCCGCGCCCGCAATTGTGCCACATTGTCGAGCCGCCGTTCCTTCAAGAGCGCGCAAGGCGTATCCGGAGCCCCGTCGTCGCCATGCAGCGCGCCGAGTACCACCATGCATCCATGCGGCTGATCGGGATCCGTATGGGACAACGCCGTCTGCATGAGAAAATCCGCAACACCTTCTTTCGCGGTCGGCGCCGTCGGCAGTGAATATTTGATGCGCTGGCCGATCTTGTCCGAGTAGAGTTCGACAGCCTCCCTGAACAGCGCCGCCTTGCTGCCAAATGCAGCGTAGAGGCTGGGGGCATTGATCTGCATCGCGTCGGTCAGATCGGCCATCGATGCACTCTCATAGCCCTTGCGCCAGAAGACACGCATTGCACTGTCAAGTGCAGCGTCGCGATCGAACGCGCGCGGCCGGCCCTTCTGCGACATGGTGCATCTCCTTCTGTAATGATCAATACATAATTCGCTTGACCCCCCGGTGCAAGCGCTCTATGCGATTATGTATCGATCACTACAAAAAGGAGAAAACATGTCGGATCTCAATAGCAAGGTCGCCTTCGTCACCGGCGGCAGCCGTGGCATGGGCGCGGCAATCGCCCTCAAGCTCGCAGAGGATGGCGCGGATATCGCCATCACCTACACAAGCGCCGCTGCCAAGGCGCAGGAAACAGTCGCAGCCATCGAGAAGCTTGGCCGGCGCGCCATTGCGTTTCAGGCGGACAATCTCGATGCCGCCGCAGTCGAAGCCGCGGTCAGGGAGACCCACGCCGCATTTGGCAGGCTCGACATTCTCGTCAACAATGCGGGCGTCTACACGATGGATAGCGTCGATAACCTGACGCTCGACGAGTTCGACCGCGTCATGTCGATTCACGTCCGCGCGAGTTTTGTCGCGGCGAAAACTGCAGCTGCCTTGATGGGTCCAGGCGGGCGGATCATCACCATCGGCAGCAATCTTGGCGAGATCGTGCCCTTCCCTGGCCTCATCGCCTATGCGACCAGCAAGGCCGCGCTCACCGGAATGACAAAGGCGCTGGCGCGTGATCTCGGCCCGAGGGAGATCACCGCGAATATCATCCAACCGGGCTCGACCGATACGGACATGAACCCCGCCAATGGCGATCACGCGGATGGCCAACGCGCCCGCATGGCAATTCCAAGATTCGGAGAAGCGAGCGACATTGCCGGTCTTGTCGCGTTTCTGGCAGGCAACGAGGGCCGCTTCATCACAGGAGCATCGCTCACGATCGATGGCGGTGCCAACGCCTGATCAGGCTGCCCGCAAGGCGATGGTACTTCAAACCTACTTGTCGCCCTTGCCTGCCAGCTTGCCCTCTTCGGCTTTGTGGAAATATTGCGAACAGACCAGCCAGCCCTTTAGCGGGCGCAGGAGAGCCAGGCTGCCAAGCAGCGTCAGTGGCATTGTCGTGATGAGATGCACCCAGATCGGAACATCAAACGCCGTTTGCAACCACAGGGCGAATACCAGGGCGGGAACGGCAACGATGGTCATGGCGAAGAAAGCTGGCCCATCTGCGGGATCGGCAAAGGAATAGTCGAGCCCACACACTTCGCAACTTGGCGCCAGCGTAAGATAGCCATTGAAGAGATGGCCCTTCTGGCATTGCGGACAGCGCCCGAGTATCCCGGTTTTCATCGGGTTGTCAGTCGGATCGAATTGAACGTGTGACACGGGACCTTCCGCCTTTCCGGTTGCAATGGCGACCAACCTGTCAAACATAGGCAGGATACGCTTGAAAATGCAGGTGGCAGTTTAGCACAGGCTACCCTGCGCCGTAATCGGATGGAAAACCGGGCGTCCCGCCATGCCGGCAAGAACGCGATGTTCCAGATCGAGCAGGAACCGCTTGCGCCGCTTTCCGCCCCCGTAGCCCGTCAGCGACCCGTCCGCGCCAATTACCCGGTGGCATGGCACGACGATTGCAATGCGGTTCTGGCCATTGGCCGCCCCGACCGCGCGGCTCGAACCCGGCCTGCCGAGTTCTCGTGCAATGCCGCCATAGGTTCGCGTCTCACCGTAAGGTATTGCCCGCAGGCTCTCCCATATTTGAAGTTGAAACGGCATGCCGGGGGTCGCAAGCGGCGTCTCGAACGTGGTGAGCGTACCGGCGAAATAGGCGCTCACTTCGCGCGTGACCTGGTCAAGAACCACATTGTCGCCGTTCTCGATGAGATAGCCGTAGCGCTTCTCCAGTTCCTCGACCTCCAGTGGCAACGCCGGCCGGTCATGAAATTCCAGCAATGACAAACCCTCTTCGCCTGCCATGGCGATCATCGGGCCGATGGGTGTCTCTACGGTTTTCTTTTGCAAAAGTCTGGTCATGAACTTCGCTCCGGTTTGAAGCAAGTCTAGCACCCGGGCCGGTCACGGCCACCCGTTTTGCGTCACGAACCGTTCCGGGCGATATTCACGGTCGTGCCGGCTGCTTTCAGGGCCTGCATGATGTTTTCCGGCGGCTCCTCATCGGTCACCAGTTCCTGAAAGCCTCCGAGGCCGCACACCTGGACCAGACCACGCTTGCCGAATTTGCCTGCATCGGTGATTGCAAGCGAGCGCGCCCCGCGCGACAGGACGGTACGTGCGAATTCCGCTTCCTCCAGGTCAAAGTCCATTATCCCGCCCGCAACATCGAGCGCCCCTACGGAAATAACCGAATGCGCGACACTGAAGCGGCTGATGAATTCGTTGGCGGAAACCCCGAATGCTGCCCCGCTGTCGCTGCGCAGTTCACCACCCGCCATGAACACCCTGTTGCCGTTCACTGTGGCCAGGGTCCGGGCGATATCCGACGAATTCGTGATGACAGTGAGGTTTCGATGCTGCAGGAGTTCCCGCGCAAGGAAGCTCGTCGTCGTCCCGGTATCCAGCATGATGGAATCGCCGTTCTTTATGGTTTCCGCCACCCATTGGGCTATCCTGCGCTTGGCGCCCGCGTTCTCCCGCATCCGTGTCTCGAACGGCGCCTCGCCAAGATGCTGCGGCAGGCCAATGGCTCCGTGAATTTTGACGACGGTGCCGTCATTGGTCATGGGCTTCACGTCACGCCGGATCGTTTCCAGCGATACCCCCAGCTTGTCCGCAAGGTCCGCGATCGAGATCGTTCCCTCGTCCTGCAACAGCCGCTTGATTTCACCATGTCGTTTGGAATTCATGCCGGAAACCTTAACCAAGAGTGAATTGTCCACAGCATTACCACAAAATTTTTGCAATTCGGTCATCAAAGCCACAAATCACCACAGAATCCTGTTGACATAGGTGATCTGAAGGCAGAATGTCACATTAATAGATGAATGTGTGGTTCGACAGACTCATCATGAGGGGGAGTATCCCTGCAAATAACCAAGAAGCAGACATGGGGATGCGCAATAGAAGTCTTTGCCACAGACGGATTACTGTTCGCGGAGAGTCCACAATTCTTCCCAGACAGAATAGCTTCGTCATGGTGAGTCTTTCGAACCACACGTTTACCGGCCGATGAGGGAAGCCGCCGGCATCAAGCGGCGCATCGCTGCCATTCCGCTCTGGCACGGCGATATCCGGGTAGCTCTTCTGAAGGGCGGCATCAGCAACGAAAGCTATGTGGTCGAGGACGATACCGGCAAATACGTCGTGCGTTTCGGCAAGGACTACCCCTTCCATCATGTATTTCGAAACCGGGAGGCGATGACGGCCAGGGCCGCGCATCAGGCAGGTTTTGCGCCTGAATTGTTCTACGCGGGCGAGGGTGTCATGGTGACCGCCTTCCTGGGGGCGAGGACCTACGGTGCCGACGATGTTCGCGCCAATATTCCGCGCGTTGCCGAGCTTATCCGGCGGTTTCACACCGCGATGCCGGAAAATATTCTCGGTCCCGGCTTCATGTTCTGGGTCTTTCACGTCATTCGCGATTATGCCCGGACCCTTCGGGCGGGCAATAGTCGCATGGTACCTCATCTTGGCACCTATCTCGCCATCGCCGCTGAAATGGAAGCGGTGCAGAAGCCACTGCCGATCATCTTCAGCCACAACGATCTTCTACCGGCCAATATACTCGACGATGGCAGCCGCCTTTGGCTGATCGATTTCGAGTATGCCGGGTTTTCTACCTCCATGTTCGATCTTGCCGGCCTTGCATCCAACGCCGGGCTCGATGATGAAGAATCCGAGGCGCTGCTTGCCGCTTATTTCCATGCAGCGCCTGATGCGGAACTCAAGCGTGCCCATGCGGCCATGCAATGCGCCTCATTGTTGCGTGAAGCCATGTGGAGCATGGTTTCTGAACTCCACCTCCATGCGCCCGGCGTCGACTATATCGCCTATACCGACGAGAACTTGCTGAAGCTTGATCAGGCCCTCGATCAATATAGGTCACGCTATGGAAAATAGCGGAAGCTTGTCTGCTCATGCAGAACGCACCGCCTTGTGCCAACAAGCCTCAGGAAAAACTGCCTTTCACAGAGAGCCTATATTATTATGACCCTTCCCTCCCATGCCCAGATCGTCGTCATAGGCGGGGGCATCATCGGCTGTTCCACGGCCTACCACCTTGCGAAGGACCACAAGGCGGATGTGGTCTTGCTGGAAATGGGGCAGCTCACGTCAGGCTCGACCTGGCACGCTGCCGGTCTGGTCGGGCAGTTGCGCTCGTCGGCCTCGATCACGCGCGTTCTCAAGTATTCGGTGGACCTGTACAAACGGCTCTCTGAAGAAACAGGCCTCGAAACGGGCTGGAAGATGACCGGTTGCCTGCGGCTCGCCACCAATCAAGACCGCTGGACCGAGTTCCGCCGTCTCGCTACGACCGCCGGAAGTTTCGGCATGGAAATGCACCTCCTGTCGCCGCGCGAAGTCAAGGAGATGGTCCCGCTGATGCGTGTGGACGATCTCATTGGCGCGAGTTGGCTGCCGACTGACGGCCAGGCCAGCCCTTCCGACATCACGCAGTCGCTCGCCAAGGGTGCGCGCATGCATGGCGCAAAACTCATCGAAAATATTCGCGTCACCGGTTTTGAAATGCAGGGCGACAGGATCGTCAAGGTAAAGACGGACCAAGGCGACATTGCCTGTGAAAAGGTCGTCAATTGTGCCGGCCAATGGGCAAGGCAGGTCGGCGAGATGGCCGGTATCAATGTTCCCCTGCAACCGGTGAAGCATCAATACATTATCACCGAGAAGATCGACGGCCTTGCCTCCGATGCACCGACGATCCGCGATCCGGACCGGCGCACCTATTTCAAGGAGGAAGTGGGTGGCCTCGTCATGGGCGGTTACGAGCCCAACCCGCAAAGCTGGGTTACCGGCGATGTACCTCATGATTGGCAGTTCCGCCTGTTCGACGATGATTTCGACCATTTCGAACAGCATATGCTGCAAGCCATCGAACGTATTCCGGCGCTTGAAACCGCCGGCGTCAAGCAGATGATCAACGGTCCCGAGAGCTTTACACCCGATGGCAATTTCATCCTCGGGGTAGCGCCGGAATGTTCGAACATGTTTGTCGGCGCGGGTTTCAACGCTTTCGGCATAGCCTCAGGCGGTGGAGCGGGCTGGGTGCTGGCACAATGGGCTATCGACGGCGAAGCCCCGCTGGATCTTTGGACAGTCGATATCAGGCGCTTTTCCGACCTGCACCGCGACCGCGACTGGGTCCGCGACCGCACCCTGGAAGCCTATGGCAAGCACTACACGATCGGTTTCCCGCACGAGGAATATGTATCCGGCCGGCCCGCCATCGTTTCCCCGCTCTATGACCGGCTGAAGAAACACCGTGCGGTTTTCGGTTCAAAGCTCGGATGGGAGCGCCCCAACTGGTTTGCTCCAGAAGGTACGCCCGCGGAAGACGTCTATTCCATGGGCCGTCAGAACTGGTTCGAGGCGGTCGGCGAAGAGCATCGGCACATACGCGAACATGTCGGCATTTTCGATCAGTCGTCTTTCGCCAAATTCGAGCTTACCGGAACCGACGCCGTGAAGGCGCTTGACTACATCTGCGCCAACGACGTGACCAAACCGGCCGGCCGTCTCACCTATACCCAGCTTCTGAATGGACGCGGCGGCATCGAGTGCGACCTGACGGTTGCCAGGCTCTCCGACGATAAATTCTACATAGTCACGGGTACCGGGTTCCGGACGCATGACTTCGCCTGGATCCGCGAACACATCTCTCCTGGCCTCGACGTCGAGCTGACCGACATAACGGAAAGCTACGGCACCCTGTCGCTGATGGGACCGAAGGCCCGCGATGTACTGCGTCAGGTCACCAATGCCGATGTCGGCAACAGTGCGTTTCCTTTCGGCCATGTCAGGGAGATCGAAATCGCCGGCAGCGTTGTTCGTGCCCTGCGGGTAACCTATGTCGGCGAACTCGGCTGGGAGTTGCACATACCAATAGAAGCAACCGGGGCGGTCTTCGATGCCCTGATGCTGGCTGGCAAGGAATTCGGCATCAGGCCCGTCGGCTACAGGGCACTCGAATCGCTGCGTCTGGAGAAAGGCTACCGTGCCTGGGGTTCCGACATCACCCCGAACGACTCGCCTTTCGAGGCGGGGCTCGGCTTTGCGGTGAAGCTGCGTCTCGGTGCCCGGTTCATCGGCCGCCCGGCAAGTGAGGCCATCCGTGCCGCTCCGCTCAAGAAGCGCCTCGCTACGTTCACGGTCGCGGACAAGTCTGTCGTTCTCCTCGGCCGCGAAACCATCCTGCGCGACGGGGAGCCTGTCGGGTACCTCACCAGCGGCGGCTATGGCTATACGGTCGGCAACCCCATCGGTTTGGGTTACGTACGCAACGCCGTAGGTGTGAGCGACCCCTTCCTCGCCGAAGGCAATTATGAGCTCGTCGTTGCCAACGAACGCTACTCCGCCAAGGTCCATCTTCAGCCGGTTTACGACCCGCGCAACGAGCGGGTGAAGACATGAAGCCTGTCCTCCTGCGATTTGATTCCAAAATTGTCGGTCGCGCGGCGGCCTCTGACGAAATAGAACCGGTCTCGCAGAAGAACTGACGCGTTTCGAATGAAAAACGGTGTTTTTGGCGCGATATTTTCGACCTTTGCGCGCAATTTGCGTGCACAGAGTTGTGTTTTCGGCCGCAGACCAAAACGCTTGACTTTGCAGTGCCGCAAGACCAAATGACAACTTGCAGGCCCGTTTATTCGCAGGTCTGCATATCTTCAACCGGAGTTAAATCTCTCATGCCCAGCGACGACAGTAGTAGTCGATTGTTTGCGCCGTCAATGGCGGTCGTGGCCTGATCTGAGATCAGCTCGCCTCGATCCCGTGACGGCGGATCGATAGAAAGGCGAGCTAAAATGAACGACCTTCGCTTCCCCAATGTTGCGGTCAATGCCCGGCCGGCACCCGCACCGACCATCGCACAACAGCTTGCAACCATGCATGCTGCCGATGCTATCGAGCTATTGAACGAGCTCGAACTCCTTGAATCCATTGAGATTCTCTCCGAGATGCCGCACGAACATGCCGTTCTGATCCTTGATCAGCCTGAGCTGCAGGAGGCGGCCAATATCATAAAAAGATTGCCGGCAGAGACGGCGCGGCAGCTCCTCGACGCCATGTCGATCGATCGCGTCACCGACATCTTCCAGCAGTTCGACGCACAGACCCGCGTCCGGCTTGGCGTCGGCCTCGGACCCGAAACGTCAGCCGCGCTGCGCAAGTTGCTACGCTATCCGCCGCACACGGCCGGAAGTTTGATGACAACCGAGTTCGTCAGCGTGCCCTCGAACTGGAGCGTCGCACAAACGCTGCAGCACATTCGCGAAGTCGAGCGCTCCCGCGAAACCATTTATGCGATCTATGTCATTGATCCGGATACAAAAAAGCTGCGGAGAGCCGTCGCCCTGCGCCGCCTTATTACAAGTGAACCGGACGCTTCCATCATGAGCGTTGGCCGTGATGTCGCGCCCGTTAACGTTTCTCCCCTCACTGATCAGGAGGACGTGGCGCGGCTCTTCCGCAAGCATGACCTGCTTGCGGTCCCTGTGGTAAACGACGCGGACCAGATCATCGGTATCGTCACCGTCGATGATGTAATCGACGCCATGACGCAGGAAATGACCGAAGATACGTTGAAGTTCGGCGGCATGGAGGCTTTGCACAAGCCCTACATGCAAATCGGTTTCGTGCAGATGCTTGGCAAGCGCGCCGGCTGGCTCGGAATATTGTTCCTCAGCGAGATGCTCACCGCCAGCGCCATGCAGCATTTTGAAGGAGAGCTGGAAAAAGCGGTCGTTCTGACCCTTTTTATACCGCTGATCATGAGTTCCGGCGGCAATTCCGGCTCGCAGGCCACGTCTCTGCTCATTCGCGCGCTCGCTCTGCAGGAATTGCGGCTGAAAGATTGGTGGCGGGTCGCACTGCGCGAAATTCCCACAGGGCTTGTTCTAGGCTCGTTTCTCGGGTTGATCGGCGTTGTCCGCATCGCGACATGGCAGATGCTCGGCTTCTACGACTATGGCCAACACTGGCCCCTGGTAGCGGCGACTGTCGGCACCGCGCTGGTTGGCATCGTCACTTTCGGCTCGCTTGCAGGCTCGATGCTGCCATTTGCCATGCAGAAGCTCGGCTTCGATCCCGCCAGTGCTTCAGCTCCCTTCGTGGCGACCCTCGTGGATGTTACGGGACTGGTGATTTACTTCAGTATTGCGCTGGTTATCCTGTCCGGAACCTTGCTCTGAACTTTTGGCCTGCATGGCAGCCATGCGGGCCAAAACGCTTTGCCCCCTTTCGCATTTGCGAAAAAACATGTATGGAGCGCGCAAATGTAAAGCGGCGCAGCTCAGATGGCGTCCACAATCCTCCAAAAGAGAACCTTATGAAACTGCGCAACATCGCGATCATCGCACACGTTGACCATGGCAAGACCACGCTCGTTGACGAACTATTGAAACAGTCCGGCAACTTCCGCGATAACCAGCGGCTTGGCGAAAGAATGATGGACTCCAATGACATCGAGCGCGAGCGCGGGATCACGATCCTTGCCAAGGCGACCTCTGTTATTTGGAAAGATACGCGCATCAACATCGTCGATACACCTGGCCACGCCGACTTCGGCGGCGAAGTCGAGCGCATCCTCTCGATGGTCGACGGCGCCATCGTTCTCGTCGATGCCGCCGAAGGTCCTATGCCACAGACGAAGTTCGTTGTCGGCAAGGCACTGAAGGTCGGTCTTCGTCCGATCGTTGCGATCAACAAGATCGATCGCCCCGATGCGCGGCATGAAGAGGTGGTGAACGAGGTTTTCGACCTTTTCGCTGCTCTGGACGCCACCGACGAGCAGCTCGATTTTCCGATCCTCTATGGTTCGGGCCGCAATGGCTGGATGGCAACAAACCCGGAAGGACCCAAGGATCAGGGTCTGTCAGCACTCTTTGACATGGTCCTCGATCATGTTCCTGCACCCACCGTTGGTGAAGGACCCTTCAAGATGATCGGCACGATCCTTGAAGCCGATCCGTTCCTAGGCCGTATCATCACCGGCCGGATTCACTCCGGCACGGTCAAGTCGAACCAGCAGGTCAAGGTTCTGCACGGCGATGGCACGCAGCTCGAAACAGGCCGTATCTCGAAGATTCTCGCTTTCCGCGGTCTCGAACGCCAGCCCATCGAAGAAGCCCAGGCGGGTGACATCGTCGCGATTGCCGGACTGCAAAAGGGTACCGTCGCCGATACTTTCTGCGCACTCGATGTGACCGAGCCCCTGCACGCGCAGCCCATCGATCCGCCGACCGTTACCATGTCGTTCATCGTCAATGACAGCCCGCTTGCCGGTACTGAAGGCGACAAGGTCACAAGCCGCGTCATTCGCGACCGCCTGTTGAAAGAAGCCGAAGGCAATGTGGCGCTGAAGGTTGAGGAATCCGACGACAAGGATTCGTTCTTCGTGTCGGGTCGGGGCGAATTGCAGCTCGCCGTTCTCATTGAAAACATGCGCCGTGAAGGTTTTGAGCTTAGCATATCGCGCCCACGCGTCGTTTTGAAACGAGACGAGTCCGGCACGTTGCTTGAGCCCATTGAAGAAGTGCTAATCGACGTCGACGAGGAATATTCCGGCACCGTTGTGCAGAAGATGTCCGAACGCAAGGCAGAAATGGTCGAGCTTCGTCCGTCCGGCGGCAATCGCGTCCGCATGGTGTTCTATGCGCCGACACGCGGCCTTATCGGCTACCAGTCGGAGCTTTTGACCGATACGCGCGGCACCGCGATCATGAATCGCCTTTTCCGTGCCTATGAGCCTTTCAAGGGTGAGATCGCAGGGCGTACCAATGGTGTTCTGATCTCCAATGATCAGGGAGAGTCCGTAGCCTTCGCCATGTGGAACCTCGAAGATCGCGGTGCAATGATTATCGAAGCCGGCGTCAAGGTCTATGCCGGAATGATCATCGGCATCCATTCGCGTGACAACGATCTTGAGGTGAACATTCTCAAGGGCAAAAAGCTGACCAACATTCGTGCTGCCGGCAAGGACGAAGCCGTAAAGCTGACGCCGCCTATCCGCATGACACTGGAACGTGCGCTTGCGTGGATTCAGGACGACGAACTGATGGAAGTCACTCCGAAGTCAATTCGTTTGCGCAAGCTGTATCTCGACCCGAACGAGCGCAAGCGCTTCGAAAAGAGCAGCAAGACCGCTGGCGCGGCCTGAATTTGATCGTTCCACGTTAGGAAAAGCGGCGATTTCGCCGCTTTTTGTTTTCGTGGACACCCAAAAAACGTTTCCGTGGATGTTGCGAATCCGACGGTCGCGGGTTTATGGTTAAACAACCATGAACACCCATGTTATCGAGATAAGACGGGCCGAAGTGGCCGATGCCGTGGCGATCTCGGCCATCCATCTGGAGGCCTGGAAGGGTGCCTACACGGGTATTATTCCGCATCGCGCGCTCTACATGATGCTTGAGCGTCGCGGCGCCAATTGGTGGTCAAAGGCGATTCAGCGTTCGACACAGATCCTCGTCGCGGATGTGGGCGGCGTCGTCGCTGGATATGCAACGCTTGGACCTAACCGCGCCCGCCAGCTGCCGCAGAAGGGCGAGGTTTACGAACTTTATGTCCGGCCGGAGTATCAGGGGTTTGGCCTCGGCACGCGACTTCTCGGCGCTGCCCGCCGCAGCCTTGTAGATCAGGGCATGAAAGGTCTCGTCGTCTGGGCACTCGAGGATAATGGCCTTGCTGTTTCATTTTATCAGAACGCAGGCGGGCGGGACATCGCCGAGGGCGTTGAGTGTTTTGACGGCAGAACTCTCAAGAAAATTGCTTTCGTCTGGAGCTGATGCGACGACCCCCTCGTCTCCGGCAACTCGAAATTGCTCGATTCCTATGGCATAGACCTTGAACAAGCCGCGGAACCGCAGGAAATCATCGGCATTGTTGCGCCGCGGCATAAAAATCAGTACAGGACTTCCATACCAATAAGGACTCTGAAAAATATGCGCATCGATGCCATTGCTGTCGGCAACAATCCCCCTGAAGACGTGAATGTTATTATCGAGGTCCCGGTTGGCGGACAACCGATCAAGTACGAGCTCGACAAGGATTCCGGCGCGTTATTCGTGGACCGCTTTCTTTACACGCCCATGACCTATCCGGGTAATTACGGTTTTGTGCCGCATACATTGTCGGACGACGGCGATCCCATCGATGTGCTGATATGCAATACGCGGGCGCTCATGCCGACCAGCGTGATCAATGTGCGTCCGATCGGCGTCCTTGTTATGGAAGATAACAAGGGGCAAGACGAAAAGATCATCGCCGTACCTTCCCCCCACCTCACGCTCCGCTACGAAAAGGTGCACAACTACACCGACCTGCCGGATATTACACTCAAGCAAATCCAGCATTTTTTCGAGCACTACAAGGACCTTGAGCCGGGCAAGTGGGTGAAGATCGGCGATTGGGGCGATGAGGATGCTGCGCGCCAGCTCATCACCGAAGCGATAGAGCGCCATAACGCGAAGAAGGCCTGATCGATCAAGTCTCCGGCGGTGCGAGAGCGGCGAGCTTCAACGCCAGTTCCTCCGCATCGCCCGAGATTTTGATATGCTTCAGCCGCGACGTTGCACCGCTGACGATCGTCATATCGCGTACGGCGACATCCAGCCATTTTGACAGCAGCCTTACCAGCGCCAGATTGGCCTTGCCATCTTCAGGGACTGCACGCACTCGTACCTGCAGATGGTAGCGCCCACTCTCCGCTGCCTTGATCCCCTTGATTGCGTCTTTCGCCGACCTCGGTGTCAACCGCACGAATAGAATGATCCCGTCAAGCTCCTCGCGGAACCATAACGCCATTCTATACCAGAAGCGGTGCGATTGTGGTCCAAAGGAACTGGCGAAGGAAGAAGATGAGAAGCAGAAGGACAATCGGGGAAATATCAATTCCGCCAAGGTCAGGAAGAAAACGGCGGATAGGCCGGAGGGCAGGCTCGGTAACGCGATAGAGGAAATCCCCTATGGAGGCAACGAAGCGATTGCTGGAATTGATCACGTTGAACGCGTAAAGCCATGAAAAGATCGCGCTGGCGATCAGGATCCAGGTATAAATATCGAGCGCCAGATCAATGGTGCGGATGAGAGCGAGCATTCAGATCTCCTAAGATTTCCACGACATGTAGCGATTGGCTGGCTCGCGAGCAAGAGGCGCGCTGGATACAGGCGTTGCACGGCCGTTTCCAGGCTTGTCGTCACAGTATTCGTTACCTGACTATTCAAGGATAAAGCGGCCAACAAGGTATTGCGACTTCTTCATCTTCATCAATATTGTCGAAACTATAAAACCAGAATAAATTTGCGTTGTGATTCGGGCTATCCCGGCCCGCATTTCAGCCTTGGGGGTTTCCATGTTCAATAAGCTGTCGGCCGAATTTTTCGGCACATTCTGGCTCGTCCTTGGCGGTTGCGGCAGTGCCGTTATCGCCGCTGCGTTTCCTGAAGTTGGTATCGGTTTGCTTGGTGTTGCCTTTGCGTTCGGTTTGACGGTTCTGACAATGGCCTATGCGGTTGGCGGAATTTCAGGCGGCCATTTCAATCCGGCCGTTTCGCTCGGTCTCGCCATCGCAGGACGGTTTGATTTCAGGAATCTCATTCCCTATTGGATCGCGCAGATAATCGGTGCGATCGCCGCCGCTGCCGTGCTTTATCTGATCGCATCGGGCAAAGCTGATTTTACCGCTGGCGGCTTTGCCTCCAACGGCTATGGCGATCTTTCGCCCGGCAAATATGGATTGACCGCCGCGCTCGTCGCAGAAATCGTGTTCACGGCATTCTTCATCATCATTATCCTTGGCGCGACCTCGGCGTCTGTTCCGGCTGGTTTCGCACCTCTTCCGATCGGGCTCGGCCTCACGCTGATTCACCTTGCGTCCATTCCGGTGACCAACACATCGGTCAATCCGGCGCGCTCCACAGGCGTGGCGCTTTTCGCCGAGACCGCGGCGCTGGGACAGCTCTGGCTATTCTGGGTCGCTCCGCTCGTTGGTGCGGCGCTTGGCGCTATCATCTGGAAATCGCTGCTCGGCAAGGAATAGATCAGGTACGAAACGGGCCGGATCATCGGCCCGTTTCTTTTTCTGGACCATGCTTTTGCCCTATCCACTTTTCCAGCGAACTCGTTTAGAAGAAGTCTCCAGATTCCGGAGCTTTTCAACGAAATGACCAACTCCGAAACGAATGCGGCACACGATCGTTATGCCGCCTTTCGCCATTCGTCCTTTACCCGCTACTGGCTCGCACGCTTCTTCGGCTCATTTGCCGCACAGATCATCAGCGTCTCCGTTGGCTGGCAGATCTATGATTTGACCCGCGATCCCTTCTATCTCGGTATTGTCGGGCTAGTGCAGTTTGCACCTGCATTGCTGCTGGTGCTCGTGACCGGCGCCGCCGCCGACCGTTTCGGCCGCCGGATGATCATGGGTCTTTCGCTATTCCTGGAATTGCTCTGCGCCGCACTCCTGCTCCTGTTGACCCTCTGGCATTGGTTCACGCCTGGGCTGGTGTTCGTCATACTTGCCGGCTTTGGCATAGGAAGGGCGTTCCTCGGTCCCGCGTCCTCTTCACTGGTCGTGAATCTTGTACCTGCAGAGACGTTTTCCAACGCGGTATCCTGGAACTCGTCCGCCTGGCAGATTGCAACGATCGTCGGCCCTGTTGCCGGCGGCCTTCTTTATGGCGTTTCTCCAGTTGCCGCTTATGGTGTAGCGAGCGCGATGCTCTTGATTGCCGCCTTGAGCACATATGCGATTCCGAAACCGGCGCAGCATTCGCTGAATGAAAAGCGATCGCTGCAGACTTTGCTCGCCGGCTTCCACTATATCTGGAGAGAGAAGGTCGTTCTCGGCGCAATCTCACTCGACCTGTTCGCGGTGCTCCTGGGCGGAGCGGTGGCTCTGCTGCCGGTCTATGCGCGCGATATACTGCAGCTCGGCCCATGGGGCCTTGGAATGCTGCGAGCAGCGCCTGGCATCGGCGCCATTGTGACTGCGGTGTGGTTGACTGGTCATCCTATTCGCGATCACGCGGGCATCATGATGTTTGCTTTCGTGGCGCTGTTTGGTCTGCTTACCGTAATGTTCGGCGTGTCGGAAATCGCCTGGCTTTCGATAGTGCTGCTTGCCCTGATGGGCGCGGCTGACATGATCAGCGTCTATATTCGCGAAACGCTGCTGCAACTGTGGACGCCGGATCATGTGCGCGGACGGGTCAATGCCGTCAATATGGTTTTCGTCGGTGCATCGAACGAACTCGGCGAATTCCGCGCCGGCGTGATGGCTTCGCTCATCGGTACCATCCCCGCTGTTGTTTTTGGCGGTGTCGGAACCGTGGCTGTTGCAGGTCTTTGGGCCTACTGGTTTCCGCAATTACGCAAAGCTCGTAATCTGCAGGGCAGGACGTGACGTCCTGCTAGACCAGTGCGGGCTCTCCGAAAATCGCGGCGAGAAAGCGGTGCAGCCAAGCCCTGAGCACTGCATCATAGATCATCCGCCCTTCAAGATGATCCCGGCCCTGTTGCGCGCCGCATAGGGTAAACCGTTCCGCGCCCCGCACCACCCAACGATGCATCATGGCGCGTGTCAGTTCCGCGTGGAACTGTACGCCCCAGGCGTTCTTGCCATACCGGAACGCCTGGTTGGGATATGAACTGCCCGTTGCCAGCAGGGTTGCAGTCTGCGGCAGCTCGAAACCTTCGCGGTGAAAATGATAGACCATCGACGGCCAATCCATCAGGGCGCGACCGGCTTCCGTCGATTCGAGCGGATACCAGCCAATCTCAACGAGGCCTTCTGGATGAGGGCCAACTCGACCGCCGAGGTGGTTGGCAAGCATCTGCGCACCGAGGCAAATGCCGAGAAACGGCTTGTCTTCGGCTAGAGGGACGGACAACCATTCCGTTTCTGCCTTCACGAATGCTTCAGGATCGTTGGCGCTCATGGGCCCGCCGAAAATCACGGCTCCCGCATGGTCCTCGAGAGTCTCAGGCAGGGGATCACCAAGCGGCGGACGACGTATATCGAGAGCGAATCCGGCCTCCAGCAATAATTGGCCAACCCGCCCAGGACTGGAATGCTCCTGATGCAGCACCGTCAGGATCTTGGGACGTTGCGACTGCCCGCTTTCCATCCAGCCCGTATGGTACATTCGCCGGTCCCTATTCCTCTTTTACCACCTGTTTTGCGCGAAGTGCTGCCTGTCGCTTCATGGTCACCCGATCACGCGTCGATACGCCGATGAGTTCAGCTACCCGCCAGACAACATTGTCCTCCAGCTCATGCGAATTGCCGTCGGCAAAGACAACGTCCCACATCAACTCAATGAATCTGATGCGCGCCTCTTCGTCAAGATTGCGTTTGATGATGCTTGTGAAGCTGTAGAGGTCGACCGCTTCCTGATCGGCCTGCTCCCCTTCGTCGAGGAGGCGCTTCAATGCCTCGCCTTTCACGCCGTAGGCTTCCGAGATGAGCTGAGATATGCGCTTGCGTTCGACCTTGCCACGCTCACCGTCTGCGTCCATCACGTGAAACAGCAGGGCGGCCGCTGCAAGACGCGGATCCTTCCGGGAAAAATGTTCCTTGCTGCTATCGCCTGACGGCAAGGATTTGAAAAACGTCACAAGACGATCGAGCATATAGCAGATCTTTCGGGTTCAGATTGGAGCGCACCCGACCACAGATAACGCGCCGCAAAAGGGTGCGCCACTGTGCATCTTGCCGCAAACTGCCAATCTTTCTCACTTTTCGCTGATTAGAACAGCCGGAACTTCTTGCTCGACCTCTGCGCGGCATCATCAGGCCGCACGCCAGGATCATCCGGCACGGGGAGAACGAGTTCCTCGTCCTTCTGTTCGGGCTTCAGTGTTTCAGGGAATGCGGGCAGAACCGAAGCCGGTCTTTCCGGATTGGCCGTCTTCGCGGCCATCTGCGCCAGCTGGTCCTGTGGCGGCTTGCCTTGGTCAAGGTGCACGATTTCTGCATCGGCAACGTCTTCATCGTCGAGATCGTCCTTGAAGGCTGGCTTCTCCCGCTCGGAAACTGTCGGCTTGGCGGGATTTAGTGCTTTCATTTCTCCGAGGGGCTGCGCTGGTTCTGTTGCCATTGCCCTGTCGAAATCATCGCCGGAATCGATGACCGGGCCAAGCTGCTCGACCGGCACCTTCCATTCGAAGGCATCAAGCCTTCCCGTTACGGGAGATGCCGGTGCCCAGCGTTCGGATACATAGCCGTCGGCTGTCCACGCCGCATCGCGAGGTGCCCTGACGGCACGTGACAACCACTGCCGGATACGGCCCTGATCGCCGGTTTGCGCTTCCTCGATATCCGCCAGAAGGAGATAAGCGCTCTCGCGCGGGGCTGTGCGCAGCACCGCTTCAGCAGCTTCCCGCGCCTCCTTGAGTTCGCCGGCGGTCAGTGCCGCCCGCGCTATCGCCAGATTGGATTCCGGATGATGTGGGTAGAGGGACGCAAGGTGCCGGGCGCGTTTGAGCCGGTCGATCACCGAATCGCCGAGCCGCGCATGCACGTAGGTATCGGCAACCTCCGGATGAGGCTGCTTTTTCCACGTATATTCCAGAATCTTCGAGCCTTTGCGCAGGTCGCCCTGGCTAAACAAAGCTTTCGCAGCGACAATCGCAGCTGGAATGAGGTCAGGCGCCAGTTTGTTCGCCTCTATGGCAATAGGCCTGGCGCTTGCCGGATCTGTCTCGAACGTTTCTATCGCCTTCGCCGTCAGGAGCACCGCCCGCTCGCGCTTCGCTTTCGTCTTGTCGATCTGCTTCGTTGCCGTCTGCTTTTCGAGCAGGAGCAGCGCTCCGTCCCAGTCACCATGGGTGGTTTTCTGGCCCAGAGCCGCCGAAGCTGCCCACTCCACACCCGGCGCCAGCAGAGCAGCTTCCTCGGCGTAGTGGCGTGAGGCATCGCGAGCGCCAAGACGTTGCGCCTCAAGGTATAGACCTCGCAAGCCCAGCAACTTCGTTTCGGGATCGTCGAGCATGGATTCGAACTTTGCGCGCGCATCCTCGGCTCGTCCTTCCAGCATGGCGGCCTGTGCGTCGAGAAGCTTGATCAGCGGCTCCTGATCGACGTTCAGTAGCTTGTCCGCCTGCTTGACCATTCTGCGGGCGGTTTCACCATCGCCAGCACTTGCAGCGATCAAACCGGTCGATAGCGACTGGTAACCCCGATCCCTCTTGCGCGCACGAAAATGGCGGCGCAGCGCATAGGGTGAGGTGACGAGGCTTTTTACGATCCACCAGAACAGCATGACGGCAGCGACGATGGCAACGATGGCAGAAGCCGCCACCATCAAAGAGACTTTATATTGCATCCCGGAAAGTGTGACGACGAGATCGCCCGGCCTATCCGCAAGCCAGGCAAAACCGGCCCCCAGCAGCAAAACGGCAAGGATGAAGAACAGGATACGGATCATGATCTTCTTGCTCCTAATTCGCCGCAGCCGGCGACTTGATGCCAGCCAACGCATCAGAGAGGGCCTTAGACACGACCTCCCCGGCCTTTTGCCGCGCCTTCACAGCATTGGCAAAATCAGTGGAAACCGCCTTTGCATTTTCCGGCAGCTTCTCCCACTCTCGAATAGCGGCGCCGAGATCGCCCGCGTCCAGGTGGGCTTCGATCCGGGCAGTAACTGCGTCCACGCCTTCGCCCTCGACCATGCCGACTGGACGCGCTTGTACGAGGTTCGTTGCACTTGCCCAGAGACGATCGAGAACTCCGGCATCCGAATCGACCTTGTGCGAACTTGCGATGATGCTTGGTGCGACATCATCAAGTTGACGTGCCAGCATGGTCGCCGTGGGAATTCCCTTCGCGGCGAAAGGACGAAGGCTTTCGACATCTCCGGCCGCTGGCGCGACCGCGAGATAAGTGTCAAGCTCAGCCGCGAACGGACCACCGCGATCGATTGCTGCCTTCAGGCCCGTGGCAGCCATCGCGAGCGCCATATTCGTCTGTTCGGATGTGTCGTTCACTTTTGCTTCGAGTGCATTCAACCGTTCTGTAGCACCCGCCGCGGCGCCGCCGGCCTGTTCCGCCTGCTGTTGGCTGACGTTCAACCTGGTTTCCAGGGCCGCTATGCGCGCATCCAGGGCGCCTGTATCCGCGGCTGGGGCGGCAGACCCGGCATTCTTCTGGATCTCAGCGACACTTTGCTTGATTGCGCCCAGCTCCGCGGACAGAGCCGTTACCTGACCCGCCGCCTGCTTGGCGTTTTCTACCGCGTCATTCAGAGCCGTCTGTGCGCTCCCGCTCAGTGACTGGCCCGTTGCTGGTACGTTCCGTAGAGCTCCTATCTGCTGCTCGAGCTCTGAAATGTCCGCCCTCGGTGACGGCAACACACCTGCCCACTGCAGACCGGCCGCCCCGATGAGCGCCACCGCGCCGCCTATGATCCCGGCAATAACGCGGCCAAGCGAATCATACGTATTAGCGCGCGACCGTGTCGCATATCTCGCGTTGTTGGAGGCTTCATCGCGACCAACCGGCTTTGTCTCGCTTGGCGCGCTTGCGGGCTCAGGCTGCGGTTTCTCGCTGGGTTCCTGCTTTGCGCCCAACATCGGCTCAAAGCCGACGGGCTCCGGTTCCGGAACCTCGTTTTGCTCCGGTTTCCTCGTCACAGAGGCTGGCTCAAGTTCGATCGTCACTGGCTTGCGGGCAGCTTTTGAATGACGGGGAACGGACGATTTGGCCATGAAAACTCTCTTCTCGATCGCTCGGTGAAACTGCAAACCTATCAAGTAAGTTCCTTGTGCGAAACACCAAGCCTCTGCCAGATTTCAGTCGGAACTCTAGTGTACAGAGTGTTGCACCCTTTGCAAAAGGGCAAAGAGAGCATCCTCATCCGGCTTGGCCGCAACATGGATCAGAGCTTTTTCGCAACCGGAAAGAGCGTCGGCGACACGCGGCGAAAGGCAGAAAACCTCCGTGCGCTTAAAGAGCCCGGCAACATCCGCCCGAGTACTCAGCTGCAGAAACGCCTCCGCGCTCCGCCGCGAATAAAGCAGGCAATCATCGACAGCTGCCTGGCCGAAAAACTTCGTCAAAAATTCGCCGGTGTACGTGACTGACACAGTGTCATAGGTCTGCAAAGTTCGATGGTGGATGCCTGCATTCCGGAGCGTGCGCTCAAATTCTGGCGCTCTAACCCGCCCCGCCAGATATAAAATCCGTGCTCCAGTGCAACATTCCTCGATGATAGTTTGAGCGAGCGACACGCCATCACCATCTCCAGCGGTCACAGTTTGAAAGCCCCGGGCCCGTGCTATCGCCGCAGTGGCATCACCCACCACAAAACAGGGTAGATCGAGAAGCAGTTGCATGACCCTGTCCGGCAGCTGCCGCAACGCATTGGCGCTCGTCGCGGCGACCGCGTCGAACTTCCCGCTCGGTCGCCTCACCCGAACTGGTACGATTTGGGTGAGCGGCAGAACCAAGGGAGAGAAACCATAGCCGAGCAAACGTTCGGATGTTTTGGACGCCCCCGGCTCAGGCCGCGTGACCAGAACCGTTCTCATCGTCAGTGCCAATCGTTGAAGAAGTGCGGTCCGGCGAGTTCGCGCACGCGCAATGCCGCTTCGCGCCCGATTTCAGCCGCCCTTAGGCTGGCACCTTCACTGAAAACTTCATGTGCTTCGCTGCCGTCGGGCAGGAGAATCATGCCGTGGAACTTAACTGTATCGCCCGAAATCGTCGCCAGCCCCGCAATAGGTGTGCGGCAGGAGCCGTCGAGAGCAGCGAGAAATGCCCGTTCGCACGCCAAGGCCGTAGCGGTCGGCAAATGGTTCAAAGGCGCCAGCAGCGTGTCGACGCGATCATCGCCGATACGCGTTTCCACGGTAATCGCGCCTTGTCCAGGTGCTGGTGGGAATGATCTCACATCCATCAGCTCCATGGCGACGTGACCCAGACCCAGCCGCTTGAGCCCCGCATAGGCAAGGAAGGTTGCATCCACCTGACCATCGGCAACTTTGCGCAGACGCGTTTCGACATTGCCGCGGAAATTGACAACCTTGAGGTCTGGACGCGCCCGCCTGATAAGGGCTTGGCGCCGCAGCGACGCGGACCCGACGACAGCTTCCTGAGGTAGATCCATAAGCGATCTGACATCGCGTCCGATAAACGCATCCCGTGGATCTTCCCGCTCCAGAAAAATAGAAAGATGCAGTCCATCCGGCAGGAATGTCGGCATATCCTTGGAAGAGTGAACTGCAAGGTCGATACGTCCATCTGCAAGCTGTTCCTCGATCTCGAGCGTAAACAGTCCCTTGCCGCCCACCTCGGCGAGAGGACGATCCTGTATTCGATCACCGCTCGTTGAGATGACAGTGATTTCTATGTCATCCTCATGAAACCCGTGGGCTTTGATCAGGAGGTCACGCGTCTCACGGGCTTGTGCAAGCGCCAACGCACTCCCACGTGTACCGATCTTGAGCGTTTTTGTTTGCATTGGCGGCTGTCCGTGTTACGCGAATTCGAAACTGGCCGTTTACTAGCGAGCTTTCGTTCAGCGGGCAATGCGACGAAGGATATCAGGTTTATCGATGCGTGTTCTGGGTATTGAGACAAGTTGTGACGAGACCGCGGCAGCAATTGTCGAACGTGACGCTGACGGTCATGGCCGCATTCTGTCCAATGTCGTTTTAAGCCAGATAGAAGAGCATGCGCCTTATGGCGGCGTGGTGCCCGAAATCGCCGCGCGCGCGCATGTGGAAGTGCTCGACAGACTTGTCAGCCAGGCTCTCCAAGAAGCTCACATGACATTGGACGACGTAGACGCAGTGGCGGCAACAGCCGGTCCAGGTCTGATCGGCGGACTGATCGTCGGCCTGATGACCGGGAAGGCAATTGCCATGGCGGGACGTAAACCCTTCTTCGCCATCAACCACCTGGAAGGTCATGCGCTGACCCCCCGGCTTACCGATCGCATTGATTTTCCCTATCTGCTGCTGCTGGTTTCCGGGGGGCACACGCAGATGGTCCTTGTCAAGGGTCTCGGCGACTATGAACGTCTCGGAACCACTGTAGACGACGCGCTTGGGGAAGCGTTCGACAAAACTGCAAAGCTGCTTGGACTGCCTTACCCCGGAGGACCCGAGGTCGAGAAAGCAGCTCTGCTCGGCGATCGGGCGCGCTTCACGCTGCCGCGCCCTATGAAAGGCGAGGAGCGGCTGGATTTTTCCTTCTCTGGCCTCAAGACTGCGGTGCGGCAACTGGCGACAACCCTGGAACCTTTATCGCAAACCGACGTCAATGATATATGCGCTGCATTCCAGGCCGCGGTTGCCGATACGCTGGATGATCGTGTTTCGCGCTCCCTGATGCGGTTTCGCCAGAGTTTCCCTGACGTTTTCGAGCCTTCACTGGTCGTCGCAGGCGGCGTTGCCGCAAACAAGGAACTGCGCGCCCGTCTACAACGGCTTTGCTCGGATGATGGATTTCGCTTCATTGCGCCACCAATGGAACTGTGCACCGACAACGCCGCGATGATCGCCTGGGCAGGCGCCGAAAGGGCCGGTTTCGCACCCGCTGACACGTTCGATATAGCGCCTCGTTCGCGCTGGCCGCTCGATATGCAATCGGCGCCTCTCATCGGCGCGGGGCGACGCGGAGCAAAGGCATGAGTACGATTGCGGTTCTTGGCGGGGGCGCATGGGGCACTGCCCTCGGCAGCATGGCTGCGCGACACGGGAACGAGGTAAAACTATACGCGCGGGATGTCAGCGTCGTTGAATCGATCAATTCCGTCCATAGGAACGAAAGATACTTGCCGGGGATCGACCTGTATCCAAAACTTGCAGCAAGCACCGACGCGGCGGAAGTCCTCCGAGGCTGCGACCTTATTCTCTGTGTCATTCCGGCTCAGGCGTTAACCCATGCGATCGAGGGCTTGAAAGCGCTCATTCCGGTTGATACGCCCCTGGTCATCTGCGCCAAGGGCATCGAGCGCGCGAGCGGCTCGCTTCCATCAGGCATCGTGGCGCGCATACTGCCCAACCAAAAGCTTGGGGCGCTCTCTGGTCCGAGCTTTGCCACTGATGTCGCAAACGGGCTGCCTACAGCTGTTACAGTTGCCGCACGGGATCAATTGCTGGCGGATACGATTGCCGCAGCGCTCTCAGGCCGGACTTTTCGCTGCTATTCGACCGACGACTTGATCGGGGTTGAAATCGGAGGGGCTTTAAAGAATGTGCTCGCCATTGCCGCAGGGGCAGCCATCGGACGAGGCTATGGCGCCAGTGCTCAGGCGGCGTTGGTGACTCGCGGCTTTGTGGAACTGCGAAGGATTGCGCAGTCCATGGGCGCTCGGCCCGAAACGATCATGGGGCTCTCCGGGCTCGGCGACCTCATGCTTACATGTGCGACGCCGCAATCGCGCAATTATTCGTATGGACTTGCTATCGGAAGGGGCGAAGACCTTTCGAACCGGCCACTCGCCGAAGGAGTGGCGACGGCTGCCATTGCTGCCGAGCTCGCCGCGGGCAAGGATATCGAGGCGCCCATTATTGCAGCGGTGGCCCAGATACTCGATCGACAGATTACAATCGACGAGGCCATGGAAGCGCTACTGGCGCGACCGTTGAAAACCGAGAACTAAACGGGAGAGTTGAATGCTTTATGCCCTTATCTGCAATGACAAGACTGACCATCTGCAATTGCGCCTGGACACGCGCACCGCACATCTCGAATATCTGGATAGTTTGGGCGATCGGCTGAAATTCGCGGGGCCCTTTCTTGGCGCTGACGCAAAGCCGAACGGCAGCCTCGTCGTCATCGAAGCCTCTGACCTAGCTGCGGCCAGGAAGCTCGCGGACAACGATCCCTACGCCAAGGCAGGACTTTTCTCATCTGTCGATATCCGTCCCTGGAACTGGGCGATCAAAAATCCGGACAACAAATAGGCGCTCAACATGGCATATTGGCTATTCAAATCGGAGCCCGACGCGTGGTCGTGGGACAAACAGAAGGCGGCCGGTGCAAAAGGCACGGAATGGACCGGCGTGCGCAATTATCAGGCACGCAATAACATGCGGTCAATGCAGATCGGCGACAAGGGCTTCTTCTACCATTCGAATGAAGGTCTCGAAGTGGTGGGCATTGTCGAGGTCTGCGCCCTTGCTCACCCGGATTCAACGACGGAGGACAGCCGCTGGGAATGTGTCGACATTCGCGCCGTCATGGACATGCCCGTTCCGGTGACACTCAAGGACGTGAAGGCAAATCCGAAACTGGAGGAGATGGCGCTGGTCACGTCGATGCGGTTATCCGTTCAGCCGGTCGCCCTCGATGAATGGAAAGAAGTCTGCCGCATGGGCGGGCTTGATACTGCGCCAGAGTGACCGATACTGTGACTGAAACACCGCTTGACCCTGACAGCGATCGGTATCGGCGGTTTGTCCTCGCTAACACCACGCTGCAGGCGCCGCCCCATGTGCCGGAGATCAAGCTCCATCTGGCCGATGAAGCCCATGATCTCTGGCTTCGCACAGAAGCCGAACTCACCACGATCGGCCTTCCTCCTCCCTTCTGGGCCTTCGCCTGGGCGGGAGGACAGGGCGTGGCACGGTATGTGCTGGATCATCGCGCTACGGTCGCAAACCGTGATGTACTCGATTTCGCATCCGGCTCGGGCCTCGTAGGCATTGCGGCAGTGATGGCGGGGGCGACACGTGTCACCGCATGCGACATCGATCCGTTCGCCCGTCCGGCGATCACGCTCAACGCTGATGAGAATCATGTATCACTGTCAATCGAAATTGGTGATCTGATCGACAGCGATGCGGCTTGGGACGTGGTCCTTGCGGGCGACGTTTTCTATGAAGCACCCCTGGCGGAGCGCCTTATCCCGTGGTTCACCGCGCTTGCCAACCGGGGTGCTAGCGTAATCGTCGGCGATCCCGGCCGTTCATACTTGCCCAAGAACCTCCTCGAGCCGCTGGCCGTTTATTCGGTTCCGGTGACTCGCATCCTCGAAGACGCCGACGTGAAGCAAACAACGGTCTGGCGCTGGCGCGGCTAACGCCATACGCGGATCACCGTCTGGTCTGAAAGATACGGCAAGAGCCGGTTCATGTCGGCGCGGCTCAGGGCAATGCAGCCTTCCGTCGGCGTGTAGCCTCGTCTCGCCAGATGAAAGAAGATAGCGCTTCCCTTTGCCCGGCGACGTGGATTGAGGTTCCAGTCCATGACGATGCATATGTCATACAGATCATCCTTTCGCCACATGGTTTCATGGCTTGCGCCATAAGGAATACGCACTCTCCGGTTGTAGTTGCGGTCATCGCTAACCTCGCACCAGCCATCGTTGCGGCTAAGTGTTCTCAGTGCCAGACCGCTTGCTGCGAGAACCTTTTTGTCCGGCCTTTTGAAACCATAAAGCAGACCCATACGTGCCAGCGGCGTCGCACCATCGCCCTCGCGCTTGAAGGCACTGATGCCCCCTTTCCCAAGCGCGCAACGCAGTACTATATTACCGGCGATCAATTGCCCTTGGCTCCTATGGCCGGGCCGAGGGCGAACGTCGATGAATCTCAAGGATCTGCCGGTCATGCTTGCCTCATAAAACGCATTTTTATGTCAGACTGATGCGCCGCATAGGTTATATCAAGTCGATCCTCTTTCTTTCCTCTATAATTCGACTTAAATTCCAACGACTTCTTACCAGCCGCGGGAGATCCGATGACAGCGCGTACCATTCTTATCGTCGATGACGATGCTGACCTGCGAGCAATCCTCGTTGAGCAACTAAGTCTCTATGAAGAGTTCCAGATCATCGAGGAAGACAATGCGACCAAGGGCGTTCAGGCTGCACGAAATGGCGTCGTCGATCTATTGATCATGGATGTGGGCCTTCCGGACATGGACGGTCGCGAGGCGATAAAGTTGCTGCGAAAGGGCGGTTTCAAGGCTCCTGTCATCATGCTGACCGGCCACGACACGGATTCCGACACGATACTCGGCCTCGAATCCGGTGCGAATGACTACGTCACCAAGCCATTCCGCTTTGCTGTCCTGTTGGCACGCATCCGCGCCCAGCTGCGCCAGCATGAGCAGAGCGAAGATGCAACCTTCGTGGTCGGGCCGTATACTTTCAAGCCGGGTCAAAAGATGCTGATCGACGGGAAAGGCGGCAAGATAAGGCTTACCGAGAAGGAAGTCGCCATAATCAAATATCTCTATCGCGCCGGCGGCAAGGTCATCACAAGGGATGTCTTGCTCGAGGAGGTGTGGGGGTACAACTCTGGGGTGACCACACATACACTCGAAACGCATGTGTATCGGTTACGGCAGAAAATCGAGCATGATCCATCGAATTCGGCCATCCTTGTCACCGAAAGCGGGGGATACAAGCTCATCCCTTGATGCTGCTTGCTGCGCGACCGTTGCATATTGGGGCATAAAGGGCGCGGCAACGAATGATTTGGGCATAGTTCCTGGTTGGATTATGCCCAGCGCAAAACTAGGTATATGTCTGTTATTGCATGGCAATCGAAGATGATATTCGCATTCTTGAGACGGTGGGGCTGTTCGAGACGTTTACGCGCGACCAGTTGCGGCTGCTTGCGTTCGGCACAGAGCGTCTCGTTTTGCGCGAAGGCCGCGAACTTTATCGTGAAGGCCAGGCGGCTGATTGCGCCTATGTCATTGATCGCGGTGAGATTTCCCTGTTTCGCGAGGGTCCTTCAGGCCGCATGATCCTGAAGACGGTTGGGCCGGGAGCCGTGCTCGGCGAGATGGCGATCATCGCCCAGACCAAGCGCCTGACGAGCGCGATGGCCGAAACCGAAACCGAAGTCATTCGGCTCAATCGTTCGCTTTTCCGGCGAATACTCGAGGAATACCCGGAAATCGCGGCGGCCCTGCATGATCAGATATCGGCCGACCTGACCGAAATGGTCCAAGCCATCACCCGCTACGAACAATTGTTCAATCAGGACTGATTTAAACCGGACGCAACCAAATTTCCCGTGCCGGTTGAAATTCTCCCGTCGAATTCGATGATTCTCATGCGAAAATCGAAAATTCTCGCACCGGAGTGTCTATTTTCCATTCGGTTCACGTTTCATATCCATCTACTCCAGATCAAAACGGGCGATGACCGGAACGTGGTCCGATGGTCTCTCCCATCCGCGCGCTTCCCGCAGGACGGTGATGCCGGTCAGATCCTTTTCCAGATCCGGCGAACCCCAAATGTGATCGAGCCGTCGCCCCTTGTCGGCCGCCGCCCAATCGGCGGCACGGTAGCTCCACCATGTATAAACCTTCTCGCTCGGCGGAATGTGGTGGCGCATCAGGTCCGTCCATCCGCCTTCCCTGCGCAATCTTTCGAGACCCTCTGTCTCGACAGGGGTGTGACTGACAACCTTCAAAAGTTGCTTGTGCGACCAGACGTCGGTTTCGAGCGGCGCTATGTTGAGGTCGCCGACCAGCAGCGATGCGTGTCCCTCACCATGAACGGCATTCATCGCCTTCATCTCCTCGATGAAGCCAAGCTTGTGTTTGAACTTGGGGTTGATCTCCGGGTCAGGCTCGTCGCCGCCCGCCGGAACGTAGAAGTTATGGATACGAAGGCGCTTTGATCCGGCAGTGACGACTGTGCTCAGATGGCGACAATCCGCAATATCGCAAAACCCGACACGCGCCGGCTCGCTCAATGCGCGGCGCGAGATCGTGGCGACGCCATGATAGCCTTTCTGGCCACTGATTTCGATATGCTCATAACCGGCCATGTGGAAAGCTTCGTGCGGGAAGAGATCGTCCGGGCACTTCGTTTCCTGCAGGCACAGGACGTCCGGCTGATAATCTCGCAGGAAGTGCAGCACCAGCGGCAAGCGCAGGCGCACCGAGTTGATGTTCCAGGTGGCGACGGAAAAAGGCATGGGGAAACTGGACTCGCGAATTGATAATGAACGCGAACCTAGTCGAATGCCGGCCGAATGAAAACCGTGACGCTCGTGAAAATCCGCCCCTACAGATGATATCGCGCATCGGATTTAAAAAACGGGCTCGGTCTGCGGACCCTGCCAGCGGCGGGCCCGCAGATCGCCTGAACGCGCGCTACTCCGCCGGCTGTGATAGTTGGCCCGGGGCAGAGATTGCACTTTCGCCGGCGAGGCTGCGCTGACCGAGAGCTATGGTCACTACCGTCGCGGCGCCGGCGGCCACCGACACCCAGAACCCGTCATGGGCGCCGTAAGTGTCCACGACCCAGCCCGAGACGAATGCACCAAGTGCCATGCCGATGCCGATACCGGTCATTACCCACGTGACCCCTTCCGTCAGCATCGACTCCGGCACGCGGCGCTCGATCAACCCGAAGGCGGTGATGAAGGTCGGTGAAATGGCTATGCCGCTGAGGAAGACCGCAAATGCCAGCGTCGGAACCGTTCCGGCGGCAAGCAGGGGCAGGGAAGTCACGGCAAGCACGATAACGGCGATGAGCAACTGGCGATGCAGCGCCATGCGCGGGTTGAGAGCGCCGAGCAGCAGGCCGACTGCGAACGAACCGACCGCATAGACGCCGATGACGAGACTTGCGGCATTCGGCTGCCCCAGTTCCTTCGTGATTGCAACGGCGCTCACCTCGGCCGTCGCGAAGATGGAGCCGACGAAGATGAGGGCGAGGGTGATGATCTGGACCGGGCGCTGGCGGATCGCAGAACCTTGTACGACATCGCCTTCGGAACCGCGCACTCTTGGCTCGGTGGCGCGCTGCAGGACGAATGCCGCCGTTCCCAGCGCAAGGAATATCGTGCCGGTCAACATGCCGGCCTCGGGAAATAGGGCGACCGCCAGCCCGACAGAGAGAGAGGCCCCGGCGATGTAGACAAGCTCGTCCGCCGATGACTCGAACGCAAACGCGGTGTTCAACTCGGGACGGTTGCGGAAAATCTCGGTCCACCGGGCACGGATCATTGCCGGCATGCTGGGCATGGAAGCGGCGAGGAACGCCGAGGCGAAGAGCGTCCAGACGGGCCAATCCTGATTGGCTGCCGCAATCAGGACGAAGAACGCCAGGACAGAGACGATTGTCGTCGGGACAATGACCGCCGATTGGCCCAGGCGGTCGACCCAGCGTGAAATTTGTGGCGAGACGAGTGCGTTGGTGAGAGCGAATGTCGCCGAAACAGCACCGGCAAGCCAATACTCGCCATGGGTCTGCGACAACATGGCGACAATGCCGATCGGCGCCATTGCGATGGGCAGGCGCGCGACGAAACCGGCGGCGGAAAAGCCCATGGCGCCGGGGGCCTTGAAGATTTCCTTGTATGGATTGGACATTGGATGCTCCTTGGAGAACTCAAGATGTCGCGTACATACGCAACGTATGTATGTTATTAGTTGCATACGACGCGTATGTCAAATAAAATACATGGCGTATGTGAATGGAGAAGCAATGCACAGACCACGCAATGACATGATTGCAGAGACCCGCGCCAAATTGATCGGGGCGGCAAGGCGCGCCTTTGGGACGCTTGGCTACGCGAACGCCTCCATGGACGATTTCACGGCGGAGGTGGGGCTGACCCGCGGCGCGCTCTATCACCATTTCGGCGATAAGAAAGGTCTCTTGCAGGCCGTGATCCAGGAGATCGACGCCGAGATGACCGCCCGACTGAACAAGGTTTCCCGCAGCGCACCTACGCGCTGGCATGGTTTCGTGGAGGAATGCCTGGCTTACATCCACATGGCTCTGGAGCCTGAAATCCAGCGCATCATGTTTCGCGACGGTCCTGCGGTACTGGGCGACATATCGCAATGGCCAAGCACCAGCGGCTGCGTGGCGTCAATTACCAGGAGCATCGACCAGTTGAAGGCGGACGGCCTCATGACCGGCATCGACAGCGAGGCGGCCGCACGCCTGATCAATGGCGCCAGCAGCCACGCGGCTCTATGGATCGCCAATTCCGATGACCCGCAGCGAACATCGAAGAAGGCGGCGGAAGGCTTTCGCACATTGCTGGAAGGCCTGAGAACCGCAAAAGCCTGACGGGCGATTAGCGGTCCGGCATTACTGGGCTCCACTCCAACCCCCCTCCATACTGCGTCCTGTTCTGGTGTCAGATGATGACCGACGTGGCCAATTGGAAGAATTGGTTACGAAATATTGTCAGAACGGTTTTACGGTAAACGGTGACGATCACTCTCGGGTATGATGATGAGCACCAACCAGCCACTAACCGCAGCGACACTGTCCTTGCAAAACCTGATCCTGGCTGACCAGCTGGCGGCGGTCCGCCGCAGCATGTCGAGATCCATTCCCGTCAGCGTCGTTCTGGGCCTGATCAGCCTGTTCGTTGCAATCCATTATGGGCACGCATTTGCCGGAACACTCTGGTTTGCCGCATCCTGCATCGTCAACGTCGCACGCATAATCCTGTGTCGTTTTCCGGTACGCGCGACTGGCGACCAGCCAGACGAACCCGGCAATCTCGATCCTCTATCCGTAGCGCGGCACCTTCGTCTCCATTCGGTCATGGCGGCAATATCCGGCGCCGTCTGGATGTTCGTCGCAGTTCTTTGCGATGGTTATACGGCGCCACAGACGGTGTTCTATCTCACTGTCCTGTGCGGAATGACTGCGGGAGCGATCACTGCGGGGTTCGCCTATGCAAGGATGCCAATCTGCTACATCGTTCCAGTGCTTTTGTCCGTGGCCGCATGCCTTGTCTATGCGGGCGGATTCGATCGTATCTGTCTGGCGGCAATCACCATGATCTATCTCGTGGCCCTGACGCGCGGTGCACTGGAAAGTGAAGGACTTTTCCGCCAGTCAAGCAGGCTGAAGCATGAAGCCAACGCCATGGCCAGATCCCTGGAAGCTGCGAGGGATCATGCCAACGAGGCTGCCACTGAAATGGGACATCGCGCGGCTCACGACGCGCTGACGGGACTTCTCAACCGCAACGGGTTCATGCAGGAAGTCGCCTCTCTGCCGTCGCTGAACAAGCCGGAGTTCACGCTCATGCTGCTTGATCTCGATGGCTTCAAATCGATCAACGACGCTTTCGGTCACAAATCCGGAGACAGGGTGCTCGTCGAAGTCGGAAGGCGGCTTCGTGAAAGCCTTGGATCTGCGCCCCTCGTGGCACGCTGGGGAGGTGACGAATTTGCTCTCCTGTACGAATCCGCGCTATCGGCAGATGGGCCTGCGACCGTGGCGACCAAACTGATTGCGGCGATCTCCATCCCCTTCGCCAGCTTCGATGCCGGCCGCATCGGCGTCAGCATCGGAATTTGCGTTTCGCGCGAATGCGATGTCGACGAGATGCTGGTGCGGGCAGACGCCGCGCTCTACAAGGCAAAATCGGAGGGACGCAACCGGCACTATCTCTTCGACGACGATTTGCGCAAACATCTCGAGATGAGGCGCGACATAGAACGCGACCTGGCAAAAGCCTTGGCCAACGACCAGCTTGAGGTCTGGTTCCAGCCTATCCTTGGCGATGGCGGACGCAGGTTGACGGATCTGGAGGCGCTTATCCGCTGGAGACACCCGAGGCATGGCTGGATTCCGCCAACGGACCTGGTGGCCGTCGCCTCCCTGTCCGGACTGGCGGAGCTTCTCTTCAGGTATATCTTGCGGGACGTTTGCACCATGATGCAGATGTTGCGCGCCATGAATCTCGGTTACCTTCGCGTGGCGATGAACATGTCTCCACGCGAAATGTCCCAACTTCCTGTTGACGACCTGATCATTTCGCGGCTTCGAAAACTCGGTCTGCCAGCTTCCATGCTGGAGATCGAAATCACCGAGGACACAGCCAAGGACATACGCGCGGTACAGAGCAAACTCGTCGCCCTGACCCGGGAAGGGGTAAGGATCGCCATCGACGATTTTGGCGTGGGCTATTCTTCGATGTCATCGCTGCGGCAGCTGCGCGTCAGCCGCATCAAGATCGATCGCTCCTTCGTGCACGGCATTGCGGAATCAGCAGATGATAGGAAAGTCGTGCAGTCGATGCTCAATCTCGGCAAATCTCTCGATATAGAGGTCGTGGCCGAAGGCGTGGAAACCGAGACGGATCTGCGCGTTCTGCGGCGGCTCGGATGCGCCACGATGCAGGGATATCATTTTGCTAAGCCAATGCCGCAACATGAGGCGCTGGAATGGGCAACCCGTTCCTCATCGGTCATCCATATGCAATCCAAGACGAAGGGCGTCCCGGGCTAGCAGGACCAGAGAATTATCGCTTCATCGCAATGCGTGTGTAATCGATCTTGAACATATCGTCGGCGAAACGGACGCCGGTGCGCACGTCGGTGATCATGACCGTCGTATCAAGGCCCTGCGAGTCGGTGATCGTCCACTGGCGAAGATCGGACGTCTTTGGATCGAACATCATGGATATGGTGGAGTTTCCGAAGACAGACTTGTCGCCAAGGACGATCGTCGTCATGTCGGATTCCTGTTTCACAGATTTGACCGACTTGGAGGAAAGATCGATCTGGTTGCTGAGCAGCAGTTTCAACGGCGTTTTCGATAGCGGATAGAGGTCCCACGTATCGAGTTTGCGATTGTTGATGACGACGGATTGGCCATCGGAGATAACACGGATAGGCGACGGCTTGTTATAGTTGAAGCGGATCTTGCCGGGACGCTCGATGTAGAACGTACCCTCGGTCTGATCGCCGCGCGGGCCGAACTGCACGAAATTGCCGGTCAGGGTTTTGACGCTGGAGAACTTGTCGGCGATAGCCTGTGCTGCATTGACGGCTGCAGGGCCAGCCTGTGCATACGCCGGCGCCGGCAAGGCGACAATCGCTGCGCTTGCGAAAAGACCAGCGCTGACCATGAGCGCGACCGCAGAATTTCTCGCAAGCGAGCCCATCGCACGAACTGATGATTTGGTCTGTGTCATGGTCGTATCTCCTGTCACCTTTTTGTACAAAGCCAGTTGGGCTTCACTGTGGCCAAGAAACGGCAGGAAGTCGTTTCTTGTTCCGCATGCCCCCGTTACGTAACCCCGCCTATGTCATGAAGTGCCGGGGATAGCAGTCTCATAACGGCAGGCAAGATGTTACGTTACACCTAGAACTCATCATCCTGTGTCGGCACAAGAATTTCGCGCTTCCCTGCGTGGTTGGCGGGACCGACGAGCCCTTCCTGTTCCATGCGTTCGATGATCGACGCAGCGCGATTGTAACCGATGCCGAGGCGGCGCTGAATATAGCTGGTCGAGGCCTTCTTGTCGCGAAGGACGACCGCAACGGCCTGGTCATAGGGATCGTCGGAGTCTTCAAGGTTGGATGTTCCTGAAGGTCCGCCAGCGTCTTCCTCGTCGTCTTCCTCGGTAATGGAATCGAGATATTCCGGCGCGCCCTGCAATTTCAGGTGCTGCACGATCTTTTCCACTTCATCATCGCCGACGAATGGTCCATGCACGCGCTGGATGCGGCCGCCGCCGGCCATGTAGAGCATGTCGCCCATGCCGAGCAGCTGCTCGCCGCCCTGCTCGCCCAAGATCGTGCGCGAATCGATCTTGGACGTGACCTGGAAGGAAATACGCGTCGGGAAGTTCGCCTTGATCGTACCTGTAATGACATCTACCGACGGGCGCTGCGTTGCCATGATCACGTGGATACCGGCGGCGCGCGCCATCTGCGCCAATCGCTGCACCGCGCCTTCGATGTCCTTGCCGGCTACCATCATCAGGTCGGCCATTTCGTCGATGATGACGACAATATAGGGCATGGGCTTCAGGTCGAGCTCCTCGGTCTCGTAGACCGCCTCGCCCGTTGCCCGGTCGAAGCCGGTCTGCACGGTGCGGGCAATGCGTTCGCCCTTCTTGTGCGCCTGCTCGACGCGCTGGTTGAAACCATCGATATTGCGGACGCCGACTTTCGACATCTTGCGGTAGCGGTCTTCCATCTCCTTGACCGTCCACTTCAGCGCCACGACAGCCTTCTTCGGGTCGGTGACGACAGGCGTAAGCAGGTGCGGGATGCCATCGTAGATCGAGAGTTCGAGCATTTTCGGGTCGATCATGATGAGCCGGCATTGCTCGGGCGTCATCCGGTAGAGCAATGACAGGATCATGGTGTTGATTGCGACAGACTTGCCCGAACCGGTGGTGCCGGCGACCAGCAAATGCGGCATCTTTGCAAGGTCCGCGATCACCGCCTCGCCGTTGATGGTCTTGCCAAGAGCGAGAGCCAGCCTGGTCTTGGTCTGCTCGAAGTCGCGGCTCGCCAGCAATTCGCGCAGATAAACCATTTCGCGCGTCTGGTTCGGAAGCTCGATGCCGATGGCGTTGCGGCCCGGCACCACGGCGACGCGCGCGGCAATCGCGCTCATGGAGCGGGCGATATCGTCCGCAAGAGTGATGACCCTCGATGATTTGATGCCCGGCGCGGGTTCGAGTTCGTAGAGGGTCACGACGGGACCCGGACGCACATGGATAATTTCACCACGCACGCCGAAATCCTCAAGCACCCCCTCCAGCAGGCGGGCATTCTGTTCCAGCGCCTCCTTGGAAAGGCCGGGGTTGCGCACGACATTCTTCGGCTCACTGAGGAAATGCAGCGGCGGCATCTCGTAATCGTCCGACGCGATCAACGACGCCTGCGCCTCGCGCTGAACGCGCGCGCCGGCCCTCGGGGCTGGTGCCGGCGTATCGATGCGCGCCGCAACGGGCCTGTTCGGGATGGCCGTGGGGCGAGCCGGAGCGGCTTGCGGCGCCCAATCATCGGCATCGTCATCATCGCTGAACGCAACCGGATCGAAACGTTCGTCGAAATCATCATTGTCGATATCGATCGCGGGCGCTTCGACGCGTGCATCATCGTCGAAACCTGGCTCACGCCGAACGCCAGCCTGGGGGCTCTTCTGGCGCGAAACCGGAACATCGGCAAAATCATCATCCCGGCGCGCACCGATGCTGCGCGCGCTGTTATAAAGCCCGGCGCCGCGGCCCGAAACACGGCGGAACAGTGCCTTCGTGCTGAGAAACCAGTGCGTCAGCGCCCCGAGAGCAAGCAGTCCGCCGCCTTCGCGTTCCTCATCATCCTCATCGTCATAGTCTTCCTCGGCAACATGGCGCACGGATTTCTTGGCGATTGCCGGTTCGCTGTCGCGGTAGGTGATGCCACTGGCAAAGCCGAAAATCCACACGGTCGGGACGGCGAGGACCGCAACCATGATCATGGCAAGACCGCCGCGGGGAAATGTTCCGATGAATAGACCGGGTATCTTGAGGACCATGTCCCCGAACACACCGCCGAGACCGATAGGCATCGGCCAGCTTTCGGGTATCGCAAAACAGCCCGCGATCGCTGCGGCCAGGAGCGACGCGCAAAACCAGGCGATGGCCCGGCGCGGCAGACGATCGACGCCGCGTCCTGTGAGGAAAAGCCCGCCCCAGAATACCGCCGGCATCAGCGCCACGACCATCGACAGCCCGAAGAACTGCATCCCGAGATCGGCAAAGACTGCCCCGGGGTAGCCGAGCGCGTTGCGGGTTGGATTGGAGGTGGCATGGCTGAAACTTGGATCGAGTACATTCCAGGTGGCGAGGCTGCCTACGGCGAACGCTACGAAGCCAATGAGCGCCAGCCCCCACAGGATGTGGATCTGCCTGCGGAACAGGTTCGACAACCCCGTCCTCTGATCGTCGATGGCATAGGAGGATGAATATCCTTGACGCATGAAATCCGGTCCCGCGTGAACGCATACAAACGGCCGTGAAAGCCGCCGAAATGGAAAGGTGATTCCAACGTTACGGTGCGGATGGTTAAGGGGCCATTAACCATGGAATGCGAGCGGCTATGATTTTAACAGGATCGGGAGGCCAAGCGCGCGCAGGTTTCCGTCAAGCGTCAGGAGAGTGGTCCTTAAAATGAAAAGGCCCGGAAAAACCGGGCCCTTCCAATAATCTCATGGTTTTATCAGCTGTGATAGGCAGCTTCACCATGGGAGGTGAGGTCGAGACCTTCACGCTCCGATTCCGGCGATGCACGCAGACCGACGATGAGATCGACGATCTTGTAGAGGATTGCGCTGCCGATACCGGACCAGAGAAGCGTCACGGCGACGCCCTTGAACTGCGCCCAGACCTGCGTCGCTGTACCCGCGTAACCCGCCGCAAAGTCGGCTGTCGAATAGTCGACGATGCCCGCGCCGCCCAATGCGGGGTTTACGAGAATGCCGGTGCCGAGTGCGCCGATGATCCCGCCAACGCAATGGATGCCGAAAACGTCGAGGCTGTCATCATAATCGAACGTATTCTTGACGACGGCGACGAAGAAGTAGCAGACCAAGGTCACGACAGCACCGAGGACGATGGCGCCCATCGGACCTACGAACCCAGCCGCCGGTGTGACGGCAACGAGACCTGCTACCGCGCCGGACACAGCGCCCAGCATCGAAGCCTTTCCACGCAGGAAGGATTCGAGGATGATCCACATTACGGCAGCGGCGGCTGTCGCAACAAACGTGTTGATCATGGCAAGGCCGGCATAGGCATTGGCCTCAAGGTTCGAACCGGCGTTGAAGCCGAACCAGCCGACCCACAGCAGGGACGCGCCGATCATGGTCATGGTCATCGAGTGAGGCGCCATGATGTCCTTCTTGTAGCCCGTGCGCTTGCCGACCATGATCGCACCGACGAGACCGGCAATGCCTGCATTGATGTGAACGACCGTGCCGCCGGCAAAATCGATTGCGCCGAAGCTGAAGATCAGGCCGGACGGATCGGAATAGGCGCTCGGGCCGCCCCAGAACCAGACCATGTGGGCGATCGGGAAATAGACGAACGTTACCCAGAGAATGACGAAGAGCACCACTGCGGAAAACTTGACGCGCTCAGCGAAGGCGCCAACGATCAGGGCAGGTGTAATGCAGGCGAAAGTCATCTGGAATACGACATAGACCAGTTCAGGAATGGCAACGCCTTTCGTGAACGTCTCTGACATCGTCGTTACGTCGACGCCTTGCAAGAATGCCTTGGACAGGCCGCCGATGAAGGAATTGCCGGGTGTGAACGCAAGGCTGTAGCCATAGAATACCCAGATCAGCATCACCACGGCGGTGATGGTGAAGACCTGCATGAGAACCGATAGCATGTTCTTGGAGCGGACGAGGCCGCCATAGAAAAGTGCAAGGCCTGGGATGGTCATCAACAGCACGAGGACCGTCGAGATCATCATCCATGTTGTGTCACCCTTGTCGACCGTAAAGGCTGGCGCCGCGGCGGCGGGAGCTGCTGGCGCGGCCTCCTGGGCGAAAGCGGCCAGCGTACCGATAGCGACCAGTGCCAGCGACCCGAGAAGGGTGCTGCGCGCCGCAGATGTCAGACTGGTTGGAATTTTCATTATTATCTCCTTGACCCCAAATAATTCAAAGCGCGTCGGTATCGGTCTCGCCCGTGCGGATGCGGACGGCCTGCTCGATGCTGAGAACGAATATCTTGCCGTCGCCGATCTGCCCCGTCTTGGCGGCAGCGGTGATGGCTTCGACGGCAGTGTCGACGAGCTCGGATGCAACGGCCACTTCCACCTTCAATTTGGGAAGGAAGCTGACGGCATATTCCGCCCCGCGATAAATTTCGGTGTGCCCTTTCTGGCGGCCGTAACCCTTCACCTCGGTTACGGTCAGGCCCTGGATGCCGACAGCGGTGAGTGCTTCGCGCACCTCGTCCAGCTTGAACGGCTTGATGATGGCCATCACAATTTTCATTGATTATACCCCTGCGCTTGCGCGGTGCCCTTCAGGTGGAATTACTCGAAAGGCTTTCTGTCCGCGTTGAACCCATCCCCTCAAAGCCATTTGGCCATTGGCGACTGCTAGGAAGTATTCAAGTTCTGTGCCAGTCCGGGAAGTTAATGCTAAATAGTTGATTCCAAATGATTTTATTTACAATAGTGAGCGGGAATTGTATAATATTCAGCAACATGCCTAAAAATTGAGCAACTACAGGTGTTGGCCTAGACCTCACGCCTGCGAATGCACACGAATTAGGCCTTCTTGCGCTGTGGAGGCAATCAGCTGGCCATTGCGGCTATAGATTGCACCACGATTGAAACCACGCGCACCGGATGTGCTCGGACTGTCTGCCGTATAAAGCAGCCAGTCATCGAAGCCGCAGGGCCGGTGAAACCACATGGCATGATCGAGGCTGGCCACCTGCAGGTCGCGATCGAATATGGATCGGCC
Source organism: Phyllobacterium endophyticum (assembly GCF_003010935.1). Classification (GTDB taxonomy): domain Bacteria; phylum Pseudomonadota; class Alphaproteobacteria; order Rhizobiales; family Rhizobiaceae; genus Phyllobacterium; species Phyllobacterium endophyticum. The sequence goes on from NZ_PGGN01000001.1 coordinate 225,508, forward strand.
ATGTGCATAGAGCGACGTGTCGAGCAACGTCATGTCCGAGATATAAGCGAGCACCGCCGCCTGCACGGCCCGATCATCTGGTACCGGCCCTGTGGTCTTGATCCAGACATTTTGTTCCGGCGGCAGCTTTTCCCGGGAAAAGTAATGGCTGAGCGACAACGGCTTCATTTCAATCGGGCGATCCTGCTCCCAGTATTTGCGGATCGCCCCGGGAGCGTTTTGCAGGTATTGCTCCTTCAGGTCCCGGTCGCTGATGAGTTGTTCCGGCTCGGTGACGTCGAGGGGCTTCGGCTTCTGATGCTCAAGTCCCGCCTCCTCGATCTGAAAAGAAGCTTCCAGGGAAAAGATGGCGTGACCATGCTGGATTGCAACCACGCGGCGCGTCGTGAAGCTCGAACCGTCCCGGATGCGGTCGACCTCATAGATTATCGGCACGGCCGGATCACCTGCGCGCATGAAATAACCGTGCAGGGAATGGACGTGACGCAAAGGATCGACGGTACGCTGCGCCGCAACGAGAGCCTGGCCGATGACCTGGCCGCCGAAGACCCGCTGCCAGCCGGATTGCGGACTGCGACCTCGAAAAAGGTTGTGTTCTAGCGTCTCAAGATCAAGTATGGACAAAAGCTCATTCATGGCGTCAGACATGACCGGCGTCTCCCGTTCGCATGTGGCATACGCTTGCAACAGGAACAGAGGCGCAAGTCAAGCTCACCGCAAGGGCAAACCGGAGGCAATCATGGCTGAACGAAGCTCCACTCAGAACCAGAGCACCGACATTGTCATCGCTGGCGCAGGCTATGTGGGTCTTGCGACGGCAGTGGCGTTGAAATTTTCAGCGCCACATCTTTCGATCACCATCATCGACGCGGCGCCCACCGGTCTCTGGCGCAACGATACGCGCGCGTCGGCTATCGCCGCAGCTGCAAGCCGCATGCTGGACCGGCTCGGATGCTGGGACGCCATTTTCCCCGAAGCACAACCCATTACCGAGATGATCGTAACCGATTCCCGCACGTCCGATCCGGTAAGGCCCGTGTTCCTGACCTTCAACGGCGAAGTAGAGCCGGGCGAGCCATTCGCGCATATGGTGGAGAATCGCGTGCTCAACGCTTCACTGCGGAACAAGGCAGAAGAGCTCGGCGTGAGCTTCATCGAAGGGGCGGGCGTCAACGGTTTCGAGCAAGGCGACGCCTCTTTGACGGTCCGCTATCCCGATGGCAAAAGCTTGCGCACCCGGCTGTTGATCGCAGCCGATGGGGTCAAGTCGCGCCTGCGCGAAATGGCGGGAATCAAGACCGTCAATTGGCAATACGGGCAGTCTGGCATTGTCTGCACGGTCACGCATGAGCGCCCTCACCATGGCCGGGCGGAAGAGCATTTCCTGCCCGCCGGCCCTTTCGCCGTGCTGCCGCTGAAGGGCAACCGTTCGTCACTTGTCTGGACCGAACGAACCGCCGACGCGGAGCGGCTGATCAACGAAGACGATTTCATCTTTGAGGCCGAACTCGAACAGCGATTCGGGCTGAAGCTTGGCGAACTCCATGTCGAGGGACAGCGCAAGGCCTTTCCACTCGGCCTTACGCTGGCTCGCGACTTCGTCAAGCCGCGTTTCGCACTCGTCGGCGACGCGGCGCACGGCATTCACCCGATCGCGGGCCAAGGCCTCAACCTCGGCTTCAAGGATGCTGCGGCGCTAGCCGAAACTGTCGTCGATGCCGATCGGCTTGGACTTGACATCGGCTCCTTGGCGGTGCTCGAGCGCTACCAGACCTGGCGCCGCTTCGACACGGTGCAGATGGGCGTCACGACCGACATCCTGAACCGGCTGTTCTCCAACGACAATATTCCGGTGCGGGCGCTGCGCGATCTGGGTCTCGGCCTTGTCGAGCGGATGCCGCGGCTCAAGGGATTTTTCATCCGCCAGGCCGCGGGATTATCCACCACGGCGCCGAAGCTGCTTCAGGGCCAGCCGATTTAGAGCGTTGAACGAGCATTCTGGCTAAACGGGCAGTTGGCGGAGTTTTGTCATTCTGCCAATAGGAATCTCGTGCATTGAAGGAGCCGCCAGAAGCTCCGTGATTTTGACGATTTCAGGCCAGTGCCAGACGATGGTAGCAGCGACTTTATTGAGGGTCGTCTTTTGATAGGCCGGAGCCAATATGAAACCATGCAGTCCGGCGGATCGCGACGCTGCGCGCTCCACCGGATTTTTCAGTACCCTTCCGTCACCAGAGACGAATATCCATTTTTCTGATGCTTTGCGTAAGTGGTCTATCCAATCGATGTCGGCCGAATGTCGGCCCTTCGGTAGTCCTGGCACATCCATTATATGGAAAGCGGCACCTCTAAAGTGCTTAATATAGCCATTGAGTGTGGACGCCACTACAGGTGAGGTACAATTGTCGAATAGCACCTTCACGCCGCAGCCCGATGCTTCATGAGACTTTCAAAATCAATCGACCGGCGAATTGAAGCTTCAGTGACTGCAAATGCCAATGCAGCGCCCGTGATGCCTTCTTGCATTCCGGCAGCCGCCAACACAGCCGTTGGAACACTTGATCTCGCGTCAATGGGTTGACCGAAGGACCGGGCCGGATCGACTACGACATTCAGCTTGCGGCCACCTGGCCACCATACCAGTGGGTTTCCGTCAGCACTGAAATCAACAGTTTTCAGGATAGGATCAATAATTCCCTTGAACTCGTATTGCTGACGGAAAAGATTCAGGAGGCGTTCACGTTCTTGTCCGTACTCATCGGTTTCAACGGTATGAAGAAATATCTCGCGTCCGTCAGTTCGAAATTTATCCGTAGATAAGGGATGGTCTTGTCCAATGATTTCACGAGCCGCCATAATTGTCGCGCGGATGCGAATGGCCGAAACTCCAGCCCGAATGAAAGCGTCAGCGACTCTTATCTCCATAAGATCGCGAAATCCAAGGTACACCCGTTCATCATCCAGATTGATCTCGGGCATCCATAGTGGCTCGTACAGCTTCCCTTGGATGCTGTGACCCCGAAGCCATCGGGAGATTTTTGAGGGATGGACGCGCAAGAGCCTACCCGCTTCCGCAGGTGTGTAGGCTCCGATGCCAATCAGACCATCCATCTGGAACGACTCCATTTCCAAACATAGATTCAGTTTGTCCGCTCAGTGTCAATACGACGCTTACGGCGTTGAATGGAGGTAACCGAACGCACGGTATCTAGCCGACCTAGAGCGGACGCGGATACTTGCGATAGATCGCGTCGATCTCCTTGAGCAGTTCCGGCGAAAGCGCGATCCGGCTGGCCCAGATATCGGTCTTCAGCTGCTGAATCGACGTTGCGCCAATAATGACCGAGGTCATGAAGGGCCGAGTCAGTGCAAAGGCAATCGCCATCTGCGCTATATCGAGATCATGCTTGCGTGCAAGCTCGATATAGGCACGCACGGCCGGAGCGGAATATTCACTGTTGCGCCACAGGCCGCCAGGCTGGATAGCGCCGCGCGTGCCCGCCGGGATTTTCCCGTCCAGGTATTTGCCCGTAAGCACACCGGAAGCCAGTGACGAATAGGCGAGCAGGCCGACATTCTCGTGGTGGCTCAGCTCGGCAAGATCGAGATCGAAGACGCGCTGGAGCAGGCTATATTCGTTCTGCACCGAAGCCACGCGCGGCAGATCATGCCGCTCGGAGAGTTTCAGCCATTGACCGATGCCCCAGGCCGTCTCATTGGAAAGGCCGATCTCACGAATCTTGCCCTCCTTCACCATGTCGCCCAATCCCTGTAGTGCATCTTGCATCTGTTCGATGACCTGCGACCTGTCCTGGTTGTGCGGAGCGTAATTCCAGGCGGTGCCGAAATGATAATGACCGCGGGCGGCATAATGGACCTGGTAGAGGTCGATATAATCGGTCTGAAGACGCTTCAGGCTGCCTTCCACCGCTTCGCGCACCGAATTGCGGCTTGGCGGTGCGCCATTCCGAATCCAGCTCGTACCGCCGCCGGAGATCTTGGTGGCGAGCACGAACTTGTCGCGCTTGCCCGACTTCCTGAACCATGTTCCGATGTGGCTCTCGGTCTTGCCATAGGTATCGGCGCTCGCCGGGATTGCGTAGACTTCCGCCGTGTCCATGAAATTTATGCCCGCGTCGAGCGCATAGTCGATCTGATTGTGCGCATCGGTTTCGGTGTTCTGAACGCCCCAGGTCATGGTGCCGAGACAGATTTCAGTGACTTCGATATCGGTCCTGCCGAGTTTCTTCAGTTTCACGGGATTTCCTGTTCACTTTGAGGTTGATCAGTCGATTTCCAGGCCGAGCCTCTGCTTCAGCTTTTGGACACGCTGGCCGTAATGGTGGGAGACGGGAACGGCGGTAGCGGCCTCGTCTACCATAGCAATCAATTCGAACTTTTCCACTTCAGTAAGCTGCTGGCGCAACAAGGGAGAGACTTTTTCGATCACGAGTGCGGTATCGCCAATCTGGCTGAAAGCCCATTTTGCATAGATCATCGCCGCATCGGCTTTTTTGGGATGGCTTATTTCAACGATGACATTCCTCGCGGCATCGATATGATTTTCCGTAATCAGTGTATCCTCCGCTATGATTGCAAATATCAGCGTCGCTGCGGCAAGAACCGGGTCGTCGATCGCGCCCAGCGGGGAATGCTCGGCCTGCAGGCGTATTTTCCTGCGCCGGAAATGCCCGCGCATTCTCCCGGCGCCGTCGATGACATCACTTGCCGCCTCATTGAATATCTTCAACCTGTGCCACCAGAAGAGCCCGCCGCCAACGAGCACGAAAACTGCCAGAGCAATATGCATAATCAAAAAACCTCTTTAAAAATATCTAGATTAAAAGGACAGAAATGACGGCGTAAATTAGGCAGTGGAATAATAGGGTGCCATGGATATGATACGGAACTATGCTAACACCAGCCAAGCGCCCCTAATGGCGCGGCCACACGTCTTTCAAGCAACTCAATAAGGGAGATACACATGGACAGACAAGCAACAGCAATCTGGAAAGGCGCGCTGAAGGATGGCCAGGGCACGCTCGACACCCAAAGCGGCGCCCTGAAAGGTCTCCCCTACAACTTCAAGGCACGCTTCGAGGACGCAAGCGGCACCTCCGGCACCAATCCCGAAGAATTGCTGGGGGCGGCTCATGCGGGCTGCTTTGCCATGCAGCTCTCCCACTTCCTCGCGGAAAACGGCACTCCGGCTGAAAAGCTCGAAGCCAAGGCAGTCGTGACGCTCGATCCCGCCAAGGGCGCGATCACCAAGAGCGCACTGACCCTTGTCGGCAATGTGCCCGGCATAGATGCAGCGACCTTCAACGAGCTGGCCAACAAAGCCAAGGCCAACTGCCCGGTGTCAAAGGCCCTCGGCGCGATCGAGCTTACGCTGGATGCCAGGCTGGCTTGATTGCTTGAGTAGCGGCAGAATCAATTCGGGCGCCTGGAGCGCCCATTTTTATTTTGATGTCATCGCTGCTGTGCAAAATCAGACGCGCCGCTCCACCATCATCTTCTTGATTTCGGCAATTGCCTTGGCGGGATTCAAACCCTTCGGGCAAGTCTGCGCGCAGTTCATGATCGTATGGCAGCGATAGAGCCGGAACGGATCCTCAAGATTATCGAGACGCTCGCCGGTCGCCTCGTCGCGGCTGTCGATCAACCAGCGATAGGCCTGCAGAAGCACGGCCGGTCCGAGATACCTGTCGCCATTCCACCAGTAGCTGGGGCACGATGTCGAGCAGCACGCGCAAAGGATACACTCATAGAGGCCATCCAGCTTGGCGCGGTCCTCATGGCTCTGCAGCCATTCCTTTGCCGGTTCCGGCGAGACTGTCTTCAGCCATGGCTCGATCGAACGATGCTGGGCATAGAAGTTCGACAGGTCCGGCACCAGATCCTTCACCACCGGAAGATGCGGTAGCGGGTAAATCTTCACTGCGCCCTTAATTTCGTCCATGCCCTTGGTACAGGCGAGCGTGTTCGTACCATCGATATTCATGGCGCAGGAGCCGCAAATGCCCTCGCGGCAGGAACGGCGGAGCGTCAGGGTCGGGTCGATCTTGTTCTTGATCCACAAAAGGCCATCGAGAACCATCGGGCCGCAATCGTCGAGATCCACATAATAGGTGTCTATGCGCGGATTTTCGCCGTCGTCCGGCGACCAGCGGTAGACCCGGTACTCCCGCAGATTATTGGCGCCCTGCGGACGATCCCAGGTCTTGCCCGGGCGCATCTGCGAATTTTTGGGAAGTGCAAGTTCAACCATGATATTCCGGTTCCCTGGTCAATATACCCGCGCCTTCGGCGCGATTCTGGCGAGGCTGATACCGCCATCCTCTTCCTTGAGCAGCGGTTCGAGATGAACGGGTCGGTATGCTAGGGTTACCTTGCCGTCTGGCGCCAGCCACGCAAGGCTGTGCTTGCGCCAGTTGACGTCGTCGCGGTTTGGGAAGTCCTCGTGCGCATGGGCACCGCGGCTTTCCTTGCGAGCTTCTGCGGCAACGACCGTAGTGATGGCATTGGCCATGAGATTTTCAAGCTCCAGCGTTTCCACGAGATCGGAATTCCAGATCATGGAGCGGTCGGTGACTTTGACGTCCGGCAGTTCGCGCCATATCTGCTCGATGCGGCTCACACCGGACTTCAGTGATTCCGAGGTTCGAAACACAGCTGCGTCTTCCTGCATGGTTCTCTGCATCTTCTCGCGCAGCGCAGCCGTCGGAGTGCCGCCATTTGCGTGACGCAGACGATCGAACCGATCCATGATCCTGGTCACGCAAGCTTCATTGATGTCGGGGATCTTCGTGTTGCGGTCTATGACCTGACCAGCACGAATCGCGGCGGCGCGGCCGAACACCACAAGATCGATCAGCGAGTTGGAGCCGAGGCGGTTGGCGCCGTGCACCGAGGCACAGCCTGCCTCGCCGACGGCCATCAGGCCCGGCTGGATGCGATCAGGATCCTCGACCGTCGGATTGAGCGCCTCGCCCCAGTAATTGGTAGGAATCCCGCCCATGTTGTAGTGAACCGTCGGCAGAACCGGGATAGGCTCCTTTGTAAGGTCGACGCCGGCAAAAATCTTCGCCGATTCCGAAATGCCCGGCAGGCGCTCGTGCAAGACTGCCGGATCGAGATGATCCAGATGCAGGAAGATGTGATCCTTGTTCTTGCCGACGCCGCGGCCTTCGCGGATTTCCAGCGTCATGCAGCGCGAAACCACGTCCCGCGACGCAAGATCCTTGGCCGAGGGCGCATAGCGCTCCATGAAGCGCTCGCCCTCGGCATTGACCAGATAGCCCCCCTCGCCGCGTGCGCCTTCGGTGATCAGACAGCCGGCGCCATATATGCCGGTCGGATGGAATTGCACGAACTCCATGTCCTGCAAGGGCAGGCCGGCCCGCGCGACCATGCCCCCGCCATCGCCTGTGCAGGTATGAGCCGAGGTCGCGGAGAAATAGGAACGGCCGTAGCCGCCCGTCGCCATGACCACCATCTTGGCAGCAAAGCGATGGATCGTACCGTCGTCGAGGTTCCAAGCCACAACACCGGCGATCGTGCCGTCTTCATCCTGGATGAGATCTAGCGCGAAATATTCTATGAAGAACTGCGCATTGTGGCGAAGGCTCTGGCCGTAGAGCGTGTGCAGGATCGCATGACCGGTCCGGTCGGCGGCTGCGCAGGTACGCTGCACGGGCGGGCCATCGCCGTAATTCATCATGTGGCCGCCGAAGGGCCGCTGGTAGATCTTGCCCTCCTCGGTGCGGGAGAACGGCACACCGTAATGCTCCAGCTCGTAGACCGCGGCAGGCGCCTCGCGCGCCAGATATTCCATGGCGTCGGTATCGCCAAGCCAGTCCGACCCCTTGACCGTGTCATACATGTGCCATTGCCAGGAATCCGGACCCATGTTGCTGAGCGAGGCCGCAATGCCGCCTTGCGCGGCGACCGTGTGGGAACGGGTCGGGAAAACCTTGGTGATGCAGGCTGTCTTCAGGCCCTGTTCGGCCATGCCAAGAGTGGCGCGCAATCCCGCGCCCCCGGCGCCGACTACGACCACGTCGAACTTGTGGTCGACGAATGTGTAGGCTTTGTCTGTGGGTGCCATGATCGAGGTTAAACTCCGAAGCTCAGCTTGAGGATCGCGAAGATGCAGACAATACCAACACCAAGTGCAAAGAAGGTATTGAGCATCAGGAGCACGACCTTTGTGCCTTCGCCGTGTACGTAGTCTTCGATGATGACCTGCATTCCAAGACGCATATGGTATAGCGGCGAGACAATTACCATCAGCATCACGAGCGCAGTCAGCGGGTGCGAGAGGGCCGCTTTCGTCTCGGCATAGCTTGCCCCGTGGAGCGAGAGGATAAGCCCGATGAAAAACAGGATCAGCGGAATATTCGACATCGCGGTAAGCCGTTGACGCCAGAAATGTTCCGTACCTTCTTTCGCGGAGCCAAGCCCGCGAACCTTCTTAAGCGGCGTGCGCATGTCGCTCATCGTTCCGCCTCCTTTAACTAGGCTATGGTGAATGCGGCGATCCAGACCAGGATCGTCAGGACAATGGACAGGACAAGATTTGCCCACGCCATTCTCGTCGTGCTGCGCTTTTCCAGGCCGCGTCCCGTATCCCAGACCAGATGGCGTATACCGCCTATCATGTGGTGAATAAGGGCCCAGGTGTAACCAAGCAGGATCAGCAGACCGACCCATGACCCGTAGACCATGTTGACGATGTCGAACTGCCGCTCGCTTGTCGCAGTTGCTATAAGCCACCATGCGACCAGGAGTGTGCCCACATAAAGCGCCGATCCGGTAATACGGTGGACGATCGACATGACCATGGTGGGAATCGGCTTGTAGATCTGCAAATGCGGCGACAATGGCCGGTTCGAGTGCAAACTTGTCTTGCTCATAGCGTCCCCAATGATAAGCGCTCGCCTGGACTGGCGGGCAGGGCCGAAAAGGCTGGATAGAGGCAATTTAGAGGGGTTTTAATCCGGTTTTTGCACTGCGTCAAAGCCCCATTCCGCCACCTCATGCGGCGAATCGGCTTCAATAGCAAGTCAATAAGGTTTGTGCTTAGAATTCAATCGTTTAAAGCGGTAAAAACGTGGGCTAGAGTGGGAAAGCAAAGCACGTGTGCCCTGCGAAAATAAATCTTCCGGGCTCCCGGCCGCGAGGTTAGAATCATCAGATTTATACTATCGTCTTATGCGGCAGGACAGGTCGCGCGCAGGATATTCTCCTGTTCGCACCGTTCCGGCGGTGATCGCGATCATTGGTTGCCGAAGCGGATGATGAAGCTGGTCCAGTCCGCGGAAGCGGCCACCTGTTCATAGAGCTTGCGGCCATCTTCAGGAACCCGCGGCGCATTGAGCGACAGCTTGGTCCAGCCCCGCTCCTCCGCCTTGTCGGCGAGCACGTCGATCAAAGCCTTGGCAATACCTTTGCCGCGATGGTCGTGATGAACGTAGATATGATCCACCTGTCCCGCACGCATGCCCGACACCGGCTCCGGAAGATCATAGAAGATGACAAAGCCGACGAGCACGCCATCGAGACGCGCACCTGCAATTTCGGCCGTGCGGTCGCGCAGCAGGTTCTCCGCATAATAATCGTCCGGACGGCGCGGGGCGCCCCTTTTCAAGGCTTGGGCATAGCTGGCAAGAAGCGGCGCGAACTCATGGGCATGACTGAGATGCAGCAGGGAAATGTCGATGGCATGGTCGTCCGCGCTTTTCTTGGTCATGGTCGCATTCCGTCCCTTCGTGACTGCCGCAGCAGCAGTGTTCTCATCTATTGCGAGGATTGGGTGATTGCGGCACGCCCGTCAACCTGCGCGGAGCATGAAAATCGATTTGATTACCGCCGGTGCAGATGACAATTGTTAATAAAGGGTTAATCTGTCTGAAGAACGGTTCGGGTCGCGAAGGAATGCATCAATGCTGGCCAGAAAAAATGCCTTTGTCATGTGGCGGCTGGTCGCCACGACAGTACTGTCGATCGGATTGGCTGCCCCGGCGGTTGCGGACAATAAAATAAATGCCGGCAACTCATTCGGCGATGAGTATGGAAACATCGTCTATTACGAGGCAGGCGGGTCCAAGATAATCTTCGTAGGCGGCGCGGCAGCTCAATCCGACGTGGTGGGACGCCGTATCCGCAGTGAAGTTCCGGTTTACCGCCGTGGCAGCAAGCAACCGGCGATTATTTCTCCACCAGCCGATCCGATGGTGATCGGCGTGGTCCCGCCGCCCAATACAAGCTGCGACAGCCCGATAATGGTCAAGGGCCTCGGCTACCAGTACGGCATCGACCGCAACTCGACCATCATTCTTGGTCATCCGGGCTGCTGACCGAAACTTGCGTCCCGAGATTTGATTTGCCTCTGTGACCGGCGCCCTGTAATGGGGCCGCTTTCAAGAGGTAAGAATGCATGGCTCGTAGTACCGACGGCGCACTCGTCCTGTTTTCCGGCGGGCAGGATTCGGCCACCTGTCTTGCCTGGGCGCTTTCGCGCTTCGACCGCGTCGAAACCGTCGGCTTCGATTATGGCCAGCGGCACCGTATCGAGCTTGAAGTGCGCAGCCAATTTCGTGGCGCGCTCAGGCGAACGTTTTCCGAATGGGCAGAGCGGCTCGGCGATGATCATCTGCTGGATGCAGGTATTATCGGCCAGCTCGGATCCACTGCCATGACGCAGGATATTGCAATCGAAATGGCGGATAATGGCTTGTCCAATACCTTTGTTCCGGGCCGCAATCTGCTGTTCTTCACCCTCGCCGGTGCACTGGCGTACCGGCGCGGCCTTCGCGTGATCGTCGGCGGCATGTGCGAGACGGATTATTCCGGTTATCCCGATTGCCGCGATGACACGTTGAAAGCCCAGCAGGTAGCGCTGTCGCTTGGACTGGACCGCCGCATGACGATTGAAACGCCATTGATGTGGCTCGACAAGGCGGAGACCTTCGCTCTTGCGCGGGATCTTGGCGGGCAATCCCTGCTCAACCTGATCATGGAACACACCCACACCTGCTATCTTGGCGATCGCACGCAACGTCACAACTGGGGGTATGGCTGTGGCACCTGCCCCGCCTGCGAATTGCGCGCGAACGGATGGCGGAAGTTCAAGGCCGAAGCCGCATGACCTATGCCGTCAAGGAAATCTACCTGACGCTGCAGGGTGAAGGCAACCACACAGGCCGGGCTGCCGTGTTCATGCGTTTTACCGGCTGTAACCTGTGGTCCGGGCTCGAGCGCGACCGCGAAGAAGCGATCTGCAAGTTCTGCGATACGGATTTCGTCGGCGTCAATGGTCCGGGCGGCGGCAAGTTCAAGACGGCAGACGCTCTGGCCGACAGCGTTGCTTCCGCTTGGCCTGCTGGCGGTGGAGGACAACCCTACGTCATCTGCACCGGCGGCGAGCCCCTGCTCCAGCTCGACCTGCCCCTGTTAGACGCTTTTCACGCACGCGGCTTCGAGGTCGGTATCGAGACCAACGGCACCATCGCGGCACCGGCGGATATCGACTGGATCTGCGTTTCGCCCAAGGCATCAGCGCCGCTCGTCCAGACCAGCGGCAACGAACTGAAACTGGTCTATCCGCAGAAGGAAAGCGAGGCGCACCCGTCGCGGTTCGAGCAGCTTTCGTTCCAGCATTTCTATTTGCAGCCTCTTGACGTCATCGGTGATCCGGCGCAAACCGCCGCTCATGTGGCATCTGCAGCGGCCTATTGCCTCGCCCATCCGCTTTGGCGGCTGAGCACGCAGACACACAAGATACTGGGTTTGCCTTGAGGTAAGCCCTTTGTTTACCGCAATTTCGATTGCCAAAACCGTTACACAGTTTTGCTGGAATTGCTTTAGCGGGCGCCTGTACTGCGCCAATGCGAACAAGGAAAACCATGAGAATCTTCAACGAATTCACGTTCGAAGCGGCGCATCATCTGCCGCACATCTTCCCCGACGGGCACATCAACACGCGCCTGCACGGGCACAGTTTCCGCGTTCGCGTGACGCTGGAAGGAAAACCCGATGGCAAGACCGGACTGATCTCCGATCTAGGCACGGTTAAAGCCGCCTTCGACAGTGCCCATGAGAAACTGGATCATCGTTACCTCAATGAGGTCGATGGGCTGGAGACGCCGACACTCGAAAACATTTCCATGTGGTTGTGGCGGCACTTTGCCCGGTCGCTTTCTGGCCTGGCGCAAGTGGGGGTATACAGGGACACTTGCGGCGAAGGCTGCGAATACGCGGGCGAATATGAGATCGAAAGGAAAGCAGCATGAGTCATTTTGCGCAAACAGCAACGATGCTCGGCAAGGATGTCAAAATTCCCCAGCATCCGGACGAGGCCGTCCTCGATGCAGTGCCCAACCCGCAGGCGGGAACACTTTTCCTCGCCCGCTTCGCCTGTCCGGAATTCACCTCTCTATGTCCGGTAACCGGCCAGCCCGATTTCGGTCACCTGGTCATCGACTATGCCCCGGACCAGACGCTGGTGGAGTCGAAATCGCTGAAGCTGTTTTTGGGCAGTTTCCGCAACCATGGCGCTTTTCACGAGGATTGCACGGTCGGCATCGGCAAGCGCATCGTCGAGGCAGTCAAACCGCTATGGCTGCGCATTGGCGGTTACTGGTATCCGCGCGGCGGGATTCCGATAGACGTGTTCTGGCAGACGGGCCCGGTACCGGAAGGTCTATGGCTGCCGGACCAGGGTGTGCCGGCTTATCGGGGGCGGTGATGGATTAGTGCCGGCGGGTGATGCCGATGATCTCCCCCACAAGGGGGAGATAAAGAGCTTACTTCCACTCTCTGATATCGACGAAATGTCCGGCAATTGCCGCCGCCGCTGCCATGGCTGGCGAGACGAGATGCGTGCGCCCCTTGAAGCCCTGACGGCCCTCGAAATTACGGTTCGAGGTGGAAGCGCAGCGTTCGCCGGGCTTCAGACGATCATCGTTCATCGCGAGGCACATGGAACAGCCCGGCTCGCGCCAGTCGAAACCGGCAGCCTTGAAAATCTTGTCCAGACCCTCGGCTTCCGCCTGTTGCTTGACGAGGCCGGAGCCCGGTACGATCATCGCATCCACGGTTGGCGCGACCGTATGGCCCTCGACCACCTTGGCGACCTCGCGCAGATCCTCGATGCGACCATTGGTGCAGGAGCCGATGAACACGCGGTCCAGCTTGATGTCGGTGATCGGCGTGCCGGGCTTCAACCCCATGTAGTCAAGAGCACGCCACTTCGATGAGCGCTTGGTTTCATCCGGAATCTCGTCCGGATTCGGCACGGCGCCGGTAACGGAGATGACGTCTTCCGGCGAGGAACCCCACGATACGATCGGCGGCAGGTCCGCAGCGTTGAGGACCACGACCTTGTCGAAATGCGCGCCCTCGTCGCTCTGCAGCGTCTTCCAATATTCAAGCGCCATGTCCCACGCCTCGCCCTTGGGTGCGCGGGGCTTATCCTTCACATAGGCGAATGTCGTCTCGTCGGGCGCAATCAGTCCGGCACGGGCACCGCCTTCGATCGACATGTTGCAGATGGTCATGCGACCTTCCATCGACAGCGCGCGAATGGCCTCGCCGGCATATTCGATGACATAACCGGTGCCCCCTGCGGTGCCGATTTCGCCTATGATGGCGAGGATGATGTCCTTGGCCGTCACGCCAGCCGGCAATACGCCGTCGACCCGCACCAGCATGTTCTTGGCTTTAGACTGGATCAGCGTCTGCGTCGCGAGAACATGCTCGACTTCGGACGTGCCGATGCCGTGCGCGAGCGCTCCGAAAGCTCCATGCGTGGACGTGTGGCTATCACCACAGACGATGGTCATTCCTGGCAGGGTAAAACCCTGTTCAGGCCCGATGATGTGGACGATACCCTGGCGGATATCCTTCTCCGAATAATATTCGACGCCGAAATCCAGCGCATTCCTGGCGAGAGCCTCAACCTGGATACGGCTTTCATTGTTCTCGATACGCTTGGTCCGGTCGGGCGACGTCGGGATGTTATGATCCACGACGGCGAGCGTCTTTTCCGGATGACGAACCTTGCGGCCGGTGAGGCGCAGGCCTTCGAAAGCCTGCGGGCTGGTCACTTCATGCACAAGATGTCGATCGATATAGAGCAGGCATGTGCCGTCCTCCTGACTATCGACCAGATGGTCATCCCATATCTTGTCATAAAGAGTGCGTGGCGCAGACATTGCGATACTTCCTTGAGACTTTCTGATTAGTTCGTGGACATATGCACTTGAGGTCCACATACGTCAAGAAACAAGCGATAAAAGTAATAATTCGGCGACAAAGCGCCGCTCTTTTCGATTTAGCGGCGATTGAGACGACGTTCCAGCCAGCGCAGCCCCAGTGACAGGCTGATGGTCAGAACGAGGTATATATAGGCAACGACCGAATAGGTTTCAAAGAAGCGGAACGAGCCCGAGGCATAGACCTTGCCCATCTGGGTTACGTCGACGACGCCAAGGACCGAGACAAGCGAACTATCCTTCACCATCGAGATGAAATCATTGCCGTAGGGCGGCAGGATGGTGCGGATCGCTTGCGGCATGATGATCAGCCGGAACCGCTCAAAACGCTTGAGGCCCAACGCTTTCGCAGCTTCGATCTGACCCTTGTCGACCGCTTGAATGCCCGCCCGGAAAATCTCGGCGAGAAAAGCGGCATAGGCCAGCATCAATGCGATGATCGCGCGCCAGAGCAGCGAGAAATCGCGAACTTGCAACGGATCGAGAAGCCCTGCCGAATGCAGCGGCGGCGTCACGAAATTCCACAGCCAGATTGCAGCCGGCGCACCGACAAAGGCGATGTAGAACAGCAGCACAAGCAAGGGGATGCCGCGAACAATCTCGACATAAAATCGCGCCGTCTGCCTTATTGCGATATGATCTGAAAGGCTCATTACAGCGAGGAGAAGACCGAGGGCCGACGCGAGGAAGAAGGCCAGCAGCGAGACCCAGACAGTAATCCAGATGCCCTGCGAGACCGTAGCAAAAACCTGTCCGTAGATCGGAGTGACGAGAATGGCGATGCCAAGTGCAATGGCAATCGTCCCTGCAACAAGCAGCCACCAGGGGAATTCCTTCTCGGAAGGTCCCCTGCTCTTCGTGTTATCCGGCACAGTCGGGATTACTGCCCGAGCTTGTAGTCGAGGAACCATTTCTTGTTGAGCGCATCGAATGTGCCATCCGCTTTCAGCGCAGCAATGGCTGCATTGACAGGAGCGACGAGATCAGAACCCTTCGGAAAGATGAAACCGAAATCCTCGGCGCCGAGCGGCCCGCCAATGAGCTTCAAGGCGCCGCCGGACGCATCGACATAGCCCTTGCCGGCCGTGCTGTCAGTAAGAACAAGATCGACATCGCCCGTTTTCAACGCCTGGATGGTCGCGCCGAACGTTTCGAAAAGTTTGATGCGCGGGTTCTGCTCGTTGCCATCAAGCACGTTGTAGACGGCGACGTAGAAATTGCTGGTACCCGGCTGTGCACCCACAAGCGTATCTTTGGCGTCGGCAAAGCTCTTCGGATCGGTAAAGCGGTTCTCGTCGCCGCGCACCAGCATGAACTGCTCCGAGCGCATATAAGGTTCTGAGAAATCCACTTTCTGCTTGCGTTCGTCATTGATGGTGATGCCGGTCATGCCGATCTGGTACTGATTGTCCGAGACCGCCTGGATCATCGCGTCCCAGCTGGTGTTGAGATATTCGACCTTGAAATTGAGCCGTCTGGCGATCTCGTTCATCGCGTCATATTCCCACCCGACAGCCCTGCCGGTCTTCGGGTCGACGAATTGCAGCGGCGGATATGCATTCTCCGTCACGACCGCAATTTTCCGGCCGCCAAGGTCGGGCAGATCAGCAGCCCATGCAGAAAACGGCGTCAAGGCGAGTATAAGCCCTGCCAAAAGTACGGATCGCAAGTTCATCTCAAACCCCTGTCACCTGTTTGCGTCGGCAACAGATTTCACCTTGTCATTGGCGCGTCAATCCCTTGCTGCCTTCGCCTATCTGAGGGTATTCGATTTGGAACATTGCACTTGCTTTGCGCGTGGTTCGACAAGCTCACCATGAGGGAGGTGGGCGGATTGCAGTGAGTCCAGAACATTGCAACATCGGCGACTATCGTGCAGCCAACAACTTCCCTCATGGTGAGCTTGTCGAACCACGCATCGGGATTGTGCCACGAAACAAAAAAAGGCGGCCCGAAGACCGCCTCTTTCAAAATGACAGTGACCGCGCTTACTCAGCGGCGGGTGCCTTGGCAACGGTTGCTTCCGAGACTGTCTCGGCTGCACCAGTCACTGGAACAGCTGGCTTGTTCTTGCGGTTGTCTTTCTTTTCGACGATACGGGCTGCCTTACCGGTCAGGCCACGCAGATAATAAAGCTTGGCGCGACGTACCTTGCCGCGGCGAACGATATCAACGCCTTCGACGAGCGGAGAAATAACCGGGAATACGCGCTCGACGCCTTCGCCGTAGGAAATCTTGCGGACAGTGAAATTTTCGTTAATGCCGGCGCCGTTACGAGCAATGCAAACGCCTTCATAGGCCTGAACGCGGGTGCGGGTACCTTCCGTCACGCGGACGTTTACACGAACGGTGTCGCCTGGGCGAAAATCCGGGAGCACGCGCTTGGCTTCGACTTTTGCTCTCTGCTCGAGATCGAGCTGACGAATAATATCGACGGTCATCGTCTTCATCCTTTGTTTTTCAAACAGTCAGAGCGCTCGACACTTGAAACACAGCAGCATGGCCGCATTTCTATGCTTCCGACGAAGCAGGAGCGAATTCACCATTCATTGATTAATGGCCATTGTTAATGGACTTGGGTATTTCCCGAGTTGGCGGGCTGATACACCATAAAAGCCGGTTTGTCACCTACAGAGACGATTCTTTTTGCCTGCTCACTTCTTCGATGAAGCACGATGGTCCTGCCAAAGATCGGGCCTGCGCTCCCTGGTCAACCTTTCAGCTTCAGCGCGCCGCCATTTATCGATAGCGCCGTGATTGCCGGAGAGAAGAACATCGGGAATGCGCCGCCCTTCCCATTCCTGCGGCTTGGTATAGTGCGGGTGTTCTAGAAGTCCTGTCTCGAAGCTCTCCGTTTCCCCGGACAAGGCATTGCCCATGACACCGGGGAGAAGCCGCACGACCGCATCGAGAACGACGATCGCGGCCGTCTCTCCGCCGGACAATATGTAATCGCCAATCGAGATTTCTTCGAAATCCCGGGCCTCGATCAGCCGTTCATCCACCCCTTCGAAACGACCGCAAAGAATGATTGCGCCGGGGCCAGACGCAAGCTCCCGCACGCGCGCCTGGGTCAAGGCCTTGCCTCGCGGGCTCATGAACAATTTCGGCCTGCCATCCGCCGCGCGCCCGCCGCCTGTCACGTGATCGACCGCCCGCGCCAGAACGTCTGCTTTCATGACCATGCCAGCGCCGCCGCCAGCTGGCGTGTCGTCCACCATGCGGTGCTTGTCGGCGGTGAAGTCGCGGATCTGAACCGGTTCAAGTGACCAGGCGCCGTCCTGCAAAGCCTTTCCGGCAAGCGACACGCCCAGGGGCCCCGGAAACATTTCAGGATAGAGCGTCAGCACAGTGGCGCGAAAACCACCCTTGGCCCCGGTCATGATTGCTTTTTCCCGCCATCTTCACCACCGAGTTGCCGGCGCCTTTCCTCATCCTCATTCTCATCGGGGACAAGCCCGGCTGCCGCTGGATCGATAATAATGTGCCCCGCCTTCAGGTCGACATGGGGAACTGCCCGCATCGTAAACGGGATCAGCATGGGGCGTTTGCCCGGGATAGTCAGCTCGAGCAAATCGCCACCGCCAAAATCGAACATTGCCGATACTTTGCCGTGCCTGTTGCCTTCGGCATCGATCGCTTCAAGACCGATCAGATCCGAATGATAGTATTCATCCTCGTCCAGATCCTGCGGGAGCTGCGACCTGTCGATAAACAGGGTTGTGCCGTTCAGCGCCTCGGCCATATTGCGATCATTGACGCCGCGAAAGCGCACGACAACCACATTCTTCGCCGGACGGATATCAAGCACTTCGAACGCCCTGCCGGTCACATCGTAGAGCGGACCGTAATCTGCCAGCGCGTTCGGATCGCCCGTGAAGGTCTTGACCCTGACTTCGCCCCGCGTTCCATGCGCCGCTCCAATCACTGCCAACTGTATCGGGTCATTCAACTTCGCCATCGGTTTCTTCCAGTTCTCATATTCTTTCGAATTAGAGCAAACGGCGACCGAAACCAAGCGCCAAAAGCCTTATGAAACGTTCTCGTAAGAAGTCTTGTGCCATTGTCGGAGGCGAAAAAATTTAGGGAACGATGCCATGGGCGTGCAGCCGCAAACTGAAGAGTTTCTCGTTTCTGCTCGACCAGACCTGATCGACGCCCGCGAAACATGGCTGAAATCCCTGAAGAATACGCGGCGGCTCGCGGCAAATACGTTGGAAGCCTACGAGCGCGACACGCGTCAATTCTTCCAGTTTCTCACCGGACATCTCGGCGAACCTCCGGCGCTCAAGGATGTGGCGAGCCTGCGGATAGCAGATCTTCGTTCATTCCTGGCACGACGCCGCAATGACGGTGCCGGTGCGCGCACGCTCGGTCGCGGCCTCGCGGGAATCCGTTCGTTCCTGCGCTTTCTGGAAAAGCAGGGCATGGCCAACGCCGCAGCGTCCATCGCCATGCGGGCGCCGCGCCAGCCGAAATCCCTGCCCAAGCCATTGACGATGGTGGACGCGCGCCGTGTGGTCGAGATGGGTGAGCAGCTGAATGAAGAGCCATGGATCGCGGCGCGCAATGCGGCGGTTCTCACCCTGCTTTACGGTTGCGGGCTGCGTATTTCCGAGGCGTTGGGCCTCGATGGCGGCGCGCTGACAGATCACGGCGTGCGCTCGATCCTGGTGACGGGCAAGGGCGGAAAGACGCGCATGGTGCCGCTGCTGCCTGTCGTGCACCGAGCCGTTTCCGAATATCGTGCGCTCTGCCCCTACGATCTTGAGGAGGGCAAACCATTGTTTCGCGGCGCACGCGGCGGCGAGCTGCACCCGGCAATCATCCAGCGCGACATGCAGAAGATGCGCGGCGCACTGGGGCTGCCGGATACGGCGACGCCGCATGCCTTGCGCCATTCATTCGCCACGCATTTGCTGGGACGTGGCGGGGATCTGCGCACAATCCAGGAACTGCTTGGTCACGCCAGCCTGTCTACGACGCAGGTGTACACCGGAGTCGATACGGAACGTTTGATGGAAATCTACGAAAAAGCGCATCCTCGCGCCTGAATACCGACAATTTACAGGCGGAGATTAACGCTTTCTCCGCAGGCTATGGATAGATACCCGGTATGAACGACACCGACAAATTTACCACTTTCGATACTGTCGCCGAGGGGCTTCTGCGGCTTTGCCTCATCTCGAGCTGGCTGCTGCTGGCGAGCTTCTTCATTGTAGCTTCGGGCACAACGCGTGCACGCTCCGAAGAGAACGCTTGCGGTGGCCGCGACCTCATCGCCGGGATGAATCCGGTAAAGCTCGAGGCCTTGCGCAAGGAGGCCGCCAACACGGTGAACGGCAAGGGGCTTCTGTGGAAGATCGAAAAGCCCGGCGTGAAGCCTTCGTTCCTTTACGGAACGATGCATCTTACCGACCCGCGCGTCCTCAAGCTTTCCGATGCAGCGGTCCTCGCCTATAGGAATGCCGACACGGTCGTAATCGAAACGGTCGAAGTGCTTGATCCCAAGGCGTCGGTGAAGGTCATGGCCGAAACTCCTGAGCTGATGATGTTCATGGACGGTACGACGCTGGACAAGATTATTCCCGGGGATCAGCTTGAAACTGTCCGCACTGCACTTTCAGAGCGCGGCATCTCGCTCGCTGCCGTCAATCGAATGCAACCTTGGATGCTGACCAGCATGCTTGCGGTACCGGCTTGCGAGCTTGCACGAACGAAAGAGGGAACGGCATTTCTCGATATAAAACTTGCCGAGGATGCCAAAGCCCAAGGCAAGCAGATCGCCGGGCTCGAGACGATCAGGGACCAGCTCGGAGCGATGGCATCACTGCCGGCGCAGTTTCACATCGATGGACTGATCGAGACACTGGCCTTGGGTCCGGAACTGCCCGACATATTCGAGACCATGACGATACTCTATACGCGGGGCGACATAGGTATGATCTTTCCGTTGATGCGCTCGGTCGCACCCGACAGTTCGAGCGGTGCCAATTACGCGGAATTCGAGGAGAAAATGGTGAATGCCAGGAACCGCACAATGGCTGAACGCGCCGTTCCCCTCATCGATCGGGGAAACGCCTTCATAGCAGTGGGTGCCTTGCATCTGCCGGGCAATCAGGGGCTGGTTTCACTTCTGCGGGAGCGCGGCTATTCGATTAGCGCCGGGCAATAGTTTTCAAGTATTCGGCGGCCACGCCGACGTATAGGCCGAATTGTAGGTCCAAATTGCCAATGCGCTGTTCTGGCGAATCCGGAACCTTATGAATACAAAGCCGTTGTTCTCATCGGAATGTACTGAAAAGGTCATGGAGGACACGAAATGACATACGATCCGAACCTGCAACAGCGGCCATTGGGCAATGATCCGACGGACCCGGTGCACCCGAATTCCACAGTTGTCACCAACAGGAGCGGTGGAAGCGGCTTTCTCATTGCCGGCCTCATCATCGCCGCTCTGGTGATCGGCGGCTATTTTTTCCTTAACCGCAGCGATACGGCGATGGACACCACGACGACGACGCCTCCGGCAACCGATACGGCACCGACGCCTGCACCCGCGACGCCGCCTGCAGCAACAACTCCGGCACCGACTACTCCGGCTCCGACCGAGACAGCACCGACGGATACAGCTCCGGCGCCTGCTACACCGGCGCCTGCTCCAGCACCGGCACCTGCACAGTAATCAGGATGCCGAATCAAAAAGGCCCGGACGTCCGGGCCTTTTTATCGTTGGCCGAAATCTTACATATGGATTGGCTTGAAGAATGTGGCGAGAGCCGCTTCCCTGACTGCCTCGGACATGGTCGGATGTGCATGCGTGGTGCGCGCAAGATCTTCCGAGGAACCGCCAAATTCCATCAGCACTGTCGCTTCGTGGATCATTTCGCCCGCGCCGTAGCCAAGGATATGAACGCCGAGCACACGGTCCGTGGTTTTGTCGGCCAGTATTTTGACGAAACCGTCGGTATGCAGCATGGCACGCGCCCTTCCATTAGCGGTGAAAGGAAATTTGCCGGCTTTGTATTCGATGCCCGCGGCCTTCAACTCTTCCTCGGTCTTGCCGACCGACGCCACCTCCGGCTGGGTGTAGACGACGCTCGGAATTGCATCGTAGTTCACGTGACCGACCTGTCCGGCGAGTATTTCGGCAACTGCAATGCCCTCGTCTTCCGCCTTGTGCGCCAGCATCGCGCCTTTGACCACATCGCCGATGGCGTAAATCCCAGGTATATTGGTCTGCCAATGATCGTTGATGGCAACGCGGCCGCGATCATCGATCTCGATGCCCGCTTCCTTGAGACCGGCGCCATCCGTAAAGGGCCTGCGCCCCGTCGAGACGAGAACCACGTCGGCCTCGACAATCTGAGCCTCGCCACCCTTGACTGGTTCAAACGTGATCTTCGCGCCCTTGCCGGACTTTTCAACGCCGGTAACCTTGGCGCCCATCTTGAATTCAATACCCTGTTTCTCCAACATGCGCTGGAACTGGCGGGAGACTTCACCATCCATCGGTCCGAGAATCTTGTCGAGATATTCGACGACGGTCACCTTCGAGCCGAGCCGGGCCCAGACCGACCCCAATTCCAGGCCGATGACCCCGCCGCCAACGACGACAAGGTGCTCTGGTACTCTTTCAAGCTCCAGCGCGCCGGTCGACGATATGATGACCTTCTCGTCGAACTCGACGTTCACGCCCGGGATGCCTGCTACATCCGAACCGGTTGCGATGACGATGTTCTTCGTCTCGATCTCCTGCACCGTGCCATCTTCGGCGGTTACAGAAACTTTGCCGGCGCCCAGAACCCGGCCTATCCCCATGAACGTATCGATCTTGTTTTTCTTGAACAGAAAAGCGACGCCGTTCACGTTGGCTTCGACCGTTGCATCCTTGTGAGCAAGCATTGCGGGAAGGTTGAGCTTTGGCGTGCCTACGTCCACACCGAGAGTGGCATGGGAATGACCTGCCTCATGGAAGACTTCCGAGGCATGCAGCAGTGCCTTCGACGGAATGCACCCGATATTGAGGCAGGTGCCGCCAAAAGTAGCGCGCTTCTCGATCACCGCCGTCTTCAGTCCAAGCTGCGCGGCCTTGATTGCACACACATAGCCACCCGGACCGGTTCCGATGACGACGACATCATATGCCATGATTGATTCCTTTTCTTGCGCGGCACCGATGAACTACTGTTCCGGCACGCATTCTTTGAAGCGAAAGACTTCCCAAGGGAAGGTCTCGATGGTTTTTTGGGATTTGAAATCGAAGCTGCTCATAGAGCTCGAAAAGTCGGGCAGCAGCAAAGCCTGCGCAGCCGGTTCCTTTGCCTGTGGCAGGAGGTCAGCGTCGGCCCCTTCCTTGAGGGCATAGATGACGCCGCGCCAGACCGTACATGCCTGGAGCTCGTCGCCGGTCACATCGCCGGTCGGGCACTTGTACATTATGATGCCGTTGGGTCGTGCAACGCCCTCGTTCCACATGACCACGCCATCGAGTTTCAGATCGCTGTCATTCTTTTCGATTGAAAATTCATTCGATGTCGCGACCGGTTGGTCTTCCGGCACTTGTCTGAAGGTCAGCGTGTAGCTGTCATCCCGGTCGGTATAGATGGCACGGTCCTGCGTACAGGCGGCAAAGGCATTGGCTGAGGATAGGACACAGCCCATGAATCCAGCGAGAATGCGCGGCAGCCTCGACTTGGTGCATGGTTTCGCTAGCTCACCCTGAGGGAGAGCAACGGGCTGCATCAATCGCCAATGTTTAACCATCTCCGGACACCTGCAATCTTGCCCCATGAAGCGTGCCCACGCATTGTGGACGACGCGCCACGGAGTGCTGCCCCTATAGATCAAGCACGAGACGTTCCGGATCCTCCAGGCTTTCCTTGACGCGAACGAGGAAGGTGACCGCCTCCTTGCCGTCGACGATGCGATGATCGTAGCTGAGTGCAAGGTACATCATTGGGCGAATGACGATCTGACCGCCGACGACAACGGGACGCTCCTGGATCTTGTGCATGCCAAGAATGCCGGACTGCGGCGCATTGAGGATCGGCGAAGACATCAGCGAACCGTAGACGCCTCCATTGGAAATGGTGAACGTACCGCCCTGCATGTCAGCCATGGAAAGAGCGCCATCTCGCGCAGCCTTGCCCAGTCGGCCGATTTCCTTTTCGATCTCGGCTATCGACATCTGGTCCGCGTTGCGAACGACAGGAACGACCAAGCCCCTGTCGGTGCCGACAGCCACGCCGACATGGGCGAAGTTCTTGTAGATGATGTCGTTGCCGTCGATCTCCGCGTTGACGGACGGAATCTCCTTCAGAGCGTGGGTCACTGCCTTGGTGAAAAACCCCATGAAGCCGAGTTTCACGCCGTGCTTCTTCTCGAAGATTTCCTTGTAGCGATTGCGCAGGTCCATGACAGCCGACATGTCCACCTCATTGTAGGTGGTCAGCATGGCGGCTGTGTTCTGCGCGTCCTTCAGACGGCGAGCAATCGTCTGACGTAGGCGGGTCATCTTCACGCGCTCTTCGCGCGATGCGTCGTCGGCGGACGATGCGGGGCGGGCAGCAGCCGGCTTCGGTGCTTCCGGCGCGGCCGGCTGGGACTTGATGCCCTTGGCAACTGCATCCAGAACGTCGCCCTTCAGCACCTGGCCACGCTTGCCGGAACCTTCGACCTGGGAGGAAGCAACGCCCTTCTCGGCAAGAATTTTCGATGCAGCGGGCGAAGCCGGCATCTCGCTCGGCTTGCGCTCGGCAATCTCGGGCTCGCCGGAAACCTCGGCCGTCTTCGCCTCGGCTTCCTTGGTCGTGGCGGCGGCGGCCGGACCCGCTGCCTGGGCAGCAGCTTCCGGCTTTGCTTCCGCTTTCGTGGCCGCAGCGTTACCATCGGCTGATCCGATCATGCCGAGCAATGCGCCCACCTCGACCGTATCGCCTTCCTTCGCAGTGATTTCGGCGAGCGATCCGGCAGAGGACGCCGGAACTTCGATGGTCACCTTGTCGGTTTCAAGTTCGACCAGCGGCTCATCAACGGCAATCGCATCGCCGACGTTCTTGAACCATTTGCCAATTGTTGCCTCGGAAACGGATTCGCCCAGCGTTGGGACGCGGATTTCGGTTGCCATGTTTTTAGCTCTCGTTGATCGTGATCTGTCTTAGCGTTCGTTCTTCAAGGTCTGCTGCGACGGAGGATTTGGCCTACTGCAGCGACCTCTCAATATGGACTGGTCATTACGAACCCAAAGCATCTTCGAGCAATGCTTCAAGCTGTGCAACGTGTTTGGACATCAGGCCCGTTGCGGTCGAAGCGGCAGCAGGACGCCCGGTATAACGGACGCGCTGGTGCTTGGCATCGATATGCGCAAGGACCCATTCCAGGTACGGATCGATAAAGGCCCACGCGCCCATGTTCTTGGGTTCTTCCTGACACCAGACCATCTCCGCATTGCGGAAACGCGAAAGTTCGGTGATCAGGGCCTTCGCCGGGAATGGATAGAGCTGCTCGACACGCAGCAGATAGACATCGTCAATGCCGCGCTTTTCGCGCTCCTCGTAAAGATCGTAGTAGACCTTGCCGGAGCACAACACGACGCGGCGGATCTTGGAATCCTTCTGCAGCTTTATCGGCTGATCCTTGAGGAGCTGCGCATCGTCCCACAACAGGCGGTGGAATGATGAATCGCCGGTGAAGTCTCCTATCGAAGAGACGGCACGCTTGTGGCGCAGCAGCGATTTCGGCGTCATCAGGATCAAGGGCTTGCGGAAGTCGCGCTTCATCTGGCGCCGCAGTATGTGGAAGTAGTTAGCCGGCGTAGTGCAATTCGCAACCTGCATGTTATCTTCCGCACACAGCTGCAGATAACGTTCGAGCCGCGCAGACGAATGCTCCGGTCCCTGACCTTCATAGCCATGAGGCAGGAGGCAGACGAGACCCGACATGCGCAGCCATTTACGCTCACCTGACGAAATGAACTGATCGAAAATGACCTGGGCACCGTTGGCAAAATCGCCGAACTGCGCCTCCCACAAGGTCAGGGCGCGCGGATCGGACAGTGAATAACCGTACTCGAAGCCAAGAACTGCCTCTTCCGAAAGCATCGAATTGATGACTTCGTAGATCGCCTGGCCTTTTTGCAGGTTGTTGAGCGGAATATAGCGCTGTTCGGTATCCTGATCGTACAGCACAGAGTGACGCTGGCTGAACGTGCCACGCTCGACATCCTGACCCGACAGACGGACCGGATGACCTTCGGTGACAAGCGAGCCAAATGCCAATGCTTCCGCCGTTGCCCAGTCGAAGCCCTCTCCGGTCTCGATCATCTTGGCGCGGTTGTCCTGGAAGCGCTGAATGGTCCTGTGCACATTGAGCCCCGCCGGAACTTCGGCGAGTTTCCGGCCCATTTCCTTGAGCGTCTTCACGGGCAGGCCGGTCTTGCCGCGCCGCTGTTCATCGGCGTTGTCCGCAGTGCGCAGGCCACTCCAGGCACCGTCCAGCCAATCGGCCTTGTTCGGCTTGTAATGCTGACCTGCCTCGAACTCCTGCTCGAGATTCTCGCGCCAGCCGGCGCGCATCTTGTCGACATCGCCGTCCGTCAGGAGACCTTCCTGAATGAGCTTGGTCGAATAGAGTTGCACGGTCGTCTTCTGGCCGCGAATGGTCTTGTACATCAGCGGCTGCGTGAACGCAGGCTCGTCGCCCTCGTTGTGGCCGAACCGACGATAGCAGAACATGTCTATGACGACAGGCTTGTGGAAGGTCATGCGGTATTCGGTGGCGATTTTCGCAACATAGACCACCGCTTCCGGATCGTCGCCATTGACGTGGAAGATGGGCGCTTCAATCATCTTTGCCACGTCGGACGGATAGGGCGAGGACCGCGAGAAACGCGGATTGGTCGTGAAACCGATCTGGTTGTTGATAATGAAATGCACCGTGCCGGCCACGCGGTGGCCGCGCAGACCCGAGAGGCCAAGACATTCAGCCACCACGCCCTGCCCGGCAAATGCCGCATCGCCGTGCAAGAGCAGCGGCATGATCTTGGAGCGCTCCGACAGTGGCACAACTTCGTCGCGGTCGCGGCCCGCCAGCAGATCCTGCTTGGCACGCGCCTTGCCCATCACGACCGGATTGACAATCTCGAGGTGGGACGGGTTGGCTGTCAGCGACAGATGAACCTTGTTGCCGTCGAACTCGCGATCGGACGAGGCACCGAGGTGATATTTCACATCGCCGGAGCCTTCGACATCATCAGGCGCGTACGACCCGCCCTTGAACTCGTGGAATATCGCCCGGTGCGGCTTGCGCATGAACTGGCTGAGAACATTGAGGCGGCCGCGATGGGCCATGCCCAGAACGATTTCCTTCAGTCCCATCGAGCCGCCGCGCTTGACGATCTGCTCGAGCGCCGGAATCAGCGACTCGGCACCGTCAAGACCAAAGCGCTTGGTACCTTTGTATTTGACATCGATGAACTGCTCGAAGCCTTCAGCCTCGATCAACTTCGACAGAATGGCCTTCTTGCCTTCCGCCGTGAAGGCGACTCCCTTGTCTGGCCCCTCGATGCGCTCCTGAATCCAGGCTTTTTCTACCGGGTCCGAGATATGCATGAACTCTACGCCGATGGTCGAGCAATAGGTACGCTGCAGGATGTCGAGCATCTGCGGGATCGTGGCGTATTCGAGACCAAGAACATTATCGATGAAGATCTTGCGGTCGTAATCGGCAGGCGAGAACCCGTAGCTCTCGGGCGAGAGCTCGTTGTAATCTTCCTTGACCTCGGCAAGGCCGAGTGGATCGAGCTTGGCATGCAGGTGACCGCGCATGCGATAGGCCCGGATCATCATGATCGCACGCACCGAATCCCGAGCGGCGTGTATGATGTCGGAGTCCGAGGAAGGCACGGCCGCCGGCGCTGCAGCGCCGTTCGTTGCGGCGGCGCCGTTGCCGCTTCTGGACTTCAGCTTGTCTGTAATATGCTTTTCGACTTCGCCCCAGTTACCGTCCAGAGCGGAAACGAGTTCGCCATTGCCAGCAATCGGCCAGTTCGGCTTCTCCCAAGAAGCGCCCTTGGCGTTGGCGATGACGTCGGCCTTGCTGTCATTGAGGTTTGCAAAGAATTCCTGCCATTCGGCATCCACCGACGCCGGATCCTTTTCGTAACTCGCGTGCAGTTCCTCAATATAATGAGCGTTGCCGCCGTAGAGAAATGAGGTGAGAGCGAAAAGATCGTTGGCCTGTTCTTGACGTGCCATGTTCGTGACCGGAGCCGTGCTCCGTCTCCTTTGGTGGTGTTTGGCCGGGGCGACAATCGTCCCGGCTCATTCTCGCTATCGAGCATTTCCGTTTCTTCGTAGCCGGAATTGCTCTCACAGTTTGTCTTTACGCAATTCCGGGAAAACCGGTCCCCACTTTTCCTGAAATTGCTCTGAAGTCTCAGCCCTTGAGGACTTCGACCAAAGTCTTGCCAAGTTGCGCCGGTGATGGCGAAACGCGGATGCCTGCGGCCTCCATTGCTGCGATCTTGTCTTCCGCGCCACCCTTGCCACCAGAGATCACGGCGCCAGCATGGCCCATCGTGCGACCGGGAGGAGCCGTGCGGCCTGCGATGAACCCGGCCATGGGCTTCTTGCGGCCACGCTTGGCTTCGTCCGCTATGAACTGCGCTGCATCTTCTTCAGCCGAGCCACCGATTTCGCCAATCATGATGATCGATTTGGTCGCTTCGTCGGCAAGGAACATTTCCAGTATGTCGATGAACTCCGTGCCCTTTACAGGATCGCCGCCGATACCGACTGCCGTCGTCTGGCCGAGGCCCTCGTTTGTTGTCTGAAACACTGCCTCATAGGTAAGTGTTCCGGAACGCGATACAACACCCACGGAGCCCTTCTTGAAGATGTTACCCGGCATGATGCCGATCTTGCATTCTTCCGGCGTCAGGACGCCCGGACAGTTCGGGCCGATCAGGCGCGAGGCGGAACGGTCGAGGCGCGCCTTGACCCGAACCATGTCCATGACAGGAATACCTTCGGTGATGCAGATGATCAAAGGGATCTCCGCCTCGATGGCTTCGAGGATGGCTTCGGCTGCGCCTGCAGGCGGAACGTAGATGACCGACGCGTTCGCGCCGGTACGGTCTTTACCTTCTGCAACAGAGCTGAAAATCGGCAGCTGCGCGCTCGAACCGGTCGGCAGGTTGCTTTCCCAGGTCTCGCCGCCCTTTTTGGGATGGATGCCGCCGACCATCTGCGTACCGTAATAGGCCAAAGCCTGCTCGGTATGGAAAGTACCGGTCTTGCCGGTAAGGCCCTGAACGAGAACCTTGGTGTCCTTGTTGACCAGAATAGACATGCCTTAGTTCCCCTTCACAGCTGCGACGATCTTCTGCGCCGCATCATCGAGATCGTCCGCGGAAACGACATTGAGGCCGCTTTCATTGATTATTTTCTTGCCGAGTTCGGCATTGGTGCCCTCAAGACGCACGACGAGCGGGACCTTGAGGCCAACTTCCTTGACCGCAGCGATCACGCCTTCGGCAATGATATCGCACTTCATGATGCCGCCGAATATGTTGATCAGAATGCCCTTCACTGCAGGATCGGCCGTGATGATCTTGAACGCAGCCGTGACCTTCT
This sequence comes from Phyllobacterium endophyticum, assembly GCF_003010935.1. Lineage (GTDB taxonomy): Bacteria > Pseudomonadota > Alphaproteobacteria > Rhizobiales > Rhizobiaceae > Phyllobacterium > Phyllobacterium endophyticum. Next base: position 254,423 of record NZ_PGGN01000001.1, read on the forward strand.
CCTTGCTGGCGCCGCCGCCAACATCAAGGAAGTTCGCCGGCTCGGCGCCATAGAGCTTGATGATATCCATCGTCGCCATGGCGAGCCCGGCGCCATTGACCATGCAGCCGATATTGCCATCAAGTGCCACATAGGCGAGGTCGTATTTTGATGCCTCGATTTCCTTGGCGTCCTCTTCCGTCGTGTCACGCAGTTCGACGACGTCAGGATGACGGAACAGCGCGTTGCCGTCGAACGACACCTTGGCATCGAGAACCCGCAGGCGTCCGTCCTTCATGACGATCAGCGGATTGACCTCGAGCAGGCTCATGTCCTTTTCGATGAAGGCCTTGTAGAGGATCGGAAAAAGCGTCTCGCCGTCCGCTCTGGCTTCACCGGACAGACCATATACATCGTTGATCCTGGCAGTATCTTCCGCCGTCACGCCCTTTTCCGGATCTATCGAGACAGTGATGATCTTTTCGGGCGTGTCATGTGCAACACCTTCGATGTCCATGCCGCCTTCGGTGGAAACGACGAAAGCCGGACGTCCCTTGGCACGATCAATCAGGATCGACAGATAAAGCTCGCGCTCGATGTCGGCACCATCCTCGATATAAAGACGATTGACCTGCTTGCCGGCCGGGCCGGTCTGTTTGGTCACGAGCGTGTTGCCGAGCATTTCTCTGGCATTGGCGACGACTTCCTCGACCGATCGCGCCAGACGTACGCCGCCCTTCGCGTCAGGGCCGAGTTCCTTGAACTTGCCCTTGCCGCGCCCTCCCGCATGGATCTGGCTCTTGACCACATAAAGCGGTCCGGGAAGCGTCTTTGCCCATTCTTCCGCCTGTTCGACCGAGTACACGGCGACGCCATTGGCAATCGGTGCACCGAACGAGTGCAACAGCCGCTTGGCCTGATATTCGTGAATGTTCATGTGGTATTTCCTCTACGAATAATCCGGACGCGCAGGCGCAGGATCGTTTCAGGATGGGTTCGAGGCGGGGCTACTTCAGGTTGGGTGCGATGTTCATGCAAGCTTCACAGAGACCGGCGACGGAAGCAACCGAAGCTTCGAACTGTTTCTGTTCGCTCTTGTTGAGGTCGATTTCGATTACGCGCTCGACACCGCCGGCGCCAATCACCACGGGAACGCCGACATACATGTCCTTGACACCATATTGGCCGGACAGGTGAGCCGCGACGGGAAGAACGCGCTTCTTGTCCTTCAGGAACGCCTCTGCCATCTGAACCGCTGACGACGCAGGCGCGTAGAAGGCAGAACCCGTCTTCAGCAGGCCGACGATTTCGGCACCGCCATCACGCGTACGCTGAATGATCTGATCCAGCTTTTCCTGGCTGGTCCAGCCCATCTTGACGAGATCGGGCAGAGGAATACCGGCAACGGTCGAGTAGCGTGCAAGTGGAACCATGCTGTCGCCGTGACCACCGAGGACGAACGCTGTAACGTCCTCGACCGAAACCTTGAACTCATCAGCAAGGAAATAACGGAAGCGCGCACTGTCGAGGATGCCCGCCATGCCGACGACCATGTTTTTCGGAAGGCCGGAGAACTTCTGCAACGCCCAGACCATGGCATCCAGCGGGTTGGTGATGCAGATCACGAAAGCGCCTGGGGCATATTTCTTGATGCCCGCTCCAACCTGTTCCATGACCTTGAGGTTGATGCCAAGAAGATCGTCGCGGCTCATGCCTGGCTTGCGCGGCACGCCGGCGGTGACAATTACCACATCCGCGCCTTCAATTGCCGAATAATCATTGGCGCCGACAAGGTTGGCGTCGAAATCGTCAACGGGAGACGACTGGGCAATGTCCAGTCCCTTGCCCTGCGGAATACCTTCTGCGATGTCGAAGAGCACAATATCGCCGAGCTCCTTGAGGCCGATCAAATGTGCAAGCGTTCCACCGATCATGCCTGAACCGATGAGGGCGATTTTGTTACGAGCCATGCTGGATACTTCCCTGATCTGAAGTCTTGACGGGACGCCAAAAGACACATCGCAATGTTCCGGCAGCCCACTGGCAAGCCTCACCACATGTCTTCGCGCTGGGACGTTCGAATATTCCTCTTTCAAAAATAACTCAACATAAAATTTTCCCCTCAATGAATTCAATCGGTTAGAATTGATGGGATTTACGTAAACGTCAACATCGTCAGCTTGCATTACTATGTATAGGCTATAATCATGAACTTTTTTCGTTACCGCTTTAATTCGCGCCGAAGTCGATTTTCCTGCGCAGATGCCGGCAGGTGCTTGTCAGTGCTCGATACGATCGGCGAGGCCGCAAATGCCGTCCGCTGGCTTTCAAATACCCGCGGACCGCGCCTCCGTGGCAGGCTCGAGTTTGCCTGCTAGCGCCAGATAATCTTGGCTCTGCATTTCGAACAACCGCGACGCCGTCCGATCAAATTCAAAGGCCTCGGTACCTGACTTTGCGATGTAGAGTTTGTCGGGGGTGGCGGCCGCAGAGATCACCACGTGAACATGGTGGTCATAAAGGATATCAATCAGGATGATGAAGCGCTTGGCTTCATTGCGTCTCGGCTGGTCGAGCACCGGCACCGAATCGATGAAGATGGTCTGATAGCGCTTGATGATGGCGGTATAGTCTGCCGCTCCGAGCGGCTTCGAACACAGATCGGCAAAAGTGAAGCGCGCGACGTTCCGCGCCGCTTGCGGAATGATGACCGTGCGGCCTTTGACCTTGACGCTATCCTCCGTGATGGTGGCGCCGCCGGTTGCGGCGTGCCACGCTTCGTCCATCAGCCGGCTCGTTTCATCGTTCAGCGGCGAAAGAAAAACCGGCATGCGGTTCAGCTTCTCCAGACGGTAATCCGTGCGGGCATCGAGGTTGACGACGTCGACGTGAACTTTCAGAAGATCCACAAATGGCAGGAACAGCTGGCGATTGAGCCCATCGCGATAGAGATTGTCCGGCGCGACGTTCGACGTCGCGACAAGAACCACGCCTCGCTCGAACAGCGCGCGAAACAGACGGGAAAGGATCATCGCGTCGGCGATATCCGTCACCGTGAATTCATCGAAGCACAAAACCCAGGCTTGTTCCGCCAAGGCATCGGCAACCGGGGGGACGGGATCTTCCTGTTTCGTCTCGCCGTTCTTCAAAGCCTGGCGATGCGCATTGATACGATCATGGACATCCGCCATGAAATCGATGAAGTGGGCGCGCCGCTTGCGTTTGACAGGCGCGAGCTGGTGAAACATGTCCATCAGCATCGTCTTGCCGCGCCCGACATCCCCATGAATATAAAGGCCCTTGACGATGTCGTGCCTTGGCGCCCTTCGGCTGAACAGCCAACCAAGCGCGCTGGACTTTGTCGCAAGGCGCTTGGTCGCGAGGTCATGGATGAGACGGTCGAAGCGGCTTGCAAGCCGCTGCTGCGAAGGATCAGCGTCGAGATCCCCGGCCTGCACAAGCGACTCGTAGCGCTCGCGCACCGATGGAAAGACTTTCAGATTGTCGTGCGACATGCGAGGTGCAGTCTCCGGGCGCGCCTGAGGCGCGCTCCTAGTTTGCTAACGTGACAGGCTGACGTTCTGCCCGCCGGAAGTCTGGCCATCGAATCTCGACTGACCGGACGAATAGAGCTTGGCCACCGTGCCACCAGCTGCATCATAGAGCGTGAGTTGCTTGCCGCTCACGGCCCACGACGAGAGGTTGGCAAGTTCGCCGGGGCAGCGGAGAGGACCGGCGCGGTAGCCTTGGCCGAACTTCGTCTGCGGCGTCGCAATCTTGCAGCTCTGGCCGCCCATGGAGGCATTCCAGACACCGGCTACGCTGCCGGCGGTCAGGTCAGGCGCGTTTTCCGGGGGAAGGGCGGCGACCTGCGTGTTTCCAGGCGTGGTCGGTGTATTGGTGTTGGTAGAAGGAGCAGTCGGAAACTGATTGGCTCCGCCGGGCGGCGGCAACTGGCTTTGACTGACGGAGCCGGAAGGCGCGGGCTGAAGCGGCGCCGGCCCCGAGGATACAGGGTCCATTCGCGAACTCTGGCATCCCGCCAGCACCATGCCAACGGCGGCTACGGCCAGCAAATTGACTTTCAAAGTCCCCATAACTTCAATTCTCCATCTGCGCATTTGAACTCAGAACGGGATTCCATTTGGCGCGCGTGACCATGATACAATGGCGAACCCGGCGAAATTTCAACCCGCTCTCCGCAAAAACCGATGTTTTTTCGGCCGAGTTTTCACGTCAGACCACCAAAAAATGGCGGAGCTGACAATATCGCCACACCCTCCAGAGCTTGCCGCAGATCAACCCCGACCCGCGACATTAACCAATTCAATCATTTCAAAGTGAATAAAGTCTTATCCATTTGCTGGAGGCTATGACGGAAATGTGTACCAGCATCCATTGCGCGAGCCGAACCCGTGCGATAATTCATGAGGATGCAACTCATGAATAAAGCTCCCCAACGAATTCGCCACGAAACCCGCCTGCGCCTTCTCGAGGTGCAAGCAGTAAAGCGTATCACTCCGATGATGCTGCGTGTGACACTTGCTGGCGACCAGCTTGCGGGCTTCATTAGCCCTGGCTATGCGGATCATATCAAAATCTTCTTCCCGCCAGCCGGCAGCGATCCCGTCATGCCAGTAATGGGTCCTGAAGGTCTCGCTTTCCCACCGGACAGACCGCGGCCTGAAATGCGCGATTATACGCCGCGAGCATTCGACGCTGCCACCAATACGCTCGATATCGATTTTGTCCTGCACGGTGATGGACCCGCCTCGACCTGGGCCGCGCAGGCAAAGACCGGACAGAAGATCGTGATTGGCGGTCCACGCGGGTCGATGATCATTCCCGATGCTTTCGACTGGTATCTGCTTGCAGGCGATGAGACGGCCTTGCCAGCGATCAGCCGCCGCCTGGAAGAGCTGCCATCTTCCGCGCGTGCCGTCGCGGTGATCGAGGTCGCCAGCAGGCAGGAGGAGCAATCCCTCAAAACCGATGCCAGTGCAGAGATCACTTGGGTACATCGCGACGGCGCGGAGGCTGGCAACAACGATCTGCTGTTGCAAAAAATTACAGAGATCGAGCTGCCGGGCGGGGACTGCTACGCCTTCATTGCCGCCGAAAGCAATGTCTCGAAGGCGGTGCGGAATCATCTCGTTGAACAACGGAGCTTTGATGCCGAGTGGGTCAAAGCGGCCGGTTACTGGCTGCGCGGCGTAGCCGACGCACACGAGCCCCACTGACCATCCGCAAAATGGGAGTGCCCGCGCGATTGCCGCGAAGCATTGCTGCGCGCCGGCACTGGCATTTCCTCCCCTTTTCCGCCATATAAGCCTTCTATCGACAGAAGACGGTTATTACAGGCTAGCGAAGGCATGGCAGTATACGCGCAATTTGCAAAGATGAACGGACTTGGCAACGAAATCATCGTTGCCGACATGCGCTTGCGTACGGACCGGATTACGCCTGAAGCGGCGATTGCGCTCGACCGGGATCAAGCGACAAAATTTGACCAGATCATGGCCATTCACGCGCCCAGGACTGATGGCACGGAAGCTTATATCGAGATCATCAACTCCGACGGAACGCAAGCACAGGCCTGCGGCAATGGCATGCGGTGCGTAGTGCAGGCCTTGAGCTCCGAAACGGGCCGGCGCGAATTCACCTTTGAGACCATTGCCGGAATCCTGACCGCGCACGAGCATGCAGACGGGCAAATCTCCGTCGACATGGGCACGCCGCGCTTCGACTGGCAGGACATTCCGCTCGCCGAACCCTTTCACGACACGCGCAGGATAGAGCTTCAGATCGGACCGATCGATGCACCGGTCCTGCATTCGCCCTCGGTTGTCAGCATGGGCAATCCGCACGCGATCTTCTGGGTGGACCAGGATGTATGGACCTATGATCTTGAGCGCTTTGGGCCGCTCCTCGAGAACCATCCGATCTTTCCGGAACGCGCAAATATCTCGATCGCTCATGTGACGAGCGGCAACGCAATCACCCTTCGTACCTGGGAACGCGGTGCCGGTCTGACCAAGGCCTGCGGTTCTGCTGCCTGCGCGGCTGCCGTTTCGGCTGCTCGTACCGGACGCACGGATCGAGCCGTAACCGTTACTGTCCCGGGCGGACCGCTTTCGATCGAATGGCGTGAGAACGACCATGTGATCATGACCGGACCGGCAGAATGGGAATTTTCGGGAAGCCTGGACCCCGCAACCGGAGCCTGGCAGCGCGATGAGGCTGCGACTTCGCAGGGAGTTGCCTGATGGCTGTCGATGTCGTCACTTTCGGCTGCCGTCTCAACACCTACGAGTCGGAAGTCATGAAAAGAGAGGCCGACGCAGCTGGCCTCGGTACGCTGGCCGATGGCGCGATCATCTTCAATACCTGCGCCGTAACCAGCGAAGCTGTTCGCCAGGCGCGACAAGCCATACGCAAGGCACGCCGGGACAACCCGCAAGCGCGGATCATCGTTACCGGTTGCGCCGCTCAAACAGGTGCGGATGAGTTTGCCGCGATGGACGAAGTCGATCTCGTGCTAGGCAACGAGGAGAAGTTGAAATCCAATTCCTATCGGATGCTGCCGGATTTCGGCGTCAATCAGTTCGAGAAGGTGCGCGTCAACGACATCATGGAGGTGCGGGAAACCGCCTCGCATATGGTGGATGCGATAGAAGGTCGTGCGCGCGCGTTCGTTCAGGTGCAGAATGGCTGCGATCACCGCTGCACCTTCTGTATCATACCCTATGGGCGGGGTAACTCCCGCTCCGTTCCGATGGGCGGCGTGGTCGAACAGGTAAAGCGCCTCGTCGGCAATGGTTACAACGAAGTCGTGCTGACCGGCGTGGACATGACCAGCTATGGACCCGACCTGCCGGGTAATCTTCGCCTCGGCAAGCTGGTCAAGACGGTTCTGAAGGAGGTCCCCGATCTTCAGCGGCTGCGCCTTTCATCCATCGACTCCATTGAAGCCGACGACGAATTGATGGAAGCACTGGCGAGTGACAAACGCATGATGCCGCATCTGCATCTTTCATTGCAGTCCGGCGATAATATGATCCTCAAACGTATGAAGCGTCGCCATTTGCGCGAAGATTCGATCAGGTTCTGCGAGGACGTGCGCAAAATCAGACCTGATACCGTCTTCGGAGCGGATATTATCGCAGGTTTCCCGACCGAGACGGACGAGATGTTTCAGAACTCCATCCGCATTGTCGAAGAATGCGGACTGACGCATCTGCACGTCTTCCCGTTCAGCCCGCGCGAGGGAACACCGGCGGCGCGCATGCCGCAGCTAGACCGCCAGACAGTCAAGACACGCGCAGCAAGACTGCGGGCTGCGGGCGAGGCCGCCTATCGCCGTCATTTGCAATGTCTCGTTGGCACCACACAGAACATCCTCGTCGAACGTGAAGGTCTGGGCCGTACTGAAGGCTTTACGCTCGTTGCGGTCGATGACGGAATGCCCGGCCAAATCATCCGGCGCTCGATCAATGGCCATGACGGCGAGAAGCTGTTGGCCAATGATAGCAGCCAGCCCGCAGCATAACCTTAATCAGCAAAGCAGTTTTCATGGCTCTGGGTTTCATCAAGAAGATTTTCTCCTTCGGCAACAAAGAGGTCGAACAAGTTCCGGCGGAGAAGTCTCCAGCCGAGCTCGATCAGCTACCGACTACCGAAGAGCTTTACGAAGATATGGCCGTCCAGGAAAGGCCAGCTGAGCCCGTTGAAACTTCTGCCGCTGACGCGGAGCCGCTTGTTCCGGAGCCGCACACGGAAGAGTTGGCCGACCAACCCGAAATTCTGCCAGAAATTGAGCCCGTCATCGTCGAACCGGCCGAAATCGAATCGGTGGTTGAGCAATTATCCGAGGCAAGCGATGAGATCGTACCCCCCACGGGCGAGGCGGCAATCGAGCCCGTGCAGGGTAATGCACCAGAGACTCCCGTTGCCGAAGAAGCGCAAGCACCAGTACCCGGCGCTGCACCCAAACCTTCGAAAGTAACTGTTCGCAAGACGGTCGAAGAGAAGCTGGCTGAACAGCCGTCCATTGCGGAACCGGAACGACGGCTGTCCTGGTTCGAGCGCTTGCGCAAAGGGCTATTCCGGTCATCCCAGCAACTGGGTGATTCAATCGGCAGCATCTTTACCAAGGCCAAGCTCGACGAGGACACGCTGCAGGATCTGGAAGACGTGCTGATTCAGGCTGATCTTGGTATGGAAACGGCCATCCGCATCACCGGCGCCCTGAGTGCGACCCGATACGGCAAGGATATCAGCACCGAGGAAGTCCGCACCATCATGGCGTCGGAAATCGAGAAGGTGCTGGGCCCGGTGGCCAAACCACTCGAGCTCGACCTTTCGCACAAGCCGCATGTCATTCTCGTTGTCGGCGTCAATGGTACCGGCAAGACCACGACAATCGGCAAGCTTGCCGCGAAGCTTACAGCCGGCGGCCTCAACGTCATGCTCGCAGCCGGCGACACGTTTCGCGCGGCGGCCATCGAACAATTGCACATATGGGGCAAGCGCACCGGAGCACCTGTTATATCCTCAAAACTCGGCGCGGACGCTGCCGGCCTGGCTTTCGATGCCTGGAAGCAAGCGAAGGAAGCAGGAAGCGACGTACTGATCATCGACACGGCGGGTCGCTTGCAAAACCGGGCCGAGCTCATGGACGAACTCGCTAAAATCGTTCGTGTGCTGGGCAAGAACGATCCGGAAGCGCCGCATACCGTCCTGCAGACGCTTGATGCAACGACAGGGCAAAATGCGCTCAACCAGGTCGAAATTTTCAAGAACATCGCCGGCGTCAATGGTCTCGTGATGACCAAGCTTGACGGCACGGCGCGCGGCGGCATTCTTGTCGCAATCTCGGCAAAACACAAATTGCCGGTCTATTTCATCGGCGTGGGTGAGCAGGTCGAAGACCTCGAACCCTTTGCCGCGAGTGATTTTGCCAAAGCCATCGCAGGAGTTGCCTGATGGAACAGCCAATATTTGAAACCGATCCATCTGATCCTGCCCGCAAGGAAATCAACCCACTGCTCAAGCTGGCTTTGGAACTCGGCCCGCTGATGGTCTTCTTCTTCGCCAACGCCCGCGGCGCCTGGCTGATGGAGCGCTTTCCCGTGCTTGCCAATATAGGGGAGCCGATATTCATCGCGACAGCGCTTTTCATGGCGGCAACGGCGATTGCGCTCGCTGCCTCCTGGATTCTTGTCCGCAGCCTGCCCATCATGCCGCTGGTTTCCGGCATAGTTGTGCTGATCTTCGGAGCGCTGACGCTGTGGTTGCACAATGAAACTTTCATCAAGATGAAGCCGACAATCGTAAACTCATTGTTCGGAATCATTCTGCTTGGCGGGCTGTATTTCGGCAAATCCCTGCTCGGCTATGTCTTCGACAGCGCCTTCAAGCTGAATGCCGAGGGCTGGCGCAAGCTGACGATGCGCTGGGGCATCTTTTTTCTGTTTCTCGCCGTATTGAACGAAGTCGTCTGGCGCAGTTTCTCCACGGATTTCTGGGTAGCGTTCAAGGTTTGGGGCACGATGCCTATCACCCTGCTTTTCACCTTCGCGCAGATGCCGCTTATCATGAAATATTCCGTCGAGCCTGCAGTCCAGAAGGCGACGACCAAGGACTGACCACCTGCCACAATCCGGTTGAGATGGTCATGATTTCCGCCTGATCGCGACGAAATCCCGCCGTGATCCGCGCTCATGAACGTTTTAACGGCAACGGATCCTACAGGACGCATTCCATGAAAACGGCTCTCATCGTGATGACCTTGATGGGTTGCGACTGCGATGCGAAAATTTGCGAATTCATAAAGACCGCAGATGCTGGATGGACCAGTATCGAGCGGTGCAGAGCGGATCAGGAAAGCCAAATCCGCCAGAATACCAAGGGCGACTACCCGTTGATCACAGCGAGCTGCACCGTGAAAGCCCATGCCGGGCCGCTGGTTGCCAGCCATTCCTTCATCGTTCCACAGCCCGCTGGAGACCGGCCAATCGAAACGATTGCTCTCGGCACACCTGTAATTACGCCTGTCATGGTGGCAAAGAAGACTCCCTCCGGCTATCGGATGATCACTGTCCCCCTTACGCACGCATATGACAGCACGGCGAAAGCTGCGACCCGCGCGGCCGGTTGGGTCCGGCGCTATGCCATGCTGACAAACTAGAGCTGGGTCACTTATACTTCAGCGCCGCCTCGATTACAGGCATGAGCTCGTCGCGGATGGCTGCCTCTGTGAGTGGTCCGACATGCTTGTGGACGACGATGCCGTCCTTTCCCACCACGAAGGTTTCGGGAACGCCATATACGCCCCATTCGATTGCGGAGCGGCCGTTCAGATCGGCTCCGACTGCCTCATAGGGATTGCCGAGGTCGGCCAGAAAGCCAAGTACATTCTCGGTTTTATCCTTGTAGTTCAATCCGGTGAGCCGAAATCGCTTATCCCGAGACAATTGCATGAGCAGCGGGTGTTCGACACGGCAGGGCACACACCAGGAGCCAAAGACATTGACCAGAGTGACTTGCCCCTTGAACAATGCCGGATCGAGCCCGGGGACGGACGCGCCGTCTTTGTTCAGGCCGCTGACTGGCGGAAGAGACACATTGGGAGCGGGTTTGCCGATCAGCGCCGAAGGAATGACCGATTCGTCGCGGCCCGACGCGAGCTGAAACGCGAAAACGGCGGCCAGGGCCATGAACAGGATAAGCGGCAGAAAGACAAAGAGCAGGCTGCGTTTTCGCGTCGGCTTTTCGACTTGTTCCTGACTGGTCACGACGGATTATCCATCTTTGTCTCGGACCGGCGACGTATGCCGCGTGATTCAAGCTCCTGGAGCGCTTGCCGCTGGATCCGTTGATCGATTAGAATCCAGCCGATCAGGGCAGCAAGGACGATGATTGCTGCGCCGTAGGAGGCGAGCACGAAACCCGCATGGCCCATCATCGCACCTCCTGCTGCTTTGCCGGGCCCCGTTCGGCATTGCGCGCTGCGACACGGCGCATTGCCACGACGCGGCGGCGCCAGATTTCATTGCGCATGGCCATCATATGCAGGGTAAAAAAGAGAAGCGTAAATCCGATCGCCATCACCAGCAATGGCCTCAGATAGGATGGATCGAGCGTCGATCCGCCCATCCGCAAGACCGATGCGGGCTGATGCAGCGTGTTCCACCAATCGACCGAGAACTTTATTATCGGGATATTGATGAAACCGACGAGGGTGAGAATAGAAGTGGTTTTCGCCGACTTCGCCGGGTCATCCATGGCGCGGGTAAGGGCAATGATCCCGAGATACATCAGAAACAGGACAAACACTGAGGTGAGCCGCGCATCCCAGACCCACCACGTGCCCCACATCGGCTTTCCCCAGAGCGATCCCGTGATGAGTGCGAGCGCCGTGAACACCGCACCGATAGGGGCGGCGGCCTTGGCGGAAACGTCAGCCAGAGGGTGACGCCATACGAGGGTTCCGAGCGCCGCGATACTCATGATCGTATAGCACATCATCGACAGCCAGGCGAATGGCACATGGATGAACATGATCTGAACGGTCGAGCCCTGCTGGTAGTCGTCGGGTACGTTGATCGACATCCAGAATCCGACCGCAAGAACGAGTAGGGTCAGCCCGCCGAGCCATGGCAGAACGGCCCCGGCGAAGCTTAAAAACCGCGTGGGGTTAGCCAGATCAATCCATCGCCCGGTCTTGGATATCGCATCGCTCATGGTAATCTCTTAGCTTTCTGATGCCCTTTTCGCAAATCGTCACTGAGTCAATCAGCCGAAGACCTCAATGCTATGGCGGCTGCCACTGGTCCCAGCACCGCAAAGAACAGCGTAATCGCGCCGAGAATAAGGAAGGGTGCCAGAAATGGCGCGGGATCTTCAACTGCGCCATAGGACGCAGACACACCAAATATGAGCACCGGGATCGCCAGCGGCAGAATGATGACGGAAACCAGAAGCCCGCCGCGAGGCAGCGAAACTGCAACCGCAGCGCCAACGGCACCGATCAGCGTGATCGCAGGCGTACCAACCAGAAGCGTCAAGGCCGTCGCGCCAATGGCTGCGGGCTCCATGTTCATGAACAGGCCAAGCAACGGTGAAGCGATGACAAGCGGCAAAACGCTTACGGACCAGTGCGCGAGACATTTGACGAGGATCGTCAGTGGCAGCATGTGGCGCTCCGAGGCCATGATCAATAGATCAAGCGAACCATCGTCGCGATCCGCCTGGAAGAGGCGGTCGAGACCAAGCAGGGTAGCAAGCAGCGCACCGACCCAGAGCATGGCCGCGCCAATACGCGCAAGCAGCTTCAGATCCGGACCAACCCCGAAGGGAACTACCGCAATCACCGCCAGAAAGAACAATATGCCAACCAGGGCTCCGCCGCCGGCGCGTAATCCCAGCCGGACGTCGCGCAGGAACAATGCGCCCATTATAAGGGGGCTCCCAGCGCCAGTTCCTTTGATCCGGCAAGTCCCAGCGGCAGGTGGGTCGCCGCAACGATCAATCCGCCCCGTGCCAGATGCTCTTGCATAAGCGCGGCAAACTGGGTCTCCGACGCTTTGTCCAATCCTGCTGTTGGTTCATCGAGCAGCCAGACCGGACGTTCGCTGGTCAGGAGCCGGGCGATGCTCGCACGGCGCTTCTGCCCGGTCGAAAGATAGCCGAAGGGAAGGTGACCGATTTCACCAAGACCGACGCGTTCAAGTGCTTCGGCTATCGAGTACTTCCCTCTCCCGTTGAACGATTGCCAGAAATGCAGGTTTTCATGGACGCTCAGAACCTGTTTCATGGCGTTGAGGTGCCCGAGGTAATGGGCTGCGGCTGCGAGCCCCTCAAACGCGGCTGGTTCACCTTCGAGCCGAAGCGTCCCTTCCGCCTGGGCAAGCAGCCCCGCGATGATTCGCAACAGCGTCGACTTACCCGAACCGTTGCGGCCGGTTACCAGCAGCGCTTCACCGGCGGAGACCATGAAATCGAGCCCGTGAAACAGCAGCTCGCCACCCCTCTCCCCACCCAGCTTTTCAGCAACCAACCGCATGAAAGATCCGCTTTTTGACACTTGTGAAACACCGCGCGATCATTTCGACGCAGCATGTACTTTTGAACAATTCCGGTCTGGCACAGATCGGTGAAAAACTCTATATAGCTGTCAACCATACCAGCGGTCGGTGTGGAAACCATTTTGGCCGATCTCGAAATGCAGGCGCCGGTTTTCGGAACTGTAGCGGGACGGACAGCGGAAATGACTGCACCCGCACCTTAGCGCGTCCTTGAAACGCGGCAAAGGCGTTCGTCCCGGGTTTAGGCCTCAGCATAAGGACGAACGCAAAAATGTCTCAGATTGACAGTTTCAAATGTCGTAAAACCCTCACTGTGGGGGACAAGGAATACGTTTATTATAGTTTGACCGAGGCCGAAAAGAACGGTCTGGAAGGTATTTCAGCTCTTCCATTTTCCATGAAGGTTCTCCTCGAAAATCTGCTTCGCTTTGAAGACAACCGCTCGGTCTTCAAGAAGGATATCGAGGCTGTGGCCGCATGGCTCGTCGACCGCGGCAGCGCCGGCGCAGAAATTGCCTATCGTCCAGCGCGCGTCCTGATGCAGGACTTTACCGGTGTTCCAGCAGTCGTGGATCTTGCAGCAATGCGCGACGCAATGGTCAATCTCGGTGGTGATCCTGAGAAGATCAATCCGCTCGTTCCTGTCGATCTCGTCATCGATCACTCCGTTATCGTGGACGAGTTCGGCAATCCCCAGGCTTTCAAGCGCAATGTCGATCTGGAGTACGAACGTAATGGCGAGCGTTACCGCTTCCTGAAATGGGGCCAGCAGGCATTCAAGAACTTCCGCGTGGTTCCGCCCGGCACGGGCATCTGCCATCAGGTCAACCTCGAATATCTGGCGCAGGGCGTGTGGACAAAGGAAGAGGATGGCGTGACCGTCGCTTATCCGGATACTTGCGTCGGGACCGACTCGCACACGACCATGGTCAACGGCCTCGGCGTTCTCGGCTGGGGCGTAGGCGGTATCGAGGCCGAGGCCTCCATGCTCGGCCAGCCCGTTTCGATGCTTCTGCCCGAAGTCATCGGCTTCCGGCTGACCGGCAAGGTCAAGGAAGGTGTCACAGCGACCGATCTGGTTCTCACGGTCGTGCAGATGCTGCGCAAGAAGGGCGTTGTCGGGAAATTCGTCGAGTTCTACGGGCCTGGCCTCGAGAGCATGACGCTGGCGGACCGCGCTACGATTGGCAATATGGGTCCGGAATATGGCGCGACCTGTGGCTTCTTCCCGATAGACGGCGAAACCATCAACTACATGCACATGTCGGGACGCGACGAAGAACGCCTTGCTCTCGTCGAGGCTTATTCCAGAGCCCAGGGCATGTGGCGCGAACCCGGTTCCGCCGATCCTGTATTCACGGATACGCTGGAGCTTGATCTCGGCACCGTCGTACCCTCGATGGCCGGGCCAAAGCGCCCCGAAGGCCGCATCGCACTTGAAGGAATTGCGTCGGGCTTCCACGAGTCCCTGCAGAAGGAATACAAGAAGACCACGCAGCTTGATGCCCGCTATCAGGTGGAAGGTGAGGATTACGATCTCGGTCATGGCGATGTTGCCATCGCGGCGATTACGTCCTGCACCAATACATCGAACCCGAGCGTGCTGATTGCGGCAGGCCTTCTCGCCCGCAACGCCGTTGCCAGAGGCTTGAAGTCCAAGCCTTGGGTCAAGACATCGCTTGCACCGGGTTCACAGGTCGTCGCGGCCTATCTCGAAAGCGCCGGGCTGCAGGATTCGCTCGACGCACTGGGCTTCAACCTGGTCGGCTTCGGATGCACGACCTGTATCGGCAATTCCGGTCCACTACCGGCGCCGATCTCGAGGACAATCAATGACAAGGGCCTGATCGCGGCAGCCGTCCTGTCGGGCAATCGCAACTTCGAGGGACGGGTTTCGCCGGATGTGCAGGCAAACTACCTTGCCTCGCCACCCCTCGTCGTCGCTTATGCCCTCGCGGGTACCGTGACCCGGGATCTGACCACCGAACCTCTGGGCGAGGATCAGAACGGCAATCCGGTGTTCCTCAAGGATATCTGGCCCTCGTCGCATGAGATTCAGGAGTTCATCACCAGGAACGTTACGCGGAAGCTGTTCTCAGCCAAATATGCGGACGTGTTCAAGGGCGATGAGAACTGGCAGGCGGTGAAGGTTCCGGCCGGCCAGACCTATGCCTGGGACGATCAATCCACCTATGTGCAGAATCCGCCATACTTCGTTGGCATGGGCAAGACGCCGGGCAAGGTAAACGATATCAAGGGTGCTCGAATCCTTGGGCTGTTCGGAGACAAGATCACCACGGACCACATTTCTCCGGCCGGTTCTATCAAGGCCGCTTCACCGGCGGGACAATATTTGACCGACCATGGCGTGGCGCCGTTGGACTTCAACCAGTACGGCACGCGCCGCGGCAACCATGAAGTCATGATGCGTGGCACGTTCGCCAACATCCGCATCCGCAACTATATGCTTGGCGAAAATGGCCGCGAAGGCGGTTACACGATCCACTATCCTACCAAGGAAGAGATGCCAATCTACGATGCCGCCATGCAGTATCGCAGCGAGAACGTCCCTCTGGTGATCTTCGCTGGCGTTGAATACGGCAATGGCTCGTCGCGGGACTGGGCAGCCAAGGGCACAAGCCTGCTCGGAGTTCGTGCCGTGATTGCCCAGTCCTTCGAGCGAATTCACCGTTCGAACCTGGTTGGCATGGGCATTGTGCCATTCGTTCTCGAAGATGGCACAAGCTGGCAGTCGCTGGCGCTCAAGGGAGACGAAATCATCTCCATCGAAGGCCTTGCCACGATCCAGCCACGCCAGAAGACGTTCGCTACGGTCACCTACGCCGATGGCGGGGTAAGACAGGTGCCGCTGATTTGCCGCATCGATACGATCGACGAGCTGGAATATCTCAAGAACGGCGGCATCCTGCAGTACGTTCTGCGCGATCTTGCCGCCTGATCGCAGCAAAAGCATCCGAAATAGATGAGCCGCCGGGAATCCGGCGGCCTTCCGCCCGTGCAGGCTGGAAACGTGATCGAATTCACCTCAAAGTGACTTCCTGTTGAAACGACGGGCTCCTATCAATCTTGCACGATAACAATCAAGAATAATCGGGAAGAAATCAGACACCTTGTCTCCGCGCAACCTATCCAGACGTATTCTGATCGCCACGCCGCTCATGGTTGCGATTGTCTATGGGCTGCCGGTCTGCGCCAAGGACTTGGGCGAAAAGCCGGAGGGTGTCGTCGAGCTTTACACTTCCCAAGGATGCGGATCATGCCCGCCTGCGGACGCCGTGCTGAAGGCCCTTGCGGCCGAGGGCAAGGTGGTCGCTCTGGCCTTTCATGTCGACTATTGGGACTATCGCGGTTGGACAGACAGCCTGGCAGTCCCGGAAAATACCGATCGCCAGAATGCCTACAAGGTAGCTCTGGGCATGAACGGCATCTATACGCCCCAGGTAATCCTCAACGGCCGTGAGCATATGAACGGTCAGGACGGACAGAAGATCCGCAGGCGCATCGCGGAAATGCGTAACACGCCGACCGGGCTCACGATCCCTGTGACCATAGAGAAAACCGCCAAGGACAGGCTTGTGATCGACATCGGCGCTGGTCCGGCTGCAAGCAACCCCGTTCGAGTTCTGCTGGCCTATTTCAACAGGGAAAGCGTGGTCGCGATTCCTGACGGCGAGAATGTCGGCCGGAAGGTGAGCTACGCCAACAGCGTACGGGCCATGGACACCGTGGGCATGTGGGACGGCACCGCACAGAAGATTGAAATACCGCTCAGTGAAATCGCGAGCAAGAAGGCCACCGGTTGCGCCGTGCTACTGCAGGAGATGCTTGGTGAAGGCAAACCAGGCCCTATTATTGGCGCCTCGATCATGGCGGCGAAACCCTGAACCGCCAAGAAAAACAGGCCGGATGAATCCGGCCTGAAATATTGGGGCATGTTACCTAACGAGACTTGTCGGGTCCACCCGAACAATCCGTTGGGCGGGGGGCTTGGGGTATCGGACTGGTCGAGGCCGACCCGGGTCTCAGGCAAACATGCGCTGAATGGTGGGTGCGGAATCGGGCGGCAATGCGAACAGAATATGGCGAGAACGTGTCCGATTATCACCATTGAAGTCACGGCGTATTTGTTCGTGAGAAGGCTGGATTTCAAAGCAGGCATCAAACTCGCCTCCTCTTGCCGATCCGGACTTGTAAAATGACGCGGATCAGGCCACCTTTATGTCATCCAGGTGTCACACGACAGTTTTCAAAGGCGGTTGATTGATGGACGGCAATGCAGGTGGCGACGACTCGCAACAGCAGGCTAAACTTATCTCCCTTGTCCGAACCCATGATTTACCGGTTACTTTCAACCGGCGTGAGCTTGACCAGATTCTGCGCGTCTATGGTTTCATGGTGTCTGCGGGCGAGTGGCGAGACTACGCTATCGACCATTTGACGGATCGTGCGGTGTTCTCGATCTTTCGGCGAACCAGTGAAGTACCGATGTTCCGTGTCGAAAAAACGCCGCGACTTGCACGCAAACAGGGCGCCTACAGCGTCATTGCCGCAAGCGGACTCGTTCTTAAACGTGGGCATGAACTCGACCGAGTGCTTCGGGTGTTCGACAAAACACTCAGTGTAGTGCGAGGTTAGGCAATTCTAGGTTCTCAGCGGAGGGCTACCCGGCAAGGTTTCCGCGCCGCCATTCATCTCCAGCTGCATCAGCACGGTGTCTAGCCAACGGCCGTGCTTGAAGCCGGAGCCCTTGATCGTACCGGAATGCTTGAAGCCGGCGCTCAGGTGCAGACGAACCGACGCCGACCCCTCGTGACCATCCCCAATGACGGCAATGAACTGCCGGAACCCAAGCGCGGTGCAATCCTCGATCAGCTGCTGCAGCAGGATTTTGCCTAAACCTTTGCCCTTTGCCTCAGGTGCGATGTAGATCGAATCTTCGACTGACCACCAATAGGCCGGACGGGTGCGGAAATAGCTGGCATAGGCATAGCCGATGACCACATCGTCGAGTTCGGCAACAACGTACGGAAATCCATCACCGGTGATTGAGTGGAAACGCCGCGTCATCTCGTCCCTGTCAGGCGGATCTATCTCGTAGGTCGCCGTTCCGTGCAGGACAGCGTCGCGATAAATCTCGGTTATGGCGGGGAGATCGGCGGGACGAGCCGAGCGGATCTGGATCTCAGACATGGTTCACATTCGATCTGCAAATATGGGTGCGCCATGGCCACGACGCGTTTTGTTCATTAAGGCAAATTTGGCTCTAAGCTCTTGCCGGTCTGAATGCAATCACCTTGCGAAAAAGGGCAGCGTTTCCGCTGCCCTTCTAGACGAACCGAGCTTCGATCGATCAGTTGCGGTTACCGAGAAACTGCAACAGGAACACGAACATGTTGATGAAGTCGAGGTACAGTCTCAACGCACCCATGATCGCCTTGCGGCCATACGTGTCCGAACTGTCGCCTTCGTAGTACATCTCCTTGATACTCTGCGTGTCATAGGCAGTCAGGCCCGCGAAGACGAGAACGCCGATAGCTGAGATTGCGAACTGCAAAGCGCTGGACTGCAGGAAGATGTTGACCAGCGAAGCAAGGATGATACCGATCAGCCCCATGAACAGGAACGAGCCCATCCCGGACAAATCACGCTTGGTCGTGTAACCATACAGTGACAGAGCGCCGAAGGACGCAGCCGTGATGAAGAAGGTCTGGACGATGCTCCCGGACGTATAGACGAGGAAGATCGATGAAAGCGACGCTCCGACCAACGCGGCATAGACCCAGAACGTGGTCTGCGCGGCGGCCACCGACATCGAATTGATGCGGAAGCTCAAGAAGAATACTGCCGCGAGCGGCGCGAGCATGACGATCCACTTCAACGGCGACACATAGAAGGTTACGCCGAAGCTGGTCAGCATCTTGCCGTTCGGCAATGTCGCGGCGGCCAGCGAAGGATCGTTGGTCGTTGTCATGTAAACGATTGCAAGAGCGGCCAAACCGGTCACTGCAAGACCGATACCCATCAGGTTGTACACCTTCAGCATGTAGCTGCGCAGACCTTGATCGATCCCCGCGTCCACACGCACTCCGGCCGATGTACGGGCCTGGATGTTGCGATAGTCAGCCATGGTTTTCCTCATTTGCTTCGTCCCGCCCCTGTGTCGGGGACTATCCCCAGGCGCCGCTGGCGGGACCCCGGCATGCCTTGCAAGAATTATGGTGATTTATGGCCCCGATAACAAGACCTGATTCGCTCAAGACCCCGTCTGGAAGACGGTAGCAGGCCAGAATCTACCAAGATTACGCATATTTAATGATTTCAAAGGTTTCGCAAAATCGGTGCCGACTTCTGGCCGAGTATTCGCCACGTGCCTGCAAGGCCGAACCCAACGGTTAGTACCAGCGCAACTATCAACGTCATGACGGCGACTTGGGGCTGAAACGATGCGGAAAGCGTCATGACCCGAACAACGACGTACCATGCGGCCGCACTCCCCGCGAGAAGCGCGAAAATGGCTGTGGAGAGCCCGAGCAACATATATTCCAGCGTGAAAGCCTTGATCAGAGTGCGCCTTGTGGCTCCGAGCGTCTTCAACACGACCGCATCATGGATGCGCGCGCGGTTTCCAGCGGCCAACGCACCACCGAGCACCAGGATCGACGCGATAAGTGCCACTGACGCCGCCGCGCGGATTGCCACGGCCAATTGTCCAACCAGCTCGTTGGCGATGGTGATTGCATCCTTTACCCGCACCGTGGTCACCGCCGGAAAGCTCCGCGTGACCTCGCGCATGACGAGAGCTTCCTGCTGCGAACTGGCTGTAGGATCCGTGAGGGTGGCTAGCCAGGCATGCGGCGCACCGGCGAAAGTATTGGGCGAAAAAACCATGACGAAATTGATGGCGAGCGATTCCCATTGCAGCTGGCGGAAATTCGCGATCCGCGCGGTGACGTTGCGCCCAAGCACGTTGACTGTCACGGTGTCGCCGATCTTCAAGCCAAGATTTTCCGCCTCTTCCGCCGAGAAGGACACAAGCGGTTCGCCGGAATAGTCCGCTGGCCACCACGTGCCTTTTGTGAGAGTGGAGTTCTCCGGTACATTCCTGGCATAGGTTATTCCCCGGTCGCCGCGCAGCACCCAGGCGCCCTCCGGTGGGATGACGAGCTTCGTGATATCCGTGCCGTTGAACGCGACGATGCGGCCGCGCAGCATCGGCGCGCTGACGATCTTGCCGTTTGGCGACGTGCCTTGCAAAAGGGCGGTGAATTGGTCGACGTCTCTGTTCTGTATGTCGACAAAGAAGAAATTTGGAGCGCGTTCGGGCAGGTTGCCGGCCAATTGCTGACGCAGGCTGCCGTCGATGAGTGCAAGCGTGACGAGCAGAGTCAATCCAAGCCCCAGCGAGAGAACGACCGAGGGGGTGAGAGCGCCCGGCCTGTGAATGTTCCCGATGGCGAGACGCAGCGCCGTCGAACGCACGCGCGGCGAGCGGCGGGCAAGCCACTGGACCAGCACGGAAACCGCGCGCAGGACGACGAATGAGAATGCAACGGCAGCGACAAAAATCATGGCAATTCGCCGGTCATAGGCAAAGACCACCGCAAGCAGACAAAGGACCGCAATAGGAATGACTGCCGCGACGATATAGACCGGTTTAGGCCAGCCTTTCTGCTCGAACCCCTGCTCGCGGAAGAGCGCTGTTGCCGGGACATCCCTTGCACGTCCGAGCGGTAAAATGGCGAATGCAAGCGTCGTGAGAAGCCCAAAAACCGCCGCTGCCAGCAATGCGCCGGGAAAGAATCCTCCCTTGGAGGCAATCGGCAAAACACCTTGCAACGCGTACCCGGCGACGTATGGAATTATAGCCGCAAGCACCAGCCCGATGAAAATGCCAAGCAGTGCTATGATCACGATCTGCATCAGATAGACTGCTATGACGAACCAGCCTGGAGCGCCAAGCGATTTGAACGTTGCGATGACACCACGCTTTCCATCGAGATACGCCCTGACGGCATTGGCGACTCCTACGCCACCAACAATCAGGGAAGTCAGTCCGACCAGGGTCAAGAATTGTGAGAATCGCTCTATGTTGGCGCTGAGGGAGGGCGCCGCGTTGGAGCGGCTGCGTATGGTCCACCCGGCTTGCGGAAATTGTTTCTGCGCTTCGTCGCGAAGTGCAACGATGTCGGTCTCATTCGTTCCTGCAGGCAAGGCGATCTTGTAAGTGTGATCGACCAGGCTTCCGGGCTGTACAAGGCCTGCGGCCTCCAGTCCGTCCAGCGACACCATGAACCGGGGTGCGAAGCCGAAACCGTCGGAGAGAAGATCCGGCTCGTTGACGATGACGGAGCGCAACTCGAACGTGGCGGACCCAAGAAGAACACGGTCTCCGATTTTCAGATTGAGCCGGTCAAGGAATATCTGGGCAACGGCCGCGCCGTAAACGCCACTTTCCTCATCAAACAGGCTCGCATGATCAAGTGCCGGCGCGGTTTCGAGGCTTCCATAGAGCGGATAGGCTTTGTCCACGGCCTTGACTTCGACCAGTGATTGGTCGGAACCGTCAGCGAGCCTCGCCATGGACCGCATGTTTGCGCTGACGGCTACGCGCCCTTTGCTTTCCAGAAATTTGTGCTCGTCCGGATTGACCTCGCGTTGGTTGAGCTGGAATCGTATATCGCCGCCAAGGATGCTTTGACCTTGCGTGGAAATTCCAGCCGTAACCGAGTTAGCGACCGAGTTGACGCCGCCAATAGCGGCAACTCCAAGCGCAATGCAGGCAAGAAAAATATAGAACCCTGACAAGCCGCTTCGCATTTCACGCAAAGCGAAGCGCAACGCCAGTTTCAATGACGGTGAGGAGCGGACCAGGGACACGTCGCTCATGCGCTCTTCGCCAGCTCCGGCGCATCCTCATCCGCCTCGACGAGGCCGGACCGGACGCGTATCTCCCTGTCGCAGCGCCCGGCAAGCGTTGCATCGTGCGTGACGAGCACGAGCGTCACGCCGAATTCTTTCTGTTTCTCGAACAGGAGATCGGCTATCTGGCGGCCTGTCTGGGTATCAAGATTGCCTGTGGGTTCGTCAGCGATAAGTATCTTTGGCGAAGGAGCGAGCGCGCGGGCAATCGCAACGCGCTGCTGCTCGCCGCCCGAGAGTTCTCCCGGATAATGGGTAACGCGATCAGCAAGACCGACCGCGGCCAGCACATTGGCGGCAATGGCAAAGGCATTCGGGTTTCCCGCAAGCTCGAGCGGTACCGCAACGTTTTCCAGTGCCGTCATGTTGGGGATCAGGTGAAACGACTGGAAGACGATGCCGATATTCCGGCCGCGGAATGCCGCGACCTGGTCTTCGCTCATGGTCTCGAGTTTCTTGCCCGCAATGCGAACCGATCCGGAATCCACTCGCTCGAGTCCCGCAAGCACCATCAACAGGGTCGATTTACCCGAGCCGGAGGGGCCTACTATGCCAACTGATTGCCCCGACTGGATATTCAGGGAGACGCCTTTCAGAACGTGCACCGAAGAAGCGCCGCTGCCAAGTGTCAACTCAATGTGATCAAGCGCGATAACGGATTCAGTCACGAGGCACTTCCTTTGCGGTATGGTCACTACCAGATTGATCTGCAGCTCTGATATGGGTACCCAAGAATGAGATTCAAATCACTGATACAATTCTTCGTTTTATCTAGTCTTGTTGCCTTGCCATCCCAGGCATTGGCCAATCAAAATGCCGTGTCCGATCGTCCGCTGACAGTCGTCGGCTTTGGCGACAGCCTCATGTCCGGCTTTCAATTGCCAGTTCAGGATTCCTTCACAGCCCAGCTGGAAAAGGCGCTAAGGGACAAGGGCATCAATGTAACAATCACCAATGCAGGTGTCGCGGGCGAAACGACTGCGGACGGGGTGTCGAGGTTGGACTGGTCCATCCCGGAGGGGACGGACATCGTGATCCTGGAATTCGGCGCCAATGATGCACTTCGCGGTATTGCGCCCGAGATCAGCGAAAAGAACCTTTCAGACATGATCGAGAAGCTGAAGCAACGCAATGTTCGCGTCATACTGGCCGGTATGCTGGCTCCCCCAAATATGGGCAATGATTTTGCAGACAAGTTCAACGCGATCTTTCCGCGGCTGGCGAACAAGTACGACGTGCCCCTCTATCCCTTCTTCCTGGATGGTGTGGCGACGGTGAAATCGCTTCAGCTCGAAGATGGCGAACATCCGAACACCGAGGGTGTTGCGAAGATGGTCGAAGGCTTTTTGCCGATCATGGAAGAGACCATAAGCCAGCACACGGCATCAAAATAGACGTTCAATAGGTCCCGTGATGCAGCCGGCGGGCGGTACTGCCGCCTTTTGGATGAGCCGTGTCCAATTTGTCGCGCCGGAGGATAATCTGAACTTATGCCTTGCTCGCGAGTTCATTCGATGATTCTCTAAAGTCACAACTCGATTCGGGGAGGATGCCTTATGCCGCGTCTCTTTACTGCCCTCGAAATCCCGAGGGACGCCGCTCTCTCACTATCGCTCTTGCGTGGTGGCTTGCCGGGTGCCCGCTGGATTGATGTTGAAAACTATCACATCACGTTGCGCTTTATCGGAGATATCGAAGGCCATGTCGCCGACGAGATCGCCAATGCACTAGACCGCATCAGGCGGCCGGAATTTACGCTACAACTCTCTGGCGTGAACGCCTTCGGCTCCAAAAAACCGCATAGCCTCATTGCCAGTGTTTCTCCGTCTCCGGATATTCAAGCGCTGCATGCTGAAATCGAGCGCATATGCCAGCGGCTCATGTTGCCGCCTGATCAACGCAAGTTCACCCCGCATGTGACGCTCGCGCGGCTGCGGAATGTCCGAAACGAGGAAGTTGCCCACTATTTGTCTTCCCGCGGAAATTTCTCGACAGCACCATTCACGATAGGACGTTTCGTGTTGATGTCCTCGCGCGATTCCGTCGGCGGGGGACCCTATATAGTCGAGGAAGCCTGGCCGCTCGAGGCGGCACGCGCCTCCTACCATAGCCGTGTACAAACACCTGTGGAGGCTGCCAGAATCATTCGGTAAGCACTTCGAAAATCGACGCTCGTACATGAGCGTATCAGGACAGCTCTGAACCTGTTCGGGCGTCGGCACGGGCTGAAAAACAAGATTCCCTTAACCGCTCCATCTCGAACGGCAAAACGCGGACTTCCGCAACAATTTCAGGGAAACTCTTGCAGTGCGTTGGAGTTCTTCCCATGTTGTCCCCGAACAGTTTTAAAGGAACAGGGATGAACGACGCAAAGATCGGCGAGATTCTGGAGCCAGGTAGCGAGGATCAGCAACGGTCCCGCGAGGAGCGTGTTCGCGCGCGCTTCTGGAAAACGGCACGCAAAGCCGCCAAATCCATTCCATTTCTCGATGAGGTGACAGCGGGTTATTTCTGTGCGCTGGACCCTGCGACACCGACCAGGGTGCGCGGCATTCTCCTCGGGTCGCTGGCCTATTTCGTATTGCCGCTCGACTTCATACCCGACATCCTGTTAGGGCTCGGTTTCTCCGATGACGTCGCGGTTCTGATGGCCGCACTGACCGCCATTCGCACTCACATCACACCGGCGCATCGGGCAGCCGCACAGAAGGCGATCCAGAACCTTGATCGCGACCCCTCGCCGGCGGGTTGATTCAACGTCCATCACAAGGGTGTGAAGTGCTCAAACGTCAAAGTCTCGCCGCTTTTGTTTGGCTGGAGTCCACTCGTGGGACTTTAACGAGGTCGCGGTATTCCTGGCTCTGAAAATTTGCTCTGTCTTCACCCTTTGGTAACCCTGATTAAGTCAAATTAAGAGAAGCGAGCTGACAATGCGGCATCCGGATAAACATCCGGGCCATTGCCGGTTCACGAGTTATGAAGTGCGCGAGAAAAACTGGTAGGTAAAATGTTTGGAAAATCAATCGTAGCGATCTCTGTGCTCATGTTTGGGCTGACAGGAACAGCTCTTGCCCAGACCCCGAGTCAGATCAGCCAGTTCAATGCGTGGGGTGCTTACAGCTACCAGCAGGGCAACGGCAAAGTCTGCTATGTGCTTTCTGTGCCGATCGACAAGCAACCTGCCAAAATCGATCACGGCGACAACTTCTTCATGGTGAGCCAGAAGCCTGGTCAAAACGTGAGTTTCGAGCCGCAATTCAAGGCCGGCTATGATTTGCAGGCAAATTCCAAAGTGGTTGTGAAGATCGACGAACGTTCCTTCTCCATGTTCACCAGTGGCAGCCATGGCTGGATGGAGAACGCCGCTGAAGAGCCCCAGCTCGTGGCCGCCTTGCGCGCTGGACAGCAGATGTCGATCAACGCAGTTTCGAAGCGCGGAACCAAGACGAGTTACGCCTATTCCCTGAAAGGCGTCTCCGCTGCTCTGAAAGCGATCGCGACCTGCAAGTAACAAATCCGAGGAAGTCGTATCGCAGGGCCGACTGCGTTTCGGCCCTTTTTGCATGATGAGGTGACGCGCAGCCCGGAACGTGGTATGAGCCCCGCTTCCGATAAGAACGTTAGAAAAATCCATGTCCGTATCTCTTGAGACGACCCATCCTGTTGCCCGGGAAAAATCCCAGGGCGACTTTCGCGCGGCGATGGCTGAGAAGCCGTCGCTGATCGGGTTGTCGCGTGCGGAAATGGGAGAGGCGCTCATTACCATCGGCGTTCCGGAGCGTCAGGTAAAGATGCGCGTCGCACAGCTCTGGCACTGGCTCTATGTGCGTGGCGTATCCGATTTCGCCGATATGCTCAACATTTCGCGCGATATGCGCGATCTGCTCGGCCAGCACTTCAATATTGCGCGTCCAGAGATTGTGGAAGAACAAATATCCAATGACGGGACCCGAAAATGGCTTTTTCGGTTTCCGCCGCGCGGCGCAGGACGCCCTGTGGAGATCGAGACCGTCTATATTCCGGAAGAAGGCCGTGGCACGTTGTGTATTTCGAGCCAGGTCGGCTGTACGCTTACCTGCTCGTTCTGCCATACCGGCACCCAAAAGCTCGTTCGCAATCTGACTGCAGAAGAGATCCTGGCCCAGTTGCTTATCGCCCGGGACCGCCTCGGCGATTTTCCAGATCGAAATACGCCGGATGGCGCTATTGTGCCGGCTGAGGGCCGCAAGGTTTCCAACATCGTCATGATGGGAATGGGCGAACCGCTCTATAATTTCGAGAACGTCAAAAAAGCCCTGCTGATCGCCTCCGACGGCGACGGATTGTCGTTGTCCAAGCGCCGGATCACATTGTCGACTTCTGGTGTCGTGCCGGAGATCTACCGTGCTGGCGAAGAGATCGGCGTCATGCTGGCAATATCTCTCCATGCAGTGAACGATGATCTGCGCGACATGCTCGTGCCCATAAACAAGAAATATCCCCTGAAGGAGTTGCTCGACGCTTGCCGGGCATATCCGAGCCTGTCCAATTCGAAGCGCATTACCTTTGAGTATGTAATGCTCAAAGGTGTCAATGACTCGCTGGACGATGCCAAGCAGCTCGTAAAGCTGCTCCGAGGCATCCCTGCGAAGATCAATCTGATCCCCTTCAATCCCTGGCCCGGTGTGAACTACCAGTGTTCCGATTGGGAGCAAATTGAGAAATTCGCCGATTACGTCAACAATGCCGGCTATGCCTCGCCAATAAGGACGCCGCGCGGGCGCGACATCCTTGCAGCTTGCGGTCAGCTGAAATCGGAATCGGAGCGTATGAAGAAGACGGACCGCCTGGCATTTGAAGCGGCCATGATCGCCGGGCACGGCGAAGATTGAGCCAGGTCCTGTATTACCTGCTGCGTTTTACCCTGATAACACTGGGCTTTGTCTGCGCGATCTTTGCTGCTTCGTTGTTTCTCAATCTGCTGCTGCTTGGCAGTTCCGAATTGATCGGGTCTGAAGGGCCGTTTCTTTATCTGACCGTTCCCGCATTTGCAGTGGTCATTGGCTACAGCATCTTTTTTCCGGCAGCGATCCTGATCTTCTTTGCCGAGCTGACCGCTTGGCGCGACTGGCTGTTCTATGCGCTCGGTGGTGCTGGCATTGCCGTTATCATCATTGTCTGGAAATGGCGGCCGCAGACGGAAGACATGAGCACATTTGCCGCAATTCTCGCCACCGGTGTTGTAGGTGGCTTCGTCTATTGGGTCATTTCCGGGCGCACCGCGGGCTTTAGCGTGCAACTTCCCAAGGACCTCTAACCAGCGCTACTTGGCCTGCGCCATCAGTATCTTTGCTGCGAAAGCCGAAAATACGCCCGCAAACAGCCAATCGGTAATCCTCGTCACTGTCGGGTTTTTCCTGAGCAATCGTGAGAACCTGTCTGCCGCGATTATCATGGGCGCTACGACGGGGAGGGCGAGCGGGATAAACAGCACGCCGAGAAAGAAAAGCTTTCCTGGTGCATGCGGGTCGGATGCCGAGACGAACTGCGGCAGGAACGTCATGAAGAACAGGATGATCTTCGGATTGAGCAAATTGATCCCAAGGCCCGTCAGCCAGTTCTGAAACAGCGTGTGGGACTGACCAACCTGCTTTTCCGGCGAGAATGCGGAACCATGACGGATAGCCTGGTAGGCTAGCCATACAAGATAACCCGCGCCCACGATCTTCAGCACAAGGAATGCACTGGGTGACGCGACGATCAAGGCTGAGAGGCCAATGGCGACCATGGTCGTGTGCACGACTACGCCGGTGCTCGCCCCGGCGAGACAGGCGAAACCCGCAGCCTTGCCTTCGGACAGAGCGCGCCCGACGAAAAGCGTCATATCAGGTCCCGGGGTAATCGACAGGACGAATGTAGCAATTGCGAACTGCAGGATTACAGGCCATTCAGGAATGAAATTCATCGCGGGCTCCACCAGACAACTTGCGGAACCTAGCCTGGACAGATTTATTTTACCATGCGTTTGTTGGCTCGGGTTCTGCACCGGCGCAGCAAACATGGCAGATCCCTCGACCTTGCCAACATCGCGCCACCTGATAAAAGACCCGCAACATGCCGCGATCGATCCGGGCTCGAGCTTTAGGGAAGTATAATGAACAAGTGGAAAGACGTCAAAAAAGTCGTGCTCGCCTATTCGGGCGGCCTGGACACATCCATCATACTCAAATGGTTGCAGACGGAGCTGGGCGCGGAGGTCGTTACCTTCACCGCCGATCTCGGCCAGGGTGAAGAACTCGAACCGGCGCGCAAGAAGGCCGAGTTGCTCGGCATCAAGGAGATTTACGTCGAGGACGTACGCGAAGAATTCGTTCGTGATTTCGTCTTCCCGATGTTCCGCGCAAATGCCGTGTATGAAGGCGTCTACCTTCTCGGCACTTCGATTGCCCGGCCGTTGATTTCCAAGCACCTCGTGGAAATCGCTGCGCGCACGGGCGCAGATGCCATCGCCCATGGTGCAACCGGCAAGGGCAACGACCAGGTTCGTTTTGAGCTTTCGGCCTATGCACTCAACCCTGATATCAAGGTAATTGCTCCCTGGCGCGACTGGACTTTCAAGTCACGCACCGACCTTCTGGAATTCGCACGCGAACACCAGATTCCGATCGCAAAGGACAAGCTCGGCGAGGCGCCATTCTCCGTGGACGCAAATCTGTTGCATTCATCGTCGGAGGGCAAGGTTCTCGAAGATCCATGGATTGAAGCGCCAGAATACGTACACCAGCGCACGATTTCGCCGATGGAAGCTCCTGACAGGGTAACAGAAATCGAGATCGCCTTCGAAAAGGGCGATGCCGTCGCCATCGATGGCAAGCCGCTCACGCCCGCTGGTTTGTTGAAAGCACTCAATGATCTCGGCCGGGACAATGGAATTGGCCGCCTTGATCTGGTTGAAAACCGGTTCGTCGGGATGAAATCGCGCGGCGTCTATGAAACGCCGGGCGGTACCATCCTTCTGGCCGCTCATCGCGCTATGGAATCGATTACGCTGGACCGCGGCGCCGCCCACCTTAAAGATGAGTTCATGCCGCGCTATGCGGAACTTATCTATAATGGATTTTGGTTCTCGCCGGAGCGTGAAATGCTTCAGGCAATGATCGACAAGAGCCAGGACGATGTCGAAGGCGCGGTTCGTTTGAAACTCTACAAGGGCAACGTGATGGTTTCCGGCCGGAAATCCAAAAAGTCGCTCTATTCGGACGCTCTTGTGACCTTCGAGGATGATCGCGGTGCATATGACCAGAAGGACGCCGCCGGATTTATCCGTCTCAATGCGTTGCGCCTGCGCACATTGGCGGCTCGCAAGCGCAATAGCTGACATTCCTCTTCAAGACATAAAGCGGGCCTCTGACCGCTTTATGTCTTGAGGCAACGCGACGTACTTTATCGTCGATCCCGCTTGTGGCAGTCGCCTCTCCGTCCTAGATGTTAGAGCCAGACGAATACCAGCCATGACGGAGTGCCTATGTCCTCAACCAAACCGGCTTACAATACAGCGCTGACCGAATGGAACGGGCCGCTGGGGCTTCCGGATTTTGGCGCATTTGCGGATGGCGATTTCGCCGCTGCCTTTGAAGCTGCCTTGGCGAGCGATCTTGTCGATATCGATGCAATCATCAACCAGCATGAAGTTCCAACGATAGACAACACCTTGAAGGCCCTGCAGCTTTCCGGCAAGGACCTAGACCGAGTGTCTGCGATTTTCTGGCTGCGCGCCGGTGCGCACACCAATGAGACTATTCAGGCTTTGGAACGGGTCATCGCACCAAGGATGTCCCGCCACTCGTCGTCTATCATGATGAACCCGTTGCTCTTCGCGCGTATCGACTCACTTTACGAGCAGCGAGATCTGCTCGGCCTTGATCCAGAATCCGACCGCGTGTTGGATAAGACATGGAAGGGGTTTGTACGCAGCGGCGCGCGGCTTGACGAGCAGGGAAAGGCCCGGCTCGCCGACATCAACGAAAAGCTCGCCAGCCTTGGAGCGCAGTTCGGGCAGAATGTGCAGAAGGATGAAGCCGACTGGGCGCTTTTCCTTAATGACGAAGCAGAACTTGCCGGTCTGCCGGACTTTGTTCGCGACGCCATGCGCGGTGCTGCAGAAGAGCGGAGCCGTCCGGATGCCTGGGCGGTGACGTTGTCCCGCTCCATTATCGAACCGTTCCTGACCTTCTCGGACAACCGCGCTTTGCGTGAAAAGACGTTTCGAGCCTGGGCGGCGAGAGGCCAAAACGGCGGCGAGACTGACAACACCGGCATTGTCGCGGAAATGGTTGATCTGCGCGCCGAGAAAGCCAGGCTGCTTGGCTATCACAGCTTCGCCGCCTACAAGCTGGATGATACAATGGCCAAGACGCCAAAAGCAGTGATGGAACTGCTGGAGCCCGTGTGGGACAAGGCAAAGGCGCGCGCGGCCGAAGAAGAGAGCGATTTGCAGAGGCTTATTACCGCTGAAGGCCGCAACCATGACGTGGAACCATGGGACTGGCGCTACTATGCCGAGAAGGTTCGCAACGAACGCTTCGCTTTCGACGAAGCGGAGCTGAAGCCATATCTGCAACTCGAGAAGATCATCGAAGCCTGCTTCGATGTAGCGACCCGGCTGTTCGGCATCACGTTCGAAGAAAGGAAGGGGATCCCGACCTGGCACCCCGATGTCCGGGTCTGGGAAGTCTTCAATGCGGATGGCAGCAAACGCGGTATTTTTCTTGGCGATTACTTCAATCGCCAGTCAAAACGTTCCGGTGCATGGATGAGTGCACTGCAGTCGCAACACAAGCTCGACGGCAAACACACGCCGATCATCTATAATGTCATGAATTTCGCCAAACCACCCAAAGGCGAGGTGGCATTGCTTTCGCTTGATGGCGCACGCACGCTCTTCCACGAATTCGGACATGCCTTGCACGGCCTTCTGTCGGACGTAACCTGGCCTGCGGTTTCCGGTACGTCGGTCTCCCGGGATTTCGTCGAGCTGCCATCTCAACTCTACGAGCACTGGCTGACAGTGCCCGCTATCCTCGAAAAATACGCCATTCACTACAAGACCGGCGAAGTCATGCCGAAAGCCTTGCTGGAAAAGGTGCTTGCGGCCAATACGTTCAACGCGGGCTTCAACACCGTAGAATTCACCTCGTCCGCGCTGGTTGATATGGCCTTCCATGCCGATGGCACACCACCAGCCGATCCAATCAAGTTCGAA
The DNA here is from genome assembly GCF_003010935.1 of Phyllobacterium endophyticum. Taxonomy (GTDB): domain Bacteria; phylum Pseudomonadota; class Alphaproteobacteria; order Rhizobiales; family Rhizobiaceae; genus Phyllobacterium; species Phyllobacterium endophyticum. The sequence goes on from NZ_PGGN01000001.1 coordinate 285,671, forward strand.
GCCGACACGCTGAAGCAATTGGAGATGCCCGACGCCATCATCATGCGCCACCGAACGCCCCACTTCACGCACGTGTTTTCGGGAGATGGATATTCGGCCGGCTATTATTCGTACATGTGGTCGGAAGTGCTGGATGCGGATGCGTTCAAGGCGTTTGAGGAGACCGGCGACGTCTTCAATGGCGATGTCGCGGCGAAACTCAAGAAGTACATCTATTCGGCCGGTGGAAGCCGCGATCCGGAAGACCTTTACAAGGCCTTCCGCGGCAGGATGCCCACGCCCGATGCCATGATCGAAAAGCGTGGGCTGTGACTTGACGGGTCCAGGTCAGGCCTTGGCGAACTCCAGAAGTTCGCGATTGAGTTGGTCCTTGTGCGTTGTTGCCAGACCGTGCGGCGCACCGGGATAGACCTTTAGCGTTGCATTCTTTACGAGCTTCACAGCTTTGCGCGCCGCGTCATCGATCGGAACGATCTGGTCATCATCTCCATGGATGAACAAGGTCGGCACGTCGAACTTCTTCAGGTCTTCCGTAAAGTCGGTTTCCGAAAAAGCCTTGATGCAGAAGTAGGATGCCGGCATGCCAGCCATCATGCCCTGCAGCCAGAACGCCTCCCGTACTCCTCCGGAGATTTTGGCTCCGGTGCGGTTATAGCTGTAAAACGGCAGCGACAAATCCTTGAAGAACTGCGAGCGGTCCGCAATGACTCCATCTCGTATCCCGTTGAAGACATCGATTGGCAGACCTTCCGGATTGGCATCCGTCTTCAGCATCAAGGGTGGCACGGCCCCAACCAGGACAGCCTTGGCAACGCGTTTTGTGCCATGCCGGCCAATGTAACGGGCGACTTCACCACCGCCGGTTGAATGGCCGATCATGATCGCGTCATTCAGGTCGAGCTTTTCGAAGAGCTCCGCCAGATCATCCGCATATTGATCCATGTCATTGCCCTGCCACGGCTGGCTCGACCGGCCATGGCCACGGCGGTCATGCGCAATAACGCGATAGCCATTGGACGCGAGATAGAACATCTGGTCTTCCCAGGCGTCGGAGGTGAGCGGCCAGCCATGGCTGAACACAATGGGCTGACCCTTGCCCCAGTCCTTGTAGTAGATTTCCGTCCCGTCCCTCGTTGTGATCGTAGTCATCGCGCTGTGTCCTTTCGCTTGTGAGGTGAATTGAGATTGCCTGGGTGTGTCCGCTGCCGCCGCTTCGCGCTCCGGAAAGCTGGCGGCGGCGATAAGGCCTGCGCTCGCGGTCAGGAATAAAACGGCGTGGTATCGGATTGGAGTTACTCATCATATACGGGTCCCTGACCCTAGCTTAACAACCTGAGGTGTCAATTGATCGATATACGTACATTCAGATTGTTGCGCGTTGCTTCCGAATAGGGACAGACGACATGCGCGGCATCGACGATCTCGCGAGCCTGTGCAGCCTCGACGCCGGGCAATGTAACGGCGAGCGCGACGTCCAGTCCGAATCCCTTGCCGTCGTCGCGCGGACCTATACCAACGGTGGCGGTGACCGCAGTTTCTTCGGACAACCTGACCTTCTTTTGCGAGGCAACGTACTTCACCGCGCCCAGGAAACAGGCCGAGTAGCCGGCGCCGAAGAGCTGCTCGGGATTGGTGCCCTCACCGCCATTGCCGCCGAGTTCTTTCGGTGTTGAAAGAGCAACTGTGAAGCGGCCGTCCTCACTTGCGGCTCGGCCATCGCGTCCTCCGGTTGCCGTGGCTTTCGTCGCGTAAAGAATGTTCATTTCGTTAATCCTTGTGATCTGTCCTGAAGTTAGATTGCTTGCAATTTAATTGCACGATCGCCATTCCGTGTCAATGATGGAAAATTAAATGATGCACAATCCTTTTGTTCTGCTATTTTGTGTCGCTTGAAAGGATGAAAAATGATCACTGATATGAAAGACTCGAAGGATTCTCTACTCGATCTGGAGAATTTCCTGTGTTTCGCAATCTATTCCACCGCCAATGCCGTGACGCGCGCCTATCAGCCGCGACTGGCGGCGCTCGGTCTTACGTACCCGCAATATCTCGTCATGGTGGTGCTCTGGGAACGTGAAAACCGGACTGTGAAAGCGATCGGCGACAAACTCAGCCTCGACTCCGGAACGCTGACGCCGTTGTTAAAACGCCTTGAGACTGCGGGTTTGATCACTCGGCGCCGCGACACGGTCGACGAGCGCCAGGTTCTGATCGCGCTCACGGAGGAAGGCCGTGCCATGCGTGAACGAGCCGAAGCCGTGCCCGCCGCCATGGGGCAGGCATTTGGTTGCACACTCGAAGAAGCAAAGGGCCTTCGCGCGGAACTTATGGCCATGCGCGACAACCTCATTGCGAGTATTGACGAAGCGCAATGAAAAGGGCGCGGTTTCCCGCGCCCTTGACCTTGTTCTGAAGTGAATGATCAGGCAGCGATCTTCTTCGGCTGGATCAGACCCCGGGCAACCAGGAGTTCAGCAATCTGGATGGCGTTGAGCGCGGCACCCTTGCGCAGATTGTCTGATACGATCCAGATCGACAGGCCATTTTCTACCGTGATATCTTCGCGAATACGCGAGATATAGGTCGCATCCTCGCCAGCAGCCTCGTAGGGCGTGATATATCCGCCATCCTCATGGCGATCGATGACCAGGCAGCCGGGGGCATCGCTCAGGATTTCGCGGGCTTCCTCTGCGCTCATCGGCGTCTCAAACTCGATATTCACAGCTTCCGAATGCCCTATGAACACCGGCACGCGCACGCATGTTGCCGTCAGCTTGATCTTGGGATCGAGCATCTTCTTGGTCTCGGCGACCATCTTCCACTCTTCCTTGGTCGAGCCATCTTCCATGAAGACATCGATATGAGGGATGACGTTGAACGCGATACGCTTTGTGAACTTCTTGGCTTCTACCGGATCGGCAACAAACACCGCGCGCGATTGCTGAAAGAGTTCGTCCATGCCATCCTTCCCTGCGCCTGACACGGACTGATAAGTCGCAATGACAAGGCGCTTGATCTTCGCCTTCTCGTGCAATGGCTTGAGGGCGACGACGAGCTGCGCTGTCGAGCAATTGGGGTTGGCAATGATGTTCTTTTTGGTAAAACCGGCTATCGCATCGGGATTTACTTCGGGAACTATCAGCGGCACATTTGAATCGTAACGCCACGCGGATGAATTATCGATGACGACGCAACCCTGCGCTCCGATCTTCGGCGACCATTCCTTCGACACATTGCCGCCGGCTGACATCAGGCAGATATCGGTATCGGAGAAGTCGTACGTGTCAAGTGCCTTGACCTTCAGCGTCTTGTCGCCATAGGAAACCTCCGTCCCCTGTGAACGGCGCGAGGCGAGCGCAACAACTTCACTGACTGGAAAGCCGCGTTCTTCAAGTATTGTAAGCATTTCGCGGCCCACATTTCCCGTGGCGCCAACAACTGCAATTTTGAAACTCATCTGTAATTTTCTCCTGTCCCTCTCTGCTTACGGAAACCCGCTGGCCACTGCGGGTCTTCTCCCCGGGCCGGACCCGGGAGGGGGCGAGCAGGCCAAGGGAAATCAGACCGTTTTGGTGGTCGTTTTCGCAGTCTGTTTGGCCGAAACAACAAGGAAAAGAGCACGCGCGCCGATGCGACCGGCCTTGCTGCCGGAATTTCGCATAGAAAACTGCGCTACTGAATTGCACCCCATGGGGCATCTCCTTATCCGCGAGTGCTTGTACGCGCTTTCGGAAAAGAGTCAATCGGGACTTCAATTGACAAGAATATGTCGTGTTACGCACACTTTTAGACAATTGACGTAAGATGCGGGCTTTGCTTTGATCAATATATGGTGAACACTTCGCCGGGTGAATCGCGTGGTGGATTCCGGAGGAGGTAAATCGAAGGAATTCACCGGCGCCTGGTTAACCATAGCCTATGGGCTGTGGAAATGACGAGGCGTAGTGTCGACTGCGGAGGGCATGACCGGGGGTTTGCTGTCGTGTTCTTGGCTTAACTGCTGTTTTCTGGGAGGAATTTTAAATGGCAACCACTTCTGTGGCCGACAGTCCAAGTCGGGGAATGTCGAGGGAAGAAAAGAAGGTTATCTTCGCTTCTTCGCTCGGGACCGTTTTCGAATGGTATGACTTCTATCTATATGGATCCCTGGCTGCTTTCATCGGGACCGCCTTCTTCAGCGAATATCCCGAAGCTACGCGCAACATCTTCGCGCTATTGGCCTTTGCGGCAGGTTTCCTGGTCCGGCCCTTCGGCGCCCTCGTCTTTGGACGTATCGGTGATCTGGTCGGCCGAAAATACACGTTTCTCATCACCATTCTGATCATGGGTCTTTCGACCTTTCTGGTTGGTATTCTTCCCGGTTCGGCCTCCTGGGGTATTGCAGCGCCTGTCATTCTGATAGCACTGCGCATGCTGCAAGGCCTTGCATTGGGCGGCGAATATGGCGGTGCAGCAACATACGTCGCTGAACACGCACCCAACAACAGGCGTGGTTACTACACGTCATGGATCCAAACCACGGCGACGCTGGGTCTCTTCCTTTCGCTCATCGTCATCCTCGTCATCCAGAACTGGCTCGGCAAGGAAGCATTCGCTGCGTGGGGTTGGCGTATTCCATTCATCCTGTCGTTCATCCTCCTCGGAATCTCCGTCTGGATCCGCTTGTCCTTGAGCGAATCGCCAGCGTTCCAGAGGATGAAGGAGGAAGGCAAAGGCTCGAAGGCTCCATTGTCTGAGGCTTTCGGTCAATGGAAAAACGCCAAGATCGCGCTTATTGCACTCTTCGGCCTGACCGCCGGTCAAGCCGTCGTGTGGTATAGCGGGCAGTTCTATGCGCTGTTCTTCCTGCAGAACGTGCTCAAGGTAGACGCCCAATCGGTGAACATCATGATCGCCATTGCGCTCCTGCTCGGCACCGGGTTCTTCGTTGTCTTTGGATGGTTATCTGACAAGATCGGTCGCAAGCCCATCATCATGGCAGGACTTCTGCTCGCCATTCTGACCTACTTCCCGCTGTTCAAGGCGCTGACCTGGGCGGCTAACCCGGCACTCGCCACGGCACAGGAGAATGTTCGAGCCACCGTCACCGCCGCACCTGGCGATTGCAAGTTCCAGTTCAACCCGACTGGTACGGCAAAGTTCACGACCTCGTGCGACATTGCCACGTCATACCTGACTCGCAATTCGGTGCCTTATGACGTTGTCGCCACCGCAGCGCCTGGAACTGTCGCTACGGTCAAGATCGGCCCGGAAACGGTAGAGTCTTACGATGCCATCGCCGCCGGAGCCGACGCAAAGGCAAAGGAAGCTGCGTTTGGTAAAGCGGTCAACATCGCACTTCAGGACAGCGGATATCCTCTCGTCCGCGATCCGGTGAAGGTCGCAGACTCCAAGCTCGACGCTCTGGTCGCGGCCAATCCAAAGCTGGCACTCGACGCGGCTGCTATCAGGGCCGGAGAAAAGACGGTTGTCCCGGTGGATCAGGCCATCAAGGACAAGCTTCTGACTGCAGAAGAAGCGGCAGGCGCAACGGAGGTGCCTGTATATACGGTACCGGGCGCAGGCGCGTTCAAGATGGTTGCCGACCCGGCCGCCGTCAACTGGACGATGGTCATCGCGATCCTGTTCGTATTGGTACTGTACGTCACGATGGTCTACGGCCCGATCGCCGCTATTCTGGTCGAGATGTTCCCGACCCGCATTCGCTACACAGGCATGTCCTTGCCATATCACATCGGCAATGGCTGGTTCGGAGGTCTGTTACCAGCAACTGTTTTTGCTATGAGCGCGTTCAAGGGCGATATTTACTATGGCCTGTGGTATCCGATCGTCATTGCAGCCATGACCCTGATCATTGGTCTTATCTTCGTCCGCGAGACGAAGGGGACCGACCTCCACGAAGTCAAGTGATGCATCATCGATGAAAAGGCCCGGCACGAGAGATCGTGCCGGGCCTTCGCTTGTAGGGTTTCGTGATCCTATGCCGCTAGCGCTCTGAACTTTGCGAGAATCGCATCGCCCATCTCGGCAGTACCGATCCTGGTCTTGCCTTCGGCCATGATGTCGGCCGTGCGAAGGCCGTCATCCAATACACCCGCCACCGCAGATTCCAGCCTGTCGGCTTCAGCGATCATGTTGAAGGAATAGCGCAGGCACATCGCGAACGATGCAATCATGGCTATTGGATTGGCAGTGCCTGTCCCGGCTATATCAGGTGCCGAGCCATGAACCGGCTCGTACAGCGCCTTGCGCTTGCCGGTCTTGGCATCAGGCGCACCAAGCGAAGCGGAGGGCAGCATGCCAAGCGAACCCGTAAGCATTGCCGCAATATCCGAAAGCATGTCACCGAACAGATTGTCCGTGACGATGACGTCGAATTGTTTCGGCCAGCGCACGAGTTGCATGCCTCCCGCATCGGCCAGCATATGTTCGAGTTTTACGTCGGAATACTTCGTCTTGTGGGTGGCAGTTACGACTTCATTCCATAGAACGCCCGACTTCATGACGTTGCGCTTTTCCATCGACGTCACTTTATTGCCGCGCGTGCGCGCCAGCTCAAAGGCTACGCCGGAAATTCGTTCGATCTCGTAGGTGTCGTAGACCTGCGTGTCGATACCGCGCTTCTGGCCGTTGCCGAGATCGCGGATTTCCTTTGGCTCACCAAAATAGACCCCGCCGGTCAACTCACGGACAATAAGGATATCGAGGCCTTCGACGATTTCTTTCTTCAAGGATGAGGAATCTGCAAGTGCCGGATAGCAGATCGCCGGACGCAGGTTGGCGAAAAGCTCCATATCCTTGCGCAGGCGCAAAAGCCCCGCTTCCGGACGCACGTCGTAGGGAACACTATCCCACTTCGGTCCGCCAACGGCGCCAAAAAGCACAGCGTCGGCAGCCAATGCCTTGGCCATATCAGCTTCGGAGATTGCCGCGCCATGCGCGTCGTAGGCGGACCCGCCTACCAGGCCCTCATCCAGCACGAACTCGCTCTTCAATTCCGAATTCATGTAGCCAATGATCTTACGGACTTCCGCCATTGCCTCAGGCCCGATGCCATCGCCCGGAAGAAGAAGAAGCTTTTTAGATGCCATTTGGAAACCTCGCTTTGCAGAATGACGCAGCAAAAAGCCCGGAAGACCGGGCTTTCAAGTTCAGATAATTGGTTCAGGCCCAGGGCCGCTTTTCAGCATTCGATGCTTCGAAAGCGTCGATCTTGGTCGCCTTTTCCATCGTCAGCCCGATATCGTCGAGACCGTTGAGCATGCAATAACGACGGAATTCGTCTAGCTCGAACGTGATCGTTCCGCCATCCGGCCCCTTGATGGTCATTTCCTCCAGGTCGATGGATATGGTCGCGTTGGCGCCGCGCTGTGCATCATCCATCAGCTTGTCTAGATCGTCCTGGCTGACACGGATGGGCAGGATGCCGTTCTTGAAGCAGTTATTGTAGAAAATATCCGCGAAACTGGTCGAAATCACACAGCGAATGCCGAAATCAAGAAGAGCCCATGGCGCGTGCTCACGGCTTGAGCCGCAGCCGAAATTATCACCGGCAACAAGGATCTGCGCCTTACGATAGGCCGGTTTGTTGAGCACGAAATCCGGGTTCTCAGTTCCATCCTCATTGTAGCGCATTTCGGCAAATAGGCCCGTGCCAAGGCCGGTGCGCTTGATCGTCTTCAGATAGTCCTTCGGGATGATCATGTCCGTGTCGACATTGATGATCGGCAGCGGAGCGGCGACGCCGGTGAGCTTGGTGAACTTGTCCATGATATCTGCCTGTAGATATAGGGAAATGACTTTGCGTCACGCTTTACACCAGCTTTGGCTTTAATCAAAGCCTTTCCCCTGTGGCACTTTGAGCGCCCGGTCCGGAGCTCTTCCGGATTGCTCTTGTCTTGTTTGCGCGATCGGGGCAAATAGTTGGAATGGAGAAGAATGTTCGTGTCCGCCGGTCCGTGCTGTATGTTCCCGCATCCAGCAAGAGGGCTCTCGCGAAAATCGCATCGCTGAATGCCGATGTCGTCATTTTCGACCTTGAAGATGCCGTTGCGCCCGAAGTGAAGGAAGATGCGCGTGAGACGCTGCGCGAGTATTTTCGCGCTTTTCCGCGGGGCAAGGCAGAACGCATTATTCGGATCAATAACCTTAACGGTGAATGGGGCGCAGAGGACTTCCTGGCGGCTCGAGCCTGCAACCCAAACGCCATTCTGTTACCGAAGGTCGAGACACCTCAGGAGATAACCGGAGTTGCCGAGATTCTCGATGAAACGGACGCTTCCGAAGGAGTTCGCCTCTGGGCTATGATCGAAACCCCGCGCGGCATCCTCAATGCAGGCGAGATCGCCGAGCTTGGCTTGCGGTCGACAGCCCGGCTCGATTGTTTTGTCCTGGGAACCAATGACATTGCCAGGGAGACCGGTACAAAAAGCCGGGCATATCTGGCGCCGTGGCTTATGCAAGTCCTCCTGTGCGCCAGAGCAGGGAGGCTCGACGTCATCGACGGGGTATACAACGACTTCGCCGACATGGACGGCTTTGTTGCTGAATGCGGAGAGGCGGCGCGAATGGGCTTTGACGGCAAGTCCTTGATACACCCCACGCAGATTGAAACTGCAAACTCCGCGTTCTTCCCTGACGCAGCAAGTGTTGTCACTGCCCGTTCCATTGTCGAGGCCTTCGCCGCCCCCGAAAACGTCAACAGGGGGGCAATTTCACTGGACGGCAGAATGGTGGAACGCCTGCATCTGGAAAGTGCGAAAATGCTTTTGGCAAAGTTTGACCTGATCGGCGAAAAGTGAAATAGGATTTGCCGGTTTTGGCATAGCTCGGAAAGTAACTACAGATGAAGTTGTACCGGTTTTTAACGGGTCCTGATGACGCAAGCTTCTGTCATAAGGTAACAGCGGCCATAAACAAGGGCTGGCATATCTATGGTTCACCCACTTACGCTTTCAACTCCGCTACCGGCGCCATGCAATGCGGTCAGGCTGTCGTCAAGGATGTCGAAGGTGTGGACTATGAGCCGGGTATCAGATTAAGCAGCTTCTAGCCTATTCCGCGCTCGCTTCTATACGCTCCATGTCCTCGTCAGAGAGGCCAAAATGATGGCCGATTTCGTGTATGAGGACGTGCGAGACGACGTCTCCTAGCGCTTCCTCGTATTCAGCCCAATAATCAAGGACGGCGCGGCGATATATCGTGATTCGATTGGGTCGCTCGCCGGTTTGCAGAGAAAAACGCTCGCCAATCCCTATTCCCTCGAAAAGACCAAGCAAGTCGAAAGGCGACTCGAGCCCCATATCTTCGATGATCTGGTCTTCCGGAAACTCCGAGACCTGAATCGTGATATCGCCGCACAAGGCGCGAAACGTCTCAGGCAGATGGGCGTAAGCCTCGATTGCCAGTGATTCGATCTCGCCGAGCGATGGTGACAGCCGATTGGCCCAGTCAGCGGTTTGATTACTTCTGGCCATCATCAACTCCTCAAGAGAATTCTGGCTTCATATAGGTCCTTTGAAGAGTTGATGCGAGTGGATCGTCACCCGAAACCTCCGAGCGGTCATGTCGCATAAACCAACCATTTGTGCAGAAGAGCGCGTCAGGTTCGAGGCTCAGTCCTCGATTGCGCGTGCCTCGGAAGGAAGCATGATAGGGATGCCGTCCCGCACAGGATAGGCGAGCCGCGCGGATTTTGAAATGAGCTCTTGCCGCTGCGGATCATATGAGAGCGTGCCCTTGGTCAGCGGGCAAACAAGGAGCTCAAGCAGTTTGCGATCAATCGCTGTATCGGGTTTATCGTCGGTCATTATGCAGTCCCTCCAAAGCCGTCACTGCAGACTGCCTTCATAATCGTCCTGATCCTTGGCCAGAGCGATTTCGGTGATGGCGATCAGCGTTTCAGCCCTCGTCTTCAAATCCGCAGCCTCGAGCAAGGCCTGTTTTTCGGCAGCGCCAAAGGGCGACATCATGGCCAATGCGTTCACCAATGTCTCGTTGCCGGCCCGGGAAATGCCATCCCAGTCTGCCTCGAGGTCATTCGCGTCGAGATAGGCCCGGAACACACGCAACAGCGCGACGCGGTCAACGTCTGAATCGTCCGCTTCGTCGAGGTCTGCGCGCAGAGGCGCAATTTTGCACTGGCGGAAGGGAGTGCGCGTCGCAAGTTCCTTGACCACCCGAAAGCGGCAAATGCCCTGAAGCGTGATTAGCAAACGGCCATCGCCGGTTTCGGCAAAGGAGGTTATCCGCCCAAGGCAACCTATTTCGCAAAGCTCCGCGCCAGACTCGTCATCCTGGTCGAGACGCGGCTGGATCATGCCGATGACGCGCTTGCCACTGAGCGCCGCGTCTACCATGGCAAGGTAGCGCAGTTCGAAAATGTTGAGCGGCAATTGTCCGCCAGGAAGCAGCAGCGCACCCGACAGCGGAAAGATCGGCACGCTCTCGGGTATATCGCTCAGCGTCCGATAACGAACATTTCCGGCTTGCATTACTTCCTCCGGCCCGAAGAATCGGGGTGGCCGTTAGTGTGCCTGGTTTCTCTCAAGCGAACAGCAGAGAAGACAATTTGCGGCGGGCTGTGACAGAGGCTTCATCGGTCGGCCCCCAAGCATCGAAGAACTGAAGCAATTGTTTGCGGGCGCCGTCGTCGTTCCACGCACGGTCCGCCTTCATGATGGCGAGAAGATGGTCGGCCGCTTCGTCGCGCTGACCCATGGCGTTGAGGATCATAGCAAGATCGTACCGGGCCTGGTGATCCGCGGGGTCTGCTTGCAGCCGTGTTTGCAACGCCACTGGATCGCCGAGTTTAGCCACCTGTTCGGCCAATGTGATCTTGGCCTCGGCAGCACGAACGCTGGCGTTTTCCCTGGCGGCCGGTAGTACTTTGGCAAGCGTGGCTCTCGCCTGTTCAACTTCGCCAAGTTCAAGCAGGCAACTTGCCAGTCCCGCCAACGCGGTTACTTGATCAGGCACTTGTCCAAGGACTGCAGAATAGATCTGGGCAGCCTCGCCGTGGCGCCCTGCCTCTACCGATTGCGCTGCGGCATCGAGAGCCGACTGGATAGCCGCATCTTTGCCGCCGTCTGGGGACGCCACGCGATCGATGAACTCAGTCACCTTGGACTCGGGAAGCGCACCCATGAAGCCATCCACGGGTTTACCGTCGGCAAAAGCAATGACTGCTGGAATAGACTGGATACCGAGTTGGCCGGCGATGGCAGGATGATCGTCGATGTTCATCTTGACGAGCTTGACGCGCCCGGAAGCCGCTCGAACGGCCTTCTCGAGTATAGGCGTGAGCTGCTTGCAGGGACCACACCAGGGAGCCCAGAAATCGACAAGGACCGGCTGCGCCTTCGATTCGGCAATTACATCCCTGGAGAAGCCCGCCGTCGTCGTCTCTCTGATCAGGTCACCAGCGCCGGTAGCGGCAGCGTCCGGTGCTGACGCTCCGAAAGAGACGGTCTGAGCTCCGGCAGGCGATCCGTAGCTTGCGCCAAACGGATTATCGATCTTGCTCATGAAATTCTCCCGCGATTTGCCGATCTTATATTGAGTTTACAGCCAAGACCATCCTCTAGAACGTGATCCAGCCGTCGGCTATCAGTTTGGGTTTGTTCCGTCGATTTTCAAGATCATTGGTTCATGGCCTGTCGACCTCAAGAACTTCATCAGGTCGTCGCGCCTTATCGAAGTCGTAGCCTCATTCGTAAGCGGATGAACATTGATCAAGTCCTGTCGCAGCAGGCTCTCGTCGAGCACTACCTTGACCTCGCGCCGTGTATCATTGATCAGACCCAATACGCTGACAGATCCTGGTGTCAAACCCAGTAACTCCTGAAGTTTTTCCGGCTTGCCGAATGAAACGCGACTCGAAGCGCCGATCCTGGCATGAATGGTTTTAAGATCGATTGAAGCTTCCTCGTCTGTCGTCACGAGGTAATAATTGTCTTTCTTGTCTTTGAGGAAAAGGTTCTTGGTGTGACCCCCGGCAAGCTGACCCCTCAGATGCTGCGCCTCGGCCACGGTGAACACGGCGGGATGACGGATAGTCGTTACCTTGATGCCGAGACTGTCGAAATGCTGCATCAACTCATCATACGTCTTGCTCATGATGGACTTCCGCTAATTTCCGATACTACTCGCCCTTTCCTATTCGCTCCAACGCCCGCTCTCAAGAGGAAAGCCGTGCCGCGGCGACAATCAGAGCTTTTTCTGAGCTACCGCGCAGAACGCCAAATTTCCCTGTTGCAATTGCCCCGCGCTTAGGCCATATAGGCCCCGCTTCGCAAGACAAACTGGCGCGTGCGGGAGTAGCTCAGGGGTAGAGCACAACCTTGCCAAGGTTGGGGTCGAGGGTTCGAATCCCTTCTCCCGCTCCAGTTGTCCGAAGTTCAAAGGGCCCGGTTTTACTGGGCCTTTTTGCTATCTCGCAACTGTGCGGCGAGGTGAGCGCTCGATTCAATTGCAATCTTCGGCAAAATGGATAAACCCGTGTCCTATGGCACAGAAGAAGGCTCACGAGGTTGATGGTTTCCTGCGAAGGCTGGATCGCTCCTATCCCGTCATCCTCGTATATGGTCCGGACAAAGGACTTGTCAGCGAACGAGTGGAGATCTTTATCAAGCTGACCGGCCTTTCCAAGGACGATCCTTTCGCCGTGATTCGCCTGGATGCGGATGATGTGAATGCAGAGCCGGGCAGGCTGTCAGACGAAGCGAATACGATATCGATGTTCGGTGGGGAACGTTTGATCTGGGTTCGCAATGCTGCTGGCCAGAAAGGGCTCGCTGAAGCTGTTGCCTTCCTTGTCAAGGATCCGCCGACTGATACCTTCATTCTCGTCGAGGCCGGCGATCTGAAAAAGGGCGCAGGCCTCCGCGCGACGGTTGAGCAAAGCGCAAGTGCCATGGCCCTCCCCTGTTACAGCGATGATGCGCGGGGAATCGACAGCACGATTGACCACGTGCTGACAGTCAATCAGTTGCAAATCGCCTTGGACGCCCGAAATCTCCTCAAGGAAAGCCTCGGCGGCGATAGGCTGGCAACTCGTGCCGAACTCGAAAAGATCTGCCTTTATGCGCACGGTCGCGAGCGAATCACCATCAGCGATGTTCGGGACATAATCGGAGACGTCAGCGCCACATCCTATGAAGCGGTTGTCGACGCGATGATGGTGGGAAATATCAGCGATTTCACACACGCCTTCGATCGTGTCATTGGTACCGGGTCTTCCAGTTTTCTCGTGCTCAGCGGCGCGATAAGACAGTTTCAGTCGTTACAAACGTTACGTTACGGCATGGAAGCCGAAGGGAAAACAGCGGGATCAGCCGTTATGGCGGCAAGACCGCCAATCTTCTTCGCAAGGAAGAAACTGGTCGAAACGGCGCTTCAATGCTGGAACTCACAATCCTGTTTGCGCGCCATAGAGCGGCTCCAGCGGACTGTTCTGGAGAGCCGCCGCAACGCCGCCCTCTCTATACCGATCATTCGGCAGTCCATGATGGCATTGGCTGCAGAGGCGGGCCGCAACTCACGCAATGGGCGTTAAGTCGGGCCTTCAGGCGAGGCCTCCCCATTTAACGCGATGTTGCAGGCGCTGACATATCTCATCGAGTTGCTCGAGCGTAGTGTAGTGAATACGCACGTCGCCGCCATTGTTGAGATGGTTGACCGACACCCGCATACCCATCACGTCCGTTAACAGCTTCTCAAGGGCCTTCGTGTCGGCGTCCTTGCCGTCGTCCGCATCTTTTTTGCGAATAATCGGTGACGGTTTTCCCCCGTCCTGCGCCAGCGCTTCGGCTTGGCGTACCGAAAGACCATTGCGGATGATCTTCTCGGCGAGAGCGCCAGGATTTTCCGCAGTTATCAAAGTCCTGGCATGGCCGGCTGACAAGGAACCGTTAGTAATCATGTCGCGAACCGGTTCGGGCAGCTTCAACAGCCGCAAAGTGTTGGCGACATGGCTGCGGCTCTTGCCGATCACCTGCGCCAAGTCAGCCTGCGTGTATTCGTGCTCGTCGATAAGTTGTTGATATCCGAGGCCTTCTTCGATCGGATTAAGATCCGCGCGCTGTACGTTTTCGATGATTGCGAGCTCGAGGGCGATGCGGTCATCGACCTCTCGGATGATAACTGGAACAGTGGCCAGCCCGGCGCGCTGCGCCGCACGCCAACGGCGTTCGCCTGCGATCAGTTCATAATGACCAGCTGTCGCGCCGGAAGGGCGCACAACTACCGGTTGAACAATTCCGTGCTGGAGTATCGAGTCGGTAAGATTTTTCAGATCTTCCTCGGCAAAAAGGCGGCGCGGGTTGCGCGGGTTGCGCGAGATGAACTCGATCGGCACGTGGCGGTCGAGACTTGCTACGGGCGCTATAGGCTCATCTTGCACCCTGTCCATCTCGCCGATGAGAGCTGCCAGTCCCCGCCCCAACCGTTTTTTTGAAAGATCTTCATTCATTGTCAAAGCTTCCATAATTGTTTCGTAGACGAATCGGTCACGCCGCTCGCAGATGTCGCTCTCGCTGTATCACTTCCGATGCCAACTGCAGGTAAGCCTGGCTTCCGGCGCATTTCAGGTCATAAAGAATAGCTGGAATGCCATAGGAGGGTGCTTCGGAAACCCGAACATTGCGCGGTATGACAGTCCTGTAGACTTTGTCGCCCATAAAGGAACGAACATCATCGACAACCTGCGTCGCAAGATTATTCCGTCCATCGTACATTGTCAGTACGATTCCCTGAATGTTGAGTCCGGGATTCAGCGAGGCTCGAACCTGGTTTACGGTCTCCAGGAGCTGGCTCAACCCTTCCAAAGCGAAAAACTCACATTGCAGAGGCACGAGCACAGAATCGGCAGCCGCCATCGAGTTCATCGTCAGCAGGTTCAGGGATGGCGGGCAGTCTATCAGGATGTAGGTGAATGGCGACGCCATGGCGTTGCCGCGAAAGGCTTTTCGCAACCTCGTAGCGCGATCAGGTGCATTGGATATTTCCATTTCGACGCCCAACAAATCGAGCGTCGATGGAATGAGCGACAAATTCGGTACAGCTGTAAGGACTGCAGCCTCCTCGACGGACGCAGTCTGCATGAGCACATCGTAGGAGGACAGGGTGCGATTCTTGCGATCTACGCCGAGGCCGGTGCTGGCGTTACCTTGCGGATCCAGATCCACTATCAACACACTCTCGCCGATGGCAGCGAGCGCCGTGGCGAGGTTTATCGCGGTTGTGGTCTTGCCAACGCCACCTTTTTGATTGGCTATCGTAATGATGCGAGTCTGGCTGTTCATCGCTGCTTCCTACGCAAAACGCCCGATCATGGCGATCAAGCTTATGCAATAACTATCGATTCAGTTCTGTTCGTCGCAAATTTTCTATTTGCAGCACGACCGAATCTTTATCGACTGCACTCCCACGTTCTACCAGATCAAACGCCCATGCGTCACGGCTTTCCTCAATCTCCCTCTGGTAATCCCTACCTTTTTGAAACAGCGCTGTTGCCCCTGATGTCAGCCACGGTTCTGCAAGCTCGAAAAGACGGCCAAGCGGGGCGAGAGCCCGGGCTGTGATAATTTCCGGCGTTGGTATCCTCTTCCACATAGTATCTATTCGGGCAGCATGGACGAGTCCTGGCGCGGTAAACCGCCCTAAGGCAGTCCGCAGAAACGCGGCTTTTTTTCCGTTACTTTCAACGAGGTCGATGTGAGCACCCGGGCGATTCTTCAACATGATTGCGAGCACAACCCCCGGGAAACCTCCTCCAGAACCAAGGTCCAGCCACGTTTGAGCGGCCGGCGCCATGTTGAACAACTGAGCGCTGTCTAAGATATGACGGTCCCAAAGCTCTTCGAGGGATGAAGGCGACGCCAGATTTATTGCCGTCGACCACTTCCGGAATAATTCTTCAAAAGCTTGAAGGTTATCCACTGTTTCACGTGAAACATCAGGGGCCACTTCCCTGAGGCGCCTGTTTCTATCGAACGTCACGCCACATCCTGTATTGTGGCCTTGCGTATCTGCGTGATGACAAGTGCGAGTGCCGCGGGGGTCATTCCATCAATGCGCTGCGCTTCAGCAAGTGATCTTGGTTGCCTTTGAAGGAGCTTCTGTTTCAACTCGTTCGACAGACCTGGTACAGCCGAAAAATCGACTCCAGAAGGAATGAGCAGAGCTTCCTCGCGCTCCATCGCTGCAACGTCTGCCTTCTGGCGTTCAAGATAGACAGCGTATTGCGCCTCGATTTCAAGTGCTTCAGCAATTCTACCGTCGATCTCACGCAGTTCCGGCCAGATTTGACCTACACGCTGAAAGTCAATATCCGGGAATGCCAGTAGTTCGTAGACGGAGCGCCGAACCCCATCCATGTTCAAACGGAGGCTCAGATGCGCGGCTGCGTTTGGAGTGATTGTGAGGCTCTTTGCCAATGTTCGCGCCGCATCAAGTTTGGCGGCCCGAGTAGCGAACCGCTTCCCCCTCGGCGCACCAAGTATGCCTAATCGTTCAGCCATCGGGGTCAATCGTTCATCAGCGTTGTCCGCACGCAACGATAGCCGAAACTCAGCACGCGAAGTGAACATACGGTAGGGCTCTGTTACCCCGCGCGAAGTAAGATCATCCACCATGACGCCAATATACGCTTCGGTACGCTGAATAATTATCGGTTCCACTCCGCCGGCGATTCGTGCTGCATTTACCCCGGCAAGCAGGCCTTGGGCGGCTGCCTCCTCATAGCCCGTCGTGCCATTGATCTGCCCGGCCATAAACAATCCGGCAATCCGGCGTGTTTGCAGGGTGCGATCAAGCTCACGCGGATCAATGTAATCGTACTCGATCGCGTAGCCTGGCTGTAACATGACAGCTTTTTCCAGACCAGGGATCGTCTTTAGAAGCTCCAGCTGGACATCCTCTGGAAGCGAAGTCGAAATGCCATTCGGGTAAACAGTATCGTCATCAAGACCCTCAGGCTCGAGGAATATTTGATGGCCATCGCGGTCACCAAACTTGACGATCTTGTCCTCCACAGAGGGACAATAGCGAGGTCCGATCCCCGCGATGGAACCGGAATACATGGCAGACCGATGGAGATTGGCACGGATCACCGCATGGGTTTCAACTGTCGTCCGAGTGATGCCGCAGTCGATCTGCGGATTCCCGATCAAGTCGGTCATTAGAGAAAATGGCAGTGGATTGATATCCGCGGATTGTGCTTCAAGACTCCGCCAGTCGATCGTTCGGCCATCAAGCCGCGGCGGCGTTCCCGTCTTCAGTCGACCGAGCGCGAAGTCATGTCGTGCTAATGTGTCCGACAACCCCAGTGCGGGTGCTTCACCTGCTCGACCCGCCGGGATTTTCTTCTCACCGACATGGATAAGCCCGCGCAAGAACGTGCCGGTCGTCAAGACAACGGTAGCGCAGCGAAGCACCGTGCCGTTAAGCAGTTGGATCCCGGCGATGCGGCCACCATTTATAATGAGGTCGTTCGCTCCGCCTTCGATGACTGTGAGACCGTTCTGTTCCGCAATCGCCTCCTGCATAGCACGACGATAAAGCTGGCGATCTGCTTGGGTCCGCGGCCCCCGAACCGCCGGTCCCTTCCGACGGTTCAGTAGTCGAAACTGGATGCCAGCTGCATCCGCTACCCTACCCATGAGGCCATCAAGCGCGTCGATTTCCCTAACCAGGTGCCCCTTTCCGAGGCCACCAATAGCCGGATTGCACGACATCACCCCGATAGTGTCGGCTCGATGCGTTACGAGTGCTGTCTTTGCACCAAAGCGCGCGGAAGCAGCTGCTGCTTCACAGCCTGCATGACCGCCACCAATAATAATGACATCAAATACGTCGTTCACAGTACCGAGCTTTCCATGTGCGAATCTAGGAATTGATGGGGCAAAACCGCGTCACGAGTCAAGTACACGGCTGTAAACAGTGTTTCACGTGAAACAAACCAATCACCCCTTGGCGCCGATTGTTTCACGTGAATCATTTGCCAATACAGAATTGGGAGAATACGACATCCAGGATATCCTCGACATCAACGTCCCCTGTGATGCGGCCCAAGGCAAATGTGGCGCGTCGCAAGTATTCCGCGCGAATCTCCAACGGCGCCGTTTCTTGCTCCATCGCATTCATTATTTCTCTTCGGGTCTCCTGAAGGAGTTCAATGTGCCGGAGTCGGGTTGGCAGCGGATCAGATAGATCACCGGCGGCGGCGGCCGCCCGGTTCGCAAGCACCTCCATGAGAGAATCAAGGCCTGCACCCCTGCGTGTTGAAATCACGAGGTCATATTTCACTTCCGAATGTGCTTCGGTCAAATCGGATTTCGTGCCCACATTGATGATTGAACTTTGATCTATACCACTGAGATCGTGTGCAACGGGTTCAGCGATGTCTGTGAGCGCAATCACCAAATCTGCTGCGGACGCGCGTTCCAGCGCCCGTTCGATGCCAATCCTTTCAACCTTGTCAGCCGAACTCCTCAGGCCTGCAGTGTCAGTGACGAGGACTGGTAGGCCGTTCAGATCCAACCTAATCTCGATGAGGTCACGTGTGGTACCAGGTTCATCGGAGACAATTGCAACGTCACTGCCTGCCAATGCATTAAGGAGGCTGGATTTGCCTGCATTCGGCGCTCCCACGATGACCACACGATACCCCTCGCGAACGATTGCCCCGCGCTTCCCGTCGGCAACATGGCTATCGATGCGAGCAACCAACCGGCGCATCGACTGCCAGACCCGATCGGATACCGACCCTGGAACATCCCCCTCGTCAGCAAAATCAAGTTCGGCCTCGATGAATGCGCGTGCGCGGATCAATTCCGTTCGCCAGTCCGCATATAGATTGGCCTGAACACCAGTCGAAATTTGAAGCGCGAGCCGTCGCTGGCTCTCTGTCTCAGCCGCTACGAGATCAGCCAGGCCTTCAACCACAGTCAGGTCAAATTTGCCATTGGTAAAGGCACGGCGCGTGAACTCGCCAGCCTCAGCCATTCGGCAGTTTTCAAATGTATAGAGTGTAGATATCACCGCATCGACTACCGCCTTACCACCATGAACGTGCAATTCAGCGCAATCTTCACCAGTAAAGCTGTATGGACCCGGGAAGAAAACGACCAAGCCTTGATCGATAACCCGCCGTTGGCGATCCCTGATCATTCGCAGAGCCGCAAAACGCGGCTGTGGGAGTGAACCACAAATTGTTTCGACAGCGAATCGAGTCGCGCCACCCGAAACGCGGATCACGGCAACGCCAGAAGGCAGCCTGCCACTCGATAGGGCAAAAATCGTGCTGTCGTGTACCTGCATTTGGCGTGTCCTGGAGCACTGTTCGGTTCGGGTATCATACAACAAAAAACCCGCGGCTGTTGTGCCACGGGTTTTCCACATCGTTAGCCAAAAACCAGATTACGTGTTCATCGAATCGAAGAACTCGCCATTTGTTTTTGTCTGTTTCAACTTGTCGATCAAGAATTCGATCGCATCCGTCGTTCCCATGGGGGCAAGGATACGGCGCAGAACGAAGATCTTCTGCAAATCCTGGCGCGGAACCAACAGGTCTTCCTTACGTGTGCCGGACTTGAGGATATCCATCGATGGGAAGATGCGCTTGTCAGCGACCTTGCGGTCAAGCACGATTTCAGAATTACCAGTACCCTTGAATTCCTCGAAGATGACTTCGTCCATACGGCTGCCCGTATCGATCAGCGCGGTCGCGATTATGGTCAGCGACCCTCCTTCTTCGATGTTGCGCGCTGCACCAAAGAAGCGCTTTGGACGTTGCAACGCATTGGCATCAACACCGCCAGTCAGAACCTTGCCGGATGATGGCACAACCGTGTTGTAGGCGCGTCCAAGCCGGGTGATCGAATCGAGTAGAATAACGACGTCACGCCCATGCTCCACAAGGCGTTTTGCCTTCTCGATTACCATCTCTGCGACCTGAACGTGGCGCGAGGCCGGCTCATCGAAGGTCGAAGAAACAACCTCACCCTTCACCGAGCGCTGCATATCGGTGACTTCCTCTGGGCGTTCGTCGATCAGAAGCACGATCAGGTAGCATTCGGGATGGTTGGCGGTGATGGAATGGGCAATGTTTTGCAAAAGGACGGTCTTACCGGTCCTTGGCGGTGCAACGATCAATCCGCGCTGACCCTTGCCCAATGGTGCGACGAGATCGATCACACGAGCCGACAGGTCCTTCGTGGTTGGATTCTCCAGTTCCATTTTAAAGCGCTCGTTTGGATAGAGCGGCGTCAAATTATCGAAATGGATCTTGTGGCGTATTTTTTCGGGGTCTTCAAAGTTGATCGTATTGACTTTGAGAAGCGCGAAATAACGCTCACCCTCCTTCGGCCCGCGAATGGGACCTTCAACGGTATCGCCCGTCTTCAATGAAAACCGTCGTATTTGCGAGGGCGAAATATAGATGTCGTCGGGACCGGGAAGATAATTCGCATTTGCGGATCGCATGAAGCCGAAGCCGTCCTGCAAAATTTCGACCACGCCTTCGCCGATAATCTCAACTTCTTGCGAGGCCAACTTTTTCAAGATGGCAAACATCAATTCCTGCTTGCGCATAACGCTTGCATTCTCGACTTCGAGCGATTCGGCAAAAGCGAGAAGGTCGACCGCTGTTTTGTTCTTGAGTTCTTGTAGTTTCATTTCCTGCATGTGCGCGGAACTCTTAATTCTATTGGTGTGAAATGGAGAAGGGAAATTACGATGCCTGAATGCAGTGCCACTGAAAATGGCCGAAGTGCTGTGGCGGTATTTCCGGAGAGGAGGCCCTTGTCTAGCCAATCGCGACAGTAAGGGCAAGAGATTTCATGACTGATATTGATCACTCACTCCAATTTTTATCATCGATCAAAATGGCTTTATGATGACCATCGCAACAATAATGACCATCAACACTGCAGGCACTTCGTTCATCAGGCGCCAGTAGCGTACCGATTTTTCATTGCGGTCCTCTTCGAACAATCGAACCGACTTGGTAAAATGTCCGTGCGCCGCAGACAAGGCGAGAACAGCCAGGAATTTGACGTGAAACCAGCCATCCATATAAGCAGCCGATTGCCAGGCAAGCCAAAGTCCCGCCAGCCATGTGATACCCATTGCCGGGTTGATGATAGCCTTCAGCAAGCGGTTCTCCATCACCTTGAAGGTCTCCGATTGCACCGAACCCGGAGCAGCGGCGCAGTGATAAACAAAAAGTCTTGGCAGATAGAGCATCCCCGCCATCCAGGAGATGACGGCAATCACATGAATTGCCTTGACCCAAAGGTAGGATTCGGCGGGATAAACGAACACCAGCAAAATGCCACAGACTACAACTGCCGCGGCGATCGCGCGGGGTAGAACCGGAACTTTCTTCGACTCCGGGTTCAACGGATTGGCCTTGTTCATTCTCGAGACCCTTATCTTGCGCGTCAGCTTCGGGGCGCCGCCATACGTACACGATTTACCATTTGCTCGACATGGGAAACAGGAGCATCAGGGGTGATGCCATGACCAAGGTTGAATATCAGTGGACCCTGGCCCAGCCCATCGAGAATGGCGTCGATGCCGTCGTCCAGAGCACGTCCTCCGGCGACAACGCGCAAGGGATCGAGATTACCCTGCACTGCGCCACCCCCCTGGAGCGAGGAGGCCAGGGATAGTGGCACCGACCAATCCAGTCCGAGAGCGTTCACACCGGTACGCTCCCGGTAATTGATATATAATGCACCTGCGCCCTTGGGGAAGCCGATGATGGGCACATTCGGGTAGTGCGCCCGAACTTTGCTGACGATCCGTGCCACGGGAGCAATACAGAACTCTTCAAAACAGGGCTCATCGAGAACGCCCGACCACGAATCAAAAATCTGCACGGCATCGGCGCCCGCATCGATTTGCCGGATGAGGTATTCCGCCGATACATCGGCAAGTTCGTTCAAAAGCTTCTGAAATGCATCGGGGTTCCTGTAGGCGAACAGCCGGGCAGGGGCCTGGTCCGGGGTACCATGTCCGGCAATCATATAGGTCGCCACCGTCCAGGGTGCCCCGCAGAAGCCTAGCAGCGTTGTCTCGGTAGGGAGTTGCTGCCTCAAAAGTCTGACCGTCTCATAGACTGGCTCCAGGCGATCAGCTGCGCCTTCGGATTCGAGCCAGAATATGCCATCCTTGTCGATGGGGGTCAGCAAAGGTCCGCGGCCCTCTTCGAAGCGAAGATCGCGCCCGAGTGCGTGCGGAACAACCAGGATGTCGGAAAACAAAATTGCCGCATCGAAGCCAAAACGGCGAATGGGCTGCAGCGAGACCTCGACTGCCAGATCCGGAGAATAGCACAGATCGAGAAAACTGCCCGCCTTCTTTCTAACTTCCCTGTATTCAGGAAGATAGCGGCCCGCCTGACGCATCATCCAAATAGGTGGCGGATAGACGGTTTCGCCTCCAAGGACTTTCATCACTTTGCGAACCATCACCAGTCTCCCTGTCTTACCTTAAAAAAGAAATTTAGATCTATTTTGGATTCTTCTGATTCTTAGAGTCTGTTTGTAGCGGGAATTATCACATTGACCACATTTTCGCACAGGGAACAATTTTCAGCCTAGAACGGGATAACTAATGGAACGTTCTGACGTACGGCATCAACATCTTGAATCATCAAATAATATCAAAGGCTTAATCTTGTATCAAAACGAGAGGTCCTGTGAATATCCGCGGGAAAAACGACGAAAAGTCGCAACAGTCCACAGAATTACGATATCAGAGGTGAAGGAGCCCACAGGCGGGATCGCTGTGGATGACTTGCCAACAATTCACATGGCTGCCATCTGTTGCGAACGGGCCAACCCTTTGTCCCCGTCTATCAACAGGATGCGGAGTTTTCTGTGACTAAACCAGTAAACTACTTTCATCTTCACATGATCTCTGATGCGACCGGAGAGACTCTCATCGCAGCGGGGCGTGCGGTGGCGGCGCAATATGCCCATGCCAGAGCTATCGAACACGTCTATCCATTGGTAAGAACCGAAAAACAGATCAAGAAAGTGCTCGAAGGCATCGACGCTGAGCCTGGCATCGTGCTCTATACGATTATCGATCAGCGGCTCGCCGCGATCATCGATGATAATTGCGCTGCCATCGGAGTTCCGTGCGTCTCGGTCCTGGAGCCGGTGGTCACGCTCTTCCAATCCTATCTTGGCGCGCCGGCCGGCCGGCGGGTCGGAGCACAGCACGTACTCAATGCGGAATATTTCAAGCGGATAGATGCACTCAACTTCACGATGGAACACGATGATGGTCAGTTGCCGCCTGATATCGAAGAGGCGGACGTCGTCCTTATCGGAATTTCACGCACCTCGAAGACGCCCACCAGCATCTACCTTGCGAACAGGGGCATCAAAACTGTCAACGTTCCCATTGTTATAGGCGTGCCAATCCCGGAGGTGCTGGTAAACTGTCAAAGACCATTGATCGTCGGTCTCGTGGCCTCGGCGGAACGCATATCGCAGGTGCGCCAGCACCGGGTGCTCGGAGCGGCGCTCAGCTTTGATGCTGATCATTATCTTGATCGCGCCAATATAATCGAGGAACTCACCTATGCGCGGCAAATCTGCCATAGGCACAACTGGCCGATGATAGATGTTTCCCGGCGATCGATCGAGGAAACCGCAGCCGCCGTTCTTGCCCTTCGATCGCAGGGACGGTAACCGTCAGCAACAAGGATCAGATATGGCGATTATTCTCGCATCCAGAAGCCCGTTCCGCGCCGCATTGTTGAAAAACGCTGGCGTATCGTTCACCGCACAGCCGGCCCACATCGATGAACGGGCCGCGGAGGCGCCGCTCTATGAGAGCGGGGCGACGCCCGACGATGTCGCGCTCGTTCTGGCCGAGGCAAAAGCTCTTGACGTCAGCGAGCGCAATCCCGAGGCACTGGTGATCGGCTCTGACCAGACCTTGTCGTTGGGAGACGATGTTTTGCACAAGCCGGAAAACCTGGAGGCGGCGCGCCGGCAGCTTTTGCAATTATCTGGCAAGACCCACCACCTCAACAGCGCAGTTGTTCTTGCAAAAAATGGAAACACATTATGGCGTCATGTTTCGGTTGCACGGATGACGCTGCGCGATCTGGACCCTGGCTTCATTGGCAGATATTTGTCCCGGGCCGGAGCCGCTGCCCTTCAGAGTGTGGGGGCCTACCAATTCGAAAGCGAGGGTGTTCAACTGTTCGAGAAAGTCGATGGCGATTATTTCACGATAGTGGGCCTGCCGCTTCTGCCATTGCTCGTTGAGCTACGACACGAGGGCGCAATCGATGGGTGAAATTTTGAAGGCCTTTGTCACTGGAAGTCCAATACGTCACTCGCGTTCGCCATTGATACATAATTACTGGTTGAGGAAATACGGGCTGCAAGGATCATACGAGGCGATCGAGACTGTACCCTCCGACTTCACCGACTTCGTTCGAGGGATGCGCTCGAATGGCTATGTCGGCGGCAATGTCACACTGCCGCACAAGGAAGTAGTCTTCTTGTTAAGCGAAAAACATGATGCCGCCGCTGAGGAAATCGGTGCGGTCAACACACTTTGGTTTGAAGACGGCGTGCTATGGGGCGGCAATACCGACGCACAAGGTTTCCTTGCAAATTTGGATTCTGCCATTCCCGGTTGGGATCAGCGTAAAACCGCACTGGTGTTAGGGGCAGGTGGTGCAAGCCGCGCGGTGGTTTACGGGCTGAAGCAGCGCGGATTTGGTGCAATCCGGGTCGTTAACCGTACAGTCGAACGGGCACAGGACCTGGCCGACCGGTTTGGGCGGGGCGTCAGCGCGCATGACTGGCAGGCAGTGCCCGATTTGCTGCACGACTCCACACTCCTCGTCAACACGACGTCCCTCGGCATGGAGGGCAAGGATGAACTGGCCATGGATCTGTCCGGCGTCGACCGGCGAACGCTGGTCACTGACGTCGTCTACATACCGTTGGAAACCCCGCTTTTGAAAGCATCCCGCGAATACGGACTGTCCACCGTGGACGGCCTCGGCATGCTCCTGCACCAGGCAGTGCCGGCCTTTGAACGTTGGTTCGGTATACGGCCGGAAGTCACCCCAGAACTTCGGGAACTCATCCTGGCGGACATGGCCCGTTCTTCTGCAATAGGGAAGACAAAATGATCGTTCTTGGCCTGACCGGTTCCATCGGGATGGGCAAATCGACTGCGGCTCAGATGTTCATCGATGAAGGCATTCCGGTCCATTCATCGGATGAAGCGGTTCATCGGCTATATTCGGGCGTTGCGGCTCCCTTGATCGAAGAGGCTTTTCCCGGCACAACGATTGACGGGAAAGTCGACCGGGTTAAACTTTCCACCTTCGTTATTGGCAATCCCGAAGCGCTGAGAAAACTGGAACGGATCGTCCATCCGCTCGTGCTTGAAGAGGAAAACAGGTTTCGGCAAGAGGCGCTGCGTAGCGGCGAGAAACTCGTGGTCTTCGACATTCCGCTGCTTTTCGAAACCGGGGCAGAGAAACGTGTCGACAAGGTACTCGTCGTCTCGGCGCCCGAAGATGTCCAGCGCAAGCGTGTTCTCGGTCGGCCCGGTATGACACCGGCTAAACTCGATGCCATTCTTGCACGCCAGACCCCGGACGCAGAGAAACGGAGGCGGGCGGATTACGTCATCGACACCCGCTATGATCTTGATGTCACCAGAAGCGAAGTGCGCAAGATCATTCATTCACTGGTGGATATGCGGCAGCGGTAAAGGTCTTCAACGCTCAACCGCTTGCATCGGCAAGCCGATGCGCTAAAGGTGATTCCATGCGCGAAATCATCTTCGATACGGAAACGACGGGTCTGGACCGGCTTGATGACCGGGTTATCGAGATCGGCGGCGTAGAGCTGATCAACCGATTTCCGACCGGAAGGACATTTCATGTCTACATCAATCCGGAAGGCAAGATAATCCACCCGGATGCGCTGGCGGTGCATGGCATCACAAACGAGCAACTTGCGGACAAGCCGCTCTTTGCCGGAGTCCTGCATGACTTTCTGGATTTTATCGACGGTGCCAGGCTCATTGCCCACAATGCCACGTTCGATATGGGATTTATCAATGCAGAACTCAACCGCCTCGGTCACCCGCCCATTCACAATGACCGAGTTGTGGATACTCTGGCGCTCGCACGCCGCAAACATCCGATGGGGCCAAATTCACTTGATGCGCTCTGCCGCCGCTACGGCATCGACAATAGTCACCGCACCATGCACGGGGCCCTGCTGGACTCGCAGCTTCTTGCAGAAGTCTACATTGAACTGATCGGCGGCAAACAGGCCGCCCTCGGCCTTACGATTGCCGAACAGGCCAGCAACCAACGAACTGGCGACGCGGATTTGATCGTCATACCAAGCCGGCCGCTACCGCTTCGGCCCCGCCTGACCGAGTCGGAAAGAATGGCGCACGCGCGGCTCGTGGAAAGGCTTGGTGACAATGCGATCTGGAATGATCGAATGGCGGCGTTTGTCGCTTGAACGAAAAAACCCGGGCAAGTAGCCCGGGTCTTTTCGAAGCTAAAGCGTGGCTTAGCTTACTTTCGCCTTGGCCTGTTCTTCGGCCATGCGCTGCTGGAACATCTGCGCAAAATCAATCGGGTCGATCATCAGGGGCGGGAAACCGCCATTGCGGGTAGCTTCCGCAATGATCTGACGCGCGAACGGGAAGAGCAGGCGCGGGCATTCGATGAACAGCAACGGAAGAAGGTGTTCCTGCGGAAAGCCCACGAGACGGAAAACGCCGCCGTAAACGAGCTCGGCATTGAAGAGAACATCCTTGCCTTCGCTCGCTTTTGCGGAAAGCGTGAGAACGACATCAAAATCGTTCTCGGCAATCGGGTTGGCGTTGACGTTCACATTGATACTGATACCTGGCGCGTTTTCGCGTGGACGCAACGATAAGGGTGCCCCCGGACTTTCGAAGGAAAGGTCCTTTACATATTGGGCCAGAATATTCAGCGTCTGTTGCTGTACGGAACCATTGCCATTTGTCGCTTCACTGCCGTTCTCGGCCTTTTCATCAGGCTTTTGAGCCATTGTCTGGAAACCTTCTTCTGTTGCGTCCGCTTGTACGGTCTACCCATTGGATGGAGGCTCGCTAGCATGTGTGCCTCAGCGAGGCAAGGCGCCACCGCTAGTCCTATAGTACCGGAGCCCCTATCGCTTCGGGTTCCAGGGCGAGTTCGGGTCACGCTTGCTCGAATAGTCTTCCGGGTCAAGTTCGATCACGCGATCCTTGGTCCTCGGCGAGTCCGGGCGGCCCGGGCGCCGTCTCGCTGAATCGACAACGACCACGCGATCGCTGATACAGCGCCACCCGATGTCGCGCACCGCCGGGATGAAAAGCAGGAGGCCGATAATATCGGTCAAAAAGCCAGGAATGATCAAAAGGAAGGCCGCAAAAACCAGCATCACGCCGTGTACCAGCTCGCGCTTCGGCGTCCGGCCTGCAGAAGTTTCTTCGCGAATTCTTTGAATCAAACCTAGTCCCTGGAAGCGCAGCAGGAAGAAACCCATGAACACTGACAGCACGATTAGTCCGAGCGTCGCCAAAACGCCGATCTTGCTGCCTACAACGATAAAACCGGCAATTTCAACGAATGGCAAAGCCAAGAGGAAAAGGGGCACAAGCGATCGCAAACTAATTTACCTTTCGAAGGTCATATCCGGATATTATCCATAGCCGGTGTCAATTTCATGCCTATATAGGATAGCGTGAAGAGAATTTGTATGATTGCTCTTGGCAATCTATATGTTTCCGGTATTTCGACGGAAGATTAAAGCCGCAAACGTACAATAGGATGAATGGCAGGCGACATGGAATATCTGGACTTCGGAACAATTTTTTTCTTCGTGGCAGCAGTGGTCATTTTCCTGCAGCTGCGAAAAGTTCTCGGTCGCCGCACTGGCAGCGAACGTCCGCCATTCAATCCATATACGCGCACTGCCGAGGTCGATGACAAATCGAAGTCCAGCGACAACGTCGTTTCCCTGCCCCGCCGCGGCGAGGTGAAGGAGAGCAGCTTCGAAAAAATCGATGCGGTCTCCAAACCGGGGACCCCACTGAATGACGGCCTGCGCGCTATCCAGAATGCCGATCCGACATTCGAACCTGCGAAATTCCTCGAAGGGTCCAAAATGGCCTACGAGATGATCGTCATGTCGTTTGCCGATGGCGATCGCAAAACGCTGAAATCCTTGTTATCGCGGGAGGTCTACGATGGCTTTGTTTCCGCTATCGCCGATCGCGAATCCCGCGGCGAAAAAGTGCAATCGTCATTCGTGGGCATAAACAAGGCCGAAATTATCGGTGCGGAGATGAAGGGTACGGAGTCGCACGTCACCGTGCGCATAATCAGTGAGCTGATATCCGCTACGCTCGACAAGGACGGCGTTGTGATCGATGGCGACAAGGAAGCCGTCGCAGAGGTCAAGGATGTGTGGACCTTCGCCCGTGATACCCGTTCGAAAGATCCGAACTGGAAGCTGGTCGCTACCGAAGCCGAAGATTAAGACGCTTACGAGCATGCTTTCGCCCCTGTTCAAGCCGGTGGATTTTTCTGACTGCCCGGGTTGGCGGGCCGACAGGCAGATCGAGGCTTTCCGCGCCTTCCTCCGGTCCGCAGAGCGGGTTCGGGAGAGGCCATATAAGTCCGGCTCACTTGGCATCAGTTTTGAGGCTCTTGAACCGATTTTCGCTGATTCACGTGAAACAATCGTTGAATCCAACGAGGCCGCCCGGTCGTTTTTCGAGAAGTGGTTCCGTCCTGCGCTGATCGAAACTACGGATGCTGCGCCTGGTTTCGTGACCGGCTTCTACGAACCGGAGGTGATTGCTTCGCCGGTTCGGTCTGCGGAGTTCCACGTGCCGTTTTTTCGGCGTCCGCATGATCTGGTCGACGTTGACGAGAGCAACCGGCCTGACGGTTTCGATCCATACTTCGCCTTTGCCCGGCAGACGCCGGCAGGTCTTGTGGAATATTTTGACCGGCCCGCCATCGAAAGTGGTGCCCTTGAAGGCCAAGGCCTTGAAATCGCCTACGTCGCAAGCCCGGTCGATGCGTTCTTTATCCATGTCCAAGGCGCAGCTCGGCTGAAAATGACCGACGGGCGCCTGCGCCGCATCACCTATGCTGCGAAGACCGGACACAGGTTCACCGGCATTGGCAAGATCCTGCTTGAGGGCGGCGAGATCGCGCCGGACGCAATGTCCATGCAATCTATCCGCGCCTGGCTAGCGGCCAATCCGGACAAGGCCCGGGCGCTCATGTGGAACAATCGCTCTTATATATTTTTCCGCGAAGCAGGTGTTGAAGACGAAACCCTTGGCCCGATCGCAGCGGCGAAAGTTCCCTTGTCAGGTGGGCGATCGCTTGCCGTGGATCGCTTGCTGCATACGTTCGGAACTCCGTTCTTCATTCACTCGCCCGAGCTCAGAGCCTTTGGCGGCGAGCATTTCTCCCGGCTGATGATTGCACAGGATACGGGTTCAGCCATTGTCGGGCCCGCGCGCGGCGATCTTTTCGCCGGTTCTGGCGACGCAGCGGGCGAGATCGCAGGGGGTATCCGTCACAATGCCGATTTCTACGCGCTCGTCCCGCGGGTACTTCTGCCGGAAGCGGATCAATGAAGAAGAAAGCCGCGAAGGACGAATTCGCCACTCTGGAGGATCGCATCCTGTGGGAGACAGTGGCAAGGACAGCTCGCCCGCTCAAGGGCAGGGACAAGCCTGTTTTCCTGATTGATACACCCGATGCGCAGGTTTCGATTTCTCCATCCGCACCGTTGAATCCCAAACCACTGGCGACCAAGCAAGAGACGAAACCCATTGCATCGCCCCGCCTGCATCCGATTGATCGCCCGACCCATAAAAAGATCGCCAAGGGGCGGGTCGATATAGAAGCCAGGATCGATCTGCACGGCCTGACCCAGAGCGAGGCATATGGTTTGCTGCTTGGATTTTTGCGACGCGCCCATTTGCGCAAGCTCAGGCATGTCCTGGTGATTACAGGCAAAGGCTCGTCGATGGGTAGCGATGGCGTGCTTCGCCAGGCTGTTCCCATGTGGTTCATGACGCCGCCGTTTCGCATTCTGGTCAATGGTTACGAGGATGCAGCACGCAACCACGGCGGCACCGGAGCGATCTATGCGCGAATGCGGCGTCAGCCGGAGGCGCCATGACCCCTTTTGGCGAAAAGTTGCGCGACCTGCGCGCGGAGCGGGGCATCTCCCAGAAGGATATGGCCAAGGCCATCGGCGTATCTGCGGCCTATCTGTCTGCCCTCGAACACGGCCGTCGCGGTCAGCCTACCTGGGACAAGCTGCAGCGCATCATTCAATATTTCAATATCATCTGGGATGACGCCGAAGAACTGCAACGACTGGCGATGATCTCACACCCGCGCGTCGTCATCGATACGGCGGGGCTTCCGCCCGCGGCGACCGAACTCGCCAATCTTCTTGCCGCAAGGATTGCTGATCTGGATGAAGCGACGACAGGGTTGCTGATCCGGAAATTGGAATCGGTACCGGAAAAGCGCAAACGCTAAAATAGCGCCCGAAGCTGGTCGATCTTGTCATTCACCAGCCAGCCATAATAATTCTCTTCGGGTAGTTGCGGCTGTTCGCCATTGGCCAGACGTGCCGCATTGGAATCGGCAAGCGCATGCGCCCGGCTGTCGGCACCGCCTGTGTTGTACAGGGTCGCAGTGATGCCGGGGTTTGCGGAAATGTCGAAATCGGCAACGCGGCGGTACACGTCGATCGAGTGTTTCAGCGTCGCGGCCATGTAGGGCAGGGTCAGGTCAGGGTCCATTATCGTCTTGTAGACATCGGCTGCGTGATCGGCATGGAGCTTCGGCAGGCCTGAATAGCGATTGACCATGTCGGTCATCTGTAGCGCTATCAAAGGGCTCAGTTGCCCCAGCCCAAAACTTTGCCCCGCATAAAATGGCTGAAAAAATACGGCGCTGAAACGATTGTTTGGAAATTGTTTGCCACTGACCGACTTGCCGCGGAAGTCCTGTTCCCAGACGTCCTCTCGGCATGTCCAAAGTCGCAAACTGTCCTTGAACTGTGCGCAGGAGGAGAATTGCGGACGCTTGACGAAATCGCCAATCGTCTCTCCCTCGTAGTCGAAACTCAGGCCCTGCTTCACATAGGCAATGGCTTTGACATAATAGGTCTGGAGCCGGTCATAGGCATCGACATTATAGGTGTGTTCGCCAATGAGTGCGCCAACGATGTGAACAGGATCGATGCCATAGGTGCGTGCGACACTGACGATTTTCGAACGTAGTTTCGAGTCGCTTTTTATCAGCTTGTAGATCTTCTGGTACTTGGCCTCGTACGTGGTGTTCAGTTCCCGCGTTCGCTTGGCCGATGCGGCGGGAACACCGGGCTGACTTATGTTACGATTGCCCTCGGGAACGAGGGTCACAGCGCCAGCCGGATGCAAGGCAAACAGCATAAGCCAAAGACAGTTCGTCGCGAACAGGAACAGATGGCGGGTCATCGTCGGTCCATATTATTGGTTGGTCGCCCGCAATAGCGCCTCGAACTCTCTAAATCCAGAAAAACCTCTGTTCCTGTGACGCTTGGTCTATTGCGCGGGCACGGGACAGCTCAAATCACCTTCCTCGCAACCTAGATAGTTCTTCAACTCGTCGATCCGCCTGGTCGTCAGTCCTTCCAGGCAAATTGCTTGCGTCATCGGGTAAATACTGCCTTCGGCGCTAGCGGATGTCGAGAAGTTGCACTCCGCGTCTCGAAACGCGATCCAAGCCTTTTGGGCGGCAACCAGCAGTTTGGCTGTTGCTGGTCTGTCTTTCAGGCGCTCATTTATTTGTTTGTAGATCGCGTTAAGTTCTGAATCGGCCTTCTTATAGGCTTTGCCGTAGCATTCGTTCAGGTCCGCCTGGCTGCTGCTGCTCTTGTCACAGGTCTCCGCGGCGTTCACGCTCCTTCCGCTTGGACCGGCTGCAAGAACAACCGTTACTAGCACAACAGGTAAAACACGCATGCGAATGCTCCGTTCATTATGCAAATCGGAGCCATTAAACAAGAAATCCAGGCAAAAACCAGTGCCTGGATTACTCTTGTCATTCGAAACCTTCACCGCTTCCGTTATAGAATAAAGCGTGAGAGATCCGCGTTCTTGGCCAGGTCTCCGACAGTCTCACGCACATATTTCGCATCGATCGTGTGTTCGGCGCCGGATTTGTCCGGGGCATTGAACGAAATATCGTCGAGCACCCGCTCCATGACCGTTTGCAGGCGCCGCGCTCCGATATTTTCCACCGTCGAGTTCAAATCGACTGCAATGTCCGCCAAGGCATCTATCGCATCGTCAGTGATATCTAGCCTGACCTCTTCCGTCGCCATCAACGCGATGTACTGCTTGATCAGGCTGGCTTCCGGTTCTGTGAGAATGCGGCGCATATCATCGCGTGTCAGGGCGCTAAGTTCCACACGGATCGGCAGGCGGCCCTGCAGTTCCGGCAGAAGGTCGGAGGGCTTCGAAACATGAAACGCACCCGAAGCAATGAACAGGATATGATCTGTCTTGATCGGGCCGTATTTGGTGGCGACCGTCGTGCCTTCGACGAGCGGCAGCAAGTCCCGCTGCACGCCTTCCCGTGAAACACCGGCACCCATGCCGCCATCGCGAGCAGCGATCTTGTCGATCTCGTCCAGGAAAACGATACCGTCATCCTCGGCAGACCGTAGGGCCTCCTGGGTAATCTGATCCTGATCGAGGAGCTTGTCGGATTCGTCATTGATAAGGACGCCGTATGACTCTTTTACGGTAGTCTTAACGGTTTTGGTACGGCCACCCATGGCTTTACCCAGCATGTCGCTGAGATTGAGCACCCCTATATTCGCCCCGGGCATGCCCGGCAGCTCGAAATTGGGCATGCCAGATCCGGTATCGGCAACCTCGACTTCGATTTCCTTGTCGTCGATCAAGCCATCGCGCAGCTTCTTGCGAAAGCTGTCGCGCGTTGCTGGGCTCGCTGTCTTGCCCACCAGTGCATCGAGAACGCGTTCTTCCGCGTTCATGTGCGCCTTTGCCTTCACATCCTCGCGTTTCTTTTCGCGCACCAGACCGATGGCGACTTCGACGAGATCGCGGATGATCTGCTCGACATCGCGTCCCACATAGCCGACCTCGGTAAACTTGGTTGCTTCGACCTTTATGAACGGCGCGCCGGCAAGCTTGGCGAGACGGCGGGATATCTCCGTTTTGCCGACACCGGTCGGTCCGATCATCAGAATGTTTTTCGGCATGACCTCTTCGCGCATCTGGCCTTCCAGCTGCTGGCGGCGCCAGCGATTGCGCAGGGCGATAGCGACAGCGCGTTTGGCGTCGTTCTGGCCGATAATGTAGCGGTCTAGTTCGGAGACGATCTCGCGAGGGGAAAATGTTGTCATTGTAATCTCGTTTCCTGCCCTTCTTCGGGCGATTGTTCGGACGCAAGGTCAGGGTTGTCCCGCGCCATCATGAGGGCTGGCCCGTAAATGGACGTCCGGGTGTCGAACGCAACGAAGCCCGCTTTTTCATAGGCTCTGATTGCCTGGGTGTTGGCGGGATCCGGGTCGACGATCACGCGCGGCACGCCCTCTTCGAATAGAAGTGACACGAACTCATCAAGCAGACGGGGGCCGTGGCCCTGGCCGATCAAATATGACTCTCCGATAAATTGGTCGAGGCCCAATGTCCCGGTCGGCTGGTCTTGATAGGGGTGGTCATCCTCGAGGTGCGGGTCATAGGTTTGCAGATAGCCGATCGCTTCGTCCCCGAGCATGATGATGAACGGCTCCACGGACACGCTGTCCATGTGGTGCGCGATCAGTGCCATCTCTTCTTCAGGGTTGCCGTCCCACCATGTCGCGACATGTGGTTCCGCCAGCCATTCCGAGATCATGTTCAGATGACGGGGCTCCACTGGTACGAAGCGGTAACGATAGGCCGGTTTATCCGGCATCTAGCGTCTCGAGTGTGATGCTCGTGTTCGTGTAGATGCAAATATCGGCAGCGATTTGCATGGCGCGGCGGGCGATCTCTTCGGCGTTCAATTCAGTATCGGCAAGCGCGCGGGCAGCCGCGAGCGCATAATTACCGCCGGAGCCGATTGCCATGACGCCATGCTCGGGCTCAAGCACGTCACCGGTTCCTGTAAGCGCAAGCGTGACGGACTTGTCAGCCACGAGCATCATGGCTTCGAGGCGGCGGAGATAGCGGTCTGTGCGCCAATCCTTGGCGAGTTCGACGCAGGCGCGCATCAATTGATCGGGATATTGTTCGAGCTTGCTTTCAAGCCGCTCGAGCAGCGTGAAGGCGTCGGCGGTTGCTCCGGCGAAGCCAGCGATAACGTTGCCTTTGCCGATGCGGCGCACTTTGCGCGCGTTGCCTTTCATCACCGTATTGCCGAGGCTGACCTGCCCGTCACCGGCTATGACCACCTTGCCGTCCTTGCGGACAGTGACGATCGTGGTTCCGTACATAGTTGAGGGATTGTGTTCTTGCATGCTAAAGCCCTTTCCGGCCCGATGGGCCGTCGTTCAAGCAGGTTCGCCTATGCCCCAAATGGCAACATATCGAACCCCTTCTGCTCCACTTATGTATGAACCTGTCCCCGAATTGCAAACCCTGTGTGTTGCACAACCTTAGTATGCGCCATCAAAGCATTTGGAGATTCGCTATTCGTGTTTTAGAAGGCCTCATTTGGAACGGCTTTTGTACGAAGCTATGGCGGGAAACAGCAATGACAGGCGTTAATACGCGCACCGCAAAGATCGAGCGTAGCACAAAGGAAACCAGCATTGCCGTCTCGGTCAATCTGGATGGTACTGGCACGTTCGACATTTCTACTGGCGTGGGTTTTTTCGACCATATGCTGGAACAGCTCTCGCGCCACTCTCTGATCGACATGAACATCAAGGCAAAGGGTGATCTGCATATTGATGATCACCACACGGTCGAGGACACGGGCATTGCCATCGGCCAGGCCATTGCCAAGGCCTTGGGCGATCGGCGCGGTATCACCCGTTACGCCTCGCTGGACCTTGCGATGGACGAAACGCTCACCCGCGCCGCGCTCGATGTCTCAGGCCGCCCGTTTCTTGTCTGGCAGGTGGAGTTTTCTGCACCGAAGATCGGCACCTTCGACACGGAGCTGGTACGCGAATTCTTTCAGGCACTGGTGCAGAATGCCGGCATCACACTGCACGTGACAGGTTTATACGGTGCGAACAATCACCATGTGGCGGAGACTTGCTTCAAGGCTGTCGCTCGCACGTTACGGCACGCCATCGAAACCGATCCACGACAGAAGGATGTCGTGCCATCCACCAAGGGTACTTTGAAAGGCTAGAACATGGCCAGTTTCGTTGTCTTGGCACCTCAACAGGATGGCCAGCGTAACGATGACAGAACCGTTTTCATCAGAGACGGGTTTGCCTTCCTTGCGCTCGTCTTCACTATTCCCTGGCTGTTGGTGAATCGACTATGGTTTGAAGCAGCGGCTGTTTTCGGATTGATGATCGCGCTTTCGACGGTAGGCTCCTATACAGGTCGTGAAGACATGGCCGCAGTGATCACCGCGTTGCTTTCGCTTCTTGTGGCTTTTGAAGGAAATAACTGGCGCGTCGCAGCGCTCGAACGCCGGGGCTTTGACGCACTCGGTGTCGTCGATGCGCGCAATACGAGCGATGCTGAAACGGCCTGGTTCCTCGGTGACAACATCGTTTCGCCGCCTGCCGTACCGGTGATCACCCGCCCTGCGCCTCCAGCACAAGTCAGCCATAAACCGGCGCTTGGCGGCAGGATCGGGCTTGTTGGCCTTCGCGGAGAAAATTGAGCATGCGCGTCGCCATCATAGATTATGGCTCGGGAAATCTCCGTTCGGCCACGAAGGCATTCGAGCGTGCCGCACGGGAGAGTGGCATCGACGCGTCCATCGATCTGACGGCCGACGCGGAGAGGGTCCGTTCGGCCGATCGCATCGTCCTGCCGGGCGTCGGAGCCTTTGCCGATTGCAGACGTGGCCTGCATGCCGTGGAAGGCATGGTTGAGGCAATCCACGAAGTAGCGGTCGAAAGGGCGAGGCCATTCCTGGGCATCTGTGTGGGAATGCAGTTGATGTCGACACGCGGCTTGGAAAAAACCGTTTCTACCGGCTTTGACTGGATCAAGGGCGATGTACGCGAAATGGTGCCTTCAGATCCGGCACTGAAAATTCCGCAGATAGGCTGGAACACTATCCGCCTCACGCGCCCCCATCCCCTCTTCGATGGGATCGAGACCGGTCAGAAAGGCCTCCACGCCTACTTCGTCCATTCATATTTCCTCGACGCAGCCGTTGAAAATGACGTGCTGGCAGTCACTGATTATGGTGGGCCGGTTACCGCTGCAGTCGCCAACGACAACATGGCCGGAACTCAGTTCCACCCCGAAAAAAGCCAGGCTCTGGGCTTGGCTTTGATCGCCAACTTTCTGAGGTGGGCACCGTGATCTTGTTTCCAGCAATTGATCTGAAGGATGGTCATTGTGTCCGGCTCAAGCTGGGCGACATGGATCAGGCAACGATCTATAACGCCGATCCCGCTGCGCAGGCCAAGGCCTTCGAAGATCAAGGCTTCGAGTGGTTGCATGTGGTCGATCTCAACGGCGCTTTTGCTGGCCAGTCGGTGAATGGTGCCGCGGTAGAGGCGATCCTCAAGGCCACGTCAAATCCTGTCCAGCTTGGCGGTGGTATCCGAACTCTCGATCACATTGAAACTTGGCTGGCGAAGGGTCTGTCGCGGGTCATTCTCGGCACGGTTGCGGTACGCGATCCCGCGCTGGTGATCGAGGCGTGCAAGCGCAACCCAGGCAAGATCGCCGTCGGAATCGATGCGAAGGGCGGCAAGGTTGCGGTCGAAGGCTGGGCGGAAGCTTCCAGCCTTGGAGTTGTCGAACTGGCGAAGAAGTTCGAAGGCGCTGGTGTCGCGGCTATCATTTATACGGATATCGATCGTGATGGCATTCTTGCGGGCATCAACTGGGAAGCGACGCTGGAACTGGCTGAGGCGGTTTCCATTCCGGTCATTGCATCCGGCGGCCTTGCCTCCATCGCCGACGTTGTCCGCATGACCATGCCCGACGCACGAAAGCTCGAGGGCGCCATCTCCGGTCGCGCACTCTATGATGGCCGCATTGATCCTGCGGAAGCGCTGCAAGTGCTTCGCGATGCAAGGGAGCGTGCCGCATGACGCTGAAAGCCCGTGTAATTCCCTGCCTCGACGTCAAGGATGGCCGCGTTGTCAAGGGCGTCAACTTCGTCGATCTCGTCGATGCCGGCGATCCCGTCGAGGCGGCGAAAGCCTATGACGCCGCGGGAGCTGACGAACTCTGTTTTCTCGACATCACGGCCTCCTCCGACAACCGCGAAACGATTTTCGACGTGGTGGCTCGCACCGCCGAGCAGTGCTTCATGCCGTTGACCGTGGGCGGCGGCGTGCGTGCCCTCGCCGATATCCGCAAGCTGCTGCTGGCAGGGGCCGACAAGGTTTCGATCAACACCGCCGCAGTCGACAATCCGAATTTTATTGCCGAGGCCGCGGACAAGTTCGGTAACCAGTGCATAGTCGTCGCCATCGATGCCAAGAAGGTTTCCAGCGGAGGCGAAGCCGATCGCTGGGAAATCTTCACCCATGGCGGCAGACGGGCAACCGGCATCGATGCGCTCGATTTTGCCCGTAAAGTAGTCGATCTGGGGGCAGGGGAGATCCTCCTGACGTCGATGGATCGCGATGGATCGAAGATCGGCTATGACCTGCCGGTCACGCGCGCCATCGCTGATGCCGTCCGCGTCCCGGTAATCGCTTCCGGCGGCGTTGGAAATCTGGATCACATGGTCGATGGTATTCTTGAGGGCCACGCTTCGGCGGTGTTGGCTGCATCGATCTTTCACTTTGGCATCTATACGATCGCACAAGCAAAAGCCCATATGGCAGCGGCAGGGATTCCCATGCGCCTCGACCCTGTGCGTTGACTGGAGAACTGGATGACGTCATTCACCCTTGCTGATCTCGAACGCATCGTGATGGAACGGGCCAGCGTCGCCGACGGCAAATCCTACACGGCGAGCCTCTATGCCAAGGGTATCGGCAAGGCAAGCCAGAAGCTGGGGGAGGAGGCAGTTGAAACTGTTATCGCCGCCGTCTCCAGGGACAGGCAAGGCGTTATTTCAGAAAGCGCCGATTTGCTTTATCATCTTATTGTCGTCCTCGGCATATCCGGCATAGGCCTCGATGACGTGCTGGAGGAACTGGAGCGTAGAACGACACAGACCGGCCTCGAAGAAAAAGCCGCGCGAGGACATGACTGACCATGTTCAAAGCACCGGCGATCGAGCGGCATAGGGCCAAAGGGACTGAAAGCGAAGTCGTGGATCAATTGGCACCCAGCGAGTTTTCGCCGTACCGGTTTTACACCGCCGAGAAGTGGGCGGAATTTCGCGCGGATACGCCGCTCACATTGACCTACGACGAAGTCAAGCGGTTGCGCTCGCTCGGCGATCCGATCGATCTTGACGAAGTTAGCAGAATTTATCTGTCGCTATCGCGGCTTTTGTCGGCACATGTGGAGGCAAGCCAGCTACTATTCTATCAGCGCCGCCAATTTCTCAACACCGGCGATGCGCTCAAAACTCCCTTCATTATCGGCATTGCCGGATCGGTTGCAGTTGGCAAATCGACCACCGCGCGCGTCCTGAAGGAATTGCTTGCCCGCTGGCCATCCAGCCCCAAGGTGGATCTCGTAACCACGGACGGCTTTCTTTACCCCAACGACGTTTTGCGTGCCAAAGGTCTGATGGAGCGCAAAGGTTTCCCTGAAAGCTATGATGTCGGCATGGTGTTGCGATTTTTATCGCAGATAAAGGCGGGCCAGCGTAACGTCAACGCGCCACTTTATTCCCATCTGACCTATGATGTGCTTCCCGGCCGCTATCAGACCGTCGATGCACCGGACATTCTGATTTTTGAGGGGATCAACGTGCTCCAGGTTCGCGATTTGCCCGAAGACGGTAAAATGGTGCCGTTTGTCTCCGATTTCTTCGATTTCTCGATCTATATCGATGCGGATGAAGAACAGATACACAAATGGTACATCAGCCGCTTCATGCGGCTGCGCGAGACGGCATTCAAGGATCCGAGCTCATTCTTCCATCGCTACTCGACCATCTCCGATGATTCAGCGCTGGCGATCGGCGAGAGCCTTTGGGCGAACATCAACTTGAGGAACTTGCGGGAAAATATTCTGCCCACAAGACCGCGCGCCGATCTTATCCTGCGCAAGGGCGACAATCATCTGGTCGAGGAAGTCGCGCTCAGGAAGCTGTGACCCGTCTGAGGGTCAAATTTATGCGACCCGGGCTCTTCAAGAGCGTCGAGGTCTCTGGATAAATGCGATCGACGCCGTGAAACGCCAATCGGCCTTCGCCGCCAAGCACGACCACATCGCCGCTTGAAAGCCTTAGTGATCGGGTTTTGTCTTGGCGGTTCGTTCCGCCGAAGCGGAACAGGCAAGCGTCTCCCAAAGATACGGAAACGACGGGCGCTCGAAATTCCTGCTCGTCACGGTCCTGGTGCAAGCCCATCTTGGCCGTTTCCGAATAGAAGTTGACGAGGCAGGCTTGCGGACCATGCGGGAAATCACCGACTTCCCGCCAGAGATCAAGCAAGCGCCTTGGGATAGGCGGCCAGGTTTTCCCGGTCACAGGATGGACGGCTTGATAGCGGTAGCCACGCTCTTTGTCCGTCACCCATCCAAGCTCGCCGCAATTGGTCATACGCACGCTCATTTCCTTGCCGGTCTTCGGCATGGCCGGGACATAGAGCGGTGCTTCCATCACAACGGTGCGTATGTCCTCAACCAGTGCGGCCTGTGCGGCAGGATCAAAATGCTGGGGGAAATAGCGAATGCCGGGTGCAAGCAGGAGCATCAACTGTCCAGATGATAAACAGGGCCCGGCCGCATGATGCCGGGCCGCTTAGCCGTTTGAGTTAGCCGAGCTCGGGGATCCTCAGCACCTGGCCAGGATAAATCTTGTCCGGGTGGGTCAGCATCGGCTTGTTGGCCTCGAATATCAGCGTGTTTTTGGCACCCTTGCCCTTGCCATACTGCGACTCGGCAATTTTCCAGAGATTGTCACCCTTCTTTACCGTATAGAATTTGGGTTCTTTGGCGACGGAGCCGGTGGTAACCTCGTCCACCTTCAACCCCTCGGTCTCGACCTTGGATATGCCGAGTGAATTGCCGACGGCGATAATCGCCTTTTCCAGAATTTCCTGATTGGTGACATTGCCTTTCAGAACTGCCTTGTCGCCTTCAACCACGACCTGAACGTTCTCGGTACCGAGTTTGTGGGAATCGAGTTCTTTTTTCAGCGCATCGGCGCTTGGCTCGTCGTCACCAATACCTATTTTCTTGCCCACGGATTTAACGAAATCAAATAGTCCCATGTCTGGCTCCTGTTGATTGTTCAAACCGAAACAGTGTTGTGGCATTCTGCGAAGCGCTTGAAAAGCCGAGATTTATACATGCGGTCAATACCGCTAATCTCCTTTTACCTTGCCGCGCATCTTTTTAAGATCGGCACGGCCGGATTTTTCCTTGAGCCGACGCTCGATCGACCCCTTTGTTGGTCTGGTTTTCTTGCGTGGGGGCGGAGGCGGTACCGCTGCCTTGGCAATCAGCGCAATCATGCGTTCGCGCGCGTCCTGCCGATTGCGCTCCTGCGTACGAAAACGGTTGGCCTCGATAAGCACGTCGCCGTCCTTGGTTGCCCTTTGGCCGGCGAGCTTGAGAAGGCGCGAGAAAACGTCGTCGGGCAGACCCGCGCGCACCGCGAAAAAACGCAGTTGAACTGCAGTCGATACCTTGTTGACATTTTGCCCGCCGGGACCCGCAGAGCGAATGAAGCTCTCCTCCAGATCGCTCTCGCCGATCGAGATTCGGTCGTTTATTCTGATCCGGCTACGGCTCTCTTCCATCAGGGATTGGTACTTCAATCTCTGATTCGCTGGAAGCGCCTTTGTATGCGCCTGTGAACGCAGCAAATCCCGCTGAATGCCAGCGGGATTTCTTGAAGAGTCACAGTCGACAGCTATTCCGCTGCGACCGGCGTGTGCGGCGCTGCCGCCCTTACATCGCCATCGACGTGGCCTTCGAACTTGCCGAAGTTTCGGATGAACATGTCGACAAGCTTTGTCGCTTGCCGGTCATAGCCGACTTTATCCGCCCATGTGGAGCGTGGATCGAGGATAGTGTCGTCCACGCCGGGCACTGAAACCGGAACGGCGAAACCGAAATTCGGATCTGTGCGGAACTCGGCGTTTTTCAACGAACCGTCGAGAGCCGCGGCGAGCAGGGACCGCGTCACCTTGATCGGCATGCGATTTCCTGTTCCATATGCTCCGCCCGTCCAGCCTGTGTTTACGAGCCAGCAATCGACATTGTGATCGGCGATGAGTTGGCGCAGGAGATTGCCGTATTCCGAGGGGTGACGTGGCATGAAGGGGGAGCCGAAGCAGGTCGAGAACGTCGCTTCTGGTTCGGTTACGCCGCGTTCGGTTCCTGCCACCTTGGCCGTGTAGCCCGAGAGGAAATGGTACATGGCTTGCGCCGGCGTCAGCTTGGCAATGGGGGGCATCACGCCGAATGCATCGGCTGTCAGCATTATGATGTTTCGCGGATGACCTGCCTTCCCGGATTTCGATGCATTCGGGATGAAATCGAGAGGATAGGCGCAGCGCGTATTTTCTGTCAAAGTGCCATCGTTGAAATCCGGTTCCCGATTCTCGTCAAGAACGAGGTTTTCAAGCACTGTGCCAAAACGCTGGGTCGTGGCATAGATTTCCGGTTCGGCCTCGGCGGAAAGCCGAATAGTCTTGGCGTAGCAACCACCCTCGAAGTTGAAAACACCATGTTCGCCCCAGCCGTGCTCGTCATCGCCGATCAGAGTACGGGTGGGATCGGCGGAGAGGGTAGTCTTGCCGGTACCTGAAAGTCCAAAGAATACGGCAGTGTCACCCTCCGGACCTTCGTTGGCCGAGCAGTGCATCGGCATGACGCCCTTTGCCGGCAGTATATAATTGAGTGCCGTGAACACGGATTTTTTCATCTCGCCGGCATAGGCCGATCCGCCAATCAGAACGATCATGCGGGAAAGGTCGACTGCAATTACTGTTTCCGTGCGCGTGCCATGTCTCGCAGGATCTGCGCGGAAGGAGGGCAGGTCGATGATGGTCATCTGCGGCACGAAGCTGGAAAGAGCGTCGCGTTTCGGGCGGATGAGCAGGTTGCGGATAAACAGCGAATGCCAGGCAAATTCTGTGATCACACGGGTGTTCAGCTTGTAGGTCTCGTCGGCTCCGCCAATCAGGTCCTGGACAAATAGCTCCTTGCCCTTGGCCTGTTCGATGAAATCCGCGTGCAGCAGGTCGAAAGCTTCAGGCGACATCGGCGCATTGTTATCCCACCACACGTGCGCGTCGGTCGAGGCGTCGCGGACCACAAACTTGTCTTTCGGCGAGCGGCCGGTATGCTGCCCGGTACGCGCAACGAGTGCGCCCTGGGCCGTCAGCTCCGCTTCTTCCCGGCGCAATGTCTCTTCGTACAGTTCTGCGACTCCAAGATTGTAGTAGACTGCCGCAACATCCTTCAGGCCTGAGGTGCCGAGCGCGATGGCCGCGTTATGTAGACCGGTCTCTCTTGTCATGTGTCCGCCATTGTTTAGAAATCCGTTGAAGCTCAAGTGGAATCATTCCCAACCTGCATGTTGCAGCGGAATGAGGCTCCCTTATGCTGAAAAGCAGAAATATTGAA
The DNA here is from genome assembly GCF_003010935.1 of Phyllobacterium endophyticum. Lineage (GTDB taxonomy): Bacteria > Pseudomonadota > Alphaproteobacteria > Rhizobiales > Rhizobiaceae > Phyllobacterium > Phyllobacterium endophyticum. The sequence goes on from NZ_PGGN01000001.1 coordinate 328,598, forward strand.
TAGTATCAAACGTTTAATCGATTTAAAGAATTTAAAAAAATTTAAATCGTTTTAAATAAAGGGAATTCGCATCGCTCTTCCGTAAGCGTAAGAGCGATCGACAGACGTTGGGATGACACGACCTGCAATCTGTGCCACATTTTGTACCTAATTTGTCCGGCACAAGCGCACCACTTGCACACTGTTCTAATGACACAATGAAAGGCAGGGCATGAGGGAAGTACCCGCAATGCAGACTATTGCGCTCGTCGATGACGATCGCAACATTCTAACCTCCGTATCGATCGCTCTGGAGTCCGAGGGTTACCGCGTCGAGACTTACACCGATGGCGCGTCCGCGCTCGACGGTTTGATGGCCCGCCCGCCAAACCTTGCCATCTTCGACATCAAGATGCCCCGCATGGATGGTATGGAGCTTCTGCGGCGTTTGCGGCAGAAGTCTGACCTTCCGGTTATCTTTCTTACCTCCAAGGATGACGAAATCGATGAGTTGTTCGGGTTGAAGATGGGCGCGGATGATTTCATCACCAAGCCATTTTCGCAGCGCCTGCTCGTAGAACGCGTTAAAGCGGTGCTGCGCCGGGTAGCTGCACGGGAAAGTGCGGCAAAGCCGGGAAGCCCCCAGACCAAGTCGCTCGAACGCGGGCAGCTCGTCATGGACCAGGAGCGCCATACCTGCACCTGGATGGGCGAACCCGTGACCCTGACCGTAACCGAATTCCTGATTTTGCACTCGCTGGCGCAGCGCCCCGGCGTTGTCAAAAGTCGCGATGCCCTCATGGATGCAGCCTATGATGAGCAAGTCTATGTGGACGATCGCACCATAGACAGCCATATCAAGCGGCTCCGCAAGAAGTTCAAGGTCGTCGACGATGATTTCGACATGATCGAGACCCTCTACGGGGTGGGTTATCGCTTCCGGGAAACCTGAGACCGCCACTCGGTTTCCGAAGCGTCTTGGTGCAAAAGAATCCCTGCGCTTTCAAACCCGCGTGATCCACTGTAAAACAAGGTTGTCTCGCCGCTGCATGAATGCGATGAGGCAACCGAATTCATGATGGTCTGAGGCAAAAATGGTGGCCGAACTGCAAGGCGGCGATATTACGCGCCAAAGCATTGTGCGCAAGACCGCCGTCATGCGCCGCAAGCGTTCGATAGCCTTGAGGCGCTTCTTCCGCCCGCTGAACAGGGTATTTGGAAACTACCTGTTTTCCAGCCTGACCCGGCGGATTCTCTTTCTGAACCTGGCCGGCCTTGCGGTTTTGTTGTCCGGCATAATGTATCTCAATCAATTCCGCGATGGCCTGATCGATGCAAGGGTCGAGAGCCTGATGACTCAGGGCCAGATCATCGCCGGCGCAATCGCATCATCGGCGACGGTGGATACAAATTCCATTACAATCGACCCCGAGAAGCTGCTGGAACTCCAGGCAGGACAAAGCATCACGCCGACCCCCGATGTGCTGGATAATCTGGACTTTCCCATCAATCCGGAGCGTGTGGCACCGGTATTACGCAGGCTGATATCACCGACGAGTACCCGCGCCCGCATTTACGACAGGGATTCCAACCTGCTTCTGGATTCGCGCCATCTTTATTCACGCGGTCAGGTACTGCGCTACGAACTTCCACCAATCGATAGCGAGGAGCCGAGCTTTTTCGAGCGTCTGACAAATCGCATGTCACGGCTCCTGCGCCGCAGCGATTTGCCGATCTATCAGGAACAGCCCGGCGGCAATGGATCGTCCTACCCCGAGATCATGAAAGCCCTCACCGGTTCTCCGGATAGAGTGGTTCGCATGACTGAAAAGGGCGAGCAGATCGTTTCCGTCGCTGTGCCGATACAGCGCTTTCGAGCCGTGCTCGGCGTGCTGCTCCTTTCCACCGAAGGCGGCGATATCGACAAGATCGTTCAAGGCGAGCGCTATGCGATCATCCGTGTCTTCACGGTCGCCGCGCTGGTCATGGCGATCCTGTCGCTGTTCCTTGCTTCGACAATCGCCAATCCGCTGCGCCGTCTGGCGGCCGCCGCCGACCGTGTCCGGCACGGTGTGAAGAACCGCGAGGAAATCCCGGATTTCTCAGAGCGGCAGGATGAGATCGGACACCTTTCGACGTCGTTGCGTGACATGACGAATGCTCTCTATGCGCGTATCGAGTCGATAGAGAGTTTCGCGGCCGATGTGAGCCATGAACTGAAGAACCCGCTGACGTCGCTGCGCAGTGCCGTGGAGACTTTGCCGCTCGCCAAGAATGAAGAGTCGAAGAAGCGGCTGATGGACGTGATCCAGCACGACGTGCGCCGCCTTGACCGTCTGATTACCGATATCTCAGACGCTTCGCGCCTCGACGCAGAACTCGCGCGTGAAGATTCCGAGCATGTCGATTTGAAATATTTGCTTGGCAACCTTGTCATTGCCGCGCGTGAGGTCAGGCGCAACAAGAAGGACACCCGCATCGAGTTCGTGGTGGGCAGGCTTCCGAACAACAAGAAGGGCTTCTATGTTGCCGGGCACGACCTTCGTCTCGGTCAGGTTGTATCCAATCTCATCGAGAATGCCCGGTCCTTCGTGCCGGTGGAAGACGGCGTCATCACCGTCATTCTCGAGCATCTTGGCGACCGCATCCGCATCACCGTCGAAGACAATGGTCCAGGCATCAGGGTTGAGCAGATCGATCGCATTTTCGAGCGGTTTTATACCGATCGCCCCTCCGGTGAAGCTTTCGGCCAAAACTCCGGTCTGGGCCTCTCCATCAGCCGCCAGATCATCGAAGCCCATGGCGGCACGTTGAATGCCGAGAACATCAAGGATCCGAAAGATCCCGACAACTACCTTGGTGCGCGATTTGTTGCCATTATTCCGGTCGAAGGCTGATGCTGGATGAGCCGACCGAAAGCGTGCATGCAACCGCGGTCCTCGTGGAGGATCGCGGCATTCTGATTTCAGGAAGTTCCGGAGCGGGAAAATCATCCATTGCCAATGAACTGATGCAGCGGGCAGCTGCCAGGGGCGGGTTCGCCGCTTTGATCAGTGACGACCGGTGTGTCTTGCGCGCTGCCTCGGGGCGCCTTATCTGCAATGGTCCGAATTCCTTGCAAGGAGGGCTGGAGGTTCGTGGCTCAGGTTTGCATAGGGTTGATTGCGAACCCGCTGGGGTAATACATCTGGTGGTTGAACTTGTTGACAGCTCGCAGGCGATCCGATTTGCCGACGATACGAAAACCGTGATTGCCGGGATATCTGTCCCAAGCCTGGTTTTGCCGGAACGGGCTGTTGAAGCGGTTTGCAGAGCGGTCGAGGCAAGGCTATTCAGCGAGCACTGGCAGAAATGACGAAGGCTTTTCAAGTAGTTGCATTGCTGCACTGCGATAAAATGACTGACTGTCGACGTTATGCCGTTTTTCCGCTTGCCTTCGCGATTCGTCCTGCCAAAATGCGACACCTGCCAAACGGGGCATTCAATGCGCATCGAAAAGCTCAAACCCAAGGGGCTGGCGCAACAGGAGCAGTTTCAGAATGATCGGACTCGTGCTTGTGACGCACGGAAGACTGGCTGAAGAGTTTCATCATGCCGTCGAGCATGTTGTTGGCCAGCAGGAATATTTGGAAACCGTCTCGATCGGAGCGGATGATGATATGGAGCAGCGGCGACGCGACATTGTCGATGCCGTGGCTCGTGCCGATAACGGTTCTGGCGTCATTATCCTGACGGACATGTTTGGCGGTACTCCTTCCAATCTGGCAATCTCGGTCATGGAATCCGGCAGAATCGAAGTCATTGCCGGCGTAAATCTCCCGATGCTTATCAAGCTCTCCAGCGTGCGTGTCACCAACGACATGGCGGCGTCATTGCGCGAAGGTCAGGACGCCGGACGAAAATACATCAATGTGGCCAGCCAGGTGCTGACAGCCAAATAGGGGTTAAGCCCCACAGAGGGAATAGATGCGCCTGACTGCCGAAACGACTGGTACGTTCGACCCGGACAAAGCGCTTGTGGAGGAATTCGAGATTGTCAACCGGCGTGGTCTGCACGCGCGGGCGTCGGCCAAGTTTGTCCAGCTGGTTGACGGCTATGATGTTCACGTTCGGGTGGAAAAGGACGGCATGACGGTTGGCGGCACCTCCATCATGGGTCTGATGATGCTCGCGGCTTCTCCGGGCTGCTGCATAAAGGTCAGCGCCTCCGGCGTACAGGCCGCCGAATTGATGAAGGCCCTCGGGGCGCTTATTGCGAACAAGTTCGGTGAAGAAGCTTGATCGACTACGATATGCACGCATAAGGATTTCTTTATATCCCATTGTGCAGCGATGCCTAATCTGCTAGTCAACTCCATCTCCGGCCGCCCGATCAACAGTTGCGCGGCCAAATGAACAACACAGACGGAGCTGACGCCTATGGCCGACACACAGGATTACATCGTCAAGGACCTTGAGCTCGCCGCATGGGGCCGCAAGGAAATGGACATTGCTGAAACCGAGATGCCGGGGTTGATGGCGAGCCGCGAAGAATTCGGCAGGTCGCAGCCGCTCAAGGGCGCCCGGATCACCGGCTCGCTGCATATGACCATCCAGACGGCAGTTCTGATCGAGACTCTGCAGGCACTTGGCGCAAAGGTCCGCTGGGCCTCCTGCAATATTTTCTCGACGCAGGACCATGCAGCCGCAGCCATCGCCGCAACCGGAACGCCCGTTTTCGCTGTTAAGGGTGAGTCGCTTGAAGAATATTGGACCTACACGGACAAGATCTTCCAGTGGCCGGACAATCAGCCTTCAAACATGATTCTCGACGACGGCGGCGACGCCACGATGTATATTCTGATCGGCGCCCGCGCCGAAGCAGGCGAAGATGTCCTGTCGAAGCCCGAGAGTGAAGAAGAGGAAATTCTCTTCGCACAGATCAAGAAGCGCATGAAGGAAACGCCGGGCTTCTTTACAAGGCAGCGCGATGCGATCAAGGGCGTGACCGAAGAGACGACGACCGGCGTCAATCGCCTTTACCAGTTGCAGAAGAAGGGCCTGCTGCCTTTTCCCGCCATCAACGTCAATGACAGCGTCACCAAGTCGAAGTTCGACAATAAGTACGGCTGCAAGGAATCGCTGGTCGATGGTATCAGGCGCGCCACGGACGTCATGATGGCCGGTAAGGTTGCTGTCGTTTGTGGTTATGGCGATGTCGGTAAGGGTTCCGCTGCTTCGCTGCTCGGCGCCGGTGCTCGCGTCAAGGTAACGGAGGTCGATCCGATCTGCGCATTGCAGGCTGCGATGGATGGTTTTGAAGTTGTAACGCTGGAGGACGCGGCGCCGACAGCGGACATCATCATCACCACGACCGGCAACAAGGACGTCATCACCATCGAGCACATGCGCAAGATGAAGGACATGGTGATCGTCGGCAATATCGGGCACTTCGACAACGAGATCCAGGTCTCCGCCCTGCGCAACCTCAAGTGGAACAACATCAAGCCCCAGGTCGACATGATCTCGTTCTCGGATGGCAAGCGCCTGCTTCTCCTCTCAGAGGGCCGTCTCCTGAACCTCGGGAATGCAACGGGTCACCCAAGCTTCGTCATGTCTGCCTCGTTCACAAATCAGGTACTGGCGCAAATCGAGCTTTATAGCCGCGGCGAGCAGTACAAGAACGAAGTCTACGTCTTGCCGAAGCACCTCGACGAAAAGGTTGCCAGGCTGCATCTCGACAAGCTTGGTGCGAAATTGTCAGTACTTTCGGAAGAACAGGCTGCCTATATCGGCGTGACACCAACGGGCCCGTTCAAGTCGGACCACTACAGATATTAGCCCGAGTAGTATTGACCACAACATATAGAAACCGAGGGATTGACAAATCCTTCGGTTTCTTTTTTGCGCCTAGTTCTTCCCGTCGATTCGCTCAAGGTTTATTGTAGTGATTCGGGATGTCGTTGTTCCAGGTGGGCCAACCGGTTGAAAAATCGAATGGATGTGAACAATCGGCATTCGTCTGGATGGGGCAGCGACGGTTGAAATGAATATTGGTGAAGCTCGCAGGAAGAATGCAGCGCACGACAGATCGATGCTGAAGAAACTGCGGATGATGCTTGCGAGCGGTGGCTCCGCACTGTCGATCCTGCTTCTCTCTCACCTGCCCGCCCATGCTCAGGATGCGCTCGGCAAGATCACGACACCCTTTGGCGTTGAGGTAGGCACATTCGAAGTCGTGCAGTTTGCCATGTTCCTTGGCGCGATGGGCGCTGCGCTACTCTCCGCCGGCTGGCTCATCCGCGAACGCAGCCGTATCGCCCATGAAAACAGGCGGTTGCGAGACAAGGTCGCCGATCTCAACCTGACAGTTCAACGCAATGAAGCCCTGCTCAATCTCAAGGATCAGCGCGTCATCGTATGGGAAGGGGCTTCGAGCACGCCAAATGTGATCGGCAGTCTGCCGCCCGAAATCGGAGTTCCGGAAGCCCGGGCTCTGTTCCTGGCATTCGGCCGTTGGCTGCGTATCGATTCAGTTACGCTTCTTGATCGTTCCATTGCGGCCCTGCGCGAGAAGGCGCGGCCGTTCGACATTGCTGTCGAAACATCGAAGGGTGCGCCACTGGAAGTTCAGGGCCGCACCTCCGGCGGCTATGCCATCGTGCGGTTTATCAATCTGGGCGAGTCGCGTGCCGCACAGGCAATGCTGAAATCTGAGAACTACCAGCTGAACGAAGCTGTCACCACTTTGCGCGGATTACTGGAATCGGTCGAAATGCCCGTGTGGAGCCGTGATGGCGACGGCGGGCTCAACTGGGTCAATAACGCCTATGCAAGGGCTGTCGATGTTCGCGACCCTCAAATTGCGATCCGCGACGGCCGTGAATTGTTTGGTGCACAGGCACGGGAGAGAATTGAGCGCGAGAAGGCAACAAACAGGCGTTTTCAGGATCAACTCTCGACCGTGGTCGGTGGCGATCGTCGCATATTCCGGGTAACGGACGTTGCCGGCAGCGCAGGATCCGCCGGTATCGCGACGGACATCAGCGAAATCGAGCTTATCCGCGAAGAGTTCAAGCGTACCGTGATCAATCATTCCGACACGCTGGACCAGCTGACAACGGCCGTTGCAATGTTCGACGGCAATCGCAAACTGCAGTTTTTCAATCAGGCGTTCCTCAAGTTATGGGGTCTGGACACTGCCTTTCTTGAAAGCAGTCCCGACAACGCAATGCTGCTCGACCGTTTCCGCAGCGATGGGATCCTTCCCGAGCAGCAGGACTGGCGGCGTTGGAAGGAAACCGTCCTGTCGGCCTATCATTCGGTCGAGTCCCAGGAACATGTCTGGTATCTGACCGACGGACGAACGCTACGTGTAGTCGTCAACCCTCAGCCAAAGGGCGGTGTCACCTGGGTCTTTGAAAACCTCACAGAAAAGCTCGAGCTGCAAAGCCGCTACAACACGCTGATCAAGGTCCAGGGCCAGACACTCGACCACCTGGCGGAAGGCGTCGCAGTGTTCGGGTCCGATGGAAAGATCCGCCTCTCCAATCCGGCTTTCTCTTCCCTATGGTCGCTCAAGCGCGAGCAGATTGCCGAAGGGATGCACATTTCCGCCATTCGCCGCCTATGCGAACCGGTCTCGGACGCCGCCCACTGGGAGACCTTCGTGACCACGGTCACCGGTTTTGACGATGAGCGCCAGTCACTCTCCGGCCATATAGAACTCAGCACTGGCAAAATTCTCTATTACGCTACGGCGCCGCTGCCAAACGGCCAGACCATGCTCACCTTCGTGGATGTCACCGATTCGGTGCAGGTGGAGCGGGCGTTAAAGGAGAAGAATGAAGCGTTGGAGCGTACGGACGAGCTGAAGAACGATTTCGTGCAGCATGTTTCGTACGAATTGCGTTCGCCGTTGACCAACATCATCGGCTTTACCGAGCTTCTGCAGACACCCATGACAGGGCCTCTGAACGACCGCCAGCGCGATTATCTGGATCATATCGGCACGTCATCTTCGGTGCTTTTGACGATCGTCAATGACATTCTCGACCTCGCCACCGTCGACGCGGGCATAATGGAGCTCGATATCAGCGACGTGTCAGTCACCGAGGCCATCGCCACTGCATCCGAAAAGGTGGCGGGCCGCTTCAAGGAGCACAATATTCTGCTCGATATCCGGGTCTCGCCGGGCACGGGCTCATTCCGGGCCGATGCGAGCAGGGTCAAGCAGGTTCTCTCCAATCTCCTCAGCAATGCCGCCAACTATGCCCCGGAAGGCAGCACCGTAACCCTTGCATGCTGGCGCGAACAGGCTGACATGGTCTTCAGTGTCAAGGACAGCGGACCTGGCATGCCGGACTACGTTCTCGACAGCATTTTCAAGCGCTTCCAACCCTACCCGAACGGCGGGCGCAAACGCGGTGCCGGTCTCGGGCTTTCCATCGTCAAGGGTTTTGTCGAGTTGCACGGCGGCACAGTGGACATCGCCAGCGGTGCAGGCAAGGGCACGCTGGTGACCTGCCGGTTCCCGCTGGAGGCGCGGACATTCAGCATCGCTGCCGAATAGCTGCACCATGACAGCAACGATTATCCATCTCGCGACACCGGAAGACACGGTAAGGCTCGGTCAGGATCTCGGCTTGGCGCTACGCAAGGGCGACCTCGTTCTCCTGTCAGGCGATCTGGGCGCCGGGAAGTCGACGCTGGCGCGCGGACTGATCCGCACGATTGCCGACGACAGGGACTATGAGGTGCCGAGTCCAACCTTCACCATAGTGCAATCCTATCCGGACCTGCGCTTGCCCATCAGTCATGTCGATCTATATCGCCTGTCATCAGCCGATGAAGTGGACGAGCTCGGTCTCGACGAGGCGCTGATGGAAGGCGCTGTTGTTGTGGAGTGGCCGGAACGGGCGGAGGGTGCATTGGCGCGGCCAAGTCTGAGCGTAGCGCTCGTGAGTGATGGTGAAGGCCGCAAGGCATTGATAGATGGCGAAACCGCCGCGCTGGCACGGCTGCAACGCTCCCTCGCCATCAGGGAGTTCCTTGCCGCTTCCGGTCTTGCACAGGCCGAACGCCGCTACCTTCTTGGCGACGCCTCGGCTCGCGGCTATGAGACAGTTGCGGCGGGCACGGAGCAGCCACTTATTCTCATGAATTCGCCATTCAATCCCGGCGGGCCAGTTCTTCGGGACGGCAAAACCTACATGCAGATAGCGCATCTGTCACAATCGGTGAGTGCATTTGTTGCGCTCGACAGGCTTTTGTCATCGCGGAATTATACAGTTCCAAAAATCCACGCCGGCGATTTGGAAAACGGGTTTCTTCTTCTGGAGCACCTTGGCGGTGACGGGGTGCTCGACGCAGATGGCGCGCCGATCATCGAACGCTACGAAGAAACGATCCGTCTCCTGGCAAACATCCATCAGCAGGCGTGGCCCCATGAGGCCGAGGTCGGCGACGGAACCATGCACCATATCCATGAGTTCGATCGCGACGCAATGATGATCGAGGTCGAGCTATTATCGGATTGGTATGTCCGGCGCATAAGCGGAATTGAACTCGATGGCGTTCAAAAGGCTGCTTACGTCGCTGCTTGGGATGCTGTCATTAACCAGCTAAATGGTTGCGAGACTAGTCTGTTGCTGCGAGACGTGCACTCGCCCAATATCCTGTGGCGTCGCAACGAGGTCGGCATCAGACGTGTTGGTCTCATCGACTTTCAGGATGCGATGATCGGGCCATCGGCATATGACGTCGCGTCGCTGATCTTCGATGCGCGGGTGACGATCTCTCCCTACCTTCAGGACCACTTGCTCGGTGTCTATATTCACGAGCGGAATTCAGCAGGCTCTGACTTCGATGAACCGGATTTCCGCAAGGCTCTGGCGATCATGGCGGCACAGCGCAATGCCAAGATACTCGGCATCTTCATTCGGCTGGACGAGCGCGACGGCAAATCCTACTATCTAAAGCACCTGCCTCGCATCCAGACCTATTTCGATCGTGTCGTTCGCCATCCTGCACTGGCGCCGGTCAGGGAATGGTGCGAAAAGGCGGGTATATTTTCCCCGGAGAGTTAATTCATGGCAGGTCCGAATACGGCAATGGTTCTCGCAGCCGGCCTTGGCAAACGCATGGCGCCTATAACAGATACGATTCCAAAGCCTCTGGTAAGGGTAGCCGGCAAACCATTGCTTGATTGGGGGCTGGATGCATTGGTTGCAGCAGGCGTCGAGCGCGCAATCGTCAATGTTCATTATCTCGCAGATCAACTCGATGCTCATCTGGCGGGGCGGGAAGCGCCAACCATCCTTATTTCCGATGAACGCAAGGAGCTTCTGGATTCTGCCGGCGGCATCGTGAACGCACTCGCAAATATTGGGCCCGAGCCCTTTTTCATAATCAACGCCGACACATTTTGGGTGGACGGAGCCCGGCCAAATCTTGTCCTTCTGGCGGAAGGGTGGGATGATGCCCGCATGGATATCCTTCTCATGATCGCCACCAAGGATCAGGCGACGGGCTACGATGGACGTGGCGATTTCCAGATGGGCGATGATGGCCGGCTGCGCCGCCTCGGCGGCGGCGAGACATCACCCTATATCTATGCAGGTGCCGCTATCGTCCATCCGCGCATCTTTGCCGGAGCAAAGGCGGGAAAGTCCTCGCTCAATCGTTATTTCGATGCAGCTATCGCCGAGAATCGGCTCTACGGCCTTCGCATGGAGGGGCTGTGGCTGACCGTCGGAACACCGGAAGCGATCGGTGCTGCGGAAGCAGCCATCGCCAGACAGATGGTCAATGGTTGAGCACGGGCATCCGCGGATATTCTCCATAGCGCCGGGCCTGCCGTTTCTGCCAGCTCTAGTGGAAGCGTTGCAATCGGGCGCGCTCATTCCCTTCTATCCAGCCGACCCGTCTGACCCGATGGCACTGGCCACGGCCACGATCTATGTACCAACGCGGCGCGCAGCACGGACGTTGCGCTCCCTGCTGGTCGAGAAGAGCCCCGTCAAATCTGCAATTCTTCCTGTCATCCGCCCCCTTGGCGACGTGGATGAGGATGCGGCCATGTTCGACATGGGATCGGACGCTTTTTTTGATCTTTTGCCGCCGATAGGCTCGACGGAGCGCCTCCTGCTCCTCGCGCGACTTGTGCGGCCATGGCGCGAGCGCCTTCCCGATCATGTGCGGGCACTCTTCGGCAACGAGGAGATCGCCATTCCGGCTACGACTGCCGATGCCGTATGGCTTGCGCGCGACCTTGCAAGCTTGATGGATCAGGTGGAAACAGAAGCCATGGGCTGGTCCACCCTCGCCAACATCGTTTCGGAGGAACTGCCGAACTGGTGGCAGGTGACCCTGGATTTTCTGGGAATCGTCACGAGTCTTTGGCCGGCGATCCTTGCTGAGCGTCATCGCTCGAATCCGGCAGCGCACCGCAACCGCCTCATCGAACTCGAAGCGGAGCGCCTGTTGCGCAACCCGCCTGTGGGCCCGGTCATCGCCGCTGGTTCCACGGGTTCGATTCCTGCCACGGCGCGCCTGCTGGCGGCTATCGCTTCTCTCCCGCAAGGAGCGCTCGTCCTGCCCGGTCTCGACCGCGACATGGATGCTGCCAGCTGGGATATCCTGGCACATACCGATGACAACCCGTCCATCTTCGGCCACCCGCAATATGGTCTCAGGAAACTGTTGGGTGACCTCGGCACGCTGCGCGATGATGTTGCACGGTTGGGAAACGTCACGCCGCAAAAACGTGCGCGTGAAACTCTCCTGGCAGAGGCTATGCGGCCAGCGGAGACAAGCGAAGCCTGGGCCAAGATCGACCGGGGTGATGGATGCTTCTCGTCGGCTGTCGAAACGGTCGCGCTTGTGGAGGCGGCGAACGAGGGCGAAGAGGCGCTCGTGATTGCCGTAGCCCTTCGTGAGGCCATTGATCAGCCAGGCCAGACGGCAGCCTTGATCACAGCAGATCGCGATCTGGCGCGACGCGTCTCGACCGAGCTCGCACGCTTCAATATCGTCGCGGATGATTCGGGAGGTTATCCCCTGCGCGAGACGCAGCCGGCAACGCTGATGCGGCTGGCGCTCGAGACCGTTTTTAACCCCGGCGATCCGGTGGCATTGCTGGCACTGCTGAAGCACCCGCTGACGCGGCTCGGGCTCGATCGTGCCGCGGTCCGGGAAGCCGCTGAGACGATTGAGCTCGTGTCACTTCGAGGTGGTACCGGACGGGCCACCCTTTCCGGTCTTGCTGAGTTCTTCGAGGAGCGCCTGGTTCACGCCGGCGCCACTCCGTATGAACCCGCCTGGCTCCGGCAGGTCACCGTCGCCCGCATCGATACGGCCGGTTTAGCCTGCAGGGCGCTGACGCAAAGCATGCTACCGCTCGCCGCCTTTGCGGGAAGGGTGGATCGGGTGGAAATACCGGAGATCATTCGCGCCACGGTCGCCAGTCTGGAGAATCTCGTCCGGGACGATCAGCGCGATATCTCGGCGCTATATTCCGGTGCGGCGGGCGAACAATTTGCTGCCTTTCTCCGCGATCTGGTTTCCGCCGATGCAGGTCTCGATTTTCACCCCGGCGAATGGCCCGCAGTGATGGAATCGCTGGTCTCGGGCGAGGTGGTCAAACCAAAGGCGGGCGCCCATCCGCGCCTCTTCATATGGGGTGCTCTCGAGGCCCGCCTGCAGACTGTGGACACCGTCATCATCGGCGGACTCAACGAAGGCTCATGGCCGGGCAAGACCCGCAATGACCCCTTCATGTCACGGCCGATGAAGTCGATCATAAATCTTGAGCCGCCGGAGCGCCGAACCGGCCTCGCTGCGCATGATTTCCAAATGGCCATGGGAATGGATCGCGTCATCCTCACCCGTTCGCAGCGCGCTGACAATGCACCGACCGTCGCCTCCCGCTGGCTGCAGCGGCTGGAAACCGTGCTGGGCAAGACCGCCGCCGTTGACCTGCGCACTCGCGGGCAAAAATATCTGGACTGGGCTCGGCAGATCGATACCGCACCCGACGAAGATTTTGTCAGAAGGCCCGACCCGAAACCGCCGCTTCTTGCCCGGCCAAAGCACTTTTCGGTCACGGAAATCGAGACACTCAGACGTGATCCCTACGCGATCTTCGCGCGGCGAATCCTGCGACTGCGTCCCATCGAGCCGCTCATACGCGATCCCGACGTTGCGGAGCGCGGCTCGCTTTTTCACAACATTCTGGCGGCATTCACCAGCGAGGAGGTCGATCCTGCTCGTCAGGATGCCTCTCGGCGCCTTCTGGAAATCGGCCGGCGCTGTTTCGATGAGGTCGCGCTGCCCGAAGAAATCGATGCGGTCTGGTGGCCACGCTTCAAGTCGCTGGTTCCGCAGTACATTCAGTGGGAGCGCGAGCGCGCCCACCTAATCGACAAACGTTATCCGGAAATCGCTTCGAAGAAGATTTCCGTCGAGGCGACGGGCGTCACCCTTTCCGGCCGTGCAGACCGGGTGGACCTCCGGCGCGACGGCGCTGTGGAGGTCATCGATTTCAAGACCGGATCGACGCCGTCCAAGCGGCAGGCGCACGTGCTCCTCTCGCCGCAGCTGGCGCTGGAGGCGGCGCTGCTTGCACGTGGCGCATTCCATGAGGTCGGAACCCGCAATGCCGCCGACCTGCTCTATGTGCGATTACGCCCCAACGGTCGTGTCGAGCCGGAATCGATTCTCCGAATTGGCAGCTCGGCCAATGGCAGCTCGAAGACCGCTCCGGAACTGGGTGAACTCTCGTGGCGCCGTTTGACGGAGTTGCTGATGGCCTACCGTGATCCGCAGAACGGATATCTGTCACGTGCGCTGCCCTTTAGGGAAACCGACCTTACCGGAGACTACGATCATCTGGCTCGCGTGCTGGAATGGTCGGCGGGGGGTGCCGATGATGGCGGTAACGGCGAATGAAACAGCCGCGCATCATACCGAGAGAAACGATCGCCAATCAGAACAAGGCAGCTGATCCGCGGGACTCCGTCTGGGTTTCGGCCAATGCCGGATCGGGAAAGACCCACGTTCTCACCGAACGGGTCATTCGCCTCCTGCTGGACGGGACCGACCCGTCGAAGATACTTTGCCTTACCTATACCAAGGCAGCGGCGGCCGTCATGCAGAACCGGGTTTTCTCCAGGCTCTCTGAATGGGCGACGATGAATGACGAGGCTTTGGCAAAGACCATCGAAGACATTGACCGCAAGGTTCCAGGTCAGGGGCGATTGGCGGAGGCACGGCGTCTTTTTGCACGCGCGCTGGAAACGCCCGGCGGTCTGAAAATCCAGACAATCCATGCGTTCTGCGAAGCAATTCTCCATCAGTTCCCGCTAGAGGCCAATATTGCCGGCCATTTCGAGCTGATGGATGACATGATGCAGGTCGCGCTGGTTGGTGAGGCGCGCCGCCAGTTGCTGCAGGCCGCACGGCTCGATCAAAACGCGCAACTTGCGGCGGCCTTTGCCGATGTGCTCGACGCCGCTGGCGAGTTTGGCCTGCAGCAATTGCTCGATGAAGCGGTAAACAAGCGGCACGATCTGATCAGGTTTATCGCTGAAATCGGTCACGACGGTTTGCGCCGCCAAGCGTTCTATTCGCATTTTGGCTTCTCTTGTAGCGAAACGGAAGACAGTATTCTGGCCACTCTGTGGCCGGTGCGGGGCTTCGACGAACCAACACTCTCCGCCATGCTTTCGATCGAGAAGGGCGCTGTAAAGGCGCAGGAATTTGCGCTCGTACTCCTGCACGCCAGGTTCAATGAAGACATCGATCAGCGGGAGGAAGCGCTGCGAACGGCGTTTCTTAAAGCGGGAGGCGAGCCGAGAAGCGCCTCGGTTCTTGCCACGAAGGCAGTGCTTGAGCACTTTCCCGATTTCGTCGATCTTTATGAGCAGGCGGCGCAGGACGTCTTTCAGGGGCTGGACCGTCTCAAGCAGTTACGTTTGATCCGGCTCACCCTCTCGGCACTTGCTCTGGTGGATGATCTGATCGCCCGCTACCAGCAGATGAAGAGAACACATGGCCTTCTGGATTTCGACGATCTTATCATCCGGACCGTGAATCTGCTGGCGCGCCAGGACGCAGGGCCGTGGGTTCAGTACAAGCTCGACAAAGGCATCGATCACATTCTGGTCGATGAGGCGCAGGACACCAGCCCCAATCAATGGCGGGTCATCCGCCTGCTCAGCGAGGAATTCTTTTCCGGCAGATCGGCGCGCGATACTCGCCGGACGCTGTTTGCAGTGGGCGACGAGAAGCAGTCGATCTATTCGTTTCAAGGAGCCATCCCTGAAGATTTTGCTGCGCATGGCAGGGCAACCGCACGCAATGCAGAGCAAGCCGAGTTGAGTTTTTCCCGCGTAAACCTCAACTTTTCCTTCCGCTCGACGCCGGATGTCCTGTCTGCCGTCGACAAGGTGTTTGAGCGTCCGGAAGCCCATCGTGGTTTTGGCGGCAATGGTCCGACTGTGCACACGGCAATCCGCGATCATGATCCGGGCGAAGTCCAAATCTGGGACATGCTGACACCGGAAACCACTCCGGAGGAGGACGACTGGCGCAAGCCTGTCGATAGTTTGCCTGCTCCTCCTGTGCGGCTGGCCGAGCAGATCGCCAGCACGATTGATCATTGGCTCAAGAATGGTGAGATCATAGAAGGGAAGAGCCGGCGGCTCGAGGCGCGTGACATCATGGTGCTCGTGCGCAAGCGCGATCAGTTCATGCCCGCGCTTTCGCGCGAGCTGAAGAAGCGGCACGTGCCTGTCGCCGGTGCGGACAGGTTGAAGCTCACCGACCACATTGCCATCAAGGATCTTATCGCGCTCGGCCGCTTCATGCTTTTACCGTCCGATGACCTGTCACTGGCTGCATTGTTGAAAAGCCCGCTGTTCAAGTGGGATGACGAGCAGCTCTTCGATCTCGCGCATGGCCGGGCCGAGTACGAAACGCTTTATCATAGGCTGAAGGCTCGAGCCGAAGACGATCTGATCCTGCGAGCGACCGCGCAGCGATTGCAAACATGGCGCAATCGCGCCGACACAGTCCCGGTATTCGAATTTTACGCGGAGATACTTGGACCGGGTGGCGCGCGCCGCGATCTTCTGGCGAGGCTTGGGCACGAAGCAGGCGACGTGATCGATGAGTTCCAGAATTACGCCGTCGCGACGGAGAAAACGGGCTTGCCGGGTCTGCAGGCATTTCTTGAGACACTCGATGCGGCGACGCCCGAGATCAAGCGCGAACTTGATCAGAGCCGCAATGAAGTGCGGATCATGACAGTACACGCGGCCAAGGGGCTGGAGGCAGCCGTCGTCTTTCTCATCGACTCCGGTAGCGCGGCGTCATCTGGAGGACGTATGCCGAACCTTCTGTCCTTTGACATGAAGGAGAAGGATGGCTGGGAAGGTCAAGGGTTCCTGTTCGTCCCTGCAAAGGCTTACGCCACCGAATTCACCCGGAGGATCATAGACGGCCTGAAAATTCGCTCCGAGGAGGAGTATCGGCGGTTGCTTTATGTTGGCATGACGCGCGCTGAGGATCGCCTGATCGTTTGTGGTTATCGCGGACTTCGACAACCGCCGGATACCTGGCAGGGCCTGGTGGATGCGGCTTTGGGCGAACTCAGCGAACCGTTCCGGCATCCGGTCGAAAGCGTCGTTGCCAGGCGCTATCGCGTTACGGAACGCATATCTATTCCAGTCGATGAACCCGTAGCAATCGAAAATAAGCTATCGCGACCATTTCCGGCCGCCTACAGGACGCCAATGCCGCGCGAGGCCGGCCTGCCGCGGCCCCTCGCGCCGTCCGGTGTTTCAGTCCTGATCGAACCGGAAAACGAGGCACCGTTGGTTACCGGGTCGCCCGTCCTGACCGCCGATGGCAGCGATCCCTCGTTTGCCATTCGCCGCGGCACCATTATCCACGCCCTTCTGCAGATGCTGCCCAACCTGCCGGATGGACAAAGGCTGCCTGCCGCCGAACGCTATATGTCGCGAGCGGCTTTCGACTGGCCTGCGCCGGAAATCGAAGCTGCTGTCCAATCCGTGCTCCGCGTTATGAACGACCAACGTTTCGCGCCGGTCTTCGCTGCCGGATCACTGTCGGAAATCGCGGTCATGGGGACGTTGCATCTGCGCGGCAAGGACCATGCCGTATCCGGTGTCATCGACCGGCTGGCGGTCAATGAAAGCCGCGTTCTCATCGTCGACTACAAGACTAACCGGCCCGCGCCACTCGCCCTGGACAGCGTACCGGCAGCCTATGTGGCGCAGCTCGGGCTTTATCGGCGACTGCTGGAGCCGCTCTATCCCGGCAAGGCAGTCGAAGCGGCACTGCTTTACACCGAAGGTCCGCATCTCATCGACATACCCCCTGACGCTATGCAAGATGCCCTGACCAGACTGGGGTGAAGCAAAGACAGGAACTGCGGCCTGTTGCGCCAAGCTGCAACGCAGGGCCGCAAGCTCTCTCGGCTGTTTGCACTGAATCGTGACAATACCAAGCTTGACGAGTGCGAGCCGACTCACCACATGATGCGCAACACAGTCACAAACATACAAGGAAAAGCCAATGGCTACCCTCAAGATCGACACCAGCAATTTCCAGTCGGACGTTATTCAGGCAGGCCAGCCGGTGGTCGTCGATTTTTGGGCGGAATGGTGTGGTCCCTGCAAGATGATCGCGCCCGCCCTTGAAGAAATCGCTTCCGAGATGGAAGGCAAGGTTACCATCGCCAAGGTCAATATCGACGAAAATCCGGAACTGGCTGCCCAGTTCGGCGTACGTTCTATCCCTACTTTGCTGATGTTCAAGGACGGCGAGCTCGCCGCCAACCTGATTGGCGCTGCTCCAAAGAGCAAGCTGTCGGACTGGATCAAGAATTCCGCCGCCTGATCGGTTCGAAAGACCAGTACTGCAAAGCCCGGCTCCATGCAGGGCTTTTTCTACTGTGGCGGGGTGCCATTGTCGGCAAGGACTTCGCCGGCAAGATAGAGCGATCCGCCGATAAGAATGCGCGGTGCGGGTTCCGATGCATCCCAGCTGTCACGCAGTATCTTCAGCGCATTCTCTACGGAATGGACGGGCTCAGCGGAAAGCCCGGCTTCAGTGGCAGCAAGCGCCAGTTCGTCGTGGGGTATGCCCGCACCGCTCGAACGGATTGGGACAGTATAGACGTGCCGCGCCATGCCGGTGAACGCCTGGAAATAGCCGACCGGGTCCTTGGTGTTGATCATGCCGGTGATTAGGAACAGCGGCCGTTGATTGCGGTCTTCCAAGGTGGCGACAGCTTCGGCTATCACCAGGCCCGCGCCAGGATTATGGCCCCCGTCAAGCCATATCTCGGATCCCGGAACCGCCATGTCCACCAGCTTGCCCTTGACGAGGCGCTGCATGCGTGCCGGCCACTCCACAGCGGTCATGGCTTTTTCGACCGCCTGTTCCGGCACCTTGAATCCGGCACTTCTGACCGCCTGGATGGCCGCAGCGGCATTCGCCAGTTGATGACGCCCGGGCAGGGCAGGCAGAGGAAGATCCATCAATCCCCTGTTATCCTGGTAGACCATGCGGCCGCGTTCTTCGTAGCTGAGGAAATCCTGACCATATACTGTGAAGGGGCAATCGCGTCGCTCGGCGGTCTCGATCAGGACCATACGCGCCGCCTCCTCCTCCTGTGCCCCGATGACAACAGGGCAACGCGCCTTGATTATTCCGGCTTTCTCCGCGGCAATCAGTTCTACCCGGTCTCCGAGATAGGGCTGGTGATCCAGTGAAATGGGCATGATGACGCTGACGGCCGGCTCCGGGATGACATTGGTAGCGTCAAATCGCCCGCCGAGACCAACCTCGAGGATGACAGCGTCCGCCGGGTGTTCCGAAAACAGGACAAAAGTGACAGCGGTCAGAATTTCGAAAACGGTGATTGCCTGTCCGGCATTGGCCTCGGCAACCCGCTTGACCGCATCCGCCAGCACCTCGTCCTCGACGATTCTGCCGCCCCCCTCCTGTCCCAGACGATAACGCTCGTGCCATCGCACCAGATGTGGGGACGTGTGGACATGGACCCTGTAGCCGGCAGTTTCCAGCAGGGCACGCGAGAAGGCAACGGCGGATCCTTTGCCGTTCGTGCCCGCCACGTGAATAACGGGCGGGAGTTTCAGATGCGGATTGCCAAGGGTGTCCAGCAGACGCGTAACGCGTCCAAGCGAAAGATCGAAGCCCTTGGGGTGTAGCCCCAAAAGACGGTCTATTTCCTCTTCAGCGAGCGATGGCATCATACAGCCGGTTTGAACGCATTATGTTGATCAAGCTCGCGCTTCGGCTGGTACAGGCAAGACGACGGCCTGCTCGACGGGGGGTTCTTCAGGGACTTCCGTCGCTGCCTCGCCCATCAGCATTTTCAACAATCGTGCAATGGTCGCTTTCAGTTCGGTGCGCGGCACCACCATGTCCACCATACCGTGCGCTTTCAGATACTCGGCGCGCTGAAAGCCTTCCGGCAACTTTTCGCGGATGGTCTGCTCTATTACCCGCTGGCCGGCAAAACCGATCAATGCACCTGGCTCGGCAATGTGAATGTCGCCGAGCATCGCGTATGAGGCGGAAACGCCTCCAGTGGTCGGATTTGTCAAAACCACGATATACGGAAGACCTGCTTCCTTCAGCATTTCGACAGCGACAGTCGTACGCGGCAATTGCATGAGGGAAAGAATTCCTTCCTGCATGCGAGCACCACCGGAGGCAGCAAACAGCACCAGCGGTTTCTTCTGGGCGATCGCCGTTTCGAAGCCTTTGATGATTGCTTCGCCAGCGGCCATGCCGAGCGATCCGCCCATGAAGCTGAAATCATGAATGGTCACGACGATTGGCAGGCCTTCGATCGTGCCGAGGGCGTTTATGATGGCATCGTCCTGGCCGGTCTTGGCGCGATGTTCCTTCAGCCTGTCGACGTAGCGCTTTTCGTCGCGGAACTTCAGCGGATCAATCGTGACTTTCGGCTGTTCGAGTACTTCGAAAGCGCCATCGTCGAAGAAGAACTTCAGCCGGTCCTTGGCAGGTATGCGCATATGGTGCCCTGACGATGGCACCACCCACTGGTTCTTTTCCAGATCCGTATGGAAAACCATCTCGCCGGATTCAGGATCCTTGATCCACAGGTTCTCCGGCATTTCACGGCGGCCAAGCATCGAATTGATCTTTGGCCGGACGTAATTCGTAATCCAGTTCATGATCGGTCCTGTTCTTCTAACAAACGGTTGACTTGGGAACTTTACTCGGCGGCAGCAAAACTTGCGCTCGATGCACGCACGCCGCTGGAAAGGCCTTTCACCATCGTGGCAACGGCCTCGGCGGGATCGGCCACCAGGGAATCGTCGGGGTTGATTGTATTGGCAACCGCATTGACGATTGCGGTACCGACGACGACACCGTCAGCCGCAGATCCGATGATCTTGGCCTGTTCGGCAGTCTTCACGCCAAAGCCGACCACCACGGGCAGCCTGGTATGCTTCTTGATGCGCTGAACAGCTGCCGCAACCCTGCTCGTATCGGGAAGGGCCGAGCCGGTAATGCCATTCATCGAAACGTAATAGACGAAGCCCGACGTGTTCTGCAGAACCTTGGGCAGGCGCTTGTCGTCCGTGGTCGGCGTGGCCAGGCGGATGAAGTTGATACCGGCCCTGATCGCCGGAATGCACAGTTCCGTGTCCATTTCCGGCGGCAGGTCGACGATGATAAGACCATCGATTCCCGAAGCGACGGCATCTTTGAGGAAGCGCTCGACGCCATAGATGTAGATGGGATTGTAATAGCCCATCAATACGATTGGCGTCGTATCGTCGCCCTGCCGGAAGCGGGCGGCGAGATCCAGGGTCTTTGTCAGCGACATGCCCTTTTTGAGCGCACGCAAGCCGGCAGCTTGGATTGCAGGACCATCGGCCATGGGGTCGGAGAACGGCACCCCGAGTTCGATAATGTCAGAACCCGCCTCGGGCAGCGCCTTCATGATCTTCAGCGATGTGTCGAAATCCGGGTCCCCGCCCATGAAGTAGGTCACGAGCGCCGGGCGCCCCTCCGCCTTCAATGCCGCGAATTTTGCGTCGATACGTGTCATGATCAGATGTCCATTCCAAGAAGCTGCCCGACCGTGTGCACATCCTTGTCGCCGCGGCCGGAGAGATTGACGATCATGATCTTGTCCTGCGCCATTTTGGGCGCGATCTTAACCGCATGCGCGATAGCATGGGCGGATTCAAGTGCTGGAATAATGCCTTCGGTGCGCGTCGTCAGCGTAAAAGCGTCCAGGGCCTCATTATCGAGAACAGGAACATATGAAACGCGCCCCGTATCGCGCAACCACGAATGTTCAGGTCCGACGCCCGGGTAATCGAGCCCGGCCGAGACGGAATGGCCGTCGAGTATCTGGCCGTCCTTGTTCTGCAGCAGGTAAGTCCGGTTGCCATGCAGCACACCCGGTCTGCCTGCGCTCATCGACGCGCAGTGCTCTTCGCCATCGAGCCCGCGGCCGCCGGCTTCGATGCCGATGATCTCCACCTGCCTGTCATCGAGGAATGGATGGAACAGGCCAATCGCATTGGACCCCCCACCCACAGCTGCAACAATGGTATCCGGCAGCCTGCCTTCGCGTTCGAGGATCTGCTCGCGCGCTTCCGTGCCGATCACGGCCTGGAAATCCCGCACCATTTCGGGGTAGGGATGTGGGCCAGCGGCAGTACCGATCAGATAATAGGTATCCTCGACATTCGAAACCCAGTCGCGCAGCGCCTCGTTCATCGCGTCCTTGAGCGTCCCGTGCCCGGAGGATACCGGCTTGACCTCGGCACCAAGCAGCTTCATGCGGAAAACGTTCGGCTTCTGCCGCTCGACATCGGTTGCGCCCATATACACGACGCAAGGCAGGCCGAAACGCGCCGACACTGTGGCGGAGGCCACGCCATGCTGGCCAGCGCCGGTCTCGGCGATGATGCGGGTCTTGCCCATTCGCCTCGCAAGCAGGATCTGGCCAAGACAATTGTTGATCTTGTGGCTGCCGGTGTGGTTCAGATCCTCACGCTTGAAATAAATCTTCGCGCCGCCATCCAGGCCCTGTTCTCTGGCAAGCTGGCGAACGTGCCGCGTCAGTCCTTCGGCGTAATACAGCTTGGACGGCCGGCCCGCATAATGCGTAGAAAGGGCCTGAAGCTCTGCCTTGAAAGCCGGATCGTTTTTCGCATCGTCATAGGCCTGTTGCAGTTCAAGGATCAGCGGCATGAGGGTTTCGGCGACGAAGCGTCCGCCGAAAATGCCGAACATGCCCTCTTCGTCGGGCCCGGTCTTGAATGAATTGGGCTGAATAACCGTGTTCACTGCATCACTCCACTATTGAGATCCCGGCGCTTGCCGAACGACCGTCTCTCTTGTTTTCAGGCGGCAGCGGCGCCCTTCGCAACACCTGCCGCCCGGAAAAATTCTTTGATCAGGCTGACATCCTTGAGGCCAGGAGCCGACTCGACGCCAGAAGAAATATCGATTCCGCGCGCGTTCGTCGCTCGCAACGCCTCGGCGATGTTTCCCGCGTTGAGACCACCGGAAAGCATGTAATCTATGGAGGCGTCAAGCGCACCGAGGAGCTTCCAGTCAAAAGAAACACCATTTCCGCCCGGCAGGTCGGACCCGGCGGGGGGCTTGGCATCCAGAAGCAACCGATCTGCAACGCCAGAATAAGGACCGATCTGATCCAGATCGGCGCGGTCTCGAAGCGACAATGCCTTCAATACCGGCAAGCCATAGCGCGCCTTGATCTCGAGAACCCGTCCCACGCTCTCATGTCCATGCAATTGCAGCATATCCGGTTGCATAGCCGCGACAATGCCGTCGAGCGTGACGTCGTCCGCATCGACAGTCACGGCAACGGCTTTGGCGCGACCCTTGGCGGCGCGGCGCAGATAGCCAGCCAGGGCAGGATCGATATTGCGCGGACTTTTTGGAAAGAAGATGAAGCCGATATGCGTTGCGCCGCCGTCCAGTGCTGCAGCAACTGTCTCGGCGGTTTTCAACCCGCATATCTTGATATCAAGGCTCATATGCCGCCACTCGCATGAAAATGCGTCAAAGTCGAGGATATTGCACGTTTCACTCTGACATCACAGATGGTGGTCATACCCGGCTTTCACAAGCAACTCATACGCATCCGCGACAGATCGTGGGATGGATTGCGCAATCTGAAATCCTTTTGCCGGATATTCGACCATGCGCTGTACATCCCCGACCATTTCGTGAATGAGGCTCTGCAGTGGATAGGCCTCGACCGGCTGGTCCTCGAACCTCGTCAAAGGAGCCGTTACAAGCGCCGGTACTTCAGGCCATTGGGCCCGGACCGTCGCATAGGCGCGCCTTTGCGTTTGCGGCTTGGTGACGATGATGATGCGGCGAATATTGTCTCCGGCCATGGCGCGCGAAAAGCGGATGTTCTCGCCGATATTGGTGGCCTCCGGCTCGATCAGCATGGCCCCATCAGGGACACCGCCTTTGCCGGCGCGGGCAGCGAACGCCTCCGCCTCACTGCCGTCATAGAGCTTCTTCGTCCAATTGCCGGATTTGCCGGTGAAGAGCAGTTGCGTCGCCCACCCCTCGTGAAAAAGTTCGGCGCACCGATCGGCAACGCGCAGGTCGTAGCTGCCGAGACCAATGATAAGATCCGCCTCCGCGAGATCGTCATAGACGAGATGAAAATCCCACAGCGTGCGGGCGGCCGCGAGTACGTCAGGCGAGAGCGGCAACCGCATCAGCTGAAGTCAATCGCCTGCAGCGCGCCGCCATTGCGTTTCAGCCACGCCTTGCAGCGCTCCGTATCGGGGCAGAGCTCACTGCACAATTTCCAGAATTTAGGTCCGTGATTCATTTCCTTCAGGTGCGCCACCTCATGCGCGACGAGATAGTCGATGACTGGTTGCGGCGCCATCATGATACGCCACGAGAATGAAAGCGTTCCGTCCGAGGTGCACGAACCCCAGCGGCTCTTCGTATCCTTCAGCCGAACGGCTTTCGCCCTTCTTCCGACAGCCGTAGTGTGCCGTGCGACGAGCATTTCGAGGTCGCGGCGCGCCTCCCGCTTGAGAAAATCGCCGACGCGCCTGGAGAGGTGCGGGCGATCGCCATAGACAATCAATCTCGGGCCCTCTGCTCCGTTTTCCTGCCGCACCGTTCCGCGCTTTGCCGGTTCGTGCACGATGAGGTGCGGCACGCCTCGAATGGGAAGCTTTATCCCCGGTCGCACTTTGGGCTGGTCCGGCATCTTGGTAATGCGTGTTTCGATCCAGCCTTCGTGCCTGGCGAGGAACTTGTCGACTTCGCGTGCCGGCATCCCGGGCGGTACCGTGATCCGAAGGCCTTTGCCGCCCGCGTCGATCCGCAGCGTCAATCTTGTCGCTCGCGGGTTCTCCATCACCAGCAATGGCAACACGCGGCCTGCAACTTCGTATATCCGCTCGGCTTTAAGCGTCGCGGACTTTTTCGGCGGGCTCCGGAACAGGGACAGGATCATGAAGACACATTAATTGATTCGAACAAGACGGGTGAGACAAAAACACAAGCGGCGCCGGAAGGCGCCGCTTGCAAGGTCAGAAAGGAAGTGACCGCAAGTCGCTATCCTTCGTTGGTATCCGAAGACGTCTTGGGCGCTGCATTGCGCTCGGCCATGAAGCGATCGAATTCCTCCCGGTCCTTGGCGCGGCGAAGCTCGCGTGCGTAGTCTTCGAATTCGGTCCGCATCTCTTCCAGCTTGCGGCGTTCTTCGTCGAGACGCTGCAGTTCTTTCTCGCGCCATTCGTCGAAAGCAACGTTGCCCGTGCCGAATGGACCGCGGCCGAAATGCTGCGAACGCCGGTGACGGCGGAACGCGCCACAGACATTGTCAGCCGCATTGTTCATTTCATGCTTGAAACCACCGAAACGATTGCCCCAGACAATATAGGCGAGCATTGCCAGGCCGAGCGGCCAGAATAGCATGAAACCTATAATCATCAGGGCGATGGTCGCCGGGGACCAGCCTGGACGGATCAAAGCAGAAGTGTTCATCGAAAGCCCTTCCCTATCAAGAAGCCCGACCCGCACATGACCCCAAAAGTCGGAATGGCTTTTGGACAAGGATCATGTGCCAACACAATAATTACTGCGTCCTTGTGCGCCAAGCGCGGGAAACAGTAACTGGCCGATTGATATCGACATGGGAAAGACTTTGCGGCTTTTCAAGAAACCATGGTTTCGAATACGCCAAATGCTTGGAATCAGAACCGTTTCTTTGCGTGATCGAGGCCAATGACGAGAAGCCCCGCCGCCAGCGCCCAGAAGGCCGAACCTATTCCGGCGATAGTGATGCCGGATGCCGTGACGGCAAACGTAACGATCGCTGCCAGTCGTTCGTGCTCGATCGTCAGGGCAAGCGTAAGGGCATTGATGAAGGCGCCGATCAGGGCGAGCCCGGCGACGAGGGCGATCAGCGGCGGGGGCAATACGGCGAACAGCGCAACCAGAGACGCGCCGAATATGGCGAAGATCAGGTAGGAAAGTGCGTAGAAAGGACCGGTCAGCCAGCGTTTTGCCGGATCGGGATGCGCGTCCGGGCCGGTGCAGATCGCGGCGGAGATTGCCGCCATATTGCTGGTGTGAGCGCCGAAGGGAGCGGTGATCAGCGATACGAGCCCGGTCACCTGTAGCGCCGCCGCCGTTGGCGGCTCGTAACCCGCTGCACGAAGCACCGCGAAGCCCGGCAGGTTTTGCGATGCCATCGTCACCAGATAAAGCGGCAAGGCGAGACCGATCATGGCGCGCATGTCGAAGACCGGCACAATCATCGTCAGGGTGGAAAGCTCGATGCCGGGGACACTCTCGACCCGTCCGCTGACAAACGCATAGATCACTCCGCCGAAAAGTACGGCAAGCACGGCCATGGCGGGATTGAACAGCCGGATGACAAAGAACAATAGAATGAGCGGAAGGACAAATAGCGGATCTATCGGGATCGTCCGCGCTGCGGCGGCGACAAACGCGAAGAGAACGCCGGCCAGCATGCCGGAGGCGATGGATGCCGGGATCCTCGATACGAATGCTGAAACCGGCTTGATCAATCCGGTGAGAATGATCGCTATCGCGGTTACAATGAATGCCCCGGTTGCCTGGGGCATGGTGAAACCGATAGAACTGCCGATGAGCGCCAGTCCGGGTGTGGACCAGGCTGTTATAACAGGCATCTTGTAGCGCCAGCTCAGGTAACCGGTCGCTGCGAACATCGCGAGGCAGACCGCGGTTACCCAGCTTGCGGTCTGCTCCTGCGTTGCGCCGAGCGCCTGCGCCGCTGCGATGATAAGCGCAAGCGTGCCGCCAAAGCCGACAACAGCAGCGACGACGGCGGAAGCAATCACGGAAGGGCGCATGGGAACCTGAGGTTGGAAGGCCTATTGGACGGAAGAAGCGATTCGATCGATCAGTGAAGACACGGTCCGGGTCAAAAGTTCAAGATCCTGCGGACGCGACAGGCGGTGATCCCCATCGCGCACCAGTGTAATCGTCACATCGTCGACGGGCAAGTGATCCACCAATCGCAGCGCGTGCGTATAGGGCACGTCCTTGTCCTTCATGCCTTGCAGGATATGGACCGGGCAATCGGTCTGGATCACACCCTTCAGCACCTGGTTGGCCCTGCCATCCTCGAGCAGGGCCTTGGTGTATATGTAAGGCACGGATGAGTAGTCGGATGGTTCTTCCATATATCCGCGCTGTGCTATCTGCCGCCGCTGATTATTGGTCAATTGCGGCTCGACAAGCTCCGAGGTGAAATCGGGTGCGGGCGCGATCAGCACGAGACCAGCCACGCGCCCACCTTCGCCAAGTTTCTGCAATTCCTCGATCAGCCGCAAGGCGATCCACCCGCCCATGGATGAGCCGACGACAATCTGCGGACCGTGGGAAAACTTGCGAAAAACCGCAAGGCTCTGCTCAAGCCATAAGGAGATGGTGCCGTCGCGGAATTCGCCGCCCGATTCGCCGTGACCGGAATAGTCGTGCCGGAGGAAGGCGAGGCCGCGTTCGGATGCCCACTGGTCGAGCCATTGCGCTTTGCTGCCGAGCATGTCCGAGTAATAGCCCCCCAGCCAGACGATTCCCGGAGCACGCCCCTCGCGCCGACGCAATGCAATGTCCACGCCTTTGACGTCCAGGAACTGTGGTGGGGATGCGTCCATCAAGCTTGCTCCATTGGTTGATCTGCTGTCTCGACGCTAAACAGAACGTGGGAAGCCCGCAACATTTGCATAAATCCTCGACAAGCCTATATTGGTTTCGAGTGATTTATCCCGAAAAAACTGCTATTGCCATTCGCCTGCGCACAGAAGCATTGCGGCTCCGGCCTGACGGTGCTATTTGCGGTTCCGAAATAATTCAAGGAGACTACTGCCATTCGCCGACCCTTTAGAGCCCAGGCGGTCCAGAAAGATGGACCTCGTTCCAACCGCGATATCCGCGTACCTCAGGTACAGCTTATCGATGCCGAAGGTGAAAACCACGGGATCGTAACCATCCAGGCAGCATTGGCGATGGCCGATGAGGCGGGGCTTGATCTCGTCGAGATCGTACCCAATGCCGAACCGCCAGTCTGCAAGATCGTTGATCTTGGTAAGCTGAAATACCAGGGCCAGAAGAAGGCCGCGGAAGCGCGCAAGAAGCAGAAGACGGTCGAGATCAAAGAAATCAAGATGCGCCCGAATATCGACACGCATGATTATGACGTGAAGATGAAGGCGATCAAGCGCTTCTTTGAAGAGGGTGACAAGGTCAAGGTTACGTTGCGGTTCCGCGGCCGCGAAATGGCCCACCAGGAACTCGGCATGCGCCTCTTGGACAAGGTCAAGGAAGATACGCTGGAAATTTCCAAGGTCGAGGCCGAACCTCGGCTTGAGGGCCGCCAGATGATGATGGTTCTGGCGCCGCGCTGAAAACAACATAGCTTCATAGAAAAGCCGCCTTCGGGCGGCTTTTCCTTTGGATGCTCACAATTCGAAAGCCCATGATGGCACTGAACTCTCTGCGGGACATGTCCCGGTTCCAGCACCGCAGGCGCATTGCAGTTGCTCTCCTCGTCGGTCTGATCCTGATTGCCCTTCTGACCATACGATCGGCCTGGGCGGGCGAAGTCCATGAGTATATCGAGGATTTCGGCATCGGCGTGATCGTCCTGACGATCCTCGGACGCATGTGGTGCACGCTCTATATCGGCGGACGTAAAAGTTCGGAAATTGTTCGCACAGGTCCTTATTCCATAAGCCGTAACCCGCTTTACGTCTTCAGCACGCTCGGTGCGGCAGGTATAGGCATGATGACAGGCAGCCTGATCGTTTCGCTGGCACTTTCCGTCATCTGCTACATCGCCTTCCGCTTTGTCATCGCTGCCGAAGAAGGTTATCTCGAAAAGGTTTTCGGCGAGGTCTATGCCGTTTACAAGCGCGAGGTACCCCGATTTTTCCCCAAGCTCTCCCTCTACCGGGAGACTGAGGTGCTGACGGTAAAGTCTTCGATGCTTTACCGGACATTTACCGATGGACTGGTTTTCTTTGTTGCCTGTCCGTTGCTGGAGTTCGTCGAATATTTGCAGTCTGTCCACGTTCTGCCGGTCCTGTTGAGGCTCTACTAAGCTTTTCGCCGGCTCACGCGATTCAACTGTTGCGCTTTTCCAAGCTTCTGGTAATAAGCACCCGTTCAAACCGCCCGGCAGGGCATGCCGTGGCGGTTTTGTATGCTTTCAGGCTTTGGTCGGCCTGAAGTTAACAACAGAGGCGGTTATTTCGCAGAAATGACAGGGCCCTCAAACAGAAAAGAGGCGCAGCGTGCCGAAGGCACGACAGGAAAGCGCCAATAAGGAGTAGCAAAATGCCCAAGATGAAGACCAAATCTGCTGCCAAGAAACGGTTCAAGATTACCGGGACTGGCAAAGTCAAAGCCGCCGCCGCTGGCAAACGCCATGGCATGATCAAACGTTCGAACAAATTCATTCGTGATGCACGCGGGACGATGGTCCTGGCTGATGCCGATGCGAAAATCGTGAAGAAGTTCCTGCCAAACGGTCTTTGATCGGGCAAACGTTATCCATCCCAGGAGGCGGTCATTTCGGAAGAAATGGCAACGAGCCTCGAGTTAAGGAGATCATATCATGGCACGTGTAAAACGGGGCGTTACGTCCCACGCCAAGCATAAAAAAGTTCTGAAGCAGGCTGAGGGTTTCCGTGGCCGCCGCAAGAACACGATCAAGACCGCCAAGGCTGCTGTCGATCGTTCGAAGCAATATGCCTATCGCGATCGCAAGAACAAGAAGCGCACTTTCCGCGCGCTCTGGACCCAGCGCATCAACGCTGCTGTTCGCGAACATGGCTTGACCTATAGCCGCTTCATCGACGGTCTGTCGAAGTCCGGCATCGAGGTTGACCGCAAGGTTCTGTCGGATCTCGCGATCCATGAGCCGGAAGCATTCGGTGCGCTCGTGGCTTCTGCAAAGAAGGCTCTCGAGTACCTGAAGAACACCACACCGAACGCTTTCGAAGGCGCTGTACACGCTTAGTCAGCCGCTCCCAAAGCATTCACGAAACTAGATTTGGGAAACCCGCGCTGGCTCGGCTGGCGCGGGTTTTTCGATTTTCTGTATGGACGAGCAAGAGGCGGTCATTTCGTGGAAATGACGGGATCCTAGCAACAGGTGAGAACGATGGATGACCTGATACAACTGGAAAGCGTGCTTGCCGCGCAGATCGAGTCAGCAAATGACGAAGCTGCCATAGAGGCGGTCCGCATCGCTGCGCTCGGCAAGAAGGGTTCGATTTCAGAGAAGCTCAAGTCGCTCGGCTCCATGTCGCCGGAAGAGCGGCAGCTCCAGGGCCCTGCGATCAACGGGCTGAAGAATCGGATTGCGGAAGCGCTGACCGCCCGCAGGAATGCGCTCAGGGACGCTGCTATCAGCTCGCGCCTTGAAACTGAGAAGGTGGATATCACGCTTCCCGTGCGCGCTGCGCCGGCAGAACGCGGGCGCATTCATCCCATCAGCCAGGTTGTCGATGAAATCACTGCGATCTTCGCCGACATGGGCTTCTCCATCGCCGAAGGTCCCGACGTCGAGACCGACTATTATAACTTCACCGCGCTCAATTTCCCCGAAGGCCATCCGGCGCGTGAGATGCATGACACCTTCTTCTTCAATCCGGACGAGAATGGCGAGCGGCGGGTGTTGCGTACGCATACGAGCCCGGTCCAGATTCGCACGATGGAAAACCAGAAGCCGCCTATTCGCATCGTCATTCCCGGCAAGACTTACCGTATGGACAGCGATGCCACCCACTCGCCCATGTTCCATCAGGTGGAGGGACTGGTCATCGACAAAACTGCCAACGTCGCCAATATGAAATGGGTGCTGGAGGAGTTCTGCAAGGCATTTTTCGAAGTGCCGTCGCTGAAGATGCGCTTCCGTCCATCCTACTTCCCCTTCACCGAGCCTTCGCTGGAAGTGGATATCCAGTGCGACCGTTCCGGCAGGGAAGTCAGGTTTGGCGAAGGCACCGACTGGATGGAAATTCTCGGCTGCGGCATGGTTCATCCGAATGTGCTGCGCGCCGGTGGTCTCGATCCGGACGAATATCAGGGCTTTGCCTGGGGCATGGGGATCGATCGCATAGCCATGCTGAAATACGGCATGCCGGACCTGCGCGCCTTCTTCGACGCCGACGTTCGCTGGCTGCAGCATTACGGCTTCCGTCCGCTCGACATCCCGACATTGTTTGGCGGCCTGAGCGCCTGACATCAAGGAAACGACGCGGCTTGCCGATGTCTCGTAATTCAAACTTTCGAAACGGGTGAAATCATGAAATTCACACTCTCCTGGCTGAAAGATCATCTAGAGACTGACGCATCGCTGGATCAGATCGTCGAGACGCTCACCATGATCGGTCTCGAGGTCGAGTCCCTCGACGACAAGTCGGCGCTTAAGCCCTTTGTCATCGCCAAGGTGCTGACGGCTGCGCGCCACCCGGACGCCGACAAGTTGCAGGTACTCACCGTCGATACGGGCGATGGCAAGCCGCTGCAAGTCGTGTGCGGAGCTCCCAATGCGCGCGCTGGCCTCATTGGTGCATTCGCCGCGCCGGGCGCCTATGTTCCAGGCATCGATATCACGCTTTCCGTCGGCAAGATCCGGGGTGTCGAAAGCCATGGCATGATGTGCTCGGAACGCGAGCTGCAGATGTCGGATGAGCACAATGGCATCATCGACCTCCCGGCGGATGCGCCGGTCGGAACGAGTTTTGCCGCCTATGCCGGTCTCGACGATCCGGTCATCGAGATCAATCTGACGCCGAACCGGCCGGATTGCACCAGTGTCCACGGTATTGCCCGGGATCTCGCCGCAGCCGGCCTTGGCACGCTCCGCAAAAAGCCGGTCGAATCCGTCGCGGGTGCCGGCGAGCCGCAGGTCAACGTGACCCTCGATCTCAAGGATGAGCCCGGCTTGTGTCCGGGGTTTGCATGGCGCACGATCAAGGGCGTCAAGAACGGCCCCGCCCCGAAATGGCTGCAGCAGCGTCTGATAGCGATCGGGCTGCGCCCGATCAATGCGCTGGTCGATATCACCAACTATGTCACGTTCGACCGGGGTCGTCCCCTGCACGTCTTCGACGCGGACAAGGTCAATGGCAATCTTACCGTGCGTCGCGCAATTGATGGCGAAAAGATTCTTGGCCTCAACGGCAAGGAATATACGCTCCGTTGGGACAATGTCGTCATTGCCGATGCGGACGGCGTGGAGTCGATTGCTGGCATCATGGGCGGCGAACATTCCGGCTGCGATGAGAACACCACCAACGTCGTCATCGAATCTGCACTCTGGGATGCGTTGAATGTCGCCCGCACAGGTCGAGACCTCGGGATCATAACCGATGCGCGGTATCGGTTCGAACGGGGTGTCGACCCCGAATTCATGATCCCCGGACTGGAGCTCGCGACGCAGCTGGTTCTTGAATTCTGTGGTGGTGCCCCATCGCGGACGCAGGTGGCCGGTTACAAGGGTCACAACTCCAGGATCGTCCGGTTCCCGGCATCGGAAGTCAAGCGGCTCACCGGCATCGATGTTCCGGCTGAGAAGAGCCTCGAGATCCTGTCCCGCCTCGGCTTCAAACCGCAAGGAAGCGGCGAAGTGGTCGATGTCGCGGTTCCTTCCTGGCGTCCAGATGTCGACGGCAAGGCAGATCTCGTCGAAGAAGTCATGCGCATCCACGGTGTCGACCGTATCGAGCCGCAACCGCTGGTCAGCCACGCCGCGGTCAACGGCAAGATACTGACGACGCTGCAGATACGCACCCGCAACGCTCGCCGGGCGCTTGCCTCGCGCGGCATGATGGAGGCCGTTACCTGGTCATTCATCCCGGAATCATCGGCCAGGGCTTTTGGCGGCGGCCAGAGCGAGTTGAAGCTTGCCAATCCTATCGCCGCCGACATGTCGGACATGCGCCCCTCGTTGCTGCCGGGCCTGCTGGCTGCTGCCCAGCGTAATGCCGATCGCGGCTTCAGTGATCTGGCGCTGTTCGAAGTCTCCGGCACATACGAGGGCAACACGCCGGAAGCGCAGCGGCGCGTCGCCGGTGGTGTTCGCCGTGGTACGGCCAAGCTTGAAGGCTCCGGCCGTCACTGGTCGGGCAATGCTGGCCCGGTTGGTGTATTCGACGCCAAGGCCGACGCGCTTGCAGTGCTCGAGGCCTGCGGAGCGCCGGTGGAAAAGCTGCAGATCGAAAGCGGCGGTCCCGCCTGGTATCATCTAGGACGTTCGGGCACGATCAAGCTCGGGCCCAAGGTGATCCTAGGAACCTTCGGCGAATTCCATCCGAAGACGCTGGAAACGCTCGACGTCGCGGGTGCCCTGTGCGGTTTTGAAGTTTTCATCGACGCCATTCCGGAACCGAAGCAGAAGCCGACACGCACCAAACCCGCGCTCAACCTTTCGGATTTCCAGACAGTGCGCCGCGACTTTGCGTTTGTCGTCGACAAGTCCGTGGAAGCGGGTGCGATCCTGCGGGCGGCGCTAGCCAGCGACAAGAAACTGATCACCGGCGTTCAGGTCTTCGATCTGTTCGAAGGTGCGTCGCTGGGTGCCGGCAAGAAGTCGGTCGCGATCGAAGTGGCTATCCAGCCGCTCGAGCGGACGTTGACCGACGAGGATCTCGACACGCTGACCAAGCGCATTGTCGAGAGCGTCGGCAAACAGACCGGCGGCGTTCTGCGTGGCTGACATATTCTGGATGTGAGGGCGCCGAAGGGGTGGGCAACGCCTGCGGCGCCCTAGTTGCGATTCCAGCAAGCGGGCGAAGCTTGAAATGCTGAAATCGCAAGAGAGGGGATCGCGATGGCTGAATCCCCTTTTCCAGAGCTGGAGGACTCTAGAATTTGAACTCGGCAAGATTTGCCGGTGTGACGATTTTCGCCGGGCCGAGGATCAGTTCGCCTGCTGCGCCGATGGTGTATTCGCCCAGGCGGCCGGCGGTAAACTTGTCGCCTTCCTTTCCTTCTATCTTGCACTGCGCCAGCGCCTGTGCTGCGTGATAGGTCAGGTATCCAAGGTCAGAAACATTCCACCAGATATCCTGGGCGCTGCCATTCTTGATATATTTTGAAATCAGCGTTGCCGGTGCAAGCCCCGTCAGCTTCACCTTGCCGGTCAGGCCGGCCTCTTCGAGCGCGCGGGCGGCGGCAGGCAGGCCGATACCGGCGGGCACGATGATCGCTTTCAGGTCGGGAAATGCCTGAACGAGCGCCAGCGCCTGCTGCTGGTTGACCTGCTCGCTTTCTTCGCCATAGGCAACCTGCATCAGCTTCAGTTCGGCGTACTTCGGATCGCTCGCCAGCTTGTCCTTGATGAACTCGATCCAGGTGTTCTGGTTTGTCGCGGTTGGCGTCGAAGAAAGAATGGCAAATTCCCCCTTGCCGCCGGTCAGATCATAGGCGCTCTGCAACATCATCTCGGCCAAGCTGTCACCCTTCGCCTGGTTCACGAAAATCGACCGTGCCCCGGCCGCAACATCTGAATCGTAGGATATGACCCGAACGCCCTGTTTGGCGGCACGCTTCAATGCTGGCGCAACTGCATTGGCGTCATTGCCGGAAATGGCGATGACGCCGACTTTTTGTGACACCAGACTATTGATGAATTCGATCTGTGCCTCGGCGGTGCCCTGTGACGGCGCAACCTGAATGAGCGTTCCCCCGATTTCCTTTTGCGCTTCCTCGGCGCCTGTTTTGGCAACCTGGAAATAGGGATCCGTATCGAGCTTGGGCAAAAAACCGACGGTAACGGGCTCTTTGGCGCATTCCTGCGCAAGCGCCATACCCGTTAGCGGCCCGCTGGCGAATATACCCGCTAACAAAACCTGTCTAAGCAACTGCATGATCTCCTCCTTTACCTGAACACCGGAAAAATTGTTTGAGCAAGGGGCCCGGTTTCACCCTTTGCTTTTGCGCGGATGCGGCAAGGCAATGAACCAGTTCAACAGGGGCGCCGAATAGTTGCCGAACAGCAGTGAACCGATCAGGAGCAGCCCGATCACCATGCCTTGGGCATCGCCGCCGATCTGGTTCAGCGCCAGAAGATTGCGTATGACCGAAAGCAGCACGAGCGCCAAGAGAACGCCGGTAAGCTTGCCTTTGCCACCGAATACGCTGACGCCGCCGAGCAGGACGATGGTAATTACGTCGAGTTCCATGCCAAGTGCATTATTGGCGCGCGCATTGGCAAGCCGGGCGGTGTAGACAATTCCTGCAATCGCACAAATGATCCCCGTCGACACGAAGAGAGCTGCCGTGATCCGTTTCACGGCAATTCCTGAATAAAGCGCAGCGAGCGGATTGCCGCCCAACGCATAGATGCGTTTGCCGGTCGAGGTCTTCTGGAGAACGACAGCGAAAACCGGCGCAAGGATCAGAAATGGCAGGATAGTCTGAGGGATACTGGTCCCAGGCACATTGTCGATGCCAAAATTCAACAGCGGGTCGGGCAGGATATTGATCGACCCGGTGCCGAGCAAGATATACCCGATACCACGATACATCGCCATCGTACCAAGTGTGACCACAAGCGAAGGCAGTCCGAGATAGGCGACGAAATAGCCGTTGAAGGCTCCCAGAATGCCGCCGGCCAGCAACGTGAGCGGCAATGCCAGGGAGAGCGGCACTGAAGCTTGGACCATCAATCCGAACAGAACGCTGGTCAGCGCCAAAATGGAGGCAACCGACAGATCGATCTCGCGGACAATGATCAAGAGCGCCATGGGAAGCACCAGCAATGCTTTTTCCGAAGCACTCGCTGCCAGTTGCGACAGATTGAAAGCGGAAAAGAAGTTGGGAACGAAGACGATGCCGTAGCCGATCACGGCAATTGACGCTGCCAGCAGCAACAGATCCCAAAATTCCAGCCGTCGAATGAAGTTGGTCATGATGTTTACCTTGCGCGTTGTTGGGCATGCGCCGCCCGGCGCGTGACAATCGCATCAATCCCGATCGCAAGCAGGATCACGAGGCCGTAGACGCCCTGCAGCCACAGTGGATCGACCCGCACCAGCGTCAAACCATTCTTGATGACGAGAAGCGTCATCGCTCCAAGAGCGACGCCGAGGATGGTACCGGCGCCACCGCGTATGGCGACGCCGCCGACAACCGAGGCAGCGATGACCGTCAGCTCGAATCCGCTGGCAACGCGGGCATCTACGGTCGCATAGCGCGAGGCCCAGAGTGCGCCGCAAATGCCGGCAAGCAGCCCGGCAAGCGTGAAGGCAAGCACGACACGCCGCTTTTGCGGAATGCCGATCATGTCGGCTCCGTCGGGGTTGGAGCCCGTGGCGAAAAGCTCGCGTCCAAGCGCCGTGCGTTTCAGCAGAAATGCCGAAAGTACAAGAATTGCCAGTGTGATAACGACGATCAGCGGTATGCCGGCAAGCTTGTAACCCGTCATGTCGAGCCATGCCTGCGGTACCTCGTCGGCACTCACCTGATCGCCGGCCGCCCACAGGCTGTTGAATCCCCGATAGATCGACAAGGTGCCGAGCGTCGCGACGATCGCAGGAATGCGCCCGAGCGTCACAATGCTCCCATTGATGAGACCGGCTGCAATGCCAACGGAACAGGCAACGGCGAGGCCGCCTGCAACACCAAGCTCCGGAAAGGCCGAAAGCGTGCTCGCCGATGCATAGGCGGCAAGCCCGATGATGGCTGCAACCGACAGATCTATGTTGCGGGTGATCATGACGAGCATCTGACCAAGCGCAGCAACCATCAAAAGCGCAACGTCCATCGAGACAGCCGTGATATTCGCACTGCTGAAAATGCGTGGATTGACGAGCGCGACAGGAATCACCACGGCCGCCATTGCAGCCGCTAGGCCGAATTCGCGATGCTCCAGCATCCGGCTCCAGACGCTGCGGCGTCCAGCGTCACCAGCATCCACACCCGTGCGGTCCTCCAGCTCATGTGTCGCGGCTTTCAGCACGAGCTGCTGTGTTGCCTCTGCCTTGGAAAATTCGGCGGTTTTTTCCCTTTCGCGCAGGACGACAATCCGGTCGCTCATCCCGAGCAATTCCGGCAGTTCAGAGGAAATCAGAATAATCGCCATGCCCTGTGTTGCAAGATCTGCAATCATCGCGTGGATTTCGGCCTTGGTATTGACGTCGATGCCCTGGGTTGGTTCGTCAAGGATCAGGATCGATGGCCTGGTCGCCAGCCATTTCGAGATCACC
This sequence comes from Phyllobacterium endophyticum, assembly GCF_003010935.1. Classification (GTDB taxonomy): domain Bacteria; phylum Pseudomonadota; class Alphaproteobacteria; order Rhizobiales; family Rhizobiaceae; genus Phyllobacterium; species Phyllobacterium endophyticum. Next base: position 365,386 of record NZ_PGGN01000001.1, read on the forward strand.
ACCTTTTGCTGATTCCCGCCGGAGAGCTGCTTGATCGGCTGGTGATAGTCCTTGAACCGCAGTTTCAGCCGCTTGAGCTCGTCACCGACGATGTCGATGGCGCTTTGCGGGCGGTAAATCCCGTTGCGGCTGGCCTTTGCCAGCACCGTCAGTGCCGCATTGTCGAGGATGGCGAAGTCCATCACCAGACTCTGTCCCATACGGTCTTCAGACACATAGGCTATGCCGGCATTCATCGCATCGCGCGGCGAGCGGAATTCTACGGGTTTGCCGTCGACCAGTATCTGGCCGCTGCGCGGCCTGTCGACGCCGAAAATCGCACGGGCGATTTCCGTGCGGCCACTTCCCACCAGGCCGCCAATTCCGAGAATTTCGCCTTTGCGGACATGAAGGTCGATTTCGCTGTCGGTCCCCTCGACCACGAGCTTTCTGAGTTCCAGTGCAACCGGCAAAAGCGAGGCTTGGCGCTGTGGATAGAGCATGGTGATTTCGCGCCCGACCATCATATGTATCGCGCGTTCGCGGCTGAGCGAAGACGCCGGCTCGACACCCACCATCTGCCCGTCACGCAAAACCGCAATGCGATCGGCGATGCGGAAAATTTCGTCCATACGATGGCCGACAAACATCATGGCGACGCCATGCGCACGCAAATCCTCGACCACTTTGAATAGCCGCTCGACTTCGCGCTGCGACAGGGCTGCCGTCGGCTCGTCCATGATCAAGACCCGGGCCTTCAGCGAAAGCGCCCGGGCAATTTCCACGAGTTGCTGCTCGGAGGTGCGCAACAGACCAAGTTTTGTCGTGGCGGAAACCGCAAGGCCCACAGTGTCGAGGACGGCCCTGGCCTGGGCATGCATCGCCTCCACATCGATCAATCCCGCACTGTTTAGCGGCATATGCCCAAGGAAGATGTTTTCGGCAATCGACAGGTCGGGAAACAGGCCCGGATGCTGGTGCATCACGGCAATGCCGGCATTTTGTGCATCGGCAGGCGACGCGAAAACCACCGGTACGCCGTCGATCTCCACGCTACCCTGTGTCGGTTGGTAGACCCCGGCCAGAAGCTTGACGCAGGTGCTTTTCCCGGCGCCATTTTCGCCGAGCAGCGCCAGCACCTCACCACGCCGCAAATCAAACGATGCCTCTTTGAGGGCAACCGTTCCGGGAAACGTCTTGACGACTTTGTTCAGGCGTATCGGCGCAACTGAACCGCTGTCAACGGCAACGTTCTGCATGCTATTCAACAGTGCCTCCTCCCGGCCGAAAACCCTGCCGCCCAACATACGCCTCTCCCGCGTATATTAAAGCAATTTGCTAAAAGAATTGCCGCGCGGGGTCAAGCGGAAAGTTTGACATTGGCCCTCGAAACGGGCAGTTTCGACTAAAGGCGCACGAGCTTTGCTGGGTGAGAGCGGCGCTCGTTGCGCCCACGACAATGGATCCACAAGTGAGTATAGATGCCGCAAAAGCGCTGGAAATGAGAGATAATGGCCGGAAAAGGCAGTAATTCTGTTCAAGTGCGGCACTATAACGAACGCGTCGTACTGGAATCGATCCGAAGGTTGAAAGACGCTTCCAAGGCGGATATTGCCCGCTACGCCAACTTGACACCGGCGGCCATCGCGACGATTGTCGATGGGCTGGAGGCCTCGGGATTCGTAAAGCAAATTGGCAAACGTTTCGGGCAGCGGGGTCAACCCTCGATCATGTACCGGCTTGTGCCTGAGAGCGCATACTCCATCGGAATACGCATAGGGCGGCGGGCATTGGACGCCGTTCTGCTCGATTTTGCCGGCGACATCCGCGCTCAGGAATCGCACGAGTACCGGTTTCCCGAACCTGCGGATGTCAAACGCTTCGGCGATCATGCAGTCGCATCCTTCAAGACATTTCTCGGCGCTGCCGCACAGTCGAGGATCGTCGGGGTCGGCATAGCTTCGCCTTATTTTTTCGGAGGGTGGGGCGAGGAACTAGGCTTCCCGGAGGCCTTGAGTTCCCGTTGGGAGAATGTCGATCTCACCACTTTATTCTCCATTGCCGCCGCTACGCCCGTCTATATCGAGAATGACGGATCGGCAGCCGGGCTGGCCGAACTTGTCAGCGGCAATGGATCCCGGTTCGAAGATTTCATGCACGTATCGATCGATACGCTCATTGGCGGCGGACTGGTGCAGAAGGGCCAGTTGCAGACCGGACCGAATGGCAATACGGCGGCGCTTGGCCCGTTTCCGGTATCGAGATCCGATCTCTTTTCCGCAAAGCCATCGACCAGCCCGTTCGATATCTTGCTGCACCGGGCCTCGGTCTATGTCCTCGTTAATCATCTTCGTGCCAACGGCATCGATATATTTCGCGTGCGAGAGCTGGATCCGCTGCCCGTTGCCGCGCGTACGCCGCTGCTTGAGTGGCAGACCGACTGTGCCGATGCGCTGGCGCAGGCGATCGTTGGTATCGTCGCGGTCGTTGATATCGATGCGGTGATCATCGACAGTATTCTGCCGCGTGCCATTCTTCAGGATATTGTTGCGAAGGTGCAGCAACGGCTGGGCGAGATTATCCCGGTTGGCTTGCTCGGACCGGAAATCATCGCTGGATCGCTCGGCCATCTAGGATCGGCCATAGGCGCTGCTATGCTGCCGATCTACGCACTTTTCGCCCCGGACAGCAGCGTCCTTCTGAAGAAGGACCAGCCTCGCAAGCCGCTGCTCATTGGAAACAGAACTGATCTTATCCAGACATGAAGGCTCTACTTCTGGATGACTTTCCAGTTCTTGTAGAAGATTGAATTGCTGCCCTTCAGGATAACGCCCATGAACGAAACAATCGCGGCAAACAGGCCGGGCAGATAGGACGGGCGCAGAATATCGACGAACAGGCAATAGCGTGTCTGGTCGGTCTGGTTGACGGACTGATGCATCAGCGTGTCATCGAAGATGAACAGCTTGTCGTCTTTCCAATAGCTCGTCGTGTCGCCGCACCAGATATAGGCCGTGCGATCGTTCATGTCGTTGATGTTGTAAAGAACGCGGATCGTCGCCCGGATAGGCCCGAAATGTTTTGAAGTCGAGTTCTTCTTGTTGAAAACGGAGACACCGATCGTCTTCACGAAATTGTACTTTTCATAGAAGGACGGCACATTGGCGAAGCTCGGCTGATCCTTGCCGTACCATTTGAAAAAGAACATGCTGCGCGCCTGCTGTTCGGCGCGTGCCTGCAATTGCCCGACGATGTTTTCCTTCTGCGTCGCGGTTATCAGGCGCTTCACCTCCGCCTGGTAATCCGCGGGAAGGTCCTGCAGCTTGTAAACTCCCTTGTTGACGTAAGGCAGTGACAATATGTCGAGAAGAATATTGAGCGGCGACAGGATCCAGGTGAACATTCCATTGCCAAAGAAATATTGCTCGACAACCTGCAGGTTCAAATTCTTGTTGCGCGACAGATCGTAAAGGCCGCAGATCAGGTAGAAGATCACCAGATACGGGACGAAATAGGCGAGGATTGCCAGAAGAACCAATCCGACAGTCCAACGCCGAATGGACTTTTTCGTTGCTTTTTCCATGGTATTCCAGGTTTCGGCGCCAGCGATGACAGACGAGGTGGCGCGGCTTGTTGAGACAAATCGATCTAGCGCGATATACAGCCGCCGGAACGTTTTTAAAAGTGGCCCGTGGCGGTCAGGAATAGGCCCACGTCATTTCCTCTGTCAAGAGCACCAAAAAGAGCGGCTCCGTAGCCGCCCCTTTCTATTGGTCCGCCCTGGTTGTCAGCCGTTCACAAGAGCAAGCGCCGCATCGGTGTAGCGCTTTCCGGCGACGCGGTCAGGCGAAAGCGCATCGCTGATTTTGGCGAGCTCGACGGTTGACAGGGAAATATCGGCTGCGGCGACATTTTCTTCCAGATGCCTGATCTTGCGGGCCCCGGGGATTGGCACGATGAAATTGCCTTGATGCAGAACCCAGGCCAATGCCAGTTGTGCTGGCGTGATACCCTTGGCTTCTGCCAGTCCTTTCAAGGTTGCGATCAGTACCGCGTTGGCATCCATGTTTTCCGCCTGGAAACGCGGCAGCGTCCTGCGCCAGTCGTCGGCGCCGAGTTCATCCGGCTTGTTGATTGTTCCGGTCAGGAGACCGCGGCCAAGCGGACTATACGGCACGAAGCCGATACCAAGTTCGCGGCAAACCTTGAAAACATCCTCTTCGGGTTCCCGGCTCCACAGCGAGTATTCACTCTGCACGGCGGCAATCGGATGCACTTTGTGAGCTCGGCGGATCGTGGCGGCGCTGGCTTCGGAGAGGCCAAGAGCCTTCACCTTGCCCTGCCTGACGAGATCGGCCATGGCACCCACCGTCTCTTCGATAGGCACATTCGGATCGACGCGGTGCTGGTAGAACAGGTCGATCTCATCGATGCCGATACGTCCGAGCGATGCTTCCGCAACCGCTTTCACATGTTCCGGGCTGCTATCGACGCCGATCATGCGAGACGGACCCTCGCCTTCATCGGCGATCTTGAAGCCGAACTTGGTGGCGATCACAACATCTTCGCGGCGGCCTTTGATGGCCTTGCCGACGAGTATCTCATTGTCGAATGGACCATAGACCTCCGCCGTATCGAAGAAGGTGACGCCAAGGTCCAGGGCACGATGCAGGGTGCGAATTGCGTCGGCCTCGTCCTGTCCGCCATAGGCGAACGTCATGCCCATGCAGCCGAGACCCACGGCCGAGACGTTGAGTTCCGTTCCAAGCTTGCGTTTTTCCATCACCGATCTCCTTGTGTGTGATTGGTGGAAGATAGGATGTGGAGCAGTGTTCGATAATTGACTTATAATTTCACAGCTTGGTCTATATGTTAGATCAATGGATCGTTCCCGGCTTCCCCAACTGGCAATCTTTGCGACGGTCGCCGAGAGTGGCGGCTTCCGTGGTGCTGCCAGGGAACTCGGCATTGCGCCATCCGCCGTCAGTCATGCCATTTCCAGTCTGGAGCAGAGCCTGGGCGTCAGGCTCCTTGCCAGGACGACGCGTAGTGTCGCCGTGACCGAGGAGGGGGCGCTGCTGCTCAAGCGGCTTCGTCCGGCTCTGGGTGAGATCGACCTGGCGCTGGATGCCGTCAGGGAGGCAAATAATCGTGTCGCCGGAAATCTGCGCCTCAGCGTTCCGCCTTTTGCGGCCCACTGGCTTCTGGCGCCGCGTCTGGCTGCGTTCAGCGCAAACTACCCTGGTGTCACGCTGGAATTGCGCGTCGAGGAGAAATTCAATGACATCGTTGCGACCGGCGTCGATGCCGGCATGCGGCTCGGTGAGAGTCTCGAGCCGGACATGATCGCCGTACCCATGAGTAGTCCGATCAGGGCGAGCATCGTTGCTGCGCCAGCCTATCTCGAAAAACATGGAGTGCCGAGGCACCCGCGCGATCTTCTCGATCATCTTTGCATCCGCCGCCGCTTTGCCAGTGGTCAGGTGTATCGCTGGGAGTTCGAAAAGGATGGCGAGGCCATCGTTCTTGATGTCAGCGGTCCGCTCATTCTCGGCGACGACCGGCTCGTGGTCGAAGCGGCGGTCGGGGGCGCGGGAATTGCGTTCCTGCTGCATCACATGGCGCCGCAAGCGATTGCGAAAGGAGACTTGATCTCCATGCTCGAGGACTGGTGCGCGCCTTTTCCCGGCGTCTATCTATATTATCCGAGCCGCCGTCAGATGCGTCCGGCACTGCGTGCCTTCATTGATTTCTTCAAGTTTACACCCTAGGAATTGTGGAGATTCATGTCAGGGCGAGACGAAAACGGTGGTTTTCGAGCACCGGAGCGCAGCGTACATTCTGGTACGTGAGCACCGGACGCAGAAAAATCCCGTTGCAGGCTGCCATGGCGTGGATATCGACGCAAAGGAGAGGTCATCATGTTTCGTTGGGGTGTTCTATCGACGGCAAAAATCGGGGTCACGCTGGTTATTCCAGCAATATGCAACGCGGAAAATTCCGTGCTCGCCGCTATTTCCAGCCGCGACCTGTCGAAGGCCCGTGCGATCGCTGACCGCTTCGGCGCCCCGCTTGCCTTCGGTTCCTACGAGGAGATGCTGGCGTCCGACGAAATTGACGGGGTCTATATTCCGCTGCCTACCTCGCAGCATGTGGAATGGTCGTTGAAAGCGGCGGAGGCTGGCAAGCACGTCCTGTGCGAAAAACCGATCTCCCTCCACGCCAGTGAGATCGCGGCCCTGCAGCGCGCACGCGATACGAATGGCGTGCTGATTTCGGAAGCCTTCATGGTGACCTATCATCCGCAATGGCTGAAAGTTCGCGAACTGATCGCCCAGGGAGCAATCGGACAGTTGCGTCAGGTACAGTCGGCGTTCACCTATTTCAACAAGGATGCTACCAACATGCGCAACCAGCTCTCGCTGGGCGGCGGCGCCTTGCCCGATATCGGTGTTTACCCGACCGTGGTGACGCGCTTCGTGACCGGCAAGGAGCCTGTCCGTGTGATGGCAAGCATCGAACGCGATCCCGATTTCGGGACCGACCGCTACGCCAGCGTGCGTGCCGACTTTGAAGACTTCGAGTTGAACTTCTATGTCGCGACGCAGCTCGCCGCGCGCCAGTCGATCGCTTTCCACGGGGACAAGGGCTATATCGAGGTGCTCGCACCATTCAATACCGGCAAATACGATCACGCCAAGATCACCTTGCACGACGCAAGCCATGGCAGCGCGACCGAATACAATTTCGGCAATGTGGATCATTACTGCCTCGAGATCGAAGCCTTCGCCCGTGCCGCGCAGGGTGAGGATGCAAAGGTGTTTACGCTCGAAGACTCGGTTTGCAATCAGAAGCTGATCGACGCTGTCTATCGTGCTGGCGACAGCGGACACTGGGAAACGGTTTGACCGCCGTAACCTACCAATAAACCCCACCGCGAACGACATGAATGCGAGGCTTGCCGTCCGGCCTGTTGAGGCTCTGGGCGCATGCCTCGCATTCCGCTTCGCTGTCCTGCACGACGGGATGGGTCGCTTGCGTGTTTATCAGCGACAGAATTTCCAGGTTGTTGGAGTTCCAGCGTCCATATTGCTGGCCGATCTGCGGGACTGATCTTGGCCGCGTGCGGATATGCTCCAGCGGCTGCAGCTCCAGATCCGTCAAGATATCGCCGCGAGCGGCCATATCGCAGGCTTCTTTCAACGCGTTCAGCCGGGCGACGCGAATTTCCGTCAGCGGGTGCGTTCGCAGGATCGAAGGGTCCGGGATGCGTCCGCCCGGGAGAACGAGCGTCTCCCATATCTTGCCTTGAGCCTTCTCGAGCTTCGTCAGAGCGCTGGCGAGACCATCCGGATCGCCCGTCAGCATCGCGGCGCCCAGATCGGCGTCGAACTCGCGGGTTCTGGAAAGCGCCATCTGCAGCAGCCCGCCCATGGTAGGCGCAAACAGCAGCACAATAACGCCGAGCCATGGTATCTGCGCCTCGGACCCGCTCGCCATCCAGGTGACGTTGAACAGGAGTGAAACAATGCCGACGGTGGACATGAGGGAGGTAAAACGCGACACCGTATCGGCAAGCGCCATGACCTTGAGGTCTTCGTTGCGAATATGGCTGATTTCATGCGCCAGAACACCGGTGAGTTCGCGCGCAGTCAGCGACCGGATGAGCTGGTCGGTGACGGCAACGACTGAATTGTCCTTCCGTCCGACAGCGAAGGCATTCATCATGCGTGAGGGGATGACATGCAGCTCCGGGGGCCTGGGCAGGCCCGCCCGTTTGGCGAGTTCTTCGACGATCGCCAGGCCTTGCGGGAATTCGGCGCGTGTAACGGGCCTTGCCTTATACATCGCCAGCACCATTTGAGGACTTACGCGCCTGATGGCGTAAAGGCTGATCCCGCCGAAAACCAACGCGTAGACCACCCCGGCAGGCCCCGCCAGCGTGAAGGCGCAAACGATGAGCAAGAGCAGGCTTCCGGCCAGAAGCAGCCAGGTGTGCAGCCTGTTGATCAGCCTGCTCCGGCGATGTGAAGGCAGGGGGAGAGGGAAAGAACTGTCGGTCATGGACGATTATATGGAGAGAAAAAGCTGTTTTGCCGAGTCTTTTAAGGTGATTATGCATGTAAATGCTGCGCCTTCTGTCTTGCATGGCAATTTGACCCTTCTTATATAGCCAGCAACCTACTGCGCCGTGCGGAACCTCGCGTATGCACAATGTCGCCGTAGAACTTGTACGACGCATAATCATTTCCAAAAACGGTTTCTGTTTTTGGGGTTATGCGGTAAAGAACTGCCCGCGCCGCAGTCCTGATTTTGTTAACCCCCTAGGGGCTGCCCGTATGGAACGCTCGGCAGAGGTCCCGGCAGCCTGCTGAATGGAGAAGAGTAATGGCTAAAGTTATCGGTATTGATCTGGGAACGACCAATTCCTGCGTTGCCGTCATGGACGGGAAGAACGCAAAGGTTATTGAAAATGCGGAAGGTGCAAGGACGACGCCTTCGATCATCGCTTTTACGGATAGCGATGAGCGCCTCGCTGGCCAGCCGGCCAAGCGCCAGGCTGTTACAAATCCGGAAGGGACCGTGTTTGCGGTCAAGCGCCTCATAGGCCGCCGCTTTGACGATCCGACCGTCGAGAAGGACAAGAAGCTTGTCCCCTACAAGATCGTCAAGGGCGACAATGGCGATGCCTGGGTAGAAGTCCATGGCAAGAAATATTCGCCTTCGCAGATCTCCGCGATGATCCTGCAGAAGATGAAGGAAACTGCCGAAGCCTATCTCGGTGAAAAGGTCGAGAAGGCCGTCATCACCGTTCCGGCATATTTCAACGATGCACAGCGTCAGGCAACCAAGGATGCAGGCAAGATCGCCGGCCTTGAAGTCCTGCGCATCATCAACGAGCCAACGGCAGCCGCCCTGGCCTATGGCCTCGACAAGAAGGAAGGCAAGACCATTGCCGTCTACGATCTTGGCGGCGGCACGTTCGACGTCTCGGTTCTGGAAATCGGCGATGGCGTCTTCGAAGTCAAATCCACCAATGGCGATACGTTCCTTGGCGGTGAAGACTTCGACATGCGTCTGGTCGAGTATTTTGCGGCCGAGTTCAAGAAAGAGCAGGGCATCGACCTGAAGAACGACAAGCTTGCGCTGCAGCGCCTCAAGGAAGCTGCTGAAAAAGCCAAGATCGAGCTTTCGTCCGCACAGCAGACCGAGATCAACTTGCCCTTCATCACCGCCGATGCGTCCGGGCCCAAGCACCTGACGATGAAGCTTTCACGCGCCAAGTTCGAAAGCCTCGTCGACGATCTGGTCCAGCGCACCGTCGAACCATGCAAGTCGGCGCTCAAGGATGCTGGCCTCAAGGCTGGCGAGATCGATGAAGTGGTCCTTGTCGGCGGCATGACCCGCATGCCGAAGATTCAGGAAATCGTCAAAGCCTTCTTCGGCAAGGAACCCCACAAGGGCGTGAATCCTGATGAAGTCGTTGCGATGGGTGCTGCCATCCAGGCCGGCGTTCTGCAGGGCGACGTCAAGGATGTTCTTCTGCTCGACGTTACCCCGCTGTCGCTCGGCATCGAGACACTGGGCGGTGTCTTCACCCGTCTGATCGAACGCAACACGACGATCCCGACCAAGAAGTCGCAGACCTTCTCCACCGCGGAAGACAGTCAGTCCGCCGTGACGATCCGCGTCTTCCAGGGCGAGCGTGAAATGGCGGCCGACAACAAGTCGCTCGGCCAGTTCGATCTCGTCGGCATTCCGCCTGCACCGCGCGGTGTTCCGCAGATCGAGGTCACGTTCGACATCGATGCCAATGGTATCGTGAACGTCTCGGCCAAGGACAAGGGCACCGGCAAGGAACACCAGATCCGCATTCAGGCGTCGGGTGGCCTTTCGGACGCCGATATCGAGAAGATGGTCAAGGATGCCGAAGCCAACGCCGAAAGCGACAAGAAGCGCCGCGAGGCAGTCGAGTCGAAGAATCAGGCCGAAGCTCTCGTCCATTCGACCGAGAAGTCCCTGAAGGAATATGGCGACAAGGTATCGGCTGAAGACAGGCAGGCGATCGAAACGGCGCTCGCCGAGTTGAAAACTGCGGCGGAAGGCGACGATGCCGAAGAGATCAAGGCAAAGACGCAGACGCTCGCCGAAGTTTCGATGAAGCTTGGCCAGGCCATGTATGAGGCCTCGCAGGCTGCCGAGGCATCTGCTGCCGAAGGCAGTGGAGCCGATGCAACCGCCAAGGCTGACGACGATGTCGTCGATGCCGATTTCGAAGAGATCGACGAAGACGGCAAGAAGAAGTCAGCTTAACTGACTTCACTGCGTTCTAATGAAAAGCCCGGCCATTGTGCCGGGCTTTTGTTTGCCATTCATACTTTAGCTCAATTGACTACATCCGGCATCCTGCGCATCGTTGAGTCAGTTCAAGGCATGGCAAAGACGGTGAGACGTTATTGCCGCCTGCCAGAGGCGATTACCTCGGCAATGCGGCCACGGAAAGCTCTGCCAATCATCAAGTCCGGAGTTCTTCTTTACGCAGCAACATTGCAGCCTTTGAGCCGTGCGATCTTCTTTCAGATGACCTGCAAACGCCTTTAGGAATTTCCGTTAGTAAAAGGGTTGCCTATGAGCATGGATTATCTCATTCACCTGGATGACATCTCAGACGAAATCATTCCTCAAATGATCAGCGAGTTGAACAAGTTCGAGATGAGCTGCGAAATTCGTCCGGGCTTCAGTTTTGCGCTTCATTCAGGTTTCTTGCCGTTCAGGTTCCGTTTGTCCAATCCCGGTATCGATCTGTTGAAGGGCAGGGATCTCATGAGCGGCTTCGAGCTCTACGTAAGGGATTTCCACGTGTCAGAAGCGAAGGGCTTCAGCCAGGACGACTTGAGCCGATTATCCAAACTGAAGAAGACCGTCATCATAAGGCTGTGCCCGCTGGACAGTTTCGAATTTCGGTTTTCAGAACTGACAAGCGCGATCATCGCAGAAATTCTCGATGCACCGCGATCCCTGGCGGGAAACGTGATTTTCGATAGCAGGACGATTGTTGAAAAAAGCTGGGAAGCCGTCAAAGCCCGGGAAAAATCGATCGCAAACGATGATTGGCGCTATCACGAGTTTGTCGGATGGTCCTGAACTGCGGCACGGTGATGTTCCGGTGCCACAGGTCCGCTCAAGCGTGCCGTATTTCCTCCGGCACAAACCATGCAATGCGCAAATTTGCGCATTGTTGGTCGAATCATTCTAAGTTAACTATGGCATTCGTGGGCAGGAACACCTAAATACGGCCTTTGAATGAGCTTCGGAAGAAGCATTTTGCGATTTTCTGGGAACGAGTATCCGGATGAAGGCTGACTATTACGAAACCCTCGGCGTAGCTAAAAGCGCTGATGAGAAAGAGCTGAAAAGCGCTTTCCGTAAACTGGCGATGCAGTTTCACCCTGACAAGAATCCGGGCGATGCCAATGCAGAGCATCGATTCAAGGAGATCGGCGAGGCCTACGAGACGCTGAAGGACCCGCAAAAGCGCGCCGCCTACGATCGGTTCGGTCACGCCGCCTTCGAAAATGGCGGAATGGGCGGCGGGTTCAGCGCCGGTGGCGCCGGCGGTTTCGCGGATATTTTCGAAGATATCTTTGGCGACATGATGGGTGGCGGCCGCCAGCGCCGCTCCGGCGGGCGTGAGCGTGGCGCGGATCTGCGCTACAATATGGAGATCACGCTGGAAGAGGCCTATGCCGGCAAGACGGCGCAGATCAGGGTCCCGACTTCCATCACTTGCGACGAATGTTCCGGCAGCGGCGCCAAGCCTGGCACCCAGCCCGTCACCTGCGGCACTTGCAGCGGCTCCGGCCGCATCCGCGCAGCGCAGGGCTTCTTCTCCATCGAGCGTACCTGCCCGACCTGCCATGGCCGGGGCCAGATCATCAAGGATCCTTGCCCGAAATGCAGCGGTCAGGGCCGTATCACCGAAGAGCGCGCTCTTTCGGTCAACATTCCCGCAGGCATCGAAGACGGAACCCGCATTCGCCTGACGGGTGAGGGTGAGGCGGGCTTGCGCGGTGGACCGGCCGGCGATCTTTATATTTTCCTCTCGTTGAAGCCCCACGAATTTTTCCAGCGCGATGGTGCAGACCTTTATTGCAAGGTGCCCATCTCGATGACGACCGCAGCGCTCGGCGGCCAGTTCGAAGTGGCGACACTCGATGGCACCCAGACCCGTGTCAAAATTCCCGAGGGCACGCAGAACGCCAAGCAATTCCGCCTCAAGGGCAAGGGCATGCCTGTTTTGCGCCAGCCGGCCATGGGCGACCTCTACATCCAGATTGCAATCGAAACGCCGCAGAACCTCAACAAGCGCCAACGCGAGCTGCTGGAAGAATTCGATCGCATCTCGTCGCAGGATAACAGCCCGCAATCGTCGGGGTTTTTTGCACGAATGAAAGAATTCTTTGAGGGCCTAAGCGAATAGTTTAATTGGCGTTTTTGCTATGGTCGGTCTTGCGTCCCTTGCAGGTTGCGTCATAAACTTGTCTGACTGCGACGGAGGATGAGCATGTCACGACCACTTGGGAAGAAACTGGCCGAGAAGTTCGGCGAGGAAATCCGTTTCTTCAAGGGATGGATGCATGGTCCCAAGGCTGTCGGTTCGATTCTCCCGACCAGTTCGATCACCGCCCGCCGCATGGCGAGCGTCGTCAATCCTCATTCGGGTCTTCCCGTGCTTGAGTTGGGCCCCGGCACTGGCGTTATCACCCGAGCGATTCTCAACCGCGGCGTTGCGCCTTCGAACCTGTATAGTGTTGAATATTCCTCCGATTTTGCCGAGCATCTGCGCGAGGATTTTCCCGGTGTGAATATTATCGAAGGCGATGCGTTCAATCTGGATGCAACGCTCGGCGAAAAACGCGACCAGAAGTTCGATTCAGTTGTCTCTGCTGTGCCCCTGTTGAATTTCCCTGTCGGCGACCGGGTCAAGATCGTCGAGGACCTGCTGCGGCGCATTCCGCATGGTCGTCCAGTGGTTCAGATCACCTACGGCCCGATGTCGCCGGTTCCGGCTGGCCGTGGCAACTACAAGATCGAACATCTCGATTTCATCATCCGCAATGTGCCGCCTGCGCGTTTGTGGGTCTACCGCCGGGCCGACTGACCGGCTGTTGCATCGGCGCCGATCACTCGCAGAAGGAATGCAATGCTGCCCAGAATTCTCGTTTTCGCGGGGTCGAATCGCACCGGCGCCTATAGTGGCAAGGTGGCCAATGTCGCGCTGAGGACACTGATCGAACTCGGCGCCGAAGTCACTCATATCTCGCTGGTCGATTATCCGTTGCCGCTGATGGATCAGGATCTCGAAAAGGAAAAAGGCATCCCTGACAACGCCATGAAGCTCGGCCGTCTGTTTTCCGCCCATGATGGCATCCTGATTGCTTCGCCGGAATACAACTCGTCGATCCCGCCGCTCCTGAAAAACACCATTGATTGGGTCAGCCGTATCTCCAGGGATGGCGATCGGCCCTTGAAGCCCTATTCGGGCAAAGTCGTTGCGCTCTGTTCCTCGTCGGAAGGCAATTTCGGCGGTGCACGCGGTCTCTATCACTTGCGGTCGGTGATGATGAATGTCGGCACCCAGATCATTACCGAACAATGTTCGGTCGTTCATGCGCAGGAAGCCTTCGCCGAAGACGGTTCCTTTACCGATGAACGGACCTTCAAGTCGATGCAGCGCGTCTGCCAGTCGCTGATCGATCACACAAGATACGCCGTTTCCCGCCGCTAGGTTATTTCCTCCACGTGAGTTCTGTGTCATGGGAAATCGATCAATGAAAAAGGATGGTTTCATGACGGATGCGGCTTTGCGCGAGCGCCTGATCGTTGGCCTTGATGTGCCTACGGTGCAAATTGCTGAACAGGTCGTCAGCGAACTCGGCGATGCGGTTTCATTTTACAAGATCGGCTATCAACTCGCCTTTGCCGGCGGCCTCGGCTTTGCCGGCGATCTTGTAAGCTCGGGTAAAAAAGTATTCCTCGACATGAAGCTCCTTGATATCGACAACACCGTCGCCAAGGGCGTCGAGAATATCGTCAAGATGGGTGTCTCCATGCTGACACTGCACGCCTACCCCAAGGCGATGAGGGCGGCAGTCGAGGCAGCACGCGGGTCGAACCTGTGCCTTCTCGGCGTGACGGTCCTGACATCGATGGACGAACAGGATCTGATTGATGCCGGCTACGAGCACGATCCGCATACGCTCGTCCTCATCCGGGCCGAGCAGGCGCTTGCCGCCGGCATGGGCGGCATTGTCTGCGCCGCGACCGAAGCTGAAGCAGTGCGCAGGATTGTCGGTCCCGATCTCGCCATCGTCACGCCCGGCATCCGTCCCGCCGGCGCGGACGCCGGTGATCAGAAACGGGTCATGACACCTGCGGATGCGCTTGGTTCGGGAGCGAGCCATCTCGTTGTCGGCCGGCCGATCGTGACAGCGTCCGATCGTAAGACTGCCGCCGAGGCAATTCTCGCCGAGATGTCGAACGCGTGACGCTGTTCCTCAAGGAGGAAACGGATCATTAAAGTGAGGTCCGGAACAGGAATCGCAGGTTTTGATATCAAAATGCCCTGAATCGGCACCAGAATATCAACCCCTTAGTGTAATTGGGTTGTGAGAGGTAGAGGAAAGCAGATGGCCAAGGGTTATTGGGTTGCACGCGTAGACGTCAGGGACGCCGATCGCTACAAGGACTATGTTTCAACTGCCAAGCCTGCTTTCGAAAAATATGGAGCCAATTTTCTGGCTCGTGGCGGTCCCTATCACGTGCTCGAGGGGCAAGCCCGGGGCCGCAATGTCATCATCGAATTTCCTTCGGTCCAAGCTGCGCTCGATTGCTATAATTCTAAGGAATATCAAGCAGCTAGAGCCATTCGGATCACCGTTGCCGATGCAGAGATGCTGATTGTCGAGGGTGTTTGAGGGGCTGGGATCGAGCCCGTATTTCGACGCGCGCACGTGAACATTTTTGCTGCGTCTTATCACTTTGTTGCATTGCAATATTGCAGGAACCCGCTACGGTCACTGACCAGTCAAGAACCTTTTCATCTGCAAGGGGTTTCTTGAAGCTGATGTCAGATTGATCGATCGGAAAAAGTGGCATGTTCTACCAGCTTTATGAACTCAACCATGCTGCGCTCCAGCCCTATCGAGCGCTCTCCGACGCAACAAGGCTCTTCTACGATAACCCCTTGAATCCACTATCACAAACGGTTGTCGGGCGATCGATTTCTGCGGCCTGCGAGCTGTTTGAGCGCACCACGCGATGCTACGGCAAGCCCGTATTCGGTTTGGCCGGGACGGTCGTGGATGGCATCGAGACGGATGTCAAAGAGAAGATCGTCTGGTCAAGGCCATTCTGCAAAATCATTCATTTCAAGCGCGCGTTACCAGCCAAGCGGGCCGCCGATCCGAAGATTCTCGTGGTGGCGCCGATGTCCGGTCATTATGCAACTTTGCTGCGCGGCACGGTCGAAGCATTGCTGCCCCATGCTGAGGTATACATAACCGACTGGGTCGATGCGCGGACTGTTCCGCTCAGCGACGGGCGCTTCGATCTCGATGATTACATCGACTATGTCATTGAGATGCTTCATGTATTGGGTGAGGACACGCACATCGTCGCGGTGTGCCAACCCTCCGTTCCGGTCCTCGCCGCAGTGTCGATCATGGAAGCCAATGGCGACCGGTTTGCTCCCTCGAGCATGACTTTGATGGGTGGACCGATCGATACGCGCAAGAATCCAACAGTCGTGAACAAACTGGCCGAAGAAAAGGGCATCGACTGGTTTCGCGATAATGTGATCATGTCGGTGCCTTGGCCGCACAGTGGTTTCATGCGCGATGTCTATCCGGGATTCCTGCAGTTGTCGGGCTTCATGAGCATGAATCTTGACCGCCACATCACCGCCCACAAAGAGTTCTTCATGCATCTCGTGGAGGAAGACGGTGATTCTGCCGACAAGCACCGCGAGTTCTACGACGAGTATCTTGCGGTGATGGATCTCACGGCGGAATTTTACTTGCAAACGGTTGATACTGTATTTGTCCGGCAGTCATTGCCAAAGGGGGAGATGACCCATCGGGGCCTCCCCGTCGACCCTTCTGCCATTCGCAATGTCGCACTTCTGACGGTCGAAGGTGAGAACGACGACATCTCTGGCGTCGGCCAGACAAAGGCAGCGCAGACACTCTGCACCAATATTCCCGACGACATGCGGATGCATTACTTGCAACCGAAGGTTGGTCACTACGGCGTGTTTAATGGCTCGCGTTTTCGCGCTGAAATTGCACCGCGTATCGTTCAATTCGTTAATGATCACGCACAAATGAATCGCAGGACCAATGTGACGCCGATCAACAAGCGCGCCTGACCTCTAGGCCGGTGGATGTACTGGTGTTCAACCCGGGCCTGCACGGCACAGGGTTTTTACCCGTAATTTTTGGACGGCTTGATCAGCCATAATATATTGCAAGATCAAAGAGTTCTGTCATTCTCGGGTAGCAATCACCGTACCTGCCCAGTTTCCTTTTCGGCTTGGTAACGAGCATCCTGTTAGACCTGCGGTCTCTCATGAATATTGCGGAGTTACGAAAATTCAAATTTTAACCATATATTAACAATGGCTGGATCGTGGCGCCATTGTGATTGACTCATGTCCCCTCCCGCCATTAACGTTTTGTTAACGATAGCGGATGGGGTCTGGAGTAGAACATGTTGGGGGTTGCAGGGGTTGGGAAAGCCATGGGTTTCGCTGTGGCACTTGTCGCGGGTATACTTGGCACAAACAGCGCTTTCGCATCCGAAGCATTCATGACAACCGGCGGACTTACGTCGCAGCCGATCGGCCATTACGAATTCTGCAAAAGGATTCCCGATGAGTGCACGATCCGGAGCCGCAACGTCACTCCCGAGAAGATGAATCACGATTTTTGGCAATTGATAGTCAACGTCAACAGCAATGACAATCACAAGGTCAAGCCGCTGACCGACATGGAAATCTACGGCGTCGAGGAATATTGGGCGTATCCCGACAAGGTAGGCGATTGCGAGGACTATGTTCTTTTGAAGCGTCGCGATCTGATGAAGTCAGGGATTTCTTCCGCAAACCTGTTGATTACTGTCGTTCGCAAGCCTGATGGCGAAGGTCACGCGGTGTTGACCGTGCGCACAGACCAAGGCGATTTTATCCTCGACAATCTCGTTGATGGTGTGAAGAACTGGTCCGAGACGCCATACACCTATCTCAAGCGCCAAGCCACCAACAATACCGGCCGCTGGGTAAGCATCGAAGCTCCGACCAACATTCTCGTTGGTTCGGTTCAGTAGAACTGAGAAAGATCTTGGTTGAGGCAAGGTCTTTTGCTATCGCGGCGCAGGTCGTCACCGCCCTGTACAGCGCGATGCTCCATGGATTAACACCTTCATGCCGCTTGCATAGACGCGTCCCCTGCCATTCGATATGAAATAGCTTCGGCAAGGTGGATGCGTCCAACGGTCTCCTGCCCCTCCAGGTCGGCAAGTGTACGCGCAACCTTGAGTACGCGGTGATAAGCCCGCGCGGAGAAGCGCATTTGTTCGCTCGCCTGTTGCAGCAAGGAAACGCCGGGACTGTCCGGTTGCGCCACCTGTTCGATAAGTGCAACGGAGCACTGTGAGTTTGTGGTGATCGCTGGAAATCCCAATTCCTCGTAGCGCCTCTTTTGGATTGCCCGCGCCCGCGCAACCCGTTCAGCGACCGATGCACTGCTTTCTGACGAGTGCGGGCGTATGAGATCGGTAGCACTCACGGACGGGACGTCGATCCTGATGTCGATGCGGTCCAGCAGAGGCCCTGAAATCCTTGCCTGATAATCCTGCCTGCACCGGGGTCCCCTGGCGCATTGATGGCCGGGTTCACCCGCCATACCGCAGCGGCAGGGATTCATCGCGGCAACGAGCTGGATCTGTGCGGGATAGGAGATTCGATGATTGGCACGTGCGATCATGCATTCGCCAGTCTCGAGTGGCTGGCGCAGGGAGTCGAGCACCTGCGGCGTAAACTCGGGAAATTCGTCGAGAAACAGCACGCCGCGATGTGCCAGCGAAACTTCACCCGGCCTCGCTCTGATACCGCCTCCAACCATGGCCGCCATGGATGCCGAATGATGCGGCGCACGGAATGGCCTTCTGTCGGTCAGTTTGCCACCCATAAGCTCACCGGCGATCGAAGCGATCATAGATACATCGAGCAGTTCACGCGGCAGCAATGGTGGCAGGATTGAGGGCAGCCGTTGCGCCAGCATGGATTTGCCGGACCCTGGCGGCCCCATCATCAAGAGGTTGTGTCCACCGGCTGCCGCAACCTCCAGCGCACGCCGTGCACTCTCCTGGCCCCTTATGTCGGCAAGATCCGGCAGCCCGGTCGCATTTGCTTGCATCACAGGCTCGGGGCGCGACAATACTTGCGTGCCACGAAAATGGTTTGCCAACTGGATCAGGCTCCGCGGCGCGAGTATATCGATGTCGGCACCCGCCCATGCGGCTTCGGGACCACAGGATGCGGGACAGATCAGGCCTTTCTCCTGTCGGTTGGCGGCGATTGCGGCAGGCAACACACCTGCTACATGAGTGATGGTTCCGTCCAGGGAAAGTTCGCCCAGTACCACATAGTTCTGCAACGCATCGGCCGGCATGGCTCCAAGCCCCGCCATCAATCCCACCGCAATCGGCAGATCGTAATGGCTACCTTCTTTTGGCAAATCCGCCGGCGCCAGGTTCACGGTCACCTTCTTGACCGGCATCGAAAGCCCCGAAGCATGCAGTGCGGCCTGGACACGCTCCCGACTTTCGGCAACCGCCTTGTCCGGAAGACCGACGATATGCATGCCCATCTTGCCGGGGGCGATCATCACCTGCACATCAACGGGCTGTGCTTCAATTCCCTGGAAGGCAACCGTACGAACGCGGGTAACCATGAGATCTTTCTTGAAAATGCGTAGGTTTAAAAAACGAAGACGACACCAATGGCTTCACATCAGCATACTTAACGCTGCGTGACAAGAACAAGAAGAGAACAAAGGGCAAAGTAATTACGTGCGCTTCGCTTCCACCGCATCCCAGAAGAGTGCGGCGATATCGGCGCCACCGAAACGCTTGACCTCGCGAACGCCGGTTGGAGACGTCACGTTGATTTCAGTCATGAAGTCGCCGATCACGTCAATGCCGACCAGGATGAAACCGCGCTCGCGTAAGGAAGGTCCGATACGGGCACAAATTTCGCGCTCACGTTCCGTGAGTTCGGTTTTCTCGGCACGGCCGCCCACGTGCATGTTGGATCGTGCATCTGTGTCGGATGGCACACGATTGATCGCCCCGACAGCCTCGCCATCGATCAGGATGATGCGCTTGTCACCGGAACGCACATCCTTCAGATAGCGCTGTGCTATGAAAGGTTCACGGAACATCTGACCGAACATTTCCATCAATGATGTAAGGTTGCGGTCACCATCGGCGAGATGAAAAACCCCGGCACCGCCATTGCCGTAGAGAGGCTTCAGGATGATATCGCCAAACTCCTTGCGGAAGGCTGCGATCTCCAGCGGGTCCTTTGTGATCAGCGTTTCGGGCATCAGGTCCGGAAACTCGGTGACGAAGATTTTTTCAGGGCTGTTGCGTACCCATGCCGGATCGTTGACGACCAGCGTTTTCGGGTGGATGCGCTCCAGCATATGCGTGGTCGTGATGTAGTTCATGTCAAAGGGCGGGTCCTGGCGAAGCAGAACGACATCCATTTCCGACAGATCGCGCGGCACCTTTTCGCCGAGCGTATAATAGTTACCTTCGATGTCGCGGACGTTCAGTTCTTCAACACGGGCAGAGACCACGCCATCGCGCATGTTGAGACGATCGGGCGTGTAGTGGTAGAGGACATGACCCCGCTTTTGGGCCTCGAGGCAAAGTGCAAAGGTCGTATCGCCAGCGATCCGGATTGAATTGATGTGGTCCATCTGGACCGCGACTGTCAGCGCCATGGAACGTCCCCCGACTGGATTAGGAGTGTTCACATGGCGATGTCACGTTCAAGCGTCAAGGTCAATGCCGTGGCCCGATCAACATCCTTTGAAGCTCTTACAAGCGGGCCATGCAGATACTTGTGTGACCGGCGCCGATGAAGCCGAGGCGACTGGCGGCTCCCTTGGAAAGGTCGATCATGCGGCCTCGGACAAACGGTCCGCGATCGTTGATGCGCACTACGACCGTCTTGCCATTGCGCTGGTTGGTCACTTTGACCCGTGAGCCGAGCGGCAATGTACGGTGTGCGGCAGTCAGTGCGGAAGGGTTCATCCGTTCACCGGAGGCAGTTCGGGAGTTAAGGGCGTACCAGGACGCACCGCCACAAGCCGACCCGGCGTTGGCAGATGCGGCGTTGAACATCAAAAAGGGAACGAATGAGATAAGTACCAGGCGGATACTTGTAAAAGAGACCATGTGAGATTCACACTTAAGATAGCCCGCGGCAGAACTGCCGGACTGAAGACACACGCATGGAAATTGATCCCCGGGCAAGTAGATCGTGGCGTGAGCGAGTACTGTCTTCTATTTTGGAGAAATGTGGCCTTGAGGTGTCTCGTCGTCCAAACACCTGCGAGATCAGTTGAATAGAATATCTAAGTCGCTATAAAAACTTGTCTTATTGTGACTCAAAACGTGATCAACGATGTTTGAAACTACGGCGCTATTGCCCGAAGATTTGTCGAAATATGGCGATAATATGGTTAATACTCACCGAATTATTAAGTGTTTGCCTGATCCGGGGTTAACTGGACCCGGATATGATTAATTTGGATTAACTCTTTCGAGCCTCTGAAGCCCCGGCACTCGGCAGCAGGGCTTCACTCTTGAAAATTGTGATCGACTTTACGCGAGCGCGATGGCGTCCAAGGCGTGTATGATGCCCCGCAGCTCCGCCAAGCCGCGCAAGCGGCCGATGGCCGGATACCCCGGCGTCACTTCCTTATCCAGATCGTCAAGCATGCGATGCCCGTGATCGGATCTGAAGATGATACTGTTTGCCTTCTCACGTTTTCTATCTTCGGCGAGCAGTTCGCGCAGTACCGTCACCATGTCCACATCACCTTCAAGATGAGCCGCTTCATGGAAACTGCTTCCATCACCCTCGCGAGTGGTCGCACGCAGATGGGTGAAATGAATGCGCTCTGCAAAACGCCTGGCAATCTTAGGCAGATCGTTGTCGGCACGCACGCCGAGACTACCTGTACAAAAGCACATGCCGTTTGCAACAGACGGCACAGCCTCGAAAAGGGCCGCGTAGTCGGCCTCGGTCGAGGCTATTCGCGGCAAGCCAAAAAGTGAACGTGGCGGATCATCCGGGTGCAGGGTGAGTTTGACGCCGAGGTTCTCGGCGACGGGTGTAACCGCCTCCAGAAACTCGATCAAATGCTGCCGCAGCCGATGTGCGTCGATACCCTCATACGCTGCCAGTTTGTCGCGAAATGCGGGAATAGTCAGTGGTTCAGTTGTCGAGCCTGGAAGCGCGCTGGCGATATTGCGGGTGAGATCGGCGATCTCCTGTGCGCCCATGGCTTCATACAGATCTCTGGCAATATCGCGATTGGCCTGCGAATAGTCGGCTTCGGCACCTTTCCGCTGCAGGATGTGCAGGTCGAACACAGCGAACATATTGTGATCGAAGCGCATGGCCGTCGAGCCGGTCGGCGTGACATAGTCAAGATCAGTACGGCACCAGTCGACCACGGGCATGAAATTATAGCAGACGACCTTGATGTCGTTGGCCGCGAGCGCTTCCATGCTTTCAATCCAGGCGGTAATCTCATGCTTGGCGGCACGACCCAGACGTTTGACCGCATCCGGAATCGGAATGCTCTCGACCACCGACCAGGTTAGCTGTGTACGTCCCGTTGGGGTCGATTCGATGAGTGACTTGCGAGCGTGCACCTGTGCCGTCGTCCATGCCTCACCAATGGGGACAGCGTGCAGTGCCGAAACGACATCAGTTGCGCCGGCCTGCCGTACATTATCAAGTGATACACCGGCGTTCGGGCCAAACCATCGCCATGCCTGACGCATTCATTCCTCCGTAATTTGGTGCCGTCCGATCAAACAAAGGATCCGGGATGGCTTTTTCTCAATGTCTCGATGTCAGGGATGACCGCGTTCAGATGCTGTTTCATAGCCGCGCAGGCAGCGGGCACGTCGTGAGCCCCGATGGCATCGCGGATTACCTGATGCTCGGACAGGACCTGCTCCATGCGGCCTAGGCCAGGCAGTGTCATGCGCCGAGCCCGATCGATCTGCACCTTGACCGGCTTCAGGTAGTGCCATATGCCCGGATGGCCGGAAACACCTGCAATCGCCTCGTGGAACGCTTCATCGGCTTCGTGGAAAGCGCTCATGTTCTGGCGGTCGGCAAGGAAGCGCTGGCGGGCAAGAATTTCGTCGAGCCATTCGACGTCCTTGGGCGTTGCGATAGCCGCCGCTCGCTCGACCGTCGCTCCCTCGAGTGCCTGGCGGATAACGACAGCTTCGGGGATCAAGGCAACTGGGATGCGCGCGACGAATGTTCCCGACTGCGGAAACACATCGACAAGGCCATCTTCAACCAGTCGGATCAGAGCCTCGCGCACCGGTGTGCGGCTGACACCGAACCGTTCTGTCAAGACCTTTTCGTTGAGGGCCGTTCCTGGGGTCATCTCCATTGCGACAATCGCAGCATGAAGTTCGCGGTAAATAGCGGTGGCCGTCGTCATCCGGCCGGCCGGCACTCCGCGGGATCCCATTCGCATGGAGCGGGTGGCAGCTTCGAATTCGGACGTCCGCACCTCTGATGATGCAACCGCCACAGCCTTGTTCCCCCGGTCTTCTGCTGTCATTGCAGCGCTCCATCTCTATATGCCATGGAATGCATCTCATCCCATGACCGCTTACGAAGCAAAGTCCTATAACGCCATTCCGGACGATATAAACGCTTTTTCGCTACGGTTGACATACTAATATATTATTTTCTACAGTTCGCCAAGACATCGATGCTGTTGTCTGAAACCTCAGTGGCTCGCTGCATCGGGGGCGCTATACAAGGACGTCCAATGGCACTTCATCCTGACCGGCTTTTTCCCATCGAGGTCGATGCACGCGTGATTGCCCGGCGCCTGTTCAACACGGTCGAGAGCTTGCCTATCATCTCGCCGCATGGCCACACCGATCCTCGATGGTATGCCAATGATGATGCATTTGCAGACCCGGCCAGCCTTTTCGTCAAGCCGGACCATTATATTTTCCGCATGCTCTATTCTCAAGGCGTGAAGCTGGAACATCTAGGGGTGCCGCGTCAGGACGGCCGGCCGGTCGAGGCGGACGGACGCAAGATCTGGCGGCTCTTCGCCAAGTATTTTCACTTGTTCCGGGGCACACCCTCCCGTCTGTGGTTCGAACATGCGATGGAAACGGTATTCGGCATCGAGGATCGCCTTGACGAGACGAATGCAGATGCAATCTACGACCGGATCGCATCGCGCCTCGCGGAACCATCCATGCGACCGCGGGCGCTCTACAAACAGTTCAACATCGAGGTCATATCCACGACGGACGCAGCCACCGACGAACTCTCGGAGCATGATGCCATTCTCAGTTCGGGTTGGGACGGTCGGGTGGTTCCAGCCTATCGTCCTGATGCGGTTGTCGATGCTTCACGCGCTGACTTCCTGGCCAATGTAGAAGATTTTGTAGCACTTGCGGGTACCCGGCTCGACTATCAGGGTTATCTCGAAGCGCATCGTGTCCGCCGGGCCTATTTCAAGCAGCGCGGCGCAACCTCAACGGATCATGGTCATCCAAACGCGCGTACCGCCGATCTGCCTTCTTCACAGGCATCTGCGCTGTTCGAACGTGTCTTGAAGGGCGTTTCACCCGATGACGCGGACCTCTTCAGGGCGCAGATGTTGACGGAAATGGCACGAATGAGTGTTGACGATGGCCTTGTCATGCAGATCCATCCTGGCTCGTACCGAAACCACAATCCGTCGCTTTTCCGAGCGTTCGGAACGGACAAGGGGGCAGATATTCCCCGCTCGACCAGCTATGTCGAAGA
Source organism: Phyllobacterium endophyticum (assembly GCF_003010935.1). Taxonomy (GTDB): domain Bacteria; phylum Pseudomonadota; class Alphaproteobacteria; order Rhizobiales; family Rhizobiaceae; genus Phyllobacterium; species Phyllobacterium endophyticum. Next base: position 389,528 of record NZ_PGGN01000001.1, read on the forward strand.
ATTGAAACCACTCCTTGATGCACTTGGTAACGACCCGCGGCTAACTCTCATTCTCTTCACCCTCGATGAAACAAGCTACAGTCGTGAACTCGCACCCTTGGCGGGTCACTATCCGGCCCTGCGGCTCGGTCCAGCCTGGTGGTTCCATGATAGTCCGGAAGGCATGCGGCGTTTCCGTGAGCTCACTACCGAGACGGCCGGCTTTTATAATACGGTCGGCTTCAACGATGATACGCGTGCATATCTCTCCATTCCAGCTCGCCATGATATGGCACGGCGTGTCGATTGTGCATTCCTCGCCCGGCTGGTAGCCGATCACAGGCTGGATGAGGACGAGGCGCATGAGATCGCGCACGATCTTGCATACCGGTTGGCGAAGCGTGCCTACAAGCTCTAGAATGAACAGAAGGTTTCGATGAACCACTTTGCACGCCTCTCTGAAGCTAGCCTGCAGCTGGCGACAAATGTGAACAAGCCTGGATATGATCGAAGTAAGGTTCGGGTTGGCATTGTCCACCTCGGGATTGGTGCGTTCCACCGCGCGCACCAGGCAGTTTACACTGACAGCGCTCTGGCCGGCGGTGACAATCGCTGGGGCATTCTCGGCGTTTCGCTGCGCAGTAGCGACACCCGTGATGCGCTGGAGCCGCAGGAGGGACTCTATACAGTTGCATCACGTGACGGCGGAGGCGATAGTTTTCGGGTGATAGGCAGCATTGTCAAAGTTCTGGTCGCACCAGAAAACCCGGAAGCAGTACTTGCGGCGCTGGCAGATCCCGATGTCGCCATCGTTTCCTTGACCGTGACAGAAAAAGGCTATTGCTATTCACCTGCGACGGCCTCGCTCGATGAAACACATGCCGATATCGTCCACGATCTCGACAATCCTGCTGCACCGCGTTCGGCCATAGGCTTCATCGTGGAATCACTTGCCCGACGCCGCGCCAATGACGTTGCGCCCTTCACGCTTCTTTCATGTGACAATCTCCCATCAAATGGTGAGACGCTTAAGCGTGTCGTCACCCGATTTGCGGAATTGCGAGACCCTGCGCTTGGGCGATATATCCGTGAGAATACTGCATTTCCTTCCACTATGGTGGATCGGATTGTGCCGGCCACCACGGACGCAGACCGCTTGGCGGTAGCTCGTTCCACCGGCTATTCCGATGACTGGCCTGTCATGACCGAGCCTTTCAGCCAATGGGTCGTGGAAGACAACTTTTCTTCGGGCCGTCCCAAATGGGAGAACTTCGGGGTGACCTTTGTCGACGACGTCGCCGCATTCGAGCTGATGAAATTGAGGCTACTCAACGGTAGTCACTCTACGTTGGCCTATCTTGGTTACCTGGCGGGCCACGAGACGGTATCGGATGTCATGGCGGCACCGGGCTTCGGTGCGTTTATAGAAGCGATGATGGATCAGGAGATTACCCCCACTCTTCCGGCCCTCACGGGTTTCGACGTGGAGGCCTACAAGACTCAACTGCGCGAGCGGTTTCGTAACCCGGCGCTCCGGCACCGCACGTGGCAGATCGCAATGGACGGTTCACAGAAATTGCCGCAACGCCTGTTGAACACGATCCGCCGTCGCTTGGAACAGAAGAAGCCTTTTGACCGGTTGGCTCTCGGCGTCGCTGGCTGGATGCGCTACGCCGCCGGAACCGACGAAAACGGCAACCTGATCGATGTTCGAGATCCCCTTGCCAAGGAATTCAAGCAGCGGACCGCAGATGCCGCCTCTGTGAATGACTTCCTCGATGCCTATCTGAGTTTTCGCCAAGTTTTTGGTGACGACCTTCCCGGCAATTCCGAGTTTCGCAGAACGGTCGGAACTGCACTGGAGAAATTGTTGGAGTGCGGTGCAGCCCGAGCGGTCACCGGAATGACGTTGTGAGTCGAAGACCCTTGCTATCTCGATCTGATAGATTAATATATCAAATCTCAGCGATTGACCGGAAGTAGGGAAGCCGGCGGTCACCCCTGAACAAGGGATGTTGAGATCAACAGGGAGGAAGTCATGATCCGCATTTCACGCAGACAAGCCATTGGCGGTCTGGCAGCAGTCGCTACGCTGCCGGCGACACGACTATTCGCTCAGTCCAGGCTCGCCTTGCCGACATCTCCGGTGGCGCTGAATGTTGCCGACGTCGCTGGCAACCTTGCGCTTACGCAGACAGCTATCGAGAACTATGCCAAAGCCAAGCCGGAGCTCGTGTCAAAGATCACCTTTACCAAGGCGCCTGCCCCGGAATTGCCGGGTAAGATCAAGGCCCAGCAGGCGGCAAACAGGCTGGATATCGACCTCGTCCTCACGGGCACCGATGCCCTTTCAGCTGGTATCGCCCAGGATCTTTGGGTTAAGCTTTTGCCGGATCATTCATCCTCCTTGCCAGACCTCGCGTCGATCTATCTTGAGCCTGCCCATCGCATGCTCTCTCTCGGCAAGAACTTCGGTGTGGTGGTCACATATTACCCGTCTGGTCCGCTGCTCGAATATATGCCTGATCGCGTCAAGACGGTGCCGACCACCGCTGAAGAGCTTCTGGCTTGGGCCAAGGAAAACCCCAACAAATTCCTTTACGCGCGTCCGGCAAATTCAGGTCCCGGCCGCACTTTCCTGATGGGTCTTCCCTATCTGCTTGGCGACGCTGATCCGCGTGATCCGGTAAAAGGCTGGGACAAGACCTGGGCCTACCTGAAGGAGCTTCACAAGCACATAGAATATTACCCGACTGGTACAGGCGCCTTGATGAAGGAACTCGGAGAAGGAACGCGTGACATGACCGTCTCGACCACCGGTTGGGACATTAACCCACGCGTACTCGGCGTTGTTCCGAAAGAAGCCGCAGTCTCGACGCTCAAGGGATTTCACTGGGTTGCCGATGCGCATTACATGTGCGTTCCGAAAGGGATCGCTGACGAAAAGCTCGCAGTGCTTCTCGATATGATGAGCTTTCTGTTGACGCCTGAACAGCAGGCCTTCACTTATGACCAGGGTTATTTCTATCCCGGTCCGGCGGTCAAGGACGTGCCCATCACCATGGCGCCGCAGGAGAGCCAGGATGCGATCGCCGAGTTCGGCCGAAAGGAATATGTGGACTGGATTGCCAATAATCCGGTGGAAATTCCGCTCGAGCCATCGTCCATGGTTGTGGCATTCCGCCGCTGGGACGAAGAAGTCGCGGCGAAAAAGTCCTGATATAGCCGAGCCGATCACAACATCATCCGGAAGTCAGTCCGGATGATGGTCAGCTACAAGGGTGCCCGATGCTGCTTGCGTCCTCTCCATTTCATGAGATTCGCCTTGACCGGATGAGCCGCGCTTTCGGCTCACATAATGCTCTCAAAGACGTATCTCTCGCCATTCGCAAGGGAGAGTTTATCGCGTTGCTCGGACCATCCGGTTGCGGCAAGTCAACGGCTCTCAATTGCATCGCCGGACTATTATCGACAACGGGTGGGGGCATCTTCATCGATGACAAGCGCATCGACACCCTCAAGCCGGAGGATCGCGGCTTTGGCATGGTCTTTCAGAACTATGCCCTCTTTCCTCATATGACCGTCCGTCAGAACATCGGCTTTGGCCTCAAGATGCGCAAGGTCGCGAAGTCAGAGATGGAAAAGCGTGTCGAGGAGGCATTGAATCTTGTCCGCCTGCAAGGGCAGGGCCACAAGTTGCCGGGACAATTGTCCGGAGGCCAGCAACAGCGCGTTGCCATCGCACGCGCTATCGTCATAGAGCCGCCGCTTGTCTTGATGGACGAGCCACTATCCAATCTCGACGCAAAGCTTCGGCTTGAGATGCGCGCAGAAATCCGCCGTATTCACAACCAGCTGGGTGCAACCACTGTTTACGTCACGCATGATCAGGACGAGGCTTTGTCTTTGGCCGACCGCGTCGTGGTGCTGCGTGATGGCGAAATCCGCCAGGTGGGTGCGCCAAGCGATCTTTACGAGCGGCCCGATCACCTGGACGTGGCGGAATTCATGGGATACCGCAACCGCTTGACTGGAAAGGTCCTCGCTAGAAGCGGCGATCGCATCGACGTTGTCGTAGGTGGTGCCACGCTGAGCGGTAGGGCTCGGAACACCCTGAAGGTCGGCGATGCCGCGGTCATAGCGGCACGTGCAGACGACGTGGTCGCCGGTGAGAAATCCGGGCGGACGGTCGAAGCCACGGTAGAAACCATCGAATATCGCGGCCGCGAATTTGTAGGGACCGCCCGTACGGCGGAAGGTCTTGAGCTGGTATTCCACGCACCACAGACGGCTGCGCTTGGCACTTCGATTTGGCTATCGGTTGATCCGGCACGTGCGCTGGCTTTCGCGGCATGACCACTAGGGAGAACATGGCCTCGAACTCCTTCGACGATCGCATGTCGCTCCGGCAACGGCTTGCCTTGCGAGGTATCGACGGTGTGACCCTTCTTGTCCTTCCCGCGGTGCTCTTTCTCCTTCTCGTGTTCATCTATCCCTTCATATACGGGCTGATCCTTTCATTCACACCGGTAGAAGGGGGAGCGTTCGCCAATTACCGGAAGTTCTTCTCGGATCCGTTCCTTTATGACACTATCCTCACGACGTTATGGCTGGCGGTGCCTGTAACGATAATCAGCATCGCGATTGCGCTGCCCGTTGCATTCCGCGTGCGTCTGATGACGCATCAACGATTGCTGACGACCATTCTGGTTCTCCCGGTGACGCTTGGAACAGTGCTCGTCGCCGAGGGGCTGTTGAACTATCTGGGGCCGCAAGGCTGGTTCAGCCGGACCTTGATGTTTCTCGGCGCGATAGACCGGCCGCTGAAACTGACAAACAATTATTGGGGTGTATTTGCTTCCCTTATCATTACAGGGTTTCCGTTCACTTTCCTGCTCACGCTTTCATACGTTTCCGGCATTGATCCCGCACTGGAGCAGGCCGCAGCGACGCACGGCGCCAAAAGCTGGCAACGGTTTCGCTATGTCATGCTGCCATTGCTGATCCCGGGCCTCGCCATTGCCTTTTGCCTCTCATTTGTTCAAGCCTTCGCCGTTTTCCCTTCGGCAATTTTGCTTGGAGCGCCGGCTGGCCCGACACGCGTCATCTCCATTGCCGCTTATCAAGCGGCTTTCGAGCAATATGATTATTCTATGGCCTCCGCGGTAGCCATGATCATGGCCGTGGTGCAGCTGCTCATCGTCGTTGCGATCCTCGCACTTCGCAACATGTTCTATCGCGGCTCGACCGCGGGCGGGAAAGGCTGATCATGATCCGCGATACGACGGTTGGCGCCAAGCTCTGGATCACTGCGGTGTGGTTGGTCATAACCTTTTTCGTCGTCAATCTCTTGGCGATGATAGCAACAGTCCTCATTTCTTCCTTCGGCACACGTTGGCTCGGCACGTGGCTTCCCGCAGGCTGGACCACGAAATGGTATTTTACGGCGTGGTCAGAGTTCCAGTTGAGTGATGTGCTCATTGTAACCTTCCAGATTGTCTTCACCGTTGTCGCACTATCGGGGCTGCTCGGGGTCACTGCTGCCTATGCCTTGGCCCGCCGCGATTTTCCCGGCAAGAAATTGGTCATGCTGCTGTTTCTTCTGCCCTTGCTCGTGCCGCCAATCACGTTTGGTATTCCTTTGGCAACAGTGCTCTATCAGGCAGGCGTCGGCGGTACATTCTGGGGCGTCGTTCTTGCAAATCTTGTGCCGACAGTACCCTTCGTGATTCTCGTCATGATCCCGTTCATAGAGCAGATCGATCCCAAAATTGAGGCCGCGGCGCGGGTCTTTGGTGCGGGAACGTTTCAGCTGTTCCGACATGTACTTCTGCCAATGTTGCTGCCGGGCATTCTCGCAGCCTTGCTACTCGTTCTTGTACGGACCGTAGCAATGTTCGAGCTGACATTCCTGACAGCAGGTCCCACGAGCCAAACCCTTGTTGTGGCTCTGTATTATTCGGTGTTCGCCTCTGGTGTGCGTGCCGTGCAATCAATCGACGCCATGGCCGTGGTTTATATGATCACGACGCTCGTCTGGCTGCTCATCGCACTTCGTTTCGTCAACCCGACGCAAATTGTCGCCCGGGCAAAACACCAGCAAAACGCCGCTTGAAGGCCTCACATCGTCGCGCCGATCTGCCAAGGCACAAACTCCGCGTCGCCATAGCCGAGCTCTTCGGATTTGCTATGGTGGCCCGAGGCGACTTTCAGGATGTACTCGAAGATTTCGCGGCCCTTGTCTTCGATCGACACGCCGTCGAGAACATCGCCGCAATTGATGTCCATGTCCTCGATCATCTGATTGTACATGGGCGTGTTGGTTGCAAGCTTGACAGAGGGCGTCGGTTTGCAGCCATAGGCCGAACCGCGCCCTGTCGTGAAGGCCAGGATATTGGCTCCGCCAGCGACCTGGCCCGTCGCTGAAACAGGGTCATAGCCCGGTGTGTCCATGAAAACCAGACCGTGCGCAGTCACTGGTTCGGCATAGCCGTACACAGCTTCGAGTGGCGTCGTACCCGACTTGGCGACCGCACCAAGAGATTTTTCCAAAATGGTGGTCAGGCCGCCAGCCTTGTTGCCGGGCGAGGGATTATTGTTCATCTCCATCTTGTTGCGCTCTGTGTAGTCCTCCCACCAGGCGATGACATCCTGCAGCCGCTTGACGGCTTCCTGGTTCGAGGCGCGTTCAATCAAAAGATGCTCTGCACCGTATATTTCGGGCGTTTCGGAAAGGATTGCGGTGCCGCCGTGCTGCACCAGGAGATCGACTGCGGCACCGAGTGCCGGATTGGCAGTAATGCCTGAATACCCGTCCGAGCCGCCGCATTGCAAGGCAAGGATAAGTTCCGATGCGGGAATGGTCTCGCGCCTAACGTTTGCCGCTGCCGGAAGCATGTCGCGCACCGCCGCAATGCCGGCTTCCATCGTTTTGCGGGTGCCCCCTACCTCCTGGATCGTCAGGCTACGGAATGTATCGCTCTCGACAATGTTATAAGCCTCTTTCCAACGGCCGATCTGGAAGCCTTCACAACCCAGTCCAACCATCAGCACGGCTGCGATATTAGGATTTGTGGCGTAACCCCACTGGGTACGTTTCAAGACCTCGTAGCCTTCTCCCTTCACATCGAGAGCGCAGCCGCCGCCGTGTACCAGGGGAATAATCCCGTCAATGGTTGGGTATTCGTCGAGTAGGCCCGACTTTTGCACGGCCTCCGCAATGAAGCGTGCGACTGAAGCAGAGCAGTTCACCGAGGTCAGGATGCCAATATAATTGCGTGTGCCCGCACGGCCATTGGCCCGGCGGAAACCCTCGAATGTGGCTTGCTGCTCCAGGGGCAGAACACCATTCGAGTGGATCGTATGAGTGGCACCCGGCTCACGGACGAAGTTACTGTAGTCGAGATTATGTTCATGTACCCATTCACCAGGTTCGATGCGCTTGGATGCGGATCCTATGATTTGTCCAAACTTGCGAACAGGTTCACCCGCAGCGATCAAGCGGGAGGCGAGCTTGTGGCCGCGCGGTACACGACTGGCCACCGTCACCGCCTCGATCAACTGGCCGGGCTGAAAGGTGTCAACCGCAACGACAACATTGTCGCTGGCGTGAAGGCGCAAATGCCTGGGAGGGCTGAGGGTATCCATGAACATCTCCAATCATAAGATTGATATATTAGTTGACCGCGTCATGGCTTGCAATGGCTCTTCCAGCTACACCGTTGATCACGTTTACGGTACCGTGGCTGGTCGAAGCCCGTGCTGAAGAGCAAGTCAGCAAGCATAATCTAATTCAAAATTTGAAGTATATTTACGCCACATTGAACTATGCTTTCTTTATAAAAAATTCATTTGCAAGAACCTCCAAAATTAGCTCTATATCCAAATATAGCCGAATAAACCGATCTTAATGTCTCAACACGGGGGCCATGATGGCGCTGAACAGTTCCTTGCTCGATCTCCTCAATATCGACCTTGAAAATGGCATTGACCAGATACTCACAGGCACTGACGGAAGCGATCTGCTTTTTGGAGGCAGTGGCAATGATCTTATCCAGGGCAAGGCGGGCAGCGATCTGCTATTCGGCTATGAAGGCGTCGATACACTGGCCTATGCGGGTTCGTCCGAGGGAGTCATGGTTCGTCTAGGCGGTGTTGATGGTTCTGGCGCACTTGGAGCCTGGGGCGGCGACGCCGAAGGCGATCGGCTTGCAGTAGGGTTCGAAAATCTTGTCGGTTCCTCTTTTCACGACACGCTGTCCGGCGATTCCGGCGACAATGTCCTTGTCGGTCTCGATGGCGATGACGGCCTCTCGGGCGGTGATGGCAATGACACGTTGGTCGGCGGTGCAGGCACCGACTGGATCGACGGGGGCAGCGGCGAGGACAGGCTTCTTGGCGGCAGTGGCGAGGACTATCTCCATGGCCGCGGCGGCGATGACACGCTGGATGGCGGCGGTGGAGATGATCGCCTCGATGGCGGCAATGGCGATGACCACCTTCTTGGCGGTGCCGGTACGGATTGGCTCGATGGCGCCGTCGGAGCGGACTATCTCGATGGCGGTGCAGAGGATGACTTCCTGGATGGCGGCCGCGGTGACGACACGCTGATCGGCGGCGCAGGTGATGACGCTTTGAATGGTGGCTCCGGTAGTGACCGGCTCAATGGTGGCGCCGGTACCGACTACATCGCTGGCGGACAGGGCCTCGACTGGATGGACGGCGGCGCAGGCGACGATCGGCTGGATGGTGGAAGCGGACAAGACTGGCTCTATGGCGGCAACGGTGATGATACATTGGATGGCGGCGCGGGTGAAGACAGGCTGAATGGCGGCTCGGGTAGCGACACACTGGTCGGGGGGGCAGGCATCGACTGGCTGGACGGCGGTACAGGCGCGGATCATCTTATTGGTGGCTCCGGCAATGATTTCCTGCGCGGCGGTGACAACAACGACACGCTTGAAGGCGGCGTCGGCAACGATACGTTGAATGGCGGTCTGGGCGATGATCAACTCATCACTGGTACGGGGACCGACATTCTGGCGGGTGGAAGCGGGGCAGATACTTTTATCTTCGGTCAGGTTGAACATGGATCCCAGATGCACGGCGGACAAGCCACCCACGCGTCCATAGCCGATTTCAATGCCAGTGACGGTGACGCGATTGATCTCAGCCGAATAGATGCGGACACGGGCGTAGCGGGCAACCAGGATTTCCATTTTATTGGCGAGAACGATTTCTCCGGCGTCGCCGGAGAGTTGCGGGTTTTCCTCGTCCCACAGGACCAGGCAGCCGCTTCGAACGTCGATCATTGGATGATCGAGGGCGACATCAACGGCGATGGCATTGCCGATCTGATCGCTGAGGTCTCGGCACAAGTTGAAGATAGGTTGTCCCTGAACGATTTCACGATGTGAGGACAAGTCGGGCAGGCGACACCCGCTGCATTAGCGTTTATGATCAGCCGTGCAGATTGGCATGCAAGCACGGCTCGGGCGTTTGAGGACTGATGGAAGACTGGGATCCCAACGTAGTCAAGATGCTCAGCATCTTCATGCCAACGACTTTCGACCGGCGTCTGGCCATCAAGGCGAATTCCCGCTTTGTCCACTACACCACGGCGGAAAATCTGTTTCGCATTCTTGATGAAGAGGCAATAAAGTTTCGTAACACGCGATGCATGAACGATTATCGTGACGTCGAACAAGGCGTCATGCAACTGCATCAGTGGAACAACGACAGCGAAAGCAACGCGGCTCTGGCAAGCGCTCTCCAGGCCAGCGTTCCTGGAGTTTGGGAAGAAGCCGTCAAAAAATACTATCAGTGGCTGTCGAGTCTGCGAACCCAGTCCTATGTCCTGTCAGTCGCCGAGCACGATGATACCGAAAACGATACAGGTCGTTTGTCATTATGGCGGGCCTTTGACGACAGTACGACTGGAGTTGCGGTCGTCGTTAAGGTTGCCCCTTTTTTACAGGTGACCGAAGCCTTGAAGGCCTATTCCAGTCCGGTAGCTTACTGGACGCGCCAGCAACTCGATGATGAGTTCAGGCTCGTCGCCCAGCGGGTAGCGTCCAACAAGGACTTTTTGGCCAAACTGAACAAGGTCGCTTTGGCCGAGATGGTTTTCCTTATGCTTGTCTTCGCGGCGACCTGCTCGAAGCATCCCGGCTTTCGCGACGAACGCGAATGGCGTGTCCTGACGAACCCGCAGCTCTGGCCGTCTGTCCAACTCGTGGAGCATCAGGAAGTGATCGGCGGAGTCCCGCAGATTGTTTATAAGATGCAGCTAAAAAACAGCCCCGCCGACAATGTCATGGGTATTGAGCTGCCGGAGTTGATTGATCGGATAATCATCGGCCCGTCACTTCACGCAGGCCCGATCCGCGAAGCGATCATCGCAAAGCTGGCGGCTCGGAATGTAGCGGATCCCGCATCGAAAGTGGTCGTCTCCGGACTGCCGAAACGATTGGCAGCGATGGGCTGAAACCCTCACTCAATGTTGCGGCCGGTTCTTACATTGCCACGATTCCCGGTGCCGGCAAATATGATGATCTATCGCAAAAGCCGTGAAACGAGCTGGGCGGTGTAGTCCACCATTGGCACTATTCGCGCATAGTTAAGCCTTGTCGGGCCGATGACGCCAAGAGCGCCGATTATGCGTTGTTCAGAATCACGATATGGCGCGATGACAAGTGATGAACCGGAAAGCGAGAACAGTTTGTTTTCCGAGCCGATAAAGATGCGAACGCCCGGCCCTGCTTCAGCCAGATCCAGGAGCTGCAGCGTACCTTCCTTCGTTTCGAGATCATCGAAAAGGTGGCGCAGACGCTCCAGATCGGCCTCGGCGCTAACCGATTCAAGCAAATTGCCGCGACCGCGGACGATCAGCCGTGCTGGTTGACCACCGCCATCACCGCCCCAGATGGCGAGCCCCTGTTCCACGAGGTGTTGGGACAACGCATCCAGCGCCTGCTGTGTCTCTTCCTTCAGGCGGGCGATTTCCTGCCGCGCCTCGGTGATTGTGCGGCCTTGTATATGCGCATTGAGGAAGTTCGATGCCTCGATCAATTGCGACTGCGTGACGCCGACAGGCAGTTCGATGACCCGGTTTTCGACATCGCCGCTTTGCGTGACCAGTACGGCGAGGGCTTTCGTCGGTTCCAGGCGGACGAACTCAATATGCTTGAGCGCTCCTTCTGCCTTCGCCGCGAGTACCAGCCCTGCTCCTCGCGACATTCCGGAGAGGATTTGGCTGGCCTGCGTCAGCACATTTTCTGCCGACTGCGTTTCGCCCGCCCTGACCTGCGCCTCGATGGAATGGCGCTCGGATTTGGACAGGTCGCCGACTTCCATGAAGGCATCGACGAAGAAGCGCAAGCCGAGTTGTGTCGGCAGGCGGCCGGCGGAAATATGCGGAGCATAAACCAGACCCAGGTGTTCGAGATCGCTCATCACATTGCGGATGGTCGCCGGCGACAGGGAAACGGGCAGGATGCGCGACAGGTTGCGGGAACCCACCGGCTCTCCGTCTCCGAGATAGCTTTCTACAATACGGCGGAATATATCGCGCGATCGCTGATCGAGCGATTGCAATGTTTCGGGGACCGCAGTCTTGTTCATCATGCCTCGTGCTTTTTGTCGATTGCTACCATGATATAAGCATTCTCCGCACGATCATCAAAGCCTTCGCATCAAAGCCTTTGCTTCGTTGTCCCATCGCGGCTAAAAGGCCCGGAACACATCAACAAGAGGTCTTTCAATGCGTCCTTCAAAGCGAGCTCCCGACGAAATGCGCGCCATTTCCTTCGAGCGCGGCGTTTCCAAACATGCCGAGGGCTCGTGCCTTGTAAAATTCGGTGATACGCACGTCTTGTGCACGGCCAGCCTTGAAGAAAAAGTTCCCGGCTGGATGCGCAATAGCGGAAAGGGATGGGTTACAGCGGAGTACGGCATGCTGCCGCGCTCGACCGGCGACCGCATGCGCCGCGAAGCCTCTTCCGGCAAGCAGGGTGGCCGCACGCTGGAGATTCAGCGGTTGATCGCCCGTTCGTTGCGTGCTGTCGTTGACCTGCAGGCGCTGGGCGAGGTTCAGATTACCGTGGACTGTGATGTCATTCAGGCGGACGGCGGAACGCGCACGGCCGCCATTACAGGTGGTTGGGTGGCACTGCACGAGTGCTTGCGCTGGATGGAAACACGCCAGATGTTGAAGGTGGAGAAAGTCCTGAAAGATCATGTCGCCGCCATTTCCTGTGGCATTTCCAACGGTACGCCTGTTATCGATCTCGACTACCTCGAAGATTCAACGGCGCAGACCGACGCCAATTTCGTGATGACCGGCAAGGGTGGTATCGTTGAGGTGCAGGGTACGGCTGAAGGCGAACCTTTCTCCGAGGAAGAACTGCTGTCGCTCTTGGGCCTTGCCCGCAATGGCATCAACCGGCTAGTTTCGTTGCAGAAAATGGCTGTCAGCTAACAGGTTCACGATGCAGCCATCCGGAGTTTTGGAAACAGCGCTTTATGTGACGGACGTCGAGGCAACTGCTCGTTTCTACGGCGGTGTGCTCGGGCTTGAATGCATTCTCCGGGCCGGCGAAGAATCCGTGTTCTTTCGTTGCGGCCCTGGCGTGCTGATCCTGTTCAATGCGTTAAAACTGCAAGAACGCCCGAAAGGTGGTTTGCCGATACCCTCGCATGGTGCCACGGGTCCGGGTCATGTCTGCTTTCGCGCGACACGGGATGAAATCGCCGAATGGAAATCCCATCTTGAAGCGCATGGCGTTGCCATCGAAAGTGAATTCGATTGGCCCAACGGCGCACACTCGCTTTATTTTCGCGATCCGTCGGGAAATTCGATCGAATTCGCAGAGCCGGAATTATGGAATCGGAAATGAGAATACTTGAAAAAGGCAAGCTCCTGGTTGCCAGTCACAACGAGGGGAAAATCAAGGAAATGATCGACCTGCTTGGCCCCTTCGGGTTCGAGGTAGTGTCGGCCGCCCAGCTTGGTCTGCCTGAACCTGACGAAACGGGAAGTACCTTCGAGGAGAACGCCTACATCAAGGCGTTCGCGGCTGCAAAGGCGACTGGTCTGGTCGCACTTTCGGATGATTCCGGCCTCTGCGTCGACGCACTAGGCGGTAATCCCGGCGTCTATACGGCCAACTGGGCGGAACTGCCTGACGGTAAACGCGATTTTGCCCATGGCATGCAAAAGGTCGAGGCGGCGCTGCAGGAAAGAGGCGCAAACGCTCCCCATGATCGCAGCGGGCGGTTTGTTTCGGTGATTTGCCTTGCATGGCCAGATGGCGAAGCGAATTATTATAGAGGCGAGGTCGAAGGTGAACTTGTCTGGCCGCCACGTGGCTCGGCCGGTTTCGGCTTTGATCCCGTGTTTAAACCGCAAGGCTTTGACGTAACGTTCGGCGAGATGACGGCGCAACAAAAGCATGGTTGGAAGCCAGGCGATGACGAGGCGCTATCGCATCGTGCCCGCGCCTTTCAACGTTTTGCCAATGACTGTCTGGATGCTGGATGAATCATTCTGGCAAAGACGGAACCGGGTTTGGTGTCTATGTCCATTGGCCGTTCTGCATGGCGAAATGTCCTTACTGCGATTTCAATTCGCATGTCAGGCATCATGCCGTTGATCAACCTCGCTTTGCCGCAGCCTTCGCGCGCGAAATCGCCGAGATGCGCGAACGTACGGGTCACCGCACTGTGTCGAGTATATTTCTCGGCGGCGGAACACCCTCTCTGATGCAGCCGGAAACTGTGGCATCCGTGCTTAACGAGATCGCCGCCAATTGGCATGTACCGGATAATATCGAGATTACACTTGAAGCCAATCCCACCAGCGTGGAAGCGGAGCGATTCCGCGGTTACCACGCCGCCGGCGTCAACCGCGTTTCGCTCGGTGTGCAGGCGCTCAACGATCGTGATCTGCGCCGCCTGGGCCGGATGCACAGTGTCGAGGAGGCGCTTGCCGCGATCAAACTGGCGCGCGACATATTCCCCAGGCTCTCGTTCGACCTAATTTATGCGAGGCCTGAACAGACCGTCGAAGCCTGGCGCGAAGAACTGGTGAAGGCCATTTCTTACGCCGCCGATCATCTGTCGCTCTATCAGTTGACAATCGAAGAGGGCACGCCCTTCTATAATCTCTGGAAGGCCGGGAAACTGATAACGCCCGATGGCGACGACGCGGCGGCGCTTTATGCGGACACGCAGGAGACGACGGCACGGCATGGACTTCCCGCCTATGAGATTTCCAACCATGCGGCACCCGGCGCGGAATCACAGCACAACCTCGTCTACTGGCGCTACGGCGAGTATGTTGGTGTCGGCCCTGGGGCCCATGGCCGCTTCGTAGAAAATGGTACCCGCACTGTGACAATCACCGAACGCCACCCCGAAACGTGGATAGAGAAAGTCGAAACAGTCGGCCATGGTATCGTCGAAGAGGAGTTCCTCACCCATGAGCAGGAGGGGGATGAATTTCTTCTCATGGGATTGCGTCTCGTCGAGGGCATCGATCTGGCCCGTTACGAACGGCTGACAGGACACAGCGTCAGGGAGAGCCGCGTGATTTCCTTGGCTGAACAGGGCCTTGTCGAATATATCGGCAATAGCCGCATTCGTACGACGCCACAGGGAGCGATCGTGCTCAACGCGGTCATAGCCGAGTTGGCAGCTTGAAGGATTGCGATGTCTGAAGGCGATGTGAGCGAGCGAAACTACCAGATTGGCAGCGCTTCGTATCGCGCCCGTCCACTGGAGCCGGCACTCTATATCGTGGCGACGCCAATTGGTAATCTCGGGGATATGACTCTCCGCGGTATCGAGACGCTTGCCGCTGCCGACGTCATTGCTTGCGAGGACACGCGCGTCAGCCGCGTGTTGCTCGAGCGCTATGGTATCTCGCGGCGCCCCTATGCGTATCATGAGCATAATGCCGGCATGGCGGGCCCGAAGCTGATCGAAGCGATCCTCAACGGCAAAAGCGTTGCGTTGATTTCAGACGCAGGCACCCCCCTGGTTGCCGATCCGGGCGGCCGCCTCGTACCGGAAGCCAAAGCTGCTGGCATTAGAGTCGTACCCGTTCCGGGTGCATCATCGGTTCTTGCCGCGCTGACCGCCTCAGGACTTTTCAAGGATTCGTTCTATTTCGCCGGGTTTCTGCCTTCGAAACAAGGCCAGCGGCGCGCAAAACTGGAGCAGTTGAAATCACTCGATGCGGCGCTGGTGTTTTTCGAGTCTCCCAACCGCGCGGCAACGGCACTGGCAGATATGGTCGAAGTGTTCGGACCCGAACGGCAGGCTTCGCTGTGCCGGGAACTGACGAAAGCCTACGAGACAGTTCTGACTTTACCGATTAAGGACCTTGCTGCGGAATATGACGGGGAGGATCGTATTCGCGGCGAGGTTGTTCTGGTTATAGGACCCCCGGGGGACGACCAGCATTTGCCTCGCACGGACGACGATGTCGATGCACTGTTGCGCGCACTCAGCCTGGAAATGTCGCCAGCGAAAGCCGCTGGCGAGGCCTCTCGAATGACCGGCCGGCCCAAGGGAGAGCTCTACCAACGGCTATTGGCCTTGAAATGAGCGGAGTGGACAAGCGCAACAGGGCCTACCGCCGCGGCCATTCCGCCGAACGCCTTGCTGCCCTCGCACTGATGCTGAAAGGTTATCGCATAGTGGACCGTCGATACCGCACAAGGCTGGGCGAGATCGACCTCATAGCACGACGTGGTGACATTGTTCTCATCGTTGAGGTAAAAGCGAGAACCACGCTTGAGCAGGCAATGGATTCGCTCAATCTCTCGACCATGCGGCGTATCGAAGCCGCGGCTGACCTGTGGCTGGCGCGCCAGTCCGACCATTCCCGCCTCTCCCTCCGGTTCGACCTTGTTGCTATCCTGCCGTGGCGCTGGCCTGTGCATGTGCCGGCGGCGTTTACGACCTGAGCAGGAGCAGCGGGGGGCGCTCGTTGGCAGAATTCTACTGCTGGGGCATGTCCATGTGCACGACTTCCCAGACATGCCCATCGATGTCCTGGAAGCTGCAGCCATACATGAAACCGAGATCCTGTATGGGCTTCCATGGCTTGCCGCCGGCGCTAATCGCCTTGGCCAGAATGCCGTCTACCTCCTCGCGGCTTCCGGCAGAGAGCGCGATAAGCACTTCCTGAGCCTTCGTGGCGTCGCTGATATCGTTGTTTATGAAATCGCGGAATCGATCCTCTTCCATCAGCATCGCGAAAATATTCTCTTCGATGATCATGCAGGCGGTCTTGTCGTCGGAAAAATCCGGATTGAAACTGAAGCCAAGAGCGGCGAAGAAGGCTCTTGTCGCCTCGATTCTCTTGACGGGCAGGTTTACGAAAATCATGCGCATATTAATTCCTCTCTGGTCGCGTTGTTCCTATAGATGACGACTTAAGGTTGCCCGATCCGACAAGGCATCGAAAAATATCTTGCATTTCGTTTTTTACACGATTAACTTAGTCGTGTATCCTTCTGACTGATTCGGTCAGGGACGCGGATGGTAGAGAGCACATCCTTGTGTCGCCTTGATGGGTGATGACAAGGTCATGTATGTTGTCGTACACGTAGAATGCTGATCCGCTTGTTTCGACATTTTCAGAAATTACATGCTCCCCCACGAGTTTCGGCGCACTTCTGTTCCTTATAAATCAAGGGCGGATCATGGATAATCCTCGGGATCATCGGGATACGCTTGTCTATGTCAATCCGCCTAAGCCAGCTTTCTGTTTTTCCAGCCTTCTTTCGCGTGCGCAATGAAGTGCTTGTAGTCGTTGGCAATGGCGAGGAGGCTTTGAACAAGGCCAGGCTTCTAGCGCAGACGAATGCCGCCATCCGCGTCATTGCGGCAGAGCCTGAGCCGGAACTCGCTGCGTTCCTTCGAGATGGCGAACACGAACATATCGCAGAAAGCTTTGCTCCCAAGCAATTGATCGGCGCAAAACTGGTCTTCGTCGCCACTGGCGACGAGGACCAGGATGCGATGGTCGCCGACGAGGCCCGCCGCCAGCACATTCCGGTCAATGTTGTCGACCGTCCGGACCTGTGCGATTTCTTCACGCCCGCCATTGTCAATCGTGCGCCGCTCGCCATTGCCATCGGTTCTGAAGGCACCGGACCTGTATTGACGCAGATGATCCGCGCCCGCATCGATGTCATGTTCTCGCCGCGGCTGGGCGATCTGGCGCGACTCGCCAATGCTTATCGCCCTGTGGTTGATAAGCTGGTCAAAAAAGGCCTGCCGCGCCGTCTGTTCTGGCGTTCGTTTTTTTCTGGAGCCGTCTCCAGCAACGTCTACAACGATGACCTTGCCGGTGCGCACGAGGCTGCAGCCGGTCTTCTAGGTAATCAAAGTGTACCCAAGGGTTACGTCTGGCTGGTTGGCGCCGGCCCAGGCGCTGAAGATCTGCTGACCTTGCGTGCGCATCGCGTGCTCATGGGGGCGGACGTCATAGTCTATGATGCGTTGGTGCCGGAAGCTGTGGTTGCGATGGGCCGACGTGACGCGACACGGCTCTCCGTCGGCAAGCGCAAAGGTTGTCATACCAAGAGCCAGAGCGAGATCAATGATCTGCTTGTTGCGCTTGGTCGTGAAGGCAAGCAGGTGGTTCGCCTGAAATCGGGTGATCCGCTTGTCTACGGCCGCGCCGGCGAGGAGATGGCCGCCTTGCGCGACGCGGGGATCGGCTTTGAGATCGTTCCAGGCATCACCTCCGCCTTCGCGGCTGCGGCGGATATGCAACTGCCCCTGACCCTGCGCGGTGTCGCATCCTCCCTCGTGTTCACCACAGGTCATGATATGGCTGGAGAGGTGCTGCCTGACTGGGCGCGCCTCGCCATTTCCGGTGCGACAATCGCTGTCTACATGGGCCGCAGCGTGGCCGCTTCCGTTGCGGAGCGCCTGATTCAGGCGGGGCTTCATGCCGATACTGGAGTTGCTGTCATCGAGAATGCGGGGCGTGCAGAACGCCGCATGTTCCATGGGACGCTCAATGATCTGCCGGCGCTGGAACAGCGCGACGATCTGGGCGGCCCTGTCATGGTCATCATTGGCGACGCGGTCGCCGGTGCAGCTATCGATAAGGCTGAGGCTCTTTCCGCCAATTCAAAGAATTCCGTGGTGCAACACCACCTTGACCACAATGTTGCATAACTGCGAAGGATGAAGATCATGAGTGTTAAAGTGTTGACTGCAAACCGCCTGGCCGATGGCGAAGTTGTATGGCTCGGCGCCAATGGCGAGTGGTTGGAACATATCGATGGAGCGCTGATCGCGCGTCACGCGGAAGCGGTCAATGCACTCGAGGAAGCCGGCAAGTCCGCAATAAAGTCCAACCTCGTCATCGACGTCAATGTTATCGATGTTGAAGAGCGTGGCACCGATCTTTTTCCGGTACGCCTGCGCGAGCGCATTCGTCAGCTCGGACCTACCATTCGTCTTGACCTCGGCAAACAGGCTGAAAAGTCCAAAGCCGCCTGACATGGAGCAATTCTAGGAAAGTGGGAACCGGTTTTCCGTCCGGGATTGCGTAAAAACAAAGTATTAGAGCAAGTTCTGCTCTAAAATCGAAAGACCGCAGAATGTATCGTTATGATGAGTTTGATCACGCGTTCGTCTCCGCTCGCGTTGAACAGTTCAAGGACCAGGTCGAACGCCGCCTTGCCGGCGAGCTGACGGAAGAGCAGTTCCGGCCGTTGCGGCTGATGAATGGCGTCTATCTGCAATTGCATGCCTATATGCTGCGGGTGGCGGTTCCCTATGGCACGCTGTCCAGCAGGCAAATGCACAAGCTTGCCCATATCGCCCGCCGCTATGACCGTGGCTATGGTCACTTCACCACGCGACAGAACATCCAGTACAATTGGCCTGCCTTGAAGGACATCCCGGCAGTTCTCGACGAGTTGGCGTCGGTGGAAATGCACGCCCTCCAGACGTCGGGCAATTGCATTCGCAACGTCACCGCCGATCATTTCGCAGGCGCTGCTGCCGATGAGGTCGGTGATCCGCGCCCATATGCAGAAATCCTGCGCCAGTGGTCGTCGATGCATCCGGAATTCTCCTATTTGCCGCGGAAGTTCAAGATTGCCGTAACGGGCGCCGACCGCGACCGCGCAGCGATCCAGGTCCATGATATCGGATTGCACCTGAAGAAGAACGAGTCCGGTGAGCTCGGCTTTGGCGTCTACGTCGGAGGTGGGCAAGGCCGCACGCCGATGGTTGCCAAGAAAGTACGCGACTTCCTGCCCGTCGAGGATTTGCTGACCTACACGACAGCCATCGTGCGCGTTTACAACCTCAATGGACGCCGGGACAACAAGTACAAGGCGCGCATCAAGATCCTAGTGCACGAGACCGGCACCGAAGAAATCACCCGTCAGATCGAGACAGAATGGCAGGCAATCAAGGAAACAGACCTCAAACTGCCGCAGCAGGACGTCGACGCCATTGACGCCTACTTCGCGCCGCCGAATCTTGTACAGCGTCCTGAAGGCTGGTCTGAACTCGCGGCGGCCCGCAAGGCGGATCCTGCATTCTCCGCCTGGGTCGACCAGAACGTCACACCGCACAAGAATCCCGACTACGGCGTGGTGACAATTTCGTTGAAGCCAATCGGCGGTATTCCGGGCGATGCCACCGATGCGCAGATGGATCTGGTTGCCGATATCGCCGAGAAATTCTCCTATGACGAGATCCGCGTCAGTCACGAGCAGAACCTCGTCCTGCCGCATGTGGCGATTGCCGATCTGCGCATCGTTTACGATCTGCTTCTGACCGACGGCTTGGCAACGGCTAATGCCGGCCTGATCACAGACATAATATCCTGCCCTGGTCTCGATTACTGTGCTTTGGCAACTGCGAGGTCGATCCCGGTCGCGCAACGCATCTCGGAACGTTTCGGCAACCCGGAGCGTCAGGCGGATATTGGCGAGCTCAAGCTCAAAATTTCCGGATGCATCAATGCGTGCGGCCATCACCATGTTGGCCACATCGGCATTCTGGGTGTCGAAAAGAAGGGTGAAGAGCTCTATCAGATCTCCCTCGGCGGTTCGGGTGACGAGATTTGCACGATCGGTGACATCACCGGCCGCGGCTTTTCCTCGGAAGAGATCGTCGATGCAATCGAAACGATCGTCGATCGTTACCTCGAAATCAGGACCGACAAGGAAGAGACGTTCCTTGCCACCTACCGGCGCGTGGGCGCAGCACCGTTCAAGGATGCGCTCTATAGCGAGGTTGCAAATGCTGCTTGAAGTCAATGACATTACCGTGGCGGACGAGGCGCGTGCGCTTCAGGCACGCTATGGTAATCTCGAGCCGATGGATGTCATCGAGCTCTCGGTCGATCACCTCTTCAACGAGGAGATCGCCGTCGTTTCCTCTTTCGGTGCTGACAGCGCAGTGATGCTGCACATGATCGCGCAGGTCGACCGCGCAACGCCGGTGCTTTTCCTGGAGACCGGCAAGCATTTTCCGGCAACACTGCGCTATCGTGACCAGCTCATCGCCGAGCTTGGCATGACGGATGTGCATGATATCCACCCGCTGAAGCAGAGCCTCAAGGATGAGGACCCGTTCGGCGCACTGTCCATGACCAACAAGGATCGCTGCTGCTACATCCGCAAGGTCGAGCCGATGGCCCGTGCCGTCGCGCCCTACCGCGCATGGATGACCGGCCGCAAGCAATTCCAGGCGTCGACGCGTACGGCACTCCCCGTGTTCGAGTCTGTGGGCGCGCGTATCCGTATCAACCCGCTTGCGCACTGGACCTCCGCCGACCTCAAGGCCTATATGGCCGAGCATGATTTGCCGCCGCACCCCTTGGTCGCCGAAGGCTACCGCTCGATCGGCTGCATGCCCTGCACCTTGCCGGTCAAGGACGGCGAAGACGATCGCGCTGGCCGCTGGGCTGGCTCCGACAAGACTGAGTGCGGCATTCACCTGACCGGGCTTACCGACGAACTGAGCAACATCTCGCTGACGGATTCGAGTTTATGAGTGACATTGAACAACCTGCGGGTGAGCTTTGGGGCCGCGAAGGTTTCCGCGAGGACCCTTACGTCACAGCCGAAACGCTGGAGGAGGCCGGTGATGCACCTGCTGTGATCCTGCCGCTGGGCGTCTGGCTCGGTCTCACCGAAGAGATACGCAATGCCTCCAATCGCAAGATCGGTGTTGTGGTCGCCCCGGGTGAAAGCGTCGAACCGCTATTGCCATTGCTGGATTCGATCCCGGTAATTGCGCTGGAATTTCCAGCCTTTAGTGACGGGCGCTCCTATTCGAAGGCCGAGCTGATCAAGAACCAGCATCATTTCAAGGGTGAGTTGCGCGCCGTAGGGGATGTTTTGATCGATCAGGTCGCCTATATGCTGCGCACCGGCTTCGACACGATGAAGGTCAACCATGCGGTGACGCTGAACCGCCTTGCCGGCCATAATCTTCACGATGTTCCCGGTTACTACCAGCCGGGACGAGGCTCGCACACAGTGCCCGGCACCTATAGCTGGCGCCGCGTTCCCGGGGCGTGAACTCCACAAACAACTCGAATTTGCTACCTGGAAGGCACCTTTATGTCCGAATTGATTGAAACAGATGTGGTTATTGTCGGCGCCGGCCCAGTTGGCCTCTTCGCCGTTTTCGAGCTTGGTCTGCTCGACCTGCGCGCCCATGTAATCGATATCCTCGACCGCCCTGGCGGCCAATGTGCCGAGCTTTATCCTGAAAAGCCGATCTACGATATTCCTGGTCTGCCGGAAGTCACAGGCCAGGATCTCACGAGTAATCTCTTGAAGCAGATCGCGCCGTTCGAACCGCAGTTCCATTTTTCCACCATGGTTACCGCGCTCGAGAAGCTCGAGGACGGACGTTTCCGCGTGGAGACCGATGCGGACAAGGTTTTCATCACCAAGGTCATCGTCATCGCGGCTGGTGGCGGTTCCTTCCAGCCCAAGCGCCCGCCTGTGCCGGAAATCGAGCTCTATGAGGGAACAAGCGTTCACTATGCGGTGCGCAAGATCGAGGCTTTCCGCGGCCACGACGTGGTAATTGTCGGAGGCGGTGACAGCGCACTTGACTGGACGCTCAATCTTGAGCCCGTGGCAAAGTCGGTCACACTCGTCCATCGCCGGCCAGAATTCCGTGCCGCTCCCGATAGCGTCAACAAGATGTGGGCGCTGGAAAAAGATGGCCGTGTCAAGTTCCGCATGGGCCAGGTCAGTGGTCTCGAAGGGTCGGACGGCCAATTGACCAAAGTAATTCTCAAGGGTGCCGAAGGCGAAGAAATCCTCGAAGCTGGGCGGCTACTGCCATTCTTCGGCTTGACGATGAAGCTCGGTCCGATTGCGGACTGGGGTCTCAATCTCGACCAAAATCTGATTGCTGTCGATACGGAGAAGTTCGAAACCTCCGAACCTGGCATATTCGCCATCGGCGATATCAACACCTATCCGGGCAAGCTGAAGCTCATCCTTTCGGGTTTTCATGAAGCCGCGCTGATGAGCCAGGCGGCAAAACGCATTGTTTCGCCAGGCGAGCGGATTATCTTCCAGTACACGACGTCCTCCACCTCCCTGCAGAAGAAATTGAAGGCGGCATAGGTTCTGATGAGTTCTGAATCCCTCTATATCCACGTCACCGATCAGCACGGAAAGCGCCATACGCTGGAAGCTCTCGAGGGTTTTCGCGTCATGGAGGTCATTCGTGATTGGGGCCTCGACATCAAGGCTGAATGCGGCGGTGCCTGCGCCTGCGGCACATGCCATGTTTATGTCGATCAGGATTGGTCGGACAAGCTCTTTGCACCCATGGATGAGGAAGTCGACCAGCTCGATGTTACCTTTCACGTCGAGGACAATTCACGGCTTTCTTGCCAATTGATAATGACCGAAGAGCTCAATGGTCTGGAGATCACCCTGGCTCCCGACACCCAGCGGGATAGCGTCGCGGCCTAGAGCACAACGACGCGGGCGCCAACCGGCACCCGCGCATACAGGTCCACGACGTGGTCATTGATCATGCGGATGCAACCGTTCGAAACGGCGCGTCCTATCGTCCACGGCTCCGTTGTTCCGTGGATGCGGTAATGCGTGTCGCGTCCATTGCGATAGAGATAGAGTGCGCGGGCGCCCAGCGGGTTGTGGGGTCCGCCTGCGACCCCACCAGCGTAGCGCGCATATTTTTCCGGCTGTCGCCTGATCATACCCTTTGTCGGGGTCCAGCGCGGCCATTCCTCCTTGCGGCCGACTTTCGCGGCGCCTCGAAAGACACGACCCGCTCGCCCTACACCGACTCCATAGCGTCGTGCGGTAAAACCGTCTTCGATCAAATAGAGAAAACGGCCACGCGGATCTATGACAATGGTGCCAGGCGCGTACGATGAATCGAACGAAACATATTGCGGCCTGAACTCGGGCTGGACAACGAATTTTTTCTTGGATTTTGCCGCAGACGCCGCCCGGGGAGCCAAGGCTGCCGCCAAAAGTCCTGCCAGAACACCACGCCGCGTCAGCATATCAACCCCCCGAGTTTTCTGCTGTACAATCTTTTGACTCTACCCTTTTCAGGCGATTCTGTCTGGGAATTGCTTACTGATGGTTTACACGGCTTCAACTCTCCGTGAGCAAGCAAGGAGAAAGCAACGGCTCATTTCCGCAATTGGACCGGAAAGTGCCTATGCCAGTCGCGCGACTCGATCGGTCAAAAGATTGAAGAAGCCCTCGTCGTCGACGTAGCGGATGTAAAGCGCATTTTTCGGCCGGTCGGTCACCCCCCACCAGTCGACAACAGTCATCCCAAGCGTCAGTTCGTTGGCTACATCGACCGCCACATTGCACTTCCGCCCGCGATAGAGCTCAGGCTTCAGCAGATAAGCGATGAC
The DNA here is from genome assembly GCF_003010935.1 of Phyllobacterium endophyticum. Classification (GTDB taxonomy): domain Bacteria; phylum Pseudomonadota; class Alphaproteobacteria; order Rhizobiales; family Rhizobiaceae; genus Phyllobacterium; species Phyllobacterium endophyticum. Next base: position 413,430 of record NZ_PGGN01000001.1, read on the forward strand.
GTTAGGGTCGTGCAGAGGCCCCCCATCGGAGCCATATTTTTCCTCGTCGAATCGTTCGAAAAATTCCAGTAGGGCGGCCGAGGCATCTCCCGCCCTTGTTCCCATAGCACGGAAACGCTCGATGCGCTTTGCCGTGGTCAGCGCCTTGTGTGTCACGTCGAGCGGTAGAATGACCACGGGAACGCCGGACTGAAGCACGATCTGCGCCGCATGCGGGTCCACGTATATATTGAATTCGGCTGTCGGGGTAATGTTGCCGCCTTCGAAGAAACCTCCACCCATGAGCACTATTTGCTGGATACGCGATGCCAGCTCGGGCGCGCGTATCAGGACCTGCGCGACATTCGTGAGGGGTCCAAGGGCGCACAGTGTGACAGTTCCCGATTGTTCAGCCAGCAGTGTCTCAATGATGAAATCTGCAGCGTGCTTGGCCTGAAGTTTCATGGTGGGAACCGGAAGATCCGGGCCATCGAGCCCGGTTTTTCCATGCACGTGTTCAGCCGTAACCAATGCTCGCATCAAAGGGCGGTCGGCACCGGCGAAGACCAGAGCGTCGCTCCGCCCTGCGAGTTCGCATATCTTCCTTGCATTCAGTTCGGTGAGTGCGAGCGGCACATTCCCTGCGACGACGGTCACGCCGAGGACGTCCAGTTCCGGACTTGCGAATGCAAGAAGGATCGCAAGAGCGTCGTCCTGTCCCGGATCGGTGTCGATTATGATTTTACGCGGCATTTCTTACTTTCTATCAGGGGTAACAAGTCACTCTCTTGAACTCTGCAATCCAACCGACCATATCAAGGGACAGAAGTGAAATGCCGAGCCAGGGTTTCACTTTTAGGTCGCTTTTCTCAAGGACTGCACAAATGACACGAATGACACCGTTTTCAAGCCCTCTGTTGCTTGGTTTCGACTCGATGGAAAAGACGCTGGAGCGTATCGCCAAATCAGGCGACGGTTATCCGCCTTATAATATCGAGCGTATCCGCGGCAATAGTAATGATCGTGAACAGCTTCGAATTATTCTCGCCGTCGCGGGCTTTTCCAATGAAGACCTCGAAGTGACCACGGAAGACAACCAGCTGATCATCCGTGGCCGGCAGGCTGATGAAGAGACTCGTGAATATCTGCATCGCGGCATCGCGGCACGGCAGTTCCAGCGCATCTTCGTTCTTGCTGATGGAATGCGTGTCAGCGCCGCCACTCTGAAGAATGGGCTATTGTCGATCGACCTTGATCGACCGGAACCCGAGCGATTGGTCAAGCGCATCAACATTGCAGTTGAAGACTGATCGTCAGCTCTAACTGGACAGGGCCTTGGATGGACTGTCCGAACATGGAGGCTATCATGCAAACGACTGACCACAAGAATCTTCTGACTGAGCTCGAATTCGCCCGTCTTGGCGCAGGCCAGGTGGCCTATATGCGCAAGGTGAAGACAGAGGATCTCGCCACGAGTTTCCCGGCACTTCCGCCGATGACGCCAGGCGTTGAACTATGGGCGCTGTTCGCAGCTAATGGCGATCCGATCGTCCTTTCCGACCAGCGCGACAACATTCTCGTCGGTGCGCAGGAACACGAACTGCGCACAGTGATGCTGCAGTAAGACGAGATTCCCGCGGCGCGGCAACGCGCCGCGAACCTTGAGCTCCAATCCCCTTTGCGGCCGGCGCCAAAAGGCAGTACACAACTTCTGCTGCCGCATGGAATTAGGAGAGCTTCATGACAATCGTAAAGCCAAAACTTGTCACCGTTTTTGGAGGCTCCGGCTTTATCGGTCGTCATGTCGTGCGCGCGCTGACAAAAAGAGGCTATCGGGTTCGTGTAGCCGTCCGCCGCCCGGATCTCGCCTTCCATCTGCAGCCGTTAGGCGGTGTAGGCCAGATACAGGCTGTTCAGGCAAATCTGCGTGACCGTGCCTCGATCGATCGAGCCGTCGCGGGCTGCGACCATGTTATCAATCTGGTGGGTCTGCTGTTTGAGGCCGGGAAGCAGAAATTCAATACGGTGCATGAAATGGGCGCCCGCGCGGTAGCCGAATCTGCCCGCGCATCGGGTGTGCCGCTAACGCATATGTCTGCTATCGGCGCCGACGCACACTCTCGTTCCGCCTATGCCAGCACAAAGGGGCGCGCCGAGACTGCTGTGCGCGAAATACTCCCGGACGCAATTATCATTCGCCCATCGATTGTGTTTGGTCCTGAAGACAGTTTCTTCAATAAATTTGCAGGCATGGCGCGCATCTCGCCCTTCCTTCCGTTGATTGGCGGCGGCCGGACGAAATTCCAGCCCGTGTATGTCGGCGACGTAGCCGAAGTTTTCGCACGGTCGGTTGACGGTGCCTTGAAGAAAGGCGAGGTTTATGAACTCGGCGGCGGCGAAGTGCTGACCTTCCGGCAGTGCCTTGAGGAAATGCTGCGTGTTATTAGCCGCAAACGCATGTTTGTGTCGATCCCGTTTTGGATCGCCAAAATCCAGGGTTCTATCCTGGGCCGTCTTCCGAACCCGGTGATGACCCGTGATCAGGTCTTGCTCCTGCAGCGTGACAATGTTGTGTCAAACGCTGCCAAAGAAGAGGGTCGCACGTTGGAAGGTCTTGGAATTCAGCCGCAGACAATCGAGGCAATCCTTCCATCATATCTCTGGCGCTTCCGCGTGCATGGGCAATATTCCAGCCAAAAGCCGGCATAAGCCAACTAGCAAGCCTTACCCCATTACTATCAGGGCTATCAGTCCCAGCGTGCCGACGACGAGCCGCCACCATGCGAACAACGCGAACCCATGGCGCGACACGTAGTCGAGGAGATAGCGAACGACGAATACGCCAGAGATAAACGCCGCTATGAATCCCACGAAAATCAAAGAGCCATCGTTGAAAGTCAGTATGTTGCGGTTCTTGAAAAGATCGTAGGCGAACGCGCCGGCCATTGTTGGCATGGCCAGGAAGAACGAAAATTCAGCTGCGGAACGCTTGTCCGTTCCAAGGAGCAGTGCACCCACGATCGTTGCACCGGAGCGCGACGTCCCGGGTATCATGGCGAAACACTGGATAAGGCCGATCTTGAGACAGAGACCAAGCGGATAGTCCATGACGCTTGTGTAGCGCGCCTTCAAATCGAGGCGGTCGACCCAGAGAAGAATGAGCCCGCCGATAATCAGCATCACGCAGATCAGCCTTGGCGATTCGAACAGTACCTCCTTGATGAAATCATGGGCGATCGCACCTATGACCGCGGCGGGCAGAAACGCGACGAGAATTCCGGTGACGAAGCGCCGCGCCGTGGGATCGCTTGGCAGGGCCCTTGCGATCTTGAGAAGACGGCTGAAATAAACGGTCAGGATTGCGAGAATGGCGCCAAGCTGGATCAACACCTCGAAGGTCTTGCCATTGGATTCAAATCCCAGGAAATGCCCTGCAAGCAGGAGATGCCCTGTGGAGGAGACGGGCAGGAATTCGGTCATGCCTTCCAACAAGCCAAGGAAAAGGGCTTCGACAATCGTTTCTGATTCCATGATTATCGCTTTCTTGAATTTTGCCGTTGGGAGTAACCGGCTATTGGTGAAATCCTGTTTACTTGTCTCGTGCTAAGGTTGCGCCTATACGTTGGCGCAAGCTCGACGCGGCTGTCGCGAGACGACGGTGCGGATAAAATACCAGTTTGAAAGATTTACCAATCTGCCATGTTGACGCTCTTCCATCATCCCATGTCCACCGGCTCCCGCTATGCCCGACTCATACTCAACGAATATGACATTGAGGTGGAACTCATCGAGGAAAATAGTTGGGCACGCCGTAAGGAGTTTCTGGCACTTAATCCTGCGGGAACACTTCCGGTGTTATTGGCGGAAGGCGACGTGCCGGTTTCTGGCGCGTCTGTTATCGCAGAGTATATCGATGAGACGCGGGGCGCGCTAAAGCGAAGCCGCCGTTTGTTCCCCGAGGATTCGCTCAATCGGGCCGAAGTCAGGAGGCTTGTCGACTGGTTCCTGACGAAGCTCGAGAACGAAGTGACGCGGCACATGGCGCGCGAACGTATTTTCAAGCTGCATATGACCGCCGAGCAGGGTGGCGGGGCGCCCGACTCAGGCGCTATTCGTGCTGCGCGTACCAATATCACCCAGCACATGAAATATATCGACTGGCTGACGGCGACGCGCAACTGGCTGGCTGGCCCGGCACCAAGCTACGCCGACATGTCCGCTGCCGCATCGATTTCGATCCTCGATTATCTTGGCGAGATCAAGTGGGGCGACTATAAAGCGGCACGCGACTGGTACACGCGGATGAAATCACGCCCGTCATTCCGTCCCTTGTTGTCCGATCGCGTACGCGGTCTGCCGCCTTCATCGCACTACGGCGACCTGGATTTTTGATAGCGCCGATTTATCTCCCCTTGTGGATGAGAAAGGGTTTTCTTGGATTAAGCCTCTTCGCTAAATCCTTAAAAAAGCCAAGAAAGGGGTAGTTCTCAGCGAAGCAAATTCCCTCTCTTGCGATTTCTAGCTCCCAGCAAAGACGCTAAGATGCTGAAATCGATTTCTCTCCCACAAGGGGAGAGATAGTCAGCGTCGAACCACGCAAAAGGTTCATAGAAAATGAACTTGGACCAACAACAACGGCTGAAGCAGTTCATCCTGGCAGAATCGCGTGCAGCCGGGTTCGACGTCGTTGCGGTCACCCGGCCGGACGCCATTCCCTTGGCCGAAGAACGCTTGCGTCGATATCTCGCGCTTGGACGCCATGCCAGTATGGAATGGATGCTGGAAACCGAGCAGCGCCGCGCTAATCCGGAAAACCTGTGGCCAGATGTTCGGTCAATTATCGTCCTTGCTATGAATTACGGTCCCGAGGGCGATCCGCTGACGATTCTCAAGCAGAAGGACAGGGCGGCAATTTCGGTCTATGCGCAAAACCGCGACTATCACGATATAATAAAAGGCAAGCTCAAGGGTATCGCCGGCCGTTTTGTCTCCCGTGCGGCGGGCGAGGACGTGAAAGTATTCGTTGACACGGCTCCGGTGATGGAAAAGCCTCTGGCCGAAGCTGCCGGGCTCGGCTGGCAGGGCAAACACACTAATCTCGTCAGCCGTAATCATGGCTCATGGCTGTTTCTTGGAACGATCTTCACGACGGCGGAATTACCCGCCGACGAGCGTGAGTCGGACCATTGCGGTTCGTGCCAGGCCTGCCTGGACATTTGTCCGACCAATGCCTTTCCCGCGCCCTATCAACTCGATGCGCGGCGCTGCATTTCCTACCTCACGATTGAGCACAAGGGACCAATTCCGCCGGAATTTCGCCAGTCGATGGGTAACCGCATCTATGGCTGCGATGATTGTCTCGCCGTTTGCCCTTGGAACAAGTTTGCCAAGGCGGCGCACGAGACGAAGCTGCGGGCACGCGACGACCTGAAATCGCCATCGCTCGCATCGCTATTGACGCTGGACGACGCGGCATTTCGCGCGCTGTTTGCGGGATCTCCGGTCAAGCGCATCGGTCGAACCCGCTTCCTGCGCAACGTTTTGATCGCCAGCGGAAACTCCGGCGAATCAGGCCTGATCGGACCCATCGAGTATCATCTGGCTGATCCCTCACCACTGGTACGCGGTGCCGCCGTCTGGGCTCTCGGCCAACTGATGGAAAGAACCCGTTTTGCTACACTGGCAATTCACCATGCCGTAAAAGAGAACGATGCCGATGTCTTGACCGAATGGCACAACGCTGCAAAGTATCGATGATGCAGGTATTTCTATTTGGTGCCGGATATTCGGCGCGCGCCTTTGCCAAGCTCATTGATGGTCAAGCGGATTTCATCGGCGGGACGACGCGCGACGGCGCCAAGTTTTCAGACCTCAAAAAAGAAGGTATCACGCCGTTCCTCTTCCATGGAACCCACGCGTCCCAGGAGATCGTCGACGTGCTCGCCCGTGTCACGCATCTCGTCATTTCGACATCGCCTGGTCAGACGGGCGATCCCGTACTGGCGCAATTCGGCGAAACAATCCGGCGTGACATGAGGCACCTGCAATGGATTGGTTACCTGTCCACGGTTGGCGTCTATGGCAATCATGGTGGAGCCTGGGTGGACGAAGACACACCTTGCCACCCTGTGTCGGCGCGTTCAGCAGAGCGTGTGGAAGCCGAGCGTGGCTGGCAGAAACTCTGCGACGCTCGCGATGTTCCGCTCGCCATCTTGAGGCTTTCCGGCATTTACGGCCCGGGGCGGAACGCCTTCGTCAACCTCGTCAATGGAACGGCGCGACGCTTGAACAAAAACGGCCAAGTTTTCAATCGCATCCATGTCGACGATATCGCCGGCGCGTTGACGTTTCTTGCAAAGCGCAAGGAAGCCGGGATTTTCAACATTACCGATGATGAACCGGCGCCGCCTCAGGATGTGGTTGCGTATGCGGCGGAGCTGATGGGTGTCGAACCCCCTGAAGAGGCTGATTTCGAAACCGCGCCGCTGACGCCCATGGCGCGCTCCTTCTACGGCGAGAACAAGCGCGTCTCAAACAGGCGTATCAAGGAACTGGGTTTTTCCTTCCGCTATCCTGACTACGGCACAGCCTTTTCCTCAATGTGGCGGGACGGAAGCTGGAAATAGAGAACCCCAGTTCATTCTTCTGCTTTGGGAGGTCCGTCTAGAATTTCGTAATGACATTTATGCCGGTCCCCTCGAAACGGTCCATCGCCATCAGCGCGGCGGGTGCGTCATCCAGCGTGATCTCCTTGCCGATCAGCTTTTGCGGCAGCAATTTGCCGGTCGCCAGCATGTCCATCAGCGCATTGTAACGAAAAGCCTGCATGCCATGGCTGCCATATATCTCAAGCTCATGCGCTATGATTTTGTCCATCGGAACGGGAGGTTGTGCGTGATCGCCCAGCATCAGCCCGACTTGCACATGCCGGCCACGCCGACGCAAGTTTGCGATCGAGTTGAAGCAGGTCGAAGGATGGCCCAGCGCATCGATGGAAACATGCGCACCGCCTTTGGTGATTTCCCGCATCGCGCCGACCACGTCCTGCGTCTCCCGGGCGTTGATCGTCGCAATCGCTCCAAGCTCGCGCGCGAATGCAAGTTTCTCCTCGGTCAGGTCGATCGCAACGACATTGGCGCCCATCGCCGTTGCAATCATGATCGCTGAAAGACCTACGCCGCCGCAACCATGTACGGCTACCCATTCACCCGGCTTGACCTTCGCCTGATCGACGATGGCGCGGAATGAGGTGACGAACCTGCAGCCCAGACTTGCCGCTGTGGCAAAATCGAGCGCGTCCGGAAGGGCGACGAGATTGGTGTCGGCGAAATCCACCGCCACATATTCTGCAAAGGAGCCCCAAGCGGTAAAGCCCGGCTGAAACTGATTTTCGCAAACTTGATGATTGCCCGAGTTGCATTCGAAACAATGGCCGCAACCGCCAACGAATGGAACTGTAACACGTTGCCCGAGCCTCCACCGGGTTACATGCTTGCCCATGGCCTGAATGGTCCCGGCCAGTTCATGCCCGGGCACATGGGGCAAAACGATATCGGCGTCGTGCCCCATCCAGCCGTGCCAGTCGCTGCGGCAAAGGCCCGTCGCCTCGACCTTGATGACCACGCCCGTTGCAGCAGGTGTTGCGTCCGCAACACTCTGCACGCGCGGCGGCTGGCCGAATTGCTCGAAAATGACTGCTTTCATGGCGATGTTCCAATCGAATCGTAAGTCGGACTTGCAGGCATATTGCGACTTTCCGGCGAATCTGGCCATCATAAAGCCCGGATCGGCAATACAGATTATTGCGGGTCACTTGTGGGACAGCGATCATGATATCGAATACCCTGCGGCGCCTCGCGTTAGCTGCGCTCCTTTCGTTTACTACCGCGGTTGATGCGGTTGCCGAGGACGGGCCTGCCAAGCAATTGTTCGGAGCTCAGGCTTTGCCAACCGTCGGCGCTCCGCAGTCGGCGGGATTCTACGCCAAGGGCTGCCTCGCAGGCGGCGTAGCGCTGCCCGTGGATGGTCCCGCCTGGCAGGTCATGCGCCTGTCGCGCAACCGTCGATGGGGACATCCACGGATGATCGCCCTTCTCGAGCGGCTGGCACGCGATTCCGCTGCCAAGGATGGCTGGCCGGGGTTGCTCGTCGGTGACATATCGCAGCCGCGCGGCGGGCCGATGCTGACAGGCCATGCCTCGCATCAGGTAGGACTGGACGCCGATATCTGGTTGACTCCCATGCCGAAGCGGCGCTTTACGAACGATGAGCGCGAGAAGGTTGAAGCCACATCGATGCTCAGGGGAGACACACTTTATGTCGATCCGGATAAATGGACGTCATCACGAACGGCGCTCTTGAAACGGGCAGCAAGCTACCCGGAGGTGGAACGAATCTTCGTTCATCCCGGCATCAAAAAGAAGCTCTGCGACAGCGTACAGGGAGACCGTGGCTGGATGGCAAAAATCCGGCCCTACTGGGGGCATTACTACCATTTCCATGTGCGGATAAGATGCCAGCCTGGTTCGCCCAACTGCAAGCCGCAAGAACCGATCGGCGCCGACGATGGCTGTGGCAAGTCGCTAGCCTGGTGGTTCACCGATGAGCCTTGGAGGAAAGCACCGGAACCCGCCAAGCCGGTGAAGCCGAAGGTTACCATGCTCTCCGACCTGCCGAAGGCCTGCGCGATGATCCTCAACGCGCCAGGGCCGAAATCGGCTGATGAAGTGACCTACGGCGCAGGTGCGAAAGTTGCGCAGCCTGCTGCGGCGGGAACTCCGGCAACGGCCTATGCCCCGGAAGGGGGCGATTTGCCGGAAGGCGTGCCGGCGCAGTAGTTTTGACTGACCGCATTGTAGCTGTGCGTGGTTCGACAGCCTCACCTGAGGGAGGTCGATGATTGCAGGGAACCAGGAGCACGACTCGGGCGCATGTCGTGACGCCTTCGACTATCCTACGGCCGCACCACCTCCCCATGGTGAGCCTGTCGAACCACGCAAAGCAGATTTGCCCGCCAAATCAGGAGGAACAGACGCGCAATGACCTGCCCAAGTCTTTTTTACCTCCGGCCTTTTCATGCGGTTCTGAATTGGTTATAGGGTTTCAATCGATTTAGGGCCCAAGCCGTTATAGAGATTTGATGACACAACCATTTCGCCTCGCGCTGATAGCGCATGATCAAAAAAAGGACGATATGGTGGCGTTTGCTCGCGCTTATGAGCAATTGCTGGCACCTTGCACGATCATTGCGACGGGTACGACTGGCGGTCTTGTGCAAGATGCCTGTCCTTCGCTGACAATTACCCGGGTCAAGAGCGGACCACTTGGGGGCGACCAGCAGATCGGCGCTCTGATAGCCGAGGGCAAGATCGACGGTCTGATTTTCTTTGTCGACCCGCTCTCTCCAATGCCCCATGATGTCGACGTCAAGGCGCTTATGCGACTTGGCAGCGTTTACGATATCCCGATGGCGCTGAACCGCGCGACTGCCGAGGTTTTGGTGCAAAAACGGGGATTGCTGCGCGACGATGCAACCACAGATACACTGATTACACCTCACGCCTCCGAGGCGTAATGGGATGCACAACGGGAAGCTAAAATGGTTACGCAGGCAGATACCGACCACATCATGAAATTTCCGATTCTGGTCGGAGACATCGGCGGCACCAATGCGCGGTTCGCCATTCTGGTCGACGCCTATGCGGAGCCAAAGGAATTTCCGGTTCTCCAGACTGCGGAATACCCCACTATCGACGAGGCGATCCAGAACGCCATCCTCGACCATACATCCATTCAGCCACGCTCCGCGGTGCTGGCCATTGCCGGACCCGTCGAAGGTGACGAGATCGACCTTACGAACTGCGCTTGGGTGGTCAAGCCGCATCAGATGATGGAGACGCTCGGCCTGCGCGACATAACCGTACTGAACGATTTCGAGGCGCAGGCTCTCGCGGTTGTTTCGCTAGAACCGAAACATCTGGAAAAACTCGGCGGCGGTGCGGGCGATCCGCACGGCAGCCGGGCAGTACTTGGACCCGGAACCGGCCTCGGCGTCGCAGGCATGGTGCGGGCGCGCAATAGCTGGGTGCCCGTTCCCGGCGAGGGGGGGCATGTGGACATGGGCCCCCGCACGCACCGCGACCTGGAAATCTTTCCGCATATCGAGCATATCGAGGGGCGCATTTCCGGCGAACAGTTGCTGTGCGGGCGCGGCCTCCAGAATATCTATCGTGCTATTTGCAAGGTGGAAGGCACCGAGCCAACGTTACAGACACCCGCTGACATCACTGCGGCAGGCCTCGCTGGATCGTCCCCGGAGGCCAAGGAGACACTGGCGCTGTTCGTGACCTATCTCGGCCGCCTTGCCGGCGATTTTGCGCTGACATTCATGGCGCGAGGCGGCGTTTACCTTGCGGGCGGCATCGTCCAGAAGATCGTACAGCCCTTGAAAGATCCGGCCTTCCGCCAGGCTTTCGAGGACAAGGCTCCTCACACTGAAATTCTACGCGAGACGCCGGTCTATATCATAACGCATCCTCTGGCGGCCTTGAGCGGCCTTTCCGCCTTCTCGCGTACACCGACCCGCTTTGGCATTTCAACCGAAGGGCGCCGCTGGCGTCGCGACTGACCGGTGCGGGGCACAAGAGCAACACTCGCCTACTCCCTTTGCAACCAAGGCCAAAACCGATAGGCAAGCCGGGCCAATAAAGCTATAGGGACTTAACAAGCGGCAAAAGCAGCGCCTTTGCCGGATTTTTCAGTACCAGCGAGTTGCCGCCAGTAATGAGCGAACAGACCAGGAAAAAGAAGATCGATCCATCCGAGGCGAAGCGCGTCATCGGCAGGGTCCTTGGCGAAAATCTGCACGATCACCGCTCTTCCTATGCCATTGCCATCGTCGCCATGCTTGCGGTGGCCTGCACGACGGCTTTCGTCGCCTATATCTTCAAGGACGTGATCAACAAGATCTATTACGAACGCCGCGAAGATCTTATCCTTCCGATCAGTCTCGGCATTCTTGGTGCTTTCGTCATTCGCGGCGTTGCGACTTATGTCCAGTCCGTGACCATGGCGAGAATCGGCAACAACATCGTCGCGCGTTATCAAGCCCGCGTCTTTGATCACCTGATGAAGCTCGGCCTCGATTTCTATCACGACACCCGCTCTGGCCAGCTTGCTGCCCGTATCAACCAGAACGTTGGCGGTGTACGCGAGCTTTTGGATATCGTCGTCACGACCATCGCCAAGGACGTGCCGACGCTGATCGCGCTCATCGTGAGCATGGTCTTGCTCGATCCATTCCTGTCGCTGATCGCCCTGCTCGTCGGGCCGCCTCTGGTACTTGTGGTCCGGTATCTGGCAAGGCGCCTGCGCAGCATTCATCGCGAATCCGTGACGCTGAACTCGCATCTGATCGGCGCCATGCAGGAGGCGACGCAAGGCATCGCCATCGTCAAGGCGTTCACCATGGAAGACCAGTTGCGCATCAAGATCAGTGCGCTGATCAAGCGGGCCGAGGAACGCGCCAACAAGATCGCGCGTGTTTCGGAGCGTATGACGCCGATCACCGAACTCATCGCCGGCATCGCCATCGCCTCGATGATCATCTATACGGGCTACCGCGCGGTGTATAATGCCGAGCCGCCCGGCGCCATGTTCGGCTTCATGACCGCTGTGCTCCTCGCTTATGATCCGGTACGTCGCCTTGCGAAGGTGCAGGTTGGGCTCGAACGATCGTTGGTCAATGCGCGCATGATCTACGAGATCCTCGACATCGAGCCGCGTCAGGCGGACAGCATCGGCGCCGTGCCGATCGCCGTGCAGAGCGGCGAGGTGCAATTCGACAATGTCACCTTTAGCTATGGCACTGGCGTGCCGGTGCTGCATGGCATCAGCTTCACGGCGGAAGCTGGCAAGACCACCGCCATTATCGGCGCTTCCGGCGCTGGCAAGTCGACGTTGATCGGGCTTGTCCAGCGCTTTTACGATATCAATGGCGGCCGTATCCTGGTCGATGGGCAGGATATCGCCTATGTCAGCAAGCGCTCGCTGCGCAGGCAGATTGCCTATGTCTCGCAGCAACCCTATCTATTCGAAGGAACGATCGCCGACAATATCCGCTATGGCCGCCCGGATGCCACCGATGAGGAGATCATCGAAGCAGCGAAGCTCGCCAATGCAGACGAGTTCATCCGCCAGCAGCCGCAGAGCTATGGCACGGAAGTCGGTGAGAACGGCGTGACGCTTTCCGGCGGCCAGCGTCAGCGCCTCTCGATCGCCCGCGCTATTGTGCGCGACGCATCGATCCTGCTTTTGGACGAAGCAACTTCCGCGCTCGACAACGAGTCGGAAAAACGCGTCCAGCAGGCACTGGAACGCGTCATGCAAGGGCGTACCACCATCGTCATTGCCCACCGCCTGTCGACCATCGTCAACGCGGATCATATCGTGGTCATGGAAGCCGGGCGTGTGGTGGAGGAAGGCGTTCACGAAACACTTCTCGCCCGCCCCAATGGGGTCTATGCCCGCTTCTATCAGTTGCAGGGCAGGGAAGAGTCGCCCATCTACGATAGCGAGGATATCCAGACGCCGATAGCGAGACCAGCTGAATGAGTGACGTGGAACAGCCAACCCCGATGAAACTTGCGGTCGTCGGCGCAGCGGGCCGCATGGGTCAGACGCTTATCCGTATCATTCATTCGACCCCGGGCGCCATGCTTTCCGGCGCAATCGAGAGGGTAGGATCTCCTCATATAGGCAGCGACGCGGGTGTACTTGCTGGGGTCGGCAAGCTGGGGGTTCCAATCTCAGACGACGCTCTGGCCGCATTCGCTGGCGTAGAAGGCGTCCTTGATTTTACCACGCCGGCGGCGAGCGTAGAATTCGCCGGCCTTGCCGCCCAGACCGGCATTGTCCATGTCGTTGGTACTACCGGTTGCGATAGTACAGACGATGCGAAGATTGCTTTGGCCGCTCGTCATGCGGTCGTCATCAAGTCCGGCAATATGAGCCTCGGCGTAAATCTGCTCGCCGTCCTCGTCAAACAGGCTGCAAAAGCCTTAGGCGCGGATGATTTCGACGTCGAGATTCTGGAAATGCACCACAAGCATAAGGTTGACGCGCCTTCGGGCACCGCTCTGCTACTCGGCGAGGCTGCTGCCGAGGGCCGCAATATCGGACTCGGACAGCATAGCGTAAGGGTGCGCGACGGCCATACCGGAGCTCGCGAAGCAGGTACGATCGGCTTTGCGTCACTGCGTGGTGGCTCGGTCGTGGGCGACCATTCCGTGATCCTGGCCGGTCAAGGTGAGCGTATAACGCTTTCCCATCATGCAGAGGACCGGTCGATCTTCGCGCGCGGCGCGGTCAAGGCGGCGCTATGGGGCAGAGGCCGCAAACCGGGTCTTTACACCATGCTCGATGTCCTCGGCCTCGATACATAAGTCTGTCAACAGGAGTATTGCAATGTCCGGAACCCTCGTGCTTGTCCGCCATGGCCAGAGCGAATGGAACTTGAAGAACCTTTTCACGGGCTGGCGCGACCCCGCTCTGACCCAGCTCGGCCACGAGGAAGCGAGAGATGCCGGAAAGCGCCTGAGGGCCAAGGAGCTGAATTTTCATATGGCCTATACGTCTGTCCTTTCTCGCGCTCAGGCGACACTCGATCACATTCTTGAAGAGATCGGCCAGACGGGCCTGGACACGATCAGGAATCAGGCTTTGAACGAGCGTGACTATGGTGATCTGTCTGGTCTGAACAAGGACGATGCGCGCGCCAAATGGGGCGAAGAGCAGGTTCATATCTGGCGGCGTTCCTATGATGTGCCGCCACCCGGCGGTGAAAGCCTGCGCGACACCGGCGCCCGTGTCTGGCCCTATTACATGCACGATATCCAGCCCCACGTGCTGCGGGGGGAAAATGTACTGGTGGTGGCGCACGGGAATTCACTGCGGGCGCTGATCATGGCGCTGGACGGCCTGACGGGCGAGGAGATCGTTGCACAGGAACTCGCGACCGGCGTTCCGATCATCTACAAACTTAATGCCGATTCCACCGTCGCCTCGAAAGAAGTACTCGTGGGTTGAACTGCAAGCCTGCGGGCGACTGACAAATCGCTTCGAATTCCCCGGCAAGTGGATTGACAGACCAGCGGGCTCCCCTTACATGGAACCCCGCTGCCCAGATGGCGGAATTGGTAGACGCGCACGGTTCAGGTCCGTGTGCCGCAAGGCGTGGAGGTTCGAGTCCTCTTCTGGGCACCAAATTCCCATTTCACACCGTCCGATACGGTACTGAAATCAGACAAAAGGCCCGGTTTCCGGGCTTTTTTGTTTTCTGACGTCCAATGCCGTCCTATTGCATCCGAACGTTTTGTTGGTACATTTGTTGGTATTCTCGAAAATTCCAACGCCTCGGCAAAGTCGGATACCAACAAATGGCGCTTACAGATACCTTCATTAAGGCATTGAAGCCCGGTTCAACCCCGAAAAAGCACAGTGACGGCGCTGGGTTGCATTTGCTTCTCACAGTTCAAGGTTCAAAGCTTTGGCGTCTGGCGTACCGTTTCGGAAGCAAACAAAAACTATTGGCGCTTGGCACCTATCCTGCCGTTTCGCTACAGGATGCCCGGCGAAAGCGCGACGATGCCAAGAAGCTGCTTGCCAACGGAACGGACCCTGCACACCAGACGAAGCTGGAGCGTATCAACAAGCAGATGGCACGGGCCGAAACGTTTGGCGGTATTGCTGACGAGTTCCTCACCAAGGTTGAACGTGAAGGTAAGGCGGCAGCCACCATGGTCAAGAAACGCTGGCTTGTCGATCTCGCTCGACCTGATCTAGGGCTACGGCCTATCTCGGAGATTACTGCGACCGAAATCCTGGGTTCCCTTCGAAAGGTTGAAAGCAGAGGCAACTATGAGACAGCCCGGCGCATGCGTTCCACAATCGGGCAGGTCTTCCGCTACGCTATCGCTACAACGCGAGCAGAGAACGATCCCACCTTTGGATTGAGAGGTGCCTTAACAGCGCCCGTGGTCACTCATAGAGCGGCAATCACAAGCAGAAAGGCGTTCGGCGGATTGCTTCGAGCGATCTGGAGTTATGACGGTATGCCGGAAACGAGAATGGCGCTGCAGCTCATATCACTTCTCTATCCACGACCGGGCGAACTTCGCCAAGCTGAATGGAAAGAGTTTGATTTGGAAAAGGCAATCTGGGCTATTCCTGCTGCACGGATGAAAATGCGGCGTGAACATCGGAAGCCTCTTTCGTCGCAAACCATCATAATTCTGCAAGAGCTGCAAAAGCTGACTGGCGACGGAGTACTTGTTTTTCCGGCGATCACGTCGCGTTTGCGGCCCATGAGCGAAAATACGTTGAACGGCGCACTTCGGCGCTTGGGCTTCACCAACAGCGAAGCCACTTCCCATGGCTTTCGCGCAAGTGCTTCATCACTCTTGAACGAAAGCGGTGAATGGTCGTCCGATGCTATTGAAGCAGAACTTGCGCATGTGGGCGCTGATGAGGTTCGTCGGGCGTATCATCGTGCACTTTATTGGGACGAGCGTGTCAAAATGGCAGAATGGTGGGGAAATGAACTTGAACTAATTAGAAGGATGTAGACTAAAGTTGTATTGTCGGTGGCCTCAACCAGCGAATCGGCACGGACATGGCGGTATTTTCTGCACCTTGGAAGACCAATCCCATTCAATACTTGGTACACGAACGTTTTCCAATATTGGCTGCCTATCCCGGCCCCTTGGAGAATCCTCACTATTCAGACGATATCAAGACCCAGTTGCGCAAAGCCAACGAGCAGGCCAGCGCTTTCCGTAAAGAACTCGCCGGGCTAGGGCTGGAGGGAATACAGCAACTCGCGGCAGAAGCTCGAAAAAGAGAAATTGATAACTATCAGGAAAAGCAAAGAGAGGAAGAACAGGCCCGATTCTTTAACCAGCCATCCTCGAATGCTGATTTCGAATACTGGGCCAAAATGTCGTACTGGACAATCGATGAAGCGGTGGCCTTGTCCTTCGGAAAAGATCCAAGAGTTGTTTCATGGGAGCGATTGAAATCTCTGGCCAATGTATCACCATTCGTAGGCCAATTCTCTGCAAAGCAAGTCTTGGTTAGCCGCGCCGAAACAATGGGCCAGATTTGGAAATCCACTATTCCGCGTATCTTCTTGGCATGGGCACAACGAACGCGCTTTGATATGCCCGAAGAGCTCGTGAAGGCGGTCGAAGCGCTTGGCATTCAAATTGCAGACTGGAAAACTCTATTTGACCAGAAGAATGAGCTCTTCGAAAAACTTGAAAGCCAGCTCACGGAAGAAAGGGCTGGTCGGCTTGCCGACTTGAAGAAACGCTCTGAGCATCTGTCGGAAATAGGCGATGAGCATAGCAAGCAAATCGCAGGTTATGTGGGCATCTTGGATCAATACAAATCCATGCATGACGCGCTCAAAGCTCGCATCGTGGAGCTCGAAGCCTCGCCACAGTCCTCTTCGGAAAAGCCACTCGGTACGCGTGAACGCGAGAGTCTCTTGAAGCTGATAATTGGAATGGCAATTGCAGGCTATCGATACGAACCCAAGATTGGACGAAATGCGGCGACCACCGAAATCGCAGACGATTTGACAAAATTAGGTGTTTCCCTGGACGCCGATACCATCCGCAAATATCTGAATGAGGGAAAGGACCTCCTGCCGGGCGAAACCGAATAGAATTCCCAAACCGAATTCGGTTTTGCTTTAACCGAGTTCGTCCTAAAACAATGTCGGCCATCCTAAGACCACCTCATGTTTAACAGAACGAGGTGGCACCGTGCCGAACGACATGTCTTTCCCTACTACCGGCTTCGTCCGACTATCCGCGATCATTTCGCCACGCGGTCCAATCCCTGTCAGCAAGTCCACATGGTGGGCAGGCGTCAAAGATGGTCGCTTTCCCAAGCCCATCAAGCTTGGTCCACGCATCACAGCATGGCGTGTACAAGATATTCACTCGCTGATCGAAAGCGGGGTACGCTGAATGGCGCGGCGCGCACATGGACGGGCGCTTAGGCAGCACAGAAATTACACGGTCGATGAAGCCGCTCGCGTCCTTCGTGTAGCAGAGGGCACTGTCCGGCGCTGGATGAAAAGCGGCCTTCCTGCCCTTCAGGATCGAAAGCCAGCGTTAATCTTGGGTAGTGATCTTGCCGACTTTCTCAAAAGCCGAAAGATCGTCAAACGGAAATGCCAGTTGACCGAATGTTATTGCTTTTCGTGCCGTGAGCCACGACCTCCTGCCTTTGGCGAAGTGGAGTTTCTGCCCATGGACTCCACGAGCGGCAACCTGCGGGCGATCTGCGAAGAATGCTCCACCCTCATGCACAAGCGCGTTTCAGTAATGAATCTTGAGGCACTGAAGGCAATTCTGACGGTGACAATTAGGCAGGACAAAGAACGCATAAACAAGCGCGCCTAACCCTGCCTGAATGATCACTTGCAATAGGAGACAAAACCACATGCGAAAGCACCATCCTAAAAACGAACGGATCAAGCGCCAATACCTGATTTGGCTTGAAGAGGCCAAGCGCCTTTCATCAACTTCCGCTGACCAAGCAGCGGCGGCAATCGCGTTCTTTGAAGTATCCACCAATTACAAGGATTTTGCCGCCTTTAATATCGAGCAAGCCCGGCGCTTTAAGCGGCTTCAGAATGAAGCGATCAAGCAGGATACCGGCAAACCCTTGGCCAAAGCCACCATTCATTCTCGACTGATGGCGCTTAAAGCATTTTTTCATTGGCTGGCTGGCCAACCGGGCTACAAATCGAAAATCAGCTATTCAGATTCCGACTATTTCAATCCATCCGCTAATGACAGCCGTATCGCCACGGCGAAACGGGAAAAAGCGGCACCTGACCTTGGCCAAATCATGCACGTCATTAGAAACATGAAATCGGTAACGTTGTTAGAGAAACGCAACCGGGCGTTGATCGCCTTCGCAGTTCTGACGGGCGCGCGCGACGACGCATTGGCTTCAATGTCACTGCGCCATGTTAATCTAGAACGACGCATGGTTTTTCAGGATGCCCGTGACGTGCGCACAAAGAACCGGAAGACCTTCACCACTTGGTTTTTCCCAGTTGGTGATGTCGCGGAAGCAATTGTTGGCGACTGGATTGCTACACTCAAAAACGAGTGTGTCTATGGATCGGATGACCCATTGTTTCCGCAAACACAAGTTGGTCTTGATGCCAATGGGCATTTCGCGCCATTGGGGCTGGAGCGCAAGCATTGGAAAAACGCTGCTGCGATCCGCCGCATATTCGGCCAATCTTTCAACGAGGCCGGACTTCCCTACTTCAACCCCCATTCATTCCGCACCACCCTTGCCCGACTCGGGGAAACCCTTTGCAAAACGCCAGAAGAATTCAAAGCATGGAGCCAAAACCTGGGCCATGAACATGTCCTGACAACTTTTCGATCGTATGGCGAAGTATCCAGTCACCGGCAGGCGGAAATTATCCGCAAGCTTGGCACCAGTTCGAATGACGTAACTCACAGCATCGATCCGGTCGCGATTGCAGCGCTCGAGACGTTTCTTAAAAGTGCAAAAACCCAAACCAATCGAATTTGAAGCACCTACACGGCTTGCTATCTGGCCAGTCTTTCGATTCTATCTGAATTCAACTTGGGGAGATGCAGCGTGGTGACGGAACTGACATTCAAGGGCAAGGAATTTGTCTATAACCACCATCTTTCCGTGCCGTTTCGTCCGCTTGTGCCCCATTCTGACAAAGGCATTGGTGAGGTTGATCTTACTGGCAACTTGATCATTCAAGGCGACAATTTGCACGCGCTAAAAGGACTTTTGCCTAGATATGCGGGCGAGGTGGACTGCATCTTCATTGACCCGCCATACAATACTGGGAACGAAGGTTGGGCCTATAACGACAACGTTAATGCTCCAATGATCAAGGAATGGCTGGCGGCCAATCCTATCGGCATTGAGGACGGCCTGAGACATGACAAGTGGTGCGCTATGATGTGGCCCCGTTTGCGCTTATTGTATGATCTGCTGGCGGAAGATGGAACTCTGTTCGTTTCCATCGATGATAATGAAACTCATCGTTTAAGATGCATGCTGGACGAAGTTTTCGGATCAGATTTATTTGTTGGCGAAATTATCTGGCGCTCGGCAGATAGCTCGAATCATGATTCAAAGCGGTTTTCGGTGGACCACAACACCATCTACGCGTACTCCAAAAACCCTGAATGGCTGTCCGAAAGACTTGAACGCGAGGAAGCTCACAATCAACATTATTCAAATCCAGATAATGATCCGAAGGGCCCTTGGTTTCCGGGAAATCTTAGCTCCCCAAACCCACGCGATAATTTAAGATATACAATTGACCATCCCAACGGACGGGTGTTGGAGTCGCCACCAAATGGTTGGCGGTGGAGCAGGCAGGTATTATCGACAAAGATCGCGAGCGGTGAGATTATCTTCACGGATACAGAGCGCGGAATATTGAGAAAAACTTATCTACAGGACCAAGGTGG
Source organism: Phyllobacterium endophyticum (assembly GCF_003010935.1). Classification (GTDB taxonomy): domain Bacteria; phylum Pseudomonadota; class Alphaproteobacteria; order Rhizobiales; family Rhizobiaceae; genus Phyllobacterium; species Phyllobacterium endophyticum. The sequence continues at coordinate 432,962 of NZ_PGGN01000001.1, forward strand.
CCTCGCGCCATCTACGCTTTGGGCAAACATAGAGGAAACAGGCCATAACCGAAATGCCAAGTATGAGTTGAAGCGTATCTTTCCTGAGGTGGATACATCCGATCTCTTCCCAACCCCAAAACCGTCGAAATACAAAAGATTTTGAGACTTGTTCCTAAGAAAGACGCACTTGTTCTCGATTCTTTCGCGGGATTAGGCACCACTGCCCATGCTGTCCTCGAAGCCAACAAACGAGATGGCGGTCGTCGCCGTTTCATCCTCGCTGAGATGGAAGAATATGCCGACCGGTTAACAGCCGAACGTGTACGTCGGGTGATCAATGGCTATGAATTCATCGGAACGCAAAAGACCGAACTCTTACGCGAAAGGTTGAACTGGCGCGCAATTGAGACGCCCAATGATCTTGTCAGTATGGTGCAGGGACTCGAGAACCTGCATGGGCATGAATATGATCGGATCAAAAAGGAAGTAAAAGATGGCGAACTAGTTGTGACCGGTGAAAAGGCGTTCGCTGAGCGAGCCGATGGCTTAGGAGGCGGTTTCACCTACTGTACATTGGGCGATCCGGTGGAACTTGACGCTATCCTGACCGGCCAAAGTCTGCCATCCTACGACGCCTTGGGTAGCGTCCTCTATCACACAGCAACCAATCATCCGCTAAATGGCGGCGCACTCAATCAGGAAGAATTCTATCTCGGGTTGAACGGCGATCAGCACGTTTGGCTGATCTACCGAGCAGATCTCAACTGGTTGAAGGGGCCGGATGCTGCTTTGACTCTGGGCTTTGCACGCAAGATTGCAGCGGCGCATCCCGACAAGGATCATCTCGTTTTTGCTGCGTCACGCTTTGTCTCACAAAAACTCATTGCCGAAGAAGGGCTGCGCGTTGAATTCGTACCCCTCCCCTTCGCGCTTTACCGGATTGAGCGGGCCTAATGCGCCAACTTGCCTATCAGGACCGCATTCTAGACGCGCTCGACACCTATCTCGATGCATTGACGCTCCATAAAGTCCGCGCGGACAGAATAGCGGATATGGCCGCAAGTGAGCCCAGTCTAGGCATCGAAGTTCCCGATTTTTCGGCGCTAGCTTGGGATCAATTGCGCCGCGACAACAAACTGCCACCTTCTCGAGTGGCAATCGCTCATTCGGAGCGACGTGACGGTATTGGCCGCTCCGTGCCGAATGCTGTGCTGAAAGTGCCAACCGGTGGTGGCAAGACTTATGTGGCGATCAATGGACTATCACGCATTTTCGGACGCTATCTCAACAGCAATACCGGCTTTGTACTTTGGATTGTACCCAATGAAGCGATCTATTCCCAAACGCTTAATCGCCTGAGGGATCGACAAGACCCCTATCGGCAAATGCTTGATCGGGCCGCTGCGGGCCGTGTTCGAATCATGGAGAAGACAGACCGACTCGATTCGCGCGATGTGGAGAGCCAGCTCTGCGTTATGTTGTTGATGCTGCAATCAGCGAATCGCGAAACCAAGGATACGCTGAAGATGTTTCAGGACCGGGGCGATGTATCGGGATTCACACCACCCCAAGGCGATCAAAAAGCCCATTCGGATATGAGTGCTGCGATTCCCAATCTGTCGCTCTATGACCTTGCTGACAACCCCGTGGCTTGGCCATTGATTAAGGATTCACTGGGCAATGCCTTGCGGATAATCCGCCCTGTTGTTGTGCTCGATGAAGGCCATAGGGCCGTCTCCGATCTAGCTTTTGAGACGCTTTATGGGTTCAACCCATCCTTTGTGCTGGAGTTGACCGCAACGCCCCATGATGTGCAGCCGAGAGGGGGAAGGAATCCACATCCGGGCCGTTATGCCAATGTGCTTGTTGAGGTAACCGGCGTCGAACTCGACAAAGAGGGCATGATTAAGATGCCGCTGAACCTTGATACGCGTCAAAACTCTGACTGGAAAACGACACTTGCCGCTGCAATTGAACGGTTGAATGTACTTCAACGGGAAGCTGAGAGCCTTCGCGGTCAAACCAATCGCTATATACGTCCTATAATGTTGATACAGGTGGAACGTACCGGCAAGGATCAGCGCAGCGCGGGCCTCATCCATTCTGAAGATGTGAAGGAATGGCTTTTGACTGCTGGCTTTGATGAAGCCGAAATTGCGATCAAGACAGCCGAAACAAATGATCTAAGCGCCCCTGAAAATCAGGACCTCCTATCGCCGTTCAACCGCGTGCGGGCGATTATTACTAAGCAGGCCCTACAAGAAGGTTGGGACTGCCCATTCGCATACGTACTTTGTTCGCTGTCTGCCAATTCAAATCTGAGGGCTATGACGCAGCTTGTTGGCCGCATCCTTCGCCAACCGGGCGCACTGAAAACCGGCATTGACCCACTCGATGAATGCTATGTGATTACGCATCAGGCAGGCACCGCTGAGGTCGTGGCAAATATCAAAGAAGGCCTGGAAAAAGATGGACTGGGTGATTTGGTGATTGCAGTCCACCAAGGGGGAGACTCGGCAAACGTCAAAACAGCGCGTTTGATTAATAGGCGCGCGGAATTTTCATCACAAGAAATATACCTGCCCAAGGTGTTAGTCATCGAGAATGGACTGACGCGAGATCTGGACTATGAAACCGACATTTTGGCAGCCATAGACTGGCGTGGTTTCGACCCCACCTTTATTGCTGACGCGATCCCAGAAAACACGCAAGCGGCTGCACGTCAGCTACAGCGCATCAGCATTGCAGATACGCCGGAGCATTTCGCAGCAGAAACACTTTCCATTGCGCAAGAGGCTTTGCGTTTTGATCCCGCCTATGCCGTACGCATGATTTCCGACCTCGTACCCAATCCTTTCGTTGCTCGGGAAATTGTTGGCAGCTTGCTACACGTACTGAAGACCAAGGGCTTTAATGATGCCAAGATTGGGGCGATCGCTAGCCGCATTGTTGACGAATTGCGCCGTGCGCTCGATATGGAACGCGCGGCAAAGGCTGAAGCGCTTTTTAAAGCAGCAGTGGCGACCGGCGGTGTTCAATTCAGGTTGCGGCTAGATGGAAAGAACTGGCGGCTACCCTTCAGTGTTGAAACCACAGAACCGTTGGGAGCACCGCAACTGCACAGTATTGCTGGCGGCTCACTGGCAAAGAGCCTCTTTGCACCAATTTACGAATCAGAACTCAACACTGACGAGCGCGCGGTTGCCGGATATCTCGACAACGATGACGCACTGAAATGGTGGCACCGTAATGTGGCGCGCAAGCAATACGGTTTGCAGGGTTGGCGACGGGGCAAAATTTATCCAGATTTCATTTTTGCTGTTCAGCGAAACGAGGGTGGCGACCGGATTGCCGTTCTAGAAACGAAAGGCGATCAACTCGACAATCTCGACACGGCCTACAAGCGCGATTTGCTGAATTTCCTTTCCGATAATTTTGCTTGGGATACGACCGTTCCGGCAGGCACTCTTGAGCTTCAGGACACAAATGGAGAAACCGTGGAGTGCGCTTTGGTATTGATGAGCGAATGGAGATCGAAACTGCCGGGATATTTGGCGTAACAATCGCGTGGATTTAATGACAATCCCTGATTATCAGAGTTTAATGCTTACAGTTCTCAAGGCCGCCGCGAATAAGGCAGTGCGTGTGCCTGATTTGGAAGATTTAGCGGCAGATGAATTTCGGATGAATGCCGACGAGCGGCAACAGCTTCTTCCAAGCGGTCGTCAAAGAATGTTGGCTAACCGTCTTCATTGGGCCAAATTCTATCTCTTGAAAGCTGGCCTCTTAAGCACCCCGCAAAGAGGTCAGTTCATCGCAACCGACGCTGGCCGTTTGTTACTTGCAAGCAAACCAGCGCGGATTGACAATGAGCAGTTGAAAAAATACCCGTCATTTCAGGCTTTCATCGCCGCAAGCAAGTCTTCCTTGAGTCAAAGGGACGAAAATCTTCCTTCCTTCACGGAACAAGACTCTCATCCCCAATCTCCCGACGATCAAATAGAAACGGCATACGCTTCACTTCTTGGTGCCTTACAGGAGGAGCTATTAGAAAGAATTCTTGCGAGTAGTCCTAGCTTTTTCGAAGGCCTAATTGTCGATTTGCTGATTGCAATGGGTTATGGAGGATCTCATCAGGATGCAGCCCGTAAACTTGGTAGAACCGGCGACGGAGGCGTTGACGGCGTTATAAACGAGGATCGATTGGGACTTGATCGGATTTATGTTCAAGCCAAGCGCTATCAAATAGGAAGTGCTATCCATACTCCGACAGTGAATGCCTTCGTAGGTAGTTTGGAAGGCTTCAAGGCATCGAAAGGCGTGTTTGTCACTACCTCTAGGTTTTCAGAAGGCGCTAGAACATACGTAAGAAGCATCTCTAAAAGTGTTATCCTTATCGATGGAAAGCAGCTTGTTGATCTCATGATTGAACACAATGTGGGGGTGCGGGTTCACCGCACGCTGCAGTTCAAGCGTCTAGATGAAGATTTTTTTTCCGACGAAGAATAGCGTGCCCGCATAACTTTAAAGAGTGACAATTTGACTCAACACACCGTGACAGCCTGACATTTGTTGGTATTTTTGTTGGTATTTCTTCTGTGCTCATATAATTTCATGAACGATTACAACATGTTATACAAGTGATTAGATGCCTCTTCTGGCACCAAATGATGTTAAAGAGCCCGCGTTTGCGGGTTTCTTTTTGTGCCTCCTTGTCTTAGGCGATTAGCAGCCAAATTAAAATCCGATCGCGTCCGTTCCGTCTTATTTGCGGAACCATGTCCCTTTCCAGGGTGAGCTTGATGCATACAGGCACCTGCACTAGGCTACCGCTCTAGGAGGAAAGCCTGATCTTCAGACCCAGATTGACTCCATTCCACGATCATCAGAAGTCAATGCTACATTCATTTGCACTTGATTTTTACGGCTCGAGGCTCGATATCCAGCGCAACTTAAGAATAATGAATGGACAGGATACATGGCTGAAGAAAAGAAAAATCACGACGCTTCCGATCTCGACCAGCGCGACCTCAAGAACCCGCGCGATCGCGATGCGCTGAAACGCGCTGCCGATGATTTTCTCAAGTCACGCAAGGCCGAGGAATATGCTCTGGCCCAGGAAGATGAGGTCGAGACAAATGCCAACAATTGGGCAGAGCTCGACAAATTGCGCGCTGAGAATGGCGACCTGAAAGACCAATTGTTGCGGTTGGCCGCCGATATGGAGAACTTGCGCAAGCGTACCGCACGCGATGTACATGACGCGCGCGCCTACTCAGTGGCGAATTTCGCGCGTGACATGCTCTCGGTGTCGGACAATCTGAAGCGCGCTCTCGAGGCCATTCCTGCCGATGTGCTCGCCAAAGGTGATGCCGGCTTCAAGAGCCTTGCCGAAGGCGTTGAAATTACCGAGCGGTCGCTGATGTCTGCCTTGGAAAGGCACGGTGTCAAGAAGCTGGACCCGCTGGGCCAGAAGTTCGATCCGAACTTTCATCAGGCAATGTTTGAGATTCCCAATGCTGACGTCCCGCAGAACACAGTAGTTCAGGTCGCGCAGAGCGGCTTTGTCATAGGCGACCGCATGCTGCGCCCCGCGCTTGTCGGCGTGTCCAAAGGTGGCCCGAAGCAACCGGCTGAAGCTCAGCCTGAACCTGGCCCTATTGATCCACAGGCTGAAAGAGACGCCTGACCGGCAATTGACCTAGCCTGCGGGCGACGCATGGCGGCGGAGCAGGAAATTCCAGGCTCCGCCTTTTTTCTGGCAACGATAATTCAGCAATATTGAGATATCTATTTCCCAGCACGGACCGGCGGTCCGCCCCTATACAGGGAACGTAAGATGGGAAATGCCGATGACCATGATTCAGGTGTTCAATTATGCCGGGATATTTGTCTTTGCCGCCACAGGAGCGCTCGCTGCTTCACGGCGGCAGCTCGACATTATCGCGTTCGTCTTTCTTGCAGCCGTGACAGGCATCGGTGGTGGCACTTTACGGGACTTGATCCTTGGCGTGCCGGTCTTCTGGGTGCAGGACCCCGGAAATCTGCTGGTCTGCGCAGCCGCAGCCATTCTCGTCTATTTCTCCGCCAACCTCCTCGAGTCGCGCTACCGTCTGCTCCTGTGGCTCGATGCGTTAGGGCTTGCGGCATATAGTGTGATCGGCGCTGCCAAAAGCCTGGCGCTTGGTTTTGATTCGACCATTGCCGTTGTCACCGGCGTCATGACCGCAACATTTGGAGGCATCCTCCGCGATATCATTTCCGGAGAGCCGTCTGTCCTGATGCGGCGCGAGATTTACGTCACGGCGGCTCTGGCTGGCTCGCTTACCTATATCCTGCTGCATGGGACGGCCGCCGGCCCCGAATTTTCCGCGCTCGCAGCCACCGTCGCCGCGTTTGTTGTCCGGGGCGGAGCGCTATATTTCGGCTGGTCGCTGCCGACCTATCACAAGCCTGGTCGCACGGCGGAGGAACTCAAGCGAGACGGCTATATCAAGTTAAAGTAGACCGGCGTGCTCTGCGGCAGCTTTCAGATTCTGCTGCGGGCGTGGGCCGATCTGCTGGATAACGAGGCCAGCGGTCAGAGAACCAAGCCTAGCACAATCCGTCAAGGACCGGCCGTTCGTATAGCCAAACAGGAATCCGGCTGCGTAAAGGTCGCCTGCGCCCGTCGTGTCGACCAGTTCGGCGATCTCGATTGCTGGAACCGCAACGGTTTCATTCTTCGATACCACGACGGAGCCTTTCTCCGAGCGGGTGACCGCGGCAAGCTTGCAATCGTTGCGGATTAGTTCAAGACCCTTTTCGAAATCATCCGTTTCGTAGAGTGACTTCAGTTCAGCCTCGTTGGCAAAGACGATATCCACGGTGCCGGAGCGCATCAACTCAAGGAACTCGTCGCGGTACCGGTCGACGCAAAATGGATCGGACAACGTCATGGACACCTCGCGTCCGTGCTCGTGGGCGATTTTGGCCGACAGGCGAATTGCTTCCTTGGCCCGGGGGGGATCCCACAGATAACCTTCGAAATACGTGACCTTGGCTTCGGAAACCTTGGACGTTTCCACGTCTTCCGGACCAAGCTCGACGCAGGCGCCGAGATAGGTATTCATCGAACGTTCGCCGTCCGGCGTGACGAAGATCATCGAGCGAGCGGTAGGGGGCGGCGATGCAAGAACCCGCGTGTCAAAGGCCACGCCCTGCGAACGAATGTCGTGGGTGAATACATGGCCAAGCTGATCATCAGCTACCTTGCCAAAATAAGCGGCACGGCCGCCAAGGCTTGCAACGCCTGCGGCTGTATTGCCGGCACTGCCGCCGGATGCCTCGATCGCCGGACCCATGCGCTCATAGAGGAACTCGGCACGGTCGGCATCGATCAGGTTCATGGCGTTCTTGATGATGCCGTTCTTGATGATAAAGTCATCGTCGGTGCGAGCGATGATATCGACAATGGCATTGCCTATGCAAAGCACGTCAAAGCTGGACATGGATACTCCGGGATTGCGGTCAGTTGCCTGTTGGTCATTTTGGCGCTTGTCCTAGCGCGTCGACACCCGGTTGACCACCCCCTCTTTGGTGTGTTGCCTTGTCTGATCTGTGAACTGCCCCTATGTGCGCAAGGCATAAAACTTGGAGAGCGGCGTCAAATGGTTGTGGAAAGCGCCCGTGCGGCGGCAAGTCATCTGTTTCGACCGGAGTTTCGTTCGGTTCTGTGGAAATCCATCGGACTGACTGTCTTGCTGCTCATTGGTTTCTGGTTCGGCCTGCGGGAATTGTTCGAGGCGCTGGCATGGCCGTTCTTTGATCAGATGCTCCCCGATCTGCCGTCGTGGACCGGATGGATAGGTGTTGTTGCCGGCGTCCTTGCCAGCATTGGGCTTGCTCTGGGCCTCGCATTGCTGGTCGCGCCGGTCACAGCCATCGTTGCGGGACTGTTTCTCGATGACGTGGCCGAACTTGTAGAAAAAGAGGATTATCCGCTCGATCCGAAAGGACGCCCGCTGCCGGCCCTGCGATCATTCGTTCTATCGGTGAAATTCCTTGGCGTTGTCATCCTCGGCAATATCGCCGCTCTGCTGATGCTGCTTATCCCCGGCATCAATTTCATCGCTTTCTTTGTCGTGAATGGTTATCTCCTCGGTCGTGAATTCTTTGAGTTTGCTGCGATGCGCTTTCGTCCGGAGGTGGAGGCCAAGGCTTTGCGCTCGAAATATGCGACTAGGGTGTTTCTTGCCGGGTTGGTAATTGCCGCTTTCATGGCAATTCCGATCGTCAATCTTTTGACGCCACTCTTCGCCGCGGCCATGATGGTACACCTGCACAAGGAAATCGCACGATACGAAGACAGCAGAACGCGGTGATTAGACGGCCTGTGGCGGCAACGGCACCAGCGGCGCCGGAATATCGGTCGTTTTCTCCGCTGCCTTGCAAATGTCCGCGATGACGCAGGAGGGGCATTCGGGCTTGCGCGCCTTGCATGTATAACGCCCGTGCAGAATCAGCCAGTGGTGGGCGTGATAGAGGTACTGCGCCGGGATGATCTTCATAAGCCGCGCTTCCACCTCATCAGGTGTCTTGCCCGGAGCAAGGCCAAGCCGGTTGCCGATGCGGAAGATGTGCGTATCGACGGCCATGGTCGATTGGCCGAAAGCCATGCTGAGCACGACATTCGCCGTCTTGCGGCCAACACCTGGCAGTTTGATGAGTTCGTCACGATCATCGGGAACTACGCAGCCATACTGGTTGATCAACGCCTCGGATAGAGCAATCAGGTTTTTTGCCTTGTTGCGCCAGAGGCCGATGGTACGGATGTGATCGCCGACTTTTGCCTCGCCCAGGGCGAGCATCTTTTCCGGTGTGTCGGCAACCTTGAACAAGGCGCGGGTCGCCTTGTTGACACCAGCATCTGTCGCTTGTGCCGACAGGACAACGGCAACAAGCAGCGTGAACGGATTGATATGTTCGAGTTCGCCCTTGGGTTCGGGGCGTTGAATCGAGAACCGCCGAAAGATTTCATGAATCTCGGCTGCGCTATACCTCGCTCCGGCAACCCTTCGCGCCTTGGCTGGTGTCGTAACGCTCACATGATCTTCACAAATTTTGCGCTTGGGATTTTCCATAGTGCATCTATACTCAAATGCCATGAGCCAAACAATGAAGCCATTGGACCCTGCGGGGTCGAACGACGAAGAGATTTTTCGCGCGCTTCTCGTTCCACACCGGTCGCTGGGTCGGCCGGGTTTTCTCATTCTGATGGGCACGCTAGGTCTCAGCAGTTTCCTCACCGGCTTGTTTTTTCTGTCGCTCGGTGCCTGGCCTGTCTTTGGCTTTTTCGGCCTCGACGTTCTGCTGGTCTATATTGCTTTCCGTATGAACTATACGTCGGCAAAGGCTCACGAAGAGGTATGCGTATCGCGCGTCGCCTTGCGGATCAGACAGGTTGCGCCCTCTGGCCGGGCAAAGCTGCACGAGTTCAATCCATTCTGGACAAGGTTCAGCGTCGATCGCCATTCCGAGATTGGCATCACCTCGATGCTGGTCGAAGGGCAGGGCAAGGCCGTAACGATCGGCTCATTTCTCAATCCCGATGATCGCGAGACCTTCGCCTCGGCATTTCAAAGTGCTCTGGCAACTGCCAAGGGCAGGTGAAATCGAAGAGCGGCAAGAATCGGGTGGCGACAGAATGATGCGAGTGGTCATATGGTTTCAATGAGAGGTAAAGCCGATGAAACCACATGCCATACTTCATAAAGATATCACCCCCACTGGCGACGACTATGCGATCGTCAGCCATATCATAGAACGCATCAGCAGGGACTATCGCGATCAGCCTTCGCTCGAGACGCTGGCACGCGATACCGGTCTGTCGCCGACAGCGCTGCAAAAACTCTTCACCCGGTGGGCGGGGCTCTCTCCGAAAGGGTTTCTGCAGGCGGTGACCATCGATCATGCGCGGCGTCTGCTGGATGAAGGCATGCCGTTGCTGGAGACCGCATACGAGACCGGTCTGTCCGGGCCCAGTCGCCTCCACGACTTGTTTGTCACCCATGAGGGCATGTCGCCAGGTGACTACAAGACCCGGGGCGCTGGTCTCACCATCCGCTATGGCTTTCTCATCTCGCCCTTTGGGCAGGCGCTGGTGATGGTGACAGACCGAGGTCTTGCAGGGCTTGCCTTCGCGGATCCCGGCAAGGAGCGCGAGGCGCTTGCGGACATGTCCTCTCGCTGGCCCAATGCGACCTATGTGGAGGATCTTGCCGCTACCGCTCCCTATGCGGCGCGAGTATTCAATCCGGCGGAGTGGCGTGCCGACAGGCCGCTTAAAGTCGTTACTATCGGTACCGATTTTCAGTTACGCGTCTGGGAAGCCCTGTTGAAGATTCCCATGGGCAAGTGCGTCGCCTATTCGGATATCGCCGCGGATATCGGCTCGCCATCGGCATCACGGGCGGTCGGCGCTGCCGTCGGCGCCAATCCGGTCAGTTTCGTCGTACCGTGCCATCGAGCCGTTGGAAAATCCGGAGCTTTGACTGGCTATCATTGGGGTCTGACGCGCAAACGGGCCATTCTCGGGTGGGAAGCGGGACAGTTGAGCAACGGCAACGCCGGTCAGGCGCAAGCCGGTTAGCTACAAGTCTTGACCATCCTCTTGGAGAGGGGAGATCGCTAGCAGAGGACTGGCGGGCAAGCCCGCCTTTGTTTTGCACACTGATCTGCCCAAGCCTCTTGACCTTCCAGTTACTGGAAACATTACCTTTGGTGCACTATCTGGTTCATAACCGAAAGTTCGCACCATGAAACATGACCACCACCCGACCAATCATAACCATGATCACTCCTGTTGCAGTGGCAAGAACTCTGCACAAGCAGTGGACGTGCGCGATCCGGTGTGCGGGATGACGGTTGATCCCGCGGCAGGCAAACCGGCAGCCGAATTTGGCGGACGTTTGTTCCATTTCTGCTCGGCGGGTTGCCAAAACAAATTTGCGAAGTATCCCGAGGCATATCTTGATGCAACCGACCCTGTCTGCGGCATGAAAGTAGACCGGGCGAGTGCTCGATATTTCCTGCGGCATGAAGGTGAGAAATATTACTTCTGCTCGGCAGGTTGCCTGGCCAAATTCGAAGAGTCCCCGCGGGATTATCTCGGCGGCCGGCCAGCGCCTGAACCGATGCCCGCGGGAACGCAATATACCTGTCCCATGCACCCGGAAATCGTTAGGGACGGTCCCGGCTCTTGCCCCATTTGCGGTATGGCGCTGGAGCCTATGGGGATCCCGACCGGAGACGAAGGACCGAATCCGGAGCTCGTCGACTTCAACCGTCGTTTTTGGATAAGTGCTATCTGTTCGGTACCACTCCTGCTCATCACCATGGGCCCTATGCTCGGCCTGCCGTTACGCGCCTGGATCGGTGAGAATCTTGCGATCTGGTTGGAATTTGCGCTGGCGACTCCGGTCGTAGTCTGGGCTGCTATTCCATTTTTCGAACGGGCGTGGACGTCCTTTGTCAATCGCAGTGCGAATATGTGGACGCTGATAGCAATCGGCGTCGGCGCGGCCTACGCCTTCAGTGTGGTGGCAACTATCGTGCCTGACATCTTCCCGCATTCCTTCCGCATGCATGGCGGTTCCGTACCTGTCTATTTCGAAGCTGCGGCAGTTATCGTTACGCTCGTCTTCCTTGGCCAGATACTGGAGCTCAAAGCGCGAGAACGAACAGGGTCGGCGATCCGCGCTCTTTTAGACCTTGCGCCCAAGACAGCCCGCCGCGTTGCGAGCGATGGCAGCGAAACGGACGTACCGCTCGATGAAGTGGTTGCAGGAGACAGGCTGCGGGTGCGCCCCGGTGAAAGCGTGCCAGTGGATGGTATCGTGCTCGAAGGCCACTCCTCTATCGACGAATCCATGCTCACCGGAGAACCCCTGCCAGTCGAAAAGACCGAACATGACGCGGTTACCGGCGGCACCCTTAATCGAAATGGCACGTTGTTGATCGAGGCGGAGAAGGTGGGCGCAGATACGATGCTGTCTCAAATCGTTGGCATGGTTGCATCGGCCCAACGTTCGCGTGCGCCGATCCAGGGCTTGGCGGACCGCGTCGCTGCCTGGTTTGTTCCGGCAGTCGTCATAGTCGCTATCATGGCCTTCCTCATCTGGTCGGCGGTTGGACCACAGCCGAGCATGATTTACGGCCTTGTTGCCGCGGTTTCAGTGCTGATTATCGCCTGTCCATGCGCACTTGGGCTCGCAACCCCGATGTCGATCATGACGGCAACGGGGCGGGGGGCGCATGCTGGCGTGTTGATCAAGGACGCCGAAGCTCTCGAACGGTTTGCTGCTGTCGATACGCTCATCGTCGACAAGACCGGAACGCTGACAGAAGGCAAGCCAAAACTTACTGATATGGTTGCAGAACCGGGTTTTGCTGAAGACGAATTGCTGGCCCTTGCTGCAAGCCTTGAGAAGGGCTCCGAACACCCGCTCGCCGAGGCTATTGTCGAGGGGGCAAAGTCGCGCAATCTCACGCTTGCCGATGCAATCGGCTTCGAGGCGGCTATCGGCAAGGGAGTTTCCGGTTCAGTCAGAGGAAAATCCGTATCGCTCGGAAACAGGGCGATGATGCAGGATATCGGTGCGGATGTTTCTGCGCTGGTCAAGCAGGCTGATCAATTGCGGGCACTCGGCAAGAGTGCGCTCTTCATCGCAGTGGACGGCAAGGCGGCAGGTATCGTTGCCGTTGCCGATCCGATCAAGGCGACAGCCGCCGAGGCGATACGCCAACTGCACAGGGCAGGGTTGAAGATAGTCATGGCGACCGGCGATAATGCCGTCACGGCGCAGGCGGTGGCGCGCGATCTCGGCATCGACGAGGTTCGGGCCGACATGCTGCCGGAGAGCAAGAAACAGCTTGTAGAAGAGTTGCGGGCGAAAGGCGCGATGATCGCCATGGCCGGTGACGGCGTCAATGACGCTCCGGCGCTCGCAGCGGCCGATGTTGGCATAGCCATGGGTACTGGCGCCGATGTGGCAATGCAAAGTGCCGGGATAACGCTGGTGAGGGGTGATCTTAATGGCATCGTTCGCGCCCGTCACCTGGCAGGCGCCACGATCCGCAACATCAAACAGAACCTGTTCTTCGCCTTCGTCTACAACATGCTGGGCGTGCCGGTCGCAGCAGGGTTACTCTATCCCATATTCGGTCTACTGCTGTCGCCAATGCTGGCTGCAGCGGCAATGAGCCTTTCGTCGGTGTCGGTCATCGCGAATGCCTTAAGGTTGCGAACGATCCAATTGTAGTCAGACTGCGAGGTTGTCATGAATATTGGAAACGCCTCTGGCAAATCCGGGTTGCCTGCGAAGACAATCCGCTATTACGAGGATATCGGGCTTTTGAAGCCTGAGCGGTCGGAAAATGGCTACCGCGATTACTCCATGTCGGACGTGCATAAATTGCGGTTCCTGCAGCGAGCGCGTGGCTTGGGTTTTTCTGTGGAGGAGTGCCGCCAGCTCCTGGCCCTTTATGAGGATAAAAGCCGCGCCAGCGCCGACGTGAAATCCATCGCAAGATCAAAGCTTCAGGAGATCGACCGCAAGATCATCGAGCTAAGGGAACTGCAGGAGACATTGAAACACCTGGTGGCGCATTGCCATGGAGACCAGCGGCCCGATTGCCCCATCCTCGAGAGTATTTCCGGCTCGGTCAGCTGAGTGTCGAAACCACGTCCGCAGAGATTCGCAGCTCACGTAGCGGCCGAACGACAGCAGTCGTTTGCTCGTAAATCGGATGCGCCTTGTATGCGGCCAAGGCTTCGGCATCCTTGAATTCGCCATAGACGACCACGTCGATCTCGCCTGAGATAGGATCGGTCTTGGTATTCTGCATGACTTCGAAGATTGTGGAGTGAGGAATTTCCCCGAGCCGTTTCAGGCCTTTGACAATCAATCCAACATCATCCTTGTTGCGGGCACTGAAGAATACAATATGACGGATCACGGTTTGGTTCCTGCTGCGTTTGGCTGCGCCGGACTCTTAATACCCCCATCATTTCAGTCAATAGATGCGCTGTCGCAGGCCGCCGAGAAGACCGATCATTCGGCGGCAAGCTTCGCCATTGGGTTATTCGGATGCGTGGTCCAGTTGGCATAGTCCGGCTGAATCGGCATCTTCGTGCGCGGATCGACGCCCGAGATCATCGGTACCATGCTGATGCAGTTTTCGACGGGGCAAACACTCACGCACAGATTGCAGCCGACGCACTCCTCGTCGATAACTTCGAACTGCCGCGCGCCATCGACCGTCGACGTGATAGCCTGATGGGACGTGTCTTCGCACACGATATGGCAGCGGCCACACTTGATGCAAAGGTCCTGGTCGATCTGCGCCTTGGTGATGTAGTTGAGGTTCAGATATTGCCAGTCGGTAACATTCGGCACTGCGAGGCCCTGGAAGTCCTCAATGCTGCGGAACCCGCGGGAATCCATCCAATCGGAGAGGCCGGAAATCATTTCCTGAACAACCTTGAAACCATATGTCATCGCTGCGGTACAAACCTGCACATTTCCGCAACCGAGTGCGATGAATTCCGCTGCGTCCCGCCATGTGGTGATGCCTCCAATGCCGGAAATCGGCAGGCCGCGCGTTTCGGGATCGCGAGCGATCTCCGCCACCATGTTCAAAGCGATCGGCTTTACGGCCGGGCCGCAATAGCCGCCATGCGAGCCGCGTCCGTCGATCGTTGGATTGGGAGCAAAGTTGTCGAGATCCACTGAAACGATCGAGTTGATGGTGTTGATAAGCGATACGGCGTCGGTGCCGCCGGATTTCGCCGCTCGCGCGGGCTTGCGAATGTCGGTTATATTCGGCGTAAGCTTGGTGATGACCGGCATGCGCGTATACTGCTTGCACCAGCGGACGACCATTTCGATATATTCCGGCACCTGACCAACGGCTGCACCCATGCCCCGCTCGGACATGCCATGCGGACAGCCGAAGTTCAGCTCAATTCCATCGGAGCCGGTCGCCTCGACAAGAGGCAGGATGGCTTTCCACGCTTCTTCATCGCACGGCACCATGATCGAGGCGATGAGGGCGCGATCCGGCCATTTCTTCTTTACCTCGGTCATTTCCCGCAGGTTCACTTCCAGCGGCCGGTCGGTGATGAGTTCGATATTGTTGAAACCGAGCAGCCGTCGATCCGGCCCGTGGATAGCGCCGTAGCGGGGTCCGTTGACATTGACCACAGGCGGGCCCTGTTCTCCAAGGGTCTTCCAGACAACGCCGCCCCAGCCTGCCTTGAAGGCCCGTTCGACGTTATAGGCCTTGTCTGTCGGTGGCGCTGAGGCCAGCCAGAACGGATTTGGAGATTTGATGCCGAGGAAATTCGATGAAAGATCAGCCATGTCAGTTCCTTTAGCCGACCACTTGGATCGTATGAATGGTTCGGTGTTCCGGCAACGGGGTGCCGTCGGCGCTCGTCGTCATCACGGCCTCGACAAAGCCACTGACTTTCTCCGGTTGCTGCATGAGGGTCCGGTGGATAGATTCTGCAGCAATCTTGCCGTCCTGTACCGCGGCAACTGTGAGGTCCTGACCACCCGCAACACAATCGCCGCCCGCCCATATGCCGGGGACTGAGGTTCGCCCTTCATCGTCAACGCTGACACGACCTCGAGACAGCGCGATACCTGCTCCGGTAAGCACGGCTTCTGCCGGTGTCTGGCCGATCGCCTTGAACACCTGATCGCTGGCGAGCGTGATGCTCTCGCCTGAAGGACTGAGACGGCCATCGGCCATATTTGTATAATCGAGCGTAATACCGCAAACCTCGCCGCGGTCATTGCGTGTCAGCGCACGTGGTTGGAGCCAATGACGGATGATGACGCCGTTCTTCAAAGCCAGTTCCTGTTCGAAATCACTGGCGTTCATATGTTCGGGTCCGCGACGGTAGGCGATGATGACGTTCTCGGCGCCGAGCAGCTTCGTTTGCACCGCAACATCAATAGCCGTCATGCCGCCACCGATCACGACGACGTCGCGGCCTACTGCAATCTGCGAAAGGTCGTCGCTCTGACGGAGAACCGATATAAAATCCACCGCATCGATGCAGCCGGCAGCATCTTCGCCATCCAGGCCCAGTTCGTTGACACCCGGCAGCCCCATGCCGAGGAACACCGCGTCGAAACCTGTTTTCAAGGCATCGAGACTGATATCGCGGCCGAGCGCCTTGTCATTGTGAATGGTGATACCCCCGATGTCGAGAACGAAATCCAGTTCCTTCTGCGCAAAATCGGCGACGCTTTTATAGGCAGCAATACCATATTCGTTCAGCCCCCCGGCCTTTGGCCTTGCCTCGAAAATAGTGACATCATGCCCGCGCATGGCCAACCGATGGGCGGCCGACAGACCCGCTGGGCCGGCTCCAACTATCGCGACAGACTTGCCGGTCGGCTCTGCCCGATCGAAAGGATGCTGGCCATTCGCCATCAGATGGTCGGTAGCATAGCGCTGAAGAAGCCCGATTTTCACCGGTTTGCCTTCTGCGGCCTCGCGAACGCAGGCTTGCTCGCACAAAGTTTCGGTAGGGCAGACGCGGGCGCACATACCACCAAGAATGTTTTCAGAGAGAATGGTCTTGGCTGAGCCGGTAGGATTGTCCGCGGCGATTTCGCGAATGAACAGCGGAATATCGATCCCCGTCGGGCAGGCATTCATGCATGGTGCGTCGTAGCAGAAGTAACACCTGTCTGATTCCACGAAGGCTTCGTGCCGGCTAAGCGGCGGGTGAAGATCAGAAAAAACGTCCGCGTAGGCGCCGGATGCGAGCCGCTCGGCTCTGACGTCACGGATTCCAGAATCCATTGGTCCCATGAAATCTCATCTCCTCGTTTTGACTGCGTCCGGTTCCCGTGGATCAGCAGTCTTTTCGATGGCCGGTATATCCGGACCTGCAGCGAGAATGGCAGATTTTCTCGGAAGGTCAAATTTTTTATCAAACGGTCAAGAAAATGTACTTCGCAGATGCGGAAAATTTCAAAAAATTGGCCCGGACTTGCCGGGCCATTTCCTATGTCTCGCATCGAGATCCAAGTTCAATCGATCATACGCCGCAATATCAGCTCAGTGATATTAGCCCGGTTCGATATGCCCCCAGCGCCACCACTGTCACCATAGGTCGAATATGAGTCGAGATAGGACATGTTGTAAAAATCGCTGAACTTGATTGTATAGGACATGCCCGCCACCAGCGTCACCGGGACAGGGGTCGATTCGCCCCAAGTATCCCAGTTTGGCAAATGCGGCATGACGACGACGCCTTTGCCCGTAGTCTCACCCGCACCCCTTACCTCCATTTGCTTGACCGCCGCAGTCACGCCGGTATTTACACGCCCAAAAGCATTGCCGTAGCGCAGGAGAACGTGATAGCTCCCGCTGACAGATGGCGTGACGGTGAAGGTCAGCTCTTCGCCTGGGACACCCCAGTCTGACCAGGATCTGCGACCATGGTCGTCCTTCAGTTGCGCATGTGAACCTGCAACAGAATTGTTCGTCGCTCTTTCAGCACCAATAAATGTGAGTCTGCCATCACCCCAGTAACATGCCGGATCGGTTCGCTGCGACACGCTATTATTCAGTCCGAGAGTATATTGCCGGTCGAGTGAATAGCATAGAGTTTGACTCATATTCGACTGGCCCGGCGTATCGGTCCAGCCGCGATCCGTGACGCCGGTAGCTACCGAAACGCCATTGCGGTAGATATTGATGGCGGTTCCGGCCGGATTGGCACCTTTCCAGTTGATATTGATCAATCCATTGCTGTCCTTTGTCAGGGCCCAGCGATCTGCGGTCAGGTCGAGGTCAACCGGTTGCGGGCCGTACAGGTCAGTGTCTGCGGAAACCACCTTGGCCGCCCCGCCATCTACCTTGTTGTTGATCAGCTCTACGACGAAAATATTCATTCCGTCGTTTTTGAGATCTGACGCTTTCGTGTAGCGGTCCAGCAGTATCTGCGCGCCATTCAGCGTGACCGATTGCGCAGTGTAGAAACCATTATCGACTAAACTTGCATCGGGCAAATTCACTTTGACTGTAATTTTTCTGCCTCGATAATCGAGATTGTTCAACTGGATCTGCCGGGCACCTTTGAAGACACTCCTATGCATTTTTTTAGTGATCGACGGCTGGAACCGGATACCTGTCATGTCGGCCTCGCGCCCGAATACGACGTCGAGGACGGAACCGATGTAACCGCCCACCGACCACAATTGCTTATCGGAATTGACAGCCGGGCGATCCTCAGGCTTATCTGCTGTCACCGCGAGCTTGGTGAATTCGAAATTCTCCATATTCGACAGGTTCAATGCTGCACCATTGATGAGAGTTTCGAAGTTGCGGTCGACTACGTCTGAATTGCGCCCCTTGGCCGCCGCTTTGATCAGGTAACTGGAAACGAACGGCCAGATGGCCCGATTGTGGTAGACCTTCACATCGCGCATCTGGGGCCAGACGACCGGTGCGCCAGCCGCTGTATGGGGATAGTTGTTCAGAATGCTCGTTGCTTCGGCTTCATCAGCAATGCCGTCCTGAATCGCCAGAGCCTCACCAATCAATTCGTAGCGGCGCACTGGAGCCTGATCAAGCTCTGTAGTCTTCATCATGCTGAACAGACCCGCTTCCTTCAGCCAGAGGTCGCTCTTTATGTGCTGTTTAAGAACATCGGCCCAGCCGCCATACTTGGCGGCGTCCGAGGTCTGCTTAAGCTCTACGGCCATTTTCGCTGCGACATCGAGAATCTTCCAGTGATTGATGTTGGTAGACAGCGTTTTCGACATCGCAATGTGGACCACAGTATCCTTCACCCAGTCGGGATAGGTCTGTTCGCGCCAATCGAGGAATGACGTTTCGCCGCGATAGAGCCCATCACGATTGTCATAGGCGGCAAGGCGATCGTTTTCGATCGTGTTGCGAATGGCGGTATAGGCATCGTTCAGGAATCGCGTGCGATCCTCACCGTCGAGATATTTGAGAAGTTCGAAAGCAGCACGCGCCCAAACCACGCGATCGGTACTGATCGGCCAGCTGCCACCACTGCCGGTGTCCTGAACGATTTCCGTTGTTTCGGCACCGAGTATCTGCGTTGCACTGCGCCGCTTGGACAATTTGAACAGCAGGCTGTTCTTGGCAACCTGCGGATTGATCTGCGCAAGACCAAGATCAACGGCATAGGCTGTATCGCGCGTCCAGACATAGGTCCACTCGTCTCCTGTCTGGTAGCAGCCAATGCTACCGCCACAAGGTATGGCATTGCCGTTATTGTACGCGCGATCCTTGACGGAGGTCACGGTCAGTTCCCTGGCTTCCTGCATCGCCATGGCAAACAGCCCATCGAACATCTGGCTGCCGGTGCGGATTGTCGGAGCGTCTGGCTGTTCTGTAATTTGGAGTTGTTTACCTTTGCCTTCTTTCCGCTGGTCTTGAGTGCTGGTCAGCTTGTAGGTGCGCAGCGTCGACGCTGAATCGGCAGTCTCTATCGCAGCGCTGCTGCCATTCCAGCTGAGCGTTTTAATGCCACCATCAAGATTGACGGGATCGGCAACGGGAGGCGCCTTGACTTCGACGCACTCGTCACCGACGAGCGTGCCCGATTCACACCGCGTAACCACAACTGGGGTGACGACGCACTCGTTGCCAACACGAATGCCCTTCTCACACGCGCTAGTCACCACCTTCGGTTTGACGACGCATTTGCCGTCCTCAAGGGTACCTGTCTCGCATCGGGCAAGTACATCGGGCTTGATCACGCATTTGTCACCTTCGAGCGTCCCTGTATCGCAACGGGCAACCACAACGGGTTTGATGATGCACTCGCCGCCTTCGGGAGTGCCGCCCTCGCACGCGCCGGTAATCACGCTCGGTTTGACAACGCACTTGCCGCCGTCAAGGGTGCCGGTTTGGCATACCAGAGCCACATCCGGCGTGATGATGCATTTGCCATCAACGAGGGTGCCCGACTGGCATACGGTGGTGGCGACGGGCGTGACAACACACTTCCCATCGATCAAGCTGCCCTGCTCGCACTTGTCGATAACGACTTCCGGCGTGATGACGCATTTGCCATCCACAAGGGTGCCTGCGCACGAGACAAAAGTTCCGGACCCGTCGTCCGCACCTGCCGTTTTGTTTGAGTCATTGCAGGCGGCCAGCATGAAACAACATGCCAAGGCTCCCAACAGCATCCGAAACGAAGCCATGATTCCTCCTGAGTATGAATAAAAAATGCGTTTCTAAAAAATTGTGCGCATGCAGTAGGCAGCCAAACGGCTCGCACGATTGCTCGTACGATGGCGCGGACTGTAAAAAAAGTTTGGGGTTCCTCCCAAGGAAACCGCAGGGTTTTTGCTATAGGTCCGAGAAAACAACGTCAATAATACGATAGTCAAAGAAAATCGGAAATCAGCCCGATAAGCACAATCTAACGCAACTGAGTGCCTCATAAATTATCGAAATCGTGCTATTCCGCTGCCAGCGGTGGTTGTGAGGCGACTTCCAGAAGTTCACGGTTGAGCCGCGCTTCCTCCTCGGCTTTGGGCTTGGAAAAGCCTGCAAGCAACAGGTAGGCAACTGGCGTCAGGAAAAGCGTCG
The DNA here is from genome assembly GCF_003010935.1 of Phyllobacterium endophyticum. Classification (GTDB taxonomy): domain Bacteria; phylum Pseudomonadota; class Alphaproteobacteria; order Rhizobiales; family Rhizobiaceae; genus Phyllobacterium; species Phyllobacterium endophyticum. The sequence goes on from NZ_PGGN01000001.1 coordinate 453,587, forward strand.
AAGCGGTTGCCATGCCGAGTCCGCCGACGATGACCCAGCCGAGTGCGATGCGCGCCTCTGCGCCGGCGCCACTCGCAAGTACCAGCGGTACACCGCCAAGAATCGCGCAGAGCATGGTCATCACCACAGGACGAAGGCGAATGTTCGAGGCCTCCTCGATCGCCTCGCGTACTGTCCTGCCTTGGTCACGTAAATGATTGGCGAATTCTACGATAAGAATGCCGTTCTTCGCCATGATGCCAACCAGTAGTACCAGCCCGATTTGGCTATACACATTCATGCTGGTCCCGGTCATCAACATGGCGAAAATTGCACAGGCAAGACCGAGTGGCACCGTCGCCATTACGGTAACCGCACTGATGAAGCTTTCAAATTGGGCCGCGAGAACCAGAAGAATGATCAGGATGGCAAAGCTGAACGTCGTGATCATGCTGGATGAGTTTTCACCCAGCGTCGCAGCCTCGGCCAGGGGTATGATTCGATATCCGGCGGGCAATAGCGGTGCTGCGATCTCCTGCACGTCCTTGAACGCGTCTCCCAGCGCGAAGTCCGGGCTGAGACCGGAGGTGATGGCGACGGAACGCATCTGCTGCTCGCGCGTCAGCGCCGGTGGCACAGCAACTTCGGTAAGCTTGGCGATGGTCGACATGGGAACGAAGCGGCCGTCCCCTGTCCGCAGAAAGACGTTCTCAAGGTCGGTGGGATCATTTATGGGATTGGTGGTCGACACCAGTTTCACGTCGAAACTGCGATCTTCGATATAGACGGAGCCGATCTTATATCCATCGAGTACCGATTGCAGGGCTTCGGCGAGGCCGGTGATGTCGATACCGAGGTCGGATGCTCGCTCGCGGTCGATTGACACGGCCAGTTGCGGCTGCGTTGGCTCGTTGGTCAAGCGTGGGCGGTCAAAGCGACTGTCCTTTTCAAGCTCGGTTACGATCTTGGCGGCAGTCGTACCGAGTTCCGCGTAGCTTGTACCCACAACCGCAAACTGCAGACCGTTGCCGGCACCGCGGATACCAAGAGAATTCGGTTGCGCCGCAAATACCTGAATGCCCGGGATACTGCGCACGCGCTTGGAGACGTCAGTGATGATCTCCTGCTGGCTCCGTGACCTGTCTTTCCAGCCAGCAAGGCTGAGAACCATGAAGCCGCGGTTGGTATTGCCGTTCTGGCCCGCGATGGAAAATGTGTTCTGGATTTCCCCTGAATCGCGCAGTGGCTGGATCAAGGCCTCTATCTGGCGCATCTCATCATTGAGATATTCGAGGCTTACGCCCTGTGGTGCAGTGATGCGCAGGAAAGCCGAGGCGCGGTCTTCCGTGGGCGTCAGTTCCTGTTTGATCATTGAAAATGCACCGAATGCGATACCGGCAAACAGGATCGAGATCAGTACGACAATCCACGGTGCAGAAAGGCAGGCGCGCAACATCCGTTTATAGAGTCCCCCGAACCACCCGCCGATACGAGCAACCCGTCCTGGTGCGTGGGTGACATCCTGGTGTTTTGCCTCACTGGCGCTGAGTAAGCGAGACGCCAGCATCGGGCAAAGCGTCAGCGCCACGACAGCCGACAACAGAACGCAGATCGCCAGAACGAAACCAAACTCGCGAAAGAGCCCTCCGGTTTGGCCGGGCAGGAAGGACAGCGGGACGAACACCGCTGCGAGCGTCACCGTCGTGGCAACCACCGCAAAGAACACTTCCTGCGTGCCCAGAACTGACGCTGCGCGCGGGCCCATGCCCTGGTTGCGCCGGCGAACAATATTTTCGAGCACAACGATTGCATCGTCTACGACGAGGCCAGTGGCCAGAACAAGGGCGAGCAGAGTCAGGATGTTGATCGAAAATCCGGCGAGATAGATAGCGGAAATCGTGCCTATCAGCGCGACAGGCATGCTCACGGCGGGAATGAGCGTGGCGCGAATGTCCCAGAGGAACAGATAGATGATCAGGATTATGATGAACACGGAAACGCCGAGGGCGATCTCCACCTCATGCACTGCACCGTTGACGAAGTCGGCATCGTCGCTGGTCACACGAATGTCGACGCCCTCCGGCAGGGTTTGCTGCAACTGGGCAACAGCCGCGCGAACCCCCTTCGAAATGTCGAGCGTGTTGGATTGCGCCTGGCGGATGATACCAAGTCCAATGCCTGTCTTGCCGTTGGCGCGCAATGTCGAGGTACCGATATCGGGACCCATGGTTACGGTGGCCACGTCGCGAATTCTCGTCTGGCCCTTGATGATGATGTTTTCGAACTCTTCCGGCGTCGTCACAGGCGCCGTCGCGCGCACGACGATGCTCTGATCATTGCTGTTGAGCTGTCCGGCTGGAGTATCGAAAGCCATTGTGGTCAACGCGTTGCGAATATCCGCAACATTCATGCCAAGGCTGGCAACCTTGCCCTGATCGATATCGATACGGAAAATCTTGCTGCGACTGCCATTGACCTGAACGTCCGCGACGCCCGGTACAGAAGCCAGAACATCCTCGATCTGGTCCTCCACGAGCACGGTCATGTCTTCGACCGCCATCGTGTCCGAGGTTACGGCAAGACGCATGACCGCATCCGAATTGGCATCTGCCTTGACGATCTGCGGCGGATCGGCTTCGTCTGGCAAGGTGTTGGTGATGCGGCTGATGGCGTCTCGCATGTCGGCGGCGGCAACATTGAGATCCACGCCGTCGTTGAATTCGACGGTCACGCGGCTATTGCCGAAGGAGGAACTCGATGAGATGGACTTGACGCCCGATACGCGCGAAACCGCCCCCTCGATGGCCGATGTAAGCTCACGGTCGACAGTCTCGGCGGCAGCCGATTCGAACACAGTCGAAACAGTCACGACGGGCCGGTCCACGTCGGGCAATTCGCGGACATCGACCCCGTACCACGCGGCGAGACCGGCCACCACAATCAGTGCATTGAGCACCAGGGCCATGATCGGGCGGCGAATGAAGAGCGCGGTAAAAGTGGAATCGTTCTGTCCGTTCGACGTGGTCACAGGTTACCTCAGCCCCGCTCGCCTACCGAGGCCGTCGGCCCAGCTTCGGTATTTGCCTGCGGCGACGGCTGACCCTTTATCTGGACGGTGCCGTCCTGACGAACTGACTGCACTCCCTCGGCAACGATCTGGTCGCCCGGCTTTATGTCGGCGTCGACCAGCACGGAAGCCGTGTTGCGCTGGACGATTCGAACCGGAACGCGTGTGGCTTTGTTGTCTGCGATCCTCCAGACATAGGCGCCATCCGTGCCCCATTGTACCGCAAGCGGATCGACGGTCGGGTATGTGTCGCCAGGAAAGGCGACCGACATCTGGAAAGCCATTCCCTCACGCAAGGCATCATTCGGATTCATGATCTTCGCCTGAACGTGGAGCGTACGGCTGGTCGGATCAACACGATTGTCGATTGCGCTTATCGTTCCCTTGAACGTTTCGCCCGGGCGGGCGATGGAGGTCGCAGTCACCGGCAAATCGACGGTAATCGATGGCGCGAACCGCTCGGGCACCCAGAAGTCGACAAGGAGGTCAGAACGGTCGTCAATTGTTGCGATTGTCGTCGAGATGGTTACGTAATTGCCGGCATTGATCGGCAGTATGCCGACAATTCCGCCAATAGGAGCTTTGATGGCGCGGCGATCGAGAGCGAGTTCCGCCTCGCGAACATTGAGGGCGGCATTGTCTACCGCCAACGCTGCTTCCGAAAGCTGGACTGCGGAGACCGTGTTGCTTGAACGCAGGCTTTCTGCCCGCTTGAGTTTCGTCTGAGCGTCACTAAGTGCAACGCGTGCCTTGTCGACGAGAATGATCTCAGCTTCGGAATCGAGCCGCGCAATCACATCTCCGGCTTTTACCTTGGTGCCTGAAGTAACCAGGATGTCGGTGAGTCGCCCCGCTGTGAAAGGCGTGACTGCAACAGAGCTCTTGGCCTTTCCCGTACCAATGGCCGACAATTTGTCGTTTATCTTGGCCTCGGAAGCCGCGCGCACAACAACGAGCGGCAAGGCCTGCCCACCGCGCCGCTGTCCCACGGCAGGTTCGGTCGCCGCTGTCGGGGTGCGGTCAATTCCCGCTTTGGAGCGTGGAAAGAAATACAGCCAGCCAGCTCCGGCAACAGCCAGGATGAGCAAAGCAGTAACAAGCTGTTTTCCGAGACGCATATACCACTCCGAAATGCCGGTTCCGCACAAGGCAGAGCCAGCACCACCAATCATATATCAACGCACCATCTGGTGCGAACGGTTGTTTGTAACTGAGAATAATGGCCTTTTGTTTAACCTGCGATGACAATTCCGTTACGTTACAGATATTTGGCCGGCACCGCCATCTATCGCTGCCGCCTGGTGCGGGGGGATTTGCGGTGCTCTCTTGAAGGCTCGGCCCTGCCGTGCAACATGGCGGGCGGGGATTTCGCGAAGAAGGCAGTCAATGGCGACCAAGACCGATATTGCAAGGCGGGTGTTCAACCACACGTTCAAGCTCGATCCGATTGTCCGCAGCCTGCTCGACACGGATTTCTACAAGCTTTTGATGCTGCAGATGATTTGGGGCGTTTACTCTAAGGTCGATGCGACATTCACGCTGATCAATCGGACCACGCGTGTGCGCCTGGCCGAGGAAATCGACGAAGAGGAACTGCGCGAACAACTCGATCACGCGCGCACCATTCGCTTTTCCAAGAAGGAAATGATTTGGCTCGGCGGTAATACCTTCTATGGAAAACGCCAGATTTTCGAGCCGGATTTCCTTGAGTGGCTGTCGAATTTCCAATTGCCTGAATACGAGCTGACGAAGCAGAACGGCCAGTATGAGCTGAACTTCCACGGGCCATGGATGTACACGACCATGTGGGAAATTCCGGCGCTGACCATTATCAACGAGTTGCGGTCCCGCGCGGCCATGAAACGGATGGGGCGTTTCGAGCTCGACGTTCTTTATGCCCGGGCCAAGGCCAAGATGTGGTCGAAGGTAGAGCGGCTTCGTGCATTGCCCGAGATCAGGATTTCCGATTTTGGCACACGCCGCCGTCACTCGTTTCTCTGGCAGCGATGGTGTGTGGAGGCGCTGAAGGAAGGCATTGGCGAAGCTTTCACAGGCACGAGCAATGTGCTTATGGCGATGGACAATGATCTGGAAGCGCTTGGCACGAATGCGCATGAATTGCCGATGGTTCTTGCTGCACTAAGCACTACCGAGACAGAATTGCGGCAATCGCCTTACAAGGTCCTTCAGGACTGGAATCGTTACTATGGCGGTAACTTGCTGATCGTCTTGCCCGATGCATTCGGAACCACGGCATTCTTGCGCGATGCGCCGGATTGGGTAGCGGATTGGACGGGTTTTCGTCCGGACAGCGCCCCTCCGATCGAGGGCGGAGAGAAGATTCTCGCCTGGTGGCGCTCCAAGGGCAAGGATCCACGCGAGAAGTTGCTCGTATTTTCTGATGGACTGGATGTCGACACGATCGAGGCAACCTATCGTCACTTTGACGGAAGGGTGCGCATGAGTTTCGGTTGGGGAACCAATCTGACCAATGATTTCGAGGACTGCGCCCCGCGGTTCAATGATCAGCTCAGTGCGATTTCACTCGTGTGCAAGGTCAGCCGGGCCAATGGGCGGCCAGCGGTGAAGCTTTCGGACAATCCAAAGAAGGCGACGGGCGATCCTCGCCAGATCAGGCGATATCTGGAAGTTTTCGGCGCAGAAGACCGCATAGAACAGGCCGTGAGAGTCTGATCTTTTAGTCATCCGATGTGTTGCGATCAGGCTGACCTGCGCAACATGATCTCCCCGTTAAGGAGGATGCGCTGGTCTGCCGGCAGTTCAGACTTCGTTCCATCGCTTTCACCCAGCTTGTCAAAGAGGAGCTTGATCGCCAATCGTCCAATTTCGTTGTAGTTCTGTGCAACCGTCGTCAATGGCGGGCACATGTACCGCGACAATGGTTGATCGTCATGGCCAGCGACCCGCAGATCGTAGCCTTCCCCCCGCCCCACTTTCAATCCCGCCTGAAAGGCCGCGGCGAGAACGCCATAGGCTATCCGGTCATTGGCGCAGAGTACCGTCTTGGTTGGAAAACCACCGTCTCGCAGTATCTGTGCGGTTGCATCGAAGGCAAATTTCTCAAATTCCCAGTTGGCATTGGCTTCATGCACGACGAAGCGGGGTTCGAGGTTGAGGTTCTGCATGGCCTCGACGTAGCCCTCGCGGCGTTCGAGTGCATTGCTGTTTACCAATGTCATGCCGAAGTAGCATGGCTGATCGCCAGACCGGGTCAGATAGTCGACTATCAGTTTGAAGCTTTGCCGGTTGTTGGTACCGACAAATGGCGACGTCGCGTCGAGCGGCGAGTCGATATAGATCAGGGGTATCGACTCGCCCAGCCTGGCAAGTTTCTCATGATGCGACTGCACACCGAGAGGTCCAATGATAGCACCGGCGACGTTCATGGACTTGAACGTTTCGATGGCGCGTTCCTCAAGCTCTGGCTTACCGTCGGAACTCAAAACGAAAGCAAGATAGCCCGACTGTTCCGCGATACCCTCGATACGCCGCGTCAGCGCCATGTAAAACGGATCGGTTGAGTTGGGAACGATTAGGCCAAGGATGTTGGTTCGACGGCGGTTGAGATTGACCGCGAATATGTTTGGCCGGAAACCCGATTGTTTGACGGCAGCTTCAATGATTTCTCTGGTCTTCTTGCGGACCGAATTGGGGTCGTTGAAATATTTCGACACGGTTGGTCTCGACAACCCGACAAAGGTGGAGAAGTCTTCCATGGTCTTGATCGGCTGTTTCACAGCTGCATTCCTTTATGGCCACCCTGCACCCAACCGGAATCTGTTGTCCGGCTAAGAAATTTGCAGGGATTATCGCAATCATTGCTGAAAACTGCGCTCGCGCAATACATCACCCGATTGATATACACCCGCTCTTAATGGTTGAAAAATTTACAGTGTGCATGTCATGCGTCAAGAAATTATTTAATCCACTCCAACTAGCACGCGCTAATCTGGTGAAAAGTAGCAAGCGCTTCGACGGCGATAAGCGGAGCGTTTTGGACCTCCCAATCCTTTTTCCGGCCATCGGAGCCGTTTACATGAAAAAACCCGCCGGTTTGCACCGGCGGGTTTCTATGTCGCTGAACTGAAAAGAATAGCTTAGTTCTTTTCGCGGCTCTTCAGAGCGGCACCCAGGATGTCCCCGAGTGATGCACCGCTGTCGGTTGAACCGTACTGGGCAACAGCTTCCTTCTCTTCGGCGATTTCCAGCGCCTTGATCGAGACCTGCAGCTTGCGGGTCTTCTTGTCGAAGGCGATGACGCGGGCGTCAACCTTCTGACCAACCGTAAAGCGTTCCGGACGCTGTTCGTCGCGGTCGCGGGACAAGTCAGCGCGGCGAATGAAGCTGTCCAGGTCGTGATCGACCAGGCGCACTTCTAGACCGCCATCGGTAATGCCCGTAACTTCAACGGTAACAACGGCGTTCTTGCGCAGTTCACCCGAAGTTGCGGCTTCGCCGACCTTGTCGCCCGTCAACTGCTTGATGCCGAGGGAGATACGCTCTTTCTCGACGTCGACGTCAAGAACCTGCGCCTTGACGACGTCACCCTTGTTGTACTCTTCGATGACCTGCTCGCCGGGACGGTTCCAGTCGAGGTCGGAGAGGTGAACCATGCCATCCACATCGCCATCGAGACCAATGAACAGGCCGAACTCGGTCTTGTTCTTGACTTCGCCTTCGACGATCGTCCCCACTGGGAACTTGTCCGCAAAGGTTGTCCATGGATTGTCGAGGGTCTGCTTGAGGCCCAGCGAGATGCGGCGCTTGACCGGATCGACTTCGAGCACAACGACTTCAACTTCCTGCGTGGTCGAGAGCAGCTTGCCCGGATGCACGTTCTTCTTTGTCCAGGACATTTCGGAAACGTGAATAAGGCCTTCGATGCCCGGCTCGATCTCGACGAATGCACCGTAGTCGGTGATGTTCGTAACGGTACCGGTGATCTTTTTGCCGATTGGGTATTTCGCACCGATACCATCCCAAGGATCGCTCTCGAGCTGCTTCATGCCGAGAGAAATACGATGGGTTTCCTGGTTGATACGAATGATCTGGACCTTGACAGTCTGGCCAATGGACAGGATTTCCGAAGGATGGTTGACGCGGCGCCAAGCCATGTCGGTCACATGCAGAAGACCATCGATGCCGCCGAGATCAACGAACGCACCGTAATCGGTGATGTTCTTGACAACGCCTTCAACGACCTGACCCTCTTCGAGGTTCTGGACGATTTCGGAGCGCTGTTCCGCACGGCTCTCTTCAAGAACGGTACGGCGCGAGACAACGATGTTGCCGCGACGCTTGTCCATCTTGAGGATTTCAAAGGGCTGCGGATTGTGCATCAACGGGGTAACGTCGCGGATCGGACGGATGTCGACCTGCGAGCGCGGCAGGAAGGCTACGGCGCCGTCGAGGTCGACAGTGAAACCACCCTTGACCTGATTGAAGATCACACCATCGACGCGTTCGCCGCGGTTGAACTTCTCTTCGAGACGGACCCAGCTTTCTTCGCGACGTGCTTTTTCGCGCGACAGAACTGCTTCGCCGAGGGCATTTTCGATGCGCTCGACATAAACTTCAACGATATCGCCCGGCTTGAGCGACCCGTCCTTGGCTTTCGCGCCGAATTCCTTCAGCGGAACACGACCTTCGACCTTGAGGCCGGCGTCGATGATCGCCATGTCTTTTTCGATGGCGACGATACGGCCTTTTACTACGTAACCTTCAGCAAGGTCATTGGTGGCAAAGGACTCGGCGAGAAGAGCTTCGAAATCTTCACGCGTTGGATTGGCTTCAGACATACATACTCCTGGGTGTCCGGAAAATTCATCGGACACAGCACCGGTGGTTCGTGTTACGGATCGTCTGCGTGCCAACCCGCCCCCTTTAGGGAGCAATCCGGTGCGAGGGCTGACTGCAAACGTATTTTGCGGCTAGTCTAATGCTTGTTCTTTGCGAGGGCCTGATCGATCAGGGTTTTGGCGCTAAGAAACGCGGTCTCTATATCCATTTCCGTCGTATCTAGCAAGTGCGCGTCGGCCGCAGGCTTCAATGGCGAATCGGTGCGCCCCATATCACGGGCGTCGCGCCGGGTAAGATCCTCCAGAATCTCGTCATATTTGGCACTGCCGCCTCCCGATTTGATCTCTGCATAGCGGCGCTGCGCGCGCGCTTCCGGCGATGCGGTGATGTAGAGTTTCACCGGCGCGTCGGGACAAACCACCGTACCGATGTCGCGTCCATCCAATACGGCGCCTGGCGGGCGCTCGGCGAAGCTGTGCTGCATGGCAACCAGCGCGCGGCGCACAGCCGGCATTACCGCCACCTTTGATGCTGCCTCGCCTACGTCGTGGGCGGACAGCACCGAACGATCGAGTTTCGTCAGGTCGATTGTCCTCGCAGCTTTTTCCGCCAGAAATTCATCGTCGAGTGGCATGTTCTGGTCCATGAGGGCCTTGGCTACAGCCCGGTAGGTCAGGCCCGTATCGAGATGATGAAATCCATATGCCTCAGCGATTCGCCGCGCGAGCGTGCCTTTGCCCGATGCCGCCGGACCGTCGATGGCAATGGTAAAGTGCGTTTGAGGCGTCGGCCGGTCTTTTTCATCCCTGCCGAAGGCCCACTGGCCGAGAGCGAAGATAAGATAGGCGGCCGCCAGAACCAGCGTGATGAGCGGTGTGATGCCGAAGGTGATTATAACGTAACTGCCCACTGTCGTTATTGCTTGCTCCAGCCATTCTGGCAAAGACGCAGCAAAATCCTGCAGCAGCGTGTCAACAGCAAGGATCAGTACGAATTGGCAAATGAACAGCCAGAACAGCAGGGCAAACAGACCAAAGCGAACGCGTAAGCCAAAGCGTTCAATGGCATAGGGAATGGCAACGACAGCAAATGACGCCAGCAGACGGAACATTAATGTTTGGTCCTCTTGCCTATGACAAAACCTATGCCGTAACCGGCCATCGATCCAATTGCGGGCGGCAGGAGAAGAAATTGCAACGGCGCCCGCTCGCCGATGCTTGCATTCCACGCATAGAGGAAGATGAGAAGCAAAGGAAGAACGACGCAAAAAATCGATCTGCTGACCCCCGGCCAAGGCTTTTCAGCCTCGCTGGCAACAGTCCCGGCACAGGCACTTCTCGCCGCCCAGACCACGAAGGGAACGCTAGACATGACATAGAGGAGATAGACGGTAAGACGCGACATGAGCTCGGTCATCGCTGACTTCCCGTGCCGTTATGCTACTGGACTATCGAATTCGGCAATTTCTGCGCCCATTCCGGTCATCATGCCCATGAACTCCGGGAAGCTGGTGGCGATCATGGCCGCATCGTCAATGGTAACGGCCTTGTCCGCGGCGAGGCCGAGCACAAGAAAGCTCATGGCGATCCGGTGATCGAGATGGGTTTCAACCCTGCCGCCTCCGATTCCCTTGCCATCCGGCCGCCCGCGTACGCTCAACCTGTCATGCCCTTCGGTACAGTCGACACCGTTGGCCTTCAGGCCGGCGGCAACCGCCGCAAGCCGGTCGGACTCCTTCACCCGTAATTCCTCAAGTCCATTCATCACCGTTTCGCCGGTGGCAAAGCAGGCTGCGACCGCCAGAACCGGATATTCGTCGATCATCGAGGGCGCACGATCTGCGGGCACGTTCACACCCTTGAGCTCAGAGGCCTGAACGCGCAGGTCGGCAACATCCTCACCACCGGCGAGGCGCTCATCGACGATCTCTATGTTGGCTCCCATTTCCTGCAAAGTCAGGATAAGTCCGGTGCGGGTGGGGTTCATCAGCACGTTCCGGATTGTGATGTCGGAGCCCGGTACGATGATGGCCGCAACCAACGGAAAGGCAGTGGAGGAGGGATCGCCCGGCACGTCGATTGTCTGGCCGGTCAGCTTGCCCTGGCCTTCGATGCGGATATGCCGCACGCCTTCCCTGTCGGTCTCGACGGATAGATTAGCGCCAAAACCTGCCAGCATCTTTTCTGTGTGGTCGCGCGTCATAACCGGCTCGATCACGGTCGTGATGCCTGGCGTGTTGAGACCCGCGAGCAGTACGGCAGATTTGACCTGGGCCGACGCCATAGGTACCCGGTACGTGATCGGAGCGGCGACCTTCGGGCCGCGGAGGGTCAATGGCATTCGGTCACCCTCAGCCGCGGATACCTGAACGCCCATTTGGCGCAAGGGATCAAGCACCCGCCCCATCGGCCGTTTAGAAAGTGAAGCGTCGCCGACGAACCTGGTCTCCATGGCATATGTGCCGACCAGACCCATGGTCAGGCGTGCGCCTGTGCCCGCATTGCCGAAATCAAGCGGGGACTCAGGTTGCAACAGGCAACCATTACCAGTTCCCTGGATGATCCAGATGTCGCCTTCCTTGGCGATTTTCGCACCCATGGCCTGCATGGCGCGTCCGGTATTGATCACATCCTCACCCTCAAGCAGTCCCGTGATGCGTGTTTCGCCGGAAGCGAGCCCGCCAAACATGAAAGAACGGTGCGAGATCGATTTGTCGCCGGGAATACGGACATCGCCGGAGAGAGCCTTTGAGCGGCGGGAAGTGGCGGGCTTTGGCAGTGCGGAGTGAGACATGAACAGGGTCAATCGCGGTAAAAGGAGGTCATCGGGATGCGGGCACCCTCCTAACACAGCTTCACCTCATGGTCATCTTGCAAATTCAATGACTGGCACAAGCATTTTTTCGCTTTGACAAATGCGCCGAATTGCGTTTATGGGACCGCAAATCCATTTTGATGAGCGCTGACATAAGCGTTGGGTCATGACAGGCCCCAATGTAGTCGAATGCAAGCGCAGCCAGAAGACGAGGCAAAACGTGGCAAATCCAAAACTTGGCACCAAGCGAATTGACCCGGAGACCGGGCAGAAATTCTACGATCTCAATCGGGATCCGATCGTTTCGCCCTATACGGGAAAGACATATCCGCTCAGCTACTTTGATTCGACTGCAGCGTCAGCGCGCGAGGAAGAAGAAGAGGTCGAGACGGAAGAGCTCGATGTTGCTCTGGAGAAGCCGGAATTCGTGGCGCTCGAAGAGGCTGACGCCGAAGGCGATGATGTTCCGGATATCGGCGACGACGATGTGGAGGTCGAAGACGCCGACGATGACGACACCTTCCTCGCCACTGACGAGGAAGATGAAGATGACGACGTCACCGATATCCTTGGCGGCGGTATCGGTGACGACGACGAGAATTGATTTTGTTTATTCCTGTTCACCAAAAATATCCGGCGAACAGGACTTGATCTTCGGGACGGCGGGCGATAAGTACCGCCATCTTCTCGAAAGCAGGCGAGCTTCCAGATCTCGCCTGAACACTTGGCCGGTGCAACCGGTGCGGCATCAAAGCCACTGAGATGGGGCCATAGCTCAGCTGGGAGAGCGCTTGCATGGCATGCAAGAGGTCAGCGGTTCGATCCCGCTTGGCTCCACCATTTCTTCTCCGTGCCTAAATCAGAAACAGCGCGCCACTTCGACGGCGCCGCGGTTACGGAAACTCACCTGCTCGCCTTATAGAGTTTCACACCTATCTCGAACATCTCTTCGGGGGCGTAATCGGGCGTGAAAGCGGAGGGTACTCCAGTCAACTGGTGAATTTTTCCACCCTCGGGCATGCCGTCCACGACTTCGAGTTCGCCAGGTGGATCGGTGGGAAGGGCCATTTCTCCATTGCCCCATATGCCGGCCATCTCGGTGTAATCCTCGGGGCTGAACGTATATAACCGGCGGTGCGATCCCTCATCGAGATATTTTTGACATTCCGGGATTTTGGCCAAGGGGATATTCGGTGTCGGCAGCATCTTCTCTATGTCGACGCCGGTAATTTTCTTGAGGGCCAATGCATATGCGTGGGCGTGAACCGATCCCCGAACAAGTAGGTACCCGCAAACTTCTCTTCCCGTCGGATCCGAAAGCGTTTCATAAACGCGAAGTTTATGTAGGCGGGCACCGCACTCCAGGTGGAAATTGTGCAAAAGATCCATGACGACGTTGCCGGTCGTTGTTACGAAGTCGTTGTTCCAGGGGATCCCTCCGCTGTTCGATGGAGTGGCGCCGCCACCGTTCGACAGGAATGCTGCGGCCAGCCTGATGTCGGTCATGTCTTCGAACGGAGCATCCGAGATATCACCGCCGTCTTCTTCATCCGCATCGCTGTCGGGCCCGTTGTTGAGCATTGTCACGCCATTGCTGACGAGTTCCACATGACCCAGTTCCTCGGCCGTGATCGAAGCCACGAGACTGTAGAATGGACGCAGTTTCTCCTTGCTGCGGAAGTTGAAGCTCTGGAACATGTAGTTGTTCAGCGTCGACATCTCGCCATACTTGCCTCCCAGCAGTTCCTGCAATGCAGCACCGGCGTTGGGATCCATCTTTTTAGGTGCCGGGAGATCGATCTGTAGTTTGTTCACGCGCATAAACATATTGGAGTCTCCTCTTGGTGAGGCAACCCAACCGCAGCAATCCTCTTTGGTTCCCGATAAAACCATGCGACAGCCGATTACCGTCGAACTGTCCCCGCTGCGACGTAGCGGCTCGCGTTGAGCGTTATCGCCTAGTGTCTGCCGGTTAACATACCGATCACCGGTACGAGTGATGGTTGCCAATGGGGCGCCCGCCAGCCGAACACGTCGAAGAACTTCTCGGTGGCCAGTCTGGAGTTTAGTGGGCGCGTTGCCCTCGTCGGATATTCCGCTGTCAGGATGTCCCTGACCTGCGCGTAAGGCCCACCGTTCCGGCGGCTTTGCGCAAAGATTTCCCGCGCGAAAGAACTCCAGCTGGTATCTCCCGTACCGGCCAGATGATAGGTGCCATACGCATCGAACGTCGCGTCCATTCGCAATCTTTCGGCGACTTGCAAAATGCCGTCCGCAATATCGAACGCAGACGTTGGATTTCCCCATTGGTCCGACACCACGGAAACAACGTCGCGGCTTTCGGCCAATCCGAGCATCGTCTTGACGAAGTTCCCGCCAAACGGGCTGTAGACCCAGGCGGTACGCAAGACGAGATGCCGTGCGTTCGCAGCCGCTACGGCCAACTCCCCGTCAAGTTTGGACTGACCATAGACGCTGCGCGGTCCTGTACGGTCTTTTTCGGTATAGGGCTGTTCCCCCTCTCCAGAAAAAACATAGTCGGTGGACAAATGAAGCACTGGCACGCCAATCGTCGCGGCAGCCTCTGCTATCGCCCCTGCGCCTGTTACGTTGATGGCGAATGCAAGGTCCGGCTCGTCCTCTGCCCGGTCCACCGCGGTATAGGCGGCTGCAGAAACGACGAGATCAGGCTTGGCGGCCCGAATGGTCTCGGCAATCGTTCCGGGCCGGGTCAGATCCAGCTGCGGGCGCCCGAGAGCGACGACGTGAACCGACGGATGCCGTGCCGCGCGTTCGACGAGGCTGCGCACAACCTGTCCCTCCCGGCCGGTAACCGCAATCCTCATGATGCTCCCTTGGTCGCTGCCCCAAGTCGCTCACCGGCGTAACGTTCGCCCCGGATCGGCTGCCACCACCATTCATTGTCGAGATACCACTGGATGGTTCGCTCAAGTCCAGTCTCGAACGTCTCTGCCGGCTTCCAGCCGAGCTCGCGTTCTATCTTGGAGGCGTCGATGGCATAACGGCGGTCGTGGCCCGGCCGGTCGGTGACAAAGGTGATGAGGTCGCGGTAACGTTTGCCGCCGCTTCTGGGCCGCTTGTTGTCCAGTATATCGCAGATCGTCTCGACGACACTGAGATTGGTACGCTCTGCCCGCCCGCCGATATTGTAGCTTTCGCCGGGTTTGCCCTTGGTGACCACCAGTTCCAATGCCCTGGCATGATCTTCTACATACAGCCAGTCACGCACGTTTGCACCGGCACCGTAAACGGGAAGCGGTTTCTGATCCAGCGCATTGAGGATGACCAGCGGGATCAGCTTTTCCGGAAAATGAAAAGGACCATAATTGTTGGAACAGTTCGAAAGAACGACAGGCAGACCATAAGTCTCGTGCCATGCCCTGACCAGATGGTCGGAAGCAGCTTTCGATGCTGAATAGGGCGAGGATGGCGCGTAGGGAGTATCCTCGGTGAAGATGCCACTGTCGAAGGGCAGGTCGCCAAAAACCTCGTCTGTCGAAATGTGGTGAAAGCGAAAGTTCGATTTGTTCGGCTCCGGCATTTCCCGCCAATAGGTCAAGGCAGCGTTGAGCATCCGAAACGTGCCGATAATGTTGGTTTCGATGAAGGCAGCCGGACCGTCGATTGACCGGTCGACATGACTTTCCGCCGCCAGATGCATTATTGCATCGACCTTTTCACTGCGCAGGATGCCGAGGATAGTGGTTTCGTCGCAGATATCCGTTTCGAAGAAACTATAATTCGGATGGTTCTCCAACTGGCGCAGTGAAGCAAGATTACCTGCATAGGTAAGTTTGTCGACATTGACGACGTGGTTCTTCGGGTTGCCGGCAAGATGGCGGCAAACCGCGGATCCAATAAAGCCTGCTCCGCCGGTAACGAGTATTTTCATCAACAGGGTGGCTCCTCAGGGAAATAGATCGGCATCGTCCAGCGAAGGCGCGTTCCGGTCCTTGTCAGAAAGCTGAACAGCAGGGGATGCGAAAGGCCATTCGATACCTATGGACGGATCGTCGAACCGGATGCTGCGGTCGTGCTCGGGTGAATAATAGTCGGTAACCTTGTAGATCACTTCGGTGTTTTCCTCCAAGGTCAGAAAACCGTGCGCGAAACCTTTTGGAACGAGAATCTGGTTCCATTTCGCAGCCGACACCTCAAGTGCGATCCATTTCCTGAACGTAGGCGAAGCCCTCCGTATATCGACGACGACGTCGAGTATGGAACCGCTCACCACCCGAACGAGCTTGTCCTGGGCGCGTGGCGGCAATTGGTAGTGCAGGCCGCGCAAAACCCCCTTGGCAGCCGAAAGAGAGTGGTTGTCCTGGACGAATTGGAGATTGATACCTGCGTCGGCCAGAGCCTTTGCATTGTACGTCTCCGAGAAAAAGCCCCTGTCGTCGCCGAACTTGCGTGGCCGGATCTCAACGACGCCATCCAGAGCGAGTGAAATGACGTTACTCATCGTTTGCTACCTCAGCGGCGCGCCGGCGCAGGTAATCGGCATAATCGGTCCTGCCCATCTTCTCCGCCCGCGCAAGCACCTGTTGTGCATTCAGCCAGCCCCATTCGAGGCCGATTTCTTCGGGACAGGCGATCTTTATCCCTTGCCGGTGCTCGATCGTCCGCACGAATGACGAAGCCTCGTGCAGACTGTCATGCGTCCCCGTATCGAGCCATGCATAGCCGCGTCCCAATCGCTGAACCAGCAGATCGCCGCGCTCGAGATAGATGTTGTTGACGCTGGTAATCTCGAGTTCGCCGCGGTGCGAGGGTTTGATGGACCGGGCTATATCGACGACTTCATTGTCGTAGAAGTAAAGGCCGGTAACAGCCCAGCTGGACTTTGGCTTGGCAGGTTTCTCCTCGATCGATATTGCGCGGCCAGTCGATTTGTCGAACTCGACCACACCATATCGTTGCGGATCCTCCACATGGTAGGCGAATACGGTGCCGCCTTTCTTGCCGGATGCTGCCGCCTGGCAGAGGTCGGAGAGACGATCGCCGAAATAGATATTGTCGCCAAGAATCATGGCAACACTGTCGTCACCGATGAACTTGCGCCCGATGATGAAAGCTTCGGCGAGGCCATTCGGACTTGGTTGCTCGGCATAGGAAAACTTCACGCCGAATTCGCTGCCGTCTCCAAGCAATTTCTGGAAGAGCGGCAAATCGTGGGGCGTCGAGATGACCAGAATTTCGCGTATCCCCGCCAGCATCAGGACGCTCAGCGGGTAATAGATCATCGGCTTGTCGTAAATGGGAAGCATTTGCTTCGATACGGCGATAGTCAATGGATAGAGGCGCGTACCGCTTCCACCTGCAAGTATAATCCCCTTCATTCAATCTCATCCTTGCCAAACATACAAAATATCCCAGAAAATAATCTACTGGACAAACGAAGCTGATTTCAGCACAAGCGCGAAATGCGGTTCCCTCATCTTTATGGCAGACATTTGGCGGCAATGGTTGATCAAGTCAACTACGCCCAGGGTTCAGTCGCGTCTGTTCCGGGAAGAATTCGCTCATTTGTACGCGCGATTGCATTTGATGGCGGCCATGGATCCTGAAATGCAGCTTGAAACCCGATCGGCGGTCAGCGCTATCATCGTTACGTATAATCCCGGCTTCGCCGCCCTGAGACTGCTTCTCGATGCGATTATTCCACAAGTGGAGCAGGTGTTCATCATCGATAATGGCTCGACGGCCGACATTGCAGCGTGGCTGGTCGAACAGGATATTCAGGTCGATCTCGTGAGACTCGGTGATAATTTCGGTATCGCCAAGGCACAAAATCGCGGCATAGCAGAGGCTCGGGCGCGCGGCGCGACCTTCATTCTCCTTCTCGATCAGGATAGTCTACCTGCGCCGGACATGGTGGCTAAATTGCTATCGGCTGCAAGAACGAAAATCACCAATGGTGTGAAGCTGGCATGTGTCGGACCGCGCTATTCAGACGTAAGGCAGAATAATCCGCCGCCATTCATCCGGACGCGGGGTTTACGTCTGGAGCGCCAAGCCTGCACGAGGGCGGATGCCGTCGTGGACGTCGATTATCTCATCGCTTCGGGCTGTCTCATACCGATGTCAGCGCTCGATGACGTGGGCGGAATGCGCGAGGAATTGTTCATCGACTATGTGGATATCGAATGGGGGCTGAGGGCGCAGCAGAAAGGCTATAGCTCCTTTGGCGTTTGCGCCGCGCTCATGCGGCACGACCTGGGCGATGAACCGGTGTTATTCCGTGGCAGGCAGATCCCCGTGCACAGTCCGATTCGGCATTATTACCATTTCAGAAATGCCATCTGGCTCTACCGCCAGCCGTGGTTGCGTTTGAACTGGAAGGTGATAGACGGATCCCGTCTCCTGCTGAAATTTGCATTCTACAGTCTGATGACTGTTCCCCGGCTCCAGCACGCAAAAATGATGACGATGGGTGTCTTCCACGGATTCATCGGCAAGATGGGAAAAAAGGCCGGCAATGCCTGAACCCGTCAATATGGAACTCACGGCTTGCGTCGTCGTCTTCAAACCCGACAGGCTAACAGTGATAAGAACACTGAAAAGTCTGAGGCAGGCGCTCGACTCCCTGCCGCCGCAGCTTGTAAAGCTCACCATCGTCGATAATTCGCCAGGCAATGCAGACCATACCTGGTTGCAGGAAGTATTAGGTGAATTTCCCTGCGAGATTATTTCGGGACAGGGCAATGTCGGGTTCGCCAGGGCGAACAATCTTGTTCTCGGGAATGTCGGCAAGTATCACCT
Organism: Phyllobacterium endophyticum; assembly: GCF_003010935.1. GTDB lineage: Bacteria > Pseudomonadota > Alphaproteobacteria > Rhizobiales > Rhizobiaceae > Phyllobacterium > Phyllobacterium endophyticum. The sequence continues at coordinate 472,050 of NZ_PGGN01000001.1, forward strand.
CGTGCTCAATCCGGACGTGGAAATGGAGGCGGATGCGCTGGAGCAGGCACTCGCTTTCATGCGGGACAATGACGATTGCGCCCTGCTTACGCCACAGGCATTCAACCCCGACGGCAGCAAGCAATATTTGTGCAAGAGATACCCGACGCTGTTTGACCTTTTTCTGCGCGGATTTGCGCCGGCTTGGCTCAAATCATCGTTCAGGAAGCGGCTCGACAGGTATGAGATGCGCGACCAGCCCGCAAACGCGATTGCATGGGATCCCCCCATTGTCAGCGGGTGCTTCATGTTGTTTCGTGGCGAAGTTTTTGAAAAGCTTCAGGGCTTTGATTCGCGTTACCTGCTCTATTTCGAAGATTTCGACATCTCCCTGCGTACTGGTGAGATCGCGCGCATCGCCTATGTGCCGTCAGTTCGGATAGTGCACGAGGGCGGGCGAGCCGCTGACAAGGGGCTCTGGCACATCTGGCAGTTCATGCGCTCTGCCGCGATCTTCTTCAGGCAGCATTCGATGAAGATATTCTGAAATTCAAGCTTCGTTGAGGGCCTTTTCGGCGCGGCTCAAGCCCCACTGCAAAAGTTCGTCGGCCCGTTCTCCCGCTGCCGCTTCTGCGTAGCAGCGCAACTCCGGCGCATTGCCCGATGCGCGATAGTGGATCACCTCGCCGGACGAAAGCACAATCCGGACACCGTCAATGGCATCGTTCTCCCTGATCGCGCCGAGATCCGCAAAGAAGCGTTCTCTGAGGCTTTCGTCGAGCAGGCTTCGTAGAAAAGGTCCGCTTCGGTTGGCGTCGACATGCTCGATTCGACCACTGCGCGTAAAGCGCTCGGGCATGGTCTGGAGGAGTTCGGACAGCGGGACACCTTGCTCGGCAGCCATTCCGAGAACAGCCAGAATGGGAAGCATGGCGTCGCGGGTCGGCAAGGCATCCACCAGTCCTGCATTTGTTGAAACGGGAGAACCTAACAGAACACCGCCATTGGCCTCGAAGCCAACAATGCGATCGTACCCATCCTGGCGCGCCTGCTCCATGCCCTCGATGACGTATGGCGAACCGACGCGGGTGCGGTAGACCTTTGCAAACAGACCGCTGAGCTCGATCGCCGTGTTGGATGTAACGGGGGTGACGACCGCGTCCGCTTGCAGAAAACAAGCGGTCAGAAGCCCGACGCTGTCCCCGCGCAGGAACACACCCTGTTCATCGGCTATAAGAGGCCGGTCTGCATCTCCATCCGTCGAGACGAGGGCGTCCAGCTTGTATTTTTTGACAGCCGCATCCGCGAATTGCATGTCTTCCGCACGTAGAGCTTCGGTATCCACCGGCACAAAGACCTCTGAACGGGCGAGGGCAACGGCGTCGGCACCCAGTTCCTGCAGCACGGCCACGATCAAGTCGCGCGCAACCGAGCTGTGTTGATAAACGCCGATTCGCCGACCGGACAGGCTCCCGGACTTCAAAAGCGAGAGACACCGGCTGGTGTAGTTTTCCAGCGCATCGGGCGAAATCGCTAGGGGCTCGCTCGAAAGCGGGGGCGCTGCTGCTTCAAGGTCGAGGGTCGAAAGGATGCCAGCCTCGTCGCTCTTGTCGATTTCGCCGTCCGGGCGGTAAAACTTGAGACCGTTGCGATCTGCCGGAATATGGCTGCCCGTGACCATGATTGCCGCAACCTTGGCGCTCATTGCGCGGTATGCCAGCGCCGGTGTGGCAACCGGGCCGCAGTTCTCGACATCCATGCCGAATTTTCGTGCCGCAGCTATGCATGCAGCTGCCATCCGGGGACTGCTCGATCGCAGATCGTATCCGACGAGCAAAGGACCACCGGCAGAAATCCGGTGAGCGCTTTGCATATGTTTGAGAAACGCCACCGTATAGGCGTGGCAAACTGAATCAGGCAGATCTGTTACAAGGCCGCGAAGCCCGCTCGTTCCAAACTTCAGACTTGTCATGGGCACCATCTTCTTCGGGCAACCGGAACCGCCGGGACCGCGAATTCGGCTTGAGGATTACTCGTGCCCGTGTAACGCTTTTGGCGTCAGATGACAACGAAAGCCACGGCGGGCTATCTAGACAAGGCAATGGAATGTCACTGTACATCGGGGGAACGCGCGATACGCCGGACCTCATCGGCAGCCGCTTCGAGAACATCCTGCGACATAGCGCCGTCTGACAGAACACGAGAGATAGTCACTGCGCCCACCATGAGCGACAATATGGCCATCGCCTTATGACGAGGCTCCACGCCCTCTGGCTCTGCCATCAGTTCGTCGAGGATCTGCAGATGAGCCTCGATTCCCTCTTGAAACGGGGCCCGTACCTCTTCGCTTTGACGTGCGGCGTCGGATCCAAGTGCCACCAGCGGGCACCCGTCGCTCCTTTCCTGCCGGTGGCCCTCTGACAGGTAGAACGCGACGACCGCTTCAAGCGGATCAGCACTATTCTCAGCTGCTGTCGACCATCTGCGGGTTGCACTCTCCATCGCCCGCTTTGATGCCTGCGCCGCCAGATCGTCTTTCGATTCGAACTGCTTGTAGAATCCGCCCTTCGTTAGGCCGGCACCTTTCATCAAATCCTTCAGCCCGATGCCGTCGAAACCATGCTCCCGGAAGAGCTGGCTTGCGACATTTATCACCGCCTCGCGATTTGCTTCCGCTTGGGCACGGCTCACACGCATTGTAATCTCCTTTTAGATTTCATTTGACATCTATATATCATTTAGAGTTAGATCGCAATCTAATTTGAACGCTGCGCCCGTCAAGAAGGTAATTGAAGATGTCTCGCAAGTTTCTTTTCTCATTCATTGCCTTTCTGGCGGCAGCCGGCGTTGCGATAGTCGCGTTTGTTGCCGAGCCATTCGGAAAGACCGCGGAAGCCGCGGATCCCCGCATGACCCCGCCGCTTGTCAAGATTGTGAGGGCAAAGGCCTCCGAGGCAGCGGAGCGGACCTTCACGGGGACCATCGCGGCACAGGTACAGAGCGATCTCGGGTTTCGTGTGCCTGGAAAGATCATCGAGCGTTACGTGGACGCTGGGGAGAAGGTCAAAGGTGGCGAGCCATTGATGCGTATCGATGAGACTGACCTGCGCCTTGGGCTCACGGCGAAACGCAATGCAGCCACCGCTGCGCGGGCGGTGTTCACGCAAGCCGAGGCCGACGAGCGGCGCTACGCCGCCCTCGTAAAGAATGGCTTGGCCGCCTCTCCCCAACGTTATGAGCAGGCAAGGACGGCGCTCGACACAGCTGCCGCACAACTTGCTGCGGCCGAAGCCGACGCGCGGGTGGCCGAGAATGAGGCCACTTATTCGCTCTTGGTCGCTGACACAGATGGAACAGTGGTTGAGACTCTCGGCGAGCCTGGACAAGTGGTTGCAGCGGGACAGACGGTAGTCAGACTTGCCAAGGCCGGGGCCCGGGAAGCACTCGTCTGGCTGCCTGAATCGCTTCGGCTGGAGATCGGCGAAGTGGCGCGCGCCAGGGTGTACGGAAATGAGGCGGAGGAAGGACGGGCACAGCTTCGCCAGATGTCAGACGCTGCAGACCCTCAGACGCGCACTTACGAGGCACGCTGGCTTCTGGAGGGGGCGGCGGCTTCGGCTCCGCTTGGCGCGACAGTGACGATAAGTGTTCCAAACAAAAACACTCAGTTGCTTGCACTCATCCCGATTGGCGCAGTGCTGGATGACGGCAGTCGAACCGGCGTGTGGGTGTTCGAAGAGAATTCATCGCGTGTCCACTTCAGGCCGGTGAAGATCGAACGCATCGGCGAGGCGGACGCAGTGGTTTCAAGCCTGAAGGCAGGCGAGCCGGTCGTCGCGCTCGGGGCCCACCTGCTCGTCGACGGCGCGAGCGTCCGGACCAAGGCGGAACTAACCGGAGCGGCGAACCAGTGAATCTCAACCTTTCAGCTCTGGCCGTCCGCGAGCGGGCCGTCACCTTGTTCTTCATCCTCCTTCTGGCCGCCGCGGGCATCTACGCCTTCGTCAAACTCGGACGCGCAGAGGATCCCTCCTTCACCATCAAGACTATGACAGTGACAGCTGTCTGGCCGGGGGCAACAGCGCGCGAGATGCAGGATCTTGTCGCCGAGCCACTTGAGAAGCGGCTCCAGGAACTGACCTATTACGATCGTGTCGAGACGACCACACGGCCGGGCTATGCGTTTTTGACCGTCACTTTGAAGGATAGTATGCCGCCTGATGAGGTGGAGGAGGAGTTCTACCAGGCCCGCAAAAAGCTTGGAGACGAGGCTCGCAACCTGCCGAAAGGTGTTCTCGGACCTTTTGTCAACGACGAGTATTCCGACGTGAGCTTCGCTCTTTATGCGTTGAAGGCCAAGGGAATGCCTATGCGCGAGCTCGCGCGGCAGGCCGAACTGATCCGGCAGGATCTTCTGCACGTACCGGGCATCAAGAAGATCAATATTCTCGGAGAGCGTCCTGAACAGATCTTCGTCGAATTCTCCTATGCGAAGCTGACTACCCTTGGAATCTCGGTACAGGACATCGCTGCCGCTTTGCAGAGGCAAAACACGGTCACCCCCGCGGGCTCGATCGACACAAAGGGGCCTCAGGTATTCATGCGCTTCGATGGTGCATATGCTGGCGTCCAGGCGATCGCCGATACACCCATCGTCGCTGGTGGACGCACGTTGAAGCTTTCGGATTTGGCAGAAGTGCGGCGCGGCTATGAAGACCCTGCTACCTACCTCATCCGCCATGAGGGTGATCCGGCCATCATGCTGGGCGCAGTCATGCAGCAGGGCTGGAATGGTCTCGAACTCGGCAAGGCACTCGAGGAAAGGTCTGCCGCAATCGCTCGAAACCTCCCGCTGGGCATGACGCTCGCGAAGGTCAGCGATCAGGCGGTGAACATCGAAGCTGCCGTTGGCGAGTTCATGATGAAATTCGCCATGGCCCTCGGGGTCGTATTGCTCGTCAGTCTCATCAGTCTTGGTTGGCGGGTGGGAATCGTGGTTGCCCTCGCGGTTCCGCTCACGCTTGCCGTCGTCTTCCTCATAATGCTGGAAACCGGCAGGTTCTTCGATCGGATCACACTGGGCGCGCTGATTCTGGCGCTGGGACTTCTCGTTGATGACGCCATCATCGCCATCGAGGTGATGGTCGTGAAGATGGAAGAAGGAATGGACCGCATCAAGGCGGCCGCATACGCATGGAGCCATACGGCAGCGCCGATGCTGTCGGGAACTCTCGTAACGATAATCGGCCTGATGCCGGTTGGCTTCGCGCGGTCCACCGCGGGTGAATATGCGGGGAATATCTTCTGGGTCGTGGGTTTCGCCCTGATTGTCTCCTGGGTCGTCGCGGTGATCTTCACGCCGTATCTGGGCGTCAGGATGCTGCCTGAGATCAAGGCAGTCGAAGGTGGCCATCAAGCCATTTACGATACTCCCAACTACCGCCGTCTGCGTGCGCTCATCGAACTTGCAGTTCGCCACAAGTTCATGACATGCGCTTTGGTCGGCATCGCTATGGCCGTTTCCGTGGCCGGGATGGCAGGCGTCAAACAACAATTCTTCCCGACGTCGGATCGCCCGGAGGTTCTGGTCGAGGTCCGCATGCCCCAAGGCACGAGCATCGGGACGACGACGGTCGCGGTCGAGAAGGTCGAAAGCTGGCTTCAACACCAGCCCGAGGCGACAACCGTCACGAGCTATGTCGGCCAAGGTGCTCCTCGCTTCTTTTTTGCCATGGCGCCGGAATTGCCAGATCCCGCTTTTGCCAAGATTGTCGTACTCACACCTGATGCCACCGCGCGCGAAGCCTTGAAACAGCGCCTTCGAGCTGCCGTTTCGGACGGATTGGTCCCAGAAGCCTATGTTCGGGTCACGCAGCTTGTGTTTGGCCCCTACACTCCGTTTCCTGTCGAGTTTCGGATCATGGGCCCTGATTCCGGCGAATTATACGAAATCTCACGGAAGGCTCTCGATATCATGAAAGGCGTGCCGGACGTCCGCCAGGCGAACCGTGACTGGGGCAATCGAACGCCGGTCCTTCGTTTCACCCCTGACCAGGACCGCCTCAACGGTATCGGCCTTTCGCCGGTGGAAGCTTCCCAGCAGATGCAACTGTTGTTGACGGGTATCCCCATTACGCAGATACGCGAAGATATCCGCAATGTGCCGGTCGTCGGTCGCAGTGCCGGTGAGAACCGGCTTGATCCTTCAAGACTGGCAGACTTTTCGCTGATGAGCAGGAATGGCCGGCAAATCCCGCTCGATCAGATCGGCCGTTCCGAAATCAGGTTGGAAGGGCCCGTCATGAAGCGCCGCGACCGGACACCGGTTGTCACGATCCGTTCGGACATCAATGAAAAGGCGCAACCACCCGAAGTCTCCCAAAAGGTTCTGAAGGCGCTTCAGCCGCTGATCGCCTCGCTTCCCGCGGGCTATCGCATCGAGATGGGTGGAAATATCGAGGAGTCGCTCAAGGCCAACGCTGCCCTCGTCAAGATTTTCCCGGTGATGATCGCCGCCATGTTGTTCGTTATCATCCTCCAGGTCCGTAGCCTTTCAACCATGACCATGGTCATGATGACGGCGCCGCTGGGCCTCGCCGGCGTGGTGCCGGTGCTTCTTCTTTTCAATCAGCCCTTTGGCTTCAACGCCATCCTCGGGTTGATCGGACTGGCTGGAATCCTGATGCGTAACACCTTGATTCTGACGGAACAGATCAAGGAGAATCAGGCAGCCGGTCTCGACGACTACCACGCGGTCATCGAGGCAACGGTGCAGCGGACGCGACCTGTCATCTTGACTGCACTTGCGGCCGTCCTGGCCTTCATTCCACTTACCCATTCGGTGTTCTGGGGATCGATGGCATACACGCTGATTGGCGGAACAGCCGTAGGTACCGTGATGATCCTCCTCTTTCTTCCCGCTCTTTACGCAGCATGGTTTCGCATCAGTCCGGCGAAGAAAAACGACGAGCGGGAAACGATTGGGGAATCGCCTATGAAAGCGGCAATCGCTGCCGAGTAGGCACTGTCGAGAGCAGATGGATCTTCGATTGTGTGTCGGCCTGGAAACCGGGGCAACAGGATAAGCGCCGCTTGACCGGGGATCCGCGCCGGAATGGCGCCTGACAATGGATTGTCTTATCAGGCTTGCTGAGTACAGACTTCGTGAGAAAAATCGAAGTGGCTGGGGAACCTGGATTCGAACCAGGACTAACGGAGTCAGAGTCCGTGGGTCTACCGTTAACCTATTCCCCAAAAAGCTGGCAGCATTGGCCGGTGCGGGTCGTCATATAGTTGAATTCCACCCAGATGCAAACCCCTGATCTCAAGTTTTTTGGAGATGCCTGTTCCTAGCGTAACAATGATCTTGTCGTGGGAGAGAGCCGGGCGACGATCGGATGCGCCAGGACATAGGTCTCCAGCCGCGGCAATTCTGCCCGCCAGGCAGGGTTATCACGCAACGCTCGGGCGAATGCCGATTGTGCGTGAAGTGACTCGAATCGCGAGAAGACGATAACGACATTCTCGCCCTCGCGTATCGGCAGGCGCGTGAATGTATTGGGGCTGTGCTCGGAAGCGAATGTCGCAATCGTGTGGTTTCCGGCGGCGCGCAGAAGCGGTGCAAGGACTTCCTCATGGAAGTCCAGGAATCCCGCTTCGGCAGGAGCCTGAAGCCGATAGGTCACGGTCTCGATGATGGAATGCGGTAAACTGCCCAAGGCAAGGTCGCCGCGGTCTCGAGGGAGCGTAAAGCCACTGGCCGCACGGGCGGGATGCAGCAGAAGAACATCATCGGAGTCGATCATCGTGGCGTTGGCCGCATTGCGGTGAGCTCTCCAGACCGGGCCGTCGTAGAATGCTGTCAGCGCTTGGCGGCGTGCCTCCATGCCGGAGAATCCCCGCAACCAGACGAACGCATCGGGGTCATCGGCGTCCCGAAACTGGCCGACGATCGTCATCCCGCATGTTTCCTGACCTTCAAGAAAATGGGTTTCGAACAGCGAAATCAGGTCGTCTCGCCGCCCAGGATGCAGCGTGTAGCGGCGGAGCTCAATGATGGGGCTGTGGACGTCGCCCATCGATATAGGCGCAGGTTCCAAGACGGTCACGTTAATTCTCCTCCCGGAAAAACAAACAGGTCATCCTGTTTACTAAACTAAAACCGGTTGTCCTGTTTTGTCAATGCGTTATTGTTCACCGGGAGGTTCATCATGAAGCAGGAAACCGCCGAACGGCCGAAACGCATCAATAATCCGCAAGGCATGCGTGCGCGAATTCTCGACGTTGCCGCCGATCTTTTCCAACGAAACGGATATAACGCAACAAGCGTGCACGACGTCGTTCGTGGTGCAGCCACCACCGGGGGCGCACTGCACCATCATTTTGCGACAAAGAAGGCACTTGGTCTTGCTGTCATCGCCGAACGTGTGGCCAGGGAGGTAGACGAGACCGCAATCCAGCCCATCGCCACCGCTCCGTCGGCGGCCGCGGGTATTCGCACGGTATTCAATGGCGTTGCCGATGTGCTTGAACGTAATCGGGCCGTGTCGGGCTGCCCTCTCAATAACCTGGCATTGGAGCTATCGCTGGCAGACGCGGACTTTCGCGAGGCGGTGAACGCAGTCTTCGACCGCTGGCGGGCGGCACTCTCGTCCCGGTTGCGGGCCGACAGACCGGATCTCGATGCATCGCGGTCACATGATCTCGCGACATTGGTGGTCGCGAGCTACTCCGGCGCCATGGCCATGGCCAAGGCCAGCCAGAGTGCTGAACCGCTGCGGGCATGCGCCAAGCAGTTGCAAACCCTCTTCGCTTCCTGAACTTTTTCGACAGCCGCGCTTTTTGGCTGGATTGGCGGCAAGAAATAGCCCAAAGCAATCGAAAAACCTTTCGATTCAGGAAACGATCCGATGATTACTGCCCCGGCGCGCTTTGCCAGCGCGTCCATCTCGTCAGCCGCGCGCAGCGGCGTGCTGCTCATGCTTCTCGGCATGCTCATGTTCTCGCTCAACGACGTCATGGGGAAATGGCTCGTCTCCACCTATTCCGTGGGACAGGTGGTTTTCATCCGCAGCGTCGCAGCGCTCGTCGTGCTCGCGCCGTTTCTCTGGTTTAGTGGCCCGGCAAAAATCATTCAGGTGGATCGCCCGTGGCTGCAGGCTGCGCGCGTAGTTCTTTCCACGGCAGAAGTCTTTGCCTTCTATTTCGCTGTTGTCTATCTGCCGTTGGCCGATGTCATGACCTATTGGCTTGCCGCACCCATCTATGTGGCGGCGGTCTCGCCTTTCGTGTTGAAGGAGCCCGTGGGCTGGAGGCGCTGGACGGCCATCATCGTCGGCTTCATAGGCGTGGTGATTGCGCTTGAGCCCTCGTCGCAGGCGCTGACGCCACAGGCGATCATCTCCATACTGGGCAGCATGTTCTTTGCCTTCATGCTGCTGCTTGGCCGTTCGCTCCGCGGCACGCCGGACACGACGCTGGTCTTCTGGCAAATCATTGGCGCTGGGCTTGCCGGGTTGGTTGCCGTCACTTTCGAGTGGACGCCGGTCAGCCTGCGCGACGTCTTCCTGTTGGCATTGCTTGGCGTTGTAGCCATGCTCGCGCATGTTCTCGTCAACCGCGCATTGAAGCTCGCCGACGCTGCAACCGTCGCGCCCCTGCAATATACTCTGCTCTTCTGGGCGATCCTCTTCGGGTGGCTGGTGTTTGGAGACGTGCCGCGCGTGTCGATGCTGGTTGGTTCGGGCTTTATCGTCGCCTCTGGACTGTTCATCTTCTTCCGCGAACAGCAGTTGAAGCGTGAGGGACGGATGAAGGCACCGGCCGAAACCGTGGTCACGGGATCGGGTGAAGGCCCCTGATCGGCATACGCCACATACCGGAGCAGAACTCTACCAGCTTCGAAGTGCGGAAAAGAGTTTTTACACGCTGTCGTAGCTGCGGCGTTGCAGCGCCGCATCGAAGTGATTGACGGCTTTCTCGAACTTGTCGCGACAGCCCGGGTTGCAGAACCCGACGACTGCGCCGTTATAGAGCGTCAGGCTATCCTCCTGTATTGGATCGCCCGACCATGGGCAGGTGGTGTTGATGGCGTCGCCGATCTTCAATTGAGTCATGCTGTCTCCCCTTTGGTGAAGCTCAGACAGGCTGAACCGATATATGAGTAACCACGGAATTGGCAATGAAACATTGCTCGTGCGCGTCATGGTGCAAGTGCTGCTCGGTCTCCGCATCTGGCGCGGCGCTTGCATAGGTCACATTCGGCCTGAGCGTGACCCGGCTGACGTAAAGCTTCCCCTTGTCATTTTTGGCGAGTTCGCCTTCCGCCATATCGCGATATTCGTCGACGACGAAACCTTTCCTGGCGGCGCCGTTCAGAAAAAACAGCATGTGGCAGCTCGAGATCGATGCGACAAAAGCCTCCTCCGGATCCACGTTCTCGGCCGTGGAATAGGGCAGGCGCACAATGTGCGGGGAAGATGAGGCAGGGACTTCCGCGCCGCCATCGAATTGCCAGACATGCGCACGGCTGTATTTATTGTCTGTGAAGATTGCACCCTGCGGCCGTGTCCAGAGAACAGTTGCGCCAAATGTGGTCATCTCTTGCGTTTCCCAAATCCAGATAGTTTTGAAGCCGAGCTTGTCAAAACGCGCTCGAATTGTCGATAAGGGATCAAACAACCGGAGAGGACAACATGGATCTTGGTTTAAAAGGCAGGCGCGCCATTGTCTGCGCGAGTTCGAAGGGACTCGGGCGTGGCGTTGCGGAAAAACTGGCGGAAGCCGGTGTGGACCTGACGCTGAATGCGCGAACCGAAGCGACGCTGCGTACGACAGCCGATGAGATTGCCGCCAAATATGGCGTCAAGGTCCAGATCGTTGCCGAGGACGTGACTACGGACGCAGGACGCAAGGCACTCCTGAAGGCAGAGCCGGAGCCCGATATCCTCGTCAACAATGCGGGTGGTCCGCCAGCCGGCAATTGGTCCGATTGGGGCGAGGAGGAATGGCTGAAGGCGATCAACAACAACATGCTGACACCCATCCTTTTGATGAATGCGATCCTGCCGGGAATGATAGAGCGGAAATGGGGACGAGTACTGAATATCACGTCCGGTTCGGTAAAGTCGCCGATCGCTTCACTTGGACTTTCCAACGCGGCCCGCAATGGCCTTACCGGGTTCGTCGCCGGCACCGCCCGGCAAGTGGCGAAGCACGGCGTCATCATCAACAATATCCTTCCTGGATCGCATGACACGGACCGGACCAAAGGCTTCTTGGAGCGCACAGCGCAGGCAAGGGGCATCACCATAGAGGAGGCCCGCGCCGAAGCCTATGCGGAAAACCCGACCGGCCGCTATGGCACGGCCGAAGAATTCGGCGCAGCCGCGGCTTTCCTGTGCAGCCAGTATTCAGGTTTCATCGTCGGCCAGAACCTGTTGCTCGATGGTGGCGCGTATAATTCAACGCAAGGGTGAGCTTCAGCCGGCCCGTTTCACTCCGCGATAAACCGGTAGCCGACTCCGGCTTCCGTGCGGATAAACTGCGGACTATTGGCGTCGTCCTCGATCTTGGCCCGCAGCTGGCCGACAAACACGCGCAGATACTGCAGGTCATGCACGTGCGCAGCGCCCCATACGGAGGCGAGGAGCTGGCGATGCGTCAGTACCATACCAGCGTGGAGTACCAGGTGTACGAGCAGTTGATATTCCTTGCGGGTCAGATGCACTTCCTCGCCATTACGGCTGACGAGCCGCTTGACCATGTCGACAACGAGCCCTTTGGCCTCAAATCGTGACGGCACGCTGGTGCCCGCGGCCTGCTGGCGTAGGGCCGTCCGTATGCGCGCCAGCAGTTCTCCGATACCGAATGGCTTCTCGACATAATCATTGGCGCCGAGATCCAGAGATGCGATCTTCTCGGCCTCCCGGTCCCGAGCCGAAAGAATGATGATGGGCACGTCGGAAAAGGCGCGCACGGTCTCGATGACTTCCTTGCCGTCCTTGTCCGGAAGGCCGAGGTCAAGAATGATCAGATCCGGTGCGCTCGTGGCCGCCAGGCGCTCGGCCTCGGCCCCGGTTGATGCCGCGATGACCTCATAGCCGGATGCCGCCAGGGCGGGGTTGAGGAACCGCTGTATCTGCGGTTCATCGTCCACGACGAGGATGCGATGCTGGTTCATGCGACCGCTGCCCTTTCCGGGCCCGCGACAGGCAGCCGCACAATGAACCGTGTTCCCCGCTTGCGGATCGCGGGGCTCTCCGCCTTGATCGTACCACCCATCGATTCGATGAAGCCACGGGAGATCGAAAGCCCCAGCCCGGTACCCGGCGCACGGCCGTCGCTCTTCACGCGCCGGTAGAACTTGTCGAAGATTTTGTCCAGGTCCTTGGGCGGGATCCCTTTGCCCTGATCGGTTACGCTGATGGCAACTTCCTCGCCGTCCTGTTTCGCATAGACGGCGATCGGCCCGTCGCCAGCATATTTGGCGGCATTGTCCAGGAGGTTGAACATTGTCTGGCCGAGCAATGAAGCATCGCCGTTTACCATCGGCAGGTCAGAAGCAATGCTGGTTTCAATGACAATCCCCGGCTTGAGCTTTTTCATTCGCTCTATGGACGAGGCGATCACTTCTGCGGCGTCCACGGGAAGTTTCTTTGCCTTGAGCGTTCCCGCCTCGATGCGGGTCATGTCGAAAAGATTGGCGACGAAACGCGTCAGCCGCGCGGCCTCCTCTTCGATTGCGAGCAGAAGGTCGTCGCGTGTATGGGCCTTGATGCGGCTCCCCAGCTCACGCAAAGTTGTGACGGCGCCGGTGATGGATGCCAAGGGTGTTTTCAGATCATGCGACAGCGATGAAAAAAGCGCCGTATGGAGTTTTTCGCTTTCTTGCAACGCAGCCGTTTTGGCGTTTTCCCGTACGAGTTGCGCCCGATCGATCGCGATCGCTGTCTGATCGAGGATTGCGGTCACCATCCGATCGTCGTTCTCACTCAGGCCCGGTTGATCATCCATGGAAAGGCCGAGCACCCCGGATACCCCGTTGGACGTGTGAATTGGCAAGAACTGCCAGCCGATCTGCGGCAATGTCGCGGTATCGGCACCGGCGCGCTCGTTCTTTTCGTACGCCCAGCGTGCAGCCGTCATATCGGTGCCGTCCAGCGTCAGGTCTGGCGGCCATGCGGCTTGTAGCGACAGGTCGTTGTCATCGGGCATCAGAATGACGACCCCGGAGCCAAAGGTTGAATGGAGATGGGATGCCGAGGAAATGAGAACATCGTCAAGGCGCGCCGTGCCCGAGAGCTTGCGCGAAAACTCATAGAGCGCCTGCGTGTTCTTCGCCTGGTTCCGGGACTGGGCGACCTGATCGCGCAGGCGCCCTGCAAGGTCGCCAATCATCAGCGCAACGGCAAGGAAGATGATCAGCGAGAATAGTTGGTGTGGTTTTGCGATACTCAGGTCGTGCAGCGGTTCGAGAAAGAAGAAATTGTAGAAGACAAACGAAAGACCTGCTGCGATCACCGCTGAAAGCCGGCCGCATATCATCCCGGAGAGGATGACCGCGACCAGGAACAGCATGGAAAGATTTTGCGCATGAACGATGTCGCTTGCGGCGAGACCGAGCAATGTCGTCACGACCGTCGCCGCAATGGGAACCGCGATCGCCTTGGCAAGTTCGGGCCCGCTGCGCTGGCGCATGGAGGGCGCCGCATAGGAGATACCCCGTTCCTCACCGGTCACGATGTGAACGCCGATATCGGTGAAACGTTTGATGATTTCGTTCGGCAGGGAGCGTCGGAACGGATTGGCCCAACGCGCGGACCTAGGGCGACCGACAACGATCTGGGTGACGTTTTCGCGCCGGGCTATACGAAAGATTTCCTCGACGAAATCTTCGGCAATCACGCGGCGTGTTTCGGCACCAAGCCGTTCGGCCAAACCGAGGAGTTCATCGAGGCGCTTGCCCGTCGCCTCGCCCGCGTCGTCGGTCTCGGTCAGCGATACCACGAGCCAGCGGGCGTTGAGGCCTGATGCCAGGCGGCTGGCCGTGCGCACGACCTTTTCAGAGAGGTCGTCCGGACCAACGCAGACCAGCAGCCTTTCGCCTGTTGCCCATGGTCCTTCGATGGAGTTTTCCCGCAACAGGTCGATCATCTGATCGTCGACGCGGTCTGCCGTGCGGCGTAGCGCCAGCTCGCGCAGCGCGGTCAGATTGGCGGGCTTGAAGAAGCCTGCCGCGGCGCGCTCGGCATTGCCGGGAAGATAGACCTTTCCTTCCTTCAGGCGCATGATCAACTCTGCCGGAGACAAATCGACGAGCAGGACGTCGTCGGCACGCTTCAGCACGACATCCGGCACGATCTCGCGAACAGTCACGCCGGTAATGCTGGTAACGACGTCCGAAAGGCTTTCGAGGTGCTGGACGTTCATTGCCGTCCAAACGTCGATGCCCTGCCAGAGCAGTTCCTCGATATCCTGGTACCGTTTCGGATGGCGGCTGCCGGGCACATTACTGTGGGCAAGCTCGTCCACCACAAGGATTTTCGGCTTGCGGGCGATAGAAGCGTCAATGTCGAATTCTTCCAGCACCTTGCCGCGATAGCGAACCTGCTTGCGGGGTATGCTCTCCAGGCCATCGAGCAATTCCGCGGTCTCGATTCGGCCGTGGGTTTCGACGAGACCGACAACGATGTCAGCGCCATCCTCCTTGAGGCGACGCGCTCGCAGCAACATGGCGTAAGTCTTGCCGACGCCGGGAGCTGCGCCCAGGAAGACAGTCAGCTTGCCTCGGGTTTCACGGGCGGCAAGCTCCAGAAGTTTGTCAGGATCGGGTCGGTTTTTTTGACCGTGATCGGTCATATATGCCTCGAATTATTCGTTCTGCACGTGGAGTACCTCAACGTTTAGCCCAGCTTGGCCGTAAATGCCAAGGCGGGCTGCGTCGCTGGTCCGCTCCCCGGCGCCCGCGTCAGCCTCGTGGCCTGATTCCATTGAGGATTATGCTCAGCACTGCCTGGGCCGTCTGTTCTTTGAAACCGGGGCGGCCGACCTGACTGCCCATGATTGCGCGCACCTGCACGTCGAAATCCGCATAGTGCTGGGTGGTCGCCCAGATCATGAAGATGAGATGATAAGGGTCGACCGGTGCGAGCTTGCCCTCGCCCACCCAGCGGCGAATGACTGCGGCTTTTTCGTCCACCAGGGGCTTCAGGTGCTTGGTGAGAAAATCACTGATGGCCGGTGCGCCATGCAAAACCTCGTTGGCGAACAATCGCGAGGCTTCCGGGTGAGTCTCGGACATGTTGATCTTCAACGTGATGTATTTGCGCAATTGTTCGATCGGGTCTCCCTCGGCATCGATCTCGGCGAGTGGTGCAAGCCATTCCGCCAGCGTCTCCTCGAGCAGCGTCACATAAATGTTCTGCTTGCGCGGAAAATAGTAAAGAAGGTTCGGCTTGGACATGCCGGCTCGCTCGGCGATCTGGTCGATCGTCGTGCCGCGAAAGCCATAGGTGGAGAAAATGTCGAGAGCCGCGTCGAGGATAAGACGGCGATTGATTTCCTGTATCCGCGTCGTTTTTTCCGGCGCTTCCTTCAGTTTGTCCTTGCCCGCCCTCGCCATGCACCGCGTTTCCCTATCATTTGCCCGGACGGGCCTTTTCGTCGCATCCTGGAACTGCTCTAAAGACTTATAAAGCGCTTGACCGTCTTCCTATGCTCTTCTAGCCTGCATTTTGACCAAGTAGTCAAGTTTTTGATTGTGCTGCAAGTTCAATCATTCGGGAACACAAAACAAGCGGTAACATCCGCGCTTCGGAGGCTTCACAAATGTCTAAAGCGGCATACGGGACCAATAATCTTGACGCGTTCTGGATGCCATTTACGGCAAACCGCCAGTTCAAGGAAAATCCCCGGCTATTGGTAAGCGCCAAGGACATGCACTACAAATCCCATGACGGCCGCGAAATCCTGGACGGAACGGCGGGTCTTTGGTGCTGCAATGCCGGTCATGGTCGCCCCAGGATCGTCGAGGCCGTGCAGAAGCAGGTTGCTGAGCTCGATTATGCGCCGGCGTTCCAGATGGGCCATCCAAAAGCGTTCGAGCTTGCCGCCCGCCTTGCCGCCATGCTGCCATCGCCCCTCGACCATGTGTTCTTCACCAATTCCGGCTCTGAGTCGGTCGATACCGCGCTCAAGATCGCGCTCGCCTATCATCGCGCCAAGGGCAATGGCACCAAGGTCAAGCTGATCGGCCGTGAGCGCGGCTATCACGGCGTCGGTTTCGGCGGAATTTCGGTTGGCGGCATTTCCGGCAATCGCAAGACCTTCGGCAATGCCCTCAGCGGCATCGATCATATCCGTCACACGCACGATCTTGCACGAAATGCTTACACGCGCGGTGAACCGGAATATGGCGCCGAATTTGCCGATGACCTTGAAAAGGTGGTCGCGCTGCACGATGCCTCCAACATTGCGGCGGTTATCGTCGAGCCGGTCGCCGGATCGACCGGTGTTCTCATTCCGCCGAAGGGCTATTTGAAGCGCCTGCGCGAGATATGCACCAAGCATGACATCCTGTTGATTTTCGATGAAGTCATCACCGGTTTCGGCCGTCTAGGCACGCCGTTTGCCGTCGATTATTTCGGCGTGGTTCCCGATCTCGTCACCACTGCCAAGGGCATCACCAGCGGCGTTATCCCCATGGGTGCGGTTTTCGCGTCGAAGCAGATCTACGAGACTTTCATGACGGGCGCGGAAAACATGATCGAGCTTTTCCACGGCTACACCTATTCCGGCCATCCTGTTGCCTGTGCAGCGGCGCTTGCGACGCTCGATACGTATGAAGAAGAAGGGCTCTTGACCCGCGCATCCGAGATATCGGGTTACTGGGAGGAGGCGCTGCATGCATTGAAGGGACTGCCGCATGTCATCGACATTCGAAATCTCGGGCTGATCGGCGCAATCGAGCTTGAGCCGATCGAAGGTGCGCCCACCAAACGGGCTTTCCAGGCATTCCTCAAAGCCTATGAAAAGGGCGTGCTGATCCGTACCACCGGCGATATTATCGCGCTGTCCCCGCCACTGATCATCAGCAAGGGGCAGATCGAGCATCTTTTCGACACGCTGGCCGACGTTCTGAAAAATCTCGATTGAGGCTCTAGGCATGGCGCTTACAGGAAATCTCAGAATCAACGGCGACCGTCTCTGGGACAGCCTGATGGAGATGGCAAAGATCGGACCCGGTTTGCGCGGCGGCAATAACCGCCAGACATTGACGGATGAAGATGGCACAGGCCGCCGCCTGTTCCAGACCTGGTGCGAGAAGGCAGGCCTTTCCATGGGCGTCGACACCATGGGCAGCATGTTCTTCACTCGGCCAGGGACCGATCCCGATGCGCTGCCGGTCTATGTCGGCAGTCACCTTGATACCCAGCCAACGGGCGGAAAATATGACGGCGTGCTTGGCGTGCTTGGCGGGCTCGAGCTGATCCGCACCCTCAACGATCTCAATATCAAAACCAGGCACCCGATCGTGGTCGTCAACTGGACCAATGAGGAGGGCACGCGTTTTGCTCCCGCCATGCTGGCCTCCGGTGTTTTCGCGGGTATCCACGATCAGGACTGGGCGTACAATCGTGAAGACGCCAAGGGCAAGAAGTTCGGTGATGAGCTCGATCGAATTGGCTGGAAGGGCGACGAAAAAGTTGGCGCCCGCAAGATGCATGCACTGTTCGAGCTGCATATCGAGCAAGGCCCGATCCTCGAAGCCGAGGGCAAGGATATCGGCGTTGTTACCCATGGTCAGGGCCTCTGGTGGCTGCAGATCACGTTGACCGGCAAGGAAAGCCATACGGGCTCGACACCGATGCCGATGCGCAGGAATGCGGGCCTTGGCATGGCCCGCATCACCGAACTCGTCCACACTGTCGCCATGGCACATCAGCCTGGTGCAGTCGGAGCGATCGGCCATGTAGATGTCTATCCAAACTCTCGGAATGTCATCCCGGGTAAGGTCGTGTTCACGGTCGATATCCGCTCGCCCGATCTTTCGACGCTGACCGCCATGAAGGCGGAGATCGAGGCAAATGCGTCAAGGATTGCCAAGGAACTTGGCCTTGAAATCCTGATCGAGGAGGCGGGCCATTTCGATCCGGTGACCTTCGACGAAGGCTGCGTAACCGCGGTGCGCAATGCGGCGGAGCGGCTCGGCTACAGTCATCGCAACATCGTGTCAGGCGCCGGGCATGACGCCTGCTGGATCAACCGCGTGGCGCCGACGGCAATGGTCATGTGCCCGTGCGTCGGCGGGCTCAGCCATAACGAAGATGAAGAAATCTCAAAGGAATGGGCGACTGCCGGCACCGATGTACTGATGCACGCGGTCCTGGAGAAGGCGGAGATTCAGCCCTGATCCGCTAACTCAAAATACAGCAACCTGTTCGGCAAAAAACCAATAAGGGGAACGGACAAATGGCTACGAAAGTGATCAAGGGCGGTACAATAATCGCCGCCGACCGCACCTATAGGGCGGATATCCTGATCGACGGCGACACCATCGCCGCTATCGGAGCAAATCTTTCGGGCGACGAAATCATCGATGCAAGCGGCTGTTATGTGATGCCGGGAGGGATCGATCCGCATACGCACCTCGAAATGCCCTTCATGGGCACGCACTCCACGGACGATTTCGATACCGGCACCGCCGCAGCCTTGGCTGGCGGCACGACCATGGTGGTGGATTTTGTTCTGCCGGGTCAGGATGGCCTGCTTGCCGCCTTGCAGGACTGGTTCCAGAAAGCCGGCAAGGCGCGCACGGACTACTCTTTCCACATGGCTATCACCGCCTGGAACAAGCAGGTGTTCGATGAGATGCCCAAAGTGGTCGAGCGGGGCATCAATACCTTCAAGCATTTCATGGCTTACAAGGGCGCGCTGATGGTGGACGATGACGAGATGTTCGCCTCTTTCCTGCGTTGCGGAGAAATTGGCGCAATGCCGCTCGTGCACGCGGAGAATGGCGATGTTGTCGCGCATCTGCAGCAAAAGCTGCTCGCCGAAGGAAATAATGGACCTGAGGCGCACGCCTACTCGCGCCCGCCGGAGGTGGAGGGTGAGGCCGCCAATCGCGCTATCATGATCGCCGATCAGGCGGGAGTACCGCTCTACATCGTGCATGTGTCCTGCGAGCAATCGCACGAAGCCATTCGCCGCGCCCGGGCCAAGGGCATGCGCGTCTATGGCGAGCCACTGATTCAGCATCTCGTTCTGGACGAGAGCGAGTACAAAAACGAAGATTGGGACTATGCAGCGAGGCGCGTCATGTCGCCGCCCTTCCGCGACAAGATCAACCAGAATGGATTGTGGGCGGGTCTGGCCACAGGGAGCCTTCAGGTCGTTGCCACGGATCACTGCGCTTTCACCACCGAGCAGAAGCGCTTCGGTGTCGGCGATTTCACCCGGATTCCGAACGGAACCGGCGGGCTTGAAGACCGCATGCCCGTCCTGTGGACAAAAGGCGTTCTTACCGGTCGGCTGACACCTAACGAGTTCGTGGCCGTGACGTCGACCAATATTGCACAAATTCTCAATATCTATCCTCGGAAAGGCGCTATTCTTCCGGGGTCGGACGCAGACATCGTCATATGGGATCCCAACGCGAAAAAGGTCATTTCGGCGAAGACGCAGAAGTCGGCAATCGATTACAACGTCTTTGAAGGGTTCGAGGTAACCGGCCTGCCGCGTATGACGCTTTCGCGAGGGCAAGTCGCCTTTAAGGATGGTGAAGTGCTGGCGTCGACCGGGAGCGGCCGTTTCGTTGAGCGCGAAGCCAATCCGTCCGCAAACCGCGCACTTTCCACTTGGAAGGAATTGACGGCTCCGCGTAAGGTGGAACGCGATCCGAAGAACATTCCGGCAGGCGTATAGACCCCATGTCAGTCGTCACGCTCCGACCCAAGGCGAACTCGATGCCACAAGCGGCCAAAAACGTCATTGACGTCAAAGACCTGTCGCTGGTCTTCCAGACCAATGACGGCGCGGTCAACGCCTTGTCGAACATCGATCTTGTGGTCAATGCCGGCGAGTTTGTTTCCTTTATCGGCCCGTCGGGTTGTGGGAAGACCACGTTGCTCCGGGTAATAGCCGATCTTGAACAGCCAACGTCGGGTTCGATCTCGGTCAATGGCATGACGCCCTCCGAGGCACGGCAAAAGCGCGCCTATGGCTACGTGTTTCAGGCGGCGGCCCTCTATCCCTGGCGCACGATCGGCGGAAATGTTTCCTTGCCGCTCGAAGTGATGGGGATTGCCAGGGAAGAGCGCAAGGACCGTATCGCCAGGAACCTCGAGTTGGTGAACCTGACCGGTTTCGAGAAGAAATTTCCCTGGCAATTATCGGGCGGCATGCAGCAGCGCGCCTCCATAGCCCGCGCGCTATCGTTTGATCCCCACCTGCTCTTGATGGATGAGCCGTTTGGCGCACTCGATGAGATTGTCCGCGACCATCTCAACGAGGAACTGTTGAAACTCTGGGCAAAGACGCAGAAGACCGTGGTCTTCGTTACCCATTCCATCCCCGAGGCTGTTTTCCTGTCAACGAAGATCGTGGTGATGAGCCCCCGGCCGGGCCGCATCCATGAAGTAATCGACTGCAATCTCGGCTCCGAGCGTACGCTCGACATTCGCGAGTCTCCCAAATTTCTTGAGATCGCCCATCGGGTCCGCGAGGGTCTCCGCCACGGTCACTCCTATGACGAGGCACATCTATAATGAGGGGGCTTTATGCGTAAGGTCCTCTACGACAGGGTCATTCCTGTCGGCACGGTTTTGTTGGCGATCATCGCGCTCTGGTACGCCTTCGCTGTCATCCTCAATGCGCCCTTCGAGCGCGATCAGGCGGCCCGGGCAAATGCGGAGATTTCGACAAGCCAGCTTATCGCCAACACGATGCGCCAGGAGCGCCCGGTGCTTCCCGCACCCCATCAGGTGGCGGCGGAAATACGCAAGACCGTTTTCGAGATCAGCCCAACCTCCAAGCGGAGCCTTGTCTACCACGGCTGGGTAACACTCTCTTCGACGCTGCTCGGCTTTGGGCTCGGCACGCTTCTCGGCATTCTTCTGGCCGTCGCCATCGTCCATTCGCGAACGCTCGACAAGAGCCTGATGCCATGGATCATCACGTCCCAGACCGTACCGATCCTCGCTATCGCGCCCATGATCATCGTCGTGCTCAATGCCGTCAATATAACGGGCCTGCTGCCCAAGGCGATGATATCGACATACTTGTCATTCTTCCCCGTTGCCGTCGGCATGGTGAAAGGCCTGCGCTCTCCGGAGATCATGCACCTTGATCTCATGCGCACCTATAATGCCTCCAAGGCGCAGGTCTTCTGGAAGCTGCGTTGGCCGGCATCGATGCCGTACCTGTTCACCTCGATGAAAATCGCTGTCGCCATCAGCCTCGTCGGCGCCATTGTCGGCGAATTGCCCACCGGCGCCGTTGCGGGCATCGGCGCGCGGCTTCTCGCGGGCTCCTACTACGGGCAGACTGTGCAGATCTGGGCAGCATTGATCGCCGCAGCCCTGATGGCGGCGATTCTCGTCAGCTTGATCGGAGTGATTGCAACGTTCGTCAATCGGCGAATGGGCGTGCGGACATGAGGCGCTCGCCGCTCGCCATAGGTGCGTTCCTGCTCGCGGCGGCGTCCCTGGTGCTGCCAACAGGCGCGGACGCGCCGGGCTTTTCCTTTTTTGCAGCTCCCGCTCTGCTGTTTGCGGCTTCTGCGCTGGCGCTGTTCGCTTCCGCTTCAACAAGTTCGCTGGTCGCGCTGCTGATACTGGTTCATGCGGCAGCTTTCTATCTGATCCGTTTGCTTGGTTCCTTTGCCATGTCACCTCCCGCGATCGGCTACTGGTGCATGGTCATCACTGCATGGTTGCTGGCATGGCTGGCCGTACAGAGACTGGCGGAGCTGCGGCCGCAATCTGCCATCGTACAGCGAACGGTAAATCTTGCGCTTCCCGTTTTGTTTGGCGCATGGTTGCTGATCCTTTGGGAGATTGTCGTTCGCGGATTTGGCGTTCCCTCGATCCTTCTGCCGCCCCCATCCATGATCGCAGCACGTATCGCTGCCTCCGTACCGACGCTCTGGGCAGACTTCCAGCAGACTTTCCTGAAGGCTGCCATTGCAGGCTACGCCATCGGTTGCGGTTCGGGCTTCCTCGCAGCGATCGTCGTCGATCGCGTGCCCTTCCTGCGCAAGGGTCTTCTGCCGATCGGTAATCTCGTTGCGGCGTTGCCCGTCGTCGGCATCGCGCCGATCATGGTCATGTGGTTTGGCTCCTATTGGGAGTCGAAAGCCGCCGTCGTCGTCATCATGACCTTCTTCCCGATGCTCGTGAACACGGTTGCCGGGCTTGCCGCATCTGGCGCCATGGAACGCGATCTCATGCGCACCTATGGCTCCACCTATGGCCAGACCCTGTTGAAGCTGCGTTTGCCGGCGGCGATGCCCTTCATTTTCAACGCGTTGAAAATCAATTCGACCCTGGCGCTCATCGGTGCGATCGTTGCCGAATTCTTTGGCTCGCCGATTGTGGGCATGGGCTTTCGCATCTCAGCGGAAGTCGGCCGCATGAATGTCGATATGGTCTGGGCGGAGATATTCGTCGCTGCTCTTGCAGGCTCTCTATCCTATGGGCTGATCACACTCGTCGAGCGTGCGGTCACCTTCTGGCATCCGTCCTATAGAACTTGAAAAAGAACAGAGGAGAACTGAAACATGAAGAATATGATTGCACTCGTGGCCGGTTTGGCCGTGACACTGACGGCAGGTTCCGCTCTTGCCGCGGACAAGCTGGTACTTCAGCTGAAATGGGTCACGCAGGGCCAGTTTGCCGGCTATTACGTGGCGAAGGACAAGGGGTTCTATGAGGAAGCCGGACTCGATGTCGAGATCAAGCCGGGCGGGCCCGATGTTGCCCCGCCACAGGTAATTGCTGGCGGCGGCGCGGATGTCGTTGTCGACTGGATGCCCTCGGCGCTCGCGACACGTGAAAAGGGCCTGCCCCTCGTCAATATCGCTCAACCGTTCAAGCGTTCGGGCATGATGCTCACCTGCCGCAAGGAAACCGGCATCACGAAACCGGAAGATTTCAAGGGCAAGACGCTTGGCGTCTGGTTCGGCGGCAATGAATATCCATTCCTGTCATGGATGAATCACCTCGGCCTCAAGACTGATGGCGGGCCCGATGGCGTGACCGTTCTGAAACAGGGCTTCAACGTCGATCCCCTGATCCAGAAGCAGGCCGATTGCATTTCCACCATGACCTACAACGAATATTGGCAGGTGATCGATGCGGGCATTCCCGCGGATCAGTTGGTGACGTTCAAATACGAGGACGAGAAGGTGGCAACGCTGGAGGATGGTCTCTATGTCTTGCAGAAGAGCCTTGATGATCCGAAAATGGTCGAAAAGCTCGCGAAGTTCGTCAAGGCTTCCATGAAGGGGTGGGAATACGCGCGCGCCAATCCGGATGAGGCCGCGACGATCGTGCTCGACAATGATGCCAGCGGCGCCCAGACGGAAAAGCACCAGAAACGCATGGTTGCCGAAATCAACAAGCTGACGGAGGGTTCCGACGGCGTGCTCGACGTGGCAGCTGCGGAGCGCACGGTCGAGACATTGCTTGGCGGCGGTTCGGATCCGGTCATCACCAAAAAACCTGAGGGCGCCTGGACGACGAAAGTCACGGACGCCGCGAAGTAATAGCTTCGGGTGCAGCTTCTAGGAGGCTGCATCTTATGTGCGTGGTTCGACAAGGCTGAGCCTGTCGGACCACGCGCAATGGTAGTGCTATACTATATTACTCCCAATGATCCGGGATTTGCCTGACGGCACCGCGTGCGGCACTGGTTGCCATCGCGCCATAGGCCCGCAACGCAGTCGTTACCTTGCGCTTGCGCTTTTCCTCGGGCTTCCAGGCGGCAGTGCCTTTGGCTTCCATATGCGCGCGGCGATCGGCGATAACTGCATCATCGACTGCAAGGTGGATTTTGCGGTTCGGAATGTCGATGTCGATGATATCGCCTTCGTGAACCAGCCCGATCAACCCGCCTTCAGCCGCTTCCGGGGAAACGTGGCCAATGGACAGGCCTGACGAGCCGCCTGAGAAGCGTCCGTCAGTGATCAGCGCGCAGGCTTTGCCGAGACCCTTGGACTTCAGATAGCTGGTCGGGTACAGCATCTCCTGCATGCCAGGACCGCCGCGCGGTCCTTCGTAGCGGATCAACACGATATCTCCCGGCTTGACGCCACCGTTCAGAATACCAAGAACTGCGCTGTCCTGGCTTTCGAAGATGCGCGCGGGGCCCGAAAACTTCAGGATCGAGTCATCCACGCCTGCTGTTTTGACGATGCAGCCATCCTCGGCAAGATTGCCGTAAAGCACGGCCAGCCCGCCATCCTTGGAATAGGCATGTTCCACATTGCGGATAACACCCGTTTCGCGGTCAAGGTCGACATCGGCAAAGCGGCGTTCCTGGCTGAAGGCGACCTGCGTCGGCACTCCGCCCGGTGCAGCCATGAAGAAATCATGCACGGACTTGTTCTTGCTGCGAACGACGTCCCAACGATCGAGCGCCGCGCCGAGAGTGGCGGCGTGCACTGAATAGACCGAAGTATCGAGCAGACCGGCGCGATCGAGTTCGCCAAGGATTCCCATGACACCGCCGGCATGATGCACGTCTTCCATGTGCACGTTGGCGACTGCCGGTGCGACCTTGCAGAGAACCGGAACACGGCGGGAGAGGCGGTCGATATCCGCCATGGTGAAGTCGACCTCGCCCTCATGCGCAGCCGCAAGCAGATGCAGCACGGTGTTGGTTGAGCCGCCCATCGCGATATCCAGCGTCATGGCGTTCTCGAAAGCCGCGAACGAAGCGATGGAGCGCGGCAGTGCAGTCTCATCGTCCTGTTCGTAGTAGCGGCGTGCAAGATCAACAACCAGATGACCAGCCTCGACGAAGAGGCGGCGGCGGTCGGCGTGGGTTGCGAGCGTGGAGCCGTTGCCCGGAAGTGAAAGGCCAAGTGCTTCGGTCAGGCAGTTCATGGAATTTGCCGTGAACATGCCGGAGCAGGACCCGCAGGTGGGGCAGGCGGAGCGCTCGATGGCCGTTACCTCGGCATCGGAGATGCGGTCGTCGGCGGCAGCAACCATGGCGTCCACAAGGTCGAGCTTCTTTTCCTTGTCATCCCAAACGACCTTGCCAGCCTCCATCGGCCCGCCGGAAACGAATACGACGGGAATGTTCAGGCGCAGTGCTGCCATCAACATGCCGGGGGTAATCTTGTCACAATTGGAGATGCAGACCATCGCATCGGCGCAATGTGCGTTGACCATGTATTCGACGCTGTCGGCGATGATCTCGCGGCTCGGGAGCGAATAGAGCATCCCGTCGTGGCCCATGGCGATGCCGTCATCGACGGCGATAGTGTTGAATTCCTTGGCAACACCGCCGGCGCTTTCGATTTCACGGGCAACGAGCTGGCCCAGATCCTTCAGATGCACGTGACCGGGTACGAATTGTGTAAACGAGTTTACCACCGCAATAATCGGCTTGCCGAAATCTTCGTCCTTCATGCCTGTAGCGCGCCAGAGCCCACGGGCTCCTGCCATGTTGCGGCCATGTGTGGTTGTGCGTGAACGATAGGGCGGCATCTGCGTAAATCCTGATGGTAAATTGCCTGGGAAAGTATCTTACTAGAAAAACCACTTCCATGGCAAAAGAATGGAGATTTGTTACCCCGCCGGGGCATTATCTTTGCACTGATTACATAGTGAATATCACCACTGCATAAAACGGGACGTAGTGTCTCGCCTAAAAGGCGGTAAACGTCATTGTCGTCAGCGAGCGGGCAATGCCCGGTATATCGAGCACATTATCGTTGATGAATTTGCCGACGTCTTGTTCTTCGGGAATGTAGATCTTCATCAAAAGATCGTAGTCGCCGCTGGTCGAATACAACTCCGAGACGATTTCTCGTTCGAATAGCGCAGCGGCCACCTCGTAGGTCTTGCCGGGAAAGCATTGCAGCTGCAGGAATACGGGTTTCATCAAATTCACTCCGGGACGACAGGCCTCATCGTCATAACCTAGATAGGTTGCCTCCGCAGTGCAATTGCGCGTGAATTCAGACTGACACCGGGAGCAGGTTGATGATAAGGTTTTAATCTGCTTTTGTGGCCGTCCTGCCACAACGTGGGCTTTGCCTGGCTCTAAAGCGTCCATGCGGGTTGGCCTCCATAGATCAGCATGTTATCGTTTTCTTAAGCTCGGGAGGCGAATTTTAACGATCGCAGTCTATGAATGCCGTTTTCTGCGTGTACTTGTGTGTTTTTGAGTTGAGGATTTTGCTGGTTGATGGACTTTAGACGCCCACAGGCCAGTTTGTTTGGTGCAGCACTTCTGGCTTGCACGGCGCTCGTGTCGCCTGCCCATGCTTTTGATCTTTTCGGCATTCATCTATGGGGTGAGAGAAAAGATGCAGATGCGGATGCGGTGATCGCCGATCCCCATAAATATACAGTCGAGATATCAGCGGACGACAACAAAGAGACGAAAGAGCTCGTCGAAGGCGCCTCCGGCCTGATCGCCGACAAGGACAAGCCTGCTTCGGGGGCCGCCGGGCTGCTCGCCAAGGCGCGAGGTGATTATCGCCGGATTCTGGGCGCGCTTTATGCGGATGGCCGTTATGGCGGTACGATCAGCATCAAGGTGGACGGGCGCGAAGCCAGCGATATTCCACCTGACGCGGAATTGCCAAACCCCGCTCCGGTGACGATTTCCGTCGATCCCGGACCGCAGTTCCTGTTTGCTACGGCCCGCGTCGAGAACATGGCCCCGCCGACGCTCGACCGGAAAGACATGGTTGACCGGCCGGAGGCTGAAGGCTTTGCGCCGGGCGACATCGCGCGGTCGACGTCGATTATCAAGGCAGAGCGGCTTGCCATCGATGCGTGGCGCGAACAAGGTCATCCGAAAGCCAGGATCGTCTCGCGTAATGTTGTGGCCGACCATGATAATAACAGGGTCGACGCAACGATTGACGTTGATCCTGATCGACGCGCGGCATTCGGACCAATTCAGGTCTCGGGTACCGAGCGCATGGACCCGGAGTTTGTCGCCTTCATCACCGGTCTGCAACCCGGCGTCGAATACGACCCCGATGAGATCGAGCGCGCCAAGAAGCGCCTGTCGCGGCTGGAAGTGTTCCGTTCGGCGCGTATCGAGGAAGCCGACGCGATCACGAATGATGGCCTTTTGCCCATCACCATCGCAGTACAGGAACAGAAGCTGCGGCGCTTCGGTCTTGGCGGTTCCTATTCAACGCTCGATGGCGCCGGTCTGGACGCTTACTGGCTGCATCGCAATCTTTTCGGGCGAGCGGAACGGCTGCGATTCGATGCCAAGGTCGGCGGCATCGGCGCGCAATCCTATAGTCCTCAGGATTACAATTACACGCTTGGCGTTACTTTCACGAAGCCCGGTGTCTATACGCCCGATACGGATTTCATCTCATCGCTCATCGGCAGGCGCGAGGTTCTCGACGCCTATACGCAAACGTCTGTGACCGCCGAAGCCGGCTTTACCCAGATTTTCAGCGACGAACTGACCGGAAAGCTCAGCGTGTTTGTCTCCAAGTCGCGTTTCGAC
This sequence comes from Phyllobacterium endophyticum, assembly GCF_003010935.1. GTDB lineage: Bacteria > Pseudomonadota > Alphaproteobacteria > Rhizobiales > Rhizobiaceae > Phyllobacterium > Phyllobacterium endophyticum. The sequence goes on from NZ_PGGN01000001.1 coordinate 499,743, forward strand.
GACGACTTTTTCGGCGAACGCGATTTTCTCACGGCCGGGCTCCTTGGCGGCCTCACCTATGACAGCCGCGAAAGCAAGGTCGATCCCTCGCAGGGCTATTTCCTCGAAGGTCTGCTTTCGCCCTTCTACGAGTTCGAATACGGCAATTTCGCCACCAAGTTCACCGCGGAGGGCCGTACCTATTACAGTTTCGACGCCGACAACCGCTTCATCCTGGCCGGCCGTCTGAAGCTTGGCTCCATCGTCGGCGCAGAGGTTTCGGAATTGCCGCCGGACCAGCTGTTCTTCGCCGGTGGCGGCGGCTCGATCCGTGGCTATGCCTATCGCAATGTCGGCGTCAATGTCGAACGCGACGGCGATACCTATGTGATTGGCGGCCGCTCCCTTGTCGAAAGCTCGGTGGAAGCGCGCATTCGCATGACCGACACGATCGGCGTCGTCGGCTTTGTCGACGCGGGCTATGTCGGCGAGGAGTCCTTTCCTGATTTCGCCGATCAGATGCGGCTCGGCGTTGGCGCCGGGGTGCGCTATAATACGGGTCTCGGTCCGATACGGCTCGACTTTGCAGTGCCGCTCGACCGTACGAACGACGATCCCAGTTTTGCTTTCTACGTTGGCATAGGACAGGCGTTTTGACCCGGATTATCGCAGCACTTTTCCTCATGCTCCTCATGAGCCCGATCGTCTCGCAAGGCGCCTTGGCGCAGGCTCCCGAATCCGCGAGCGCTGAGGTCGAGAAGTCATACTTTCTCAGCTTCGTGCAGAACCAGCTCTCGACGCCGAATCGGCAGATCGTTATCTCCGGCATTCAGGGCGTGCTCTCCTCCGAAGCCACCATTGGCTCGATCACGATTGCCGACCGCGAGGGCATCTGGCTGCGCGTCACCAATGCCAGGATCGTCTGGAGCCGGCTTGCGCTGCTGCGGGGCCGTCTGGACGTCAATACACTGGCCGCTGATCGCATCGACATATTGCGCAAGCCTCTGCCGGACGAGAGCCTGCCCGCGCCGGAAGCCAGGAGTTTCAGCCTGCCCGAACTGCCGCTCGCCGTGATTTTGCAGCAGTTGAACATCGGACGCATCGCTTTCGGCGACGGCGTTTTCGGCCTGCAATCGGAAATCTCGCTGGCCGGCAACCTGACGCTCGAAAGCGGTTCGCTGAATTCCAGCCTGCAGGTGCAACGCCTCGATGGACCGGGCGGCGAGTTCCAGATCAGGGCGGCCTACGCCAATGAAAGCCAGCAGCTCGATCTTGATCTGACACTCAATGAACCGCAGAACGGCATCGTCGCCAACCTCCTCAACATCGAAGGCAAACCGCCGGTAGCTCTAGCGTTGAAGGGCTCGGGTCCTCTCAGCGATCTCCTGCTGCAGTTGACGCTCGATGCGGCAGGCAAGCGTGTGCTTACCGGCGATACGAAACTCGACCGGCAGAGCGACGGGCTCGGTTTCAAGACCAATCTCAACGGTGAAATCGCCACGCTGATTCCTCCGATTTTCCGCGACTTCTTCGGCAATGAAACAACACTGATCGTCAATGGCGTCATGCGTGATGCCGGCGGCGTGGCGCTCGATCGCTTGAACATCAAGAGCAACGCACTGGCACTCGACGCCAATGGCGAAACGACCAATGACGGCTTCCTGAAGCGTCTGAAGGTCGATGCGACAATCGCCGATCCGACCGGCAAGAAGGTGATCCTGCCGGTCAAGGGCGGTCAGACGACGGTCGACAAGGCTGTGCTGGCGGTAGGTTTCGGCACCAGTACCAATAATGACTGGTCTAGCACGGTCGAAGTGACCAACTTCACCACGGACAGCTTCGCCTCGAAGTCCATCAATCTCGTCGCCAAAGGTCTCGCCGAGAACATCGACAATCCGACGGCGCGCTCGCTGACTTACGATGTGAATGGCGAAGTTGCCGGTGTTACCGCAACACGTGCCGATATCGCCGAGGCTCTCGGAGAACTCATTCAGCTCAAGGTCAACGGCGACTGGAAGGCCGGAACGCCCGTCAATCTCAAACAGGCGCTGGTTGCTGCCAACGGGCTGAGTGCAGCCTTGGCCGGGACGATCGACAAGTTTGCCTATCGCGGCGACATTCTGGTCAAAGCGTCGAGCATCGCGCCTTTCTCGGCCTTGGCCGGCCGCGAACTTGCCGGATCGATCGATCTCAAGGCCAATGGCCTGGTCGAGGCGCTTACCGGCGGTTTCGACCTGATGCTGGATGGCCATGCCACCGGAATGACACTTGGTATCGATGCGGCTGACAAAGTATTGGCGGGTGAAACGCGCATCACCGGCGGAATCGCTCGGGGTGAAGCGGGATTGACCGCCAAGAACTTCCGGATCGAAAACCCCCAGACATTGATCAATGCCAACGGGACTTTCGCAACAGGTGCGGCAAACTTCGATTTCGGCCTCGATCTCACGGATCTCGCGCTCCTGTCGGAAAAAGCCAGTGGCGCTCTCAAGGTCAAGGGCAGTGCGCGTGGCCAGGACAATATCATCGCACTCGCTTTCGATGCCGGCGTGCCGGAGGGGTCTCTCGCCGGCCGCAAGCTGACTGAGGGCGATCTGACCTTCAACGGTACGCTCTACAAGGATATCGTCGAAGGCAAGGTTTCCGGCCTGGCGTTCCTGGACGGCGTCCGTGCCGATCTTGCGAGCGAAATTGCGCTGCATCGGGATGAAAACCGGCTGACCAATATCTCGTTCATCGCAGGCGGGACACGACTGCGCGGTGATGTTACCCAGTCGAAACAAGGGCTTTACAACGGCAACCTGACGCTCGCCTCCAGCGATGTCTCGACAGCGGCCGCGCTGTTTCTTGTCGAGGCGACGGGCAAGGCCGACGCTACCATCGCCCTGTCGCATGCGGACGAGAAGCAGAATGTCGAGATCAAGGGCCAGATCGACAATCTGAAGGCCAACGACATCGTCGTCGGCAAGGCGGCGATAGAACTGGCCGCACAGGATATTTTCAAGGTTCCTTCGGCGAACGGTTCCGTCACCGCCTCGGATGTTTCGGCTTCAGGCATCATCGTCAACAATCTTGACGCTCAGGCGACAAAGGACGGCAGAACAACCAATTTCAAGCTGAACGCCGGCTTGAACAATGGCGCCCGGACATCGCTCCAGGGCGCCCTTCAGCCAAACGACAAGGGTTTTCTCCTGTCGCTCGCCAATGCGGAGCTGACGCGCGGTGCCCTCGCTGCACGGCTGGTCCAGCCCGCCGCCATCAACGTTGCCGGCAGCAACATTTCCCTGGGCAACATCGTCCTCGACGTCGGCCAGGGGCGGGTGACGGTAAGCGGTGAGGCGGCCGAAACCCTCGACCTTGCGGTCGCTATCCAGAAGCTGCCGCTCGATATCGCCAATACGATCAAACCGGATCTTGGCCTCGGCGGCGAGATCAACGGCACGGCGAAAGTTGGCGGGACACGGCAGCAACCCGACGTGAACTTTGACGTGCAGGCGCGGGGCATCACTGCCGCCGCACTTAGGAAAGCCGGGCTCGACGCGCTCAATCTTGATGCCAAAGGCACGTCCACCACGGACCGGCTGAATGTCGACGCGCATCTGACCGGTGCAGGCGGGCTTGATGCCTCGGCAAGGGGTTCGGTGCCGCTCGCGCAAGGAGAGCTCGGCGTCGATTTCGATCTGAAAAGCTTTCCGCTGACGGCGCTGAATGGCGTCGTCAAAAACCAGAATCTTGCAGGTGTCATTTCCGGCAGGGGCAGGGTCACTGGTACGCTGCAAAGACCCAACGCCGAATTCGACCTGAAGGGCGCCGGACTTTCCGCCAGGCCGTTGCAGGAGGCGGGGCTGGCTCCGCTGCAGCTGACCGCGGCCGGCCGCTTTGCCAACAATACCCTGACGCTTTCCTCCGCCAAAGCTGACGGCCCGCAAGGGTTCACGGTTTCGGCAAGCGGCACTGTACCGGCGTCCGGGTCGGGCCTCGGCATCGACGTTACCGGCACTATTCCCCTTTCGCTGGCCAATCGTTTTCTTGCGGATCGAGGCACCCAGGCCAAGGGCACCATCGATCTGACCGCTTCCATTTCGGGCAGTTTCGCGCAACCGCAGATCCGCGGCATGTTCTCCGCCAATGGAGCGGAGGTCGTCGACCCACAAGCCAATCTGCGCCTGCAACGCATCACCCTGCTTGGCAGCATGGAAGGGACCACCGTCACGATCAGGACCTTCAATGCAAGCCTGTCCACCGGCGGAACGATCAGCGCGACCGGAACAATCTCGACCGATGCGGCCGCAAACTTCCCGGCCAATATCGACATAAGGCTGGACAGGGCCCGCTATGCCGATGGCAACCTGGTGGTAGCAACTCTCACCGGCGCGCTCAGCGTCAAGGGTCCGCTGACCCGCGATCCAGTCATATCGGGCAATGTTAACATCGACCGGGCGGAGATCACCGTACCGGAGAGCTTTGGCGGGGCGTCCGCCGTGATCGATGTCAAGCATAAGGACCCATCCAAGGCAGTTGCACAGACCTTGAAACGCGCCAAGGCTGACCAGCCGCAGGTTGCCACGCCGACCGCCCGTCCAAGCGTGGTACGGCTCGATATCAACGTTACCGCACCCAACCGGATTTTCGTCAGGGGCCGCGGTCTGGATGCAGAGATTGGCGGTTCTGTCCGGTTGACCGGCCCCGCGACCAATATCCAGCCCGTTGGCGCCTTCGATCTCATCCGCGGGCGGCTTGGAATTCTCGGACAGCGCATAACGTTCACCGAGGGCCAGGTCACATTGGTGGGCGATCTCGACCCTGACATAAATTTCGTTGCCAGTACGCAAGGCTCCGACATTACCGTCAATGTCACGGTGCGGGGCCGCGTATCCGACCTCCAGATAACATTCTCGTCGCAGCCCGAACTGCCGCAGGACGAAGTCATGGCGCGGCTGATCTTCAATCGCTCCATCAGCGAATTGTCGGCGTTTCAGGTCGCCCGGCTTGCTGCCGCCGCTGCCGAACTTGCCGGAGGGGGGAATTCATCATTGCTGGAAAATTTGCGCAAGAACACCGGCCTTGACGATCTGGACGTCGTAACCGACAGCCAGGGTAATGCGGGCGTTCGCGCTGGCCGCTACATCCGCGACAATGTCTATCTTGGGGTCGAGGCAGGTGCCGCAGGTTCTACAAGAGGTACGATCAACCTCGATATCACGCCGAACCTGAAAGCCAAGGGTGCGGTTGGAGCCAATGGCGATTCAGGCGCTGGTTTGTTCTTCGAGAAGGATTATTGAGGAAGGCTCCGGTTATCTCCCCCTTGGTGGGGGAGAATGGAGTTTCTTGGATTTAGCCCACTTGCTAAATCCTTAGAAAATCCAAGAGAGGAGGGGGTAGTAAGATGATTGCAAATCCCCTCTCTGGCGATTTCTAGCACTTAGCGAGTGCTAAGATGCTGAAATCATTTTCTCTGCCACAAAGGGGAGAGATAGTCGGCATGAACTGCTACCGTCAATTTACCCCTGCACAACATGCTGTCTTTGCTCGCCAAGTCCCTCGATACCGAGCGTGATGACATCGCCTTCCTTGAGAAACACATTGGGCTTCTGACCAAGTCCGACGCCCGGAGGTGTCCCTGTCGAGATGATATCGCCGGGATGCAGGCTCATGAACTGGGACAGGTAGGACACAAGGTATTTGACGCCGTAGACCATCGTTGCGGACGAGCCGTTCTGATAGCGGTGACCGTTGACCTCGAGCCACATTTTCAGGTTCTGCGGGTCAGCGACCTCGTCCTTCGTGACCAGCCAGGGGCCCGTGGGGCCGAATGTATCGGCGCTCTTGCCCTTGGTCCACTGACCCTGGCGTTCTGCCTGGAACGCCCGCTCCGATACGTCATTGATCAGGCAGTAACCGGCAACATGGTCGAGAGCTTCATCCTCGCTGACATATTTAGCATGTTTGCCGATGACGACGCCGAGTTCGACTTCCCAGTCCGTCTTGAGCGAGCCGCGCGGAATCTCGACATCGTCGTTAGGCCCAACGATCGCGGACGTCGCCTTCATGAAGATGATCGGCTCCGGCGGCACCGTTGCCCCTGTTTCAGCGGCATGGTCGGAATAATTGAGGCCAATGCAGATGAACTTGCCCGTTCCGGCCACGCAGGGGCCATATCGCTCGACCTCGACGACCGGCAATGATTGCGGATCGATGGCTGCGAGCTTCTTCAGTCCGTCGGGAGAAATCGCAGCGCCTGCGATGTCGCTGACATGTGCAGAGAGATCGCGCACCTTGCCATCCTTGTCGACAAGGCCGGGCTTTTCCTGACCAACAGGACCATAGCGCAAGAGTTTCATGGGATAACCTTTTCTTGGTTGGAGAGACTAATAGGTGGCGCGGCCACCGGAAATGTCGAAGACGGCACCCGTGGTGAACGAGCATTCCTCGCTGGCGATCCAGGTGATCAACGATGCCAGCTCTTCGACCTTGCCGAAGCGCTGCATGGGAATTTTCGACAGCATATAGTCGATGAATTCAGGCTTGAGCTGTTGCAGGATGGGCGTATCCACCGTGGCAGGCGTAATCGCATTAACGGTGATACCGTCGCTCACGAGCTCCTTGCCGAGAGATTTCGTCAGGCCAATGACCGCCGCCTTCGATGCGCTATAGGCAGATGCATTGGGGTTGCCTTCCTTGCCCGCGATCGACGCGACATTTACGATACGGCCGTAGCCGTTCTGCTGCATGACCGGCACCACGAAACGGTTGCAGAAGAAGAGCCCGTGGATATTGATGTCGAAGACGCGCTTCCACTGGTCGACCGGATAATCGGCAACCTTGGCGTTCGGGCCGGTGATGCCGGCCGAACACACCAGGACGTCGATCTTCCCATACTTCTCCGCAGTCTCCTGCGCTGCCTTTTCAACCTGCTCCGGATCCGAGACATCGAGCCCTATGCCATGCGACGACGCTGCTCCGAGTGTCGCCCGTGCCGCTTCGATCTTGTCGGCATCGACATCCCAAAGGGAAACCGTGCCACCCTCCGACACGATTCTCTGCGCAGTCTTCAACCCGATACCGGAGGCGCCACCGGTGATAACCGCGTGCCGCCCCTCATAGCGCCTTATCGAATTAGCCATCTTCTCCAGGTCTCCCGCCTAGTGGTTGTCGCGGGGCAGGCCCTTGGTCTGGGCGACGCGCTGATACTTCACGGCTGGCTTCAGAACCATGCCCTCGTCGAGCTGACCGACCATGCCGCGCTGGATTTCCTGCCACGGCGTCTGGCTTGCGGGATACTTGTATCCGCCTGCCGCGATCAGGTCGTTCTTGCGCTTTTGCAATTCCTCATCGTCAATGAGGATATTGGCCGTGCCCTTGTTGAGATCGATGCGCAAGTGATCGCCAGATCGCACGAGTGCCAGACCTCCATTGACGGCCGCTTCCGGCGAGGCGTTGAGTATGGAGGGTGAGCCGGACGTTCCCGATTGACGACCGTCGCCGAGGCAAGGCAGTGCATGGACACCCTTCTTCAAGAGGTAGGCCGGAGGCTGCATGTTGACGACTTCCGCCGCTCCCGGATAGCCCACGGGGCCGGTGCCGCGCATGATCAGAATGCTGTTCTCGTTGAGTTCAAGCTTTGGATCGTCGATCCTGTGATGATAATCTTCCGGTCCGTCGAAAACCTCGGCTATTCCCTCGAATGCTTCGGGATCATCCGGATTGGAAAGATATCGTTCGCGGAACTCTTCCGAGATGACGCTGGTTTTCATGATGGCGCTGTCGAAGAGGTTGCCCTTCAGGTTGATGAAACCGGCCTTTTTCTTCAATGGAGCATCATAGGTCTTGATGACCTCGGTGTTGAGATTTTCTGCATTTTCGCAGTTGGTGCCGATGCTCTTGCCATTTACGGTCAATGCGCCCGGATGCGGCAGCTTCCGTGCCTTCATGAGTTCGGCGACAACAGCGGGTACGCCGCCAGCACGATGGTAGTCCTCGCCGAGATATTCACCGGCCGGCTGGAGATTGACCAGCAGCGGCACGTCATGGCCGATCGCCTGCCAGTCATCATTATCCAGAGGAATGTCGAGGTGGCGGGCGATGGCGTTCAGATGGATGGGTGCATTGGTGGAACCGCCGATGGCCGAATTGATGACGATGGCATTCTCGAAAGCGGCGCGCGTCATGATATCAGATGGCTTCAGATCCTCGCGAACCATATCGACGATTCGCTTGCCGGTATCATAGGCAATCTGCCCGCGTTCGCGGTAAGGGGCCGGGATAGCCGCGCCGCCCGGCAATTCCATGCCAAGGGCCTCGGCCAGCGAATTCATGGTGGTCGCCGTGCCCATCGTGTTGCAATAGCCAACCGAAGGAGCCGACGAAGCGACGATGTCCATGAACTCGTCGTAGTTTATTTCGCCGGATGTCAATTTCTCGCGCGACTTCCAGACGATGGTGCCGGAGCCGGTGCGTTCGCCGCGGTGCCAGCCATTGAGCATCGGACCGACGGAAAGCGCGATCGCCGGTATATTGACCGTGGCGGCGCCCATCAGCATGGCGGGCGTGGTCTTGTCGCAACCAATGGTCAGCACGACGCCGTCCAGCGGATAGCCGAACAAGACTTCAACAAGTCCGAGATAGGCGAGATTGCGGTCGAGCGCCGCACCCGGACGCTTCCCGGTTTCCTGGATGGGATGCACCGGAAACTCGAACGGAATGCCACCGGCCGCGATGATGCCATCGCGTACGCGCTTTGCCAGTTCTATGTGATGGCGGTTGCAGGGCGACAGGTCCGAGCCAGTCTGCGCGATGCCGATGATCGGCTTGCCCGACTGGAGCTCGCCACGCGTCAGGCCATAGTTGAGATAGCGCTCCAGATAGAGCGCCGTCATCCCCGGATTGTCAGGATTGTCGAACCATTCCTGCGAGCGAAGCTTTTTCGGGGAATTGCTGTTTGTCATTTTAGAGGAACTCCTGGGTATCCATCATTCCTTGACCGCGCCGGTCATGGAAGAAACGTAGTAGTCGACAAAGAAAGAGTAGAGAATAACCACCGGCAGTGAACCGAAAAGTGCACCTGCCATCAACGAGCCCCACTCGAAAACATCGCCTCGCACCAGTTCCGTCAGGACGCCGACCGGAACAGTCTTGTTCTCCGAAGACTGGATGAAGGTGAGCGCATAGATGAACTCATTCCAGGACAAAGTGAAGGCAAAAATACCTGCCGAGATCAGTCCGGGTACCGCCAGCGGCAATATGACCTTCACGAGAATCTGCCACCGCGATGCGCCGTCCACCAGCGCGCTTTCCTCAAGCTCGAACGGGATCGAGCGGAAATAGCCCATCAGCAGCCATGTGCAGAAGGGAATGAGGAAGGTCGGGTAGGTGAAGATCAGCGCCAGTTTGGTGTCATAGATACCGAACTTGAAGACGATCACCGCCAGCGGGATGAAAAGGATGGAGGGCGGTACGAGATAGGCGAGGAAGATCAACAGTCCGACGGGGCGGGACCCGGAGAACCGCACCCGTTCGATGGCGTAGGCGGCGAGGACCGATGCCACAAGGGACAATGCCGTCGCGCAAACCGCAACGACCAGTGTGTTCCATAGCCAGCCCGGATAGGACGTCTCGAACAGAAGATACTTGATGTGGTCGAGCGTCGGCTGAACCACCCAGAACGGGCTGAAATTGCTGTAGTCGGTGAGCTGCGAGTTTGGCTTCACCGCGGTGATCGCCATCCAGTAGAACGGGAACAGCAGCACGAAGACGAATACCGCAAGCGGCAGGTACAAAACGACGATGCGCCGCGGCAGCCGGTTGAGATAACTCATGCCCTGCGCGTCGTCGGTCAGTACATGCGGATTGGTCTGTTCGGTAATGCTCATGTTCGTTTCCTTCCCCTCAATCCTGTCCGCCTTGTTGCCATTTCCGGCGCTGCAGGCCGAAAAACGAGAACAGGATCGATGCAAGCAGGAATGGGATCATGGCGACCGCGATCGCCGCACCTTCGCCAAGCTGGCCGCCCGGGATGCCGCGCTGGAATGACAGGGTCGCCATCAGGTGGGTGGCGTTGACCGGGCCGCCCTTGGTCAGCACATAGATCAGCTGGAAATCGGTAAATGTAAACAACACCGAGAATGTCATCACCACGGCGATGATCGGCGTCAGCATGGGCAGCGTGATGAACCGGAACCGCTGCCAGCCGGTTGCTCCGTCGAGCGAAGCTGCCTCATGCAGTGATTGCGGGATGGTCTGGAGTCCGGCGAGCAGCGAAATAGCGACGAAAGGTATGCCGCGCCAGACATTGGCTGCGATAACGGACGCGCGCGCATTGTTCGGGTCGCCCAGGAAATTGATCGGCCTGTCGATCCAGCCAAGCTCCATCAGCGACCAGGAAATGATTGAAAACTGCGCATCGTAGATCCACCAGAATGCGAGTGCCGACAGCACGGTCGGGACAACCCATGGCAGAAGGATGATTGCGCGGAAGAAGGATTTGAACGGCAGATGCTCGTTGAGGATCAATGCCAGCCACAGGCCGAGCCCGAATTTCAGGATCGAGGCGATGAGCGTGTAGAAAATCGTATTGTAAACCGCCATCCAGAAGACGGAATCCCTGGCGAGCGCCTGATAGTTCTCAAGGCCGATGAAAATGCCGTCCCTGCCGATCGTCGTATCGGTAAAGCCGAGCCAGACACCGAGGCCGAGCGGATAAGTCAGGAAGCACAGGAGAAAGACGGCCGCCGGCAGCATGAAGAACAGCCCGACAGTCGTATTGCTCCGGGCGATGTCGCCGAAGGCCGAAGGCTGTTTCGCAGTTGTCGTCATTGTCATCGGATATCTCCGGTTGCCCAATTAGCGTTGGATCATCGGCCCTCGCCGCCCGAAGGCAGCGAAGGCCGAACCTCGTTTCTAGACCCTGTAATAACGATTTGCGCGCTTTTCAGCCTGGGCAATCGCTTCTTCGGCGCTCATCTGGCCCGTTACGGCCGTGGCGTACATGTCCACCAGAACATAGTCCGCCATGGTTCCAGCCGAAGCTGCCCCAAGCGGGCCGGCATAGCCGTTCGGGCGCAGGGTTCCGGATGCCTTCGCATAGGCGGCGTGGATCGGGTTGGACGTCCAGACCGGATTGTTGGCGAAAGCTTTCAGCGGCTGGCAGCAATAGGCGCTGGCACCCTCGATCCATGCATTCATGTTTTCAGCCTGGTACATGAATTGCAGATAGGCCTTGGCGGCCTCAGGATACTTGGTGTGCTTGAAGATCGAGATCGTCGACGTCTGGTGCAGTTCGACCGATTGTCCGACAGGACCGATCGGCAGATTGGTCGAGCGCATGTCTTCGGCGATCGCCGCCATGCCAGGATCCTTCTTGGCGGCGTAGTAGACCGAAACACCATTGGCTGTCAGCGAAACCTGGCCGGCAAGGAAGGCACGGTTGTTGTTGACGTCCTGCCAGCTCTCCGTGCCCGGAATGAACGTCTTGTACAATTCCTGCGCATATTTGACCGAAGCCAGCGTCTCAGGACTGTTGATCACGACCTTGCCGCTCTCGTCGACCATCTTGCCGCCATGGCTCCAGAGCAGCCAATGCGCATAATTGTTGCCGTCGCCCACCGCCTTGCCGTGCGGGAAGCCTGCGGGCGTGCCCTTGGCCTGCATGGCCTTGCAAAGCTCGAGGAAACCGGCCGTATCCTTCGGGAACTCGCTGAAGCCTGCTGCCTTCATGTGGCTGTCGCGATAGACAACCGCGTTGCCGATGGCGCAAAGCGGCAGGGCGATGAACTTGCCGTCGCGCTTGGCGTAACCCTCGAGGCCCGGATACCAGCCGCCATGTGCTCCGCCAAGGTAGTCGCCAAGCTCGGTCACATCGACCAGCTTGTCAGGATATTGCTGCGGATCGTCGAACCAGCTCATGACCATGTCCGGCCCGGAGCCGACATTGGCCGCAACGGCAGCCTTCGGACGAACGTCTTCCCAGCTTTCCTTGTCGATGCGCACCTGAACGCCCGTCGCGTCGGTGAACTTCTTCGTATTGGCCAGCCACGCGGCCTCTTCGGCCGGTACGAACGGAACCCAGCGCAAGAGGCGAAGTGTGGCACCTTCCTCCGGCTTATAGGCGGGCGCCGACTGCGCGAAGGCAGGCGTAAGCCCGAACCGGCCCATTCCGGCTGCTGCTACGAGCCCGGCAGATGCGCCGAGTAGGTGTCTTCTGTTGATGGTCATTGATGCTCCTCCATTTAACGACCGGATAAACTGGAAAGGCCTTGGCAAGATGCTCCCGCATCCCGGGCCTGTTTGCGGGAAATTCTATCCAGCATCTGCCCCCGACGTGCAGATACTGTTTGCCGGGTCTAGGCGAGCCGCTTGCCCGTCTCTGCGTCGAACAGATATGTCGCCTCCGCGTGGATCGATAGGCCAACGATCTCGCCGGGCCTTGCACTGATGCGCTGGTGGAAAACGCCGGTGACGAGATCGCCGCCGACCCGCATGATCATCTGGGTTTCCGAACCCGTCGGCTCTATGACCACCACCTCGGCGGGAATTCCCCCGTCCGCAATGGTCATGTGTTCGGGGCGCAGCCCATAGATCAGTGTACGGCCCTTGGCGCTTTCCGGCGCCTTGGCAACCGGCAGAACGACACCTTTTTCGGTGGTGAACTTCAGCCCGTCATTCGGATCGAGCTTGCCTTTGATCATGTTCATCGCCGGTGAGCCGATGAAGCTTGCCACGAAGAGATTGGATGGCTGGTCATAAAGCTCGAGCGGCGCGCCGATCTGCTCGACCAGCCCGTCATGCATCACCACGATCTTGTCGGCCATGGTCATGGCTTCGATCTGGTCATGCGTAACGTAGACGGTTGTAGTCTTCAGCCGCTGGTGCAGCTCCTTGATCTCAGCGCGCATGGCGACACGCAGCTTGGCGTCGAGATTGGACAACGGCTCGTCGAACAGGAAGACCTGCGGGTCGCGCACGATGGCCCGGCCCATGGCAACGCGCTGGCGCTGACCGCCGGAAAGCTGGCGCGGAAAACGGTCCAGCAAGGGAGAAAGCCCGAGGATTTCCGCTGCTGGCTTCACCCGCTTGTCGATTTCGGACTTCGGAGCGCCCTTCAACTTCAGCGAAAACGCCATATTGTCGGCGACCGTCATGTGCGGATAGAGAGCGTAATTCTGGAAAACCATGGCGATATCGCGCTCTTTCGGCGCGAGATTGTTGACCACCTTGCCGCCGATCTTGATCTCGCCTGCGGAGATGTTCTCAAGCCCCGCCAGCATGCGCAGCAAAGTGGACTTGCCACAGCCGGAAGGCCCCACAAGAATTACGAATTCGCCGTCGGCGATCTCGATGTCGACACCCTTGATGACCGGGTGTGTCCCGAATGACTTTCGTACGTTGGCGAATTCAACCGATGCCATGCCTTCTCCTCCAAAAATTTCATAAGACAACGTTCTCTGAAAAAATCGCTGTCGAGTATCCTTTAGCCGCGCCCGACCAGCGGCATTTTGGTTGCCATGATCGTCATCGTCAGCACATTGGCCTCCAGCGGCAAGCTTGCCATATGAACGACGGCATCGCCAATATAATGCGCGGGAATTGTTGGCTCGCTCGCCAGTTCGCCATTGGCCTGCAGCACCCCGGTTGCCATTTTCGACGTCATTTCCGTCGTGGCATTGCCAATATCGATCTGGCCGCAGGCAATATCGAATGGCCGGCCGTCGAGGGCCGTCGACTTCGTCAAGCCGGTAACCGCGTGTTTCGTGGCCGTATATGGTGCGGAGTTCGGCCGAGGTGTCTGTGCCGAAATCGAGCCGTTGTTGATGATGCGCCCGCCCCTCGGGGTCTGGGCCTTCATCATTTTCATGGCTTGCTGCGTACACAGGAAGACGCCAGTGAGATTGGCGCCGACGATCGAATTCCAATGATCGAAGGTCAGTTCCTCCATCGGAATGTTCGGAACGTTCACGCCCGCATTGTTGACCAGAAGATCGAGCCGGCCGAAATCCGATTTGATGGCTTCGAAGAGTGCAGCAACGGAGTTCGGGTCGCTTACATCGGCCGTTATGGATTTGACCGTGCCACCGGTTCCGGAAGCCAGGGACGTCGCCGCATCGTCGAGCACATCCTTGCGCCGGCCGGAGATCACCACCGTATATCCCGCCTCAAGCAATGCAGTGCTTATCGCTTTGCCAACACCTGTGCCACCGCCGGTTACAAGGGCGATCTTGCCCTTGCCTGAATTCTCTTTCGTCATCCCGGAATCTTCCCGCCCAATTCGTCGTCAATATGCGCCTTGATGATGTCATCGAAGGCGGTCTCTGCCTTGAAGCCAAGCTTCGTGGCGCGCGTGGTGTCGAAGTCGGTTGCCCAGCCGGCAACGATCTTCTGGATCGTGGCGTCCGGCTCGCGGCGTATGAGCTTGACGGCTTTCTCCCCGGCCACCCGGCGCAGCGCGGCGATTTCTTCGCCGACCAAAGCCGAGAGCCCGGGCATGGAAAGGTTGCGCCTTGCACCGACCTTTTCGAGATCCAGCGTTGCGGCATGGAGGAAAAACCCAACGGCAGCGCGGGGGCTGGCAAACCAGTGCCGCACATTTTCGTCCACGGGAAGTACCGCTTCCTGACCCACGAGCGGTTCCCGCAGAATGTTGGAAAAGAACCCTGAAGCCGCCTTGTTGGGCTTGCCTGGACGAATGCAGATCGTCGGCAGGCGGATACCTATCCCGTCGAAGAAACCACGGCGGCTGTAGTCGGACAGGAGCAGTTCCGAAATGGCCTTCTGCGTACCGTAGCTGGTCAGGGGCGTCGTGAAGAATTCATCTCCGATCTTGTCCGGGAAAGGCGTTCCGAAGACTGCAATCGATGAGGCAAAAACCACGCGGGGCCTGTAGGGAGCATTTTTGCTTTCCAGCCGGATCGCCTCGAACAGGGAACGCGTCCCGTCGAGATTTACGTTGTAGCCCTTTTCGAAATCCGCTTCCGCTTCTCCCGAAACGATCGCCGCGAGGTGAAAGATCATGTCCGGCCGGCTTGCGATCAGCGCCTCGGCAACGCCTGGGTCGGACAGGTCCGCTGCCTTGGTTGCGGATTTGCTGGCGAAGACAGCCGGTGCGACAGGTTCGATCACGTCGACGAGGGTAAACCTGTCGATGTCGCCACCGAGAGAGCCCGGTTCAGCCGCAATCCTGTCGAGCAATTTGCGGCCAACCATCCCGGCTGCGCCGATAACCAAAACATGCATAAGAAGAATTCCTCCCTGCAAGCCCCTCCCGGGCTCGTAGAACTGGTATATGAGTGGCGCAAAGTTATGCACACTGACTAGCATTCATCAAGCGTTTTATGGTAGCGCTGTCATAAATCTTGTCACACGCACTGAATCGGTGCCCATGCCGCGCAAACGCAATGCTCACAGAAGCCCTGACATGCCGACGCTGGCCGACGTTGCGCGGCTTGCCCGTGTGAGCGAGATTACGGCATCCCGTGTTGTCCGCGCCCAGGGGCCGATCGCGGAGGCGACACGTTTGCGCGTGTTGAGCGCAATTGCCGAACTCGGCTATATCCCGAACCGTGCCGCGGGAAGTCTCGCTTCCGCTGAATCGACATTGATGAGCGTACTCTTGCCGTCCCTGTCCAATATCGTTTTCCCCGACGTCTTGCGCGGCATCCACACGGCGCTGACCGAAACCGCTTTCCAGCCCGTCATCGGCGTCACCGACTATGATCCCTTGGTCGAAGAGCGAATTCTCGTCTCTTTTCTCGCGTGGCAGCCGGCGGCGGTTATCCTTGCCGGGCTGCACCACACTCCGACCGCACGCCGCCATCTGGAGCATGGCCGCTTCCGCGTCGC
This sequence comes from Phyllobacterium endophyticum, assembly GCF_003010935.1. Lineage (GTDB taxonomy): Bacteria > Pseudomonadota > Alphaproteobacteria > Rhizobiales > Rhizobiaceae > Phyllobacterium > Phyllobacterium endophyticum. Next base: position 515,553 of record NZ_PGGN01000001.1, read on the forward strand.
CGAGTTGATGGATATCGATGGCGAACCGGTAGACATTGCCGTTGGCATGTCGCATCGGCAGGCTGGCTATGAAACCGGCAAACATCTCATCAAGCGGGGGTACCGCCGCTTCGGTTACGCCAGGCACAACATATCGACAGACGATCGAGCCAGTGCCCGCTATGAGGGTCTTTGCTTGGCGCTGAAGGAGGGCGGGCTGTCCCTGATTGCCGAGCATTGTTATCCCGGCGCCAGTTCAACCAAGGCAGGGCGCGAAGCCCTGCAAATACTCCTTGCAGCGACCCCCGGTCTCGACGTGGTCGTGTTTCCAAATGACGATATGGCGATGGGCGGCATTTTTCACTGCATGCATGCGGGAATAGCCGTCAAGGAAAAGCTTGGTATATTCGGATTCAATGGTCTCGATATCGGCCAGGCAATGCCCATGCCACTGTCCACGATCCTCTCCAAGCGCTTTCTTATCGGCAAGACAGCAGCCGAAAAACTTCTGGAAAGTCGCGAGCGGCCCGCCGGAAAAACGATCATCGATACGGGCTTCGACATTATCGAGGGCGCGACGGCGTAGCTGAACGAACCGTTTTCGTTTGGGCGAAGATTGACACAGGCGCATTTTCGTTTTCGTATATGCAATCGAAAAACGAAAATGAAGGCTCACGCATGTTCCTAGCGCCCAGACATGCCGAAATTCTGGAAATGGCCAAGGAGCATGGTCGCGTTCTCGTGGACGATCTTGCCGTTCATTTCAATGTGACACCGCAAACCATCCGCAAGGACCTCAACGATCTATGCGACCAGCGCTTGCTCAACCGCATACACGGCGGCGCCCTCTTTCCCTCGGGCGTGCAAAATCTGGAATATGAGGCGCGGCGGCTGATAGCGGCGGGTGAGAAGGAGGCGATCGGGCGCGCAGCGGCCAGCCTCATCCCAGACAATGCTTCACTCTTCGTCAATATTGGCACCACGACAGAAGCTGTCGGCCAAGCGCTTCTCGACCGCAAGGGTCTGATGATAATTACCAATAACATAAATGTTGCCAATAGGTTACGTATATACCCCGACATTGAGGTAGTTATCGCCGGCGGCGTCGTTCGCGGTTCTGACGGCGGTATCGTCGGCGAGGCGGCCGTCGATTTCATCCGGCAGTTCAAGGTTGACTTCGCGGTGATCGGCACGTCCGCAATCGACAGCGACGGCGCGCTACTCGATTTCGATTTTCGCGAGGTCAAGGTGGCGCAGGCGATCATGGCTAATGCACGTCATGTCATCCTCGTCTCCGACTCGACCAAATTCGAACGCACGGCGCCAGTCCGTATCGGCCATCTGTCGCAGGTTCACACTTTCATCACCGATCGCTGCGATAGCGAAGCGGTCCGGCAGATTTGCGCCGATGCGGATGTCAGGCTCATCGAAACGTCGGTTTAACAACGGACTTGTGCAGCGTGACCATGCGCGTTATAGTTCCTTTTAGTTTCGTATCGCTTTCGCAACGCTTCCATATGTCTTTCGCATTTGCGAAGAGATGGTGCGCTGCGAAATAGGGAGTCTAGAGCTTGGCCAGTCCGGCAGACATGATCTACGACATTTTCGTCATTGGCGGCGGCATCAATGGATGCGGCATTGCCCGTGATGCGGTTGGTCGTGGTTATTCTGTTTTCCTTGCGGAAATGAACGATCTTGCAAGTGGCACATCCTCCGGCTCGACCAAGCTCATCCATGGCGGCCTGCGCTATCTCGAATATTACGAATTCCGGCTGGTGCGCGAATCGCTCATGGAGCGCGAAGTGCTTTGGGCAAGTGCTCCGCATATTATCTGGCCGCTGCGTTTCGTCCTGCCGCATCACGCGGGATTGCGCCCCGCCTGGCTCCTGCGGCTGGGCCTTTTCCTCTACGATCACATCGGCGGGCGCAGGAAGCTTCCGCCAACCAGCACGCTCGACATGACCCGCGACCCGGCTGCCAAACCGCTGAAATCGCTCTATACCAAGGCGTTCGAATATTCCGATTGCTGGGTCAACGATGCGCGGCTGGTCACGCTCAACGCCCGTGATGCCGCGGACCGCGGCGCCGTGATCCGCACGCGTACCAAGGTCGTCAGCGCTCGCCGCGACGCGGATCACTGGACGCTGACGCTGCTGGACGGGCTGACGGGTGCAACGGAGCAAGTTCGCTCGCGGCTCCTCGTCAATGCGGCCGGGCCCTGGGTCGATGAAGTCTTGACTGGCGTCGTCGGCAGCAACAACGCGCATAATGTTCGTCTCGTTCAGGGCAGCCACATCGTCGTCAAGAAGAAGTTCGACGACCCGCGCGCCTATTTCTTCCAGAACACTGACGGCCGCATCATTTTCGCTATCCCCTACGAGCAGGATTTCACGCTCATCGGCACTACCGACCAGGACTATCACGGCGATCCGGCCGAGGTGAGGATCAGCGACGCGGAGATCGATTATCTCTGCGCCGCAGCCAGCGAATATTTTATCCAGCCGGTCAATCGCGAGCACGTTGTATGGACCTATTCCGGGGTACGTCCGCTCTATGATGATGGTGCTTCGAAGGCGCAGGAAGCGACGCGCGATTACGTCCTGAAGGCCGACGCCCCCGAGGGCCAGGCGCCCTTGCTCAATATTTTCGGCGGCAAGATCACGACGTTCAGGCGCCTGTCCGAACATATGCTTGAAAAGATCGAAGACCGGCTCGGCAAGCGCGGCAAGCCGTGGACGGCAACCGGAACGCTGCCCGGCGGCGACTTCGCGCCAGCCGGTTTCGACGATGAGTTGCGCAAATTGCAGGCCGATTATCCGTTTCTGGATGTGCGCCATGCGCATCGCCTGTTCCGGCTTTACGGCACGAAGGCGCGGGTACTGCTCGGCACAGCCACGTCGCTCGCCGATCTCGGCCGGCATTTCGGCTCTGACCTTTATGAGGCCGAGATACGCTATCAGATCGAACACGAATGGGCGCTGACGGCTCAGGATGTCCTGTGGCGCCGCACCAAAAAGGGCCTGCATCTGAGCGCGGATGAAGCGGCTGTGCTCGACGGGTTCATGAAAAATGCGATCGACAGAAGGCGTCAGATCGCGGCGGAATAGAGTATATTGCGCGGCGTGGACCGGGGTCTGCGCCGTCTCTGGGAGGAGCTGGAATGCTGGAACTGAGAAATGTATCCAAGGTGGTGGGTGGCAAGCCCCATCTCAGCGATATATCGCTGGCTTTGGAACATGCCACGCTCAATGTCCTTCTCGGGCCGACCCTGTCCGGCAAGACCAGCCTCATGCGCATCATGGCCGGCCTCGATGTTCCGACCTCCGGCTCGGTGTGGTTCGACGGCAAGGACGTGACCGGCGTGCCGGTGCAGAAGCGCTCGGTCGCCATGGTCTACCAGCAGTTCATCAACTATCCGGCATTCACCGTCTATGAGAATATTGCCTCGCCCATGCGCGTTGCCGGTGCCGACGCGGCCACGATCGATCGCGAAGTGCGCAAGGCCGCCGAAATCCTCAAGCTCACGCCATTCCTCGATCGTACGCCGCTCAGCCTTTCCGGTGGCCAGCAGCAGCGCACGGCGCTGGCCCGCGCCATCGTCAAGAATGCCAAGCTGGTTCTGCTCGACGAGCCGCTGGCCAATCTCGATTACAAGCTGCGCGAGGAGCTTCGTCAGGAACTGCCAAGGATATTCGCCGAATCCGGCACGATCTTCGTCTATGCCACGACCGAGCCGCATGAGGCGCTGCTGCTTGGCGGCAATACAGCCACGTTGTCCGAAGGCCGGATCACCCAGTTTGGCCCGACCATCGAGGTCTTCCGCAAACCGGACGATCTCATCACCGCACAAACCTTCGCCGACCCGCCGCTCAATACAATCGCGCTGGCAAAGTTCGGCAAGGCGTTCCAGCTGGAAGGCGGCGTCGCGCTGCCGGTCCCGGCACATCTGGCCGAGTTCGCCGACGGTACCTATACGGTCGGCTTCCAGCCCCATCATGTGAACACGAGCCGAAAAGGCCCGGACGAGATCGGCCTCAGGGCAACGGTCACGGCCACCGAAATCACCGGTTCGGAAAGCTTCGTCCATCTCTCCTTCGCCGATGCGCGCTGGACGATGCTGGCCCATGGCATTCACATCTATTCGCCCGACGAGGAGATCGAGATCTTCATCGACCCGCGCGATCTGATGATTTTCGACGCGAGCGGCAATTCCGTCAGCCGCCGCCAGAAACTGGCGGCATAGGGGGGACCATGGCACGCATCGATCTCAACCATATCCGCCACGCGTACGGTTCAAATCCCAGGTCGGACAAGGACTATGCGCTCAAGGAGGTTCATCACAGCTGGGAAGATGGCGGTGCCTATGCTCTGCTCGGCCCCTCCGGCTGCGGCAAGACCACGCTTCTGAACATCATCTCCGGGCTGATCCATCCCTCGCACGGACAATTGCTGTTCGACGGCGTCGACGTGACAAATCTCTCCACGCAGGAACGCAATATCGCACAGGTGTTTCAGTTCCCGGTCATTTACGACACCATGACGGTCTATGACAATCTTGCCTTCCCTTTACGCAACCGCGGCGTTCCGCAAGCGGAAATAGATCGCAAGGTGCGCGAGACGCTCGAGATGATCGATCTGGCCAGTTGGGCCGACAAGAAGGCGCGCGGGCTCACGGCGGACCAGAAGCAGAAGATTTCGCTCGGCCGCGGCCTTGTCCGTTCCGATGTCAACGCCATCCTTTTCGACGAGCCTTTGACCGTCATCGACCCGCACATGAAATGGGTGCTGCGATCGCAGTTGAAACAGTTGCACCAGCGTTTCGGCTATACGATGGTCTATGTCACGCACGACCAGACCGAAGCGCTGACCTTCGCCCAGAAAGTGGTCGTCATGTATGACGGCGAGATCGTGCAGATCGGGACGCCGGAAGAACTCTTCGAGCGCCCGAAGCATACATTCGTCGGATATTTCATCGGTTCACCCGGAATGAACGTCATGCCGGTGAAGCTTTCCGGCGGCATGGCGCAGATCGGCAGTCATCAGATACAGCTGCCTTCGCCAGTGATGCCCGCCAACGCGAAGGTAATTGAACTTGGTATCCGTCCTGAATATGTGCGTCTTGGGCGCACGGGGATGCCGGTAAAGATTGCCAAGGTCGAGGATATCGGCCGGCACAAGATCGTCCGGACCAAACTCGAAAACCAGGACATAGCGATCATCGTCGAGGAGGGCGGGGATATCCCGGCCGAACCGCACGTCGCCTTCGACCCGAAGGGCATCAACATCTATGCCGATAGCTGGCGCGTGGGAGGGCAGTAGCCATGGAAAAGACCTGGAACAACAAAGCCTGGTTCATGGTCCTGCCGGTCCTGCTGCTCGTCGCATTCTCGGCCGTCATACCGCTGATGACGGTGGTGAATTACTCGGTGCAGGACACTTTCGGCAACAACCAGTTCTTCTGGGCAGGAACAGAATGGTTTGAAGAAGTCCTCCACTCCGAACGCTTCCATGCGTCGCTCGGGCGCAATCTCGTCTTCTCGTTCATCATACTTGCCATAGAGGTTCCGCTTGGCATCATCATTGCGCTCAACATGCCCCGCAAGGGCTGGGGCGTTCCGGTCTGCCTCGTCCTCATGGCATTGCCCTTGCTCATTCCGTGGAATGTCGTGGGTACCATCTGGCAGGTGTTTGGACGCGTCGATATCGGGCTGCTCGGACGCACGCTCGCCAATCTCGGCATCAACTATAATTATGTGCAGAACCCGATGCATGCCTGGTTCACCGTCATCATCATGGATGTCTGGCACTGGACGAGCCTCGTCGTTCTCCTCTGCTACGCTGGTCTCGTTTCGATACCTGATGCCTTCTACCAGGCAGCCAAGATTGATGGTGCGTCGCGCTGGGCGGTTTTCCGCTACATCCAGCTGCCAAAGATGAACCGTGTGCTGCTGATCGCCGTTTTGCTGCGCTTCATGGACTCATTCATGATCTATACGGAGCCGTTCGTGGTTACGGGCGGTGGCCCCGGCAACTCGACGACGTTCCTGTCGATCGACCTCGTCAAGGTGGCGGTCGGCCAGTTCGACCTTGGTCCGGCAGCGGCCATGTCCATCATCTACTTCCTGATCATCCTCTTGCTGTCATGGGTCTTCTATACTGTCATGACCAATTACGATGCGGAGCGCTGAAATGTCGGTGCAACAAGACACACTTGCACGCACAAGCGGACGTCCGGAAGCCGAGCAGCACCGGATCGACAAGGCGCTTGCCCGCAAGATGCGCAAGCGCGGCGACGAATCCAAATTCTGGTGGCTGATCCCGACCGTCTATATCATCTTCCTGATGCTGCCGATCTACTGGCTCATCAACATGAGCTTCAAGACCAATCAGGAAATCCTCGGCGCCTTCTCCCTATGGCCGCAGAACCCGACCTTGCAAAATTACGCGGTGATTTTCACCGATCCGTCCTGGTACAAGGGCTATATAAACTCCATCATATATGTGGTGATGAATACGGTAATCTCGGTGCTGGTCGCCTTACCTGCCGCCTATGCCTTCTCACGTTACCGCTTCCTCGGCGACAAGCATTTGTTCTTTTGGCTGCTGACCAATCGCATGGCGCCGCCCGCGGTGTTTGCGTTGCCTTTCTTCCAGCTTTATTCGGCGTTCGGCCTGATCGACACCCACATTGCCGTGGCGCTCGCGCACTGCCTGTTCAACGTCCCGCTGGCCGTGTGGATTCTCGAAGGCTTCATGTCGGGAGTTCCGAAAGAAATCGATGAAACCGCCTATATCGACGGCTACTCCTTCCCGCGTTTCTTCGTGAAGATATTCGTACCGCTCATCGCCAGCGGCATCGGCGTTGCTGCCTTCTTCTGCTTCATGTTCTCATGGGTGGAATTGCTGATCGCCCGCACCCTGACGACCACCGCGGCAAAGCCGATCGCCGCCATCATGACCCGCACGGTCTCGGCTTCGGGCATGGATTGGGGCGTTCTTGCCGCTGCCGGGGTACTGACCATCATTCCTGGCGCAATAGTGATCTATTTCGTCCGCAACTACATCGCCAAGGGCTTCGCCCTGGGGAGGGTATAATGGAAACGACAAGGCGTTGGCCACTGGTGCTGGCGGCAGTCGTCGCCGCTTTCGCAATCATGATCGGGCTGCTTGTGGGAGCCATCCCGCTCAAGGATGGTGCGCGGGACTGGTTTGCGCCGCTGGTCAAAGGCGGCTGGATGGCCTGGACCTTCCCGACCGCTCTGTTTTTCTTGACGATTTTCTTTCTGATGTCGCTTATGGCCGTCTGGGAATATGCATCTCCAGGCGGCAATCCGCGCGTCGGCATTCTGCGCTTTGAGACGACCCGTGGCGACCGCCTGTTCGTGTCGCTGCTCGGCAGCGCATTCATTCACCTCGCCTGGCTCGGACTGATCGGTCCAAACCTCTGGTGGGCTCTGGCTCTCTCTGTGGTCTACGCAATCGGCGTATTCCGCTTTGTCTAGAAACAATATGCCCGGCACCCGCCGGGCAATTGACGATGCAATCGCAACTCTGGGAGGACTACATATGCGAACGCGATTATTGACAACAACTACAGCCCTCGCGCTGCTGTTTGGCGCAGGCAGCGCCTTTGCCGGCATGGACGAGGCAAAGGCCTTCCTCGACAAGGAAATCGGCGACATGTCGACCCTTGATCGTGCCGGTCAGGAAAAGGAAATGCAGTGGTTCGTCGATGCGGCAAAGCCCTTTGCCGGCATGGACATCAAGGTGGTCTCGGAGACCATCACCACGCATGAGTACGAGTCGAAGACCCTTGCCAAGGCGTTCACCGATATTACCGGCATCAAGATCACGCACGATCTGATCGGTGAAGGCGACGTCGTTGAAAAACTGCAGACACAGATGCAGTCGGGCGAAAACGTCTATGATGCCTATATCAACGACAGCGATCTGATCGGTACCCACTGGCGCTACCAGCAGGCCCGCAGCCTGACCGACTGGATGGCGAACGAAGGCAAGGACGTCACCAATCCTGAACTCGACATCGACGACTTCATCGGCAAGTCGTTCACCACTGCGCCGGACGGCAAGCTTTATCAATTGCCCGACCAGCAGTTCGCGAACCTCTACTGGTTCCGTTACGACTGGTTCAACGACGAGAAGAACAAGGCAGACTTCAAGGCGAAGTATGGCTACGACCTTGGCGTGCCGGTCAACTGGTCGGCCTATGAGGATATTGCCGAATTCTTCACCGGCCGCGAAGTGGACGGCAAGAAGGTCTATGGTCACATGGACTATGGCAAGAAGGACCCGTCACTCGGCTGGCGCTTCACGGACGCCTGGCTTTCCATGGCCGGCAACGGCGACAAGGGCATCCCGAACGGCAAGCCGGTCGACGAATGGGGCATCAAGGTGGACGAGAATTCTCGCCCCGTTGGTTCCTGCGTGGCGCGCGGTGGCGACACCAACGGCCCGGCTGCGGTCTATTCGATCCAGAAATATCTGGACTGGATGAAGGCCTACGCTCCGGCCGCAGCTCAAGGCATGACCTTCTCCGAGTCGGGTCCGGTGCCGTCGCAGGGTGAGGTCGCCCAGCAGATGTTCACCTACACCGCCTTCACCGCCGACTTCGTCAAGCCGGGCTTGCCTGTGGTCAATGAGGATGGCACGCCAAAGTGGCGTTTCGCCCCGTCGCCGCACGGTGTCTACTGGAAGGATGGCATGAAGCTCGGCTATCAGGACGCCGGATCCTGGACATTGCTCAAATCCACCCCGGACGATCGCGCCAAGGCTGCCTGGCTCTATGCACAGTTCGTTACGTCAAAGACCATCGACGTGAAGAAGAGCCATGTTGGTCTCACGTTCATCCGCCAGTCGACGCTCGATCACAAGTCGTTCACGGACCGTGCGCCTAAGCTTGGCGGTCTGATCGAGTTCTACCGCTCGCCGGCTCGCCTGCAATGGTCGCCGACGGGTACCAACGTTCCGGATTATCCGAAGCTGGCCCAGCTCTGGTGGCAGGCCATCGGCGATGCGTCCTCAGGTGCAAAGTCCGCCCAGGAAGCCATGGATTCGCTCTGCTCCGAGCAGGAGAAAGTTCTTGGCCGTCTGGAGCGTTCAGGCGTTCAGGGCGACATCGGTCCGAAACTGGCTGAGGAACATGATCTGGCTTACTGGAATGCCGATGCTGTGAAAAACGGCAATCTCGCTCCGCAGTTGAAGGTCGAGAACGAAAAGGAAAAGCCCCAGACCATCAACTATGATGAGCTGGTCAAGAGCTGGAACAAGTAAGGTCCACTTGTTGGCGAGGGGAGGGGTGGCGCTTCGGCGCCGCCCTTTTTCATTTGTCAGATACCGTAGACCTGCAGCAGGCCCTTCATCCGGTTCACGGCAAGTTCGGGTCTGTCCAGAACATTCGCCTGGTCTGCCAGCCGGAAAATATCCGCATAGTGGACTATGCCGCGTGCCGATTGCATGCCGGCCGGCATGGTGAAGTGGCTTTGGTGGCCGTTCAGCCACGCAAGGAACACCACGCCTGCCTTGTAATACTGCGTCGGCGCTTCGAATATCTTGCGGGAGAGCGGAACCGTCGGCTCGATGACGGCGCGGAACCCCTCAACTTCGCCTTTGGCCAATAGTGACAAGGCTTTCGAGGCAGACGGAGCCACCGCATCGAATATACCAAGAAGGGCGTGGCTATATCTCTGGCCATCGCCTTCGATCAATTCGGCATAGTTGAAATCGTCGCCGGTAAAGCAGAGCACTCCCTCCGGCAGCCGCTTGCGCAATTCGATTTCCTTGGCATTGTCGAGCAGCGAAATCTTGATCCCTTCGATCTTGCCCCTGTTGTCGCTAATGATTGCAAGAACTGTCTCCAGCGCCTCCTCGAACGAATGCGAGCCCCAGTATCCGGCGAGTTGCGGGTCGAACATGTCGCCCAGCCAGTGCAGCACGACCTTCTCGCGCGTCTGGCCCAGGATATGGTTATAGACCGTGCGGTAGTCGTCGGCCGAGCGCGCCACGCGGGTTAGGGCACGGCTGGCCATCATCACCGCCCGCCCGCCCTCCGCCTCGACAAAGCCGATCTGCGTTTCATAGGCGTCGATCACGTCCTGAAGCGTTCGCGCAATTTGCGGCGACAGCTGGTCGGTTCCGGCGCCGCAGGCAAGGTCCGCGCCCGCAACTGACCGCGATTCCGCCAGCGAACGGCGAATGAGTTCGCGCGCCGCAGTCCAGTCAACACCCATGCCGCGCTGCGCCGTGTCCATTGCCTCGGCGATCTTGAACCCGAGCGACCACAGGTGATGACGGAATGCCATGGTTGCATCCCAATCGATTGCGGGTGCGCTCCAGGGCTGGGCGTCGCGCAATGGATCGGAAACGACATGGGCGGCCGCATAGGCGATGCGGTTGAAGGCCGGAGGGGCAGGCGGCGCTTCTATCGGGGTGCCCGTCAACGCGTAATCTGTGATTGCGCCGCTTGCATCCGGCAATTTGATTTTCAGGGTCATCCGCATCGCTCCCCACAGGAATACATCAACATTAAATTGGAACGATCCAAAAAACAAGGGCGAATCCCGAGGCTATCTGCCTTAAGATAATGCAATAAACGGCTTGACGAATTTGGAACGTTCCAATTATATAGATCCCAGTGGAGGATTTCCGTTGAGCAAAAGCCGAACCAGTATCGTGGATATTGCGCGCGCCGCCGGCGTGTCGAAATCCACTGTGTCGCTGGTTCTCCAGGGCAGCCCGCTGGTCCATGAAAAGACCAGGGAGAAGGTGAATACTATCATCGGCGATCTCGGCTACGTGTATAATCGCGGCGCCGCCAATCTGCGCCAGTCGAGATCGAAGATCATCGGCATTGTCGTCAACGACCTCACCAACAGCTTCTTCGCCGAGCTTGCCGTCGGCATGGACATGATGGTTCAGTCGGCAGGTTACGTGCAGTTCCTGGCTCACAGCGGCGAGAGTGTCGACCGCCAGCGCGAAGTCATTTCTTCGATGCGCGAGAATGGTATTGCTGGGCTGATCCTGTCACCGGCGCGCGGCACCGAAGTCGGAGATATCAAGCCGCTCGCCGATAGCGGCATTCCCGTGGTGGTGGTGGTTCGCAATGTGCCTGGCGCGAAAGTATCGAGGCTGATTTCCGACAATTATGCAGGCGCCAAGGCGGCTATCCGCCATTTGATTTCGCTTGGCCATAGCCGCATCGCGTTCATGGGCGGCTTCGTGGATACGGCGGTTTTCGGCGAGCGGCTTCGCGGCTACGTCGATGCCCTGCTGGAGGCGAATATTCCGTTCGCGGAGGAACTCGTCATCCACTCCGCGCCGTCGCGCGCTGGCGGTGTCGCTGCGGTGGAGCGCATGATGGTCTTTGCCGAGCGCCCCACGGCCGCTCTCTGTCTCAATGATGCGGTGGCCTTTGGCGTGTGCGACGGGCTGCGCTCCAATAATATCGAGCCTGGAAAGGGCTTCGGCATCATCGGCTTTGACGATGTGATCGAGGCAAAGACCGCCGTGCCCGCGCTGACGACCATCTCGGTCGATCCGCAGGGCATGGGGCAGCGGGCGGCGCAATTGGTCCTGAAGCAGATCAATGCCGGACAGAATATCCCCGAATCGATCGTCACATCCGTGCGCCTCGTCGTGCGGCAGAGCTGCGGTGCGCCTGTAAAACAACTGGAGGAGCTGGCATGATACGCTGGGGTTTGATCGGCGCGAGCACAATTGCGCATGAGTGGGTGATCGATGCGATCCGCGCCAGTGGCGGCGAAATCGTCGCTGTGATGAGCACGAACGAAGAGCGCGGCAAAAAATATGCGGCGGATCACAATATTCCCCGCTCGGTGACCGCTCTCGATGCGCTGGTCAACGATCCGGATGTCGACGCCGTCTATATTTCAACCACCAACGAGTTGCACAAGGACCAGGTTTTGGCCGCAGCGAAAGCCGGCAAGCACGTGCTGTGCGAGAAGCCGCTGGCGACGAGTCTCGCCGACGCGCGCACCATGGTCGAAGCGTGCCGCGCCGCCAATGTCGTCTTCGCCACCAATCATCACCTTCGCAATGCCGCGACCCATACGGCGATGCGCAATGCGATTGCCGCTGGCAAGATCGGCACGCCGCTGGCCGCCAAGGTCTTTCATGCCGGTTATCTTCCCCCGCATCTGCAGGGCTGGCGGCTTGATCGTCCGGAGGCCGGAGGCGGCGTTATTCTGGATATCACGGTTCACGACACCGACACGCTTCGTTACGTTCTCGGCGACGATCCCGTCGAGGTCACCGCCTTCGCTCAGAAAAGCGGTCTTGCCAAGGCCGGGCTCGAAGATGCGGTCATGGGCGTCATGCGTTTCAGGTCGGGCGTGATCGCCGTGTTTCATGATGGCTTCACCACGAAATATGCCGAGACCGGCTTCGAAGTTCATGGCACCGAGGGTTCGCTTGTCGGGCGAAACGTCATGACACAGAAGCCGATCGGCACCGTTACCTTGCGCAACGCGGATGGCGAGACCGAACTCGAATTGGACCACAAGAACCTCTACGAAACCGGCATTGCCAAATTCCACGCCGCCATCGCCGGCAACGGCCATCCGGCCGCGAGCGGTGAAGACGGCCTGTGGTCTCTCGCCGCGGGGCTCGCGGTCACGCAAGCTGCGAGAACCGGCACTGCGCAGACGATCGATCCCGGACTTTGAGAGAATGAAACTAGCATGAACAAGCACATCACCCCCGAAGAGGCCGCGAACCTCATCCCCGACGAAGCGATCGTTTCGGTATCGTCTTCGAGCGGCCTCGGCTGTCCGGATCGGATGCTGAAAGCCATCGGCGATCGTTTCGATGCGACCGGCCATCCGCGCGATCTGACGACGCTGCATCCGATAGCGGCGGGAGATATGAGCGGCATCAGGGGTGTCGACCACATCGCCAGGAAGGGCCTCTTGAAGAAAATCATCGGCGGCTCCTATCCGTCAGGTCCTTCGAGTTCCGAACCGCCCCTGATCTGGCAAATGATCGGCAATGACGAGGTTGCTGCCTATAATATTCCGTCCGGCATTCTTTTCGACATGCATCGCGAGGCCGCCGCAAAACGTCCGGGCGTGTTCACCAAGGTGGGTCTTGATACGTTCGTCGATCCTGACCGGCAGGGCTGCGCCATGAATGCGTCAGCTGCCGCGGATCCTGTTGTTCGCAAGGTCGAATTCGGCGGCGAGGAATGGCTGTTCTTCAAACCCATCATCCCTCAGGTCGCGATCATCCGCGCCACCACGGCCGACGAGCGCGGCAATCTCACCTACGAGCACGAAGGCGCCTATCTTGGCGGGTTCGATCAGGCGCTCGCGGTGCGAAACAATGGCGGAATCGTCATCGCGCAGGTCAAGCGCATCACCAAGAGCGGTTCCATGAAGCCGCACGATGTGCGCGTTCCCGGTATCCTTGTTGATTACGTCGTGGTTGACCCCGACCAGAAACAGACCACGCAAACGCTCTATGATCCCGCTATTTCCGGCGAGATTTTTCATCCGCTCGAAGACTTTGCGCTTCCGGACTTCAACATCCAGAAAGTCATTGCGCGCCGCGTCGCCACGGAACTCGAAGCCGGCAGCGCCGTCAATCTTGGCTTCGGCATTTCGGCAAACGTGCCGCGTATCCTGCTTGAGGAAGGCCTGCACGGCGCGGTCAGCTGGGTGATCGAACAGGGGCCGGTCGGGGGTATCCCGCTGCTCGACTTTGCCTTCGGTTGTTCTTCCAACGCGGAGGCCTTTGTGCCGTCGCCGCATCAGTTCACCTATTTCCAGGGTGCCGGTTTCGATGCCTCGCTGCTGTCATTCCTTGAGATCGACGCATCGGGGTCCGTCAACGTGTCGAAACTCAGCTTCCGTCCGCACGTGACGGCCGGGGCCGGCGGCTTTGTCGATATCACCGCAAGGGCACGCAAGATCGTGTTCTCCGGCATGTTCAATGCCGGCGCGAAGGTACATGTCGAGGATGGTAAGCTGGTCATCGAGAAGGAAGGCAAGTTGAAGAAGCTCGTCAGGCAAGTCGAGCACGTCACCTTCTCTGGCCGCCGTGCCGTCGAGCAGGGCCAGGATATCACCTATGTCACCGAGCGCTGCGTCATGGTTCTTCGGCCGGAGGGTGTAGTGCTGACGGAAATCGCCCCTGGCGTCGATCTGCAGGCGCATGTTCTCGATCAGTCGGAATTCCCGCTCATCGTCGCGCCCGATCTCAAAGTGATGGATGCGCAACTTTTCGCACCGCAGCCTCTTGGCCTGAAGCTGCCGCAGAAACCGCAAAGGACGCTCCATGGCTGATCCTCGTATCGAAGTCACCTTTGCCGGGCACATCGCGACAATCACCGTGTCGCGACCGGAAAAGCTCAATGCCCTCGACCTCGACATGTTGAAGCAACTGGACGCTGCATGCGATGCGTTGGAAACCAATGCGCAGGTGCGGGTCGCGATCCTCACCGGCGCCGGCAAGGCATTTTCCGCAGGCGGCGATATCAAGGCCTGGGCGGCGATGACGCCCAATGAGTTCGGCCATGCCTGGGTGCGCTTCGGCCACCGTGTCTTCGAGCGTCTGGCTACCTTGCGCGTGCCGCTCATTGCCGCTCTCAACGGCCATGCGCTCGGCGGGGGTCTCGAACTCGCCGCCGCTGCCGATATTCGCATCGCCGAAACGCAGATAAGGCTCGGCCTGCCGGAAACCGGCCTCGGCATGGTGCCCGGCTGGTCCGGTACCCAGCGCCTCGTCCGGCGTTTCGGTGCCCAGATCGTACGTCGCATGGTCCTGGGCGGTGAAGTTTTCAGCGCTGCCGAAGCCCGGTCATTTGGCCTTGTCGATCATGTGGCGGAAACCGGGGATGCACTGGCCACGGCGCAAGCCTATGCGGAGCGGGTCGCCAGGCGCGGCCCGGCGGCCGTGGAGGTGGCAAAACTGATGATCGCTTCAGCCAATGCCGAAGATAATGGAACGGCGGTCGAGGCTCTGGGCTCGATCCTCGTGGCAAAAACTGCGGACCTCAAGGAAGGTGTTTCGGCCTTTGCCGAAAAGCGCGAGCCCGTGTTCAAGGGAGAATGGTAATGACAGTTCTGGTGCGGCCACAGGCACTCGAAAATTTCAAGGTGCGCGAATTCCAGATGCTCATCGATGGCAAATGGACCGATGGCGCGGAAGGCGGCGTCATCGAGCGCAGGAGCCCCGGTCATGGCGTGGCGGTCTCGCGCTATCAGGCAGGGACGAAGGCAGACGCGGAAAGAGCAATCACCGCCGCGCGCCGTGCTTTCGACGATGGCCACTGGTCAAGAATGACCGGCGCCGAGCGTTCGAACATCATTCTCAAGGCTGCCGATCTCATCGCCGCACGTTCGGGTGAACTCGCCTATCTCGATTGCATCGAATCCGGCAAGCCGATCTCTCAGGCCAAGGCCGAACTCGGTGGCGCTGTCGACATCTGGCGCTATGCGGCTGCGCTCGGCCGCGATTTGCATGGAGAAAGTTACAACACGCTTGGCGACACCACTCTGGGCGTGGTGCTGCGCGAGGCAATCGGCGTAGTCTCGATCATCACCCCCTGGAACTTCCCATTCCTGATTGTAAGCCAGAAGCTGCCTTTCGCCCTCGCGGCCGGTTGTACGACCGTGGTCAAGCCGTCGGAACTGACATCAGGTTCAACGCTGGTGCTTGGTGAAATCCTCCTCGAAGCCGGTGTTCCGGCCGGCGTGGTCAATATCGTCACCGGTACGGGCGCGGAGGTCGGGGCGCCGATGACAGTTCATCCGGACGTCGATATGGTTTCCTTCACCGGCTCGACGCTCGTTGGCAAGCTGACCATGGCAAACGCCGCGCAGACCTTGAAAAAAGTCTCGCTGGAACTTGGCGGCAAGAACCCGCAGATCGTGTTTCCCGATGCCAATCTCGATGATTTCATCGATGCGGCGGTTTTCGGTGCCTATTTCAACGCCGGCGAATGCTGCAATGCCGGTTCTCGCCTCATCGTCCATCGTGACATTGCCGATGAGGTCGTAAAGCGCGTTGCCGCGCTGGCAGGCGAGGTCAGGGTCGGAGATCCCCTTGATCCGCAAACCAAGGTCGGCGCAATCATCTCACCAGAGCACCTCGCCAAGATCAGTACCTATGTCAGCAACGCGGCGACGGCCGGAGCCCATGTAAGCCATGGCGGCGAGACTCTCGATCTCGGCATGGGGCAGTTCTTGTCGCCGACAATTCTTTCCGCCGTTCAGCCGGATATGGCAGTGGCGCGGGAAGAAGTGTTCGGGCCGGTTCTGTCTGTGCTAACATTCGAGACGCTTGACGATGCCGTCTCGATCGCAAATTCCATCGACTACGGATTATCGGCCGGCGTCTGGAGCCGGGACTTCGATACGTGTCTCACAGTGGGTCGCCGTGTGCGCGCCGGCACCATCTGGATGAACACGTTCATGGATGGAGCCTCGGAGCTGCCCTTCGGCGGATACAAGCAGTCTGGTCTCGGCCGTGAACTCGGCAGGCATGCGGTGGAGGATTACACCGAAACCAAGACACTGAACATGCACATGGGTAGGAGGAAAGTAGTATGGTCACGCAGTTAAATCGATTGTAATAGCCATTCTGCCTATTGTATGAATGCCCCGGACCTTAGGGCACCTTCGGTCGGATATTTAAAATCTTATCTCTTTTTTCTCATGGGAGGACTATTATGAAAAAGCTGATGAATACTGTTGCCGCTGCAGCGATGCTGCTCGGAACAGCAACGATGGCCCGCGCGGCCGAAAACGTCGAGGTCCTGCATTGGTGGACCTCCGGCGGCGAAGCCACGGCGCTGGAAGTGCTCAAGAAGGATCTCGAAACAAAGGGCATCACCTGGTCCGACATGCCGGTTTCCGGCGGTGGCGGTACTGAAGCCATGACCGTTCTGCGTGCCCGCGTAACCGCTGGCAACCCGCCGACGGCCGTACAGATGCTCGGTTTCGACATCACCGACTGGGCGAAACAGGGTGCCCTCGGTAATCTCGATGAAGTTGCTGCCAAGGAAAAGTGGGACGACGTGATCCCGACCGCCCTGCAGAAGTTCTCGAAATATGACGGCCACTGGATCGCAGCACCCGTCAACGTGCACTCGACCAACTGGATCTGGATCAACAAGGCGGCTCTCGACAAGGCCGGCGGCAAGGAGCCTGCGAACTGGGACGAGTTGATCGCTCTTCTCGACAATTTCAAGGCGCAGGGCATCACTCCAATCGCTCATGGCGGTGTGCCATGGCAGGACGCGACGATCTTCGATGCTGTCGTCCTTTCTCTCGGCACTGACTTCTACAAGTCGGCTTTCATCGATCTCGATCCCGCTGCTCTCGGCAGCGACAAGATGAAGGAAGCCTTCGACCGCATGACCAAGCTGCGTACCTATGTGGATGACAATTTCTCCGGTCGCGACTGGAATCTTGCTTCCGCGATGGTCATCGAAAACAAGGCAGGTCTGCAGTTCATGGGTGACTGGGCCAAGGGCGAATTCATCAAGGCTGGCAAGGTGCCAGGCAAGGATTTCGTCTGCATGCGCTTCCCGGGCACCCAGGGTTCCGTCACGTTCAATTCGGACCAGTTTGCCATGTTCAAGGTCAGTGACGCACAGCTCAAGCCGCAGCTCGTCATGGCGTCGGCCATTGAAAGCCCGACCTTCCAGTCAGCCTTCAATGTCGTCAAGGGTTCCGCCCCTGCGCGTACCGATGTTCCGGATACTGCCTTCGACGATTGCGGCAAGAAGGCCATCAAGGATCTTGCCGAAGCCAACAAGGCTGGCACGCTCTTTGGATCGATGGCCCATGGCCATGCCAATCCGGCTGCTGTCAAGAACGCGATCTACGACGTCGTGACCCGTGAGTTCAACGGCGACCTGACCTCGGAAGAAGCAGTCAAGGAACTCGTTTCGGCTGTTGAAGCCGCAAAATAGGTTCGGCCATTCTGTCCGGGGCTACATTGCCCCGGACAGGTTCCCCGCGACAGGGATCGCGGCAACATGAAGTAAAATTTCGAGGGGTGAGGCTATGGATGCCCGCAGCCGCATACAGGACCTGATACCGAAACTGGTATTGGGACCGAGTTTTCTGATCGTCCTGATTTTCGTATATGGCTTCATCGCCTACACCGGCATCCTGTCCTTTACCGACAGCAAGATGCTGCCATCCTATGGCTTCGTAGGGTTTGAAAACTACCGCAAGCTCTGGGCGCTGCCGCATTGGTGGCGGGCGATCACCAATCTCGGAATTTTCGCTTCGCTCTATATCATCGTCTGCACCGTCATCGGCCTCGGGCTTGCCATTCTGCTCGATCAGAAGATCCGCATCGAGGGCTTTCTGCGGCCGGTCTATCTCTATCCCATGGCGCTTTCGTTCATCGTCACGGGCGTCGCCTGGAAGTGGTTTCTCGATCCCGGCATCGGTCTTGAAAATACCATGCACCAGTGGGGCTGGGAGAGTTTCCGCTTCAACTGGATCAAGGATTCGAAGATGGCGATCTATACGGTGGTCATCGCCGCCGTCTGGCAATCTTCCGGCTTTGTCATGGCCATGTTCCTTGCGGGTCTGCGCGGTGTCGACAACGAGATCATCAAGGCTGCCCAGATCGACGGCGCTTCGACCGGAACCATCTATCGCCGCATCATCATCCCGCTGATGCGCCCGGTTTTCCTGTCCGCCTTCGTCGTCCTCGCACATCTTGCGATCAAGGCCTACGACCTTGTGATCGCGCTGACCGGCGGCGGACCGGGCCAGGCTACCGAATTGCCCGCGACGTTCATGTATTCCTATACGTTCACCCGCAATTCCATGGGCATCGGCGCCTCGTCGGCCATCATCATGCTGATCATGATCTTCTCGATCATCGTTCCCTATCTCTACTCGGAAATAAGAGGGGGCAACAAATGAGTGGCCAGAGCCCGGACAATGCGATTTCCAGCGGCAGGCTGACACGCGTTCTGATCTACGCGGCGTTGCTGCTATTCGCCTTCTACTACCTGTTGCCGCTCTATGTCATGCTGGTCAATTCCCTCAAGCCACTCGAGGAAATCCGCCAGGGCGGCATGCTGTCGCCGCCGCGCGAATGGACCATCCAGCCTTGGCTTACCGCCTGGTCGACGGCGCAGATCGGCGTGCAACCCACGGGTCTGAGGCCCTATTTCATCAATTCGATCCTGATGGTCGTGCCTGCGGTCGCCATCTCCACTGTCGTCGGCGCTCTCAATGGCTATGTCCTGACCAAATGGAAATTCCGCGGCTCCAACCTGATGTTCGGCATGCTGCTGCTCGGCTGCTTCATCCCGTTCCAGATCGTGCTCATTCCGATGGCGCGCATGCTCGGGCTGCTCGGCATGGCCGGTACGATCCAGGGGCTGATCCTCGTCCATATCGTCTATGGGCTCGGTTTCACCACCCTCTACTTCCGCAATTATTACGAGGCGTTCCCGACCGAGCTCGTTCGCGCGGCGCAGATCGACGGTGCGAGTTTCTTCCAGATATTCCGCCGTATTCTTTTGCCCTCGTCAGGACCGATCATCGTCGTCTCCGTCATCTGGCAATTCACCAATATCTGGAACGACTTCCTGTTCGGTGCCTCCTTCTCCGGCTTTTCGAGCACGCCCATGACGGTAGCGCTCAACAACCTCGTCAACTCGTCGACCGGGGTCAAGGAATATAACGTGCATTTCGCCGGCGCCATTCTCGCGGCGCTGCCAACTCTCATCGTCTACATCGTTTCCGGACGCTATTTCGTCCGCGGCCTCATGTCCGGCGCCGTGAAGGGATAAATCAATGTCATTTCTCAAGATCAAAGACCTGCACAAATCCTACGGCAACGTGCCGATCCTCAAGGATATCAACATCGAGATCGATGAGGGCGGTTTCCTCGTGCTCGTCGGTCCGTCCGGCTGCGGCAAGTCGACATTGCTCAACACGATCGCCGGGCTGGAGCCGATCACCTCGGGCGATATATCCATCAACGGCAAGTCGATCAGTGGACTGCATCCCTCCAAGCGCGATATCGCCATGGTGTTCCAGTCCTATGCGCTTTATCCGAACATGACCGTCGGCGGAAACATCGCCTTCGGCATGGAAATCCGCGGTGTGCCGAAGCCCGAACGGGACAAGGCCATCAAGCAGGTCGCCGACATGCTGCAGATCGGCCATCTGCTCGAGCGCAAGCCGAGCCAGCTTTCCGGCGGCCAGCGCCAGCGTGTCGCCATGGGCCGCGCGCTCGTTCGCAACCCGCAGGTGTTCCTGTTCGACGAACCGCTCTCCAATCTCGATGCCAAGCTGCGTGTCGACATGCGCACGGAGATCAAGCGCCTGCACCAGCGTATGAAGACCACCATCGTCTACGTCACGCACGACCAGATCGAGGCGATGACGCTGGCCAGCAAGATCGCGGTTCTGAAGGATGGCGTGTTGCAGCAGTTCGGCACGCCTGCCGAGATCTACAATAATCCGACCAACCTCTTCGTTGCCGATTTCATGGGTTCTCCCGCCATGAACCTCCTCAAGGCAAGGATCGAGGGCGGCGCTTCCGACCTTCAGGTCGTGCTTGAAAGGCCCGATGCGGCGCCTCTGCGCCTGCCGGTCAAGAAGACCAACAGCGCGCTTCTCGGCTATGCCGGCAAGGATGTCACCTTCGGCATACGTCCGGAAGCCTTGACCGATCCGGACGGCGCGGACCGCAATGCCGGATCGCTGGTGGAAGGCGAGTGCCTGATCGAAGTGGTGGAGCCAGCGGGCTCCGATACGTTCGCGGTCACCAAGCTCGGCGGCAAGGAAGTGGTTGCCCGCCTGCGTGCGGATGCGCAAATCGTTCCCGGTCAGAAGACGCAGCTCGCCTTCAACCTGGACAAGGCAGTGTTCTTCGATCCGCAGTCGCAATTGCGTATCGGCGCCTGAAACGCAGCCATGGACGGTGAATGCTCATGAGCCACGAGTTACAACCGGCCACAGCCGCAGATATCGTAATCATCGGATCGGGCATAGGCGGCGCGACCATGGCGGCAGGGCTTGCCGCCTCCGGGGCGAATATTCTCATCCTTGAAGCCGGCGATCATTTGCCCGATCGCCCGGAAAATCGCGATCCGCGGGCGATCTTCCAGCGCGGCTTCTTCCGCCCCCTCGAAAACTGGTACGACGAGACCGGCAGCGCCTTCAATCCCGGCAATTATTACAATGTGGGCGGCAATTCCAAATTCTACGGGGCGGTGCTGACGCGCTATCGCTCCGAGGATTTCGAGGAAATGCAGCATCTTGAGGGCGTGTCGCCCGCCTGGCCTTTCCCCTATGAGGAACTGGAGCCGTGGTATGGCAAGGCTGAAGCGCTGTTTCAGGTCCGTGGGAAACTGGGCGAGGACCCGACCGAACCGCTGCACTCCACTCCCTATGCTTTCCCTCCGGTTCCTGACGAAGCGCCGATCGCTGCCCTGCGGGAGCGGCTGACGACGGCGGGCGTCCACCCCTCGACCCTGCCGCTTGGCGTCGATATCGAGACGTGGCTGTCGCATGGAAAGACGCCGTGGGACGCGCATCCCAACAGCCATAACGGCAAGATGGATGCCGAGACCACGGCCCTCGCGGCCGCGCTCAAGCACGGGAATGTCAGTCTGCAGACGAATTCCCGCGTCACGCGCCTGCAGGCTGCGCCGGACGGCAAGACCATCGCCGCCGTGCATTACGAAAAGGACGGCAGAACCTATGCCATCAAACCCCGGCTTGTCGTCCTTTCCGCCGGTGCCGTCCAGTCGGCTGTGCTGCTGTTGCGTTCCGCCGATGATGCCAACCCTGCCGGACTGGCCAATCGGTCCGACCAGGTGGGGCGCAATTTCATGAATCACAATCTCTCCGCTGTCATCGGTTTCGATCCGCGCTTTTGCAATGATTGCGTTTATCAGAAGACGCTCGGCTTCAACGACTTCTATCTCTCCGATGGCAGGGGCGGGGCTCCCCTCGGCAATGCACAATTGCTCGGGCGGATAAGCGGCCCGGTGCTGAAGTCCGACCTGAAATTCGTGCCGGAGTGGATGCTCGACCGCTTCTGCGCCCACACGGTGGATTTCCTGGCGATGAGCGAGGATGTCCCGAAGCCGGAAAGCCGCGTTCGCGTCGATGGCGACAGGATCATCCTTGAATGGATCCGCAGCAATTGGCCTGCGCACCTGAAGCTGGTTGCGCAGATCAAGTCGGTGCTACGCGCTGCCGGGTTTCCGCTGGTATTGTCCAAGGCTTTCGACCGGAAGACCCCGTCGCATCAATGCGGCACGGTCCGCATGGGTGAGGACCCGGCAAAGGCGCCGCTCGACATCTATTGCCGCGCCTATGAGCATCCCAATCTTTTTGTGGTCGATGCTGCCTTCCTACCAACCTCCGCAGCTGTCAATCCGGCGCTGACCATTGCGGCGCAGGCATTGCGTGTGGCGGATCACATCGTTTCGAAGGAACTGGCATGAGGAAACCAGTCGCCATCGTAACGGGCGCTCGCCGCGGCATTGGCTTAGGCATAGCAGAAGCCTTGGCGTCGCAGGGCTTCGACCTCGCGATCACCGACATTGTCGATGACGACGCCAGTCAATCGGCAATCGAGACGCTCGAGAAGCTTGGTGCCAGGGCCATCTTCATCCCGTCGGATATAGCTGACCTTTCAAGCCATTGCGCAACAGTCGAGACCGCCATCGCAAAATTCGGCCAAATCGATTGCCTTGTCAACAATGCCGGTATCGGCTCCAAAGTCCGGGGAGATTTCATTGATCTTGAGCCAGCTAACTACGATGCAATTTTTAACATCAATCTGCGCGGAACTGTGTTTTTCACCCAGGCAGTATTAAGAATGATGCTGGCGCAAAAGCAGACGTCCCGTCCGCGTTCGATCATCAACATCACGTCTGTTTCCGCCGCGATGACCTCGCCGGAACGGCTCGATTACTGCATGACGAAGGCGGCTTTGGCTGCCTTCACCCAGGGCCTCGCCCTGCGCCTGGCGGATCAGGGCGTCAGCGTCTTCGATGTGCGCCCCGGCATTATCCGTTCCGATATGACTGCAGTCGCTGCGGCGAAATACGACAAGCTTATCGCTGAAGGCCTGGTGCCGATGAAACGCTGGGGCGAGCCGGAAGATCTCGGCCGCATCGTTGCCGCACTCGCCAGCGGCGACTTCAACTTCGCCACCGGCTCCGTCATCAATGCCGATGGCGCTCTTTCGATAGGCAGGCTTTAGAGGCTCGATACGATGACCTACGACTACATCATTACTGGCGCTGGACCGGCTGGTTGCGTTCTTGCCAATCGCCTGAGCGAAGATCCTCAAGTATCCGTGCTGCTTCTCGAAGCGGGCGGCGGAGACTGGAACCCGCTTTTCCATATGCCTGCGGGTTTCGCCAAGATGACCAAGGGCGTCGCCAGCTGGGGCTGGGAAACCGTGCCGCAAAAGCACATGAAAAATCGTGTGCTTCGCTACACGCAGGCAAAGGTCATCGGCGGCGGATCGAGCATCAACGCCCAGCTTTACACGCGCGGAAATGCAACCGACTACGATTTGTGGGCGAGCGAGGATGGTTGCAAAGGCTGGAGCTATCGCGATGTCCTGCCCTATTTCAAACGGGCGGAGGACAATCAGCGTTTTGCCGACGATTATCATTCCTATGGCGGGCCGCTAGGCGTTTCCATGCCCGCTGCCACCTTGCCGATCTGCGATGCCTATATTCGTGCCGGTCAGGAGCTTGGCATACCCTATAATCATGATTTCAACGGCAAGACACAAGGCGGGGTCGGCTTCTACCAGTTGACGCAGCGCGACCGCCGCCGGTCGTCCGCATCGATGGCCTATCTCTCTCCTGTCAAGGATCGGCAAAACCTGACCGTCCGCACCGGCACGCAAGTTTCCAGGATCGTCGTGGAACGCAAGAAGGCGATCGGCGTCGAAACCATCCGCAATAATATGCGCGAGATCATCCTGGCCAATCGCGAGGTGCTGGTGACGTCAGGCGCAATAGGCTCGCCCAGGCTTCTCCTGCAATCGGGCATAGGTCCCGCAGATCATTTGAAGAGTGTCGGTGTTCCGGTGGTGCATGATCTGCCCGGCGTCGGCGAGAACATGCAGGACCATCTAGACCTGTTCGTCATTTGCGAGTGTACCGGCGACCATACCTATGACGGTGTCGCCAAGCTGCATCGTACCCTGTGGGCCGGGCTGCAATATGTGCTGTTCCGGTCGGGCCCGGTCGCTTCGAGCCTCTTCGAGACTGGCGGTTTCTGGTATGCCGATGACAAGGCGCGCTCGCCCGACATCCAGTTTCATCTCGGCCTTGGATCGGGAATCGAAGCGGGTGTCGAACGGCTGAAGAACGCCGGTGTGACGCTCAACTCCGCTTATCTGCATCCCCGTTCGCGCGGCACCGTTCGGTTGCAATCGGCTGATCCATCTGCGGCACCGCTCATCGATCCGAACTACTGGAGCGATCCGCACGATCGGAAGATGTCGATCGAGGGGCTGAAGCTCGCACGCGAAATCATGAGCCAGGCCGCGTTGAAGCCCTTTGTCATGGCGGAGCGCCTGCCGGGGCCGAAATACAATACGGACGAGGAGCTTTTCAACTATGGCTGTGCCAATGCCAAGACCGATCATCACCCGGTCGGAACTTGCAAGATGGGCTCCGATGCGATGGCTGTCGTAGGTCTTGACCTCAAGGTTCGCGGGCTTGAAGGCTTGCGCGTCTGCGACAGCTCGGTCATGCCGCGCGTCCCCTCATGCAACACCAATGCACCGACGATCATGATGGGCGAAAAAGGTGCGGATATCATCCGTGACCTGCCGCCGTTGCCGCCAGCGATCTTTTCCAACGAAATGAATGAAAAACGCCCGCGGGCTCGGGCAGATATTCGCTGACGGTGCCGATTATCTCCCCCCTTGCGGGGGAAAGCGATTTCAGCATCTTGGCCCTTGCCAAGTGCTAGAAATCGCCAGAGAGGGGATTTGCCTCACTGAGCTACCCCCTCACTTGTATTTTCTAAGGATTTAGCAAAGAGACTAAATCCAAGAAAATCCTTTCTCCCCCACAAGGGGGAGGGTAAACCGGCACCCTATGCACCTCTAATGCAGTCTCGGATCCAGAAATACGCCCGCCTCCCGCGCTGCTCTGATAAAAGCGTGCCGCGCCTTATGCGCTGGTTTCCAACCGTCGAGCGCATCCAGGCAGGCTTGCAGGGCCCGGCGATAGCTTGGCCCCTTCGTGCTTGGCCAGTAACTTCGCAGGCATTCAATCGCTTCCCAAACGCTGGTCACCGCTCTTTGACCTGCGGCTCCAATAGTGATCATAACCGGGATGGGAAAACGCTTGTCGTTCATCATTTCCTCCATAATGTCGGACAGAATGTCAGCAGTTTGCGCCGCTGAACCGATCATGAAAATGAGTCTGGTTTGAGTCTGGTTCCATGACAAGTTGAAGAAATATTCATGACGCTCGCGGTCGCGCCAGCCAGCCGTAGAGCGCGCCGGCTCCAAGCATAAGGCAGGTGCCGAGAAAAACCGCGCGCATGCCGAAATGTCCGCCGATAAAGCCTCCGGCCAGCGGTCCAACGACCTGTCCCGCATATTGCGAGGATGTGGCATAGCCAAGGATGTTCCCGGCAATGCGATCAGGAACATTGTGGCGAATCACGCTGGTGATGCAGGGCAGGAGCCCGCCGAGCGAAAGCCCCATCAGGAAGCGCAGCAATATGAGTTGCCAGCCTTCCGTCACGAATGCCTGGGGGATGAGCAGGAGTGCGGATAGGGCAAGGGCGGCAACGATGACATTCCAGTGGCCGATGCGGTCGGCCAGTTTGCCGAGGCGCGAGGCCGAGAGGATACTCCCAAGCGCTGCCGCCGACATGACGATACCCGCAACCATGGTGATGTGCGAGGGATTGTCTACCAATTGTGCCACATAGACCGTGATGATCGGTTCTATGGACATATTGGCGAGCATCAGGAGCATACCAGCGAGCAGCATCACGATGATGGGCCGCTTGTCCGGAATGGCTGACCAGCCGCCGCTTTGCTTCTCGGTTTTCGACCTTGCCGGGCGCCGTTCTTCCTTGATCAGGAAGGTCGTCGCAAGGAAGGTGACGAAGATGACGCCTCCGGCGAGCCAGAAGGTTTGGCGAATTCCAATCAGCGGCGGCAGCGCCCCTCCGATCAGCGGACCCACGAGATTGCCGGCCATGATGCCCGAGGCGAGGGTGCCGAGCGCCCATCCGGTGCGAGCTTTCGGTGTCTGTGTTGCCACGAGAACGGTTGATCCCGACGCATAACCGCCGAGTAGTCCGGTCAGAAGCCGCAGGAAGACCAATTGCCAGACATCCGTCGCCATGCCCATCAGTGACATTGCGACCGCCATTCCAAGACTGGCGCGAATGAGCATCAGTTTGCGCCCATAGAGATCGGCGAGCCTTCCCCAGAGTGGCGCGACCAGCGCGGCGGTCAGGAACGTCGCGCCATAGGCTATTCCGGACCATTGCACGATCGCCGCATGTTCCTTTTCGCCCAGCTGTTCAACATAGAGCGGCAGGAAAGGCAGGATCAAAGTCATCGCGACAATCGTCGTGAACGAGCCCAGCAGGCAGACGACGAGGTTCTGCCGCCAGTAAGGCGACTCGCTCGAGGAGCTGGATTCGTCGTTGTCTGACATGCCGGGGATCGGATATCCGCACCGGATGATCCGGTGGGCCTCATTGCAAGAGTGCGAACAGGCGGCCAGTTTTTCACCGGAGCAGGAAGAAGGCAATGTCCCGGCACAGCCGAGCGTCAACGGGCCGCAATATTTCCTCGGCTTTGCCCGGATCTGACACCGGAAGCAAACCGAAAAATATCGCCCTGGACTCATTTTTCCAGGTTTTCAAACGAAAACAGCCCAATTTGCCGCGAAAATCTCGCCACATAGTTGAAATTTAGGTGCAGCCGGTTGAGTGAGTTACTTTGACTGTGCTTTGAAGCGGAAGCGTTTATCTTCAGCGACTGAAGAACCATCCTGCAAAAAGCACAATCACCGTTATCACCACGAACAGCACGATATAGGGCTGCATCGGGGTCAGATAGGGCTCATAGTCGGTCTTGAGCGGGTCTTTTTCGTCTGAATCCATCAAGATCATGCGCAATTGCGTGGAGAGACCCGGTTGGATGTGGGGGACAACCGGCGAGTTTCGGGCCTCTGCTGGGTCAAATCAGCTTTGCCACTGTGCACTGGTGTGCCGGGTGGTTCAATTACCCTGCTACTCGCTACTATTTCTTAGAAAGACCGGGTTGAAGATAGTCTGGCAACTCAGAAGAAATATGCGAGTACCACTGCCACGATAACGCCTGTGGCAAATACGGCCACATACCAACCCTGAGAGTTGTGAACTGCCCAAGCATCTTCATCGTCTTCGTCGAAATCATTGACCATGGGTGCCATCCTTCCGGTGACAAGAGCGATGTTCTTTTTGTTTTTGTACAAAGCGCAACATGCCTCCCTTGGTGCCATCGACAGTACAACGCTGCGCGGAGCCGATGGTTTCATCGAGGTACTTGGCCCCGGTTTACGACCTTCCCAATTATCGTTGGCAATGCTACGTTCACTCTCTGTTCGCAGCCGATTCGGAAAGCTGCCGTTGGGGAATACATGAGCGCCTATCTGGATAAACTTAACGCCGAGCAGCGCATGGCCGTCGAGTTCGGCGTCGGACAGGACGCCGGACCGTTGCTCGTCATCGCTGGTGCGGGTTCCGGCAAGACCAATACGCTTGCTCATCGTGTCGCCCATCTCATCGTAAACGGAGCCGATCCGCGCCGGATTCTGCTCATGACGTTTTCGCGCCGGGCTGCCGCGGAAATGTCACGGCGTGTAGAACGTATTTGTAATCAAGTACTTGGTGCTAAATCAGGTGTCATGGTCGATGCTCTCGAATGGGCCGGTACGTTCCATGGCATTGGCGCCCGGCTCTTGCGCGAATATGCCGGGCAGATCGGCCTCGGCGTGGATTTTACCATTCACGATCGCGAGGATTCTGCCGATTTGATGAATATCGTCAGGCATGAACTGGGGTTTTCCAAGAAGGAAAGCAGGTTTCCTACCAAAGGCACCTGCCTCTCGATCTATTCCCGTACCGTCAATTCAGAGACGCCTCTCGAAGAGGTGCTCAAGAATTTCTTTCCCTGGTGCGCGGCATGGAATACCGAGCTGCGGCAGCTGTTTGCTGCCTATGTCGAAGCCAAGCAGGCCCAGAACGTGCTCGATTACGACGATCTTCTTCTATATTGGGCGCAAGCAGCCACTGTATCTATACTTGCGGAGGACATGAGCGGACGGTTCGACCACGTATTGGTGGATGAATATCAGGACACGAACCGCCTGCAGTCTTCCATTCTTCTGGCGTTGAAGCCCGAGGGGCGCGGTCTGACAGTCGTTGGGGATGACGCCCAGTCCATCTATTCTTTTCGCGCTGCTACGGTTCGCAATATTCTAGACTTCCCGAAGGCGTTTACGCCGTCAGCGAATATTATCACGCTCGACCGGAACTATCGCTCTACGCAGACTATTCTTGCCGCTGCCAATGGCGTCATCGATCTGGCTTCGGAGCGGTTTACCAAAAATTTGTGGACCGAGCGCCAATCATCTGCGCGCCCACACCTCGTTACTGTTCGTGACGAAACGGATCAGGCGCGTTACATAGTGGAAGAAGTGCTGGAGAACCGCGAGAACGGTACGCTGCTGAAACAACAGGCTGTGCTTTTCCGCACCTCGCATCACAGTGGACCTCTCGAGGTCGAGTTGACTCGCCGCAACATACCGTTTGTGAAGTTCGGTGGTCTTAAATTCCTTGATAGCGCGCACGTGAAAGACATGCTGGCTGCGCTGCGATTTGTGCAGAACCCGCGCGATCGCGTAGCCGGGTTCCGTTTGATGTTGCTGCTGCCCGGCGTCGGGCCGTCGTCGGCCCAGCGTGTGCTCGATCAAATGTCAGACAGTGCAGATCCGATTGCTGCTCTTTCCGAAGTTCAGGCACCGCCCCGTGCCGGCGCGGATTGGACAGACTTCGTGCAAATGCTGCAACAGGTGCGATCATCTAATGCGGATTGGCCAAACGAGATCGAACAGGCGCGGCTCTGGTACGAACCGCATCTGGAGCGGATTCACGACGATGCGCCGATGCGGCAAGCGGACCTGTTGCAATTGCAGCAGATTGCAGGCGGCTACTCGTCCCGGGAACGATTTCTTACCGAATTGACGCTCGATCCGCCGGATGCCACCAGCGATCAATCCGGCGTGCCGCTGCTCGACGAAGATTATCTGGTCCTGTCCACCATTCACTCGGCCAAGGGGCAGGAGTGGAAATCGGTCTATATGCTCAATGTTGTCGATGGCTGCATACCCTCTGATCTCGGGACCGGCTCCACTGCGGAACTCGAAGAGGAGAGACGGCTGCTCTATGTCGCCATGACACGCGCCAAGGACAATCTTCATCTTGTGGTGCCGCAACGCTTCTTTACCCACGGCCAAAATGCCCAGGGCGACAGGCATGTTTATGCGTCACGTACCCGATTCATCCCCGCGACGTTGCTGCAATATTTTGAATGTGTCGCATGGCCGTTGGCGCGGCAAGCCGCTTCGGAACGTTCCGGTCTGCGAACACTGCAGGTCGATATCGGTTCACGCATGCGAGGAATGTGGCAATGACGATCAGGAGCATGTGGCAGGCGCAATATTCGGTGGCGAGGACAAAGTCTTGAGCAGGTTGATCCAGTACCACCAGCCAGTGCTCTTGTCGTACCTTCACGCTGGGGAATAGGGTCTTTGATATGGTACAAATCAGACAAACCGGATGTAATTGCCTCCAAGAAACCCCCGGGATCGCCTTAGGATAGCTTGATGATAGGAATTTACGGAGCTAACGGATTTATTGGACGCCATCTCGTACGGAGACTGGCCGAATCAGGTATTCCTGCACGGGCGGTCTCACGGAAGTTCGAAGCCGATTTCATACGCGGTTTGGCTGGGAAAACGGAATTCGTTCAGGCGGATTTCCGTCAAGCTCTTGATATGGCTTCAACCCTTCAGGACCTGAGTACGGTTGTACAGTTGGTGTCGACTTCCAGCCCTGGCATGAAGAATGACCATGCGATTGCTGACATTGCCGAAAACGTCGTACCTCACGTTCAGTTTCTTGAGAGTTGCATCAAGGCCGGCGTCAAACGGTACATTTTCCTCTCGTCCGGCGGCACGGTTTATGGTCCCGGTGCGGTGATCCCGACACCCGAAACGAACCCCACCAACCCAATAAACTCCCATGGTCTGACGAAGCTGGTCGTCGAGAAATACATTCAGATGCATGGCCACGTGAGCGGATTGGAGTACATCATCTTGCGTGTGGCCAATCCTTTCGGACCTGGTCAGATGTTCCGCAAGGGACAGGGATTGATCCCGGCGATCCTGGACCACTGGCGAAAGAATCTCCCGATAAGAATCTTTGGTGAGGGGACTGCCCTTCGTGACTACATCTACATCGACGATCTCATAGATGCGGTCGCATCAGCGATACTTCTTCCGGGCAGTCCCAGGCTCGTTCTCAACATTGGCAGTGGCGAGGTCCGCTCAGTCATGGAAGTGGTCGAGACTATAGAGGACGTGACAGGCCATCGCTTCGAGCGAGAATATGTCGACACACGCAAGACCGACGTCGACGTAGCAAGTCTTGACATCAGCATGGCCATGAAGCTTTTGAACTGGTCACCCAAGACCAGGTTTCACGACGGTATACGCCGAACAATTGATATTTAAGCGCCACTGCGACGATCATCCATCGACATTCACGGTTTGAGAATCGAACCGATCGGCACATAGACGGGTAAATTCGCGGGTTCCTTCGACGGTTCAGTCGGAAACAGTAGCGATCAAGAATGTGAAGTTCGTTCTAGCGCATTTCCGGCACCCTTGGCGCGAAGTCCTCGCTGGTGCGCGTCAAGTTCGGGGAATAGTAAGGATCGTTCTCAAGGTCCCACCTTTCAAGCATGAATTCTCTTTCTTGCTCGAACCGCTTCTTTTTCTGCGGATTGTTCTCGCTTCCGCGGGAGACACTCTCGAGATGATACAGTTCGGCATAGGGCGTCCAGATGTTGGCATAGCCGGCTTCTTGCAGCCGGAGGCAGAAATCCACGTCATTTAGCGCCACCGCGAGGTGGGTTTCATCAAGGCCGCCGACCTTCTCAAAAAGCTCCTTGCGCACAATCAGGCAGGCGCCAGTCACCGCCGAAAAATTTTGATGCACTTTCAGCCGATTG
Organism: Phyllobacterium endophyticum; assembly: GCF_003010935.1. Taxonomy (GTDB): domain Bacteria; phylum Pseudomonadota; class Alphaproteobacteria; order Rhizobiales; family Rhizobiaceae; genus Phyllobacterium; species Phyllobacterium endophyticum. The sequence goes on from NZ_PGGN01000001.1 coordinate 546,849, forward strand.
AAATAGCCCGGATGCTGTCCGGGAAAGTGTTTGTGTGCATGGCCGGCTATCCCGTTGATCCCAAGGATAATCCCGCCATGCTGTATCGTACCATTGCCGTAGTATAATTTCGCGCCCACGCAGCCTATGCCCGGCTGGCTCGCCCAGGACACCATTTCCGTGAGCCACCCGGGAGAGATCACCTCTATATCATTGTTAATCAGCCCAATGATCGAACCCTTTGCATTTTTGACGCCAAAATTATTGATCGCCGAATAGTTGAATGGGAACTTGTATGGTAGGACAACCACGTTGAAGCGGTCTTTCAGTTCCTGGAAAAGGGCGAGGGTCTCTGCTTCGACCGAGCCATTGTCAACGACAATGATTTCATAGTTGTCGTACTCGGTTTTCTCGATGATCGAGCTTATGCAGTTGCGCAGCAAACCGGCCTGGTCTCGCGTGGGGATAATCAAGCTAACCTGCGGTTGCGGTACGGGAACATCGAAGCGCACGCGGTAGCAGGGAGCATCCTTGGCAAATTCCGCCTTTGCCGCTAATCGAAGACGCCCGATATGCTCACGAAGGGCCTTGAGGCCGCTCTCGAGACGCGGTGAAGTCGATAGGCTTTCGCGTGAATGATAGAGTATCTTGGGTACGTGACAAATATTGCCCGCGTCTATTCCTTCGACAATACGCAGATTGAGGTCGTAGTTCTCGCTTCCTTCGAAACCTGATCGCCACGCCCCGGCCGACTTGATGTTCTCCGTCCGGTGCAGGGCAAGGCGGTGAAGAAAGTCGTGGGATTGGAGCAATGGCAGCGAGAAGTCCGGTTTGAAATGAGGGTCCTTGCGGTCTCCGCTTTCTGTCAGCGTATCCTCATCACTGTAAATCAGTTGCGCCCTTGGATGACGGTTGATTGCCAATACCATCTCGGCAAGCGCGGTCGGGCTGAGCCTGTCATTCTGGCCAATGATCGCGGCCCACTCGCCGGTGGCGAGCCGAAGAGCAGAATTTGAGGCGCGGAACACCTGATCGTCAATTCCGTCATCTACCGTCCGGACGTTGGGATGCGCCGCCGCGTACTCATCCACAACCTGGCGTATCTCAGGGTGTGATGAGAAAACACCGGCTATGCACAGTTCCCACTTTCCGTAAATCTGCGTAACCACGCTGTCGATTGCCGACCTCAGATGCCTGACATCCGGATCGCAAATCGCAAGGAGCAGCGAGATGCGAGGCTGCATCTGCGCATCTGCCAATTCGGCGCGAATACCCGCAACTTGATCTTCGGAGAGGCTGTCGTAGGTTTCGATCCATAGGCTATATCCATTGGGTGTCTCCTCGCCCTTTGGGTAGAGGATGTGAGCAACGAGACCGCGAATTCCTTTCCGGCGCATGAGGGAGACACCGTATCCGCCAAGCCTGCGGATATCGCCTCTGTTTTTTAGCGCAAGAGCGCCCATTGTTTTGACGAGCATCAAATAACGCTCGACGGATCCTACACGACGAAGGTTCGCGCTCTTGAAAGAAACCGGTGGCGTCCTCGGCGAAAGCTTTAAGGTTGTTGCGCCGCGTGGCAGAAAAAAGTCAGCGACGGCGTGATTGCTGCGATCAGTGGAAAACTGCAGATAAGTGGTCTCCCAACCACCTTCGAGGTTTCGGACATGGAGACGCTCACTGGACAGGGGCGAAATGCCGTCTTGAAGCCTGAGACAGGCCCTGTAGTGACCAGGCTCAAGTCCTGAGCGTGTTGTCCACTGCAGATCGGTAGCACCAGCACCCCCATCATCTACAGGTTCGAACTGGACTGCGCGACGAACGTGGAGGAGATTGTCAACGTATCGTAGAAGGGTCTTTCTCAATGCAGGCATAGCCTCCAAAATTCACTGACCATACCCAGTCGCGACCAACCGCTATCCCATCTCCACTCGATGTTGAGAGAGTTCAACGAACTATCGCGGAGTGAGATGCGGTACTTTGCGCCAATGGCAGACATTTGGAAGCAATGAACATACAAGTCAACCGTTTGAGACATTGTCCGACCCGGCCGGGATGTCAGCAAAATACAGTTTAATCTGAGGTAATTTTATACCGGGATGATTATCCGAGGTTTGATGGGTCGGCTGCCAGGTAAAAGCATGGTCGACGTGCTCACATTGAATCGTCCCATCCGGCCGCGATGTGCCACGCTTCCACCCCTCGGAACGGGTTGGCTTTGGAACAATCCGGTGAAATCGGGGTTGTGTTGATGGGTTCAAGACAACGGGAATTGGAGACATCTGATGGAAACTGCTGGAATCGGTTGGATCGCTGCAATAATTATCGGGGGCATAGCGGGATGGCTCGCTGAAATGTTCATGAAGAGTAATATGGGCGTGTTCATGAACATCATTCTCGGTATTGTCGGAGCACTCATCGCGAATGCGATATTGTCTATGTTTGGCGTGGTACTTGGCGGCTGGATCGGCTATCTCGTGGCGGGCTTCATAGGCGCCTGCATATTGATTGCCATCGCGAGAATGTTTCGAAGAAGTGCAGCATAGCACGAAGGGTCACCGGCCCTTCAACTCCTCCTCAAAGTAACTCTACCGTGCCTTCATGCAAAGGCACGGTAGAGTTCTGTTAGCCTGGCGAATCTGATGATCGAAGTTCAACTGCCTGGTCGGTTGGTCGTATCCCTCACACGCTCGCTGGCTGCATCATAGACCTCGTCGGCAACCTCAACTGCCTGGTCATAGAGTTCGGATGCCTCCGCTTTGCCCTCGTCCAGGAGTTCTTCCGCCTTCTCGACCAAACTGTCTCGTACGTTTTGTGCAGCGTCCCCGACTACCGCGTCCTCAGTTTCGGTATGAGGCAGAGCCGCACCTATGGCAGCGCCAACTGCAAAGGCAATTGCGCCGCCCACCAATGGCTGGTCGCGAAAGTGCGTAAGGATCGTTTGGTTCAGCCTCGCGGTCTGATCTCGAAGTCCCGCACCTGCGGAAGCAGAGGCATCTCCCAGCGAACGAGCCTTCGCAGCCATCGTATCGGTGACGTCGACCGCAGCATCGCTGACCTGATGGAAAGTGTCGGAAAGCCAGTCCGTGGCTCCATCCCAGATTGCACCGGCTTGGTCCTTGATACTTGAAATGCGGTTGCCTGCGGCGTCTACGAAGCCGCTATAGGCTGTACCTGCCTCATCCAGGAATGGCCCGGCACGTTTACCCGTGCTATCCGCCATTGCCCGGTAACGCTTGCCTGCGTCGTCCATGAAGTGGGTATAACTATCATCGGGCGTGGAAGGGTCCACCCGCCGGATTTCACCACTCACAGTGGCGAGCGGATATTCCCTTGATCTTGATCTGGAACGTGGAGGCTCGTCATATTCGACGGAGCTCCCCGATCCTGCACCTGCCATCAGCCACGCCATACTCACGCCCATCAGGGCGAGTGGGATGGGATTCGTTTTGACCGCATTGCCGAGGTTGGCGGCATACTCGCCTCCACCACTGTTCTTGACGTATCCGATGACTTCATCGATCAACTGACCAGGCGACATGCGATCCTGAATCACATCGATGCGCTCTTCTATTCGCCGGCGGTCCTCATCGATGTCGCGTTGAATATCGGCGGCGCTTTGGTGTTCGGAAGTGTATGTCATGATGTTTTCTCCTTGACCACCTCGGCGTCACGGCCAATGGAGGCGGCGGTGCGTTCGAGTTTCCAATTGTTCGCGCGAAGCGCCGCAAATCCCCTGGATATCATGGCCCATGCAATAATACCGACGAGCAGGCCGACGATGAGGGCAGCCAGGGCGCTGGCTGCCGTTTCAGTAAACCCTTGCCCGACGAGAAGCACCGTCACTCCCGTGACCGCAGCGCTCAACAGCACACCAAGAGCGCCTATCGCAAGAACGAGGCCAATGCCCAGTGTCTCCAGCCCACCAAGCGCGCGCGAAAGGCTTTCGGAAGCCTCAGTCTTGGCTAGCGTGATTTCCTTCCGGATCAGTCCTGTCACATCTGCCAAAAGGCTTCCGATCAATTCGGAAAGCGGCTTGTTTTGATTGAGGTCAGCCATCAGCGTTGCCCTCCATAGTTTGACGACGAGTTGTCTGAGCGCAAGTTCGAAGACGCTGTAGACGTAGAACGCTTCTGGGCAGACGCCGTGAGGAAACGGCTGGCTGCCAAACCGGCGAGGGCAGCCATGCCCAGAAATGCCAGAGGCTGTTTGCGGCCGAAGTCTTCGGCCATGCCGGCCATATCGCCGAGCTTGCGGTTTTCGATATTCTTGGCAAAGGACTGGACGGTGGAACCCAATTCCTTGGCATACTTGCCGACGGTCGCATCATCGGACTTCTGCATTTCAGTGCCCACCTTCTGCAAGGCAGAGCCGAGGGATGCGGCGTAGCGGGCGGCAATGTTTTTCTGCTCCGACGCGACCTCTTCGGCCTTGTCGGCAACGTTGCGAACTTGCGCCTTCGCTTTTTCTTTTACGGTGTCGAGGTCGTCCGCCGCCTTGCGCTTGAGATTGTCCAGGCTCGGCTTTGTCTCGATACTCCCTGACAGCGCTCCAGAGTCAGAGCCAGTCTCGTGGGTTCGAGGAGGTTTTGTCGAATTTTTGTTATGTTCCTGCATCGAGATTCTCCAAATTCAGGCCAACGCAGGGCGCTGGGACGTTAATGCATTTGTACTGCTGAACATCGACGAGCGTTTTTTGTTCCCCCGTTGGCGGGAGCATTTTCGCTGCCTGCGAGATCCCCCCGACGCTGGCATCATTGCCCTGCAGCCATCGGTGAAATCACAGTCACCACGCGGCCCGTGCATTTGAACTGGAAGGCGATTGGTGTCACACTTCTTGTCTCAACCTCGCAACTGCCGCGGCAAAGGAGGCAAAAAATCATGACAAGTCATTATGGAAAGTTTCTTGCCGGCGTGATGCTGACGATAGCGATCGTTTCAAGTGCTGCGGCGCATCACGGCTGGTCCTGGGCTGAGGCCGATCAGCTGGAACTGAAGGGTGTGATCCGCGCGGTCTATGTTGGGCCGCCGCACCCCACGCTTGACGTGGAGACTGCAAATGACGGCTTGTGGCGTGTGGAGCTGGGCAATCCGCGGCAAACGGAGCGGTCGGGATTCGTCGAGGGTTCCGCGAAGATTGGCGATGAGATCACCGCACTGGGAAACCGGTCCAGCGATCCAGGCGAAAAGCGCATGAAGGCAGTCCGGATTTCTGTGGGCGGGAAGACATTCGACATTTATCCCGATCGGATACGGACAAACTGAGCGGCGCCGATGGAGTTTTTGCAAGCGGTCTCCGACTGGCCCGGGGCCATGGTCCTTCGGCGATTCCAGGTGGCTTACCTGCTTGTCAACGCCGCCCACATTATCTCCGTCGGTCTTTTGTTCGGCGCCATCGTGACGCTTGATCTCAAGATACTCGGGCTTTTCAAACAGTATCCAATAACCGTGCTTGGCCCGCCGCTTTCGCGCGTAGCGGCGGCAGGCGTGGCGCTTGCCGCCGTCACCGGCTTGATGCTCTTCTCGGTAAGGCCCATGGCGTATCTTCAGAATACCGCTTTTCTCATCAAGATCGGGGTGATCGGCCTGGCTGTCATCAATGCGCTCTTGCTGAGCCGCAACCGCTATTGGCGGCTCGCACTTTTGCAAGGCAAGACACACTGGAAGGTGCGATTACCGGCACTTCTTTCCCTGATATTCTGGGTCAGTGCCATAGTTGCAGGCCGCTGGACAGGCTTTGTCTAGGTCGACTTTTGACCATGGCAGCGACCGGAGCCGGCGCACGTTCAGCCAGAGGCAATCTTCTGCCCCGACGGTTCATATTCGTAGAGTTGATCCATGCTCAATGAAGCGACATCGGCGAAGGCAGCCTGCCCCCTGACGCGGCCTCCGCTGAGGATCACGACTTCATCGCAAAATGCTATCGTGCTTCGATGATGGCTGATTACAATCGTGGTTCGCCGCCTCGCCCGCGATTTGAGCGTTTCGACGATCGCTGCTTCCGAGAGGCCATCAACCGCGTTGGTCGCTTCGTCGAGGATAAGGATTTCGGGATCGCGCACCATAGCCCTTGCCAGCGCAATGCGTTGCCGTTGTCCAGCCGACAGGTTGACGCCCCTGTAGCCGACGACCGTTCGATATCCCTGCGGCAATTTCTGGATGAACTCGTGTGCCTCGGCCAGTTTTGCCGCGCGCTCCGCTTCGGCCTCCGTTGCCAGATCCTGCCCATAGGTGATGTTGTCAAGGATTGTGCCGTCCACCAATTCCAGGTCCTGGCTTGCAACCGCTATCTGGTTGCGCCATTGGGTCGGGTCGATCTGATCCAACGGCACCCCGTCGACAGTTATCTGACCCTCGTCGGGATCCACAAATCTGCAAAGAAGATTGACCACCGTGGTCTTGCCCGCACCTGAACGGCCGATAATCGCCGTCGAGCAGCCACTGCGGATCGAGAAGCTCGCCGAGTGCAACACGGTGGCGCGGGAACCGGCGCCAGGATATCTGAAGGTCACGGCATTGAATTCCATTTGCTGATGCAAGCCGAGGGCGGGAAGCGTGCCTGCTGGCGGCGCAGGCTTGTCCGACGAATCCAGCAACCACCTCACTTCCTCGAGCGAACCGCTCCATCCCTGAATTTGGCTCCAGGACAATTGCAGCGCCCGCATATGCGGTTGCAACCGGTAAAGCAAAACGATGAATGCGACGATGACCGGAAAACTCACATTCACGAACCATGCGCCAACCACTACCGCGAGGAAAAGCACGGAATGCAGCACCTCCGTCAGCGGGGGAAGTGCACCTTGGCGCGTCTGCAGGATAAACCCTGCGCGGCGAACGGCATCTGACGCCCGGTCAAATATCTGCTTTTCCCGCTCCTCCTGTCCAAAGACACGTATCAGCCTTCCTGCGTGCACGAGGTGGAGCATTCGCGATGCGAGTTCGCTGTTGAGCGAAGTCACGCTGCGGCTCGGGTCTTTCAGGCTGGCCGAGAGCAGGGCGTGTGACAGTTGGACCAGCGCGAGGCCGACTGCGACAAACAAAGTCATCGGCCATGATAAAAGCAGCAGGAAGCCCAGGAGAATGATCGCCGCCGATGCGTTCACAATCGCTGCGAGAACGGTCTGGATTGCATCCGAAGCCCGCCATGATTCGTTGGAGATGATGTTGAGAAGGCGCCCGGGGCTTTGTTGCAGAAAGAAAGGATACCCGATCGTAAGAAGCTGCCGTGAGAGCGCGCTTCGAATGGAGTGGCTGGCCTTGCCGTAGATATAGTTCGTCAACATTGTGTTTGAAAATGCGAGAATGTTCTTGAGTGTGATCAGGGCAATGATGATCGCCGCGATCAGGATGAGCCTTTCTCCGTCCGCCAATCCGGACCCCACGTTCTGAAACACAGCCGAGAGACCGCCCATTGCGGCGTCATTATCATGTCCGGCGATGATGCTCAGCATCGGGATGACCAGGCCGATACCAGTGCCCTCGAGCGCAGCACTGCCGAGGCCGAGCACGACCACAGCTGCAAGCAGCGGCAGTTGCCGCCCCAGCGCATCTCGCAGCATCTGCGTGCCTGGCAGTAGGATTCCCAGCATTGTAATTCACCTTAGCTGAAGTTTTGTCTCTTCGTTGTTATTAACTTGCCGGCGGCGCATCCATCTTGTTGCCCGAAAACCTGCGAAAGCAGCAGCGCCCAGCAAGTTCATCAAGACAATGGGCCAGTGCGACAAGTGTAGCTCAGGATCGAACCGGGCGCCGCCAAAAAGCTCCCGGAAAGCCGATCGCACGGTCCACCGGAAATGGCGAAGCAACCATGGCGCACTGCGAATGTGCTTGGCATAAAGTGCGCCATTGCCCAGGCTGTAGTTCCTGTGGAGCTTTTCGACGTCCCGGCGGGAGCTCCGTCCGTGATGATGAAAGACCGCCATGTCAGGCACATACTCAACGGGGACGCCGAGTTGAAACGCTCTTATGAGATAATCGGTATCCTCCGCGGAGCGAAGCGGAGCCCCCGCGCCGAGGCACTCGTCGAACAGCCCGATACGCGCTGCGACCTCCCGATGCATCGTCATGTTGCAACCCAGCACGAAACCGCCCGGATGGACGTCACATGTGAGCCGCGCCCGTGTGGGCGATCGCTTGACGGTGAAGGGCAAATCATCGGAATTGCCCAGTTCCACCCGGCCGCCGCGTATGAGCAAGCCATCACCTGTTGCGTAGTGGCGCTCCAGATCATGGAGGTAGTCCCTGTCGACTTCGCAATCGTCGTCAATAAAAATGACGATGCGACCGCGCGCTTGTTCCAGCCCGGCATTGCGTGCTGCAGCCAACCCCGGCCGCGGCTGAAGCAGTAGCCTCATCGCAGTTTCCGAACTCGCAGCTATGCGGCTCACATATTCTGTCGTGCCGTCGGTCGAGCCATTATCGACAATGACGAGCTCGGTGGTGAAAGTTGGATGGGCTCTGCATGCTCTTTCAATCGAGCTGATGCACGATGCCAGTGCTGCCGCACGATTGCGCGTGCACACAATGAAGCTCGCGCGGACCGGTTCATCTGAAAACGACGCCGCCGCTCTCGGCCCCGCTCCTGTAACGCTGGAATTAAAGCGGGCCGTATGATGGAGTTCGCTATCCATTCGCGCTCATCCGATGAGGTTAAAAGGGGGGAGGACGCGCGCGGCGGGCACGGATTGCAGGTAACGCGACAAGGCATCCACCCGCCTGTTTGCTGCAACCGACATATCGCTGAACCAGGGCAGGTAGGCCCCGGGCAGCAGACCGTATCGTTCGCGCCGCCTGATTTGCCCCCATTTCTGCGTGTGGGTCAGGAACTCGTGCATCAATCGGGGCTGCCGCTCATCACCGATGAGCTGATAAAGGAAGTAAAAGAGGTTCAATACGCCTATTTCGTAGCTGGCGCGCACCGCTGCAGGCAAACCCGTTACGTTGGCCTCGAGGGCGAGCAAGCGTTCGGCGGCGTTTCTGATATTGTTTGCCGTTACGTCAGCCGCGATGTCCTCAAGGGCGCCTGCATTGTCGATCAATCCCTCCCGCTCGAGGTTTTCGACGACGATCTTCAGATGGGTGATGCGCATCTGCCGCTTGTGTTTGTTTGTCACGCTTTCGCCGTGAATGCGGTAGGCAACAAGGCTCTCGCTCATCATGGCGATGGGAAAGCGTTCCGTGATCCGCCTGAAGAGATCGAAATCTTCTGCGTGCAGGTACCGCGGATCATAATGAAGCATGTCAGCCGGGATGACGTTCCTGTTGTAAACCACCGTCGAGTGCATGAAGATGGTAAAGAACTTTGAAAGTATCCGCAGATCCGCCCAACCGTAGATGGGATCGCTCGTGCCGCGGACGACACGCTCGCCGACAATGGTATCGATTCCTGTACCGCAGACGGCAATATCCGGATGCTCCTGGAACAGCGAGACCTGACGGGAAAGCCGAGCAGGGTAGCAGACATCATCTGCATCCATCCGGGCGATCAGTTCGCCCCTGGCGAGGCTCAGGCCCTCATTCAAAGTTGCGATGAGACCGCGGTTCTCTCGCGAAACGATGCGGATACGATCGTCGGCTCTCTGGTGGCGTTGCAGTATCTTCAACGAGCCGTCGGTTGATCCATCATCAATCGCGATGATCTCGAGATGTTTATGATCCTGACGCACCAGGCTGGCGAGCGCCGCGTCCAGATAGGGTTCGCCGTTGTAAACAGGCAGCAGGACCGAGACCAGGGGATTGGACATGGATTCAGCTCATCCGTTCTTTGATGATTGTGGTTTTGGCGAGGGCATCGCCCTCCTCGCTTGCCGCATGTAAACAGGCGGGGAGGAGATGTTCACCTCTGCCGCTGCCCCGTCGCTCCGTATGACGATTTTTTGGAACGACATAGGGGAATAAGCCTTTGAATGCATTGACCCGCTTTTCGAGAACCATCCAGGATATCGCAGCCACGACCAGGGTGCCTGTTCCTGCGACGAGGAACCGGCCGAGGCCTTGCTCGGACACATTGACGGGAAGCCATGGCTGCGCCTTGACCACAAATGCCAGGACAAGCGCGTGAAAAAGATAAACGCCGTAACTTATGCGGCCCAAGCCTGTTAGCGGCCGGCTTTCGGCCAGCCGCCCAGCATATCCGCTTAGTCCCGTCGCACAGTAATTGACGATCATCACGAGTGGAACAAGGGGAAGGATTTCAAGCCCTATCCAGCGGACCCAGTCCAGCGTCATCGGCAACGACACTGGCCTGAGCCACAATAGAACAAGAAAGGCGGTGGCGAGCGGCACCCAGCTTACCCTCACCCAGAGAGGTATAAGCATAGTTCTTGTCCGCCACGCGGCAAGTAATGCGCCGCATGCCAGCGCATCCATCGACGCTGGAGGCAAGAGATCACGCGCCAGAGAGGGTGTCCCCGTGACGGGCCAATAGAGACGAAATGCTAGCGAAAAGATGATGACGCCGACGCAAATCCGCTCGATGGAACGTCTTGGGGCCAACAGAATGACCAACGGCCAGACCAGATAGAACTGCTCTTCGATGCTCAGGCTCCAGGTGTGAACCAACACCCAGGGGCTCCACTCATCGCGAAAGGCATACCAGAAGTTCGAGAGGTAGAGCGCGTGCCAGGCCAGCACCCTTCTGGACTCCTCGAGACTGGCGAGCCACACGAGGGCAAGCATGGCAAAGTAAGGAGGGAATATACGCAGCGACCTGCGTATGTAGAACGACTTGAGTGCCGTCGCCGGCTGGAACTCCGCCGCCGCGCGGGCATCCAGAAGCAGCCGCGTGATCAGAAAGCCGCTCAATACGAAGAACAGGCGCACCCCGACATGCCCCCAATAGGAACCATCCGTAGCAAAAAAGTGCGCGTAAAGCACCAGCGCGACAGCGACGGCTCTTAGACCATCCAACTGCCGATAACGCACATCCGACATCGGAATCCCTCTGCGTAGAGCATTGATGGCCGGCCCCAGGATCGCGCAGTGCCGCCATGCCACAGTGTCTGCGGCCCGCCATGTCTGCTCGTTCTTGAAGCACTCGCCATTCGATTCACTTTCCAGCAGTGGCGCGTGATTACCACCATGCCTTGCCGCGCAAATTGTGCCAGAGGAACTGCGAACCTCGAAACCACTAAAAACAAAAGGCTGACCATATCTCCTGGGCTGATTTTACCTGGTACTACTCAATCACAATCTATGGCGCTGCCATTGTTCAGCGTCTGAGTTTGACTGCTGCGAAAAACCGTCCTCGCCAGATGCAGAGGACCCTCGCCGTCAAACAATCCTATTCAACCCATATCAAACATCGACTTCAGGGTAATCAGACTTTGGTCTGACCATGGACGTCCATAGGTCTTACGCCGCGTGCTTGAATCATCCCGGGCGGCAAGGGTTTCTACGGAAGATCGCACCATAGAACCCGACCTGGAGCGGTTCATGGCAAAACGCATGGACCCAACACAGTTGAGATGAGGCCTAACCGGGGAGATCACGAAACTCATCTCGATGCAACCGGACGCAAATGGTGCGCAAGTGTGCGATTGGGCGGAAAGGCTTACCCTCGCTTCCGGCGATGCTTCGCACATAGTTTTGAAATGGCGGAGAGAGCGGGATTCGAACCCGCGTTACGCTTTTGACGTAAACACACTTTCCAGGCGTGCGCCTTCAACCACTCGGCCACCTCTCCACAATACGCCGGCATCTGGCCGGTCGGGTTGATATGCAGCCGGAATACCGGCTTCAAGAGCACCGTCAACCATCGGTCACTCAGTTCTGGATAAGCGCACAGGGCCCGTAGGTGGTTAGCCGGCAGCGACCCCGTGCGGCGCGCACTATAGTCAGAACAGGCACTTGATCAACTCCTATTTCAACATAATCTTGCTTTGGGTGAAATTCTCGAGTTTCCCACTGAAAACGCTGATGATTTTTCCAGAAATGTCAGTTTGTCCCATCGAACTGGTCGCAAAAATGAGTTCCTTCACCGGAGGTCAAGCTTTACAAACAATTGTGTCGATGCTGTTTGATATATTGTATTTTAGGGAGACCTCTGTGATCCGGTTCATATTCAGGCTTCTTGCCTATGTCGCCCTAAGCCTGTCGATCATCGCTGCCGTTCTCGATGCGGCACGCTCGGTTGGTGCATCCCAAATCGTCATGACCTCCTTGCAGAACGCATGGCAATCCATCTCGCCTTCGTCGCTCGTTTTTGCTGAAACAGGCATCAAGAGCCACTTCTATCCTGTGCTTTGGGACCCCTTCATGCTCTTTGTGCTCGAGACGCCAACCTTCATCGTCTTTGCGCTAATCGCATTCCTGTTCTACGCGATAGGCTACAAACGCGAGAATGGAGCCGGCCGCTTTGCCGCCCGTTAACCGAGTGCCTTGGATGTTCGAGGGACGCCAATCGACGTTCCGATCAGCTGTCTTCACCACGGAAGCTCGCGCCCCCGGCACCGGCGTGGCTGGCCCCCTTGCGAAGACATAACGAACTGGGGTTGCTGGATTTTCCAAGGATATGTGACCAAGAGGCAAAATTCCACGTGAATTTTAGCAACCGGCATGCAAGATTGTCCCTCGGGGGCGGCTGGCGGTGGACCATCCGCAACGGTTTCAGGTGCGACAGAAGTTAACCTTGCTCAACAAAAATCCAGAGGGTTGGTATCAAATGAAGCGTATTGTTCTTGGTCTCCTGGCTGCTACAGCATTGTCCGTCTCGGCCTTTGCTGCTGATGACAAGCCGGCCGTCATCTACGATCTTGGCGGAAAATTCGACAAATCCTTCAATGAAGCCGCGTTCAACGGCGCCGAGAAATACACAGCCGACTCCGGTGTCAAATACCGCGAATTTGAAATCCAGAACGAGGCACAGCGCGAACAGGCACTTCGCAAATTCGCATCTGACGGCAACTCGCCCATTGTCATTGCCGGCTTCTCCGCCGCGGCCGCCGTCGAAAAGGTCGCCACGGAATTTCCGGAAACGAAGTTTGTCATCATCGATGCCGAAGTTGATAAACCCAATGTGCGTTCGGTAGCTTTCAAGGACAATGAAGGCTCCTACCTCGTCGGCGTAATCGCCGCAAAGGCGTCCAAGACCGGAACCGTGAGCTTCATCGGCGGCATGGATGTTCCGCTTATCCGTAATTTCGGTTGTGGCTATGTGGGCGGTGTCAAGGCTACGAACCCAGACGCCAAGGTGATCCAGAACATGACCGGCGACACACCTGCTGCCTGGAACGATCCTGCCAAGGGCGGTGAAATCGCAAAGTCGCAGATCGATCAGGGCTCCGACGTTATCTTCGCGGCTGCGGGCGGCACGGGCATCGGTGTTCTACAAACAGCGGCCGATGCGGACAAGTTGGCGATCGGCGTCGACTCCAACCAGAACGGCCTGCATCCCGGGAAGGTCTTGACCTCGATGCTCAAGCGCGTCGACGTTGCCACCTATAACGCCTTCAAGGATGCCGCGGATGGCAAGTTCACGGCCGGTGTAAGCATTCTTGGCGTCAAGGAAGGCGGTGTCGACTATGCGGTCGACGAGAACAACGCCAAGCTGATGACCGATGATGTCAAGAAAGCCGTCGAAACTGCCAAGGCGGATATCATTTCCGGCAAGGTCAAGGTTCACAGCTATTTCTCGGACAATGCCTGCCCGTACAAATAAGCACAGCAGTTCAAGTAAACAGCCGGTTCAGCGCCGGCGGTCTTGGCTTTGAAGATTGACCTTTGGGGAAAATGCCGATGACAGCATTTGCCGTTCTTCTCAGCATTCTTGCCACGATCTTCATCGGTGCGATGAGTCCAGGACCCAGCTTCGTGCTTGTCTCACGCATAGCCGTCGCAACGTCCCGGAGCCATGGCCTTGCTTCCGCTTTGGGAATGGGTCTGGGCGGCGCCATATTCGCCGCCCTCGCTGTGCTCGGCCTTACCGCGTTGCTGATGCAGTTCGAGTGGCTCTATCTCTTCCTGAAGCTGCTTGGCGGGGCCTATCTGATTTACATCGGCATTCGCATCTGGCGCGGCGCAGCCGAGCCATTGAAGATGTCCGGCGCCGGGGCAACGGAGAAAGGCATCTCAGTTTCGCGCGCCTTTGTCCTCGGGCTCGTTACGCAACTCAGCAATCCGAAGACATCTATCGTCTATGCCAGCATCTTCGCCGCTCTCATGCCGCCCTCGCCACCGCTGTGGCTTCTCGTCGCTCTTCCGCCCATGCTCTTCTGTGTAGAAGCAGGATGGTACGCTGTCGTCGCCTTCGCATTCTCGGGGTCGCGTGCACGTTCCGTCTATATCCGGCTGAAGCGGTGGATCGATCGCGGTGCAGGCGTGGTCATGGGAGCCTTGGGAACCAAACTCATGCTTGAAGCGCTGAGGGCCAAGCCGTGATCAATAGTGCGGTGGTTTTGTAACGGGAACATCGGGAGCTGTCTGCTCTTCCAGCACCAGGAACCGGTCGGTCAGAGCGTCGAGCTTGCGGCGCATGCCTTCGATAACCTTCCACTGCTCGGCGATCTGGCCGGAAAGTTCGTCGATTGTCTTTTCATGCTCGGTCACGAGCATTTCCAGACGGGTCATTCGCTCGGGTTCGTCCGCTATCATAGCACGTCTCCATCTTTGACAAGCTTGTCTATTCCTGTGTTTCTTGACTGGAAAGAAAAAAATCCCGTGTTAGGGTCCAGACATCTATACGACGAAAAGCTGACAGACAGCGGATGGGGATATGGCCGAACCGGCGATCGAACTTGTTGGAATTGAGAAGCGCTTTGGCGCCGTTCATGCCAACCGCGATATTCATATGCGTGTCGACAAGGGCACGATTCACGGGATTATCGGTGAGAATGGCGCAGGCAAATCCACGCTTATGTCGATACTCTATGGTTTCTATCAAGCCGATAGTGGCGAGATACGCATCAATGGCATAGCCAGCAACATCGCCGATCCGAATGCCGCCATCGCCCTCGGCATAGGCATGGTGCACCAGCATTTCATGCTGGTCGAAAACTTCACGGTTCTCGAAAATGTCATGCTCGGTGTCGAAGGAGCGCCTCTCCTCAAGAACGGAATTGCCAAGGCACGCGCCGAGTTGAAGCGGCTGGAGCGGGAATACCAGCTGGACGTCGACCCTGATGCGCTGATCGAAGAACTTCCTGTAGGATTGCAGCAGCGCGTGGAGATCCTCAAGGCACTCTATCGCGGTGCTGAAATCCTGGTACTGGACGAGCCCACGGGCGTCCTGACACCGCCTGAGGCCGATCACCTTTTTCGTATTCTCGAGCAACTGAAAAGTCAGGGCAAGACCATCGTCCTCATTACGCACAAGCTGCGCGAGATCATGGCGGTGACGGACAATGTTTCCGTCATGCGTCAAGGTGCTGTCGTTGCAACGCGCAAGACCGCGGAAACGACGGTCGAAGAATTGGCCGAGCTGATGGTCGGTCGCCGGGTGCTCCTCAGAGTGCAAAAGGGCGAGGCGAAACCCGGCGACGTCAAGCTTTCCGTCGAAAATTTGACCGTACGCGACAGTCGGGGCGTGGTGATGGTCGATGATACGTCGTTTTCAGTGCGTGCAGGCGAGATCGTCGGCATTGCCGGTGTGGCAGGCAACGGGCAATCGCAACTGATAGAAACGATCGCCGGCATTCGCGCCGCCGTTTCAGGCCGGGTGCTCCTCGACGGTCAATTGATCGACATCACCGGAGGCGCGGACCCCGGCGAGTTGCGTGACCGCGGCCTCGCCCATGTACCGGAAGACCGCCACCATATGGGACTGGTTCTCGCCTTCGAGGAATACGAAAACTCGATCCTCGGCTATCATGACGATCCGCTTTATCTGAATGGGCCGTTTCTCGATCTGGAGGCGATCAAGTCGGACGCCCGCAAGAAGATCGAGAAGTATGATATCCGGCCTGGAGATCCCCGTTTGAAAACCGCCAATTTTTCCGGTGGCAACCAGCAGAAGATTGTGCTCGCGCGTGAAATGGAGCGCGACCCAGGCGTGCTGATCATCGGCCAGCCGACGCGCGGCGTCGATGTCGGTGCGATCGAGTTCATTCACAAGCGCATCATCGAGATGCGCGACGCTGGCAAGGCCGTGCTGCTTGTCTCGGTCGAGCTCGACGAAATACGCTCGCTCTCTGATCGCATCCTCGTGATGTTTGCCGGACGCATAGTTGGCGAGCGCCTCTCCGATGCCGACGAGGGTGAGCTTGGCCTGCTGATGGCCGGTGTCGAACACCAGGAGGCAGCGCAATGACAACGCAGGCGCTGATCGTGGTGGATGTGCAGAACGCCATCGATGACCCGAAGTGGGGCAGGCGCGGCCAGCCGGACGCGGAGGC
This sequence comes from Phyllobacterium endophyticum, assembly GCF_003010935.1. GTDB lineage: Bacteria > Pseudomonadota > Alphaproteobacteria > Rhizobiales > Rhizobiaceae > Phyllobacterium > Phyllobacterium endophyticum. The sequence continues at coordinate 563,152 of NZ_PGGN01000001.1, forward strand.
TATGATCGGCAAACTGCTTGCCGCGTGGCGGGAGAGGCGACTGCCCATTATCCACATCCGGCACGATTCGACCGATCCAACGTCGCCTTATAGGCCAGGCACAGATGGTAACGAATTCAAACCCGAGGTTGCCCCGCAAATTGGCGAACCTGTCGTGGACAAGCGGACCAACAATGCCTTTATCGGCACCGACTTGATGGATGTGCTGGATGAATTGCAGGTTCACAGCCTTGTCGTTACCGGCGTACTTTTGGAAAATTCGGTCGATGCGACTGTAAGAATGGCGGCAAATCTCGGATTTGAAGTGACTATTCCTGAAGATGCGGTGGCCAGCATCGACAGGAAGGATCACCGCGGCAAGCATTGGTCCGCGGAGGATGTGCACGCACTGTCGCTATCGGTCCTGAACGGCGAATACGCCCGCATCACCACGTCCGACGCAATCATAGAGACTTTGCCATGAGCCAGCCCTTTGCCAAACTGCCTGCTTGGGCGGACTATGGCCTCCTCCCGCTGATCAACCTGATAGTCGCGTTTCTGGTTGCGGGACTTGTGGTGCTTCTGGTCGGCGAGAGCCCCATCGATGCGGCTGTGTTGATGGTCAAGGGAGCATTCGGTTCGGGCGACGGCGTCGGCTACACGCTCTATTATGCGACAAACTTCATCTTCACCGGACTTTGCGTCGCAGTCGCGTTTCATTGCGGCCTGTTCAACATCGGTGGGGAGGGCCAGGCCTATATCGGCGGTCTGGGTGTTACGGTTGTTGGCCTGTGGCTCGGCAATTTTCTCCCCTGGTGGCTGACTTTTCCAATTGCGATCGCCGCATCGGCCCTGGTCGGAGCGCTGTGGGCGCTTATACCTGCGTGGCTGCAGGCAAGACGCGGTTCGCACATCGTCATTACGACGATCATGTTCAATTTCATTGCTGCAAGTATCATGGTGTACTTGCTTGTAGGAGCACTGAAGCCGGCAGGTAGCCAGGCGCCGGAGACACGCGTCTTCGCAGAAGGCGGACAATTGCCGGGCCTCGGATGGTTGCTCGAACTCGTCGGGCTTTCCATGCGGTCGGCGCCTTTGAACGTGAGTTTTCTGCTGGCGCTCATCGCGGCTTTTCTCGTCTGGATACTGATTTGGCGAACCAAGCTCGGTTATGAAATCCGAACCATGGGCTTCAGTCCGAAGGCAGCGCGCTACGCCGGTATCGGCGAACTGCGGATCATTATCATCACGATGATGATCTCAGGCGCGCTGGCGGGAATGATGGCGCTGAACCCGATCATGGGCGCGCAACATCGCATGCAGCTGGATTTTGTCGCAGGCGCGGGCTTCGTCGGTATCGCCGTAGCATTGATGGGCAGGTCTCACCCGGCCGGAATCGTTCTCGCGGCGATCCTCTTCGGCATGCTTTACCAGGGCGGTGCCGAGATTGCATTCGACATGCCCAATATATCGCGCGACATGATCGTCATCATCCAAGGCCTGGTTATCCTTTTTGCTGGGGCTCTGGAACATATGTTCCGACCCGCCCTGCAACGGATTTTCCATCGTCTTGGACGTGAAAAAAACCAATCCGCGGCGGCCGTCGTTGCAGGAGGAAATCGCTGATGGATTCTTTCACTACGATCCTTCAGCTTTTCGACTCGACCATCCGGCTCTCCGCGCCTTTGCTGCTTGCCTGTCTTGCCGGACTCTATTCCGAGCGCGCGGGCATCTTTGACATCGGGCTCGAAGGCAAGATGCTGGCCGGCGCTTTTGCCGCTGGCGCAGTTGCAACCTGGTTTGGTTCTGCCTATCTCGCGTTGCTCGCGGCGATCCTGGTATCTGTCGCGCTCGGGCTCGTCCACGGTTTCGCATCCATCACCCACCGGGGCAATCAGATCGTTTCGGGTGTCGCGATCAATTTCATCGCGGCTGGAACGACCGTCATCCTCGGTCAGGCATGGTTCAGCCAAGGCGGGCGCACACCGTCGCTGCCAAACGCCGCACGTTTCAACCCGATAAATCTTCCGGGTGCCGAGGCGATGCGCAGCGTACCGGTCATCGGGCCGGTTTATTCCGAACTGATCTCGGGCCATTCAGTCCTGGTCTATCTGGCGTTCCTGCTTGTGCCGTTCACCTGGTGGGCGCTCTACCGCACGCGCTTTGGGTTGCGCCTGCGCGCTGTCGGCGAAAATCCGGCGGCGGTGGATACGGCCGGCATATCTGTGCCGTGGCTGCGTTATCGCGCGGTGATTTGCTGCGGTGTCCTTTGCGGCATCGCCGGCGCGTACCTGGCGACAGCGCAGGGTGCGGGATTCGTCAAGGACATGACGGCCGGAAAAGGATACATCGCGCTGGCAGCACTCATCTTCGCCAAATGGCGCCCGGTTCAGGCGATGTTCGCCTGTCTTTTATTCGGCTTTCTGGATGCAGTGGGGATACGCATGCAAGGCCATCCACTGCCGCTCATTGGCGAGGTGCCGGTCCAGTTCATGCAGGCCTTGCCCTATATATTGACCGTTGTGCTCCTGGCCGGTTTCATCGGCAAGGCCATACCGCCCAAGGCAGGTGGCGTTGCCTATGTGAAAGAGAGATAGAAGATGAAGGACCTGTTCGACGCCGCCTTTGCAGCAATGCAGAAGACGCACTCACCCTATTCACAATTTCCAGTCGGCGCAGCCATACGCACAAGCGACGGACGCATCTATTCCGGTTGCAACATCGAGGTCATTTCGTATCCCGAAGGATGGTGCGCGGAAACCACCGCGCTCGGACATTTTGTCATGGGTGGCGGCGGTACAATCACTGATATCGCTGTAGTTGCAGAAAAGAAGGCGAAGTGTACGCCCTGCGGTGGTTGCCGCCAGCGCCTGGCTGAGTTTGCCGGACCAGATGCCCGCCTGCATCTGTGCGACAACAATGGCATCGTCGAAACGATGACCATGAAGGACATTTTCCCTTACGGCTTCGAAGCGGATGTTTTGGGCAAGGGTGCCGCATGATAGCACGTTCAACGGAGGTTCTTGTCCGGAGACTGAACGGCTTGACCCCCCGCGTCGCATTCATTCTCGGCTCTGGTCTCGGTTCTCTGGTCAACGCTGTGGAAGACGCGGTGCGGATCCCTTACGTAGACCTGCCCGAGTTCCCGCAAAGCGGCGTTTCCGGCCACGCGGGGGAAGTTGTCGTTGGTTACCTTTCAGGCAAGCCTGTCCTGATGCTGGCTGGCAGGGCTCATTATTATGAAAAAGGCGATGCTGCCGTCATGCGCCCCGTCATCGCCTCGCTCGCCGGTCTTGGTATCGAGACGCTTATACTTACCAATGCGGCTGGCTCGGTCCGCGCCGATCTTGCGCCGGGCAGTTTGATGCTGATCGATGATCACATCAATTTCTCCGGCCTCAATCCACTCATTGGAGAACCCACCGATCGGCGCTTCGTCGGAATGACCACCGCCTATGACACCAAGTTGAAAGATGCCTTGATCGAGGCTGCGATAAAGGTCGGAGAAGAGCTTGAGCGGGGCGTTTACATGTGGTTCTCCGGCCCGTCATTTGAAACGCCGGCTGAAATTCGCATGGCGCGAACCCTTGGTGCGGATGCGGTTGGTATGTCTACGGTGCCGGAGGTAATTCTGGCACGGTTCTTCGGCTTGCGTGTCGCAGCTTGCTCGGTCATCACCAACTTTGGAGCGGGCATGACAGGAGACGAGCTCTCCCACGAGGAAACGAAAGACGTCGCTCCACGGGGCGGCGCCCGCCTGCGGAAAATTATTCAGGCCCTGATCCGGGAGATAGGCTGAGCAAATGTTATTGCCCCAGGAAATCATCCGGCGAAAGCGTGACGGCGAAACCCTGGATGCAGCCGATATTACAGCTTTCATCAATGCAATGAGTTCTGGATCGATCACTGATGGGCAGGTCGCCGCCTTCGCCATGGCCATATTCTTCAATGGCATGAAACGCGACGAAGCCGTCGCGCTCACCTTGGCGATGCGCGATTCTGGCGACATTCTCGATTGGTCGGACCTGCCCGGGCCCGCCGTCGACAAGCATTCGACCGGGGGTGTCGGGGACAATGTATCGCTGATACTCGCGCCAATCGCAGCCGCTTGCGGAGCCTATGTACCGATGATTTCCGGCAGAGGTCTCGGTCATACCGGTGGTACGCTCGACAAGATGGATTCGATCCCAGGCTATCGTAGCCAGCCTGACAATGATCTTTTTCGCAAGGTCGTGCATGAGGCAGGTTGTGCCATAATCGGCCAAACTGCGAATCTCGCGCCAGCCGACAAGCGGCTCTATTCGATCCGTGATGTCACCGCCACCGTAGAGTCCATCCCGCTCATCACCGCCTCGATCCTGTCGAAGAAGCTTTCCGCCGGCCTCGACGCGCTCGTGCTGGACGTGAAATCGGGTAACGGTGCTTTCATGACCAGAAACCGCGATGCCGTGTCGTTGGCCGAAAGCATCGTTGCGGTTGCGGCTGGAGCAGGTCTGGCGACGACGGCAGTTCTTACTGATATGAACGAGCCCCTCGCCCGTGCTGCAGGCAACGCGGTAGAGGTCAGGAATGCCGTCGACTTCCTCACCGGAGACAGGCGCGACTCTCGGCTCGAAGCTGTTACATTGGCGCTGGCTGCCGAGATGCTTGTCTCCGCCAAACTTGCCACCACTCATAAAACCGCAACCGATAAGGCGCGCGAGGCGTTGAACAGTGGCAAGGCGGCAGAGGTGTTCGGCCGCATGGTTGCCGGATTGGGCGGACCGACGGATTTCGTGTCCCGCGCGCGGTACCATCTGGCCGTTGCGCCGATCACGCACGAAGTCAGGGCAACGCGCGCCGGTTATGTCGCGTCGATCGATACGCGTGCGATCGGTATCGCCGTTGTCACGCTCGGCGGCGGTCGTATTCGCCCGCAGGACCCGATCGATCATGCCGTCGGAATTACCGCGCTGCAACCGCTTGGTGCAATGATCGAAGAGGGTGAACCTGTTGCGCTTGTCCATGCTCGAAGCGACAGCGACGCTGCTGCCGCGGTTGAAGTTGTCCACGCAGCCTTCGGCTTCTCCGAGCGCAAGCCGCGCACCATCAACCCGGTGCTCCGCCGGGTGGGCGTTTGATTATTTTGTCCCGTACATGCGGTCGCCCGCGTCGCCAAGACCAGGAACGATATAGCCTTTCTCATTCAGATGACTATCTATGGCGGCCGTGAAAACAGGAACGTCGGGATGGGCCGTAGTAAATCGCTCGATACCCTCAGGCGCAGCAAGAAGACAGAGAAACCGGATATTGCTGGCTCCCCGCTCCTTGAGTTTCTGAATAGCGGCGATAGCGGAATTGGCAGTCGCCAGCATCGGATCGACCACGATGATCAGCCGGTTTACGATGTCTTCCGGCGCCTTGAAGTAATACTCCACCGGCAGCAACGTCTCATGGTCGCGATATAGACCGATGTGAGCAACACGGGCCGCGGGCACAAGGTCGAGCATGCCTTCGAGAAGGCCGTTGCCAGCGCGCAGGATCGAGGCGAAGACCAGTTTTTTGCCCTCGATGACAGGCGAATCCATTTCCGTCAGCGGTGTCTGTATCCGGATATTGGTCAATTGCAGGTCCCGCGTCACTTCATAGCAAAGGAGCAGAGATATCTCCTTGAGCAGCCGCCGGAATCCGGCGGTCGACGTATCCTTGTCGCGCATGATGGTGAGCTTGTGCTGGACAAGCGGATGGGAAACGATTGTCACGCCCATGGGGAACCCCTCTTACTCTAAGAAGTGGACCTTAGCTGTTTGAGGCTGATCCCGCAAAGAACTCATCAATGGCACACACAGTTTTGTCCTGATAGAGCCGTCGCAGCAGGGCGTACCTTGTACCTTCATCTATGAAAGCCGCCTTCAGTGCAGTCGCAGTAACGTCTGACAGCATCCTGTCGTCATAGCCGAAATGCGTGGCTGCGATATCATACTCCTGTTGGATATCCGTGTGAAAAAAAGGCGGATCATCTGAGTTGAGCGTTACCGGCACGCCGGCCCTGGCGAGCGCCGCAAAGGGATGCGACCCGAAGTTTTTATAGACGCCCAGCGAGATATTCGACCCCGGGCAGCATTCCAGGACGATTTGCGCATCGGCGAGCCGCTTGACGAGATCGGGATTCTCAACGGCACGAACACCATGGCCGATCCGTGCGGGTTTGAGCGCGTCCAGCGCATCGGCCACGCTTTCCCACCCGGCCAATTCACCCGCATGCACGGTTATGCCAAGTCCTGAATCGCGTGCAATATCGAATGCAGTCGCGAAATCTTCGGAGTGATACATGCGCTCATCGCCCGCCATGCCGAAGCCGGTAATCAGGGGATGCGGGTGAGCAGCGATATATCGCGCCGCCGCCGTGACCGCCTCGGGTCCCCTGTGGCGTAGTCCGGTCGCGATCATCCGGCATTCGATACCCGTCGCGGCTTTGGCGCGCCTGATACCTTCCGCCAGCCCCTCGATATAGGCGCTCGGGTCGAGCCCGGCGCCGAGCGCGTGGTCGGTCGATATGAAAAATTCCGAGTAGATAGCTCCCTGCCGGCCCAGCGACATAAGATACTCTTCGGCGAGTTCGGCGTAATCCTCTTGAGCCCGAAAGAGCATTGAAGCCCGGTCGTACGCCTGCAGGAATGACGTGAAGTCGTTCCAGACGTATCTCCCGTTCCGAATGAATCCGGAAACATCTGCGCCGTATTTGGCGGCCTTCTGTTCGACAAGGCGGGGGGAGGCGGCGCCTTCGATATGGCAGTGAAGCTCGGCTTTAAGAACCATCCCGCTTACCTCAAGAAAACGACTTAACGCGGCGCTTCATCGCGCAAGAGACAATAGCCTTATGCGTTTCAATCTTCTATGGTTCTGGCGATTTGAAAAACGGGTAGCACAATGAACCAGCAACGTACCGGTGCCCACGGCGGCATGGAGACGTCCTTCGGGTTTCAGGATGTCAGCGACGGGGAAAAGCAGTCACGCGTCAATGATGTATTTCATCGCGTCGCCAAGCGCTATGATGTGATGAACGACTTGATGTCGGGCGGATTGCATCGTGTCTGGAAAGATTCGATGATCGCGTGGCTGGCGCCCTCCAAAACCGCGCGCTGGAAGGTGCTGGATGTTGCGGGTGGCACTGGCGATGTGGCGTTTCGCATTGTTGAAGCATCAAATCGTAATGCCCATGCCACGGTACTCGACATCAATGGCTCAATGCTCGCCGTCGGGCGCGATCGGGCGGAAAACAAAGGGCTGATCGATAATACCGAATTTGTCGAAGCCGATGCCGAAGAGCTTCCGTTCGAGGATGCGAGTTTCGAGGCTTACACGATCGCGTTCGGCATTCGCAATGTGCCGCATATCGATCGCGCTCTGGAAGAGGCTTTCCGGGTGCTCAAACCGGGCGGCCGATTTCTGTGCCTCGAGTTCTCGGAGGTCGAGCTGCCAATCCTCGACAAGATTTACGATGCGTGGTCCTTCAACGCTATCCCCAATATAGGCAAGGCCGTGACAGGCGATGCGGACAGCTATCAATATCTGGTGGAATCGATTCGCAAGTTTCCGCGGCAGGGTGATTTCGCCGAAATGATACGCAGTGCGGGTTTCGAACGCGTCACCTGGCGCAATTTCACTGGTGGTATAGCCGCGCTCCATTCCGGCTGGAAGTTGTGATCGCTGCATGAGTAGCCTTGCAGCCACGTTCCGCCTGATCAGGGCCGGATGGATCATGACGCGGGAGGGGGTTATCTCCGCACTGCCAGCCGAAGGGTTGACCGGTCTGCCGGCATTCGGTCATCGTGTCGCCGGCCTTTTGGCACGTCGCCGCGCCAGGACAACTCAGCGCTCCGAGCGCATGTCACGTGCCATCAACAAACTCGGACCATCCTATGTGAAGCTTGGGCAGTTCCTGGCGACGCGTCCCGATGTGGTCGGAACCGAAGTAGCCGACGATCTCGCGCTCCTGCAGGACCAGCTCGATTTCTTCCCCATGGAGGCCTCGGTCAGGGCCATCGAAGGTTCATTGGGACGGCCTGTTTCAGACCTTTTTGCTGGCCTTGAAGAACCGATCGCCGCAGCGTCGATTGCGCAGGTGCATCCTGCTTTCGTCGAGAGCAATGGCGAGATCAAGAAAGTTGCGGTCAAGGTGGTGCGCCCCGGTGTGCGGCAGCGGTTCAACAATGATCTCGAGAGCTTCTTTCTGGTTGCAAGATGGCAGGAGCGCTACGTGCCGGCCACCCGCCGCCTCCGTCCGATCGAGGTCACGCGAACGCTTGCGCAAACCACCCGTATCGAGATGGACTTGCGGCTCGAGGCAGCAGCTCTCTCCGAGATAGGCGAAAACACCAGGGATGATCCGGGCTTCCGTGTTCCGACGGTAGATTGGGAACGCACGGGGCGTGATGTCCTGACGCTTGAATGGATCGACGGCATCAAGATGTCGGACACCGAAGGCCTGCGTGCTGCCGGACACGACCTCATCAGGCTCGCGGAAACACTGATCCAGTCATTTCTACGCCATACATTGCGCGATGGCTTTTTCCACGCGGACATGCATCCTGGCAACCTGTTCGTCGACGATGAAGGCCATATCGTCGCGGTGGATTTTGGCATTACCGGGCGGCTCGGCAAGAAGGAGCGCCGCTTTCTCGCCGAGATTCTTTATGGCTTCATTACTCGGGACTACGTCCGTGTCGCCGAGGTGCATTTCGAGGCCGGCTATGTCCCGCATCGTCACGACGTTGCCAGCTTTGCTCAGGCAATTCGCGCCATCGGCGAGCCGATCCATGGCCAGCCTGCCGAAACCATCTCCATGGCAAAACTGCTCACGCTGCTGTTTGAAGTAACGGAACTCTTCGATATGGAAACGCGGCCGGAACTTGTCATGCTGCAGAAGACAATGGTTGTTGTCGAGGGCGTGTCGCGTACCCTCGACCCGCATTTCAACATGTGGAAGGCGTCGGAACCGGTGGTTGGGGGCTGGATTCGTCGTAATCTCGGCCCCCAGGGCATACTCATCGATGCAAGAGATGGCGCACAGGCAGTCTTGCACCTCGCTCGCCAAATGCCCGAACTGGTGGGGCGTGCCGATCGTCTGTCGAAGGAACTGGACAACATGGCGGAGAACGGCTTGCGGTTGGACGAGCAGACCGCACATTCTATTGGCAAGGCGGAAGCTCGTCACACACGCTCCGGCAGAGTGGCGTTGTGGGTGATTGCAATTTGCTTGGTCACAATCACGTATCAGCTATTAACGTAGCAAAATTCCCGATAGTATGATTGCAATGATTGCATTGTGCCGTCATTTACCTACGTAGGTGCAAGCATATGGCCAGTATCACCATCCGAAATCTGGACGATTCGATCAAGGAAAGGTTGCGCCTGCGGGCAGCAGCAAACGGGCGGTCGATGGAAGAAGAAGTGCGGATTATTCTCGCCGACCTTGGAGCATCAAGTCTGCCGGTGGCGCCCGCGTCGTCTATCCGGCAGCACTCCGGCTCCTTATCCGGACGCCGCATCCTGCTGATCATCGGCGGCGGAATTGCTGCGTATAAATGTCTCGACCTCATCCGGCGGCTGCGAGAGCGCGGTGCACAGGTTCGCCCGGTGCTTACCGGGGCGGCGGAAGAGTTCGTTACGCCGCTGGCGGTCGGAGCGCTCGCAGCCGACAAGGTCTTTACGGAACTATTCTCACGTGAAGACGAACAGGACGTCGGTCACATTCGCCTGTCCCGCGAGGCTGATCTGATCGTCGTCGCACCGGCGACAGCGGACCTGATGGCAAAGATGGCAACAGGTCTTGCCAATGATCTTGCCTCCGCGGTGCTACTGGCGACGGACAAGCCTGTGCTGGTAGCGCCCGCGATGAACCCCAGGATGTGGGACCATCCGGCCACGAAGCGAAATCGCGCAACGCTAGAAAAGGACGGCGTTCGGTTTGTCGGCCCCAACAGGGGCGAGATGGCGGAGAGCGGCGAGAGCGGTTCGGGCCGTATGGCGGAGCCGCTGGAAATCGCGGCCGCAATAGAAAAGCTGCTCGACCGGAGTGCGAAGCCTCTGCAAGGCAAAACCATCGTCATGACCTCTGGGCCGACCCATGAGGCAATCGACCCCGTGCGTTACATCGCCAATCGATCATCTGGAAAGCAGGGCCATGCCATAGCCGCGGCGCTGGCAAGGTTTGGCGCAACGGTGCGCCTCGTGTCGGGTCCTGTCACTATCCCGGATCCGGAAGGCGTAGGCGTGATCCACGTGGAATCTGCACGTGAAATGCGCGATGCTGTCGAGCAGCTTCTGCCCGCCGATGCCGCGATCATGGTCGCCGCCGTCGCCGATTGGCGCATGGCTGAAGAAGCTGGCGAGAAGATCAAGAAAAAGGCCGGAGAGAAGGCGCCAAGGCTGCAGATGGTTGAAAACCCGGACATTCTCGCGGGTGTAGGACATAGTAAATTGCGTCCGCATCTGGTCATCGGTTTTGCTGCCGAAACGCAGGATGTACTTGCCAATGCTCAGCGAAAGCTCGACAAAAAAGGCGCTGACTGGATCATCGCAAATGATGTCAGCCACGCAACCGGCGTCATGGGCGGCGACCGCAATTCGGTGCGCATCGTCACGCGGTCAGGCGTCGAGGAATGGCCGGACATGAGCAAGGAAGAAGTTGCGGAGCGATTGGCGGCGAAGATTGCAGCCGCCTTGGAATCGGTGGAAGTATGAGCGTTTTATGCGATCATTTACAGGAACAGCCGTCATGATCCCAGTCCTCGAGACCGAGCGCCTCATCCTTCGTGCTCACAAGCGCGAGGATTTTGAGGCGCTGCATGCAATGTGGGCCCATCCATCCGTATATAGATATATCTCCGGCAAGCCGTCGACACGAGAGCAGTCGTGGGCGCGCCTCCTGCGCTATGCCGGCATGTGGCCATTGATAGGCTATGGTTTCTGGGCATTGGAGGAGAAGGCAAGCGGGCGCTTTATCGGAGAGTTGGGATTTGGCAATTTCGAGCGCGATATCGAGCCCCGCTTTGGCGATACGCCGGAAATGGGCTGGGTCCTCGCACCCGAAATCCACGGCAAGGGCTATGGCAGCGAAGCGATCTCCAGAGTTGTGGGCTGGGGAGAAGATACCCTCAAGCAAAATCGGGCGCTTTGCATAATTTCGCCTGACAATGCCGCCTCATTGCGGGTCGCGGAGAAGAACGGGTTCAGCAAAATGCTTGAGACGAGCTACACAGGTGAGCAGGTCATGCTTTTGGAACGGCCGTTCGGCACCAGGTGAATGCGGCCGAAGTTCGAACCTGCTGGCGCAACTTCGGCCGTTTGTCAGTTGGTTTAGGCCCTACTCGGCGATAATCTGGCTATACTCTTGTCTGACCCGTTCGAAATTTCCCCAGAATCCCGAGGGCGTGTCTCCATTGAGGTGATCTACAAGGATCCCCAGATGGGTGTGCCAGCCGCTCGCGACCATGACCATGGATTTGGGACTTGAAAGAAGTGTGTGCGTCACCCTGAGCAAAGTGCTGGCGCCTTTCGGTTCGAGTTCGAAGGTGACCTCGGAATCCTGTCCCCCGTCGGGCCATGTAATGCTCAAGACATGCGGCGGTTCGTAACGAAGTACCTTGCCCTCTTGCTTTGCGCCCTCGAGAGTCGCGAATTCCGCGGGTGCTGGTTCATCCGAAAGTTGCGAATGATGGAACGTCAGTTTGACGTCGCCGCCAACATGGTTTGCCATCGGGCCCTGCGCCAGCCACTTCTTGCGCTTGTCCGATTCGGTGATATAGGCCCATACCCGTTCAACAGGCCCCGGGAGAAGTCGTTCGATGCGAACCGTTCGCGGCGCAGTGACGATACCGAGACGGTCATTTCCAACATGCTCGTTCATTTCGTTCTCCTTACTCAAGGTTTGGGTAGCTTTTTCGTCGTCTTTTCATGCGTGGAAGGCGAGGCACGTTCCTCCTCGCGCAGGAGTGTCTCAAGGTCATCAAGACGCGATGTCCAGAAACGTTCATAAGTGCGCAGCCATTCTTGCGCGTCGGCCAGCCGCGCAGCCTCGAGCTGGCACATATGCGTTCGGCCCTGGACGTGACGCCGGACCAGCCCGGCGCCTTCCAGCACCCTTATGTGTTTGGATGCGCCGGCGAGCGACATGTTGAAGGGCGTCGCAAGATCGCTCACTGAATGGTCGCCGCCCGCAAGCCGGTGCAACATCGCCCTTCGCGTTGGATCGGAAAGAGCGTGGAACACGGAGTCGAGATGATGTGTCTGAAATTCAACCATATGGTTTAATATCATCGACGCAAACAATAGTCAACCAACCGGTTGAATATTTTCAGGTTCTAAGGAACGAGAAAACCTTGCCCCAGCGGATCATCGTCCTCAACGATGTACTCTGCCCGACCGCTATAATAGGCGCGACCGGAAACGCGTGCGGTGATGGCGTCGAATTCCCCGGCCTTCGTTTTTGAGGCAATAAAGCCTGCAAAGCGTGAACCAACGATGCTTTCGAAGATTCGAGCGTTTCCTTCATGTATCTGGCCCCGGGCGTGCATCGCAGCCAACCGCGCGGTCACGCCCGATCCGGTCGGAGAGCGATCTAGTTGTCCATCGGCAAAGATGCAGGCGTTTTTTGTCGGGGCCTCGTTCCAGTCATCGGCACCATCTGTCAGGATCGATCCATAAAGAAATGCCAGGTCTTTGTGGTCCGGGTGGTCGATTTGCACCGCATCCTTCACGGCCTCCGTAAGGGTAGTGGCAGCACGTACGAATTCTCCTGCCGCGTTGCGTCCGAACTCGAGACCAAACTGATTGCAATCGGCCAAGGCATAAAACGCCCCTCCATATGCCACATCGAAACTGATCAAGCCGAAGCCTGGCAGTTCCACGCTCTGATCCCGGGCAAACAGGAACGCAGGCACGCTCTCGAACGAAACGCCACCGGATTTTCCGTCGCGCACCTCGACCGATGCGACCACCATGCCACACGGGCATTCAATGTGTACCGTCGTCACCGGGTCGACTTTGGCTACTATGCCATAGTCGACGGCATAGCGCCCAAGCGCGATAATGGCGTGGCCGCACATGGTGGAATAACCTTCATTGTGCATGAAAAGCACTGCCAGGTCGGCTCCCGGCAGGTCGGGCTCTACCAGAACGGCGCCATACATGTCGAAATGGCCGCGCGGCTCGAATATCAGGATCTTGCGCAGATGATCCAGCCTGTCACGAACATAGGCGCGTTTTTCAAGGATCGTGCTCTTGGGTAGTTTCGGATAACCGGCAGTGACGATTCGCAAGGGTTCGCCGCCCGTGTGCATGTCGATGACAGTCAGCGTCTCGGCCATCAGGCTGCTAGCCCCAGCATCGCGGGCAGTTTTCGCATGTCATCGAAGAGGATGCCGCCTGCGGCAGTCAGCCCCTCGTGATCCGCATGTTTGTCGCCGCAATAGGAAAACACGCGCATGCCGGCCGCCGTGCCGGCCCTGGTTCCTGCGACACTATCCTCGATAACGACAGACCGGGACGGCTCATGGCCCATTTCCCTAGCCGCGTGCAGAAACAGGTCGGGGAAAGGTTTGCCTCGGGCTACCATCGAGGCACTGTAGAGCACATCGCGGAAATGGTCTATCAGCCCCGTTTTCCCCAGGGTTATGTGCATTTTCTCAACATTCGCCGACGAAGCGACACAGTATGGAAGCTCTGCCTGTTTCACCGCAGCGATGACTTCCTCGATATGAGGGATGGCTTCGACACCGTTTTCGAAGATGATCGGTATGGCCTTGTACCAGCGATCAACGAAATCGTCGCCAAGCACGTACCCCTCGCTCTCGACCTTTTCCTTCACTGCACGCATCGGCATGCCGCAGAAGTCCCTGCGGACGGCCTCGAAAGTGGTCGCGTATCCGGAAGCGCACAGCATTTCAACGAGGTGACGATTACCGAGCGTTTCCGTATCGACCAGCACCCCGTCACAGTCGAAAATCACCAGCTCCGGTCTCGTCATTATTTCAGATGTCCTTGTTCGCGCCCTGCGAAAACAGTTGCTGCAATTCCCCGAAGGGCATGGCGCGGTCGCCAAACGCGAAAGTACCTTTGTCCAGCATCTCGTGCGCTGCGTCGCGAACCGCGGCGAAGGCAATGGTGGTCAGTCGAGGGCCAATGGAAACGCGCTTGACCCCGGCTTCGGCAAGCTGCGCGACCGTAAACGCCGGCAGGGCCATCACATTGACGGGTTTGGAGACGGAGGAGCATATTTGGCGGATGTGGTTGATATCGCCTATGCCCGGCGCATAGAGGACATTCGCGCCAGCCGCTTCAAACGCCTGCAACCGCCGGATCGTGTCTTCGAGGTCTGGCCTGCCGTGCAAAAAGTTTTCGGCGCGGGCGGTGAAGACGAAATCGCCTTTCAGTGCCTTGGCAGCTTCGCTCGCTGCTGCCACCCGCTCGACCGCAAGCGAGAAATCATAAATCGGATTGCGATCGTCGCCCGAATAATCTTCGATAGAACACCCGGCGAGCCCGGCCGCCTCCGCTGCGAAGATCGTCTCGCCAGCGCTATCCGGGCTGTCGCCCTTGCCTTTTTCCAGATCGGCATTGACGGGAAGGCCGGTTGCGGAAACGAGATCCTTGCAATGGTTTATCATCATGTCGAAAGGCACGGCCCCATCGGGCAGCCCGCGTGAAAACGCAAACCCGGCACTGCTGGTTGCGAGTGCCTTGAATCCGAGAGACGCCAGGAACATCGTCGTCCCGGGGTCCCACGGATTAGGCATGAGGAAAGTCCCGGAAGCTTCATGCAGCTCGCGAAAAGCCCTGCCTTTGTCCATGACGACCTCCCGGTGCGGATGTCCTACATTCTAGGACGTGCCTGTTGAACCAAAGCCCCCGGCGCCCCGGGCCGTATCGCTGGCATGCTGCCGTTCTTCGACATCTAGCTGCACGACCGGAGCAAGGACGACTTGCGCAATTCGCATGCCGCGCGTCACATAGAAATCGTCATCGCCGAGATTGATCAACAACACTTTTACCTCACCCCGGTAGTCTGAATCAATCGTTCCAGGAGTATTCAGGCATGTAATTCCGTTCTTCAGCGCCAGGCCTGAACGCGGCCGGACCTGCGCTTCGAAACCCTGCGGAATTTCGAAAATCAAGCCGCTGGGCACCAATGCCCTGCGACCCGGCAAAAGTAGCAATGGCCGGTCTTCCGGCACAGCTGCGCGCAGGTCCATGCCGGCGGAGCCTGCAGTCTCATAAGCGGGAAGCTCAAGGTCCTGACCGTGTGGCAACCGGACGATACCGAGAGCGGGGTTCTTATAGCGAACGGAATCGGATATTTTGGACATGAAAAGACCTTTTTCACCAGACGGCGGTCGGGGTCAACTCACAAGATATGAAGGGTGCCTGGTTTGCACATAATACGCACCAGCCACGCGGCTGCCGTCGGGCTGATGGGACCCCCTGCATCATTGCATACAGCGGCTGACAATCAACCATCGACTGCAAGGCTCGCTGCTGATAGAAGGCGCGCTAACCTTCCTCCACCGAGTTTGAGCTTTCAATGTCTTCTGCCGACCATCCTGTTTCCAAGCGCCGTACTTTTGCGATCATCGCCCACCCTGACGCCGGTAAAACCACGCTCACCGAAAAGCTGTTGTTGTTCGGCGGGGCAATTCAGCTTGCAGGCGAGGTCAAGGCCAAGAAGGACCGCATCCAAACCCGCTCCGATTGGATGAACATAGAGCGTGACCGCGGTATCTCGGTCGTCACCTCGGTCATGACGTTCGAGTATAGAGACTGCATCTTCAATCTGCTCGATACGCCCGGTCACGAGGACTTTGCCGATGATACCTACCGCACCCTGACTGCCGTCGACAGCGCAGTCATGGTCATCGATGCCGCCAAGGGTATCGAAGCCAGAACCCTCAAACTCTTCGAAGTATGCCGCATGCGCGACATACCTATCGTCACCTTCATCAACAAAATGGACCGTGAAAGCCGCGATCCCTACGAAATTCTTGATGAGATCGAGCAGAAGCTCGCGCTGGACACTGCCCCGATCACTTGGCCCATCGGCCGCGCCAAGAGCTTTGCCGGTACTTACAATCTGCAGAACAACACCGTCCGCCGCCGTGATGAGGAAGAGGTCCCGACGCCGGTCAACGGCCCGGAATCCCCTGCGGCGTCCGGTCTTTTGCCCGACAATGAGCGGCAGGCCTGGATCGACGAAGTGACGCTGGCACGCGATGCCTGCAACCCGTTTGATCTTCAGGCCTTCCGCGAGGGGCATCTCACGCCGGTATATTTCGGGTCAGCCCTGCGAAATTACGGCGTGCGCGATCTCATCGAGGCCTTCTGTGACTATGGACCAAGCCCGCGCGCGCAAGATGCCGACACGCGCAAGGTCGAGGCGACTGAAAACAGGATGACCGGATTCGTCTTCAAGATTCAGGCGAACATGGACCCCAATCACCGCGACCGCATTGCATTTCTGCGTGTCTGCTCGGGAAAGCTGTCGCGCGGCATGAAGGCCAAGCTTGTGCGAACCGGCAAGCCCATGAGCTTGTCTGCACCGCAATTCTTCTTTGCGCGCAGCCGCCAGATTGCCGATGAGGCCTGGGCAGGCGATGTGGTCGGAATCCCCAATCACGGGACGCTGCGTATCGGCGACACATTGACCGAGGGCGAAGACCTTCTGTTCCGCGGGGTGCCGAACTTTGCACCGGAAATCCTTCGCCGCGTGCGGCTCGACGATGCCATGAAGGCGAAGAAGTTGCGCGAAGCATTGCAGCAGATGGCGGAGGAGGGCGTGGTCCAGCTCTTCCTGCCGGATGATGGCTCCCCTGCTATTGTCGGCGTCGTCGGCGCGTTGCAGATCGATGTCCTGACCGAACGGCTCAAGGTGGAGTATACCCTGCCTGTCGGCTTCGAACCAGCCCGCTTTACCGTCGCGCGCTGGATTTCAGCCGACGATCCGGCCGAGTTGCAGCGCTTTATCAATGCGCATCGCGCCGATATCGCGCACGATCTTGACAATGATCCGGTCTTTCTCGCCCAGAATACCTTCTCGCTGTCTTATGAAGCGGAACGCTGGAAAGCGATCCGCTTCGCCGCGATCAAGGATTATCAGGTTCGAGACAAGGCGGCCTGATCCGCATCGCGCAACTCGCGCCGCAGAATTTTGCCCACGTTGCTTTTCGGTAGTTCGTCGCGGAATTCGACGGAACGCGGGCGTTTGTAATTGGTCAGCCGCTCGGCACAGAAAGCTTTCACCGCTTCTTCGGTAAGCGCCGGGTCCTTGCGGACAATGAAGAGCTTGACCACTTCACCTGAATTCTCATTTGCCATCGCGACAGCCGCCGCTTCGGCCACGCCGGGGTGTTCCATCACCACCTCTTCGATCTCGTTCGGAAAGACATTGAACCCGGAAACGAGGATCATGTCCTTCTTGCGATCGACGATTTTGACGTATCCGCGATCGTCCATATAGCCGACGTCACCGGTGCGGAAGAAGCCGTCCTTCGTCATGACCTTCTCAGTTTCGTCGGGGCGATTCCAATATCCTGCCATCACCTGCGGACCGCGAATGCAGATTTCACCAGCTTCCATCAAGGGAAGCTCGATTCCATCGTCGTCGCGGATGGAAAAATCCGTCGAGGACAGGGGCACCCCCACGCTACCGGAAAATTCAGTGATGTTCAGCGGGTTCGCAGATGCCACGGGCGAAGTTTCCGACAGACCATATCCTTCGATGATCACGCAGCCGGTCATTTCTTGCCAGCGATCGGCAATGGCTTTCGGCAGAGCCATGCCGCCGCTGAATGTGATCAGGAGGTGCTTGAAGTCCAGCTTGCGGAAATCCGCATTGTTCATCAGCCCGTTGAACAACGTGCTCAGGCCAGGGAAAAAGTGGTAAGGCTGTTTCTGCAAGACTTTCACAAACCCGGGTATGTCGCGCGGATTGGGAATAAGGATATTATTGGCGCCCTGCTCGATGCCGATCATTGCATTCACAGTGAGGGCGAAAATATGATAGAGCGGCAGCGCGCACATATAGATCAGGTTCTCGGGGCGCCCCTTGAGCTTGAACCCGACATCGCACCACAACTTCATCTGCGTCAGGTTGGCAAGTATATTGCCATGCGTAAGGGTTGCACCCTTGGAGATGCCGGTCGTGCCGCCAGTATACTGCAGAAAAGCAACATCCCCCTGGCTCGCCTCGACAGTCTTGAAACGGAGGGATGCGCCCTTGGCCAAGGCGGCCTTGAATGGCGTATGCCCTGGCAAGGCAAAAGCCGGAACCATCTTTTTGACCCGCCTGACAACGAAGTTGACCAGATGGCCCTTGACGCCCAGCATATCGCCCATCGTTGCGACGACCACATGTTGCACGGACGTCTTCGTGATAACCTTCGCCAGCGTCGCGGCAAAATTTTCCAGAATGATGATGGCTTTCGCGCCGCTGTCTTTCAACTGATGTTCGAGTTCGCGCGGGGTATAGAGCGGGTTGACGTTTACGACGATCAAACCTGCTCGCAAGATCGCGGCGATAGCAACGGGATATTGCAGGACATTGGGCATCATGATCGCAACGCGATCGCCCTTGACCAATCCCCGTGACTGTAGCCATGCAGCAAAAGCAATCGAGCGGGTGTCGAGTTCGGCATAGGACAAAGGCTTGCCAAGGCAGGTGAAAGCGGCTTTCCCAGGGTTTCGCTTAAACGCTTTGTCGAAGAAATCGCCGAGGGACGTATACTCCGAAGCTGGAATTTCTGCTGGCACGCCGTCGGGATAAGACTTCACCCACATTTTGGGCGTGGGCATGGGGGCGTTGGCGGAGACCTTTACGGAAGCAGGCGCCTCGCTGTTTACTGATCTGTCGGCTGCTGCCTCGGCTTTTGTGCTGCTGGTGTTCTTTTTTGCCGGTGTCGTCTCTCGTGCCATGTTAATCCTCCCCGTTTAAAAATCACTTGAACCATGCAACAGTTCCCAGCCTGCCACATGGTACTTAATATTCGTATCTAGAGCGAGAGCCCCAGGGCTTGCAAGTCTTTACATTAACGTAAACGTAAAAACATGATGAGGCTGTTTTTGTAGGATTCATCCAAAGGGCCTGTTCCCGGCACAAAGTTGCCAAGGTTCACCTCGACAAAGCGCCTGGCGTTCTTCACTCTGCTTCGATCGAATTGGGTTCCCGTGGAAACAATAACCATTGTCCTCCTGATGTTACTGGCCGTCGTGGTCAGCGATTCCCTTATCCGCGTGTCGCCCGTTCCATTACCGCTGCCACTGGTTCAAATAGGGCTTGGTGCAGTAATTGCCTCCGTAACCAGCATCCGCGTCGAACTTGAACCCGACATCTTCTTCTTGCTGTTTTTGCCGCCGCTGCTGTTCCTCGATGGCTGGCGCATTCCCAAGGAAGGTCTATTCCGCGACAAGGGCATCATTCTCGAAATGGCGCTGGGGCTCGTCATATTCACAGTCGTCGGGCTGGGCTTTTTCGTTCACTGGATGATTCCATCCGTCCCGCTGCCGGTGGCGTTTGCCCTTGCGGCCATCCTTTCGCCTACGGACCCGATTGCCGTTTCCGCCATTGCCGCGCGCGTGCCGATCCCATCGCGAATGATGCATATCCTGGAAGGCGAATCTCTGCTGAACGATGCGTCCGGACTTGTCTGCATGCGCTTTGCCGTTGCAGCAATGCTCACGGGCACGTTTTCCCTTCCGCAAGCCTTCTTCACTTTTCTTTGGCTCGCCTTTGCCGGAATTGCCATTGGCGTCGGCGTCACCATCGGCGTCACGAAAGGCAAGGCCTTCCTGGCGCGTCACCTTGGCGAGGAGAGCGGGTCGCAGATACTGATCAGCCTTCTCATTCCCTTTGGTGCATATCTCCTGGCCGAGCACCTCCACGCGTCCGGCATCCTCGCGGCCGTGGCCGCTGGAATAACCATGAGCTATGCCGAGAATACCGGTCAATCTCTTGCGCTGACAAGGGTGAGACGCGCAGCTGTCTGGGACACGGCGCAATTTGCCGCCAACGGTGCCATATTCGTGCTCTTGGGTGAGCAGCTTCCAAGCATTTTCATGGGTGCCGTCGAAAACGTGCAGCATGGCGGCGGCTCGAGTCCGTGGTGGCTGGGCGTCTATGTCGTTATTATCTATGCGGTCCTTGTGGCGTTGCGTTTCCTGTGGGTATGGGCTTCGTGGCGCATCGCCTTGTACCGCCCATTGAACCACGGCGGCGCCGCGGTCAAGCCTAGCTGGCGCCTCGTCGCCACCATGTCCTTTGCCGGCGTTCGCGGTGCTATCACCCTGGCTGGTATCCTGACGCTACCGCTCTTGCTCAATGATGGCACCTTGTTTCCTGCTCGCGATCTCGTGATATTTTTGGCGAGCGGCGTCATCATCCTGTCACTGATCACGGCAGGCATCTGCCTGCCGCGCCTGCTCCAGAATATCGACTTGCCGGTTGAGGACTCGCACCAGCGCGCCGAGGACTACGCGCGTATTGCGGCCGCGGAAGCCGCTATCATGGCCATCGAAAAAGCGCAGCACGATCTGGCCACCGGCCGCGCGGATGCAGATGCGTTCACAGACGTAGCTACGCAGATCATGGAACTATACCGCAAGCGCATAGACGGGCGCATGCACCTTGGCGAGGAACGCGAACAGGCGGCACGAAGCGAGGAAATCGGCAAGCAGTTGCACATCACGGCGCTAAAGGCGGAGCGGCAGGAAATCTACCGGCTGGTGCGGGCGCGACGCCTGGAAAGTACGATCGCCAGCAAGATGGTGCGGGATATCGATTTGCTCGAAGCACGCTACGGTTGAACCCTGGCAACCGCAGCGGAATACGTCGCGCGTCGCTAGCGAGATTGCCGCTGATCTTCCAGCACGAGCTCCGCTCCCTTTGCCCCCACCATCATTGCTGCGGCATTGGTGTTGCCGGAGATGATGTTCGGAAACACCGAGCAGTCGATGATGCGCAGGCGGTCTACGCCATGAACCTGCAACCGCGGATTGACCACCGATTGCGCTGGATCGGGGCCCATTCGGCATGTCGAGACCGGATGATAGACCGTGCCGCTGCGCCGTCTGAAGTCCGCGATCAGTTCCTCGTCACTCTGACAGGCAGGTCCCGGCAGCAACTCCTCGACGATCAGCCTGGACATCGTTGGTGTTGCGGCAATCCTGCGCAAAAATTTCACCGCGTCGAGCATCTCAGCCACGTCGTGGTCAGTCGAAAATGCGTTCGGGATGATCCGCGGCTGTTCGTGCGGATTACTGGATCGGATGTGGATGGAACCGGTACTTGTCGGACGGCAGTTCGACAGGCCGATCGAGAATCCGGGCCAGGGGTCGGGCGTGAGAATTGGCCGCTCTCCATTCTTGGGCACCAAAGTTGAGAATGCCTGGAAATAGAGCTGCATGTTGGCACGCATGCGCGAGGGATCGGTGCGGAAGAAGCCGCCGCCCTGGTTCATGCTGATAGACAGCGGACCCTTGCGCTGAAACAGATATTCCATGCCCGCCAGGGCCTTGCCCCACCAGGGCCGCAAGATCTGGTTCAGCGATGAGACGTTGGCACGATAGGTATAGTTGATGCCGAGATGGTCCTGCAGGTGTTCGCCGACATGAGCATTGTGATGCATCGTCTCGATGCCAAAACCACGCAGCCGTTGGGCGTCACCGATGCCGGACAATTCAAGGAGTTGCGGCGTATTTATCGACCCGCCGCAGACAATGACCTCGCGCCCGGCGGCAACGGTTTCACTCTTGCCGTTCCGGACGAACTCCACGCCGGTGGCGCGTTTCCCGTCAAAGGCCACGCGCGTGACCATGGCTTGCGTAATCACGGTCAAATTGGGCCGCTTCATCGCAGGTCGCAGGAAAGCCCGCGCCGCCGACATTCGCCGTCCGCCTTTCGTCGTCAGTTGAAAGGGTCCGACACCTTCCTGAGTCGCGCCATTGAAGTCCGCATTATAGGCAAGTCCCGCTTCCTGCCCTGCCTTGATCATCGCATTGGCCAGCGGATGAAATGACTTCGAACAATCGGTGACATGCAATGGCCCGCCCTTGCCCAGGCTCCGGGCTGGACCGTCATGATCCTCAAGCGACCGGAAGACCGGCAGGACATCGGCATGCCCCCAGCCTGGGTTGCCCTCGTCGCGCCACTCGTCGAAATCGTCCGGTGCACCGCGGACATAAACCATCGCGTTGATCGAACTCGAGCCGCCCAGCACCTTGCCACGCGGCCAGTAATCCGCATTTCCGGCAAGGCCGGGGTCGGGCTCGGCACGGTACATCCAATTGACGGATTTGTCGTAAAAGGTCTTGCCGTACCCAAGCGGCATCGAGATGAAGAAGCGCCTGTCCGATCCGCCGGCTTCCAGCACCAGAACCGAGTAACGCCCGTTGGCAGACAGACGTTCTGCCACGACGGATCCGGCCGATCCTGAACCGACGATGATGAAATCAAACGAACGCATGCCTGCCGTCTTTCGAATGCATTATTGCACGCATTCAGGATATCCGGCTTCGGCTGCGTAAACCCAAACGGCTTTCCGTCATGGCCTATGGAAATTGCGACAGTGGGTTGTTTATGTTCCGCTCACGGCTGCGTTGAAGTTCTCGAAAAACTGCGTCGCGATCTTCTTCGAAGTCGAGGCGATCAATCGGCTGCCGAGTTGAGCTATCTTTCCACCGACATCGGCGTTGACCTTGTAGGCCAGCACGGTTTCGGCGCCTTCCTCGGTCAAGGTCACATCGGCGCCGCCTTTCGCAAATCCAGCAACCCCGCCTTTGCCTTCCCCGGAGATTGTGTAGGAGGAAGGCGGGTTTAGATTTGTCAGCTCCACTTTCCCGGTGAAGCGCGCCTTCACCGGGCCCATCTTGACGCCGACGGTAGCCTCGAGCTCCGTATCGGATATTTTCTCAAGGCTCTCGCATCCGGGAATGCAGGCCCTCAATATCTCCGGGTCATTCAGCGCTCTCCATACCGTATCACGCGACGCCGCGATCCGTTCTTCCCCCGTCAAATCCATATTCGAAGCCCTCCCTGGAAAGTAGAAGGCTAAGACACGCAAATGCTTATGTCCATGTTTCTGTCACGCATCCATTCTATTTGGACATGCGTTGCTTTAAGAGCATTCCAGTGGCAGTTTGCCCACCATCAGCGTTATCTCAGGAGAAAGACATGGCGTCAGAACAAGCGAGCGACCTCAAGCGGTCGGTTCAGGCATTGAAGGCTCATTGGAAGAGTGGCGCACCCAAAAACATGCGCACCGCCTTTGCACAGGATCCGAAACGCTTCGCGCGCTACTCGCTCGGATTTGATGATCTCCTGCTCGATTGGTCGAAATGCCTCATCCATGACGAGACCATTTCGCTGCTCGCCGACCTGGCGAAGAAAGCTGATGTCGAAGGCCGGCGCGATGCAATGTTTGCCGGCAAACCGATCAATAATACGGAAGGTCGCGCCGTGCTGCACATCGCGCTGCGCAATCGCTCCGGCAAGCCGATCAAGGTGAACGGCGAAGATGTCATGCCCGGAATCGAGGACGTGCTGGATCGCATGGCCGCATTCTCCAACGGACTGCGAAGCGGCGAGATCAAAGGCGCGAAGAACAAAGCCATCACCGACATCGTCAACATCGGCATCGGCGGTTCCGATCTGGGGCCAGCCATGGCCACGCTTGCCATGTCGCCGTACCATGACGGCCCGAGGACGCATTTTGTTTCCAATATCGATGGTGCGCATATCGCCGATACCCTTGCGGGCCTCGACCCGGCAACAACACTGATAATCGTCGCTTCGAAGACGTTTACGACGATAGAAACCATGACCAACGCCAAGGCGGCCCGCAAATGGGTCGCAGATGCGCTAGGCGAGAAGGCAGTCGGCAAGCACTTCGCCGCCGTGTCCACAGCACTCGACAAGGTCGATGCCTTCGGCATTCCTCAGGACCGGATATTCGGCTTTTGGGATTGGGTCGGCGGCCGTTATTCTATCTGGTCCGCGATCGGCCTGCCCCTGATGATTGCTATCGGTCCGGAAAATTTCGGCCGCTTCCTTGATGGCGCCCACGCCATGGACGAGCACTTCCGCAAGACCCCGCTGAACAGAAACCTGCCCATGATTCTGGGTCTGATCGGCTATTGGCACCGCGCCACTTGCGGATATACCAGCCGCGCCGTAATTCCCTACGATCAGCGTCTTGCCCGTCTGCCAGCCTATCTGCAACAGCTCGACATGGAGTCGAATGGCAAGGGAGTTACCATCGACGGCAAACCCGTCAGCGGGCCCACAGGGCCGGTCGTTTGGGGTGAGCCTGGTACCAATGGCCAGCATGCGTTCTTCCAGCTCCTGCATCAGGGCACGGACACTATTCCCGTGGAATTCATTGTTGCTGCCAAGGGTCACGAGCCAGATCTCGCCAACCAGCATGAGATGCTGCTCGCCAATTGCCTCGCCCAATCCGAGGCGCTGATGCGCGGTCGCACGCTTGAAGAAGCCAAGGCGCAGCTCGCGGCAAAGAACCTGCCAAAATCCGAGGTGAATCGCATAGCGCCGCACAGGGTTTTCACTGGCAATCGCCCTTCGATCACCATTATCCATGACATTCTTGATCCCTTTACACTGGGACGCCTGATTGCGCTTTACGAGCACCGCGTGTTCGTCGAGGCACAGCTCTACGGCATCAACGCCTTCGATCAGTGGGGTGTCGAACTTGGCAAGGAACTCGCAACGGAACTTCTGCCCGTTGTGTCAGGGGAGGTGGAGCCGAAGGACAAGGACGCTTCCACGCAAGGTCTTGTCGCGCACCTGCGCAAGCGCCGCGACCCCAAGTCCTGATCTCGATGGCGTCGACGACTAAAATCTTACAGACAATGCGGCTTTTGCCGCGTTGTCACTGAGACCTTCTGCGAACAGACCATCATAGCTCAGGTCGAGCGTC
Organism: Phyllobacterium endophyticum; assembly: GCF_003010935.1. GTDB lineage: Bacteria > Pseudomonadota > Alphaproteobacteria > Rhizobiales > Rhizobiaceae > Phyllobacterium > Phyllobacterium endophyticum. The sequence continues at coordinate 588,090 of NZ_PGGN01000001.1, forward strand.
GTGTTCTTGCCAAGTGCAAATGCGATCCCGGCGTCAATCACGACCGCATCCCTGCCGACCCTCAGCCCGTCAATACCGATCAGACCGAGGCCGGTATAATTCACGCGGTAGGAAGGCACGGCGTCAGCATAGGTGTGACGCCAGCCGATTGTGCCCCGAAAGCTTGCGTTCAGCGAGGTCGTCGGTAAAGCGCCCGAGATGTGCAATCCTAGCGTGCTGACCGTCAGATCATTATCAGCGCCATTGCTGGCGAGACCAGCCAGAGCCGCATTTTCGGCAAAAGGGTCTGTGTGAATCCGCGCATAGGCAAGATTGGCAAATGGCTCCAACGCCACAGCGCCAATGCCGGCCTTGTAACCGATTTCGCCAAAGACTTGCGCCGTTCCCGCATCATAGTCGCTGCCCAATCTTTCGAGGCGGTCCATGAACCGCACCTGGCGATATACCTCGATATTGTGCCAGCTATAGGCCGCACCTGATCGAAAGTTGATACGGCCATATTCAGCCCCGCCATAAAGGCCGAGATTGTAACTGTCCACGGAGGCCTCTGCAGCGAGGCCCAACTGCTTCAGATCGGTTTTGCTGTAACCCGCCACAATACCGGCGCGGCCATATTCACCAATTACGGCATCGCCGCCAATCATAAACCCTGCAAGAGACCGTGCTGCATCGGAGAAGCCTCCATCGCTCTTGATGTCAGCCCAGGAGCCGAAACCTTCGCTCCACAATCCAAACCGGTTGACCACGTCAGCGGGCAATTCTTTTACGTCTTCCCCAAAAGCGAGGACAGGCAGTCCTGTCGAAACCCGATCGTCCGAGGCCGTGCGCAACCGGTTGCCGATGGCGTCCCTGACAAATCGGCTGTCTTCAAGAAGAACGCCAGCCAGTGCGGGGTGAATCCGGCCCGGCAGTTGTTCAACAGTACGCGGCGCTGTTTCCGTTTCGAGTGCCTTGATTTTCTTGTCAAGTTCAGAGCCACCTCCACCATGGGGATCGATGATGGGGGGCTTCAGATCATTGCGCTTTACCACTAGACGAACATCCGTGCCGTTGGGGTAGAGAAGCTCCGGTTTGTAGAATGCCAACTCAGTCGACACATCCTGAAATGTTGTCCCGTTCAAGCCGCCTGCGGCAGTCAGGATCGTATAGCCGGCGGGGTCGGGCTGGCCCTCAACCGCCACCACTTGCACTCGCGCGCCGGTCAACGTGGCCGTGCCGGTAATCTGTGTCAGATCGCTCGCGGTGGAATTGAGTTCTACCTGATAGGTTGTTCCAGACGCCAGAAGTAGGTCACCATTGACGTGGATTGTCCCGACAGAATTGCCGGGCGCGAGGATCGATCCCGCATCGAGCCTTGTCGTACCGACAGTGCCGACGCCGCCAAGAAATCCGCCGCCAAGCACATGAAGCGCGCCCCCAAGCGTGTTGTTGACGCGTAAAATGCTTTTGTTGCTCACCGTCGTCGTACCAGTAAAGCCGCCGCTGTCCGATGCAAGGACTAATGTACCGGAATTTAAGTTCAGCTTGCCTTTGCCGGCAATAGCAGCATTGATCTGGCGATCTCCGTTGAAATTGACCGTGCCATCACCCGCGCCGAAGGTGATGCTGTTTGTGACAAAACCACTTTGCGCACCATTGATATTGAGAACGCCTTTCGATCCGGCATTGGTCGCGATAGCTGTCGTGGCGCTTGAGAGTCGCGCATCATTGTAAATGTTGAGCGTAGCGTCACCATCCTGGCCGATGGTCATGGCATCGGCAACGGTCCAGTTGGCCCTGTCTTTCAGGGTGAGCACACCTGCCGATCCCGCGTCCCTGGCAAGAATGCCGGATCCGCTGGTAATCGCACCGTCTGTATCCGCATTGAAAACGCCGAAACCTGCCTGACCGATTGTCAAGGCTCCCGTTGTGTCCCATTTGGAATTGCCTGTGACAGTAACGGTTCCGGACGAATTGGCGTTTCGGCCAAGAACGGCAAGGGCGTTTGAAAATTCGCCGCCACGGCTCAACTTGATATTAGCTGAATCTGTTTCGCCGACGACAACGGTTCCTCCCGCCGTCCATTTCGAGCCGGCGCCATCAATCGTCACGTTTGCTGATCCCGCAATGCCGCCTGATGTCCGCCCAAGCAAGGATTCCATGTTTGGGGCTGTGCCCGATCCGGTTGTCGTCAATGTCGCGCCATTCATGATAGAAAGTTCGCCAAGCGTTTTCGTGCCAATAATCAGACGGCGGCTGCTCAGACTGGAGCCCTTGTCGGTCACAACGAGCTTGTGTAAACGTCCGGGAGTATCGGTGTTGTTGACCGCCCCGATGAACGTCGTTGTGCCGATGCGAACCGCGCCGCCTTCTGCTATGGTCAGTTCACCCGACCCGTCGCCACCAACAGCCAAACTGCCATCGACAGTCCAAAGCGATCCGGCATCCCGCACCGTCGCAGTACCGTTGGAACCGTCAAAGCCGCCGATATTGGCTGAATTGCTGTTGAGAGTTCCCTTTTGTTCCACCGTCAGGACGCCCTTACCGCTGTGGCCGATTGTGAAACCCTCGGTGCCGCCTGTGGTCAGGTTGGCACCCTGGCCGGATATCAACAATTCGCCGCTGCCGCCAATAGTGGCGCCAATGACCGTCTGGCTTGTAAGCACAACCTTGCCGCCATCAGCGATTGTTAGCTTGCCATTCCCGCTATCGCCGATGCCAAGGGTTGTGCCGGCGTGCCATTCCGATCCGGGTCCCGTGACAAATACTGTCCCGGTGCTACCGCTCTGTTTGCCCAAAACAGCGCCGATGCCTTTCAACTTGCCGCCGGCCTCAATGACAAGGTCGCCGCTCGTTGCATTGCCGATAATCAGTGAGTCCGTTAGCTCCCAGGTTTCCGGCGCAATTACAGTACGCGTCAGGCCACCGTCGATCACCGTTTGGGCAAGGCCTTGCGACGGTATGATTGCGACCGACGATAGGGAAAGCAGGAGCAAACGGCTTCGCAGTAATCGCGGCGAAGTTGCCGGCAGACTTAGACGGTCGGATTTGTTCATCATGCGCATTTTGCCCCACCAGGATTCGCGTGTACACTTTAAGTATTATTGACCGGCTAGAGCGTCAATTATACTAAGGTAGCACTAGAAAATGTCAGTATATTCGCGGAAATTTACGAAAATAAATACGTGTCTACTGCTCAGGTCACAAGTATCGATTGTCTCGGCTTCGCTTCTTGTGAAGGGGCATAAAGCTGCCTATCTTGGCGGCAATTGCCCGAATCCTGCCACTGCGGAACGACAACATGGAAATCGAAACGATAGAGCTCCCCGGCGACGTGCCGGGCAACAGCATCGAACTGCGTGTCCTGCGCTTCGAGGGCGCCGACAGCGACGCCGTCAGCGCTTATCTGCAATCGTCGCTGCACGGGTCGGAACTCCCCGGGCAGGCGGCGCTGCATTTCCTCATACCCATGTTGGAAAAGGCCGAAACGGAAGGTCGCGTCGTCGGTCGCATCACTGTTGTTCCCCAAGCCAATCCGATCGGGTCGGCACAATGGCAGGCGCACCAGCATCTCGGTCGCTTCGACTACTTCTCCGGCGTTAATTTCAATCGTTCCTTCCCGCTGCTTGACACGTTCGATACGTCGGCACTCCCCGATATCGATGCGCCGAAATCGTTGGCGGAACGATTGAAGGCCCAACTCCTTCGTCTGGCTCTGCCGCACGAGATCGTGCTCGACCTGCACTGCGATGATGAAAGCGAAAACTATCTCTATATTCATCAGGCGTTCCTGCCCGAGATGTATGATCTTGCTTCCGCACTTGGCTCGACCGCCATCCTTTCGTGGGACAGTACCGCGGATGCCGCTTTCGAGGAGGCCTGTGCCCATCCGGCGTTGCAGTTGCCCGAGGGCGAGCGAAAAGCCCGCGCTGTCACGACTGTCGAGTTTCGCGGCCTGAATGATGTCGATTTCGCAACCGGCAAGGCCGACGCTGAGGGTCTGTATAGATTTCTTGTCCATCGCGGCGTCGTCAAGGATGACACTATCAGGCTGAACGTCGATTTCGCCGGACCGGTAACGCCCCTCGAAAATGTCGAGATGATCCGGGCACCGCAGGGCGGCATGATCCTGTTCCACGTCGATATCGGCACCGAAGTGCGGGCTGGTGACAGGCTGGTGACTGTCGTAACCAATCCGGGTGATCCGGGCGGTGACATTACCTTGACCGCACCGCAGGCGGGACGCGTGCTCACCCGCCGGGGACATCGCTATACAAGGCGCGGCGATGATCTGATGAAACTGCTCGGCAGCAAGCGCTCGGAAACCGCCAGGCCGGGCTCGCTGGAAGCATGATGGCAACAGTCGGTTCGCATCACCTCCGCGGCATTCTTTTCGACAAGGATGGCACATTGGTCGATTTTAATCGCACCTGGTTTGGCATCACCATGGAACTGGCGCACAAGGCAGCCGATGGCGACGAGGAACGGGCGCGGGCACTTGTCGAGGCCGGTGGCTATGACTGGGAGATGGAAAAGTTCCGTGGCGGCTCGATCATAGCGGCAGGAACGATCAACGATATTGTCGATCTCTGGCATCCCGAATTGACTCTCGAAGAGAAACGGATGCGTATCCAGGAATACGATGCCTATGCCGCGGAAGAAGGCTCGCGGCGTGCCGTTGGTATCGAAGGCCTGCAGGCGACGCTCGAAGCACTGGTAACGCAGGGGTTCGTCCTCGGCATCGCCACCAATGATTCGGAAGCCGGTGCGCGAGCAACGGCGGAGTCGCTCGGCCTCACCCGGTGGTTCAGCGTCATTATCGGCTATGATTCGGTCGCCCGCGCCAAGCCGCATGCGGACCAGCTCCATCTCTTTGCCGCAAGGACCGGCCTTGAACCGGATGCCATCGCCATGGTCGGCGATAACGCACATGATCTGGAAATGGCCCACGCCGCAGGTGCGGGGCTTGCCATTGGAGTCCTGTCCGGCAACAGCACTCTCGACGATCTCGCGCATCTTGGCGACGCCATCCTGGGATCTATCGCCGAACTGCCGCAGTTTCTAAAAAACCGGGCAGAAAATCTTCCCGCCTGAGGAGCGCCGTCGATTGCTATGATGACAATGATTTAAGTGCCTCTCGCAGATCGCGGTGCTATCAATTCCCCGCGGTGCAGCATCGGAGCGGGATAGTATGGATAGTCAGGATTTGGCCATTGGAATTGCGGACGTCGAGGCTGCGGCGGTAAGACTCAAAGGCCAGATCGTATCTACGAGACTTGTCGAATCCGAGGCTTTGAACGCCAGGTACAAGGCGCGCATCCTGTTCAAGCCGGAATGCCTGCAACGCACAGGCTCTTTCAAGTTCCGCGGGGCCTACAACCGTATCAGCCAGTTCACGGAGGATGAACGAAGGCGTGGCATCATCGCCTATTCCTCCGGCAATCACGCCCAAGGCGTCGCCAGTTCCGCCCGGCTCTTCGGCATTCACGCTACTATCATCATGCCGCATGACGCTCCACAGACCAAGGTCGCCAACACGCGTTCCTATGGTGCGGATGTCGTCTTCTACGACCGCTACAACCAGACGCGCGATGCGGTTGCCCGGCCCTATATCGAAGAACGCGGTATGGTCCTGGTGCCTCCGTATGATGATCCCTCCATCATGGCGGGGCAGGGGACGATCGGGCTGGAAATCGTGGCGGAAACAAGGGAGCGGGGGCTGCACCTCGATGAACTGTTCGTCCCCAGCGGCGGCGGCGGACTTATCAGCGGCGTTTCCGTCGCAGTGAAGGCGGGTTCACCACAGACGCGCATATGGGGGGTCGAACCGGAAAACTTCGATGATCTGCGCCGCTCGTTGATCGCCGGTGAACAGGTCGCCAATGAACCCGGCCACCGCTCGATCTGCGATGCGATCCTCACGCCGCAACCTGGCGATCTGACCTTCCCGATCAACAGGCGCAATCTCGCCGGCGCGGTCGCCGTCTCCGACAAAGCTGTGAAGGTCGCCATGCGTGACGCGGCCAACTACCTTAAGCTCATTGTCGAGCCCGGAGGTTGTGTCGGGCTTGCGGCTTTGGCTGGCAGCGACGTGAACATCGAGGGCAAGACGGTCGCTGTCGTGCTCTCCGGCGGCAATGTCGATCTCGATCTCTATGGCGGACTTATCGCATCGGCCTGACTATGGCCATCGTCGGACATGCACACAAACGTGGGGTTTTGTCATCAGACTGTTACGCTGCCGTCATAGCGGGGAATTACGGTTTAAGTCCGTTCCCCAGCCAGACAGCCAGAGGTAAGCTCCATGAACGACCATTCTCAGATATTCCGCACCAGCCAGCTCGAGGAAAATGACGGGCCCGGCCACAACCCGACTGACAATGCGACCATGGGTGAATTGATCGCAGCGCGCTTTTCGCGCCGAGGCTTCCTGAAGGGCTCGCTCGCTGTATCCGCCATCGCCGCGACGGTCAGCCCTATGGCGCTGATGATGGCCGATGAAGCGCGCGCCGAGAGCAAGTCGGCTTTCACCTTTGACGAAGTCGAGGCGGGCATCGATGAGACGCACCATGTCGCCGCCGGTTATGACGCGGATGTCCTATTGCGTTGGGGTGACGCCATCTTTGCCGATTCGCCCGAGTTTGATCCGCTGAACCAGACACCGGAATCCCAGGCGAAGCAGTTCGGGTACAACAATGATTATGTCGGCTATCTCCCGATCGACGGCTCTTCCGAGCATGGACTCCTTGTCGTCAACCACGAATACACGAATGAACATCTTATGTTCCCCGGCATTGTCAAAGTCGTCAAGGATGACAAGGGCGAAGCCAAGATCGAGATCGCGCCGGCTGACCAAAAGCGCGTCGACGTCGAAATGGCTGCCCATGGTGGCACAATCGTCGAGATCAAGAAGACGAACGGCAAATGGCAGGTCGTCAAGGACGGGAAGCTCAACCGCCGCATAACCGCCAATACGGAAATGCAGCTTTCTGGTCCCGTAGCCGGCCACGAGCGTGTCAGGACCAAGGCCGACCCATCGGGCACAAAGGTCTTCGGAACCATCAATAATTGCGCAGGTGGTGTAACGCCCTGGGGCACCTACGTCATGGCAGAAGAGAACATCCACGGCTATTTTCTTGGCGAACTATCAGCTGACAGCAAGGAAGCCGCCAATTACAAGCGCATGGGCATTCCCGAAGGCGCTTACGATTGGGGCAGGTTCCATGATCGTTTCGATCTGTCAAAGGAGCCAAATGAAGCCAATCGCTTCGGCTGGATCGTCGAGGTCGATGTAAACGACCCAAATTCCGTGCCAAAAAAGCGCACGTCCATGGGCCGGTTCAAGCACGAAGGTGCTGAGTCCGTCGTCGCCAAGGATGGCCGCGTCGTCTTCTATCTCGGCGACGATGAACGCTTCGATTATGTCTATAAGTTCGTCACGGCCGGCAAGTTCAATCCGGAGGATCGTGCCTCCAATCTCGATCTGTTGGATCAAGGTACGCTCTTTGTGGCCAAATTCGCTGCCGATGGTTCTGTGAACTGGCTGCCGATCGTCCATGGTGAAGGGCCGCTGACGGAGGCCAACGGCTTTGCCAGTCAAGCAGACGTGCTTATTGAAACCCGTCGTGCCGGCGATCTGCTCGGCGCCACCAAGATGGACCGTCCGGAGGACATTCAGCCCAACCCGGTCAATGGCAAGGTCTACGTGATGTTGACCAACAACACGAAGCGCAAGGATGATCAGGTCGACGCCGCAAATCCGCGCGCCAAGAATGCCTTCGGCCATATTATTGAGATTGGTGAAGAAGACGGCAATTTCGCCGCCACCAGTGGCAAATGGGAGGTGCTGTTGAAATGCGGCGATCCTTCCGTGGCCGATGTCGGTTCATCCTTCTCCACCGATACGACCAGGAACGGCTGGTTCGGCATGCCCGATAATTGCGCAGTCGATGCCGATGGCCGTCTTTGGGTGTCTACCGATGGTAATTCGCCCGAGGCAACCGGCCGCACCGACGGCATTTGGGCCGTGGATACCGACGGTCCCGCCCGCGGAACATCGAAACTGTTCTTCCGTGTGCCTGTCGGTGCCGAGATGTGCGGCCCGCTCATGCTGCCGGACATGGCGACCTTCATGGTTGCCGTCCAGCACCCAGGCGATGGCGGCGAGGACTGGAAGCCATTCGGTCGCCCCTCCTACTACGAGGACCCGTCCACTCGCTGGCCGGACTTCAAGGATGATATGCCGGTGCGCCCCTCTGTCCTCGCCATTACCAAAAAGGGCGGCGGCAAGATCGCTGTTTAAGGTCAAGGACCGAAGCTAAAAACGACAAGACATTCTCTTGCGGTGTCAAACTGAGCCCGGCTTGTGGAATATTTCACAAGCCGGGTTCTATTAGTAGACGCAGATACCTTCCGCCCGTGGATGGCAAGTTGGCAGCTCAAGGCGAAGCGGCGAACGGAGGCGTCATTGACTGATGAGAAGCACCTTGTCCTCGGGCTTCTTGCTGGAGGCGAGACCTATGCCGGTCTTGCTTGCAATAAGCTCGTCACGTCCAAAGTTCTGCAGCTCGATATCGGTGATCGCAACGCTGCCGCTTTCTTTCGGGAAAGCGAGTTTCAACTCCTTCAGATGCGCAAGATCGACGCCCTCGAAAGCCTTGAGCGGTATCGCCACCATGTTCAGGAATATCCTCGCCTGCCCCTCGGTGTAGACCTCATCGTCAGGGTGATCCACAACCGGAATTTTGACGTCCACGTCTTTTCGCCGCGGCAGATTATGGAGCGCATCGCTGAAATTGCTCGCTGTTATCGGGTATGATTGGTTTGCAGTGTCCGTGAGCGTAACCTCCACCTCCTGATCCATCGGACGAGCGACAGCGATACGGAAGGTTAGAGAATCATAGCCTTTGGCTGACAAATCGCCGAGATTCTTGACGATGGATGCATCTATTTTGGTCCAGGAAAGCTCAAGATGGTCAGCGACGGAAAGAAAGCCCTGCCGCGGCGCCCCACCCACCGCGGATATGAATGCAGGCAATTGCTCTGGCGTGCATGTCGTCACAGCAAATGGGTTGGGAGGTTTCGATACCGGCAGATCGCACAGCGCATGCTCGTGGATGCCGGAAAGAACGACTGTCCTGTTGAAGCTACTCCCATCCCTTGCCGGGTTGAAGCTCTGGATGGTTTTGCTGTGACTTCCGCCTTTTTGAACCGTCAGGACCACTCGTTCGTCACAGCTTCCTTTGCCTTCTGGACACGCTGCCTGCGGCAGTCTCGCCTGTGCATTCCAGTAAGAGGCAAATTGCATTTCGCGGCCTACATGATAGCGCATGAATGAATCGATAAGAAAAAGGCCACTATTACGCTGCGCATCGGCACTCAGCCGGACATTGCCTTTTGCGTTACTTTTACAAAAGTCCGGTCCTTCAAGATAATTGGATGCATCGTCGCTCGTCCATTTGGCATTATAGAAATTGTGATTGGCGCCTTGCACTAGAACTTGATAGCGCGGTGCCTGGTCATCCTTGGCACCGAAGCGGTTCTTGTCAAAAGCCTTGGCACCATCGAAGGTGACCACATCGCCGTCGCAGCCTGGCAGCAAGACGGCAAGCGGGACATTTTTTGGTTTGTCTTCATCGCTGCCGGCATAGGTAGGCGCCAGGAGGAAGCCGCCTTTGAAGCCGTAAAGCTCGGATTTACCATCACCTTTGCTGCCGGTGGCCAGGAATATATTGTGGGCTTTGAGGGCTTTCTTGAACTTATCGCTACCCGTAATTACGGCTAAGTCGGCTGTGCCTTGAGTGGCCGCTACAAGTAAAGGGTAGTTCTCGAACAAATCCGGTTTCTTCCGGATGCTCTCCGCCAAACTGTTCGCCGTTGTCTTCAGTCTTTCATCCTTGAGCCGAAGCGCATTCACAACACCGTGACCGCCGCGCGAATGTCCCATGATACCTATGCGGGTAAAATCCAGCTTGCCTTTCAACACATTGAGCGGGCCAGCGGCTCCAGCCTTTGTTTTCTGTCCCTGTTGGTTGATCTGACGCAACCTGTCGAGAGTTCCGAGTATCAGTTGCCCTCTCGCCAGGCTCGATGCATCCCCGCTAGCGTACTTCGCTCGTATCAAGCCAAGTAACCATTTAATTCGAGCTTTTCCCGGTGGCGGGCTGTTTATATCAACACCCGGTAACAAACGCTGCAGTGTCTTCGGCGGGAAACTGGCTATGTCAGCCTCATCGGGCCTCTTAAAAGTGACCATCTCATTGTTGACACTCGCAGCATCAATGGAAACCACGACATATCCATGTTTGGCGAGATCCTTGGCAAGATAGTCGTAACCCTTGTAGCTGTCTGGAACGGGGGACCGCCCGTGCAGAAAAAGAATGACGGGATAGGTAATCTTGATCTTATCCTTGGACAGCTCATCAGGGAAGCGTATCACGCCTTTGATTGGCGCAATGAGCGCGGCAGCCTCGGTAAAGTCTATCCCGTCCGCACTGGCCGTCGCAACCAGATTGCCGAGATCATACTCATATGTTTGCGTGGATGAGTATTTGGCGGCGCTCGTCACGTCCGGCGCCGTTTCAAGAAAGCGGGCTGCAGCGTCGGGCTTGGGCACATCCAACGTTCTGGTTGTAACGGGTTCATCGAAAACATCGCCCTCTTGGCTCGGTTCCGGATCAGTAATGATCTTGACCTTGCCAATCACCGGTTCGTTGGGGACTGCCGTATCGTCAATCCTTGCCTGTTCCAAATGCAGCTGGCCTGAAAATATCCCTTCCTCCAGCGGTATTGACTGTGCCTTGCTGTCAGTGCTGCAGGCCATCGAGAGGGCAAGTGCCATGCCAAGCAGGCACACTCTGGCTGCCCCCGCATCCATCCATTTGATCATTGAAAACTCCCGGGCTTGGCGGATCGCCATTCCAGAGCGGTCCGCCTCGAAAAGACACAAAACATCGCTGATGCCTGTGGCTCCACGTGGAGCCACAGGCTGAAACAATCAAAAGCTAACACGCGGGTGTTGGCGTGTCGTCAGAGACCAAGGTATTAGAACAGTGCCGCTCTGAGCCGGCCTTGCGTTATAGGGCCGGCTCAATGTTGATCGAAAACATCTAAGTTCGCGTCATTGACTGATGAGAAGCACCTTGTCCTCGGGTTTTGGTTGGCCGCCGTTGCCGCCAAGGGCTACACCGCCGCCCGTCGTTCCGCCGACTATCGCGCCCTGTGACAAGGCAATCTCCGCGATCCGCTGGTCACGCCCGAAGTTCTGCAGCTCGATATCGGTGATGGCCACCTTGCCGCTCTCTTTCGGGAACGCGAGTTTCAGCTCTTTGAGGTGCGCAAGATCGACGCCCCTGAAAGCCTTGAGCGGGATGGCGACCATGTTCAGGAGCATTTTTACCTGGCCATTGGCGTAGGGCGCGTCGTCCTTATGGTCCAGAAGCGGAATGTCGCTGGCAGGATCAGGTACACGTTCAGGTTCAGGTTTGGTTTTTACAACAATCGTAGACGGAACTTCGAAAGCCGCCTGTTGGCCGGTCAGATCAATCATGGACCGCGTTGCTTCGTCGGGATTACGCGAGCCAGTTGAAGCATTGGCGACCGGCACTTGCCTGAAGGGATAAGTCTTGGCCCTCGGCGCATTATAGAGTGCATTGGTGAAATCGCTTGCTGTTATCGTATATGATCGGTTGGCAGTGTCCGTAAGCGTCACCAGCACTTCCTGACCCATGGGACGTACGACGGCAACGCGGAAGGTCAGCGAGTCATAGTCATTGGCGGAAAGATCTTTGAGTTCAGCGACAATCGAGGCGTTCGGCTTTGACCAGGCGAGTTCGGCGTGGTCGGCGATTGAGAGGAGGCCTTTGATGGGCCCATACTCATCAACTATCCACGCGAAGTCGGGCAAACGTCTGAGTGAGCATTTTCCTGCCCTGTTGGCAATGGAGGGCATGGTGCACCGGGCGGTGGCATCGAAGCCTGAAAGCGTCATGGTGCCGCCGATGAGGTTTCGCCGAAGACTGTCCGCCCACTCGAAGCGTTGAATAAGCTTGCGTCCAGGATCGGCCTTCTGCACAGTCAACACAACGCGTTCATCGCAAGGGCCTTTGCCGACTGGGCAGGCATTTTCGGGCAACTGCGCTATCCCGTTCCACCAGGACGCAAACTTTCGTTCGCCGCCGACGTGATAACGCATGAAGGAATTAATGATAAACATACCGCCTTTTCTCTGATCTTCCCTGCTCAGACGTATCGAATCAGAAGGGTCAGGCTTCTCCTGGCAGTAATCCGGTCCTCGGCGCGAAGAGAAGTCATCGCTTTTCCATTCAGTGTTGTAGTAATTATGGTTCGCTCCGTTCACCACGATCTGGTACCGCGGTGCTATGTCGCCCGCATGACCGAAACGGTTACGGTCGTAGGTGGTAGCGCCCTGAAGATTGGCCATATCACCATCGCAGGAGGGGAGTAACACGGCGAGAGGAACGTTACTCAGACCACTATTGCCACCAAAATCCGTGGGTCCCACAAGGAAGGCTCCTTTGAATGTATAGTAGGAAGCGTCCTTGCCGTTGGTATTCTTGCTGCCAGAGGCATAGAATATGTTGTACTTGCTGATGGCCTCCCGAAGCTTTTGGTCGTCAATATGGATTGGGTTGGCTGCTGAAGCAGGTATAATTGCATCGATGAGATCGGGATACGCGGTTTTCATGCCGGAAGGATCGGTCACTGTATCAATGATCTTTTTCGCGAGGGCGTCGTCGATTTGAAACGCGCTTTTCAGGGCAGAGAATCCTTGCGGCACCAAGGAAATAAGTTGTTGAAGTGTTTCGTCGGGGGCTAACGAAAAGGCCTTGCGCAGTGCTTCGAGCGGGGTAGGGAGATGCATCAAGCGCTCTTTAAGCTCTTCTTCCGTAACGCCACTCCGGGTTTCGTTGAAAAGGATTGTGTTCACAATTCCCTGGCCGCCGCGCGAATGGCCCATCAGGCCTATTCGGGTAAAATCAAGGCTGCCTCTTAACGGATCGAGCTTTCCCCGATTGCCCCCGAAGTCCACCTGACCAAATCCGTCGATCTGGCGCAAACGGTCCAGCATGCCAAGCACCAGCTGCGCGCGAGACAAACCGGAGGAATCGTCGAAGTTAGTGGAATTGATCACATTCGCGTCGATTGAAACCACGACGTAGCCGTGCTCAGCAAGGTCTTTGGCCAGATAGTCATAGCCTTCGTAGCTCGGCTCGAACCAACTATGCATCCCGTGCAAGAAGATGATGATCGGAAAACGCTCGGGAGTCGTTGATGCCTTGCGTGGACTTTCCGGAAAAAATAGCCTGCCTTTGACGGGCGTAACAAGGGCCTTGCCATTGGCAAAGGTGATCGAATCGTCGGTGTTCATCGTAACTAAATTACCAAGATCGTATTTAAGGGGTGGTGATGAGTGGTAAGTAGGATTACTGGTTGTATCCGGCGCTGTCTCGATGAAGCGCTTCGCTGGCGGTTCATACGTCTCCGCTCCGCCCTCAGTGACTATAGTCTGCGTTGGCGCACGCGGGTCGGAAATCACCTTCTCTGGTTCGGTGTCCGGAACGGCCGTGACGATGCCAACCACGGGCTCGTCCGGGACGTTCTTATCGTCGATTTTCTTGTCGTTCTCATCCTTCTTGACTTCTGCGACGAACGTTCCGTCGGTCGCCGGCGTTGATGTTGTATTGCCGCCGTCATTGTCGCAGCCCATCAAAAGGGCAAGCAGCCCGCTAAATATACATGCGCGGGTCAATTCCCGCGTCTTCCATTTGCTCATCGGAAACTCCTGACTGGCAGATGCCCGCCGCAGCGAACGATCCGCTTTGAAACACATAAAATATCGATGTCAGGGCCGCTAAAAATGCATGCGACCCTGCCGACTAACGATTCTTGAGGTGCAACAAGCGTGCCAGAAAGGGCGATCTTAGACCAATGGCCTAAGCGTCCGAAGTATCAGGCCAGCCGAATGCCGGCTCGCTCAAGTGACGCGCATGATCGCGCACCTCCTGCGGCCAGCCTTCTGTCAAATCGGTGAAGCTGTGATAGTCCCCGGCATAGAGCGCGCGCGCGGCCTCTTCGTAAAGCGGCTCGTTGCCGGCCATCACCATCATGAAACGATCCGACGCCTCCTGCGCCTGCCGCGTGCGTTCGCGCCCGCCGTTGGCGTTACGTGCCGCATCGACCAGCTTGCGCAACGTGACCGAGGCACCGCCAGGCTGTGCCGCCAGCCAGTCCCAGTGCCGTGGCAGCAGCGTTACCTCGCGTGCCGTAACGCCAAGCTTCGGCCGGCCCGGCCTGCGCGGCTCGCTCTGTTCCAGCCGCGCGACGATCTCCGCATCGCTGCCGCGCAGGTCGAACTCGATCTGCCTGCCGGTCGCATTGTCGAAGACAAGGATCGCCTCGCCGCTATCTCGCGCATGTTTCACCGCGAGCGCCACCTCGGCCGGACTGCCGGCGCCAATCTTCCGCATGCCTTGAAAGGCCGTACATGTCATTTCCATTCACCACTTGCTATTGCTCGCCATGGATTTATCCGGGTAAAACTCCTTCGTCAATATACCCGGGTAAAATTATTCTTGCCTATTGTCCTCCGGCTGGCACGCCACCCTTTCAAACGCTGCGAAAATGCTCTATGTGGCGCGCATGAGCACTCCACTAGATCACATTCGCAATTTCTCCATCGTCGCCCATATCGACCATGGCAAATCCACCCTTGCCGACCGGCTGATCCAATCGACCGGCGGGCTGGAGTTACGCGACATGAAGGAGCAGGTGCTCGACTCGATGGATATCGAGCGCGAGCGCGGCATCACCATCAAGGCGCAGACCGTCCGGCTCAATTACAAGGCCAATAATGGCGAGACCTATGTCCTCAATCTGATCGACACGCCCGGCCACGTCGATTTCGCCTATGAGGTGTCGCGGTCGCTGTCTGCATGCGAAGGTTCGCTGCTCGTCGTCGACGCCTCGCAGGGTGTCGAGGCGCAGACGCTGGCCAATGTCTATCAGGCCATCGACAACAATCACGAGATTGTCGTGGTCCTCAACAAGGTCGATCTCCCCGCCGCCGAGCCGGAGCGTATCCGCGAACAGGTGGAAGAAGTCATCGGCATCGATGCGAGCCAGGCCGTGCTCATCTCCGCCAAGACCGGCCTCGGCATTCCGGATGTGCTGGAGGCCATCGTCAACCAGCTGCCGCCGCCGCGCGAAGGTGATCGCAACAAGCCGCTCAAGGCCATGCTGGTCGATAGCTGGTATGATGCCTATCTCGGCGTCATCGTCCTCGTGCGCATCATCGATGGCGTTTTGAAAAAAGGCCAGACCATCCGCATGATGGGTACCGGCGCCAAGTATCCGGTGGAGCGTACGGGCGTGTTCACGCCGAAGATGCTCGCCGTCGATGAGCTTGGACCCGGCGAGTTCGGTTTCATCACCGCCTCGATCAAGGAAGTCGCCGATACCCGCGTCGGCGATACCATCACCGAGGACAAGCGCCCGACCGCCTCGATCCTGCCCGGCTTCAAGCCTGCGCAACCTGTCGTCTTCTGCGGCCTATTCCCCGTCGATGCGGCGGATTTCGAGGATCTGCGCGCCGCCATGGGCCGCCTGCGCCTCAACGATGCCTCGTTCTCCTTCGAGATGGAAAGCTCCGCCGCGCTCGGCTTCGGCTTCCGCTGCGGCTTCCTTGGGCTCCTGCATCTGGAGATCATCCAGGAACGGCTGGAGCGCGAGTTCAACCTCGATCTCATCGCCACCGCGCCGAGCGTCGTCTACAAGCTCAACATGACCGACGGCACCCAGCGCGAATTGCACAATCCCGCCGACATGCCCGAGGTGATGAAGATCGCCTCCATCGAGGAGCCGTGGATCCGCGCGACGATCCTCACCCCTGACGATTATCTCGGCTCGATCCTCAAGCTCTGCCAGGATCGCCGCGGCATCCAGATCGATCTCAACTATGTCGGCAAGCGCGCCATGGTCATCTATGACCTGCCGCTCAACGAGGTGGTGTTCGATTTCTACGACCGGTTGAAATCCATCAGCCAGGGCTATGCCTCCTTCGATTATCACCTGTCGGATTACCGCGAGGGCAACCTTGTCAAGATGTCGGTGCTGGTGAATGGCGAGCCTGTGGACGCGTTGTCGATGATGGTGCACCGCGCCGCCGCCGAAAAGCGCGGCCGCGACCTTTGCGAAAAGCTGAAGGACCTCATCCCCAAGCACATGTTCAAGATCCCGATCCAGGCGGCCATCGGCGGCACGGTGATCGCGCGCGAGACCATCTCGGCCCTGCGCAAGGACGTGACGGCCAAGTGCTATGGCGGCGACGTCTCACGCAAGCGCAAGCTTCTGGAAAAGCAGAAGGAAGGCAAGAAGCGCATGCGGCAGTTCGGCAAGGTCGAAATCCCGCAGGAAGCCTTCATCCAGGCACTGAAGATGGGCGATAGTTGAGGGCTGCGCTGCCCTTTACCCTTGCCCTTGCGGGGGCGATGAGCGGGCAAGACCCGCGGGTCACCCCCGATGTGAGAGCGAAGCGAAGGTTGGTGGCGCTTCTCGCCCCCATCCTGTTGAGCGCCGCGCTCGCCGGCTGCACCACAACCCCGCCGCGAACCCCGCCGGCGGCAGTGCGCGCGGCACAGGGTGACGACCAGCCCGAACCACCGACGCCCGGCATAAAGCCGCTGACGGTGGAGCAGGAAGAGCAGTTCGGGGGGTAGCCTTTTTCAAGGTCCTATCCTAGATTCCAATAGTCTTAAGAGTGCCATCTCTTTATCAGTTAAAGAACTATCGCCGAATTCGTGCACCATTGCTTGTAGGAATTGCTTTGCAGAATTGGGCGTCGCCCATATTCGAATTCGGTATCGGCCGTAGGTCACGGGAACAATCAAAAATCTATCATATAAGCGGTTAAGCGAACGATTGACCGCAACGATGTTCGACCGTGTAACATCACCTCGATTATGTACAAGCTGGGTAACTCTCTCAGTACTCAATAGAATACCTGCGTCAACGCCGAGTCGGGCAATGTATCCGCTCAACGAGTGTGGCGAGCGATCAAAAACCTCCAAAATGCTGCGTTCAATTGAACCCAAGCCACGGCTCATTGTGTGGTTCCTCATAAATATCTGAAAAATTGCAAAAAAACCTTACGCAACTTAGTGCAAACATTACAGCGGCTTAGCGTTATCTGTCCACTTTGGATCAACACTTAAGTGGTCTCTGTATTTTATCTATTGTGTTAATCGCACGCGCTTTCATACTTATTTACTAGAGCCACCGACGCGAGAAGATCATGACCGACGTAAATCTGCCAGCCATAATCAAAAACACTTTGCCAGTTCTAGACGATCTGACAGCTGCTCTGGGTATCCCGCGAAGTATACTTGCGTCTGACGAGGAGATTGGGAGCGCTTGGTCCAGTTTGCCGAGCGTGCTCAACAAGATCCCCGCCGAACTACGAACCGAGCAATTAGCAAAGATGTGTATCGCAGTCGCCTCTGGTCTATTCGACAGTGCGCTGAACTATGTTTGGAATTGCTCAATAGTGGAGTTAAGAGAGAAAGTAAAAAGATTTGGATTGAATGTCGTTTCGCAAATAACTGGCAAGCCGAGTTTTGACGAACAGGTTTTGATCGACTTAAAAGATGCTGATTTGCTCAATCTATGTTTGAAGTTGAACCTTATAACTGAAGACGGATTCTATTTTTTAGATCAATGCCGCGACATAAGAAATAACTTCTCAGCCGCTCATCCGGGAGTCGGCAACATTGACAATCACGAGTTCATTGCTTTCACCAACCGCTGCGCAAAATATGCTCTTAATAATGAATACAACCCCGTCGGAGTTGACCTCGCAGGCTTCTTGATTGCCATAAAGGCTGGAAAGTTTACGCCTGAGCAAACGAACCAATGGGTTTTGCGAATAGCGAAGACGCATGAAGCACAACAAGGTCTGATCTTTGGTACGATGCATGGTATCTATTGTGATCCCGCCAGTCACGAAGAAGCTCGTGTAAACGCATTGGCAATCACATCGGAATTCGCAAAGGGCTTCTCTCCAAAAGCAAAATCAGATTTCATAAATCGGCACCATGATTACATAGCCAAGGGCGATGAGAAACGGCATAAGGCATCACAACAATTCTTCGAAAAATTACAAATATTGGACTTACTTGATGCCCATGAAGTGCATTCATTGATCTCCAATGCGGCCAAGAAGTTAATGGCGGTGCATCAGTCTTACGACAATTTCTATAATGAACCCCCTTTTGCAGAACGTCTTAGAACGCTTTCGGAGCAAGGGGCGACCCCGGATACTGTCAAACAAGAGCTGGTTGAAACAATTGTCACCTGCGCGGTTGGAAACCAGTATGGAGTTTCACACCTTGCCACCCCTCACTACCGCAAATTGATCAGAGGCTTTTCTCCGGCAGAAGTTGAAATAATGCTGAGTCTCCCATCTGAAAAAAATATACTCGCGCGGCGCATGAAATTTTCATCGCCGTGCAATGAAAGATACAAAGAATTTGTGAACCTGATTGACCCGTCGACGGTCCCATCAAAAGTAGCTTCCGCATATGCTGAGTATCTAAAGTAGCCAAGGCGGTAGTGTACGAGAGACGTTGACTTGACTCGGAAACATACCACCCATGCGCATATTGCACTGCACAATATCCGCACCTGCGCCTATCCTGTGGTTGTTGAACCAGCGCCACTAGGAAACAGGCCATGAGCTTTCTGATTGATTTTGCCACGCGCGGTCGCCGCAGCAATGACAGTGCCTATCGCGAGGCGCTTGCCATGCTGCAGGGCATGAGCGCGCGGGATCGCGCCGATATCGGCATCAAGCAGGCGGATTTCACCCGCATTGCGCGCGAGATGTCGCGGTAGCTTGCAACCGGCACTTGCCGAAATCAATTGGACGGCAAGACACCTTCCAAAGCAATTATCCTCGTAGAGGCGCAGCCCTCGCGGATTGCCTTAAGTCGAGCGTATTCCGGCGATTCGTACCAAGCCATCAACGATTGCATATCCGGAAACTCGATTATGACGAGGCGATGTGGTTCCCAGTCGCCTTCGAGCACCTTGGTCGCTCCGCCACGTCCCAGATATCGTCCGCCATACCGCGCTTCGGTCGCCGGTACGTCGCGGCGATACTCCTCAAAGGCAGCTGTGTTATGGACGTCTACATCGGCAATAAGATATGCAGCCATGGTCACCTCCCGACTTCTGTCGGGACATCATACCCCTTTGGAGTCCATTAGTCAGGTAAATGGGCATACCACCCATGCGCATATTGCACTGCACAAGACCCGCACCCACACCTATCCTGTTCCTGTTGAACCATCGCCCCCAGGAAACAGGCCATGAGCTTTCTGATTGATTTTGCCACCCGCCGCCGCGCCAGTGATGGTGCCTATCGCGAGGCGCTTGCCGTGCTGCAGGGCATGAGCGCGCGGGATCGCGCCGATATCGGCATCAAGCAGGGTGATTTCGCCCGCATTGCGCGCGAGATGTCGCGCCGCTGATTTCGGGTGCTGTTAGGGAGCGCCGTCTGCTTCGATGGGCGTAAAGCGCATTTTATTCGCTGGAATCCTAGTGCACCTGCCTCTCGACGATTGAGGTTCCACTTCTCGGTCAATCTCGGGCTCCTGCTTCTCCGTCATCGTAAAACACCTCCCTCTCCGTCATCCTCGGGCTTGACCCGAGGACCCAAGGCCAGGGAGCACAGCTAGTTGCTGGAAACTTCGACGGGGTCCAGCTAGAGCGGATGTTTTGCGTAAGATTTGATTGAGTGCAGTTGTCCTCTGGAATGCGCAGTCAAGCTCCAACTCGCACTCCCTGGCCGTGGGTCCTCGGGTCAAGCCCGAGGATGACGGAGAGGTGGAGCCCGAAGATGATGGAGAGGGAGGTGCGCAGCATGACGGGTAGGTGGAGCCCGAGGATGGCGGAAAGGGAGGGCCTTGGGATGACGGAGAAGGAGGCGCTTGTCGTCGTCCAACAGGGAGGCGCTTTTCACGAAGAGCGTTCGGCTTTCGTTGAATATACGCGGCCCCGGTTTGCGTAGAAAATGCGGTATGTCCGGATATGTCTACATCCTCACAAATCGCAAGAACGGGACGGTCTATGTCGGCGTTACAGCCGATCTTGCCGGCCGCATTTACCAGCACCGCGAAGGGCACACGCCGGGTTTTGCATGGAAATACGGTTGCACGCGTCTTGTATGGTATGAAGAACGTGATCTGGTCGTCGATGCAATCCAGCGCGAGAAATCGCTGAAACGCTGGTATCGTCAGTGGAAGATCGAACTGATCGAAAGCATCAACCCAAATTGGAACGATCTTTACGCGACGCTCGCGTAAACTCCATCACCCAGTTGGTTTCCCAGGTTTCGCCGCCATCCCGGGAAAACGCCTGCGCCCAGACCGGTGCTTCCACGGAGGGTGTCCACAGGAAGCGCACGCGCACCGGCACGCCGTCATCCATATCCTCGCCGTAAAAGACGCCCTTGCCATTGTCGAAATGGCCGATGACGGGCGGGAAAAGCACATTCGAGCGGCTGTCGGCCCAGTTGAGCGACCATGATCCATCGCGCGGGTTGAACAGGCGCAGCGTCATTCCGGTAAAGCCTTGGGAGGGCATATGCATCTCTTCGAAATTTCCCGTGCCTTCGAGGATCTTGCGCACGCTCGACGTGGCGGGAAAGATCTCCCAGTCATCCGAGCCGGCAAAACGTTCCTTCAGGCGCAGATTGCGGATGTTCCAGTCGCCGATGAAAAAATCGAAATCCGACGCGCTGCCAAGGGTGTCTATCGCTCCGTCCATGCCGCCATCCTCCCGTTTGAGCCGACGGTATAGCGCAGGGCTCCTGACAACATTCTGTCAGTAGGGTGTCAGGAGGGGCGCGAATCTTTGCCGCCGCTCCTGCTGCCACGCGGCTGCCGTCATCAACTATAGTCGGTGTGGCTGAATGTAGCATTGCACAATATTCGTGCATGCGCAAAATTGATGCATGAAGGCTGCGCTCTCCATCATGATCTTCGACGAAAACCGCATCCGCGCCTCGATTATCGAGGAGGGGCTGCGGGAGGCGGGCCATGACCAGGTGGTGGTCCTGCACGATATTGTCGGTCTGGCGCGGCAGATCGAAATCATTGGCCCGGATGTCATCGTCATCGATATCGAGACGCCAAACCGCGACATGCTGGAGCATTTGTTCCAGCTGACGCGTTCCGTGCGCAAGCCCATTGCCATGTTCGTCGATCGCTCGGACAGTTCGTCCATCGAGGCCGCGGTGGAGGCGGGCGTGTCGGCCTATGTGGTCGACGGGTTGAAGAAGGAGCGTGTCAAGCCGATCCTCGACATGGCCGTGAGCCGCTTCAAGGCTTTCAGCCGGCTGCAGCAGGAACTGGCGGATGCCAGAAGCGCACTCGAGGAGCGAAAGATAATCGATCGCGCCAAGGGCATTTTGATGAAATCCCGCAATCTGTCGGAAGACGAAGCCTACGCGCTTCTGCGCCAGACAGCCATGAACGAAAAGAAGAGACTTGCCGATATTGCACAAAGCGTCGTCATGGCGGCGGCAATTCTGGGGAGTTAGGAAAGATCCATGAGCTTCATCCCCACCGGAATTGATCAAGGCAGCGCGGGTTGGCAGAGCGGTGGCTTGACCGGACCTGCGACAGGCCGCAGCCAGGGCACAAGGCTGGTGCGCGCCGGGTTCATTCCGCTTGTCGATGCGTCGGTGTTGATTGCCGCCGCGGAGTTCGGTTTTGCGGCGCGCGAAGGCATTCAGCTCGATCTGGTCAAGGATGTCTCCTGGGCCAATATCCGCGACCGCCTGGCGTTCCGGCAGTTCGATGTCGCCCATATGCTTGCCCCGATGCCTGTCGCTTCCGCGCTGGGTCTTGGGTCCAACCCGTCTCCGTCGATAGCGCCATTTTCGCTGGGGCGGGGCGGCAATGCCATCACCCTGTCGCTGCGGCTCTATCGCCGCATGCAGGAAATGGCCGGACTTGCCGGTCAGGAAGACGCCCTGACGAATGCGAAGGCGCTCAAGCTTGTCATCGATGACATGCGGAAAAAGGGAGAGGCACTGCCGGTACTCGGCATGACCTATCCATTCTCGTCGCATAATTATGAGCTGCGCTATTGGCTGGCGGCCGGCGGCATTCATCCTGACACGGATGTGAAGCTCGTGGTCGTGCCGCCACCAATGACATCAGATGCGCTTTCCGCCGGGGCAATCGACGGCTTCTGCGTCGGTGCGCCGTGGAACATGGTGGCCGTTTCGCGCGAACTCGGGCGCATCGTGGCGGTCAAGCAGGATATCTGGCCGTCGAGCCCGGAAAAAGTGCTCGGCACGCGTCCCGAATGGGCGGAGCAAAATCCTGAAACGCTGTCGCGCTTGATCGTCGCGCTGGACCGGGCTGCCTCCTGGTGTGATATCCCGGACAATCGGCGTGACCTGGCGCAACTCCTCGCAGAACCGCGTTATCTCGACGTGCCGTTCGATATTCTCCATCCGGTGCTCATGGGCAGGTTCACCATCGATCCGGTTGGAACCCGGCGGATAGTGCCTGATTACTTGACGTTCCATCGTGGCGGAGCAAATTTCCCGTGGATCAGCCAGGCGCAATGGATATTCAGCCAGATGGTGCGATGGGGGCAGGTTGCCTATTCGCCCGAAAGCCAAGGGCAGGTCTCGTCGGCATTTCGGCCTGACATATACCGCAATGCCTTGGGCAGCCGTGCCGATATCCCGGCAGGCGATACGCGTATCGAAGGAAACGCGAAGGGCGACGGATTCATGGACAGCACGGTGTTCTATCCGGAAGACATATCCGGTTATATCGCAGGTTCCGCAATTCGCAGCGCTGCGCCCAAAACTACGGGTCTGGTCGATCTTTAGGAGCGCACATATTTTGTGCCCTGCACAATAAAAGCGCATTCGCCTGGGGCCACTTGCATAAATCTGTTGCTTGGTGCCGACGCCCAACTTCCAGCCGTCGCGGCTTTGGAGCGCTAATTAGCCAGGTATTTCAGTAGCATATGATTTTCTTTCAACGACTGGCACGCCACTTGCATTGCTAATGCTGTCCCGTCAACGAAGACCGGGGCCGTGAGCACCGCCATCGGGTGCTATCAAAGACACAGACGTCGCTTGGCGAATTCATTCCGCGGACCATCCGGGAAGTGAATTCAATCCAGCGGCGTTTTTTCGTTTCAAGAGGCCCGAAGCGGCCGCAGCGTTCAGGGGAACACGATGAAAGACGGATCATCGAACGGCATACCGGCAAAAGAGGCGAGCCAGGCCCTTTGGGTTTCGACCGCCGCATTCACAATCTGTTTTGCCGTCTGGACTATCTTTGCCATCATCGGCGTCAGGATAAAGCAGGAACTCGGCCTCAACGAAGCGCAGTTCGGCCTTTTGGTCGGCACGCCGATCCTGTCGGGCTCGCTCAGCCGCATCTTGCTGGGCGTGTGGACCACCCGCTACGGCGGACGCGTTGTCTACACGGCAACGATGCTTGCCGCGGCGCTCGCAACTTTCCTGCTCGCCTATGCGACCACCTTTCCTCAGATGCTGCTTGCAGGCTTCTGCCTTGGACTTGCAGGGGGATCGTTCGCGGTTGGCGTGGCCTACGTGTCTCCCTTCTTTCCTCCCGAAAAACAGGGCACTGCGCTAGGTATTTTCGGTGCAGGCAATGTCGGCGCGGCACTCACCAAGTTCCTCGCTCCGCTGGTCCTTGCCGCCTATGGCTGGCAGGCGGTTGCGGAAGTGTGGGCCGCCGCGCTTGTCCTCATGGCGCTCGTGTTCTGGTTCACCACCACGGACGATCCGGCGTTCCGTGAACGCCGCCTGCGCAAGGAGCAGCCTCGCAGTTTCCTGTTGGAATTCGCTCCGCTGAAGGACCTTCAAGTCTGGCGCTTCTCGCTTTACTATTTCTTCTCGTTCGGCGGCTTTGTCGCCCTGTCGCTGTGGCTCCCGCGCTACCTCGTCGGCGTCTATGGTTTCGGACTCGAGTCCGCCGGCATGCTCGCCGCTGCCTATTCGATCCCGGGCAGCATTTTCCGGGCCTATGGCGGAGCGCTCTCCGACAGGATCGGCGCGCGCAAGGTGATGTATATGACGCTGGCGGTGGCAAGTGCCGCGACGCTCATACTCTCCTTGCCGCCGGCAATGGGTCCTCAGTCCGGTCCGCTTGCGATTTCATCCACCGCCTTCGTGATCGTGCTTTTTGTTCTCGGCTTCTTCATGAGCCTCGGTAAAGCCGCTGTCTACAAGCACATCCCTGCCTATTATCCAGCAAGCATCGGCGCCGTGGGCGGTGTCGTCGGCATGATGGGCGGCCTCGGCGGGTTTGTCCTTCCCATCGCATTTGGCCTGCTGAAGGACTTCACCGGGCTCTGGTCAAGCTGTTTCATGCTGCTTTTTCTCATCGTCGCCGTCTCACTTGTCTGGATGCACCTCTCCATCCGGCAAATGCAACGCCGCCCTGCCTTCGCTTGAATATCGATACCGGAAACCAATCCATGAAGAAACAAAAGCTCATCATCATCGGCAATGGCATGGCGCCGGGCCGCGCGCTGGAACATCTGTTCGAACTGGCGCCCGACGCCTATGACGTGACGATTTTCAATGCCGAACCGCGCGTCAACTATGATCGGATAATGCTCTCGCCGGTGCTTTCCGGCGAGAAGGAATTCGAAGAAATCATCATCCATGGCGATGGTTGGTACATCAAGCATGGCATCATGCTTTATAAGGGTCATAAGGTGGTCAATATCGACCGCGTTGCCAAGACGGTCACGTCGGATGCGGGAACGACCGAGCCTTATGACAAGCTGCTGATCGCCACGGGCTCTTCCCCTTTCATTCTGCCGGTGCCAGGTAATAATCTTCCCGGCGTTCTGACTTACCGCGACCTCGACGACGTCAGGGCCATGCTTTTGGCGGCTCAGTCGCGAGCAAAGGCCATCGTCATCGGGGGCGGGCTGCTTGGCCTCGAAGCGGCGGCCGGTCTCAAATCCCGCGATATGGATGTGACGGTTCTGCATGTCATGCCGACTTTGATGGAGCGGCAGCTCGATCCGGCGGCGGGCTATCTTCTTGAAAAAGCGGTTGAAGCGCGCGGCATCAAGGTCATTACCAAGGCCAGCACCAAGGAAATTATCGGCGAGAAGAAAGTCGAAGGCGTCCTGCTTGCCGATGGCACGGTGCTGCCGGCCGATCTTGTGGTGATGGCTGTCGGCATCCGGCCAAGTGCTTCTCTTGCCAAGGATACAGGGCTTGAATGCAATCGAGGCATTGTCACGGATGCCGGCATGCGTACGTCCGATCCGGATATTTTCGCCATTGGTGAGTGTGCCGAGGTTGGAGGGCAGTGCTATGGGCTCGTGGCGCCGCTCTATGAAATGGCACGTGTCGTCGCAGCCCAGCTTGCGGGGAACAGCGAAGCCGCCTTCGTGCACAGCGAAACACCGACCAAGCTCAAGGTTACCGGCATCAACGTCTTTTCCGTCGGCGATCTCGGCGAAGGAGACGATCGGCAGGAGATTGTCCTGCGCGACGCCGCCGCGGGCGTCTACAAGCGGCTTGTCCTCAAGGATGACCGTATCATAGGGACGGTACTCTACGGAGAAACCTCGGACGGTGCCTGGTTCCATGACCTGACAAAAAAGCGCACCGACATTTCGGAGATGCGCGACACCCTCATTTTCGGCCAGTCCTACCAGGGAGGGTCCCCGCTGGACCCTATGGCGGCCGTTGCAGCCTTGCCAGATGATGCGGAAATCTGCGGTTGCAACGGCATATGCAAGGGCAAGATCACCGGCACGATAAGTGCCAAGGGATTGACATCGCTCGATGATGTCCGCGCCCATACCAAGGCGTCCGCTTCCTGCGGGAGTTGCACCGGACTTGTCGAGCAGCTTTTGTCGCTGACATTGGGAGATAGCTACAATCCTTCCGCTGTAACGCCTATGTGCAGCTGCACCGATCTTGGTCATGATGATGTGCGCCGTTTGATCAAGGCGAAGGGTTTGAAATCCATTCCGGCGGTGATGCAGGAGCTTGAGTGGAAAACCTCCTGCGGTTGCGCCAAGTGCCGCCCGGCCTTGAACTACTACCTCGTTTCAGATTGGCCGGATGAATATGCCGACGACTACCAGTCGCGTTTCATCAATGAGCGAGTTCACGCCAATATCCAAAAAGACGGGACCTATTCGGTCGTGCCACGCATGTGGGGCGGGATGACCAGCTCGAAGGAATTGCGTGCCATTGCCGATGTGGTCGACAAGTTCGCGATACCGGCTGTGAAGGTCACCGGCGGTCAGCGCATCGACATGCTCGGCATCAAGAAAGAAGATTTGCCTGCCGTTTGGGCCGATCTCGGCAAGGCCGGCTTCGTCTCGGGACAAGCTTATGCCAAGGGCCTCCGCACGGTGAAAACCTGCGTGGGGACGGACTGGTGCCGGTTCGGTACGCAGGATTCGACCGGTCTTGGTATCCGCATCGAAAAGTTCATGTGGGGATCCTGGACACCAGCCAAGCTGAAAATGGCGGTATCCGGTTGCCCGCGCAATTGTGCGGAGGCCACCTGCAAGGACATAGGCATCATCTGCGTAGATTCCGGTTTCGAGATCCATTTCGCCGGCGCCGCCGGGCTCGATATCAAGGGAACGGAAATTCTCGGACTGGTCCATACGGAAGACGAGGCGCTCGAACATGTCGTGGCACTCGCCCAGATGTATCGCGAGCAGGGCCGTTATCTGGAGCGCATCTACAAATGGGCGAAGCGCGTCGGGCTTGATGAAATCCGCCGGCAGATCATGGGCGATGCTGACAAGCGCAAGGGCTATTTCGATCGTTTTGTTTTCAGCCAGAAATTTGCCCAGGTCGATCCCTGGTCCGAGCGTGTGTCCGGGGTGGACAAGCACGAGTTCCGCCCGATGGCGACGATCCCCTACCAACAAGCAGCAGAGTGAAACGTCATGAACGACTGGATCGAGATCGGTACGCTCAACGATATTCCCCGCCGCGGCGCGCGATGTGTAAAGACGCCGCAAGGCAAGATCGCCGTATTCCGCACTATGGAAGATCAGGTCTTTGCCATTGACGATCATTGTCCGCACAAGGGCGGACCTCTAAGCCAGGGGATCGTTCATGGAGCTTCGGTGACTTGCCCTCTGCACAACTGGGTGATCTCGCTGGAAACCGGCAAGGCGCTGGGAGCAGATGAGGGTAGCGTCAAGACCGTTGCGATAAAGCGCGATGGCGAGCGCATATTCGCCCTGATCGAGCGCGTTGCCCTCGCGGCGGAATAGGCCAACATGAACAGTAGCGTTTCTCCCGAAACCGTCCGCACGACCTGCGCCTATTGCGGCGTTGGCTGCGGCGTTCTCGCCACACGGGAGGAGAGCGGAGCCATTGGCATCAAGGGTGATCCCATGCATCCCGCCAATTTCGGGCGTCTCTGCTCGAAAGGCTCCGCTCTTGGCGAGACCGTTGACCTCGAGGGGCGGCTGCTCGAGCCCCGGATCGGCGGCAAGCCGGCAAGCTGGGATACGGCACTCGATCTCGTGGCCAGCAGTTTTGCTGAAACCATAAGCGAACACGGTCCTGACAGCGTGGCCTTCTATGTCTCCGGTCAGTTGCTGACCGAAGATTATTACGTCGCCAACAAGCTGATGAAGGGCTTTATCGGCTCGGCCAATATCGATACCAATTCGCGGTTGTGCATGTCGTCTTCGGTGGCCGGACACAGGCGTGCTTTCGGCTCGGATACGGTACCCGGAACCTATGAGGATCTGGAGCTTGCCGATCTTATCCTTTTGACCGGCTCCAATCTCGCCTGGTGTCACCCGGTACTTTACCAGCGCATCGCCGCCGCCAAGGCAAAGCGACCCGCGATGCGCGTCGTGCTTATCGATCCCCGACGTACCATGACGTCCGATATCGCCGACATGCACCTCGCGATAAAGTCCGACGGCGATGCAGCCCTGTTCATCGGCCTGCTCGGATATATCGCAGCGCAAGCGATGGTGGATCGCACATATGTCGACCGGTACACTTCGGGATTTGAGCAGGCTCTGGCTATCGCCAGCAGTCACGACCTGCGCAGTATCTCCGCTCGAACCGGTATTTCGCCCGAGCAGTTGCGCGAGTTCTTCAACCTTTTCACGCAAACCGAGCGCGTTGTCACGGTCTATAGTCAGGGCGTCAATCAGTCAGCTGGCGGGACCGACAAGGTCAACGCCATCATCAATTGCCATCTCGCGACAGGCCGCATTGGCCGCCCGGGAATGGGACCGTTTTCGGTAACCGGTCAACCCAATGCAATGGGCGGCCGCGAAGTCGGCGGTCTTGCCAATATGCTGGCTGCCCATATGCATATCGAAGATGAGGGGCATCGGGATCTGGTCCAGACCTTCTGGAATTCTCCCACGATCGCGTCGCGCCCGGGCCTGAAAGCGGTCGATCTTTTCAACGCGGTGCGGACAGGCAAGATCAAGGCCCTGTGGATCATGGCAACCAATCCGGTCGATTCCATGCCGGAAGCCGATCTGGTCGTGAAAGCGCTGCAGGAGTGCCCGTTCGTTGTCGTATCCGATATCAATTCGGTAAATGACACGACGATTCATGCCCACGTACTCCTTCCTGCCGCCGGATGGGGCGAGAAGGATGGTACGGTAACAAATTCGGAACGGCGCATCAGCAGGCAGCGCCCGTTCCTGCCTTTGCCTGGCAAGGCCAGGCCGGATTGGTGGATCATTACACAGGTTGCACGCCGCCTCGGCTTTGCGGAAGCGTTCCCATACGAGACGCCGGCTCAGATCTTTGCCGAACACGCGGCTCTCTCCGGGCACGGTAATCGCGGCAGCCGTGATTTCGACATCAGCGCGCATTCGGCGATTTCAGATGTGGAATATGACGATCTTTCTCCCTTTCAGTGGCCGCAGGGCAGGGGGGAGGCCGCACTCGAGAGACGCTTTTTCTCGCAGGGCGAGTTCTACACGCCGGACCAGCGCGCCCGGTTCATCCCGGTAAACCCGGTCAACGAGGAGGCTGCGGATCCGCGCTTCGCTTTTACACTGAACACGGGCCGGGTCCGCGACCATTGGCATACGATGACGCGTACGGGAAAAAGCGCGCGTCTATCCGCGCATTTTGCCGAGCCTTTTGCCGAGATCAATCCGCTGGACGCAGCGGTTCACGGCATTGCCGACGCCAGTCTGGTAAAACTCGGTAACGACCACGGCACGATCATCGTCCGAGCATTGCTGACAGACCGGCAGGCAAGAGGCAGAATCTTCGTTCCCATGCATTGGAATGGACAGTTTGCCGGCGATGCGCGCGTGGACAAGCTTGTTTCAGCCAATGTTGATCCGATTTCCGGCCAGCCCGCTTTGAAGATGGCGCGTGTTGCGATGAAGCCGTTCGAGGCCGCCTGGTACGGATTCTCGGTCATGCGAGAAAAGCCGGACACTACCGCCGATTATTGGGCGCTCGCCCGCGCAGAAGGCGGTTTTCGGCTGGAGCTCGCCGGCCTCGAGGAACCTCGCGACTGGAGTGCTTTTGCCCGCCGCTTGTTCGGCTCCAGCACCGATGCGCCATTGCTCGCCTATCATGATGAACGCCAGGGTCAGCATCGTATGGCGATTTTCGACAATGAGACCCTGATCGGGGTACTTTATGTGGCACGTGAACCAGTCACTGTGTCGCGCAGTTGGGCCGCGGAACAGCTGACGCTGCCCTTTGCCAGATCGCACCAGCGGTTTCAGGTACTTGCCGGCAGGCCGGGCAAGGATATGCCCGACAAAGGCGCCATCGTCTGCGCCTGCTTCGGTATCGGTCGAAACGAGATCGCAACTGCGGCAATGAATGGCTGCCGGAGCGTTGAAGCGATTGGCGCGAAGCTCAAGGCGGGAACCAATTGCGGCTCCTGCCGCGCCGAGATCAAGGGCATACTCGACACAAGTATGGTTGAAGCAGCCGAATAGCGCCACCCCGCGAGTCTAAGTTCCTCCTGCCGAAGTGAACCGTGGATTATTGTTGACGATGCCGCTCATGTTTATTAACCCGTGATGTTCACGCGGGGCAGATGGATTCATGACGGGCTTTCCACATTCGACTTCGGCATTGATAGCCAACACCACCGTTCACGACGTTAAGTCTGATCGCAACGGCCAGCTCTACCGGATCTTCATTTATCGTCCCGATGCGCACCCGCCGGAACAAGGCTGGCCTGTGCTTTACATGACCGATGGAAATGCCGTCATTGGCACCGCCGTCGATGTCATGCGCGCGCAGGCAAACTATCCAAGCGGCACCAATGTCGGGCACGGCGTCATCGTCACCATCGGCTATCCCCAGGATGCCGCTTATGATCCACTGCGCCGATCCTGGGATCTGGGTCCGCCGCCAGGCCAGACCTATCCACCGTTCTTTGAGAATAGTCCGGAAGTCAGAACTGGCGGGGCAGATGAGTTCCTGAACTTTATCGTGGAGCAGGTGAGGCCCATGGTCGAGGCAGGCTTCCCGATCGACCAGCACCGGCAGGCCCTATTCGGTCACTCCTTTGGCGGTCTCTTCGTCCTCTATAGTCTCTTCACGCGCCCTTCGGCGTTCACGACGTGGATCGCCGCGAGCCCCTCCATTTACTGGGAAAATCGCGCGATTGATCGTTTCTACGAGCCGTTCGCCACGAACCCTCGAACAAGGGACAATGCGGAGCTTTTTCTCTCCTGCGGGGAATACGAAACCGACAAGCTGGCGCCGTTTCAGCTGGGCGCCGGTGACGAGGCGGAGCGGCTGGCGCAGAAGAAGATCACGCTGAACGACGTGCACGCGCTGGATATGATGGAGCGGTTGAACAATTTGCCGGCTCGACCCATCCGTGTCCGGTTCGAGGTTCATCCCGGCGAGAATCATATGTCGCTGCTGCCGGTTGCGGTGAACCGGGCCATCCAGAATGCCTTTGCGCTCCGCAAGCTGTGATGGCCATGCGGCCATTCGTGAGCATAGGGGAATTGCCGGCAGCATCGCCGTCCGGCAGCGATGATCCGTGCGTCGATATCTGGTGGTGGGCTTTCGACCCGAACGGTGACTGGCGCGCGCTCGCGGTCTTCCTGACCGCCGAGGAACGCAAGCGCGCTGCCGAGTTCAGGTTTGAGAAGGATGCGTTGGCCTTTGCCGCCGGGCGGTATCTTCAGCGCCGTTCGCTGTCAGTTCACCTGGGGCTGGCTATCGATGATCTGCACATCGTGGCCGGGCAGCATGGCAAGCCCTTCCTCGCCGGCCACGAAAACGAGATCAGCTTCAATCTCACCAATACGCATGGCTTGGTAGCCTTCGCCATCAGTCGTAGTGCCACTTCGCTGGGCATAGACGCGGAACCTCTCAAAACGCCCATTGAGCCCGAGGCATCGTTGATGTTCTGCTCGGCTGCCGAGCGCCAAGTTGTGGCAGCGTCGAAAGAGGCTGAAAGGGCATCGCTGCTCGTCGCCTATTGGACAATAAAAGAGAGCTTTCTCAAGGCGATGGGTACCGGTCTTCTGGTGGACCCGGCAGAGCTGACGGTTCAGCTCGAAGACGGCTCGATCCGCATCGATCGAGCCTTGAGTGAAGATGAAGCGTGGCATCATCGTCTTCTTGTCACGCCCTCCGGCCATTCCATCGCCGTTTCGGCACGGTCGCCGGCTCGGAAGTTGCTTTTCCGGCAGTTCGAATTCTCAGGTCAATAGTCAACCGCAACGTTCTGGTTCAAGGAGGCATGTCCGCTGGAAAGCCAGTTTACCTGCGAATCGTGCGGCTCCAGGTCGAAATGCGCCTGGCCGAGCAACGAGTTGATAATGTGCGCGCTGCGCCATGCCATGAGGCTAAGCTGCGAATCGGCAATTCCATGGCTGTAGCGTCCGGCATTCTGGGCAAAAATGCGGTTGTGCTTGGGACCGCTCCAGTTCAGGCAGTACCTGTCATCCAGAACCGGACGGTTGTGACGATCGAACTGGATACGATCCTGCAAGCCAGCAACAGCATCCGGCAGTTTGAACTGGTAGCCCGTCGCAAGGATAATAGCATCCGCGTGGAAGACCTCGACGCCGCCGTCAAAACGGTTACGCACGATCAGGCGGTAGCCGTTCTTGTCGGCCTCCATCTGGATGACGTCCCGGTTTGGCGACAATTTCGCATCGATATCGCGATTTTCCAGGTAACGCAGACTGTAGAGCCGGCGATAGATGTTGTTGATCGTCGAAATCGACAAGCCGTCGCTGGTCAGGACAGAGGCTTTCAACGCCTCCAGTTTCTGATCGCTGTTGAGGTTGAGATAGGCATAGACATATTCCGGTGAGAACACCTGGTTGGAGAAGGCAGTATCATTGATCGGCTCGAAATTGTGCCGGCGGCTGAACCAGTTGAGTTCCTTCAACTCGGATTTGGCGTTGAGCAATGCTTCCACGACTTCGCCGCCGCTTTGCCCCCCACCAATCACCGCGATACGCGCGGCCTTCAGCGGCGCCAGACGATACGCCGCTTCCGAATTGTGGAAGCACGTGTCGCCAAGAAAAGGCGTTGCCCAGGCGGGAACGAACGGCGTGGTTCCAGTACCCAGAACCAGATTGTTGGCCGCGACGCTGCCGTTGTCGAACCTTAGGTGAAACTGGTTCTTTTCGTAGCTGACATCGCGGACCACCGCGTTGAAACTGAGGTTCTTTAGCTGGCTTGCTACCCAGGCGAGATAATGCGCGAACTCGCGTCGCGGCACAGCCTCATACTGCGCATTGAGAAAAGCGTAGAGCCGCTTGTGCGCCACGAGGTATGAAACGAATGACCAGCGGCTCGTTGGCATGACCGGAGTGACGAGGTCCTTAAGATAGGACGATTGCAACTCCACGTCGGGCAGCATCATCCCTGGATGCCAGTTGAAAACCGGCTGGCGCTCATAGAAGTGCGCTTTGACATTGCTAAGTCCATCGAGCAGCGACGCGAGGCTCAAATTCGATGGCCCGATTCCTATCCCGGCCACATCAAGCGCATCATGTGCATGGCCGGTTCGATCATTGTTCGCAAACATGGCGGTCATCAAGAATTTTCCTTTCGGTGAACGTGTCGTTCAAAGCGCTTCATCCAGCCGGTGTGCCAATCGGCTGTG
This sequence comes from Phyllobacterium endophyticum, assembly GCF_003010935.1. Taxonomy (GTDB): domain Bacteria; phylum Pseudomonadota; class Alphaproteobacteria; order Rhizobiales; family Rhizobiaceae; genus Phyllobacterium; species Phyllobacterium endophyticum. Next base: position 621,245 of record NZ_PGGN01000001.1, read on the forward strand.
AAAGGCCTGCGAGCCGATGACATGCAAATGATTGGTGCCGGAGATGATCTCCGCGGGATTTGCCCGGGGGGAATAACGCCGCCAGTCAATGAGGTTGAGTCCCCGGTTCAGGCTGTCATCAGCTGCCCACGAATGGATAGCGACGTCGTGCGGCTGCAACTGGTGGCGCCGGAAAATCAGGGCATTGTCGATGAGTATCCAGAAAGTGTGCTCGCGGCTGCTGATATCCGGCCCGTCGGTTGGCAGTGCCTCCTTCTCGTCCCCCACGAACCGCAGGAACTGGTTGTAGGTGTCGCCATCCATGACGCCGAGCAGTCGATCCCACTCGGCCCGCATCGCGCTACGGGAAAGCCAGTCCTCTACCGTCTGATGCAGGCTGTCGCGCTCTCCCTGCTTGAATCGGGGAACCGAGCCAATGGCAAATTCAGTGCCGAGATCGCATACATCGACCATCGTGATCAGGCGCAGGTCGATCTCGTTGCCGAGCCTGCGCGCCGCCTCATAGGCAAGCAGGCCACCCCATGACCAGCCGAGGAAATAACAGGGCTTCCCTTTGCTGTGAGCTCGAATGTAGTCGACATAGCCTTCGATGATTTCATCGACAGATGCGCCAATCTGCTTCTGCTCGGACAGTGAGTAGCAGATGAAACCCGTTGCCGGTTGGTCCGGACCAAGATAGTCGACCAGCTTGACGTATTCGCGTGTGCTCACCAGCAGCCCGGGAAAGCAGTAAAGCATCGGTTTGCTGCCCGATGCACGCAAGACTATCACCTCACTTCCCGCACGCTCGTCGCCAGCGTCGATGATCTTGGCAAAAGAGCGGATAGTCGGGTTGTTGAAGAGGTCCGCGATTGTCGTGCGGCTTTGCGGCCTGCGCTGGCGCAGCGCAGAAAGAATGCGGATGGCGCCAAGCGAGTTGCCGCCAATAGAGAAGAAATTATCCTCCACGCTGATCGGGCCCGAACTGAGCACATTCTGCCAGATTTCGAGAACTTCTTCTTCGGCCGGGTTTTCGGGTGCGATGATTGTTCGCTCCACCGGCGCCGGTGCCGGAAGGGCAAAGCGATCGAGTTTACTATTCGGATTGATCGGCATGCTTTTCAACGCGACGATCGCCGAGGGAACCATGTATCCCGGCAGGGAGCGTTCCAGTGCCGAGTGGATCGTGGCGATCGTGAGTTCGGCTCCCTGCTTCGGAACAACGTAGGCCACCAATATCTTCTGTTTCGTCGCCTCGTCGTCACGCAGAACGACCAGCGCCTCGCCTACTCCATCTTGCTCGAGCAGGGCCGCTTCGATCTCGCCGAGTTCGATACGATAGCCACGCAACTTTACCTGATGGTCGACACGGCCCACGAATTCAACCGTGCCGTCCTCACGCCAGCGCGTCAGGTCTCCGGAACGGTAAAGCCGGCCGCCATCCTTCGAGAAAGGATCGGGAATGAAACGGTCCGCGGTGGTGTCGGGTTTTCCGATATATCCCCGGGCCATGCCTTCCCCGCCGATATAAAGCTCACCCGTCACGCCGATGGGGCAGGGATTGAGATCCGGATCAAGCACATAGACGCGGCGATTGCCGACGGCGCGGCCGATAGGCGCATATGTGCCCTCGAACTTCTGGCCTGCGCGCACCTTCCAGACCATCGGCGTCATGATCGTTTCCGTTGGTCCGTACCCATTGATCAGCCATTCGGATTTCAGCACCTTCGATAATAGATCGAACGTCTGCTGGGCGAGGCCCTCGCCGCCAAACGAGTAGAGCCGCATGGGCGGCGCGCTGTCGGTGAGGTCGGCCCATTCTGCCAGCTGCTGCAAGTAGGTAGTGGGGATGCTTGCATTGTTTGCGCCATGCTTGCGCATGGCCGTCAGGGTCTCCTCCGGCGTCCATAGGGGTTGGTCGGGCAGGATGATGCTGCCGCCCTCCATGAGAGGGTTCATCCAGCGTTCGTGGCCGCCATCGGAGCTGAATGGAAGGAAAGGCAACTCCCGCGATTCTTCACTCATGCCGTACACGCGTGACGTATTCTGCATGTGGTGGGTCAATGGCCCATGCTCGACGGCAACGCCCTTGGGCAGGCCCGTGGAGCCGGACGTGTACATGATATAGGCGAGTTGGTTTGTATGAACCGAGACCTTTGGATCTGTGTCCGGTTCCTGGGAAAGATCGAGCTTGTCGAGCTCGAGTATCGTCGCATCGAGTCCGTCGGGAATGCGTTCGAGCAGCCAGCTATTGGTGAGGATCACCTTCACACCGCCGTCGCGCAGAATATGATGATTTCGTGTGGTCGGATGATCGGGTTCGACCGGTATATAGGCACCGCCGGCCTTCAACGTCGCAAGAATTCCCACGATGGCCTCGGGCGATCGTTTCACTGCGATAGCAACGCTGACATCTGCCCCCACGCCAAGCTTGATCAGCCGGTGCGCAAGCCTGTTGGCGTTCTGGTCGAGCCGGCGGTGGCTCCATACTTCGTCGGCGAATATGATCGCCGTCTTGTCAGGTGTGCGGATGGCATGCGCGGCAATGTGCTCATGCACGGGCCGGTCGTCATTTGTGCCGTCGTCCGCATAGGGCGCGGACAGCAGCTCCAGCTCATCCTCCGCCACGAGTTCGATATCCTTCATCCGGATTTCTGGCGTTGTAACGGCCTGCCGAAGAATCCGTTGGAAATGCGTGGCCGCGCGCTCAACCAGCGCGGGCTCGTAGATGTCTGCCGCATGGTCGAAAAACGCGTTGAGCCCGCCAGTCTCATTCGGCGCGACCACGAGTGCGAGCTCCACGTCCGAACGGGGCTGCAAAGACGATACCGGCTGTGATCGGCGGAACTCGAACAGGGATTTGACGATGGCATCCTGCTCGCGCTCCTCGTGTGTCTGTATCTCCTGCACCAGTCGCTCGAACGGCACGAGGTTGCTCGTTCCTTCGGCCTCGGCCGATACTATCGCATGACAAACGTCAAGCACCCGGCTTCTTGGGGCAACCTGGAATCTCAGCGGCAGGACCTGCTCGCTGCGACTGACGGCCTGAGGACTTTTATCCCCGCAACGGTTGGCCAGGAGCGTTCCGTAAAGCAGTTCATGATTGCCGCTGTAGCGGGCGAGCAGGATTGCGAAGGCAGCTGAGAGCACATGTTGTGGCTCGATCCCGTTTCGCTTGGCGTAAGCCTGCACCTCGGTCCAGACCGTGGCTTCCAGCTCAAAAGCGGCATGAAGCCGTGTTGACCCGGCATAGCTGCTGGCGTTGAAGCGAACAGGCAGGGTGACGGCGTTGTAGTCTTCGCCAATCAGCTTGCGCCAATAGGCAAGAGCGGACGCAAAGCTCTCTGTTTCCAGCCACTCTTCTTCTCGCAGGCCCCGCAACAGACAGTCATCATCGAGCGGCACCAAGGGCTCGTCGGTTACTAATGCGACAAGCTCTCTTTGCAACACCGAGATCGCCGCAACGTCACAGATTATCGGGTGCAGGACGAAGGTCGACCGTATCGTGTCCCGGCCGCAAACGATGAGCTGGCAACGGGCAGACACGCCGCCCAGCAAATCGAATGGTCGGGCAATGAATGCAGCCCGCGCTGCGTCTGCTTCGTCGGCGTCGAGCGGGTTGCTGTCGCTGCCGAGCGTCTCGATCGGAGGAACGTCGCCGGCATTGGCAAATTGTTCGATGCGGCCTCCGGCAAAGCGGAGGAAGCGCATTCGCAAGGCACTATGACGAGCTGCCACTGCGGCGACAGCCTTTTGTATTCGGTCGAGTGAAACCGAGCGCTCCCAGTCGAGCGTCAGCACCTGCGGTGGGAACACGGAGCTGTTGCCGATCTGCTCAAGTGACCATATGCGCTTTTGAGCGAGCGTGAGGGGAAAGCTGCGGGAAAAATCCTCGACGTCAACGGGCTTGCCGCTCTGGTCGGGTGCAACAGGCTTGTTCATATTGTCACCGGCTCCTGGCCTGGATGTTCATGGCCAGACGCAAGCTGCGCGGCCGCGGATCGCTCCAAACTTCCTTTATTTTCTTGAGGCACTCATCGCGTGTGCCGCCATGGGCTTGTCTGCTCCAGCCGGCAGGCAGCGCCTTGTCGTCCGGCCAAACGGAATACCGTTCTTCCTGATCGCGCACGACGCTCCACGTTTCCGGCTCTAAAGCTACTGGTACGGACATCTGAAGGCTCCTGGAACAATACAACATGATCAAGAGACGGATGGGGGCTCGCCCGATTTAGGCGGAAGGCCAGAAATATTTTTTCGAAGATTACCCTAAATCGATGCTGACCATGTTCGTCTCTGTATCAACGATATGCGGAGCCGATCATGCCTTCCAACGCCAGCCTAGCCACATATGCTCATGCGGAGCCTGCGCCCGAGGCATGGAGCTTCCTCCGTCGAGGTTCGCTCCTGTCGCCTGACCTGCTGCGATTATCGACCGCGGCAGGTAACTTTCTTGTTCCGTTCGAGAAGGCTGGAAGTACGGTGCAGCTCCGCTTGCCTGATGTCACCGGGGATGACGCGGTAAAGGTTCTGTCTTCGGCGATCGAGTTCATGTCGGCGCAATCGCGCGAAGCAGGCGCTATCGAAATTTCGGACGTGCCGGCATCCGTTTTTCCGCTTGGTTCCCGTGAAGACAACAGTTTGACGGTCGATCCGCGTGCATTCTGGCAATGGCCAGTGCCCTGGATAGCAAAGCCGGCTTATCCACACCCGCAGGTGCATGTGTTCAGCAATGGCCGCTATCATCCGGAGCGGCCGCAAAAGCCCACAGGCATTGTCTATGAGCGCTATATTCCCTGGCTGGACCAAAGCCTGTCGTTCCGTGTGGCGGATCCCGCCGCCGACATCGAGCATTTCCACCGCTGGATGAACGATGAACAAGTGAACGTCGTGTGGGAAGATGCTGGTGACCGGCAAAAGCACGCGGACATTCTCGAGGATCGCCTGCGAGATCCGCATATGCTTGCGTTGATCGGCTGCTTCGATGGCGTGCCATTCGGATATTTCGAAGTTTACTGGGCCAAGGAAAATCGGCTCGGCCCCTATTACGATGCGCAGGACTATGATCGCGGCTGGCACGTCGCCATCGGCGAACCGGCGTATCGTGGCAAGCAATGGATTACCGCCTGGCTACCGTCGCTCATGCATTTCATCTTTCTCGACGATCCCCGCACCCAGCGCATAGTCGGTGAACCCCGCGCCAGCCATGAACAGCAAATCCGCAATCTCGACCGGTCGGGATTTGCCAAGGTGAAGCACTTCGATTTCCCCCACAAGCGCGCCATGCTGGTCATGCTGACGCGCGAGCGCTTCTTCGGCGATCGTCTCTGGACGCCAGCGCCGTGACCGCCAAGCACCATCGGTCCTATTTTGCACCCGACGACCTGAACGATCCGGCGCTTGCGAGCCTGATATTCAGGCTCGGCATGCCGGCCGTTGCAGGACTTTCGATCAATGCGGTACACCACACGATCAACATGGTGTTCGTCGGCATGATCGGCAGCCAGGAGATCGCTGCGATCACGATCGTCTTGCCGATTCTGATGATGGTCGGAGCCATCGGCGAGGGGCTCGGCGTCGGCGTCGCAACGGCGGTCAGCCGCGCGCTCGGTGGCGGCGATCCACGTCATGCCAACGTCACCGCTTCCACGTTGTTCATGTTGGCGATACCGGTCGGGCTTGCGCTGACGGCAGCCATTCTCCTTTTCCGGCGAGAGCTTCTCATCCTCTTTGGCGCGAGCGAGCCCATGTTGCCCTTGGCCGAACATTATCTCGCGATTGTCGCCTTCTCCGTGACGCTGACGATGCTGCAGATACTTTCCGATTTCATTGCCATTTCAGAGGGCAATACCCGTTTCAGCATGTGGACGCTGTTGGGCTGCTTTGCCCTCAACATCGTGCTCGACCCTATCCTGATCTTCTGGTTCGGGTTCGGCCTTGCAGGGGCCGCAATCGCCACCATCCTGTCGCAGATTGCAGCGCTCGTCGCTTATCTCGTCTATTTCCACAGGCGCGTCGGCACCTTGCACATAGCTGCGCGCTTCGTGGCATTTCGCACCGATGTTCTCAAGCCGGTGCTGCTCATAGGATTGCCGGTATCGCTCACGAGCATGTTGAGCAGCGCCAGCTTTGCAGTCCTCTTCACTTTCGCCGGTTTTTACCGCGGCGACAGCGGCATAGCCGGCATTGGCATCGCGTTGCGCGTCCTGACGTTGGGCATGCTGCCGATCATCGGTCTGTCGCTAGGCGGTCAGGCTGTATTGAGCTTCGCGTGGGGCGCCAGAAATTCGCAGCGTCTGCTCGCCGCTTCCGGCATTCTCATCAAGCTCACATCGGCATTCGCCTTCCTCTACGGCCTTGGAGTCGTGCTGCTGCGCCATCGCGTTGCTGCGGTTTTCACCGCCGATCCCGCGATCGCCGATATTGCGGCGCTCACGCTCGTCATCACGCACATCCCGTTCATTTTCTTCGGCGCAAGACAGATCCTGCTGGTGCTCCTGCAAGCGCAGGGCAGGGCGCGGCTGGCGGCGTCCATCGGTGTCGCGCAGAATGGTTATTTCCTGCTGCCGCTCCTGTTCATCCTGCCGCACTGGTTTGGGTTCGGCGGGGTCCTCGCCAGCCTTTTCATCGCGCCGGTGCTGACCGCTCTCCTGTCATCGGCGCTGCTCGCCGTCATTCTCCGCCAGCTGCGGGGGCGTTCTCCATCCAGTTCCATCACCAGTTTCAATAGCACCGTGTCTGAGAGGACATCATGAACAAAGCCATGCCTCCGCAGGAGTTCAGTACTGAAATGCCGGACGACCTGTTTTCGCCAGTCGATGCCGCTGCATTCAATGCGGTTTCCCCGCCGATATTCCAGACGTCGCTTTTCACTTACGACAGCTATGAAGCGATGGAAGATGTGTTTGCGGGCCGCTCGCGCAACTACATCTATTCGCGCGGCGACAATCCTACCGTACGCGAATTTGAATTGCTCACCGCGCGGCTTGAAGGCGCCGAGGACGGAAGGGGCTTTTCTAACGGTACGGCTGCAATCACGGCGACGATCCTCAGCCTCGTGGAAGCGGGCGACAGGGTGGTGGCGGTCCGGCATCTCTACAATGATATCTACCGGCTTTTCGTCAAGCTGCTCGCCCGTTTCGGCGTTGCGGTGGATTTCGTCGATCCCTCCAATCACGATGAAGTGCGCGCTGCCCTCCCTGGGGCGAAACTGCTTTATCTGGAAAATCCGACGTCTATGGTCTTTGAATTGCAGGATATCGAAGCGCTGGCGGCGATGGCCAAGGAATATGGCGTCGTAAGTGTCATCGACAACTCCTGGGCGACTCCGCTATTCCAGAAGCCGATCCAGCACGGCGTAGACCTCGTCATACACGCCGCATCGAAATACCTCGGTGGCCACAGTGATACGGTTGCCGGCGTGGTGGTCGGCCCGCGCGACCTGATCGCAAAAATCAACAGTACGACCTACCCCTATATCGGAGCGAAATTGTCGCCATTCGAGGCCTGGCTTCTGCTGCGCGGCATGAGAACGCTCAAGGTGCGTCTGAAGGAACACATGCATAACGGGCTTGTGCTTGCCCGCCACTTGCAGCAGCACCCGGACATATCGCTTGTTCGTCACCCTGCATTTTCAGACCATCAGGGCAAGAAAACGCTGACGGGCTTCTCCGGCCTGTTCGCCTTTGACCTGAGCCCGGACGTCGACGTGGCACGCTTTGTCAATGCGCTGCGCCATATCAGGCTCGGCGTCAGTTGGGGCGGTCCGGAAACGCTCGTGGTACCGGCGAAGGCCGCGCTGCAAATCCCCGACCGAATGACATCCTTCGTTCGCTTTGGGGTCAACCCGCAGACAATACGCTTTGCAGTTGGTCTGGAGGAGCCGGAGATCATCTGGAACGATCTCCAGCAGGCCCTGCACAGTGCGCGTCTGTAGCATCGAGGCCACACCCGAACGCGATCTTGCGAGGCGCGGGAAAAACGCAGGGATTTCAGACCCCGCGCCTTGACTTGGATAACATGACAAATGTAGTCAGCTTTAAACATGAGTGATCATAATTCTCAAGCGTAGCCATAGTTTATACAAGGGGTGTGTCATGCGGGGATGCAGGGCGATGAGTTGGAACAACGTCAGTTCGATCGGACAAAAACGCCGCGTGTGTTTGCTGATGACGACGTCGATCGCCGGGCTGTTGCTGACCAGCGCCGCTCTTTCGCAGGAAGCGGCCAATATCGAACTCAATACGATCGTTATCGACGGCGATACGAGCCCGACAGGTCCGGACAAAGGCTACATCGCCAAAAATACAATGACCGGCGCGAAGACGGATACGCCTATCCGCGAAATACCTCAGTCCATTTCCGTTGTGACACGGGAGCAGATGGACGACCGCATTTCGGAGCAGATCGAAGATACGATCGCCTATACATCAGGCGTGACGGCGTCGCCCTGGGGTGTCGATGATCGCTTCGATCAATTCCTCATCCGCGGCTTTGACATTGGCCCTTATGCCGTCTATCGCGACGGCCTGCCGCAAAAGGCCATCGACTTCTCCGGCTTCAAGGCCGAGCCATACGGCCTGGAGCGGGTGGAGGTTCTCAAGGGACCTGCATCCGTCCTCTACGGCTCGAACGAGGTCGGCGGTATCGTAAACCTCGTGACGAAGCGGCCGACGCAGGACCCGCTTTACAGCGCATATGCCGGCTACGGATCCTTCAATACCTATGAAGCGGGAATCGATCTGGGCGGACCGCTCGACAAGGAAGGCATGTGGACCTATCGGCTGACAGGTCTCTTCCGCGATGGTCAGACGCAAACCGACTTTTCCAGGAACAACAGGGTATTTATCGCACCTGCCATCACCTGGTCACCCAGCGCCGACACCTCGCTGACAATCCTCGCCAATTATCAGTGGGATGAACTGACGCCGAACACATTCCTGCCGATCGCCAGTCCCGCTTTCCCGAACATACCGAAATTCTCACGCAGCTTCACCACGTCCGATCCGAACTTTGACCGGTTTGATGCGGACCATGGATCCATCGGCTATGAGTTCGAGCACAGTTTCAATGAGGAGTGGAAAATCTGGCAGAATGTCCGTTACTCGCAGCAGGGAACGGACTATAGGCACCTTTATTTTTCCAAGATGATCGATGCTGATACGATGGACCGCGCGGCCTTCACTGTCGACGAAACCGCAACACTTTTCAGTGTCGATAATGGTGTTCAATACGACTATGAGGGCAAGCGCATAAAGAACACCCTGCTGATGGGTCTTTCCTACGACCGCCAGACTGTCGACGGGCAGAATGGCTTCGGTACCGGACCGAGCCTTGACATCGATGACCCGGTCTTTGGGATCGATGTTCCCTCTCCGTCGATTATTGTCGACCGCCGTCAGACCGTCGATCAGGTTGGACTCTACGCACAAACGCAGACCAAGTTCGACGATCACTGGTTGCTTACTTTGGGTGGACGCCAGTCCTGGGTCGAAGACAAGACGTTTGACCGTATAGGCAATTCAACCAGCGAGCAATCTGACAGTGCCTTTTCTGGAAGGGTGGGTCTCGGATACCTGTTCGACAATGGCCTCACGCCCTATATCAGCTATTCCGAATCCTTCACGCCCACGATTGGTCAGGGATTCGGCGGGCAGACGTTCTCTCCCTCCGAGGGTCAGCAATATGAAGCAGGTGTCAAATACGAACCGGATTTCTTCCCGGCGACAATTACCGGCTCTGTTTTCGAGATCACGAAGTCGAACGTACTGACGCCGGATCCGAACAATCCAAATTTCCAGGTTCAGACAGGCGAGGTGCGGCATCGCGGCCTGGAGCTGGAGACAACGGTAAACCTCTATCACGGCGTCAGCCTCACTGGCAGCTACACCTATCTCGATGCAGAAATCACCTCGAGTAACGTTGCCGGTGAAGTAGGCAACCGGCCGGCGATCGTACCGGAGCATCAGGCCGCACTCTGGGCAAAATACACGTTTGAAACTGGAGCTCTTGAAGGCCTGAACGTCGGTTCCGGTGTTCGTTACGTCGGCAGCTCGTTCGGGGACAATCTTAATGAGATTGAAGTCGCCGACTATACTCTCGTCGATGCGGCGATCAGCTACGAGAAGAACGGCTGGAAAGGGTCGTTGAAGGCAAGCAATGTCTTCGACAAGGAATACTACTCGACTTGCAACAGTAGCAATTCCAGTTGCATCTACGGCGAAGGCCGCACCATCAAGGCCACGCTATCGGCCAAGTTCTAGCGAGTCGGCGATGAACGGAACTTCTTTTTCGCTGACCGGGGTCGGTTTCACTGTGGAAGGCAGGACGCTGCTTCATCCGCTGACGCTCGACGTTCCTCGCGGCGAGGTCGTCGGCATCCTTGGCCATAATGGTTCCGGCAAATCCACGCTCCTGAAGATCCTGGCGCGCATCCAACCGGCAACGATTGGTGACGTCACCTGTCTGGGCCAGGATATCCGGGTGTTCACCACCCGGGAATACGCGCGAAACGTTGCTTACCTGCCACAGCAGGCCCCGGATACCGACGGGATGACCGTAAGCGAGGTCGTTGCTCTCGGTCGCTATCCCTGGCATGGCGCGCTAGGACGCTTTTCCAGTACGGACAAGGCAAAGGTCGCCGAGGCACTTGATCTTACCTCGCTGGCGCCGTTTGCAGCCCGCATCGTCGATACTCTCTCAGGCGGCGAACGCCAACGCGCTTTCCTGGCGATGCTCATCGCGCAGGATGCGCAATGCCTCCTCCTTGACGAGCCGATTTCCGCGCTGGATATCAATCATCAGATCGAAGTCATGCACCTGATCCGGAAACTGGCCCATGAGCACGATCGCTCCATCCTCGTCGTGCTGCATGACATCAACATGGCCGCACGTTATTGCGATCGCCTGATTGCCCTTTCGGGCGGCAAGCTTGTTGCTCACGAAGAGGCCGAACTATTGATCACGCCGGAACGGCTCGATGCCATCTATGGTGTGCGGATGGGGATTTTCACGCATCCGACTACCCGGACGCCTGTCAGCTACGTTCTCTGACCGCATGTATTCAATCGACAGACGCAGCTTCTTCGTTGGTGCAATCGCAAGCGCCGGTGCTCTGCTCGCGCCACAAGCAAACGCCGGCCCCATACGAATCGTTTCGCTCGACTATGGCCTGGCACAGACCCTCATCGAACTTGGCGTCCCGCCGGTGGGCTTGGTCGACGCGCCTGCCTGGGCGGATTGGACGATAGAACCGCCCTTGCCGGCCGGCGTCGCCAACATCGGTTCCTCCCATGAAGTCAACATGGAGCTTTTGCAGCTGCTGAAACCCGACCTGATCGTCTCGACACCATATCTCGAGTGGGTGAGATCGCAGCTTGAACAGATTGCCCCGGTCAAGTCCTTTCCGATCCATGCGCTCGGCACATCTCCCTACAAGCCTATCGTTGCGGCCACGCGGGAGCTCGGCCGCATCACCGGGCGCGCCGCCGGGGCCGAGGCATTGATCGAGCGGACGGATGCGTTACTGCTTGCAGCCAAGGAAGCAACGCGAAATCTGGCGGGAACCGGCCTCGCCGTAGTCAGTTTCCTCGATGCCCGAAATCTGCGCATCTATGGTCCAGGTGGTATCTTCCAGGACGTGTTCGACCGCCTGGAGTTGCGGAACGCTTGGCCGAAACCCACCAACGAATGGGGCTTTAGCGACATTGGCCTCGCCGACCTCGCTCTTTTGGGGGACTGCAAGCTTTTCTATATGGACCCGGTTCCATCAGATGTACTTGCGACCCTGTCCGGTAGCCCGCTCTGGCAAAGCATGCCATTCGTGCGCAGCGGCAACGTCCATCGCATGGCAAGCGTCCTCATGTTCGGGACGCTGCCATCTGCTACGCGTTTCGCCCGCCTTCTCGCGGAAGCCAGCCTATGAACCCTTCCCGCTATTCTCCCTGGCTGTCTGCTCTTGTCGTGGCGATTGCTCTCGCCGCGACTGCACTCAATTTGGGCCCGATGATCGCAAATCTTGGCCTCAGAGCGGCTTTATCGCCGCCTTCTCCCGGCGCTGGTCAGGCAGTCCTTCTCTACTACAGCCTTCTGCCGCGCCTCGCGATGGCTTGCTTGTGCGGCTTCGCGCTTGGCCTTGCCGGAACGCTCTCCCAGCAGGTGCTGCGCAATCCGCTCGCATCACCCTCGACGCTCGGTATCGAGTCGGGAGCGCAACTCGCACTCGCCATCGCCACCCTGTGGTCTCCGGCACTTATCGGCTGGAGCCGCGACGGCACGACTGCGCTGGGCGGCTTTGCGGCAATGGGCATTGTTTTCACCGTTGCCTGGCGGTTCAAGTTCCAACCGGTCGCGGTGATCCTGACCGGATTGGTGGTCGGGCTCTACTGCACGGCGATCGTTACCCTGTTGATGCTCATGAACGACCATTATCTTTCAGGTCTTTTCATCTGGGGCGGAGGTTCGCTCAACCAGAATGATTGGCGTCAGGCCGCAAGCCTTCTTCCCAAGATCGCTGCATGCTCTTTCCTGGTCCTGCTCATGGTCAGGCAATTGAACATACTCGCATTGGGTGATGCCGCGCAGAACCTCGGTGTAAGGCTTCACTTCGTGCGCGCGCTTGGCCTGTTCATTGCTGTCGCCTTGACCGCGTTCACGGTCAGTTCCGTCGGTATCATCGGCTTCCTCGGGCTTGCCGCTCCCGCCATTGCGCGCGCGATCGGAGCAAGGCGGCTCCAGTCCCGGCTTGTCATCGCGCCAATCATAGGCGCCGCATTGCTGGTCATCGTCGATCAGGCATTGCAGATGACCGCTGCGTCATTGCCCGCCGGTGCGATAACGGCCCTCGTCGGTGTCCCGGTTCTCCTGGTCGTAATGCTGCGTCGTGGCGCCTCGCTTCAGGCCATGCCATCGCATCGTCAGGTCGTTCCTGCGGCGAAGCACCCCCTGTTGCGCATATCGATCCTGATAATTGCTTTGTTCGCCGTTGCTATCCTCGCGATCGTGGCGGGCCGCGGGGTTGACGGCTCGTGGACAACCCAGGCTGGTGCGATGCTCGAACTGTTGCTGCCCTGGCGGTTGCCGCGCCTCATTGCTGCGGTTTCGGCTGGCATCATGCTTGCGCTTGCAGGCAGTCTCCTCCAGCGGTTGACGGCAAACCCGATGGCAAGTCCGGAGGTGCTCGGCGTCAGTGCCGGCACGGCATTCGGGCTGCTCTGCGTGCTGTTTCTTGTTGCCGAGCCGACTTACGGCGACCGTCTGGCCGGCGGTGTTGCAGGAGCCGCAGCCGTATTGCTCGTCCTGTTCGCCATGGGGCGCGGGTCGCGATCCGGCAACCGCTTCCTTGTTCTCGGCGTCTCACTGGGCGCTTTCCTGACAGCGCTCATATCGGTGGTTCTGGCATCGGGTGATCCGCGTGCGCTCTCGCTGGTCAGCTGGATGGCAGGTTCGACATATGCCGTGGGCAGCACCCTGGCATGGACGTCGTCGGCGTTTGCACTTGCGGGTTTTACTGCGGTGATGCTGCTGCTGCGGCCATTGCAGCAATTTACGCTCGGCGAGGCATCGGCCCACTCGCATGGCGTCGATATCCGCAAGTTCCGCGCTCTGATCATGGGCCTTGCCGCAATGTTGACTGCGGTCGCCACTCTTATTGTCGGCCCGCTTAGCTTTGTCGGTTTGATGGCACCGCATATGGCGCAGCGCTTCGGCCTTATCCGTGGACCGCAGCATCTCGTGGGCGCGGCGCTCTTTGGAGGGCTGCTGATGGCAACTGCCGATTTCCTTGGACGCACGATCTACTTTCCGTGGCAGCTTCCGACAGGGCTCATGGCAACCTTGCTCGGCGGGCCGGTGTTCGCGCTGCTCCTCGTCCGAAGCAGGCGTCGGGCTCTGGCCTGAACGGCTCTATGCAGCCCTCAGCGTGCGCTCGCAACTGCGATGCGCGTCCTTGATCATGAAGTTGACCAGCGTCCTCGATACGCCCAGTTCCTCGGCGATATCCTTCTGGGGAATGCCCTCGACGCGGTGGCGAATAAAGGCCTCGTGTGTGCGCCGGGGCAGGTTCTTCAATGAGTTGAGGACTTCATGGAGCGTCTCGGTGGCAACGATGCAATCCAATGCGCTGACATTTGCAGCAGGAAGTGTGTCGGCATCATCGATTGTCGTCATCTTCAGCTTGTCGTGAGACCTGCGCCGGGCCTCGTCCAATGCAAGATTATAGACCATGCGGCAGGCGTACCCGATGGGGCAGTGGATGCAAGTAGAACGCATGGTGCACGCTTTGACGATAGCATCTTGAAATACATCCTCAGATTGTACATGTGAGTGCAGTACATCATTCGCGATCGTGATCAACTTAGGTTTGTATTTTATCAAGGTTTCGACAAGAACGTTACTACCATACGGGCATTTAATATTTTTACCAGAGTGCTTTGTATCCGAAGCCATAGCGAAAAAGTCTCCGTATCACGTATTTGTGTTTCAAATACGTGAGTAAAGCGGCCATCATTGTTGTGTCGAAGCTATAGTTTAATATGATAAAACGAGTCAAGTTATTAAATCAAAATAGTTAGTTGAAGAGGTGCATCTAGGCTTTTGACCATGAAAATTTGGCCCTCGCAGGCCCTCACGCAGACGGCAGCTTCCAATGCCCCCGGAAAATGATATTTAGGGACATGACCATACGACCGCGCATCACCATCACCTATTGCACGCAATGCAGCTGGCTCCTCCGCTCCGCCTGGATGGCGCAGGAACTTCTGTCCACCTTCGGCGCCGACCTTGGCGAGGTGGCGCTTCTTCCCGGCACCGGCGGCATCTTCGAGATCCATGTGGATGGCGATCTCATTTGGGAGCGCAAGCGCGATGGCGGGTTCCCCGAGGCCAAGGTGCTGAAACAGAAGGTGCGCGATATCGTCTGGCCCGAACGCGACCTCGGCCATTCGGATGGGCATAAGGCCACCGGGGTCCCCGCCAGCAACGAGCGAGGCGACGCGCTTAAGGGCGGGGCAGACACGTGAGCAAGCCCGACCTCACCACGACCAAACTCGACGACGCAGCACGCGCCGGCTGGTTATATTATGTCGCCGGCAACACGCAGGACGAGATTGCCGCCAAGCTTGGAATTTCGCGCCAGTCGGCCCAGCGCATGGTCTCGCTTGCGGTATCGGAGGGGCTGGTCAAGGTCAGGCTCGATCACCCGATCGCCCATTGCCTCGATCTTGCAGCGCAGCTCCGGCAGCGCTTCGACCTGAAGATGGCGGAGGTCGTTCCGACCGATCCCGGTTCCACGTCGACGACGCTTGGGGTTGCCGATGCGGCCGCTGCGGAGATGACGCGCTGGCTGAAATCGGAAACGCCGATCATTCTCGGCATCGGCACCGGCCGGACGCTGAAAGCCGCGATCGAGCTCCTGTCGCCCATCGAATGCCCTCAGCACAAGGTCGTGTCCTTGACCGGCAATATCGCGCCGGATGGTTCTGCGGCGTTCTACAACGTCATCTTCAACATTGCCGACAAGATCAAGGCGCGCAGCTTTCCAATGCCGCTGCCTGTCATCGCCTCTTCGCCCGAGGAACGCGAGCTCCTGCACAGCCAGGCCATGATACGTCCCGTGCTGGAATTGTCTGCCCAGGCGAATGTCGCTTTTCTCGGCATCGGTGATCTTGAGGATGATGCTCCGCTTTTCATCGACGGTTTCATTTCCCGCGATGAACTCGTGGCGCTGCGGAAGGCGGGCGCCGTGTGTGAGATCGTCGGGCGGGCGTTCGACCGCGACGGCGTGCCTATCAAGGGGCTGACAAACGATCGTGTCGCCAGTGCGCACATCCCGTCGCGCGACACCGCCATGGTGATCGCAATCGCCAAGGGCGCCAAAAAGCTGCCCGGCATAGAGGCCGCGCTGAAGGGCAATCTTATCAACGGCTTGATCACCGACGAGCATACGGCGGAGACCTTGCTCGCCGCCTGAAGCTAATCAGGAAAAGTGGCAAACGGTTTTCCGTCTGGAACTTCGTCGACAGGCAAGAATCCTTCCATTGCTGCATTGCAGCGACGAATTGCACTTGACTTGCTTCGATGTTGTGTGAACATTTGCCCATACAACAAGCAATTGCTCATAACATTCGGGAGGAATGAGATGTTAACAAGAACGCTTCTGCTCGGCGCGGCGTCGGTGCTCGCCATGACGGGCTTCGCCTCTGCTGAAACGCTGACCATTGCCACGGTCAATAATGGCGACATGGTCCGCATGCAGAAATTGACCGACGATTTTACGAAGAAAAATCCGGATATCCAGCTTGAGTGGGTGACGCTTGAAGAAAACGTGTTGCGTCAGCGGGTCACGACCGACATCGCAACAAAAGGCGGGCAGTACGACGTCATGACCATCGGCACCTACGAAGTGCCGATCTGGGCCAAGCAGGGATGGCTCCTGCCGCTTGATGGTCTTGGCGCGGACTATGACAAGTCCGACCTTTTGCCGGCTATCGATGCGGCCGTGTCCGTCGACGGCAAGCTTTACGCCTCGCCGTTCTATGGCGAGAGCGCCATGGTGATGTACCGCACCGATCTCGCCGAAAAGGCCGGCGTGAAGATTTCTGAGAAGCCAACCTGGGACGAAATCGCCGACGCGGCGAGGAAGATGACTGATAAGTCCACCGAGACCTACGGCATCTGCCTGCGTGGCAAGGCAGGTTGGGGCGAGAACATGGCGCTCCTGACTGCGACTGCCAATTCGTTCGGCGCACGCTGGTTCGACGAAAAGTGGCAGCCGCAATTCGACCAGCCCGAATGGAAGAAGGCGCTGACCTTCTACGTCGACCTTATGAAGGAAGCTGGCCCTCCCGGAGCCTCGTCCAACGGCTTCAATGAAAATCTCGCGCTCTTCCAGACAGGCAAGTGCGGCATCTGGATCGATGCGACGGTTGCTGCGTCCTTCGTAACCAACCCCAAGGACTCGAAAGTTGCCGACAAGGTGGGTTATGCGCTCTTCCCGACCGGCGGTGTGGAGAACCATGGCAACTGGCTGTGGGCCTGGAACCTTGCCATCCCGGCAAGCACCAAGAAGGCCGAGGCGGCGCAGAAGTTCGTATCCTGGGCAACGGACAAGGCCTATACCGAGCTCGTTGCTAGCAAGGAAGGCTGGGCCAATGTTCCTCCGGGGACGCGCAAGTCGCTTTACGCCAATCCGGAATACCAGAAGGCGGCTCCCTTCGCCAAGATCACGCTCGATGCGATGAATGCAGCCAATACCACCAAGCCCAGCGTCAAGCCGGTGCCTTATACGGGTGGTCAGTTCGTTGCCATTCCGGAGTTCCAGGGTATCGGAACGGCCGTGGGCCAGCAGTTCTCGGCGGCACTTGCCGGATCCATGAAGGTCGATCAGGCCTTGCAGAGTGCACAGGCACTCACGACACGCGAAATGACCAAGGGCGGCTATATCAAATAGTTCGTCGATCATTCAGGCGGTCTCTGACGCAAATGTCAGCGGCCGCCGGAGCCCATCTTTTGCATTGTCGCCAATTGATGATTACTGCATCGGAACCTCACCATGGCTACGCTTCAGACACGCGCAACCGCCCGTCTCATGATGTCGCCCGCCGTCATCCTGCTGTTTTTGTGGATGATCGTGCCGCTTGTCATGACGCTCTATTTTTCGTTCCTGCGCTACAATCTCCTGATGCCGGGAACCGAGGAATTTATCGGGTTTCTCAATTATCAGTACTTCCTAACTGACCCGGCTTTCTTCACGGCACTCGGCAACACGCTCATGCTCGTCGGCGGCACGCTGCTGATCACGGTCGTCGGCGGTGTCCTGCTGGCATTGGTGCTGGACCAGCCCTTCTGGGGCCAGGGCATCGTCCGGCTTCTGGTCATCGCACCCTTCTTCGTCATGCCGACAGTGTCGGCACTGGTGTGGAAGAATATGCTGATGCATCCGGTGAATGGCTTGTTCGCATGGATAGCCCGCTCGTTCGGTTTCCAGCCGATCGACTGGTTCGCGCAACTGCCGCTGTTTTCGATCATTCTCATCGTCGCGTGGCAGTGGCTGCCTTTCGCCACGCTGATCCTTCTGACCGCCCTGCAGTCGCTCGATGGCGAACAGATCGAAGCCGCGGAGATGGACGGCGCGGGGGCGTTCTCGCGGTTTTTCTATCTGGTGCTCCCGCATATGTCGCGCGCCATCACGGTTGTCATCCTCATTCAAACCATCTTCCTGCTCAGTGTCTTCGCGGAAATTCTGGTGACGACCAATGGCGGTCCGGGGCTGCAGACGACGAACATCACCTATCTGATCTACGCACAGGCGCTCCTGCAGTTCGACGTCGGCGGCGCGTCGGCTGGCGGCATCGTCGCGGTCGTCCTTGCCAACATCGTCGCGTTCTTCCTCATTCGCCTCATCGGCAAGAACCTGGAGAGGTGAGAGCCTTTCCCGGCCATATTGACCTATTCTGACGGAGGCATGTTGTGACAAGATCAAGCAAAGACGCGAAGACCCGCACCTTTCGTGCGGGCGAGTGGCTTGGCGCCGATATTGGCGCAACAGGTCCCGTCCCACTGGTCGAACCGCATTTCTCTCGAAATGTGGATAATGCGACCAGCGGGTTTGAAAGCTTGTTGGTTTGCAAAGCAAACCAACGGCTGGGTTTCCGGCTGACGGACACCCGCTTTGTCAGGCGGCTTCGTCCGATGAACCACATCGACCTCGCCACCTTCCGCGCGGATTGTCTCGCCAGCCGAGAAACAGAATACGGCCAATATGGCCGGGAAAGGCTCTAAGCCATGGCCCGCGCAGTCACACCTCGCCGCAAGCTGATATTCACCATCGTCGGCTGGAGCATCGGCTTTCTGATCTTTTTCCCGATCCTGTGGACGTTCCTTACCAGCTTCAAGTCGGAAGGGACCGCGATCGCCACGCCTCCGCAATTCCTGTTCTTCGATTGGACCCTGGAAAACTATCATGAGGTGCAAAGCCGGTCGGACTACATGAAACACGTCATCAATTCCGTGGTGATCTCGGTCGGATCGACGCTCATCGGTCTGGCACTTGCCATTCCAGCCGCATGGGCGATGGCGTTCTCGCCCACGAAGCGCACCAAGGACGTGCTGATGTGGATGCTCTCCACCAAGATGATGCCGCCGGTCGGCGTGCTTGTACCGCTCTATCTGATCTTCCGCGACTGGGGCCTGCTGGACACGCGGCTTGGTCTCGTAGCTATCCTGACGATGATCAATCTGCCGATCATCGTCTGGATGCTCTATACGTATTTCAAGGAAATCCCGGGTGAGATTCTCGAAGCAGCGCGCATGGATGGCGCGTCGCTGATGAAGGAGATCGTCTATGTGCTGACGCCCATGGCTGTGCCGGGAATCGCGTCGACCATGCTGCTCAATATCATTCTCGCATGGAACGAGGCGTTCTGGACGTTGAACCTGACAGCCGCGAATGCTGCCCCGCTCACCGCGTTCATCGCATCCTACTCCAGTCCTGAAGGTCTGTTCTGGGCCAAGTTGTCGGCCGCATCTACCATGGCAATTGCGCCGATCCTGATCATGGGATGGTTCAGCCAAAAGCAGTTGGTGCGCGGCCTGACCTTCGGCGCCGTGAAATAAGGGGGAATATTATGGGAAGCATCACACTCGAGAAAGTATCGAAGTCATTCGGAACCACGTCGGTTATTCCGGAGATCGATCTTGAAATCGTCGATGGAGAATTCGTTGTCTTCGTCGGTCCCTCCGGTTGTGGCAAGTCCACGCTCCTGCGGATGATTGCCGGTCTCGAAGATCTGAGCGGCGGCCGCATCATCATCGACGGCAAGGATATGTCGAGCGAGGCGCCTGCCAGGCGCGGCCTCTCAATGGTATTCCAGTCCTATGCGCTTTATCCGCATATGAGCGTCTACGGCAACATCGCGTTTCCCCTGAAGATGGATGGCCAGGACAAGGCTGCGATCGACAAGAAGGTCAAGGACGCGGCGCATATCCTCAATCTCACCAACTATCTCGATCGCCGTCCCGGGCAACTCTCCGGTGGCCAGCGCCAGCGCGTTGCCATCGGCCGTGCAATCGTGCGCCAGCCCAAGGCTTTCCTCTTCGACGAGCCGCTATCCAATCTCGATGCGGCGCTGCGCGGGAATATGCGGCTGGAGATCAGCGATCTGCATCACCAGCTGAAAACGACGATGATTTACGTCACCCACGATCAGGTGGAAGCGATGACCATGGCCGACAAGATCGTGGTGCTCAACGCCGGAAGGATCGAACAGGTCGGATCGCCACTCGAACTTTACCGCAGTCCGAGAAATGTCTTCGTTGCCGGGTTCATCGGCTCACCCCGCATGAACCTCATCGAGGGACAGGAAGCGGCCAGGCAGAACGCGGTCACACTCGGTGTGCGGCCGGAACATGTCCGTATCTCAAAGACAGAGGGTACCTGGAAAGGCACCGTTGGAGTGACGGAACACCTCGGTTCCGACACCTTCATCCACGTGCAGGCTGACGGGATCGGCAAGATCACCGTTCGGACCGATGGAGATTTCACGACCGAATTCGGGCAGCAAGTTTTTCTGACGCCCGAGGCGGCGCGGCTGCATCGCTTCGACGCGAATGGCCAGGCAATCTGAGAAATTGCAGGAACGTGGGACCGGGTTTCCGCAATTGCAACAAAGTAGAGCAGGACAAGACAGGTAGTTGAAATGAACAGACTGGCAGGCAAGACGGCATTCATCACAGGTTCGGCGCGTGGCATCGGTCGTTCGTTCGCGGCGGCCTATATAGGCGAGGGAGCAGCCCATGTGGTGATCGCCGATATCGATCTGGAGCGTGCGCAGCAGACGGCGCGGGAGCTTGGCAGTCAAGCCCATGCCGTGAAATTGGATGTCACGAACCAGGCCTCCATCGATGCCGCGGTAAACGAAACGGTCGAAAAGTTTGGCGGTATCGACGTTCTGGTAAACAACGCTGCCTTGTTCGATCTGGCGCCGATTGTCGAAATCACCCGCGAAAGCTACGAGAAGCTCTTCGCCGTCAATTTTTCCGGTACGCTCTTCACATTGCAGGCAGTCGCAAAGACGATGATCGCACGCGGCAAGGGCGGCAAGATCATCAACATGGCCAGTCAGGCGGGACGCCGCGGCGAGCCGCTCGTGGCGATCTACTGCGCCACCAAGGCGGCCGTCATCAGCCTGACCCAGTCCGCCGGCCTCAACCTGATCGAACACGGTATCAACGTGAATGCAATCGCCCCAGGAGTGGTCGACGGCGAACACTGGGAAGGCGTCGATGCACTTTTTGCCAAATATGAAAACAGGCCACGCGGCGAGAAGAAGCGCCTCGTCGGCGAGGCCGTGCCCTATGGCCGCATGGGTACCGCCGAAGATTTGACTGGTATGGCGATTTTCCTCGCGAGCAGCGAGAGCGATTACATCGTCGCGCAAACCTACAATGTCGACGGCGGCAACTGGATGAGCTGAGTTATCTTCCCCTTGTGGGAGAGAAAACTCGGCACCTCTACGGCCACTTTATTACTAATGAAAGGGTAGGCCCGATGACGATCAAACTCTCGAAAGCCGCACTAGCGAACCTGCCGGCCAATATCGGCGTTCCCGGCTACGATCAGTCCGACCTGACGGCCGGTATCATCCATTTCGGCATTGGAAATTTTCATCGCGCCCATCAGGCCGTCTATCTCGATGCATTGTTCAACGCCGGCACGGATCATGAATGGGGCCTCGTTGGCGCAGGTGTCCTGGCCTCCGACGAGGTCATGCGCCAGAAACTCGAGGCACAGGATTGGCTGACCACCGTCGTCGAGCAGGATAGCGGCCACCGGACGGCGCACGTTACTTCCTCCATGATCGATTACCTCCAGCCCGGCGATAGCGCCACTATCATCGCGCGCCTTGCCGATCCGCAGATCCGCATCGTTTCGATGACCATTACCGAGGGCGGCTATTTCATCGATCCCGCGTCCGGTGTTTTCAATCCGCAACATCCGGCGATTGCGGCAGATGCGGCGGACATTACAACTCCTCAAACCGTTTTCGGTCTGATCCTTGCCGGCTTGATCCGCCGCCGCAACGAAGGAACCGCGCCGTTTACCGTAATGTCCTGTGACAATATACCGGGCAATGGCCATGTGACGTGCGATGCGGTCAGCGGCCTTGCGGCACTCATCGACGCCAACCTCGCGGAATGGATCAGGCATGCCGTTGCATTCCCCAACAGTATGGTGGATCGCATAACTCCCGCCACCACCGACCGCGAGCGCGAGCTTCTGGCGGCCGATTTCGGCATAGAGGATAATTGGCCCGTGTTCTGCGAACCGTTCAAGCAATGGGTGCTCGAGGACAAGTTCCCCATGGGGAGACCCGCGCTCGAGAAAGTCGGCGTTACCTTCGTCGACGATGTGGCACCTTACGAACTGATGAAGATCCGCATCCTCAACGGCGGCCATGCGGCGATCGCTTATCCGGCAGCCTTGATGGACATTCATTTCGTGCACGAAGCGATGGAGGAGCCGCTTGTCCGCGACTTCCTGGCAAAGCTCGAGCGTGAAGAGATCATCCCGGTCCTGCCCGCCGTGCCGGGCATGCCCTTCGACGAATATTTCGACCTCATCGTGCGGCGGTTCTCCAATCCTAAGATCGGCGATACGATCCAGCGCCTTTGCCAGGACGGCTCCAACCGCCAGCCCAAATTCGTGCTGCCGACGACGGCAGACCGGCTGAGGGCCGGCAGGAGCGTCACCGGCCTGTCGCTCGTATCGGCGCTGTGGTGCCGCTTCTGCGCGGGCACGACCGATTCCGGCAAGCCGACGAACTATCTCGATGCAAGCGCCGAACGCTTGAAGGTTGAAGCGCTGAAGGCTAAGGATGATCCCAAGGCATTCCTCGCGATGACCGACATCTTCGGTGAGGTCGGTACATCGCCGATATTTGTCGAATCTTTCTCGCGGATACTCCGCACACTCTGGGACAAAGGCGCCCGGGAGACCCTCAAGCTCTACCTGGACGACAAGCTTTGACATGACGAAACCGGATCTCATTATTTTCGATTGCGACGGCGTCCTTGTTGATAGCGAACCGATATCCATCGCCGTCCTCCTTGATATGATCACCAGGAGCGGCGTTACCATGTCCGAGGACGATGCCTATGATCGCTTCCTTGGGCGCAGCATGACGACGATCAGCAAGGTGCTGCACGAAGATTACGGTTTCGCCGCAAGCGAGGCCGATCTCGATGAGATGCGGGCAAATCTCTTTGCACGTTTCGAGCTCGATCTGCAGCCTATACCGGGTATTGCGGAGACTTTGCGCAGGCTCGATGTACCGCGCTGCGTGGCTTCGTCGAGCCAGCCGGACCGCATTCGCCTGTCGCTGAAACTGACAGGGCTGCTCGACCTCCTCGATCCGCACATTTTCAGTGCGACCATGGTCAAGCACGGGAAGCCGGCGCCGGACCTCTTTCTCCTTGCTGCAAAAACGATGAAAGTCGATCCGAAGGATTGCATCGTGGTCGAAGACAGCCCGGCAGGGATCGAAGCTGCAAAAAGCGCCGGAATGCGGGTTTTCGCATTCACTGGCGGCACACACTCGCGCGGCGGGCGGCTGGAGGCTGCACTTGCGTCCCGCAACCCGGACCGTATATTCAGCGACATGTTGGAGTTGCCGGGCTTGCTCATGCAGGAAGCCACACCGAAAGTTCTTTGATGGCCGGAGCAATAGGCTCTCGATATGTCTGTGCTGTAGATGTCGGGACAGGTAGCGCGCGTGCGGGCATCCTCGACGCCGGGGGAAATCTCCTTGGCCGCGTCGAGCACCCGATTTTGATGAACAGGCCGCTTGCCGATCATGCGGAACATGATTCCGAAGACATCTGGAAATCCGTATGCATCGCCGTACGCGGCGCTCTTGCTGCCTCGAAGGTCGATCCCTCTCACGTCGTTGGCATTAGCTTCGATGCCACCTGTTCGCTGGTCGTCAGGGATACGGAGGGCAAGCCTTTGTCCGTCTCGACCTCCGGCGAGAACAGGTGGGATACAATCGTCTGGCTTGACCATCGCGCGCTTGATGAGGCGGATGAATGCACGGCCACCGGTCACAGGGTGCTGAGCTATCTCGGCGGCGTGATGTCGCCGGAAATGCAGACACCGAAACTGATGTGGCTCAAGCGGCACTTGCCGGAAACCTGGAACAGAGCCGGGTATTTCTTCGATCTTGCCGACTATCTCGGCTGGAAAGCAACTGGATCGCTCGTCCGGTCACAGTGCACGCTTACGTGCAAATGGACCTATCTGGCACATGAGGAAAGAGGCTGGCAGCCGGACTACCTCGAGGCCGTCGGTCTGTCCGACATGGTGGAGAGGGGCAATCTGCCCGAACTCGCGTCCGCAGTCGGTACCGATATCGGACCGCTGACGCTTGAAGCGGCAACCGCGCTCGGGCTGACCACGTCCTGCCACGTCGGGGCGGGGTTGATCGACGCCTATGCCGGCGCTCTCGGTGTCCTCGGTGGCTTTGCCGGCGATCTTGCGCAGATCGATCGCCATCTTGCGCTGATCGCGGGCACGTCCAGTTGCCTCATGGCTCTGTCGCGCGAGCCGATTTCGTTCAGCGGCGGATGGGGGCCCTATCATGGCGTCGCCCTGCCCGATGTCTGGCTTAGCGAGGGCGGACAGTCCGTGACCGGAGCGCTCCTCGATCATGTCACCCGCTGGCATGGTGCAGTTGGCGAACCGAACCCCGCCCTGCACAAGAAAATCACCGAGCGCATCGTTGAATTGCGCGCGCAGGAAGGGCCGGACCTCGCCAGCCGCCTGCACGTCCTGCCGGACTTCCATGGCAATCGCTCGCCTCTCGCCGATCCGCACGCGGTGGGTGTGATCAGCGGCCTTACCCTCGATGCATCGTTCGACAGCCTTTGCCGCCTCTACTGGCGCACCTGCGTCGCAATCGCGCTGGGTGTCCGGCATATCCTCGATGCGCTGAACGACAGGGGCTATGCCATCGACACCATGCATGTGACGGGCGGCCACACCAAGAGCCCGCTGCTGATGGAGCTTTATGCGGACGCCACCGGTTGCACCGTCATAACCTCGGCGGCAGAAGATGCGGTGCTGCTCGGCACTGCAATGGTTGCGGCGACGGCCGCCGGCATCTACCCCGATCTGCCTGCTGCATGTATCGCGATGAAACAGGGCGGCCATGCCCGCCAGCCGAACCCGGCCGCTCGGGATCGTCTAGACCGCGATTACCGTATTTTCCTCGAAATGCATGCCCAGCGGAAAGTGTTGGACGCGCTGCAGTCCTAGAGACGGCTCCGACTATCTCTCCCGTTGTGGAAAATCCAAGTGAGGGGGTAGTTCAGCGAGGCAAACCCCCTCTCATTTCCAGCACTTAGCAAGGCCAAGATGCTGAAATCGCATTCTCCCCCACAAGGAGGGGAGATAAGACAGTCTCTAGTGCGCCTCGTCCCAGTTGTGCGCCGCCCGTGCATCCACATGCAGCGGCACCGACAGCGATACTGCGGGCATCGCCGCATTCTCCATCACATGCCGGATGACCGGGATAGTCGCTTCGACTTCCTCGTCGGATGTCTCGAAGATCAGTTCGTCATGGACTTGCAGCAGCATGCGGGCGGAGAGCTTGGCTTCGTTCAACGCAGGCTCCATGCGCACCATGGCCCTGCGGATGATGTCGGCCGCCGAACCCTGGATCGGCGCGTTGATCGCGGCGCGTTCGTTGAACGCCCTGTGTGTCGGATTGGACGAGCGTATTTCGGGATAGTGCGCGCGCCGGCCGAAAATCGTCTCCACATAGCCATGCTGGCGGGCGAACGCCTTCGTCGCTTCCATATAATCCTTGATGCCGGGGAAACGGTCGAAATAGGTGCGAATATACTGGCCGGCTTCCTCGCGTGGAATGGACAGCTGGTTGGCCAGGCCGAACGCCGAGATACCATAGATAATGCCGAAATTGATGGCTTTGGCCCGGCGTCGAACCTCCGAAGGCATGTCCTTCACCGGCACGCCGAACATCTCTGACGCAGTCATCGCGTGAATATCGATGCCATCGGCAAAGGCCTGCGTCAGCTGCGGAATTTCGGCGACATGCGCCAGTACCCGCAATTCGATCTGGCTGTAATCGGCCGATATCAGCTTGTTTCCCGGCTCGGCAATGAACGCGGTGCGTATCTTGCGGCCCTCGCTGGTGCGGATCGGAATATTCTGCAGGTTCGGCTCGGATGATGAAAGCCGTCCCGTGGAAGTCGCCGCCATGGCATAAGAGGTGTGCACGCGCTTGGTACGGGGATTGATATACCCGGGCAGGGCGTCAGTATAAGTGGATTTGAGCTTCGTCAACTGGCGCCAGTCGACGATCTTGCGCGGCAGTTCGTGACCTTCGGCAGCAAGGTCTTCGAGAAGCTGCGCGGAGGTGGACCATTGGCCGGTCTTCGTCTTGGAACCGCCGGGGAGACCCATCTTGCCGAACAGGATATCTCCCATCTGTTTTGGTGAGCCGATATTGATCTTCTCGCCGGCAAGCCGGTAAATATCCTCCTCGATCGCCGCGGCGGATTGGGCGAGGTCGCCCGACAGCCGCGATAATATCTGGCGGTCGACCGAAATCCCGCGCTCTTCCATGCGCGCAAGTACGGGGATCAGCGGCCGCTCCAGCCGCTCATAAACGGACATCAGCCCATCGGCGACGAGACGCGGCTTCAGCAGACGCCAGAGCCGCAAGGTGACGTCGGCGTCTTCCGCCGCGTACTCCGTTGCCCGCTCGATGGAGACCTTGTCGAATGTAACCGACGATTTGCCCGATCCGATCAAATCCTTGTAGGCGAGCGGCTTGTGCCCCAGCCAGCGATCGCACAGACTATCCATGCTGTGACTGCCTTCCCCGGCGTCCAGCACGTAGGAGATCAGCATTGTATCGTCGAGCGGGTGGAGGTCGATGCCGTAACGATGCATGACAAGCCACTCGTATTTCATACTGTGCGCGATCTTCAGGACCGACGCGTCCTCCAGAAGCGGCTTCAACATGCGAAACACTTCGCGCTCGGGGATCTGGTGTGCGACCAGCCCGCCGCCGAGGAGATCGCCGTCGCCGGACACGTGGTTGATCGGGATATAAGCTGCCCGCCCGGGCCTCGTCGCCAGCGACAGGCCGACCACTTCGGTCTGCATCGGATCCGCGGACGTGGTTTCCGTGTCGAACGCTATCACGCCCGATGCCATCGCTTCGTCGATCCAGACCTGCAATGCGGCAACGTCCCGAATGGTGGCATAGGAGCTGCGATCGATCTTGGCTGAAAGCGCCTGGTCGGTCCTCGATTTCACCAGATCCGCCGGGGTGGCCTGAATATTGCCGTTCGCGGTCTTGGGCGACGGGACATTTGCCGTCACAGGTGCCGGGGGTTTGGGAAGGTCATCCTCATTCGAGATATCGAGATCCGGCCCGTGTGCCTCTGCGACCGCTTGGATAATCACGTTCGCCGGTTCGATTTCGCTGGCGTCGACGCCTGTTGCCTCTGCCGCACGCCGCGTCAGCGCATTGAACTCCATCGCCTTCAAAAAGGCGACGAGCCTCGGGCCGTTCTGCGGTTCAAGGCTGAAATCCTCGATACCGACATCGACCGGCGTGTCGGTTTTCAGGGTTACCAGCTGGCGCGAGATGCGCGCCTGCTCGGCATATTGAATGATGTTCTCGCGCCGCTTCTGCTGTTTGATTTCGCTCGCCCTTGCAAGCAGCGTATCGAGATCGCCGAACTCCTCCAGCAACTGCGCCGCCGTTTTGGGTCCGATGCCAGGAATTCCCGGCACATTGTCGGTCGAATCGCCTGTCATTGCCTGCAGGTCGATCATCTTTTCGGGGGGAACGCCCCACTTCTCGATAACATCGGGAATGCGGATCTGCTTGTCCTTCATGCTGTCATACATCGTCACCAGCGGCGTGACGAGCTGCATCAGATCCTTGTCGGACGAGATGATCGTGACCTCTGCGCCCACCGCCTCGGCCTGCCGGGCATAGGTCGCTATCAGGTCATCCGCCTCGTAGCCGTCCTTTTCGATACAGGGAAGGTTGAAAGCCTTCGTGGCCTGGCGAATCAGGCCGAACTGCGGAATGAGGTCCTCCGGCGGGGCAGACCGATTTGCCTTGTAGTCGGGATAGATCTGCTTGCGGAATGTGTGGGCGGAATAGTCGAAGATCACCGCGAAATGCGTGGGAGTATCGCGAACGGAAGTATCGCGCGCTTCCCTCAATAATTTCCACAACATGTTGCAAAAACCGGAGACTGCACCCACCGGCAGGCCGTCGGATTTGCGCGTCAAGGGGGGGAGTGCGTGGTAGGCCCTGAAGATGTAACCCGAGCCGTCAACGAGGAAGAGATGATCACCTTTTTTCATGGTGCCTACGATTAAATGATGATCGGGAAAAAGGAAATGCGGTGGTTGCGGCGTGCGGAAGAAAAAGAATAGCGCCTGAAATCGAAGCCGCCTAACAGAAATTTGCAGCTGTTGTCGCACCCGTGCAATAATGTCGGCAGGCGCAGATCATTAGCAAAAATAGGAAGATAACATTGTCCATTTCAAAGAAGCTCATTCTCCCGGTCGCTTTTGCAGGCATATTGACTGTCTCTGCCGGAGCGCAGACGCGGGATATCACCGGAACTTTTGTCAACGAATCGGGCGGCACGAAAGTCCGGTTGGTCAATTGTGATGCCGGTGTTTGCGGCACGGTCATCTGGATGAGAGAACCGGTCAAGGACGTCAAAAATCCGGATGCCTCCAAGCGCGATCGCCCCGTCATAGGCCTTCAGGCCGTGACCCTCAAGCCAACAGGCTCCGGCACCTATGCCGGCTCGCTCTATGACACGGAGAGCGGCAAGACCTATTCGGGCAAGGCAAAGCTTGCGGGAGATGATGTTGAGCTTTCGGGCTGCGTGCTTGGCGGCCTCATTTGCAAAACCTCGGTATGGAAGCGCTCTGAATAGAGGCTGTTTTCGAGCACGCGCGCATCACGCGTTTGTTACAAAGATGTAATCTCCGGTGCCCTTGAATTGCCACGGTTTGCCCCCCAAATCCATAGGTGTCGACGTTAGATCGATGTCCGGTTTATAAGGCTCGTCCCCCGCCTAACACCGGGCTTGCGGCCAGCCTCATCCCCCTCTCCAGGGTTGACCGCAAATTGAGTGTAGTGATCTGGTCGCCTGTGGTCCCCCCGCCACGGCGGCCATTTCTTTTGGGCCTGAGGGAAGCCTTTTTTGTGCCGCGCCGCTCAAAATGCGCTAAGAAGAACTCCCCTCTCGATCCCGGCCCACAGAAATTGGAAATTGGAATGTCAGCTCTCGAACCTGTCTTGAACGTCCTCGACAATAATCTCGATAAAAGCCTTGATCGGCTTTTCGAGCTGCTCCGGATCAAGTCCATTTCGACGGACCCTGCGTTCAAGGCCGATTGCCGTGAAGCAGCCGAATGGCTCGTCGATGATCTGAAGTCGATCGGCTTTGAAGCAAGCATCAGGGATACGCCAGGTCATCCCATGGTCGTCGGCCATCACGAAGGTCCAGGCCCCGACGCGCCGCACGTGTTGTTCTATGGCCATTATGATGTACAGCCGGTCGATCCGCTGGACCTGTGGGAGAATGATCCTTTCGCGCCTGCGATCAAGGAAATCGACGGCGGCCGGAAGATTCTTACGGGCCGCGGCACGTCTGATGACAAAGGCCAGTTGATGACTTTTGTCGAGGCGTGCCGCGCTTACAAGGAAGTGCATGGCAAGCTGCCGGTGAAGATTTCCATCCTCTTCGAAGGTGAAGAGGAGTCTGGTTCGCCATCGCTGAAGCCCTTCCTGGAAGCGCACCGGGAAGAATTGAAGGCGGATTTCGCTCTCGTTTGCGATACGGGCATGTGGGATGCGGAAACCCCGGCCATCTCCGTCGGGTTGCGCGGGCTCGTTGGCGAGGAAATCGTCATCAAGGCCGCTGATCGCGATCTTCATTCCGGCATGTTCGGCGGCGCTGCCGCCAATCCTGTTCGCATATTGGCAAAGATACTTGCCGATATTCACGACGAGAACGGCGCCGTGACCATTCCTGGCTTTTACGACGGCGTTGACGAAACGCCGACGCAGATCCTGCAGATGTGGGAAGGGCTCGGCGCCACGCCGGAAAACTTTCTCGGACCCGTCGGCCTCTCCATTCCATCAGGTGAAAAGGGCCGTTCCATCCTCGAGTTGATCTGGGCTCGGCCAACAGCCGAGTTCAACGGCATGATCGGGGGCTATACCGGCCAAGGCTTCAAGACCGTCATCGCAGCCCAGGCCTCGGCAAAAGTGTCGTTCCGTCTCGTCCACAGCCAGGATCCGGCGAAAATCCGCGGGGCGTTCCGCGCTTTCGTGCGGGCACGCATTCCAGCCGACTGCAGCGTCGAGTTTCATGAGCACGGCGCTTCGCCGGCGATCCAGCTGTCCTACGAGTCCCCGCTGCTGACGAGAGCGAAGAATGCCTTGAGCGACGAATGGCCAAAGCCGGCCGTGCTGATTGCCATGGGCGGTTCGATCCCCATCGTCGGCGATTTCCAGCGTATGCTGGGCATGGAATCGCTGCTTGTCGGTTTCGGCCTTGAGGACGATCGCATCCACTCACCCAACGAAAAATACGAGCTGAACTCCTTCCACAAGGGTCAGCGTTCCTGGGCACGTATTCTCGACGCTTTGGCTAATCCAGCCAAAGCGTGAATATCGCCAGGCGCTGAATGCCTAGACAAGACAGAACTGACAGGAAACGACAATGACCATCCGCTTTCACCGCAATGATCTGCCAGACCTCGATAATTACCAGGTCGATGCTGTCGCTATCGATACGGAGACGCTCGGGCTCAATCCGCATCGCGACCGGCTTTGTGTCGTGCAGATATCTCCCGGTGACGGTTC
This sequence comes from Phyllobacterium endophyticum, assembly GCF_003010935.1. GTDB lineage: Bacteria > Pseudomonadota > Alphaproteobacteria > Rhizobiales > Rhizobiaceae > Phyllobacterium > Phyllobacterium endophyticum. The sequence goes on from NZ_PGGN01000001.1 coordinate 652,156, forward strand.
GGCGGATGTCATCCAGATCGACAAGGGCCAGACGGCAGCGCCCAATCTGGTTAAACTGCTTGGCGACGATGCGATTACCAAGATCTTTCATTTCGGCCGGTTTGACATTGCCGTGCTGTTCCAGGCTTTCGGTGTCATGGCAAAGCCGGTTTTCTGCACCAAGATCGCCTCACGCCTGGTGCGGACCTATACGGACCGACACGGCCTGAAGGACCTCTGCAGCGAATTGCTGGAAGTCAATCTCTCCAAGCAGCAGCAATCTTCCGACTGGGGTGCGCCTGAACTGTCCCCGGCGCAACTGGAATATGCTGCATCTGACGTGCTCTACCTGCATCGCCTGCGTACGATTCTGCAGCAGAGGCTTTTGCGCGATGGCCGCTCGGAAGAAGCCGGCGCCTGTTTCGAATTCCTTCCTGTCCGCTCCAAGCTCGATTTGATGGGATGGGATGAGCAGGATATCTTTGCGCACAGCTAGACCAAATGGCACGAATATCACTCGGCTGAAGCGAGCGCGCCCCTCGGCGCCGGCGCGCGATCTATATAGGCCCATTGTGGGCGTCTGAACAGGAACTGGCCGTAGCCGCACCATTGGATCAACCAGTAGAGCATGACCGGGCCGAGGACGCCGCTGATCACGGTCAGGAGCGAGATCGTGCCGATATCGGTGATGATGCCGGTTTTCAGAAGAATCGTGCGGGCGATCGCCATTGGCAGGAAGAAGGCGAGGTAGACGACAATCGAATTCGCGCCGAGCCAGCGCAGCGGTTTCACGGCGGCTTCGAGAGATAGCGCCAGGCGGGCAATCAGCGCTGAAACGGACACGATAGCCAGTGCTCCGGCGCCGCCGGCGGCGAGCGAAATCAGCGGCACGCTCGCCCATCCGCCAAGTCCGCCGGAGGTCGCTGCCTCTGCCGGTATCCACGCTGCGAAAGGCAGTGGTGCCGGTGTGAAAACCAGCCAGCCATTGATCAACGCCCATGCACCGAGAATCGCAAGGGCGGTGGCCGGCCGCTGCCGCAGCCACTCCGCAAGGCGGAAGATTTCCGGCGCAAGTGCATAGCCCGCGAAGAAATAGACGAAGCGGCTGCAGAATTCGTCGACCACCAGCCATCCCGTATGGATCGGCAGCGTTTCGAGTACCGCAGCCACAGCAAGGACCAGCCAGACGTTCAGCCCCTTGACGAGCCGCGTGACGACAAAGAAAACCGGCAGCAGATAGATGAACCACAAGGTGCCGAAGGGTTGAATGAAGGCCATGAGATAGGCGGACAAAGCGCCTCCGGTACCGCTTTGCGCGACGATGCCGGGTGCCTTGAACAGAAACTGGATCGTCAGCCAGAGCACGTAGAAATAGGCGAAATGCACGATCTTGCGATCAGCATAACGCAGCCAGGAACGATCGATCACAATACCGAGAAACAAACCCGAGATCATGAAGAAATCCGGCATGCGGAACGGCTGGGCAAAGGCGACGACAGGATGCATCCAGCCGCGCGCGCCGGCCTCGGCCTCGACGCCGAGCACCGAATGCATCATCACGACGAAGATGATGCAGATACCCTTGGCAATATCCACCCAGTCGACGCGTGCCTTTTCGCCCGTGTTCATGTCTTGCGTACCCCACGATCCCAGTGCTCTTTGATACGTGAAAAATGAAAAGGGAAAGTAAAATTCGGTTGATGAACAGATCCGAACCGAAGGCACAAAAAAGCCGGGCATAAGCCCGGCGAATTGTGAACGCTAACGCGTCCAGAGGGGAACACGCAACGAGTGTAAAATGGGAGGAGAACCACTCGTTACGCAAGGATTAAAGTAGAACTACCGAAGAAGGTTTTCAAGGGCTGCAAAATAATATTTTACGCGCGCGATGATTTGAGCAGAAAACCTCATGTCACTGGGTTTGCTGGCCGGAACCGGAGAACTCCTGCAGGTCCTTGCAAACGCCGTGCCCGCGCAGCTGACACCCGCCAAGGCGATACTGCGCTTCGGCGTCGGGGTTTGGATTTAGCCTCTGGAACGCCGCGCCGCTACAACCGCTCACGATCAGCGTCAAAGTTGCAAATACCAGAAAGCGCATTGGTCACTCCGTGAGATTGCTCTGAATTCGAGCGCCGGTCAGGGTTCCGCGCTGCGGCGCGTAAACCATCGGATACTGCCAAGGACAGCCATTGCAAGCAACGGCCAGGCGGCCCAGAAAGTGCCGTGCCAGGCAAGCAGGTTGATGCAGGTGAGCGCAACGCCAAGAATAGTGAGCATTGCCAGAACCTGGTCGATCTGTCTTGTGTTGCGAATCCACGACAGTGCGGCCAAGGTTGCAATGGCGAGAATTGGCCAGGGCGCCCAGAATTCTCCGTCCCAGGACAGCAGATTGATGGCGAGGATGCCGGCCGAAACTGCGCCCACTACCCCATAGCTGCGCCACTTTGGTATCGCGGTGGCAGTGTCGCGGGCGGGATGGGGTTCAATTCTTGTCTCGGCCGGTGCAGTTTCCTGTTGCGCTGAACGGGAACTGTCTTCTCCGATCCTGATGGCGTAGCTGAGCACGCCACCTTCGATGTTCTTGACGGGTACCTGCCCCAGGGATTCGAAGCCAACCGCGACCTTGTTGCGTACCTGGTCATAGACGGTGCTGGATATGACGATGCCGCCCGCCGACGCGGATGCTTGCAGCCGTGCGGCGACGTTCACACCATCGCCGTAGATATCGTCGCCTTCGGCGATTACATCGCCAAGATTGATGCCGATGCGAAACAGCATGCGCGTGTCATCGGGCCGATCGGCGTTGTAGCCCGCCACCTCGTTCTGTATGTCGAGCGCTGCGCGCACGGCCTCGACCACGCTGGCAAATTCGGCGATCAGCCCATCGCCCCAGGTGTTCACGACCCTGCCACCATGGGTTTCGATCAACCGGGACATTGCCCCACGGTATTTTTTCAGGGTGTCGAGCGTTCCTTCCTCATCGGCCCGCATCAAGCGTGTGTAGTCCTGGACATCTGCCGAGAAGATCGTCGTCAGCTTGCGGCGCGTTCCGGTCATGGCGTCCTATTCTCCCAAGCTCCGTACCTGCAGGGGCCGCAGGGTATTTGTATGCAATGATATCCGCTGGAGCCTCATGTGGGAAGAGTTGGTCCGAGTCGTCTGCCCCGGTCCAGCTGCAAGCGGATTCATGCGTCCAATTCCTTGATCCCCCACATCGATTAACTGACGCGACTTTAACCGCACCTTAAATCGCCGCATTTACCCTGCAACGGGGCGTTTGCGACTATTCGGGCTTATCGGGGGCGGGACTCTCATCAATGGCATCACGCGACAGGGGCAGGCAGCGCATTGAACCGGGGTTCGGTACGGACCGCCGCTCGGGCGATGATCTGCGCGCAGATCCGGAGGACAGGCCTGTGGCAAAACGCAAGACGGCACGCAAACCGGCCAGGTCGAAGCGCGGCAGAGCGCGCCGGGGAAGCAGCGGCGGAGGGTTTTTCGGTGCGGTGCGCCGCTTGGTCTATTGGTCGTTCGTCCTGTGCATCTGGGGCGGGATCGCCCTTGCAGGAACGGTCATTTATTTTGCCGCCAAGATGCCGCAGACGACCACATGGGCAATTCCCGACCGTCCGCCCAACGTCAAGATCGTGTCGGTCGAAGGCGATCTGATTGCCAATCGCGGCGCCTCGGGCGGCGAGGCGATCAGCCTGCATGACATGTCGCCCTATCTGCCGGAAGCCGTCGTCGCCATCGAGGACCGCCGGTTCTATTCGCATTTCGGTGTCGATCCCATCGGCTTCACCCGTGCCATGCTTGCCAATGTCATGTCCGGACGCCTGGTTCAGGGCGGTTCGACGATCACGCAGCAATTGGCCAAGAACCTTTTCCTGACGCCGGATCGCACCATCGAGCGCAAGGTACAGGAAGTCATGCTCGCCCTTTGGCTCGAGCAGAAATACACCAAGGATCAGATACTCGAAATGTATTTGAACCGGGTCTATCTCGGTTCCGGGTCCTATGGTGTGGCTGCGGCCTCGCGCCGCTATTTCAACAAATCGGCCAGGGAAGTGACCTTGCCGGAGGCCGCACTGATTGCCGGCCTCCTGAAGGCGCCGTCGCGCCTGTCGCCCGCGCGCGATCCGAAAGCCGCCGGCGAACGGGCGCAGCTTGTGCTTGGCGCCATGCGCGAGCAGGGGATGATCGGCGACAAGGAACTCAGCTTCGCCAAGAAACAGCCGGCAACCCGCGCCGCCTCTTACTGGAGCGGCTCGGAGCAATATGTCGCCGACCGCGTGATGGAAGAATTGCCGGGTCTGATCGGAGATGTACGCAGCGATGTGATCGTCGATACGACGGTCGATCTCGGCCTGCAGAAACTCGGCGAAGCATCGATTCGCGATCTGATCGGCAAGAATGGTGAGAAACTCAACGTCTCGCAGGGCGCCCTGGTTTCGGTGGACGGCACCGGGGCCGTGCGGGCACTCGTCGGCGGCTATGATTATGCCAATAGCCAGTTCGATCGTGCCAGCGAGGCCAAGCGTCAGCCGGGCTCGGCATTCAAGCCCTTCGTCTATCTCTCGGCGCTTGAACAGGGGTTCACGCCTGAATCCGTGCGCAATGACGCTCCGATCCGCATTGGCAACTGGACGCCCGGGAATTTCAACGGCAAGTATTTCGGCAAGGTCACCCTGGCTGAAGCACTGGCGCGCTCGCTGAATTCCGTTTCCGCGCAGCTTGTGATGGAAGTTGGTCCGACGACAGTCGTATCGACAGCCCATCGCCTCGGCATCGAATCGAACCTTACGGCAAATGCATCGCTGGCGCTTGGAACATCGGAGGTCACGCTGCTGGAACTGACCGATTCCTTCGTTCCCTTCGCCAATGGCGGCTACAGGGCGCCGCCCTATGTCATCCGGCGCGTGACCACCAACGAAGGCAAGGTGCTTTACCAGCACAAGAACACGGCCACAGACCGCGTTATCGATCCGCGCAATGTCGGAATGATGAATGCCATGCTGCGCCAGACGGTCGACACAGGTACGGCGACGAAGGCCAGGTTCGGTTGGCCCGCGGCCGGAAAGACCGGTACCAGCCAGAACTTTCGGGACGCCTGGTTCATCGGCTATACCGCAAACCTGACGACCGGCGTCTGGTTCGGCAATGATGACGGCAAGCCGACGAAGAAGATCACCGGCGGATCATTGCCGGCCATTGCATGGAAAGACTTCATGGTCGCGGCGCACAAGGGCGTTCCGGTTGCCCAATTGCCGGGCGATTACCAGTTGCGCCAGCAGGTCAATGATGGAAACGACATTTTGCCCGGCAGTGATCCATCGGTCCCTCCGGCCGAGGGCATCCCTTCGGCGCAGGTCAATCCTGCTGGCCCTATGCCGCCGGTGGACCTCGGCGACCAGACCGGCTCCACCCGGCCGGTACCTCCCGGCGAAGTTGGCAACTCGGGCCGCAAGACGACGCTGTTCGACCTGATCATGGGCAATTAGCATTGTTCTTATCTCCCCGGAGAAATCGCAAGAGAGGGGGCTAGCTCAGTGAAGCGAATCGCTCCTCCAATATGGTAAAGCACCTTCCTCTCCGTCATCCTCGGGCTTGACCCGAGGATGACGGAGAGGAAGCGTTCTAAGATTGTAACTAACTCGTCAACGTCCGTTTCACCGCCGTTCGCCATCCCGCAATTTTCGCCTTGCGAGTCTTGTCGTCCATCTTCGGCGTGAAACGGATATCCCGCTCCCAGGTCTTGGAAAATTCCCGCCGGCTGGGCCAGATGCCGGCCTTTGAGCCGGCGAGCCATGCGGCCCCGAGTGCCGTGGTTTCGAGAATGGTCGGTCGATCGACCGGGGCGTCCAGAATGTCGGCGAGACGTTGCATCGTCCAGTCGGAAGCGACCATGCCGCCATCGACGCGCAGCACTGTCTTCGTACCAGACGATTTCCAGTCCTTGCGCATTGCATCCAGCAGGTCGCGGGTCTGGTAGGCCACCGATTCCAGCGCCGCCCGGGCAAATTCCGCCGGACCGGAATTGCGCGTGAGGCCATAGATTGCGCCGCGCGCCTCAGCATCCCAGTGCGGTGCTCCAAGGCCGACGAAGGCTGGCACGAGATAGACGTCCTGGCTGGGATCGGCCTGGTCGGCAAGTTTGCCGGTTTCAGGCGCCGAACCGATGATCTTCAGTCCGTCGCGCAGCCATTGCACGGCCGCGCCGGCGATAAAAATCGAACCTTCGAGGGCATAGGTCGTCTTGCCGTTGAGGCGGTAGGCAATGGTCGTCAGCAAGCGGTTTTTCGACAGCACCATGTCGCTGCCGGTGTTGAGAACGGCGAAACATCCGGTTCCATAGGTGGACTTGAACATTCCCGGCTCGAAACACGCCTGGCCAATAGTCGCCGCGTGCTGGTCACCCGCGACGCCGAGTATCGGTATCGAGGCGCCGAAAATGTCCGCCTCCGCCGCGCCGTAATCTGCCGCACAGTCCTTTACCTGTGGCAGCATGGCTCGGGGAATACGCAGAATATCGAGCAATTCATCGTCCCAGTCATTCGTCGCGATGTTGAAGATCAGGGTTCGCGATGCATTTGTGGCGTCGGTGGCGTGCACCTTGCCGCCGGTAAGCCGCCAAATGAGGAAACTGTCGACCGTGCCGAAAAGCAGTTCGCCATTTGCCGCGCGTTTGCGGGCGCCGGGCACCTTGTCCAAAATCCATGAGAGCTTCGTTCCGGAGAAATAAGGATCGAGCAGAAGACCGGTCTTCTTCGTGAACTTTTTTTCGAGGCCCTGCTTCTTCAGTTTCTGGCAGAGCGCGGCGGTGCGCCGGTCTTGCCAGACAATGGCATTATGTATCGGTTTGCCGGTGCCCTTGTCCCAGACAACGACCGTCTCACGCTGGTTCGTGATGCCGATCGCCGCTACGTCGCCTGCCTGGATCTTGGCGTTTTCGATGGCGACCTTGCAGGTGCTGAGCACGGATCGCCAGATTTCCTCCGGATCATGCTCCACCCAGCCGGATTGCGGGTAGATTTGCGTGAATTCCTGCTGGCTTTTGCCCGCAACCTTGCGATTCTTGTCAAAAACGATAGCGCGGCTCGACGTGGTGCCCTGGTCGATTGCCAGAATATATCCGTTCATGCTTCCCCCCTAGAGCAAATTTTGCCTGAATAGAGCCAGTTCTGTTTCTCGGATGGCGAGGCAATCCACACGGAAGGTGGCGAGGCCGATGCATTTCCATCGTCCGACGCCGCCTGACAAAGTGGTTGGCCGCCAGCTGGAAACCCAGCCGTTGGTTTGCTTTCGCAAACCAACAAGCTTTTAAACCCGCTGATCGAATTATCCGCGTTTCGCAGAAACGCGGTTCGATCAGTGGGCCGGGTGAATTCGAGCCAAATCCATCGGGCGTTAGCATTGTCCGATGGAAAGGCATCGGCCTCGCCAAACCCCTTGACCTTGTCCACGAATTCCCTCCGGCAGAACGACTCTATTTAGACAAACTTGCTCTAGTTTGCGGGCCACGATATGGGCTTCGCCCGAACGGATCAATCGCCCGCGACATGATATGCCTCGAATTTTGCAGTGCGATAAGCTATTGCTGGCGCAACGGAGTATTCCCATGACCAACGAAGAACCACGCAAGGTACTTGTCCTGACGGGCGCGAGCCGCGGTATCGGCCATGCAACGGTCAAGCGGTTTTCACGCGCCGGCTGGCGCGTCATCACCTGTTCGCGCCAGAGTTTCGACGATAATTGTCCCTGGCCGGCCGGACCGGACGATCACATAAAGGTCGATCTCGCCGACCCTGCCGATGTCGATCATGCGGTATCGGAGATCAGGCAGAGGCTCGCGGCGGAAGGCGGCAGGCTGAACGCGCTGGTCAATAATGCGGGCATCTCGCCCAAGAACAGCACGGGCGACCGGCTCGATTCCATCGAGACCCCCATGCAGACATGGATGAGCGTTTTCCAGGTGAACTTCTTTGCGCCAATCATGCTGGCGCGCGGCCTGTTTGCGGAACTTGAGGCGGCACAGGGGTCGGTGGTGAATGTAACATCGATCGCGGGCAGCCGGGTCCATCCTTTCGCGGGCACCGCCTATGCCACGTCCAAGGCGGCACTCGCGTCCCTGACCCGAGAGATGGCCTCGGATTTCGGTCCGCATGGCATCCGCGTCAATGCAATTGCCCCGGGTGAAATCGACACGGCGATCCTTTCGCCCGGTACCGACAAGATGATCGAGCATCTGCCCCTGCGGCGTCTCGGCAAGACCGCGGAAGTGGCGGAGACGATCTATTTCCTGTGCACGGAATCGTCATCCTACGTGACCGGTTCCGAGATCCATATCAACGGCGGTCAGCACGTTTAGCGTAGAGAATCGGCATTGCCTACAGCGAATTCACGACGCCAATTGTGGTCCTGCCACACGAAAAAGCCATGATTCCGCCACAAAAACTCACACAAGAATCTTCGATTCTTGCACAAGAATTGCCGCTGGAAGGCCGCTTTGGAAGGAGCTTAACCGCAACTCCGCAGCGCCTTCAGGTCGGCGCAGTAGCGGAATAAGTTCTCAGCTGAGAACTTATTCCTAGTATCTTAAACCTCTCAGACGTAGCGGTTTACAACGTTCTCCAGGTATTCCTGGCGTCCCGAGCGTGGTTGCGGCTGCAAATTGCTGTCGTTGACCTGCTTTGCGATCTCTTCAAGCGAGACCTTGCCCGAGAGCATGTCTTGCGCCTCCGGCTTCGACCATCCCGCGTAGCGATCATCGACAAAGCCAGTCAGAACCTTGTCCTCGATCATCTTCGCAGCCGCCTTGAGGCCACGTGCACAAGTATCCATGCCGCCGATATGCGCGACCAGGAGATCCTGCGGGTCGAGTGACTGACGACGCAGCTTCGCGTCGAAATTCGTGCCTCCACTGGTAAATCCGCCGGCCTTGAGGATTTCATAATAGGCTACTGCGACTTCGGGAACATTGTTCGGGAATTGATCCGTGTCCCATCCCGACTGGTAATCGTTGCGGTTCATGTCGATCGAACCAAAGATACCGAGTGCTGCGGCCGTTGCGATTTCATGTTCGAAGGAGTGTCCCGCCAGGATGGCGTGGCCCTGTTCGAGATTGACCTTGACCTCTTTTTCGAGGCCGAAACGCTTGAGGAAACCATAGACCGTGGCTGCATCGTAATCATATTGATGCTTCGTTGGCTCCTGCGGTTTCGGCTCTATCAGGATCGCGCCCTTGAAGCCGATCTTGTGCTTGTAATCGACGACGAGGCTCAAAAACCGGCCCATCTGGTCGAGTTCGCGCTTCATGTCGGTGTTCAGCAGCGTTTCGTAGCCTTCGCGTCCGCCCCAGAGAACATAGTTTTCGCCCTTCAGCTTCTGCGTGACATCGATGCAGGTCTTTACGGTTGCCGCCGCATAGGCAAAGACATCCGGGTCGGGATTGGTCGCAGCGCCCGACATATACCGGCGGTTGGAAAAGAGGTTGGCGGTGCCCCAGAGTAGCTTGGTCCCCGTCTTTTCCATCTTTGCGGCGAAGTAGTCGGCGATTTCATGCAGGCGCTTGTCGCTCTCGGCGATGCTGTCGCCTTCGGGACGCACGTCGGCATCGTGGAAGCAGAAATAGGCGGCGCCGAGGATCGAGAACATGTCGAAAGCGACGTCCGCCTTCAACTTGGCACCATCCATCGTGTCGTTGAACCATGGACGCTCGAATGTCTGCCCGCCGAATGGATCGCCGCCCGGCCAGACGAAGGAGTGCCAGTAGGCGACGGCAAATCGCAAATGATCCTCAAGCCGCTTGCCCAGGACGACTTCATCGGGATTGTAGAAGCGGTAGGCAAGCGGATTGGTGCTCTCCGGCCCTTCATATTTGACTGGTTTTACGTCGCCGAAAAATCCGCTGCTCATGATTGAACTCCTTTTAGTGCTGGATAGAGATTGTGGTAGCGGTGATACGCCGCGTCGAACTCGCCGAGAAGGCGGGCCTCCGGCTCGATCGTGTAGTCGGTGGCAGGTGCGGCGCAAACCGCTCTTGGATCGGCCTTTTCAGCGGCGATCAATCCGAGGCGGGCGGCACCGAAGGCAGCGCCAAAATCGCCATCCGCCGGTACATCGACGGGAATGTCGAGCGCCGTTGCGATGGCCTTGAGCCAGTATGTCGAGCGCGATCCGCCACCGACGGCGGTGACGCGGTCGAGCTTCGTCCCGGCGGCAGCAAGTGCGTTCAGGCAATCGCGAAACGCAAACGCAACGCCCTCCAGCACCGCCTGTGTCAGAGCCGTGCGGTCGCTGGCGTGTTCCAGGCCGTGAAAAGAGCCGCGAATGGCGGAATCGTTGAGCGGTGTACGTTCGCCGGAAAGATATGGCAGGAAGGTCACGCCGGACGGCGCGCGCAACGCATCGCCGAGCTCGCCCGTGAGTTCGGCAGGTTTGCGTGACGTGATGCCCGCGTACCAGTTCAGGGCATCGGTGGCCGAAAGGATAACACCCATCTGGTGCCAGGTGCCGGGCAGGGCATGGCAGAATGTATGGACCGCGCTCTCGGGATTGGGCAGATAGGTGCCATTGGCGGCAAAGAGAACGCCAGAAGTGCCGAGGGAAACGAAGGCATGGCCTTCGCCGACTGTACCCATGCCGCATGCCGACGCTGCGTTGTCACCCGCTCCGCCTGCAACGACGACATGGCTGCCCATGCCCCATTGAGAGGCGAGATCTGCCTTGAGCGTACCGGATACCTCGGTCCCTTCCACCAGAGAAGGCATGTTGCCGGCATCGAGGCCAGTCGCTGCAAGCAGATCCGTCGACCAGGCGCGTTTGCCGACATCGAGCCATGACGTTCCTGCAGCGTCCGACATTTCGGACACATGTTCTCCAGTAAGCCACAAGCGCAGGTAATCTTTTGGCAGAAGCACCCGGCGCAGCTTCGCGAAGATCTCGGGTTCGTTGTTTCTGACCCAAACGACCTTCGGTGCGGTGAAGCCGGGGAATACGATATTGCCGCTCAATGCCCGGAATTTCGGGTCGGCGTCGAGTTCGGCGGCTTCCTTGTGGCTGCGTGTATCGTTCCACAGCATACATGGCCGAAGCACGTCGTCGTTCGCATCGAGGAGCGTTGCGCCATGCATCTGGCCAGACAGGCCGATGCCCTTTACCGCGGCGAGCTCCTTGGCGTGGCGGGCTTTGAGGGCATGAACCGCGTCTTCGGTCGCCTTGATCCAGTGCGACGGGTCCTGTTCCGACCAGCCGGAATGCGGCCGGGAAACGTCGAGTGTCCCGGTGCCGGAGCCGATGACAGTCTGATCTTCGTCAATCAGCAGCGCCTTGACGCCGGATGTGCCCAAGTCGAGACCAAGATACATGGATTCTCCTCCTGAATTACGTTCAAACTGCCCGCTTGAGCGATGCGTCCCCAGCGTCGCGCGGAGCGAAAATCTGTGTATCGAGGTGAAGCAAGGATGTCATCATGCAGCCTTGCAGGATGAGAGGATGCTCATCGGGATAACAGCGTATTTTGAGATCCTCGGCCGCGCCCCAGCCGGAGGTACCGTATACGACTTCGCGCAGGTCTTCTTCGATAAGGTCGAAAACACCCGCGCCAGATCCGACGAGGGCCACAGGAACCGGGTCGATCAGGGAAAAGAGGCTGCGTAAACCTGAGCCGATTGCCTGTCCTGCATTGCGGAAAGCGGCGCGCTCTTCGCCATCTTCTGCCCGCGCCCGGTTTGCGATCGCTTCGTAGGCCGCAGCGTCGACGTCCTGTGCGGGCTGGTCTTTCGGGTTACGGCCGGAAGTCTTTCGCATGATGGCATAATCGCTGGCATAGGCTTCGATACAGCCATGCCGCCCGCAGCGGCAAAGGGCCCCGTCCGGAACGTGCAGCATATGACCGAATTCGGCGGCGGAGGAGTGGACACCAAGAAACGGCTTGCCTTTGAGATAAAGTCCCATGCCGATGCCGTGCGAGAGGAGGATCGCCGCGAAATCGTCTGAGTAGCGGTCCGGCTCGATCCAGCGCAATGCTTCTGCGATCATGTTGCAATCGTTGGCGACGCCGACCGCTACGTCGTAGCGCTCGGAAAGCACTTCGCCAAAAGGAATATTACTGTCCGGCGTGATCGGCGACCACAACATCGTCGTGCTTGCCGCATCGGTGACGCCTTGGACACCCATGGAGATATGCATGAGCCGGCCCGCCCCGGAGGTCTTGCTTTCGAGCAGATTGTCGAGCATCGAACAGATCGCCCCGATCAGATCGTCCGACGTGGCGTCGAGTGTCGAAACCCGCCGGAATTCTTCAGCAATCAATTGGCCCTTGTAGTCGAACAGAACCGCGTGGACCAGATTGAGCGCGAGTTCGACAGTCGCGATCGTTGCTATATCCGGGTTCAAAGTGAGTGCGACTTGGGGCCGTCCCCGCCGGTTTGCTGCTGCATCGGCATCGCGGCTTTCGGTTACAATCCCCTCGGAAATGAGCGCTGTCGTGATAGCCGAAACTGTCGATGGGCTGAGCCCAGTCTGCGCGACAATATCGGTCCTCGACAACAGCCCGTGTTGCCGCAGTACTGTCAGCACAAGGCGTCTGTTCTGACGCCGGACATCGTCAGGACGCGCAATTTCATCTAGCAACAAAACGATTTCCTCCCGAAATCTGTTTAGTGTGCAGCGCAATAAATGTCTGCCTTGCAGCAGGTTATGCTACGAAAATCTAAGTTGACACGAAATCTGTTTTAAGTCACTATTTTTTTCGAGGCTCGAATTAAAGAGCTTCGATGCCGGCCGGAGGTGAAGTGCCAGCATCGACATGATCAACGCGTGCTGCTCGCACTGGGAGGAATACCATGAAAAAATATGCAACCGCACTCGCGGGGGCTGCAGTTCTTGCAATGTCATTTGCTGGTCCTGTGCTGGCAAAAGACAAGATCATCGGCGTGTCCTGGTCCAACTTCCAGGAAGAACGCTGGAAGACCGACGAAGCCGCGATCAAGAAGGCGCTCGAGGCCAGTGGAGACAAATATATTTCGGCAGATGCACAGTCCTCTGCTTCCAAGCAGTTGACCGATGTTGAAAGCCTGATCTCGCAAGGGGCCAACGCCTTGATCATCTTGGCACAGGATTCGAGCGCAATCGGACCTGCCGTTGAAAAGGCTGTCGCCGAAGGTATTCCGGTCGTTGGCTATGACCGCCTGATCGAAAACAAGGACGCGTTCTACATTACGTTCGACAACAAGGAAGTCGGGCGGATGCAGGCTCGCGGTGTATTCGCGGTAAAGCCTGAAGGCAATTACGTCTTCATCAAAGGCAGCTCGGCTGATCCGAACGCCGACTTCCTCTTTGCAGGCGCGCAAGAAGTGCTGAAAGAAGCGATCGACTCCGGCAAGATCAAGAACGTCGGTGAGGCCTATACGGATGGCTGGCTTCCAGCGAACGCGCAGAAGAACATGGAGCAGTTCCTGACTGCCAATGACAACAAGGTAGATGCGGTCGTTGCTGCGAATGACGGAACTGCAGGCGGCGCGATTGCGGCCCTGCAGGCCCAGGGACTTGCAGGCACCGTTCCCGTTTCGGGCCAGGACGCCGATTTCGCTGCGCTTAATCGCATTGCACTCGGCACCCAGACCGTAACGATCTGGAAGGATTCCCGCGAACTTGGCAAGCAAGCTGCGGGTATTGCCGCAGCCCTCGCAGATGGCAAGAAAATGGAAGAAATCCCGAACGTCCAGAAGTTTGCCGGAGGCGTCAACAAGGTTGAAGTCAATGCGGTGTTCCTGACGCCTGTCCCCGTCACGAAGGACAACCTCGATGTCGTCATCGATGCCGGCTGGGTGACGAAGGACGTTGTCTGCCAAGGCGTGAAGGCAGGCTCGGCAGCCGCCTGCAAATAGCATTATCAACTATCAAGAAGGAACGCCGCTGGTCCAATGGGGTCAGCGGCGTTTCCAAAAGAAAATGAAATTGGGAGAGTGAAATGAGTGATCCGGCCATCAGCCTTGACCGGGCCCGTTCGTCGGAACTCGGCATTGTCGCCAGGTTTTTCAAGGCGACGGAGCTCGACACGCGCCTTTTGGGAATGATCGGAGCTCTTGTCGTTATATGGCTGGCGTTCCAGTTTCTTTCGGGCGGCCAGTTTCTGACGCCCCGCAACATCTGGAATCTGTCTGTTCAAACGTCATCTGTTGCGGTCATGGCGACAGGCATGGTGCTGATCATCGTTACCCGCAACATCGATCTTTCCGTCGGCTCCATTCTCGGCTTTGTCGGCATGATCATGGGTGTCGTCCAGGCTGAAATCCTGCCCGGCCTGATTGGCTTTGAAAACCCCGCAACCTGGGTCATCGCCCTCACCATTGGTATCGTGACGGGCGCTCTCATCGGCGGTATACATGGGTTCATCATTGCCTTCCTTGGCGTTCCAGCTTTCATTGTCACCCTTGGTGGCCTCCTGGTATGGCGTGGCGCTGCCTGGTGGGTTACGTCCGGGCGAACGGTCGCCCCGATGGATTCGACCTTTCGCCTCATGGGCGGCGGTCCCGAAGGTTCTATCGGAGCATTCTGGAGCTGGGTCGTAGGCATCGTTGCTTGCGTCGCAATCATCGGGATGATCATCAACAGCCGCCGCCAGCGGAAGCGCTTCAACTTCCCCCGTCGCCCGATATGGGCTGAGACCTTCATGGCTGCTGTGGGTTGCTTTCTGGTACTGGGCGCGGTCGCCGTTGCAAACGCCTACTATTGGCCAATCGGCATTGTGCGCAGATATGCAGAAGCCAATAGCATCACAATTCCCGATGGTGGCCTGTTCATCTCACACGGCATTGCCATTCCGGTGCTGATCGCCGTTTCGGCAGGTTTGATCATGACGTTCGTCGCTACCCGCACCCGCTTCGGCCGCTATGTCTTCGCTATGGGTGGCAACCCCGAAGCGGCCGATCTGGCCGGCATCAACACACGATGGGTAACGATGAAGATATTCATCATCATGGGGGTTCTTTGCGCAATTGCCGGCGCGATTTCCACCGCCCGCCTGAACGCCGCGACAAACGCCCAGGGGACGCTCGATGAGCTTCTGACCATTGCCGCAGCCGTTATTGGCGGCACTTCACTGGCTGGTGGTATTGGCACCATTGCAGGCGCCATGATCGGTGCATTGCTGATGCAGTCGCTGAGTTCCGGCATGGTCCTGCTTGGTCTTGATACACCATTGCAGAACATTGTGGTTGGTCTGGTCCTTGTCGTCGCCGTCTGGCTCGACACGATCTATCGCCGCCGTACTGCATAGGAGAATCTATGATGAACAACACACAAGTACCTCTCATAGAAATGCAGAATATCTCGATTGCATTCGGTGGCATCCGAGCAGTCGATGGAGCTTCGATCGATCTTTATCCAGGGGAGGTCGTGGCTCTTCTCGGACATAATGGCGCCGGAAAGTCTACCTTGATCAAGGTTCTGTCAGGCGCCTACAAGCGTGATAGCGGCACGATCAAGGTAAGTGGTGAAGAAGCGACTATAAGCAATCCGCGCGATGCCAAAAGCTACGGTATCGAAACGATCTACCAGACGCTTGCGCTTGCCGATAATGTAGATACCGCCGCCAACCTTTATCTTGGACGTGAATTGATGACGCCGTGGGGGACTCTCGACGACGTTGCAATGGAACACAAGGCCCGCGAAGTCATGGGGCGCCTCAATCCCCGATTCCAGCGCTTCAAGGATCCGGTCAAGGCTCTCTCCGGCGGCCAGCGGCAGTCTGTGGCGATCGCACGGGCGATCTTGTTCGACGCACGGATATTGATCATGGATGAACCCACTGCCGCTCTCGGGCCACAGGAGACGGCGCAAGTGGGTGAACTCATCAAGCAATTGAAAAGCGAGGGAATCGGCATATTCCTCATCAGCCACGATATTCATGATGTTTTCCACTTGGCCGACAGAGTCGCAGTGATGAAAAATGGCCAGGTCGTGGGGACTGCGAAAGTCGGCGACGTCAACGAAGACGAAGTGCTCGGAATGATAATCCTTGGAAAGTGCCCCCCAGGGGCGATTCCTGGACCGGGTGCAGTCAACTAGTTGGAACAAAAAAGGCCGCGCGAGCGGCCTTTTTTGTTTAATGAGGAACGATCAGATAGCCTCGACCTGCTGAACTTCCGGAACGAAGTGTTTCAGCAGGTTCTGAATTCCATGCTTCAGCGTAGCTGTCGAAGAAGGGCAGCCCGAACAGGCGCCCTTCATGTGGAGAAATACCGTTCCGTTTTCATATCCACGGAAGGTGATGTCGCCACCGTCCTGAGCTACCGCTGGACGCACTCTCGTTTCGAGAAGTTCCTTGATAGTGTCGACGATTTCAGTGTCAGCGCTATCGAAGAATTCGCCATCCGTTTCCCGTTGTGCGGTGTCGGCAACCTGCGTCGCGTTGGCCATCACAGGCGCACCGGACATGAAATGCTCCATGATGGCACCAAGAATAGCGGGCTTGAGGTGCTGCCATTCCGGACCGTCAGACTTCGTCACGGTAACGAAGTCGTAACCGAAAAATACGCCGGTAATGCCGGGTACAGCGAAAATCTTGCCTGCGAGGGGTGATGCCTCACCAGCACTTGCCGCATCGCGAAAATCGGCTGTGCCTTCCTCGAGAACAACCTTGCCAGGGAGGAACTTCAAAGTAGCCGGGTTGGGCGTAGCTTCAGTCTGGATAAACATGATTGATCTCGCGTATCAGTTTAGAACAATTCAAAGGCGGATATAGGCCTTTAAACCCAACTCTTCAAGTCAAGATTGTGTCACGGTTCTTTCACGCATCACGTGATGGCGTCAATATCTTCGTCGGAAAGATTGTAGGGCACCACTGTTACGGGTATCGAAAACGTTTCGCGTCCCGCAAGCGATTGAACAAGCGGACCAGGACCGTCCTTGCCCGAACCCGCTGCCAGGACCAAGATGGCAATGTCCTGGTCTTCCTCAATGAGCTTCTGGATCTGCTCGGACGTAATGCCTTCGCGTACAACCAGTTCCGATTCGATTCCTATGGTTTCGCGAACGCTGGCAGCGAATTTGCTCAGCGTTGAATTGGCCCGCTCTTCTGCTTCTGCGCGCATGATCTGCTCGACGCCCAGAAACTGCTGAAAATCCGCAGTGTCGATCACGAACAGCAGCAAAAGGACGCCGCCCGTCGTCTTGGCACGGCGAGACGCATAAGCAACCGCCCTCTCACATTCGGGCGTTTCGTCGATGACGGCCAGAAACTTGCGGCGGTGACCGGCCTCGCGGCTAAGACGTCTTGATACCATGTGTTCAACCTGCCTCAAGCATCGATCGCATGCAAGACCATCCCTGATGCGGCCTAGTTCTGTAGGAAGCCGACAATATCACGAACATCCCGCATCGTCTTCTCGGCAAGGACACTGGCCCGTTCGCCGCCATCCTTGAGAACGGCATCGATATAACCAGGATCGGCCGAAAGCCGCCGCATTTCCGCAGCTATCGGCGCGAGCTTTTCAACAGCGAGGTCAGCAAGGGCTGGCTTGAACGTCGAGAATTGATGCCCGCCGAAATCGCGGATCACCGTAGCCCTGTCGCTGTCGACCAACGCAGCGTAAATGCCCACGAGGTTGTCCGCTTCGGGCCGGTCTTTCAGGCCCTCGATTTCGGACGGCAGTGGTTCCGAGTCGGTCTTGGCCTTGCGGATCTTTTTCGAGATCGTGTCCACATCGTCTGTCAAATTGATCCGCGACAGGTGGGATGGGTCCGACTTCGACATCTTCTTGGTTCCGTCGCGCAAACTCATGACGCGCGCCGCAGGTCCGCCGATGACAGGCTCCGTCAGCGGGAAGTAGCTGGAAATGATTTCCTCGCCGGATGGCGTATCGACACCGAGCCCGAGGTCAGCGATGCGGTCGGAGAAATCGGTGTTGAACTTCTGAGCGATGTCGCGCGTCAACTCCAAATGCTGCTTCTGGTCTTCTCCAACCGGCACATGGGTGGCGCGGTAGACAAGGATATCGGCGGCCATCAAAGTAGGGTAGGCGAAAAGGCCCACGGATGCATTCTCACGGTCCTTGCCCGCCTTGTCCTTGAACTGGGTCATTCTGTTGAGCCACCCCATGCGGGCAACGCAATTGAAGACCCAGGCCAGTTCGGCATGCTGGTGCACACGGCTCTGGTTGAAAACGATGTTCGTTCTTGCATTTATTCCCGAAGCGAGGAACGCTGCGGTAACCTCACGCGTGTTGCGCTGCAATTCGGCCGGACCGCCCCAAACAGAAATCGGCGGAGTAATGGCGTGCTGGTCGACGACACAATATATGCACTTGCTGGTCTCCTGAAGCGCGACCCACCGTCGGATGGCACCGAGATAATTGCCAAGGTGCAGATTGCCGGTCGGCTGGACACCGGAAAAGACGAGCGGTTCAAACATGCTCATATATTGTCCTTGATCGTTGGGGATCGGGCTTTCGCGCGCCGACAGCAGTGAAACCGAGCTTTTGGCAGAGGGAGGCACTCGATTCAAGCCTTATTGAACGTGAGTCTCATTTAAGCTGAAGCAGATCCCATTTGTTGCCATAAAGGTCCTCGAACACGGCGACGCTCCCGTAAGGTTCATGACGCGGCTCCTCGAGGAATTGAACTCCCGCTCCGATCATCCTCGCATGGTCCTCGGCGAAATCATTGGTGTAGAGGAACAGTGAAACACGACCACCGGTCTGATTGCCGATGCTCGCCTTTTGCATATCTCCGTCAGCCTTGGCCAACAGCAGGCTGGCGCCGCCGCCTTCTGGTGCAATCA
The DNA here is from genome assembly GCF_003010935.1 of Phyllobacterium endophyticum. Lineage (GTDB taxonomy): Bacteria > Pseudomonadota > Alphaproteobacteria > Rhizobiales > Rhizobiaceae > Phyllobacterium > Phyllobacterium endophyticum. The sequence continues at coordinate 670,919 of NZ_PGGN01000001.1, forward strand.
CGACCCAACGCTTTGTCCCTGAAAGCGGCGTATCTGCGGCAAGAGTAAACCCCAGCACATTTGTGTACCACCTTATCGCCTCGTCGTAGTCATGCACGACAAGCGTGATCATGCCAATGAACCGGCTCATGGTGCGCTGTCCCCAGGCGCTTTGGGTCTGCGCCTTACATTTCTGCGGATCATGCCGAAGCTCGCTCCACCTGTCCCGAAGGCCAGTGCAAAATAAAGGATCATCGACAATCCGACGAGCGACAAGACGGCTATGACCTGTGTGTGCAGGGGGGCATCAGGCTCTAGCGCAGGCCCCATCCACCCAATGGCATAGTAGAGTGCAATTCCCATGAGAGCGGCGGAAACAATCAGCCGTGGAATGCGCGTGAGCAGGGGAATGTCGCGGCCCCAATGCCCTCGCCAGACCAGTGTGATGAAGAGCAACAGCGCATTGGTCCATCCGGCGACGATCTCGGCCGTTGCGATGCCAGTCTCGGCCATTATCGGAAACAGCGTCAGCGCAAGGCTGACATTCACGATCACCGCGACAGCAGCGAAGATCATGGGTGTTCGAGTATCTTCGCGTGCGAAGAATCCCGGCAGGAACGCCTTAATCAAAACGAATGCTGGAAGACCAAGCCCATAGATTGCGAGGATGTTACCGACCGTTTGGGTGGATGCGGCGGAGAAGTTGCCGCGTTCGTAGAGAATCCTGACGATCGGTTCGGACATCACCAGCAATGCCGCGGCAGCGGGAAGGGTAAGAAACAGGGTGAACTCAACGGATCGGTTCTGCAGGCTGCCGGCCTCCTTCAGATTTCCCGAACGCAGCGCACGCGCCAATTCCGGCAGGAGGACCGTCGCTACCGCAATTCCGACCACACCCAAGGGTAATTGATAGATCCGGTCGGCATAGGCCAGAGACGATATCGCTCCTGATTTTCCCGACGCGATATTCGTGTTGATCAACAGGTTGATCTGCGTGATGCCGCCCGTTACGGCGGCGGGGAAGGCCAATATCAGCAGCCGTTTAACGTTGGCAGTCATATGAGGTAAGCGGAAGCCAATGGATATGCCCGCGTTTCGCACGGCGAACCATACTATCGCCAGTTGAACGAGACCGGAGACCATGACACCCCAGGACAAGGCGTATCCGACGGCCTTGCCGTCCTGGCCTTTCCACCAGGCGTAGCCGAGTACGCCAATCAGTATGACGTTCAGAAAAACAGGAGCGATCGCGGCGGCGAAATAACGGTGCAGTGAATTCAGCATACCGCTCATCATCGCGGCGAGAGACATGCAGGCGAGGTATGGGAACATGATGATCGCCATCGACACCGTGTTGTCGAATTTTGCGGCGTCGTCAACGAAGCCCGGTGCGATCACGAAGCGCACGATCAGGGGCATGGAGAGTTCCATCAGGATTGTCAGGCTGAGCAGGACAGTAAACAGAACACCGAAGACTTCCTCGGAGAAACGCCGCGCACCATCAAGGCCATTGGCTTCGATCTCCTTGGCAAACAAGGGCACGAATGCGGAATTGAAGGCACCTTCGGCGAAGAGCCGCCGGAACGTGTTCGGAAAGCGGAAAGCTGCATTGAAGGCGTCGGCGACAGGTCCGGTCCCCAACGCGGAAGCCATCAACATCTCGCGCGTGAAACCGAAAACGCGGCTCATCAAGGTGCCAGACGCAACCGTCGCAAATTTCTTGACCAGGCTCATTTTCGGGTCATTCCGCCGTCATGAGGATGTTCGGCCGTTGTGGCTGGGCAGTGGTTATGTCTCCTTCGCCGAACAGCGCCAGCAGCTTTTTGCGGATACGGTTCTGGCGTGCCGTATTGGTTATTTGATGGCCGACCAGATCGGTTACATAGAACACATCGATTACTTTCTCACCAAACGTAGTTACGTGCGCCGAAGCGATGTCGAGTGAGAGGTCGGATATAGTCCCCGTTATCTCGGACAGAACACCGGGACGATCCAGCCCCTCGACTTCGATGACGGTGAATTTGTTCGACAGAGTGTTGTTTATCTCGACACGCGGCGTGATGCGGAAGGCCTTTACCGCACGCTTCGGCTTCGTGCGGCTTGCCAGCATTTCGGGAAGGTAGGATTTTCCGGAAAGCACGTCCTCGATCAACCGGCCGACGCGCATGGCACGCCGCCGTTCGTCATCGTCGGTTGGAAACTCCCGGCTTATAAGAATCGTATCAAGTGCGCGACCGTCGCTGGTCGTAAAGATCTGCGCATCGACGATATTGGCGCCGGCTCCGGCGCAGGCGCCTGCGATGATCGACAGCAACCGAGGATGATCCGGTGACAACACCGTGATTTCTGTTACGCCCTCGAAGTCATGGGTCTTTACCATCGTAGCGAGTGCTTTGCCGCTTGCATCTGTCTCGCGCACAAAATTGGCATGGCGAATTTGATCTTCGAGACTGACAGTCAACAGATAGTTCTGATAGTGCAAAGCCAGATACGACTGGCGCTCGACCTGTGGCCAAGACGACAATGCATGGTCGAGTTGAATGCGAGCGTGATCGGTGCGCTCCTTGCGGGAGACTTCGGAGAATCCGCCTGTGAGCATCAATTCGGTTTCGTAGAAGAGATTGCGGAGCAACTGGCCCTTCCAGCCATTCCAGACCCCGGGTCCGACTGCCTTGATATCGCAGATCGTCAAAACCAGAAGCAGTTTCATGCGGTCGAGCGTTTGGACAATCTCAGCAAAGTCTTCGATTGTCTTGCGGTCGTTCAGATCGCGAGACTGCGCTACCCGGCTCATCGTCAAATGCTGTTCCACAAGCCAGGCAACTGTCTCCGTGTCGGCCTGAGAAAGGCCGAGGCGCGGGCAGACCCGTCGGGCGATCCTTGCCCCGGCAATCGAGTGATCCTCCGGCCTTCCCTTGGCTATGTCATGAAGAAGTAGCGCCACATAAAGGATCTGCCGATCTTTTTTCAGGCCAGGCATGATCTGGTTGGCAAGCGGGTGTTCCTGTCCAAGATCGCCGTGGTCAATCTCCGACATGACAGCGATACAACGCAGCAAATGCTCATCGACAGTATAGTGATGATACATGTTGAACTGCATCATGGCGACGACCTTGCCGAAATCGGGAATGAACTTGCCAAGCACGCCCGACTCGTTCATCCGCCGCAGGATGAGCTCGGGGTTTCGCTCAGAGGTCAAGACTTCCAGGAAAAGCCGGTTTGCCTCGGGATTTTCCCTCAGATCAGCCTTGATCAGCGACAGCGAACGCGTCACCAATTGCATGGCGTCGGGGTGGAACTCGAGGCCATGTTCGTCTGCCAGCCGGAACAGTCGGATAAGATTGACGGGATCCTTCCGGAAGACTTCGTCATTCGCGATGGTGATGCGGTGATTGTCGACCACGAAATCGCTTGTGCCGGGGAGCTTTCGCTTGCGACGTGAAAAGGTGAGAAAGATCCGGTTGAACCCCGGGACATGCTTGGCCTGCTCTTCTTCCAGGGCCGCGCATATGATCCGCGTAAGATCACCAACTTCCTTGGCGATGAGGAAGTAGTGTTTCATGAACCGTTCGACGTCTCGCTGGCCAGGATGGGCCGTATAGCCAAGCCGGCGGGCAATCTCGCTTTGGATATCGAATGAGAGGCGCTCCTCTGCCTTGCCTGTCAGAAAATGCATGTGACAGCGGACAGCCCAGAGCAGATCCTCGGCCTTTTGGAAGATCTTGTGTTCAGCGCGAGAAAGTACATCCAGCTTGACCAGTTCGTCGCTTGTTTTGACCCTATAGTAATATTTGGCAATCCAGAACAGCGTGTGAAGATCACGTTGGCCGCCTTTGCCTTCCTTGACGTTCGGTTCCACCAGATATCGGGTCGCGCCGGCTTTGCGGTGGCGGGCGTCACGCTCGGCAAGCTTTGCTTCGATAAAAGCTGGCCCGGTTCCCCTGACCACCTCGTCATCGAAACGCTGCTCGAGTTTGGCAAAAAGATCCTCGTTCCCGCAAATGTACCGAGCTTCCAGAATGCTGGTTCGGATCGTCATGTCGGCCAGAGACTGGCGAATGGACTCGTCGAGATTGCGGGTCGAGTGACCGACTTTGAGACCTGCATCCCACAGCATGTAGAGGATGTATTCGACGACCTGTTCGCCCCACGGTGTCTGCTTATAAGGTAGCAAGAACAACAGATCGATGTCGGAACCGGGTGCGAGACCCCCGCGGCCATAACCGCCAACTGCAACGACCGCCATCCGTTCAGCAGTCGATGGATTGATAGCGGGGTATACATGCGCAACCGCAAAATCGTAGAGTTCAGATATGATCCGGTCCATCAGATAGGAAAGCCGGATTGAACAGTGCGTCCCCGCAGCATCCTTCGTCAGCATCTCTTCGGCCGTCTTTCGACCGGCGAGCAGCGTCTGTTTTACCAGTTGCAATACATCGTTACGGTCGACCGTCGCGGTGCCCTTCTTGTCCGTGGACATGACCAACTCTTCAAATTGACGATGAAGTTCGGCCGGGCTGACGATCTGTTCCAGTCTAAGGTCTGAAGCGCTCATGAATACGTCTTTATGAATAATGGCCGCACGCTATAGCGCGAATTTACTTCAAACGAAACGATTACATTCGCGACGTTCCGTGTTGACGTCATTCAAGATGTCGTGTTCGCGACAAGGCCCTTCAATCGGTAGAGAGCCTCCAGCGCTTCGCGCGGTGTCATCTCATCCGGATTGATCGTTGAAATGGCTGCCATGAGCCCGTTATCATGGCCTTGGACAGGTTTGGGAGCCTGCCGCTTGACCTCCACCGAAAACAAGGGCAGGTCATCGATCAACTTGTCTGTCTTGCCCGATGTCTCGCTGGCCTCGAGCTGGTGCAGCACATCGCGGGCACGATTGACGACAGCCTCAGGGAGGCCTGCCAAACGCGCCACCTGCACGCCATAGGAACGATCGGCGGCGCCCTTGGCGACTTCATGCAGGAACACGACGTCGCCGTCCCATTCCTTGACGCGCATCGTCGCATTGCTGAGCCGCTCGAGTTTCTCCGAAAGTGCGGTCATCTCGTGGAAATGCGTCGCGAACAATGCCCGGCATTGGTTCTTCTCGTGCAGGTACTCAACCGCCGCCCATGCGATCGACAGGCCATCGAAAGTGGCGGTACCCCGGCCGATTTCATCGAGAATAACCAGCGAATGGTCAGTGGCCTGGTTAAGGATGGCGGCAGTCTCGACCATTTCCACCATGAAGGTAGAGCGTCCCCGTGCGAGGTCATCGGAGGCCCCCACACGCGAGAAAAGCCGATCAACGACACCTATGTGCGCCGAACCTGCTGGGACGAACGAACCTATCTGCGCGAGAATCGCGATCAAGGCGTTCTGACGCAGAAACGTCGATTTGCCGCCCATGTTCGGGCCAGTCAGCAACCAGATAGCGCCCTTGCCCGCGCCTGGAGGGGAGAGATTACAGTCATTGGCAACGAAAGGAACGGCCGCTTGCCGGCGCAGCGATTGCTCGACAACCGGGTGTCGTCCAGCCGTGATTTTGAACGCAAGACTGTCATCGACGAGTGGTCGGCAGTAGCCTTGTTCTTCCGCCAGCGCTGCGAGGGAGGCGGAGACATCAAGCGCTGCCAGTGCCACAGCGCCTGCACGAATGGCGTCGGCGTTTGCTACGGTTTCATTGGTCAATGCGTCGAAAACGCCAAGCTCGATCGAAAGTGCGCGTTCGGCTGCGTTTGCTATCTTGGTTTCGAGCTCCGCCAGTTCCGTCGTCGTGAAACGCATCGCATTGGCGATGGTCTGGCGATGGATGAACTTGCTCTTGGCCGCATCTGTATCGGTCATCACAGAGGCATTGTTGGCCGTTACTTCGATAAAATAACCAAGGACATTGTTATGTTTTATCTTCAGAGATTTGACGCCGGTGGTTTCCATGTAATCAGCCTGCAGACCGGCGATTATGCGGCGTGAATGATCCCGCAGTGCCCGCATCTCATCGAGTTCGTCGTGATAGCCGGACCGGACGAAGCCCCCGTCGCGCTTGAGAAGGGGCAATTCGTCTGCGAGCGCCCGATCAAGGTGCCTGGCAAAATCCAGCGGCAGGTTGGCCAGACATTCTCTGATTCGCGCAAATTCTTTCGGCAGATCCTCGCGTTGCAACAATTGGGTGATTTGCACTGCCGCCTCAAGCCCGCGGGCGAGTGCACCCAGGTCGCGCGGACCGCCACGGCCAACCGCAAGCCGTGACAGGGCGCGGGGCATGTCGGGCACGCCCTTCAATGCTTCACGCATTAGATCCGCAAGTGGTTGGCGCAGCAGGAAAAACGAGATCGAATCCAAACGTTCCGCAATGGCCGCTGGATCAGTCAGTGGTGAGGTCAGCCGCTCAGCCAGGAGCCGCGCGCCGCCGCCTGTCACCGTGCGATCAATAGCCCTCAGCAAACTTCCCTCGCGTTTGCCCGAAAGCGTGCGCAGAAGTTCAAGATTGGCGCGGGTTGCAGGGTCGATGAAAAGCGATGAACCTTCCGACTCCCGCTCGGGTCGCATCAGCGGGGGACGCTCCGCAATCTGCGTCTTTTCGACATAGGCGATGGCACCGGAAATGGATGAAAGCTCGGCACGCGAGAATTGTCCAAATCCATCCAATGTGCTGACATCGAAATAGCGCTGAATACGATTCTCCGCTGTAGCGCTGTCAAAAAGACTGGGGGGCTGCGGACTGACCGCGCGGCCGATGACATCGAATACCGGTCGCAGATCCGGATCGTGAAAGACAGTATCCGCGACGATAAGTTCGCGCGGATCCACACGCAGTATGTCGGCGAGCAACCGCGAAGGCTCGGTCTCGCTAACGCGGAATGTTCCAGTGGATATGTCGATCCAGGCGAGGGCGAATTGACCTTTGTCCGAGCCCTTCACCCGACCGAGGGCCATCAAGTAATTGGCTTCGGACGGGTCGAGCAGCCTTTCCTCGGTGATCGTGCCGGGTGTGACCAACCGGACGACGTCGCGTTTCACGACGGACTTCGCCCCCCGTTTCCTTGCCTCGGCAGGATCTTCGATCTGCTCGCATACGGCGACACGAAAACCTCGGGCGATCAGCTTTTGCAGATAATCGTCCGCCGCATGAACAGGTACGCCGCACATGGGAATATCGTCGCCCAAATGTTTTCCGCGTTTCGTCAGTGTGATTCCGAGCGCCCGCGAAGCTTCGACGGCATCATCGAAGAACAGCTCATAGAAATCGCCCATCCGATAGAACAACAAACTATCCGGATTTGTGGCCTTGATCTCGATGTACTGCTCCATCATCGGCGTTGGTCGCGCCGATATTTCAGCCTCGTAAGGGGTCGGTTCGATGATCGCTGCCGGTTCGGCCAAGAACGTTCTCCAGATCTAAATCGGGAGCAATCTAGTCTCTATCGGAGGATTTACACACCTCTTCCTCGTGCGTCCGGGAGTTTTCTCCACAGGTGATCGGCAGGATCAACAGATTTAGACGAAGCGCTTCGCCTCGGCAGCGTAATGGCTGATATAGCGCTCCGATATTCGGCTGACCGGCAGAATGATGAAGACATCCGTCGTGCCGAAATCATGATCGACCACGGCGCCATCGCCGATCATTGCCCCAAGCCTCAAATAGCCCTTGATCAAAGGTGGCATGGCGAAGAGCGCGACCTTTGGATTGATCGCTTCGCTCGGAACAAGATCCATCGCGTGATAAAGCGCAGGCAGGGCCTGAACATCCCAATCGGGCGTTGCGCGACAATTATGCTGCAGAAAAGATAGAGGCAGCGCGTGCGCGGCCGGAACTGTGCCGTGGAACGATGCGCAGCCGAACATCACGCCGATTGAGTGGTGGCGGCAGTAGGTCCAGATACCTTGCCAAAGCAATTCTACGGTCCGTTTCGACCTGTACTCCGGGAGAACACAGGAGCGGCCCAACTCGAGGAAGCGCAGTTCAGGCTTGGCATTGACCAGCCGATCAATCGAATATTCGCTGGCTGAATAGAAGCCGCCAGTTTCGAAAGCTTTCTCGGAGCGCAACAGCCGGTAAGTGCCCACGATCTGCTTGTGTTTGGGTCCCGCGATCGATGTGTCGTAGACTAGAAGATGATCGCAGAAGGGATCGAACCGGTCAGCATCACGCTGCTCCATCGTCGCAGAGCCTTTGGCGCCCAATTCATCAAAGAAGACCTTGAATCGCAACTGCTGCGATGATGCGATCTCATCCTCGGTTTGCGCCAGGCAAACCTCCATCGTACCGATGCGGCCAAGCACCGGTGCAAGGTGTGGAGCCGTAAACGGCGAGGGAGTTGAATCAACCTGCGACATCATGCGTTGATCTTTAGTGATTGAAGCAGATTCAAGCAAGGCGATGGTCATATCGATTTGGCTCATCCAGGAGATTTATCGGTACTCGTTCGTTCGTCGAATACAACAGTTGGATGACGGCTAAATGACGTGACTGCCAGGCTTTGGCGTCAGTTCTCGCCGGTCTTCCCGCCACCGCCGGCTCTGCGGTCCCCCAGCCAGAGCAATAATTCTTCCAACACCACCAGCGCCGCGCCAATCGATATGTAAGCATCAGCCAGATTGAAGACGGCAAAGGACCATGAGGGCAGGTGGAAAAGGAAATAGTCTATGACATAGCCGTGCAGGCTTCGGTCGATGAGGTTGCCGAGCGCCCCGCCGACGATCAGTGCGAAGCCGAAGCGCGACATCCATCGCGAGTACGTTGTGCTCCACCATAGATAGCTGACAAAACAGATGACGACGATCGTCAATGCAATCAGGGCTTCGTCCCCGAATCCGCTCAGCATCGAGAATGCAATCCCGGTGTTGTGCACGCGAAACAACGCGAGAAAGGGCAAGAGATCGATTTGTTCCTGATATTCCATGCCCCTTTCGACAAGATATTTGATGATCTGGTCACTGATTACGGCGAAACCAATGATGGCAAGAAGGCTGTAAAATGCTTTGCTTCTCATAAATCCGATTTCTCAATTCAAGGGACGAGTTTCAATGCGTTACGCCGGATTTCGAACAACATGATGCCGGTGGCAATGGCGAGATTAAGCGAATCGGCACGGCCCTCCTGCGGAATGCGCGCGAGCCTGTCACACGACGAAGCCAGTTGATCCGGCAGACCTTGTTGCTCGTTACCCATCAACAAAACCACCGGTTTGTCGGAATAGGGGATCGTTCGATAATCGACCGCGCCCTTCAGGTGGGTTCCAACGACGATGCCTGAAAAACCTTTCCGCCAGGAAAGAAACTCGGTCTCGGGTGCACGTATGACCGGCATGGCAAAAACCGAACCCATTGTTGCCCGAATTGTTTCCAGTGAGAACGGGTCAGTCGTATCGCCAATCAAAATGACGCCCTTCGCGCCAGCAGCGTCCGCTGTTCGGATAATCGTGCCGAGATTGCCAGGATCGCGCACGCGGTCGAGAGCCACATAAACATCGTTGCCCTGCGGTTTGATCGACGAAAGCGATTGCAGCTTCTGTTCGAATACACCAACGACCATCTGCGGATTGTCACGGCGGGTTATGGCGGCAATGACTTTCTCGCTGACCTCAAGTACGTCGCCTCCCTTGGCAATCGTGCGTGCGGCGACCGGTTCGACCAGCGAATTACCCTTGCCCGCTTTCGAATAGACGAGTGTCTTGATTGTCCAACCGAGGTCAATGGCATCGATGACGAGTTTCAATCCTTCGGCGAGGAAGACACCCTGCTGATCGCGGAACTTCTTGACCGCCAGGGATCGCAGATCCTTGACGATCGGATTGGTCAGGCTGGTGACCTCCTTGACCCGCCCAGGGCGCACCCGTCCGCTGCCGCGCTGTTGATCATCCTGCTTGTTCATTGCGCGCTCCAGCGGCTGAAAAGGGAGGTTGAAAGCGCTCGGCTGGCGGATCGCTCACGCAGGATGAGCTCGCCTGACTGAACCTCTCCTCCAAAGCCCGTGAACGCATCACGCATCAATTCATGGATGGCAAAGAACGAAGCGCGGATTGAATAAGCTGTCAGAACGACCGCAAGCGGGTTTGGCGTCAGGATGGACCGGCAGAGATCCACCATGTCCGGCAGATTGTCGAACAACTGCCACACTTCTCCGTTGGGACCGCGTCCATAGGCGGGCGGGTCGAGAAGTATGATATCGTAGACACTGCCGCGCCGCTCCTCGCGTGCAACGAATTTCATCGCGTCCTCGCATATCCACCGAATGGGTTTGCTGGATAGCCCTGCCATCTCCTGATTTTCCCTTGCCCAGACGATCGCCTTCTTGGAGGCGTCGACGTGGGTCACTTCAGCCCCTGCACGGGCCGCCACGAGAGAAGCCACACCCGTGTATCCAAAGAGATTGAGCACCTTGACGGGCCGTTTCGCATTCCGGATCAACTGGTCCATGTAGGACCAGTGCGTACCTTGTTCAGGAAAGACCCCCACATGGCGAAAGGATGTAAATCTCCCCAGAAACGGTAGGCCGTCATAAGAAAGCGGCCAGGTCTCGCCAAGGGGAACTTTTGGAAAATTCCAGCGGCCGACACCCTCCTCATCCGTATTGCCGGTGAAAACCGCATCCGCCTTGTCCCATTCCGCTCGATCCCACGCAGGCAGCCAGATTGCCTGTCCCTCAGGACGAACGATGCGATAGGGGCCGTATTGTTCAAGTTTCAGACCATTGCCACTATCGAGTAAAGCGTAATCGCTCGAAGGCGAGGTTTCGAGGATAAGCCCGGTTTGTTCCCGAGGACGCAGGCCGGAGCGACGCGCCAGGACGCGCTTTGGAGCCGCGGCTTCGGAACGGGTGCTTGATTTCCTTGGGGATTCGATATCGGCGGCACGTGGCGCGTTGGCGAATTGCGGCCGCGGCTTCGTCGCGCTTTGCCGATACGCTACGCCTTTCGGAGCGCTCCCCGTGGGACCAGTCCCTTTTGCCTTCCTGGATTTTCCGCCGGACGATTTCAAACTGTGCATTCCTCGCAGTTGGTTGGAACTTTTCCTATGCCAAGAGGAGGAAAGGAGAAAGCAAAAACGCTCAAGCGGAAGCGGAGACTGCCTTTTCGTAGATCAGAACGCCGGCCGCCAAATCTTCCAATGCAGCGCCGACCGACTTGAATAGCGTGATTTCGCTGGGGGATCGGCGACCCTCGACTGTCCCGCGCGTAAGACCAAACAGATCACCGATCACGTGGCTTTCGCTGATGACGCCCGCTTTGATCGGCTGCACAATATCACCGCCCTCTTTCAACGCACCGTCGAGAGTGTCGACAAAAACCCGAGCCCGTTTGACACATTCGTCGTCGCTCTCGCGCATCTCAGGGGTGAAAGCTCCGATCAAATCCACGTGGGTGCCAGGCTCCAAGTGCTTGCCAAGGATCAGGGGTTCGCTCGACAGGGTCCCGGCAGACACGATATCGGCCTCTGCGATAGCCGCATCCTTGTCTTTTACCGCTCTGGCGTTGAAGCCGTCTGCAACGAGTTCGCGAACGATCTTTTCCGCACCTGCGAAATTGCGGTTCCAGACCGAGATTTGCGTGATGGGACGGACAGCACTGTGCGCGCGTGCGAGAAAACCCGAAAGCGCGCCTGCGCCAAGTACGACAAGCCTTGATGCATCCTCCCGCGCCAGATACCGTGCGGCGAGGGCAGATGCACCGGCGGTGCGCCACAAAGTGAGCCTTTGCCCGTCAATCAGCGCTTTTGGCTCTCCGGTTTTGCCGTCCATGAGAAGGTAAACTCCCATGACAGCAGGCTTCGCGACTGCGCCATTATCCGGAGAAACGGTTACGATCTTGACGCCCATGTAACCCTTGGAAGAATCGCCGAGAGCGTCGAAGTCAGACCAGGCAGGCATCAACAGCAGCGTTGAGGGCGCTCCGTCGGGACGGTTGACCGTATGGTGATGACGCACAGGCTGAACTACGCCTTGACGGAAGGCATTGTTGATTGCCTCGATCATGTCCGGCCAGTTCAAGAGCCCGTCGACCTCAGCCGGGGAGATCAATTTCATTTCATTTCCTTGAATTGCTTCAATGCAGTGACGGCAGATTCGGCGTAGACGTCGATTCGGCCGAAGACTTTCTGGCTTCCTTGCGCAGCAATTCCGCTTCAAGTTTGCGTTGGCGAGCGAGTTTGCGATGTTTGCCCTGATTGTACCAGGTCGCGAAGCTTCCGAGCATCAAACCGAGTATCAGAGCGGCAAATAGCCAGACAAACAGCGGCGCAGAATACGAAAGATCGGGGTTTCCTGGATTGAACGGATCGATGGTGAACGATATGGCCTGGCGGTTCGCTACTGACAAGGCGATCAGGATCACAGCGAGGGGAACAAGAATGAGGACAATGACGATACGACTGATCATGATATTCTCCGGCTGCGCTCCACACGCTGTTCGATGGCACTAGCCGTTGGCGTTCAGCCTGTCGCGAAGTTCCTTGCCCGTCTTGAAGAACGGTACCCATTTCTCTTCGACATCCACGCTTTCACCGGTGCGTGGGTTGCGGCCGTTGCGAGCAGGGCGGTTCTTGACGGAGAATGCTCCGAAGCCACGGAGTTCCACCCGATTGCCTTCGGCCAGCGCATCGGTAATCTCGTCAAAGATGGCGCCGACGATGTTTTCCACATCACGCTGAAACAAATGCGGGTTGCGGTTAGCAATGATCTGCACGAGCTCTGATTTGATCACAGCGAAATCCCTTCCGGTTCAAGATCAGGAGGACAAGGGTCTAAAGGCACCAACGTGGAGACTATGTCACTGATCTTGTGAGTTTAATAGGCTTATTGCGCCCCAACGGGCTTGCCGTCAACGTGCCAAACAGAAACGAGTCCGTCAAGGAACATCCGATCACCTGTCAATTCGCGCAGAATTCCCGCACTCTCTTCAGGGATGCCGAGATACTTCGCCAGCATTTTCACGGCAGAATGGGAGAAAAACATCCCAAGTGACGATTTTTCGACGGGTTTCCATTCAAGGACGGGAAGCTTGTCATCGACTCCCTTGGTCTTGAGCCAGCCGAGGGCTTTTTCTTCGCCGCCAAGTTCATCGATGAGCTTGTTGGCGACTGCCTGCCGGCCGGTGAAGACTGATCCGTCTGCCAGTGCCAGCGCCTGTTCATGCGTGAACTTACGCCGCTCCTGAACAAGGCCGACAAACCAGTCGTATGAATCGATGATCATCCGGTGGATCATGGCCTTGGCTTCTTCGCTGGCGGGATTGAAGAAATTTGGTTCTGCCTTGAGCGGACTGGATTTTATGGTTTCGACCTTTACGCCGAGTTTGCCAAGCAGCTGAGAAATGTCCGGATACTGAAAGAGAACGCCAATAGAGCCAATGATGGATGACTGGCGGGCAACGATGTGATCGCTTGCACTTGCAATCATGTATCCGGCCGAAGCAGCCAGGGTTCCGACTTGGGAAACGACAGGTTTCTTCATTGCAAGTTTGCGCACAGCCTCATAGATCGCTTCTCCGCCTGCCGTCGTCCCGCCGGGTGAATCGACCGAAAGGATCACACCTTTGACTGCATCGGAATCCTCCACGTCCTTCAAGCGTTTTAGCAGTTCATCATTTTCGAAGATTGTGCCTTCCACGCGTACCTTGGCAATATGCGGCGCGGACTTGCTCGATAAGCCGTCCGAGCCGGTGTTGAAGAAATAAAGGCCGAACATTGCAACTGCGAGGATTGCGAAGGCCAATACCCGCCAGAAAGTCAATTTTCTGCGGAGCCGTCGTCTGTCGATAATTGCGTCAGCAGTATTTGCCATCGTTCCGTCCGTTCATTTTTGCAGTTCAGTTCACGTCTCTTCTGCGGCATGATCCCATCGGAGTCCATACTGGTTGTCTGGCTCGATCCGAAGTTTGGACCTTGTATCTGGTCAACCGACGGCATACTTGTTGCACCGAGTGCAACTTGTGCAAAATGGTGCATGTCCATTTCATCGAAAAATAACCATACTGGCGTCAGATAGCCATTATATTGCAATCGGTAAACACAGCTAGACCTATGTCCATCGAACCAGACGACATGCATGCGGGGCGCGACGCCACCGCCGTTGCAGACCATCATGCAGAGGTCGCGCGGCAGTTTGCTGGCTCTGTCAAAGATTCCATGGTGTTCCGAGCTGCGGAGCGCCATTCGCGCCGCGTGCGCTTTCTCAAGTTCGCGCTACCTGCAGCGGCTCTCGCCGGCGCTGCCGTCTTTTCCTGGTTCACCTTCTTTTCGACGTCAAGTGTACCGAGCAATATCTCGCTCGACAATGTCGGAATCGAAAACGGCATGCGCGTCATGACCAATCCGAATCTTGATGGATTCACCAAAGACAATCTTCCATACAAGGTGAGTGCCGTCAGAGCCCTTCAGGAGGTCGGCAATAACAATGTTATCTCGCTTGAAGGAATCAATGCCAAGATCCCGCTCGGCAAGGAATTGCGCGCCGAGGTCACGACAAAATCGGGTGTGTACGACAACGCCAATCAGCAATTGAAGCTCGATAGCGCCATAACCCTGACAACATCCGACGGCATTACGGCTTTGCTGCAGTCCGCTACTATTGATATGGCTGGTAACGCGATGTCGACCGATGATCCGGTCAGCATCAAAAATGGCAGGTCGAGTATTGCCGCTGACAGTATGCGAATTACCGAAAGCGGGAAGGTTATAACCTTCGAGAAGCGTGTGAGGCTTGTCATTCAGCCTGCAAAGCTGCAAGAAGGTGAGAAGGAAATGCAATCGCCGGAGTAGCATCCGGGGATCATTGCTGGTTTCGAGGGAATATCCCGGATTTAGGAGAGAAGACGATGTCGCGCGGGGCAAAACTGATCAGCATATCGACCATTGCGTTTGGGCTATTGGCGACGCCCTTGACTGCTCCCGCCTTCGCTCAGGAAGCTGCTACGGCCACGACCGGTATCAAGTTGTCTGGCGACCAGCCGATCCAGATCGACTCGGACAAGGTGGATGTCCGTGACAACGATGGAACGGCTACCTTCACCGGGAATGTGACGGTTGTCCAGGGCGCGACGCTTCTGAAAGCCGGTTCGATGATAGTCTACTACATCAAACCCAAGAAAGACGCAGGTGGGACGACAACCGACGCCCCGAAACCCGCCGGAATAACTGGTGCCAGCTCTCAGGATATCGACCACATCGAGGTCAATGACAAGGTTTACGTCAAATCCCAGGATCAGGTCGCCACTGGCGATCACGGCACTTTCGATATGAAAACGGAAGTACTGGTTCTGACCGGCAGCAAGGTTGTTCTTTCGCAAGGAGACAATGTTGCGGTCGGCTGCAAGCTGACTGCGCAGTTAAAAACAGGTCAAGCCCAGCTCGAGAGCTGCAAGAGTGGACAGACAGGGCGCGTTTCTATCATCGTAGCCCCCAAAAACGCTCCGAAGAACTGAGACCGTAGTGTCATTGTTTTCGCGTCCCTCTTCCAGCAAGCTTTCCGCGCGGCTTGACTCGACTGTTTCTCAGGAAATGCGTCCTGCTGACCCAAAGGCTGCTGATGAGAAAAAAGGTACGCTTATCGCACGTGGCATCACCAAGAGCTACAATGGCCGCCAGGTCGTCAACGGCGTCACGTTTGGAGTTCGCGCCGGCGAAGCTGTTGGTATTCTGGGTCCGAATGGTGCGGGCAAGACCACATGTTTTTATATGGTCACTGGCCTCGTCCCGGTCGACAAAGGCACGATAGAAATTGACGGCTTCGATGTAACGACCATGCCAATGTACCGCCGTTCGAGGCTCGGTATAGGGTATTTGCCGCAAGAAGCGTCGATTTTTCGCGGGCTGTCAGTGGAAAATAACATCAAGGCGGTCCTTGAGGTCGTAGAAAAGGATCGTAGTAAGCGCGCTCAAGAACTGGACGCGCTTCTCGAAGAGTTCCACATCGCTCACCTGCGCAAGGCCCCCGCGCTATCGTTATCAGGCGGGGAGCGTCGGCGGCTGGAAATCGCACGCGCCTTGGCATCGAGTCCCAATTTCATGCTTCTGGACGAACCATTTGCAGGTGTGGATCCGATTGCTGTAGCAGACATTCAACAATTGGTGCGCCACCTGACCGACCGCGGTATCGGCGTTCTGATTACGGACCATAATGTGCGCGAGACGCTGAAGCTGATCAACAGGGCCTATATTATACATGCCGGGCAGGTACTCACGCATGGACCTCCAAATGACATCATTGCCAATGAGGACGTACGACGGCTTTACCTCGGAGATCAGTTCAAGCTCTGATTTTGCGATTCAACCTGAGATTTCTACAAGAATTGTCGTTTTCTCTACGTCTTTAGATTGAAAATTGCCGCAGCAAGGCCTTTTTCATGCCCTTGCGATTGACAAGCAAGGATTGGGCCAGTTCTGTACGACAGCAAGAATTCGTATGGGAGTATCGGCGTTCACCATGGCTCTGTCGGCAAAGCTGGATCTCAGGCAAACCCAGGCATTGGTGATGACGCCCCTGCTCATGCAGTCCATTCGACTGCTGCAGTTGACGCATGTCGAACTCGACCAGTTTATCGAGCAGGAGATCGAAAAAAACCCCCTGCTGGAACGCGATGAGACAACTAACAGCGATTTTTACACGTCTGACAAGCGCGATTTTCAAAGCGACAGGAGCTTGGGCGATGAACATGAGTTTGGCCGAGCCAGCGACGATGAGCCGGGGGAAGACCAACCCTTGGATGGGGGGACCGATCACTGGCTGGTAAGCGGAGAGTCGACAAGTGCCGGCTCCATGTCCGACACGTTCGACAGCTCGCTGGAGAATATCTTTCCGGATGATCCTGGAACACACGATCTCATCGCCGGTGACCTGGCTTCGACATGGAAATCCTCATCCGGCGACGGTTATATCTCAACCGGGGGTGAGGGTTTCGACCTTGAGCAGGTGACCGCCGCTCCCCTGACCCTCCGCGGTCATGTTGCCGAGCAGAGCATCTTTGCCTTCGCTTCAGCGGGAGACCGCCTGGTCGCCGCTGAACTCGCCGACCACCTCGACGAAATGGGCTACCTGCGCGCGGATATCGAAGAGCTTGCGGACAGGCTCGGGGTCTCTGTTCAACACATCGAAAGCCTGATCAAAGTCCTGCAGACCTTCGAGCCTGCCGGGATTTTCGCGCGCAATCTCGCAGAGTGCCTGTCTCTGCAGCTTCAGGCAAGAAATCGCTTGAGCCCGGCAATGAGAACGCTTCTGCAGAATCTTGAGCTTCTGGCAAAACGCGATTTCCAAAGCTTGAAGAAGCTTTGCCGGGTGGGGGACGCCGAGATTTTGGCTATGTTACAGGACATTCAGCGTCTTGACCCCAAGCCGGGCACCGCTTTTTCCTCGGGGGTCGCAGACAGTATCGTACCGGACGTGCAAGTGGATCTGGCGCCGGACGGCACGTGGCGGATAGAGCTCAACCCCGATGCCTTGCCGCGTGTGTTGGTAAACAACAGCTATTACGCCACGGTCGCAAAATCGAAGACTACATCGGCCGAGAAAACATTTTTGAGCGAGTGCCTGCAAAACGCCAGCTGGCTTACCCGTAGCCTTGATCAACGAGCACAAACGATCCTCAAAGTGGCAAGCGAAATCGTTCGACAGCAGGAACAATTTCTTCGCCATGGTGTTGCCCACCTCAGGCCGCTCAACCTGCGAAATGTCGCGGATGCCATAGGCATGCACGAGTCCACGGTCAGCCGGGTAACGGCCAACAAATATATGCTGACCCGGCGCGGCGTGTTCGAACTGCGTTACTTTTTCAACGCTGCAATCGCGGCAACTGAAGGTGGCGACCAGCACTCATCGCAATCTGTGCGCCACCAGATCAAGCGTCTTATCGACTTGGAGACGCCAGAGGGCGTGCTGTCGGATGATACGATCGTAGATTTGTTGAAGGAGCAAGGAGTCGATATTGCTCGCCGGACCGTTGCTAAATACCGGGAGGGGATGAACATCGCTTCGTCCGTGCAACGCAGACGCGAAAAGAAAGCTCAGCTATCTGTGTGCGCGGGCGATGGAAAGTCTGGATTCATCCGCCGAGCGGGTGTAGAATCTCTGTGAGTGGGTAAACGAACCGGACCAAAGAAGTCCGGATGGGAGGCAGGCGCCGGTAATTTGCTACAATTGAAAGTGAAAGCGCACCTTTTAGATGAAGAATCAGCAAGTGAAATGTGATGAAACGCCCGCACTGGTTGTGTGGGATGTCTTTGCTCGCCTCTCAACAACAGTGTAGGTTGTTGGGGCGATGAAGATCACAATGAAGGTGAGGTATCATGAGTCTGCGTGTATCTGGGAAACATATGGACATTGGGGACGCTTTCCGCATCCGAATTGAAGAGCGGATAGGCGAGATGGTCTCCAAATATTTCGATGGTGGATATACCGGCCACGTCACGGTGGAAAAGCAGGGCTCGCGATTTATTGCCGACTGTCTCATCCGGCTCGACACCGGTACCGTGCTTCAGGCGGCGGGCGAGGCCCAGGACCCCGTACTGGCATTTGATGCCGCGGGCGAACGCGTTGACAAAAGGCTCCGCCGCTATAAGAGGCGTCTCAAATCGCACCAGGCACCAGGCTCAAACGGTGTGTTCGACGATATTTCCTACACGGTCATGGCACCCGTACCGGATGATGAGGAGGATATGCCGGAGGACTATGCGCCGACCATAGTTGCCGAAACGTCGATGGCGCTCAGAAGCATGAGCGTTGCTTCAGCGGTCGTGGAGCTTGACTTGAAAGATAGCCCGGTGGTTGTTTTTCGAAACGCTGGCAGTACGCAGGTAAATATC
Organism: Phyllobacterium endophyticum; assembly: GCF_003010935.1. Classification (GTDB taxonomy): domain Bacteria; phylum Pseudomonadota; class Alphaproteobacteria; order Rhizobiales; family Rhizobiaceae; genus Phyllobacterium; species Phyllobacterium endophyticum. The sequence goes on from NZ_PGGN01000001.1 coordinate 689,684, forward strand.
GTATATCGCCGCGCCGATGGAAATATTGGCTGGATCGATCCATCGACAGTGGCGGGTGAAAACGTCGCTCGGACGTAACGACGCGGATTCATAGCGAAATCGAACCCCCGTCCGCGCAAGGGAAAGCGCGCGGACGGAACTGGAAGGAAGAGAGATAATGGATCTGGGTGATCTCATTCAGCCCGACGCTGTCCTGCCCGCGTTGAAAGTCAATTCCAAGAAGCAGCTTTTGCAGATCATGTCGGAAAAGGCTGCCGCCCTCACCGGATTAAGCGAGCGGGCGGTATTCGATACGATTTTGCAGCGTGAGCGTCTCGGGTCCACCGGTGTTGGCAACGGCATTGCAATCCCGCATGGCAAAATCAACAGCGTGAAGCGGATAGCCGGCGTTTTTGCTCAGCTCGAAACGCCAATTGATTTCGAATCATTGGATGACCAGCCTGTTGATATCGTATTCCTGCTTTTGGCGCCGGAAAATGCCGGGGCGGACCATTTGAAGGCATTGTCACGCATTGCGCGCATGCTGCGCGATCCCGACCGTATTGCGAAACTTCGTACCGCCCACGACGCAAGCCTGATTTACGAGCTGCTAACGTCGCAGCCGGCGTCTACCGCCGCCTGAATATGTCGTCCTGACTCGCTGAAGGCCGACCCTAGCGGCCCTTCAAGAGGATCGGTCGGTCTTCCGGCCATAGAGTTCCAGCCGGTGGTGAACGATATCATAGCCCAGAGACCGCGCGATCTCCTCCTGCAACTTCTCGATCTTGCCTGACTGAAACTCAATCACGGCACCCGTATCGATATCTATCAGGTGATCGTGATGCTCGCCGCGCGCCTGTTCGAACCTGGATGGCCCGCCGTTAAAGGCATGTCGATGAATCGCACCCATTTCCTCGAGCAGGTTCATGGTTCGATAGACCGTCGAAAGAGAAATGCTGTCATCGATCTCGATAGCACGATGAAAAATCTTCATCGCATCAGGGTGGTCTTCAGTCGAAGTGAGGATATCTATGATGATACGTCGCGGACGGGTGATGCGCACACCCGCCTTGCGCAATTCCTTTTCATAATCCGGCTTCTGATTCATTGCTTGTCTCATGCTGCGGATTATGCGCCAGATTGGCGTCAGTTGCAAAGATTCTCAACTGGAATGCTGGTGATCAATCTTTCTGGCAAAGAGGGTTAGACCGCCGCTTGCCGAAAAATACAAGCGGCGGGAGTCCTTTATGCGATGACAGGAACTCTGACAGGGATTTCCACGATAACCTTGTGCTCGCCGGTTGCCTCCAATGGAATGCCGCCTTCCAGTTTGGCAAGTTTCTTGCCATTGACGGTGACCCTGCGGTCCTCCTTTGTCGATGGCCTGACTTCCACATTGTAGCGGGCATCGCCATTCCGCAACACGAAGCTGAAACTGGCCCATTCCGACGGGAATGCCGGATCGACGAACAATCGGTCATTGCGGCGGCTGATACCTAGAATCCCTTCCGTCGCAACCCGGTAGAGCCAACCCGCCGAGCCGGTATACCAAGTCCACCCACCGCGTCCACGCATGGGGTCGACCGAGTAAACATCGGCAGCCACGACGTAAGGTTCGACGCGGTAAGACTCGGCTTGTTCGGACGACAGCGAATGGTTGACCGGGTTGAGCTTCTTGAACCATCGGTACGCCTCGTCGGCATCGCCCAATTTGGCCATGGCGAGGACTGCCCAAGTTGCAGCATGCGTATATTGCCCGCCGTTTTCGCGCACGCCGACCGGATAGCTCTTGATATAGCCCGGATCGTGCCGCGTCTTGTTGAATGGAGGCGTGAACAGTTTGATGATATCAACTTCTTCATCGACGAGATGCGTTGCGACAGACCGCATTGCCTGCTTGGCCCTGTCAGGATCGCCATAGCCGGAGATGACACTCCAGGACTGAGCGATGGAGTCGATCTTGCACTCGTCGCTCTTCTTCGATCCGAGCGGAGCCCCGTCGTCGAAATAGCCGCGGCGGTACCATTCACCATCCCAACCATCCTTCTCGAGAGCGATTTTCAGGCTCTCGATATGCTGTTCCCAACGTTCTATGCGCTCCTTGTCCTTGAAATGCCTCGCGATCGGCAAGACATCGCGCAGTGTACTGATGAGAAACCAGCCAAGCCAGATGCTTTCACCCTTGCCGTCTTCGCCCACCCGGTTCATGCCGTCGTTCCAGTCGCCAGTGAGCATGAGTGGAAGGCCGTGCGGACCGGTGCGGGCAATTGCAAGGTCCAGCGCCCGCGCGGCATGCTCGTATACGCTGACCTCCTCGCCGGAGATCGAAGGCTGGTAAAAGGCGTCATGTTCACCGTTTTCGAGTGCCCGCCCTTCGATAAAGGGAATCTTCTCGTCAAGTATGCTCATGTCGCCAGTGACTGAGGTGTAGTGAGCGATGGCATAGCCAAGCCAGACTACATCGTCGGAAATCTTCGTTCTGACGCCGGCCCCCGTTGTCGGGAGCCACCAATGCTGGACATCCCCTTCCTTGAACTGCCGGGCCGAAACATTCAGGATTTGTTTGCGTGCAAGAGACGGGTCGAGGATCAGCATGGACAGCGTATCCTGCAACTGATCGCGGAAGCCAAATGCGCCACTCGCCTGGTAGAATGCCGATCGAGCCCAGATGCGGCAGGCAAGGCTCTGGTAAGGAAGCCATCTATTGACCATGACATTGAACGCATCGTCCGGAGTGTCGATCTGCAATCCGTCAAGGAAGTTCGCCCAGACCGATTTGGAGGCCAGAAGCGTTTCGTCGAACGGCCGTTTGCTGTGGTCTGCAAGAATACGTCGCGCTTCGTCTTGGCTGCCCGCGTCGCCCATGTAAAAGATGAGTTCCTGCGTTTCGCCGGCTGCGATGCTTATATCGACTGCGAGTGCGGCACAGGGATCACCACCAGCCTCCACGAGGTTCGATAACGTCCTTGCCTGCAGCACCGCGTCAGGGCGGTCAACCGACCCGAGACTGCCGAAGAACTCTGCCCTATCGGCAGTATAGGACTGTGGCTTGGTATTGGCGGCAAAGAAAGCCACGCGTTCACGGCGATCTATACCGTATGGATTGCGGGCAAACAGCACCCCCGTTTCCGCATCGCAGGACGGGACGATGAAGGGCGACGTTTTTGCGCGGGCATTGCCCAGCATCCATTCGACAAAACCGTAGACCCGCAATTGCTTGGCCGTACCACCGCTATTGGTGACCTTTAGGCGCGAAACCCGCACAGGCTGCTGAGGGTCTATAGTGTGCGTCAGCTCAAGTCCTATATTGCCATGCCGCGCTGCGAAGATGGAGTAGCCTTGACCATGTCTCGTTTCGTATTGGGCAGTGGGGTCGCGCAAGACCGATGCGGTAGGAGAGAATGCGGTGTTCTTGTCCAGGTCTACGACGTAGATCGCTTCACCAGAGCGGTTGATGACAGGGTCGTTCGACCATTGTGTCAGCTGGTAGTCGCGGCTGTTGCCGGACCAGGTGAAGCCGGCGCCTTCAGCCGAGACATGGAAGCCGAATCCCGAATTCGAAATAACGTTGATCCAGGGTTGAGGTGTACTGACCATACCGCCAAGCCGGACAACGTATTCGCCGCTCTTCATGTCAAAGCCACCGAAGCCATTCCAGAACGCGAGGTCGTCGCCGGATATTTTCGGGCGGCGCTTGCTCATGAGCTGTGTTGGGGCGGGAGCGGCTCCACGCAGGTCATCGTTTCCAATGTCACCGGCTATGAGGGTTTTCCCCCGCGTCTCGGTGACAGGAACGAGGTCCGCAGTCAGGCCTGCCATACGTTTCAGCTGTTCGGAGAGCGACCCGTTCTGCGCATGCATCACGATACGGGCGGAAGCCAGCAGCGTATTATAGCTGGCATCGCTCGTCTGGTCCTTTCTGACAGTGAAGATGTGGACACGCGGTCCAAGTTGGGCGCCGCGGGCACGGCTGTTTTCGCAGATCGCTTCCAGTCCGCGCTGGAAATCCTGCGCATATGAGAAGGAACGTTCATTGATGACTACGACATCGACGACAAGGCCCTTGGCACGCCAATATTCATGCGCCTTCAGCAGATTCTTCAAAGTTTCCATGTCCGCTTCATCGTCGATGCGCAGAGCCAGAATTGGAAAATCTCCTGAGATCGACATGGGCCAAAGCTCGGACTGGCTGCCAAGTCCGCTTGCAATGCTCTCCGATGGCATTCGCAGCGCCTTATCCGGATAAATCAGGCTGGTGGCAACGCGCTGGAATTCGGCCGCCTCATCAGGGTTGATGCCAATGTGGTGGAGGCGGACCTGCGAACTCGTCCAAGACAATGAAAATTCCCGGGCGAAACAATCGGGATGACGGAAGCGGGCGACGACGTCTTCAAGCTCCTGCCGGTTTGGACGCACCAGCGTCCAGAAAACCAGCGTAACCTTCTTGTGCGCGGGAACGCGCACGCGGCAACGCAGTGCGGCGATGGGGTCGAGAACGAAGCCATGACTTCCGCTCAATGTGGCACCATCGTCGAAAGCCACCGGATCGCGCAACGACCGGCCCCGGCCGATAAAGTTGCGGCGGTCGGTCTCGGCCTGGATTTCCCGCATTGTGCCCGAGCTGTCGCTCACGACATGCGCCAGATGTATATCGGGGTCGTCACTGCCGCGCTTGCGGCGAGTGGCGTATATTGCATCACCCCGCTGATCGATTTCCGTTTCCACGAACATCTTGGCAAAAGCCGGATGAGCGGTGTCGGTGTCCTCATTCGTCAGGACGAGTTCGGCATAGGACGTAACCTCGATGATGCGGTCCTTGCTGCCGGTATTGGTGATGATGATACGACGACCCTCACCATCGGAATCGGAAGCGACTATGGTTTCCACTGTTGAGTGGATTGTTCCGTTCTCCTTGACGAATTCTGCCTTGTAATCGGCAAAGATGGTCATGCTTTTTTCGCCCGAAACCCTTACCGGGTCGCCAGTTGCTGACCACCACTCCCCATTCTCGAGGTCCCGGAGGAACAGGAACGTTCCATAGCCGCTCTCGAGCGGGTCCGGTTGGAAGCGCGTAATGGCGAGGCCATTCCAGCGGCTGTAGCCACCGCCATTGGCCGTGACCATCACCGAGTAATGTCCATTCGACATGATCTGCGTTGCGTTGGGTGCGCTCAATGGATTCTGAATGAAGCGAATAGACGCCGTTTCTTCGGAGCTTTCGACGGCTTTCCGCATCGGGTTCTCGGCCTTGGCTTGCAATACCGGGATTTCGCGCGGCGCCTTTTCCTGCAGCAGGAGCTCGGCGGCTTCAATCACTGGATCCGCATGGAACCTGTCGCGCATCCGGCCCTCGAACACCACATTGTTGACAGCGACGATCGACATGCCGTGGTGGTGGGCCATGTAGTTGCGAACCACCGCATATTCCTCGTCTTCGCGCACACGCGATTTGGTGAAATCAACGGCATCATAGAAGCCATATTGGCCAAGCGCGCCCATTGAACGCAGGCGCTGCAAATTCTTGACGGCTGCCGCCGGCTGGTACTGGCTCGCCATGATGCTTGCATAGGGAGCTACAACGTAGTTTTTGGAGAGGCCGCGCTTGAGACCGAGGGTTGGAACGCCGAAGTTCGTGTATTGATAGTTCATTTCCGGGTCGCGGGCGTTGTAGGCCGCTTCAGAAATGCCCCATGGCAAGCCTTTGGACTCGCCATATTCGATCTGGCGCTGCACGATCAATTTATTGGTTTGATCCAGCATGCTGCCCAGTGGTTCAATCATGACCAGAGGCGGCATGAGATATTCGAACATCGAACCCGACCAGGAAACGAGCGCACCGCGCCAGCCCACAGGCACAAGCAGGCGCCCGAGCTTGAACCAATGATCGACCGGAATATCTCCTTTCGCAATGGCGAACAGGCTGGCCAGACGCGCTTCTGACGCAAGAAGATCGTAGCAGCTGGCGTCCAGTTCGTTGGTTTCCACGCGGAATCCGATCGACAACAGACGCCGCTCCTTGCGTTCCAGGAACGTAAAGTCAGTGTCGAAAGCTAGCTGCCGCGCCCGTGTCGCGAGTGTTCCCAATCGCTCACGCAAGACGTCCGTGCTCTCGTGGCTGCCAATGGCATCGTCTGTGTGACCTTGGCAGGTCTTGACGAGCAGAAGCGCCCATTCGTTGGCCGTGGCGCTGATGAAGGTTTCAAGCTCGCTGTGCAATTCTTCAGTCAGACGCTGGATATCGCCCGCAAACAAGGCGAGGTTGATGGTTCGAAGCGACGCCGTTTCCGGCTCCTCCTTGATAGTGGTGATTGCCCGGCGGAAATTGGACACCCGCTCCTCCAGGCGGCGGCGCAGGGGGCGTAGAACGCGGCGATCATCGGGGATGTCGCTGATCGCTTCTTCCAGGATATCGCCGACATCCAGAATGCCGTCGAGATCGCTCTGCAGATAGACCGACGGCGCTTCTGCCCATTTCTCCAACGCTGAAGACAAGGCTACAAGATGCCCCGCCAGATTTCCGCTATCCACCGCGGAAACGTAAAGTGGAAGAAGGGGACTGAGCGTGGTCGTTTCGTACCAGTTATAGAGGTGGCCCCGATACTTCTCCATCTTCTCAAGCGTTTCAAGGGTCTGGTCGATACGCGTCAGGGTCTCATTGAAGCTTATCCATCCGAAGTCGCGCGCCGCGACCGTCGAAAGCAGATACATTCCGATATTGGTAGGAGAAGTGCGCGTCGCGATGACCGGATGCGGATCTTCCTGAAAATTGTCGGGTGGGATGAAGTTTTGCTCTTTTGTGACGAACGTATCGTAATAATGCCAGGTGCGGCGGGCGAAACGCCGCAGTTCACCCTTGTCAGACGAGCGAACGTTGAGGTCGTCCAGCGGTTTGGCAGAACGGCTTACCAGCCATGCGATCATTGGCGACAAGAACCAGATGAAGGCGAATGGCACGGCCAGGTACCAGGCGGGACTTTGGATCGCCAGTGGTAAACCGATGGCGATCAGAGCGACGATCAAGGCCGGCCACATCAACTGCAGATAATAACTCAGTGTATCGGGAGAACTGGTTTTCGCCTGTGCCGCGGCGCGCCATTCGAGAAGGTGCTTGCGTGAAATGAAGAGACGATAGAGCGTGCGAACGATCGCGTCCGTCATCAGGCACGCCATATTGGCGATGAAGGTGATGCGCAGGGCAATGTCTGCGGCACCGGCAAATATATCCGTCAGAATTGCCTGGAAGTGGCCCTTGAGAGACAGGTTCATGTCTGTCGGGACAAGATTTGTAAACAGGATCATCGTAGGCACGATGAACATGCTGAAGATCATGAAACATTGCCACAGCGTCGCCAGTCCGGGAGGAAGCAATGTCCAGCCGGCAATCGAGGCAAGAATCCAGAATATCGGTGTCAGCGATCGGCGAAGATTGTCGACCATCTTCCAGCGCGTGACGGCGGTGACGCCCGGTCGTGTGCTGAAAAGATAAGGCAGGAGCTGCCAGTCGCCGCGCGTCCAGCGATGATGGCGGGAAATATCGACGTTGTAGCCGGTGGGGTAATCCTCGACCACTTCGACATCGCTGACAAGCGCACTGCGCGCATAACCCCCTTCGAGCAGGTCGTGGCTGAGGACAGTGTTCTCCCCGATCTTGCCATCAAGGGCGGCCTCGAAGAAGTCGATGTCATAAAGGCCCTTGCCGGTGAATGTGCCTTCCCCCAGCACGTCCTGATAAACATCGGAAACTGCAAAGACATAGGGGTCGATGCCGCGGTTGACCGAAAAGACGCGCTGCAGGAACGAGGCGTCGTCGCCCGTGGTCAGCGAGGGGGTAACACGCGGCTGCAAGATGGCGTAGCCACTGACGACGCGTCCCGCTTTCGCGCTATAGATGGGCCGATTGAGCGGGTGGATGAGCTTGCCCGCGAGACGGTTCACGGAGTCTGGGGTCAGACGCGTGTCGGAGTCCAGCGTCATGACGAATTTGATGTCGGCCGGTATTTCCTCGTTCGAGGGAAAATAGGTCGTATCCTTGTCGCCGCGCAGCAGCAAATTAAGCTCGTGCAGCTTGCCGCGCTTGCGCTCCCAGCCCATCCAGCGGTTTTCTTGGGCGTTGAACAGGCGCTTGCGATGCAGAAGGAAAAAGCGGGGATTGTTCTGGGTGTAATGTTCATTGAGCGCCGTGATCTTTTCCCGCGCATAATCGAAAACGTCGAGGTCGTCGTCGGTCTGTTCGAACTTGCTGTCGGCCCAGTCCGTCAGAAGAGCAAAATAAACCTCGCCGCGCGGGTTGGTCAGATAATGCACTTCGAGATTGCGGATGTGCTCATCAACGGAATCGCGCGAGGTGATGAGAGTTGGCACTGCGACAAGCGTCTTCGCTTCCGGAGGCAGGCCGTTCTTGTATTCAAACCCGATCAGCCGCGTCGGTGGCATGAACATCGGTATGATCCAGTTGACGAACCCGTTCGCTGTTTCCATCGTTGGAAACACCGCCAGCAGGGTAAAAAGAAGGTTCATACCGTCGGACAGTCCGGCACGATCCAGAACAAAATGGATCAACACCAAAATAGCGATTGAGAAGAATGATGCAGGAGCCCAAAGCCCTGCCAGTCCCAATTTCCGGTAAAAACGCACCCAACGTAGCAGAGGCGTTGGCGTATACCCGCACGCATCCTCGAGTTCGGGACGGCCTTCGCCAGCCAGATAGTAGCCGACATCGCGTCTGCGCTGCTCTGTCACGCCGCCTTCGCCGCCAGTCTCCTCGGCGCTCTTGCGGGCGAGCTCCAACGCGGCCTGTGTAATATCGTGTTCGCTCTTACCGGACCGGCGTGCAATTTTTTCGATGCTCACGCGGTATGCATTGCGAGAATGGAAGTCGAGCGCATCGAAGTTCGAGTTTTCGCGTAGCACCGCGTCGACGCCGCTTACTGTCTCGAACCAAGTGATCCAGTCGACGTCATCGATCGATTTCAGGCTGCGGATAAGGTTGCCCATGCTCACGCCGCCGGTCGATTGGCGCGTGTGTTCCTGAATGATAGCGTCCTCGGAGTCGCTGCCATTCTTTTCGAGTTCTTCCTCCAGCCATGCAACTGCAGCGCCCGAGTGAGCCGTGCCGCCACGCAGGCGATAGAGCAAATGCGTTGCGAAAGTGCTGTCTTTGGCGGCCGTCGTATACTGGGCGAGGAGCTGGGGTAGATTATCCTTGTCGGCGTTCAGCGTGATTTCGTCTGCGACGCTATTGGCGAATGCACGCATCCTGCGCGCCCGCTCGACGCGTAACGACAAACGCCGGGCGTTCTCGATAAGGATAAAGCGAACGGCAGATGGAAGCGCCCATAGCTCACCGATATGCAGCGGTTCGACCGCCTGGAAACCTTCAACGATTGCGCTCAGGCTGTTGAGGGAAAACTGGCTGTCTGTGTGGGCGACGTAAAGCCAGGCAAGTGCCATGACCCGCGGGATGCTGGGTTGGCTTACAAGCGAAGGCAACTGCCGGAAGAATTTCTTCGGCAGATCACGCTCTACCTGCTGTATGTTCTGATCGACCAGATAATAATTATCGAGGAGCCACTGGGCCGCCGGCGTAATGGTTTCTCCATTGCGTGCTGCCGCATCGGATGAGCGGTAGGAGTGCAGGATCAGCCGTGCATTCTCTACGGTCCGCTGCTCGAAGACGATCGGTTCATAATCCGGCAAGCGGACATCTTCGCCCCTCGCCACCCTCGTCCCGAGGTCCCTTAGATCGTCGATAGATTTATAGTGAGCCCGTATGGGGTTTGGCTGAACAGCAAAGCTCTGTCCAACAGTCTTCTTCTGTGATGCGAACGCTTGAAAAAAGCTCAATACGGGCATTGGTTTCATTTCAGTTTGGAAGAACGATTCTTCGGGATTGCAGCACTTGGGCGGTCAGGGACCGATCACCCAACGTTCAGTTTACGGTCTAATCAGGTCATGGCAATTAAGCTATCACCACTTTTAGCGTTAGCGATCAGTTTTGATGAAAATGAGTCAGATTTCTATTGGTCTTTGTGCGTAATTTCAGCGTTTCCGCACAGGAGAAAAGCCGCGGCAGCGGCGCTCGTAGCTGAATAGCGCGAGAAGTGCGAGCCTCATGATGGCGCGGAGAGACCCTGGCACCCTCGATCCCCGGCTTCTCTATCACGCAGTCTTGCTAGTTTTTCGGAAACACGCGCCAATGTTTGGGCCGAAAAGCGATCAGGCTGGTTTCCCTGGCTGGATGATCAGCAGGGATTTCAATCTCCACCCGGCCTTTCGCACCATTGATTTCAAGTTCCACTCGCCGAGTGGCACCAACACGGCGGCTGGCGATGATCTTTCCTGCAATACGCGCGCCGGAATCGTCGACGAGCTCGACATCATGCGGCCTGAAATAAAGCTGCGCTTCTCCATCAGGCAGGTCGCTCCTCATGCCGAGGGCCTGGTCACCGAGCCACAATTCACTTTTGTCGACATTGACATCCAGTGCGCTTGATTCGCCGATAAAGCTATAAACAAACGGCGAGTTCGGCCGGTCATAGACCTCATCGGGGCTGCCGATCTGCTCAATCCTGCCTTGACTCATGACTACCACGCGGTCGGCCAGTTCCAGTGCTTCATCCTGATCGTGCGTCACGAAAACAGTGGTGTGCTTGGTTTTATCGTGGATTTCGCGAAGCCAGCGCCGCAATTCTTTGCGCACTTTGGCATCGAGCGCGCCAAAAGGCTCATCCAGCAGGAGCACGCGGGGCTCGATAGCCATGGCACGCGCGAGCGCGACGCGTTGGCGCTGACCACCCGAGAGCTGCGCTGGATACCGCTTCTCAAGACCGGAAAGCTGGACGAAGTCCAGGAGTTCTGCCGAACGCCGACGAATTTCGTCCTTGCTGGGGCGGCTGGAATTGGGGCGGACCTTGAGTCCGAATCCGACATTGTCGATAACTGTCATATGGCGAAACAGCGCGTAGTGCTGGAAGACGAAACCGACATTACGCTCCTGCACCGACTTCAGCGAGGCGTCCTCATCTCCAAAGAAAACCTTGCCCTCGGTGGGTGTTTCAAGTCCGGCGATAAGGCGCAGCAGGGTGGTCTTGCCCGATCCCGATGGCCCCAGCAGAGCAATAAGCTCGCCTGAATTTATATCGAGCGATACGTCATGCAGCGCCGGGAAACGATCGAATTCCTTGCGTACACCACTTACACGAACGTCCATCTAGCCTGTTCCCCTTCAATGCCCGCCGACGGCGCGAAGCTCCGCCCCGTATCTCAATTCCAGTAAGGTCTTGAGAACGAGTGTCACCAGCGCCAATAGCGCGAGCAGCGAAGCCACAGCAAATGCCGCGACAAAATTATATTCGTTGTAAAGAATCTCGACGTGCAGCGGCATCGTGTTTGTGAGGCCCCTTATGTGACCCGAAACGACTGAGACCGCCCCAAATTCTCCCATTGCCCGGGCGTTGCATAGAAGCACGCCATAGAGCAAGCCCCATTTGATGTTGGGAAGCGTGACATGCCAGAACGTCTGCCATCCATTGGCCCCGAGCGACAATGCGGCTTCCTCGTCGGTCGTGCCCTGTTCCTGCATCAGGGGGATGAGCTCGCGCGCAACGAATGGGAAGGTGACAAAAATCGTCGCCAGGACTATTCCGGGAACGGCGAACAAGACTTCGATACCGTGCGATTTGAGCCAGGGTCCGAGCACAGTTTGCGAACTGAACAGCAGCACATATACGAGGCCGGAAATAACCGGAGAAACTGAAAACGGCAGATCAATCAAAGTTGTTAGGAAGGCTTTGCCCTTGAACTCGAACTTGGCGATAGACCAGGCGGCTATGACGCCGAAGATGACATTGAGCGGGACCGCAATGGCGGCGACAAGCAATGTCAGGCGAATTGCCGCCTGTGCATCCGGCTCGGCAAAGGCTGCAATATACTCGGCAGGGCCTTTGCGGAATGCTTCGACGAAAACCGCCACCAGCGGAAGCAAAAGGAACAAACCCAGGAAAACCAGTGCGATACCGGTAAGGATGAAACGCGACGTGCGCCGTTCCGTGGTGGCATGACGGGCAGTGGACGATGGGTCCGTTGTATGGACAGGGTCATGCGCCATAGCCATACCTCCTCCGGCTCCACGCCTGGATGAGATTGATTACGAAGAGCATGAAAAATGAAATGAGGAGCATGATCGTTGCGATTGCGGTTGCTCCGGCATAATCGAATTCCTCCAGGCGGATGACGATCAACAATGGTGCGATTTCGGAGACATAGGGCAAGTTCCCGGCGATGAATATCACGGATCCATATTCACCGACGGCCCGGGCGAATGCCAGGGCGAACCCGGTCAGTATGGCAGGCTGCAGTCCTGGAAGCAGCACACGTGTGATCGTTTGGAAGCGATTGGCGCCGAGTGTCGCGGCCGCCTCCTCGACCTCTTTGCGAATTTCTTCCATCACCGGCTGGACTGTACGAACGACAAAGGGAAGACCGATAAAGATCAATGCAATGGTGATGCCGATCGGTGTGTAGGCGACTTTGATGCCGATCACGTCCAGCCACTGACCGATCCAACCGTTTTTGGAATAAAGTGCAGTCAGCGCGATACCGGCTACCGCCGTTGGCAGCGCGAAGGGCAAGTCAACGATCGCATCCACGATACGCCGGCCAGGAAACCGGTAGCGCACCAGCACCCACGCGACGATGACGCCGAAGAAGACATTGACCAATGCGGCCACGAGTGACGTGCCAAAACTGATTTTCAGAGCATTGACTGTACGGGGATCGGTTGCAACGTGCCAAAATCCTGAAAAACCAAGGGATGCCGAGCGAAAAACAAGGCCGGTTAAAGGGATGAGTACAATGAGGGCGAGGTAGGCAAGAGTGAAGCCGAGTGTCAGGCCGAAACCTGGTATGACACTCGGCTGCTTAAACCGCCAACCCGCTTTCGCGAGGTTGGAAATCATGCTGTTACTGTTTTGGCTTGTAGATCTGGTCAAACGTTCCGCCATCTCCGAAGTGATAGGGCTGTGCCTTTGCCCATCCGCCGAAGATAGGATCATCGATCGTCACCAGTTTCAACTCCGGTAATTTCTTCAAGAGTTCCGGTGCCACCAGTTCGGGCTCCGAGGGACGATAGAAATGCTTGGCTGCGATCGTCTGGCCTTCCTTTGAATAGAGATATTCGAGATAGGCTTCAGCCACTTTGCGCGTGCCCTTTGCATCGACATTCGCATCTACGACTGCAACTGACGGCTGAGCGAGTATCGAGGAGGGTGGCACGACAATATCAAACTTGTCATCGCCGAATTCCTTGGACGCGAGATAAGCCTCGTTTTCCCAGGCAAGAAGTACGTCACCGAGTTCGCGCTGCGCAAATGTATTCGTAGCGCCGCGCGCGCCGGAATCCAGCACCGGAACGTGCTGGAAAAGGGTCCCGATATATTCCTTGATCTTGGTCTCGTCTCCTGCGTACTGCGTGTTGGCCCAAGCCCAGGCCGCAAGATAGTTCCACCGCGCACCGCCGGACGTCTTGGGATTCGGGGTGATGACTTCCACCCCATCCTTCACCAGATCACTCCAATCCTTGATACCTTTTGGATTGCCCTTGCGTACCAGGAAGACGATCGTCGATGTGTAAGGAGCCGAGTTGTGCGGATACTTTGCGCGCCAGTCGGGGCTGATTTTTTTCGTTTTAGTGGCAATCGCGGTTATGTCGCTTTCGAGCGCCAGAGTCACAACGTCGGCGTCCAGGCCATCGATGACCGAACGCGCTTGTGCACCGGAACCGCCATGGGACGTCTGTATGGTCACCGTCTCGCCTGAGTCGCCCTTCCACTTGGCTGCGAACGCCGCATTGAAATCCTTGTAGAGTTCACGGGTCGGGTCATAGGACACGTTCAAGAGGGTGGTGTCTGCGTAGGAGGCAGACATCGGCTGAATGGCGACAGTTGCTGTGAGCAATAGTGCTGCCAAATTTAGGGAAAGTCGGGAATGTTTCATGCCTGCCTCCATATGATGAGAACCGAAGCGTAGCAGAGCGGCTCTCAATAGGGGCGTTAGAAAGAATTCCTTTTGCAGCGCATAATTAGAATATTCTACCAGATGAACATAGTCTACTGAAATGGTAGTCTATTAACGGGAGGCACACGATTCCCTTAAACTTTAGCCTCAGAGCCCGCTTCGGCAAATTCAGAAAGCAATGGCGCTCTTTCCTGGAAAATGCGACTGCCTGGGAATGATATTCCCTGGGTAAGCAGATACTATTTCTCGATCAACGCCTTTCCGGGCGTCGCATCGGCAAGCCATGTATAGCCGTCCGGATTTGACCGGGTGTCGTGATAAGCCCGTGTGGCAACCGGGATGATGAGCGTTGCAGCCGTCAACAAGGCGGTAGCGGCTATGGAAAGGCGCCGCTCCATACGCGAACTGATGATCATGCTCTCTCCCTTCTCAATGGTACTTCGCCCGCAATGGGCGGGAAATAATGTCGTCGATCGCGGATTGTGGGATCGGCAGGAGCATCTGGTCCATCTCGGCCAGGGTCTTGGCGAAATCAGTTGCTGCGTGCTCCACTTCTTCCCGGCGAGATGGACATGCCATGGCATTGAGGCAGGTTCGTGCCGCAACCATGTCGCAATTTTGAATCCCTGCAATGAGACCCAAGGTCATGCATTCTTCGCGGCAGACATGATGCGAACCGAAGGGAAAGGTCTTCAGCGGACATAGCGCACAATGCCGGAGAGTTCTGATGAACAAAGAAAGCTCCGAGAGTGCCCGGTTGCCGTCACGCGTGCCCAGGAGCTCGCTATAAAGGCCAAACGCCATTTCCCAGGCAATGACAGAACCGGTTTCGAAACCAGCTGTCCAGCGGCGGTAACCCTCGAGCACCAGCTTTTCCGGCGTGCGGTCGAAGTAGCAACTCGTACTGCCGATTTCAGATGTGCGCGGATACATCGCCGCTCCTGTCCAATTCGCTGTTGCGGATCAGGGCGAGGGGAGCACTGCGGCAAATTCGGGCAACTGGCTGAATCGGCCTGTTCCGGTGGACGGAACGAGCGTGATGCGAGCGACACAACAATGAAACCACGCGCTGGCGTGGCAGAAAAAGACCTATCATAGGGTCCTCCAATCGAAAGGGTTCAAGGCCCAGACATCAAAGGGATGTGCATTTGCACTTCTGGCATAAAGGCGACTATTAATAAGTTTGTCAAACGCTAATTGTGGGAAAAACGCTAAAAATCAATAACTTAGAACAATTCCAAAAAACATGAGTGTTCTGGTAGACAAATGTACCGGTTCCCCCGGTTGCGTAGTGATTTCTCCCGGCAAGCTCCGGGAGAAATCGTGGTTGCTCCATTACCCCGCGAGCAGCAATCGAAGCTTCTTCAACGCAACATCCGGGCTTTCCTTGTAATCGATCGTGCTTTTCAGACGGCCATCACGATCAAGCAGTATCACCGAAGCGGTATGATCCATGGTGTAGTCGCCGTTGTCCGTCGGCACTTTCTTCGCGTATACTCGCCATGCTTTCAGGACCTTCTCGACTTCTTGCGGATTGCCGGTGATCCCGGTGATCCTGTCCGTGAAGGCTGACGTATAGCCCTTCATCACTTCTGGCGTGTCGCGCTCCGGATCGACGGAAATGAAGAAGACGCGCAGATCTTTGCCTTCATCCCCAAGTGTCTTCAGCCAGCCCGCCATTTCGAAGAGGGTAGTCGGGCATACTTCGGGGCAGTGGGTAAAGCCAAAAAAAAGTACTGTCGGATGACCCTTGAATGCCGCTTCCGTGATGGGAGCGCCATTGTGATCGGTAAGGTTGAACGGAACGCCGAGTTGCGCGGCCTGAGGATTGCTGCCGTTGCGCGTATTGACATAGGTGAAAGCCAATAAGCCGCACAGAATGGCCACCAGACCCCATAATGTGTAGCGCAGGAGACGGAAATTCATCAATGATGCTCCATGCTCTTCGCGCCAGCTGGTGCGACCATGAACCGGACGTCTACTTTGCCGGCTTTCGCAAAATCGAGAGTAACAGGCACCATGTCACCTTCCCTGAGGGGCGACGTGAGATCGATCAGCATCAGATGCGCGCCGCCCGGTGAGAGTTCGGCGCTTCCGCCAGCGGGAATTTCAAGACCATCCTTCAGCTGGCGCATTTTCATGATACTGCCATCCATCTTCATTTCGTGAACCTCGATCCTGGCAGCAGCCGGGCTGGAACCGCCAACGAGGCGGTCCGGTTCATTCGATCCGTTGTCGATCTTTAGATAACCGCCGCCGACCTTCGCACCCGGTAGGGTCGCGCGTGCGAAGGCGCCGCTCAAGGTCAAATCGCCCGCTTTGACAGGCTCCATCGAAGCGTTGTCGCCCGTGGCGGCGGCGCCGCCCTGCATCATCTTGGAATGGTCATGCGCTTGCGCATTCGCAATCGACGTCAACAGCAGCATGGCGGCGGCGCATCTGATTAAATGTTTCATGAGGAGCGTCTCCAATCAAGGTTTCTTATGAGAATACACGTTGTAATGGCGAAGGGATGCGGGTGATCAACTGGTCGAGAACGAGCATGGCCAGGATTGCAAATCCCGTGAGCGGAAAGACGATTCCGAAAGCGAGGATGATCAGCGTGAGACAAGCAAACACGCTTTGTTGCTGCGGCATGGGTGGCACCCCCAGTCGTCCCGAAGGTCGCCGTTTCCACCACATGATCACGGCGGAGACGGAGGCGAGAATGATGGCGAGGCACGTCGCCAGCATCGCAAGCTGGTTGGCGAGGCCCCAGTACTGACCCTGATGTAGGCTGATGCCGAGTTCAACTGCCTTAGCTCCGGTACCGTAGTCAGAAAACTTGATATCGATCAATGGCTTGCCGCTGTATTGATCAAAATGAATCGTTCGCTGCTGCATGGTGTCGCCGGGGAAAACCGCGGCGGTATAGACGCCGCCTTTGCAGGAAGGCAGCGATACTTCAAAGCCGGGCGCCATCCCAAGGGCATTGGCCGAGGCGACGATCTGGTCCAGCCCGACGGGTGTTCCGGCCGCTTGCGATACCGGCACGGAGGCATTTTCGACAGTCCATCCGGAGATGCCAAGCACTTGTTTTGTCTGAAGTTTCGACAAGGGAACGTTATCCCAGAGCTGCGCCGGATAGCCAAGTCCATTAGTGGCCAGCGTCGTGTTCAGCTTGTCGCCCCAGTAGCCGGACCAGGGCATGCCTGATATGGCGAGGAAGAAGATCAACGCGCCAGCTCCCGCGCCGGTTACCGCGTGCAGGTCGCGCCAGAACACGCGCCTGTCTGGAGTTCCCCGAACGCTGATGACGCCGCCAGTCTGTTTGCGCGGCCACCATAGATAAATCCCAGTAATAACAAGAACTAACGCGAGACCGCCCACCGCCTCGACGATGCGGTTGAACGCCAGACCGAAATATTCCAGGCTATGGATTTTTCTGACCACCCAGTTGAATTCTTCCTGCTCGCCGACCTTGTCGAGAACAGCGCCGCTATAGGGATCGACGAAAACCACGACATTGCCGGCGGGGGTGCCAACGGTCACTCTCGCGGACTGCGTTTTAACGCCAGGTGATTGATATCGCAAAGCTTTTGAGCCCGGTACTGCTGCCATAGCATTGCCGGTCAATAGCGATGGGGCCAATGTTCCGCCGCGCGGCTGAACCACATTGCGATAGGCGAAGATCGTATTGCCGATCTCGTCCTTGAACAGGTAAAGACTGCCGGTGACGGCGAGATTGAGCATGAAAGGAATGACCAGGAGGCCAGCGAAGAAGTGCCAGCGCCAGACGGCGCGGTAGAGCGATAGTCTGAGAAAATCGGGCTTGCCGGAAGCCATGCTTGAGACGGTCATATATGTTCCAGTCGTCTGATAGCGAGGGTGACGACCCTGCATTCGCAAGGCCGACGCGGTGCGCATTTTAGATCAGACGAGTGGTGGAGCTTGCGGCGGGGCCGATGGCGGGAAGAGGCTGCGCGCGATCCGAATTGCCTCTCGCTGAACCACAAGCGATTGAACAGGCTCAATTTTCCGGCTTGATGCACGCGGCGGAACAGGCAGAATTACAGAAGCCGACAGTCGGCATGCCTCGCAGCCATTGCCGTGCCAGGATGACTTGTGCGGTCCCTGGTCGACTTCGCCGTCAAGGCAAAGAACAGGCACTGACCCGTCCGGCAAGGTATAGGCGGCAAGGTCGATGGCGCTCGCCGGAGAGGCGGAAACGGGTTGGTGCGCAAAGGCGACGAATACGAGCGCCAATGCGCAAAGCATGCGCACCGCCAATCGCCAGTCGTTCCAAATATTCCGCATCAATGCCTCATTTTCCGGACCGCACTAGTAACGCACAGGACGACCGAAATCCATGCGGCAAAGAGGATTGAAACCGAGCACACCAAAACTTCTCGTGATGGTAGAAATTTTGGCGTGAAAATCCCTTGTTTTCGTTTGAAGCCGGATGATTTTCGATTCAAACTATTCCTTTTGCACGTAAACCAGCGCAGGCAACGACCAAATCCCTGCCGGAATTTTATCCTATGCAGGCTCGCGACGCGGAACATCACCCTTCGGACTGAAATGAGCGATGAGCCGGTATGTTTCACCCGGGTAAAACATGCGCACGGCGGTGATCGGCCGTTTGCCTCGCCACGTCGATCTCTCGACCTGCAGACAGGCCGAGCCTTGCTTCACGCCGAGACGATCCGCCAGTGAGGCATCGGCGTTGAGCGCACTGATGCGGTTTTCTGCTTCCGACCAAGGCACGTGACCGCGCAGCCATGTTCCCGGCGGTTCGTCGGCGAAGGCGATCTCGGCAGCGTCGGGGACGCTGACGAGATCGATCAGGCGGTCCTCGAAGGCATGGACGCGAAGGCCGGCGAAGTGGCGGCAATGAACCGCAAGCACCTGCCGCGGCGATTGCACATTGAGGCGTTCCATGTCGGCGCGCGTCGACCGGCGTTGCTGGCGCGAGATCACCTCGAGTCGATAGGCCTGACCGATGGCTTCGACTTCGGCACGCACGTCCGGAATTTCGATGACTGCCGATTGCGACAGCGGTTGCGAAACGAAGCTTCCCGCTTTCCTGCGGCGCTCGATGAGGCCGGACGCTGCCAGCGCCGACAGCGCCTTGTTGACTGTCATCCGCGCACAACCATAGGTTTCCATCAGTTCGCGCTCCATGGGAATGCGAAACCCGGGAGCCCATTCGCCGAGAAGGATGCGCTGCTCGATGTCCCGGCGGATGCGGGCGGAAAGCTGGCCTTTCGGCGTTTCGCTGAGCGGGTTGTCCAACTGATCCACGATACCCTCTTATCCCGCCGGAATTTCAAACAAGCGGATGACGAGTGCCTCTCCCGATCCGGCGACGGAGACCTCTGCCGACGCTTCGATGAACGCAGTATCATGTGCGGCAAGAGCCGACGAACGATCCAAAACGAGTTCGCCGCTACGGCAGAAGACGACAACAAGGCCCGCAACGACGCTCAGGGAACGTGTCCCATCTATCCGAAGATCTTCGACGCTATGCGACCAGCGTCCTCGCCGCGTCATGACGTTGAAATCGGTGATGGGTCCTGCGATAAGACGCGCCGATGTTGGCACATCGCCCGGGAATGCGAACGGCTTGTCCGTCGGGGTCAATCGCTCCGGTGCTTCCCCATCGACGTCGAGCATCAAGCCTGCGCCGCTCAAGACAGTCAGCGTCCGATCGATCCCGTCAAAGCACGAAAATGGCCCATCGGAAGCAACGGATGCCATGCTGATGCGCCAGCCGAAATCGCCAATGGAGGAGGCGGCCGGAGAAACGGCGATCTCGGTGGTAACACCGCCGCCATTCTTCCATGGCATCTGCCGGTAGCCGATGGCGCGCAGAATGTTCATGAGACGTAGCCTTTCCGGGCCTCCGGCAGCGCAGCCCTATTCAGCCAAGGAAGGCCCCAGAATTGCCGGCAGGTTAAGACCTTTTTCCCTCGCGCATTCAATCGCAATCTCGTAGCCCGCATCGGCGTGGCGCATGACGCCGGTTGCCGGATCGTTCCAGAGAACGCGCTTGATACGCTCCGCCGCATCGTCGGTACCGTCGCAGCAGATGACCATGCCGGAATGCTGGGAAAAGCCCATGCCGACACCGCCGCCATGATGCAGGGAAACCCAGGTCGCACCGGAGGCGGTGTTGAGCAGCGCATTCAAGAGCGGCCAATCGGAAACCGCATCTGAACCATCTTTCATGGCTTCTGTTTCGCGGTTCGGCGAGGCGACCGAGCCTGAATCGAGATGATCGCGGCCGATCACGATCGGTGCCTTCAACTCGCCGCTGCGCACCATCTCGTTGAAGGCGAGACCTAGCCGGTCGCGGTCGCCGAGCCCGACCCAGCAGATGCGGGCGGGCAGGCCCTGGAATGCAATGCGCTCACGCGCCATGTCCAGCCAATTATGCAGGTGCGTGTTGCCAGGTGTCAGTTCCTTCACCTTGGCATCGGTCTTGTAGATATCTTCCGGATCGCCCGAAAGGGCCGCCCAGCGGAACGGGCCGATGCCCCGGCAGAAAAGCGGACGGATATAGGCGGGCACGAAGCCGGGGAAGGCGAAGGCGTTCTCAAGACCTTCATCCTTGGCGACCTGCCTGATATTATTGCCGTAGTCGAGCGTCGGAATGCCTCGTTCCCAGAAGGCGATCATGGCTTCGACATGTTCGCGCATGGAGGCGCGGGCAGCTTTCTCCACGGCTTTCGGATCGCTTTCGCGCTTCTGGCGCCATTCGGCCAGGGTCCAGCCTTTCGGCAGATAGCCGTTGATCGGATCATGCGCCGAGGTCTGGTCAGTAACGATATCCGGGCGCACGTTGCGGCGCACGAGTTCAGGCAGCACATCTGCTGCATTGCCAAGAAGCCCGACGGATTTGGCTTCGCCTGCCTTGGTCCAGCGCTCGATCATTTCAAGCGCCTCATCAAGCGTTTCCGCCTTGGCGTCGACATAGCGGGTGCGCAGGCGAAAATCGATCGAATCCGGGTTGCACTCGACAGCGAGACAGCAGGCACCGGCCATGACGGCAGCCAGCGGTTGGGCGCCACCCATGCCGCCCAGGCCTCCGGTGAGTATCCACTTGCCCCTGAGATTGCCGTTATAATGCTGGCGGCCAGCTTCCACAAAGGTCTCATACGTACCCTGAACGATACCCTGGGTGCCGATATAAATCCACGAACCCGCGGTCATCTGGCCGTACATGGCGAGACCCTTCTTGTCGAGCTCGTTGAAATGATCCCAGGTTGCCCAATGCGGCACGAGATTGGAATTGGCGATCAGAACGCGCGGCGCATTGGCATGGGTCTTGAACACGCCGACAGGCTTGCCCGACTGGACGAGCAGCGTCTCATCCTCGTTCAAGGTTTTCAGGGTGGATACGATCCTGTCGAAATCGTCCCACGTGCGCGCCGCCCTGCCAATGCCGCCATAGACCACAAGTTCATTGGGGTTTTCGGCCACATCAGGATCGAGATTGTTCATCAGCATCCGCAAGGGCGCTTCCGTCATCCAGGATTTGGTATTTAGCTGATCGCCGCGCGGAGCGCGCACTTCGCGGATATTGTGGCGCGGACTGTTCATTGTTTGCTCCCCAGTTTGACGGCCGTCAGTTTAATGATTTCGAGAACATCTTTGAGATGCTTGCGCAGTTTTTCCGCCTTGACCTCGTCATAGGCGAAGGGCGGCGCCTCCGTCTTCAGATGCGAGGATTGCGTCAGTTCCATCTGGATGGCGTGAACCCCAAGCTGGGGTTGTCCATAATGGCGCGTCGTCCAACCACCCTTGAACCGGCCGTTGATAACGGCATCATATCCGCGAGCGGCAAAGACGATGCGGCCGACCGCCGAGGCGATTTCGGGTGAACAACTGTTGCCCTCGTTGGTGCCGATATTAAAATCCGGAAGTTTGCCTTCGAAGAGGAATGGAATATGCGAACGGATCGAATGGCAGTCATAGAGGATGGCGAGGCCATGTTCGGCTCGCACACGCTCGATCTCCCGGGCAAGCGCCACGTGATAAGGACTGTGAAACCGTTTCAGCCTCGTCTCGATATCTGCCGCCGTCGGCTTCTCGCCATCGCGCCAGATCGGCTTGCCGTCAAAATCGGTTTCGGGGACAAGGCCAGTCGTGTTCTGGCCCGGATACAGGCTGACGCCTGCGGGATCGCGGTTGGCGTCGATCACATAGCGGTGGAAGGTAGCACGAACAGTCGTCACCTCAGGGAGAAGGCCGTCATAAAGCCGGTCGATGTGCCAGTCCGTATCGGCAAGCAATCGCCCGTTTTCATTTAGCCGGGCGAGAATGTCGTCGGGCACATCCGTTCCCGTGTGCGGAAAGCCGAGGATGATCGGGGACGAACCCTGCGTGACGTCAACGGGGTTCATAGTTGCGTTTCCAGGAAATTGTCGATGGCTGAACTTGTGGTGTTCGGCAGTTCGCCGACTTGAAACGAGCGTTGCCGTTCTTGCCATCCCCCTTGTGGGGAGGGTGGCTGCAATGCAGCCGGGAGGGGACTTCCTTCATCTAGAAGAACCTCGCCCCGTCGCTTCGCTCCGTCCCTCCCCACAAGGGGGAGGGTAAGGACGGCAACGTTTGCGTCAGGTAAAGCAGAAAAGGTCGCAGGAATGCTGTGCATCACCGACATCATTCAACACCCAGAACCGGCAGTATATCGGGAGAAATCGCCGCATTGAGAGCGCCCGAAGCAACGAGATCGGAGACAGCTTTCAAGTCGGGTGCCATGTAACGGTCCTCGTCAAGCGTTGGCACTGCTGCACGAATAACGTTGCGCGCGCGGGTCAGTTCCGGGCTGGTCTGCAGCGGCTCACGCAGATCCAGACCCTGCGCTGCGGTCAATGCCTCGATGCCGATGATCGAGAACAGGTTGTCCGTCATCTGCAACAGGCGGCGCGCGCCGTGGCAGGCCATGGATACATGATCTTCCTGATTGGCAGAGGTCGGCGTTGAATCGACGGACGCCGGGTGTGACATCTGCTTGTTTTCCGACATCAGCGCTGCCGATGTGACTTCGGCGATCATCAATCCGGAATTCAGCCCTGGCTTCCTGGCGAGGAAGGCGGGCAGGCCATAGCTCAAGGCGGGATCGACCAGCAGCGCAATGCGCCGCTGGGCTATCGCGCCGATTTCGCAGATCGCGAGCGCGATCTGGTCGGCGGCAAAGGCCACCGGCTCCGCATGGAAATTGCCGCCCGAGACGACGGAGCCATCGCTCAGGACAAGCGGGTTGTCAGTAACGGCATTGGCTTCGATCTCCAGCGTTCGCGCCGCCATGCGCAAGAGATCGAGGCACGCGCCATCCACCTGCGGCTGGCAACGGATGCAATAAGGGTCCTGCACGCGTTCGTCCCCCTCGATATGGCTCATCCGTATCGGCGAATTCTCCAGGAGCTTGCGCAAGGCCGCGCCCGTATCGATCTGGCCGCGATGGCCTCGCAGGGCATGAATGTCCGGGTGGAAAGGCGCCGAAGACCCCATGGCCGCATCGGTGGAAAGTGCGCCCGTTATCAAGGCTGACTGCCCGGCACGATGCGCCCGGAAGAGGCCGGCAAGAGCAAGGGCGGTGGAGACCTGCGTGCCGTTGATGAGAGCGAGGCCCTCCTTGGCAGCGAGGACGACAGGTTTCAGGCCTGCCTGGGCGAGGCCTTCGCCCGCAGGCATCTGCTTGCCGCCAAGCACGACATCGCCTTCACCGATCATCGCGGCAGCCATATGGGCGAGCGGCGCGAGATCGCCGGAAGCGCCGACGGAGCCCTTTTCCGGAATGACCGGAATGACGCCTTTTTCCAGCATGGCTTCAATCAGGCTGATGAGTTCGAAGCGGACGCCCGAAGCACCTCGCCCGAGCGAGATCAGCTTCAAAGCCATGATGAGCCGGACGATGTTTTCCGGCAGGGCGTTTCCAACGCCGCAGCAATGGGAGAGGATGAGATTGCGCTGCAACGTTCCCACATCGGCGGCATCGATCCTGATGGAGGCGAGTTTGCCGAAGCCGGTATTGATGCCATAGACAGGCGCGTTTCCCGCCGCGATTTCGCCGATCCGTTTTGCAGCAGAGATGATCCCCGGATGGAAGGACGTATCGAGTTTTGCCGGCGTACCGTGCCAGTAGAGGGACTCAAGCGTGGCAAGCGGCACAGCGCCGGGGTGCAGGATGATTGTCATTTTACGCTTTCAGAACGAGCTGGTGGAGCGGATTGAAGCCGATGCGATAGCAGAGTTCCGCTGGCTGCTCTGCGTTCCAGATGGCGATTTCAGCGCGCTTGCCGGGTGCGATGGTGCCGGTTTCCTCGTGCAATCCAAGTGCCCTTGCTGCCTCGCGCGTCACGCCGGCCAGCGCCTCTTCGACTGTCAGCCGGAAAAAAGTGCAAGCCATGTTCATCGTCAGGAGCAGCGAAGTGAGAGGCGATGTGCCGGGATTGCAATCGGTGGCGACGGCCATGCGGACGCCGGCGTCGCGCAATAAACCAACGGGCGGAGCGCGCTCTTCGCGCAGGGCATAAAAAGCGCCGGGCAGGAGCACCGCGACTGTCCCTGCGGAGGCCATGGCCCTCGCACCTTCCTCATCGAGATATTCGAGGTGGTCCGCCGACAGCGCACCATAGGATGCGGCAAGCTTCGCACCGCCAAGATTGGAGAGTTGCTCCGCGTGGAGTTTCAACGGCAGGCCAAGCGCTTTTGCCCTGTCGAAAACGCGGGCGATCTGGCCGGGTGAAAAGGCGATGCCTTCGCAAAAGCCATCCACAGCATCCGCAAGGCCTTCCGCATGCGCGGCTTCAAGACCGGGGAGCACGACTTCGGTTATATAGTCATCGGGCCGGCCCTTGTATGCCGGCGGCGTCGCATGGGCAGCGAGATAGCTCGTCCGGACCCGAACCGGACGCATGGTGCCAAGGCGACGGGCAGCGCGGAGCATCTTCAACTCGGCCTCGATGTTGAGGCCATAGCCGGATTTGATCTCGACGGTCGAGACGCCCTCCGCAAGCAGCGCGTCGAGACGCGGCAGGCTCTGCGCCACAAGTTCGTCTTCGCTCAGGGCATTCGTCGACTTGACCGAGGAAACAATGCCGCCACCCGCACGCGCGATCTCCTCATATGTCGCGCCTTCAAGCCGCATCTCGAACTCGCGAGCCCGATTGCCGCCGAAGACGAGATGCGTATGGCAATCGATGAGGGCAGGGGTGGCGAGCCTGCCGCCGAAATCCTCGCGTTCGACGCCATTCCAGCCGCTGGGGATAGTCTGTCCCACCCAGGCGATTCGCTCGCCATCGATGCCGATGGCGCCATCTTCCATGAGGCCGTGGGCTACGCCGCCATCCTCAAGCGTAGCTATCCTCAATCCGGACAGAATTTTCCTCATCGGCCGCAGCCTGCTCCCGTTTTAAACCTTGCCCGCAACGTTAATATGTATATACATAACATGTCAATTGGGAGGCGGGAAGAAATGAAACAGGCCATGAAAACGGTGTTTGCCCGGCGCGCTCTCACGCCAAATGGCTGGGAGGACAACGTCCTCGTGGAGATCGACGCGTCGGGGCGCATTGCGTCCGTAGTGCCGGGCAGTGCGATTGAACCCAACGCCCTTGCGGTCGATATCTTGCTGCCGGCGCAAGCCAATCTTCACTCTCATACATTCCAGCGAGCGATGGCAGGGCTTTCCGAGGCACGCAGCCCGGCGGGGCGCGACAGTTTCTGGACGTGGCGCGAGATCATGTACCGGTTCCTCGACATTCTCGAGCCTGAGGACATAGAGGCGATCGCAGCCTTCGCCTTTGTCGAAATGCTGGAGTCCGGCTATTCGAGCGTCGCGGAATTCCACTATGTGCACCACCAGCCGGGCGGGCAGCCCTACAGCAACCCCGGCGAACTGTCGGAACGGATCGCGGCCGCGGCGGACGCCACAGGGGTCGGCCTGACGCTGTTGCCGGTCGCCTATATGCGGGGCGGCGTCGACGGGCGACCGCTTGCAGGTGGTCAACTGCGCTTCGGCAATGATTTCGATCAATTCGTGAACCTGGCAGAAACAGCGGAGAAAGCCGCAAGATCGGTCAGCGCCGACGTGGGATTTGGTGTCGCGCCGCACTCGATCCGTGCCGTCAGCGAGGCGGATCTCCAAGCGCTGGAGCAGCAATTTCGCGCCGTACCGTTTCACATCCACATCGCCGAGCAGATACCGGAGATCGAGGAAGTGCAGGCGGCCTATGGCCAGAGACCGATGAGCTGGCTGCTCGATCATCTGCCCGTCGATGAGCGCTGGTGCCTGATCCATTCGACGCATATGACAGGTGAAGAAACGTTGCGGGTCGCACAGACCGGCGCCGTGGCGGGTCTCTGTCCGATCACCGAAGCAAACCTCGGCGACGGCATATTCGACGGGGTGAACTATTTCGGCGCTGGCGGGCGTTTCGGCACGGGATCGGACTCCAACATCCGCATCTCGCCATCGGAAGAACTGCGCCAGCTCGAATATAGCCAGCGGTTGCGCGATGTGTCGCGCGTGACGCTGTCGGTCGAGGGCAAGAGCTGCGGGCGAACGCTTTATGATACGGCGCTCGCCGGAGGGGCGCAGGCGCTCGGGCGCGACGCGGGCGGCCTTGCCCCTGGCAAATGGGCGGACATGATTGCGCTCGACGCTGAAAATCCGGCATTGCTGGGGCTTTGCGGCGACAGGCTGCTCGACGGCTGGATATTCGCGGGCGACCGCCACGCGGTCAGCGATGTCTGGTCGGCCGGGCGGCACGTGGTGCATGAGGGCAGCCACCGCGATCGCGATGCGATATTCAAGGCGTACAGGACGCGCCTCGCAGCGATCCTTGCAAAGCTTTGAGCCGCTCGACTTGCGCGGATAATCACCATTGGCGTTTGGCTCCGACTGCACTATTTGAGTGGCACGAACGACAGGGATGGAAATTGCAATGGCAGGCGTGACCAAGGAGCAGGTGCTCGAGCAATTGAAGACGGTGACTGGTCCCGACTTCAACAGCAACATTGTCGAACTCGGTCTGGTTTCCGACATTTTCATCGCGGACAACAAAGTGTTCTTCTCGATCACCGTGCCAGCTGCGCGGGCACAGGAGCTAGAACCCCTGCGCTCCGCCGCCGAGCGCGTCGTCAAGGCGATGCCAGGTGTGACCGGCGCCATCGTTGCGCTGACTGCGGAGAAGAAAGGCGGACCGACGAGCGATGACGCGCCGCCGCGTCCCGCCCCGGCAGCACGTCCGGCGCAACGCCCGGCTCCGGCGGGCGCAGTTCCGCCCCAGCGCGTTGCCGCACAACCGGCGGCCCAGCCGCACTCGCATGGCCATGCGGCAGCTCCGGTCAAATCCGGCGTGCCCGGTGTCGGCGCGATCATCGCGGTTGCTTCCGGCAAGGGCGGTGTCGGCAAGTCGACGACGGCCGTCAATCTCGCTCTTGGCCTGAAAGCCAACGGCCATCGCGTCGGCATTCTCGATGCGGATATTTACGGGCCTTCGATGCCGCGCCTGCTCGGCCTTCGCGGCAAACCGGAGGTGGTCTCCGGCCGGGTGTTGAAGCCGATGGAAGGCTATGGGATCAAAGTCATGTCGATCGGGTTTCTCGTCGAGGAGGAAACGCCGATGATCTGGCGCGGCCCGATGGTCATGTCGGCGCTGACGCAGATGCTGCGGGAGGTGCAATGGGGCGACCTGGATGTGCTCGTGGTCGATATGCCGCCCGGCACCGGCGACGCGCAATTGACGATGGCGCAGCAGGTGCCGTTGGCCGGCGCCGTCATCGTTTCGACGCCGCAGGACCTCGCGCTGATCGATGCGCGCAAGGGCTTGAACATGTTCAGGAAAGTAGACGTGCCGCTGCTCGGCATCGTTGAGAACATGAGCTATTTCATCGCCCCGGATACGGGTGCGCGCTATGACATTTTCGGCCATGGCGGCGCACGCAAGGAAGCGGAACGCCTTGGCGTGCCGTTCCTCGGCGAGGTGCCACTCGTAATGGAAATTCGCGAAACGTCCGATGCCGGAACGCCTGTCGTCGTCAGCAATCCCGAAGGCCCGCAGGCGCGGGCCTATCGTGAGATCGCCGCGCAAGTATGGAACGAGCTCGCAGCTGCAAAGGCAAATCCCGGACGGAGCGCTCCCGCGATCGTGTTCGAGTAGCGGCTGGCTGAATCGCCACGGCTGGCTGTACAACCGCAAACGAGTGGGGTGGGGCCTGGCGTCTTGTGAAGGGGTCGAGGCTGGCGTCAGGCCCCAGTCGAAAAGACTTGCCTTTCGACGCATGCACTAACTGCGCATTGCTCAAAACGTTCCGGAAAAACGGGGCTTGGATACCTGTTGTCGGCGTACTCCCGCGTCCACGCACTAGACAAGCTGTCCCCATGCAGGATTCCACAAGCGCTCGTCTTCCAAGACCACCACAATTTCGCGAAAACCGTAATTTTCCTTGACGTCCAGCGCCCGCTCCAATGCCAGGGGCACATAGGTTGCGTAAAAATAGTCTCCCTCGCCGGTCAGGCCATTCTCGGGCCATTCGACCTCTGCGACCACCTCGCCCTGTTCCACGATTAATCGTATGCGTACGGCGTCAATGGGTGTACTATCTCCACCTAGTAGCCTGCGATATTTGGCATTACGATCCATCGTACCCTTGAGCGCCGCAGGCTTTTCCTAACCCGACATCTTTCGAATAGATTATTTTCGCGGATTGTCCACTGGAGGACATGCCATTGTTCTTACATCCTAAATCGATATTTATGGTCTTTGAGAAAGCGCTGGATCGTCACTTTGTTCCTCGCGGAGAGGAGCAAAATGGACCTTGTCCAATCTTCCGTTCAAAACCGACTCCTTAGGCTGTTATCGTCCGATGATTTTCAGCTTCTTGCTCCGGATCTCGATTTTAGAACGTTTTCCTTAAGAGACCAAATCGAAAAACCTGGTGTAAGTATCACCGAAGCGATGTTCCTGGAGGACGGGATCGCTTCCATTGTGGCGAAAAGTCCATTGGGCCGGGACATTGAAATCGGCTTGTCGGGCTTTGAAGGAATGACCGGTACGTCTTTGATATTGGGGTCGCAGACGACTCCACTAGCCATTTACATTCAGCTCGCGGGTTCTGGATATGGCATCAACGCAGACAAATTGCAGGCTGCGGCGGAGAAAAGCCGCTCACTCCAGCGCATGCTGCTCAAATATACCCAGTCGCTGATCGTACAGACTGCCACGACAGCTCTCGTCAACGGCCAGGCAAACGCGGAGACACGCATGGCGCGATGGCTCCTGATGGTGCACGACCGGACTTTAGGCAATGAGCTGCAACTTACGCACGAGTTCATGTCGGTGATGCTCGGCGTGAGGCGGCCATGGGTCACGGAAACGCTGCACTCGCTTGAAGGCAAGGGTTATATCCGCTCAACCCGCGGCAAAGTCAGGATTCAGGATCGTGCGGGATTGATCGCCGACGCCGAGGGATATTACGGCACGGCTGAGCAGGAATACGAGAAACTGCTGGGCACGCGCCTGTCGAAATAACGGCACCGCCATATTGCGCAAACCGCCTTATGGTACGCGCCATCCGACATCATCCACTTCCAAAGCGCTTGAAAGCCGAACGGGAACTTCTCCGGTAGATGTGCGTTGGGCATTGTTTTTCCTGGTATCGGAGATGCGACGATGGACCAAGTGCTTTTGCTCCTATTGCTGCCGATTGCGCACCCTGTCGCCTGCGGTATCGCCGGACTGGCAATAGCGCTGTGGCGAAGGTTTCGTGCTGCCAGAAAGGGTGCCGAAAACCGCAATCATGAACGGGACAGGGTCTCTCATGGCGGCCGCAATGCACGACTGGTGAGGTGAAATGCCGTAACTGAGTGACGGGATGATCCTTCAGATCAACTTGCCCCAGGCCGGGTGCCACTCAACACCTTCTGCAAGTTCGACAAAGACGGGTTTCGACTCGCCATCCGCCTTGTGATTTTCAGCCACGCGAAACGCTTGTTCCGGCTCCATTTCCTCGCCGGGGAAGATGACATCATCGCTTCCGGGCCTCGCGATCTGCCGAATATATGACCTGATATTTCCGTCGGATCGATAGAGTTTGATGACCAGTGAACCCGGCTCCACAAGACTTTGCCGAAAATGATGATAGGTTCGCATTGGTGTCTTTCATTGCGCCATGCGCAGGTCAGATTTCCAGAATGGCATATGGCCTTCCGGTCGGTTTCTCGATATGCGCCGCGACATTGAACACAGGCGCGCCGCCGGGCGTGACGCCTTCATAGACACCTCTATGTGCATGACCATGAACGACGGCATTGACCTTGAAACGGTCAATGGTCTCGGCGAGGCGTGACGAGCCGAGGAAGGGGTAAATCTCCGGCGGTTCTCCCGCGACGGTCGCCGCGATCGGAGCATAGTGGAGAACGACGACGGCGCGCTCGGTGTTTACCTTGCGCAGCGCATTTTCAAGACGCATCGCTTCGGCGACGCTCTCGGATACCATCGCCTTTATGGCGGGTTCGCCGAATGAACCCAGCATGTGCCTGCCAAAGCCGCCGGCGAAACCCTTTGCGCCGACGAAGCCGACACCATTGATTTCCACCATTTGCCCATCGAGAAGATGGACGCCTGACTGAATGAGGATCGACGAGATTTCCGTGACGGCATCGCATTGGTAATCGTGGTTTCCGAGCACCGCCACCACCGGGAGGGTGCAACCTTTCAGGTCGGCAGCCAGGGACTGCGCTTCCTGGGGCTTTCCAAGGTCGGTGAGATCGCCGGCGATGACCAGCACGTCGGCGACGTCCGAGATCTCCTTGAAAAGGTCCCTGTAGGTGACCGACCCGTCTTCCTTGACGTGAAGGTCGGCAACTGCGGCGACCCTCATCTTGCCGTTCGATTTGCTCATTCTGTCACCTCCGTCAGTCGCGCATTTCGCCTTCTCCACCAACGTCGGCGAAACCCCATTCCTTGATATCGATCTCGAAATCGGCACGCGAATACATCCTGCCCCGGCAAATCTTCATCTGGGGCAGAGGTAGATTTCTCTGTGCCGAAAGTCTGTCCAGGAGTTCATCCATGAGCCAGAGCGGAACCTTGTCGCGCTCGGAAGGATATATCCATCTGAAATTGAGCAGATGGATCAGCAGGACCTCCCAGTGCACTTCCATGTAGCCGAGCAGCTTTTCCCAATCGATCCGGTCATGCGCCTTCAAGATGACATGTGCGACGTCGGGTCCATCATATCTGTGGCGAAGCTGGATGAAGGCTTTCGACCAGATCAGTTCCGTGGGCGCGAGGATGGCGACGGGAAGGTCATTCATCCGGACCTGCATCGCATTCTCGAACCATTGCTCGCCGACGGGCATGGTTCCATTGGATGATGCAAAGATCACGTCGAAGAAGTGCCGTCCCTTGTAGACCTTACCGAGCCAGCGATCGTCCTCGATTTCGATGGCATATCCGCAAGATTTGAAGTGCGAAAGGATGCGTGGATAGTCGCCGGCCTTGCAGAAGATGTCGAAATCCTTGGTCGGCCTCGAAATGCCGGTATAGGCGCTCACGGCAAAAGTGCCGGCGACGAGGAAAGGGATGTTGGACCTGACCAACTCGGCAATGGCTTCGCTGACAAAGGCTTCCGCTTCCTCGTCCACCAACTGCGGCAGCGCCAGCGGCGCTTCTGGTGCATTTTCATGTGGGGCGGCGGGCCTTGGCATGCAAACTCTCCTGAACCGTTGGTTAGTTGTTGAAGGAACAACACCCGACGGAACCTGAGGTTCCGCCGTGGCCGAGGCCGCTGCGTCTGCGTGACACCGATGCCGAGGAGCCCGCAACCGGGGATAGGCTGCCGAGAACGTGATTGTTCGAGACAGTCGAAGTGACGGCGACTATGCGGGATAGCGTTTAGTCGCCAGGTTCAATCATCGGCGCGCGGCTTGTTGTGGCTGCTCTCCTGATTGAGGCCGCGAACGTCGGGACGATCGCCACTCGTGGCCTCGTCGGCTTCGGGAGCGCGAAGGTTTCCTCCCTTCCGGTAAGCCTCTCGGAGTTCCTTGGATTGTTTCAGATCGCGCTCCGCGACATCGGGCTTTACCTCGTCCTTCGGGTTCAACCCGCCTTCGATGATTTCGATCTGCCTCTCGTGGGTTTTCCTTCCAACCATTGTTCTGATCCTTCGGGTTTGTTCGCTGTTTCAGGGCGAACCGCCAGTGGCGTTTGCTGGTGGTGCACAAGCAGCCACTGCGAATTCGCATGCGTGTATATGGAACTGCAGAGAGCCTCGTATGCCGGTTCGCTGCCCCGCTGCGCCGTTGCGCGATAGGTCAGCACGGCTACATGCGGGTCCAGCGATACGAGGCTCTGGTTCTGCATCTCGATCTTGTTCCAGCGAGGTGCTTTGTCCAGTGCCGCAATGATCTCGTCGCCAACGAGAACGCCAGGCGGCTCGGGAAACACCATGATGCAATCGGGCGCAAGAAACGTGGTGTAATAGGCGGCGTCGCTGAGCCAGAAGCCACGTTC
Organism: Phyllobacterium endophyticum; assembly: GCF_003010935.1. Taxonomy (GTDB): domain Bacteria; phylum Pseudomonadota; class Alphaproteobacteria; order Rhizobiales; family Rhizobiaceae; genus Phyllobacterium; species Phyllobacterium endophyticum. The sequence goes on from NZ_PGGN01000001.1 coordinate 722,185, forward strand.
CATTTCCCAAAGCGCGACGTCGCTGGAGCTGTCAGATACCACGGAGGACCTGACGAAGAACGGCAACAGCTCCGATATGCTGGAGCCAAAAAAGTTCATGTCCTTACGCCTTTCCTTGGCTCAATCGTCGTTGAGGCGGTTAGCGGCATGATCGTGGTATTGCTCGGTCTGAATCTGTTTGCCGTCCGCGCCGCGCTCACGCGAATGTTGCGCCTTGTCCCTGTTGGAAAGAACCATGTTCTCGGGGATCGTATCTTCGGGAACCTCGGTCATCGCACCTTCACCCGAGCCTTTTCCCTGTGAACCCTTGCCGAAATGTTTCTTGCTGGCCTGTGCCATGGGGATTTTCCTTTCACGTCATAGGTAAGCGATTACTTACCCGCCTTCTGGCGCGGGTCGTGCGTGTGATGACTGTCTCGCTCTCCGCCGCCGCCGGACACCTTGCTCCTGGAGCGCTGATCAGACTCGGCCGGCGGCTTGTCGATCTTCAGCGGTGTCTTGGCATTTTCATGCGAGGCTCCCGGGCCTCCCTGACGGATACTGGCTGGTGTCTTGGTTGATGTTGACATGATGTACCTCAACGATCCTGCTGATAACCCTGGTGAGTCGTGTTGAGTTTCGTATTGCCCGTCTGGCCGCGCTTGTCCGGATTATCCGTGGCATTCGCGTGCTGGACTTCCTGTTTTTCCGCAGGTTTTGCGGCATCGCCCGGGCCTTTGGGCGAGCGATTTTCCTCGGGGACGGGGGGTGGTTTCGAAGTCATGATAATTCCTCCTTCTCGTTTCAAAACCAATCAATCCACCGAATGTTCCATCCAAATGGGCGGCTTCGCCGGACCGGAATCGCTGGAACATTCGGCCGGCATCATTGTTTCACAGCGACCGGGCAAGTGGCGCAGATGAAGCGCGCCCGAGGCTCATGGATGAACCCTTCCAAGCGCCGCAACAGGGACATTCACCAGGAGGAGCACAGCAGTGAGCAAGCAGATACCCATGCCGGATTCCGCCGTTGCCGAGACGTTCAAGGATGAGGCGGGCGCAATCGAAGTCCGCAACGACCTGACATACCTGACGACGGGCATCGTCAACGTGGCGTTCATTGGCTTCCCGAAGAACGACTGGGTGCTTGTCGACGCCGGTCTTTCAACCTATGCCGGAACAATAATCGAAGCGGCGGATCAGCGCTTTGGCAGCCTCGCGACGCCGCGTTGCATCATCCTCACGCATGGTCATTTCGACCATATAGGATCGCTGGAGGCGCTTCTGGAACGATGGGACGTTCCCGTCTATGCGCATCCAGCGGAGTTCCCCTACCTGGACGGAAGCCAATCCTATCCGCCGCCGGATCCGTCCGCCGGTGGCGGGGCAATGACGCTGCTTTCCCCGCTCTTTCCCCGCGGCCCGATCGACATATCGCGCTGGCTGAGGGAGCTTCCGGGGGACGGCACGGTGCCGGGGCTGGAGGGCTGGAGGTGGTTACATACGCCCGGTCACACGCAAGGGCATATCTCGCTATGGCGGGAGGCGGACAGGACGCTTGTGGCGGGCGACGCATTCATCACGACGCGGCAGGAGTCCGCCTATCACGCTCTTGCGCAGACGCCGGAACTGCATGGCCCGCCGCGCTACTTCACCCCCGACTGGAACGCTGCGGAGGCATCTGTCCGCAAGCTTGCGGATCTGGAGCCGGAGCTTGTCGTGACCGGCCACGGCAAGGCGATGGCGGGGCCGGAACTGCAGGCGGGCCTGCACCGCCTGGCAGACAATTTCGGCTCGATCGCGGTGCCTCATTCCCGGACCCGACCATAAAAGGCTGGTGCCCTCCTTGCGGGGAACAATCTCAAGTTCCTGGTGTTGGAGGGCGATGATGAAAAAAGAGGAGAGTGATATGACTGCTGCAGACACAGCACTGAACAACTGGCTGCGTGACGCTCACGCCATGGAAGAACAGGCGCTTACGATGCTGAAAGGCCAGGAGAGCCGTCTCGAAAGTTATCCCGAGTTGCGCGCGCGTATTTCCCAGCACATCAGGGAGACGGAGCGCCAGGCGCAAATGGTTCGCGGATGCCTGGAGCGGCGCAACACCGATACGTCCGGCCTCAAGGACGCGGGCGCCAAGCTGACAGCTCTCGGCCAGTCGCTGAGCGGGATCTTCGTCAGCGACGAAGTGATGAAGGGCTCACTCGCCAGCTACACTTTCGAACATATGGAAATTGCGAGTTACCGCATGCTGGCGGAAGCTGCCTCTTTCGTAGGCGACAGCGAAACCCAGCGCGTCTGCGAGGAGATAATGCGCGAGGAGGAAGCCATGGCACAGTGGCTTGCCGAGCACGCAGGCGAGGTTACCCGCACCTACCTCGCGCGGGAAGAGACGGATTCGGACAGAGCCAAGCGTTGACCCCTGAAAACGGCACGCCTTCAAAGACGCCGCTTCTGTTGGGCCCCGATATCGGCTAGTTTGCCCTGACGGGATATCGGGGGGACAGATGAGTAAAGTCGAGGAGCCGGCAGCGCGCCGGCCTATTGCAGCGCGGTCGTCGTCTTGGGCGATCGGACTGAGCAAATATCTCGTCAGGACTGGTGTTACGGCCAATGGCATCTCGGTGCTCTCCGTCTTTTTTGCCGCCGCTGGCGGGGCGCTTACAGGATTTGGCAATCAACACCCGGTTGCATGGATCGCAGCGGCGGCCTGCGTGCAGATGAGGCTGGTCTGCAATCTTCTCGACGGAATGGTGGCGATCGAAGGCGGGAAGAAGACCCCGAACGGACCGCTTTATAACGAATTTCCCGACAGGATCGCCGATAGTCTCCTATTGGTTCCGGTCGGCTATGCGACAGGTCTGCCATGGCTCGGCTGGCTGTGTGCACTCCTGGCGGCGCTGACCGCCTATATAAGGGTATTTGGCGGGTCATTGGGTCTGCCCCAGGACTTCAGCGGTATCATGGCGAAGCAGCGCCGCATGGCAGCGCTGACGGTTGGCCTTGTGGCGCAAACAATCGAGACCGTGGTCTTTGGTACCGTCTGGTCGCTTGGCGTCACGTTGGCGGCCATCACCGCCGGCAGCCTCGTAACTTGCATAACCCGGACGATCTCCCTGACCGGCAGTCTCGAAGGCCGCCAATAAGCATCGCTCGGGGCGAACCCGTTCAGCTTTCGCCCTCATTCTCGATGTGGACGATGGCTCCGCAATCCTTGCAATGCACTGCATCCGCGTCATGCCGGCTGAGCCCGCAATTGGAGCATACGTAGCGGACCTTGTTCGGCCTGAACAACACCTGTGCGAGGCGCAGGAACAGCGTCACGCCGAAGATCATGATCGACACGGATATCAACCGGCCCGTCGTGCCCTCAAGCGTAATATCTCCGAAACCCGTGGTCGTGAGCGCCGTGACGGTAAAATACAGCGCATCGGCATAATTGGCGATTTCCGCGTTTGTCCGGTGCTGCGTCTCATAGACCAGCCCGGTCATGATAAACAGAAAGACCAGGAGGTTGATGACAGCGATCAACGCATCTTCATGCTGGCGCACGAATGGGAAATCGATGCGCAGGCGGGCGAGAACCTGATAGGTGTGCAGGAGCCGGACGGTGCGAAGTATCCGCAGAAAACCGAAACCTTCCCCGGAGAGGGGGGCAAGAAACGAGAAAATGGCGACGAGATCCGCGATTGTGGATGGCCGAAAGAACGAACGCATCGTCATTTCGCCTATGGAAAAACGAGCCAGAACGTCGAGCAGGATAATCAGTCCGATGCCCGCGTCCACCCACTCGACGACTTGTGACCGTGGCAGAAATGACGTGCCGATAACGAACAATATGGTGATTATATCAAAGACCAGCAGGACGTACCGGAACAGGTGGGCCCTGTCGGTATTTCCCTCGTACAATTCTGATAACAACTTTCTCACTACGATCCTGTCGCTGCATCAACGGCAGCCCGCAAGGCGGATATGATTGGCCATGATATCGAATAATCAGGACTTGCTCTAGCTGCGCTCCGCCCAGATCCTTGCAAGTTCCACGAGCGTCCTGACGCCCCGTTCCATATCCTGCCGGCTGACCCATTCCAGCGGCGAGTGAAACGCGTGACCGCCTGCAAAGAGGTTGGCGCAGGGCAGTCCCATGAATGACAGCCGTGAGCCATCGGTGCCGCCGCGAATGCTGCCGCGCACCGGCGCCGTGCCCGCGCGCCGGATCGCCTCCATGGCGTAGTCGACGATCTGCGGGTGGCGGTCGAGGATCGCCTTCATGTTGCGGTATTGCTGAATGATCTCGAACGCATGGGAAGAGCCAGGATAAGCGGCCATCACGTCCTTGACGACACTCTCCAGCAGGGCCTCCTTTGAAGCGAGCCCATCCTCTGAAAAGTCCCGGACAATGAGGCTGATTGTGGCCTTCTCCATCGAACCGGTGACGCCCGTTGGATGGATGAACCCCTCCCGGTCCGATGTTGTCTCCGGTGCGGCTTCCATTGGCAGGCGATCGATGATGGCGCCGGCAATCCTTACGGCGTTCTCCATCTTGCCCTTGGCGAAGCCCGGATGAATGGCGACGCCCTGAATGGCGATTTCGACACCATCGGCAGAGAATGTCTCGTCTTCGATGTGACCGGCGGTTTCGCCGTCGACCGTATAGGCAAACTGCGCGCCGAGTTTGGCAAGATCGACCTTGTCGGCTCCGCGTCCGACCTCCTCGTCCGGCGTGAACAGAAGCTTGATCGTTCCATGCTCGATGCCGGGATTATCGACGAGGAACTGTGCCGCAGTCATGATCTCGGCAAGCCCGGCCTTGTCATCGGCCCCGAGCAACGTGGTGCCATCTGTGGTTATGATATCGTTGCCGATCTGGTCGCGCAGTGCCGGATTGTCGCTGACGCGGATAATTCGCTGCGGATCGCCCGGAAGCTGTATGTCGCCCCCTGTATAATTGCGCACGATTTGCGGCTTTACATCCGTTCCGGTGAAGTCAGGCGCGGTATCCATATGCGAGCAGAAGCAGATGACGGGCACCTGCCTGTCCGTATTGGACGGAATGGTCGCATAGACATAACCGTGCTCATCGAGATGCGCATCCGAAATGCCCATCGCCAGGAGTTCCTCCACGAGCAGGTGCCCGAGAACCTTCTGCTTTTCAGTAGAAGGCTGTGAGCGGGACGTGGGGTCCGATTGCGTGTCTATAACGACATAGCGGAGAAAACGGTCGGTAACAGTGTCGGTCATGGGGCGCGTGGTCCACGGTTCTCGTCGGCGAAAGACAGTTTGTACTGCCGGGTTGCATCTGGTCCGATCAGGTGATCACACTCGGTTTGTCACGCCCGGTGTGCCCCTTGATATCGGCAAGCTCATGCGCGGCGCGCACAAGATCGGCAAGGGCCGCTTGCGTTTCGAGATCATGGCGCTTCGGATCGGGCTCGTAGCGTTCGATGTAAAGGCGGATGGTCGCGCCGGAGGTTCCGGTTCCGGAGAGGCGAAAGACCACACGTGAGCCGCCTTCGAACAGGATGCGGATGCCCTGGTGCTCGCTGACCGATTTGTCGACCGGATCATGATAGGCGAAATCGTCCGCATGCGTGATCTTGAGGCCCTGGACCGACGTGCCGGGGAGGGCAGGCAACCTGGCGCGCAAATCATCCATCAACTTGTTGGCGCCGGACGTGTCGACCCCTTCGTAATCGTGGCGCGAATAGTAATTGCGCCCGTAGGTTGCCCAATGCTCATGTGCGATCTGCATGACGCTGAGCTTGCGCACCGCGAGAATATTGAGCCAGAGCAGCACGGCCCAGAGCCCGTCCTTCTCGCGCACGTGGTTGGAGCCTGTGCCGGAACTTTCCTCGCCGCATATGGTGGCCATGCCGGCGTCGAGCAGATTGCCGAAGAACTTCCAGCCCGTCGGCGTCTCATACATGCCGATATTGAGCTTCTCGGCCACGCGGTCCGCAGCGCCGCTGGTCGGCATGGAACGGGCAATACCCGCAAGTCCCGATTTATAACCGGGGGCGAGATGCGCGTTCGCGGCAAGCATGGCAAGCGAATCGGACGGCGTGATGAAAATACCCTTGCCGATGATGAGATTGCGGTCGCCGTCGCCATCGGAAGCGGCACCGAAATCCGGCCCATCGGACGACATAAGAAGATCGTAGAGGTCCTTGGCGTAGACGAGGTTCGGGTCCGGGTGATGCCCGCCGAAATCCTCCAGAGGCACGAAATTGATGCAGGTACCTTCCGGCGCGCCGAGCCGGCGTTCAAGGATCTCCTTGCCGTATGGACCTGTGACCGCATGCATCGAATCGAAGCGGAGGGTAAAACCCGACTTGATGAGCGCGCGAATTGCATCGAAGTCGAACAGCGTCTCCATCAGTTCGGCATAATCGGTCACGGGGTCGATGACCTCGACATCCATGGCACCGAGCTTTTGCGAGCCGATCGCATCGATGTCGAAGTCAGGCGCATCGGCGATCATATATTGCGTGATGGTTTTGGAACGGGCGAAGATCGCCTCCGTGATCTTCTCGGGAGCCGGCCCGCCATTGCCTATATTATATTTGATGCCGAAATCTTCAGTGGGGCCGCCGGGATTGTGGCTCGCCGAGAGAATAAGACCACCAAAGGCCTTGTGCTTGCGGATGACGTTTGAGGCGGCAGGGGTCGACAGGATGCCGCCTTTGCCGACAAGAACCCGCCCGAAACCATTGGCCGCAGCCATCTTGGCAGCAATCTGGACGACTTCGCGATTGTAGTAGCGGCCGTCACCGCCGATCACCAACGTCTTGCCCTTGAAACCCTCAAGTGAATCGAAGACCGACTGGATGAAGTTTTCTACGTAGTTCTCCTGCTGAAACTCGGGGACTTTCTTACGCAGGCCGGACGTTCCGGGCTTCTGGTCGTCGAAGGGCTTGGTGACAACGGTCTTGAACATATATCATTCCAGTCTCTGCTACGTTTCTGCGTCAATCTATGAGCCGGTCGTGTATCAGGTCAACACGACAGAATTCCGAAGGCATGATGCAATGAGCGCAACTTGATCCCATCGGCCAAATGTAGCAACGTAGCTACAGTCATAGGAGGCGTCATGGGTATCACCACAATCTCCAGTAGACAGTTCAATCAGTATGCCAGCGAGGCCAAAAAAGCAGCGAAGGATGGACCTGTGTTCATCACCGATCGCGGCAGACCTGCGCATGTGCTTTTGAGCATCGAGGAGTACAGAAAGCTGACGGGCCGTGGAAAAAGCCTTTTGGAAGCGTTAGCGCAGCCGGGAGGACCGGAGTATGATTTTGACGTGGAGTTTCCCCGTATTGACTTCAAACTGAAGCCTGCCGATTTTTCCTGATGTTCATTCTGGATACGAACGTTGTTTCAGAGTTGCGCCGCCCAGCGAAAGCTGATCCAAACGTTGCAAAATGGGCATCGACACATGGACAGGCCAGTTTCTTCCTGTCTTCAATAACCATTATGGAACTTGAGATAAGTGTCCTGCTCACAGAAAGACGTGATATCATGCGAGGCGCCATGTTGCGGGCATGGTTGGAGACGATCGTTCTGCCGGATTTTGCCGAAAGAATTCTTGTATTCGACGCGGCAGTCGCCGTTTGTTGTGCGGGTCTGCACGTGCCCAATCCGAAATCCGAGCGCGACGCATTTATTGCCGCGACGGCCCTTGTCCATGGCATGACCGTCGTCACCCGGAACGTCGCCGATTTCAAATCGGCAGGCGTTGAAGTCTTTAACCCCTGGAACTAATAAAGGCCGCTTGAGGGCGGCCTTTTTGCTACTTGTTACTGAGCCAGCGAATTACCTGACAATGACCTTCGTGCCCACTTCGGCACGGTTGTATAGGTCCATGATATCCTGGTTCATCAGTCGGATGCACCCCGACGACATGGCCTTGCCGATCGACCACCATTCCGGTGTGCCATGCAGACGATAGCCCGTGTCGCCGCCCTTGTTGAAAAGGTAAAGCGCACGCGCGCCGAGCGGATTGGTGATGCCAGGATCCATGCCATTGCGGAACTCGGCAAGTTCAGGCCGACGCTGGATCATTTCCTTCGGCGGGGTCCAGGTTGGCCACTCGCGCTTCAGGGCGATGCGCGCGGTTCCGTTCCATTCGAAGCCCTCTTTGCCGACACCGATGCCATAGCGCATCGCCTTGCCGCCGCCGAGGACGTAGTAGAGGTATTTCGCACCCGTATCGACGATGATCGTTCCGGGCTGCTCAGTGCCATCGTAGCGGACTTCCTGGCGCAGGAACTGGGGCGGGATCTTGGAGCGTGGAACTGCAGGAATGACATAGCCCGCATCAACGACCGAAGAATAGGAGGCGGTGGAGTAGCTGAATCCTATCGTGGAACAGCCGGTCAGGGCAGTTGTGGCCATCAGCCCAACTGCGAGGACGATAGTCTTTAATTGCATGGTCACCCCAAATATCAAGCGAATCTAAGTGCGTTTTCTTGGCTTGCCTCTCTACCGCCATTATTGTTAATGCGGGATTAACCGTAAAGTGAAGTTTTTCGTTAACCTGTTAATCCTCAACCGCGCCGTGTACTTTTTTGTGCATGGTTGCAAATTTGCCGATAGTTTCGGGTCATGCCTCTCATAAGCCTGGATCAGACAAGTCCGCTCGCAGATGGGCGACAATCGGAAAACGCCATGCTGGTGCGACGTGGCGTGCAGCGGTTGTTCCTCGAAATGGGCCTGGCCGTCGTACCGGAATTGCCCCTGGCATCCGGCCGCCGCGCCGATCTTGTCGCTCTCACTCGAACCGGCGAGGTCTGGATCGTCGAGATCAAATCATCCATCGAGGATTTCAGGGTCGATCGCAAATGGCCGATCTATCGCGCGCACTGCGACAGGTTGTTCTTCGCAACCCATCCGGGCGTTCCGGCAGATATTTTCCCCGAGGACTGCGGTTTCATCCTTTCGGATGGCTACGGTGCCGAGATAATACGCGATGCGCCGGAACACAAATTGGCTGGGGCAACACGCAAGGCGGTGACGCTGCGCTTTGCAAGGATCAGCGCCGCGCGCATGACGCTGGCGGAACTTTCGGGTCTGGACTTGCCTGAAACGGATGTGGAATAGGCTCCGCGCCAGATGCCTGCTATCTCTCCCGTTGTGGTAGAGAAATCCAAGTGAGTGGGTAGTTCGTGAAGCAAATCCCCTCTCTTGCGATTTCTAGTATTTAGCGAAGAGGCTAACGTGCTGAAATCGCGTTCTCCCCCACAATGGGGGGAGATAAGCTCTAGCGCGGCGCTCGCTTTGCCAGGATACGCTGCAACGTGCGGCGATGCATGTTGAGGCGACGCGCCGTCTCGGAAACATTGCGGTCGCACATTTCATAGACGCGCTGGATATGTTCCCAGCGGACCCTGTCGGCGGACATGGGATTTTCCGGCGGGGCGACCTTCTCGCCCGAGCGTCGCGTCAGCGCCGCGAATACTTCGTCCGCATCTGCGGGCTTCGACAGGTAATCTATGGCGCCGAGTTTGACCGCATTGACTGCCGTGGCGATATTGCCATATCCGGTCAGGATCACAGCGCGCGTATCCTCGCGCCGGGCGCGAATGGCCTCGATGATATCGAGGCCGTTGCCGTCGCCGAGCCGCATGTCGACGACCGCATAGGCCGGTGCATGAGTCTTGACACTGGCAAGGCCAGCTTCGACTGAATCTGCGATGGCGACTGTGAAGCCTCGCGTTTCCATTGCGCGCGCAAGGCGTTGCAAGAAGGGCTTGTCATCGTCGACAAGAAGAAGTGTCGGATCGCCGCCAATGGCCGCAACATCGTCCTGATCCGTGGTTTCCATCAGGGTTTCCTGCTCATTTTCTATTATTATTTGCTTTTAATGGTTCGCAATGAAGAAAAAGTCAAAGATTATTGATCTGCAACGAGTTGATTGCGGGGCCAGATGACGACGACCTCCGCGCCTTGCCCCGGATCGTTGCGATTCCGGAAGGTAATGGTCGCCCCCGAACGCTCGAGCAGCGTCTTGGCAATGAAAAGCCCGAGCCCGAGCCCTCCCCCATGTTCGTTGATTTCCCGGTCCCGCCCGGTCGTATAGGGCTCGCCTATGCGATCCAGAATCTCGGCGGCAAATCCTTCGCCATCGTCACTGATGATGATCTCGACCGTCTTGTCGGACCAACCCCAGCTGACATCCACCGTTGCCCTGGCGAAATCGATCGCATTCTCGACGAGATTGCCGAGACCATAGATGATGCCGGGGTTGCGGCGGATGACCGGTTCCACGCCTTCGCCGCGCAACTTCTTCACCTCGATATTGATGCCGAAATCACGATTTGGCTCGATGACTTCCTCGATCAGGGAAGAAATCTTCAGCCGTGACATATGCTCCTCGCTCGTCGAGGACAGGCTCGTCAGGCGCTTGAGGATTTCACGGCAACGATCCGCCTGTGAGCGCAGAAGCTCGATGTCTTCGGCAAAACGATCATCCTTGGCCAGCGCCCGTTCCATCTCCTTGGCAACGAGCGCGATCGTGGCGAGCGGCGTACCAAGCTCATGCGCTGCAGCAGCGGCAAGCCCGTCGAGCGCCGACAAATGCTGCTCGCGCTGAAGGATCAGTTCGGTTGCAGTCAGAGCGTCGGCGAGCAGCCGCGCCTCTTCGGCGACACGGTAGGCATAGACCGCGGTGAAGGCGAGTGCCGAGACGACCGAGCACCAGACGCCGGCGATGAGGACGAATGGCAGTTGCATCGTCTCGCCCTCGTACCAGGGGAGAGGCAGGTAGATAATGGCCAGTACCGTCGCGCAGATGGTGACGAGAACGCCGAGCGCTATGGTCGAATAGGCCGGGAGCGACGTGGCGGAGATGATCACGGGAACGATCATCAGCACGGCGAAAGGATTTTGCAGTCCGCCGGTCATGTAAAGCAGCCCGGCCACCTGCAGGATATCGAATGCGAGGACCGTGACCGCCGCGCGCGGCTCCAGGCGGTGATTGATCGGGTAGCGGAACGACATCAGGAGGTTCAGCCATGCCGAGCAGGCAATGAGCGCGAAACAGATGCTGACCGGGAAGGGGAACTTGAGGTAGAGCGCAACGAAAAGCACCGCGATACTTTGCCCGGCAACCGCCAGCCAGCGCAGACGGATGAGCGTCGTCAGCCTGAGACGGCGCGACAGATAAGATGAGCGAATACCGAAATCCTGAACCATGGCCGGAGCTTTAGAACAAACGGAGTATAAAGGGAATTGGAGAGTTTGGCGGAGGGTAAAGGGCAGTGCTAACTCACGTTCCCCTCGGCTTGGCGCGGCTCGTCGGCACGGCACTGGCCGGATCTTCCGGCCAGAAGTGCCGTGGATAGCGGCCGCGCATGTCGCTGCGCACGTCCGCCCAGGAGCCTTTCCAAAAGCCGGGCAGGTCGCGCGTGATCTGTATCGGACGGTGTGCGGGCGACAGGAGCTCCAGGAGGAGCGGGATGGTACCATTCGCGATGGCGGGATGGGCGGCGAGCCCGAAGAGTTCTTGCACGCGCACGCTCAGCACCGGCTCCGCTTCCTCGTAGCGGATCGGAATATTGGAGCCGGTCGGTACCTCGAAATGCGTGGGCGCAAGGCTGTCGATCTTGCGCTGCAGGTCGTATGGAACGAGGGAGCGCAGCCCGTCGATCAGCACATGTGCCGGGATCCGGTCGAGCTGTGACGTGCCGTTGAGGAAGGGCAGCAGCCACTCGCCGAGTGCCGTGGTCAAGTCTGCATCATCCATGGCGGGCCATGGAGCACCGAGCCCCCGATGCAGCCAGGCGAGCCGGCGGCGCAGGATCGTGGCTTCTTTCGACCATGGCAGGATATCGAGGCCATGGGCGCGGACCGCGGCGATGACGCCAAGGTTGGCTTCCTCGCCGGCGGGCGCTGCCAGCGTCTTTTCCGATAGGGAGATCGCGCCGATCCGGGTGGCATCGCGAGCTTGCAAGGCATTGCGGCTGACGTCGTAAGTGACCTGTCTCCCGCTGATGATACGATCGCTCAGGGCGTCGCGAATCTCGGCTTCAGTCACCTCGGCGGCGGCGAGAATGCGGGCGCGCCCGGCACGGCCCGAGAGATCGGCCACCACCAGCCATGGCGACTTGGCCAGCGATGTGGCGGGCTCGATCTCGCCGCCGCGTCCGTTTGCCAGCGTGAATTGTCCGTTGCCGCGCGCCTTGGCGATGCGATCGGGATAAGCGCCGAGGAGCAGGCGGCCGGCGCTTTCGGGTTCCGTTGAAGAGAATTCCCCGGCCAGGCGCTCGGCAAGCGATCGCGCTCGCATTGCGCGCTCCCCCCGCTCTCGCTGGAAGCGGGAGAGGCGCACATCGAGATCGGTGTCGTTGCCGCCAAGGCCGCGTTCGGTGAGGAGCACGGCGAGTTCCGCCGCGCGCAATGCCTGGCCACGTTCGCGGGCGGTCAAGACCATGTGGGCGAGGCGGGCAGGCAGAGCCAACTTCCGCATCGCATTGCCCATCGGGGTGATGCGATGGTCCTTGCCGAGCGCGCCGAGGCTTTCGAGCAGGCTCTTCGCCTCCTTGACCGCTGGCGCTGGCGGCGGATCAAGAAAGGCGAGGCTGGCGGGATCGGCAACGCCCCACGCGGCGCAATCGAGTACGAGGCCGGTAAGGTCGGCCTCAAGGATTTCCGGCGGGGCGAAGGCTTCGAGCGCGGCGCTCTGTTCGGCCCGCCACAGCCGCACCGCTATACCGGGCCCGGTGCGTCCGGCCCGGCCCGCGCGCTGGTCTATAGCCGCGCGCGACGCACGAACTGTCTCGAGCCGGGTGAGACCGGTAGCGGGCTCGAACTTCGGCAGGCGGGCAAGACCGCTATCGATGACGACGCGTACACCATCGATGGTGATCGACGTTTCGGCGATCGAGGTGGCAAGCACGACCTTGCGCATGCCGGCAGGCGCGGGCTTGATCGCTGCGTCCTGATCGCGGCCTTCCAGAGCGCCATAAAGCGGGACGACGAGCACGCCAGCCGCGACACGTCCTTGCAGCGCCTCGGCCGTGCGTTCGATCTCGCGCTGGCCGGGAAGGAAGGCGAGAACGCTGCCGGTCTCATCGGCGAGCGTATCGCGGATGGCCCTGACCATGGCGTCTTCGATCCGTTCGTCCGGACTGCGGGGCCTGTACCGAACATCGACGGGAAAGGCGCGGCCCTTGCTTTCCAGCACCGGCGCATCGCCCAGAAGTTTGGCAACGCGCGCACCGTCTAGCGTTGCCGACATCACCAGCAATTTCAAGTCCGGGCGCAGGGCGCCCTGTACATCGAGCGCCAGGGCAAGGCCGAAATCCGCGTCGAGGCTGCGCTCGTGGAACTCATCGAAAAGCACGGCGGCGATGCCGTTCAAATCGGGATCGTCAAGAATCATCCGGGCGAAAACGCCTTCGGTGACGACGAGAATGCGGGTCTTGGCCGAGACCTTGTTCTCAAGGCGCATGCGATAGCCGACCGTTTCGCCGACGGCTTCGCCCATCAGGTTGGCCATGCGGCTGGCGGCGGCGCGGGCAGCAAGGCGGCGCGGCTCGAGCAGTATGATGGTGCGTTCCCCGCGCCAGGCTGCATCCAGAAGATGCAGCGGCACGAGCGTTGTCTTGCCAGCGCCCGGCGGCGCCACCAGCACGGCGGCATCGCCCTCGTCAAGCGCCTTATCAAGCGCAGGCAGGATCCCAGTGACAGGGAGCGCAGGCAGATCTTTCAAAGGGGCATCCGCAAATGGTTGAAGCGGCGTTTTGACAAGGTTTGGAGCGTCAAGTCCAGCAGGATCTGGCTTTTGGCAGCAATGCCAACGGGCAAGCAGCAGTTTTGCCGAACTAACGTGCAAAATTTTCGCCAGATTAAACTTTAGGCGAATTGTTTGGCCGGGCTTTTCTTGGCAATGATCGGTTTTTCCAACCAGGATTTTTCACCCAATGAATTTCAGATATCTGCTGCTTTTCGCGGCGCTTGGTCTCAGCGCCTGCAACGGCTCCAATTCTTCTCAAAACGCAGATGAAGGAACTTTTGATAAAAAGAACATCGTTGACACAAAAGATGGTGGCGGGGAGACGAAAGACACCGGCGACACGGGCGGCAAGTTCGTCGAATTGCCTACGCCGGAGCAAATAGCCCGGCTGAAGGCAGCTGACCTCAAAGCGCTAGGGAAACTCGATGAGGCAGCACTGGCTTTGAAAGGAGCAGGCCTGGACGAGGAAGCCTACAAGCTCTATGCGCCGGAAGACTTCGTGTTGAGCGACCCTACCAGATATGATGACGCGGAAACTGCGTCGCTCGATCCGAAGGGTGTCGATGAGAAGCCGGCAGTCAAACGGCACAAAATGACGCTAAATGGTAAAACCGTCTGGTTTACCGCCAGTACCGGTCATCTCGTCGCCTACTCCGCGAATGATAAAAAGGATGCGCAAGCCTCCATCTTCTATACGGCCTATACGCGCGATGATTTGCCGAGGGAAAAACGCCCCGTCACCTTCTTCTTCAATGGCGGACCGGGTGCGGCTTCGATCTGGCTTCATTTGGGCGGCTGGGGACCAAAACGCATTGAGACGAATAGTCCAGCGGTTACCGCGGATGCTGCCGAGAAGCAGCCGGAGGACATGCCTCTGGTCGACAACGCGGAATCTCTGCTCGATGAAAGCGATCTGGTCTTCGTCGATCCGCCCGGAACCGGCTATTCCGAGGCTATCGCGCCCCATACGAACAAGGATTTTTGGGGTGTCCAGGTGGATGCGGATGTCTTGTTTCAATATATCAAACGTTACGTCAATCTCAACCAGCGGCAATCCTCGCCCAAATATCTCTATGGCGAATCCTATGGCGGCGGCATCCGCGTGCCCATCCTGTCGCGACTGATGACGGAGGCTGGTACCCTGGCCTATGATCCGGACCCATCCGGCAAAACACCGATTGCCCTGAGCGGGTCGATCTTTCACTCTCCTGTTTTCGATATGGGTTCAATGTGCAGCATACATGTCGAGCAGCAGTGCTGGACACTTTTCCCAACCTACGCCATGACTAACGAGGCCTATGCGGCGACGCAGTGGGGTAAAGACAAGGACCTTAAATCCTACCTCAAAGACCTACGGAAATTCACGAATGAACAGCATTACCAAGCGGCCTTCCAGTCTACAAATGAGAGGGGGTATCCTAGATGGAACAACTACGCAGAAAGCGACGACGGGAAAGCCTATCTCAGCCAAGCAGAAACTTACACTGGCGTTGCCGCTGCCGAATGGAAACGCGCGCCGGCAATGCCGTTCATGACGATTCCTGCCGAGGAATTCGCGAAGCTTTCGGCGGATTTCTTCGAGGATTTTCCCTGGATTGTTCGAAAATCATTCGTCGAAGCATTCAAGCCAGAATACCGGCTCAATATCTATGACAGCCGGATGCATATAAAGGGCGATGCAACGAGGCGTATCAGCCCCAAGCCCTACGATTTCGATTTTTACGAGCATAAGGCATTTCACAATGTCTTTACGCGGTACATGCCGGAGTACCTGAATTATACAAATGGATCCTACTACCAACAGCTAAAGCTCGAGGGAGGTATCAACGCCAAATGGGTATGGAAAGATGGCACGACTAACAGGGCCATGACCACCACAATTCCTGACATCATCGGCGCGCTGGAGGCTGATCCTTCGGTCAAATATCTCGCCGTGCATGGCTATTACGATACGGTCACCCCGTTCTACACCACCGAGATGAACCTTGCACGGGGCGGGTTGAAGTATCGCATTCCGGTCAACAACTACCATGGCGGCCACATGATCTATTATTCCAACGATGCGCGTGTAGCCTTGAAAAAAGATGTCGCGGCCTTCTATCGGGCTCCGCCCGTTTTCGCAGCGTCCGAGGCGAGTGCAACGGCCGCGCCGGTAGCATCCGTTAAACAACGCGCTGCCGCAGCGCCAGCCTTGCCGCTGCATTGAGGATAAGCCTATGAAAAACCTGTCAATACTTGCGACCGCCATCATAGTTCTCGGCTCGATGTCTGCAATGGCCATGCCCCTTGATACCGGCACCTTGCATCCCGGACAGTCCATGATCGTAAAAATCGCCGATGGTTTCTTTATGCCGCCGGCTGATCCGAACGCGCCGCCCTTGAATGAGGAAACTGTGCAGGCGGCAGTCGACCAGAAGCTGCAAAGGAAATTCGATGATGCGGTGCGAACCACCAATAATCATTTGACTGTGCAGGGCGCCAAGGATGCCGGCTGGGGTGTCATCGTCGATCACTACGCCGAGATCGACCGCGACAGCGACGGCTATCTGACCTTCGATGAGGTCCAGACATTCTTCGATGCGCGCTCGCCCTTGCCTGCCGCAAGAGCGAGGGCCGCGGCGGAAGTGCAGGTGGTGGAATAAGAAGTGACCGACCGCAAAGGGCAAAGGGGCGCGTCATGCTCATAGTACAGCTGCATTCTTCGTGTTGCCGATGCGCCACGGTGCTCACGTAACCTGGTGCGCCGAGCAGGTGCAGCGGCACGAGCGTTGTCTTGCCTGCGCCCGGCGGCGCCCACCAGCACGGCGGCATTGCCCTCGTCAAGCGCCTTATCAAGCGCAGGCAGGATTTCGGTGACAGGGAGGGCAGGCAGAACTTTCAAAGGGGCATCCGCAAATGGTTGAAGCGGCGTTTTGATAAGGTTTGGAGCGTCAAGTCCAGCAGGATCTGGCTTTTGCCAGCAATGCCAGCGGGCACAAGCAGCAGTTTTGCTCAAGCAATATGCAATGTTGTCGCCGGATTAAACTTTAGGCGAATTGTTTGGCCGGGCTTTTCTTGGCAATGATCGGTTTTTTACCAATCAGGATTTTTCACCCGATGAATTTCAGATTTCTGCTGCTTTTCGCAGTGCTTGGTCTCAGCGCCTGCAACGGCTCCAATTCTTCCAGCAATGACAATGCGGGCACGTTCGATGCCGATATGCTCGCCGCACAGGCCAAGCTTGATGGTCTCAATAGCCAGATATCGCAGAAGACTGCGGCATTGACGGCCGCCGGCGCCAAGCTCACCGCCACCGAACAGGCAGATGCGGCGCTGGGCGCAAAAATCAAGGAGGGTGAAGACACACTGGCGCGGCTGCTCGACGAAGCGAGGATCAAGACGAAGGACGTCGAGACCGCCAGCACGAAGGTGCAGAGCCTGAACCAGGAACGTGCCGATCTTGAAGGGCCGGATGGCAAGATAGAAAAAGCCAAGGCCGTACTGGCCGATTACGAAGGCGCAGGCGCAACCCCCGGCAAGATCGCCAAGGCAAAGACAGAGCTTGCAGGTCTCGAAGCGAGGCTGGTCAAGCTGAAGGGCGATAAGACGATTAAAGACCAGAAGGATCCGAACCATATCGGCTCCATCAAGCTGGCAGAAAACGAGCGCGCGGCTCATACAGCGGAACTCACGTCCCTGATCGGGGACGCGAAGAACCCCGGCAAGATCAAGCTGGCGATGGATGAACTCGCCAGATATGTGGGCGAGAACGGATTGATCGAGACGGCCAAGGCTGAATTGACACGCATCGACAAGCTGAAGACCGCTGCGATCGCCGATACCGAAGCGGCAAAGCTCGAGGCAGCGCGTATCCGCAGCAATGCCTTGATCGAGACCGGACAATTTGCCGAAGCGGCAAAGATCCTCGATGGCGCTGGTCTGACGGCGGAAGGCGCATCGCTTCGCACCGTTACGGCTTTCGTCAAGGAGGGCAAGACCGCAGAAGCGGCGGGCGAATTGACGAAGATCGCGCCAGTCAAGGCGGTGGCGGCGCTCTATACCCGCGGCGGCCTCGACGAGGAAGCCTACAAGCTCTACGCGCCGGCGGACTTCAAACTGGAAGACACGACAACATATGATGGTTCTGCGGGCGCACAGCTCGCGGCAGCCGTCGATGAGAAGCCATCGGTCAAGCGGCACAAGATGACGCTGGACGGCAAGGCATTCTGGTACACCGCCTCGGCCGGCCATCTTACCGCTTTTGCCAGGAACCCGCAGAAGGAAGACCCGCAGGCTTCGATCTTCTATACCGCCTATACGCGCGATGATCTGCCGAAGGCGGATCGCCCCGTCACCTTCTTTTTCAACGGCGGGCCGGGTGCGTCATCGATCTATCTGCATCTCGCATCCTGGGCGCCGAAACGCGCTTTTCTTGACGGACCGAAGTCCAAGCCCGAATGGGTCGACAACCCGCCCGATTCATTTGACATGATTGAAGACGCCGAGTCCATGATTGACAAGAGTGACCTGGTCTTCGTCGATGTCGTTCCTGGCACCGGCTATTCGCAGGCAATTGCGCCGAAGAAGAACCACGACTTTTGGGGGGTCACCGTCGACGTAGAATTATCGCGACAGTTCATCACTCGCTATGTCAATGCCCATAAACGGCAGGCCTCACCCAAGTACCTTTATGGCGAGTCTTACGGGGGCGGTATCCGCGTCCCTAAACTTGCGCGGGCACTGCTGGAAGCGGGTACGAGCGGATATGAGAAGGAAGCTTCCGGAGTAAAGCCGGACGTTCTCACCGGCGTCGTCTTCCACTCTCCCGCCTTTGATTATTCCGCCTCCGATTCTGAGGCCATGCTGCCTACAACTGCGCTGGGAGCCGATTACTTTAATATGACACAAGAACGCGGTGACAGAAGCATCGATGAATATGCTCAAGTGTTGCGCGACTTTATGGTGAAGGAATACCTGCCTGCGCTTAAAGCGGGAAAAACAATAGATGTCTCCAAGTACTCAGGTCCTGCACGACCCGCCGAATTCATTCACAATTCTTACGACTACCGAATGTATTTGCGTCTCGAAACAGTGCCGGTAACTTTTATGGGCTTGACCGGGTTAATGCCGGTGCCGTTAGACTACGAATTCGACTTCGTCGAGGAGCGTGCTTTCAACAACGTGATTACGGATTATCTCCCCCGCCACGTTAACTATAAGACGGCGTCGCCCTATATCAATGCTTCATGGAAGGATTGGTTTCACCCGGCCGAGGGTGCCTTTGAGAGCTGGAATTTTGAGTTCCCTGCCTCAGGCCTGCCGGATATTGTTGCAGCAATTGGCATTGACCCTACGATCAAGCTTCTCACCGTTCATGGCTATTATGATACCGTGACCCCTTTCTACCGATCTGAGCTCAGTCTCAAAGGTGTCGAGATTGATCCTGTGAAGAAAACCACCCTTTTGGACCGTATACCGGTGAAGAATTTCGCCGGCGGCCACATGATGTACTATTCGGAGGAGGCGCGTGCGCCGATGAAAAAGACCCTCGACGAATTCTACGATGCGCCGCCTTATGGCACGGGTCCCACCGTGATCAAAGCCCAGGGTCTTGTCGCGGCAGCACCTATGCAGCGCGCACCTGTCCCCGCCCAAGCCCTGCACTAGGAGAGCGATCCATGGCCATTTCACGCACAATCATCATCGCGCTGCTCTTCACCGTAACGGCCGGGTATGGCCATGCCGGCGACCGCGTTTGGGACCCGGAACCAGGAGCCAAAACACAAAAGCAGGATGCGGCTTCGATCCAGAAGCTGCTTGACAAGGAGCTGCGGGCCAAGTTCGACGCCGCTGCAAAGTCCAATCACCTACTTACGGCGAAGGGCGCCAAGGATGCCGGCTGGGGTGTCATCGTTGATCACTACGACGAGATCGACCGCGACAGCGACGGCTATCTCACCTTCGATGAGGTCCAGACATTCTTCGATGCGCGCTCGCCCTTGGCAACGGCGAGAGCCCGCGCTGCTGCGAAAGTGCAGGTGGTGGAATAGGGAGCCGGGCTGTTTTGCCGCGCAGGCGCGCGGCAAGGAGGCGCGCCATTCCCGGTAAGAAATGTCGTTCATTCGATTGACGATCCCGCGCGCGATCCTGATAGTGCAACCATCAAATCACTGAGTTGCATTGCTTGAGACGCATGGGAGAGACATCATGAAATCGCGCGCCGCCGTTGCCTGGGAAGCCAATAAGCCACTGACGATCGAGACAATCGAGATTGGCGGCCCAAAGCCCGGCGAGGTTCTGGTCGAGGTGATGGCGACGGGCGTTTGCCATACGGACGCCTATACCCTGTCGGGCCTCGATTCCGAAGGAAAGTTCCCGGCTATTCTCGGCCATGAAGGTGCGGGCATTGTGCGGGAGATCGGCGCCGGCGTCAGCTCGCTGAAGGTCGGCGACCACGTCATCCCGCTCTACACGCCGGAATGCCGCCAGTGCAAAACCTGCCTGTCCCAGCGTTCGAACCTGTGCACCTCGATCCGCGCCACGCAGGGGCAGGGCGTCATGCCGGACGGCACCAGCCGCTTCTCCTGCGATGGCGGCGAGGTGTTCCATTATATGGGCTGCTCGACGTTTTCGAATTTCACGGTGCTGCCGGAAATCGCCCTGGCGAAGGTGCGTGAAGACGCGCCCTTCGACAAGATCTGCTATATCGGCTGCGGCGTCACGACGGGTATCGGTGCGGTCATCTATACGGGCAAGGTTTGGCCTGGCGCCAATGTCGTGGTGTTCGGTCTCGGCGGTATCGGCCTCAACGTCATCCAGGGCGCACGCATGGTTGGCGCCGACAAGATCATCGGCGTCGATCTCAACCCCGGCAAGGTGGCGATGGCGAAGAAATTCGGCATGACCCATTTCGTCAATCCCAACGAGGTCGGCAATGACAAGGTAGTGTCGGCTATCCAGGACCTGACGGATGGCGGCGCGGATTTTTCCTTTGATGCAACCGGCAACACCAATGTCATGCGCCAGGCACTGGAATGCTGCCATCGCGGCTGGGGCACCAGCATCGTGATCGGCGTGGCGGAGGCCGGCAAGGAAATCTCGACCCGGCCGTTCCAGCTCGTCACAGGGCGCAACTGGCGCGGCACGGCATTCGGTGGCGCGCGCGGACGCACGGATGTGCCGAAGATCGTCGACTGGTACATGGAAGGCAAGATCGACATCGACAGCCTCATTACGCACACTATGCCGCTCGATGAGATCAACACGGCTTTCGACCTGATGCATGAGGGCAAATCGATCCGCAGCGTCGTGACATTCTGATGCAGGAAAATGCATTGAAGGTGGCGTTTACAGGGCTTGACGAGCTGAGCCCGCGCGACCTTTATGCCATGCTGAAACTGCGTGTGGACGTATTCGTCGTCGAGCAGAAATGCCCCTATCCGGAACTCGATGGCAAGGATGCGGATGCCCTGCATCTGCGCCTTCTCGCCGGAAACGAACTCGTGGGGAGTGCGCGGATCAGAAGACCTTCAAGGAGCGACCCGGCGGCGCGCATCGGCCGGGTCGTCGTCTCGCCCGATCACCGCGGCAAGAAGCTTGGCGAAAGGCTGATGGTCGAGGCCATAGCGCAATGTGAGCGGCTCTATGCGGAAAGCCCGATCAAACTGTCGGCTCAAAGCCAATTGCAGCGCTTTTATGAATCCTTCGGCTTCGTGCCGGTCTCGGAGGAATATCTCGAGGATGGGATTGCGCATGTGGACATGCAGCGGCCCGCAGCGGTCACGACGGAGTAGCGGTTTTGTGGAAGCGGCATAATCCGTTTTTCATTGCCGCTATCGCCGGCCTCGCCGCGCTGGCATTGTCCCTGGCTCTCGCACCGCATGTCGCCTCCGCCGCCGCCGCCAACATTTTTTTCGTGGTCTACCTCGCGCTCTCGGCGCTCAAGATCCGCAAGCTGACCCCGCAATATTTGCGCAAGAATGCGGCGCGGTCCGACGAGCCGGTGTGGATAATCTTCGCCGTCACGCTTGGTACGGTGGTCGTCGCTCTCGGTTCGCTCTTCATTTTGCTCAATTCCGGCGAGAATCCTCAACCACTGGATCTTTCGCTTGGCCTGGCGGCAGTCTTTCTCGGCTGGATGACCATCCACATGATGGCAGCAATCCATTACGCTCACCTTTACTGGCAACCGGACGATGATGCATCAGGGTCGAAAGACCGGCAGCACAAACATGTCGGAGGGCTCGATTTCCCGGGCGGCAAGGATCCGGGGGGAATCGAGTTCCTGTACTTTTCCTATGTCATCGGCATGACGGCACAGACTTCCGACACTGCCGTCACCAGTACAGGCATGCGCAAGATCAATCTGGTACATGCGATCGTATCGTTCTTTTTCAACACGGTGCTTGTTGCCGCTGCGGTGAATGTCGCCGTCTCGCTCGGCCAGTAGGGATGACATGGCCAGTACCCCGGAAATCCGAGACAGGTGCCTTGCCGCCGCAAACATTCAAAACAGATTCGAGAAGGGAGTTTTTTCATGGAAACATTATCGATTGCCAAAAGCTTTGAGGGTACCCAGGGCGTCTATCGTCACCGGAGCGATGCCTGCCAATGCGACATGACATTCGCGGTTTTCCTGCCGCCGCAGGCAAGAGAAAGGCCTGTGCCGCTGCTGTGGTACCTTTCGGGGCTCACCTGTACGCACCAGAATGTCATGGACAAGGGCGAATATCGTAAAGCTGCCGCGGAGCTGGGCGTTGCGATCATCTGCCCCGATACCAGCCCGCGCGGGGATGATATCCCGGATGAGAAGGACAATTGGCAGTTCGGCAGTGGCGCAGGATTCTACCTGGATGCGACCGAGGTGCCCTGGTCGGCGAACTATCGCATGGCGACCTATGTCGGTGAAGAACTGCCGGAACTGGTCGCAGCGAATTTTCCTGTCGATATGAACCGCCAGAGCATTTTCGGTCACTCGATGGGCGGCCACGGCGCGTTGACGCTGGCCTTGAAAAATCCGGGACGGTTCAAGTCCGTTTCGGCCTTCGCGCCGATAAGCCGGCCGATGGTGGCGGGCTGGTCGCGCCCCGCCTTCGAAAAATATCTTGGAGCGGATGAGGCTGCCTGGCGCGCCTATGACAGTGTCGCGCTGATCGAAGACGGGCACCGCGTGCCGGAACTGCTGGTCGACCAGGGAAAGGCCGATGGTTTTCTCGACGACGGGTTGCGGCCCTGGCTGCTTGAAGAGGCATGCGAGAAGGCCGGGATTCCACTAACGCTGAACATGCGCGACGGTTATGACCACTCGTATTTCTTCATCTCCACATTCATGGCCGACCATATCAAATGGCATGCGGAGAGATTGTCTTGAGGCTGCGTCTAGGTTGCGGCATTCTCCGCCAGCCGGGGGTCTTTGGAGAAGGTCTGGCGGCTGAATCCGAGCCCCACGTCCGCTTGGTCGCAGATTGCCTTGACGCCGTAGCTGGAGAAATGCAGCCGCCACGTTGTCATCCGAACCGGGCGTGGCAGGGCAAAGCAGGTGCAGGATAAAAGCGCCAGATTGGCGCCGCCTTCCGGATCGCGCACGGATTGATAGCGGATGAGCTCGATGCCTGCCTCAAGCGCCCGATCGGCGAGGTCGAGACAGGCGGAATAGTCGGTCAGCCGGGCCCAGAGTTGAGTCTGATCGAGGAAAGGCGGAGCCATGAGATCAAGCGCCTGGGTCGTGGCATAGCGCGCTTGGAAGGCGGTGAATTCCAGTGCATTTCGCGGCCAGGGCAAGCCGGGGCTCTCGTTGAAAAACAACAGCCTGTAGAAAGCCGTTTCCGCCACCGCCGTTTCGACATTCTCGCTGGCATAGAACACACCGGGCGAATAACCCTCCCGCCTGAACCGCGAATTGCCGGGGTACCGGCCATAGCGGAACGGCGTCGCCAGCAGGTAATCGAGATGCGCGCATGCTGGCGGAAGCGGGGGCTTGGTGGCTTCCAGTTCATCTTCGAGCAGGGCCTGCTCATCAAGCGTATCGACCAGCTTCATGGTGGAAACGCGGTGCTGCGCTTCGACCAGACGCCAGCAGGCGCCGTGCAGGGATCGCGATTCAGATCGGAGCGCGGCGGGCGTCCAGATAGGCAAGGACATGGGCGAGACCGTCAATGGTTTTGATCCGGTTGAGCGGCTTGCCGCCGAGCATGGTATTGTCAGTGCGCATCCACTGCCGCGCTACATTGTCATCGCCGCCGACAATGGCGTCAAGCGAGCGATAAAGACGTATGAACAATAGCGCGAGTTCGTAGCTCTTGCCGGTGAGCGGACCTGTGCCTTCGCTGCGCTTCAGCCGCGAAATACTGGGTTCCGACAGGCCGACGACAGTTGAAAGCTCTTTCGCGGTCAGGCCGAGCAATTCAGCGGAACGCAGCAGCGCCTTGGAAACAACGTTGGTCTTGCTCGGAGTCTCTGCAATATGCTGTGCGGTCGTTGGCATTGGAGATCCTTTCACTGGAAATATCTGTACAATAAATTTCTGGTGAAATCAAGGTCCCCGGTGCCGAGTGCACATTGCCTGCGCGGGAAAATCGGGGCGCTTGCCTGGTGCTTCGAACAGATAAACGGAACTGCACGCAAGCAACGGAACAATTTTCCACGAGTCGTGCCGAAAGCGCATTTTTGTCATAACCATCTGAAAAATAGCAAAAATTTTCTATCGTTTAACAGTTGCCAGAAGCAGCCAACCCAACTAGTTGATAGAAGCATTATCTCATCGCCGCTTCATTTTTCAAAACAATTCGCTTTCAATATTTTATCAAGTTCAGGAATTTTCAACAATGTCGGAAACACAGAAGCATTTTACCGCCCTTGGCGATGTTGCTGCCCGCCAGCTTGCCAATGCCACCAAAACCGTGCCGCAGATGGCCAGCATTTCGCCGCGCTGGCTCGTGCATTGCCTGGAGTGGCTGCCGGTAGAAGCCGGTATCCTGCGCGTCAACCGCGTCAGGAATGAAGATCGCGTCGCTGTCGAATGTTCGGCGCGCGACGAGCGGGAGCTACCGCAGACTTTCGTGGATTATGAGGAAAATCCACGCGAATACATGCTTTGTGCCGTCAACACGGTTGTCGATGTCCATACCCGCATTTCCGATCTTTACTCCTCGCCGCACAACCAGATCGGCGAGCAGTTGCGCCTGTCCATCGAAGTGATAAAGGAGCAGCAGGAAAGCCAGCTGATCACCAGCAGCGAATACGGGCTCTTGAACAATATCGCGCCTTCGCAGCGAATCCAAAGCTCCAACGGGCTTCCCACGCCCGACGCTATGGACAGCCTCGTCGCCAAGGTCTGGAAAGAGCCTGCGTTTTTCCTAGCTCACCCCGATACGATTGCCGCCTTTGGCCGGGAATGCACGCGTCGCGGTGTTCCGCCGGCAACGATAACAATGTTCGGCTCGCCGTTCCTGACATGGCGCGGCATTCCGCTTGTTCCATCCAACAAGGTGCCGGTGGAAGATGGCAGGTCGAGCATTCTCCTGCTCCGCGTCGGTCAGTCACGTCAGGGTGTCGTCGGCCTGTTCCAGCCAAATCTGCCCGGCGAACAGAGCATGGGCCTTTCGGTACGCTTCATGGGCATCAATGACAAGGCCATCGCCTCCTATCTGGTATCGCTCTATTGCTCGCTGGCTGTCTTGACCGAGGACGCTGTTGCCGTGCTTGAGAATATCGACATCACGAAGTTCCACGATTATGGCTGAGAATTCCCGCGTCTCTCCAGTCCCGGAAAACTTCATACAGGCGGGATTTCCCGATGTAGCTCTGCTCGAGCAGATGGCCAATGAATTCTTCCGGGCGGTGCCCGGCGGAAGGGACGCCACGCCAGCCAATGCAACAGGCGTTCATGCGCCTGCCATCGCGGGTCCAGGCCTTGCGCCGGCATCGCTTCCCGTATCGCTGCCGCTGGCTTCCTTGCCGGCACCGGCTCCCATCGGTTCGGCGCATGCGCCCGTGCCGGGAAGGTCCGGCACTGTGCCCGTGTTACCGCCGGCTGCGCCTTTTGCTGCCATTCCAGCAACCCCGGATCCTAACCTGGGCTCAATCGGGCAGCAAAGCGGTGCGTCTTCTTCGGCACTTTACATTACCAATGTACCTGAGGATCGGCGGCCCCTGGTGCCCAAACCTGTTCCGGCGCTTGATCAGACACTTCCCAATGAGGCAGAACTGAGAGATTTGCTGGGCAGCCAGCAGGTACGGAACGCACTTCCCGCACAAGGACAGGACGTGGGCGGCGAAAACCCATACTTCCTCCATCCTGTCGCAGTGCCGAATGCCGCGCCTGTCCCTGCAAAGGCTGGCAACGCCCCGACAACGCCGAGAGACTTCAACGCCAATCTGGCGCGGCGGGATTTTCCCATCCTTGCCGAGCGGGTTGATGGCAAGCCGCTGGTATGGCTCGACAACGCGGCAACGACACACAAGCCGCGCGCGGTCATCGACCGGCTAAGCTATTTTTATGAACACGAGAACTCCAATATTCATCGTGCCGCGCACACTTTGGCAGCCCGCGCCAGCGATGCCTATGAGGGTGCGCGTGAACAGGTGCGCCACTTCATCAATGCCGGATCGGTGGATGAAATTGTCTTCGTACGCGGCACCACGGAGGCCATCAACCTGGTGGCCGACAGTTGGGGTCGAACCCATATCGGCGCGGGCGACGAAATTCTCATCACCCATTTGGAACATCACGCCAATATCGTGCCCTGGTTCCGCCTCGCAAAGGCAACGGGTGCCAAGCTCAAGATTGCTCCCGTCGACGACAAGGGCGATATTATCATCGAGGACTATGCGCTCCTGCTTGGACCGCGCACCAAGCTCGTTTCCCTGACGCAGGTCGCCAATGCAATAGGCACGGTAACGCCCGCGCACCTGATGGTGGCGATGGCGCATGCCGCCGGAGCGAGAGTTCTGGTCGATGGGGCGCAATCGGTGTCGCACCTGCGTTCGGACGTTCTGGCCCTGGACGCCGATTGGTTCGTCTTTTCCGGTCACAAGGTTTTCGGACCGACCGGCATTGGCGTGCTCTACGGCAAGAAGCACGTCCTGGACGAAATGCCGCCCTATCAAAGCGGCGGCAATATGATCGCCGACGTGACTTTCGAGGAGATCAGATATCAGCCTGTACCATCACTGTTCGAAGCCGGGACGGGCAACATCGCCGACGCTGTCGGTCTTGGCGCCGCTCTCGCCTACCTTGAACAATGGGGACTGGAAGCGGTCACGGCGCATGAACACGCGCTGATCGAGGATTGTTCGCGCCAGCTGTCGGCTGTTTCGGGCGTCCGCATCATCGGCAATCCGAGGGAGCGCGCTGGTGTGGTGTCCTTCGTCATGGACGGCATGAAGACGGAAGATATCGGCAAGGCGCTCTCAAACGACGGCATCGCCGTGCGTTCCGGGCACCACTGTGCCCAGCCCATCTTGCGCCGGCTTGGGGTAGAGACGAGCGTGAGACCTTCATTCGCGCTTTATAACACCCATGCGGATGTAGATGCGCTTATCCGATCGGTGCGCAAACTATAACCGGGGAAAAAGTACAATGCCGGTGAGTTGTTTCAATCTGCTTCCGACGGAATTCACCTCGTCGAGCCTCGTTGCCAGCATCTGGAATGAATTGTGCAGCGAAGCTGTTGCAGCGATGCGGATCGATCCCGCTGTGACCCGCCCGATGAATTCGGCCGTGCTCTATCACGCGGGCTTTGCCCAGGCGCTCGCGCACAGGATAGCCCTGAAACTCGCCAGTCCGGATATCGATCAGGACGAATTGCTGGCCTTTATCTGCCAGACCTTCCTGAACGACCCGGCAATACTGGCGAAAGCCGCGACCGATCTCATCGCGATAAAAGAGCGGGATCCCTGCAACTTCGAGATCCTGACGCCTTTCCTCTATTTCAAGGGCTTTCTGGCCCTGCAGGGCCAGCGCGTCGCGCACTGGATGTGGAACCATGAGAGGTTTCATCTTGCCCGCCATCTTCAAAGCCGGATATCGGAGGTCTTTGGCGTCGATATTCATCCTGCGGCGCGGATGGGCAAAGGCATCATGCTCGATCACGGCAGCGGACTTGTGATCGGCGAAACGGCCGTTGTCGAGGATGACGTTTCTATCCTCCAGAATGTCACCCTTGGCGGCACTGGCAAGGAAACCGGGGACAGGCATCCGAAAATACGCCGCGGCGCGCTGATTGGCGCCGGCGCCAAGATCCTCGGCAATATCGAGATTGGCATGGGTGCAAAGGTTGGCGCAGGCAGCGTGGTTGTCGCGCCCGTGCTGCCCTATACATCGGTTGTCGGGGTTCCGGCGCGGGTCGTCGGCAAGACACATTCGATGATGCCGGGCGTCACCATGGACCAGACGCTTTGCGAGCCCGAATATTTCATCTGAGAACGGTTTGTCGCATCACTCCCTGCGATCTCGCCCGCGACTTGCCTTCGCATGCAGCGCTTACCTCCGCGCCGTTACGCTCATTGGCAATCCGCCCTCCGGCTGCGTGGTGAGCTTCTGAACGGGCCAGGGCCGCACATCGGCAGCCATGTCGAACCGATAGCGATGCAAGAGCGTTGCAAGCGCGATGATAGCCTCCTGCAGCGCGAAACTTGCGCCGATACAGACGCGCGGTCCGGCGCCAAATGGCAGATACTGGAACCGGTCGATCCTCTCGCGGTTGCCAGGCTGGAACCTTGACGGCATGAACGCATCCGGGTTGTCCCAGTAGAGGCGGTGGCGGTGCACAGTCCACGGCATGACAAGGACAGCAGCGCCTTTCGGCAAGACCAGATCCTTGTATCGGTCGTCTTCGATCGGTTCCCGGTTGATCGAGGGCGCCGGCGGATAGAGCCGCATCGCTTCCTCGAAGGCGGCACGCGTGATGGGAAGGGCTTCCAGCCATCGATGCGGTGGTGGAACATCGCGCTGATCCATGAAAGCGTCGATTTCCTGCTCGATCAGATCGCGCTCCCATGGCGCCCTTGCCAGAAGATAGAGCGTCCAGCCCAGAGCCCGCGCCGTTGTTTCGTGACCGGCGCCGATGAAGGTGATGATATTGTCCTCGATCTCGGCGCGGGACAGGCCCTGCGGCCCTTCCGCCCTGAGAAGAAGTGTGAGGAAATCGTTCGGGACTTTATCACCTTCCTTGCGCATTCGCGCCTTGCGCATCTCCATCGTGTTGGCGACGATCTGCCGGAAAAACGCCAGAGCGCGGCGGCCCCTTATCTGGGTGAAGCGGGGGAGCCATGCCGGAGCGCCGAGAAGATCGAGCGGATCGACGCGGCCCATGGTTTCGAACAGACGATCGACTTCATGGGAAAACTGGTCGGGATCACCGGCGATTTCGCCGGAAAACAGGGTGTCTGCAAGAATATCATAGGTCAGCATCGTCATGTCTCGCGAAACGTCGGTCGTTCCCGCAAGGCCTTCGTAGCGCGCGGCGAAAACCTCGGTGGTCCGCTTCATGCTTTCGGCAAAACCATCGATGTGACGGGGCGTGAAGACAGGCGCCATGGCCTTGCGCGAGCGTTTCCACACGTCGCCTTCGGCCGTCAGCAGACCATCGCGCAGGATCGGGCGAAGGATGCGCTGGCGCACTGCCGCCATCTTGTAGTTCCTGGCATTGTCGACGAGCACATGCCGGATAAGGCCGGGATCATTGGCAATGATCGTATGGGCGAAGGACCAGTCGATGGAAACCCAGGGCTCATTGTACGAGGGTTCGCCCCATAGCTCGAGGGGATTGCGATAGATGGTGCGGATGAGCTGCAACGTGCCCACGGGACCTGTGCGCGGCACGGGCGCCGGCGGGACAAAAGCGGTGGGTATCGTATCCATTCATGGCCTCCGGCATGAATGTGGGTACAAGCGGCGAAAAAGTCCACCAACGGAGCGGAATTGGCGGCGCTTTACCCCTACTAATTGCTACGTTGACGCCACTGCCCGCATGGGCTCCTCTTCAGCTGAAGACATTGACGCCGGCCCGAAATAAAGAACTTTTCATCGTTATTTTTTCAAGTCGCACCAGCAGCATATTCAAAACGATATTGTGAGGTTTTTCATCATGGTTGTTCGCCTGTGCTGGCTCTTGCTGGCGGTGTTTCTGGCGTCGTGCAGCGGCGGTTCGGATCCGGCGCAAGAGAAGCCGGAAGCCGCGACATCGACGTTTACGCCTGACCGGCCAATCCGGCCCGATCCATACCGGCCCATCACCCCTTTGGGAGGTAGGGATTCGCAAAGCACCGTGTTCAAATATGGGGCGCGCGATGCGATTGATCGGATCAACAATTACGAAACAAAGACCAGCAAGGCACAGACTATCAATTTGAATGGCACTGTTATCGCCTTTACAGCGACGGCTGGACATCTTCGCTCTTCAGCCAGGGAGTGGGAAAGGTATTCTACGGTTCATGTTCCGAGTGGCGGGACGACTATTATCCGTACGATGCCAGACTTTGGCAGCGCCGCAATTTTTTATACAGCCTATACACGTGACGACCTGCCCAAGGGTTCGCGGCCTGTGACATTCATCTTCAATGGAGGGCCCGGGAGCGCTTCGGCGGATCTCGACCTTGGTTTTCTTGGTCCCAAAGATTTCACGCTTCCACTGCCCGCAAGTGGACCATTGCAACTGATCGACAATCCAAACACATTGCTCGATAAAACCGATCTCGTGTTTGTTGACCCGATTGGTACGGGTTATTCTTCGGCGGTATCCCCCGGCGTGAACAGCGACTACTGGGGCGTGGAACGTGATGCGCAGGTCTTGAGCGATTTCGTTACTCGTTACGTCAACGTCAATAATCGGCAGCTTTCGCCAAAGTACATTTACGGCGTTTCGTATAGTGGCATTCGTGTCCCCGTCATGAGTGGATTGCTGCTGGAAAGCGAAACTAAAAAATACTCGGCGAATAAGGAATCCACGAATATTCTGAATGGGTTGATCCTGAACTCGCCCCTGTTGGACCTGAACACGGACTGTCTGCGATCGTATGATGCTCCTTGCGGAGGTGTCTTGCCGACATACGCCATGGTTGCGAGCTATAAGGATAAGTACACGAGACGAGACGGTGAAACTGCAGAATATGTGGATAATGTTCGTGAATTTGCCGCCAAATTCAATAAGCGTGCCGGTGCTGAATTTTCGGGAATGTTGAAGGAAAAACCGGACAGGACCGGTTGGGATGCGTATCTTCGGACACAGGATGGAGCAGATTTTGTCAACCAGCTCTATAAATATACTGGAATTGGCAAGCTCTATAAGCCAGGTGATGGTCTGGCCGGCAATCCCTGGGTCGAGAATCCCAACATGGAACCTGCGAGGTTTACGAGGCTGCTTGATCCAAAGGTGAAGCTTCAGCTTACGGACGGCAGAGTGGCTATTCCCATTGACAAAGTTGATCCGTCATTTGACCGCACAAGTGTGGCCTACGATTATATCAAGACCTATCAGAAACAGTTCATTGGCTATGATCAGGTTTCTCCCTACTTGGGATATAATGGTGAGATTATCAATTTATGGAATTACAGATCCAATCATATCCTGCCGCCCCCCGCCAATGGTGACCGCACTGGAACCAGCATCAATGACCTGGCATATAGCCGGACATTGAATCCAGCACTCAAGGTCCTCATCGAACACGGCTACTACGATCTCAACACCCCGTTCCATCAGAATGAACTCAATATTGCGGCCGCGGGGCTATCGGCCCAGATGCCGATAAAACTCTATGAGGGAGGTCATGGCGTGGACCCAGCTCACACCAACGACGCCGACCGGGTGCTTTCCGACCTTAAGGATTTCTATGACCGGGCACCTGCCATAACACCTGGTGCGGGCACGAATGTCATATCGGGAATGCCGGTTTTGCGTAGGTTGGATCACGCGGCAGACGATCTGAGGGCTGCTGGCTTGAATGGAGGAAGACAATGAGCAAACTATTGTTTCTGGTGTTGACCGGATGTCTCGCTGCCATCTTGCCAGTGTCAACTGCAGATGCAAGCGACACGATCGTATTGCGCCAGCCACCGCAGCGCATGATCGTGCGTCTGCCACATCGCCGCGAGGAATCCGTGAAGGAGACCCCGGCCCCAATCTCGCCGCGGTCGGTGCGAGGTGCGCTCGATGAGCGTATCAGATCGATGTTTAACCGGGCGATTGATCCCTCGACAGGTCGTGTGACCGTCGCGTCGGCGGACAAGGCAGGTGTTGGATATCTCGTCGGCCAATTCGATGAAATTGATCGCAACAAGGATGGCAGCCTCACTTTTAGCGAGGTCAAGGGGTTTCTTGATGCGCAATCGCCCATTGCAAAGCCAGCGTCCGAGGGGAGTGTTCAGATGATCGAATGATTGCCGGAGCAAAGGTGCGGACGTTTCACCAGCGTTGCCCGTGTCAGTTGTATGGTCAAAGACAGGAACTTCGACGATTGTAATCGTTCGGCGGGACCTTTGACGATTGTACTGTCGGAGTCAGGACCTTCGACCGTTGTGCTGCTTGAAAGGTGGGGCCTTTGCTGATGTGGAAATCAGGAACTTTGACGATTATTGCACCGTCGCAGGCAGGAACTTCGACGATTGTGAACGTTCGAAAAGGGAGAACTTCGACGATTGCAATGCCCGAAGGCTGGGATCTTTGCTGATGTCACATCGGAAGTCAGGAACTTCGACGGATGTGACGTTGGCCGGTGGACCTTTGACGATTGTACTGTCGGAGGCAGGACCTTCGACCGTTGTACTGCTTGAAAGGTGGGGCCTTTTGCTACTGTGACATCGAAAGTGAGGAATTGCGACGATTGTAACATCGACCAGCGGGAACGTTGAAGGTAGTACTGCTAGAAGGCCAGACCTTTGCTGCTGGAACATCGAAAATCGGGAACTTCGACAATTCGGAACGTTCGGAAGGGAGAACTTCTACGATTGCAATGCCCGAAGGCTGGGATCTTTGATAGCTGTAACGTCGGAAGCAGGACCTTCGACCGTTGTACTGCTGAAAGGCAAGACCTTTGCTGCCGGAACATTGGAGGTCGGGAACTTTGACGATTGTACCGCCGAAGAAAAAAACTTCGACAATTCGGAACGTTCGGAAAGGGAGAACTTCTACGATTGCAATGCCCGAAGGCCGGGCCTTTGACAGCTGTGACATCGGAAGTCAGGGAGTTCGACACTTGTAACGTCGCCCGGCGGGACCTTTGACGGTTTTAACGTCGCCAGCGGAACTTCGAACAGTTGTACTGCTGGAAGGCCACGCTTTTGCTGCTGCGATATCGGAGGTCGGGAACTTTGACGATTGTGACGCTCGAAGGCTACAAGGTTGACAGCCACAACATTGGAACCGAGGAACCTCGACAATTGTAATATCGTCCGGCGGGAACTTTGACAGTTTTACCGACGATGGGCGCAACATCGCAAGTTCAGGGGCGTCCGGGAAAAAGGTTCGAAGGCTTGCATTCTCAGTTTCGAGATGTTGCCACGGGTTTGCAGCGTTTCTGGCGGCAGTCGTGTTTTTGCCCGTCCGATGTCGGAGGCTGCGCCCGCCCCCAATCCGGTTTCGGCCAAGAAAAATGGCTGCATTGGTGTTGTTCAATGCGCCTTGAACGCACATTGCGCTACGCTGGCGCATTCCGGCCATCATCCGTGGATATCAAGCTCCAGGAATTGGAAAAACCTGCAATAATCACTATATCTGGCGTAGTATTCGGGCATGATTCGCCTGATCTATGCTATAAGGACGGGACGCGCCGGTTCCGGCGTCAGGAAAGATAGAATTTTATATGAGTGATACACCCGAGATGACAATCGAATCCTCGCCGGAATATGGCGCGGAGTCCATCAAAGTCCTCAAGGGGTTGGATGCAGTACGCAAACGCCCTGGAATGTATATCGGTGATACGGATGACGGGTCCGGGCTTCACCACATGGTCTACGAAGTGGTCGACAACGCTATCGATGAGGCGCTGGCGGGCCATGCCACGCGCGTCACTGTGACGTTGAACCCGGATGGTTCCTGCACGGTGACCGACAACGGCCGCGGCATCCCCACCGACATGCACTCCGAAGGCGTGTCTGCAGCCGAAGTCATCATGACACAACTCCATGCGGGCGGTAAATTCGACCAGAACTCCTACAAGGTTTCGGGCGGCTTGCACGGCGTCGGCGTTTCGGTCGTGAATGCGCTGTCTGTCTGGCTGAAACTGAAAATTCGCCGCCAGGGCAAGATCTACGAGATGAGCTTTACCCATGGTGTCGCGGATGCGCCGCTAAAGGTGACCGGCGATTCCGACGGCCTCACGGGAACCGAAGTTTCTTTCCTGCCATCCACCGATACGTTCACCATGGTCGAGTTCGATTTCAAGACGCTCGAACACCGGCTGCGGGAATTGGCGTTCCTGAATTCAGGTGTGCGTATCCTGCTTTCGGACCGAAGGCACGCCGACCCGGTGGACCTTGAACTTTTCTATGAAGGCGGCCTGACCGCCTATGTCAAATACCTTGACCGCTCCAAGAAGGAACTCGTCAACGAACCGATCTACATACGCGGTGAGCGCGACGACACGACCGTCGAAGTCGCAATGTGGTGGAATGACAGCTACCACGAAAATGTTCTCTGCTTCACCAACAACATCCCGCAGCGCGACGGCGGTACGCATCTTGCCGGTTTCCGCGGTGCACTGACGCGCCAGATGACCGGCTATGCTGAAAGCACCGGCCAGGCCAAGAAGGCGAAAGTGACGCTCACCGGCGACGATTGCCGCGAGGGTTTGACCGCCGTGCTTTCGGTGAAGGTGCCCGACCCGAAATTCTCGTCGCAGACCAAGGACAAGCTGGTTTCGTCGGAGGTGCGTGCCGTCGTTGAAAGTCTGGTGAACGAGGCGCTTTCAACATGGCTCGAGGAGCATCCGGCAGAAGGTAAGGTGCTGGTCGACAAGGTCATCCAGGCCGCCTCTGCGCGTGAGGCTGCGCGCAAGGCGCGCGACATCACCCGCAAGAATTCGCTCAGCATCAGCTCGCTTCCCGGGAAGCTTGCCGATTGCCAGGAGAAGGACCCGGCCAAGTCCGAGATCTTCATCGTGGAGGGCGACAGCGCCGGCGGTTCGGCCAAGGGCGGGCGTTCGCGCCAGAACCAGGCAATCCTGCCGCTGCGCGGCAAGATCCTCAATGTCGAACGCGTAAAGCTGGACCGTATGCTGTCATCGGACCAGATCGGTACCTTGATCCTGGCGCTCGGCACCAGCATTGGCAAGGATGAGTTCAATCCCGACAAGCTGCGTTACCACAAGATCATCATCATGACCGACGCCGATGTCGACGGCGCGCATATTCGTACGCTGCTTCTGACCTTCTTCTTCCGCCAGATGCCGGAGCTTATCGAGCGTGGTCACATCTACATTGCGCAGCCGCCGCTTTATAAGGTTTCCCGGGGGAAATCCTCGCAATATATCAAGAACGAAATTGCCTATGAGGAATTCCTGATCGATTCCGGGCTGGAGGAAGCGTCGCTCGAACTCGACTCGGGCGAGGTACGTACCGGTGCCGACCTGCGCTCGGTGATCAACGATGCGATGGCCGTGCGCCATCTTCTGCAGGGACTGAATACCCGTTATGACCGCGCTGTGGTGGAGCAGGCGACCATTGCCGGTGCGCTCAATCCTGAAGCCATTTCCGATACGCCCCGCGCACAGGCGCTGGTGACCGAAGTCGCCGGGCGCCTTGACCTGATCGCCGAGGAAACAGAAAAGGGCTGGTCCGGACGTCTTGCAACACCCGACGACGGTGTCGATGGTTATGTTTTCGAGCGCTCACTCCGCGGCGTCAAGGAGACGGTCACGCTGGACATGGCGCTGATCGGATCGGCCGATGCGCGTCAACTCGACCGGTATTCAGCGCGTCTGCACGACATTTTTTCGAAACCGCCTGTGCTGCGCCGCAAGGACAAGTTCGATTCTGTCGCCGGGCCCATCGCATTGCTCGAGGCTGTCTTCGCAGCCGGACGCAAGGGTCTGTCGCTGCAGCGGTACAAGGGTCTTGGTGAGATGAATGCCGACCAGCTTTGGGAGACGACGCTCGATCCGAATGCGCGCTCGCTGCTGCAGGTAAAGGTCAACGACGCGACCGACGCGGACAGCCTCTTCTCAAGGCTCATGGGCGACGATGTCGAACCGCGCCGCGACTTCATTCAGGACAACGCGCTGAGCGTCGCCAATCTGGACGTTTAGGTCGAGCGGTAAGCCGGCGTAGCGGCGAGAGGAACATGCCTCATCGTTCCCAGGGAGAGATGACGTCGAGACCGCTCGTGCTGTAATCGGTGACGTTTCGAGTGGCCAAACGACCGCCATTCACGCGAACAATGGCCGCGATCATGCCGTCAGGCGCCGACATGGTTGATCCCTGGCGTGCGGCACTTCCCATGATCTCGCCATAGGCCATCGCAGCCTCTTCGGTTAAACCAAATATGCGGTCAGCAAAACGCCGACGCCATTCGGCAAGACCTTTCTCCAGACGAAGGGCGCGCTGATCGGGTAGTATCTTCTGAATACCAAATGCGATTTCTGCGATGGTTACAGTCGGTAAAGCCAGTTCCGAATCATGCCGGACGAGCCAAGCGATGACAGCAGCGCTCGGCGCCTTGCTTAAGGTTTCGGAAATAACATTGGTGTCCAAAAAGATCAAAGCTCAGGACCGGAATGACCGCGACGGCCTTGCCTGATGACAGTCTCCAGGTCGACATCCGTACCGGCTTCGTTCGAAAGGCGGGTGTAGAAGGCCGGCGCTGGCTCCCGTCCAGTTTCGCGAACTTCATAGGATTCAAGAGCCCGCTCGACAATTTCAGCAATCGACCTATTTTCACGGCTGGCGAGGCGGTGTGCCAAGTCGCGCGCTCTGGCGCTTCGGACTGATAATTGAGGTTCGGCCATGAGAATACTCCGTTTGGAAGATAACATAGGTCATCTTGGTCCTGCCATCAAGATGGCTAGGGCGTCAGCTTGATCAATTTGGTTCCCGGGCTCCTAAGCGGATTGCACGTCGTCTTCGGTTGCAGGTAGCTGGAAGTTGCAAGATGACCTGTCTTTATACTTTTGTACAACAACTCTCTTGCCTGTTCGCGGGCATCATGATCTTTTGTCGAAAAAGGCAACGGGCGCCAAGGTCGACAAGAGATTACCCGGCGAACTTGTGGTCTTTTCACGTCAATCTGAACGGGAATTGAAATGCAGCCTGTCTTCGATGGTCACAACGACGTGCTCTACCGGTTGTGGAAACATTCAAAAGACGGAGCAGACCCGGTCAAGGAATTCATAGAAGGCGCGAAATCGGGTCATATCGACAAGATCAGGGCACGCAAGGGCGGGCTGATCGGCGGGCTTTGCGCGATCTATGTTCCTTCCGGTGATCTCGCTTTCAAGGCGCCTGATGCCAATGGCCATTATGCGACGCCGCTTGCCGCTCCCCTGGAGCGCGCTCCGTCGCTGGACATCGCGATGGAAATGGCATCGATCGCACTGAAGCTTGAACGGTCAGGCGGTTGGAAGCTCTGCCGCAGCACAGCCGAGATCGCCGGCTGCATAGAAAGCGAAATATTTGCAGCGGTGCTTCACATGGAGGGCTGCGAGGCAATCGACAGCGATCTTGCGGCGCTCGATGTGTTCTATGCCGCGGGCCTGCGCTCACTCGGCCCCGTGTGGAGCCGCAACAATATCTTTGCGCATGGCGTGCCATTCGCCTATCCCTCGGGGCCGGATACTGGGCCAGGGCTTACCGAAACCGGCGAGGAACTCGTCAGGGCCTGCAATCGCCTCGGCATACTCGTCGATCTTGCCCATATAACCGAGAAGGGCTTCTGGGACGTGGCGCGGATCAGCGATCAGCCACTCGTCGCAAGTCACTCCAATGTTCATGCGCTCACGCCCGTTGCGCGCAACCTGACGGATAAGCAGCTCGACGCGATCCGCGAGAGCAGGGGTCTTGTCGGGCTCAACTACGCGGTGGCCATGCTACGGCCCGATGCGCGGGAAAATGCCGACACGCCGCTGGCCGATATGGTCCGGCATATAGACTATATGGTCAACAGGATGGGCATAGATTGCGTGGCACTTGGTTCTGACTTCGATGGTGCTAAAATCCCCGGTGAAATCGGGGACGCGAGCGGCAATCAAAACCTGGTTGTGGCATTGCGGGACGCCGGATATTCGGAACAGGAGCTTGCCAAGATTTGCCGTGGAAACTGGCTGCGCGTGTTGCGCTCGGCCTGGCATGAAACAACAACCAAAGAGTGAAATTGCTCATAAACAGGGAACCACAACAATGTTGACGAACCAGATCAGCACAAAATTCCGGCTACTTCTTGGTGGCGCGGCACTATCCGCGATGTTGCTTTCCGGCGTACCGGGCTGGGCCGCAACGCCAGCCGATACGCTCGTCGAAGCCTTCGCCATCGATGACGTGATCACACTTGACCCGGCCGAGGCTTTCGAGCTGACGACCGGGGAAATCAACGGCAATACCTATGACAAGCTGGTTCGCCTCGACATCAATGATCCGTCGAAGGTCGTTGCCGATATTGCAGAAAGCTGGACAGTGTCCGACGATGGCCTGACCTACACTTTCAAGCTGAAGCAGGGGCTGAAATTCGCCTCCGGCAACCCCATCACGGCTGATGACGTCGCCTGGTCGTTCGAACGCGCCGTCAAGCTCGACAAGAGCCCGGCATTCATCCTGACCCAGTTCGGCCTGAAGCCAGACAATGTCGCCGAAAAGGCCAAGGCAACCGATCCTTCTACCTTCGTGTTCACGGTCGATCAGCCTTACGCACCGAGCTTTGTGTTGAACTGCCTGACCGCAACGGTGGCCTCGGTGGTCGACAAGAAGCTGGTTTCCGAACATGTGGTCAACGATGATTTCGGCTGGGCGTGGCTGAAGACCGCCTATGCCGGTTCCGGCCCGATGAAAATCCGCGACTGGCGGGCCAACGAAATCATCGTGCTTGAACGCAATGACAACTATTGGGGAACCAAGGCACCGCTTATGCGCGTGATCTATCGTCACGTGAAGGAAAGCGCGGCGCAGCGGCTGCTCCTCGAGAAAGGTGATATCGACATTGCCCGCAACCTTGAACCGAACGATCTGGAGCAGGTCGTCAAGAATAGTGACATCGCGACCACCAACGCGCCAAAGGGCACGGTCTATTATATCAGCCTCAACCAGAAGAACGCGGACCTTGCCAAACCGGGCGTGAGTGAAGCGCTGAAATATCTTGTCGACTACGATGCGATCGGCGAGAAGCTGATCAAGGGCATCGGCGAAATTCACCAGACATTCCTGCCGAAGGGGGTTCTCGGCGAACTCGATGAGAACCCCTATAAGCTTGACGTCGCCAAGGCCAAGGAGCTGCTGGAAAAGGCGGGCTTGAAGGACGGTTTCTCCGTCACCATGGACGTGCGCAACAACCAGCCGGTCACGGGCATTGCCGAATCCGTTCAGCAGACTTTCGCGCAGGCCGGCGTGAAGATGGAAATCATCCCGGGTGATGGTAAGCAGACGCTAACCAAGTACCGCGCGCGCACACACGACATGTATATCGGTCAGTGGGGCGTGGATTACTGGGATCCTCATTCCAATGCCGACACATTTACCAACAATCCCAACAATTCGGATGAGGGTACCAACAAGACGCTTGCATGGCGCAATGCCTGGGATGTGCCGGAACTGACGAAGGAAACGAAGGCTGCGCTGCTTGAGCGCGATGGCGCCAAGCGTGCCAAGATGTATCAGGACCTGCAGAGAAAGGTGCTTGAAAAAAGCCCCTTCATCATGATTTTCCAGCAGATCGAGGTTGCGGGCTATCGTTCTAACCTCAAGGGCTTCAAGCTAGGACCGTCGTTCGATACGAACTACGTCTTCAATATCTCGAAGTGATCCGGGGATCGCACCGTTGACCAACCCCGACATGCAATGGGAGACCAGGCCTTCCGGCGCCTGGGCTTCCAATTTCGCTTGGGCGGCCGGCAGGTTCGTGCTGGTTGGCATCATCACATTCCTTGGGCTCATTGCCGTGACGTTCTTCATCGGCCGGGTCATACCCATCGATCCGGCGCTTGCGATTGTCGGAGACCGTGCGCCCGCGCACGTGGTCGAGCGCGTACGGGAAGAACTCGGCCTCAATCTGCCGCTTTACCGGCAGTTCTTCATCTATGTGCAGGGCGTGCTGGAGGGAAATTTCGGCAATTCGGTCCTGACGACCAACCCGGTCATGCAGGACATAAGGCGGGTATTTCCCGCCACGATGGAGCTTGCGACATTCGGCACGATCATCGGAGCGGTTTTCGGTGTTCCACTGGGGGTGCTGGCGGCCGTCAAGCGCGGCAGCATCATCGACCAGATCGTGCGCGTTATCGGCCTGATAGGTTATTCCGTTCCCATTTTCTGGCTCGGGATGATTGGCCTCGTGGTGTTCTATGCCAAGCTCGGCTGGACGTCAGGCCCGGGCCGTATCGATGTCGTCTACGAATACACATTCACGCCAATCACGGGGTTCTATCTGCTGGACGCTATCCTGCAGAAGAACTGGGACGCATTCTGGAATATTTTCAGCTTCATTATCCTGCCTGCCTCATTGCTGGGCTATTTCTCACTCGCCTATATCAGCCGCATGACACGGTCATTCATGCTCAATGAACTGGAACAGGAATATATCGTTGCCGCCCGCGCCAAAGGCTTGTCGGAAACGCGCATCATCTGGGGTCACGCATTGCGCAACGCCGCGGTGCCGCTCGTCACGGTGATCGCACTATCCTACGCGGGGTTGCTGGAGGGTTCCGTGCTGACCGAAACGGTCTTCTCCTGGCCGGGACTGGGGCTCTATATCACCAACTCGCTTCAGAATGCCGACATGAATGCCGTCCTTGGCGGCACCATTATCATCGGCACGGTTTTCGTCGCCATCAACCTCCTGTCCGATCTTCTGTATCGGGCGCTTGACCCACGGACGCGCGCACGATGAAAAATTTGCCACCCTACGACCAGGTTTTGGGGTCATGAGATGACTGTACCCACCCTTACACGCCGACAATGGCTGACGAGCGACCGGCCACAATCGCGCATGCAGGCACGCCTGGGCCGCGCCTATCTCGTTTGGGGCAGGTTCGCCAGCAACAAGCTGGCTGTTGTCGGTCTTGCCATCATCATTGCCCTTCTGCTCGTCGCAGCGTTCGCCGATGTGCTGGCGCCGCATTCGCCGGTGGTCGGCGACCTGCGCAACGCGCGCCTTCTGCCACCGGGCGGCGAGTACCTGCTCGGCACGGACGACCAGGGGCGCGATATCCTGTCGAGGCTGATCTATGGTTCCCGGCTGACGCTCTACGTGGTCATCCTCGTCGCCATCATTGCCGCTCCCATAGGGCTTCTGGTCGGCACGGTCGCCGGTTATGCAGGTGGCTGGACCGACTCCGTGCTGATGCGCATCACCGATATCTTCCTGGCGTTTCCAAAACTCATCCTGGCGCTCGCCTTCGTTGCAGCGCTTGGACCGGGCATCGGAAATGCTGTCATCGCCATTGCCATCACTTCCTGGCCACCTTATGCGCGCATCGCTCGGGCCGAAACACTTACCGTTCGCAATTCCGATTACATTGCTGCTGTACGGCTGATGGGGGCTTCGCCAGTTCGAATAGTGTTGCGTCACATCATGCCGCTATGTCTCTCGTCCCTGATCGTGCGCGTGACGCTCGACATGGCCGGTATCATCCTTACGGCCGCAGGGCTCGGATTTCTGGGGCTCGGTGCGCAGCCGCCGCTACCGGAGTGGGGCGCGATGATCGCGTCCGGCCGTCGTTTCATCATGGACCAATGGTGGGTTGCGGCAGCGCCGGGTTTTGCCATCCTCATCGTCAGCCTGGGGTTCAATCTGCTAGGCGACGGACTGCGCGACGCGCTCGACCCGCGGGGCAGCAATCAATGAGCATCATGCTGAGCGTCGAGGACCTGAGGGTTCAGTTTCCAACGCGTACCGGAACTATCGACGCAGTGCGCGGGGTTTCCTTCACCCTCGGACGCGAGAGGCTCGGGATAGTCGGCGAATCCGGTTCGGGAAAATCGCAGACCGGCCGCGCCATCATGGGATTGACGCCGCCCCATGCGAAAATCACCGCACGGAAGCTGAATTTCGACGGTATCGATTTGCTCGGCGCTTCGGTGAAGCAGCGGCGCAGCCTTCGCGGCAACCGTATCGCCATGATCTTGCAGGATCCGAAATATTCGCTCAACCCGGTGATGAGCATAGGACGGCAGATCGTCGAAACGCTGAGGACACATGAGAAGGTGAGCAAGGCAGAGGCTCGCAGGCGCGCCCTCGACATGCTTTCTTCCGTTCAGATACGCGATCCGGAGCGGGTATATGACTTGCATCCGCACGAAGTATCGGGCGGCATGGGGCAGCGTGCCATGATTGCCATGATGTTGATCACAGGGCCGGAACTGTTGATCGCGGACGAGCCGACTTCAGCGCTCGACGTGACAGTGCAACTCGACGTGTTGCGGATCCTCG
Organism: Phyllobacterium endophyticum; assembly: GCF_003010935.1. Classification (GTDB taxonomy): domain Bacteria; phylum Pseudomonadota; class Alphaproteobacteria; order Rhizobiales; family Rhizobiaceae; genus Phyllobacterium; species Phyllobacterium endophyticum. The sequence continues at coordinate 764,439 of NZ_PGGN01000001.1, forward strand.
ACGATCTGGTGCGCGACAGGGGCATGGGGCTGATCTTCATCTCGCATGATCTGCGGCTGGTCTCATCCTTCTGTGACAGGGTTATCGTCATGTATGCAGGGCGGATCGTCGAGGAGATCGCCGCCAGCGACCTGCACAACGCCAAGCATCCCTACACGCAGGGATTGCTCAACTGCATGCCGCAGATCGGTGCCGACCGGCACCCATTGCCAGTGCTTGAGCGCAAGCCGGAATGGGCAGCATGACACCCTCCCGCTCCAACGCATTGGTGATTGAAGATCTCCAGGTTAAATTCGATCGTTTCCTCGCCTTGCGCGGCGTCAGCCTCGATGTTGCGCCGGGCGAGTCGTTCGGCCTCGTCGGTGAATCCGGTTCAGGAAAGTCGACCCTGCTGCGTGCAGTCGCGGGCTTGGCCCCGGTCAAGGATGGGACGATAACCGTCAATGGCAAGACACTCGGTTCAACGCGAACCAAGGCATTCTACCGCGAAGTACAGATGGTATTCCAGGACCCTTATGGCTCGCTGCATCCGCGCCAGACGGTGGACCGCCTGCTGCTTGAGCCGCTGGTCATTCATGGATTCAGCGATATCGAACAGCGTATCCTGCGCGCACTGGACGAAGTGGGGCTGGGCTCGAGCTTCCGGTTTCGTTATTCGCACCAGCTTTCGGGTGGTCAGCGCCAGCGCGTGGCTATTGCACGAGCACTGATCCTCGAGCCATCCATCCTGCTTCTCGACGAGCCGACATCGGCGCTCGACGCCTCGGTTCAGGCGGAAGTGCTCAACCTGCTTGAGCAGATCAGGCGCGCCCGCAAGCTGACCTTCGTGATGGTCAGCCATGACCTCGCCGTCGTCACCCACATGTGCGACCGCCTGATGGTGATGCAGAATGGCGCGGAGGTGGAACGTCTGACCGCGGGCGAACTTGCCAGACGCAAGGTCAGCAAGGATTATACGCGCAACCTGCTCGTTGCCAGCGAGGGGTTCGTGCGGCCGGAAGTCCAGGATTAGCATCAGCAATATTCATCTGTTTTTTACCATTGCGAGAATGATTCAGCACAATTCACGCATGCGGAAGCTGATCGTGAAAATGTGAATGAATTTCCTAAGGAGGCATTCACGCCGACTATTCAAAGGTCTCCCGACGACGGAGTGGGGCCAATGAAAAAAATTCAAAAATTCCTTAAAGATCGCAGCGGGGCAACAGCAATAACCTTCGGATTGATGCTCGTGCCGCTTATGGGCATGACAGGGCTTGCTGTGGATTACAGCGTCGCTTCAAACGAGCGATCGAAATTGCAGAACGCCGCCGATTCCGCTGCTCTTGCAGGGGCTTCCATCTTTACAGGCACGAACGCTGTGCAGGCGGAGGCACGGGCACGCGCCTACCTGAAAGCCAATCTCGGCAATGAGGCCGCAGATGCCGTTTCGATAAACTTCTCGGCGGCCAATCAGTTGGTGACGGTTTCTCTCAACGGCCAATCGAACACTACCTTCATGCGGATATTGAACAAGAACTCGATGCCGATCGGCGTGACGGCGACAGCCCTGGCGCCACTGAAGCCGAGCAGCGCCACCATCAAGGTCGATGACGTATTCGGTTATTGGTTCAAGCGCATTACTATCGTTGCGGTGAAGAACGGCGTCGAAACAGTTGTCGGCACGGTCGTGTACCAGCCGACGGATCACAGTGGAGGAAGTGGCCGAGGCATCGGCACGACTACGCCGCCCAAGGACCAGATGCAGTCCATCACACTTGGCGACTACAACAGTGTGTATTTGAAAATGGAAGTTAAGACCGACGGTTGTGACATTGGATTCAGTAATCCTAACACTTCCGCGAGGTTTGTCGTCTGCGAAAAGAACAAGAACAAGAAGACGTATGATTCAACTCTCAGGACAGATGATCCGCTAACCGTGAACCATCTGTTTGTCGACGGAAAGCAACTCCCGGCTGGCTCCACACCACCTCTTACGGACATTTTCAGTTGTGAAGGCGGCACCCACAAACACGCATGGGAAGATGGCGGCGGCTGGCCCCAGCAGGACTTTTTCTACACGGTGACATCCGCCTGCAAAGCCGTGGACAACGAGTCCGTGCGTCTGACAGATTAGGAACAACAGAAGCGGCGCAATTGACTTCGCGTCTGCGCCGCTCCATCATCAGCTCATTCCGAGGGGAGCACTGTACAGTGCTGAGACAGCGTCGAGCTGGACCCTTGAACCTGATCCGGGTCATGCCGGCGTAGGAACGGGAATTGGGCCTTCTTCGCGCTTAACCTTCACTTCGCACATTGGCCGGGATCTCCAATACAATGGAGCTCATCTGTGGCTGTTTCAAAAGTAGACTACCGGCTGAATGCCATCGTCGATGTGGATGCGATCGGGCATGGTCGGGATTTGGGCGAGCTCGCGCTTGCCGCTGCGCGTGGCGGGGCGACGATCATCCAGTATCGGGACAAGAATTCGCCGACGCGTTCGATGGTTGAGAGGGCGAGAACGATCCACGTGGCGCTGAAGGGAACCGGTGTGCCGCTGGTGGTCAATGACCGTATCGACGTGGCGCTCGCCGCTGGCGTCGAAGGCGTGCATGTTGGCCGTGAGGACATGCTTGTGGCAGACGCGCGCCGCCTGCTCGGACCGGACGCCATCATCGGCCTTACGGTCAAGAACGAGGCCGACGCCCGGGACGCTATCGAAGCTGATATTGACTACGCCTGTATTGGCGGCCTGTTCGAAACACCGGCGAAACACAACCTTGAGCCTATCGGATTCGAAGGCTTCCGCCGTCTGGCGTCGATTATCCGCGAGGCGAAGCCAAACCTGCCGATCGGTGCGATTGCCGGGATCGATCTTGCACGTACACCTCCCGCCATCGAAGCGGGAGCCGATGGCGTGGCGGTGATCTCGGCGATCTTCCGGCAGGACGATCCGCAAGCTGCGACCGCTGCATTGCTGTTGGCGGTCAATGCCTCGCTCGAGGCAAGGGCATGACCGCTATCGCCCTGACTATTGCGGGTTCCGACAGCGGAGGCGGCGCCGGCATACAGGCGGACTTGAAGACTTTCTCGGCGCTTGGCGTCTATGGCACGAGCGTCCTGACGGCAGTCACCGCCCAGAACACGCGCGGCGTGACGGCAATCGAGACGCTTTCACCCGAAATTGTCCGCGCGCAGATCGATGCAGTCCTGTCGGATATCGACGTCAAGGCCATCAAGATCGGAATGGTCGGCGGGGTCGAAACGATCGAGGCAATCGCGGGCGCGTTGAAAGACTGGGGCCGCAGGGTGGTGCTGGATCCCGTTATGGTTGCGACATCGGGCGATCGGTTGCTGGAACCAGAGGCCATCGAGGCGCTGCGGGAGCAACTGCTGCCACGAGCGATGGTGCTGACGCCCAATCTGCCAGAAGCGGCATTGCTGACAGGACAGCCCATCGCGGACAACGAAATGCAAGCGGCCAGGCAAGCCGATAAATTGCTATCGTTGGGAGCATCGGCGGTGCTGGTCAAAGGTGGTCATGCGAAAGGCGACCTGTGCACGGACCTGTTGTTCGATGGAGTGACGATGCTGCGCTTCGAGAGCGTTCGCATAAAGACGACCCATGATCATGGCACCGGCTGCACGCTGGCGGCAGCGATCACCGCAGGGATGGCACTAGGTCTTGAGCCAGGAACAGCAGTAGCGGCGGCAAAAGAATACCTGACGGCGGCGATTTCTGCGGCCGGAGCCCTTAAAGTGGGGCAGGGACGCGGGCCTGTGCACCATTTCCACCGCTGGTGGTTGGCGTGACCGTATTGGTCAGGTCCGGCCGCTCGAACGGCAAAGGCACGGTTGCAGGCAGCACCACGCGCTCGTCAGCATAGGCGAGTTGGGCAGTTGACGCAGGCGCGGACACCTCGGTCATGGGTGTTTCGCCCGCGGGTGAGGTTATGCTCCCGGCCGGAGCGGCAATAGCGGCAACCACCGGAGCGCTCTCGCCATTTGCAGGACCGGGCTTCAGAACGTCTAGCATGCCCTTGCGCTTGGCTTGATAATAGTACCCGCGCGAATAGAGCCGCACAGCCTGATCCGGGTTGTAGTCCGCGACCTTGTAGGCTCCCGCCAGATATTTCACGCCGAATTTAAGGTTGGTTTCGGCGTCGAGCAGGTCCTTGGCGCTGCCATCATGCCCGAGGCCGCGCGCCGTTGCGGGTAGCATCTGCATGAGGCCCCAATAGGGACCGTTGCGCGCCAAAGGGTTGAACCTGCTTTCACGCTGCACGACCCGGCGCACCAGCGATTCCGGCACTGCATAAGCGACGGAGTATTTGGAGATGAGACCATCTACGGATTTTTCCGAGGATTTCTGCTGCGGTGCGGGCTCCGCAGCCGCAAGTCGCGGCGAGGGCTGGGGAAGCGGAATGGATGCGGCATTGGGCAGTTTCGGATCCGCTGTCGTGCAAGCGCCGAGAGCCAGGGCAAGACCGAGGCAAGTGAAGGCGCGCGGCAGTCGTATATCAGGCATTTGTCACCGGAAGCTTGGCAGATGTTAGAACCGTCATAGCTTGTTCGAATGGGGAACCGGCAATAACTTTGCATTACACACCGAAACATCACGTGAGAACCGGCAGGGGAGGGCTGAACCATCGCTAGTCGCAGGTGCTTGACTCGTTCATATATATCAATGTATCAGTTGAGTATTGGTAAGGCCAGTTTACCAGTCGAGCGCGGAGGGGAGAGCCGTGCGGGGAGGACCAATGTTTGCAGCCATTCAGCCACGCCGATTGTACAGGCAAGTGGCAGACCAAGTCCGCACGCTGATCGAGAACGGTGACTTCGCCGTGGGCGAACGGCTGCCGGGCGAGCGCGAACTTGCCGACAAGCTCGGTGTTTCCCGTCCAACCATCCGCGAGGCTTTGATTGCGCTCGAAGTCGAAGGGCTTGTCCATATCCGCATGGGCTCCGGCATCTATGTTACGCGCCTGCAGCGCGCAAAACCGGCCCCTTCCCCTGCCGAAGACATGGAGGGTCCGTTCGAACTCCTGCGAGCGCGTTCCCTGATCGAGTGCGCAATCGCCGAAGAGGCGGCCAGCGCGATTACGCCCGAGCACATCGCCACCCTCGATGATGTCCTGACGAAAATGGCAAGCACATTCAACGATCCGCGCACATCCATTGCGCTTGACCGGACTTTCCACATGACCATTGCCGGCATTATCGAGAACGCGGCGCTCAATCGTTTCGTCGGCGAACTCTTCGACCAGCGCATGACGCCATATTTCGAAAAGCTGGCTAGTTATTTCGAGAGTCCCGTATCCTGGCGCGAGGCGTTCGAGGAACACAGGGCAATCCGCGATGCCATCGTCTCGGGCGACCCGTCACGTGCCAAGACAGCGATGCAGCATCATTTGCTGCAATCGCAACTGAGATTTTCCAGAAGCTTCGACGAGGAGCTGGAAAATGAAAAGAGCCATCCTGCGGGAGGGCGGACTGTAAGTATCAAGGCCTGAATTCAACTGGGAGGAAAGATATGAAGATCAAGCTGACGACAATCATGGGGGCGGTTGCCGCTCTCGCGCTATCGGCCGTCATGGCACAAGCGCAAACAGCGCTCAAATGGGCGCATGTCTACGAAACATCCGAGCCTTTTCACACGGAGTCCGTATGGGCTTCGGAAGAGATCGCCAAGCGCACCAATGGACGATACAAGATCGATGTTTTCCCCGCTTCACAGCTGGGAAAGGAAGCCGATATCAATCAGGGACTGAGGCTCGGAACGGTCGATATCATCATTTCCGGTTCGAGCTTTGCCGCGCGCGACTACAAGCCGATCGGCGTGACCTATTTTCCCTACATCTTCCGCGGCCCGGAACACCTGATCGCCTACACGAAGAGCGACGTCTTCAAGCGTCTTGCGGCAGGTTATGAGGCAAAGACCGGCAACCATATCGCGGCCGTCAGCTATTACGGCACGAGGCAAACAACATCCAACAAGCCGATTGCCAAATGCTCGGATATGCAAGGTCTGAAGATCCGCGTGCCCGATGTGCCGGCCTATCTCGCCATGCCGCGCGCCTGCGGTGCCAATACGACACCAATCGCTTTTGCGGAAGTCTATCTCGCATTGCAGAATGGCACGGTCGAGGCTCAGGAGAACCCGCTGACCACGATTGAAGCCAAGAAGTTCTTCGAGGTTCAGAAGAACATCATCCTGACCGGCCATATCGTGGATCACCTCAATACCGTCATTTCCAAGCAGCTCTGGGCCAGCCTTTCCGATGAGGACAAGAAGATCTTCGGTGATGTGATGCAGGAAGCTGCCGAACGTACGACGAAGATCATCTCCGACAAGGAAAAGCAGCTCGTCGCCACATTCAAGGAAAAGGGTCTGAGCGTAACTGAAGTCGACAAGGCCGACTTCGAAAAGAACGTGGTCGAAAAGGTGAAGTTCGAGGATTTCGGTTACGAGAAATCCGACTGGGAAGCCATTCGCGCGATCAAGGAGTGATCAATCGGGGCCGGGCGGTGCATCCGTCCGGCCACACTCCACACGCCTGACGACCGGAGACCGCACATGTCAAATGAAGTACACACGCAAATTACGGCCGAAGAATTGGCGCACTCCTTCGAGGATGCGGCGCCCGTCGCCGATCTGTCGGACTATGCCGTGGAGGACTGGCTGACGCTCGTCGTCTTCTGGTTGATGACCGGGTGCGTCTTTCTGCAGTTCTTTACGCGTTATGTCATGAACGACAGCTACGCGTGGACGGAGGAAATCGCGATCAACTGCCTGATCGGCGTCGTCTTTCTTGGCTCCATAATGTGCGTGCGCGTTTCACGGCACATCCAGGTGGACGTGCTCTATCATTATCTGCCGGCGGGAGTGGCTCGCATATTGTCGAACTTTGTCGATGTGGTGCGGATCGGCTTCTTCGCCTACGCGGTCTGGTTGATGTGGCGGTATGTCGAAATCGTTGCGGAGGAACGCATGGTCACAGTCGATCTTCCGCGCAATATCGTCTTTTACGGCGTGCTCATCTCATTCGTGCTGATGCTGCTTCGCTCAATTCAGGTTTTCATTCGCAATATTCGCCGGGGCTATTCTGTTCTCGAACGGCCCGAAGAATTCCAGAAGATCGAGGACTGATTGATGTTATTGCTCGTTGGTACTTTTCTTGTTCTCATGATCGTTGGCGTGCCGGTTGCCATTTCCATGGCTGTCGCCTCGGTGCTCTATCTCGTGTTCTTCGGGGTCGCACCGGACATTATCGTTGCGCAGCGAATGATTGCCGGTGTCGAAAGCTTTCCGCTTCTCGCGGTGCCTTTCTTCATCCTCGCCGGCAACCTGATGAATTCGGCAGGTGTCACGGGCCGCATCTATTCCTTCGCCGTCGCCCTCGTGGGTTGGATGAGGGGCGGACTGGCCCAGGTCAACATCATCGGGTCGGTCATATTCTCCGGAATGTCGGGAACGGCTCTTGCCGACGCCGCAGGCATCGGCACCATCGAGATCAAGGCCATGAAGGATCATGGCTACCCGGTAGAGGCTGCTGTCGGTGTTACGGCGGCTTCCGCGACGCTTGGCCCGATCTTCCCGCCGTCGCTGCCCTTCGTCATCTACGGCATGATGGCCAACGTCTCGATCGGGGCGTTGTTCATGGCGGGCATCGTACCCGGCCTTGTCATGACGCTGTTAATGATGGTTACCGTTGCGATATTCGCCTACGTCAAAAGCTGGGGCTCCGACACACCCTTCGAGTTGAAGCAGCTCCTGGAAGCTTCGCTCGAGATTGTGGTGGTCGCCTGCGTTCCAGTCGTCATCTATCTTCTGATGCTCACCGGCCTTTCGATCAATGCCGCAGTCGGAATCGCGCTCGTGCTGCTGCTCGCCGCCGACTGGTATTTCGATTTCTCCGCCGTGATGGCGCTGATGACGCCGGTGATCCTCATCGGCGGCATGACCATGGGCTGGTTCACGCCGACCGAAGCCGCCGTCGCGGCGGTCCTGTGGTCGCTGTTCCTCGGGCTCGTGCGATATCGCACCATGACCCTCAAAAGCCTGGCCAAGGCCAGCTTTGATACGATAGAGACAACAGCCTCGGTCCTGTTCATCGTGACGGCTGCATCCGTCTTTGCGTGGCTTCTGACCGTAAGCCAGGCGGCACAGCTTCTTTCGGCAGCCATTCTATCGATTACCGAAAACAAATGGGTATTCCTGATCCTTGTGAACTTGCTGATGCTGTTCGTAGGCTGCTTCCTCGATACGATCGCCGCCATCACGATCCTCGTGCCGATCCTTTTGCCGCTGGTGCTGAAATTCGGCATCGATCCGGTACATTTCGGCTTGATCATGACCCTGAACCTGATGATTGGTCTGCTGCACCCGCCGCTTGGAATGGTGCTGTTCGTCTTGTCGCGTGTCGCGAAACTATCCGTCGAGCGCACCACCATGGCGATCCTGCCCTGGCTGGTTCCACTGTTCATCGCACTGATCGCCATCACATTCATTCCAGCCATCACTCTTTGGCTTCCAACACAGCTGGGACTAATCAAATGAGCAGCAAAGGCATAGCCGCCACCCTATTCGCCGCCGAAGATCTTCGCGTCGTAGATATCGAACTCGGTGACCTTGCGCCAAACATGGTGCGGGTCCGCTTTGGGGCCGCCGGCATATGCGGTTCCGACATGCACTATTTCCGCCATGCGAAAACCGGCGATTTCGTCGTCACGTCGCCGCTCATACTCGGTCACGAAGTGGCCGGCGAGGTCGTCGAGACCGGCCGCGATGTCAGCGGCCTAGCCGTGGGTGACAGGGTCGCGGTCAACCCGTCTCGCTGGTGCGGGACCTGTGCTTACTGCCATGAAGGCCGTGCCAATTTGTGCGAGAATATCTACTTCATGGGTTCAGCATCAAAGACGCCGCACATGCAGGGAGGGTTCGCCAGCCTGTTCGATGCGACTGCTGCGCAATGCGTGAAGGTTCCCGCCGACCTTCCCTACCAGGCCGCGGCGCTCGCCGAACCGCTTGCCGTTTGCCTGCACGCGGTACGCCGCGCGGGTCACGTGAAAGGCACATCGACCATCATTTTCGGTTCCGGGCCGATCGGTCTCCTGACCATGCTCGCGATCAACCACGCAGGTGCTGGGTCGGTGGCGATGGTTGACGTTGCGGCTGCACCCCTGAAATTCGCGCAAGAGCTTGGCGCTGACCAGACAATCGATCTGTCGCTGGGCGAAGAGCAACTTGCGGGCTTCGCGGCAGCCACGCCATTCGATATCGCTTTTGAAATATCCGGCACAGCTGCGGGACTTGCATCAGCCATTCGCACCGTAAGGCGCGGTGGAACCGTGGTGCAGGTCGGAAATCTCGCTGGCGGATCCATTCCCGTACCGGCGAATGCGATCATGTCGAAGGAGCTCGATCTCATCGGGACTTTCCGTTTCGGCGACGAGTTCTTCGAAGCGGTCGAACTGATCGTCGAAGGCAAAATCGATGTGCTGCGGCTCGTGACCGGTGAATACAGGCTTGCAGATGCGCCGGCAGCTTTTCGGGTGGCGCTGGACCGGTCGCGCAGCGTCAAGGTGGTGCTGACCGCGTAGCACGCGACAATTTGCTATGGGCGTCATGGTTGGCCGATATCATCAAATCGGCTAACAAGCCGGACTAAGCTGAATTGTTAACCGTCCCGCCCTAGACTTCTGCGCTTTCGCATAAGCATTATGTCCGGAATTAAACGTGCTGCGAGTCCCTATGTCGATCTATTCCTTTTCAAAAGTCATTGCGTTGATGGGTTTGATCCTGGGCACGGCAAGCGGATGTACGACAGCCGCAACACTGGACACGGTGACCCCTGCTGTAGTGGCTCCTGTTTCGGAAAAATCCGCCTCCATCGTCGTTGACGGCAGCACCGGCGCGGTTCTCTACCAGGCGAATGCCGACCTGCCGCGCGTTCCGGCGTCGCTGACCAAGATGATGACGCTGTACATGACCTTCGAAGCCATGCAGGCGGGACGGATTTCCAAGGCGACGACTATGCCCGTTTCGGCACATGCGGCATCGCAGGCCCCCAGCAAGCTTGGCATCAAACCCGGTCAGACGATTGACGTTGATACCGCCATCAAGGCGATCGTTGTCAAATCTGCCAATGACGTCGCTGCAGCACTAGCCGAGTATCTCGGTGGCACCGAAGAGCAATTCGCCGCGCAGATGACGGCGAAGGCACGGCAACTCGGTATGCGCGGCACCAACTTCCACAATGCATCGGGCTTGCCAGACCCGCAGCAGATCACGACAGCGCGCGACATGGCTCTGCTTGGGCTTGCCTTGCGCCGGCATTTTCCCCAGCAATACTACTATTTCGGCACGCAGGACTTCGTCTACAACGGCAAGCTGATCCGGGGACACAACCGCGTTCTTGCCCAGTTGAATGGCGCGGACGGGATCAAGACGGGCTACGTCCGTGCGTCGGGTTTCAACATCGTTACATCGATCAGCGACCATGGCCGGCAACTTGTAGCTGTGGTCATGGGAGGCGAAACGGCGAAGAAACGCGATGCGCAGGTTGTAAGCCTAGTGAACGCATACTTGCCCCAGGTTGCATCCAGATAGGCTCTGGCCACATGGGCAAGAGTGGTTGCCATCGCAGGTACGATAACTACCACCGCCGCTGGAGGGCGCGGGCATTGGCAATTGTCAGTCCCACTGCGGCGCAAGGTGCCCGGGGCTGACGATGCGGCCGGCGGATCTGGCGAGATTGTGCAGAGCCTGCATTTCTTCCGTTGAAAGCTCAAAATCGAAGATTTCGAAATTGCTGCGAGCGCGTTCTTCGCTGACCGTCTTGGACAAGGCAACGACACTATCCTGCTGGACCAGCCAGCGCAGGACCACTTGCGCGGGGCTCCTGCCGTGAACCTTGGCGATCTCCTTGATGACGGGGTCATCGATCACCTTGCCGTCGGCCATCGCATAGTAGGCAGTAATGCTCATGCCATGCTTGCGGGCGGACCCGAGCACCGCACTCTGGTCGAGATACGGATGGTACTCGACCTGGTTGGTGGCGATCGGAGCCGGGCTGAGCGCGGCAGCTTCTGCCATAAGCGCCGTGTTGAAATTGCTGACGCCGATATGACGGACCTTTCCGGCGTCGCGAACTTCGTTCAACGCCGCAATCCGTTCTGCAAGGGGCACATTGCTCTGCGGCCAATGAAGAAGCAGAAGATCGACATAGTCGGTCTTCAGCTTCTTCAGGCTTTCGTCGACCGAGTTTATGAATGGATCATGCGGGTATCGGTCCACCCAAACCTTGGTGGTGAGAAATATATCGCCGCGCGCAACGCCTGAAGAGGCCATGGCTTCGCCGACCTCGGCCTCGTTGCCATAAATCTGTGCGGTATCGATGTGACGGTAACCAACCTTAAGGGCGGCGGGGACCATACGCAGCACGTCAGTCCCCGGGATGCGAAACGTTCCGAAGCCGATTGCCGGAATACTTGCGCCATTGGCGTTAACATTGAACATCTGATTTCCTTTCGCCTAGCAGGTTGCCAGAGCTTCGGTAGCCTCGGCACGGCGGTCCAGCATCTGGCTCCAGAGTGTGAGGCCGAGCGCACCGATCACGAGGAGTGCACCAACCCAGGGAGTTGCACCGAGTCCGAGCGGCGAGGCGACGACGATACCGCCGAGGAACGCGCCACCGGCAATACCGAGGTTGAAGGCTGCGATGTTGAGCGCGGAGGCAACATCGACAGTTTCGGGCGTGTGGATCTTGGCAAGTTGCACAACATAAAGCTGAAGACCAGGAACATTGGAGAAGGAGAGGGCACCGAGGGCAGCAAGCGTCACCAATGACCATATGGGGGATGCAGCTGTGAAGGTGAAGGCGGCAAGAACGATTGCCTGCAGCAGGAACATCACTGCGAGCGCGCCAACCGGATTGCCGTCCGCAACGCGCCCGCCGACTATATTGCCTATGGCGATGGACAGGCCGTAGAGCACGAGGATGAGACTGACCGTCGAACCGGCATAACCGGTAATCTCCTGAAGCACCGGGGCAAGGAAGGTGAACATGACGAATGTGCCGCCATAGCCGAGCGCGGTCATGCCGAAGGCGAGGATCAGCCGGCCATTGGCAAGCACACGAAGCTGATCGATCAGGCGGGCAGGTTCTGCCTTGACGATCTTTGCGGGCAGCAGGACGGCAATGGCGAGAAAAGCGATGACACCAAGTCCTGAGACGGCCCAGAACGTTGCGCGCCAACCCAGTTGCTGGCCGATGAAGGTGCCCAGCGGCACACCGGTAACGATGGCAACGGTCAGACCGAGGAACATCATGGCTATGGCGGACGCGCGCCTGTTTGGCGCAACCAGGTCAGCCGCGATGGTCGCGCCGACGGAGAAGAATACGCCATGCGCGAAAGCGCTGAGCACCCGGGCGACCAGCAGGAGTTCATAGTTGGGCGAGAGTGCGGCGGCTGTATTGCCGACGATGAAGAGCGTCATGAGACCGAGCAGCAAAGGCTTCCGCTCGATACGGCCGGTAAGTGCGGTAAGCACAGGCGCGCCAAAGGTTACGCCGAGCGCATAAACGCTGACGATGAGACCCGCCAGCGGCAGGGTGATGTTGAGGTCGGCGGCGACCGTGGGCAGGAGGCCGACGATGACGAATTCCGTCGTCCCGATGGCATAGGCGCTGATGGTCAACGCCAGAAGAGCGAGAGGCATTGTCTTGTCCTTGTTGAGTGGAGGCGCCTGGGAGGCAGGCCTCGCTTGAATGGCTTGAATGGCTTGAATGGCTTGATACGGCGAATATGGCGCATCGCCATTACCTTGATAATCGCCTCGTAATGCCCAATACTTGTGAAGAAAATTCACAGATGGGAAACCCAATCGAGATGGACAATCGTGCCGGAGAAATGGATGTGTTCGTCAGGGCAGTAGAGCTGAACAGCTTTTCGGGCGCAGGGCGCCGTCTGGGCCTGACGCCATCCGCCGTCAGCAAGATAATCAGCCGCATCGAAGAACGGCTGGGGACACGCCTGCTGATGCGCTCGACGCGCACGTTGCGCTTGACCCCGGAGGGCGAAATTTATCACCAGCGGGCGCTTCGCATCATCGCGGAAATCGAAGAGGCGGAGCGTGAGGTTGCATACGGGGCGTCGGCGGCGCCGCGAGGACGCCTGCGCGTCAATTCCTCGGTGCCGGTCGGCACGATGTGCATCCTGCCGCTCGTGCCGAAATTCCTGCAACGTTATCCTGGGGTCGAACTGGATATCTCCTTGAGCGACGGCGTGGTAGACCTGATCGAAGAGCGTGCCGACGTCGCCATCCGTGTCGGTCCAATGCGCAGTTCAAGCCTGAAGGCGCGCAAGCTCTTCGAAAGCCGCGTGGTGGTCATCGCTTCTCCCGCCTATCTTGCCGAACACGGTATTCCGGAACATCCGCGCGACCTTGAACGCCATAATTGCCTGAACTTCAATTTTCGCCGCATTTTGAATGAGTGGCCGTTTCGAGATCCCAAGACCGGGCAGATCCACACGATGGCCGTTTCCGGTAATTTCTTCTCCAATAATGGTGCGACGGCGCAGCAGATGTGCGTTGCCGGGCTTGGCATCGCCCGGCTCGGTTACTTCCATGTGCGAAACGAAATAAAAGAGGGGCGCCTGGTCGCCCTGCTTGAGGACTATAACCCGAATGACCTTGAACTCATCCACGCGGTTTTTGTCGGCCACGAACATTTGGCGGCGCGGGTGCGCAGCTTCGTCGATTTTCTGGCCGACCATTTGAGCGCCGAGACCGCCTCCTGATCGCCATAGGCAGCTTGCCCCTGACGAAGCTGGACTTCGCCCGGGGCAATGCAACGGTCACAGAGGGACCTGCCATCGTCACGTCGACGTTTTAAGCATCTCCGGATCGACAGGCAGGGTACGGATACGTTTTCCGGTTGCGGCGAAGATCGCGTTTGTCACCGCGGCGCTGACGATGGCTGTCGGCACCTCGCCAATACCGCCAGGAGCCTCGGCGCTCTTGATGAGGTGAGTCTCGATCACCGGCACCTCGTCGATCCGCATGGGCAGGTAATTGTCGAAATTGCTCTGCTCGACGCGGCCATCCTTGATGGTGATCGCGCCGTGCAACACGGCGGTAAGCCCGAAAATCGAACCACCTTCCATCTGCGCTTCGATCGTATTCGGATTGACCGACATGCCACAATCGAGCGCACAGACGATGCGCTTCACCTTGACTGCACCGTCGGCTGCCACTTCCACCTCTGCCACCTGGGCGACATAGGAGCCAAACACGAATGCCACCGAGACACCGCGCCCCTGGCCGCTTGGCAGCGGCGGGCCCCATCCGGCCTTTTCGGCAGCCAGTGTAAGTACACCGAGGGCCCGTGGATTATTGCCAAGCAATGCCTTGCGATAGGCGACCGGATCCTGCTTGGCCGCACGGGCGAGTTCATCCATGAAACTCTCGACCACGAAGATGTTGTGAGTCGGACCCACTCCGCGCCAGAAGGCAGTCGGAACACCCGGCGGTTCGACCTGGACATAGTCGACATGAATGTTAGGCAAAGCATAGGGCGGTTCGGCGGCTCCCTCCACGGCATCGGGGTCGAGACCATTGACGAAAAGCTGCGGAACATAACGCGCAAAAATGGACGAGCCGGCGATGCGATGTGTCCATGCTACAGGCTTGCCGTCTGCGTCCAGCCCGGCCGAGAGCCGGTCGTAGTAATAAGGCCGGTACATATCATGCTGGATGTCTTCCTCGCGGCTCCAGACGACCTTTACGGGGCCTTCCACCTGCTTTGCGATCTTGACGGCCAATACGGTGCCGTCCGGCTCAAGACGGCGGCCGAAACCTCCACCGAGGAGGTGGTTGTGAATCCGGATCGCTTCCTTGGGCAATCCGGTCACGCCCTCGAGGACCATCTGCGTCAATGTCGGGACCTGCGTTCCAACCCAGACATCGCAGCTGTCCTTCTGCATATGCACGGTGCAGTTCATCGGCTCCATCGTCGCGTGGGCGAGGAACGGTACCTGATAGATGGCGTCGATGCGCTCTGCCGCCGCCGACAATGCCTTCTCGGCGTCGCCCTCGTTGCGGGCAACGGCACCTGGCTGCCTGGATTTCTCTTCCAGTTGCTTGACGATGTCGGCGCTGTTGACCTTGGCGTTCGGGCCGTCCTCCCATTGAATGGCGGCCGCTTCCAGGCCCTTCTTTGCTGCACCCAGGTGATCGGCGACTACGGCAACCGCCTCGTCCGTCGTGACTACCTGATGCACCCCCTTGACTGCGAGCGCTGCCTTTTCGTCGAAGGTTTTCGGCTTGCCGCCGAACACCGGGGATATCGCTAGCGCTGCGACCCTCATTCCGGGCAATTTCGTGTCAATGCCATAGATGGCGCGGCCGTCGACCTTCATGGGCGAATCGACGCGCTTTGCGGGCGTTCCGATCAGGGTGAAGTCTTTTGGATCCTTCAGCTTGACGCTGTCCGCCGCCGGTACCGGCAGCTTCGCCGCCGCGTCGGCCAATTCACCATAGCTCAGGCGCTTCGAGCCCGAGACGTCAGTGACGACGCCATGTGCCGCCTTGCACGTGGCAGGATCGGCGCCCCATTCTTTAGCGGCAGCAGCGATCATAAGTGTACGACCAACCGCGCCCGCCTGACGCAAGGGTGTCCAGAAGGCGCGCACCGAGGAAGATAGACCGGTAGTCTGACTCTGCAGGATCGCATTTGCGTAGAGTGCATTATTGGGTGGCGCATGCTGGACCTGAACCTGGTCGAGATCGACTTCCAATTCCTCGGCCAGCAGCATTGCGAGAGAGGTATAGGTGCCCTGTCCCATTTCAACCATCGGCATGACCAGGGTGACGATGCCCTTGGGATCTATTCGAATGAAGCCATTGGGCGCAAAAGGTGCCGTAACTTCTTCTTCGGTGACCTGCGATGCGCTTGCGGCAAAAACAGTACTCGTGGTGCCGCCAACCAAAGCAAAGCCAAGAAGCAGCCCGCTTCCTTTCAGGAAGGCGCGGCGAGACGTGCCGCTAAGGCCGGAGTTTTGTTGGTCAAGATGAAGCGTGTCCATGGCTCAGGCCTCCGCAGCTTGTTTGATGGCGGCGCGAATACGCTGGTATGTGCCGCAGCGGCAGACATTGCCGGACATCGCGCTGTCGATGTCTGCATCGGTGGGCTTTGGTGTTTCAGCCAGCAGCGCAGCAGCCGACATCAGCTGGCCCGATTGGCAGTACCCACACTGAACGACTTCAAGATCGAGCCAGGCCTTCTGCAACGCCGATCCTTGCGGCGTCGCACCAAGTGCTTCGATGGTGGTGATGGCGCTGTCGCCGATGCTGTCGACAGTGGTAATGCACGAGCGTGTCGCCACGCCATCGATATGGACAGTGCATGCGCCGCAAAGGGCGGCACCGCACCCGAACTTTGTGCCCGTCATTCCGAGCACGTCGCGTATTACCCAAAGCAGTGGAGTGTCGTCATCGACGTCCACATTATGAGCGGTTCCGTTGATCTTGAGAGTATAGGCCATGGCTTCCTCGAGGGTGGCTGGGGCGGGGGAGTTGGAACAATCAAAGAAGAAAATGAGAGAGCATCTTCGCTCTCGTCAAACCCCCGCGCAAGATACGCCGGAAGTGCGGTTGTGTCCACGGGAATGCGGTTACTCGGAGAGCCTGTCGGCAGAGGTCTCGTAGAGGATTTTCTCCGATCCGGCCTCTTTTCCCGAAAGGCTCACGTCGTAGCCCCAGAGGCGGCGGACGTGGCGCAGCGTCGCCTTGCGCGTGTGCTCGTCGAGTACGATGCCATCGCGGACCGTATGTTGCAGTCGCAGATGACGGTTGCCGCGAAAATCCACATCGACGACCTGGATGTTGGGCTGGTTCACTCCGATGTCGTAGCTCCGGGCCAGCGTGCTGCGTATCTTTTCGTAGCCTCGCTCATCGTGAATCGATGCGACCCTGTAGTGGTTTTCCTTCGACTCATCCTCCAGCGCGAACAGACGCATTTTACGGATGAGCGCCGGGCTCAAATATTGGAGGATGAATGATTCGTCGCGGTGATTGGCCCAGGCGTCGAGCAAGGTGCCCTGCCAATCGCCATTGCCGGCAAACTCCGGGAACCAGTCCCGATCCTCGGACGTCGGCTGTGTGCAGATGCGTTCAATATCCTGCATCATCGCAAAGCCGAGTGCATAGGGATTGAGACCGGAAAAACGGGAATCGTCAAAGCCCGGCTGAAAGACGACATTCGAGTGGCTGTGCAGCATCTCCAGAAGATTGCCTTCGCTAAGCTGCCCCCTGTCGAACATCATGTTCATGATGGTGTAATGGACGAAGGTCGCGCACCCTTCATTCATTACCTTGGTCTGCCGCTGCGGATAGAAATATTGGGCGATGACCCGCACGATACGCAATATTTCGCGTTGCCAGGGTTCGAGGATGATGCTGTTCTTCTCGATGAAATAGAGAAGATTCTCCTCCGGCAGATTGAGGGCCTTCTTGCGCTCGGACAGGTCACGCTCGGTTTCGCTTGGATCGTCGCCTGCCTTGCGCTGGGGCAATGTGCGCCACAGGTCGCTGAAGGCGCGTTCCTCATATTCCAGGCGTTCCCGAACGCGTTCGCGCTCCTTCAATGGCGAACTGCGCGGAGGGCGATTATATCGGAATACAGCCTGGTCCATCAATGCGTGGGCTGCATCTATGATAGGCTCCACTGCCGCGAGGCCGTACTTTTCTTCGCAGCGTGCAATGTAACCCTTGGCAAACTCCATATAGTTCAAAATGGCGTCGGCATCTGTCCACTGCTTGAACAGGTAATTGTTCTTGAAGAAGTGATTGTGGCCAAAGGCGGCGTGTGCGGTCACCAATGTCTGCATCGACATGGTGTTTTCTTCCATCAGGTAGGTGATGCAGGGATTCGAGTTGATGACCAGTTCATAGGCAAGGCCACGGTGTCCCTTGCGGTAATGGTGTTCTTCGTAGACGAAATGTTTGCCGAACGACCAGTGCCGGTAGATCAGCGGCATGCCGTTGGAAGAATAGGCATCCAGCATCTGCTCGGAAGAGATGATCTCGAGCTGGTTTGGATAGATGTCCAGGCCAAGGTCGCCGAGGGCTATTTCCTTGATGGCGTCGTATGTGCGGTACAATGTCTCGAAGTTCCACTCGGAGCCGTGGAAGAGAAGACCAGATGTTTCGGCACTTTTGCTCATGGGCTGTTCAGCCGCTCTTTGTCGAAGTTGGTTGCTTGGCGAAAAGCTGATGGAATACGGGGTAGATATCGCCTGGCTTGGCTATGCGCGTCATCTGGAAATTCTTCCAATTGGCTCCCACCAGACGATAGGCGCGCCACAGCGAAGTTCCGTTGTCCGTCGAACGGAAGATTGCGCTTTCCCGTTCATCCAGAATTTCCACATAGGCGTAGTACTGGCAAAGCCGCATCAGTTCATTGTTCAGGAGATTGACGCAGTTTTCTGCATCGCCGGTCAGATTGTCGCCGTCGGAAGCCTGGGCGGCATAGATGTTCCAGTCCCTGCTGGGATAACGCTCTTCAATGATGCGGCGCATCTCCTCCAAAGCCGTCGACACGACTGTTCCACCGCTTTGGGTACTGTGAAAGAATGTCTCTTCGTCCACTTCATGTGCTTGATGTGTATGACGGATGAAGACGATGTCTATCCGTTCGTAGCGGCGCTTGAGAAAAAGATGCAGCAGGACGAAGAACCGCTTGGCCAGATCCTTCTCGCGCTCTCCCATCGAACCTGAAACGTCCATCAGGCAAAACATGACAGCGTTGGCGTTGGGGACCGGAACCGGCTCGAACCGGTTGAAGCGGATATCGACGGGATCGATATAGGCGACGAGTTTGCGCCGTCGCTGCAGCAGTTCCATGTCTTGGCGCAATCGCGCCAGGCGCTCGAGCAATGCCGGGGTCGGCTCCTGCTTTTCGAGCAGGGCCAATTCATCCTCTATCGCATCCAGATCCGCCTGTTTCGGCCGCCTCAAGGCGATGCGCCGGCCGAAACTGTTGCGCATCGACCGCCCGACATTGATGTTGGTCGGCGCACCTGCGGTCGTATAGCCCGCGCGACGAGGCTTGAAGGCAACAGCCTCCTTCAGGCTGGATTTGATCATGTCCGGAAGTTCCAAATCCTCGAAAAACAAATCGAGGACTTCTTCGCGTGACAGGACGAATCGAAAATCATCTTCCAACTCGAGATCCGCAGCGCCTCCCTTGCCCGCACCGGCACCTCCGCCGGCACCGGGCTTGGGCAGGCGATCGCCCATTATGAATTCCCGATTACCCGGCAAGACATATTCACGATGACCTGTCCTTCGATCCGGCGCGAAACTGGGCTCGCTTGTCCCGCCGACCGGCAAGGGGATCGCATGCTCTGCATCTACATCCGTGATTTTCTCGGTCGAGATTTTTTCATTGATGACGCGTTTCAACTCGACACGCGCGCGCTTCAAAAAACGCTGGCGATTGCTCAGGCTTCTATCCTTCGGATTCAGGCGGCGATCAATGAAGTTCGGCATGCACGCACCCAGAGCAAATTTCGTTCAAGTTGAGCCAATTCTGTTTGGGGCGGGCGAGCCTTCGGCGTCGCCAAACCCCTCGACCTTTGCCATGTAAAATCCCTCCGGCAGAGTGACTCCATCAAGACAAACCTGCTCTCACTCCGGCCGGCCATCACCCGGCCTTGTTCACCCGCATATACCAGTCGACCAGGCGCCGGACCTGCCGTTCCGTGTAGCCGCGTTCGACCATGCGCTGAACGAACTCGGTGTGCTGCTTCTCGGTTGCGCCGTCCTTCTTCGAGCCGAAACTGATAACGGGCAGAAGATCCTCCACTTGGCCGAACATGCGCTTTTCGATGACTTCTCGCAATTTCTCGTAGCTCGTCCATGACGGGTTGCGGCCATTGTTCTTGGCTCGAGCCCGCAGCGTGAACTTGACCACTTCGTTGCGGAAATCCTTCGGATTGGCGATGCCGGCAGGCTTTTCGATTTGCGAGAGTTCGCTGTCGAGAATACCACGGTTGAGTATCTGGCCAGTATCGGGATCCTTGTAATCCTGATCCTCAATCCACGCATCCGCGTAGGCGATGTAGCGGTCAAAAAGGTTTTGGCCGTATTCGCTGTACGATTCCAGATAGGCTTTCTGTATCTCGTGCCCGATGAATTCGGCATAGCGGGATGCAAGTTCCGATTTGATGAAGTCGAGATAATTAGCCTCGATCTCTTGCGGAAACTGCTCGCGCTTGATTGCCTGTTCCAGCACATACATGAGATGGACCGGATCGGCTGCCACCTGTTTGGTATCGTAGTTGAACGTTTCGGACAGGACCTTGAAGGCAAAGCGCGTGCTGATACCATTCATGCCTTCGTCGACGCCGGCCGCATCGCGATATTCCTGCACGGATTTGGCCTTCGGATCGGACTCCCTGAGGTTCTCGCCGTCGTAGACCCGCATCTTGGTATATAGCGGTGAGTTTTCATGCTCCGCCATGCGAGTGGAGACCGTGAAACGGCTGAGTATTTCCAGCACTTCCGGAGCGCATGGATTGTTGAGCAATTCGCTCTCGCGAAGCAGCTTCTCGTAAATCTGCTTTTCCTCGGTGACGCGCAGGCAATAGGGAACCTTGACCACGGACATGCGATCGAGGAAAGCCTCGTTGTTCTTGTTGTTCTTGAACTGCAGCCACTCGGATTCGTTCGAGTGAGCAAGAATGATGCCCTGGAACGGGAAAGCGCCGAAGTTCTCGGTACCGTTGTAATTGCCTTCCTGCGTGGCCGTCAGCAAAGGATGCAGTACCTTTATCGGCGCCTTGAACATTTCGACGAATTCGAGCATGCCCTGTGTCGTGCGATTCAGGCCGCCGCTGAAGGAATAGGCGTCCGGATCGGACTGACTGAAATTCTCGAGCTGGCGGATATCCACCTTGCCCACCAGCGAGGAGACGTCCTGGTTATTGTCGTCGCCAGGTTCAGTCTTGGCGATGCCGATCTGACGCAGCCGCGAGGGCATGAGCTTGACGACGCTGAACTTCGAAATGTCTCCGGCAAACTCATCGAGCCGCTTTGTCGCCCATGGCGAGATCAGGCCATTGAGGCGGCGGCGGGCGATGCCATACTTGTCTTCCAGCAGGCCCGACATGCGTTCGGGATGGAAAAGTCCAAGAGGAGACTCAAAGATCGGGCTGATCTGGCCACCCGCCTTGAGTGTGTAGATCGGGCGATGTTCCATGAGTTGCTTGAGCCGCTCGGCCAGAGAGGATTTACCGCCGCCGACGGGGCCGAGCAGGTAGAGGATCTGCTTGCGTTCTTCCAGCCCTTGCGCGGCATAGCGGAAGTAACCGACGATCCGCTCGATCGTGTCCTCCATGCCGTAGAAGTCGGCAAAGGCAGGATAGATTTTGATGGTCCGATTGAGGAAAATGCGGCCAAGGCGCTCATCGGCACTGGTATCGACCAATGTCGGCTCACCTATGGCATCGACCATTCGTTCAGAAGCGGTCGCGAACATCTTGGGATCGTTGCGGCAGGCGAGGAGATATTCCTGCAGGCTCATCTCTTCCTGCTTCTCGCTGCTGTAGATTTCAGAGAAGAGGCTAAATACGTCAGAAGCTTGCGTAGTCATGTTTACCTCCAGCCACGTGCAAATTCAACGGAATCTGAGCTGAAGGGGCCGCCCCTCGCTCAGAGGATTGCATGCCGAATGGACACAGTGTCGGATGAGTCGCTGCACTGCGCAAGACACTGATTGGTATAATATTGTATATATCAATCAAGATATTGAGATGTGTCCGCCGTCGAACGATCATCATCCCTCACATTTATGTCCTTCCTATGGCTATGTAGGAACGCCGATCGCCTATAGGAACGGGTAAGACAAAACAAATTGCGGTAAATTACGCCCCTATAGACGCAGGCGAGCGATTTTTGAGATTAAGGAGATTGCCCGAAAGGATAAGCGCCGCACCTACAGCGGTGAAAACGTCGATCCGCTCGGAATAGATCAGCCAGCCAAGCACAGCCGTCAGCGGCACGCGCAGAAAATCCATGGGAATGACGACGGTCGCATCCGCGTATTGCAGGGCCTTCGCCATGCAGAAATGCGAAAACGTGCCGGTGAAAGCAATGATCACCACCCACGGCATGACGTGGAGCGAAGGCCACTTCCACTCGTACAAGGCGGGAAGCAGCCCGATTGCCGACTGGATGACCAGCATCCAGAAAATGATCTTCACAACGCTGTCGGTGCGGGTCAGCGACTTCACCATGGTGAAGGATATGCCAAAGGTAAGGGCGGCGCCAAGGACAATGATCTGCCCCAATTCGACAGTGCCTATACCGGGCCGTACGATGATGATGACGCCAACGATGCCAAGAACGATCGTCAGGATGCGCCAGACGTTCAATCGCTCGCCGAGGAAGGCCACAGCCATCACCGCCGTCCAGGCGGGTGTGGTGAATTCGATGGCGATGACTTGTGCGAGCGGGATCAATGACAGGGCCTGCAACCAGGCGAACTGTCCCGCATAGTGCGCGGTGTTCCGTCCAAGATGCTGCCAGATGCGCGACGTACTCATCGCCCTGAACCCGCCTGACGAGCGTATCAGGGGATAGAGCATGGCAAGTCCGATCACCGAGCGCATTTCCATGATCTGAAATACGTTCAGCTCCCTTGAAGCCTCGCGCCCCGAGATGGCCATGAGCAGGATTGCGGTCAGCGATCCCGTCATCCAGAACGCCGCTTTTATATTGGACTGCGGTATCTCCACGATGACCGGTTGCTATTTCGCGTAGACGCTGGCGAAATCCGCGAAACCCTTGATTTCGATTGGATTGCCCGAAGGATCACGAAAGAACATGGTCCACTGTTCCCCGGGTTCTCCCTCGAACCGTACAACTGGCGGCATGACGAACGCGACTTTTTTCTCGCGCAGTCGCTCGGCAAGAATTTTCCACTGTTCGAGCGGCAGTATTACGCCGAGATGCGGCATCGGCACCATGTGGTCACCCACCTTGCCGGTGTTCGTTGTTTCGAACGGCTTGCCAAGATGCAACGAGATCTGGTGGCCGAAGAAGTCAAAATCCACCCAGGTGCTTGTGCTACGCCCTTCCTCGCACCCAAGAATGCTTCCGTAGAATTGCCTCGCATCTTCGAGATCGGTGACATGATAAGCAAGATGAAACAGTGAACGCATGGGATTATCCTGGAAGCGGCGGGGGGTATCGAAGAACCTACCAGCAAGACCTGGGGCAAACAATGAAAGGTTGCAGGAAAAAGAAGGTTTCCACTTCTGTTTGAAGGAACCAAACCTTCCAACTGGGAGTTGTACCAGGCTACAATCGCATCTATCCCGCAATAGGAAGTTTTGAAATGTCGATATTGATCAGTTTGTTGATCACCGTCCTGGTGATTTTTCTTGTCCTTTACCTAGTCCAGATGCTGCCCTTGGATGGCCGCGCAAAACAGATCGCGCAGGTTATCGTCGTGGTGATCGGTATTATTTCTCTTCTGCGTTATCTCGCCGTTTTCTAGGCTGTCGCGGCGGGCGGCGCCTTGGGGCTTCGCCCGCTATCCTTCTGTTCCAGTTGTCCAAGCAACCAGTCGCGGAATGCCTTGACTTTCGGCAGATTGCGCCGCGCTTCCGGATATACCAGCCAGTAGAAGTGATTGTCGTTGCCGACTATATCGAACGGCTGAATCAGCTGGCCAGATCTAAGCTCCGCCTCATAGAATACTGGCGTAAGGATGCCGACGCCTTGCCCCGCAATGACCGCCTTGCCTTCCAGATGCTGATCGCCGAAGCGGCTGCGCGGGTCGCCCCGCAACCCGGGCCCTGAAACACCTGCTGTCCTGAACCAGACTTTCCACCAGGGGTCTCCGGGATCGACGATCGGCAGTTTGAGCAGATCGGCAGGGGTCTTTACGCCGCCGATCGACGCGGCGAGCTCGGGACTGAGCATTGGCGCGAAGTCCGCGCCGAAGATTTTATGTGCAACCACCCCCGGCCAGCGCCCCGCGCCGGACCGAATGCCGACATCGGCATCCTGCCGGGCAAAATCCACGATATCGCGCGATGCCTGAAGCCGGACTGCAAGGGAAGGGTGCGCCAGCTGAAACGAGCCGAGCCGGGGTACTAGCCAGTTCGCGGCGAAAGTGGGGATCGTCGTTATCGTAAGAATCCCATCCGCACTCTCGCGCGTTGCGGCTATCGCCGCCCGCATCAAATCGAATGCCTCGCTGATCGCCGGCGAAAGGCGCGCTCCGACTTCCGTCAGGGTCACCTGCCGTGGGCGGCGCAGGAAAAGCGGCGCACCGATTCTCTCTTCCAGAAGCTTTATCTGGTAGCTCACCGCAGCCTGCGTCATCCCGAGCTCTTCGGCCGCATTGGTAAAACTGCCGTGCCGTGCCGCCGCTTCAAAGACGCGAATCGCGGCCAGGGGAGGTAGGTTCATGATCCCTCTCGCATAAGGTGTCCTTATGCATGCTACTTGGCGTTTTGTTGGAAAACAAGCGTGCAAAAGCGCATCTTAGACCAACGCAGAGACGGCAAATGCCTTCGGATCATTGGAGCTAAACTATGAGGTCGTTAACGGAAGCAACGCATGTAGCCAGGCGTGTTACCTGGTGGAGCCGGATCGCGCGTGCAGCGAACCGGGGCAAAAGAGCGCCCGAGCGCGTCAACAAAGAGGACCTGTCGGATCACATGTTGAGGGATCTTGGAGTGCTCGATGGCCGCACCGTGCGGGGCGAACGTACAGGCCGCCCGGATTATGGAGACCTGCTCAAGGACTACCAGAAGCGCTCGCTTTGATGCGAGCGTTCAAGAATCGAAGTCGGCTTCCAGACGTCTTTCCAGCGCAACGAGGTCATCGGGCAACGGCATGCCCATGGCCCTTAATTCGTTGAGTTGCTCGCGCAATGTCTCGTGGATCTCGTGGGCGTCGGTTGGCCGCTGCACCATTTCTTCAACCAGGAGCGCAATCCGTGCTTTGATTTCCTCGAACGCCATGACATTTCCTTTCACATGCACTGCTGCAACAATAATAGCAGATTAATCGTGGCCGGAATATTGCGCATCCGAGACCTTCTCCATCCATTCAACCGGTTTGCCGTCCAGTGCCTCCTGCATGGCGATGTGGACCATGAAATTGTTGGGACCGGCACCGTGCCAATGTTTTTCACCGGGCGGAATCCACACGGTGTCACCAGCCTTGATCTCGCGTATAGGCTCGCCCCAGACCTGCGCCAGACCGCTTCCGGCCGTCACATGCAATGTCTGCCCAAGCGGATGGGTGTGCCATGCGGTTCGCGCGGCCGGCTCGAAGCGAACGGTGGCCGCCTGTAGCCGCGCCGGCGCGGGGGCGTCGTTAATCGCATCTATCCAGACGGTGCCGGAAAACCAGTCCGATGGCCCGCGACGCGAGGAAACCGATCCAGAAGGCTTGATATCCATGACTATTCTCCCGCGAGTTGAGCCGTTTCCTGCATACCAGGTTGTGTGTCAGGTATCAGCGATGCCCTGGTAGACGCGACAACGCTATCGAGGAAGCCGGGAAACCGTTGTTCCAAATCCTCGCGCCGAAGGGTCAGCATTCTTTTGGTCCCCTCGGGACGAACGTGGATGATGCCCGCCTCGCGCAGCTTCGCCACGTGATAGCTGATGGCGGTCTTCGAACCGAATTGTAAAAGCTGCCCGCACGTGACGGCGCGATCGCAACTACCGGCAAGAACTTCGATGATCGCAAGTCGCGTTTCGTCGCCAAGCGCAGTCAGGACGGCCGGAAGCGCAAGGTCCTCGGTGGCTGGATGCGGGAGAAAATCTGTCATGGCACAGGAATAGCAATTGCCGGGAGAGAATTCAATGTTCAATATTCGTTGAACTTTGCGCTTGACACCACGAAGAGAGAGGTTCATTAGTTCAACGATCATTGAACAACAAGGTAGCCGCAATGGATATTCGTCTCGTCGGATTGGCGCTTGGTACCTTTGCTATCGGTATCGAAGGGTTTGTAGTGGCCAGCCTCCTGCCGCAGATTGCGGGCGACACCGGTGTCACTCTCGTTCAGGCCGGCTATCTCGTCGTTACCTATGCGTTCGCTTATGCGATCGGCGCGCCGGTCGCGGCGGCGTTGACAGGAGCCTATGACAGACGCAACGTTCTCGCCGGGAGCGCCCTCGTGTTCGTTGCAGGGGCGCTACTCGCCGCGGTTTCTCCCACATATCTGCTGCTCATGGCCGCCCGTTTGCTCATTGCGGTGGTGGCAGGGCTTTATGCCGCCACCGCCCAGGCTACTGCGGTTGCCATTTCCGAGCCGCATCACCGTGCGCGCGCTATAGCTGTCATCGTCGGGGGGACGACGCTTGCGGTCGCTTTCGGTGCGCCGCTCGGCGCACTTATCAGCGCCTTTGCCGGCTGGCGCGGCACATATTTCTTCATTGCCGTAATCGGCGCCGTCGCCACGCTGGTTGTATGGTTCCTTTTACCGCGCGGACTTTATGCGGACCGGCTCACTCTTTCGCAGCGTGTCGGCGTCCTTCGCCATACAGGCCTGTTGCCTGCGCTCCTGACGATGCTGCTTTATATGATGGGCGCATTTGCCGTTTACACCTATATCGCCGCAATTGCCGTTGAAGGAGCAGGCCTCAGCGGCACGATGATGCCAGTTATCCTGCTTGCATTCGGTGTTGGAGCAGCGATCGGGAACGTACTGGGTGGGCAGCTCTCCGACCGATATGGGGCAACGAGAACCGTGATTGCCGCGTCGGTCCTGAACTCGATAATCTTGATGGCCGTCAGTTGGATCATGCACTTGCCGGACGCAATCGGCGGGCCCGCGCTCCTCGCAACAATGGTTGTCTGGGGCACCATTGCCTGGATGTTCCCGCCAGCACAGGCGAGCCGTGTCCTGGCTATCGCACCGGAAAGCGCGCCACTGGCGCTCTCCCTCAACTACTCCGCACTCTATCTCGGGGTCGCGCTGGGATCGATGACCGGCGGGTTGATCATTGCCAATATCGGCCTTGAATATCTCGGCTGGATCGGTGGCATATTCCCGCTTGCGGGGCTTGTCGTGATGCGTATCTCAGCTCCCCGGAGGAAGTCGCAGCTATCGGCGGCGTGAGGACGATTTCCTGGTACTAGGCGCCCTTCAGCGTCTTGTGCCCGGTCGTCTCGAGTATGGAGATCCGGAAATAGACCGGTTCCAGCGGCCGCTCCCGATCACGGAGTACTGTCTTCACATAAGCCGGCTGCCACCACTCCGCGCTCTTGTTCAACAGGGTGTGAGCCGTATTTCTGATCTCCTCATGACCGGGTTCCTTGGTCAATTCTTCGAACAAGCCGGTTACAATGACACTCTGCCAGCTGTTCGTCGCGGCGACATCGTCAAACTCGACACAGACGCGCGGATTAGCTCGCATATAGTCGATCTTGCGACCGACTGTCGTAAAGGAATAGAGATACACCCCGCTATAGGCGAATGTGAGTGGTATGATGTAAGGCTGCCCGTCCTTTGCGCATGCAAGCCTCCCCGTCGTCGCTCGTTCGAGTAACTCATGGACTTCCTGCTGCGTCATCTCAGTGATAACCATGGCTCGCTCCCTGCTTTTTCCTGCGCGCCCTTGTTGACCTGGCAGCTCAAGCCAGTCTTTTAGCTTCGCGAAACGAGATCAGCTTTCTGCGGTTCTCATCCCACAGGACGAGTTTGACGCAGCGCAAGCTTTCCATGATGGTGATACGCCCGACATCCCGCAACTCCGGGTAGTCCTTCAGTACCTCCGGAAGCCGGTAGCATGGAACACGCGACGAAAGGTGATGGACGTGGTGAATGCCGATATTGCCCGTCATCCAGCGCAGCACGCCCGGGAGTACATAATGCGACGATCCGTGCAGCGCAGCCTCTGCGAACTGCCATTCCGGGCCCGACGACCAATGTGTCTCTTCAAACTGGTGCTGAACATAGAACAGCCAGATGCCAGCAGCGCCGGCCAGCGTGACGATAGGCAGATGAATGAGAAGGAAAGGGCCAACGCCGACCAGCCACATCAGGAATACGGCGAGAACCGCTATCCCGAAATTGGTCGCCATCGTTGATACCCATGGCTCTGCGCCGGAACGCATCATGCCGAAGGGCAGGCGCTGCTTGAATATGAAGAGCCAGACGGGTCCAATCCCGAACATGACCGCCGGATGCCGGTAGAGTCTGTAGTTCAGCCTGCCCCAACGGGAAAGGGCGCGGTACTCGGCAACCGTAAGTGTGGTGATGTCGCCGTCGCCGCGTTCGTCGAGATTGCCTGCCGAAGCGTGATGCAAGGCATGGGTCCGCCGCCAGTAATCGTATGGGGTGAGCGTCAGAACGCCGATCAAACGCCCCGTCCAGTCATCCGTATGCCTATGAGCAAAGAATGAGCCATGGCCGCAATCATGCTGGATCATAAAGAGACGAAGCAGAAAGCCGGCTGCCGGGATGATCAACAGCAGGCCCCACCAGAAGCCATAATGGACCGCCGCCCAGGTCAACGCCCAGAGAACTGCAAAGGGTATGATCGTCACGGCAAGCTCGAACGTGCTGCGACCTCTATGCGGTTTGCGGTAGTTTGATAAGATCTTAAGCCAAGGGCGTTCGCCCGAGCCAAGTGCAGGTGATTTAGGAGAAGTGGAGTTCATCAGTCATCATAGCCTTTGCGTGGCAGCGCGCGCAAGATGTTTCGGCAAGAAACATTTGGTGAGTTCACAGGCTAAAATCCCTGGATTCTTCCATTCTCGCACGCCGAAGGCCCAGAAAATGATGAGGCCCGACGCGGGCCCTTTATGAAGTGCCGCACGCCGAGCCTCTGGTACCCAGGGGAGGGCGATACTAGCGTCCTCCTCCAACGCGAGTTCGTCAAATCACATTCGAGTGCTTGAGCTGCACCGGTAGCATCTATGCAACCCCAGTTCCGATGGGGTTCCGATTGCATAGAGACGAGAAAGAATGCAGCATATCACGCAGGCGCGGCGGCAGCTAACGCATGGAAGATACCGAACACACTCATTGCCGTCTGGCTTATGGCAGAAGGGGTCCGGCACCGCAGTGACGCGCGCACAGCAACTTGGCGTAATTATCGGTCTTGTGATCGTAGCGGCGCTCATGGCCCTCCGCGCAAGCGATCCACAACCGCTCAGGCAGGCCCGCGAGCTCACCTTCGACGAGTATCAGCGACTTGCGCCACGACGTTTCGAAAGCCTGCCAGTGAAAGTCATCGATATCGACGAAGCATCGTTGCTCGAGTTTGGTCAGTGGCCGTGGCCGCGAGACCGGATTGCGAAGCTCGTGGACCGCCTGTCCGATATGGGGGCGTCGGCCATAGCTTTCGATGTTCTATTCGCAGAGCCCGACCGTTTGTCACCGCGCACTGTTGTTCGCGACGTTGCCGGAATCGATCCCGCATTGCTCGCGCATTTACCCGACAATGATGAGATATTTGCCCGATCTATCGCCGGCAAACCTGTAGTCCTTGGCTTTGGCCTGTCAAACGAAGGTGATTTCCGGCCTGCCGTGAAGGCAGGCTTTGCCTTCACAGGCGAGAGCCCTGCCGGCGCGCCGCCGCGCATGAACGGCGCGACGCCGCTGCGGCCCGAATTCGAGGCCAATGCCATCGGTATCGGGCATATCAGTCTCAATCCCGGCAACCCGTCCGCTGTGGTCCGTACAGTTCCACTGTTCTTGAGTGACGGCGAACAGCTCTATCCTAATCTCGCGCTCGAAGCGCTGCGCGTCGCGCAGGGCGCCTCGACCTATGTACTGGCGGGCGCAACCAATGTGCCGAACACCATAACCCTGGTGAAGATCGGCGAATTCGTCGTGCCGGTAACGTCCGCGGGTGAGTTGTGGCTTTACGTTACCCCCGACACGGCGGAAAGGTATATCTCAGCACGAAAAGTTCTGGCGAACGAAGGCGTCTCTGCGGAGACAAGAGCCGCCATCGAAGGAAGCATCGTATTCGTCGGAACCTCCGCCGCGGGACTACAGGACATCCGCACCACGGCGCTTGGCCAGAACGTACCGGGCGTATCGCTGCACGCGCAAACGGTCGAGCAGATACTGTCCGGCCGTTTCCTCTCGCGCCCGGATTGGGCCAGTGGCGTCGAGATACTCGCGATCGCCGCAATGGGCATCCTTCTTGTCATGCTGACGACATTCGTAAGCCCGGCCGTCGCACTTGTTTGCGGTCTGCTGATCACGGTCATGGCGCTCGTCGCCTCGTGGCTTGCTTTTTTCTACGCCGGGCTCCTGTTCGATCCACTCGCACCAATCGTTAGTGGATCGATCACGCATTTCGCGGCGACGTCGTTCCGTTTTCTGGTCATCGATCGGGAGCGCCGCGAGGTACGGCGCGCCTTTGGCCACTATCTTTCGCCATCGCTCCTCTATCGGATAGAACACACGCGAGATGCACTGCGTCTTGGCGGAGACGACCGCGAGATAACGGTGATGTTCGTCGATGTGCGCAATTTCACGGAGATCAGCGAGCGGTTGACGCCCAGGGAGGTTGTCTTGTTCCTGAATACCCTGCTTGATGCGCTTAGCCGCCACGTCATCGCCAACGAGGGCACACTCGACAAATTCATCGGCGACTCGATCATGGCATTCTGGAATGCGCCCGTCGATGTGGCGGACCACGCCAACAAGGCTGTTAAAGCTGCCTTGGGCATGCGGGACACTCTTGTAAAGCTTAACGAAAATGACGCATTCGGTTTCGGCAGCGAGCAAAAGGTCGGCATCGGCATTGGCATACATACCGGTCTTGCCTGCGTCGGCAACATGGGCGCTGAAGCCCGCTTCAACTACTCGGCAGTCGGCGACGCGGTCAATATTGCAGCGCGCATCGAATCCTCATGCAAGGAGGTCAGCTTCGATATACTGGTCTCGGACAGTAGCGCAAACATGCTGCCCGGCTACGCCCTTCTGGAGGCAGGTGCGTTGGCTCTTAAGGGAAAGAGTACCCGCACCCGGCTTTTTGCGGTGGCTGGTGACGAGCGGCTTGGCGCATCCGCAGAGTTTGCGGAACTCAAGGCCATCCATGCGCAGCTTGTCGAAGCTCTGCGTTCGCGCTCGGCAAGCAGCCGAAAGCTCATCCGGGTGGCTAAGCTGCAGGCGGCAAGACTGGCAAGTGGTCTACCTGAATTCTATCGCCGGATTTCGCGCAGGTCCGAGCATTTCATTGACGATACGGCCGTAAAAAATGGCGGTGGGGCGCTTGAAAAAGTCCCGCAATCCAGCCTGGTGCCCTGAAGGAATTCACGCGTTTCCTGCTAACGTTTGTTCCAACCGCCGTACGAACGATTGCCATTCCGGTTGTCGTTGTCTCTTCCGCGGTCCTTGCCATGTCGATGGCGGCCCTTGTCGTCATCATGATCCTTGCCATGATAGCTATGGTCTTTGCCGTGGTGCTTGCCGTGGTGGTGCGGCTTGCCGTGTTTGTCAGGCTTGTCAGGCTTACTAGGCTTGTCAGGCTTGTCAGGTCGATTCGGCTTGCTCGGCGGCTCAGGCTTGGACGGCGGATCCGGTACGTTGGGATTGCCGGGAGCGTCTGGCCGATTGGGCGCCGGCGGATCGGGGCGGTTTGGAGCGGGAGGGTTATTGGGCGCTGGAGGACTGGGTGCCGGCCTGCTCGCAGGCGGGTTCGTGTTATCGGAACGCTCCGCCGCAGCGGCCATGGAAAGTCCGCAACCTGTACCTGTGATCCCCAAACCGCCCGTAAGTGCTTGGGTGCCCGAAAGGAAAGGCAGGGCTTTCTGGGTGCCCAATGTCTTGAATATGGTGCGGTCGACGCGGCGGGTTTGGGTGATTTGGCCGTTCGGCTTTGCAACGACACAATCGCAGCGGCGCTTCAGTTCCTGGCACCCGCCCGCACCGCAGAACCTCGCCGCTCCGCTCAATAGCACGACTGCCGTCGTTCCATCAGGCCCCACGAAGAAGTCGAATGCGGTTCCACGCACGCCGATCGTGCCGGCAGGCGTCAAAATCTGGTAGGCGGAAGATTTCGAGTTACCGCTGATCCACCGGAATGTGCCTTTGGCAGCTTTTATCGTAAGTTTCTTGACCGAGTCCGTGTCGTCGTAGACGAACTTGTCGATCGTGACCGACGAGCCCCAGCCCACCGCG
Organism: Phyllobacterium endophyticum; assembly: GCF_003010935.1. GTDB lineage: Bacteria > Pseudomonadota > Alphaproteobacteria > Rhizobiales > Rhizobiaceae > Phyllobacterium > Phyllobacterium endophyticum. Next base: position 796,603 of record NZ_PGGN01000001.1, read on the forward strand.
AGCTTGGTGCCGTCGCGGAACAGGAACTGGCCGAGACCAGATATGGAAGTCTTAATTTTTTCGTTGCGGTGGACCGGAGCATCCACGCGCAGCGGTCCTCCCGCGCCAGTGACTTCGGTCTTGATAAGGACGGCCTCGCCGACTTGCTCCGCGGCCCTCGTGGGCAGCGGGCTAAAAAGCGTCACACTGAGCGCCGCGATAGCGACACCACGAAAGTACGACATTTGCCCCTCCTGAAGGGACAAACGATAACATGCTGCGGGGACGGGTGTCCCTCATCCCTATTGGTTAGGACATCTGGGTGTCAAAAAAGACTTTGATGACGGGATGCGGTGGCACCGCGGCCACGAGTGCACGCATCCGTAGCCGTCACGATGACGAGCCGACATGATCCGCACCCGGTAGTGCTGACTGAATGAGTTGTTTTGCTGGATCAAATGGTTATTTCCCGGTGGACTAGATTACCTCGCGGAAGGTACCCACCTCTTTGCCATCTACATGCAGAATAACAGAACCGTTTATCGCCTTGTGAGAGAGACGGGCTGCTTCTGAAGCTGCCACAAGCAACTGTGTAAGCAGATGAACAGGCGGTTGTACATCGGCCACCTTGATCAGCGGCACGGCATCTCGTGTGCCGTGTGGCCAGGAATCGACCTCCTTGCCTTCAATGATGTAGCGCATTTTCGCACTCCCAAAACTCACCTACCCCCAGCATCGCACTTTCGTTCTCGTGCCGCAAAATACTCATCCGGATATGAGGTTCATCCCTTTGGACGACCCAGTTCACTAAAGCCCCAAAATAATGCGCGATCTCTCGCACCTCGGGTATCGCGAGACGGGAAATTTTAGTCGGGACCTCAGACTTTTCGATGGATATGGCCGCGAAGGCAGCAAACTGTTGATCGTGACTGCAGTTGAATGCTAGCGCTGGTGCATGAAGATCGTTGTTTTCACACCGGCACTGAAACAGTCTGCCATTGGCCGCTCAACAGCGCTTGTCACAAAGGCGCTGGTCGCCAAAGGACATGAGGTCACCGTCGTCCGCGTCGAGATGGAGAAATTCCTCGCGCTCCCGGCGCATGACTTCGGCGCACCGCTGATTGCATGGAACAACAAGTTGCAGGTTGAAGCGGCACTTGCGGATTCGCTCGCTGTTTATCAGATCGGCAATCACTACCCATATCATGAGGGTTGCCTTGAGTGGCTGCCGGAAAATCCGGGCATTGTTTGCCTGCACGATTATTACCTGGGCAATCTGTTTCACTCGTGGGCAGAATCGCAGGTTCCTGAAGCACAAAGGCTCCTGCGAAGCTGGTATGGCGACGCTGCGGCCCTCTCGTTCTTCGGATACAAGGATATAGAATCCTTCATCGAGGGGACGCGCCGGACATCGCCGATGACGGAGTGGATATGCGCGATGGCAAGTGGAGTAATTGCGCATAGTGCGTGGGACATCAGCAGGGTGTTGCGGTCGTGTGCCGGACCTGTCTCGACGGTCGCACTGGCATATGACCGGGGCGATGCACGCGAAGCCCGTCCGCCCCACAACGAAAAGTTCGTCATACTGACTGTCGGAAACATCACCGAGAACAAACGCTCCCATTCGATGATCAAGGCGATTGGTTCGTCCAATCTGCGGAAATGCATCATATATCGCATGGTGGGTTCAGTTACGGACACGATCCGAGACCGTCTCGAGACGCAGGCGGTGCAAGAAGGCGTCGAAATAGAGTTGTTGGGCCATGTGGACGACGACGAATTGGCGGCACACCTGCAAGATGCAGACGTGGTAAGTTGCCTACGCTGGCCGGTTCTGGAAAGCGCATCAGCGACGGCCATCGAGGCACTGCTGCATGGCAAACCAACTATAGTCACTGATGCCGGCTTTTATCTGGAGTTACCCGACGAGTGTGTGATCAAGGTGGACCCGAACAAGGAGGTGGACGGCATACGCTCCGCCCTCGAAACGCTCCACGACTCTGAAGCGCACAGGCTTCAGATCGGCAGTGCCGCCCGGCAATATGCAGAAACAATGTTTTCGGCTGAAAAATACGCAAACAGAGTGATCGGGATGGCGGATGCCGCCAACGAAGCCAAAAAGATAATCCTGAAGACTTGTGAGGCAGTCGGCGCGCGCCGGCGAGCAGGCGCACTATCGTGAACTAATACTCGGCTTGCCTTGGACGTTCGCTACTTGTGTATGATGAGATGGCGCACCCGACAGGATTCGAACCTGTGACCTCTGCCTTCGGAGGGCAGCACTCTATCCAGCTGAGCTACGGGTGCCTGAAAGACGCGTTGATCGTTCATGCGCAAAGCGTTTCTAACCGATGCCGGGCAAGGCTTCAATGGCGAATGTGGGTTGTGTGCAAGGAAGCTGTGCGGATTCCGAAGGCAGAGGTCACAGGTCCGAATCCCGTCATGCGCCTGATGTGTGCCGACGTCGCTGTTGCTGACCTGCAAACACCATACGCAAACGCTATGCTAAACACCGCATTTCGAGTGCGGTGCTTTCAACCTGAGATAAAGACCTTGCCAGGCTCAACCCAGCGTCCCGTGAAACTCAGGAATCTGTAAAAGGAGCGGCATGGCGTCATTTACGCGGCAAGAACTATACGAGTTGGTATGGTCCAAGCCCATCATTCGAGAAGGGAATTGGGGATAAGCATCGGCTCGAGATGGACTCGGGTTTGCCTCTGGCAACACCGCCCATCAAACTGGACGGACAGTCACGGGGCAGATCAGGCGTAAAGCCTTCCGGCTCTGAAGACAATTCGTTAATGGGGTCAACTACAACACCTTTCCTTTGGATCGTGTTCCGGTGGTGGCTAAGCCAATCCCGAGGCAAACGGCGGCAAGACCAATGATGATGTTAAATGTAAACGGCTCGTCGAGGATTAGCATTCCGACAAGCGATGCCGCGATGGGATTGACTGTAATGGATATTGCGACGCGCGTGGGGGTTGTATGCGCCAGCGCGAAGGTCCAAAGGAAAAAGGTAATCGCGGCTCCGAACAGGCCGAGAAAGATGATCGCCGACCAGTAGGGCAAACTCAATAGCGGGACCGGTTCGAAACTATCCCTCAATAGTGATATTGTAATTAGAATAACCGCGCCCACTCCCATTCCCATGGAGACGAACGTTATAGGACTAGCGCGAGCGATGAACGGGCGCGACCACACATTGTAGAACGCCATGCACATGGCGGCAGCAACCATCAGTAGATCGCCGCGCCAAGCATTGGCCGGTGCACTGGAGATATCCGTCAGCAGCGCCGCCGCCACTCCGAGCGTTGCCACGAGCACGCCAGTAAACTTGCGCGTTGTGAGTCTTTCAATGCCCAGCAGTGCCGCAGTGAGCATCGTTAGCAACGGCAATGTGGATAGTGCCAAGGCACCTCGGGCTGACGTGGTATAGATAAGCGATGCATTGAACAGGACTGGGAAGAGTCCGAAGAACAGAGCGCCCAGCGCCGCGACGCCAGCCCAGTCAATACGGCGCGGCCATCGTCCACCACTTAACAGGGATACAGGCAGGAGAAAAAGGAAGCCGATACCGAAGCGGAAAGCGCCTAGTGCGAGCGGATCGATGGAATCGACAACGTAGCGAGTTGCGGCCACCGATGTTCCCCCGAGCACGCTTGATAGCAACGCCGCTGCAATACCCAATATCTCGCCCATGACACCTCCGGTGAACAGCTTGCGGCCATGCTATCGCTAAGCTATTAATCAAGAAATGGAATTAATGTTATGAAGTTGATTGTGATTTGCGATGAGCTTCCCGGTCCTCAATCTTGATTTGCTGCAAGCTTTTGTGGCTGTAGCCGATTGCCGTTCCTTCACGCGAGCGGCTTCGACGCTTAACCGCACTCAATCGGCGATTAGTATGCAAGTGAAACGGCTGGAGAGGCAGGCAGGCGCCGAGCTGCTTTTCCGGAGCACCGCTCAGGTCGGTCTCACGCCTGCAGGTGAGAGACTTTTGCACTACGCGCGCCGCATGCTCGTTCTCAATCAAGAGGCTTTGGGCAGTCTGCGTGAGCACAAACTTGAAGGGCGCGTGCGGCTAGGCATCATGGATGATTACGGCATGACTGTCATGCCACCTTTGATTGCCGCCTTCACCAAAATTTATCCGAATATTCATATCGAGATGGAAACCGGTTTGACCGCTCATATGCTGACTCGGCTCGGGCGATCGTTCGATCTCGTCATCGCAATGCATCCAGCCGGTGAAGGAGAAGGGGAGTTGCTTCGTCGTGAACAGGCGATCTGGGTCAGCGGTGAAATGGATCGCGCCGAGCACATGAATCCCCTGCCCATCGCGCTTTCTCCAGAAGGTTGCCTTTTCCGCAAATGGGCGATGGATGCGCTCGACGCGGCCAACCGACCGTGGCGCATCGCGTTCGTCAGCCACAGCCTAGCCGCAGTCGAGGCAATTGTGCTGCAAGGTCTGGCAGTGACGGTCGTAAAGTCCAGCACCTGTCCACAGCGCCTGCGTATCCTCTCAGAAGCTGATGGCATGCCTGCATTGCCGCCAGCTGACATCAGATTACATCGGGCTCTGGTCCTGCCGCGGCCGGCCATATTACTGGCCGAGCATCTGACAGCTGCTTTGAAGATAGGACTAATGACATAGTCCGGTCTTCCATTTTTCTAGCCAGAGACAAAATTCGGAGAGCACTCAGGAATGCTAAGTTGATTATCATTGGCGCAAAGTCGGCAGGTCGATTGTCGAGCGGCCCTGGTTCGGGATAAGACAGGCTCAGCTATAGAAAGGGATAGAGAGTGGCGAATTCGTGCCGCTTCTAAGAAAATGTGCGTCTCGGCAGCGGAAAATCCTTTGGGAGCAATAGGAACAAACTATTTATTATCAATGGTTTATAGGATTCGGAGGGCAGCACTCTATCCAGCTGAGCTACGGGTGCCTGAAAGACGCGTTGATCGTTCATGCGCGAAGCGTTTCTAACCGATGCCGGGCAAGGCTTCAATGGCGAATGTGGGTTGAGCAACAGGAACTTCGCCGCCCAACGGATAGGAATGCTCACGATTGGATCGAAATATTGTGATGGGCAGCGCTCGATGCAGGGCCGGCAGGACGTAACGTTTCGATTTCAGTCAACTTGGTTTCGTGCAAATGTAGCGCAGCAACAGGAGAATGAACATGAAGTTGAACCGACGCCATGTGCTGATGCTTTCCGGAGCCGCCGCCGTAACCACGCTGTTCTCGCCAGCTATCAAAGCTCGCGCGGCGGCGCCCTTCAAGCAGCCTGACCTGCCATACGCCGAAGACTCGCTGGCGCCGGCGATTTCAGCAAGGACCGTCGGCCTTCATTATGGCAAGCACCATGCGGGTTACTTCAAGAAGCTCAATACTCTGGTTGAAAAGACACCCTATGCGGACCTCTCGCTTGAAGAGGTGATAATTCGCGCCAACAAGGATGGAGACACCGCAATTTTCAACAATGCCGCACAGGCGTGGAACCATAATCTCTACTGGCAGCAGTTCAAGGGTGGTCCCGCGGCGCCAAAGGGTGAATTCCTGCAAGCTATTGAAAGCAGTTTCGGCGGATTCGAGGAATTAAAGAAGAAAATGACCGCCGAGGGCGACAATGTCTTTGGCACAGGATGGGTATGGCTCGTCAAGGACGGCGACAAGCTCTCGATCGCGGGCATGCAAGACGCCGGTGATCCGCTGGCGGACGGCAAGAAGGCGCTGGTCGGCATCGATGTCTGGGAACACGCCTATTATCTCGACTATGAGAATCGTAGACCGAAACACGTAACTGCGGTTCTCAGCAAGCTCGTTAACTGGGAATTTGCCGGCGAACAGTTTCAGGAATGACATCAACTGATTGCATGCCGCCGGCGAAGCTGGCCGTGCTTGAAATCAGGTGTTTGAAGTTTTCGATAGGTCCCGGCTGACCGAGATAGAAGCCCTGGCCTGCCGCGCATGATTCCCCGGCGAGAAACTCGAGCTCGTCAGGGGTCTCGATACCCTCCGCCAGAACCGGCAGCCCGAGGCCGCGTCCGAGCCCCAGCACCGCCTTGACGATGGCTGCTCCCTGCGCGTTCTTGTCAACGGATTTAATGAAGGACCGGTCGATCTTGATCATGTCGAAGGGGAATGCACGAACGTTGGACAACGATGAGTACCCGGTGCCGAAATCGTCCATGGCAATACGCACGCCAAGGGATTTCAAGTGGCGCAGCGCGGCGAGTGCCCGGTTCGTATCCTTGATCAGGGATGTCTCGGTGATCTCCAGTTCCAGGCGGTACGGTGCAAGACCAGTCCGCAGCAGAACGCTGTGCACCTTTTGCGGGAAATCATGACTGTAGAGCTGTATGGCCGAGACATTCACAGCCACCGATAGCGGCTTCTCCCAGCTGGCTGCTTCCTGGCAGGCCACGAACAGTGCCCACTCACCCAATTGGAGGATGATCCCGCTTTCTTCGGCAATCGGAATGAAACTCGTTGGCGGAATTTCGCCCAGGCGTGCATTGTGCCAGCGCATCAGTGCTTCGAAGCCGGTAACCTCACCTGTATCGATCTGCATTTGCGGCTGGTAAACCATTTTCAATTCGTTGCGCATCAATGCCTGGCGCAGTTCCTGTTCGATCAGCCGGCGGCTCTTGGCCTCGACGCCCATTGAAGCTTCGAAAAAGCGGAAAGTGTTCCGGCCTTCGGCCTTCGCACGATATAATGCCTGATCGGCGTGGTTGAGCAGCGTTTCGCGGTCATTGCCATCGATGGGAAAGATCGCAATACCGATACTGGTCGACACCATCCAGCCGGCTCGGGAATTCCGGTTCTCGGAATGAAGCGCATCAAGAATTTGTTCCGCTAGCCGGCTCGCTGCACTCGGCGTGACGATCCCCGGCACGATGATGGCAAATTCGTCGCCGCCGAGCCGTGCAAGCATCTCGTTCTGCCCCAATAGCTGGCTGATAGTCCTTGCCACGCTTTGCAGAATCTCATCACCGGCCGCATGCCCGAACAGATCATTGGCCTCCTTGAAGCGATCGAGATCAAGACAAAAGAGGGCAACGTAATTTCCGTTATTGATGTCAGCTGCCGCAACCTGTTGATCGAGCCTCGTGTTGAAACTTCGCCTGTTGGGCAGACCTGTCAGAGCATCGTGATGGGCAAGATAGCTGATATGCGCCTCAGCTTCCTTGCGTGAACGAAGATCGCGTACCGCAATGGCGCGATGCTGTGTTTCGCCAAAATCGACGGCCCGGGCGATTAGCTCCACCGAAATCGAGACTCCGCTGGCGGCGATGAGTTCGGCTTCAAAGGACTCGTTCTGATCGCCCCGCAACTTCGAACCGAGGACTGCATCGGTCAAGAATGTGCCGAGCGGCAAACCCACGAGCGATCGACTGCTCATGCCTATCAATTCGGCGAAGCTATCGTTTGCCGTGACGATGGTTTCACCGTCGCAGATGACGAGACCTTCGACAGCCGCATTAACTAGCTTGCGCATGCGCTCCATCTCGCGGGCACGCCGCCGGCCACGTATGTCGATGCCGATGCCGGTCAGGCTGGTAGAGAGGATGACGACGCTACCCATTGCGATGGCGAGGGCAAGCGGCCCGGACGCGATTGTACCGGCTGGCACGACAATAGTTGAATCGGGAGTGATCGAAGCTGCGCCCATGGCGATGAAGTGATGAGCGCAGATGGCAAGAGTGAGGAGAGCAGTTGCCAACAGGCGGTTTGCCATACTGCCTTTTATGAGCGCCACCCGTACCGCGCACGCGGCGAAGAGAATTCCAGCCAATACGGCAGTGACCACAAGAGCCGGGTCCCACGCCATATGGCCTTCGACTTCGAAGGCAGCCATGCCGGTGAAATGCATTGCCGCAATTCCCGCACCGATCGTGGCGCCGCCGGCAAGATCCGCATTCGCGCGTTCATTGACGATGGCGAAATAGGTTCCCAGCCCGGTCATGGCAATCGCAATGATCAGCGACAGTGACGTGAGGACAATGTTGTATCCATGCGGGAGGCCCGGAGAGAACGCGAGCATGGCGATGAAATGTGTGGCCCAAATGCCAAACCCGCAAGCCAGCGCTGCAACGCCGATCCAGAACCGCTTGTGCAAGGCACGCCGCGCGTGACGCAGAAGATTGACGGCTGAGAATGAAGCGAGGGTGCAGACCGCTGCAGCAAGAAGGACAAGCCGGAAGTCGTGCTCATTAACGATACAATTGTATACGCTTAGCATTCTGCTTCTCTTGGCCCCCGCTTGATGGAGAAGCTATGTCGTGATCAGTTAAGGCCGGCTTAAAACACTACTAACTTGGGTGGTAGTCGGGTGAAGCTGGCAAGAATGAAGTAAACAAACAAGAAACGCAGGATATTATTACGAGAATCTGGCACAAATATACATTGCGCCCGACAGATGTGCGACCGGCTCCATGTAGTATGGAGCTTTTAAAAAGCTGCCCCCGATGCCCGGCACCGGGAACAGCTGTATGCGCAGCAGTGCCTACTCGATATCGAACGAAACGCCTTGGGCGAGTGGAAGCGCCGACGAGTAATTCACCGTGTTCGTGGCCCGGCGCATATAGGCTTTCCAAGCATCGGAACCGGACTCGCGCCCGCCGCCGGTCTCCTTCTCCCCTCCGAAGGCGCCACCGATTTCAGCACCGGATGTGCCGATGTTGACATTGGCAATGCCGCAGTCTGACCCGTCCGGGCTGAGGAAGCGCTCCGCCTCCTGAAGATTGAGGGTGAAGATGGACGACGAAAGACCCGCTCCAACGGCGTTGTGATCAACGATTGCCTCGTCGAAATCGTCGTATTTCATCACGTAGAGAATGGGAGCGAAAGTTTCTTTGGTTACCGGACCGTCCTGCTTGGGCATTTCAACCAGCGCGGGACGGACATAGTAGGCGTTATCGTGGCCTGTATCGACTCGCTTGCCGCCGGTCACGATGCCGCCAGTCTCCACCGCCTCGCTCAGGGCTTTTTGCATGTTCTCATAGGCAGCTTTGTCGATGAGCGGACCAACCAGTGCCGACGTATCCAGCGGGCTGCCGACAGAAACGCTCTCGTAGGCTTTTTTAAGCCGCGGGACGAGCGTGTCATAGACGCTTTCGTGGACGAAGAGCCTGCGCAGGCTGGTACAACGTTGGCCGGCCGTTCCCATCGCGCCGAAAGCGATGGCACGCACGGCCATGTCGAGATCGGCCGAAGGGCAGACGATCCCGGCATTGTTTCCGCCAAGCTCGAGAATGGATCGAGCGAAGCGCCTGGCAAGACGTGGTCCGACTTCACGGCCCATGCGTGTCGAGCCCGTGGCCGAAACCAGCGCTACCTTGGGATGATCGACCAGCGCTTCGCCGACGGTGCGGTCACCCATTATGACTTGCGCAAGACCCGCGGGCACATCGCCAAACCGCTTAGCGGCGCGCTCGAAGATGGCGAGGCAGGCCAAGGCAGTCAACGGCGTCTTTTCCGAGGGCTTCCAGACAACTGAATTGCCACACACGAGAGCAAGTGCTGCATTCCACGACCAGACGGCAACGGGAAAATTGAAGGCGGAGATGACACCCACGACGCCGAGAGGATGCCACGTTTCCATCATGCGGTGTCCCGGGCGCTCGGTCGCAATTGTCAGGCCGTAGAGCTGGCGCGACAAGCCTACGGCGAAATCGCAGATATCTATCATTTCCTGCACTTCGCCGAGGCCCTCGGAAGGGATCTTGCCGGCTTCGATCGAAACAAGGCGGCCGAGTTCGCTCTTTAGCGCGCGCAACTCTTCACCGAAGAGGCGTACGAGCTCACCGCGCTTCGGAGCGGGAACCAGCCGCCACTCGCGGAAAGCGGCTTGGGACAGCTCGATCGCCTTGCCCGTTTCATCAGCAGAATGGACGACGATGTCGGCAACCTTCTCGCCGCTGACAGGGCTGAAAGACGGCATGGTGCCGCCCGTATACGCTGACTCGGCAACACCGAGCCTGGCGAGGAGTATTCGAACTTCTTGAGCAATGGTCATCTTGCCGTTCCTTGTTGTCTATGCGCCAATTGGCTTGCAGCGCTTTTATCAAACGCCCCGAAATTTTGATATATCCAGGCTTAGCTTGCGAGAGCCACAGGTTTGAAATGTCTCAGGCATGCATCGATAGATGCCCGTTCGAGGCTCTCATAATGTGCGAATTCGTCGAGAACAGCCGCGCCAAGCTGGCTTTCGAATTCCTGCTGGCTAGGGCTTGCAGTGAAGTTCTGCTTCGTATCATCGCCAAGATTGGACTGGAAAATCCCGGCGGCGCTTACAGGTAAAAAATCCTCATAGACGATAGGATCGAACCGAACGGCTCCCATTGCCACCAGCGCCGCGATATTGGAGGCCTCGCGGGAAGATAAGCTGTTTTGCGGAAAGCACTCGGCTACCGAATAACGGAAATATCCAAGTCCTTGTTCGCGTATGCTGTTCCAATCGTCCGGAAAGGCTTCGAACACGCGAGCGAGTTCAGAAAGGTAGTCATCAGCGTTCGACCCATCGGCCGCGGGGCGTACCACCTCGCGCGATTTGGCGAGAAGCTGGTCGTAGAGTGCCCTTCCTTTGGGTGTCAACGCAATGCCACGATGCTCGATCTCGCCGAAGCGGGCGGTGTGTGAGCCGGATTCCCATTGACCTTCAGCGTTGTGGAACGACACGTCTTCTTCCAGCGCCTTGAAAGAGGTCTGCCGCAGGAGGATTGGACAGGCGCGCGCCGGAGGACCTTCGATGACTGCCTTAGGTGAGATTCCGTGTGCTGGCATCAACTCCTGAACGGCATCAATATCGAGCGTGCGGGGCGTCAGATGATTGATGTGCGGCCCTTTGAATGACACGACGTCCGCGACAAGGCGGTGAGCGTCGTGAAGGCGGTTATAAAGTTCTCCGCTGACGCTGGCCCGGTCATGCCAACGGAACGTCTCGAGGACCTCGCGCACGAACTGCGTCGCCTCGTCCGCATCCAGGCCACCGTCGGCCTCGGCTTTCTCGATGAGAGAGATCGCATTTCCGGAAAATATCTGCCGCCTCTCCAACGTCCTGCGGGCTTCTTCGCGCAGAGTGGCGTCCGAGATGAGATCCAGCCGCAATAACGACGTGAACACGCGAAATGGATTGACCTTCAACGCCGCATCGCTGACCGGGCGAAACGCCGTGGAATGCACCGGCACGCCAGCCTCGCTTAGATCGTAGTATCCAACCGGATACATGCCCATGATTGCGAAGGCCCGGCGCAACATCGAGAGTTCGGCAGCTGTTCCCACGCGAATGGCGCCATGGCGCTCTTCCGAGATCCGATCGAGCGTATCGGTTTGTTCCAGCCTATGCCTCAGCTCGGGAGATGCGGCGAGTGTCTGGGCATTGACTTTGGCAACCAGTGACAAAAGCGTGCCATAGGCGGGAACTTCGGTCCGGTACATCGAAGACATGGCTGATGAGAAAGATGCCCGAATGGCATCTGCTGAGACAAAATTAGTCAATTTCACAATGATCGTTCCGCTATGTTGGTGAGACCGCGAATTTCATCGCCGTCATGCTCAATCTGGATTATACATACGATGTGGACCCGCGTATTGCGATGAATCAAACTGGGTTGATGCGAGACAAGAATGAAGTTGAGCCGTCGACTGATCCCGGACATTGATATTCTTCAAACATTCGAGTGCGCGGCACGGCACGGGAGTTTCACGCAGGCGGCAAAGGAACTAAACCTGACCCAAAGTGCCGTGAGCCGGCAGATGAGCGAGCTCGAAGGTCAGATCGGCGTACTGTTATTCGAGCGCATCCGCCAGCGGGTTGTCCTTTCAGACGCCGGGCAAAAGTTCCTTCCGGAAGTGCGGCGCCTGCTGGGCCTTACCGAGGAGACGATGTTGCGCGCCATGGCAGCTTCGCAATCGGCATCTTCCCTGAGCATCGCCACCCTTCCGACCTTTGGCAGCCGCTGGCTAATGCCAAGATTGCCGGACTTTCTGCGCCGTCATCCCGAAATGGCGGTGAGTGTTGCGTCCCGATCCGAACCGTTTGATTTTGAGGAAGAACCCTTCGATCTTGCCATTCATTATGGACAGCCTGTCTGGGCGCATGCCACCTGTACCTATCTGTGCAGCGAGTTGATCGTGCCGGTTGGCGGTCCGGAACTTCGCGCGGCCAATCCAATCAAGACACCGTCCGATTTGGCACGCTCTGGACCGCTGCTCCACTTATCCGCCCGGCCGAAAGCCTGGGCCTCCTGGTTCGAAACGGTGCAGGCAGAGATCGCCAGTCCATATAAAGGGCACCGGTTCGAACATTTCTCAATGGTGATAGAGGCTGCCCTTGCCGGCCTTGGCTTCGCGTTGCTGCCTCGTTACCTGATCGAGCAGGAGCTTGCATCGGAACGTTTGCTCGTGCTCTTCGACCAGCCGCTCCGGACGGAAAACAGCTATTATCTTGTGGTTCCGGACCACAAGAAGGAAAATGCACTGGCTCAAAACTTCTTCGCCTGGATTGCGGAGCAGGTCAAAGACCGGCAAATGGCGCCGCCGATCATTCGTTGAGTGCATCATGTATTCAACAAATTTCATTTCCGTTGTCGGCATCGCATCCTATAACAGCATGATGATGCGCCGGTTTTCCGGACTGTCTCACGGGGATTCCGATGCTGAATGACGAACGTTCCCACGGTTTGTGGGCAAAGACCGCGCCGGCTGCGCCGGCGACGGAAAGGCTGCGGGGGGATATCTCGGTGGATGTGGCGGTCATCGGAGCTGGTTTCACCGGCCTGTCTGCCGCTCTCCATCTGGCCGAAGCGGGGACAAAGGTTGCCGTTATCGATGCGGTAGAAATCGGGTACGGCGGTTCAGGCAGGAATGTCGGACTTGTCAACGCGGGCATGTGGGTAATGCCCAACGATCTGCCCGGCGTATTGGGTCAAACGCATGGCGAACGCCTTCTGGAGCTCTTGGGCAACGCCCCACAATCGGTTTTCGACCTCGTAGACAAATACGAGATCGATTGCGAACTAGAGAGAAAAGGTACACTGCACTGCGCAGTTGGCCAGGACGGATTGGAGCAGCTTGAACAGCGGGCCGAACAATGGCTCGCTCGCGGTGCTGCAGTCCGCTTGCTGGATGCCAGTGAAACTGCTGCCAAGGTCGGCTCCAATGCCTATGTTGCGGCGCTATTGGATAACCGGGCAGGAACAATCCAGCCCTTGGGCTATGTGCGAGGGCTGGCGAAGGCCGCCCTAGGTGCTGGCGCCGCGATCTATACGCAATCGCCGGTCGCGGCCACGGAACGCTCAGGCGATCGCTGGAGGCTACGTACGCAGTCCGGCACCGTCTCAGCCGACTGGGTCGTGGTCGCAACCAACGCCTATACGACATCTCCTTGGCCTGAGTTGCGGACGGAGCTCCTGCACCTGCCCTATTTCAATTTCGCGACCGCCCCATTGCCGGAAAACGTCCGGAAAACAATTCTTCCTGAAAGGCAGGGCGGTTGGGACACGAAGGAGATCCTCAGCTCGTTTCGCATGGACCGGGCAGGGCGATTGATCTTCGGAAGCGTCGGCGCATTGCGCGGCACGGGCATGGCCATACACAAGGCTTGGGCCGCAAGGTCCATTCGCAAGCTTTTCCCGCAGATAAAGAATGTGACGTTCGAAGCCGGTTGGTACGGCTCGATCGGGATGACAAGTGACAGTCTGCCGCGATTCCACACGCTGGCGCCAAACATCATCAGTTTCAGCGGATATAATGGCCGGGGTATCGCGCCGGGCACGGTGTTTGGCCGCATTCTCGCGGAGCATATTGCCGGCAAGGTCAGAGAAGCGGATTTGCCCCTACCGGTGACCCGGCCCAAGGAGCAAGGCTTGCGGACCATTCGGGAAGGCTATTACGAAGTCGGTGCCCAACTCGCACATCTCGTCGGCAGCAGATTTTAGGCAGATAACGTTATCGCCTGTTGTGACGTTCGTTCAAGAGCACGATGACCCATCCTCCGGCAGCGAGTGCAAGAGGGAGAATAACAAATGCAAAGAGCTGGATGGCCGCAAAAAGCCAAATGACTGTTCCGATCAGAAAAATTGAGGATGAAACCACTGTACCCGAAATGGTGTAGATGGCTGCTGCACCCGGAGCGAAAACGCCGACCGTAACGCAAGAGGTCGACGCCCGGTCAATCGAGTTAGCGATCAATTTTGTACGCTCGTTGTAAATAACCGTCATGCTCGCCGCTTACCTGCCTGGGACAATTTTGTTCTAACGATCTTTGGCATCATCGATGAGGATGGAGCACCCCGACGATAGACTAAGGCGGCGCGCAATATGGTTCACGCCACCTCTCGTGCGCTTGCCATTCTGCCCGTCCCATCATATCTCTTAGCCCATGGACAGCAAGAAGCCGATGCGGCACACAAGGCCCAGCGTCTCCGCCAGTATTCTCGCCGCGGTCAGGAACCGCAAGAAGCGCCCGGTCGGCGCAGCGAACCCGATGCGCAGCGATCTGCTGATTTCGTCCTATAACGTTCATAAATGCGTTGGAATTGACAAGAAGTTCGATCCGGACCGCGTTGCTCATGTCATCGGAGAAATAGGCGCCGATATCATCGCAATCCAGGAGGCCGACAAGCGATTCGGAGAGAGGACAGGCCTACTCGACCTTGTCCGGTTGCATCGCGAGAACAGCCTTGTTCCGGTTCCGGTGACCTCTCTCTATCCCAAGGGTCATGGCTGGCACGGCAATCTGCTACTGTTCCGCGAAGGCGTCGTCCGCCGGGTTCAACAGCTTGGGCTACCCGGCCTAGAGCCACGCGGAGCTCTGGTGGTGGATATAGACCTCGAAGCTGGGCCCCTGCGCATCATCGCTGCGCATCTTGGTTTGCTCAGGCATTCCCGCCAGCAGCAGTCCGAAGCGATTCTGAACGCGGTCAACGCCGATCTCGGACGGCCAACCTTGCTGCTAGGCGACTTGAACGAGTGGCGCGTTGGCAAGGGATCATCGCTGCATTTCTTGCGGCCGGTCTTCGATCCTGCAAAAAATGCCGTGCCGAGCTTCCCTTCCCGGTTTCCCGTGCTGGCGCTCGATCGCGTATTGGGTCATCCACACAGCCTCGTTGCGGCTATCGAGGTGCACGACACGCCCCTCGCTCGCGTCGCGTCCGATCACCTTCCGATCAAGGCACATATCGATCTCAAATCAGCTATTGCCGAGACAGAAGTGATCAAAGATAGGGCGAGCCTAGCCAGATAATCCGGTCGAGCAGGCGCACCCAGAACGAGCGCGCCCGAAGGCTTTGCAGGAGGACGGGCTTCGCCGAGGCCAACGCCTTTTGGATGAGGCCGTCGACCTCGGATGCGAACGCCGCGTCCATAACTTCAAGATCAACCTCGAAGTTCAAGCGCAATGATCGTGGATCAAGGTTGGACGATCCGACATAGGCCCACTGCCCATCAACCACGAGCAACTTGGAATGATTGAAGTTTCCGCTGGCGCGCCAGATGCGGCAATGACCTTTCAGGATCTGGTCGAACTGCGCCGTCATGGCGCGATCTACAAGTTTGAGATTGTTGATTGCGGGAACGACAATATCGACCTCCACCCCCCGGCGTGCAGCAGTGACGAGTGCACTGATAAGCTCGCGGTCCGGGAGGAAATAGGGTGACATGATCCTTATGCGCGTCTGAGCGATCGAAAATGCCCCCATGAGCATTCGGTGATTGGCTTCAACACTGCGATCCGGGCCGGATGGCACTGCGCGGATAAACACGGGTTCGCCCGCATGTTTCGCGGGCGGAGCGATGTGCCATGGCTCCCCCGTCAGTTTCTCACCCGTGGTAAAACGCCAATCTTCAGACGCGATGTGGAGAAGGTCGGTGACAATTGGTCCCGTCAGACGAAAATGCGTATCGCGAGCGTTGTCTTCGCCAGCTATCTCGGCCGAGAAGCCCGCGCGGATGTTCATGCCGCCGGTAAATGCCACCCGGCCGTCAATGATCATGATCTTGCGGTGCGTGCGCAAATTCGCATAGGGCAGACGCAGGCCCATGATGATATTGCCATTGAAAACGTCGACCTTTACCCCGTGTTTATCGAGATAGCCGACGATACTTGGAATGGAGTATCGGGCGCCGACAGCGTCGATCAGCACCCTGACTTCGACGCCGCGTTTCACCGCCTTGATCAATGCGTCGGCGAGGCGAAGCCCGATCTTGTCGCGGTCGAAAATATATGTTTCGACGAGGATACTTCGCTCGGATCGCTCGATTTCAGCCAGCATCGCGCGATAGGCCTCATCGCCGCTCTGCAGGATGTCAATGTCGTTAGCGGTGGTCAGACGACAACGGCTGACACGATCGCCAAGCGTCTTCATTGCAACGAAACGCTTCTCGAACAAGGCATGCACGTTTTGCTGGGTCGCATCGAAGCGCATGAAGTGATCCTGGCCAATCTCATGCAAGAATTCGCGTTGCGATGAGATCGCGGATCGCCTGATACGATTGATCCCGGCAACCGCGTAAATGACCGCTCCGATCACAGGCGAGAGGATAATCACGCCCACCCAGCCAATAGCTGCGCGTACTTCCTCTTTGGTCATGGTGGCGTGGACTGCCGCCGGCACGCCGAGGACAACCGACAGGACAAAAAAGATCTGCGGCCAATAGGTAAAGAGGTAATCAGCCATTGCGGCGTTTCATGTCAGGACGCTGAATCCCGGCGAGAACGCCATTCTGCCAGCGAAACCGGCTGGTCGGGGATACGGATCTCAAAACTTGTTCCTGCTCCATCGCCGCTGCGCAATTCAATAGTTCCTCCGTGTGCCCGTACAAGTTCGTGGACGATAGCGAGGCCAAGGCCGGTGCCGCCCGAACGCGCAGATCCCTTGAAGGCAGTAAACAGGTTCTCGCGTGCCTTGAGCGGCAATCCGGGGCCGGTATCGTCAATGCCTATGATAGAGGTCGTACCGATCTGGCCGGCAGTGATGGTCAATCGCTTGACCACGGCTGGGCCGCTACGTGTATCGGCTGTCATAGCCTGAACGGAATTCCGGCAAAGATTGGAAATAATCCGGAAAAACTGGTCTGGATCGACATCGATCTCGAAATCCGCCGGTACAAGATTCCTGAATTCTATCCCTGATTTCGTATCGAGACTGAGCATCTCCTCCACATCGCTTATGATGGTGCGTAATTTCACACGCCGTCTCTGCGGCGGCGCTTCCTGCGTCCCCCCGTAGGCTAGAACGGTCTGCGAATAATTTATGGCGCGATCGATGGTGCGTACCAGCTTCGGCACGAATCGCTGGATTGCCGGGTCGCTGGTGTTGGCCAAATGATCCGATATCAACTGTGCCGATGCAAGGATGTTACGCATGTCGTGGTTGATCTTCGAAACCGCGAGACCGAGATCGGCAAGGTGTTTCTGCTCCGATAAAGTCCTCTGCAACTGGTGTTGCATGCCGGCGAGCTCCCGCTGGGCAATGCCAAGTTCGTCTTCGCGATTTTCCGGCTTGATGATGCGCTGCGGGTCGTCAGGCCCCTTCGCGAAAGCAAGCATGTTGTCGCTCATACGCTGTATTGGCCGGATCAGCAGACGACTGATCGTCAGGAATACGAGGCCTGCGGTAATAACCGATATGAACAGCGAGATAAGCGCGACATTGCGGGCGTAACGCAGCATCGCATTGCGCAAGGGCGCGTCGGAGGTCAGGAGCTCGATGACTTTTCCGGTGTCGCCGACGGGTCCGTAAACGCGGATAACTCGAGCCCCGCCATTGATCAACGTGTCGAACGCATCCCGGATAGCCGTAACAGGATCGGTGACGGTGATATCGATGTGTTTGTCCACCTTGGACGGCATCTCAGATACCGCGAGGAGCCGCGAGGCGCCTTTCTCGCGCAAGACGATCGCCTTCGTTCCAGTCGCAAGAAGCACGTCATTCTGCACAGATTGTGGAATGTCCTCGCCATCGCTGGCAGCAAGAACCACACTCGCGGCAGCGACAGTGTTGAGCCGGTCGGACAACCACCGAATGCGCATATCGGCTATGATGGGAACGAAGATCATGACTTCGGCCAAGAGGCCGAACAGCAGCGTGAGCCGCAACAGCTTTCCAGAAAGGCGTTTTAGCACGGGCAGACGCCGTCCTGCGTGCAACCGCACACTACCATTCTCCTGCCTGTGCTGGGTTGCCGTCATGTATGCTCCATAGGCTTCCGATGTAGGTCAGATGCTTGTCCGGCACAATAAATCAGTTGCGCGGGTTTGCCTATTTTTCAATTGCGTCAATCAATTGACTTATCGGCATCCTGCCTCTATAAGCCGCGCACGTCCGGGCTGACCGCCCCCGCGACGGATTCATTGGTGCATTTATGTGCCAACGGCGGTCCTGATATGCTCCTGTCAAAGAACAGACCACAAGAAGGGCCGCACACCGCGGTATTTAACGAATGAAGCGTACTTATCAGCCATCCAAGCTTGTCCGCGCACGTCGCCACGGGTTTCGCGCCCGCATGGCAACGGCAGGTGGTCGCAAGGTTATCGCGGCGCGTCGCGCCCGCGGTCGCAAGCGGTTGTCGGCATAAGGCAGTCCGCGCAGATTTGCGCGGTTGGCCAGAGTTGGCACTATAGAATGAATGAGCAAAAACCACTCCGCCTTCGCAAGAGAGCGGAGTTTTTGGCTGTTCGGAACGGAGAAAAGCGCCGCGGCGTCTATTTTCTGATCGAAGTCAAAGAGCGGGACGACCAGGCTGGGCCCCCGCGCGTAGGTTTCACGGTTACCAAAAAGAACGGGAACGCTGTTGTCCGCAATCGCATCAAGCGACGCCTCAGAGAGGCTGTGCGCGTCAATGTTGCTAATGACATGCAAGCTGGAACCGATTATGTGATCGTTGCTCGCCGCGATGCGCTGAACGCGCCGTTCGCTGACCTGACACGGGAACTCTCCAAACGGGTTTCCAGGAAAATATTGACCCGGCGTTCGACGAAGCCTTAGCAGGTACGGCGAAACCGACCCAAGGACCGACAATGGAAACCAACCGTAATTTCTTCATCACCATTGCCTTGTCCATTGTGATTCTGACGCTTTGGCAAGTGTTCTACATGAACCCCAAGATCGAAGCTCAGCGCGAACAGGCCCAGATCGAGGCCACGCGGCAAGGACAAACCCGTGTTGACGGGCAGGCGAGCGCGCCAGCAGGCACTGCCACCAATGGCAATGCAACGAATAATTTTCCGTCGTCGACCCCAGCTAATCCTGATGCCAATGTTCCAGGCCAGTCGCAAGATGCTGCAAAGGCGGGTAGCCTGACGCGCGCAGCCGCACTTGGTCAGACGCAGCGCATCAGGATCGACACACCCAGCCTTGGCGGCTCCATCAGTTTGACCGGTGCGCGGCTCGATGATCTGCAACTGAAGCACTATCACGAGACCGTCGACGACAATTCGCCAAACATCGAGCTGCTGAGCCCGGCGCAGATGATTGATGGCCAGTTCGTGGAAGTCGGGTTTACGGGAAATGACCTGACGGGGACAGTTCCAGGCCCGACCACCGTCTGGACCCGCGAGGGTAACAATGATCTGACGTCGTCCACACCGGTTACGCTGTCCTACACCAATGAAAAGGGGCTGGTCTTCAAGCGGACGATCAGTGTCGACGAGAACTACATGTTCACGGTGAAGGACGCTGTTACCAACACGACTGCAGCACCCGTTTCGCTGGCGTCCTACGGGCGTGTGACGCGCTTCTCGAAGCCTCTGCATCCAAGCACCTACGTGCTGCACGAGGGACCGATAGCCGTGGTCAACGATAAACTGATCGAATACAAGTTTGCAGCGATTGAAGAAGAACGGGAAGTAGCGCCGGAGCGGTCGACCACTGGCGGATGGGTTGGAATTACCGATAAATATTGGGCTGCTGCGCTCGTTCCAGCACAAGCAACGCCGTTCAAGATACGCTTTTCATATTTCGAGGATGGACGTCCGCGCTATCAAAGCGACTATCTGTCTGATCCGGCGACGATCCAGCCTGGTCAGACAGTATCTACCGACAACCTTATCTTCGCAGGCGCGAAAGAGGTCGGCAAGATCAACGCCTATATGAATGACCTGCATATTCCGCTCTTCAAGAATCTGATCGACTGGGGATGGTTCTATTTCATCACCGAGCCGATGTTTTATCTTATCGACTGGCTCTACAAGGCTATCGGAAACTTCGGCGTTGCCATTCTGGCGGTGACCGTCATCCTGAAAGCCTTCTTCTTCCCGCTTGCCAACAAATCCTATGCATCGATGGCACGTATGAAGCTGGTTCAGCCGAAAATGACCGAGATTCGCGAAAAGTACGCGGATGACAAGGTGAAACAGCAGCAAGCCATGATGGAACTGTACAAGACGGAGAAGATCAACCCGATCGCCGGCTGCTGGCCTGTCCTGATCCAGATTCCGGTTTTCTTTGCGCTGTACAAGGTACTCTACGTCACCATTGAAATGCGCCACGCGCCGTTCTTTGGCTGGATTCAGGATCTGGCTGCTCCCGATCCGACATCGATATTCAATCTGTTCGGGCTCATTCCATGGACTGTTCCGGCATTCCTGATGATCGGCGTATGGCCGTTGATCATGGGCGTCACGATGTTCCTGCAGATGCGCATGAACCCGACGCCGCCCGATCCGACCCAGCAGATGATCTTCAACTGGATGCCGCTGATTTTTACGTTCATGCTGTCGAGCTTTCCGGCGGGTCTGGTGATCTACTGGGCGTGGAACAATACGCTCTCGATCATCCAGCAAGGCATCATCATGAAGCGCCAAGGCGTCAAGGTTGAGCTGTGGGACAATCTTGCAGGGCTGTTCCGCAAGAAACCCAAACCGGCTGAATAGCCGGGACTTGCCGGCGAATCCAAAGCCCCTGGCTTGACTGGGGGCTTTTCTTTTGAGCGGTTGACCAGCCTGTAGTAAACAATGATTGCAGGGCATCGAGTCCGCGGCATTTGGATGGAAATAAATTGAGCGAAACGCAGCAGAACATCGACAGGCTTATCGAGAAGGGCAGAATGCTCTTTGCACAAGGCTGGGTTTTTATTCGCGGCGTTCCCGCCATGAAATTTCTGCCGCCGGAAGGGCCGTTGGAGATCGCTTTTGCAGGACGGTCGAACGTCGGGAAATCTTCGTTGATCAACGCGATCATCGGGCAGAAAGGGCTCGCTCGAACATCGAACACGCCGGGGCGGACTCAGGAGCTGAACTATTTCGTTCCGGATGGTCATTCGGGCGAAGACGGCGATCTTCCGCCCCTCGCGGTCGTAGATATGCCCGGCTATGGTTTCGCAGAAGCGCCCAAGGAACAGGTGGATGCCTGGACGCGACTGGTCTTTGATTACTTGCGCGGACGCACGACCTTAAAGCGTGTCTATCTTCTGATCGATGCACGTCATGGCGTCAAAAAGAACGACGCCGAGGTACTCGATCTTCTGGATCGCGCCGCAGTATCCTACCAGATCGTGTTGACCAAAATCGACAAGATCAAACCTGCCGGCGTGCCGCGCCTGATGCAAGACACTGCTCAAGCGATAAAGAAGCGCGCCGCTGCCTATCCTGAAATCCTTGCGACATCGTCGGAAAAAGGCGCAGGGCTCGATGCGCTCCGTGCGGCCATAGCTCAACTCCTCGAAGAACAGCGGGCGTAAAAAAAGCCCCGCGAAAACCGAAGCTGAGAAGCTTGGGATCACGGGGCAATTGCTGGCTCACTGTGCGCGTTGAACCAGGTTTGCAGCCTTACATTTTTGGTAGAAGAACCTTGTCGATCACGTGGATCACGCCATTGGACTGCTTGACATTGGCGATGGTCACGGTGGCGACCGTGCCGTTCTCGTCGGTCAGGGTGATCTTTTTGCCCTTGTATTTTGCCGTCCATACGCAACCACCCACGGTCTTCACCGGATGTGCGCCTTCGTCATCATCGATCATTTTCATGATGGCCTTTGATGAGGCATCGGCAGCAACGACATGGCAGGTCAGGATCTTGGCCAGCTTGTCCTTGTTTTCGGGCTTGAGGAGCGTTTCCACCGTACCTTTCGGAAGTTCGGCGAATGCCTCATTCGTGGGCGCGAATACCGTGAACGGCCCTTTGCCCTGAAGTGTCTCGACGAGGCCTGCCGCTTTCACCGCAGCCACCAATGTCGTGTGGTCCTTGGAGTTCACCGCGTTCTCGATGATATTCTTGTTCTCGTACATGGCGGCGCCGCCGACTGTCGGGTTCTTGGCATAGGCAGACCCGGCGACCAGCAAGGTCGAGAGTGCGATCAGGCCCAATGATTTCTTCAGCATGCTTCATCTCCATTGTTGTTCCCCTCGGTTGAGGACAGATGGAGATACGGAAGCTGGAGGATTAAGTTTCAGGAACCGTGAATTATAAGGGGAGTTAAATTCGGCGTACTGCGCCAGCGGCAACAATCGGGCCGGTCGGGATGCCCTTCGGTGCGCCTCCAACGGGTTCGATCGTGAGCGCCAGTGTCGTTCCCTCACGCAGCTTTGCAAGCAATGGAGGTGACAGATTGAACTCGGTCACCTCAGGCGAAACCATCAGGCCGAGCGATATAGGAGGCTCGCTTCCGGCAATCAGCCAAAGCTCGACCGAGCGATCTTTTGGCATGTCGCCAGTGACCACGGTAACCTTCAATTTTCTGGTTCTCTCATCGAAGATTGCCAGCGTATGAACGGGGCTACCTGCAACTTCCATCGACGCAACGAACTGCGCGTCCGGAGTACCGGACCGCTCCCTCAAGTCGCTGCCGATGCCGATCACGGCGAAAGCAAGCGCAGCGAAAGCCAGTCCGCGCCAGAAGGTGAGATTGTTCCAGAAGGATGCGGTGGCGGCGACTTCGATAGCAAAAAGCCGCTGATCTATACGGTTTTTCACGTGATGCGGGACAGCGGAGTTGTCGAATTCATCGTTGAGGGGGTCGAACTGCTTTTGCCAGCGGGCGACAAGCTGGGCAAAGGTCTTGTCCGTCTCGATACGGCGCGCAACCTCCCGACGCTCCTGCTCGGGGAGCACGCCCAACACATATTCGGCGGCGACGAAATCGTCTCCCTCCGGTGTCGTGTCGTCATCAGGTACGATCGGGCTCATCCCTCAAGGCATTCCTTCAGTTTTATCAGGCTGCGGCGCAACCATGTTCTCATCGTATTCAGGGGCACCTTGTATCGGCTTGCCAGTGCCTCGTAGCTGTCTCCATTCAGATAGGCGCCGCGAACCGCCGCAGCTCTGTCCACATCAAGCTGGCCAAGGCAATCATAGATGCGCCGCGCTTCCCCCCCAGCAACCGCGAGCTGTTCTGGATCGGGCGAGGGCTCGGAAATTGCCGCCGCCGCATTTAATTCCACCGCCGCGGGTTTGCGCGAACGAAGCAGATCGATGCAGTGATTGCGTGCGATCGCCACCAGCCACGAAATAGGGCTTGTGTCCGCGACAGCGAATCGGTCTGCCTTGTTCCAGATTTTAACGTAGATATCCTGTAGCGCGTCTTCTGCTTCTGTTCGGTTCCCCAAGACACGCAGACATACTCCAAAAAGTTTCGCACTCGTCGATGCATACAGAATGTCGAACGCCGCGCGGTCTCGTAACGCGACTCGCGAAATAAGCTCCGAGATGCCTTCGGGCGTCATATAATTGGCGTTTCCCACTTTTAATGCTGATTTAAATCTGCTGGCAGCACGCGCTGTCAATGGTGAGATGGGAAAAAGCTGGCACAGAGCCTAAATCCCGTTTGCTGGAAACCGTCTTTGACGTTAAGAACCCCCGTCCTTTCCAAGCTGGAGCTTGCGCATGTCCTCCCCCTTAGATGCCGACCACAACGCGGAAATACAGGCCAGTCTGCTCTCTGCCGCTCTGCCCTACATGCAGCGCTACGAGAACAAGACGGTTGTCGTGAAATATGGCGGACACGCGATGGGGGATGCTGCCCTCGGCAAGGCGTTCGCGCGCGATATAGCGCTTCTAAAACAGTCGGGCATCAATCCGATTGTTGTGCATGGCGGCGGGCCGCAGATCGCTTCCATGCTGGCCCGCATGGGCATCGAGTCCAAGTTTGAGGGCGGCTTGCGCGTGACCGATGCGAAGACGCTGGAAATCGTCGAAATGGTCCTCGCTGGTTCGATCAACAAGGAAATCGTTGCCTTGATCAATGCCGAAGGTGAATGGGCGATAGGCTTATGCGGCAAGGATGGCAACATGGTCTTTGCCGAAAAGGCCAAGAAAACCATCATCGACCCTGATTCGAATATCGAAAAGATCGTCGATCTGGGCTTTGTCGGCGAGCCTGTAGAAGTCGATCGCACGCTGCTGGATCTTCTTGCACGTTCCGAGATGATACCGGTTATCGCTCCGGTAGCGCCGGGACGCGATGGTCATACCTACAATATCAACGCTGATACGTTCGCTGGCGCTATAGCCGGCGCACTAGCGGCATCCCGCCTGCTGTTTCTGACAGACGTTCCCGGTGTTCTCGACAAGAACAAGCAACTGATCAAGGAACTTTCGGTCGCGCAAGCCCGCGCGCTCATCAAGGACGGAACGATATCAGGCGGCATGATCCCAAAGGTGGAAACATGTATCGAAGCGATCAACCGCGGTGTCGAGGGCGTCGTTATCCTTAATGGCAAAACCCCGCACTCGGTTCTGCTTGAGCTCTTTACTGAACGCGGTGCAGGAACGCTGATTGTCCCCTGATCATTTCTTGAGATGATCCAGCGGGATTTTCCCGGGCCCCTTGATATTCTGCAGCACGAGCTGGGTGTGCACGTCTCGCACACCCTTCAATCGCATGAGCCGGTGCATGACGAAGCCGTTGAGATCATCGACTGTCGGAACCATGACATGCAGGAGAAAGTCATGTTCTCCGGTCATGGTCCAGCAAGACGAAACTTCGTCCATGCGCTGAATTTCGGCGATGAAGCGTTCGGGCGACTCGTCGCTATGCGTGTTGAGACGCACCTGGATGAAGACTTCGACCATCAGCCCTATCGATCGCCTGTCGATGTTCGCGGCAAAGCCCCGAATGATTCCGCTTTCCTGGAGCTGCTCGAACCTGCGGGCGCAGGGTGTCGGGGACAGACCGATCAACTGGGCGAGATCGGTTATCGGAACGCGCCCGTTGCTCTGGAGAATCTGCAGCATCTTGATTTCAAATGCGTCGAGCTGAGAAGAAATCACTCGAAAATCTCCTGTTGGTTCGTAAATCCACTCGCGAGAATGGTTGATGCAGGGGATTAGGTCAAATCCCCTCATTTCCTCGTCGTATTCTTTAGCAACGAAGATTGAGGAGGAACCGATGACCATCAGCGTTGAGGCTTATGCGAAGGAATGTGCGGCGCAGGGACTTCGCGGCAATTATTCGGTTTGCAAGCGGGATTTTACCGTCGAACAGAGCTATGACTACTCTGAAGAAGACCAGGAGGTGTGGCGGACCCTGTGCGATCGACAGACGAAGCTGACGGAAAAGCTGGCACATCACAGCTATCTCAATGGTGTGAATGCCCTCGGCCTGCTTGAACGGATACCGGACTTCCATGAGGTAAGCGAACGTCTCCACAAGCTGACAGGCTGGGAAATCGTCGCGGTTCCGGGGCTGATTCCAAACGAGCCGTTCTTCGATCATCTTGCCAACAGGCGCTTTCCGGTAACCAACTGGCTACGCAGCAAAAAGGAGCTGGACTATATTGTCGAGCCGGACATGTTTCACGATTTCTTCGGCCACGTTCCAATCCTTAGCCAACCCGTCTTTGCGGATTTCATGCAGCTCTATGGCGAGAAGGGCGGAGCCGCGTCCCGCATGGGCGGCGAGCAACTGGCGGCCCGGCTTTACTGGTATACCGCCGAGTTTGGTCTCATGCGGGAGGAGGGTGCGCAACTCAAGGCGTTCGGCGCGGGACTCATGTCATCCTTCAGTGAATTGCAATTTGCCGTGACAAGCCCCGATGCGCATCATGTGGAATTCGATATCGAGACGGTGATGCATACGGCTTATGAGATCGACAAGTTCCAGCGGGTCTATTTTGTCTTGCCATCTTTCGGGACCTTGAGAGATGCTTTCGAGAAAGCTGACATGGCGAAACTGATCGCGCGCTGGAAGGATGTCGAACCACTGGATCCGGCAACTGTTTAGCGCTCACTTCAAGCTGCATTCTGCATGTTGGGCTCGATGATCACACAATCACGCCCATTTCGCTTTGCCTCGTAAAGCCTGCGATCGGCGATCTGAAAATGATCGGCGATCGTTCTGTTCGCCAGTCCGGCAACACCTCCGATGCTTACACTCAGCGGGAGGCGCAGGTTTTCGGGAGTGCGAAAATCAATGCGGCTCACCGCCGACCTGATGTTTTCGCCCATGGATTTGACGAGAGCTTGATCATCCGTTGGAAGACAAACAGCGAATTCTTCGCCTCCGATGCGTCCGATACTGTCGCGGTCCCCGACACAGTCCGTGATACATTGCGCGATCGCCATCAAGGCGCCATCGCCATTGTAGTGACCATGGACATCATTGATTTTCTTGAAATGGTCAGCGTCAATGATCAGGAGAGAACTGGCGCGCTTTTGTCTAACGTCTTCGATATGGTTGAAGAACGCCTCGCGGTTGAGAAGGCCCGTCATGCTGTCGCGTGATGACTTCTCCAGTAATTTTGCGTTGGTGACTTCTAGTTCCCGCATCACCTGACCGAGCTTGTCCAGCGTCAAACGCAGCTTTTCCGATTGTCGGAATACCAGGAACGAAACGGCGGGAGAGATCACAAGCGGACAAATCGTTGCGATCATGTAGCCTCGTACATCGTGCATGTCATTGGCGGTCATGATGATTCCCGTGATCAGCAGTGAACATGCCACTGAAATGACCATAACCATCGCGCACTTGAAGAGAACTCTGAACATCGGACCTCGTGGACTGCTCTTAACCAATACGAGGAACAGATGAAGCGGATGTTATCCAAAAATTTAAAAACGGTCGTAGTTCGGTCTCTTTTCGTCTATTGATTCGGTAGCGAAACAGAAATCTCTGAATTCGCTTTTGCCTACCAGAAAACGGCGGAACCTTAATCGCGTATGACAAATCAACCTGAACCATTGAATTTTGCACATGTGACCGATTGGATCTTCGATCTCGACAATACCCTTTATCCGCATCATTCCAACCTGTTTTCACAGATCGACGTTAAAATGACGGACTACGTCGCCGATCTCCTGAAATTGTCACGCACGGATGCGCGGCAAATGCAGAAGCAGTTCTACAAGGACTATGGCACGACGCTCAAAGGCCTCATGGATCGTTACGACATCGATCCGGATGATTTTCTGCAGAAGGTGCATGACATTGACTACTCGTGGCTCGTGCCGGATCCTTCGCTCGCCATAGCAATCAGGCAGTTGCCCGGCCGGAAGTTCATATTCACCAATGGTGATCGCGGTCATGCCGAGCGTGCTGCGCGGCAACTCGGCGTTCTGGATGAATTCGACGATATATTCGACATCGTCGCCGCTCAACTGCTGCCAAAGCCTGCGCGGGAAACCTATGACCGGTTCCTCGCCCGGCACAATATCGATGCAGCAAGTAGCGTGATGTTCGAGGATCTGGCGCGCAATCTAACAGTACCAAAAGCCCTCGGAATGACGACGGTCTTGATCGTCCCGCATAACTTTGAGCCAACATTCTCGGAAATATGGGAGCGCGATCCAGGGCATACCGATCACGTCGACTATGTTACAGACAACCTTGCTTCATTCCTCAGCGCCATCCTGCCGGGACAGACAGCGTTGAGCGTTCCTGCTTGACGCGGTTTACCTCTTTAGAAGAAATCATCGATGCCTCGGCGCGCATCGTGGCTTGAACGATTGCCGTGGCAATGACGATAATCAGGAAAGTTCGTAGAAGGATCTGATCACCTCCCAGGCCTCTTCCGCAGTGTCGACAAAAGTGATCAGGTTGCGGTCGGAGGGCGAAATCACGCCCTGTTCGGCCAGGAAGTCGAAGTCGATGGCTTTTTCCCAGAACGGTTTGCCGAACAGCAGGAATGGAATTCGCTCCATTCGCCCGGTCTGAATGAGGGTAAGAGCTTCAAAGGTCTCGTCCATCGTACCAAATCCGCCGGGGAAAATTGCCATTGCCTTGGCGCGCATCAGGAAATGCATTTTGCGGATGGCGAAATAATGGAAGTTGAAGCTGAGCTCCGGTGTCACATAGGCGTTAGGGGCTTGTTCGTGCGGCAGCACGATGTTGAGGCCGATCGTCGGTGCCCCCACGTCCGCCGCACCGCGATTGCCCGCCTCCATCACGCCGGGGCCGCCTCCCGTCACGACGACGAATTCGCGATTATATGTCGTTCCCGAATATATCGAACAGAGCTGCGCAAATTTTCGCGCCTCGGCGTAATAGTGCGAATTGGCTTCAAGGTTCTTTTTTTGCGTTTCGTTTTTCGCAGCCCAGGCAGCCCCGCCGGGTTCCGGGATACGCGCTCCGCCGAACAGGACGACGGTAGACCGGATGCCTCGCTCGGCGAGCGCCATTTCGGGCTTGAGCAATTCGAGCTGCAGTCGCACGGCCCGTAGTTCGCGCCGCGTCATGAAATCAGGATCGGCGAATGCCAGGCGGTAGGTGTCCGATTTGGTCTGCGGCGTTTCAGGCGCGGTTGCCACGCGGCGTACAGCTTCGGATGAATGTGAAAACGGCGTCCAGCTGTGTTTTTCGTCGGTGTTCAATTGTTTTTCTCCTTGTGCGGACACTTATGGCGCTTAGAGACATCAATATCGTTTTGCCATCCAAGATTATGGCGCAGCGATTGACCCTCTCGCAGTCTTAAATTAGTAGCCCTGCTAGCTTACCCGCCCGTTTAATGGAGTGATCCCAAAATGTCCAAGCCAGATCTGACCAGCCTCGAGAAGACGATCGATGCGGCCTTCGAAGCACGCGACGCAATCAGCACCGAAACGCGCGGGGAGATTCGCGACGCGGTGGACGCGTCCTTGTTGCTGCTCGACAGAGGTGAAGTTCGTGTTGCGGAGAAGCAGACCGACGGCAACTGGAAGGTCAACCAGTGGCTCAAGAGAGCTGTCCTTCTGTCTTTCCGCCTCAACCCTATGGGGATCATCGAGGGCGGTCCGGGCGGCGCTGCCTGGTGGGACAAGGTACCCTCGAAGTTCGACGGCTGGGGTGCAACCGAATTCAACAAGGCGGGCATTCGCACCGTACCCAACGCCATCGTCCGCCGCTCGGCCTATATCGCGCCGGGCGTGATCTTGATGCCGTCCTTCGTAAACCTCGGCGCTTACGTGGATGAGGGCACGATGGTGGATACATGGGCAGGTGTGGGATCGTGTGCGCAGATCGGCAAGAATGTGCATCTTTCAGGCGGCGTCGGCATTGGTGGTGTTCTTGAACCCATGCAGGCAGGACCTACGATCATCGAGGACAATTGCTTCATCGGCGCCCGGTCCGAAGTGGTCGAGGGCTGTATCGTTCGCGAAGGTTCAGTTCTTGGTATGGGCGTGTTTATCGGTAAATCGACCAAGATCGTCGATCGCGCAACCGGTGAGATTTTCTATGGGGAAGTTCCGCCCTATTCCGTCGTCGTTGCAGGCACGATGCCTGGGAAAGCATTCCCGAATGGGGAACCGGGACCCGGCCTCTACTGCGCCGTGATCGTCAAGCGAGTCGATGAGAAAACGCGCTCGAAAACCTCGATCAACGAATTGCTGCGCGATTGAAATCGGTGGGTGAGGCATTTGCCGCTCCAGTAATCATGGGAGCCGCGCTCGCAAACCCTACAATGCTTATCTGCTGCCAGACGGAACGCCGAGTCGTATATCCCCGATGAGTGGCACGACATTCCGCATGACTTTATCTTGACTTCTTACGTCAATTTAATAGCTATTGTACGAACGAACTGAAGCAAAAATCCTTTCTTGGCGAGCAGCAGCTCCGCAACGTATTTTTTCGGCACGACCCATTAAGCAAAACTGTTGAAGAGATGAATTCGATTTCAACATATTTTTCATGACCAAGGAGATTTAGGAATGGGTACCATACATCTGGATACAATTGTTATCAAAGCGTGGGAAGACAGCAGCCCCGCCAACTGGACAAGAAGAACACGCCTTTGGACATTATCAACGGGGTAAAAAGTACGCCTGAGAGTGCAAAGACCTATGATAAGGCAGATGCCACTTTGTCCGGAGGAATTGCGTCGCCCTTCAAGGCCCTGGCGCATTACCTCAAGGGTGATGGCCAAACATTGACCGTCGCTTTGGATCAGGTCGGGTTAAATCTGACTCCGGATGAGGTCACCCTTGATGAGGTTAACCAACTGAATCAGTACACAGAAGATCAAAATTTTGTCGGCACAAAACACATTATTGTAAACAGATTTAATCATAATACCGCTGACGACAACGCGATAGCCGCGATGTATCTCGGAAATATTCTATTGAAATTGGAAGGGGATATAACGCGTCACCAAGATGGAACCTGGAATTTCCAGGGGGAAGTTCGCGCTTGGAACGATACTTATGATTTCAACTCGAGCGATCACCGCGGAATGATGCAAGAAGTGTTCACCAGAACCGTAAACGTGTTGCCGGGAACATCCTACGATATAGCTATGCCAGGCTCCATTCCTGTCTCCTGGACGGGTCATTGATGCGAAAAACGCTGAAGTGGATCCTGGGCATCGTTGTGGCGATCCCAGTCGCGCTATTTCTAACAATGTTGTTCGTTGCTTATATCGCCCCTCTACTCAGGGACAGAACAACGCAATGCGGAGACAAGTCGCGTATCACCGTAAAAGAGGAGATTCTCTCCTTCGCGTCCAAGCCTGGTCGCTTCAAACATATTGATAAAGGTTACGATGCGATCGAACCCAGCGGCGACGTTGCTTACTCAAACGTCGCGCGCGTATGGGATCAAGAAGTATTCATAAAGAAAGACGGCAAACGCATAGGAAGAACGGTAGTGATGCTGACCTGCGATGGGTGGATTGAGTTGTCCACTGACCCTGATTTTAAGCCTGAATAGCCTGATTATGGAAATAGGCGAAATGCCCCCAATTATCGTGAAAGGATAATGATGATGCGACCAGAGAGTCGAGCTTTCAACTGATCAGACGTGCTGAATAACGGATGTTTCTACATATTCACCGCCCGGATTTGCTGCACCGAGTGGCTCCTGAGCGGCTGTCCCTCTGCCCGTTTGACGCAGGCCAGCACCTTGCGCGTGGTTGTAGCTTCGATGCGCTTCTGATCGGCAAGTCGGATAATCGCGCCTTGCAGATAGTCTATCTCTGTGGGGCGCCCGCGCGACAGGTCTTCCCACATGGAGGAACGCGCGTGGGGATTGATGGCCAGCATCTTCCCCGCGACGATTCGAAACAGGAAATTCGGCAGGCGCAGAATCCACGGAAGGACCGCTGGCGGTGCACCTTGCACCTTTGCCACGGCGATTCCGTGCGCGCGCATGACTTTCAGTCCTTCGCTGATCTGGTTTGCCAGAAGAAGCCGCCAATCTCTATCTGCCAATTGTTCTACAAGCGGTAGATTGGATAGAGCATTGGGCGCGTTGTTGAGATTCATCAGCAATTTGCCCCAGAGAATTGCCTGGATGTCCGGCTTTGCCGCGACGGCAAGCCTTGGCACTGAAAGAAAATCGGCGAGATCCCTGGATTTATCGCCGATGAAAATGGTTCCTGCCGTCGTGCGCCGTACGGTCAGGGGCGCTTGATCCGGTTCTGACTGAATGACGTTGAAAGGCACCATTCCCGAGATGATTGTCTTTTGCGCGGGAAGGTTCCGGCGCAGGACCTCGGCGTTATCGACGCCATTCTGAAGGCTGATCACGATTGCGCCAGGAGGCGCGTGTCTGGCGATCAGTTTGGCCATCGCCTCTGTCGCACCACTTTTCACGGTCACGAGAATGATATCGACACCTGCAAAGGCAATAGCAGGGTCTACGGTCAGTTTCAGGTCTGCGGGGTCCAGCAGGCTTTCGCGACCATCGATATCAATGAGCTTGAGGCCCCCTAGACGAAGGGTAGCTTCGGCTTGGGGCCGAACCAGAAAGCGCACCGTCCTTCCTGCCGCTGCGAGGCGCCCGCCTACGTAGCAGCCGATCGATCCTGCACCGGCTACGGCGATGCGGCTGTCATTTTCCATCATGGTTCGCTGTCTCTGCACCTAAGTTTCAATCTCATTAGATCAGATGCCGGAGCCTCTATCCAGCGCGTGACAGGAACATGCTTTTCCATTATCGATTTGACCATGAAATCCTCAACCGATCCCGTTCAAAATCTCGCCAAACTCATTGCCTGTCCCTCGGTAACGCCTGCGGAGGGCGGGGCCCTGTCAGCCCTTGAGGCCATGTTGTCACCATTGGGCTTTTCCGTGGAAAGGCCGGTCTTCAGTGAGGAAGGCACCCCAGATGTCGAGAACCTGTACGCCAGGCGTTCGGGCAACGGTCTGCATCTCATGTTTGCTGGCCATACGGATGTCGTCCCCGTAGGCGACGAAACCGCCTGGAGCTATCCGCCATTTTCAGCTGCAATCCACAATGGCGAGATGTATGGGCGGGGCGCTGTCGACATGAAAGGCGGGATCGCCTGTTTTGCAGCCGCAGTAGGACGCTATATCGACAAGAACCGCGACCTGAAGGGCTCGATCTCCTTCCTGATCACCGGGGACGAGGAAGGTCCTTCGATCAATGGCAGCCGTAAGCTCCTGGAATGGGCCAAGGCGAAAGGTGAAAGTTGGGACGCTGCGATCGTTGGGGAGCCTACAAATCCCGGCAAGCTCGGCGACATGATCAAGATCGGGCGCCGCGGATCATTGTCCGGCACGATCGTCGTTCACGGCATACAGGGTCACGTTGCCTATCCGCATCTGGCCGACAGTCCGTTGCCCGGTATGCTGATGCTCCTCGAGAGCTTGCTATATCCTGCTCTCGACAATGGAACAAAAGACTTCCAGGCAAGTAATCTAGAAGTCACTACGATCGACGTGGGCAACCCTGCTCTGAATGTTATTCCGGGCAAGGCGACGGCGACGTTCAACATTCGCTATAATGATACCTGGAGCGATGAGACACTGATGGCCGAGATTCACAACCGTCTCGATAAAGCAGCGGGCCGTCGCAAGCTTCGCCCCGGCAAAAGGGCGCCTGTGAACTACGAGTTGATCTGGCGCGACCGGCCGAGTCACGTCTTTCTGACGCACGACAACAAGCTGATCGAAACCCTGACGTCATCGATAGAAAGCGTAACCGGAGAACGACCGCAATTGTCCACGTCAGGTGGCACGTCGGACGCCCGCTTTATCAAGGATTATTGCCCGGTTGTTGAATTTGGACTCGTCGGCAAAACCATGCATATGGTTGACGAGCGCGTGGCGATTGCCGATCTTGAAACCCTGACGCAAATTTACGAACGGTTCATCGCGGATTTCTTTGCATGACAACAAGCGAAATGCCGGACTTGGACGATATTCAGCGCTATCTATGGGGCGCCTGGCGGATGATGAACGGTCATGCCGACGGTCTCGACCAGCTGGATTTCTCCGAAGACGGGTTCTGGCAATCATTCCACGCCATCACAATCTCGCTGCCGCCGCTCATTCTCGGCTGGATCATCTTTGCCAATGACATGATCACGTTGCAGCCGGAAGCGGGAAATCGCTTTTCGATCATGGGACGCGTTGCGTTCGTCGATTTATCGGCCTGGGTGATTCCCCTGGTCATCTTCGCGCTGCTTGCCCGTCGGCTCGGGCTGAACAAGCGCTTTAGTCCGTATGTCGTCGCGAGCAATTGGGGAACGGCAATCGGCGCCTGGCTCATGGTGCCGGCAACTCTGGCCCGCCTGTTGCTGCCAGGATGGCCGGCTCTGGCAACCGGTTTTGGTCTCGTACTCTACGGCGGCATCATGTATCTGACCTACCGGTTGACCCATGTGGCGCTGAAGAAGTCCCATGCCTATTCGGCCACCTTCTTCGTGGCGATGGTGCTCGGCTCACTGTTCTTGATGATACTGCTTCAGAATGTTCTGGGAATTTCTCTGCCCGATCCCGTGGTGATCGGATAATCGACACAGACGAGGTAGAGACCGTAAGGCGGCGCGACGGGTCCGCATGCCTTTCGGTCACGCGCCTCAAGGGCTGCGGTGACATCGTCCGCATCCCACCGGCCGCAACCGACCTCATTGAGCGTACCGACGAACGAGCGGATTTGATTGTGCAGGAAGGAACGCGCTGAAGCCCTGATCTCGATGATCTCGCCGTTGCGTGATACACTCAGATAGTCCAGCGTTTTCACAGGGCTTTTCGACTGGCACTGCGTTGCGCGGAACGTAGTGAAATCATGGGTCCCGATGAGCCGTTGCGCAGCTTCGTGCATCGCTTCGGCATGAAGAGGTTTCTTCACCCACCAGGCGCGATATGCTTCGAGCGGAGCGGGCGGTCTCCGGTTGACGATACGGTAGAGATAATGGCGGCCGGTCGCCGAAAACCGCGCATCAAAACTATCCTGGACCAGTTCCACGTTGATAATGCCAACTGTCTCCCCGGCAACGATCAGATGCGCATTGAGCGCTTCACGCACCTTTGAACTGCTCCAGTTCTTGGTCAAGTCCACATGCGCGATCTGCGCCATCGCGTGCACGCCAGCGTCGGTGCGCCCGGCGGCTCCAAGCGCAACGTGCTCGCCGCAGAATCTGAAGATTGCCTGCTCGATGGCGGCTTGGACCGTGTGGGCATTTTCCTGGCGCTGCCAGCCGGCATAGGGCGTGCCGTCATACTCTACTGTGAGTTTATAACGGGGCACTTAGAATTTGCCGATCATCGCAGCTGCATCCCTTGGAGGATCTTGGCGCCGCGCTGGAATTCCAGCCCGTCCATGATCTTGCCGCCTGCCCGCTGGAGTGAGCGCAGGCGAACTGCACCTTCGCCGCAAGCGATGCGCAGATCGTCGCCAAGTACTGTACCCGGATCGCCAATGCCCGTTGCCAGGATCGAGCGCAAGAGCTTCACCCGCTCGAGCTCATTGCCGATTTCCATCTCGCACCACGCGCCGGGATATGGAGCGAGCCCGCGAATACGATTATGCACGTCGATGGCGGGTTGGCTCCAGTCGATGCGCGTTTCCGCCTTGGTAATCTTGGAAGCGTAGGTGACGCCGTCATCTGGCTGAGGGGTAAGTGTAAGACTGTCGCGCTCCAATGCTGCCATGGCGCGCACCATCAGGTCAGCCCCAGCCAAGCTGAGCTGGTCATGCAACTCGCCCGCCGTCATTTCGGCCGTGATCTTCACCTTCTCGGCCATGGCCACGGGGCCCGTATCGAGCCCCTCATCCATTTTCATGACCATGATACCGGTCTCATCGTCTCCGGCCATGATAGCGCGCTGAATAGGCGCGGCTCCCCGCCATCGCGGCAGCAGCGAAGCGTGTCCATTGTAGCACCCGAGCCGCGTCCCCTCTAGAATTGCGGCGGGCAGGATCAGCCCGTAAGCCACGACCACCGCGACATCGGCGTGAAGATCGCGAAACGCCTGTTGTTCTTCCTCGGATTTCAAACTGGTTGGGGTGCGGACTTCGATCCCGAATTGCTCGGCATTCCGCTGTACCGCAGAGGGCGTCAGTTCCAGCCCCCGTCGTCCAGCCGGGCGCGGTGGCTGACTGTACACCGCGACTATTTCGTGACCCTGGCCGATCAGAGCGTTGAGAATGGGTACCGAAAATTCCGGAGTTCCCATGAAGACGATCCGCAAACTCATTGGCTCACACCGCCAATCGGCTCTGCGGACGGTCTTTCGCCAGCTTTTTGAACTTCTTGACCACCATTTCCCGCTTCAACCGGGAAATGTGGTCGATAAACAGAACACCATTCAAATGGTCGATTTCGTGCTGCAGGCAGGTGGCCAGAAGCCCGTCCGCCTGGACCTCATGCTGCTTTCCCTCAATGTCGGTATAGGACACGCGCACCTGTGCCGGCCGCTCGACCTCCGCGTAATAGTCGGGGATGGAAAGGCAGCCTTCCTCATACACATTACGCTCGGCGCTCGACGATAATATGTGCGGATTGATGAAGACCTGCGGTGCTCTTGGCTCGTCTTCCTTGGCAAGGTCGATAACAAGCATGCGCAGCGGCTCGCCTACTTGGATGGCCGCGAGGCCGATGCCGGGCGCGTCATACATGGTATCGAGCATATCGGCCGAAAACTTGCGTATATCGGCGTCGAAACGCTCGACCGGCTTTGATATCTGGCGCAGCAGTGGATCGGGAAGAATGACAAGTGGTTTTATGGACATGAGCATCACCTAATATCTCGGCTTTCAACCGTCAATCCGGCGTAAAAGTCGTTTGTAAAAATGTTCTTGTTTTGATCTCACATTTGCCATCCGAATCGGCTAGTCTGACATTTATGGAAACGACGATCTCTCTCGACCAAACTCTCTTTCAACTCGGATCGAGTTCTGTATCACTTGGCGTTGCACTGCTTGCAGCAATCATCGCAGCCGCGCTTGCAGGCCTCTTTGCTGTCACTGCGGTGACTCGCGCGACCCGAATGCGCATCGTTGCCGAGATCCAGGCAGAAGACCGGGCACGGGATGCGGAAGCGCGGTTGGGCGAAATTCTCAAAAGCCAGTCAGAGATGCAGGGCAGGATGCAGACCATGGCCGAGTTGTTCGGCTCACGGCAGGCTGAACTCAACCAATCGATCCGTGACCGGCTCGACGGGATGACGAGTCGAATTGGCCAGACCATGACGGAGCAGACACAGTCGACACACGAAAATCTGACAAAACTGCAGGAACGGCTGGCGGTTATCGATACTGCCCAGAACAACATCCAGGCTCTCGCCGGGCAGGTCGTGCAATTGCAGGCAATCCTTGCAAACAAGCAGACGCGCGGAGCCTTTGGGCAAGCGCGGATGGAAGCAATCATCGCCGATGGCCTGCCGCAGGGAGCATATGAGTTTCAGGCGACTCTCTCCAATGGCAGCAGGCCGGACTGTGTGGTGCGTATGCCGAACGGCGCGCCTAATCTTGTTATTGACGCCAAGTTTCCGCTGGAGGCCTGGAATTCCATTCGCGAGTCCGAAACGCCCGACACCAAGAAGATTGCGGCCGCCCAGTTCCGCAGGGACGTCGAGATTCATATTCGCGATGTGGCTGAAAAATATCTGATCAATGGCGAGACTCAGGATACAGCATTTCTCTTTGTGCCGTCCGAATCGATTTTCGCGGAGATTCACGAGAATTTCGAACCCGTTGTGCAAAAGGCGCATCGCTCGCGTATCGTGATTGTCTCGCCGTCGCTGCTTATGCTTTCGATCCAGGTCATACAAGCAGTGCTGAAGGACGTTCGAATGCGCGAACAGGCGCATCTCATCCAGGGCGAGGTCATCAGGCTGATGGAAGACGTCACGCGTCTGGACGACCGTGTACGCCGCCTGCAGACGCATTTCGGTCAGGCTAACAAGGATATCGAAGATATTCTCGTCTCTTCCAGCAAGGTGACCAAGCGCGGGCAAAAGATAGAGGCCCTCGAATTTGCCGAAGCACCTGGCGGTGAAGTCGTCAAAGACCCTGATTCAATGCGCTCGGCGGCCTCGGCGACGGGTCAATTGCGCCTGCGCGTGGTAGACGGCGAGGATTAAAGCTTGCGGCAGTGTCTACGCAGGAAGTCTAGGCGGCTTCGATTTTTCTTCGCCGCACTTCCCAGGTACCCGCTGTCTGAGGCTTGACGAACAGCGTCACGATATCGGGGTTGGCCTTTTTCAGCATTGCCTCAAGACGTTCTACGCACGCTTCTATTTCGTTCGCTTGAACACGATCTTCGAACTCGACGCTCAGTCCGGCAAAGATCTGCTTTGGTCCCATATGCATGGTCAGCACACCATTCGCCCTCTGCACGTCCGGATCGCTATTGGCTATGTCGAGGATCTGCTGCTCCATTTCGGGTAATGCGGATTCACCGATCAGAAGCCCCTTGGTTTCGCGGGCGAGGAAGATCGCCGTCGTTGCGAGGACAAGGGAAATCCCGATGGACGCGACACCGTCGAGTTGCGGCATGTCGAAGATCTGGGCCGCCGAGATACCGATAAATGCGATGACAAGACCGAGCAGGGCAGCTGTATCTTCGAACAGAACGGTGAAGACGCTCGGGTCCTTGCTTTGCCGGACGGCGCGGACGTAGCCCAGCTTACCCTTCACCGCGCGGAACTCCTTGAGCGCAACGCTCCAGGATGCACCTTCAAAAAGCATCGCGAAGCCGAGCACTACATAATTCACAAGTGGATTGGCGACGGCCTCCGGCTCCATGATATGGATAAGCCCCTCGTAGAACGAGACCCCGGCGCCGACCGCAAATACCAGCAACGCGACGACGAAGCTCCAGAAATAGAGTTCACGTCCATGCCCGAGCGGATGAGTTATGTCCGCTGGCCTGGAGGCACGACGTAGGCCATAGAGCAACAATCCTCCATTGCCGGTATCCACCAGTGAATGCACGCC
This sequence comes from Phyllobacterium endophyticum, assembly GCF_003010935.1. GTDB lineage: Bacteria > Pseudomonadota > Alphaproteobacteria > Rhizobiales > Rhizobiaceae > Phyllobacterium > Phyllobacterium endophyticum. The sequence goes on from NZ_PGGN01000001.1 coordinate 835,124, forward strand.
TTCCGATAGCATCGCGGAACTGCCAGTGAAGAAGGCTGCGATGAACTTCGTGGCTGCGATAAGCAGATTGCCGATGATCGCGGCGTAGATCACTTTTTTCGATCCAGCGTGCGCCGTTGGTGCTTGTGATGCCATTGTGGCTCCCCTGACTTTGCGAAAACGTCAGAGGATTCGATTGGTTCCGGGTTCCATCGCGACCGCGCATCTTGCCATGCTGCGGCAGCAAATGGTCGGAATGGTGCTAGCCCTGCAATCATTCATGCGTTAACGCTGCGTAGAATTATGCAGGGCATCATGGCTGAACCCACAAAAGAACTCGCAGTTTTCCTCGGTATCGATACTGGAGGTACCTATACGGACGCGGTGCTCTGGTCAGAGCAGCGCGGAGTCATCGCCAAGGCCAAAGCATTGACGACGCGGCATGATCTAAGTGTAGGGATTGCCGGCGCCGTCGAAGGAATTCTGGCTGAGGCCTCTGTCGTTCCTTCCCACATCAGGCTTGTTTCCATGTCAAGCACGCTTGCCACAAATGCTCTTGTCGAAGGACAGGGCGGGCGCATAGCACTCGTCATGATTGGCTTTGAGAAAGCCGATCTGGAGAAGGCCGATCTTGGCTCTGCTCTTGGGTCGGATCCGGTCATATTCATTCCAGGTGGTCATGACGTCTATGGCCGGCCGCAGCCGTTCGACACGAGTGCCTTGAGCGAGATCCTCCCAGAGTTGATTGGAGAGGTGACCGGATTTGCCATCTGCGCGTATTTCGCCGTCCGCAACCCTGAACATGAAATAGCAGCCCGCGATATCGTACGCCGAGAAACTGGGCTGCCTGTCACCTGCAGCCACGAACTCTCTGCGAAACTGAACGGTCCTCGCCGCGCATTGACGACTGTACTCAACGCCCGCCTCATCGCGATGATCGACCGGCTGGTGGCGGCAACGGAAGGGTTTCTCGACCGCAGCGGCATCCGTGCGCCGCTCATGGTCGTGCGGGGTGATGGCGCTCTCGTCTCTGCGGCCTTTGCCCGTCATCGGCCGATCGAGACTATTCTTTCCGGCCCCGCGTCCAGCCTTGTCGGCGCTCGGTACATGACAGGACTTGATGAGGCTATCATCTCCGATATTGGCGGTACGACCACCGATGTCGCGGTACTCGACAAGGGGCGGCCCCGGATTGATCCAAACGGCGCCACCGTTGGCGGCTTCCGTACGATGGTCGATGCAGTTGCCATGCACACTTTCGGCCTTGGCGGAGATTCGGAAGTATCTCTCGACGATAACGCCATGGTTCCGGGCATAAAGCTCGGCCCACGACGGCTCGTGCCCTTGTCTCTACTCGCGGCCAAACATGGCTCATTGGTCATCGACCATCTTATGCGTCAGGCGAAGTCGGCCACTGCCGGACGGCTGGACGGGCGCTTCGCGCTACTTACCGGGGTCCCGGCGCAGATGGCAACCGGTCTAAGCAAAAATGAAACTGAACTCTATGGACGAATAACGGTGGAACCTCAGCCGCTTGACCGGCTTCTGACGTCAATGTCACAGGCGACAATAGTCAACCGGCTTGTCGCCCGGGGACTGGTCCATCTCTCCGGGTTTACCCCATCGGACGCTTGTCACGTCATTGGCCTCCAGAAGAATTGGAATGCCGAAGCAGCGCGGTATGGTGCTGTTCTCTACGCCCGGCGGAAGGATGGCGCGGGTCGCCCGCTATGCGATACGCCGGAAGAGGTTTCTCACCGCACCTATCAAGCTCTCATCCGCCGTTCTTCTGAAGTGGTGCTGGAAACGATCTTCGCCGAGGACGGGCTTGACGGGCCGGATATTGTCGCGAGCCCGCTAATCCAGCAGGCACTTTCAGGCGAAAGAGGAATTGCCGGGGCTAGGCTCGACATCGACCGGCCTTTGATCGGGTTGGGCGCATCGGCACCGGTCTACTATCCGGCTGTCGGAAACATGCTGGGTACAAAGTGCATTGTTCCTGCCGACACTGACGTGGCAAATGCCTTGGGAGCCGTCGTTGGGCAAGTGAGCGTTTCAGTTGAAGCCCACATAAGTCAGCCCATGGAGGGTCTCTTTCGCGTTATGGCGGGCGAGGTAGTCATGGACTTCCAGATTGAGGAAGAATCCATTGCTTTTGCTGAAACAACGGTAAAGCATCAAGTCGGTCAACTCGCGCTGGAAGCTGGAACGGACGAAGCGCAAATCAGCATCGAGCGCAACATCAGCGCCGCCACAGTCGAAGATCAACGCAAGTTTATCGAGGCGGTGATTGTAGCGACAGCCTCGGGACGACCACGCATCGCGCACTGAAGCATTCGTTCGGGGTACGGCTTGAAATCTGCTGCTATTGACGAATTGACTGACCGTGCCCTGGCGTGTTCAAGAATAGTTTTATGAAGATTGAGGAACGAACCATGATTGAGCGCATCGAAGTCAATGGCCTGAAGGTGGCGAAGGAACTCAACGACTTCGTGGCCAACGAAGCCATCCCCGGCGCCGGTGTCGATTTGGCACAATTCTGGTCTGGCTTTGCGCAGATTGTCGGGGAACTCGCCCCGAAGAACCGCACTCTCCTTCAAAAGCGTGATGAATTGCAGCTTCAGCTGGACTCGTTCTACCGGGAGAAGCGTGACACGGGTTACAGCAACGAGGAATATGAAGCGTTTCTGAGGGAGATCGGCTACCTCTTGCCCGAAGGGGAGGCTTTTTCGGTAACGACCAATAATGTTGACGCTGAGATTGCCGTCATTGCCGGTCCACAGTTGGTCGTTCCAGTCATGAATGCCCGCTATGCGCTGAACGCTGCCAACGCGCGCTGGGGTTCACTCTATGATGCGCTGTATGGAACAGACGCGATTTCGGATGAAGGTGGTGCGGAAAGAGGCAAGACGTTCAATCCGGTTCGCGGCGCCAAGGTCATCAACTGGGCAAAGGCTTTTCTCGACGACAGTGCGCCACTGGATGGCGTGTCGTGGGCCGAAGTTTCCGGCGTAAGTGTCGAAAATCACCACCTCACGCTAAGAGCTGATAGCGGGCTCACGGCCTTGAAGGATAAAGAACAGTTCGCCGGTTACCGTGGTGAAGCTACAGCGCCAACTGCAATTCTTCTTGTAAAAAACGGGCTGCACGTCGAGCTTGTCATCAATGCTGACCATCCGATTGGCAAGACAGACCCGGCGCATATTGCCGATGTGCTGCTTGAATCAGCTCTTACCACCATTCAGGACTGCGAGGATTCGGTTGCTGCCGTCGATGCGGAAGACAAAATTATCGTCTACCGCAATTGGCTCGGCCTGATGAATGGCGACCTGACGGATACTTTTCAGAAGAGTGGCAGAACCGTTACGCGCAAACTCAACGCAGACCGGGAGTACACCGGAAGGGACGGCAAGCCGCTGACCATACCTGGACGCTCGCTCATGCTGGTTCGCAATGTCGGTCATCTCATGACCAATCCTGCCATTCTCGACAGCGAGGGCAACGAGGTTCCTGAAGGGATCATGGATGCGGCGATCACTGCATTGGCCGCTCTCCACGACATAGGACCGAACGGGCGTCATATGAATTCCCGCGCCGGGTCGATGTATGTGGTCAAGCCAAAGATGCATGGCCCGGAAGAGGTGGCGTTCGCGTGCGAACTCTTCGGACGCGTCGAGACCCTGCTGGGCATGGAGCCGAACACCATGAAGATGGGAATCATGGATGAGGAACGCCGCACCACTGTCAATTTAAAGGAATCGATACGCGCCGCGAAGGATCGCGTGGTGTTCATCAACACTGGTTTTCTCGACCGCACGGGTGATGAAATCCACACTTCCATGGAAGCAGGTCCGATGATCCGCAAGGGCGACATGAAACAGGCCGCCTGGATAAGTGCCTATGAGAACTGGAACGTCGATATCGGACTCGAGTGCGGGCTTGCCGGCCACGCGCAAATCGGCAAGGGCATGTGGGCAATACCGGACCTGATGGCAGCGATGCTCGAGCAAAAGATCGCGCATCCGAAGGCCGGTGCAAACACCGCATGGGTACCATCTCCAACTGCGGCAACGTTGCATGCCACGCATTATCATAGGGTGGATGTGGCGAAGATTCAGGCGGAACTGAAGAACCGCGAACGCGCCAAACTCGGCGACATCTTATCGGTGCCGGTTGTTTCCCGGCCTAACTGGACCGCTGAAGATGTTCAGCGCGAACTCGATAACAACGCGCAGGGCATTCTTGGCTATGTCGTTCGGTGGATCGATCAGGGCGTCGGCTGCTCCAAGGTGCCGGACATCAACAATGTCGGGCTTATGGAGGATCGCGCGACGCTGCGCATTTCCGCTCAGCACATCGCCAATTGGCTGCACCACGGTATAGCGAGCGAGACACAGGTGCTCGAAACGCTAAAGCGAATGGCTGCCATCGTCGACGAGCAGAACGCCGGGGATCCGCTCTATCGTCCCATGGCCGCCGATTTCGATGGCTCGGTTGCGTTCCAGGCTGCCTGCGACCTGGTTTTTAAAGGCCGTGAACAGCCAAACGGCTATACTGAACCGGTTTTACATCGCCGGCGGCTCGAGCTTAAGGCTAAACGGGCTACGGCATAGAAAGAATGGGTCGGTTCGCCAGATATCCTGCTTTTCTCGCCATTGTGATGGTGTGGAGCGCTGGACTGGCGGCGGAACGACAGACACCAACCGTGGAAATCGTCGACTGGGGGCTGACCAGAGCCAAAGAGGTCGGAACGGAAGTTTCGCCCGACACGCCAACGGGACTGAACCGGCTGGTCGAAGGTCCCGTCGACGTCACTCGAAGCACGACCATTCGAGCCTGCATCGGCACGAGTTTCGGCGTTCTTTATCGAGTGCCGAACAGCGAAGACATCGTCCTCCCCATTGTCGTCGTGGTTCTCCACCCGATGATCAGAACGCCGGATGGACGATCGATGGGAAAAAGCAGTTGGCAAGACAATGCCACTTCCCTGCGGCGCTACGCGGGTTGGGTATTCGAGAGAGATTTCGAGCTTGTTTCCGGTTCATGGACAATCTTGCTCCGCGACCCGTCGGGCAGAGAACTGGCTTCGAAACAATTCGATGTAACTGCCGGAAGCTGCCCGATATCATAGCCTGGTCCTGGTGTTGGCGACCGCCACGATGGTGCGATTCGGCAGTTCTACAGGTTGCCGGTCCAGCCAGAAGCGGGGCGTTAGATGCCGAACCTACTTGTTAGCGGCGAGATTCTTGTTTAGGCGAAGCGCATGAAACTGCTCGCGTTAGATACTGCTGCAAATTTTTGTTCCGTCGCCGTTCTCGATGTAGAAACCGCGTCCGTGCTGTCGGAGTCGAGCCAGGACATAGGTAAAGGACATGCGGAGCGCCTGATGGCAGCGATCGAGCAGGTACTTTCTGATGCGATGCTTTCCATTACTGACATAGGCAAGATCGCCGTTAGCATCGGCCCCGGTTCTTTTACCGGAGTCCGTGTTGGCGTATCGACTGCGCGGGGCTTTGCACTTGCACTGGGATGCGAAGCGGTTGGCATCAGTACACTTCAGGCATTGGCTTACGATGCACAAAAATCGTTTCCAGGCAGACAGGTGCTGTCCATCATCGATGCGCGGCGCGATGAACTCTATGCGCAATTCTTCGGTAAGGATGGCTCCGCAGCATCGGATCCCATGGTGACATCACTCCAGGCGCTCCTGCCACGACTGGAGGACATAGCCGGCGAATATGTCTTGTCGGGATCGGGCGCGGCGTTGATCAACGAAAAGCTGTGCCAGCCGCTGGATATCGCCACGACGGCCGCGACGGCCAGCATAGAGGCGTTTGCGCGGCTGGGTGCAGTGCTTGTCGGTGAGGCGCCACGGCCACTTTATCTGCGCGGGCTTGATGTCAAGCCGCAGCAGGGATTCGTTCTAAAAAGGAAAGCCGAGGAATGATTGGCTTTCCTTTCGAAAATCGGCGATCGCAACCTTTTGTCATCCAGCCTCTTTCACGAGATGACGCACCGTATCTGGCGAGAATTCACGCGCAGACATTTCGCCAACCGTGGAGCGACGACGAGTTTCATGCGCTGATCGTGAATGACAAGGTTTTTGGCTTCATCGCCCGCGAAGAGGGCAATCCCAAAGCACCGCCTGGTGGTTTTGCTCTTGCACGTCTCGTCCTTGACGAGGCTGAACTGCTCACCTTGGCGGTCGCGCCCCAATCACAGTGCAGGGGGATCGGCCACGCACTTATGGATGCAACACTTCGTCATCTGCACAATGCCCGGGCGAGTATGCTGTTTCTTGAGGTTGACGAACAGAATGCCGCGGCACTTGCCCTTTATCGCAGGATGGGCTTCAAGAAGGTTGGAAAACGGCCCGATTATTACAGAACTGCTGACGGGCGTTCCGCTGCGTTGACGATGCGCCGCGATCTGGACAAGAGTCGCTGATATGGTCGCCTGGCTGCGTTTTGCCATCACGGCGGCGATTTTCGTGCTTGTCATAGTTCTGCTTGTTCCGTTGCAGTTCTTCTTCCTGAAGACCCAGTGTCGGCTCCGCGCCACCTTGCCGATCATCTTTCACAGGATCGTGCGGCGTCTTCTCGGTTTTCGCGTCCATGTCCATGGCGAGATAACAAAGGAGAGGCCGCTTCTGCTGGCGGCCAACCATTCGTCGTGGACCGATATCGTCATCCTCGGTTCGCTGGACGAGGTAGCATTCATCGCGAAAGCCGAAGTCGCTAACTGGCCCCTGTTCGGTATCCTGGCGAAGCTTCAGAGAACTGTGTTCGTCGAGCGGGAAAAGCGCGGCAAGACCCATCATCAGGCCAGCGAAATCGCAACCCGTCTGGCTCTGGGCGACGCTATGGTTCTTTTCGCAGAAGGTACAACTTCTGACGGGAACCGCGTCCTCCCTTTCAAAACATCGCTCTTCGGGGCAGCACAGGTAGCCATTCGCGACGCCGGCGCAAGATCGGTCGTCGTGCAGCCCGTGGCAATTGCCTATACGCGTGTTCAGGGAATGCCGATGGGAAGATTTCACAGGCCCATCGTTGCCTGGCCGGGGGACGTTCCGCTTGGACCGAGCTTGATTGGTCTCCTCAAGCATGGCGCGATCGACGTGGATGTGTGGTTCGGCGAGCCTGTTGTCATCGACGCAAACAGCAATCGTAAAATGCTGGCGCGCACCATGGAGGACCGGGTTCGCGCCATGGTGCGAGCATCGCTGATGAAACGCGACTTTGGCGCTCACGACGCAAAGAGTGAGTCAGCTATTCTCAAAGACTCGAAAAACCTCTAAAAGCCTGCCCATGGACGACATGACTATCAATAATCGACCGGACGAGGCCTCCGGTACCGCTGAGCATTCGCCGCTGATCGCGAACACGCGCAAGGTATATGTAAAAACTTATGGCTGTCAGATGAATGTTTATGACAGTCAGCGCATGACCGACAGCCTGGCTGCGGAGGGTTACAAACCCACGGATACCGCCGAAGATGCGGATCTCGTGCTTATAAATACCTGCCACATACGTGAAAAGGCCTCTGAAAAGCTCTATTCAGCTCTCGGTCGTCTGCGCAAGATGAAGGATGCACGAGCGAAGGAAGGTCGCGAACTGACTGTCGGCGTTGCCGGCTGCGTTGCGCAGGCAGAAGGTGACGAGATCACCCGCAGGGCTCCCGTTGTAGATCTGGTCGTAGGTCCACAGACGTATCACAGACTGCCTCAAGCACTCGCTCGTGTCCGGCAGGGTGAGCGGGTGGTAGAAACCGAATACGCGATTGAGGACAAGTTTGAACATCTGCCGGCCCCTGGGAAGGAGCAGACCAGAAGCCGGGGCGTGACGGCGTTTTTGACGGTGCAGGAGGGATGCGACAAGTTTTGCACTTTCTGCGTTGTCCCCTACACACGCGGTTCGGAAGTGTCGAGGCCAGTTGCACAAATCCTGAAAGAAGCTGAAAAGCTCGCCGATGCCGGTGTGCGCGAACTAACCTTGCTCGGCCAGAACGTCAACGCATGGCACGGCGAGGGAGCGGATGGCCGCGAATGGGGTTTAGGCGAGTTGCTGTACCGGCTGGCCGAGATTCCCGGGATCGCCCGGCTTCGCTACATCACCAGCCATCCGAGGGACATGGACGATGCGCTGATAAACGCCCATCGCGATCTCGATATGCTGATGCCATACCTGCATTTGCCGGTTCAGTCCGGTTCCGACCGCATACTGAAAGCCATGAACCGCAAACATACGGGTGCCGATTATCTGCGCTTGATCGATCGTATTCGCGAAGCCCGTCCAGATATTGCTCTTTCAGGCGATTTCATCGTCGGTTTCCCCGGCGAGACGGAAGAAGATTTCGAAGCAACACTCCAACTTGTGCGCGACGTCACATATGCAGCCGCGTATTCGTTCAAGTACTCGCCGCGTCCAGGCACACCTGGCGCAGATATGCCCGGTCATGTCGATGAAGCGGTGAAGGACGATCGGCTGCAGCGCCTGCAGGCTTTGCTGAGCGAACAGCAATATGCGTTTCAACGCAGCCTTGTCGGCAAGAGCATGGATGTACTGATAGAAAAGGCAGGAAGAACACCAGGCCAGATGGTAGGACGATCTCCCTGGTTACAACCCGTAATTATCGATGTACACAGGGCAAGAATCGGCGACATTATCAATGTACGAATCATCGACACCGGGACCAACAGTCTGATTGGCGTTCCGGAGATGAACTCGGCGAGTAATGGGACTATATAAGGGCTGAACACTTATTCAGGAGAGCCGTTTGAACGCCACCGAAAAACTGAAATCCGCTCCCTCGGGAGCGCCACACGGAGCTTCAGATCTGGCGCATATCGTACTGACATTCGACAATAACCGGCTGGCAAGTGCGCTGTTCGGTCAGTTCGATGAAAATCTCGCTCGCATCGAGCAAAAGTTGGGCGTCGACGTGCGTTCCAAAGGCAATCAGCTGGCGATCCGTGGCGAGCCTGGCGCAACGGAGCAGGCGCGTCGGGCGCTGGATCAACTCTACGAACAGTTGCAGAAGGGCCACGATATCTCCGTGTCAGACGTCGATGGCGCGTTGCGCATGGCAATCGCCGCCGATGACCAGTTGACGCTCCCGACCATGGAGAACAAGAGCAAAATGGCAGCAGCCCAGATTTCGACCCGCAAGAAGACGATTTTTGCCCGCACGCCGACACAGGACGCTTACATGCGCGCGCTCGATCGCTCGGAAATGGTGTTCGGGGTCGGGCCAGCCGGTACCGGCAAGACCTATCTCGCGGTTGCCCACGCGGCAATGCTGCTGGAGAGGGGGCTCGTTGACCGGATCATCCTGTCACGTCCTGCCGTGGAAGCGGGCGAGCGGTTGGGTTTCCTGCCGGGCGACATGAAGGAAAAGGTCGATCCTTATCTGCGACCGCTCTACGACGCGCTTTATGATATGATGCCCGCCGACAAGGTAGAACGGGCAATCGCCGCCGGTGTCATCGAGATTGCGCCGCTGGCATTCATGCGCGGCCGTACGCTCGCTCACTCGGCTATCATTCTCGATGAGGCGCAGAATACAACTGCCATGCAGATGAAGATGTTTCTCACGCGTCTGGGCGAAAACGGCCGTATGATCATTACGGGTGATCCGAGCCAGATCGATCTGCCGCCGGGCCAAAAATCAGGTCTTGTCGAGGCACTCAAGATTCTCGATGGCGTCAGCGGGATCGTCACGGTACGGTTTACGGACGTCGATGTTGTGCGGCACCCGCTCGTTGCCGCAATCGTCCGCGCCTATGACAAGGAAGGCGCCAAGCCCTGACGCTTGGCGGTGATGTCTTGATCGATATCGATATTCTCGTTGAGACCGATGGCTGGGACGATGAGCCTGTATTGCGCGACCTGGCGGCGAAGGCGATCGGCGCCGCCTGGAAAACGCTGAGTGGCGGCGAGCAGCCGGCAAGCGAACTAAGCCTTGTCTTCACCGATGATGCGACGATCAAGGAACTCAACAATGACTGGCGCGACAAGGACAAGCCCACCAATGTCCTGTCGTTTCCCGCTTTTAACCTGAAGCCGGGGCAGCCCCCCGGTCCCATGCTTGGCGACATCGTCATTGCGCGCGAAACGGTGGTGCGGGAAGCGGCGGAAGAAGGCAAGCCCTTCAACCACCATCTCAGCCATCTTATCGTTCATGGTTTTCTGCATCTGCTCGGTTATGATCATCTGAGCGATGGGCAAGCCGAAGAGATGGAAGCACTTGAACGCAAGGCCCTTGAATATCTTGCCATCCCCGACCCATATGCGCTATCCGTCATTGACGACCAATTCGATTGAGGACCATGTCTGACACGTCGCACCAGAACGATTCTGCCGCCGCTCCCGCAAGGGGAATGTCGGGGCAGGAGAGTGATGCCGAAGGGCAGAGTACTACCAGAGCGCAAGGATCAGAAAAGCGCTCGCTTCTTTCCGCCATATTCCCATTTCTGCGCGCCCGGCCCGGAACATCTCTCCGGGAGGACCTGGATGCAGCCCTGGCCGAAAGCCAGCATGGAGATACTGCGTTTTCGCCAGAAGAGCGCGCCATGCTGCACAACATCCTGCGCTTGCGGGAATTGCGGGTCGAAGACGTGATGATCCCGCGCTCGGATATAGAGGCGGTGGAAATTTCTACGACCCTCGGCGATCTTCTCGAGGTTTTCGAGGAGTCGGGTCATTCACGCATGCCGGTGTTTTCCGAAACACTCGACGACCCCCGGGGCATGGTTCACATTCGGGATGTTGTCAATCACATTACCAATATCTCGCGCGTCAAAGCCCCGCGCAGGAGCACAGCTCGCGCACCGAAGACGCCCGTCGCTGCGAAGTTCAACCTGTCCAATGTCGATCTCACAAAAACGATCTCCGACCTCAGTCTAATGCGACCGGTTCTCTTCGTGCCGCCATCGATGCTGGCCAACGATCTCATGGCCCGGATGCAGGCGCAGCGGATCCAGATTGCTCTCGTGATCGATGAATATGGAGGAACCGACGGTCTGGTTTCACTGGAGGATATCGTCGAGATGGTCGTCGGCAATATCGAGGACGAGCATGATGACGACGAAGTAATGCTTGTCGAAGACCCCGAAGGCGTTTTCATCGCCGACGCCCGGGCCGATCTCGATGAGGTCTCGGAACGGATCGGAGCCGGATTCATCATCGGCGAGCATGGTGAGGATGTCGATACCGTTGGCGGGCTGATCTTCTCGATCCTCGGACGTATTCCCGTTCGCGGCGAGATGGTGCAGGCGGTGCCTGGCTATGAGTTCCACGTGCTGGAAGCAGACCCGCGCCGCATTCGCAAGGTACGCATCGTGCCTCTACGCCATGCAGAACGCCGTCAGCCTCGCACCGCCAGGCAGGAAGACATTGCGGATCGGCCGACGGACCACGCTGAATGATCGTTTTTGGCCTGTTGTGCCCGTGACTGTCGAGGCGTCCCGAACTGCAAGAGAAGCCGGCGCAATGCAGCGGGTGGCTGGCAGAATCATTCTCCTGTCGGGCTGGAAACGTATTGCGCTGGCGTTTCTTGGCGGTGCCCTCGCGAGCTTCGCGCTTCCACCGTATGATTTCTTTGCCGTCTGCTTCGTTTCGTTTCCAATCCTCGTTTGGCTGATCGATGGTGCAGTAGATAATGCTGGTGCGCGGCCAATCAGGCGCTTGTTGCCCGCGGCAATGATAGGTTGGTGGTTTGGGTTTGGATATTTCGCCTTTGGTCTATGGTGGATCGGCAATGCGCTCCTTGTTGACGCTGCGCATTTCGCCTGGGCGGTTCCATTCGCGATTCTCGGGCTACCCGCGGCGCTCGCAATTTTTTATGCTCTCGCGGCTGCGCTGGCCCGCTTGTTGTGGAGCGACGGCCTCGGGCGGATATTCGCGCTGGCATTTGGCTTTGGCATCGCCGAATGGCTGAGATCGTTTGTTCTCACTGGATTTCCATGGAACGCCATAGGCTATGCGGCCATGCCTGTTCCGGTTCTGATGCAGTCGTCGGTCATTGTCGGGCTGCTGGCGATGAATGCTCTGGCCGTCATGGTATTTTCGATGCCCGCTCTTATCGTGGATCGACGCGGATTAAAGGCGGGTGTATTTATCGTCCTCGTCCTCTTGTCTGCCCATGCTGGCTTCGGTTTCTACCGCCTGGGTTCAGCAAAAAGCGAAGTTGGGGGAACGCAAGTCCGCATCGTTCAGCCCTCGATAGCGCAAGATCTCAAATGGGACGCGGACTCGCGCCGGGGGATATTGGACAAATACCTCGCCATGACCGACTCGGAACCGAAAGAGGGAACACCAAAACCTCAGCTGATAGTCTGGCCTGAAACCGCTGTTCCCTATATCCTGACCCAAACGCCGGAAGCCCTGAAAAGTATCGCCGATGTTCTGGCCGACGGTCAGGTACTACTGGCCGGTGCCATTCGGATGGAAGCGCCCGGCGGCAATGACGCTCCGCTTTATTATAACTCCATCTATGTGATCGGCGCCGGTGGAGAAATCGCTGCCGCCGCAGACAAGGTGCATCTTGTTCCCTTTGGAGAGTACGTGCCGCTCGAGAGCGTCTTGCGCCGGCTTGGTGTCAGTGAAGTCGTCGAACTTCCAGGCGGATTTACCGCTGCTACAGTGAGACGCTCGCTTGACGTAATGGACAATCTTACAGCTTTGCCGCTCATTTGTTACGAGGCAATTTTCCCTGCGGAAATGTCGTATCAAGGGCCCCGCGCCAACGTTATCGTCAATGTCACGAATGACGCGTGGTATGGAGATACGCCCGGACCTTACCAACATTTCCGTCAGGCGCAGGTGCGCGCAGTCGAACAAGGACTGCCGCTTCTGCGGGCGGCTAATAACGGCATTTCCGCCGTGGTCGATCCTTATGGGCGAATCATCGACGCGTTGGCACTGAACGCTATTGGGGTGATAGATGTGGCTATTCCGAACAAAGTGGAACTGCCACTTGGCGAGTCTGTCCGCCGTTTTCAATTCTGGGTTGTTATTAGCATCATTCTGGTTGTAGCGCTGGCTTATTTCTTCCGCCACAGGGCAAGGGTTGGTTGACTTTTCCTGCGGCGCCCTATCGTATGAAGCCTTATTTGGCCCCTTGCTACATTGATGATAAATTCATTTCAGCTTCATTTCATATCAATGAGATTTTTATGACTGATACTAATAAGAAAAGACCAAACCCCGTAGACGTACACGTGGGTGCACGCATCAGGTTGCGACGCAACATGATTGGATTGAGTCAGGAAAAACTTGGCGAAAGTCTTGGAATAACATTCCAGCAAATCCAGAAATACGAAAAGGGCATGAACCGCGTCGGTGCCAGCCGTCTTCAGGCGATCGGCAACATACTGAATGTACCTGTCACGTTTTTCTTTGATGACATGCCGGGGCAGTCGGACAAACCCAAGGGTTTCGAGGAGGAAAGTGAGACGACTTATGTTGTTGGCTTTCTCAACAGCTCCGAGGGTATCCAGCTTGCACGCGCATTTGCAAAAATTGGCGATGCCAAGGTCAGGCGGAAGATTCTCGACCTTGTCCGAACCCTCGGCCACGAAGACGAATAAGGCACACGAACGTTAGAGGAGCGCAGGCGCTCCTTTTCTCGGCTGTGGAAAAATATTCTCAAACAGTCATTTGTTTGAAAATGAAAGCAATTGACTGATCCCCTGGACCTTGGCAAAGACTACGCTGCTCAATTCAGACTATGCTGGTCGAGCATTCGTTCGCTTTCAAGAGGGGTTCCCCGTGACACGCAGTTCTTATCTTTTTACCAGTGAATCCGTATCGGAAGGTCATCCAGACAAAGTCTGTGACCGCATTTCCGATGAAATCGTAGACATGATCTACAAAGAAGCAAGGAAAACGGGCGTAGACCCGTGGACTGTGCGCATTGCCTGCGAAACGCTGGCGACCACCAACCGCGTCGTGATCGCCGGTGAAGTGCGTGTGCCTGACACATTGCTGAAGAAAGACAAGGACGGCGTCGTGTTGAAGGACGCCAAGGGACATCCCGTCATCAATCCCTCGCGCTTTCGGGCCGCTGCCCGACGCGCCATTCGCGACATCGGTTACGAACAGGACGGATTCAACTGGAGGACGGCGAAGATCGATGTCCTTCTGCATCCGCAGTCGGCCGACATAGCTCAGGGCGTCGACAATGCCTCCGACCGCCAGGGCGAGGAAGGCGCTGGCGACCAGGGTATCATGTTTGGCTATGCCTGCCGTGAAACACCGGATCTCATGCCAGCTCCGATCTACTACTCACACAAGATCCTCGAACTCCTTGCTGCCGCCCGCCATAAAGGCGAGGGCGATGCCGGACGTCTCGGCCCGGATGCCAAGAGCCAGGTAACCGTCCGCTACATCGATGGCGTAGCGGCTGAAACCACGCAGATTGTGCTTTCGACGCAACATCTAGACGCGAGCTGGGACTCGAAGAAGGTCCGCAAAGTGGTCGAACCTTATATTCGCGAGGCTTTGGGAGATCTGAAGATTGCCGATGATTGCGTCTGGTACATCAATCCTACCGGCAAGTTCGTCATTGGCGGTCCTGATGGAGACGCAGGATTGACCGGCCGCAAGATCATCGTCGATACATATGGTGGCGCGGCTCCACATGGCGGCGGTGCATTCTCCGGCAAGGATACGACCAAGGTCGATCGTTCCGCCGCCTATGCTGCCCGCTATCTCGCCAAGAACGTCGTCGCCGCCGGCTTTGCAGACCGCTGCACCATTCAGTTGGCCTATGCCATCGGCGTTGCCCAGCCATTGTCGGTCTATGTGGATCTGCATGGGACGGGAACGGTCAAGGAAGCTGCGGTTGAGGAAGCGCTGCGCAAAGTGATGGACCTGTCTCCGACCGGCATCCGCAAGCACCTTGATCTGAACAAGCCGATCTATGCCAAGACGTCCGCCTATGGCCATTTTGGCCGCAAGCCCGGCCGCGATGGCTCATTCTCCTGGGAGAAGACCGATCTGGCCAAGCAGTTGAAGTCAGCTTTGGCCGCTTGAGCGCTCATTTGCGATGCCGATGACCGAGGCAAGACGAGAGCGTTCGACGGAGGCATTCTTCGGCAGAAGAAGCGGTAAAGCGTTGCGGCCCTTGCAGCGCTCGATCCGCGATGAGCTCTTGCCACTCCTCAAGCTTGACATGGATTCCCCGGCACCGGGAGACCTCCGCAGTCTGTTTTCTGCGGAGGTCGAGACAGTACGGATGGAAATTGGCTTCGGCGGCGGCGAACATCTCTTGCACGAGGCGCGGCGCTGCCCACAATCCGGATTCATCGGCGTGGAACCATTCGTCAACAGCATGGCGAAGCTTGTCGTCGATCTACACGAAACGCCGCTGCAGAATATTCGTCTCCACGACGATGATGCGACGCAAGTGCTGGATTGGTTGCCGGACGCTTCCCTGGACGGAATCGACCTCTTCTATCCCGACCCATGGCCGAAGAAGAAGCACTGGAAACGGCGCTTTGTCTGCCAGAAAAATCTCGACCGGTTCGCTCGGGTGCTGAAGGCCGGAAGTCCATTCCGGTTTGCGTCTGATATCGATACATACGTAAACTGGACGCTCCAGCACTGTTACGCACACGGCCAGTTTGAATGGCGCGCCGAAACCGCCGCCGATTGGCAAAAGCCATACGAAGCATGGCCGGGGACCCGGTACGAACAGAAGGCGCATCGCGAGGGCCGGATAGGCGCGTATCTCACTTTCATGAGGCGCTGATAGGGAACCTTACGAGAAAGGGCCTTTCATTTCGCGTGACAGCTTCCTGACAGTTTTCTAGTATCATCATCGACGATGAGGAGACGCTGGGAGGCTGTCCAACATATTGGTATCGTAGCAAGGCTTTGGCGGCTCGCCACTTGCGTCGCGTTATCCGAACCTTCCCGCGTTCTTCATATACCTATCAAGAACAGAGATGGCCGATGGCCGTCATGGGAGGGATTTCGGAATGCGTAAGATGTTGCTTGCTTTTGCGGCCGCCGGGGCAATGGTTTTGTCCGGTCAGGCTCTCGGCGCCGACTACAAGATCATGGCTCCTGCTGCGCCAGGGGGTGGTTGGGATCAAACCGCGCGCACTATTCAGACTGCCCTGCAGGACGAAAAGATTTCTGGCAGCGTTCAGGTTGTGAACGTACCGGGTGCCGGCGGGACGATCGGCCTCGCTCAGTTCGCCAATTCCGCCAAGGGCGACCCGTCGCAACTGATGGTTGGCGGCTATGTTATGGTTGGCGCAATTTTGACGAATGCATCGCCGGTGACCCTGGATCAGGTCACGCCCATCGCTCGTCTGACCGGAGAGTTTGAGGCGGTCGTGGTTCCTGCCGCATCGCCAATCAAGACGATGGCAGATCTGGTTGAAAAGCTGAAAGCTGATCCGGGTTCGGTCTCCTGGGCCGGTGGCTCGGCGGGTGGCACGGACCAGATCACCGCTGGTTTGATCGCCAAAGCTGTTGGCGTAGATCCAACCAAGGTAAACTATATCGCATTCTCAGGTGGCGGCGAAGCATTGGCGGCGATTCTCGGCGGACAGGTCTCTGTAGGAATATCCGGCTATGGCGAGTTTGAATCCCAGATCAAATCCGGCGCACTGCGCATCATCGGAATCTCAAGCGACACCAAGGTCGAAGGCATCGATGCGCCCACCTTCAAGGAAGGCGGCGTGGACGTCGCAATTCAGAACTGGCGCATGGTTGCAGCACCTCCCGGTATCACCCCGGAACAGGAAGCCGCCATCAGTGCCGATATCGAAAAACTGGTGAAGTCAAAGTCGTGGCAAGAACAGCTGAAAGCCAAGGGATGGGCCGATACCTATCTTGCAGGCGACGCTTTCAAGGCTCAGCTGAAGAAGGATACTGATGCGACGGCGGCCATTCTGAAAGAAATCGGCCTTGTGAAATGACACACCAAACGCAAGCTCCCGAAGCGCGCCGCCCTGATCGGGCGGCGCTGGCCATTGCTGTTGCAATCGCAATCGTTGCTGCGATCATCACCTACAGCACGGCCACTGCTACCGGAGGTAGCGCAACGCGGATTGGACCGTCGGTTTTCCCCTATACGATAGCCGGAGGTCTTTTTATCCTGGCAGTCTGGACCGCTTTTGAGGCGGTGCGTGGTGATTTTCCCGAACGCGAGGAACAGCAAGTGGGGCCCGTCATCTGGATTGTCGCGGGTCTCGTCGCACAGATGCTCCTGCTGCACATAACCGGGTTTGCTATTGCGACCGGTCTTCTATTTGCTGCCACCGCGCGTGGCTTCGGCAAGGGGCCGTTGTGGATGACCGTTCCTCTCGGCATTATTCTGTCATTCATAATTTGGGTCATCTTCGCCAAGGGACTGCAGTTGTCGCTCCCGGCTGGGCCGCTCGAACGTCTTATTTAAGGACCGGCTATGGATAGTTTTACTCTTCTGGCGCATGGCTTTGCGGTGGCATTCGAGCCGTTCAATCTGCTCTACGCCCTTATTGGCGTAACGCTGGGAACGGCAGTCGGTGTTCTGCCTGGCATTGGACCAGCACTTACGGTGGCGTTGTTGCTACCGGTTACCTACAAGCTCGATCCTGCAGGCTCGCTTATCATGTTTGCCGGCATCTATTACGGCGGCATGTATGGCGGATCGACCACGTCGATTCTTTTGAATACGCCCGGAGAAAGCGCATCGATCGTCACCGCGCTGGAGGGCAACAAGATGGCGCGCGCCGGAAGAGGCGGCCCCGCGCTGGCAACGGCTGCCATTGGCTCGTTCGTAGCAGGCGTCATCGCAACGATGGCGCTGGCACTGATTGCCCCGGCGATCGTCAGGTTTGCGCTGTCCTTTGGTTCGGCAGAATATTTCGCGTTGATGATGCTGGCGTTCATGACCGTATCCGCGGCTTTTGGCGATTCGACCTTGCGCGGCCTGACTGCACTGTTCATCGGGCTTGCGCTCGGTCTCATCGGGGCGGATGGGTTGTCTGGACAGGTGCGCCTCGGGTTCGGCATCCCCGACCTGACCGATGGCATCGAGATTACCACTCTGGCCGTCGCACTGTTCGCGATTGGCGAAACGCTGAGCGTTGCGGCATCAAAAAGCCTGGGAGAAGACAAGATCGAGCCAGTAAAGGGTTCCGTCTGGATGAATCGGGAAGATTGGTCGCGCTCCTGGAAGCCATGGATTCGCGGAACATTCATTGGCTTCCCGATTGGTGCCATGCCGGCAGGCGGTGCCGAGATCGGTACCTTCCTGTCCTATTCAGTGGAAAAGCAGTTATCCAAGAAACCGGAGGAATTTGGCCATGGTGCGATTGAAGGCGTTGCAGGTCCCGAGGCCGCAAACAACGCCTCGGCGGCGGGCACGCTTGTTCCCCTGCTGACACTTGGACTTCCGACCAGCGCAACGGCGGCGATCATGCTTGCAGGCTTCCAGCAATTCGGCCTGCAGCCAGGTCCCCTGTTGTTTGCAACCAATCCTCAGCTCGTCTGGGGCCTGATCGCAAGCTTGCTTGTCGCCAACTTCATGCTTCTGGTTCTAAATCTGCCGCTGGTGGGACTATGGGTCCGGCTCTTGTCAATCCCGAGACATTGGCTCTATGCGGGCATTCTGGTCTTCGCGACGCTCGGCACCATCGGCGCCAACCCGTCGACCTTCGAGCTTGGCATGCTGTTGCTGTTTGGCCTGCTCGGGTATTTCCTGCGGCGCTTCGGCTATCCAATCGCACCGGTTGTGGTCGGACTGATCCTCGGGCCAATGGCAGAGATACATTTCCGCCGTGCACTGCAGATCAGCCAAGGCGATCTGACGGTTCTGGTCAGTTCACCAATTTCTGTGATTCTATTGCTGCTGGCCGTATGTGCCGTCGTCGTACCACTCGTCATGCGAGCACGTGGCAAAGGCAAGGTTCTGGCAGCCCTCGCGGCAAACGAAGACTGAGGAATCAGCCATCCATCAACCGAAGTCTAGCTCCGGTTGATGGATTTGAACTGTACCGGATCGATGCCGAGTGCACGCAGGTCCGAAGCTACTGGCTGATGACCAAGACGTGTTGCCTCGGCAACGGCGACGGCACTTCCGAACGCACGGAAAAAGCCGCTGATCCTTGAAAGCTTCTGGGCTTTTGACATTTTACTATC
The DNA here is from genome assembly GCF_003010935.1 of Phyllobacterium endophyticum. Lineage (GTDB taxonomy): Bacteria > Pseudomonadota > Alphaproteobacteria > Rhizobiales > Rhizobiaceae > Phyllobacterium > Phyllobacterium endophyticum. The sequence goes on from NZ_PGGN01000001.1 coordinate 854,242, forward strand.
CTTTGGCAAATATTGCGCTGCAACATAAATAGGACGAAGTTGTCGATTGGATTAGGTTCAATAGTGCAGGGCAGCCATGCGAATTTGCATGCCGAACCTCGTCATTCGTAAACAAGTCGCAGAAATTCACGTCCGCGCTTGAAACTACCAAGCCGATTCGGTATATAGACATCATATTCTTGGTCGATAGAACAGGAGTGGGTCCAGACCGGTCCCGCTCTTTTTTGTTTCTTGACGCCGAAAAAGGGAAAAACTCTGCGTGACAGACGACGCTAACACCGAACGGGAAGCCGCCCCGACAGAGGGCGCGGACCAGCGGATCATCACTGAAACGGGCATCGACGCCCGCGTTGCCGGTATCATTGAACCGGTGCTGGAATCTATCGGCTTTCGGCTGGTGCGAACCCGACTTTCCGGTCTGAACGGCTTGACATTGCAGATCATGACGGAGCGCCACGATGGTACGATGACGGTCGAGGATTGTGAACTCGTCAGCCGCACCCTGTCGCCTGTGCTGGACGTCGAGGATCCGATCGATCGCCACTATCATCTGGAAGTTTCTTCGCCTGGAATTGATCGCCCCCTAGTGCGCAAGTCGGATTTTACCACTTGGACCGGTCACATCGCCAAGATCGATACATCTGCCGTCCTGGAAGGGCGCAAGAAGTTTCGCGGGCGGATCGGCGAAGTTTCCGCTGATGGAGTGACGATCGAGAGCGACCAGGCAAGCTATGGCGACAAACCCGTCGTACAGGTGCCGTTCGAAATGATTGCCGAGGCGCGGCTTATTCTGACGGACGAACTCATCCGTGATGCGTTGCGCCGCGACAAGGATCTGCGTGAAGGCCGTATCCCGGAAGAAAACACCGATACGGCGGAAGAGACGGGCATGCCCGCTGCCGACCAGGAACAAACAAAACAGATTTGATTTTTCATACACCCGCGGGAGAAGCGGGATGGTGAGCCCCAAAGGGGAACCTTCAAGGAGAAGAACATGGCAGTCAGTGCAAACAGGCTAGAACTTCTGCAGATCGCCGATGCGGTGGCGCGCGAGAAGTCAATTGACCGCGAAATCGTGATTGCGGCGATGGCCGATGCCATTCAGAAGGCCGCTCGCTCGCGCTACGGCCAGGAAACCAACATTCGGGCCGATATCAACGCCAAGACAGGCGAGATCAAGCTTCAGCGTCTGCTCGAGGTGGTCGACAATGTCGAGGATCCGGTCACGCAGATCAGCATGGAAGCTGCACGGGATCGCAATCCCGACGCGCAGCCTGGTGATTTCCTTGCCGACCAGCTGCCGCCGATGGATTTCGGCCGTATCGCTGCGCAGTCCGCCAAGCAGGTGATCGTGCAGAAGGTCCGCGAGGCCGAGCGTGACCGGCAGTATGACGAGTACAAGGACCGCGTCGGCGAAATCATCAATGGCAGCGTCAAGCGCGTTGAATATGGCAACGTGATCGTCGACCTCGGCCGCGGTGAGGCCATCGTCCGCCGTGACGAGCTGATCCCGCGTGAAACCTTCCGCTATGGTGATCGTGTTCGCGCTTATGTTTATGACGTGCGCCGCGAACAGCGCGGTCCGCAGATTTTCTTGAGCCGCACCCATCCGCAGTTCATGGCAAAGCTCTTCACCATGGAAGTCCCGGAAATTTATGATGGCATCATCGAAATCAAGTCGGTAGCCCGCGACCCGGGTTCACGCGCCAAGATTGCTGTCATCTCCCGCGACTCGTCTATCGATCCGGTCGGTGCCTGCGTCGGTATGCGCGGTTCGCGCGTTCAGGCGGTCGTCGGAGAGCTTCAAGGTGAAAAGATCGACATCATTCCCTGGTCGCCCGAACCTGCTTCTTTCATCGTCAATGCGCTGCAGCCAGCGGAAGTTTCAAAAGTTGTTCTCGATGAAGACGCTGAACGTATTGAAGTTGTGGTTCCGGATGACCAACTATCACTAGCGATCGGTCGTCGCGGCCAGAACGTGCGCCTTGCGTCACAGTTGACTGGCTGGGATATCGACATCTTGACCGAGCAGGAAGAGTCCGAGCGCCGCCAGAAAGAATTCGTCGAACGTTCGAACCTCTTCATGGAAGCGCTTGATGTCGACGAGATGGTTGGCCAGGTTCTTGCCTCGGAAGGTTTTGCCAGCGTCGAGGAAATCGCTTATGTGGATGCCGACGACATTTCCTCTATCGACGGTTTCGATGAGGATACTGCGACGGAAATTCAGCAGCGGGCCCAGGAGTATCTCGGCCGTATCGAAGAGGAGCGGGACGCCCGCCGCAAGGAACTGGGTGTTTCGGACGAACTGCGCGACTTGCCGGGCATGACCAACGCAATTCTCGTTGCCGTCGGTGAAGATGGCGTCAAGACGGTCGAGGACTTTGCTGGCTACGCGGTCGACGAACTGACCGGGTGGCGTGAGCGCAAGGATGGTGAGACAATCAACTATCCAGGCATTCTGTCATCATTCGAGGTCAGCCGTGCGGACGCAGAACAGATGGTGCTTGCAGCACGTCTGAAGGCCGGATGGATCACGGAAGACGATCTTGCCGCGGCTGAAGTCGAACCAGAAGCCGAAGAAGAGGTGGCTGGCTGATTTGGATCCAGACGTGGAACCGGCGATGAACGACAGAACGTGCATTGTCACGCGGACAAGCGGTACTGTGGATGACATGATCCGGTTTGTGGCTGGTCCCGATGGGGCGGTTGTGCCCGATTTGAAGCGCAATCTACCCGGCAGGGGCTGTTGGGTTAAAGCTCAGCGGCGATATATTGATGAGGCGGTCAAGCGAAAGCTCTTTCCGCGCGGATTGAAGAGCAGCGTCATTGCTCCCGATAATTTGGGACAAGCCGTGGACCAGATGCTCGCAAAATCGGCGTTGGGCAGTTTTGGGTTGGCGCGAAAGGCCGGGGTTGTGGTAACAGGGGCCGCAAAAGTGGATATAGCAATCCGCAACGGCACCGCCGCACTCGTGCTTCATGCCTTTGAGGCAGCGGAAGATGGCGTCCGCAAACTTGACCAGGCCCGCCGTTCGGTTGTTTATGCGGGCGGACCTGAAATACCCGCCCTTTCATTGTTTGAAAGCAGTGAAATGGATTTGGCATTGGGTGGGGTAAATGTGATACATGCTGCCGTACTCAAGGGGAAGGCAGCTGCCGGGTTCTTAAAGAGAGCTTGGCTTCTACAGCATTTTCGCGATGGCCCCACGGATGTGGCCGACGCTAAAGCGGCAACTGTCGCGAAGGAAACGGAAACGGAATGAGCGATACAAAATCGACAGACGACAAGACGCTAGGCGTCAATAAGAAGACCCTGACCCTGAAGCGGCCTGGCGTTGAACAGAGCACCGTGCGTCAGAACTTCAGCCATGGGCGTACGAAGTCTGTTGTCGTTGAAACAAAGAAGCGCAAGTTCAGCCTTCCGGACCAGAAGCCGGAGGTTGCACCTCCTGTTGCGGCGGCTCCAACGCCAGCGCCCGTAGCTGCGCCAGTGCGTCCCGCACCCCAGCCCGCTGCTCCGCAGCCGAGTGTAGCGCCGCGTCCCACCACACCGGCGGCCACGAGTGCTCCCCAGCCGACTGCACGTCCGGCAGCAGCTCCTGCACAGCAGCGTCCGGCTCAACAGTCCTATCGGCCTTCCGGTCAGCGCCCCAACGACCGTTCCGGCATGGTGCTCAATACTCTTTCTGCAGCCGAGCTCGAAGCCCGCCGCAAGGCGCTCGAGGGATCCAAAGCCCGTGATGCGGAGGATCGGCAGAAGGCGGCCATCGAAGCCGCGCGCCGCGCCGAAGATGAGGCCCTGCGCGCCCAGGAACGTGAAGCTTCCGCTCGCCGGCAGGCAGAGGAAGAAGAGCGCCTTCGCAAGGAAGCGGAAGCCAAGCAGCGTGCGGAGGAAGAGTCCCGCAAGCGCCAGCCAGAGCTGAAACCGGCAGACGATGCAACCTTGAAGGCAGCGATCCGCAAGCCGAATGCTGCCGAAGAGGATGACGATCGCCGTGGACCCGCCGGTGCCCGCCGTGGCAGCAGTGCTGCTCCGGCCAAGCCGGAAGTTCGCGCACCGAAGGTTGTCAAGGGCGAAGATGAACGCCGCCGCGGCAAGCTGACATTGGGCACCGCGCTCAATGACGAAAGCCGCAGCCGCTCGCTTTCCGCAATGCGCCGCCGTCAGGAGAAATTCAAGCGCGGCATGCAGCAGGAAACCCGCGAGAAAATCGCGCGTGAAGTCATCCTGCCGGAGACAATCACGATTCAGGAGCTCGCCCAGCGTATGGCCGAGCGTTCCGTCGACGTCATCAAATTCCTGATGAAGGAAGGCCAGATGATGAAGCCGGGCGACCTGATCGATGCGGATACAGCTCAGTTGATCGCCGAGGAATTCGGCCACACGGTTCGCCGTGTTGCTGAATCCGACGTCGAAGAAGGCATCTTCAACGTCCAGGACGACACGGCATCATTCGTGTCGCGTCCTCCGGTCGTCACCATTATGGGCCACGTCGACCACGGAAAGACCTCGCTGCTCGATGCGATCCGCAAGGCGAACGTCGTTTCAGGCGAGGCCGGTGGAATCACCCAGCATATCGGTGCGTATCAGGTCGAACAGAACGGCCAGAAGATCACGTTTATCGATACGCCTGGCCATGCCGCCTTTACGGCCATGCGTGCCCGTGGTGCGCAAGCCACGGATATCGCTATTCTCGTCGTCGCCGCCGATGACAGCGTCATGCCGCAGACGATCGAATCGATCAATCATGCCAAGGCTGCGGGTGTTCCGATCATCGTGGCGATCAACAAGATCGACAAGCCGTCCGCTGATCCGCAGAAGGTCCGCAATGGCCTGTTGCAGCATGAAGTCTTCGTGGAATCGATGGGTGGTGAAACGCTTGACGTGGAAGTTTCCGCCAAGACCGGTGCCGGCCTGGACAAGCTTCTCGAAACGATCCTGCTGCAGGCGGAAGTCCTCGACCTCAAGGCCGATCCTACCCGCACAGCCGAAGGCGTCGTCATCGAAGCCAAGCTTGATCGTGGCCGCGGTTCGGTTGCTACCGTTCTTGTCCAGAAGGGCACTCTCAGGCCAGGCGATATCATCGTCGCAGGCAGCGAGTGGGGTCGTGTTCGCGCGCTCGTCAATGACCGCGGTGAAAATCTCAAGGATGCCGGACCGGCAATGCCGGTCGAGGTTCTTGGTCTAGGCGGACCACCGCAGGCTGGTGATCGCTTTGCAGTCGTTGAAAGCGAAGCCAAGGCGCGTGAGATTTCCGAATACCGTACACGTCTTGCCCGTGAAAAGGCTGTGGCACGTCAGGCTGGTTCGCGCGGTTCGCTCGAACAGATGATGAGCCAGTTGCAAGTAACCGGGCTGAAGGAATTTCCGCTTCTCATCAAGGGTGATGTGCAAGGCTCGATCGAAGCTATTGCCGGTGCCCTGGAGAAACTCGGAACCGACGAAGTTCGTGCCCGGATCATTCATTCGGGTGCTGGCGGAATCACCGAGAGCGATATCGCTCTCGCGGAGGCTTCCAACGCAGCGATCATCGGATTCAACGTGCGTGCCAACAAGCAGGCGCGTGATTTGGCCGAGCGTGAAGGTATCGAAATTCGCTACTACAACATCATCTACGATCTCGTCGACGATGTGAAAGCGGCGATGTCGGGTCTGCTGTCGCCAGAACGCCGCGAAACCTTCATCGGCAACGCGGAAATTCTGGAAGTCTTCAACATCACCAAGGTCGGCAAGGTTGCTGGCTGCCGTGTCACGGAAGGCAAGGTGGAACGTGGTGCGGGTGTCCGGCTTATTCGCGACAACGTCGTCATCCACGAGGGCAAGCTCAAGACACTCAAGCGCTTCAAGGACGAAGTCAGCGAAGTCCCGGCCGGCCAGGAATGTGGTATGGCGTTCGAGAACTACGACGATATGCGCGCAGGCGATACGATCGAGGCTTTCCGCGTCGAACACGTCACCCGCACGCTTTAAAGGCAGCGCCCAATATTTGCAGACAGGATCGCCGGAATGAAAACCGGCGATCCATTGTTTATTGGCATATGACATTCTTGGGATAAGATAAAATTTATGGCTCGTTTTGCTACAGGATCAGGCCCTTCTCAACGCCAGCTGCGCGTCAGTGAGCAGGTGCGTCACGCAGTTTCCCAGGTGCTCCAGCGCGGCGATGTTCGCGACGACAAGCTAGAAAATGCCGTGATCGCCATTTCCGAAGTCCGCATGTCACCTGATCTGAAAATTGCGACCTGCTTCGTGTCGCCTGTTGGCGCCGCCGATAGTGAAGGTGTCATCAGCGCCTTGAACAGGAACGCGCGGTTCATTCGCGGCAGGGCGGCATCCCATCTCAAGCAGATGAAATATATGCCGGAATTCAGGTTCCGCATCGATACAAGCTTCGATAATTACGCCAAGATAGATGCCCTGTTACGCAAGCCGGAGGTCACCCGCGATCTCGTGGACGAGGAGGACGACGGTGGTGATCCCAATCCGGGCGACGTGCCAGGTCACGGTGGCGACGGTAACGAGTAATATGTCACGGCAGCGCAAGAAAAAAGGCCGTCCGGTTTCCGGTTGGCTGATCTTAGATAAGCCGAAGGGCATGGGGTCCACCGAGGCCGTCTCCAAGATCAAATGGTTGTTCAAGGCCGAAAAGGCCGGACATGCTGGGACGCTCGACCCTCTGGCATCCGGCATGCTGCCGATTGCTTTGGGCGAGGCGACAAAGACCGTTCCCTACGTCATGGACGGAACGAAGATATATCGTTTTACCGTAAGCTGGGGTGCTGAGCGCTCGACGGACGATCTCGAGGGCGATGTCACTGTGACCTCGGACTTGCGTCCCGACGAAGCATCAATCAAAGCGTTGCTGCGGAAATACATCGGTGTCATCCAACAGACGCCGCCCAAGTTCTCTGCCATTAAAATCGCTGGCGAACGGGCCTACGATCTTGCCCGCGGCGGCGAGGAAGTCGAGATACCCTCGCGCGAAGTCGAGATATTTCGATTGGAGCTGATCGAGCGCCCCGACGATTCAACCGCGATCTTCGAAGTCGAATGCGGCAAAGGCACCTATGTGCGCTCTCTTGCACGCGACATGGGACGTGAACTCGGCTGTTATGGCCATATCTCAGACCTGCGCCGAACCGGGGTTGCACCCTTCGACGAGTCGGATTTTGTCACCCTTGCGGAATTGGAAGCGGCGCACCCTCCCGTCCCGACGGACGAAGAGGGTGAGGATCGATCTTATGAGCGGCTTGCCGACCGGTTCTCCGTCATGGATGCATTTCTGATCGACACTGGCGCGGCGCTTGAAAGCCTCCCGCAGGTAGCCGTTTCAGACGATCAGGCGCACCGTATTCGTATGGGTAATCCCGTGATACTGCGCGGGCGTGATGCGCCGGTTCAAGCAGATGAGGCTTGCGTAACCGCCAAAGGCAAGCTGCTTGCCATCGGTTTCATCGAGCACGGGCAGTTCCAGCCGAAGCGCGTATTCACGGCCTGAAATGGCCAGAATCATTTGCGGCTGGTAATTTGTCGCATTTTCGACTATATGGCCCGCAGCGACGGCTTTGCCAGTCGCTTAACCGGCCCCCGCTGGACGACATCCCGGCCGTGGGCATCCTGTTTTCCTCTTCAAATGAAAGGATGTACGATGTCGATAACCGCTGAACGCAAGCAGGCAGTGATCACTGAATACGCAACGAAGCCAGGCGATACCGGTTCTCCGGAAGTCCAGGTTGCCGTTCTGACAGAGCGCATTGTCAATTTGACCGAACACTTCAAGGACCACAAGAAGGATAACCATTCCCGCCGTGGTCTGCTCAAGCTGGTCTCGACGCGCCGCAGCCTTCTTGATTATCTCAAGAAGGTTGATCAGGGCCGCTACCAGACGCTGATCGAGAAGCTCGGCCTGCGCCGCTAATACGCACTAGACCGGCGGATTCACATCGTGTTCCGCCGGTTCTTTCATTCCGGTGAGGAATGAATTCTACCATGAGACAGGTCATGGGGCAGGATTGCTGGCAACTCGGCGTTACGAGTTGCAAATTGTCTTGCCCGTGATTGGTCTAAATCGAAACGGGAGATCGATGCTGCTATCCAAAGGGATCGCGCCTTTCTCCACTGAAGGACAAGATATGTTTAATCAACACAAAGTTGAAATCGAATGGGGCGGCCGTCCGCTTATTCTCGAAACCGGCAAGATCGCCCGCCAGGCTGACGGCGCCGTTCTGGCCACCTACGGCGAGACCGTAGTACTTGCGACTGTGGTTTCCGCCAAAGAGCCGAAGCCGGGTCAAGACTTCTTCCCGCTTACGGTGAACTACCAGGAAAAGACCTACGCCGCCGGCAAAATTCCCGGTGGCTACTTCAAGCGTGAAGGTCGCCCGAGTGAAAATGAAACACTAGTTTCGCGCCTGATCGACCGGCCGATCCGCCCGCTTTTCGCCGATGGCTACAAGAACGACACCCAGGTTGTGCTGACCGTCATCCAGCACGATCTTGAAAACAACCCTGACATCGTATCGATGATCGGTGCCTCCGCTGCACTGACGCTTTCAGGCGTGCCATTCATGGGCCCGATCGGCGGCGCACGTGTCGGCTATATCGGTGGAGAATATAGGCTGAACCCGACGGTCGACGAAATGCCTGAGTCGAGCCTGGACCTGATCGTTGCCGGTACAGGCGAGGCGGTTCTCATGGTCGAGTCGGAAGCGAAGGAACTCAACGAAGATGTCATGCTCGGCGCTGTCATGTTCGGCCATCGCGCCTTCCAGCCGGTTATAGACGCCATCATCAAGCTCGCCGAAGTCGCTGCCAAAGAGCCGCGCGACTTCCAGACAGATGATCTGTCGGCAGCTGAAGCAGCCGTTCTGAAGGTTGTCGAAGCTGATCTGCGTGATGCATACAAGATTACCGACAAGCAGAAGCGGTATAATGCGGTTGATGCCGCCAAGGCCAAGGTCAAGGCGCATTTCTTCCCCGAAGGCGTTGAAGAACCTGAGTTTTCTGCTGAAGAGATCGCAACTGTATTCAAGTCGGTGCAGGCAAAAATCGTTCGCTGGAACATTCTCGATACGGGCAGCCGCATCGATGGGCGCGACTTGAAGACCGTTCGCCCGATCGTTTCGGAAGTTGGGCTCCTGCCGCGCACCCATGGTTCGGCGCTGTTCACCCGCGGTGAAACGCAGGCTATCGTTGTCGCCACGCTTGGTACCGGCGAAGACGAGCAGTATGTGGACTCCCTGACCGGCATGTACAAAGAGACCTTCATGCTGCACTACAATTTCCCGCCCTATTCGGTCGGTGAAACGGGTCGCATGGGTTCGCCCGGTCGTCGCGAAATTGGACACGGCAAGCTTGCATGGCGCGCTATCCACCCGGTTCTGCCAGCCAAGGAGCAGTTTCCCTACACGCTCCGCACGGTTTCCGAGATAACCGAGTCAAACGGTTCGTCCTCGATGGCAACAGTTTGCGGCACATCGCTGGCGCTCATGGATGCTGGCGTCCCGCTACTACGTCCGGTTGCCGGTATTGCCATGGGCCTGATCCTCGAAGGTGAGAAATTCGCTGTACTTTCCGATATTCTTGGCGATGAAGATCATCTCGGCGACATGGACTTCAAGGTTGCCGGTTCGGAAAACGGTATTACTGCCTTGCAGATGGACATCAAGATCGACGGTATCACCGAAGAAATCATGAAGGTCGCACTGGGACAGGCGAAGGATGGCCGTTTGCATATCCTCGGCGAAATGGCCAAGGCCATTACCGAAGGCCGCTCCGAGCTTGGCGAGTTTGCTCCGCGTATCGAAGTCATGAACATACCCACTGACAAGATCCGTGACGTTATTGGTTCCGGCGGCAAGGTCATTCGCGAAATAGTCGAAAAGACAGGCGCGAAGATCAACATCGAAGACGATGGTACAGTTAAGATTGCGTCGTCATCGGCCAAGGAGATCGAAGCTGCACGCAAGTGGATTCACTCGATTGTTGCAGAACCTGAAGTAGGCGAGATCTATGAAGGCACGGTCGTAAAGACCGCCGACTTCGGCGCATTCGTAAACTTCTTTGGTCCTCGCGACGGCCTGGTTCATATATCGCAGCTTGCTTCGGATCGTGTTGCCAAGACTTCGGACGTGGTCAAGGAAGGCCAGAAGGTCTGGGTCAAGCTCATGGGCTTCGATGAACGCGGCAAGGTTCGCCTGTCGATGAAAGTCGTCGATCAGGAAACAGGCAAGGAAATCGCCCAGGAAAAGAAGACTCAGGAAGACGCTGAGTAATCTTCTGAACGGGTTATAGTGAAAGCGCGCCCTCGTGGCGCGCTTTTTTCATGATGCATACTCTATTGATGGACGAAACTATGGCCAACGGCGCTCTGCAAACGCTCTTCTTGCCTTTTGAGGATGAAATACTGCCTTTCCCGGACAACCATGCCAAATGGTTATTTCTCGGCGCTGAGGCAGAGCGAAGTGTTGCAGATGTGTGGAAGTCGAGCCTTATGTGCCTGCAACCATTCAAGCCAGATTATTTGGCGTTGCAGAGAGCAGGTTTCGATGCGGTGCCGAGACTAGTTGGCGATGAGCAGTTTGATGGCGCGTTGATCTTACTCGGCAAGCATAGAGGCCGCAACGAAGACTGGCTGGCGCAAGCGCTCGGTCACGTCAGACCCGGCGGTCAGATCGTTGTTTCGGGCGACAAGAAGCTCGGCGTCGACAGCTTTTACAAGACGGTAACCCGCATGGCTCCAGTCGCCGCGAGGCTGTCGAAACACCATGCCGTTGCCTTCTGGTTCACGCGGCCGGAGACGGTGAATAGTGAGCAAATACAAAAGCTTGTTGCAAAGCCGACTATGCTGGGCGAACGCTTCACGACACGCCCGGGGATGTTTTCGCATTCGGCGATCGACAAGGGATCGGCATTGCTGGTCAAACATTTCGAGGGCCGGATCAGTGGCCATGTGGCTGACTTTGGTGCGGGCTGGGGTTATATCGCGAGCGAAGTGCTGAACCATACGGAGAAGCTGAAATCACTTGCGCTTTACGAAGCCGATTTCGAAGCGCTGGAAGCCGCCAAATTGAACGTCATCGCGGGTGAAATTCCTGTGACGTTTCATTGGCACGATGTGAATAGCGAAGCGATTACAGAGATTTACGACACGATCGTCATGAACCCGCCGTTCCACGCCGGGCGCAGCGCCGATCCGACTATGGGCCAGGGTTTCATAGCGGCAGCGGCCAAAAGGCTCAAACCGGGTGGCAAGCTGCTTCTCGTCGCAAACCGGCAGATGCCCTACGAGGCGGGATTGAAGTCGCTGTTCAAATCGGTGCTGCCGCTCGAGGACAACGCTGGCTACAAAATCATCGAAGCCAAGAAGTAGTTCTACCCACCACAACTAAAATGCTACTGGCGGTAGAGAATCTGGCGTTGAATTAGGCCCTTCTCACGCAACTATCGCAGAATCTTGCATGAACTCTCGAAAAAGGCGTGCCAAACCCGTTTCAAATCCGTATCGGGTCAGCGCAAAAATCACTCTTTGCCGTCGTCAGATTTTTTCAGCTCTTCGAGGGTCGGCATCGACACGATGTTGTAACCCGAATCCACGTAGTGGATCTCTCCGGTTACGCCGCTTGAAAGATTCGACAGGAGATAGAGCGCCGACCGGCCGACATCTTCGATATCGACGGTTCGACGAAGAGGGGCATTGCGCTTCTGGTAGGAGAACATGGCACGGGCATCACCGATGCCGGCGCCGGCCAATGTGCGCACAGGACCCGCAGAAATTGCATTGACGCGAATCCCCTCCGGACCGTAATCGGCGGCAAGGTAGCGGACCATTGCTTCGAGGGCGGCCTTGGCGACACCCATGACGTTATAGTTGGGCATGACACGCGTGGAGCCGCCATAGGTAAGCGTCAGAATGGAGCCGCCACCGGTCATCAGCCTTGAAGCGCGTTGGGCGACCTCGGTGAAGGAGTAGGCGGAGATGACCATGGTGCGGCTGAAATTATCCCGCGTGGTCACATCGGCGTAGCGGCCCTTCAGCTGCGACTTGTCGGAGAAGCCGATAGCGTGCACGACGAAATCGATTGTGCCCCATTCCTTTTCCAGCGCTTCGAAGACCGCGTCGACGGTAGCGATGTCTTCCACATCGCAAGGCAAGAGCAATTTCGATCCGAGCTGTTCCGCCAGGGGTGCGACACGCTTGCCGAACGCTTCTCCCTGATAGGTGAAGGCAAGCTCGGAGCCATTATCCGCCAGTTCCTTGGCTATTCCCCAGGCAATGGAATGGCTGTTCGCGACCCCCATGATGAGACCGCGTTTGCCCTTCATTAAATCTGCCATTCTTTACCCCTCGTAACGCTGGAAGACCAGCGAAGCGTTCGTGCCGCCAAATCCGAAAGAATTGGTCAGAACCGTATTCAGTTTGATGTTATCTATGCGCCGGCGCGTAATGGGCATGTCTTCGAACGCGGGATCGAGTTCTTCGATATTGGCACTTTCCGCGATGAAGTCATTGTTCATCATCAGGAGCGAGTAGATCGACTCGTGCACGCCCGTCGCGCCTTGGGAATGCCCCGTCAGTGATTTTGTCGCCGAAATCGGCGGGCACTGGTTGCCGGACCCGAACACTTCCCGAATTGCCTCGATTTCCTTGAGGTCGCCGACCGGCGTCGAGGTTGCGTGCGGGTTGATGTAGTCGATGGGTCCTTTGACGTTGGCAATGGCCATGCGCATGCAACGCGCAGCGCCTTCGCCGCTGGGAGCGACCATATCGGCACCGTCGGATGTCACGCCATAGCCGACGAGTTCGCCATAAATCCTGGCGCCACGCGCCTTGGCATGTTCGAGCTCTTCGAGAACGAGGACACCGGCGCCGCCGGAGATGACGAAACCGTCGCGATTCTTGTCATAGGCGCGCGAGGCTACCGAAGGGCGGTCGTTGAACTTGGACGACATGGCGCCCATCCCGTCGAAGAGCACGGACAATGTCCAGTCCAGATCCTCGCAGCCACCTGCAAACATCATGTCCTGCTTGCCGTATTGGATCATTTCATAGGCATTGCCGACGCAATGGTTCGAAGTCGCGCAGGCCGAGGAGATCGAATAATTGACACCCTTGATCTTGAACCAAGTGGCGAGTGTCGCCGACGCCGTCGAAGACATGGCCTTCGGCACGGCAAAGGGGCCCACCTTCTTGCTCGAACCGGACTCGATGGTCTTTTCCGCGGCCTCGACGATGGTGCGGGTGGATGAGCCGCCCGACCCCATGATGATGCCGGTCCGGTCGTTGGATACGAGGTCTGCATCAAGCCCGGCATCTGCGATGGCCTGATCCATGGCGACGTGATTCCAGGCGGTGCCGCCGCCATGGAAGCGCATAGCGCGCCGGTCGACAAGCGTGGCGGGATCGAGCGTAGGAGCACCCTTCACCTGGCTGCGAAAACCGTGCGCAGCATATTCTTCGGCGAAGACAATACCGGATTTCGCCGTTCGCAGCGATTCCAGGACCTCCGCTACATTGTTGCCGATAGAGGACACGATACCCATGCCCGTCACAACCACTCGCCGCATCGCGATCTCCTTAAAGGCTTGCGCTGGCCAAAGCTCAGGCAGCGCTTTCCTTGAACAGGCCAACCCGCAGGTCAGTTGCTTTATAGATAGTCTCGCCATCGACCTTTAACCAGCCGTCGGCAATACCAAGCACCAGACGGCCGCGCATGACGCGCTTGAAATCGATGCCATATTCTACGAGCTTGTTTTTCGGTGTGACCATGCCGGTGAACTTGACTTCGCCTGTGGAAAGGGCACGGCCCTTGCCCGGTTCGCCCAGCCAGCCGAGATAGAAGCCGGTCAGCTGCCACATGGCGTCAAGGCCCAGGCAGCCGGGCATGACAGGATCGCCAATGAAATGACATGCGAAGAACCACAGGTCAGGCTTGATATCGAATTCGGCACGGATATAGCCCTTGCCATTTTCGCCGCCTGTTTCAGAAATCTCGGTGATCCGGTCGAACATCAGCATAGGTGGTGCTGGCAATTGGGCATTGCCCTGACCGAACATCTCTCCGCGGGCACAAGTTAGAAGCTCGTCATACCCGTAGCTTGACTTCTGTTCTGGCATTCTTTCTCCCATCGGTAACTTCAAGGCTTGCGCCTGCGTATGTTCCGGCGCGGACGGACCCTAGCATAGAGTATTTCCGCCTGAAAACGCTGCATAGAGCAAACCAGCATCAAATGGAACCCTACTTTCGGGCGCGTTGATATTCATGCCATAGCGGCTTGAAATGACATTTTGGCCCTCCGGTACTCCGCGTCTTCCAGGTTCACTCGCCTTCACCGTACAAATCTTGCCGTTTCATCGCGTCCTGACCCTGAACTCGGCCCCATCTTACCCGGGAAACCAGATCAGCCATGCAACCAATGGCGTAAAACCAGCCTATTGATCGGTTTTGCAAGACAGCATATATCAATCATGTAACACGACGGACACTGTGTCTGTGGTGTGACTTCTGATATCAGTTAACGGAGTGGCAGGCGGGCCATGCATATTTCTTATGAAATCGATGCCGACGTATCCTTGCAGGAGCGCTTGCGCTTTGCAGGATTGAGGCCGACCCGTCAACGTATCGCGCTTGCCAGCCTGATCTTTTCGAAGGGCGACCGACACCTTTCGGCCGAAGAGTTGCACGAGGAAGCGCTCGGCGCAAACGTGCCGGTTTCGCTGGCGACTGTCTACAATACGCTGCATCAGTTCACGCAGGCCGGGATGCTGCGCATCCTCGCGGTTGAAGGCGCAAAAACCTATTTCGACACGAATGTTTCCGACCATCATCACTTTTTCGTTGAAGGCGACAATGAAGTGATCGACATCCCGAGCGGTTCGACCATGGTGGGCAATTTGCCGCCGGTTCCCGAAGGCATGGAAATCGTCAATGTGGACATAATCATCCGCCTGCGCAAAAAGCGCGGCTGATCCAGACGGGATAATCGCCAAGGCGGGCTGTTCATGGCGCTTTCCTGCGCTCGTAGCTCACGTATCCAACCTAGGCTGCCTTGAGTACTCGAAAAGCACCATTTTCGCCACGCCCTGACGGATTTGCCCTTGTAGGCACGAGCGGCGACGCATCGGCCGTTGCGCCATGAGGCTCGTTGTCCAATCCCGCGAGCCACAAGCCGACATTTGCGCTTGTCGCGAATCATGATGCCCGTTACCTCTAAGGCATAGGCTCGACCCGCGCCTCCTCCCTCCTCTCGGGAAGTATCCGACATACGGGGTGACAATCATCATCGAACCATCTGTTCGAGCACCGCATAAGGAGGGATTGCGTTTTCCGCTCGCAATGGAGGTCCTGATGAAGCTTTCTGCCCCTGTCTTCCAGTTGAAACGCCGTGCCAAGCTACTGGTCCGCAAGAATAATGTTCCTCTGCACGAGGCACTCGATCAAATTGCGCGTGAGGAGGGATTTGCAAGATGGAGCCTGCTTTCATCCCGGATCACCGCAGACACCTTGTCGAATACCATGCTGTCCCGACTGAATGACGGCGACCTGCTGCTGGTGGCCGGCCGCCCTGGACAGGGCAAAACGACGATGGGACTTCAGCTTTTGCTCGACGCTGCCCGCGACAACCGAATGGCGGTGTTCTTTACGCTGGAATCTACCGAGGAGCAGGCAAGGAAGCACATTGGCTCGTTGGATGAGAGCCATCACCTTACCAGCAGTCTTGAAATCGTGACTTCAAATGAAATCAGCGCCGATTACATTATTCGCCACTTGTCAGGAGCTGGACGGGGAACAGTTGCCGTCATCGACTATCTTCAGATACTCGACCAGGAGCGGAGCAAGCCAGCCCTCTCGGACCAGATCCTCGCTCTGAACGATTTTGCCAGAGAGAGCGGCGTTATTCTGGCTTTCATCTCGCAGATCGACAGGTCGTTCGATCCAGCTATAAGACCTCTGCCAGATATGCGGGACATTCGCCTTCCCAATTTGGTCGATCTCCGGCTGTTCAACAAAGCCTGCTTCCTGCACAATGGTGAGGCGCAGCTTCGCGACATAAATTGATCTCTACGTCCCTTGCGCGATGCCGAGAGCTTGTTCGCGCGGCATGGATTAGGTCTAATCGACTGCAATTCCGAGGGCGCCGGCAAGTGACTTGAACACGGGCGTATAGAGATAGCTCAAGCTTCGTGCCGTTGTGGCCGTGATATGGTCTGAATCCTTGTAAAGGGGCAGGCCGTTGCGCATGCTGTCGCAGCGGCCGTTGGCACAGATCGCCTGGAGTGCATCGACAGTCGTCGCACCGTATTTCGCGGCATATTCCGTGATCATGTCACGGGACGCGGCCTGTCTTTCCCACGTGTAGGTCCAGGATGGGGCGATATCAGTGGAAGTACCGCGTGTCGTGGCCTTGGCGAGGGCCTCGGGCATGAAATGCCCCATTTCCGGCACGTCCATCACAAGAACGACTTGCGTACCCTGACGTTTCAGCTCCGCGAGCGTCTGGTCCAGCGCAGCCGCGATCGGGGCGGATCTATCATCCAACGGTGGACGGACCTTGGGATCGAAATATAGACCCTGGTTGGGAAGCTCGGAGCGAAGAACGTATTTGGGCCAGTATGCAATCATGAAAACCAGCGGTATACGCTTGCGGACGATAAGGTCCCGCACGGCGGCATTGTAGTCGACGCAGCGCAATGTATCCTTCTCGGTTTTCAGTTCCACGTCCGGCAGCGGCGGACATGAGGCCCGGCCGGCAAAAATCCCGCTGGCGCCTGCCTGTCTTGCCGCCACATCGATGGCGGGCGCCATCGAACCCGAGTGCGAATCTCCCCAGACGAGAAAATTCACGTTCCCCGACCTTGCGACTCCGAGGCGGCAAAGATTGCCTTTCTCGATATCGGATAGGGAAGGGCCGCGCCCGCTCGTGTCCTGCAGGCACTTCGAACCGGAATAGGGGCTCTCGTCATAGGCAGCGCTATAAATTTTCTGGGCATCGGGAGAAAGACGGCCCGGAAGCCCGACTTCCGAGATGACGTAATATCCGAAAACCACGAACGCAGCGATAGTCGCCGTCGCAGCGGCGAAGACGGGTTTGCGCGGTATGCGGCTGGTATGCCCGCGGAACGGCCGCTCGATGAAGTGCCATGAGAAAACTGCCACCACGAATGAAATCGCCACAAGCAGGCCGCTCTGAACCGCAGAAAGCTCGTGACCATTCAGGTAGCGCGTGAAGACGATGATCGGCCAGTGCCACAGATAGAGCGAATACGAAACAAGGCCTATGAATACGAGCGGCGCGGACGTGAGCAATCGTCCGGCTGGACCACGTGCGGCTCTCCCCTGGATGATCAGAGCCGCACCAACACAGGGCACGAGTGCGGTGAGCCCGGGAAACGAAGTATCGTCATTGAAGGAGAGGACCGCAAAGCCGATCATCAGAATTCCGGCACAGGCGAGAATCTCGCCGATGAACTGCTGTTTTGGCCGTGGCACGACGCCCAATGCGAGCAAGGCTCCAAGAAGCAGCTCCCAGACGCGGTAGGGCGACAGGTAGAACGCCTCGACCGGCCTGTAGTAGACGCCCCAGATGCTTGCCCCAAGCGAGGCTGCAAAAATGGCTATCAGAACAGGCGTCACGCACTTGCGGGCAATTCTGTTGATGATGACGAGCAGCAGGGGAAAGACGATATAGAACTGTTCTTCGATGGCGAGCGACCATGTGTGCAACAGGGGCTTCAATTGCGCGCTTATGTCGAAATATCCGCTTTCCCTGTTGAGCTGCACATTCGATACGAAGAGTGCGGCAGCCTTGACGCTACGCGCGAAATACTCGAACTCCACGGGCATGAAGAAGAACCATGCCATCAGTGTCGAAGCGGCGATCATCGCGAAAAGCGCCGGGAAGATGCGGCGGATGCGGCTTTCGTAGAAGCGCAACAGGCTGAAATCGCCGTTGTCGATGCCTCCCATGATCCGCAGGGCCATCAGGTAGCCGGATATGACGAAGAAGACGTCTACACCGACGAACCCGCCCTGAAAGCCGGATATTCCGGCGTGATAGAGAACGACAGGCAGGATTGCGATTGCCCTGAGGCCATCGATATCAGGCCGATACACCGGAGCACCGGAGTTCGGATCAACTGCCTGCGGAATATCTGCGAATCTCTGCGTCGGAACCAAGTTCAACATGACCTCGCAAGGGGCGAACAATGGCAAGGCTGGACGCCATGTGGGCATGGGAAGGGGACCGCCTTGGAGAGGCGGGGGGACAATATAAGGCTTGTCAATCTAGTTCACTCCGGCGTTGCCCCTGGGGCTTTTTCCTTGCCGCGCGGAATGTACTTTCCGCAAGGATGAGAATGCAGCCAGCCAATAGCATGATACCTCCAGCCAGGCCAGGCAATCCTCCAAACTCTACAGCGGCAGCGACGAGGAAGATCAGGATCATCGACCAGAGCGCCAGCGCGCCATCATCGATGAACATGCCGAAAATCTCCCGAATGGCAGTGCGGACAATGTTCATCAGGCGAGTGCTTCCAGTTTTGCACCGCGATGATTGCGCAATGCGCGAACGGCGGCGAAGGAGAAGACCCCGAGAAC
Source organism: Phyllobacterium endophyticum (assembly GCF_003010935.1). GTDB lineage: Bacteria > Pseudomonadota > Alphaproteobacteria > Rhizobiales > Rhizobiaceae > Phyllobacterium > Phyllobacterium endophyticum. Next base: position 872,839 of record NZ_PGGN01000001.1, read on the forward strand.
CGCGAGGATCGCGATCAGGGAAAGATCGGCACCGGGCCAGTGGGCACCGAGACCTTCGCCCACCCAGAACACGCCGAACGAGGTAAGCAGCAGGCCGACCACAAATTTGAGCGTATTCTCCGGAACCTGTGCGAGCGGCTTGTGCACGACGAAGCCAACGACGAGCACAAGGACACATGCAAGCGCCGCACCGAGCGCGGCGTAACCCAACATGCCACGCCCTGCACCGACGGCTATGACGATGAATACGACCTCGATGCCTTCGAGCAGGACTGCCTTGAATGCGGCGGTTCCCGCGATGAAATCGGCACGGCGCTCGGCCGCCTGACGTTTGAGCTGATCGGTTTCCCTGGCGAAGGCTTCAGTCTCGTCATGCAGCGCGATGATGCCGGCGGCGCGCAAGATGGCCTTGCGCAGCCAGCGCATTCCGAACAGGATCAACAGAGTGCCGATGATGAACTGCATCAGTTCCACGGGTATCATGCCGAGAAGCGGACCGAGGGTGAGGATCAGGACGGCCAATACCGCAAGCGCAAGGCCCGTGCCAATGAAAGCCGGCCGCCAGCTGCGTGAGACACCGACCGCAAGAATGATGGTGAACGCTTCGACGACTTCGACGAAGGAGCCAAGGAAAGCTGCCGTCATTGTCGGGACGATGGTTGTCATGCTGGTCATGTTGGAGATCCGTGCGGGCAGGTGAGTCCGGACTTATACAGCCGAAGTGGTCAAGATTCAGGCGGGCGCCGCACAGATAACAGGAAAAACCTGCGGCTGCTACACGTCGTGCTTTCGACACGACCTAGGGATTGTCAAAAACCAATGACTGGTGTGCGCCTACGCCGGCCAGCGCGCCTTCACCGGCCGCTAGCGCCACCGAACCGGAGGATCGCGCCACGTCACCGCACGCAAATACACCTGGAACCGTCGTCTCCTTGGACGCATCCGTGCGCAAATAGGGACCGAGCGCGTCATCTTCGATGGCACAGCCGAGCTGTTCGGCAAGGGTGCTCGCCATGCGTGTACGGGTCAAGGTAAAGAGCCCCGCGAGCGCAATGACGCGACCGTCGCAAAGCACCACATCTGCACGTTCGCCTGTGATCTCGCGAACGGGTTCGCGCTCGATGGTCACGCCGCGCTGGCGGAGCTGGTCCTCTTGTCTCTCGTCAGGCTCGAACGTCTTGTTCAGAAAAAGCGTGGTGTCGCCCCAATCGGGAAGCATGAGCGCCTGGTGCATCGATTCTGGCGAGACGGCGAGAACACCGATGCGCCCGTCGAGCTCATATCCATGGCAGTAGGGACAGTGGAAAACCGACCTGCCCCAGCGCGGCGGGATGCCGGGAACATCGGGTAACTCGTCGACGACGCCGGTTGCAAGGATCAGCCTTCGTGCATGATAGGTCTCGCCGCTGTCGTCGGTGATGGAAAAGCCGTTGGCGCTCTTTTCGGCGAGGATGGCCCGGCCGTCGATCCATTCGACAGACGGATATGCCATCAATTGTTCGCGTGCCTCTCGAGCAATCGCGCCGGGCGACCTTCCATCGCGTCCGAGGAAGCCATGCGATGTTTCGGCCGTCCGGTTGCGGGGCCTCGAAGCATCGATCACCAGCACCCGGCGACGAGCCCGTGCAAGTTGCAAGGCGGCGGAGAGGCCCGCATAACTGCCCCCGATGATGATCGCGTCCTGCAGCATGCCTTCCGCCGCTCCTGTGTCCTACCCGGGCGACAGCCTGCAGCCGGACCCGGTCGGCGTCAAACCCGAGGAATTCTTGTTCGTTCCCGCTTGCGTAATTTTTGTTATGGTAAATAGTCGACTATAGACAGTATCGGATTCTCCTCCCCATCCAGGAACAGGCCATTGAGCATACGGATCGACCCGAACCTGAGAGTTCTTCTGATCGGTGGCTCATCCAATGTCGGGAAATCGGCGGTTGCAGCCGCACTTGCGGAACAGCTGGGCTGGCGCTGTGTCTCGACCGATAGCCTGGCAAGGCATCCGGGCCGGCCGTGGCGTCAGTCGAACAAGAAAGTTCCAACCCACGTCGCCGACCATTATCTGATCCTCAAGGCCAATGAACTCCTGGAATCGATAATCCTGCATCACCGGAAGATGTCGCCGATCGTTGCCGAACTCGTCAAGTCGACCGTGAGCGACACCAGTCTGCCGAAGCTGGTCCTGGAGGGATCGGCGCTCTGGCCATTCATCACCAGCGGCCCTCAACAGAAGGAGGTTGCGGCGATCTGGCTGACCGCAAGCGCGGATACGCTTCGCGCGCGCATCTACGAGAATAGCGGCTTCGCCAACGCCAATGAACAAAATCGCGCCATGATCTCGAGGTTCCTCGAACGAACGCTGTTGTTCGATCGCAAGACCGCCGAACTCGTGAACGGGCATGGCTGCAGGGTTATCGATGTCGACGCATATGAATCGGCGGAAGAACTTACCGGAGACATAATGGAGCATCTGAAGATGCGACCGAAACGTTGAACCCTGGCCTGGGGTCACGCGGCGCTGCGACCGGATGGCGCTTCAAAACACGCCGGTGATCTGGCATAACGTGATGTCGCAGTGCCGTGCCTTTGCGCTCTTCGCGGCTACCATCTGGAATGATCATGACTGACGAAACCTTGACGAAGCCAACGCAATCGCAGGCTGCAAAAATCGAGCAGACGTTCGGGACCGACGGTATTGCGCCCATGGCGCGACCGAGCAGAACCACCCGCTTTTTCATGGCGATCGTTGCCTGGGCCGAGAAGCTCAACCTCAAATATGCGAAATTCGGCAATCCCCCTGTCTATGACAACGCGACGTTCCCGTGGACACGCGAGATAGAGAAGGCCTGGCCCGAGATTCGCACTGAACTCGATCGGGTACTGCTGCGGAAAAACGAACTCCCCGCATTCCAGGACATTTCAACGGATGTGAGGACGATATCCACCGACAGACAATGGAAGACGTTTTTCCTGATCGGCTTCGGGGTCAAGTCCAAGCAGAATATTCAAGCTTGCCCGAAGACCTGGCAAGCGGTGCAGAAGATTCCGCATCTGAAGACGGCCATGTTCTCGATCTTCGAGCCGGGCAAGCATTTGCCGGCCCACCGGGGTCCGTATAACGGCGTATTGCGCCTGCATCTCGGTCTGATCGTTCCGGAACCCGGCGAAAAGCTCGCTATCCGGGTCAAGGACCAGATCTGTCATTGGGAAGAGGGCAAGGTACTGATTTTCGATGACGCCTACGAGCACGAAGCGTGGAATCATACGGACAAGACACGCGTCGTCCTCTTCGTCGACTTCGTCAAGCCGCTGAAATACCCCGCCCGTTTCGTGAACTGGGCGCTGATGAACCTGGCGTTTTTCACGCCGTTCATCCAGGAAGGCCTCGGCAACCACAAGGAATGGGAAAAGCGCTTCTATGCCGAAGCCGAGACCCTGCGAAACCGGCCCGACGCCTGAGTTCCGGTGCTTGTCCTGCTTACGAGCTAGGATCGTTCCATATCGATTTTTACCTTGACCACGTCTCCGGGTAGCAGTGTGGTGCCTTCCTCTGCCGACACTTCCTCTGTTTTGCCTTTGGAGGTGCGGACAATACTGTACTGCATGGCGACGTCCGAATTGTTGGTCTGGCCTGCCGCAGCTGGGGCATTGACCAAGGCTTCCGTCATCAGGTTCTTGTTCATCTGAAGCTTGAGATTGCTCTCGTCGAGTGCGGCCTGGGTCGCCTGGATTTCGTTGGCAAGTTCGGCCTTGCGCTCGTTTTGCAGGTCGGTCTCATTCTGGGTCGACTTGTTGATTTCCTGCTTGGCCCGCAAGGAGGCGGTGTCAAGATCGAGAAGCTTGCCTTCCATGTCGGCAACCGACGTCTGCAGACCCATCACGCGCGAATTCACGACGAGGCCCTGATCCGCCAGCCCGCCAATGCTTTTCAGTTCCTTGCGCGTCAGGTCCATCTGGCGGTTCTGGACGTCCATTTTCTTCTCAAGTGAACTGATTTCGTTCGTATAGAGCGTCTTCAGCTCATTGAGACCATTCAATTGAAGGTCCAGCGCGCTCTTCCGCGACTGCATGATGGCGACTTCATCGGCAATCAGGCGCTTGGCCTCGGATTTCTGAATGAGATCGTCGGGAACCTTGATTTCCTGCGCGTTGGCGAGTTCGGCCTGCAACCTTGCAAGCTTCACCACAAGGCGGTCATGCTGGGCGACGATGACGTCGTAATCGCCTCGTGCGTTGAAATAGTCCCTTTCAAAGCGCTGGCCCGCAGAACGCGGCATGCCGCCGGCAAGACTGACAGCCTTTAGCACGGTCATTTCCGGCTCAAAGGCGTATTTCCCGGGTGTCTGTACATCTCCAGAAACAAATATCGGGCGAAACTCGGAGATTTCGACAGATGCTTCCGGCAGATCGACCAATCCCAGTTTCTGCCTCAGGTTCTTGGCTATTTCCTTGGCAATGTCCGAAGTGGTCTTCCCGCCGGCCTCTATTTCCCCGGCAAAGGGCAGGGACAGCGTGCCCGATGGTCCTACCCTGTAATCCCCGGTGATCGTCGGCCACTCGCGGAAAGTGCCTTCCGCGGTTTGCCACTCGACAACCCGCACGGTGACCTTGTCCATGGGGCCAAGCTCGTAATCCGCGGCGCGGGCGGCGGGCGCATACATCAGCGCCAGAAGCAGCAAGCAGCCGCCGAGAACCCGGAACGCGAGAGCGAACCTGTCCTGCACGGCAAAACAAACATCGGATGGGGAAATCGGGATCATTTCCTGCAATTACTCCTGTAAAATCTAATCGAGATCCGGTTGGCGGCGGCGTTCTTCTCTCCGCAGGGGGATCGGCCAAGCCTCGCCTGCAGGATGCGTGCAGCATCTACCCCGGAGGAAGCGACCCGAAAATGACCACCTATCCTGCCGAAAGCACCAATTTTCACGCAATGCTTGTCGAAAACAAGGCATCGTCACTGGTAAATGGCAGCCGCTGCATATCCCGCCCCAGGTACGGAACGCGACGGGAAGTTCTGCGGAGTACTCGAAGAGTAGCACAAAAATGGTGCACTGCAACAGAAGGTGCGTCCCAAAACCGTTGCGAACGGGCCACTAACCCCGTTATTTGGCGCTCAGCCGCCAATTCTCACGTGCATTCGGACAAAAAGCGTGCAATCGTGAATTCAATACCGCTGGTCCTTCGCAAGTCGAGTGTGAATAAGCCCATTCATTTGGCTAAATATAGATGATTGTATAGTCCGCTTGGCGGCCGGGCAGATTGTATCGGTTCACGCTATTGTGTGATTTTCCCGATGCCACGCAGCATCCCGTGTTTTTTTTGGCCGGGATTGTTCTCGGAACCGTATCTGAACGTAAAACAATTCTTTGTAAGCGTTGTTTCCTGTATTCGACCGGCGCAATACTCCAGAGAGCCCGAATTTCCCTTGAAACCGGTGGTTACAAACAAGAAAAATTGTTATACAGGAACGATAACCGGCCGAAATCGTTTAATATAACCTCTACAGGTTTCTTAAGATTGGGTTGGCAACCATAAGAGAGTATTCATGTGCGTCTGTTAACGTGCGTGAAGGGGAGGATAAAAATGAAAAAAAGCCCACTTTCCGCTTTTCTCCGGACAAGGAACAGGAGCTGAGCAATATGAGATTCCCAAACTTTTTAGTTGGAATGTTTGGCGTTCTCATCGCATTCGGGATCGCTACTTACCTGATGACCGGATCGTTTTGGGCTACGATTGCCCAGACGCTGGCTTGCGCCGTCGTCATCCAGGTGGGTTATTTCGTCGCGGTCCTATTCCTTGTGGCACGCGAGAAACCGAAACCCTCCGAGAGAAAGCAGTCCGGGCAGATTGATGCCGGCGTTGCAAATACGCAGCCGCCGTTCAAATCCATCACACCGACTGAAACGCACTAACCGGCAAAAAGCCCTGTATCTTTCTGCCTCTTGCGGGGAGGCGAAATAATTGTATCTTCCCCCTGACCAACCGCGGTTGATCCAGCATTGCCTCGCAATCGGAATCTCCCGCAGAAAAATCAACCCGCATGCGGGGTTCGGTCGTGCAGCGTCGGATCGAGGGCTGCATGGTCGCACAACTTGAGGCAGGGGCAATTACCGATAATTGGGACAATAGCGTCTGCGTGATCATCGCTGCGAAAAATGCAGCCGATACAATCGCAACCGCCATATCATCCGCCTTGAACGATGCGTACGTCAAGGAAGTGATCGTCGTGGACGACGGATCGACGGACGGAACCGCCAAAACAGCCGAAGAGACGGATGACGGGAGCGGGCGCCTGCGCGTCATTCGTTTCGAGGTGAACAAGGGACCCTCCTTTGCGCGCAACCACGCCATCTCATGCTCCTCCGCAGCTTTGATCAGCATTCTCGATGCCGACGACTTCTTTCTCCCGGGGCGTTTTTCTGAGCTTCTGGCGACACAGGACTGGGATTTGGCGGCCGACAACATCGCTTTCATCGATCAGCGTTGGATCAGCAGCCTCGACACACTTTCAATTCGCAGGTTTTCGCCGGAACGATGGTTTCTCGATCTGCCGACATTCGTCGAGCGCAACATTTCGAGGCCCAACAAGCAGCGGGGAGAACTCGGGTTTCTGAAGCCTGTCATGCGGCGGGAGTTTCTTGACCGCCATGATCTGCGTTACAGCGAGAAATTGCGGCTCGGCGAAGACTACGATCTCTACGCGCGCGCGCTGGCACTCGATGCGCGGTTCCAGGTCATCAACAATTGCGGCTATGGCGCCGTGGTGCGGGCGGATTCGCTGAGCGGCAGGCACCGGACCGAAGATTTGAAGCAACTCGCCGATGCCGACAGGTTACTGCTGGAAAGCGGGCTTCTGGCGGGAAGATCGAAGCAGGCTGTTCTGGAGCACGAGCGCCACATGCGTGGCAAGTATCACCACCGCCAGTTTCTGGATCTCAAATCACAAAAGGGGCTTGTTTCAGCGGGATTTTATGGCTTGGCCAATCCATCTGCAATCGTTCCCATCATAGGGGGTGTCCTCAGGGACAAGCTCGACGGCTTCACCAGATCTTCTGGAAAGAATGAGGTGCCCACCGGGGATTTGCCCGCTCCGCGTTATCTTTTCCCCGACGCGGCAAGATAGAGCCGGCAAGCCCCGCACTCATACTTTATGCTTATGGTGCATTGCACCAAAAGGATCGATGGACTAAGCTTGCCGCAAAAATCAGAGACATCCGGGGAGGATTGCGAGTGGACGCGGGCGGCTGAATATTTGCAGCCGGACGAACAGAGGACGCAGACATGACTGACTTGCAGACGAACAAGTCTCAGACCCCAAGTCTGGAAGCTATTGCGCGAACTGGCGGTTCACTTCAGCGGATTGCAGCGCGCCTTCCAACCTACTGGGTGGATATCAAGGAAAACCCCGCCTGGCTGCCGATGTTTCTGCTTGCACGCACCATGCCGGCGCGCAAGGCCCATTGGCTTGGCGCCCGCGCTGTCAAACGAAGCGCGAATGCAGCGCCCAGCATGTTTTCCGGGATTGACGCCACGTCCGTCGCCGACAATCTGCGCAAGTCGGGTTTGTTTTCCGGCCTGGTTCTCCCGGATGCAATCCATCGGGAAATTGCGGATTTTGCATGCAAAACCCCGTGCTTCGGCAATTTCGACCGGCGGCTCGAGTTTCTACCCGGAGAACACGCCGAGGCCGAGAAGAAGTTCAATCGCTCGATTCTGAGCGGACATTATTTCGAGCGGGTTCTCGAGTGCGAAGCTGCCGTCGCCGTGCAACGCGATCCGCTACTGGCTGATATCGCCGCCGATTATCTTGGCGGCCAGGCGAAATTGATCACAACGCGCATCTGGTGGAGCTTTCCGACCAAGGCGGCCTCTGCGGCGGACAAGCACCTCGCTTCGCAGGACAAGTTCCATTTCGATCTCGACGATTGGCGGATGTTGAAATTCTTTTTCTATCTCACACCGGTAGATGAAGAATCGGGCCCGCATGTATATGTCGAGGGGAGCCATATGCGGCGGCTTCTCAAGCACCAACTGACGCTTCTCGTCGGGCACCCGGCTGATGAGGTTCTTGGTGCCTATGGCGCCGGCAACGCAGTGACACTGACGGGGGGTGCCGGGCTCGGATTCGTCGAGGACCCATTCGGATTCCATATGGGCACAGTAGCAAAACGTTCGCCGCGTCTGATGATGGAGGTGGGCTTTGGTGTCTCGCGTCCATCCCGCCGGCGGTTTCACGGAGAGCCGGTTGTTCGCTGACGACCCAGCTACAGTCGCAGTCAAAGGCTCCGCAACGGAATAGAGTTTCATGAAAATCATCGTCGAGAATACTGTCTGCCTGAACACGGGCGACGCAGCGATCCTGCTTGCCATCAGGCATATATTGCGAACCGTCTGGGGCGAAGATCTGCAGTTTCAGGTGTTCGACAGTCAACCGGAAGTCGCCGCCAGGCTCTATCCTCCGAGCGAATATCCGGATCTCGAATTTCACAAACTCCTGTCTGAGTCCGTCTTCAAGTACAACTACGATCAAAATGTCCTCAAGAACGCGATCAAGCCGCTCTATAACAGGATCGTGCTGCGTGCGTTGCGCAAGTTCGCCAGGGGCGGGCAACCCGCAAAGGCGCTGTTCAGCGAAACGGATCGCCGTTCGCTCGCGATCTACCGCGACGCCGACCTGGTGATCACGACGGGCGGCACATATCTCGTCGAAAACTACAATCTCGAAAGGCGTCTGAACCAGTTCCGCATAGATGCGATCCTCGGCAAGGATCCTGTGTTCTTCACGCAATCGCTGGGACCATTCGACAAGGAATATAATCGCCGGGAACTGAAGCCGGTTTTCGACCGCAGCCCTCTGATCCTGCTGCGCGACGCCCGGTCCAAAGAGCATATAAGCGATCTCGTGGCAGATTCGGGCAAATGTCACGTGGTGGCGGATGCCGTGTTCGCACTCGCCGATACAGACCGGATAGCTGGAATTCTGGCGTCGAACGGGGCACCCGTGACCGGCCGCGTTGCCATTTCTGTCCGGCACTGGAACTACGTCAAGGGCGGCGGCAACGGCATGGACCGCTATCTCGATGCGATCCGCAATATCGTCACCATCCTCGTCAGGGAACAGGGAAAAGAGGTAACCTTCCTTTCAACCTGCCAGGGCGTGCCGGAATATGCCCATGATGATTCCAAGGCGGCCAAGGCGATCGTTGCGGGGCTCGATCCCGAGATCGCAGCGCATGTCAGCGTCGACGCCGCCTTCCATACGCCGGAGCAGTTGATGGCGGCGGTCAAGGGGTTTGACTTCGTTGTCGCCACGCGCATGCACATGATGATCATGTCCCTATGCGTTGGCACTCCCGTGCTTCCCATCGCCTACGAGTTCAAGACCAAGGAAGTCGCCAAGCGCACCGGCGTCTCGGACGTCCTCTTGGACATCGATACCGTGACGGCGGAAGAAGCCGGCGAGAAATTGAAAAGCTTCACGCAGAATCTGGACCACTATCGCAGGACCGCGCTTCAGGGCGTTCTCGACGAGCACGCCTCGGCGATGTCAGCGACAGGGCTCCTCCGGCCGCTGCTCGATGCACCCTCAGCGGATATTGCCGGTGACCTTGGCAAGGGCGCCGAACAGGGCTTGGCGCGAGCGGGGAAGCAGCAGCATGAGGGCGAGCGCGATCGCATAATTTAGCACCAGTGCCAGGATGACTGAGCGCAGGTCGGCCCCCGTGGTCAATGACAGGGGAAGCGAAAAGTACGCGCCCCAGGCAAGGAGCGCTGAAACAATGAAAAGGCCCTGCACCAGAAGCACATCCATGGCGGTCACCGGGCCGATACGATGCACCAGCACGGCAAGGACCGGAACGCGCAGGATATAGCCGCTGATCGCATAGGCGGCGGCGACGCCGACAGCACCCCATTGCAGACCGACGACGAACGAGACGACTGTCGTGACCGAAGAATAGATGCCCCAACGGAACATGGTTTTCGTTCTGTCCTGGCAGATGAAGATCCAGCCCGTGGTGCTCGATATGGGCTGGATGAGCCCGGCGATGCCGAGCCAGGCGAAGATCGGGGCTACGGGCAGCCAGCGCTCGCCGAAGAGGATGCCGACGACCTGCGTCGAGGTCAGTGTCAGCGCAGCGATCGCCGGTACCGTGACTGCCGCAAGCACCCAGTTGGTCTGCATGTAGATATCGCGAAAACGCTTCTTGTCGTCCTGGATGCGGCTCAAGAGCGGGATCATGAGGCGCGTCAGCGGCTGGTTGATGTTCTGCAACGGAAACAGGAGAAGCTTGTAGGCGCGGTCGTAATAACCAAGCTCGATTGCGCCCGAGAACTTGCCGATCAGGATATTGTCGAGGTTGCGCGAGAAGAAATTGACAAGATTGAAACCTGTCAGATTGGCGCCGAAGGACATGATATCACGGTCGATCCGGAGCACCGGCTTGTCCGGCCTGAACCGGGCTACCCGCCAGGCCGCGAGCAAGCCAACGACGGCCGAAGCTGCGGGACCGAGTACCAGCGACCAATAGCCCATGCCGGCATAGGCGGCAAAGGCTGCCGTACCAAACCCCGCAATGGCAGTGACTACGTCGTTGATCGCAAGCTGGCCGAACTGGAGGTGCCGGTTCATCAGGCTGAGCGGCATTGCCGCCAGACTTCCAAGAAGGAGCGGCAGACCGGCGCCGATCGTGATGCCGACCATGCGCCCGTCGCCGTAATAGGCGGCGACGGCAGGAGCGAGAGCAATGACGATCATCGTGGTGACAAGGCCTGCGGCAGCGCTCATCCAGAATACCTGGTTCAGCTGGCGCTGGGTGATTTCCTTGCGCTGGACCACCGCCTGCTGCAGACCGAGATTCTGGAACAGTGCAACGAAGGCAACAATCGGGCTGACGGAGGCGACGAGACCGAAATCCTCAGGGACGAGAAGACGCGCGAGGACAACGACCGAGAGGAACTGGACGCCGATCTTTATGGCCTGCGCTATGACCGTCAACAGCCCGCCGCGAAGGGCTATCCGGCCAAACTGGAGCGGCTCGGCGCTCACGCTTTTGACTTTTCGTTGGCCAGGCGCGCGATCATTTGCGCGAACTCGCCATTCAAGACGTCGGCGTTGAATTCCGACTCGACCTTTTTTCGTGCTGCCAGGGCGATGTGCTCACATGCGGCGGGATTTTCCGCGATCCAGGAAAGCTTGGCGGCGAGGGAAGGAGGATCTTTCTCCGGTACGAGAATGCCTGTCTTCTGATCCTCGACCAGTTCGGGAATGCCGGAGTGATAGGTGCTGACTGCAATCAGCCCGGCTGCCATCGCCTCCATAAGCGAAACAGGAATACCTTCGACGTCGCCGTCAACGGCTGTCACGCTTGGCAGGATGAACACGTGGGCCTGGCGCAAGCGCTGCTTGACCTCGCTGTGTGGACGCGGACCGAGGAACGTCACCTTGTCTGCAATCCCGAGATCCTTTGCCAATTGCTTCAGCGCATCCTGCAATTCGCCGCCGCCTATGATCGTGTAGGACCAGTCGAGGCGGGGGGACGAAGCCGCAAGCTCTCCGAGAGCCCGCAAGGCAAACTCGATGCCCTTCTTCTCGGTCAAACGGCACACGGAAATGAACTCCAGGGTGCCGTGCTGCCAGGAGCGCCAGGAATATTCGATCTCCGCGAGCCGTACGCCCATGTGATGCACCACGACTTTTTCCGCCGATGCACCAGCCTTCACGAGAGCGGTCCTGAAATAGTCATTTACCGTCAGTTGCAGCGCTCCCTGCTTGAAGAGCACGTCATACTGCCACAGGGAATTGTCCTGCATGGGACGGCCGACGTCTCGGCCATGAAAGATGGTAACGAGAGGAGCGGCGAGGTGCCTCCGCTTCAACACACGGGCAACGCGCAATCCATTGTTGCCGAAATGCGCGATGATGACATCGAAATTCCGGAGCTTCCTTGCAAAGAGGATATCGAAGGCAGTCGAAACCTTGTCCCAAAGTATCGCCGGCAGCTTCCGCAGCAAAGGCCGAAACACCGCGAGACTGCCCCACCACTGGACCGCGATGCCGGAAAGCGCCTGCGAGCTGGTTGCACTCCCGACATTCTCATTAAGTGCATTCCGGTTGCAGATGACGCAAACTTCGAAGCCCCGCTCCACAAAACCGTTTACCTGATCCAGAATGAACGTTTCGGACAATGAGGGAAACGTGTCCACGACGAAACCAACTCTCATTATTGGGTATTCTTTCAATGTATTCTTCAGGAAACACCGAGCAGTATCACGCTACCTGTCTGGCATTATGCCCGGCTGCCTCGCCAAGCACGCCGAGGAAGGTTGAGAACTGGATCTTCGGGTCCATCTGCGGCCGTTCAGAAAACTTCCTGGCGGCGGCCGACAGCCGATCATATTCGCCCTTGTCACTCCAAAGCTTGCGGATTGCACCGACCCATTCATCCAGGGGAGCGTCGTAGTCCAGAATGAGACCACCCGCGCCAATCGCCTCGGGCAACCCGCCTCGGCGCGATCCGACGACCGGGATTCCGCTGCAATGGGCCTCGGAGGCGACGCGCCCCCATGCTTCTTCCCATTTGCTCGGTGCGAGCAGGATCTTGGTGCGGCCATAGACGGTTTTCATGTCGCTGGTGCGGTTCTCGAGCCGGATATTCTTATAGGGCGCGATGGTCTCTTCGATGCTGGCGCGATGATCGTCGGCAAGTTTCCAGCTTTCAACGAACAGGAACGGAATATCGGGACATTGACCGGCAATGCGAACGGCGAGTTCGAACCCCTTTTCCTTATAGGGGTTGATGAATGTCACATATTCGCCGCTCGTCGGTGTACCGTACAATACCGGATCGATCGTCGGTGGGATCACGGTAGAATCGATGCCGAACTTTTCCTTGTAGGTTCTGGCGGTGAAATCCGAATTCGCGATATAGAGAGCCGTCTTCAACTCGCGCAGGTCGCCGGCGAGTTCGTGGAATTCCACGTTCCTGAGATAGATGACGAGGGGTACGCCCTCGGCTTCCAGGGCTTTGCCGATGGGCACGGATTTGTGGCACTGTACCACGGCGACATCCGGCTTGAGGCGGTCCACTGCGAAGGCGGCTGCCTCCCACGGAAACCACGCCCTGACGACCGGATATCCTGGAAAATTGTCAACGGCCGCGCGTTGGCCCATGATTTTCATCTTGGCGCGCGCTTTCAGCCCGAACATTCCCTGACCGAACAAGGCAGCCAACACGGCAGCTTCATGGCCTTGGCTGCGCAATTGCTCCACCAGATGGTGCGTGCTGGATTGAACGCCGCCGCTGAACTGAGGATAGTATCCGTTACCGCCCGCAAAAAGAACATTCATCGCGTGGCTCCTTGTTATCCGGTTTCACCGGAGTATGACTCTACGCCGCCTGCCTGCCAATACTGTGATATTCCAGACCGTGGCGGGCAATGACTTTCGGATCATAAAGGTTCCGTCCGTCGAAAATGACTGGTGTCGTCAAGGCATCCCTCATCAGATCGAAAGATGGTGCCCGGAAGCTCTTCCATTCTGTCACGATCAGCAGCGCGTCGGCTGCGCGCAGGGCCGCCTCCTTCGTTCCGCAAAGAAGCAGATCGTCGCGCTGGCCATAGATGCTCTGGCATTCCTGCATGGCCTCCGGATCGAAGGCTTGCACGCTGGCTCCGGCCTTCCAGAGCGCCTCCATCAGCGTACGGGAAGGCGCCTCGCGCATGTCGTCGGTATTCGGTTTGAACGCCAGACCCCAAAGGGCAAAGACCTTGCCCTTCAGATCGCCCTTGAAATAGCGGTGAACCTTGTCGAACAGGATCGACTTCTGCGCATTGTTGCGCTCGTCCACGGCCTTCAACATCTTGGCGTCGAAACTGATGCTTTCCGCGGTCTGGATCATCGCGCGGATATCCTTCGGGAAACACGAGCCTCCATAACCTATTCCCGGATAGATGAAGTCATAGCCGATGCGCGGGTCGCTGCCGATGCCCTTACGAACTTCCTCGATGTCGGCGCCAAGCCGCTCCGCCAATCCGGACATTTCGTTCATGAAACTGATCTTGGTCGCGAGCAGGCAGTTGGCCGCGTATTTGGTGAATTCGGCGCTGCGCACATCCATGACGATCATCTTTTCACGGTTGCGGCTGAACGGCGCGTATAGTTCGCGCATCAGGGCTTCGGTTGCCTCGCTATTGGTACCGACGATGATGCGGTCGGGTTTCATGCAGTCGACGACGGCCGAACCTTCCTTGAGGAACTCCGGATTGGAAACAACGTCGAACTCGAGGTCTTCGCGTCCGCGCTGCCTGAGCACATCGGCAATGCGGGTTCTGATCTTGTCGCAGGTGCCGACCGGCACTGTCGACTTGCTGACGATGATCTTGGGCTCGTCCATTTCGCGCCCGATCGATTGGGAGACGGCCAGCACGTATTGCAGATCGGCCGATCCATCCTCGGTCGGCGGGGTACCGACAGCGCTCATGAGAATCTGCCCATGTTTAACCGCGGCCGCGGTGTCGGTGGTGAACTTCAACCGGCCCGCTGCATGATTTTCGCGAACAAGACTCTCAAGCCCTGGTTCGTAGATCGGAATCAGACCCTGGTTGAGGCGGTCTACCCGACCCGCATCGATATCGACGCAAAGCACATCGTGCCCGACCTCGGCCAGTACGGCGGCCTGGACGAGACCGACATAGCCAATTCCGAAAACAGTCAAATTCATAGGGTGATTCCTGTACAAGACAGCGGATCACGTGGGGATCCGCGCACTAAAACGCTTTTGTGCCCCGTCAAGGGCACCGAACCGACCGCCACAAACACGTGTTGAGGCGATTCATGGAGATATCAGTAGCTGCCCCTGGCCATGCAGACGGCGGGTACGGTCTTGATGATGATGTGCAGATCGAGCTTCAGCGACCAGTTCTCGACATATTGCCGGTCGAACGCCACGCGGCTGTCGTAGGATATGTCGTTGCGTCCGCTGATCTGCCACAGGCCGGTCAGGCCGGGACGTGACCTGAGATAGAATATGGCGGAGTTGCCGTAATTCTCCAGTTCATCCCTTACGACAGGGCGCGGGCCGACGAGGCTCATGTGGCCCTGGAGGATATTGATGATCTGCGGCAGCTCATCGAGGCTCAACTTCCTGAGCACAGCGCCGACACGCGTGACACGGGGATCGTCCTTGAGCTTGCGCGTGGCTTCCCATTCGGCCCTTGCGTCGGGGTTTGCCGCAAAATAGCTGGCCAGCACAGCGTCTCCGTCCTCAACCATGGTGCGGAACTTGAGGCATTGGAAAACCGTGCCGCCACGGCCTATCCGGCGATGGCCGTAAAAGACCGACCCGCCGCTGGACAAGCGAACGAGCAGTGCGATGAGCAGGAAGAGCGGGCTGAGGGCGATGAGTGCCGCCAACGCGCCGAAAATGTCGAACCCGCGCTTCAGGATCCCTCCTAAAGCGGGGTCAAAGTCTGTATCGATATGGGGAAAGCTAAGTTCGGTCGATTTGACTGAATCGCTCATGGCACAACTCCGGTCCGTACTGAATGGCTGATGCGACGATATCAAAAAGAGGGTCTAGCGATATCTGAAACGAGGCTAATACTAAAGTTGCATCAAAAATATGGTGCATCGCAACACAAAAAATTACAGCCAGTGAAATACTTGGTGATGGCTATAAATTGCCCACAGTTTGCCCAATTTTTGACCTTTTCCACTGTAGTATGCTCTGGTTATTCAGTTGAAACTTCGTCGACTACTATATCCCATGGGTAGATCTTCCGGGAGTTAGCCGATATAGCATCGCTGGCCGCCAATCAGGCCGCTTTCACGGCCTTCCAGCGCCACCCAGAGCCAGAAATACAGTCAAAAAATGCAACTCCTCACAACCCGGGGATGTGGCGCTTTGTTGCGCTGCAATAGGGAAGCCGATGCACAAAGAAGCAGCTTCGCGAGCGTGAGGATCGGTCGCGGGAACCGTAGCCCATTGGAATTAGACAGGTGCGATCACGAAATTGTTACGCCTCTAAACGGGCTGTGTTCATGATTCGCACGGTCGCTCGCTGCGGGATCGCCAGCAGTCCGGCCGAATAATACAGCAGAAACGACCCGATCGTGTAGGGCTGGATGAAGTCGATCTCGAAGAACGAGCGAATCAGCAGCAGAAGCGCGATGCCGAACATGAGGTGCCCCTGAGGCGTATATTCCTCAACCAGCAGCCGTCGCAGGAAGCCCACCACCACACCGCCGATAAGCAGGGCAATCATCACAACGCCGATATAGCCGAGTTCAACGAGCACCTCGATATAGGTGTTGTGAAAGTGGAACCCGGTGCGTGCCGTGATGTAGAATTCGTCCCAAAGCCGTTCCGCCTCGGAAAATCCCTGCACCCAGTAAGCCTGATAACCGATGCCCATGAGTGGTGCCTGCTGCGAGGCCCTGAACCCCTCCTGCCACAGGTAAGTCCGCCCGGTAAGCGTCGAATTCTTGCCGAAGGCGCCGAGAATGAGATCAATGGCGCCGGCGTTGATAGCGACTGCCACCAGCAGCAATGCCACACCGACGCCGACTATAAAGAAGGAACGGCGGTGCTTCGGCGAGAATTTGAGCACGACGGCTATGGTGATCGTACCCGCCAGGATCGCGATGGTCGCGATGACGGAGGTCGCGGAACTCGAGGCAAGCAGGCAATAGGCAGACAGAAGGCCGCACAGGAGTGCGATGCAACGCCATATGATGCCCGTTTGCAGGACAAAGAAGCTTGCAAATGCGAAATAGACGCCGAGTGATGCGAAAAAACCCAGCTGGTTCTTGGAGGAGAATGCACCCACGAAACTATAGGAGCCGTCGAGCGCATCGTAGTGGAACTCGCCGAACAGGAGCGAGTAGAGCAGCACCAGCGCCACACCCGCAGTGACGCCGCCAGCAAAGGTTCGCGCATCAATGATGCGCGACGCGATGAGCGCGCAGATGATCGTCGTTACATATTGGACGCCGGCGCGAAGGGTGACAGGCGGGGCCGCCGACCACACGAAAGACATGCAGGCGAAAATGGCAAACGGCAAGACCCAGTAGAAACGTGCGTAATTGCCGATCACCTTCCGGTAGTCCACCATGATGAGAGGCAACCACAGGCCATAGAAAACCAGAATGGACAGAAACCCGAAGATCGTGGAATAGGCGAAGACGAACACAGACAGGGCAACGGCAAATGTACCGTACCAGAAATTGATGCCTGGCTGGACCAGCAGGGATTTTGCAATTCTCATCGTGTCAGTGTCCGTAGGAGAGCAATGTGTTTTTCTCTGGAACAGATTTCCTTTTGTTGTCCGAGCGCCGAGAACTTGCAACACAAGCAAGGATTGTAAAACTAAAAAAGCTGAAGCTGCGGCACCCTGTCCGGGCTGTCGAATCAATGCCCATGCGTTTGGTGACTTGACAGGATTGCAACCGCAACAAACCATTGCGTAACGGTTTGAAGACCGTCGTGGTTTGAATGATCGTGTGGAAATGAGGTGAGAGATGGCGCTTTTCGGCTTCCGGACAAGAAATCCCGAGAGAGATCGTCTGTCGGACGCCACGCGTTTCCAGAGTATCAAGCGGGCAATCAGGGACGTCGTCCTTGAGACGGAGCGCGAGCGCGACGGCTTTCGCCGCCGATATGACGATGCTTCGGCCACCGCCGCCTTCACGTTCGAAAACATGGAGAACGAGGGCGAGACGGAAAAGGCCTCGGCGCAGGTCGAGGATCTTACGCAGTCGCTCGCGAGGTTTTCAAAGCGCATCGAATTCCTCGAAAAGCAGGTGACGTTCATGCGGGAAATGGACGAGGCCATCACCAATTTTGAAAACATCAATGGCATCGGTCAGATGGATCGAAAATCCGATTGAGGAGTTATGAGGCAGCGGGCGAATGCGACCTTAAAAAGGCATGGCCGTCGTGACCGATGAGGCCGCCAAGAGCCAACATATTGATTAAAAACAAAAAAGGGAGTTCTTCTTTCGATTTTATACGCGGTTGACAGGGGCCGCATCGCGTTGTGTTATGATGCAGTGCAGCAAAGAACTCTGCATAATTCGGATTAAACCTGACTTCGGCTTCTTGCTGATGTGCCTTTTCTCCATAAAGAAAGGAAGATCGATGGTCGCCACGATTTCACGCCTGGTAGCGCTTTCAAGCCTCGTCATTGCACTTGGCCCGCTCGGATTTTCGCTCGCCCATGCCGAGGATACCGGCAAGTCTTTCGTTGAAGATTTCACCAGCCTGGACAAGAAGCGCTGGTACGTTTCTGATGGCTGGTCCAACGGCGCCCACCAGAACTGCACATGGTCGGCGGGACAGGTCAGCGTGAAAGACAAGACCCTGACGCTCGGCTTTGCACCTCAGAAGACTAAGGATCGCGACTACGCGTGCGGAGAAATCCAGTCGAAGGCGCGCTTCAGCTATGGCACCTATGAGGCTCGCATCAAGGCCGCCGCGGGTTCAGGCTTCAATACCAGTTTCTTCACCTATATTGGCCCGGCACAGAAACAACCCTGGGATGAAATCGACTTCGAGTTTCTCGGCAAAGACCCATCCAGGGTCCAGTTGAATACATATGTCAACGGCAAGGGCGGCAACGAGAAGATGGTCGAAGTGCCCGGAGGAGCAGATAGCGGGTTCAACGATTACGCGTTCGTTTGGGAGAAGGATCGCCTGCGTTACTTCGTCAACGGCAAGCTGGTGCATGAGGTCACGGACCCGGCGGCGCTTCCGACCCACCCGCAGAAAATATACTTGAGCCTGTGGGCCAGCGACAAGATGAAATCCTGGCTGGGCGCCTTCAGCATGCCGGAAGCGCCCGTAAAGGCCGAGTATAGCCGAATCGCATTCACCGCGCCGGGCGAACCGTGCCAGTTTCCAGAATCCGTTGCCTGTTCGTTGAAGTGATATTTTGCAATGACACCAAACCCATGCCTGATTTCAGGTAATAATGCAGGAATTGTCGATATGGATATCGATGCACGCAAGCGAGAATGTTGCACTGCAAAAAATACCATACTAGGCTGCCTGTGCAGATCGATTGCGGGATAGTTTCATGCTGCATGTCCTGTACCTGGTGCATGATCTTTCCGACCCCGCGGTGCGGCGCCGGGTGATCATGATGCAAGCCGGCGGCGCGACCGTGACGCTCGCCGGCTTCACGCGAAGCAGCGCGCCGGTAGAACAGATTGCGGGCGTCGTTCCGGTTGATCTCGGTAAAACAAGCGATGGCAGGTTCGCGCAGCGTCTCGCCGCTGTTGCCCGTGCGGCGCTAACTCTCGGCTCAAGCCTCAAGGGCGTTGTGCGGCCCGACGTGATCATCGGCCGCAATCTGGAAATGCTTGCGCTTGCCAATCGGGCTAAAGCGCTGTTCGCCACCAATGTGCCGATCGTTTATGAATGCCTCGATATCCATCGACTGCTTTTGCGGCGCGACCTGACTGGCAAGGCTTTCCGGTTCGTCGAGCGGACGCTCGGCAGCAACGCGCAGCTCCTGATCACCTCATCGCCTGCATTCGTCAGACAATATTTTGCTCCCTTCGGCCAGATGAACCTGCCGGTGGAGCTCGTGGAGAACAAGGTGCTTGAACTCGTGGAGCCGGAAATGCGGGCAACCGGCTCCAGCCCGGCTGCCGGCGAACCCTGGAAGATCGGCTGGTTCGGAGCCCTTCGTTGCCGTCGCTCTCTGGAACTGTTGTCTGCCTTCTCGCGCAAGATGGAAGGCCGGGTCGAGATCGTCCTGCGAGGGCGGCCGGCCTATACGGAGTTCGACGATTTTGATCGCTTCGTCGCCGATGAACCCTTCATGCAATTTCATGGCGCTTACGCAAATCCGGAAGATTTGCAGAAGATCTATGACGAGGTGCATTTTTCATGGGCCATCGATTTCTACGAGGCGGGACAGAATTCCAGCTGGCTTCTGCCGAACCGGCTCTATGAGGGATGCCGGTATGGTTCTGTGCCGATAGCCATGCAGGACACTGAAACGTCGTTGTTCCTGCGGGCTCGGGACATCGGTTATTCTATCGCGGAACCGAGCGTCAAGGCTCTTGCGGGCCTTTTCGATACAATCGATGCCGAGCGCTACGAGAGCGCGCGGGAAAAGGTCAAAGCGCAGGAACGGGAAACCTGGGTGTTCGACCAGAACAATTGTCGGGCGCTGGTGGAACGTCTGGGACGGCTGACGCAGTCTTACGGGCAAGGCACCATACTTCAGGTCGCAGCCTGACCGCGCTTGCGGCAGGGCAACACGGAAACAGGAGACGCAACTACAATGCCAGGCGCCAATGAGCCGCAATTTTCCGGCCGATGCATTGTAATCGTGCCCTGCCTGAACGAGGCCGAACATATCGGTGCGCTCCTTGACAAGCTTGGCGGCGAAGCCCGGCGCTTCGACCTCAAGATCATCGTGGTGGACGGCGGGAGCAGCGACGGCACGCAGCAGATCGTGACGCAGAAGATGCAAGGCGATCCGCGCATTATCCTTCTGCATAACGATAAGCGAATCCAGAGCGCCGCGATCAACCTGGCGGTGGCGACCTATGGCGACGGCTGTGATTATCTCATCCGCATCGACGCGCACGGAAAGTATCCGGACGATTATTGCGAAAAACTGCTGCAGGAAGTCGAAGCGACCGGTGCAGATTCCGTCGTCGTCGGCATGGCGACCGAAGGGTTTGGTACGTTCCAGAAAGCGACAGCCCTCGCGCAGAATTCCAAGCTGGGCAATGGCGGCGCCAGGCATCGTCTTGGCGCAAAGGGCCACTGGACCGATCACGGGCATCACGCGCTGATGCGGATTTCCGTATTCCGGCAAGTCGGCGGCTACGACGAAAATTTCACCCATAATGAAGATGCCGAACTCGATTGCCGGCTGAAGGCGATCGGTGCGCGCATATGGATGACCGACAAGACCTTCATGGTCTATTATCCGCGCTCATCGGCGTTGGCGCTGTTCAGGCAATATCTCGGATATGGCCGGGGCAGGGCAAAAAATCTCCTGAAGCACCGCATGATACCGAAGGTTCGTCAGGCGCTTCCGCTGATGGTCCTTCCCCTTGTTGCCGGCGTGTTTCTTGCTGCACTAAACTGGTGGGCGGCGGTACCCGCCATCCTGTGGGTGACGATCTGCCTGGGCTACGGAATATGGCTGGCGGTGGGCGAACGCAATCCTTACGGTCCACTGGCGTCGATATCGGCAATGATCATGCATTTTGCCTGGTCGACGGGATTCTGGCTGCAATTGTTCGATTCGCGCAGGCGAGGGGATACGCGCTCATGACCGGCTTGGATGATCACCAAAACAGCGCGGGCGAAATCCGGGTCGACATTTGCGTCTGTACCTATCGCCGGGAGGAACTGAAGGCGACGCTGCTTTCGCTCGCGAAGCTGAGGCTACCGGAGAATTGCCGCGTCCGGGTCATCGTCGCCGACAATGATATCGAACCCAGCGCCAAAGCACGGGTTGCGCTCCTTGCGCCTGAACTGCCGTTTGAAGTGCGGTATATTCACAGTCCGTCAGCGAATATATCGCTTGCCCGCAATGCCTGCCTCGATGCAAGCACAGGCGACTACGTGGCGTTCATCGATGACGATGAGACCGCCTCGGAAGAATGGCTGGCACAATTGCTGACCAAGGCGCGCGACACGAATGCCGATGCCGTACTCGGACCCGTTCAGGCAACTTATGCGAGCGATGCGCCGCAATGGATGAGCACAGGGGATTTCCACTCGACATTTCCCGTCTGGGTGCGAGATGAAATCCTGACCGGATATACGTGCAACGTGCTGTTGCGACGTTCGTCGGCGGCCTTGGGCAGCCGCCGGTTCAGCCTGGCGCTCGGAAAAACGGGCGGCGAAGACACGCAGTATTTCAGCGAGTTGCACGAGGCAGGCGGCAAGATCTCGTTCGCAGCGGACGCCTGGGTGTTTGAACCGGTCACGCCCGGCCGTGCAAACTTCAACTGGCTTTGCAAGCGGCGCTTCCGCATGGGCCAGACCCATGGGCGCATGCTCAGGAGCAGAACCGCAGGTGTCAAGCGCGGTACCCAGCTCTTGCTTGCAGGCGCCAAGGCGAAGTTCTGTATGGTTGTCGCGCTGTTGACCGCCTTTTCCGCAACCCGCCGCAACCGATGGTTCCTGCGCGGCATCATGCATGCGGGCGCTGTCAGCGGGCTGATGGGTGTCAGGGAAATCGAGCAATATGGTCTGGGCCAGGACGCGATGATACCGGCGAGGAGCGATAAATCCCGTGCAGCCTGATGTCACGTTCATCATTGCCGCCTACAACGCCGAAGGCACGATCTTGCGCGCCATCGAAAGCGCGCTTGCCCAGCGCGAGGTCGGTGTCGAGGTAATCGTGGCCGACGACAGGTCGACCGACAGCACCGCCGCTGTCGCTGCATCGATTGCCGACGATCGCGTGACTGTCGTGACGCTGGAGCGCAACAGCGGGCCCGGCGGCGCACGCAACGCCGCTCTTGCCCATGCGAAGGGCCGGTGGATCGCAGTGCTCGATTCGGATGACGCGGTGTTTCCGGATCGCCTTGCCTCGATGATAGCCCGCGCCGAAAAGGCCGGGGCGAATGCTGCCGTGGACAATATCGAGGTGATCGCGGATGGCAAGACGAGGGGCGAAACGATGTTTCCCGCGGATCATCTCGCGAAAATCGGGGAGATCACACTTGCGGACTTCATAGCGTCCAACCTCGTTTTCGAGTCTACATTCAACTATGGCTACATGAAGCCGATCTTTGAGCGCCGGTTCATCGAGGAGAATTCTTTGCAGTATGACGAAACGCTTCGTATCGGCGAGGACTATATATTTCTCGCATCGATCCTGGCTAGCGGCGGGAAGTGCGTCGTAGAGCCCTCGGTGGGCTACGCCTATCACGTAAGGTCGGGCTCGATCTCGCGTGTTCTTGAACTGCACCACGTCGTCTCCATGCTAGATGCAGACAGGAAATTTACCGGAAAATTCGAACTCGACGCCGGGGCCAGAGCGGCGCAGGCTCGAAGGACACGTAGCCTTGAGCAGGCAAAATCGTTCCTCTCGCTCGTCGGGCACATCAAACGACGATCGATCGGAGGGATAGTCAGAGTTGCCCTGAGCGACCCTGTAGCCCTGCGCCATCTTTCGATGCCTATCGCAATAAGGCTAAGGCGGTTATTGCCGGCATTGCAGAGACCGGGTTGATTGAAGGCCCGGTACTATTTCGACCACATGGTGAGTTTACGACATAATAATCGTACTGAGTAGAAAAAGACTGGCGGTAAAATGCATCAGGGTAATCGGCTTCTAAATGTGAGACTGGCGGCAAACCCCGAAGGGGCGGAAAACGCAGATAATTTCATCGACATCGAGCGCTTGATGGCCATTGCCCGGCGGCAGGCGAGAACGGTTATCCTGACTGCGAGCGTGGGTCTCCTCCTGGGCCTGGTCTATATCATTGTCGCCACACCAAGTTACACGGCCGCGACAAGCATTTTGCTCGACGACAATCTTGGTAAATTCGCTGACGAAGTTTCCCCGGCTCCTGCCAACATGCAGACCGACACGACAATCCTCAGCCAGATCGCCATTCTGAAATCCTCCGAGCTAGCCGACAAGGTAGTGGCCAGGGAAAAGCTCGAAGAAGACGACATATTCATGAACCCGCCGCGGTCGATCCTTTCGAAGGTCATATCGACGATGCGCGGCATTGTCGGGCTTTTTTCCAGCAGTAAACCGGCGAGCACCGGCGAGTCGGCAGCTGACCTCAAGCGCGACTATGCCTCGGCGTTGCTGCAATCGGGTCTCGATGTGCAGCGGCAGGGACGCAGTTTCGTCATTGACCTGGCCTTCACATCCAACGACGCGGAACTTGCGGGAAGAATCGCCAAGGCCTATGCCGACGTTTACCTTTCCGATCAGCTCGACGCGAATTTCGATGCGACGCAAAGGGCGACCGTGTGGCTTCAGGGCCGCTTGAATGAACTGAAGGAAAGTTCCCAGGCCGCGGCACTCGAAGTCGAGCGCTACCGGGCTGCCAATGGTCTTACCGCAGCAAAGGGCGCGCTGGTCTCCGAACAGCAGCTGTCGGACATCAACAGCCAGTTGATCTTGGCGCAGGCCGACACCGCACGCGCCCGAGCGCTCTATAATCAGTATCAATCAATATTGGCTTCGGGCCCCGAGGGCGCCGTCAATAATGCGGCCGTCGTGTCGGACCAGAACGGGACGTCGGTGATAGGAACCCTGAGGGCTCGCTACCTGACGATCACCAAACGTGAGCAGGAGATCGTCAGCCGCTTTGGGCAGGATCATCCGCAGGCGGTCAGTCTGCGCACGGAGGAACAAGATGTTGCGCGTCAGATATTCCAGGAACTGAAGCAGATAACGGAAAGCTACCGCAACCAGTACGAGGCGGCGCAGTCGCGAGAAACATCCTTGCGTGAAGGCCTGAACAACGCCACGGGGAAAACATCCAGCGCCAACGAAGCTCTGGTCCATCTGAGGGATCTCGAGCAGAACGCGCAGGCCCTGAGCAATCTCTACCAGACCTACCTTGGCCGTTATCAGGAGGCTTCGCAGCAACAGTCGTTCCCGATCGCCAAGGCGCGGGTGATTTCCGTTGCCTCGACGCCGACAGACCCATCGAGCCCGAAGAAGAAACTGGCCCTTGCAGCCTCCCTGCTGCTCGGTCTGTTTGCCGGTGCAGGCCTTGGCGCCTGGCGTGAGTATCGCGAGCGCTTCTTCCGTGTCGGTGAAGATGTCCGGTCACTTCTCGGCGTCAAGTTCCTCGGCTATGTGCCGACACTCGAGGGCATTTCAGAAGCCAGGAAGGCGCCCGTCCCCCTGGAGGGCCAGGCTTCGCCCGCCCGGACAAACATCATCCGCTTGGCTGTCGATAACCCCTCGTCGCTGTTTGCCGAGACATTGCGCAACGTCAACATAGCGGCCGACGTCGTGCTGCAGGGCAAGCAGAGCAAGGTAATCGGCGTCGTCTCCGTCTTGCCGGACGAAGGCAAAACCACGATCGCTGCCAACTTCGCCGGACTTCTTGCCGCCAAGGGCTCCAAGACGCTGCTGATCGATGGCGATCTGCGCAATCCCGGCCTGTCACGCGCCCTGTCGCTTTCGACGCAGCGAGGGCTTGTGAAGGCCATCATGGACGATCAGCCATGGCAAAATTCGGTCAAGGTCGAGAACAAGACCAAGCTTGCGATCATCCCGACAGTTCTGCACCGCAACCTGCGCCACACGAGCGAGATACTCTCCAGTCCGGGCATGAAGAAACTCCTGGACGAGGCACGCAACGTTTTCGACTATATCGTCATCGATCTCCCGCCCCTGGGGCCGGTCGTCGATGCAAAAGCCTTTGCGCCGCTGGCCGACGGCTTTGTGATGGTGGCTGAGTGGGGCGTTACGCCGCGCGCACTGGTCAAATCCATACTGCAATCGGAAACAGAGATCGCGCCAAAGGTCCTCGGACTGGTCCTTAACAAGGTCGATATGAAGCGATTGGCGAAATACAGCTCCTATGGCAGCTCGGAGCACTTCATGGAACGGTATTCGAACTACTATATCGACCATTCGCCAAAGGCGCCGCCCAAGGCCTAGCGTCCCTTGAGCTGAAACGTCCTAGGTGCTCAGCACCCGGCCCTTCTTGTTCCAGAGGCGTAGCGCGCTCAACTTTCCCGTGTGAAACGCGCCGGTGTCGATATTGAACCGGCGTCCCTCCTGGCGGGGGTTTTCGATGGGCGTATGACCATGGACGACCCATTGCCGGAGCAGATGGGCGTTGTCGTAGAACTCGCTGCGGATGGACACGAGATCCTCATCGCTCTGTTGCTTGAGCGGAACCGAAGGCCTTATTCCGGCGTGGACAAACAGGAAATTTCCCGCATCGGCCAGGATTGGCAGCGAACGGAGAAATTGCCTGTGCCGCTGCGGAATTGACGAGCGGATCGTGTCGTCAAGCATCTGCTGCGAGTTGTGGACCATTCTCAAACGTTCCAGGTCGATCCCATACGACAGCAGTGTCGGGTTTGCGCCCATGTACCACCATTCCGAAAGGGACAGTCGCTTTTCGAGGTAGTCGAGCATGGCCATGTCATGATTGCCGGTCAGGCAGATGCGCTGGAATCCGGCGGGCGGGCGATGAATCAGATGATCGATGACCTGAGCCGAAGACGGCCCCCTGTCGATATAGTCGCCCAGCATGATGATGAGCTTTGCTCCGGGCAGCGCGGCCGCATCCTCGGCGATCATGCCTTCCAGCGTCAGCAACTGGTCGTAGCAGCCATGGACGTCGCCGATGACGTAGACGGCTGACTGCGCGATATCGATCGATAGACGGCGCCTTGCGACCCGCGGGACAGGTCTGTCGGATCGCAAGAAGCCAAGAAGACTCTTCAAGGGTGGTTCTCCGCTCTTGGCGACTGGATTTACCCGTCTAAGCAAGTTTCCAAATATGGTGCTTTAAAACAAAGGCTTATAGCTAATAAACACCCCCGAATGCAATCTCGCCGCTAGAGCAAATTTTGTTTATTCAGAGCCGTTCTGCCGGAGGGTAAACATCGGCCTGGCCACCTTCCGCGTGGATTGTCTCGCCATCCGCGAAACAGAACTGGCCCCGAATAGACAAAACTTGCTCTAGGGTGCGGCGAGATGGCATGCGTAACCGCGAGGTGGTCACGGAGGTTTTGCCGGACAGTGCAGACTATTGCAGCTGGAAAGCCGCACGCTTCTCGGGGTTTTTGTCACTGATCGGTTGGACCTTCACGCCGCCGGCAATCGACTGCTTGAAGATTGCGCGCTCGAGAGGCGCAGCGAGCGACTCGGCATAGGGGGTTGCGATGTGGTGACGATCGCGGAAGGTCAGTTTGCCGTCGATCATGGCGTGACAACGCGTGTCGCTACAGAAGAAATTGGTCATGTCCACATAGCGGGCGTTCTTGATGCCTGAGATGATTCCTTCTTCGATTCGAGCATCATTGTCATCGGCGGCAGCCGCCCGCGGCGTATCACAGACCGACGGGTCTCTTTTCTGCCAGAGCGCCCGTGCAACGCATTTGTCGAGATAGGATGTGTGTGTGGGAACGTCCCTGATGAAGACCACATTGATCCCGGCATTGCCAAGCGTTTCGACTGTCGATTTCAATCCTTGGGCCCATTGCTGTTTCCGCGCCGCAAACTCCGACGGATCGCCGATTTCATTGGGTAGATTGCTTATAGCGAGTTGCGAGATGATGACCGTGCGCGGCTTCATCGCGAGGATCTCCTTGAGTGCAAGCTCCCTCCAGTCGTTGCATTCGGTATATTCCCGCCGCAGCTTCGAATCCCTTGTCGTGATTCGCGTCGCCCGGCATGACGATTTGAGGTAGGTAACCAGACGCAGATTGTCCTTCTCCGCTATGTCGACGAGAGGTGTCGACCAATGATCCGCATGGGAATCGCCGAACAGCACGACTGTTTCGCTTGAAGACTGCGCGCCGAACACGCAAGGTTTCGGCTTCACCGTTTCAAGATCGAGCACGCAACTCTTATCCTTGGCGCGGACCGCAGACGGGCGTTCAGCGGTTTCCAGGATCGCCTGCTGCTGTGGCGTAAGGTTGTGTTTGGCCAATGTGGCACTCGCATAGGCGACCGTGACGCCGGTCACTGTGAGCAGTCCTGCAAAGACGAGAGAGCGGCGCGTTCCTGCGACCAGCCACTTGTTCTGCCGTATGGGGTTCTCGACAAAATGGTAGCTGAAGAGCGACAGGGCGAATGTCAGCACCAGAAGCAGCACGCGATGTATGAGCGTAAGGTCCGGGATCAGCATGGTTCCATAAACGATGACGGGCCAGTGCCACAGGTAGAGCGAATAGGATAGTTTACCGGTCAGCTGCATCGGCGCAAGCGCAAGAATGCGCCTCGGTCCGAGAAGGCTTTCGTGTACGCCGCTGAGGAGCACCATGACGGTCCCTGCTGCAGGTATCAGCGCTATGAACCCGGGAAAAGCAGATTCCTCCGATACGCTCAGATAGGCTGCAATGATCATGACCAGTCCGAGCCAGCCCATGGCAGGCGAATAGGAAAAGCGCCGGGACCAGTTGTTCAGAACCGCCATTGACGCAAGGCCGCCCAAGGCAAATTCCCATGCCCGGAGGGGCGAAAAATAAAACGCCCAGGGTTGCGAAACGGTTGTCAGCCATGCGCAGAGGGCAAAAGATATCACGGCAACGCCGATCATCAGCAAGAGGACGCCGTGCTTTCCGGGGCGCATTCGCGCAAACAGCAGGAGAAGTGCGGGCCAAGCCAGATAGAACTGTTCCTCGACCGATAGCGACCAGAAGTGAATGAATGGATTATTGGAAGCATCGACAGCGAAATAGTCGAGCGACCAGCGGATCAGCCACAGGTTGATGATGTATGTCGAGGCAAACAGCGCTCCCTTCGAATAGAGCTGCTGTTCGGAGGGCGCCAATATGAAATACCCGGCGACCAGCGTGACCAGAATGACAAAAAGTGATGCAGGAAGCAGACGTCGGGCACGGCGGGCATAGAACGTCCAGAGATTGACCGTGCCGTGCCTGGCTATTTCCTGTTGCAGATGCCTGGTGATGAGGTAGCCGGATATGACGAAGAAGATATCCACGCCGACGAAGCCGCCAGGAAGTTGGGTAAGACCGAAATGGAAGGCGACCACTCCAGACACTGCCAGGGCACGTAGCCCCTCGATATCGGGGCGAAATGAATTTGATGTGGTGACGGCGCTCATAGGCTGGTCAAACTCCCAGTCTCGGAAATCTCCTGCCGGGGCAGCATAAGTGAAATTTGACGCGTTGCAACAAAAGTTTGTGCGGCGCAATATGCTGTCCGGCTGGAAAAGGAAGGTCAGGCGGTGGTGCCCGTCCGGCGAAGTATGACGTTTTCCCCATCTTCAAAGGTGAAATCATGGCGCATGCGCAGGAATTCGTCGGTTGCGGTGCGGCATCCGCCATAGTCATGATAGTCGTCGATCAGCACAACGCCATTCGGGCTAAGCCTGTCAGCGACCTTGTTGAGGCAGTACATGACCGGATCGTACCAGTCGCAATCGATGTGGGCGAACGCTACCTGTTCCATCTTGGCCTTTGGCACCGTGTTTTCGAACAGGCCTTTGTGCAAACCAACGGTGGAATTGTCGATATTGAGGCCATATTTCGCAAACGAGCGGCAGACATCGTCGTAAAGATTGTCGCGATACCCGTAATATTCGTCGCCGCCAAGGCCCGACGATTTTCCACTCGCGATTTTCTGATAGCGGTCCTTCGATTTCACGTCGTCCTTTTCCGAAGTCGGGGGAGGGATCATGCTGAAGACGTCGAAACCATGGAAGCATCGCCCCTGGCTCGTTGCGGTCGTGGCGAGGACAATCGCGCTTCCGCCCAGTGCAACGCCGAACTCGGCGACGTCACCCGCCACCTGCCGCCTCTTGATTTCATCCAGTGCGGCTTCGAGCCGCCTCAACTTGCGCGGGGAGAGATAGGTGAGCCTATCGCGCCGAACCGACCGTGCCGTCGTACTCAGGCGGGACTCGTCAATCATGCGGCGGGCACGCCTGACGATAGCATGCATCGTAGCCATTACGTTCTCCTTCGGGTGTGCCCCTTCTTCGAATCGTCTGTGCCGTTATGCAACCCGTGCAGTTGAAGCAACAGGTTGTGGTCATAGCATGGCAGGACGGAGAACTTGTCAGCGGGGAGGTCGATTCGCCCGCTAGGGGCTATTCGGAGGCCGAGCCGAAGGTAATAAGAATAACGGCAAGGATGGCCAATGCCATTCCGAAGGACTGGGTGATCGTCAGCTTCTCGCCGAAATAGACCAGCGCAATCACGTTGACCGCGATGAGCTGGATGACGGCTGAAAGGCTGAAGGCCGAAGACATTCCGACCTCGCGAACGAGCCGCAACATGATCAGATTGCCGGCCGAATACAAGACAATCGTCAGCACAAGCTTCAAGGTGCCTGGAGCGAGCGCCCAGTATTTCGCGCAGGTTGCGGCAAGCAAAAAAATGACGGTTGAAAGCGCGAGTTGGATGGAGGCGGCGAGCGTCACGTAAAAACTCCTGAAAGAGTGCACAGCCAGATCTTCGCCGCGGCGAAGACTACGGCAAATCCCGTGAGTTGTTATTCAGCCGCGTGGGGATGCAGCGGTCTACAAGCCTGGGGGAATTTGACGATCAGTTATCGAACTTCTCGTCCGGATAAGCGCCCCAGATATCCGACTGCCGAATCCACCCGCTGGCGCCGCTGAAGACGACGCGGCAATAGCTTCCATTGCAGGTCTTCAGGCTTCCCAAAACGCCGGGCTGGACCTTGGCGACGACACTCGCCGTATCATCGGGGCTGCGATAGACATTGAGCATTGCCCCGTTCTTGTCGCGCTGCCAGGGGGCCGTCATAGCCGTGCGCTTGCCTGAAAGCAGCGACTGGTAAACCCAGCCTTCTGTCCCTTCCGAGTCGCGTATTCGCCGCCAGTTGTCATATTCCTGCACGATTTCGACCGGCAGGCCCGATTTCAGGAACAGCCACGTCACCGCGTAGTCGCGGCCTGGGCCGACCCGCAGATTGACGCGGCCCGGCTTCAGGCTGACGAAACGCGGCAGCGGCAGACCGCTTGGCCCGACCTGGGCCGCGGCATTGGCGCGGCCCAGCGCCGGGATGCCCAGCGGCGATGCCAGTACGATCGCAAGTGCAACGATGAAAAGGCGAGAATTGCGAATATTCAACTAGTCAGTCCTTCGTCGTTCCGAACCTGCAACAGCCAAATTGCGGCTGAATGGAGAACGATCCCTATTTTTCTTTGTCTTCTGTACGCCGCCTTGATAGACAGATGGAGGCGCCGCACAAGACCGATTGCAGTTTGCAATGACTTGGTTAAAGAGGTCTCAATAAGGCCGCTATATGGAGGGGAATATTGGTGAACAAAAAGCCTCTGGTCGTCATTACCCGCAAATTGCCGGATTCAATCGAGACGCGCATGCGCGAGCTCTTCGAGGCCCGGCTGAATGTCGATGACCGCCGGCTGACCCGGGCGGAACTGATCCAGGCAGTCACCAACGCCAATGTTCTCGTGCCGACCATCACCGATCACATCGACGAAGAGATCATCGCCGCTGCCGGCCCCAATCTCAAGCTCATCGCCAATTTTGGCAATGGCACCGACAATATCGACGTCGTTGCTGCCGCCAAACGTGGAATTACCGTCACCAACACCCCCAATGTGCTGACCGAAGACACGGCAGACATGACGATGGCGCTGATGCTGGCTGTGCCGCGCCGCCTGGTCGAAGGTGCGTCGATCCTTCTCGACGACGGCAAATGGGAGGGCTGGGGTCCGACCTGGATGCTGGGCCGCCGCATCTGGGGCAAGCGCCTCGGCATTGTCGGCATGGGCCGGATCGGCACGGCGGTTGCCCGGCGGGCGAAAGCATTCGGATTGTCGATCCACTATCACAATCGCAAGCCGGTGAGTCCGAAGACTGAGGAAGAACTGGAGGCGACCTATTGGGAAAGCCTCGACCAGATGCTGGCCCGCATGGACATCATTTCGGTCAATTGTCCCTCGACGCCCGCGACTTTCCACCTGCTCTCGGCCCGGCGGATCGCCTTGATGCAGCCGACCGCCTTCGTCGTCAACACGGCACGCGGCCAGATCATCGACGAACACGCACTCGTGGAGCGGCTGGAACAGGGCAAGCTTTCCGGCGCCGCGCTCGACGTTTTCGAGCACGAGCCCGCCGTCAATTCCAAGCTGCGCAAGCTCGCCAAGCAGGGAAAGGTGGTGATCCTGCCGCATATGGGTTCGGCGACGCTGGAAGGGCGCATCGACATGGGCGAAAAGGTGATCATCAATATTCGCACGTTTATCGATGGGCATCGCCCGCCCGACCGGGTCCTGCCCCGAGACCGCTGACAATCCACGAGACCGGTGACAATCCACCCTGACGGCCATCTGATGCGGTTTTCTGCGCTTCCGGTGCTCACGGACGAATAAGTCCGCTGCGCTCCGGTTCTCGAAAAATACACCAGCTGGACTCGTCAGGCTGAATTCTCAAATGGTCTCGAAGCACCTAGCCCCGGGTAATTGAACCATCGCTACCAATTGTTAGATTTTTACCGGCAAAACCCGCAAATTTCGCGCGGTCCAGCCGCAATGCCATCGGCGTCTGGTAGCCCATCTCCTGCGCAACGATGAGGCCGAGCAACAGGATCGCGTCGGGTTCATGCAGGATGAGCGCGGCGGGTGCGAGACCCGCGCTGACCAGTTCCAAAAGCACGGCTGAAGCCGAGGATGAACCGATCGTGCCAGGCAGGCACAGCACCTTGCCACTGATCGAAACGCCATGCTGCGGGTGGCGCACGTCCGCTATCAACCCGGTCCTGGGATCGACGCCTCCCCAGAAGCTGATGGGGGCGGTAAGCACAAGGGCTGGCGCTTTTGCGGGCTGCCCTGAAACGAGGACTTCCGCCATCATGCTGCAACCTCGAACACGGGGCGACCGAGCACCGCACTTTCGACGCATTCGGACATGGAGCCATAGATGACGCCATAGCCGGTATTGCCGGGCGCATAGTGGGCAAATTTGCCGGAATTTGTCATCAGTACTGCGCCTTCGATATCCGGCAGGATGGGTGTGACCACGACGCAGGTATCGGCGACGATGACGACGCCTGCCGCTTCCAGCGCCGCCCGCCGCCCGTCTGCTTCAAGCGCTACGAGTGCGTGTCGGCCCGTGCAGGCATATAGCGCAACCTTGAGCTTACGCTTGCCGATCAAACTTTCCAGCCGGTCGAATTCGGCCACAGATAGATGCGGGCTGCCGATGGCGACGGCGTCGATACGCTCCATGTCAGGTGCCGTGGAAAGGCGGCGGCGCGAGTCCGCGATCATTTCGGCCGTGACTTTGATCACAGCTTGTGGCGACTGGTTGTGCAGGGCCGTCGCAAGGTCCGGCGCTTCCGGTGTCACGCCCGCCACATGGAACAACCCGACAGCGCCTGCCGAAGCGGAAGCAGCACCGAACGCTTTGAGCGCGTCCTCGCCAGGATGCCTGGCGATGCCTGTGACCACGCCCACCGCATCTCCGATCTCGCGTCCATAAAGGCTGCCAAGAATAGGCCATGCGACTTCCGACGACAGGAATGCCGGACGCAATCCAGACACGTCGAAGACCAGCGTCGCGCGACGGTTTTCCGGCCGGTGAAGGCCGTAATAGGGGGCGAAACCCGAGATGGCGCAGGCGATATCGAGAAAATCGCCATAGCGGTTCGTGCGCGCGCCGAGTACGGAATTGCAGAATACCACGGCATTGGATTCGCCCCAGGCAACATCCGTGCCGGGCGCCGGACGGTGGCCCGCCTGATAGGGCGCACAGGTCCAGCTCGGCTCGCAGCCAAGGGCGCGATAGGCTTCCATCATGCGCCGAGCCATGGCGCGCTCATGGGCCGGAAGCCGGTTTTTCGAACAGCCGGTAAGGTCAAGCGCGCCGACATTCAGTGTGGCCCGGACTGCAACCTTGCCGCCGCCTGCCACCAGTTTTTCCGCAAAAAGCGTGCCACTGTCGCCGTGGTAGAGCGCGCCGTCAATGTGAGCCGAGGCGATGGGAATGAGCGATGGCGCGCCCATCAGACGTGCGGTAGCGGCAACAATACGCATCGCCATGGCCGCGCCTTCTCCGCGCGCGCCATTGGCAATTTCCCGTTGTTCAGGGGAAAGCGCGAGCGCCATTCGTCAGGGCCTGCGGGCTCTATACTTGATGGTCTCAAACCTCGAACTCAGCGCATCATAAAGCAGAAGACGGCCGACCAGCGGCTCGCCGATGCCGGTGATGAGCTTGATCACCTCGGTCGCCTGCAGCGTGCCGATCACGCCGGGCAGGACGCCGAGCACCCCAGCCTCGGCGCAGGCCGGTAAAAGCCCGGGCGGCGGCGGCGTGGGGAAAAGATCGCGATAGGACGGGTTCGGCTCGCCCGCCGCGTTTACAGCGTAGGGCATGAGGGTCGTTACCGATCCGTCGAACCGTCCGAGCGCCGCCGATACCAGCGGGCGCTTCTGCTCGAGGCAAACATCGGCCAGCATGTAGCGCGTATCGAAATTATCGGAGCCATCGACGACGATATGATAGCGGCTGACGAGATCGGCCGCATTGTCCGGCGCAAGACGCATCTCATGCGCCTCGACCGTCACGTGCGGGTTGATGGCGGCAATGGCGCGCGCCGCGCTCTCCACCTTGGGCGAGCCGACGAGCTCGGTCGAATGGATGATCTGCCGTTGCAGATTTGACAGCGAAACGCGATCATCATCGATCACGCCGAGCGTGCCGACGCCGGACGCCGCGAGATATTGCAGCACTGGCGCGCCCAACCCGCCGGCGCCGACGACAAGCACGCGGGCTCGCTTCAGCTTCTGCTGGCCGGGCCCGCCCACTTCGCCGAGGATTATGTGGCGGGCATAGCGCTCGATTTCAGAAGAGGTGAGGGGCGTGATCTGCTGTTGGGTCATGACGCTGTTTTACCCGCCCCCATGCTGGAGAGAAAGCAATTTCACAAAAGCCTCCGGGCGGGCAATCACGCAAGAAATTTCAGCCCGCCAATGCCGGCAACGATGAGCCCGATACAGACAAGGCGGACCACCGTCGCGGGTTCGCCGAAAATGTACATGCCGAGCAGCGCCGTGCCCACGGTGCCAATGCCGGTCCACACCGCATAGGCGCTGCCGACAGGCAATTCACGCAAGGCAAGGCCAAGCAGAACGACGCTGATGATCATGCTGCCGGCGGTGAGAATAGTGGGAGTGAGCCTGGTGAACCCATCGGTATATTTCAGGCCAATGGCCCAGCCGATTTCAAAGAGACCCGCCAGAATGAGTATTGTCCAGGCCATGACGACCATCCTTCACTGTTTGATCGGGCCGTCCCGGATTGTCTGGAAACGCTTGGGAAGCGTGGAGGCCGTCCTCCGTGGAATAATGTATGGATGAGGGTATGGATTGGCAAGCCAGCGGCAAAATGAGGTCTTGTCAGGCGATTTGCTAGCTTGCGACGAAAGGAACCTTTCTTTGGGCTTCGCCTTTGAAGGAACATGGAACATGGATCCAAGATGAAGCACTTCCACAAAGGCGCGCGCGTTGAATGGAACTGGGCCAATGGCACGGGCAGCGGCAAGGTCGTCGAGCAGTTCACCAAATCCGTGACCCGCAGGATCAAAGGTGTCGAGGTCACGCGCAAAGCGTCGCCGGAGGAGCCCGCCTACATGATCGAGCAGGACGATGGCGGAAGGGTTCTGAAAAGTGCTTCGGAGCTCAAGCCGGCAGGATAGCTCGCGATAAGCTCATGAGCTCAGAACAGGCCCCCGGGCTTGATTGCTGCAGGCGCCTTCATGACAATCAGCAAGAGCGGTGTCGCCGGCCAATAGCGCTGCTTCGGCATTCTCGCTTGACGCATTTTCATTCGAATATTCGCAGCCGCATAAACCGGTTGGTAACCATCATTCTTCATCCTCCATAAAGTCAGCATGGCGGCGTGGGCGTTTTTTCGCTCCCCCTGGCCTCAGTTTTGCCATGGGAATAGTGGTTTTGCCGGGCTGACGCGTTGGTGTTTGAGCGTGGGTTGCGTGTATCATGGGGTTTGCAGTCAAGACAGCCAGGGGCGGCAAGCTCTCTGGCGAGAAGGGTCGTTACCGCGGCCGCCGGTTCCTGTCCGCAGCCTTGCTCGCGGGCGCAAGTGCCTTGGCTTCGGTTGGCGCACTCGTTGCCATGGCGACCATGCAGGGCGCTTTCGGCTCCCATGCCGGGGGTAACGGTGCTTTCAATCACGCGGAACGGACCTTTTCGGCCCATTCCGTGGCGCTTGTCGGACCTATGGACGACACATACAAATCCTCGAAATTGCCGCGCCTGCCCGAAGTGAAACACACGCCCTGGCAGGCCAGCACCATGGAGGAAGGTGCGGTGATAGCGCCTACCGGCGATATTGTCGTGCTGAGCCAGCCAACTGCGAAGATAATGGCGCAAGTCCATCATCCTTTGCCAGCCGAGACCTTCGGTGCACGGTTCGATGTGGTCCGGACAGGACCCTTGGCCGAAGATGCCTTCGGCGCGCGCGCGTCTGGTCTCGACACGATGCAGGTCGCCTCGATCCAGACCTACAGCGCTTTCGACGCTGCGCCTCCGGTGACCGCGCCTTCCGCTCCGGCGCCTGCCATTGCGCTGGCAGCCTTGGAGGATTCACCGCCGCCGGTCGGTACCCTGCCACAGGGCCCGTTCAGTCTCGTCCTCGCCGAGGATGAACCAGCCGCCGCCGATGACATGAGCGCTGTACCCTTGCCAGGAATGCGGCCAAGGCGCGCAGCGGGCGATGCGGTCCTGCCCACGGCGAAGACCTTGAAGCGGGCCGCCCCGCCAATGCTCGCCTATGCACCGCAGGACAATGCCATCCAGGATAATGCGCCGAGCTACCGGCCAGCGCCGCTCCTCGCCTCGCGGGGGCGTACCGCCGTCTACGATATCTCGGCAGCGACGGTCTATATGCCCAATGGCGAGCGGCTCGAAGCGCATTCGGGGCTTGGCCCCATGCTCGACAATCCGCGCTTCGTGCACAAGAAGATGCGCGGTGCGACGCCGCCGCATACGTATAAACTGACGATGCGCGAGGCGCTTTTTCACGGCGTCGAGGCGATAAGGCTCAATCCCGTCGATCCCAGCAAGATCTTCGGTCGGGACGGTCTCCTGGCGCATACCTACATGCTCGGGCCGCGCGGCGATTCGAACGGGTGCCTTGTGTTCAAGGACTACCGACGCTTTCTCGCCGCCTTCAAGCGGGGCGATATCACCCAGCTCGTCGTCGTGGCGCGCCTGCCCGCCGGATCGCCGCGCGTCGCCTCCAGATAGACCGGGAGACTGTCCCGCAATCGGCGCATGAGCCCTGGCAATTCTTGAACCAATGCCCCGGCTTTGCGTTCTCCCTTTTCGATGCGTTCAAAGGGAGATGATCATGAGCGAGATGAACCTGTCCGATCTTGCGGCGAAGATGCGGGAGATCGACATCTGCATGTTGATGACCCATACCGACAATGGCGCTATCGCCGGCCGGCCGATGAGCAACAACCGCGATGTCGAATATGATGGCGATTCCTATTTCTTCACTTGGGACAAG
Source organism: Phyllobacterium endophyticum (assembly GCF_003010935.1). Lineage (GTDB taxonomy): Bacteria > Pseudomonadota > Alphaproteobacteria > Rhizobiales > Rhizobiaceae > Phyllobacterium > Phyllobacterium endophyticum. The sequence continues at coordinate 910,014 of NZ_PGGN01000001.1, forward strand.
TCGCGCATGACCAGTGATATAGAGGGCAATTCCAAGGTAGCCCTGACGTTCCAAGGCGCCAAGGCGTTCTCGATCTCGCTGGAAGGCGAAGCCGAACTGGTGCGGGACAAGGAGGCATTCAGGGAACACTGGACGCCGGATCTCGACGACTGGTTCAAGGAAGGCGTCGACACGCCGGGTGTCGTGATGATCAAGGTTCATGCGACGCGCGCGCATTACTGGGACGGTATGGACGAAGGCGAGATCAAAATCGAATAGTTCGCGCCCGGAACATTTCTCCGGGCCATGACTTACCCGAAAGCACCTTAGCAAGGAGAACGTCATGGCCACACGTGCTGAAAAGATCGATGCCCTCAAGGCGCTCGTCGCTTCGCAAATTTCCGATATCCTTGACACGGTCTATCCGGCCGAAGCTGTCGATATCACGCCATTGATGGAGCGCAAGGGCGAGCTCGCCGGATTGGTGGCACTCTATCATGCTGCGGAAATTGCCGAATCGGCGAACAAGCAAAGCACCTATAATCTCGGCAACATCATCTAGAAAGGAGTGCCTATCCAAGCGAGGCGATGATCTCCCGGTAGGCGGCTTCGGGAAATGCCTTCATTGTTTTTGTGCGGACATTGCCTTGCACAGCAAGTTTCAGCGCGAACCGTGCCATCACTGCGTCATCGGAAGCCTCGGCAATGACCACCATGTCATACTCTCCCATGGTAAGATAAATGTCCTTGAAGGAACCGCCCATCTCGCCCAGCAGCTTGCGCGCTGCGTCGAGCCTTGCGGGCGAGTCGCGCACGTTCTTGACGCCAATCTCGGTCCAATTGATCAAAACTACATAGGTTATCATGGCAAACCTCCGGCGCGGTCCGGTTTGCACCACAGGCCGCGAATTGATCCGCCTCCCGCCCGGAAGGATCATACGCCTGCGACCCCAAGCGGGCAATTACACCGGAGTGCTGAGTTAGCGTAAGTAGATGCTTACCTATCGAGGTATACCCGAAGCCTTGCCAGTGCGTCGTCCCAATGGTGTGAAATGCTTTCGAGATAGACGCGCAATTCTTCGAGAGGTTCGGGTCGCAGGGCAAATTGGCTCTCGCGCCCAACCCTGCTGCTGATGACCAGTCCTGCCGCTTCAAGAATCCGCAAATGCTTGGTGACAGCTTGCCGCGTCAAGTCTGTGCCCGCCGACAGACCAGCAATCGAGCGGCTTGGTCCATCACTGAGCTTTGTCAGCAGCGACAGGCGAGTGCGATCACCCAAGGCAGCAAAAAGCGGTGCGGGATCGCGGCCGGCACCTTCATTCAACATGGGCTTTTATATTCTTGATCTGCTCGGTCCAACCGCCCTCATTCATGCGCATTGCTTCCGGCATGCGATGCGGTGGGAGACCATTGAAGCCGGATTCGACAACAGTCAATTTGGTGCCTTCACCAGCGGTCTCGAGCTTGAACTCGACCAGCGTCGGCGTCTCCTTCGAGTAGTCCACATCGGGTTCGACGGCGTAAGGATGCCACGTGAAAGCAAAGAGATGTGGCTCGTCCATCGCCGTTACGGTTGCCTCCCACTTCAGATGTTCATAGCCCGGATAGGCGATGCGGCCGGTGCTGACTTCTCCGGTTCTGAACGGGCCGTCCAACTTTACGCGAAACCATTCACCAAACTCGGTGTAATCCGTCAGCGCCCGCCAGACGCGCTCTATGGGTGCGCTGAGTTCGATACTTTTTTCGATGCGATCAGACATAAGGCAACTCCCTGTTGCTCTTATAATGCCCGTCTCAGAATAAATATGCAACCATATGGTTGCATATTTATTCAATCTTGGGCAATTCGCCGGTGCCGCAAAGGCGCTCAATAATCCATGGCTGCGCTGGGCGGGATTGCGGCCGCAGGCTGTTTCTTGGGGCGTTCGGCAATCATCGCTTCCGTGGTTACCAGCAAGCCGGCGATGGAGGCGGCGCCCTGCAATGCACTGCGCACCACCTTGACCGGATCGATGACACCCATCGCAAACAAATCGCCAAATTCGCCGGTTTGCGCATTCCAGCCGAAGGCGAAATCCCCGGTCTCGCGCAACTTGCCCACGATAAGCGATCCTTCAGCGCCGGCATTGTCGGCGATCTGACGAATAGGGGCTTCGATGGCGCGCCGTACGATTTCGATCCCGACGCGCTGATCGGGATTGCCCCCTTGCATGCCGTCAAGCACCGCAGCTGCCCGCAACAGCGCCACTCCGCCACCCGGAAGCACGCCTTCTTCGACCGCCGCCCGCGTCGCGTGCAATGCGTCATCAACCCGATCCTTCCTCTCCCTGACCTCGACTTCGGTTGAACCACCGACCCTGATAATTGCGACGCCGCCGGAAAGTTTTGCCAGTCTCTCCTGCAGTTTCTCGCGGTCGTAATCAGATGTCGTGTCCTCGATCTGCGCCTTAATCTGGGCAATGCGCCCGTCGATCTCCGACCTTGCGCCAGCGCCGCCGACGATCGTCGTGGTCTCTTTGTCGATCAGGACCTTCTTGGTGCGCCCAAGCATATCGAGCGTCACGCTTTCAAGCTTGATGCCGAGATCCTCGCTGATCGCCGTTCCACCGGTGAGTATCGCGATATCCTCAAGCATGGCCTTGCGGCGATCACCAAACCCTGGAGCCTTTACGGCCGCCACATTGAGGCCGCCCCGCAATTTGTTGACCACGAGTGTTGCAAGAGCTTCGCCTTCAACGTCCTCGGCAATGATCAGCAACGGCTTGCCAACCTGGACAATGGACTCGAGGATGGGCAGCATCGCCTGCAAGTTCGACAGCTTTTTTTCGTGGATGAGGACATATGGTTCGTCGAACTCAATCCGCATCTTCTCCTGATTGGTCACGAAGTAAGGAGAGAGATAGCCGCGGTCAAACTGCATGCCCTCGACGATTTCAAGTTCTGTTTCCGCTGTTTTTGCTTCCTCGACAGTGATGACGCCCTCGTGCCCGACCTTGCCCATGGCATCGGCGAGGTACTGACCAATTTCCGTGTCCCCATTGGCAGAAATAGCGCCAACCTGGGCAATTTCGGAATTGTTTGAAATCCTTCTGGCGTTGCGTTTCAGTTCTTCGACAATGGCGTCAACCGCGATATCGATTCCGCGTTTCAGATCCATCGGATTCATACCTGCCGCTTCGGCTTTGGCGCCTTCAAGGACAATCGCCTGGGCGAGCACTGTCGCCGTGGTGGTGCCATCTCCGGCAACGTCGCTCGTCTTGGAAGCGACCTCACGCAGCATCTGCGCGCCCATATTCTCGAACTTGTCCTCGAGTTCGATTTCCTTGGCAACAGTTACGCCGTCCTTGGTGATGCGCGGTGCGCCGAACGACTTGTCGATGACGACATTGCGCCCTTTGGGCCCAAGCGTCACCTTCACCGCATTGGCGAGCATGTCGACGCCCTGCAGCATGCGGTCACGGGCTTCAGAACTGAATTTGACTTCTTTTGCAGCCATCGTAGTTCACTCCCTGGTTCGTGAGGGATTTTTGTTCCCCCTGGAAACACTTCGGAATCCGTCAGGACTCACTCTAGTGCACGCATGAATCCACAGGGATGATATCATGGACGGCAGAGCATTCGTACTGGTGATAGGGGCTCACCACGGCCGGAGATGCACTATGATCACTCGGCCGACTGAGGCTGGACGAAAACTGCGAAAGGTCCCGCTTCAACCCGGCCGTTTGGGAATATCAAGACCGCGTTGCACTGCCGGTCGGGCAAGGCCACGTTCCAGCCATGCGGGAACGCGCTTCAGATCGTCGAACGCGACGAGGTCCCGGGCGCCATAGAAGCCGACGAGGTTGCGGACCCAGCCGAGCATCGAAATGTCGGCTATGCCATATTCGTCCATGATCCAGTCCCGCCCTTCGAGACGGGTTTCGAGCACGCCGAGCAGTCGCTGCGCCTCGTCCCTGTAGCGCTCGAGCGGGCGCTTGTCTTCATAGTCGCGTCCGGCGAACTTGTGGAAAAAACCGACCTGGCCAAACATCGGTCCTATCGCGGCCATCTGGAAGAATACCCACTGGATGGTCTCGTAGCGCCGGGCAGGTTCCTGTGACATCAGCCTGCCGGTTTTCTCGGCGAGATAAAGCAGGATGGCGCCAGATTCGAAAAGCCCCAGCGGCTTGCCGCCTGGTCCGTCCGGATCGATGATCGCGGGAATCTTGCCATTCGGGTTCAACGACAGAAATTCCGGTGTCCAGCTCTCATTTTTGCCGATGTCGACCGTATGGGGCTCATAAGGCAGCTCGAGCTCCTCCAGCGCAATGGAGATTTTAACGCCATTGGGTGTCGGGAATGAATAGAGCTGCAGGCGGTCCGGATATTTTGCGGGCCAGCGACTGGCAATTGGAAACGCGGATAAGTCTGGCATACGCAACACCATCGGGTGACTGGAAGTTAATCTCGGTGGGCCGCAGCGGGCCCGATTCTCCCCTGGAGGGTAGCACGGGGCAACCGGGTGTTCTATCGCGCGAGAAAAAATTGGCCCGGTTCCGAACGCCGGGCCAATCTGGTAGAAAAGCTCCGGCTTCGGGCGTGATACTGGCAAGTATCCACTTGAAATGTTGGCACCGCTGCTTCGCGTCAATCGCGTGTAAACAGGCGATATCCCCGCTCAGCGTTGCTCTACGTTGCCATGCGCCACCTCGAAGAACTGCGCACGGCCTTCGAGGCTCCCGAAGAGAGCCTTGTCGGTACCCGTCATGAAGGCCTGGCCGCCCAGTTCATCGATAATGTCGAATAATGCTGCCCTGCGGCCCTCATCGAGATGCGCGGCGATTTCGTCCAGAAGAAGGATCGGCGCCATGCCGGCAAGTTCGCCGGTGAGGCGGGCGTGTGAGAGAATGAGGCCGATTAGCAATGCCTTCTGCTCGCCGGTCGAACAGTGTTCGGCAGGCATGGCCTTCGGGCGATGGCGGACGAGCAGATCGGAGCGATGCGGCCCATCAAGCGTGCGCCCGGCGGCCCGATCGCGCGAACGGCCATCATGCAGGGCGCGCCGAAAGCCTTCCTCGACATCGGTCGCGGCTTCCATGCCAACGCGCTGTTCCATTTCCCCTTCAAGCAGGCAATCCGCTTTGGGGAAAGGCGTATCATCGGGCAGCCGTTCGATCATGCCGTTGATCAGGCGCATCAGCTCCGCCCGGGCTGCGGCGATTGCGATGCCAAGTTCGGCCATCGGTATTTCGATCGCATCGAGCCAAGAATCGTTGCCACGCTCTTCGGTAAGCAGGCGGTTACGGCTGCGCATTGCCTTTTCATATTCCAGAACCCGTTTGCCATGGGCCGGATCGATGGCAAGAACCATGCGGTCGAGGAAACGCCGCCGGTCAGCGGCCGGTCCTGTGAACAACCCATCCATGGCGGGCACCAGCCAGAGTATCCGCGAATAGTCGAGAAGCTCATCGGCCCCGCTTGCAGTCACTCCGTTGATGCGGACTCGGCGGGCATTATCTCCAGCTATGTTTCCGGCAAGGCCGGTGCCGATATCGACCGTACCCTCGGCCGTCTCGATGGCGGCGTGGATGGCAAAACCGTCGCTCGCATTGTTGCGTGTCACGTCAGTATAGGTTGCGCGCCGCAGACCGCGGCCAGGCGAAAGGAATGATACCGCTTCGAGGAGATTGGTCTTGCCCGCGCCGTTCTCTCCGGTCAGCACCACGTGAGACGGCGCCAGCCGCAGCGACAGGCCTTCATAATTGCGGAAGTTGGCAAGCTTCAACCGGCTGATCGAAACGCGTGCCGGCTTGCCCGCGTCCGTATCTGGATCATCGGCCATCAAATCTATGCTTCGCGGTACTATACCCGCATTGGCATGAGCACATAAAGCGCATTTTCATCGCCCGTATCACGCACCAGCGTTGGCGAGCCTGCATCGGCCAGCATGAAGATCGCTTCCGACCCCGTCAGCTGCCCCGTGATGTCGAGCAGGTATTTGGCATTGAAACCAATTTCGATCGGATCCGAGTCGTAATCGGCGGCAAGCTCGTCGGTGGCGCTGCCTGAATCGGGATTGTTGACGGTGAGCGTCAACTGGCCATCGGCGATCGTAAGCTTGACGGCGCGGCCGCGCTCGCTGGAGATCGTCGAGACGCGGTCGACGGCGGAAGCAAAGCTTTGCCGGTCGATCGTCAGCTTCTTGTCATTGCCCGACGGGATAACCCGCTGGTAGTCGGGGAAAGTCCCATCGATCAGCTTTGAGGTCAAAACAACCGAACCAATGGTGAAGCGGATCTTGGTCTCCGACAGTTCGACGGTCACTGCAATGTCGGGATCATCGACCAGTTTTTGCAATTCGGCGACGGTTTTGCGCGGAATGATGATGCCGGGCATGCCCTCTACGCCAGAGGGCGCGTCAAGCTCGGCACGGGCAAGCCGGTGACCGTCAGTCGCGACCGCCCGCAGCTTCAGCGCGCCATCGCTCTCTATCGCATGCAAATAGATGCCATTGAGGTAATAGCGCGTTTCTTCGGTGGAAATCGCAAACTGCGTGCGGTCGATCAGGCCCTTCAGCGCGGTCGACGGCATGCGGAACGTATGGGTGAACGTGCCAGCGGTCAGCTCGGGAAAGTCCGATTGCGGTAGGCACTGCAGGCGGAAACTCGACCTGCCCGATGTAACCGCCATCGAATTGCCGTCCGCGTTGGTTGCAAGCAACACTTCCGCGCCATCGGGCAATTTGCGCACGATATCGTAAAGCAGATGCGCTGGAACCGTCGTGGCGCCAGCCTGGTTGACCTGGGCGGCGGTTGCTTCCGTAACTTCAAGGTCGAGATCGGTCGCCTTCAGCGCAAGGCTGGCGCCATCGGCGTTCAGCAGAACATTCGACAGGATCGGAATGGTATTGCGCCGTTCAACCACACGATGCACATGGTTGAGCGACTTGAGAAGATTGGAACGTTCAAGAGTTACACGCATGATAAACCGGTCTCGCTGACTTCAATTCCAGCCAAAGCACCGCGGGTTTGCCGCACTTTTCTGGCGAGGGAAACGCAATTTTCCCAGGTCAAGCAAATTGGCAGATATTTACCGCAAAAAGCAAGTCTGCGGCTGGCAACACCGTGCCATACCGCTGGCTTTCTGTTGATAAACCTATTGTGCCTGATCGTTGATCAAACGCTTGAGCAGTTCCAGCTCCTGCGACAGTTTCTGGTCCTTGCCAACGATGTCCTCGATCTTGCGGACAGCATGGAGGACTGTCGTGTGATCGCGGCCACCGAAGCGACGGCCGATTTCCGGCAGTGAACGCGGTGTCAGCGTCTTTGCAAGATACATGGCGATCTGGCGCGGTTTGACGATTGTGCGCGTGCGGCGGTTGGATAGAAGGTCCTGCTTGGAAACGTTGTAATGCCTCGCGACGATACGCTGAATCTCCTCGATGCGAATGCGCTTGGCTTCTCCGCCGCGCATCAAGTGGCTCAGCAGCTCATCGACCCGGTCTACGGAGAGATTGGGCTCGAAGGTCTGGCGGAACAGGAGCTGATTGAACGCGCCTTCAAGTTCGCGGCCGCTGCCGGTGACGGATTGTGCCACGTGATCGAGAATTTCCGGGGAAATGTCGAGCGAATGATCCTCCTGCTGGGCCGCAGCCAAACGGCGCTTCAGGATTTCGAGGCGCATCGCATAATCCGGCGAGATCATTTCCAGCGCAACACCACCCTGCAGCCGCGAACGAACGCGCGGGTCCAGCGATTCAAGTTCCGACGGCGGCCGGTCGGCAGCAACGACGACCTGTTTGGCACTGTCAAGCAAGGTGTTGATGAGATGGCAGAACTCGTGCTGGATCGACTTGCCCTGCAGGAATTGCATGTCGTCGATGATCAGCAGATCGATGTCGCGCAGCTGCTCCTTGAACGAAAGCGCGTTGTTGTCGCGAATTGCCGTTGCAAAGCGCCACATGAAATATTCGGCGGTGAGATAGACGACGCGAGCCCGTTCCGGCCGCTTGAGTGCCTCGGCGGCAATCGCCTGCAGTAAATGTGTCTTGCCCAGACCAACGGACGCGTGAATGAACAGCGGATTGAAGCGCACGGCGCTCGCGCCTGCGTCAGCAATGGTGCGTGCGGCGGCAAGGGCGACGCGATTGGGCGAGCCATCGACAAAGGTATCGAATGTGTAGCGCGGATCGAGCGGCGAGCCGAAGACGGAGTTCTGGGAACGATCGGCGAAATGCGCCGGCGCCTTCTTGTCAAGCGTGGTGTTTCCGACTGGAAAAACCGGCTTTTCGCGTGTGAGCGGACCCCGATCAGCGCGAACGGCGATTTCCGTATCGCAAGCCGGCCTGGCGGCGCGGCTGGCGCTGCGGAAAACGATTTCTACCTTCAGCGTCTGCTCGTCTTCTTCACGCCACAGGGCCGTAATCATGTCGCTATAGTGATTGTTGATCCACGAACGCAAAAACGCCGTGGGTACCGATAGGCGAACGATGCTCTTGGAAGTTTCGTCGAGCTTCAGCCGCCCGAACCAGCTCGAATAGACCTCGCTTCCAAGCTTGGCTTTCAATTTGAGTTTGACGCGCTCGAAAATCAATTCGCCCTGACTGGCCGCAGTATCCACATTTTCCCCTTCCATATGGAGCGCGATCATCGCTGTTTTCGAGCCGTCCTCCATAATCCCGCTGGTCATTGTCATCGCCTCATCCTGATATTGTCGATCGGGTCACATGTGCCCGTGTTTCTTTCACGCCGGCCCGGTGCGAGCCATGCAAGTTGAATCGTGCGCCGACCCCCTGTGGTCAGCCAAATGGTCGAAGCTAGTGGGTAGAAGGTGTGACGACGCGGTGCCGGACTGAATTTATTTGGCCCAGAATACTTATGACTACCACGTTCGCATCCCTCTCAAGTTTCGGCGCAGTAAGACTCACGCCCGGCTCGCGCCAGCGTCGTCTACTCACTCATTTTTTGAAACAACTCAAATCGCAAGGACTTGAGTACTGACAAAATCTACTCGTCACGCAAACTATGAAATCTGCGCCCGACCCTACATTTACTAAGCCTGTTAAATGGGTTTTGCCCCACCCCTTCGATGTCTGGACCTTACAAAAACCTTTGTAGGAAGAGCAAGTGCGCACCAAGGGTTTTTTGATGAATTAAAGGTTAACGATTTTGCATTTTTTTTAACTGTCTTCGACCCAGCGGGGAAAAATCGTTCGGATTCAAAGCCTTTTTTGGGCTCCCCATTTTGTTGCAGTGCGGACTCATGCGCCTGAAAAAAAATATTAAATTATCGCTTGACAGAGGCTGAGGCCGGAGATTCTCCCCGTGTGGTTTGCACTGTAACCGCTTCCTTCCGTAACCCATTGAAAATACTCAAAAAAGCATGGTTGACGCTTTTTGTCCTAGCTTGTTTGTGACTGCCTCATGTCATGGTTTTGATAAGGCACGATCTTTTCCTCGGGAAACGAATTTATTCCCAAAAAAGCGCACAAACAAAAAACCCGGCTAAAGAAGTAGCCGGGTTTTCATATATAAAAATGGAGTGTCGGATCAGGCTGTCATGCTCTTCAGGCGGGCCGACAAACGGGACACTTTACGCGAGGCGGTGTTCTTGTGAAAAACGCCCTTCGATGCAGCGCGCATCACTTCCGGTTCGACCGCCTTGAAGGCGAGGGAAGCGGCTGCCTGATCGCCACTTGCCACGGCATCTTCAAACTTGCGAAGGAAGGTGCGCACGCGCGAACGGCGGGACTTGTTGACTTCGGTGCGGGCTTCGATCTTGCGCGCCGCTTTCTTGGCCGAAGGAGTGTTGGCCATGGTGCCTCTCTTTTCTGTCAGCTAGTCGGCAGCATGGAAGCGGCCGTCACAAAATAATAGGGCGGCCAAGGGGCCACCGAACGTTGTCGGGCTTATAGATGACGTTTGCTTTTGCGTCAACTTGGAATCTGCGCTGAAAACCATGTTATCGCAAGACATGCACTGATGTGGTCCCGCCATATCGCCTGCCTTCCGTATAGACGTGAGAGGAGCGAGAAGGAACGGGTCATCTCACCGGTTCTTGAAGTTCGGCGCACGCTTTTCGGCAAAAGCGCTCATACCCTCGTGCTGATCGTCAAGAGCAAACATGGAATGAAAGACGCGGCGCTCGAACCGCAGCCCCTCGGCAAGCGTCGTTTCATAAGCGCGGTTGACGGTCTCCTTGGTCATCATGACGACAGGCAGCGAGAAGGATGCGATTTTGCCGGCAGCCCTCATGGCTTCCCCGATCAGATCACCGGCGGGAACGACACGCGAGACCAGGCCGCTCCGTTCCGCCTCCGCAGCGTCCATCATTCGACCGGTCAGGCACATATCCATCGATTTCGACTTGCCCACAAAGCGCGTCAGCCGCTGCGAACCGCCCATCCCTGGCATGACGCCAAGCGTGATCTCCGGCTGACCGAATTTCGCCGTATCGGCGGCAATGATGAAATCGCACATCATGGCGAGTTCGCAGCCACCCCCGAGCGCATAGCCGGCCACGGCCGCTATCAGCGGCTTCCGGATGCGTGTCACCCGTTCCCACTCGCTGAAATAATCTCCGAGATAGGCGTCGGCAAAATGGAGGCTCAACATCTCCTTTATATCAGCACCCGCTGCAAAAGCCTTTTCCGACCCGGTAAGAACGATCGCTCCAATGTTGTCGTCCTTGTCGAAAGCCTCCAGCGCCTCGGTAAGCTCGGCCAGCAAGGCTGAATTGAGCGCATTGAGTGCCTGAGGGCGATTGAGTTGAATAAAACCGACCTTCTCGCGTGTCTCGACGATGATATTTTCGTACGGCATTCGAAATCTCCTCCAATCAATGCTGGCAGACAGGGCAATAAAATGTCGAGCGCCCGCTTTGAACAATACGCGACACCGTGCCATGGCAACCCGCGCGCGGGCAAGGTTTGCCTTCACGGTCATAGACGGAAAACGAGTGCTGAAAATAACCGAGCGCGCCATCGGCCTGCCTGTAGTCCTTCAGGCTCGATCCACCAGCTTTGATCGCATCGCCGATAACGGAGCGGATTGCCAGAGCGAGTCGCTTCGACATGTCCGTTGCCGTACCATTTTCGCCGGAAATACTACCCGCCATGCGCGAGGGCAAGAGTTCAGCTCGCCAAAGCGCTTCGCATACATAGATATTGCCAAGCCCGGCTATCAGTTTCTGGTCGAGCAGCGCTGCCTTCAGCGGAGCGGCCTTACTGGCGAAGAGCCTTGCCAGCAAAGCGCCATCGAGACGATTGCCGGTCGGGTCTGTCCCGAGATCCTTGATCAGTGGATGCGTATTGAGCTCTCCGGGTTCCGCAAGCAACATGAAGCCGAAGCGTCTCGGATCATTATAGACGATGCGTCGCTTGCCACTTCCCGTGCCGAGATGCAGCACGACATGATCGTGAACCGAACTCTTGGAGCGATCGTGATGAAAAAGGCCCGGCGTTTCACCGCCATCTTCGTGTTCGATGCGATAGGAGCCGGACATGCCAAGATGGCTTATGAGGCTGAGCCCGTTATCGAGATGAGCAATGAGATATTTGGCGCGGCGTTCGAGCGCGCCTATGTGGCGGCCCGTCAGCCTTTCAGCAAAACGCTCGGGGAATGGGAAACGCAGATCAGCACGTTTCTGGTCTACGGCGACAATCGTCGCCCCCTCCATGACCGGCTGCAGGCCCCGCTTGACTGTTTCAACCTCGGGTAACTCAGGCATCTGGTGACGGAGCCCCCGTTCCCTTCAGGAAGCTCTTGCCGTGCAAGCCAGGCTCAATGCCGAGGTGGGTGGCGATTGTCTCGCCGATATCGGCAAAGGTCGGGCGAATACCGAACGACGCGTGGGGAAGCCCTGGGCCGTAGCAGAGGACGGGAACGCGCTCGCGCGTGTGGTCCGTACCCTTGTATGTCGGGTCACAACCATGATCGGCGGTGAGGATCATCAGGTCTTCGGGCACTAATCTCGCCATCAATTCCGGGAGCCGCCGGTCGAAGGCTTCCAGCGCTGCCGCATAGCCGGGCACATCGCGGCGATGGCCGTAGAGCATGTCGAAATCGACAAAGTTGGTAAAGACGAGATCACCGTCCCGCGCCTCGTCCATTGCAATCAATGTCTCATCCAGAAGCGCCATATTGCCATTGGCCTTGCGAACCTGACCAACGCCCTTGTGGGCATAGATATCTCCGATCTTGCCGATGGCAATGACTGTGCGGCCAGCCGCCGTCAACCGGTCGAGCAAGGTCGGCTCCGGCGGCGGCACGGAATAATCGCGGCGGTTGCCGGTACGCCGGAACGTTTCGCGCGTCTCGCCGACAAAGGGTCGTGCGATCACTCGGCCGATATTAAGCGGATCGACGAGTTTGCGAACAATTGCACAGAGCTCGTAAAGCCGCTCCAGACCGAAATGATCCTCGTGCGCGGCAATCTGGATGACGGAATCGGTGGACGTGTAGAAGATGGGCTTGCCGGTGCGGATGTGCTCTTCGCCGTACTCGTCGATGATATCGGTGCCGGAGGCATGTTTGTTACCGATCCCGCCGGGAATGGACGCAAGGCGCATGGCGTCCGCGATGAGGTGGTCGGGGAAGGCAGGTATCTGCTGGGGGAAATAGCCCCAATTGAAGGTAACCGGCACTCCGGCGATCTCCCAATGGCCGGATGGCGTGTCCTTGCCGTTGGAGACTTCTTCCGCTGCGCCCCAAAGTGCCGAGGGAACGGCAATTCCCGGGGGAAGGGCGAATCCCGACGCAAGATTTGCCGCGTGGAGAAGGCCGAGCGCCTGCAGGTTCGGCAGTCCAAGCGGACCGGACCGCAGCCCTGTTCGATCGCCGCGTCCGGCCGCGCAAGCCTCGTAGATGTGGCCAAATGTGTTCGAACCTTCGTCTCCGAATGCCTTTGCGTCCGGTGCACCGCCGATGCCGAAGGAGTCGAGTACGAAAAGGAAAGCGCGAGACATGCCTCACTCCAATGGGATCAAGAACCCACAGATAGGTCAAACCTTGCGCAATGACAAATCCAGGTTCGAAGTGACGGAAAATACGCCTAGCAGTCGGAACAGGCGACGGACTTACCCTGCCTGACGCGTCCATAGGATGTCTTCGGCATGGTCAGTCCCACCGCTGAAACGCCTGCCGCAGTCGTTACCGTGTCGTTGATGACGAAAGCCATCAGCGGCACATAGGCAATCTTCATTTCGACGCGGATGACGGACGTATCCGGAATCAGCACATTTGCATCGAGAGCCACGGCACTGCCGGCCGCGTAGGGTGTCGTATAGGTCAGATTTACTTTGCGCCTCGACCACGCCACCGTCGCCACATTGGTCGCGGAGACATTGATGGCCGTGATCGTGATCTGGGGGGTGTCGCGTCGATAGGGATAAAGCGCAGCTTCCCCGATATCCATGATGTTGGTGATTTCGGCCTTGGTGATTGTCGGCTGGCGCGTGACGAGATCCGCCACCATGGTCGTGGCGCGGCCGAGATTCTTGTTCAGGTCGATACCCGCCGTTGTCTCGACGCTGCCCATATAAAGGACGATCATGACCGGTGCGATGAGCGCGAATTCGATCGCCGCGACGCCGCGTTTGTCCTTAAGCAACGCACGCGCATTCTTCAACAGGTTCATCATAGCCATTGCTTGTTTCTTATTGGCGTTCATGCGGCACATACTTTCCCAGGCAGAAGGCTCACGTCGCTTTAGAGATACGGCTCGTTTTTCCAGGTTGCGGTCGACAGGAGCAATGTCTTGCCGGTACCATCGATGCTCTCGAGACGAGGCTGCATGAGGTTGGTGAATATCGGCCAGCGATAGAAGACCCGCAGCTGATTGATGGTGTTGGCTCCGCCAGGGGTGCTATTGAATCCTGTCGCGTCAACGTCCCCGTTGGGCAGCAAAGGCAGGGTCTTTGGAACAGCCGCGAAGGTTGCGTAGGTGCGCAGATCGACGAACAGGTCGGGACAGTTTGGTGCCGGCATCAGGAGCCTGCTGCAAACCATCTGCTTCAACTGCGTCAAGGTGAGTGCCTTGATTTCTCCGGTGCGCACCTGGCGCGCGATATCGTCCGTTGTGTTCGCCATCACCTGCTGGGCGGTAAAGCTCAGGCTCACTTCGATGATGGCAAAGATCAGCAGAAAGAACGGCAGGGCAATGAGCGCGAACTCGATGGCAACCGTGCCACGCCTGTTGAGCAGGAACCGGGCGGCAAGCGGCTGTTGAGCGCCTTCCGGCACGCCACCAACGCTTTTGGCCGACTGGCAATCATCGATAAACTTATGGACTTTTCCGAACATTGTTTCCCCGCGCAATCAGCACCGGGGAAGTCTTACAGGCGAGACGTTAGAATCTCGTTTGATGGCAGGCGCAAATTGCAGGAGATAGATTTACTGTTTCTAAACCTATATGGCGCCCGGCCTAGCCGCCACCTCCGCCGATCTGAGTATCCGATGCCTTTTCCGCTTCCGTCTTCTGCGCAGTTTCGCAGTAGGGCGTGCATGATAGCGTCTGCACAAAGGCGCGGCGGTAGACGCGGGTCGTATTGGCAACGCTGCGGCTGACCATGACCTGATCGTCAACGATAGCGGCGCCGTCGGCATCGATGATGACGATGTTCGTGATGCCGAAGCCCTTGCCGGTCAAAACGACGGTCCGTGCGTCCTTGACGACAGCATCGGCAATTTCCGGGTCCCCGACGACCACCGTATCGGCAGGGCGCGCGAGCTTGAGGATTCTTGCCTGGTTCATCACGATGTGGATGCCTGTATCGGCGGCAGCCATATCCGGCACAGCGGCGGCCAGAGCCATTACGGCTGCGAGCCCACAAGAACGAATACTTAGGCTTTTGATGGGAACCATGGCGATCGCCTTCTAAAAAATGTCAAATCAACCATGGCGGCGATTGGTGAAGGAAGGCTTAAACCGGGAGGAATAGTATTAAGTATAATATCCCGTTCCAGCCGGTTGAACGCAGATCAGCCGATTCCTAGAATTTGAAACAAATCGGATTGCCAGCTTTTACCTCTTGGAGACGCGGTCAGGCGTTACATGGTGTTTACTGTTCCCTAACGGTATTTCTTAAGCCGAATGCAATGGGGGCACTCTAGTTTTCGAGGCGACGCGGACGCCAGAGGCATGAACGAGATCGATATGAGACTTCCGGTAAATATCATCCTGAAGGCGTTTGCCGGCTGGCTGCGGAACAGATCAGGGACGACTGCCATCGAATACACGCTGATCGCCTCGATCATCAGTCTTGGCATAATGGTCGGGGCAGGCATGCTCGGCACTTCCGTCGGGGAATTGTACACGGGCCTCGCTCAAGATCTAACTAAGGCCTCGAACCAATGACCAGGCACATGTCGACCAGTGCGGTGGAACGGAACCATGACTGAAGCAGCCATTCTCGTCATCTTCCCCTTTGCCATGGTCTTTGCCGCCACGTCAGACCTTCTGTCGATGACGATCCAAAACAGGGTTTCGCTTGTTCTTGTACTATCTTTTGCGGTGCTCGCGCCTCTGACCGGCATGCCATGGGATGTTTACGGCATGCACTTTGTCGCCGGCGCGGCGGTTCTGGCTGCTACATTCGCTCTGTTCGCTGCGGGAACGATGGGAGGCGGAGACGCGAAGCTGATGACTGCCACCGCGATCTGGCTGGGTTGGAACCTCGAATTGGTGCAGTATCTATTAAGCCTTTCGGTCTTCGGCGGGATGCTGACATTGGCGATCTTGCGGTATCGCAGCTCGTTCCTGGCCCAGGCTTACACTCAAAAGTTCGAATTTCTTCGGCGCCTTGCAAAAAAGGACGAAGGCGTTCCCTATGGTATAGCGCTAGGTTTGGCGGGCTTGCTGGTTTTCCCGTCATCGCCGTTGGGCTTGTGGGTTGTGGAGCGCCTTGCGCAGAATTGATCATTCGCAGTGCATTTGCCTGCTGAAACGGTAAATATTAAGCGCCGTTAATCATACTTTTAAGCAAAGCGTTAACCTTAATTACACGATTGCCAAGTCAATGTGCGCCTTAAGTATCAAAGACGAAAGTCTAATGGGGCGCAATCAATGCAAAAAGCTCGTCTGATCATATTGGTTGTAGCGGTCGCCGCTGCAGGTGCGGCTGGCTATATAGCCACGCAAATGAAGCCCAATGTCACGGTCGTTGCCGAGGCGGTTCCCCAGATCGAGTTGCAGGATGTTCTCGTTGCCACCGAGAACCTCGGCGTTGGCGCCGAAATGCAAGGCCAGATGCGTTGGCAGCAATGGCCTGCCGCCGCTATCGCCGATGGCTACATCAAGCGCTCCGACCGCCCCAATGCGGAGGAGGAGTTGAAGGGATCGACAGTCCGCTTGCAGATTTTTCCGGGCGAACCGATCCGCGAAGCCAAGTTGATCGGCAAGGGCCAGAGCTTCATGTCGGCGCAATTGCCCGCTGGGATGCGTGCTGTCGCTACGCAAATAGCCGCCGAAACCAGCGCAGGCGGATTTATCCTGCCTGACGACTACGTCGACGTGATCATGATCAGACAGATGGAAGGCGAGCAAAAGCAATACGCCACCGAAACCATCCTGAGCAACATTCGCGTGCTGGCGATCGACCAGACGATCCAGGAAGACGAGAAGGGCGAAAAGACCAAGGTCGGTTCCACGGCTACGCTCGAGCTCACGCCGGAGCAGGCCGAGATCCTGACTGTCGCGCAGCAAATGGCCGCGCGCCTGTCATTGGTTCTCCGCTCCGTTCAGGACGCGCAGGAACAGACAGGCCCCGGTGCCGAATACCTCGTGAACTCCCCCGGACGCGCAGGCAATGTGAAGCTGATCAAGTCGGGCACGGTAACCGAAATCCTTGGGCGGAAATAGCAAATGGGAAACGAGACGAAGACCATGTTCCAATACCGTTTCCTTCGGTCACTCACCGCCGTGGCGATCGTCGCCGGCTGCGCTGTGGCGCTTCCTCCGACGCAAGGAACGGCGCTTGCCGAGAGCAACGTCGTGCGGCTCAACCAGGGCCAGGGCGTCAACAAGCGCATCAATCTCGGCCTCAACAAATCGCTCGTGGTCGATCTTCCGGCCGATGCCTATGACATTCTCGTGGCGAATCCGGCAGTTGCCGATGCGGTGACCCGGACGGCGCGCCGTATCTATCTCTTCGGCAAGCAGGTCGGACAGACAAATATTTTCGTTTTCGGTCCCAATGGAGAGCAACTGGCAAGCTTCGACCTCGTGATCGAACGCGACGTTGCCGGACTTGAAGATGCGTTGAAAAAATACATTCCGGACTCGAATATCAAAGTCGAGTTGATGAACGACAACGTCATCCTGACAGGTTCGGTCCAGACACCGCTCGATGCGAAGCGGGCGACCGATCTCGCCACGTTGCTTGTTTCAGGCGGCGAGGCGACGACGGGGCAGTATCAGCAGAGTTCTGTCAGTGGCGGTGGTGGTGGTACCAGCGTCGTCATCGGCGACAATGACGAAGCGCGGCAGAAGAGCAAGATCGTCAATCTGATTCAAATCGCCGGTGATGATCAGGTCACGCTGAAGGTGACTGTCGCCGAAGTCAGCCGAACCGTGATGAAGCAGCTTGGCGTCAATCTCATCGGTTCCACCAAGTCCGACGGTATCTTTTTCAGCTCGGACAATCTTGCCTCGCTAGCAGGCAAAGCGCTGTCCAACACAGGAATATCCGCTCCCATTTCGATCGGCAGTACGACCATCGACGCTTATCTCAATGCCATGGAGAGCGCCGGGGTTATGAAGACACTGGCCGAGCCATCCTTGACGGCAGTGTCCGGTCAGCAGGCTACATTCAAGGTAGGTGGCGAATACAACCTCATTACCGGGCAAAGCGTAACAGAGAATTCCAGAACTGGTGTTGAACGCTCCGCCTATGAGATTTCGAAGATCGAGTACGGAATTGGGCTCGAATTCGTTCCCGTTGTCTTGTCACCGGGACGGATCAGTTTGAAGGTCCGCACATCGGTTTCTGAACCCACGATGGAGAGTTCCGTGAGTTTGGCTGCGGGCGGAAACCCTCATGCTGATGGGTTCTTTAACAAAAACAGGGCACCCGCGCCCTCGACGAATCTCATATCCATTCGCAAGCGACTTGCAGACACGACTGTGGAACTTCCTTCAGGAGGGTCCATGATGATCGCCGGACTCATGCGGGATGAAAACCGATCCGCGATATCTGGCCTTCCAGGAATGTCCAAGATTCCAATTCTTGGCACACTTTTCCGTAGTCGCGAGTTCGTCCGCAATGAGAGCGAGTTGGTAATTATCATCACTCCTTACCTCGTCCGTCCGGTCGCTCGCTCTGCGCTTGCCCGACCCGACGACAATCTCAATCCTGCGAGTGACGCCGCCGGTATTTTCCTTGGCAAGGTCAATCGCGTCTACGGCACGAACGAGGCCAGCCTGCCGGCGGGCCAGTACGAAGGCACTGTTGGATATATCTACAAATGAACGGGAAACGGATCATGTCGAACGCAAGCACAACAATCCGCATGAAGCCGATCCTGGTCCTGCTGGCGGTGACGCTCCTTGCAGGCTGCGCCCAGAAACGCGATGTAACCGCGGGTATTCCCGACGATTACCGCACCAATCATCCGATCATCATCTCGGAGAAGGAGCAGGTCGCGGACATCCCCGTCGGCCACGCGGATACAAGGCTGTCGATAACGCAGCGCAGCATCGTCGAGCACGCGGCGGCCAACTACCGCTCGAACGGTTCCGGCGTCATCCATATCCTTGTTCCAGAAGGCTCCGCCAATGGACGCGCTGCCGCAAGACTGCGCGGTGATATCGCAGCGACCCTGCGCAAAAACGGGGTGAAGCCTTTCAACATCTCCAGCGAACGTTATCAGGCGGGGCCTGAGGAATCCGCACCCATACGCCTTTCCTATTCGGCAATGACAGCCTCCACCAATAAATGCGGCCAATGGCCCAAGGATCTACTCGAAACCGCTGCAAACAGGCACTACGCCAATTTCGGCTGCGCCAGTCAGAACAATTTCGCTGCACAGCTCGCCAATCCGGCCGACCTGCTGGGACCGCGCGCCACATCCCCGATCGATGCGGAACGGCGGATCGTGGTGATCGACGATTACAGAAACGCCCCGACGCCCGTCATGAGCACCGGACGCGAAGTCGAATACTAGGCCCGGAGCGAACGAGCGACATTTCGAGAAGCGGAACGATAAAATGAGTCAAGTGGCCTTCGACAAAGATACCAAGGCGGGAGATGGCGGCGAACCCTCTCCTCCGATGAACCTGCACGCACACCGGCCGATACCCCGGATTTCCATCCAGGCGTTTTGCGAAAGCGACAATGTCGCACGACAGATCGCCCGCGCAAGCGATGACAGGCGGATGGCGAAGACCCATGTCCAGGTGCACATGGGCGGCGTCGATACCGCTGTCGAGCTTTTTCAGACTGTGCCGACGCCCAATCTTATCCTGCTCGAGACGTCGGCGGCTCCGCGCGACATGCTGCAGAGCCTGGCGGCCTTGTCAGAGGTCTGCGACCCTTCAACCAAGGTCGTCATCATTGGACATTTCAATGATGTATGGCTCTATCGCGAACTGATCCGAAACGGCATCTCAGAATATATGGTCGCTCCGATCGATCTATCGGAGATCATCGGGGTCATCGGCGGACTTTTCGTCGATCCGGAAGCAAAGCCGCTCGGCCATTCGATCGCTTTCATCGGCGCCAAGGGCGGCGTTGGTGCCTCCACCATGGCCCACAATATCGCCTGGGCAATTTCGTCGCTTTTCAAGAACGAAGTCGTGATTGCCGACATGGACCTGCCCTATGGTACCGCCAACATCAACTTCGATCAGGACCCGGCCCAGGGGATTGCCGAGGCCGTGTTTTCACCGGAGCGCATCGACGATGTCTATCTCGACCGGCTGCTCGCACAATGCGCCGAACATCTCTCATTGCTCGCTGCACCATCCACACTGGAACGTGTCTTCGATTTCCGCGACGATTCGTTTGCGCACCTCATCGACGTGGCGCAGCGTTCGGTACCCCACGTCGTCCTGGACGTGCCGCATACCTGGAATGGCTGGACACGCACGACCCTTGCCAGGGCCGACGAGGTTGTCATCGTTGCATCACCGGAACTGGCAAACTTGCGCAACACCAAGAACCTGCTCGATACGCTCAAGCAGCTCCGGCCCAATGATGCTCCGCCAAGGTTGATCCTCAACCAGGTCAATGTCCCCAAGCGTCCGGAAATCGCACCTCTCGATTTTTGCAGTCCGCTCGGGCTTCTCCCCGTCGCGACGATCCCCTTCGATCCTGCGCTGTTCGGCAACGCGGCGAACAATGGCCGGATGCTGGCGGAAACGGACGGGGCGAACCCCATCGTTCAGAGCATTAACGAGATCGCGCATATCCTGACGGGACGCATGACGCTGAAGCCCAAGCGCAAGCCGGGGCTTTCTTCCGTCCTTTCCCGGTTGAAGCGCAAGAAACAGTCGTGAACGAGTAAGAGACATCATGTTTGGCAAACGCGGCAATTCCCAGTTCGGCGGTGGTGGTGCAAACCAGACGCAGGAGTTTCGCTCGCCGGTACTCGAGACCGCAATGCCCGTCGCGGCCGGGCTGAGCGCCCCTGCAGGACTACCGCGCGATATATTGGAGCCGAAGCGTTCACCGGTCGAAACCGTCAAGCCAGTGGTGCCGCTCCGGGAAAAGAACGAAGCCTATTACGATACAAAGTCGCAGGTTTTCGCCGCATTGATCGATACGATCGATCTTGCGCAACTATCGAAGCTGGACCCCGAGGTCGCCCGCGAGGAAATTCGCGACATCGTCAACGATATCATCGCGATCAAGAACTTCGCCATGTCGATATCAGAGCAGGAAGAACTCCTCGACGATATCTGCAATGATGTTCTCGGCTATGGCCCGCTCGAGCCGTTACTGGCTCGCGATGACATTGCCGACATCATGGTCAACGGCGCGCGAAAGACATATATCGAAGTGCTCGGGAAGGTGCAGGAATCCGGCGTCCGCTTCCGCGACAATCAACAATTGCTCAACATCTGCCAACGCATCGTGAGTCAGGTCGGACGGCGTGTCGATGAGTCCAGCCCGATCTGCGACGCTCGTCTGCCAGACGGATCGCGCGTCAACGTCATCGCGCCGCCGCTGGCCATCGACGGGCCGGTCCTGACCATTCGAAAGTTCAAGAAGGACAAGCTGACACTCGACCAGCTTGTTCGCTTTGGTGCCATATCTCCTGCAGGCGCCGAATTGTTACAGATCATTGGCCGCGTACGCTGCAATATCGTGATCTCGGGGGGCACAGGCTCGGGCAAGACGACGCTTCTCAACTGCCTGACCAATTATATTGACAAGGACGAGCGTATCATCACCTGCGAGGACTCTGCCGAGTTGCAGCTCCAGCAGCCGCATGTCGTCCGTCTTGAAACAAGGCCGGCGAACCTTGAAGGCGAGGGCGAGATCACCATGCGCGATCTCGTCAAGAACTGCCTGCGCATGCGCCCCGAGCGGATCATCGTCGGCGAAGTCCGCGGGCCTGAAGTATTCGATCTGCTTTCAGCGATGAACACGGGTCATGACGGTTCCATGGGAACGATCCACTCCAACAGCCCGCGTGAATGCCTCAGCCGCATGGAATCCATGATTGCCATGGGCGGCTTCGCGCTTCCTCAAAAAACGGTCCGCGAGATCATCGTCGGGTCGGTCGACATCATCATCCAGGCGGCTCGCCTGCGCGATGGTTCCCGGCGTATCACCCATATCACCGAGGTGGTTGGCATGGAGGGCGAGGTCGTCATCACGCAGGATCTCGTCGTCTACGAAATCACCGGTGAGGATGCAAACGGCCGCCTGATCGGCAAGCATGTATCCACCGGCATCGCCCGGCCGCATATGTGGGAAAGGGCGCGGTACTACAACGAAGATCGCCGCCTCGCCAATGCGCTCGACTCCATGGAAACGGCAAAGCCATGATGGCGCGACCGGGGCTCAATCATGTTCGGGCTTGATCTCGCGCAGCTTGGTTTCGTTGCTCTGGTGGTGGTTGCCGTTGCGGCTCTGGCTTACGTCTTCTTTTTCGAATCCATCGCCTCGCAGAAAAAGACCGAGGAGCGGTTGAATGAGGTAAAGCTCGCCGCGACGGACAGCCTTGGCAAGTTCACCGTGCGTGACAAGCAGGCGGAGGCAATCAAACGCCGCAAGTCTGTTCAGGACACATTGAAGGACCTCGAGCAGCGCCAGAAGCTGCGGGACAAGAACATCAAATCGCCGCCATTGAAGATGCTGATCCAGCAGGCAGGCATGAAAGTGACGATGCCGAGGTTCTACCTCTACTCGGCGCTTGCAGGCATCGTCGCCACTGTTCTCGGCCTCTTGTTCGGATCGCCTCTCTATCTCGCTCCTGGCCTGTTTCTGGCGGGGGCTCTCGGCCTGCCGCGCTGGTTCATCTATTTCCGCCGCCGCCGCCGCATCAAGGCATTTCTCAATGAATTCCCGAATGCCATCGATGTAATCGTCCGCGCCATTCGATCCGGCCTTCCGTTGAACGACGGAATTCGCTTGATCGCACAGGAAGCTCAGGAGCCCGTGCGCGGTGAATTCCGTCGTATCGTCGATAATCAACAGGTTGGCGTCAGCATTCCCGAGGCTGCGATGCGCATGTCGGAATACATGCCATGCGCAGAAGCGAGTTTCTTCGGCATCGTGATCCAGATCCAGTCGCAGGCCGGTGGCAACCTTTCGGAAGCTTTGGGCAATCTTTCCCGCGTTCTGCGCGACCGGAAAAAAATGGCGGCCAAGGTCCAGGCGCTGTCGATGGAAGCCAAGGCCTCGGCGTATATCATCGGAGCGCTGCCGTTCATCGTCGCGTTCCTGGTGTATCTGACGAGCCCGAAATACATAATGATCCTATTCAACACCAGCTCCGGCAACTTCTTGCTGGCCTGTGCCGGCGCGTGGATGTCGATCGGTATCATGGTGATGAAGAAGATGATCAACTTCAAATTCTAGCGAGAGATGCATGGTAGACGCCTTTGCTAAAGCCATCCAGGACCCGGCATTCCTCTTTGCGATCCTCGTCGGGGTGTCGATCTTTGCGACGCTCGTCACGTTTCTCATGCCCATGCTTTCGGGAGCAGGCCTCAAGTCGCGCATGAAATCGGTTGCCCTTGAGCGTGACCAGATCAGATCTCGAGAGCGGGCGCGGCTTGCTTCGGAAAGCGACAACCGGCGTAAGAATGCGGGCGGTTCGCTCCGAATGACAGAACGACAGGGCGTCCGGCAATTCGTTGAACGGCTCGATCTCCAGCGGGCACTCGCCGACGAGAAGACCCTTTCCGCGCTTCGTATGGCGGGATTTCGCGGGCAGAATGCCTTGAACATCTTTCTTGCGGCGCGCTTTGGTCTGCCGTTCGTCACGCTTGGTCTGGCAGTCTTCTATATATTCGGCCTTGGGGGGCTTGCCGACAAGTCGACGCTCATCCGGCTGGTCGCGTGCTTTGCGGGCGCCTATGTCGGCTTCTACCTGCCGAACCTCTATGTCAGGAATGTCGCCAGCAAGCGCAAGCAGTCGATCCAGGAGGCCTGGCCCGACGCGTTGGACCTGATGCTGATCTGCGTAGAATCCGGCATGTCGATCGAGGCCGCTTTCAAGAAGGTCTCGGAGGAGATCGGTGTCCAATCCGGCGATCTGGCGGAGGAACTTGTGCTCACCAATGCTGAGCTTTCCTTTCTGCCGGAACGCCGCCAGGCTTATGACAATCTCGCGATCCGTACCGGACTCGAAACCGTGAAATCCGTCGTGCAGGCGCTGGTCCAGTCCGAGCGCTATGGCACATCTATCGGCAGCGCATTGCGCGTTCTTTCCGATGAGAGCCGCGAGATGCGCCTGATGGCTGCCGAAAAAAAGGCCGCGGCACTGCCGCCGAAGCTGACAGTGCCGATGATCCTGTTTTTGCTTCCCGTGCTATTCTGCGTCATTCTGGGCCCGGCTGTAATCCAGATACAGCAGCAAGGCGGCATATTCGGCCCGGCAACAACAAAGAAGTAGCCGCGTTACCGGCACATCAAAAAGCCGCCTCAATGGGCGGCTTTCACAATCGAGTTGGTGCCGGACGTTCAACTCTTCGGTTGTTTCTTGTCTTTCAGCATTTTCCAGGAATTCTGCTGTGACAGCATCGCGCGCAGATACTGCACATTGGCCTGCGCCTGCTGCGGCGAAAGCTCCTGCTTTGCAATGTTCTCGGCTTCGTCGAAACGGCCCTGCAGACCAACGACCAGCGCCAGATTTTGACGCACTCGGCTGTCCGAGCCTGTTCCGTTATTGGCTTGCCGCATGTACTTTTCCGCCGTCGCAAGTTCGCCGGAGAGCACATACGACATGCCCATGTTTGAAAGGATCGAGGCCTCGTTGGGGCTGATGATCAGCGCCTGCTTGTATAGGTCCCGCGCCTCGCCCGTCTTGCCCATCTGGTCGAGGATCGCGCCTTGCGCCGAAAGCAGTTTCCAGTCCGGATATTCCGGCGTCTGCGCGCGTCGAAGCGCGTCGAGCGCCGCATCGAACTCGCCGGTGCTCGCAAGCGCCTTGCCATAGGCGGCGAGTACCTGGCGATCCTTGGGGTACGCGATCGCGAGGCTGCGCATGACGGCAAGCGCCTGATCGCTGCGTCCGGTCATACGCAAGACGGTGGCGAAGTTCAATGCAGCAGCCTGGTCTTTCGGATTTGCCTCGTAGCGCTTTCCGAGGCTGGCTGACGCCTGCATCAGTTGCTCTTGATTCATCTGATCGAAATTGCCCGTAGGAAGCGAGCCAGCGCTGACCGCGGCCGGGGAGATCGATCCTGTCGTGGTCTTGTCGGTCGTTGAGCAGCCGGAAATTCCGGACGCCAGAGCGACGATTGCAGCGGCGTAAATGAAGCGGCGATTACATTGAATAATGCCAGCTTTTGTCATAATTTGCCCCACCTGCAGCACAAAATCACCTGTGCGTTAACAATTCCCATGGCTTAGAAATATTCTGTTAACCCTAACGGACCGTTAATGATGCGAGGCGCTGCGAAAAAGTATGATTGAGAAGAGAGTGTCATGGCTACCGATATCAAAGTGGGGACGACAGGGGACAGCAAACCAGTCTGGTTCGTGAAAAGTGGCGGATTGGAGAGCTCCGGTGTCAGCAGTGCTGCACTGGCATGGGCAAAGGCCAACGGTTTTGACGGCCAGGCGGCCCGCGTTCTGACCATTCCGGGAGATGACGGCGAGATTTCAGGCGCTCTGTTCGGCATTGGCAAGGACGACGTTCGGCTCGTCGCGGGCAAACTCGCCAGCGGCTTGCCAAAAGGTGAGTGGCACATTGCCGGCGCAGTCAGGGAGCCGGAACTTACCGCGCTGGCGTTTCTTCTGGGCGGATATAAGTTCACCCGCTACACCAAGAAGGACGACGCCGAGGTCACGCTGACATTCCCGGATGGCGCCGACCAGAAAGAAGTGAAGCGTCTTGCCAAGGCTGTCACGCTGGCGCGCGATCTCATCAATACGCCAACCAACGACATGGGTCCCATGGCGCTCGAGGCAGTTGTCCGAACCATTGCCGAGGAACACAACGCAACTTTGAGCGTGGTCAAAGGCGATGATCTGCTCACGAAGAATTTCCCCATGATCCATGCGGTGGGCCGCGCAGGAAGCCAGGAGCCTCGGCTGATCGATCTCGCTTGGGGCGACAGGAATGCGCCAAGGGTGACGCTTGTCGGCAAGGGGGTGTGCTTCGACACCGGGGGCCTCGATATAAAGACGTCAAGCGGCATGCTCCTGATGAAGAAGGATATGGGCGGCGCTGCGAATGTATTGGCGCTGGCCGGGCTGATCATGGATGCGAAGCTGCCGGTCAGATTGCGCGTGCTGATTCCGGCGGTGGAAAATTCGATTTCCGCCAACGCGTTCCGCCCTGGAGATGTATTGACCAGCCGCAAGGGCCTGACGGTCGAGATCGGAAACACGGATGCGGAGGGACGCTTGGTCCTCGCCGATGCGCTCGCGCTGGCCGATGATGACGAACCTGAACTCCTGATCGATATGGCAACCCTGACCGGCGCGGCGCGCGTGGCACTCGGGCCGGACCTGCCACCATTCTACACGAACGACGATGCGTTCGCTCTCGAGGTTGCGACGGCGAGCGAGGCGGTGGCCGACCCGGTCTGGCGCATGCCGCTATGGCAGCCCTACGATGCCAAACTCTCCTCGCGCATTGCGGACATCAACAATGTGACAACCGATGGGTTTGCCGGATCGATCACGGCTGCGTTGTTCCTGCAACGCTTCGTGGCCAAGGCGAAGATATGGGCGCATTTCGACATTTTTGGCTGGAATCCGGTGGAAAAGCCCCACGCGCCAATAGGCGGTGAGGCTCAGGCGATTCGGGCGCTCTATCGTCTTCTTAAACAGCGCTACCCCGCGAGATAGGGTCGCTTCTTTGTAAAACTGGAGCAATGCACGACCTGCTTGTATCCTGGAACAGGATGGCTAGAATGGAACGGAACCGAAATGATCCCGGGCGCCGTTCATGAACGTGGAGCTGAGACCGCTTCAGGCACTGACACTGTGGAAGGAAATAGCCCTTTCGGAAGTGCGGGACGACGCTCACGATCTGACCATGCGCCAACTAGCCATTCTCCTGACAGTCTATCTGGAGCCGCCGCCGCACACGATACGCGCCATGGCGGCGAAGCTCGGCGTAACAAAGCCCGTCATCACCCGCGCTCTCGACACAATGGGTTCCTATGGTCTGGTTGATCGGCACCGCGACGAGAAGGACCGGCGCAATGTTCTCGTCAAGAGAACGGTAAAGGGTGCGCTTTATGTTGAACGGCTCGGTGATCTGGTGATCGCCAAAGCGAGAGGATTGCCGCTTTGAACGTTGTAAGTGTAGATCTGGACAAGCGCCTGAATGCATTCCGCCCCGACCTTGCGGATGAAACTCTGCGCGGTCTGGTAGAAGCGGATCGGTTTGTCGCCGGAGAGCCGATGCGCATCGCCGACCCGGTCGTGGATGTCCGCTCCGAGCCGCGCGGCAATGCGAGCATAACGACGCAGTTCCTCCATGGGGACGATGTGCTCGTTTTCGAAGACGACAATGGCTGGTGCTGGATTCAGAACGAACGAGACGGCTATGTCGGCTACGTGATCGATACGGCGCTCGACGTCCGAACCGATGAACCGACGCATATCGTCATCGCACCGAGAACCTTTGTATACCCTGGCTCAGACCTGAAGCTGCCTCGTACCAGGGAGTTGTCCATGGGATCCCTGGTTACGGTGACGGGCGGGCAGGAGAGACGAGGCACGCTATATGCCATGCTGCCAAGCGGCGAGGCGATCATCGCCAAACATCTTGTACCAATGGATGAGGTGACGGATGATCATGTCGCAGTCGCGGAGACCCTTATGCACACGCCCTATCTCTGGGGCGGTGTTTCCGGTTTTGGCATCGATTGCTCGGGCCTCATCCAGCTCTCGTTGCTGATGACAGGGCAAAGTGTCTTGCGCGATTCGGATATGCAGGCGGCGTCGATCGGCGATGTGATCGAACCGGACAGCAATTACCATAACCTGCAGCGGGGAGATTTCCTGTTCTGGGCCGGTCACGCCGCGATGATGGCCAGCCACTCCATGGTACTGCATGCGAGTGGCCACACGATGAGTGTGACCCTCGAACCGCTGCGCGAGGCGATCGATCGCATCGCCTACCTTTACGGCAAGCCGACGGCGGTACGGCGGCTATAGCCTCCGATACTAGAGCGATTTCATGATTGCCTGGACCATTGCCTGCGGTTTGTACCGTGCCGAATCCGGCGTTAGACCGAGGCGCACGATGACAAGAGCTTGTGACGGTATGACCGTCACGCTTTGCCCCATGAAGCCAAGCAGCCAGAAAGTATCAGCGGGAAGGTCATAGCCTTTATCGGGGTTCTCATCGTCGGCAACGCCGCCATCCGGACCCTTTACCCATACCTGTCCTCTGCCGTAGCGTTTGCTGGCTTCGCTTGGATCGTGCATCCAGCTGACAAAGCCTTCGGGGAGGATTCGATTGCCGTTCCAGACGCCATCCTGCAACAGAAACTGGCCGAAACGGGCGTAGTCGCGCGCGGAGGCATAAACATAGCTTCCGCCGGCAAATGTGCCGCTCTCATCCGTTTCCAAAACGGAACTGTGCATGGCAAGGGGTTCGAACAACACTTTTCTTGGCCATTCGAGTGCGGCGGCGGGATCGCCGATTGCGTTCTGCCAGATACGTGACAAGAGCACGCTTGTGCCAGTTGAATAGTTGAAGACTTGCCCGATTGGATGAACAAGTGGAAACGATGCGATAAAGCCCGCCATGTCCGACTTAAGGAAAAGCATCTGATTGCGGGTGTTGAGATCGCCGGTTTCTTCATTGTAGTCCAGGCCGCTCGACATCGACATCAGGTCGGCAATACGGATTTGCGACCGCTCATCATTTTTCCAGCTGTCAAACAAGCCCTTATCTTCAGGCGATAATTTGCCGTTCTTTATCAGCGTTCCCAAGAGAGCGGCGTTGATCGTTTTCGCCACGGAATAGCTGATATGCGGGGTCTCCTTGGAAAAGCCCTTCGCATAATGCTCAGCGACGATTTGGCCATTCTTGACAACGACGGCGGCGCGAAAGCCAGGTCCGGTCAGGCTTGAATCGTCGAGAATGTTTGCCACTTTGGTGGATTGGGCATTGGAGACGGTGTCGCCCTGTGGCCAGGGTGCATTGCCGTCCATGACCGGGGAGGCTGCCGGGATGTCAATCGCTTTGACAGCCGCCACGTCGCCATCGGGAGCCAGCGTGCAGCCAAGGCCGGGACGATAGACGGCGGTCTGTCTGCCGACGAAGCCCAAAAGCCCCGCGGAAACCGTGGCTGCCTTTTCATCGACCGAATAGGATATCAGCTTCAAAACGGGATTGCCGACAGATTGCACGTCTTGCGCAAGCACCTCATCGGGATTTCTATGGCCCAGGAACACATTAGAGCACAGGATCTTTGCGGTGAAACCCGCGGCGATCCGGCTTATTGGTGGCGGCGCGACATAGAGCCAGCCAGCAGCCGAAATAATAGCAAGCGCAATGACGGCGAAAAGCCATCGCAGGATTTTTGAAAACATTACTCCACCCAAAAATTGTTATTTAAAATACCACATTTACGTAAACGTCATAGCCGATCCGTGTCAATCCACAACTGACGATCCAAGGCAACAAGGTTCGGCTAATATTGTGCGGCTTTGTCCACGATGTTCTTCAATGGTTCGCCGCGCTCATAGGATTCAAGCTGCGCCACGATTTCCGGAACGAGCGCCTGCGGGCTGGAGCTTGCGGCCGCATGGGGCGTGATAACAACTTGCGGATGGGTCCATAACGGACTGGTCTTCGGCAGGGGCTCGGTTTTGAACACGTCGAGCGTCACGGCCGAGAGCATTCCCCGATCGAGCGCGGCAAGAATATCGGGCTCGTTTTGCAAGCCGCCGCGACCGGCGTTGATCAATACGGGAGCGCCAAGCGGACCCTCGGCCTTCATCTGTGCGAACATGGTCATCGACAGAATGCCCTTGGTTTCGGGCGTCAATGGCAGCAGGCAGACGACGATGTCGACATCCCTCAGGAAATCCTTGAGTCCGTCCTTGCCGAAATGGCTCGTGACGCCCTCGATCGTTTGCAGCCGGCGGCTCCATCCGCTGACGCGGAAGCCGAGATTTCGCAGTTTCTGCGCGGCATCACGTCCAAGCACACCAAGACCCAGAATACCGACGGTCACCTCATGGGCTGCAGGTTGACGGCGATCCTCGTGCCAGACTTTTTGCGCCTGCTGCTGGCGATAGCGCAGGCCGAGCCTGTGATGGTCGAGCACCTGCCACACGACATATTCGCTCATGCGCATCGTGAGATCCGGCGAGACGATGCGTACGATAGGAACATCCGGGATTTGATGATCATGGAAGATATGATCAACGCCGGCACCCAAGGAGAAGATGACCTCAAGCTTGGGCAAGCCCATGAGAGATCCGGGCCGTTGCTTCCATACCAGGGCGTAGCGAATCTTTTCGTTTGCATCTTTGGTATCGAGCACAAGCTTGCGGCCAGGTGCAGCCTTGGCGAATTCGCTTTGCCAGACATCCGGGTCCCAGCCTGTCACCGCCAACAATATCGTGCTATCGCTGCCCGTCATTCGCTCACCGCTCCCTGTTCAGCCGTTTCTATCCTGAAAGCCGCCGCCATCAGGGCTTTTGTGTAGTCGCTCTTGGGCCGTTCGAAGATCTCCTGCGAAGGCCCATATTCCACTGCCTTGCCATTGCGCATGACCAGAACGTCATTGGCAAGTGCCTTGACCACCTTGAGGTCGTGGCTGATGAAAAGATAAGCCAGATTATGCTTGAGCTGCAACGAGCGCAGGAGATCGACGACCTGTGCTTGAACACTCATGTCCAGTGCCGATGTAGGCTCATCCAGCATGACGAAACGCGGGTTCAACACCATGGCACGGGCAATTGCGATGCGCTGGCGCTGGCCACCGGAGAACTCGTGCGGATAACGGAATCGGTGTTCAGGATCGAGATTGACTTCTTTGAGCGCGGCGACCACACGCGCATCCCGCTGATCCGCCGAAAGCTTCGGCTCATGCACCTGCAGGCCTTCAGCAATGATGTCCGTAACCGACATGCGTGGTGAAAGAGAGCCGTAAGGATCCTGAAAAACGATTTGTAGTTCGCGCCGCAGTGGCCGCATCTGCTTGAACGAATATTGATTGATGTCCTTCTCGCCGAACCGGATCACACCTTCCGACGAGATCATCCGCGAGAGCGCGAGACCAAGCGTCGTCTTGCCCGAACCTGATTCCCCCACCACACCGAGCGTCTGTCCGGCGCGGATGGTCACGTCGATACCATCGACCGCCTTCACGTGATCAACGGTCCTGCGCAGGAAGCCCTGCTTGATCGGGAACCACACTTTCACGTTCTCACCGCGCATGACCGGATCAGCCGAAAGATCGGCGGCTGGCGGGTTTCCCTTCGGTTCTGCCGCAAGCAGGTGTTTCGTGTACGCGTGTTGCGGGTTATCGAATATCTGTTTCGTCGGGCCGGTCTCGACGATCTTGCCCCCGGTCATCACGCAGACGCGGTCCGCGATCTTGCGCACGATGCCAAGATCATGGGTGATGAAGAGCATCGACATGCCCTGCGCGGCTTTCAAGTCCGCCAGCAGCTTGAGGATTTGCGCCTGCACGGTCACATCGAGCGCGGTGGTCGGCTCATCGGCGATGAGCAGCTTCGGCTTGTTTGCAAGCGCCATGGCGATCATCACGCGCTGACGCTGACCGCCGGAAAGCTGGTGCGGATAAGCATTCATGCGCTTTTCCGGCTCGCGAATGCCTACCTCTTCGAGAAGCGCCAAAGTACGCTGCCGCGCTGCCTTGTCGCCCATACCCTGGTGCAATTTCAGCACTTCGCTGATCTGTTTTTCAATCGGATGAAGCGGATTGAGCGACGTCATCGGCTCCTGGAAGATCATCGTAATGTCGTTGCCACGAACACGGCGCAGGTCTGTTTCGTCCTTGTCGAGCAAATCCTCTCCTTCGAAGAGGATTTTACCGGAGGGATGGGAAGCCGGTGGGTATGGCAGCAGCTTGAGCACCGAGAGCGCGGTCACCGACTTGCCGGAACCGGATTCGCCGACCAGCGCAACCGTTTCGCCCTGAGCAATATCGAACGAGATGCGATCGACAGCGATCGACTCGCGGCCGTTCTGGGTGAAGGCGACCGAGAGATCGCGGACGGAAAGGAGGGGAGCTTCATTCATTTGAAGGCCTTGCGCGGGTCAAAGGCGTCACGGGTCGCTTCACCGACGAAGATCAGCAGCGAGAGCATGAGCGATATGACGATGAAACCTGTGAGGCCAAGCCACGGCGCCTGAAGGTTGTTCTTGCCCTGCGCCAGCAACTCGCCGAGCGATGGCGAACCGGGCGGCAGGCCGAAGCCGAGAAAATCGAGCGAGGTCAGGGTAGTGATCGATCCATTGAGAATAAAGGGGAGGAACGTCAAGGTCGTCACCATGGCATTGGGTAACAGATGACGGAACATGATCGTACGGTCCCGCACTCCAAGGGCGCGCGCTGCATTGACATATTCGAAATTGCGCGCGCGCAGGAATTCCGCCCGGACGATGCCAACGAAGCTGACCCAGGAGAACAGAAGCATGATGCAAAGCAGGATCCAGAAGCCGGGCGGCAGGATGGAAGCCATGATCAAGAGCAGGTAGAGAGTGGGAACCGAGGACCATATCTCGATGAAGCGCTGCGCGACAAGGTCAAGCCAGCCGCCGAAATAACCCTGCAAAGCGCCGGCGGTGACGCCAATCACAGCGGAAGCAGCAGTGAGGATGAGGCCGAACAGCACGGAGATGCGGAAGCCATATAGGGCACGGGCAAAGACATCGCGCGCCTGGTCGTCGGTACCGAAGACATTCATGTTGCCAAAGGTGCAATTGGGATCGTTGACGCCCTGCGGATAGCGGGCGCAACGCTCTTCGGCCGTATAAAGCCAAAAGGGCTTGGATGGCGCAGTATCGGGCAGCTCGTTGTTGACGGTGCGGTATGAGTATCGCACAGGCGGCCAGATCGCCCAGCCATTGGCATTGATCTCGTCCTGGATTACCGGGTCTCGATAGTCGGTAACCGCGTAGAAGCCACCAAACTTCTCCTCCGGGTAATCAACGAGAACCGGGAAGAGAATATCACCCTTGTAAGAAACGAGGATCGGCCTGTCGTTGGCGATGAACTCGGCAAACAGCGAGGCAATGAACAGGAAAAGAAATATCCACAACGCCCACCAGCCGCGGCGGTTGGCCTTGAAATTCTGCCAGCGCCGGGCATTGAGCGGCGACAGGCGTGGACGTCGAACCGGAATGGCTGGCGCGCGCAAGACCTCGCTCGTCATCAGACATCCCTCCGTTCAAAATCGATACGCGGGTCGATCCATGTATAGAGGAGATCGGAAAGGAGACTGACGACGACTCCCACAAGCGCGAAGATATAAACGGTTGCGATGACCACGGGATAATCCCGGTTGATGATCGATTCGTAGCCGAGCAGACCGAGCCCATCCAGTGAGAATATTGCCTCTATCAAGAGCTGGCCGGTAAAGAAGATGGAAATGAAGGCGCTCGGAAAACCGGAAATGACGATGAGCATTGCATTGCGGAATACATGCCCATAGAGGATCTTGCGTTCACTCAGTCCCTTGGCACGCGCGGTTGTGACGTACTGCTTGCGAATCTCGTCGAGGAACGAATTTTTGGTAAGCAGAGTTGTTGTGGCAAAGGCGGACAGCAGCATGGCTGTTAGCGGCAGCGCCAGGTGCCACGCATAGTCGACGATCTTGCCGATGAGCGATAGCTCGGCGAAGTTGTTCGAGGTCAGCCCGCGCAAGGGGAACCAGTCGAAGAACGAACCCCCGGCGAAGAAAACGATCAGCATAATGCCGAACAGAAAGCCCGGGATCGCATAGCCCACGATGATGATTCCGCTGGTCCAGATATCGAAGGTCGATCCGTCCTTGATCGCCTTGCGAATTCCAAGCGGTATGGAGATCATATAGGAAAGCAACGTCATCCATAGGCCGAGAGATATGGAGACGGGAAGCTTCTCCTTGATGAGATCGATGACGCTGATATCGCGGAAATAGCTCTTGCCGAAATCAAAACGGACATAGTTCCACATCAGAAGACCGAAGCGTTCCAGCGGCGGCTTGTCGAGACCGAATTGCTTTTCCAGGCTGGCGATGAAAGCCGGGTCAAGCCCCTGTGCGCCGCGATATTTCGAGTTGCCCTCGCCAAGGCCGAGCTGGTCCTGACCCTGACCCAGGTCCGCACCGCCACCGCCAATGCGGTCCAGGGCATTGCCGCCCTGGCCGGTCAACTGGCCGATAATGCGCTCTACCGGGCCGCCGGGAACAAATTGTACGATGACGAAACAGACAAGTAGAACCCCAAATAGCGTGGGAACCATCAAAACAAGGCGGCGGAGAATATAGGCTCCCATCAGGAGCTCCCTCTCATCGTCGCTGAACCATCAAACCCTGCCAATTGCCTTCGCCTTTGCTTCGTCGAACCACCACAACGTTTCGACCGGAAAACCGTAATCGGGCTTTGGCTCCTTGAAGCCGAACATGTCCCAATAGGCGACCGGATGATTCGCTGAGTACCAATTTGGAATCCAGTCGCGTCTTACACGCAAGAGGCGATCAAGAACACGCAGGATCGAAATCAATTCCGCCCGGGAGTGTGCCTCACTGACTTTCGCTATCAGCGCGTCCACGACTGGATCCGCGATGCCGGGAAAATTCGTCGTACCCGGAATACCGGCCGCACGGGAGCCGAACATCGTCTCCAGCGACTCTCTCGTCGGCGTGGCGCTTAGCGAATAGGCGATCCCGATCACATCGAAATCGAAGTCCTGCAAGCGGATTTGATATTGCGCGGGATCGACCAGACGTAGCGACGCATTGATGCCGATGGCCTTCAAGTTGTTTATGAAGGGTGAGTAGACGCGGCTGAAGACCTCGGCCTGGATGAGCATTTCGAAATTCAGCGTTTTGCCCGCGCCGTCGACCAAGCGGTTGCCGTCGCGTTTGAACCCCGCCTCGCTTACGAGTTCCACGGCCCTTCGTAGGTTTTTCCGGTCTCGTCCGGAGCCGTCCGAGGGCGTCTGAACGACGGCATCACCAAAAATACCCTCAGGCAATCGGTCCCGAAAGGGTTCCATGAGAGCCAGCTCTTCCGGCGACGGCTTTCCCGATGCACGGAAATCGGAATTCTCGAACAGCGATTGCGAGCGCTCGTACATTCCGTAGAAGAGGTTTTTCTGCGTCCATTCGAAATCGAAGCACAGCGCAATGGCTTCGCGAACACGCGGATCGCGGAAATGTTCGCGGCGCTGGTTGATGGCCCATGCCTGCATCTGCGGCCGCTTTTCGCTCGGGAACTGTCGTTTCACCACGCGGTTCTGTTGTACAGCCGGAAAGTTGTACTCGGTAGTCCACGTCTTGGCCGTGGCCTCCTTGCGCCAGAAGATATCGCCCTTCTTGAAAGCTTCGAACTCCGGCTGTCGATCCCGATAGAACTCGATCTTGATCCGGGCGAAATGGTTGAAGCCGCGCTGTATCGGCAAATTCTGTGCCCAATAATCAGTGACCCGCTCGTATTCGATGCTTTGGCCTACGGCAACCCTCGCGACGCGATAGGCGCCGGACCCGAGTGGCGGCTCAAGAGTGGACGCTTCGAAATCACGGGTTGCGTACCAGTTCCTGGACAGAACTGGCATGGCCGCGGCGATGTCGAGAATGGCGCGATCCGAATGCTTGCCGGTGAAGGCGAGACGCACGGTGTGCTCATCCTCGGCCACGACCTCCTTCATCTCGGTCAGGAGGAGCAGTAGCTCGGGGTGCCCCTTCTTTTGCATCGTCTGGTAGCTGAAAACGACATCCTCAGCGATGATCGGCGTTCCATCATGAAAACGCGCTTCCCGCCGCAGCTTGAACGTGAAGGTGTTTCGATCCGCGGAAACAGTGACTGTTTCCGCCACAAGTCCATAAATGGAGTCAGGTTCATCGAGTGCGGAAGCCATCAGCGTGTCAAAGCACAGTTCCATGCGCGGTGGAGCATCACCCTTGGGCGAAAACGTGTTCAGCGTATTGAAGGTCTGCGGCGACTGGTTGAAAATCCAGGTGGGCGGCGAAAAGGCAAAGGTGCCGCCCTTCGGCGCGTCGGGGCTGGCATAGTCGAAATGGGCAAAATCCTTCGGGTATTTCAGTTCACCAAATGCGGATAGCCCATGCAAGGGAACGTCCGTCGCCACCTCTGCAAGCGCAAGGCGCGGTGCCATTGCCGTCAGCATCGTCGCACTCGAAACCTTCAGGAGATCACGGCGGGTGAGGCGCGTCATTCGGCGCGCGCCTTCAGGGCTTGTTCCTTGGCTGTATCGATCCACCACGAGAACGGGTCGATGCCTATATATTCCGGTTGCTTTTCCGGAATGCCGAATTTGTTCCAGTAGGCGATTTTTATCCGGTCATCGTACCATTGAGGGACCACGTAATAATTCCAGAGGAGCACCCTGTCGAGCGCATGCGTGGCTGCGACAAGCTCGTCGCGATCCTTCGCGAAAATCACCCGGTCGACGAGCTTGTCGATGGCCGGGTTCTTGATGCCCATGTAGTTCCGGCTCCCCGGCGTGTCCGCTGCGGCCGAACCCCAGAAGTCGCGCTGCTCGTTGCCCGGCGACAGGCTCTGGGCCAGTACACCCGGCGTCGTGATATCGAAATCGAAATCGTTGATCCTTGCCGTGTATTGAGCGCTGTCGACGACGCGAATGTTCGCTTCGATGCCGAGCTTGCGCAAATTACCAATGAAAGGACCGATGATGCGCTCGTCCGAGGGATCATCCGCCAGAAACTCGATCGTCAGCGGCTGCCCGGTCTGGGTGTTGACGAGCTTGCCGTTCTTTTGCTCGTAACCGGCGTTCCGCAACAGCTGCACTGCATGGCGCAGATTCTCGCGCTGTGATTGCGGAGTGTCGTAGACCGGCAATCTGAATTCCTTGGTGAAGACTTCTTCAGGCACGTCACCTTTCACGCTCTGCAGGATCTCGAGTTCCTTGCCGCCCGGCAAACCGCTGGATGCGAGCTCGGACCCGGCAAAATAGCTGTTGATACGCTTGTACTGGCCGAAGAACAGATTCTTGCTCATGCTCTCGAAGTCATAGATCCAGTTCAAGGCTTCACGCACCTTCGGGTCTTTGAACTTGTCGCGCCGCGTGTTGATGAGGAAGCCTTGCATGCGGCCGGAGGATCGCAGCGGGAATACCGCCTTGATCACGTCGCCTCTTTTGAAGGCCGGAAAGTCATAACCGCGCATCCAGCGGCCAATGCTTGGTTCGCCGCGGTAGTCCTCGAAGCCGCCTTTCTTGAAAGCTTCCCAGGAGGCATTCTGGTCGAGAAAATACTCATAGCGAATGCGATCGAAATTGTTACGGCCGATCTCCTGGGGAAGGTCCTTGCCCCAGTAATCGGCAACCCTGCTCCAGACGATCGTCTTGCCGGGTGCCACACTCTCGATCTTGTAGGCGGAGGATCCAAGCGGGATCTCCATCGTGGGTTTGGTGATATCGCGTTTTTTGCCAGCCGAATCGGTCCCCTCCCACCAGTGTTTGGGCAGCACAGGAAAATCGCCCATGATGCTTGGCAATTCGCGATTGCCGCCACTGGAAAACGTGAACGTCACTTCACGCTCCCCGGTTTTCTCGGCCTTGGTCACGTCATGATAGTATTTGTTGTAAAGGGGTGTTTGCTTCTTCAGGACGTCGAACGACCATATGACATCCTCGACCGTGATAGGCTGTCCATCGTGCCATTTGGCCAGCGGGTTGAGCCGGAATTTCACCCATGAATAATCGTCAGGATAGGCGATTGCCTCTGAGATCAGCGGATAATTGGTCGCCGGCTGATCGAGCGACTGACTAAGAAGCGTATCGTAAAGGAGGCCGCCGCCGATCGGATTGCCCGAGGGTGGCAGGCCGGCTGCCGCGTTACCCTGAACGACGAACGGGTTGAGACTATCGAATGATCCGTTGGCGGTCTGGTTGAGGGTTCCGCCTTTCGGGGCGCTCGGGTTTACATGATCGTAGTGCTTGAACTCCGTCCCGTATTTGGGCTCGCCCAAAACACTTGTCGCGCTGCGCCACTCCGGTTCGGCCGCCTGTGCAATCTGAAAGGTGCCGGCCACAGCAACGGCGAGAAGGGCGAGGCTGGCTAGGAAAGGGCGAAATCGCAAATCAGGTCTCCACAGGTTCTCTTTGCGGATCAGTCTAAGAGAAAATGCGGCAGAGAACAGGCCTCCAAGGAAAAAACACCCTATAGAAACGCAAAAAGCCGGGCGATGACCCGGCTTTTCGACGATTTAGCTATTCGGCTTAGTTGGCAGGCGCAGGCTGAGCGGGAGCAGCAGGCGCGGCTCCTTCGGCTGGTGTTCCGCCAGCGGGTGCGGCGGGTGCAGCGCCCTCGGCGGGCTTGGCAGCATCTCCGGCAGGCGCAGCCGCGTCGCCCGCAGGCGCAGCAGCATCGGCAGCGGGCAGAGGCTTCGGGTTGTCCGAGA
The DNA here is from genome assembly GCF_003010935.1 of Phyllobacterium endophyticum. Lineage (GTDB taxonomy): Bacteria > Pseudomonadota > Alphaproteobacteria > Rhizobiales > Rhizobiaceae > Phyllobacterium > Phyllobacterium endophyticum. The sequence continues at coordinate 948,182 of NZ_PGGN01000001.1, forward strand.
GTGTGCGCAGATAAGCGATCAGGTCAGCCCGCTCGTTGTCCTTCTTGTCACCGGCAAAGCCCATCGCCGTGCCCTTGATATAGCCCTTCGGCGAGGTCAAGAAATGGTTGAGGTGATCATAGGTCCATTTTTCCTGACCGCCTTTGGAGAAATCCTTCATCGGGCCGGAATAGGCAAAGCCTGGATGCGTTGCAATCGGGCGGTCGACGATGTCCCAGAGATTGGGGCCTACCTTGTTCGCCCCATCCTTTTCGCCGGTATGGCAGGCCTGGCAGCGCTTGAAGACTGCTTCGCCGCGCGTGGCATCGGCGGAGGCGAGCAGCGTTGCAATAGGAACCGCCGCGACCGGGGCAGCTTCGCCGCCTGCGCCGCCTGCTTCGGGCTCGGCCGCCTGGATAATAAAGCCGGGCTTTTCAGGAGCATGCGTATCGAAAAGGGCATCGGACAGGATGCCTGCCGACATGACAACGAAAACGGTTGCCAGAAACGCCATGGCATATTTGTTGAACGCGCTCGATTCCATCGTCGATCATTGCTCCACTTGTGTCCTGTTCAAGTACACTGGATACAAAGTTCATGACGGCGCTTGCTTGCGCAATGCCGGAGCTTTGTGTTCAGCGCACTTGCTTAGGTTCTCAATATCTGGTCAATGCAGGTCACTGCATTTTTCGACAAGAGTCCCCTCGTGATCGCGCGGAAACTAGGTCTTTTGCTCAACACTTGCAACACATATAAGGGCGGTTCTGCCTGAGACTTTTTGACACCGTAGGTGTGTTTGGGATGATGAAAATACTGACACTTATACCGGCGAGAATGGCTTCGACGCGGCTCCCGGACAAGCCTCTGGCCGACATCGCCGGCAAGCCGATGATCGTGCATGTCGCGGAACGCGCGATGGCTTCCGGTCTGGGTCGCACCGTGGTCGCAACGGATAGTTTGGAGGTCAAGGCAGCCGTTGAAGCCTACGGACTCGAGGCTGTCATGACGCGCAATGATCACGAATCCGGTTCCGACCGCATTTATGAAGCCTTGCTTGCGCTCGATCCCGAAAGGAACATCGACGCGATAGTCAATGTCCAGGGCGACTTGCCGACCATCGAGGCGGAGATCATAAGGCGCGCGCTACTGCCGCTTCAAAATGGTCCCGCCGACATCGGTACGCTCGGGGTCGAAATCCGCCGGGACGACGAGAAAACCAATCCCAACGTCGTGAAGATCGTCGGCTCGCCGAAAGGCAAGGACCAACTGCGTGCGCTCTATTTCACCCGCGCGACCGCGCCTTGGGGCGAAGGGCCGCTTTACCATCACATCGGGCTTTACGCCTACCGCCGCGCGGCCCTCGAGCGCTTTGTTGGCCTCGGACCGTCGCCGCTGGAACGCCGCGAGCGGCTGGAGCAGTTACGCGCGCTGGAAGCTGGCATGCGCATCGATGTGGAAATTGTCGATTCGGTGCCGCTTGGCGTCGACACCCCTGAAGACCTCGAACGGGCACGAGATATTCTGACCTCCCACTAAGGCATTTTCATCATGGCAAAGACCAATCGCATCTCCTTCCAGGGCGAACCGGGCGCGAACTCCGATACGGCGTGCCGCGACATGTTCCCGAATATGGAACCCATGCCCTGTCCGACCTTCGAGGATGCCTTCAACGCGGTGGAAAGCGGCACGGCCGACCTCGCCATGATTCCCATCGAGAACACCATTGCCGGTCGTGTCGCCGACATCCATCACCTCTTGCCGGAATCACGCCTGCATATCGTCGGCGAATATTTCCTGCCGATCCATTTCCAGCTGATGGTGCTGCCAGGCACAACACGCAGCGAGATCACCTCGGTCCACAGTCATATCCATGCGCTCGGCCAATGCCGCAAATATATCCGCCAAAACGGCTGGAAGCCGGTGATCGCCGGCGATACGGCGGGAGCGGCGCGTCTCGTGGCGGAGGTCAAGGACAAGACAATGGCGGCCCTGGCGCCGCGGCTCGCCTCAAGTCTTTATGGTCTCGACATCCTGGAAGAAGATGTCGAAGACACCGAAAACAATGTAACCCGCTTTGTTGTGTTGACCAAAACCAAGGAATGGGCCCCGCGCACGTCCGACAAGTTGATGATGACAACTTTCGTCTTCCGGGTCCGCAACGTTCCGGCGGCGCTCTATAAGGCGATGGGCGGTTTCGCCACCAATATGGTGAACATGACGAAGCTCGAGAGCTACCAGATCGACGGAAAGTTCACGGCAACGCAGTTTTATGCCGACATCGAAGGTCATCCGGATGACAAGAATGTCGCTCATGCACTCGACGAACTGGAGTTCTTTTCCAGAGAAGTGCGCATTCTGGGCGTGTATCCTGCTGACACGACGTTCCGGAGCACTCAAGGCGCGGAAGATTAGCGCTTAGCCCCGGCTCTCTACCCAGCTGCGGATGAGGTGTGCTGCAATCGCTCCGGGAGGCGGGGTCATCAGCCCGCCGGGATGGGTGCGATCGAGCATCGTAACCACCTCGTCGCGGGAGAACCAGCGTCCATCCTCAAGTTCGGCCTTGTCCAGAGTGAACTCGTCTGACAGCGCCTCCGCATGACAGCCGATCATCAATGAATAAGGGAAGGGCCAAGGCTGGCTGGCGTGATAAAGCACGCGCCCTACCGGCAGGTTCGTTTCCTCGAACGTCTCCCGGCGAACGGCATTTTCAATCGTCTCGCCTGGCTCGATGAACCCAGCCAGGCAGGAATACATTCCAGGGCCGAAATGTGCGCCGCGGGCGAGGAGGCATTTTTCCCCGCGCACCACCATCATGATCGCGACCGGATCGGTCCGGGGAAAATGCTGCGCTTCGCAATTGGGACACGTGCGCCGGTAACCGCCATCCCGCATAAGGGTTTCGGTGCCGCAACGGCCACAATATCTATGGTTCTCGTGCCATGCCAGCAGCGACACGGCCTGCGCCATCGCGCCAAGCTGCTCTGGCGGGATAAGGCCCTGCGTATAGACCGAGCGGTAGTCGAAAGCCTTGATAGTATCCGGCAAACCGGCAAAGTCGAAATCGCTTGGAGACGCAAGGATTGGGGCATCGTCCAGCATACCAAGATAGATAGTCCTCTCCGGGAGGGGCAGCAGTGGCTCCGCCTCTTGCAAACTGAACAGCGCGCTTGCCATGTTGCCGCCCATGACCAGTACCTGGCCTTGGCCGGTGAGCAGAATACGAGCTTTGCCGTTGGCGAGTGCAGTGGCCACTACATCGTCGCTTCGCTTTTCTGAATGACGGTTGATCCTGTTTCCGGCGAAGCCGACGAAGTGGCTTGGCTCCATATCGGGAGCATCGAAGAGGCGAAAAGGCATGGATGGGAACTCCAGAAAGTCCCGAGTGCGGGAGCCAGGTACATTGTTTGATCAAATAGCCTTGAGTATGGCGTCCGCAAAGTCCTTTGCTGCTTTCTCCGCATAGGGCTCGCGCGTTCCAAAACCCCAGACCGGTCCGGGCCAGCCCGGATCCCCGCTGTTGCGCGCAATGACATGCAAATGCAACTGCCGGACGATATTGCCGATCGCGGCGGTGTTGATCTTTTCGCAGTTGGTTACCGCTTTGAGAGCTTGCGCGGCTATTCCCGCCTCAAACGTGAGCATCGTCTGATCGAGCGGTGTCAGTTCGTGGATTTCGCAGATGCTCGGGCGCATCGGAACCAGGATCAGCCATGGCCAGCGGCAATCATTCATCAGGCGCAGGTCGCACAGACCCAGCCGGGCAATGGAAAACGTATCAGTTGCAAGCTTGCTATTGAGTTCGAACACCATGATTGCGAAAAGTATCAGTTTTTTTGGCTGCATGCTTGCTTTTTGCATACGAATTGCCGATATGAGCCTCGGGAGGTTGGTGGTGGACGAGCCACTCGCCAACCGGGTCAGGTCCGGAAGGAAGCAGCCCCAACGAGCCTGGCACGGGTCGCCGTGCCAGCCTCCCACCCTTTCTTCTTTGTCACCTTGCCTGTGTCAAAGCCATCGATGGCATTGACGCTGCGGTGCATGGCGGTCCAAAGTTGGCGCAACGCGAGACCAATCAGGAGCGGAATGATCACCATGACGGCAGACAGCGCCTATCGCGTGCTCGCCCGCAAATATCGCCCGCAGAATTTCGCTGATCTGATCGGGCAGGAGCCGATGGTCCGTACGCTGACCAACGCGTTCGAGACCGGTCGCATTGCGCAGGCGTGGATGCTGACCGGCGTCCGCGGCGTCGGAAAGACAACAACGGCGCGTATCCTCGCGCGCGCACTCAATTACAAAACCGCCGGAACCGACAAGCCGACAATCGATCTTTCCGTGCTGGGAGAACACTGCCAGCCGATCATGGAAGGCAGGCACGTCGACGTCATCGAAATGGATGCGGCGTCTCATACGGGTATCGACGATATTCGCGAGATCATCGAGCAGGTGCGTTATCGCCCAGTCTCGGCGCGCTACAAGGTCTATATCATCGACGAAGTGCACATGCTCTCCAATCAGGCCTTCAACGGCTTGTTGAAAACGCTCGAAGAGCCGCCACCCCACGTAAAATTCATCTTTGCCACCACGGAAATCCGCAAGGTCCCAATAACGGTTTTGTCGCGCTGCCAGCGCTTTGATCTGCGCCGCATCGAGACAAGTTTGCTGATCGGGCATTTGAAGAAGATTGCCAATCTCGAAGCAATCAGCGTCGACGACGCTTCGCTCAGCATGATTGCACGGGCGGGCGAAGGTTCGGTGCGTGATTCGCTCTCGATCTTCGACCAGGCCATTGCTCACGGCGCGGGCACCGTCGGTGCCGAGGCGGTCCGTTCAATGCTGGGCCTCGCGGATAGGGCCCGCATCATCGATTTGTTTGAAATGCTGATGCGCGGCGATGTTGCGTCTGCCTTGCGCGAATTCCGTGCGCAATATGATGTGGGTGCAGACCCGAGCGTTGTGCTGACCGATCTCGCCGATTTCAATCATCTGGTGACGCGTATCCGTTTTACGCCCGACGTGGCCGATGACATTTCCCTATCGGAAGATGAGCGTCTTCGCGGCAGGGATTTTGCCGAAAAGCTGTCCATTCGGGTTTTGTCGCGCACCTGGCAGATGCTGCTTAAAGGCATAACCGAGGTAGACAATTCCAACCGTCCTGTGCAGGCGGCAGAGATGCTGCTGATCCGGATTGCCCACGCCGCCGACCTGCCAACACTGGACGAGGCGTTGAAATCACTGGAGGAGAGTGGACCACTTACCGCTTCGGCTCCGCGGAGTGATGGGCCGCGTCCCGGCAATGGCGGTGGGGCCATGGCACATTCTGCAGATGCGGTCGCTTCGGCGCGCGGTTCTGTCAGCTCAAATGGTGGCGCCACCATGCGTCTTGTAGAGCAAGAACCAAGGCCAGAGCCGATCGCTCCGACGGTAGTTGAAGAGCCGGCGCCTGCGGTGCCTGTCAACAGCATAGAGGATATTATTGCGCTGGCGGAAAAGCACCGCGACATGCAGTTCAAGATCATGGTCAAGAATTGTGTGCGGCTCGTCAGCATGAGGCCCGGGCGGCTTGAAATCAATTTGACGGATAATGCGCCGAAGACTCTGTTGGCTGATCTGTCGCTGAGGCTGAGTGAATGGACCGGCATTCGCTGGATGGTGTCGCTGTCGCGCGAGCAGGGCAGAGCGACGATCAACGAAACTGAAACCGCGAAACGCGATTCACTTTTGAGCGATGCAAGGTCAGATCCGGATGTTGCGGCTATCTTGTCGAGATTCCCAGGCGCGAAGATTATAAATGTGCGCATTTCCACGCCAGCGGGACTGACGGACAGCGAAATGATCGAAGGTGCGGCTACTGGTGGTGATACACTGGCGCCCATCGAAGAAGACGATTGAACAACAGGAGTTTTCCCATGCGTGACATTATGGGCATGATGAAACAGGCCAAGGAAATGCAGGCCAAGATGGCGGCCATGCAGGAAGAAATTTCGGCACTTGAGGCGGAGGGTCAGGCCGGCGGCGGCCTTGTGACTGTTAAGCTCTCCGGCAAGGGAGCGCTGACCGCCCTTAGCATCGATCCGTCGCTGTTCAAGGAAGACGACATCGAGGTCATCGAAGATCTGATCATCGCGGCGCACAACGAAGCCAAGTCGAAGGTCGAAGCCATCATGGCTGAGAAAACGCAGGCGCTGACCGCCGGTCTGCCGATACCGCCAGGATTTAAGCTTCCGTTCTAGCGCAGGCGGCAACCACACGTTTATTGGAAGAGATGACAGTATCGGCTGGACATACTGAAGGTTGGCAGCAACGCATGCAGGGTTGTGCTCTTCAGCAGCACTTTCGCAACAGTTGTGCGCCGAGCGGTCTCTAATTCCCTAATAGGCTAAATTGCTCTAAACCCACGCCATGTCGAAACGAATCGCCGGTCCCGAAATCGAACGCCTGATCCAGCTCCTGGCGAAAGTGCCGGGGCTCGGGCCGCGTTCTGCGCGCCGTGCCGCCTTGCATCTCATCAAGAAGAAGGAAGCGCTGCTGATCCCGCTTGGTTCTGCCATGCAGGATGCTGCCGACAAGGTTCGCATCTGTTCGGTCTGCGGCAATGTCGATACGTCCGACCCCTGCATGATCTGCACAGATCCGCGCCGCGAACGGGCAACGCTCATCGTCGTAGAAGATGTCTCCGACCTCTGGGCGCTCGAGCGTGCCGGGTCGATGAACGTGCGCTATCACGTGCTTGGAGGAAGGCTGTCGCCGCTGGACGGCATCGGCCCCGATGACCTCAACATCTCGACGCTCGTCGGCCGGATAGCGGAAGGCGAGATCAAGGAGGTGATTCTGGCGGTGAACGCCACAGTCGAAGGACAGACGACTGCGCACTATATCACCGACCAGCTTTCGAGCTTCGACGTGAGAATCACGCGACTCGCCCACGGCGTACCTGTCGGCGGCGAACTCGACTATCTCGACGAAGGAACATTGACGGCGGCTCTGCGCGCCCGAACATCGCTATAGGGAGAACGCCTTGATCAGACGCCCGTTGAGTTTCGTCCTTGTGGCGTCGATCGCAATATTCTCTTGCTTTTCAGCCCTGGCCGCAACGAAACCGGAACTTCAGGCACAATTTCGAACTTGGCTCACTCGGGATTTTTGGCCGGAAGCCGAGGCAAAAGGCATATCGAAGGCTACCTTCGACCGGGCCTTTGCGGGTGTATCGCTCAATTTTGACCTGCCAGATCTGGTTGTGCCGGGCGAAAAGGCTCAGACGCCAAAGAAGCAGACACAATCCGAGTTCGGTTCGCCCGGCAAATATTTCAACGACAAGACCATCAACGCCGTCACTGCGGGCGGGACTGCTCGCGCCGGTCAATACGCACGCATCCTCAATGCAGTCGAGAGCAAATATGGCGTTCCGGGTGAGATCGTGCTTGCAATCTGGGGCCGCGAAAGCGGCTATGGCAGCGTCAAAATCCCCAATAATGCATTTACAGTGCTCGGCACGAAGGCTTTCATGGCGACGCGCAGGGAAATGTTCCGCGAGGAACTTCTGGCCGCTCTGGAGATCGTGCAAAAAGGTTTTATCGATGCGCCTAGCATGAAGAGTTCCTGGGCGGGGGCCTTGGGCCAGCCCCAGTTCATGCCAAGCTCGTACTTGGCACATGCGGTGGATTTCGATGGTGACGGCAAGCGTGACATCTGGAATTCAGTGCCGGATACACTCGGGTCCATAGGGCATTACCTTGCGCAGTATGGATGGCAGAAGGGCCGTGATTGGGGATATGAGGTGACGGTGCCAGCCAGTGTCAGTTGTGCTCTGGAGGGCCCAGACCAGGGCAAACCTTTTGCCGCATGGAAAAAGCTCGGCATTGCCAGAGTTAACGGAACGGAGTTTCCATCCGGCGAGGCCAAACGTGAAGGCTTCCTGTTGATGCCGGCGGGACGTCACGGTCCAGCCTTCATTGTCACCAAGAATTTCTATGTGCTCAAGGAATACAACATGAGCGATCTCTACGCGCTGTTCATCGGGCATGTTGGAGATCGTATTGCGCATGGCGCAAAAGGATTCTCGACCGTTTGGGGCGACGTCGGCGGATTATATCGGTCGGATATTGCAGGGCTTCAGCGAAAGCTCGAAACGAAGGGCTATGATGCCGGCGGCGCCGATGGTTTCCCAGGTTTCAAGACCCGCCGCTCCATCGGAGACTGGCAGGAAAAACAGGGCTTGGCGCCAACCTGCTTTCCCGACAAAGATCTTATCCAGGCGATCAGGTAACCGGTCAGCCGGGCCCTCCCTCTCTTGCCTTGCACAACCTGACCCTGCCACGGGATAGACAGGCGTACGCCTGTCCGTCTGACCGGGTGATTTACCGGCGACGATTTTCGAGCTTGCCATCAATACTCATATGTGAAAATATTATTCACAAGAGAAGATGTGGGAGGTTGTGTTACGAGGTCGAGCTCGTTCTCTACCGCGAGCACCTCCAGACGGCGAAATACAAAAATCCTGCTGACTTCGTTGGAAAGACCGAGAAACGATGACCACCGAAAATGACCTGCCACTGGCTGGACTGCTCGTCGTCGACATGAGCCAGTTCCTTTCGGGGCCCTATGCTTCGCTGCGCTTGATGGATCTCGGAGCGCGAGTCATCAAGATCGAACGGCCGGATGGCGGCGATCTCTCACGCAGGCTCTACCTGAGCGATACAGAAATTGGCGGCGATTCGACGATATTTCATGCCATAAATCGCGCAAAGGAGAGCCTTGCGATCGATCTGAAGAATGATGCAGATCTCTTTGCCCTGAGGACCCTGCTGGGCAAGGCCGACGTGCTCATCCAGAATTTTCGGCCCGGTGTCATTCAGCGCCTGGGTCTCGATTACGAAGCGGTGAAGGCGCTCAACCCGCGTCTCGTTTATGCGAGTATTAGCGGCTATGGCGATGAAGGACCGTGGGTTTCTCGTCCCGGCCAGGATCTTTTGGCGCAATCGCGTTCGGGCCTGATGTGGCTGAATGGCGATGAGAGTCAAGGTCCTGTACCATTCGGCCTCGCAGTCGGCGATATGCTGGCGGGCGCGGCAATCGTGCAAGGCATATTGGCCTGCCTGGTGCGGCGCGGCGTCACCGGTAAGGGCAGTCACATCGAAACAAGCCTCATGGAATCGCTGGTGGACTTCCAGTTCGAAGTGTTGACGACGCATCTCAACGATGGCCGCCGCCCACCGAAGCGTTCGGATTTTCGCAGCGCTCACGCCTATCTTTCTGCGCCATACGGCGTTTATCAAACGAAGGACAGTTATCTGGCGCTTGCCATGACGCCTCTACCGAAGCTTGCTGACCTCCTCATGCTGGACGAACTGGCACCGTACCGTGATAAACCCGCCTCTTGGTTTACCGCCCGCGACGACATCAAGCGTATCATCGCCGCAAAACTCGAGACCCAGACCACCGGATATTGGCTTGCCATCCTGGAGCCGGCGGACATCTGGTGCGCCAAGGTGCTGAACTGGGAAGAACTTTTGCAAAGCGAAGGCTTCAAGGTGCTCGACATGCTTCAGACGGTCAGTCGGGACGATGATGTTTCCATTCTCACAACCCGCTCGCCGATCCGGGTCAACGGCCTGCGCCCAAAATTCGACCGCGCAGCACCGCGCATCGGCGAACACAGCGAAGCCCTTCGCAAGGAGTTTGGCCTTTGACCATAAAGCTGAAAGGCATGACTTGGAGTCATCCGCGCGGCTATGACCCGATGGTGGCCTGTTCGAGGCTTTGGAAAGAACAGACCGGCGTGGCTATCGACTGGGAGAAGCGCTCCCTGCAGGATTTCGAGTCATTTCCCGTCGAGGAACTGGCGCGTGAATATGATCTGATCGTCATCGATCATCCACATGTCGGGCAGATCACTGCCGAAAATTGTCTCGCGCCGCTTGATGTCCCGGGGAGAGAGGCCGAACTGCGATCCCTTGCCACGGGCAGTGTCGGGCAATCGTTCCCAAGCTATAACTGGCACGGAAGACAATGGGCGTTTCCAATCGATACGGCGGCGCAGGTTTGTGCATGGCGTCCTGATCTGCTCGAATCTCCGCCCGCGAGCTGGGACCATTTAGGTCCCCTGGCGCGGGCGGGAACAGTCCTTTTGCCGATGCGTCCGCCCCACTCACTGATGACATTTTATACATTGACCGGCAATCTCGGCAGGCCTTGTGCTGTCACCGGCGAGTTGATCAGCAGGGAGAGCGGCATTCGCGCGGTGGAGATGATCGGTGAGATCATTTCGATGATCGAACCGGCGTGCTTCGAAATGGATCCCATTGCCGTGCTGGAGAGAATGGCTGAGCCCGGCTCGCGCATCGCCTGTTCGCCGTTGATCTATGGCTACGTCAACTACGCCATCAAGGGTTTCGGGAATCACCTCGTGGCCTTTGCCAATATCCCCGCCGCAGGTTACGGGGGGCCAGCCGGTTCGGCGCTTGGGGGCACTGGCATCGGGGTTTCGGCGTTCTCGCCAAACCAGGACGTTGCAATCGACTTTGCCTACTGGATAGCCCGCGGCGACATACAACGAGGACCCTATGCATTCGCCGGCGGTCAGCCTGGCCATGCGGATGCTTGGGAGGACGACATCGTCAACGCAAGAACGACGAACTTTTATGCCGCAACGCGTGATACGCTCGAGCTTGCCTGGGTGCGTCCGCGTCACAATGGGTATATGGGCTTTCAGCACGCCGCTTCCGACCGCCTCAACGTCGGTCTTCTCAAACGGCACGGTGCTTCAGATATCGTCGACGATCTGAATAGACTTTATCAGCAAAGCTGGGCAGATCATTCCCGGCGCATCTGAGCTGCGCGTCCGTACTGACCCGGGCATACGCCGACGCCCTTCTGGCAATCGGCGGGGTTGACGACGGACCTCTCGGCTTCCCTCGGTGTCCAGGTGGCGTAGGAACCGCAGCCGGATATAAGGACACAACTCATCAGCATTGCATAAATCACACGTTTCATTTCCCGCACCCGTCTGCAATTCAATGCATTTTGATGTGCCGGAATCACGCGTGAAAGTCAAAGTTCTCGTGGATCAGTGAATGGCAACGCTACGCATATTTCTTTGGCTCATCGAGATGAAGCCCAGTAACGCCTGGGTGGGTGTTGATCGCTGTGATCACCGCGAGAGCAGCCAGGGAATTGACGTCGCGGTTGCCGCGATTGAAAGCCGTCATCACGGTTTCCGCAATGATCTTTGCCTCTTCATCCGAGCTTGATTTCACCACAAGCGTCTGCGCCGCCTTGTTATATGCGGCCTGCATCATATTCCAGTCATCCTCGGAGTACATTGGTTTGTGGGGATTATCGAAAGGCATGAAAACTTTACCCTTTTCAGTATTAATGTAGACCCCGACGAGGAATAAAATACCCGCTCAATTATGGCATGGCAAATCGAAAAAATTCACCCGCATTTGAGCGGCTTAAGGATTGTCGGCGCCCGAATGTGGCAAAGATGCCGTCAAATCGATTGCCGGGTCCATGATCAGGTCGTGGGTTCGGCTTCCGACCGTTCGCGAATGTGCCGGGACAATCGGGACCAGCGTTGGCTGAACCATGGCGTCACCAGTGAGATTTTCTCGAAGCGTTGACTGGCAAAGGAAGGATCGTGCTCCTCGAAGGTCCAGACCTTGAAAGTCGTGAGTTCATGTGGCCCGAACGTATGAATCAAAGGGATGTCGGCGGCGTCGCGGCCGCGAGCAACCACGATCCTGCCGATGCGGCGCTGGTTGTGACGAGCGTCGAACGTATGCCATTTCCCACCAAGATAGACTTCGAACCAAGCATTGAAATCCATTGGTGCCGGATCGGCCGGAACGCCGATATCTCCCATATAGCCGTTCACGTAACGCGCGGGTATGTTCATGCAGCGGCAGAAGGCGACGGCGAGATGTGCAAAGTCCCGGCAAACGCCAACCCGCTCTTCATGGGCCTGAGCCGCCGTGCGCGTCGAGCGGGCGAAGCCATAGCTGAACGTAAGGCGCTGGTTGACATAATCGGTGATCGCCTGGACCCGCGCCCAACCCGGTTTCATGTGTCCAAACAGACCCCATGCCAGATTGCTCAACTCGTCCGTTTCGCAATAGCGGCTGGCTGAGAGATAGGGCAGACACTCGGTCGGGAGCTGATCGACGCGATGCTCCTGTGCATTCTCATCGACGGCATCCGGCAGCCCGTCGTCCTTTACTACGGCATCGTATTTCAACGACAGATTCCCGGAGGGCGCGAGCATTCTTATGCAGTTGTTTCCGAAGAGATCACGGAATGTTTCGAGCTTCACTCCTGGCGTCGCAGTTGGTCCGCGCTCGCACTGAACGTCTGATACGCGTGCTGATTCAAGGTTGAGATAAGTCGTCATAGGGGTAGGTACGTTGCATCGAATTGCTATCTCATAACCGACACGGATCAACATCAGCGCTTTCCTTTTGAGCTTTTGATGAGAACGCGACTGACGGTCGCAAGTTCCGCGGCGGGGAATTTTATGGACCTGCAAGGAAAATGATCGATTCAGCTTTTGTTGACCATAAAGCGGGAGAATTTGAAACAAATCTGCCGGACCAAAGTTAATCGGTGAGAAAGGTTGCCGGTTCAGACTGTACCGGCACAGGAGTGACCGGGATGATGATGACTGCAAAGTATCAAGGTGCCCGCCCGCGTACCGCAGATGTGTTACGCCGGCAGGTCATGGACCCGGACTTTCGGAGCGTGGCCGAGACGGCCAAGCCGTCGCAGGCAGATCGCAGCATTCCCAAAGCGCTCCAGGACCTTCTGGACAGGCTGGATGCGGCGGAGAAGGCATGGCATGATCGACGCTAGTTGTGCACCTGGATCAAATTGCCAGACTGATGACCGCCACGGCCTGACTTTGCGTGGTTGATGAAACTGCCGAACGATAATGCAAACGTAACGAAAATCAGGAAAACGATGCCAAGACGCTGAACAAGCATGACAGATACCCCTTTGTAATTTGGCAAAGCGTATCGTCGTGCATGTGAACGTCGGCTGAACCCCGCGTTCACACGTCATTTATGTTCATTACTAAATCTAGCAATCGGACGGGTGACGTAACATCGGTCGTGATTTATGGTGCCTGGATGACGAAAGCCTTCGATGCAATCATCATTGGAGCCGGGCAGGCGGGACCGTCACTGGCGGGGCGCCTGACGGGCGCCGGCATGAACGTGCTCATGGTCGAGCGCAAGTTGTTTGGGGGCACCTGCGTCAATACCGGTTGCATGCCCACCAAAACCCTCGTCGCCAGCGCATATGCTGCGCATCTGGCACGGCGGAGCGCCGATTTCGGGGTGATCATCGATACGCCTGTTGGCATTGACATGAGGCGCATCAAGGAACGGGCAGACACAGTGACCCACAATGCGCGCACTGGCGTTGAAAATTACCTGCGCGGCATGCAAAACTGCACCGTTATCCAGGGCCACGCTCGTTTTACAGGGCCCCGCATGATCGAAATTGACGGCGAAGCTTTCGCAGCGGAGCGCATTTTCATCAATGTCGGCGGTCGGGCCAACGTTCCGGCAATGCCTGGTATCAATGACGTCGACATCCTGACCAATACGTCCATGCTGGCGCTCGACAGGGTGCCGAAACATCTTGTCGTCGTCGGCGGCAGCTATATAGGCCTTGAATTCGCGCAAATGTATCGGCGCTTCGGCGCTGAGGTGACCATCGTCGAGAAGGGTCCCAGGCTAATTTCACGCGAGGACGAGGACGTATCCGAAGCCATCAAGGGCATTATCGAGGGCGAGGGAATTTCCATACGGCTCGATGCCGAATGTATATCGTTCAAGCGTCATTCTGAGGGCGCGGAAGTCGGTGTCGATTGCAGGGCCGGTTCGCCGACCGTGATTGGCTCAGATGTTCTTCTGGCGATTGGCCGTCGGCCCAACACGGATGATCTGGGACTTGAGCGCGCTGGCATCGAGACCGATGATCGCGGCTATATACAGGTGAACGATGGGCTCGAAACGAATGTAGCCGGCGTGTGGGCGCTCGGCGACTGCAACGGGCGCGGCGCGTTCACGCACACCGCCTACAATGACTTTGAGATCATAGCTGCAAACCTCCTGGACGGCGCAGACCGTAAGGTCAGCGATCGTATTCTCGGCTACGCGCTCTATATAGATCCGCCGCTTGGCCGGGTGGGCCTCACCGAGGCACAGGCGCGAAAAACAGGGCGGCCAACACTGATTTCCAAAAGGCCGATGACCCGCGTCGGTCGAGCAGTGGAAAAGGATGAGACGCAGGGCTTCATGAAAGTCTTGGCGGATGCCGATACGCAAAAAATTCTTGGTGCCGCCATACTTGGGACTGGTGGCGACGAGGCGATCCACGGCATTCTCGATATCATGAACGTGGACGCGACATATGCCCAGTTGAAATGGGCCGTTCCCATACACCCTACGGTCTCCGAATTGATACCGACGCTGCTGGGCGATCTCAAGGAAGCCAACTGACGTGTAAGCGGTTGATTGACGTTTAGGTCAATCTGACTGTAACCTTTGCTATATTGATGCGGGCGTTTGCCTGTTCGCGCTTGAGTTATTGCTGATCACCGACGTAAGCGGCGGTTTTTTGCCGCCTTTGAATACTCGATTTTTCAATAGAATTTTAAATGTGAGATTATGTATTTGAGAAATTTTTGCGGTCTCATTGCGTTAGCCTTTCTGGCTACTATCAACACGGTTTCTGCACAGCAAGCGCCCGAATTGGTTCCGCAATCTCCGAAGACGCCGACTCAAACAGCCATTCAGCCGGAAGTGCGATCGGTCCAGTATCAGGATTGGTCTTATCGTTGCTTAGGCGTCAGGGCTGCTGACAATTCAATTGTTCCAAATTGCGAAGTTGCGCAAGTCGCTCAGGTCAAGCAAGGCGACAAAGACGTCAACGTCTTGACGCTTGCCATCGCCAGAACAGTGGCGGATCCGGCAAAGAAGCAAGCGGCGGGCCTTCTCCTGACGGCGTTGGTGCCGCTCAATGTTTTCCTGCCTTCAGGGTTCATGATCGATGTCGACGGTATCTCCGTTAGTGAATCCAGCTACCGCAACTGCAACGAATCGGGATGCTGGATTCAGCAGAAGCTGGACACGAAAGTCGTCGCTGCCCTGCAGAAGGGAGCGAGTGGCGGTGCTCGCCTGCGCCTGATGAATGGACAGAACGTCAACATCAAATTTTCGCTGAAGGGCCTGACGGACGCATTGACCGCTCTGCAGAAACCTGCGGGTTCCGAATAAAATGAGGGCTAGGCCATGACCTTCCGGCTCCGCATCGTGACCGCCGCCGTCATTTTGCAACTGTTCGCAATAGCGCAGGGTATCGCCCAGACACCCGCGGATGATTTCGCAAGAGAGAAGGCTCTCCAGGAGCAGACGCAGCGAATTGAGGCGTTGAAGAAGATGACGCCGCAGAACGCAGTCACGTCTACGCAAGAGGTGGACACTCTGCAGCCTGCCGCGGGCAAGTGCTTCGCCGTTGACCGGGTCGAGGTGGAGGGCATCAGCCAATTCTCGGCTGAGAGGGTCGCACCACTTGTCAAGCCATACGAGAAAACATGCGTCGGGCTCGCCGAGATCAATGCAGTGCTGCGCGATCTGACCTACCTCTATTTGGACAAAGGTTTCA
Organism: Phyllobacterium endophyticum; assembly: GCF_003010935.1. Taxonomy (GTDB): domain Bacteria; phylum Pseudomonadota; class Alphaproteobacteria; order Rhizobiales; family Rhizobiaceae; genus Phyllobacterium; species Phyllobacterium endophyticum. The sequence continues at coordinate 963,830 of NZ_PGGN01000001.1, forward strand.
TCACATCGCGCGCCTATGTGCCGGAACAGGATATTGGCAAGACGCGGTTGCTGCGCCTGGTCGTCGTCGAGGGTAGGCTCGCAGACATCTACCTCAATGGCCATCCGGCGCCAAAATCCCATCTTTTGGCCACGGCTTTTCCGGCCCTGCGAGGAACGCTGACGAATATACGCGACGTCGAACAGGGGCTGGACCAAATCAACCGGCTCGCTTCCAACAACGCCAAGACCGCGATGCTGCCCGGCAAAAACGTGGACACGTCGATACTGAACGTTGAAAACAATCCGGGTTTTCCGCTGCACTTCTCAACGTCGAACAGCAATCTCGGGCAGTATTCAACGGGGCTTTCCAAGAGCGCGGCGTCGATTACGGGGGACAGCCTGCTCGGGCTCAATGAACAGCTTTCACTCGCGTACGAACACTCGGGACCTGATTACCCCTGGGGCAATGATGGTCACGGCAAAAGTGACAGCTATTCGGGTAGTTTCAGTATTCCTTATGGCTACTGGACGTTCTCGGCCAATGGCTCCTGGTACGAGTATAAGAGCAGCGTTCCGGCCAACTTCTCGACACCCGATACTTCTGGAGATTCCGGGCAGGCGGGAATTGGTGTCGACCGCGTCGTGGGGCGCGACAAGGATTCCATCACGACCGTCAAAACCAGTCTGACCTACAAGCAAACCAACAATTTCATGCTTGGCAGCAAGATCGATGTCGGTACTCGACAGTACACGGTCGGCAGCCTCGGCATCTCCCATTCGCGCCGAATGGGAAATGGGTTCTGGGTCTTCGATGCAAGCTTCGATCAAGGGATCGACCTGTTCGGATCTGTCGAAAAAGGTGAACCCGGAGCCGGAGAGGCCGATCCCCGTTTTTCCAAATTCAGCGCCACGATCAATGCAACGCGCCCCTTTGAACTAGTCCAGCAGCGATTTGAGCTGAGTTCAACAATAACGGGCCAATATTCACCGGATAATCTATTTGGCGCCGAGCAAATTTCCCTTGGCAGCAGCAGCAATGTGCGTGGCGCACGCGAAGCTCAGCTCTTCGGCAATAACGGCTTCTTCGTGCGCAATGAACTCCTTTGGCGCATCACGCCGTGGCAAGCCAGTCCTGCAATGGTGAAAGTTGTTGGCGAACTGCGCCCCTATGTCGGTATCGACTACGGCCATATCTATTCTCGACACCGGTTTGGCGTGGATGGCGGAGACATCACGGGCTGGACTGGCGGTATTCGAACTGCCGGCGGAAGACTGGGCGTCGACATAGGTTACTCGGACATTTTGGCGAGCAGCACCGGAACAGGGAATGGCGGCCTCCTATATTTCAACACCTCTTTACGGTTTTAGCCGCCCCTGACCAGGCGCCCACAGCTTGATAACACTTTTGAAAAACGAGACTATTTCATGACGAAGCAATATGTGCCCAAGGGCGCGACGTTGTCCCGCAGTCGCAAGCCGCTCCAGCAGTTTCTTGCCATGCTTCTCAGCGGTCTCCTCGGCCTGCAACCAGCATTGGTTCAGGCCCAGCAAATCACTCCAGATGGCAGTGCACCCGCCAGCAACCAACCGACCGTCACAACAGCGCCCAACAATGTGCCTCTGGTTGATATTGTTGCGCCAAATTCGATGGGTCTTTCCCACAACAAGTACAACGCGTTCAACGTTGACCAGCCAGGCGTCATTCTCAACAACTTCAAAAGCGAGGTTGGCGGTCCTTCGGTACTCGGTGGAACTTTGCCTGGCAATCCGCACTTGCGATCCTCCAGACCCGCTAGTGTCATTCTCAATGAGGTGACGAGCGGTAGTCGTAGCGCCTTGAACGGCCCCATCGAAATCTTCGGCACAAAAGCCGACCTGATCATCGCCAATCCGAACGGTATCACCTGTGATGGCTGCGGCTTTATCAATACACCGCGCATGACACTGACAACGGGCAAGCCTGACATTACCTCCGACGGTAGGTTGGGCGGCTTTAATGTTGATGGCGGCGATATCACGTTTAGCGGCAGAGACGCCAATTTTGCTACGGGCGATGGCAAGGTCGATCTGTTCGACGTCGTCTCCCGCACGGTTCAGGTCAATGGCAAAATCTATGGCAAGGATCTTCGCCTGACGGCTGGCCGCAACAAGTTTAGCTACGCCACACGCGACGCGACGGCGCTGACTGCAATTTCGGGTGCACCGGAATTTGCCATCGATGGTTCGGCCCTCGGCGCAATGCAAGCGGATACGATCAAGCTTGTCGTCACCGAAAAAGGCGCTGGTGTGCGCATGCGCGGCAACATGGCCGCGAGCGCGGGCGAACTGTCGCTTTCGGCCGATGGCAAAATCTCCATCGGCAGTGCTTCGGGAGCAGCGGGCGTCACCATGCGCTCGCAAAACAGCGTTGCCGCCAAGAGTATCACGTCGAAAAAGCGTGTCCTGGTTCATGCCGACAAGGGAATTACGCTGGATACTGTCGCTGGCGATGAGGAAATGGTGCTCGATGGAGGTCAGGGCCTGTTATCTATCACCGGTGAGGCAACAGTGCTGCACAATATCACGCTATCGGCGGCGGCAGGTGTCTCGGCTAAAAGACTGGATGCAGGACGTGACCTCGTTGTCGCCAGCACATCCGGGGATGTTGAGGTTGGCACCTTAGCCAAGAGCGGCAACAGCATGACGATCAACGCCGCCGGATCGATCAGCGCCGCCTCGCTCATAAGCACGAACAGCATGAACTTGAAAGCGGCGCGCAAGATCGCTGTTGCCGGCGCAGCGCAGGCGACGAGCAATATCGCCGCGACAGCTGCTTCCATCGCAGCAAACAGCATTGTATCCGATGCGGGAGACGTTTCGCTGACCGCCACTTCAGGCTTGGTCAACGTGCGAACATTGCTGTCAGCGGCGGGCGATTTAACCCTGACCGCAAGTCGGATTGATGCGCAAGACGTCCGGGGTCAAAAGACCATCACACTAAGCGGCGCGGTAGCTGTCAGCGGACAAATCCTGGGCGGCGGGAACGTCGCGATAATCGGCAGTGGTATCTCCGCCGGCCTGATCGCATCGGGTGTCGATTTCGCGAAGACCTTCGACACACACAAGGCCGCGCCATCCATTGTTCTGGCCAAGAGTGGGAATCTGACGCTCAACGCCGCATCGGGCGCTATCGATTTCGCGACACTGCTCTCGGCAGGCGCACTAAACATTACCGCCGCCAGCTTGACCGGCAATACGATCACAGCCGACGAATCCATTGGCATCAACGGCAATATCAATATCAAAAATGTACTGCGCGGCGGCCGCGATATCAGTGTTACCGGCTCGGGCATAAAAGCGGGGTCGATTATCTCCGGCATCGATTTTGCTGCAACGGAACGGTCGGGTTCCTTGGTGTTGACCAATACCGGTGATCTGACCCTAACCGCTTTGACGGGAAATATCGATGGCGGAGTATTGCTCTCAGCTGGCGCACTGACGGTCACCGCAGACAATTTCGTCGCGCAAAGCGTGAAGGCCAAGCACAAGATCACCCTTAGCGCCAACACCAACGTCAGCGAGTATCTTCGTGGCGGGCACGATGTCAGCATCACCGGTTCAGGCATCAGGGCCGGGTCAATTGTTTCGGGGGTGGATTTTCTCGCAACGGAAAAATCGGGTAAGGTGGTTCTCGGCACCACCGGCGATCTGACGCTTGTTGCGACGGTGAATGATATCGACGCCGGTAGACTACTTTCGGCAGGCAGATCAAGCGCGACTGCGGCGCAGAATATTGCGGCTAATGCTGTCAGTCAGCAAGCCTTGAGCCTCATTGCTGGCAAGGCCATAAGCCTGACCGGACAATCGGTTTCCGGCTCTGCAACTATCTTGAAAGCGGCTTCGATAACGATCGACAAGCTTATTTCCGGATACGATTTTGCTGCCAGCCGGAACGATCTGGTCGTGTCAAACGCGGGCTCCATGACATTGGAGGCGACAGCCGGATCCATCACGGCGGACAGTCTCACCAGCGGCGGCGATCTCAACGCCCGGGCTTTGCTCAACCTCACCTATAATTCCATGCAAAGCCATGGCGCTGTCTCACTTGCTGCTGAACATGGGGCTATCAGCCTCGACAGAACCACGGTTGCACAAGGGGATATTTCGCTAAGAGCGAAGAGCATCGATCTCAGCAACAATCGCAGCAAAGTTGCCACATCGCAGATGCTTTTCATCAACGCGGCGAATGCAAAGCTTGATCACAGTGCGTTTACCTTCGGGGGATTGACGCTTTCCGGTGTCGATAACCTCGACTTGTCCGACACGGTGCTCAGTGCGATCACCACGGAAGGTGGCCCCGGCAATATCGATCTGAAAGCCGTAACAATCATCACCACGGCGGCAACAGCGGTTCTGGCGCAGAACGATTTGATTGTGACGCTCGCCTCGCTGCAGAACAGGGGACAATTTGCTGCCGGCAACGATCTGACGTTCAACATTGCCGGCAATTTTACCAACACGTCAGAAGGGCTCGTCTATTCCGGCAGGGACATGAAGCTCTTGGTCCCGGGCGATGTTGTGAATGATCAAGGCGCGATTCTTGCAGGGCGCGATCTCAAGATTGCCGCTAATGACAATGATGGCAAGAACCGTTCCATAACCAATATTTCCGGCACGATAAAAGCCGAAAACGATGCAAGGATTTTTACCGAAAAGCTGACGAACAGGCGGTCGGCAGCGCCGACCCGGGAAAGAGTTCTGGTTTCAGATGATGTTGTCACCAAATTCGTGATCAATCCGGAGACTTGGGGCAAGCCTGTGGGGATATTGTTTGACGATCCCGACTATAAACCGCAGCAGCCCTTTTTCCCCGGAGAGTCTCAACTAAGCTCCGCAGAGTGGGCAAACAGACTCTACGGCATCATCACTTTTGCTGACGGTACTTCATTCCGTACCCGAGGAAACACGGCTCCGGACCGCGAGATGCCGTGGAATTGGACAAAGAGCTTTCATGGCGATGGCGAAATGTTGGCTTGGCTACGCGCCGAGCTGCCGAAAGATCAAGATGGCAATCTTGTTGTTGATGCGAATCGACCAACCAAGATCTTACTGCGTCATAACAAGGCGAAACAATTCGCCTGGTCTTTCCGGTGGGACGACAATACGCAGCTTCGCCAGACGGTTCATGAAGACCGCCTGACGGGCGATGGCGGCCCACAGGCGCTTATCCAGACAGGTCGCAATCTGACTGTCGATGCGACAGAGTTGAACAATGAATATAGCTCGATCGAAGCCGGCGGCAATGCCACCTTCGCAGGCACGACACTTAATAATCTCGGTGTTGCCCTCCATCGTACCACTTTGACACAGTGTGAGGCAAAGGGCGGGTGCGAAGTCTACGATGCGGCAGGAAATCGCAATGTTTTGAACGATCTCGGCGAGGGCGTCTCGAAACTGACCCGGGATGAGATGATCAATGCCGTGCCAGGCACTATCAAGGCGGCAGGGGAGCTCAAGACAACATTCAATATCGTCAACAACGCCATACCCGAAAATTTGGCGAGCGGTACCAAGCTTTCCGAAAGGGTCGATCCCAGGCAGCCGATCTCTTCGCTGAGGGACCTGACCGCCGGGGCGGCTTTGTTCACGCCCAATCCGGCGCTGGCAAGTCTCGACGCGGGTGCTAATCCTTCGGCACCCCTTTCCCCCGCAGCCGTTGCAGCCTTCATGGAAAAGCTTTCCGCCATTTCGCCCAAACCGCAATCGGGCGGCTTTGGCGGGACGATACCGGGCCAGGTTTTTCTCTACGAAACCCGCGCGGCCTTCCTCGACGTCGGCAAATTCTATGGCTCGAGCTATTTCATGAAGCGCATCGGCTATAAGCCCGAGCGCAGTGTTCCCTTTCTGGGCGATGCTTATTTCGAGAACCAGCTGATCGACCAGCAAATGCGCCGGCTTGTCGGGCAGGGTCTTGGCAAGGGATCTTTCATCCCCGGCAGTGACGCAATCGAGCAGATGAAGACCTTGCTCGACAATGGCCTTGCCTATGCCCAAGCGCACAATCTCAAAATTGGCGAGCAGCTTTCGCCCGACCAGGTGGCGGCCCTGACGCAATCGGTCGTGCTTTATGTCAAGCAGACCGTAAAAGGCGTCCAGGTACTTGCGCCGGTCGTTTATCTTGCCAACACCGACAAAGCCAATTTGACCGTTGCCGGGGCACTCATCTCCGGTGGCTCGGTCGATATGAACGTCGGCAATGTCAATAATTCCGGTGTCATTGCCGCCAAGGCCAACCTCAAACTCGCCGCCACCAATATCAAGGCGGATGGGGGCAGTTTCATCGCGGGCGGCAATGCCGATCTTTCCGCATCCGGATCGATGACATTAAAGGCCCGCACGCTGAATGTCGCCGGAACCAATGTGGTCATTCCTGATGGCGGTGTTCAGGCGGGCCGCAATGTGACACTGCACGCTAATGATAATCTCACCGTCCAGGGCGCGACGGTCGCGGCGGGCGGCAATGCGGCGCTGACAGGCAAAGGCATCACGCTTGATGTCGTGAAGGTTGACAACAAAGGCTCGCAATATGCGACCGGGGCAAAGGTCGAAACTGGCGGCAGCCTGTCGATTGCGGCAAATGACAATGTCAATGTCATCGGCAGTTCCGTCAAGGCCGGAACATCGCTGGATGTAGCGGCCACCAACGGCTCGGCCAATGTCGTTACCGCCGATGTCACGCACAGAATAGGCAACAGAAATTCCACATGGCAGCAACAGTCGGAACTTCTCTCGGGCGCGGGTACGAAGATCACGGCGGGCGACGATATTCTCCTGTCGGGCACCAAGCTCAGGGCTGGCGGCGATGTGGCGCTGAAAGCCGGTGACGACATCAATATCACCGCCGCGCAAAATCAAAGCGCGACGAAGGCGGGCGGAAACTCTTCCTCTTCCATCAACCATACGGGCTCGGAAATCATTGCTGGCGGCAGCATCACTGCAAATGCCGGTAATGATGCCAAGGACGGCGACCATGATCTTAGCATAATCGGCTCGAAGCTTCAGGCCGCCGGCAAGGTTGATCTTAAAGCTTCCGACGATGTTACAATTGCCGAAGCCACGGACAGCTCTGTCGTTGATACGGAAACCCGCAAGAAGCGCGTTTTTTCCTCCAGCAAGTCCTCCACCCACACCGAAACATCAACAGCTGTCGGTTCGTCCATCGCCGGCGGGCAGGGTATCGATGTCACCTCGGGCGGCGACACGACAATATCGGCATCGAAGCTGAGAGTGGGCAATGACAACGGAAAGGCGGACCTGAACATCACCACTGGTGGTGATCTCGTCGTCGCTTCGGGCAAGGACACGCGTGAACGCCATGACAAATCCAGCGGCAAGGGCTTCCTGACCAAGAAGTCCGCATCGCTCGACAGCTACGATGAACGCACTGTCGGATCTGACCTTGATGCCACGGGCAATGTCACCCTGAACGCAGGCAAAAACGCCGTCATCTCCGGCTCGAAGGTCACAGCGGGGGAAACAATCCATGTTGAAGGCGACAGCGTGTCGATCATCGGCGCGGAAGAAGACCATGCACTGCAAACGCAGCAGAAGAAATCCGGCCTGTTTGCCGGCTCCGGCGATGGCTTTTATTCGATCTGGGGCAAGTCGCAAAAAGACAATGCGAGTAGCTCGACACTGAATGCCGGGTCGCAGCTTTCTGCCGGTAAGGATGTGACGCTGAACGCGCGCTGGAGCGACATAAACATCATCGGTTCCAATGTCGATGCGAAGAACGACATCGTGCTCGATGCAACGCGCGATGTGAACATTCTCCCCGGCGCGGAAAGCATGTCGCAATCGGAGCAGCAGAAGCGCTCCGGCTTTGGCGTGCAAGTCAACTCCGGCGATGGCTCGGTCTCGATCGGCATAGGCTACGGCTCGGCGACCGACAGCACGCGGCAGGGATCGAACACCAATGCGGTGTCGTCGCTCTCCGCCGGACATGATCTGAAGATCACCGCTGGTAGGGATCTGAACAGCCAGGGCGGACAGCTTTCGGCGGAGCACGATCTTGCCCCGCGTGCCGGGCGCGATATGAACTTCTTGTCCGTTCAGGACAAGACCAATTACGAGGCGATGCATGAGAAGCTCTTCGCCGGGGTTTCGCTGTCAGTTTCATCAAGTGTTGCCTCCACCGCGCAGAGCGTCACCGATGCGGCGAAGAAAGTCAGCAAGGTCTCCGACGGCTATAGTGCTGCCAATGCCGCCTTTGCTTCCCTCAAGGCCTATGACGCGCTGGATAATATCGCCAAGGGCGGCAATCTTGCCTCGGTGTCGCTGACAGCAGGGTTTACCTATGAGAAGCAAAAAAGCCAGGGCGAGACCTCCATACCGATCCCGACCACGCTTCGCGCCGGACATATGATCGATTTCGATGCAGGGCGTGATCTCATCGGCAAGGGCGTGCAGATGACTGCCGGGGTCAATGCTGCAGGCAACGATATTTCCGATCCCGCAGATGAGAACTCCGGCAAGATCAAGTTCAAGGTCGGGCGCGATCTTGTCCTCGAAAGCGCGCAGGCAACCAATTCAGCCTCATCCAGCAATAAAAGTGCGGGTGCCAATCTCGGCGTCTCGGCTGGTCTTGGTATCACGGACCCGAATATCGGCCTCACCGGCGGCTTCAACTTTGGCTCGGGCAGTTCCAATTCCAACGGCACCACGCAGCTTAACGCCCATGTCAACGCCAAACATATTGAGCTTGATGTCGGCAATGACGCGATTTTGCGGGGCGCGGTGGTTTCCGCCGATGATGTCAAGGCGAGGATCGGCGGGGACCTGACGATCATCTCCGTGCCCGATACGGGCACCAGCAAAGACAAATCCGCCGGTTTCGGCATGCAATTTTCAAGCTCGCTCGATCTCGGCTCGTCTCTGTCGGGTGGCATGCCGGACCTTGGCGATCAGCTTTCCAATCTCTCTCCCTCCTCGCTCAACCCATCCGGTGGGCGCGGTTCGGGCACCACCAGCTGGATCACCGAGCAGTCAGGCCTCGTATCGAAACACAGGATGGATGTGGAGGTCGAAGGCGACACGCTGATCGACGCCGGCAAGATCGTCTCGGACGATGGCGATCTCAAGCTCAAGACCGCAACGCTGACCCACAAGGATTTTGACGGCGAGAAGCGGTTCGAGGGCGGCAGCCTCGATCTTTCCATTGATGTGACCGGCAAATCGCACAAGCCGGACCCGGACAATCCCGCGCGCAACGATACACTTGAGGGCAGCTTTAAGCTCGACGACACGCGCCAGAAAGTGCGCGCGACGGTGGGGCCGGGCGTGATCGAAATCACCGATCCGCAAAAACAGGCAAAGCTTGAGGAAGCGGGCACAACCCCTCCGCTGTCCGAACTCAACCGCGACCCCGATGCGGCGATGGAGATCACCAGGGACAAGCATGTCGATCTCGAGGTGTATCTGTCGAGCGAGAGCGTGAAGGCGGCAGCAGATGCGCTCGATGTGATCGGCAAATCGCTTAGTCACATCATTACTGAAATGACCGGCAGCCTCAAAGACAGCGGCAACCTGTCAGCAGAAGCTGCCAAGAAGCTGACGAATATTTTTGAGGGGATTGAAAGCAAGAACCTTGATCTTGCACAGGTGCTGGGCTGTGCAGGCGGGAAACAGGGATTCAATCTGCTCGATCTCATTGTATCGAGTGCGCACGCCCAGACTGCAGGATGCGCTTACACCGGCGTCGACGGACGCGGCTACACGCTCTCCGATGACGAGTACGAGAAATGCCTGCAAATCCTCGCCAATGGCGTTCGTCTGCGCGTGCAAGGCGGCGGTACCGAAGACTCCTGGTTGCCGAGAATAGCCGACATTGCCAATGCAATCCGCAAACTCGACGGCACGATCGGTATCGGCGATCACAGCGGCAGCGAAACAGCTCTGGCGTGGAGCGGACTAACGCATCAATTGACGCGCGGTGCTATCTTAAAGGCGCTCGGCAATGACGGACTTGCTGCTTACGACAAATATACGGCGGACGTCGCATCCGGTCTTGGCACGGTCAAGGACGAGCTTAGTCAATATCTGACGAAGCTTGGCGAGCGGAACGGCTTCAGCGCTACTGAAATCGCGGACATGAAATATATCGCTGGCGCGGGTATCACTGCGGTCTCGGTGATCGTGCGTGCCAAGGGAGAACATGAGCATCATATCTGCACCAACAAGAATTGCATTTCAACCGCGGCTGGGGGACCATGGACACCGCTCTTCAAACAGATATTCAAAGATGCGGATATGAATTTGGAGGATGCCGTCAATAAAGTGCATGTGCCCGGGCATAAAGGACCACATCCGCGGGAATACCATGAATATGTGTTTGATAAGCTTAAAGATGCCTTATCCGGCATAAAGCCTCACACTCCAGAATACCGAACCGCGTTAGAAAACACATTGAACAAAATTCGGCAAGAAGCAGTTACCCCGGGGACGCAGGTCAATAACTGGCTGACAAAAGGGCGTGGATGATATGGCAAGATTTTATCGTTTACGCGATGACATTGATTTTCCATGCCGCTGGTATCTGGGGCATGTCAGAGGAATGAAACTTAAATCAGGCGATGACTGGAAGTTTACAACAGCAGATGGAGTGGCGCATTTGTCGGCTTTAGGAGAGGATAAATTCATCCTCGACATGAACGAATTTGGTCCGGCCGACGGTAGTGCGATGGACTTTACCATAGCGGCACACGATGTACCCATCGTGAGCGCCACGTTGAAGGACGCTTTGTTCTTTGTCGATGGGTTGTATTATTATGCAGTCGCTATTCCTGAAAAGCCATCAGCAAGTCCACACTACTATGCGATGGCAACTGATAACTTTATCGATTGTTTTGATGAGAGAAAATCCGTTTTTAGTATCTTTACTCCCGACGACCCGGTCCGCCCGGATAGAGCGGGCGATTATCATTCGGTCATCAAGCTGATCATAGATCCAGCGAAAGCTGTTGGGCACGACATTTTCCGTATCAAACGATATCCAACAGCCCTCATCGTCAGCGAACGCGTCAAAATAACACTTGAACGGGGTGGCTTCACCGGACTGGACTTTCGGCTTTGCACAGAATGATTGAGCTTTGATGCGTCAGCGGTCTACGTGCTTAGGGCTCTCATGTGCCAACGACAATCGTCCGCTTCGGTTGATCATCGGGCCCTGGTACCATCACCCTGAACGCGGGCAAAAACGCCGTCATCTCCGGCTTGAAGGTCACAGCCGGCGAAACGATCCATGTCGAAGGCGACAGCGTTTCGGTGATCGGCGCGGAAGAAGGCCATGCGCTTCAGACGCAGCAGAAGAAATCCGGCCTGTTTGCCGGCTCCGGCGATGGCTTTTATTCGATCTGGATATAGAACAGCGCTTCAACAATCAGATTATCAAATGGGCTAAGGAGCGGGGGGGATGACTTATGCTCAAATCTCCCAAGCGGATTTTTTGAAAGGTGGTCTCTACACGGAGGTTCTCGGTTGCTGGACGCACATCTCTGATTTTTCCGGCGATGTGAAGGATGCAATTTTTGGACGGTCCGACGATGTAGCACCCGATTACTATACGCCGATCGCAAAAGGCAAGGAGTGGCTGTTCGAACTGACCTGCAAGCACCAGCCGCGCACCGGCGCGCTTTTGATGGCGGGCGGGCCGCTGTTTGTGCGCGTTAAACGACGCAGTGACGGCGGCTTGCCAGCATTGCATATGGGTCTTGAGGTGCGCGACAAGGTGGTGCTTATCAGCCGCGATTTCTGGGGCGATAATCCCTCCGATCCCGACTATCAGGCGAATATTGACCGAATAACGGCGTTTCTCACCAAGCGCGACGGCAAACCCAATCACGCTGAACAGCGTCAACTCAGCCTGCCGCTGCCGATCCGCGAGGCCTATTATACCCGCTTCGATGGCATGGATATTCCGGACGATGAGGTCGTTGGCATATATTCGCGCTTTCTGCCATATCCCGTCGGCAGGCCATGGCAATCTTGGGATGGTTATCTCAAGAATTTCCGCGGCTACAAGAAGCGCTATATCCCCTGGCTGGAGGATCGGCTTGGCATTGTGCCGACGCCGTTCGACCGCAAATACGCCTATATCAGCTTCATGATGTTCATGGCGGCGGGCCCCAACCCCGCCGGGCGCGAGGGCGATGTGTTCTTCGTGAAAAACGCGGATGGCATGCAAGACGGCGTAATCTATCACATCAAGGATGCACATATCGAGAACATGCGCATTCTTTCCGAGCCGGCCGAAGCCATCGATCGTTATTGCGAACATGTACTGCTGGAGCGCGAGGGAAGATTCGATTTCCTGCCCTATACCAGCGAGATGTAAGGTCTGAACACTCCGTCCGTAGCAGCCGAATAGCTAGCGCACGTCCGCCCGCATGCGAGCCACCGATGGCTTTGATATCAATGTGGCGGGCAAGACCAAGCTTACCGGCGGCCTGATTACTTCGAAGGCACCGAAAGAGGCGAACCTGCTTCAAACTGGCACGCTGGAAACCGCAGATATCGACACTCATTTCCACATGGAACGCCGATAGCTGGGGCGGGGGGATAAACGGGACGGCTCTCATTGTCTCGCCACATCTGCATCAGGGAGAAAATGAAACCGGCAAAGCGCTTTCGGCGATTTCTCCGGGCGAAATCATCATCACGAATCCTGACCATCAGACGCAGGATATCGCCTCTCTCAACCGCGATACCAGCGATACCAACACCTCACTGCCGGATGTTCCCGAGCTAAAATCCATCCTTGCCGAGCAATACAAGACGCAAAAGCTCTATGACGACGCTGCCGCTAAGGCCGCCAGGGTTACCGGCGATTGGGCGAGCCAGCTCGAACATGGTGCCACCAGCGATGCGGACAAGGCATTCTGGGCCGAAGGCGGGCCTGGCCGGGTGGCGCTGCATGCGCTGGCTGGCGGGCTTTTAGGCGGTGTGAACGATCTTTCCGGTGTGGGCGCGGTTCGGGCACCACCAGCTGGATCACCGAGCAGTCAGGCCTCGTGTCGAAACACAGGATGGATGTGGAGGTCAAAGGCGACACGCTGATCGACGCCGGCAAGATCGTCTCGGACGATGGTGACCTAAAGCTCAAGACCGCAACGCTGACCCACAAGGGCTTCGAGGGCGAGAAGCGGTTCGAGGGCGGCAGCGTCGATCTTTCCATCGATGTGACCGGCAAATCCGACAAGCGGGACCCGGACAATCCAACGCGCAATGATATGCTGGAGGGCAGCTACAAGCTCGACGACACGCGCCAGAAAGTGCGCGCGACGGTGGGGCCGGGCGTGATCGAGATCACCGATCCCACGAAACAGGCAAAGCTTGAGGAAGCGGGCACAACCCCACCGCTGTCCGAACTCAACCGCGACCCCGATGCGGCGATGGAGATCACCAGGGACAAGCATGTCGATCTCGAGGTGTATCTGTCGGGGGAGAGTGTGAAGGCGGCATTGAAGGCCGGGGCTGCCGTCACGGAAATCATCGGCGGCGTGCTCGAACATGTACGCGAACCGGCGCTGGCAAAGGCGATCCGCAGTAAGGATATCGACCCGGCCGATGCTTTGCGGCAATTGCAGTCGGGTGCATGCGGCGAGCAACGCGGCGATACATTCTTTCTGTGGGAATGGATTGTGCCGTCCGCTCATGCCGCTGATTGCATCATCAAGACAATCAAGGGCGATGCGATTGTCATCCATGACCGCCTTGGCTGCATCGAAGCGCTGGGACTGACGCTTTACAATCAGGTCGCTGGCGTTCCGCTGAATGGCGACAAGTTTGCCAAGGGGTTAATCAAGGGCGCGGGCGAGCAGGGCGAGGAATTCATCGCTCTGGTATCGAACCCATCCGGGTTGATGAAGACCACGTCCGGCGTCGCGTTCGAGTTCTACCAGGACCCGAAGGCGGCGGCGCTGAAATATGGCGTGGAAACGGCCGCTGGCTTGCAGGAAAAATCCCTGCTTTATGTCAAATCGCTGGCCAATGGTGATTATGAAGCGGCCGGCAAGGCGCTTTCCGGGCTAGCCATTGACCTTGCCGTCAAGGTCGCCGCACCGGCGGCAGGCGCTGGCCTTGCAACGCTGAAAATTGCCGATAAAATCACGGCGCTGAAGAAGATCGAGGCGGTCGAGAAGGCGGCTGTGCTTGAAAGGGCGGCGCGGCCAAAGCTGACGATCAAGGACCATAAGGTCGATCATCAGGCATTTGTGAATGATCTGGTCAAGCAATTAAAGGATCTAGGTTATCAAGTTGGAGCGAACCCATATTTCAAAGTTGCCTGTGGAACAAGCCACTGCAAACCGGACATCATCTACAGAACACCAAGCGGCAAGGTTAGCATTGTCGAAGTGAAGACAGGAGATGCCAGCCTTTCAATCAGGCAAAGTGAAATCTTCCCGCAAATTAGGGATGGGAATTCTGTTCCGACAGGAAAAACAGCCGCTGATCTCGGTTTAATTCCGGGAGTTCCTCTAAAAGATCAAGGTTATCCTAACGGTATTCCAATCTATGAGCAACGTTTCCCAGGACCACATTGATGCTGCAGAATGATATTGTTTTGGCCTTTAAAAAGCTGGGTTGGCAAACCGGCAAAGACGATGCTGGTGATAATTATGCCATTTTTGATATTGGGAATATTCAACTGCAAATAATTCCACGATTACGTCCCATATGGGGAGGCAAGAGGCTTGCATGCGTCAGATCAGTCACAACAAAAAAATTTACGAGTGCTTGCACAAAAATATTTCATAGAAATACTGAGAAGCACCCGCATAATCCGTTGGTACGTGGTGACGAAGATTTAATCCAGCAAGATTACACGTTCAAAGATATCAGGGCATTGTCAGAACGTCTGATCGAATGGGCAAAAATCCAGGACGTTGATCCGGCGCTGAAACGCCTGCGTGAGTTGCCGACTGATTCAAAAGGCACGGAACCGTTGTATCACCTCGCCGCGCTTGCCCTCGCTGGCGATGTGGACAAACTTGAATATTACCAGCGTAGCTTCGAGGCGGGCGACCGACTGGGCTTTGTGCCGTATATCTCGAAGGAAATGATCGACCGCGCTGTGGAGATCGCAAAAGATACCTCTTCACGCATATCTACGGAGTAGCGTTGGCGTGTCAACGGTTGTCAATGGCTTCCCGCCAACGACAATCTAGTTGCGCCTAGCGTTGCGCTTGGCTTCAACTTTGGCTCGGGCAGTTCCAATTCCAACGGCACCACGCAGCTTAACGCCCATGTCAACGCCAAACATATTGAGCTTGATGTCGGCAATGACGCGATTTTGCGGGGCGCGGTGGTTTCCGCCGATGATGTCAAGGCGAGGATCGGCGGGGACCTGACGATCATCTCCGTGCCCGATACGGGCACCAGCAAAGACAAATCCGCCGGTTTCGGCATGCAATTTTCAAGCTCGCTCGATCTCGGCTCGTCTCTGTCGGGTGGCATGCCGGACCTTGGCGATCAGCTTTCCAATCTCTCTCCCTCCTCGCTCAACCCATCCGGTGGGCGCGGTTCGGGCACCACCAGCTGGATCACCGAGCAGTCAGGCCTCGTGTCGAAACACAGGATGGATGTGGAGGTCAAAGGCGACACGCTGATCGACGCCGGCCAGATCGTCTCGGACGATGGTGACCTAAAGCTCAAGACCGCAACGCTGACCCACAAGGGTTTTGACGGCGAGAAGCGGTTCGAGGGCGGCAGCGTCGATCTTTCCATCGATGTGACCGGCAAATCGCACAAGCCGGACCCGGACAATCCAACGCGCAATGATGTGCTGGAGGGCAGCTACAAGCTCGACGACACGCGCCAGAAGGTGCGCGCGACGGTGGGGCCGGGAACGATCGAAATCACCGATCTGCAAAAACAGGCAAAGCTTGAGGAAGCGGGCACAACCCCACCGCTGTCCGAACTCAACCGCGACCCCGACGCGGCGATGGAGATCACCAGGGACAAGCACGTCGATCTCGAAGTGTATCTGTCGGGGGAGAGTGTGAAGGCGGCATTGAAGGCCGGGGCTGCCGTCACGGAAATCATCGGCGGCGTGCTCGAACATGTACGCGAACCGGCGCTGGCAAAGGCGATCCGCAGTAAGGATATCGACCCGGCCGATGCTTTGCGGCAATTGCAGTCGGGTGCATGCGGCGAGCAACGCGGCGATACATTCTTTCTGTGGGAATGGATTGTGCCGTCCGCTCATGCCGCTGATTGCATCATCAAGACAATCAAGGGCGATGCGATTGTCATCCATGACCGCCTTGGCTGCATCGAAGCGCTGGGACTGACGCTTTACAATCAGGTCGCTGGCGTTCCGCTGAATGGCGACAAGTTTGCCAAGGGGTTAATCAAGGGCGCGGGCGAGCAGGGCGAGGAATTCATCGCTCTGGTATCGAACCCATCCGGGTTGATGAAGACCACGTCCGGCGTCGCGTTCGAGTTCTACCAGGACCCGAAGGCGGCGGCGCTGAAATATGGCGTGGAAACGGCCGCTGGCTTGCAGGAAAAATCCCTGCTTTATGTCAAGGCGCTGGCCAATAGCGATTATGAAGCGGCCGGCAAGGCGCTTTCCGGCCTTGTCGTTGACCTTGCCGTCAAGGTCGCCGCACCGGCGGCAGGCGCTGGCCTTGCAACGCTGAAAATTGCCGATAAGATCAAAGCACTGAAGAAGATCGAGGCGGTCGAGAAGGCGGCGCAGCTTGAAAGGGCGGCGCGGCCAAAGCTGACGATCAAGGACCATTACGAACATCACAAAGCTTTTGTCGATGATTTGGTCAAGCAACTGAAAAATGCGGGATATACTATTGGAGAGAACCCGATTTTCAAAAGTGCCTGCGGGGTAGGCTACTGCAAACCGGATATCATCTTCAGAACGCCAAGTGGCAAGGTGAGTATTATCGAGGTCAAGACCGGTGATGCCGGTCTTTCAATCCGACAAAGCGATATCTTCCCGCAGATACGGGACGGGAATTCGATCCCGACTGGACATGTCGCATTTCAGCTTAAGTTGACGCCCGGCGTAGCCTTAAAAGACCAAGGTTACCCAAATGGCATCTCAATATTCGAACAACGTTTTCCGGGGGCGCTGTGATGCTTAAAAATGATGTTCACCTTGCCTTTAAAGAACTCGGTTGGCGTATAGGAAAAGACGAGGGCAGAGATCATTATGCCATTTATGGTCTTGGCAAAACTCTCGTTCAAGTCATTTTGCGATTGGAGCCAAGAAGAGAGGGAAAGAGACTTTTATGTTATTTCTCTATGTCACCATCGGATTTCATTAGTGCTGTTGCAGAGATATCCTCCAGAAAATGGGAGCATGTGCCATTCATCACAGGACAGGAAGACCTTCGCCAGACCGACTTTACATTTGAAGACATTCGCGTTTTATCTAATCGTTTGATCGAATGGTCGAGACAACAAGACATTGAATCCTCCATGAAACGGCTGCGTGAGTTGCCGGCTGATTCAAAAGGCACGGAACCTTTGTATCACCTCGCCGCGCTTGCCCTCG
This sequence comes from Phyllobacterium endophyticum, assembly GCF_003010935.1. Lineage (GTDB taxonomy): Bacteria > Pseudomonadota > Alphaproteobacteria > Rhizobiales > Rhizobiaceae > Phyllobacterium > Phyllobacterium endophyticum. Next base: position 981,362 of record NZ_PGGN01000001.1, read on the forward strand.
CTGGCGATGTGGACAAACTTGATTATTACCAGCGTAGCTTCGAGGCGGGCGACAGACTGGGCTTTGTGCCGTATATCTCGAAGGAAATGATCGACCGCGCTGTGGAGATCGCAAAAGATACCTCTTCACGCATATCTACGGAGTAGCGTTGGCGGGTCAACGGTTGTCAAGGGGGCTTTCCCGCCAACGACAATCTAGTTGCGCCTAGTCGTTGCGTTTGGCTTCAACGTTGGCTCGGGCAGTTCGTGCGTTACGGGCGATCGTCACTGACGGTAAGCTTTGCATTTTTAACAATCGGGCGGATCCGTCATGATATTGGCCCGCTGAACTATGGCCCCGCCCCTTCCGAGACCTGTCTATGTCACCGCCTGCGGCCTATTCCATCACCGCGGCATGGTCGGCGGAGGCGGTACTTGCGGATGGTTTGCGCAGGAGCAAGACAAGCGGGATGGATACCAGTGACATGATCATGAGAAGTTTGAAATCGTCCATATAGGCGATGATCGTTGCTTGCGTGGTGATCATGGCGTCAAGGGCAGCGCGACCTGTTGCATTCAGCGGATCGAGGTTCTGCATCACCGCCGGCGCGTTGAACGCGTGGTTGAAAGGCGTCACATAGGCGGCAATCGAGGCGTGGTTGCTTTGCACATTTTCGGTGATCAGGGCGGCGACGACGGCTATGCCGACACTTGAGCCGATATTGCGCGACAGATTATAGAGGCCGGTGCCTTCGCCGCGCATCGATGCGGGGAGGGTAGCAAAGGCTATGGTCGTCAAAGGCACGAACAGGAAACCCAGTCCCGCACCCTGGATGAAGCCCACATACACAATGGTCCATTGTGACACGTCGGGTGTCCACCCCGTCATGTCGTACATGGCCCATGCGGTGAGGCTGAAGCCGAGAACCAGAAGCAGCCGGGTATCCACCTTGCCGATCAACCGTCCGACGATAAACATGCATGCCATCGTGCCGAGGCCACGCGGTCCCATGACAATGCCGGCAGTGATGACAGGATAGCCCATCAGCGTCTGCAGGTAGGGGGTCATCAGTGCAAGCGAAGCGAGATATGTTACACCTATGACGAAAATGAAGAACATGCTGACCGAAAAATTCCGATCGAGAAAGAGACGCGGATTGACGAAGGATTTCTTTGCAGTGAACGTGTGAACGAGAAAGAGATAGAACGCACCGGCGCATATCAGCGCCTCGATCTGGATTTCAGCCGACGAGAACCAGTCGAGCTGTTCGCCGCGGTCCAGGAAGAGCTGCAATGTCGCGATGGCCAGGCTCAAGGTTCCAAAGCCGAACCAGTCGAGTTTCGCGGCGGTTTCCTTTGCCGTTTCCGAAACGAAAGCCACGATGCCGAAGAATGCCAGTAGGCCGATGGGAACATTGATGTAAAACACCCAGCGCCAGCTGATATTGTCGGTGAGCCAGCCGCCGATGACCGGGCCGAGGACTGGACCCACCATGACCGAGACGCCGAAGAGCGCCATGGCTTTGCCGCGCTCTTCTACAGAGTAGATATCGAGCAATATGCCTTGCGACAGCGGCACAAGCGATGCGCCGAAGAGGCCTTGCATCAGGCGGAAGACGACGATCTGCGGCAGCGACTGGGCGAGGCCGCACAATACCGATGCAACGACGAAGCCAACGATGGCAGTCAAAAGCACGTTTTTGCGGCCGAAGCGTGCAGCGAGAAAACCCGAGGGCGGCGTCATGATCGCTGCAGCGACAATATAGGAAGTGAGAACCCAATTGATCTGGTCCGCGCTAGCAGACACGCTGCCTTGAATGTAAGGCAGGGCCACATTGGCGATTGTGGTGTCAAGCGCCTGCATGATCACCGCGAGAATGACGCAGGCGGTTATTGCGCCGCGATTGGCAATGGCAGGCGCGTTATCCGGAACTGGACTGATGTCAGACATGGTCCTTGCTGCCGAACAAGTCGATGAGATCAGTCGCGAATGAGGGAAGGCCGCGGGCATGGCCTGTATCCACACCGACAGTGACGCTCATGCCGACGCGCAATGGCGGCTTGCCTGCCATGTCATCGATGCTGACGAGCATGGGAATTCGCTGGACCACTTTTACCCAATTGCCCGTCGTGTTCTGGGCGGGGAGCAGCGAGAAGCTTGAGCCGGACGCCGGGCTGATGCTGGCGACCGTACCTTTCCACTCGACGCCGGGATAAGTATCGACGCTGATCGAGACTGGTTGGCCAGTTCGAACATAGGTCAGTTCGGTTTCCTTCGGACTGGCTGCGATCCACATGTGGGTCGTGGAAACAAGGCTGAAGCCCGCTTGCGATGCCTGAAGGTACGCGCCGGTCTGCAACGAACTCACATTGGTGACAATGCCGTCGAACGGCGCACGAATGATTGTGTGGTCTAGATTGCGCTGGGCATTGTCGACAACCGATTGCTGCTGCAGATAAGAAGGGTTCTGCTCCACGCGCTGATCTGCATTGCCTCCAAGCTGCGCAAGGGTCGCCGCCGCTTCCGCCTTGGCCACGTCAACCTTTTGCAGTGCCGCGTCCAGGTCGTGCTTGGCCTGGTCATAGGTCGCGCGCGATGCGAAGGAACTCGCGTTCAGGTCTTGCTGGCGCTGCAACGATTTTTCAAAGAAAGGGATGTCGGCCTGGGCCTGCGTAATCTCGGCAAGGGACTGCCTATAGCTGGCTTCGAGGTTGAGAATCTGATTGCGCACGACGCCGAGCTGTGCCTTGGCGCCCGCAAGCGCAATCGCGTAAGGTGCGGGGTCCAGACGAAACAATACGTCGCCCTGCTTGACTTGCTGATTATCGCGAACATCCACAGACTGCACGATCCCGGAAACATCTGTTGAAACACCCACCATATCGGCTTGAACATAGGCGTTGTCGGTGGCCATCACTTGTCCGCCGGTCGCGTAGAGATAGCCGCCAATGATCAAAAGAGCGGGCAGAAGCGCGAACAGCAGCGGGCGCTTCAAGTTGCGCCGTGCTCGCCCGGGAGACACAGGCGTCGAACCGGCTTTAGTCGAGGGGTCTGCAGCCACCGAATCGGCGGCCGTGCTAGGCTTCTCCATGGCGGCATCGCTGGGCGCGTTGGCTTCTTTACTGGCAGGAATGCGTGGTGAACCGTCAGCCATGATTTTTCTCTTTGTCCTAAACCGGCGCTTGGCATGCGTCGATCAAATTCGATTTCATAGTGGTCAATGTTCGAATGAGATGCTCGCGGTCAGCATTAGGGACATCGGCGAGTGCTTCAGAGCGGGTTTGCTCTGCAACACGACGGATGCCTTCGAGCAGGGGCTTTGCCTCCTCCCGGGAGAACAGCAACCGGATGCGCCGGTCAGTTGGATGTCTACGGCGCTCGATCAAGCTACGCTCTTCAAGCTTGTCCAGAATACGCACCAACGTGATAGGCTCGATTTCCAGGAGTTCAGCCAGTCCAGCTTGATGGATCCCTTCGTTCTTGGAGAGGTACGCGAGCGTTTGCCATTGCGATCGGGTGAGACCGAGATCCTTGGCGCGCTGCTCGAAGCGTTTTCGCAATAATCGTGCGACTTCGTGCAGCAGAAAGCTCAATGTCGGTGCATTGTCCATATCGGGGCAAACTCGTAAGGGTGCTTATAACATTTATGCATATAGCAAGGGTGCTTGGGAGTTTAAAGGTGCGAACCGCGCCTCAGTCACAAAAAACCGAGGTCCGATTTTCAACAAATCGTGAAAGAAGGCCCGTCACGACCAAGCTATCAATCTTTGCGTGGAAGGACCTTCTGCTCGAACCCGCTTATGAACTTGTCAAAGAGCGCCGCGAAGGCTTCGACCTCTTCGGCGGGCCAGTCTTCGACGATACTTTGAACGATGGCGAGCTTCTGCGCTTTGATTTCTGAGAGCAGCTTGCGTCCAAGCGCCGTGATTACGACCACGATACGCCGCGCGTCAGCTTGCGAGGCTTTGCGGCGTATCACCCCGCGCGTCACCATTTCTGCAACGATGCGGCTGGCCCGCGATGGATCGATGCGAAGAATTTCAGCAATCGTACCAACCGTCACTTCGCCCGTCGTTTCGGCCCGTTTCACGGCGTCGAGTACGTCAAGGTGAGAGAGTTCGAGACCAGGCGCAACGTTCTGAACTGCCAGACGGCCGATAAGCCTCCGGCCCATCAAAAGACGCATTCGGGTCATTACCTGACCTATATGCACGATGTCGTGGTCGATCCGGTCGGTCGTTTCACTTTGATGTGTTGTCATGGCACCTTTCGTATTTTCCGCACATGGATACGTCAACCATCTGCAATATGCAAACAGCATTATAATGCTGTTGACAATTGTATGCTAATAGCACAGGTATTGCGAATATCAATTTCGGATACCCCAACCAATGGACATGCAAGCATCTCCCGCGCCGCTCGTGACGGACCACCGTTTGCGGCTCGTCATCTACTTCTTCCTGAGTTCAGCCATGTTCATGGCGACACTGGACAATCAGATCGTTTCGACTGCCCTGCCGACAATCGTTGGCGAGTTCGGCCAGTTGGAACGGTTCGGCTGGATCGGTTCTTCCTACCTGCTTGCTTCAAGTGCCGTGATGCCAGTCTATGGCAAACTTGGAGACCTTTTTGGCCGCAAATATGTGATGATGTCGGCGGTAGCAATATTCACGGTGGGCTCTGCCGTGTGCGGCCTTGCCGTTTCGATGAACACGCTGATCGCGGCGCGAGTGCTGCAAGGGCTTGGCGGCGGCGGTATCATGGTATCGATATTTTCAATCAACGCCGATCTGTTCGAGCCACGCGAACGGGCGCGTTACCAGAGCTATTCAAGTCTTGTACTCATGGCGTCGGGCGCCATCGGACCAGTACTTGGCGGTGCAATGAGCGATCTTTTCGGCTGGCGATCGATATTTCTCGTGAATATCCCCGTCGGGATCATTGTCTTGGCCGGCCTTTTCACGACACTTCCCTATCGCAAACCCGAGCGGAAGCCAAAGATTGACTACGCTGGCGCGATATTACTGGCGCTGACCACAAGCAGCATCGTACTCGTTGCCGATAGCTCCGAACTGTTCGGATCGATCCTGTCGGCCCAAAGCTTCATCATTATTGCGCTTGGCCTCGTGTGCGCCACGAGCTGGGTTTTCGTAGAACGTCGCGCAATGGAGCCGATCGTTCCTCCTTCGCTTTTCCGGAATCCCACATTTTCCCTGCTACTTGTGATTTCGATTACCAGCGGGGCTATTGCTATCGGGATGGTCAATTACTTCGCGCTCTACCTGCAGACGACAACGGGCCTGTCACCCTCGCAGGCGGGGGTGTTCTTCATCCTTTTGACCGGCGGCATTGTTTGTGGGTCTCTGATGGGCGGGCGGCTGATCTCGACGACGGGCCGCTACAAACCTCAATCCATTGCCAGTCTTTCCTTGAGCTTGCTCGCGTTTGTGCTGTTCACCCACGTTGAGGCCGGAACCCCCGTGTTTTTCATAGGCATATTGATGGCCATGCATGGCATCGGAATCGGGCTTGGACAGCAGGTTCCCGTCATCGGCGTGCAAAACGCAGCGGAGAGCCGGGACGTCGGGGCAGCCACAGGAGCGGTGACGCTGTCGCGCATGGGTGGGGCCTCGATCGCCATTTCGATCTATGGCGCGATTGTCGCTGCCAGTCTTTCCCGCGTCGGAGTAACAATTCCCGGTGTCGGCAATATCGAACAGTTGACACCCAGAATGCTAAGCGCGTTGCCGGAGGCCGCACGGCTAGCAGTTGCCGAAAGCTATACAGCGGCTTTTACGCCGCTCTTCCTGACCTCGGCCGGGTTTGCTTTGACGGGGCTGCTGGCGGCGCTCATGCTTAGGCCGACCCTTCTTCCGACTGCAATGAAAACTAAGGCCGGTGAATGAGCGAGTGGTGCGCGCTCCAGTTGAAGTGACCGATCAATGCAGCTATCACTTGATGCGTCATCCGCTTGGGAGCGCTCATGAGAACGTTGCTGTCATGATGAACCTGTTTCGCGCATTGTTGCCTCGCGAGGACCGTTTCTTCGATCTTTTCGCACAACATTCTCGTGTGGTGGTCGAGGCCGCCGGTTCGCTGAAGTCTCTTCTAGCGGCGGAAGGCGACCTTGAGCGACATTGCCAACGAATCATCGAACTTGAAAATGAAGCAGACGAAATCACGCGTCAGGTTCTTCTCGCTGTAAGGCGCAGTTTCATCACACCGTTCGATCGCGGTGACATCAAGGATCTGATTCAATCGATGGATGATGCAATCGACATGATGCACAAAACGGTCAAGACAATCCGTCTGTTCGAGCAGAGCAGCTTCGATCCCCGCATGCGTGAGATGGGTGTGCTCATCGTCGAGGCCGCCGGTCTAATTGCCGAGGCGGTTCCCCTTCTCAACCGGGTAGGGACCCATTCGGCACGATTGAGCGCCATTGCCGAAGAGGTCGTGCGCGTCGAAGGCCGGGCGGACGATCTCCATGATGAGGGGCTGAAGGACCTGTTTCAACGTTATGGCAACTCGAATCCGATGGCCTACTTCATAGGCAGCGAGATTTACAGCGAACTGGAGAAGGTGGTCGATCGCTTTGAAGACGTTGCAGATGAAATCAGCGGAATCGTGATCGAGAACGTTTGATGGATGTCGCGCTGAGCTTCCCCCTCTTGGCAGGTCTCATCGCAGTTGCGCTTTTCTTTGACTTCCTTAACGGACTTCACGACGCGGCAAATTCAATCGCGACCATTGTGTCAACGCGAGTGCTGCGGCCGCAATATGCTGTACTTTGGGCGGCGTTTTTCAACTTCATCGCTTTTTTGTTCTTCGGACTGCATGTGGCCGAAACACTCGGGACCGGGATTATCGATCCTCATATCGTCACGCCGCGCCTGATTTTTGCCGCGCTGATGGGCGCCATTATCTGGAACATCGTCACGTGGGTGTTCGGCATACCCTCGAGTTCGTCCCATGCCCTTGTTGGCGGCCTGGTCGGGGCGGGCCTGGTGCGAGCAGGGGGAGACGCCATCGTCTGGACAGGACTAATAAAGACTGTCGGCGCAATCTTCATGTCGCCGATGATCGGGTTCTTTCTTGCCCTTTTGCTCGTGATTATCGTGTCTTGGACGTTTGTTCGTCAGACACCCTTTGCCGTCGACAGCACATTTCGCAACCTGCAGTTCGTGTCTGCTTCACTATACTCGCTCGGCCATGGCGGCAACGATGCACAGAAGACAATGGGCATAATTGCTGTCCTGCTTTTTTCTCAAGGACATCTTGGGACCGAATTCAGTGTTCCTTTCTGGGTGGTGATTTCCTGCCAATCGGCAATGGCCCTCGGTACGCTTTTTGGCGGGTGGCGCATCGTTCATACGATGGGATCGAAGATTACGCGGCTTAATCCGATGCAGGGTTTCTGTGCCGAAACTGGTGGTGCGTTGACATTGTTTGGTGCAACTTGGCTTGGTATTCCCGTCTCCACGACACATACGATTACGGGTGCGATCATCGGCGTTGGCGCGGCGCGCCGTGTCTCCGCGGTTCGCTGGGGATTGGCAGGCAATATCCTCATCGCTTGGCTCATTACCATGCCAGCAGCTGCTCTTATCTCGGCCCTGTTCTATTTGCTGGCTGGTGTTGGCAACTAGATTCGTGCTCTCATGACACCTTGCGCGCGATGGATTTTCGCCAGACAATCGGCGCGTGAAGCTCGATCGTACGGATACTCTCGCTATCATTGCCGGGACGTAGCCAAGCGACGCTGTTTTCGACGATAGCGTCCACCGGCTGAGAGAACGTCGTCAGTTCATAGGAAGCCCAAGCCGACTGTTCTATGTTGTCGAAACCGATGACGCAGACGTCCTCCGGGATTCGCAAACCGCAATCATGCCGCGCGCCATCCATCAGCCCGAACGCCATCAAGTCATTGACGCAGAAGACTGCATCAGGCGGGTCCAGCCGCGCAAAAAGACTTTGTGCGATATGGCGGCCGCTTTCATAAATCGTGTTGCCATGGCGCACAACCATCACATCTAACCCATAGTCCGCCGCGGCCGCAACGAAGCCACGTTCCCTCGCCATCAGACTTGGTGTTCCAACATCGGAATTGGCTAGCGCGAGGCGGCGGCAGCCCGCACGCAAGAACGCGCTTACCGCTACTCTCGCGGCCTGTTTGTCATCGATGTTTATCCGTAGCGGTCCGTCAATGTCATCGTCGCGATTAATCAGAACAATGCGCTGACCGCTGTCGAGACAAAGCTTGGTAATGGCCTTGTCAGGCAGGCCAGACAGCAGAATGGAGGCATCCGCGCGATAGTGCAGCGTCTGGCGTAGCGCGGCGTCGACGCTGCCGTCCGAACGATCGGCATTGAGCAGCATCGAAATTTTGCCTGCCTTTTGAAGTTCGTGGGTCAGGGCCCGGACCAACTTTGAACGATATGGGGTATCCATTTCCGAGACAACGAGACAGACGATTCCGGTTTCGCTGCGCATCAAACCACGCGCAAGCTGATTGACGTGGTAGCCCAATGTTTCAGCGGCTTCCATGACGCGCTGGCGCGTTTCGTCCGACACACTGGCGCCGGGAGTAAATGTACGAGATACCGCGGATCTGGAAACGCCGGCGCGCTTGGCCACGTCGTCGGCGCTGACAAATGTTTTAGTCACTGGCTTTGATCATAAGGTTGCTCCTCCAAGCACATATTGCACGGGTGTGCTTGACGCTGCAACCGTCATAATTGACTTATACGTGAGCTAAAGTCGCTTGCGGACTTGACAAGCGCATGAATCATGTAGAAGTTTTGCACACGCTTGCAAAACAGCGTCGGCATGGAGGTGCCGCTTTTCAAAGGGAGGATAAACATGCGTTCCACATTGGCCATAGCCGCCGCCTTCGCTGTCGGTTTTCAAATTGTACCAACCGAAGTGCGCGCTGCGGAGAACCTAAACCTGATCTGTTCGGCCGATGTCGTCATCTGTGAATTGATGAAGGGCATGTTCGAAAAGGAATCCGGTATTCAGGTTAACATGGTTCGCCTGTCTTCCGGGGAAACCTACGCCAAAATCCGGGCTGAAGCGCGCAATCCCAAGACCGATATCTGGTGGGCAGGCACGGGTGATCCGCATCTGCAAGCTGCAGCAGAAGGTCTCACGCAGGAATACAAGTCTCCAATGCTCGAGCAATTGCAGGATTGGGCCAAGAAGCAGGCAGAAAGTGCTGGCTACAAGACTGTAGGTGTCTACGCCGGTGCGCTCGGCTGGGGCTATAATACGGAGATCGTCAAGAAAAAGGGCCTGAAAGAAGCCAAGTGCTGGGCGGACCTCGTCGACCCATCTTTCAAGGGTGAAATCCAGATTGCCAATCCAAATTCATCCGGAACAGCGTACACGGCGCTAGCTTCCCTTGTACAAATCATGGGCGAGGACAAAGCTTTCGACTATCTCAAGCAATTGAACGCGAATGTTTCGCAATATACCAAGTCGGGTTCCGCTCCGGTGAAGGCGGCCGCACGTGGAGAAACGGCGCTTGGCATCGTCTTCATGCATGATGCCGTTGCCCAAATTGCGGAAGGTTTTCCGGTCAAGGCGGTCGCCCCTTGCGAGGGTACTGGGTATGAAATCGGATCGATGTCGATCGTCAAGGGCGCGCGAAATCTCGATGCGGCCAAGAAGTGGTATGACTGGGCTTTGACTGCCGAGGTACAATCGCACATGAAGGAGGCAAAGTCGTTTCAATTGCCTTCAAATAAATCGGCAACTGTCCCGCCAGAAGCGCCAAAATTCGAGGACATAAAACTGATCGATTACGATTTCAAAACGTATGGCGACCCTGACAAGCGGAAGGAATTGCTCGATCGCTGGGACAGGGAGATCGGCGCAAGCGCCAACTGATCCTCTGGCATTTTGCGATGCGCGTTCGGGTTCACAGAGGATCCGGACGTGCGATCGGCCACCAATATCTTTCATGAATTGCAACGGCGAGTGGCGTGATGGAACGTAGCGACCGAAGACTTAGTATTGCGCTCGGAATTGGCTTGGCCGGTTTGGTCGCCGTGCCTTGGTACAGAATTGAAAGCGGCTTCTTCGCTTTGGACTGGGTTAGTAATTTCCCTGCCGGGTCTGCCGAGGGTCCAGCCCTCGTACAAGCTATCAGTCATGGCCGCTGGACGCTTGCCATCATCACACTCATCTTCGCCGCCGGCCTCGCGGCGAGAGCGTTCAGAGTTTCGTCGTTCCGTTCCCACTTGCTGGTCGCTGCGGGTGCCGCTGGTATTGTCTTTCTCGTATTGCAGGGCCTTGCTATCGGGTTCACTGGCTGGACCTGGACAATCAGCGAGAGTCTTTTTGGTGCCCTGGAGCAGGGACAACCCTCGATGGGAGCCGGGGCTGGATTGGTCGCGTTGTCGTTCATCCTGATGTCTTCTTTCGGTCTCGCGGAGCGGGGTGTTCTTCGCGGCGACGCATTTGTCATCAGTTCGATCGCTCTTCTGATTTTCCTGGTAAGTATATTCGTGTTCTATCCGGTGGGCAGCATGTTCATTGGTGCCTTCCAGAGCTTTGATGGCTCGTTCGATCCATCCGGCTTCGTCCGCAATATACAGGATCCATCCATCTGGAGTCTTGATTGTGTAATCGGCGGCGGTCGCTGTGGCATAGCTTGGCGGACCCTGCTACTTGCCATTCTCGCCGCCTTCGGTTCGACTATGGTTGGTCTTTGTTTTGCGCTCGTTGCAACACGCACGCGCTTCCCGTTTAAAAAGGGTTTGCGGCTTCTAACGATATTGCCGATCATCACGCCGCCATTCGTCATCGGGCTCGCACTGATCCTCCTGTTCGGTCGTGCCGGCGTGGTAACGCAGCAACTCTCGAATTTGTTCGGCATCGAGCCTGGGCGTTGGCTCTACGGCCTTACCGGGATCTTGATTGCACAGGTACTGTCGTTCACTCCAATCTCATTTCTCGTACTCATTGGTGTCGTCGAGGGTGTCAGCCCGTCCATGGAAGAAGCATCGCAGACCTTGCGTGCCGACCGTTGGCGCACATTCTGGAAGATATCCCTGCCGTTGATGAAGCCCGGGCTCGCCAATGCATTTCTGATTGGATTCATCGAGAGCATGGCAGATTTCGGCAACCCGCTGGTGCTTGGCGGCAGCCATGGCGTACTGTCTACCGAGATATTCTTCGCGGTGGTCGGCTCACAAAATGACCCGTCGCGTGCTGCGGTCCTGGCAATCATCCTCCTGTTCTTCACACTTTCGGCGTTCCTCGCGCAACGGGTGTGGCTTGCGGGGAAGAGCTTTGCGACTGTCACAGGGAAAGGCGACTCCGGCGCTCATATCGCACTGCCAAGGCCCCTTTCGATCGGCATTCACGCAGTTGTAATACCTTGGGTTTTGTTCACGCTCGTGATCTATGGAATGATCTTCTTCGGTGGCTTCGTGCGTACCTGGGGCCTCGATAATACGCTGACTTTCGAGCACTATCGCCGCGCATTCTCGTTCACCTTTGAGAATGGCGCTTTCGCTTGGACCGGGGTCGCATGGAATTCCTTCTGGACAACTATCGAGATCGCCCTGATCTCAGCGCCGCTGACGGCAGCAGTAGGGCTCCTGACCGCCTATCTAATTGTCAGGCAGCGATTTGTCGGGCGCAACGTGTTCGAATTTGCGCTGATGATGAGCTTTGCCATTCCAGGCACCGTAATCGGCATAAGCTATATCATGGCCTTTAATCTGCCGCCGCTGGAGATGACTGGCACGGCGCTTATCCTCGTTGCGTGTTTCGTTTTTCGTAACATGCCAGTCGGCGTGCGAGGCGGTGTGGCAGCGATGAGCCAATTGGACAAAAGCCTGGACGAAGCCTCGTTGACACTGCGCGCCACAAGTTTCCGGACGATGCGCAAAGTGATCCTGCCATTGCTTCGCCCGGCAATCGTCGCGGCTCTCGTTTATTCGTTCGTACGGGCGGTCACATCCATCAGCGCTGTGATATTTCTGGTCAGTGCCGAATACAACATGGCGACATCCTACATCGTGGGGCTCGTCGAGAATGGTGAATACGGTGTTGCCGTTGCATACTCGTCGATGCTCATCATTGTCATGATCGTCATCATCACATTTTTCCAACTATTGGTGGGGGAACGCAGGCTGCGTCGCGAAAACCGGGTCGCGACAGCTTTCGTGCCATCTGCCACACCCCAAGAAAAGGCCGCATCATGACGACTCACAGCAACGGATCCGTCGTTTTCGACAATGTCAGAAAGCAGTTCGGGACCTTCACCGCAATCCATGGCCTCTCGCTCCACATTGAGCCCGGTACTTTGGTAACGTTGCTTGGACCTTCCGGCTGCGGCAAGACGACGACATTGCGAATGCTGGCAGGACTTGAGCATCCGACCTCCGGGCGCATTCTCATCGGTGGCAAGGATGTCACCATGCTGCCCGCCAATGAGCGGGATGTTTCCATGGTGTTCCAATCCTATGCACTATTCCCGCACATGTCAGTGCTCGAGAATGTCGTGTACGGGCTTGAATCGTCCAAGATGAACAAGAATGAAGCCCGCTCTCGCGCCGAGGACGGATTGAAGCAAGTCGGACTGGCCGGGTATGGGCAAAGGCTACCGGCAGAACTTTCGGGTGGCCAGCAGCAGCGGGTCGCTGTTGCGCGCGCACTGGTGCTCGAACCGCAAGTTCTTCTGCTGGACGAGCCGCTATCGAACCTCGACGCTCGCCTGCGCCGACGCGTGCGCACGGAGATCCGAGAGTTGCAGCAACGGCTCGGTTTTACTGCCGTTTATGTCACCCATGATCAGGAAGAAGCGCTGGCGGTTTCAGATCGAATTGTCGTCATGCAGGACGGCGCCGTGGCACAGCAGGGTTCGCCGCGGGAACTCTACGAAGCGCCAGCTTCGTCATTCATTGCCGATTTCATCGGCGAGGCCAATGTGGTGCCTTGCGAAGTCCTGCGGAGCGACGGCGGCCAGGCAATTATCCGGGTTGCCAGACTGGAGCACTCAGTTCCTGGCCGGAGTGCGCGGCCTGGCCCGGCGAAGATCGCCGTCAGGCCCAACGCGATTACACTCGATGCTGCCGAGGCCGCGGCATTCCCCGGCAGTATCCGGCATGCCGCTTATCTCGGCGACCACGTAGAATACGAAGTTGAAACCGAGGCAGGCACGCTCTTCGTTGTGGACCCCGCTGTGGACAGAAACCTTACACCCGCAACGAATGTCAGTATCGGTTTCCACCCCCGTGGTATTGCCATTATCGACAATTGAACATCTCGATTTTAAAGGAATTATTTTCATGACATTGCCCGCGAATGAACTTCAGGAACGTTTCGCGCTAGCTCGAAGCATGGCCTTCGAAGCCGGCGCAATCGCCCTTCGTTACTTCAATGCGCGTGAACGGCTGGTGATTGAAACCAAAGCGGATGCGCAGGATGTGGTATCCATCGCCGATCGCGAAGTGGAAGAGTTGATACGCAGCCGGATTGCCGCAAGCTTTCCGGGTGATGCTGTTATTGGTGAAGAATATGGCGTCAGCGCAGGCACGTCCGATTATACCTGGGTTGTCGATCCGATTGACGGGACCAGTCCCTTCGTTAACGGAATGCCCACATGGTGCATCTCGATCGCAGCGCTGCGAGGCGAAGAAATTGCCATTGGTGTGATCTATGTTCCCTGCAACGATGAACTTTACGCCTCGGCCATGGGAATGGGTGCGACATTGAATGGCAAGTCGCTCAGGCTTGATGAGAGTCGCAATATCCGCAACGCAGTGACAGGTATCGGTGCCAATCATCATGTGACGCCTGCCGCGGTCGCTTCGATAGTCGAGAAACTCCTCGACGCCGGTGGTAATTTTATACGTAACGGCTCCGGTGCGCTCATGCTGGCATATGTGGCCGCCGGACGCCTCGTGGGATACTACGAGCCTCATATGCATGCTTGGGATTGTCTGGCCGGTTATTGCCTGGTCAAGGAGGCCGGCGGCTGGCACCACCCATTCCCCGTGCAAGGTGATGGTCTTACCAAGGGATCACCGGTGCTCGCCGCCGCCAGTGGTGCCGTCAATGATCTGCGGGCCATCGCAGGACTGTAGATTTACGAAGCCTTCCAAGATTGCGCGGATAAGTGAAGGGACAATCCCGGCATTTGATGTTATCTCCTTTTTATCGATCTTGCTTTCAAGAACCGCAAGATCATTCCGTCAAAGACATGCCGAACTGCCGCATGTCAGCAACCCTGCAGCACCTGCTGACCGGAATAATAATGAAGTCACGTTTCCTACCGGATACCTTCACCCTTCTTCTTTTAGCGACCGTGTTTCTCGCCTCGATCATACCGATTAGCGGCGTTGCGGCGGATTATTTCGGAACGGCAACAAAGCTCGCGATCGCGCTGCTCTTCTTCCTGCACGGAGCGAGGCTATCACGCGAAGTGGTCGTCGCAGGTCTCTTCCACTGGAAACTGCATCTCACGATATTGGCTGCGACCTTCATCCTGTTCCCTTTGTTGGGATTGGCCACGAGCGCTCTGGTCCCCCAGATATTGCCGCCTTCACTTTATACCGGAATAATCTTTCTCTGCGTGTTGCCATCAACGGTACAGTCATCGATCGCCTTCACATCGATGGCAGGCGGCAATGTCCCGGCCGCGATCTGTGCCGCGTCGGCCTCGAACATCCTTGGCATGTTCCTGACGCCCTTGCTGGCAGGCATCTTGCTCACTGCGGGCGGACATACAAGCTTTTCGCTAGACGCACTCCAGGCCATTCTCCTGCAGTTGCTGGCGCCCTTTGTCTTGGGCCAGGTGCTTCAACCTTGGATTGGAAATTACATCCGAAGCAAAGGCAAGATCCTCATGCCGGTCGATCGCGGGTCGATCTTGATGGTGGTGTACCTGGCGTTCAGCGAATCCGTAAATGAAGGATTGTGGCAAACGACATCCTTACGGGACCTGGCCGTGGTGATAATTATTGACATAGCTATCCTAGCGATCGTCCTTGCCGCTACCATGTATGGCAGCCGCCTGCTTGGATTTTCCCGCCCGGATGAAATCGCAATCACATTCTGTGGGTCAAAAAAGAGCCTGGCGAGCGGACTCCCGATCGCAAATGTGATTTTTGCCGGGGGCAGCATTGGCAGCATCATCCTGCCGGTCATGCTTTTTCACCAGATACAGCTTATCGTCTGCGCCTCCATTGCCCACCGGTATGCAAGAGCGAAGTTCATAAAAGAGGCCGAGGTGGAGAACGTGCCTGTCTCGTAGACTTTTTTTGGAAGGCGTGAAGATAGTGCCGCTTGGGTGACTCGAACACCTGACCCCATCATTACGAATGATGTATATCTTCTCCATTTTGATCGTCCTGAGCGGAGTACCATTGATGCCAGTTGGGGCCATCGCGGCGCCCTCGCGGCGGATGGTGGCTGGATGCTCGCCAAGCGTCTGACGACAATCAGTTGGCGTACATGCCTGGCGGCAAGCTGATCGCCGAGCGTCCCGCTCTGCGCTTGACACGACCGTCGACGCGAAAGGCTACACTGAACTGCTGACCATGCGTCCGAAGGAACTGGCAGTTCATCTAGCGAACTTGAAGACGGCGCCGATCTCCGGCTTCAAGTCTTTTCTAGAAGAGCTTTCGAACAGGATGCTTTTTGCGGCGTCTGGTGCAAGCGTTTGATCCTGTCCTCGACCTCCGGCAGCCGGAGCGCCGTGGTCCTTTCCGATGGGCCACTTTAGCAACCCGATTCTCTGGCGACGTAACATAACCGTCAATATCAATCCAACGTATAACTCACTCAAACAACCCGGTTATTTACCGGCACGTCGGTATGATGGAACATTCAGTGCGGGAGCGCTAGTTTGCTTCATATTGACATTCTGCAAGTGCTCGATTCAACCAGTGGGAAGGACCCAGGCTTTGACCGATCTGCTAAATCCAAAGAATGCTGCTGCGATGTGTACCCGTGATGCAAGGTCAGTCTCACACGCGTCGAAATCCAAATCCCGAAGTTTGGCCCGCGTTTTCGCCATCGTATTCGGCGTCCAGGCGGTCGTCGCTTTGGAGCTTGTTTCGACCGCACACGCGGGTCCCTGTACTAAAGAGATTGAAGCCCTTCAGGGGCGGGTCGACGCTGTACTTGAAGCCACTGCCGGAGCTGGACCTACACTCCCCGAGAGCCAATTTGCGGGTCTCCATCACGAACCTACACCTCAGTCGATCGCGCATGCGGAGGCACAAGCTGGTGAGGGGGCGGAAGGCGAACACGCCTTGGCGGGACTAGCGCGAGCTCGCGAGGCCGACAGGGCCGGTAACGCCCGCCTTTGTGATACAGCACTACACGACGTGCGGCGCGAAATTGCCCCTTTGGCAGCGGGCTGATTCAACACCGAACACAATGGTGACTCGGGAGTGTGCACCGGAGCGGACGAAGCAACGGTGCTAAGCGGCTCTTATAGGCGACGCCACTTGCTCACGTCCCCTAGCTATGTGCGCCCGGTCGCTTCGAGGATGAGTTTAGTGATCTCGTCTGGTTTTGAGATCAGCGACAGATGACTCGCCTTCACTTCAATCGTCTTGGCTCCCATGCGTTTGGCCATGAAACGCTCCAGGTCCGGATCTATCGTGCGATCTTCTGTAGAGACCGCATAGAAGCTCGGCTTGGACCGCCATGCCGCTTGGGTCGTCCGGCCCGCCAGAAGAGCTTTCTGAAATGGTTGCTGTACTGCATAAAGCACTCGAGACTTTGCTTCAGGCAGGTCACCGGCAAAATCGCGTAGGAACGCAATTTCGCTCAAGCGCCCCTCGTCACCATTGAATACAATGCCCGCCGTGGCAGGGGGCGTGGAGAACGTCTTCGCCAGCGCCGGGTAATCCTCACCCGCATCCGGCGCCCTTGCCGCAACATAGACGAGTGCTGAAACATTTGGATGCATACCTGCCTCTGTAACGATCATTCCCGCAAACGAGTGTCCGACGAGGACCGTCGGGCCATCCTGCTGGGCGAGCACCCGCTCAGCGGATGCCACCGCTTCAGGCAACGTCGTCAAGGGGTTTTGAACGGCCGTAACATTGATCCCGGCGGCTTGAAGGCGAGCAATCACTTCCGACCAGCACGATCCATCTGCAAACAAGCCATGGACGAGGACGACGTTCCGAGCCAAGGCTGGGGGCGTCCGCGCCGCCATGCCACGGGAAGATATCAACGATACCGCGCCAGCGGCGAGGGCAACCGAAAATGCCCGCCTGTTCATAGTCATGTCATGCCTCCAGCATTGTTTGGTCTGATCTCCTTTGTGATTAGCGTGTGAAAAGATTATTATCGATTATACATGCGTATAGTCTGGGTGCGGCTGGCGGCTTCCTCAATCAATCATAGGCGGGCTTTCGGCTGAATCGGGTAGGCAAGCATGATCAACAACAAAGGTACGAGGGTAATTAGCGCAAGCACGGCCCAAGCATCGTTGATGCCCTGGACCAGCGCAGCCTTTACTATCATCGGGTTGAAAATAGTCTGAGCAATCAGATCAATCTTGCCCGACATGTCCGCGGCCGCACCAGGAGCCATCCCAACGAACGCCTGCGTTCGTGCATCGCCGGCCAGGAGACCATTTACGATTGCGACACCGTGCGTGGCCGACCGGGTGTAGATCACCGAGTCCACCAGTGCCAACCCTATCGCGCCGCCTATGTTGCGCATCAGATTGAACAGACCGCTGGCATCCGGTATCCGCTCGTCTTGGATGTTGCCAAGCGCGAGGCGCGTTGGCGGAAGGAGGCAGATCATGATTGCCATGCCTCGCACGACTTGCGGCCAGAACATCCCGGCAGCATCGGTTTGCGGAATTTGCAGGGAACTCGACCCAAGGCCAATCGCGAATGACAGGAAACCAATGGTCGAAAGCAATCTGGCGTCGAGGCGCTGTTCAAGCATGACTGCTAAGGGCGCAATCATGAGCTGCGCCATACCAGTCACAAGCATAGTCTCGCCTATTTGCAAGGCGTTGCGCCCCCTGACGTAAGCTAGGAACACCGGCATGAGATAGACCGACCCGAATAGGCCGAATCCCAGGACGAAGCTCAGAATGCAGCCAAGGGCAAAGTTACGGTCTTTGAAATTATGCAAGTCGACAAGGGGCGTAAGCGAGTACCATGTCCGGAGGGTAAAAGCGGTCAGAGTGATCATGCTGAATGCACAAAGCGACAGGACAACCGAGCTCGACCAACCGCGTTGCGGGGCTTCTTTCAAAGCTATCTCCAGCGCTGCAAGACCAGTGGCCATCATTGCCAACGACCTGAAATCAATTGAACGGAAGTGCTTCAACTCGAATGTCTGGCGCGGGAGTAAACAAGCTGCCAATGCGGCTGCTAACAGCCCCGGGGCAACATTGATCAGGAACAGCCAGTGCCAGGAGTACGTTTCGGTAATCCACCCACCTACGATCGGGCCGACAGTGGGAGCCATCACTGCAACGACACCGGCGACTGTCGTGGCAACGTTTTGATGTCTAGGAGTAAACAACAGGAAAACCGCGGAAAAAACAGTGGGGATCAAGGTACCGCCCGAAAATCCCTGTATGGCCCGCCAGAGGAGCAAGGCATTGAAACTTTCGCTCTGTGCACATCCGACGGAAGCTGCGGTAAACAGCAATGCACCATATGCGAAAAGCCGGCGCATGCTAAGCAGGCGGGTCAAGAATCCCGTTAGTGGAATAGCAATGATCTCTGCAATCAAATACGCAGTCTGTATCCAGCTCATTTGATCCGGATTGATGTTCAAAGCGCCC
The DNA here is from genome assembly GCF_003010935.1 of Phyllobacterium endophyticum. Taxonomy (GTDB): domain Bacteria; phylum Pseudomonadota; class Alphaproteobacteria; order Rhizobiales; family Rhizobiaceae; genus Phyllobacterium; species Phyllobacterium endophyticum. Next base: position 1,000,131 of record NZ_PGGN01000001.1, read on the forward strand.
TGGATGGTCGGCAGCGACGTCGCCACAATCTGAACGTCGAGAATGGCCATGAACATCCCGATGCACATCGCGAAGAAGCTGAGCCAGGTTGAACGACTTGGCTGAGCTTCGTCCGCGTCAGGCCCCCGCGTCACGGCGCAGCTCCAAAAGCTCAGAATTCTCCGTCCGGATTCTTACCGCAAGAACAAGGGCGTTGATGAGGGAAAAGACGAGGGAATACCAGACAAGCCCGAAACATAAGGGGAGAATTGCGATCTCTCCGATTACCACGACATAGTTTGGATGCGAAAAGATACGGTACGGTCCGGTCCTTACAAGAGGCCGTCCGGGCAAGACGATGATGCGTGTAGTCCAGCGTTCGCCCAATGTTGCGAGGACCCACAATCGCATCCCCTGGAGCAAAATGAAAACAGCAAACCATTCTGCCGCAATAGGCCTGTCGCCGGCGAAGACCCACATCCCTGCTAGCCAAACGGCATGAACAACAACGATGAGCGGGTAGTGACCGGGCGAAGCTTCGTAGGCGCCCTTTGCGATGAGAGTTCTCGTATTGTGCCTTGCCAGCAAGAGTTCGCCAAGACGCTCGAGAGTAACGAAGCCAAGTAGCGCAAATGTCGCGATCATGCTGCTCTCTTCAGTGAAACACAGTTGACGCTGAAGCCCGGTCCCATGGCGGTAAGCAAGGTGCGCGATGGCAAACCCGCTTCGATGAGACGCTGCAGAACGAACAGCGCCGTGGGTGCCGACATATTCCCATGCTCGGCCAATACGTCGCGCTCATGGTTCAAAGCGCCTTGACCAAGGCCAAGCGCCGCCTCTAAAGCGACCAGAACTTTCGCCCCGCCGGGATGACAGGCAAACCGATCGATATCACTAAGTGCGAGTCCTGAGCGCCCGACGATCTCGGAAATAGCAGGGGCGATGTGCTGTTCGGCAAAGGGTGGAATAGCGCGATCAAAAATGACGCCGAGCCCTTGTTTGTCAACGCTCCATCCCATTATGCCGAGTGTGTCGGGCCAAGTGTGCTGGCCAGACATTTCCACCGCGGCGATTCCCTCGTTTGCGACCGCAAGAACACATGCCGCCGCGCCATCACCGAAAAGCGCGCTCGCCACTATATTGGCTTTGGTAAGCTGGTCCATTCGGAATGCCAATGTGCACAGTTCAACAGCAACCAACAAGACGATCGTTCCAGGTCTTGATGCTGCCAGTCGCGAAGCAATGGAAAACCCCGACACAGCACCCGCACAGCCCAGGCCAAACACGGGAACGCGCTCGATATCGTCGCGAAATCCCACTTGGCGAGCCACGCGCGCTTCCAGCGTTGGAGTCGCGATACCGGTTGATGAAATTGTCACCACGGTATCCACCTCATGTCCCCTGATACCCGCCTTCTCCAAGGCGCTGATGGCCGCCGAGACGAACAAACTGCTCGCTCCCTCGATATAAGCAGCATTTCTTTCAGGCCATCCCAAGGGCTGCAGATACCATTCTAACGGTTTGACGGCGTAGCGCTTACGAATGCCTGAACTTTCAAATACCTTTGCCAGACGATCGAAGTCCCTGAACCGCGCCGAAAACGCTTGATGAGCGGCGACAGCGGCGTCACGTTGCTCAATAATGTGAGCGGGCACGGCTGTGGCGACGGAGACCAGTTTCACGGCTCCGGGCATCGATACTCCTGCCGGTAGTGCCGACGCTCTCGATGCTGCAAAGGTGCTGCCATCACGACCCTGAAAGGCATGTCTGTTCGACGGTAGTTGCACGGTGCGGACACTTGGCATGACTTACTCCAAAGCCGGAAATATCCGGTGCAGTTGAACTCAGCTTTGAAGTAGTACCAGCACGATCATGCGCGTATTATACATTGGTTTAGGACGTGTAACTCTATCTGAACCCCGCCACCGGCCGCTTCCCAGAAGGGCTCGAGGCAAGAAGTGAAGATAGATGTTGTGAACTCACCTCGCGAAAGACGCGCTGCGTTCTCCGTGGAGAATTTGAGATTGGGCTTTGGTTTAATCGCAGTATACCAACGTATACTTACGCACTCATCGGCATCGATGTATTCCTTCCAATGCGCTGTCACCCACACCGACAGGCTGGTAGTTCCCCCGGCTACCATACTTCAACGTTTTCCGCCCGTTGAAGCGCGGCCAAACGCTGGCCCGCAAAAGACCGTCCGAGCCCCTCCCGGACGGTCTTTTGTCTTTCGGCAGTATCTTTGTTGGTTTGCTTTTGACGGCGATTGCCGGTTCGTGCGGAGCAGCATCGCCTCTCGGCTCTACACAAGAGTATACCTAATCAAACGCGATGTATAATTTCTTCCATTTAAAATAACCCTTATACCAGAAAAAGGCACGCCAAGGTGTAGTAGTTGTTGTTCTTGACCAGAACGACGGTCGCAAGAGACATAACGGAGCGAAGCGACGCGTTGAACAACAAGTCTGCAACGGGCTTTGCAATGCAAACCACGCTCGTCCATAGCCAAAACCGAAACGATGGAAGAAACGAAGATGACAAATAGCACAATAGATCAAGATGCGGTGGCAACTACCAGTCGGATCGATAAGTTGGAGCACAAAGTCCACGACTTGGAAGCTGATCTCAACCGTGTGGTCGAAATCGCATATTTGCGCGGCGCCACTGAATGGGTTCGCATCAACTACCCGTTGCACTACGAGCGACTGCTTATGCAATATGACAGCTGCGCGGCGTGACACGACTCACTGGCTGGTGGCTTAGTTCGGCTGATTCAGCCACTGACCTGACGTTGCTCGCGACGGTCGTTGTTCTACGGTGGTATTGGCACTACTTGTTCAAAACTGGCTTGATGGCTTCATAGACCTTGACGAGTTCAGCAAGTGTTCGCACGGCCATTTTCTCCATCAGGTGTCCACGATGGATCTTAACCGTTATCTCGCTCAGGCCGAGTTCCCACCCGATCTGCTTGTTCATCAGGCCTCTTGTCACCAGGGCAATAACCTCGCGCTCCCGACTCGTCAGACTCTCATAGCGTTTCACCAGCGCGGAAAGTTCGCCGTCGCTTGTGCGGCGAGCCTGGTCGAGAATCAGCGCATTGGAAACCGCATCAAGCATGTCCTGGTCGCGGAACGGCTTGGTGAGAAAATCGATGGCGCCCGCCTTCATTGCCCGAACCGACATTGGGACATCACCGTGGCCGGTCATGAATATGATGGGGATATTGGTGCCAAGGCGAGCGAGCTTGTCCTGGAAATCGAGGCCACTTACTCCGGGCAGCCTGATATCAAGGACAAGGCAGCTGCCCGAAGAAACCTTGGAGGGACGGTCAAGCAATTCTGACGTGGAGCCGAACACTTCGACATTCAAGCCGACCGACTCGAAAAGATTTCCCAGTGCATCTCTCATATGTGCATCATCGTCGACGACAAGGACGAGTGGTGATCCTTGTCCGTCCATCACCCTGTCCCTTGTACCAGCGGTATGGTGAACTCGAAAATGGTGCCTGCCCCTGGTTTGGAACTTGCACTGATGCTTCCGCCATGCGCATTCACAATGGAACGGCAAATCGACAGCCCCATGCCCATGCCATCTGGCTTGGTCGTGTAAAAGGGACTAAATAGCTTCGTTCGCGTTTCAGGCGTCAGACCCGGGCCATTGTCGTGAATCTTAACAAGGGCGGCCCGTTCTTCGGCGAACGTTTCTATCAGCAGCTTGCGAGTGTTGCCCGCCGCGTGTGTCATCGCCTGAATGGCGTTTAACACCAAATTCAGAATTACCTGCTGCAGTTGCACGCGATCCCCATTGACCCCGGGCAAGTCGGTGGCGAGATGGAACTGCAAGCTTACTTGATGGATGTCAATTTCGCGTCGCACAAGCGCCACCGTCTCATCAAGAATTTCGTTGAGGTTGACGTGGGTGGACTTCGGCGGTGATTTCGCCGATAGAGCGCGCAGGTTCTTGATGATCTCGCTGGCCCGATGTGCATCGGCGATCATCCCTTCCATCGACAACTGGATTTTCTCGAGATCTGGTACGTCTCGTTGTAGCCAGCGCAAACCGGCTCCTCCATTGGCAACCACAGCTGCCAGGGGCTGATTGAGCTCATGAGCGATCGAGACCGTCAATTCGCCAAGGGTGGCGACCCGGGCGACATGTGCCAGCTCCGCTCGCGCTGCGTGGAGCTGGTTCTCGGCTTCCCGCCTGCCGGTCACATCCATGATACTTAGCAAAACCATATCGAGGGCGGGACGATTCGCAGGGAAGGCGACGTTGTATAAAACGGCCATCTGCCTGCCTTGCGCATCGTCGATGATTGTTTCGGCTTCGTAGCTCGACTTGCCAGACCAGACTGCCGCAAGGAACTTCCATGCATTGTCGACGTCAGCGTTGATGAGTTTGGGCAACATGGTCTCAAGTGCGATGATATCTGCGGCATTGAACATCTTCAGTGCCGTATCGTTCGCGTTGATCAGCCTTATGGTATTTGGCTCCCCGATGGGAGATTCCAAGTCCATGCTGCGGGCATGATCGATATCCCTCACGCCAGCGGTTTTGAGCTTGTCGACGGCCGCTTTGAGTTGTGTGAAATCCAACTGAAGAATGCCAACTCCCGTCGTTAGAAAAATTGTGCGATAACGCTGTTCACTTTCAGCCAGAACGGCAATCGCAGCTTTTACCCTGACGGCGAGAAGTGTTGTAATCCCAATGGCAGCAACGCTGACGAAGCAACGTCCCAATGAGTCTTCAAGCGCAGGCAACCCATCCCCATGCGAGATCAAAAACCCCAGGACGGTCAACCCGATGCAACCAGAACCGATTACAACAAGGCCCGTTTGCGTCGCGAAGTTGAGCGATAGCAACACCACGAGCACATAAAGCACGGCAATGGCGATGTCCAAGCTTGTCAGGGCGTCGAGCAGAAAAACGACCGCAGCAATGATGCCAGCAGCGGGTCTCGAGTATCTTGACTGGCAAGCGAAACGCAAGATGACATAAAAGGGCACCTTAGCCGGCCGCGCAGATCTGGCGAGGCCAATTTTTTCTCTCGCGATCGCTGTTCTTGTCTTAATCGTGGACATTTCACCCTCTTCGGCCCTGCCGGTGTAAGGAAATGCCCGCGGGTGAAGAAAGGAAAGTTTCGAGATGTAAATAATTGTTAAGCCGATGTAGCCTCAACGGCAAAGGTTGTTGCCATCGTCACTTCGCCGGGCAGCGACCAAACCGGGAAAACGCCACAACGCGCCGTCTCCAGCATTGAGTGTGGGTGTAATCACAGCTTTAGGCGATCGAATTTGCGCCTCCAGCTGTCCGCGACAGCCCGCAGTGCAACTCTGGCGGTCGTCTGCCCTTGCAGTGTACCTGAAATGCCAGCGCGCAGATCAAGTTCAAGGGAGCCCCAGTGGGCGTCATTTGGATTGGCCTGAGCCGTTTTCATTTGTGCAGCGGCAGCCGCAGTCCAGCCGTAGGTTTCCACGATATCCGGGTCCGTCAAAACGGAGAGGCGAGCCGAAGCGTTTCCCTTCTCCATGGATCGGCGTGCCCATTCCTTGCTCGTGATGTGCTGAATGAATTCGAAAGCCCACCCCTTGTTTCTTGATGCGGATGGTACGGCGAACGACCATACGAAGAATGGACTTTTGCTCTCTTCAGGTCTCTGGGAACCGGGCACGACCGCCCAATCCCATCGCCCGGCTGTTTTTGAGCCCTTTGACTTGTTCAATGGGGTTCCTGAAGCGTTCAGCGTGATAGACATGGCGTAGCGATCATTCTGACCATTCGCAATTATCTCGTCCCATTCCCACGTTACCGCCTCCGGGGGCATGACTCTGTGTTTTGTCATCAAATCCCCGTAATACTCCAATGCGTCAATGGCTTCTTCTGTGTCAATCAGGATCGTCCTCGTCTTAAGGTCGTAGAACGAGCCGCCGTTCGAGAGCAAGAACGGGCAGAAATGGTTGCTGATTGCAGGTCCTTGACGACCGCAGGTTCCTACCCCGTACCGATAGGGCGCACCTCGACGTGTCAGAGCCTCTGCGGCAGCCCGAAATTCGGCAAATGTCGCGGGCGCGCCCGCAAAGCCTGCCGCCTTGAGCAATTCCTTCTGGTAGTGGAGTATGTACACCGTTGCGCGATAGGGGATGCCGCATAGTTTGCCATCGACGGACACTGCATCAAGCGTTCGGGGCGCGAAATCACTGATGTCGAAATCAGATGCATGTTGGCCCGCGGCGGCTGACAACAAACTCTTGTGGTCTTCAACATAGGGGTGCATCCATCCAACCATGGAGGAACCCATTTGCACAATATCGAAGCTTGTGGGTCCTTGACCTGACATTTCGGCCCGACAGCGTACGACAAGCGCTTCCATCGGCAATTGCACATACTCGACATCAATGCCGGTGTCTTTTGTGAAGGCAGGGATTGCGTCCTGAAGGATTGTTCCTTTCCAGGATGCGTTGTCGCCTAGGACAAGGAGTTTGGCGGGTTTCTCCCCCGATGCCGTGCTCGCTGTCCTGGCTGAGCCGAGCGCGGCAAGATTGAAGCCGGCCAGGGTGGATCCGATAAGCGCGCGTCGACTAATCAGGCCAGTCTTGTTTGAACCGGACATGGCTCCCTCCATCACCCGTTATCGGACCCTAGCATCATTTACCGGCCCTGACGACAAGCCAGAGACAAGGTGCTTTTGCACGCCTAGGGAGAACACGATCACCGGCACCAGCACCAGAATGCCCGAGGCGGCAATAGCTCCCCAATCTGTTCCTGTCTCGCTACCTGCGTAAGTGCTCAGAAGAACGGGCGACGTACGCGTTGCACTATTGGTGAGGATTGCCGCGAAGATAAAGTCATTCCAGGCAAGAAGCATCGACAAAATGGCGGCGGTGGTAATACCCGGCCTGGCCAAGGGGAGGGCGATCTTGAAAAACGCGCCGAACCGAGACGCCCCATCCACATAGGCAGCTTCTTCGAGATCCCGTGGAACACCTTTGAAAAAGTCACGCGTTATCCACACGACGAGGGGAAGACTGAATGTTGTATAAGCCAAGATGAGGCTCATTCGTGAGTTGATCAGGCCCCCGAGGCTGAACATCACGTATAGTGGCAAAAGCACCGCGATTGGCGGTAACATGCGCATTACCAGGAGCGAGAAGAAAATGAGCTGGCGACCAGCGAAGCGATATCTGGCGATGGTGTAGGCGGCAGGTACGCCGGCAAACAGCGACACCAAAACTGTTGACGCCGTTACCAAGAAGCTGTTCCAGAAGGAATTCAGAAAGTTCCCCTCAGACAGTACTGCGACGTAGTTCTCCAACGTTGGCCACCACAGAAAAAGTGGTGGCGTCGTGAAAATCTGCTCCCTTGTTTTCAGCGATAGTCCAAGCAGCCATAGCAGGGGCAGCAGGAAAATCGCAAGCAAGCAGATCAAAGAGCCATAGACGCAGGCGTAGTAGAAGCCTGTTCGATAGGATCTACTGGAAAATCGCATCAGTCGGGCTCCCTTCTACGCATCGCTGCGATCAAAAACAGACAGGTCGCAAGGACGACCAACAACATTACCCATGACGCAGCTGAAGCGAGCGTGAGGTCAAAACTGAAAAAGGATGTTTGATAGACGTAGATCGAAAGCACGAGGGTTGCGTTAGCTGGTCCGCCTGCCGTCATTACATAGACGTTGTCGAATGCCCTGAACTCGAAAATGGTTCGTAACAATAGCGCCACCAGCAAATACGGTGACAGGAATGGCAATGTTATGTGTCGAAACTGCGCTATTCTAGTTGCGCCGTCGATTGTTGCCGCCTCCATCACATCCTTTGGCAAGGATTGTAGACCCGCCAAGACGAGAAGGGCCACGAAGGGCGCATTCTGCCACACACTCACCCCGCCCACTGTGATAAGCGCCAGCATCGGGTCGCCTAGCCAGATGATTGGTGACCGCATCAGGTAGTCGACAAGGCCATAGGTGGGATCGAGAAGAAGCTTCCAACAAAGCGCAGCAACAATAGGGGTAACCATCATCGGCACGATCAACGCTACTCGAAAGAAGCGAATGTATGGAAGATTGAGATTGAGAAGCAGGGCAATTGCCAGGCCGACCACGATCTCCAAGCAGACCGTCGCAGCAGTATAGCCAAGCGTGAGGAAAAGGCTTGCAACGAATACCGGGTCTGCAAGAAGATCCCTATAATTGCGCAATCCCACGAATTCAGCTTCCCAGACGGGTTCATCGATCGACCAGGCAACGAAGCTCATGATCAATGACAGCAACAGTGGAAAACCCAATATTGCGACGCTAAGGGTTATGGTGGGTAAAACAGTTAGAGGAACGAAACAATAATCCGCAAATCTTCCTAGTTGCGCAAGGTACTTTTCCCGGCGTCCTCCCGCACAGGTTTTACCATCGCTGACATCGTGGTGCCCCATGCCTTTCCCCCAAGGCTGCTGCGCGGCCCCTCCGCAACCAGCCTATGTTAACCCGCTATCGATGTGAGTCATAGTCTTGGCGAACATGCTTACGGCGTCTTCTATCGATTGTGATGAGGTCGGTTCCGCTGTGTATGTTTAAGCTGCCGTCTATCTTCGTTGCCACGGGACCGGCGAAGCGGGGCCGGTCGATTCGCGTATGATCAATTCCGGCACAAGATTAATACGAAGAGGAGGTACTGTTCGAAAGCGCGGATTGGAAACCCTGTCAATAATGCAACGAGACATCGCTGCTCCCATCTCCACGTGAGGTGTCCTTATTGTTGTCAGGCTTGGCGCTACCTGCGAGGCAGATATGAAATCATTGAAGCCAACTACAGAAACATCGTCAGGTACACGAATGCCAAGAAGGGCCAGTTCCGAAATGACGCTCACAGCTATGCCGTCATGTGCACAAAACAGCGCAGTTGGTTTGCCCCCGGCATCCATGTACGCGATGAGGGGCTTGCGCAGCCCAGCCTGTTCATCGAATACAAGATCGTCGACAGTTCCCCCAATTTCCTTGGCGCCGTCGCACAAGCCGCGAAATCTCTCGGCCCTGCCTAACAATCTTGCGTCTCCGTGAACGAAGGCAAACTTCCGATGCCCCAGCGTTGCCAAATAGCGCGCGATGGTGACGCCAGCTTCCCAATCTGTTCCCGAAACCTGATCGATGTGCTCCAGTGGTCCTGCATATCCCGAGCAAACCACTGGGAGGTTGAACCCGCTTGCAGTGCCCGAGATCTCATCAGGATAGGGTACCGCTAGGATCAATCCAACAACGGCCTCATCCAACGATCCGTCGAAGAGGCTGTGCGCCTGCTTCGGTACGACTGTATATCCGTAAGCTTCGGCTTGCTGTTCGGCACCCAATAGGATGTTGGACCACAACTCGGTGCTGACACGATCAATCTCCTGGCGCATGAACCATATTTGTCCTTTGTTGTACGCCTGCTCCGGTGTCAACGGATAGCCCATGTCCCTCGCAGCGCTTTCAATTCTGCGCCGTGTATCTTTCCCCACGCCGGGTTTGCCCGACAAAGCTCTTGAAACGGAAAATTTCGAAACTCCGAGCGCGTCTGCAAGATCTTGTAACGTCACGCGTTTTCTTGCCATTCAACCGCAATCCTGCTCTCGACTTCGCTCCACATCACCTACCAAGTTTGCGCAAATTGCGCAATGTATTGCGCTGACAGTTATGTTATGGTAGGAGTGTCAAAGTTTCATAGATACTTAGCCGGTGCAAAGGAGCGCTGAGGATTTTGCGCTTTGACGAAATAGTGCGCCCTGAAAATTTGGCTCCGGCAGCCGTTCTGCATAGGCTATTGCAGTCTACCGACCACCGCTCAAGCGGGTGCTAGCTTTGGTCTTACCAGAAGAGTTGGTGGCAAGAAGAAGGAGGACAAGGCAAATGACGCTGAATTCCGCCGCCAGTCTGGCTCCAAGCGCATCGCCAGGCAGCGTTTTTGTTTTTGGTCCATTCCAACTTTCCGGCAAAGAAAGGCTTCTCCAGCGCAACGGAGAGCCGCTTGCCATCAGTAGCCGCGGGCTTGAAATATTGATCGCTCTAGTCGAACGCCCCGGCGAAGTCATTTCACACAAAGAGTTAATTGATCGCGCGTGGCCCAACGTTGTCGTGGAGGACACGAACCTGCGCGTCCACATTGCAAATCTCAGAAAGGTATTGCGGGACACCAAGACGGGCCCACGTTACATAATGAGCGTTCCAGGGCGCGGTTATTGCTTTGTTGCGAAGGTGGATTTGACGTATACGTCTGGCTCACTCGGCTGGCAAAGCTCGCTGTCAGCGCAAACAACGGACACGCACCCAACGGATGCTCTGATCTTTGCAGAAGGACAAGTCCAGTTAGGCTTTCAACTGTTGCGCAATGCTTTGGCGACGCTGCAAGCGAGACGGTCTGACTTGGCGGCAAGCGAGATTCTGGGCAGTGGGGGACGGACCGATTGAGTGCGGGCGAGACGAACTAGGCCCCGCAGCAGAACTCACTTCTTTTGTCTTGGGTGAGCCTGCGATACAACTGCCTTTCCGGCGCTCGTCCGGCTGGGCAGCAGCGCTCCGGTACTGCCTTCCCCTTGGCAGCTCGCTCTTTGATTTCGATCTTTTTCGGCCAGCATAACCCGAACGCAGGTGAGGCGGCTCCTGACGGTGCTCACCGGTATGGCAAGAACCTTGGCAATTTCGGCATATGACAGGTGTTCGACATAGGCGAGGTACACGGTAGCGCGATATGCATCTGAAAGTGCAGTCAACTGGCGCAGGATCCCATCATCCATCGCAGGTATGGCGACGTCTTTCCCGAGAATAAACGCAGGTTTCTGCCAAATCGAATATAGGATCGCAAAAAAGTCGTAGTCAACGTTGCGGTTGTCGAAATGGGGCGAACCGTCAAGCCCGCGAATGCAAGTTGCTTGAACAAGCGCCTCGGCCAGACCAGAACTGAGGGAAAGGACCGCGCCAAAGCGCCAAAGACGGCGCAGACACCGGGATAGATCCGCCTTGATTTGGGCTTTGTCGGTCATAAATCGTCCTTGAAAGCGACGGTGGCCGTTCCCTCAAGTGAAGTAGGCACCGATAGATCTGCACCTCCCTCAGGAAATGAACTCACATCGGCGGGACAACCCCATTGCTGCCGTAAATGACACGATGCGTTGTTAGTGTGCCGTCGTTAGCATGATCTGCGGCGATGAAAACGTTTGTCCCAGCCCTCAGATCCTTTGGTGCAGCAACCTCAAGGGTTACGATCGGCGTAGTCTCGGGGATGTCGATCTTCTTCTGTCCGCCACGATAAGTAACCATGACAGTCCGCCCATCCACACTTGTTACGGCATTCGCAACGGTGGCGTTTGTCATGCTACTATTGGGCCTCAAGTCCCAGGGACGATCGCCTTCGCCTGTACCTTTGAGAGCGGCTGGGAAGATAACGACCTCGAGAGCGCTGCTGACACCATCGGCTTTCGGCACATTGGAGATGCCAACAAAATCTCCCGGCTTGATATCCTTTACCGAAGCCGGCGTAACGCTGTTGATGAGGCAATCGTCGTTCAAAATTACCGTTGCATCGCCACCTTCCCGGGTCCTGACCACCAGCGACTTACCCGCGAGGCTTGTAATTACACCGCGTATATTGACGTGGCCGGATGCTTGTACGGCTGCCAGGGGCTTACTCGATTGCATCATTGTGCTCTGCGCGTTGGCCGGCAGAGTTAGCGCGATGGCTCCTGCTGTTCCAAGAGCAAGAGCGAGTAACTGTTGTCTTTTGAACGTGATATGCATCCTTGATTCTCCAGATTTTACGGCAACACTGCGGCCCTGCTTATTCTGCTCGACGAGATTGCCTCTGCTTTCAGCGCTTCGCGGGCCCGCCATTTAGTTGCATTCGATGCTCGACCAAGCAGGCTGGCCCGATCGGCGTCGCTAGCGAACTCTTATCCTTGTGTTGCCCAAGGTCGCTGTCGCCTGACCAACTGAATTCATGTCCATTCGGCTTGCCGACGTATAGGACCGACTGGTCGTGCCGACGCGGCCAGAATCCCGGTTGCCGTCGACACCGGGCCGCCCCGTTTGCAGACTATGGAATGCTTCTGCGCTGAGGCCATGTGGAGCGGCAAAAGCTGCCGCGAAGGAATTGGAAACGAACAAGACCGTGAGTGCCGTCTTCAGGATGAAAGGGCGCATTTGAGGCTTCTCCAGAAGTATGAAGGGGAATCTTGTCGCCCCTCATTTTCAAGACCGTCCAGTTCCGTCGCGTCGCGCTGAACATTGTCCACCGCCGGCGGTTCCCGGTCTTTATCGATATCGAAGAACATCTTCGGATGAACGGTTCAATACAGAGCGAAAATATCGCCAGTAGCAAATGCGAGGGTCACGATAGCGGCTGAACCGATCAGGAATAGCATGAGCCAAATTGTGTCGAGTCTCTCCATAGCATCAGGCCCTTCAGGTTATGGGATGGTGGATCGGTATCCATCGTCACCACCCAGTGCAGCTTGTGTTCTCCCAATAGTATTGCCGAAACAACATACATGCTCCATCATCCCAAGGTGCGCGTGGCTAATGCGCTGGTTTGATCAATTCATACTTAGGTTTACGTCACTAGAGCCAGATCGGTGTCGTTATCTCGTTCATTTCTCAGATTCGAACTCTAGATGGACTGCGAGCAAGCCAAAACGCAAAAGGCAGCGCTAGCGGAACACGTCGTGTAGCCGCCGATGAACAAACGGTAGAGTGGAGCTATGCGAACCGCCGCGCAAAAGCAAAAATGTTCCGTGGAAGCAGTGCGGCAAAAATACTTCCGACAACTTGAAAGAACCTTCAACCATAAGTCCTAACCAGATAAACCTACGTATAATACCAGGAAAGACTTGCCGGGTTCATATTCGGTCAGCTTCACATTGGAAGCTTTCAAGGAGTGAATTATGAGAAAGTCAGCATCAATTCTAATGATAACCGCTCTCGGTGCAATGGTCGCGGTAGGCTCGGCAACTGAATCGATGGCTCACGGCGGCGGCGGTCATGCCGGCGGCGATCATGGCGGTCAAGGCTTTGTTGGTGGTCGAGGAGACTTCGGCGCAAGGGACAACGGCTTTCACGGAGGAGCCGTTTTTGGCCGGGGCGGTATCTTCAACAGCGCACATGGACTTGCGATGAACCACAGCCGTTTTGCGGACCGCAGAGACCACTTCAGGGGATTCCCCCATGATGATAATTATTGGGGCCCATACTACTCCTGTGAGTATCCGTTCCGTTGGAGCGCGCCTCTTTATAATGAATACTGCCAATAATCCTTCCTAAGCTTTCGGGTCCGTACCCCAATTATGGGAGCACGGACCTGAATCCGAAGGCATCTGGAATTCGGGATACCCGGCCACGATCCACCGCTGACAACTCTCGTCGTTCTCACTCAGGCCACTAATGCCCTGAATGCATGCGTTTTTTAAGGAGGCTCAAGTGCAAAAGTCTTTCCGTCGCCCTCTCAACGACCACCTGCCGCACATGGACTTGGCGGAGATCATTTTGCTGATGACTGTTGTTGGCTCGGTCGCTCTCACCATCGGGTTCGACTGGATTTACCGAGTTTTGCTTAGCTGAGCGCATGTTCCCTAAGCCCAGTCTGCTTTGTTCGAGCACTATCATGCCATTGGCTTCAAGATGGGATCGAGCTGACCCATCCTTGCCTTTGTGCCTCTTTCGTTTTTCGCTGCGGCAGGTTTGCAACGCCCACTATCCAGGGCGCCTCGCCCGTACATTCTCAAAATCGCTACTTTCGCAATTCTCATGTTGGTCGTGGGAAACGGTTATTCCACGTTTCCTTAGCTATACAGTTCATCCAGGTCTCGCGAGCTCTCTCGCGCATTGCGACCCTTCGTTTATTCTCGTCGGATTGGGTTAGATCTCAAACTCTTGCCGGAAGAAGGGCGCTGCCTTGTTCCCGCCGGTGCGATCCTGTCGATCCTAGCCAATCCATTGCTTGTTGCCGCTTTGAAGCGAGCAGTGCCGTGGCTCTAAGGACGTGAGAACCGCACTGAATCCATCGAACCGGTGCCCGAAATCAGAGCGATAAGTACAGAGGCGATTGCACGGCCGAGTCGAAAGGTTGCCGAGGCCGTATTTGCAGTCGGTCTGCCTCCACTTAAACACTCAACAGTTGCGTGGATCTGAGGCATGGGGTGAGAAATGAAACGTCGATGGCTCGTGTTGCCAGAGATGGCCGCCGAGTCGACCTACCGCGAGGACAACCGCGATAACCAGCATTACGGAAACGTATGTCGACAAAGCAGCTCGGGCGGCCAGATTCACCTCGTGTTTGCCGTGCCGGTGGCCGGCCAAGGGTCCTGACATTTCGCATGTGTTGCAAGAATTCGCCAAGCGATCGCGGCAAGGAGTCAATCCTGGACATCGACTGTCCGCCTCGAGTGTTGACCAAACTTCCAGCGGCTCAGCCTGTCGAGGTACAGATAGACAACGGGCGTGGTATATAGAGTCATTGCCTGGCTCAGGATCAGGCCCCCGACCATGGCATATCCCAGCGGCTGCCGCAGTTCAGACCCGGTACCATGACCCAACATCAAGGGAACTCCGCTGAGCAAGGCGGCCATGGTGGTCATCATGATCGGCCTGAAGCGTAGCAAACACGCCTGGCGGATTGCTTCCTCTGGGCGCAAGCCATGGTCCCGCTCGGCAGCAATAGCGAAGTCAACGATCATGATGCCGTTTTTCTTGACGATGCCAATAAGGAGTATGACGCCGATGAGGGCAATCACAGTGAAGTCGAAGCCGAAGGTCCACAGCATGACGAGCGCTCCAAGGCCCGCAGATGGTAGCGTCGACAAGATCGTCAGGGGATGGACATAGCTTTCGTAAAGAACACCCAAGATTATATAGATCACAGCCAAAGCCGCAAACACAAGCAGGGGCTCGCTCGATAAGGACGTTTGATAAGCCTGCGCATTGCCTTGGAAGGTTGCGATCAGGGTTGGTGGCACTCCCAGATCCGCTTCGCCCCGGTGGATCGCCGCAACGGCCTCGCTCAAGGCTACACCCGGTGCGAGGTTGAATGACAACGTCACCGAAGGAAATTGACTTTGATGATTGATCGCCAGAACTGTCGTCGGCTGCGTCGATTGTTTTACGAGCACGTTGAGCGGGACTTGCGCGCCAGTCAGCGGTGACTTGATATAGAGCTCATTGATAGCAAGCGGTGAACTTTGAACCTGTGGCGGCAGTTCCAGAATGACATGATAACTGTTGAGGTCGGTGAAGTATTGAGTGACTTGCCGTTGGCCGAACGCATCGTCGAGGGTGTCGTCAATCGCCTGAGGCGAAATGCCAAACCGTGCTGCTTGATCCCGGTCGATGTCAAGTGTGACGGTTGCCCCGTCGGATTGCTGATCCGTCGCAACGTCGGTGAGTTCGGGAAGCGTGATTAGCTTTGCCAGGAGCTTTGGAGCCCAATTGCTTAATTCGTCCGCATTGCCATCCTGGATCGTGTATTGAAACTGGGTGGCAGTACTTCGGCCCCCCACGTTGATATCCTGCGCTGGCTGCAGAAAAAGCTTCACACCTTCGACGCGTGCGAGCTTGGGGCGCAGGCGTCCGATGATTTCGCTTGCCGTAGCGTCTCGCTGATTCCGGGGCTTCAGTGTGATGAACATTCGACCGGTATTGAGCGTGTTGCCCGAGCCACCACCGACTGCCATCCCTACCGAAGCAACTCCCGGATCGCTGGAGACCACTTTGCCGATCTCTATCTGATGGCGCGCCATCTCCGCAAAAGAGGTGTCTTGTGCACCCTGCAGCAGGCCCGTGATCAAACCGGTATCCTGGATTGGAAAAAAGCCCTTCGGGATATTAATGAACAAATAACCGGTGGCCACCAGCGTCAACAGAAAGATGCCAAACGTGACGCGATGATGGTGTAAGGCAATGTCGAGCGTAGTGCGATAACCGCTCAGAAGAGCGTCGAAACCCCTTTCCGAAATTCGATAGAGTCTGCCGTGTTTGATACTGCCTTCGCTTTGCAAAAAACGGGCACACATGACTGGCGTCAGCGTCAGCGACACAAGTGCCGATACGGCGATGGTGATGGTTACTGTTATAGCGAACTCATGAAAGAGCCTGCCAACGATTCCGCCAAGAAACAGGATGGGTATGAAGACAGCAACAAGGGAGAGGCTGATGGAGATAATCGTAAAGCCAATCTCTCTTGATCCATCCTTGGCAGCCTCCAGTGCCGATTTGCCGTCTTCCATATGACGCTGGATGTTCTCCAGCATGACTATAGCATCGTCAACGACGAAACCTACCGCGATGCTCAGTCCCATCAATGACAGGTTATCAAGGCTGAACCCTAGTGCGTACATGAGCGCGAAAGTGCCCACGAGCGCGAGAGGGACAGTGACCGCTGGGATCGATGTAGCCCAGACGTTCCGCAGAAAAACGAATATCACCATGATGACTAGGGCGATCGTTAGCAGAAGGGTGAATTTTACATCCGTCACCGACGCCCGAATGGTCGTCGTACGGTCGCTCAGACTAGCTATGTGCAGCGCTTTCGGGGCTATTGCCTGCAGTTGGGGCAGTAAAGCTTTTATTTGCTCTACGGTCTCGATGACATTTGCGCCAGGCAGTTTTGAAATTGGTAGCAGGATGGCCGGCTTGCCGTCAGCCCAGGCCGCAATTTGGGTGTTTTCCGGCGCGTCGATAGCCCGGCCGATGTCGCTTACTCTAACTGGTGCGCCGTTCCGGTAAGCAATGATTGCGTCGTTCCATGGGCCCGCAGCCAAAAGCTGATCATTGTCGTAAAGCGTATAGGTTCGCAGAGCTCCCTGAATGCTACCTTTTGGTGCATCGGTCGTGGTAGCGATGATTGCAGAGCGTATATCCTCCAATGACAGTCCGAGATCGGCTATTTTGCGCGGGTCAACCTGGACTCGAACTGCTGGTTTTTGTTGACCAAAGACCGACACCTGCGCCACACCGGAGACTTGGCTGATGTGCTGCACCAGAACATTCTCGGCGAAATCATCAATCTGGGTCAATGGCAAGGTATCTGACGTAAGTGCAAGTACCAGGATGGGAGGATCAGCAGGGTTCACCTTTCGATAGGTCGGCGGAGAGGGGAGATTGCTTGGCAGCTGGCCACCAGCGGCGTTGATCGCGGTTTGCACATCCTGCGCTGCGCCATCGATATTGCGGTCCAATTGGAATTGCAGCGTGATAGAGCTGCTGCCGAGTGTGCTCACAGACGTCATCTGTGTAACACCGGAAATTTCGCCGAACTGCCGCTCCAACGGCTGGGTGACCGAAGATGCCATCGTTTGCGGGCTAGCTCCCGGCAACTGGGTGGAGACTTGAATGGTTGGAAAATCGACCTGCGGCAGCGGCGCTACGGGCAGCAGTGGATAAGTTGCCAAGCCGATCGCCAATATACCCAGCATGAGCAGCGACGTTGCGATGGGCCGCTGGATGAACCAGTGAGAGATCGACATCAATCCCCCTCCCTATCGGCATCGCTTACATCTGTTGTCTTGTCAGGCATGGCTTCTACCGAAACTCTCGAGCCCGCCTCGAGACGATATTGCCCGGCAGTTACAACGCGCTCGCCAGGTGTAAGGCCGCTTTCTATTAGTGCGCGTCCGGAGGAAATTTGTCCGGGCTTGATCGAACGAACTTCCACTGTGTCATCCGGGTTGACCACGTAAACGAAGAACCCGTCCTGACCTCTCTCAAGCGCAGCAGAAGGTACCGTGATCGCCTGATGAACGACCTTTTCCTGCAACCGAATGTCGACGAATTGCCCCGGCCAAAGTTTCTCGCCCATGTTGGGAAACGTAGACTTCAATCGCATGGTGCCACTCGTCTGGTCGATCTCGTTATCGATGACCGACAGCGTTCCCGTCCCCAGCTTTGCGCTACCATCACGGGAGTAGGCCGTTACACTGACCGTGCCTGCATCCTGAGCTGCACGCACAGCCGCCAAGTCGTCTTCTGGCAGTGTCGATACGACGGAGATCGGTTGCGTCTGCGTAATGACCACGATGCCGGTTGTGTCCGTCGCATGTACATAGTTCCCCTGATCGACCAGCCTCAGTCCCGTGCGTCCATCGACTGGAGCGATCATCTGTGTATAGGAAAGCGATACGGCGGCGGCATCTTTCGCGGCAGCATCCTGCGCAATTTGAGCTTGAAGTTGCGCGACGGTGCTTTGCTGTGTCTGCGTGGTTTCTACGGTCGTAAATTCCTGGGCGGTAAGTTTCTTGTCCCTCTGCAGAATGATTTTGTCATTGTCCAGGTTCGCTTGATCCTGGACCATCTTGGCTGATGCCTGATCGAACGCGGCCTGAAAGGGGCGAGGGTCGATGACAGCCAGCAGATCGCCTTTCTTGACGCTCTGTCCCTCGGTGAAGAGCACTTGCTGGAGTTCGCCATCCACCTTGGCTTTCACGGTAACGGTATTGAATGCCTGAACCGTTCCGAGACCGTCAAGGAAGACGGGCACATCGGCCTGCACCGCCACTGCGGCCTGCACCGGTATGCTTGCAGGAGCCGGCGCGACTGCAGCGATAGCCTCGCGGCTGGTGAGCCAATAGGCTCCAGCTGCGCCTAGCATCGCCACACCTAACGCGATGCTCACCCCATTTCGAACTGAACGATGCATGTTGTGCTCCAACTCTATTGCGGGTCGGTTATCCGTGTGAGCCCTGGCGCCGCCCGTTCATAAAGAATTCTTCGTGGCCACCCGCAAGCAAGGCGTTTAATGAGTCGGCTAATTGGCCTGACGTTTGCCGAACCCCGCATATCTGCCGGATCCTTCCGCATGTCCGCTGCGACCATGGTCGATGCTATGGTCATGATGCAGATGGCCGTCGAAAAGACCATCTGTGTAGTTATCCTCATAGGCTGCAGTATTAATAAGATCGCTATGGGACCCGTGATTCCCGCTGTCTATACATGCCGACAGAGGCAGGCTCGACAGTAGTGTCAAAGACGCAATGGATAATGATTTCACAAGCATTTCGCGTATCCTCGCAAAGCAAACAACAAAACGCAGGCCCGTTGGCACAAGCAAGTCACCACAAGGACGATGCATGATAGAAGCACGATCACGTGCTAAGCTTAGATGGCCTCACGGGGAGCGGTCGCAATTCAGTTTGTCGTGATCGCCACGTGACGAAATTTTGCAAATGTCACGCCGCCATGGCACCGGAAAGCCAAAAAGCCCGCCAATCCTGAGGATTCATCGAGATTGCGCGAGATCTTCGAGTTCGACCCGCCTGCGCGACCCGAAACCAAAGTATGAACCGATAAGACAAGCGAATAATAACCTGCCACGTGTGTATGATGGAGCCAGCGAGGCCGCCTCGGTAGTCTGACATAGCCACCCTCCTGTGGCAGGAGTTCGGGACAACAAGGTGTCGAGCTTCTCCCCCTGAGCCTTCAAGCACAACAGGACTCTGCACCAATGGGTATTGTCAGATTCGCGCTGCGGTTCCCGGCACACGTTCTACGTGTTGGCCGCCTTGATAATCTTTCTTGGCGGGGTCGCAAGTTACGAGATGCGAACGGACATCTTTCCGGAAATCAACATTCCCGTTGTATCGGTGATCTGGAGCTATGGCGGTCTCAGCACCCCGGAAATGGAGCAGCGCGTTACCACTTACAGCCAGTATGCGATCAGCTCCAATGTCAACGGCATCAAGAATATCGAAGCGCAGACGCTGGGCGGCCTTTCCATCCAGAAGATTTACTTTCAGCAGGACGTCAATCTGGATTTGGCAATCGCGCAGATCGTTTCCGCGACAAACGCGATCCGCGCGCTCTTGCCGGCCGGAATTCAGGCGCCGCTTGTGGTGCAGTTTAACGCTTCCAGCGTACCGGTCCTGCAGATCAGCTTGAGTTCCGACACGCTCAACGAGCAGCAGCTCTATGACTATGGCATCTACCGGATTCGCCAGCAATTGGCGCCGATTCCCGGGATCACGCTTCCAACACCCGCTGGCGGCAAGTATCGACAGATCATGGTTGACCTGGATCCCTCGAAGCTCCTCGCCAAGGGCCTTACGCCACTTGATGTCGTCAATGCAGTCAACACGCAAAACCTGACGCTGCCGTCCGGAACGGCCAAGATCGGCGACACTCAATATGTGGTACGCACCAACGCCACGCCGGCAACCATCGACGAGCTCAACGACATCCCGGTGAAAGTCGTCAATGGAGCGACGGTTTTCGTAAAGGATGTTGGTCAGGTTCATGATGGTTGGCTGGTTCAGCAAAACATCGTTCGCCAGGACGGCCGCCGCTCGGTCCTTCTGAGTGTTATCAAAAACGGCAATGCATCGACGTTGGAAGTGGTCAATGCGGTGCGTCGTGCTTTGATCACAGCGCGCGCGTCCGCGCCAGCGGGCATGCAGATCAAGGAGATCTTCGATCAGTCGGTATTCGTCAAGCAGTCCATTGCAGCTGTGCTTCGCGAAGGCGCAATCGCGGCTGCTCTGACTGCCTTGATGATCCTGCTGTTTCTGGGGTCGTGGCGATCCACATTGGTGGTCATGATCACGATACCTCTCGCAATCCTGACGTCGGTCATAGCGCTGTATTTCTGCGGCGAGACGCTAAACACAATGACTCTGGGAGGGCTCGCGCTGGCAGTCGGAATACTCGTGGACGATTCTACTGTAACGATCGAAAACACCCATCGCCTGCTGACGGAAGAAGGGAACTCTCTGGCCCAGGCAACGCTCCACGGAGCCGCCGGAATTGCGATACCGACGTTGGTATCGACCTTGGCCATCAGCTGCGTGTTCACGTCGGTCGTCTTTCTCGAGGGGCCTGCCAAGTATCTCTTCACCCCCCTAGGTCTCGCCGTCGTGTTTGCAATGCTGGCGTCCTACGGCCTTTCCAGAACGCTCACACCGATCTCGATCGGGTTGCTTCTCAAAAGCGAGCAGCGTCACCAGTCGACAGGCCGGTTCGCCCGACTTCACGCACGATTTGAGCATGGGTTTGAGGCTATGCGCGTTGGCTATGTCGGCTTGTTGAGATTGCTGCTTACGCGGCGCCTGATCATGCCTGTGGTGGCTGTATCGGTCTTGGCCCTCGGAGCGATATTGCTGCTTTTCGTGGGTCGCGATTTTTACCCTGTCATCGATGGCGGGCAAATCCAACTTCATGTCCGGGCACCGGCCGGAACTCGGATCGAAACGACAGAACGCATCTTCCAGCAAGTCGAGGACAAAATCCGTCAGATCATACCTGACAGCGACCGCCAGCTCGTTGTTGACAATATCGGCTTGCCCGCGCGTTCATACAACCTTGCATTCACCGACGGCTCGACTATCGGTGTGAACGACGGCGTGATTCTTGTCGCCTTGAAACAAGGTCACGCGCCTACTGCCGATTATGTGCGGAAATTGCGCGCAGCATTACCGCAAGCCTTTCCAGACGTCCTGTTCTACTTCCAGTCGGCGGACATCGTCACGCAGATCCTCAATTTCGGCCTCCCGGCTCAAATCGATGTCCGCACGGTGGGCTACGATCGGGCCACGAATTTGCGCGTGGCAACCGAGCTTCAGCGGCGCATTGCCGCCATACCTGGCATTGCGGATGCTCACCTCCAACAGGAAGTTGATGCGCCTGCATTCGATACGATCATCGATCGAACGCGTGCAGCGCAACTTGGGTTGAATGCGAACACCATCGCTACGAACATCAATGTCAGCCTGAGTTCTTCCGAGCAGGTATCACCTAATTTCTGGACCGATCCGGCCACGGGCATTCCCTATTACCTTGCTGTCCAAACGCCCGAATCGAAGATCAGCTCTATAAATGACCTCGGCAACACGCCTGTGTCGTCAACCATATCCACGGCCGGAGCGCAGGTGCCAGGTCTCTTGGGCAACGTCGCGACATTCAAGCGAAGCGCTCTACCCACCAATAGCAACCAGGCAAACGTTCAGCCTCTCTACGAAGTCTTCGCAAGTGTCCAGGGTCGTGATCTCGGGAGTGTTTCCAACGAGATCAACGCGATCGTCACGGATATGCAAAAGCAGTTATCTCCTGGCAACTACATTCAGGTCGCCGGCCAGGTTCAGAGCATGAACGATGCGTTCCTTGATCTTGGGATCGGCCTGCTGTTTGCCGCCGTGTTCGTTTACATGTTGATGGTCGTCAATTATCAAAATTTCGGAGATCCGTTCGTGGTCATCCTGGCCTTGCCGGCGACGCTTTGCGGCATTCTGACGATGCTCTTCGTAACCGGCACGACTCTGAACGTGCCCTCGCTCATGGGGGCGATCATGGCAGTCGGTGTCGCGTCAGCCAATTCGATCTTGCTGGTTACATTCGCCAGAGAGCAGCAGCTGGCCGGTAAATCGGCGTTTCAGTCGGCCATTGACGCGGGGCATACCCGCATCAGGCCCGTCCTGATGACCGCGACGGCCATGATCGTCGGCATGATTCCGATGGCCATAGGTGGAGCTGGGGAGGAGCAGAATGCCGCCCTGGCCCGCGCAGTGATTGGCGGTCTCCTTTTCGCAACTCCAACGACACTTCTCTTCGTACCCTACCTGTTTGCCATGCTGCGCAGCGGACAGGACGGCAAGGCAGCTCACGGCGTATTCAACGAGGAACCAGCATGAAACCCTTAGAACCGTCGGATAAACGGATTGACCAGACCTATAAGCCGCAACTCCAGAAGTCGCCCGGACGGGCAGCGTGGCTTGTGGGGCTTGGTACTCTATCCGGGCTTGTTGCGATGCTTGCTTTTGGCGCGTGGGGTCATCACTCGCGGGCCGAGGAGGCTGTTGCCACGGCCAACCAACTGCGCGATTTCGTGCCATCGGTGCACGTCGTCGCGATAAAGCCGAGCTCTGAAACCCTGGACATCAGCCTTCCCGCAACCACGTCGGCCTTCGAAGAAGTTCAAATATTCGCTCGGGCAAGCGGGTACATCGAAGAGCGGGAAGTGGATATCGGAGATCACGTTAAGAAAGGGCAGCTCCTCGCCAAAATCGCCGTACCGGAACTCGACGACCAAATCCTCGGAGGGCAGGCTACCTTGGGTCAGCTCCAGGCTGCTTTGAAACAGGCACAGGCGAATTCAGACCTCGCACAGGTCACATGGGACCGGGACAAACCACTGGTCGCCAAGGGCTGGATAACGCAACAACAGGGTACCATCGACGTGCAGACCCTTAAAGCCCAACAGGCAACGGTGGGCGTCGCGCAAGCCAATGTGAAGGCGCAGCAAGACCAACTGGAGGTGCTCAATCAGCAAAGGCTATACCAGCAGGTCATCGCGCCGTTCGATGGTGTCATTACCCAGCGCAACATTGACAAGGGCAGCCTTGTACAGGCTGACACGACCACCAGCACTTTCCTGTTTGCCATCATGCAGGGAGACGTCATACGCACGCAAGTGTTCGTGCCCCAGGACGAAGCCTTCGGTGTTCGCCCCGGTGACAAGGCGGTGGTAGAGGTTCCCGAAATTCCTGGCCGTACTTTTAGCGGAACAGTCACACGGATCGCCGATTCCTTGCAGCCTGGCACCCGAACCTTGCTGACAGAAATCGACTTGCCCAATCCTGACGGCCTTCTCACTCCAGGCACCTATTGCACGGTCCAGCTCCAGGTTCCGCGCAAGACGCCCAGCGTTTCGATACCCTCCGATGCCCTCATTTTCAATGCTGAGGGATTGCAGGCCGCGGTCGTTGAGAATGGTGTAGCGCACATTCGCAAGTTGATTGTAGCGAGAGATCTGGGAACCTCAGTCGAAGTCTCCAACGGCGTGAAACAGGGTGATCTGGTGATACGCAATCCTCCAGTGCAACTGGTGGAAGGTAGCCCTGTACAAGTCGAGCCTGAGGAAACGCCGCCCGTGTGACGATTGAGCTAGTATATTCACGTAAAATCGATATAGAACTGACGTAGAAATTATGTATAACTAAATATTAACTTTAATTAATTTGCACAATACGGCGGGATATTATAATATTTACTTGTAGGTCGGGAACCGCCGGCATTGAGTAATACAATGTGACAGGACGGAACTGGACGATCTTAGGAAGAAGGGTGACGCTATTGCCCTTGTTACTTGTGGAGGCGCCAAAATGCGCTCGCTAATCATTCGGACGGCAATCGCTGCCGTTTTCATCTCAACTCCATTCGCTGCCGCTTTTGCCGCTTCAGGCGGTTCACACGGTTCCCACGAATCGGGGGGGGCTCGCGCTTCCCACGAGAGCCGATCAGCCACCAGCGCCCGTTTGGATCGGTTGGACTCGGAACACGAGTCATACGAGGGAACACCCAATCCCGATTATCTCTTCAAAAGCCGCATGGAGAAGCAACCTTCGGAAAAGCCCATGGCCGCACGAGATTCGACGGATCCGTTGCGCTAAGGTATCGAGGCTGACCGAAAGATACGGTCATCCACGATAATGAGCATCGAAACGCCCTTCAAATTTGGAGGGCGTTTTTTTGAGTCAAGGTACAATGGCCGCGTCGCCGGTATGGCGCTTTGGACCATGAGACAGCCGCAACTGATGAACCGGATGCTACCTGGTTAGTGCATGATCGATGCAATCGATGATGGCTTGGCTTTCAAATGGTTTTCGAAAGAAACCCTTTGCCCCAGCCGCCATCACCTTCTTGTGGATTCGTTCATCTTCGAACGCCGTAATGAAGATCACCGGAGTTGGGACGCCAATCTTGAGCAGGATATGGAATAACTCTACCCCGCCCATTCCGTCCATTTGCACGTCGGTTATCAGGCAGTCGATTTCGATGTGAGCCCTTTGCGCGAGGAACGCTTCTGCGGAAACAAATGTATAAACGTTAAGCCCATGTGAGCTTATCAGGTTCTCCATGGCGGCGCGGAGCGACGCGTCGTCTTCAACGACGGCTATGGATTTCGAACGGTGCACCAGCAATCTTCCAAGTAATAAAACCTGTGACTATCGGTGAATTAGATGCACTAGCCGGGAACAAGAAGATATCATACTCATGTTTAGGTTTTGCCTGACTTGTCTAACACAGGCCGAAGCGCCTCGTAGGCCTTGACGAGTTCCGCTAGTGTCCGAACGCCCATTTTCTCCATAAGATGACCACGGTGAATTTTAACGGTTATCTCGCTGACACCGAGCTTGCCTGCAATCTGTTTGTTCATCAAGCCGCTTGTCACCAGAGCGATCACCTCACGCTCACGAGCCGTCAGGCTTTCATACCGCGTCATCAGTGCAGAGCGCGCGCCGTCACTTTCTCGGCGAGATCGATCGAGGGCCAGTGCATTGGCAACCGCATCAAGCATGTCCTGATCCCGGAACGGTTTGGTGAGAAAGTCGAGAGCACCTGCTTTCATGGCCCGTACTGACATCGGAACATCACCATGCCCCGTCATGAAGATGATGGGGATATTGTTACCCAGTTTCGCCAATTGATTCTGAAAATCAAGGCCGCTGACACCTGGCAGCCGAATATCGAGAACAAGGCAGCTCTCGGCAGAAATCTTGGCTGGGCGAGCGAGAAGTTCCGCCGTTGAGCCAAACAGTTCCACGCGCATGCCCACAGATGCGAAAAGGTTGCCCAAGGCCTCTCGCAAATGCTGATCATCGTCAACGACGAAGACAATTGGCGTTGTGAGTTCGGCCATCATCCGATCTCCCTGTTGAATGGAATGGTGAATTCGAATGTGGTTCCCGCTCCGGGTTCCGAACTTGCACTTATGCCCCCGCCGTGCACGGTCAAGATTGACCGACATATCGACAGACCCATGCCCATTCCGTCCGGCTTCGTTGTATAAAACGGATCGAAGAGGTTACTAGAGATCTCAGGAGGAATGCCCGGACCGGTGTCATGCACACTGAACAGGACCGCGCTTTCCTCTCGCGAGGATCTCACCAGTAGCTCTCGCCGGCTCTCAGGTACATGCGCCATGGCTTGAATCGCGTTCAACAACAGATTGAGAACAACCTGCTGCAGCTGCACCCGATCACCGACGACCTTTGGCAGATCTTCTGCAAGATCCACTCTCAAACTCACCTGGTTTATATCGATTTCGCGTTGCAGCAGCGTGATTGTCTCCTCGGCGACCTCATTCAAATCAACATTGTCGGGGTCTGGGGGCGACTTGACCGACAATCCGCGCAAATGCTTGATGACATCGCTGGCGCGGGTTGCATCGGCTACCATGGATTCCATCGACGATTGTACTTTCGTCAGATCGGGCACTTCTCGCTTGAGCCAACGCAGGCCAGCTCCTCCGTTTGTGACCACAGCTGCCAAAGGCTGGTTCAACTCATGGGCAATGGATACCGTCAGTTCTCCAAGGGTAGCGACGCGCGCGACATGCGCCAACTGACTACGCGCCGCATGGAGTTCGTTTTCAGCTTCTCTTCTTGCTGTGACATCCATGATGCTGATCAAGACCATGTCGAGAGCTGGCCGATCGAAGGGCACCGCTACATTGTAGAGAAAAATCAGTTGGCGACCGTCCGACATCTTCAAAACGGCTTCGGCTTCATAACTCTGGTTTCCGGCCCATAGGGACGCCAGCAACTTCCATACTTTTCCCTCCATATCCTCACTAACAAGTGACGGCAGCAGCAGCTCAAGAGCGCCAACATTTGGGGCGTTGAACATGTTCAGGGCAGTATTGTTGGCATTGGTCAGCTTGAACATTTTCAAGGCACTGCGGGCAAAGCCGGGCTCGCGTCGCTCGATATCATCAATGCGTTGCACATTGTTGGACTTGTACCTGTCAAAAGCGTTTTTTAACCCTGTGAAGTCCATCTGAAGGATACCGACACCGGTCGCCAAGAATATCGACCGGTAACGCTGCTCGCTATCAGCCAAAATTCCAATCGCCGCCTTTACCCTGAAAGCGAGAAAAGTTGTTATTCCGATAGCAGCGAGGCTGACCAAGCATCGTCCAATGGAGTCAGCCGGGAGTTGGTGCCCATGTGACAGCAGGAAGCTAAGGAGCGTCAGCCCCATACAACCGGCACCAATCGCCACAAGCTCGATCTTTCCGGCGAAATTGAGCGCGAGCAGTACGACGACGACGTAGAGAACAGCGATGGCGATGTCAAACGTCGTCAGAGTATCAAGAATGAAAACCGCTACAGCTATGACAGCTGCAGCTAGCGGTGCAAATCTCGCCATGCGAAAGTCCCCAAATAGCCGTTCCGACCGGCCTATATCAGATTGGTTGCATGGCTGCACAATCTTAAGTAGCGCGAAGTCGCTGAAAATTTCAGGCGCTCCCAGCGGTGTTGCTGTTCGCCTCGCGCACGCCAACACCTCGAGCCGATGTAAAATTCTCCGTCCTATACTCAAGTATAACTTAATCGAAACGAGTATCCACTGTCAGCGCGAGCAAGCTTGTCCTAGGGTCAATTCAACAGACAGCAAACATACGCAGAACAGGAAAGGGCCGTTGAATGAGCCTGTCAATTCATACAGATAACCATGTGAGGTCACCCTACCCAAGTGATGCTGCCGCCGAAGTTTCGGCGGCCCTGACGACCCTGCTTGCGGACACGTTCGCCTTATACCTAAAGACGAAAAGCTTTCATTGGCACATGGCCCCGACGGGTTTTGGTATCTTTCAGCCTCTGCTGGACGAACAAGCCGAACAGATACTTTCGATTACAGACATTATCGCCGAACGTATCCGCGAACTCGGAGGCACAACTCTCCATTCGATTGGTCATATCGGGCGTCTTCAAAGACTTGCCGATAACGACACCGACTATCTCACGCCCGCAGAGATGTTGACCGAACTTGCCAGCGACAACAGGCAGCTCTCTTCATTCCTGCGCACCACCCGCGATGTCTGCGACATGCACTGGGATTTCCAGACGGCAGAATATTTCGAGACATGGATCGACGAGGCCGATGGCCGAACCTGGTTTCTCGTCGAAGCGTGGCGTGCGCACCTCAGGTCGATCCCCACAACGGCTGCGGCACTGCAGGCGCCAACGACACTACCTGAAAGGCTGACAAAATGAACGCTTTCAACCGTCGTGAGGCACTCCTGGCACTATCTGCAGGAGGCGTTGTTGCCGCCACAGGGACAGCGAGTTTTGCCGCGGGCTTGCCCCAACCGCAAGGTTCCCACGTGGGCGGCGATGACCCTGGGCCGCGAAATCCCGATCGGGACGTCCAAAATCCCGACATTCTCAATCCACCGGCTACCGATGCCGGCACCTTGCCCAACCTGCGCTTCTCCTTCGCGGATGCGCCGACAAAACAATACGCCGCGGGCTGGACCCGCCAGGTTACGAAACGGGAACTTGGAATATCCAAGAGCATCGCCGGTGTTGATATGCGGCTGAACGCCGGCGGTGTTCGAGAGTTGCACTGGCACAAAGAAGGCGAATGGGCCTACATACTTTATGGAACTGCCAGAGTTACAGCTGTCGATCCCGATGGCAGAAATTTCGTCGGCGATCTTGGTCCTGGTGATATCTGGTACTTTCCATCCGGTACGCCGCACTCCATCCAGGGGCTTGGGCCCGACGGTTGCGAATTTCTGCTTGTTTTCGACGATGGCGGTTTTGATGAAGACAGCACATTCCTGCTGAGCGACTGGTTCCGGCATATACCCAAGAGCATTCTGGCCAAGAATTTCGGCGTGCCTGCAGCTAGCTTCGATCATCTCCCGGCACCCAGTGACCGCTACATCTTCAATCTGCCCGTTCCGGGGAGCCTTGACAGCGACAGGATTGCTGGCGCGACAACAGTCCCAAACGGGTTCGTACATCGGATGAGTTCACAGACTCCCATAAAATCCGCCGGAGGCACTGTGCGCATAACAGACTCGCGCAATTTTCCCGCGGCGAAAACGATTGCCGCAGCGCTTGTGGAAATCGAGCCCGGGGGCATGCGAGAGTTGCACTGGCACCCGAACACCGATGAATGGCAATACTATATTCAAGGCATCGGACGAATGGGTGTGTTTGCGGCCAACGGTGCCTCTCGCACGTTCGATTTCGCAGCCGGGGACGTAGGCTATGTGCCATTCGCGACGGGTCATTACGTCGAAAACACTGGCGACAAGCCGCTTGTGTTTCTCGAGATGTTCAAAAGTGACCATTATGCGGATGTGTCCCTCAATCAGTGGCTGGCGCTAACGCCACCAGAACTCGTCTCGGGGCATCTGAATTTCGACGCTGCGACTATGAAGGCTTTAAAAGCAGGCAAGCAGCCCGTCGTGGGTTCCGCTTAGCCGAGGGTCGACGCCACAAATCTTGGCGGAGCCAAAAAACATCTCAATGACACTACTCCCTAGGAAAACTGCCATGTACGAAGAAGCAATTTCCAGACTTTCCGAATCCGGCAGGTCAAAGTCCAGCGCACTAACGGCTAACCCGATTTCATTCATCGTCGGCTCGGCGATGGCGGGTGCATATATCGGCTTCGGCGATATCATCATGTTTACCGTCGGCGCTCATGCCGATCCTGCGTGGAGTCATCTCGTGATGGGTGCCGTTTTCGCGTCGGCACTCACGATCGTCATCTTTGCCGGGTCTGAACTTTTCACAGGTATGGCCATGTATATGCCGCTTGCCCTTCTGAGCGGCAAGACTGGTCTGATTGACCTCCTGCGTGTTTGGATACTGTGCTGGCTGGGCAATTTCGCTGGAGCATTCTTGCTAGCCGTGCTTTTTAAACTTGGCGGGGGAGGTGTCCTTCTCGGCGACGGCAGTCCGGCTTTTTTTGCAGCGGTTGCGGCAAAAATCAGTGCCCCGGCCCATGAGCTTTTTGCACGCGGCATCATATGCAACTGGCTGGTTTGCCTGGCAATCTGGATGGCTTATCGAACTGAAAACGATGCTGCAAAGGTCTTCTTGATATTCTGGCCGATCATGATTTTCGTAGCCGCTGGTTTCGAACACTGCGTGGCGAACATGTTCGCTTTTTCACTGGCACTCCTCGGCCCTCATCCTGCGACCATCAGTGTATACGGCGCGTTGCACAATCTGGTATTTGTCACCTTGGGCAACATTGTTGGCGGCGGGATCATGGTGGCCGGCGGATACTGGGTGCAATTCGCAGGCACTGCACAGGCCACTTCAACGCTCGCGGCGCGCCGGACAACTCCTCCGGTCAGCAGGAATAGCTGAACACACCCTATCAACACTGTTCGAAAGCGAATTTACCATGGCCAGCAAACGACCCGACGGAATTGAAAGATATGATGCGCCTGCCGGAGGTTGGGGAGCGTTGAAGGCGGTAGCGGAGAGCCTCTCACGACAGCAGATCGTTGCGCAGGGCGCTGCGACACTCTTGAAGGTCAATCAACCCGACGGATTTGACTGTCCGGGCTGCGCATGGCCTGATCCGCGGCATACATCGTCGTTTGAGTTCTGCGAAAACGGTGCCAAGGCTGTAACGTGGGAATCGACCGCCAAACGTCTGACACCTTCATTCTTTGCATCTCACACTCTCACAGAACTGTGGGATTGGCATGATCATGAGCTCGAAAATCAGGGGCGGCTGACTCACCCGCTGATCTATGATTCGTCTTTGGACACCTATGTGGAAATTCAATGGGACGCCGCCTTCCGGATCATCGCCGCGGCGCTCAATGAACTTCCCGAACCGGACATGGCCGAATTCTATACTTCTGGCAGGGCTTCGAATGAAGCCGCGTTCCTCTTTCAACTTTTCGTGCGGGCTTACGGGACTAATAATTTTCCCGACTGTTCCAATATGTGCCACGAAGCGACGAGCGTCGGGCTGCCGCAGTCGATCGGCGTTGGCAAAGGCACTGTCACGCTCGAAGACTTTGATCATGCCGATGCGATCTTCAGTTTTGGGCACAATCCCGGTACTAATCATCCACGCATGATGACGACGTTGCGGGAAGCCGCAAAGCGCGGCGTTCCGATAGTCGTATTCAATCCGCTCAAGGAGCGGGCACTTGAGCGATTTGCTTCACCTCAAAGTGCCGTCGAGATGGCAACTTTGTCATCGACAGAGATCGCATCGGCCTATCACCAGGTGCGACCAGGAGGCGACGTTGCAGTTCTCAAGGGAATGATGAAGCGAATTTTCCAGCGCGACAGACAGGACATTGACAATGGCGGAAGCGGCCTGCTCGATCGCAGTTTTATCGCCGAGCACACGGATGGCATCGATGCCTTGCAAGCCGACATCGATGCGACTGCCTGGGAGGATGTCGAGGCGATCTCGGGTCTCACGCAGAAGGCCATCGAAAGCGCGGGCGACGTTTACCTGAAGGCCAGCAATGTCATTCTCTGCTACGGCATGGGGATCACGCAGCACAGGAACGGTACTTCCAACGTGCAGCAGATCGCCAATTTTCTGATGTTGCGCGGAAATATCGGTCGCCAGGGCGCCGGCATATGCCCGTTGCGAGGTCATTCGAATGTTCAAGGTGATCGCACCGTAGGTATCACCGAAGCGCCCAGCGCCGCCTTGCTTGATGGCATGGAACGCGCCTTTGGTTTTCGCCCGGTTGCGGGAAAAGGGCACAATGCTGTTGAGGCGATTGAAGCTATCCAGGATGGCCGGTCAAAAGCACTCATCTGCCTCGGTGGGAACCTCGCTGTGGCAATGTCCGACCCCGAGGCGACTTTCGCCGGCATGCGCAAGCTTGATCTGGCGGTTCACCTAACGACCAAGCTCAACCGTTCACATCTGCTAACCGCGAAGACGTTGATCTTGTTGCCTGTACTCGGCCGTACGGATTCGGATGTTCAAGCGACCGGTCCACAATCCGTGACCGTCGAGGATTCAATGTCGATGGTCCATGCATCGCGAGGCTTTCTGAAACCGCCCAGCGAAGAGGTTCGTTCTGAACCGGCTGTAATTGCCGGTATCGCAAAAGCCACCCTTGGAAGCCGGCACGCCATTGCGTGGGATGCAATGATCGAAAACTACGACAGAATCCGTGACAAGATCGAGGTCGTTTTTCCGGACTTCCATGATTTCAACGCAAGGATACGGCAACCAGGCGGGTTTCGTCTGAGCATTCCAGCTTCCAACCGCGATTGGCGAACCCCAGCCAGGAAAGCCCAGTTCCTGGTCACCGCAAGCCTTGATGAAGATCCTCAGCTGTCGGATCCCGACCTCCTTACTTTGACGACCATTCGCAGCCACGATCAGTATAACACTACCATTTACGGTATGGATGATCGCTACAGGGGCGTGTTCGGGCGGCGAGATGTCATCTTTCTCAATAGCGACGATTTGGCCAGCAGGGGTTTGGCTGACGGAGATATACTTGACGTTGAAGCAGCCCGTAACGCTGCTGAGATCGATGACCGCCGACGCCTGGTCCGCCGGCTCACTGCAATCGCGTATAATATCCCGCGCGGTTCCGCAGCCGGATACTACCCGGAGATGAACGGCCTGATCGCCTTGTCGCACTACGACCGTCGCTCCGGAACTCCTGGATTCAAGTCGATTCCCATCCGCATCAGGCTTGCGACTGCGCCGGATGGAGGTCGTGTGTGAGGTGCCTTTTGTGTCGTCAGTAACCGCCCAGTCTTGCTCTTTCAACAGGCCTAGGACGCGACGGGATCTTCTAGTAGTTCCAGTCAGGGGTCGTAGAACGCTTTTGGCGATCTGTTCTTCCCGGCGCGTCCGACCATGATCAGCACAAATTTATGGCTTTCAATTGGAGCATGGCCAGCTTTGCCCTCCCCGGGGCGTGGTGCGTTACGCCGGTGCGGTACAGACAGCTTCGTATTAGAACTAGAGGCAAAAGGGTGCCGAAATCCTGCCCCTCACTCCACGAACATCAATCGTGTTCATCGACGCGACAGGCAACAAAGACTGCAGCGATCCCATAAATCCGACGTTTGGACGCGGCGCTGCATTAGGAGCCGGTTACCGACGCTAATCAAGAAACCGTGGCGCAAATTGAAGCGTAAGAAGCTCGGAGTCGCCTCAGAACCGTTTCGCGCAATTGAGTTGACAGGCGAAGCCAACTGTCACGCAAATATCAGCTATAAATCGGTTGGAGCTTTTGTAGGTCGCGGTAATGAGTGGTAGCAATGCAGTCGCAAAGCTGAAAATGGTGCCGCTTAGGTGACTCGAACACCTGACCCCATCATTACGAATGATGTGCTCTACCAACTGAGCTAAAGCGGCGGGGAACATGTTCCCGATCCTTAAATCGGCCATCACGATGTACCGGCGGATGACGCGCCTGATACCTTCATTGGACAACGATTGCAAGCCCGGAGATGGCAAGAGGTTATGTTGATGGCGCCATAGATTCCCCTTCCGCTTTATGGGAAGACGCTCATTTAGAATTTTTCTATTTTGCCGATAGACAAGTCCGCCGGAGCAGTTAATCTTTGATCGAGGACCTGTGAGGCCCGGAAGAGGCACGTCGGTCAATGTTCTGGGAGGGACCTATGGCTAAAGTGGAACTGTTTGTGAATGGCCGGGCTGTCAAAGGCGAAGCCGAAGATCGCGCGCTGCTCGTACATTTCCTGCGTGAAAATCTTGGCCTGACTGGCACCCACGTAGGTTGTGACACATCACAATGTGGTGCCTGCGTGGTGCATGTCGATGGCAGGGCGGTCAAATCCTGTACAATGCTCTTGGCCCAGGCCTCTGGCTCCTCGGTAACCACTATCGAAGGTCTCAGTCAAAATGGCGAATTGCACCCGCTTCAGGTTGCGTTCCGCGAAAACCATGCACTTCAGTGTGGATTTTGTACACCTGGTATGATCATGAGTTCTGCCGACATGATCAGGCGCCATCCGGAGGGGCTTGATGAGGCGACTGTGCGTCTTGAGCTTGAAGGCAATATTTGCCGCTGCACTGGTTATCACAACATCGTCAAAGCCGTGCTCGATGCATCGGACAAACTCCGCAAGGCGCCAAGCGAGGCAGCCTGAATAGCTGAATTCAGTTTAGCAGCCGTTTGCCGAAGTCCCACCTCAGGTTTTCGGCGAAGCGCCTGCAGCAGGGAGAGATAAGCCATGGGTGTTGAAGGTATTGGAGCTCGCGTCCTTCGCAAGGAAGACAAGAGATTTATGACAGGCAAGGGCCGCTATACCGACGATATGGTGGTGCCCGGCATGAAGCATGCGGTGTTTGTGCGCAGTCCCCATGCCCACGCAAGGATCGCCGGAATAAACGTCGAGGAAGCCAAAAAGATGCCTGGCGTCATCGGCGTCCTCACCGGTAGTGAATTGAAAGCGGACGGCATCGGCAATCTCATTTGCGGTTGGATGATACATTCCAAGGATGGCAGCCCCATGAATATGGGAGCTTGGTCGCCGCTGGCGACTGACACGGTCCGCTATGTCGGAGATGCGGTCGTGCTCGTAATAGCTGACACCAAGGGCGAGGCGCGGGATGCTGCCGAGGCCGTCGACATATCCTATGATGAACTGCCCGTAGTGGTGAATGCAGTCGAGGCGCTCAAGCATGGTGCGCCGCAAATACATCCGGAAGCGTCGAACAATATGATCTTCGACTGGGATCTCGGCGATGAAATGGCGACAAACGACGCCTTCGCCAAAGCTGTGCACGTGACGAAGCTCGACATCGTCAACAATCGCCTCATACCTAATGCTATCGAGCCGCGGGCTACTCTTGGTGTGTACGACGCTGCGGAAGATCATTATACGTGCTGGACGACTTCACAAAACCCGCACGTCGCTCGGCTCGTGATGAGCGCTTTTTATAATGTTGCACCAGAAAATAAGCTGCGCGTCATTGCGCCAGATGTCGGCGGCGGGTTCGGTTCCAAGATATTCATCTATCCAGAAGAGGTCGTCTGTCTCTGGGCTTCCAAGAAGACGGGCGTTCCCGTCAAGTGGGTGGGCGACCGCACCGAAAGCTTCCTGGCCGATGCGCACGGCCGAGATCACGTCACCCATGCCGAGATTGCTTTCGATCAGAACAACAAGATCCTTGGATTGAAGGTCCAGACGATTGCCAATTTCGGCGCCTATATGTCGTTGTTCTCAAGTTCGGTACCGACCTATCTCTATGCAACGCTTCTCTCCGGCCAATATGATATTCCGGCCATTCATGCGAACGTAAAGGCGGTTTATACCAACACCGCGCCAGTCGATGCCTATCGTGGCGCAGGGCGTCCCGAAGCCACTTTTGTGCTTGAACGGATTATGGAAACAGCGGCGCGGGAACTGAATGTATCGCCGGCCGAGCTTCGTCGGAAGAACTTCGTTCGCACATTTCCCCATCAGACGCCCGTGATCATGAACTATGATACTGGAGACTTCGACGCCACGCTCGATGCTGCCATGCAAGCGGCGGATTACGCCGGGTTCGAGCAGCGCCGCCAACAGGCAGCAAAACGTGGAAAGCTGCGCGGTATCGGCATGAGTTGTTACATCGAGGCATGCGGTATCGCGCCTTCGGCGGCAGTAGGTTCCCTGGGTGCAGGTGTCGGGCTGTGGGAAAGCGCGGAAGTTCGCGTCAATGCGGTGGGGACAATCGAAATCCTTACCGGCTCGCATTCACACGGGCAGGGGCATGAAACCACCTTCGCCCAATTAGTAACGGAACGCTTCGGCGTGCCGATTGAAAGTGTTTCGATCGTGCATGGCGACACTGACAAGGTGCAGATGGGCATGGGAACCTATGGTTCGCGCTCAGGTGCCGTTGGCATGTCGGCGGTCGTCAAGGCTCTGGATAAGGTAGAGGCGAAGGCAAAGAAAATCGCAGCCCACCTGCTCGAGGCGGACGAAGCCGACATCGAGATCAACAACGGCGACGTCAGGGTGGTAGGCACCGACAAGTCTCTGCCTTGGTTCCAGGTGGCGCTGGCTGCCTACACCGCGCACAACCTGCCCTCGGGCATGGAGCCTGGGCTCAAGGAGGGCGCGTTCTACGACCCCGCCAATTTTACTTTCCCCGGCGGCTGTCATATCTGCGAGGTGGAAGTCGATCCCGAGACAGGGGTGACGGAGATAGTGCAATTCGTCGCCGCGGATGATTTCGGCAAGATAATCAACCCGATGATTGTCGAGGGGCAGGTTCATGGGGGGCTGGCGCAGGGTATTGGACAAGCATTGCTTGAGGGCACGCATTACGATGCAAGTGGCCAACTGCTGACGGCGAGCTACATGGACTATGCGATGCCGCGGGCATTTGATCTGCCGTCGTTCAGAATTTTGACGACCGAAACGCCCTGTCTATCCAATCCGCTCGGCATTAAGGGGTGCGGCGAGGCAGGGGCAATCGGCTCGCCGCCAGCTGTGATCAATGCACTGACCGACGCTATTGGCAGCAACGAGCTTTCGATGCCGGCAACGCCGCAAGTCGTTTGGAACGCCATTCAGGCCATCAAGTAAGGGGGCACGTGCCATGTATGAGACAAAGTACCACCGTGCTACCTCTGTTGAAGCGGGTGCAAGGCTCATGTCCGAGGCGGAAGACGGCAAGTTTCTAGCCGGCGGAATGACGCTCATCCCGACCATGAAACAGCGCTTGGCGTCGCCGAGCGATGTAATCGACCTGAGGCGAATCGAAGCAATGAAAGGTATCGTAATCAGTGGCCGGACGGTGCGCATTGGCGCAGCGACGACCCATTACGATGTCTCCATCGATGAGGAACTGGCAAAGATTTGCCCGGCCATCGTCAGCCTTGCGGCTCATATCGGTGATCCGCAAGTTCGCAACATGGGAACGATTGGCGGGTCGATCGCCAACAATGATCCTGCTGCCGACTACCCATCTTCCATGTTGGCGCTGGATGCGATGATCATTACCAATGAGCGCTCCATTCCCGCATCGGATTTCTTCGTTGGTCTTTTCGAGACGGCGTTGGAGCCTGGCGAAATCATAACGGCAGTGGAGTTTATCGCGCCGGATAGAGCAGCTTACAAGAAGTTTCCCAATCCGGCTTCGCTTTACGCCATGGCGGGGGTATTCGTGGCCAGGTCCGGCGATGTCATTCGCGTTGCGGTGACTGGCGCGGGCGAAAACGGTGTCTTCAGGCTCATAGATGCCGAGGCAGCTTTAGCCAGCAATTTCAGCTCTGCGGCACTCGACAGCCTCATAGTGAACCCGGACGGCCTCCTGTCCGATATGCATGCTTCTGCTGACTACCGAGCCAATCTCGTGAAGGTCATGGCGAGACGGGCGATTGCGGAAATCGCGAACAGACCGATGTAGCTCTGTTTACGTGGCGCAGAGTGCTGCCTTGGCCGCGTGATATTCCCTTTCCAGGCGCGCAACCAAGTCGCTTGTGGGGACGATCTCCTTGATTGCGCTGATTCCCTGACCGCATCCCCAGATGTCTTTCCAGGCCTTGGCCCCGGTTGTTGCGGCCTCGAAGTCCATCTTTGTGGGGTCCGCATCGGGTAGATGGTCGGGATCCATTCCAGCTTTGGCTATGGAGGGTCTCAAATAGTTGCCGGCGATGCCGGTGAAATAGTTTGAATAGATGATGTCCGAGGAAGCGGACTCGACGATCATCTGCTTGTATCCCTCGACCGCGCGCGCCTCATCGGTCGCGATGAAAGGGGAACCGATATAGGCAAGGTCGGCTCCCATGACTTGCGCTCCGAGAACTGCTCTACCGGTGGCGATGGCGCCTGATAGAAGCAGGGGCCCGTCAAACCATTCGCGGATCTCCTGCACAAGGGCGAAAGGCGAGAGCGTTCCGGCATGCCCGCCAGCACCAGCTGCAACCGCTATCAACCCATCGGCTCCTTTGCGTATAGCCGAGTTCGCATGACGATTATTGATGATGTCGTGCAATACGATACCGCCATAGGAGTGAATGGCCTGGTTCACTTCCGGAACTGCACCAAGCGACGATATAACAATGGGTACCTTGTATTTTACACATGCCGCCAAGTCATGTTCGAGCCGTTTGTTCGACCTGTGGACGATCTGATTCACGGCGAAAGGCGCGGCAGGGCGATCAGGATTTTTCTCGTCGTGACTGCGCAGGTTCTCCGTGATCTCAGCCAACCAATCGTCAAGCTGGGTTTCCGGACGGGCGTTCAAAGCGGGAAAAGAACCGACTATTCCGGCTTTGCACTGCGCGACCACCAGACCTGGATGGGAAATGATAAACAATGGAGCACCGACCACCGGGATGCGAAGCTTTGACTCGAGAATCTCCGGCAAGGCCATATTCAGCTCCATATTTGACGTTCGCGTAAACGTAACTCTTGTACCAGACCTTCCGAATTGGGCAAGTCAAACCTTGTTTGCTCACTTTTGCGCAATTTGCGGCGGAAACTCAGCAGGTCCATCAGCGTTCACAACGTTTGGCTGGCCATCATTGCGCCGCGAGAGTCTTGAATAAGCAGTGGGATGCGTTATGGCTAACCTGCAACCGTGAGGCCACATCAGAGGGATAACCGTCCAGTTGGAAGCGATCGAACATGCAATCCGAAATGCGTTGGCCAAGGCCGATTTCGGAAATCCTGCGATCCGGCAGAAGGTCTACGAGTCGGCTTGGAGTGCGCATGAGCGCTCGCTAGCAGCTAACGGAGCGCTGGACGATGAGCAGCGAGACGAGCGTCGCGAACGGTTGAAAGATGCAATTACACGAATTGAGAATGAAGTTCAGTCGACAGGTTCAGTAGCGCCGCCTACTGCTCCGGCTCCCATCGCTGAAAGACTCGAACCGGTACTTTCTCAGCCTGAACCATCTACAGCAAGAGTTGAGCCCTCTATCGACACTTTGCGGGAGCCTGAACTGGACGCGCCTGAACCGGCATCCGACCGGTCGGCCGTTGCTGACAATTATCGCCCGGACCGGCTGCGTCCAAGATTAAAACGGAACAAGGAGCGTAAGAAGGCGAGTGGCATTGCCAAGCTCGCAATCACCCTCGTCATACTCGCTCTTGCACTCGGCCTTCTATGGCTCGTCGCGTCGGGAACTATAAATACAAAGCCGTCGAGCGTTGCTCCAAGTACGGGTAATCCAGCTACAACAGGTAGTCATGAACCGCTGAAGGAGGGCCAACTGCCATCGGAAGGCAGCTGGATCACAATCTTTGATCCGTCCGACACGACCCAGGTCTCGGTCTCAGGACGCGCAACGGCGACGATCACGGGCGACCAGGTCGCGAAGTATTTACGCATAAAATCACCGGGCGAATCCGACGAGATTATTTTCCAAGTCGGTCAGGGCGTTCTCGAACAGCTCGCCGGCAAGAACGCAATGTTCGATATTGTCGCCAAGAGTGAAGACGGAACTCGGACGCAGATGGCGGTAAGTTGCGATTTCGGCGCCCTTGGTGACTGCGGCCGCACGAGGTTCGATGTTTCGGATGCGAGCGGCGAATATCTTGTGCAGAAACAGTTCCCAGCAGACGAGAGGCCGTCTGCTGGCGGCTCCATCAAGATCAATTCGGATATAGCCCAGACTGGACATTCGGTGGATATCATTTCCATTCGTGTCCAGGTCACGAATTAGCAACCATGGAACGTGCATTCCTTTCTTCGGGCGATTTGATTGCCGATCGTCGCGCATCCTACGCTGATATGCTGTTCGAATCGGGCGATCACGTCGCGGCTGCCGATCTCATGCGGCAGGCGCTCGAGATAACGCCTGAGTGGACTGCAGGTCTGTTTCGTCTTGGTGAAATGCAGGAAACGGCTGGAGATGAGGGGGCTGCGGTAGTTGCCTGGCGTAAACTGCTGAAGCTTGATCCCGATGACCGCTTCGGCGCGGGATTGAAGCTCGCAGCGAGCGGGTATGCTGCCGTACCCGAAGCGCCGCCGCCGGCCTATGTAGAGACGTTATTCGACGCCTATGCACCAACGTTCGATAACGCCCTTCTGGAGAAATTGGACTATCGCGTTCCCGACTTGCTCGCGAAAGCCATCGAGGAGTCTGCACCAGACCGGCGTTACCAGTCGGTATTCGATCTTGGTTGTGGCACTGGCCTGATAGGTTCGCACATTCGAGAGCGCTGCGATTTCCTGGCCGGTGTCGATCTCTCGGATGCAATGCTGCAGAAGGCAGCCGACAAGCGAGTCTACGACAGTCTCACCAAAGGTGATGTCAACGAATTCGTGATGCCTCAGCGAAGCGTGGATCTCGTCATTGCAGCCGACGTATTTGTCTATGTTGGGGACCTTCACCGTGCTTTTGTCAACGTCCGGAGGGCTTTGACTCTTGATGGCTTGTTTGCATTCTCGGTCGAGACTCACTCAGGTGAAGATGAAATGATCCTGCAGCCATCGCTGCGCTATACCCATTCGGAAAGCTACGTGCATCGGCTTTTGTCCGAACATTCAATGTGCGTTGTGAGCATTCGTCGAGAGGATATTCGGCTTGATCGAGGGCAACCACTGTCGGGGCTCATTGTTGTGGCCGGACCTGTCCCGGGTTAGTCCTTGCGGAATATGAGCCGGCCCATCCAACCGGTGACAACTGCGAGGAATACTGCGAAGAACCCGTAAAGCAGGCTGTACTGATTGGCAGCGCGATAAATACGAAATTCGAGTCCCGCTTTGACGATGTTGAGGCTCGTTGCGCTCTCCCGTAGGAACTCACCATTGCGGAACAGGTATGCGCGTGCGACATGCTTGCCTACAGGCACATTGGCTGGCAGCGACAAGGTTGCCCGAAACAGTGTGGATGACAGGAACTGCACATCGCCCGGTCGTTGGTTGTAAAGCCGCTGCTTGAGTTTCAGCCGCGGGAGTTCCTTGGTGAACTCCTTGAGCGATTGACTGGACCCAAAGCCATCCGGCATCGGTTCGTAGTAAATATTGTTCACGCCGAGGCTCAACTGCCCGAATATCTTCGGAGACGCAATGTCCTGAAGGTTACGGGTTGATGCAAGCGAATAGGAGGCGGGGATATGTTGGAACGAGACAGATTCAGCATTGACCCATATTCCGAAGAATCTGTCTTTGCGCCGTACGACGAAATCCCGCGCTGGCCCCTCCAGAACGACCACGATATCGTATCTTCCTTGCCGCTGGATCAGCGGGTCGGCATTGTCGAGGGCACCGAATACGGTGAGATCTGTACCGCGGAAACCTGATGTAATCGCGATCGTGTCAGTGGACAATCCTATCTCGACCGTTTCCTTGTTGCCGGGCAACTGTTGCGCACCAGCTCCACCTACTGCAGCGAGCGCGAGGACCAATGTGAGGAACGCGGATGACAGGGCACTCATGACGAGCCTGAGGCGAGCGCAATGCTGATCGAATAAAGATCGTCCGGCGTAACGAAGAGTTCGATGGCAAGGCGCAGACCAACAGCCAATACCAGCATGGCCAGTAGCGCGCGCAACTGTTCGCCCCGCAGCTTCTGGCCGATACGCGCGCCATATTGCGCTCCGATCACACCCCCCGTCATCAGCAGCATTGCGAGAACTATGTCTACCGACCGGTTCGTGGTTGCCTGCATCACTGTCGTGAACGCCGTCACGAACACGATCTGGTAAAGCGACGTCCCGATGACGACATTGGTCGGCACCTTTAGCAGATAAATCATCGCCGGAACCATGATGAAACCGCCGCCAACGCCCATGATCGACGAGAGGAAACCGATGGCCCCGCCGAGCACCAGAACGGGAATGATGCTCACATAGATCTTGGATGCACGAAAGCGCATCTTGAACGGCAAACGATGCACCCAATTGTGCTGACCTGGCTTCTTCAGGTTAGCGAGCTGTCCAGCTCTTGTCCGCCGCATGGATTGAACGCTCTCATATAACATGAGGCCGCCTACCGTACTGAGGAATATGACGTATAGGAGCGAGACGATGAGATCGAGTTGTCCAAGTTCCCGTAACAGTACGAACACGTAAATTCCCAGCGCAGCCCCCGCGATACCACCTGCGACCAGCAGGGAGCCCAACTTGAAATCCAGCGTTCCCCGTTTGAAATGGGTTAGAGCGCCGCTGAATGACGAGGCGATAACCTGATTTGCGCCTGTAGCAACGGCTACTGCTGGCGGGATATTGTAGAAGATCAACAGAGGGGTGATCAGAAATCCTCCGCCAACACCAAACATGCCCGACAAGAACCCTACCGCCGCGCCCATAAAAAAGAGAACGAACACGTTGACCGAAATTTCGGCTATAGGCAGGTAGATACCCAATATGAACCCCAAACCCAATGTGGTGGCGGACACTAGCGCAATATCACATAACAGCTATTCTTTAAGGTTTCTTGCCCGGTAGAAGGTCCGGAGTCAAACTTTGACTAAAGCGGCCGAAGCACACCGGTTCAAACGCGAACCCGGCGTGTCGTAACCGCCATTTATCGCCAGAACCTAGCCATTTTTTTGGAGCAGGTTACGCACAAGGTCCTTATCGATACTGCCCGTCGGCTTCAGTCCATTGTCTTTCTGGAAAGCCATTATTGCGTCGCGCGTCTTGGAACCGATCTTTCCGTCCGAACCGCCAGCGTCGTAACCATGCTTGTTCAGGATCAGCTGGATATTCCGGATCGCCTTTTCCATGTCGATCGAACCTGTAGTGGTTTCGCTCTCCACCCACCCGTCAGGAACGTTCAAAGCATTGGCGTCGGGACTTAGTACTTTGGGTTTCCAAAGTTCAGTTGCCGCTTTCGCGCGCTCCAACTG
Organism: Phyllobacterium endophyticum; assembly: GCF_003010935.1. Lineage (GTDB taxonomy): Bacteria > Pseudomonadota > Alphaproteobacteria > Rhizobiales > Rhizobiaceae > Phyllobacterium > Phyllobacterium endophyticum. The sequence goes on from NZ_PGGN01000001.1 coordinate 1,042,616, forward strand.
CCCATCCGACATGGCCTTGGCGACGTCGTCTCGCTTCTGCGCCGCGTCTTTGTCGCCAGCAATGGCTGCAAGCGCAAACCACTTATAGCTCTCCTCGAGGTTCTGTGGCATGCCCACGCCCTTCGCCGAGAGAATACCAAGATTAAATTGGCTGTCCTTTACCCCAAGCTCGGCGGCCTGCGTAAACCAGCGGACAGCTGCTTCGTTGTCCGGCGCTGCGCCCTCAATTCCGCCAGCAAACAGAACTGCAAGATTGTGCATGGCACTGGCATTTCCCTGTTCGGCAGCAAGTTGATAATAGCTCTTCGCCTTCGCTAGATCGCGGGCGACGCCAAGACCCTTCTCGTAAAAATTGCCAATGCGGTATTGTGCCGGAGCAAAATCGCGTTCCGCTGCAAGGTTGTACCATTCGGCGGCTTTGGAATAGTCGCGGGTGACGCCTCGACCGTCCATGTAGCGGTTCCCGATCTCGAAAAGTGCCTTGCTGTCGCCAGCGGATGCAGCCACTCGGAGAGGCTCCGGCCCGGCTTCTACGGGGATTGAAGGAATGGCAGCAGTCGGTGCACTCACAGCAGCCGTTGGCGACCGTGAGGCATCGATCGTTGATGGTGTTGCCTGTTGCGTGGCGATTACAGCCTCGACGCTGGCAGGCGCTGGTTGGGACGCAGCCCGCTCCTGAGTTGCTCCATTCTGAACGGAAGCCGGTGCATCTGCCTGTCCCGCTGGCTGAGCTGACACACGCGATTCTGTTGCGGGTTGGGGTGCCGCAAGCTGGTCAATGGTCGGTGTGTCTGTCGCTGCCGGTTGATTTAAGAAGGCGTTCTTCAACTGCAGACCGGCGAGTGCGATCATGATTGCGCCTATCGCAAGCAGAATGGGTTTGCGATGGCGCGAGAAGAGGCCGGCTCTCCTAGTATCGGTTTCATCCGATGATACGTGTTTTTGACTTTCTACTTCCGACGTGGCCGCCTGGGCGGCGCGCCGAGCGGCGGCGATGAAATCGGCCTTGCCCGAGGATGCGTCGCCAGCAACCGGTACATCCTTGCGCTCATCGCGAACGCGCTTCAGGATTGAGTTGAGATCGGGCATGCCGGAACCAGGTTCAAGCGGGCGGTTGAGTATGTCCGAGTGGATGTTGAGCTTTCCGTCGGCCTCTCCACTCGCCCCGGCGAGATCAATCTCCGGGTCTTGAGGCAGGATTTCCTGCTTGTTCCGTGATTTGAGGCTTCGGGCGAGGCTGCCGAACAATGACTTCTTTTCGCTAGGCTCCACTGCTGACACTGCAGGGTCACCAGCGAGGGTCACTTCAGGTAAGGGTTCGGCGGTCTCAGAATGTGCGAGCGTATCGGGAGCAGGGCTAACATCCATAGCGGGATCGTAGGCAAGTGTAGCCTTCATCGCAGGCAATTCCGCGATGGATGTCTCCTCGGCGCGTGCCGCGATTGGTCTGTAAACGGGCATCGGGCCGTTTTCCAGCGAGGCGAGACGGTCAACGATCTTGAGCAAGGTGTCGTGAATTGCCTCGAATGTCTTGCTGTTTCGTTCCTCCGACTTACGCGCTAGTTTTTCGAGTGTCTTGAGGTCGTCGGCCAGTTCTCGGGCGATCACGCTATCATGTTCGCTGAAATTGCCAGTAGTGCGGATCGCCTCTGCCGCAGCATTGCGCGCAGCCTCTATCACGAAATCACGGTTTGCGGCCATGGATTCTTCGATCGCGTCGAGCCTGGGCGGGATCGCGGAGAGCTCTGCCTGACGATTGTTCGACTGAACCAGATGTTCGGCCAAACCGGCAATCTGTAACTCAAGGCTACGGATGGCGTGGTGCGTATCTTCAGTCTGAGGCAAGTTTTGCGCGATGTAGCGTGCCATGTCCTCAAAATGGGATTCGATTGTGTCGGTAAGGCGAATATCGCTGTTCTCGGTCATGACATGGTGGTCGTCGAGGCGGCGCGTCAATTCTTCAAAGCGCCGGTCAATTTTCTCAACAAAGGTGGGATCAGTCGCTGGCTGCGGCATGGTTTCAAGCTTCGCGATAATTTGCAGCACGCGGTCTTCCAAGTCGCGGAAGTCGGAGATGGTGATCGCAGCCGGCGCGCCTTGCAAATGGCGCATGACAGCCGCGAGTTGTTCCGACAAGATGTCTAGATTGATTGCTGGTTCTTTGCTCTGGGCGGTGAGGTGTTCGACACGTTCGGCAAGCTCTCCCATACGCTTGAGGATCGTATCGGAACTGCGCTCGCCAGAGGCAAGAGCCGCGATACGCGCCTCCAACCTTTCGAAAGCGTCGACTTCGGCCGGTTGGCTGAGGGTTGCCTGCGAGGTAGCAACGATGGCGCGGCTGATTTCGTCAAGGCGTTCATCGATCTGCTGCATATACTTGGCGGGCAGAGAGGCGTTGCTTACATGAGCCGAAGGGTTCCGTTGCGTAAACGTATCGAAGCGTTCATCGATCGCATCCCAACGATTGCCGAGGCTTTGCAGTGATTCTTCGCGGGCCAGCAGATTGACGGTCCGTTTCAACTCGTCGAGGTCTCCACGCAGGAAGGAAAGGTGACTGGCCTCGGGCCGGCTCGCGGAAGCACGGTTGAACAGTCGATCGTTTGATGAAGTTGACTGGCTGAGCCGGCCAATCGTTTCGTTGTGAGGCTCTGCCTGGTTTATGGACGCTTTGACTTCCTTCTCCGTCTCCTCGCGGAGCTGCTTGAGTTGAGCAGCAACCGCCGAGAGGTCATACTTGGGTAATCCCGAAACCTGCGCTGCGGGAACGTGACGGGGTGCAGCCAATTGACCTGCGCGTGAGGCGAGGGCAGCAAATCGGTCAGCAATATCCTCGTTGTCAGAAAAATCGTCACTCCTTGGCTCAATCGCAGTACGCAACTGTCGTTCAAGATCCTCAAGGGTACGGTTGAGACTATCCAGCGACGTAGCATCACGGCGTGCGCGATTCACATTGACCTGTTCCATTAGTGACCTCTGGTTTGTCATGGACGTCTGCTGCTCGAGTTGCCGCCACCGGCGGATGGAATTTCATTGCTCTGGGGAAACGGCCGGTAACGCTATGCGCGTCGGGCCAAACCGGAGAGCGCGAGGCTTGCGCCCCATGCGATCCGACAAGCCGTGAAAAACAAAATCACACATAGACACGGTTCACCGTCATCGTGACATTGGCGAAACGTGGTAAACAACTGGTTAAGAGCTCGGTGGAAAAGGTTAAATTCATGCATCCAGTCTGGAACTCGATAGCGGATGTCAGATCCAGAGCGTCGGCGCAATTTCGGAAGCCGACAACGCGAGAATGGGTTGAACACCGAATGATTTTTCAAGATTGACGTTTACGCAAACGTCAAAGTTTGATAGGGTCGACAACATCTCAACGGCGCCCTTGCTTGCGTGCCGTTTTTGCTATGTTTGGAGGAAGCTGATGCCGAGCTATCGCGCGCCTGTTGACGACACGCTGTTTATCTTGAACGATGTTCTCGGTTTTCAACGTTACGGTAATTTGCCTGGGTTCGGTGATGCATCGCCAGATATCGTCGAGGCCGTCCTCGCTGAAGGCGCAAAATTGGCCGAAAATACGTTGTTCCCCGTAAATCAGGTAGGGGACCACGAAGGCTGCATTCGACACGAGGATGGCTCGGTAACGACGCCAAGGGGCTATAAGGAAGCGTTCAATCAATATCGCGAAGGCGGCTGGGTTGGCCTCGCCGTGCCACAGGAATTCGGCGGCCAAGGTCTGCCCTATGCTCTCCACGTGGCTGTTGGCGAATACATGGCCTCCGCCAACATGGCGCTGGTCATGTATCCTGGCCTCACGCAGGGCGCGATCGCGGCTATCCTGACCCACGGCACCGACGAGCAGAAGCAGACATACCTGCCGAAGATGACCGAAGGTGCATGGACAGGCACCATGAACCTGACGGAACCGCATTGCGGGACTGACCTTGGTCTGCTGCGCTCCAAGGCAGTACCGAACGCTGACGGCTCATACAGAATATCGGGCCAGAAGATTTTTATCTCGGCCGGCGAACACGACATGGCCGAAAATATTATCCATCTGGTGCTCGCGCGCATCGAAGGTGCGCCGGAAGGTACAAAGGGCATTTCGCTGTTCATCGTGCCCAAGTTCAATATCGACGAAAATGGCAATCCAGGAACACGCAATGGCGTCTCCTGCGGCTCCATCGAAGAGAAGATGGGCATTCATGGCAATTCGACCTGTGTCATGAATTATGACGAGGCGACCGGCTATCTGATTGGTGGAGAAAACAAGGGCCTCCGTGCCATGTTCACCATGATGAATGAAGCACGGCTTGGCGTCGCGCTGCAAGGCCTGTCGATTGGCGAAATTGCCTATCAAAACGCTGCTGCATATGCGCGTGAACGCGTACAGGGACGCGCACTGACGGGTCCGAAAGAACCAGACAAGAAGGCCGATCCGATCATCGTTCATCCGGACATTCGTCGCATTCTCCTGACGATAAGGTCGTTCAATGAAGCCGGCCGGGCTTTCATCCTTTGGTCTGCATTGAAGTCGGACGTGGCGCATCGTTCTTCGGACGAGAGCGAGAAGCAACTGGCCGATGATATTCTCGGACTGATGACGCCTGTTCTGAAGGGCGTGCTGACGGACAAGGGATTCGAGCACGCATGCATGGCACAGCAGGTTTTCGGCGGCCACGGCTACATCGAAGAGCACGGCATGAGCCAGTATGTGCGCGATGCGCGTATCGCGATGATTTATGAAGGCGCAAATGGTATTCAAGCCCTTGACCTTGTCGGCCGCAAGCTCGGAGCCAACGGTGGGCGCGCAGTCATGGCTTTTTTCAAGGAAGTTGGTGACTTCTGCGAAGAGAACCGCAGCAACGAGAAGCTATCCTTCTTTACAAAGCATCTGAAAAAGGGACTTAACGATCTGCAAGCCGCTTCCATGTGGTTGATGCAAAATGGTATGACGAACCCGGATAATGCCGGTGCTGCCTCCACCGATTACATGCATCTCTTCGGACTGGTTGCATTGGGGTATATGTGGGCGCGCATCGCCGATGCGTCACAAGCCAAGCTTGCCGAAGGTGCCGACAACGAGGCGTTCTACGAAACCAAATTGGTCACGGGCAAGTTCTTCATGGAACGAGTCATGCCGGAAACGGCAGCGCATCTGGCCAGAATTCAGAGTGGGGCGGATACGATGATGGCGCTTGCAGCGGAAGCCTTCTAAGCATCCGTTGACGCTGACTTGGGGCCGCAGGCTTCGCGGCTTCTCAAATTTTGATCGCGGGAGGATTGTTATGGGTCTGCGACCTGAAGAAGTTCTTGGTGTTCCAATACCCGACTGGAAGACTGACGATGTCGTGATGCTGCAAGAGATGGCAACAAAGTTTCTCGAAACCGAGGTGCTGCCCCACTATGATCGCTTCGAAAAGCAGGAGATTTTCGACCGTTCTGTTTGGGAACTCGCCGGCAAAAACGGGCTTCTCTGTGCCTCCATGCCCGAAGAATATGGCGGTGCCGGTGGAACCTACGCACATGAAACCGCAATTCTCGAAGCGATCAGCCATGTCGGCGTCGATGGCTTCGGCATAGCACTGCATAATTCCATCGTAGCTCCTTATATCTTGCACTATGGTTCCGAAGACCAGAAACAGAGATGGCTGCCGAGGATGGCGACGGGAGAACTGATTGGCGCCATTGCCATGACTGAGCCAGGCGCCGGTTCCGATCTTCAAGGTGTCAAGACGAGCGCCAGGAAGGACGGCAATCATTACGTCATCAACGGGTCGAAGACCTTTATTACCAATGGACAACTCGCCAACCTTGTCGTCGTCGTCACCAAGACCGATCCGGCACAGGGCGCAAAAGGCACGTCGCTTTTCATTGTGGAGACGGATGGACAGCAGGGTTTTGAGCGGGGCAGGAATCTCGACAAGGTTGGCTTGAAATCGAACGACACATCCGAGTTGTTCTTCAATGAAGTTCGGGTTCCCGCGTCCAGTCTACTAGGCACGGAGGAAGGCCAGGGCTTCGTCCAACTCATGCAGCAATTGCCACAGGAACGGCTTCAGATCGGCGGCACTGCTATCGCCATGGCGGAGCGCGCGATCGCGATTACTTCAGATTACGTCAAGGATCGCAAGGCTTTCGGCAAGGCGGTGATAGAGTTCCAGAATACGCAATTCAAACTGGCCGAGCTCAAGACAGAAGCGACGATTGGCCGGGTGTTCTACAACCATTGTGTCGAGCGTCATTTGAATGGTGGGCTCGATCCCATGACGGCCTCGATGGCCAAATATTGGTTGACTGATTTGCAGAACAAGGTGGTCGATGAATGCCTGCAGTTGCACGGCGGCTATGGCTATATGAATGAATACCCGATTGCCCGAATGTTCCGCGACGCGCGCGTCCAGCGGATCTATGGCGGGACCAACGAAATCATGAAGCTTTTGATCGCCCGCAGCCTCTGAGCTGTGGATTTTGACAGGGAGTATATAATGGCTGACGCATATATTTACGATCACGTCCGCACGCCGCGCGGCAGGGGTAAGAAGGATGGCAGTTTGCACGAAGTGCCCGCCGTTCGTCTGGGCGCCCATGTTCTGGAAGCGCTGCGCGATCGCAACGGTCTCGACACGGGATTGGTCGATGACATTATTTATGGTTGCGTCGATCCTGTGGGCGAAGCGGGTGCGGTCATCCCCCGCTCCTCCGCTTTCGAAGCAGGGTATGATTTCAAGGCGCCTGGCATGCAGATTTCGCGCTTCTGCGCATCGGGCCTGGATGCGGTCAATTTTGCCGCTGCCAAGATCGTGCAGGGCGCCGATGATATCGTTATCGCAGGCGGCGTCGAATCCATGTCGCGCGTCGGCATGGGCATGTCCGGGGGCGCCTGGTATATGGACCCGTCGGTTGGCTTGCCAGGTTATTTCATGCCGCAGGGCGTTTCCGCTGATCTGATTGCAACCAAATATGGCTTTAGTCGTGACGACGTTGACGCCTATGCGGTAGAAAGCCAAAAACGGGCCGGCGAGGCGTGGAGCAAGGGTTACTTCAAGAATTCCGTGTTGGAAATCAAGGATCAGAATGGATTGATGATCCTCGATCGCGACGAGCATATGCGCCCGACTACGGATATGCAGGCCTTGGCATCGCTCAATCCGTCTTTCGTCATGCCCGGTGAGATGGGTGGCTTCAATGCCGTCGGCATACAGGCGCATCCGGAAGTCGAGGCAATCAATCATGTGCATCATGCGGGCAATTCTTCCGGCATTGTCGACGGCGCAGCTGGTGTGTTGCTGGGGTCCAAAAGCGCTGGCAGGTCTCTCAATGCCAAGCCGCGCGCGCGTATACGCGCGTTCGCCAACATCGGATCTGATCCGGCGCTGATGTTGACGGGGCCAGTCGACGTAACTGAAAAATTGTTGAAGCGGGCCAAGATGAAAATCTCGGATATCGACCTGTTCGAATTGAACGAAGCTTTCGCCGCGGTGGTTCTGCGCTACATGCAGGCCTTCGACATCCCTCGGGACAAGATCAACGTAAACGGTGGTGCGATAGCGATGGGGCACCCGCTTGGTGCTACAGGCGCGATGATCCTTGGAACCGTTCTTGATGAGCTGGAGCGCCGAGACCTCAATGTTGCACTTGTAACGCTTTGCATTGGTGCCGGCATGGGCACTGCAACGATCATCGAACGCGTCTGAGGGGAAGAAATATGACCTATACAAACTTCAAACTTGATGTAGACGCGGACGGCATTGCCCTTGTGACCTGGGATATGCCCGATAGGTCCATGAATGTTTTCACCGAAGAGGTGATGAAGGAACTCGATACCATTGTTGATCGCGTCACCAAGGATGATGCCGTCAAGGGCGCCGTTATCACCTCTGGCAAGGACACGTTCTCGGGTGGTGCGGATCTGACCATGCTCAAGCGCATGTTCCAGCTCTTTCATGACGAAAAGGCAAGGGACCAGAAGAAAGCAGTTGAGCTTCTATTCGAAAACACAGGCAAAATGGGCGGCCTTTTCCGGAAGCTCGAAACAAGCGGAAAGCCTTGGGTCTCGGCAATCAATGGAACCTGCATGGGCGGTGCATTTGAGATGTCACTCGCCTGCCATGGACGTGTGGTCTCGGATGATCCTGCAGTGAAGATGGGACTACCTGAAGTAAAGGTCGGCATTTTCCCCGGTGCCGGCGGCACACAGCGCGTCCCACGACTTACGAACCAGCAAGACGCGTTGCAGATGATGACAACAGGTTCCAGCCTGACAGCCTCGCGTGCGAAGGCGATGGGACTGGTACATGAAGTTGTCCCGGCCAAGAAGCTGGTTGAATCAGCCAAGAAGATGATCAAGGCAGGTCTGAAGCCGGTGCAACCGTGGGACGAGAAGGGCTTCAAGCTTCCAGGTGGCCCGATTTACTCAGCTGCGGGCGCAAATCTCTGGCCGGCCGCCACGGCGATCCTGCGCCGCGAGACCTATGGCAATTATCCGGGTGCAGCGTCGATTCTCAAATCGGTGTATGAGGGCCTGCTCGTGCCGTTCGACACGGCGCTCAAAATCGAGCAGCGCTATTTCACCAAGATTTTGCAGACGACCGAAGCCGGGATGATGATCCGTTCGCTATTCGTCTCCTTGCAGGAGCTGAACAAGGGCGCGCGACGTCCAGCCGATATCAAACCGACGAGGCTCAAGAAAATCGGCGTCGTGGGTGCCGGCTTCATGGGCGCAAGCATTGCGTACGTCACCGCCAAGGCGGGTATTCCGGTCGTGCTGCTCGACCAGAGCGTTGAAGCAGCAGAAAAGGGAAAAGCCCATTCTGCCGATCTCATCACCAAAGAGATGCAAAGGGGCAAGGCGACCGCCGAAGAAAAGGACGTGCTGCTTGGTTTGATCACGGCGTCCGCCGACTATGCCGATCTTGATGGGGCGGATCTTGTCATCGAGGCAGTGTTCGAGGACCGCGAAGTCAAACGAGTGGTGACAGAAAAGGCGGAAGCGGTGCTGAAGCCTGCGGCGATCTATGCCTCTAATACTTCGACCTTGCCGATCACCGGGCTTGCCAAAGCTTCGAGCCGTCCCAAGAACTTTATCGGCATTCACTTCTTCTCGCCCGTCGACAAGATGATGCTGGTTGAAGTCATTCTAGGTAAGAAGACTTCCGACAAGGCGTTGGCCGTGGCGCTCGATTTCGTGCGGGCCATCAAGAAAACTCCAATCGTCGTCAATGATACGCGCGGCTTCTATGTCAACCGTTGTGTCCTACGCTACATGTCCGAATCCTATAACATGCTGATTGAAGGCGTTCCTCCGGCCATGATCGAGAATGCCGCCCGCATGGCCGGAATGCCGGTCGGCCCCCTGGCTCTCGGCGACGAAACCGCGATAGATCTGGCTCAGAAGATCATGAAGGCAGCGGTGGTGGATCTTGGCGAGAAAGCTGTCGATCCACGCCATATTGAGCTGGTCAACACGCTTGTGGATAAATATGACCGGCGCGGACGCAAGAATGGCAAAGGTTTCTATGATTATCCTGCGAAGCCTGCCAAAAAGCATCTATGGCCCGAGTTGAAGACCCTGTTCCCACAACAGGACGCTGACAAGATTGACGTCGAGGTGCTGAAACAGCGCTTCCTCTTTACGATCGCTCTCGAAGCGGCACGCGTCATGGAGGAGGGTATCGTCACCGATCCGCGTGAGGCCGATGTGGGATCAATCCTGGCCTTCGGTTTCGCACCTTATACGGGTGGAACGTTGTCTTATATCGATGGCATGGGTGCAGCAAAGTTTGTGGAAATCGCCAAAGGGCTGCAGCGCAAGTACGGCGCCCAATTCAGGACGCCCAAGCTCTTGCTCGAAATGGCCGAAAAGGGTGAAACTTTCTACGATCGTTTCAATCCCTACTCCGTCGAAGGCAAAAAAGAAGCTGCGTGAGAAAATCAAAGCGGGGAGGAGTTAGTCTTCTCCGCTTACACCAGCGGAGAAGCGAAAAATGAGAAAGTTTTCCGTAATTTTGCTCGACTTTTGCAGAGGACCTTTATAAAACAGAACTGAAGGTATTTTTTCCTTATTGGATATCATCATGTTTTCACATGACCGCATATGGGCGGCCATAGATGCGCTGGCTGAACGCCACTCGCTTTCCGTATCGGGACTGGCGAAACGTGCCGGGCTTGATCCCACAACGTTCAACAAATCCAAACGATACGCTGTGGATGGTCGCGCGCGTTGGCCATCCACCGAGTCGTTGGCCAAGATCATGGAAGCTACGGGCGCCTCGCTCGACGAATTCATGACGCTCGTTCTCGGCAGGGCCAGCAACGGGATTGCTGGCGCGACACGCTCCGTACCGCTGCTCGGTTTCGCGCAGGCGGGCGCCGGCGGTTTTTTCGACGACGGCGGCTTTCCTGTAGGTCAAGGATGGGATGTTGTCGAGTTTCCGGTTGGACCTGCGGACGCGGTTTATGCACTGGAAGTATCGGGAGATTCCATGCTGCCGCTCTATCGCGATGGCGATACGATCATCGTTGCCCCGGGAGCAGCAGTGCGACGGGGTGACCGCGTGGTTGTGCGTACGAAAGATGGGGAGGTCATGGCAAAGATACTCGCGCGGCAGACGCCCCGCACGATCGAGTTGCAATCGATGAATGCCGAGCATCCCACCCGCACTTTCGATGCGGCGCATGTTGATTGGATCGCCCGAATCTTGTGGGCAAGCCAATAGGAACCCACTCTACATGCGCCAGCTACCACTTTATGTCCTGACTGTCCTGGTAGCTTTGGGGCTGGTTTACGCATTCGTCGCCCCTTTCAGTGGTGCCATCGAAACGAGGGTTGGTACTCAAGGCGTCGACATCACACCCGAGAACTTTGAGCTACCCGACGAGATGACGGGCGTCGCACCGGAAGTGGCACAGGAAGCTGTACAGCCGCAGGGGAGAGTTACATCGCCTCAGGCGCGCCAGATCGATCCGGATGCAATGGCTTCCTCGGATAGCGCCACGGCACCGCTGGAGCGGGTGGAGCCTCGCGCGCCCTTGAGCGTGCCTGAGACGATGGCTGGCAATCCTCCAGTAGTTTCTGCGCCGGAATCACCTCCGGCGCCTGTCGACGGCACCGCCAAACCGACACTTCTCCATCGTCCGGTCGCGACAGCAGCAGGCACTATCGAAGCGGCCGGTTACCGGATCGCGCTCGACGGAGTTGAGGCGGTTCATCCGGATGAGACCTGCAATTTCGAGGGCGGTAATGCATGGCCGTGCGGCATGGCCGCACGTACAGCATTCCGCAACTGGTTGCGCTCTCGCGCCATCGAATGCAATGTGCCGGGACAGCCGCCCAATGACGTCGTCGCCACGCATTGTAAACTCGGCGATATGGATATCGCAGGGTGGCTGGTGCAAAATGGCTGGGCCCGTGCGAAGGATGGAACGCCGATGGCCGAGATGATGAAGAAAGCCGAGGAGGCCAAGCTGGGTATATTCGGCAGTCCGCCCGCAGCGCTGCCGGCCTCAGCCAACCTGCCCATACCCTCTATAAGTGATGTACCGGAGCCGCAGGCAGAGCCACTATTGGCTCCACCGCCATTGGCTGTACCAAACGCTCCGTTCCCGCCGCGCCCGGAATAGTCACGCTTCGTGGCAAACAGCCTCGACGTTGTGTCCATCAAGATCGCGAACGAACGCGCCATAATAGTTGGGATGATAGTGCGGGCGCAATCCGGGCTGTCCGTTATCTCTACCTCCAGCCGCTATGGCGGCGGCATGAAATGCGTCAACGATATCGCGGCTCTTGACGCGAAAGGCGATGTGGAGCGGTGGCTTGTTGGGGTCGCCGTTGGTTACCCAGAAGTCGGGCTTGCCGCCCTCACCAAAGCCTGCCACATCCGCGCTCCCGGTAATCGAAGCGGGAACCTCATGGAGCAACTCGTATCCAAGTGGAGCGAGCGCTTCCTTGTAGAACCGCTTGCTTCGCTCGAAATCGCTCACAACGACACCTGTATGATCGATCATTCATCCCTCCAGAAAATTGTCGTGCCCACCAGTTCAAGATAGTTTCCCAGCAAGCGCTTTCGCGATCAGCGCGCGTGTTTCGGCAATACCGTAAAGCGCAACGAACGAGCCGAAACGCGGGCCGCGTTCCTGACCGATCAACACCTCGTAGAGCATCTGGAAGAACGAAACGGACACGCCGGGCCCTCCCTCGGGGCTTGTTTTTGTGTGATCCTGATATCGTTCGATGCTGCGGGCTACGTCCAGCATGGCATTTTGAATCATGCTTCCATCGGCATTGTCCGGCAAGCTTGCGAGCATTTTGTCCATTGCCCCGAGTGCCAGCCGTTCCACTTGATCAGGTGTCCGAAATTTCTTTGTTGGTTTCACGAAATCGTTGAAGTAGCGAATAGCGTAGCCCACGAGGTCATCCAGTTCCGGATTGTTCTGCGGTGTGACGCCCGGTGCGTACCGGTAAATGAAACCCCAAAGCACGCTACGGTTCTCGGCATTGGAAGCGCTGACCAAATTCAACAGAAGGGCAAACGGCACGGGCATCTCGACCGAAGGCGGATTGCCGTTATGTAAATGCCAAACGGGATTGTTCAGCCGATCCTTCCACGACTGGCGTCCGTAGGCCGAGAGATACGTAAAATATTCGTCCACTGCCTTGGGAATGACATCGAAATATAGGCGCTTTGCCGTCCTTGGCTTCTGGAACATATAAAGTCCGAGACTTTCCGTCGGCGCATAGGTCAACCATTCGTCGATACTGATGCCGTTCCCCTTCGACTTCGATATTTTCTGGCCAACATCGTCTAGAAAAAGCTCATAGACGAAATGCTCGGGAGCACGGCCTCCAAGAATCTCGCAAATGCGGTCATACACGATTGCATTTGTCTGGTGGTCCTTGCCAAACATCTCGAAATCGACCCCGAGTGCTGCCCAACGCATTCCGAAATCAGGCTTCCACTGCAGTTTGACGTTGCCACCGGTGACGGGAAGGGTTGTCTCCACACCGTTGTCGTCGTCGAACGTTATCGTACCTTGCGCAGGGTCCACATTCTTCATCGGCACGTAGAGAACCCGACCGCTGGTGGGCGAGATGGGCAGAAAAGGGCTGTAGGTGGCCTGGCGCTCTTCCCCGAGCGTGGGCAACATCACCTCCATTATTTCGCCATAGCGCTCGGCCGCCCGCAGCAATACCTCATCAAAGCGTCCGGATCTGTAATATTCCGTAGCACTGGCGAACTCGTACTCAAAACCGAACGTGTCGAGGAACCGGCACAACATGACGTTGTTGTGGTCTGCAAAACTACTATACCCGCCACCGAAAGGATTGGGCACGGCTGAGAGCGGCTTGTGCAGATGCGGCACGAGCGCAGAGGGGTCTGGAACGCTATCTGGAATCTTGCGCATACCATCCATGTCATCGGAGAAGCACAGAAGCTTCGTTTTGACTTTGTCTTTGGTCAACACGCGAAAGGCGTGACGCACCATGGATGTGCGCGCGACCTCGCCGAACGTGCCGATGTGCGGCAGCCCCGAAGGCCCATATCCCGTCTCAAACAATATCGTTTCCGGGTAGCCAGTCTTCTCATATCGTTTGATGATCTTTCGCGCCTCTTCGAATGGCCACGCCTTGGCCTCTGCAGCCGCCTCGATCAGCTCGGGGCTCAGTTCGATTTGGGTCTCAAGTCGCGAAATCATTCGTTTTTCCTGTGTTCCTGCCATGTATCAAGGCGCGCGGACACTATGGCGCGACGTCATTGGCGTCAATTGTCAGTATCGGCCTGGAGCAGATCCACGCTTGATTTTTACGTGATCGACCGCCCTAATAAAAATCAACCGGAAAATAGCGGAGATAGAGTTCTGATGTGGTGCCTTTTTCTTCCAAGGCTTTCAGAGCGAAATTGAAGGCATCGACGAGCTCACTATTGTCCCTTGCAGTCGCAATCGTCATGCCGTCTCCCAGAAACTGCGGCGCAATATAGGGCCCGCCAGCGAATACGCAGCAATTGTTCGATTCAAGGCTCCCGATCCAAAAGGACAGGTCAGATCCATCGCCAAATACCGCGTCGATCTTTTTTGCTTGCAGATCCTTCAACATGAGATCACGCGAAGGATAGCCCACCCAATGGCCGTGCGGGAAATAATCCGCGAAGACGATCTGATGAACGGAACCCTCAACAACTCCCACGGTCTTGTTGACAAGCGCGTCGGAGAGAGGCTCCGAAAGTGCGGTTCCCTTCAGTGTAACAAAGCGAGCAGGAAGCCTTATATAGGGCGTCGTAAAGGCCAGCTTCTGGCGCAACGCCGCCGTCGGGCGCAGACCAGCTATGATGGCTTCAGCCTCACCACTGTCCAACGCCTGCTGCAATTCGTTCCAAGGGCGCGCTTCGATCTGACAAATCGCCGTGACGGCCAGTTCTTCGCAAATTGCTCTGACAAGATCGATGTTGAAGCCGGAAATGCGGCCGGTACTATCGAGGAAGTTAAACGGCGGATAATCAACGCTCGTCAGAAAGCGAATGCGTTCGATCGTAGAAAGATCCGGTTTGGAGACGTGCTCACGCCCATCCCAATAATTAGGAAAATCAGACTCAGCATGAACTTGTAGTGGCAATGGCAGCACAACGATGAAGGCGAGAGTGGCGAGTGCGCGCAGGTGCATCTGGAACTCGTTTTAACTAGGGGATCTGGGCAAGACGCTAGCATGATTTGAGGCATTGCGACAAATCGGGATGTCGTTCAGCAAAAAAATGCATGACATCGGTGGCGTATTAGAGTTCAAGTATTAGTAGATGCTTTGTCAGTCAACAAAAAGAAGTTAATTTACTACCAAAGGTATTTGTATTCTCATAATTTCAATTTCAAGTTGAGGGTATTTCAAATGGAATTTTTACACAGGGCTCAGATGTTTACAGTGATCAAGCCGAATGTCGCGACCATGGTCTTGTTGTCGTAGCGCTTCTCGATGTCGAATGGGATTGCGAGTTCTCTTGCAGCGCGTCTGTCACATGGCGGCATGGCAAAGACGTCGATCATAGCGGCGTTTCGCCGTTCTGTTGATAACGCGACATCCTTTCTCGACGAACTTTATGCGTCGGACGACGCCGACGAAGAACTCATCAGCGGAGCTTTAGCGCAAGAGACGGGATTGCTGTTCGATAAAATAAGGTCAGATGTAGGGGTCATCGCCCCCACTGCATCAGCCTTCGCCTGGCTCATCCAGATAAGGCATGCGCTTGTCGTTACAGCCAATCGTCAAATACTGATCTATATCGCGCCAACCATGCGAGATCTGCCAGTACTCAAAACGCAGCTAGCGCAAAGCAGAGATATGGCGCTTCGGCTGCGCATCACAACGCGCTCGCACCTCTCTGAGTTTTTGCGCACGCGCCATGAGAACGCACTGCTTGCGAACGCCTTGAACATGGTCGAGGTGGCAAACCATGGATTTTCCGCTCGGATCGTACTGACCGGCAGACAGGGTATCTTTGTCGGGCTTATAGGGGCCGCAATCTTGTCCGGTATCGCAATGGCACCCTCCAGCCTATCGTGTATTCTTCACATGATATTCTCGTTGTTTTTTGTGGCGTGCATTCTGCTGCGCATACTGGCAATAAGGGCAGCCGATACAAGAGTGACTGCAGTTCGTCCAGCCGCGGCGATGCGCAAACTTCCCGTTTATAGCGTCATGATTGCACTATACAGGGAGGTCGACGTGGTTCCGCAATTGATCCGGTCCATGAAGCAGCTTAACTGGCCACTTTCGAGGCTTGAGGTGTTCTTCCTGTGCGAAGCTGACGACACTGCCACTTTGACTGCATTCGAGAGTCAAAGATTGCCCCACGGTTTCAAGGTTGTTCCGGTTCCTTGCCTGGGACCTCGAACCAAACCGAAGGCGCTCAACTACGGACTGCAACTGGTGAACGGCGAGTTTGTCGTAGTCTATGACGCGGAAGACCGTCCGCACCCCGATCAACTAGCAGAGGCGTGGCAGCGCTTCACCGCGGCAGAAGGAGATCTGGCATGTCTACAAGCTCCACTGGTGATTGCCAATGCGCATGAAGGGTGGATTGCCCGCCTGTTTGCCTTCGAATACGCCGCGAATTTCTTTGGACTTCTTCCATGGCTGGCAAGCAAGGGACTTGTTCTGCCACTTGGCGGAAGTTCAAATCATTTTCGGCGTGAATGTTTGATTGCGGTTGGTGGCTGGGATCCCTACAACGTAACTGAAGACGCTGAACTTGGTACCCGTCTGGTGCGCTCCGGATTTAGGGTCGAGATGCTGTCCCTGCCAACGATTGAGGATGCACCGACGGAGGCGGCAGTCTGGCTGCGGCAGCGGACACGTTGGCTTAAGGGCTGGACACAAACGTGGCTTGTCGAGATGCGGCATCCGGTGCGACTTTTCAGGGACCTCGGTCCGCGGCGTTTTCTTGTCTATCATGGCTTAGCTGCTGGTTTGATCGTCTCGTCACTCCTCTATCCGTTCATGCTCGTTTTTATGGCATACTCGGTGTTCAGTCTCATTCTTTACGATACCAGTATAACCAACCGAAGCATCCTTCTGTTCGATTTCATGAACATCACGATGGGATTTCTGTCGTTTCATGCGCTTGGTAGGAGCAGTACCGCGGGTAAACGGATAAAGGGCCCGATATTGCGCTGTGTTCCGCTCTACTGGCTCATGATGTCGATGGCGGCGTGGCGAGCGGTCAAGCAACTCTGTACAAAGCCCTTCCTTTGGGAAAAAACGCCGCATCGCCCGTTTGCTAGAGAAAACCCGGACCCGAGCCGATGATCAACGGGTCTTCTTTCCCGATCACATCTATATTGCGGCCCTCGTACGGCAAACTCAGCAGAATTCTGCGAATGACTGCGAGGCGGGCGCGGCGTTTATCATTGGATTTAACGATAGTCCACGGAGCATGCGCCGTATGGGTCCGTTCCATCATCTCGTTGCGGGCCTTGGTGTAATCATCCCATTTCTCAGCGCCGGCAATATCGATGGGCGAGAATTTCCAGTTCTTGAGCGGACTGTGCCTGCGGTCGTGAAAGCGCTTCAGCTGCATGATCTGCCCGATGTTGAGCCAGAACTTGAAAAAGTGAATACCATCTGCCACGATCATGCGTTCGAAGCCGGGTACTTCCTCGAGAAAGGATTCATGCTGTTCCGGCGTGCAAAAGCCGAGGACCGGCTCGACGCCGGCGCGATTATACCACGAGCGATCAAACGTAACGAACTCCCCCGTGGTGGGGAAGTGCGAGACGTAGCGCTGGAAATACCATTGTCCACGTTCGGTCTCGCTGGGCTTCGGCAGGGCCACATTGCGCGCGTTTCGCGGATTCATATATTGGCGCAAGTTGAATATGGTCCCGCCCTTACCCGCCGCATCACGGCCTTCGAAAATTATCATGACGCGCTGGCCCGTGTCCTGCAGCCAATACTGCATCTTGACCAACTGTATCTGTAACTGTTCGAGTGTCTCGCCATATTCGTCTTTAGACATTTTGTCGGTGTAGGGGAAATCTCCCGATACCAGCGCACCGTCTTCTACCCAGTCCGGCAACTTCGGATTGTCGATGTCGAAGTTGCGTGTTCTGCCATCGATATTAAGCTTGAGTGTCGATTTTGCCGATTTAAGGCGCTCCGGTTTCTTTTTTGAATCTTTACCCAAGGCACTCATCCTCAATTGACACAAAGGCATGTTATTGGGAGAGCGTTGCGTCGTCCAGAGGCGAAAAAGGTTGCAGTGCAGGAGTTTAACGCATGACAATATGGGGGCCGGAAGGCTTGGCATTGCGGCAAAGAGCGATGGATAGGCTGTTCCAGGCGCGCTTTTTGCTGGGAGCCGCAGCCTTCATCACAGCACTAGTTTTGAGTTCTGGCGCTTCCTGGTGGTTAAGCTTTGGTATCCTGATGATGGTCTACCTTGCTATCATCGTACTCTCTGCAGCACTCCCGCGCACTGCTGATCCGTACGCCAATGCCAATTTCAACGAGCCGGCAGTCTTCCGGCTGTCAGGTCAGCAGCTAGCAGCCCAGTTACCGGATCCACTTATCATCTTCGACCATGCGGGGACGATCCTTTTTGTCAACCCGGCAGCCAATGGTGCTTTCCCGCCCCTGGCTCGTGGCGGTGCTCTATTGATGCATTTCCGCGCGCCAGAAATGCAGACGCTTGTCCAAGCCGTAATGGCCGATGCGCTGCCGCGATCAGTCGACTATTTCGAGCGCGTGCCGGTGGAACGCTGGTACCGTGCTACCGTGCTCCTACTCGATCAAGCGGGCGGAGCGAACCGACAATATCTGCTATCATTCCGCGATCAGACCGAAGCGCATCGGCTTGAGCGAATGCGGTCCGACTTCATCGCCAATGCCAGTCATGAACTTCGCACCCCTCTGGCGTCGCTCAGCGGATTCATTGAGACGTTACGCGGTCCGGCACGCAATGATGAAGCAGCGCGCGACAATTTTCTTGAGATCATGCAGAAACAGGCCGAGCGTATGGCACGGCTGATCGATGACCTCCTGTCACTGTCCCGCATCGAGATGAAGGCCCACATAGCCGTGAAGGACCAGGTGGATCTAACCACAGTGCTCAATCATGTCGCCGATTCCCTCAAGCCACTTGCCACTAATCTCGGCGTGGAAATAGAGCGGCACATCGAGCCGGGTCCAGTAAGCGTATTGGGTGACCGCGACGAACTGACTCAGGTATTCCAGAACCTGATCGAGAACGCCTGCAAATATGGTCAGTCCGGGAAGAAGATCATCGTGGAACTGAAGCGCGCTGGTGAGTCCATCAAAGCCAGCGTTCAGGACTTCGGACCGGGAATACCTGATGAGCACATACCGCGGCTTACCGAGCGCTTCTACCGCGTCAGCCTGGAAACCAGTAGAGCGCAGAAAGGGACGGGACTCGGTCTCGCCATAGTAAAGCACATCCTTACCCGCCATCGAGCCCGGCTGGTAGTTCGATCAAAAGTCGGCGAGGGCTCTTCGTTCACAGTCATGTTCGAACCTCAAAAACTTGAGCGTACATAACAGAAAAAGGCGCCATGCGGCGCCCTTGAATGAACATCTGTAATAACAACATCACCGAATGCGGCGGCGATCCGACGCGGGCTGATATGCCAGACGCGAATGATAGGTGCAATATGGTCCGGATTCTCCAACGTCATTGCCGCAAAAATTGAAATCCGGCTGCAGAGGATCCCCGACTGGCCATTTGCATGTCCGCTCACTCAACTGAACGAGCTCAAGACGTCGAGAGATAGGAACGACGACGTCAGTCACGGTTTTCGTGACAGTGTGGGCAACAAGGTCGGTGCTGTATTCTGTCTGCAATGCTGTCGCGCCTACACTGCGATTCACGACCCGGCTCGACATGTGCCCCAGGGACCCGGGGCTACGATGGCCGCCAGACGCGGTGGTGTTGACCTTTTTGCTGCGTGTCTGGGTCGAGGTGGACTTGCCGCGTCCCGACAGCTTCAGCCGATGTACCTTGCCGATGACAGCATTGCGGCTGACACCGCCCAGTTGTGCTGCGATCTGGCTTGCACTTAGACCTTCGGCCCAAAGTTTCTTCAGCTGCTCTACGCGCTCATCTGTCCAGTTCATCGTTTCCTAGCTCCAAATGGGGCTCAGTTTTGTGCGGACGGTAGATTGAATCCTTCCTCGCATCTGGATTGCTCCAGATTGGCCTGACACTATATCTATTCAGATGACGAGGACGCCGCACGAAATCTAGCTATTTCTTTTCACAACGTACAATATGGGACGACTCTGTGACAAGAGTCGGTCGGGCATCCCAACGTGGGTTTTTACGGTTTTCCCCAACTTGCACGATCAACTGTTGCAAAAAAGACTCGTTATGCGGCTGTGCGCTTACTCGCTTCGGTTGCAAATCATCTCTTGCAGAATATCGTGGGCGGCGGTGTCGAGACACTCTGAAGTGTTCATTTGACAATTGCAGTTTGAATGACGATATTAACGGCGTGGCCGCCCCCAAAATGGCATTGTGGGGCGGCTTTTTGATTTGGTCGCTGCCGGTTCCCTCTTTGTAATCAGCAGGTTTGAAAAATGGGTTTTGGAGGCCCTGAAGACATGACGGACGCACGCGCGCAACCGCTTTACGACACGTATGCTCGTGCGGATCTGCGCTTTGAGCGAGGTGAGGGCGTTTGGCTTTTTACCGATTCCGGCATTCGCTACCTCGACTTCGCCGCTGGTATAGCCGTGAACTCCCTCGGTTATTCACACCCGCACCTTGTCACAGCCTTGAAGGCCCAGGCGGACAAGCTATGGCATCTGTCGAATATTTACGAAATACCGGGCCAGGAGCGTCTGGGACAGCGTCTTGTAGATAATACGTTTGCTGACAAGGTTTTCTTTACCAATTCCGGTGCGGAAGCTTTGGAATGTGCGATCAAGACAGCCCGGCGCTATCATTATGTCAATGGTGAGCACGAGCGGTTCCGCATCATCACCTTTGAAGGGGCTTTTCACGGCAGAACCCTGGCCACGATCGCGGCCGGCGGGCAGCCTAAATATCTTGAAGGGTTTGGACCTAAAGTTGAAGGCTTCGATCAAGTGCCCTTTGGTGATGTAAACGCACTTAAGGCGGCTATAGGGCCCGAAACAGCAGCCATATTGATCGAGCCGGTTCAAGGCGAGGGTGGTGTTCGACCAGTACCAGAGGAGGAGTTGCGCGCTTTGCGCGGTCTTTGCGATGAGCATGGCCTGCTACTTATTCTCGATGAGGTGCAAACGGGGATGGGGCGCACCGGCAAGCTATTCGCTCATGAGTGGTCAGGGATCCAGCCGGATATCATGGCTGTTGCCAAGGGCATAGGCGGTGGCTTTCCGCTTGGTGCATGTCTCGCGACTGCCGAAGCCGCCAAGGGCATGACAGCGGGCGTACATGGTACCACCTATGGCGGCAATCCACTTGCTATGGCGGTCGGCAATGCTGTGCTGGATGTGATTTTGGAAGAAGGATTCCTTGAGCGGGTGCAGCACGTCGCACTGATCATGAAGCAGGGGCTCGCCTCGATTTCGGATCGTTATCCGGAAGCCATTTCCGAAGTGCGCGGCCGTGGTTTCCTCATCGGACTGAAGTGTCGCGTTCCAAACACCACAATGGTTCAAGCGTTGCGTGACGAACATTTACTTACCGTCGGTGCCGGCGACAACGTCGTTCGCCTTCTGCCACCACTGGTTGCAACTGAAGCGGATGTCCGCGAAGCTCTCGCACGAATCGAAGCAGCAGCCGAACGTCTGTCTGTCACACCGAGACAGAAAAGCGCTTAAAGACAGGTTGCATGATGATCAAACAAGACATCCGTCACTTTACGGACCTCTCAGCGCTTTCTCGGGCCGACTTACGTCTCATTCTGGACGATGCGCGGGAACGCAAAACGCGGCTAAAAGCTGGTAGCCTTGAGAAGCCGTTTGCCGGAAAGGTTCTGGCGATGATTTTCGACAAGCCGTCTACGCGTACACGCGTATCGTTCGACGTCGGCATGAGGCAGCTTGGCGGTGAGACGATCATGCTGACAGGTTCTGAAATGCAGCTGGGTCGCAGCGAGACCATTGCCGATACGGCAAAGGTGCTGTCGCGTTATGTCGACATCATCGTGATGCGCACGACGACACATGAGCGTCTGACCGAAATGGCCGAAAATGCCACTGTACCAGTAATAAATGCGCTAACCGACGATACCCATCCGTGCCAGATCATGGCCGATATCATGACCTTCGAGGAACATCGCGGGCCGGTCAAAGGCACGACATTTGCGTGGACTGGCGACGGCAACAACGTGCTGCATTCCTTGATCGAGGCTGCTGCACGCTTCGACTTTAATCTAAACATCGCAACTCCGGAAGGCAGTGAACCCGACGAAAAATACCTTGCCTGGGCCAAGCGAGCTGGTGGCAAGGTCAGATTGACGACCGATCCTGTTTCAGCAGTCGAAGGAGTAGACTGTATCGTTACTGACACATGGGTATCGATGGGACAGGAAGGCCGGGCGCGTGGTCACAATGTTTTCATGCCCTACCAGGTCAATGACGCATTATTGAAGCATGCCAGTCCTGATGCGCTCTTCATGCATTGTCTACCGGCGCACCGCGGGGAAGAAGTAACGGACTCGGTCATTGACGGACCGCATTCAGTTGTCTTCGATGAGGCGGAGAATAGATTGCACGCACAAAAGGCTATTCTTGCCTGGTGTCTTGAGGGAGGTCGCGCAAGTGCCTGATACGTCGATCCGCGGTGACGAGTACATTTTCGCAGGCGATGATGCGGTTGTTCCGTTCCAGGTTGAAGAGCTGGACGCGCGTGGACGTGCCGTTCAACTGGGCCCGACGCTTGATGACATTTTAAGCCGTCACGATTATCCGGAGCCGGTGGCTAGGCTGTTGGCTGAAGCCATTGTTCTAACGGTGCTGCTCGGTACTTCGCTCAAGTTCGAGGGGAAGTTTATTTTTCAATCGCAGTCGGATGGACCAGTCGATATGCTGGTGGTCGATTTTCGTACACCGAATTCGGTTCGGGCCTATGCGCGCTATGATGACGAACGCTTGGCCGATGCCATCGCCGAAAATCGGCTGTCGCCGGTAGAGCTGATGGGTAGCGGGACTCTGGCGCTCACGGTAGATCAAGGCGAGTACACGCAGCGCTATCAAGGCATCGTTGCTCTCGATGGGTCCAATCTTGAAGAGATCGCCAAGACCTATTTTCGTCAGTCGGAACAGATTCCGACCGATCTCCGCCTTTCCGTTGCGAAGCTCATAGAGCGCGGCGAAGACGGCAAACCGGTCGAGCAATGGCGGGCCGGTGGGCTTATCGTGCAATTTCTACCGGAATCCGAGTTGCGGATGCGTCAGCGCGACCTGCCCGCGGGAGACGGGCCAGAGGCCGACGAGGACGACGAATCCGACCTCCTCGAAGACGATGATTGGGCAGAGGTAAAGGCCTTGGTCGCTACGATCGAAAGCTCGGAATTGACTGATCCTCACGTCGGGGCTGAAAGGTTGCTATACCGGTTGTTTCATGAGCGTGGCGTGCGCGTTTTCGACGCCGTACCGGTCAACGACGATTGCTCTTGCTCACGCGAGAAGATCGCCGGCGTGCTGTCCGGCTTCACAGCCGAAGAAATTACCGACAGCATTGAAGACGGAAAAATTAGTGTGACGTGCGAATTTTGCTCTACGGAGTATGAATTCGATCCTGCAGAGTTTTTGCCAAAAAATTGATTGGAATGGCCTTAAAGGGGGAGATCGAGTGTAATGCCAAACAGGTAAGAGCCTCGTTTTAAAAACGGAGTTCTGATCAGCTTCGCATCGGCGCAGTTATTTCGTGGACAATAGTAATCACCACCAAAAGAGCCACAAACGTGCAAATGATCAGCCAAATCGGCCACGCCTTGGTCGATTTCTTCGCAAGCAGTCCGACTATGAGGCCGGGCACCATAACCAGTGCCAGCAACTGGCTTACCGCTTCGGTACTCGTCGTGAAGCTGGGCAATGTATAGCCGAGATAAAGCGCGCATAGGGCTAGCGCGAAGGTGAAGGCAGAACATGCCAGAGCCTTGACGTAAGGCGATTGGGTACGGTTTGTTTCTATCATCAGTTTAATGTGCGCAGCTGATCAGGGAGGTCAAGCGAGAACGCTGGTATTTCAACATCAAAGCGGTCTCCGGCATCGGTTTGCATTGTATATCGGCCCACCATGACGCCAGACGTCGTAGTGAGCGGACAACCGGACGAATATTGGAAAGAATCGCCGGGATTGAGGATCGGTTGCTCACCGATAACCCCAGGACCACGCACTTCTTCCATGTGGCCATTACCGTCGGTGATCTTCCAGTATCGAGCCCGCAATTGAACGGTGGCTTCGGAGTCGTTGGCGATCGTGATGCGATATCCCCAGACATACCTGTTCTCTTCCGGATTGGACTGCTCCTCCAGATAAAACGGCTCTACAGTCACCTCGATATCGCGGGTTATGGCCTTATACATACCTTCTCTCAGTCCGTTTCCCTGATATCGCGGGTCAACTTCATCGCGTCAACTCTCCAGAGAGGGATGAATTTAAATCCTTCGTGATCAGCCCTCTTGTCGCTAATATAAAGGCGAAGCCGTCCGCTGGAGCTAAGCAATTCTATTAATTAGTCGCTAAAAAACGCAGAGTTGGCCGTGTCGATTCCTGATGTTCTTCAAGCAGAACACTTTGGAAAGGCAAGACATCGTCCTTCCTGGAGTGCCGAACGTAGATGGCGTCGGGCAAGCCAATGACCAGAGCTTGGGAGAAGGCCGCGCCGGAGACCCGGCGCAGCATGTTTTCAATCTTCAAAGAGCCCCTTTGAGAGCAACGTCAAGGTCTTCTATCAGATCGTCCGTGTCCTCCAGCCCGACTGACAACCGCAACAATCCATCTGAAATACCGAGTTCTGCACGAGCATCGTCAGTGAGGTTCTTATGGGTGGTGGTGGTAGGATGTGTGATCAGGCTTTTGGAATCGCCAAGATTGTTGGATATCTGAATAATCTCCAATTTGTTCTCGGCGTTGAACGTCGCCTTTTTCCCGCCCTTGACTTCGAAGGCGATCAAGGTCGAGCCGCCCGACATCTGCCTCGCTATGATATCGGCCTGAGGGTGATCGGGACGTCCTGGATAAATGACCTTGGACACCGCCGGATGGTCAGCGAGAAAGTCAGCAATTTTCCCCGCGCTCTCCGTTTGCTGCCGGACACGTACGACCAAGGTTTCCATGCCCTTCAGCATCACCCATGAGTTGAATGGGCTGAGGCCAGGGCCAGTGTGACGGAAGTATTCATGCAAGTTCTCGTCCACCCATTGCTTATCGGATAGGATCACCCCACCAAGACAGCGGCCCTGTCCGTCGATATGTTTCGTAGTGGAATAGACGACGATGTGGGCGCCAAGCTCGAGCGGCTTCTGAAAAAGCGGCGTTGCGAAGACGTTGTCGACAATGAGTTTGGCGCCGACGGAGTTTGCGATATTTGCCACAGCGGCAATGTCGATCACCTCGAGTGTTGGATTGGTGGGGCTTTCCAGGAACATCACCTTGGTATTCGGGCGAACTGCCTTTTGCCAGTTTTCAATCTTCGATCCATCGATCAATGTGAATTCCACGCCATAGCGTGGCAGAAGCGTTTCGATGATGTACCGACAAGAACCAAACATTGCTCGCGCAGCCAGTACGTGGTCACCTGATTTTACCTGACAGATGATTGCAGCGGCGACGGCAGCCATGCCCGAAGCGGTGGCACGCGCATCTTCAGCGCCTTCCAATGCGCACATGCGCTTTTCAAACATGTCGGTCGTTGGATTGGCGTATCTGGAGTAGATGAAACCCGGCTCTTCGCCCTTGAAGCGGGCTTCTGCGGCTTCCGCGCTCGGATAGACGAAGCCTTGCGTCAGGAACAACGCTTCGGACGTTTCTCCGAAACCAGAACGCAGCGTTCCGGCATGGACAAGTTGAGTTGCAGGCCGCAATTTACGGGTGGTGTTCTTGGTCATCGTCTTCTCAATCTGCCAGAATCTGGCCAATAAAAAACCGGCCTTGCGTGAATCGCAAAAAGGCCGGACGAGACCGGGCCTCTTTTAGCAAATTATTTAACGTGGCTGCAAGCCGGCCGGCCAAATCACCACGGGATAAAAGTGCTTTAATCCTCTTGGCGACTTGCGTCAACCGGGCGAGGCGCTAAAGCTTTTGTCTGTTTTTGAATAGTTCTGGCGGTTGACATGAGCGAACATCGAGCGGGCATTCTGGCGGATAGCGGCATCAGGACGCTATATCAATCGGGAGCTTTGAAGACTGCCCGCGAATTTGATAGCGATCAGATCCAGCCTGCAAGCCTCGACCTTCGGCTCGGTACGATAGCTTACCGTGTTCGCGCCAGTTTCATGCCGGGGCCGGGAACCGCAGTCGTTGACAAATTAGAGCGTCTCAAGTTGCACGAAATCGACCTCACAGACGGTGCAGTCCTCGAAACTGGCTGCGTCTATATCGTACCCCTACTCGAGAGCCTGGATTTGCCGGACAGGGTTTCTGCCTCCGCCAATCCAAAGAGCTCGACTGGCCGCCTCGATATTTTCACGCGTGTTATAGTCGATGGCGCGCAGGAGTTCGACAAGGTACCCGCCGGCTATCATGGCCCGCTTTATCTTGAGGTCAGTCCGCGCACCTTCCCCATCGTGGCAAGGACTGGTTCGCGTCTATCCCAGATCCGTTTCCGCACCGGGCGCGCCCAATTGGACGAGGTGGAACTTACGGCCTTGCATGCGGCGGAAACTCTTGTCGCCTCCGATACGCCGAATATCTCCGGCGGGGGCATTGCATTATCTATCGACCTGACGGGCGATGCGAATGGGCTCGTCGGCTATCGCGGCAAACACCACACCGGCGTCGTTGATGTCGATAAACGCGGTGTGCATGACCTTTTCGATTTTTGGGAACCAATCCATGATCGGGGTGCGCGCGAACTGGTGCTCGATCCAGACGAGTTCTACATTCTCGTTTCGCGTGAAGCAGTGCACGTCCCGCCGCTCTATGCGGCCGAGATGACACCTTTTGATCCTCTGGTTGGCGAGTTTCGCGTTCATTA
This sequence comes from Phyllobacterium endophyticum, assembly GCF_003010935.1. Classification (GTDB taxonomy): domain Bacteria; phylum Pseudomonadota; class Alphaproteobacteria; order Rhizobiales; family Rhizobiaceae; genus Phyllobacterium; species Phyllobacterium endophyticum. The sequence continues at coordinate 1,069,247 of NZ_PGGN01000001.1, forward strand.
CGCGGGATTCTTCGATCCTGGTTTCGGCCATACCGCTGCGGGTGGAACTGGAAGTCGCGCGGTACTAGAAGTGCGCAGTCATGAAGTACCATTCATACTGGAACATGGCCAGATTGTGGGACGCCTCATCTATGAGCATATGTTAGAGCGCCCGCGAGCCCTCTACGGCACCGATCTCGGCTCCAATTATCAAGCACAGGGCCTGAAATTGTCGAAGCACTTCAAATGAAAATTCGGTGGTGCTTGACAAGAATGGTATTCACCGAACATTGATAGGCAGATGCGGGTGTAGTTCAATGGTAGAACGGCAGCTTCCCAAGCTGCATACGAGGGTTCGATTCCCTTCACCCGCTCCATTTTCCAAGGCGGAGAAAACATGTCTGAAAGAATAAACCGCTTCTTGGGAGATTCGCCGGGACGTGTTCTTGCGAAGCTCATCTTGGTCTCCCTTGTGGTCGGTGTCGTCATGAGCGCTTTCGACTGGTCACCAATCGATATTCTCTATGGCTTCGAGAACTTTCTCCGACGGATCTGGAACCTGGGCTTTGGAGCCATTGAACGGTTTGCGGCTTATTTTCTTTTGGGCGCCGTGGTGGTCATTCCCTGTTTCATCATCTTGCGAATCCTGAGCTATCGCCGCTGATCATGGAAGCCTTGGCTCGATTAACGTGAATGGGCCACAATTCCCGGCTAATCGGCGTGCGATCACCTTCAGGAACCGCTCATGTCCAAAAAATTCGTCAATTTAACTCGCCGCAGATTTTTCGGTATGGCGGCGGTCGCCGCGCTCCCGCTATTGCCTGCCTGCCAAACCGCGCCGCGAACGCCAGGAAAAATTGCGGGTGCTTCCGTCTCCGCTGTTTCTAATGTGCATGCAATCCGCTCTGCGAACGGGGTGGGTGAACTGAAGATCGATCCAGTGCTCGAGCATGCCGCCTTGCAGCAGGCGGGCTACATGGCCAGAGCCGGGCGCATGGCCCACACGACAGGCTTGGGCCGTAGCTTTAACTCTCGAATCAGGGACGGTGAGATTCGTGGTATTGCCGCGGAGAACATAGCAATGGGTCGCATGGGTATGGACGAGCTCTTTGCCAGATGGATGGCTTCACCTCCGCACCGGCGCAATATGCTTGATCCAAAGTTTACACGGTTTGGCCTCGCATATGCGGAAGCGGCCAATGGCAGCACTCAAAGGTACTGGGCGTTGGTTTTGGCCGGTTAGGCCCCGCTAGCAGCGATTGCACTGGAAAAGAAGGGGCGGCGATGGCATAGAGCTTCACAGCCCTTTGGTTGCAAATCTCCGGTGTTTCATGACGATCGAAATGTCCCGTCCGCCAGGATCAAAAATTGTTCGTCCATTTGAGGTGACGAACAGGCTGATGCTGGCGATCACGATTCCGGTCATGCTGGCATCGCTTACGACGCCGCTACTCGGTCTGGTCGACACCGCCGTCATCGGCCAGGTTGGCGACCCGCATCTGCTCGGTGGCCTTGCTATTGGCGCTCTCGTATTCGACTTCCTCTTCTCTACCATGAATTTTTTGCGTGCCGGAACCACGGGTCTAGTCGCGCAAGCGATGGGCCGGCACGACAATGTGGAACAGCAGGCGGTTTTCTGGCGGGCTATCGGCATCGCGGCGCTCGCCGGTGTGCTGTTCATCATAGCGACGCCCCTGATATTACAGGCGACAATCAGCTTTATGAACCCCGACGATGCTGTCGCGAATGCCATGTCGACCTATGTTTCCATTCGCCTGCTGTCATCACCTATGGCGCTGGGAAATTTCGCAATACTGGGACTTTTGCTGGGTCAGGGAAAGGCCATGCAGGGCCTCTATCTGCAATTGCTGTTGAATGGCGTCAACGTTGTAATGACAATCTGGTTCGGCCTTGTTCTCGGCTGGGGAGTGGCAGGCATCGCGTGGGGAACGGTACTCGGCGAAACCGTGGCCCTGGTCGTGGGACTCGTCATGATCTACCTGCAGTTTCGAGCCGTTCCAAATCCAACTCGAGCTCGCATATTCGACACCCATGAGATCCGCCGCATGTTCGCGGTAAACCGGGATATCATGCTCCGGTCATTCTTCCTGTTGATCGCCTATGCCTATTTTACCCGCGCAGGAACTGGCGCGGGCGCTGTGACATTGGCTACAAATGCGGTTCTGATGAACTTTCTTTTGATTTCGGGTTATCTGATTGATGGTGTGACCACCGCTGCAGAACAGATATCCGGGCGTGCCGTGGGTGCTCATTATCGCCCAGCATTCGATCGCGGCATAAAGTTGTCATTCCTGTGGGGATTGATGCTGGCATCTTCGATGGCCGTTTTTTTCCTCGTCTTTGGCAACGCTATCGTCGCGTTCCTGATCAAGTCGGACGAGGTGCAGGCAATGGCGTCGCTTTACTTGCCATGGGCGGCTCTGGCGCCTGTAGTAGGGCTGCTTGCGTTCCATATGGATGGCGTTTTTATTGGTGCGACGTGGTCACGCGACATGCGCAACATGATGATCCTGTCCCTGTTTGGTTATTTCGCAGCCTATTTGATACTGCCGCAATTCTGGGGCAATCATGGGCTTTGGTTGGCGCTGCATCTCTTTCTCGGACTGCGCGGGATCTCACTCCTATCGATCCTGCCGAGCCGGGCAAGGCTTCAATTTGCCAATTAAGCCGGGATTTCCCTTGATGCCCAACTCTCGACGTCGCAATCACGCAGAGCGGCAATAGTACTGACGCCATCACGCTTCATAGATGCTGACATACCCTTGATGATATCGCCGGGCAAACTGGGCCCGCTATAGACCATTCCGGTATAGAGTTGCACCAGATCTGCGCCAGCCCGAATTTTTGCTATGGCAGTCGCGGCGCTGTCGATGCCGCCAACGCCGATAATCGGAAGATCAGTACCAACCCGCTGGCGCATCTTGGCGAGGACAATGGTCGAGCGCGCAAAAAGAGGTGAACCGGAAAGACCGCCTGCTTCAGTTGAATCTCTGACGCTTTTCAGCCCCGTGCGTGATAGCGTCGTGTTGGAGATAATCAAGCCGTCAAGAGGGTGCAGGCTCACTTCCGCAGCGATGTCGTCAAGGCTGGATTCTGTCAGATCCGGGGCAATCTTGAGGAAGACAGGACGTTTCGCACCCGGTTGTCCATCGCGGGCCTCAAGCACTTCGCCGAGTAGCTCCTTGAGGCTGTCCCGCGCTTGCATGTCGCGCAAACCTGGCGTGTTGGGAGAAGAAATGTTGACGGTGAAATAGCTGGAAAGCGAGTGAAACCGGCGGATGCCGTTCACGTAATCCATGACGCGGTTACTGGAGTCCTTGTTGGCGCCAATGTTTACGCCAACGATCCCTGGGTGGGAACGCCGATCGTGCAATCGGCGGAACGCCGCTTCGTGGCCTTCATTGTTGAAGCCCAGCCGGTTGACTATGGCGTTGTCCTCGATCAAACGGAATATCCGGGGTTTTGGATTGCCGGATTGTGGCACTGGCGTGAGCGTTCCAACTTCGGTGAAACCAAAGCCCAGACGTAGCAGTGCATCGGGAACTTCGGCATTTTTATCGTATCCTGCGGCCATTCCAACGGGGTTCGGAAAGCTCAGGCCGGCAACTGCGACACGAAGAGCCGGATCGTTGTTGGGTTTGCAGGCGGGGACGATGCCGGTTTTCAACGCTTTGATGGAAAGACTATGGGCATCTTCCGGGTCGAGCGTGAAGAGCATTTTGCGGCCGATGGACTGAAACAATCCGCTCATGCCGGGAGCTCCGGAAACTCATGTTTACCATCCGCCCCAAGCGGCAATGGGCGCATCCACAGGACAGCATCGAGTGGCAAGGGTCCATACAGATGCGGGAAGAGATCGCCTCCGCGCGAGGCTTCGTATCTGAGCGCAGGACCGAGCTTGTCGGCTTTGATGGCGATCAACAGAAGATCGTTCTGACCAGCAAAATGCCTGTCGGCCGTCTCGACAACCTGAGCCGCAGTTGAAAAATGGATATACCCGTCCGCATGGTCGATGGGCGCACCATCGAACACGCCCTTAGCTTCGGCAGCGTGCCAAAGCGCGCGTGAGGCAATCTTGTAAATCAGGTGTGTCATACGCGCATTTACTAGACGCAAAACCGAAATCCTCAAAGCATAGACTGCTATGGATAACAGAAATCTCGCCGAACTTTCGGTTTCGGCGTATGATTTGCAAAGCAAACATTGGAGGCAAATCCATGTCCAGCATACGGATCTGTTTTATGGCGATCTTGGTCGGCTTGTTATGTCTGCTTCCCGCCAGAGCGCAGGAAGCGCCAAGCTATACCTTGCAAAAGACTAACGATGGTTATGTACGCATGAACAACAAGACGGGGCAGATGTCGATCTGTCATGAGAAGTCCGGGCAACTAATCTGCAAAATGGCGGTGGAGGAGCGCGCCGCCTATGATGAGGACATAGCAGATCTGAAGGCGCGTGTGACAAAACTCGAAGATGCGGTAGCCAGCATAGGTAAACTGCCGCCGGTGGTGCGCGATGCTCTGCCATCCCAGGAAGATTTCGAGAAAGGCTTGAGCTACATGGAAAAATTTCTCCGCCGGTTCATGGGGATTGCCAGGGATTTCGAGAATGAGGAGAAAGGCGCCAATCCAGGATCGCAGTCACCGCAAAAAACGTGATCACCATTTCGAGTGACAGCAGAGTGGCAGGAGGAGAGAGTACAGGGTTACGTTCGTTCTTGATTTGTTCGAAAGAGTGGTAGACTTTAGTCGCTCTGGATTCTTTCCTGGGAGCGTAAAATGATTGCAGTGCCAAGATTGATTGGAGAAGTATCGATACGGCTCTTTGTACGCCATGGCGATCAGCAAAGGGCGCTGGATTTCTACGAGAATGTATTCGGAGCACAAGTTCTCGGACTGCCCTACTTACATAATGGTGAACTGATTGCCGCTGAACTAAGGATGGGCGCGTCCGTGGTGATGATTGTTGGCGCAAACCCCAGACGCGATGCAGATGCATCGCTTGGCGGCCCTCGATCAATTCACGCCATAGGGGCCACGCCTGTTATGCTGGATATCCACGTTGACGACGTCGATAGTGTCATGCATCACGCAATCGAAGAGGGTGGCAGCTTGCGCAACGAAGTTGAGACGTTGGACAGCGGCGACCGTGCCGGTGTCCTTACTGATCCGTTCGGACACCTCTGGGTCGTTAAGTCCCGGCGCAAACATTTGGCCGCCTAGCACTAGCCAGCAGCAAAGCGCTTGGTCGCAGCAATAAGTTCATGCACGATGCCAGGTTCGCTCACCGCGTGCCCCGCGTCTTCGACAATGCGCAGATCAGCTTCGGGCCATACCTTCTTCAAGTGCCAAGCGTTGAGTAGCGGTGTGCACATGTCATAACGGCCATGTACGATTACGCCTGGAATATCCCGGATGAGATGGGCATGCCGCAAGAGATGATCGTCCGTCTCGAAGAAACCTTTGTTCTGGAAGTAATGGCATTCAATCCGGGCGAAGGCGATCGCAAAATGTTCGTTGCCGAAGGCTTCTTCACGTGCCGGATCAGGAAGTAACGACAAGGCGGACCCTTCCCAGCGCGCCCACAATTTTGCCGCAGCCAGCTGGACCGCGGGGTCCGGGTCCGTGAGGCGCTTGTAATAGGCGGCAATCATATCTCCCCGCTCATCTTCAGGGATATGCTCCTGATAGGCTTCGAACCGGTCTGGATAGATGATGCTGGCACCGTTGGAATAGAACCAGTCAATTTCAAAGCGGCGGATCATAAATATGCCGCGCAAGATCAGTTCCCGAACGCGATCGGGATGAGTCTGTGCATAGGCCAAACCAAGAGTCGAGCCCCAGGATCCGCCAAAGACCTGCCATTTGTCTACGCCGAGATGTTCACGGATACGCTCCATGTCGGCAACGAGGTCCCATGTAGTATTCTCTCTCAGTTCCGCGTGGGGCGTGGACTTCCCGCAACCGCGCTGATCGAAAAGAATGATGCGATAACGTTCGGGATCATGCAGACGCCGCATGGTGGGATTTATCCCGCCGCCGGGCCCGCCGTGGACCATAATCACCGGCTTCCCGGCTGGGTTGCCGCATTCTTCAATATGAATGCTGTGCAATTCTGATACTTGCAGCATCTGTTCCAGATAGGGCTGTGTCTCAGAGTAAAGAGTATTTGTAATCATCCATCCCGCTTTCAAAGAATTATCCCCACGCCGAATAATCGCTCGGGAATAAGGTTTTGCCAAGGCATTTGAAGGAATTAGCCTCAACTTGGCGGCAAGCTCAGCTAACAAAACTTTGACGCGCGTTAAAACACTCTTGATATATCAGTCAAATTGGCTTTAGTCGTTAGCATTACGGCTTTTGGATTAGAACGGTCCGCTATTTAATTTAAGGACTTTGTATCATGAAATATACATTTGTTATTGTCGATGACCATCCTCTGTTCAGGGGTGCGCTGAGACTTGCGCTTACATCGAAAGCAAGCAACGTCGAGATAATCGAAATTGGCGACCTTGAGAGCGCGAAAGCGCTTATTGAGAAGTCTACGGACATCGATCTTGTGCTGCTTGACTTGTCCTTGAACGGGGTCGGAGGCCTTACAGGGCTGATCAGTTTGCGTGCCCTGCAACCCCTGGTTCCGGTTGCGATTGTTTCTGCTACCGAAGATGCAGTCACTATTCGGGCAGCCCTCGCGCTCGGCGCTGCGGGGTTCATTCCGAAGTCCTCAAGTCCTGAAACGATAAACGAAGCCGTCAAGGCTATTCTTGAGGGTGAAATTTGGTCCCCACTCCTCGGGGATGAGGCTGGAGAACTCGATCCAGAGATGGTCGAGCTCATAATGTGCATGAGAAAACTGACGCCTCAGCAAGGGCGGGTACTTGGCTTGATGGCAGACGGTATGTTGAACAAACAGATCGCGCACGAGCTCAACGTTTCCGAAGCAACGATCAAGGCCCATGTATCCGGCGTCCTTTATAAGCTTGGCGTTGAAAGCCGAACCCAGGCGGTCATACGTTTAGCCCGCTTCAAGGAAGAAGTTCTTCTTTAAGCTTAGGAGCATAGCATTCGCTCTACCTATTCCGCTGCAATTGCCTGGCTGAAGTGCGAGAGTAGCGCCCGAAGGATGGCCGGACGAACCGGCTTGTTGATAATCGACACGTCTTCCAAAGCCGCGCGTTCGCGCACCTCATCGGAGCGATCAGCCGTGATAAGCGCTGCCTTGAGATGTCGCTGAAAGTTGTCGCGGGTGTGTTGAATGAGCTCAAGTCCGTTTTCGTTATCCAGATTGTAGTCAGCGAGGATTACGTATGGAACTGAACCAGGATTCTCACGGCAATAAGCCCGCAGCGCCTCCCCACTTCTGAACGGCAGAACATGGCAGCCCCAGGTCGTCAGCAACGCTTGCATTCCGGCCAGAGACTGTTCGTTGTCGTCAACGCATAGAATGGCAAGGCCAGTCAGCGCACTCGACGCTCTGACTGGTTGCACAGACTCATTGGCAGAAAGAACTTTCACGCTTGAGGTCTCTACCAATATTGAAAACATCGATCCCTTGCCAAGCTTCGAACGAACGGTGATTGGCAGGCCCAGAATGTGGGCGAACCGCTCGACGATAGAAAGCCCCAGACCCAAGCCATCCGATTCCTTCATCCCTTCCGGCAAACGTGAAAACTCTCGAAATATATCGTTGAGCTTCTCCTTCGGAATTCCAATGCCCGTGTCGAGAACTTGCAGTTCCACAAATTTGCCGCGCCTCTTGGCTCCGATCAGGATTTTACCCGATCGGCTATATTTGACCGCGTTCGACACGAGGTTCTGAACGAGTCTTCGTAACAAATTGCGATCTGTCGCTATAACTGCCGAACTCGGAACCACCCGCAAATCGAGACCTCTTTCTCGAGCGCTTGGCGCAAAGTCGCGCGCAATCTGCAGCAATAATGCGTCGAGACGAAAAACCGAGATGACGGGCTTCAGCGCACCGGTATCCAAACGAGAGATATCGAGCAATGCGCTGATTATGGACTCTACAGCCTCGAGTGAGGAGTCGACGTTGTTGGCAAGTTCCTTGCCGTACGAATCTCCAAGTTGCTCAACCAGCGACGAAGAGTAGAGGCGGGCAGCGTTTAGAGGTTGCAGAATATCGTGTCCGGCGTCCGCCAGAAAGCGCGTTTTACCGGCATTTGCCTCCTCGGCGCGCCGGTGTGCCTTGGCCAGATGCTGGTTGGCCAAAATAAGATCCGCAGTGCGGTCGCGCACGCGTAGCTCGAGAGACTCATTCGTCTGGCGCAGCAGATTGTCGGCGTTGACTGCACTGGTAACATCGGTAAACGTCGTCACCAGACCGCCGTCGGGCATCGGATTGGATCGAATTTCGATAGTTTGCCCGGTTCCTTGCAGCTTGATCCGCCAAGGCATCGAGAGGCCCGCCGACTGCTCGACAAAGGTCTTGCCGCCCGAGTCCGCGAGATCCCCTCGCTCCTCGAGATGGGCCACGATGCGGTTGAGAGGGGTTCCCATCCGTTGCAATTCCTTCGGGAGATCAAGGATCAGGCGGAATTGCGTATTCCAGCAACTTAACCGAAAATCCCGATCAAAGACGCAAATCCCCTGATCCATCTGATCAAGCGCGGTCTGCAGAAGGTGACGGTTCTGCGCGAGCGCATCGGTCGCGTGATCAAGAACGATCTGGGCTCGGCGCTGGGCTGGCCCGGTGGGGCCCATGGCAAGCGATAGGATCAAGCGAGCTGATGGTGAGCCTACGATGCTGGACAGCATTTGTTCAGCGAAATGGACAGTCTTGAAGTCTGCAGCTTCGTTGTCGTCAAGCGCAATGTTCTGCTCCCTATGAAACGTGTTGAATGCCAGGTCTGCCTGTTCGGTACCGACATATTTCGAGATGGTTACCTTGAGCTGATTGATCGTGACGCTTGGCTGAAGGCTCCCGATAGCGTCCAGGGACAATGTGTTCTCGGGAATGAAGATCGACGCCTGAATACGTTCAAGTGGTGTAGCGCTTCGCGAAAGGGACCCGGCAATGAAGAAGCCAAGATTAGCAGAAAGGCTCCAAACCAAGCCATTCATAAAGCCGCTCAAGTCCAGCCCGAACAGAGAATGCGGGCGAAGCATCTCGATGCCGAATGGTCCATGAGCCATGAACGTCGCTTGCGCGTCGAAAAGCGTGGGCAAAACCATTGTATACGCCCAAACCGCAAAACCCGATACCATCCCCCATATGGCGCCGCGTGCCGTACCTCGTCGCCATACTAGTCCTCCGACAAGCGGGGGCAGGAGTTGTATGACTGCAATCGCCGATACGAGTGCCATGGCCGCAAAATCGATCTTTATCGAAATCAGAAATTGATAGGCGAATGCTGCAACCAAAATTCCCACGAGAGCTACCCGCCTTATGTTGGGAATGATTTTTGTGAAGTCTTTCGGCTCATCGGATGATGAATGCCTGATACGTCTCAACATTCCCGGCAGGATCAAATCATTGGAGATCATGATCGAGAGCAATATCGAGGGAGCTATGATCATTGTAGTTGCAGCGGGTAAACCTCCGGCGAGTGCGATTGTGGCCAGCCAGTTTTGTCCGGCGGCGAGAGGCAGATAGAGAAAGTAAAAATCTGCGGACGCCGTCTGTGGCAGGACCGTTGACCCGATCGCGGCCAAGGGCAGAATGAAGATGCCAAAGCACAAGAGCAGTAGCGGAACGAACCAACGCGCCGCGCGCAACTCAGAATCGTCCCGGTTCTGTACAATCGTCATGTAAAATTGGTTGGGTAGCAGTAACACCGATGCAGCCCCAATCAATATGAAACCTACACTATTGCTCACTGACAGTGGTGCCTGGAACACAGGCAATTGCTCTCGCTTGGAAATAACCCGGGCGAAGATCTCAAATGGTGACCCGTACAGGAAAGTTACTGCGGCGACGCCGACAACGATAAGCCCAACGAATTTGACCAATGTTGCAAATGCCAGCGCGTGAACCAAGCCGTCATACTGTTCCTTGAAATGTGGCCTATAGGCACTGTAAAACACTGTGTAAAAAGCGATGCCGATTTCCACCAAAGCGACCACAATATGTACGCCGACCTCCGCGTGAAGATCGGTGTCATCGAAAGAATGGCAATAAATATCGATCAGGTAATGAACGGCCGTAATCTGGAGGGAGATGTACGGAATGAGCCCGATCGTGGTGATGACAGTGACGACGGCGGCAACCGAAAAACTTTTGCCGTAACGAGCGCCGATAAAATCGGAGATAGATTTGATGCCTTCGGCTTTGGACAGTTGGACGATCTTCTGCAGAAGTGGAAACCCAAGTGTGAAAGCCAGGACGATGCCAATATAGAGTGCGACGAACTCCAGACCGTGCTTGGCTGCGTAGCCCGCGGAGCCAAAATAAACCCAGGAACTGCCACTTGCTGCCACGCTCAAGCAGTAAATTGCCCGACGCACGGATGTTCGCGGATTGCTCAGGCCGCTCGCCCATTTGATCACCAAATACTGCGTGGTAAAATAAGCCAGCACGACCAGCAATGCAGCCAAGCTCATCATGGCCCAAACCTTCCGTCCCCAACGTTAACGGCTTTCGTCCAAATAAATCGTGGCCGGGCTCACTTGAACTAGCAACGGCACTAATACTTGTAGAAAGGGCAAACGCCCTATTAATAATTCAAAAACTTCTGTTACTCTCCGGGGTGCTTTACAGCATCACTGGCATAGACAGCTTGCATTAACACACAATACTGGAGAGTGGTATATCATGCTGAAGGAATTCAAAGAATTTGCCTTGAAGGGGAATATGGTTGATCTCGCCATCGGCGTGATCATTGGCGGCGCTTTCGGCAGACTTGTTGAGTCGATTGTCGCTGATATCATGATGCCAATCATAGGACTGCTGACTGGCGGCATCGATTTCAGCAATCTCTACCTTCAGCTTTCGGGTGCGCCCGCTCCAACCCTGGTGGCAGCGCGAGAGGCGGGAGCAACCATCGCCTATGGAAATTTCATCACCCTCCTCATAAACTTTCTCATCATCGCTTGGGTGCTGTTCATGGTGGTCAAGGCCATGAACCGCTTCAAGAGAAAGGAAGTAGCGGCTGACCCTACGCCTACGAAAGAAGCGGTTCTCCTTACCGAGATACGAGATCTACTCGCGAGGCGATAGGCGGTGCTCGTTGACCAACGGGTCATCACTTGAACTGATGGGATCATCACAAATATACGCGTGCTAAAAGTCACCGATTGGACTACCCCTGCCACAGTACCAGTGGAGCAGTTGATGGGTCTTTTTGAGCACTTGCGTCAGGAGGCGGCGGCAGCGCCGGAGAGCGGCATCGTTGCGGTCATGAACCATGGCCGCCGGCAAGAGGATGTCATTCCACTTTGGGCGGGCGAAGGCGATCTGCCGACGCCTGATTTCATCAGGGATGCGGCCAACAATGGTCTCGCTAGAGGTGAGACCTTTTATACATGGCAAGCGGGAATTCCCGAACTGCGGCAGGCTCTGTCCGATTATTACAAAAGGCATTTCGATGCAGTTCTCCCCGCCGAGCACTTCTATGTCACCGGCTCTGGCATGCATGCGATACAACTGGCGATCCAGGCGACAGCTGGAGCGGGGGATGAAGTTATCTATCTCTCGCCAGCGTGGCCAAATTTTGCGGCTGCCGCAGGAGTAGCCGGCGCCATTCCCGTCCCGGTGACACAGGATTTCAATGGAAATGGCTGGACACTCGATCCAGAAAAGATACGCAATGCTATCACTCAGCGAACCAAGGCGCTGTTCATCAATACGCCTTCCAATCCAACTGGTTGGACCGCGGACGTCGAAACGCTCAAAGAGATTCTCGCGATCGCCCGTCATCATGGATTGTGGATCATCGCAGATGAAATTTACGCTCATTTTTACTATGGTGCACGCCGCGCTCCGTCCTTCCTGGATGTGATGGAACCGGATGAACGGATCATATTCGTCAACAGTTTTTCAAAAAACTGGGCGATGACTGGCTGGCGTATGGGATGGCTTGCAATACACCCTTCGCTAGGGCAGACGATGGAAAATCTCATTCAATATTCGAACTCAGGCGTTGCTCAATTCATGCAACGCGGCGGGGTTGTGGCTCTCGAAGAGGGTGATAATTTCATTCGCATGCAGGTGGAGCGGGCACGTCAGGCGCGGGATATGCTTTGCGCAAGGCTTGCGGCAACGGGCAAGGTGCGCCTCTCGCCCCCCGCCGGAGCATTCTATCTGCTTTTCGGCATCGAGGGCATCACGGATTCCTACCGCGCGGCGTTTGATATCGTCGACGAAGCCAAAGTCGGTCTGGCACCCGGAACGGCCTTCGGAGATGGCGGCACAGCATTTCTGCGACTTTGCTTTGCCAGGCGGATAGACCAGGTGGAAGTGGCGGCGGAGCGCCTTGCAGAGTGGATCCGGAATCGCTGAACCGGATTTAGCCGCCTGCCTTCGAAACTGCGAGCGTCACGACGCGTTCACTGATTTCTACCGATGGCGCGCTGTCCTTCGAGAAGGGAATACCGAGCGCCATCCAGACTTCAACCAGTGCGTCCTTCAATTCAACAACGAGCTCATTCGTGTGGAACGGCGTCGGCGTAATGCGCAATCGCTCCGTACCGCGTGGAACTGTCGGATAGTTGATTGGCTGAATATAGATGCCATGACGTTCCAGCAGGCGGTCGCTGGCCTTCTTGCATAATTCAGGGTCGCCTACGTGGATCGGGATAATATGCGTCTCTGACTTCATAACAGGAAGATTGGCCTGGGCCAGCACATCCTTGGTAAGTTGAGCCTGACATTGATGCATGCGCCGCTCTTCTTGAGACACTTTGAGATGCCGGATGGATTGCGTTGCCGCGGCCGCAATGACTGGAGGAAGCGCTGTCGTGAAGATGAACCCCGGCGCGTAAGAGCGTACCGCATCGATCACGCTTCTTGAGCCTGCGATATAGCCGCCCAAGGTGCCGAAGGCTTTGGCCAACGTCCCTTCGATGATGTCAATGCGGTGGGACAAGCCTTCTCGATCCGTAATGCCGCCACCGCGACTGCCATACATCCCGACCGCGTGGACCTCGTCGATATAGGTCATTGCGTTGTATTCTTCTGCCAGATCGGCAATGGCGGCGATCGGAGCGATGTCGCCATCCATCGAATAGACGGATTCGAATACGATCAACTTCGCGCGTTCCTTGCCTGCTGCCTTCAAGAGTTCCTCAAGATGGGCAAGATCATTGTGGCGGAATATCTTCTTCTCCGCACCCGAACGGCGCACACCTTCGATCATCGAGGCATGGTTCAGTTCGTCGGAGAAAATGAGGCAATTCGGCAGGAGCCTCGCGATAGTCGAAATGGAAGCTTCATTGGAGACGAAACCTGAGGTGAAAACGAGGCCCGCTTCCTTTTGATGGAGATCGGCCAATTCCAGCTCAAGTTCAACAAGGGGGTGGTTGTTGCCGGAGATGTTACGCGTGCCGCCTGCGCCAGAGCCCATACGGCTCGACGCATCATGCATCGCCCTTATAACGTCGGGGTGTTGCCCCATCCCAAGATAATCGTTGGAGCACCAGACCGTGATTTCGCGGGTTTTTCCAGCGTCGCGCCAAAGCGCGCGCGGGAATTTCCCAACGATTCGTTCAAGATTAGCAAAGACCCGGTAGCGCTTTTCAGCGTGCAACTGGTCAATCGCGTCTTCGAAAAACCGACGATAGTCCATGAATTGCTCCTGTATCATGAACTTACTAGCGTTTTTACCAGCCAAAATCCATGATGAGATTATGGGCAATTTGCCACGGTTCCAGTGTAACCTTCATCACGAAATGTTCAAAGCGCAGGCAAATTTCATCAAACGGTACCGTAGACGCGCAGGCGGCTGACACCCCCGTCGGGAAATATATTCAGGCGCACGTGACTGACCCGGCCTGCTGATACAAGATCAAGCGAGCCGAAGTCGTGGACGGCATCCATTGACAGCTTCTTTTCGGGCAAGATCTCCGGCCAGAACATGGAGGACGTGACGATCGACTGCGAGAGTTCACCCGAGACCGATCCGAGATCGGCACCGTGTACTGAACAGCGATCTGGATAATTTCCTTTATAGTGGGCCGTGTCGACGACAATGCGGCTGATCTGGCCAGGATGGCAGAGTCGCACGATAATCCAGTCATTACCAGGCTCGCGTCGTCGTCGGGTTTCCCATCCATCGCCCATATTGAGGCCGCGGCCCGGAGACAAGAGGCGGTGCAATGCGCCATAGTGTGCATCGGAAAATGCCACGACTCGCCCGCCACTCAACGCGGAGGCCAGGTCTATTTCTTCATCGGCTGGAACTTCCGACCAGTCGCGCCATGGCTCACCGTAAACCCTCAGGCGTGCAATACCGCCATCGGGATAGATGCGCAGGCGCAGATGCGTCCAAATTCCCTTGTCGGTGCACGCGAAGAAATGGCTGCTTGAAGGTCCGAGGGGAGTTTGCGGCAGGATCTCGAACCAGATGGTGGTGACGGTCGGTTCACCTTCGCACATGCATGCTTCAATCGAACAGGCCGGCGGATAATTTCCGGTGAAATGGCTGGTGTCGACGTCGAAACCATGGATAACTCCGGGCGCCGCCAGCTTTATGACAGCGAAATCATGGCCGGGTCCACGCTTGCGGCGTGATTCCCAACCGTCCATCCATTTGCCATTGTCATCATATTTGTCTGGGATGAAAACTGCCGGTGCATCGAAAAGCATCCGCTCGACGGGGGCAAAAAACTCGTCTGTAGCAAAAATCGCCTGGGCTCCAAGTCCGGCAGAGGCGAGGTTGATTAGAGTTGTCGCAAACTCGGGCAGCAATTTGGTTGAAGACACCATTGTTACAATTTGTCCTGATAGCTACTGTATCTATATCGCGTCGGTAACAAGCTTTGCACACCTGTCTAAATGCGGCAAGATGAGCGCAAGGCGGCACAAATGGAGATCGAGGGGCTTGGCTATGACAGTTTTGGTGACCGGAGGCGCCGGTTATATCGGCAGCCATATGGTCTGGGAGTTGCTGGATGCTGGCGAATCAGTGGTCGTTCTTGATCGCCTCTCTACAGGATTCGACTGGGCGATACCAAGTGAGGCCAAGCTTGTTGTCGGTGATATTGGCGACCAGAGTCTCGTCCGCGAGACAATCGAGCGCAACTATGTCGACGCGGTAATTCATTTTGCAGGATCCGTGGTCGTACCTGATTCAGTTCGCGACCCTCTCGCCTATTACGAGAACAATACGTCGAAGACCCGGTCGCTTATCGAGTCCGTTGTGAAATCCGATGTGAAGAATTTCATCTTTTCATCCACGGCAGCAGTCTATGGCGACGGGGGGATGACTCCGGTCACGGAGGAGGTTCCAACTCAGCCACAGTCGCCTTATGGTGTTTCAAAGCTGATGTCGGAATGGATGCTCCGCGACACAGCGGCCGCGCATGATTTTCATTATACGGCCCTGCGTTATTTCAACGTTGCCGGCGCTGATCCAAAGGGGCGGACTGGCCAATCGACCAAAGGCGCGACCCATTTGATCAAGGTTGCCTGTGAGACAGCACTTGGAAAGCGGCGCTATATGGAGATTTTCGGCCACGATTTTCCGACGCCTGACGGTACATGTGTGCGCGACTATATTCACGTCAGCGACCTCGTCGCAGCACACCGTCTGGCGCTCGAGCGGCTGCGGGAGGGCGGCAGTAGCATGATCGCCAATTGCGGGTACGGTCGCGGCTATTCCGTGAAGGAAGTGATCGAAAGCGTGGAGCGCGTGCACGGTGCACCCATCGATGCACGCCTGACTGGCCGTCGGCCAGGTGACGCTGCTTCCATCGTCGCCGATAGCAGCAAGGCCAGGGCAAACCTGGGATGGGAACCTAAGCTCGACGATCTTGATAAAATCGTGGAATCCGCCCTTCGTTGGGAAAAGTCTCTTCAACATCGCAATACCCGACGCTGACGCGCTAATCCTCTTTTGGTTCCTTTTTTAATGGCAGCAGCAAGCGCAACGAGAGAAAGGTGAAGATGGCGATGATGATTGCGACGTCGTAGCTTTCAAGTCCTACAGCGACGCCTATGGCACCGGTCGACCAGATGCTCGCTGCCGTAGCGGTACCGCGTACCGAATCTTTCAATTGAAGAATTGCGCCCCCACCGATGAATCCAACGCCCGTGATCAGGCCCTCGATAATGCGAGCGGTCGCTTCAGGATTGCCACTGGTGACACTTTCAGTTCCTTGAATAAATCCGCAACTCGCCAGAGCCACTATGGGAAACGTCCTTACGCCAGCACTGCGCTCCTCGCGTTCGCGTTCCAGTCCGATGGGAAACGCGAGAATATACGCGATGGCGAGTGCGAAGGCATGCGGGAACACAGGTAAGGAATTGAGATATTGAAATGTCTCGATCAAATAATTTCCCCCGATGGCGAGTTCTCTTCTCAACGCTGTGGTCACGCAGACAGTTCCGCCGCGGACGGGGAAAACCGGATACGACTAAAGACTGCGTCGGAGCGACACATTGCTTTAGACGGCTCAAGATCGGAAAAGGGGGAACCTTCCTCGTCGACAACGGGTTCTAGTCAACGAGGCAAAGCTGGAGTTTAGGCCACGATGGACGGCATTAACCGGACCAACGAAAGAGAGCTTTCACGTATCTTGAGGCGACAAATCTCGCAATCGTCTTATAGATCGGCAATTCGTGCTGCAGGCATCTACAAGATCGACGATACGATACCGGAAAGTCTCCTTGACCAATTAAAACGGCTGGACGAAGCCGAGGCCGTCAGGCGCAGCTAAAGCGCGCTTTCACTTGTTCTCAGACACGAAAAGAGGCGGGCCGTGGGCCCGCCTCTCTCGTTCCGACGTTGGCCCTTAGGCGGCCAGCGCCAGATTACCGGTCAGGTTGAGTGCCGAGGTCACAGCCTTTTCTTCAGCCTCGGGCCCCATCGCAACACCCTCGATGCGAATGACTTCGACGTCGGTCATGCCCAGGAAGCCAAGCGTGGCCTTCAGATATGGCGTAGCGTGATCGAACGAAGCGGCCGGGCCGCTCGAATAAACGCCTCCCGACGCGATTACCAGATAGACCTTCTTGCCCGTTACCAGGCCTTTCGGGCCATCCGCGCCATAGCTGAACGTCTTGCCTGCGCGTGCGATATGGTCGATCCAGGCTTTCAGCGTTGAAGAAATGTTGAAGTTGATGAGGCCGGTCGCGATAACGATCGCATCAGCTGCAAGCAACTCATCGACCAGGGCGTCCGATACCCCGACAACGCTTTGTTGCTGCGTGGAACGGGACTCGGCAGGTGTATAGATGCCGGTCGCATAATCAGCATCGATATGTGGAAGCGGATTATTTGCAAGGTCGCGCGTTGTGATTTTTGCGCCCGGCTTCTTGGCTTGGAGTTTCAGTGCAAGCTCAGTGGCGACGCGCGTCGAGTGAGATGCTGAGCCGCGTGGGCTCGATGTAATGAGAAGTATGGAAGACATGGCCTAAGCTCCTTCGATGAATTAGTCGTCCCCGAACGAGACGGCAGTGAACGTAATTTGGTGGTCGACTCTCATTAAGAAAACTGTGAAAATATCGATCCGATCCATCGAATTCATAGATAGGCTGCGGCATGCAACCAAACCCGACGCTCGACCAACTGCAGGTATTCGTTGCAGTCGCGGAAACAGGTAGCTTTTCGGCTGCGGCACGGCGGCTCAACCGTTCTCAGTCGGTTGTCAGTTACACAATCGCAAATCTTGAGGCGCAGTTGGAACTTCAGCTTTTCGAACGAAGCGGAACCCGTGAACCCCATCTGACTGACAATGGCACTGCTATGCTTGAAGATGCGCGGCGCATGGTTGCGGTGCTACAGGGGCTGCGCTCGCGCGCCGAAGGGTTGAAGCAAGGGCTTGAGGCGGAAGTGGCTGTTGCCGTCGATGTTACGCTGCCTTCGCCTGTTCTGACGACGGTACTGAAATCTTTTCAACTGCAGTTTCCGACCGTGAGCCTTCGACTGCACGTAGGTGCACTCGGCATGGTGTGGGATCTGGTCCTGAAAAAACAAGTCGACTTCGGTATCGGAGGCCCGCCCTTGCTGGTTTATGACCAGCTGGTATCGATAAAGGTTGGTGAAACAGCAATGACCCCGGTCGCAGCCCCCGATCACCCTCTCGCCCTTTACGATGGCCCAGTGCCCCTCTCATTCATACGCGATCACGTGCAACTCGTCGTAACCGATCTGAGTGAACAGACGAAGGGCCGGGATTTCGGCGTCTTTGCCTATAAGACGTGGCGATTGACCGATGTTGGAACCAAGCACCAGTTGATGCTGGCGGGTCTCGGCTGGGGTGGATTGGCGAAATGGATGGTCAAGGACGACCTGGCGGAAGGCAGGCTCGTGCATCTTGATCTCGAGCCTTATCCTGATGCTTCCTATCCCTTGCTTGCCCTCTATCCGGTGGATAGCCCTCTCGGACCGGCAGCAACGTGGCTGGTCGAGCGCTTCAAAATGGAACTGGATACTTTCGAATAATCAATCCACAACCATTGACAAATGTCATGACGTTATGTTGTTTGATCCCATGTGGTACGAAACAGATCTCACAGAAAGCCGGACGCCGATGTGGTCGCAGATCGCTGAGCGGCTGCGACGAGCGATCGAGGACGGTACCTTCAGGCCGGGTCAAACGCTCCCGGGGGAAGCCGAGCTTAATCGCCGCTTCGGTGTTAGCCGGACCACCTCGCGCGCGGCTCTCGACTTTTTAGAGACGGAAGGATTGATAAGCCGCAAATCCGGTCGCGGTTCAATCGTCATCGAGCCGCGTGTAGAACGGCCACTCAACCGTCTCTCCTCCTTCTCTGAAGACATGAGGGCGAGAGGGTTGAATCCGAGTTATCGCACGATTTCTTCACAACTTACCCTTGCACGTCCGTCTGTGGCGTCAGAGTTGAAGATATCGCCTAATTCTCCGGTACTCGAGATAGAACGCGTTCTACTCGCTGACCTCAGCCCGATGGCGACGTCGCGGACTTATCTTGCCCCGGTCGCGTTCGAACGAGCAGGCCTGCCTACAATCGCAAATCTCGATGAGGGATCACTTTATAATTGGCTGCAAGAAACTGCCGGCGTCGCATTGACCGGCGGCCACGAGCGAATCGAAGCAACCATTGCCGATACCAATCTTGCGCAGACGCTGGGATTGAAACGACCGGCCGCCATTCTGGTTTGTCATCGCACGTCCTGGACTTCGGCGAAACAGCCAGTCGAATATGTCGTCCTGCATTATCGGGCAGATCGTTACAGCTTCCAGGTCGGACTCGCCCGGTCATGACAATAGCCGCGCGCCGCCAACAATAACGTAGAAAGCACCATCATGACCTCTCAACCGAAGTCCATCTATCGCGCCAAGCCTAATGCCATCAAGGAAATTTTCGGTCGGCGCAAGGCCGTAATCGGCGTCATCCATTCACTGCCGCTCCCGGGTTCTCCGAACTACGATGGAGAGCCCATGGAAGATGTCGTTGCCTTTGCTGTAGCTGAAGCAGAGCGTTATAGGGATGGCGGTGTCGATGGTCTGATCGTCGAGAACCACGGTGACATCCCCTTTGCCAAACCTGATCGACTTGGGCCGGAAACCGCTGCCGCAATGGCGGTCATGACCGATGCGGTTCGCCGCCAGAGCGGCCTGCCGATCGGGGTAAACGTACTTGCCAATGGAGCGATCCAGGCCTTGGCTGTTGCCAAGGCCGCCGGTGCAGCGTTCGTTCGCGTCAATCAATGGTCAAATGCTTATGTAGCCAATGAAGGCCTGATGGACGGACCGGCGGGTGAGGCAGCCCGCTACCGGGCGTGGCTGCGTGCTAAATCCGTCCGCATCTTTGCCGATGTTCACGTCAAGCACGGCGCCCATGCCATTACAGGCGATCGCACGATTACCGAACTCGCGCGCGACAACGAGTTCTTCGATGCAGATGTTGCAATCGCGACTGGCCAGCGCACCGGCGACAGCGCCACCATGGATGAATTGCAGACGATCGCCTCCGGAACATCGCTGCCCGTAGCTGTGGGTTCGGGTGTCACACCGGACAATGTGGGCGACATTTTCACCGTTGCCGACGCGGTAATAGTTGCCAGTTACCTCAAACATGAGGGCGCGTGGTGGAACCCGGTCGATCCAGACCGGCTGCAGGTGTTTATGCGGGCCGTCAAGAAAGCGCGGAGCTGATCTGGTGGGTCAGGTGCGCGTTCTTGGCAATGCCGGGCTTGACTTTACGCTGCAGGTGTCGCGGCTTCCGGAAAGGGGAGAAACGCTGCTCGGCCGTGGAATTGGCCGTGCGCCTGGTGGCAAGGGCCTGAATCAGGCAGTCGCGGCGGCGCGCGCACGCGCGGGGGTCATATTCCATAGCGCAATCGGGAAGGATGCGCAGGGAGAAGAAATTACGGCGGCGTTACGCGCGGAAGGTCTTGCCGGTCTTCTATTGCATCATATGCCCAATCCCAGCGATTTCTCGCTGTTGATGGTGCTGCCTGATGGTGAAAACAGCATTGTAACCTCGGGAAGCTGTGCGGCTGCCTTGAGTGTGGATCAGGCCGAGGTTTTTGCCCGAGATTGCCAGGCGGATGATGTTGTGATTCTACAGGGCAATCTCACACAGGCGAGCACGCTGGCCGCTCTTGCCGCCGCAACTGCCTCAAGTGCATTGACCATATTCAATCCTGCTCCACTATGGTGGGAGGTGGGGCCTCTCTTGCCCATGTGCGATATAGTGATCGCAAATCGCGGTGAGGCGGAGGCAATGACCGGCCTTTCCCAGCCCGCAGAAGCCGCTGCGGCTCTATGTAGAATAGGCGCCTCCACAGCGATCGTCACCCTTGGTGCAGGCGGGTGTCTGTCATCTGATTGCAACGGAACGATTCGCGAATATCCAGCACCAAAAGTACATGCAATCGATACGACGGGTTGCGGCGACACTTTTTGCGGAGTGTTCGCAGCGGGGCTCGCGATGAGCTTGGGACAGGACGATGCAATCAACCTAGCGCAGAGTGCCGCTGCCCTGACTGCTCAACGGCGGGGTGCGTTTACGGCACTGCCCAGCCGGCAAGAACTCGCGGATTTGATAGGCGCGTAACGATCCTGCATAACAAGCGGGAGGAATGGTGCTGCTGGGGAGGATTGAACTCCCGACCTCGTCATTACCAATGACGCGCTCTACCACTGAGCTACAACAGCGTGTCCATGTCACATGCAAATCGTTATCGGCTTCCTTTGTATATCACCTCAAGGCGAAGTGCTCTACCTGAGTTGCAGCCGATTTGCGAACGCGGCGGACTTCTGCCATATCATTGCTGAAATCGCAAGCAAGCAATCGCAATCTCTTGGCCGAATTATGCGTATCGCGTCGAAACCGTCTTTTCGTGCCGAAAAAATGATGTGACGGTTCACC
Source organism: Phyllobacterium endophyticum (assembly GCF_003010935.1). Taxonomy (GTDB): domain Bacteria; phylum Pseudomonadota; class Alphaproteobacteria; order Rhizobiales; family Rhizobiaceae; genus Phyllobacterium; species Phyllobacterium endophyticum. Next base: position 1,090,718 of record NZ_PGGN01000001.1, read on the forward strand.
CGGAATATGAGACAGGACATGACTTCGCCCCCTAAAGACCCAAATTCCGAACAGATCGATCGTGAGAAACGGCGGTGCGAACAGTTGCGAGCAAATCTAGCGCGGCGAAAACATCAGTCGCGCTCGCGCCGGTCCGGAAACGCGGATGAGCGTGACGAAGGGATTGTTGCTTCTACCAAAAACGCTTCCACTTCCTCCCGCGAGGAATCGTGACTGGTCCGCACGCAACGGCATAAGCCTTTCTTGAACCATTTCGTGTGATGGTTTACAGCAACCGGCTCTGCAAAGAGTCTCAACGACAGGACGGGTACTTCCCCGCGAAAGTGACACAGTATGGATCGCATCAAGATTGTTGGCGGTAACAAGCTCAATGGCGTCATTCCGATCTCGGGTGCCAAGAACGCGGCCTTGCCGTTGATGATCGCATCGCTTCTTACGGACGACACGCTGACATTGGAGAATGTGCCGCACCTTGCCGACGTTGAGCAGCTGATTCGTATTCTCGGCAATCATGGCGTCGATTATTCCGTCAACGGCCGCCGCGAGCGCCAGGACGGTGCCTATTCGCGCACCATCCATTTCACCGCGCGCAATATCGTGGATACAACAGCACCTTACGAGCTGGTCTCGAAGATGCGCGCCAGTTTCTGGGTCGTAGGTCCACTTCTTGCACGCATGGGCGTGGCAACCGTATCGCTGCCGGGCGGCTGCGCAATCGGCACGCGCCCGGTCGATCTTTTCATCGATGGCTTGCGTGCACTCGGCGCAGAGATCGACATCGAGAACGGATATGTGAAGGCCAGGGCCAAGAGCGGCCTCATCGGCACGCGCTATGTATTCCCAAAGGTTTCGGTGGGCGCGACTCACGTGTTGATGATGGCGGCAACGCTCGCAAAGGGCGAAACAATCATTGAAAATGCTGCGCAGGAGCCCGAGGTGGTCAACCTCGCTGATTGCCTGAATGCCATGGGAGCTCGGGTTAGTGGCGCAGGCACGTCTACCATCACCATGGAAGGCGTGGTGAGCCTGTCCGGAGCACGCGTTCGCGTCATTCCGGATCGCATCGAGACCGGCACCTATGCAATGGCCGTCGCGATGACCGGTGGTGATGTTATTTTGGAAGGCGCCGACGCGGGCCTCCTAAGCTCTGCATTGGCAACTCTCGGGCAGGCCGGTGCCGAAATTTCGGAGACGAATTCCGGCTTGCGTGTCGTTCGCAACGGTCACGGTATCATGCCGGTCGATGTAACAACCCAGCCATTTCCCGGTTTTCCAACCGATCTTCAGGCTCAGTTCATGGGCCTGATGACAAAAGCCAAGGGTACCTCTCATATCACCGAAACAATCTTCGAAAATCGTTTCATGCATGTGCAGGAACTGGCGCGCCTGGGGGCAAAGATCTCACTGTCAGGTCAGACGGCGACGATAGAAGGCGTCGAGCGGCTCAAGGGTGCGCCGGTCATGGCCACGGATTTGCGCGCTTCCGTGTCGTTGGTGATTGCCGGACTTGCTGCCGAAGGTGAGACGACAGTCAACCGCGTCTATCACCTCGACCGCGGTTTTGAGCGGCTCGAGGAAAAGCTGACGCGTTGCGGCGCTGTCGTCGAACGCATAAGCGACTAACTCAAGTTAGCCTAGCGCACCGGCGCAGGAGGCGCTGCCGTTAGCCTCTGCCACCGCTCGAAGGTATCGATTTGAGTTTTTTTATAGTAGTCATCGAGCTGTGATTTGGGCTGAGGACAGTTTTTCGTCCTGGCAATATCGGTCAAGACCAAATTTCGGTTACGCAATGCGTCGATTTCGACGCGTTCTGGTGATTTAGGGTCCATCAGGAAAAGAGCTGGCCAAAACACAACACCAGTGACACCGAGCGCCAGGTTTTTGGCGTTTGCCCCGCTCTTCTCTCTGTTGACTGCGATGACAGAGCGCTCATTGACAAACAGGCGGAGCTCGACGGCCTCCAACATCCTTTCCATTGGCGCTCGATTTTGCCAAGCGGATAATTCCATTTGTCCGCACTTTCCTCTAACAGGAGAGTGACGTACCGCCATTTGGCGGTGCGACCTGTTCATGATGCAAAGGTTAGACATGGAAAATCTCAAACTCATCGCGCTTGATGAGGAAGATCTGCGGATACTGTCTGCACATCTGCAGGATTCTTTGTTGAAAGTCGGCGATATCGACTATTTGGCCGCCGAGAAGAAGCTTGTTGTAGGTGTGAATCGTTTCGTCTGGGAATTGGCTGCCGATGGCAAACGGCATCGTAGCTTCGTACGCCGCCGCACGGCATTGTTGTTCGACCGGGTCAATAGCGTCAAAGCAGCCGGCATCGATCGACAACACAAGGAAGATATACTCTCGCTTTTGGCAATTCGGTTTATTCCGGGCGAAGCGCCGTCAGGTATTGTGGAACTGACTTTTTCGGCTGGCAAAGCGCTGAGGCTGGAAGTGGAAGCTATCGAGGCGCAATTGACAGATCTGGGTCCTGCCTGGGAGACCACGTCCAAACCCGAACACGACGATTAGGAGCATTTGCGTGGCATTTGTGCTGAGACAGACTGAGCCCGATTTTGAATCACGGTTTTCTGCATTTCTGGCTACCAAACGTGAGGCTTCGGAAGATGTGGATCGCGTTGTTACCGATATAATCCATCGCGTCCGCACCGAGGGCGATTCCGCCCTGATCGATTATTCACAACGCTTCGACCGGGTTGATCTTGTACAGCATGGCATTGCAATTACCTCGGCCGAGATTGATGCTGCTGTGGCATCTGCACCCGCGAAGACGGTCGAAGCACTGAAACTGGCGCGCAATCGCATCCACTCGCACCACGCGCGGCAGATGCCGCAGGACGACCGCTACACGGATGCACTCGGTGTGGAACTTGGCTCGCGGTGGACGGCGGTCGAGTCGGTTGGGCTCTATGTTCCCGGGGGAACGGCAAGCTACCCAAGTTCAGTTCTCATGAATGCCGTTCCCGCGCAAGTTGCAGGCGTCGAGCGCATCGTCATGGTCGTGCCTTCGCCGGACGGAAAGCTCAATCCGCTGGTGCTGGTTGCAGCCCGGCTTGCCGGTGTTTCCGAGATTTATCGCGTTGGTGGAGCACAAGCCATCGCCGCACTGGCCTATGGCACCGAGACTATCGCGCCTGTCGCCAAGATCATAGGTCCCGGCAACGCCTATGTGGCGGCCGCCAAGCGTCGCGTATTCGGTAGGGTCGGGATCGATATGATCGCTGGTCCATCCGAGGTCTTGATCGTTGCTGACAGCAACAATGATCCGGACTGGATCGCCGCAGATCTTCTGGCACAAGCCGAGCACGACAGTGCAGCGCAATCCATATTGATCACTGACGACGAGTCCTTCGGCGATGCCGTTGTCGCAGCTGTGGAACGCCAATTGCTCACATTGCCACGCGCCGAGGCCGCGCGTGCCAGCTGGAGTGACTATGGCGCGGTCATTCTCGTTTCCGACCTTCTGTCATCCTTGCCGCTCGTCAACCGGATCGCTGCCGAGCATCTTGAGATAGCGACTGATGATCCCGAACTTCTAATGGCCGGCGTGCGCAATGCTGGAGCAATCTTCCTTGGACGGTATACGCCGGAAGTCATTGGTGACTATGTCGGCGGCTCCAACCATGTTCTACCCACAGCCCGCTCGGCGCGCTTTTCTTCCGGCCTATCTGTTCTCGATTATGTAAAGCGAACCTCGATCCTGAAGCTGGGGGTCGAGCAGCTTCGTGCTCTGGGCCCGGCAGCGATCGAACTCGCGCGGGCTGAAGGCCTCGATGCCCATGGCAACTCTGTCGCAATCCGATTGAACCTGTAGGGAAATGATGACAGCGACGGACATGGCCCGGCTGATCGATGTGGAACTGGACGAGACGATCGGCCGTTCTACGCCGGACGTCGAGCATGAACGTGCTGTCGCGATCTTCGATCTGATCGAAGAAAACAGCTTTCGCCCGGTTGGAGATGAGGGAAGCGGCCCCTACAGGTTGAAGATCTCGCTGGTCGAATCCCGACTGATCTTCGCCATCGCACGCGAGAATGGCGATGAAGTGGTCACGCACATCCTGTCGTTGACGCCGTTGCGCAAGGTTGTGAAGGATTATTTCATGATCTGCGAAAGCTACTATGAGGCAATCCGCGCTTCCAGTCCCAGCAAGATCGAGGCGATAGATATGGGACGTCGCGGTCTGCACAACGAAGGGTCACAGGCTTTGATGGACCGTTTGAACGGTAAGATCGAGGTGGATTTCGACACCGCCCGCCGCCTCTTCACGTTGGTTTGTGTGTTGCATTGGCGGGGTTAGGCGAAGCCATGCCACATGGGCCGGACAAACTGCCGGATGAACACGGCCTAGAAAAGCCGGTATTGCCAGGTGCAGTCTTGTTCATATGCGGCTTGAATTCAATTCGATCTCCGATCGCGGAGACGCTGGCTCGCAGCTTGCTGCCTTCGAAGGTCTACATTGCGTCTGCGGGCGTCGAAAAGGGCGAACCGGATCCCTTTGTCGATGCGGTACTCGAGGAGGTCGGCCTAAAGAAAGCTTCAGCCCAGCCCCGCACTTTTGAAGAGCTGGAAGATGATTATTTTGATCTTATCATTACATTGTCTCCCAAGGCACACCACATGGCATTGGAGTTGACGCGCACCAAATCCGTGCATGTGGAGTATTGGCCGACGCCTGACCCAACTTTGGTGCGTGGGCGTCGAAATCAAATTCTGGATGCTTATCGCGACGTTCGGGAAAATCTGAAACATCATATACTGGAGCGTTTTGGCAGCACCGGATGAACCTCCTGTGCAGCCTGCAAATTTGCTTCAAACTCCCTTGTTCACAAATGATGCGCAATACTATAGGTTCCGCGCAAAATTGCGGTCGAGCATGACCACAAAATTCCCTTATCGGAGATAGCACTACGCATGGCGAAAGAAGAAGTATTGGAGTTTCCTGGTCTCGTGACGGAGCTGTTGCCCAACGCGATGTTTCGGGTAAAGCTCGAAAATGACCATGAAATTATCGCACACACGGCTGGTCGCATGCGCAAGAACCGCATTCGCGTCTTGGCCGGCGACAAGGTTCTCGTCGAAATGACCCCTTATGACCTGACCAAGGGCCGCATCACCTATCGCTTCAAATAATCAGCTCCGCGTTTCGCAGGAAGTTTCGACGTCAATGAGCGACCAGCACAAATTCGTTCTTGCATCGGGCTCGCCGCGCCGTTTGGCGCTGCTGGCCCAGATTGGCATCGAGCCCGACCGACTGTTGCCCGCTGATGTCGACGAGACACCTTTGCGTGCCGAACATCCACGCTCTCTGGCGCGCCGCTTGGCTCGCATCAAGGCCGAGAAGGTGGCAGAAGAGCTGAAGAGCGATACGGAACTCAGCGGGTGCTACATCGTAGCGGCCGATACCGTTGTTGCCGTGGGCCGCCGGATTCTCCCCAAGGCAGAAATCCTCGACGATGCGACCGCTTGCTTGCGATTGCTTTCCGGACGGTCACATCGTGTCTACACGGGGCTTTGCCTTGTAACGCCGAAGGGCAAGCAGCGCCAGGATCTGATCGAGACACGCGTTCGCTTCAAACGTCTTTCCCGCGAGGAATTGGAGAGCTATCTTGCGTCCGGTGAATGGCGCGGCAAAGCCGGAGGCTATGCGATTCAGGGGCTTGCAGGTGGCTTCGTTGTCAAGCTTGTTGGCTCTTATAGCAATGTTGTAGGCTTGCCTCTTTATGAAACCGCCAGCCTTCTGCATGGTGAAGGCTATCCGGTTTACGCCAATTGGCAATCCTCAGTTCGTTAGCGGAACTTGTCCATTGACTGATAACAACAAACGCTCGGCGAATGTCACGCCTTTGCGGCCGACCCGCCCTTGTCCTGAATGCAAGAGGCCATCACAGCGAGATCACTATCCCTTCTGCTCGGCACGCTGCCGTAACGTTGATCCCAACCGCTGGTTGACGGGCGCTTATGTGTTGCCCGCCGTTGAAAGTGCAGACGACAGCGACGATGAACTGGATAGCTGAGACGCTTCACGTTCTTTTCACTTCATGCAGTTAATCCTGCCCCTGTCAGAACGGGGATGCCCTCATGAAGATCGCCATCGTCGGCACCGGCTTCGTGGCCGACTATTACATGACTACGCTTGCCAATCACCCGGAGCTTGTGCTTACCGGCGTTTTTGATCGGGATTCTGCACGCCTGAAGCAGTTCGCCGATCATTACAAAGTCGCCACCTATCAGGATTTCGAAGCGATACTGGCTGATCCGAGCGTCGGAATTGTTGTCAACCTCAGCACACCCGAGAGCCACTATTCATTGTCCAAGCAGGCGCTCGAAGCGGGCAAGCATGTCTATTGTGAAAAGCCGCTGGCCATGCGCTACGGAGAAGCGGCGGAGCTTGTGGCGCTAGCGGAACGCTTGAATCTCGTTTTGGGATCTGCACCCGCCAATGCCTTGAGCGATGCGTACGGACTGGCGGCGGATTCGCTCGGTGGCATCGGCAAGCCGCGGCTGGTCTATGCCCAGATGGAAGACGGCCCCGTATTCCGGGCGAACTGGCAGGGGTGGCGGTCGGTCTCGGGTGCGCGGTGGCCGGGTCTGCATGAATTCGAAATCGGGTGCACACTCGAGCACGCAGGCTATGCCTTGTCATGGCTGGTGTCCCTGTTCGGGCCCGTCGACAGCCTTACTGCATTCTCCGCGCTCACCTTTCCGGACAAAGGTCCCGGCACGGAACAGATCGAGATGGCGTCTGATTTTTCTGTCGGCTGCCTGCACTTCAACTCGGGTGTCATTGCCCGGGTCACTTGCGGGCTTGCTGCACCACGCGACCGTTCATTGACAATCCTGGGCGATAGCGGGACGCTGACTGTAGTCGACTTGTGGGATCACCGCTCGCTGATCTATCGCGAAACCACCGGAGAAGGCCGTACAATGCGAACAAAGCTTGCAGACCTTGCCGAGGTCCGCCTGGCTCGCTTCTTGCGCTGCAAGCCCTTGCCGGGGCGGAAAATGCGTTACGCCAGCCGGGCAAAACGGATCAAACTTCCGGCCTACCCTTCGCAGATCGATTTTGCCGGGGGTATTGCGGCGCAAGCCATTGCTATCGAACGAGGCACCCCGATGTTTAACTCGGGGAGGGTTGCCCTGCACATCACCGAACTTGTGCTGGCACTGAACAGGGGCGGCTCGCTGCCGCAACCCTACAGGATGCGCAGCACGTTCTAAAGCTTGATGATCTGCGGTGCCGCCGGTTGTGCCAAGACGATGTTGATAGCGCGCAATGCATTGATACTGTCTGGAAGCGGCATGATCGGCACGCTCCGTGCGCCGCTACGCATGGCGTCCATTACCGCCATCGCTTCGAATTGCAGTCCATTACCATCGAACGAGTATTCCTCGACTTTGCGCCCGGGTAAAGGAAGACGATCGTAAATCTTGGCTAAGAAGCCGAACCGTGCGGGGAGCGGTCCGAAAGGCGCGTTCTGGGCAAAACCGCGGTAAATCGTTAGCCGCTGCGCTTTCAGGAACGGCGCATTCAGGCGCAGGGTCCCTTGAGTACCCTCGACGACGAAATGGTTGGCTCCGTCCCGGTCAAACCCGCAAGCGAGTTGCGCTTCCGCTTCGTCATAATGCAGGGTGATCCGCGAACTTATGTCGACGCCATTTGGCGCAGCGTGCCAGAGGCCCGAGATTTTTTGTGGCTGGCCGAGGAAATGCATGGCGAGCGATACACAATAAATCCCAAGATCGAGACTGGCACCCCCTCCAAGGGAGCGGTTGAAATAGCGGCTTTCAGGCTCGTATTCGTGTTCATAGGCGAGCTCCGCGGTAATTTTGCGGATGGCTCCGATTTCCCCTGCATCAACTTTCGCTTTAGCCGCGACAATGGCCGGCAAAAACCGCGTCCACATCGCTTCCATAGCAAAGACCTTCACCCGCGCTGCCTCGCGCTGGATAACCGAGGCTTCCGTGTGGGAAGGGGCGAGCGGCTTTTCTGTAAGGATAGCTTTTCCGGCGCGAACGGCCTTCAGCGCCTGCGCCAGATGCATTGAATTGGGAGTGGCGATATAAACCGCATCAATGGCTGAGTCGCTGAGAAACAAATCAAGATCGGAATACGCGCGGTGACTGCCATGAGCACCCCGGAACTCTTCTGCACCGGCCGCACTTCTCGAGTAATTGGCTACAAGTGCAGCGTCTGGAATGAGCGTCAGGTCTGATGCAAATCGTCGCGCGATGTCCCCGCTTCCAATGATCCCCCAACCAAAGACCTGATCCCCAACGCGCTTGTCCTCCCCTATCTCAGTCATGCAACAACGAATCCCGTCTCTAATGCCTCAAACAAACGCACCATTGCATGCCCTTGGCAAGAGGCAGAAAAACGGCAAAAAATTCGCGAGTTGATGCTGGACAGCAGGATTTTTAGTGTTATAACCCACGCGCTTCTGACGGAAAAGCCAACCCGTCGAAAGGCTTGCCGGATAACGGAAACGCCACGGAGTGCCCAGATAGCTCAGTTGGTAGAGCAGCGGATTGAAAATCCGCGTGTCCGTGGTTCGAATCCGCGTCTGGGCACCACTTTTCTCAGTACCATCGGCTGCAGCCACAATGTCGATGTGGCGTCTGACACGGTTTCCCCGGAACAGATGCGTTCAGGCCTCACGTCACTATCTTAAAAAATGAATTCAGGGTGTTGCTGAATTGCGGGTCGATGCCGGCAGCACAGCTTTATGGAAGTCGAGAAATCTCCGGTTCGGTAAAGAATCATTGTGCAAGCGGCACTGAAGAAGAGCTTCATACTTCGGCGCTGCCGCGAGTTGAGCCCCTGATTAGCTTCACACCATAGTGGATACGTGATCAGCGATTGCAAGCGAAGCTGTGAGACCGGGGCTCTCGATGCCGAATAGATTAACCAGCCCGCCAATTCCATGAGTCGCGGGACCCTGGATGATAAAATCGGTCACTGGTTCGCCGTCGATACTCAGTTTAGGCCGAATCCCGCAATAGGCGGGCTGCAACGAACCGGTGGCAAGATCAGGCCAGTATTTGCGTATTTCATCATAAAAGCGGTCCGCGCGTCCAGGATCGACACTGTAGTCGATAGATTCGACCCACTCGACATCAGGGCCGAACCGCATGCGCCCCTCCAGGTCGAGGGTGAGGTGAACGCCTAGCCCTCCAGGTTCCGGCACGGGATAAATCAGGTGCTTGAACGGCGTCTTGCCCGCCGCCGAAAAATAGTTGCCTTTCGCAAAGCGCGGCTGGGGTACGAAACTCGGTGCCAGTCCACTGATGGATGAAGCAATGGATGGAGCGTGAAGGCCACAGGCGTTGATGAAGACGGATGCTTGCAGCTCGAAAGAGTGTCCAGTGGCGATGTCGACCGTTTCGATCCGCAATCCGTCCTTGATGGATTCCGCTGAGGCCACTCGGGTGCGATAGGAGATGACGGCGCCATGGTCTTGCGCATCACCCAGCATCGCCAACATCAGCCCGTGGCTGTCGATGATCCCGGTCGACGGCGAGAACAGTGCCGCGGTGCACCTTAGTTCTGGCTCGCGCTGACAGGCTTGCAGCTTCGATAGAAACTCGAGATCCGAAACGCCATTGGCTCTTGCGCTCGCTGCTATCGTACCAAGCGCGTGGATCTGGGTTGCGTCCGTGGCCACGATAAGTTTGCCGCAGCGCGAATGCGGGACGCCATGCGCTTCCGCGAACGCGTATAGAGCGTTACGGCCCTCGACACAAAGACGCGCTTTTAAACTGCCTTTGGGATAATATATGCCGGCATGAATTACTTCAGAGTTGCGCGAACTCGTACCTGTGCCGATTGTGTCGGCCTCATCAACGATAAGGGTCTCAATTCCGCGGCGCGCAAAAGCCCGCGCGATCGCCAGCCCGACAACGCCCGCACCGGCGACGACGCATCCCACCCGTTCCAATCGTCAGTGACCTCCGTGCACGGCAAAAGGCGCCAGCTTCCTTTCCAGGCTCTGCAGAGTTTCGATAATCTGGAGCCCGATGCGTTCATAACAAGGATAGTGCAAGAGATGCTCTTTGTCCCAATCTGCGGGGGAAAGGCTACTGCCGTAGTCCTGGGGTGCCGAATTCTTGAGTTCGGTCAGATATTCCTGGACGGAAATGGAGGTGGGTGGCGTTCCCGTTGCCATATGCATGAACAGGGCGCGCAGCCAGAATTGGGTGGCCATGAGTTCAATGCGGATCTGTTCGTCTTCGATCATGGTTTTCCGGTCCAACGCTTCAACGCAAAGCTGACTTATTAAGCACCTTTATTCGTTCAAGCGATAATTGGCTTCACGGGTATCAAGCTAATACAAAAGCGGGTAATCAAACCGCCAAACTAATGATATTGGAGTGTATTTTCATACTTTGCAGCGTGTAACCCGAAACGACGAATCCGGCTCTGTCGATTAAGAGCAGCGGATGAAGTCAAATGGACCCCGTTGCGTCTGCTATGCGTCTGCCGCCGAATAATTGTTTCACGCGGCTAATCAGGTCCGGTCTTCGCCAAAGATAGCCGATGGGCGGCAAAAGTGCGCTCATTGGATGAAGTCTGATCGCGTAGTTGATCAATTCGCGAACGCCTGGGTCGCCGCGCAAAAAGTGCGATACCGCACACCAATAGGCTCTGTCACTCAAGCTCCGCCGAGCTTTTCGAAGCATTAGATCGGCATCGGCAAGGGATGCTCCATGATCCCTGAAGAACGCCTCGAACGCTGCCTCCGATTCGACATTCCAATGATGCACATTTTGCAGAATAGCCGATTGGTTGGCGCCATGAATGCGCACGATCGATTGAACGTCATCGAGCTTCACGACTGCGCCAGCGGCGGCGAATCGCATCCACATTTCCATGTCATCCGTATGAGGTAGGTCTGGTCTGTAATATCCAAGCCGCTTTTGGACGGCCGTTCTTACCACGGTCATGGGACCGCGTACCGGACTGCGACCGGTCTCGCAGAAGGAGTAAAGGAAATCACCACCGGTTATATACTGTTCGGTTGAGGTCATCGTTCCGCGAGCATGGTCAAGCGATTTGCCGTCCTCGATGAACATCGTTTCGCCGAACACGAGATTTGCGTCAGGATATCGGTCAAGCGCCGAAACGGATTTTCTCAATGATCCCATCGGGAGCCAGTCGTCTGAACATACGATCGTAAAATAATCCGATTCCGCCCAGTCGATCGCTCTGTTGAACGAAGCATGCGCGCCCAGATTTATTGTGTTTAGACAAAGTTCGACGCGAGGGTCAGATGCCGCGATCTCCCGGGCAATAATGGCGCTGTCATCCGTCGAGGCGTTATCTATAATGAGAATACGCAAATCGGCAACGTCTTGGTTCTGCACGCTTTCTACGCATCCACGAAGAAAACGCCCATAATTGTAGTTGGGAATTGCCACGTCTATCCGAGGCATTGCATTATACTCCCATTTCTTGCAGACCAGCCTATCTCTGCGCACTCTTCAGGAGATACGGTCTCCACGCCCGAATTCGTTCAGCGATACTCGTAAAAACAATGTTTATCTCGTTGAGAATTGGATGGCGCGTTGCCTTCAGCCCAATGAACCATCCAATAATTGCAAGAAAGCAGACAAGGACCGTTTCAGCTGCCGTGAAGTTGAACCGGAAGCCGAGATATGCCGCAACCAGCAGTGGGCCGGTAATGGCCGATAGGCTTGCCAGGAAGCTGGGCAGGATTGCTTTGTAAAGGTCCCACCACTCGAAACGGATGTAGCGCCGGACAAAGATGAAGCATAGCACCATCTGCAGCGGCAGGCTGATGAATTGGCTCGCGGCGATCGCGGTAACCCCAAAGAAGGCAGCGATACACAGAATAGCAGCGGAAGATACTCGCGAGATCATATTGAATGCAAATGCTGAACGATTGGCATTCAACGCAATCAGCAACGGGTAGGTAAGCACCACTGGGAAGAAGAAAACAGATGATAGGGTCAACAATCTCGCAATCGGTATGACGTCTTCCCATCCGTGACCCAGAACCAGCCGTACAATCGGGTCCGAAATTATTGCCACCATCAAGAGCGCTGGCCAATAGACCGCGCTAATGAAACCAAGAGCACGCAGATAAGATGGTTTAATGTCCAGATTGTTACGGACGCCCGCCGCCAGAGCGGGAAATGCCACCGAGAATACCGACGACAGAACCAATTTGTCGGGAAGATTGGATATTGTGACTGAGCGATTGTAGCGGCCAACAGCTGCAGACGACATGATGCTGCCTAACATAACCATCGGCAGTGAATCATACAGACGGTCAACGACGCTGGTCGCACCTCTGTATCGGCCGAACCTGGTCAGCGCAGGAAGCGATTGGAAGGAAGGGATGAAGCTCCACCACAACTGACGTGCCGCAAGGGTCAATGCCGTTGAGGCAATGCTTGCAACGAGTGCTCCGATCGCAAAGCTCACAAACCCCCAATCGAGCATGGCAAAACCAATCGTTGCAATAGCATTCACTGAAAGGCGAACGGTATCTATGAGCGTAACGGTGCCGAACTGCATATCTCGCCGCAGAAGGGACAGGTTCGGGGCCGCCAGACTTTCGATCACCGCTGCCGTGATTGTCAGCCAGAGAAACAGCTTCAGTGAAACGTTTTCATAGAACTGGGCTAGCCAAGGGGACGCGAGAAAGAGTCCGATTGCCAGAATGCAGGTGAAACAGACCATTACCGTGCGGGCGGTGCATACGTCCTGCGGTTCGACTTTGTCGAGCTGAATCAGAAAATCGGATGCCACGAATTCGCGTAACGAAAAAACCATCGTCGTCACGCTAAGTCCTATGACTGACAGACCAATTTCGGTTGGCGCCATCATGCGGGACATGACAACAATGAAGCTAAGACTTATGACAATGCTAAGGTACTGCCCCAGCGTTGCCATGAAAAAGGCACGGCGTACATATTTCATCGATTCGTGCCTCTCCTGCGTCGAACGCACACAATGTAGCCGATCCCGCTTTCAATGAAATGCAGCTAATGGGCGTAGCTCCCACACTAAAGCGGCGTAAACGCGGGAAATATCATCGGTGCGCGGCGAACGGATGGCGTGGAAATCGGCCCCGACAGTTTCACGCCTGCTTTCAAGACGTACGAGCTGTATGGCGACGCCGGAATGCCCTCCTCCCCCGAAAGGATAGATGGTCCCGACTGGCTTAAAAGACCATTATAAGCCTCCAGAAGCGAGACGTGTGGCTACAAGTGTTTTATTCGTTCGAAGATAATTCCCCAGAGGGCACGCTATGAAGATTGGTCTATTTGGGCTCTTCGGCTGCGGGAATAGCGGAAACGATGCCTCGCTAGAATCGGCAATCGCCTTTCTCCGGCGCGTTGGCTTGGACAAAGACGTCACCTGTATATGCCCGGAGCCTAGACGGGTCGAAGAGGCGTATGGAGTACCCTCCAGGTTCCTTACTCCCCCGATCAATGAAGAATCCGCCGCGGCCAAAATAAACCGGGCGCTGCTGCGCGTGCCTTATCGTCTACTGGGAATTTGGCACGCAATCCGTGAGACACGAAAGCTGGACGTAATAATAGTTCCGGGCACAGGTTTCCTGGACGACTTTCAGGACAGCCCGTTCGGGTGGCCCTTCATGGTGTTCAAGTGGTGCCTGGCTGGCTGGTTGCTACGCAAGGACATTTTCTTTGTCTGTATCGGCGCGGGGCCGATCAACCACTGGCTCAGCCGGTTCCTGATGAAAAGTGCAGCGCGAATGGCATCGTATCGTTCCTACCGGGATGTCGCCTCGAAGCAATTCATGCAGAGCATTGGCATTGATGTCTCCCAGGATGGTGTCTATCCCGACATAGTCTTCAGTTTGAGCGCGATGCCACCGCCTATGCCTCGTGATGGCGATGCGATCACCGTTGGTGTGGGAGTTATGTCCTATTTCGGCTGGTCAAGAGGCAATACAAACCGCGAGGACATCTATCGGCGCTATCTGGCCAACCTCAATGACTTTGTTTCGTGGCTGCTGGACAATGGATTTCGGGTGCGGCTCCTGACTGGTGATGATGGGGACCGGTCCGCGATCGATGATTTCATCCAAGGGCTGAAGTCGGCCAAAGGGCCTATCGGTGATCGTGTGTCGGCCGGAGGAACCCACACGTTGCAGGAACTCATGACCGAGATCGTCAAAACCGACCTTGTTGTGGTTAGCCGGTATCACAACCTCGTCAGCGCGTTGAAACTCGGGCGCCCTGCGATATCACTGGAATATTCAATCAAGAATCGCTCGCTTATGTCCGAAATGAAACTGGATGATTTTTGCCAGTCCATTGAGACATTCGACCTGGATCTTCTTAAAGAGCAATTTCGCAAGGCGCTCGAGCAGCAATCGGATCTGCGCAGGCAAATACTGAGTTGGGACGAGGAGTTCGCTAGGCGCCTTTCGACCCAAGAGGCGCGACTCCTCGAGCTTTTGCGCCGTCCGTCGCACCTTGGTCGCGTCGCGCCTACGATCGTTTCGAAGGTGGGGCCGCCATCAGTTGGATAAACCGATCGGTTGATGGCTTCGGTCAAAGTGCTGTCCCGCTCACCCCTCGTGAAGCGTTCAGCGGAGAGGTAGTCGCGGCTACGATACCACCAGGAGTACCAAGCTTTCTAGCAGGGACAGTGTTCGATGAAGTTCGCTTATTTTGTACATCCGCACATTGGCGGCACGTACACCGTTTTCAAGCAATTGCGTGAGGGCCTGGCCGGTTACGGTATTGAGGTCTGCTGGCTGGCAATGGGTGAAAGCGAAGCCTTGAAGCAGCCGCAATGGTTCCCCGAATTTGCACTCGGCAACAGCCTCGATATCGACGGGATGGCGACGGAGCGCGATCAGGCGAGGGCATTGGCGCAGGCAATTGCTGCGGGTGGTTTCGATGGTGTCTTCATCAATGTTCTGAGTGATCGTGTCCAGACCAATATCGCGCGATATTTGCCTGACGAAGTCATGCGCATCATGATCGTGCACAACATCACGGCAGGAACCTATGCGGCAGCTTTGTCCGTTCGCGACCATGTTCACGCGGCCGTAGGGGTTTCGGATCGCATCAGGGACGATTTGATCCAGGCGATGGGCTTCCCAACCAAACGGACATTTTCCATTCCCCATGCGGCCGAGACCCGGTCTTCAAGAACGATCGAGCGAAAGGCGAGGACCACCGAGCCGCTCCGCGCCATCTTCCTTGGACGCGTCGAAGATGCTTCCAAAGGAGTATTCTGGCTTCCTGAAATATTGGACAAGCTCGACCCGTCGATTCACCTGACCGTTGCCGGCGACGGGCCGGACCTCAAGGCTCTGAAATTGAAGCTGGCGCGTCATTCCGGACGCGTCACATTTCTGGGTGCAGTGCATCCGAGTAAGGTACAGAAGCTCCTTTTCGAGCATGACGTCATGGTCATGCCATCACGGTTCGAGGGCTTCGGCCTGACGTTGACCGAGGCGATGGCTGCCGGGTGCATACCCGTGGTCTCACGCATTCGCGGTGTGACCAGTATGATCGTCGACGATGGAGTGGATGGTTATCTCTTTCCGATCGGCAACACGGCGGAAGCAGCGCGTATTATTACAAAGATCGCCACCAATCCAGAGACTGCAAGCTCACTTTCGCTGGCCGCCCGGCAGAAGGCAGAACAGGTATTCACCATCGACTCCATGGCGCGGCGCTACTTTGATGTGATTGAGCAGGTCAGCGAAGGGCGCTTCGAAATAGCGCCGCCTCTCGATATCGAGGAATGGTCTTTGCCGAAAGGCCTTCGGCCCGCATTGCGGACGTTCATTCCAAAGCCGATCAAGAACTGGCTCCGGGTGATGCGGGAAAGAATCTGAAGCAGTACTTCTTTTGGGGCTGCCGGTGACTGAATTGCCGAAGTGAGTTCACCGACAGAGCGCTCTATTCTGGAACAAAGTTTGAAGCGCGTTCGACACGCTGAGGCAATGAATTCGAAAACTGAGGTTTGTCACATGGCCGCACCGATCGGCAACTTTGAAAAATCAAACCGGCTACGTCCGCTGGCGCATCGTCTCATACCAGGCGGCGCCCATACCTACGCAAAGGGAGACGACCAATATCCCGTCCTCTCGCCAGGTTTCATTGCGCGGGGCCTGGGAAGTCATGTCTGGGATGTCGATGGCAACGAATACATCGAATACGGCATGGGCAACCGGTCCGTAGGCCTCGGTCACGCCTATGGGCCTGTTCTTGAGGCAGCGACGCGACAACTCCAGCTCGGCTGCAATTTTACGCGGCCGGCCAGCATCGAAGTAGAATGTGCGGAAACCTTCCTTGCGACTATTCCCGGCGCAGAAATGGTCAAGTTCTGCAAGGATGGATCGGATGCGACATCCGGCGCGGTACGGCTCGCGAGGGCGGTGACCGGGAGGGACATCATCGCACGGTGCGCCGATCATCCATTCTTTTCCACGGATGACTGGTTTATCGGTGACACCGAGATGAACGCAGGCATTCCGGCTGCCGTGCGGAACCTTACGGTCGACTTTCGGTATGACGATCTTGAAAGCGTGCGCCTTCTCTTTAACCGGTACCCGGGAAAAATAGCCGCACTTATTCTCGAACCGTCACGTGGTGACGATCCAAAGAATAACTTCCTCCATGCGGTGCGGGATATTTGCCACAAAAATGGCGCGCTGGTCATTCTCGATGAAATGATCACGGGTTTTCGCTGGCACGCCGGCGGCGCTCAACAACTATATGATATCCAGCCCGATTTTTCCTGCTTTGGCAAAGCACTGGGCAACGGCTTCTCGATTTCGGCGCTTGCCGGCAAACGCGAGTATATGAAACTTGGTGGTCTTGAACAGACGGGCAGCCCGCGTGTGTTCTTGCTTTCCACGACTCATGGCGCGGAAACGCATGCAATGGCGGCATCCATCGCGACGATGCGCATTTACCAGGACGAGCCTGTCATCGACCATCTGTACCGTCAGGGTGAAGCCCTGAGAGCCGGTATAGAACAGGTGGTATCTCGTCTCGGCCTCGCGGAATTCTTCCAGGTCACTGGCCGATCCTGCTGCCTGACCTATGCTACACGCGACCAGAACAAATCGCAGTCTCAGGCATTCCGAACACTATTCCTGCAGGAAACCATAAAGCGCGGCGTGCTTATGCCTTCGCTCGTGGTCAGCTACACGCATAGCGATGAGGACGTCGCGCGCACGATCGAGGCAGTTGACGGTTCGCTCGGGGTTTACAAACAGGCACTCGAAAACGGTGTTGAAAACTACCTCGTAGGCCGCCCGTCCGACGTTGTGTTCCGCCGCTTCAACAAGAGCCCGGCGCCTGTACGTGAACGGGAACTGGCAACGTATGATTGATGTGGTTTCGCGGTGCTGGCGCTATCTGCTCCTGGTGATGCTGATCCTGATGCCTTTGAGCGTTCACGCTGAGGGGACCAAGTTTCCCCTTCGGGTTGCGGAAAATCGCCGCTATCTTGAAGATGCGACTGGCAAACCGTTCCTGATCACGGGCGAGGCTGCATGGTCGCTGATCGGAGATCTTTCCCGCGAGGACGCTGACAAGTATCTCGCTGATCGGCAGCGCCGGGGCTTCAACACCATTCTTGTTTCGCTTATCGAACATCGGTTCAGCCGCAACGCGCCGCGCAATTTTTACAAGCGAGCGCCTTTTATGGTGGAAGGAGATTTCACCAAGCCGAATGAAAGCTACTTCAACGATGCGGACTGGATTCTCAATCGAGCGAGGGAACGCGGTTTCCTCGTTCTGCTTGTTCCATCCTATCTAGGCTCCGGTGGAGGGCCAGAAGGCTGGTTTCGGGAAGTCCAGGCGGCGGGACCCGAAGCGATGCGAACCTACGGGCGCTATCTTGGCGAGAGATTTCGCAAATACCCGAATATCGTCTGGGTCCAAGGCGGCGACTATGATACGCCCGACAAGAGTTTGGTGGATGAGCTTGCGCGCGGCATATCGGACATCGATCCGTCAGCTCTCCAGACTGTTCACCGTGGACCGGATACGCTCGGCAGTATGGAATGGGCGGGGGTGCCTTGGTTCAAGCTCGACACGCTCTATGCTTATGACGATATCATCGATCGCGCGCTCCAGCGTGCGAGCACGGGACCGGAGATTCCATTCTTCTTTATCGAGGGTCCTTACGAGAACGAGCGAGGATCGGATGAGCAATCGCTTCGCCTGAACGCGTATGGCACAATTCTGTCAGGCGCTTGCGGCCAGATATTCGGCAACAACCCACTTTGGCATTTCGCGGGGCCTGGCCTTTATGACGTGGCAGGGACGTGGGAGGATGCATTGGCAAGCCGCGGCTCGCAGAGCATCACCCATCTAAAGCGCCTTTTCGACCCACTTCCCTGGTGGGAACTTGAGCCCGAACGCGGCCGACTTCTGGCAAAACGAGGACAATCGTCCAAGGGTAACGCCTTGGGCGCGCTGACGAGGGAGGGCACCTTGGCTGTGCTCTATTTGTCCGGACAAAGGTCTGTCGCCATCGACACAAATGCGTTAACCAAATCCGTCGGGCTTGCACGCTGGTACGATCCGGCTTCCGGTAATTATATGGACGAACCTGAGGCTGGAGCCATCGGACAGCAGGGGATTGTGACCTTCGAAGTGCCTCGATCCGCCAACTCCGGAGGCTTCGAGGATTGGGTGCTGGTTCTGACGAAGAGAGGCTAGGTCCAGCAAAAGGCGTAGCGCATTTGCCGAAAGTGTAGTTCTGACGGCATACGTTCCTCCGAACTCCTCTCTCGCGGTTCAGCCTCCTCCTCAGTACCTTCCAGGAGAAAAACAGCTATCCCGGAAGGACGTACAGAATGAAAGTGCTTGTTACAGGACACCGCGGTTATATCGGAACAGTGATGGCGCCTTTTCTGATGAAAGCGGGCCATGAGGTTCACGGTTACGACGCCGAGCTTTATCGCAGTTGCTCCTACGCGCCCGGCGGTTCCATTGCCGATGTGCCGGCGCTGTGCAAGGACGTGCGAGACGTGACCGTGAGTGATCTCAAGGGCTTTGACGCAGTCATCCATCTCGCCGCATTGTCGAATGATCCGCTGAGTAATCTCAACCCCGATATCACGTACGAAATCAATCATCGCGGCAGTGTGAAATTCGCCGAAACAGCAAAAAAAGCCGGCGTATCACGCTTTCTCTTTGCATCGTCCTGCAGCAATTACGGCAAGTCCGGCGAGGGAATGATCGACGAAACCGGCCAGCTAAATCCGGTGACGGCCTATGGCTCCTCGAAAGTCCTCGCTGAAAAAGATATCGCGAAACTCGCCGACGACAACTTCACGCCCACATATCTGAGGCCAGCGACAGCGTACGGTCTGTCGCCTATGTTGCGTTTCGATCTCGTTCTGAACAATCTGGTCGCGTGGGCCGTCACTGAGGGTGTGATCCTGCTGAAGTCAGATGGCTCGCCCTGGCGCCCAATCGTCCACATCGAGGATATTTCCCGGGCATTTCTTGCCGCCATGGAAGCTCCGAAGGAAAAGGTCCATAATGAGGCATTCAACGTCGGCCAGTCGGCGCATAATTACCGGATAAGGGAAATTGCAGAGATCGTGGCGCAGGTCGTACCGGGCTGCCGTCTGGAATTCGCTGATGATGCAGGCCCCGACACACGTTCCTATCGGGTAAGCTTCGAAAAGATCGCAAGAATACTTCCGGCATTCAAGCCCGTGTGGGATGCCAAAGCCGGCGCGGAGCAGTTGCACGCGGCTTACATGAGTGCAGGTTTGACCCTTCAGGAGTTCGAGGGTCCGCGATATCAGCGGATCAGCCATATCCGGAAGTCTCTGGACGAGGGTACTCTCAATCAGAGCCTGCGCCGTGTCCCATCGTCGTCGCGGCATCCGGCTTTGGCCGATGCTGTCATATGACGGCTTTGAGTCGGCCATGAACAGCTTTATGGTATCGTTCGATACAATCAGGTCGACGGGCGACGCCGAGGTAGATGTGGGAATCCGCATTTACGCTCTCGCCGCCAGGCTCTTTCCGATCTGCCGTAGCATAACCGGGGATGGCGTGCGTGAAACGCTGCAAATCCTTGGCCAGCAGATCGATCTGACCCAATACGAGGTTCCAACCGGTACACCGGTACTCGATTGGACGGTGCCACAGGAATGGAACATACGCGACGCGTACATCAAGAATCCGTCAGGCGAGAAGGTGCTAGATCTAGCCGAGAATAACCTTCACGTTTTGGGCTATAGTATTCCCGTGCAGAAGACGATGCCGCTCGGCGAACTGAAATCGCATATCCACACCCTGCCCGAACAACCCAGCCTTATTCCCTATAGAACTTCATACTATAACGAGCAGTGGGGCTTCTGCATGGCCCATGATGATTTTGCGCAGCTCGAAGACGGGAACTATGAGGTCTACATCGATTCCGAAAAGCGGGATGGGCACCTTAGCTATGGCGAATACGTGCATAAGGGTCACACGGACAGGGATGTTCTACTTTCGGCTCACATCTGCCATCCCTCGTTAGCCAATGACAATTGTTCGGGGCTCGCATTGCTGGCTTGTCTCGCCAAAGCGTTGCGCACGCGCAAAACACGGTACAATTACCGCTTTCTTTTTGCGCCTGGAACGATCGGTGCGCTCACATGGCTTGCGGGCAATGAGCACAAGGTCTCCAGTATTGACCACGGCTTGATCGTTTCCTGTGTTGGCGACGGCGGCGGACCCAATTACAAGCGAAGCCGTCGGGGCAACTCCGTTATAGATCAGGTGATGGAATACGTGTTGAGCGTGGACGAAAGGCATGGAACAATCAGCGAGTTCAGTCCCTACGGTTACGACGAGCGCCAATATTGTTCGCCCGGATTCAACCTTCCGGTGGGGCTCTTCCAGCGAAGCGCCTTCGGAACGTTTCCCGAATATCACACCTCGGCCGACAATCTGGATTTTATCTCGCCGGAACATCTGGCTTCATCCTATCGGATGATCATGGAAGCCATCGATATACTGGAGATGAACTGGACGCCCCTTAACCTCTTTCCGAAAGGCGAGCCCCAGCTCGGGAGGCGCGGCCTTTATTCGGCCTTGGGCGGCGATAAATCTGCAGGTGAAACCGCGATGGGATATTTATGGGTGCTCAACTTGGCGGATGGCAATCATACGCTGCTGGATATCACTCGACGTTCAGGCATGTCCTTCCGTGATATCGCTCGCGCCGCGCAACTGCTTCTGGCCAATGGCCTGCTCGCCGACATCAGTGAGCAGCCCCCTCAGGCGGGTGAGACATCCATCAGTGGCCATACCTGATCCTTGTCTGAGAGGACACTCGGCAGTGCCGGCCACTCTATCCCGAAAGCAGGATCGTCCCACCTGACGCCCGTTGATGCTTGCGGGTGGTAGAACTCCGATATCAAATAGGAAACCGTTGCGTCGTCGCGCAAAGTCTGGAACCCGTGGGCAAAGCCCTTGGGGATGTAAAGTTGGCGGCCATTGCTCTCAGAAAGTTCATAGGCTGCCCAGTGCCGGCACGTAGGGGAATGGGGCCGCAAGTCGACGATCACGTCCATTATGGCGCCGCGGATGCAGGAAACGACTTTTACCTCCTCATGTGGCGCTACTTGAAAATGCATTCCCCTCAGCGTGTGTTTCCTGACGGAATGCGACATGCTGTGCTGCACGAACCTTGTTTCAAGGCCGTGTTCCTTGAACTCATTGAGGCAGAATGTTCGGGCGAACGATCCACGGTCGTCGGAGATCGGAAGGACTTCGACCAGCCATGCGCCATTCAGTTTCGTCTCGGTAAATCGCATTCCAACCGCCTTCGCTCGATCCAGCTTTGAAGATTCGATTTTGTCAAACTCTGCCCGGGCGCGAAACTCACAATAAGAGGTAGCGTCGCTGTGGGAGCAGGCAACGTTGTCGACGTTCTCTAGGCAGGCAGCCCGTCCGGCAGCGAAAGCCGCACTCCGTTTGAGGGACGTGCTGTAAGGGGACGATCCACCGTTCGGATGAGCCCACTGATCGCATTGTCATATCGCCCGTGCGTGCCGGACGCCGTAACTTTGGTCATGAGGGCGCCGCTTGCCGAAATTCTGCGCGGCAGGTGATGACACGTGATGATCAGGAGCGAAGGCATGAACATTCAAACCAATGCTGTTTTGTTGGCAGAACGCCCAGGCGATAAGGTGCACTCCTGCCGCCTGTGCGGAACCGGTTTGAAACACACCTTCATCGACCTTGGAATGCAGCCTCCTTGCGAGAGCTTCGTTCCGCGTGAGTTGCTCGACACTATGGAGCCCTACTACCCGCTCCACGTTTTCGTGTGCGAGGAATGTCTGCTTGTACAGTTGAACGAGTATGTCAGCCCGCAAGCTATCTTCGAAGAATATGCCTATTTCTCTTCCTATTCCACGAGCTGGGTCGCGCATGCGAAGAGATATTGTCATCAGATGGCCGAGCAGCTGAATCTTGGCCGTGACAGCCTTGTCGTCGAACTCGCCAGCAATGACGGTTACTTGCTTCAGCACTTTCTTCCATTGAATATTCCCGTGCTCGGCGTGGAGCCGGCAGCCAATGTCGCCAAGGTAGCGGTTGAGAAGGGCATCCCGACTCGCGTGGAATTCTTCGGCGAAAGATATGCGCGGGAGCTGGTCGGAGAAGGTCTGAGGGCAGATCTGATCGCCGGTAACAATGTGCTTGCCCAGGTGCCGGATCTCAATGATTTCGTTGCCGGCATGAAAATTCTTCTTAAGCCTGAAGGCGTTATCACGCTGGAATTTCCTCATATCGAGAAACTGATCGCGGAAAACCAGTTCGATACGATCTATCACGAGCACTTCTCCTATTTCTCGCTCCTCACGATCCAGCTTATGGCTGAGCGGCACGGATTGAAGATCATCGATGTAGAGGAATTGGTGACGCATGGCGGTTCGTTGCGCGTGCACCTCGCGCATCTGGAGAGCGAGCGTCCAACCCAGTCCAGCGTCGAGCGTGTATTGAACAACGAGATCAACTCGGGTCTCGACCGGATCGAGGTATATACTTCGTTTGTCGAGAACGCCCGCAAGGTGAAGCGCGAGCTCCTGTCCTTCCTGATCGCTGCAAAAGAGGCGGGGAAGACTATTTGCGGATACGGCGCGCCCGGCAAGGGCAACACAATGCTCAACTACTGCGGGATCGGAACAGATTTCCTTGATTTCACGGTGGACAGGAATCCCTACAAGCACGGCCGCTATACGCCGGGCATGCATATACCGATCGAACCGGTTGAAGCGATTGATCTGAAGAGACCCGACTACATCCTCATCCTGCCTTGGAATCTCAAGGACGAAATC
This sequence comes from Phyllobacterium endophyticum, assembly GCF_003010935.1. Classification (GTDB taxonomy): domain Bacteria; phylum Pseudomonadota; class Alphaproteobacteria; order Rhizobiales; family Rhizobiaceae; genus Phyllobacterium; species Phyllobacterium endophyticum. Next base: position 1,114,058 of record NZ_PGGN01000001.1, read on the forward strand.
GTTGCGCAGATGCGGCATGTGCAGGAATGGGGCGCCAAGTTCATTGTCCCCATTCCAGGTGTAGCGGTCATCGACCCAAAGGAGCTCAAGCCATGAAAGTAGTTCTGTTCTGTGGCGGCATGGGCACTCGCATCCGGGAATATTCGGAGAACGTTCCTAAACCGATGATCCCGCTGGGATCCCAGCCCATACTGCGGCATGTCATGCAGTACTATGCCGATTACGGGCACGATGATTTCATCCTCTGCCTTGGTTACAAGGCCAATGTCGTCAAGGACTTCTTCCTTAATTGCCGGCCGCAGACATTCTCCGACTGCGTGGTCACGGGCGATGGCAATGTTGAGGTGCTCGGGGAATCGCAGAAGGATTGGCGGATTTCGCTGATCGACACAGGTATTTGGCGCAATATCGGCGAGCGCCTCTGGGCGGTACGCGACCAGGTGAAAAACGAGAAAATCTTCCTCGCCAATTATAGCGACGGCCTCAGCAATGTGGACCTCGACGATATGATCGAGAAGTTCGAAGCCAGCGGAAAAATCGCCTGCTTCCTCGCCGTACGGCCGCCGCTCACCTATCATCTGGCGGATATCGCTGAAGACGGACGCGTTCGTGAGTTTCGCTCCTCTGACCGGTCCGACATCTGGATAAATGGCGGCTACTTCCTCTTCCGCGGCGAGATATTCGACTATATGCGCGAGTCCGAGGAACTCGTACTCGAACCCTTCAGCCGATTGATAAAAGACGATATGCTGATGGCCTACAAGCACGAAGGATTCTGGCGTTCAATGGACACTCTGCGCGACTGGCAAGCGCTGCAGGAGATGGTTGAACGCGGGGAAATGCCTTGGACAGCCCATGGAGCGTTGAAGGACGGCTCGAACATCCGCCTGGTAAAATCGCTATGAGGCAATTGCCTCTGGCAAGGCGCGGAGAGCGCCTTTCCGTTCTCTGTCTGGGAGCTCATTCGGACGACATCGAAATCGGAGCGGGGGGAACAATCCTGCGACTCATCGAGGATGGCGTGCTGCTTGATGTTCATTGGTGCGTGCTGAGCGCGTCCGGCGCCCGTGCAAGCGAAGCGAACGCGTCCGCCCTGGCCTTCCTTGAAGGCGCAGCATCACGCAGGGTGGAACTTGCCAACTTTGAAGACAGTTACTTCCCCGATCAATCCCGCACCATCAAGCATTGGCTCAATAGCGTGCGCGACCGGATCTCTCCGGACGTGATCTTTACCCACGCGCGTGATGATGCGCATCAGGATCACCGGGAAGTCAATCGTCTTACCACCAACGTCTTTCGCGATCATCTTGTATTGGAATACGAGATTCCCAAATGGGATGGCGACCTGGCGCAGCACAATACCTATATGCCGCTCACAGCTCGCATCATGGACCGGAAAACACAACTTCTTCTCGAGCATTTTGGCACGCAGCGTTCCAAGGACTGGTTTGACGAACTGACATTCACGGGCTTAGCCCGGCTCCGCGGCATGGAATGCCGTGCGGAAGAGCGTTTTGCTGAAGCCTTCACCAACCGGAAGCTGTCATTGTCGATAGGTTGATGCAGGCCGTATCGGCCACGCCGGCTGAGATTACGCGCAACGTCTCCGAATCCACCCGAATCACCCACGAAAAAGGCAGCGAATCGCTGCTCGGCTGACGGGCAAAAGCGCAGTTTTGCAATATTCTAAAGTATAAACTTTTTCTTATGTGCTTAGTTGAGCATCGAAATTGCGGAGAATGTACTAATAAGCGCCTGCCACGAATTAATCCAGCTTATGGAGGTGGGCTATAGCTGGCTAGGCCGCGGATTTTTTCGCCATCGAAGGAATTATAAGAGGATTAAAGACACTAACAAATAAAGAGCGTAAATTAATAATCGTGAAAAAGAAGTGCGGCTGGACGTGTTTATGCGCGTTCAATAGATCAACTCGCAACAAAAGATAAAAATTGGGGTAATAAAATGGAGAATACTCATCCATCCCGCTTGGGCAAAAGCGAATTAGAACCAACTGATCGTGAGATCATCGTAAATAACAATCAGCAATCGTCCGATAGGTATAACGACAATCGTCAATTCCAAAAATATAGTCCTGATGACTACTTGGCGATTGTAGACAAGCGCGCTCTCGAACGCGAATGCCTGGCACAGGCCTTGATCAATCATCATATAGGCCTCAAAGTATTTACGTTCGGCAGTTTGGAAGAATGGCAGGCATCTAAAAAAGAAATATCAAATCTGCGCGCGGTGTTGATAAACACGGGCAATCGAACGCTGGATGACGCCAATCTTACTGCCGAGATTAGTGAGCTCGTTGCAACGTTTCAAACTGCGGCCGTTGTCGTCGTCGCCGACAATGATGATCTAACATTCATTTTGAAGGCTCTTGAGCTTGGCGTACGCGGATATATACCGACCACCGTTGGTATCGAGATTTGCATGCAGGCTATTGAGCTCGCGATCGCCGGTGGGAAGTTTGTCCCAGCAAGTAGTGTGTTGAGCCTGCGCAAGCTGCTTGGTGGTCGAAGCGACGAGTTCCGTCACATCACGACATCCTTTACCGCACGACAGTCCGCAGTTGCTGAAGGTCTTCGGCGCGGCAAGGCAAACAAGATCATCGCCTACGAACTGAACCTTTGCGAAAGCACGGTGAAAGTTCACATCCGCAACATCATGAAAAAGCTGGGTGCCACGAACCGGACCGAGGTTGCATACAAGATCAGCGACATGATTCCGCATGAATCCAGATTCTGACCGGACAAAGGTCGGCCACTCGATATCTGATTTTCAGAGGTACTAATCATGATCGTTTCTGAAGTTTTGCCTTCCGAGGGCGGGATGCCGCTATCGCGCATCCTTGCGCTTCTGATGAACAGGTGGCCTACAGTTCTGTCGGCCATCGCCCTGTGCATCGGCTTGGCGATATTGGGTTACATGGCAAAGCCGGCCAAGTACAGTTCTGAAGCGATCCTCGCGCTTGACGTTCGCAAGTTGCAGGCACTTCCCAATGAATCGGTAGTGTCGCCACTCCCGCAGGAAAGCCCTGTTTTACGAACAGAGCTGGACATCATCAGTTCACGGTCCATGGCCGAGAAGGTGCTGGCGGATCTTGATGGTCAAGGATTTGACCCAAGCGGCAATATGATACCCCCCGAACAAAGGGTGGCCGTTGCCAGCGATGCATCGGCCCCGTCGGATCGGATGCGAATCGACCGCCTTCTGTCCAACCTCGACGTTGTCAACGACGGCCGGTCCTATACTATTTATATCAGCTACCAGGCCAACAATCCTGAATATTCGGCCGCTGTCGCCAATGCCTTCGGTGAGGCCTATCTCAACTATCAGATCGACTTGCAGACATCGGCTACACGCCGGGTCAGCGAATGGTTGGGCGGCAAGCTCACCAGTCTTCGCGCTACGCTCGAGCAATCGGAGCGCGCCGCGGCCGATTTCCGTGAGAAATCCGGACTGGTGAAGGCAAACGGCATGACGCTCCAGTCTCAGCAGATAGCAGCGCTCAATGCTGAACTTGCCACCTTGCGCGGCAAGCTTGCAGGTGCCGAAGCCCGGCTGTCGACGGCGATCGAGGCGTCCAAGAACAATTCGGGCGTTGCCCTGTCTGAAATCCTGAGTTCACCTGCCATCCTGGCGTTGCGGACTGAACAATCCCGTATCGAAAGACAGATACAGCAGATCAGGGAAAGCGGCGCCACCCAGAGCGTGCAGTTGCCGCAACTGACTTCCCAGCTCGAATCGCTCAAGACCCAGATCGGCGTCGAAGTTCAGCAAATTCTCGATAGCCTCAGGAACGAGATCAATGTCACGCATCTTCAGCAGGCGTCGGTTGAGGCAAATCTGAAAGAACTGCAGGACAGCATGTCGACGGCCAACAAGGCAAGTGTTCAGGCTGACCAGCTCGATCGTGAAGCCGCGGCGAACCGTGCGATCTACGAGAGCTATTTGACACGCTACAAGCAGACCATCGAGCAGGATGGCATCGCCACCGCCGAAGCACGGATGATTTCGCAAGCCGTCCCGGCAATGTCAAAGGTCAGCCCGCACCTGCCATCATGGCTTGCATTGGGCGGAATTAGTGGCGTTTGCCTCGGCATGGCAGCAGCTTTCTTCAGAGAGATGCGGGACAAGTCCATCCGCTCGAGTACTGCTCTGGAAGCAGCAGCACGGTTGCCGATCATCGGGCGCATACCGCAATTGTCGGTCCGCGAGAGAAAAGAAGCAGCACGCATGGTTACGGACGGCAATTCAGGCTTTGGCCGCGCAATTGCGGATCTCCAGGCACAATTGTTGCTGTCGGCATCAACCAAGGCCGCACGCGCAATTGCGATAACATCGGCCGGGGATCAGGAGGGAAAGACCCTGGTCGTCGCTGGACTTGCCAGATCGCTTTCTGCCACAGGGATCAGGACGATCGTGGTTGATGCCAACTTCAGAAACCCGATGGTCGCGCATGAGTTCGGCGATCAGTTCGGTCCTTATCTCGAAGAGGTAATTCGTGGGCGGCACACGCTCGAAGCAGCCGTCCAGCACGACCCGGAATCGTCTATCGATTTCGTGGCGACGCAAACCTGCCAGGTGCCGGCGGAATTCCTTCTTGGCCATGAGCAGTTTGGCAAGCTGATCGCCCAGCTCAAGCGGCAGTACGATATCGTCCTTATCGACACACCGGCTCTCTCAAACAGCGCAGATGCGATACGCGCTGCATCGCTGGCGGACACCACGGTTCTGGTCGTGCGTCGTGATACCGCCAAGATGGAGGACGTGATCACGGCAATAACCAGATTACGTGCAGACGGGCGAAAGGTCAGTGGCATAGTTCTCAATAGCGATCATCACAGCCGCCCGGTTTCGTTGAGGGCGCCGCTTGCCTCGACCCATCTTGTCTCGGGGCAGGTCGTCAAGAAAATCGCCGGCTATACGAAAGCCCGCCCGACTACCACTGCAAAGGTATGAGGTTCACAATGTTGAACGAACAAAAGAACAAGCGCCCGCCACTGGTACTCCGCGCCAACAGGCTGCTAACCGCGTGTGCGCTGTCGTCGTTGATCCTGTTGTCGCCGATGATGTCGTCTGGTTGGGCGGCAGAGGAAGAGCCTTATAAGGTAGTATCCGGCGACGTTCTCCTGGTTACGGTATATGGCGACGCAGGTCTGTCCGGAACGTTTCCCGTCAGCGTCGAGGGGACGATAGGATATCCCATTTTGGGCAATGTTCCCGTTGCAAACCGCACCATGACCGAGATCAGCAATACGATCAGCACAGGGCTGCTCCAGCACATTCCCGGTCTTTCCGTCTCCGTTGCGATGAAGGAATATGCACCGGTTTTCGTCATCGGAGACGTCCAGAAGCCGGGCAAGTACGAATTCCGCCCGGGCATGATCGCACTCGAGCTGTTTGCGTTGAGCGGTGGTCTGAAAGACGCGGCAGACAAGATGGATACGGCCGGGACGCAACTGGTAAGTGCGCGTCAGGACTATTCCGATACATCGCTGCAATTGTTCGCCCAGGATGTCAGGCGTGCCCGACTGCAGGCGGAACTCGACGAGAAGCCCTTCGAATACGTTCTGGACAAGGACATTGTCACCGACGATCTGCAGGCACGCCAGCACGTCGTGGAATCCGAACGCAGGATATACGATCTCAGACTGTCTGCACTGCGCAGCGAAGCCAAGGCGCTTCAGGACCAGAAACAAAACTATCGCGAAGAAATCGATACGCTGGAAAAGAGCACGAAGCTGCGCAACGAGGAAATTTCGCTCCTGGAGCAGAATGTTGGATCATCGGAGAAACTCGTATCTCAGGGGCTCACAGCTCAATCGACGTTGCGTGACAGCCAGCGGCAACTCTCTGCGATGCGCCGCGATGCACTCGAGTTCGGTTCATTCCTCGCCCGCGCCCGGCAAAATGAAAACGCCATCGGACAGCGGCTTCTTGCACTTAATGAGCAGCGGGCAAACGAGGCGGCGAACCAGTTGCGGGATATCGAGATCGACATTATCCGTCTCAAGAAGCGCTTGGCCTTCATTGTGCAAACAATGGCGGAGATCGGTGCGACTGCCCAGCGTGCGACAACGCGAGATCAAACGGTGAAACTGACGTTCTCGGTCGCGCGTATTGTCAATGGCGAGTATCAGGAATCCGAGTTGACAGAACATGATCCGATCAGGGCCGGCGACATTCTGCGTGCACAGCTGACTGTGCCGAAGGACGTGGCAGCAAACAGTATCAACGCGCCGGGTTGATGCACGGGTAGAGAGACTTCGTACAAAAGAAAACAGCCAGGTTCGCCTGGCTGTTTTCTTTGTTGGGCTGTGGCTTGAGCCTATTTGGCTGCCAAGGTGAGCGGAGCCGCGTCATAAGGAGCAAGCATGGATTGCTGCCAGCGCAGGTAAACGTCGGTCAATCCTGCCTCGAGCCCGATGCTTGGCTGCCAACCCATATTCTGCAGCCGTGTCGGATCCAGCAGCTTTCGTGGCGTTCCGTCAGGTTTGGATGTGTCGAAAACGATCGAGCCTTCGTAACCAACGATCCGTGCAATCAGGACTGCCGCATCATGAATGGAGATCTCCTCGCCGGAGCCGATATTGATGAATTCCACGTCGGCGTAGTGTTTCATCACGAAGACACACGCGTCGGCCAGATCGTCGACATGTAGAAATTCCCGTTTTGGCGTCCCCGTACCCCATACAACCACCGTGGGGTTTGCCGACATCTTGGCTTCATGCATCTTCCGGATGAGGGCGGGCAGCACGTGAGAGTTCTGCGGGTCGAAATTATCGTTGGGGCCATAAAGACTGGTCGGCATCGCCGTGATGAACTTTCGGCCGTACTGGCGGGCATAGGCTTCGGCAAGCTTCAAGCCGGCAATCTTCGCAACTGCATAGGCTTCGTTGGTCGGTTCGAGCGCCCCGGTCAGCAGGGACGCTTCTCGAATCGGCTGCTCTGCAAACTTCGGAAAGATGCAGCTTGATCCAAGCCACAACAGTTTCTGAACGCCAAGCCTGTGCGCCGTTCGCATGATGTTCATGGCGATCATGGCATTGTCGTAAAGAAAATCTGCCGGATACGTAGAATTCGCGATGATGCCGCCAACTCTTGCGGCTGCGATGAAGATGGCATCAGGACGTGCATCAGCCATCCACTCTTCCGTTTCCGATTGCCGCGTCAGATCGAGGTCATCATGCGAAACCGTCAGAAGTTCGCACCCCTCCGACTGCAGTCGCCGCGTCAACGCCGATCCCACGAGACCGGAATGCCCTGCTATCCATACGCGCTTGTGCCGGAGGTCAAAGGAGTGATTATCTTGCTCAACCATAGAGATCATTTCGCCCTTCTTCGCGCATCATGTTGCGCATGTCGGATTCGACCATTTCGGAGACCAGCTCCTCGAATGAGATCGTGTGTTTCCAGCCGAGCGCCTCGCGGGCTTTCTCGGGATTCCCAAGCAGCAGCTCCACTTCAGTCGGCCGAAAATAACGGGGATCGATCTCGATCAGCTCTTTGCCGGACTTCCGGTCATAACCGATCTCATCGACGCCGGCCCCAGACCATTCGATCTCCTTGCCCACGTTGCCGAAGGCCTTCTCGACGAACTCGCGAACCGTATGCGTTTCGCCGGTCGCAAGAACAAAATCGTCCGGAGTTTCATGCTGCACGATACGCCACATGCCCTCGACGTAGTCCCTGGCGTGACCCCAGTCGCGCTTTGCGTCGAGATTGCCGAGCCGCAGCTTGTCCTGGAACCCGAGCTCGATGGCAGCGACCGCGCGGGTGATTTTTCGCGTCACGAAGGTTTCGCCGCGCATTGGGCTTTCATGATTGAAGAGGATGCCATTCGATGCGTGAAATCCGTAGGCTTCGCGGTAATTGACGGTGATCCAATAGGCGTAAAGCTTCGCGGCAGCGTAGGGACTGCGCGGATAGAACGGCGTCTTTTCGCTTTGCGGGGCTTCGACGCTCTTGCCGAATAGCTCTGATGTCGAGGCCTGGTAGAAACGGCAGGTCTTTTCGATTTTCATGATACGCATGGCTTCAAGCAGGCGAAGCGTGCCAAGGGCATCGGAATTGGCGGTATATTCCGGCGTTTCGAAACTGACCTGCACGTGGCTCTGTGCGCCGAGATTGTAAATTTCATCCGGCTGAACTTCCTGCACAACGCGGCAAAGGTTGGTCGCATCGGTCAGGTCTCCGAAATGCAGCCGGAAGCGAACATCGTCGTCGTGCGGATCTTGATACAGATGGTCGATGCGAGCCGTATTGAAGGAAGACGATCGTCTTTTGAGACCATGGACGATATAGCCCTTGTTGAGCAGCAGTTCGCTCAGGTACGCGCCGTCCTGTCCCGTAACGCCAATGATCAATGCGGTTTTCGCGGTCATTCGTCGTTTCCCGATCTCGTTCATTCAGTGCAGGTTTTGGTTCGCGCTTGTCGGCGTCTCTCCGACGAGACGAACCAGCCCAGCCACTCCCGTTGACTATAAATGCCGCCCATCGGGAAACACTTCGGCAATAGGGATAGGACCGGCTCCCAACCTGAGGGAATACGAGGCTTATCGGGCAAGCCGGAGCCGCTAAAAGGAGCGAGAATCCGCCCGGACTTCTCCGTAAGGCGTAGGTTGGGCGGGCTACCGCGCGTAACCGTAGTGCCTTTGTTGAACTTGTTCGTGCCGGTCCGGAACTGCCACACTCAAAAGCAAGAATCTGTGTCTGACAGACGGCCCTGGGTTGAGGCATCCAATATGAAAATTGTTTTCGCGAACCGGTATTTCTATCCTGATCAATCAGCAACGAGCCGTATGGTCTCGGGACTTGCGATCGCGCTGGCTCGGCGCGGTTTTGAAGTGACTGCTATCGCCAGCCGAACGCTTCACGATCATTCCAATGTCACACTGCCGGCCGAAGAAATGGTTGCAGGCCTCAAGGTCGAACGCCTCTGGGCCACCAGATTTGGCCGCAGTAACATCTTTGGCAGGATCATCGACTATATAACGTTCCATATATCCGCATTCGTCTGGTGCCTGCTCAACCTCAAGAGCGGCGACGTCTGCGTTGTCTGTACGGATCCTCCTTTGCTTTCTGTGACCACCGCATTGCCAATCCGCTGGCGCCGCGCGCGGATGATCAACTGGGTCATGGATCTCTTTCCGGAAGTCGCAATGGAACTCGGTGTTCTCCCGAACAAAAGCGTGTCGGGCAGCATCAGCAGAGCCATGCGCGATTGGTCGATGCGCAAATCGGCGATGATCGTCTGTCCCACAGCGGCGATGGCATCCTACCTCAGCGACCGTGGCTTGAGCGACGTGTCGGTCATGCATCATTGGTCTGATGGTGAAGAGATTTATCCTGTCGCACCAGCAGCCAATGGTTTGCGAACCCTTTGGGGGCTGCAGGACAAGTTCGTTATCGGCTATTCGGGCAATTTCGGCCGCGCCCACGACTTTTCGACATTGCTTGAAGCAGCGGTTCTCCTGAAGGATCATGACGAAATCCAGTTCTTGCTGATTGGCGGCGGCCAACGGCGCGATCACGTGGAGGAAATCGTTCGCAATCGTGAACTTAAGAATGTCGTTTTCAAACCGCTCCAGCCCGCCGAGAACATTGCCGAGAGCCTGAGCGCCGCCGACGCACATATCGTCTCGCTTATTCCCCGACTGGAGCACTGTATTGTGCCAAGCAAGTTCTACGGAGTTCTGGCCGCCGGTCGGCCGACGCTGTTCATTGGGGATCGTGACGGCGAGGTGGCGCGCGTCGTCGCCTCGGCAGATTGCGGTGCGGCAGTCGAAATCGGGGAAGGCGGGAAACTCGCGGACCTGATTGTCGATATGAAAAACGCTCCAGAGCGCCGCATGCAAATGGGGGAAAAAGCAAGACGTGTTCTGGACACGATGTACTCGCGTGAAAATGCCGTCAGCGCCTGGTCGGAGGTAATGCTCCGTTTCAAGCAGCAAACGGTACTGACGACGGAATCCTCGGCTTACGGGCCTGCAGAATGACAGGCACCGTCGTAGTCAGTCAGTTGGGCGCGCGCATGCATTACGCGGTGCCGCGCATCTTCGCGTCCGAAGGGCAGCTTGCTCACTTTTATACGGATATCTGCGCAACGAAAGGCTGGCCGCGTGTTGTGAACGGATTGCCGAAGCGCATGCTTCCGTCGTCCGTAAAGCGCCTTGTCGGTCGTGTGCCAAAGGGTGTGGACCCCGAGTTGATTTCAACCTTTCCGGGTTTTGGTGTTCGCTCCGCCATACTCCGCCTTCGTTTGACGAATGTAATCGACGAGACGAACCACGCCATCTGGGCAGGTTCGGAGTTCTCGCGTCTTGTCGCTGATAGCGGCTTTCATGGTGCGGCCGGTCTCTATGCATTTGCCGGAGACGCGTTGGAACAGATGGCCGCCGCGAAACAGCAGGGCATGTGGACTGCAGTCGAACAGATGATCGCGCCTCGAGACGTGGTCGAGGAACTGGTCGCCAGAGAACAACAAAGTTTTCCAGATTGGGCCGGCCCTCACATGGTCAATCAGCACGCCAGTATCTTTGCATCACGCGAAAAAGCAGAGTGGGAACTTGCGGACATCATTGTATGCCCCTCCGAGTTCGTTCTTCGCAACGTCATAGCGCGCGGTGGCAGGCCAGAACGGTGCGTCCTCGTCCCATATGGCGTCGATCCGCAGTTCCCGGCTCAGGACGTCATTCGGATTGGCGGTCCGTTGCGCGTGCTGACGGTAGGGCAGGTGGGCTTGCGCAAAGGCTCTCCCTATGTCGCAGAAGCAGCGCGTTTGGTTGGAAAATCCGCAACATTCCGAATGGCGGGCCCTAGCAACCTTCCTGAAGCCATCACGGCGCAACTCTCCAAGAACGTCGAACTGCGCGGGATCGTACCACGCGGGAACATGGCAGCCGAATATGCATGGGCAGACGTCTTTCTGCTTCCTTCCATATGCGAAGGATCAGCCACCGCAATTTATGAAGCGCTCGCGGCCGGTCTGCCGGTGATTTGCACTGAAAACGCGGGAAGCATCGTACGGGACGGAATTGACGGTTTCATAGTTCCTATTCGTGACAGTGAAGCGATAGCCAAGGCTGTTTCTGTCCTGGCGAACAATGCGGGGATGCGCGCGGCGATGTCCGCAAGTGCTGTCGAGCGCGCTGCGGATTTCACCGTGAAGCGATACGGTGAACGGTTGCTCGGGGCATTGTCTATCCTTCCGGGGCAGCCACATGCATCCACGGGGCGTGTCGCATGAAGATAGTACACGTTATTTCCTCGATAGACCCATCCCAAGGCGGCCCTCAAAGTAGTTGCGTGCGCTTGGCAGCAGCCCAGTCGGCCTTTGGCAATGATGTCCACATTGTCAGCTATGGCGGCGCCGACGTTCGACAGCGTGCATTCCAATCTGCTCACGATGTGCCCCTGTTCTCGCATATTCAGTGGCACCTGCTTGACGATCCAGGCCGGATTGAGCAGTTGCTGTGCGTCGATGGCGCCAAGGCGTTGCGCGAGGTGCTGCAGGGCGCCTCCTTCGTTCACATTCATGGTGTGTGGGAGCCCGTCCTCAGGAGCGCCGCACGTATCGCAAGACAAAAGCAGATACCATATTGCATCCAACCGCACGGCATGCTCGACGCATGGAGCATGAAGCAAAAGCAGCTGAAGAAGCGCGTTGCCCTGTTTTTGGGGTACCGGAAGATGCTCGATCAGGCAGACTTTCTGGTGACGCTCAATGCCGACGAAGCCCGGCTCCTAGAGCCCCTTCATTTGAAAGTGCCCAATCTCACAGTTCCAAACGGCATTTTCCTCGAGGAGTTCACCGATCTCCCGCAGAAGGGGTATTTTCGCGAGCGGTTATCCCTGCGTGAGGGAACACGTATCATTCTGTTTCTGTCACGGCTGCATACCAAGAAGGGATTGGATATTCTCGGAACGGCTTTCAGCCTGATCGCCGCGTCGCATCCCGACGCCGATCTCGTGGTTGCAGGACCGGATGGCGGTGCGCGAGAGAGTTTCGTGGCCCAGATCGATCAGTTGAACCTTTCGGATCGCGTTCATTTGACAGGGCCCATCTATGGCAGGGACAAATTGCGCGCGCTGGTCGATGCCGGCTGTTTTTGCCTTCCGAGCCGCCAGGAGGGCTTTAGTATCGCGATCACCGAAGCTCTCGCATGCGGCCTGCCCTCCGTGATCAGCGATGCATGTCACTTTCCTGAGGTCGGAACTGCCAATGCCGGCATAGTCGTTCGTCTCGATCCGGTGGATGTTGCGCATGCGCTTGCACAGGTCCTTGATGACCCCACAATGGCATCGACGATGGGAAAGAACGGACAGCGGCTTGTTCGCGAGAACTACACATGGCCGCGCATCGCTGAAGTGCTTATCCAGGGCTATAATTCAGTTGGAAGAGGCAAGCGCACCATGTTACCGGGGCAGAACACGCTCGTAGCCGCGGCGGATCATTGAATTGCCGCATCCCGGCTGCGTTCTTTGATTGGCTTGGCCGGATTTCCTGCATAAATGGTCCATGGCTCCAGTTTGCCGAAGGCCACGCCTCTGGCCCCGAGTACCGCTCCTTCGCCAATGGTTACACCCGGTCCGACAAACGCCTCGGCCGCAACCCAGGCATTGGAGCCGATCGAAATTGGCCTGCTCTTCAACGGAAACGCCGGATCATTGACATCGTGCGTGCCGGTACACAGGTGCGAGCGTTGTGACACGATGGCAAAGTCATCGATCGTGATTTCGGCGACATTGTAGCAGATGACACCAGGTCCCATGGACGAATGCCGTCCCATTGTCAGGTTTCCCGGCCACCATATCTTGACGCTGCTGCGCACGATTGCGGTGGAGTGAATGCGGGCTCCGAAACGCCGGAGCAGCCAACCCCGCCAGGGGCTGAAGAACGAAGGCGTCCACGCTGCGAACAATGTCCAGCAGGCCGCCCAAAATAACCTCACGAGCCGGAAGCGAAAAGCAAACGTTGCCCCACCCATGCGCGGCAGCGGCTGTGCGGTATTGTCGAATGTCGGATCGCTATAGCGTGATCGCATAGTATGACTTTCCTACCGGGATGCGCCAAAGGCAAGGGAATGAGCCATTCTAGAATAGTATGGGTGAATATCCGGTGCGCGGTTTCGGCACCATGCCAATGTTGGAAGCAGGAATATCAGCATGTGCACCCAAACAGTCAAAACCCAGTCCGTCTGGTGTGATATGGCATGAATGGCAGGCACGATGGAGAAGATGTAGACGAGTTGCGCCGACATTTCTCCGCTCTTTGCCGAGGCCCACAAGCGGCTCATTACATAGGCCAGAAGAAGAAATTTCAGTGCGCCCAAATACCAGAACGATTGAAACGCATCCGCCATCCCTGTCTCGGTCGTGCCTGTCAGTGGATCGTAGTCACGCGCCGCGGCGGGCATCTCCATCATGAGCGATTCTTTGATCTTCGAACCTACAAGCTGCGCTGGTACGTAATTGAAGATGAGCCTGTTCCAATGGAACTTGCCATAGTCGAAGTCGAAGGTTTCTTCCGTGTGATGGATGCGCCAAATGGCGTTACGCATTTCGGGACCGCCACTCTTCAACAGATCATCGAAGTTTGCGGCAACGTTTATCTGGGCAATGTCCTGCCACGCGGGCGACGAGTTCGCTCTCGTTATGGTGCGATAGTCGCTCATGCTGTTCATTAATAACGTACCGGCAAGGACGCCGCCCAACATGATTGTCCGAGGTACGACCCAGCCCCTGTAGAACCAGAACGCCAGGGCGAACATCATGACGAGTTCCACGGCTTCGGCCCGCTTGCCCGTCACGACGATACGGTCGAAATAAAAGATCAGATCGACGCCGATGATGAAAGCGGCAGTCCACGAATAGCGGCGGGCGAAGCAGAGAACGGCAATCGCCATTCCATAGTTCATGAACCTTGCAAAAAACAGGTATGCAACCGGAGCTCCACTCATCTGTACCCCAACCGTCACGTCTCCCGGTAGCCGGCTGAGCTTGTAGTAAAAAAACGCTCCCGTGACGGAGAAGAAGAACGAGGCCATCAGAAGGCGCTTTTCCCTGAAATCCCAACGAAAGAAGCTGAAGGGCCTGGCATTGGAGGACCACCCTAACCAGCACATCGCAAGACAGACGATCGTGAAGGCAATCGTCTTGGCATATCCACCTTCCGGAAGAAACCGATCGTCAGCCAAGCCCGGAATCTGTGGAAGAATGAAGGCAAATGTGATCACGCCGACCAGAAAAGGAAATTGATAGATCCTTTCGCGCCGTAACATTCCCCATGCGAGGAGCATGAGAACTGTAGCCAGCATCAGCCATGTCACCAGCCAATTCATGCTCTTGCCTCCCGCGAGGGGAACGGAGCAGGGACGCGGTCTGTCTCCAAGCCAAGTACCCGGCGAATAGAATACCAGACAGTCTTTGGATATTCTTTCAGGATCTGAATTCCATCCGGACCAAAGGCGATTTTTCGTAGTGGCTCGCGGGGCTCTACTGGAACAGACATCCAGTGGATATCTTGCGACGCCATCTCGAAGCTCGCCATAGCGCGGCGTGAATGATACCAGCTCGTTACCAGAACGGCGGTTCGAGCATGCATCTGCTTGAGAATTGGCGAAGAGAAAACCGCATTCTCCCAAGTCGTTCCCGATTGGCATTCGACGGTAATGGATTTTCTGTCGACCCCCCGGTCGATCATCGCTTCCCTTATCCAGTAACAATCGCCGTCTCCGCTGACGAGTACCTTCGGCGCGACACCCATGAGCCAAAGACCAGCGGCGCGGGCAGCGCGCGAGGGCCCATCGCCGCCAAGAACGACGATCACGTCAGCCTTGGCAATCGGATCCCGGATCGTCAGCAGCGGGTTGGCAAGAAGGAGAGCCAGCGGAAAGGCCGATCCAAGACATGCTGCCGCAAGGCTCAGACCTGCAAACAGCCACATCCGCGACTGCAGGCGCGCTGAGCGTGGCCGGATTGTTGCTGCGGGTTGAGTTTGCGCAGAAGTCATACGGAAAGGCCGAGTTCTCGCCGCTGCAATTCCCGCATCTTGATGACAATCATATATTCATAGGACGCGATCAGCCGGCAGTAATGATAGCCTTGCCAGCCATCGAGGAAGCCGCCACGGAGAAAATACATATAGGCGAACCGCGCCGCCGGGCGGAACGGTACCCGGTAGGACAACTCCTTGAGTGCACGCCGCCGGGCTTCCGGAGTTGCGCTGAAGAAGGAGGTCCACGGAATTTTCTTGCTGCGCAGGATCTGTAGCGATTCGCGCGCTTCAAATCCCGAATAGCGATTGTGCTTGTCGAACCAGGCGGTCATTCCCTTGTTGAAACTGTAGTGAACGAAGTGAGACTTCAAACGTCCGGTCGGTCCGTCTCCGACGGGGCGTGAGTGGCACTCACGCTCATACTGAATGCGTTCCGGGCGGCATAGTCGTGTAATCCACGTCGGATAAAGGCTGCTGTGCTTGATCCAGCGCCCCATGAACATGTTCTTGTAGCGCGCGCTGAACATTGCTTCAGGCCTATCGGGATCGGCCGCAATAGCCAGCATTTCGTCACGCAGATCATCCGGAGTGATCTCGTCTGCGTCGGGCATGTAAACCCACTTGTGCTTGAATTCGATCTCTTTCAGCCCATACATACGCTGTTTCGTTTCGGTCTCGTATTTGTGCTGGAAGATGCGTGCGCCGGCCGCCTTGGCGATTTCCAGGGTGCGGTCGGTACTGTAGGAGTCGAGGACAACGATATCGTCGCACCAGGTCAACGATGCCAGGCAAGCCGGCAAGCTGTCTTCTTCATTCAGGGTCATGATCAGAACGGATATTGACAAGGGATCACTCCACGCTTGTGACTGACTTAAACGGCGTCCGAGAACATGCCGGGGTTGTTGTTGGCGTTCTGCGGCGTTGCCGTGTGGCTCATGATTTCCGCGCGCATGGGCGCTGGCGGTATTGGTGCCAGCTGTGCAACCGCCACCGAATGGGACTGCTGAACCCATTCCGTACCGGTCTCGCTCGTCACAAATACAAAGCCGGAATGCACAGCGAGCGGTATCAGCAGGGCGACGGTCATGAGATAATTCGATGCCTCGATCATGATGCCGAAGCAGCCGATAGCACCACAGAGCGCCGATGCTGCAAGAATGATATTCGTTGTCGTGCGCGGCGGGATCGATCTGTCGAGCAGGAGGTGGTGCAGGTGGGACCGGTCGGCCGCCAACGGACTGCGGCCCGCATAAAGTCGCCGCACGATAAGGCTGAGCGTATCGATGACTGGTACGGCAACGATCCACAGGAGCACCGAGAAAGCGATGTGCGAGTGCGTGGAAAGGCTGGTCACCAGATAGGCGATTACCGCGCCAAGTGTCGTACTGCCCGCATCTCCGAGAAATATCTTGGCCCGCGAGAGCCAGGGGCTGCGCATGTTGAACACAAGGAAGCCGCCGACGGCAGCCAAAAGCACGATTGTAGGGAGTACCAGGTCGCCAGCGCCTTTCCAGGCCGCAATCACAGCGAGCCAGAAGAGCGCAACGGCCGCACTCCCGCCCGCCAGTCCGTCTATGCCATCGATCATGTTCCAGGAGTTGATAAGGCCTACGACGAACAAAATGGCCACGACCGTGAGGAGCGGGAAAGAAATGCTCAGAAGGGCAGGCGGAAGTGCGATGCCGGTCACAATGGTCGATCCCGAAAGGGGATTGACCAGAATGACTGCCGCAACGAATTGCGCCGCAAGGCGCTTGACCGCCGAGAGTTCATTGCGGTCATCCACAATGCCGACAAACATTGTGATCAGCAGGCCGGCCCAGAAGGTCAAGGGAAGCAGAGTTGCGTTTCCGAGAACGAGCATGACCATCGCAAATGCCGCGAAAATAGCGATGCCGCCGCACAGGGGCACTACGCCATCGTGCAGCTTTCGCCTGTCAGGATAGTCCACAAGTGACCATGCGTGCGCGACATTCTTCAGCACGACGATCAGCAAGGCGCTGACTGCCAGGGCCGCTAGACAATTGGTGATCCAAACAAACAAGACACACCCCCAGTTGATATGCATCCCCTGTGCGAGATGTGTTCACCTCGTCACGGCTGTACGGAATGCTTTTCATGGAGATTAGCGCCCTCCCTGAAGACGCACCATTTAGGAGAAGTGAGAAGCGCTTCCTCCTGATGGATGAGCCTCAGTCTCTTGCCAATGTCCCTTTGGACTAATGGAATCACGCGTATAAAGGCTTATCCTGATTAAAAATGAGCTCTGGACAGTCCTGTGACCTCTCTGCGTCACGGTCGCGTCACGTTTGGTTAATTAGCTTCGCTGATCCGCAAGTATTTGCAGCATAGAACAGAATTGAAGTAGGCCTTTCAAAAATCTCTTTCCAATAAGACAAGTACAAGGGGACTACTTCTTTAATCAGGTAGCGTAGGGTGTGAACATGAGTGTGACAGTTGCGCGTATGGGAACTGACCATATCCAGCAGGGATCCCCGGTTGAGAGCGGGACCAAATTCCGAAGCGGCATTTTCATTTATGCCGAAGCCGGAGTTGTGTTCCAGGGTTTGATGCAGTCGCTCCAAAGGACATTCCCGGATATCCGGGTCAGCCTGGCCAACAGCATCGGTGACCCGGATACTCAAGACGGCGATGTAGGCCTCGTCCTGCTCCACGCCGATTTTGCGGTGGACGTCGTCGATTGCATCGCCCGTTGCAAGATGCGTTTCCCGAATGCTTCCGTGACGCTGATGATCGATGAGAACAGCGCATCGATTCAGGAGTTTACCCGACTCTTCGACAGCAAGACGATCCAGGGTCTCTTGCCTTTCAACTTGAAACTCGACGTGTGGCTGGCGGTGGTCTGGCTGTTGCTGAATGGCGGCGATTATTATCCCTCCAATGTCATACGCTCGATGGAAAAAACAGCTGGCGTGCTTCCCGTAAGCGTGCCGCAGCGTCAAAGCCAACCGGACCGTGCAGCAGCTGGCCGCGCCTGGCCCGTCAAGACACTTACATTGCGTGAGCACGAAATATTGCAGCTTCTATCCGAAGGCCTGCAGAACAAGATCATTGCTGACCGGCTCACTCTGTCGATTCACACGGTCAAGGTTCACGTGCACAATCTGATCCGCAAATTGCGCGCCCATAACCGCACCCAGGCAACGGCAATCTACCGTAACAGCATGAATCCTCATGGGATGAAACCGTTCGACACGACAGCGGTGCACTGACGGCTCGGCGGATTTAAGCCTTTAGAGGTCAATCCTACCTCGAATTGCCTTCTTGTATGGTCCGGTAACGGCTGTAAAATCTTTGCATGACGATAGCACAGCCACATAGGTTCGACGATCAAGCGAACAGAACGCTCGAATGCAAGGATGCTCTCAGAGCAGCATTCGAGGAGCTGGCAGATGATGCGCTGAACGCCGGTTGGGACAGGTTTGAGGTCGCTCTCGCTCTGTCAGAGCTTGCGGAGCATCTCGTCAGAACGACAGCCGAAAGCGCGGGCTCGGAAGCCGATATCGCAATCGCCAAGGCGATATTCGAGATCAGACGCGCGTTCTGACCTGTGGGGGTGGGCTGCTCCAACAACAAACTTGTAGAGTTAATATTCCCGTCCTCTTTCCCTCCAGGGGATAACTCCTGTGCACATTTGCGCGAATATTTGGAATTGTAGTATTTGGGTGACTCAATCGGATTAATTATTGATGCGGCCGTCCTGTCGGGGCTGCCCAAGGCAACGCCAAGGCCTAATCCCGGAATTGGCATAAAATCCCCTTGGAACGGGCCTTCGGCCGGGTAATTGTGCTTGCCTTGGGGAAAGCCTTAATTCATAGTTATTAGACTTTGTGCTAATGGCCCCTATAGTGAACTACTTCAAGCTATAGTAGAGTTAGATGGCACAACAAAATCGCATCAAATAAGTTGACAGGGCTACATACTCAAAAAAACATATAAATCCGGGGTTTAGGTCGGAATGAAGCTGACGGTTTTTGGAGAGGCAACTGTTAGTCTGGGTGGGCAACTCGTGCCCCGCATACCCGCGAACTTTTTGCGTATCGTCGTTTATCTGCTTCTCGAGAACCCCAATCATTCTGTCTCACGGGGCAAGCTTTCCCAGGTATTCTGGTCCGACACGGATCAGGCTCACGCTTCCATGAATTTGCGCCAGAGTCTGGCGCGCATCCGCAAGTTTCAGGAGCAATACGGCCTCAATCTTATCCAGGGCGATGCATCCTATGTCTATCTGAACCTTTCACAGGTGAAGGCCGAGCTGCTCAGCATCGACCTGCTTGATTATCTTGAATATGCGCAGCTCGGCGATATCGAGTCCGTTCTCAGTCTCGCCAATCTCTATACCGGCGATGTGCTTGCTCAGAATGAGCCACAAAATTCCGATTTCGACGAATGGCTGGATATTCAGCGCGTCAAACTGCGCGATGATCTGACGGCGACACTGTTGAAAATGGTCAACCAGCCTGTTGGCGTCAGCATTGATGAAAAGCGCCAATGTGCCCGCAAGCTGATCGAGATCGATCCCTATCAGGAGGTCGGCTATCGCACGTTGATGCAGACCGCATCGCAACTTGGTTTGATCGCGAAGGTCGAGCGTACATTCCGCGAATGCGCAAAGAAGCTCCGTGACGACCTTGATGTCGATCCGGAAGAAGAGACCATCGAACTTTACCAGAAACTGCTGCCCAAACTTTCACCAGCGACAACGCGAGCCCTCATCCTGCCGCAGCCGGCTCCTCCGCTCGTTACCAATGGCGTCGAAATCCAGACCCCGCAATCGATCCTGGCGACGACCCAGCTCGAGCAGAACAAAAGGGCCGGCCTGCCGCGCGTCATGGTCCTTTATATGCCGCACAATGCAGCGGATCCGATGGAGCAACTTGCAGCCTCACTGGTAGACGATATCACCATCGGGCTTTGCCGACTGCGTACGCTCTCGGTTGTCGCACCCTATACGTCCAGGAGAGTGGTCACCGAATCTCCCATCGACAGTTTCGAAGGGCTGAATGCGCAATTCGGCGTCAACTATGCCGTCGACAGCAAGATCGTGCGCCGCGACGGTTTCTGCTTCCTGTCGGTGAAATTGGTCGATGTTGCTACGCAGGAAATCGTCTGGGCCGAAAAGCAGAAGTTCGATTATGTCCTGCCCGAGCAGCAATACCGCCAGCTGTCGATCCGCATCATCCTCTCCGTCGTATCGGTCATCGAGAAGTCCGAACTCGACCGCTACAACAAGCTTTACCAGGATCCGAACGCTTACTACTGGTACCTTGTAGGCAAGAGAGAATTTGAAAAACTCGACGTTGCCAAACTCCGTCAGGCGCGGCAATCGTTCAAGAACGCCTTAACGGCGGCTCCTGACTTTGTGCCTGCACTGAGCGGTATCGCGCGAACAATGCAGCGAGAGTGGTTGGTATTGGCGCGGAAGGACAAAGACATCCTGCTTGAGGGCGAACAAATCGCTAGGCATGCTGCACCGGCCGATCCGGATGATGAGCGGCCGTTGCGCGAACTTGGCACCATCAGTATGTATCTCGGCAAATTCGACGATAGCCTGGAATATTTCGACCAGGGCGAGTCAATTAATCCGCAGCATGCCGATCTCCTTGCAGACTACGCGGACGCGCTCAATCATTACGGATACCTTGATCTTTCGCTCGAAAAAATTGAACAGGCGATAGCGCTCAACCCTCTGGCTCCGGACTATTATTACTGGGTCGGTGCTGGGACGCTTCACGATCTTGATCGTTATGAAGAAGCGATTGCCTTCATCCAGCGTATGCAAAACCCGCGTGCTGCAGCCCGGCCCATGGCCGCCTGTTGGGCCATGCTCGGTGAGCGGGAAAAGGCGAGTGAATGGAGACAACGATCTTTGGAAGACAATCCAGATTTCCGAGTCGGGGATTGGATCAAAAATATGTCTCTCAGAATTCCCGAACAACGTCAAAAATATGAGGCGTCTCTGCGCGAAGCAGGATTCCAATAGTTCTCAGTTCCAATCTCATCAAAGGACCCATCTGCATGGCGAAGTATTTCATTGTCGGCGAAGCCGGAAAAGACGAACTGTGGTTGGTTGATGTACAGAGTAAGAGTGTCGAACAACTGACGGATGCCGATCTCCAGGGTTCCGATTTTTTTAAGGACGTCAAAGAGGCGCGAAAAAATGGGGTGTCGGTAGTTAAGGGAATAAATATTGCTGTTGCTACGGACAGTCGGTCGGCGGCTGATACTAAAATGCACTCTAACGGACCTGACAAAAAATAAAAACAAACTAAAATACGAGCGGAAAACAAGATGAGACAATTCTTTTCTTGATCTAAAATAGAATCGTCATACGTTCGCCATGTGGGCTCTCCTTCATAGAAAGGTTATTCGCATGGCAACGTTTTACATCATGAATGATCCAGAAACGAACGCGCTTTGGCTCGTTGATTCGGAAACTCAAACGGTCGAGCCTCTCGATCGTGATTTAATTGCTTCATCGGGACTGGCTGGCACTGAATTCATTGATTCGATTGCCAATCGACCCGGAAATATCTTTGCTGCCGATGCAAGCCGGAGTGACGCTGCTGATCGCGCTCATTCTAGCGGTATGGTGATGACGGCGGGCAGGCGGAATGATCCGTCGGACCGTGCGCATTTCTTTGGCCCTGCATCGAAAGAAGCAGATATCGTTGTAACAATGAAGGCACGGGATGAAACATCCGATCGTGCACACTCCAGCAGCCCGGTTCTGTTCAGTGGCTATCGCAGCAATCCATCGGAGCGTGCACATTCCGCCGGTCCGGTTGTGGACAGCGTGTATCGCAGCAATCCATCTGAACGGGCGCATTCTGCCGGTCCGGTTGTGGCTAGTGGGTACCGCACCAATCCGTCGGAAAGGGCGCATTCCGCTGGTCCCGCGGCACTAAACTAAATACTGTTGCAAGCGCGTTATCCAGCATTTGGATAGTTTGCAATAAATGCGTGTTTTACGGCCCGATGGAGTGGCAATGAAACCATTGGCCGAGCTTCCGGTTCTTGACCGGCTGGCGGCAGACGAAGCGAACCTTCGTTCTGCTTTCCGCCCGGGAGAACCGTCGTCGACAAGACTGATTGATGCGGACGAAACCGTCAGCCGGTTGCGGCCGCACTTTCCCCGTTTGGGCATCGTCCGGATGGCCGAGGTGACCGGCCTTGACCGGATCGGCATTCCCGTGTGGATGGCCGTGCGTCCTAACAGTCGCACATTGGCCGTCAGCCAGGGCAAAGGCATCAGCGCCGCCCATGCCCGCGCTTCCGCCGTGATGGAAGCCGCCGAAATCGCCATTGCCGAAGATATCCCACTCGCTTCCTTTGCCGCCAGCCGCCGCGAGTTACTCGACGCCGGCCACGATGTATTTGACGGGCGTATGCTGTTGATGCGCGGCGCGGACGAGGCGGGAGCCGATGAAAACGATTATTGGCTCGAAGGCTTCGACCTTTTGAAACAACAGCCGGTTTTTGTACCGCGTGAACTTGTCTCACTCGATTTCACCTCGGCACGGCAATCCTGGCATTATTGCCAGTCGACCGATGGCCTTGCCTCGGGCAATTGCCTGCTGGAAGCAGTCATTCACGGATTGTGCGAGCGTGTCGAGCGCGATGCGACCGAGTTATGGCGCTTTCAACGCGACGCCGGTGTGCAGGCACATTGCGTCGATCCGGCTGTATTCGGCGATAGCGGCATAGACTGGCTGGCCGAGCGGATCGCCGCGGCAAATTTCGTTCTGCGGCTGTTCAATGTGACGTCGGATATTGGCCTGCCGGTCTTCATGGCGACGATCAGCCCGGCGACACAGCATGGTACTTATCTGCATTTCGATCTTGCCGCTGGCTACGGCTGCCATTTGTCGCCGCGCGTTGCAGCGATGCGAGCCATAACCGAAGCGGCACAGACACGTATCACCAATATTTCCGGTGCGCGCGATGATTTCGACCCCTCCGAATATGCGCAGCGCCTTGCGCCGGATCTCGGTGTCTATATCCATGCCGAGCCAAGGGATCACTGGCGGTTCGACGAGCCAGAACCAGAGAATCGCGCCAGCCTTGAAACTTATCTTGAGCCCTTGCGCCGGCGAGGCATCGCAAGCGTCGTTGTCGTTCCGATGGGCGGTGAGGATTACGGCATGTCGGTCTGCCGTGTTTTGGTCAACGAACTCGAGAGTCCGGCCGGCATTCGCAAGCATCGGTTTGGCGGGCGTGCGCTCAACGCCATGCTCCGGCAATAGGGGCGGGCGATGAAGATCCTGTTTGCGGGCCCAAGTCTTTCTGGAACGGAATTTGTCCCTGTGCGAGGCGGTGAAGATCGCGTGCTGCCGGAACATGATTTGACCTGCCGCGGCCCCGCCAAATGCGGTGATATCACCCATGCAGTAGATCAGGGCTTCCGCGCCATCGGACTGGTCGACGGGCGGTTTGAAGACGTCGCCGCAGTTTGGCACAAGGAGATACTTTACGCCTTGTCACGCGGCGTCGCTGTCTATGGCGCGGCCAGCATGGGCGCTTTGCGCGCCGCCGAGTGCCATCCATTTGGCATGATCGGTATCGGCGAAGTATTCGAGCGCTATGCCTTCGGAGGGTTGGAGGACGATGCTGCGGTTGCGCAGGTCCATGCGCCCGCCGAGTTTGGCTATCTTGCTTTTAGCGAGGCGATGGTCACTGTCGATGCGAGCCTCGATGCGGCATTTGCCGCTGGCTCGATCACCGCCGAGGAACGCCAGCTGATTCGTATTCGCGCTGATCGCGTATTCTTCAAGGAACGTACGTGGCAGCGGGTTTTCGATGCCGTCTCGGTTGAGGTGGACCAGGCAGCCGAGCGACTGAAACCGTACATCAGGAATATCAAGCGGCAGGATGCCCAGTCGCTGCTCGATGTCTTGCTGAACAACCCGGACGCAGTTGCGCTCACAAAGCCGGCCGCTGATTTTGCTGACTGGCAGTTCAATGAAACGTCCCAGTGGGGCAAGCTCCGGCTCTGAATCGAACGAATTGCTCGTTCTAATTGCGCCTAGTTCCTTTTAATTACGTGACTCTGTGGAAAAAAGCTCAAAAACCGCCTTTGAGTCACGCTTGCGTAACGGGTTGAAACATAACCTCATCATGTGGTCGCAAGTTTAACGCATGAAAACAAAACAAAAAACATTCAAGCGTGTGTGGGAGCAAGCGGGCAGTCAGTGGGGGACCTACGCCGAAGTTCTGAAAATTCTATTAACAGTAAGTCAGAATTTCGGCGTAGCACTGACCCAAGTAGGGGGTTTAGTTAGTAAACAAAGTTCAGAAAACGACAGGCAAAAGCCAAAGATTACGCGCCCTCTGGGGCGCGTTTTTTCTTGTCGGATGCTTCAGTTTGTTCAGCCGGTTTCGCTTGGGCGCTCGCTTCCGTCATCATCTTCATCGTCGCCGGCGGCAAGCCATTGGTCCAGAATCGCGACCGACATCGGACCGAGATTGGGTATCAGTGTCAGGTCGAGCTGCCGCGCCCATGCGCGTTCAGGCTCCCAGTCAGGCGGCATGTTCCATGGTGTCCCGCCAAACTCAATCCACAGTGCATTGACGATCCGCGAATGCACGGTCTTTGAGGGACAGAATGTCTGTAGGCGATTTCGCATAAATACCCTTGGGCAAATGTTGCATGAGATTGCATTGTTCCTGTTGTCTGGTCTCGGGCAGGACCGGCGCTATGGCCGGCAACTGCTCTCTACCTGGTAACCGGCTATGCAACGGAGAAACTCTTTGCCACGCGTGGCCAGAAGAATTCTGGCCAATGCCGGGAACTGGACCGAGAGCCCGGCAATCGCAGGGATAACAGGCATCACCGTCCCGTAGAGAAGGCTGCCTGTTCCCGCTGTGTTTTTTCTCCGCCGTTCGCTCAGCGGTTCTTTTCTGTACGGCATCACTCGGGCCCCCCAATGACCCCATTCACCAACGTCTTGCCTCTGCGATATCAGAAGATGCCTGTGGCCTACTTCCAAGATCGTGGTTATATGCCATATAACCTGCGCTCCTCTGATCGCACCGAGACTTGACCATAGCTCAAATACAATACAAACGCTGCCTTGTCTTAAACTACTCGATTTATATTTGCAGTTATTCTTGGTATTGCATATTTTTTGATTCGATTTTTGCAAATAAGTTATAGTATATTGACTTTTCGTCAATAATTAAAATTGATTAACAGTACTATAGAATCCATAGTAATTATTGTTGTAGCTCTGGAATCGGAGGTTTCGCCTTATCGGGAGAGTGTCTGCTTCGTGGCGTTCTTTGACTGCACCCTGGGAGGCAAGCGAGCCGGCGGCTAGTCGAACTATGCCGCACCATAGCCAATTCTCAATATTCTGTAGCAATATGAACGATGAGATCGATCTCGAGCGTCGATGCGAGTATCAAACGAAAGAAGAAACCGGAGAAGTTCGCGACCATCATCTTTGGCCGTCATATGGATGAACAGCATGCATCAACCAAGTTCATGCGACGCCGCTGCTCCCGAACATTTTGTAAATACAATGATTATGGGTCAGGGCAGACGTGCGCAGTAAGCAGGAGATGGCTCGACTCGCACTCACGGCAGGTGTTTGCTTGACGGACAAAACGCTGGACGAGCACCGGTTCGGTGCTCGTCAGTTGTTGATAAAGGCCACTGGCAAACTGTCGTTGCCCACGGTTGATTATACGGCCCGGGCCAAGTCTGGCGAGCCGTCCATGCGGCTCATCCCGGTACCGTACGCTTTAAAAGGGGGCTGGTACGCCTCCTGGTCCATGCTATTGCGGTACACCGCCGCGGCCTGCGTACGGTTGTGAACGCGGAGCTTGCGAATAAGGTTGTGCACATGAACCTTGACCGTATGCTCGGAAAGCGACAGGCGGTCTGCAATGATCTTGTTCTGCAAGCCTTCGGAGAGCAGTTCCAGGATTTGGGTTTCGCGCAGCGTCAACGTCTTTATCTGCTTGCCGACTCCCGAATTGTTCTTTGCCTGATTGCCGAAGCCGTGTCCTTGAGCACCCTGCATGCCGTTCGAGTTCTTTTCGATCGAGCGCATGATCGCTGATGGATAATATTCGCCGCCATTCAGCAGAAGCCAGATAACGGCAAGCCAGATATCAAGCTTGAGGCTAAAAGGAAGAAGACCCTGAACCTGGCGACTGTCGAAAAGGCTGTTCAGTTCCTGTACGCCAGCGTTGTTTTCGTCGATCATCATTGTGATCGATGCGCCTGGGAAGCGCTTTTTGAAACGTGTGACGCATTCGGCCGGATCGGCAACGAAGCTGCTATGGACGAGGACTAGACCGATATCATTGTCAAAGTCGTCTACCTCCACGAACTTGCTGGACAGATGAACGTCAATGTCAGGAAATGTTCGCTCTAGAGACTGAACCAGGCCCTGAAATACTACTCCTGATTCGGCATAGATGAAGATGCCGCTTTTGAATTTTGATTCTCCGGCTATTTTGGATGCATAATGATTATGGTCAGGTGTTGTTCCACTCATAATAGTTCCCTACGCCCTTTGATGAGAAGAGTATTTCTCTTCAGGATTTATTTGCGTTTGCGATTCCTGTTCCAATAAGTTCTTTTATTCATTTGCTGCAACGCGGCTGTAAGCCCCCGCTACCCGTGTTGATTAACAGAGGATTAATGAAAGCCGCGTGACGCGGTCGTGACATGAAAAGCGAGGAATTGTCCTGCGATCCGCAGGCGATCACGCTGATCCAAGGCGCCGGCTGTCTATTTTATCGTGGAATGACAAGCAAATACCGGCGAAATCACGCGTTGCGTCAATGGCTGGCGCGCGCGAGTGGCCCGGTTAACCAAGATGCTAAAAATTTAATTAAACAGGCAGCGCCGGCAGCTTGGCGGCCGCGGCGCTGTCAACTCGCATATCATGAAAAGTTCTTAGACGCAGGCCATCCAGGCGATACGTCGAATGTCGGAGCGTGCGATGCCCAGATCGGCCAGATTACGGTCCGTGCAGGAGCGTAACTCGTGAAGATTCTGCCTGTACTGGCGATATTGGTGGATACGATTGCGAAGGCTCATGGTCTTACCCCTTTTATTTGCCCTCCCTGAAAGGAACTATGCGGGAGTTTGCATCGATTTAAAAATGCAGATGTTGCAGAGCAGCATTGCCAACCGTGCATAGCGCTGCTCGCCACTTGTCAGCTGTCGCAGCAGGGCTTTTCATCGATATGGACTTACGGCTATATGACTGGTCATCGAAGCCTTCGATCTGTCCAGGAATCACCATTGTCACAGCCGATAACGCCCGTCCGAGACAGGCTAGAGGAACAACTGGCGCGTTTGTCCGCGCGCAATGGTGATGAGCGCGTATTCGTTAAGATCTATAGAGAGAACGCTCGTCTGGAGGCAGATGCGGCCGATCGGCGTCTGCGCGAAGGTGCATCGCGTGGACCACTCGACGGACGGATTGTGTCCATCAAGGATCTTTTCGACGTTGCCGGCGAACCGACCCTGGCTGGTTCCATCATCCGGCGCTCGGCCAAGCCCGCAATCTCCGACGCCGTCATTGTAAAAAGATTGCGTGATGCGGGAGCAGTGATCATTGGCAAGACGATCATGACTGAATTCGCCTTCACCGCCGTCGGGCTGAATCCCCATTACCCCACAGCCTCGAACGCCGTTGCTCCGGGTCGTGTGGCGGGCGGATCTTCGACCGGCGCTGCAATTGCGGTTGCGGAGGGCACCAGCGACATATCCATCGGATCTGATACTGGAGGCTCCGTTCGCATACCGGCAGCGCTGAATGGCATAGTCGGGTTTAAACCGACGGCCAAGCGTGTACCGAAGCAAGGCGCATTCCCGTTGTCGCCAAGCCTCGACTCTATCGGCCCTTTGGCCCGGTCGGTCCATGATTGCGCCATCGCCGATGCCGCGATGGCTGGGGAAGCGATCACATACGAAAAACCAGCATCGTTGCATAGCCTTCGCATAGGTGTCCCCCATGGGCACTTGTTGACGCAAATGGAGAAACCGATTGCCGCCGCCTTCGCTCGCGCGCTGCAGGTGGGCGCGGATGCGGGAGCGGTGATAGTTGACTTTGCTATGGACGATCTCATCGAGGCTTTGGCCGATGCGACGGCGATCGGTTCGATCGCCGGTATCGAAGGAAGCCGCGTTCATGCCCAATGGTTGCACGACGAGACACTCGATATCGATCAGCGCGTCCAGCGCCCTCTTCTGCGCCGGCTCGGAGTATCCGAGTCCGATTACATCGCACTGATGCAAAAACGCCAGACGCTGATGCGGGAAATGGACCGGCGTATCGCCGGAATCGACGTCCTTGCCTTGCCGGCAACACCGATTGCGGCGCCGACCCTGGAATCGGTGAGCGGCGACGAAACGGCTTACAAACAGGCGGAAGCGCTGCTTCTGCGCAACACGCAGATCGCCAACCAATTCGATCTCCCCGCAATCACGCTGCCTATGCCAGGGCTGGCTTTACCGGGCGGGCTGATGCTCATGGCGCAGCATGGTGCAGATCGCCGGCTGCTCTCCATGGCGCTTTCCATGGAAGAATTTCTATCGAAAGCCATATAATCGTGGCATATGCGAACTGTTAAATCCTTCAGTATGTGCATCTTTGAGAGAAAGTTCGATTCATGATCCGGCACTGCGTGTTTCTCCGATTTCGTGACGAGGTGCCATCGTCGGTGCGCCTCTCCATCTATGGCGATCTTGAAATCCTGTGCGCAAAGCTGCCGGGGGCGCTGATGATCAAGTGGGGTCCGAATGTCAGCCCCGAAGAAGGCATGGACAAGGGATATTCTGAAGGCTTCATTCTGGATTTTGACGATGCCGCGGCGCGGGACGCCTATCTCGTCCATGGCGAACATCAGGCGATTGCAGGACGAATCGTTTCCTCGACTGTAGATGGCACCAACGGTGTTTTTGTCTTTGATATGGAAGTTTGAACAAATGGGAGACAAGGAATTTTTCACAAGGCTTTTCAAAGCTGCCATTCAAGCAGCTGATCCGGAACGGATTGTTGCGGCGCACCTTCCATCCAAGCCAAAGGGCCGCACAATCGTCATCGGCGCGGGCAAGGGCTCGGCACAGATGGCAAGCGCCTTCGAGAAAGCCTGGTCTGCCAAATATGGAGAGGCGCCGCTGGAAGGTCTGGTTGTCACACGATACGGGTTCGGAGCACCGTGCGAATACATAGAGATCATCGAAGCATCGCATCCGGTTCCCGATGCTGCGGGTCTCGTCGCATCGAAGCGCCTGCTCGAAACAGTGTCTGGGCTGACGCAAGACGACCTTGTGGTTGCCTTGATTTCAGGCGGCGGTTCTGCGCTGTTGCCATCCCCGCCGCGTGGCATGACACTGGAGGATGAAATCACCGTAAATAAACTGCTCCTCGCGTCAGGCGCGCCAATAGCCGCCATGAATGCAGTACGCAAACACCTTTCGACCATAAAGGGCGGGCGGCTAGCGGCTGCAGCCTATCCTGCGCAGGTCTATTCGTTGATCGTCTCCGATATCCCCGGCGACAATCCGGCCTACGTTGCATCCGGACCCACTGTGGCTGATGAAACGACGCGGGAGGATGCCTTGAAGATAGTCGAGCGCTACGATCTCGAACTTCCCGCGGCCGCGCTAGCCCATCTGCATTCGGGAAACGCCGACGCGCCAAAACCTTCCGACGCAGTATTTGCCAGCCACGAACATCGCGTGATCGCCTCGGCGGGAGTGTCACTAGAAGCTGCCGCCAAGGAAGCCCGCAGCATGGGGGTCGAAGCAGTTATTCTTTCCGATGCGGTCGAGGGGGAGGCGCGTGAAGTGGCCCACGTCCACGCTGCGTTGGCAAAGCATGTTCTGGCCAGGAATCAGCCGTTCAGGAAACCTGTGGTCATTCTGTCGGGCGGAGAGACGACGGTGACGGTTCGCGGCAAGGGAAAAGGCGGTCGCAACAGTGAGTTCCTGCTCTCACTTGCTGTCGATATAGACGGGGCAGAAGGCATCGCTGCTTTCGCCGCCGATACGGATGGTATTGACGGGTCGGAAGACAATGCCGGCGCCTTTGCCGACAGCACGAGCGTCGGGCGCTTGTTCGCCAAAGGACATGATGCCTCGGCCCACCTCAACCGCAATGATGCCTGGACCGCCTTTGCCGCTATCGATGATTTGTTCGTTCCCGGCCCTACTGGGACCAACGTCAACGATCTGCGCGCCATCCTCGTTCGCTGAACATGGTTGACGCTTAATCGCCATCTTTGAGTGCTCAACAGGTGCCGATTCTAGCCAGCGTCATCGCTGACTGTCATTTAAAGGCTGCTCGCGACTGGCGCAGTCTATACAAAAGGAAAGACGTATGCGGTTAGCTCTGTCCATGGTCACCCTGTCGCTGTTGATTATTTCAGGCTGTACTACGGCACCGAAAGCCACGGCCCCCGCAGGCCCGTCGCCGGCCAAAGACACGCATTTTGTACCGCCGCCCAAGTCCTTGACCCAGCGCGCCACGCCTTCAAAAGAACCAGCTATGGGAGACACCGCCGCTTCGGCGGCGTCGACCAAACCTGTGGCCGCTCAATGATCGAATAACCCACATGCCCATTATTGGCTGAGCGCCGCTCGCACGTACACCCGCTGGCGGCGTCTCGCGTTCTTGACTCACATCTGAAAGGTTCTGAGGTACCGAAAACAACAAAACCCACCGCGGGAGGAGGTGCGGTGGGTTTCGTTGGTCTTGGAGGGTCTTCTGGGAGGAGAAGAGACCGTCCGTTTCGACAGGGCCGGGAGGAGGTGGCGCTGTCGAAAATTCCTGATCTCAAGATAACTCAACTAGCCTGATTTAATACAGCTAATATTGCATAGCAGCATTGCGTCTTGTGCAATGCAGCATGACGTGAGTGCGCGTCACGCTTCAATCACGCCTACTTGACTAAACCTCAGGAACGGAAGCAGTCCCCATCCGTTAATAATCAATGAACGAGGCGCACTGCGCCAGATTCGGGCATGATTGGGAAGGGGCAGGAGAATGCGCTTCTATAAATCATCAATATTCGTTTTGGCCGCAGCGATAGCTGCATCAACAACTGGAATCACGACCGCTCAGGCGTTCAGCATCAAAGAACAGGTGTATGCGCCGGACGAAGTTAATGAAGTCAGCAACAGGAAGTTCGAGCAGGCTGCTTTATTGGAGGCCCGCGCATATATTTGCGGAACTGACGAAGCCAGTGAAGCGGCGATGAGAGCCGGAATGCAGGAAACCGGAGTGCCTGAGGACACAGCTATAGAAATTGTATCGGACCTTGCTTCTGGCCTCATCGACAAGGCGGAAGCATCCGGCTCAAAAGAAATATGCGGAAAAGCGCGCGTGCAACTTTCCGGGTATTGAGACTATAATTCGATAGTCGCACAAAATATATAGTGTATTCATCGCTTTGCCAGACAGTAAATAGAATTTTAAGAAAATTCTATGAGTTCAGTGAAGTATTCACGAACAATTGTATGAATTTTGGGGCTTTTCAACGCGAGTATTTTGAGATTAATGGTTTATGTAGGTCGTGAATCAACCAACAAATGCCGCTTAACCACTGTTGCAAATCTCCCGAAAACCTCGGGGAAGATTGTTGACCGGCAGGGTAGTGGCATGGCTTTGGGCATTTCAGCTGAGAATATAACGAGTGGGATTCAACCCACTATTGCGGTTCGCGGGGCATGGAGAGAACAGCATGAACAAGAAAGCACGAACACTCGAAATCCTGAAAACTGAACTTTCGAAATTGTGCACGCTTGCCGATGATGAGGGTTTCGAGATGATCGCCTATTTCATCGAGACCGCGATCCGGGAGTCCGATGAACAATTGTCTCAGGAAACGCGCGCCGTCGTCGGCATGGAACTGCGTCTTGCATCGTCCGGCCCCGGACATCCCTGACATCCTGCACCTTCCTTCAACCAAGCTTCAAAATTTGTGAATCACCAAAAGGCGCGCCATCATTGTTCGCACCCGTTGATCACCTATATCTAGCGAATGACCCCAATATCCGTCCTTGACCTCTCACCGATTGTCGCTGGCAGCGATGCCGCTCAGTCACTTCGCAATTCGCTGGACCTGGCGCAGAATGCCGAGCGCCTCGGCTATAATCGCCTCTGGCTTGCCGAGCATCACAGCATGCGGGGAATCGCCAGCGCTGCGACCGCTGTTGTGATCGCACATGTTGCGTCCGGTACGTCTAAAATCCGGCTTGGTGCCGGCGGAATCATGCTGCCGAATCACTCGCCGCTCATGGTCGCGGAAGCCTTTGGCACATTGGCCTCCTTGCACCCGGGGCGCATTGACCTGGGTGTCGGGCGCGCACCTGGCACAGATCAGATCACGGCACAGGCGCTGCGTCGCAACCTTGATCAGGATATCAATGGCTTCCCGCAGGATGTCGTCGAGTTGATGAGCTATTTCCGTGATCCGCAGCCGGGGCAGCGCGTCATTGCAGTCCCCGGTGCCGGAACCAACGTTCCGGTGTGGATACTGGGCTCCAGTCTCTTTGGAGCGCAGCTTGCCGCCGCTCTCGGCTTGCCCTACGCCTTTGCGTCGCACTTCGCTCCGGCGGAGATGGAGCGGGCAATCGAGCTCTATCGCGCCAGGTTTGAACCTTCCGAATATCTTGACAAGCCTTACGTCATGCTCGGCCTCAATGTCTTCGCCGCGGATACCGACGATGAAGCGCGGCTGTTGCAAACCTCGCAGCAGCAGGCCTTTGTCAATCTGCGCACCGGCAATCCAGGACCATTACCCCCGCCTGTCAGAGGTTATGAAGAGACGCTGGACCTTCACGCAAAGGCGATTTTGCGCCAGGCACTGTCGTGCTCGGTGGTTGGCTCACCCGAAACGGTGAAAGCCGGGGTCGAGGATTTCATCCTGCGCACGGGAGCAGATGAGATCATGGTCACCGGCCAGATCTTCGATCACCCTGCGAGAATTAGATCCTATAAGATTCTTGCCGACGTCTTGATCAGTCAGCCTGAATCGGCGCCGCTAAGCCGCCTGGCGTAACCCTCCCGCCGCCTCGATGAAGGAGATTACTTCGTCGAGGCCGTTCCGTCGCAGCATGTCGGTGAATATATAGGGTTTGGGTCCGCGTTGTACCCTTGTGTCGGCGTCCATCACGTCCAGATCGGCTCCTACATAGGGCGCGAGGTCTTTCTTGTTGATGATCAGCAAGTCGGACCGCGTGATCCCCGGGCCACCCTTGCGCGGTATTTTTTCGCCCTGGCATACCGAAATGACATAGATCGTCAAGTCGGCGAGATCAGGCGAAAATGTCGCCGCTAGGTTGTCGCCGCCCGATTCGATGAACACAATGTCCAGATCCGGGTGACGTTTGTTCATCTCGGAAATGGCTTGCAGGTTGATAGTTGCGTCCTCGCGGATCGCCGTGTGCGGGCAGCCGCCGGTTTCGACACCCATGATGCGATCTTCGGGCAGCGCCTGGAGCCTGTTGAGGATAAGCGCATCTTCCTTGGTATAGATGTCATTGGTCACGACCGCGATGGAATAGCGGTGACGCAGCGCCTTGCACAGCATCTCGGTGACGGTCGTCTTGCCGGAGCCCACCGGTCCGCCAATGCCGATGCGAAGCGGTCCGTTTTGCGAAATCATGAGCGAAATACCCTCGAATATTGTGTTTCATGTTGCATGGCCATGATGTCGGAGATGATGGCGGCCGAACCGAGATCATCCAGGCTTGAGCTCATTGCACGCTCTGCCACGTCAAGAATATCCTTTTCGACAGCCGCCATCAGCGATACGCCATGACTTTGCCCAAGCGGTACCAGGCGAACGGCACCTTGTATGAGGTTGGACAGCATTGCATGCAGGAAGGCTGACAAAGCGGGCTGACAGGCAATGCCGTTCTGAGCGGCAACCATGGCGACGGCGACAGGATAGGCCATCTCCTTGATGGATTTGCTATTCGCGTGGCCCCAATGTCCAATAGCTTGCAGGAAAGCACTACCCTGCAGCATTGTCTCCATATGCCGCTCTTTCGAACCTGCCATGGCCTGCGCGAGCTCCGACGTGTCGAGGCAGTCGATGCCGTGCGTGGTGTTCCGCCAAGTCTCGGCGAACAAGACCGCGTCATTCCAGAGGGAGCCGTGGCTGAGCAAATCCTCGAGCCAGAGCTGCAATGACACCTTGTCACCGATCACGCCGTCATGCACCGCGCGTTCTATGCCATGGCTATAGGAGAATGCCCCCACGGGAAAAGCCGGAGAAAGCCAGGTCATCAGGCGAAGCAGGGCGGTGTTGTTATCCATGATGATGATCATGGGCATGCGAGTGCCCATGCCCGCCATGATATGCCCCATGCAGCGGATGGAACGGTGCGTTGATCTCGGTGACTTTTGCTCCGAGACCTTCGAGCATCGCCTTGATTACGTGATCGCGCAGGATCAGGATCCGGTTTTCTTCGAGCTGCGCGGGCAGGTGACGGTTCCCGAGATGCCAGGCAAGTTCCGAGAGATGCCGGCCATCCCGCGGCGTGATCTCATAAAGCGCTTCGGTCGCCGCGATTATCTCGGCCAGCCTTCCATCCTCCAGTACAAGCACGTCGCCATGCTCGAAGGCGATAGCCTCGGGTAGATCGACAAGGATATGTTCGCCCTCTGACAGGATCAGCACCTTGCGCCGTAGATGCCGCTCGTCATGCGCCAGTACGATATGGTCGAAGGGCGTTCCCTGATAATGTCCCGCGTGGGCATGGTTCGTGACGCGCCTCATTGGTTTTCGCCCTCTGGACTGAAATCATCGTTCATGCACAAAAAGAAATCGATGGGCGGGGCGTCTCCAGTAAGCTGCGACAACAGGGTGTGGACTTGGCCGCGGTGGTGCGTCTGGTGGTTGAATATCTGCGTAAGGCAGCGATCAAATGTAGACGTGTAGGGCTGGCCTTCCATCGTCACCCAGCTGAAGATACCCACTATTGTGCTTTCATCCAATGCATCGACCGCTTCGATCAGGTGATCGTCACAGGTGGCCCGCGCCTTCCGCAGAGCATCCAGATTATCGTGCAGGATGACGTTGGGGGACGGCGGAACGTAAGGCTCTCCTGTCAGGCGCCCTAACCACAATTTGTCGATCGCAAGGAGATGGTTGAGCGTGCCATGCACCGACTTGAAGTAAGCACGCCGGTCCGCAAAGTAGTCCTCGGCGTCCAGCGCCGCGGCTGCTTCGTAGATCCGCCCGTTGGCCCATTTGTTATAGCGGGCAAGCCGCTTGAAATGATCCTTCATCCCACCGCACTCAAAAGAGGAAATATCGCTGCGCCATCGGCAGCACCGTTGCCGGTTCGCAAGTCAGAAGCTCGCCGTCCGCGCGCACCTCGTAGGTTTCCGGATCGACCTCGACATGCGGCGTGGCATCATTGTGGATCATCGAAGCCTTGGAAATACCGCTGCGCGTGTTTTCCACACCGACAAGTTGTTTGTCGATGCCCAATGACTGGCGCAATCCAGCGTCAATCGATGCATTGCTTGCAAACACAACGGATGAATTGCTGACATTCTTGCCGTAGCCGCCGAACATATAACGGTAATGTACCGGTTGCGGCGTGGGGATCGAAGCGTTTGGATCGCCCATCGGTGCCGCGACAATCGAGCCGCCAAGCAGTACCATGTCCGGCTTCACCCCGAAGAATGCCGGATTCCACAAGACGAGATCGGCGCGTTTGCCCACCTCGATGGAGCCGATATGCCGCGATACGCCTTGGGCGATGGCGGGATTGATGGTGTATTTCGCAATATAGCGTTTGACGCGGAAATTGTCGTTGTCGCCGGTTTCCTGAGGCAGGCTGCCGCGCTGGCGTTTCATTTTGTCTGCGGTCTGCCAAGTGCGTATCAGGACTTCGCCAACCCGGCCCATCGCCTGACTGTCCGAAGAAATGATCGAAAATGCGCCGATATCATGCAGGATATCTTCTGCAGCGATCGTCTCCTTGCGGATACGGCTTTCGGCAAACGCCACGTCTTCCGGTATCGATGACGACAGATGGTGGCAAACCATCAGCATGTCCAAATGTTCTGCAATAGTGTTTTTCGTGTAAGGCCGCGTCGGGTTGGTCGAAGACGGAATGACGTTGGGAAGCCCGCATATCTTGATGATATCAGGCGCATGGCCACCGCCGGCGCCTTCCGTATGAAAAGCGTGAACCGTCCGGCCCTTGAACGCCGCGACTGTGTCTTCCACGAATCCGCTCTCATTCAGCGTGTCTGTATGTATCATCACCTGAACGTCGTATTGGTCGGCAACCGCAAGGCAATTGTCGATCGCTGCCGGCGTCGTGCCCCAATCCTCATGGAGTTTCAAAGAGCACGCCCCGCCAAGGATCATCTCCTCCAACGCTTTTGGCAGCGACGCGTTGCCCTTGCCGGAAAGCCCGAGATTCATGGGGATGGCGTCGAAGGACTGGATCATCCGGCCCAGATGCCACGGTCCGGGCGTACATGTCGTCGCCAGCGTTCCGTGCGCCGGGCCGGTACCGCCGCCAAACATCGTCGTTATGCCCGACATCATTGCTTCTTCGATCTGCTGCGGGCAGATGAAGTGAATGTGGGCGTCCATGCCGCCTGCGGTCAAAATCTTGCCTTCCCCGGCAATAATCTCCGTGCCAGGGCCAATAATGATCGTCACACCGGGCTGCGTATCGGGATTTCCGGCCTTGCCAATGCCAATGATCAACCCATCCTTCAGGCCGACATCCGCTTTGTAGATGCCGCTATGATCGACGACCAGTGCGTTTGTGATCACGGTGTCGACGGCACCATCGGCGCGGGCGGTCTGGCTCTGGCCCATTCCGTCCCGGATGACCTTGCCCCCGCCGAACTTCACCTCTTCGCCGTAGACTGTAAAGTCCTTCTCGATCTCAATGAAAAGCTCCGTATCGGCGAGGCGGACCCTGTCGCCCGTCGTTGGGCCGAACATGCGGGCGTAGGCGGCCCGGGTGATTTTAGCGGGCATGAGTATCCCCTCTGGTGTGGACTATCGTGAGAAAGGCCCCGGACTTGTGCCACATTTCGACCGTGATATTGCCTTGAAAAAACCCGATCCCCGACCGCTTGAGATCGAATTCCGCATGTGAAGTGCGCCCGTCATCACTAGATGATCGTTCGCCAATCTCGTGAAAGGAAAAACGATGCGAAAGATGATAGCCCTCGCGATCTGTGCGGCTTTCCCGCTTGCGACTTCTGTCGCCTATGCTCAGACCGCGACGCCGCAGGCTCCAGCCGCGGAACCAGCGGCTCCGAAGAGCGAAACCCAGGCGAAGCCCGGTGCCACGCCCATCACCACGATCAACATCGTTGATATCGATGAACTGCCGGATGCAACAAAGACGCAGGTAAACGATGCCCTCGCCAAGCGTAGCGACGCCGACGTTCAGAAACTTCGCAGTTCGATCGACAAATCGCCACAAGTTTCCGCCGCCTTGAAAGAAAAAGGGCTCACTTCCGCAGCGGTCGTCATTGCAAGCCTCGATTCCAAGGGTCTCCTGACGCTGGTGACCAAGAAGCCAAGCTGACTGGCGAACCTCAACCAACCCATAGCTGCTATGTAGGTCGCGATCGGTTTCCCGGTCGCTTCTTGTCGATTGTCTGGGTGCAAGCCGACGAGTCAAAGCTTTCCCATGACCTTCTGCCGAAATCCATACACGGTCCGGTTCCCTCCGAGGGGCACGAGCGTAACGTCGCGCTCCTGTCCCGGCTCGAACCGGACCGCCGTACCGGCTGCAATATCAAGACGCATCCCGCGTGCCTGCTCGCGGTTGAAAACCAGTGCCGCGTTCGTTTCGAAGAAATGGTAGTGCGACCCCACCTGCACGGGCCGGTCGCCAGTATTCGCCACCTTCAATGTTAGCCCGCTGGCGCCGGCGTTGAGTTCGATTTCGCCTGCTGCTATGATGATTTCACCCGGGATCATGCTCGCGCCCTAACGTATCGGTTCGTGCACGGTGACAAGCTTCGTGCCGTCGGGAAACGTTGCCTCGACCTGTATGTCATGGATCATCTCAGGGATACCCTCCATCACCTGTTCACGCGTGATGACATGCGCTCCCGCCTGCATCAGATCGGCGACGGAGCGGCCATCACGAGCTCCTTCGACGACGAAGTCGCTAATGAGCGCAATCGCTTCCGGATGGTTGAGCTTTACGCCTCGTTCTAGTCTGCGTCTGGCGACCATAGCCGCCATCGAAATGAGAAGTTTGTCCTTCTCGCGTGGTGTCAGATTCATTCTATTCCCTTGGCCAAATTTGTTTCCTCCCTAAATTGACCAGACTTTAGGCACGCCTGCCGTTTCGTTGAGCAGTTCGATCAATGGCACCAGCCTTTTTCTCAACGAATAGGCGTCGCCATCGATCAGCCTCGCAAGAAGCTTGCCAGACCAGAAGGAAACCCCTCCTTTTGTTCCGATTATTTTTCGGCTCGCTTCAAGGTGCCGTTCGGCGCTTGAGTCCACCAGCAGCAATGTGGCCATCGTGCGCATCCCCCCGAGCAGGGCGGGGCGCTCCAACATCGCCGCACTTTGCGGTCCGATTGCGAAATCCTCCGCGTGGATAAGTTTGCCATCGCGATGAATGCGCCAGCGATCGCGGAATGAACAGTTTTGTATGTCCTCGCCCATTGCCTTGCGACCGAAGACGATCGGCTCGACGATGAGGGCTCGGCTGGTGGCGGCGAGTTCGACAGTCAGGGTCCGCTTCAACGCCGACCCTTCGAACAAAATTGTCTCCTGTGGCAGCCAGGCAAGTGATGATCGTTCGCCAATGCGAATGGTGCTCGCGACATCTGCCACACCGCCCGATGATTTATAGATGCGCTCGCAAGCCTGCGTGGTCACCTGTGCCTTGCAATCATCCGCAGTGTCGAATTTCCAGTGCATCTCGTCGCCGCCGGTCAGCCCTCCGGAGGTGTTGACCATCACCGCTTCGAGAGAATCGTCGTCGGTGATGGGTAAGAGAATCTTGGCGCAGCCTTCTTGATAGAGCGTTCCGATACGCGTGCGCCCGTCAACAGGCTTTACGGCAAGATGCGCCGCTCCGAAGGCGCGCTGCGGCCTTGCTTCGGTGCCTGGATCAGGCGATGGATGCACAATCATCCCGGCACGCTAACGCAATGGCGGAGCTTTCGAAAGCTCAATGGGTGCCGAGCTCTATGGCGCGTTGATGCGCTTTGAAGACGGCTCTGATCATCAGCCGTTTCAGCTTGTCATGCCCCATCAGCACGTCCAAGGCCGCCGCCGTCGTGCCCTTGGGGCTCGTAACCTGCTCGCGCAGCTTCGTCGGCGTGTCCTCGCTCGATGCAGCAAGTACGCCGGCACCGTATACTGTCTGCATCGCCAGCATCTCGGCGGTCTTTCGCTCGAGCCCTGCAACGACGGCCGCCTCGGTCAGGCATTCGATGAAATGGAACACATAGGCGGGGCCGGAGCCCGACACCGCAGTGGCCACGTCAATCAATTTCTCGTCGTCCACCGCCGCGACTTTCCCGCTTGTCTTCAATAGAACGTCGACAAATTCGGCGTCCTCATCGCCCACATTCATATTACGGAACGTGACGATCATGCCCTTGCCGATTGCAGCAGGCGTATTGGGAATGGTGCGGATAATCGCGGCTGTCTCGCCAAGAAACTGCTCGAACAAGGCGACCTTCACTCCCGCTACGACGCTCACGAATGTCGCATCGCTGGCAAAGCGCTCATAGGCGGGCAGCACGTCGCGGATCACCTGCGGCTTGACCGCGATGAGAATGATGCGTGGCGACAGATCGTCTTCTATCCGGCTGGCATTCGCGAGACCATTCACACCAAGCGTTGCTGCCCGTTTGCGCAGCGCATCGTTTGGCTCGACCACTGTTACCTGCTCAGGCGTCAATATCCCCGCGTCCAGCCAGCCCTTGAGCATGGCGAACCCCATGTTGCCGCAGCCGACCAGAACCAGTTTATCGCTCATTGCATTCTCCCGCAGATGTCGCGGCACTTTGATCTGTTCGGATATGCCGGGTCAACAGGCGCTGGCAATTTAGGTCCGGGTTGCGATGGGAATACGCGCGGTCATGCGCAGCCCGAAACAAGCCATGACGACCAGCAGCCACACCGGGTCGGCACGCCGGAAGAAGAAGCTTTCGAGAAACGCATTCATCAGCGCAAAGGTCAGGCACATCATGAAGAAATCTGCCGCGAAAACATTCTCCCGCTTTTTCAGGCAGCGCACATAATCGACAAGCGGCAGCACGATGAGGACAATGAGCGCGCAGATCATTGCCGGATACCCCATCGCGATAGCAATATCGAGATAGCCATTATGTGCGTGCACGATGCCGCGCACGTCCCAATCCAGGTAATAACTCGGGTTCTCCGCCTGCCGCACGACCAGTGCCTCCCAGAAGCTCTCGAAACCATAGCCGCTCCATGGTTTTGCCGACAGCTTCTCCAGAGCGAACTGCCAGATGGACGTACGGCCGGTAAATGTTGTGTCCGCGCCGATCTGCACCAGGAGGTCGTGTGTGGCCGGGAAAAACAATGTCCCTATGGTGAAGAAGAAAAATCCGGTCAATGCAGCGGCGATCAGCAGCGCGGCGAGCAGACGAAAGCCAAACATGTTCGGAAACATCACGAGGAAGACCACTATAGGCACCAGTGCCGTTGCAGTCTTCGATCCGGTATGCGCCACAAACCAGAGCGCCAGGACGAGCAGGACAATGCCTATGCCGCGCCAGCCGCGACGGATGAGGTAGATACCACCGAATGAAAACGCCGCCATCACCGGCCCCGCGATGTTCTTGTGCGCAAATATGCCGCGCCAGAGGCCGGCGTGTTGAGCTTCGATCTCATTGGCTGTGTGCTTTGCGAGGTCTGGAACGGCCACAAGCCCGGCGTAGGACAGGATCAGCACGGCAAAGGCGGCTATGACAAGTGCCAGCGAAAAGCCGTCGGCGTCCCGTGGCAGCGCCAGCACAGCCACTACGCACAGAACCGCGATCAACGTGAAAAGCACCGCCCTTTGTGCGGCGGCGGGATCGATGGCCGCAAAGGTCGAGAGAAAAAGAAAGCCGAACATCAATATCCACATCGGACTGATCAGAGCAAGAAGCGTCCGCGGATTGGCAAGTACCATCATCGCCAGGACGGCTATGCCGCCCAAAGCACCGAAACCGAGCTGGTTGACGAGATCGCCGCCGCTTCCTGCAATTGCCGTACTCGCCGGCTGGAACGGGCGGAACGAGATCAACAGCACGCAAAGGATCAGCGCCGCCACAAGGCTGGCGACCAGTCGCAACGGGAGCGGGCGTGCCGCGTCAGTTCTTCTCAGGTTGCCGATACTGCTCATTCGAATATCCGAATTCCGCCAGAACGCGGCCAAGGCCAACGTAAACCTGATAGATGCCGATCGACATCGAACCGGTCTGCGCGATCTTCATTGCAGCCCGCAGCGGAGAAACGGCAAGCAAGGCAAGGCTCTTCAGGGCAGTCCTCGTACCGCCGAAAGGTTCGCCGGCACGTTTGCGCTTTTCGATCAGCGTGGAAATGACACCATTGCGCAGCGCCCGTGCCCTGATCCAGTCGGCTTCGACACGCCGGGCCGGAATGGTTTCATAAACCGGGGCTTCCGCGCACCAGGCGATGGTGAAGCCTTTCACGACGCTGCGGCTGATGAAATCGGAATCCCCGCCGCCCATGAAATTGAAAGCGAGATCGAGGAAGGGGAACGGCATGGCCTCTAGCACATTGCGCCCAACCAGCAGATTGCCGGACGAATAGACGATGGGTACGCGCCCGGTACGGGTATGATGGGGGCTGAAAACCGGGTGTGTCGACCATCTGGCATGTTCCGGCCTGGCGAAGACCGGAAGTTGCGGCCCGCCGACGAACTCGACACCATAGGTTTCGCGCGTCTTGCACATGTTCTCGAGCCAATGCGGATCGGCGATTTCATCATCGTCGATAACCAGCAGCGACGAAAAACCTGGAAATGCCTTCAGCGCCGTCGCCCAGCCGGCATTATAGGCGTTACAATTGCCACGGTCGTGAGCGACAATCACCAGACCGTGGTACTCGCCCCTCTCGAATAGCGGCTGCACAACCGCAGCGCCCTCGCGCTTCTCCGCCTCGTTCTCGATGACGACAATTGCGAAACGCCGTTCCGTCACCTGTGCGTTCAGTGATTCGAGGGTCTTCAACAAATGCTCGGGACGCTTGAACGTCGGCAATGTCACCACGACCTCGATCGCTCCCGGCTCAAGTTCGGGGGATTGCGCCACGATGCTGATATTGCCTTGAAGCTCGAGATCCGTCACCGGAATATGTATCCGTTATCCATGGTTGCAACTTATACGGGTTGCTTGTTCAACATTTCATTACATTCTGCGATCAAATCCAATAGTGAGAGATAAAAGTTCGTGGGCGGTCGATAGATGCATTTGCTTTTCGTAACGTCAATTGTTCCAGACGGTAAGCCAACGACAGGCTACGAGATTGCCAACAAGGCGATTGTCGACGGCCTGGCGCGTGCCGGTGCTCGCGTCACCGTGCTTGGATTTGTCTGGCCGGGCAGCCAGCCGCTCGATCCCGGCAATACGATCGTTCTCGGTGAAGTCGATGTGCGCAACGACACCGCGAACCTTTCGCAAAAGTTGCGCTGGCTCGGCAAGGCTGTTCTGTCGGGCCTGACAGTTTCGTCGGTTAAGCTGCGCGTCATCACGAGGGAAAAGTTTCAGGCTGCCATCGCCGCAGTTGGTCCCTTCGATGCCTACGTCCTGAACGGAGTGCCGCTGGCTGGCGCATTCGAAGATTGTTTCGCCGACAAGCCACAGATATTCGTGGCGCATAATGTGGAACATCGGTCGGCTCGCGAAAACGCTGATGCGGCAACGGGCGCCGTCCAGAAATATCTGTTCAGCCGGGAGTCGCGGCTCCTGAGCGGCCTTGAACAGCGGTTGTGCCGCGCGGCGTCGTTCGTCTTCACGTTGGCGGACGACGACATCGAAGCGCTTGGCTTGGCGGGAAGCGGCCGCGCGGCGGCGCTGCCTCTCGTTACGGGCACAGCGCCGGCAAACAAAGAGGGGCGTAAGATAGAACGCGACATCGGGCTGATCGGTACCTGGACGTGGCAGCCCAACCGCATTGGCCTTGAATGGTTCCTGCGTCATGTCGCACCCAAGCTGGATAAGTCTATTCGTGTCACCGTTGCCGGAAGCACGCCTGCCGGCCTCAAAGCCGCATGGCCCGGCGTAACCTTCGCGGGACGCGTACCGGACGCCACCGACTTCGTCTGCGGCTGCGCCGTCATACCCCTCATCAGCCGCGCCGGAAGCGGTGTGCAACTCAAGACCATTGAGACATTCGAACTCGGACTGCCGAGCGTCGCAACCGCGTTGTCCGTACGCGGCATCGCCGATGTTCCGGATAATTGTGTCGTCGCGGATGATCCGGTGGATTTTGCCAAAGCCGTCAATGCGATGGTGGCACGCGTGCGCGCAGGCGAGGACCTGACACAGCCAGGAGATGCGTTTCGCACCGCGCAATTGGCGCGCTTCGATGAGCAATTGAGGCTCGGGCTCGAACGGCTCGAAACGCAGCTCTCAAGCGGGCGTGCGGCCGCGTGAGTTTGGCAAGGCTTGATCTCCCGCGCCGCACCATTCTCGGCGTACAGGTCGTGGCACTGCCTTGGGCGGAAGCTATCGAGGCCGTGAGAGAGCGTATCGTCAATGATCGCTTCGCCCTCGTCACCTGGCTCAACGCACATAATGCCAATCTGGCTCAGGAAAGCGCGGAGTTCAGAGAGGCACTGAACCGCTTTCTCGTTCTTCCAGATGGCTTCGGAGTGGATATCGCCTCGAAGATGCTGCATGGGGCGCGGTTTCCGGCCAATCTCAATGGCACTGATTTCATTCCGGCGTTGTTGAAGGCGGAAATCAGTCCCATGCGGGTTGGACTCATTGGGGCGCGGCCTGGCGTAGTCAAAGAGGCCGCGGCGAGGTTCGGGAGGATGGCGCCTCGACACGAGGTCCGTGTCATCAGTGACGGTTTTTTCCGGCCGGAAGACGAGCCTCGTATTCTGCAGGATCTCGAACAGTATCACCCGCACATCCTGCTCGTCGCCATGGGCGTCCCGCGCCAGGAGATGTTCATGGGAAGGCGCCTCACGGCGGAGCATTGCACATTGGCCTTCGGCGTTGGCGCGCTGTTTGACTTCACGGCAGGTGCCGTGCCGAGGGCGCCACTGATCGTCCAAAAGCTTCGTTTCGAATGGCTTTACCGTCTTGCTCAAGAACCCCGCCGTTTGTGGTATCGCTACATTGTCGGCAATCCGCTTTTCCTGCTACGCGTCATGCGGGCAAAACTGAAGGGCGGCAAAGGCGAATGAGAACGGCACTTGTAACCGCAAGTTATGCGCCTGATTTCGAGCGCTGCAGGCTCTTGTGCGAAACGATCGATCGTTTCGTCACCGGTTATTCCAGGCACTATATCCTGGTCGAGCACCGGGATGTTCCGCTGTTCAGGCAGCTCGAAGGTCCTCGCCGGGTCGTCGTCGAC
This sequence comes from Phyllobacterium endophyticum, assembly GCF_003010935.1. Classification (GTDB taxonomy): domain Bacteria; phylum Pseudomonadota; class Alphaproteobacteria; order Rhizobiales; family Rhizobiaceae; genus Phyllobacterium; species Phyllobacterium endophyticum. The sequence continues at coordinate 1,158,648 of NZ_PGGN01000001.1, forward strand.
GAAAATGATCTGCTGCCACGCTGGATCAGGCCGTTCCCCGATCCCAGCAACTTCGGTCGCCGCCGCGTCTGGCTTTCAGCACGGACAATGCCGTTGCGCGGCTGGCACGTGCAGCAGTTCCGACGCATCGCCATTGCAGCACTTGTTGATGATGAAGCCTTCTTCTACATCGATTCGGACGTCGCTTTCCTGAAACCTTTCGATTGCGCCTCGGTCTGGCGTGGCAGCGATTTGCGACTGTTCCGTCGAGACGGCGACCTGTTGCGTCCAGTACCCGGCGACCAGCGCATCTGGTCCGAACATGCGGGACAAGTGCTTGGTATCGTGCCCGTCAGTCCGGCAGGACACGATTATATCGGTACGCTGATCGCCTGGCGGCGCGACGCTTTGCTGACCATGTGCGAGCATATCGAGAAAGTCACCGGCCGCCATTGGGTCGCTGCTATCGGACGTTCGCGGCGGTTTTCCGAGTGCATGATCTATGGCCGCTACGCCGACGAAGTGCTGATGGCGGCAGGTCATTATCACGACGCAGCCGAATTCTGCCGGGTCTACTGGTTCGCGCCCGCGCCGACGGACACGGAGTTCCTGGCCTTCATTGAAGCGATGACGCCTGAACAGGTGGCGATTGGCATGCAATCTTTTATCGGCGACGATACGGCGCGCATCCGGAAACTGCTGGCGTAGCTTAAACGCGCCGCGCCGGTTTCCTGATGGCGCGATAGGTCAGAAAGGCCGATAGGAGATAAAGCAGCGCGAACATGGCGTTGAGCCAGATCATCCAGTCGTGGCTATCAAGAAAGGTAACGAGGATCCATGACAGCAGCGCAGCCTTGGCCCCTCCGAGCAGTGCAAGATTGAGCGCACGAAGCCCTGATTGCCCTCGGGCATACAGAATTTCGGCCTGATATTCGATCAGGTTGCGCAAGCCCGGCACCAGCAGCACCAAGGGCAGGAGGGAAACCACGGATGCGACGTTCGCACCAAGTGCCTGCGGAAAAATGGCAAGGAAAATGGCAAGCGCGGCCAATCCGAGCGTCGATACGAGAAACACGCCCAGCTCCAGCCCGCCGCGAATTTTCAGTGATTTCAGCATGTCCGGTGTTCGCATCAACTTTTGCACGAGCATCATGTTGAACGAGCGCACGGGCAGGGCGGTCAAATCGACAAGCCGCATGATGATGGCGTAGACACCGGCGGTCTGGGGGCCGCCAACCGCAAGCACCAGCAGCTTGTCCATTTCCGACTGAACATAGAACAATACTTCCGCGCCCGTAACCGCGAAGGAATCGGCAAGCCGGCGCCGGTAGAGCTTGGGGACAAGCCGGAGCCGCACACGCGGATAGAAGAACAGCACCGCGACGGCAAGCGCAACTCCATTCGCTCCCGCATACCACCAGCTCCATATTGCAAGGTTGGCTATCGTAGAAAACGCAAAAAGCACCGCCGCCATCGCGCGCAACGCTGTTCCGACAATCACCAGCAATGCCGCGCGACCGAAGCGATTGAGGCCGTTATTGACGATGACGACAACCTCCAACGAACGCCATAGCAAGGCTTCGGTCGCGACGATCACAGCGAAGGTCCCAAGGGGAAGATCCGCGCCGAAAAAGAACAAATGCGTCAGGTATGCTGCAAGGATGAAAATGGGCAATGACACAACCACCGCCGCCAGGTAGCCGCCCGTGTATGCGCCGATCAGTTGCGGCTTGACGGTAGAAATCCGGTAGAGCGGTGAAACGAAGCCGAACGAGACGAGACGCGACAGCACGACGCCCGTCGCCGACGCGGTTGCGAACAGGCCGAACTCCGCAATCGATAGGGTATTTGCAAGTGCTACGAAATAGGCAAGTGAAATGACCAGCCGTCCCGCCGAGCCGCTGATCACCGAGAAATAGTTGCGGACAAGCTCTGCATTGGCTTTGAGATAGCTTGCAACCAATTCTGTTCCCTGCCGGATATGCCCTGGACGATCCCTGACGGTCTGGCGCCAGGCGCGAAGTCGCGGCGGATTTTTACATCAAAAGACTTAACGGCTCGTGTTCTTAGATTGAGACGTGTTATGAAGGCTATGCTGAAGCGACAGGCTTTAATTTGTGGGTCGATATGACACCTCGATGAGACGGGAAACTTCGACAATTAACGTTTTATTTTCCATAGAACTTTAGGTTGAATTAACTGCGGATCTAGGTCCTCTATTGAATCGCGTCGGCCGGGCGAGCGTGGAGTTGAAGTGCGAATGAGTAATCGTGAAAACGAAACGGCAAAGCGGCCGCGACGCTCGCTACTCTCGTTTGCCAGTCAGCCCGAGCCCGAGCATAAGCTCGAGGCCGAACCCGAACGGGTCACCACGACGCTGCGCGATGAAGATAACCTTGATCACTACCACCGCATGCGGGCTTTGCGTCTCGCCGCTGGCAGCGAATTTCCGCAGCCGCCCCTGGACGAAACGCCCGGCGAGTTGAACCCTGAAGCAGCCGAGCAGAACGCGATAAATCGTATGCGCGCCGATATGGCGGCGATCAAGGCGGAGCTCAACCGCCGCTTCGATGCCGCCGAGAGGGACAAGGCGTTTGTCGAGGAACCATCGCCTCCGGCCGAAGAGCCTGCGTCAGCTGCGCCGGAGCCATCCCGTGACAGAGTCGGAAATCCGGCAGCAACGCCACTTTCAGAGCCCGGACCGGAGCCCGTCGCTTCTCCGGCGGAACCGGTCATTGCGCCTGTTCCCGTCAGGCATTCGCCACCGCGCAAGGTGGAAGCCCGGCCCGCGGGGTATCAGAATGACGAATGGCGGCCACTCGTCGATCCGCGTATCGTCATCAATCGCATCGGCCGTTCCAAGGCGCTGATCCTTGCGACGACGATCATCGGCACGCTGCTTGGTGTCGGCTACGCGATGACCCTGCCGAAGCTCTATTCATCCACCGTCGAAGTGCTAGTCGATCCGCGGGACTTGAAGATCGTCGACAAGGAAATAGCGTCGAGCCAATTGCCGGTGGACGCCTCGCTGGCTATCGCGGAAAGCCAGCTGCGCGTCATCCAGTCAAGCAGCGTCTTGACCAAGGTGATCGATCGCGCCGGACTTGCGAACGACCCCGAGTTTAACGGCGACCTCAAGGACCGGGGCATCGTCGCGTCGATCCAGGACCTGTTTTCGACAGACAGCACGCCCGATCCGACGGCGCGCGAAACATTGCTCCTGCGCAACCTCTACGATCATCTTGAGGTTGAGCGCAGCGCCAAGAATTTCATTTTCAACATCACCGTCAAGTCGCGCGACCCGCAAAAATCAGCGCTGATCGCCAATACCGTATCCGATGTTTTTCGCGAGGAGCAGGGCAACATCCAGTCGGATACTGCGCGGCAGGCGACAGAATCGTTGACGGCTCGCCTCACTGATCTTCGCGCTGGCGTGCAGGATGCGGAAAATGCCGTGCAGAGGTTCAAGGCGGAGAACGATCTTGTCGACGTGCAAGGGCGTTTGATCAGCGATGATGAAATCACGCGCACCAATGATGAGCTCACGCAGGCGCGCAACCAGACGATCCGGCTCAAGGCGCAGGCAGACTCGATCAGGAATGCCTCCGTGGAGGGCGTCCTCGGAAACACGCTGCCGGAAGAATTCCGCTCCGGCGTTATCGTCGCGCTCCGCTCGCAATATGGGGCGTTGAAGCAACAGGCGGATGGTCTCGCCACGAAGCTCGGCCCCCGGCATCCCCAGCTTATCCAGGCGCAGTCGCAGGCAAGCGGTGTCCGCAGCGAGATCCGCAACGAACTCAGCCGCATCGCCTCGTCTGTGCAGGTGGAACTTAGGCGTTCGATGCAGCAGGAACAGGATCTCTCGGCTCGTCTGGCGCAGTTGAAAGCCCGTACCGCCAGCAACAACGAGGACATGATCAAGCTGCGCGAGCTTGAGCGCGAAGTCACCGCCAAACGCGAGGTGTATGAAGCCTTTCTTTTGCGTGCGAAGGAAACAGGCGAACTCGAGGGCATGAACACGACCAATATCCGGGTCATATCCCCGGCACGTCCTGCACTTGAAAGCACCGGTGGTTCGCGCAAGCTCGTTGCCATTGGCGGCTTGGTCGGCGGCTTGCTCGCGGGTCTCGCAATCGCCATCCTGCTCGGCATGATCGAGAGCTTTCGCGCCGGAAATCGCGCTGTGACCTATGTGGATGACGATGCCCCGGTTGATCCGGTGCCGCCATCCGGCGGCAGGCGTGTCGTTTCGCCGGAAAGCGCCACCCCGTCATCAGCAGTTCCATCCGAATCGCGCCTCGGTGCAGCTATCCGCCGCGCCCAGACCCGCGCCATGATGACAGGGCCCTCGCCAGATCCAGCGGTCGAGGAGGCGGCAATCGCCGAAAGGCCTCACAAACATGCGGACGCTCATCTGGAGCCGCGCCATCATGACAATTCGAATGTCGAGGAAATGCTGGCCGAGATCGCCAAGCTGCGCGAAGTCCTGAACCGACGTGCCGGCTGACTTGTTTAGTGCAACCTTGGTGTAGGGCCTTGCCCTTTGTCGTCAATAACGTAGCCGCGGTAAAACCGGTCGAGTGTGAACGGCGCCGAGAGCGGGTGCGGCTCGTCCTTGGCGATAGTCCATGCAAAGCATTTTCCTGAAATCGGCGTCGCCTTGAAGCCGCCATAGCACCAGCCGGTGTTGAGATACATGCCTGGAAGAGGACCGGTCGTTATGATGGGCGATCCATCCATCGTCATGTCCATGATGCCGCCCCATGAGCGCAACAGCTTGACCCGCGCCAGCGCCGGAATGAGTGCGACGAACTCGCTCATCACGTCTTCCACCACAGGAAGATTGCCTCGCTGCGCGTACGAGTTGTAGCCGTCGATATCGCCGCCGAAGACCAGGCCGCCTTTGTCCGACTGGCTGAAATAGAGGTGTCCGCCACCAAATGTTGCCACCGTATCGACAACCGGCTTCAGCGCTTCGGAGACGAATGCCTGCAGCACATGCGATTCGAGTGGCAGCCTGTCGATACCCGCCCGCCGCATGAGTTCGCTTGTGTGGCCGGCCACGGCACAGCCCACCTTCGCCGCGTTGATCGGCCCGCGCGTGGTCATGACGCCGGTAACCTTGTCGCCATCCTTCAGGAAGCTCGTGACTTCGCAATTTTCGATAATGTCCACCCCAAGCTGGTCCGCCGCGCGGGCGTAGCCCCAGACCACGGCGTCATGCCTCGCCGTACCCGCGCTGCGTTGCATGAGCCCGCCGAGAATTGGAAAGCGCGCGTTGCTGCTGATATCGAGGCCGGGAATGAGCTTCTTGATCTGTTGCGGGTTCATCAATTCGGCGTCTATTCCATTCAGGCGCATTTGATTGCCGCGCCGTGCATAGACATCGAGTTGCGGCAGCGAATGAGCGAGATTGACCACCCCGCGCTGGGAGAACATGACGTTGTAATTCAAGCCGTGAGACAGTGTCTCCCAGAGCTTCATCGATGCTTCGTAGAAGTGCTGGTTCTCGGACAGGAGATAATTCGAGCGGATCGCGGTCGTATTGCGGCCAATGTTTCCAGAACCAAGCCAGCCTTTTTCCACAACGGCAATATTTCGTATGCCGTGTTCCTTCGCCAGGTAATAAGCCGTTGCGAGCCCATGGCCGCCGCCGATGATCACCACGTCATAGGTGGGCTTGGGATCTGGCTTGCGCCAGGCGGGCTTCCAGTCCTTGTTGCCGTTGAGGGCATTTTTGAAAAGACTGAAAGCTGAGTAGCGCATAAAGGTTTCCGGACTCGAGTGGGTTTGCCGATCATGCTTGGATTCATGTCATTCGCCAAGCCCAAGCGTCGTATGATCGCATTGCCCTTCAGATACGCTTTCGCTATTGCGTCAGTGAACGCCGTTATGGCGGTATTGTTGACGCTCAAAATCAACAGAATGGCGCCAGCCCCCAGCGAATTCCAGGAGCAGCACATGGCAGTGACGATCAATGGCAAGGAAACTGCCGAGGACGTGGTTTCGAAGGTCAAGGCCAGCGCTGCCGATCTGATCGACACGAGCGGAGTAACGCCCGGCATTGCCGTCGTCATTGTCGGCGAGGATCCTGCCAGTCAAGTCTATGTCGCCTCCAAGGGCCGCAAGGCGCGCGAATGCGGCTTTCATTCCGTACAGCATACTCTGCCGGAGGACACGTCCGAGTACGATCTGGTCGCGCTGGTCGAAAGCCTCAATGCCGATCCGCTCATCCACGGCATCCTGGTTCAGCTTCCCTTACCGAAGCATATCGATTCAGGACTCATCATCCAGACCATATCGCCCGACAAGGATGTCGACGGGTTCCACTTCGTCAATGTCGGCAAGCTCGGCACTGGCGAGATCGAGACGGCTTTCGTTCCGTGCACGCCGGCGGGATCGATGCTTTTGCTGGAACGTATCCTCGGCCGCGATCTTGCCGGCCTGAACGCAGTGGTCATCGGCCGGTCCAATATCGTCGGCAAGCCGATGTTCAATCTCCTGCTCGCGCATAACGCCACGGTCACGATCGCACACAGCAAGACCCGGGATTTGGCTGCTCTTTGCCGGACCGCCGATATTCTGGTCGCTGCGGTTGGCCGGCCGCAAATGGTCAAGGCCGATTGGATAAAGCCGGGCGCAACTGTCATAGATGTGGGCATAAACCGCATTCCGGCGCCGGAAAAAGGCGAAGGGAAGACCCGGCTTGTCGGCGATGTGGACTTCGCCGAAGCGGCGACCGTTGCTGGTGCCGTCACCCCGGTTCCAGGCGGTGTCGGACCAATGACGATCGCCATGCTGATGGCCAATACGCTCGTTGCCGCCTATCGTTCTGCGGGCAAGGCTCCACCTAGGTTCTAGAAAGAAACCTGCTTCAACTTGTTCGAACAGAAAATCCGGTTAGGGTCTCCTGGGATTGAAAGGTCAGGGCAAGCTAAAAGCGGCCTTTGTCCCAAGCCAGGTGGATCGGCCGGAATGAGCCGGTTGCAGGTGGTCACGGCACGGATACTAACAGAGCCTGGAAGAACATATGCCAGAAGCACTTAAGATCACCAGAACATTTGCCTTTTTGCTTGTCGATAGATTTCCGATGTTCAGCCTCGCCGCTGCCATCGATACGATCCGCACCGCCAATCGCATGTCCGAAGAGGCGTTCTATTCGTGGATTACAGTATCCGCCAATGGCACAGCGGTCAGGGCTTCGAATGGACTCGAAATCAATGTGCAATACGCGCTCGCCGATCTTCCCCCTGCCGATATCACCTTCATCTGCGCTGGCCTGACAACGGAATTCGAGGATAAGCCGAAGGTCATTGCAACACTGCGCACCCTCGGGCGTCGCGGCGCTGTTCTTGGCGGGCTGAACGTCGGGAGTTATATTCTGGCGGAGGCCGGGCAATTGGAGGGACACCGCTGCACCATTCACTGGGAAAATCGTGCTGGATTCCAGGAACGCTTTCCCCAGATCGAGTGCACCGGCAATGTCTTCGAAATCGACCGCAAGCGCTATACCTGCGCCGGTGGAACCACATCGATCGATCTCATGCTCGAAATCATCAAGCAGGATTTCAGTCCCGCTCTTGCCAATGAGGTAGCGAACCAGTTTCATCACGAGCGCATCCGCTCGCAGACCGACCGCCAGCGTGTAGGCCCCGAGCGCGATCTCACCGGCAAATCCGAAAAGCTGCGCAAGATCGTCGAACTCATGGCCGATAATCTCGAGCAGCCGAAATCTGCCGTGCGATTGGCGAAGGCAGTCGGCCTATCCGTTCGCCAGGTGGAGCGCCTGTTCCTGCGTCATCTCAATATGACCCCCGGCCGCTACTACATGAGCCTGCGACTTGAACGGGCCCGCGAACTGTTGCGGCAGACGCACTCGCCGATTCTGGATGTGGCGCTGGCGACAGGTTTCACATCGCATTCCTATTTTGCTCAAAGCTACCGGGCGCAGTTCGGTCGCTCACCCTCGGACGAGCGCCGCACCACTTATTGATCTTTGTGAGCCCATAGGTTCAAGATCGGTGTTCTATGCAAGATTTTCGGCCTGGCGCCGGCAATCATCTTTCTCCCTGCGACGCCCAAGTCCCTGATGGTGAGCTTGTCGAACCACGCACAGCAGCGATGCCATGGTTGAATGCGTTTACCTTGGCAATCCGGCTAAAGGCCAAACACCGATGCGCCGTGATCCGCCCGGCCAACCACGTTGCGGAAAGCGGTGAACAGTTCGCGGCCCATGCCGTAGCTGTTGTGGCTGATGTCCACGTCAGGCGTCGGACGCGCAGCCAGTACTTCCGGATCTTCGAGCACGTCGAGCGTGCCCGTCTCGGCATCGAGGCGTACCATATCGCCATCGCGGATCTTGCCGATGATGCCACCGTCGAGCGCTTCCGGTGTGACATGGATAGCTGCCGGAACCTTGCCGGAGGCGCCGGACATGCGCCCGTCTGTGACGAGCGCCACCTTGTGACCGCGGTCCTGCAGCACGCCGAGAGCAGGGGTCAGCTTGTGCAGTTCGGGCATGCCGTTGGCGCGCGGGCCCTGGAAACGCACGACCGCTACGAAGTCCCGGTCGAGCTTTCCTGCCTTGAACGCATCCTGGAGTTGCGCCTGGCTATCGAAGACGAGCGCAGGCGCCTCGATAATGTGACGGTCGGCTTTCACTGCGGATGTCTTGATCACAGCTGTTCCAAGATTGCCCTTGAGCATCTTCAGGCCGCCCGTCACCTGGAATGGCTGCTTGCAGGTCGACAGCACCTTCTTGTCGGCACTTTCCGCGGCAACAGGTTCGCGTACCACCGTGCCGTTTTCGCCGAGCTTCGGCTCGATCGTATAGGCGCGCAAACCTTCGGTTCCGCCCCAGACAGTCTTGACGTCCTCGTGCAGCAGACCGCCATCCAAAAGTTCGCGGATGATGTAGCCCATGCCTCCGGCCGCATGGAAATGGTTCACGTCGGCAAGACCATTGGGGTAGACGCGTGCAAGCAGCGGAACGATGTCGGATAGGTCGGAAATGTCCTGCCACGTCAGTTTGATGCCGGCGGCGGCGGCCATGGCGACAAGGTGCATCGTATGATTGGTCGAGCCCCCCGTGGCATGCAGGCCGACAACGCCGTTGACGATGCTGCGTTCGTCGATCATTTCGCCCACCGGCGTATATTCATTGCCAAGCGCCGTTATCGCGAGGGCCCGTTTTGCCGCTTCTCGTGTCAGCGCGTCTCGCAGGGGAGTGCCCGGATTGATGAAGGAAGAGCCCGGCATGTGGAGCCCCATGATCTCCATCAGCATCTGGTTCGAGTTCGCAGTGCCATAGAATGTGCAGGTGCCCGGACCGTGGTATGACTTGGACTCTGATTCCAAAAGCTCGTCGCGCCCCACCTTGCCTTCCGCATAGAGCTGGCGCGTCCTGGCTTTCTCGTCGTTCGGCAGGCCGGTGGTCATCGGGCCGGCAGGGATGAACACTGCCGGTAAATGCCCGAATGTAAGCGCGCCGATGACAAGTCCGGGCACGATCTTGTCGCATACGCCGAGATAAACCGCAGCGTCGAACATATCGTGCGACAGGCCAATGGCCGTCGCCATGGCGATCACGTCGCGCGAAAACAGGGAAAGCTCCATGCCGGGCTGCCCTTGCGTAACACCATCGCACATGGCGGGCACGCCGCCGGCAACCTGCGCCACGCCGCCAGCTTCCTTGGCGGCTGCCTTGATGAGCTGCGGATACGTCTCGAACGGCTGATGCGCCGACAGCATGTCGTTGTAGGAAGTGATGATTCCGAGATTGGCTATGACATCGCCGGCCAGCGCCGCTTTGTCCGATGGGCTGCAGGCGGCAAATCCATGCGCGAGATTGGCACAGGCCAGGGCGCTGCGCTTCGGCTTACGTGACGCCGCCTCGCGCAAATGATCGAGATAGACATCGCGCGTCGGCCGCGATTGTTCGCAGATGCGTTGGGTAATACTGCTCACCCGCTGAGAAACGGTCATAATATATCTCCTTATAGCGTCGCCGGAAGTTTGGGAGCCTTACCGGCAATCACTGGGGCTTCTACGGTGCCCAGAATATCTCGAGCTTGATCGGCTCGTGTCGCAATATCGCGCGTATGGGCATGTCCGCCGTTGCACCGGCTCCCAGCGCCTTCTCAAGTGTCGTGCGCTTGCCTGCGCCCTCGATATGCAGCGCCGCAAAGCGTGCGTTCACGATCGCCGGAAGCGTCAGCGTCAGCCTTGGCTCGCCCGCTGCTTCCGCGTGTATCGGCAATACGAGTGCCTGCTGTTCGGTGGAAAGCGCGTCGCTCAACCGATCGCCGCCGGGAAAGAAGGATGCCGTGTGCCCATCGCCGCCCATTCCGAGGATGACGACGTCGAACGGCTGACCCAGCTTTGCAATATTTTGCGCCGCTATCCCCGCCCCTGCCTCTGCATCCGGCGCTTCGTTATAAAGGCCGATGAATGGAGCCTCGGCGGCCTTGTTCTGCAAAAGCGTGCCGGCCACCAGCTTCTGGTTCGAACGATCGCTGGTCGGCGGTACGAAACGCTCGTCCACGAGAGTTACGGTGATCTTTTCCCAAGGCAAGTCTTTCAGCGAAAGCACTTTGAAAAAGCGGGCAGGGGTCGTTCCGCCCGAAACGGCAAGCACTGCCTTGCCGCGAGCGTCGCAGGCCGCGGCAAGACGTTCGGCAACAACGGAAGCAAAAGCCTCGGCTAACGCATTGCCATCAGCGAAACTGTGCAGGTTATGTGCCATCAGCTTGCCCGATCAGGTTTCATGCCAGGTGCGGCCGTCGCGCTCGATCAGCGCAATGGCTGCGGACGGGCCCCACGTTCCGGCGGTATAGCCGTAGGGCGGCTGGTCATTCTCGGTCCAGGCCTTCAAGATCGGGTCCACCCATTGCCATGCTGCAACCACCTCGTCCCGGCGCATGAACAGCGTCTGGTTGCCCCGCACGACGTCCATGATCAACCTTTCATAGGCATCAGGGCTTCTTGCCGTGAAGGATTCGGCAAAGGTCATGTCCAGTGGCACGTGACGCAGGCGCATGCCGCCTGGACCCGGATCCTTGATCATCATCCACTGCTTCACGCCCTCGTCCGGCTGCAGGCGAATGACCAGCTGGTTGGCCACGACGCGCCCGGCGCCTTCGCCGAATATCGAATGCGGTATGGGTTTGAACGAAACGACGATTTCTGAAGCACGCGAGGCAAGCCGCTTGCCCGTGCGAAGATAGAAGGGTACGCCGGCCCAGCGCCAGTTGGCGATTTCGGCCTTGATGGCGACAAATGTTTCGGTATTGCTCGGGTGTTCCAGCTCTTCCAGGTAGCCCTTCACCGCACCGCCGGAAGAAGCGCCCGCGCGGTATTGGCCGCGAACCGTCAGTTCTTCAGCGTTTCTGGAGTTGATCGGGCTCAGCGAGCGCAGAACTTTCAGCTTTTCGTCGCGCACCGCATCTGCATCCATCGATGCCGGCGGCTCCATCGCGACGAGGCAAAGCAATTGCATGATATGGTTTTGCACCATGTCCCGAAGGGCACCCGCCGTATCGTAATAACCGGCGCGATTTTCCAGCCCGACCGATTCAGCGACTGTAATCTGCACGTGGTCGATATGAGCCGAATTCCACAGAGGTTCGTAGAGCGCGTTGGCGAAGCGCAGCGCCATCAGGTTCTGGACAGTTTCCTTGCCGAGATAATGATCGATGCGGAAAATCTGCTGTTCGTGGAAAACGTGGCCGATCGTGTCGTTGAGCGCGATCGCCGATTGAAGGTCACGTCCGATCGGCTTTTCAACGATGATGCGCGTATGGTCGTGGACCAGCTTGTAGCTCTTGAGCCGGCTCGATATATCGGCAAAGAGCGAAGGACTGACTGCAAGGTAAAACGCGCGGATGCGCCTCGTATCATTGCCGATCTCCGCTTTCAGCTCTTCCCAGCCATTGTCGGACGTCGCATCCACCGCAACATAGGATAGCCGCGCCAGAAACTGATCGACCTGCTTCTGGTCGAATTCGGTCGGCTTGACGAATTCCTTGATCGCGCTCTCGGCGAACTTCCGGTAATCCTCATTCGACATGGGCGAACGGGATGCGCCAATGATACGGGTCGGGTCCGAAAGCTGTCCGTCGCGCTGGCGCTGATAAAGTGCCGGGATCAGCTTGCGCTCAGCGAGGTCGCCGGTGCCGCCGAACACAATGCAATCAAAGGGATCAACCGGGATTATCTGACTTGTCATTGAAAGAGTCTCGCTATGCCTGAATGCGCCAGAGGGCGCAGGTTTGTATAATCTAATCGATTTAGAATGGCCAGTCCTGATGCGTCTGCTGCGTCAAAATGCATTGGTAATTCGCACATTTTCTCATGCGATAGCCGTTTCCACGTGATTTCGGCAGCCACCCTGTCGCCGCCCATTCCAGGCAAACTCGCTTGCCGTCCGAACCAGTTGTTCGCCTACGATATTGCATGGACGATGAACTTTTGACAACAAAGCAAGCCCGGCTCTCTCGAGAGCGTCGCGATATGCTGCACAGGCTGGAGGCCGGGACTGCCCTGCGTCGTTGATCAGAAAACCAGGGAGAACTTGAATGCGTCTGGCAAGGGGTCGCAGCGTTTCGCGTCGCAACGCTTTTGCATTCCCAATTCGCACTGTTTTCAATAGGCTCGCAACGAATGGGAGTGATCATGGCCGAAAATCTATCCAGAGTTGTCGCGCAGGATAAGGATTTCCTGAACATCGTGAATGGCAGACACGTCGCTGCATCGAGCCATGAAACGATTGCCGTTGTGTGTCCATCCGATGGGGTGGCCTTCGCGACAATTCCGGCTTGCAATGAACATGATGTCGATCGCGCCGCTCGTGCGGCGCGCGAAGCCTTCGACCACGGCCCATGGTCGCGGATGCCGGCATTCGAGCGTGGCAGGCTTTTGACCAGGCTCGGACGATTGATCGAGCAGCGCGGCGATGAGCTGGCGGCGCTCGAATCGCGCGACACCGGCAAACCTGTTCGTCAGGGTCGTGCGGACGTTGCTGCAGCCATTCGCTACTACGAATTCTATGGCGGCGCCGCCGACAAGATCCACGGTGATACGATCCCGTTTCTCGAAGGCTATACGGCGCTCACCCTGCGCGAGCCACATGGCGTCGTCGCGGGGATCATTCCCTGGAACTACCCGCTGCAGATCATGGCGCGTGTGGTTGGCGCCGCGCTTGCCATGGGAAACACGCTGGTCGTCAAACCGGCGGAAGACGCATCGCTGTCGACAATCCGCATCGGCGAACTCGCCCTTGAGGCGGGTTTTCCGGACGGCGTCCTCAACGTCATCACCGGCTATGGCCGCCAGGCGGGCGCAGCCCTTTCGGCGCATCCTGGCATAGATTACGTGACATTCACCGGTTCTCCCGCCACAGGCACGGCCATACAGCAGGCGGCAGCCGGCAATAATCGCGGCGTCACGATGGAGCTTGGCGGCAAGTCACCTCAGATCGTCTTCGCTGACGCTGACATCGGGCAGGCGCTCCCGGTACTCGTCAATGCCATCATCCAGAATGGCGGTCAGACCTGTTCGGCAGGCAGCCGTATCCTCATCGAGCACAGCATCTATGATGACGTCGCCGCCGCGATCAGCGAACGTTTCGACAGGCTCGTTGCGGGACCGCACGATGCCGATCTCGACCTTGGTTCCATGATCAATCCGGCGCAAAAGGGCAGGGTCGAAAATTATGTCAGGTCGGCCGAGGCGGCTGGTATCGAGATTATCGCTCGCGGGTCTGTTCATGCCGACGCGCCGGTGAACGGCTTCTATGTTGCGCCGGTGCTCTTCGGCAGCGTCGACCCCCTCGCTTCCATTGCGCGGGAGGAAATCTTCGGCCCGGTGCTGACGCTTTTCGCCTTTGGCGACGAGCAGGAGGCCATAAAGCTCGCCAATCAAACGGAATATGGCCTCGTCGCAGGCGTCTGGACCAGGGATGGCGCGCGCCAGCACCGTGTCGCCAAGCGCGTGCGTGCGGGGCAGGTATATGTCAACGCCTATGGCGCGGGCGGCGGCGTCGAACTGCCGTTTGGCGGCTTCAAGAAGTCCGGCCATGGGCGCGAAAAAGGTTTCGAAGCGCTCTACGACATGTCCGCGACCAAGACGATCGTCTTTCGTCACGATTAACCGCAAAGAATTCAGATCACCACGCATGAGGAGACGACATGAAGCGTTTGGCAGGCAAGACAGCAATCATCACCGGGGGCGCATCGGGTTTCGGCGAGGCGATGGCCAAGCGCTTCGCGGCGGAAGGCGCAAATGTCGTGGTGGCTGATCTGAACTTGGTGGGAGCGGAGAAGGTCGCAGCAGAGATAGGCAAGAGCGCCATTGCCGCCCATGCCGATGTGACGCGCAAGGAGGATGTGGAACTGATGGTCAAGTCAGCCATGGACGCATTTGGCCGTATCGATATCATGATCAACAATGCCGGCTTCACCCATCGCAATGGCCCCATGCTCGGCGTCGACGAAGCGACGTTCGACCTCATCACCGGCGTCAATATGAAGGCAATCTACTATGCGGCGCTTGCCGTCGTGCCGATCATGGAAAGGCAGGGCGGCGGCTCGATCATCACGACCGCCTCCACGGCTGGGCTGCGTCCGCGTCCGGGGCTTACCTGGTATAACGCGTCGAAGGGCTGGGCCATCAGCGCGACGAAATCCATGGCGGTCGAGCTTGCGCCCAAGAACATAAGGGTCAATTGCCTCTGCCCGGTTGCCGGTGAAACACCCATGCTCGGCCTGTTCATGGGTGAGGATACTCCGGAAAAGCGTGCGCAGTTCAAGGCCACGGTTCCGCTTGGCCGGCTGTCAACGCCGCTCGATGTTGCCAATGCGGCATTGTGGCTTGCCTCTAGCGAGGCCGAGTTCATCACCGGGATTGCACTCGAAGTTGATGGCGGCCGCTGCATCTGATTGCCCGATAGACCTTGAAACATGTGGGCGGTGGGCTACATTGAGAGAGCAAGTCCAGGAAAAGTGCGAAGCGGTTTTCCGTCCGGAATTGCGCAAAACGAAGGATCAGAGCAATTCCGTGACAACGGACTTGCTCTAGCGTAGCCAAATTTCCCCCTGTGCTGCCCTGGCCCACTCGGACCCCCGTGGCGCTCCCATCTTTCAAGGACATCAACATGACATCGAAACCTGTCTGGTTCATCACTGGCTGTTCCACCGGCTTTGGCCGCGAACTTGCGCGCCATACGCTCGAGCTTGGATATCCGACCGTTGTCACCGCCCGCAACGTGGCGCAGATCGAAGACCTTGCCCAAGGCCATGAGGACAACGCGCTATTGCTGAAGCTGGACGTAACCAGTGCCGAAGATATCGAGAACGCCGTCAAGGCCGCGACGGAACGCTTCGGGCGCATCGACGTGCTCGTGAACAATGCAGGCATTGGTTATTTCGCCTCCTTCGAGGAGAGCGAGGAAAAAGAAGTGCGGCAGATGTTCGAGATCAACGTCTGGGGCCTTGCAAAAATGACGCGCGCCGTGCTGCCGCTCCTGCGCAAGCAGCGCTCGGGCACCGTGGTGAATATCTCCTCCCAGGGCGGTCTCGTCGCCAACCCGGCCGTAAGCTTCTACACTGCGACCAAGTTCGCTGTCGAAGCGCTCTCGGAGGCCCTGTCAAAGGAAGTCGCGCCGCTCGGAATCAAGGTCCTGATCGTCGAGCCTGGCCCGTTCCGTACAGATTGGGCCGGCCGTTCGGCAAATGAAGCCAGGCACACGATCGAGGATTATCGCGCAACCTCCGGTCAGCGCGCCGAGATGATCCGCAACATCAGCGGCAATCAGCCGGGCGATCCGGTCCGTGCGGCCAAGGCTATCGTTGAGGCGGTTGAAGCCAGTGAACCGCCGCTGCGCCTGCTGCTCGGCAAACAGGCGCTTCAAAACGCCCGCGCCAAGATCGCCGACCTTCAGAAGGACTTCGATGCCTGGGAAAAGGTCACTCTGGGCGCGGACTTTCCAGACGCCTGAAGCCAGGCACGGCTGCATGGAAAATCCAGGCTACCCGCTTTCGTGCAACTCCGTCATGTCGGCGGCTTGCGCGGAACGCGGGTATTCTCTATCGCTTTTGATAAAAATAAACCTGGAAACGCCATGCATAAAGTTGTCATCAGCGGTACGGGCGTTTTCACGCCGGAACAATCCATCAGCAATGCCGAACTGGTGGAGGCATTCAACGCCTATGCCACGCGGCAGAACGAACTTTACGCTGACGAGATCGCCGCAGGCACGCGCGCGCCGATGACGATGTCCAACGAGGAGTTCATCGTCCGCGCGTCTGGCATCGAAAACCGGCACGTGCTGAACAAGTCAGGCATACTCGATCCGGAAATAATGCACCCGGTTCTGCCTGAACGCAGCGACGAGGACCTGTCCGTCATGGCGCAGATGGCGGTGCATGCGGCAAGTCTGGCTCTGGCCAAAGCCGGGAAGGACGCCTCCGAGGTGGATGCTGTGATCTGCGCGGCTTCCAATCACGAGCGTCCCTATCCCGCCATTGCCATCGAAGTGCAGCAGGCGTTGGGCATCGAAGGCTTCGGCTTCGACATGAACGTCGCCTGCTCATCGGCGACCTTTGGCATCCAGGCTGCAGCCGACATGATCCGCTCCGGCTCCGCCCGTGCGATCCTCATGGTCAATCCGGAGATCTGCTCGGCACATCTCGAATGGCGCGACCGGGATTGCCACTTCATCTTTGGCGATGTCTGCACAGCCGTGCTGCTCGAGCGCGATGATCTCGCGACGGCCAAGGACCGTTTCGAAATTGTTTCGACCCGCTGCCTCACGCAATTTTCCAACAATATCCGCAACAATAACGGCTTCCTGCGCCGCACGCGCGAAGGCCATATGACAGACCGCCGCGACATGCTTTTCAAGCAGGAAGGCCGCAAGGTCTTCAAGCAGGTGGTGCCGATCGTGTCCGACCTCATCCTCACCCACCTTGCCGACGAGAATATCGCCCCGGCGCACCTCTCGCGCCTGTGGCTGCATCAGGCCAACAAGGGCATGAACGATCTCATCGGCATCAAGGTGCTGGGCCGCGAGCCGGAACCCGGCGAACAGCCCAACATCCTGCAGGATTATGCCAATACCTCATCGGCCGGTTCGATCATCGCCTTTTCGAAATATTCCGACGACCTCGCGCCGGGGAGCCTCGGCGTTATCTGCTCCTTCGGCGCGGGATATTCGGTGGGCAGCGTGATCGTGCGGAAGGTTTGAGGAGCTCTGCCTCTTTAGGGAAGGGTCCAAGTTGTATCCTTCCCTATTGTCGGATCTATCCAATCAGAATGGCTATGCCGGATGGCTCATAGGGTGAATACGTCTTCTTCGCGTGGAAAAAGAGACCCTTTTCCGTCGATAGCAATAGTATATTCTGCAGTATAGTCTGGGCCGACACCTGTTATTTTGTAGTATAAAACACCGCCTATAACCTCATCTACGATGATGTTAACAAATTTAACACCTAAGCCGGTAAGGACAACCCTATCCTGTTCATAGCCGTAGGTGAACCCGTTGATTCTATCCCCATCTAGCGCGGCAAGACTAGCGTAATGGAACTGGTCATCGCCCGCGCCGCCATCCATCGTATCTCTTCCATCGCCCGCCCAGAAATCGTCGTTTCCGCGACCACCGATGAGCGTATTTGCCTGATTGTTACCATAAAGATTATCACCGTAAATGCTGCCGATCACATTTTCGATAGAGGTGTATGTGTCTGTGCCGCCGCTGGTTGCACCCTGACTATTGCCGTCGAGATGAATCGTTACCTTGCCATATGCAGCGGTATAGTCGACAGTATCGGTCCCGCCGCCTCCATTGACACTGTTCTGTCCAAGATTGAAATAGAACGTGTCGTTGCCGTCGTCGCCGAAAAGCTGGTCGCTGCCACCGTCGCCATAGATCTGGTCGTTCCCCTGACCGCCGTGAATGATATCGACGCCTTCACCGCCATACAGCTTGTCGTCTCCTGCATTGCCGTTGATTTTGTCATCGCCGTCCATGCCGAAGATCATGTTGGCATTCAGGTCGCCATTCAGCGTATCGTTGTAGTTGGACCCGACAACGTTTTCGAAACCCAGCAACGTGTCCAAGCCGTCCGCTCCCGTAGCAGTTCCGGCCAAGCCAGCGACAAGATTCACTGTTACGGCCCCGCTTGCATTGAAGTAGCCGACGGTGTCGTTGTCAGCGCCACCATTCAACACCTCGGGAAGGACACCTCCAACTGGTGATGTGCCACCCTCGATGTAATCGTTTCCGCCGCCGCCGCTCAAGGTGTCAAGCCCGGCATCACCGTAATAATAATCGCTTCCCGCCGTTCCCAGCCGCCCATCGACCCCGCGAGTTCCCATATCAAAGACTGTCGCCGTTATTCCAAGAATAGCACGAATATCTGCTGGTAAAACGTTTGCCATGACTAAAACCCTCCCGTTGGTGAGAAGGCATGCGCTGCCCTCTCGGGCTGCGGGGCGGTCACCGGAATGGGGCCTTGAAACCCCGACAGTCGCTGTAATAAAGTGTATACACCTAATTATTTATGTCAAAGTATTAATTATAATCAAGAACCGACATCGGAAATACGTATTGCAAACAATTACTTGAATGCCAAGCATAATAACCAATTTGCTACTACAAAAATCAGAAGTCTATATCCGGTCCATCAGTGCATACCAGCTCAGAGCCAGAAACAACATGGGCGCGCGGAACTTTCGCCCGCCGGGGAAGGCGGGAATATTCAAGTCCTCAAGCAATTTCAGCCGGTCGCGATTGCCCGCCACAGTTTCCGCATAGAGTCTGCCGACGAAATTCGACAGCATCACTCCATGGCCGGAATAGCCGCCCGCCGAGATGACATTCGGCATGACCTCGCGCACGAAAGGCTGGCGCGGCAGGGTGATGCCCACCGATCCTCCCCAGGCCTGCGTCATTTCCACGTCGGCCAGCGCCGGGTAAATCTCGGCAATCTGGCGGCGGATATGCGTACTGATGTCGAGCGGATTGTCCGCCGTATAGGCCTCGCGCCCGCCAAACAGCAGCCGTCCGTCTTGCGAACGGCGGAAATAGCGCACGACGAAACGGGAATCGTCGACGCTCTCGCCGCCGGGCAGCACCGGACTATCGGGTCCAAGCGGCACGGTCGCGCCGATGAACGAACGGATCGGCATCACATGCGCGGCGCTGACCGGTTCCAGATCGCCGCCATGGGCGTTGACGGCGATCAGTGCCTTGGCAGCCGTGACATTGCCGAAAGGCGTCGTGACCGTCACCCTTCCGTTTTCGGATTTGATCCCGGTCACCCCGGTGTTCTCGTAGAGATGCGCACCTGCCTTGGCAGCAGCGCGCGCGGTGCCGACGACGAGCTTCATCGGCTGGATGTGGCCGGTGCCCTTGTCATAGGTGCCGCCGAGATAGCGGGTCGAGCCAAGTCGCTCTGCCGTCTCATTCGCATCCATGTAGTGGATGTGCGGATAACCGTAACGCGTTGCCATGAGTTCGGCATGTTCGCGATAGAGCTTGAGATAGCGCTTCTTGTGCACCACGGACATCTGCCCCGGCACATATTCGATATCGATCTTGTGGGTCTCGGCGAATTGCAGGAGATGCGCTTTCGCCTCCTCGGCAAGGTCGAACAGCGCCTTGGCGCGGCTAAAACCATATTGCGCCTCGAGTTCTTCAGCCCAGGCGCGTTGGCCGGTGCCGAGTTGGCCGCCATTGCGCCCCGATGCACCGTCGCCAAACCGGAACGCCTCCAGCAGCACGACGTCGGCGCCGGTCGCAGCAAGATGCACGGCGGCGGAAAGACCTGTGAACCCGCCGCCAATGATAACGACATCGGCGCTTCTCGATCCGTCCAGCGCCGGATATTCGGTGCGGTCGGAAACCGCGGTTTCATACCAGGAAATGCCGGGGGAAATGGGCGATTGGTAGGGCATATTTTGCGATCCGATTAGGAAATACTGGCGCTGCGTTTATCTCCCGCCTTGCGGGAGAGAAAGGATTTTCCTGGATTTAGCCTGTTTGCTAAATCCTTGGAAAATCCAGTGAGGGGGTAGTCCGATGATTGCAAATCCCCTCGTTATCTCCTCCGCAAGGGAAGATAAGCGGCATCACACATTCAGCAGCAGGAACTCGCGTTCCCACGGGCTGATGACTTCCATGAAGGTCTCGAACTCGGCGCGTTTTATTGCGGCGTAGGTGATGGCGAAGGATTCGCCCAGCATGGCCACCAGTTCCTTGTCCTGCTCGAACAGGATCGTTGCCTCGATCAACCCGCGCGGCAATTCGATCAGATTGTCGTTGACCGTCGTCGATGCGGGCTCATCCGGCTCAAGCCTGTTGTTCATGCCGATCAGGCCGCAGGCCAGCGATGCCGCCAGTGCCAGATAGGGGTTGGCATCGGAAGAGGGGATGCGGTTTTCGACACGCCGCGCCGCAGGGTCGGACCTCGGTACGCGAAATGCTGTCGTCCGGTTGTCGTAGCCCCATTTGACGTTCACCGGCGCGGAGGCGGCAGGTGTGAGGCGCCGGTAGGAATTCACATAAGGCGCGAACATCACCAGCGAGGCGGGGACGTGCTTTTGCATGCCACCTATAAAGTGGCGGAATGCCGGACTTTCGGTGCCATCAGGGTTGGAAAAGACATTGCGCCCGGTCTTCTTGTCGATGATCGACTGATGAATGTGCATCGCCGAGCCGGGCTGGCCCTGGATCGGTTTTGCCATGAAGGTCGCATACATGTCGTGCTTGAGCGCCGCTTCGCGGATGGTGCGCTTGAACAGGAACACCTGGTCGGCAAGTTCGATCGGATCGCCGTGCCGCAGGTTGATTTCCAGCTGCGCGGCGCCTTCCTCATGGATCAGCGTGTCGATCTCGAGCCCCTGGCTTTCGGAGAAGTGGTAGATATCGTCTATCAGCTCGTCGAATTCATTGACTCCAGCGATGGAGTAACCCTGGCCGCCGCCAATGGCTCGCCCCGAGCGCCCGACCGGTGGCGTCAGCGGATAATCCGGATCCGGGTTTTTCCTGACAAGGTAAAACTCGATTTCCGGTGCGACCACCGCTTTCAGGCCCTTTTTGGCATAGGCGGCCATGACGCGCTTCAATACGTTGCGCGGCGTAAATTCCACCGCCTCACCGTCCTTGTTGACGAGATCGCAGATGACCTGCGCCGTCGGGTCGCTTTCCCACGGAACTTCCGAGAGCGTCGAAAGATCGGGCATAAGCTTCAGATCGCCATCATCCTCCGGATAGGAAAAGCCATGCCCGTCCTCCGGATAGGAGCCGGAGATCGTCGCCATGAACACCGCGGACGGCAGCGCGAGCGACGTATTGGAAGTAAACTTCTTCGATGGCATCATCTTGCCGCGCGCCACACCGGCCTGATCAGGGGTGATACATTCGATATCCTCGATATCCCGCCAGGCGAGCCATTCGGATGCCTCGCGCCAGTTTTTCACGCCGCGGGTCGCCTTGACATAGGCAGGCGTTCGCCGCCGCGGCGTGCTTCGTGCAGGTTTTTTCTCAGGAGTTTCTGAAGGCATGGGGTACGGACCTGCTAATAGGATGAAAATGGTGCCTGAAACGGCAAGAAGGTGAGAGGAGGGGTGTTACCTCCGGACGAGAGGTTCGATACTGTAACTTGGCAAGGCCGTGTCGGAGCCCGCAGGAGGTATTTGCGCTCGCCTACTCTGTTGCACAGGCTTGGCAATCGATAAACATCGCCGCCTCTGCACCCCGTAAACGAACGATTGACCTCATACCCATTTGACCAGATTAACAGGTCAGCACCCCCATCACCAGATTTGATTGGTGGCGGGATGATAGAGCAAACAACTGTGACATGGGAAGCGCGACAAAGAAAATTGTCGGCCACTCGTCTTGCGGCGCTAGCGGCGCAGATTGATCCCGAGAAGTCGCTTGAATTCTGCTTCGGCTACGCCATAAAAGCCGTTGGCCTCCGCAATCAGGCCCGGGCGGTCGATTATGGTTATCAGCCCGCGTTTTGAGCGGATCAACCGCTTGTCCTCGAGTACATGCAGCGTTTCAGTCACCCAGGGCCGTCTCACGCCCAGCATGATCGAGAGAAATTCGTGGGTAAGGACAATGTCGGGCCCATGGGCTCGGTCATGTACCATCAGCAGCCAGCGGGCCATCCGGGAGGAGACATCCGCCTGGCCATTGGCGAGCGCCGTCGAGGCCGTCTGGACGATCATCGCCTGCACGAAAAGCAGCAGATGGTCGCGGAGCGAGGTGCTGGCCTTTATCG
This sequence comes from Phyllobacterium endophyticum, assembly GCF_003010935.1. Classification (GTDB taxonomy): domain Bacteria; phylum Pseudomonadota; class Alphaproteobacteria; order Rhizobiales; family Rhizobiaceae; genus Phyllobacterium; species Phyllobacterium endophyticum. Next base: position 1,180,913 of record NZ_PGGN01000001.1, read on the forward strand.
CCTCGCGAAACCGGTCCGCGCTGATACTGTGGCCATAACCGGCCATCTGAACGTAAACATCATGCGGTGACTGGCTCGCTCCGAGAATGACCGCAATGCCGGTTGCACCCTCATTTCCGCATATTCCCACTTCGATGTCGCGGCCATCCGGTATCTTGGCAACGATGGATGCCAATCCCGTTTCAAGGAAGAAAACGTCAGTGGCGGGTGTGTGTGCTTTTTCGAGTACCTGCCGCAGCGGCAATTGCAACGGTTCGAGATAGGGCGCCAACAAAGCAAAATCATCCGCACGCATGTGCCTGAGAAGCTTGTTCTCAAACGCGGATTGTTGTGCTGGCATCCTATTCCCTTTCCGCCGGGAACAAAGTGAATCCAGCGCACCATATCGGCATAAATATCGAAATAAAAAAAAGGCACAATGCATTGTCCGCTGATGGACAATCACGCTTCCTCAGCTTTGATATATTGCTGAAGAAAAGGCCTGAATTTTATTAGTGTGTATTATACTGCAAACTACAAGCTTAGAAAAATTTACTTTCACAAACTTGATTAACCCTGCATCGATCAACGTATATAGTTTGACCGATTATCCTTGATTTCGTCGGTCCGCCCGTTGAGTAGGCTCAGGCCCTCTTGCGCAATGTGTACCGACGTGCCCTGTACAACTCGGACGTGAACGGCAGGGTTTGCGGTGCAGATACATACTTTCAGTAACGTTTCCTTACGGAACTTATATGTCTCTTGACGGACACAATTAACTAATTATATTGATGCAGTACAATTTAAATATTCATCACGTGCTTTTGTTTAGCTCTTTCTGAAGGGGTAGACTTGAATGGAGAACGTTTACTATTTTTCCGGGTACAATATCTTGCCCTATTGCCAGAAGCGATATGTTGAGCAAGTGGACGCCGATGCCGACGGCTACCCGAGGGACTATCTGGTATCGGCCCTGACCAAGGGTAAATTTGCTAGAAAACATGCTCTTCGTAAAGCCAAAAGGCGCGAGCGCATGCATTTGAGATTCTTGAGGTGCTACTAGACTGTCAGGCTGACGGCAACGCATGTATGACATGGGGAGGAGAACATGAGTATCCAGAAACCGATGCGTCCCACTGATTATCCAAACCGGGGCTTCGACTGCCAGTTGGCCCTGGACGCAGAATTCCGCCGCTCGATCGACATGCTTGCGGACGAGGCGGCAGAAGCAGGGTGGTCGACCGACGAAACCACCAGGGCGATCATCGGGCTCGCGCTTGCCTATGCCGCTGATCAGCGGATGGATCGTTCGATGGTATCGGCCATCAACATAAGGCGCTTGTTTTTGAACTGAACCGGTGATTGGAAGGCTGTGGTGCGAACGTCCTTCGGTTCGCCGCGTGGGGCCAAAGCCGCTCAATCATCGTTGCGTGGTCCGGCTAGGCGCCGGACCACGCACCCTTGGGTTGACAAAACCGCCCGCGATTGTTCGCGGGCGGTTCGCCTCGTCCTTCTGGCTCCAGACCGAGCCAAATGACGGCAAGGCTACTGTCTTGTCACCACGACAGGGATCAGAAGGTCGCCCCAGTTGCCGTCGCCGCCATGATGACGGGCGGAGCGGACAAGCTCCACGGAGACACCGGCGTCAACCGCTTTCATCACCGATTGGTTGAGCCGGTGCAGGTCATTGGCGACCATGCGAATGACAGCCTGCTGGTCTGTGTTCATGGCCGATGACTGCTCTTCGGCCCGTTCCTTTACGCGTGTCTGCGGTGCCATGATTTATCCTCCTTGGGATTTCCGTTGTTCTATTCTGCGGCCGGGCGGAATTGCGCCGTCTCGGTCGATTCCTTCATCGCCGTCGTCGATGACGTGCCGCCGGTGATGGCCAGCGAAACCGCATCGAAATAGCCGGTGCCGACTTCGCGCTGGTGCTTGGTCGCGGTGTAGCCATTGACCTCCGCCGCAAATTCCGCCTCCTGCAACTCCGAATAGGCTGACATCTGCCGATCCTTGTACCCGCGTGCGAGTTCGAACATGCCGAAATTCAGCTGATGGAAGCCGGCAAGCGTGATGAACTGGAACTTGTAGCCCATGGCCCCGAGCTCGCGCTGGAACCTGGCGATCGTCGCCTCGTCCAGGTGCTTCTTCCAATTGAAGGAAGGCGAGCAATTATAGGCGAGAAGCTTGTTCGGATGTTCCTTCCGCACGCCTTCGGCAAAACGCCTTGCCTGTTCCAGATCAGGTTTTGAGGTTTCGCACCAGATCATGTCGCAGTAAGGGGCATAGGCGACGGCACGTGCGATACAAGGTTCAAGACCGTTCTTGACCTGGTAGAAACCTTCGGTCGTGCGTCCGGCATCGTAATCGACGAATGGCTGGTCGCGTTCGTCGATATCCGACGTCAGGAGCTTGGCAGCCTCCGCGTCCGTTCTGGCGATGACCAGGGTCGGCGTACCCATCACGTCGGCAGCGAGCCGCGCAGCATTCAGGTTGCGGATATGCGCCGCGGTCGGGATCAGCACCTTGCCGCCCAGATGTCCGCACTTCTTTTCCGAAGCGAGCTGATCTTCATAATGGACGCCGGCAGCGCCTGCCTCGATGAAGGCTTTCATGATTTCGAACGCATTGAGCGGTCCGCCAAAGCCGGCTTCCGCATCGGCGACGATAGGCGCGAACCAGGTGTCGACGGAAAGGCCTTTTCCCTCGGCCGTCTCGATCTGGTCAGCGCGCTGCAGCGTCTTGTTTATCCGTTTGGCCAGTTCCGGCGCCGCATTTGCGGGGTAGAGCGACTGATCAGGATACATGGCTGAAGCCGTGTTTGCATCGGCAGCAACCTGCCATCCGGAAAGATAGATCGCCTTGAGGCCTGCACGAACCATCTGCATAGCCTGGTTGCCCGAAAGAGCTCCCAGTGCATTGACGAAACCATCTTCGTGGATGAGCTTCCAGAGCCGGTTGGCGCCGTTTTCAGCGAGAGTATACTTGATCTGAACCGAGCCGCGCAGTCGCTGGACATCGTCAGGTGAATAGGGGCGTGCGATTCCGTCATAGCGGCCCTCCGGTGCGTTTGGTACCAGGTTGTAAAAATCAGTCATTATAATCTCCACGAAGCGTTTTAACTCGCCGCAGCCTGTTCAATAGGCACAGTTTCAAGACTGCGTTGATGTGACTAGATTTACATTGCAGCGCGATATCATCCAGAAAAATCGCGTGTTTGGGCCAATTTATCGAGTTATTCTGTTGTGTGTTTGACAAATCGCGTTTGTAAATTTGTAAATGTTGTAATATTCTGGCATGGAAGCGAAATGTGTAAAATCTTGTCATCATCACGATGTACGCAACAGTGAGGCTCAATGGCTGAGGGCAAGATATTCGCCGGTCCGCGCATCAGGCGCATCCGCAATGAGCGGGGCCTGACCCAGACATTCATGGCCGAGGCTCTGGGTATTTCGCCGTCCTATCTCAATCTCATCGAGCGCAACCAGCGCCCGCTGACGGTTCAATTGCTGCTGAAACTCTCCTCAACCTACAAGATCGAGCTCGATACGCTGCAGATGGAGACCGGTTCCTCCATGGTTGCGCTGAAGGAGGTTTTTTCCGATCCGCTGCTTAATGGCGAATTGCCGGGAGACCAGGAGCTCATCGAAATCAGCGATGCGGCGCCGAATGCTGCCGCTGGAATTGTCAAGCTCTACCGCGCCTACAAGGAACAGCAGGGTAGGCTCTCTGATCTGTCGGAACTTCTCGCCAGGGATGGGCGTGCCCCGGCCCTGTCGGCCACGCGTCTGCCCCTGAACGAAGTGCGCGAGTTGCTCGAGCGCCGGCCCAATCATTTCCCCCGCATCGAGGGTGAGGTTGACAGTTTCACCAGCCTGATCAAGCCCGGTGACGATCTGCTCGGCGCGCTAAAAGCCTGGTTGAAGAGCGAACACGGCATTTCGGTGCGGGTGCTTCCGGTGGCGACAATGCCGAACTGGCGTCGCCGCTACGACCGTCACTCGCAGCGCCTGTTCATTTCCGAGCGGCTTTCGCCCTTCGATCAATTGCGCGAAGTAGCGATGGAAGCGGCGCTCATGCGCATGCAGGTGATCATCGCAGCGGAAATCAATGACCTCAAGCTGTCGTCCGACGAGGCGAGGCGTATCGCGCGATTCGAACTCGGGCGCTATGCGGCGCATGCGCTGATGATGCCGTACCAGTCGTTTCAGGCCGCCGCCATTCGTGCCCGCTACGATGTCGATGTGTTGCGCTCGCGCTTCAATGTCTCGTTTGAACAGGCGGCAAACCGCCTCACGACCCTTGCCGGCAGACAAGACATTCCCTTCTTCATGCTGGAGGTCGATCACGCGGGTAATCGCTTCCGCAGGGCAGGGGCGCAAGGTTTCCCGCAGTCGCGCTTTGGCGGCGATTGCCCAAGGCTCCCCGTTCACGCGGCATTCGCCCAGCCCGGGCAAATCCTTGTAGAGGCGCTGGAAATGCCGGATGGCGCCGAGTTTCTAACGATCGCCCGTACGCTTGAAGGCCCGCAGGGCGCTTTCAACGAGCGCCCACGCCGCACCGCCATTCTTCTTGGCACAGATATCGAATTCGCCGACCAGACCGTCTATGGCGGCGCGCTCGGCAACAGGAGCATCAGCGCGCCGCCGCTCGGCAAGTTCGTTGGCTCGACGCCTGTGGGCCCCGCGTGCCGCCTGTGCGAACGTGCTGCCTGCCTTTCCCGCGCCGAACCGCCGGTGACACGGCCGCTGGGGCTCGATGAGATGGTCACAGGGCTGAGCGCGTTCGATTTCCAATAAGATCTTTTTGTCATGGCGCAGGCACATGTTCGCCCTGATGCAGCTCAACTGACGTTCGCGATAGCGGCATCGTGGCGCTAAACCGACAATCAACGGTCGTTTTCCAGACTCAACCACCGCTGCAAGCTTGGCATTCTTGCGTCCATGAGTCTCTCTGCCGTCCCGCTACCGCCCGTCGCCGGGCCTGACCCCGCCAAGACCTCGTCGGAGGCGGCGCTGGGCTGCCTGCTTGTGGCCGGGGCGGCGATCGCCTGGAGCACCGGTGGTGCACTCACGCGCTTTGTCGAAGCCGATGACAATTGGACGATCGTCTTCTGGCGCTCCGTCTTCGCAGCGCTGTTTCTCATCGGTTTCATGCTGGTACGCGATGGCCCGCGCGGGACATGGCGGTTGTTCCAGAATATGGGACTGGCGGGCGTGGGCGTTGCCATCTGCTTTGCCACCGCCTCGTCATGCTTCATCATCGCGCTGTCCTATACCACGGTCGCCAATGTGCTCCTGCTTCAGGCTGGCGTTCCGCTTTTCGCAGCCTTGATTTCATGGGTGTTGTTTCGCGAGCGCATCGGTGCCGCGACCTGGATCGCCATTGCCGTGGTCATTGCCGGTGTTGCGATCATGGTGTCGGATTCGCTCGACGGGGCCGTTTCGCCCATCGGCGACATGCTGGCGCTGCTGATCGCCATTTCCTTCGCCATCGCCACCGTCATCACCCGCCGCAAGGCCCACCTGCGCATGACGCCGGCTGTTTTCCTCGGCGTCGCCATGGCAGCTTGCTTCGCTTCCATGATGGCGGATCGCTTTGCCGTCGATGCTCGCGATTTTGGGCTGCTATTCGCCCTCGGCGCGGTCAATCTCGGGCTTGGCCTCGCGTTTTTCGTCAGCGGAGCACGGCTCATTCCTTCCGCACTTGCGGCACTCATCAGCACGCTCGAACCCGTGCTCGGGCCGGTCTGGGTATGGCTCCTGCATGACGAGGTCCCGGCGCCACGAACGGTCATCGGCGGGGCCATCATTCTTGCGGCCCTTCTCGTGCATTTTGGCTGGGAGTACAGCCGCCAGCGCCGGGCCGCCGCACGCTGGTCGTAACTGCTCCGCAAAACAACTGCGCTGCACCACCAAATCTCGCACTTGCGCAATTTTCGGCCGGGTGTTGCCTCAAGCCAGTTGACGAACACGCTGCAATCTAAAAAGGTAGGAACAATAGGGAACCCGCGGCGTTGCCAAACTTGGCAGTGCTGGCATCATGGAGATATAAATGGGAATTAAGACTGCACTGTTGACGGCTACGTTGGCGCTCGGGCTCGCAAGTTCCGCCTGGGCTCAGGACCGAGTGGTCAACGTCTATAACTGGTCGGACTATATCGATCCGGTACTCCTTGAAGAATTCACCAAGGAAACGGGGATCAAGGTCGTATATGATACCTTCGATTCCAATGAAATCCTCGAGACGAAGCTGCTTGCCGGCGGCACGGGTTATGACGTTGTGGTCCCGACAGCGAATTTCCTGCAGCGCCAGATTGCAGCGGGCGTTTTCCAGAAGCTGGACAAATCCAAGCTGCCCAACCTTTCCAATACATGGGACGTCATCAATCAGCGCATCGCGACCTACGATCCGGGCAACGAGTATTCCGTCGATTACATGTGGGGGACCACCGGCCTTGGCTACAACGTCGACAAGATGAAGCAGATCCTGGGCTCCGATGAGAAGCCCACATGGGACGTGTTGTTCAAACCGGAGATGGCAGCGAAGTTCAAGGATTGCGGTATCCATATCCTCGATTCGGCTTCCGACGTCATGCCATCCGCGCTCGCCTATCTCGGTCTCAATCCGGACAGCAAGGACCCCGATGAACTCGCCAAGGCCGGTGCGCTCCTTGAATCGATCCGCCCTTACGTGCGCAAGTTCCATTCGTCCGAATATATCAATGGCCTGGCCAACGGCGATATCTGTCTCGCCCTCGGCTATTCCGGTGATATCCTCCAGGCCAAAAGCCGTGCAGAAGAAGCCAAGGCAGGGGTAAATGTGGACTACGCCATTCCTGCCCAGGGTGCACAAATGTGGTTTGACGTCATGGCGATACCTGCCGATGCGCCGCACATTGCCGAAGCGCATGAGTTCATCAACTACATGTTGAAGCCGGAAGTTGCCGCCAAGGCGACGGACTTCGTCTCCTACGCGAACGGCAACAAGGCCTCGCAGGCGATGATCGACAAGTCGGTTCTCGAAAATCCCGCGGTCTATCCGACACCCGAGGTGCTGGCAAAGCTCTTTACTGTCACACCCTACGACACGAAAACGCAACGCGTGGTGACGCGCTTGTGGACCAAAGTGGTCACCGGGCAGTAACCCGCAAAAAGACCCCGGCATCCGATGCCGGGGTCTTTTGAAATCAGGATATAAAGACCGGGGCAAATCATGAAATCACTGGGAAGTTTCCGCCGGACATTCGCACCCTGGAATGACGCGCAAGCCAAGCCCTTCATTGCCATCGAGAACGTCACCAAGAAGTTCGGTGATTTCGCCGCGGTCAATGACCTGTCCCTCAATATCTACAATCGCGAATTCTTTGCATTGCTCGGCGCATCCGGCTGCGGCAAGTCGACTCTCCTGCGCATGCTGGCCGGCTTCGAGGAGCCGACCTCTGGCCGTATTCTTATCGATGGCCAGGATATGCGCGGCATCCCGCCCTACAAGCGTCCGGTCAACATGATGTTCCAGTCCTATGCGCTTTTTCCGCACATGACCGTCGAAGGCAATATCGCCTTCGGTCTCAAGCAGGAGGGCATGGCCAAGGCGGATATCGAGGCGCGCGTCGCGGAAATGCTGAAGCTCGTAAAGCTCGAGCAGTTCGCCAAGCGCAAGCCGCACCAGCTCTCCGGCGGGCAGCGCCAGCGCGTTGCGCTTGCGCGTTGCGTGGCCAAGCGTCCAAAGGTTTTGCTGCTCGACGAGCCGCTTGGTGCGCTCGACAAGAAGCTGCGCGAGGAAACCCAGTTCGAGTTGATGGACCTGCAGATGAAGCTCGGCCTGACATTCGTGGTGGTCACCCACGATCAGGAAGAGGCCATGACGATGGCCGATCGCATCGCGGTCATGGACAAGGGCAAGGTCATGCAGGTAGCGACGCCCGCGGAAGTCTATGAAGCGCCGAATTCCAAGTTCGTCGCCGACTTCATCGGCAATGTGAACATGTTCGAAGGCACGGCAGCTTCGGTTGCCGGTGGCAAGATCGATATTGCCGTCGCACCGGAAAGCCTGACCATCCGCACCGATTCCGCTTCGAAGAGCTTCACCGCCGGGCAGCCCGTCGGGTTTGCCATCCGGCCGGAAAAAATCCGCGTCAGCCGCAAGCCGCCGGCTGATCCCTCAGTCAACTCTGCGCAAGGGGAACTGTACGACATCGCATATTTCGGTGACATGACAGTCTTCCATGTCAAACTCGAGAGCGGCCGGATCATCAAGGCCGCCAGTCTCAACGCAGTGCGAACCGTCGAAGACCCGCTGGGGTACGATGATACGGTGTGGGTCAATTTCGATACCGACGCCGGTATCGTGCTGACCGCGTGAGGAGGGGGATGTCATGCACAAGTTGATATCCTCCGTCGCAAGCCGGCTGGTCATAGCCGTTCCCTATCTTTGGCTTCTGATATTCTTCCTCATTCCCTTCGTCATCGTCTTCAAGATTTCCTTGTCCGAAGTCGCGATGGCAATCCCGCCCTATACGCCGGCGTTCAATCTCCTTTCGGGCTGGGAAGGTCTCAGGCAAAGTTTCGCCCAGTTCTCATGGGACAATTATATCTGGCTCGTTGAGGACCCTCTCTATTACAAGGCCTACCTTTCCAGCCTGTTTATCGCCGCTGTTTCAACCATTCTGACGCTCATCGTCGGCTATCCCATCGCCTATGGCATGGCGCGCGCTCCCGCGACGATCCGGCCGACGCTCTTGATGCTGGTGATCCTCCCTTTCTGGACGAGTTTCCTGATCCGCGTCTATGCCTGGATCGGCATTCTCAAGCCTGAAGGGCTGCTGAACCAGTTCCTGCTCTGGGCCAATGTGATCGACACGCCGCTCAATATTCTCAATACCAATACGGCGGTCTTTATAGGCATCGTCTATTCCTACCTGCCGTTTCTGGTGCTTCCGATATATTCGGCGCTGGAGAAGATGGACTATTCGCTGGTTGAAGCAGCCGAGGACCTGGGCTGCCCGCCCATATCCGCATTCTGGAAGATAACCTTTCCGCTTTCGCTGCCGGGCGTCATAGCCGGGTGTTTCCTGGTTTTCATTCCGGCGGTTGGCGAATTCGTTATCCCCGATCTGCTCGGCGGCTCGCAGACATTGATGATTGGCAAGACCCTGTGGAACGAGTTTTTCTCCAACCGCGACTGGCCCGTTTCGTCGGCTGTTGCGGTCGTGCTCCTGCTGTTGCTGGTCGTGCCGATCGTGCTGTTCCAGCGTGCCGAGGCGCGGGTGCAGGAAAGCGAGAAATAAGATGAACACCACTTGGTCCCGCTTCAACATCGCCTCGCTTGTTCTCGGTTTCGCCTTCCTCTATTTGCCGATCGTTCTCCTGGTGATCTATTCGTTCAACGAGTCCCGGCTTGTTACCGTATGGGCCGGTTTCTCGACGAAATGGTACGTCTCGCTGTTCCACAACCAAAGCTTCATCGACGCGGCCTGGGTAACGATCCGGGTTGCCCTTGTCTCGGCCAGCGTCGCGACTGTTCTCGGCACGCTTGGCGCTCTGGCCATCAGTCGCTATACGCGCTTTCGCGGGCGGCTGCTGTTCTCTGCAATGATCTATGCCCCGCTGGTCATGCCGGAGGTCATCACGGGTCTGTCCATGCTGCTTCTGTTCGTGGCAATAGGTTTCGACCGCGGCCTCTGGACGATGATCCTCGCGCATATCACCTTCTCCATGTGTTTTGTCGCCGTCGTCGTGCAGTCGCGACTGGTCTCATTCGACCGCTCGCTCGAGGAAGCGGCGATGGACCTGGGTGCAACGCCGGTTACGACCTTCTTCAGGGTAACATTGCCCGTGATCCTGCCGGCCGTCGTCTCGGGCTGGATGCTCGCCTTCACTCTGTCGCTCGATGATCTGGTGATTTCAAGTTTTACCTCTGGTCCCGGCGCGACGACGCTGCCGATGCGTATCTATTCGCAGGTGCGCCTTGGAGTGACTCCGGAGATCAACGCCGCCTGCACCATCCTTATCGCCATCGTTACGATCGGCGTAATCATCGCCTCCATAGCCAACAAGCGCCGCGAGGTTCAAAGGGCCCGCGACGAACAAACCGCCGCACGGAACTGACAACTCACGACAACTGCACGGCCTCTTATTCTTGGTCGAATGCAACTCTGCGTTCGTTGTGTCGCAGTCAATTCGCTTCAAGATATGGCACTGGTTATCTCCCCCCATTGTGGGGGAGAAAGGATTTTCTTGAATTTAGCATCTCGCTAAATTCTTAGAAAATCCAAGAGAGGGGATCAAAGCAATCAGGCAGGATATCCCACCAAAGGTGCGGACCTATGCCCGGGGAATGCGTAGAGACGCGACCCTGGCAGAAAATCTCTTGTGGCAAGCAATCCGAAACAACCGGCTTGGTGGTTTAAAATTCAAGCGGCAGGCGCCGCTTCTCAGCTATATCACGGATTTTGCCTGCTTTGGTTCAAAGCTGATCGTAGAACTGGATGGCAGCCAACACTCGGGATCAAGTTCAGATTTGGAGCGGGATAGACGTTTGGAAGCGGCAGGTTTCAAGACGCTACGTTTCTGGAACAATGAGATTTTGGCAATCTGGACGGGGTATGTTCGCAGATATTGTATGAAGCGAGCAAACGATAAGGTGGGTCCAATCCCCTCTCTTGCGATTTCTAGCACTTGGCAAGGGCCAAGATGCTGAAATCGCTTTCTCCCCCACAAGGGGGGAGATGGTGGAAGCGCTCTTCCTGCAATCCAGAAGAATACGTTTTCCAAGACTTACACCAGCCGACTTTCGTCTACTGGGAAATGATAGGCGAGATAAACGGATTATCCCACGAACCGCCTATGAAAAAGCGCGTATGATTTGCCGTCATCTGCGGCCTTGCCGCTTCCGCCGTGCCACCCGCAGTCTCTGTTGCGGCTGCGGCCCCTTGTGCGGCAAAGTCGCCCGTCAGTGCGAGGCTCTTGCCGATCAGCGTCACGATGCCGGCAAAGCTGAGGGTGCCTGACTTGGTTACGATCTGCGCCGTATCGAGGGCAGCGACACCGTCCATGATATTGGCCTTGACCTCGAACCGGTCGAATGCCAGCCACGCGTCGGTCTTTTCGTTGAGGCTGAAAAAACGGTCCGTCTTGGCCTTGCTCAGAAGACTGTTGAAATCCAGGCTGCGGATCTGCCCGCTGCCGAAGCGCATCGACAATGTTCCCTTGGCGTTGGCGAGCGCCGATGACCAACGCGATATCGGCCCTTTCAGGACGAGCGACATCGTGCCCTTGCCGAGTTGGAATCGCGAGCCGAACCCCATGAGCGCCGCGATGGAAGCACTGTTCACGTCAGTGCCGTTGAGACGCAACTCGCCCGTTGTCGCGCCATCGCCCTCGTCGGCGAGTTGGAAGCTGGCAGCAACGGATCCATCGAAGGCTGTGGCCTCGCCTATGTCGAACATGGCGCGCCCGTTGCGGATTTGGGCCGTTGCCGCGACTTTCGACAGGTTTATCGTTCCAATGGTTGCAACCTGTGTCGAAACCCGCAGGTCGAGATTGAGCTGCTTCAGGAAACCACTGTCGATCACTGCGTCCGATTCTGTCGAACCATCGGGCAGGGGCATGAAGCCGGCAAACACCGAATGAATGTCAAGCGTGTCGAAGGCGAGCGTGCCAGTGACGCTGGGCGTTCCCTGGTCGAGCACGATTTCGATCACCCCCTTGGCCGGATTGTCGTTCAACGTCGCGGTCAGGCCGTCCAGCTTCATGCGCGTCGCCGAGCCGGAAACGGAGGCATCCAGAGCGAAGCTGCCGATCGGCGCCCCGGGTATCGTCGCCATGCGTGACCATTCAAGCGTTCGCCGGAGTGATGGCGATGTCAGCGAAAGCGTCCCTTCGAAGAACTGGTCCTTCGAAATATTGGCGGAGCCGTTGAACGAAAGCGTCAGGGGTGTCGAGCTGATATTGACCTGCAAGGGGCTGGTGCCGCCGGCAAGCAGCAGCAGCGCCCGTGTTGCGGAACTGTCGATTTCCGTTTCCTCGCCGTGCCAGATCGCCTTGCCCTGGAAGCTGGCGACCCCCGAGGTCTGCGGCCAGTCGAAGACACCGCTGATACTGGAGATTTGTTCCTCGGCGCCGTTGATTGGCCGTTTGAAAGTCACCATCGCGTCTTCGAGCCGCACGCGCCCGAACGGCTGGGACGAGACGGTGCTCATGTCCGGCTTGGCGGGATTGGCTTCCACCGCAGCGCGGGCTTCCCGCACGACATCGCCGATCCGGCCATCGCTCCTTGAAAGCGCCTCGCCAATCTCAGAAAGGCTTTTGATCGGCTCATCGATGACAAATCGCGGCCGCACGATCTTGGTTTCGGTGAATTCGGTTTTACCCAGCAGCGCGGAAAGGAGCGAAAGGTCAACTTCTATTCTCTCCGCCTGCATGAACGGGGCGCCTTCGCTTTGCCAGGGGTTGCGAATGGTGATGTCGCCCAGCGAAGCGGTGAAGGCGGGAAAGAAAGTTATCTGCGGTGTCTGGCGCGACTCGACGCTATACCCCGTCCAGTTGCTGATTTCCTGGATAAGCCTGGCGCGGATAAGGTCGGTGCTGACAAGAAAAGGCAACGCCGCCACCACGCCCGCAGCGGCAAGTGCGAGCAGCAGGGCCGTTGCGAGGAGGTTCCTTGGCCTCAGAAACGACATGAGGTTTCCAATAGTCTTGTGCCTTCTTCACCAGAAAATCATGCTTCCGCCCGAGACCACATGGTTTAGCAAGAGCGCCATGCAATGCAAGGACGATAACGCCATATATCAGACTTTAACGCGGACCGCCCGCAGGTACTGTATGGGTTCAAGATACTCCACCACGGCGCTGGCAGGGGTTTTCGTTGGTGGTGCGGGATCAGTCGTTGGTCATCAGGCCAGGGGCTTGCGCCATCCGGCGTCGCCATATCGAACCTTGCGACTCTACTCCGCCAGCACCCTTGTGGAGGGAAACGTGATCTCGACCATCGTGCCGCGGCCCGGGTTGGAATCGATGGTGAAATTGGCACGGTTTGCCTCGGCCATCGCCTTGGTCAGGGGCAGTCCCAGCCCGGTGCCGTCACTGCGCGGATGGTTCGGCGTGGTAATCTGTTTGTACGGCCGCAGCGCCTGTTCCACCTCGGCCCGCGTCATGCCAATGCCGGTGTCGCGCACGCGCAGCAGCACATCGCCGCTCTGTTCATAGCTGGTGGAGACGATCACCTGTCCTCCGGGCCCGGTAAAGCGGATGGCGTTTGACAGGAGATTGAGCGCGATCTGCGTGATCGACCGGTGGTCGGCGACGATGTCAGGCAGGCGCGAGGTGAGGCTCGATCGTATGATGACGCGCTCGCGATTGGCCTGTGGCTGCATGATCGCGACGGCTTCCGTCAGGGCGTCATTGAGCGAAACCGCTTCGAATTCCATCTCGACCGCGCCGGCCTCGATCTTCGAGATATCGAGAAGATCGTTGACCAGTGAGAGGACATGGTTTCCGGACCTGCTGATATCGTTGAGATATTCGCGGTAGCGCTCGCTGCCGATAGGCCCGAATTTCTCGTCCGCCATCAGTTCGGAAAAGCCGATTATGGCATTGAGCGGCGTGCGAATCTCATGGCTGATACGGGCCAGGAATTCGCTCTTCTGGGCAGATGTACGCTCGGCCTCACGCTTGGCATTCAAGAGTTCTTCTTCCGCCCGTTTCCAATGGGTTATATCGCGCAGGACGACGCAATAGCCCTGTGAGGCGTCGAGCTTGCCGATGGTCATGAACAGGGGAATGAAGCGGCCCTGGCTCTCGCGGCCGATCACCTCGCGCCCGTCATTGAGCAGGCTGGCGACACCATGTTCCGAAAGCCCGTTCAGATAGTCCATTGCGGCGCGCTGGCTCTCCACCGCAAACAGCATCGAAAAGGGCTTGCCCGTCACCTCATCCGGCTCGTAGCCGAAGAGCGCCGCGGCCGAGTGATTGACAGAGCGGATCGCGCCGCCGGAATCGAGCAGAATGACCCCGTCCGTCGCCGTGTCCAATATGGCGGTGAGCTCGTCGATACGCGTTTGCAGGAGTTGCCGTTCGCTCATTTCGAAGTGATTGGCTGGCTGCACCTGCGGCGAAAGTGCAAGCAGCAGCGCGCGCTCGCCGGTCTCGCTAACGTTCTCGTCCCAGCGGACCGCCTGCAGATGCGCCTGCACGCGCGCGACGGACCCATCGCTGCGGCGCAGGTTCATGCCCGCTTCGTCCTCGTCGCCGCTGCCCTCGGCATCATCCGCAAAAAGAATGCTCAAGCCGCCGGCATCGTTGATGGCTTGCGCCGACCCGTACGATGTCAACTGCAACAGCGCTGCGTTCGCGTAGAGTAATTCTCCATGCCGGTGGATGAGAACCGGCAGTGGCAGTGCGGCGAGGATGGACGTGTCGACACCCTGCCGCACCTGCTCGCGGATATCCTCGGCAAAATCCTCCGTCGACGCGGGGGCATCGGCTTCCGTATCATCCATGCGGGCGAACCCCGGGCCGACGACCTCCGCATCTGGAACCAGTGCTTCCGACCTGGCAGCGGGCGCGGGCTCGACCGGCGTGGCAACCGCCTGTGCGGGCTGGGCAATCGCCTCTGCGGGCCCGGGGGGAACCGCTTCTTCGCGCCTTGGATTATCGGCCAGCACTTCGCGGCGCAGCCTCTCGGCGATCTCGCGAAAGGCGTTGCGCTCAGCATCGTTCAATCTTCCGTCGTCGCGCAGCCCACGCTGCGGCTTCAAGGGAATGATGTTGTCCGGCGTGTCGGGAGTGATATGCAGCGCCGGCTTCTCGCCGTTGAACGCATCGTCCGGCGCGGCTGCCTGTTTGCCCACCACCGCCACAACATCCAGCGGTTTGCCGCTCGCCTTCGCGTCGGCAACGACATCGCCCATGCGCGCGACGCCAAAGCCGCGGAAGCCCAGGAACGCCCGGTCGCGTGAATAGATCGGCAGCGCGGCAAGTTCGATCGGCACGCGCAGGCTGGTTCCTTCGATCGGCCACATTACCGTCCGGCCAGACCATGTATCGCGTCGCTGGAGCAGCTCGGCAATCTCCTCATTCTCGTCGAAGCCGTGGCGTGCAGCCACCTCGCGGAAGGGCCTGCCGATGATCGATGCGGATTGCGGTCCGACAGCCGCGGCGAATTCGGGCGAAATCTCGCTGAAATTTGCGTGCGCGTCCACCTTCCAGACGAAGCGAACCGGCGTTTCCGACGGCGTGTAGCGGAACGCGTCCGATGGTGCTCTATCGGACAAATCTGCATCCAACGCGGGACGCGCGATAGCTTCCGTATGTTCCGGCGCCGCCTGCACGATGTCTTTCGCTGCGTCCTCGATTACTGCATCCGCAACAGGCGCCGCCGGCACGGCAGGTTCTTGCGGTGCAGCTCTGCTTGGCGTCGCGTGTTCCCGTGGTTCCGGTTCGATTGCAAGCAGCAGATGCAGCGCCGGGCTGTCGGTCAACCGCGCCATGCCCGCGGCGATAGTGCCAGTCGCAGTCTGTGCCGGACGCTTGACGAGGCGGTTTCGCTCAAGCCGAACCTCCCGCACCAGATCGCCAAGAACTTTGTCGCCCAAGCCGAGCCGGCCGAAGTGCTGCGAGGCGGCGACGATCGTTCCGCTCGCATCGACAATGGCCGCGTGCGTTGTCTGATCTCCAAGACCCTTGATCGCCAGCGCGGCAATCTCTTCCTCGCTGCTTGTCGCCCAGGCACCATTGGCGAGTGAAAGAAGGATTGCCTGCTCGCCCCGCGGCAAGGTCACGTCGCTTGCCTGAAAAGTCAGCATGGGGCTTGAAAGCCCGAAGGCGACGCGCAATGAAACAGTCCGCCCGTGGCCGATGGCGGGAAAACCGTCCAGGGCCATCAATTGCCGCTGCGCCTGAATGCCGAGAGCGGCGCCGCCGCTCAGGATTTCGTCGATGGAGCCATAGCCAAGTGCCGCCGCACCCTGGCCGTTGGCCCAGATGACGTTCTGAAGGTCCGGTGAAATGACGACCAGCGCATCGCCATTGGCGAAATGCTCGCGTATCTCGTCCAGGACGGCAATTTCAATGAATGGGTAGGTCTCAGGCGCCATCTACTGACCAGCATGCTCCGATCTGAACAGTCGCATCCTCGCGATGTTCTTAAGACTTTGTTAATAATGATCGCGTCGTCGCACGTCTACTCGCAGCCGCCTATCTTACATGTCTTTCTCTTGGTTTAGTTAACTTCAGAGGGGAAAGTACAACCTTCCACATATAAATTCGGTCGTGCGGAGAGGTATGGAATGGTGCGCTGCAAAATAAATGTTGCAATGCACAATAATCGGTATTATATTGGGTCCATCAAATCAGTTGCAGGGGCGAAGCGACCGTCTGCACCAAGGAAGGATCCTATCATGAGCAAGACCACGAAACAGACTGCCGATGCTTTCTCGATCCCTTCATTCGATGCAAGCGCCGTAACCGACCAGGTTCGCGAATTCACTGAAAAGGGTGTTGCCCAGTCCAAGGAAGCCTATGCCAAGATCAAGGATCAGGCTGAAGCTGCCCAGAAGACACTTGAAACCACTTTCGAAACTGTCCAGTCCAATGGCGCAGCTCTTTCGCTGAAGGCTTTGGCTGCTCTGCGCACCAACACGGAAGCCAGCTTCGCACATCTCGAAGCGCTGATCGGCGTCAAGTCGTTCGGCGAAGTGATCGAGCTTCAGAGTGCGTTCGTCCGCAAGCAGGCCGAGGCTCTCACAGGTCAGGCCAAGGAATTGCAGGCCGTTGCTTCGAAGGCCGTTGAAGAAATCTCCGCGCCGGTCAAGTCGGCTGTCGAGAAGGCCATCAAGGACGTCAAGGTCGCCTGATTGGCGATTTGACGGAAGAAATACCCCAACGGCACTCCTCCTCCCGGCCGTAGGGGAAGCAAGACTTCATGGCTCCTCCCGCCTGGTCTTGCGCTGATGGAAAAAGGCCGGATCCTCCCCCGGCCTTTTTCTTTTTTCAGTTTGTGCCTGTCTTTGTTGCATCGAACCCTTGCAAAAAGCCTGAATCCTTCGTATGTGACGCCTGTCAAAAATGGTGTTATGCGGTCGTAGCTCAGTTGGTTAGAGCGCAGGATTGTGGCTCCTGAGGTCGGTGGTTCGAATCCACCCGTCCGTACCATTTTTCTAACCTATCCCGCCCGTTCAGCTCCCATGTCCCGTTCGTTTCGCGATGAAGCGGGCGATGGCCGGTCCTGTCAAAAGCACGATGATGAACCGCGACGTTTGCATCGCCATGACGAACGCTACGTCGACATCGCTGGAAGCTGCGATGATCGCGACGGAGTCGGCGCCGCCGGGACTGGTCGCAAGATAGGCCGTAAGCGGGTCGATATCGGCAGCCCATACCAGAACGGCCGCGATTGCCCCGCAGATCGCGATCAAGGTCAGAATGGAGGCGGCAACGCGGGGCAACGCCCGTGCCGCATGAGCAAGGATCGGCCTCGTGAAGCGTGAGCCGATGTTCCAGCCAACCAGTGCGTAGCTCGTAGCCAGAAGCCAGGGCGGCAAGACGATCGTCATCATGCCCGTGTTTTGCAGGATAACGCCTATGATCATCGGGACCAGAAGCGGTCCCGCCGGTATGCGCAACCGCACGGCAACCAGACTGCCCAGCGTGATCAGCGCCAGCGTTTCAATCAGATCGACCGCCGCAATTGCAGGAAACCAGTCGGTTTCCTGCGCCGGCCCCGCTGGAGCTGTGACCCATATGCCCGACACGGCGGATGCGACGACTGCCACGAATACCACGCGCAAATACTGCATGAACGCGACCAGGCGGATGTCGGCCCCAAAAGCCTCGGCCATCAGCGTCATGGCCGATGCAGCACCGGGTGATGAGCCCCAAAGTGCCGTTGTGCCCGGCAGCACCTGCCAGCGCGTCAGCAGCCACCCCAGCGTGTTGCTCGCCAGCAGGACTGCGCCTATGACCGCCAGGAAAAGTGGCCAGTCGCGCAGCATCTCGGTGAGTGTGGAAGGCTGTATGGTTCGCGCGATGAGGCAACCGATGACCCCCTGTGCCAATATGAAAGGACGGATTGGCGCGCGGATCGAACCGCCCGCAGCGGCAACAGCAATGGCCGCTGCCATGGGTCCCAGCAAAAGCGCTGCCGGCAGGCGTGCCGCCAGAAGAAGCAGGAAGAACAGGATCGACAATCCGAGCAGGATTGCCCATTGCAGTCCCATTCCGCGGCGGCTCAATCCGCCGCTGAGGATACGGCCCATCCAATCAGGAACATTCATCGGGAACCGTTGGAGAGCCGGGCGAGGCGCTGCGTATTGAGACGACGTTGCCGAAGCGGCATACATGTGTGGAAGCCATTTGGAAAAGCATCACGAACTATCATTGCCCCAATGTCCCACCAGCCTCAAACAAAGTTGGCCGCAGAATAATCTTCTGTCGCGCGCCGTCCACCCAGTTTAGCGTATTTGATCCTTGGAAAATCCGCAGGCAGGCAAAGGTCCATGCTCTCTGACGGGCTTATGCGCCCAAGGGGATTGCGGACTCTCACCTGCCTCCGCAAGCGCTAGTCTAGCACAAGGCGGTGAAGCCAAGTTACAAGGGGATTTGCCTCACTGAACTATCCCCTCTCTTGGATTTCCAAGGATTAGCGAGCGGCTAAATCCAGGAAAATCCTATCTCCCCCACAAAGGGAGATGGCCCATTATTGCGTTTGCGGCGCTCGCTGTTTCATGCCAATGAAACGCCATGCGTATATTGCTCGTTGAAGACACGCTCGATGTCGGAGAGGCCATCGCCAGGCGTTTCGAAGCGACAGGCCATGCCGTCGATTGGGAGACCAACGGGCGCAACGCCTCCGAGATCATCGATTTTACCGAGTATGCGTTGGTCATCCTCGATGTCATGCTGCCGGGCATGGACGGTTTCGAAATCCTCAAACGCATCCGCAAGTCCGGCAATATCGTGCCGGTCCTCGTCCTGACGGCGCGTTCGGAGATCGACGACCGCGTTGGAGCGCTTGACCTCGGCGCCGACGATTATCTCGTAAAGCCTTTCGACTTCCGCGAGCTGGAGGCGAGGGCGCGTGTCTTGATGCGCCGGCACACGGGCGGCGAGGCAACCAATCTGATCAAATGCGGTGATATTGCCGTCGATCGCGCATCGAGATCCGTGCATGTCGGCAAGCGCGAGGTGCAATTGAAACGCCGCGAATTGACCCTGCTCGAGGTACTCGTTGCCCGGCCGGGCCGTGTGTTCAGCAAGGACGAACTGCTGGATCAGATTTTCGGTTTCGACGAGGCGGCCAATGCCAATGCGATCGAACTCTATATCGGTCGTCTGCGCAAGAAGCTGGAGGGCGCGCGGGCCAACATCGTCACGGTGCGCGGCCTCGGCTATCAGTTGGTGCCCGGCGATGCACCCTGAGGTGGCCCGCAAGCAGCCATCACTGTTCGCGCGCCTTGCCCGGCGCATTTCGTTCGTGCTTGGCATCGGCGCTGCGCTGCTCGTCACTGCCGCCTGGTATTATGCCGAGACCGCGGCGAACAAGGCCTACGACCGCCTGCTTGTCGGCGCAGCGCTGCAGATGGCGGAAAGTCTCTCGGTCGAGGATGGAATATTGACGGCGCGGCTGCCGACCTCCGCCTTCGAGTTGCTCGGTCTTGCCGATCGCGACCGCATTTTCTACCGCGTCATCGATACACATGGCCAGACCCTCACCGGCTATGACGATCTCAAAACACCGACGCCATTGGAGCGCGCGCAAGACGTCCTGAACGTCGAAGAGGGCTTTTACAAGGAAGAACCCGTGCGCATCGCCCATGCGACACGTGTTCTTGCCGATCCTGCCGTATCGGGCCGGGCCTACGTCATCGTAGCGCAGACGAACGAAGCGCGTCTCGCGCTGACGAGGGAGCTTACCCTTCGCGCGACGATCCTCGTCTTCGTCATGAGCCTTCTGGCCTTTGCCGGCGCCATGCTGGCCATCCGCTATGCGCTGCAGCCGGTGGAGCGGCTCGGAACGGAGGTTCGCAGCCGCGATCCGCACGATCTTACGCCTGTCAGTGTCGATGTGCCGCGTGAACTCGACCCTTTTGTCGGCTCCATCAACCATTTCATGGGAAGGTTGAACGAACGCGTGGACCTGTTGCAGCGCTTCATTGCCGATGCCGCACATCAAATCCGTACACCATTGACCGCGCTGACAGCGCAGATCGATCTTCTTGGCGCGGGCAGGCTCGACAAGGCCGGGCGCCAGCATTTCGACCGCGTCAAGGAGAGGACCAGCGAACTGTCGCGGCTGACCAATCAGTTGCTCAGCCATGCGATGGTCATCCACCGCGCCGACTCAGTCCAATTGGAGCCCGTCAGCCTTGTCGATGTGGCAAGGCGTGCCTATCGCGCCGCAATTCCGATCACGGTCGATCCAGATATCGTCATATCCTTCGAAGCGCCCGACGAGAGGCCCATCATCCTCGGTGATGCGGTCAGTCTGCGCGAAGCTATCGTCAACGTGATCGACAACGCGTTACGGCACGGCACAGACCAGCGGCTAGAGGTGCGGGTACGCGCCAGCGCCATGCAAGGCTTCGTCGAGGTTGAGGATGATGGCCCCGGTATTCCGCCGGAGAGCTGGGCAAGGGCCACGCAACGTTTTGCCACGTCAAAATCCCATGAGGGCAGTTCGGGGCTCGGCTTCGCCATCGCTCAGGAAGTCGCCAAGGCCCATGGCGGGACATTGAGCTTTAATGCTCGTGGCCGCAAAGGCTTTACGGTCGTCCTGACCGTGCCGTTATACAAAGGTGAGGTGAAATGATCCGGCTTTTTCTCGTGCTGATCCTGGCCGGGTTGACCACCGTGCAGGCGTTCGCCGCCGAAGACAACAAAACCGAGTTCTCCGCACCGCAAAGCGAGACCGGCAAACTCACGATCTATTCGACGACGGATTTGCCTGCGATGAAACCGTTGATCGAGGATTTCCAGCAAACCACGCCGAATGTGTCGATCGTCTATATCGAATATCTGACCAACGAGCTGAATGCCCTTGCCGCGGAAGCCTGCCGCAAGCACCAGCCGCTCGGCGATCTCCTGTTGTCGTCATCCGTCGACCAACTGCTCAAGCTTGCCAATGATGGCTGCGCAACCGAGCATAACTCGCCGGAGACGCTTCGCGTTGCCGAATGGGCCAATTGGCGCGATGAGGTCTTTGGTTTCACTTACGAACCAGCGGTTTTCGTTTATAATTCGAACAAGGTTCCGCCCGCCGAAGTCCCCCGGACCCATGTCGAACTTGCGGATCTCCTGCGTGAGCGGCTCGACTATTATCGCGGCCGTGTCGGCACCTACGATATCCGTCTGTCCGGCATCGGCTATCTGCTCGCCTTCAATGATGCGCGCCAGACGACGACCGTGTTTGGCCGTCTCCTGGAAAGCATGGCGCGCGCCTCCGCTGTCGCCCGTTGCTGCACAGGCGAAATCCTCGAGGAAGTCGCCAGGGGTAATCTCTACATTGGCTACAACATGCTTGGCTCCTACGCCTACGACGCTGCGCAGCGCCACCCTGATTTACGAATCGTCGTGCCGCGCGACTATACGCTTGTCCTGAGCCGCGGCGCGCTTATTCCAAAGGGCGCAGCGCGAGCCGATCTTGGAGCCGCGTTTCTCGATTATCTCCTGTCTGAGCGGGGTCAGTCCGTGGCGCGGACCAATGCGTTTTATTTCACCGAAAGTGGCGAACTGCCGCCCGGGGTCGATGGGCCGCAGAACTTGAAAGAGTCCGGCGTCGCCCAGCCGATCCGCATCGGTCCTGCATTGCTCGCCGTTCAGGACAGAGCACAACGCCAGCGGTTCATCGAAGACTGGGCACAATCTATGATTGAGTTGAACAGCCCGGCCTGGATGCGCGAGTAGCGAAGGTCACAATTCACCCGTCTCTGGCGGGATTCGCAACTTGATCGGATGAGACAATGCCGTTCTCGCGCGAGAAATATCGGGTTTGAAACGAAAACGCTCGATTTTGGCGCTGCTTTTTCAACTTCGGCGGGAAAAATAGTTGTGACGACGCGAGTAACTAGAAAAGCGAGCCTTGTGATCCTGCGGGAACGGGGGATTTCTTTGCCGGGGAGGGGCGCTCCGCTTTCGGCTGTTCTGGACGGTTTTCACCACCTTGCGCGACCGCCTGGACGTTCCCATCGCGAAACTTGATCGTCAGTTCATCTCCGGCTGTGACCGTGGCCGCACGCTTTACGGGCGTGCCTGACGGGTCAAGGACAACAGCGAATCCCCGTTCCAGAACCCCTTGATATGACAGCGTTTTCAACAAACGTTCGAGCTCCGCGCTACGCCGTTTGGTGCGGTCGAGCAGCAGATTGACAGCCTGGACCTGGCGCCGCTCCAATTGCTGCAGATGTAGCCGGTCCCTTTGTGCAAGCCGGGCGGCAGGTTCGACCGAAAGGCGCGCGGCCGTCCGATCGAAAAGTCCCCGCCTCTTGTGCAGAAAGGCCGCGAGGCAGCGTGGCAGTTGACTTTCCAAGCGCTTGATTTCAAGGCGCTTTTCGCGAAGTGTCTGCTCAAGAAGACGCGGCGACAATCGCCTTGCGCAGCCGTCGAATTCGCCGCGTTTCTTCTGCGTGTTCGCCTGCAGGGCGCGTCCCAGACGGCCTGCCGTTTCATCGAAGCGGCGGCGTGGAAGCGCCAGCAACTGGTCCGCCGAAGGCAGGGCGCGGGCAAGCGCCCGCTGGATCTCGCGGCGCCGGTCGAGATAGCGGGACATGCCGGAGGAAAGCCTTGCGCCGAGCGTCGCGACCTGCGCCCGGAGATCCGCCTTGACTGGTACTGCCATCTCCGCCGCACCTGTCGGCGTCGGTGCGCGAACGTCTGCGGCAAGATCGATCAGCGTCCAGTCGGTCTCGTGACCGACAGCAGAAATGATGGGGATATGTGACGCGGCGACCGCCCGCACGACCGCTTCATCATTGAAGCCCCATAGGTCTTCCAAGCTTCCGCCGCCGCGCGCCACGATGAGCACATCGGGGCGGGGAAGGGCGCTGCCTTGCTCTAACCTGTTGAAACCATTGATCGCGTTGGCAACTTCGGCGCCTGCGGTTTCGCCCTGCACCCGCACCGGCCAGACAAGAACATGCAGTGGAAACCGGTCGGCGATACGGTGGATGATGTCGCGGATTACGGCGCCCGTAGGCGAAGTCACCACGCCGATTATGCGCGGCATATAAGGCAGTCGCCGTTTGGCGGAAGCGTCGAAAAGCCCCTCCGCACCGAGCTTGCGCTTGCGTTCCTCGAGCAGCGCCATCAGTGCGCCGGCGCCTGCCGGTTCCATCTGTTCGATGACGATCTGGTACTTGGAAGAGCCGGGATATGTGGTGAGCTTGCCGGTGGCGATGACTTCCATACCTTCTTCGGGCTGGAAGCGCAGCCGGCTCATGGCGCTCCGCCAGATTACCGCCTCGATGCGTGCCTTGTCGTCCTTCAGCGAAAAATAGGCATGGCCTGACGAATGCGGCCCGCGATATCCGGAGATTTCGCCGCGAACCCTGATGTGACCGAAAGTGTCCTCGACCGTGCGCTTTAATGCGCCGGATATTTCGGAGACGGTAAATTCGGCAACATTCGATGTAGATTCGGGCTTTTCGCTCATGCGCTATTCCTAACCGTGCCCTGTCCAAGGTACAAGTCTCGGCAATCCCCGATTGAAACATTGCCAGTCCCCCAAATTTCAACTATCCGCAATGGTGGGAAAAGGGGGAAATGCAAAAATGCCAGTGGATGCTGCCGCTAGAACCAAGTCATTGAAAATGCATCATTACTTGTTGATCGCAGGTTTGATGATCGCGGCGGCTGCCGTGATACTCCTGCTGATGGGCCGCAATCCGATCTGCACCTGCGGTAATGTGAAATTGTGGGTTGGCGAGACAAACTCGCCCGACAATTCACAGCATATTGCCGATTGGTACACGCTCTCGCATATAATCCACGGCTTCCTGTTCTACGGCATTTTCTGGATCATCGCCGGTAAAATACCGATTGGCCAGCGACTGCTAATGGCAGTTGCTGTCGAGGCGGCATGGGAGATCTTCGAGAATACCGACATGGTTATCAATCGTTACCGCGAGGCTACGATTGCGCTTGGATATGTCGGCGATAGTGTCCTGAACTCCGTCAGCGATATGCTGTTCATGGTGCTTGGCTTTTTCTTCGCCGCCAGAGCCCCTCTCTGGCTGACAATCGTGCTGGCGATCTTCTTCGAACTGCTGGCGGCGTGGGTTATCCGAGATAATCTGAGCCTCAATATCCTTATGCTGCTTTATCCGGTCAGTGCGGTTAAGATCTGGCAGGGCATGTAGTTTACCAGCCAGGAACGAGCTCGGCCGCGCGAACCTGGCGCAGGCGCTGATTTGCCATGATCGGCGCCGAGGCTTGGCTGACGCTGACGGGAGAAGGCATGGACAGATTGTCGAGGCTTTCGACAATGTGCTGCGCCAATGCGTCTACAATCGCCGACGGCTTCGTGTGACCGCGCATGATGCCAATGCCGAACTCCGGCAAGCGCCCAAAACCATCGGCTTCCGTTAGAACACGCATCCCCGGGCGTAAGGCACATTCGGGCAGGATGGATACGGCGAGACCAGCCAAGACCGCTGCTGCCAGGACGGTCGCCGACCAACTGGTAAAGAGAATGCGATAGTCATGATGCATCGAGTCCAGAACGTCGACGGCGGCGGCGCGCCAGATACAGGTAGGCCGCCCGACAGCGAGCGGAAGTACTTGTTCTTCATGAACATTATGATGCGCCGAGGTGACCCATAGCAACTGTTCGCTCCGGACGACTTCTGAACGGCGCTGCTCATCGCATTGCGTTACAAGCGCTATGTCGAGCTGACCCTTTCGGATCATTTCGTCGAGGTTTACCGTGGGTTCGCAGACGACCGAGAGTTCGACGCGGGGATTGGAACGGGAAAACCGCGCCATGATCTCCGGCAGGAAACGGTCCGCGTAATCGTCCGGTGTGCCGATACGAATATGGCCTTGCAACTGCGTATCATCAAAGGCGGCGATCGTTTCATTGTTGAGTTGCAGCATTCGCCTAGCATAGGCGAGCAGGCGCTCCCCATCCTCAGTAAGGCGATTGGTGCGCCCATCGCGCTCGAAAAGGGACTTGGAAACGCGTTCTTCCAAGCGGCGCATCTGCATGGAAACGGCGGATTGGGTCTTGTTCACCTTGTCGGCAGCTCTCGTAAAACTACCCAGATCGGCAATGGCGGTGAAGGTCTGCAATTGGTCGAGATCAAGCGGTGCGTTCATGGCAAAGTTCCCGATATGGTTGATCCATCATTATTATTGAACGTTTACATTAAAAACATTCGTTTGAATAATCAATTATTATGCATCAATCTACAGATGTTCAGGAAGCGTCAGTGCCACACCAGTGGCATGTGGCGTGGTGCGCGGAAATGGTTTTCGCGCGGTTTAACTTTCTTGATCGCCATTCAAAAGGAGTAACGGCGATGACGACGACAACGAGAATGACTGAAGCAACAGGTTTCGCCCGCACGATCGCAGCGTTTGCGTCGCAGGCCGCCAACTTTGTCAACCGCATGATCGTCGCCCGCCGCAATCGCAAAACGATCATGAGCCTCGGCGAGTGGAACGACGAGATGCTGCACGATATCGGCATCACCCGTGCCGATCTGCATTCGGCAATTGGCACCTCGCTTCTCGATGATCCAAGTGAACGATTGGGCGCCCTGGCCGATGTACGGTCACGTATTCGTGCTGCCCGCTCGATCATCTAGGCTGACGATTGACTGTTTAGCAGGCGCCCATTCACGCCGGAATCCCCTCCCGGCGCCTCGCCTGCCTCCTGCCCGGCCCACATTGCTTATGCAGGTGGCCGGGCTTTTTCTTGGGTCGGTTTCAGCGGTAGCGATCCATGCCGCGTTTATATTGCTCGAAAATAGACTCTACACCCTTCTGGTATTGATCATTCGCCTGTTTTCCGGTGTCAAACATCTGCCCGAGTATGTCTTTGAGCGGATTGTCGGATGGGCCGGGCGCAGGCGTTCCTTGCTGGGCCTTCGGCCGTTGCGGCTGAGGTGATTGCGGCGCTGGAGAAGGTTGCTGCGCGCCACCACCGAATATCTCCCCAAAAATCTGCCCGAGCGGATTGTCACCAAATGGGTTCTGACCTTGGGCCGTCTCACGCGGTGCATCGTCCTGCGGCAGGTCTTGCGGCGAGCGGCCACCGGGGGCGGCACCCTTCATCATCTCTTCGAACATCTTCCCGAGGGGATTATCACCGAACGGATTTTGCGTTTGGGCAGTATCTTGCGGAGCGGCCTTGCCGCGCGGAGCCGGGGCCTGCTGCGCCGCGCCGCCAGCATTCTTCATCATCTCTTCGAATATCTTGCCGAGGGGATTGTTTCCCAACGGATTACCCTGGCCTTGCTGCTGCGTTTGCCCGCCTGCAGCGCCTCCGCCCAGCATGCTCTCCAATATCTGGCCCCATGGATTGGCGCCTGCGCCGGGTGCGCCTTGCTGCGTAGCGGTTGGCTGGCTGCCGCCCTGGCGCATCATCTGCTCGATGAAATCTCCGATAACATTGCCGCCGCCAAGTCCCGAAGCTGCGAACTGGCCGGTCGATTTCTTGTAAAGACCACCCATCATCATGGAGGCGATGACGGGTAACATCTGTTTCAACGTATCCGCACCAACCCCCGAAACAGCGGCCGCATGATCGGCAACGGCCCGGGACAAATCTTTCGATCCGAACAGCTGGTCAAGAACATTCTTTCCGTTGGCAATCCCCGACGGATCGAAGGCTGCTTGCGGATTATCGAAATAATTGACCTGACGGCCCGCCGAAAGGGCTTGAACGAAGCCACCAAAACCCATCGGATCGGCAGCATTCCTCTGCAGGCCTTGCGAAAATGCCGGCATGAGTGCCTCCAGGGCGGCCACCGTCTGCTGCTGGGACAGATTGAACTGGCTGGAAAGTGCGTCGACGGCCTGTCCGCCTTGTGCCTTCACGAACATGTCTACGAGATTCATGGCGCCGATCCTCCTCCGGGCTGATACCCTCGAAGCTTAGCGCCGTAAATATAAGGACTTCAATGCTTTTCTACCGTTGAAAATATTTCGCCAAATTGCTGCGAATTCGCTCCAATGGATCAACCGAGGGATCACCAGCTTCGAATTTACGATCAGTGATCTTCTCGTAGGCCTGAATATAGACCTGTGTTGTCGCGTCGATCACGTCTTCCGGAATCGCTGGAATGTCGTCCTTGTACGGATCGCAGCGTTCGACAACCCAATTGCGTACGAAATCCTTGTCGAAACTGACGGGCCGTTTGCCAGGCTCGTAGCTGTCAGCAAACCAGTAGCGGCTTGAATCCGGCGTATGTATCTCGTCGGCCAGCACGATATTGCCTTCAGCGTCGGTACCGAATTCATACTTCGTATCGGCAAGAATGAGGCCACGGCTGGCGGCGATCTCCTGACCGCGCGCAAAGAGTTTCAGTGCGTAGGTGGTGATAGTTTTCCACTGCTCCTCGCTGAGAAGCTTCTGGTTGAGGATTTCGTCAGCGGTCAGGGGTTCGTCGTGCCCGCCATCGAAAGCTTTCGAGGTAGGGGTGATGATGGGAACAGGCAGCTTTTCGTTGTCCTGCATGCCGTCGGGCAGGGTGAAGCCGTACATCTCACGCCTGCCCGTCTTGTAGAGCGTCAGGATCGATGTTCCGGTTGTTCCGGCAAGATAGCCGCGTACGACAATCTCCACGGGCAGGATTGTCAACTTTCGGCAAACCAGTACATTGGGATCGGGATATTCGATCACGTGGTTTGGACAGATATCCTTGGTCTGTTCGAATTGAAAACGCGCCGTCTGCGTCAGCACATGGCCCTTCAGCGGTATGGACGCAAGAATGCGATCGAATGCACTGATGCGATCGGTGGCTATGATGACCCGCCTGCCATCCGCAAGATCGTAATTCTCCCGAACCTTGCCTTTATAATAGTTTGGCAATTCGGGGATAAAAGCTTCGGACAGGGCTTTGTGTTTCGGCATGGTTCGGAAATCCGCATGGAATGAGGTGCCCCCGCATAACACATATGGCGGGCAACGGGAGTCACAATTCTCAGGCTCTAACGTCCGCCGGTAACATCGAGGATCGACCCCGTCACGTAGGATGAAGCATCACTCAAAAGCCACACGATGGATTCGCCCACTTCATCGGCGGTGCCAGCGCGTCCAAGGGGCGCTGTAACGCCAAGACGCTGTGCACGATCCGGTTGTCCGCCGCTTGCATGGATATCGGTTTCGATCAAACCGGGTCGAAGCGCGTTGACGCGAATACCTTCAGGTCCGACTTCCTTGGAGAGCCCGATGGCCAGCGTATCGATGGCACCTTTCGATCCAGCATAGTCGACATATTCGCCTGGCCCGCCAAGCCTCGCCGCCGCAGAGGACAAAAGGACGATCGACCCGCCATTGCCGCCCCGCGAGCGGGCAAGATAGCGGACGGCCTCGCGTGCGCAGAGATAGGCGCCAAGGACGTTCACTTCGAAAATCCGGCGCATGCGATCCGCGTCCATATCCATCAGCCGCGAACCAGGAGCAACAATGCCCGCATTCACGACAACTCCGTCGAGGCGGCCCAGTTCAGCAGCTTGTTTGAATACGGAAAGGACATCCGCCTCGACAGCCACATCGCCCTGGATGGCTTTCGCCTTGCCCCCCGCCGAGATGATCGTATTCACGACCTGATCGGCGGCAGCTTTGTTGCCCACATAGTTGACGCCTACCGACCACCCGCGTTGACCGGCCAGTATTGCTGCAGAGCGGCCGATTCCTCTGCTGGCGCCAGTAATAAGGATTGTTTTGCTCAAGGACTTGATCTCCACCCAATTCAATCGAGGTACTCTGCGAAAGCCGGTTCAACCGATCCGCCCACATCTATCGCGCGCTCTCCCCGACACGACTGGGGGCTGACACGGCCCTTAATAGGCGTATTCAAGAAACGCCGGCTCGACGGAACTGCCCCATGCCGTATTATACTGCGACAGCATTTGTTCGGCCGATGTGGTTCCACGTGCCACCACCTCCTCCAGCGAGGAGAGATAGTGCGTCTCATCGAAGCCTTCGCTGTTGAGTTTTGCCCGGTTTTTCAGCCCCAAACGCGAGATCGCCAGCGCGTCAAGTGCAATTTCATGCACCGACCTGTTGCGCAATGTCGCGCTCAGGCCTTTCGCCGGTACTTCGTCCCGCAGGGCCTGTACTTCCGGGTAGGTCCAGTCAGCGGTCATGGCTTCTGCCGCATCCAATGCCTCGCCGTCGTAGAGCAGTCCGACCCAGAATGCCGGAAGCGCGCAAATGCGCCGCCATGGCCCGCCGTCGGCGCCCCGCATTTCGAGAAAACGCTTGAGCCGCACCTCCGGGAAAAGCGTCGACAGATGATTTGTCCAGTCGCCCATATTTGGCGTGCTCTCCGGGATGGAATCCTTCAAGGCGCCATTCATGAACTGCCGGAACGTCACGTGGGTACAATCGTGATAGCGGCCATGACGCATGACGAAATACATCGGCACATCGAGCGCCCATTCCACATAATCGGCAAAACCGAAATTCTCGTTGAAAATAAAGGGCAAGACGCCTGACCGGTTATTATCGGTGTCCCGCCATATGTTCGAACGCCACGAGAGGAGACCGTTCGGGCGGCCCTCGGTGAAAGGCGACATGGCGAAAAGCGCCGTGGCAATCGACTGCAGTTTCACCGAGACCTGCATCTTGCGGCGCATGTCGGTCTCGGACGAAAAATCCAGATTCACCTGGATCGTACACGTCCGGTACATCATGTTAAGCCCATCTTTGCCAACCTTGGGCATATAGTTGGACATGATATTGTAGCGTGACTTCGGCATGCGCGGCGTTTCGGCGAGCGTCCACTTTGGACTGCCACCGACGCCCAGGAAACGGATGCCGAGCGGTTCGGCGATCTCGCGCACCTGCGCCAGATGCGCATTGGACTCACGGCACGTCTGATGAATAGTGAGGAGCGGTGCACCGGAGAGTTCAAACTGCCCGCCCGGTTCAAGCGAGATAGCGCCCTGACCGGTGGGTTCGACAAGACCTATGATGTTCCCCTCGTCGATGATGGCTTCCCACCCGAGTTTCGACTTCATTCCCTCCAGAATCGCACGAATTCCCCGGGGCCCGTCATAGGGAACCGGGCTGTGGTCTTCCGTATAGAAGGGAAACTTTTCATGCTCGGTGCCGATGCGCCATTCTGATTTCGGTCTCGAACCTTGCGCAAGATAGGCTGCCAGCTCTTCGGTACCGGAGATCGGTGTTTCGTCTGTCGTATCGCGCGCCATGGATGGTGCTTTCCGAGTGATAGGATCGTCGCGCGTGATTGACCGTTTTCGCGGATGAGCGCAAGCAAATTTCGCTGATGATTGTATCAAGAGTAATTCACAATCGCCAGAAGGCCCTGTTGGGGTGTTCTATTCCTGTGAGCGTCGAGCGCTCACCAGTCGCCGATGGTTGCCTGGATCAAGGCCAGTGCTGCGACAGCCGCCGTGTCGGCTCGCAAAATACGATGACCGAGGGGAATAGCGGTGACAAACGGGGATTTTCGCAACCTCTCGCGTTCCAGATCGGAAAATCCGCCTTCCGGACCGATGAGAACGCCCAGAGGCCCGCGCGGAAGCGATTGCAACAGTGGTAGCGGATTGTGTGTCTCGTGACCCTCATCGCAAAATATGAGGCGACGCGTTCGGTCCCAGTTTTCAAGCAGTCTTTCGAGCTTTATGGGCTCGCATATACGCGGGATCGCCAGCACCCCGCATTGCTCCGCAGCCTCGATTGCGTTTGCCTCGATTCGCTCGATGCCAACGCGTGTGACCTGCGTGTGTTGTGTTATGACAGGCTGCAAAACTCCCGCACCCATTTCGACCGCTTTTTGAACAAGGTAGTCGAGCCGGCCCTGCTTCAAGGGCGCGAAACAATAAAGCAGATCAGGGCTCGCCGGTTGCTCGCGTGTCTGCTCCAGCGGCTGGACTGTAAGCTTCCTTTTTCCTTCCAATCGCAGCGAGGCGCGCCATTCGCCCTGTCGCCCGTTGAAGACGAGGATTTCATCGCCATCCTTCATTCGCAGCACATTGCAGAGATAGTTGACCGCGTCCGGGCCTGCTGCCACGGAGGTTCCGGCAACGAGATCCCCTTCAATGTAGAGCCTCTGCATCTTGTAGTTCGCGCGCATTTGGTATCCTGATCAGCTTGTCACGACAGCGGCGGCAAACGGCGTCTGACAGGCGAAGACTTGACGATGGAGGTGTTTGTCTCGGCTCTTTCCGCAAGCCGGTCAAGTATCATATCGAGTTGTTCCATCGTTCGAAATTGAAGCTTGCCGATAAAGCAATCGTCTCCTGTGACCTTGTCGCACTCGGTGATTTCGGGCGTTTCCTGAATCAGCTTTTCGACAATGTGCAGCATGCCGGGCAAGGGCCTTACCCGTACGACTGCCGTGAGATTGTAACCGAGCGCTACGGGATCGACATCGACGGTAAAAGACCGGATCACCTTTCTTTCTTCAAGGCGGCGCAACCGCTCCGCCGTGCTGGGCGAAGACAATCCAACCTGATTGGCAAGGTCTTTCAGCGAGATACGCGCGTCTTCCACCAGAATTCCAATGATAGTCCTGTCCAGATCGTCAAGCATGGTGTTTCCTAAGGCACGGAGGAGAGTTTGCCTTCATTAAATAGGGTTTTGCTCATTTCATCCTTATCGAACTTATATCTAAACCCGGCTCTCTCCCATAGTCTAGCGCAATCAAATCAAGGGACGGGAACCATGGACAGGGACATTTTCAGAGGCGGGGCCGAAATGACTGCCGCGATGGTCATATCAGGGACCATCGGCTGGTTCGTCCTGATGTCAGGTCAGCCAGTATTGTCAGTCGTATTTTGGCGCTGTGCCATCGGCGCCGTAACATTGCTCGCGGTCTGCATGTTGCTCGGTCTGCTCAGGCGTGACGCGGTTTCGCCGAAGCTGTTCGGGTTGGCAGCGATCGGCGGTGTCGCGATCGTCCTGAACTGGGTGCTGTTATTCGCCGCCTATCCACGTGCATCCATTGCCATCGCGACGACAGTCTACAACGTTCAGCCATTCATGCTGGTTGCCCTGGGCGCTTTGATCTTCAAGGAAAAGCTGACGGGGACCAAGCTATTCTGGTTGGGTTTTGCCTTCGCGGGAATGCTGCTGATCGTGCAGGCCAAGCCTGGTGGTGTCTATAGCGGTTCGGATTATATGGCGGGGATTGCCCTGTCGCTCGGCGCGGCCTTCCTCTATGCGGTCGCCTCGATCGTTGCGAAACGCCTGAAGGGAACCTCGCCGCATCTCATCGCGCTCATTCAGGTTTGCGTCGGCATTGTCATGCTTGCGCCCTTTGCAGATTTCACTCGCTTGCCGCAAGGAATGGGACAATGGGGCAGTATCGTAACGATAGGCGTGGTTCATACCGGCCTCATGTACATTCTGCTCTATAGCGCCATACAGAGGCTGCCGACGCACATCACCGGATCTCTGTCATTTATCTATCCGGTAGCCGCGATACTGGTGGACTACATCGCCTTCGGACATGCATTGCAACCAAGTCAGCTCGTCGGTTCGGCTGCCATTCTTATTGCTGCAGCCGGCACGAGCCTTGGCTGGTCGCTTCGCAGGCCGATTCCTGCAAACATCAGCGCTTGAAGGTCAAGCTAATGAACGGGAGATATCCCGCACGCAGCGACCGTACGGTTGAAGGCGGCGTGAGAAGCTTGACATCGCGGGTCGGTGGATCGGAACGCGAATACCCTTCCCACGACCAGAGATAGGTAATGCCGTCCTTTATGACGTAGGTGTCCTCACCACAGGCGATCATCGTTCCGTTTGGAAGATTTCCCGCTTGACCCTCGATGGAATGCCGTCGCTTGCCGCCCTTTGCGTCAAGCCGCTCCCTGTGCAGGACCGCGTCCATCGCCGGCGCAGTCTGGATCGATGTTTCATTCCCGTTAGCCCAGGCGGCCTGGAATTCCTTCGCCCGTCGCCGCTGGCAGTAAAAGCATGGCCTGTGTCCCGCAGCGAGCGCTGTCGCTTCATCCAGAAAGAACAACTCGGTCCAGCTTCGGCGAGCCATGACCTCGCGCCGAACACCTTTGAATTCGCACACACAGATGATCCATGCCCGCGTCGCCCAGCGCCTTTTCAGCAAGGTACGCGTCGCAGGATCGTGGATGATGCCACGATTTCCCATCAGCGCTCCACGATGGGGCACAGCGACAATATCGCCAAAAGGTGTCACGCGGTTTTGCAGGGTCATTTGGCAGCTTCCGACTCTCTAGGTCGCATGCTATCGGAGAACTCCGATTGTTGCGATCATCAGGCAGGCTGTATGCGGGTTCTCGTCGTTCAGAATTATCAGGATACGGGTCTCGGCCAGGTCGGCCGCGCATTGGAAGAAGCAGCCGCTACAATAGACCTGCGTCAGCCCTACCTTGGCGAAATCCTGCCGGAGGGCGATTCGGGTCATCATGCGCTGGTCGTACTTGGCGGCGATCAAAATGCCCTTGCCGACGATACCCACCCCTATCTTCCTACATTGGCACGACTTATCAAGCGCTTCGGCGATTCCGGCAAGGCTGTGCTCGGGGTTTGTCTCGGCAGTCAGCTTGTCGCCCGCGGCTACGGCGCCGAAAATATTCTGGGTCGTCCGGTCGAATTCGGCTGGCACGAAGTGACCGGCACTGATGAGGCTTCCTCCGATCCAGTCTTTTCCGCTGTACCCCGGCAGTTTCCGATTTTTCACTGGCACAGCGATACTTTCACGCTTCCTGAAGGCGCGGTGCACCTCGCCAGGAGCGCCAAAACTCCTTACCAGGCATTCCGTCTCGCCCGGGCGGTCTATGGCATCCAGTTTCACTTTGAGGCCGACACCGGTCTCGTCGACCACTGGACACGTGTTTTTCACGATCAGATCGTGGATATGCAAGCGGATTGGCTCACAGATTACCACACGCATGCAGAGCGCCATGGAGCTGCTGCCGATGCCGCCGGTCTGGCGCTTGCGCGCGCTTGGGTAGCCCTCATCTAAGCATTCGATCACGTCCCAGTTGCAACTCTGCAACAGCCAAATTCCGAATGAAGTGGCATGTCGCGATTCATGCGGAGCGTGTCTTTGATTCACTAGTTGGTAATCCTTGTGTCCTTTATTGGCCACGCTGGTTAACTGGCATGAAGCCAGGCCAATAGAAACCGATGGAAACGCTCAAATGACCACCAAGAGTGCCGCACTTTTAACTGCCGTGATGCTCTCGGCGATCCTGTTTGTGGGCGCAGGTCTGTTCTCGGTCGACGCAGGCGGCCATAGGGTATCCAGCGACGGCTACGGCGTCAGCACATCGTTCCGCTGATCCTCCTGGTTTACATCACTTCTAGGAACCACTTTTCGCCGGCGTCGATCGCAATCGCGCTGAGACGACCGCTGAATACAGCTCCTGTGTCGAGGTTGATGCGGTTTGGCCTGACCTCTATACCCGTGACCGGCGTGTGGCCGTGGATGACAACCTTCGAATAAAGCCGGGAGTCGGCAAGGAATTGCTGCCTGATCCACACGAGATCTTCCGGATCCTGGTAATCAAGATCAACGCCCGGCCGTATGCCCGCATGGCAGAAGAAAAAGTCTCCGAACGCCATTGAACGCTTCAGCCCGCGCAGAAATTCTACGTGGCCAGAGGGAACCGCGCGTAGCAGCGCGTCCCGCCCCCCTGCTATAGATCGAAGATCGCCGAAATCGATGGAAATGCCATAGGAGAGCGCCGTCTGTCGACCGCCATTGTGAGCGAAGATTCCGTCGGGCGCGCCGGTCGCAAGGAACTCCAGAAAGCCGATGTCGTGGTTCCCGGCAAGCGCGAGCATCCGGTGCGTCTTCCTTTGTGCGCTGACAAGGAGATCAAGCACGCCTTTCGAATCCGGGCCGCGATCCACATAGTCGCCGAGATGGACGATTGCCCAGTCGAATGGTGGCGATTTCTCATTCTCCGCCTGGATGCGCCTGTGCATCTCCTGCAACAGATCAAGCCGGCCATGCACATCGCCAATAGCGAAAATTCGAAGACGCTCTGGTCCGCGTGCATGTTTGAACTCTACGGTCCTCATTGCCTAATTGTCTTTCAATTGCGATGCCAATTGTGCGATATGTCCTTTGATAATGTCATACCACCAGAGGTTGGACTAGCAGCGTACGGGAAGGTTCATGTCCGGACTACTGATGCCTAAGGCCGACGACGCAACCATGGCACGCCGCGAGGCCATCATTGCGGCTTTGAAGACGATCGTCCCCGGCGAGGGTGTCGTTGACGCCACCAATGCAATGCGGGTGTTTGAATCCGATGCTCTGACCGCCTATCGACAATTGCCCCTCGTGGTGGTTCTGCCGCAAACTGTTGCGCAGGTTTCGCAAGTCCTCAAATATTGTCATGAAAACAATGTGAAGGTTGTGCCGCGCGGCTCCGGCACTTCCCTGTCCGGGGGTGCGTTGCCGCTCGAAGACGCGGTACTGCTGGTCATGTCGCGCTTCAATCAGATACTGGAGATCGACTATCCCAATCGTGTCGCGGTCGTGCAGCCCGGTGTAACCAATCTCGGCATCACCAAGGCGGTCGAGCATGAGGGGTTCTATTATGCGCCTGATCCTTCCTCTCAGATCGCCTGTTCGATTGGCGGCAATGTCGCGGAAAATTCCGGAGGCGTTCACTGTTTGAAATACGGTCTTACGGCCAACAATGTGCTTGGTCTCGAGATGGTGTTGATCAGCGGTGAAGTGATCCGGCTCGGCGGCAAGCATCTCGACACCGAAGGCTATGATCTTCTTGGCCTGATGACGGGTTCAGAGGGATTGCTTGGCGTCGTCACCGAGGTGACCGTGCGCATACTGCAGAAGCCAACCACCGCCCGTGCACTGATGGTCGGGTTTCCTACAAGTGAGCAGGCCGGCAAGTGCGTCGCAGATATCATTGCAGCCGGTATCATTCCTGGTGGCATGGAAATGATGGATCGCCCCGCGATACACGCGGCCGAGGATTTCGTGCATGCAGGCTATCCGCTGGAAGTGGAGGCGCTGCTGATTATCGAGCTCGACGGCCCATCGGTCGAGGTCGATCACTTGATCAACATGGTGGAGACTATCGCGCGCGAGAACGGAGCGTCGACGTGCGTGGTCTCGCAGAACGAAGAAGAGCGCATGGTGTTTTGGGCAGGTCGCAAGGCTGCTTTCCCTGCCGTCGGACGCATTTCACCGGACTATCTCTGTATGGACGGCACGATCCCGCGCAAGGAACTGCCGAAGGTATTGGCAGGCATGCGGCGCCTGTCGGAAACATACGGTCTGCGGGTGGCGAATGTATTCCATGCTGGCGATGGGAATCTGCATCCGCTCATTCTCTATGATGCGAATGTGCCGGAAGAATTAGCAAAGGCCGAGGCATTCGGCGCCGACATTCTGCGACTTTGCGTTGAGGTTGGCGGCGTTTTGACAGGCGAGCACGGAGTCGGCGTGGAAAAGCGGGATCTCATGCCGGTGATGTTCAATGACGTCGATCTCAATCAGCAGATACGCGTCAAGTGCGCCTTCGATGAGAAACACCTGCTCAACCCTGGCAAAGTTTTTCCGCAATTGCATCGCTGTGCCGAGCTTGGCCGCATGCATGTCCATCGCGGGAAATTGCCATTCCCTGACATTCCGAGATTCTAGACTTTGACGATATTTTCTCCACAAACCGAGGGCGAGATTGTCGATGCTGTCCAATGGGCGCTCTCCGAAAATGCGCCGGTTGAAGTGATAGGCCATGGTTCCAAGCGCCTTCTGGGCCGGCCATTGCAGACGGAGCATACGATTGCGCTGTCAAGCTATTCCGGTGTGACGCTCTACGAGCCGGATGAACTTGTTCTGAGCGCAAAAGCGGGCACGCCCATCGCTGAACTTGAGAGCTTGCTCGCGGCCAACGGTCAGGCGTTCCAGTTCGAGCCGATGGACTACGGTCCGCTTCTGGCGCAGCCTTCGGGCAAGGGAAGTCTCGGCGGCTTGCTTGCAACCAATCTGTGCGGACCGCGCCGGCTGAAATATGGCTCGGCACGCGATCATGTGTTGGGGGTGCGTGTCGTCTCGGGGCGAGGAGAATTATTCAAATCCGGCGGCCGGGTCGTCAAGAACGTGACGGGCTACGATTTGTCCAAGGGCATGGCCAGTTCCTGGGGCACGCTCGGTATTGCCACTGAAATCACGGTCAAGGTCCTGCCGGCGCCGGAAACCGAAACCACGCTCGTGGTGCGCGGACTCACCGATGATGAAGCGGCGCGTGCCATGGCAATGGCAATGGGCTCAAGTGGCGAAGTCGCCTCCGCCGCTCATCTTCCTGCAAATGTCGCCCCACGCGTCATCGAAGGTCAACTCACGGGGGAAGCCGCAACTTTGCTCCGCCTTGAGGGGTTTGCTCCGTCAGTCAATGATCGTGCTATCATGCTGAAAGGCCTTTTGGCGTCGGCCGGAACCATTCATGAGATTTCCCGCAAAACGTCGCGCAGGCTCTGGCGGGAAGTCAGGGATGTCATTCCCTTTGCCGACGGCACCGAGCGGCCGGTTTGGCGCGTTTCGATGGTACCGATGGAAGCTTATAAGCTCGTCGCATCCTTGCGCATGGGTGCTGCGGTCGATGCGTTCTATGACTGGCAAGGTGGACTCGTGTGGCTGCGCATGGAGGGCGAACCCGAAGCCGAAGCTGTGCGTGCACTGATCCGCAAATACGGCGGAGGTCATGCCACTCTCGTCCGGGCGTCGGTGAGCGTGCGTGCCGCATTGCCAGTCTTCGAACCGCAGCCTGCGCCGCTGGCAGCGCTGTCGAAGCGGCTCAAGCAGCAATTCGATCCGAGCGGGATACTGAACCCCGGCCGCATGGTCGCAGGAGTATAGAGGTGCAGACGAACTTTACCCCCGAACAATTGCTCGAACCAGGCGTCGCGGAATCCGAAAAGATACTGCGCAAATGCGTGCATTGTGGTTTTTGCACTGCTACGTGTCCAACCTACGTGACGCTCGGCAATGAACTCGATAGCCCGCGTGGCCGCATTTACCTGATCAAGGATATGCTGGAAAACGGACGTGCTGCGGATGAACAGGTCGTCAAGCACATTGACCGGTGCCTGTCTTGCCTTGCCTGCATGACCACGTGCCCATCGGGCGTCAACTACATGCACCTTGTCGACAATGCCCGCGCTCATATTGAGAAAACCTACAAGCGCCCGGTGATCAATCGGCTGACGCGGGCTTTGCTGGCATTCGTCCTGCCAAATCCCGGGCGCTTTCGTTTTGCCCTCGCTGCCGCGAGGCTTGGCCGCCCTCTGGCGCCGCTGTTCAAATCCTTGCCAGCACTGAAGCCAATAGGCGCTATGCTTGAACTCGCACCTAAAATCACAGCGCCGAAGTCGCGCTTTGCCAAGCCAGGTTCACACGCGCCAGCGGCGGCAAAGAGGGGCAGGGTAGCCATCCTCACTGGCTGCGCCCAGCCTGTTCTGAAACCCGGCATCAACGAATCGACGATCCGGCTGCTGACGCGGCTTGGCATCGAAGTCGTAGTGCCGAACGGCGAGGGGTGTTGCGGCTCGCTTGTGCACCACATGGGCCGTGAAGAAGAGGCACTTCAAGATGCCCGCCGGAATGTTGACGCCTGGACCCGCGAGCTTGATGCGGGCGGGCTTGATGCAATCGTGATCACCGCTTCCGGCTGTGGCACCACGATCAAGGATTATGGCTATATGCTCCGGATGGATCCGGCTTACAAGGACAAGGCTGCACGTGTCTCGGCCATCGCCAAGGACATCACCGAATACCTGACCACACTGGAGCTTCCCAAGCCCAAAGAGCCTGCCGGCCTTGCCGTTGCCTATCATTCAGCCTGTTCTATGCAGCACGGGCAGAAGCTCACCCGCCAGCCCAAGGACTTGCTGAAATCGGCGGGGTTCATCGTCAAGGAACCTGCCGAAGGACACCTTTGCTGCGGTTCCGCTGGAACCTATAACATCATGCAGCCGGATATTGCCCTGACCCTGCGTGACCGCAAGGTAAGGAACATTGAAGCGACGGGTGCCAGCCTGATCGCAACGGGCAATATCGGCTGCATCACCCAGATCGCAAGCGGTTCCAACTTGCCGATTGTTCACACGGTGGAACTGCTTGACTGGGCCTATGGCGGCCCAAGGCCCGAAAATGTGCTGGCGCCAAGATCATGCCGGGAGGCAGCTGAATAGGTAAAGAGGGCAGGGATTCGACCGAACCCCTGCCCAGTTCCCGGCACCGCCCCCGGTGCCGGCCCCCAAAACCTGACCAAGTTGCCTATCTGACAATGACCTTGGTGCCGACGTTCACCCGCTCGTAGAGATCGGTGACATCTTCGTTGCGCATGCGAATACAGCCGCTCGATACAGATTGACCTATCGTCCATGGCGCGTTGGTGCCGTGGATGCGATAAAGCGTGGAGCCAAGATACAGTGCTCGCGCTCCAAGCGGATTGGCAACGCCGCCCTCCATGTGCGCCGGTATGATGCGTCCCTTTCTTCGCTCGCGCTCGATCATCTGCGCGGGCGGATACCAGTCAGGCCATTCTGCCTTGCGAGTAATGGTGTTGGTGCCGGACCAGCCAAAGCCCTCCTTGCCAACCCCGACTCCATAGCGTTGTGCAGTCCCGCCGGGCTCGACCAGATATAGAAACCGTTGCGCCGTATCGATTACAATCGTGCCCGGCTGCTCCGGCCCCTCATATGAGACCGTTTGGGGCAGGAATCTTGGGTCCATCCCCCGCTTTTTTGGTTGAGGATCACCGGTCGGCTCCTCGGGCCGTTGAAATGAAACTTCACGAAGTGAAGGATTTGCATCGACGGAGCGGCGCACTGCGCGGCGATCTCGCGGCTTGATTGCCCGTGCCGACGGCTCGCTGAAGACAACATAGCCCCGCTGGTTGACCGGCGTTCCGACAGGCCTCTGGCGCAATTGCATCACCCAGGGCGCCGTGAGGTCTGGGCTCATGACGACGGGCGGTCTTGTTGCATATCGCTCGCTTGCTATCGCATCCGCAACAGCGACCAGCGCCAGGCAGGATGTCAGAAGCAGTAAGGCAGTTCTCATCTGGATGTTCTCGAAAAACACTGCTGACAGGATTTGTCAGTTTTCGGATTGAGTTTGCCTGCGCTGGGGTAGAGAAAAGTGAATCGCGGGCAATAAAATGCGATTGATCGCCGAAACTATTTGTTTTGGTTACCGGCCGGTTTTCAAAACTGGTTAACGACGAATGAAGCGCAAAGGGAGGGCGAAATGCAAGATGATGTTCCAGTGAAGACAGGCCTGCTCACTGGTGAGGATGGCGTTACCCGCTGCTTCTGGCCGGGCACTCTTCCGGAATATGTTCACTATCATGATCATGAATGGGGCAGGCCGGTTACCGATGACACGCGTTTGTTCGAGAAGATCTGCCTCGAAGGATTTCAATCGGGCCTTTCGTGGCTGACCATTTTGCGCAAGCGCCAGAATTTTCGTGATGCTTTCGACAATTTTGATTATCGCCGCATCGCCCGTTATGACGAGAACGATGTCGACCGGCTGCTTGCCAATGCGGGCATCATCCGCCATCGCGGCAAGATCAACTCGGCGATCAACAATGCCAAACGGGCGATCGAACTAGTAGGGGAAACGGGCTCGCTTGCCGCCTATTTCTGGTCCTTCGAGCCATCGGCGGAGGAACGGCCCAAGGTAATCGACTACAAGACGCTTGTTGCAAACCCCATCTCACCGACATCGACCCGCCTGTCCAAGGATTTGAAGAAGCGTGGCTGGAGTTTCGTCGGTCCAACGACGATGTACGCACATATGCAGGCGATGGGCCTCGTCAACGACCACATCGAAGGTTGCAAGTGCCGTACCGAAATCGAAAAGCTCCGTAAAGACTTCAAACGTCCCGCGCTGCCATCATAGTCGGTCCTTGCGCGGCGTCATCAATCCTTGCCCTTGATGCACTGATCGGCTAGAGCAAACCCGCTTCAGCAATCAAGACATTTCAGGTTCGGATCAGCATCATGGCAACCAAGGCAGATAGAGTTAAGGCACGATTGCCACGAGGATTCGTGGATCGTGTGCCCGATGATCTGCGCGCTGCTGAAAAGATGATGGCAGACATCCGCAAAGTCTATGAACTCTATGGTTTCGAGCCGGTTGAAACACCGCTGATCGAATATACCGATGCGCTTGGCAAGTTCCTCCCCGATCAGGATCGTCCCAACGAAGGCGTGTTTTCGTTTCAGGACGACGACGAACAATGGCTGTCGCTGCGTTATGATCTGACAGCCCCCCTGGCTCGTTACGTGGCAGAGAATTACGAGAGTATCCCGAAACCCTATCGCAGCTACCGCGCCGGGTGGGTTTTCCGCAACGAAAAACCAGGTCCCGGCCGGTTCCGCCAGTTCATGCAGTTCGACGCCGATACGGTCGGCGCGCCGTCCGTTTCGGCGGATGCGGAAATGTGCATGATGATGGCTGACGTCATGGAGGCGCTGGGCATCCAGCGCGGCGATTACGTCATACGCGTCAATAATCGCAAGGTGCTGGACGGCGTGCTCGAGGCAATCGGACTTGGCGGCGACGAAAGCGCCGGAAAGCGCCTCGTTGTACTGCGCGCGATCGACAAACTGGACAAGTTCGGCGCCGCGGGCGTTTCCGAACTACTCGGAAAAGGTCGCCTGGACGAAAGCGGAGATTACACCAAGGGCGCCGGTCTTGATGAGACCTCCATCTCGAAGGTTCTAGCCTTCATATCAGCCGGCGCTGCAACTGGCGGCGAAACGATCGCCAGTCTCGAACGCGTGGTTACCGGCAACGTCAAGGGTGCGGAAGGTGTTGCCGAACTTTCAACCATAGAGGCTCTCTGCTCTGCCGCGGGGTATGAAGGCCGCGTCAAGATTGATCCATCCGTTGTGCGCGGTCTGGAATATTATACCGGCCCCGTCTTTGAAGCAGAGCTGTTATTCGACGTTACCAACGAAAAGGGCGAGAAGGTTGTTTTCGGCTCCGTCGGCGGCGGCGGTCGCTATGACGGGCTTGTATCCCGCTTTCGCAGCGAGCCGGTCCCAGCAACCGGTTTCTCGATTGGCGTTTCGCGGCTGATGACAGCGCTGAAGAACCTCGGCAAGCTTGATACGTCCGACAATATCGGCCCAGTTGTCGTGCTGGTGATGGACAGGGATACAGCCAGTCTTGGCCGCTATCAGAAAATGGTATCGGACCTGCGGCAGGCCGGAATCCGAGCCGAAATGTATCTTGGTGGGTCCGGCATGAAGCCGCAGATGAAATACGCCGATCGTCGCGGCGCGCCTTGCGTCATCATCCAGGGTTCGCAAGAGCGAGATTTGGGTGAAGTACAGATCAAGGATCTGGTCGAGGGCGCGCGCCTCGCCGCTGACATCGAGGATAATGTGACCTGGCGCGAGAGCCGCCCGGCGCAGATCACCGCCAAGGAGACCGATCTCGTCGTCGAGGTCCGAAAGATACTCGATGCGCAGGCGGAAGATCGTGTCAACGCCATGAAGGCTCTTTAACGGCGATGATCGCTTCGCGCGCCCCAGCTTTTTCCGGTGAACTTGCCGCATTGATCTCAAGCCGCAATGCGGAACTTGTCGATATTCCTGTCATCCAGCCTGCTGACCAGTTTCTGGATATGGCAGGCGAGGACCTGCGGCGCCGTATATTTCTCACCGAGAACGAGAACGGCCAAAGCCTCTGCCTGCGACCGGAGTTTACGATTCCCGTCTGCCGCAACCACATCGAACGCAATGCCGCGACCCCCAAACGCTACGCCTATCTGGGCGAAGTCTTCCGGCAGCGCCGCGAGGGAGGAAACGAATTCTTCCAGGCCGGCATCGAAGACCTCGGCGACGCCAATCGTGCCCGTGCCGATGCGCGGTCGCTAGCCGATGCCATAGCTGCAGTCCGTCTCGTCGTCCCCAAGGCTCAGCTTGAAACTTTACTGGGTGACCAGGCCATTTTCGAGGCTGTGCTGGCAGCGCTTGGTCTGCCGCGGGGTTGGCAGAAAAAACTGGCGCGTGCCTTTGGCAATCCAGGTCAGTTGAGGAGCTTGCTGGCCGGCCTTTCGTCTGATCGTCAGAACGACGCCCTGCCTGATCGCCTGGCCCTCCTTGTGGAGCAAGGCGACGAAGCCGGACTGGCAACAGAGCTCGAACAGGACATGCGGATCGCCGGTCTCTCGCCGGCGGCAGGCCGCGCGCCCGCAGAGATCGCCCGACGGCTGATC
The DNA here is from genome assembly GCF_003010935.1 of Phyllobacterium endophyticum. GTDB lineage: Bacteria > Pseudomonadota > Alphaproteobacteria > Rhizobiales > Rhizobiaceae > Phyllobacterium > Phyllobacterium endophyticum. The sequence continues at coordinate 1,224,280 of NZ_PGGN01000001.1, forward strand.
GAAAAAACAACGCTGGCTTCAATACGCCTGCCTGCAGCGGCCTTTTCCGCTCTTCAGAACTTTCTTGCTATCCGGGTGCCGCTTCAATCTGCCGCCGGTTATTTGCTGACCTTCGCCCGTGCCAACGAGTTCGACCTCGGTCCGGCGCTTGAGCAGTTCGAAGCACGTGCCGCGTCAATAGTCGAGGCGGGCCTTGGAAAAGAGACGATCATCTATGACGCTGCTTTTGGCCGCCCGCTCGACTACTATACGGGTCTCGTCTATGAGACCCGCGCGGTAAAAAATGCTGATCTCGGCGCGGTCGTCGGTGGCGGGCGATACGATCGTCTTCTAACTATGCTGGGCGCCGTTGGATCGATTCCAGGCGTCGGTTTCTCGATCTGGCTCGATCGTCTTGAGAAGATCGCGGGAGATGCGCAATGACGATTACATTGGCGCTTCCATCCAAAGGCCGGCTCAAGGATCAGGCGCTTGGTGTGCTTGAAAGCGCCGGGCTTAGTGTGATCCTGCCCAATGACCAACGGAACTACCGGGCGCAGGTGAAGGGTCAAAGCAATCTCGATATCCTGTTTCTCTCCGCTTCTGAAATCGCACGTGAGCTCGGCTATGGCAGTGTTGACCTTGGCATAACAGGTGAAGATCTGATCCGCGAGACATTGTCGTCTGCCGACGAACGCGTTCGGATCGAAGCCCGGCTGGGCTTTGGCCAGGCGGATGTCGTGGTCGCAGTGCCTGGCGTCTGGTACGACGTCTCCACCATGGCAGATCTTGATGATGTCGCCGCTGACTTTCGCCAGCGCCACGGCCGCCGCCTGCGCATCGCTACCAAGTATTGGCGCCTGACACAGCAATTCTTCTCGCAGATGCATGGCATTCAGGTTTATCGCATCGTCGAAAGCCTTGGGGCGACCGAGGGAGCTCCGGCATCGGGATCCGCGGATATCATTGTGGATATTACAACGACAGGCTCAACGCTTCGCGCAAATCATCTCAAGATTCTTGAAGACGGGATCATATTGAAATCGGAAGCTTGCCTCGTTTCCTCCCGTGGCACAGCCGAGAAAAATTCGGTCGAAGAATTGTCGCGGCGTATCGAGAGTTCTTTATTGAAAATCTAACTTTCATCAACTCTCCGTGATTCCGGTCCGGTTGTGTAACCTTTGCGGCCATCCTTACGTATCTCCCTGCAGAGACCGGTTATAATCGGTATCACTGGCACAGGGAGTTCAGCCATGATGACACGTCGAACGCTTTTTGGCGGTGCTATCGCAGGCCTTGGTGCGTTTGCAGCTGCGCGCCTCGCGAGAGCGCGCAATGCCAACGCTGCAGGCAAGTTCGAAGTCGAGCATACGGATGCCGAATGGAGAAAGCGTCTGACGCCGGAGCAGTATGAGGTCTTGCGTCAGGACGGTACGGAGCGAGCATTTTCCAGCCCGCTCGACCAGGAGAAACGCAAGGGCGTTTTCGCCTGCGCCGGCTGCGATCTGCCACTCTTCAATTCCGAAACGAAATTCGATAGCGGCACCGGATGGCCGAGCTTTTGGATGCCGATGAAGGGCGCGGTCGACGAGCACTCCGATAGTTCATTCGGCATGTCTCGAACAGCGGTTTCCTGCCATCGGTGCGGCGGCCATCTCGGACATGTGTTTGACGACGGTCCCAAGCCGACTGGTCTGCGTTACTGCATGAATGGTGTCGCCTTGAAATTCAAACCCGCAGCCGCCTGAGCCGGAGGATAGATCCCATGAAACTTCATCAACTACTTTTCGCGACGGCGATCCTGCTGGCGCCAGGTCACGCTCTTGCCGGTGAGAGCGTCACAATGGTTCCACCGCCTGCGCTCGATCAAACGACGTCGGCCAAGAGCCAGACGATTGTTCTCGCCGGCGGCTGCTTCTGGGGCGTGCAGGGCGTCTATCAGCACATGAAGGGCGTCACCAGTGCCGTCTCCGGCTATTCAGGCGGCAAGAAAGAGACTGCCAGTTACGAGGCCGTCAGTGGCGGCGATACCGGGCACGCTGAAGCGGTGGAGGTGACCTTCGATCCTGATGCCGTCAGCCTTGGCAAGATCCTGCAGGTTTACTTCTCGGTGGTGCACAATCCGACAGAATTGAACCGTCAGGGACCGGATTCCGGGACGCAATATCGCTCTGCCATCTTCACGACAAGCGCCGACCAGGAGAAGATCGCAAAGGCCTACATCGCTCAACTCGACAAGGCGAAAGTATATTCGGACCCGATCGTCACGAAGGTCTCGTCGCTGGAAAAGTTCTATCCGGCTGAAGCCTACCATCAGGATTATGCCACGATTAATCCGACGCAGCCCTATATCGCCTACTATGATTTGCCGAAGATTGAAAACCTGAGCAAGCTGTTCCCCCAAGTTTACCGGGACAAGCCTGTTCTGGTAAGCGACGCCAAGGCGTCGAACTAAAACGCACCGGCAAGAATAAAGGCCGCATGACGCGGCCTTTATGTCATCGGTGTAGGGTGATCAGCCGCGCTTGGCGTCAACCGAAAGTGCACCGGCGCCATACTGGGCGAGAACGAAGAAACCACCGGCTATAGCAAGATTCTTGTAGAAATTGATCTGGTTCGCCATGTCCCATGGCACCAAATGACCGACAAATGCAGCGGCAATGGTAAATAGGCCAAGTAGGATTGCAGCATAGCGGGTCTGAAAGCCGACAAGAACTGCCAGACCGCCAAGAAGTTCGACGAGCCCAACGATGACAGCTGTGACTGTTGGCAGTGGCAGGCCTTTGGAGGCGAAATATCCCGCAGTGCCCGCGATAGCGGTGAGCTTGCCGAAACCGGCCGGAATAAACAAAATCGAAAGCAGTATTCGGCTGATTAGCGTGACTAGAGCATTGTTTGACATGCGAGATTTTCTCCGGGTTGGCGTTGACCTCCCATAGCTAAATTCGATTGTCAAACAAAGCCACTATTTTCTCTACAGATTGTTCACTGTCCTGTGTTTTCCCAACTCACTCGGGTGCAATCATCCGTTCTGCACGCACGAGCCGGTCATAATCCTCAGCTGATACGTGTCCACTGGCAAGCGCTTCCTCGCGCAATGTCGTGCCGTTCTTGTGCGCAGTCTTGGCGATCTTGGCTGCATTGTCATAGCCGATTGCGGGAGCCAATGCGGTAACCAGCATCAGTGAGCGTTCCAGCAAGTCCTTGATGCGGACCTCATCGGCCTCAATTCCTTCGACGCAATTGTCAGCGAAGGACACCATTGAGTCTGCGAGCAGGCGGATGGACTGAAGCACATTCAGTGCTATGACCGGCTTGAACACGTTTAGCTCGAAGTGGCCCTGGCTCGCAGCGACCGTTACTGTTGTGTGGTTGCCGAACACCTGTGCGGCGACCATGGTCAAGGCTTCGGCCTGTGTCGGGTTGACCTTGCCGGGCATGATCGACGAGCCAGGCTCGTTTTCCGGCAGTTTCAGTTCGCCGAGGCCCGAACGCGGACCAGAGCCGAGAAAGCGGATGTCGTTCGCAATCTTGAAAAGGTCCGCCGCAAGCGCATTGAGGCTGCCGTGGAAGTTCGCCAATGCACCATGGCTTGCCAATGCTTCGAACTTGTTCGGAGCCGTTTTGAAGGGTAGCCCAGTAATGTCGGAAACGGCTTCGGCAAAGCCCGTATCGAAACCGACCGGCGCGTTGAGCCCGGTGCCGACGGCTGTACCACCCTGCGCTAGCAGAAAGACGTCGGCAAGGCTCTGTTCGATGCGCTTGCGGGCGAATTCGAGCGCAGCCCGGTAACCGGAGAACTCCTGTCCGAGTGTGACCGGCGTCGCATCCTGCGTATGGGTGCGACCGATCTTGATTATATCGGCAAACGCCTTCTCCTTTTTGGCAAGAGCCTCTGTCAGGTGATCAAGCGCAGGGTAGAGACGTTCAGTGGCCTCAACGGCGGTGGCAATGTGTATCGCTGTCGGGAACGTGTCGTTCGATGACTGGCTCATGTTGACGTGATCATTGGGATGCACCGGCTTTTTCGAACCCTTGGTGCCGCCGAGCATCTCGATCGCCCGGTTGGATATGACTTCATTCGCATTCATGTTCGACTGGGTGCCGGAACCCGTCTGCCAGACAACGAGCGGGAAATGATCGTCGAGCTTGCCTTCGATGACTTCCTCGGCCGCAACTGTGATTGCCCGGCCGATTACTTCGTCGAGCTTGCCAAGTGCCATGTTGGTCTCGGCGGCGGCACGCTTGGCGATACCGAGGGCGCGTACGAGTGGAATTGGCATTCTCTCGCCACCGATCTTGAAATTATGCAACGAACGTTCTGTTTGAGCGCCCCAATATCGGTCTGAGGCAACTTCAATCGGGCCAAAAGTGTCTGTTTCGGTGCGCGTAGGGCTCATCGTTCACTGTTCCTGTGGGATTCGCGCAAGCACTACTGCGAAGCTCCACGTGAGGCAAGGTTCGAAGGGTGAATGTTGGTCTGGAATCGATGCCGTGCTAAGTTAAAATCGATTAGAGCACTTCGGGAGGACCAACCGATGGCGACACATGAAGCGCGGACCCTTCAGGTTTCGATTCAGAGAAACTGGAACGACGTCTATGACTATGTAAGCACACCGGAAAACCTACCCGAATGGGCGTCCGGCCTATCGTCTGGCTTGCAAAAGTCAGGGGACGAGTGGGTAGGGGATGGCCCCGCCGGCAAGCTTAGGCTTCGCTTTGCCCCCCCGAACAATGTCGGCGTGCTTGATCACTGGGTAACGACTGAAACAGGCGAGGAAGTCTATATTCCGTTGCGGGTGGTCGCCAACGGCGAAAGCTCCGAGGTGATCTTCACTCTGTTCCGCCTGCCCGGAATGGATGACGAGAAATTTACGGCCGATGCAGCCTGGGTGATGCGGGATTTGCAAAGGCTCAAGGATCTGCTTGAGGCGCAACTGATAGCATGAGGTGAAACAATGGGCACTTCCGGCAAGGACAAGCAAATCGATTATGTCGAATTCAACGTGAAGGATATTGCACGTGCACGCGGTTTTTACGGCGATGCGTTTGGCTGGACTTTCACGGATTATGGCGCTGACTATTGCGAATTCTCCGATGGTAATCTCAAAGGTGGTTTCGCAAGGTCGGCAGGGGGCAAGCCAGGTGGTCCGCTGGTGATCCTGTTTGCCGATGATCTTGGCGACACGCTGAAGCGCGTCGAAAGCGCCGGGGGTAAAATCGTCAAACCGATATTCGATTTCCCCGGGGGGCGCCGGTTCCATTTCACAGATCCGGAGGGTTATGAACTTGCGGTCTGGTCGGACAAGTGAGCGGCCGCCAGCGCAGCCGCTCACAGCCTGATCAGGCGGCTCGTGCCGCCTTGAGGGCGTTTGCCCACCACACAAGCTGATCGAGCTGGTTGGTTGCCGCTTCGTTGAGGTGAGCATAGTCATCAAGCTTTTTCTCGCCCTTGATCACGCTCAGATATTCCTGGAAGGCGATGTGAACGCCGGTCTTGACCGAAGCGGCGCTCATTTCCACGAAGATGAGACGAAGCTGTTCGACCGCGCGGGCACCGCCAACGCCACCATAACCGACGAATCCAACCGGCTTGTGGACGAATTCTCCAAGGTCGATCGCATTCTTCAGAACAGCCGTCGGTCCGTGGTTGTATTCAGCGACGGTAAAAATGTAGCCGTCAAACTCTCGTAATTTCTTTTTCCAGCGCTCTGCCGTTTCGGTTTGAGCAGTCGTCGTGCGCTCTTCGCCGAAGAAGTGCATTGGGTAGTTGAGCAGATCGAGGATCTCAACCTCGATATCGTCGCGCTTGTCCGCTAGTCCAGCAATCCATTTGGCAGGAGTTTCGGCGAAACGGCCGATGCGCGTGCTGCCAACGATGATGCCGATCTTTGCTTTAGCCATGTCGAGAAATCCTTGTCTTGGGATGGTAACTAATTGTGACCGGCGCTATATAAGTGACTGCCTGAAAGCCGCAAGGAGGCACTTTTTTGAAACCGAGCCACTTTGAAGTAACTCCCGCCTGCACGGCGGTTCATCACATCCTGACGCGGGTGGGCGACAAGTGGACGGTGCTGGTCGTCAATTATCTTGGCAATCGTTCGATGCGTTTCAATGAGTTGAAGCGGGCCATCAACGGGATTTCTCAGAAGATGCTGACGAGTACGCTACGGGGCCTCGAGCGTGACGGTTTCGTCACAAGGACGGTTTATCCGACCATTCCGCCACGTGTGGATTACGAATTGACCGATCTTGGCCGTGATCTGCTGGTGCCGCTTCGGGGACTGGGCGACTGGGCAATCAAGAACGAGCAACGCGTCAGCGAGGCAAGAGCCCGTTTCGACGCAGCTCATGATGCCGGCGTACGGCCCGGATTTGCTGACGCGGCAGAGTAAGACATCCATCATCTGTGCCTCTGGCACGGTAGCGACATAAAAAAGGCGGGTCGAAACCCGCCTTCTTCATATGTTTCAGAGGTGAACTTCTTAGAAGTCCATACCGCCCATGCCGCCCATTCCGCCGCCTGGCATCTGGGGAGCGCCGCCATTGTCCTTCTTCGGAGCTTCGGCGATCATGGCTTCCGTCGTGACGAGGAGACCAGCAACCGATGCAGCATCCTGCAGAGCAGTACGAACAACCTTGACCGGATCGACGATGCCGAGAGCGATCAGATCGCCGTACTCGCCATTGGCCGCATTGTAGCCGTAGGTGTCCTTCTTGTTCTCAAGGATCTTGCCGACGACAATCGATGCTTCATCGCCTGCGTTCGTTGCGATCTGGCGAGCCGGAGCCTGCAAAGCGCGACGAACGATGTTGATGCCAGCGTCCTGGTCGGCATTTGCACCCTTGAGGGTGAGACCAGCCGAAGCGCGCAGGAGAGCAACGCCGCCACCAGCAACGATACCTTCTTCAACAGCAGCACGTGTTGCGTTGAGAGCGTCGTCAACACGGTCCTTCTTTTCCTTCACTTCTACTTCCGTTGCACCGCCAACGCGGATAACGGCAACACCGCCAGCGAGCTTGGCAAGGCGTTCCTGCAGCTTCTCGCGGTCATAGTCGGAAGTGGTTTCGTCGATCTGCTGCTTGATCTGGCCGACGCGAGCGTTGATTTCGCCCTTCTTGCCATGACCGTCAACGATCGTGGTATTTTCCTTGGTGATCGACACCTTCTTGGCGCGGCCGAGCATGTCGAGCGTGACGCTTTCGAGCTTGATGCCGAGATCTTCGGAAATGACCTGACCGCCGGTGAGGATCGCGATGTCTTCCAGCATGGCCTTGCGGCGGTCGCCGAAGCCAGGAGCCTTGACAGCAGCAATCTTCAGGCCGCCACGCAGCTTGTTGACGACGAGCGTAGCAAGAGCTTCGCCTTCAACGTCTTCAGAGATGATGACGAGTGGCTTGGAGGTCTGAACAACAGCTTCAAGAACCGGCAGAAGAGCCTGGAGGTTCGAAAGCTTCTTCTCGTGCAGAAGGATATAAGCGTCTTCGAGATCAGCAACCATCTTTTCAGGGTTGGTGACGAAGTAAGGGCTGAGATAGCCGCGGTCGAACTGCATGCCTTCGACGACTTCGAGCTCGGTGTCAGCGGTCTTGGCTTCCTCGACGGTGATAACGCCCTCGTTGCCGACCTTCTGCATTGCCTTGGCGATCATTTCGCCGATTTCAGTCTCGCCATTGGCAGAGATCGTGCCAACCTGCGCAACTTCTTCCGAAGTCTTGATCTTCTTGGCGCTCTTGCCGAGCTGCTTGACGACTTCAGCAACAGCAAGATCGATGCCGCGCTTCAGATCCATCGGGTTCATGCCGGCAGCGACGGCCTTGCCGCCTTCCTGAACGATAGCCTGGGCGAGAACAGTAGCCGTCGTGGTGCCATCGCCGGCAATGTCGTTCGTCTTCGAAGCGACTTCACGAACCATCTGTGCGCCCATGTTCTCGAACTTGTCTTCAAGTTCGATTTCCTTGGCAACGGTTACGCCGTCCTTGGTGATGCGCGGAGCGCCGAAGGACTTGTCGATGACAACGTTACGACCCTTGGGGCCGAGCGTTACCTTGACAGCGTCTGCAAGGATATTGACACCGCGCAGCATGCGCTCACGCGCGTCGCGGCCGAATTTTACTTCTTTAGAAGCCATTTTATCTCTCCTGGGATTGAACCCGGTTTGATCGAAATTTTGTTGAAATGACGGTGATTAGCCGAGGATACCCAGAATGTCGGATTCCTTCATGATCAGCAGGTCTTCGCCGCCGATCTTGACTTCCGTACCGGACCACTTGCCGAACAGGATAAGATCGCCTGCCTTGACGTCCAATGGTACGAGCTTGCCTGCTTCGTCACGAGCGCCGGTGCCTACGGAGACGATTTCGCCTTCCTGTGGCTTTTCCTTGGCAGTATCCGGAATGATGATGCCGCCTGCGGTCTTCGCTTCGGATTCGACGCGGCGTACTACGACGCGGTCATGAAGCGGGCGGAACTTGGTCTTGGCCATGGTTAGAACCCTTGATGGTTGGTGACAAAACGATGTCGCGGACGGCAGCGCCATCCGCGTTATTAGCACTCGACATGGGTGAGTGCTAACTGCGCTCGGAGATAGTGGGAAGGGGAAAAAGAGTCAAGGGAAAGCCATGCGAAATATTCATGACAACAGTTTTCAAGGCAGCTGATTTTTTGGGCCAAGCGATACAGGATTCACGTGGCAGGGACAAAAGGCAGCCTCCAATAGGACGCTCATTCATCGCTGTCTTCGCATACGTGGTGCGCCATGTCGACGAGCATGTCGCTGACATGCCTGTCGGCAAGCTCGTAGAATATCTGCTTGGCCTGCCGGTTGCCGCGTACCAGCCGTGCGCCGCGCAATAGCCGCAAGTGGTGGCTGACCAGCGATTGCGACAGGTCGAGGCTCGCCGCTATGTCGCCGACAGATCTTGGCTCGTCGAGGCAGAAGAACAGGATGCGCAGGCGCGTCGGATCGCCGAGCAGCCGGAATGTTTCGGCGAGGATTATCGTATCTAGCTGCGATGGGATCGCCAGTTTGTTCAATGTTTATGTCCCTCATGATCATGGTCATGCGCTGCATGGTCATGATCCGCATGGTCATGTTCTTCGTGCCCATGATCGCCGCCTATCTCGGCGCCCAGGCAACAATCGTCGGTGGTCGTATCCGGCCAATCAATTGCGACTGTGGAATGCTCGATGTCGAATTTTGTCCTGAGCTCGACTTCGACATGTTTGACCAGCAGCCTTGGGTCCGCGTTCGCGGCGGGCAAGACGTGTAATGTACAAAGCGCCTTGCCGGACGTGATCATCCAGACATGCACATGGCGGACATTGGCGAGGCCAGGAACGGTCTGTTTCAGATGCTGTTCAATCTCTTCCGGGCTGGCATTCGCCGGTGCACCCTCTAACAGGATATGCATCGAGTTGCGTAAGAGTGCCCAAGCGCTGCGCAGGATCAGCAGGCAGACAAATACCGAAAGGATGGGATCAATCGGCGTCCAGTCAGTATAATAAATGACGACCGCGGCGATGATCGTTCCAACGGAACCGAGGAGATCGCCCAACACGTGCAAAATGGCTCCTTTGATATTCACATGTTCGCTGTCACCGCGCGTCAGTATCCAGAATACAGCAATGTTGATGGCCAAGCCTATGGTAGCCACGATAAGCATGGGTCCCGCCAGAACCTCGCCCGGGTTGCGGAACCGCTCGATGGCCTCATAGGTGATCCAGATGAGAATGGCGAAGAGCGCGATGGCATTCATCAGCCCGGCAATGACTTCAAAGCGCAAATAACCGAATGTGCGCCGTTCATCGGCGGCGCGCTTGCCGAAATGAAATGCTGCGTAGGAAAGCGCCAACGCCGCTGCATCGGTCACCATGTGCCCTGCATCGGCAATGAGCGCCAGCGATCCGGACAACAGACCGCCGATGACTTCGACGATCATGAAAGCAAACGTAATGAAAAACGCGATCAGCACCTTGCGCTGATTATCTGCTGTGATTTTCGGTGCGTGATCGTGACCTTCGTGTGAATGCGACATGGCTTGCCCTGCGTTGATAACATATAAATACATGTTCATATGTATGCAGTCAATGATGCTGCGGCCAAACAATCGCCGACGATCATGGGTGACACATTTCATGCAATCGGGTAAGCGATGACGGGCTTTGGGTTCTCGGAAAGGATCGGCATGACCGACATGATACACTTGCAGCGCCTCGATGAACTTACCAATCGCTATCATGTGTTGCTATGCGATGTATGGGGCGTTCTGCATAACGGCGTCGACTCGTTCGCGTCTGCGTCCGGCGCCCTGGTTGCGGCCCGGCAAGCTGGTCTGACGGTCGTGCTCATTACCAATGCTCCGCGCCGCTTTGACAGCGTCGCGCAACAGATCCACTCGCTGGGCGTCCCTGAATCGTCCTATGACCGTATCGTCACGTCTGGTGACGTGACGCGTGAACTGATCCGCGCTGCGCCGCGCCGTGTCTTTCACCTTGGTCCCGAGCGTGATGAGACGCTTTACGAGGGGCTGGACGTCGAGCTCGTCGAAGAACGCGAAGCTGACGTTGTCGTCTGCACCGGGCTCTTTGATGATGAGACGGAGACACCTGAAGATTATGCGGAGATGCTGACCCGTTTTCGCTCACGCGACTTGCCTTTCATCTGCGCCAATCCCGATATTGTCGTCGAGCGCGGTCACCGGCTCATCTGGTGCGCAGGAGCGCTCGCCCGCGATTACGGTCAGCTTGGCGGACGGACTCTGATCGCTGGTAAGCCGCATCGGCCGATCTACGAGGCCGCCGTCGCTGCGGCTGAGGAGTCGCGCGGCGAAAGGGTCGATCGGGCCCGCGTCATTGCCATCGGCGACGGCATGTTGACCGATATCAAGGGCGCGGACCTTTTCGGGATCGATGCTCTTTATATCTCAGGTGGGATTCATGCGGGTGATTATGTCATGGGAGGTGTCCACGATCTGGAAAAGCTGCAGGCATTCCTGAAAAAGCACGGCAGCAATCCCGTAGCCACGATGCCCATGTTGGCCTGAGGTCAGAAGTTCATGTCGATCCTGCGTCTGAGCGATCCAAACCATGTGCCCGAGCATCTAAAGGGTGCCGTGGTCGCGATCGGCAATTTCGATGGAGTGCATCGCGGCCATCAGGCGGTGCTCGAGCGCGCTCTCGAAGCCGCTCGTGAAGCGGGAAAACCATCTCTCGTCCTGACTTTCGAACCACATCCGCGCAACGTGTTCGTGCCGGACCAGCCAGTCGACAGACTGACACCGGCGGCCGAGAAGGCATTGATTCTCGAGGCACTCGGCTTCGATGCTGTGGTGGAATGCACGTTTACCCGCGAGTTTTCACAATTGACGGCGGATAATTTTGTCGATCAGATTCTCGTTGCTGCGCTGGGTGCGAGCCGCATCGTCACCGGCTTCGATTTTCACTTCGGCAAGAATCGCCAGGGTGGTCCGGCCTTCCTGATGGACGCCGGTGAGAGGCGCGGTTTTCATGTCACCCTGGTTGATGCCTTCCGCGACGAAGGCGGCCAGGCCGTTTCGTCCAGCCGGATTCGCGAGCTCTTCGGCGACGGAAAAGTAGTAGAGGCCGCAGGCCTTCTCGGTTATCGACACCGGATCAGGGCCGAAGTCATCGCCGGCAAGCAGTTGGGCCGCACCATCGGCTTTCCAACGGCCAATATGGTTCTGCCACCCGAGACCCATTTGAAACACGGCATTTACGCCGTGCGCTTTCGCAGGGCTGACGGCACACTCTACGATGGTGTGGCAAGTTTCGGCCGCCGTCCTACAGTTGACATCGATGGCGAGCCGCTGCTCGAAACATATGTTTTCGATTTCGCAGCAAGTCTTTACGGCGAGGTCTGCGCCGTGTCGTTCTTCGGCTATCTTCGCGGCGAAGAAAAGTTTGAGGGCCTCGAGCCGATGTTGCAGCAGATCAGGCGTGACGAAGAGGAAGCGCGTGCCTTGTTGAAGGGTGTCAAGCCGCTCTCGCCTCTCGACCAAAGGATCAATTTCGACTGATTTCGTAAATCGTTTACCATAGAAATCAATCCAATTTTATCTATCATTTCGTAGTCTGGTCTCAGGCTTGCCGCCTCCCACGGCAGGATCTTTCGGAGTTTTTTTCATGTCCATTCGTTTTATCGCGGTGCTTTCGGCAGCGCTCGCCTTTGCAACTTCCACACCCATTCTCGCTGATGAGTATTATCCTGAAAACCAGACAGCCAGCACACCGCGCGGCGAACATTGGTGGTCGGGCGATTGGTACCTGACGCTTGGCGCAAAGGGTTTCGTTGCTCCGCGCTACGAGGGTGCGAAAGATTATATGCTCCGCGCAGCCCCCGTCATTTCTCTTGGCCGAGCCGGACGTTCGGTGCGCTTTTCCTCGCTCAACGACAATGCCTCGTTCGGCTTCATCGATACGGGCGTTTTCCGCGCCGGTCTCACAGGCAAGTTGATCACCGGCCGCGACAGTGGTGATTCTGATGATCTAAAAGGTCTCCACGATGTCGATTGGGGCGTGGAGGTCGGCGGCTTCGCCGAATTCTATCCGACAGACAATATCCGCGGGCGTGTCGAGGTGCGGCGGGGTATCGGCGCGCATGATGGCGTGGTAGCGGATTTTGCGATTGATGCATTCAAGGACATAACACCCACAGTGCGTGTTTCTGCCGGTCCGCGTGCGACGGTGGCTTCCAAGGACTATTTCGAGGAGTTCTATGGCGTTTCCGCCAGCGAGTCCGTTGCGTCGGGTCTTGCCCGCTATTCGCCCGGCGGCGGGCTCAAATCGCTCGGCGTTGGTGGCCAGATCACTTGGCAGACAACGGACAAGATTACCACGAGCGCCTATGCCGAATATAACAGGTTGATGGGTCCGGCGGCGGATTCAAGCCTTGTAAGGGAGCGCGGTTCGGCCAATCAGGCAACGCTGGGTGTACAGGCAACCTACCGCTTCGACTTCGCTCTATAGTCGACAGGTAACCGCGCACGCGAAGTTTATTGCGCCTGCCCCTTTATTCTGACAGCAGTGATTGCTAAAAGCGCGGCATGAAAAACGTTTGCTGGGTTGGCGCACAGCCCATACCTGTTCGAATACTACGAATTAGTGGCCCGGCCCTGGCGCATTCGTGAAGCTTCGGCTTCGCGGTGCGGAAGGGTCCGGGGCGGCGCCTTTGCGCTTAGATGATTTCTCCCAATTTTGCCCGCCGCGATAACGCGCGGGCCCTATCACAAGCTGGAAATATGACCGACACGTCCACGAAACTCGACTATTCGAAAACTCTCTACTTGCCGCAGACGGACTTTCCCATGCGCGCTGGCCTGCCCGCCAAAGAGCCTGAATTCGTTGCCCGCTGGCAGGACATGAACCTTTACAAGAGGCTGCGCGAGGATGCCAGGGAGCGTCCGCTTTACGTTCTGCATGACGGCCCACCCTATGCCAATGGCAATATCCATATCGGCCACGCACTGAACAAGATCCTCAAGGACGTCATCACCCGCTCGTTTCAGATGCGCGGCTACAATTCCAACTATGTACCGGGTTGGGATTGCCATGGCTTGCCGATCGAGTGGAAGATCGAGGAACAATACCGCGCCAAGGGCAAGGATAAGGACGAGGTGCCGATCAACGAATTCCGCAAGGAATGCCGTGAGTTCGCTGCCAATTGGATAAAGATCCAGTCCGCGGAGTTCAAGCGCCTCGGCATTGAAGGCGATTTCGAAAACCCTTATACGACGATGGCCTTCCATGCGGAAAGCCGCATCGCCGGCGAACTATTGAAATTCGCCATGTCTGGTCAGCTTTATCGCGGCTCCAAGCCTGTCATGTGGTCAGTGGTCGAGCGTACGGCGCTGGCCGAAGCCGAGGTCGAATATGCCGATGTCGAAAGCGACACGATCTGGGTGAAGTTTCCGTTTGCCCAGGGACCAGACGATTTAGCGTCGGCTCACGTCGTCATCTGGACGACAACCCCTTGGACCATACCCGGCAATCGTGCGGTCAGCTATTCCCCACGCGTCGGTTACGGCCTGTATGAAGTTCAGACGGCGGAGAATGATTTCGGTCCACGTCCGGGTGAAAAGCTGATCTTTGCCGATGCGCTTGCCGAAGAATCCGCAACGAAAGCCAAGCTGACTTTCAAGCGTTTGCGGACCGTTTCGGCTGAGGAACTCGCCGGAATGACCTTGGCGCATCCTTTCGAAGGCCTCGCAGGCGGTTACGAGTTCCCCGTTCCTCTGCTGGCGGGGGATCACGTTACCGATGACGCAGGTACTGGATTCGTCCACACGGCACCGGGTCATGGCCGCGAAGATTTCGATGCATGGACCGATGCTGCTCGCGACCTTGAAGCTCGCGGCATTTCTTCGGCAATCCCGTTCACTGTCGATGATGCAGGCTACTACACCAAGGATGCGCCGGGGTTTGGTCCCGATCGCGAAGGTGGGCCAGCTCGCGTCATGGACGATAATGGCAAGAAGGGCGATGCCAACAAGGCGGTCATCGACGAACTCATCGCGCGTAACATGCTCTTTGCGCGAGGCCGCCTCAAGCACTCGTACCCACATTCCTGGCGCTCGAAGAAGCCGGTCATCTTCCGCAACACGCCGCAATGGTTCGTCCACATGGACAAGGACCTCGGCGATCAGACCACGCTGCGTTCCCGTGCCCTTGCCGCAATCGACGAGACACGCTTTGTTCCCGCGGGTGGTCAGAACCGCCTGCGCGCCATGATCGAGGACCGGCCGGATTGGGTGCTCTCACGCCAGCGTGCCTGGGGCGTGCCGATCTGTGTGTTCGCTGACGACAATGGTAACGTTCTCAAGGACGATGCGGTCAACGCGCGCATTCTGGCGGCCTTCGAGCAGGAAGGTGCCGACGCATGGTTTGCCGAAGGTGCGAGGGAACGCTTTCTTGGCGACAAGGCCAATGAACCGTGGACGCAGGTTCGCGATATTCTCGACGTCTGGTTTGACTCTGGTTCGACCCACGTCTTCACGCTGGAAGACCGGCCGGATCTCAAATGGCCTGCCGATGTCTATCTGGAGGGCTCGGACCAGCATCGCGGCTGGTTCCATTCGTCCCTATTGGAAAGCTGCGGAACCCGTGGCTGTGCGCCTTACGACACCCTCGTGACCCATGGTTTCACCATGGACGAGGAAGGGCGGAAAATGTCGAAATCTCTCGGCAATACGGTCACGCCGCAGGACGTCATCAAGGATTCCGGTGCGGATATTCTCCGCCTCTGGGTCATGACCACCGATTACTGGGAAGACCAGCGTCTCGGCAAGAACATCATCCAGACCAATATCGATGCATATCGCAAATTGCGCAACACGATACGCTGGATGCTTGGCACGCTCGCTCATGATCAAGGTGACGAAATTGCCTATGCCGACATGCCGGAGCTCGAAAAGCTGATGCTGCACCGGCTTGTCGAACTGGATGAGGTCGTACGCTCCGGCTATGACTCGTTCGAGTTCAAGCGTATCACTCGCGCGCTTATCGATTTCATGAATGTCGAGCTTTCGGCGTTCTACTTCGATATCCGCAAGGACGCACTTTATTGCGATGCTCCGTCGAGCCTCAAGCGCAAAGCTGCGTTGCAGGTTGTGCGCCATCTTTTTGATCGTATCGTCACATGGCTTGCGCCGATGCTGCCGTTCACCATGGAGGAGGCGTGGCTGGATCTCCACAAGGAAGCCGTGTCGGTGCACCTTGAACAATTCCGTGAAACGCCTGGTGCATGGAAGAACGACCTGCTTGCCGAGAAGTGGCGCAAGGTGAAAGATGTTCGTCGTGTCGTCACTGGCGCGCTTGAACTGGAGCGAGCAAAGAAAACCATCGGTTCGTCGCTGGAGGCGGCACCATTGGTCTATATAACGGATCCAGAATTGCTTGCTGCCGTCAGCGGTCTTGACATGGCCGAGATCTGCATCACCAGCGATATCACGATCAAAGGCGACAAGGGTCCGTTGGATGCATTCGTTGCCGATGATGTGAAGGGCGTTGCTGTTGTATCGCAGCGTGCAACGGGCATGAAATGCGCGCGGTCATGGCGTTACACGCATGATGTCGGCCTGGACCCGGTCTATCCGGATGTTTCCGCGCGCGATGCCGCCGCACTGCACGAATTGGAAAAACTTGGGAGACTGGCTATTTAGCGAAGAATGGGGATTTGCTGGACAAGTGATCCCCATATTTTTGGTAAACCTGTCCACAGACTTGCTTAATGTAATTGGCCTCATGTAAAAGGCTTGCCATTGAGTTGCCTGATTTTAGAGGCAGGGCATAGATCAAGCATAATTGATCGGCAGTCAGAACTGCCCGGACATGGGTCGGAAGTGAGTATGGATTTGAACGGACGCATTACGGTTTTCGGTGTACTGGTTGCGTCGCTGGCGCTTGGCGGTTGCGTGTCGTCGCCCACCTATGGCACGGACAAGACTGCCGGCAGTCAACTCCTCGACGACGTGTCGAACCTCGCATCGTTCGGTCCCAAGAAGAAGAACCAGATTGCTTATAATCCGAGGCCGGAACTTGTTCGCCCGGCTGAGGGCAAGATAGCGCAATTGCCGGCGCCGCAGAATGATGTCGTCACAAGCGGTAGCGCCAATTGGCCGGAATCGCCTGAGGCACGCCGCAAGCGTATCCGGGATACAGCAACAGCCAATCAGAACAACCCAAACTTCGTGCCCGAAGTTGAGAACGATATGCCCGTCGCTCAGAAGCCCGCAGCCAAGTCTGAATACGGGTTCTTCAATGATAATACGCCCGCCAATCAGGGCTCGAAGAGCACTGCAGGCGCTGATTTTCGCGCGCGCAAACTGGCTTCGACAGCGGGATCACCGACCACCCGGCGTTATTTGAGCGAGCCTCCGCTGGAATATCGCGCGCCCGCCGCGACCGCCGCAGCCAATGAACTGGGCGAGGATGAGGCGAAGAAGGAGCGCGAACGCAAGGCCGCCGCCCGCAAGGACAAAGGCTTCAGCCTGAAAAACCTCATCCCCTGGAACTAAAAGCCTGCTCGCCAGATTGGGATGGCATGCGTGACGCCGCTGGTGCCCGCGATACAACTAATTACATCTAAAACGTTCGTTGTAGATTATACTACTAAAGTGCTATGCTTTTCGACCAGAGGTCGGGATCGCCCGCGAATGTTTGGGTGTTCACATGGCGGAGGCCAAGTCACAGCGTAGCAGCATTCGCTCCCTCGGTCGGAGCCTCAGTCTTGGCGTCTGTTTTTTTGCCCAGCCAGTTCTCGCGCAGCAAATCATCACGAGCGGTCAAGTGGAAAGCGGAATTCGGTCTGATCCAGGGCCGCAATCCAGCCCCTGGAACGTCGGATTTGCACTTTACGTCGGTGGCAATGCCACAGGCGCAGTAATCATAAGCGATGGCGGTGACGCCTATCTCTCACATGTCGAATTCATTCCTCCTTACCTGGAGACGAAAATCGGCCGTTATTTGGGCGGCATCGGCAGCATAACGGTCAGGGGTGAAGGTTCATCCTTTGAGTATGGCAATTACCTCCTGATCGGCGATGCGGGAACAGGCTCTCTTGTCATCGAGAGAGGTGCTCGGGTTTTCGACTCGGGTCCGGATCGTACCGGCGCCGCCCCAGCAACAGCTTTAGGCGTAGAGGCGGGTGCCTCGGGCGAGGTTAGAGTAGATGGCGCTGGTTCACTCTGGGAGGCTGGAGACCGGATGTCTGTTGGCCTCCGAGGTACAGGTTCACTTGCTGTCGTGAATGGTGGTCGCGTTTCAGTTGACACGGTCACGATTATTGGACGTTCGGCCGGAGGCAATGGCACGGTAACTATCCAGGGTGCGAAGTCGGTGTTCGAACCGGGCCGTTATCTATTTGTCGGACTCGGCGGCTCGGGCGTGCTGGAAGTGGCGGATGGCGGCTCGCTCCACAGTCTCGGCAGAATCGACGTAGGAGGGGGCGCTGGCGTTCCTGCCAGCAATATAGCTGCCGGCGCTGGGACCGGACATGTCAACATTGTCGGGGAGGGGACAGCAATCTCCGCCGCATCGGAAATCGTGGTCGGCAATTCCGGCACCGGAACCTTGAACGTCGGCAGCGGTGCTGCTGCTGAAAGTCCGTTTATCCGCATCGGTTCGGATACAGGAACTGGAACGATCAACATTTCGGACGAAGGGTCCGCAGTTTCCGCCGCGTCGGAATTGATTGTCGGAGAGTCCGGTGCGGGAACCTTGACTGCAACCAAGGGCTCTAGAGTGACAGCCCCTGTCATCCGCATCGCTTCCACGGCCGGATCGACCGGCGTACTCAACATTTTGGGAGGCGCGCTCGAAACAAATAGCATCTCCTTCGGTGCTGGTGCTGGTACATTCAACCTTGATCTCGCGAGAAGTTATACGCTCTCGGCGGAAATGAGCGGTTCAGGCACATTCAACGTGCTGTCGGGTACGACGGTTCAGACCGGCGATAGCAGCGCCTTCACGGGCACCACGAATCTTCGCAACGGCGCCCTTATCGTCAATGGCGTGCTCGGCGGCGTGATCAATGTTCGTCAGGGTCTGCTTGGCGGAACAGGTACCGCCGGTGGTGTTGCAATCGATAATGGCGGCTTTCTTGCCCCAGGTAATTCTGTCGGCACGCTGCGGATTGGCGGCGATCTGACCTTCAATACCGGGTCGATCTATCAGGTCGAGACCGACGCGGCCGGAACTGGCGACAGGACATTGGTGGCGGGGAACGCAAATCTGAGCGGGGGCCAAGTTGATGTCATCGCGTCGGCGGGCCTATGGCGAGTTCAGACGCCCTATACAATTCTTTCGGCTGCGGGCGGATTAAGTGGCACCCGGTTCACGGGCGTGTCATCTAACCTTCAGTTTCTCGATCCCTCGCTTGCCTACGATATGAACAACGTGGTGCTGACACTGCGCCGAAACGATATCGATTTTGCCGCGCTTGCCAAAACACCCAACCAGCGCAGCGCGGCGCGATCTCTGGACGATTTTGTGGCGAACACCCCTGCGCTGGATGATAATACCCTCATTGGAAATTTGCTGGGTCTCGACCAGGAAATGGCACCGTTGACATTCGCCCGGTTGCCCGGAGAGATTCACGTCTCCCTCAAGTCTGTGCTGCTTGAAGACAGCCGTTTTATACGCGAGGCTGCCAATAACAGGCTCCGCGCTGCACTGGACGGCGTTGCCGCGCCCGCGATTCCGGTCATGGCCTATGGACCAGATGGCGCCGAGCCCCCGGTTGCCGGGGACAGGTTATCTGTTTGGGGACAGGGCTTCGGCTCTTGGGCTGACTGGAACACCAATGAGCAGGTACCAGGCCTTGAGCGCTCCCTCGGAGGTTTTCTGGTTGGCGGCGATGTCGAGATCAACCACACCGCACGTGTTGGAGCGCTGGCCGGCTACAGCCGCACCAGCATCGACCAGGCGAGCCTTGAAGCTTCGGCCGACATCGATAATTTTCATCTTGGCGTCTATGGCGGTGCTTCCGTCGGCGCGCTGCATTTCCGCTCCGGTGCAATGTATACGTGGCACGACGTGGAAACGGACCGATCGGTTCCCTTCACCGGAACAAGTGAGATATTGACTGCAGATTATGAGGGCGGAACGACGCAGGTATTCGGAGAACTTGCCTATGCCATCCAGTTGGAAAGCGCAGCACTAGAGCCCTTTGTAAATTTGTCCTATGCCGATCTTCACCTTGATAGCTTCACAGAAACGGGTGGTTCAGCGGCGCTTGCCGGTACCGCGTCCGACGATGACGTTACATCTGCTGTTCTGGGGCTGCGCGTGTCGACGCAACTACCGCTTGGCGCGGCGGACGTCACATTGCGTGGCATGGCCGGGTGGCGCCATGCCTTTGGCGATGTCACTCCATCGTCGCAGCTTGCCTTTGCCGGCATGGATGATTTCGGAATTTCCGGTCTCCCCATCTCGCGGAATGCCGCTCTGTTGGAGTTTGGACTCGATATGGCTTTGGCACCCGCGACCACGTTCGGTTTGTCTTATCAGGGTGAGATTGCCAGCGATGTCCAGGATCACGGTTTTCGCGCGGACCTGACGGTTCGCTTCTAGCACTCGCACTCGATCAAGCCACTTCTACAGCCGTTTCAAGCGAAAGAACTCTTTCAGCATGATCTCCGCCTGCTGCTCCTGGAATCCGGAATAAACCTCAGGTGCGTGATGGCAGGTAGGCTGAGCAAAAAATCGCGCGCCGTTCTCCACACCTCCGCCCTTGATGTCCTGCGCCCCGTAATAGAGACGCCTGATACGCGCGAACGAAATCGCCGCCGCGCACATGGTGCAGGGCTCCAGTGTGGCATAAAGATCGCATCCGGTAAGGCGCTCGTCATCGAGCTTGTGGCAGGCCTCACGAATGACAAGAACTTCCGCATGTGCCGTTGGATCGTTGAGTTCGCGCGTCCGATTGCCAGCCCGCGCGATAATTTGCCCGTCTTTGACCACGACTGCACCGATAGGCACCTCGCCTCGTGTCGCAGCACAATGGGCTTCCGTCAGCGCTATACTCATTGGATCGTTTTTTTGGGTCACGTAGCGCTCCTCGTTGGAGTAATCGAAGAGTCCCTTAGAATTTACTCGCAAGAAAACGTCTTAGCTGTTAGTTAGCCCCGCTGAAAGGCAAACATTCCATGACAAATTCAAAAGATGACGGGAAGGGCGGCAAACGCTCCTTCGAAAAGCGAAGCGATACCGGCGATCGCGCCAGGAGTCCGCGCAAGTTCGATGATGCTGCTCCCGCCAAGCGCGGCCTCGGCCCGCGAAAGCCCTTGCAGGAAGAAGCACCGGTCGAAGAAGGCGAACGTATAGCCAAGCGGCTGGCGCGTGCCGGCATCGCCTCACGCCGTGAAGCCGAAACCATGATCGCTGCAGGCCGGATTTCGGTTAACGGCAAGCGGCTCGAAAGCCCGGCAATCAACGTAGTTGCCGCGGACCGCATTGAAGTTGATGGCAAGCCTTTGCCGCAAAAAGAACGCACGCGTCTTTGGCTCTATCACAAGCCGGCGGGCCTGGTGACCACGAACCGCGATCCGGAAGGGCGCCAGACCGTGTTCGAATCCTTGCCCAAGGATATGCCGCGAGTGCTTTCCGTCGGCCGTCTCGATATCAACACCGAGGGGCTGCTGCTTCTCACCAATGATGGCGGACTCTCGCGTGCGCTTGAATTGCCATCGACTGGTTGGCTGCGCCGGTACCGCGTCCGTGCCCATGGCAGCATCACGCAGGAAAAGCTCGATACGCTGAAAGATGGCATAGCCGTCGATGGCGTGTTCTACGGCGCTATCGAAGCTCATCTGGAGCGCGAGCAGGGCTCGAATGTCTGGATCATGGTCGGCTTGCGCGAAGGCAAGAACCGCGAGGTCAAGAATGTGCTTGGTGCGCTCGGGCTTTCGGTCAACCGGCTGATCCGCATTTCCTATGGTCCGTTCCAGCTCAGCGATCTGCCGGAAGGCTCGGTCCGCGAAATGAATGGCCGGACCTTGCGCGATCAGCTCGGCGAGCGGCTGATCGAAGAATCCGGCGCGGATTTCGACGCTCCGATCATCAACGTCTTCTCCAACGATGCGGTAAAGGGCGAGGCAGTACAACAACCAAGTGAGCGTCCCGAACGTCGCACATCCGAATGGATATCGAGCGCGCCGGTTGCAAAAGCGCGCGGTCCGCGCAAATCCAAGGACGATAAGCGCGAGGAGTCTCTTTCACGCTGGACCACGGATCGCAATGAGCGGCCGGCGGTGCCTCGCAGCGGTCGCGATGATCGCCCGGCCCGTGCACCGCGCGAAGACGATCGAAAGCCGCGCTCCCCGCATGGTGTCTCGTCGAAGGCTGATCGGGAGCGCAAGGAGGACGAAGCTGCCGCTCCTCGCAAATCCCGCGGTGCCAATGTCTGGATGGCGCCGGGCGCCCGCCCCATGGGAAAGGCAAGGATCAAGGCCGTGGCAGCGCGAGATGAGCGAAGCCGGTCGGAGAATTCGCGTGCCGACAAGCCGAAACGTTTTGGTGAAGGTTCCGCCAGGGCTGCGGGCGAGCGCCCCGCCGGCGAGCGTCACGGCAGTAATCGTTCGTCAACTGCCGGTGAAAAGCCACGCAGTTTTTCGGCGCGTCCTCCACGTAGCGAAGGGGACAATGCTGAACGTCCGAAACGCGCCTTTGCTTCCTCTCGGCCTGAAGGTTCGCGCGATGGAGCCCGCCCGGATCGTCCGCCCCGGGTCGGCAAGCGCGAGCGCGCCGAACTGAAGGAACGCGAGGCAAGGCGAGACAATCCTGCGGCAGGAGATCGTCCGGCCCGTTCAGAACGACCATATGGTGCAGGTGGCAAACCGGTGCGCTCGCCCGGCCGGCAGGATAGCCGGAGTGGAGACCGGCCATATGGTGGTCCGAAGGGACCATCGAGAGGTGGTTCCGGCGGTGGCTCAGCCCGCCCGCCTCGCAGCGGCAAACCTAAATAGCAGGGCCGGAAGCGATGCGCATCGTTGGCGGGAAATTTCGCGGTCGCGCATTGGCGGCGCCGGCTACCAATACGATACGGCCGACGACTGATCGAACACGCGAAAGCCTCTTCAATATTCTGGTGCATAATTATCCGGGAAAGTTCGAGGCGACGCGTGTTCTAGACCTTTTTGCTGGGACAGGCGCCCTGGGGCTCGAAGCAATGTCTCGCGGTGCGCGTTATGGAGTCTTCATCGAAGAATCGGCTCAAGGGCGTGGACTGATCCGCACCAATGTCGAAGCTTTCGGTCTGCTCGGTAGCACGAAGATATTCCGGCGGGATGCGACAAAGCTAGGAGATGCCGGTACCATAGAACCTTTCGACCTCGTATTTGCTGATCCGCCCTATGGCAAAGGCTTGGGAGAAATGGCGTTTAGGGCCGCGCTTGAGGGTGGATGGCTCCATCCGGAATCACTGTTGGTGCTGGAAGAGGAAGCCGACGCCGTTGTCGAACTCGATGGGCGCTTTGCCGTTGTCGAAGAACGCCCTTATGGCGGAACAATCATTAGACTTGTCACATTGAAGTCGTAAAGACTGCGTTTGTATCGCTATCCGTCAAAACAGAACTGGATCGATTTGAATGTCCTCCGCCCTTGGCCGCATCGTTGCGGCTGTCGTCCTGACCGGCGCCCTCGCCCTCCCGTTTTACTCCTTCGTTCCAGCAAATGCAGAATCGGCCAAGGCTTTCGAGACGACCAGCAAGGATGATGTATCGTCGTTCTACCTGGACAACGGTCTCGAGGTCGTCGTGATCCCGGATCACCGGGCGCCGGTTGTTACCCATATGGTTTGGTACCACGTGGGGTCGGCGGATGAAGAACCAGGCAAATCCGGGATCGCTCACTTCTTTGAACATCTGATGTTCAAGGCCACCAAGAACTATCCTGCAGGTGAGTTCTCGCGCAAGGTTGCCGAAATTGGCGGGCAGGAGAATGCATTTACCTCATACGACTATACGGCATATTATCAGCAGGTCGCGCCATCAGCTCTTGAAATGGTCATGACCTACGAGGCCGATCGTATGGAAAACCTCATTCTCAATGAGGATGTGGTCAAGACCGAGCGCGACGTCGTGCTTGAGGAGCGACGCTCGCGCACGGACAGCAATCCCTCCGCTTTGCTCGCAGAAGAGGTCAATGCGACGCTCTATCAGAACCATCCGTACCGAACACCGGTCATCGGGTGGCTGCACGAGATGCAGCAGTTGAATCTCGCGGATGCGCTTGCATTCTACGTAAAGTATTACACGCCCAATAACGCTACGCTTGTCGTCTCGGGAGATGTCGATCTGGCTACGGTCAAGGCGTTGGCAGAGAAAACCTATGGCAAGGTGCCTCGTCGCGCAGAGGTTGGAAAACGCGAGCGCCCGCAGGAGCCTGAACAAAACACAAAGCGCACGGTTTCTCTGGCCGATCAGCGCGTTTCCCAACCGAGTTTCCAGAAGATGTGGCTGGCTCCGTCATACGCAAGTGCCAAACCGGGAGAGGCGGAGGCGCTTGACCTCCTGAGCGAAATTCTCGGCGGTTCAAACCGCAGCCGCATCTATCAAGCGCTGGTCGTGAGCGAGGGAAGTGCGGCCAACGCCGGCGCGTATTATCAGGGCGGTTCGCTTGATGAGGGTAGTTTTGCCGTCTACGGCGCGCCGCGCGGCGCAGGGACATTGACCGAGGTTGAAGCAGGCATTGACGCGCAGATCGCCAGGATCATCAAGGATGGCGTAACTGAGGGCGAATTGGAGAAAGCGCGCAATCGCTTCCTCAAGAGTGTGATCTTTGCTCGCGACAGTCAGGCTGGTATGGCGCGCATCTATGGCTCGACCCTCTCAACAGGTCAGACGATACGAGATATTCAGGAGTGGCCGGACCGGATTCGCAAGGTAAAGGTTCAAGACATACAGGACGTGGCCAAACGTTATCTCGTTGATAGCCGCTCCGTCACCAGTTACCTGATGCCGGAGGATGGCAAGCCGGACGAGAAGGTGCGAGCGGAAGCACCTGCGTCCGGCGAAACACAGGAACAACCAGAGACGCCGGCACAGGGGATCGTACAATGACCATCATGAAGCGAGTTGCCGCCGCCGTTGTCCTGGTTTTGTTCGGTGTTGCGCCAGGGTACGCAGTGGAAATCAAGGAAGTCGTTTCGCCGAAAGGGATCAAAGCCTGGCTCGTTCAAGACGATTTTGTTCCGCTGATTTCTATGCGTTTTACCTTCAAGGGCGGAAGCAGCCAGGATCCCGACGGCAAGGAGGGCCTGGCCAATTTGATGACAGGCCTCTTCGATGAAGGCGCGGGTGATCTCACTTCCGATACGTTTCAGCAAAAGCTTGACGATGTCGGTGCGGAGATGGGCTTTAATGCCGACGATGACAACATCAGCGGCTCCATTCGGATGCTGGCGGACAAGCGCGACGAGGCCGTGGATCTGCTTGCACTCGCGGTCAACGCACCTCGTTTCGACCAGGCACCCATCGATCGAATTCGCCAGCAGGTTATCGCCGGCATCAAGTCCTCCGAGCGCGACCCAAACGCGATTGCCGGGCGTAAATTCGCAGAAGCACTATACGGCGATCACCCCTATGGACGCCGTTCGGAGGGTACGGAGGCCAGCCTCTCTTCAATAACGCATGACGACCTCAAGTCCTTCCACAAGCGCAATTTTGGCAGGGATAATCTGATTGTTGCCGTTGTGGGCTCAATCAGTCCGGAGGAACTCGCTCCACTTCTGGACAAGGTCTTCGGCAGTCTTCCCGAGAAAGCGCAGCTTGTGCCAATCGCCGAGGCGAAGCTTACTTTTGGCCAGACGACACGCGTGGATTACGCTCTGCCTCAGACGTCCATCTCCATGGTTTATCCCGGGGTTCGTCGCCAAGATCCGGATTTCTTTCCCGCCTATATCATGAACCACATCTTGGGCGGCGGAACATTCTCCTCGCGCATCTACAATGAAGTGCGGGAAAAGCGCGGTCTTGCCTATTCGGCCGGTTCAAATCTGGTGACACGGGACCATATGGCGGCGTTGATGGTAAATACGGCAACGCGAGCCGATCGTGCCGGCGAAACGTTGCAGATTCTGAAAACCGAAGTCGCGCGGATGGCCAAAGATGGTCCGACGCGGGAAGAACTCATTGAAGCCAAGAAATACCTCGTCGGATCCTATGCGGTTAACAATCTTGACTCCTCTTCCGCAGTCGCCAGCACGCTTGTCGGTCTCCAGGATCAAAAACTCGGACGAGATTATATCGACAAGCGCGCCGAGTTGATCAATGCCGTTACACTGGACCAGATCAAGGCGGCAGCAAAGAAACTGCTCGAGACCGAACCGGCCATTCTGATCGTAGGACCGCCACAAACCTGAGAGGCTGCACCGTCATGATCGCAGGCGATCTGGCAGATACGGAAGGAACAACCCGAGGTGACAGCGCTGTTGCTGGTCCAACCTTCGCCATAGCTTTAGGAGGCGGCGGGGCGAGAGGGATAGCGCATATCAATATCATCGAGGCGCTTGATGAACTCGGGGTCAAGCCGACGGCTATCTCCGGTTCTTCCATAGGCGCCATCATGGGCGCGGGCATGGCGGCAGGCATGTCGGGCCGTCAGATGCGTGAATATGCAGTGGCTACCCTGTCACGCCGGGGCGAAATAGCGGCGCGACTCTGGCGGCTTCGTCCCGCCTCTTTCGGCGAAATGCTGGGTGGCGGCATTCGTTTCAGTCAGTTCAACATCGAAAGGGTGCTCAAGGGTTTTCTCCCGGTCGCCATCCCGCAGACATTCGAAGAACTGCAAATCCCGCTGAGCGTCACCGCTACCGACTTCTATGGCCAGCGAGAAGTCAGGATTGACGAGGGTGATCTCTACAGCGCGATTGCGGCGTCAGCCGCGTTACCCGCACTCTTTCGGCCAGTGCTGCGCGACGAGCGTATTCTCATCGATGGCGGGATCTATAATCCGATTCCCTTCGATCATCTGAAGGGCAAAGCTGACTTCGTCATTGCAATCGATGTCATCGGTGGTCCCGAAGGTGACATTGGCAAGCAACCCTCGTCGATAGAGGCGATGTTCGGCGCAAGCCAATTGATGATGCAGTCGATTATCGCGACAAGATTACGCAACGATCCGCCCGCTATTTTTCTGCGTCCGAGCGTTGCCCGTTTTGGCGTGTTGGACTTTATGCGTGTCGAGCAGGTGCTGAACGAGTCTGTCGCCATCAAGGACGAACTGAAACGCGCTGTGGACGCGGCTATCACCTATGTCGAGCACCGTGAACTCGAATAGTGGGCCGGATCTGGGAAATCATGCCGTACCTTGCCTTGATCGGCCCTGATTTGCACCATATAGGAGGGATAGATTTGATTTCCATTGGTGAAATCCTTGCATCCTGTCATGCAATCAACCCTCAAGGATGAAAATGCTCGAGCCAGTCAATTCTCGCGAATTCGTCGACAATGCAGCGGCGCTTGTCGAGGCCGCAAAGAGAGCAGGCGCGGATGCTGCCGATGCGGTTGTAGTGCGTTCGCGCTCGACGGGCGTGAGTGTCCGGCTTGGAAAAGTCGAGTCGACCGAATCCTCGGAGAGTGACGAGTTTTCATTGCGAGTCTTCGTTGGTAGGAAGGTGGCAAGTATCTCCGCCAACGCAAGCGCGGATCCGAAAGTCTTGGCCGAACGCGCTGTTGCCATGGCAAAGGTGTCTCCGGACGATGCCTTTGAAGGTCTTGCGGCTTCTGAAAATCTCGTGCGCAACATTCGCGATCTCGAACTATATGACGCAACTACCGTCGATGCAGCGCAACTGACGCAGGCGGCTCTAGCCACCGAAGAAGCAGCCCTCGCTGTCGAGGGCGTCACGAATTCCGGCGGCGGATCGGCTTCAGCTGGGATGGGAGGGCTTGTGCTTGTCACCTCGGGGGGCTTCGCCGGGCAATATATGGGGTCCCGGTTCTCGCGCTCGGTCAGCGCCATTGCGGGAAGCGGCACGGCCATGGAACGCGACTATGATTTTTCATCGCGCATCTATTACGATGCGCTGGAAGACGCCGCATCTATTGGCCGGACTGCGGGCGAGCGCGCCGTCAAGCGGCTGGGCGCGCGTCAGGCAAAGACTGGTCGTGTCAATGTCGTGTTCGATCCGCGCGTTGCGCGCGGCATTGCCAGCCATATCGCCAGCGCTATCAACGGCGCGTCCGTCGCGCGCAAGACGAGCTTCCTGAAGGACCGCATGGGGACAAAAATTCTTGCCGAGTCGATCAATGTCACCGACGACCCATTACGGGTTCGCGGGCCGTCGTCACGCCCGTTCGATGGCGAGGGTCTGGAAGGTGTCCCGCTCACCATGATCGAGAATGGTGTGCTCAAGCATTGGTTCCTGTCCACGTCGACGGCCAAGGAACTGGGCCTGACCACCAATGGCCGCGGCGTTCGTTCTGGCTCGACAGTAGTACCATCATCGACCAATTTCGCCATCGAACCCGGTGATCGCACGCCGGAAGAATTGATCCAGGCGGTCGGGACAGGCTTCTATGTCACTGAATTGTTTGGTCATGGCGTCGATATGGTCACCGGGGAGTATAGCCGCGGTGCATCGGGCTTCTGGATCGATGGCGGGGAAATCGCCTATCCGGTGAGCGAAGTCACCATTGCATCCAATCTCAAGGAGATGTTCCTTAATCTCACTGCGGCCAATGATATCGACCGCGATTTTGGCATCGCCAGTCCGACACTCCTGATCGAAGGCATGACTCTTGCCGGCAACTAAGCAAAATCGCGACGATCTTGAACTCATACGCGAGGCGGCCGGAGGCGCTGGACGGATAGCGCTGTCCTATTTCAAGCAGGCGCCCCAAACATGGATGAAGACCGGCAATTCGCCCGTCACCGAAGCCGATCTCGCTGCCGACAAATACCTCAAGGACATGTTGCTGACAGCCAGGCCGGACTATGGCTGGATTTCCGAAGAGACGCTCGATGAGCGGGTTGCCTCACCAAGGCAGAGGTTTTTCGTCGTTGATCCAATCGACGGAACGCGCGCGTTCATCGAAGGACTGGACGTCTGGTGCGTCAGTGTGGCCGTCATCGAGAAAGGACGGCCGGTTGCCGGTGTTCTCGAATGTCCTGCCCGTGACGAGACACTGACGGCGTTGCCCGGTTTCGGATCGCAACAGAATGGTACGACAATACGCGTTCAAGCCGAAAGCCAGCCATTCAAGGTCGCCGGGCCCGGGGGCTTCCTGAAAAAATTGCCCCAGCACTTCCTGGCTTCGATCGAACATTCTCCACATGTGGCGTCGCTCGCATACCGCATCGCCATGGTGGCGCGCGGCGATCTTGCTGGTACTTTCGTGCGTCCGAACTCGCATGATTGGGATCTCGCAGCCGCAGATCTCATCCTTTCTGAGGCAGGCGGCAATGTCTTGACAACCAAGGGTCAGCCACTCACCTACGGCGTTCGCAATAGCAGTATCGGTGACTACAAGCACGGTGCTCTGGTTGCCGCCAGCGGTCTACTAATGGATAACATGTTGGCCGTTGTCGCCGAAAGCACCTTCGGATAAACAGACATAACCTTAAGATCGATCAGTTGGATGGGCCCCATGAGCGACAAGACATCGGATGAGAAACAACTGCTTCATCTCGTTTTCGGCGGCGAGCTCAAGAAATTGGGCGGAGTGGAATTCCGCGATCTCGACAAGCTCGATATCGTGGGCATCTATCCCAATTTCGAGAGCGCACAGCGTGCCTGGAAGTCCAAGGCGCAGCAGACGGTCGACAATGCTCACATGCGATATTTCATCGTCCATATGCACAAATTGCTGGATCCCGTGACGGGGAAGTCGGGTTGATCGCCTCGTGCTATCACGAGTTCATAACGGCATGATTGAACACAGCTCAGCGACGACGAAAAGTCCCCGGCGCAAAAGCGGCATGCTGAAACGTTTTTGGCGGAGGATACGCGGCCCGCTGGCGAATTCACCCCTGGTCCGCTCCATGATCGTTTTTCTGATCACGCAGTTTTTCCGGCTGGTCAATGCCACGAATCCCAGGCTTCCCGGCTCTTCCGATCTTGAGGACATGAAGCGCGGCGGCGAGCCGTTCATCACTGTTGCCTGGCATGGCCAGCACCTGATGGCGCCATTTCTCATGCCGCGCGGTGTGCGCTTTGTCGCGATGTTTTCAAAGAGCAAGGATGCCGAGCTCAACGCACGTGTTGCCGAACGGTTCGGCGTTGAAATCGTGCGCGGCTCGGGCGGGCGAGAGCGCGCGCGAGGCACGGAGAAAGGCGGTGCACGAGCGCTGCTTGCATTGAAGAAAGCTCTCAAGGAGGGTAAGACCGCAGCAATGATCGCTGATATTCCCCATGGTACGCCACGCGAATCCGGCATCGGCGTCGTCCTTCTTGCCAAATTGTCCGGCCGTCCAATTGTGCCGATCTGCTATCTGACGTCTCGCCGCAAGGTGCTTGAAAAGAGCTGGGACAAGACTACCATTCCCTTGCCATTCGGCAAGTCGGGGCTGATTATCGGTGACCCCATCTTCGTACCCGAGGACGCTGACGATGCGATGCTCGAAGCCAAGCGCGTTGAATTGACCGACAGCTTGAATGCAAACACCGTTCGGGTGCACGAGCTCGTGGATGGCAAGGCATGAGTGAACGCTGGGCCCGCTTCGTCCTGAGCACCTATCGATGGGTCGGCGCAGCAGCCTTCCCGATTGTCGGCGCTTACGTGGCCTTCCGTGCCAGCAAGGGCAAGGAAGAGCGCGGCCGCCACGGGGAGCGGTACGGCAATGCCAGCGTTGCCCGTCCCTCCGGCCCGCTGGTCTGGGTTCATGCGGCGAGTGTGGGGGAAACCTCGGCCGTCACCCCGCTGGTGGAAGCAATTATCGATACCGGGATCCACGTTGTGCTGACGACCGGTACTGTCACCTCCGCCAGGATGGTTCAGGAGCGGCTCGGCGACCGCGTTATTCATCAGTATGTTCCGCTTGATTTGAAGCCTGCGGTGGATCGCTTCCTGACGCACTGGCAGCCGGATCTCGCTGTCATTTGCGAATCCGAGATTTGGCCGATGACCATACTTGAGCTCGGCACGCGGCGCGTTCCTCAGGTGCTGGTCAATGGCCGTCTGTCGGACCGCTCCTTCGCGTCATGGCACAAGCGTGCGTCCATCGCCGAAGCGCTGTTTGAAAATCTTGCCCATGTCGTCGCCCAATCCGAAGTCGATGGCGAACGGTTCCGCGCCTTGGGCGCGAGACCCGTAACGGTCTCCGGAAATTTGAAGGTCGATACGGCCGTTCCGCCGGTGAATGAAGCGGAACTCGCGGCACTTCAGCGAATGATTGGTTCGCGCAAGACATGGGCGGCAATCTCCACGCATAAGGGCGAGGAGGAAGTGGTTGCACAGGTACACCACATGCTCAAGGCGCGGCATCGCGACTTGTTGACCATCATTGTGCCACGCCACCCGGATCGCGCACTGGAAATTGCGGCGGACATAGAAAAAATGGGCCTGAAAGTGGCGTTGCGCAGCCGCGGCGAGGAAATCGCGCCCGATACCGACATCTATCTTGGGGATACGATAGGCGACATGGGACTCTATCTCCGCCTCACCGAAATCGCCTTTGTTGGTCGATCCTTGACGGCTCAAGGCGGGCAAAACCCTCTCGAACCGGCAATGCTGAAATCGGCGATCTTATCGGGACGTAATGTTCAGAACTTCCGCGACTCCTACCAGCGTCTCATCAAGAATGGCGGCGCCAAACTGGTCCGCGACAAAGACATGCTGGCGGGCGCGGTCAATTATCTCTTCAATAATCCGGCCGAACGCCAGATCATGATCGAGGCGGGTCTGAAAACTGTCGAGGATATGCGCGGTTCGCTGACACGCACCATCGCGGCACTCGAGCCCTTCATTCAGCCTCTGGTCCTGCAAGCGCGCCTGAGCAATCGGGAAGGCGGCTGGAAATGACCAGTGAGGCGCCTCCATTCTGGTGGGAAAGACCGGATTGGCGCGCTCGGGTCTTGAGTCCTGTATCGAAGATCTACGGCGAAATCGCCGGGCGGCGAATTCGCCGCGCGAAGCCGCCCAGCATAGAGCTGCCGGTGCTTTGCATCGGCAACTTCACCCTCGGAGGTGCCGGCAAAACGCCAACCTCGATTTCATTCGCCAAGGCTGCGGTTGCGGCCGGCCTTAAACCCGGTATCGTCTCGCGCGGCTACGGCGGAGCTTTCTCGGGCCTGCACCGTGTAGACCCGGACAAAGATAGCGCGCGCCACGTGGGAGACGAGCCCCTGCTGCTGGCACGCCATGCTCCGGTCGTCGTCTGCACTGACCGTCTTGCCGGAGCAAGGGCACTTCAGGGAGCCGGATGTGACTTCATCATTATGGACGATGGCTTTCAAAGTGCGCGCCTCCACTTCGATTTCGCCTTGATGGTCGTAGATGCGGGGCGTGGCATCGGCAATGGTCACGTCTTTCCTGGTGGCCCGTTGCGTGCGCCTTTGACTGACCAGTTGGTCCGAACCGATGCGTTGTTGAAGATCGGCACGGCCAATGGCGCTGACAAACTGGTACGCAATGCCGCACGTGCCGCAAAGCCCGTCTATGAGGCTATTCTCAAGCCCAGAACGCCCGAGGCGATCTCTGATAAACCTCTTCTCGCTTTTGCCGGTATAGGCGATCCGTCTAAGTTCTTCAGGACACTTGAGGAAACCGGTGCCAATGTCGTGCAGACAAGATCGTTTCCCGATCACCATCCTTACAAGGATGAGGAAGTCTCCGATCTGTTGAAGGACGCCGATAGGGACGGCCTGACATTGATCACGACAGCAAAAGACCAGGTGCGGTTACTGGATGGAAGTCCTGCCGTAAGGGCGTTTACGTCCCAAGTGCTGGTCCTCGAGGTGGACCTTGTTTTCGGCCACCCGAACACCGCATCACGCATTATCAAGGAGACGCGGGACAGAGCCAGAACACGCGCGCTCAAGCGCTTATAGCCGACCGCGGAAGTTGCGTATCCTGGGTGGTGCTTCGCGCATCGGAATGTCCAGGTTGCGCCCGGTCGTCTGACTGAAGTTGCGGTCGTTCGAAAACAGAACACTCCCGGCGCGCCGAATCTCGACGGCAAGCGCAACGCGCGGTACTGACGTACTCGCCGGGATTTCGATCTCGTATTCAACCGGAAAGTAACCGGTGCGGTTTAGCGTGAAGCTGGTCCCGCCGATCTTCGCCATGTGCGAAGAATTGCCGCCGGTCGCATCGTAAGCGGTTACTGACACCACGGAGCTCGGCGTAAGCACAGCGTAGGGCGGTCCCCGCAGGTAGCCGCGTATTGTCTTCGTCGGCCCACCATAGGCGGGCTCCGGCCCCGTACTTTGTGTCGTGCAACCGTTCGTCAACATCACGGATGCGAGAAGCGACAAGACCGCGCCGCGCCGGGTTAGCATGTCAGGCCTTGCTACGTTGGCGCAAGGCCGGATTCATCTCGATCTCGCGTTCGAGCGAAATCCGCGCGTCGGCGTAGGCTTCCTGCCGTCCGACGCTCCAATACTTCAATTCATCGAGCGGGATCTTTTCCGAAGTAACGGAACACAGGACGAAGGCACCCGGCGACAGGACCTGAAAGTCGCCGTCAAGATAGCGAATCTTGGCTTCGCGCGAGCCAGGGCCTTCAAATCTGTTCATTAGTGCGTTCCGCTTTCATCTGTTCATTTAGGCGTGCCCGGTCATGCGGGTCAAGACTCACCTGCGGCCAAACAGGCGCTCGATGTCTGTCAATTTCAGTTCAATATAGGTGGGGCGACCGTGATTGCAGGTACCTGAGCCCGGAGTTTCCTCCATCTGGCGCAGCAAGGCATTCATTTCGTCAGGTTTCAAGCGCCGTCCTGCGCGAACGGAGCCATGACACGCCATGGTCGCGGCGACGTGGTCGAGGATAGCTTTGAGGCCATCGGACGTGTCATGTTCTGCGATCTCATCCGCGAGGTCGCGGATAAGTTTCTGCGCGTCGATTTCCCCTAGCATGGCGGGAGTTTCACGCACGGCGACGGCGCCTGGTCCGAAGGACTCAATTCCAAGACCGAAGCGTGCCAGGGTTTCCGCGTGAGCAAGAAGCCGTCCGACGTCGTCTTCAGGTAAATCAACGATCTCGGGAATGAGCAGCATCTGCGCGGCCAAAGGCTTCGAATGAAGCGCGTTCTTCAGTGCCTCGTACACCAGTCTCTCGTGGGCCGCGTGCTGATCGACTATCACAAGACTGTTTGCAGTCTGTGACACGATGTAATTTTCATGGATCTGCGCCCGTGCAGCACCGAGCGGCGCCGATAGCAGTTCTTGTGCAGGCTCGGCCATCCCGGCACGCGTGTCCGCGGCAAGAGCCGTCGCACCATCATAGAGGAAGGTTTGAGCCGTTTCTGCGAATCCGCCGCCATGTGGGGCGGCTTGCTCAGTCTCGAGTGGCCGATAAGGCGATTGCCGGACATTGTAGTTCTGGTTGACGGCAGCAGGGCTCTGCCAGCGCTGGGGGTTAGCGGCCGGGAAAGCATCGATACCGCCAAGTCGGAAAGCATCCAGCATTGCCGCAGCGCCGCTGCTCGCCGCGCGGATACCCGATTGGCCAAGCGCTTGACGGATAGCGCCAACAATCAGACCCCGTACGAGACCGGGATCACGAAACCGCACATCGGCTTTTGCCGGATGGACGTTTACGTCGACAAGGGCCGGATCAAGGTTGAGAAAAAGCACGACGACCGGGTGCCTGTCGCGTGACATCACGTCCGCATAGGCACCGCGTATCGCACCCCAGATCTGTTTATCGCGAACGGGACGCCCGTTCACATAGGCGAATTGCTGGAGGCTGTTGGCGCGGTTGAATGCTGGAATTCCTGCAAAACCAGTCAGCCGCACACCATCGTGAAAGGCGTCGATAGCAATAGCATTGTCGGGAAATTCCCGGCCCAGCACCTGCGAAATGCGCTCCAGCATACCGGTGGAACCGGCGCCGGTTGCGGCAAGGTCGAGGGGTGTGCGGTCGCTCCCGGCAATGGAAAAACGGATGTGCGGAAAGGCGATGGCAACGCGTTTGACCACGTCACTGATGGCTGTTGCCTCGGCACGGTCTGTCTTCAGGAATTTCAACCGGGCGGGCGTCGCGAAGAAAAGGTCGCGCACTTCGGCAATGGTTCCGTTATTCATTGGCGTCGGTCGTGGTCCATCCGTTCGCCCGCCGTGAACATTGATCTCAAAGCCGGAGTCCGCATCCGCAACGCGTGATTTGACAGAGAGGCGCGATACTGAGCCGATCGATGGTAGCGCCTCGCCGCGAAACCCCAGCGCGCGTATGTCATTGACGTTGTCGGTAAGCTTCGACGTACAATGTCGTGAAACCGCAAGGGACAGCTCGCTGGAGGAAATACCCGATCCATTGTCCGTGATGCGGATCAGGTTTTTGCCGCCGCCGGCAGTTACGATGTCTATGCGTGTCGCACCGGCGTCGATGGCGTTTTCGACTAGCTCCTTCACGACGCTCGCCGGTCGTTCGATGACTTCACCCGCGGCGATCTGGTTGATGATTGTTTCGGTGAGCTGTCTGATGGCCATCGAAAACCTATACCGGATTCGCCCTTCTGCGGAAATCCGGAGGATTGAATGTCCTCAGGAAACATTTGGAACGTCTGTCTGGCTTTGGTCATAAATTTGATGATAGGTCTTTCCTGCACATCAAGGAGGAAACGCATGGCCAATTCGAAGCCGTCCTTTGTCTGGACCGATCCCTTTCTCTTGGAAGATCAATTGACGGAAGACGAGCGTATGATCCGCGACAGTGCCCGCGCCTTCGCGCAAGGGGAACTTTTGCCGCGTATCGAAGAGGCCTATCTGGAAGAGAAGACCGACCCTGATCTTTTCAGGCTGATGGGCGAAGCCGGCCTTCTCGGCGTGACACTGCCGGAAAAATACGGTACGGCGGGCGCATCCTATGTGGCGTACGGCCTGGTCGCGCGTGAAGTCGAGCGGGTCGACAGCGGCTATCGCTCCATGATGAGCGTCCAGTCTTCCTTGGTGATGTATCCGATCTACGCTTATGGCTCCGAAGTACAGCGCCGGAAATATCTGCCGAAATTGGCCTCCGGCGAATGGATCGGCTGTTTCGGCCTGACGGAACCCGATGCCGGCTCGGACCCTGCGGGCATGAAGACGCGCGCCGAAAAGGTTGCGGATGGTTATCGCCTGTCCGGCTCCAAGATGTGGATATCCAATTCACCTATCGCCGATGTTTTCGTCGTCTGGGCCAAGTCCGATGCGCATGAGGGACAGATTCGTGGATTCGTGCTGGAAAAAGGTATGGCAGGGCTTTCGGCGCCGAAGATCGGTGGAAAGCTTTCCCTGCGCGCCTCGATCACCGGCGAGATCGTCATGGACGGTGTGGTGGTGGGTGAGGAGCATTTACTGCCGAACGTTTCCGGTCTGAAAGGCCCGTTCGGTTGTCTCAATCGCGCACGCTATGGCATTTCATGGGGTGTCATGGGGGCCGCGGAGGATTGCTGGCAGCGCACTGTGCAGTACGGGCTTGACCGCAAGCAGTTCGGCAGGCCCCTGGCAGCGACCCAGCTCTTCCAGAAGAAATTCGCCGACATGCAGACGGAAATCGCACTCGGGTTGCAAGCTTCGCTGCGTGTTGGACGCTTGATGGACGAAGACAAAGTGGCCCCTGAGATGATCAGCCTGATCAAGCGCAACAATTGCGGCAAGGCGCTCGATATCGCCCGGGTGGCCCGCGACATGCATGGGGGAAACGGCATCCAGATCGGCTATCATGTCATGCGTCATGCGCAGAACCTTGAGACCGTTAACACCTATGAGGGCACGCATGACGTGCACGCCCTCATACTCGGCCGGGCACAAACCGGCATTCAGGCGTTCTTCTGAACGTCAGCCTTTTTGCTGCTGGACGATGCCATAGATGTTCGTCGAGCGCGCTCCCGAACGGCAATAGGCGAGAACGGGGCCGTCGGCCTCGTCGAGGGCAGCAGCCATCGCGTCAACATCGTCCTGCGTCAGCTGGCCGGAAACGACGGGAACGTAATAGATCGGAATGCCTTTTTTTTGGGCAACCCGCGAGATCTCGGCGAAGTCCGGCTGGTCGGGGGATTCACCGTCGGGACGATTGCAAATAAGGGCTCGATAGCCCGCGGCGGCGATGTCGCGCACATCGTCCGGTGAAATCTGGCCGGTCACGGCGAAGCCTTCGTCAATTTGACGGATATCCATTTTATGTCCTTGGAAGCGTGGATGTTACCGCCAGCATACATCAAACGATGGGCAATGCCACATGCAAACCGAACATGCCTAGTCGTGCGCCTATAAATTAAGCAGATTAATCTATATGACGAAAGTATAAGCTGATTGAACCTGGTCGTAATTGGGCGACAGAAAACTGAGCGGCGCAAATTCAGCCGCGCTCTCCACAACTCACTGAAAAACATGAGAAAATTACAAGCCTGACGTGCCCCTTCACAATTGGCACGGTCATTGCTTTCACTCCCTTGGTACATACAACCAAAAAAGGGGATTGCGTTAATGTTCAATTTACCAGCCAGATTTATCGGGACTTTGACAGCCGCCGCCATGGGCGCGTCGCTGGCTCTGCCGCCCGCCAAAGCGGCGGACGACACGATCAAGGTCGGCATTCTGCACTCGCTATCGGGGACGATGGCGATTTCCGAGACGACGCTCAAGGATACGATGTTGTTTCTGATCGACGAGCAGAACAAGAAAGGCGGAGTTCTCGGCAAGAAGCTCGAGGCCGTCGTGGTCGATCCGGCATCTGATTGGCCGCTATTTGCTGAGAAGGCGCGCCAGTTGATCGAGCAGGATAAAGTCGCTGCCGTATTCGGCTGCTGGACGTCTTCCTCGCGCAAATCGGTCCTTCCGGTTTTCGAAGAGCTGAACTCGATGCTGTTCTACCCTGTTCAATACGAGGGCGAGGAAAGCTCGCGCAATGTGTTCTACACCGGCGCAGCCCCGAACCAGCAAGCTATTCCCGCTGTCGATTACCTCGCCAAGGAAGAGGGTGTCGAGCGCTGGGTACTCGCCGGCACCGATTATGTCTATCCACAGACCACGAACAAGATCCTGAAAGCCTATCTCAACGCCAAGGGCGTCAAGGACGAGGACATCATGATCAACTACACGCCATTCGGCCAGTCCGATTGGCAGACGATCGTCTCCGACATCAAGAAGTTTGGCTCCACAGGCAAGAAAACTGCGGTGGTCTCGACCATCAATGGTGATGCCAACGTGCCATTCTACAAGGAATTGGCCAACCAGGGGATCAAGGCCGAAGACATTCCTGTCGTCGCCTTCTCCGTCGGTGAAGAAGAATTGGCTGGTCTCGATACGAAGCCGCTCGTCGGTCACCTTGCCGCCTGGAACTACTTCCAGTCGGTCGATGCGGATGCGAACGCCGAGTTCATCAAGGAGTGGCACGCTTATACCAAGAACGATAAGCGCGTCACCAATGACCCTATGGAAGCGACGTATATCGGCTTCAACATGTGGGTAAAGGCGGTCGAGGCCGCCGGAACCACGGACTCCAACGCCGTGATCGATACGATCGTGGGAACGTCGGTTCCAAATCTTTCCGGTGGCTACGCGACCATGATGCCCAACCACCACATCACCAAGCCCGTGCTGATCGGCGAAGTCCAGGACGATGGTCAGTTCGACATCGTTTATCAAACGCCCGGCCTCGTCGTTGGCGACGAATGGTCGGATTATCTTCCTGGATCGAAAGAGCTGATCTCCGACTGGCGCAAGCCCATGTCCTGCGGCAATTTCAATATCGCCAGCG
This sequence comes from Phyllobacterium endophyticum, assembly GCF_003010935.1. Lineage (GTDB taxonomy): Bacteria > Pseudomonadota > Alphaproteobacteria > Rhizobiales > Rhizobiaceae > Phyllobacterium > Phyllobacterium endophyticum. The sequence goes on from NZ_PGGN01000001.1 coordinate 1,262,618, forward strand.
GTAAGTGCGGCGGCGTTACGAACTGAACCGGCGACACCCTTCCGGTCACCTGAGACTGGCTTCATCTCCGCTGCGGCGGGGATGGAGCTTCCTCGCCGAACGCCAACACACAGGATCGACTGATGCAATTGAATCGTTCGCTGTCCGTACTCCTTTTGATGCTGGGATTGTGTTTCCACGCTGCCGGGGCCAGTGCGCAATCCAGCGGTGACGAGAAGCTGCGGCCGCTAATCCAGGCGCTTGCCGGCGACAATTTCGACGATACGACGAAAGCCGTCTCTGATTTGGTCAGGACAGGCGATCCGCGCGTATCCATGATCCTCAATGCGCTTGGCGCGGGCGATCTTTACGTGACGAAAGCCGACCAGACTGTCTTTCTCGGCAAACGTGAGGGTGCGGATTATGCGGCGAGCGATCCGCTGACGGGTGCAAAGCTCGATCCGGTACCGCGCTCGGCCGCTGAAAAGATCAAGGTCAACAATCGGTTGCGCCGCGATATTGCCGCTGCAATCGGTGGTCTGACACTGATGAGCGATGACATCGCCGAGCGCCGTTCGGCTGCCGAAGCCATCCTGAAGACCCGCGATCCGGGGTCGATCCCGCTCCTGGATCAGGCGATCGCAGCGGAGAAGGATGCAGGCGTCAAAGCACTCATGCAGCAGGCAAAAGCTGCGGCGGTATTGAATTCCGAAGCGACTGACGAGGTAAAGGTCGCCGCCATAGCTGAAGTCAGCGCCGGCAACAGTCGCGATGCACTAGGCCTGCTTACTCCCCTCGAAAGCGTCGGGGGACCGGTTGGCGAAGCGGCGAAGGCCGCCATAGCCAGTATCAACAGCAAGCTCGCTCTGTGGAACGGTATCCAGAACATCGTCTATGGTCTTTCGCTGGGTTCGGTGCTGTTGCTTGCGGCCATAGGGCTTGCGATCACGTTCGGTGTCATGGGCGTCATCAACATGGCACATGGCGAGATGGTCATGATCGGCGCTTATACGACCTTCGTGGTCCAGCAGATCATTCGCACATCGGCTCCAGGCCTGTTCGACTACTCGCTGCTTATTGCTCTTCCCGCCGCATTCCTCGTTTCCGGCGCAGTTGGCGTGGTCATAGAGCGCGGCGTCATCCGCTTTCTCTATGGACGCCCACTTGAAACATTGCTCGCTACGTGGGGCATTTCGCTCGTGCTGCAGCAGGCGATCCGGTCCTGGTTCGGCGCATCCAACGTCCAGGTTGGCAATCCTTCCTGGATGGCCGGATCGTTCGATCTGGGGCTTTTGACGCTGACATGGTCGCGCCTGTGGATCATTGTCTTCTCGCTATCCGTATTCGCCATTCTGCAGCTGGTTCTGAAGAAGACCATGCTCGGCTTGCGCATGCGTGCAGTCACCCAAAACCGCCGCATGGCCTCGTCCATGGGCATCCGCACCCCTTGGGTCGATGCGCTCACCTTCGGCCTTGGATCTGGCATCGCCGGTATAGCCGGTGTCGCACTTAGCCAGATTGACAATGTCAGCCCCAATCTCGGTCAGGGATATATCATCGACAGCTTTATGGTTGTTGTTTTCGGTGGTGTCGGTAACCTTTGGGGAACCCTGGTCGGCGCCATGTCGCTCGGCATCGCCAACAAGTTCCTCGAGCCATTCGCTGGAGCTGTCCTCGGCAAGATCGTGGTGCTCGTGCTCATCATCCTGTTCATCCAGAAGCGCCCGCGTGGTCTCTTCGCACTCAAGGGAAGGGCGATAGAGGCATGATCACCCAATGGTTTTTCACGCATGTGGACCGGCGTGGCGGTGTGGCGATCGCGCTGCTCGTCGCAATTGCCTTCCTGGTGCCATTGTCGAATCTGCTGCTCCCGGAAAGCTCACCGCTTCATATCCCGACCTATCTCGTTTCCTTGATCGGCAAATATCTGACCTATGCGTTGCTGGCGGTAGCACTTGATCTCGTTTGGGGTTTCTGCGGAATACTTTCGCTCGGCCACGGCGCGTTCTTTGCGCTGGGGGGCTATGCCATGGGCATGTACCTGATGCGTCAGATCGGTCCGCGCGGCGTCTACGCCGATCCCGTGCTTCCGGATTTCATGGTCTTCCTCAACTGGAAGGAACTGCCATGGTTCTGGTATGGTTTCGATAATTTCTGGTTCGCCGCGCTTATGGTCGTTCTCGTTCCAGGTGTGCTCGCCTTTGGCTTTGGCTGGCTGGCATTTCGCTCCCGCGTCACCGGTGTTTACCTGTCGATAATCACCCAAGCGCTTACCTATGCGCTGCTACTCGCCTTTTTCCGCAACGACATGGGCTTCGGTGGTAACAACGGCTTGACCGATTTCAAGGATATACTCGGCTTCAATGTCCAGGCAGGCTCCACCCGTTCGATCCTGTTTGCCGCAACAGCCCTCTTTCTGGCGCTTGCCGTTTTTGTATCGAGCTTCATCATTCGATCCAAGCTCGGCAAGGTTCTCGTGGGTGTCCGCGATGCGGAAAACCGCATGCGTTTCCTTGGCTATCGCGTGGATCGCTACAAGCTGTTTGTCTGGACCATTTCCGCCATGATGGCCGGCATCGCCGGCGCACTGTATGTACCGCAGGTCGGCATCATCAATCCGTCGGAGTTCGAACCTGCCAACTCCATCGAAGCGGTCATCTGGGTCGCCGTCGGCGGACGTGGCACGATCGTCGGACCCATCATTGGCGCAGTGCTGGTGAATTTCGGCAAGACCTATTTTACTGCCGCGTTTCCCGAAATCTGGCTGTTTGCCCTCGGAGCCCTGTTCATAGTCGTCACCCTGTTCCTGCCGAAGGGCATCCTTGGCCTCTACGGCTCCTGGAGGACCAGACTGGCTGATCGCGCCGCGCAAAAGAGGGACAGCACGTCCCAGTCTCCGGTTGCCAACGAAAACGTGCAGCTTACCGAACCTCAGGCTGCGGAGTAGACGATGAAAGCGCAGGACACTTTACTCTATCTCGATGGCGTGTCGGTTTCGTTCGACGGGTTCCGCGCGATCAATAATCTGTCGCTGGTGCTGCAGGCGGGAGAAATGCGCGCGATTATCGGTCCGAATGGCGCCGGGAAGACCACGATGATGGACATCATCACCGGCAAGACAAGGCCCGATTGCGGCGAAGTCAACTTCAACGGCGAAGTGGATTTGACGAAGCACGACGAGGCCGAGATCGCCTTGCTCGGGATCGGTCGCAAGTTCCAGAAGCCGACAGTTTTCGAAAGCCACACCGTCGAAGACAATCTGGTTCTGGCTCTCTCCGGCCCGCGTTCGGCATTTTCAGCACTGTTTCACCGCCAGAGCGCCAATGAGGCCGAGCGAATCGAAGATATCCTTTATACAATCCGTCTGAACGGCAAACGCGACTGGTTGGCGGCTAATCTCTCCCATGGGCAAAAGCAATGGCTCGAGATCGGCATGCTCCTGGCACAGGATCCGAAGCTCCTGCTGGTCGACGAGCCGGTGGCGGGTATGACAGATGCCGAGACCGCGGAAACGGCCAAGCTACTGCGTGAGATCGCCAAGACCCGCTCCGTTCTGGTCGTGGAGCACGACATGCATTTTGTCCGCGAACTCGACGTCAAGGTAACCTGCCTGCACGAAGGATCGGTGCTGGCCGAAGGGTCGCTGGATTTCGTCAGTAACGATCAGCGTGTGATCGAGGTCTATCTGGGCCGCTAAGGCCCATTTCAAGGAAAAGTGGCGTCCGGAATTGCGCCAAATGAGCAAGGAACTCTACCATGCTGATGGTTGAAAATGCATCCCTCCACTATGGCGCCGCACAGGCATTGCGCGGCGTTTCATTGGAAGTGAAGCCAAGATCGATCACCTGTGTTCTGGGGCGTAACGGCGTTGGCAAGACCAGCATGCTCAGGGCTATTGTCGGCCAGCACCCGCTTTCCTCCGGTTCGATCAGTTTCGAAGGATCGGCGCTCGGCAAGAAAGCACCCTATGATCGCGCGCGCGCCGGCATTGCCTTCGTACCCCAGGGCCGCGAGATTTTCCCGCTGCTCACCGTGCGCGAAAACCTCGCCACCGGCTTCGCCGCCGCCAGCCGTGGCAATCGCAACGTCCCCACGGAAGTTTTCGAGCTGTTTCCGGTGCTCAAGACGATGCTCGGCCGGCGTGGTGGCGATCTTTCCGGTGGTCAGCAGCAACAGCTCGCAATAGGCCGAGCTCTGGTGACCCGGCCGAAGCTGCTGGTTTTGGATGAGCCCACTGAAGGGATTCAGCCTTCCATTATCAAGGATATCGGTCGCGCCATCGAGTTCCTGCGCGACCAGGCCGGTCTGGCAATCCTGCTGGTGGAGCAGTATCTCGACTTCTGCCGCGAACTTGCAGACCACGTTTACATTATGGACCGGGGTGAGATTGTCCATTCCGGCGATGCTGCCAGCCTCGACAGGCCGGAAGTGCGCAAGTTTCTGACCGTTTGAAAAACTTGGCTTGCTGATTGCGCGAGGTCATCGTTAGGGTCGCTTCAGAGGAGCAACCCCGCATGATCGACAAGCTGGAATTTTTCATTGCTTTGGCGCACCACAAACATTTTGGCCGGGCGGCGGAGGAATGCGGCGTCACGCAGCCGACGCTTTCTGCGGCCATCCGCCAGCTTGAAGACACGCTCGGGGTGGTCCTCGTTCAGCGCGCCTCCCGCTTCAAGGGCCTGACATCGGAAGGTCAGCGCGTTCTCGAATGGGCACGCCGTATCGTTGGTGATACCCGCACGATGCGCGAGGAAATCCGGGCAGCCCGCTTCGGTCTTGCCGGGCACGTGAAAATCGCCGCCATACCCACGGCACTTGCCATGGTCTCGCGGCTGACGACGCCATTCCGCGAGAAGCACCCCGACGTCACATTCTCGGTAACCTCACGAACATCGCTCGAAGTGTTGACGCTGCTCAGCAATTTCGAGATCGATATCGGGATCAGCTATCTGGACAATGAGCCGCTCGGACGAGTGACGTCCGTACCGCTCTATACGGAGCGTTACCAACTGATCACCTCTTCGGGTAACAGCTATTCCGACCGGAAGTCCGTCACATGGTCGGAAGTTGGACAATTGCCGCTTTGCCTTCTCACCATGGATATGCAAAATCGCCGCCTCATAAACAAGCATTTGCAGGAGGCAGGCGTCGAGGTTCATCCGACACTGGAATCCAACTCCATGATTGTGCTATTCTCCCATATCAGGACCGGAAAATGGGCAAGCATCATGCCGCTCAATTTGGCCGAGACCTTGGGCTTCGCAGAGCCGATCCGCGCGATACCGATCGTAAAGCCGGATGCACGCCATCTCGTTGGTCTTGTCGCAGCTGATCGTGAGCCACATACGCCTCTTGTGTCCGCCTTGCTGCACGAAGCGCGTGCGCTGGCGCTCAGCATGGATGCAGTATGATAGAAATCTCCTATCGAGCAACGGGTCTGCGATATTGATTTCTGCGGCTAATTTTGATCTGTTCTAAGAAGTGGGAGAAACAAGGGAGGGCCTTGCACAGATATGCAGAGCGCAAGTACCGATATCGCCAGCAGAGCGATAGGCATTATCGATCAACTTAAAGGCAAGGAAGGCCCGCTTCTGCCGATTCTGCACGAGTTGCAGGGCGAATTCGGCTATGTTCCGCCGGAAACGCTTCCGTTAATTGCGCAAGCCTTGAATATTTCCCGCGCCGAAGTGCATGGCGTTTTCACATTCTATCATGACTATCGTGATCATCCTTCAGGCAGGCATGTGCTGAAGCTCTGCCGCGCGGAGGCCTGCCAATCGATGGGCGGCGATGCGCTGGCCGACAGGGCGCGCCAGCTACTCGGAATTGATTGGCATGGCACGACTGCCGACGGTGCGGTGACGCTTGAACCGGTCTATTGCCTCGGCCTTTGTGCCTGCGCACCTGCCGCAATGCTGGATGGCGATGTAATCGGACGCCTTGACGCAGTGCAACTCGACGAAATCGCGGCGGAGGTCCGGCTATGACCATTACCTTTTACGTTCCGCGTGACTCCGGTGCTTTGGCTCTCGGCGCCGAGAAGGTGGCCAAGACTCTTGAAAACGAGTTTCAGGCCCGTAACCTGGACGCGCGAATTGTCCGCAATGGTTCGCGCGGCATGTATTGGCTGGAGCCCATGGTCGAGGTCGAAACGCCGAACGGCCGCGTTGCTTACGGTCCTGTAAAGGCTTCCGACGTCGCGTCTCTCCTCGACAATGGCATGGCCGAGGGCAGGGTTCATCCTCTCTGGCTCGGCCTTACGGATCATCATCCCTTCCTGGCAAGACAGACGCGTCTGACCTTTGCGCGCTGCGGCATCACAGATCCGGTTTCCATGGAGGACTATCGGGCACATGATGGCCTGAAGGGTCTTGAGAATGCACTCAAGTTGACCCCGGCCGAGATCGTCGCACAGGTGACGGAATCCGGATTGCGCGGTCGCGGCGGTGCAGGCTTTCCGACCGGCATCAAGTGGAAGACAGTCCTCGATACCGCAGGAACACAGAAATATATCGTCTGCAACGCCGATGAAGGCGATAGCGGCACTTTCGCCGACCGCATGATCATGGAAGGCGATCCCTTCGTGCTGATCGAAGGCATGGCCATTGCGGGCATCGCCGTCGGTGCAACCAAAGGTTATATCTATACCCGCTCCGAATATCCGCACGCGATCTCTGTCATGAACGAAGCGCTTGAAGTAGCGCGCAGGGCAGGCGTTCTCGGGGCTTCGGTGCTGGGCTCCGCCTATTCTTTCGATATTGAGGTGCGCGTTGGCGCTGGTGCCTATGTTTGCGGCGAGGAAACCGCGCTGCTCGAAAGCCTCGAAGGCCGGCGCGGCATTGTCCGCGCCAAGCCGCCGCTCCCGGCTCACAAAGGGCTCTTCGGTAAACCGACCGTCATCAACAATGTCATTTCGCTCGCTTCGGTGCCCGTCATTCTTGATAGGGGAGCTCCTTTTTACAAGGATTTTGGCATGGGCCGTTCTCGCGGCACCATCCCGTTGCAGATCGCAGGCAATGTAAAGCATGGTGGTCTCTTCGAAGCGGCCTTTGGTCTGACGCTCGGTGAGATCGTCGAAGATATTGGCGGCGGCACGGCAACCGGACGTCCCGTGAAGGCAGTCCAGGTCGGTGGTCCGCTCGGTGCCTATTTCCCGCGTGAACTTTTCGATACACCGTTCGATTACGAGGCTTTTGCCGCCAGGGACGGTCTCATCGGTCATGCCGGGCTGGTTGTCTTCGATGATAGTGTGGACATGCTCAAGCAGGCGCGTTTTGCCATGGAGTTCTGCGCGGTCGAGTCTTGCGGCAAGTGCACTCCCTGCCGCATCGGTTCGACGCGCGGCGTCGAGGTTGTCGATCGCATCTCCGCCAATATCGAGCCGGAAAAGCAGATCGAGGTGCTGACGGACCTGTGCAATACGATGAAATTTGGCTCACTTTGTGCGCTTGGCGGTTTCACGCCATATCCGGTCATGAGCGCACTTACCCATTTTCCTGAAGATTTCCGCCCCGCGCCAATCGCTGTAGCGGCGGAATAGGAGCTGTTTCATGTCTCTCATCGAAGAAATCGACTACGGTACGCCGAAATCTCCTTCCGAAAAGATGATCACGCTGACCATTGACGGCAATGAGGTTACCGTGCCGGAGGGCACCTCGATCATGCGTGCCTCCATGGAAGCCGGCATCAAGGTTCCCAAGCTTTGCGCCACCGATATGGTCGATGCGTTCGGCTCTTGCCGCCTCTGCCTGATCGAGATCGAAGGCCGCAATGGCACGCCAGCCTCCTGCACGACGCCGGCAATGGAAGGGTTGGTTGTCCACACGCAAACGCAGCGCCTGAAGAATATCCGCAAGGGTGTCATGGAGCTTTATATCTCCGATCACCCGCTGGACTGCCTCACCTGCGCCGCCAATGGCGATTGCGAATTGCAGGACATGGCGGGCGCCGTCGGCCTTCGTGATGTGCGCTACGGCTATGAGGGCGATAATCACGTCTTCGCCAAGGCGCATGACGTGGCCAATGATCGTTGGATGCCGAAGGACGATTCCAATCCCTATTTCACCTACGATCCTGCCAAGTGCATTGTCTGCTCGCGCTGTGTGCGCGCCTGCGAAGAAGTCCAGGGTACATTCGCTCTGACCATCGAAGGCCGCGGTTTCTCCAGCCGCGTTTCGCCAGGCATGCATGAAAATTTCATCGATAGCGAGTGCGTTTCATGTGGCGCCTGCGTGCAGGCTTGCCCTACGGCAACGTTGACCGAAAAATCGGTTATCGAGATCGGCCAGCCGGAACATTCGAAGGTGACGACTTGCGCCTATTGTGGTGTCGGCTGTTCCTTCAAGGCGGAAATGCGCGGTGAAGAATTGGTTCGCATGGTGCCCTGGAAAGATGGCAAGGCCAATCGGGGCCATTCCTGCGTCAAGGGCCGCTTCGCCTACGGCTATTCGACTCACAAGGACCGCATTCTCAATCCGATGATCCGCGAGAAGATCTCCGATCCATGGCGTGAAGTCAGTTGGGAAGAAGCTTACAAGCACGTTGCAAACGAGTTCCGCCGCATCCAGTATCAGTACGGTCGCAACTCGATCGGCGGTATCACCTCCTCCCGCTGCACCAATGAGGAGACATACCTCGTCCAGAAGCTGGTACGCGCCGGTTTCGGCAACAATAATGTCGATACCTGCGCCCGCGTTTGCCATTCGCCCACGGGCTATGGCCTGAAGCAGACTTTCGGTACCTCAGCCGGGACGCAGGATTTCGACAGTGTCGAACATACCGACGTCGTTATGATCATCGGTGCCAATCCGACCGATGGGCATCCTGTCTTTGCTTCGCGGTTGAAAAAGCGTTTGCGCAAGGGCGCCAAGTTGATCGTGGTCGATCCCCGCCGCATCGATCTGGTGCGTTCGCCTCACGTCGAGGCGGCACAGCATCTTCCATTGCGTCCCGGAACGAACGTGGCCGTCGTAACCTCGATGGCACACGTGATCGTCACGGAAGGCCTCTTCAACGAGAAGTTCATCCGCGAGCGCTGCGATTGGGACGAGTTCCAGGATTGGGCGGCCTTCGTCTCTTCGCCGGAACATAGTCCGGAAGCCATCCACCAGCTTTCTGGCGTTGATCCGCAGGCCCTGCGCGAGGCCGCACGTTTGTTCGCCACCGGCGGCAACGGCGCGATCTATTATGGCCTCGGTGTCACCGAGCATAGCCAGGGTTCGACGACGGTCATGGCCATCGCCAACCTTGCGATGGTGACCGGCAATATCGGCCGAAAAGGCGTGGGCGTGAATCCGCTCCGTGGTCAGAATAATGTGCAAGGCTCCTGCGACATGGGTTCCTTCCCGCATGAGTTGCCGGGTTACCGGCACATATCCGACGAGTCTACTCGGGATATTTTCGACAAGCTCTGGGGCGTCAAGCTTCAGGACGAGCCTGGTCTTCGTATCCCTAACATGCTGGACGCGGCCGTCGACGGTACGTTCAAGGGCATCTACATACAGGGAGAGGATATTCTCCAGTCCGATCCCGATACAAAACATGTCGCTGCCGGTCTCGCCGCCATGGAATGCGTCGTCGTGCACGATCTCTTCCTCAACGAAACTGCCAATTACGCCCATGTCTTCCTGCCGGGTTCGACCTTCCTAGAAAAGGAAGGGACCTTCACCAATGCCGAACGCCGCATCAACCGCGTGCGCAAGGTCATGAGCCCGCTCAACGGCTACGCAGATTGGGAGGTCACCCAGAACCTTGCCAGGGCGATGGGGCTTGACTGGAACTACGGTCATCCGTCCGAAATCATGGATGAAGTCGCGCTGACGACGCCAAGTTTCGCCGGTGTGTCGTTCGATCTGCTTGACAGGGAAGGCTCGGTGCAGTGGCCATGCAACGAAAAGGCGCCTTTGGGAACACCCATCATGCACATCGACAGCTTTGCACGTGGCAAGGGCAAGTTCATCCGCACCGAATATGTCGCGACGGACGAACGCACAGGTCCGCGCTTCCCGCTGCTGCTGACCACGGGACGCATTCTTTCGCAGTACAATGTCGGAGCGCAAACCCGCCGCACGCATAACGTCGTCTGGCACGAAGAGGATCGGCTGGAGATTCACGCGCACGATGCCGAACAGCGGGGAATTCGCGATGGTGATTGGGTCAAGATAACGAGCCGCGCGGGCGAGACGACTCTGCGGGCGCTCATCACAGATCGCGTCTCGCCCGGCGTCGTCTATACGACCTTCCACCATCCGACGACACAGGCAAACGTCATCACCACCGATTTCTCGGACTGGGCAACCAACTGTCCTGAATACAAGGTAACGGCTGTACAGGTTGGTGCCTCGAATGGTCCGAGCGAGTGGCAGATTGAGTATGACGAGCAGGCGCGACAGAGCCGCCGGATTGCTCCTGTGCTCGACGCGGCGGAATAACGATGCCCGAGCAGCGGCCAACACGGCTCATCGTGCCCCGCATTACTCGCCGCGTGAAGGGCGGGAATGAGGTTTATGAGACCGACAGCCGGATGGTACCTGAGGAGACTCCGGTCGCCTTTAGCTACAATGGCACGACCCATGCCGTCATGATGGCAAGTCCGGCCGATATGGAAGATTTTGCAGTCGGCTTCAGTCTGTCGGAAGGCATTGTTTCCAAGCTTGCCGAAATCGACGAGATTGCAGTTGAAGAGCATGACGAGGGCATCGATGTTCAGATAGGTTTGGCCGGCGAAGCTGGCCAGGGATTAACCGATCGCCGCAGGCGAATGGCTGGTCCCGTCGGCTGTGGCCTTTGCGGGATCGAATCGATTGAGCAGGCGCTGAAACCTGTCGCTTCGGTGGCTCGGGCCAAACTCAAGCTGACGCCGGACGAAATAGCCGAAGCGGTAAAGTTGCTGTCGCAGGTTCAGCCGCTGCACAGCGATACCGGCGCCGTTCACGCGGCCGGGTTTTATGTTCCGGGCAAAGGCATCGTCGCTGCACGCGAAGACGTCGGCCGCCACAATGCGCTGGATAAACTTGCCGGAACGCTCTGCCGGGCCGGCATCGCTGGCAAAACCGGCGCGGTCGTCATCACCAGCCGTGTGTCCATAGAGATGGTGCAAAAAGCCGCTATCATCGGGGCTCCCGTTCTGATTGCGGTGTCAGCTCCGACAGCACTTGCCATACGAACGGCGCAGGCCGCCGGCATGACCCTTGTTGCACTGGTGCGCGGAGACGAATTCGACGTTTTTACATGTCCCGAGCGCGTACCTTCCGCAGTTGAGCAGGTCAAAACCAAGGCAATCGATGCGATGCCCAACGCCAATGCTGACCCGGCGGCGTCGACCCTCGTACAAAGTCCAACTGTTAGACTGGTGCAATATGGATAGTGAAAGTCACAAGTCGACAGCAACGAAGCTTGTCTACATGGCAAATCAGATAGCGACGTTCTTCCATACCCAACCCAAAGATGAGGCTGTGGCGGGCGTTGCAGATCACATCAATCATTTCTGGGAGCCTCGCATGCGGGAGCAGTTCTTCGCGATCCTCGAGCAGGGTGGTGACGGCTTTGATCCTCTCGTCATCGAGGCGGCGAAACACATACGCAAACCTGGGCTCGTTTCCGGCGCGAGTTAACGGTTGAGCCAGTTTCGGATGGCGTTGACCTACGAATGTTTCGGCGTTTGCGAAGATTTCGCCGTGGTTCAATGGCTACCAAAGAGCCTGCCGAGAACAAGGACGAGGGGAAGCCACACAAGGAGAATGACGACGTAAGGTGCTGAGCGCGTCATATAGGGCTCGTAGTCCGCCTTGGTGTTCCTGTCATCCCTCAGCATCTGCGCTCCTGACCCATAACCTTTATGCGCCTAATCGTTTGCCGGCCATTGTTTTCGTTGGATGACATGACTATGCAGCAACGACGCACGCGCAACAATAGCTCGCACGTTCGCCAAAATTCATTATGGAACAAAGCGTTAAGTCAGGGTGCAGAAGGTGTGAGGCTGCTCGAAGTCATTAGAGTTTTAATGAAAACACGCTCCGATTTATTACAGTTAGCAAGCTGGAATCGGCACGTCTTCTTGCTACCCCCAGCAGCAATTATTCCAGTCATCCCCGCAGATTCTCCATGCTTCGTCGACTGATCGGGCAAGAACCCAGCCCGCTCACCGGCGTCAGCTCTCGCGCCCATTGAATACACTGGCCTCATCTGGGCGTTCCTTTATGGATACCTCATCTGGCATGAAGTGCCGCAACTAAACGTCTTCCTAGGCGCTATTCTCATCGTTGCGTCCAGTCTATGCTTCGTTTGGTGGGAGTGGCACATCGCGGTGGCGGCACGGCGCTTGACGGGCTAGTCAGCTCCTATTGCCGGCGCACTTCGCATGGATTGAACGGCAGATCCGCCAGTTGATCAAGATCCATGGCCTGAAGTACCGGATGTGCAAGCGGATCGCTTTTCCAGTTGCCACAGTCTGTATCGCCGAGCCTTGTCCGACTGGCGCGTAGCCATTTGGCGAATGCTCTTGGAAGAAAGAAAATCTTCATCTATCATCTCCCATGTGCTCCACACGCACGATATTTGATGGGAAAATGGTTCATCTGCAATCCAGATTGTCGATACCATGATCAAGAAAATCTTCATGAAGAACCTGAACAAAGTTCATCTTAACGGCTTGAAAGCAGTGGAAGCGATCGGCAGGCTCGGCTCCCTGTCCAAGGCCGCTGAGGAACTCGCCGTCTCGCCGAGCGCGGTCAGTCAGCAATTGATCCGCACCGAAGCACAAATCGGCCACGTCATCTTCGAACGGACGCGAGGCGGGCTGATCGCTACCTCCTTCGGCAGAGGTTTTCTTGCCCGGTTGGAGGAGGGTTTTCAGTCCCTTTCGCGAGCTGTTGCCATGGCCGATGGCACTGACCAGACCCTATTGCTCTCGGTCGCTCCCACATTTGCCTCCAAATGGCTTGTGCCTCGCCTTGGACGCCTGCGTGCGGCCTATCCTGATCTCAAAATACGTATTGATCCATCTCCTGGCATTGTTGACCTGAAAAATTCGGACATCGATCTGGCCATCCGGCTTGGCAGCGGTGACTGGCAGGACGGTGAACCGGAGCGCTTGTTGCCGCAGAATATGTTTCCAGTTTGCACACGCAGCTTCGCAGAACGTTTAAGCGGGCCTGCCGATATTCTCGACCAGCCGATCATTTGTTACGAGAACCCGATGTTCAGCTGGGATGAATGGCAGCTGGCGACGGGTATTTCCGGGGAACTGGCGTTTGATGGACCGACGTTCTCGGACCCATGGCTCGGGCTCGATGCGGCAATCAGCGGGCAGGGAATCATGCTTGCATGGGATCTTCTTGTCGAAGACGCACTGGCCGACGGCCGGTTGGTCGCGCCGTTTCCCATGCGGGTGCCTTCCTCTGTCGGTTACTGGCTGGTCTCGCCAAACAGCCGCGTGCCGAGCTTGCAAGTGCGGCAATTCCAGCGCTGGATACGAAGCGAAATCAAACACTAGGCTCGCCTTGCTCCGCATGTCTGTTGACAAGTTATACCGAAGTTTGAAGAGTGCCGACTTCAATGCGAGTAGCGGTGGGAGGACATGATGTCTATGCGCGCAATTGTCGGGTTTTCGGCCATTCTTCTCACTCTCTTTGCACTTTCCGCGCCGGCCGGCGCCGCGGAAATGAATCGCGACGTCGCAACGACCAAGGATAGCGATTATTTCGGTTTCGACCTGCGGACGGAGCAAAATGTCACGCAGGATCAATGCGAACTCGTCTGTCTCGCCGACAATTCCTGCAAGGCTTTCACCTACAACCCTAAGGTGAAATGGTGCTTTCTGAAATCTGATTTCAACCAGCTTAAACCGGCTCCGGGTTCGATCGCCGGAAAAGTCGTGGAGACCGCTGACGAGCCGGATATCGGCGCCCCGCCGAAGCTGCAGTTCGTGTCGGACCAATTGCTGCAGGACGCGCGGCAGGTGAAGGCAAGTTTGACCCTGACCGACGAGCAGAAGACGCAAGGCGTCGACGGCCTGATTGCCACCGGACGTGCCGAACTCGCCAAGGGAAGTATCGAAACCGCACTCTACGCCTTCAAGGGCGCTCTGGCGGTTACTCCCGACGATGGTGCGCTTTGGCTGGAGACGGCGCGCGCTGCCAATCGCGCCGACAAGAATACCTATATGGCGGGTCAAGCTGCTCTCGCCGCGCTCAATGGCTATCAGTTGACGCGCACGGTACAGAGCCGCGCCGACGCGCTGGCGGTTTTGGCCGAGGCGCTGCAAGATTCGGAAAACTACCGTGCCGCACTTGACGCCTACAAGGCCAGCCTCGCGCTCGTAAAGGCCGGGCCGGTCGAGGCGGCTTACCTCGATCTGAGGTCGCGGCAGGGATTTCGCGTCACCAATCACACCATTGACGCCGATAGCGCCAGTCCGCGCGCTTGTGTCCAGTTCTCCGATCCGCTGGTAAAAACGGGCACGGATTACGCACCCTTCGTGACATTGAACGGAGCAGCGCCGAAGGCTATGGAGGCCAAGGACAGCGAGATTTGCGTCGAGGGCCTTGATCACGGCCAGCGATACAAGCTGGCACTTCGTCCCGGCCTGCCATCGGCGGTGGGCGAATCCCTTGAAGCACAGGTCGACCTGGATATTTACATCAAGGACCGCTCGGCCATGGTGCGCTTTACAGGCGACAGTTTCGTGCTGCCGAGCACGGCACGTCGCGGTATTCCCATCGTGTCGGTCAATACGGCAAGCGCCAATCTGAAGCTCTATCGCATCGGTGACCGCGGCATCGCCCCACTCCTGACCAGTTCCCAGTTCCTGACACAGATGGATGGATATAGTGCCCAGCGCCTGCAGGATGAATCGGGCGAACTCGTCTGGCAGGGAACCATCGACCTTCAATCGGAACTGAACAGGGACGTTGTCACCAGCTTTCCCGTCGATGAAGCCCTGCCGCAGCGCAAGCCCGGCGTCTACGTCCTGACGGCAGTGTCGCCCGACGCGAAGAATGACGAATGGGACGCGCAGGCTACCCAGTGGTTTGTGGTTTCCGATATCGGGCTCAGCACCTATGCGGGAAATGACGGGCTCAATGTGTTTGCCCGCTCACTCGCCTCGGCACAGCCGCTCATCGGCGTCGAGCTTCAGCTTCTTGCCAAAAACAACGAGATCCTCGGTACTGCCGTCACCGATACCGAAGGCCGCGCCACCTTTACTGCGGGATTGATGCGCGGCACCGCATCGACTGCCCCCGCCGTCATCACGGCAAAAAATGGCGATGCGGACTACGTTTTCCTCGATATGACGCGCGCCGGTTTCGACCTCTCGGATCGCGGCGTTACGGGCCGCGCCGCGCCGGGCGCCATCGACATACTGGCGTGGACCGAACGCGGCATCTATCGCGCCGGTGAAACGGTGCATGCGTCCGCGCTCGCCCGGGACAACGCCGCAAACGCGGTTGAAAAACTGCCCCTGACATTCGTGTTCAAACGGCCTGATGGCGTCGAAGATCGCCGCATGGTCAGCGACGGCGCCAACCTTGGCGGCCACACGCTCGACCTGGAGCTGCAGGCCAACTCGATG
The DNA here is from genome assembly GCF_003010935.1 of Phyllobacterium endophyticum. Classification (GTDB taxonomy): domain Bacteria; phylum Pseudomonadota; class Alphaproteobacteria; order Rhizobiales; family Rhizobiaceae; genus Phyllobacterium; species Phyllobacterium endophyticum. The sequence goes on from NZ_PGGN01000001.1 coordinate 1,278,168, forward strand.
CGCGGCACATGGACAATGCAGATATTTACCGATCCGAAGGGCTCGCCGATTGCAGAAAAGCAGTTTCTGGTCGAAGACTTCGTGCCGGACCGCGTCGAATTCGATCTGACCAGCGACGCCAGGTTCATCGAAGTCGGCAAGCCAAATCCGATCAAGGTCGACGGCCGTTTTCTTTATGGCGCGCCCGCGGCCGGTCTTGAACTTGAAGGCGAGGTTGCACTGAAGCCAACGCATGAAAGCGAAGCGTTCAAGGGTTATTTCTTCGGCCTTGCCGATGAGGAGGCGAATGAAAGCACCAGCGTTCCGCTTGAGGATTTGCAGCCGCTGGACGATGCCGGTAAAGCGACGTTCGATGTCTCGCTGGCGGATGTCCCGTCAACGACGCAGTTGCTCAATGCCAATATTGTCGTGCGCATGCAGGAAGCGGGCGGACGGGCGGTTGAACGCATCCTGACGCTGCCGGTGAGGCAGCAGGGGCCGATGATCGGCATCAAACCGGAATTCTCCGGTGCTCTCGCTGAAAACTCCGTGGGTAAGTTCCATGTTGTCGCCGTCGACGAAAATGGTCAGAAACAGCCCCTGCAGGGGCTTCAGTGGAAACTGGTCGGCGTCGAGCGCAACTACCAATGGTATCGCGATGGCAATTCATGGAAATACGAACCGATCCTTTCGACGAAACAGGTCGCAAATGGTGTCGTGAATGCCACGGCGGACGGTGCCGAGATTTCGGTTCCCATCACCTGGGGCCAGTTCCGCCTGGAAGTTGAGACGGCGGCCGTCGACGGTCCGGCGTCCAGCGTCGAGTTCGATGCAGGCTACTACGTCGCGGCCACCTCCACCGAAACGCCGGATGGCCTTCAGATCGCCCTCGACAGGGATAATTACGCCCCGGGCGACACGGCAAAGCTGAAAGTATCGCCGCGATTCGCCGGGGAGCTCCTGGTAACAGTTGGTGCCGAGAGCTTGCTCGTGACGAAGCGGGCGAGCATCCCCGCGGAAGGTGGTGAAATCGAGATTCCGGTCACCGCCGATTGGGGTGCAGGCGCTTACGTTACGGCCACTCTGTTCCGGCCGGGCGATGCACAGGAAACCCATATGCCGATGCGCGCCATCGGCGTCAAATGGCTCAACGTCAACCCGGGCGATCGCAAACTGACGCTGAATATGGATATGCCGGCGAAGACCGAGCCGCGCAAACCGCTGAACATCGCCCTTCAGGTCACTGGTGCCGGGGCAGACGAGACAGCCTTTGTCACGGTTGCGGCAGTGGACGTCGGTATCCTCAATCTGACCCGCTATGAACCGCCAAATCCAGACGGCTGGTACTTCGGCCAGCGGCAGCTAGGCCTCGAGATACGCGATCTTTACGGCCGCCTGATAGATGGTTCGCAGGGCGCGACAGGCAAGCTCCGCACCGGCGGCGACGGTGCGCAGATGCCGATGCAGGGAAACCCCCCCACCGAAAAGCTGATTGCCTTCTTCTCCGGGCCGGTCAGGCTGGATGCGGAGGGCAGGGCCAGTGTCAGCTTCGATATTCCGCAATTCAACGGAACTGCGCGGGTCATGGCTGTCGCATGGTCGAAGTCGGGTGTCGGCCACGCAACCTCCGACGTGGTTATCCGCGATCCGGTGGTCGTCACAGCCAGCCTTCCAAAATTCCTTGCACCGGGCGACAAGGCAGCCCTGCGGCTCGATATCGCGAATACGGATGCGCCTGCCGGCGATTATCAAGTGCAGATCACGAGCAACCCTCCGGTAAAGGTCGACCAGCCGGGCGCCTCGCAGACCGTCGCTCTGGCTACCGGCGGCAAGGCTAATCTCACGCTGCCACTGACAGGCAATCAGCCGGGAGACGGTGTTGTGTCGGTGAAACTGTCGAATGCCGCGGGTCTGTCGCTCGAACAAACCCTTTATGTCCCTGTCCGGCCCGCGACTTTGCCGATGACCGTTCGCAGGCCAATCAATCTTGCACCCAATGGCAGCCTCAAGGTGGACAGTGAGTTGCTGGCCGGCAGCGTCTTGCAGGGGGCATCAGTCAGCCTTAGCGTCACCCGCTCGGCTGCTTTCGATATTCCGGCCTTGTTAATGACGCTCGATCGCTACCCCTATGGCTGCGCCGAGCAGACGACCAGCCGCGCCCTGCCGCTACTCTATATGAGCGAACTCGCCAAGCAGTCCGGAATTACTGAAGATGGCGAGGTTCAGAAGCGCGTGCAGGAGGCAATCTACCGTGTCTTGTCCTACCAGGCCTCCTCGGGCAGCTTTGGGCTGTGGGCTCCAGGCACCGGTGACCTCTGGCTTGACGCCTATGTCACGGATTTCCTCACGCGCGCCCGCGAGCAGAAGTATGATGTGCCGGATCAAGCCCTCGTACAGGCGCTTGAAAACCTGCAGAATTCCTTGAGCTACGACGTGAATGTCAAGGATCAGGGCAACGAGATCGCCTACTCGCTCTACGTGCTGGCCCGCAATCGCAAGGCTGCCATCAGTGACCTGCGTTACTATGCCGACACGAAGCTTGGCGAGTTCCCGACGCCCTTGTCACGCGCGCACCTTGCCGCCGCATTGTCGCTTTACGGCGACTCCCAGCGTTCGCAGAGCATCTTCACCAATGCGCTGCATCAGGCGACCACCGTGACCAATGTCAGTCTCGTGCGCTCGGACTACGGTTCGTCGCTCCGCGATGATGCTGCGGTGCTGGCGCTTGCCGCCGAGAGCTGGCCGGTCCCGCCAATTATCCCGCAACTGTCGAGGATCGTTGCCAACGAATGGGAACATAAGGTCTATACGAGCACGCAGGAACAAGCATGGATGCTGCTTGCAGCCCGTTCTGTCCAGGACGGCGACAAGGACCTGCAGCTCGATATCAACGGCGCTGCTCATAGCGGTGGCTATGCCGCACGGTTGACCGGCGATGAGCTGCTGACCCAGCCGGTTACAATCACCAATGCTACCGCTGAACCCGTGTCCGCCGTGGTGACGACACTGGCGTCCCCATCGCAGCCCCTTCCTGCAGGCGGCAATGGGTTCAACATCGAGCGCACCTACTACACGCTTGATGGCAAGGAGGCGAATGTCACCGAAGCCAGACAAAACGAGCGCTATGTGGTTGTCCTGAAAGTGACGGAGACCAACAGCTGGCCATCACGCGTGCTCATCACCGATCTCCTGCCTGCCGGGTTTGAGATCGATAATCCCGGCCTGGTCAACAGCGCCGGCCTGTCCAACTTCGACTGGATCGGTGAAGTGGAGGCCGCGCATACGGAGTTCCGCAGCGATCGCTTCGTGGCGGCATTCGATCGGGTAACGGGGAATAATGGTGAAATCACGCTGGCCTATGTGGTCCGCGCGGTGACACCGGGTACCTACGATCATCCTGCAGCCAGTGTGGAGGACATGTACCGCCCGCAGTTCTCCGCGCGCACGGCAACCGGTCGCATGGAGGTCGTCGCAGCACAATAATGTGGTCCACGCGTAAACTTTGCATCGGCATTTCGGCCAATCTGGTGTTGGCCACGCTGCTGGCGTTTGGCCTGGACCTGGCCGATGGAGCCTTTCCTCCACCTCTGGAAAAGGCGAGGGAGGTTTCAACCGAAGTTCTCGATGCGAATGGACAATTGCTCCGGGCTTTTGCGACGTCAGAAGGCCGCTGGCGACTCGGTACGAAGGCAAAGGATGTCGATCCGCAATTCGTTCGCATGCTCATCGCCTATGAGGATCAGCGCTTCTTGCGGCATGGGGGCGTAGATACTCTTGCGCTTGCACGCGCAGCCTTGCAACTCGTCGGCAATGGCCGCGTTGTCTCGGGCGCATCTACCCTGTCAATGCAGGTGGCAAGGCTGATCGAACCGCGCGAGGGGCGCTCGTTCACCGCGAAGTTCCAGCAATTGGTTCGCGCCCTGCAAATAGAGCGAAGGCTTGGCAAGGCGGAAATCCTGGACCTCTATCTGTCGCTCGCTCCCTATGGCGGTAATCTTGAGGGCGTTCGTGCTGCAAGTCTTGCCTATTTCGGCAAAGAGCCACGCCGACTAACCGTGGCGGAGTCCGCACTGCTCGTCGCCCTGCCGCAATTGCCCGAAAGACGAAGGCCAGACCGCAATCTCGCCCTGGCCGAAGCGGCGCGTGGCCGCGTGCTGCACCGGATGGCGGTTGAACAGGTTGTCGGCGAAGGTGAGGCAGAGCGCGCGGCGCTTGCGCCGATCCCGGCGCGCCGTCTGCAACTGCCGGCCCACGCTGCGCATCTGGCGGAAGCCGCCCGGCGCAGGCAGCCATCGGTCAGCCAGCATCTGACAACTCTGCGGCGCTCGATCCAGCAGGAACTTGAAGCAGTCGCGAGGAACGCAGCAGGCAAGCTGGGGCCGAAGGTTTCCGTCGCCATGGTCATGGCCGACATTCGCACCGGGGAAATTGTCGGGGATGTTGGATCCGCCGATTATTTCGATGCAAGCCGCTCAGGCTGGATTGACATGTCGCGGATCAATCGCTCGCCCGGTTCAACTCTCAAACCTTTTATCTATGGCCTGGCTTTCGAGAATGGGCTGGTCAGTCAGGAGACGATCATAGAGGATCGGCCCGCCGATTTCTTCGGCTACAGGCCGCGCAATTTCGATATGAGCTATCAGGGCGATGTCAGTGTAAGGCAGGCGCTGCAATTGTCGCTCAATGTCCCGGCCGTCCGCCTGCTTGACGCTGTCGGCCCGAGCCGGTTGATGGTGCGCTTTCGCCGTTCTGATGTGAGACCCGTGTTGCCGCCAAATGAAGCCCCGGGCCTCGCCATCGGCCTTGGCGGTGTCGGGATTACGCTGAAGGACCTCGTGCAACTCTATGCGGGGCTCGGAAACCGAGGCAGGCCGATGCAACTCGGCGACGGGATCCGGGATATGCCCGGCCCCATCGAGGGCGAGCCGCTGCTTGAACCCGTTGCCGCCTGGACCGTTGCCGATATATTGGCGGGTGTTATGCCGCCGGTCGGTTCCGGCCAGCGTGGCATCGCCTACAAGACCGGCACAAGTTATGGATATCGCGATGCCTGGTCCATTGGCTTCGACGGCAATTATGTGCTGGGCGTCTGGGTCGGGCGGCCGGACAACGGCGCGGTGCCTGGCCTGACGGGCTACGGATCGGCTGCACCCATTCTGTTTGAAGGATTCGCAAAATCCGGGATCGCCATCACGCCTCTGCCAGCTGCCCCAGCGGGCGCAACCCGGATCGCGCAGGCACAGTTGCCGATCAGTCAGCGGCGGTTTTCGGTCAGTTCCAGTGGCTTGCCTGCTTCGTTCACCCGCGAACCCGCTCCGCAGATCGTCTATCCGCCGGAAGGCGCCCGCGTTGAGCTCGGAGCAAAAGCTGGTGGCGAAATCATGCCTCTCGCGCTGAAGCTGCAGGGCGGACGCGCGCCGTTCCGCTGGCTGGCCAATGGAAGGCCGCTGCCAGACATGTCGCGCCGCCGCACCAACGAGTGGAAGCCTGACGGCGGTGGCTATTCGACATTGACTGTTATCGATGCTGTCGGACGGGCGGCAAGTGTCCGTGTATTCGTCGATTGAGGCTTGAAAAGGCGGCGCCACGCGGCGCCACCCTTAAATCGCGGCTTCGATCAGCGCGCGTGAACGAGCGCCGAGATGATTCCCGAGGTAATGCTGATCAATGCGTAATCATTGTCCGCCCTGACCCACTGGTACCCGCGCGGCGGGGTCTTCAAATGGTAGCGATGATAGTCGCGTACGACATTGCGCCGGTAATTGTAGGGAATCGCATGCCCACGCGACCAGCGGGTCTTCTTGACCACGATCTTTTTCTTGACGGTGACTTCCCTTTGCTGGTGTCCATGATGGCGATCCTTATGATACTGCTGCTGGGCAAAGGCGGCAGGAGTCGCAAGCAGGGAGATGGCAATCGCTGCCAAAGCAATCTTTTTCATTTCGTTTCCTCGTCAGTTGCGTGGTGTTGACTGAAACCACGGGTTGTCCTGGGACATCCCGGTTCTATGCCTGTCGAGGTGAACGAGAACTGAATGGAAATCGAAATATTTCGTAATGTTTCTAATAGCTTAGTCGAACTCGGAGTTCGATAGGGTGACGTCAGTCATACCGGCTGATGTTGAGCGGCTGGGGGTCCACGTCCGGTAATTTTCCGGAGATTAGATCGGCCAGAACACGGCCCGATCCACATGCCATTGTCCAACCGAGGGTTCCATGGCCCGTGTTGAGGTATAGGTTCGAATATTTCGTGCCGCCGCCTATGATCGGGGGACCGTCGGGCGTCATGGGCCGCAGGCCCGTCCAGAAGCTTGCTTCGCTCAGATCTCCGCCCTTCGGGAACAGGTCGCCGACCGAGTGCATGAGGGTTGCCTGACGCTTCTCGCGCAGGGTGAGATCATAACCGGAGATTTCAGCGGTGCCGCCGGCGCGTATGCGATCGCCGAGGCGCGTGATCGCAACCTTGTAGGTCTCATCCATGACAGTTGAAACCGGAGCGGCATCTTCGTTGGTGATCGGCACGGTGATCGAGTAGCCCTTCACCGGGTATACAGGGATGTACACTCCGATGCGGCGCAAGAGAAAGGGCGAATAGCTGCCGAAAGCCACCAAATAGGCGTCGGCTGTCAGTTCTTCTGTCTCGGTCGATACGCTGGCGATACGGCTCACGCTGGTATTGATCGACGTGATCGTCGTGTTGAACCGGAACGTGACACCGGCGTCGACACAAAGCGCGGCAAGCTTTTCGGTGAACATCTGGCAGTCGCCGGTTTCATCGTTTGGAAGCCGCAAACCTCCTGTAAACTTGCCTTTGACATTGGCCAAGGCCGGCTCAGCCGCGATGCATCCAGCTGGATCGAGCAGTTCATAGGGAACACCGAAGTTTTTGAGGACCTCGATATCCCCGGCGCTTCCCTCAAGTTGTTTCTGCGTGCGGAAGAGCTGCAGGGTTCCCTGCGTCCGTTCATCATATGAGATGCTGACCTCGGAGCGCAGCGCCTTGAGGGAATCCCGGCTGTATTCCGCGATCGGGACCATTCGCGCCTTGTTGCGGGCATAACGCATGGAGGTGCAATTGCGCAGCATCTTGGCGAGCCAAAGCGCCATGTAGGGATCGAACTTCGGCCGGACGACAAGCGGGCCGAAATGCATCAGCATCCATTTGATGGCCTTCAGCGGCACGCCTGGCCCTGCCCACGGCGAGGAATAGCCTGGCGAGATTTCCCCGGCATTGGCGAAGCTCGTCTCCCGCGCAGGTCCGGGCTGGCGGTCGATGACTGTAACCTCGTGGCCGGCCTGCGCCAGATACCACGCCGATGTGACGCCGACGACGCCGCTGCCAAGGACGAGTACTTTCATAACCGGGAGGCTCCTTCACACAAGACCCTTGGAAGGGCTCATGACCCGCACTCTACTGACGCGGAATTGCTTCTTTCCAGTCATTTCTGTTCCATGCGCCGAAATGTCTTGCTTTGCGGCACCGAAGTAAAGTCCGGGCAAAATAAAAGGCCGGGAAAACCCGACCTTTCTCAAATTCATCTTTGCTATCAGTGCCAGTACATCCGTGGTCAAAGACCGCGAAAGACGAATTATTTATCAGCCAGCCTGAAGCTGATCAGCAGTCATCTTGCCGGACTTGTTGTCACGGACCAATTCGAAGCTGATCTTCTGACCGTCATTGAGGCTGCGCATGCCAGCGCGCTCAACGGCAGAGATGTGTACGAATACGTCTGCTGAACCGTCATCTGGTTGAATGAAGCCGAAGCCCTTTGTGGAATTGAACCACTTTACTGTTCCAGTGCTCATGATGAACCCTTTCAATGGAAATATTTTAATACAGGGCACGACGCGCCATGCAGTTTTTAGCTCGATTTTTGAAGAAGGATCTTTCAGAGCGCCTGTGGCGCAATAAAACTTATTACTAACTACCAAATACCGATAGGGCATACATAGTGCCAAGTGCCTGTTTCGTCAATGCCAAGACCCCAGAAATAATTTCGGATCGATCGACTAAAGTCTATTCTCCAGTCTTTTCGGGCTCTTTTTATTTGGAAATATTTTCGCCGGCAGGCACTGGCGCGCAGCCGGTACGCCTTAGGACGCATGATCGGAAGACGTCAGGTGTCTGCGCTGCTGCTACTTGGCCTTGGCAGCGGCCCGGGTGGTTTTCTTTGCTTTGGGAGCAGCCGGTGGACGTGCAGCGATCTCAGCCTGCTCTTCAGCTTCCTTGGCAAGCCGTAATGCCTTGAGGCGCGCCGTCTTGCTTTCCCACTTATGTGTTTCATCATTGATGATTGCTGAAGCGGCAGCAGTGGTTGCCAGACTTTTCTGCTCTGAAGGGCTCAGGACCCGTTTTGGGTGTACGCCAACTTCAGGCATCTGTTTCGGACTATGTTTCATCGCATCTCGCATTATTGGATATGCAACCATCGCACGTGAAGTCCCTCAAGTCTATCGTGCAGTGCTTTGGCGTGCCGAGCCTGTTCCAGGCTTCCAACCCCGGGCGAAGCCGTAGGACATGGCCAGAGAGGCATATTCTATCTCACGCAAAAGGAAATCCCGCTCCGCCAGTAGGGCCGCAATTGTGGCGCGTGCATCGCCCTGGTGATAGGCAAGAGCCTCTTCAATTTCGTCGTCCGGTTGTCTGGATATGGCGTTCATCAGAATCTCCTTTTTCACGAAGATTGCCACAACCGTGCATATATGGAAAGGAATTTGTTCCTGTTTTGTTCACATTCGCGATGGTACTTGTAATTGGCCCGGTCCGTCATTGTGCGGGCCTTGTTCCGATGTTGTGCGAGCAGACGCTGGGCAAAACCGGTTCTGTGGCAGATGGTCATCCCATCTGCGTTCCAACGTCTCCGGTCTGCCTATCGCGGCTGGGCTATAGGGAAAAGTCAGGCCTTGGATTTCGCTTTCGGCGCCGCACTTTCCGCCTTCTTGATCATGGAGCTGAAGGGAACATCGGCTTTGGGAGCGACCTTCTCCTTCTTGGGTTTGCGTACTTCGCGATTGCTGCGCTGCTGACCTTTGGCCATGGTACTCTCCTGCGGCTTGATACGAGTGGGCGTGCTTCGACAATTTGGAGTGAGATTGGCGGGTCGAGAACCTCTGACGCCGCGAAGTGCCAAGCCTGGCCAAAAGACGAGCAACAGTGTTCACTGTCATTTGCGGTTTAATTGCGGCTCCCTGGATACCTATCGGAAGGGGCGGATTTATGCTAGAATTATCGACATCAGCCACATAGCCGAAAGACCCTCACCGCATCATCGATCCGGTACAGGCTTTATGGCATTGGAGGACCCAGAAGATGTTGATCCATGCTTTGAACTTGCTCAAGAAGATCAAGAAACCGGTCGCCTCATCTCAGGAAACACCCGTGAAAATAACGATACCTCCGGCGAGGAAGCCTCCTCGGCGCGAGGTGTTGGACAGCGACGGGAAGTTGCGGCGCACACGCCAGCTCATCGAACAAAACCGCCTGATCTGAAAAAAAGGCGCTGCTCCGGCAGCGCCTCTTTGAATCAAATCCCGTTTGCCATCTCTGCGCAGCAGTTCTGCGCCAGGGTGGCGTGGTCGGTCTAGCCAAATTTGGCCGAAGAATCGTCAGGGATTTAGGAGAAGCAGAAGCGTTATGAATGTGGCGAACATTGCAAAGTTCATCCAGAAGCTGGCAACGCGCGAGTTCATCGAAACCTCCATGTTACTCCTCTGAAGGTGAGGCTTGGCACCGCCCCGGGGAGGGCAAAAGCTAAGCCGGTGCCAAGCCTCCGCTGACGGACAACGCTGTCAGCCCACCAAAACGCTGGTGTAAATCATTCGTTCCACCAGGTTTCCACTCGGAACGCCTGACCCTGCGAATGCGGCGCCGATCAGCCAGACAAGAACAAGAAACGCCAATAGAATAGCGGCGAGTAGCAAGACACCAACGAATTTTACTGGCTGACGATCATTCTCGGACATAGGAGACGACTCAAGATTGTGCAGGCGCTTTAATACAACTTGGGCGCGAATTATCAACGAGAACATGTGTGAGAAGCAGGGAGCAAAAGATCACGATATCCTTTGTACCTCTGAGGTTACCACAATCACGTCGTGGGCCCCTATTGGCGGCGGCTAGCCCTTTCGATCTAATTCCGTTAAGCGCAATAATATGAAAACGTCCTGTTGCGACGCTTGGAAGGGTAGAAATGACGGGGAGCGTGGTCCTTGTAACAGGAGCCTCAGGTTTCATCGGCGTGGAACTGGTTAGCCAGCTGGAAGCGTCCGGATATCGAGTGATTAGCGCCACACGTTCCGCTGATGGCTCGAATGGGCAAAGCAGGCAATTGCTTTCGCCCGGAGATCCCGATGAAATGTTTCGACATTTGCTCGAGGACGTCGAGCATGTCGTGCACCTCGCGGCAATTGCGCATACCCAGCTTTCCGGCGCCGCTGATGCCTACCGGGCAGTCAACTGCGTTTTGGCTGCGAAACTTGCGAAAGCCGCCCACAAGGTAATTTCCGGCAAGTTTATCTTTGTCTCATCGATTCGCGCGCAGTGTGCGAGCGCTCACAAAGGTATCGTCAAAGAAACCGACCTGCCGGCGCCGTCGAACGATTACGGGCAGGCCAAACTGGCTGCCGAGGCCGAGATCGCGACCGCGATGCCAAAGGGCAATTATACGATCCTGCGGCCTGTTCTCGTTTATGGAGCGGGTGCCAAGGGCAATCTTGCCATGCTCCTGAAGCTTGCAGCACTACCACTGCCTTTGCCTCTGGGGGCGCTGTCGGGACGCCGGTCCCTGGTCGATCGTTCTGCGCTATGCAGGGCAATTATTCACTGCCTCAACGAACCCACAACCGATGCGGGCACTTTCATCGTTTCCGACAAGCTGCCGGTTACGGTTCCGCAGATACTTTGCGCCATGCGACGCGGGCTGGGTCGTAGTCCCGGGATTTTTTCCTGCCCGCCTTGGTTGCTTAACCTCGCGGCTCGCGTGACACGGCAGGGCGAACGCTGGGAGAAGTTGAATGAAGATCTCGTGGCAAGTTCGGCCAAGCTCCGGGAAACAGGCTGGGACGCCGTTGAGGATACACCTTCGCAACTTGAGGAAGTATACCGGATAGCTCGCGCTCGTTGATATAGGAGCGCCGGTTGGACTGCCCTCCGGATAGAAGTCAAATGGTCTCTTGGATAATCGGCAAATGATGTTACATTATATCCAACGTTAATTGAAAAGCGTCCTGCTTGCGTCCTTGTGGTTCGCGCGGCGCTTGAAGGATAAGAATTTGAAAGACCCCGAGAGAGATGCGCTCGCCGCGTCGAATGGAGGGGCGTCTGGTGATGGCGAGGTGCTCAACGGCACCGGAAGTCTCGCCAAGGAAGGAACCGGGCCCCACGGCAACCCTGCCCAGAACAGGCAGGAAAATCCGTCCGATTCCCGCGAAGGACGCTTCGACAAGAACCACAAGAAACGTGCGCGCCGCAGAAAGCGCGGGAAGTCGAAACAGACACCTGTTTCGCCGGATGAACCTGTTGTAGCGCAAGTTCAGCCTGGCGCGGCAGACGCTTCGACAGTCGTTCCAGCCAGGACAGGCAAGAAGCGGCGGCCCAACCGCTTTCGCCGCCGCGGCCGGTCCAGCGTCAAAGTTGCCACTGCGGCATCCCCAACCGTAGCCGTGCAACCAAGCCAGCCTGCGCCGGCGCGGGAAGTCCAGCGTGTTCAATCCAGATATGCGGGGGCGCCCCTCTATGCAGCGCTGGACCTTGGTACCAACAATTGCCGCCTTCTCGTAGCCTCTCCGACGCGACCGGGGCAATTTCGCGTTATCGATGCCTTTTCCCGCATAGTTCGTCTTGGCGAAGGGCTTGGCGCCACCGGGCGTTTGAACGACAACGCCATGGACCGAGCTGTTGAAGCTCTCAAGATTTGCCGGGACAAGCTTGACAGTCACGACGTCCGCCGGGCGCGGCTTATCGCCACCGAAGCTTGCCGCCAGGCTTCGAACGGCGAAGAGTTTCTGGACCGGGTCAAGCGCGAAACCGGCCTCGAACTCGAGATCATCAACCGGCAGACCGAAGCCCGGTTGGCGGTATCGGGCTGCGGAACGCTGGTCGAGCGGGAGACTGACGCGGTCGTTCTGTTCGATATTGGCGGCGGATCCTCGGAGATCGCGCTGATTGATGTTTCCGAACGCCGCTCGCCGCGTCTTGCCGAGCACATTATCGCCTGGACGTCCCTTCCCGTTGGCGTCGTCACCTTGGCCGAGCGTTTCGGCGGGCGGGACGTGACCTCCGACAATTTCGCGGTCATGGTCGATCATGTTGCGGGATTGATCGAGGAGTTCTCCGAGCGCCACAAGCTCGGAGATCTCGTCAAGAGCCAGAACTTTCATCTGCTCGGAACATCCGGCACTGTCACCACTCTCGCGGGCATTCACCTCGGCCTTGAGCGCTATGACCGTCGGCGCATCGATGGTATCTGGATGCAGAATGATGATGTCACGGAAATGACCAGCAAGCTCTTGTCGTGGAGCTTCGATGAACGCGTCGCCAATCCCTGCATCGGTGCTGACCGGGCCGATCTCGTACTTGCCGGTTGTGCCATTCTCGACGCGATCCGCAATGTGTGGCCCAGCCAGAAACTGCGGGTGGCGGACCGGGGCCTGCGCGAAGGTATTTTGACTGAACTCATGTCGCGTGATGGCGCGTGGCGCAATCGCTGGTTGCGTGCAACCGCATGACCCGGGAATAGGGGCCCTTATGGCTAAGACAACGACAGGGGGACGAGGCGGCACAGGCACGCGCGGACTGCACACCAAGATCAAGAAGAAGGCGGGCACGATCAAGGAATCGTCGCGCCGCTGGCTGGAGCGTCACATCAACGATCCCTATGTGCAACGCTCGAAGGCGGATGGCTATCGTTCGCGCGCAGCTTACAAGCTGATCGAGATCAATGATCGCTACAAGATCCTGAAAAAAGGACAGCGCATCATCGACCTTGGTGCGGCTCCCGGTGGCTGGAGCCAGATTGCGGCGTCGATCGTCGGTTCTCCGCAAGACGTGCCGACGGTCGTCGGCATTGACTATCTCCACATAGATCCACTGCCGGGCGTTACCTTGCTCGAGATGGATTTTCTCGATGACGCCGCACCGGACAGGCTCATGGAAGCGCTGGGCGGCCAACCGGACATCGTCCTGTCCGACATGGCCGCACCCACGACCGGCCACCGGCGCACCGACCATATCCGCACCACGCACTTATGCGAAGTAGCCGCCGACTTTGCGGTTTCGGTGCTGCGCCCCGGCGGGCACTTCCTGACGAAGACGTTCCAGGGCGGAACCGAGAATGAAGTGCTCACACTCCTCAAGAAGCACTTCAAATCCGTCCATCACGTCAAGCCTCCGGCGTCCCGTGCAGAATCGGTCGAGCTCTACTTGCTGGCAAGGGACTTCAAGGGGTTGCCGGACGATCGGGATCAACCAGATGAAGATCATCGCGGTCTGTAGTTTGGCCGTAGACAATACGAAATCGAGGGTCCGGCGATGCAACTAGAACAATTATGCGTATGCCACCCAACCCCTGAAACTGAGGCCGGCATAGAACAGGCTGACGTTTGAGAAACCTGCTCCGCGCAGCAAAGCCTCGTCTTCTTCAGGCGACAGAATCGTCAGCTTGGTAGCGATGGCCCGCTTGGCCCTTTCCTCGTTGGCGGGGTTGATTCCAGCGAATGCGACGTGACGGGCAATCCAAAGTGACCGCTCCGGCTCCGTTTGCGGAAAGCTGATGTGAGCGACGACAAATGGTGCACCCGGTGCCAGACGGCGTTGGATCTGACAGAGCGTATCGAGGCGTTGCTCGCGTGGAACGAAGTGCAGCGTCAACAGGCAGGCAGCGCCGTCGAACGGTCCCATTGGTGCTGAATCGATGAAACCCTCGTGGAGGCGCACACGCGCAGAGTGCAGCTCCACATTCTGTTCAGCTACCCGAAGCATATCGGCCGAAGGGTCGACGCCGTCAAACGTCCAACCGGCATGATCGTCGGCAAAAGACTTCAATTCCAACCCGCCCCCTGCGCCCAGAACGAGAAGGCTTCCTTGCAACGGGACACGCTCCGCGAGCAGCATAGAGGACATGCGGTGAAGGCCAGCAAAGCCTGGTACTTGTCTCGGTGGGCCCTCAGCGTAAGTTCGCGCATGGGCGCTGTTGAAGGCGCCTCCGCTGTCGGGCACATTCGGCAAATGGTCTTCGTCCGTCATGTTAGATCATCGCTCCGTCTGGCATATCGATGCAAAGTACATAAGCAAGCGCAGCCATATTGGCGCGCGGCATATGGAGTCTATTCCGCGGGTGTCGCCGCTTTCATCAGCGGCCGGTGCCCCGATACTTCCGAACCCGCGTCCGGGCCCAACGTTCGGAACGACAGGCATGCCAGTCCCGATATCGCCGCCACGACAAAGAAGGCGATGTGGAAATCAGAGAGCTGTAGCGGCCCGCCGTGAATCTTGGTCGTAACTTCGAGGAGACCGCCCGCGACGGCGACGCCTAGCGCTATGGAAATCTGCTGGGCAACGGAACTGATCGGCGTTGCCTGGCTCGTCTGTTCATTCGGAATATCCGCATAGGCGAGAGCATTCGTCCCCGTAAAGAACAGTGAACGGAAAAACCCGCCCGCAAGAAGCAGCAGGATCATTATCCAGTAAGGCGTCTCCGGCGTGAAAAACCCGTTGATGGCAACGAATATGGCGGCGACGAACGAGCCATACATCAGCGAGTTGCGGAAGCCGGTTTTTCGGTAAAACCACTTGGTGACGAGCTTCATGCTCATCGCTCCCAGCGCCGACACGAATGTGATCATTCCGGATTGGAAGGGCGTCAGTCCGAAGCCGATCTGAAACATCAGCGGCAGGAGGAAGGGTATGGCGCCGACCCCGATCCGAAAAAGGCTGCCGCCAACGATTGCCGCCCGGAAGATTTGATTGTCCAGGAGATTGAGTGCGAGCAGCGGCTCGGCGGTTCTGCGAGCATGGAAAAGATAAAGTGCCGCAGAGACGATCCCAGTAGCGAGCGTCGCCAATCCCACCCATGTCGGCAGGGCTGGCAGGCTGACGACCGACAGGCCAAAGACGATGCCCGAAGCAGCAATACCGCTCAAAAAGAAGCCCGGAACGTCGAGGGGACGCTGCACCAGCGTCTCGATGGACGGTAGATAGCGCGTGGCGACGATGATGCCGATGATGCCGATCGGAACATTGATCAGAAATATCCAGTGCCAGCTGAAATAGGTCGTCAGAAAACCTCCGACCGGCGGGCCGATGAGTGGCCCGATGAGTGCAGGCATGGTCAGCCATGCCATCGCTCCCACAAGTTCGTTGCGAGGCGTCGAACGCACCAGCACGAGGCGGCCAACGGGCGTCATCATCGCACCGCCAATACCTTGTAGAAAGCGCGCTACCACGAAGGCGAGCAGCGAGCCAGAAACGGCGCAGGCTATCGATCCGAGAACGAAGACGACAATGGCGGCGCGAAACACATTCTTTGCGCCAAACCTGTCGGCCATCCAGCCGCTGACGGGTATGAAGACCGCCAGCGATACGAGGTAGGCCGTCAACGCGAGCTTCAGCGCGATCGGGCTGGTGCCGATATCGGCGGCGATGGCCGGTAACGATGTTGCGATGACGGTCGAATCCATATTCTCCATGAACAGGGCGACGGCAAGGACAAGGGGAACGACACGGTTCAAGCTGAATTCCAGTTCTCAAGAATATGAGAAAGCAGGCGGCAAATCGTGGGGAGGGGGACTCGGTTCGCCATGATGCGTGTCCGATACCACTCGCGACAGGTGCGCTCAAGCGGCGATCAATCAGAAGTGATCCAGCCAAGGTCATTTTTGGGCTATTCAGCAGGAACGGAGCAACAGCTGCCGATGTTGCCGCGGCGCCTGTTGCCTAACTCAAATGCCTCCAGGAGATGATCCCATGTCTGCATACGAGATTTCCCGTCGCAACCTCTTTCTAGCGTCAAGCGCCATGGCTGGCGGATTGGCCATGTCCCAGGTCATTTCCGGCGATGCGCAAGCAGCCGTTCCCCAATCCGATGTAAAGTCTCCCGGGTTCAAGCGGTTCAAGCTGGGCGATTTCGAGATCACGACCCTCCTCGACGGGCTTCGACCCGGCGACGGTCCTTTTCCGACGTTCGGCGCCAATCAAAGTCAGGAGGCTGTCGCCGAATTGATGCGCGCAAATTTCCTGCCCGAAACGAAAATAGTCAATGGCTTCACTCCGGTTCTGATCAATACCGGCTCTGATCTGGTGCTTGTCGATACGGGCTTTGGTGAAGGTGGCCGCCAGAATGGCCTTGGCCAGCTTGAAGCCAATATGAAGGGAGCCGGCTACACACCGGACCAGGTCACACTTGTCGTCATCACGCATATGCACGGCGATCATATCGGCGGCCTGATAAATGGGGAGACGCCTGGCTTCCCGAACGCCCGCTATGTCGGTGGCCAGATCGAGTATGATCTCTGGACTGACACTGCCCGAACAGGCACGTCGGCCGAGGGCAATGCCAAAGCCGTCAATGCCAAGGTCAAGCCGCTTGCCGAGAAGTTCACGTTCATCAAGGCTGGCGACGCCGTGGTTCCCGGAATCACCAGCGAGGCGGCCTACGGCCACACGCCGGGGCACATGATTTTCCATGTAGAATCAGCAGGCAAGCGCCTTGTTCTGACAGCTGATACGGCCAATCATTACGTCGCATCATTGCAGAGGCCGGACTGGGAAGTCGCTTTTGATACAGACAAGGCTATGGGCGCGGCGACGCGCAAGAAGGTCTTCGACATGATTGCGGCGGACAAGGTGCCGTTCATTGGCTACCATATGCCGTTCCCCGGGGTCGGCTTTGTAGAAAAACAGGAAGTTGGCTATCGGTTCGTTCCGGTCACCTATCAGTTCGATGTTTGACCTGACCGGTGGATCCGTGAGGTAGGCACAACATTATGCGCTAGCGTTGCGGTTACAACGCCAGTAATTGCGTTTTGAGCTTTTCAAAGCGACATATTCGTGTTACCAGCCCGTGCCAATTCACTTGAACAGAACTTGATCGGCGCTCCACCACAGTGGCGCCCTTTAGTCGTATTACCGAGATTGCAAGGAAATTGGTCATGGCAAAAATCGTTGAATCCGCGACAGGCGCGCTGGCACTGACATTTGATGATGTCCTGCTCCAGCCCGGTCATTCCGAGGTCATGCCGGGCCAGACGGACATCCGCACCCGCATCGCTCCCGATATCGAGCTGAACCTGCCCCTGCTTTCGGCGGCTATGGACACGGTCACTGAGTCGCGCCTCGCCATTGCCATGGCGCAGGCCGGTGGCATGGGCGTCATCCATCGCAATCTCGCCCCCGAGTTGCAGGCCGAGGAAGTCCGGCAGGTCAAGAAGTTCGAATCCGGCATGGTCGTCAATCCTGTTACCATCGGACCCGACGCAACGCTTGCCGACGCGCAGGCGCTGATGCGGGCGCATGGTATCTCCGGCATTCCGGTGGTTGAAAATTCGGGTGAGGGCAGCCGCAAACCGGGCCGCCTCGTCGGTATCCTCACCAACCGCGATGTAAGGTTTGCCTCCGATCCTGCGCAGAAGATCTACGAACTTATGACGCGCGAAAATCTCATTACGGTGCGGGAAAACAACGTTCAGCACGAAGAGGCAAAGCGGCTCTTGCATCAGCACCGCATCGAAAAACTGCTGGTCGTAGATGACAAGGGCTATTGCGTTGGCCTGATCACGGTCAAGGACATGGAAAAGTCGCAGCTCAATCCAAACGCAGCCAAGGATTCGCAAGGGCGGCTCCGCGTTGCTGCGGCATCGAGTGTCGGCGAAGATGGTTTCGAGCGCGCCGAGCGGCTGATTGCTGCCGGTGTCGACGTCCTCGTCATCGATACTGCGCATGGCCATTCGCAGCGCGTTCTCGACGCCGTCACCCGGGCCAAGAAGATGTCGAATGCGGTGCGCATCATCGCCGGCAATGTCGCCACTGCCGCAGGTACGCAGGCGCTGATCGATGCGGGCGCCGATGCGGTCAAGGTCGGTATCGGACCGGGATCGATCTGCACCACGCGCATCGTCGCCGGTGTTGGCGTGCCGCAGCTTTCGGCGATCATGTCGGCCGTCGAAGCAGCACACAAGTCCAACGTACCGGTCATCGCCGATGGCGGGATCAAGTATTCCGGCGATTTCGCCAAGGCGCTTGCCGCCGGCGCTTCCGCTGCCATGGCAGGTTCTGCGCTCGCCGGTACGGAGGAGAGCCCTGGCGAGGTCTACCTGTACCAGGGACGTTCCTTCAAGGCCTATCGCGGCATGGGATCGGTTGGGGCAATGGCGCGGGGCTCGGCTGACCGCTATTTCCAGGCTGAAGTGCGCGACGAACTGAAGCTCGTGCCAGAGGGCATCGAAGGTCAGGTCGCCTATAAAGGCCCGGTCTCAGGCGTTCTGCATCAGCTTGCAGGCGGCCTCAGAGCATCGATGGGTTACGTTGGTGCAAAAAATCTGGAAGAATTCCGCGAAAAGGCTACATTCGTTCGCATCACCAATGCAGGTCTGCGCGAAAGCCACACCCATGATGTCACGATCACCCGCGAAAGTCCCAACTACCCCGGCGGCAACTGATCCCACGGTGAAGGGCGATGTCTGATACCGCCCTTCGCGAACATTTTTCGGCCATGGCGCGTAACAGCGCCTGGTCGAATTACCGGCTATTGAGTGCCTGTGAACAGCTCACTGACGAAGAATTTGCTCAAGAGCGTACCAGCTTCTTTCCGTCCATCCAGCTGACGCTCAATCACAATCTCATCGTCGACCATATGTATATGGCGGATATGATCGGCAAAGGGCGCAGCAATATCGACCTCATCGGCGATGTTCCCTATCCCAGAGCACCGGACCTCAAACGTGCGCAGATAGAGTTCGATAATAGTCTTATCGGGCTGTGTGACGATTTCCAACCCGAAGATCTCGATCGCATCGTGTCGATCAGCTGGGGCAACGGCGATAGTTCACAAGAGCCGGTCTATCTCCTGCTCTCGCACCTGTTC
Organism: Phyllobacterium endophyticum; assembly: GCF_003010935.1. Lineage (GTDB taxonomy): Bacteria > Pseudomonadota > Alphaproteobacteria > Rhizobiales > Rhizobiaceae > Phyllobacterium > Phyllobacterium endophyticum. The sequence goes on from NZ_PGGN01000001.1 coordinate 1,297,222, forward strand.
GTGCATCAGATCCACCATCGTGGGCAGGCCCATGCCATGCTGGCCGGAACCAGTGTCCCGCCGCCTCAGCTCGACGAGTTCTTTCTGAATGCTGATAAGGTGCGTCGTCAGGGCGAGCCATTCACCGAGTGATCTATTGTCACGGGATGATCCCTCTTTCACGAAGGTCGCTGAACACGCGCATGAACATTTCTTCTGTATCGACATAGTCGTGAAATCCGGCGCGGCGCAGCTTCGTGCCGTCGGCAAAGAAGTCATAATCCCAGCCAAAGACCGCGTCGCCGAAACTCCAGGACGACACATCGTTGTACGGTGTTTTGGCGAGGTCATGCTTCTCGATCATTTGTTTCCACAAATCTTCCTTGTCGGCCATGATTACATTCAATGACATTGGCAGAGGCGGCGCCACCTCCAGGTCGAAAAACCGCGCAATCTTCGGCCACATCTCGCTCCAGCGGAAGAGGTCGCCATTGTTGATGTTGAACGCCTGATTGCCGCATCGTGGGTTTGTCGCGATGAAAACGGTCGCACGTGCCAAAAGGCCTGCATCCGTCATCTCCAGCAAGCTGTCATAGGCGCCGGGCTTGCCCGGAAACCGCAGCGGAATACCGAGCTCCTTTGACATCGAGGCATAGACGGCGATGACCGAAGCAAGGTTCATGGGGTTGCCGAGCGCGAAGCCGATCACGACCGAAGGTCGCAGCGCCGACCATGTCCAGCGCTTTCCTTTCTGTAGCGCTTCCAGAAAATCCTGCTGGTCGATGTTGAATTCCGGCGGCATGTGGTTGGCGTCAGATTCGCGTGCCGGTGTCTTGAACGGGCCGAGATGAGCGCCATACACCTTGTAACCCTGCATCAGGCTGATGTGCTCCAGACGTGGCGCAACCGGCTCGATTGCGTTCACCACGTTCACTAGCATGGCGAGATTTGGCGGCACGAGCTCAGCCCAGCTGGGCCGGTCCTGATACGCCGCATAAAAGATGTGCGTCACGTCGGTCAGGTGCGCGAGCTTCGCTTTGGCCTCGGTCGCATCAAGCAAGTCGACCGCAATGTGGCTGACATTGCCGCTCGTATTTCCACCGCTCCGTGACAGGCCAACCACCTCCCAATCCAGTGCCGCGAGATGGGCCGTCAAATTGCTGCCGATGATCCCGTTGGCACCGACAATTACTGCCTTTTTGGTCATGTTCGTTACTCCAGTTCGATTTCCAACGGAGTATGAAACATGCGGAAAAGTTTGCGTACTGCACAAGAAGTGATAGCATTCATAAGTCAAACTTTGAGGATGCCATGGATCGATTCGGGGCTATGAAGACCTTTGTTCGCGTTGCGGAACTAGGGACACTGTCCGCTGCCGCACGTGCGCTGGGTTTGACGCAGCCAGCGGTGAGTCAGCAAATAGCGGCACTTGAGAAGCACCTGGATGTGCGACTGTTGCACCGGTCGACGCGCCGGCTCGCGCTTACGGAAGGCGGCGAGTCATACTATCAGCACGCACGCCAGATCCTGCAGGCAGTGGACGAAGCGGAAGAGAGTGCCAATGCGCGGTCATCGGCATTGCAAGGCAATCTGCGGGTCCATGGCCCTGTTGGCTTCGGTCAGATGCACCTCGCCCCCATTATCATCGCTTTTCAGCGCCTGCATCCGGACTTGACGATCGAGCTTGTCCTCGACGATCGGCTGGCTGATCTGATAGCGGAGGGCGTCGATGTTGCAGTTAGGCTGGGAGACCTGAAATCCTCTGATCTGATTGCCCGAAAGGTCGCAACGTTCGAGCGAATTCTCGTGGCCTCGCCAGCTTACATCGCCGACCATGGCCAACCCGAAACACCAGACGATTTGATTCGTCACCGCTATGTCAGGTTCTCATGGTCGCCGCAGGGCGAATCGGTCCCGTTGATTGGCCCTCGTGGCCCGGTGACGGCGATTGTCCGCTCTACCTTCCTTGCCAACAATGCTTTCGTCCTCAATGAAGTCCTGTGCGCCGGTCTGGGTATCGGCGGGGTACAGGCGCCGCTTGTGCAATCAATGCTCGATTCAGGCAGGCTGGTGCGGATTTTGCCGCAATACAGCTATGCGCCGATGGATATCCACGTGGTTTATGCCAGCGCTCGGTTCCTGCCGCGCAAGGTCCGGGCTTTCATTGATCATCTGGCATCGAATTTCAGGCAGGTCCCGGGCTTGCGTTCGATGCGCGTCCCTGAAATGAACGCATAGATCAACCAACGGAGCACCGCATGTCACAGACCGCAATTTTCTGGCCAATGATCGCGCTCACTTTCCTGATCTATTGTGTTTACGCCGTCCTTTTCCTTCGCCGCAGGCAGGCAGTCCTCACTGGTCAGGCGAGTGCGCGAGATTTCAAGCTCCCCCTGAAGGAGCCGGAGGTCAGCGTGGCGACCGTCCGCAATCTGACTAATCTCTACGAATTGCCCATGCTCTTCTTCGTGGTCTGCCTGGCGCTCTATGCCGTCAATGGCGCCACTTTGCTCGCTGTCGTCATTGCATGGTGTTTTGTGGCAACGCGTGCAATCCATACGTTCGTACACCTCACGTCCAACCGGCTTGCCTTACGTCAGCCGATTTTCGTCCTGAGCTTCATCCTCAACGGGGCGTTGTGGGTGATGCTTGCCCTCCACCTCGCTGTTCCGCCTGTCGTTTAGACGGCCCAGAACGCGACCTAAGCTGCGAGATCGTTCATTTCGCTGGCAGACATCATCAAGCGGCGGCTGCAATCGACGATGGTAACAGCCAGCGCCTCGAAGTCATCGCGCCGTTCGCTCTGCTTTCGCCAGATCAGCCCGATCTCACGTGATGGTTCCGGGTCCGCAAAGGCGACGATGCGGACATTGTTGCGGCTTGCTTCGGTGCGTACGGCGATCTCCGGGATCAGCGTCAGTCCCATGCCATGGCTGACCATTTGCAGCAGCGTCGTCATGCTGGTCGCACCATAGTTGACCAATTGCCGTTGCTTCACATTGCTGCACACCGCCAGCGCCTGTTCGCGCAGGCAGTGACCTTCTTCCAGCAGCAGCAGCCTCTGCAGCGCGACGTCCTCCTGCGTCATGGGCGAAGTGAGAACGTCGATATCATTGGTTGAGGTTGCGATCAGAAAACGGTCGCGAAACAGCGGCCTTGCGACAGTGCCTTCTCCCTCGACTGGCAGGGCGGCGACGATGGCGTCCAGATCGCCAAGCCGCAAATCCTCGACGAGCTTGGAGGTGACCGCCTCGCGCAGTTCGATGGTGAGGTCGGGATATGTCTCGCGAAGATCCGGCACCAACAGCGGCAGCAGGTAAGGAGCGATTGTCGGAATGATGCCGAGCCGCAGACGGCCCCGCAAGATGCCGCGCCTTTGTCCGGCTAGTTCTTCGAGCGAGCGAATTTCATCGAGGATGCTGCGTATGCGCGGCAGAAGCCGGCGGCCCATGTCCGTTAGCACAACGGTACGCCTTGTGCGCTCAAACAGCGGCGCACCAAGAAGCAGTTCCATTTCTGCGATCTGGGCTGAAAGCGCCGGCTGGGATATTCGCGCCATTTCCGCAGCTTTGCGAAAGTGCAGCGTGTTGGCGAGAATGTCGAAGTAGCGCATCTGACGAACGGAAAACATGATAAGGTTATCCTATCAATAATCATTCTAAAAACAATTGGAAACTATGATTGGAATGGTTCTATGGTGCGATCCAAATCACGGTGCGATGCGCCCGCGATTGCAAACTAGTCCAACTGCGAGATCAAAGGGGAGAAGCCCAATGGCTGACCGTCCGACATTGACGACAACTGCCGGTGCACCAATATCCGACAATCAGAATTCGAGAACTGCCGGTGAGCGCGGTCCTGTTCTCCTGGACGATTATCAGCTGCTGGAAAAGCTGGCGCATCAGAACCGCGAACGCATTCCGGAGCGCGTTGTCCATGCCAAGGGCTGGGGCGCATATGGTACGCTGAAGATCACCGGAGACATTTCCCGGTATACCAAGGCGAAGGTCCTGCAGCCAGGTGCGGAAACGCCGCTGCTCCTGCGTTTCTCCACTGTTGCCGGTGAGCTTGGCGCAGCTGACGCCGAGCGCGACGTACGTGGTTTCGCACTCAAGTTCTATACAAGCGAAGGCAATTGGGATCTCGTTGGCAACAACACCCCGGTCTTCTTCGTCCGCGATCCGCTGAAGTTCCCCGATTTTATCCACACGCAAAAGCGCCATCCTCGCACGAATATGCGCTCCGCCACAGCCATGTGGGATTTCTGGTCGCTGTCGCCGGAAAGCCTGCATCAGGTCACGATCCTCATGTCCGATCGCGGGCTGCCGGTCGCACCGATGTACATGAACGGCTACGGCTCGCACACCTATTCGTTCTGGAATGACAGTGGCGAGCGCTTCTGGGTCAAGTTCCACTTCAAGACCCAGCAGGGCCACAGGTTCTACACCAATGCCGAGGCCGAAGCCCTGATTGGCAAGTCGCGCGAAACCTATCAGGAAGAGCTGTTCGGTGGTATCGAACGTGGCGAGTTCTCGAAATGGACGGTGCAGGTCCAGGTCATGACCGAAGCCGAAGCTGAACGCACCTCGTACAATCCGTTCGATCTCACCAAGGTCTGGCCGCATGGCGAATTTCCCCCGATCGAGATCGGCGTCATGGAGCTCAATCGCAATGCCGACAACTACTTCGCCGAGATTGAACAGGCGGCATTTTCTCCCTCCAACGTCGTCCCGGGCATCGGCCACTCGCCGGACAAGATGCTGCAGGCCCGCGTTTTCTCCTATGCGGATGCCCACCGTTATCGGCTCGGCACGCATTACGAAGCGCTTCCGGTCAACCAGCCGAAATGCCCCGTGCACCATTACCACAAGGATGGCCAGATGAATTTCTTCGGCCAGAAGACCGGCAATGTGGATGCGTATTACGAGCCGAACAGCTTCTCCGGCGCAGCAGAACAGCCATCGGCGAAAGAGCCGCCGCTGAAGCTTTCCGGAGATGCCGATCGTTACAATCATCGCCTCGGCAATGACGACTACGGCCAGGTGACTGCCTTGTTCAACCTCTTCGACGCCGGTCAGCGGTCGCGTCTGTTCTCCAACATTGCTGCGGCGATGGATGGCGTTCCGGGCGAGATCATCGAGCGGCAGCTCGTTCATTTTGCCCGTATCCACCCGGAATACGAAGCGGGTGTCCGTGCGGCGCTGAAAGTAGCGCATGGCTATGAGGCGAGCGCTATCTCGCAGGAAGAAAAAGGCGTCGCTGCCGAGTAATCGACACTGAAATCCATTCTCGTAACAATCACAAAGCCGGGGCTTCATGCTCCGGCTTTGTCATCAGATCTTCATGGCCAATGGATGGCCAGCAAGCGCCCGGTCTATCGTAGCAAGGACCAGGTTTTCGACAGAGCATTGCGCCAGCAGCAATCGATCGAATGGATCGCGCGTCGGAGGTTCGGGGTCGGCAGCGGCGATTACATGACCTGCCTGGATGGGCAGGATGGAAAGTCCGGTCGCTTCGATATAGCCTGCGATGAGTTCCAGTGGCATGCCGGGATCAAGCTTCCCCAAGCGTGTCTTGATGGCTGTTTCCCAAAGACTTGCGGCACTGACGAAGCCCTCGCTCGATGGGTCGGTCAAGCGGGACGCAATTTTGGGATGTTGCCTGGCCAAGCTTCGCTGAAGTAGGCTCAGCACGATATGCGTATCTAGAAGGACGCGCATCAGCTGCCGGACTGACTTTTCAGCAGGAAGTCTTCGGGAAGCGGTGCGTCGAAGTCTTCGGCAATGAAAGGTACCGGATTCGTAACACCCTTGGAACGGAGATAAGCCTCGCCGGAGGCCAGATCGATGCCGCCGCGTTTTTGATGCGGCACCAGATCAACGATAGGGCGTCCATTGCGGGTAACAACTATCGTCTCGCCCGCTTCGACTTCTCGCGCAAGTTCGGTCAAGTGATTTTTGGCGTCGCGGATGGAGACTATCTTCATGACCGGAAAGTAGCTGCATGTAGCCACTTAGTCAATGAAAAGCCGGGGCTTCATGCTCCGGCTTTCTTTTCTTGTTACGGCCATGTATGCGACACTCTTGATTAAACAAAGGAATGCACATGCGACTTGGTGGACGCCTGCAGGCGGCAATCGAAGTTCTGGAAGATATCGAGAACCGTAAGCGCCCGGCTTCCGATGCGCTGAAGGATTGGGGATTGTCGCACCGCTTTGCCGGTGCTGGAGACCGTGCGGTCATCGGCAATATCGTCTATGACGCGCTTCGGCGGAAATTGTCGCTTGGCTGGCGCATGGATAGCGACGCGGCGCGACACATCGCCTTTGGGGTCCTGCTTTCCGATGCTGAACTCGACATTGAAGACGTCAACACGGCTTTGGAAGGCGACAAATTTGCGCCTGAACCGCTGGAGGCCGACCGCGTGGCGCTTTGGGGCGAACGTGATCCGGCGTCCGCCCCGGATAATATCCGCGCCGACGTACCCGAATGGTGCATTCCGCATTTTCAGGCTGTCTTTGGAGACAAATGGGCAGACGAGGCTGCGGCACTCAGCGACCGCCCGCCCGTGGACCTGCGCGTAAATACTTTGAAGGCCGACCGCGACAAAGTTCTCAAGGAACTCGCGAGAGCCGGTGCCAACCCTGCGCCGCTGCTTGAAACCGCAGTGCGCGTGCCGCCATTGCGTGCCATGGGTCGCCATCCAAATGTCCAGGCAGAACCGGCCTTCCAGCGCGGACTGTTCGAAGTCCAGGATCTGGGCTCCCAATTGGCGGCAAAGCTTGGCAACGCCAAGGCCGGCGAACAGGTTCTGGACTATTGCGCCGGAGCAGGCGGAAAAACTCTCGCGTTGGCCGCGGAAATGGAAAACAAGGGGCAGATCCACGCCTATGACGCCGAACGCGCGCGCCTTGCCCCCATATTCGACCGGTTGAAGCGGGCAGGGGTTCGCAATGCGCAGGCGCATGCCAATGTCGGCGATCTTCTGCCACTCGAAGCGCAGATGGATATGGTTCTTGTCGACGCACCTTGCACCGGTTCCGGCACTTGGCGGCGCAGGCCCGATGCGAAGTGGCGCCTCAGTGATCAGCAACTTGAGCGGCGCGAGGTGGAGCAGCGCGAGGTACTTGACGCGGCAAAAGCTTACGTGAAGCCCGGCGGCCGGCTGGTCTATATCACCTGCTCGCTCTTCGCGCCCGAGAATGGCGATCAGGTTGCGGCATTTCTTGCAGCAAACAGCAGCTACAGCGTCATCGATACGCAGCCACTGTGGGAGCAGGCGGTTTCAGCAAAGTCACGATTCCGACCCTTGTTCAAGGACGGAACAGCGATTCTTTCCCCACTGTCCACGTCGACAGACGGGTTTTTCATTTCGGTTCTCAGACGCGAAAAATAAAGCTACATGAGTTGACGATCTAGAAGAGAGGCTACGCATGTCCCGCTCCCAGGCGCTTCCGTTGTTTCTGGTATTGGTAGTCGGCGGCGGTCTCGCCATTGGCTACGTCACGCTTCCCGGTGAATGGTATGCCGGCCTCGCCAAGCCTGCCTTCAATCCTCCAAACTGGGTTTTTGCCCCGGTATGGACGATACTGTACGTCCTCATCGCCATCGCCGGGTGGCGGGTGTGGGACCGGGGGTTGAGCTTTCCGCAGGCCTTGTGGTGGGCGCAGTTGGCACTGAATTTCCTCTGGTCTCCGACATTTTTCGGGTTCCAGCAGATGGGCCTTGCGCTCCTCGTCATCGTTCTTCTGCTTGTCACCATTGCGGGCTTCATCAAAGCGACGTGGAACGCCGAGCGGATCTCGGCGGTCCTGTTCATTCCCTACCTGCTTTGGGTCGCGTTCGCGACGCTGCTCAATGCCTCGCTGTGGTGGCTCAATGCCAGCTGATATGTTCGAGGACATGGTCATGATCGCTGGCAAACGCATCCTCTTCGTCATGGCTGTCGATGCCGAGTATGGCCCGCATTTGCAGCGGTTGTTTACGCCGCTGATAACTGGTGTCGGCCCGGTAGAGGCAGCGGTAAGCGTCTCGGCGACATTGGCAAGCCTGGCGGCGAACGGGTCGCTGCCGCACCTCGTCGTATCGCTGGGTTCGGCTGGCTCCCGCACGCTCGAGCAGACGGAAGTCTACCAGGCGACCAGCGTTTCCTACCGCGACATGGATGCATCGGCTCTCGGATTCCAGAAGGGCGCTACTCCATTCCTCGATATCCCCGTCACCATACCGCTTCCCCTGCGCATACCAGGCGTCAAGGAAGCGTCGCTTTCGACCGGCGCCAATATCGTTTCCGGCAGCACCTATGACCACATCAGCGCCGACATGGTCGAGATGGAAACATTCGCCGTGCTGCGCGCCTGCCAGCGCTTCGAGCTTCCGCTCATCGGCCTGCGCGGCATTTCCGACGGCTCGGCAGACCTTCGTCATGTTGACGACTGGAAGGAGTATCTGCATGTGATCGATGAAAAGCTGGCGGGCGCTGTCGAGGCAATGGCGGCAGCAATTGAGGCGCAGGACATAATTGTCTAACCGTTCTTCTATATATCACAACGCTGGAACGTTCGATCTCCTGAAATCTGCGTCACCGCACCAGAATTGCAGTCGCCTCATCCATCTCGTGAACGATCGGAATCACTTTCGTCACAGGCGCCAGTAACCCATTGCGCCGACTCGTCATTTGCTTTAAATGCCCGCCATGAACACTCCCACTCATCCAGATACAGTTCTCATCGTCGATTTCGGCAGCCAGGTAACGCAGCTGATTGCAAGGCGCGTGCGTGAAGCCGGCGTCTACTCCGAGATCGTTCCCTTCCAGTCCGCAGGCGAAGCTTTCCATCGCATCGATCCGAAAGCCGTCATCCTCTCCGGCAGCCCGCACTCCACGGTTGACATCGGCAGCCCGCGTGCGCCGCAGGATATTTTCGATGCGAACATTCCCGTTCTCGGGATATGCTACGGCGAACAAACCATGTGCGCCCAGCTTGGCGGCAAGGTGGAAGCAGGACACCACCGCGAATTCGGCCGTGCATTTCTCGATATTCAGGAGGAATGCGCGCTGTTCGATGGCGTTTGGGCCAAGGGCACGCGCCATCAGGTTTGGATGAGCCACGGCGACAAGGTGATGCAGATACCCGATGGCTTCAAGGTCGTCGGCACGTCCACCGGGGCGCCGTACGCTGCGATCGCCAACGAAGCGAAGAAATATTACGCGGTACAGTTTCACCCGGAGGTCGTGCACACACCGGATGGGGCGAAGCTGCTTGAGAACTTCGTCCACCGCATTGCCGGGATCAAGGGCGACTGGTCGATGTCGGCTTACCGTGAAAAAGCTGTAGACCTCATCCGCAAGCAGGTCGGCGACAAAAAGGTTATCTGCGCCCTGTCGGGGGGCGTCGACTCATCCGTTGCAGCCTTGCTTATCCATGAAGCGGTGGGCGACCAGCTGACATGCATCCTCGTCGATCACGGCCTGATGCGCAAGAATGAGGCAGCGGACGTCGTTCAGATGTTCCGCGAACATTATAACCTGCCGCTTATTCTCGTGAATGCGCAGGATCGGTTCATTGATGCGCTCGAAGGCGAAGCCGATCCGGAAAAGAAGCGCAAGACGATTGGCAGGCTCTTTATCGAAGTCTTTGAGGAAGAAGCTAAAAAGCTTGCCAAGGATGGGGTGACGGCAGATTTCCTGGCACAGGGTACGCTCTATCCCGACGTGATCGAGAGTGTCTCCTTCACCGGCGGGCCGTCGGTGACGATCAAGTCGCATCACAATGTCGGCGGACTTCCAGAGCGCATGAACATGAAGCTGGTCGAACCCCTCCGTGAACTCTTCAAGGACGAGGTACGTGCGCTCGGCAAGGAGCTTGGCCTGCCCGACCATTTCATCGGGCGTCATCCGTTCCCGGGACCAGGTCTGGCGATCCGCTGCCCCGGCGGCATCACGCGCGAGAAGCTGGATATCCTGCGGGAGGCGGATGCGGTCTATCTGGATGAGATTCGCAAGGCCGGTCTTTACGACGTCATCTGGCAGGCGTTTGCCGTATTGTTGCCGGTACAGACCGTCGGTGTCATGGGCGATGGCCGCACCTATGAATTCGTCTGTGCACTACGTGCCGTGACGTCGGTGGATGGCATGACTGCTGATTTCTACCACTATGACATGAGTTTCCTCGGCCAGGCCGCGACCCGTATCATCAATGAAGTCAAGGGCATCAACCGGGTTGTTTATGACGTCACTTCAAAGCCGCCGGGCACAATCGAGTGGGAATGAGTGGAGCCGCGGCAGTTATCTGCAACGAAGTCCACATCGAGTGATTGGCGTTCAAATCTGCTCCTCAAGTTTCCACCAGTCTTGAAGACAGGAATTCGATAAAGCGCTGCGTCTTGGCCGGGATAAGGCGAGTTTCGGTGACCGCGTAAATGCTGACCGGCGACCCCTCCCATTCGGGCAGGATACGCTGGAGCTTGCCGGAGGCGAGGTCATCGGCAACGATCCTCTCGGGAAGCAGGGCAATGCCCTGGTGGTTGACCGCCAATGCCCGGATCATTCCAACGCTGTTGACTGTGAAGCGGCCGCGAACGCCGACATCCATTCTGTCCGTCCCCTGATGTAGATTCCACGTCGCGGCTCGCGGCATGCAGATGCATTCACGCTCCGCGAGATCCGCCGGTGTTGCAGTCTCGCCTGTCGCTTGCAGATAGGCTGGCGACGCATAGAGATAGCGGGAATGCCGCCCGATCAGGCGAGCGATCAGACCGGAATCCTCCAGTTTTCCCATGCGGATCGCCACGTCGAACGGCTCGGCTATCAAATCGACGCGGCGTGGAGTGAGGTCGAATTCAAACGTGATGCCGGGATAGTGCTGGGCGAAATCGGCAATGATCGGCGTGAGATAGAAAATAGCGAAATCGACCGGGAGCGAAACCCGCAGGACACCGCTTGGCTGTTCCAACATTGCCCCGAGCTGCTCGTGCGCGAGCCGCGCCTCCTCGACGATTCGCTTGCTTCGTTCATAATAAAGCTGGCCCGCCTCGGTGAGCTCAATCCTGCGCGTCGTGCGATGCAGCAGTCTCAAGCCGATCGCCTTCTCCAGTTCGCTGATACGCCGCGACAGGGTGGAGTTTGGCATGCCGAGAGCCTCGGCCGCCTTCCGGAAGCTTCTTGCTCTCGCCACCTCCACGAACAGCGCCATGTCATTCAGGTGACTCATTGATTGCTCCATCAATGGAAAGATGATTTCAGTTTTGCTATATTTATCCCGATAACGGAATGGTGGACAAGAGGCTTCCAACGAATGGAGAACCCCCATGAATCCAGTTTTGAATCCGATCCGCATGGGCCGCTACATGCTTGCCAACCGGCTTGTCATGGCGGCCATGACCCGCAGCCGTGCGTCCTACGACGGTACGCCGGGAGAGCTGGCTGCCGAATATTATGCCCAGCGCGCCGGTGTCGGCCTGATCGTCACGGAGGGCACACAGCCCTCGGATGACGCCCAGGGCTATCTCACCACCCCTGGCATCTACACTCCCGCGCACATCGCCGGCTGGCGGAAGATCACGTCCGCCGTACACGACAAAGGCGGCCACATCTTCGTCCAGCTCATGCACGCCGGACGCATGTCGCATCCCGACAACACGCCGCATCACCGCCAGGGCGTCGCGCCATCCGCGATCGCTCCGGGGACAGGCATGTTCACCGCGACCGGGATGCAGGACATTCCAGCTCCGCGCGAATTGACGACGGAAGAAGTGCGCCAGACCGTCGCCGATTTCCGCCGTGCGGCACGCTCGGCGATCGAAGCGGGCGCCGATGGCGTGGAGATACACGGGGCAAATGCCTATCTCGTGCAGCAGTTCTTCGCGCCGAGCGCCAACGCGCGCACGGACGAATATGGCGGTTCCATCGAGAACCGCGCCCGTTTCGCCATCGAAGTCGCCTCGGCGATCGCCGGGGAGATCGGCGCCGATCGCACCGCGATCCGTCTTTCCCCCGGCACGACGACATGGGGTATTGACGAAGGCGCCGAAGGGCCGGACCTCTACCGGTATCTCGCTGCTGAACTCGACAAGCTCGGGCTCGCCTATGTGCACATCATGCATCAGGGCAACGAGCCATTGCTGGCCGATATTCGCAAGCTCTGGCACCAAACGCTGATCCTGAACCGGCCAGGTCGTCCGCGCGACCAGATCGGAGCAGACGTGGCTTCCGGTCTGGCCGATCTCGAAGCCTATGGCCAGATGGTCTTGGCCAATCCCGACTTCGTCTTGCGGCTGAAGACCAATGCAGCAATGAACGAAGCAGACCACAACACGTACTTCGGTGGCACCGCACGTGGCTACACCGACTACCCCGCCCTGAACGATTAGTATTTCGCCAGCCCATCCAGCTCCAGCTCATGCGATCTGGAGCTGGACAACTCGCGTCTCCTTGCGCCCAATGTCGGAGAAATTTTGCACGACGATGTCGGTTTGTGTGGACTCCATTCGTCGTTCCAATGGCAGCCGGGAAGACGGCTTAAACAGGAGACAGGTGATGCGTGTAATGGTGTTGGTAAAAGCGACAGTCGACAGCGAGAAGGGGTTTTTCCCGACGCCGGAGACGATGGCGATGATGGAGGCGATGGGCACGTTCAACGATGAGCTGCGAAATGACGGCGTTCTGCTCGCCGGTGACGGTCTCAAGCCCTCGTCGGAGGGCAAGCGTGTCGCCTTCGACGGGCCCGGGCGTACCGTGATCGACGGGCCCTTTGCCGCGACAAGCGAACTGGTCGCCGGCTTCTGGCTCTGGGAAGTCAAGGACATGGACGAGGCGGTTGCCTGGGTGAAGCGTTGCCCCAATCCGATGCCCGGTCCGAGCGAGATTGAAATCCGGCCGCTATACGAGATGGCTGATTTCCAGTGAGGTTCTGACGCCGGGCTCGCGCATATCCAATGGTGACGCGCCAGATGCCCGGTCAGGCCACCGCATGAATTAAAATTCATTGCTTGAATTATATTGACAACTACCTCCCTTTGGGTTTGATTGATCGTTGACGGCATTCGAGGAGGATTGCCGGTCGTCATCACAAATAGTGGCCGCCTTTGATGGCACCACGGAACCAACGGGAGGGGCTTCGGCCTCGAGGAGGACACTTGCGCACTTTTTTAAGCACAACTGCCATGGCAGTTTTGGTCATGGCGTATTCCGCTGCTCCAGTGCGAGCTGCCGAAGAATCGCCGTTTCGCTGCGAGCCCGGCGAAAAATACGTCATGAACGTCATGGTTTCTGGCGTCGAATACTGGTTCCCCGTCTACGAAATGTTCAAGCAGGCGGGCAAGCAGCTTGGTTGCGAAACGGCCTATACCGGAACACCGGAATATGACGTCAACAAGCAGATCGCCAGCTTCGACCAGGCGCTTGCGCAGAATCCCGCTGGCATTCTCGTGCACCCGATGAACTCGGATCCATTCATTGAACCGATCAACCGCGCGATCGGCCAAGGTACGGCGGTGGTGACATTTGCGGCCGATTCGCCGCTATCCAAGCGGATTTCCTTCATCACGTCCGACAATATACGTGAGGGTACCTATGCCGCCGATGCCATTGCCGAGAAGCTCGGAGGCAAGGGCGAATACGCCGTTCTCGAAAATCCCGGCCAGGACAATCACGACAAGCGCGTCACGGCGTTCATCGACCGTATAAAGGCGAAGTGGCCCGACATGAAGCTCGTTGGCAGAGCGGCATCGAACCAGGATCCGACGAAGGCCTATCAGGGCCTGATGAGTATCATCCAGGCAAATCCCAACCTCGCGGCCGTGTTCATGCCGGAGGCGAACTCGGCCATCGGCGCCGCCCAGGCAAACAAGGAAAGCGGCGGCAAGATTCTCGTCATGTGTGCGGACGTCAACGCCAACATTCTGGACATGATCAAGGCCGGTGAAGTCTTCGGCTCGATCAATCCCAATCAGGGCATGCAGGGCTACATGGGCTTCATACTGCTCTGGCTGGCCAAGCATCCGGAACTGATCGATCCCATGAACGACGCCAAGCGTGCAGGGTTCAATCCGATGAGCATTCCTTTCGTGGACAACGGGCTTTCCATTGTCACCGCCGAAAATGCGGACGACTTCTTCTGGGACAAATACCTCAAGCGTCGGGGCACCAAGGGTATCGAGGAATAGGCATTGCAACCGGCTATCCGGACGGCAAGTCCGGGTAGCCATCCTTGCCCGAGCCAGTTGGAAGAAGTGCGCCATGCGAAATCCGGTTCTCGATATCCGCAACGTCACAAAACATTTCGGTGCGGTGAAAGCACTGACGGGTGTGAGTTTCAGCCTCGATCAGGGCGAGATTCATGCGATTTGTGGCGAGAACGGCGCAGGAAAGTCAACGCTCATGAACATCATCGCCGGCGTGTTGCAGCCGGATGATGGAGAGATTTTTGTCGAGGGCAATCCGGTCAAGATCGCTTCACCTTCGGCTGCGCAGGCGCTTGGTCTGGGACTGGTCCACCAGGAGATCGCGCTCTGTCCGGACGCGAGCGTTGCGGAAAACATCTTCATGGCAACCACCAGCAGGCAGCGCTCGCTGCTCATGAACTACCGCAAGCTGGAGCGCGAGGCACAAGACGTCATGAACCGGCTCGCACCAATCGACGTTCGGCGCAAGGTCGGCGACTTGCCGATCTCCAGCCAGCAGCTGGTGGAGATCGCCAAGGCTCTGACGCTCGATTGCCGTGTCCTCATCTTCGATGAGCCGACCGCCGCGCTGACAGAAGCGGAAACGCGCATACTTTTCGAGATCATCCGCGGTTTGAAGGCCAACGGCATATCGGTCATCTATATCAGCCACCGCATGGCCGAAATATTCGAACTTTGCGATCGGGTGACCGTTCTGCGTGACGGCCGCTATGTGGCGACCGGGCCCGTCGCCGATCTTACGCCTGATGACGTGGTCCGTCTCATGGTCGGTCGCGAGATCACCCAACTCTATCCATCCAAGCAGGCAGAAGGGGAGCGATCGCACGAGATGGTTCTTTCTGTTCGCGCTCTGGGCGACGGCCAGCGCTTCCAGGGTGTGAACATCGACCTGACAAAGGGCGAAATCCTTGGCATCGGTGGTCTCATTGGCTCCGGCCGCACGGAAATCGCCGAAGGTATCTGCGGCCTGCGAGCCATTACGAGCGGCGAAATCCTGCTCCATGGCAAGCCGCAGGCGATAAGAAACTATGCGGACGCGGTGAAGGCCGGCCTCGTGTACTTGTCGGAAGATCGCAAGGGCTCCGGTGTATTCCTGGATCTGTCGATTGCCCGGAATATCTCGGTTCTTGACCTCGACGCGCTTACCGGGCGCCTTGGGTTGATCGACGCCGGTGCTGAAGCAGCGCTCGCCAGCGACTTTGCCAGGAAACTGAACATCCGAATGGGCAGCGTCGATGCACCGGTGTCCTCGCTGAGCGGCGGTAACCAGCAGAAGGTTGCAATTGCCAAGCAGCTCGCGGTCCAGCCCAAGGTCATAGTGATGGACGAGCCGACGCGTGGCATAGACGTCGGCGCAAAATCCGAAATCCACTCGCTGCTGCGAGAACTTGCCATGTCGGGAATTGGAATTATCGTCATTTCTTCCGAACTCCCGGAACTGCTCGGGCTGTGTGACCGGGTGATTGTCATCCGCGAGGGCACGGTGGCTGGTGAATTGGATGCGGAAGCGATGAACGAAGAAGCGGTCATCCGGCTCGCGTCGGGCGTGAATGCGCAAAATGCACAAAACCGGCGGGCATCAGAACATGCCGCCTGAGAACAGTATGGGAGACAAGCAAATGCTGGCTGAGACGATGGGGACAAAGGCCGTGCGGGCTCCGTCCTGGAAAAGACTGGGTTCGATGCGGGAGGCAGGGCTGATCGCGATCATCCTGGCTCTTTGCATAGCCATGAGCTTTGCATCGCCGCATTTTCTGACACTCGGAAATTTCCGCGCGATGCTGATGAGCTTTTCCGTGGAAGGGATCGTGGTCGTCGGAATGACGATCCTGCTTATCGTAGGCGGCATCGACCTTGCCGTCGGGTCCGTGGTTTGTTTCGCGATGGTCCTGTCGGGCTCGCTGTTCCTCGCGGGGCTCGATCCATGGAGTGCTTCACTCATCGGTATTCTCGCAAGCGCGCTGATTGGCGCCGTCATGGGCTTTTTCGTCACCGTAGTCGGGCTCAATCATTTTATCACGTCGCTCGCCGGCATGGTCATCGTGCGCGGCCTGTGCCTGATCATCACCAAGGGAACGCCGCTCTCGCTCTTTACGCTGCCCCCGGCATTCAAGGCAGTCGGCCAGGGCAGTTTCCACGGTCTGCCCTATGTCATCATCATATTCGTCGCCGTTGTCGTTCTCTTCGATTTTCTGCTCAGGCGTGCAACGGCGCTGCGCAAGGTGTTCTACACGGGCAGCAACGAGAAAGCCGCGCTCTATTCCGGCATCAGGACAAACCACGTGAAATTCTGGGTGACCGTGCTCTGTTCGACGCTCGCGGGTTTTGCCGGGGTGATTTACATGTCGCGCTTTGGCGCCGCGACGCCGACATTCGGCGTCGGGATGGAACTCAACATCATCGCCGCTGCGGTCATCGGCGGCGCATCGCTCAACGGTGGCTCGGGGACGATACTTGGCGCCATTCTTGGGATAGCATTGCTGTCGGTCGTGACCAGTTCTCTGGTCCTGCTCAATGTATCGGTCTACTGGCAGGACATGATAAAGGGGTGCATTCTGCTTGGTGCCGTCTCAATCGATCATTTTCTGCACAAGCGCAAGGCTTCCTGACATGACGATCGTCAGACTAAACACAAAACCGTCCTCGGCGCCCCGCGAAGAAATCGTTATCGCGCGGCAGATGCATCAGGCACTGGTACTGCATTTCCTGGAGGGTCTCACCCAGGCGCAGATTGCGGACCAGCTCGGCGTTTCGCAACCGACAGTGAACCGCCTCATCAAGCGTGGCCGGCAGCTTGGTTTAGTGGAAATCAAGATCAAATCCCCCGTCGAACCATTGATTGATCTGGAGGAGCGCTTGCTGGCACTCGGCGGGATCAACCGGGCCATCGTCGTGCCGACGGTTTCGGGCAATCCGCAGACCGCGCTTCAGGCCGTGGGCGAGGCCGCAGCACGCCTGCTTCTCGACGAGATCGCCGATGGTGACACGATCTGCATCACCGGCGGCAAGGGCGTCAGCGCCGTCGTCGCCGGCCTGCGCGCACCACGTTCATTCAACGTGGAAGTTGTCCCGGCTACGGGATGCGTCCAAGGCAAGCATTATACCGACGTGAACCATGTCTCGACATCCATGGCGGACAAGCTCGGTGGTCGCGCCTATCAGATTCACGCGCCGCTCTTTGCTGACAGCGCCGCAGAACGGGCGATGCTGATCAACATGCGCTCGGTTTCCGATGTATTCAAACGGGCGCGAGAGGCGAAGGTGGCGCTTGTCGGCATCGGCTCGATCCTGACCGACGATTCAAGCTATTACGACCTGCATCCATCCTCCAGCACCGACAGGCAGTCGATAGAGCAGTCAGGCGCGAGTTGCGAACTCCTGGCCCATCTGCTCGACGATCGGGGCGAGGTCTGCGCCTATAGCCTCAATGATTGCCTTGTCTCCCTGACATTACGGGAGTTCGCCTCGATCCCAAGCAAGATCGGCGTTGCAAGCGGACCAAACAAGGCACGACCGATCCTCAGCATCATGCGTGGCAACCATCTGGATACGCTGGTCACAGATGAAGCGACTGGACAGCGTATTCTGGATATTGCGGCGGCCGAAGGAGCCTTGGCATGAGTGGTGATCAATTGGTGCGTTCGATAGGCAGATCAGGCGTGCAAGCCTCTGCGGTCGGGCTCGGGACATGGGCCATCGGTGGCTGGATGTGGGGCGGAACCGATGAAAAGCAGTCAATCTCGGCCATTCACGCATCACTGGACGCGGGCGTTACTCTGATCGATACTGCACCCGCTTACGGGCTGGGACGGTCTGAGGAGATCGTGGGTAAAGCCCTTCAGGGCCGGCGCGACAAAGCGGTCATTGCCACAAAATGCGGTCTCGTCTGGCATACGGATAAAGGCCGGCACTTCTTCGACCAGGATGAAAAGCCCGTCCACCGCTATCTTGGACGCGACGCGATTTTCCATGAGGTCGAAACCAGCCTGGCCAGGCTGGGCACGGACTATATCGATCTTTACATCACCCATTGGCAGGACCCCACAACCCCGATCGAGGAAACCGTTCGGGCGCTGGAGGACCTGCGCAGTTCAGGCAAGATCCGCGCAATTGGAGCAAGCAATCTCAGCGCGGCCGAACTGGACGCCTACATTGCAACCGGCTCCCTTGATGCTATCCAGGAAAGGTTCAGCATGATTGACCGGGAGATGGCCAAGGACTTGTTGCCAACGGCCCGCCAGAACGATGTCTCGACCTTGAGCTATTCCTCGCTCGCGCTGGGCCTGCTCTCGGGAACGGTGGATCCTGACCGCACATTTTCCGGCGACGATCAGCGGAAAGACAATGCCCGCTTCTCGGTCAATAACAGGTTGAAGGCCCGCGAGTTCGCTGAAGCGATTCAGCCGGTAGCCAGCAGGCACGATGCGAGCATTGCACAGACGGTGATCGCCTGGACCCTGGCGCAGGAAGGGGTGACGTTTGCGCTGTGCGGCGCGCGCAATCCGGAGCAGGCGCTGGAGAATGCAAAAGCCGGGACAATTCGGCTCGGCAGAGAAGACCTTTCGGCCATCGACGCGGCCATCGCAGTGAAACTTGCAGATATGGACAGGTAACGGGCTGCATCATGAATCGTGAAGAGATATTCAACGGGCTTCGCCGGAGTCCGAAGGTGGACGTGTGTGTCGTGGGCGGCGGTATCAACGGTATCAGTGTGTTCCGTGAGCTTGCCCTTCAGGGTCTCGACGTATTGCTCGTGGAGAAGAACGACTATTGTTCCGGTGCCAGTTCCGCCTTGTCCCGGATGGTGCATGGCGGCCTGCGTTATCTTGAAAACGGCGAGTTCAATCTGGTGAGGGAATCGCTTGTCGAGCGCGATCGGCTATTGAGAAACGCGCCGCATCTTATCGCGCCCCTGCCAACGATGGTTCCTGTTTTCGATATCTTCTCCGGTCTTGCAAATGGGCTGGTTCGCTTCCTTGGGCTCGGCCGCGAACCGAGCCGCCGTGGCGCTATCGCCATCAAGACAGGGTTGAGCATCTATGATTTCCTGACGCGCAAGCGTGCCCTGATGCCTCGTCATCGGTTTCGCGGACGGCAGGCAACACTTGCCAAATGGCCCGAGCTCAACCCTGCGGTAAAGAGTTCTGCAACCTACTACGATGCGTGGGTCAGGCACCCGGAACGTATCGGAATTGAATTGCTGCAGGACGGACTGTCCGGAGCACCGGGCGCTCATGCCCTGAACTATGCCGAGCTCCAGCACAATCCTGCCGGGGGCTTTGTTGTCCGGGACCATGTTGGCGGCACGACAACGGCTGTGGAGCCGGCACTCATCATCAATGCGACGGGCGGCTGGATCGACATCGCCAATGCCAGCCTGTTCTCGCCGGAAACCCGGCCCGCGCCGCTGATGGGCGGAACCAAGGGCTCGCACCTGATTATCGACAATGCCGAACTCGCCAAGGCGCTCGATGGCCATATGATCTATTACGAGAATGAGGATGGCCGCGTCTGCATCCTGTTTCCCTATCTCGGCAAGGTGCTGGTCGGCTCCACCGATATCCGTATCGATGACCCCGCAACTGTGGTCTGCACTCCCGAGGAACGGGACTATATCCTGCAATCGCTCGCCTTCGTGTTGCCTGATATCCGGATTCGGCCGGAGGAAATCGTCTATCAGTTCTCCGGTGTCAGGCCGCTTCCCGCCAGCAAGGACAAATTCACCGGGCGAATCCCGCGCGATCATTTCTGCACCTTCATCGAATCGGATGGCGGTCGCGCGGTCCTGTGCATGATTGGCGGCAAATGGACAACGTTCCGCTCCTTTGGAGAGCTCGCTGCGGACATGGCATTGGAGCGCCTGCGGAAAACCCGCCATCTGACCACGGCAGACCGTTCCATTGGCGGCGGGCGCAATTTCCCGGCTGATACCGGAGACTGGATAGCGCGCACGTCTTCCGCAACGGGCCTTGCGCCAGCGCGAACGATCGAACTCTTCGAACGATATGGCACCGCCGCCGCATTGATTGCCGGCTTCATCGCCAGCGGACCGGACGAGCCAATGCCAGGCTCCGGTTACTCCACCCGGGAGATGCTTTTCCTGATACGCCATGAATGCGTCGAACATCTCGATGATCTCCTGCTGAGACGAACAACCCTCGCCATCAGCGGACAATTATCGCTCGCCACGACGGATGTGGCCCTCGACCTGATCGCCGATGAGAAGCACTGGCCAGCGGCACGCAAGGCTGAAGAACGGTCTCGGTTCCTCGATCTTCTCGCCACCCGACACGGCATAGACCTCGAAACACTTACAGCACGCAATGAACAAGGAGTACGATATGCGAAACAACCGCAAGGCCCGGATGAACCGGCTGTTCGGCAACGGGCGCTGCCTCGACGTGGCGATCGATCACGGCGTGTGCAATGAACCATCTTTCCTGAATGGTCTTGAGGATATGCAAGATGTTGTCGGGACGCTGGTTGCCGCCGCTCCGGATGCGATCCAGATGAACTATGGCCAGGCCGATCTTCTCCAGGACGTCGAAGGCAAGGAAAAGCCGGCTCTCGTCATGCGCATCGACATGGGCAACCCCTATAATCCTGTCCGCCATCGCGACATGTGGGCCGTTCTGCAAAATCAGGCCGAGCCGCTGGTCGGTGCTATCGAACTCGACGCGGCCTGCGTGGTGGTGAACCTGTTTATGCTGCCGGACGAGCCAGACCTGTTCCGTCAGTGCGTCGAGAACATTTCGCGTGTGCGTGCCGATTGCGAGAAATATGGCATGCCTTTGATGATTGAACCCCTCGTCATGCAGCCGGTTACCGAACGCGGAGGCTATATGGTGGATGGCGACGCGGACAAGATCGTCACGCTGACCCGGCTTGCCCGCGAGATGGGCGCAGATATCGTCAAGGCGGATCCGACGACGAACGCCGAGGATTTTCACCGGGTTGTCGAGGCGGCGCGTTGCCCGGTACTGGTGCGGGGCGGCGGAAAGGAAGATTTGCGAGCCGTCTTCGACAAATCGGCAGCCTTGATGCGGCAAGGCGCGATGGGAATGGTTTACGGTCGCAACATCTACCAGCACTCCAACCCGGGTGCCGTGGTGCGTGGACTCATGGCAATCATTCATGACGATGCCACAGGCGAGGACGCCTACGCGCGCTATCAGCAAGGCTGATAAACAAGGACCTGAGGAGGGGTTCGGAATGGGAAAATATCTTCTGGGGCTGGATGCCGGCAATACGATTATCAAGGCGGTGATCTTCGACCGGCAGGGCAATGAGATCGCCTCGGTTGCCGAGGAGGGGCATAGCAACATGCCCTACCCGGGCCATGTCGAACGGGGCCTTGATGAACTCTGGACTAATGCGAAGCTGGTCATTCGCACATGTATCGAACAGGCCGGCATTAAGCCTGGGGAAATCGCGGCCATCGGGTGCGCGGGCCATGGCAACGGGCTCTATGCGCTTGACCGGCAGGGGGAGCCGCTGCTCGCCATCCAGTCGCTCGATACAAGGGCAGCCGGTCTTGTCGAGGAATGGCAGGCCGAAGGCGTCGGCGATCGTACATATCCCATCGGTCTGCAGCGCCCCTGGCCTTCCCAGACACCAACATTGCTCGCCTGGATCAAACGGCATCGGCCGGAAACATTCGGGAGAATCGGTACGGTCTTCCTCTGCAAGGACTTCATCGTCAACCGGCTCACCGGCCAGCGCGTCAGCGAAGTGTCCGACATGGCGGGTTGCGGGCTGCTGAACGTCTCGGGGCGCGACTATGATCGTGACCTGATGGCCGCCTTCGGGCTTGGTGACTGCATGGATATGCTGCCGCCACTGATCGAAAGTGCTGACATAGCCGGAAGGGTGACGGAAGCGGCGGCGGCAGAAACAGGTCTCTCCGCGGGCACGCCGGTCATCGGCGGGTTCTTCGACGTGGTCGCTTCGGCTATCGGCTCGGGCGTCACACGCACGGGCGCGGCTTCCATCATTGCCGGAACCTGGAGCATCAATCAGGTGATCATCGGCCAGCCCCGGCTGGAGGGGCCAGTCTTCATGTCATCGACCTTCGATCGCGATCGCTACATGGCAATTGAATCCAGCGCTACATCCGCCGCCAATCTCGAATGGTTCGTGCGCGAATTCTTTCCAGGCAAGCAGCCGGATGGACGCTCGCCATTCGATGTGTGCTGCGAACTTGCCTCCTCGGTTGAGCCGGCGATCAATGATCCGATCTATCATCCGTTCCTCTATGGAGCGCAGCAGGATGGCAATGCGCGAGCCGCGTTCTATGGAATTGCCGGCTGGCACACGAAGGCGCATCTGATCCGTGCTCTCTTGGAAGGTGTCGCCTTCGGCCATCGCCAACATATCGAAACCCTGCGCGCCGCGGGTGCCGGGTTCGACGGGGCTGTGCTGTCGGGAGGCGGTTCGCGCAGCCTGCTCTGGCCGCAGATTTTTGCGGATGTGCTGGGTGTACCCGTCACGGTCGCCCGCTCGAGCCAGACCGGCGCCCTCGGTGCGGCGATCGCCGCAGGAGCCGCCGTTGGCATGTTTGCCGATTTTGAGGCTGGCGCCAATGCGATGGTTTCAACTGACCGCCATTACAAGCCCGACGCACGGCGCTCGGCGCACTACGACTATCGCTACCGGCTCTACCTCGATATCGCCGATGCAATGGCACCGATCTGGCGGCGCATGGCAGGGAGCGGAGCATCCGCAACGGAGGTGGCAGCGTGAATTCGCGTGCCCAAGATGACGCGCGCGACGAAGGGGTCTACGACTTCATCATCATAGGAGCGGGATCGGCGGGCTGCGTCCTTGCTAACCGGCTGTCCGCCGATCCGAAAAATCGAGTACTCCTCCTCGAGGCTGGAGGCAGCGACCGCTACCACTGGATTCATGTGCCGATCGGCTATCTCTTCTGCATGGGTAATCCCCGCACCGACTGGATGATGAGGACGGCGGTGGAGCCTGGTCTCAACGGCCGCTCCTTGCCCTATCCCCGCGGCAAGGTCCTTGGCGGATGCTCTTCGATCAACGGAATGATCTACATGCGTGGGCAAGCCGCCGATTACGACAATTGGCGGCAGGCGGGAAATACAGGCTGGGGCTGGGATGACGTCCTGCCGTATTTCCTGAAGTCCGAGGACAATTATCGCGGGCGTTCTTCCATGCATGGGGCGGGTGGGGAATGGCGGGTGGAGAGGCAACGGCTTTCCTGGCCCATTCTCGACGCCTTCCGCGATGCCGCGGAAGAGCTCGGCATTCGCAAGACCGACGATTTCAATGCAGGCGACAATGAGGGCTCGGGATATTTCGAGGTGAACCAACGCGGCGGATTCCGCTGGAACACGACGAGGGCGTTTCTGCGACCGGCGCTCAAGCGGCGCAACCTTCGCGTTGTCACCGGGGCCGAGGTCGAACGGCTCGAGTTCGATGGCAAGCGCGCGGTACGTGTCCGCTACCGCCTGCAGGGCAGAACCCGCATTGCGACGGCAGCGGGAGAAATCATCCTTTCGGCAGGAGCCATCAACTCGCCCAAGATTCTCGAACTTTCAGGGGTCGGAGATCCCGGCATTCTGGCGCGTGCAGGCGTCGAGCCGAACCATGAGCTGCGCGGCGTCGGAGGAAATCTGCAGGATCATTTGCAGATACGTACCGTGTTCCGCATCGAAGGTGCGAAGACGCTGAACCAGCTTTATCACAATCTTTTTTCGAGAGCCGCCATGGGCCTCGAATATGTTCTCCGGCGCTCCGGTCCGCTATCGATGGCGCCCAGCCAGCTCGGTATTTTCGCAAGAAGCGATCCGGCGCTGGCGACGGCTGACCTCGAGTACCACATACAGCCGCTCAGCACCGATCGCCTTGGCGAGCCCTTGCATCGCTATCCTGCAGTGACTGTTTCGGTGTGCAATCTGCGTCCGGAAAGCCGGGGCACCGTCCATATTTCAGGGCCGGAGCCGTGTGTTGCGCCGGACATCCAGCCAAATTACCTCTCGACGGTCGGTGACAGGCTGCTCGCCGCAAGGTCCATCCGTCACGCCCGCAATCTCATGGCGGCAAAGGCCGTCATGAGGTACCGGCCCGAAGAGATGCTGCCTGGTCGCGAATATCAAAGCGATGAGGAATTGATCCACCGCGCTGGCGATATCGCAACGACGATCTTTCATCCCGTCGGAACATGCAGGATGGGCAGCGACGACCTCGCCGTAGTCGATAGTAATCTGAAGGTTCGCGGTCTGGAAAAGCTGCGTGTGGTCGACGCTTCCATAATGCCGTCGATCGTTTCAGGAAACACGAATTCACCTGTTATCATGATCGCCGAAAAAGCAGCCAACCTCATTCTCGCCGATAAATAAGACGCCGCGCGGAGAACTGACTCTGGTTTGGAACTTCCCTTGCGGCGAAAATGTCAATCAGGGCCCGTTGCGTTGCGATGTTCAGACTTTGGTCCGATTTCCCGCTCCCCCGACAATTGTAAGTTGCCGCGTGTCAACTAGGGGCATGGAAGGAGATTGAAAATGATTATAATCAAGAGAAGTCTCGTCACAGCAGCCTGCCTGGGCTTGTTCGTTGCAGGCGTAGCTTTCCCGATCGATCATCCCGGTTCCATGGGTGCGGCCTTGGCCAAGGATGGTGGCGGCAATGGCAAGGGCGGCAGCGGCGGCGGCGAGGGTAATGGCAAAGGCGGTGGACAGGGCAAGAGCGCTGGAGATCACGGCAAGTCGTCCGACCGTGGCAAATCAGCCAAGGCTCATGACAAGTCAAAAGTCGACAAGGCCTCTGTCGATGTCGACGATGACGACGATGGCGATGATAACGGCCTTGGCGCGCTGAACGCTGCCCATGCGTCGGCGCGGGCCAGGGACCGAGCTGCGCCAAACTCCGCGGTCGGCAAGATCGCGACGTACGAGCGCAGCCGGGATGAAGCCATGGCTCTGACCGATCCGGCACTGCGCGAACAGGCGCTTGACGACGCTGTTGCGGACCTTGAATCAGCGTTTGGCCGCACCCTTACGGACGATCAGGTCGATCGTATCGATGCCCTTCTGGATGCGAGGCAGTAGGGCATCCCCCTGAACAATCCATGTGGCGGATCGCGGCCGGGAAGCATTCCGGCTGAAGCCGGAGCGGGTAGCAAAGGGTGCTGCTCGCCCCAGCTTTGTGGAACCTTGAATGGAGCTGCGGGTTTACCAAGCCTACGATAAGGACCCGATCCGCATGACACGTCCCAATGTATTCCACCGCTATGCTTACGCTTGGCTGACCCTGCTTTTCTTCGGGGTCAGCATATTCCTTCATTGGCTATTCGGCTGGTACGCTTACGTTTCGGAAACTGCCGAGCACGGCCAAAGCCCGATCGTATCGGACTATCTGGTCACGATGCTGCGCGACACATTCGAGAATTGGCAATCGGAATTCCTTCAATTGCTATGGCAGGTCGTCGGCCTGGCATACTTTCTTTACCTCGGCTCGCCGGCATCGAAAGAAAATGACGACCGCATGGAAGCAAAGATCGACGCTCTCATCCGTCTGAATGGTGGAGAAAAGGCAGAAAAGCTGCTGGCTGAGATCGATGAGACATATTTGCGAAAACATGGTCACGCACAGCCCCATCCTGAGTCCGCTTGAGACGGCGCGCCGCGGCACCGCAGAAGTTCAGGTGCCGCAATCTGCAGGAACGTTATTGCTGCACCCTTACCGCTCATCTTGCCGTCGCTGGAGCCGGGCGATCAGCGCGAATGACACGGCAGCCATTATTCCGAATCCGACGCATATTGTCAGGGATAGGCTGATACCGGCCCGATGCAGGATGAATGCGAAGACAAAGGGCGCGGCCGACGATGCAATGAGCCTGACTGCAGTGGATTTGCCGATGCGTTCGCCATAGCCGTGACTGCCGAACAGGGCGAGCGGAAGTGTTCCCTGCGCGATACTCGAGAGGCCGCTGCCGAGGCCGAACAGAATGGCAAAAGCCACCGCTCCAGTCAGCGCGCTTCCGGTCCATAGCAGAAGTGCAACTGCCCCCGACATCAAACCCGTGGAGATGAGCGCCAGGGCAAGAGGGCGCAACTTATTGCCACTCAGAAGGCTGATCAGCCGGCTTGCCACCTGTGCCGGACCGAACAGGGTGCCTACCAGGACACTGACGCCCCCAAGTCCCAGCGCCGCCAGAATGGGCAGCATGTGGATAAGGATTGCCGCGTTGACAAATCCGAGGAACGCAAAGCCACAGACCATAAGGATGAACCCGGCGCGAATATGCTCGCTTGAGAGCATGGGTTCGACTGTCGACGCCATTGTTCTGTTCGCGAGCCTTCTTTGGCTGCGTGATAGCATTGCCAGCCATGAATGCACCGGCAGGCAAACGACGATATGGGCGGCTGCAAAGACATCGTAGACCTCGCGCCATGAGAGGTAGGCATGAAGTTCGGTCGTCACGGGCCACAGGATAGTTGACGCGAACCCGGCGATCAGCGTGAGGTGAGTAATGCGAATCCGCGCCGTTTCCGGGTCCATCTGCACCAGCAGGGCAAAGGCTGCGTTGTAAAGAACGAAGGTCGATGCGAGATGGATCGCCACAAGGCCGATGAAAAAGCTTGGTATGTTCGCCGAATGGGCGCACAGCACAAGGGCGGCGGCGGCAGCCACCGATCCAGGTGCCATGATGGCGCCGGCGCCGTACCTGTCGATCCACCGTCCGGCCCACGGAGAGGCCAGGCCGCTGACAAGCAGCGATGCGGAGAACGCTCCGAACACCCAGTCGGAGGCAAGGCCGTAGTCCGCCCCCATGGACGGTGCGAGAACGCTGAAGCTGTAATAGAGCGTGCCATAGCCGATGATTTGCGTCACTCCTAGTCCCGCTACGGCGAGCCGGCTTTGGGTGAAAAGCCTGAAGATACCATGAAACGCCGTTCGTGCGTTCATGCTTCGCAGGTTTCGGCACAGGCATTGCCTGCAGGATCGCACCGTCCCTGACAGCAATCCTTCATGAGAAATTCGATCAGGCCGGAGAGGGCAGGGTAGGCGGCGCTGTAGATGATCGAGCGTGCCTCGCGCCTTGACCGGATCAGTCCCGCCCGTTCGAGATGGCTGAGATGGAAAGAAGTTTTCGACGACGACGCGCCCATGGCCTCGCCGACCGCGCCAGCGGCCATTCCATCCGGTCCCGCTTTGACGAGCAAGCGAACAATTCGAAGCCGGGTTTCCTGCGAAAGCGACCCAAAGGCGGCGAGGGCTTGCAATTCGTTCATCATTACCTCAATATCTCAAAAGATGTTGAAATACTGGTAGCCGATCATGAAGAGGATGACCATCCCTTCGCGCACGGATTTCCGCAACGAGGCCGCGGCTCCTTCGTCCTGCTGCCTTCCTGCTGTTGATAAGGCCGGCTGCTGCTCCTAGACGCGCAAGGGCTGTATCAGGGGCGAAGTCAGGTTGGAACCATATGCGCCTGCCGCCGTTTGGCAGGCGGAGGCCGCCGACCATGACTGTTCTAGCGCGCTTTACTCGCATCCTCATCGCCTGCCTTATGGCAGTTGCGCTATCTGCCGGCGCGGTGACGGTGCGGGCCGATGGCCACGATGCGGCTTCGCGCAATACTGTTGCCGATTGCGTGAGCCAACAGCGGATTGATGGCGGGCACAAGCATCCTTCCAATTACCAGATCCATTGCTGTTCGATCGCCCACTGCTGGGTTGCGGCAGAAATCGATGCGCCGCCATTTGTTATTGCCGCGGCAGGCCTGCGGGTTGGTGACCTTACCAACACGTTGAACGTCGGCCCGGCGACAAACCGGCTCGATCGGCCCCCGCAGGTAATCTGATCGGTAGACGGATTCAAACCTGCGCGCCACCTCTCTGGCGATGGCACGCTTCAACGGAAATTACGCAATGATTATCCAATATGCACATGCTCGCGCCAGCAAGCCGGACTGCTGCCCCGCAGGCACTGACGGCGGGGCTGGACAAGCAGGCACACTGGAAACACAAGGAGAACTGTCATGACACATCATTTGAACGCTGAGATGAAGGCTTGCATCGACGAGTGCCTGTCCTGCTATGCAACTTGCCTTTCCACGGCAACCGGATACTGCCTTGAGATGGGCGGCGAACACACACAGAAGGAGCACTTCACTTTGATGCTCGCCTGCGCGGAAATCTGCCGGACTTCGGCGCACTTCATGCTCATCGGCTCCCCGCATCATACGCACGTCTGCCGCGAATGCGCTGAGATATGTTCCGAATGCTCCGACGATTGCGAGAGGATAGGCGACATGCAGGAATGTGTCGACGCCTGCCGCCGCTGCGCTGAGTCCTGCAGAAGGATGGCCGCCTGACCTGAGAGAGAACCGCACGGGTGGCGCCGCCCGTGCGTTTCTCTACTTGAATTCCGATCGTCCAAATAGTCCCAAACAGCGCAATCGCTGAAATCCGAATTGTACCTTCCTGTATCCGGCGCTGCCTGCGTACATGAAGTTACAATGGTCCGGCTCGCCCGACACATCAGCCATACATTTCCTCGTTTTAAGTGCGCCGTGATCAGTGGATTCGCCACTTTAACGCATGGAAGGACGATCGCATGAGAGTTACCCGCATTATCGCTGCCGCCTTGATGATCGCCGGCAGTGGACTATCGCTGGATCATTCATCCGCGCAGCAACAGCAAGTTCAGCGAACCGATCTGCTACAAAGCGATATCAGCATACCTGGGCGGGAGGTCAGTCAGGTTCGCGTCGACTTCGAACCGGGAGCAGTCTCGATAAAGCACTCTCACCCCGGTGAAGAGGTCGCCTATGTTATCGAGGGCTCGCTCGAATATCAGCTCGAGGGCAGGCAACCGGTAACCCTCAAGGCCGGCGAAACCTTGTTCATTCCGGCGGGAACCGTTCACCTGGCGAAGAACGTCAGCAACGGAAAATCGTCGGAGCTTGCCACCTACATCCTCGAAAAAGGAAAGCCCACCGTGGTGCCTGCCAAGTAGGTCCCACATTCAGCCCCATCGCGATCGCGGACGGGGCATCGCTTTCGGCATTTGCAAAGTCTTGGCCAGGTCGGTCGGGGGACCTCTCCCGGCTTCGGCATCGGTTCGCTTCAGAATATTTCAGATATCCTAATATCGCTTAAGTCGACGCTGAGAACCCCGCGCCATACCCTTTGCTTGCCGATTTCTATTCCGATGCCAAAGGAGAAAATCATGTCAGCAATATCACTATCCTCCACACGGCGGGAACTGCTTGCCTCGATGGCAGCTGCCGCAACCCTCAGCCTGCTTCCAAAGTCACTGCAGGCAGCCACCCCGGACACTAATATCCGTCCTTTTACCGCCCAAATCCCCGAAAAAGAGATCGTCGAACTTCGCCAGCGCGTGGCGGCGACCCGCTGGCCTGATCGCGAAACGGTCACTGACCGGTCCCAGGGCGCGCAATTGGCCAAAGTCCAGGATCTCGTTCGCCACTGGGGAACGGCCTATGACTGGCGCAAGGCCGAGGCAAAGTTGAATGCTCACCCGCAGTTCATCACCGAGATCGACGGGCTCGACATCCACTTCATCCATGTCCGTTCCCGGCATGCCAATGCCATGCCTTTGATCATGACCCATGGATGGCCGGGGTCGGTGTTCGAGTTGCTCAAGACGATCGGTCCGCTGACCGATCCGACAGCGCACGGCGGAAGCGCGGATGACGCCTTCCATCTGGTGCTCCCGTCCATGCCGGGCTACGGCTTCTCGGGCATCCCGAGAGAGACGGGATGGGGTCCCGACCGCATCGCCCGCGCATGGGACGAACTGATGCGCCGCCTGGGTTACGACCGTTACGTCTCGCAGGGCGGCGATTGGGGTTCGGTCATCTCGGACGTGATGGCACGGCAGGCTCCGAAGGGGCTGCTCGGCATTCATGTCAACATGCCGGCAACTGTTCCGCCCGACATTGCCAAGGCACTCGCCGATGGTGAGCCGGCGCCTGCCGGACTTTCCGCCGAAGAGAAAGCCGCCTACGAGCAGATGGACAACCTCTACAAGAAGGGGTCCGGCTACGCGCTCATGATGGTCACCCGCCCGCAGACCCTTGGCTATGCGCTGAACGACTCGCCCGTTGGCCTCGCCGCATGGTTTTACGACAAGTTCGCGGACTGGACAGACAGCGGCGGCGATCCCGAACGCGTGCTCACCAAGGACGAGATGCTCGACGATATTTCCCTTTACTGGTTTACGGGAACGGCGACGTCCGGCGCTCGCCTCTATTGGGAAAACAACGCCAATAACTTCAATGCCGTCGACATTTCCATCCCCGCTGCCGTGACGGTGTTCCCGGGTGAAATCTACCAGGCGCCGAAGAGCTGGGCCGAGCGCGCCTATCACAACCTCATCTATTTCAACGAGGTCGACAAAGGCGGTCATTTCGCGGCGTGGGAACAGCCGCAGCTTTTCAGCGCCGAGCTCAGGGCCGCATTCAGGCCGCTGCGCCAGTCGATCTGATCGATCAGGGACGCGCCCGACGGGTGCGCGTCCTCCCCCCGCAACTCTAGAGGAGGCTAAAATGGCTACTCAGAAAACAATTCTCATTACGGGTGCATCCCAGGGCATTGGCGCTGGGCTCGTGAACACCTTTCTCGAACGTGGTTACAACGTTGTTGCGACCTCCCGCAGAATAACCGGGTCAGGACGTTTCCGGGAGGCGGGGCATCTCGCCCTGGTCGATGGCGATATCGGCGAAGCGGCAACCGCCGCCAAGGTCGCACAGACGGCGATCAGTCGTTTCGGCTCTATCGATGCGCTGGTCAACAATGCCGGACTGTTTCTGACGAAACCGTTTCTGGAATTCACGCCGGACGATATGCGCAAGCTCTCGTCGACGAATATCGACGGGTTCATCCATCTCACGCAACTGGCCATAAAACAGATGCTGGCACAGAAATCCGGCGGCAGTATCGTAAGCATTACGACATCGCTGGCGGACCACCCGATAGCAGGCGTCAACGCTTCATTGTCCATGGTGACGAAGGCGGCATCAACGCCATCTCGAAGAGCCTTGCGATGGAGTTCGTCAAGGAGAAGATACGGGTAAACGCCGTTGCTCCGGGTATCGTCGACACGCCCTTGCACGACAATGACCCGAAGGAATTCCTGCAAGGTCTATCTCCGATGGGTGCCATATCCTCCGTGCAGGAAATCGTCGACGCCGTCGTTTTCCTGACCGAAGCGCCACATGTGACCGGGGAGGTGCTGCACGTCGATGGCGGCGCACATCTGGGCAAATGGTAAGCGCCGCGGATCAATCGGCGAAAACCGTCGAGGCAGGCGTCAAACAAGAAATGCTGTCGGCCAGACGGCAGGTCCGCGTGGATCGCCGCACGCCCGAATACTGGCGCGTAACGTTCGACAATCCGCCGTTCAACATTTTCGGCCCGGACACGATACCCCAGCTCAATGAAGTCATTACGGCAATCGAGACGGATCCGCATGTAAGGGTGGTCGTGTTTGACAGTGCCGTGCCGGGTTTCTTCATCACCCACTATGACTTCGTCCCGCCTCTGTCCGAATCCACGGGCTTGCCGTCGGGGCCCACGGGCCTGCATCCGCTACCGGACATGCTGGTAAGGTTGAGCCGCTCGCCAGTGGTCTCGATCAGCCTCATCCGCGGGCGGGCGACAGGCGTTGGAAGCGAACTCGCATTGGCTAGCGACATGCGTTTCGCCAGCCGTGAGAACGCTGTCCTTTCCCAATGGGAGGTCGGCGCCGCTCTTGTTCCCGGCGGCGGTCCGATGGCCCGCCTTCCGACGCTGATCGGCCGCGGCAGGGCGCTTGAGGTGCTTCTGGGCGCGGAAGACATTGGTGGCGATCTGGCGGAGAAGTATGGCTACGTCAACCGGTCGCTTGCCGATGCGGAACTCGATGGATTTGTTGATGCGCTCGCCACAAGAATTTCGAGGTTCGATCGTCATGCGATCGCAGAGACGAAACGTCTTGTCGACGTGGCAAGCCTGCCATCCGACACGGAGATCGGAGCGGGGTGGGATGCATTCATAACCTCGGTACAACGTCCCGAGGCGCAGGAAAAGATTTCGCAGCTGATGCAGCTCGGACTGCAAACCAACCGGGAAATCGAAGCGAAACTGGGTTACTACACGGGGACGTTGGCTCCGAGGTAACCAGATCTGGAGAAGGCCGCCACCGCGGCCACTCTTCCCATTTGATGACAGGAGGTCTGAACCGATGACAGAACATCTTCTTCAAATTTCCGGCGACGAGCCGCAGGCCGGGGACGGCAGTCCGTTGGATGCCATCACAGGATTTTACCGGGCGTTCAACGCTCGCGATATGAATGCGCTTGCCACCAGCTGGCTCGACGACGAAAGAGCCAGCATGGACAATCCGATCGGTGGCATACGTCTGGGCTGGAATGCCATCAGGGAAGGTTATTCGATCCTGTTCGAGGGCAAGGCAGAGGTAAAGGTGGCCTTCGAGGCCCATTCGACCCAGGGCGGCCAAGATTGGCATCTGTTCGTCGGGCGCGAAAGGGGTTTTTGCAGAACTCCGGAGGCTAATCTCGAGCTTCGCATCAGAACCTCAAGGCTCTTCATCCGGGTCGATGGCAACTGGCGGCAGTTTCACCATCACGGTTCCATCGAGGAGCCGGCACTTCTGGCCGAGTACCAGCGCATGATATTCGGCGCGCCTTTGTCGGCGCCGGCTTGAGCCGCATCAGGCGAGGCAGTCCAAGGTTTGCGGCGCCGCAAACAAATGAGAGGCGGTCTCCATTCGGGGACCGCCTCTTCCATGAATACCATTGTGCGCCTATTGCGCATCGACAGCAGTGGGCAAGGCTGCGACCAGTTCGGCGGTCGTCAATATGGCGTGCGCATAGGTGGGACCGTTCAGTTCGTGCGCGGCATGCATCATTTCATGGGTGAAAGCAGCTGTTGCGTCCCGCACCAATGTGACGTGAAAACCCAGCTCCATCGCGTAGCGTCCCGTGGACTCGATGCAGGTGTTGGCAAGAAGTCCCACGACGATGACATGCGTAATGCCGTGCTGCCGCAATTGCTGGTCGAGGTCTGTATTGGCGAACCCGCTTTGCGCCCAGTGTTCCTTGACGACGATATCGCCCGGTCTCGGCGCGAAATCGGGGTGCCAGTCGCCGCCCCATTCTCCCCGCGCAAAGGAATGCCTTTTCATGATTCCCAACTGGGTCGGATTGGGGTGGCACCAGCATTCATAGTCCCCTGGCTCCCAGCGGCGGTGGGGCACGATGAAGACCCGCATTCCTGACTCCCGCACGGTGCGATTGATGGTCTTCAGGTTCTCGATGAGCCCTACCTCCTCGGCGACCTCTTTCACGCGCGGCCAAATCTTGCCACCCTCGGAAAGAAAGTCATTGTACGGGTCGACAAAGAGGAGAGCCGTCGATTGCTTGCTATAAGTTGCCTGTGACATTCTTGACTCCTGTCATTGTTTCTTGATCATGGACCGCACTCAATTCCTGAGCGCGGCGCGTTCGATGCTGGCGGCGAAGAACGGCGTCTCGCCTTTGTTGTGCGCTATGGACATCGGCTGGCGCTGGGCACGGAAAATATCGAACGGGATGCCCTGGCGATCGAGGAAGTCCTTGAACTCGTCGGTCGCCTTCGAGCGAACGTGATTCGTGAATTCACACGTGCGACTGTCGATTGGCCTGACGCTCAGTTCCCAGAGGATGTCGAGCGTCGTTCTGCCCGTCGGGGTGAAGATGTCGGATACGGACTCCAGGATCAGGTGGTCCTTTTGTCCAAGCGTTTCGACATAGTGCTGGACCATCAGGCTGCCACCGATGATTTCCACGTTGATCGACATCCGCCTGCCATCCGGCGCAGTGGTGAAGCCGGCGGCGATATGGGCCGGCGAGCAGCCCTGATATTCTTTCTCGGACAGCGAGAAGCACCATTTTGGAATGTCGATCTTTTCGATTGGCGCGTTGATGAGTGCTGTGAAACTTGAATCAACGACTTCATATTCGCTCATGTCGTGCTCCTTGATCTCGAAGAGGGTTACTGCGTGCCATGGGAACGACGCTGGCCGGATGTTCTCCAGGCGCGTCGGCCAAGTTGGCAAAATCAAGGGTATGGCGCGATGAATTGGCGGTCGACTTAAGCACTATTGCGATTGCTGAAATATCCTGAAGCAGCCAGGTAAATGCCAGCCTGGATCGGGCGGTATTGGGCAGTCGATAACTCCTTTGTGCGCTTGCCCATAAAAGTCTTCTCAACTAAAAATAAAAAGACCCAGGGGTGAGATCGCTAATTGCAATGCAGCAGAACAATCCACTCGTATTCGAGTCCAGCGGATGGGAGGTTGATCTCGCTCAGCGGGAGCTCCGTGCGCGCGGATTGACCGTTCCACTCGGTAGCCGTGCTTTCGAAATCGTCGAAATTCTCGTCCAGTCAGGGGGCGAGCTGGTAACCAAAGACGATCTCATGCGGCGCGTCTGGCCGGGTCTCAACGTTGAGGACAATACTATCCAGGTTCACATATCGGCCATCCGCAAGGCATTAGGCCCGGATCGTGGCATGCTGAAAACGGACTCCGGACGGGGCTATCGCCTGCTCGGCGATTGGGTAATCCGGCAGGAGAACCAACCCCGGCATGTCGAGCCGGTCAACAGACCGCGGGCCGCAATCCATCCGTTTCTCACCAATGTGCCCGTTGCGGCTTCCGCTCTTATCGGCCGGGAAATGGCCGTTCAGCATCTGTGTGATCTGGTTTCGGCCTACCGGGTGGTGACCCTGACCGGTCCAGGCGGCATAGGCAAGACTGTCCTGGCATCCGAGGTGGCTCGCAGGGTCTTTCCGACCGTCGAGAGCGACGTTCTGTTCGTCGAGCTGGTTTCTCTGTCGGATCCGGATCTGGTGCCATCCACGGTCGCAAGTGTGCTCAACCTGCAGCTGCGCGGCGGCGATGAAATGTCACCGGAATCGGTGGCACGTGTCGTAGGTGACCGCAAGGTCCTGCTTGTCCTAGACAATTGCGAGCACGTAATCGATGCGGCCGCGAGAATGGCAGAAGCCCTTGTGCGCCTGTGCCCGCATGCGACAGTCCTTGCGACCAGCCGGGAAGTTTTGCGCATAGAGGGCGAATATGTCTACCGCGTGCCGGCGCTGGACGTTCCGGCACAGCAGGTCGAGGCAGAGGGCAATGTGCTCGAACATAGCTCTGTACAGCTGTTCATAGCGAGGACGCGGTCGCTGCAGGCGGATTTCGGACCGCAGGCTGAAAAGCTTCCCCTCATCGCGGCGATTTGCCGGCAGCTCGATGGCATTCCGCTCGCGATAGAATTCGCCGCGGCAAGAGCCGCCAGCCTTGGCATTCAGCAGGTTGCCGGACGCCTCGACGACCGTTTTGCATTGCTGACCGGCGGACGGCGCACCGCGCTGCCACGGCACCAGACGCTGCGCGCCACGCTGGACTGGAGTTATGAGCTGCTGCCCGAGACGGAACGGCGCCTGCTGCGGCAACTTGCAATCTTTCCCGCCGGTTTCACGCTCGAAGCTGCAACTGCCATCGCGAACCAGACGGAATCATGGGTCGCACTTGGCATTTCAAACCTTGTGTCGAAGTCGCTGGTGGCGCTGGATGGAACGGAAGCCGCCCAGCGCTGGCGGCTCCTCGAGACCGTCCGCGCCTACTCGCTCGAGAAACTGGCAGAGAGCGGCGAACATGAACAGGTCGTGCGCCGCCTCGCGCGATTCTGTGTGGCCTTGTTCGCGCCCTTCGCGACCGATGATCAGCTTCAGTCCGCCATAGATGAACTTGGCCGCTATCGCCGGGAAGTCGACAATCTTCGCGCCGCCCTGAACTGGGCGTTTTCCCCGGGTGGTGACGCTGCCCTCGGGGTCGAACTCGCCGCTATCGCAAGTGACTTCTGGGTAGCCCTGTCGCTCGTTGCGGAATCCAGCGAGTGGGCCGACACGGCATTGGCGCAGATCGGTGACGCCGCTGGTACACGCTCGGAAATGGTTCTGAGATGCAGTCTCGGTTTTGCATTGATCTATACGAAAGGAATGAGCGCCCACGCTCGCGATACTTTGACACGTGCGCTGGCACTCGCGCGCCAGTTTCAGGATTTCGACTATCAGCAGCGCCTGACTTGCGGCCTGTGGCTCTTTTCTGCCCGCTCGATGGCCTTGAATGACGCGCTGGCCTTCGCCCGCGAATATGAAGAAGTCACCCGGGGTCGCGATCTTCAGTTCCGGGCGACGGCTGCCTGGCTGGTCGGGATACCGCAGACCTATCTGGCGGAGCACAACGAGGCCAGCGAGCGGCTTCAATGGGCTGTTGGACAATATCCTGTCGTAAGACGGCGTATCGATATGATGCGGCTCGGGGCTGACGTACGTGCCTCGGCCCTGGCTCACGACACAGTCAACCTCATGTCGCAAGGCCGTCTGGACGCCGCGTCCCGCGCATCGCAAAGCGCCATCGAAGAGGCCCGCGCCACCAATCAACCCTTCGTCCTGTGTGTCGCTCTCGCCTGGGCGGCGGGGTTCGTTTCCCTTGGTCTGGGTGAGCTGGACAGGGCGAGGGAATATGGCGAGGAGCTTGTCGATCATGCCTACAAGCACGCGCTGCGCCCGTTCTATGCTGCTGGCCTTTGTGTAAGGGGTAGTCTCCTGGCGAGGCGTGGCCAGCCGGAAGCAGGCGTCGGGCCCTTGCGCTCCGGTCTCGCCGAAATGCAGGAAGCGGTGTACCTGCTGTTCTATCCGTTTTTCCGGGCAGAACTCGCCGCGGCACTCGGCGCGATGGGCCGCGTCGATGATGGGCTTTGCGAAATCGAGGCGTCACTTCGCTTCGCGATAGAGACGGATTACCGGTGGTTCGTGCCGGAAATGTTGAGGACAAAGGGCGATCTTTTGGCACTGCGTGATACGGATCATCCATCGGTCATAGAGGATATGTACCGTCGTTCGATGCAACAGGCGAATGACCAGAAAGCGCTCTATTGGGAACTCTCCGCGGCGACCAGTCTCGCCGGGCATTTGCAGAGGCAACGTAAAGATGCCGAGGCGCTCGCGGTCCTTGCTCCGGTCTATGGGCGAATGACTGAAGGCTTCGCCGCTCCGAGTGTGAAGCGGGCCAAGAGCATACTGGACCAGTTGAGCTGATCGTTGAGGTCGCAGACGCTCCTATAAATTAGTGTTGACTAATGAATTAGTGACGGCTAATGTAATGGCATGACACAAACAACCGCCATAGATGCCGTTATGCGAACTTTGGGCGATCCGACACGACGCGCCGTCTTCGAACGGATCGTCACCTCCCGTGAGATAACGGTTGCCGAGCTGACGCGGGGCAGCGGCGTGACGCAGGGCGCCATCTCCCAGCATCTTAAATCGTTGAAACAGGCCGGGTTGGTCGCCGAGCGTCCGGAGGGGCGCAATGTCTACTACCGCGCCGAGCCCGAAGGTCTGGAGCCGCTCGTCGACTGGATGAGCCACTACGGTCTCTTCTGGCGCGAGCGCTTTGCCGACCTCAGAACACTATTGAAGGAGATGGATCCATGAACGATGCCGCTGTGAAGTCGGGCACTCGGGAAATTGCGGTCGAAGAAGTTCTTCCGCATTCGCCCGAGACCATCTGGAAGGCGTTGACGACCGGCGATTTGATCACCCGTTGGCTGGGAATGCCGACAACGGGTTTTGAGGCGGTACAAGGCAAACGCTTCACGTTCCAGACGACGCCGGCCGGCAAATGGGACGGCCTCATACGATGCGAGGTGTTGGAAGTGGTGCCAAACGAGCGGCTCGTCTATTCCTGGCAGAGCGGCCATGCGGACAATGTCGGATATGGCTCGCCGTTGGACACCGTCGTCACGTGGGTTCTTGCCCGGGTGGAGAACGGCACGCGCCTTGGCCTTGTCCATTCGGGATTCGTGCTCCCGAACAACGATACCGCTTTCAGGAATATGAGCGCGGGCTGGAAGAAGGTGGTTCCTGGTATCGGCGCTCTCGTCACTGACGAGGTTTCATCCAAAAAATTGAACTAGCGGAGACACGACAACGAGGAGGTTTGCCATGCAACACAAGGTCGTTTCGCGTGAAGAGTGGCTCGACGCGAGGCTCAAGCTGCTCGAGGAGGAAAAAGACCTGACACGCCGCAGCGACGAGCTGGCGCAGCGAAGGCAGGAACTGCCCTGGGTCAGGATCGACAAGCAGTACCGCTTCGAGACCGACGAGGGAAGCGCTTCGCTCCCCGATCTCTTCCAGGGCCGCTCGCAGCTCCTCATCTACCATTTCATGTTCGGGCCGGACTACACCGCCGGGTGTCCATCCTGCTCGGCAATAGCCGACGGCTTTGACCGTTCCGTCGTCCACCTCGCCAATCATGATGTGACGCTCGGTCCTGTTTCGCGGGCACCTATGGCAAAACTTCAGGCCTACAAGAAGCGGATGGGATGGACTTTCCCCTGGGCATCCTCGTTCGGCAGCGACTTCAATGCGGATTTCAGTGTCACGTTTACCGAGAAGCAACAGCGCGAAGGCATCGAATATAATTATGTCCGCGAGCCGAAGCTGGAACCCGCAACCCCCGACGAGATCGCTTTCGCTGCCATGTCGGGAACAGGTGCCGACGAGTATGCGCGCGAGCGGCCGGGCATGAGCGCCTTCGTGCTGGAGGATGGCGTGATTTACCACACCTATTCCGCTTATGCGCGTGGTCTCGATGGCCTCTGGGGCATGTACCAGTGGCTCGATCGTGCTCCGAGGGGACGCAACGAAGATGGTGTCTGGTGGCGCCGCCACGACGAATACAGCAGAACCTGAACAGCTATCCTTCAAACGGGAGATGAAAAATGAGTGAGCCCTACAGGGGCGGATGTGCTTGTGGCGCGATCCGTTACGAAATTTCCGCAGATCCGATCTTCATGAACGACTGCCAGTGCCTCGACTGCCAGCACAAGAGCGGCACGGGTCATGGTTCGTACCTGACCTTTGCCGGCAGGCAGAATGTGATGGTGGAGGGCGAAGCCAGCCATTGGAAAGTCGCCGGCGACAATGGCAACGTCAAGACCCATTCCTTCTGCCCCACCTGCGGTTCGCCGGTCTATCTGACCTCCGTCGCGAACCCTGATTTCTTTACCGTGCATGCCGCCAGTCTCGATGACCCGGGCCGGTACGTGCCGCACGCCGTGACCTATACGGTGCGCGGCCACGCATGGGACCGCGTCGATCCCTCGCTGCAACATTTCGAGAAAATGCCGCCGAGGTAGAGACAGGGCCCGGCACAATCATGATCAGGATTCCGATTTGATAATCGTGCAGGTGTGATGTATCGCCAGTATGATTCTGTCTCCACCAATCGAATGACGATCATGAAAAATTCCCATCGACGCGTTGTTGTTACGTCCCCATTCTTTGATGATGGCGCCGTCGCTTATCTGAAGGAGCACGGGTGCGAGGTCGAAGTCGTCCAATGGCACAAAGGCCAGGGCGATGGCGGCCTTGCAACGCCGCAGCTGGTAGACCTGCTCCAGGGCGCGAGTGGCTGGATCGTCGGACAGGCTTACGTCACGCGTGAATTGCTGGCTGCGCTCCCCGCTCTTCAGGTGCTCGCCCGGCGCGGGGTGGGCTATGAGCGCGTGGATGTCAGCGCGGTGAAAGACCTTGGGCGTGTCCTGACGATTGGTGCCGGCGGCAATGACGCCTCGGTCGCCGACCACACGATCGGCCTGATCCTCGCAGTCGCGCGCCGCCTGCGCGAATCGCAGAACCGCATGCTGTCAGGCAACTGGTCCATTCTGATCAGCTCCGATCTCTCGGAAAAAACCGTCGGCATCATCGGCCTTGGCCGCATCGGCAAAAGTCTGGTGCAACGCCTGAAGGGTTTCGAAACGCGCATTCTTGTCTGCCATCCACGTCCCGACCGGGAATATGGTGAGGCCAATGGCATTACCTATGTGGATATGGAGACGTTGCTGCGCCAGAGCGACTATGTCAGCGTTCACGCGCCCCTGACGCCCGAAACGCGCTTTCTGATCGACAAAGCTGCGCTCGCGCTCATGAAACCCACCTCAGTGCTGATCAATACCGCGCGCGGCGGGCTGGTCAATGACAGCGATTTGCTGCATGCGCTAAAATCCGGCCGGATCGCCGGAGCTGGTCTCGACGTCTATGTCAGCGAAAGTGATCCCGGGTTCAAACCCGTGTCGGACGAACTTATCGCACTGCCGAACGTCGTCGCCACGCCCCACTCGGCGGGATCGTCCGCCGAGGCACTGGCGCGAACCAACATGGTCGCGGCACGAACAGTCGTCTCCGTCTTCGACGGCGGCGATCTGCCCGCTGCCTGCGTCATCGCCGATGGACGGCGCTCGGTTTCGGTACGCTGAGTTGGCTCACATCGTCTTCACGTGAGCCACCAGCTGGTCGAGCGCTTTTCCCCAGCCGTCGTGAAAACCCATTTCCTCGTGCTGCTTCCTTCCCGCTTCGTCGCGGTGGATGGCGATGGCGGTGTAACGGGTGCCGCTTCCCTCGGTCGCAAATGAGACGACGCCCGTGAAGAACGGGTTGTCCGAGGGCCTGTAGCCGGGCAGCAGCGCGTCGGTAAACACCAGCCTTTCATTCGGCACCACCTCCAGATAGCAGCCGAGGTTGGGAAACTCCTGTCCCTCCGGCGAAACCATGATCGTGCGAAACATCCCGCCGGGCCGCAGGTCGATCTCGCATTCCTTCGTCGACCAGGGTGCAGGGGTGAACCATTTGACGATATGTTCGGGCGTGGTCCATGCCTTCCACACGAGATCGCGCGGCACATCGATGACCCGTTCGAGGACGAGATCAAGCTTGGGATCGGGCTGGATGATCGAAGTCGTGTTCATGTGTTCTGCTCCTTCAAGGTCATGAGATAGTCGTCGAGTTGGTCGAGGCGGCGTTCCCATAGCTGACGTTGCTTCGCCAGCCAGTCTTCCACCGGTTTCAGCGGTTCCGGCGCGAGCCTGTATGTCCGCACCCTTCCTTTCTTTCTGGAGATGACGAGCCCGCATCCCTCGAGGATTTTCAGGTGTGCGACAAAAGAGGGCAGGGCCATGTCGAAAGGCTCGGCAAGCTCGCTGACGGAGGCGGGGCTGTTGCCAAGACGTTCCAGGACATGGCGCCGGGTAGGGTCCGACAAAGCGCGGAAAATTCCGTCCAGTGGCGGTACTTGAGATAATGCTCCAGTTGCGGGGCCGCTCATTGGTCGTTCCCTGTGTCGCGAGGTTCGGTCGTCATAACACTTAGGATAATTCCTAAGTAATGGCAAGCGGCGGGCAAAATTTCGTCGCCGGTTGCAAAAGGCCGCAATGTTTGCGCAATTGAGGCCGCTGATGCCCGCGCCGCCGGGCGAATCAGGCAGCGAACACGGGTTGGAACAGTTTCATGACGACAAACGATGTGTGGACCTTTATTCGTGCTCTGGTCACCAATCCGTCCAGGGTCAGCGCGATCGCGCCGTCGGGCGCGGCATTGGCAAGGCTCATCACCAGCGAGATCGGCGCTGCATCAGGTCCCGTGCTCGAACTCGGGCCGGGCACCGGCGTCTTTACCGATGCCTTGCTGGCGCGCGGCGTGACCCCCGGCAACCTGACGCTGGTTGAATACGGCGCCGAGTTCGCGCGATTGCTGCAGAGGCGCTTCCCGGGCATGCGAGTCCTGCAGATGGATGCATGTCAGCTCGGCGGACGGGACTTGTTCAAGGCTGAGCCCGCGGGTGCTGTCGTCAGCGGCTTGCCATTCCTCAGCATGCCCGACAAGGTCGCTTCGATCCTCGGCGGAGCGTTCAGCATTCTGCGCGGCGATGGCGCGTTCTATCAGTTCACCTACGGCTTCCGCTGTCCGGTGCCTAAAGCCGTGCTGGAGGATCTGGACCTTGAAGCCGTGTGCATTGGCCGCGCCTTCTGCAATCTGCCACCGGCAGCGGTCTATCGGATCACCCGTCGCGGCGCGGAAATCAGGCAAACGCTTGGATGACCATCCCAGGGTGGCAACAGCATGAGAGACGCGGTTTGATCCGATAGCGCAGCGACTGCGACATCGGTCATCGCGAGCGGAAGGCGTACCGCGCACAGCCAATCCTTACTCGACCGATCACTTGAAATTGCCAATCGATCAAATTTATTGGCTTGTCAGCAGGCGGTGCGGCGATAATGTCCGGCGCATGAATCCAGCCGCTCCATCTCCCGTTCGCTTCGCTCTTGGGGGGCTCGTTGCCATGGCGGTCGGCATGGGCATCGGCCGGTTTATCTTCACGCCTATCTTGCCCGGCATGATGAGCGATCTTGGGCTCACGCCCGGCGATGCGGGAGTGATCGCGTCGGCCAACTATGGCGGCTATCTCCTCGGTGCAGTCATCGCAGGCTTCGGCTGGGCGTCCGGCATCGAGCGCCCGCTGGTCTATGCATCCGTGACCGCAAGCGCTGCGCTTTGCCTCGCCATGAGTGTCGCCGATGGCGTGATGCTCTTTTCCGTCATCCGCTTCCTCGCTGGCATCGCCAGTGCATTCATGCTGGTGTTTACCGCCACCATTGTCTTCAGCCACCTCGCTGCCGCGAACCGTCAGGACCTGCAGGCGGTGCATTTCGGCGGCG
This sequence comes from Phyllobacterium endophyticum, assembly GCF_003010935.1. Classification (GTDB taxonomy): domain Bacteria; phylum Pseudomonadota; class Alphaproteobacteria; order Rhizobiales; family Rhizobiaceae; genus Phyllobacterium; species Phyllobacterium endophyticum. The sequence continues at coordinate 1,339,981 of NZ_PGGN01000001.1, forward strand.
TTGGCACGGGGATAGCCGTTTCCTCCGTGCTTGTTGCCGCAAGTTCCGCCAGCGGTCATGGCTGGCGCGAAGACTGGGTTGGCGCGGCCATTCTTTCACTTGTCGGACTTGTCGCGGTTTTCGCGCTGATCCGCGAAGGCCCGGTGCGCGAGGGAGCGGCGAGGGCGGAACCGCCTGTCGCCTGGACGCCGGAATTCATCAAGATCAACATCGCCTATGGCCTTTTTGGCTTTGGCTACATCATCACGGCGACATTCATCATCGCTATCGTGCGCTCGAGCCATGGCGGCCCATTGCTGGAAGCATTGGTCTGGTTCGTGACGGGAGCAACGGGCGCAATATCCGTCTTTTTGTGGGCACCGCTCTTGCGGCGCGCCGGCCCGTTCGTGTCGCTGGCGCTCGGCTGCGCCGTCCAGGCCATAGGTGTCGCGGCAAGCGTCGTCCTGCCGTCGCCTGGAGGGCCTCTCATCGGCGGCCTTCTGCTCGGCGTCACCTTCATCGTCATCACGGCCTTCGGCTTTCAGGCCGGGCGTGTGCTGCTTCCCCATTCGCCCCGCCGCGTCATGGCGGTGATGACCGCCGCCTTCGGCGTCGGCCAGATCATCGGCCCCTTGATCGGGGGGTATGTCGCCAATATCACCGGCGACTTCACCCTTGCCACACTCGCAGCCGCGGCGGGTCTGGTGATCGCCGCTCTGTTTGCCTATTCGGCTGGCCGGCAAAAGCGTTGATGATTGGCGTGTGTTTTGGTTGTTCACATCGCATGACACGTGTGCTTGTTCGACAAGCTCACCAAAGCGAGCCGCCCTGTGGGCAAGGGCGGATAATCGATCCTCAACGGCTGTGCGGCAGCTGAATGCAAACAGCTATCATGCCGTTGGTTGAGACGGTCGCTCGAAAATGGCTTTTATAGCCATCACCGATCCGTCCTTCTTCCGAACAAGCATTTTCATGAACAAGCGGGAATCCACAATCTCGAAGAATGCCCTGAACGGCGAAGCCGCCAGATGACCAGCGTCCTTGCTCCAATGGCCGTTCGCAGATGCCGACCTGGACGACTCTGAAACATTTTGGGCAGTGGCCTTCCATCCATTGTTCGCATTCACGCTGAGCAATGTGCCCGCGAATTTGAATTCAACTGCGCATGTACGGCATGCGCCGGCGTTGGAAGCAATCTGGTGCCACGTCCCTTCGAATGACGTGCCGCCCGCGTGGGCGGGACCTGTTTGCAATGCGATATATGCGAAGGACATCAATAGATAGCGAACCATTCTTCAAACTCCGTTGAGCGTGGCCAGCTTAAAGCGGTCGTTTCCAAAAGGCCTTGCGAAAATGCCGAGCATTTTACCGATATGCAAAATTGCAAGGAATGGGCCACATTCAGCCCACGCCACAGGACGGCATTTCGCAACCTCAACCCAACCCACCCACCTCCCTCATGGTAAGCCTGTCGAACCACGCACATCGGCGATGCAGCGATCGCTTGGCCCCACGCGAGACCATTTCGGACCCTTGTCCATGGCAATCCGGCTTCTTCAACAACTCGATTCAGCTCAACCCAACCCAACCCAACCCAACCATCTCTATTCACCCCAGCTCAACCTCCCTCATGGTGAGCCTGTCGAACCACGCACAACAGCGATGCAATGATTGCTGGCGCCTCGCGAGACCGTCCCGTAGTCATGGCATCCTGACTCCAGCAATGAACTTAACTCATCTCAATCATCATCCCATCTAACCCCAGCTCAACCTCCCTCATGGTGAACCTGTCGAACCACGCACAACGGCGATGCAACAATTCCTTCCACGCGTGACCTATTTGCGGCTCCCCAATCATAGCATCCTGGCTCCTGCAATCACCCATCCCATCTAACCTCAGCTCGACCTCCCTCATGGTGAGCCTGTCGAACCACGCACATCGGCAATGCAACAATTACTGCCCCCACACCAGACCAGCGCCGTAACCCCCTTGGCCAAGTTGCCCCAACCCGCATTTCCCCTCTTGCATTGGCGAGACGACTGGTCTACTATATACCCATGAGCAAGATTGACACACGCGAGGTTCTGATTGCCGAGGGGCTGACGGCGCTTCTGTCCCATGGCTATGAGGGGGCGGGTATAGGACCCATCCTCAAGTCGGCGGGCGTGCCGAAGGGTTCGTTCTATCATTTCTTTGCAAGCAAGGAGGAGTTCGCCTCGGCGGTGCTCGCCTCCTATTGCAGCGACAATCAGAAAATCAGGACGAGACTTCTGCTTGCCGACAAAACAAAGTCGCCGCTTCGCCGTTTGCGCGACTATTTCGAATATTATGAAGCGGAATATGGGACTGGCGATCCAACCTGCGGTTGCCTGCTGGGCAACCTGTCCCAGTCCATCGCCGCCCATAGCGAGGTTCTCCAGCGGGAGTTGCATCGCTCGTTCACTGCCTGGCAGAATGATTTCACGGCGGTGCTGCGCGAGGCCCGCGACACCGGAGAATTGCCGGAGCATCTTGATCCGGACGAGACTGCCGCCTTCCTGATCGACGCCTATGAGGGCGCCTTGGTCAGAATGAAGGGGGAAGGAAGTATCAAGCCTCTTCAACGCTTCAAGACCACGATATTCGATGGTCTCCTGGCCCAAAGATAGGAGCTATTATCATGGCCCATTCAGAGACGACTGGTCTACTAGAGTTCGACCGCAATTATTGGGCCCGCCGCGGCCTCTCCTCCCGCGACAGAAGCCGGACAGTCCTGCTGCAAGGGGTTGCGGACTACATACGCAGCGTCTTCGCAACCAGGCTTTCGGCCCGCACAAAAGACGCCCCGCTGGCGAACTTGAGCGACCGCATGCTTGAGGATATCGGCATTTCGCGTGCGCAGGCGATTGAGCTGGATGGGCGCCGTAGTAAAGCCGGTGAATGATGCCGCGCGGCAGCAATGCCGCAGCGTCAACCCAAGTTCTCTTTAGACGCAGTCATCGCAGAAATTCTATCGCAATGGGCCCATGAGCACCCGGCATTGTAGACATCGCCGCTGGTGTTCATCCCGGTTATTCCGCAACGATCTCTGATCATTACAGCAATTTAATTACCGTGGCTTCTTCTTTGCCCTATTCATGCTGTTAGGTTCGTGCAAGTCGTAACACGAGCTATTGCATGACTTTCATTCGAGGAATCCACCGTGTTTGTCTCATTTTTCCCCAGGCCAAAGCTATTCTTCACCTCCGCCGTGCTTTGGGCGCTAGCGGCTGTTCTCTTCTGGTTCTTCGTAGGCGAAGGTCTAGGTGCCCATTTCGGTTTGCCACCCGCAGCCCCCGACGCCCCGCCCATCATCGGCATAACCAGCTTTTGGTCGCCGGCATTCATCTGGTTCTACATCTATTTTGCAATCGTCGTCGCAATCTTCGCTGCTTTCTGGGCGTGGTACTCGCCGCACAGATGGCAGCACTGGTCGGTCCTAGGATCGGCGTTCATCCTTTTCGTCACCTACTTCCAGGTTCAGGTCAGCGTTGCCGTCAACAATTGGTATGGGCCGTTTTATAATCTCATCCAGGCTGCAGTGTCCAAGTCGGCACCTGTAACCTACGAACAGTTCTATGAGGGTGTACGCCAGTTCCTCGGCGTTGCTCTTGTCGGCGTCACCGTCAGCGTGTTGCTGGCGTTTTTTGTCAGCCACTATATCTTCCGCTGGCGCACGGCCATGAACGAATTCTACATGTCGCACTGGAGCCAATTGCGGCACATCGAGGGAGCGTCACAGCGCGTTCAGGAAGATACGATGCGCTTTGCCGAAACGATGGAGGGCCTCGGCGTAAGGCTCATCGACTCGTTCATGACCCTCATTGCTTTCGTACCCGTCCTGATCGCCCTGTCTGCAAATATCACTGAGTTGCCCATTGTCGGGGAAGTACCGCACCCGCTTGTTTTCGCCGCGGTCTTCTGGTCGATATTCGGAACGGTGGTGCTTGCTGGTGTCGGCGTGAAATTGCCGGGCTTGCAGTTTCGCAACCAGCGTGTGGAAGCAGCATACCGCAAGGAACTCGTCTACGGCGAAGACCACGAAGACAGGGCTCAGCCACCTGTTGTGGCGGATCTTTTTGCCAATGTTCGTCGCAATTACTTCCGGCTCTATTTCCACTACATGTACTTCAACGTCGCTCGATATCTCTATCTGCAGACCGACAATATCTTCTCGCTGATCGTTCTGATCCCGTCGATCGTCGCAGGCAAGATCACTCTTGGCACCATGAACCAGATCAGCGGTGCGTTTTCACAAGTTACGTCTTCATTCCAGTATCTTGTGAATTCCTGGACGACGATCGTCGAACTTATCTCTATCTATAAGCGTCTACGCGCTTTTGAAGCGGTGATTTACGATGAGCCGCTGCCTGAGATCGACCAGCACTATCTGCGAACGCAGACCGAAGAGGCCTGACCTTTGATTGCGGCGGCGGTCAGATCCCGCCGCTCGCTGCCGGTTTCACGAGTTCCGCTCCCGCCACCGGCGTTAAGCCGCCGGTCTCCTTGAGATATTCGCTATAGGTCGTGCAGCGCACATCCGTTCTCACGCAAACCTCGCTGGTGAATCGCTCCAGCGCGCGCCAATAGGCGTCGCCGTTCATCAGCGTGAAATGCAGGCCGATCTGCAACGGAATGCGCTTGTCATCGTACTGGCGCTCGAAGGCGCCCCGGAAGGCGTGGTAGGCGCGGTTCTCGAATTCATCCGTGTGATCGGGGCGCTCCACCGCGCCCGAATGGCGTACGAAGAGATTATAGTCCATGGCGATCACCGGCTTGTTCTTCGGCCCCTCGTCTATCGTCGGCAATCCGAACTGGTAGAGCCCGCCGGCATGCAGCGGCAGGGCCGGGCCGCGCGATACGCCGCTGCCGTCGAACACATATCCCTTGTCCCTCAAGGCTGAAAGCAGCGCTGGACTTTCCGAAAGGTAAGGCGCGCGGAACCCGCGTATTTCCGTGTCGACGAATTTTCTCCAGCCTTCGGGTTCCGGCCCGTCGCCATACTTGCTCCAGGCATCGCCAAGCACCTGTTTGTATGTCGTCAATTCTTCTTCCCAGTCCGCCTTCGACCATACCTTGCCGTCGAAATGCCCACAGGCATGGCTTGCGATCTCGTTGCCCTCGTTGCGGGCACGCCAGATATTGTCGAGCCGCCGGGCAATATCCTCCTTCGAGGCGGCAAAGCCGATATTGGAGCGCCCGGCAGGTTCGTTCGGCGCTTTGTAGGATTTGCGGTCGTTGCGGTCGATCAGGAATACGCAGGAGAGGAAATAGGTGAACTTCGCATTGGAGCGCTGCGCCAGCGCGCGGCTGCGGTCCCACAAGTCATTGTTGCCCGAATTGTCGAATGAGATCAGCACATATTGCGGCCTGACGCCGATTGAACCGCGCAATTCCGCGCCGCCATTCGCCAGGGCGGACAGGGACAGGAACGCGGCGGACGCGGCGAGGACGGTGCAGATCGAACGCATGATGGGGAAGACGAAGGCTCCGGGGAGGGAGCATGTTGGCTAAAGGTCAAATGTGGCGATGATCGGACGCGGCGATGCACCGCAAGCAATATTGCTTCTAACCGGACCCGCATGGGTTTATCTTCCGGTCGTTACATTGGGGGAGGACGGCCATGCTCATATTCATCCTTGGGATCATTGTTTTTCTTGGTGTTCATTCGGTGCGTATCGCCGCGCCTGAATGGCGTCTCGCGAAGATCGAACAATGGGGCGACAATACGTGGAAGGGCCTCTACTCGGTCATCTCGCTCATCGGTTTCGTCCTTCTCGTGTGGGGCTATGGAATGGCACGGCCCGACGCGCCGGTGCTGTACGAGCCGCCGGTCTGGATGAAGCATATCACCGCGCTGCTCATGCTCTTTGCCTTTATTTTCCTCGGCATCTTCATCGCCAGGCCGGGACGCATGAAACCGGCGCTCAAGCACCCGATGCTGATCGCCATCAAGACATGGGCGCTGGCGCATCTCCTCGCCAATGGCGATCTCGCCTCCCTCATCCTGTTCCTGTCGGTTCTCGCCTGGGCAGTGGTCGATCGCATCGCCATCAAGCGGCAGGAGCGGGCAGGGCTTGCGGCGCCTTACATCGTTCCAGGTCCGGTCTCGAACGACGTTATCGCCATCGCCATCGGCCTCGTGCTCTACGTGCTCTTCGTGTGGAGATTGCATGAGCTTCTGATCGGCGTTCCGCCACTATGATGATCAGGGCTGCGTCGATATTTGCGTAATTTGCGTTTGCCACTTACATCCTGCGAAGTTTCCGACTAAAAGCGCCTATTCCATGCGCGGGGCAGCATTGCTTTCGCGCGTCTAGCAATTGACAAGGTGGCGCAAGGCCATCCAGAGGCACCATGACTGACGACGGCTTTTTCCGTGAGGTAAATGAAGAACTGCGCTCCGACAAGGCAAAGGCGATCTGGAGCCGCTATGGCTCGCTGCTGATCGGTGCGGTCGTGGCTCTCGTTGTCGGCACGGCGGTCTTTGCCTTTTACGAATACTGGACCGAAAAGCAGGCCTCGCAGTCCGGTGACCAGTTTCTCGCTGCCTTGAACCTTGTGCGCGACGGCAAGAACGACGAAGCGTTGAAGACGCTCGATCAATTGGAAAAGGATGGCTACGGCGCTTATCCGGTGCTGGCGCGCATGCGCGCTGCCGGCGTCATCGCCCAGAAGGGTGATCTTGCCGGTGCCGTCGCGGCGTTCGACAAGGTCTCCGCAGATACGTCCGTCCCGCAGTCCATTCGCGATCTTGCCAAGCTGCGCGCCGCCCTCATCCTCGTCGACACCGGCTCCTATGATGACGTGGCGTCCCGCGCCGAGGCGCTCGCGGTAGACAGCAATCCGATGCGCCATTCCGCTCGCGAAGTGCTGGGCCTCGCCGCCTGGAAGGCCGGGCGCGGTGCAGATGCGACCAAGCTGTTCCAGCAGATTTCGGACGATCAGGCTGCACCGGCCAATGTGCGCCAGTTTGCCGAAACGATGCTCGATCTGTTGAAGAGCACCGGCGCCACACCTGCCGCTGCGGCGGGCTAAGATAGGAATTTGAGAGCCGATGAGCTTTAGTGTCGCAATAATCGGCCGTCCGAATGTCGGTAAATCGACCCTGTTCAACCGGCTCGTCGGCCGCAAGATTGCGCTCGTCGACGATCTTCCCGGTGTCACGCGCGACCGCCGCGTCCATGGCGCCAAGCTTTATGACCTGAAGTTCGATGTCATCGATACGGCGGGGCTCGAAGAAGTGGACAGCGAATCGCTCGAAGGCCGCATGCGCGCCCAGACCGAGCTTGCCATTGGCGAAGCCGATCTCATCCTCTTCCTTGTCGATGCCAAGGCAGGTATCACGCCGACCGACGTCACCTTTGCCGATCTCGTGCGCCGCTCGGGCAAAAAGGTGATCCTCGTCGCCAACAAGGCCGAAGCGCGCGGTGCAGAATCCGGCATGTATGATTCCTATGCGCTCGGTCTCGGCGAGCCTACGCCGATTTCGGCGGAGCACGGCCAGGGCTTTCCAGACCTGCGCGATGCAATCGTCGAGATCATGGGCGAAGAGCGCGTCTTCCCCGATGAGCACAGGAAGGACGAAGCAGACGACAGCGTCGCCGTCAACATACCTGCCGTTCCCCGCGCCCTCGATGAACTGATCGGCGACGATATCGACGATCCTGACGCTGAGGATATCCCGGCCTATGATGCGTCCAAGCCGCTGCGCATTGCGATTGTCGGCCGTCCCAATGCCGGCAAGTCCACCCTTGTCAATACGATGCTCGGCGAAGACCGGCTGCTGACGGGGCCGGAAGCCGGTATCACCCGCGACTCCATCTCTGTCGATTGGGAATGGAACGGCCGCAAGATCAAGCTTTTCGATACTGCCGGTTTGCGGCGCAAGTCGCGCGTTCAGGGCAAGTTGGAAAAGCTGTCGGTGGGCGATGCGCTGCGTGCCATTCGCTTTGCCGAAGTCGTCATTATTGTGCTTGACGCGACCATACCCTTCGAGAAGCAGGACCTGCAGATCGCCGATCTCATCATTCGCGAAGGCCGCGCTCCGGTCATAGCGTTCAACAAGTGGGATCTCGTCGAAAACCGCCAGATGGTCCTCGCCGATCTGCGCGAGAAGACCGAACGTCTGTTGCCGCAGATCCGGGGCATCCGTGCCGTACCGATTTCAGGCGAGCGCAACCAGGGCATCGACAAGCTCATGGCCGCTGTTGCCTCGACGGACGAGATTTGGAACCGCCGCATTTCCACCGGCCGCCTTAACCGCTGGCTGGAAGGCGTTCTGGCGCATCATCCGCCTCCCGCCGTCGCTGGCCGCCGTCTCAAGATCAAGTATATAACGCAGGTCAAGACCAGACCCCCGGGCTTCGTCATTTCCTGCTCGCGTCCGGACGCGTTTCCAACATCCTATGTGCGCTATCTGTCCAACGGGATACGGGAAACGTTCGATATCCAGGGCGTGCCCATCCGCCTTGTGCTCCGCACCTCGGACAATCCTTTTGCCGGACGGGCGAAGAAGAAGCGTTAGGGCGGCGCCCCTATCTCCCCCTTTGGGGCCGAAGGCGGGCGAGATCCGTGGCTCGCCCAGGTAGCGATTTCGGCATCTTGGCACTTGCTCAGTGCTAGAAATCGCCAGAGAGGGGATTTGCCCCCCGGAATTATCCCCTCACTTGGATTTTCCAAGGATCTAGGAAGAGGCTAAATCCAAGAAAATCCTTTCTCGCCCACAAGGGGAGAGATAATTGGCATGGACCATTGAGCCCCAGGTTGAACTGTCGCTTCGATCGAATTCTCCCCACTTCGTTAACCCTCCATCAAGGTTAATGCTTCATTTTTACAACCAGAATTATTCGGTTGCGAGTGGGGTATGGGCGTGCGTTTGTCTGGGTTGTTGCGGGCGGGTTCCCGGCTGAAAGCTCTAACGGAAATTCAAGCCCGCGGTTGGGCTCGGAAGAAGCATACGGACCGCAAGATCATCGGGCCACTGGTCATCGGAGCCGCAATTTACCTTCTGTCGCCGACCGTCACCGCTTATCAGGACATGGCGAGTATGTTGTCCGGGGCAGAATCCGGTAAGGGCCGGTGGACGGCCTATCTCGAAAAGTCTCCCGCCGGATCGATCCAGAAGGCCAATATGTCCTTCGTTGATGAAAAGGCGATCACGTCCAGCATTCCCGCGAGTGGTATCAATGCTCCCGGTATTGGCCCGATCGTCATCAATGGCTCGCACAAGGCACCGGGCGCCACGCCGGACGAAGATCGCATCAATCGTGCTGAAAAGCAGGGACGCATTGTCTCGATCAGCAAGAAAGCTCCGCCCAAGGCCTTCAGCGCCGGTTCGATTCTGCAGCGGCAGAGCATGCTGATGCGTCCCACTCACGGCGTGGAGGTCGAGATGGCCTTCGCCAAGCCGAAGATCGCGGGCAAGGAAATCGAGATTGCACTCGCGTTTCACAATCGCGCCCCGGAGAAGCTGGAGCAGGATCTCCCGCCGATGCTGGCGAGCCTCGTCACCAACAACCAGCCGGACATACTCGCCCTCGGTTATGCGCCGGCGGCTCCGGATTATTCCAAGACATCTCCCTTTGATACGATCCTGAACGAACCGAAAACCACGGGCCGCTTCATTCCGCAACTCGGCGCGGGCGATCATGACTGGCTGGCGACGCCCTTGCCTGCCGTCGTGTTCAGCAAGGAAGAACAGAAGTGCCTGGCAACCGCCATCTATTTTGAAGCGAGAAGCGAGAGTGTCAAAGGTCAGGCGGCCGTCGCGCAGGTCATTCTCAATCGCGTGCGCAATCCCGCCTATCCGAAAACCATCTGCAAGGTCGTTTATCAGAACGATGACTGGATCAACCGGTGCCAGTTTTCCTTTGCCTGCGAAGGGCGAAAGCTGAACGTAACCGAACCCAAACAATGGAAAGTGGCGCAGGAAGTTGCCATGGCCGTCACCTCAGGACGAATATTCCTGCCCGAGATCGGTTCAGCCACGCACTATCACGCAGTCTACGTGCGGGCGATGTGGGCTCATACGATGAAGCGTATCGACAAGATCGGCCAGCACATATTCTACCGCACTTACGGTGGCGGCTGGATTTGATTTTCGGACGCTTGGAAACAACGGCAAAGCTGCTATATTGCTTCTGGAGTGGGGAACGAGCTTTCGCGCGTCCCCCGTTCCTGATTATCTGAATTGAACCCGGGACACGACTTGCCAGCCTGTCCGGGTTCTTTTCATTATCAGGGTGACGCTCAGCGGTTTATACCACATCACTCACCTCCAGATTTGAGGGCAGGGCCTGCCCAAAGGTCGAAGTGGCCATCCCTTCGATGCACCGGCTGGCTCGGTGCTTTCTGCTCTAACCCCCAAACTCCTTCATGCCGTCCGTTTTCATTTACGGTTGGTTCGGTGCGACCTGCAAGAAACGCAGGGTTGAACCAGACTGCGCGACATCGGAAAGTGTCGTGGCCGGGCGGCGTTCAAATGCTCCATATCGGCATGATCGGCAGGGATTCGGGTGCAAAACTTCGATCAAGAGGTGAGACATATAGTCATATTTGGCTAATATATTGAATTTTCCCGGTTAAATTACCCTCCAGACTCTCGGGTCTGCGCCTTGACTAGCGCGGATCGTAACAATATGTTGCGCGCGACTTCGAAGCGGGGGTGAAGCCTCGCATCAGCGTGTAAAGGACATGCCATTGGCCACGGGTAAGGATCCCGATAAGTCAGGTTCTGTCGGTAGCACGCCGGATGCCGGGAAGATGCTGACTTCGGAGGAACTGGAGAGCCGTCGCCGCTCGCTGGAAGCAAAACTTGTTTCCAGCCATGCAGCGCGAAAGTCCGGTTCAAACGACAAGGGGACGGAAACCGCCTCCGGTGTCGCGCAGGCCATGAAATTGTCGAGCGAGTTTATCGCCGGTGTTCTGGTTGGTGCGGGGTTGGGCTGGTTAGCTGACCGATTTTTGGGTACTTCACCTTGGGGGCTGATCATTCTGCTCCTCCTGGGTTTTTGTGCTGGGACGCTGAATATCCTGCGCTCCGCAGGACGGGTGGCGGAGAACCGTGGTTTGCAGTCCATAAAGGACTCAGAGCGCGACAAACCGGAATAGATCTTGCGGGCGATGCCTGCGGGAATGATGCAAGAGAGACGAGGTTAGCGTGTCCAACGATCCGATTCATCAATTCCATATCGCCAAGTGGATTCCCATCAACGTGGGCGGAATTGATCTATCCTTTACCAACTCGTCGGCTTTCATGGTTGCGACGATCGGTGTCGCTTCCGCCTTCCTCTATATGACCTCGTCCAATCGTGGCCTCATTCCAACCCGTCTACAGTCCATTTCTGAAATGGCCTATGAATTCGTCGCTTCGACATTGCGCGAATCGGCAGGCAACGCCGGAATGAAGTTTTTCCCGTTCGTGTTTTCGCTGTTCATGTTCGTGCTCGTTGCCAACATGCTCGGCATGTTTCCCTACTTCTTCACGGTCACCAGCCAGATCATCGTCACCTTTGCGCTCGCCGTCCTCGTTATCGGGACCGTGCTTGCCTATGGTTTTGCAAAGCATGGCTTCAAGTTCCTTGGCGTGTTCATCCCGTCAGGCGTGCCCGCGCCGCTGCTGCTTCTGGTGGTGCCCATCGAGATCATCTCGTTTCTCTCCCGTCCAATCAGCCTTTCGGTTCGTCTCTTCGCCAATATGCTTGCTGGTCACATCACGCTCAAGGTGTTTGCCGGCTTCGTTGCCTCGCTCAGCGCGTTCGGCGCGCTCGGCATAGGCGGCGCGATTCTGCCGCTTGCGATGACCGTGGCGTTGACCGGTCTCGAATTCCTGGTGGCTTTCCTTCAGGCCTACGTCTTCACAGTGCTTACCTGCATGTATTTGAACGACGCAGTTCATCCTGGCGGCCACTGACTTCAGAATTGGTTCTTGCCCGACTCCGATAGCCTGGCATGGACCAAAGACTTCACCGGCGGTTTCCGCCAAATGCAATCTATCAATGATGAATCGATCTAAAAGGAGTTTAATATGGATCCGGTAGCAGCAAAGTACATCGGTGCAGGTCTTGCCTGTTTTGGTATGGCCGGAACGGCCCTCGGCCTCGGCAACATTTTCGGCAGCTATCTCTCCGGTGCGTTGCGCAACCCATCAGCAGCCGATGGCCAGTTCGGCCGTCTGGTATTCGGCTTTGCCGTTACCGAAGCTCTGGGCATCTTCTCGCTGCTCATCGCTCTTCTGCTTCTCTTCGCTGTTTGATCACGACGGCTTGATACTGGCTGCGCCTGGCGCGGCCAGTTTCTTATTTGCAGCAGGCTACACTGCTGATTCTGGGAAACGCCCGATTTCAAGGGGATTACATAATGTTTGTGTCTTCGGCCTACGCCGCATCCACAACGGAAACCATCGCTCAGACCGACACGCATGGGGCAGCCGAAACGGCCGTTCCGGGCGCGACGCCTGATGCTCATGCTACCGATACGCATACTGAAACCGGTGTGCCGCATCAGCAAGGCGTTTTCCCGCCATTCGATTCCAGCCATTTTGCATCGCAGATTCTGTGGCTGGCACTGACATTTGCTGTCTTCTATCTGTTCCTGTCGCGCGTGATTCTGCCTCGAATTGGCGGCATCATCGAGACGCGGCGTGATCGCATCGCCACCGATCTTGATCAGGCTGCTCGCATGAAGCAGGAATCGGACGAGGCATTTGCTGCCTACGAGCAGGAATTGGCCGACGCCAAGAAGAAGGCGGGCGGCATTGCCCAGACAGCCCGCGATGAAGCCAAGGCGAAAGCCGACGCTGAACAGGCAGAAGTCTCTGCGGCTCTCGAAAAGAAACTGAGCGACGCCGAGGCCAGCATTGCCGCCATCAAGGACAAGGCGATGAACGAAGTCGGAACGATCGCCGAAGATACCGCTTCCGAGATCATCAGAAAGATCCTTGGCGGAAGCATCGACAAGGCGAGCATTTCCGCTGCGGTCAAAGCTGTCCGGGGCTGAGGAGAATCACAATGGAACTCGACGCAACATTCTATGCCCTCGTAGGCCTCGTCATCTTCCTCGCGCTGCTGGTCTACCTCAAGGTTCCCGCTGTCGTCAGCAAGTCTCTCGATGGCCGCGCCGAAAAGATCCGGGATGAACTGGAAGAAGCTCGCCGCCTTCGCGAGGAAGCACAATCCCTGCTCGCCGAATTCCAGCGCAAGCGCAAGGAAGCCGAAAAGGAAGCGGGCGAGATCGTCGCCGCTGCCGAACGCGAAGCGCAGGGCCTTCTTCAGGAAGCCAAACAGAAAACCGAAGAATACGTTGCCCGCCGCAACAAGCTCGCCGAGCAGAAGATCGCCCAGGCCGAGACCGAGGCAGTCAACGAAGTTCGGGCTTCGGCCGTCGATATCGCAGTCGCCGCGGCTAGCCGTATTCTGGCCGACAAGGTGGATGCCAAGACGTCCGCCGACTTCTTCAAGTCATCACTGACTGAAGTAAAATCCCGCCTTAACTGAGAACGGGAAAATTGAACTTGGACCAGGCCGCCGAAAGGCGGCTTTTCTTTTGCTATGGCTTGATCTCGCACAGGTTCTGACGCGGAAAACGCCTTCTTAGAATCAGAATCGAAGGTTTTGGCAGCAAAAGGCCAGGTTTTGGCTCTAAAAAATCAACCGGCGCGGGAAGTTTGCGTGTATCAGGTTGAATATCAGACCTGACGCTCTTTCAGAGGCGAGAAGCTGAACCGGTGTAGTCCGACGACTGGTCCGTGCGTCTCCATGGCATTGCGATGGAACTCCGTTGCATAACCGACGTGCGTTTCCAAACCGTAAAGAGGGAAATACTTGCCGGTCTGCGCCATCATTCGATCGCGTGTCACCTTGGCGAGAATCGACGCCGCAGCGATCGAAACTGAACGTTGATCGCCCTTGATCAGGGCCGTCGCCGGACAGGGCAGCCCCGGAGCCACGTCGCGGCCGTCTATGAGTGCATGACCAGGCTGGATCGCCAGCCCGCATACTGCCCGGCGCATAGCCTCAAGCGCAGCTTTCAATATGTCGGATGCATCGATCATCGGCGCAGACACACTCGCGACGGCGCAGGCAAGTGCCTTATCTACAATGATATCAAAGAGTTCTGCTCGCCGTTGCGGTGTCAGCCGTTTCGAATCGTCGAGCCCGTCGGGGACTTTTCTCGGGTTCAGAATGACAGCGGCGGCGACAACAGGACCTGCCAGCGGACCCCGTCCGGCTTCGTCGATTCCCGCCACAAATTCGATTCCGCTGCGGATAAGCTTCCGCTCACTGGCAAAATCCGGTTTGCCAGGTTCATGAGGAATAAGCAGAGAATCAGAACGCAATCGAGCCATGTTGCGACGAGCCTCGCATTCGTTCTGATTCTCTGCAAGTCCTTGGGCAGGGATGGGGTCTGCTACCCAAGGTCACGTCAGGCTAGGGGGGCAATGCCTGACGGAGGTAAGTTACTGTTATTGTTGCTGCTTCCTCGTATGTTTTCTTCGGTCATGCACCTTGCCTAGAACAGCGACAATTGTTCGGTCCCAGGCGTTGCGGCAAAAAGATCAGTCCGCAGCCGCCGCTTGTTCACATTGATGCCGAGCCGCTTGGCCGCTATTTCAAACCGTCTGCCGATCTGCCAGGCGTAGGGACCTTCACCGCGCATGCGCTTGCCCCATTCCGCGTCGTAGTCCTTCCCGCCACGCATCGAGCGAACGAGCGAGAGCACATGACGATAACGGTCCGGATAGTTGCGCAGCAACCAGTCCTTGAATATCGGGCTGACCTCCAGCGGCAGGCGCAAAAGCACATAGCCCGCCTCCAGCGCGCCCATGGCATGAGCGCTGTCGAGAATTCGTTCGATCTCGTGGTCGTTGAGACCCGGGATGACCGGTGCGACCATCACGCTGACCGGGATCCCAGCGTCCGACAAACTGCGCAGTGCTTGCAAACGCCGCGTCGGTGTAGAAGCGCGGGGCTCCATAGTGCGCGCAAGTTTCCCGTCCAGTGTGGTGATGGACAGTGCTACCTTGGCGAGACCTTTCTCCGCCATGCGGGCCAATATATCCTGGTCGCGCATGACAAGTGCAGATTTCGTAACAATTCCAACGGGATGCTGATGTGCCTCCAGTACCTGAAGGATATCCCGCATGATTCGCCATTTTTTCTCCACGGGCTGGTAGGGATCGGTGTTGGTGCCAATGGCGATCGACTTCGCCGTATAGCCGGGCTTCGAGAGTTCCTTGTCCAGCATCTTCGCCGCGTCCGGCTTGGCAAAGAGTTTCGCTTCAAAATCGAGCCCCGCAGAAAGTCCCATGTAAGTATGGGTTGGACGCGCAAAACAATAGACACAGCCATGTTCGCAGCCGCGATAGGGATTGATTGAGCGGTCAAAGCTAATGTCGGGCGAGTCATTGCGGGTAATGATCGTGCGTGGCTTCTCGATCTGAACCTCGGTCTTGAACGGCGGTAAATCTTCGATGGTTTCCCAACCATCATCGTAGACATGGCGGGTTTCAGCTTCGAACCTGCCGGTTGGATTGATGCCTGCTCCTCGTCCGCGCCGGCGTTCCTGACCTACCCGCATCCCAGCTTCTTCGATCAGTGAATTGGCATGCTGTGCGCGGCCTTGCCCAAAGGCCGCCTTGTCCGCCTGCATCACGATGTTCATCCGTGTTCTCCTTGGCAAAGTGCGAGCGAGTCGCGATTGGCCGAAACATGAATGTATTCCTAGCAAACTTATGGAACAAAGCAAGAACAATCTGCGCCGAAAGGAGTGATGGAATTTGTTCTGATTATGGGATATTGGCTCCTCATGATTTCCGTCCTGATTGAAACCCATAATTCGGATGAGGCTTTGGCGAGGACGCTTGGCGGCCTGGTCGGAGGCGCTGTCGAGGGTGTTTTGAGCGATGTGATCATCATCGATCACGGCTCCGTCGATCAGACCCACCGTGTGGCCGATGCTGCTGGCTGTATCTTCCTCCAGGATCAGACGCTTATCGATGGCTTCAGGCGCGCGAGAAGCGAGTGGTTCCTGTTTCTCGAGCCGGGGGCGAGGCTTCTGGACGGGTGGATCGAGCCGGTGGCCGTTCACGCCGAGCGGATGCAAGGGCCAGCCTGTTTCACCCGCTCCCATACCCATCGCAGGCCTTTTCTCAGCCGCGTGTTCTCTCCGGGCAGTCCCCTCGCTGACGGGTTGCTCATCTCAAAGCGTCAGTCGATGGCTTTGTTCAGCCCAGGTAAAAAAACGTCCGATATTGCTCGCGGCCTTGCCATGAAGCGGCTTCGCGCGGAAATCATACCGGCCCCGCTGAAGAAAAGTTAGTCTTTGCCGCCGCGCGCCAAATGTTCGTCCAGTCGCGGCATGATCTCAACGAAATTACATGGCATATGGCGGTAGTCCAGCTGGTATTGCAGGATATTGTCCCAGGCGTCCTTGCAGGCGCCTGGTGAGCCCGGCAACACGAAGACGAAGGTAGCGTTGACGACGCCGCCCGTTGCCCGTGACTGGATGGTGGACGTGCCGATCTTGTCGTATGACACACGGTGAAAAACTTCGGAAAAGCCGTCCATGCGTTTTTCGAAGATGGGCTCCAATGCTTCCGGCGTCACATCGCGGCCCGTAAAGCCGGTGCCGCCGGTGGTAATGATTACATCGATTGCCGGGTCTTTAGACCAGGAGACAACTCGGTTGCGAATTTTATCGCGGTCGTCAGTGACAATGGCCCGGTCGGCCAGTGTATGACCTGCGGCGAGAAGCCGTTCAGCCAAGGTGCTCCCCGACTTGTCGTCTTCCAATGTGCGCGTATCGGAAATGGTCAATACCGCGATATTTACAGGCAGGAAAGGGCGTGTCTCATCGATCCGGGCCAAGGTCAACCTCCTTCCGCAGCGCAATATGTGGCGGCGACGAACCAGTCCGGGTGGCGCTGCCGGAGTGCCGCAGCCGCACGCTTCGCATCTTCATCGCTGTGATAAATCGCAAAACATGTACCGCCCGATCCCGACATGCGGACAAGGCGTGCGCCGGTGCCTTGCAGCGCAACCAGCGTAATGCCGATGCTCGGGCAGAGCTTTTCGGCAGCGGAAAAAAGGTGGTTCTCAGTCGCTGCTAGATAGGCACAAACGTCATCGGCGCAGGGGCTTGACCTCAGCGGGGGCAGGGGCGGATTGTCCCTTCTGTCCAGGGCTGCAAACACCTGTGGTGTCGAAATAGAAATGCCGAAGTTGACGAGCACCATTGGAAGGTGGGGAAAGGCGGCGATCGGTTCGATCTCGTCTCCAATACCGCGCGCGATCAGCGGCTTGCCCTCAAGGCACATGGGCACGTCTGCGCCAAGGCGCAGGCCGATTTCGCTCAAACCATCCGGTTCGATGTTCCAATGTGCCGCCAGCGCTCGCAAGGCCGCAGCCGCATCACTCGATCCGCCGCCAATGCCGGAACTGATCGGAAGATGTTTCTCGAGGTGAATGGAAACAGGATCAGCCTTGTCGGGAAAGCGGGCACGAAGCGCGTTCCTGGCCCTGATCACAAGATTTGTCTCGTCTTCGGGCAGGTCGCCGCGAAATGGACCTGATATTTCGAACCTGTCGACCAGCGATCGTTTGACGCTTACCCGGTCGCCGAAATTGGCAAACACGACGAGGCTTTCAAGAAGATGATAGCCGTCATGTCTGCGCCCGGTCACGTGCAGCGCCAGATTGATCTTGGCGGGTGCAATCAGGCTGGTCGTACGCTCCACACTGTCCAGCATTGCAATCAGTCTTCGCGCAGGCGGTATTCGCCGGTCTCGGGATCCTGTACCAAAGTTCCCTGCGCACGGTTCTGCACTTCCTTCTCAGCCTCGCGCACGCGCTCCGAAACGCGTTGCGCTTCTTTCTTGAACGAGCGGTACCCGTAGAAGGCAGCAAAGCCGACAAGGGCAAAAAAGATTAGCTGTGGCATCGTCCCAACCTCGAAAACCAGATGTTCCGCCTATCAATAGCACGGCGCGAAGAGCTTGCCAAAACTGGCAATGCTCAGATCATAATCCGAACCGCGCCCAAAGTGCGCGTTCCTCGGCAGCGGTAACTACGCCGTCGGCCAGATTGGAGGCGAGCGACTCAACTCTGGTTTCTGTGGAAGGCAGCTTGCGTCCAAAGATGCCGCGCGGTTGCGTGATCAGTTTCAAACGGGTTTTAGGTCCGTACTGTGCCTTGAGATACGACCTGATATCGCCAAGGCCATCAACCAGTCCGAGCTCTAGACCCCGGGTTCCAGTCCAGAAAAGCCCAGTGAACAGATCTGGATTGTCGCTCAGCTTCTCGCCGCGCCTCTCCTTGACAAGATCGATGAACGTCTCGTGAATCTCGAGCTGAAGCGCCTTCAGATGCTCGATATCCTCCTTGTTCTCGGGGCGGAACGGGTCGAGCGTGGCCTTGTTCCTGCCGGCTGTATGCACTCGGCGCTCGACGCCGATTTTCTTGATGAGTTCAGTAAATCCGAAACTTGCCGTGACCACGCCGATAGAGCCGACGATCGACGACGGGTCGGCAATAATTTCATCACCCGCCACAGCGATCATGTAGCCGCCCGACGCCGCGACGTCCTCGACAAACATGTAAACCTTTTTGTTCTTCTCCGTCGCCAGATCGCGAATGCGCCTGTAGATCAGCCGCGATTGCACTGGCGAGCCGCCTGGGGAATTAATGGAGATTGCCACGGCAGGTGCGTCTTTTTCGTCGAAGGCTTTTTCAAGTACGGCTGCCGTCGATGACAGGCAAAGATTCTGCCGGAAGGGACCGCCGCCGGACATGATCGTACCGTGCAATCGAACAACCGGAATTTCCTGATAGTCGGGACGCCAGCGACGGGGCAATAATTTCCGGATGAATCGAGCCAAGCGTGTCTCCTCTCTTGAGAATAGTCGTCAGGACCATGTAGGCCGTGCGCAGGAAATCACAATGGTAACAAAGTCTAAATCAGCGACGTCAGCCCATTATTGATAGCAATAGCCCTGTCGGTAAATTCGTTTCCGGTCTCATGGTGCAGAACAAGTGCAGGATACAAGGACAGCCCCGCGCGGCTGCCCATGATACCTTTGACGACAATACGAATGGCGGCATCCTGTGGCCTTGGCTGAACCGGGACGATAATCAGGCCGCCAAAACGACCCTCAAGGGCGTCAAGCAGATCGGTGATCGATGTTGGGCGGGCTATAATCCCGATAAATCCGCCAGGCCTGACGATAGCAGCGGCTGTCCTTATCCATTGCTCCATCATGTCTTTCGTCATCACATGAGCCTCGGCCTTAACAGGGTCCGGGGTCGCGCGGTCAGTTGGCATATTGAATGGCGGGTTCATGATGGCAAAATCGAAGCTGTTGTCGACAAGGCCCGCCTCCCCACGCGCCTTGCCCGTCAAGGCAACATCTGCCTGGACGACTTGCGTACGATCCAAGAAAGCGTTGTTTTCGGGCAGTGCAAGTGAACTCCGCGCAAATTCGGCCATGAAATTGGAACGTTCAATCAAGACCGCGGTGGAGGCCGGGCAGCGTGAGAGGACCGCAAGGCCCGCAGCGCCAGCGCCGGCGCCAAGATCGGCAATACGACCGGCAAAATCATTCGGCACCACACTGGCAAGGATCATTGCATCGACGCCCGAGCGGTGACCCTTGGCTGCGGGTTGCAACAGATAAAATCTGCCGCGATGAAATGCGTCCTTGGTATGCGGAGCGTCTGTTACACTCATAGGTTAGTTGCGAAGCTCCTGCTCGATGCCGGCATCTATCAGCAATTGCCGGACTTCATTCTCGCGATTGCTATCGACCATGACACGGCGGCCGAGAATGCCCAGCGAGCCTTCAAGAACGCTCATATTGGAGTCTGCAATAAAGTGATTGATATTGGCTTCTTTCAACAGCGATTCGACAAAAGAGATTAGAACCGGGTCATTGGTGCGCAGGATTTCGATCATTTTGACTACCATTTTGGGGTGACGCACTGCGCCACGGCCTATTTGTAGGGCTGGGTTGGCTTATCACGAATTTACAGCGATCACGTAAAATTTGCGCGCCAATTCGCCGCTTGCGGGATAAAGCCTGTCAAAATAAGGTGTCGCCGCATCATGGCCGAACCGCAGGAGTTTCGTTTTGGGCGTCGTTGTCAGTCTTGACGATAAGAAAAACAATAACGGATCGGTTCAGCCGCTGATCGATCTGACTACCGCCGATATGAGCCGTGTCAACGAACTGATCCTGTCCAAAGCCGGATCAGACGTCGAGATGATTCCGGAGGTTGCAAACCATCTGATCTCTTCGGGCGGCAAGCGCCTGCGTCCGATGATCACCCTCGCGGCAGCACGCATGTTCGGCTACAGGGGCGACGGTCATGTCAAGCTGGCGACCAGCGTGGAATTCATGCACACCGCTACGTTGCTGCACGACGATGTGGTTGACGAAAGCGATCTGCGCCGCGGAAAACGCACAGCCCGCATGATCTGGGGCAATCAGGCCAGCGTTCTTGTCGGCGACTTTTTACTTGGCCAGGCATTCAAGATGATGGTGGATGTCGGCTCGCTGGAGGCGCTCGATGTGCTCGCGACGTCCGCGTCCGTCATTGCGGAAGGCGAGGTCATGCAGCTTGCGGCCGCAAAAAATCTCGAAACCACCGAAGACGAATATCTCGCAGTAATCAAGGCCAAGACCGCAGCGCTTTTCTCAGCCGCAGCTGAAGTCGGACCGATCATAGCTTCCGCGTCGCGTACGGACCGACAGGCGCTTCGTTCCTATGGCCTCAATCTGGGACTTGCCTTCCAACTCGTGGACGATGCACTTGACTATGGCGGCAATGCCCGGGACCTTGGAAAGAATACCGGCGACGATTTCCGTGAGGGCAAAATCACCCTGCCGGTTGTGCTCACCTACCGGCGCGGAACACCCGATGAGCGCCTCTTCTGGAAGGAGGCACTGGAAAATGGCGCCAATGACGACAAGGGTCTGGAAAAAGCCAAAGGATTGATGACTCGTTACGGTGCATTAAGTGATACTATCCAGCGGGCCCGGCATTTTGGCGGCATTGCCCGGGATGCGCTCGCTCCACTCGATCAGTCGCCGCAGAAGGATGCGCTGCTTGAAGTCATCGATTTCTGCATCAGCCGGGTCAATTGACGGAACTCCCGAGGGAGAGAGCCATAATCCGGGAACTTTGGATCGATCTTGAGCGAAAACCGTAAAAAGGCCATGGTTTTCTTGAGGATTCGTACAATCATCTCGATTTGAGAATAAAGAGGTTTTGTTATGCAGCGTAGTAAATTGCTTGGCTCGGTTATGGGCGCAACGCTCGCTGCGTTTGTCGCCGGGGCCGTGCCGGCGCATGCGGCAACCAACAGCACGCCGACCTTGAATGCCGGGACGCTATCCGGCGCGTTTCTCTCGGCGCGCACCGCCGAGCGCAGCAATGACTTCGATAGCGCCACCTCGTTCTACCGGCAGGCACTGGCCTATGATCCCAAGAATACCGAGCTGCGCCAGAGCCTGATGCTGGTTCTCCTGACCAACGGCCAGTTCAAGCAGGCGTTGCCGCTTGCCGAGCAGCTCAAGTCGGTGCCTGAGATCGAGCGGTTTTCACGGCTGGCGCTGGGTATCGACGCCCTCAACAGGAAGCAGTACCGTCAGGTCGACACGTTGATGATGCTGTCGCTGCAATCTGAT
Organism: Phyllobacterium endophyticum; assembly: GCF_003010935.1. Classification (GTDB taxonomy): domain Bacteria; phylum Pseudomonadota; class Alphaproteobacteria; order Rhizobiales; family Rhizobiaceae; genus Phyllobacterium; species Phyllobacterium endophyticum. The sequence goes on from NZ_PGGN01000001.1 coordinate 1,361,664, forward strand.
CTCGACCGCATGATAACCGGCCTCATTGCCGCCTGGGCCAAGGCGGGCACCGGAAAGCCGAACGAAGCGCTTGCGATGATCGACAAGCTGCAGGGTCCTGAAGGATTCACGCTCTTCAAGACCTACAATTCTGCACTGATTGCCGACATGGCGGGTCAGAAAAACAAGGCCGAGAAATTCTACCAGAGCGCAATCGACGACAAGGCAAATGTTGCTGCTGCCCCAGACACGTACGAACGTCTCGTCGAAGCCTATGCATCGTTCAAGATGCGCTCGGGTGACAGGGACGGCGCCCAGGCGCTGGTCAAGCAAGCTTCGGAAGTGCTTTCTGGCCGCATGGTGCTGACCGAATTCGGCAAGCAACTTGCCGTTGCGAAAGCAATCAAGCCACTGATACAAACGCCGCAGCAGGGTGCTGCCGAAGTGCTCTATACGGTAGCGACGGCCATCAATCGCAATGGTGGTGAAGCGTTCTCGAAACTCTATCTGCAAATGTCATTGCCGCTCAGACCCGACCACGACGCTACGCTGTACCAGCTCGGCGACATCAGCGCCAAGCTTGAACAGCAGGAAAAAGCTATCGATTATTTCGGCAAGATTTCAGCTGATTCTGCCTATAGCCGCGACGCGCAAATGCAGCTCGCCATCAATCTGGCGATCATGAAGCGCAATGATAAGGCGATTGAGCACCTCGACGGCCTGCTCAAGAGCGAGCCAGGCGATATGCGCACCTATCTTGCGAAAGGAAGCATATATTCGCAGGCCAAGAACTATAAGATGGCAGCGGAAACCTACGATCAGGCTGTCAGCATGTTGAAGGAGCCTAACCGCAACGACTGGACGATTTTTTATCAGCGCGGGATCGCTTATGAGCGTCTGAAGCAGTGGGACAAGGCCGAGCCGAATTTCCTCAAGGCGCTTGAACTCTATCCTGACCAGCCGCAGGTGCTGAATTATCTCGGCTATTCCTGGATCGACATGAATATCAAGCTCGAGCAGGGCCTTGGACTTATCAAGAAGGCGGTGGAAGCCCGTCCCCAGGATGGCTATATCGTTGATTCCCTTGGATGGGCATATTATCGGCTTGGCCGCTATGACGAGGCCGTTACACAGCTCGAGCAGGCAGTGAAATTGCGCGCCGAAGATGCGACGATCAACGATCACCTGGGAGACGCCTACTGGCGCGCGGGCCGCAAGCTGGAAGCAACGTTCCAGTGGGCGCATGCACGCGATTCCAAGCCCGAGCCGGAAGATTTGGTGAAGATCGAGGAAAAACTCAAGAACGGCCTTCCTGATGAGAAGGATCCCGGCGTCGCCAGAAATGGCAACGATGTCGTAAAACCGCCTGCCGAACCCGCACCGGCGCCTGCTCCCGACAAGAAGGGCTGAGCGGTTCGTTTCGCTTGACCGGCTGTTGTGCAGGTCTTAGAGCATGATCCCGCATGACTTTCCGGATAAGGTCATGCTCGAAAACGAAATCATGCCCTCTGTTTCCTGTCGTCGAAAAGGCCGTCCTGTGACCGCTTCACTTCCTGAAAATTTGCATCCAACCCGTTCATTTCAGGGTCTGATACTCACGCTTCACAACTATTGGGCGGAGAACGGCTGCATCATTCTGCAACCCTACGACATGGAGGTTGGTGCTGGCACCTTTCATCCGGCGACCACCCTGCGTTCGCTCGGACCAAAGCCATGGAAGGCGGCTTATGTGCAGCCTTCCCGTCGGCCCAAGGACGGACGTTACGGCGAAAACCCCAACCGATTGCAGCATTATTATCAATATCAGGTGATCATGAAGCCTTCACCGCCTGATCTGCAGGAATTATACCTCGGCTCTCTGCGCGCAATAGGCCTTGATCCTCGCCTGCACGATATCCGCTTTGTTGAGGATGACTGGGAAAGTCCGACGCTGGGGGCCTGGGGGCTCGGTTGGGAGTGCTGGTGCGATGGGATGGAGGTCTCGCAGTTCACCTATTTCCAGCAGGTATGTGGCATTGAATGCGCTCCCGTTTCCGGCGAGTTGACCTACGGCCTCGAACGCCTCGCCATGTATGTGCAAGGTGTCGACAATGTCTATGACCTGAACTTCAATGGTCTGGAAGGCGACGAGAAAGTCACTTACGGCGATGTGTTTCTTCAGGCTGAGCAGGAATATTCACGGCACAATTTCGAACACGCCAACACAGCGGTCCTCCTGCGGCATTTCGAGGATGCAGAGGCCGAGTGCGAGGCGCTCTTGCGTGCGGGAGCGCCCAAAAGCGGAGATAACGCTCCGCTGCACAAGATGGTGCTGCCCGCCTACGATCAATGCATCAAGGCTTCGCATGCCTTCAATCTCCTGGACGCTCGCGGTGTTATTTCCGTGACCGAACGCCAGAGCTATATCTTGCGCGTGCGCAATCTCGCTCGGCAATGTGGCGAGGCCTTCCTGCTGACGGAGGCCGGCGGCGCCAATCTTAGAAGCGAGTCTGTGTGATGCCTGATCTTTTGCTTGAGCTTCGCTCGGAAGAAATTCCTGCCCGTATGCAGCGCAAGGCAGCCGGCGATCTAAAGAAACTCGTGACCGACGCGCTGGTCGAGGCCGGTCTTACTTACGAGGCTGCTGGGCACTACTGGACGCCGCGCCGCCTTACGCTGGACATACGCGGGCTGACAGCTCGGTCCAAGGACGTGCATGAGGATCGCAAGGGGCCGAGCGTCAACGCCCCGGAGCAGGCCATTTTGGGCTTTCTTCGTTCAGCCGGTCTCGCCGATATCTCGGAAGCGCACGTACACACTGATCCGAAGAAGGGTGATTTTTACGTCGCTCATCTGACAAGGCCCGGTCGCAACGCAGAAGAGATCATCGCAGAAGTCATACCGAAGATCGTAACCGCATTTCCTTGGCCAAAATCGATGCGCTGGGGCAGAGCTTCGTCCAAGCCCGGAAGTCTGCGCTGGGTGCGTCCACTACAGTCGATCGTCTGCACATTTGGTCCCGAAACCGAAGAGCCCGTCGTTGTCGAGTTCGAAGTCGATGGCCTACGGGCAAGCAACGTCACCTATGGCCATCGCTTCTTGAGCGACGGTCAACCGATAATCGTGCGCCGTTTCGACGATTATGTCGCCAAGCTCGAAAAGGCCAAGGTTGTACTCGACGCGGATCGCCGCAAGGAAATAATCCTGTCCGATGCGCAGAACGTTGCATTCGCGTCCGGTCTTGAGTTGGTCGAAGATGACGCGCTTCTCGAAGAAGTATCCGGACTCGTTGAGTGGCCGGTGGTGCTTATGGGGGAATTCGAGGAGGAATTCCTGGCGATCCCCCCGGAAGTCATTCGCCTGACCATCAAGACCAACCAGAAATGCTTCGTCACACGCAAGCAGGGCGAGACCGACAAACTATCCAACAAGTTCATTCTCGTTTCGAATATCGAAGCGTCGGATGGCGGCCGGGAAATCGCGCACGGCAATGGTAAAGTCGTGCGTGCGCGCCTTTCTGACGCGCTGTATTTCTGGAACACGGACCAGCATGATTTGCCCGACATGCACACGCTCGCCCCGGCCGCAATCAAGTTCGATCTTGATCTCGAGAAACCGCTGGACCAACGCATGGCGCGGCTCGATGCACTGAACGTTACTTTTCATGCCAAGCTCGGTACACAGGGCGAACGTGTCACCAGGATCAAGGGCCTCGCGCGTGAAATCGCCCCGCTGGTCGGTGCCGATCCTGTCCTGGCCATGCGGGCCGCGGTTCTGGCGAAAGCCGATCTTACAACCGAAATCGTCGGAGAGTTTCCGGAACTACAAGGTGGCATGGGCCGTAAATATGCGCTGTTGCAGGGGGAAAACCCTTCTGTTGCGGCGGCCATAGAGGAACATTACAAGCCGCAGGGGCCTTCGGATTTTGTGCCAAGCGACCCGGTCTCAGTCGCCGTTGCCCTTGCCGACAAGCTGGACACGCTCGTCGGCTTCTGGTCTATCGACGAAAAGCCAACGGGATCGAAAGATCCTTTCGCTCTCCGGCGCGCGGCGCTTGGTGTAATCCGTCTGCTGCTTTCAAGCGAATGGAAAGTCGAGCTGCTGCCATTATTTCAATCCGCGTTCATTCAGATGCGCGAAGAGAAGATTGAACAGCGGATCGAACATTTTGAGGAAGACCAGGCGGCACAGAATTCGGGTGATGTCGACGGGGAGGAGGATGTCACCAATGCCATCTCCGGTTTCGAAAAGCGGATACGAGGACAGCTCTCCGAGAGGTCACAGCCGATTCTCCTTGATCTCCTTAGTTTTTTGCATGAACGACTGAAGGTGCACCTTCGCGATCTTGGCGCGCGACATGACCTGATCGATGCCGTACTGACTGAAGGCGCTGATAACCTCTTACTGATAACGCGCCGGGTCGAGGCACTGGTGGTCTTGCTCAACACAGAAGACGGCAAGAATCTTCTGGCGGGTACCAAGCGTGCGGCGAACATTCTAAGTGCAGAGGAAAAGAAGGGTACGCCGATTTCTCCGGTCGTCGATGCCGCGCTCTTCACGCAGGAAGAGGAGCGGGAGCTTTCTTCAGCCGTGAATCAAGCTGAGAACCGAGCGGCACAAGCGATTCAAAACGAAGACTTTTCCGGCGCCATGATTGCTCTTAGCGCGTTACGTGAACCAGTTGATTCATTCTTTGAGAAAGTGCTGGTTAACGACGACAACCCCGATATACGGGCCAATCGCCTGGCACTGCTCGCCCGTATTCGGGCGGCGACAAACACGGTGGCGGATTTCTCGAAAATTGCGGGATGACAAGCAGATAGAAGCTGTTGTTAGCGTCTGTCTATTGCACACCGGCCCGCAACGGCGTTTCGCCGACATCGGCAATAACTTTCGCTGGAGCTGGTTGGCCGGGCTGCACAACCGGTGACGCGTTGGCGGCCATTACAGACCCGGGCTGTGTGCCGTTGCCCTGCAGTCGGGCCATATATTCGCGGGACCGTTGGCGGCGCTCCGCATAGGCCTTCAGCCGAGCCGCCTCTTTGGCCTTCTGAACCAAGCAGGGCGTGCAGATCGGATTGCCATCTGCGTCAAAGCTGTCATAGCCGATATAGGAGACGGAATTGGGCTTGGCGGAGCCATCGGCGTAGTCAATGGAACTGCCCGCTTCGGCCGCAGCTGTATTCAGCACGATAGTCGCTGCGACGATGATTTGGCGAAGCATTACACCTGTCCCTGTTCTTTTTTGCTGGGTGATCGTTAGCAGCCATTTGTTGCCAAGCTTTGTTCAAGATGCACTCAATTTTATGCATTATGTCATCCGGCTTGTTCATGAGGTGACACTTGCAGAAACTGATCACCTTCGTGTAGGCATTGCACCCGATCGGAGATGGCTTTGGCACTAGTTCTTGCAGCGGATGAGGAAGCAATCCTGACGGCAGTCTCTGCGCTCGCCGGGGGTGAACTCGTCGCCATTCCGACCGAGACCGTATATGGGCTCGCAGCCGACGCGACCAATGGCGACGCGGTAGCCAAGATTTTCGAAGCAAAGGGAAGACCGCATTTCAATCCGCTGATTTGCCACGTGTCGGATATCGTCATGGCGGAACGTTATGCCGTGATCGATCCACTGTCGCGAGAGTTGATGGACATGTTCTGGCCCGGTCCGCTCTCGCTGGTCGTCCCCTTGAAACCAGACTCCGGAATTCACCCACTCGTAGCGGCCGGGCTCGATACGATCGCCTTGCGGATGCCACGCGGGATTGCCGGAAGAATCATTGCGGCGGTAGACAAGCCTCTAGCGGCGCCGAGTGCCAATATTTCCGGAAAGATCAGCGGCACGAGTGCGGAAGCCGTCGCTGATGATCTTGGTGACAGGATCGCCCTCATCCTCGATGCGGGTCCTTCAGAGGTCGGGCTGGAGTCGACGATTGTCAAAGTGCAGGGAGATGATGTCTTGCTGTTGCGTCCCGGTGGTCTTGCCGCGGAAGATATCGAGGCAGTTCTTGGGAGAAAAGTTCATCGGCTTGACCAGCGTGCCGCCATTTTGGCCCCTGGAATGATGGCATCTCACTATGCGCCATCAGCACACCTGCGGCTCAATGTACAAGATGTGCGGCAGGGCGAGGCCTTGCTCGCCTTTGGCCCGCGGCGCGTGAGCCGTGCCGAGCATGCCGCGGCTTGTCTCAACCTCAGCGAGGCGGGGAATTTGCGCGAAGCTGCAGCCAACCTCTTCGATTTCATGAAACGCCTGGACAGCCCCGGCGGCGGCGTGATTGCAGTAGAACCTATTCCCTTCGATGGTCTTGGGGAGGCGATCAATGACAGGCTCGCCCGTGCTGCCGCGCCCCGCGGACTCTCGATCAACGAGATGGAACAGATAAAATGACACTGACACCGGAGCTGATCGGACGCTTTACTGAGATTGTCGGTGAGAATTATGCGTTGAGCGCTGAGCAGGACATCGGGCCGTATCTCATCGAACCGAGAGATAAGTTCCTTGGCAAGGCACCATTGGTGTTGCGCCCGGCGCAGGTTGAGGAGGTTGCCGCAATCCTCAAGCTTGCGTCTGAAACTGGCACGCCCATCATTCCCCAAGGCGGCAACACGGGCCTCGTGGGTGGACAAGTGCCGGACGAAAGCGGGAACCAGGTCATCCTCTCACTATCACGGTTGAACAGGATCCGTTCCATCGACACGTCGGGGAACCTCGCCACCGTCGAAGCGGGCGTGGTCCTGCAGAAGTTGCAGGAGGCGGCCGAACAGGCCGGCCTGTTGTTTCCCCTATCTCTTGGCTCGGAAGGTTCCTGCCAAATTGGTGGCAATCTATCGTCCAATGCGGGTGGTACTGCTGTATTGGCATATGGAAATACGCGCGAACTTTGTCTTGGTGTCGAAGTGGTGCTGCCCACAGGCGAGATCCTGAACGATCTTAGAACTGTGAAAAAAGACAATACCGGCTATGATCTCAAGGATCTCTTCATTGGCGCTGAAGGTACGCTCGGCGTGATTACCGCGGCCGTCATGAAGCTTTTCCCGCTGCCGAAGGGCAAGGGCGTTGCCTATGCCGGTCTCGCTAGTCCAGATCATGCACTGAAGCTTTTGGGCCTCGCGCAGAGCCATGCTGGCCAATCGTTGACCGGGTTCGAACTCATGCCACGTATCGGCGTCGAATTTTCTGTGGCGCACACGGACGGCGTGCGCGATCCGCTGCAGGAGCCGCACAACTGGTATGTTCTGATTGATATTTCCTCGTCGCGCTCCGCTGAGGATGCGCGTGAAACCATCGAAGCGATCTTGACCGAGGCATTCGAAACCGGCCTCGTTGAAGATGCAACGATCGCCGAGAGTACGGCGCAGGAGAGATCCTTCTGGCACATGCGCGAGGCGATGTCCGAGGCGCAGAAGCCGGAGGGCGGCTCGATCAAACATGATATATCAATTCCCGTAGCCCGCATCCCGGATTTCATTGCCGAAGCCGATGCTGCGGTTCTCGATCTTGTACCGGGCGCACGCATCGTTTCCTTCGGGCATATGGGCGATGGTAACTTGCACTACAATATTTCCCAGCCGGTAGGCGCCGACAAGCAGGCGTTTCTCGATCGCTGGGTCGAAGTCAACAAGCGCGTCCACGATATCGTTCGTGCCTATGAAGGTTCGATCTCGGCAGAACACGGCATCGGTCAATTGAAGCGCAAGGAGCTTTCGGAGACGAAGTCTCCCGTGGCTCTCGACCTCATGCGCCGGATCAAGAATTCCTTCGACCCTGCGGGGATCATGAATCCCGGAAAAGTCATCTGATTTCGTCAATCATCTATTCATACCCATTACCGGAACCTTGCTGCTGGTTGCGTTTCGATAACCATCCCACCTAATCAGAAAGAGTTAACCCAGTTCGTTAAGCGGGATTGGGAGAGTCGGCGCCTATTGTTGCCCTAACGAGACCGGAAAATGGTCCGCTCTACAGGGAAGTACAGAGAAGACCGGAAAACCGGCTCTCAGGATCGACAGAAGGCGTCACATGAAGAAAACCGGAGCCAAACCGGTTTGGGCAGGCCGGGAATTCCGGCTTGACCCATTCCACCTGCCACAGACGGTCACTTACGCCACGCGCGATGACCGGGATGACGTTACTTTCACGCTGCACGAACGAGGCGCAGTGGTGAAACGAATGCTTCCGGCAAGTCACCTGCCCGTCTCGCTTGCCTTGCCAGCCTGCGCCTTTCTAGGTGTGACGGCGCGCGCTGCCGAGGACGAACTCGGCGATATCACGGTGACACTGGAACTTATGCACACGGACCCGCTTTTGTCGGTGCCGCTGCTGGTGGCCCATGACCTCAATGACATCGCCGCTGATTGGCGTTCCTGGTCAACGTTGTTCAAACTGCCCATGATGCTCGTCGAGGAAGATGGCGTCGCGCGGCAGCTTGACCAGAGTATCGGACCGGTTGCCGTTGCAGCGCCGAAGGAGCGGCGTCAGGGCCGCGAACCCCGCCGGCGTCGTCCCCGTTTTCTTGCCCGTCGCAAGATGGGGGATCTTGGAATGCGTCTCGTGATCGGCGGCGAGGAGATCATCGCCCAAGGCGGAAAATAGGTTTGAGCTGGTCGTGGGAACGTGGGGTTCGCCTTCAGAACAGCGGTTTGACGACAGTCCACAAGCCGCCAAATACTAGGCCTAAAAAGATCAGCCAGCCGACGATGGTATTGGACTTGAACAGCCGCAGGCACTCGTTGGGGTTGTCGATATCGAGCGTCATTATCTGCCGGTACATGTGCGCGCCTGCCGCGAGCAGACCGGCGACCGCAGGCATCGGGACCTCCGCTACGGCGAAGGCACCGAGAAACAACGCGAGCGCTCCTCCATAGAGCACGATCAGCGCTTCGCGCGTGCGGTTGCCGAACAGCCTGGCGGTTGAATGTACGCCAACGAGTGCATCATCTTCCTTGTCCTGATGGGCATATATCGTGTCATAGCCGATCACCCACAGGATTGATCCCGCATAGAGAAGCGCCGCCGGCCAGTCGAGTGAGCCGAAATGCGCGGACCAACCCACCAGTGCACCCCAAGAAAATGCAAGGCCCAGAACAAGTTGGGGCCAATTGGTGATTCGTTTCATGAATGGATAAATTGCCACGATCACCAGAGATCCGACGGCGAGCAACACAGTGAACCGGTTGAACTGAAGCACGACCGCTAATCCAATCAAGGCTTGCAGAACGAGAAAAATCTTCGCCTGCTTGCGCGTAACCTGCCCTGACGGAAGCGGGCGCGAGCGCGTTCTTGCGACCCTGTTGTCTATGTCTTCGTCAGCGAGATCATTATAGGTGCAGCCGGCGCCACGCATGGCAATAGCGCCGATCAGAAAGAGCGCCAGATGATAGGGCGAAGGCAGTACCGACCAGAGCGGACCACCAACCTTTGCACCGGCAGCTGCGGCGAGCGCTGTCGCCCACCAGCACGGCCATAGCAGGAGCCACCATCCTATCGGACGGTCCCAGCGGGCCAACTGCGCATAGGGCCAGAGCCAGTTGGGGAGCGTCCGGTAAACCCAATGGCCCGATGGCGCGTCGAAGACGCGGCCACGGCCTTGTGCAGATTGGATAACGTCTTTTTCTGATGTCATGATCTGACCTTGCAGCGGTCATCGCCCCAGTCAAGCGCAATAGGCAGTTTTTCTCGGCAAAATCTGCGGTGTGTGCTTGACCCCTGAGGCGTGACACCATACCGAAACCCACATACTCACTAATGCGGAGCTGAATTCGATGAACGTCTTGCTGATAGGTTCAGGTGGCCGCGAGCATGCGCTCGCGTGGAAGATAGCTGCCTCGCCGATTTTGTCGAAGCTCTATTGTGCGCCCGGCAATCCAGGTATCGCAAATGTAGCGGAATGCATTGCAGTAGATCCCGCCGACCATGACGCGATCATCGCCTTGTGCCGCCGGAAGTCGATCGATTTTGTCGTGGTAGGCCCCGAAGCGCCACTGGTCGCAGGAATCGCCGACGATCTGCGCACTGCGGGGATTTCAGTATTCGGCCCTTCCAAGGCGGCGGCAAGGCTGGAAGGCTCAAAAGGGTTCACCAAAGACCTATGCACTCAATTCGATATTCCGACGGGGGCGTATCAACGTTTCACCCAAGCTGAATCGGCCAAGGCCTACATAAAACAGCAAGGCGTGCCGATCGTCGTCAAAGCCGACGGGCTGGCAGCAGGAAAGGGTGTGGCCGTCGCGTTCGAACTTCAGCAAGCGCTCGATGCCGTGGATGCCTGCTTCGAGGGGGCATTTGGCGGAGCAGGCGCGGAAGTCGTGGTCGAGGAATATCTCGAGGGCGAAGAGGCCAGTTTTTTTTGTCTCTGCGATGGCAAGACAGCGCTGCCCTTCGGTACGGCGCAGGACCACAAGCGCGTTGGCGACGGCGATACCGGCGTCAACACTGGTGGCATGGGGGCCTATTCTCCGGCACCGGTGATGACGCAAGCAATGGTCGACCTCACTATGCGCGATCTCATAGAGCCGACGATGCGTGGCATGGCCGAGATTGGTGCGCCCTTTAGCGGCGTGTTGTTTGCGGGTCTGATGATCACCAGGAATGGGCCGAAACTTATCGAATACAACACGCGCTTCGGCGATCCGGAGACGCAAGTATTGATGTTGCGGCTGAAGGACGATTTGCTGCTGCTGCTGAAGGCTGCCGCCGATGGCGGGCTTCATCAAATGTCCGCGCGATGGAACGACGATCCGGCGCTGACGGTGGTCATGGCCGCCAGGGGTTATCCCGCGGCACCGGAAAAAGGTAGCGTGATCAGAGGGCTCGAAGAGGCCGGGGACCAGGCCAACGTCGAGATCTTCCATGCGGGAACTGCGAAGAAGAATGGCGAACTGATAGCAAACGGCGGCCGTGTGCTGAACGTGACGGCGTCCGGGAAGACCGTTCGGGAAGCGCAGCAGGCGGCTTATGCCGTGGTCGCGAAGGTTGATTGGCCGGAGGGGTTTTACCGCCACGACATAGGCTGGCGGGCAATCGAGCGTGAATAGCTTCTAAAGAAACGGGAGCAGGGCAGGGTGCCGGATGCGGTCTGACACGTCCACTGCCACGTTGGTTTTCTTCAAGCATGCCGTCGTGATTCTGAAGAGCAAGGTTTCGTAGGAATGATCGAACTGACGCGAAACCGACTTGCTGAGCGCGAGGGACAATGCGTCCACGCTAAGATATCTGGCGCCCAGCTTTCCCGATGACTTGTCCGCGACCGAAGCCGTGATTGTTTTGTCAACGGCCTGCTTCGCCATCGGGGGCAAGGGCTCGGCCGAAGCGACGAGTACGGGTTGCTGATAGGATGGCTTGTCGCGTGGTGTCGGCAGATTATCAGGTGGCACCGCGTCGACGAGCCCACCGAATGGCCATGTCCTTTTAAGCTCGGTCACAGTCATGTCGGCGATGTTGACGTCGATGTCGCGGCTGGTCCCGGGCGGACGGTAGGGGCAGTTTCGCTCGCTGCAATTGTTCTGGGAAGTGAATTGCCAAAGGGCATAATCCTGCCAGTTGCCTTTTGGAAAATGCGGCGCGATATCCGATTTGTAACGAGCATACCAGAGCGGCAGGCGCGACAAGATGGGGAACTCAAGTCGATGGTCGGCGATATATCTGGCCGTCATCCCGTTTGTATACAGAACAGGGTAGCGCCCTGTGCGGAACTTCACATGTTCGGCAAAGATTTGAGCGTCTTGCAAGGACATGAACTTTTCAGGATCATTGTCCTCGATATCGATCGCCATCAATTCATCGGCGGCCGGATCGGTGTAATCGATAAAGTGATTGGCTTGATCGATGGGTTTGCCGGGACGGCCGAGATGATAGGCTCCCCATTTCAATCCGAGTGCCTTGGCGAGTTGGCGGCGCGTCTGATAAAGCTCGCGCGACACCGAATAATTGCGCCATATGCGTTTGCAGAGTTCTTGCTGCATCTGGTCGGCAATGCGGTTGCAATGGTAGTTGGCAGGAAGCCCGTCCGAGCCCTTGTGGATAAACGCCGCGATACGTGGATCTTTAACGATCTCGACGAGGTTGAATGAATTCTGTTCGTACCCGTCAAGAATGATCGCCCGCTGCTGGTTTTCCCATGCCGAGCGAAACTCTGAAGTCGCACTGGCGGGGCCGCCGGTCAGCAGGGCGGCAACTAACATCGCAAAAGCACATACGCGGACCGTCAAATGGGGTTTCCCTCACATATCGCGAACAACTCTCCAACTCCGATACTACCGAACGATGCTCGCCCCTTCGCGGTTAAAAAACAGTTAGCCACCGTTAATTGAAGGACACCTTCGACTTGGCATTTACCGGCTGATATTCAGATATCTTACGTTTACGTAAAAATACGCTTGCCTGGGAAGGGCTCGAAGTTGCAATGTGCCGTATCACCAGATGAGGAGATTGTGATCGATGTACCGCCCGCCTGTCGACGAGATGGCCCACACCTTGAAGAAAATTGCTGGCCTGGAAGATGCCATCGCACAAGGCCGCTTCGGCGATCTGTCGGATGATTTGATCGATGCCATTCTTGAAGAAGCGGGTAAATTCGCATCCACTCGCGTGGCCCCGCTCCTCCAGGTTGGTGACAGGCATGGGACCCCCTTGAAGGATGCGGAAGTCACCATGCCGCCCGGGTGGAAAGACGTTTATCGGGACTGGATCGCAGGTGGCTGGAATGGCTTGACCGGCGAGGAGGAATATGGGGGGCAAGGCCTGCCGATGATGTTGGCGATCGCCACGTTCGAGATGTGGAATTCGGGGTCGATGGCTTTTGGAATCGGGCCGACCTTGACGCTAGGCGCAATCGAGGCGCTGGAAGCGCATGCGACGCACGAGCTAAAGCAAATCTATCTGCCAAAGCTCATATCGGGTGAATGGATGGGCACGATGAACCTTACCGAGCCGCAGGCGGGCTCGGACGTAGGCGCCCTGAGGACAAGAGCAGAGCGGTCTGACGATGGTACCTACCGAATATTCGGTACAAAGATCTTCATTACCTACGGCGAACATGACCTCACGGAGAATATCATCCATATGGTGTTGGCGCGGCTTCCAGATGCACCGGCGGGTACGAAGGGCATTTCATTGTTCTTGGTGCCCAAATTTCTGGTGAACGAGGATGGCACTCTTGGCGCCCGCAATGATGTCTTTTGTGGCGGCATCGAGCACAAGATGGGGATACATGGCTCTCCAACCTGTACCATGATTTATGGCGACGGTTTTGCGAATGATCGGGAGGCGGGGGCCGTCGGTTGGCTGATAGGCGAAGAAAATCGCGGGCTCGCCTGCATGTTCACGATGATGAACAATGCCCGTCTCGCAGTCGGCATCCAAGGCGTTGCCGTAGCGGAAGCGGCATACCAGAAGTCTCTGGCCTATGCGCAAGAGCGCCGGCAGATGCGCGCTCCAGGTTGGGTTGGAGAGGGGATGAGCCCGATCATTGAACACCAGGATGTCCAGCGCGATCTGCTGACAATGAAGGGTCTCACAGGAGCAGCCCGTTCTATCGCTTACGCGTGCGCCCATGCGCTTGACATGGCAAAGACAGGCACCGGAGACGACGCACGGTGGTGGGCTGATCGGGCGAATTTGCTGACGCCGGTAGCGAAGGCATTTTGCACCGATGTCGGCGTCGATGTAGCCTCGATTGGTATCCAGATTCATGGCGGCATGGGGTACATCGAAGAGACGGGCGCTGCGCAGTTTCTGCGAGATGCACGCATCGCCCCGATCTACGAAGGGACCAATGGTATCCAGGCAATTGATCTTGTCCAGCGCAAGTTACAGTTGGGCGGGGGCGAGCATGTAAAGGATTATATCGCCGAACTTCGGAACGTTGCAGATGCCGTAGGGGCACTGAACACCACTGATTTGCGGCAAACGGCAACACGTCTCCAAACGGGTCTTAACGATCTGGAACAGGCCAGCCTTTGGCTTCAGCGGGCAATCACGGCTGGACAGATCAGAGAGGCCTATGCGGGCGCGACGCCGTATTTGCGGCTCTTCGGCCTTGCGGCGGGCGCGACCTATCTCGCAAAAGGAGCTTTGGCGGGGCAGAACCCCGGGCGAACTGCTCTGGCACGTTTCTTCGCGGAAAATCTACTGTCCGAAACTTCAACCTTGAAAGACCGCATCATACATGGCGCACCTAGCCTGCTCGATGCGCGTATGGCTCTTGGCTCATGAGGAAAATCAATGTCTGACCATATTCTAGTAGAGCGAACTGGCGCTGTTCAGATCATCCGGATGAACAGGCCAGAGAAGAAAAACGCTCTCACGCGAGCCATGTACACGATGATGACGGAGGCCATACTGGACGGCGACGCCGACAGCTCGATCCGATCTCATGTGTTCCTCGGGCTGCCGGGCGCCTTCTCGTCCGGCAATGATTTGCAGGACTTCATGGCCTTTGCCAGCACGGGCAAAATGGGCACTGAAGTCTTTGATTTTCTCATAGCTTTGGCAGGGGCGAAGAAGCCTATGCTCGCAGGTGTGGATGGACTCGCAATCGGTATCGGCACAACAATCCATTTCCACTGCGACCTGACTTTCGCCACACCGCAATCGTTCTTCAAAACACCTTTCGTTGATCTTGGTTTGGTTCCGGAAGCCGGTTCAAGCCTGCTCGCTCCGGCGCTGATGGGGCATCAAAAAGCGTTTGCTTTCCTTGCGATGGGCGAAGGATTGGATGCGGCACAAGCCAAAGAGTGCGGAATGATTTACAAGCTGGTAGAAGCTGAGGAGCTGGAAACCACTGTTCTAAGGGTGGCGGCAGAAATCGCCGCCAAGCCACCAGAGGCCATGCAAATCTCGCGTGACCTTCTGCGCAAGCCGAGAGAAGAGGTGGTCGAGCGTATCAAACTGGAGGCAAGTCATTTCACCGAGCGCCTGCAGTCGGATGAGGCAAGAAATGCCCTGATGGCATTTCTCACGCGCAAAAAGACCTGATCAGGGGTAAAGGCGCGTCTTTCTCCAGTCGTCGTTGGTTGACTCCCGTTCAAAGACCACCCGGTCATGCAAGCGAAATGGTCGATCATGCCAGAACTCAATGGAAGTCGGACGTATACGGAAGCCAGACCAGTATTCCGGGCGGGGTATTTCGCCGATTGCATAGCGGGCAGTAAATTCGGCCACCGCCTTTTCGAGAGCGAAACGGCTTTCGAGTGGTCGCGACTGCTTCGAAGCCCATGCACCTATTCGGCTGCCGCGGGGACGCGTTTCATAATATGCATCGGCCTCTTCATCGCTGACAATCTCAACAGGGCCGCGTATGCGAACCTGACGCCGCAAGGATTTCCAGTGAAAGCACATTGCCGCTTTCATTGACGTGAGAATCTCGCGTCCCTTTCTGCTCTCGAAATTCGTGTAGAAAACAAATCCTTTGCTATCAAACCCCTTCAGAAGGACCATGCGTACATCAGGCAAGCCCTCCTCGTCCACAGTTGCCAGGGCAACGGCGTTCGGGTCGTTCGGTTCGGTTGCGCTGGCTTCTTTCAACCAATCATCGAAGAGCGCGAAAGGCTCGGATTTCTCCGTGAAGTCATCTGTTGTTAACTTCATTTAATCCATAGTCCCATAGTCATTTCGGGTTGACCTTGTTATGAAGAGGTATGTGTTTGGCGTTTCTACGATCTGATAGCAAGAAATTCGGTGTAAAAGAACATCATTGGCGCGACGCCTTCAAGGGCTTGTCCGCAGCCGTTTCGCTATGCTTGCTATCTGGATGCGCCATGAAGGATTTCAGCATGGAGAAGGCTGTACCGGATCAGGCGACGGTGACTGGTTCGGTTGCCGCCGCACAGCCGGCCGACAACAAAGGGTCGTCGGATCAACTGACAGTACGCAATATAGTCTCGGCGCTGAACTTCACGCAGTGGGGCAACAAACCTGTACCGTGGTCCAATCCCGAGACAGGCAGCCAAGGTACGATCACGGCGATCGCCGAGAAGAAGGATGATGCCGGTCTTTGTCGCGAATTCCAGACTTCACGCGAATCCTTTGATGGCGTTATGATCTACAAGGGCGAAACCTGCATGCAAAATGGTGGTCAGTGGACATTGAAATCCTTCGCGCCTATGTAGCGGTATAAACCGTCAAGTTTTTCGACTTTTTCAACTTGATCTCTGGAATTTCTTCCTATTCGTGAGCATATAGCGGCGGAATCCCAAGATATCTCGCTTCTTTTGCGAAGAAAGGCAGACACATGCGCGATCCCTATAGCGTGCTGGGCGTCGCCAAGACGGCGAAGCCCGAGGAAATAAAGTCGGCGTTTCGCAAGCTCGCCAAGAAATATCATCCTGATCAAAATCAGAATGATCCGAAGGCGCAGGCGAAATTCTCCGAGATCAACCAGGCGTATGAAATTATCGGCGACAAGGAGCGTCGCGGCCAGTTTGATCGCGGGGAAATCGACGCAGAAGGCAAGCAGCGCGCGCCGCAGGGTTTCGAAGGATTCTCGAGCGCGGGCGGCGACCCGTTTGCTGGTTTCGGCGGGGGGCGTCGGCCAGGGAACTTTGAGTTCCGTAGCGGCGGGACATCGGGCTTGGGCGCTGAGGACATTCTGAGCAGTCTATTCGGCGAGTCCGGCATGGCTGGCTTCGGTAGCGGCGCTCGTCGCACTGCTCCTCGAAAGGGCGCCGATCTCCAGGCAACGATCGACATCACGCTTGAGCAGGCTGCAGGCGCCGAAAAGGTCGAGGCCATATTTCCGAATGGCAAGCGGCTGGCGATCAAACTGCCCGCACAGGTTGAAAACGGCCAAACGATTCGCCTCAAGGGCCAGGGTGAAGCTGTTGCTGGCGGCACGGCCGGTGATGCTTTGGTCACAATCCGTTTCAAACCGCATCCAAAATTCCGCGTCGAGGGGAGGGACCTTCACGTGGAACTTCCTGTTTCGTTGCGTGAGGCCGCCCTCGGATCACGGCAGGAAGTCGAAACCCTCAATGGCCGTGTAGCAGTCAAAGTTGCGCCGTGGACCAGTTCCGACAGGGTTTTACGGCTGAAAGGCAAGGGTTTGCCCAAGAAGCCGGATGGTCACGGCGATCTGTTAGCCCACGTTCGCATCATGTTGCCTGAACATGGAGATCCCGCTTTGGAGGCCTTTTTGCGCGATTCCGATCATTGAAAATCCAAAACCAGATTGGATACCGCGCTTGAAGCCCGGCGCTTGCTGTGCGATACCCCACATCAATCATAAGTCTCATGAAGGGTTGGTATATGACCGCCAAAGCTGGTTTGATGCAGGGTAAACGCGGGCTCATAATGGGTGTCGCCAACAATCGTTCGATCGCCTGGGGCATTGCCAAGGCAGCTCACGATGCTGGTGCCGAACTTGCATTCACCTACCAGGGTGACGCGTTGAAAAAGCGCGTCGAGCCCTTGGCACAGGAGCTCGGCGCTTTTTTATGCGGTCATTGCGATGTTTCGGATGCTTCGACGATTGACGCGTGTTTTGCTAATCTCGAAGCTCATTGGGGCA
This sequence comes from Phyllobacterium endophyticum, assembly GCF_003010935.1. GTDB lineage: Bacteria > Pseudomonadota > Alphaproteobacteria > Rhizobiales > Rhizobiaceae > Phyllobacterium > Phyllobacterium endophyticum. The sequence goes on from NZ_PGGN01000001.1 coordinate 1,379,126, forward strand.
AGATAGACTTTCTCGTGCATGCAATTGGTTTTTCCGACAAGGACGAACTTACTGGCCGCTATGTCGATACTTCGGAAGCCAACTTTACCAAAACAATGTTGATTTCCGTATTCTCCCTGACGGCTGTGGCGAAGCGGGCGGAAAAACTAATGACTGAAGGCGGGTCAATCCTGACGCTGACATATTACGGCGCGGAAAAGGTCATGCCGAATTATAATGTCATGGGTGTTGCCAAGGCAGCGCTTGAGGCGAGCGTCAAATATTTGGCTGTCGATCTTGGCCCGGACAATATTCGGGTAAATGCAATATCTGCAGGTCCCATCAAGACGCTTGCAGCATCGGGCATTGGTGACTTCCGCTATATTCTCAAATGGAACGAATACAACGCACCTTTGCGCCGCACGGTCACCATAGAAGAAGTTGGAGATGCCGGACTCTATTTTCTCTCCGACCTGTCGCGCTCTGTCACGGGCGAGATACATCATGCTGATAGTGGTTATCACGTCGTTGGCATGAAAGCGGTCGATGCGCCGGATATCTCTGTCGTCAAGGATTGAAGTTCCCGTGATTTTGCCTGACTCGGTGATCTATTTTTCGCGTCATGGCGAGACGGACTGGAACGTGACGGAGCGTATCCAAGGGCAGGCAGACGTTGATATCAACGCCCGGGGCCGCGCCCAGGCCGACCGCAATGGCGACTTGATGAAATCGTTGATCGGCGCCGGCGCCGAGTTCGATTTTGTTGCAAGCCCTCTTCGGCGTACGAGAGAGACCATGGAGCGCATAAGAACGCGCATGGGACTTGATCCAGCGGCCTATCGACTCGATCGTCGGTTGATGGAAGTGAGTTTCGGCGACTGGCAGGGGCTTTTCATCGAAGATATCGCTGCCAAAACGCCAGAACTCGTGGAAGAGCGGGCGAGAGACAAGTGGAACTTCGTACCGCCCGGAGGAGAAAGTTACGCGATGTTGGGCGTGAGGGTCGCAAGCTGGCTCTCGGAAGTGACGGGGCCCACCGTGTGCGTATGCCACGGCGGTTGCCTACGAACAATCTTTCAGATGGTGAACAAGCTCGACGGACACGATGCTGCAAATTTGGTCATCACCCAGGACCGCATTCTACGTCTGGAGAACGGTCAGCTTACCTGGGTATAGCTATTCAGTCGTCTCCTCGATGTCGGTGATGAAGCGCTCCTTGTTCACGACATCAAACATCAGCGTCACCTTCATTCCCTGCTCAATGACGCTCAGATCGAATTCGCCCGGTAATTTGTAGACCTTGCCGTCATCAAGCGTGATTGTCGAATTGTCTTCATCGATTTTGGTGATTGTGCCCTGTGCATCATCAGCAAGCGCGCCAACGGGAAGAATGGAGGCAACGAACATGAATGCCGCGACGATGAAGCGCATAATAATTTCCCTCTTTGTAAAACTCGGATGCGACCGATCTTGGGAGTTAGATCGTCTATTTGTGGCGAAAGAATTGCTTTTTTCGTGTCGGAAGAAGGAATTTCAACGGCGGGTTTGACCACAGGAGTAAACGCTCATAAAACGCCTTCATAAAAGCAGGTAGCCCTCATGTCGCACAATACGTTCGGTCATCTTTTTCGCGTCACTACATGGGGTGAAAGCCATGGCCTTGCACTTGGTTGCGTCGTAGATGGTTGCCCTCCCGGCATCTCGTTCTCGGAAGCGGAAATCCAGTCCTATCTGGACAAGCGCAAACCGGGTCAGTCGAGATATACAACGCAGCGCCGCGAACCGGATCAGGTCAAGGTTCTGTCCGGTTTCATGCTGCAGGACGACGGCATGACGATGATTTCGACGGGTACGCCGATTTCGATGATGATCGAGAACACCGATCAGCGCTCAAAGGACTATGGCGACATCGCCCGCCAGTATCGGCCGGGTCACGCCGACTACACTTACGACGTGAAGTATGGCATTCGCGATTATCGCGGCGGTGGCCGCTCGTCGGCGCGCGAAACCGCTGCACGCGTCGCCGCCGGTGCGATAGCGCGAAAAGTGGTGCCCGGTCTCCTTGTGCGTGGCGCACTGGTTGGTATGGGCATCCATTCCATCGATCGCAGCCGCTGGGACTGGGATGAGGTGGGCAACAATCCATTCTTTACTCCGGATCTCCAGTCTGTGGATGTCTTCGCCTCTTATCTCGATGGCATCCGCAAAGCCGGATCGTCCATCGGTGCTGTTGTTGAAGTAGTGGCGGAAAACGTTCCCGCAGGGCTCGGTGCACCGGTATATGGCAAGCTTGATCAGGATATCGCGAGCAATCTGATGTCGATCAATGCCGTCAAAGGCGTAGAGATTGGCGATGGTTTTGATACTGCGAGGCTTACCGGCGAAGAGAACGCCGACGAGATGCGCATGGGCAACGACGGCAAGCCAATCTTCCTGTCCAATCATGCAGGTGGCATCCTGGGCGGCATTTCAAGCGGTGCGCCGGTTGTAGCGCGCTTCGCCGTAAAGCCGACATCATCGATTTTGACGCCGCGTCGCAGCATCGATGCGGACGGAAACCAAGTCGAGGTCATGACCAGGGGGAGGCATGATCCCTGCGTTGGTATACGTGCCGTGCCGATCGGCGAAGCAATGGTTGCCTGTGCCATTGCGGATCATTATCTCAGACATCGCGGCCAGACTGGCCGTATCTAATCGAGGGGACACTCATATGGCCTACAATCAAAAACGGGTCGTCGATGCCCTACGCGCTTTCGAGCGCGGCGAAATCGTTGTCGTCATGGATGACGATGGCCGGGAGAACGAGGGCGATCTCATCGTCGCGGCAGTTCACTGCACGCCCGAGAAGATGGCCTTCATCGTTCGCCATACTTCGGGCATTGTCTGCACGCCGATGACACGCGAACATGCCAAACGTTTGAATCTTGCGCCAATGGTGGCGGACAATGATGCTCCCCACTCCACTGCATTCACAGTAACTGTCGACTACAAACACGGCACCACGACCGGGATATCGGCTGAAGATCGCACATTGACCGCCAGAAATCTTGCCAATCCAAATGCAGGCGCTGTTGATTTCGTGCGACCCGGCCATATCTTTCCGCTGGTAGCGCGCGAAGGGGGCGTATTGATGCGCTCCGGCCATACGGAAGCCGCTGTGGACCTTTGCAAGCTCGCAGGGCTGCCGCCAGTCGGCGTCATTTGCGAGTTGGTGAATGACGACGGGACGGTCATGCGTGGTCCCCAGGTCGCAGGCTTTGCCGAAACTCACAACCTGCAGCAAGTGACAGTTGCCGATCTCATCGCATATCGCCAGCGCAAGGAAACCCTGATCGAGCGGATTGGAGAGTACGAGATCGATACATGCGCCGGTCGGGCAAAGGCCATAACTTACGCACTTCCCTGGGAGCCTATGCACCACGCCGCCATCGTTTATGGAGACATCCGAGATGGCGAGGATGTTCCGGTTCGTCTGCAGCGTGAGGATGTGCTGAGCGACGTCTTCGGCGCCCGCAACACGCTCGACAGTATCATGAAACGCATAGCCGAGGAAAAGCGGGGCGTCATCGTATATCTGCGCGAAGGATCGGTTGGTGTTGGCCGGGATGATGACCGCAACCGTGCGGCGCTGCAGGAGCGCGAAGCTCACGCAGAAGCGCGCGTGCGCGAAGAGGAATGGCGTCAAATCGGCCTCGGCGCTCAAATATTGAAGGATCTTGGTATCACGTCGATCCGTCTGTTGTCGTCGCGCGAACGGCACTATGTCGGGCTTGAAGGCTTTGGTATCCAGATCACAAAAACCGACATTATTTGAAGACCTGCGCTCCATCTTCTTGCGAAGGCTGGTTGAAAATAGCAAGGAACAGTCGCCGGATTTAATATATTCTCGCGGAAGGCTCATTCAGCGAGGAGACCGCCATGACTGCTCCCCACCCCTCCAAAACGCATATCGGCAATCACGAACTGCATCCTGAGACGCTGATGCTGAACTACGGCTATGACCCGGAACTATCGGAGGGAGCCGTTAAACCACCTGTGTTCTTGACCTCGACGTTCGTATTCAAATCAGCGGAAGAAGGTCGCGATTTTTTTGACTTTGTTTCCGGACGGCGCGAGCCGCCTGCAGGTACAGGGGCGGGGCTGGTCTACTCGCGTTTCAATCATCCAAACAGCGAGATAGTCGAGGACAGGCTGGCGGTCTACGAGCGTACGGAAAGTTGCGCGGTGTTTTCATCGGGCATGTCGGCGATTGCCACCACATTATTTGCATTCGTTCGTCCGGGGGATTCAATCCTCCACTCGCAGCCACTCTATGGCGGTACGGAAACGCTGCTCGCCAAGACGTTTCTCAATATGGGTATCGCTGCCGTTGGCTTTGCGGATGGCGTAAACGAAAGCTCCGTCCATGCTGCGGCCGAAGAGGCGATGCAAAAGGGCCGTGTCTCGGTTATTCTTATCGAAACGCCCGCCAATCCGACAAACAGCCTTGTAGATGTGGCAATGATCCGCCGTATCGCGAATTCTATTGAAGAAAAGCAGGGGCACCGACCGATAATCGCTTGCGACAACACCTTGCTGGGGCCGGTGTTTCAACGGCCAATCGAGCACGGCGCGGATATCTCCCTATACTCCCTGACAAAATATGTTGGTGGCCATTCCGATCTGATTGCCGGTGCAGCACTAGGCTCGAAAGCTGTAATGAAACAGGTCAAGGCGCTGCGCGGCGCAATTGGTACACAGCTCGATCCACATTCATGCTGGATGCTCGGTCGTTCGCTCGAGACGCTCAGTATCCGCATGGAAAAGGCCGACAATAACGCCTTGGCGATCGCGAACTTCCTCCGCGATCATCCTAAGGTCGAGAAAATACACTATCTGCCGTACCACGACCCCTTGTCTACCCTTGGGAAAACATTTGCCGCTCAGTGCACCGGCGCGGGATCGACATTCTCTTTCGACATCGTGGGTGGCCAGCCGGCAGCGTTCAAGTTCCTGAACGCGCTGCAGATATTGAAACTCGCGGTAAGCCTCGGAGGCACCGAATCGCTCGCCAGTCATCCGGCAACGATGACGCATTCGGGTGTGCCCGTTGACGTGCGCCAGCGCATAGGAGTGCTCGATTCAACCATCAGGCTATCAATCGGCATTGAACATCCTGACGATTTGATCGCTGATTTGACGCAAGCCCTCAGTGTAGCCTGAACAGTCAGTTCACGTGGCGTAAAACCTCCTGACTTGCCTATTGTCTAAAGGAAATCACCCGACAACCTGTCATGCTCGTGCCGTTTTGCTGTTACAGAAAGACTTCATGGTAACCCGCCTTTATACGCACCCGATTTATCTGGAACATTTGACCCCGGCTGGTCATCCGGAACGCCCGGATCGACTGCGGGCATTGAGCAAGGTTCTTGAAGACAGCGCATTCGACGCGCTGGACAGAGTTCAATCGCCAATGGGCGACGAGTCGACAATTCTATATGCACATCCTGAAACCTTCCGCGAGCGCGTGCGCATCATGATCCCCGAGGAAGGTATGACTCGGGTCGATTCGGACACCACCGTCAGCCCTAAGAGCTGGCAGGCCGCTTTGACGGCAATTGGTGCAGCCAATGCCGCGGTGGACGATGTATTCGACGGCAGCGCAGATAATGTTTTCGTAGCTTCGCGGCCACCCGGCCATCACGCCGAGCGCGACAAAGCGATGGGTTTTTGTCTGTTCAACAGCGCCGCAATTGCAGCCAGGCACGCCCAAAAGGCCCATGGGATTGAACGTGTTGCGATCGTCGATTGGGATGTGCACCACGGCAATGGCACTCAAGACATCTTTTGGGAGGACCCGTCGGTTCTCTATTGCTCGACGCATCAGATGCCGCTTTATCCCGGCACCGGAGCCAAAGACGAGACGGGCGCTGGCAATATCATCAATGCGCCTCTCAGTCCGCAGACCGGTAGCGACCATTTCAGAGAGGCATTCAACACGCGCATCCTGCCCGCTATCGACGCGTTTCGGCCGGAGCTGATTATTATTTCTGCCGGCTTCGATGCCCATCACCGGGACCCGTTGGCGGAAATAAATCTGAACGAGGATGATTTCGACTGGGCGACTGGCGCCCTGATGGAAAGAGCTGGGAGCTATGCGTCAAACCGCCTTGTCAGCCTTCTGGAAGGCGGCTACGACCTCAAAGGTATGTCGCTCTCGGCGGGCGCGCATATCAGACGCTTGATGGGAGGATGAAGCATGGCCGATGTACAGAACAATACCGATATCGCTGCCATGAGCTTCGAACAGGCTCTCGATCAGCTGGAAAAAATAGTTGATGATCTGGAACGTGGTGATGTCCCGCTGGAACAGTCTATCCGGATATATGAACGCGGCGAAGCCCTCAAGAAGCATTGCGATATGCTTTTGAGTGCTGCTGAGGACAAGGTTCAGAAGATCCGTCTTGGCCGGAACGGTGAACCCGTCGGCACGGAGCCGCTTGATCCCGAATGAAATTGGGCACGCTGTTCAGCGCTGTGACGAACCGTTATGCTAGGACATTGACCCATCCGGAGTAGCGCGAATGAGTTTTTCCCCCTGCCCAGATCCCAAGATAGGTGACATAGCAGCGATCGACGCAATCGAAACGCTGATCATACCGCGCACCAGCGATATCGGTGGACTTGAGGTCCGGCGGGCCTTGCCAAGCGCCAAGCGCCGGCTTGTGGGACCCTTCATTTTCTTCGACCGGATGGGGCCCGCAATCCTTCGCCCGACCGATGCTCTCGACGTGCGGCCGCATCCGCATATAGGTCTGTCGACTGTAACCTATCTTTTCGATGGGAACATACGCCACCGCGACAGCCTCGGCACGGAGATGGTCATCAAACCGGGTGACGTCAATCTGATGACTGCAGGGCGGGGAATCGTTCATTCGGAACGATCGCCGGAGGAGTTGCGGACAGAGCCACTGCCCATTTCCGGGCTACAGACCTGGCTGGCGCTGCCAGATCATCTTGAGGAGATTGATCCCGCCTTTGCCAATACAGGAGTGAGTGAACTGCCGATGCTGCGCGAACAAGGTATGGAAGCACGTATCGTCATGGGCCGCTTCCACGGCGCAGGTTCGCCAGTCAAACAGCACGCCGAAACACTTTACGTGGACATTCGTCTCGATCCCGGGAGCCACATCCAATTGCCAGGCAACATTGCCGAAGAGCGGGCAATCTATACGCTGGACGGTTCGGTGGAAGTGGCAGGGCAATCCTTTGCCGCAGACCGTTTATTGGTGTTCCGCCCTGGCGACGAGATCATCGTGCGTGCTCCACAAGGAGCCCATTTCATGTTGTTTGGAGGCGCTGCTCTACCGTCCAAACGCTACATCTGGTGGAATTTTGTGTCTTCATCCCACGAGCGGATCGAGCAGGCAAAAGAAGAATGGCGAACAGGTCGTTTCGATATCGTTCCTGGCGACGAGGAAGAATTCATACCGTTGCCTGAAAACCGACCCATGGAGCAATAAACACCGCTCCTTGCCGGTCGGCGGGTTTTCCTTTAGGGAACGGCAGCAATTGAGCTTGTAACCGGAACCTGCGCTTTGGCCAAAAACTTCGAAACACCCCTGCTGGACCGCGTTAAAGTTCCTCTGGATTTACGCCGATTGCCAGAGTCGGAACTGCCACAATTGGCGCAGGAACTCCGCACAGAGCTGATCGACGCGGTGTCTACCACAGGAGGGCACCTTGGCGCGGGCCTGGGTGTCGTCGAACTGACAGTTGCACTCCACCATGTCTTTGATACGCCGCACGACCGTATAATCTGGGATGTCGGGCATCAGGCCTATCCGCACAAGATTTTGACGGGACGGCGGGACCGTATCCGCACGCTTCGGCAGGAGGGAGGCCTTTCCGGATTTACCAAGCGCAGTGAAAGCGAGTACGATCCCTTCGGCGCTGCGCATTCATCCACGTCCATCTCCGCAGGACTTGGAATGGCAGTGGCCAGCGATTTGTCCGGCACTAAGCGCAATGTGATTTCGGTTATCGGCGACGGCGCGATGTCCGCGGGCATGGCCTACGAGGCTATGAATAATGCCGGGGCGCTCGACGCGCGGCTGATCGTTGTTCTCAACGACAATGATATGTCGATTGCGCCGCCTGCAGGTGCAATGAGCGCGTACCTGGCACGCCTCGTCTCGGGCCGCGCTTATCGTTCCTTCCGCGAAACTGCCAAGCAGCTAGCCAGGAAACTTCCCAAATTCCTGCAGGAAAAGGCGCGCCTTTCGGAAGAGTATGCGCGTGGCTTCTGGACGGGCGGAACCCTGTTCGAAGAGCTCGGCTTCTACTATGTCGGGCCGATCGACGGTCACAATCTCGATCATCTTCTTCCGGTGCTGAAGAATGTCCGCGACACGATGGATGGCCCGGTCTTGATCCATGTCGTTACACAAAAGGGCAAAGGCTATGCACCGGCCGAGGCGGCTGCGGATAAGTATCATGGCGTCAACAAGTTTGACGTCATTACGGGCGCTCAGGCGAAGCCCCCCGCCAATGCGCCAAGCTATACAAAGGTTTTTGCTACCAGCCTGATCGAGGAGGCGCGGCACGACGATAGGATCGTTGCAATAACAGCGGCTATGCCGGGCGGAACCGGACTAGACCTCTTTGGCGAGGCGTTCCCCGGGCGTACTTTCGATGTTGGTATCGCGGAACAGCACGCAGTAACGTTCGCGGCCGGTCTGGCGAGTGAAGGCTATAAGCCTTTTGCCGCAATTTATTCGACCTTTCTGCAGCGTGGCTATGACCAGGTGGTGCATGATGTCTCGTTGCAAAACTTGCCGGTACGGTTTCCTATAGATAGGGCCGGGCTGGTCGGCGCTGACGGCGCAACCCATGCAGGATCATTCGACACGGGCTTCCTTGCGGCATTGCCCGGCTTCGTCGTGATGGCCGCGTCCGACGAGGCCGAATTGCGCCACATGGTGCGTACGGCAGCAGAGTATAACGAGGGTCCGATTTCCTTTCGTTATCCGCGCGGGGACGGTGTTGGTGTCGATCTGCCCGAGCGGGGGCAGGTGCTAGAGATCGGCCGGGGCCGAATTGTGCGCGAAGGATCGAAGATCGCCCTCCTCTCGTTTGGAACCCGCATGCAAGAGTGTCTGGCCGCAGCGGATGAGCTAGATGCCTCGGGACTATCGACAACCGTAGCCGACGCTCGATTCGCCAAGCCTCTCGACGAGGGTTTGATCCGTCGCCTTGCCCGGGAGCACGAGGTCCTGGTTACAGTAGAGGAAGGCGCAGTCGGCGGCTTTGCATCGCACGTTCTGCATTTTTTGAGCCGCGACGGATTGTTAGACAATGGCCTTCGTGTCCGCACGCTTGTCCTGCCGGACCTCTATCTCGATCATGCCAAACCGGAAAATCTCTACGCGTGTGCGGGTCTCGATAGCGTCGGCATCGTCCAAGCAGTATTTGCCGCGCTCGGACGCCACCATATGGCCGCTCCCGCCCGTGCGTAAGACAGGTTGATGCGCCTTGATCAGCTTCTGGTGGCAAAGGGGCTTTTTGCCAGCCGCTCGCGAGCACGGGACGCCATTATGCGCGGTACTGTGCAGGTCGACGGTGCTGTGATCACCAAACCCGGTGCGACATTCGGCGGGACCGTCGCAATCAGCGTTGATGACCCGGCCAGCACCTATGTATCTCGCGCGGCGCTCAAGCTTATTGCGGGCCTCGATACTTTCTCCATCAACGTCAAAGGAAGGGTGGCCCTTGACATCGGTGCGTCGACAGGTGGGTTCACACAGGTTCTACTCGAACGTGGTGTGGATCACGTGTTTGCGGTAGATGTTGGCCATGGTCAGCTGCATGAGAGCCTGAGGGCCGACATCCACGTCACCAACCTCGAAATGTTGAATGCGCGGGAACTCCTTCGGGAGCATCTTGGAGGTCGCGCGATAGATCTTGTCGTATCCGACGTTAGCTTTATTTCACTGAAACTCGCGTTGCCACCCGCGTTAGATCTGGCAAGGCCGGGCAGTCACTGTGTACTTCTGGTGAAGCCGCAATTTGAGGCGGGACGCGAAGCAATCGGCAAGGGAGGCATTTTGCGCGATCCAAAGGATGGCGAACGTGTCGTAAATGATCTAAGGAACTGGCTGGATGGATTGCCGGGCTGGAAAGCCCTCGGGCAGTGCCCTTCGCCCATCGAGGGCGGCGATGGCAATCGCGAATTTCTGCTGGCTGGCTTGAAAAGCCGAGATTGAGAAGACAATTCTATGAGTACGCGCGTAACAATCGAACGGATGGGCGCCGGCGGTGACGGCATTGCCATTACTTCGACAGGAAGCGCCTATGTGCCGTTTTCGTTGCCTGGCGAGGTCGCCAATGTGGCACTGGAAAATGGGCGCGCCACACTAATGGCGCTGCTGGAACCTTCGCCTGAGCGCATCGCACCCGCATGCAGGCACTTTGAAGAGTGCGGCAGTTGCACCCTGCAGCACTGGCAAGACGGCGCCTACAGAAAGTGGAAACGATCGCTCGTTCAGGATGCACTTGCAGCCAGGGGCTTGGATTTCACTCTCGATCCGCTCGTGGCCTGTGCGCCGCAGACGAGGCGCCGTGCGGTTTTTGCGGTCCGCACGAGTGAGCGCGGTGCCGTTTTCGGTTTCAACAGACATCTCAGTCACGAACTAATCGATATCGTCGAATGTTCGGTAACGGTGCCCGAGATCGTTTCGCGTCTTGATGATCTACGCGAGGTGGTTGCTGTACTTGGTGGCGGTATGAAAGCCTTCAAGCTGACAGTGACGTCGACGGCTTCAGGTCTGGATATCATGGCCACGGGGTGCGGCGCGCCCGACGCCGCGAAGCGCCAGGCTCTAACGGCATTGGTTATCAAGAAGGATTTTGCCAGGCTGAGCTTTGAAGGCGAAATCATCGTGGAGCCGCGAAAGCCCATCGTCCAATTCGGCAAAGTTCCGGTGTTTCTGCCCGCCGGAGGTTTTCTCCAGGCGACGATGCAAGCCGAATTGGCCATGTCTGAGTTGGTGACTGCTCATCTGGCCAAGGTCAAAAGGACGATCGATCTTTTTAGTGGCTCAGGCACCTTTACATTCAGAATGGCGGAGAATTCGGCGGTACATGCTGTTGAGGGCGAGCAGCCATCCGTTGATGCGATGGACCGTAGCATCCGTTATGTCCAGGGTCTGAAACCCGTTACGGTGGAGCGCCGTGACTTGTTCAGGCGGCCATTTTTGGCACGGGAGTTGAAGCCTTATTCCGGCCTCGTATTCGATCCGCCTCGTGCGGGCGCGGAAGCGCAGGCAATGGAGATCGCTAAATCCACGATACCGAAAGTGGTTGCCATATCGTGCAACCCCGTCACACTCGGCCGCGACTTGAGCATCCTCGTCAAGGGTGGATACAGAATTGACCGCGTTGTACCAATCGACCAATTTCTATGGTCATCGCACGTCGAAGCCGTAGCACTGCTCAGCAAGAAGTAATCAAACTGCCGTACCGCCTACGGTCATCTGATCCATACGCAAATGCGGCTGACCGACGCCAACCGGAACCCATTGGCCGCCCTTGCCGCAATTGCCGATACCCGTATCAAGTTGCAGGTCATTGCCGATCATGGAAATACGTTGCATCGCATCGGGTCCATTACCGATCAGCATCGCGCCCTTGACGGGTGCGCCGAGCTTGCCGTTCTCGATCATGTACGCCTCGGTACAGCCAAACACGAATTTGCCGGAGGTGATGTCCACTTGTCCGCCACCGAAAGAAACGGCATAGATGCCGTTCTTGACAGAGGCGATGATTTCTTCCGGGGTCTTATCCCCCCCAAGCATATACGTGTTCGTCATGCGAGGCATCGGCGCATGTGCATAGGATTCGCGACGCCCGTTGCCGGTGGGTTCCATTCCCATAAGTCGCGCGTTTTGCCGATCCTGCATATAGCCAACAAGAATGCCGTCATCGATCAAGACAGTCTTGTTGGTCGGCATGCCTTCGTCGTCGACAGTAAGCGAGCCACGCCGTTCGGAGATTGTGCCGTCGTCGACGACAGTCACGCCCTTCGATGCGACCTTCTGGCCAAGCAATCCTGCAAAAGCCGACGTTTTCTTACGGTTGAAATCGCCTTCCAAACCGTGACCTACCGCCTCGTGAAGCATCACGCCCGGCCAGCCGCTGGAAAGCACGATGTCGAATGTACCAGCCGGTGCGGGTATGGCCTCTAGATTGACCAAGGCCTGACGCAACGCCTCATCGGCAGCGTATTGCCACTTATCTGCGACGATAAATTCGCCAAAGCCCTTGCGACCACCCGCTCCGTAAGTGCCACTTTCCTGCCGCTCGCCATCGCCGACCACAACGGATACATTAAGGCGCACCATGGGGCGAACGTCACGCACGAAGTGCCCGTCTGCACGCAGGATTTCTACCTGCTGCCAGGAAGCTGCGAGCGAAACGGAAACCTGCCGCACCTTCGCATCCTTTGCCCGGAGATAGGCATCGATCTCCTGAAGAAGTTTTACCTTCGCCTCGAAACTTGGCGAGCCAAGTGGATTTTCGTCGCTGTAAAGGCTGCGATTGGTTCCGGGAGGAGCCGCAGTATAAGTTCCGGCATATCCGCTTCGTACAGCTGAAGCCGCATCCGAAGCACGCTTCAGCGCGCCGAGCGACAACTCACCTGCGTGAGCGTATCCCACCGAATCGCCGGCGACAGCACGCAGGCCAAAACCCTGATCCTGATTGAATGAACCGTTTTTTAGACGGCCATTGTCGAAGGCAAGTCCCTCTGACTCCCTGTACTCAATGAAGAGTTCGCCGTCGTCAGCCCCGTCAAGGCTTCGCTGGACGGTTTCGAGGACTTTTTCGCGGGGCGCGTCAAAACTGTCGATGAGGCTTTTCATGGATGGGTCCGGTTCAACTATATCGTATGAACCGGATGTAGGCCTTCCAGACGCCTACGACAACCGCAATCTTGTTTGAAAATCACGGGAGAGCGTCGAAGCCCTCGCCAAATCCGTTGAGTTCTACCGGAATGCCGATACCTTCTTCCGGTGTCTGGAAGACGATGAATGTCGCAGCCTTGCCGGTCTTCAACGTCTGGACTAGCTGATCCTCCAGAATAACCTCGGCATAGCAACCATCTTCAAAGCAGCGAACGAAATAGGCGCGGCCAATATCTTTGCCGTCCACATTGAGTCCAAGGCCATTGGGCAGGAGCACACCGAGAGGAGCAAGGACACGCAAGATTTTCGCCTTGTTGTCCGCAGTCTTCAATACAACCACGGAGAGGCCCATTTCCGGACGATCCGCCGCAACGACGTTCTGAATCAGCGCGCATTGTTCCGATTTCGCGCCTGCCGGCGTGTCGCAAAGGATCGACCAAGCCCCATGAGTGGATTTCACCGTGCCGCTTTGCTGGGCCGCCATTGCGGCACCCGCAACAACAGCCATTGACAGGGCAAGCAGACCGGCGGCGATGCTACGTAGCGCGAAAGAGAACATGTAGGCTCCAAACGAATCATCCAGACGTTAGACTGCTGCGCCCGGGATGGAAAGAATGCCGCGCGAATGCTCCCCAGCATAGCGGGCCCGGCAAGATGTCGTGTAGCCGAAAAATGGCCGGATTGTGAGCCAGATGGGCCGTCGCACCGCAAAATGCCTGCAAGAAAAGAAAAAACTGTGTGTTCGGGCAGTTAGGGGCCGCCAGCAGAAAACCCGCGCGCAAAAATGCCGCATGAGATCACGTTCGCCTTCCTTGCGATGTAAGCTAATGTGTGGTTTGAACGCGGCATATACCGGGCCAACATGCTGCCCGGTCCTAGTGTATGGAATCAATGCTTCATTCGGGAGATTTCTAGGTGAAGAAGAATATTGTCACACTGATGGGTGTCCTGAGTGGCCTGTTGAGTGCCGGAACCGCTCATGCAGCGCAGCCGGAGCCTTGGCAGATGACGTTCCAGCCAGCAGCTTCGGCAATCATGGAGCAAATCATCTGGTTCGAGCGCTACACGCTGTGGTTTATCGTTCCGATTACGCTCTTTGTGATGGTTCTGCTTGCTTGGGTTATGTTCCGCTATCGCGCCAGCGCGAATCCGGTTCCGTCAAAGACAAGTCACAATACGGCGGTTGAGATTATCTGGACGGTAGGTCCTGTCGTCGTCCTTTTATTTCTCGCGATCCCGTCCTTTCAGTTGCTGACGGCTCAATATTCGCCTGAAGACCCGAAGCTCACGATCAAGGCAACTGGCTATCAGTGGTATTGGGGTTACGAATATCAGGCTGGCGAGGCTCCCGTGTCGTTCGACTCCGTCATGTTGAAGGAGACCGATCGCGCGGCGACGGGGAAGGAAGACAAAAAGGCCTATCCGCGTCTGTTGGCCGTCGACAATGAAATGGTTGTTCCAGTTAACACGACTGTGCGGCTGCTGGTGACTGGCGCAGATGTCATCCACTCGTTCTCCATGCCTGCTTTCGGCGTGAAGATGGATGCAGTTGCCGGCCGCAGCAATGAGACATGGTTCAAGGCGGACAAGGAAGGCATGTATTACGGTCAGTGTTCGCAGATATGCGGCAAGGATCATGCCTTCATGCCGATCGCCATCCACGTCGTTTCCCAGGATAAGTACGACGCATGGTTCACAGCTGCGGGGAAAGACCTTCCTGGCGCGTACAAGACACTGGCCGCGGCGATCGACGCAGACAAGAATGTAAGCGTAGCTGGCAACTAAGCCGCTTCACGCGATTAAATTAGGAACGGGAGCACTTTGATGGCAGGTTCTGCAGCTCACGAAGCACACGACGCTCACAAGCCGACTGGCTGGACGCGTTGGGTCAATTCGACAAATCACAAGGACATAGGCACGCTTTACCTGATCTTCGCGATCATCGCCGGTATCATCGGCGGGTCGATCTCGATCGCTATGCGTGCCGAGCTGCAACAGCCTGGCATCCAGATATTCCATGGTCTTGCATCCATGGTATACGGCTACGAAGGCGACGCCGCTATCGATGCCGGCAAGCAGATGTACAACGTGTTCTCCACCGCACATGGCTTGATCATGATCTTCTTCATGGTCATGCCGGCACTCATTGGCGGATTTGCCAACTGGATGGTTCCGATCATGATCGGCGCGCCCGACATGGCATTCCCACGGATGAACAATATCTCGTTCTGGCTGCTTCCGCCCGCTCTCCTATTGTTGATCCTGTCGATGTTCGTACCTGGCCCTGCCGGCGGGTTCGGTACAGGCGGCGGCTGGACGATTTATCCGCCATACTCGACATCCGGTCAGCCTGGCCCAGCGATGGATTTCGCCATCCTCGCGCTTCATATTGCCGGTGCATCCTCGATCCTTGGCGCCATCAACTTCATCACGACCATCTTCAACATGCGCGCGCCCGGCATGACGTTGCACAAGATGCCGCTGTTTGCCTGGTCGGTCCTGATCACTGCGTTCCTGCTGTTGCTGGCGCTTCCTGTCCTAGCCGGTGGCATTACGATGCTGCTGACAGACCGCAATTTCGGAACCGCTTTCTTCGCGCCTGAAGGCGGCGGCGATCCCATTCTGTTCCAGCATCTCTTCTGGTTTTTCGGCCACCCGGAAGTTTACATCATGATCCTTCCCGCGTTCGGCATCATCAGCCACATCGTATCGACCTTCTCTAGAAAGCCGATCTTCGGCTACCTAGGGATGGCTTACGCCATGGTTGCCATTGGTGTTGTCGGCTTCATCGTCTGGGCGCATCACATGTACACTGTCGGGCTTTCCCTCGACACCCAGCGCTATTTCGTTTTTGCAACGATGGTCATCGCGGTACCGACGGGCGTCAAGATCTTCTCGTGGATCGCTACGATGTGGGGTGGTTCCATCGAGTTCAAGCCGCCAATGGTCTGGGCGATCGGCTTCATCTTCCTGTTCACCGTCGGCGGTGTTACCGGCGTTCAGCTCGCCAATGCAGGTCTCGATCGGTCGTTGCACGACACCTATTACGTGATCGCGCACTTTCACTACGTGCTCTCGTTGGGCGCTGTGTTCGGCATCTTCGCTGGCTGGTACTACTGGTTCCCGAAAATGACCGGCTACATGTACAACCACAAGATTGCGCACACGCATTTCTGGGTAATGTTCATTGGCGTCAATCTCGTGTTCTTCCCGCAGCATTTCCTCGGTCTCGCCGGCATGCCACGTCGCTACATCGACTACCCGGATGCATTCGCAGGCTGGAATGAGGTGTCGTCGATTGGTTCGTACATCTCCGGCGTTGGCGTTCTGATCTTCCTGTTTGGCGTGTTCGAGGCCTTCGCCAAGAAGCGCGAGGCAGGTGCCAATCCTTGGGGTGCGGGTGCGACGACGCTTGAATGGCAGCTCTCTTCACCTCCGCCGTTCCACCAGTGGGAGCAGCTTCCGCGGATCAAGTAACGATGGGTGCCGGGACTGATTTCAGAGGGTCCCGGCGTCCGCCAAAAGACAAGACAGATCGAATGGCTTTTATTGAGAAGAACGCAGATATCAGTTCGAGCACTGGCCTCTCGGAAGCCAGTGCATCGGATTATGTCGCGCTGCTCAAGCCGCGCGTGATGTCGCTAGTTGTTTTCACCGGCTTCGTCGGGATGATGGCGGCTCCGGGGCAGATCAACCCGGTTTTGGCGGCCATCGCCATATTGTGTATCGCCGTGGGCGCAGGTGCTTCCGGCGCACTCAACATGTGGTACGATTCCGACATCGACGCCGTGATGAAGCGTACCTCCCGGCGGCCGATTCCTGCCGGTCGTATCTCACGCCAGGAAGTGCTGACGTTTGGCCTTCTGCTCTCGGCCTTCTCCGTTGTGACGCTGGGCCTTTTCGTCAATCACCTGTCGGCCTTTCTCCTCGCCTTCACCATTTTCTTCTATGCGGTTATCTACACGATGTGGCTGAAGCGTACGACGCCGCAGAACATCGTCATCGGTGGTGCGGCGGGTGCATTCCCGCCCATGATAGGCTGGGCCGCGGTGACCAATTCGATCAGCATGGAAAGCGTCGTGCTTTTTCTGATCATCTTCCTTTGGACGCCGCCGCACTTCTGGGCATTGTCGCTGTTCATGTCGGATGATTATGAAAAGGCGAAGATACCGATGATGCCTAACGTTGCAGGTCCGGCATCGACAAAGTTCCAGATTTTTCTTTATACGCTTCTCGTTGCACCTGTCGGGATTCTCCCTTGGGTGATGGGATTCGCGGGTCCAGTCTACGGCGTTTTTTCTGCGGCAATGGGAGTTGCATTCCTCTCTGCAGCCTGGACGGTTTGGCAGGCTCCGGTCGGTGACGCGATGATTAAGCCCGCAAAGAAGATGTTTGCTTTTTCCATCTTTTATCTGTTCAGCCTTTACGCGGTACTTCTCGGCGAAATTCTGGTGAGCAAAGCATTATTGGTAGCGGGCTTATGAACATGAGTAACGATCTCGTAACTCTCACGGACAAGCAGAAGAAAGCACAGCGCAGCCGTTCCCTGGCATTGGCGTTGGCCTTGGCTGCGTTTGTGATTGTTGTTTATGTCGGCACGTGGGCGAAGATTGGTGCCAACCACTCTCAGACAGCGCCTGTAACGAGGCCTTTGCAATGAGCGCCGCTGTACAGAAGCGAAAGGTTTCGGACCGGACTATTGCGATCGCGTGTCTTGCCTTTTTCTTCGGCATGGTTGGCATGGCGTTTGCTGCCGTTCCTCTCTACGCGATGTTCTGTCAGGTCACAGGTTATGGCGGTACGACCCAGCGGGTCGATCAGATGTCCGATACAATACTCGACAAGAAAATCACCGTCCGCTTCGACGCTAATACATCTGGTGGTCTGCCGTGGAGTTTCGAACCAGTGCAGCGTGAGGTCACCATGAATATCGGCGAGACGAAGCTGATCAAATATGACGCCAGAAACATTGTTGAAAGACCGACTGCGGGACGAGCCTCATTCAATGTGACGCCGCAGGCGGCAGGAGCCTATTTCAACAAGGTCGAGTGCTTCTGCTTCACCGACACTGTCCTGCAGCCGGGCGAAGATCTCGAGATGCCAGTCGTCTTCTTTGTCGATCCGGACATTGTAAATGCCCCCGAATTGAAGGGCGTCAACACAATCACCCTGTCCTACACATTCTTTCCAATCCCAATGCCGGCACCAGTTGCTGCTAACGCCGGGGCCAAGAAGAATGACAATTCAGGACAGCTCTAAACAGCGCTGGTTCATTGCCGGCGCCCAACCAATAAACAGACCTTGCGGGGGTTAGAATGGCCGATACGCACCAAAAGAACCATGACTACCATATTATCGATCCCAGCCCGTGGCCCTTCCTTGGCTCGGTAGGCGCGTTCGTTCTCGCCATCGGTGGCATTGCTTACATGCGTTATCACAGCGGTGGCGAACTTGTCCTTTTCAACGCCAACCTGACAAGCCCCTGGATATTGCTGATAGGTGTCGCGATCGTACTTTACACGATGTATGGGTGGTGGTCCGACACGATAAAGGAAAGCAAGGAAGGTCATCACACTCGCGTCGTGTCGTTGCATCTGCGCTACGGCATGATCATGTTCATCGCGTCAGAAGTGATGTTCTTCGTCGCCTGGTTCTGGGCGTTCTTCGATGCCAGTCTATTTCCAGGAGAAGCAGCGCAAGTAGCGCGGACGGCCTTCACCGGCGGTGTATGGCCCCCAAAGGGTATTGAGGTTCTCGACCCCCTGCACCTGCCGCTTTATAATACGGTTATCCTGCTTTTGTCTGGCACGACGGTCACATGGGCGCACCATGCGCTGATCCACAGTGATCGCAAGGGCTTGATCACTGGCCTGACACTCACAGTGCTGCTTGGTCTGCTCTTTTCCTCAGTGCAGGCTTACGAATACATTCACGCTCCGTTTGCGTTCAAGGATTCGATCTACGGTGCGACGTTCTTCATGGCCACGGGATTCCACGGTTTCCACGTCATCGTCGGAACGATTTTCCTGGCCGTATGCTTGCTTCGTTCTCTCCGCGGTGACTTTACACCATCAAAGCATTTCGGCTTCGAGGCGGCCGCTTGGTATTGGCACTTTGTGGACGTGGTCTGGCTGTTCCTGTTCTTCTCGATTTATGTCTGGGCATCATGGGGTGCTCCGATAGCAGTGGAATAGGCGAATTCGTCTAAATTCTTGCGGGCGGTCGTGGGAACACGGCCGCTCTCTCTTTTTCAGCACATTTCTGGGCAACTATCGAAGGAAGACCGCAAAGCCAGAACTTCCTTTCCAGCTTCGAGAGCGAATGACAATGAACGAAGATTCGGCACTGTATCCGACAGTCTACCCGGTCACTGCCGGTCTAAAGGCGCGCTGCCCGCGATGCGGGCAGGGGAACTTGTTCAATGGCTTTCTTGAGCCGGCCAAGGGTTGTTCGAGCTGTGGACTTGACTACTCATTTATAGACACCGGGGAAGGGCCCGCGGTTCTGGTGATGCTCCTGGTCGGGTTTATCGTCGTGGGCCTTGCTCTGTGGATGGAGGTGACGTTTGATCCGCCCTTGTGGTTGCACTTCATTTTGTGGATACCCCTGGCGCTTGCCCTCTCTTTGTTGAGCTTGCGCTGGATGAAGGGTGTCCTGATCGCTTTGCAATACAAACACAAAGCCGCCGAGGGGCGGCTTGATCTATCGGCCTGCCATGACTGAGATAACTAAGGCACTGCGAAGTGAGGGTTTCCCTTGGATGAAGTTCATTCTGGGAGCGATTGTTTTCGCAATTCTGATTGCCCTTGGTACGTGGCAGGTCGAACGCCTGTTCTGGAAAGAAAGCTTGCTGGCTGAGATAGAAGCCAGAACCCACGCGAAACCGGTATCTCTTGCCGATGTCGAGACTATCTGGGCAACCCAGAGGGACGTCGATTATCGCACCGTTACTGTCACAGGACGGCTGCTCAACGACCGCGAGCGCCACTATTTCGCAACCTATGACGGTACCTCCGGCTTTTACATTTATACGCCGCTTTTGCTTGATGATGGTCGTGCGGTATTCATTAATCGCGGCTTTGTGCCTTATGATCGGAAGAACTCGGTTACTCGGCCTGCTGGCCAGATCGAGGGACAGGTGACGATCACCGGACTCGCCCGCAATCCGCTGGCTGAGAAGCCTTCTTCCGTTGTGCCGAACAACGACCTCGTGAGAAATGTCTATTATTGGAAGGACCTCCCGGTGATGGCGGGGCAATCAGGAATCGCCGATGATAAACTGATCCCGTTCTTCATCGATGCTGACAAGACCTCCAATCCGGGCGGGCTGCCAGTTGGCGGTGTCACGATTATCGACTTGCCAAACAGCCACCTGCAATATGCGATCACCTGGTATGGTCTCGCAATGACGCTCCTCGCGGTGGCCGGCGTTTCCCTTTGGCAACGATACCATCCTAAGGATCCAAGCGGCCCGGAAGCCGATCAATCTCAAGCTTCGGACTTGACTTCCCGCTAAATGCCGCCCAATTCCAACGACACCGCAACTCTTCCATGAGACTTGAATCGATGGCTCAAAAGAAACCACTGACAATCCGCCTGTGCGGGCCGCGCGGGTTTTGCGCCGGTGTGGATCGTGCCATCCAGATCGTGGTGCTGGCCTTGAAAAAGTATGGCGCGCCTGTCTACGTTCGACATGAAATTGTACACAACCGCTATGTCGTCGAAGGCCTGCAAGCCCGGGGTGCCGTTTTCGTAGAAGAGCTCGACGAAATACCTGCGGAGCATCGCAGTCAGCCCGTCGTTTTTTCCGCACATGGTGTACCGAAATCTGTTCCAACCGACGCCGAGAGCAAGAACCTCTTTTATCTTGATGCGACCTGCCCATTGGTATCCAAAGTTCATAAACAGGCCATGCGTCATCAGCGACTCGGACGGCACGTCATTCTCGTTGGCCACTCCGGCCATCCTGAGGTGATCGGCACCATGGGCCAGTTACCGGACGGGGCGGTGACTTTGATCGAAACCATCGATGACGCGGAAGTCTATGTTCCGCAGGATCCGGACAATCTCGGCTTCGTCACACAGACGACACTCTCCGTCGACGATACCGCGGGAATCATTGCGACTTTGCAGCGGCGTTTTCCAGCCTTGACCGCTCCAGCCGCGGAATCGATCTGCTACGCAACCACAAACCGCCAGGATGCCGTCAAGGCGGCGGCACCGGGCTGCGATCTTTTCCTCGTTGTCGGTGCGCCGAATTCTTCCAATTCGAAGCGACTGGTCGAGGTAGCCGAGCGTTCAGGAGCCTTGCAATCGCTGCTGGTCCAAAGAGCCAGCGACATCGATTGGTCAAGAGTCGGCGACGTTTCGGTGGTTGGGCTCTCCGCCGGGGCATCCGCGCCTGAAATTATTGTCGATGAAATCATCCAGTCATTCTCGGACCGGTATCTTGTGTCCATCGAACTAGCGGAAACAACCATCGAAACCGAGAACTTCCATGTAATGCGCGATTTGCGCGATGTGGAACTGACGAGCGCCGACATGGCTTTCGTCAACGGCAGCCGGTAAGAACCCATATGGCCGTTTACACTGACATCAACGAAATCGAGCTCGCGTATTTCCTCAAGGAATACGACATCGGTGACTTGCTTTCCTACAAGGGCATTGCCGAAGGCGTCGAGAACTCCAATTATCTGCTGCACACGAGCACTGGGTCTTATATTCTGACGTTGTATGAGAAACGGGTGAACAGCAATGATTTGCCGTTCTTTCTGGGTCTGATGCGTCATTTGGCGGGCAAGGGTATCAACTGTCCTCTGCCGGTCAACCGGAAGTCCGGTTCGAGCATTGGCGAGCTAGCCGGGCGTCCCGCCGCAATCGTCACGTTCCTCGAAGGGATGTGGATGCGCCGTCCGACCGTGCACCATTGCCATGCTTTGGGTGAGGCCATGGCGCGGATGCACTTGGCGGGCGAGGATTTCCCGATGCGTCGTCGAAACGCGCTCTCGGTCGATGGCTGGCGGCCGCTATGGGACAATTCCAAGGCTGGGGCGGATCGGGTGGAGTTCGGCCTTGCAAACGAAACAGAAGCCGATCTCGCGTTCTTTGAGGCCAATTGGCCCTCACACTTGCCTTCGGGCGTAATCCATGCCGATCTATTTCCAGACAATGTATTCTTCCTTGGGAACAGGCTGTCCGGGCTCATCGATTTCTATTTCGCCTGTACCGACCTACTCGCCTATGACGTCGCTGTCTGCCTGAATGCCTGGTGCTTCGAGAAGGATCATTCCTTCAATCTAACGAAGGGTGCCGCTTTGCTTCGTGGATATACTTCCGTGCGGTCTCTCTCTGATGACGAGGCGGCGAGCCTGCCTATTCTAGCACGTGGTTCGGCGCTGCGGTTCATGTTGACGAGGCTCTACGATTGGCTGAATACGCCGGAAGGTAGTCTGGTCGTCAAGAAAGATCCGATGGAGTACATCAGGAGAATGCGCTTTCACCGCCAGATCAAATCCCCTGAGGAATACGGTCTTGCCCTGGAGGGAGCGAGGACGTGAAGGAAATACAAGCTTTCACCGATGGAGCCTGTTCGGGAAATCCCGGCCCGGGGGGCTGGGGCGCCGTATTGCGCTGGAACGACAACGAGAAAGAGCTTTCCGGCGGGGAGGCTGACACAACCAATAATCGCATGGAATTGATGGCCGCGATCTCTGCGCTGAATGCGTTGAAAGAGCCTTGCCACGTCGACCTTTACACGGACTCCGTCTATGTCCGCGATGGGATATCGGGATGGATCGACGGCTGGAAACGCAATGGCTGGAAAACCGCTGCAAAAAAACCGGTCAAAAATGCTGAACTCTGGCAAGCATTGGATGAAGCGCGCAAGCGTCACAAGGTCGTCTGGCATTGGGTCAAGGGTCATGCTGGACACCCCGAGAACGAACGAGCCGATGAATTGGCTCGCGCAGGGATGGCTCCGTTCAAGCAGAAGCGAATACCGCAAGCTTGATTGACCACTGGAGAACTCAGTTCCGCTTGAGTGGGAGGCGTGGTCTGGGTGGCGGGGGCAGAACCAAATGGATTCGCCCCCATGAGCAACTTTATGTCAAAGTTGCTGCAGGATGGTCGCGGCGCTGGAGGTTGTCGCCTGACCGGTTGTCTCTTCGATGTTTAGCTGCTTGAGCACCCCGTCCTCGACAAGCATCGAATAGCGCCTGGAGCGTACGCCCATATAGCCAGCCGCCAGATCGACATCGAGGCCTACGGCTTTGGTGAAGGTGGCATTCCCGTCCGACAAATACTGTATCTTGCCTTCACCATTTGTCGCTTTCGCCCAAGCGCCCATGACGTGTGGATCATTGACGGAGACCACGACGATCGTGTCCACCCCTTTTGCCAGGATGGCATCGCGATTCTCGAGGTAGCCGGGCAAATGATTCATGCTGCAAGTTGGTGTGAATGCGCCGGGCACCGCGAACAGAACAACTCTCTTGCCCCCGAACAAAGCGTCAGAGCGGACTTCTCTGACACCGTCGTCTGATTTCATCTTGAATATTGCTTCGGGCAAACGCTCGCCTACCTGGATCGTCATGTATTTGCTTCCTTATCGGGGTGATGTGTCTGATGGCGCATAGGACGATTGTCTCGTAAAGTCGAGAACACTATTCCTCCACGCTTATTGTTCCTGAGACCGCATTCTGTCCCTGAACAAGCGTGTAGTTCAGTGGAGGTGTTCTCTTGTTTTTTCCCGATATGACAGGCACCGAGAACACAGCCTTGCTTGCCTCACGCGTCTTTAGTTTGGACATTCCCAGCGTGACCGTACCATCGCCTGCAACGAAAAGATCCACATCGCCATCTTCAGGAGGCAGAGCAACTGCTATGCGCACGCGATCGTCTTGACGTATCGCATTTAATGCGCCGAATGTCGCTGACGCTTCGCCCGGCAATTGCTCGAATGCAGAATCGATCAGCGTTCTAGTTAGCGCATTGGTTTCTCTGGTGTTGTCGACTGCAAAGTCAAACTCCGCTTTGACGGGAATGCAGATTGTCTCGCAAATCCCGAGAAATGCGTGGCCTTTCAGGTAAGCGGGCTTGCCAGGATCGATCAATGTAAAAGTGACTGGCAGAGAAACCGGCTTCTTGTATCCGGCCCAGCGAGTGCGCCCTTCCTCGAAGCGGTGCGGCGTGGGAAACGACAGGACGTAGCTTTTGATATTGGTGCTCCCGGCGAGGTCCAGTTCCGGCGGCACACCCGCGTCGCCCGGTTCCCGCCAATAAGTCTTCCAGCCAGGATCAAGCTGGATTTCTATAGCTCCGCGCATTTCCGGCGCGGGCTGCCCAGGATTGTCAACGATAAGTCTGACGTTGCCGCCGGGCGTTTTGGTCCAATCGGAACTGGCGGTATGGCCAGGCGTCGCAAACGCGAGCGTAGCGGCAAAAAGTAGCAGTTGTATTCTCATGTTCAGACCATTGCAGGCCTTTTGGGCGCGATCAAGGATGCGACTGAGTTTGCTCATCATTTCTGTGTGAGAAATTGCGCGCAGGGGTGTGCCTGCTTCTCCAATTCAGCATCATTTACAATTCGTTACCTAAAGCCGTTGTCATTTACAGAATCCTTGGTACCCTTATTGTCATGGATATTTTCAGAGACGCCAACAAAGAGACGGGATTTCTGAATGGTCAGTTCCTCCTTGCCATGCCGGGGATGGATGACAGCCGTTTTGCGCGCTCGGTAATCTACATCTGCGCGCACTCGGAAAAAGGCGCCATGGGATTGATCATCAATCGTGTTCAGGACATGGAGTTTTCAGATATTCTTGTTCAACTTGGCGTACTCGACGAGCAGCAGGCAATCATGATGCCCGAACGCACACGGGATTTTCTCGTGCGCAACGGCGGCCCTGTCGAAATGCGGCGCGGGTTTGTACTCCATTCCGACGACTACCTCACGGACTCGACCATGCCGGTGGCGGAGGAGATTTGCCTGACGGGAACTGTTGATATCCTCCGCGCTATCTCCGGCGGACGCGGGCCGCGGAAAGCGCTGATGACCCTGGGCTATTCTGGGTGGGCCTCGGGCCAGCTCGAAACCGAAATTGCCAATAATGGCTGGCTGACGTGCAAGGCACCGCAGGAACTGCTGTTCGACACGGATATTGACAGCAAGTATGACCGCATCCTCGCATATATGGGCGTTGACCCATCAAGGCTGGCCAGCGTCGCCGGTCACGCCTAGATCAGCTAAGTCCTCAGACGGTTTGTTCTCTAGGATGCCTTCGATTGCTGGAACTGTTCGCGCAGCAGTTTAGTGGCAACGTCGAGAGTCAATGGCGGGCTGAACATGAAACTTTGTGCATACTCGCAGCCCATCTGACGGAGTTGCAGAGCATCGCTTTCGTTCTCGATGCCTTCCGTTACAACGGACAGGCCGAGATCATGGGCCATACTGATCATCGAACGCAGCAACGTTACCTTTTGTGGCTGGTCGGCCTTTAGGAATGAACGGTCGATCTTGATCATGTCGAACGGGAACGAGGTGAGGTAGGAGAGGGAGGAATATCCTGTTCCGAAATCATCAAGGGAAACACCGACACCCATGGCCCTGATGCTGGAGAGCACGTAATTGGAGCGCTCGGGATTCTCCATCATCAACGACTCCGTCAGTTCGAGTTTTAGGCTCGCGGGATCGATCTGTGTTTGCAGCAGCACCGACCTTACGTCATCTATCAAATCCTGACGGATCAACTGACCGCTGGAAATGTTGACCGATACGAAAAGCGGCGAAGCTCCAAGATTGCGCTGCCAGGTGACGAGATCCTCCGCTGCGCGCTGCATGGCAAACAGACCTAGTTGCACGATCAGCCCGGAGCTTTCTGCAATCGGAATGAACTCCGAAGGTGGAATGGAACCGCGGCGCGGATGATCCCAGCGCATCAAAGCCTCGAATCCGGCGATGCTGTTGTCTTCCAGTCGGACGATTGGCTGATATGCCATGTGGATCTCGCGGCGTTCGAGGGCGCGGCGCAAATCCGATTCCAGCTGGAGCCGGTCGCTGCCAACGGCGCGGAAGGCGGGCCGGAACGGCTCGATGCGGTCGCCGCCAAATCGTTTGGCCTGGAACATTGCCAATTCTGCATCCTTGACCAGGTCCTCTGGTGAGGCGGCGCTGCCGCTCGTCCATGTAATCAGGCCTAGCGATGCAGTCAGGACAATTTCGCGCTTGGAGAAGGCAATGGGGGCACGAATAGCTTGCTTCACCGCTTCAGCGAATGCAGCAATCTTGGCAGGTTCGCTCTCGGAAACCAGAATGAGACCAAACTGATCCGCTGACAGCCGACTGAGTGTATCCTGCGGCCGCAACAGGCGATGCAGGCGGCGTGAGATGGTCAGAAGGAACGTGTCGCCAGCAGACATGCCGAGGCCGTCATTGACCTGTTTGAAGCGGTCAATGTCGATTATGAAAACAGTCGGGCGAATCTTGCTTTCGGTCTGCGCCATGGTGATGACGGAGCCCAGGCGATCAAGGAAAAGCTCGCGGTTAGGAAGGCCCGTCAGATTGTCATGAACAGCGTCGTGAAGAAGACGCTCTTCGGCCTTCTTTTGTTCGGTCACATCAATCAGCGTACCGACACAACGGACGATTTCGCCGTCCGATCCTATTACAGGCCGCGCCTTTAGTGAGTACCAGTAATAGTGACCATCATTGGCCCTTAGCCGGAATGTTTGCGAAATTCGGCCGCGTCTATTCTCCAGGATAACGTCTAGCGTCGTGCGAAAACGATCGCGGTCATCGGCGTGCAAGCTCGGCAGCCAGTTGCGGACTGCTCCGTGCAGCGAACTGGCAGAGGCTCCAAGAAAGTTGGTGAGGTCCGGAGTGGTGACTACGCGATCTCGCGGCACATCCCAGTCCCAGACGATGTCGCCGGACCCGATAATTGCGAGCGCTTGGCGCTCCACGTCCGAGAACAGGCCCTGTTGCAGCGCGCCACCGGAAAACGCGTGCTGCATGACAGTGAAGCCAATCAGGAGAACGATGAGAACGAGCCCTCCCGCAAGCGCTGGCTGGATAATATCATTGGCGAGAATTCCGGAAACGGTGAGCCAACTGCCCATCAACCATACGAGCAAAAGTATCCACGTCGGTATCAACATGATCGCGCGATCATAGCTGCGGAACGAGAAGAAACCGATCAGAACGATGCCGGAAATGATTGTCAGCGCGAAGGAGAAACGGGCGATACCGGCGGCAATCGGTGGATCGAAGATTGCGACCCCAGAGACGATGCCCAGCCCGAGAATCCAGGTCAGAGCACCATAGCTGAAATTATCGTGCCAGCGGTTGAGATTGAGATAGGTGAAGAGGAAGATCACCAGCGTGGCTGCCAAAGCCACCTCGGTTCCAGCGCGCCACATTTGTTCGTTGCCAGGCGTTATCTCTATCAGTTTGTTCCAAAAGCCGAAATCGACGCAGATGTAAGCGAGCACCGCCCATGCCAATGCGGCCGTTGCGGGAAAAAGCGAGGTGCCCTTGACGACGAACAGAATGGTAAGAAACAGCGCCAGCAGGCCGGCAATGCCGAGCAGAATGCCACGGTACAGGGTATAGGAATTGACCGTGTCCTTGTAAGCGTTGGGCTCCCAGACATAGACCTGCGGCAGGTTGGGCGAAGCGAGTTCGGCAACCAGGGTGATCACCGCTCCTGGATTGAGTGTGATCAAGAAAATATCGGCATCCTCGCTCGCCTGCCGGTCCAGCGCGAACCCTTCACTCGGTGTGATGGCCGCAATTCGGGTTGAACCGAGATCCGGCCAGATAAAACCGGAGCCGACCAGTCGGAAATGCGGCGCGACAATCAACCGGTCGATCTGCTCGTCCGTCGGATTGGCGAGA
The DNA here is from genome assembly GCF_003010935.1 of Phyllobacterium endophyticum. Classification (GTDB taxonomy): domain Bacteria; phylum Pseudomonadota; class Alphaproteobacteria; order Rhizobiales; family Rhizobiaceae; genus Phyllobacterium; species Phyllobacterium endophyticum. The sequence continues at coordinate 1,406,939 of NZ_PGGN01000001.1, forward strand.
GCGAAAGCCGCCCAGTCTCCGGTCGAGCGTTTGTCATTCGCAGGCACCTCGATGCGCCTGACGATCCCGTTAGTGCCGGGTGCGGTGGAAACCTGGAAGGTTTCGCCCTGGTTCCGGTAGACCTCGACGGCTTTGGAAAGATCGAGCGCCGTGCTTTCCTTGGTGATTTTGATCGTCTCGAATGCACTTGCTGCCGACTGCATGGAAATCAGCACAATGACGAGCGCAAAAATCCGCGATAAGCCTTTCAGCATTCGTCCCGTCGATAATCCCACCGATACAACCTTTATTCACTTGCGCCGCAAATCGTCTTCGATCATCGAGAAGAGCAGATGATCTTGCCACGTACCATTTATCTTAAGGTAGGAGCGTAGCAGTCCTTCCCTCTGAAATCCGGCTTTTTCGAGAAGCCGGATTGATCTTTCATTACTCGGGATACAGGCAGCCTCCAGCCGGTGCAACCGTACCTTGGTAAAAGCGTAGGGTATGAGCAGTTTCAGCGCTTCATGCATGAAACCCTGTCCGGCAAAGGGTTCGCCGATCCAGTACCCGATCATGCCATTCTGCCCGACGCCGCGGCGGATATTGCCGAGCGTGATACCGCCAAGCAGGCGCGAATCCTTATTGCGGAAAAGAAAGAAGGGATGCGCCGTTCCAGCTGCCGCTTCTTCGTCATAGTGACGGATTCTATGCCTGAAGGCTCCTCGCTCCAGATCGTCGGCCGCCCATAGAGGTTCCCACGGCGAGAGGAACTCCCGGCTCTGTGCACGCAGGCTTGACCATGCGCGGTAATCGGAAAGTTGCGGGGGACGCAAATAGAGCCGCTCGCCCTGCAGGGGCGGCGCAGCGCTTTTCAGGAAGGGCAGGGCGATCATGGCCTTCGAGGCTCTAGCCGTCAGACCGCGATTTTTCGGGGACTTGCTGTTGCAGTAGTAAGCCCCTGGCGGACGTCGGCGAATTTCATCAGCGAACCGACCGGACCCACGGCGGCTACGGTCGGCGTTGTATCCAGGAAGAGGCGGCCCGCAAGATCCGTAAGACGCTCAGTGGTAATCTTCGACAAACGCTCGACGAGTTCCTCAGTCGAGACTGCATGCCCGTAGAGCAGCATCTGTCGCGCAATTTGCCCGGCCCTGCTAGCGGCACTCTCATGCGACATCAAGAGACTGGCTCGATATTGAGCACGTGCGCGGTTCAACTCTTCCTGACTTATGTTCCGGGCAGCTTCGTGCAACTCATTGAGAATGACAGGGACGAGCTTCTTAAGATGGTTGCGACCGGTTGCGGCATGAATCCCAAAAATGCCGGTATCGGAGAAACCCCAATGGAAGGCATAGACGGAATAACACAGACCACGCTTTTCGCGTACTTCCTGAAAAAGCCGGGAGGACATGCCGCCGCCAAGGATCATGGCGAGCAGCTGCGATGCGTAGAAGTCGCGGACGTGATAAGCGCGTCCTTCAAAGCCGATCACCACTTGCGCGTCCATCAAGTCACGTTGCTCGCGGAAATCGCCGCCAACATATTGCGAGAGATCTGGTTCCGGTGCGGTTGATTTGGAGCGGAAGGAACCGAGACGTTTTTCGACTTCCCGCACGAATTCATCGTGTCTCACACCGCCAGCTGCAACAACGACCATGCGCTCGGCGCTATATTGCTCATCCATATAGCCGCGAAGGTCCGCGGAAGAGAACGATTGTACGGTTTCCGGTGTACCAAGGATCGTTCGGCCGATGGTCTGCTCTTGGAACGCCGCTTCGGTGAAGCGGTCGAAGACGACATCATCGGGCGTGTCGTGCGCTGCTCCGATTTCCTGCATCACGACGTTCTTTTCGCGCTCCAGCTCGTCCGCATCGAACTTTGAACTGGTCATGATGTCGGTAAGGATATCGATAGCCAGAGGCATGTCATCGCGCAGCACACGAGCGTAGTACGACGTTGTCTCGACACTGGTGGCGGCATTGATCTCACCGCCTACATCTTCGATATCGGCTGCGATTTTCCACGCAGAACGATTTTCGGTCCCTTTGAACGCCATATGCTCGAGGAGATGAGCTATACCGTGTTGGTTCTTCGCCTCATTTCGCGATCCCGCCTTGACCCAGACGCCAAGGGCTACACTCTCCACATGCGGCATTGTCTCTGTCGCAATCGTCAAACCGTTGGAGAGGCGACTGATTTCAACGCCCATTCAATGCTCCTTACCCGCCGCTCTTGAATGTCGGCGGACATACTCTTCCACACTTTTAAGGTCGTTGGGAAGTACCGTGTACTGTTCTTTTCGTTGCATGAGATCACCCAGCCATAGGGGAAGAGCAGGACGAATACCGCTTGCAGCCTCGACTGCATCGGGAAACTTTGCCGGATGTGCTGTGGCGAGTACCACGCTTGGGGTTTCCTTCCCGGCCTTCTCCCGAGCGATTTTCAAACCGATTGCCGAATGTGGATCAAGCAGATAACCCGATTGCTTCAATACATTTGCAATCGCCTGGTCTGTTTCAGCTGTCGTGGAGCTCCCCGCATCGAACTCGGCACGGATTGCAGCAAGCACAGTGTCGGCAATCGTAAAGCTGCCTGATTGGTTCAAACCGCTCATCAATCGCCGGACCGCGGCGGCATCCCTGCCATGCGCTTCGAAGAGCAGGCGTTCGAAATTGGAAGAAACCTGTATGTCCATCGAAGGTGATGTTGTGTGTAACACGCCGCGAGTTTCATAGATCCCGGTTTCGATCGTTCGGGACAAAATATCGTTATCATTGGTCGCGATCACCAAACGATCGATCGGAAGGCCCATGCGTTTTGCGACGTAGCCTGCGAAAATATCGCCGAAGTTGCCCGTCGGAACGGTGAAAGAGATCGGCCGCTCAGGGCTCCCGAGCGACACCGCAGCCGTGAAATAGTAGACGATCTGCGGCATGATCCTTGCCCAGTTGATTGAATTCACGCCGGACAAAGAAAGGGAATCACGGAAGACAAGATCGTTGAACATGCCTTTGACCAGGGACTGGCAATCGTCGAAATTCCCGTCAATGGCCAGTGCGTGGACATTCGCTGCCGCCGATGTCGTCATCTGTCGCTGCTGTACCTGCGAAACGCGATTATGCGGAAACAGGATAAAGATATCGGTGCGGTCGCGGTTGGCAAATGCTTCGATTGCCGCGCCCCCCGTGTCACCGGAAGTGGCTCCAACAATCGTAGCACGCTCATTGCGCTCGGAAAGGATGCGGTCCATCAGTCGCGCCAGCAACTGCATGGCGACATCCTTGAAGGCGAGGGTCGGGCCATGAAAGAGTTCAAGTACAAACTCGTTATGCCCTGTCTGGACCAAGGGGCAGACCGCTTCGTGACGGAAAGTACCGTAGGCTTCATGTACCATCTCTTCGAAATCAGCTTGATCCAGATCGCCGGTAACGAAGGGCGTCAGCACCTCAATGGCAACTTCCGCGTAGCTCTTGCCACGCATGGAGCGGATTTCGGCTGGCGAAAACTGTGGAAATTGCTCCGGAAGATAAAGCCCGCCATCGCGCGCAAGGCCGGACAAAAGCGCATCGGAAAAGCCTAGAACCGGCGCCTCTCCACGGGTACTCACATATTTCATCTCGCTCGCCTCATGTTTTCGCTGGAATGTGCGGTCGCAACCCTTGTCAAAAAAGGCCGCAATGCCCGGTCGCATTATTTCCCTACCGTTGGTATAGAACACGCTCGTTCGTCAAGGTTCGTTCTTCAAGGAAAGTTCAGTTCATGAAGTCAGAAGCACAAAAATCTCTGCCCTTCTATCAACTTTGCGCCCCTATCTGCGCAATGATTTTTGCTCTGGGTCTTGCCGGTTGCTCCACCAGCGGGAGTAACGCAGACGATCCGAACAGCGAGCGAGCGCAACAGACTGCGGAAGCACAAAAACGTATAACAGCATCTGAACTGACTGCGTTCTGTCCTACCGTGACGATCCGCGAGGGTACCTCCGTCCTGACAAGCTACGGCAAAGCCGACAAGACGCCCGAGAACCTCGTTTTTCAGGCCTCGATCTCCAACCAGACCCGTTCATGTCAGTCTAACGATACGACCATGACCATGAATGTAGCCGTTGCAGGCAAGATCGTTCCCGGTCCAAAGTTCGCGCCTGGCACGATCACTGTGCCCATTCGTGTCGCAGTCATCCAGGGCACCGATGTTCTTTATTCCACCTTACACAAACAGGCTGTTTCGGCCAGTGATGCGAACGCTGCGACACAGTTCGTTTTTAACGATTCCGCTGTGAGCTTCCCCAAACCCACAGCACAAAATATTCAGGTGTTCATCGGATTTGATGAAGGCCCGGAAACGGCGTCCAAGGGCAAATCGAAGCCCAAGTGAGGCTGGCTGGCTCACGCCAGCCATTCAGCTCTTTGCTTCAGACCGCTTCGGACCAAACGGACATCGCCTCGATGACGGCTGGCAGATCGCGATGACGGCTGATCACCGTCTCTGCTCCGGCATCGGTGAGCTTGTCCGCGTGTCCCGGATAAGTGTGGGCGCCGCCTGTAAAACCGATCACCCGCATACCGGCAGCTCGGGCAGCGTGGACGCCATGGCTTGAGTCTTCGATGACAATGCAGCGGGCTGGGTCTACATCGAATTGCTTTGCTGCAAAAAGGTAAACGTCTGGAGCTGGCTTTGGCTTTTGTGCTCCGACCTCGCGCGCTGAGAAAATATGCGGTGCAAAGAGATCGTAGAGCGTGCTTTGCTCAAGCATCATCTTCAATGAAGAACTGATCGAGTTCGAAGCGATGCATTTGGGATAAGTCAAGGCGGCGATCACTTGTTCGGCGCCCTCGATCACGTTGAGCTCGTCACGCAATTTGTGGTCCATCTGCCGCGCAGACTCCTCGATCAGGGAGGCAGAGATCGGGATGCCAGACTCTTTTTCTACTTGAAGCAGAATATCCGTCCAGGTCAGGCCAGCAAAACGCTCTGCAATATCCTCCGGCTCGATAGGATAACCGGACTGCGTCAGAAGTTCAGATTCCACTTGCGCAGCAAGAACTTCAGAGTCGACGAGCACGCCGTCGCAGTCGAAAATAATCAGTTGGGGTTCCATTTAGTCATACCTGTTCGTGAAAAGTTGCCGCAACAGGTGCGGCGAAGTTCGTTGGGGGATGTCGGGCATCGAGTACACTCATATGGCCGTTGCGTCAAAGCTGGTCCCTGCGTCTTATCGATGCGATCCGTTTGCGCTTAACGCGATATTTACCGTGTGCGGTAACCATACCTTGTGTAACGCGTCTCCAGTAATCGAGTATCATATGTCCTTAGTACGTCTCTTGAATGATCTGCCTCAGGCAGCGCCGCAAACATCCTGGGTCGACACTATTCTCAAAGGCGATTGCGTCGCCGCTCTCAACCGTTTGCCCGATCATTCGATCGATATTATCTTTGCAGACCCGCCGTATAATCTTCAGCTCGAGGGCGATCTGCATCGGCCTGACCAGTCAAAGGTTGATGCGGTCAACGATCACTGGGACCAGTTTGAAAGCTTCCAGGCCTATGATGCCTTTACACGCGCCTGGCTTCTCGCATGCCGCCGCGTGTTGAAGCCAAACGGAACGATTTGGGTCATTGGCTCCTACCACAACATCTTCCGCGTCGGCGCGACTATGCAGGATCTCGGATTCTGGATGCTCAATGACATCATCTGGCGCAAGAACAATCCAATGCCGAATTTTCGCGGCCGCCGGTTCCAGAACGCCCACGAGACAATGATATGGGCGTCGCGCGATCAGAAATCAAAGGGCTACACTTTTAACTACGAGGCCATGAAGGCTGCCAACGACGATCTTCAGATGCGCTCGGATTGGCTTTTTCCGATTTGCACAGGCGGGGAACGTCTTAAAGATGAGAATGGCGACAAGATACACCCAACCCAAAAACCCGAAGCCTTGCTGGCGCGGATTCTCATGGCTTCATCGAAACCAGGGGATATCATTCTCGATCCGTTCTTCGGATCGGGAACAACCGGTGCCGTCGCCAAACGGCTCGGACGGCATTTTGTCGGTATCGAGCGGGAACAGAAATATATCGATGCTGCGACGGCTCGCATCGCTGCGGTGGATACACTAGCGGGTGCCGATCTCACCGTGATGACCAGCAAACGGGCCGAGCCGCGCGTAGCATTTGGCAGCATTGTCGAATCCGGCATGCTGAAGCCTGGTGTGGTCCTGAGCGACGCGCGCAGGCGTCATGCTGCAATTGTCCGCGCCGATGGTTCGGTAACCAATGGTGGCGATGCCGGATCGATCCATCGCATGGGCGCCAAAGCGCAGGGGCTCGACGCTTGCAATGGCTGGACGTTCTGGCACTTCGAAGATGCTGGCGTGCTGAAGCCGATTGACGAACTGCGCAAACTGGTACGCACCGGGCTCATCTCCGCTGGCGGATAAACTCCAGGATCAGACGCGAATTCCGAGGTTACCAAGATCGGACTTGAGCGTTTCCGGATCAATGAATCGTATCGACTGCCAACCGGCCGCCTGAGCGCCGGCAACGTTCTTCGGGCTGTCGTCGATGAAAAGCGTTGCGGATGGTTCAAGACCGAAGGTGGCGACGTGGTGGTCGTAGATCGCCTTATCCGGCTTGAGCAGGCCGACATCCCCCGAAATCGTAACGCCGCGGCTCTCGGTCAGAAACGGGTAGCGCTCCCAAGCCTCCCGTAACGTATCCGAGGCGAAGTTGGTAAGCATCGTGACGTCCTGCCCGTCGGCAATCAGCTTGCGCATTATCTCAACGCTTCCATCGATAGAATGGGGAACCATCATGTGCCAGTTCCGGCGGAATGCGCGTATGTGATGTTCGCGGTCAGGAAAATCTGCAATGAGCAGCGCTTCCGCCTCCGCCCAATTCCGTCCGCGGTCTTGCTCGATGTTCCAATCATGGGTGCAGACATTGTCGAAGAACCACTTGCGCTCGGTGGCATCCGGAATGATATCCCGGAACGCTGCGTCCGGATCATAGTGGATAAGAACCATGCCGATGTCGAAAACGATATGCTTGACCTGTGTCATCCTGCTTTTCTTCTCCTGGCGAACGCATCTGGAACGGCGGCTGCAATGGCCTTTTTCATGACCGTGGGCAAGGCTTCATCTCCCAGATTTGCGACTTTCACCCACCAGCCACCTGATACATGCGCTTTCTCTACCTCATCGGCCTTGTAGATATTAAGACGCAGTTCGAAATGGGTGAACACATGGCTGATACTGCCGGCGGCAATCCAGTTTGCCGCAAAAGGAGCAGCATCCAGCCCTGTTTCCCCGTCGACGCGTGCCGTCCATTGCGTCGTTGGAACTTCCGACATGCCCCCGAGCAGGCCTGTTTCAACACGGCTGCGAAGGTGAATCTCATCATCGGCAAGTGCAACGAAAGCCGCACCGACTCGAATGGGCTTCTCTTTTTTGGGCGCCTTCACCGGAAATAACTCCGGGTCGGTGCTTTGTAGCGCCTGACAATTGTCATTCAAGGGGCATATAGCGCATGCAGGCCGTCTTGGAGTACAGATCGTTGCGCCTAAATCCATCATTGCCTGCGCAAAATCCCCTGATCTCTCCTGAGGTGTAAGCGCCTGCATACGCATGCGGATTTCAGTTTTTGCAAGTGGTAGGGGCGTAGCGATAGCATAAAGCCGCGTTACGACGCGCTCCACATTACCGTCGACAACCGCTGCCGGCACATCAAACGCGATCGAGGCAATTGCGGCCGCCGTGTAGTCCCCGATCCCCGGGAGGGATTTAAGGCCGGGAAGATCGGACGGAAAGCGTCCGCCGTGCTCTGAAACGATGATATCGGCACATTTTTTCAGATTTCGCGCGCGTGAGTAATAACCAAGGCCGGCCCAGGCGCGCAGGACGTCGTCCTGACTGGCTGCCCCGAGATCGCCAACCGTTGGCCACCGCTTGGTGAAGGCAAGGAAGTAGGATTTGACGGCTTCTACCGTGGTCTGCTGCAACATGATCTCGGAGAGCCAGATGCGGTAGGGATCAATCGGTGCACCCAAGCGGCGCTCGCGCGGCGAAATGCGCCATGGTAGAGTTCTGTGATAAGAATCATACCAGACGAGCGAGCGGGCGGTTATTGGTTGCATCAGTTCCAAACTACGCTACACGGGTCTCTGTCGGGGTGTTACAAATCGGTTGCCAGCATGAATGTCATATTCCTCCGGAAATTTAAATGCTTTCAGATCAACTAACCAAGGCGATAATGCTTCCCACGAAGGGGCATTTCATTGGCATTGACAGAAATAATCGTCTTTTTACCTTCGTTTTCGCGCTGTTCCCGGGTCTTTTGGCAAGCGGAACATCTGTAACGCTGGTCTGCGCCTTCATGTGGGCGCTCGTCTCGCTTGCGGCCAGGCGATTTGCCTTCAAGATGAACCGAACGGACAAGATTGTCGCCTTTTGTCTCACATTCTACGTGCTGGTGACCATCCTTTCGGTGCTGCTCCATCCCAACCCGGCAAAGGGTGGTGCTTTCATCCTCAAGATGATTCCGTTCCTCGCGATATGGGCAGTTCTGCCGAGGCTGCGTGTCAGCCTTCCCGGCCGATTGCTTCCGTTCCTGATTATAGGTGCTGGCGTGGGAATGATGGGTTCGCTCCTGTTCAGCATCGTTCAGACAACGGTCCTGTCCGCCAGAGCCGAGGGCGGTGCGGGAAACGCTGCTGTATTCGGGTTGTTTGCAGTGCTGTTCGGCAGCATTTCGCTACTCAATGCTCATTCCGAAAGTAAGATCGAGCGCTTCATCGCGATCGCCGGCTTTGCCTGCGGGCTGGTCTGCGCCTTCCTGTCAGCGACACGCTCCGCATGGCTGGTCATGCCGGTTCACTTTGTGATTCTGTACTGGTACTTGCGCGGCCAAACACTGCCAACGGTTACAAACGCAGCAAAAGTCGTTGGAACTGTGCTGATCGTCGGCATCGTCGCCGTAGGAGCAATCAAGGTCACCGAGCGCTTCCACGCACTCGAAAACGATATCGTTCAACTTGATCATCAGCCGGACGATATAAGTTCCCTCAACGCTCGTCTGATGCTCTGGTCGGCCGCCCGGCAGGCACTTCTGGCTTCGCCGTTTATTGGCCATGGCCCGCAAAATCGAATGACGCTGGTCAATGAGATCCTGGACTTGCCCCCTGAGAAGCAGATGACCTTCACGCATGTTCACAACGGCTTTTTGAATGCCGCCGTTGATGCGGGATTATTGGGCGTGCTTGCAGTGCTTGCGCTCCTTGCGGCTCCGGTGGTCGCCGCGCGAAGAAAAGAACCGGGGCCAGGGCGCGATCTCGCAACGGCTATTTCCCTCTTGCTGGTAAGCAGTTATGTGATCACAGGCATGTTCGGTATTATGTTTGGTCACGATGCAACGGACGCAGTCTTCATTTACCTGACTATCATGATCTGTTGGATATCTGGAACTTCGCCCTACCTGTCCATACCTGAAGTTGCGGCTCGGGCTGAAGCGGACAAGCAGGCTTTGATCGCCTGAAGATAGAAATGCCGTTGGCAAGATGAATTTTGGATGATGTGGCTGGTTTATGAAAGCTATTGTTACTGGAGCAGCGGGTTTTATCGGTTTTCATGTCGCGAAGCGGCTTGCGAGCGAAGGCTTCGACGTGATTGCGGTCGACAATCTCAATGATTATTATCCCGTGGCACTTAAGGAGGCTCGACTTTCAGCGCTGACCGGTGACGCCAACGTGCAGTTCCATAGGGCAAACATTGCCGATCCGGAGCAACTTTCCGACGCGATCGAACATGGCGCCGATGCTGATGTTATCGTTCATCTGGCAGCACAGGCGGGCGTGCGTTATTCAGTTGAAAACCCGGCAGCCTATGTCGACGCCAACGTGCATGGTCAGGTGGCGATTTTCGAACGGGCGCTGAAGATGCGGAAGCGGCCGCCCGTTGTCTATGCCAGTTCCTCATCGGTCTATGGTGCCAACAAGAAGGTGCCCTTCAGCGAAAGCGACCCCGTGGATCATCCGGTGTCGGTCTATGCCGCAACCAAGCGCTCGGCCGAGCTTCTTGCTCATTCTTACCGCCATGTTCACAATTTGGCCTCGACAGGGCTGCGTTTCTTCACGGTCTACGGACCCTACGGCCGTCCGGATATGGCTCCATGGCTTTTTACAGACGCCATTTTCCAAGGTGAGCCGATCAAGGTCTACAATCACGGCGACATGCAGCGTGATTTCACGTTCATCGATGACATTGTGGACGGGGTATTTGGTGCCGTGAATCGTATCCTCACCAATCCCGGAGGAACAGCGCCGATCTACAATCTCGGCAACAATAAGCCCGTCGCCCTGATGCGCTTTATCGAGATCATCGAAGAAGCCTGTGGTCGCAGTGCCATCAAGCGATTTGAACCCATGCCGCCCGCTGACGTAAAATGTACCTATGCAGACATCGATCTGGCTGCTCGTGATCTCGGTTTTTCGCCTTCTACTGCGCTTGAAGAAGGTATCCCTTTGTTTGTTGAATGGTTCCGCGGGTATAATGGCCGTTGACACTTCCCTTGAAGCAGGCGCGACGCATGAGCGATGATCGCAGTAAAAAGGGCTTTCGCCCGCTTGCTGATCCGGCCGCTGGAATTCTTGACCCTGTGTTGCGCAAACGTGCAGGCATCACGATTGAGCTTGTCCAGGCTTGGGAAGAGGTTGTCGGGGAAGGACTGGGCACGCAATCAAGGCCGCTCAAGCTCATTTGGCCGCGCCGAGCGCATGAGGACGACCCGTTCCAGCCGGCAACGCTCGTGGTTGCCTGCCAGGGTTTCACAGCCATGAGGATCCAACATGAAACCGGCGAAATAATCAGCCGTGTGAACGCCTTTCTCGGTTTTGCAGCAGTCGGGCGGCTAAAGATCGAGCAAAAGCCGGTCGAACAACCTGTCGCGAAACGCCGAACGCTGCCGCCGGTCGATACAGCAACCGCCGAAAAGATCAGTCGTTCGGTTGCTCCCATCGAGGATGACAGTCTGCGGGAGGCTCTGCAACGGCTCGGTCAAAGCGTCCACGCTGAAAAAATCAAGCGGTGAATCCTCAGGCAGCATGAAGTCATTGATGTTGCATCACGAAAAATTCAAAGACAGAACCCATAAGGTGCCTTAAAGAAACTGGCATCGGGCTATACGAGTCCCTTCGAATACCTTGGTCAATACCGGAGACAGGTGAAATCAATGAGTGAATTGCTGACCCGCAGAAACCTTTTGGCGCTTGCTGCCGTATCAACAGCTGCCATCGCCTTGGCCGCTGGCACTGAGGCCCGGGCACAAGACACTGCACCTGCCGCCGCTCCTGAGCCGAATAAATCGGATGTAAAGGTCCCGCCTTCGGCGGGCACGGTGGACCAGGCCAAGTTGCTTGCTCCTGGCACGTTGAAAGATATCGTCATGGGCAAGGCGGATGCGCCGATAACGATCATTGAATATGCATCGATGACTTGTCCTCACTGCGCACATTTTTCGACGACCACGCTGCCAACGATCAAGGAAAAGTACATCGATACGGGCAAGGCCAAGCTTATCCTGCGCGAATTTCCCTTTGATCCGCGCGCGGCGGCTGCCTTCATGCTTGCGCGTTGCGCGCCTGAAGAGCGCTACTATCCCTTGGTAGAAGTCCTCTTCAAACAGCAGGAACAGTGGGCCGGGGCCGCCAACGCAGAAGAACCTTTGCTGCAAATCTCCAAATTGGCCGGTTTTACACAGGAGTCCTTCAAGGCTTGCTTGACGAACCAAAAACTTCTGGATGATGTGAATGCTGTACGTGAGCGCGGCGCAAATGAATTTGGAGTGAATTCCACTCCGACTTTCTTCATCAATGGAGCAAGGTACTCGGGAGCCCTTTCGGTTGACGAAATGTCAGCGATTATCGACGGACTGCTTAAGTAACCGCCATCGGATTTCCGGGGGGCGCCTTGTCGTGTCCGCCCCGTCATGTGGGATGGCGGTGTTTGATGGAAAGGGCATCTGATGCGCTTCACCAAACTTCGCCTCCTCGGCTTCAAGTCCTTTGTTGAGCCTGCCGAGTTTGTCATCGAAAGCGGCCTGACCGGCGTTGTGGGTCCTAACGGCTGCGGCAAATCCAACCTTGTAGAAGCATTGCGCTGGGTAATGGGCGAAAGCTCGTACAAGAACATGCGCGCTTCCGGAATGGACGATGTCATCTTCTCCGGGTCAGGCACTCGGCCCTCTCGCAACACTGCGGAAGTCACGCTCTTTCTCGACAACCAGGACCGAAGTGCGCCCTCGGCGTTCAACAACGCGGATGAGCTCCAAGTTTCGCGGCGCATAGAGCGCGAGTCAGGGTCGGTCTATCGTATCAACGGCAAGGATGCGCGGGCCAAGGACGTGCAATTGCTGTTCGCAGATCAGTCGACGGGCGCACGTTCGCCGTCGATGGTGGGCCAGGGGCGCATTGGCGAACTTATCCAGGCAAAACCTCAGGCCCGCAGGGCCTTGCTTGAGGAGGCAGCAGGCATATCCGGCCTGCATACCCGCCGCCACGAGGCCGAACTGCGATTGCGTGCAGCGGAGCAGAATCTCGAACGGCTCGAGGACGTCGTAGGCGAACTTGAGACGCAGATCGAAAGCCTGAAGCGCCAATCGCGCCAGGCAAACCGTTTCAAGAGCCTGTCCGCCGATATCCGCCGATCGGAAGCAATCCTTCTGCACCTCAAGTGGTCCGTCGCCAAGGTACAGGAAGGCGAAGCGCAGTCGATCCTTTCTGTAGCTACATCCGGTGTTGGGGACCAGGCGCAAAGGCAGATGAATGCCGCCAAGGAGCAGGCGGTTGGCGCCCACAAATTGCCCGATCTACGTGAAGCGGAAGCCAAGGCCGCTGCCATAGTCCAGAGATTGACCATTGCTCGCTCACAGTTGAACGAGGAGGCTGAACGTGTTCGCGCCCGGCAGAGCGAACTGGAAAAACGCCTGCTTCAGTTCACTGCCGACATCGCACGTGAAGAGCAGATGGTGCGCGACAATGCCGATGTTCTTGCACGTCTTGAGGCGGAGGAACGGTCGCTCATCCAAGAAAACGCCAACGCGGGTGCTCGCGAAATAGAAACACGGGCTGAATTCGAGCGGGCCGATGCGAAGTTGAGGGAAAGCGAAACCGCCCTGGCTAAGGTAACTGCCGAGCGGGCAGAGGCGTCCGCCGAACGTGCGCAGGTCGAGCGGAATTTGCGAGAGAGTGTAGAGCGGCGCGACCGCTTGATGCGCCAATTGAGCGATGTGGATCGCGATCTGTCGGCTGTCGCAGCGCAGATCGCCGCGCTGGCTGATCCAGCCGAAAAGCAAGCCGTGGTAGACACGGCGGAAGCTGCGCTTGAGCAGGCAGAAGACTCCGCGCTCGCGGCTGAAGCAGCCGTGGAGACCGCCCGCCGGTTCGAGGCAGAACTACGCCAGCCGCTCCAGGATGCGAGGAGCAATCTTGGCCGCATCGAGACGGAAGCGAATACGCTTGCCAGGATGATCAATATTGGCGGATCAGACCTTTTTCCGGCAGTAGTCGAGGCCTTGAAGGTCGATAAGGGTTACGAAATCGCGCTCGGTGCTGCCCTGGGGGAAGATCTTGATGCGCCGATCGACAAGAGCGCGCCGGTTTTTTGGGGTGAAATCGGCGATCCTGGACAGGACCCTGCTTTACCGGCAGGGCTACGGTCCCTCGCGGAATTCGTCCGCGCGCCGCGTCAACTGGCACGCCGTCTCGCGCAGATCGGCGTCGTGGGCGAAACGGAAGGCGCCCGGCTGCAATCTGACTTGAAACCGGGCCAGCGACTGGTCAGTCTGCACGGAGGGCTATGGCGTTGGGACGGTTATACGGCGAGCGCTGATGCTCCAACGCCGGCCGCGCAGCGCCTCGCCCAGAAGAACCGCCTCGCCGAGCTCGATTTCGAAGTTGTCGAGGCAACGAAGGCGTTGCGCGCTGCGGAAGCGGGGATAGAGGCCGCCGAAGCAGGCGTGCGGCAAGCTGTTGAGGCGGAGCGGACTGCCCGCGATGGGTGGCGTGGCAGACAGCGTTCTGTGACTGATGCGCGTGAAGCGCTTGCCACTGCCGAACGCGCTGCGGGACAGTTGTCCAGCCGCCGTGCTGCGCTGGAAGAAGGCAAGGCACGTCTTGCAGAAAGCCTGGAGGAAGCTCAGGAGCAATTTGTCGAGGCGGAAACACGCCTGGCAGGCGCTGCCGACATCGAGGAGATCAATAACCGCCTCGCTAATCTGATGAGCGAGGTCGCGCTTGACCGCGCTGGGCTGGCGGAGGCGCGCGCCGTTTATGATGGTCTGCGCCGTGAGGCGGAAAATCGCACGCGCCGGCTCGAAGCCATCGGCGACGAGCGCAAGACTTGGGTGACCCGCGCCGACAATGCAGACCGCCAGATCAGATCGCTGAGCGAGAGGCGCCTGGAAGCGGAGCGTGAGGCCCAAAACCTCGCTGAGGCTCCTGACGAGCTTGCCGAACGCAACAGGAGGCTGCTTTCACAGCTGGCCGAGGCAGAGACGCTTCGCAGCGATGCTGCCGACAAGCTTGCCATTGCAGAGAACAGGCAGCGCGAGTTGGACCGTGCGGCGACTGAGGCGATCCAGGCTTTGGCAACCGCCCGCGAGGGCAGGGCCCGCGCTGAAGAACGGCTGGCCGCTGCGCAGGAGCGGCGCAAGGAAGCCGAAACTCGTATTGTCGAGGCGCTGAATTGCGCGCCGCATGAGGCGATGAAGCTGACTGGGCTGGGACCGGATGACCCCGTGCCGGATGTCGACGCCATCGAACGCAACCTTGAACGGCTGAAGCTGGAACGCGAGCGCCTTGGCGCTGTCAACCTTCGTGCCGAAGAGGAGCAGGAAGAGCTATCGGCTCGTCTGGAGGCGATCATCAGCGAACGTGAGGATATCATCGAGGCGGTCAAGAAATTGCGCCAGGCTATCCAGAGCTTGAACCGCGAGGGACGCGAGCGGCTGCTGGCTGCTTTTGAAGTGGTCAATGTCCAGTTCCAGCGTCTGTTTACGCATCTTTTTGGCGGCGGTACCGCGGAATTGCAGTTGATCGAATCCGACGATCCGCTGGAAGCGGGCCTCGAAATTCTTGCCCGACCGCCCGGCAAGAAACCCCAGACCATGACGCTTCTTTCAGGCGGCGAACAGGCCTTGACTGCAATGGCGCTGATCTTTGCGGTGTTCCTGACCAATCCGGCTCCCATTTGCGTCCTCGACGAAGTGGATGCACCGCTCGATGATCACAATGTCGAGCGGTTCTGCAATCTTATGGATGAAATGGCCGCCTCCACGGATACCCGGTTCGTCGTCATAACCCATAATCCTATCACCATGGCCCGGATGAACCGGCTGTTTGGCGTGACCATGGCCGAACAAGGCGTGAGCCAGCTGGTGTCTGTCGATTTGCAGACGGCAGAGCAATTGCGTGAGGCGAGCTGATCCTTCGGCAAATGACAAAGGATTTCAACACTTAACGCTGATTTACCCTATTAATCGATTTGAATGCTGCATTGCAGCATTTTTCGATGGTGCTTGACGAATTCATCGCGTAGACCTCTCTTGTGCTTTGGCGGCAGGGAGGCTGCAGATGGTAAAATGCGTTTACACGTTCGGTGATGGCAAGGCGGAAGGTTCCGCCAGTGATCGAAACCTTCTTGGTGGAAAAGGTGCAAATCTCGCCGAGATGTGCGCACTGGGTTTGCCGGTTCCTCCTGGTTTCACCATCACGACCGACGTTTGCGGCTGGTACTATGCCAACGGGCGAAAATATCCTGACACGCTCGAAGCGGAAGTGAAACAAGCACTTGCCCATATTGCGGCCATTACGGGGCGCAGCTTTGGCGACGGGGCGAAGCCACTGCTGGTCTCCGTGCGCTCCGGAGCGCGGGCTTCCATGCCCGGCATGATGGATACGGTACTGAACCTTGGGCTAAACGATGAGACCGTGGAGGCCATAGCCCGCGAAACCGGCGATGCACGCTTTGCCTACGACAGTTATCGGCGCTTCATACAGATGTATTCCGATGTGGTGATGGGGCTCGATCATTCGGTGTTCGAGGAAATCCTCGAAGACACGAAAGCCAATCTCGGCCATGACGTCGATACGGCTTTGGGGGCTGATGATTGGAAGAATATCATTGCGCTGTACAAGGCCAAGATCGAGGAAGAACTCGAAGAGCCGTTTCCGCAGGACCCGGAAAAGCAGCTTTGGGGCGCAATAAGCGCTGTGTTTTCGAGTTGGATGAACGCCCGGGCCATCACCTATCGCCGTCTGCACAACATCCCGGAGAGCTGGGGTACGGCCGTCAGCGTCCAGGCGATGGTCTTTGGCAATATGGGCGATCGTTCGGCGACGGGCGTTGCCTTTACCCGCAACCCATCTACCGGCGAGAAAAAACTTTATGGCGAGTTCCTGGTGAATGCACAGGGCGAGGACGTTGTCGCCGGTATCCGCACGCCACAGAATATCACCGAGGAAGCGCGCATAGCCGCGGGTTCGGACAAGCCTTCACTCGAAAAGATCATGCCGGCGGCGTTTGCCGAATTTGTGGCTGTTTCGGAACGGCTTGAGAAACACTATGCCGACATGCAGGATCTCGAATTCACGATCGAGAACGGCAAGCTTTGGATGCTTCAGACGCGCTCTGGCAAGCGCACTGCCAAGGCGGCCCTCAGGATTGCCGTCGAGATGGCTGAAGAAGGGTTGATTTCACGCGAGGACGCGGTCCTTCGGATCGACCCGGCCTCCCTTGATCAGCTGTTGCACCCGACCATTGATCCTGGCGCTGAGAGAGACGTGATCGGAACAGGTCTTCCAGCATCCCCCGGTGCAGCCACAGGTGAAATTGTATTCTCGTCGGAAGACGCTGAACAACTGAAATCCGATGGACGCAAGGCCATTCTGGTGCGTATCGAAACGAGTCCGGAAGACATTCACGGCATGCATGCCGCCGAAGCGATCCTGACCACGCGTGGTGGCATGACCAGCCATGCGGCGGTTGTGGCGCGCGGCATGGGAAAACCTTGCGTCTCCGGCGCCGGCTCGCTGCGCGTCGACTACCGCAACGAAACTCTGATTGCGATGGGCGTCGTGCTCAAGAAGGGCGACATCATCACAGTCGACGGTGGCATTGGCCAGGTGCTGAAGGGCGCAGTGCCCATGTTGCAGCCCGAGCTTTCCGGCGATTTTGGCAAGATCATGGAATGGGCGGACAAGACGCGTCGCATGAAAGTGCGCGCGAACGCTGAAACCCCAGTCGATGCGCGCACAGCCCGTTCCTTTGGAGCTGAAGGCATTGGGCTTTGCCGTACCGAACATATGTTTTTCGAGGGTGAGCGCATTGTTGCAATGCGCGAAATGATTCTCGCCGCAGACGAAAAGGGCCGCCGTGCCGCGCTCGACAAGCTCTTGCCAATGCAGCGCTCCGACTTCGTGGAATTGTTCGAAATCATGAATGGTCTGCCGGTTACAATTCGGTTGCTGGATCCGCCTCTGCATGAGTTCCTGCCGAAAACCGGCGAGGAAATCGCGGAAGTCGCCGCCGCCATGGGCGTTAGTGCCGATAAGCTGCGCGAGCGGACCGATAGTCTGCACGAAACGAATCCGATGCTGGGTCATCGCGGCTGCCGCCTTGCTATTTCCTATCCGGAAATCGCTGAAATGCAGGCGCGGGCGATTTTCGAGGCTGCTGTCGAGGCGGCGAAGTCGACGGGTGCTCCTGTCGAGCCGGAAATAATGGTGCCGCTTGTCGGGCTCCGTGCTGAACTCGATTTCGTCAAGGCACGCATCGATGCAATTGCCGCCGATGTGATGAAGGAAACCGATATCAAGATCAACTATCTGGTTGGAACCATGATCGAACTGCCGCGTGCAGCTGTGCGAGCGCATTCAATCGCCGAAGTTGCCGAGTTTTTCTCTTTTGGAACCAACGATTTGACCCAGACGACCTTTGGTATCTCTCGCGATGACGCCTCTTCGTTCCTGATGACCTACCAGGTGAAGGGAATCATCGAGCAAGACCCATTCGTGTCGATCGACATCGATGGAGTTGGTGAACTGGTGCGGATTGCCGCTGACAAGGGCAGGACTTCGCGGCCGGGAATCAAGCTTGGCATCTGCGGGGAGCATGGCGGCGATCCCGCTTCCATTCATTTCTGCGAGGACGTCGGGCTGGACTATGTGTCATGCTCGCCGTTCCGCGTGCCGATTGCGCGGCTTGCGGCTGCACAGGCGTCGGCAAAAGCGAAGACCGGCTGACCCGCACATCCGCCACAAATTCGCTCTGTTCCGCGCGCTAGTCGCGCGAACCCACAGTGCGGCGGTGAAAAATGCGTTCAACTATATTGGTCATGACGTCAATCTTCATGTGTGCTTTCGTCCTCACGGCGTCGGCAAGTGAACATCCTCACTTCGTCGAACCCAAGCTCTTCATTGCGAAGGGCGGCGATGCCGCGCCTCAAGTCGCTTTGACCTTGGATGCCTGTTCCGGGCAAACTGACCACCGCATTCTGGATGCGCTTGTTAATAACCGGATTCCGGCGACAATTTTCGTAACCGGCCGCTGGCTAAGGCAAAATGCGTCAGCGGTTGCCGTCATGAAGTCCCACCCCGAACTTTTCGAGCTGGAAAACCATGGGCGTGACCATATACCAGCTATCGACAACCAGCCGACGATGTTCGGCCTCAAAACGGCTGGTTCATTGCCCGCAATCCGCGCGGAGATTCAAGGCGGGGTAGATGCGATGTCTGCCATCTCGCTGGCCAAACCTTTTTGGTACCGGGATGCCACCGCTCGCTACAGTGACGATGCGGTGACGTTGGTTCACGATATGGGTTATCGTGTCGCCGGCTATTCACTGAATGCCGACATAGGGGCTTCGCTGATGACCGCTCAGGTCGAGAAGCGCATCTCAGCCGCCAAGGATGGGGATGTGATCATCGCCCATATCAATCAACCGACCCATTCCTCCGGGTCCGGCGTGGTACAAGGCATACTTGCGCTGAAACTCAAGGGTTTTCGATTTGTCCGCTTGGGCGATGTGCAAACGAGCGAACGGCCGATCCTGCCCGGCGCCTGAACCCAGAATAGTTTATGCGACCAGCGAAATAAATAGCCTTTGGTCTAATTGACAGCTCTGGCACAGTCTGTGCAGTTTGGCGTTGCGCTCGGTTGCGCTATACGGCTTGGGAGGGCTTCGAGAAAAAGATCTGATTTTTAATGCCATGTTTCGCCGGCTGTTTTACGCAGTATCGCTGCCGCACCATTCATTTCCAACACGCTCCAAACAGATATTCATTGCAAGGGTCAACCGGGTCAGCGGGGCTATGCGCCAGCTGTCATCCGTTTCGTTCGACTTGAATCAGCTTTTGCAGATCATGTTCCGGCGCGGTTTTTAGGAGGACAAATTTTGAACAGGATTCATATCACCGCGCTTGGGTTGCTGCTGTTGCCTGGCCTGGCAAATTGCAACGGCAAGGATTCGCATGCACCACAGAATACCAGCCAGATAGGCGGAAGTTTCGAACTTCAGAAGGGTGAACCTGGTGAAAAGGGTCAAGCCGGGGACAAGGGCATCGCCGGCGACAAAGGCCCTGCGGGCGACAAAGGTGCGACAGGAGACAAGGGGGAAACGCCAGCCGAGCTCACGGCAGTCCGGCCCATCAATGAGGACACCATTACGCCGAGGCCGGGCGGTTTCGATGTTCAACTGCAGAACGATGTGCTTGAGGTGCGCGCTGTCGCATCAAACGCGTTTCGTGTCCATTTTCTGCCCGATGGAGTAGCAACGTCCGCCACCAGGGTAATAGACCCTTCAATAAAGTTTGGTGTGCCCTATGAAGTCAAGTCGTTGCCGGGCAAAGGCGCGGATTTGATCGCTGGGCAGAATACCGCCCGCTGGATCCCCAGGACTTCCACGATCGAGATAATCAATGGCACCAAAAAGGTATTGATGTCGCTCAAAACGGAAGATTTGAAAAATCGTGATGTGATTGTCAGGCATGACCCCGAGGACACGCTTTACGGCGTCAACTCCGATGGGGCAGAGGAAAGATCCGAAAATCTGTACCGGGATCGGGCACAGGACCTGAAAGCAGGCAGACAGGGCCACGCCGGGGCACCGTTCGTCTGGAGCACGGCGGGATACGGTGTCCTCGTCGATACGATGGGCAGCCGCAAGAGCACGGTCAATCTCGCCAACAAGCGATATATTGATTTTACCCGGAATTCAAAGCCCGACGTCGATGCCTACCTCATGGTTGGAACGCCTTTTGAAATATTCGGAGCTATGGCAAAGATAAGTGGTCGCACGCCACTTTTTCCCAAGTGGGCCATGGGCTTTACCAATAGCCAGTGGGGTGCCGACGATGCATGGAATGACAAAAGAAACGGCTCGGGCCAGTTGCAAGGAATGACCGAACCCAAATTCCGCAATATTATCAAAGGATATCGCGAACGGAATATTCCGATTGATGCCTTCACGTTCGATCTGGATTGGACGTACTGGGGAGGTATGGATAGCAGCGGGACGAAGGTTCCAAACGCACAGTTCCAATGGAACACCGAGCGGTTTCCCGGTATGGGTCCCAATAGGCCACAGAATGCTGATGACAATATGCGGCTCTTTGCCGAGCAGCAAGGTATCAAGCTGACCGCTATCTTGAAACCGCGTGTGGCGGTCGATTCCGAAGAAGGCAATTTCCTCAAGCAGAACGACTACTGGATGCCGACAGCCCCGATATTCAAGGACTACTTCACCAGCACTCAGATGCGGCACGTGGACTTCGCCAAGCCGGCCGTCCGCTCCTGGTATTTCGGACAGCTCAAGAACGTCTTCGACGGCGGAATCAAGGGCTGGTGGAACGACGAGGCAGATTCGAGTGAAGCGACCGACGAAGGCAACGAGACCGAAGGCCTCGATATGCAGCGCGGTCTCTATGACGGTCAACGCGCTATTTCGAATGAGCGGGTCTGGTCAATCAACCGCAACTTCTACCTTGGCGCGCAGCGGCATGCCCATGGTCTGTGGTCGGGCGACATCGACAATGGCTTCGAAAGCATGGCCTTGCAGCGCCAGCGCATGTTGAGCGCAATCAATGCCGGCGCCCAGCAATGGACAATGGATGGGGGTGGTTTCAGGAATGGCAAGGGAACGTTGCCTGGCGGCGGCACCGGCTATGAAGATTACGCCCGCTGGGTGCAATTTGCAGCCTTCACGCCGATATTCCGTGTTCATGGCGACAACGCAGTGCAGCGTCAACCCTGGTATTATAGTGAGGGAGAGGCACCCGCCGTTGCGGCGATCCGGCTGCGCTACAAGTTGATTCCCTACATTTATAGCTATGAACATCAGCGCCGGAAGAATGGCGTTGGCCTCGTGCGACCGCTGCTGTTCGACTGGCCAAACGATGAAAATGTGCGCAATCATGTCGACAGCTGGATGTTTGGCGAATGGCTGATGGTTTCTCCCGTGGTACAACAGGGACAAAAGGATAAATGGATCTACTATCCTGAAGGTAAATGGATCGACTGGCGTTGGGGAGCCATCCATGAGGGTGGGAAGGGTGAAAAGTACGGCCTCAATAATGGTTGGACCGATCTTCCGCTTTTCATCCGCCAGGGCGCTATCATCCCGATGCAGCCGGATATGCAGTATGTCGGCGAAAAGCCGCTGACACAGCTCGATATCGAGGTCTATCCCGATACCAAGCGGACGTCGTTCGAATATTATAACGACGATGGCAAAACCTATGACTACGAAAACGGCGTCTATTTCAGCCAGCTTTTCTCGGCACAGAAATCGGACAACAAGGTCGAGTTTGAAACGGCAGCGCCGGAAGGTAGGTACAAACCGGAGACCGAATATTATCTTGTGAAAATATATGGTTCGACGGCGAGCGCAGTCTCGGTCAATGGTCAGCCTGCGACTTCACTGGGAACGCTGGATGCGCTCAAGCACGCCGCCGGCCCGGGCTGGGCTGCGGGCAATGAGACGGCGCCTAGCACGAGAGAAGGCCTTAAAGACCCCGTGACCTATATAAGGATAAAAGCTGGTGAAAAGCAGAACGTCGTACTAACGACCCGGTGACAACACGAAAAAGGGGCGGTGAAAAAACCCGCCCCTTTTATTTTTAAACCGCCCGCAGGCCGTTTTTCGAAACATGGGCTTCCGTGTCGGCAAGCGCCTTTTCGAAACGGTTGAACAACTCGTTCAATTCGTCCTTCGTAATGATCATTGGAGGACAAAAGGCGATGCTGTCGCCAATGGCGCGCAGCACAGCGCCGTGTCCCTCGAGGAAGCGCGCAAGCTGCGGGGCCACCCCATGCGCCGGATCGAACGAACGTTTCGTCTTCTTGTCGGCGACGAGTTCGACCGCGCCCATCAGACCGGAATTGCGCACTTCGCCAACCAGCGGATGATCCTTCACCTGCGCCAGCCTTGCCTCGAAAGTAGGCGTAAGTGCCCGTACTTGTTCGACAATATTGCGGCGCTGATAGATCTCTATGGCCTTGACGCCGAGCGCGCAGCCAACCGGATGACCGCCGTAGGTGAAGCCGTGGCCGAAGCTCCCGAGCTGGGAGCTGTGGTCGACATAGGCCTGGTACACCTCCTCGGGGACGAGAACCGCGCCAAGTGGTGCATAGGCCGCCGTAAGTTGTTTTGCTGCGGAAATCGTCGTCGGCGTCATGCCGACACTCTGGCTGCCCCACCAGTTGCCCGTACGGCCGAAACCATTGATGACCTCATCGGCGATGATGAGAATATCGTGTTCGCGGAGGATCGGCTCGATCGCCGCAAAGTAGGCGGACGGCGGAACCAGTACGCCCCCGGCACCCATGACCGGCTCGGCGATGAAGGCGGCAATCGTATCCGGACCTTCCCGTTCGATCATATCTTTCAATGACTTGGCGATTCGGGCCACAAATTCCGCTTCGCTTTCGCCTTCGAGGCCGAAGCGGTAGTAATGCGGACAATCGGTGTGCAGAACGCGGTCCACCGGCAGGTCCCACCCCTTGTGGTTGCCGGGCAGGCCGGTCAGCGACGCGGCCATCACGGTCACCCCGTGATAGGCCTTGACGCGCGAGATGATCTTCTTCTTTTGCGGCCTGCCAAGCGCATTATTGTAATACCAGGCGAGCTTGACCTGCGTATCGTTGGCCTCGGAGCCGGAAGACGTGTAGAACACTTTCGAAATCGGCACTGGCGCGATTTCCTTAAGTTTTTCAGCAAGTTCGATCGCAGGCTCAATGCCCTTGCCGCCGAACAGATGGTAGTAGGGCAGGGTACGCATCTGCTCGGTAGCGGCGTCGATCATCTCTTCATCGCCGAAGCCCAACCCCGCACACCAGAGGCCTGACATGCCCTCGATATATTCCTTGCCCTGCGTGTCGTAGAGATAGACGCCCTTGCCGTGACCCATCACCAGCGGGCCGAGTTCGTGCAGCTTGTGCAGGGGCGTATAGGGGTGCAGAACCGCGTTCATATCGCGCTGCTGGACATTGGTGAGGGGGTGGCCATTCGCCATTTGAAAACTCCGGCTTTGAGAAGATGCCCGAGCTTAGCCAGTTGCGATTGAAAGCGCAAAGCGGGTCGGCAAGAAAGAGCGGTTGCAACTTTTAACACCAAAAATTCAACTCAAGGTGTAGATTCTTGCGCCAAATCAGACCGATTTGGCGTCAAAGCTGTCGAATCCCGTGTCAATTGTGCTTATTTATGTTCAGACACCTTCCGGGAAGGCCTGAAATCGATCTAACTTCGGAACCGTCTGATCAGCGCGGCAAAGTCCATTCCGAGTTTCGTTGGCGAAGCAATCTCGGGCTGGTCCGGGGTCACGGTCAGGCTCGTTCCGTCGTTGCCGAGCATCACATAGACGAGCTGGTCGGAGGTGCCATCGGATACGGAGATGGCGGCGATACGTTGCTGGTCGCCATGCTCCGGCGCCCGGACATTGAAAATCACCTCGCCATTGACCAGTTCGGCCGCTTTGTGCAAAGCGCCCTCGAAACCGTCGGCGACGATATCCTGGGCGCCGAGCGCAAGCTCGATCTCCACGACTTCGAGCGAAACCGCTTTGCCAGCCTCAGGCAGGTCGTCCGGTCCTGGTATCTTCATTATCGCAACGCGGTCTGCACGCCGCCCTCTGGTTTCCCGAAAACAAGTGTCCGAATCAGGACGGTGATCATGTCATCACTGTGACACCGGATACCCTCATAAAGTGTAAATGGTGCCAAAAGGTTGCGGCAAGGGGCGCGAAAGTTGGCCTGACCCGCGGAAATGTCATCAGACCTTAATAAACGGGTCCTACGATGAATTATCCCCCCGCGTGGGCATCCTTGTTGTTGACCTCGCAGAACAGGATGGTACACTTTCAAGCATAGATTTTTAATCAAGCGATTTTTTGTTTTATTTCCGGAGAAGAATTTTGAGATATCGATTTTATTTATTGTTGCCGCTCGTGTTGGTTTCCGCATGCAACGCCTCGGAGAACTCAAACCAGGTTGCCCAATCCACATATGACGAACTAAAGGCTGAACTGGCGAAGTCCGAGGCAGCCAAGGCAGCGCTTGAAAAGAAGAATGCAGAATTGAAGGGACAGGTCGGCGACGCTAACACTCAGATCGAGGTGGGTGAGAAGAAACTCAAGCAATCCGATGAAACGAGTAAGGCGATATCAAAGGACCGCGACGGCCTTGCCTCAGACAAGACGAAACTGATCGAAGACAAGTCGAAGCTGATGGAAGAACGCGACGGCCTTGCCTCAGACAAGACGAAGCTGATCAAAGAACACGACGACCTTGTCTCCGACAAGACGAAGCTGGTCGAAGAACGCGACGGCCTTGCCTCAGACAAGTCGAAGCTGATCGAAGAACGCGACGGCCTTGCCTCAGGCAAGTCGAAGCTGGTCGAAGAACGCGACGGCCTTGCCTCAGACAAATCGAAGCTGATCGAAGAACGCGACGGCCTTGTCTCCGACAAGACGAGTTTGATCAAAGAACGCGATGGTCTCCTCAAAGAAAAGTCGTCCCTTACGGCGGAACGGGATAGCGCGAAGCTGAACTTCGACGCGGCCAAGACGAAGTCCGATACCGAACTGACAACAGCCAAAAAGGACCTTGCGACAGCTGAAGGAAAGCTGACGGAGACCAGCGAGAAGCTGGCGACAACCGAAGGAAAGCTGACGGAGACCAGCGAGAAGCTGACTGCAACCGAAGGAAAGCTGACGGAGACCAGCGAGAAGCTGGCGACAACCGAAGAGACGCTGAGGGTGACCAGCGAGAAGCTGACGGCATCCGAAGTGGCGCTCAAGGAGACCGGCGAAAAGCTCGCTGCGACGGAGGATCGGCTGAAAATATCGGATGAAACGCTGAAGAAGGTCACAGACGCGCTGGCCAAGCTTGCCGAAAGGTCTTGCAAGTAATATTTTATCTCAAAGATTTGCCAAGAATTTTTATTAGTATTATTTTATAAGGTGATAGAATATCCATGGATAGACGTAATTTTATCAAGATGATGGGTCTTGCCGGCACGAGCGCCGCTGCCTACGCCGCCTGTTCCAACTACATGCACGAAGCGCTGGCACAATCCACCGCAATCGACGACTTGCTGAGTGCCGCGGCCCATTGC
Organism: Phyllobacterium endophyticum; assembly: GCF_003010935.1. Taxonomy (GTDB): domain Bacteria; phylum Pseudomonadota; class Alphaproteobacteria; order Rhizobiales; family Rhizobiaceae; genus Phyllobacterium; species Phyllobacterium endophyticum. The sequence continues at coordinate 1,432,574 of NZ_PGGN01000001.1, forward strand.
CAGAACGGATCGCTGAAGGACATTGATCACGTGATTTTCCTCATGCAGGAGAACCGTTCGTTCGATCATTACTACGGCACGTTGCGCGGCGTGCGCGGCTTTGGCGACCCGCGGCCCTTGCAGCTGAGGGATGGCAGTTCCGTTTTCGAGCAGAAGAAAGTGCCGCCGATTTCAGCTGCGATCTATAAGATCGTTCACGCCAATTGGGCTCAGCTCGAATCTTCAATCGCGGGCGCAGATGCCAAAACCATTAAGCACGAACTGAAACAAAAGATCAGCGAAGTTCTGCCAAACTATGCCGGACAGATAAATCCGCAAATCGACAGCTTGCGCGACGATTTCTTCGCTCACGTCATCAAGGGTCAATGGAACAATATTCTCCCGCGGGAGATGGTTGGAAAAGCTATTCCCGAACTGCTCGAGGATTTGAAGAGCGGCCTTTCATTGTTCGAAACGAAAGACATCGATGAAACATTGGCGGGCCTGGTAAAAGCCTATGTCCTCTCCTTGCTGGACAATGCTGCTGTAGCGGAGTTCATTGCCGAGCAATTGAAGAAAATGCCTGGCAGTTCCTTCGACGTTACTACAATCAAGGGATTGATAGCGAAATTTTCAGGCCAGCAAATTCTTGACATGCTGTTGAAGATGCTGGCCAATCTGATCAATGTTGACGAAGTGAAAAAAGCCTGGCCGGCCGCCGTAAAAACCCTGCCGTCACTGGCGACAGGGCTGCCGAAGCCAGCGGAAATTTTTCACCTGGTACAATCCTTCGCACGCTGGCACGAGACAACGAAGATAGGAGACGTCGTCAATCCGTTACCCAAGGAGATCGCATTCATCCCGGATTTGGCTGCCCTGCCGCTAAAGAGCATCTATTCGCTGCTGCCATATTTGAGTTCTCCTAATCTCGTTGCCGATCTTCTCGCCAAGACTCCCTTCAAATTCATCGAGCGAGAGGAGATCAAGGCATACGTTCCCAAGATTGTCGATTGGCTCGCCAATGCCGGTTACATCAAGCCATTCCAGATCAGGCGTGGGGACAAGTCGGCTGGCGAATATCAAGCCTTCGGACTCGCGCACTCTTATGAAGACGGGAGAGACGCCATCAATGGTGGCTGGAACGATCAATGGATGCTCGCCAAAGGGCAAGATTCCATGGCTCATCTTGATACCGCCAAGGACATTTCCTTCTATCACAAGCTCGCACAGGCCTTCACCATCTGTGATGGCTACCATTGTTCTTCCCACGCAGGAACTGACCCTAATCGTGCACATTTCGTCACCGGAACGGCCGGTGGCTGGACGACCAACGATTTCTTCAGCAGCATGATTGGGGAGCGCCCGGATTGGAAAACCTATCCGGAAAAACTGCAGGATTTGAAGGTCGATTGGAAATGTTACCAAAACGGCATTAGCGGCGACCTGTTTTTCGGTAATTTTGGCGATAATATACTGCTTTACTTCAAGCAATACAAAGACGAGACAACAGAAATCCGCAAGCGAGGTCTGAGCGTCAATGCTGTGCTGCGCACTGTTGCCAATGTTCCTTCGCAGTTCGAACAGGATGTAAAAAACGGCACGCTGCCGGCGGTGTCATGGATCAACGCGCCGCAAGCCTTTTGCGAACACCCAATGGGTATCTCGCCGCATTTTGGCGAGTATTATGTCAGCGAGATTTTAAGGGTGCTCGCTGCCAACCCGAAGGTTTTCCAGAAGACCGTATTCATCATCAACTATGATGAGAATGATGGTTTCTTTGATCATGTCCCGCCGCCCTTGCCACCGCTTCCGGCCATGACGGGTGCGGGCAAGGTCTCGAAGGGAATCGTATTTTCAAATGATCCGAAAAACCCCGATGCCGAGCACGCCGTCAAGCTGGTGCAGGATTCGGAACCCCAGGACAAGCGTTTCTTACCCGATACGCCGAGGGATCAATTGACCATGGGGCTCGGCAATCGCGTGCCGTGCCTGATCATCTCTCCCTGGACCGTTGGCGGAAGGGTGTGCTCGGAACTATTCGACCACACATCGACCTTGCGCTTTCTCGATGCCTGGTTGGCCGCCAAAAACCTGCAACCGGCTGGCACGGATTTTGCAAACGTCTCGTCATGGCGCCGTGCCATTTGCGGCGATCTTACCAGTGCATTCGATTTCACCCGCAAGCTCGATACGCTTGCAAAGGAAGGTAAGGAAGGGCTGGATGCCGCGGCCAAGGTTATCGCGGCCAACCCGGTTCCGGAATATCTCGGCCTGACAAAGATCGAGCGGGATGAACTCAAATTGAGTCAGCCAAAGTATGAAGATGCCAGCACCGATATTGCCAGGGACAATGCCGGCGAAACCGGCAAGAAACAGGATGAGGGACAGGCCGAGCTCTTGCCACTTGGCTACGATTTCGGTGTATTCTCCTCCCTCGTCACGTCCGCAGGCGGCGAGCAGCCGGACACACTCCGCCTTTCCTTCAGCAACAGGGGGAGCAGCGGCGTTGCGCTGAATGTTTATTCCTATAACCGGTTCGAACTAGGCCGCGGAGCCTGGTTCTATGCGCTGGCAAAGGCAGGAAAAGACGGCGTGCCCGTTACGCTGTTCGACGACTATGATCTGGGTGCACAAAACCTTAAGCGTGACGGCAATTATAAACTTGCGGTGCACGGTCCGAACGGCTTCCTGAGCGAATTCCAGGGGGACGCACGTGACTACACGCACAATCTCATTGCGGAGATCGTGAACATGACATCGCTGGACGATGGCAAGCACGTGCGCTTCGATTTAGTCTGGCCGGAGAACGCCGAGGGCAAACTGGTGATGACCAATGCCTATACGAAACATAACGTAACGCTGGATAAGGGTGCCAAGTCCATCACCATCACCACAAAAGATGGCTGGTATGATGTTTCGTTTGTCGACAATACTTCCGAAAATATCCTGGAGCCAGTCTCGACCGGTTATCTGCGCCGCTTTGCAGGGCATATCGAAAACGGCAAGATCAGCAAGACAGATCCGGCAATCGGTATGAAATACAATCGGATTACGAGGATTTACGAGGCAGCGACAAGCTGACCTCAGCTGCGTTCAGCCGGACGGCAAGAGGCCGCCCGGCTTTCCCATGTTCAATGCATTTTTCAACGGATGGATTATGGACAGACGCGAGTTCATCAAGATGCTGGGTCTTGCCGGCACAAGTGCTTCGGCTTTCGCGGCTTGCTCCTCCTACATGCAGGAAGCGCTGGCGCAATCCACGGTGATCGACGATCTCTTGAGCGCGGCAGCCCATTGCAAGCTCGGCTCTCTCAAGGATATCGAACACGTCATTTTCCTCATGCAGGAAAACCGCTCCTTCGATCATTATTATGGCACGATGCGCGGGGTGCGCGGCTTCGGCGACCCGCGGCCGCTGCGGCTTCGCAACGGCAATCCCGTTTTCACCCAGCCCAATGGAACAAGGAAAGTCATCAAGCCCTTCCAGGTGCGGCGCGGCGAGGAGTCAGCGGGGGACTATGCATCCAAGGATTTCGGCTTGCCCCACAGCTACGACGACGGGTTGAAGGCCGTTGGATCCGGCTGGAACGACAATTGGATCGCCGCCAAGAAGAATCTCACGACAATGGCCCATCTCGATGCAGCCAAGGACCTTTCCTACTATCATAAACTTATCGAGGCGTTCACGATCTGCGATGGCTATCATTGCTCCGTGCCTGCCGGCACAGACCCGAACCGCTCGCATTTCTGGTCCGGGACCGCAAAAGGCCTTCCGGTCAATCCATATTTTACCGGGAGCAAGAATTCTGCGATCAAACCCGACTGGAAAACCTATCCGGAACATCTGCAGGATTTGAAGATCGACTGGAAATTCTATCAGAACGGCATCGATGATCTTGGCATCAACCCGGGCGAGTTCACCGGGGATTTCGGGGACAATACCGTCATTTATTTCAAGCAATATTGGAATGACCGGACGAACGAGATTTTCAAGCGCTGCGCCAGCCCCAATACGATCCTGCGCACCGATCCGGACAAGCCATCGGATTTCGAGCTAGATGTCGCCTCCGGAACATTGCCGGCGGTCTCATGGATTGTCGCGCCGACTGCATTCAGCGAGCATCCCGACAGCATCTCACCGCATTTCGGGGAATATTATACCAATGAAATATTGAAGGTGCTCGCCGCCCATCCGGACGTGTGGAAAAAGACGGTTTTCATTCTCAATTATGACGAGAATGACGGCTTTTTCGACCACGTTCCACCGCCCATGCCACCGCTGCCGGCGCTTGCGCCTGCTCCCGGTAAGGTTGGCGGGACCGAGGGGGTTGGCAAGGTTTCCGTTGGCATCTCCATTCCCAAGACGGATGACGTGACGAATGTCGATGCGGAATGCGTTGTGCGGAGTACGGATGGCAGGGGGGCAGCGATAACGGATCAGAGCAAGCCAATGGGTCTTGGCACGCGCGTACCATGTGTCATCGTTTCGCCCTGGACGGTGGGCGGGCGGGTCTGCTCCGAGCTCTTCGACCATACCTCTACATTGCGCTTTCTTGATGCCTGGCTTGGCGCCAGGGGATTGCACACGGAGGGCTCGAATTTTGCCAACATTTCTTCCTGGCGCCGCGCAATTTGTGGCGACTTGACCAGCGCTTTCGATTTTACCCCCAAGCTCGACACGGCGGCAAAGGCGGGCAAAGAACGGCTGGACGCGGCAGTGGCTGCGGCAAAACCCATCCCGGCCTATCTGACCAAGGCAGAACAGGATGAACTGAAGGCCAAACTCGCCCGTTATACAACGAAGAGCCGGAACGCCGATGTTTCCATCGACCTTGAAAATGATACGCGGCGTAAACAGGCGTGGGATCAGGTGGCCCTCCTGCCGCTCGGCTATGATTTCAATGTCTTCGCCTCGATCACGGAGAATGACGGAAAAGCCGACAAACTCCAGCTGACGTTCCGCAACAGGGGCAGCATCGGTGTGGCGCTCAACGTCTATTCCTATGTAAAGGCGGACGAGGGGCGCGGCGCATGGTTCTATGCACTGACGAAGGCCGCGAAGCCGGACGCGCCGGTCGCGCTATCGGACGAGTACGATCTTGTGAAAGATCGCGGCGGCAAATACGAATTCGCCGTTCACGCCCCGAACGGGTATCTCAGCGAATTTCACGATGCCAACCAGAGATTGATCGCCGATATCGTTGACGTGCGGGCGGAGGCCAATGCCACAAAAGTCCGCTTCGATTTCGGCGCCTGGCCGAAAGGCAATAGCGATCTGACCATGATCAACGCCTATACGGGTGACACCGTGACGGTTGCGGCCAAAACCGCGTCGATCAGCACCGCCACCAGGGACGGCTGGTACGACGTGGCATTCATCGACAAGGCTGGCACGAACTATCTGCGCCGCTATGCCGGGCATCTGGAAAACGGCGTCATGAGCAAGACTGATCCCGCCATCGGTACGCGATATGACGCGGCAAGCCGGCTATACGACTGGGTGGGTGCATAGAACGCTGTTGGCCGAGACGACACGGATTTGCTGGTTCTACTCTCGCGCAAGGGCGTGCGGACGAGGCCAGCCTCCTCGCGGCATGCCGCGCAATAATGCACATCCGGTTCGATTGCTTGTCTCCCGATGCGTTTGCTTGTAGCTGTTATATTGTTATCAGCAATGCCAGGAACTCATGCGACCGCACATTCGACGCCGCCGATCGATCTCCGCCACATGGTCGGTGCGCATCGCATTCCTCAGCGCGATACTCTTCGTGCTTTCAGGGCTTGGCCACCGCTTCGAACGTATCGAAACGCCGGAGTTTCTCTGGCTCCTCGCCATTGTCGCCGGCCTCGCCCTGCTTGCGCTTCTTCTCGCATTCAACGGTTTCACCAGCGTCTGGCGCCGCGGCGATCGCGGTTTTCCGAGTGCCTTCTGGGGGGTGGTGATCGCGCTCATCGTCCTCGCGCCCTTCGCAACGACGCTCTATCAGGCGCTGGCACTGCCGACGATCTATGACGTGTCCACTGATATCACCGATCCGCCTGACTTGTTTGCCGCGGGGCAGCGAACCGAGCGCATGAACCCGCTGGTCAATGACCGGGGGAGCCGCGCGCTTCAATCGACCGCCTATCCACAAGTGACGGGGCGCCGCTATGACGGTTCGCCCGACCGAATTCTTTCGGCAGTAACCAAGGTCATCGGCAATAATGACTGGAAGATCGCGAGCCAGAAGGGCGAGCCCGGTGTCGATGAGGAAATCTTGCTCGAAGTGGTCGCGAGAACCTGGCTCCTGGGCTTCACCAGCGACGTGGTTATCCGCCTCTCCGACGAGGGCGACACGACCTATGTCGATATGCGCTCTGTCTCCCGCTACGGTATTCACGATCTCGGCGAAAATGCCGACCGGATCACCGCATTCATGACCGCGCTCGACGCCGAGGTTCAGAGCGTCCAGCCGGAAGAGGAAACAGCCGAGCCGGCGCAGTGAACTTGAAGGGGCGCTTTACACCCCGTCAAATGCCTGGATTGTGATTATCCCCCCACGAAGGGGAGGAGATGATCAAGTCACTGTTCTATCCACGACCGGCCGCGAATGCGTCTGCCAAGGAAAGCTGTCACGCCATCAATCATAATATTCAACTGTGCCGCCGGCAAAAGTCGGGCCACGCTTGTTGAAATCGCTGCTGCGCGGCAAAAGGAGCTTACCGTCATACAGGCCGAAATACCCGTTGAAAGCCTTCGGCTTGACTAATTTAAGCGTTCCAGCGCCACTCTTTTCTATGGCGGTCAGATTCTTGACCTCTAGCGGCTCGGTCCATGTATCGGTGTCGCAGGCGGATTGTTTCCGTTCACCCAGTGCAAAACCAATATCGCGACAAATAAACCCTGGGCGGTAATAAGACCCATTACCTTCGCCTGGCAGTTCAAGAGCAACGAACCCGCCGGATGAAGATTGTGGGTTCCTGGTAATCCAAGCACCATCAAGTCGCTTTGGTCCGCGGAAAGCACGGGTCATATCTTCCATATCCCAGGCCATCCAGTCCCAAGCGGATTTTTCGTAGGTCGTCTGCGTAAAAAGGCTCAACCTAAGATCGGTAAAGGGTATGTTGATCTGGATGGGCGTCTGCAACTTCAGATGCCGCGAAGCATCCAACAAGACCTGCAACGCCTGACCGCCGTCAACGTAGGGAAAACGATCACGCACCCAATAAGATGACAGTTCCTGGGAAACCGATATCAAATTACCGAAACCCGACATGCTTATGGGAACAACCTTATTGCTGCCATCGTAAATGAGACCCCGCCAGGAGACGAATCCCATGGCGGCGATGCTCTTCCCCAATGTGGCGTGATTTCATCCGAGGTCAGCCCATTTAGCTTGGATACATCGTTCCATAGCGATAGTTGAATACCATCAGGGATGGTTCCCTGGTTTTGGTATCGCTTCAGCCTTTCCCCGTAATAGGCATAGGCCTCGCCGGGATCAATGCCATCCGGTGAGAACCCGGCGGGCATTTTCGGAACGACATAAAACGATAGGCCCTCACCGTCGATCCACTTGGCTGGTCGTTTCTTGATTTCTTCGAGCCTGCTGTTTTTGGTCGGCAAAGGGTCCACGGTCGCCCAATAGGCGATATTGATATTTGGATTGATGTCGTTGATGGACTCGGTGAATTTACCGTTGGCAAGCTTGGCTTCATACCATATCCAGACATGCTTGAATCCCTCAAGATTTCCCGTTGGTTTGAGTAGGTTGGTGTATAGCTCGTTGATGTAGTTTACAGTCGAAACGTGCTTGTTTCCCCAAGCTTCGTCGCCGCCAATATGGATTGTGTCCGATTTAAACCATGGCCGGAACTCCATAATGAGCGTCGTGAAATAATCCACAGCTACTTTTGAATCGCTGGTATCGATAGTGTCTTTGTTCGCGGCGTATCGTAATTTGGGTTCGTCTTTAGCAAATGCCATCGCGTGGCCTGGCGCGTCAAATTCCGGTATGATCTTTATACCGTAGCGGAGGGCGGCCGCCTCAAGTTTTGCCCAATCTTTCTTGGTGTAGACGAGCCCGTCAGAGGGCCAAAGTTTCGGTCTGGGTTTGTCCTCATTGTAAAGCCGGAAAAATCCAGCTTTTGGCGGGTTGCCACCTGGATTGAGCAAGTCGGCAAGCCCCATTTCTCGCACACTGTCGTTCAAGTGCAGATGGAGCTCGTTCAACTTGTGCATACTCATCTTGTCCATGATGCCAATGAGCTGATCCGTAGGGAGGTAAAAGCGCGCAACGTCGAGCATGATGCGTCGGTTTTCATAAAGCGGATAATCGAATACATCCGCCGCCCCGATAGTCCGGTGGTTGCCGGCGGTTTTGCCATCGGTCATCAGCATCAATGTCAGGGATTGCAGCGCGCGCAGGGCTCCCATGGTTTCAACATAGGTCACATCGGCGCGATCCTTGCCGATGGCAAGCAAGTAGCCTTCTTGCAGTACATTGCTGCCGATGTTTTTTTTCGTGGCTTTGCTATTGCCTGGCTGCGTCGACAACACTGCAGATTTGGCCATTTCCGCGAGTTTTCCGCCTGAGTCCTTGTCGAGAACGATGTCACCGGCCACGGGAGCAGAATCAACGATTATCTTAAGCGGGAAACCCGTTGCGTAGCGTAGCTTCTCGGCCCAACCGCGCGGGGCGTTTAGAACAGCAACAAGCTGCGCATCATCCTTTTTCAGAACGATGCGGCTTTCATCCTTGAGAGTGAATTCGCCATCAAGCGACTTTATTTGCTGAAAGGTCGGCAAATGGAACCGCTTGTTAGGGGGCGCTTTACCCGCAAATGCCGGCTGAACCAATAACGCCAACGCAAGACAAATGTGAATGACGAACCGGGCGGGGTATTCTATTGCACCTTTGAATTTTCTCTTCATCAAATGAAACCTCTTACTTAATTACCATTGTGAAACATCGCTTCGTATAAATTGAATGGCCGCAAATCGGCCTTGTGGTGTGCTGCCTGAACCATGACAGTCTTGAATAACCGAAATCAAAATTGCCCGGCCTAAGCGTGCGGATTGGTCTTAGATTGGATTTTTGGACAACCGCACGCAATCCGACGAAAGTCGCGGATATTGCGATTTTCGACAATGTTTGAAAAATCGTCTTCCCGCGTGCTGTTCATGCAGCAGACCAATTGGCTAAAAAGCAATACCAATCAAATCTTGGTGCTGGCTGGAGCCAATAATCCCCGTCAACAGCTGGGTTGGCTTCGCTCTGCAGTTGGGCAGATTGCTGTGCGTGGTTCACAAGCTCACCATGAGGGAGGCCCAGGGTCTGAGGCCGCGCTCAACCAGATCTTCAAGGGTTGGTCGCGGCTCAAACACTTTTCCGCTCAATATTACGGCCCATAATGTTCGCTGCGGGCAACTACCAATAGATGCCGTCGACCGCCGGGTTACCTTCGGTCTGCACGAGGCCGCGCGCAACCAGATCTTCAAGGTGGGCGAGTACGGACAGGGCGGCGGCGCCGTGCAGGCGAGGATCGGTTTCGCGATAGATTACCCTGACCATCTCGGCGATGGTGCGGTCGCCTCGTTTCACCCGCTCCAGCACGGCACGCTCGCGCATTTTCCGGTGTGCTTTCAAGCCGCGCATGAATGTTTTCGGCCTGGTGACCGGGCCGCCATGACCAGGAAGGAAGACGCGGTCCTGGCGTGCGAGCAGCCGGTCCAGCGAGGCCATGTAGTCGGACATCGAGCCATCGGGCGGCGCGACGATGGATGTTGCCCATGCCATGACATGGTCTGCCGAGAAAAGGATGCCCGAGCCTTCAAGCGCGAAGACCACGTGATTTGCCGTGTGGCCAGGCGTGTGAATGGATCGAAGCGCCCAGCCATCGCCTTCGATCAGCGCATCGTCGTCGACGCGTATGTCCGGCATGAAACCGGTGTCGCCGCTTGCATCCAGAAGATTGACTTCGCCGAGGTGCAACGCACGGGAGGGCCGATGCGGCCCTTCGGCAACGACGAGAGCGCCGAGTTCATCTTTCAGAACGCTGGCCAAGGGTGAATGATCGCGATGGGTGTGGCTGACGAAAATGTGGCTGACCGGGCGCCCGCCGATCGCCCGCAGAAGAACGGCCTTGTGCGCTTCATCGATCGGGCCCGGATCGATCAGCGCGAGGGAATTTTTTCCGATCAGGTAGGAATTCGTGCCGTGGAAGGTGAAGGGGCTCGGATTGTTGACCGTGATACGTTTGACATTCGGCGCGATATCAATGGCTTCGCCGTAGTGCGGCGCAAATACCTTGTCGAAAACGAGATTCATTTTTTCGAATACACCTGGTTATGCGGCTTTCGACGTATTGCAGCGCGGCATGATCCTCAATATACATTTTCATGAACTGGCGAAAGCCATTGTGGAGGTTAAGAAAATGATTGCTGCCCGGACCCGCTCGCTCGCCGAAACGTTCCAGCCGGAAGGCCAACTTGCGAAAGCAGTATGGTTTGTCTCTCTGGCCCTCGCCGGCACTGCGCTGATGACCCTTGCCGCCAAGACCAAAGTGGACATGGTCTTCGTCAACGTGACGATGCAGACTTTCGCGGTCTTCGCAATATCGGCAGCCTATGGCTCGCGCCTTGCCGTGGCGACCATGGCGCTCTACCTCCTCGAGGGGGCACTCGGCATGCCCGTATTCACCGGAACGCCGGAAAAGGGCATTGGTCTTGCTTATATGGTCGGCCCGACTGGCGGTTACCTCTTGTCCTATATTGCCGCCGCCTGGATCGTCGGCCGTGCTGCCGACAAGGGTTTTGCGCGCAGTCCGCTGATGCTCGGCGCGGCCATGTTCGCCGCGGAACTGGTTATCCTCGGCATGGGCTTCCTGTGGATGGCCTATCTGTTCGGCTTCGACAAGGCGCTGGCCTATGGTGTCGGCATTTTCATCGTTGGAGATATGCTGAAGCTCGCGCTGGCTGCTGCGACCGTTCCGGCGGTGGGCTCCTTGCTCAAGCGCCGGTGATACAGCAGAGCGCCGGCTAGACCGGCGCTTTGTTTATAATCCGCCGTTTTTTCACTATGTATTTTTTATAATTGTCGCTTTTGACTGGTGTTATATTGGACGTTTGGCGACGGTTTATAATGAGCAGAGAAAGCTCACGGCGACTTGGCTCAATGGATTATCTGTTGCCTTGTGGGCCGTGGGCGGTTTGGCGCCGCTGGCTTCAAGTATCTATAATGCAAATGGGCCAAGTGCTTTGATCGTAATCGGCGCAGCCATTTGTGTTATGGCCGCGACTGCACTACATTTATGCGCAAGACAGACATTGAAAGGGTTAAAACCGTGACAGTGGAACAGTTTATGCTCTTCATGATAATGCCGGTAAGCGGGCTGCTTATGGTGGCCTTTGTGATGTTCGTCACACGCGATGAACGTCGCGACGACAAGCCAAAGCATTCCAAGTAACACCACTCCCTCAATGCCAGACTATCCCCGCAATCTGATTGGCTATGGCCGTAATCCGCCCGACCCGAAATGGCCGGGTGGCGCCAAGCTCGCCCTGCAGTTCGTGATCAATTACGAGGAGGGGGGAGAAAGCTCGATCCTCGACGATGATCCCGCATCCGAATCGCTGCTGTCGGAGATTGTCGGCGCGCAACCCTGGGCGGGCCAGCGCAATCTCAACATGGAATCGATCTATGAATTCGGATCGCGCGCCGGTTTCTGGCGGCTGTGGCGCATGTTTACCCACCGCAATCTGCCCGTGACCGTCTATGGCGTTACACTCGCCATGGCCCGCAATGCGGAAGCTGTTGCCGCGATGAAGGAGGCCAATTGGGAAATCGCCAGCCATGGGTTGCGCTGGCTGGAGTACAAGGATTTCCCTGAGGAACTGGAGCGCCGACATATCCTTGAGGCGGTGCGGCTGCACACGGAGATCACCGGGTCGCGTCCGCTCGGGATTTATCAGGGCAAGCCCTCCGACAATACGCTGAAGATCGTCATGGAAGAGGGTGGCTTTGTCTATTCCTCGGACAGCTACGCCGATGAACTGCCCTATTGGGTCGAGGGGCCAAAGGGACCGCACCTGATCGTGCCCTATACGCTCGACGCAAACGACATGCGCTTTGCGACGCCTCAGGGATTCAACTCCGGCGACCAGTTCTTCACCTACCTGAAGGACACGTTCGACGTGCTGCATCGCGAGGGCAAAGATGGGGCGCCGAAGATGATGTCGGTCGGGTTGCACTGCCGCCTGGCCGGGCGTCCAGGCCGGGCAGCAGCGCTGGAGCGTTTCCTTGATTATGTGCAGCACCACGAAGATGTGTGGATAACGCGGCGGATCGATATCGCCAATCATTGGCACGAACATCAGCCTTTTGACGGCGGCGCATGAGAACCGTCACCCTCGAGGCCCGGCCACTGACCAGGGCAGCGTTTGCACCCTTCGGTGATGTGATCGAGACGGCAGGGGCTGACATGCGCCTGATCAACGGCGGCACCACCGAGCGTTATCACGATCTCGCTCATGTCGATATTACGGGCGAAAGCGCGCGGGTGCTCGTGAATATCTTTCGAGGCAAGTCTTTTGCGCCTCCCATCGACATTAAAATGCTGGAGCGTCATCCACTTGGCAGCCAGGCGTTTTTTCCATTGAGCGGGCGCCCGTTCCTTGTGGTGGTGGCCAAGGACGAAGGCGGCAGGCCGGGTACGCCATCCGCCTTTCTGTGCCAAGGCCATCAGGGCGTCAACTATGCCCGCAACACCTGGCATCACCCACTGATTTCCCTTGAGGAAACCTCGGATTTTCTCATTGTCGATCGTGGCGGCGAAGGTGACAATCTCGAAGAGCACGTCTTCGGCGATGTGGTTTACAGGATTGCGAAGTTATAGATAGCCCGCAATCGCTTTCTCCCCCACAAGAGGGGAGATAGATGGCATTTCCCTTGACGCCCAAGCCCGGCCGGTTGAAGCTGGAGCTATGTCACAAACGATACGTTTTTTTCTAAATGGTCAAAAGCAGGAAGCTTCGGTTCGGCCGGATACGACAGTGCTTGACTGGCTGCGGAGCGGGCCGCGACTGACCGGCACGAAGGAGGGCTGCGCAGAAGGTGATTGCGGTGCCTGCTCGGTGCTGATCGGTGATCCCCGGTCTACCCTTCAGCAAGCCCGGGGTGAGGACGATGGGGACGGCGAGGTACAGTACCAGGCGGCCAACAGCTGCATTCTCGCCATGGGACAGATCGACGGCCGCGCGCTGGTGACTGTCGAAGGATTGAAATCCGAACATTTGCACCCGGTCCAGGCAGCCATGGCCGAAAACGGCTCTTCGCAATGCGGCTTCTGCACGCCCGGCATCGTGATTTCACTGGCAGGTCTTGCAGCGCGAAAAAGCGCTGCGGGGGCAGGTCTTGCAGCGCGAAAAAGCGCTGCGGGGGCAGGTCTTGCCGCCGGGAAGAGCGCCGCAGAGCCAGAGATTGCAGCGTCAGGTCCTGCAACCATGGCGGAGGTCAATGACGCAGATATCCACGATGCGCTGGCCGGCAATCTGTGCCGCTGTACCGGGTATCGACCGATCGTCGAAGCAGCGCGCAAGGCCGGGATTACGGCGATAGACGGTCCGCACGCCGCTGCCTTCGCGAAAATCGAGCCCCGCAAGACGATTTCCGCCTCCGGTTCGACGTTTCACCAGCCCCAGACACTCAATGACCTGCTTGAACTGCGCCAGGAGAAACCGGGTGCCATCCTGCTCGGCGGCGGAACGGATCTCGGCGTTGCCCTTGCGGACTACCATTCCGACTGGGACGAAGTCATTTCGCTTGCCCATGTACGTGAGTTGCGCGCCATTCGCGAAACTGAAAATCATCTGAGCTTCGGTGCGGCGGTAACGTGGGAAGAGATTCTCTCCAGCATCGCCGATTATTATCCTTCCTTCGCGACGTTGATTCGCCGTTTCGGTTCGACCCAGATACGCTCCATGGGAACGATTGGCGGCAATATAGGCACGGCAAGCCCGATCGGCGATGGACCGCCCGCGCTGATAGCGCTCGGAGCCGAAGTCGAGCTTGCCTCCTCGAGCGGTCATCGCTTTATGGCGCTCGAAGATTTCTTTCTGGATTATCGCAAGACTGAACTGCGAAACGACGAGGTGATCGCGTCCGTGTCTATCCCGAAGCCTGTCGAGGGGCAGGAGTTTCGCGTCTACAAGATCTCCAAGCGTTACGACCAGGATATTTCGACCGTCTGCGGCGCCTTTTCCATCATACGGGAAGAGGGGCAGGTTCGCAGCGCGCGCATCGCTTTCGGAGGAATGGCCGCGACGCCGCAGCGTGCTGCACGCGCCGAACTTGCGCTGGTCGGCACGAACTTCGACCAGAATGCGATAGAAGCCTGCGCCGCTGCCATCACCGCGCGATTCCAGCCGCTTAGTGACTGGCGCGGCAGCGCCGAGTATCGATTGCGGGTCGCAGCGAACCTCGCCGAGCGCTTCTGGCGCGATGTAAACGGAGAGACAGTGGAGGTCATCGCGCTATGAACATTGATGCCAAGATTGTCCAGCGCAGCATAGTCGGCAAAGGCATCGCCCATGATTCCGCGGCGCGTCATGTGGCGGGCGAGGCAAATTACATCGACGATATGCCGGAATTGCCTGGGACGTTGCATGCGGCTTTCGTCCTGTCGCCGGTCGCCCATGGCAGGCTGAACGGCTTTGATGCCTCCGACGCGCTGGCGATGGAAGGTGTTGCCGGTGTCTGGGCCGCGAAGGATGTCCCCGGCCACAATGAAGTCGGCCCGATCCTTCATGGGGAGACGCTTTTTGCCGAAGGTGTCGTCGATCACGAAGGACGGGTAATCGCGGTCGTCGCGGCCCGCGATTTTGAAACCGCCTATCGCGCCGCAAAAAAGGTAAAGCTCGATATCGAAGCGCTCGAGCCCATTCTCGATATCGAGGAGGCACACAGGCGCAAGTCTTATGTGCTGCCGCCGCAGGAAGTCGTCGAGGGTGATGTAGACAAGGCGCTGGCGAGTGCGCCGCATGTCTTATCCGGCACATTGCGGATAGGCGGACAGGATCATTTTTATCTGGAAACCCATATTGCCTATGCCATTCCCGGCGAAAACGGGGAAATGCTGGTGCATTCCTCGACCCAGCACCCGACCGAGGTGCAGCATCACGTTGCGGGTATTCTCGGTGTGCATGCCAACGCGGTCGAATGCCAGGTACGGCGCATGGGCGGCGGATTTGGCGGTAAGGAAAGTCAGCCGACGATCATTGCCGGGGCGGCCGCGCTGGTAGCTGCAAAGACCGGCAGGCCATGCAAGATGCGCCTGAAACGCCGCGATGACATGATCGCGACCGGCAAGCGCCACGACTATGTCGCCAACTGGAAAGTCGGCGTGAATGAAAGAGGCCAAATTCTCGGTCTTGACGTTGAATACCTGGCTCGCGCCGGCAATCTTCCGGACCTGACGGGACCGGTGATCACGCGTACACTGACCCATACGGACAATTCCTATTTTATCCCGAATGCCCGCTTCATCGGCCATGCCTGCAAGACCAATACGGTATCGAACACGGCATTCCGAGGCTTTGGCGGACCGCAGGGGATAATCACCATCGAGGCGGTTATCGATACGATTGCCCGGGAACTGAGGCTCGATCCCAATATCGTCCGTGCGGTCAACTATTATGGCGAGGGGACGGGCGACATGACGCCCTATGGCCAGCAGGTGGAGGATAATCGCCTTGCCGAAGTGACGGACGCGGTGCTGAGTTCGGCGGAGTGGCACTACCGCCGCGCCGAGATCGACGGGCACAATGCCACCAATCCGCTTATCCGGCGCGGCCTCGCGATGATGCCGATCAAATTCGGTATCTCGTTCAATCTGACCTCGCTCAACCAGGCAGGTGCCCTTGTCCATGTATATCTCGACGGGTCGATCTTCCTCAATCATGGCGGCACCGAAATGGGGCAGGGCCTTTTTGTGAAGGTCGCGCAGGTGGTGGCCGAAGTGTTCCAGGTCGAGCTCGACATGGTGCGCATTTCGTCCACCGCGACAGGCAAGGTGCCCAACACAAGCGCAACGGCGGCCTCCACTGGGTCCGATCTCAACGGCATGGCTGCCTTCAAGGCAGCGACGGCAATAAAGTCGCGCATGACACGTGTGGCGGCCGAATATTTCGACGTCGAAGAGGAGGTCATCATCTATCGCGAAGGCCGTGTTCACGCTGGCAATCGATCGATATCGTTCGGTGAGCTGGCCAAGATGGCCTGGGCCAAGCGCGTTCAGCTTTCCGAAGCCGGACACTACGCGACGCCGAAGATCCATTGGGATGGCAAGACGATGAAGGGGCGGCCGTTCTTCTATTTCAGCTATGGTGCTGCCGTGGCGGAAGTTGCTGTCGACACGCTGACAGGCGAAACCCGCTGCCTGCGCGCCGACGTCCTGCAGGATGTCGGTTCCCCGCTCAACCCGGCCATCGATCTTGGCCAGATCGAAGGCGCTTTCGTGCAGGGCATGGGATGGGTGACTTGCGAGGAACTTTGGTGGGACAAGGCTGGAAAACTGCGGACCGTGGGGCCTTCGACGTACAAGATTCCAGGATCGCGCGACGTGCCGCCTCAGTTCAATGTGCGTATTCTCGACAATATGCCGAACCGCGAGGAGACTGTTTTTCGCTCCAAGGCGATCGGCGAACCGCCGCTGATGCTGGGTATTTCTGTCTGGCTGGCCATTCGCGACGCCATCGCCTCGATCCATGGCCGGGTGCCGCAGCTGGATGCACCGGCGACGCCGGAAGCGGTCTTGCGGGCGGTAAGTCATGCAAAGGGAGCAATCCGAGTATGATCAACAGCAATGATGTCGTGCTTGGTTCGACACGCTCACCATGAGGGAGGTAAGTGCGTTGCAGGGAGTCAGTTCGACGATGGTTGTGCAATCTACCACTTCCCCATGGTGAGCTTGTCGAACCACGCACAGCAGCATCGCTATCCTGCGATATTGGAACGTCTATGCAGCATATGACATTGGACAAACTCAACTCCCTTGACGCCACGCGCTTCGTTGCGGCGCTTGGCGGCGTATTCGAGCATTCGCCCTGGGTGGCGGAGGCCGCCGCGCGGTTGCGGCCCTTTGCAAGTATCGACGATCTGCACAGGGCGATGGCCGCTGCTGTGAACGCGGCGGGGCAGGTGGCGCAACTCAGGCTTATTCGCGTGCACCCGGACCTTGCGGGCAAGGCAGCACGCCAGGGTGACCTGACAGTGGAATCGACGAGCGAACAGAAGAGCGCAGGCCTGGACCGTCTGTCCGCCGCCGAGTTCGAGGAGTTTCACCGCCTGAACAATGCCTACCAGAGCCGTTTTGGTTTTCCGTTCATTCTTGCCGTGCGGGGCCATGACAAGCATTCCATAATGGCGGCCTTCCGCCAGCGCCTGAACAACAATTCGGGCGAGGAAGTGAGCGAAGCGCTGCGACAGATCGCTTTGATCGCACGCTTTCGCCTCGATGATTTAATTGCATGAGAGGCTTTAATGGGAAAGTTATCCACACATGTGCTCGATACGGCGGCGGGAAAACCGGCTGCCGGCATGGCGTTGACGCTGCACCGGATCGACAGGAACGGCCGCCACCTGCTCAAGACCCTTGTCACCAATGCTGACGGCAGGACCGATGACCTGCTGCTATCACCGGATGAGATGACGGCTGGACAGTACGAACTCACGTTTTTCGTCGAAGATTATTTCAAGGCATCGCAAATTGCGCGAGACAATCCGCCGTTCCTTAACGACATCCCTATCCGGTTTTCGATAGCGAATGCAGACGGCAACTATCACGTGCCGCTGCTGGTGACGCCGTGGGGATATTCGACCTACCGCGGAAGTTGAGAGGATTTTTCCTGCATTACTACTGTGCGTGGTTCGACAAGCTTACCATGAGGGTTGTTTGTGGTTTTGCAGGAGCCACGAACACCGAGGCGAGTGACTATCGTGCAATCAGCCCACCTCCCTCTGCAATCAGCCCACCTCCCTCATGGGGCGTTTTCCACCTTCCTAACATGATATCACACCGAAAATAAATGTTTTGGTTTTTCGTCCCACTGCCTGTCCTAGTGGGATATTTTTTGTTTGACCGCCTTTGCGCACGGGTTATCCACAGATCGGTGAATATCGGTAATTGCCGTTGGATAGGTCCTTTGAGGCATTGCTTCATCAGCGTGAGTCACCGAGAGTGACCGTGCTGAACGAGACCTGCGGCGTCTCCTTGCAAAAGACTATAAAAACCGCAGGCCCTCGCCTCAGTTGGCTCCCCCACTTGTCCGGGGACTGGAGGGGTGATCGACGCAAATCGGTTGCCCCTCTTGCTTTGCCACTGTGTCACCCAAAGCAGGGATTCGCAACAGCGACCGACCGTCGCAAATTTAGATCACAGCTTTTCCGCCAAGCCGTTTGCTGCTGACCGTTTTCATTCACCATTTGTGGTGATTGAGTTCCGGCTTGTTTTTGTTCCTGACCTGATCCGTTTTTTTATGCATACAACACTAACGACACTACTGACAAGGAAAAGCCCAGTAAATGCTGGGGTTTTGGACACACATGACACCAATGATGAGGGTGACAATATGCGAAAGCGCCCTCATGGTGAGCTTGTCGAACCACGCACTGCAGCAACTTTCACCCGTAAAATCCGATCACGCTGAAGCTGCGGGTCTCATCGATCTTGAAATAGACGAGGTTGCAAGCGGACGCGGGCGACGGATCACTGCAGGCGAGGGTGATATTCCCCCCATCGCCCGTATCAAGCAGAAGTGCATCCTGCCCAAAAGCACTGCCCAAGATGTTCTGCATGACGGGCGAAACATCAACGGCGATGAGGCTGGCAAGCGGATCGCCAAGCTGGATCGTATCGCCCGCAGACCATGCCGCGACATCGCCGGCGCTGCTCACCTGCAACTGGTTGGCCGCACTATCCCATTTGGCGAAGGCTGATTGCGCGGGTGTCTTTGTCACATTCCAGATACGCACCATCGACCGGCCGCGCATTGCAGGGCTGAAGAATTCTCCGGCGGCATTGGTCGTGAAAGTCACGATATCTGCGCCGATCGAGGCGAGTTTGGCCGCACCCGTGCCTTGGCTGCGAGGCTGGAATATTGCGGTGCCCATTGGGGCTCCGGGAAGGAGCATGAGCCCGGACTGCCGTTTGCCCGTTGCTGCATGAATGATGCCGGATGGAAAGCGCGCTGCCCCGGTCGAACTGTCCGCGACCATGACTTCATGCCACTGAACGCCGTCTGCACTGGTCTTGATGCGGAACTCGCGCCCCCACATCGTACCCATCTCGGCCCGGCCCTCGTAGTTTGACTGGAAAAGCAGGGAGGCGACTTGCGTGTCATCAGCCTTGTTGATCTTCATTTGATGGCTGCCGTCAACATGGTCGAACAGCGAAGCGGGGCTCCTCACCGCCAGCCGATTGTCCTCGCCGGCGACCATGTTGATACCGACGGCTTCCACGGGATTGGTACCGCCCGCCACTTCACGCCAGGACGCGCGATCGAACACCACGAACCTGTGTTCGTCGATGACGAAGGCATGCCACCCCTCCTGCGGCTGGAAGAACGCCCAGGCGCCATCCTGCCATGAGGCGATCTGGCCGTTCCTGCCTGCCCAGGGTGCCGATGCCTCTGGCGCCACGACATAACGATCGCCTTCGACAGGTTCCTGCGGCGGCGCGGCGACGCGGCGGCTTCGCACCGAAAGCTGAACCAGCGCATCGAGCGCGCGGAGGGCTTCATTGTGGGTGACATGCTTCTGCGCCTGCGCCGGCGCAATATAGGGCAAATTAAGGTTCGTTGTCTGGTCCATCAGGCTGTCCTTCCAGTCACTATCGGGAGCGCCGAGTTTAATGCCGCCGAAGAATTGTTGGATAAACCGCCAGCGAGGGAAGGCGCGGGACAACAACCCGCAAGGTGTTTCGGGCCGATGGATACAACCATGCATTCGCTGTGCAGAACGTGCATTCAACTCATGCTTCAAGGGTTACAGGCGAAAGCAGCAGCATCGAGCCAGCGAGGCATTTGGAGGGGATTGGCCGCTCCGACCGAGGCGAGGGCCTCGCCGGTGAACGGAGGTGAACTGTGTGGTATTTACCATTTAGCATCACCCTAGAATTGAAAAAGACCCGGACGAGCTGGTCTCTCGTGATCCGGGTCCATTTCATAACCTAGGAAGGGAGGGGTGGACGAAAGTCTGCCGCTTACTCCAGACCGTATCATATCTCGGTTTCTGTTGATTTCCAAGCACGCCCTGGTTGAGGGGCGAAACCGCCATTGCATTTATAACGCCCTATGTTACTGGTCTTGCATTTGTATTAGGTGAGGACTCACCGAACCGACATGCCTTTATTCTCCAAAGCCGAGGATCAATGAAATTGGAAAACTATCGGCAAAGCATCTCGATGATGCCGCGTCGTTACAAGCAGGTACTCCTTGTCGGTTTCGACATGGTCACGCTGACTTTCGCCGTTTGGCTCAGCTATCTGCTGAGGTTCAGCGAGTTTTTCGTGCCCAATAGCGAACAGGCTCTCCTCATGATAGCTGCACCGCTGATCGGGGTGCCGGTGTTCGTGCGATTCGGGCTCTACCGCTCCGTCATCCGATATCTGCCGGACAAGGCGATCTGGACGATGATCCAGGCAGTGACAATATCGGTTATTCTCTGGGTCTGCCTCGCCTTCCTGACGCTGATGACCGGTGCCGAGGGTGTGCCCCGGGCCATACCGTTCCTTTACTGGGTACTGAGCATCGCGCTCATCTGTGGCAGCCGGTTTGCCGCCAAGTGGCTCTTGTGGAGCCCGATGCGTGAAAAACTCCTGGCGCGGCAGTGTCTCATCTTTGGTGCGGGCGATGCGGGGAGGCAGCTTGCCAATGCGTTGAGATCACAGAATGAGGTTTTCGTTGCGGGTTTCATCGACGATGACAAGAGCCTGCATGGCATGGATATTCTTGGCATACGCGTTTACCCGACATCGCAGCTCGAAACCCTGATCGATAATTTTGGCATCAACGAGTTGATCGTGACGACCTCGGCCTTGAGTGGAATAGAGCGCCGTCGTTTGATCGGCAGGTTGAAGCTGCTGGACGTAAAGGTCCGGATTCTTCCTGCGATCTCCGATCTGACCGCAGGAAAATACCTGATCAGTCATTTGCGCGACATCGATATCGATGATCTGCTTGGCCGCTCGCCCGTACCGGCTGATCCTGCCCTGCTCGACAAGACCGTGGAAAACCGCTCCGTTCTCGTTACCGGCGCCGGCGGGTCGATCGGCTCGGAACTTTGCCGTACCATCGTAAAGCTTGCCCCGGCAAAGCTGGTGATCTTCGACGTCAACGAGCACAGTATCTATCAGTTGCATCGGGAACTCGCCGCGGTCAGCGATTGCACTGTCATTCCGGTGCTTGGCTCGATCGCCGATGCGCCGCTAATCAGGACCGTGCTTGCGACGCACGGCATCGAGAATGTCTATCACTGCGCGGCCTACAAGCATGTGCCTCTGGTGGAAGAAAACGTTGTCGAAGGTGCCCGCAACAACGTGATCGGCACGGAAGTACTCGCCAGACTGTCGCGCGAGGCGGGAGTACGGAACTTCGTGCTTATCTCGTCGGACAAGGCGGTTCGGCCCTCGAATGTCATGGGCGCCACCAAGCGTTGGGCCGAGCTCATCGTCCGCTATCATGGCGACGAAGCGAGCAAGCAGGGGAGCGGTCAGATATTCGTCTCCGTTCGCTTCGGCAACGTGATCGGTTCAAGCGGCTCGGTCGTCCCATTGTTCCGCGAACAGATTGCCCACGGCGGACCGTTGACCGTTACGCATGATGAAATGACGCGTTACTTCATGTCGGTGCGCGAAGCCGCGGAACTGATTATTCAGGCGGGCGCGATTTCGGAAGGAGGCGATATCCTCCTATTGGAAATGGGCGAGGCCGTGCGTATCCGCGATCTTGCGGAAAACATGATCCTGCTGGCGGGCCTCACGATCAAGGACAACAAAAATCCCGAGGGGGATATCGAGATCGTCACCGTCGGCATCCGCGACGGGGAGAAGCTGCATGAAGAGCTCTTTTACGACCCGGTTTCAGTCTCGCCGACTATTCATTCGAAGATTCTACGCGCCAAGCGCAACGTCAATTCCGTGGGTCATCTGCCCGGCGCCGTGGCTGAATTGAAGGAACTGATCGAGAGGCAGGATGCGGATGCCGTTCGCAAGCTGCTGTTCGACTGCGCCAGTTCCTAAAGTCTTCCCCGAAATCTGCAAATGACAAGCACAACGGCCGCGAGTGCCGCAACGATAGAAGCGGCGCGAAGCGCGCCCTCCTGTGCTCCGCCAATAGCGCTGACGCCGAGAACGAGATTGAGCAGGCTGACGCCGAAGATGATGCTCCACACGTGCCAGCCCGCTCGTTTGGCAACCTGGTAGGCGTGTTTGGAATGGGCGGCGAAGATATTGTCGCCGGCCGCCAGCCGCATCAAGAGTGTGGACGTGGCATCGGCGATGAAGAACAGCGGCAGAATGATCCCGGCCCAGATGGACAGATCATGACCAAGCCGAAAGAAGGCGAGGCCGCCGAGAAGGCCAAGGGGCAGGCTGCCGCTGTCGCCGAGAAAAACGCTCGCTTTCGGCCGGTTGAAAAGTGCGAACCCCGCAAGTCCCCCGGCAATCGAAGCGGCGAGACTACCGGTCGGAAGCGAGGCGAACCCGAGTATGACGAAACCGGCAAGCAGGGCGAGGGGTATGCCGAGGCCCGAGACGACCATGAGATCGAGCCCGTCCATGAAGTTCGTCAGGTTGATGAAATAGACGAGGGCGAGAATGAGAAGCCCGCGCTCGACCAGGAACGGCAAAAATTCCGGCAGCAATTGAAAGTCTTCCCCGAGCCCATACACGGCAATCGCCGAAGCAACGAGTTGCGAAGCGAGCCGGATTGTCTCCGGCAGATGATGGCGGTCATCAAGGAAACCCACGATCCACAACAAGGCAGACGCAAGGGTTGTCGCATAAAGGAACTGCCGGTCAAGGCCGGCTGCGGAGCCAAAGACCCATAGTGATGCAATAATCACGGGAACAATGGCGAGCCCGCCCAGTTGCTGCGCCGGCTGCGTGTGATTCGAACGTTCGGTGACCGCCGCACCAAGGAAATCTGCAGGAAGCGCCCGCATGATGATCGCCAGCAAGACCGCACTCGAAACGGCAGCGACAAGAAAAGTAGTGATGATGGCAGCCAATGCTGATTCCCGTAATATACGACCTCGGAGTGGTCACTTAGCACTCTTGGAAAATTCTTGAGAAGTGTTATATTCCAGCTTGGATAGGAGGCAGGCAGAAGCCCACCTCCCATTCCTAGGTTAGTGTGAATGAGACCCGTACTATGAGTAGCCAGCTCGTACGGGTCTTTCGCACTTCTAGGGTGATGCGCAGCGGTCGATACCACATTCGCTTCACTCCAAGTTTTGACAGCATATTGGCCGTATGCCTCAGCCAGGGAGGCCCATCCCCCTGATTGCACGGCTGGCACGGTGCTGCTGCTTTGCCGTCAAAACACAATATCGCTCCAGCCTATCGATATGTATTTCTGAACAGAACCCCGACTTAAGTTCAAAGCCCCGCCGTGCCGGCATGGAAAATATCTGGAAACAAGTGCCAGAAGGTACAAACTCTCCGATCATTCACATTGCACAAGCGGGAAGCAGAGGTTATAAGGCCGCGCTGTCACGCGGATAATCAAAATCGGCGCTGATACTTTGGGGCGTAGCCAAGTGGTAAGGCAGCGGTTTTTGGTACCGCCATTCGGAGGTTCGAACCCTCCCGCCCCAGCCAGTGATCCTGTCGCGCACACCGCATCGATACGCGTACCGAAAGCGGCTTTGACGGCTACATTTCACAACCGACCGCAGCAAGACCTGTTCCCTTCCCGCCAATCATTGCTATAGAACGGGTGCAGAAAGACTATTGCCCGTAGAGGAATCACACATGGTGCGTCGCATAGCGGTCGTCGGCAGCAATATGACTGACCTCGTCACCTCGATCATCCGTATGCCTGCCCCCGGGGAAACCCTGGAGGCGCCGGCATTTTCGATGGGCTTCGGCGGCAAGGGTGCCAACCAGGCGGTCGCCGCGGCGAGGCTTGGCGCCAAGGTGATGATGGTCTCCAAGGTTGGTGATGACGTTTTTGGCCAAAGCACCATCGACAACCTCAAGAGCAACGGCATCGACATTTCCCATGTCGGGACTGTCATTGGCAAGTCGAGCGGTGTCGCACCAATCTTCGTCGACGCGAGCGGCGAGAACTCGATCTTTATCATCAAGGGCGCGAATAATGACCTGAAGCCCGCCGATATCGATGCAGCGGCCGAGGACCTGAAGCAGTGCGACCTGATCCTGATGCAACTGGAAGTGCCGCTCGAGACCGTCTATTACACAATCGATTTCGCCGATCGGCATGGCATAGAAACTATCCTCAATCCCGCGCCGGCTGCACCTGACCTCGACCCGACGCAGGTCACCAAGGCTACCTTCCTCGTCCCCAACGAAACCGAACTGGCATTGCTGACCGGCATGCCCACCGGGAGCGATGCAGAGATCGAGGCTGCGGCGCGATACCTGATCGGCAAAGGCATTCGCAGGGTTATCGTCACGCTTGGCTCGCGCGGCGCGCGCCTGATCACAGCGGAATCCTCGACCTTGATTGAGCCTGTCAAGGTCAAGCCGAAGGACACGACGGGGGCCGGCGACGCTTTCATCGGCAGCTTTGCGCGCTATTATGTCGAGAGCCGCGAACTCGAAGCCTCGCTGAAGAAAGCGGCGCTCTATGCCGCCGACTCTATCACTCGCGAGGGAACGCAGAAATCCTATGCGACGGCCGAAGAATTCGACCGGTCCGTGACACAGACAAGATAACCAGTTCATCGGGAGGAAACATGCTCAAGAACCTCGATCCATTGCTGAATGCGGACGTACTCTATGCTCTCAGGGCAATGGGACACGGCGACCGGCTGGTCATATGCGATACCAATTTCCCTGGCGATTCCATCGCGCGGCAGACACGACTCGGCCGATTGTTGCGCATCGACGCTGTTACAGCGCCAAGGGCCGCGCGTGCCATTCTCTCGGTGATGCCGCTTGATACGTTCATCGATGACGCTGCAGCGCGCATGGAAATCGTCGGTAGTCCCGATGAGATCCCCGATGTCCAGGTGGAGATGCAGGCCGAGATCGACCAGGCAGAAGGCAAGCACTGGCCTATGGTCTCGATCGACCGGATGGATTTCTATGAGCATGCCAAGAACGCCTACTGCGTCATCGCGACCGGCGAACGGCGATTTTATGGCTGCTTCATACTGACGAAGGGCGTGATTCCTCCGGAAGAGGCCCGATAATGCGAGCGGCGGGATTGATTTTCCGCTGATTGCCGGTTTCAGAATTACCGAGTTCCGGCCTTGCCTTGCACTGGAATTGCATTCTGATAAAATGTCGTTCGCGGCAATAAATTGGCGCGGATTTTGTGTCCGTTGTTAAACCATCCTTTCCTATGTCAGGGCCGTTCCACTATGTTGCGCGCAGTAATGGCGCCATACCAAACGCCGCATGAGTCAGACGGAATTTTATTGCGTCCGATTTTCCGGCATCGAAAGTGGATAGTAGTTTTCATGACCAAGTACCTGACGCATCTCCAGCGTCTTGAAGCCGAAGCAATCCATATTTTTCGTGAGGTCGCGGCGACTTTCTCCAATCCTGTGATGCTCTATTCGATCGGCAAGGATTCGTCCGTCATGCTGCATCTGGCGATGAAGGCGTTCTATCCTGCCAAGCCGCCATTTCCCTTCCTGCATGTCGATAGTACGTGGAAATTCAAGGAGATGATCGCGTTTCGCGATTCAGAAGCTCAGCGGCTGGGCTTTGATCTGCTTGTCCATAGCAATCAAGAAGGCATAGAACAGGGGATTGGTCCCTTCACGCATGGGTCCAACACCCATACCCACATCATGAAAACCGTCGCGCTGCGCCAGGCGCTCGACAAATATGGCTTCGACGCAGCCTTTGGCGGCGCCCGGCGCGACGAGGAAAAGTCGCGCGCCAAGGAGCGGATTTTTTCGTTCCGCAACCCCCAGCATTCCTGGGACCCGAAGAACCAGCGGCCGGAAATGTGGAAGATTTACAATACCCGCGTCGCCAAGGGTGAGTCGATACGGGTGTTTCCGATCTCCAACTGGACCGAACTCGATATCTGGCAGTACATCATGCAGGAGGAAATTCCGATCGTACCATTGTATTTTGCTGCAAGCCGTCCGGTCGTCGAACGCGATGGCATGCTGATCATGCGTGACGATGAACGGATGGAAATGCTTCCAGGGGAAGTGCTGCAACAGAAGATGGTGAGGTTTCGCACGCTTGGCTGCTATCCGCTGACCGGCGCAGTCGAATCCGGCGCTACGACCTTGCCGGAAATCGTCAGCGAAATGCTGGTTTCGCGGACATCGGAACGACAGGGCCGGATGATCGACAAGGACGAGGCGGGCTCAATGGAAAAGAAGAAGCGCGAGGGCTATTTCTGATGAGCAAGCTGGCCCAAATCGACCTGTCGCCGCCAAATTCGGCTGCCGAGGAAATCAGCGCCTATATGGCCGAACAGGAAAAGAAATCGCTGCTGCGTTTCCTCACTTGCGGCTCGGTCGATGATGGCAAATCCACGCTCATCGGACGCTTGCTCTATGACACCAAGCTGATCTTCGAGGACCAGCTGGCGGCGCTCACCAAGGACAGCCGCAAGCACGGCACCAATGGCGAAGACATCGATTTGGCATTACTGGTGGACGGGCTGGAAGCCGAGCGCGAACAAGGCATCACCATCGATGTCGCCTATCGCTTTTTCTCGACGCCAAAGCGGAAGTTCATCGTTGCCGATACGCCGGGTCACGAGCAGTATACGCGCAACATGGCCACTGGCGCTTCGACGGCTGACCTCGCCATCGTGCTGGTCGACGCGCGCCAGGGCATACTACGCCAGACGCGACGCCACAGTTTCATCGCGTCGCTGCTGGGCATCCGCAATATCGTCCTCGCCGTAAACAAGATCGATCTCGTTGGTTATTCGCAGGAGGTGTTCGATGAAATTGTCGCGGATTATCAAACGTTTGCGAGCAGACTCGGATTCAATACGATACAGGCGATTCCTCTATCGGCGCGCTTCGGGGATAATGTCATTGGTCCTTCGGAAAACCTCGACTGGTACAAGGGACCGGCGCTCTTGCAGCATCTGGAAACTGTCCCTCTGGATAGCGCCGACACTGCGCGCCCGTTCCGTTTTCCGGTGCAGTTCGTCAACCGGCCCAATCTGGATTTCCGCGGTTTCTCGGGTACCATAGCATCGGGGACCGTTTCGGCGGGCGATGAGGTCGTGGTTGCCAAGTCGGGCAAATCCTCGCGGGTCAAGCGTATCGTCACATGGGATGGGGATCTTGAAAGTGCTGGCGAGGGCGAGGCGGTTACGATCGTTCTCGATGACGAGATCGAGGTTTCGCGTGGCAACATGCTGGTGGCACCGGAGGCGAGGCCCGAAGTCGCGGACCAGTTCGCCGCCAGCGTTGTCTGGTTCGCCGAGCACGCGCTTATTCCCGGTCGTTCCTATATCCTGCGCACAGAGACCGATCAGGTCACCGTGACAATCACCGATCTCAAATATAGAATCGATATCAATAGTTTTGCCGAGGTTCCGGCGAAATCGCTTGATCTGAACGAAGTGGGCGTGGTCAATATCTCGACACAGGAGCCTGTCGCTTTCGACCCTTACAAATCGAACCGCTCGACGGGTTCGTTCATCCTGATCGACCGGCTGACCAATGCGACAGTCGGCGCTGGAATGATCGATTTCGCCTTGCGCCGCGCCTCTAACGTGCATTGGCAGGCGCTCGATGTCGACAAGGCTTCGCGCGCCGCGCAAAAGGACCAGAAACCGGCTGTCGTGTGGTTCACCGGACTCTCGGGCTCAGGTAAATCAACCATAGCCAACCTTGTCGAGAAGCGCCTGTCGTCGCTTGGCAAGCACACCTACATTCTTGACGGAGATAATGTCCGTCACGGTCTCAACCGCGATCTTGGCTTCACCGAAGAGGACCGGGTCGAAAATATCCGCCGCGTCGGCGAGGTTGCCAAGCTGATGGTGGATGCCGGGCTGATTGTTCTGGTCTCATTCATCTCGCCATTTGCCGCCGAGCGCCGCATGGTGCGGGAGCTTCTCTGCGAGGGCGAATTCCTGGAGATCTTTGTCGATACGCCGTTCGAAGAGTGCGCGAAACGAGACCCGAAAGGTTTGTATGCCAAGGCGCTTCGCGGCGAGATCAAGAATTTTACCGGAGTGGATTCGCCCTATGAGGCGCCGGACGATCCGGAACTGCACTTGGAGACCGTTGGCCGGACGACAGAAGAGCTTGCTTCCGAGGTTGAAAAGCTTCTTGTAGAGCACGGCATCATCTTCAACTACGATCAGAGTTCGTGGTCGATTTGAGCTCTGCTCTTTACCCTCCCCTTGTGGGGAGGGACGGACCGCAGGTCCGGGGAGGGGCTTTTCTCGAAAACTAAGGTGGATGCACTGGTTGACAGTTGCAGAGAACCCCTCCCTGCTGTTTCGCAGCCTCCCTCCCCACAAGGCGGAGGGTCAGGCGGCAATTCTCGCAGCATAATCTGGACCCGTTTATGAAATCTCCTCAGCTTCTTGACCACTCCAATCTTCTCACGACCTTCGAATCCACAGCGATCGCCGCCGGACGCGAAATTCTGCGCATCTATGAAGAGGGATGTGATGTCGAACTCAAGGACGACAGGTCGCCGGTAACGGCAGCTGACCGGGCGGCGGAAGTCATCATTACCAAAGCACTGCGCGATGCAACGCCCGAAATTCCTATCGTGGCGGAGGAGGAAATATCCGGTGGGCACGTTCCCGGCGATCTCGGCGCTCGCTTTTATCTGGTCGATCCGCTTGATGGCACCCGCGAATTCGTCAATCGCAATGGCGACTTTACTGTCAATATCGCGCTGATCGAACATGGGGCTCCGGTTATGGGGGTCGTCTATGCTCCAGTGCGGGGTTGGCTGTTTACTGGCGGACCGGAGGGTGCGCAGGAAGTGATCGTCGATCATGCCGGACGCATCATCACGCGCAAGAATATTGCGTGCCGGGCAGCGCCCAAGGAAATGGTCGCTGTCGCCAGCCGCTCGCATCGTACGACCGAGACCGATGATTATCTAAATGATCATCCCGTCGCCGATTGCGTGTCGGTGGGTTCTTCCATCAAGTTCGGCCTGCTCGCACGGGGCGAGGCGGATATATATCCACGGCTCAGCCGTACGATGGAATGGGACACCGCGGCGGGTGATGCAGTGTTGCGGGCCGCGGGCGGAATGACAATGACACTCGACGGGAAGCCGCTGACCTATGGCCGCCGTAACCAGGCCAATGACGCCGACTTCGCCAATCCGAGTTTTGTCGCGCGCGGCAAGCTATAACCAATTCTCGGTTCGAAGGCCCGGAACCCTGCTGAACTCCCGCAGATTGTCGGTGACGAGTATTGTTCCTGTGGCGCAGGCATGCGCAGCTATCAGGAGATCGTTGGCGCCGATGGGTGTCCCTAACGCCTGCAACTCGGCCCGTATTCTACCGTAGTGATGATCCGCCGGGTGATCAAACGGCAAGATATCGATTGCAGAAAAGATCGCCTCAATCCTCACGCGTAGTTTGTCCGATTTCTTCTTGGCCACTCCATAGCGAATTTCAGCAGCCACTATGATGCTTGTGCAGAATCGTGGCCCTTCGTTGTCGTTCACTTTACTGGCGACGTCGCCATGGGGACTACGAACGAATTCTGAAATGATGTTGGCATCGAGCATATAGATGTGACTCATAGGTCAACATCATCAAGTGGGAGCAGATCGTCGTCACTAATGTCAGGGAAATCTTCGTCTAAAGGCTCGAGGCTTGCCAACACTTCACTCAACGTCTGCCGCTTCACAGGTTCGATGATCAAGCGGTTACCCTCGCGATGCATGATCGCGGTGTCACCGGGCATTTCAAATTCGACCGGAATTCGAACGGCCTGGTTGCGGCCGTTGCGAAACAATTTCACCTGGCGTTCTCGCATGGCTGCACCTCACCACTTGTTGGCATATGCCTGAACATATGCCGCAGTTCGGGCCTTTGCAAGACCTACCGCCTGCGCAGCAGCAGCGTCACGACGAAGAAAGCTCCGACGGAACTGGTAACGATACCAATAGGCAGTTCCTGCGGGGCAAGCAGCAGGCGTGCTGCCAGATCGCTCAGGAGGATCAGCATTGCACCCAGCAGTGCGCAGGTTACGACAAGACCGGCGTGCAGCTGTCCGCCAAGATGCCGTGCGATATGCGGGATCATCAGTCCGACAAAGCCGATCACGCCTGCGACGGAGACGAAGATTGCCGTCGAGAACGCGCAGATGATGAACACGATGTTGCGCGTGTGGTGGACGCGTACGCCAAGGCTTTCGGCCGTGTTTTCTCCCGCGAGGAATGCGTCGAGGTTGCGGTGGTTCCGAAGCGCGTAGGCGAGGATGACGGCCAGACCAAACGCTGCCAGCGGCAGGTTTTCCCAGCGCGCGAGACCGAGCCCGCCAAGCGTCCAGAACATGACCGAGTGCGCGGCCCGCTGATCACCGGAAAACACCATGTAATTGGTCAGAGCTGCAAACAGGAAGGATACGGCAAGTCCTGCCAGGATCATCCGTTCCGGGCCTTGGCCAAGTACTCGCCGCACCAGCAGCAGCACAATCGTGGCCGCGAGCATGCCGCCGCTGAACGCTGCGACCGGTAGCGTCCAGATGCCGAACCGGTCACCGAACAGGCTTATCACCGAGACGGCGCCGGCCGCGGCACCCGAGGACAGGCCGAACAGGAACGGGTCGGCCAGATCGTTGCGTGTGACAGTCTGCAACATTGCGCCGACAATGCCGAGACCGGCGCCCACGCAGATGCCCAATATGACGCGGGGCAGGCGCAGATCTACGATGATACGCTCGACCGGCGTCGTGGCCGTCAGATCGGCAAGCCCAGCCGCATGGGCGAGGGCATTCAGAACGTCCGGCAGGGGCACGACCGTGGAACCATAGGCAATGGACAGCAACGCCAGGATGACGACGAGGATCGCACCTGCGGCAAGTATCATGCGTTTGTGGAAACGATCCATTGGAACAAGTTCTCATATCGTAGGGATGTCAGATGCCGGTCCTCTCCCCTTGCGAGAGGAGCGAACTCTCAGAAGGCTTCCGGATGCAGGGCTTTGGCGATCTTCGCTATGGCTTCGATATTGGCTGGTCCGGGTGTGAGTTCGGCATAGCGAAGCGCGACAAAGCGGTTGTTCTTCACGGCGTCCGTTTCTTTCATCACCGGGTGCGCGTGAAGAAAGTCGAGCAGTTTTTTATAGCCTGCGCCGTCCTGATAATCGAGCAGGATGAGAAACTGCGGGTTGCGCGTTGCAACTGTCTCCCATGAGGTGGTGCCCCAGCTCGTCTCCATGTCAGACATTATGTTCATGCCGCTTGCCTCATGGATCAGGGCCGTCGGCATCGCAAACTTGCCAGCCGTGAACGGCTTGTCCTCGCCGGAATCGTAAAGAAAAACCCTGGTCTGACCATTGCCGCCGATTTTCTTCCCGATTTCGGCAAGCTCGGCCTTCCAACCGGAAATCAGCGCCTCCGCCTGCTGTTCCTTGCCGAATATCTTGCCGAGCTTCGCCATGTCGCCATAGAGCAGGTCCATGGAGGCCGGCGGGCGGGTTTTGTCGAGATGGACGCAGCTTTCCGTCAGGACAAGCGTCTTTATGCCGTAAGGTGCGAGTGTATCGGGCGTCACATCACCGCCCGGTTTCATCCCGTAGTACCAGCCGGCGAAGAAGAAATCGGGGTCAGCCGCAACGAGGTTTTCCAGCGTCGGCTCTTTCGACGCGAGCTCCGGGATCGCACCAAGCTTGCTCTTGAAAGTGTCGTCCACTTTGTACCAGCCGGTGATACCTGTTACTCCGACCATCGAAGATTGCAGACCAAGCGCGAAGGCCATTTCGCTCATATTGAGATCCTGGATAACGGCTCGCCTGGGAGCGGCATCGAAAGTCAGGGGCTTTCCGCAGCTGTCGACCGTAACCGGAAAGGCCAGGGCGGGCGCCGGCACGAGGCTCAGCGCCAAGGCGAGAACGATCTTTTTCATCAAGCGCTCCGTGCGTGGGGATGGGACAACAAAGATGGTACCTGCGTCTCGAAGACCATGAGGTCGCGATCGTGCGAGGGATGGCGCAGGCGCAGGATTTCGAGGTTGAAGACGTCCCCTACGATCAACGGGGTGAGCGTCTCGTCGGGGGTGCCAGTGGCTACCACCCGCGACCGATGCATGACTGCGACCTGGGTGGCGAAGGGCGCGACCAAGGGCAGGTCGTGCAGGACTGCGATGGTCGTGACGTTCAGCCCTGCAACCAGCGACAGCAGTTCACTGCGCGCCCCTGGGTCAAGATGATTGGTTGGTTCATCGAGAAACAGCACGGCCGGCTGCTGGGCAATTGCCCGCGCCAATTGCACCCGCTGACGCTCACCACCCGAGAGCGAGCCGATGGCCCGTCGCGCAAACTGGGAAACCTTCGCGCAGTGCAACGCTTCCGCAACGATCTCGCGGTCCATGGCCCTGGAGAAAGCACCCGCATGCGGGATGCGTCCAAGCGAGACGTAGTCTTCAACGAGAAGCCGCAGTTCGGGCGCATCGCTCTGGCCGACAAAGGCAAACATCCGGGCGCGCTCGCGTGCCGTCAGGCGAACTGAGCTGGCGCCATTGAAATATATGGCGCCTGACGTGGGTGCCAGAAGTCCCGCAAGCATCCGCAACAAAGTCGATTTGCCGGCGCCATTGGGACCGATAATCGCAAGGCGGGTCCCGCATTGGACGGTCAGGGAGGCCTCGGCGACCAAGGTTTCCCCGGCGATACGATAGGTCGCGCCATCGGCGTTGAGTACTACATGGCCCATGAGCGAAACTCTCCGGAAGGTGAAACACTGCGGCTTTTACGTAACGTTATAACATTTGTAAAGGGCAGATATAACTGGAGGGCAGTACATGAGCATAGCGAGGGGATTCTTGAGGCGTTCATTCCCGTCCTTTCCAGGGACAGGATCAGGAACGCACGATGCATCGCCGCCATCGAGGCATAGAGACCCGGGGTCGGGCCTGAAGCGAGAAACATCGCATCGCTCCCGGCACACCCCGTCCGGTTCGAATTTCAATTGGCGATGGCAGGTCTCCTGGCTCGCGGGTCTCAGCTTTGCCTTGCCTTCCCGATCTGCGATCAGTGGCATAGTCGGGCATCGCTCGCCGCTTACAGTTGCGGGGGCAGCCACGGTTTCGGTCCCTTATGGGTACGCCTCACCGTGTTCCCTTTTCATCCCCGGATTAGTCATGCCGGAGAAACCATCGCGATAATCAGTAGATGAAAGAACGCCCGAATGGAACCTCTTTTGGTGAAACACACATTGGAGAGCGGTCGCGGCTCATGGAGCCGCTGGTCAATGTGCCGCTACGGCAGACTCGTCTATATGTGACGTTGCATAAACCTTGCGCGCAATGACAGCCAACAGAACCAATGTAACAGTTGCCAAGGCACAGCAGACGGCGAATCCGAGCGAGAAACCGCTGCGCGCGGTGTCCAGCCAAACCGGCGAGACTTCATTGCCCAAGGTCTTGGCAACTTCGACTGCACCGGTAAGGGTGGTTGAAACAGCGAGCGCCTGCGCATCGCTAAGCCCCGAAAGGTCAACGTCCTGCATCGACATGCGATAGACGATGGTTCCAATGCTGCCAAGCAGCGCGACACCCAGCGCCCCGCCGAATTCCGCGCCGGTCTCGGACAGGGCCGAGGCGGAGCCTGCCCGCTCCGGCGGAGCGGTACCGACGATCAGGCCGGTCGTGGTCAGTATGACCGGAACGAATCCCAGGCCGACCAGCATGCTTGAGCCCAGTACGCCGAGGAGGCTCTCCATATAAGCCGCAATCGCCATGGCGGCCGTTCCAATGGCATTGACCAGCAAGCCCAGAAGAATGGTTTTAACCTGGCCAAAGCGATTAATGACCCGGTAGGATTGAAGGGACATGATCGTGAAGATCAAAGCTGACGGTATGGACCAGAGCGCCGCTTCGAGCGGCGAAAGGCCAAGCACGAGCTGAAGAAACAGGTTCTGGAAAAGAAACACGCCGAAAACGAAGAATACGCCGGCAAGATTGACCATCAACGAGGCGGTGAAAGCCGGGATGCGGAAGAGCGCGAGATCGATCAAGGGATGCTCAAGCTTTTTCTGCCGGCGTACAAACCATGCGCCCACCAGGATTCCAATCGCGATTGGTACCAATTGGCTGACCTCGAACCCATAGGCGGCCATGTGCTTGAAGCCGTAGATGACCGGAAGCACTGTCGCCAGGGAAAGAAGAACACTTAGAAGGTCGAGCTTGCCCCCTTCATCGTTCTTGTATTCCGGTAGCAGGAACGGTGCCGCGATGAGAAGCGCTGCCATGACCGGGATGTTGATCAGGAATACAGATCCCCAATGGAAATACTGCAACAGGCCCCCGCCGATCAACGGCCCGACAAGGCCACCCAATGCGAAGGCCGTACCCCAGATGCCGATGGCGCGGGTTCGCTCGGCCTCATTCTGGAAAAGGTTGACGACGAGAGAAAGAGTTGAAGGAGCGATCGTTGCTCCCGCAATGCCGAGGAGGGCTCGCGAGATGATCAGTTGCTGTGATGTGCTTGAGAATGCGGCCAAGGCCGATGCCACACCGAACGCGAAGGCGCCGAACAGCAGAACGCGTCTTCTGCCAATCCTGTCTCCAAGCGTGCCCATCGTAACGAGAAAGCCGGAGACCATGAATCCGTATATGTCGTTGATCCACAGGAGCTCCGAAGCAGATGGATCAAGATCCGCCATGATCGCCGGCATTGCAAGAAACAGCACTGACAGGTCCATGGAGTAGATCAGGCAGGCAATGGATAGCACGCACAGCCCGATCCATTCGCGACGCCCGGCGAGCTGCCCGCCTTTCGGAAATTCTTCATGCATGAAATGCCTCCCCATCTGGAAGATGTTTGGTTCAGAACGTCCATGACGGGCACGTCGGGAGATCCGCTGGTGCCGGCCTTCGAAAACCGGCGCCCGCATGGACTGATTTTGCCCCGACCGTCAATCGCCGTGGTGACTAAAATTTATTGCTGCGGGGGCGAGGTCCCCTATGCGGTTGCTTCGAGGGCGGCTGGCCCCGCATCTTGTGCCACATGTGTAGCGGGGCGGAAAGGGAATACCGCCCTTAGCCGTGCATCACGCAGCCAGAGGCCGCCCCACATGAACAAGCCAAGATAGAGGCTAAAAAAGACGTGACTGAAGAGGGGGCTCTCGGCTCTTATCTGGGTTGCCATCGCTCCACCAAGCAGGCCCATCATCAAGATTGCGCCGAGGACGCTTGTTCGCGGCAAAAGGTAAAGAACGAGGCAGCCCAATTCTATGAGGCCGATGAGATGAGAGTAGCCTGCGGGCCAGCCCAATTGTGCCATCGTTTCTTCGGCCACCGGCAGGCCCAACAATTTCGGGGATATCGATGCCAGCAGCATAAAAAGCGCAAACAATGACGTAAGCGCGCGGCCTGACCATAACATGGCGGATCTATTCATCATCTACTCTCCTTGTCCAAGCGGATGAACGGTCAAGCCGACGACCTGCCGATCAGCTTTGGCAGTCGATTCTGCCTTCAAGCCTTCGTCCTGCAACAAGGACGGCGAACGCCGCGCCAATCCTACAATGTGGAGAGTATTTTTTTCACCGATGCGCGAATTGAAAGACTTCGCACCAAGCTGCCAGTTCTGTTATCCGGGCAAATATGCAGGCGGACCCTGTCAACCACGGCGACCTTCAAGTCTCCCGCTGAGGGCTAGAACGACTGGCTGCGAAGCAACCTCGATCACACCGAAGGTCATGCTTCCCGTTCTACGGAGACAGGAAGACGACGGCCAGAGATAGAACTGGCCGCCGTCATAGCTCTTAGTTTTTCACCGTGTCCTCCAGGAAGAATCTTCCCAAGGGGTTTTGGTAGAAGTTCTCGATGTTCTTGCGTGTCACATTGATGTAGGGGCTGTAGTAAAGATCGATCCAGTTGACGTCGGCTTTCGCCATCTTTTGCAAATCAACATACATCGCCTCACGTTTTGCCGGGTCCTGTTCGAGACGGGCGGCCGCGACGAGATCCTTGACCTGATCGTTCTTGTAGCGGGTCATGTAGTTCATGTTGGTGTCGTGGCCGAGAACGAATGTTGTCTTCTGGTCCGGATCCAGGATATCGTTCGTCCAGTACATCACCGAGATGTCGTAATCGCCGGCAATCAGCATATCCCAGCTTTGGCTCGGGTCCACCTTTTGCAGGTTCACCGTCACGCCGGCCTTCAGCAATTGCTGTTGCAACAATACGGCGATTTGCTCGTCGGTTTCGTTGCCTGCATTGACGACGTAGTTCAGCGACAAGCCGCTGGCGCCCGCATCTGCGAGCATCTGCTTGGCCTTTTCCGGATCGTAAGGCCGCTGAAGATTGTCGGCGTAGTGATAGAGCGACCCTTTTGGAACATAGGAGTATGCGACCTCACCGAGATTGAAGGTCACCGTGTCGACGATGGCTTTCTTGTCGATCGCCATATCGAGCGCCTGGCGAACCTCCTTCTTGGCCAACGCACCATGTTCGTGATTGATCAGAAGATGATCTTCGCGGGTCGATGTGTCGATCTCGACGTTGAGATTCGGGTCCTTCTTCAACTCTTCCACGCGGGAAAAAGGAACGAAAATCGCCGTATCGAGCTGACCAGCCTGAACGTTCAACATTCGTGTGTTGTCATCGGGAACAGAAATCCATTCGACCCCATCGAGCTTGACGCGATCAGCCTGCCAGAAGTTCGGGTTTTTCTCAAGGATGACGCGGTCGCCGCGACGCCATTCCTTGACCACAAATGCTCCGGAAGCGATCGGCTTTTCAGCGAAAGCTTCCTCGCCGAGCGCTTCCATACCCTTCTGCGGTATGACGGACACGTTTGGCAGCGCCAAGGTGGAGAGGAATGGTGCCGATGGAGTCTTCAGCTTGACGACAAGTGTCTTGTCGTCCTTGGCCTCAGCGGTTTCGATGACTTTGAAGGAATCACTCCAGAGCGAACCTTGGTTGTCGCGGATGCGCAGCAACGTGAATGCAGCATCCTTGGCCGTTATCGGCGAACCATCGGAGAACTTTGCGTCGCGCATCGTGAATGTGTAGGTCAATCCGTCTTCGGAGATCGTCCAGCTTTCTGCAAGACCCGGTTCCAGTTTCGTTCCGGTCTTGTCGACGCGCACGAGAACGTCAAAGACATTCGAGAACACCCAATTGTCGACGTTCTGTGCCGACTTGATTGGATCGAACGTCGTACTGTCTTCGCGCCTGCCGATGGTAAGAACGCCTTGAGCTTCGGCAATACTGGCGCCAAATGTCAGCATCGCCAAGGCTGCCGCGATTTCAATCCTCATCCATTTCCTGTTCATAATGATAGTTCCCTCGTTGTTATTTTATTGATCGTGGCGGGGAATTCGTCCCCCATGGAAAAGACGACCTGCTCAGCCTGCAGAACTTGATCCAGACGCGCCAACCGCTTGTCGGGGTTGATATCCGGAATCGCGCTGATCAGCGCGGCGGTATAGGGATGACCTGGATTTGCGAAGATCTCGTCGGATCTGCCTTGTTCGACGATCGTCCCGCGATGCATCACCACCACCCGCTCACAAAGATTGCGCACGATGGCGAGGTCATGGGCGATGAAAATCAGGGTCAGGTTCATTTTCTGTTTCAGGTCGCGGAACAGATCAATGATTTGCGCCTGAATTGTAACGTCAAGCGCAGCAACGCATTCATCGGCGACGATCAGCCTTGGGTCCACCGCCAATGCGCGCGCGATGCCTGCACGCTGGCATTGTCCCCCACTCATGGTGGATGGTTTCCGGCCGGCGAATGCGCGCTCCAGACCGACGAGGTCAAGCAGTTCGTTGATCCTGCTCTGGAGCTTGTCGCCGGTGGTTTTGTTCTGGACCTTGAGCACTTCCGCCAGCATGTCGCCAACCGTCAACCGCGGATTGAGCGCGTTGTATGGATCCTGAAACACCATCGCTGTTTCCCTGCGCAAGTGCGCCAGCGCCTTGGCACGGTGCAGCGCAAGGTCGATACCATCGAAAGTGACATGTCCTGAAGTGAGTGGCGTGAGGCCGAGGATTGCGCGGGCAAGCGTGCTTTTGCCGCTACCGGATTCGCCGACGATGCCAATCGTATCGCCATGCATGACTTGGAGGCTGGCGCCGTTGACCGCAGTGACAAACTTCCCGGTACCACTGAAAAGACCGTTACCGGATGCTGGGAACCGGACAACGAGATCATCAATCTCGAGCAAGGGCGCAGAAGGCGTGCGGATAGGTGGCGCCGCCTGCGGCTTCTCCTCGGGAGCGTCGCCGCCAGGTGCCGGCATGGAAGGATGGCTTGCTATAAGGTCTATCGTGTATGGATCTTTCGGCGCTGCCAGAAGCGAGCGTTTCGGTCCATGTTCCAGCAGTTTTCCGCCACGCAGCACAGCTATGGAATCGCATGTCTGTGCGACGATGCCGAGATCGTGCGTGATGAGGATAATCGACAAGCCCCGCTGATCACGTATGTCCAGAAGCAGGCGCAGGATTTGCGCCTGGACCGTTACGTCAAGTGCCGTGGTTGGTTCGTCAGCGATAAGGATTTTCGGGTTGCAGGATAGAGCAACTCCAATCATTACGCGTTGACGCATGCCGCCTGAAAACTCATGCGCATAATTGTCGTGTTGCCTTGTGGGATCCGGTAAGCCGACTTGCTGTAAAATCTGGATGGCAGCCTTCTTCGCCTCCGCTCTCGAAGCCCCCTGATGATAGCGGATGCCTTCAGCGATCTGGTCTCCGACCCGCATCACCGGGTCGAGATGGCTCGTCGGATTCTGAAAGATCATGCCTATCTCGCTGCCGCGGATCGTGCTCATCGTGGCCTCGTCGAGTGTAGTCAGGTCGCGCCCCTCGAACATGACAGCGCCGCCTGAGATCTTGATGGCGCGCGAGGGCAGGAGTTGCACCAGGGAGCGGCAAATCATGCTCTTGCCGGAACCGCTTTCACCGACGAGACCCAGAATTTCCCCTTGGGCGAGATCGAGAGAAACATGGTCGATGAGAGTGCGCGTTTCACCTGCGAGTTGCGCGGTGATAGTCAGGTCCTGGATCGACAGCAAGGGAGATGTCATTGGCGCGCACCCAGTGTTTCGCTGAGTCCGTCGCCCAACAGGCTGAGGCCGAAGGCGAGAACGACAATGGACAGGCCCGGGAAAAAGGTGATCCACCAAGCTGTGCTGATGAAGCTTTGACCTTCCGCCACCATCACGCCCCATTCGGCAAGAGGAGGCTGTACACCAAGTCCGAGATAACTGATCGCAGCGCCGTTCAAGAGAACAAGAACAGCGTCCGACATCGAGAATACGATCGAGCCGGCTATCGCGTTCGGCAACAGGTGCCGGAACATGATGCGTGAATTGCTGAAGCCGAGGCTTACTGCCGCGACAGCATAATCGCTGTTCTTGAGGACGAGCATCTGCGTCCGGATCAATCGCGCATAAGATACCCAGCCGACGAGCGCCATGGCGATGTAGAAACTGCTGAGGCCAGGTCCGAGGATGGCAATGATCGAAAGCATCAGGACGAGGAAAGGGAAGGCCAGTACGACATCGATCAGCCGCATGAAGATGATATCGACCATACCACCGAAATAGCCGGAGATCGTTCCAAGGATGGTGCCGATGAGGAAAGGAAAGATGACCCCGAGAAAGGCGATCTGCAGATCGATGCGGGTCGCCCATATGACGCGTGACAGGATATCACGCCCGAAATTATCTGTGCCGAAGGGGTGAAACAGGGACGGAGGCACGAGGCGCAGTTCACTATTGTGCACGATAGGATCATAGGGCGCGATCAATGGTGCAGCGATGGCGGCAAAGATGAACAATGCCAGGATGGACACTCCAGCGGCAAGCGTCACGCGTTGGCCCAGCCACCGGCTCCAGCGCAAGTTCCAATCGGAAACATGGACAGTGCTCACAGTTTCACCCTCGGATCGATGGCGACCGTCAGGATGTCTGCGATAAAATTCACCAGCATCGTGCCGCAGGCAAAGATCATCGCCACGCCTTGAACCACCATGTAGTCGCGCGAGAAAATCGCCCGCACGAGCAACTGACCCATGCCCGGAATGGCGAATACACTCTCGACAACGACTGTTCCGCCGATCAGCCAGCCGATGTTGACCGCCAGGAGGTTGACGGCGGGAGCAAGCGAATTCGGCAGCACGTGGCGCCAGAAGACGATACTCTCCGGCATGCCACGGGCGCGCGCCGCCGTTGCAAAATCCGATTGCAACTCGGTAATCATGCTTGCACGCAGGCTGCGCGTGAGAACCGACGAAAGCGAGAGCGCGATCGTCAGGCAGGGAAGTACAAGATGTGCCAGCTTGTCGCCGAAGGTTTCCCCGTAACCCGAGACCGGCAAGATACCGAGCTTGACGCTGAAAAGGATCATGAGCATCAGGCCCAGCCAGAACGGCGGGAAGCCGATACCCAAGGTGGAGAAGATGCGTACCGTATGGTCCGGTAAACTGCCTTGATTGCGTGATGCTATCGCGGCAAGGGGTAGGGCTATGAGAATAGACAATATAACGCTGCACAGTATGAGAGTGACGGTCGGCTCTATTCTGGTGGCGATCAACGGCAAAACGTCGATTTTGTAGAGGATGGACTTCCCCATCTCGCCATTGACCAGGTTTTTGAGAAAGTAAAAATACTGGAGCCACAGGGGCTCATCCAAACCGTACTGAGCGCGAATATTCGCAAGCGCTGCCGGTGTCGAACGTGCGCCGAGCAGTACGCGTGCCGGATCGCCTGGAATGAGTCTCACGAGGATGAACGTGATCAGGCTGACACCGAAAATGACGGGCAAAAACTGCACCGGCCGATGAAGGATGAACTTATAGCGATGCATCGATAGGCATCCAGCTGTTTCGTCTGCTGTTTCTGGTCTCAAACGGTCTTGCCGGACTCATTGTACAGTCCCGTGTCGCGAGAGGAAATCCAACAGAACAGGATAATAGTCCTGCGGCTGTTCATAGAATGGCATATGACTGGCATTGGCAAAGACTTTCAACTCTGCGTCGGGAAGCGCAAGTTTCATGCGCAGGGCACAGGCAGGTGTAAGCTCGTCATGTTCTCCGACAATGATAAGTGTTGGAACGTGCATGTCGGCGAGATCGGGTATTCTGTTCCAATCCTTCAGATTGCCAGTGTAAAGGAACTCGTTCGGTCCCTGCATGGTGCCATAAGGGCCCATGTTCCAATCTTCCAGCGAACGGCGCACGGGAGCCGGCCAGTCTGGCAGCCGGCAGACGTGACGATAATTGAGAATGGTGACTGCCGCCTGGTATTCCGGATGATCGAGCGTGCCTTGCGCTTCGTGCTTTTGCATCATGGCTACCGTTTCCGAGCCGAGGGCTGATCGTAACCGGTCAAGCTCGGAGATCAGATGGGGCATGTCGGCTACGGTGTCCGCCAGAACCAGGGACTTCAGATTTTGCGGGTAGGCCAGAGCGTAGTCGATGCCAAGCCAGCCGCCCCAGGAGTGTCCCAGCAGATGCACTTTCCCGAGGCCAAGCGCCTTGCGCACGGTTTCGGTCTCTTCGACATATCGGCTGATTGTCCACAGCGTGTCGTCATGCGGCCGGTCGGAAGCGCCAGTGCCAAGCTGATCGAATGCGACGACCCTGTAGCCGCGATCGATGAGGCAGGAGTGGGCTTCACGCAGATAATCGCAAGGCAATCCCGGCCCCCCGTTGAGACAGAAGACCACTTCATCACCGCTGCCAAAGCTGTAGGCGACGACGCGATAGCCATCAACCTGTACCTCGAACCGATCGTCCGGCGGAATTTCACGCCACATCGTCCTGTCCCCCGCACGGCCCACGCTTGCTCAAGAAATAAGCATGGTTAAATTTTAGATATATCTGCTCTCAACACCAGCTATAAGAAGTGATAGGGTCGAACCCGGGCGGATTTTCTGAGCGTGGGACGCAGAATGCTAAATGACATTCATGACATCAAAGTTCGTTTCGATGCGCCGGAGACGCTGGAGGGCAGAATTGACAGAGCTTTCGAAGCGATAAAGGTCTTTGGCTTTGATGCGCTGATCTACGACTATACGCCAGTTCCTTTCGACCACACGGGCGCATTGATGATACCGTCGCTGCTCGAATTGCGAAATATTCCGGACGAAATGCGCGAATATTGGTGCGAAAGAGAGTATTTCCGCATCGATCCGGTTCAGCAACAGGCGGTTGGAACAACCACGCCGTTTTTCTGGAACTATAGCGTTGAAGCGGATACTGTCATCAACCGGTTCATGAACGACGATCATGCGCCCGTGGCGCATTATCTGCGTGAACGGAACATGCTTTGCGGCACGACCGTACCGATCCACCTGCTTCGCGGGGATTATGCGACGGTGACAGGCGTACGCTTTGGCGCGGACAAGGGCTTCGAGCGGGACGCCACACGTTACCTTGCCGATTTCGGCCTACTGGCAAATATATTTCATGAGGCAGCATTTTCATTGTTCGGCGAGGAGGCGCGAAGTTGCGCTGCCATTCGTCTGACCGCAAGGGAGCGCGAATGCATGCGCTATTCTGCCGATGGTCTGTCGGCCAAGGAGATCGCACGGCAAATCCAGCGGTCCGTGCCCACGGTCGTCATGCATCTGAATGCCGCTGCAAAGAAACTCG
This sequence comes from Phyllobacterium endophyticum, assembly GCF_003010935.1. Taxonomy (GTDB): domain Bacteria; phylum Pseudomonadota; class Alphaproteobacteria; order Rhizobiales; family Rhizobiaceae; genus Phyllobacterium; species Phyllobacterium endophyticum. The sequence continues at coordinate 1,475,519 of NZ_PGGN01000001.1, forward strand.
GAGCAAAAAACCGGGTCCAGGCAGTTGTTCGCGCTGCCCATTACCGGTTGCTGGATTGACCGGTGACCTATCCTATAACTATTGATAGCTGCCGTCCGTAGGCCTTGCCCGCTATCATTTTCTCCACTGGATCAGATCGGATGGAGAAGAGAACGTGGAAGCGGTCAGTTCAACAGAAGCCTACATGCCCTTTCGCGACTACCAGACCTGGTACCGTGTAACGGGATCGCTCGACTCCCCCAAACTGCCGCTTGTCGTTATACATGGCGGACCGGGCTGTACCCATGATTATGTCGATTCCTTCAAAGGCATAGCCTTGGCGACGGGTCGCGCAGTCATTCACTACGATCAACTCGGCAACGGCAACTCGACGCGCTTGCCGGAGAAGGGAGCGGACTTTTGGACCGTCTCTCTTTTCCTGGAGGAACTTGACGCGCTGTTGCACCATCTTGGCATTCACCATCGCTACGCGCTTCTTGGTCAATCCTGGGGTGGTATGCTCAGCGCTGAACACGCGGTGCGTCAACCGGATGGCTTGAAAGCACTCGTTATCGCTAACTCTCCGGCCTCCATGCACACGTGGGTTTCGGAGGCCAATCGACTGCGCCGCGAGCTGCCGAACGAGATTCAGTCTGCTCTTTTGCGACATGAACAAGCAGGAACGCTGACCGATCCGGAATATCTTGCAGCGTCCCGTGCCTTTTATAATCGGCATGTTTGCCGGATTGTGCCCTGGCCACCAGAAGTCGCCCGGACATTTGCGATCATGGACGAGGACTCCACGGTCTACCGCAACATGAACGGTCCGACCGAGTTCCATGTCATCGGAACAATGAAAGATTGGAGCATCGTAGATCGTTTGCCTCTTATTACGGCGCCGACGCTTGTCATTTCCGGCCGCCATGACGAAGCGACGCCGGAAGTTGTACGCCCTTATGTGGAAAAGATCTCCGGTGCAAGGTGGGTCGTCTTCGAGCAATCCAGTCATATGCCGCATGTCGAGGAAAAGGAATTGTGTCTTGGCACAGTAGGGGAATTTCTGAATTCGAATGATCTTCCGTAGAGCCGTTGCAAGATGATATCGCACTTGGCCACAAGGCCGTGTAAATACAACTTGTACGTTCCTGCCCATCCGCATTATCGAGGAGGGACCGACCTCGACGATCTTCGGCAATCCGAGCCATGCCTATTCACACAGTCTGCTGGGCAACGCCGGCGCGGCTCACGCACTTGCGGTACCGAATTCCATTTGTGCTCGGCCTATGCTAACCGGCAAGCCAAGGATAAAGAATCGAAAGTAGCGGAATGTGCTTGCTTTCGAGAAGGGTGAAATGGCTCAAAAACCGGCGACATTGAAGGATGTGGCAGCCTTTGCAAACGTCTCACGCGCGACGGCTGCTCGTGCTCTTAACAGCTATGGTTATGTCGGTGATGAGACGGCTCAGAGAGTTCGTGACGCAGCGGAAAAGCTCGGCTATCGGGGCAATCGCCTGGCGCAGGCCCTGCGTAACGGCCAATTGCCGATCATTGGCTGCATTCTGGGAGATATACAGAACCCTTTCTTTGCCCGGATTGCGCACGATATCGAGGTGCTGGCTCGTGGCAATCGATACAATCTCATTATCGGCAGCAGCGAAGAACAATTGGAACAAGAAGTCTCTTTGCTGGCGAGCCTCCAGTCGCTCAGCATTCGGGGTTTTATCGTCGCGCCCACCTCTGACGAGAACAATTTCCATCTAAGGCGCCTCATAGAAGAAAACGTACCGCTTGTCCTGATCGACCGCGTGGTGCAAGGCATCGAATGCGATAGTGTCCTGGTCGACAACGAAGGGGGCGCGCGCAAGGCCATAGAATATTTGATCTCGATGGGGCATCGCCGCATCGGCCTTTTGCAGGACGACACGCGCATCTTCACCTCCCGCGAGCGCTTGAGCGGGTATCAGCACGCGCTCGTGGCCGGTGGTATCACTCCCGATGACAGGATGATTTCCGTATCTCAGTCAACTGTGGAACACGCGATCGATGCAACCATTCGTTTGTTCAGCCAGAAGGTTCCGCCAACCGCGCTTTTCACCGTCGACAGTTTGATGACCCAAGGTGCTCTGCTGGCCTTTCGCGCGATGGGAATTTCGATACCGCATGACGTATCGCTCGTCGGTTTCGATGACTTCAATCTGGCGACGTTTACCGATCCCCAAATTACAGTCGTGGCACAGCCTGTTTCGGAAATCGGCCTTGCAGCAGCTCGGCTCCTGTTCGAAAAGCTCTCTGGACAAAGCCGTCCATCCGAACAAATTCGGTTTGAAACCAGGCTGTTAGTACGAGGGTCGGTCAGCCGCAGACCCGAGGGTTAAGGCACGTCCAGTCGACACGAAAAAAATCCAAGAAAGCCACTTGTCAGCCATAAAATCTTGTGCGTTAAATATATGTGAGATCGATCTCACACGGTTTAACGAACATTCGCACAAGACCGGATCATGCCCTTGGGGGCGGATCTTGAAATGCGCAAACGGGAAGGTTTTAATGCTCAACTTCGATAAAGATCGCTTTGTGAACATACAACGTGGCGCAGTTGCAGTTGCGGAAGACGTACGCGTCTTGATGCGCAAATTGCTTGATGATGGTCTGGAACGCGTGTTCTTCATGGGAACGGGCGGTGTGCAATTTCTGACACAGCCAGCGATCGAGCTTGCGCGTGCCTCGACAGTCTTTCCGGTAGCGGCAGCGTTTCCTGCTCAGGTCGTTCTTGAAGCCCCCGCCGGTCTGGACGAAAAAGCCCTGGTCATTTTACCGTCTCTATCCGGAACGACCAAGGAAAGCGTTCAGCTTCTGTCGTTCCTGAAGGAGAGGGGCGTCAAGACACTATCGCTTACCGGGCACAAGAACACGCCGCTGGGTCTCGATGCCGATTACAACTTCACCAATTTTGCCGAAGACGATACGTCCTCGGAGTCCTTCTACCTGCAAACGTTGTTGATCGTTCTCGCGCTCCTTGCTGAACGTGGCGAATACGCCGATTTCGACAAGACCGTGGCGGAACTCAAGCTGCTGCCGGAACTGCTGGTCTCTGTGAAAGAGAACTATGAGGCGAGCGCTGCGACGCTGGCGAAAGAGATCAAGGACGAGAATTATCACATTTTCACGGGTGCCGGTTCGGTCTGGCCTCAGGCGCACTATTATGGAATGTGCATTCTCGAGGAGATGCAGTGGATACGCACGCGTCCGGTGCATGCGTCCGATTTTTTCCATGGCACGCTCGAACTGGTTGAGCCCGGCGTGAGCCTGTTCATTTTCAAAGGCGAGGATGCCTGCCGCCCGTTGGCCGACCGCGTCGAAAACTTCGCAAAACGCTACACGGACAAGGTGCGTGTTCTGGATGCAGCCTCAGTGCAGCTGCCAGGCGTCTCCGACCAGACGCGCAAGCTGATCTCTCCCGTCATACTTGCCACCATGCTGGAGCGCTTGAGCGCCCACCTGGAAGTCCTGCGCGACCATCCACTCACGACGCGCCGCTATTACAAGCGCGTCGAATATTGAGCTGTTCCCGATCCGGCAATCCCGGATCGGGGATCGCACATGCAATCAAAGAAAACGAAAGACCAAAGAGAGGAACTGCGAAATGAAAAGCAACACGTTTTTGAGCACCACAAGTCTGGCTTCTTTCGTGGCAGCCGGGCTGATTGCCGGGGGCGCCAGCGCCGCATGGGCAAAGGATCCGGTTGTTGCGGATCCCGATGCAAAAGTCGAATATTCGGGGACTGTCAGCATTTTGACCAAGTTCGGTCTACAGCAACTTTCCCCGTTTTTCGTGAATGTGGCGAAGGAATATGAAAAGCTGCACCCGGGAGTAAAAGTCGAGCTCATCCAGGAGAGCGACGACAGTGTGAAGGGCAAGACAAAGGCGCTTGTGGCTTCCAATTCCCTGCCAGACATTTACTTCACGTGGACTGGGAGCTGGGGCGAAAACTTCGTGCGTGGCAATCGCGCTGTCGACCTGACAGAGGTGATCGGTCCGAACACCGCATGGGGCAAGGAACTCGCGACGGCCGCGGTTTCCGCCTTCCAGTACAATGGCAAGCTCTTTGGCATTCCACTATACCTTGACGCCAAGTTCATGGGCTATAGCAAGCCGCTCTTCGAAAAGGCAGGGGTTTCGGAGCCGAAGAGTTTCGATGAATTGCTCAGCGCCTGCGCAACCTTGCGCAAGTCAGGCGTCACGCCGATTTCGTTCGGCAACAAGGAAGGCTGGCCGGCCGTCCATTATGCGGGGCAGCTTCTGGCCTATAACGTGCCACAGGCGACTCTCGAGAAGGACTTCAAACCAGCCACAGCCGATTATACCGACCCGGGCTATATCGTCAGTCTGACGCAATTCAAGCAGCTGATCGACGAATGCTCGGACGGAGCAGGGACAAATGGCTCGTCATATGCATCGGCGTTGCAGCAATTCAGCAATGCCAAGTCTGCGATGTACTATCAGGAAATCATCGAATTCGATCAGAGTACTGCTGATGGTGCTTTGAAGAGAGAGGATTTCGGCTACTTCAAATTGCCAGCTCCGAAGGATGCCAAAGGCGACGTGAAGTCGATCGAAGGCGCGCCGGAAGGATACATGATCAATGCCGCATCCAAGAACATTCCGCTCGCCATCGATTTCATGAAGTTCGCCACTTCGGCTGAAAACGGCAAAATCCTTTCGGCTCCGCCCTACGGTCAGCCAAGTGCGACAGTCGGGGGCTATTCTGCGGACACGATGAACCCGGCGGTCGTTGGCGGCCTGAAGATCATCGCCGACTCTTCGTATCTGATGCCATGGCTGGATACCGCCAATCCACCGCGGGTGGCGGCTGCTTGGCTTTCGGGTCTGCAGGCACTCATTGGCGGCTCGCAGACTCCCGAGCAGGTCATGGAACAGGTGAAGAAAGCTGCGGCCTCTTCAAAGTAAGAAAGCTGCCAGGCAATGACTGTCATGAAGCAGGACTATAAGGGTGAAGCCGCAAAGGCCGGCTTCACCTTGCGAGGTAAGGCCGATCCGGATCACGCGGGCATGCTGGCGACGTTGCTGTCGTTGCGCTGGGTATTCATAGCCTTCGTGCTCATCCTTTGGTTCGTCTATTATCCGATCATCGATAATTTCGTGGTAAGCACCAAGAGCCAGGATATTTTCACCGGCGAGACGGCATTCATCGGTCTGGACAATTACCGGCGTCTGCAGGACGACCCGATCGTCTGGACGGCGATGCTCAATAATACGCTTTATGCCGTCATATCGATCATATTCCAGGTGTTCGGAGCATTCGTACTGGCAGCGATAATCGAGGGGCTAGACAACGAAAAATGGCGTCGGTTCTGGAGGGCCGTCTACTTCATACCCTCTGCGATTTCGATCACCGTCACGGGCCTTTTGTTCTATTTCATCTATCAGCCGGACATCGGTCTGCTCGACTCGGCTCTTACGCAAATTGGATTGGAGAACTGGTCACGTGCGTGGCTGGGCGAAGAGCAAACGGCGATCTATGCGATCATAGCCATGAGCCAATGGCAGGGTTTCGGCTATTCGACGCTGCTGTTCGGGATTGCGATCCAGAAAATACCGCGGGAACTATACGATGCAGCGATCATGGACGGAGCAGGCACCTGGCGCCGGCTGTGGAGCATCACCATGCCTCTTACCCGAGAAATGACGGCGCTTATGGTGATCGTCACGATTACCGGCGCCTTCCAGGTCTTCAACGAAGTCATGGTCATGACGGCTGGCGGGCCCAACAATAGCAGCCAGGTACTGGGAACATGGCTGTATCAACAGGGCTTCATCGAGAATGACTTCGGTTATGGCGCGGCCGTTGCATCCCTCATTTTTGTCATAACTCTGCTGACCGGCTTCGGACAGCTTTGGTACACGAAGCGGCGGAGGGTTCATCTATGAGCGTTGACCTTAGATCCCTCGAGACGGAGCGCACCGATTTTGTTCAGGTGCTGGCGAAAGCCTGCCTCGTCACCTTTCTTGTCAGTCTCGGCGTCGTCGTCATTTATCCTCTTATCTGGATGGCGCTGAACGGCTTCAAGAGCAACTCGGAGATTTTCGGAAATCCTTTCGCGCTCCCGACGAACTTCACGCTTGGCAACTACATATCCGCGTGGAACCAGGGCATACGCAATTACATTGCAACGAGCATAATCGTCACTCTTGGGTCGGCGGTCTGCACGGTGCTGATCAGCGCCTGGACTGCCTATGGCCTGACGCGCTCGAAGCTTCCGGGAAAGCCGTATTTCGTCGGCATCGTGCTCGGCGGCCTCATGCTGAGCCCGACGGTGGCCGTCATTCCGCTTGTGCGCATGATGCAGGATCTGGGCCTCTATAATACCTATTGGGCACTGATCATCCTTTATACTGCCTTCCGCATACCATTCACGACCTTTCTCATCCGCGCCTATATGCTCGGCCTGCCACGTGATCTCGACGAGGCAGCCGTCATGGATGGTGCGAGCGAAGGACAGATATTCTGGCGCGTGATCTTGCCGCTGTGCAAGCCGATACTGGTGTCCTGTGTCATTCTGCACGTTCTGTTTGCATGGAACGAATATCTCTTCGCGATGATATTCACGAGCGGTGCCGATCTTCAGACACTGCCTGTCGGCCTGACATCGATCATGTCGAAACACGGAACAAACTACGCCGTGGTTTTTGCCGCTATGACCTTGTCGGCACTTCCCATCGTCATCGTATTTTTTGCCGCGCAACGCTTCTTCATTCGAGGCCTCGCCGAAGGCATCGGGAAATAATGGAGCAGCCGGAATGTTAAGACATGAACAGCTTATCGGAGCGAATTTCTCTTTTCAGCACCATCCGTTTCGATGGGTGGCGGAGCAGATTCACCACATGGGCTTCAAGCGAATGGAACTTTGGGGAATTGCGCCTCATCTCGATCTCTTCCACGACAGCCGGTCGCGCCTCTTGGAGGTAAGATCCATTCTCGAAGACAATCAGCTGACGGTTCATTGCTTCACGCCGGAGCAGGTGCTCTATCCCATCAACATTGCCTCGGGTGACAGGGCCTATCGCGAGGAGAGCGTAGAGCGCTTCCTCCGAGCCGCGGAAATCTGTGCGGAACTGCAGGCAAAATATCTGTTTCTCACGCCTGGTCGCGGTTTTGAATGCGAGAGCCGTGAGCATGCATGGGCCAATTCGATTGAGTCCGTCAGCAAGATCGCCGCTCACGCCAAGCGCCTTGGAATATCCTGTCTTCTCGAACCCTTGCAGCGCACCGAAAGCAACATCGTCAACAACGCCGATGAACTCTCGACCTTCTGGCGTGAGATCGACGCCGACAATATCGACGTGGTCCTCGATCTGGTTGCGATGGCAACGGCGAAGGACGATGTCGCTGCTTATATCGACAGGTTCGGCAAGCGCCTTACCCATGTACACATTGTCGACGGGACGCCGGCAGGTCATCTGGTCTGGGGCGACGGCAACCTGCCTCTGCACGACTATCTGGCCCAACTCGATGCGAGTTCCTTTGCGGGGACACTGACGTTCGAGCCCTTTGGCAATGGCTCATATGCACTCGATCCCGTTCCAGCCTGGCAACGCTCCTTGAAAGCAATTGCCCCTCTTCTCGATCGTGCGGACCAATAATGAGCGCTAGTCCCACCCTGATCGCTGTCGGCGATAATTGTCTTGATGCCTATCTGACCAAAGGATTTGTCACGGTCGGAGGAAATGCCCTCAATGTTGCGGTCCAGTGGAAGCGACAGGGTTACAATGCCCGTTATTTCGGTGCCTTGGGGCGTGATGAGGAAGCGCAGATCATGCTTGAGGCGATCGAGCATGCGGGCCTGGAGCGAAGCGACGTGGAGATAGCCGACGGCAGTTCAGCGGTGACATTGCTGGCGGATGACGCGGGTGAGCGGCGTTTCCTGCTCGAGTCGCTCGGTGTCGGCGCGAACTTCTATCCAAGAAGCGAATACTACGACGAACTTCTCAGTGCGGATTGGGTTCATCTCGGTACGAATTCAAACGAAAATCTGGTGCGCAAGCTCGTGGCGGACGGCGTGAGATTCAGCGTCGACCTCTCGACACGGCATCTTGACTTGCCCCTCGACGACGTTCCGCTCGTTTTTGCATCCGGGCCTGACGATCCGGCGGAACCGGTCGAACCGCTGGTCCAAACCTTCAAGCGGGCAGGTGCGCAGCAGGTGGTGATTACCTGCGGCAAGCGCGGTTCGTTCTATGACAATGGCAGCGAGTTATTTTCCGCGGGCTCGGTGCCGGTAGCCGTCGTCGACACATGCGGTGCGGGTGACAGCTTTATCGCGACATTTCTCGCGTCGCGTTTTGTTGAAGGACAAGCCGAGGCAGCCTCACTGCATCGCTCGGCCATGCGAGCGTCGGAGACATGCACGCATCTTGGCGGGTTCCCGCAAGAGATCCTGCCAATTCCGCAATGGCTTCTGGAAAAATACGACAGCGTCATCCGCACGGCGCAAAGGGCTTGAGCATGAATAGCATCAAAATGAGACCACCTGTTGTGGCAGCACAAGGAGACCGCTCTTTTTGGCTGCAGAGTATAGGCGCGGATGCCGTTACTCCTCCTCTTCAAGGAACCCAGGCGTGCGACGTCGCAATCGTCGGCGGAGGTTACGCTGGGCTCTGGACGGCACTGCGCATAAAGGAGCAAACCCCGGACGCGCGCATAACAATTCTTGAAGCCGATTTTTGCGGTTCCGGTGCTTCAGGCCGAAACGGAGGTCAGGTCCATAGCTGGTTCGCAGAGATCGATATGATGCGGGATCTGGTGGGTAAAGATGATGCACTGATGCTATGCCGCGCCACGGCCGACGCCATCGAGGAACTCAAGTCCCTGCAGGATACCGGCATTATCGACATGGATTTGCGGCTCGATGGCTGGTTGTGGACCGCAAGCTCGACTGCTCAGGAGGGAGCCTGGTCGAAAGCCTACGACCTTTGCCGGTCATTGGGCGAGGGGCATTTTCGGAAGCTTGATAGCGCGGACATTCTGCAGCGCACAGGGTCATCAGCATCCTATACCGGTATCATCGAGGACAGAGCAGGTACCGTCCAGCCCGCCAAGCTTGCGGTAGGTCTGCGTCAACTCGCACTTTCAAAAGGGGTTGTGATCCATGAACGCAGCCCCGTTCTCGAAATTACCCCGGGGCAGACAGCCAGGTTGCGGACAGCCCAAGGCACATTGTCCGCCAACAAGGTCGTTCTCGCCGCCAATGCATGGCTTTCGGCCATACCGGAATTGCACCCCTATCTCTATGTGGTCAGCAGTCAGGTCATCGCTACGGCACCCGCCGCCGACATACTGAACGAGATCGGCTGGGTTGGCGGCGCATCCATCTGCGATGCACAGCAGCATGTACTGTACTATCAGCGCACACCGTCAGGTCAGGTCATCTTCGGTCGGGGGACGGGCGGCATCTCCTATCGGGACCGCATAGATTCAAGCTTCAACCGCAGTGGAGACAATGGTCTCGACAATATTCGTGAGCTGCATCGGGTATATCCTCAGCTCAAGAAAATCCCGGTCCATTACGATTGGAGCGGGCCGATCGACTGCACGGCTGAGCATCTTCCGGTTTTCGGCCATTTGAGAAACGAGCCGAACATTTTCTACGCTGTAGGGTTCAACGGTACGGGAATTGCCCAGGCGCCTGTCGCCGGACGCATCATGGCGAGCCTTGTGCTGGCAAAGGATGACAGATGGAGCAGGTGCGGACTTGTCGGCATCGAGCGTCGCACGAAGCTGCCCCCGGAGCCCTTGCGCTATGTGGGCGCCAAAATTGTCCGCCGGGCCATTCGACGCAAGAACGATGCAGAAATCATCAACCGAAAGCCAGACTTCATTACGCGGTTCCTGGCCAGCCTGGCTCCCTGAACGTCGCGCGGTTGAAAGCAATTATAGGAACGGAACCATGGCCGACTTGTCACTGAGAAGCATACGCAAATCCTACGCGAACCTCGAGGTTCTCCACGGGATAGACCTCGACATACGATCGGGTGAATTCATCGTCTTTGTCGGCCCTTCGGGCTGCGGGAAATCCACACTGCTCCGCTCTATTGCGGGTTTGGAAACCATCACGTCAGGCGATCTGATCATTGACGGCGAGCGTATCAATAATGTGGCGCCGTCCAAGCGCGGCATCTCCATGGTGTTCCAGTCATATGCTCTCTATCCGCACATGACGGTTTTTGAAAACATGGCGTTTGGGTTGCGAATAGCCGGCTTGTCGAAGGCTGAAATCGACAAACGGGTGCGCAATGCGGCGGCAATTCTGCAATTGGAGAACTATTTGCAAAGGTTGCCAAAGGCGCTCTCCGGGGGACAAAGGCAGCGGGTTGCTATTGGCCGCGCAATCGTTCGCGATCCGCGCGTCTTTCTGTTTGACGAACCATTGTCCAACCTTGATGCCGCCTTGCGGGTTGCCACTCGGATCGAGATTGCAAAGCTGAAGCAAAGCATGCCCGAGGTGACGATGATCTACGTGACCCATGATCAGGTCGAAGCCATGACGCTGGCCGATCGCATTGTTGTATTCAAGGACGGATATATCGAGCAGGTTGGAACGCCCATCGAACTCTACAAGAACCCGGCCAACCTTTTTGTCGCCCAGTTCATAGGATCCCCATCGATGAACATACTGGACGGCAAGGTGGAAAGGGAGGCGAACGGCGCAGCAAAATGCTCATTGGATTGCGGTGTCGCTCTTGATTTTGGGCAACTGCCCGATGGCATTTCCGCTGGAGACCGGATCAGCATCGGTGTTCGTCCTGAGAATACCCGGATCGCTGATGCAACAACGGATGGCCCGGTGTTTACAGGTATCATCGATTTCGTAGAGCACCTCGGAGAAGTGCAAATTCTCTATGTCGATATGAAGGCCTCCGAGCGAAAATACCTGATCAAGGTTGACGGCAGCGGCTCCTACGCAAGGGGCGACACAATCCGCTTTACCGCCCGCGCGCAGGACATCCACGTCTTCGATGCCAATGGCTCCGCGACCACGAGGTGCGTAGCGCAAATCAAACCACACGTCTTGGAAGTGATGTGATTTGGTCCGGTGATTGAGCGCGAAACCACTGCTGGCCGGAGAGTGATCGCGTTCTGGAGACGACCTTCAGCATAACCATACATGGAGCTTGGTCTGGGTCTCATGGAGCCCGAATTGCAAGCCCGTTAATGCGGCACGGGCCTGATGTGCTAAATTTATTGGCACAGGACATTTAACAAAGACATGGAGTAGGCTACGGTCCCTCAAGACAAGCATTTCACAAAAAAATTTGAGGCGACATGGCAATCCACGCAGCAGTCTATCACCTGACCCACTATAAATATGACCGCCCGATCATGCTCGGGCCGCAAGTGATCCGCCTGCAGCCTGCCCCTCATTCACGCACAAAGGTACTCAGTCATTCACTGAAGGTCAGTCCAGCTAACCATTTCGTCAATCTGCAGCAGGACCCTTATGGCAATTTCCTTGCCCGCTTCGTCTTTCCGGATCCCGTCACGGAATTGAAGATCGAAGTCGACCTTATTGCCGATATGACTGTCTACAATCCGTTCGACTTCTTCGTCGAGCCGGTGGCCGAAACGTGGCCATTTGCCTATCCCGAAGACATAAGTGACGACCTGTCGATCTATCTCAAGCCGGAGCCGATTGGCCCGCTTCTGTCGAACTTCCTCGCGACAGTCGATCGCACGCCGACCAATACGGTGAATTTCGTGGTAGACCTCAACGCGCGTATCCAGCGCGAAGTCGGCTATGTCATCCGCATGGAAACCGGCGTGCAGGAGCCCGAAATTACTCTTGGCGTGCGCACGGGCTCGTGCCGCGATTCGAGCTGGCTGCTCGTCCAGGCGCTTCGCCACCTCGGGCTCGCCGCGCGCTTCGTATCCGGCTATCTGATCCAGTTGAAGCCCGACCTTGTTTCGCTGGACGGACCGGCCGGCACCAGCCAGGATTTCACCGATCTCCATGCCTGGTGCGAAGTTTATCTGCCGGGTGCAGGATGGATAGGTCTCGACCCGACGTCAGGTCTCTTGACCGGTGAAAGTCACGTACCGCTTGCCGCGACACCACATTATCGCAACGCTGCGCCCATCTCCGGCATGGCGGAACCCGCAAATGTCGAGTTTGGCTTCGACATGCGCGTTACCCGTGTCTCCGAACACCCGCGCATCACCAAGCCGTTCTCCGATGAATCGTGGACTGCACTGGACGCTCTCGGTGAGAAGGTCGATGCGCTTTTAAACGAGCGCGACGTGCGCCTGACAATGGGCGGCGAACCGACATTCGTATCGATCGACGACTTCGAATCCGGTGAGTGGAACACGGACGCTGTCGGCCCGACGAAGCGCGAGAAAGCCGACACGCTGATCCGCCGCCTGCGAGAACGCTTCGCTCCGGGTGGTTTCCTGCACTATGGGCAGGGGAAGTGGTATCCGGGAGAAAGCCTGCCGCGCTGGACCTTCTCGCTCTACTGGCGCAAGGATGGGAAGCCTATCTGGGTCAATCCGGATCTGATTGCTACCGAAAACAGCGAGGTCAGGATCGAGCCGGATGATGCAGGCAAGCTTCTCACCGGCATGGCCGAGGTGCTTGGCATCGAACACGAGATGGTGGCTCCCGCCTATGAGGATCCCGCGGAGTGGATCGTCAAGGAAGGCAATCTCCCGGCCAATGTCGACCCATCCAATTCAAAGCTCAAGGACCCGGAAGAGCGCAGCCGCATGGCACGCGTCTTCGAGCGGGGACTAACCGAGCCGACGGGCTTTGTCCTGCCCGTGCAGCGCTGGAACAGCCAGGCGGCTGCGGGTCCGCGCTGGCGCAGCGAAAAATGGACAACACGGCGTGGCAAGCTTTTTCTGGTGCCGGGCGATAGTCCCGTCGGCTATCGCCTGCCACTCGGTTCCTTGCCGCATGTGCCGCCTTCGCAATATCCCTTCATCGTTCAGGTCGATCCATCTGTTGAGCGGGGTCCTCTGCCGGATGCAGGCGTCGAGACCGAAGCAGCAGCTGCGCGGGATGCACCGCAGGCTGTAGCCTCGTTCACGGCGGCCGAAGGCAATCAACAGGAGCGGGTTGAACAGGAACTCGGTGAAATCGGCGGCGCGGTGCGCACAGCCATCTCGGTTGAACCGCGCAACGGACGGCTGAGCGTATTCATGCCGCCGGTCGAAGCGCTGGAAGATTATCTCGAACTCGTCGGCGCGGCGGAAGCGGCAGCAGCAAGACTGGGTCTTCCTGTCCATATCGAAGGTTATGGTCCACCGCAGGATTCTCGCATCAATGTCATTCGCGTTGCGCCTGACCCCGGTGTCATCGAGGTGAACATCCATCCGGCATCGAACTGGCGGGAATGCGTCGAAACGACGACTGCGATCTACGAGGAAGCGCGGCAGACGCGTCTCGGCGCCGACAAGTTCATGATCGATGGCCGCCATACGGGAACCGGCGGTGGCAATCACGTCGTCGTTGGCGGCGAGACACCGAACAACAGCCCATTCCTGCGCCGGCCCGATCTTTTGAAAAGCCTTGTCGTGCACTGGCAGCGCCATCCTTCGCTATCCTATCTTTTTTCGGGCATGTTCATCGGACCGACCAGCCAGGCGCCACGTTTCGACGAGGCACGCCACGACAGTCTCTACGAGCTGGAAATCGCCATGGCGCAGGTTCCGCTGCCGGGCAAAGGCACGCCGCCGCTGCCCTGGCTCGTTGACCGGCTGTTCCGCAATCTGCTCGTGGACGTAACGGGCAATACGCACCGCTCCGAGATTTGCATCGACAAGCTGTTTTCGCCGGATGGCCCGACAGGGCGTCTGGGCCTTGTCGAGTTTCGCGGCTTCGAGATGCCACCCAATGCGCGGATGAGTCTCGCGCAGCAACTGCTGGTCCGGGCACTCATCGCGCGGTTCTGGAACAAGCCCATTGAAGGTAGCTTTGTGCGCTGGGGTACCACGCTGCATGACCGCTTCATGCTGCCCGCCTTCGTCTGGCACGACTTTCTGGACGTACTGGCCGATTTGCGGCAGAACGGCTTCGACTTCCGCCCGGAATGGTTTGAGGCGCAGCTGGAGTTTCGCTTTCCGTTCTGCGGCGAGATTGAAAATGAAGGCGTCAAGCTCGAACTCCGGCAGGCGCTGGAGCCTTGGCATGTCATGGGCGAGCAGGGCGCGATAGGCGGAACCGTCCGCTTCGTCGACAGTTCGGTCGAGCGGCTGCAGGTAAGGGTGGAGGGGTTCAATCCGGCCCGGCACAGCGTTGCCTGCAATGGCCGCGAAGTTCCGCTGAAAATGACCGATACGCAGGGTACCGCCGTCGCCGGCGTCCGATATAAAGCGTGGCAGCCGCGATCAGGTTTGCATCCTATGATCCCGGTCAACACGCCATTGGTTTTCGACATCTATGATCAATGGTCGGGACGCGCCATCGGCGGCTGTGTCTATCACGTCGCACATCCGGGCGGCCGCAGCTATGATACGTTCCCCGTGAATTCGAACGAGGCCGAGGCGCGGCGCCTGACGCGTTTCGAGCCGCGCGGACACACGGCTGGCGCCTATGAATTAAGGCGGGAGCAACCTTCGGGCGAGTTCCCGCTGACGCTGGATTTGAGGCGTCCGAGGCAGGGCTAGTATTGCCGAAGCCGCTTATCTTTCCGAGGAAGCGTTAATCCTCGTCGAATGTTTCGCCTAGAATTAATGTAGATCCCACATAAATGAAATGTCACAAGTGAATAAAGTTCAACCACTTTCCATCCCAGGCTTGCTTGCAAGCTATACGCCGCTGGCAGGCGTAGCCGACGAGATGATCGACCCGTCCGGAAAAGTGCGTCCGGGCTGGGAGGTTCTGCTTCACACCCTCGACCAGATCGGTCCCGAGAAGCTGGCGACGCGTTTTGCCCGGGCGAACCAGTACCTGCTGGACGCCGGCGTGTTCTACCGCGTCTATGACGAGAACGGCACACAGGAACGCGAATGGCCGCTGGCCCATATCCCAATCCTGATCAATGAGGCGGACTGGCAATCGATCACCAAGGGCCTGACCCAGCGCGCCGATCTTCTTGAAGACATCGTTGCGGATATCTATGGCGAGACCAAACTCGTTCGCGACGGGATATTGCCACCAGACCTGATTGCCTCCAACCCGGAGTTCCTGCACCCGCTGGCAGGCGTAAAACCGGCTAGCGGCCATTTCCTGCATTTTTGCGCATTCGAGCTCGGGCGAGCGCCGAATGGCCAGTGGTGGGTACTGGGTGACCGCACTCAAGCGGCCTCCGGAGCCGGATTCGCGCTCGAAAACAGGGTTGCGACGACGCGCGCATTGTCCGACGTTTCCAACGCCATGAATGTTCATCGGCTTGCGGGTTTCTTCAAGGATTTCCGCGACGCCATGCAGGGCCTGGTCACAGATCCGCAGGGACGTGCCGCGATCCTGACACCTGGACCCAACAACGAGACTTATTTCGAGCACGCCTATATCGCGCGCTATCTGGGCTTCATGCTTCTTGAGGGCGATGACCTGACCGTCAGCAAGGGCAGGACGATGGTGCGGACCGTATCGGGCCTCAAGCCCGTGGACGTTCTGTGGCGGCGAATGGATGCTGCCTATATGGACCCGCTGGAACTGAAGCCGGACTCCTGGATCGGCACGCCGGGCATTGTCAGCGCGTTGCGCCAGCAATCGGTCTCGCTGGTCAATGCGCTTGGCTCGGGAATTCTCGAGACGCGCGCGCTTTTGGCTTTTCTGCCCGCAATTTCGAAGGCGCTGCACAATCGCGAACTGGCGCTGCCGAGCATCGCCACATGGTGGTGTGGTCAGGACAAGGAGCGCAAGTACGTCATGGATCGCCTCGACCATATGATGGTTGGCCCGGCGCTGTCGACACGGCTGCCGTTCGAGGACGTCGATGCCACCGTGCTTGGATCCACGCTCGATGCCGGGGCGAGGGCGGCGCTTCTCGCGCGGTTGGAGAAGGACGGGCGCGGGCTGGTCGGCCAGGAGAAAGTCAAGCTCTCGACCACGCCGGTTTACGTCGACGGCAAGCTGGAACCCCGGCCTTTCGTGCTGCGCGTCTTTGCGGCACGCCACAAGGACGGCTGGAGCTTCATGCCGGGCGGGTTTGCCCGCGTCGGGCGCACCATGGATACGGCGGCCATTGCCATGCAGCGGGGCGGGCAGGCCGCCGATGTCTGGATCACCTCGAGCGGACCTGTAGCGAGGGATACATTGCTGCCGCGCGAAGACGACACATTCCGGCGCAATGTCCCGGGAACGTTGCCGAGTCGCGCCGCCGAAAACCTGATGTGGATGGGCCGTTATATAGAACGGGCCGAGGGAACTGCCCGTATTCTGCGCGCCTGCCATGCCCGCTATGCCGAAGCTGCGAATATGGAAACTCCGTTGCTCGACGAGATGCGTGCCTATTTAAAGCCGCTTGGTGTCAATCTCGATGCGGCGATTCCAAAGGGACTGCAGCGTTCCATCGACGGTGCGATGCTAAGCGCCGGCCGTATCCGCGACCGTTTTTCGCCCGACGGCTGGCTTGCATTGCGCGACCTGTCCAAGACGATCCACCGCTTCACGGATGCAGTTTCGCCTGGCGATGATGCAACGCGCGCCATGACGATCATCCTGCGCAAGCTCGCCGGGTTTTCTGGGCTCGTGCATGAGAACATGTATCGGTTCACAGGATGGCGCTTCCTCGAAATCGGCAGGCGGCTCGAGCGTGGGATTCAGATGGCGCGCGTATTGGCAACGCTGTCGCGGCATGATGCGGCGGAAGGTTCGCTGGAGATGCTGCTGGAGATCGGCGACAGCGTCATGACCCATAGGCGCCAGTACAGCGTCTATTCGGGCCGTTTGAGTGTGCTCGACCTTTTGGCGCTCGATCCGCTCAACCCGCGGTCCATCATCTTTCAGCTCGATGCGCTCAAGACAGAGTTCAGCCTGCTCCCGTCGCGCGACGCCAACACCCACATGCCATTGTTTTCCAAGGAGGTACTGCGTCTGCATACGGAGCTCGCGATCATGGAGGCGCATGAACTCACGCCTGAAAAGCTCGAGACGATCGCTTTCGAAATGGGAAATCTTTACGATATGATCTCCGACACCTATTTCGCGTGAAGTCGGGGCCGGTTTTCTCCCGTTGAGGGGACGATAGATCGGCGCCTTCCATTGCGGCAGAACAGAAAACGGTTGCATGCTTTACAATATTCGCCTTCATCTTCACTACGATTACGAGCGGTCCGCTGCGGGCGGGCGGCACCACATTCGCGTCATGCCGCAGGCGATTCCCGGCGTGCAACGCATTATCGCATCGAGCCTTTCGGTCGATCCGGTTTCTGCGGAACGCTCCGAGTTCACGGATTTCTTCTCAACCAACGTGACCTCGATCGTCTATCGCAACCCGCATGAGACGCTCGACGTGACCATGACGGCCCGTGTGAATGTCACGCGACCGCAGACGATGCTGGATGTTTCCCCTGATCTGGCCGGTCTGCAGAAAGAGATTCGCAGCGTCTGGTCGGTCGCCGCCGATGCGCCGCATCATTTCCTCGCCACGAGCACCCATGCAGCAATCGACCCTGACATAACCGCCTACGCCGCGCAAAGCCGCGTGAATGCGCGAACCGTGACGGAACTGGTCCACGATCTCAACCGGCGCATCCATGCGGATTTTACCTATGATGGAGATGCGACGGACGTGCGGACCAAGGCGCGTCAGGCTTTCGATCTGAAGGCCGGTGTTTGCCAGGATTTCAGCCACATCATGATCGCCGGGCTCCGCGGGCTTGGCATTCCCGCAGGCTATGTCAGCGGTTTCCTGCGAACGATTCCCCGACCCGGCAAGGAGCGGCTGGAAGGAGCGGATGCCATGCACGCCTGGGTGCGCGCATGGTGCGGACGCGAGGCGGGATGGCAGGAGTTCGACCCCACCAACGACATGGCGGCGGGGAACGATCACATCACCATCGGTTACGGTCGGGACTATGCGGACGTTTCGCCCATCGTTGGCATTTTGAAGACGAGCGGCTCGCAAGAGGGCAAGCAATCGGTCGACGTGATTCCGCTGGAGTGAAATTAAGCGCAATGCTGCTGTGCGTGGTTCGACAAGCTGACCTTAAGGGAGGTGAGCTGGTTTGCAAGCAATCGGCAACGTTGCGGATTAGTTCTCCCTGCGAACGCAGCATCCCTCATGGTGAGCTTGTCGAACCACGCTGAATGAATTTGCCGGCCGGATGGAATCTTAAAACGGTTTTTCTTGGTTTCTGGAATTCCCGGGAATATGGTCGGCACCATGCTTGCCATTCCGCCTTTGATGCTCACCACCGGTCCCGTTCCTGCTTATCCGGAAGTGCTTGAAGCGCTCGGGTCGCCGGTACTTTACGATTATCATCCCGCGTTCCAGACCTTTTATGCCGAAGTTACCGAAAAGCTGCGCAAGGCTCTTCGAACCGAAACCACTCCGGTCATCATGCAAGGTGAGGCCATCCTCGGGATCGAAGCCGCTGCGGCGGCTCTGATCGCTGCCGACGATGTGGTTCTGAACCTCGTTTCCGGGCCCTACGGCAGAGAATTTGACACCTGGGCAGGCCGCTATGGCAAGGAGGTCATCGAACAAGCGGTTCCTTATGATGATGTTATCGATCCGCAGGTCGTGCGCGAGGCATTGGCGAGGCGGCCCGACATCTCCGTTGTATCCCTCTGCCATCACGAAACGCCATGCGGCACGCTGAATCCCCTGAACGAAATAGGTGCGATCGTCGCGTCACATGGCGCCTGCCTGATCGTCGATGCCGTGTCGTCCTTCGGAGGGATGAGCGTGCATCCCGAGGAGGCTCACGCCGATATTTTCATCACGTCGCCGTCGAAATGCCTTGGCAGCACGCCCGGTCTGAGCCTGATCGCCCTGAGCGAACGTGCCTGGGCCAAGATCCAAGCCAACCCGGACGCTCCGCGGAATTCTTTCCTCAGCCTTCTGGCCTGGAGGAACGCATCGGAACCCGGCAAGCCATTTCCCGTCACCCCTTCCGTCAGCGAGATCTATGCGCTGGACGCGGCGCTGGACCGACATGCACAAGAGGGACCCGAAAACGTGTGGGCCCGCCACGCGGTGACGGCGGCGATCACGCGCAAGGGCCTGTTTGAACTTGGATTGCCCCTATGGCCCAAGCAGGAAGCCTTTTGCTCGCCCACCGCGACTGTCTTCAAGGTGCCGCAGGGCGTCAGCGACGTCGCCCTGCGCGATCGCCTGTTGCACGATCACGGCATTCTTGTCTCGCTTGGTCGCGGCGAGACGACGGGCAAGGTGCTCCGCGTCGGCCACATGGGCGCTTCGGCAGAGCCGGACTTTGCCCGGCAGTTCATTGCCGCGTTGACCGCCATTCTGGCCGAACCCTTTTCCGCCGACTGAGAGGATTTGCAACAATGTCCCGTATCTTGTTGAACAGGCGCAGTTTTCTCGCAACAACCGCGAGTGCCGGAGCGATGGTGATCTTGCCCAATCGGGCGGGCGCGCTGGCTGCGGCACCTGTCAAAGGTGGACGTCTGGTCGTGGCCGGGGACAGCGAGCCGGCAAATCTCAACCCCGCCATCGTCGCCTCCAATGGTGTGTTCTTCGTCGCCAGCAAGGTGATCGAGCCTCTGGCCGAACAATCATACGAGGGCAGCGACGGGCTTGCACCGCGTCTTGCCATATCCTGGGAAGGATCGGCCGACGGGCATACCGCGACCTTCAAGCTGCGCGACGGCGTGACCTGGCATGACGGCAAGCCATTCACCTCGGCGGATGTGGCATTCTCCGCGCTGGAAGTCTGGAGGAAGCTGCAGAACCTCGGACGCGTGGTGTTCAAGAATCTCGAAAGCGTCGAAACGCCGGACGACCACACGGCTGTTTTCAAGTTTTCACAACCGACGCCATTCCAGTTGATCCGAAACGCGCTGCCGGTGGTAACTTCGGTCCTGCCGAAGCACCTCTACGAGGGCACGGACATTGCCAAGAACCCGGCGAACCAGAAGTTGGTCGGCACCGGCCCTTTCAAATTCGGCGAGTACAAGCCGGGGGAATACTACCTGCTGAAGCGCAACGACGCCTATTGGCAGAAGGACGCGCCGCTACTCGATGAGATCGTCTATCAAATCCTGCCGGACCGCGCGGCGGCGGGCAATGCGCTGGAAGCCGGGGAAATCCAGCTCGCCGCTTTTTCCGCCGTGCCGCTCGCCGATCTTGAGCGGATCTCCAAAGTGCCTGGACTGAAAGTATATCCAAACGGCTATGAAGCGCTGACGTATCAGCTCATCGTCGAAATCAACCATCGGCGCAAGGAACTCGCAGACGTCAGAGTGCGTCGCGCTCTTGCTCACTCGATCGATCATGCGTTCGTGGTCAAGACGATCTTCCTTGGCTATGCCAAATCTGCGACTGGGCCGATCCCGGCTTATGACAAGACGTTCTACGAGCCGGACACCGCGACATACGCGTTCGATCCGGCCAAGGCCGAAGCATTGCTGGACGAGGCGGGCTACAAGCGCGGTGCCGACGGAAATCGCTTCACCCTGAAATTGCGCCCGGCACCTTTCTTCAACGAAACAAAGCAGTTCGGCGATTATCTTCGCCAGGCGCTCGCAAAGATTGGTATCGACGCGCGGGTGGTCAGCAACGACACGCCGGCACACTTGAAGGCCGTTTACACAGATCACGATTTCGACATCACGGTTGCGACGCCGGTCTACCGCTCCGATCCGGCAATTTCGACAACGATCCTGTTCGAAAGCGGTCTTCCTGCGGGCGTGCCATTTTCCAATCAGTATGGTTATGCCAATGCGGAAGTGGACAGGCTGATCAAGGATGCAGCCTCGGAGATCGATGCCGCCAAGCGCGCCGACCTGTACAAGGAGTTGCAGAGAAAGGTGGCGGATGACCTTCCGCTCATCAATGTCGCTGAATTTTCCTTCATCTCCGTAGCGCATGACAGCGTGCAGAATGTCTCGAACAATCCTCGCTGGGCCGTTTCGAATTGGGCAGATGTCTGGTTGAGGGAGTGATGCAATTGGAGTTGACTGCTGGTTGTCCAGCTGTCCCTTTAGACTCGACCCGTAAGCGCGTCCACCGGAGTTCTCCTTGCCGCCTCTCCTTGCCTTCTTCCTGAGACGTATAGTGACTGCGCTTCCGGTTCTCGCCGTGGTGCTGGTCGGGAGCTTTCTCCTGCTCGAGGCGGCTCCCGGCGATGCGGTGGATGCCTACGTCGCCCGATCCGGCGCCATGGATGCGGATCAGTTGGCGCAACTTCGTCAGGAATGGCAACTCGACGAGGGACCGCTTCACCGCTTCAGGGCCTATGCGTCGGCACTGGTACAAGGCGATCTTGGCTGGTCTAGCGCTTTCGAGCGGCGCGTTGCTTCGGTAATACTGGAACGCCTGCCGATTACGCTGCTATTGATGGGTGTCGCCACGGCGCTGGCGTTCTTTCTCGGATCGCTTCTGGGAGTGATTGCTGGAGCAAATCCCGGATCGTTTCGCGACCGCTTTCTGTCAACCACATCGCTGGCGCTCTATGCCGTGCCGGGTTTCTGGCTTGGTCTGGTACTCATCGTGATCTTCGCCGTCGACCTGCGCTGGCTGCCGATCGGGGGAATTGAATCGATTGCGTCAGGCAAGACCGGGTTCTCGCGCATGGGAGATATCGGTAGGCACCTGATCCTGCCGGTCGCCTCGCTCGCCATGGTCTACCTCGCGCTCTATCTCAGGCTCATGCGCGACCGGATGAACGAGGTCTGGCGCGATCCTTTCGTACAGGCATTGAAAGCGCGAGGCCTGAGCCGCAACCGTATCGTGTGGCGGCATGTAGCGCGCAACGCGGTCCTTCCGGTGGTGACAATGCTTGGATTGCAGGCAGCCGCGATGCTCGGTGGCAGCGTGGTAGTGGAAAGCGTATTCGCAATACCCGGCTTCGGCCGGCTGGCCGCGGAGGCGGTGGCCCGCCGCGATACGCCGCTCTTGCTTGGCGTGATCCTGTGCAGCGCTATCACTGTGATAACAGTCAATCTCCTGGTGGACCTTGCCTATGGAAAGCTTGATCCTCGTGTGCGGGTGGGACGATGAAACGGTGGCGGCAGTTGAACCTCGAAGGGCGTGCAGGCTGCGTTCTGCTGGTCGCTCTTGTGCTGATGGCTTTGCTGGCGCCGTTAATCGCGCCAGGCGATCCGCTGGCGATTACCGGCGAGCCCATGCTGCGGCCGTTTTCTTCCGAAGCGCATATGCTTGGGACGGACAGGCTCGGCCGCGATGTTCTTGCAGGGCTATTGCATGGCACGCGAACGACACTGCTGGTTGCGCTCTTCTCGGCCGCTGTTGCGTTGAGTGCCGGCAGTATTGTTGGCACGCTCGCCGGTTTCCTCGGTGGTATCGCCGATATGGTATTGATGCGCATCACGGAGGCGTTTCAGACCGTGCCGGCCTTTCTGCTTGCCCTGGCAGCAATCAGCGCCACCGGCCCAAGTGTTCCAACGCTGATATTCGCCATCAGCCTCGGCACCTGGACCCAAGCCGCCCGTGTCACACGCGCGCAGGTATTGTCTCTGCGCGAGCGGGACTTTGTTGCGGCAGCCCGCACGCTTGGCATGCGCCCGCTGGAAATTGCGTTCCGTGAGATACTTCCCAATGCTTTTGGCCCCACGGCATCGCTGGCCGCCATTTCGGTCGCTGCTGCAATCCTGATTGAAGCTGCCCTGTCTTTCCTTGGTTTTGGCGATCCCAACCGCGTGACCTGGGGAAGCATGATCGCCGAAGGACGAACCGTCCTGCGTTCCGCGCCTTATCTGTCGATTGTTCCGGGCATTGCGCTGGTGGTTACGGTGCTCGGCATTCATTTGCTCGGACGAGGGCTGTCGCACAGGGAAAGATTGCAACCATGACAGATACTTACGTCCATGTCCGGAATCTGGATGTCAGCTATGGCAGGACTGCCGCCTTGAGGGGAGTGTCTCTCGACCTGGCCAAAGGCGGCAGGTTAGCGCTAATCGGCGAGAGTGGCTCGGGCAAGTCAACGCTCGCCATGGCCATCGCGGGTCTCTTGCCAACATCGGCAACGACGCTGGGGGCGATCGAATTTCCAGCTCTCCCGCAGAAGCCAAGGCCGGGCAAGGACATCGGCGTCGTGTTTCAGGATCCGAACGGCAGCCTCGATCCTGTGATGAGTGTAGGCGACCAGATCGCCGAAGTGGTCATGACCCATCAGGGCACCGGCTGGATCTCAGCGCGGGTAAGGGCGGTGGAACTGCTCGACCGGGTCCGCATTCCCAAGGCGTTGTCCCGGCTCAACAGCTATCCGCATGAATTCTCCGGGGGTCAAAGGCAGCGCATCGCGCTTGCCGCTGCCTTGGCCGGCAGACCCTCGCTGCTCATCGCCGATGAACCCACCAGTGCGCTCGACACGCTCGTGCAGCAGCATATCGTCGATCTGCTTGATGTACTGGTGCGGGAGAGTGGGCTGACGCTGCTGTTCGTCACCCACGACATCGCGCTTGCATCGCAGCGCGCCGATCGGATTGCCGTGCTTTACAAAGGCAGACTTGTAGAAATCGGCGAGACTACAAAGGTGCTACGCCAACCCGAGCATCCCTATACCAAAGCGCTGATCAGCACGCATGTCTCGCTCGCAACACCGCGGAGGAAGCGGCTTGCTGAAGTCGATATGGCTGAAATCGACATGAGCGGACTGCGATGACAGAAGGCGCAGTGGCGTTGCCGGTCCTGGAGGTCAAGAATCTTGCCAGGCGGTTTGGAGATCGCGGGTCGGGGGGGCTGAAGGACGTCACCTTCTCGATTGCGCAGGGTGAGACCCTTGCCGTCGTGGGCGCTTCCGGTTCCGGCAAGACCACGCTGGCAAGGCTGATCATGCGGCTTGCGAAGCCTGACAATGGTTCAATCATCTTTCAAGGAAGGGATATTACCGCGCTTGGCGGCGAGTCCCTCCGGCGTCTGCGGCCCCGGTTCCAGATGATATTTCAGGACGCGCTGGCGGCATTCAATCCGCGTGCCACCGTTCGCCGCATCCTGGAAGATCCGCTGCGAATACACGCGCTTGCAGAACCGAGAGATTTCGACGCCGCCGTTGATGCCATTCTCGAACGCGTTGGGCTCGGCAGTGAATTCCGGCAGCGTTTGCCGCTCGAACTCTCGGGGGGACAACGCCAGCGCATTGCCATCGCTCGCGCTATCCTTACCCGTCCGGATCTCGTCGTACTCGATGAACCGGTATCGGCGCTGGACGTTTCGGTACGCGCGCAAATTCTCAACCTGTTGCTCGATCTTCAGGAGGAGAGGGGCGTCGCCTACCTTTTTATCTCACATGATCTTGCTGTCGTGCGGGCCTTTGCCGACAGGATGATCGTTATGGACGAGGGGCGGATCGTCGAAAGCGGCGGAACAGAGGCCATTTTGGTCAGCCCCCTGTCGGAGACTACTCGCTCGTTGATTCAGGCTGTGCCGCGGCTGGCAGACTGAGATTGTCCCCCAATGCCCGGTTTCTCGGGCTTTTCGATCATATTGATAGGCCGGGCCCCTGAGGTCTAGGCTGCGGCTTAATCCTTCGTACCCCGAATTCCTGAATCCAATTTTCCATAAAATTGGAATAAACGAGTATATGGCAAACTCTTCATATCCGGAATTTGAATGTGCGAAATGCACAGCGGTGATGGTCGCCGTGCGGCGGAACCTGTCGGATTCAAGTGCCATCATCTGTAGCCGCTGCGGCAATTTTCTTGGGACCTTCGCCGATCTGGACAAACGACCCGCGCCGGAATGTCAGCGAACAGAGCCTTGGTTTTCGGCCGAGGACAGGGCGCCCTAAGGCGCGCACGTACTTTCTTTCACAAGTGAGGCCCAGATTACTCACCGTTGAAACCGGTGGACAATCTTGGGCCTCTATCGGGATGCAGGTCGATCTCGCTCAACGCCTACCCGATGCAGCCAAACGTCCAGGGTATGAGGTTGGTTCCCGACAGATCCGCTTCGACGCTGCGTGAGCCCAAGGTCACTTTTGGCCGTGACTCCATTTCTTGAACAAATATACAAGCGTTCCGGTCCAGGCGACGGCCGTGAGCATCGCCAAAATGAGTGCGTAGTGACTGTTCATGGACACACTAGTCCCTCTTCATTGGAAGGCTCGATTTTTCGCGGGCAACCCGCACGCGGTACCGGAGCCTTGTTGCCGAATATCGCCGGCGACTCGTTCGATTGTCTTTTTGTACTGCTTAGCTGTCAACTCACAACACGGCTGTTCGTTCCTTGTTCACAGGGTCGGGCGGGTTACTTCGGAAGCCCGGACCGATCCCTTGCCTGCGTCAATCCGGTCATTGAAATCCGGTAATTCCGGTACTACATCAAGCTCAGTCAGCGCGGTCCTCCTCCCATTTCCGTGCTGGCTGTTCCCCTCTGGAGGTTTATGACCTTCACAATTAGGCCGGGCTCTTCAGCCCGGCTCTTTTTTAAGCTCGCAGGCGCTTTGCCCATGCCCCGACTGTGCCCGCCATCGATCTGAGGTGATCGGCAGCGGTGAAGCCGGAGACGTTCTTGCGCGGCTTCAGATCATGATCGCCATCCTCTAGCCAGAAAAACTCAATGCTGCTGGAGAGCGGATAATTCGTGATTTGCTCCCTTGTGCCGAACTCGTCACGCGTTCCCTGGCAAATCAGGGTCGGTGTCTTTAGCTCGAGAAGATGTTTGGTACGGAGCTGCCCGGGCTTTCCCGGCGGGTGAAAAGGATAACCAAGGCAGACAAGCCCGGTAATCCCGCCAGATGAATAGAGATCATCCGCGATCATGCTGGCGACCCGGCCGCCCATCGACTTGCCGCCGATGATCAGCGAGCCAGTTGCCCCTAATTCGGTGACCGCGGCAATATATTCGGGTTGGAGTGTTTCGGCGCGGGGCGGAGGCTTGCGCGCACCCGATATGCGGCGCTCCGCCATGTAGCCAAATTCGAAACGGGCAACGCGAAAACCTGCTGAGGCAAGTGCCTTCGTACTGGCTTCCATCGATGCAGAATCCATTGGCGCGCCCGCCCCGTGGGCAAGAAGGATGGTAACGGCGGCATCTTCAGCGCCGTCGAACAGAAATCTTTCGCGCATGTCAGAGATTTCATTGTTTCAACGACTGGTCGGAGTGAGAGGATTCGAACCTCCGACCCCGTCGTCCCGAACGACGTGCGCTACCAGGCTGCGCTACACTCCGTGACCAGTATTGCGGGTATATAACGTCCGGTTCCCACGCTCGCAAGCTGTTTCCTGCGCACATTCTCAATTGTGCGAGTGGTAAGTTGAGTTCACTCTCCAAACAACCGATTTGCCTACTGTAATCAGCGGCCAAAGTCTTGTATCGGTTGGAAAAGCATTTATTGGGGACGCTCGGAACGCGGGAATGCAATTGATAGCGACGGAAAAGCACAAGATCATCAGCTTCGTCATGAGCGGCGGTGTGGGCTCCCGGCTGTGGCCATTGTCACGCGAGGACTTCCCGAAACAGTTCCACAATTTCTCTGGCCTCGGCTCAATGGTGCAGCGCACCGTCAAGCGCATGGCGGCCCGATCGTCCGGTATTTCCGTCCCTGTCTATCTGCTGGCCTCTGAACGCCACGCAGACCGCATCAGCCAGGATCTGGCAGGCATCGACCTTGCCGGTGGCCGAGCAATCCTCGAACCGATGGGCCGCAATACGGCGTCGGCCGTGGTGATTGCCACGGAGGTGACGCTCCGGGAACACGGCGATGACCTTGTGCTTGTGGTGCCGTCAGATCACGAGATCACCACGGACCGGGAATTCTGGAAAACTGTAGACAACGGCGTGAAAGCGGCCGAAGCCGGACGGATTGTCGTCTTCGGTATTCATCCGGACCGGCCCGAAACGGGCTACGGCTATATTGAGGTTGGGCCAGAGATCGAGGGCATTCGCGACGTCGTGCGGTTTGTCGAGAAACCCAGCGAAGAGATTGCAAAACAATATCTCGAATCGGAGAACTTCCTCTGGAACGCAGGTATTTTCCTTTTCCGTGCCAGCGTCATGCGCGACGCGTTCAAGAGGCACGCCGCAGACATCTGGGAAAGTGCAGTCGCCGCGCTGGATCAGGCCGATACGAATATATCTGGCACATATCTGCCCCATGATCTCTACCAGGCGGTCCCGTCGATCTCGGTCGACTATGCAATTATGGAACGAGCTTCGGACATTGCTCTCGTACCGGCGAAATTCCGCTGGAATGATCTCGGCTCGTGGCAATCGCTGCTGGAGGCCGGCTCGGTCGATGGCAACGGCAATGTGATCGTGGGCGACGTCGTGGCAATCGATTGCGAGCACAGTTACCTGCGCAGTGATGGCCGGTTGCTGTCTGCAGTGGGCCTTCGGGACACCGCCGTGGTTGCAACCGCCGACGCCACATTCGTTGCGCCGGTCAGCGAAAGCCAGAATGTTCGCAAGGTTGTCGAGCAACTGGAAAAAACTGGACGCCTTGAGGCCAAATTCACGCCCGCGCAGGATCGCCTTCCCCACGTTGGGGCCTATGGCAACCGGGTCCGCCACTGGCTTTTCGAGGAAACTTTGCCGCTGTGGTCTACCGCCGGCGTCGATGAGCGCCATGGCGGATTTCACGAGGTAATGTCCTTTGACGCAACACCGATCGTCAAACCCAAGCGAATGCGCACCATGGCTCGGCAAATCTACGCCTTTGCCGTGGCACACGAAATGGGATGGGATGGACCTGCACACGCGCTGATCGACCACGGACTCGAGTTTATTTGTGCCAATGGGCGCACGGACCGCGGTGGCTGGATCAGAACGTTCAGTCCAGAGGGTGGGGTTCTTGATGCTACCGAGGACGCCTACGATCAGTCATTTGTGCTGCTGGCGCTCGCTCACGCTCATAAGGCTGGTCACAAGAAGGCGCTGGCGCTTGGTACCGAGACATTCGCGTTCATCGACGAATATCTGGCTGACGCCCGGCTGACGGGATTTTTGGAAACGCCGGAAGATAAAGGACTGCGGCGCTCCAATCCGCATATGCACCTGCTCGAGGCATTTCTTGCGTGGCACGCGGTTACCGGCAATCGCGACTTCCTGCAGCGGGCGGCGCGCATCGTCGATCTTTTCCGCCACCACATGTTCGATGCGGAAACCTGGACGCTGGGTGAGTATTTCAGCAATGACTGGGAACGCGCACCGGGTGAGCAGGGAGAATGGACCGAACCGGGGCACCATTTCGAATGGGCCTCGCTTCTGATCACTTTCGCAGCCGCATCCGGGCAGAAGGACGTGATCCGCTTTGCCCGCAAGCTCTATTCATCAGCGATCGCCAATGGATTGAACCGGGCGACGGGCCTTGCCTATGGCGCCGTATCCCGCCATGGCCTGCCGCTGGACACGAACTCCCGAAGCTGGCCGCAGACTGAAGCGGTCAAGGCGGCAATGGCGCTTGACGGCAATGGCGGTCCCGACCTGAAGCCGGAAGTGGAGGCGCGCGTCGGCCGCCTCTTCCGCTGGCACATCGAGCCGGCGCCGAAGGGGCTGTGGATCGATCTCATCGACGAAACCGGCCGCGCCAGGGCTGAAGATGTGCCAGCCTCGATCTTCTATCATTTGGTGAGCGCGCTGACGCAATATCTCGACTATGTCGGCAAGGAGGCTCGGTAGGCCCTGCTGCCTTGCTTTCGTAGGAATATACACTTACATCTATTCGAATATACGGAAAATGGACGTGGGAAGCGTAACATGTCGCTTTATATCAGAGACAGCGAAGTCGATGCGTTGGCAAAACGAGTGCAGCAGGCGATAAAGGCGCCGACCAAGACGGCGGCCGTCAAGATTGCATTGCAGCACGAGCTCGAAAACGCACGCAAAAGCATACCTTTGCGTGAACGCATAAGGAAGATTCAGGATGATGTTAAAGCCATGGGACCGGACGATCCGAATTTCGATATGAAGGCCTTTATGGATGAAGGCTGGGATGGTCTTTGATGTTTCTGGATGCCTCGGCTATTGTCGCCATTTTGGGGGATGAGGAGGATGCGGAATTCCTTCTTTCCAAAATCCAACAAGCGAATAGCCCCGTAATCTATTCATCATTGTCAATATATGAGGCGGTCATAGGATTGGCGCGAAAAAAATTCATTGGCGCACACGGAGATCAATTACCAACGTTGCCTTCTTTTATCCAGCAGGCACAAATCCACGTAGCAAGATTTATTGAAGCCATCGATGCTACAGAAATTCCCATTGGCGCAGCCATGCATCGCATAGCGATTGAAGCCAGCCGAAACTATGGACGTGCCGTGGCCCATCCTGCTCGATTGAACTTTGGCGATTGCTTTGCCTATGCATGCGCCAAGGCTCACAATGTCTCGCTATTATATAAGGGCGATGACTTTCCTTTGACGGATATCGTCTCCGCCTGAATCAATAGGGACTTTCCACGTCGCCCGTCTCCACATAGACCGACTTGATCTGGCTGTAGTGATAAAGCGCCGCCAGCCCGTTTTCACGGCCGACGCCGGATTGCTTGAAGCCGCCAAACGGCATTTCGACCGGCGCGAGATTATAGGTGTTTATCCAGCAGGTGCCGGCCTTGAGCTGGCCGATCACGCGGTGGGCGCGCGACAAATCCTTGGTAAACACGCCGGCCGAGAGGCCAAACTCCGTATCGTTCGCGCGGGCAATCACTTCCTGCTCGTCCTGGAAGTCGAGAACGGCCACAACGGGGCCGAATATCTCCTCGCGTGCGATGACCATATCGTCAGTCACGTCGGTGAAAATGGTAGGTTCAACGAAACACCCGCCCTCGAAGCCTTGCATTTTTGGAACGCCGCCGCCGAAATGCAGCGTTGCGCCCTCGGCCTTGCCCTTTTCGATGTAAGACACGACCTTGTCGCGCTGCGACGCGTTTACCAGCGGACCGAGATGGATATCGGGGTCGAGGGGATCGCCAAGTCGGATGGCTTTCGTGCGCGTCGTCAGGCGGTCGAGAAACCGATCCTTTATGCCGCCTTGCAAGAAAACCCGAGTGCCATTGGAACAAACCTGGCCGGTCGAATAAAAGTTACCCAGCAGCGCGCCGCCCACGGCATTTTCCACATCCGCATCATCGAAGATGATCAGCGGCGACTTGCCGCCGAGCTCCATGGTGGCGTGCTTCATGTGCGACCCGGCCTGTGCCAGAACGCGCCTGCCCGTAGGGACCGAACCTGTGAGCGAAACCTTGGCCACCAGCGGATGATCGACCAGTTGCGAGCCGACATCGCCAAAACCCTGCAAGACATTGAAAAGCCCATCGGGCAGACCGGCTTCCTTGTAGATCTCGGCAAGGGCAAGGGCGGAGAGCGGCGTGTTTTCGGAAGGCTTGAATATCATGGCGTTGCCCGCTGCGAGCGCTGGGGCAGATTTCCAGCCCGCACCCTGGATCGGGTAGTTCCATGCACCAATGCCAACACATACGCCCAAGGCTTCGCGGCGCGTATAGGCATAGGAACCGCCAAGCTCGATCATCTCACCGTTGAACCCCGCAATGATGCCGCCATAGAATTCCAGCGCGTCTGCGGCGGAGGCGGGGTCGGCAACGAGCGTTTCCTGAATGGCCTTGCCCGTATCGAGCGTTTCAAGCTCGGCCAGCTCTGCATTTCGGGCACGCAGGATATCGGCAGCGCGACGCAGGATGCGGCCACGCTCGACGGGTTTCAACGCGGCCCAAGCCGGTTGAGCAGCTGCTGCGGCCTGCACGGCCTGTTCGACAAGCGCCGGCGTTGCACCAAAGAGCCTGGCAATGATCTCGCCCGTTGCCGGATAGATCACATCGAGCGGCTTGCCTTCCTTGTCTTCGACGAAGCGCCCATTGATGAAGTGTGATGCCTTGGGCTGTGCGCGCATGGGAGTTCTCCTGAGTTCAAATTCATATCGAGCGGAAGTGCAGCATCGCCATTCATCTGTCACTCTCCCGCCACCGCGAATTGATCCACGGCTCCTGGTTGGAACGAGGCAGGGGATCGCGCCCAAGAATATGGTCGGCGGCTTTTTCCCCGGTCATGATCGAAGGAGCGTTGAGATTGCCGTTTGTGACGCGCGGAAAGATCGAGCTGTCGGCGACGCGCAATCCCTCGACGCCGATCACCCGGCACTGCGGGTCCACTACCGCCGCCGGATCGTTGGCCGAACCCATCTTGCAGGTGCCGCAGGGATGGAAGGCACTTTCCGCGTGTTCGCGGATGAAGGCGTCGATTTCTTCATCCGACTGCACATGGTCACCCGGCGAAATCTCGCGACCGCGATAAGGATCGAGCGCTGCCTGTCCGAATATCTCGCGTGTCAGGCGCACGGCGTGGCGAAAATCCGTCCAGTCGTCCGGATGTGACATGTAGTTGAAAACGATCCTGGGCTTTTCGAATGGATCGGCGGAGCGAAGTGTAACGCTGCCGCGGGACTTTGAGCGCATCGGTCCGACATGGGCCTGAAAGCCATGGCCCTTCACCGCCGCCTTGCCATCGTAGCGAATAGCCGCGGGGAGAAAATGATACTGGATATCAGGATAATCGACGCCTGGCTTCGACCGGACGAATGCCGCGGATTCGAAATGGTTGGTAGCGCCGTGTCCGGTCTTGAAGAGTAGCCACTGCGCGCCGATCATTGCCTTGGAGATGAGCCCGAGCCTGGAGTTCAGCGTGATCGGCTTCAGGCTCTCCTGCTGGATATAGACCTCCATGTGGTCCTGGAGGTTCTGGCCGACACCGGCGCGGTCGGCGACGACTTCGATTCCATGCTCTCTGAGGTGAGCAGCCGGGCCAATGCCCGACAGCATCAAGAGCTTGGGCGAGTTGATGGACGACGCAGCCACGATTACCTCGCGGCGGGCCAGAATGGTTTCCATCTTGCCGCGACGCGTGATTTCGACACCGACGGCGCGTTGATTCTCGACGACAATACGCCGCGCGAAGCCATTGACGAGATTCACGTTTTGTCGCTTCAACGCGGGTCGAAGATAGGCATTGGCCGTGGACCAGCGACGTCCTTTATAGATCGTCTGCTCCATGGCCCCAAAGCCTTCCTGCTTCGAGCCATTGTAGTCTTCGGTGATTTCGAAGCCGGCTTGCTTGCCAGCATCGACGAAGGCGTGGAACAACGGATTGTCCCTCCGCCCGCGCTGCACATGCATAGGGCCGTTGGTGCCGCGCCATCCGGCTTCGCCGCCATGCGAATGCTCCATACGTTTGAAATAGGGCAGCACATCCGCGTAGGACCAGCCGGCCGCGCCACTTTCCGCCCAATGGTCGAAGTCGTGCGCATGTCCGCGCACATACACCATGCCGTTGATCGAGGATGATCCGCCTATGACTTTGCCGCGCGGGGTTACCAGCCTGCGCCCGCCGAGATGCGGTTCGGGTTCAGACGTAAAGCCCCAGTCATAGGTACTCATGTTCATCGGGAAGGAGAGAGCAGCCGGCATCTGGATGAACGGCCCGATATCGGTACCGCCGAATTCAACGACGATCACCGAATGCTTGCCGTCCTCCGACAGGCGGTAGGCCATGGCAGACCCCGCAGACCCAGAACCGATGATGACAAAATCTGCTTCCATAGTGCTTTTCTTGCTCACTCGCCACGCGGATAGCGGGCATTCTCTTCCAAAACGTTCAGGTCCATATGATTGCGCATGTAGCGCTCCGATGCCTTCTGCAACGGCTGATAGTCCCACGGATAGTAGGAGCCATTCCGCAACGCTTCGTAGACAACCCAACGCCGCGCCTGGCTTTCCCGCACGTCAGTATCGAACTGAGCCATATCCCAGCGCTGCCGGGCCTTTGCCATGAGATTGCCGAGCAGTTCAGCGTGCGCCGGGTCGCTGGCGAGATTGGCCAATTCGCGCGGATCCGATTCAAGATCATAGAGTTGCGGCGGATCGATCTCGCAATGCACGAACTTGTACTTGCCGTCTCTGATGCAAACGAGCGGGGCGCTGGAGCCTTCCGCCGCATATTCCATCAGAACAGGCGAGTGACGCCCCTTGCCCTGCATGAGGGGTGTCAAGTCTTCGCCGTCCGTCCACGGAAGAATTTCGGCGATGTCGATACCGGCAAGGGCGCCGAGCGTTGGATTTATGTCGAGCGTGGAAACTGACTGGGAGATCAGTTGCGGATCGATGCCCTTGCCCGCGATCATCAATGGAACACGCGCCGAGCCTTCGAAAAAGTTCATCTTGAACCACAGGCCGCGCTCGCCCAGCATGTCGCCATGATCCGACGTGAACAGGATGATCGTGTCGTCGAGCATGCGCGTCGCCTGCAGGACTTCAAGGATTTCGCCGATCTTGTCGTCTATATAGGAGATGTTTGCAAGATAGCCCCGGCGCGCCCGGCGCACCTGTTCGGCGGTAATATCGAAAGCCGTATGCTCGCACGCCTCCAGAAGCCGTTGCGAGTGCGGGTCGTGGTTCTCGAACGCCATGGCGCCGATCTGCGGATCGAGTGCAGGCGAACCCTCATAAAGGTCCCAATATTTCCGCCGCGCTACATACGGATCGTGCGGGTGGGTGAACGAGACGGTGAGGCACCACGGGCGCCGCGATGCATCGTCCGCCTCGCGGGACAACTGATAGAGCTTCTGCCGGGCGTGAAACGCCACCTCGTCGTCATATTCCATCTGGTTGGTGATCTCGGCCACCCCTGCGCCGGTGACGGACCCAAGATTGTGATACCACCAGTCGATGCGCTCGCCGGGCTTGCGGTAATCGGGCGTCCAGCCAAAATCCGCCGGATAGATATCCGTGGTCAGCCGCTCTTCAAGCCCGTGCAGTTGGTCCGGTCCGACAAAATGCATCTTGCCGGAAAGTCCGGTATAGTAGCCGGCGCGGCGAAGATGATGTGCGTATGTCGGAATATCCGACACGAACTCGGCGGCGTTGTCATAGACGCGAGTACGCGACGGGAGTTGTCCCGACATGAGCGAAGCGCGGGCCGGAGCGCAGAGCGGCGAAGCGGTGTAGGTATTGGCAAAGCGGGCCGAGCGCTGCGCCAGAGCTTTCAGGTGGGGTGCATGGATGAAATCCGCAGGACCATTCGGAAATAGGGTTCCGTTCAGCTGATCGACCATCAGGATGAGAATATTGGGCTTCATGCAGGCTCCGGCAGCGACTAATTCGTCTGTATGGCATTTTCCATATGGCAATGGCGCTCGCTGTTTCAGTTACGCCATTGTGCAGCGCATGACGACCGATATTTCAGACTGTCGATACCAGACGCAGAATGAAACAATCGGCACATGAAGGTTCGCCTTGAAGCGGCGGCGATTCGTGTCTACGTGAACGGAGAGATTTTGGAGGAATGGAAATGACAGCGTGTATCGTCGGATGGTCGCATTTGCCGTTTGGGAAACTTGAGGGGGAAACCGTTGAAAGCCTGATCGTAAAGGCCGCTGTCGGTGCTCTCGATCACGCGGGCATCGGCCCCGGCGATGTTGATGAGATCGTGCTCGGGCATTTCAACGCCGGTTTCTCACCACAGGATTTTACCGCCAGTCTGGTTCTTCAGGCCAGCGATGCATTCCGCTTCAAGCCGGCCACGCGGGTGGAGAACGCTTGTGCGACCGGATCGGCAGCCGTGCATCAGGGTATCAAGACAATCCGTGCAGGCGCCGCGAGGGTGGTGCTGGTCGTGGGTGTCGAAAAGATGACGTCGACGCCGGGACCCGAGATCGGCAAAAATCTGCTGAAAGCATCGTATCTTCGGGAAGAGGGGGAGATTCCTGCCGGTTTCGCTGGTGTTTTCGGCCAGATTGCGGCTGCCTATTTCCAGAAGCATGGCGACCAGTCCGATGCGCTCGCGATGATCGCCGCCAAGAACCACAGGAACGGCGTCAACAATCCCTATGCGCAGATGCGCAAGGATCTTGGCTATGATTTCTGCCGCCAGGAGAGCGAGAAGAACCCTTTCGTCGCCGGGCCGCTGAAACGGACTGATTGCTCGTTGGTTTCCGACGGCGCAGCGGCACTGGTTCTTACCGATACGCAAACCGCCCTGAAGATGAAGCGTGCCGTCGCGTTCCGCGGAGCCGCGCACGTGCAGGATTTCCTGCCAATTTCAAAGCGCGACATTTTGCTGTTCGAGGGTTGTTCGGAGGGCTGGAAGCGTGCGCTCGATCAGGCGGGCGTGACCGTAGACGATCTGTCATTCGTCGAAACGCACGACTGCTTCACCATTGCCGAATTGATCGAGTATGAGGCAATGGGACTGGCAAAGCCCGGCGAGGGGGCCAAGATAGCACTCGAGGGCCAGACGGAAATGGGCGGACGCTTGCCCGTCAACCCCTCTGGCGGCCTCAAGGCCAAGGGTCATCCAATTGGCGCCAGCGGCGTTTCAATGCACGTGCTTTCGTCAATGCAATTGATGGGGGAAGCAGGTGGCATACAGGTGCCAAACGCCAAACTCGCCGGGATATTCAACATGGGTGGCGCGGCTGTGGCGAATTACGTGTCCGTGCTTGAGCGTATCAAGTGATCTAAAAGCCGATCCTGCCGAATCCGGGAACCTTCAGTCCCGGATTCAAAATATCCACACCCGCTACCAAGCCCAGCAAATTGATCTCGAATCCGCTGCGAGAACCGGCGGAAATGCCCGCATATCCGAAAAACGTAGCGTGAAAGTTCTGCCAATCGTCGTCAATTTCAAATAACTTGCCAGCCGTTGGAAAATCGCGCCCGACTGCATTTGATGGCAGCACGATTCCCATCTTGGGAACGGAACGGAGAACATGTGCAACGAAACTGTTTGAGTTTGGGCCTGGCCAGATCGTGTAGTTACCTGGCTTTCCGTAAGGATATTCATCGATTACAGCTTGGATCTTCGGAATTAAAGTTTCCGCTTCGGCGCCATGAAATTCACGCACGACAAACGGCTTATTGGAATACCAGCGCCCGTCGGCATCATAGGCATTCTTGCGCACCGGTATTCCCCAGCCGACAACATCATAACGGTCATAGCTTGTCGTACCAGCCCGCTTTATGACCAACCACGAATGCAGAGACAGAGCACCTTTTAAACCTCCGGTTCGAGCGGCGAGAATGTAGATCGCCGACTCGTTAATTTCTGGCTTGGTACGAATAACACCGCTGGAGCTCCAGTCAGCGCTTCGCCAATTGTCCTCATGATGTTGGGTCATCCACCAACCAATTGCGGCCAGAGAAGGAAGAATGAAGACAATGAAAACAACGAGCACCAGACGAAGGAATAATTTGAGCACGCGGCTTTCTCCATTGGAAAGGGGAACGGACCACCTTATAACACCATGGATTCCGGCTGATTTAGGTCAACATCCCAGGGAATGTGGGGCACGATGAGCAATCCGGTACTGGTTGAAGTTTTTCGCGGCGAGACGGTCGAGAGCCGCCATCGTGGCGCGGTGATCGTGACCGACGGCGACGGCAAGATCGTCTTTTCGCTCGGCGACATCGAGCGGCCGACCTTTCCACGCTCCGCGATCAAGGCGATCCAGGCATTGCCGCTGCTGGAGAGCGGTGCAGCGGATGCCTATGGCTTCGGGAATGAGGAACTTGCCATGGCCTGCGCCTCGCATTCCGGCGAACCGCAGCACGTGGCGAAGGCCGCTGACATGCTGGCTCGTGCCGGGCTGGATGTTTCGGCGCTCGAATGCGGAACGCATTGGCCAGCGCAACAGCCTGTGCTCATCGCGCTGGCCAGAAGCGGCCAGGAGCCGACGCCGCTGCACAATAACTGCTCGGGCAAGCATGCAGGGTTCCTGTGCACCTGCCGCCATCTGGGCAAGGAGACGCGCGGCTATTCTGCCCTGGGCTCGCCCGAACAGGATTTGGTGCGCGATGTGATGGAGAGCGTCACCGGCGCACCACACGCGCTGGATCGTTGCGGCACCGATGGTTGCTCTATCCCGACTTACGCCATTCCCTTGAGGAACCTCGCACATGGTTTCGCCCGCATGGCGACGGGAGCAGGTCTCGAGCCGGGCCGTGCCGCGGCGGCACGGCGCCTTCTCGAAGCCGCAATGGCGGCACCGTTCTATGTTGCCGGCACCAACCGCGCCTGTACGCTTCTAATGGAGATGGCTCCAAAGCGCATATTCGTGAAGGGTGGCGCTGAAGGGGTCTACGCCGGCGCCTTGCCGGAGCTCGGGCTCGGCATAGCAATCAAGTGCGATGACGGGAGCGCGCGGGGGTCCGAGGCAATAATCGCCACGGTCCTGGCACGCATTTATCGCAACGAGGATGAGCTGGAGTCGAAGCTCGATAGGTTCGCCGACCGCGAAATGCGCAACTGGAACGGAATTACCTACGGTGTGATTAGCCCGACGGAGGCACTGACAGACGCGGACATCAACTGACGATATTCCGTTCCACGGTAAGGTTCGGATAGATCTGTGCGCCCTTTGCGGTCAGGTCTCTCGCGGTGATATCACTCCAGCTATGGCCGACGATGCCGCCATTGCGGGAACCCTGGATGATGTTATCGCAGATAATAGCCGAGCCCGCTCCCGGGACGACGCTGACATAGATGCCTTCGCCCGAGGTTCGGACAATATTGCCTGTTGCAATGACATTGCGCATATAGGCGCCCCAGCCAAGCTGAATGCCGTAAAGCGGAGCATTTTCGACGACGTTGCCCGCAATCGAGATGTCTGCTTCTGCGCTTATGCCGATGCCGAACGTGCCGGGATAGGGGCCTTTCGATGCCAGATTGCGGACAACGTTCCCGTTGCATGTGCCAAGCCGCCCGCCATTGTCGAAGTTGACCATGGAAATGCCGTTGGCGGCGCCATCGACGAGATTGTTGGCTATGATTGCTCCCTCGAAGGCGAACTCCGAATAAATCGCAGTCTCGCCGCTCGCGGTGCAGTTGTTGCCGCTAACCTGGAGATTGCTGGCGCTATTGCCACGGATGGCGGAAAAAGCGCTGTCGTTGATGATATTATTGGAAACAACTACATTATTCGCGCGGAAGACATTGATGGCGTTGCCGTTCTGGCCGGTACCGCCCGCATCCGCCCTGATCCCGCCAATGCGGTTGCCGCTGATGATCGTGCCGTCCCGCCCCTGGTCGTAACGCTGGACGATGATGCCTCCATTGCCGCAATCGTTGATCTCGTTGCCGCTGATCGAAAGTCCCGTAGAGTCCGCCGCAAAAATGGCCGCATCGCTGGCGCCGGAGATGCGCGAATGCTCGATGCGTCCGCCGCATTTGAACAGATCGACGGCATTCCTGCGCGCGCCGACAATCTGGCAATCGTCCAGCGCAAGACGAGGCACGTTGCTGGCTTCCAACAGCCCCCGAACACTTTCGCCCAGAGGCCGCCCATCGCCGTCGATGACAAGACCGCTGAGCTGGATATAGGTGGAACCGCTGGCCGTCATCAACGCTGACCTGCCTCCGAACAGAAGCCGTGACTTCCCGGGAACGCCACTGAGATTGACATAACCTGGAGCCTGGACGCCGGAGACAATGTAGGTGCCGGGTGGCAGGAATATCTGCTGACCCGACGAGCTCGCCTTGACCAGCAGGGCATTCAGCTCGACCGTCTGATCATCAGGGGCCCCCGGTTTCAAGCCGAATTCGGCGGCGTTGATCATTCCCGACGAAGCCTGCGCTTCCGTCCTTTGTGGCAGAATGCCGGTCCCGGCAAGCGCGGCCAGACCAGTCAGGAATATGCGTCGGTCGATCATGGAATTATCCGCGGAAGACAATGAGAGGCGCGACGGAGGATTGCACTTGCTGTAGGGCCTAGCAAGGCATACCTTCGTTCGATGAGCAGAGCTTTCACGAAGGAAGACGACAGCAACTCTTCGATCGATCTCGGCGAGCGCCCACTAAGCCCGCACAGGAATCTGGTGACCGAGAAGGGTCTGGCTTTGATAGATGCCGAACTTGCCGCCGCGCACGAGGCGTTGGCAAAAGGTAACGCGGAGGCTGACCGCGATTCGATAGCGCGAGCTTCGCGCGATCTGCGCTACTGGAACGCCCGCAGGGAATCAGCCGAAATCTCCCGCCCCGATCCGCATAGCAAGGTCGTCCGGTTCGGCATGACAGTCACGATTGCCGATGAGGACGACAAGACGCAAACCTGGGCGATTGTCGGAGAGGACGAAGCGGACGCCAGCCATGGCAAGATCTCGCACGTGTCGCCCATGGCGAAGGCGATGTTCGGTAAATCCGTTGGTGATAGTTTTGTGCTGAATGATCACGAGTGGGAAATTACGGCGATCAACACAGCGCCCTGAGTTGATTGTCAGTCATGCAGCGAAGTGCAAACGGTCCAATTAAGGCATTTTCACACGGGCTCGGTATGATCGCGGAAGAAAGCTGCCGCGCCTGTTTCGTCAATTTCGCCAGCGGCGACGTTCATCACAAACGTGTAAAGTGTACCGGGATCGGCAGTCGGCACATAGCCGTTGATCACGAGGAAGGCGAGGGTTGCGGCGAGCGCCGTACGCTTGTTTCCATCGACAAAGGCATGGTTTCTGGCCAAGCCAAACATGTAAGCTCCGGCTAGCGCTGCTGGATCGCCATCGTTAGATTTGTTTTCGGCGCGAGCCAAAGCCGATTCGAGGGCATTTTCGTCTCTCAAACCGTGAGCCCCGCCATGACGGTGCAACTGCTCCGCATGCATTGCTTCCACTGACAAGCGGGAAAGGAATTCCCAACTCATTCAGCAAGCTTTTGAAAAACGGTCTTGTACTTGTCCATCATTTTGCGTGCGGCTTCCATCTGACGTTCGAACGAATCGTCAGTAGGCTTCAAAATTATGCCGTCGGCAGTTTGAATGACTTCCAGCTGATCTCCAGCCTTCAGATGGTTCCTCTCAAGCACATCCTTCGGGAGGATAACCCCTTCCGAATTTCCGATTTTCCTCACGGTTACATTCATGGCCCTAACTCCGATGTTATAACGAGAGGTATAACGTAAGTGTATGGCACATACAAGCTGGAGATCGTGGTCTCACAACCAGCCCTTTTTGCGGAAGATCAGCAGGGGGATTACCGCCGAGGCGACCATTACGCCGATGGCCATAGGATAGCCCCAGACTTCATCGAGTTCCGGCATGAAATGAAAATTCATGCCGTAGATGGATGCCACCAGCGTCGGCGGCATGAAAGCGACAGCGGCGACGGAGAAAATCTTGATGATGGCGTTTTGCTCGATCGAAATCAGTCCGACGACCGTATCGAGCAGGAAGGTCACCTTGTTGGACAGGAAGTCGACATAGGTGCTCAATGATTGGGTGTCTCGCTCCAGCGATTTGATCGTAGCGCGCGTATCCCTCTTGTTGAGGTTCTCGTTCGGAATGGCCGCCAGGTAGACGAGGAGTCGGCTGACGCCCGCAATGCTCTCGCGAATCTTGGACAGAAACGCACCCTGGATACCGATACTGTTGAGACTGTCCCTGAAGTTCTTGGTTGTCATCGGCTTGTCGTTTTCCGATCGCCGAAAAATCGCATGGGAATTAACGTCGATTTCGCCGGCTACACCTTCAAGAATGTCTGCGATACGGTCGGTCACCGCCTCGATCAAGCCCAAGAGGACGCTGATGCCGCCGCATCCAGGAGTAATGAGACCGTTTCCCGGCTTGGTCGCACGACCGATGAACAGGGTGAACGCCTTGGGATCCGTGTAACGCACGGTCACGAGCATTTTCCCGGTCAATATGAAAGAGACCGGGGCGATGCCGTGATGTTTCAACTCGGTAGAGTGCAGGATCGAAGCTGTCAGATATTGCGCACCGTTCTCGGCGT
Organism: Phyllobacterium endophyticum; assembly: GCF_003010935.1. GTDB lineage: Bacteria > Pseudomonadota > Alphaproteobacteria > Rhizobiales > Rhizobiaceae > Phyllobacterium > Phyllobacterium endophyticum. The sequence continues at coordinate 1,516,327 of NZ_PGGN01000001.1, forward strand.
AGAAGCGACTGGACTCTTCGATTTCAATCATGTCCTCGTGCGTTGGTATGGCCGCCTTGGTCCAAGCCTCGGCTTGGTCATCTTCTTCGCGCGTTGGATTTATGAGATCGATCCAGACCGCCTTCGCGGGCAGTGCAGCACCCGGGAGAGCGGCACTCGGCATGAGATAGTCGTCTTCCAGCGTATAGACATAAATCATTTCAAAGCGAATCCAGCAAGGTATCGATCAGTTTCTCGGCTGCTTCACCGATCACGGTTCCGGGCGGGAAAATGGCAGTGGCGCCGCCCTTCAGCACAGCTTCATGATCCTGTGGCGGTATGACACCTCCAACGACGATGAGTATATCGTCGCGTTCGTGCCGTCTCAGCGCCTGCTTAAGCTCCGGTACAAGGGTCAGATGCCCCGCCGCCAGCGATGATACGCCGATAATGTTGACATTGCTTTCAACGGCGAGCTCCGCAACTTCGTCCGGGGTCTGGAACATTGCGCCGACGATGACATCAAAGCCGAGGTCGCCAAAAGCAGTGGCAATTACCTTTTGACCGCGGTCATGACCATCCTGACCCATCTTGGCAACAAGAATGCGGGGCTTCCCGCCGTTGCGTCTTTCAAAAGTTGCCGCCTTGGCCTCCACGCGATCGATGATCTCGCTCTTGCCGGCCTCCTTGCGATAGACGCCGGAAATTGTATGCATTTCAGCGACATGCCGCCCGTAAACCTTTTCAAGGGCGAGAGAAATCTCGCCAACCGTCGCGCGGGCTCGCGCGGCTCTGATTGCAAAATCCAGAAGGTTTCCCGAACCGGTTTCAGCGGCGCCCGTCAGGGCGGCTAGAGCAGCATCCACAGCGGCAACATCGCGCGTCCCCTTCAACTGCTGTAGTTTGGAGAGCTGACGCGCACGCACTTCGGCATTGTCTACCTTGAGTACGTCCACTTCCGTTTCCTCGGATGGCCGGTAAGAGTTGACGCCGATGACGGGTTGCTGCCCGCTGTCTATGCGTGCCTGGGTTCGCGCGGCGGCGGCTTCAATCCGCATCTTTGGAATACCCTGTTCTATGGCCTTGGCCATGCCGCCCAGCGCTTCGATCTCCTCGATGTGGGCGAGGGCACGGGCAGCCAGGTCATGCGTAAGCCGCTCGACGTAAAACGAACCACCCCACGGATCTATGGTGCGGGTCGTACCGGACTCTTTTTGCAATACCAGTTGCGTACTGCGGGCAATGTGAGCCGAGTGATCTGTTGGGAGAGCCAGAGCCTCGTCGAAGGAATTGGTGTGCAGCGACTGAGTATGCCCCTGTGTCGAAGCCATGGCCTCGATCATGGTGCGAACGATATTATTGTGAGGATCCTGAGCTGTCAGCGACCAACCGGACGTTTGCGAATGGGTGCGCAAGGAGAGCGAACGTTCGTCCTTGGGATTGAAGTTCTTCTTCATCAGCACCGCCCAGAGCAGGCGCGCCGCGCGTAGCTTCGCCACTTCCATGAAGAAATTCATGCCGATGGCCCAGAAGAAGGAAAGACGCGGTGCGAAACTGTCAATGTCCTGACCCGCCGCGACGCCGGCCCGTGCATATTCGATGCCATCGGCGATCGTGTAGGCAAGTTCAAGATCAGCGGTCGCGCCCGCTTCCTGCATGTGGTAACCCGAGATCGAGATCGAGTTGAACTTCGGCATGTTTTCCGACGTATAGGAAAAGATGTCCGAAACGATGCGCATCGAGGGCTGCGGCGGATAGATATAGGTGTTGCGAACCATGAACTCCTTCAGAATGTCGTTCTGAATGGTTCCGGCGAGCTGATTCTGGCTCACTCCCTGTTCTTCGGCAGCAACGATGTAGAGCGCCAGGATTGGCAGCACCGCGCCGTTCATGGTCATTGAGACGGTCATTTCGCCAAGCGGAATACCGTCGAATAGCTGCTGCATATCGAGGATCGAATCGATGGCAACGCCAGCCATGCCGACGTCGCCTGCAACACGGGGATGATCACTGTCGTAACCGCGATGGGTGGCGAGATCGAAGGCAACGGAGAGGCCTTTCTGGCCCGCGCCAAGGTTGCGTCGGTAAAAGGCATTGGATTCCTCGGCGGTCGAGAATCCGGCATACTGCCGGATCGTCCACGGCTGCTGCACATACATGGTCGGGTAGGGCCCGCGGATGAATGGCGCGGCACCGGGATAAGTGTCCAGATGCGGCAAGCCTGCAAGCGCAGGTTCATCATACATGCGTTCGACGTCGATACCCTCTGGAGTTCGCCATGCCGTGCCTTCCGGCGTGGGGGCGACGGTTTTCGGCTCTTGCCAATCGATCGTGGTGAAATCCGGAATCTTCATTTTATTCAGGAGCCTGCAAAGTTTCGTCGAGACGCGGGAAGGTCAGCGGTTCGCAATGAACGACGCCGTCCGTCGGCAATGGCATGATGGGAGCATCGAGTACTTTGACCGGGCGCTCCTGCTTCGCGGGAAAAAGCGTGGTGCCTATGATCGTTCGTTTGCCCGCGAGAAACGCCTTCGACCGCTTCCTGCGTGCTTCCACGATACGGGCCTGAAACTTGCCATCGACGAGGCTTTGCAAGATGCCCCCGTCGCGCTCCAGCGTCTGGAATTCCCTCCAGGCGGCCTCACAAAGCTTTTCCGTCAGACTTTCGATCGCACCTGACCCACGTGCAGGATCCGCAACAAAAGCGAGGTTGCTTTCGTCAGCAAGGATTAGCTGGGTGTTGCGGGCAAGGCGCCGCGCGGGCGCATCCGGCAATCCATGGGCTATCGTGTGCGGCAGTATGGTTAGCGAATCTGCGCCGCCTGTGGCAGCGGCAAACCCGGCGATCGTCGTTCGCAGGATATTCGTTTCGGGATCGAGTTTCGTCATCATCCGATACGAAGTCTCGGCGTGAATGGTTGCCTGCGAAGGACGCATGCTGCCACAGGCTTCTTGTAACCGCGCCCACAGCCGCCGCAAAGCCCGGATCTTGGCCATCGAAAGGAGCTGATCCTGATCGACCGACAGAGCAAAGCCGATATGCGGAGCCGCATAGACGATGGGCTGGCGGGCCTCTTCGAACAAACGGAAATGCCCCGTGGTGATGGAAAGCATGGCGCCGAGTTCCTGCGCTTCCGTCGCCCCGGCATTGTGGTAGACACGGCCGTCCGCCTCCAGCACGATTCCGGGCAGGTCAGATGAAAAGAAGCCCGACAACGACTGCGGCAGAGAGGCTTTGAGCGCGGCAAGGCTCATACGCAAGCGGCCTGTCCCGGCGAGCGTGGCGGCGGGATCGATCCCCAGGGAAAAGCTAAGCGTGCTCGGGTTCACGTCACGCGGGCGCATGTAATCCACGAACCAATCGGCGCAGGCACGGCTTTTCGGATGCACGTCCATGCGCAGATGCACCATGTCGAGATGAACGCCGTAGAGCACCTTGTCGACCGCTTCGCGTGTGGAAGGAAGTCCATAGCCGAACGCATTGGGCGCGCCCTCGAAGACCAGGGCGATCCCAGTTGCTCCGTTCTCCAGTTCTTCCAACAATTGCCTATTGGCCCGTACCGGGTCCGGATCGTCGATGCGCTGAACGACATGCCATGGTTTCAGAGGATTTCTTCGCGGGGTCAGCTGGGCCGTGCGCCGCCGCTCATAAAGGGGTTCGACGGAGATATCGTCGTCTGTCTTCGAAATGAGCGATTCATTGAATTCCGCGCCTTTAAGGGCTTTTTGCGCAAGTTTAACCCAGGCCTGCCGGTCAATCGACGCAAATTCAATTTCCTTGAGCAGTGACGCGTCCATGCTTTCTCCCGGTTACGGTATTCTTTTCGCGACTTTAGGGGGAACCATGCTGCTTCGCAATAAAGCAAAGCGCCGCTGGCTCAACTTACTGGAGCGGGACATTCTTCGTTCGATCAGGTTTCGGGTGGCTGGGGAGACGGAGGCGTGAAAGGCTGATGCCTCTCCAACCTCGAAAGGTCGAAAGAATGAACACACTGATTGGAAAGACGGCCATCGTCACCGGCGCGAGTTCCGGAATCGGCTATGAGACTGCAAGGCTTTTTGCCGGCGAAGGCGCCAATGTTGTCCTGGCAGCACGACGCCAGCAGGAGCTCGACAAATTGGCGGCGCTCATCGAGTGGGATGGTGGGAAAGCTATCGCTCTGGCAGGCGACGTTCGTGACGAAGCCTATGCCAAGTCATTGGTTGAACTGGCGGAAAGCACTTTTGGCGGTCTGGACATCGCCTTCAATAATGCCGGCACAAATGGGGAAATGGGACCGACGCCGGACGTTTCGCTTGCTGGCTGGCAAGAGGCCCTGAACGTCAATCTGACGGGAGCTTTCCTCGGGGCTAAATACCAGATCCCCGCGCTGCAAAGACGCGGCGGCGGCTCGCTTATCTTCACGTCGACCTTTGTCGGCTACACGGTGGGAATGCCGGGTACCGCGGCCTATGCCGCGAGCAAGGCAGGGGTCATCGGCCTGATGAAGACACTTGCCGCAGAGCTCGGGCCGCAGGGGATCAGAGTTAATGCCATATTGCCCGGCGGAACCGCAACGAGCCTCGCCGAGGCTTGGGTCGACACGCCGGAGAAACTGGCATTTGTCGAGGGATTGCATGCACTTAAGCGACGGGCAATGCCTGAAGAAATCGCCAGGTCAGTGCTCTACCTTGCGTCCGACGCGTCGAGTTTTACCACTGGCTCGGCCTTGCTAGTGGATGGCGGTGTGTCGATCAACCGGACCTGAAAGAAATGGCTAGAGCCAATCCCTTGGCCATCAGGAAAACCTTCGCTCTGCTCATAATGTCTCTGGTGATCGAATTATCTAAAATATTCAGCTTGATACCAGGTTTTTCCAACTGCCTGCAAAACAAAAACGCGCGCCGAAAAGCGCGCGTCTTCGGGTCTGCCGATGGAACGGGTTCAAACGAACTGGCTCAGGCCGGGGATCGAGTTCACCACATCGTCGACCGGACCGCTGCCAGCCTTTTCACGAGCAAAAGCAATGGTTTCCTTGGAGATGCCAGTGATTTCGCCCATGCCGAGACCAATGCCCATCAGCTTGGAACCAAGGCCCATGACGCCTGGCATCAGGCCGGAAAGACCGCCACCACTATTGTTGGCTTCGGCAATGGCCGCTTCCGCACCGGGAACGCCGGCGATCAACTGGTCAACCTTGTCGGCCGGAGCCTCTTTTTGCAGGAACGCCAGGATGAGGCCGACAGCCTTGCGAGCCGTTTCCGGATCGGTGCCGACATTGGCGGAAATGCGCGCGATAAGTTCGTCCATAAGTCCAATCTCCCGTCTGATATAATTACGTTTACGTAATATGCGCGAATTTTCTTTCGCACAAGGTCCTGTTGTCAATCTGGATCACCGCTCAACCTCCTACAATCAAAATACAGCTGGAGGGCGAAATTTCAGTGCCAAAAAGACGCTTTCTCGCGCGAAGCACGCATGATCCTGCGCAAGAGCACCAGATTTCCAGTCGGTTCGCATTTCAGAAATGGCGCAACGTCTGCAATAATCCGACGTGATAAAATTCCGAGGCATTGTCGCGCGGAAATTGGCTGGTTATACCCTTGGTGAGTGACTTCGTGACGAGGATGGAACGACATGGCCGATGACAGTATTTTCCTTGGCGCAAGCCGCAAGCCCGACGACACCTACAACCAGGCCGAATCTCTGCTGCTGAAATTCGGCAACCGGCATGGTCTGGTGACGGGCGCAACCGGGACGGGCAAGACTGTTACTCTGCAAGTTCTGGCTGAGGGATTCTCAAAAGCCGGTGTTCCGGTTTTCTGTGCCGACATCAAGGGCGATCTGTCTGGCATCGGAGCCAAGGGCGAAGACAAGGACTTCCTCGTCAAGCGCGCTGCCGACATCAAGCTCGACCCTTATGAGCTTTCCGCTTCGCCGGTCATCTTCTGGGACATTTTCGGCGAGCAGGGGCACCCGATCCGCGCCACGGTTTCCGAGATGGGCCCGTTGCTTCTATCGCGCCTGATGAACCTGACCGAAGCCCAGGAAGGCGTTCTCAACATCGCGTTCAAGATCGCGGATGAGGAGGGGCTGCTCTTGCTTGACATGAAGGACCTGCAGGCTCTTCTCGTCAACATCGCGGAGCGCGCCGAAGAAATTTCGGCGCGCTACGGCAATGTCACCAAACCATCGGTCGGTGCGATCCAGCGTTCGCTGCTGGTACTGGAACAGCAGGGCGGCACCAAATTCTTTGGCGAACCCGCATTGAAGATCGCCGACATCATGCGCACCGACACCAATGGCCGCGGCCTTGTCAGCGTGCTTGCCGCCGACAAGCTGATGATGAACCCGCGGCTTTATTCGACCTTCCTGCTCTGGCTTCTATCCGAGCTGTTCGAGGAATTGCCGGAAATCGGCGATCCGGAAAAGCCGCGCCTCGTATTCTTCTTCGACGAGGCGCACCTGCTCTTCAACGAAGCCCCGAAAGCGCTGTTGACCCGCGTCGAACAGGTGGTGCGCCTGATCCGTTCCAAGGGCGTCGGCGTATTCTTTATTTCGCAGAATCCACTTGACGTGCCGGAGACGGTGCTGGCGCAGCTCGGCAACCGCCTGCAGCATGCGCTCCGGGCCTATACGCCCCGGGAGCAGAACGCGGTGAAGACCGCCGCCGACACATTCCGCGCCAATCCCGCATTCAACACGTTCGAAGCCATCACGAATCTTGCAACGGGCGAGGCGCTGGTATCGACGCTCGCCGACAAGGGCGTGCCGTCCATGGTGCAGAGGACATTGATCCGCCCGCCGGCGGGGCGCATCGGACCCCTGACCAGCGACGAACGCCAGACCCTGATCAATGCCAGTCCCGTGGCCGGAATATACGACGAGATGGTCGACCGCGAATCCGCCTATGAGCTTTTGCAGAAGAAGGCGGAACAGGCAAAGGCCGAGCCCGAGGTGCAGGAAGCCAGCGCCGACAGCACCGGCGGGTGGAAGCTGCCGGATTTTCTCGGAGGCGAGAGCAAGCCCGGCCCGCGCGGCGGTCAGCCGCGCGCCCGCCAGACGGTCGCCGAAGCCGCAATGAAATCGGTCGTGCGATCAGTCGGGAGTTCGCTCGGGCGGGCTCTGGTGCGCGGGATATTGGGCAGCCTCAGCCGGCGATAGCCAATATCTGACGAAAACCCTGCCGTAATTTGCAGCTGCCCTGTGCGTGGTTCGCTCTTCGACAGGCTCAGGATGAAGCTCACCATGAGGAAAGGTTGGTGGGCTGCATGTTATCCGTCAACGTTGCAGAGCCTGGCTTGCTGCAATCAACGCAGTTCTGTCATGGTTAGCTTGTCGAACCACGCAGGGCACCGATGCTGGCGAGTACGCCGTACTGCCAAGTGCGACCAGGGCAACTTTAGCGATTAAGGTATCTATCTAACAACTTGAAAGTGTGTGTTTTCTTGCAACATGCATATTAAATAATCGTGCCTCGAATTCAGGCAGTTGACACAACGGTATACAACCGCAAGGCTGTACCAGCCATTTTTGTAATTCATATTGCCCGATATTTTCAAAGGACGCTTTTCATGTATGCATTTTCAGGGGCGGATTCCGCCCGTTCTCCGTTCTCACCATCATTCCAACGCACCCGGTGCAAGCTGCTTTCGTTTGTGTCAGCAGCTGCGATCGCCATGGCCATGACTGCAGTTCCCGCGGTGGCGCAGGAGCTGGGGAAATATTTCAACGCGGATGGCAGCCGAACGGATAATCTCGATACGGCTATGCAGAGTTGGCGCGACGATCCGGAATTCAAGGGAACATGGGGTTTTGCAGCCATCAATGCTGAAGCGGCATTTGCTCGAGGTATCACCGGCAAGGGCGTTACCATCGGTCTCCTTGATAGCGGCACGAAAGTGAGCCACCCTGAATTCAAGGACAAGAACATCAAGGTCTTGAGCTTTACCGGCGCCTATGCCGACGGAACACCGTTCGATATTCGCGGCGACGATCCAAAGGATGGGCATGGCACAAAAATGGCAGGGCTTCTTGGCGCTGCCCGTAATGGAATTCCTATGATGGGCCTGGCCTATGGCGCGGATCTGGTAATCGGCAGCACCGGGCTCAACGACAGCCATGATCTCGAATTTGCGACGAGGCCATACGAGTATTTCAAGCTTGTGCAGGAGGCGCTGGTCGAATCCGGTGTGCGCATCATCAGTAATAGCTGGGGCCAATCACCGGGAGTTACAGGCAGCTTGAACTATCTCAACGGGTTTTATGCCCGTGCGCCCAAGCCTTCCTATCTGGATGCGATGGCCGATGCTGCAAATGCCGGCGTGATCCAGGTTGTCGCTGGCTATAATGAGCGAACGGCCAATCCTGCAATTACGCCGATATTGCCGCATTACAGGCCAGAACTTGAGAAGAACTGGGTCGCCGTTGCCAATCTGAATGCTCCTGAAGAGTTGGGCTATAGCAATAAATGCGGAGCAGCAAAATACTGGTGTATTTCCGCTCCCGGTGATGGCTCCACAAGCACAAGTCTTGATGATGGTTATGCTAGTGCCGGCGGGACATCGTCCGCGACGCCCCATGCTTCCGCGACGCTGGCTTTGCTGATGCAGCGCTTTCCTGGCCTCGGCAACAACGAAATTCGTCAGATCATGCTGACCACGGCAACGGATATAGGCGAGGCGGGTGCCGACGCCAAGTTTGGTTGGGGTCGCATCGATATTGCCAAAGCCATGAACGGTCCAGCCCAGTTCCTGTCGCGGTTCAACGCCAATCTGGGTGCGGGGGTTTCTGACACCTGGTCTAACGACATCAGCCAGGTGGCGCTCGACCAGCGGCAAAAGGAGGAGAAGGCTGAGATCACCGCCTGGGCCAAACGCAAAGGCGAAAAGCGTTGGGAGACCGGAGCTCCAGATCCGCAAAAATCCGAGACCTTCATCCGCCTGACCGAGCGCTACATGAACGTATCTCCCGCCGCCAAGAAACTGCTGGAAGACGCGATTGCGGCCAACCTTCCGGTGGGTTTCTCAGGCCAAAAGCTGCGGGCCGCTCTGGCTTCTGCCGAAGCCGATCCGGTGGCATCGGCTCTGCTTGCGCTCTACGAGAAGCAGCACCCTGACTGGACTGGCCCCTTTAGTACAGCAACGGATTACACCAATTTCCTTTCCGCCTATAAGGACGAGCGTTCGTTGGCGATGGCGATAGCTAGTGCAGATCCAAGTATGGCGGAATTGATCGAGAATGCGTCCGAATATTTGTCCAGCGAATCCCGCACCGGCTATCTCTCGACCAAAACCTACGAAGCCGGGCTCACCAAATCCGGTTTGGGTTCGCTGACGCTTGCTGGCAAGAACACCTATCGCGGCGATACGATCATCGATGGCGGGGAGCTTGCCATTGCCGAGCAAGCTTCGATCATCTCGAACGCCTTCGTCAATGATACGGGCCGGTTTTCCGTCGATGGGACGGCGGCGAATGTGAGCGTCAACAAAGGCGGGCAGCTGCGGGTCAGCGGGACCGGCACGACGGGCGATCTTGTGCTGAATGGTGGCCTCGCCAGCCTCGATGGTTCGAGCGGCAGGGTCGCTGTCAATTCCGGCGGCAGGCTTGCCGGCACTGGTAAACTTGCGGAGCTTTCCGCCAATGCTGGCGGTGCGGTTGCGCCAGGCCATTCGATCGGCATATTGCGTGTGGATGGAGATGCAACCTTCAAACCTGGCAGTGTCTACGAGGTTGAGGTGGCCGGCGGAGGAAGTGACCGCATCGATGCAGAAGGCAAGGCCTATCTGCTCGGCGGCATTGTCAGCATCAGACCTGAAGCCGGAGGGAAAGCCCTGTCGCCTTCTGATCTGGTTGCGTTGCGCGACCGTCCCTATACGATTCTGACCGCCGGTGACGGAGTAACCGGCATGTTCGATGCGGTCGAACCACGCTATGTGTTCATCGGCGCAAGCCTTGGCTACGACGCGATCAGCGTCAAGGCCACGCTTGGCCGCAACGATGTCGCCTTTGCCTCGCTTGGTTCGACCTACAACGAACGGGCGCTGCTCGGCGGGATCGACAACAGCGGATTTGGCAATCCGCTGCATGACATGATTGTCGTTGCCGAAAATAAGGAAATGCCCGCTGCTGTCGCTTTGGCGATCAATGAAGGGCTCATTGCCCCGACACTGGCCGGCGTGCTTGCCAGGGATGCAAGCGCGATCGGCAATGCGGCGCAGAACCGCATGCGCGCGGCCTTCAATGGGGTGACCGTCAAGGAGCAGGCAACCACTGCGCCGCTGGCATTTGCTCCGGCGCAAGGCACGAAGACTGGCGACGCCTTCGACGCGGTAACGCCGCCGCCAGCCACGACTGCCCTGTGGGGCGAGGCCTATGGCGCTTTCGCGCATGCGGCAGGCGACGGTAATGCGGCGGGCTACAGCCGCGACACCGGCGGCTTCGTCACCGGGCTCGACGGCGTGGTGGCCGAGACGTGGCGCATGGGTGTGCTGGCCGGCTATGGCAACACCTCGCTCGACAGCGGCACTTCGAAAGCCTCGGTGGATAGCTATTCTGTCGGGCTTTATGGCGGCACCGCGTGGGACAATCTGCGCTTGAGCCTCGGCACGGCGCTCAGCCAGAACGAGATCGACGCGGACCGCACGGCGGTCTTTGGCGATCTCGTCAATCGCCACAGCGCTTCCTATGATGCGAAGAGCGTGCAGGTTTTCGGCGAGCTCGGCTATGCGGTGAGATCCGCCTATGCCGATTTCGAGCCCTTCGCCGCGGCAAGCTATGTGCATCTGAAGACCGGCGGCTTCCAGGAGAACGGCGGGATCAGCAACCTGAGCGGGCTGGGCGGAACGACCGATCTCACCACCACGACGCTTGGGCTTCGCGCATCGCGCGAGTTTGCGCTGAGCGACCGGGTCAGCCTGACGGCGCGGGGGCTCCTCGGCTGGAGCCATGCCTTTGGTGACGTGACGCCGGCCGCAAAGCTTGCCTTCGCCGGCGGCCAGCCCTTCGACGTCAAAGGCTTGGCCGTCGCGCGGGATACCGGCATTGTCGAGGCGGGGTTCGACTTCACGCTGAGCCCATCGAAAGGGATTTCTGGCAACGTGACGACGCTCGGCCTGACCTATAGCGGGCAGTTCTCCGAGAGTGCCAGCAACAATGCGCTCAAGGCTGATCTGACGGTAAGGTTCTGAGGGGTGTTGGGTGGCTAAAGCCAGGAATAAAGTCCGATTTATATCCACGCCGATGCAGAGCTTCGAAGCAGCTGAGCATCGGCGCGACATTGATGATGTTGCAGCGGCTTTGCGCCAATAGTTCGAAGCAAGCCTGTAATATCCGCACAACGCTATTCATCACCTCTTTCGAAAGGATAAGCGAATCCCGTTTTCTGACGAGTTAGCCAGCGACTGAGAAAAGTGCCCGGTTTAGGCATTTCCCCTCAGTGCAAGCGCGGTCGGTCGTCGAGGCATTGCGTGCTTTGAATCGATCCGCCGATGCTAACGGCTGCGCCGCGCTCTGCTTGCGAAGAGGACGGTTTAGCATGCACTAATCATACGTTGTCCCAGAAGCCGGGCCGAAATGGGGAGCAGGGCAGATGCTTGTGCCAATCCCGAAGATCCAAGCAATGTGGCTACACGAAGATCAGGTTTGGTCAGGGGCTTACGTCCCTCGGTGTCAAGAATTCCGAGGTCGATCTGCGCAAGCATCAATTCCAATATTTCCCGGGGAAAGAACCCACCCAGAATGATCGTATCGGGATTGATCAGTTGAACGACACTGGCAAGAGGTGAGGAAAGCAGTCTTCCCCGTTCGCAGATCCAATCACCCAGCTTGCGGTCATTTTGTTTTAACAGTCCCGTCAGATACGGTTCATTGAGGACCTCCAGGGACACGTCAAGGTAATGAGCCAAATCGACAAGATTCGGCCGCGGACCGGTCTCAGGAAGAAGCGCGCCTATATTTGCTGCCTGATTGAAGCCTCCACGGAGTAATCTGCTCTCGTACACCGCTCCTCCGCCGATGCCGAAATCGAGCGTGATGTAGAATAGACATTTGCTGGAAGTACCCGACCGTTGCGCTTCAAAACTTGCAATACAGTATGCGCCATTATCCCAATAGACCGGCAGGTCGAAGTGGTCAGTCATGGCATTGGCAAGACGCTGAAATGGCAGCTTCGCCTGTGTCGGCGTCACCTCGAACAAGGCGCCGTCCTCGTTTACAATCGCCGGAATCGCCATGCCGATCCCAAGAACCGGGACTTGCGATGTTTCCAGGAGATCCCGGACATTGTGCAATATCGTTTCGACGATAGCGTCTATCTCACCCTCGATGGAGGGCAATCTGACCTCGACCACATTTCCGTCGAGGTCGGTGCGCACAAGCGAGTATTGCGTGCCACTTAGATGAATACCAATGGTATGATACGCATCCTTCATCAACCACATCCGAACCGCAGGCTGGCCTCGTTCCCCGCTTTGAGGGACGGAACGCTCCTCTCTTACCAGGCCGATCGCCCGGAAATTGCCGGCAGCCTTCGTCAGCAATGACTTCGAAACCCCGAGGTGGCGGGCAATTTGCGTGCGGCTCTGGCCGGGATATCTACGAATGTGGCGGAGCACAGCAAATTCGACGTCCGTTAGTCGAATGCCCTCCGGGCGCAAATGCTTGGTCAACGTCACTCCTCGATATTGCGAGCCAACAAAGAAACTACTTGTTATATTCACGTCATGAATTTAATGTATCACCACCACATAAAACATTGAACCGTTCTTTTTTAGAACCCGATACTCAAAATCATTTTTCGGCGTCAGCGAGGTGATATGGCATCTCTTTCCATTAAAAGTGTTTCGAAGACTTTCGCTAATGGCATGTGCGTACTTGATGGAATCAATGTTGATATTTCCTCAGGGGAATTCGTTACCCTGCTTGGCCCTTCCGGATGCGGCAAAACGACTTTGCTCAAAGCCATTGCGGGTTTTCACCCGATCACATCGGGTCAATTCCTGATTGATGGCAAGGACATTACGCAGCTCTCACCGGAGCAGCGCAACACGGCCATGTGTTTCCAATCCTATGCCCTTTTCCCCCACCTGACCGTGAGCGAAAATATACTGTTCGGTCCAAGACAGAAGCAAGTCAGCAAAGCTGATTGTGCTGCACGGCTGGCGACGACACTTCGGCAGGTTGACCTTGAATCGCAGGCGGCGAAGTTGCCCTCGGCGCTCTCGGGCGGACAGCAGCAACGCGTCGCGCTCGGCCGCGCCGTCGCGATGCGACCTGGCGTGATCCTGTTTGATGAACCGCTGTCGAACCTTGATGCGAAATTGCGCGAGCAAGTGCGTTTCGAGATACGGGCGCTGCAGTCGGAGCAAGGCTTCACTGCCATCTATGTTACCCATGATCAGGCGGAAGCATTGGCCATGTCCGACCGTATAGTTGTGCTCAACACTGGCAGAGTCGAACAAATCGGAACGCCATTGGACCTTTATCACCGGCCGGTCAACCGTTTCGTCGCCGATTTTATTGGCGCTGCCAATATACTGAAAGCGGACGTTGTGGGCCGCGACGGCGACGGCAAGTGGCTGATCGATACTGGCCTGGGTCGCTTGGCAGTCAGTTCCGCCACTGAACCTGCCGCCTCAAGTATCTATGTCTGCTGGCGACCGGAGGATGCCCGGTTTGTGGCCAACAGTTCGTCCACGCCGAACAACACATTTTCGGTGCGCGTGCTTGCACAAGCCTTCCAGGGGAATGTGACGGACGTTTTCGTGGAAGGAGCGATGGGCGGGCCGCGATATCGGGTTCAGACCCGTGGCCCCCTGACAATCGGTTCTATCCAGGATTTTCACGTCGATCCCACCCATATCGCGTTTCTTGAGGCGGCATGATGGAAGCTCGGAATCCCGCATCGCGACGGAGGATGTTGCTCATCATGCTGCTCCTGCCGGGGATAGGCCCGATCGTCCTTCTCGTGGGAAGCGTCCTTGCTATGGCCGTTGCCCAATCCGTTGGCTATTTCAACTTCTCAGGTGCGAGCGGCTTTTCGCTCGAGTTCTGGGCAAAACAGACTGCGAGCCCGATTCTGGGTAGTTCCGTTGTCTATTCCTTGAGAATTGCCTTTGCATCGGCGTTGCTTTCAACGGCGCTCGCCTATCCGGTAGCATTGTGGCTGCGTACACCTTTTCCGGGTTCGGCGAGCGTAAGCGCGTTGTTCCGCGCGCCCTTGCTGGTTCCCGGCCTTGTAGCCGCCTTTCTCTTCGTCAACGTCATCTCATTTCATGGTTTTCTCAACGAAGCCCTCATTGGCCTTGGCCTGATCGACAAGCCACTACGCATGCAAAACGACCGGTACGGACTCGGCGTCATTTTCTTACAAGTGTGGAAGAATATGCCGTTTGCGCTTCTGCTCCTGTCGTCATCTGTTCGTGCCATCCACGGCGATCTTCTGGATGCCGCCCGTGACCTTGGTGCGGGTACTTTTTCAAGGTTCTTCAAGGTAATTTTGCCTTTGACGCTGCCGGCATTGCAGGCTGCCTTGTGTCTTGTCTTTATTGGTGCGGCAGGAGATTATTCGTTTCAGGTCATTGCTGGCCCGACAGGTGTCAGTTCGCTCGCTCAGCACATGTATACCGTCCAGCATGAATTCGGCTCATGGAACGAGGCCGCGGTCGTGGCAGTCATACTCATGATCGTGGCGCTTACCGGTTCATTTCTGCTAGTCGCCATCAGCAAACTGGCCATTGCGCGCAGGTGGCTGTGATGCAGAAGCTGAACAGATGGTTTGCACTTTTCCTCGTACCGATTTTGATTGTCTGGCTGTGTATACCATTCGGCATGGCCATTCTCTGGTCGCTGGTCGATCCTGATTATCCATGGAGCTACCCGGACCTGTTTCCGCCGAAGCTTTCCTTCCAACGATGGGTGGATATGTGGCAAACAACCAATCTTGCCGGAGCGCTCGTTAACAGTTATCTGCTCGCGCCAACCGTCGCGGTGATAACCCTGGTGCTCGCCATGCCAACAGCCTATGCGCTTGGCCGGCTGGAGTTCAGGCTCAAGCCGTTAGTCCAGCTTGTTTCACTGCTTCCGCTGGTTCTGCCAGGCTTCGTGATCGCGCTTTTCTTCACTGCCATGTTGTTCAGACTTGGGCTCTATTCCAAATTCACCGGCATTGCCATTGGCCACAGCGTTCTCTTTTTGCCCTATGCAATCCGCATCCTCACGACCTCTTTTTCCCAAGTGCGGCAAGATCTTGTCGATGCTGCCCGCGACCTTGGCGCAAGTTCATTGAAGTGCTTCTCAACGGCCTATCTCCCGGTCCTCAAACCCGGCATTCTTGCCGCCTTGATTATCGTCTTCATCCAGAGCATTGAAGAATTCGCACTGTCGTTCGTTCTTGGGTCACCGGATTTCACGACTGTCCCAACGATCCTCTATTCTTATCTCGGTTATAATTTTATCCGGCCAAACGCAGCGGTCGTCTCGCTTGTCCTCGTCATTCCCAACGTCGTCCTCATGCTTTTGCTTGAACGTATGCTCAAGAGCGAAGGCGCTATCATTTCCGGTGGCAAGGGGTAAATCCGGAACGCAATCAATAGAAAGGTCATATTATGTTCAAGCACCTTATTTCAATTGCCGCCGTCGCTATGGTTAGCCTCTCGGGAACTCTCCCGGCCGATGCGAGCGAGCTTGCCTCCAGGCCTTGGGAAGACATTGTGGCGGAAGCCAAAGCGGAAGGTCAGGTAGTCTGGTATCAATGGTACACGCAGCCGAAATTTCGCGAGCTGGTGCGCGAATTCGAGAAGGCCTACTCCATCAAGGTCACCATTCCCGATGGGACACCAGATGGCAATCTGAGTAAATTCTTGGCCGAGCGTGACAGGCCGCAGGGCGATATAGACGTGATTTCCATCGGGGGCGACCAATTGCCAAAAATCGATGTCACGGCAATGTTTGCCGGCCCGCTGACCGGGCTGCCCAATTACAGCGAGTTGCGCACGAAGATCAATGGAGGGGACGGCAAGGGCTATGCCGTGGCGTTCTGGGGCAATCAGACCGGTTTAGCCTATGACCCTTCCCGCATCAGCGCTGCCGCTTTGCCGCAAAGTTTCGCGGAATTTACCGAGTGGATCAAACAGAACCCGCTTGATTTTGCCTTCAATGATCCCCGCGGTGGTGGTGCTGGTAACGCCCTTATTCAGGCAGTGGTTCGCGTCACTGTAGCAAATGGGGATCTTGAACGTGGCAACTATCACGCGGCTTGGGACTGGTTCACCTCGAACAAGGAAAGTTACGGTTTCACGGCATCGAATGCCGACAGCCTGACGCGGCTGAACGGTGGAGAATTCCAGATAGTCGCCGCTTGGGCCGATCACCTCGCTGCGCTGCAGCAGAAGGGCGAAATCGATAAGCGGATGCAATTCTATATACCCAGGTTTGGCATGCCGGGCGGCGGCAATGTCGTCGGTATTGCGGCCAATGCAAAACACAAGGCTGCGGCCCTGTTATTCATCGATTGGCTTACTTCGGCGGCTACACAGAAGCGGCTTCACAACGAGATGGGCGCTCTTTCCGTAAGTGGCGCTCCCACAGCACAGCAAACACATTCAACCGATTGGCTTCCAGTAAAACAAACTGAAGCGATCAAGTCGGAATTCATCAAAGAGGTCGTTCTTGCCCATTAATACCGAAAAAATCCTGTCAAACAGGACGGAAAGCTCTATTGCGCCTTCAGGCGTCGGAACAAAATTCAATCCCGATGGGAGCGTGCGGCCATTTCCCGGCAATACGATCATTTGCCACCTGCCAGCGGACAGCGCGCTGCGCGTACCGCTTGAGGCACTGTATGATGCATTGGCACAATCGGAATTCGCCGCCTTTCTTGCTCTACTGCCGCCCGCAAGCTGGCACATGACCATATTCGAAGGCGTTTGCGACCAGGTGCGGCAGCCCGGATTGTGGCCATACGACTTACCGCTGGATGCAACGCTTGCCGAATGCAACGATTTGTTCGACAGGAAATTGGTTCACTTCGACCTTGGTTGCGAATTGCCGCTGCAGATGCAATTGAGCGGGATAAGGCCGCTTCTCAATGGCATCACGCTTCGTCTCGTTCCCGCGCGGGCCCCTATCGAGGCAGAAATGCGTGAATTGCGCGATCGGCTGTCCAGACTCCTCAACATCCGCCACCCACGTCATGAGACCTATGAGTTCCATCTCAGCATCGCCTATGCGATCCGGTTCCTTTCGGAAACGCAACAGGAAGAATTGATGCGGCTGATCGAAAACGTCTTGCCCTCCGCAAGCGCAGAAATAGTTCTCGGCGCTCCGGAATTCTGTATTTTCAACGACATGTTTGCCTTCCACCGGCGTTTCTATCTGCGAAAGGCAAAGGGGCATAATCATCATGTTTGCATTTCTGGGTGACGTCGCAAGCAAGGCTGGAGAATTGGCCAAGCACTTCCAGCAAACGCCAGACAGACTGGTCGTTGAGGCCAAGGCGCCGCTTGATATCGTGACCGCGGCCGACCGCGCCGTCGAAGCGTTGATCGTGTCGACCATTCACCAGGCATTTCCGAGCGACGCATTTCTGGGTGAGGAAGGCGCGCAACGAAGCGGCAGCTCGGGACGGCTCTGGGTCATTGATCCGATTGATGGCACCGCCAACTATATGCATGATCTACCGTGGTGGGCCATATCGATCGGTCTGTTGCAGGACGGCAAGCCTGCAGCTGGCATTGTGCATGCGCCAGCTATGGGCATCACCCTCTCGGCTGTTGTGGGGCAGGGCGTAAGGCTCAACGGTCAAGTGTTCACTTTGCCACCGTGCAAGACAAGCCCGGTCGCGCCAATTGTTTTTACCGGGTGCGCGCCGGGATTGCGCGCAGGCGGCCTCGACACCGAGGCAAGCCAGTTCATTCGCGATCATCTGTCAGGTGTCGAGCGCAATCTTGGCAGTGCGACCGCAAGCCTCCTGCAGGTCCTGTCCGGTCATGCGCACCTTTATCTTGGTTTCGGTGAAAACCTTTGGGATGTTTGCACCGGCGCGATCATAGCCGATGAGCTGGGCTTGATGCATTCATTGGATTGGGAGACGGCGGCGGATGGTGCACCCTTCAATTTCACCTGCGGAATGCATCCCTGGATTGAGCAGGCGAAACAAAAGCTTGTCTTAGTATAGTATAACGGGAAGTATATTCTCAATTGATACGTTAGTAGTATTTTAATGACGCGCGTTGTGCATTAAACGTTAGTGGATGTCAGTAAGGGATATGAGTTAACAAATATTAATTGTCCAGAGCTGAATACAAATATTTCAATTAATATTTTTACAAATTGTTCAGGAGGCTCAATTGCGATCTAGGATTTGTCTTTTACTAGCTGCCCTTGCCTTGTGCATCGGCCATACGGCTCCCGCCGATGCGGCCTGTTATGATCCGCGAGAGGTAATCAGACAGACCAAAAATCCTCGCAATACCACGATTATGACCGTCATGCATCGTGGTCTATGGCTTTCCAATGACAACCGTCTGCCGGAAAATAGTATCGGCGCGGCCTTGGCGGCCGATCAAACCTGTATTCCGGGGATCGAATTAGATGTGCGGCTGACAAAGGATCGTGTCCCTGTGCTGATGCACGATGCAACCTATGGGCGCTTGACCGACGTTTTTAGGCAGGAGCCCGGTAACACCGGTAATCCTAATAAATTCTATCCCGACGAGCCCAATCCAACGGGCTATAATCCTAAAGTGGTTGACCTTAATTGGGTTGACAACGATGAAAAAGGCAATCCGGCAACTGACAAGGGGGCTCGTTTCCTGAAGTTGCTGGATAATCCCAATTCGTCAAATCGCAGCGACACAGGCAACGTAACCAATTACTATGTCGAAAGTGTCAAGACCTTTTATGATCAATATCTGGACAACCGGATGTCAACGGTCGTATTTTTTCACATAGTTGATCCTGCTGCCACCGAATATGTTCTTCAAGAAATTTACAAGGACCAACGCGACTATAATCAGGGGTATGGCGCCCGGTTGCGAGCGGCAGAATTCACGATCATCAAATTCCCCGCATGGTCGTTTCCAACGCCTGACGAATACCGGGAGACGCTAAGAAAAGCCAAGAAAGCAGCTGGCGTTGATGAATCGGCTCCCGATCCCCTAGCCTATCCCTACTATGGTCCTCAAACCTTGCAAGAGCTCATTGATAATACCAAAAACAAGACCATAGGCAAGATTACAGACCCTTACACGCAATCCATCGAACTTTGGATCAAAGCCGAAGATGTAAGGATCGGTGTTGAACTCAACGTGAAAGATCCAGCACACCTGCTGCAGCCAGAATATGAGAGGGCAAAAGGTAAAGTAGCGCTGGGATCTCTCCATGCAGTCCCGGATTATCCCCGTGTGCATCCGGGGACAAGTCCGGGATACCGGATACCGCATGTCAAAGAAGGAACAAAGGGCCAGACAATTGCAGCGAAAGACGGCTTCTATATCGGCTCAATCGGCGCGTGCTGCTATGAACTGTCCGATAAGCTGACAGGAGGCGACAAGATTGACAGACGCCTTGATGTCAATTTCATCGTCGGAACAGACAAGGGCAAGCCGACCAACACCATAATTACAACCGATGACGAAGATGCGGTCGCCCAAGCCATCGCTAAAACTCATGGGCGATCGGCGCTTTGGCCTTACTCCCCCCTTCTGAGGACCGTACTTGCATTTGATTACCAGATGAAGCCTTACCATAGCATCATCCGCGACAACGGTAAGGTCGTTACTGCAACCATCGGAAGCACCCCGCTCACTTGGCAGACGGATTCAAATTCAAGCAGCGCTGCGTTTTCCCAATTCAATGGTCAAGGCTATCTTTTCTTTGAGCGGGCGGGATCAAACTACCATGAGTTGCTCTTCAAGAATTTCAACGGATCTACTATGTCGGACGGTGAATGGGCATTGTCTCCAGGGCAAAACCTCTACAGTCGCGGCCGTCCTGCGATCGCCACATCAGATGGTTACCTGCATTACTTTGGCAATAACTTCAATGTACTTGAAACATTGACGCTTGGTCGCCTTGGATATTGGGGGCAATTAAGCCGTGGACGGACCCTTGGCCATGGGGGCCTTCGAGCTGAAGTGAAGCCGGTTCAAACGGGTTACAAGATAGGCGGGTCACCCGCGGCATCTGCATTTGGCGGAAGTGTTGTTGTGCTGTTCAAGGATTTTGAGAATAGACTACTATATTCTCTCTATGATGGCTACCAAATGAGAGTTCCTTGGGCAGTAAAGATCGGCGCGAAGCATGCAGTGGCGCAACTGGTACGAGGTACGGAATTTACATCCATCCCGTTTAACGGAAGATTGTTTGTTTTCCTGTCAGGTTTTCAATTCGCCGAGGAATCCATTATGTGTATGACATTTAATGGAACGGGATGGAGCGAACTCACCTGGGTTCCCAATACTACTTCGTATGGGCTTCCGGCAGTGGCGATCGAACGATCGCACATTGTACTCTATACTCGCTCTGCTGATGGTAAAAACCGGCTGATGCATAACTCGCTGAGCTTTCCCGACGGTCAAGCACCCTCATGCAATGGCGAATGGTCAGGCAATTCGGAAGTTCCAGGGCCCGTACTATTGCACACCGCGCCGGTTGCACTTCAATGAAAGACACGGGCCCTCACAATTTTGTCGTTGCGCAAACACCCCCCTTGCGAGCGCGTTCGACTCGGTTCCGGCTTCCTCATCGGCGAGCCTTGAACGGCCGCATCATTCCTGTCCGGGCTGTGCAGGGATGACGCGACTGCCATGCCTGGTCGATGACGATGCGGGAGCGTCGCGCGTTTTTGCTACTTGCCCTGCCCCCGGGATCTGGCGAAAACCGCGCCTGGGACTTCGCGCCAAGACGTACGAGCCTGCGAAGCGTGTTTGGATAGGCTCAGGCACAACCCGGCAAACAGCAGTCATGAAAAAGGGAGACCGTCACCAAGGCCATAGCGTCGGTGACGAAAAGGACGGAATAGGCGTTATGAGGCTCGTAACATGGCTTGTGGAGATCAGAGGAACAAATCCACGATAAAAAGGTAGCCATCGCGCTGGCTTCGATCCCGGTTTCTTCCACCCTCACGGTCCGACTCTAAAGTACGCTCCTCGTGGAGCCATCCGGGCATGGACGAGATCCTCCCATCTTATTCGATGAACCGAATGGAAGGTGTCGAACTTTCTTCGATGAAAAACTGCCCTGATGATTTCGGATGGGCCGATAGTGAGGTGGCAGGTATAGCAGGGCTGCCGGCGGTTTCGACGGGCGGCCTTTTGTCGACCGTTGCTACGGGAAGATCGTCTATTGTTAAGAACGGATCAGTTCGGCTGGGCTCACCATTTTCGATGTGTCCGGCGATGCGCCGCTTGAATGGAGCGGCTGTTTTTCCATGCTTGTCGGTAAATTCGACTGTCACATCGTACCAAGCTTCTCTTGTGGGAATCTGAACGACCTTCCTGGTATAGCCTGTCTGATCCATCGGGAGTGGTACCATGATGAAGTCTTGCGGCGTACCATCGGCACCCCATATTGGCGAATATTTGTTGGATATCTTGAGAAAGCGGCCTTCTTTCCAACAACCGGTTATATCGAGATAAAGCTCAAGGTCCTGCCAGGGGTCGATGGCAGTTTCACCAACATAGACGGTGATCTTGGCATCGATATTTGCGTCATTGTTGCCCTCCAGTTCATAAAGATAGCCGTTCGGACCATGGATAGAAAACCCATACTTGTCGGATATGGGTAGTTCAGGGTTCAAAGGTTCTTCCTTCACAACTGTATATCTCTTCGGAGCACCGGCGGAAACGTTATCGTAGGCATAGAAAGAGACGCCTGCGGAGCTCGTGGACAAGCAGAGATTGAGCTTGCTGTTTTGCGCATCGATAGTGCCGTTGACGCTAAAGTAATAGGGCAACGGTCGCGCTTTGCGCGTGCCGTCAAGGTTCGATGTCTGGTTTGAGGCAAACCATGTGAGCGGATTGTCCACTTTAGGAAGATTCTTGGTGTTGTCTGCAGGTACAGTGGGCGACTTGGAAAATAATGGACCGCGGCGGTTAAATTCCTTTTTGACAAGGCCTGTCGTCTTTGCATCAGGCTTGCCGAAATCAAGGGCCGAAGTCAGATCACCTGCGACCGCGCGCCGCCAGTCGGAAATATTGGGTTCCGCAATGCCAAATCGTGCCTCAAGGAATTGGAGCACGGATGTGTGGTCGAAAACCTGTGAACACACCCAACCGCCCTTTGACCAAGGCGATATCACTATACAGGGTACGCGCGGCCCGAAGCCAAGGGGATTCCGCCCATCTATTTCATGCTTGAGGCTGTCTTGCAAAGAGGAGGACACTTCACCATCCGCACCGGTCACGGGCGGCATGGGCGGCACGATATGGTCAAAATATCCATCGTTTTCATCATAGTTGAGGATAAGGACAGTCTTGCTCCACACTTTCGGATTGGCAACGAGGCCACTCAAAACTTTGTTTATGTAATAAGCGCCCCTGGTGCTTCCTCCAGAGTGCTCGGAGTAGCATTGTGGTGCAACTATCCACGAAATATTTGGAAGCTTATTACGCCAGACATCGAACTCAAATTCGTAAAGCGTACGGTTTGTTACGCCTTTTTTTGTCAGCGCGTCCAGCTTGCCATGATCAACTTTGACTTCCTTTCCTACGCAAAAATCTTTCAAAAACTTAAGAAATGTTTCCTTGAATAATGGAGTTTCATGAATCGGATCGGGTAAATAGCAGCGTCCATTCGTCCAAAAGCAACCTTTGACCGGTTTATTGCGATAGGCATTGAAGGTTTCCAGCGCATTATCGGTGAAGTTATCAGTTGCAAAGTCTAAAGCTTGGCCGGTTCCACCCTGATAGGTTCGCCAGCTGATTTTTTTCGTCTTGTTGGCTGGCAGTGCGTTGAATTCTTCTATTCGCTCGGGATAGGTCTTCCAGGCATGGCCACCCGAGATCCTTTTCAGAAACCCCCCATTCGGGTCAGACGCTGTGCCCGACATCAAATGCAACCGATTTGGATATGTGTCGCCATGCACCGAGGAGTGGTAATGGTCGCAAATCGTGAATGAATTGGCAAGATGCCGGTGGTAGCTCACGTCCTGGTGTTTGAGATGCCCCATCACCAGCACATCTTTTTTCGCTTCAAGCCACCGGTCATAGCTTCCCTTGTTCCAAGCCTTTATCCCCGAATCCATCCCGTGATGGGTGCCACGTATGTTTTCTCCATTCTTGCCGTAATCAATATGGAATGGAGCAACGAATTCCGCCTTTGGATCTACACCGCAACGCTTTTCGGCCGTCATGCTTGCGATGGCTTTGTTGGAATTCGGCTGAAACCACGTTGCCTTACCTGTCGATGGCAATACGACCGGGCGAGGGTCCGTATAGCCGCGTACGCCGTTATAGGTGCCAAAATAATGATCGAACGATCGGTTTTCCTGCATAAGGATCACCACGTGCTCGACGTCGAGTATAGTTCCAGTGACCCTGTTGGGCTCGATGGCGAGGGCCTGCTGGATAGCTGGAGGCATTGCGCTGAGGCCCGCTGTGCCCGCTGCGGTCACACCCATCATCTTCATAAATTCACGGCGGTCGATAGCAGTCATAATTCTATAGATCCTCAAATGGGAAAAGGCGCCAAAGCGCCAGAGATATTTTCAAATACAGCGAATTGCGGGAGGTGGAAAAATCCTCAAGGTAGAATTCCTCGACATAAAATTGTCCAGAGATGGGAGTGCAAATTTGTGTAGTGGAAAGGACCACCGGTCAATTCAACGAAAGTCTAGGCCGAACGGATTTGGACTGAGGCACGTGCCGGATGGCCCGCCACCGGCGCGAAGACCTCGCGTTGCGAGCCGGCCGGCCCGTTCGGGATCAGTCATGGTGCGTGGCGGCCATGTCGGTCTTGATGAACTCCGGCGACCGGATCAGCGCATTTGTCCGCTTTGTCTTGCCGCTTTGTCGAAGAACGGATCACTAGAACCGGCTGTCCGTCCAGCAACAGGCACGGCAAATGATTTTCCCCTATCAATATGATCCCGAGACCAAGAAATGGCAGCATTGGGCAAAGATACCCAATAATTATCTTGCGGCCGGAGGACCTGGCATCTTCTGATCTGCCTTTTGGGTTGCCCGCTGGCCCGTCCCATACACTCAGGACCAGCGGGCAATAGAGCTGCCGCTCGCGATGGCCGCTTGCGACAAGGCAAATCCTCTCCGAATGAAACCCTCGAGCGAGCGCCAGGCCGATGCCGCTATAGCCATATCGAGATTCCCTGCTCAGCGATCCGTGCGCGGGTCTCGGCATTCGTGAAGGCGCCGCCGCCGGTCGCCACCACTTTCGGTTGTCCGGCAAGGAGCCGCGCGAGCACCAGCCGCTCGCCGTCACGAAAATACGGCTCGCCGCAGTCTCTAAATCTGATATCCGCAACGACCCCCTATATGAGCCGCTTGAGTTAGAGACTAGTCCGAAAAGGGGAAGCTAAAAGCCAGTTAGATCTGGTATCCTGATCGATATAAACAATGCATTAAGCGTGGCTGACCGAGGCATAAGGCAGGCAAAAGGGTGTTCCATTGATCGGGTGCGGAATGACATGCGCCTCGACGCCAAAAACGGATTTTATCAAGCTTTGCGTCAAGAGGTCGGCAGGACTTCCGACTGCATAAATACGGCGGTCCGCGACTGCGATAATGTGATCGGCATATTGAGCAGCGTGATTGAGGTCATGAACGACCATAACCACGGTGCGGGCATGCTTCTGGTTGAGCTCCTTTAGAAGTTCAAGCACATCGAACTGGTGGGCAATATCCAGATAGGTCGTGGGCTCGTCAAGCAGCAGGATCGCGGTTTCCTGGGCCAGTGCCATAGCAATCCACGCCCGTTGACGTTGACCGCCGGAAAGGCGATCAAGCGGACGCTCGCCCAACTCAGTCATGCTGGTCGCTGCAAGAGCTGTTTCCACCATCTCCTCATCATGTCCGCTGAAGCGGGAAAATAATCCCTTATGAGGATGGCGACCGAAACGGCAGAGCTGCCGCACGGTCAATCCATCCGGCGATATCGGACTCTGTGGCAGAAGCGCGAGCTTTCGCGCTACCTGCCGGCTAGACATTTGCGAGATTTCCTTGCCGTCAAGATAAACCACACCTTTGAAGGGTTGTATAAAACGTCCGAGTGCTTTTAGTAAGGTTGATTTGCCGCTGCCATTAGGCCCGATCATTGCGGTGATCCGACCATCCGGAATAGAAACGTCGATGTCCCGAAGTACCTGGGTTTCGGCATAGCCGAGTGTGAGCTGTTCTCCCGATAGCCGGAATTGCATCGTTCTAGTCATGACGTCCGGCCTCCTTTACGAGGAGAAAAATGAGATAAGGACCGCCGATCACAGCAGCTACGATCCCCGCTGGAATTTCGTTCGGTAACGCGATCAACCGTCCGATAAGATCAGCTACAGAAAGCGTCAAGGCTCCAATCAGCCCACTCGCAGGCAATAGATGCTTTGCGCGCGAACCAACCAGCAGGCGCGCGGCGTGCGGTGCAAGCAGGCCCAGAAAGCCCATACTGCCGACGCTTGCGACACTGCCCGCGCACAGTGCAATCGATGTGAGTATAAGCCCGCTCCGCATTAGCCCCGGCGACATCCCGAGGCTGATCAGCGTGTCGTCACCAAAGCCGCCAGCGTCAAGGCGAGCGGCAGCCAGCAACACCAACGGAAGGCACGCCAGCAACCAGAGGGTCAGGGCAAGGACGTCTACCACTGTACTCCCATAGACGCTGCCTGCGAGCCAGACCATGGATTGGTCTGTCCTGCTCGGATAAAGTATCATCACATATTGCATCAGCGCCTGTGCCAGCATACCGAGCGCAACTCCCACAAGCGCGAGCGCTGTCATGCCCCCACCAAAACTGCGACCTAATGCCAGCAGGAGTGCTGCACCACTGATGGCGCCCAGCATGACGCCTGCCGGTATCGCCCAGATGGCCCAGGCCGCAGGTGTCATAAGCCCCGCCAGAAAAGCGCCTAGCCCTGCCCATTTCGTGATACCAACGACGTCGGGTGACGCAAGCGGATTGCGAAGCGCGCCTTGTAGAAGAACGCCAGCAATCCCAAACGACGCTCCCGAGAGGATTGAAATCACCACGCGTGGTGCGCGGTACTGAGTGACGATGAATGCGTTCTTGCCGCCGCCAATGCCATCAAGCACCTGTCCGATACTCAAGGGCACCGCGCCGACCGCCATCGCGAGCATTGCAATTGCCGCGATGAGAACGGCGACAGCAATGCAGACCACCAATGCACGCATGTCGGTTCCGGTCATGGTGCTCATTTCGCCCTTTGCCTCCACAGAATCAAGAGAAATGCCGGCGCGCCAAGGAGAGCGGTGACAATGCCGACCGGCATTTCTGCAGGGAATGCCGCGATGCGCCCGAGAAGATCAGCCGAATTGAGCAAGAGGGGGCCGGCTATGGCGCTGAGTACGATCAATGTAAGTTGATCACCGCCAGCAAGACGCCGCACAAAGTGTGGCACCAGAAGACCGATAAAACCGATTGGACCGCTGACCGCGACGGCGGAACCCGCAAGAACGACGATGAGAAAGGCTGCAAGGCCACCAACGCGCTTCGCATTCTGGCCGAGCGAAAGCCCCGTTGTTTCATCAAGCTCCAAAACCCCGAAATGCCGTCCGGCGAGGAGCGCGGCCCCACCGCCCATGACGGTGAACGGCAGAATGATTCGAACCTCTCCCCACTGCGCTCCGTTGATCGACCCTGCCAGCCAGTAGAGGATATCCTGTGCGGCGTTGTTCGCAATCAGGATTGCCTGCACGAGGGCAGCAAGCACCAGTTGTATGGAGATGCCGGCAAGTGCCAGTTTCATGTCGGTGATGGTCCCCGAGACGGAAAGTGCCCACATGGCCAGTCCAACTGCCGCAGCACCCGCAAATGCGGGCCAGACGGTGCTGGCACCTCCCATTTGTGGCAGAGCAATGAGGCAGAGGACAATAGCCAGCGACGCTCCGGCATTGATACCGAATGTCTGAGGCGATGCCAGTGGATTGCGTGTCAGTGTCTGGATAAGAACACCCGCCATTGCCAAGTTCGCGCCGACAAGTAGCGCAAGGACAATACGCGGCATACGCACATTCCAGATCAGCGCGCTGTCCGGTGTACCATCCGGCGAGGCAAGCAGGGCAAGCGCACGATGTATCGGCAATTTGGAAACGCCAACCGAAACCGATG
The DNA here is from genome assembly GCF_003010935.1 of Phyllobacterium endophyticum. Taxonomy (GTDB): domain Bacteria; phylum Pseudomonadota; class Alphaproteobacteria; order Rhizobiales; family Rhizobiaceae; genus Phyllobacterium; species Phyllobacterium endophyticum. Next base: position 1,543,577 of record NZ_PGGN01000001.1, read on the forward strand.
TAATCATTATGGCTGCGAGCCCAATAGCGAGCAAACACCCGATAAGGACTGGCTTGCTGCTGTTGCGCGCCATCGGGTGCGCACGTTCCCGGCTCATTGCGGTTCAACTGTCACTATAGACCTTTGCAAGAACTTCCCTTGCAATCATCTCCGCCGTCTTCAGCCCGCGGAAGCGGGAGAACTGATTGCGGTCGACCTCGAAGACTTTCCCCTCCTTGACCGCGGAAATATTTACGAAGGCTTCATTGTCCTTCCACTGATCAAAGACGGTGCCACCGGGATCGGTTGCAATCAGCAGAACGTCGGGATTGACGGCGATCAGCCGCTCCAGTCCGGCGCCACTTTCAACGGCATCAAGTGACTCAATGGCCGGGATCAACCCAATGGCCTTGAAGACTGAACCGGTGAACGAGGACGACGTATGGAGGCTCATGGAACCGGTACCGGCAACGGCGAGCAGGAATCGCCGCTTCTCGCCTGCAGGAATTTGTGCCACTAGGCTGGCGATGACTGCCTCATGTTCGGCAATTGCCTTACCGCCTTCTGATTTATCCCCCAATGCATAGGCGATGACCAGGACATTGTCCTTTATCGTCTGGTAACCTCCTTCCCAGCTATTGAGCACAATCGTTGGCGCGATTGCGCTGAGCTGCCCGTAGATAGCCGTATGGCGCACTTCGTCGGCGATAATCAGATCCGGAGCCAATGCGCTGACCAGTTCGAGATTTGGCTCAAGTCGGGTCCCAACAGAGCTATAGTCGACTTTTTTGCCGAGCAACTGCTGAATACGCAGTGGTTGATTATCGTCAGCGATGCCGATCGGAGCCAAACCGAGTGCATCCATTGCTTGGACAAAGGAAAACTCGAGCGCGACCGCGCGGATTGGCGTGCCCGTGATCTCGGTGGAGCCCAATCGATGTGCGATGACGCGAACCCCGTCATGTGCGTTGGCGGTGCTGACCGCCGGAAGAAGCCTGGTCAGCGTAGCTGCTGCCAGGGCAAAATTTATCCTGCGCCGGGTGAGATCGATCATTTTAGCCCTGCTCGGTTTCTTACGGCCCGTTATCAAAACGCCACTGATGCACTAACAAAGAAGGTGCGCGCTTGGCCGACGAACTTGCCGCCATTGTTGTCGATCGCACGTGTGAAATATTCCTTGTCAAACAGGTTCTTCACCCCAAATGCCAATTTCGGGGCATGCTTTTTACCCTCAGGCTGATATGCCAAACGCATATTCACCGTTGCATAGCCAGGAATATCGCCATACCGCCCCGTCGAATCCTCCTCCGTCACGTAGGTTGCCCCCTCAACGGCATTCCCGGGGGCATGCTGTTTTGACTGAGCGAGAATGTCGGCGTTGAGGACCCAATCGTCGTATTGATAGCGCGCACCTATCGAACCGACGTGGTGGGAATATAATGGAAGATCACGACCTTCGAATGCGCCTGCCTCATAAGTAGCGTCCGTATATGTGTAGGTCGCCGACAAGGACAGGCCATCGAGTGCAGGAGAAAGGTCGCTCAGATCATAACGGCCTGCGAATTCCACACCACGATGTTGCGTGGCTCCAAGATTCGTCCAAACGCCCTCACCGAAAACAGACCTTCCAAGAAAGAGTTCTTCGTCGAAATCAATGTTGAAAACGGTCAGCTCGGCGCTCCAATTTTCGCCGAGGTAGTGGGTGCCAACTTCGTAGGTTGTGGCCTTTTCCGGATGCAGACCTTCGGTTGTTGATGCGAGGTGGCTGTATTGTTGCGGACCAAAGGAAACACCGGCATTGGCAAACAGTGTCCATGAACCGTCGACTTTGTAGGCCAGCGATATCGTCGGCAGCGCCTCGCTTGCATCTATCTCCGGAGTGATTGCCCTGGTCACATTGCCATTATTGAAATCCGTAACGTTATTATGCGTATCGATCATTTCGTAGCGAATGCCGGGTGTAACCGTCCATTTTCCAATTTCGATCTTGTCGTCGATATAGACGGCATGCGCGGTCGTTCCGCCTTTGCTTGTTTGATAGATGCCTTGGGCAAGATCGTTCGGATCGATGCCGGACGACCGGTCATAAAATGCAGTGCGGGAAGCAGTCTCGGAGCTTTCCTCCCGTAAATAGCGATAACCGATCGTCACCTCCTGAGTTACAGGGCCAGTTTCAAACAGCCGGGAATAGCGTGGTTCTATGCCAAAATATTCATAGTCGCGTGGAGCGGCGTTAAGGCGATACCGATTGGCGTTGGCGCCCGTGCCTTGTTGTTCCACATGGCTGCCGCGGAAAGAGTCGACATAATAAGTCAACAGCTCGAAATTGTTCTCTCCATCGTCATGTTGATAACGCAGGGAAATGTCGTCGCGCCGGCCGGTGAATTCGTCATAACGGCGCTTGGACTGGTATGGGTCCTCTGCATATTCCTTCGCTGTCAGGCCGCCCGGCATCCTGCCTCCGCCTTCATAGTGATGGAACTGGATAGCCAGCTTGTCCGTATCGGAAAACTCATAGGCACCCTTCAGGATGATGTCGTCGATGTCGGACTTGTCGTTACCATCCCGATAACCTTTTCCGTGGATGCCGGAATAAAGTATAGCACCGCCGTAGCCGCTATCATGTGTGCCGCCGATGAAGAAATTCGGCGTTGCCTTGACGTTGCCATTGCCTCCGACGATGTCAGCACCCGATGAGACTTCCGCGCTGAAATCCTCAGGAATCGGACGGGTGACGAAATTGATGATACCGCCGACATTTTGCGGTCCGTAGCGTACAGAACCTGCTCCGCGTACGACATCGACCGCTTCGATGTTCCCGGATGTAAGCGGGAAGAGCGACAACTGCGGCTGGCCGTAGGGTGCATAGGAGAGCGGAACGCCGTCCATTAATACGGTGGATCTTGGTGACAGACGCGAGGCCAGTCCACGCACGCCCAGATTGAGCGACACGTCACTTCCCCCCGTACCATTGCTGTCTTGTACCTGCACTCCAGGGACCATCCTGAGTACGTCGCGTATGTTGCTAGCGCCGCCTTCTTCGAATTGCTTGCGGTCAATGATTGTGCGAGCGCCGGGATGTTTCAGGACCTTTTCGGCATTCGGCTGGTCTAACCAGTTGCCGGTGATCGTGATGGTGTCCAGTAGGATCGACGTTCCCTCAAGAGCGGATTCCTGTGCGTGACTGGATGTGGTCGAGGAAAAAAGGGCGAGAGCAATGGCTAAGTACGTCTTATGCAAAATGGAATATCCTGTATAAAATTGGTGAATTCAGGAAATTTAGGAGAAACCTGCACGTGGAGGCGAAATATCGCTCTCCCGATAGCGCGGGTTGGCAGTTTTAATAACGAGAGGGATTATCGACGTTCAGAAAGTGCTGAACCAGCCAATTCGATTTGATTTATCAGGCAATTCATAAGTACCTCAAAAATATTCAATATTCGTCAATATGCGCTTACTACAACGGAGGTGCAAATATTACAATGCATATAACCTGGCATGAAAGGCACGCATACCCACGATCGTTTCCGGCAACGCCGGCTTCAAAGCCATCTGACGTGGCATGCCATACGCCGATCCGGAGCAACTTCTCAGCCTCGCATGTAAGTGCAGATGGCTGACAGGCGAGTAAGTCGGTCGAGCGTTGACACAAGAGCACATCTCCTACGCGGCTTACGTTCAAGCACACTTGTTCCCGAAGTCATCTCCGCAAGTTCCCGGGAAACCTGAGGCAGTTCACTGCGGATGCGGGAAGCGGGTTCCTCCAGTCGACGACGCCTGCAGGCCGTGGTCCCTGGTCGGCCGTGCAACTATGCACCTAAAGTCTGGATTTGCTCGCGCGACGCGGAATGATAACTGGACTGCTTTCAGGAATGCGATCCCAGAACTTCAATTTAGACGAACGCTCGCCGTCTCAGTCAGCGGGATTTTTGCAGCGCAAGCGATGCGGATCGGCTCGACAGACTAGGAAACTAAAACTGAAACGGCATTGCGTATCATGAGACTTCATATGAATTTTAACCGGATGGCATATTTTGCCGCCGTCGTTGACACCGGTTCGTTTACGGCTGCGGCCGATAAGTTGGGTATTACGAAGGCGGTCGTGAGCCAGCAGGTCGCGAAACTGGAAGAGGAAGCAGGGACGGCCCTGTTGGTGCGCAATACCCGCCGGATCTATCTTACCGATGCGGGACGGGCGTTTCACAGCCGCTGCAGCAGTATACTTCGCGAAGTCGAATTCGCATTTGACGAACTGGCCGAAGGTACTGAAATGCCCATGGGTTTGCTGCGGATCGTTGCACCAGTCGCCTACGGGCACTGCCTGATCGTGCCGGCGGTCGCAAAGTTCACGGAGCTCTACCCTACTTGCAGGGCCGCAGTGACCTTGAGCGACAAAGGTCACGATCTTATCGCGGAACAGATCGACATTGCTATTCGCATCGGGGACCTTGCGGACTCCAGCCATCGGACGCGCAGGATTGGCTCGATTCACCGCTATCTGGTTTGCTCACCAGGCTTTGCCGCTAGGACTGCTGAAATCCTGCAACCGGAAGATTTGGGTATATTGCCATTTGTGGCAAATACGGCTCTGGAAGAGCCTTATGTCTGGGAATTGACCAATCAGAACGGCGAAGTGAAGACTTTGCATGCCTCTGCATCGATTATGGTGGACGCCATGCCCGCCGTCTACGGAGCGGTGTTGGCAGGGGGCGGGCTCGCAATCTTGCCCGAATATCTTGTATCAGAGGACATTTCGAAGGGCCGTCTTTTACAAATCTTACCCGAATGGAGCGTGCCGACAGCTGGCATCCACGCCGTCTTTCCGGCGACGCGCTACCGCGCCACCAAAGTTCGAGCTTTTATCGACCTGCTTATCAAGATGCAATCGGAGCACGGTATTCGCACGGGGGCATGACCGTCAGTTCCGATAGCCGAATTGGGGTGGCCAATCGGCAGCCCTTTCATCTTTGTGCACCTGGCGTGAACACCGGCATTCAATGGCGTCTGTATCCGTGAGGATATCGGACCCATTGTCTGGTTTCTCCATACGGTGAATCAAGATTGTTGGCATACTCTCAAATGGGATTTCGTGAAAATCTGCGGGATGATTGCAACATTAGTATCATCCCGGGAGGCCCGAAATGCCGACAATGATTGAAACCAACGATGCCGCTGCCGGCGTGGATACGAGTTACGAAGTGCCTGCCAACGCGCTAACAACCGGGGGCGAGTTTGTTCATGGAAAATTCGAAAATGCGGGAGACCATGACTGGTACAAGGTCACGCTTGAAAGGGGAAAGATTTATACTTTCACTGTGGTTGGCATTGGCGATAAAAAATCGGATCTGGCGACACAAACGGTCGTTAAGCTGCGGGATTCCGAGGGAAATCTTATCCCCGAAACAGACGCCGCTTGGCACCAAAATAATATCATGGTTGACGGAAAGCCTCAGCAAACGATCAATCAAATGGTACCGGGCGGCGATCCGGGCATTACTTCAATCACATATACAGCACCGAGAAGCGGGGTGTTCTATCTCGATAGCAGTGGTCTGAAAGGCCAGTATGGACTTTCGGCAATTGCGAATAGCAATACCACCGATAATAATGCAGCCATGGACATGGACATGGCACTCGGCGCCATAAAGAGAGGTGTCCCTTGGGATAACAGGCCTGAGCACGTCACTTGGGGCATCCGTAAAACGAACAAAACTTCGGGCGGGCCCGCTCTCGCTGTTCCCACCGCGACCTACTACGATTCGGTACGTCAGATGCTGGCGTCAATCGCAGACGTCGCAAACATAACGTTTACAGAACTCACCCCTGGAAAACAAACGGACGATGCCGACTTTAAAATCCAGATACTGGATGATCAGGGCGGCGGCGGCACAGGCACCATCGGTCGCGGACACGGGTTAATTACCGTGCACGGTTATACCGATGACAATATCCGCAACGGTCAAAAGGCGTTCGGCACATTATTTCATGAAGTTGGCCACACGGTTGGCTTTGCTCACATGCGGGGCAGTCTTGTGGATCCAACCGACTATAGCACACGCAACGATCTTCCTGTTTCCGTAACTAATTTTAACACTTATGCAATGCAATACAATGGCAGGGATGCCCGCGCCAACACGCCATTGCTTTATGATGTCATTGCGCTTCAACACATTTACGGAGCAAACACCAAGACAAGACTTGGCGATACGACCTATGGCTTTCACACCAATACCGGCCTTGATATTTATGATTTTGCCAAAAATCCGGCTCCCATAATGTCCCTTTGGGATGCCGGAGGCATCGACACACTCGACGTTTCCGGCTTTTCGACCAAGCAGGCAATCGATCTGCGCGAGGGCCATTTTTCCAATATCGGGACATTGAAGAACAATGTGACGATTGCCTACGGCGCTGTTATCGAAAATGCCATTGGCGGCAGCGGCGATAATGTGATCACCGGTAACGCTGTGCACAATGTGCTGCGTGGCGGCGCCGGCAATGATTTGATCGACGGGGCCGGGGGCGCTGATTTGATGGTCGGCGGCAATGGCGATGACAGCTATGCCGTCGATAACGCGGGCGACATAGTGGATGAGACGGGCACATCTGGAACGGATGTCATCAATTCATCGGTAACCGTTGATCTGACCGATACGAACCATGTGAAGGGTTCGGTCGAAAACCTTGCCTTGACCGGCAATGGCGATGTGAATGGCAGCGGCAACGGGCGTGGCAATGTCATTACCGGCAATTCCGGCAATAATATCCTTGATGGCCGCGATGGAAACGATGTGCTTGACGGCGGTGCTGGTGCCGACACCATGATTGGCGGCAATGGCGACGATATCTTTATCGTCGATAACATTGGCGACAAGGTCGTTGAAAGCGGCACTGATGGCATCGATCTGGTCGAGGCATCGGTGAGTTTCGATCTCGGTAATCAACAACAGGCGGTCGGCGATGTCGATAAACTGCTGTTGACGGGCAAGGCTGATATCGATGGCTCTGGCAATGAACTTGATAATGTGATCACCGGCAATGCGGGCAATAATATTCTCTTCGGCAGAGGCGGCAACGATATTCTTGATGGCGGCGCAGGTGCCGACACGATGCGTGGCGGTACAGGCAACGATACTTATATCGTCGACAATAGCGGCGATAAGGTCGATGAAGCCGGCGGCAATGGTAACGATCTCGTCAAATCCTCGGTCAGCTACAGCCTTGCCGATACCGGGGGTGATGTCGAAAATCTTGCCCTCACCGGAACTACAAACATCGATGCGACCGGTAATGCGCTGGACAATGTGCTGACCGGCAATTCCGGCAATAATATCCTCGACGGCGGCAAGGGAAAGAATATCCTGCGCGGCGGCGATGGTGATGACACATATATCATCAATAGCGCCGACGACACGATTGACGAGACCGGCACCGACGGCAATGACACGATCGTTTCGTCGACTGATTTCGATCTTGCGACCTCAGCCCAGGTGCACGGGCAGATCGAGAACCTGACCCTGACGGGTAGCGCCAACATCAATGGCACCGGCAATGGGTCCGAGAATGTGCTGACCGGCAATTCCGGCGACAATGTTCTCACCGGTTTGGGCGGTAACGACATCTATGTGATCAATTCGATTGGCGATGTTGTCAATGAGGAGGGCGGCAACGGTATCGATGGCGTCCGCTCGTCGATCAGTTTTGACCTCGGTTCTGCCCAGGCACGCGGGCAGGTCGAGAATCTGACGCTGACCGGCGGTGATGATCTCACCGGCACGGGCAACGAGCTCGGGAATGTGATCATCGGCAATTCCGGCGATAATGTTCTCGATGGTCGGGCTGGCGATGACACGCTTCATGGCGGGTTCGGCGCCGATACGATGCGTGGTGGCATCGGCAATGACATTTATATCGTCGACAATGCAGGCGACGTTGTCGATGAGGCCGATGGCGACGACATCGATGAGGTCCGGTCTTCGATCAGTTTTGACCTGGGTTCTGCCCAGGCACGCGGGAAGGTCGAAAATCTGACGCTGACCGGCAGTGCTGAACTCACGGGCACCGGCAATGAGCTCGGAAATGTGATCATCGGCAATTCCGGCGATAATGTTCTCGACGGTCGGGCTGGCGATGACACGCTTGATGGCGGGCTGGGCGCCGATACCATGCGTGGTGGCAGCGGCAATGACATCTATGTTGTCGATAATGCGCGTGATGTGGTCGATGAGGCCAGTGGCGACGGCATCGATGAGGTCCGGTCTTCGATCGATTTCGACCTTGCTCCGGCAAAAGCGGTGCTCGGGAAGGTCGAAAATCTGACGCTGACCGGCAGTACTGATCTCACCGGCACCGGCAATGAGCTCGGAAATGTGATCACCGGCAATTCGGGCAATAATGTTCTTGAGGGTCAGGCTGGCAATGACACGCTTGATGGCGGGCTCGGGGCCGATACCATGCGCGGCGGAAGCGGCAATGACATCTATGTCGTCGATAATGCGCGTGATGTGGTCGATGAGGCCAATGGCGACGGTATTGACGAGGTCCGGTCTTCAATCGATTTCGATCTCGGTTCGAAGAAAACGGTGCGCGGGGAGGTCGAGAATCTGACGCTGCTAGGTAGTGCCGATCTTAAGGGCACCGGCAATGAGCTTGGAAATATGATCTCCGGTAATTCCGGTAATAATACGCTCATCGGCAACGACGGCAATGACACGATCTATGGCGGCGATGGCAATGACATTCTCAATGGCGGCAATGGCGACGACATACTGGATGGCGGCAAGGGCGCTGACAAAATGTATGGCGGTGCCGGGAGAGACACCTTTATCGTCGACAATGAAGGTGACTCTGTTGATGCAGGGCCCGGTTATAATCAGGATATCGTCGAATCCTCCGTCGATTTCAGCTTCGCCAATGCGAAGCAGGCCAGCGATGCATATCTCCATATTCTGACGCTGACCGGTTCTGCCAATATCAACGCTACGGGTTATCACCAGAAGGATATTTTGAAGGGCAATTCTGGCAATAACATTCTGGACGGTGGACAAAGCGCCGATACCATGACCGGCGGCGATGGCGATGACACCTATATTGTCGATGATTCCCGTGACAGTGTCATCGAAAGCGGGACAAATGGCCATGATCTGGTGCTTTCTTCGGTCAGTTTCAATATGAATAAGCAGGCGGAGGGCGATGTCGAGGATCTTACCTTGACCGGGTCAGACGCGATCAATGGAACGGGCAACAGATTAGCCAATGTGATCACCGGCAATTCCGGCAATAATCAGCTTGATGGCGGGCTCGGGGCGGATATCATGCGCGGCGGCATCGGCAATGACATTTATTTTGTCGATGACGCGGGCGACGTGGTTGACGATACCAATGGCAATGGTATCGACGAGGTCCGGTCGTCAATTGATTTCGATCTCGGTTCGAAGAAAACGGTGCTGGGGCAGGTCGAGAATCTGACGCTGACCAGCAGTGCCGATCTTATGGGCACCGGCAATGAGTTCGGCAATGTGATCACCGGTAATTCGGGTAATAACAGGCTTTTTGGCGGCGATGGCGAGGACACGCTCTATGGCGGCAATGGCAATGACACGATCTATGGCGGCGATGGCGATGACATTCTCAATGGCGGCAATGGCGACGATATACTGGATGGCGGCAAGGGCGCTGACAAAATGTATGGCGGCAGCGGCTCCGACACATTTATCGTCGATAATGAAGATGATTACGTTGATGCAGGGCCAGCTGATTCTAAAGATGGTCACTACATCAACAAGGATATCGTCGAATCATCGGTTGATTTCAGCCTCGCCAAAGAACATCAGGTCAGAATTGCCGCGTATCTCTATCATGTGACGCTGACCGGTTCTGCCAATATCAACGCTACGGGTTATAAACAGCCGGATATTCTGAGGGGCAATTCCGGCAATAACGTTCTGGACGGCGGGGCGAATGCCGACACCATGACCGGCGGCGACGGCGATGACACCTATATTGTCGATGATTCCCAGGACAGCGTCATCGAAAGCGGGACAAATGGCCATGATCTGGTGCTCAGTTCGGTAAGTTACAATATGAATTCGCAGACGGAGGGCGATGTCGAGGCTCTTACCTTGACGGGTTCGGCCGCGATCAATGGAACAGGCAACACGTTTGACAATGTGATCACCGGCAATTCCGGCAATAATCGGCTGACGGGCGGGGCAGGGCAAGACACTTTCGTCTTTAATAGTCTGCTCGCACCCAATAATATCGATACCATTACCGATTTTTCCACCAGCGAGGATATGATCCAGCTTGATCCGGCGATCTTTGCCGCGCTTGCGCCAGGCGGACCCTTATCCGCCGAGGCCTTCCATACCGGCAGTGCCGCAGACTCCCCATCCAACCGGATTATCTATGATCAGAAGAATGGTGCTCTTTTCTATGATCATGATGGTGTTGGAGGAGATGCAGCGGTGCGGTTCGCCACTCTTAGCAGGGGCCTCCAACTGTCGGCCAGCAACTTCCACATCGGCTGACACTGCCATTCATCCTTAGAAACCCTTTACGCGCGAACCGCCGAGGGCGGGGTGTTTTCGCGCGGGCCTATGGACCGCAAAAGCGGGGCGCTCTCCAAATCTCCAGAAGAGGACTTGATGATGAGTTATTTCAATGATGAGCAATCTTATCAGACGAGAAAGACTGCATGGGGCTTGATGAATCTGGCCGAACTGACATTCATGACGGCGGACGAGGCCAAGCCATATTTCAAGACTTTTTTGCTGCCGGCGGGCATGAAGGCCGATCCGACAAAGGGACAGCTCGAACTATCCGGCGAATTTGCAGGCTGGAAGCAGATTGGCGGCGATGCGCCAGGTTTCAACGCAGGCAACGGCGCAATAACCAGGGATCAAAAACAGCATGTGCTGGACGCGCTTCACATAACGGCAGCCAACCTTTCGGCACTTGGTCTGGACAATAGCTATCTCGGAGACAACGGCCAGCCTATCGCAAGCGACTTGACGCAACCTATAGACAATCGCGGGTTTTTTCGAGGCTTTAACGCCGTTGGCGACACCGCTGGCAGCATTATCCGAAGGATATCGCCAGAGGGCGGCACGCAAGTGCAGGTTCTTGCCAGATATGATCATGACGGTGCCATCACTGATTTGGCAATGATAGCGCTCGGTACCAACCGGGCGGCGGATTTGGCGGAGATTGATGGCGAAGCAAATATGTCCGTTGCGCTCGGCCTGAACTATCTCATGAAAGCCGTGCGTTCTGTTGCGCAACCGTCAATCAGCCCGGATCACATCATTTTCGCCGGCTACAGTCTGGGAGGAGCGATCACCAATAGCATTGAATATCACGTGAAGGATCTCGCTGACGGTTTCTTCAAAGACGCCCATTTCGTCGGGTTCGATGCAAGTTCTATCTCCCCAAATGCAAGCGACAAGAATCTGCTGAATTTCGGTGCCGAGAATGATCCCGTTTATGGTCTATTTTCCCATGAAACGAACCTGCCGCCGTCGGACGATTTCAAGCAAATCTTCGGCAGGATTATTCCGATGCTCAAGAAAGAATTGCCAAAGGTAAGCGACGCCGAACGCGCCAAAATATTCGATGGAGATTCGAAAAAAGAAAATATCGGGAAGTTGGTGGATGAGGGCGGGCTTAGCGCCACATTCAGTGCGCTTGCTCATCTAAGAACTGACACCACGTTCAAAGGAATAGGGTTTGTCGGCACGGCCATCGCATTGCTGATTAAAAGTGTATTTACCGGAGTATTTCCAGGTTTGATGGCAGATGCTTTCAGAGAAATGCTGGATATTTCAAGGTATGGGGAGACCGACAAGACTGTTATTGCGCAATACAACAAAAACCTCGAAAATATTGTCACAAAATACAGAAATATATTTGACAATATAAAACCATATGTAACATCTGGCAATAACAATCTCGTTATTTTGATAATACCTACGATGAAGATCGGAAGATTGTTGGAATTCCTCTCGACAATGAAAGTCTTCTTAGCGTCGGATGGATCACGCATGGTTTGACGGCAGGCAGTGATGCGATTGAGCGTATCCATGGCTCGGCTCTTTATGAGCAGATGGACCCGGACAGCGTGGTTGTACTTTCAATGCTGGACAGCGACACTCGCAAGTCTGACTGGGTGGAGGATAAAAAGACCGCTACTAGTGACCATTTTGGTCAACCAGCTTTTATTCTTGGCTATGAGGACAATGAAACGGACCTGCTGCGAGACGGCTCCAGCGATGATGTTCTTGAAGGCTTTGGCGGTAATGATCAATTTCAGCTGAGTAATGGAACGGATATCGTATTTGGCGATCCCGGATCGGATACCGTTCAGCTGGCCGGTAGGCAGGCAGACTATGACATCATTCGTGGGGCTCCCGACACATTTTATTTTTATGACAGGACCGGCGCAAACGGTTTGAAGGAACTGCACGATATAGAGACAGTCAAATTCTCGGAATCGCGGTCTGGTAATATCGACCTGACGAAGCAGGTGAAGTCTGTCACCACAGGCGCATCACCAGCCTACCAGCTTGGCGCGAATGGCGACGATACGTTGCACGGACACGCAGGCAGCGATGTTCTGATTGGTGCTGGCGGTAACGATACGCTGTGGGGAGGCGATGGCAACGACGCGCTCTACGGCGGACTGGGCAATGACACTCTGTACGGCGACAAGGGAAACGACACCCTGTCCGGCGGCTTTGGTAATGATACATTTGTTCTCAACACAGCCGATTGGGGTAATGACGTCATAACCGACTTCAATATTCATGCCGGGGACAAGGATGTCCTTACCTTCGCCAAGGGGATGTTCAGCTCATTGGATGATCTTCTCCACCACACTAAGTCCGGCATCGACCCGAGCACCACCATCATCACCGATGGAAACTCGACATTGACCTTGCTCGATAAAAGTTACGCTGCGTTCACGGTGGACGTAAAACAAAATGGTGATGTCCGGCTCGCTTAGGGTTGAGATCGCGCCGCCGCCCGGACATCCGGAAATGGCGAGACGTGCCTCAGTTGAGTCACGTTGCCAGCCCTGTGAGGCCGCCTGAAGAAGCCAGCTTGCGCACTGATTATTTCATAGTGGCCGGCCCGCGACAGGATTCGTGCTGGATTCCGCTGGTTCGGCTTATGGAAATTGCCCCCTATTGTATGCCTTTGCCAAACAGTGAATTGCCATTGTCGGCCTTCTTGCAAAAGGCATTTCATGGGATCGTTGTTTCGATGAATGGAGGCCTTTGCCAGGCGCCGAGCTGGTCCTCCCGGCATCAATTCACGTTTTTTAAAAGTTCAAAATGGAGTTGACCTGTGAACACAACAAGTTCTTTCCGATGCATCGCAGCCATTCTTGCTTCATGTTTGTGGTCGCAGTCGCCAGCGGCAGCGGCTGTAGCTGAAAAATTAGGTGTCAGAATAACCATAACCAGCGAATGCAAACTGGCAGCCGCTAGCGAGCTCTATTTTGGTTCGCATGGGGTTCTTGACACGAATGTTGAAAAGACCGGCCAGATCAATGTGCAGTGTACAACGGGTACGCCTTACAATGTGGGCCTGGATGCGGGAATCGGGGCTGGTGCGACGGTTGCCGCCCGCAAGATGACCGGCACGAAGACCGGCACGATTGATTATAATCTCTACCGGGACGCCAACCACAACGACGTGTGGGGAACAACCATCGGTAAGGATACTTTATCGGCAACGGGAGACGGCGCGACCCAGTCCATCAATGTCTACGGACTTGTTTTACCACAGGTAACGCCCGCGCCGGGTGACTATACCGACACAGTAGCAATCACCGTTAACTACTGAGCAATTCAAAAGGGAAAAAGAAATGCGATCCATGCTGTATGGCATCGGCGCCATGAGCCTACTCGTGCCCTATACTGCAAGTGCATACGCTGCCTCGTTACGCGTCTCTCCGACCAGTCTTGAGTTGGTTGCGCCGGAAACTGCCGGCGTCATCACCCTGACAAATGAAGCCCAGCGCCCCTTGAATGTGCAGATTCGGGTATTCCGCTGGACACAGAGCGATGGGGAGGATCACCTTGAGCCAACCGGGGACGTCGTCGTCAGTCCTCCTTTTACCAGCCTTCCGGCCAACAAGGACTACGCGGCACGCGTCCTGCGTCTGACACGACAGCCGGTTGCAAAAGAGGAAGCCTATCGCGTCGTTGTTGATGAATTGCCGGATCCCTCGCGCAAGCGAGCCGGCACGGTCAGTCTTGTCGTTCGCTATTCAATTCCAGTTTTCTTCAAGAGCGAAGACGCGTCGCCCCCCAAGGTGGCTTGGGGTGTCGTCAAATCCAAAGGCGGGCTTGTGCTGACCGCACACAATACCGGCGACACCAGGCTAAGGCTCGCGGATGTACGGTTGTTGCAGGGAAGCCACTTCGTTGCTGGCCATAAGGGCCTGGTCGGCTACGTACTCGGCGGAGCTAGCACACATTGGCCGATTCAGGCTGAGAAATCTATCAATCCGGGCCCGGTCACACTCAAGGTTCAAAGCGAGTCGGGTCCATTCGATGCCAACATTGCGATCAGTGGCCGTTAAATTCGCAGCGAGTCTGTGCATCAGCTCTTGTTCGCTGATCGCTGGACGGGCACTGGGGCAAGATATGAGCGGTAAAGTCATGCCGCAGAATATCAAGGCGCAGGATCTTTATCTGGAAGTCTTCATAAACAATGTGTCGACGGGAATGATCGGTGCTTTCAAACAAATGCCGGATGGCGGATTGTCAGTCAGACCAGAGGAACTGCGCGAAGTAGGCATGGCGCCCGATCCGGGAGCATTGGGAACCGACGGTTCGATCAGGGTGAACCGTTTACCGAACGTGCAATACCGGGTCGATAATGAGACGCAGCGTCTTTATATCTCGACAATTGACAAGGCGCGCGCAGCAAAAATCATCGATATCGGTCCGAAACCCCGCGCGGACCTCCAAAAACCCCAGTCGAGCTACGGAGTTGTGCTGAATTACTCCCTCTTCGCCAGCACTCCCAATCTCGTGGAAAGGAACATCAAAGTATTCCAAGGCATTTCCGGCGACTTCGACGCGCGTTTCTTCAGTCCTTTTGGCACCCTCAATCAATCATTCGCCGCGAATACATCGGAGGACGACATCGAGGGAGTACGCAGATTGAACACGACCTGGGGCTATTCCGATCCCGAGCGTCTCATGACCTACCGGGCGGGTGATTTCGTCACGGGCGGCCTGCCCTGGACACGCCCGATTTTCCTGGGTGGAATGCAAATCCAGCGAAACTTCTCGCTACGATCCGACCTGGTGACATTACCCATACCCATTCTTGCCGGGACAGCGGCCGTGCCCTCGACCCTCGAGGTCTACACGCAGAACGTCAAATCCTATAGCGGGACCGTTCCCTCGGGCCCGTTCGAAGTGACGAATTTCCCTGTATTTTCCGGGCAGGGTAAGGCAGAAATTGTGCTGAAAGACGCGCTCGGACGCGAGACCCGGACGGAACTGCCCTTCTATTCGTCCAGCCGCCTGATCAGGCAGGGCTTGCTCGATTTTTCAACCGAGATCGGATTTCCGCGCCGCAACTATGCCTCCCAAGCCAATGACTACGATGGCGGTTTTATGGGCGAGGTTACGGCGCGGTACGGTATCACCAACTGGCTGACGCTCGAAGGTCATTTCGAAGGCGGAGCCGATCTCCTCAATGGAGGAATCGGCACGGTATTTCCTTCAAGCGCCTATGGCGTTGCTTCCGTCGCGGCTTCGGGGAGCAGTCATGATGGCAGCAGGGGCGCACTCCTTGACGGATCGGTGGAACTTGCCCAAGGCAGCTATACGCTAGTCGCCCGGCTGCAGCATGCGTTTGGCGATTATGACGATATCGCATCTGTCTCCGCCGAAGTGCCCACGTTCGGCGCTGCCTCCCTCGGTGCTCGCGTGCCGCGAACGCTGGCACAAATGAGCGTTTTCATGCCCGGACCGTTCGATCGCAGCAATTTGAGCTTCTCCTATGCGCAACAAAGCCTCGATAGCGGCGGCAACAGCAAAATTGTCGGTGTCTCCTACGGACAGTCATTCTTCCAAAGCAGTTCCCTTTACGCAACTGCTTTCGCCGATCTGGAAGGCCGGGACAGTTTCGGCGTTTTCGCCGGTGTGACCATACCGCTGGATCACGATATCAATATATCGACCGGTTATGAGCAGACGTCAGATGGCCCCACAGGCTTCGTGGACATCGCAAAATCGGAACAGCAGGAAGTTGGCAGCTATGGCTGGCACTTGCGGACGAGCGAAGGGAGCAAGCCCGACCGGTCCGCGGCGGTGAGCTATCGCGGCCGCTATGCCCGGGTTGAAGGAAGTGTCCAGCAAGTCGATGGCGGCGTCCATGCCAACGGACAGGTGGACGGTGCGATTGCGGTTGCTGCAGGAGGGGTTTTCGCAACGAACCGCATTGATGACGCCTTTGCTGTCGTCGATGTAGGGGAACCCGGTGTGGATGTGCTTTATGAGAACAGGCCGGCGGGCCGCACTAACGGCAGTGGACGGCTGCTGGTGCCAAATCTTCGATCCTACGAGCCTAATACTGTGGCTATCGACCCGCGCAGCCTGCCAATCGATGCCAGCATCGATTCGACCCGGGACATCGTCGTGCCTGCCGGCCACAGTGGCGTCGTCGTTGATTTCAATGTCGCCAATACGCCGGGAGCCTTGGTCAGCTTAGTTGATTCCGGCGGCAAAGCACTGGAAACGGGCCTTCGCGGACATGTGGAGGGTTCAGCCAAAGAGTTCGTGGTTGGGTATGGGGGCGACGCCTATATCCAGGTCCTTGCTGCACAAAACAGCGTTGTGGTTGACCTTCTCGACGGAAAAAGCTGCCGGGCACAATTTGCCTATAAGCCGCAGCCTGGGACGCAGGTCAAGATTGGAAAGGCAGTCTGCTCATGAGAACTTGCGTGATCGGCTTTCTGTTCTTTCTCGGCGTGAATATGATGCCCACCACAGCCCTAGCGCAATCATGTACGTTCAACACGACCAGCATGGTATTTTCGGGAAATACACTCTCCGGCGCTCCCATCAACAGCACCGCCACCTTGGCCGTAAACTGTTCTGCAATTGCCGGCGCTTTCCGGCGCATTCTGGTCTGCCCAAATCTGAATGCTGGAAGCAGCGGCAGCACGGCTTTGGGCCGAACGATGACAGGCCCGATACCGATCGTTTACAATCTTTATCAGGAGCCTGCGCGGCAAGTGGTCTGGGGCTCCTGGTCCTGGGCTTCCGCGCCGCCGGAATTCATGGTTGACATTCCTGCCTTGCTCGGCAGGGGATCGGCGACCGTGACAATTTATGGCCAGGTTCTGGCCAACCAGAAGACGGCTCCGCCAGGCAGCTATTCTTCGCAGTTTTCCGGCGCGCAGACGCAGTTTCGTTATCGTTGGGATGACGGAGCAGGTTGCTCAAGCTCTGTAGGCACTCAGGCAACAACGGATTTTACCGTCAGCTTTCAGAACACAAAGCAGTGTTTCGTCTCAGCATACGACATCGACTTTGGCAAACATGGCATTTTGGATTCGACTATCGACGAGGACGGACAGGTAACCGTCAATTGCTCGCCATCGACGCCCTATGTCGTGGCGCTTGGTTCTGGCGGCGCGAATGCGGGGCCGACGGCGCGGCGCATGACCAAGGGAAGTGAGTTTGTCACCTATGGGCTCTATAGAAACGCGGCAAGAAGCTTGCCGTGGGGAGCGACGGATGGTGCGGATACCGTTAGTGGCACGGGTGCTGGCACCGCACAGAACCTTCCGATATATGCGCGCATTCTACCGCAAACGACGCCAACGCCGGGTGTATACAGCGATACGGTCATAGTGACGGTTACGTATTGATTGATATGAGGTCGGCGGGGCCTCGACGCAATCTGACATGCATCAAGTGTGTTGGACGACTTGCGCGAGCAGCGCCGAGAGGCTGATTTTGTTTCTGACATGTCTGTCGGATCATGGCGACGGCCGTTCATAGTCTGATAACATTTCAAAAACACTTATTTCTTCGTTGCGGCCGCAATACTCAATACCTAAGTCGCAACGGCGATCGAATCCGAAACGCCAAAGGTAAAAATTTTCTAACCGCCTGAAAACTCTAGAACACGATATCTTTTTACAGCGCTCCCGGAAAGCTACCTTTCTGTTACCGAGAAAATATCGGTCAAAAGAAACAGATCATGATCGAGACGGTGACAAGCACACCGCTTCGACTTATTCGATATGTTGTATATGAAAGGTTTTTTACGAATATTACGGAATAAGCTTTTTTCTCATATTGTATTTCATATTATATAAGCAAGTTTCTAATTTTGGCGCTTCGAGTGCCGCTAACAATTTAACGCACTCCAGATCTTACAGATCAAAAGAGTGCGCCGAGGAGTAATAATGCCTATTAATACTGCAGCGGTACATACAGACATATTCAAAAAGTTCAGAACATTCAGAAAATCAGCCGTTATTTCCGTCTCGGCTCTCGCGCTCGCCCTTGCTGGTGGCGCGGCCAACTCGCAGGAGGTGGCAAAGCCCGCCAAGACAACGGCATCGCCCACAAAAAACAAGGTGCGAAAGGCCAGCACGACAAGCGCCGATGAATTGCCGACGATCACCGTTACCGACAAGGCTGGCGGTGGTGATGTAAACGCCGGTCAAAATGACAAGGGGTTTGTAGCCGAGGGCACAAGCTCGGCGACCTTCACGAATACGCCGCTCAGCGAAATCCCAAAATCGGTGCAAATTGTCACGAAGGATTTGATCAAAAGCCAGCAAGCGCGGTCGGTCGTCGAGGCAGTGCGGAATGTCAGCGGTGTTTTCGTTGATTCGAATCAAAGCATCCAGATCAGAAACTTTACTGCTTCGGTTCTGACGAATGGTGATGCGCCACTGAGCCTCACGGGGACAATGGCGGGAACGATTCGACCGATGGCTGGTGTTGCTCGAGTTGAAGTCCTGAAGGGTGCCGACGCGCTGATTGGCGGGCCAATGGCCCCGAGCGGCATTGTCAACGTCATTCTCAAACGGCCGCAGAAGGAGCCCTTGCGGGAATTTACCATTGAAGGCGGATCGTTCGGTCATCTGAAATCAAGTATCGACATGACCGGGCCAGTCACCGATGACAAAAACCTGACTTACCGCATGGTCCTTTCCGGGGAGCGGGACAGGGAAAATTTCGGCGGCTATGATGGCACGGCCGGGGGTTATATTGCACCGTCGCTCGACTGGAGCAATGGCGGCACGGACGTGTTGGTTGGCGGAGAACTATACAAAATGCGTGCACCGATAAGCCCTACGGCCTTTCTGGGTCCGGACGGCGTGGTGGCCCCGACCGGCTTTGTCGGAAACAGGCAGGAGGGTAGCGACATTCAAGGCGGGCATGTCTATGCCGATGTCGAGCATCATTTTGACAATGGTCTGATTTTCAGTGCCAAGGCTGATTATCAGCAAATGAACCTCGATATAGCTACCTATCGTTTCGTTGCTCTACCTCTGTACTTCCCCTTTCGATCGCAGATTGAATCCAGTCAATGGAGTATCGATAGCAAGTTAACCGGCGAACTGGATACCGGGCCCCTCGGACATACGATTACGATGGGGGGGCGATATGCAAAAAGCAATGAAGACATACGAAGTGCAAGAGCAGCCCCTCTGTTCTATACCGACCCGCAATTGCCCCCGGTCCCGAGTAGCCTGCCCATTCGAACAGAGCAATCGACCGAAAAAGAGGCGACCAGGTTTTTTATTCAGGACCAGATAAAATGGGGTAAGATCACGCTTTTGGCGAGCATAGCGCACAACGGCGTCACGATAAATGAGGATCCATCGAAAGCATGGACACCCAATCTCGGTGTTTCAGTACAAGTCACCGACGATGTTGCTGTCTATTCGAGCTGGCAGCATAGTTTTCGACCGCAGGATCTTAACCCTCTCTACCATTTTGACGGAGCGCTGCCGCCCGAGACAGGGGAGACGATCGAGGCAGGGGTAAAGGTCAATCTTCTTGATGACAGGCTCTTTTTGACCGGCGCAGTCTTCAGGACCGAGAGCGAAGGCGGTTGGACAACCGATAGTGAAGGTGAGGATCCTACCAAGGTTATCCTTACGAATAAGACAGTTGTGTCGCAAGGTGTAGAACTCGACGTATCCGGCGAGTTTGCTGCCGGATGGAATGTTTCAGCAAATTACAGCTTTTCCAAAATCAATAGGGGTGGGGAAGGCGATTCTTCTCTGAAAGAATACGACGTGCATCTTGGCAGCGCGTGGGTGAGCTACGACATCCAGGATGGAAGATGGCAGGGCCTCGGTGCTGCCCTCGGGGTAACGGCGCGTAGTGAAGTACCCAATCACTTAAAATATGTCGTTCCTGCCCAAGCTGGCGTTGACGCAAATATCCACTGGAAAAGCGACAAGGCGTCACTGACCCTCGGCGTAAAAAACCTTTTGAACAGCCGCCTTTATAGTACCGACGTGGCTAGTAATTTCGTCAACCTTGAGCCCGCACGCACTATCCTTCTGACTGGAACGGTCCAGTTTTAGGAGATGCCAGGTCTCGCCGCCGCCATAGAAAAGCCGGTGCCCATGCCGGCCATCGCGCCGATGCCGAAACTGTCGAGCGGCAGTGCCGGGCCGGTTGCCGCAATGGTTGTTGCAACGCTTTTGCACGTGGCTGGAGTTGCCGGCGTGGTGCAGAATGCGTCCCGGATCGACACGGCGGCAATCGCCGGGGGCATGCTTGTCAGCGGCGAGTCAATCGAAGCTATGCTGGTTGCGCCGCCTGCTGCTCCGCCCGAACCGGAACCCTTGCCTGAGCCAGTTGCGGAACCGGCTCCACCCGAACCGGTTGTCGAAGCACCTCCGGCCGAGACGCCGCCGCCCGAGCCGGTTGCCGAAGCGCCTCCGGTCGAGATGCCGCCGCCCGAGCCGGTTGCCGAGACGCCGCCTTTGCCTGAAATTGCCGTCGAGGAGCCGGTTCCGGATCCACCGGTTGTTCCGGTTCTGGCCCTGCCCGAGCCGGCACCCGAACCGGTGAAGCAGGTCAGGCTGGAGAAGCCGCAAGCCGAAAAGATTGCGGTTCAAAAACCCAAGGTGAAGAAACCGCTGCCAAAGCGACCGGTGAGGCCGCAACGACAGGCGGCGGCCGCGGCCGCTGCAAACATCGCTCCGGCACAGAATGAGGGCGCGAATGTCGAACAGAGCCGCCGCATCGCCGCCTGGAGCATGCCGATCAGGGCAAATTACCCGCCCAAGGCCAGACGTCTCGGGCTTGAAGGCAGCCTGAAATTACGGCTTACGACCGGCGCGTCTGGACGCATCGTGAGTGCGGTCGTTGTGGTCAGCAGCGGTTATGATTTTTTTGACGCCGCGGCGGTCAGGGCGGCTCTACAGGGTTCCGGACCCCCGAACGTGACAAAGACGCAGCCTGTTGTTTTCAATCTCGAATAATTGAAAGAAGTGATCATGCAAGAATATGGTTTTATTCACCTTTGGACAGAAGGCGACGGGGTCACCAAGGCAATCGCCAGCATCATGTCGGCAATGTCTGTCCTCTCATGGGCCGTGATCCTTCATAAGTCGGTCCAGTTGGCTCTCCTGCACCGGCGAGGCCGCGAGGCGACCCTGTTCTGGCAGGCGACCTCCATCGACAAGGCGGAACATCTGCTTGGCAGCGGCAGCCCTTATGCCGCTTTGGTGGATGCGGCGCGCGAGACGCAGGACGCAGACACCCGTCCGCGTCTGGCGAGCAGCTTCAGCACGGAGGAATGGCTGCAACGCTCTTTACGCACCGCGCTCGATGAGCAATTGGCACGATTGCAAAACGGTCTCGCCATCCTTGCCTCGATCGGGACCACGGCGCCCTTTGTCGGTCTTTTCGGCACGGTTTGGGGCATCTACCACGCCTTGCTTGCCATGGGCACGGAAGGTCAGCCCAGCATCGGCAAGATCGCCGGACCAGTGGGCGAATCGCTGGTCATGACTGCCTTCGGTCTCGCGGTGGCGATCCCTGCGGTGCTCGGCTACAATATACTGACCCGCGGCAACCGGGGGGTGGCGCGTAAACTCCACCGTTTCAGTCACGACATCGAAATCTACTTTCTGACCGGTAGCCAATACAGACCAAAGCAAGCCCGCAAGCCGAGAGTCGATCCGCGCCATCCGCAACCGGCTGCCGTGGTGTCGATCCCGCGCGCTACCGCGTAAAGGAGAGAAGATGGCTTTTTCCAATGATCCCGACGATGAGATGTTGACCGAAATCAACATGACCCCGCTGATCGATGTGATGCTTGTTCTTCTGATTGTCTTCATGGTGACTTTGCCGGTCGTCCACCATGCCGTCTCCATCCAATTGCCCCGGGAGACGAACGAGAGGCTGGATCCGCAACCCGATCCGATTGCTGTCGATATAGGCCCGGACGGTTCGATTCTCTGGAACAAATCCGTCGTCGACGAGGCGGTGTTTGAACAGAAGCTGGCCGAAACTGCGGCGCGTACCGATAAACCGGCGCTCCAGCTCTTTGCCGACAAGTCCGCGCGTTATGAGAGCGTGGCGGTCGTACTTTCGGCGGCGAGGCGCGCAGGGCTCGGCAAGATCAATTTCGTCACCGAGGCGAAGTTGGAAAATGGCAGCGCGCAATGAAAATGAGATCAGCATGAACAAACCCGACGGGGCCCGAGGCAGAGAAATCGGGGCTGATCATTGCTGTTGCGGTCTGGACCATCGCCGTCGGTATTCCCTTGCAAATCTGGCAATCCTACATCACGAGAGACCAGACCAACGCTCTTATCGCAAAGAACGCTGCCCAATATTGGCCGCTATTGACATTCGTTACGGCACTGACGGTCCTTCTGTTGGTACTGACGGTCGGGATGAATGCCATCTGGACCGACCTGCCGGCCAACCGAGGTTTGTATGTTCCAGGTTATTGCTCAAGGTTGCCCGCACCTGTGCGTCTTTTCGAACTTTAATCGTAGCGGGTGTTTTCTGCCTCATTCTCGGCATGATTTTCGGCAAAGTACGGCTCGAGTAAGTTGCGACTCTGGCTGAGAAACGTGGAGATCGAAACCGAAGAGCTAAAAGGAAAAACTATTTGCCAGTGTTTAAATTTTAGAACGGTATAATTTATAACAATTATCGGGGCTACCATCCTGTTATTGAGTGAATAACAGCCATCATCATACTCTTCATAGAGGCGGTGATTAAGCAACGCATCGACTATTTCTATTTGTTGTATGTGAAATATTTTGCTGCGCTAAGCACACCATAAGCTATTTGGCGCTGTTCATAACGAGTTACCAAGTATTGTAATGATTTTTTGGCACCTCTTGTGCCGCTAACAATTGCACGCACTCCAGATCTACGGATCTAAATCCCGAGCATCACTGTTCAGAAGGAGTGCCGAGGAGTAACAATGCTCATTGATACCGCAGCGGCAGAAACAAAAAAACTGGCGGACAATCCTGCCGAGTACCGACTGAACCGGCTGTTTTTCCTTCGGCTCTGGAGATTGTGGTCTCCGTACTGGAAGCGGCCTGAAGCAAGGAAATCGTGGCTGATCATTGCTGTTGCCGTCTTGACCATCGCCGTTGGTATTCCCTTGCAAATCTGGCAATCCTACACTGCTAAAGACCTGACCAACGCTCTTATCGCAAAGAACGCTGCCGAATATTGGCCGCTGTTAATCCTCGAAACGGCACTGACGGCCCTTCTGCTGTTATTGTCGGTCGGGATGAGATACCTGACCGGCCGTGTCGAGCTGCAATGGCGGCAGTGGCTTGCCGCTCATCTTTCCGAGCGCTATCTGGCGCGGCGGACCTATTATGCGATCACGCAAGACAATTCCATCGATAATCCCGATCAGCGGATCCAGCAGGAAACGATAGCGTTCTGCTCAACCATGCTGAGTCTGCCATTCATTGCTATAGGGGCCATTGCCACGATGATCACACAGATGTCGATCATGGGCTCGATCTCCACTGTCCTGAGCATGTCGGTCGTGTCTTTCGCGATTTTTCAATCTATCGTAACTTTCAAGCTTTTTCAGCCCACCATCAAGCAGCAATTCGACATTACCGTTGCCGAGGCCGATCTACGCTACGGGCTTTTGAATGTCCGCGACAATGCTGAAACGATTGCCTTTTACCAAGGCGAACATGCTGAACAGCAGCATATTTTGCGGCGGCTTGGGCTTGCCACACACAAGAGACTGATCAGCCTTGTCTATGGCACGTGGGTCACGCTTTCCAACGGGGGAATGAGCGTGGCGTGGGCGATCGTGCCTGTCCTGTGCCTTGTCCCTCAATATTTGGCCGGCGCGATCGACTATGGCACGATTGCACAATCCACTTTTGCAGCAACTTCCTTGCTCGGCGCGTTGACGATTTTTGTTGATCTCCTGCCTCACTTGTCGAGTAGCTTTCCAGGAATCGCGCGTCTTGCGCAGATCGATGAAAAGGTCGAGTCCCTCGGAGTTGATCAAAGCATTGCGGGCGGCCGTATCCTGCGCATGGAAAGCGCACTGATCGTCATCGACAAGATGACGCTCGCAACCCCGGGCGGCGAGCGGGTCTTGGTCCGTGATCTGTCGCTGCAAGTGCGTCCTGGGCACCACCTGATAATCATCGGGCAGACCGGCCTCGGCAAGAGTGCGCTATTGCGGGCGATCGCCGGCTTGTGGAACCGGGGCAGCGGGGCTGTTGCCCTGCCTCCTTCAGGCGAGACGCTGTTCCTTCCGCAACGGCCCTACATGTTTTTGGGCGATCTGCGCAGCCAGCTCGTTTACCCAGCCATCGCTTCGAGCCTCGATGATGCAGAACTTCAGGCCATACTTGACGAGGTTCAACTCTCGAATGTCGCAACGCGTCATGGTGGCTTCGACGCCATCAAGGACTGGAGCCGTATCCTCTCGCTTGGCGAACAGCAGCGCATCGCCATCGCCCGGGTTCTGATTGCGCGCCCACGCTTCGTTTTTCTCGACGAGGCGACGAGCGCCGTGGATAGCGCGACCGAAAAGGCCCTTTACGCTGCGCTGCAGCGCTCAGGTTCAACGCTCGTCAGCGTCGGCCACAGACAGGACCTGCTGGCCTACCACACCGATGCCTTGCGTCTTTTGCCGGGCGGCGCTTTCGAGCTTTTGCCGGCGCACCTGGTGCGGCCCACGTCCGGCGAGATCGACGCCGCCTGATCCTTATCCTTATCCTTATCCTTAACCGATCCCTAACAACCAAAAGGAGATGCTCTATCATGAGCGATTACATCATTGATACAAGCGATGCGGCATTTGAAGCCGATGTGCTTCAATCGGAAATTCCCGTGCTGCTCGATTTCTGGGCGCCATGGTGCGGGCCCTGCCTCGCCATTGCACCGCTGCTTGAGGATATTGCCGCTGAATATGCCGGCCGTGCGAAGGTCGTCAAAGTCAATGTCGACGATAACAAGCAATATGCCGAACAATACGGTGTGCAGGGTATTCCTACGCTGATCCTTTTCAAGCCGGGCGGTGAAATTGCCTATCGCGACCATGCCACGACACGAACACGCTTGCGCGTGCTTCTCGACGATCTCACTGAAACAACGGAACCCGATCTGACCACATTGGCCACATTGACCACATCGCCATGTTTCAACAACGACGCCGCTTTGAAACAGCAGCTTCTTGACAAACTGCGTGCCAATATGGCTGCGGCGGCGGAACAGGGACGGCGCGTTGCCCCGCTTTTCCTGCAGAACGGTCCGGAAGTCGCTGAACAACACGGCTTGCCCCGGCAGTGGGACGCCTTCCTTTCCAATGACGAGCATGCCCTGAAAATTGTGGAGGCCATTATCCCCGGCGCTGACCTTGCCGAGGTCACCAGAAAATTCATCCTGCATCTCTTGTATGGTGAAGAGGGTCTGCAATTCACCACGCCAGAAGGGCCGCTAACACCGCTTATCGAGCGGCTGGCGGCCTTCCACAACGGCCTGGAACTGGTGGATGGGACCGACTGGCGGAAGCTGAGGAAAGATGTGGTTGCTGCTACCGATGCGATCGCTGCCGAGCACGGCTACTCGGCATTGGTAAGGCTGGCAGTACTGGCCGAAGGCGCGATGTCTCCGCTCGAAGAGATCGAGGCGTCAACGTTGGCGGAATTGTATTGGATAGGGCGCGTTGCAATCTCTTTGGCCATGACACCGGAAGATGTCGTGATGCAGGAGGAGAGGGAAAAAGCGATGCATCAAGACTATGCGGAGCGGTTGAAGGAACTCGGTGAATGGCCTGATGAACCTGGACCGCAACACGATGCTTTTGAGGCTCGGGCGAACTCCATAATCGAATCTGTGCAAGAGGAGCATCGAAGCAGATATCCTGAACATTTTGCCAAGCAGGAGCAACGGGAGGATGAGGCCTTGCGCCTTTACGGTCAGAAAACCGATTTCCTCATAGACCTTATCCAAGCCGCCGCAGCGCAGAAAGGCTTGCCACATGCTTGACGCAACCCTTCTTGGAAACCTCCCGACTATCGCCCAACCGGATGATGATCCCTACCTGTGGCTGGAGGAGATTCACGGCGAAAAAGCACTTCACTGGGCGAATGCGCGTTCGGCCGAAACCATCGCCCGCTTTGCCACGCCGCGATTTGAGGGCGAGCGAGACACGCTCGCCGCTTTGCTGGACCGACCGGACAAAGTGCCGGGCATTTCGAGACTGGGTGGTTACGTCTATAATGTCTGGAACGATGCTGACAACCCACGCGGCTTATGGCGGCGCACCACTTTGGAATCCTACCGGACGGAGGAGCCCGTCTGGGATGTTCTGCTCGACCTTGATGCGCTTGCCGGCGCCGAAGGTGAAGATTGGGTCTGGGCGGGCGCCAGCATCGAACCGAGAGATGCAGGACGCGAACGCGTCATAATCAGCCTGTCACGGGGTGGCAGCGATGCTTCGGTCAACCGGGAATATGATCTTGTCACCCGCAGCTTTGTGGCTGATGGTTTTATATTGCCTGAAGCCAAGGGGGGCGTTTCCTGGATCGATCGCGACACCGTTCTGCTGCAGAGCACACTTGGCGAAGGAATGGCAACACGTGCCGGATATCCGCGTAGCGTGCGGTTGTGGCGGCGCGGAACGGATCCGCTTGTCGCACCTGTGATCTTTGGGGCCGATGCCGCAAGTCTTGGTGCCGGAGCGCACATCGACCGCACGGTCGAGGAACCGCGTATATGGTTTTCCGAGTACCGGTCGATGCTCGATGGAGATATCTGGCTTGGCGACCTTTCCGGTCCGCAACAAAAAATCGACATTCCGACGGATGCAGGGATGTCGGCATTCGGCGACAGGTTACTGCTAAATCCGCGCCGGCCTTACGCAGCAGGCGATGTTGTCTTCTCCGGTGATAGTCTGATCAGTATCTCACTGTCGGCGTTCCTTGAAGGGCGCGGCAATTTCGAGCTTTTGTTTGAGCCTGAGGAACGCAAAATATTGCTGGGCCATTTTTGGAACAAGGGCAATCTCATCCTCGCCGTCCTTGATAATCTCATCCACCGATATGAGATTCTGATACCTTCGGCGATCGGATGGAAGCGCAGACCCATTGATGTATTGCCTTGCCACGGCACCGTCCATATCGGCCCGCTCGACACCGATTTCAAAGAAAGCAACGGCGATATTCTCGTCTCCGTACAGGATCCGCTTACGCCGGCGCAGTTACAATTATTGAATATCGCTGATCCCGCCAATCTTGCTGCGCCGGTTCTCCTCAAGAGCAGCCCGGCGGGATTCGACGCGTCAGGTCTTGTCGTTACCCGCCATGAGGCGATCTCGGTCGACGGCGTGAAAATACCCTATACGCAGGTCGGACCCGCGGGCGAGACCGGCAACGCACCGGTTCATCTTTACGGTTATGGCGGTTTCGGCGTTGTAATGGAATCGGGTTATAATATAGGCGTTGGCAAACTCTGGCTCGAACAGGGTGGAACTCATGTCATTGCCAATATCCGCGGCGGCGGTGAGTTCGGCGTGCCCTGGCATGAAGCGGGACGGCGAGCGGGCAAAAAACTCTCGCACGACGATTTCGCGGCAGTTGCCGCAGACCTGGTGCGTCGCGGCGTCACAATTCCTCAGCGTATCGCGGCACAAGGCGGCTCCAACGGCGGCTTGCTCATCGCCAACATGCTTACGCGCTATCCGGAACATTTTGGCGCTCTGCTCTGTACTGTACCAGTGCTTGACCTTCGCCGCTTCAGCAAGTTGCTGGCGGGGGCAAGCTGGATCGACGAATTTGGCGATCCGGACAATCCTGATGACTGGGCATTCATGCAGCAAATCTCCGCTTACCATACCGCTGAAGCAGGACATCCCTATCCACCTATCCTGATTGCGACGACATTGAAGGATGACCGGGTTCACCCGGGCCACGCGCGAAAGATGGCGGCCAAGCTGCAGCATCTTGGCTACCCTGCCCATTACTACGAGCAGGCAACGGGCGGGCACGGCAGCGGCAAGGATAATCAGGAAACGGCAAGTTTTATCGCCTTAGGCTACGCATTTCTACGCGATGCCATTGGCTGGACGCCCTAGTCAAATAGGCCATGCGACGGCCGGAAGATACCGGCCGTCGCTTAGTTTTTCCAGCTCACGAGATTGGATTTCCCTTTGTCGTCAGCACGACGGCAGCGTAGATGCTGTTCAGACCGCCGTGTGTTACAAATCGATTTATAGGGTTCCCGGCATCGATCCCGAAACAGCGTTCCAGAACCAATGCCGGCAAAGAGAGCCTCAGGCCAGTGCGGGCGCCGTCAAAGTGAGGTCCACCCCACCATAATGTCCCACTGTTTTGACGAAAGTTCCAGAAAACTCGTTTCCAAGCGTCAGTGTCGCTGAGGAACTGCCAGTCTTGAGTGTCAGCAAATTCCCATTGACGGCAAATGAAAGTTCATTGGCCAGCACATCGGAGATATGCAGGCTCTCGCCCGCCGACAGATCGGTGATAATATCGCCTGCGAACTCGGAGAACCTGCCGTAGAAATTGTCGGTGCCGCTTCCTCCAATCAGAATATCCCGGCCCAAGCCGCCGACGATCTTATCGTCGCCGTCGTCGCCGAAAAGTGTGTCATCGCCATCGTCGCCTTCCAGCGTATCCTGTTCGGCGCCACCGTGCAGCCTGTCCTTCCCGCCGCCGCCAAGCAGCCTGTCACCACCGTCATTGCCCCAGAATTCATTATCTAGCTGGTTACCAACAAAAAAATCCGCTCCCGCGCCGCCAATAAGATTTTCGATACTGTCGAACGTATCTCCGTTGGCACCACCGCCCAACCCGCGATTCAATGCGAGGTTGACGGATAGAGCATCATCGCCAGCGTAGTCAATTGTATCGATACCAGCTCCCCCTACGAAATGAGTAGGGCCACGAAGAGTTCTAAAATTGTCGGCGCCATCCGTACCAATTTCGATATGATTTGCCGGAGCATCGAAATCGGGGCCTGCGCCCTTTGGCAATAATCCTGCGCTGGCCGGATCGGTCAGATTGAAGTCCTCTTCGCGAAGACTGACCCTTCCCCCGAGATTGATGGTGAAGTCGGCATTGCCGTCGCCGTCAATGTCGCCATTGATGAACGTTTTCTTGATTGTGTGAACCAGCCACAGCAAGCCTTTTCGGTTTGTTCCAGGTCGCCCGGGACCTGTGTGGCTAAGACGAAACGCGGTCAATCCATTGCTGGCGTCGCCATCGGCATCGATCCGCGACAGGTCGATCTTGTCATGCTGCGACCGGTTGAAATCGCTGATGGTGTCGCTGTTGTCCGGTCTGCTATCGAGAATGTCGGTAAAAGCGAACGTGTCCGCGCCGGCTCCGCCGGT
Source organism: Phyllobacterium endophyticum (assembly GCF_003010935.1). Taxonomy (GTDB): domain Bacteria; phylum Pseudomonadota; class Alphaproteobacteria; order Rhizobiales; family Rhizobiaceae; genus Phyllobacterium; species Phyllobacterium endophyticum. The sequence goes on from NZ_PGGN01000001.1 coordinate 1,573,439, forward strand.
CAGCCTGTCCTTGCCTTTACCGCCATAAAGAATGTCATTGCCGCCGCCGCCGTCGAGCGTATCGTCTCCTTCATTACCGGAGAGGGTATTATCTCCATCATTGCCAGTAATCCGGTCATCATGGCTGCTACCAATGCCGGTCTCGATATAATAATCCGACTGATCGGCATTGTGCCCAGCGAATATAAACACATTGTTGGTCAGCCCGTTGACCGAGGAGAAATGCCCGGCACGCAAGTCAAGCACCGTACCATGCGTGGAGCCTGAGAAATCAATGGTATCCCTGCCGCCGGTGTCGTGAATTGTGAAGCCGATATCCCGGCGCAAGGGGTTTAGGAGTTGTGGCAACGCCTTATCGAGCACTTTCACACGGGAAGGTTCTAAAAGCAGCCGTTCCCTTGCGATAAACTCTCGATCTTTTTCGGAGAAGGTGATCTTAAAAATGATTTCCCAAGCCGCGACGTCGATTGACTGATATTCAGTCAAGGCGAATGTGAGTTGTTCTATTTGGTCGTCGGTAAGACCAGCAAGTGTTGACGGCATCTCTCTGAGCATATTAGCTTTGAATCGATCCGCCGATGCTAACAAGTCAGGCTCAAGGTCAATATACTCATCGGTATTGCTAAGGCGATATCCTTTCCGCGCATTAGCTCCAAAGCCATAATTATCATTGCCGGTATTGAGTAAAACTTCATTATAGCTTCTCTTGCCATTTCCATCGACATGAGAATGGTAGAGCTGAATGAATGCCTCAACGTCTGCTCGCATCGGCGTTACGGGAAGCCAAGAGTCGCGGCCAGTTTCAGCAATGCCTTGGTTAAAATAGGACATAACGGCGTTCTGCCAGTTATCGTGAACATTTCCAGCTGCCGCCTTGAAGGTAACAGCTGTGTTATAATGTCCGGGATGCCCGAGCCCAAGAGCATGCCCTAGTTCATGAAGGTAGACATGATATATGGCACGGCCGCGGGTGGCCTGATCATAATCCCGCAAAGCAATTCCTCTTTGGACACTTACGAACTTTTTAGCTATGTTGAACAAATTCCCCTGATCATCAACGACACGCAAATCCGCCTTTCCACCATCCTCCACTGAAAATGCCACCGGCACAACAGCTTCCCATGCACTCAAGGCTGCTTGAAGAGTCGCCTTCCAAAGGGGCCCGAGGGTTGAACCATCTACCTTGATCGTTTCCAGCGGATTGTCGTGGACCACCCCTTTATATCCCGGATTGACCATGACCTTGATCAAATCATCGAAGGATGTGCTCTTGGGACGATCGCCTTCGCCCAGACCGTCATCGGACTTGAATGAGACGACGTGGCTGTGATCACGACCCGGGTGATCGTGATCCAGCTTATTATGGTCCACGCGATCCGGCGTTGTGCTGACTGACGTGGAAAGTTCAGGTGTGAGGCTCACAATGATTTCCTTTAATACACTGATGAAATTAATTATTGAAAGATAGCAATGTATTGTGAGACAAATCACCGGATTATGTGAGTTAGTTTTTTCTATACTTAATCCAAAAAAGTAAAATCTGGCTACTAGCGGCCGGTTTGTTAAAATCATCCGTGATCGTGAGGTCTAAAGGGCTTCGCTCCCGTCGTGCAATAGACGGGCTTGTACGCGGGGTGGCGCCGGGTAACATCCGACATGAGTTCAACACGTATGCAGCTTTTGCTCGCTTATAAGATCAGTGTCGAAACTTGTTACCCGAACTTGAGCGCCTCGGCAGTGATGCCAATGTTGAAGGTCAACATCGATGGCGTCCGAGGGATTAGCGGCGGCACCAGCAGTTCAAGCATCATCATTCGAAAGTCGTGATTGACCCTTACCTCGAGAACGGACAGGTTCACTGCATTCGATCCAGGATTTTGGCCGATACACCGGTTAAACTTCAACCGTGCAACGAAGGGGAATGACATGGGCGAATTGAAACGAATCTGGGGCAAACCTGGTATCGATCCTGCGACAGGAAAACCGACCAGAAGTATTGCAATCGGAGGCCCAATGCCCGAAATCGTAGTTGGTGGTCCCGGCGATGATGTGCTTTATGGCATGGATGGGGACGACTTCCTATGGGGCGGCCCAGGACACGACCGTCTGTACGGTGGATCCGGGGGAGACTTCTTTGGATTCATCGACAGTATATCTGGCGGCGACAATGGCAGCGCTACGCAAAGGGGCGGCGACGAAATCTGTGATTTCAGCCATGCGGAAGGCGATCACATCGATTTGTCGGGGATACTGACCAACGGCGCCACCGACAAGGGCAACCACGTGCACTACATTGGCAAGGAGGCTTTTTCAGGAACGGCCGGCGAGATACGCTACGACTTTGTCGAGGATTATGGAGTCAAAATATTCGTGGACACCAATGGCGACAAAACCAGCGATTTCTGGATCGGGTTGCTTGGTGTTTCGTCGCTCGATGCGTCGGATTTTCTTCTTACGACTACGATTTTCGCCGATACGGTGTTCCCGCACAGTCATGATTCACCAATCGGGATCATTGAAAGGTCGCAAGTGCCGCACGTACATTCAGAGACTTCATCAACCCTTGTGGTTTCGCCGCCGGCATTTCTTTAAGTACCCGCGCCGATCGGATTCACGCTGCCAGCGCCGACAGCACCGGTGGAGGAGGCTGCCGGATTTTCTCGGAGAGCAAGCCGGGCCCGCGCGGCGGTCAGCCACGCGCCTGGCGCCGATTGGGCCTGCGGGTCGCTGCTATGCCGGCTTCCTCGGCGCTTGCCGCCGCACAGGTCAATCAAGCACGATCCATGCCGGCGCGTGGTCGCTGGCATGGTCCCAGCCCCTGACGTGCCGATCGACGCCGGCGCTGCTCAACCGGCTGGCGATCGAGGGGCTGAGCAGGAGGTGATCGAGCCGCAGCCCGGCATTGCGTCCCCATGCATTCCTGAAATAGTCCCAGAAGGTGTAGATCTTTTCGTCGGGATGCAGGTGGCGAATGGCGTCGGTCCAGCCTTGGCTGGCAAGCTGCGCGAATGCCTGGCGGACTTCGGGCCGAAAAAGCGCATCGTCGGTCCAGCGCTCGGGCTTGTAGACATCGAGCTCGGTCGGCATGACGTTGTAATCGCCCGCAAGGACAACAGGCGCGCCGGTCGCGATGAGGTCCTGTGCCCGCTGCGACAGGCGTTCGTACCAGCGCAACTTGTAGTCGAATTTGGGACCGGGCGCCGGGTTTCCGTTCGGCACATACATGCATCCGATCAGCACGCCGTTCACGGCCGCCTCTATATAGCGGCTGTGCGTATCCTCGGCATCTCCCGGAAGTCCGCGCATCGTCTCGATCGGTTCTGCATCCCTTGCCAGAATGGCAACGCCATTCCAGCTTTTCTGCCCATGCCAGATTGCGCCATAGCCGGCGGCGCGGATTGCCTGCAGCGGAAACTTTTCCTGCGGCGCCTTGAGTTCCTGCAGGCAGACGACGTCCGGCTCGGCTTCTGCAAGCCATCGCAGCAGCACGGAGAGCCGGCCATTGATACCGTTCACGTTGAATGTAGCGATCTTCATTTAAGCCGGTGATGCGTTGACGGTGTGTCGTTGCATCATGGGATAAAGCCGGTCGCAATGGAAGCCTTGTCGCAAGGCTTCATCGCCGATTTGCATTCAGGCCTGCTTGCGGCGCCACACGATCCGGCTGACATCAAGCTGCTTCGGCACGATCCCGAGTTTGAAGAACTCGTCTGCCAGTTCCTGCTGATAGGCTATCGCTTCGGGCGAAACGGCGGCGACCTTGCCGAGATCCGCTCCTTCGCGCGTCAGGACGACCCTCTGTATATCCTCCGGCACGCCGGTAATACTTGCGAGGTTTCGCACCGTTTCATCGAGATTGTCCTGCGCCGACTTGCCGACGAGACGAAGTTCATCGAGAAGATCCGCCAATATATCGCCGTCAGATTCCGCAAAGCCTCCGTTGGCGAGAAAGAACGACCAGGACTCGACGATGCCTTTTCCGCTCGCCAAAACCCGCGCTTCGGGGCGCTTTTCGGCGACGGCGAGATAGGGATCCCAGATCGCCCAGGCATCGACCTGGCCCGAGGTAAAGGCCGCGGCCGCATCGGAAGGCGCAAGGTCGGATGCGCTGATGTCAGCCAGCGTCAAGCCGGCAGTCCGCAAAGCCTTGACCGTGAAATTATGGGCGCTCGACCCTCGCTTGAAGGCGATCCGCTTGTCCTTCAGATCGGCGATGGACCGTATGGGCGCGTCCTTGTGGACCAGAATGGCCGATCCGTCCGGCGGGCCGCGATAGGTTCCGGCATAGACGAGGTTCCCGCCTGCCGCCTGCGCGAAAAGGGGAGGCACATCGCCAGTCGGGCCGAAATCGATGGCGCCTGCGCCAAGCGCTTCGAGCAGCGGCGGACCGGACGAGAACTCGGACCATCTTATATCGATGCCGCGCGTCGCAAAGCGCTTCTCCAGCGCACCATTGCCCTTTGCCAGCGCCAGAACACCATTTTTCTGCCAGCCGATGCGCAGTGTCTTCAACTGCTCGGGAGCCGCTTGGGCAGCAAGGGGCAGGGCAGCTGCGGCGGCGGCTCCCATGAGGACAAGGGTCTGTCTGCGATTGAACATATGGGGCGTCCTTTCAAAGGTTGATCTTCCTTGAAAGGATGGCGCAAAGGATCGGCGGCAGCGACGTCACAACGTGCGAACAATTGCCCGCAACGGAAAAATAATGCCTGTTTTTACGGGAAGCGGCGAAATCACTTCGCCGTCGCGGGATACCCGTTCGGATGTGCGGGGACGGCTTTCAGGTAGGCGGCGATGGCGTCACGATCGGCAGGATCGAGATGCGCGGTATTGAGGGCGACATCGGCCATCGAGCCGCCGAGCGAATCGAAATCCGGCGTGAAGCCGCTTTCGAGCGCGTAGGAAATGTCCTTTTCAGACCAGGAATCGATGCCGCCTTCGCCGCCGGTGATGTTGGGAACGACGCCCTTGCCTTCGGGCGATCTGGCGCCTGCGAGCCACCGCGTCTTGTCCAGCCCGCCGAGCGCGTCGCGAGGGGTGTGACATTCGCCGCAATGGCCGGGGCCTTCCACCAGATATTGACCGCGCTTGACCGCATCGGTGGCATTGGCGATGGCCAGGACCGGCTGGGGCGAAAGATAAAGCCGCTTCCACAGGCCTATGCCGCGCCTGATGGTGAAAGGAAAATTCAGCTTGTGCGGCCCGGCGACATTGCCGGACGGAGGCAGGGTCTTCATGAAGGCGTAGAGATCGGCAATATCCTGCACCTGCATGCGTGCGTAGGATGTGTAAGGGAAGGCGGGGTAGAAGTGCCTGCCATCCGGCGAGACGCCTTCCATCATTGCATTAGCGAGATCCGCGAAGGACCAGTCGCCGATACCTTGGGTCGAGGGTGAAATATTGGGCGCCACGAACGTGCCGAACGGCGTGACAAGGTTGAGGCCGCCGGCCAGCACGAGCCGCGCGTCGCCCTTGGCGCCCGGTGCCGCATGGCACGACGAACAACCGCCCTGCCAGAAGACGAGGCTGCCGCGCTGCGGATCACCCGGAGCCGCCGCGGCAAGCTTTGCCGGATCGACGCGGGCGGGCGCCGAGAGGAACCAGAACGCAGCCCCGCCCACCAGCGCCAGAATGATGACGAGCAATGCGAGCTTGCGCACCATTCCTGGCTAGTCTTTCTTGATGCGGAATGCCTTGTGACAGGAGGCGCAGTTTTCGCCAACCTGATTGAAAACGACCTTGAAGCTTTCGAGGTCCGCCGGGTTGGCTTCGGCCGCGGCGGCTGCATCCTTCTTGTACTTTCCGACGGCAGCCACGAAGCCGGCATTGTCTTCCCATATCTTCGGCGAAGCGGTTGTCTTGCCCTTGTCCGATCCGGCAGGAAACAGTGTCGCCACGTCGATCTTTTGCGCGTCCTCGTTGAGGTGTGTCAATGCGGCCTTCACCGCGTCGGCATCGAACGGCTTTTCGCCCTTGATAATCGGCGTGATACTGCCGATGGTCTTGCCCTGATCCTTCATGAGCGCCTGGCGGTCGGCAATCGGGTCGGCGCTGGCCGATGCCGACAGGACCGCGATGGCAAGCAGGGGCGCCGCGGCAAAAGAAATCAGTCTCGTCATGGGGATCTCCGACTCTTGTGGCTAAAGTGGTGTGGCTTCAAGGGTTTCCGGCTGGCACTTTAGATCATGCATCGTGAAATGCACGCGGGCCTCGCGATCACATTTTCGTTTGCAGGACGTTGCTAAACGCTTCGAAAAAAGCCCCGGAGGTCACCGGGGCTCAGTTCAATCTCAGAACTCGAAATAGATACCGCTGCGATAACGCGAGCGGTACGGGCGATCCCGCCATTCGTCGCGGCTGCGATAATAGGGCCGGTCACTATAATAGCGCGGACGTTCCCAGCGATGATGACGGCGCCAGCCATAGTGCCGGCGGTCCCATCCATGATGCCGCCTGTGCCAGCGATGATGCCGTCGCTCCCACCGGTCGCGATAATGAACAGTCTGCACGTTCGGGTTCTGTGCGGTGCTCGAAATTTCGACGGGCTGCTGAATTGTCATCGGTGCGGCGCTTGCCGTTTCGATGGATCCGAGTGTTCCGACAGATATGAGCACCGCGCTTAGCGTTGAGATTAGCTTTTTCATTCTTTCCTCCAGTGAGAACCTTCCTTTCGCAAAGGTTTTCCACGGTCTTGTCCCTTGAAGTTCAAAAGCTATGACTTTTTCCATGAACGCCAAGTGAATAATCCGGCGTCAATGAAGGTGAGATCAACAGGAGGCGTTCACTTTTCAGAACCGGTTGTTCAAATGCGTGAAGCCAGACGCGAACCGACGCGCTTCTTCTGGAATTTCACGTAATTGGGTGAGCGATATTCGATGATCGGAGCGCGCTCGGCGGGAGAAACTATCCTCAGTCCTATACGCAGGTTTGCGGTTTCTGCTGCGGCAGGAGAGGCGGCTATGACGGCGGCAATGACAAACGAGAGCGCGAATGAATTTCTTTTCACGATGTCCCCCAAATCCCGGCACCCGGCGTGCCGATAAATGCAGGCCTAAAGTATCATAGACTAAAGGATAAGCTATTGATTTTTTAGGTCGATGGAGTTTGGCTGGCAGATAATCCAGGTGACGGAAACGGACCATGCCGGTCATCGGCGCGACAACCGGCAATGGCGCCATCAATGGCCACGCAGGACGCTGCAACTGCCGTAGCGCGCCTTATACGTGCTTGTAGACGGTCTTGCCGTGATGCTTGTGCCATACGTGATGCCTTGAGTGCACGACATGGTGGCGATGATAATGGTGATGGCGGACCACATGATGCCGGTGATGGATCGGTTCAGCAGCGCTTGCGCTGGTGGCAAGTGCGGGAACCGAGACCGCGAGGGCAACAGCGAGGCCGAGAGCCGTATAGAGAGAAGTTTTCATGTCCTTGGGTTTCCTTGGGTAGGTGCAGAGGGGAGACCTGCAGATGCAGGGGTGAAACTATCCACGCACCACTTATCCGACATGGATGTTTCGGCCCTATTTCCGGCCGGTGGTGTTTCGTTTCTGCACTGTTTCCGGAATGAGGCAGCAAAAGGGGCGCATCAGGCTTTAGCCGGACATGAACGCTTTACGACCGGACAACGTGATTTCCGTGCTCTATGAAGTAAAGAGGCCCCGCCAATGGCGGGGCCGCTTCCATGTGCAACAAGCGACAATGCCGCCGGGATAGTCGTGAGAAGTCAGGCGCTCACTCGCCTCGCTTTGTTGCATCTTCCTGCTGAAAGGTCCGGCGTAGATGCACGACCTTGGCGGCAGCGTTCTTTATATCTTTCGTGGGGCAGCGGAGCAGATCGTTTCTCAGCCGCTGCTCGATTTCCTTGGCTATGACAAGGCGCTTGTCTATCAGATGATGCTTTATGCCAAGTCTCTTGTATTCATCGCTTAACCTGGAAAGCTTCACGACCTCGTTCCATGCCAGTTCATGATAATTCATGGCGATCATCAAGAGTATGGTTTCCATCCTGGCTCTCGCAGAATTATCGTTGTTGGCAAAGGGCGCTGATATCTGCGGCGCCTGATATATGTGAGTGGCTTTCATATCGCCGTAATGGAGCGAATCATGATCGCGCGAAAGTGACAACGCTGTCCCTATAAGCGATTGGTCGAATCGGGATATAAGCAGGCTTTTGAATTCATTGATTGTTGAAGACTGGTTTTAAGAATGCCCCCCGATTCCTTGCAGGATATCTTGATCGTCGAGGACCAGCATCTGATGCGTCTCGCACTCGTGCGCGAAATGCAGGCTGCAATTCCGGCGTGCGTCATCCACGCTGCCGCCACTATGGAGACGGCGCTGGAACTGATCCGCACCAATCAGTTTGCGCTCATCCTCATAGATCCTGGCCTGCCCGGCTACGACCCGGGATCGGAGGTAGACCGCATCCAGACGATCAGCGCGATTGTGAGCCGGACGCCGACGGCGATCCATGTGGTCATCACCGGTTCGGAAAGCGCGCAGGAATGGGAAGACGCCCAGCGGCTTGGCGTCGCCGGCTATATCGCCAAGAACAGTCTCAAGCCCGGCACGATGGGAGCGGTCCTCCAGACCATAGCTGATCACGGGCGTTGCGTCGGACTGATGCATGAAACAAGCGTTGCGCCGGAACTTTACCACGCGGTTCTTTCGCCGCGCGAGCAGGAGGCGGTGCAATGGATGATGCAAAGACCGGCCGATATCAGCCGCAAGGTGATTTTCGACCAGCTGGGCGAGCATCTCGAAATAGACGCGGCCTCAGCCGAACGATATTACAAGCGTGCACGAGCAAAACTTTTGAAGTTCGGGCAGTTGCCGAACAGCATTTAACCGCCGTGGACGGCGAAACCAAGCAGGTGCTCGTAGATCGGTAAACACCGTTCAATCGTTTGCCGAACACGCAGTGGAAACCGGTCGAGATCAGGTTCACACGCCGGCGGCGCGAAACCAGTACTATTGCCGGCGGCCGTATGCCATTCCTCGCGTCCTGCCCAATCTGACCGTCCGCCCTTTTGCCAGTTGAGTGCATCGAGCATTGGGTCAAGTCCCAGTGCGCCGAAATAAGCAGTGACGACGCGCACAGGATCTTGTCTGAGCGCCTCGCCATCGATGACGACGGGAACCCGACCAGTTCTGATTCTTGTCTTCTCGAAAAGTTCGAGTTGGCTGTCGAATCCGGTGTCTCTCTCCGAGTAGTCGTTCAGGATCGTGTATAGCGAAGGAATGGAAAGTCGAGGGTCTCTTATAAGGAAAGTATTCTCACCTCTCTCGAAAACCTCATCTCCGATATACCCCACGACGTGGTGGGCCATTTCTTTGACGAATACCCGACTTGTAGAACTTAGTTTCAGGAGGTCATCCGTCACTTGTGAAAAAGGCCGGGCGCTGTTGTCATCGCCGGAACTAAAGACGGCAGTATCCAGGTAACAATTGCAATAAGGCTCTCCGAAGACGATGAAATCCCCTCGCTTTTCCATCATTTTCTCGTAAGCCGTTGATAATGATCTTGGAACACACCAGAGTTTTAATAACATTGGCGTGTACAAACCCGGATCGCACTTATCATCGGTAATTCTCAAACGAAAAAATTCTTTGATATATCATATATAAATAGTTGTTGATGATCGTTCTCATTTATGCATTTATGAACGGAGGAATATTGCGGCAATTATCAAAAGTCTCGCTGCTAAATTTATAAATGTCTTATACTAAAGTATAATGGTTCAGTTTTTAAATCGCCATTGTGAGATTTACTTTGATAATAATTATTCCGCAATCTCGTTCTGGGAATATTTTCGGCGGGCGCAAGTTTTCTGGTCATCTGGTATCGAGGATGGCCGCCCTGTTGATCACTGGCTTGCTTTTCACGGGTTCGGCAGCGGCCCAAGCGCCTGATCCCGACTCGTTGACCATTCGAGGAATGGGAAAGGCGCAGACGATGTATTCCATCGATCAATTGCGAAACGAATTCACCTTGCGCGAACGAGTGACTGCTACACCCTGGAGTGGACAGAAGACGATCAGTTTTCGTGGCCCGCTGCTCAAGGACATTCTGGCGAGAACCAATGCTTCCGGCGCAACGGAATTCGAAGTGCAGGCATACAACGATTTCATGGCCCGGGTGACCGCCGCCGAGATCGACACCTATTCGCCTATTCTTGCCCTCGAACAGAAATGCGTCGACGAGGACCGGAGCAGCGGGCTTTGTTCGGCCGATCAAACCTACCGGCCATTGTCAGTTGATGACGGGGGGCCTCTCTACCTGATCTGGCCGCTGCAGGAATTACCCGAAGCCTATGTGCTCGGGCGTAAGTCGATATGGGTCTGGTTTGTCGTGGCGGTACAATCTGCCCAATGAAACGTCCGATTAGCACGCTGCTGCCAATGGTACTTTACGCCGGGTTGTTGCTTTCACTCGGGCTGAGTGTCTGGTCATTGGCGCGCACTGAGACCTACAGGCAGAGGAGCGAGATCATCGCCAGCCAAGCGCTGGAGATTCGCTCACGCGTCTGGCAAGCCCGGGAACACGTGGCGCGGATTGCAGGGGCTCTCGAACTTGCACGGCAGACCGGAAAGAGCGTGCCCCAACTAGCGATGTCCTCTCGATTGTTGCGATTCAATCTGTCGTTGCTGTCGCGTCTGGAATACGTCAAGTTTTTTCTCGGTCCGGAAAACCAGGCTGAACTCGAAGGGCTGATTGCCGGGATCGATGCTGTGCTTCTGCCCGCCGCCGTCAGCGGCCGGAACTATCAGGAAGCGCTGCAGTCCATCATCTCTACCGATCGCTATCTCGTGCGATTGTCCAGCACGACCGTCAATTCGAGCCAGGGTCTCAGTGTAGCGGTACAGATCGCCAATGACGCGGCACGCAATCGGTTGCGTCTTTTCGCGGCACTCTCCGCCCTGCTGCTGAGCGTCATCGCCATACATCAGTACAACAAGACGACGCGGGAGAAGGACCAGCACATCAAGTCCTTTTCGCTGCTGTTCGCCCACATGACCCGCACCCGGATCGCAGCCTTGCGCCTTTTCCTCGGCTATCTCGACGGCCCGATACCTCCGCCGCTGGAGATGACAGACGCGGCGATGCGCACAGTGGTCGAGCTTGATTCGATCAATGAAGGCTTGATGATCATCGGACATGCGAGACATCAGGCAAAACTCTCGCCCCTTGGCCGGATCATCAGTGATATCGCGCGGGGTTGCCAAAACACCCTGGCAGTCGAGGCGGATATCGAGGCCCGTGAGACCCTCGTGCCCGCCTCGCAATTTCATCTGCTGATCGATGAACTCGTGCGCAACGCGACCAACGCTGTCGCCGGGCGCGAAGACCAGGTCATCACGATCAGCGCTGTCATCCATCAAAGGTTTCTGCGCCGACCGTTATTGATCCTGACTGTCAGCGACAACGGCTCGGGCATGACCCAGGAACTCTTGGCCAAGGTGCGCGAACCATTCTTTTCGACAAAGGCAGGCAAACATGTCGGGCTTGGCCTGACGAATTGCGTCGAACTGATGAAAACGATGGCAGGCAAACTGGAGATAAGCTCGAAGCCAGGGGCGGGGACATCGGTGCGCATCACGTATTCGGTCCGATGAAAGCTCTTATCGATCATTTGATCAATGCAATTGCGGCGTCGTAGCTTTATCGTTTCGGCACGTTCAATGCAAAGAAGCAGCGTCTTTACGGCTGTCAAAGGGTCCTTGTATCCATGGGCGAGCCTTGCGGAGTGTACAAAAATAGTGTACACTTATCCCACATTTCATGTTTGTGTTCTGCGAAGTAGATTTGATTACCCATTGATTAAGGAGCGGCCGCATTGGAGTTCGAATGGGATGAAGACAAGCGCCGACAAGTGAAACAAAAGCATGGAGTTGACCTTTTGTATGCGGCTTTGATTTTTAGAGGCCCCGTGCTGACCAAAAGAGATGATAGGGCAGACTATGGGGAAGAACGGTTTATTTCATTAGGTATGGTTGAGGACGACTGTTTCATCGTTGTCCACGCGAGTCGAAACGAGGTTACCCGCCTCATCACAGCTTGGAAAGGAGGTCAACTTGACGAGGACCAATATCAAGCGCGCATCACTCGATGACCTGCAAAACTTTAACAAGGAGGGGAAGCTATCCCGCAATCCTACACCCCTCGAAGGTGAAGACCTCGGGCCGGACTTTTGGGCGAATGCCCGCGTGGTCGAGCCGAAAGAGCCTCGATCCGTTCACCTGAAACTTGATCCGGATGTGTTCGAGTTTTTCAAAAGTCAGGGAAAGGGACACCTTACGCGTATGCAAGAGATCTTGAAAGCGTATGTCAAAGCCCATGACCGTTCCTGAAACAATCCGGTGTCTGGCAAGCGTTTAAAACAGAAAGGCCCCGCCGGTGACGGGGCCGTAGTGCTTTGTAAGGCGCCGCTTACCTGGCCTTTTCGTACATTTCCGCCACATGATCCCAGTTGATCAGATTATCGACGAATGCCTCGAGATATTTCGGACGCGCATTGCGATAGTCGATGTAATAGGAATGCTCCCAGACATCGACGCCGAGGATTGGCGATGCGCCATGAACCAGCGGGTTTTCGCCGTTGGGCGTCTTGGAGATTTCAAGCTTGCCGTTCTTGACGGCGAGCCATGCCCAGCCGGAGCCGAACTGCGTGGTGCCGGCTGCGATGAAATCGGTGCGGAACTTGTCATAGCCGCCGAGATCCGATTCGAAAGCCTTCTCGAGCGAGCCCGGAAGCTTCTTGCCGCCGCCGCCCTTTTTCATCCACTGCCAGAAATGCACGTGGTTGTAATGCTGGCCGGCATTGTTGAAGAGGCCGGCGTTCTTGCCATAGGATTGCTTGACGACCTCTTCGAGCGAAAGATTCTCGAGGCCGGCTTCGGCAGCCAGCTTGTTGCCGTTGTCAACATAGGCCTTGTGGTGCTTGTCGTGGTGATATTCGAGGGTTTCGCGCGACATATAGGGTGCGAGTGCGTCGTAATCATACGGCAGTGCGGGCAATTCGAAAGCCATGGAAGTCTCCTCTTCGGTAATCTGTGCCGGGATTGGCTGGCCCGGGCGGGCCCTTTTTGGGAATGGACGCCAATCCTGACAAAACCTGCGCTTGTTACATAGGGCCGTATTTCTTCAGGAGCAATGCGACGCGGATCAATATTTCCGGTCCGGCCGCGTTCTGAGATTAAATCTTCGGGGTGGAATGAGCAAATTCCCAGTAGAGCTCCCGTGCTTTCCTGGCGATTGGGCCCGGCTGAAGAACACGATCTTCAATGCGAACAACGGGCACGACCTTCGAATGGTTCCCCGTGGAGAATATCTCGTCGGCATCGAGGAAATCCTGCACGCTCAAGGTCGTCTGCGTCGTGCGGAAACCATAATCGGCGAGCACATCGATGGTACGAGAGCGGGTGATGCCTGAAAGGAACGTGCCGTTTGGCGCCGGCGTGAAGATGTGACCCTCCTTGACCATGAAAATGTTCGACGTACCCGTCTCGGCGACATTGCCGAGCATGTCGAGCACCAGCGCATTGTCGAAGCCGCGCGAGCGCGCCTCGAGAATCGCCCGGGCATTGTTCGGGTAGAGGCAGCCGGCCTTGGCATTGGTCGGCATGGTCTCGAATGTAGGCCTGCGGAAAGGCGAGACGGTGAGCGAGAAGCCGCTCGGCTTGATCATCGGGGCTTCATAGAGGCATAGGCAGAAACGCGTCGAATCCGGATCGGCCGGGACGCCCATGTAGCCGCCATGCTCGCCCCAGTACATCGGCCTGATATAAACGGCCGTATCGCCGTCGAATTTCTTCAGGCCATCCTTGGCGAGGCCGATGATTTCCTCGGTGCTCATCGTCGGCATGAGGCCAAGCGCAATTGCGGACGCATTTACGCGGGCCGAGTGTCTGTCGAGATCGGGCGCGACGCCTTCGAACCAGCGCCCGCCATCGAAGACCGTCGAGGCCAGCCACATCGCATGGCTGCGCGGGCCGATGAGCGGCACGTTTCCTTCGTACCAGTCGCCGTCGACATAGGTCCATGTCGCTGTTTGGGCTTGAGTATTGACCGCCATGATTCTGATTCCGTCCTGCTGGTAGTTTTTGCCACCTTATCTCCCCCCTTGCGGGGGAGAAAGCGATTTCAGCATCTTAGCCATTTCGCCAAGTGGCAGAAATCGCAAGAGAGGCGATCTGCAATCATCGTACTACCACCTCACTCGTATTTTCCAGGGATTTACCGGAGAGGCTGAACCGAGGACAATCCTTTCTCTCCCGCAAAGGGGAGAGATACCCGGCGTTCTCACAAAGTGTTTATCCGCAGTTGACTGAAGAATTCCGTTGCCCGCGCCGTTTTTGTTGCGGCGCGGCAACAGTCTCGGGGCCGCCTTGTTTGCGCCCTATTGTAATCGGTTAGCCGCCATATTCATTGTGCGTTTAGGCGAACGAGCTTCCTGTTCACCCATCCCGTCACAATTTTGGTTAAATGATGCAAAATACACTATCCCGTCGCGGTTTTCTAACGGCCATGGCCGCCACAGCCGCTGCCGGTCTGGCAGGCTGTGCCCAGATCCGCAATGACATGCCGGTCATTCAGGTCGACGATTACGGCAACCCGCTGGCGACGCCGCAGATGGATGTCGACCCGGCGTTCGCCTCGTTCCAGGCCATGTATTCAGCCCGCGAGGATGGCGGTTTCATGCTGCCGGCTATCCCGATCGACAAGATGGACAAGCGCTATCTGCGTCAGATCGTACAGGATCCGACGGGCGAGCAGCCGGGCACGATCGTCGTCGATACGGCCGACAAATTCCTGTATCTGGTGCGCGAAGACGGGCAGGCGATCCGCTATGGCGTCGGCATCGGCAAGGACGGTTTCGCCTGGTCCGGCCGTGCCGTGGTCCAGTGGAAGCGCCACTGGCCCAAGTGGACGCCGCCGGATGAGATGGTCGCCCGCCAGCCGGAACTGGTGCAGTACAGTGCCAGGAACGGCGGCATGGAGCCCGGGCTGAAGAACCCGCTCGGCGCCCGCGCGCTTTATCTCTTCAAGGATGGCGTCGATACGCTCTATCGCCTGCATGGCTCGCCCGAATGGTGGTCGATCGGCAAGGCCGTGTCCTCGGGCTGCGTTCGCCTGATCAACCAGGACATAATCGACCTCTACGACCGCGTGCCGAACAAGACCCCGGTTCTGGTGGCATAGGCGCTTCGAGAAGCAGCGCGAAGGGCCGGTGGAGAAATCCGCCGGCCCTTATTTTTTACATGTCTTATGCCGTGAATTAAATCATTCTCTTGGACTTAAGGTGAATTGACACACTCGCAGTAACAGAATTAGGTCGAAAACTCGTTTTAATCGTTTGAAACCGGCTTGGGAGGAGCGCGGACTATCAAGCGGGGCTGATTGCAGCCTCACGCGCAAGGCGCGCCGCTTTTTGAAGAACAAACCAATTTCAAGAAATCATTTGGAGGAAACAATGACATTACGACGGATATTCGTGGCTGGACTTCTCGCCTCGACCATGCTTGCCGGCTGCGACGGCGATGACAAGAGCCCGCCAGCCGACACCCAATCCAATGGCGCATTCGAAGCGCTGACGGAGCGCGTCGCCTCTCTTGAGACAGGCAGAAAAGCTGATGGCGCAACGATCGCCGAGCTGCGCGATAGTTTGGCACAATTCCGAGCAGAGCTTGACAAGCGCATTGCCGGACAGGGTGCCAGGCTGGACGGCGTCGAGACGCGGGTGAGCGGTCTTGAAACGGCGCAAAAGGCACTTGAAGCATTACTGCCGCAGGTGGAAAAGCTGCAGGTTCAGGTTGCCCAGCTGCAAGCTGAACCAAAGATCAGCAAGGAAGATGCCACCCGCATCGCCGGTCTCAAGCAGCTGTCTGATGACGTGACCACGCTGCGCTCCGATCTGAATGCCGCGATTGCCACGTCGCAAAAAGACATAGGTGCGATCAAAGGTGATATTGAGAACCATCGCCTGGCGCTGAGCAAGACCTCGGATGCGGCAATGGTCGAGACCTTGACTGCCAGGATCGCCGAGTTTGAACAGAAGCTCGAGACCGCCAGTAAACTCAGCGCGGCCTTGGCGCAGGAGTTCACCAAGCGCTTTGCGGAACTGGGGGCGGAGGTCAAGTTGCTGACGTTCAATCCCGAAAAGCTTGCGCAATATGTCAATACCACGCGCGGCTCGGCTGATCCCGGCGATCTTGCAAAGGGCTCGACTTTTCCCGCAACGGCCATGCCTTTCGGCTTCAATATGTGGTCGCCGGTCAATACCGGAGTGTGGAGCAGTATTTTCTACCACGGTGACAAGGATTATACGATGGAAGGCTTCATGGTGACGCATGAGGCAAGCCGGCATCTTGGCAATCGTCAGGCCATGCTGATTACGCCGGATATAGATGCCGCCAATGCCACAGATCATGCGTTTCAACGCAAGAACCAGATCGCTACAGCGCATTATTATAGTGTGACCTACGACAACGGCATGAAGACAGAAATCACGCCAACCGATCACGCCGCCTATTTCCGCATCACGGCACCCGATGCTTCGGAAAAAACCGGTGTTAGGTTCAATACCTATGGCGGCACGCTTACAGTCGACCGCGATAAGGGCACAGCGTCGGGCGTTACCAAATACGAAGCACCCAGCATGACCCCGACCATGTACGTTTTCATGAAATTTGACAACAAAATCATCAGTTCCCAAAACAACTCGTGGGTGGAATTCGCAACCCCCGCTGGTTCCAAGGTCATTGGCATGCGCATAGCAACCTCGTTCATCAGCGAGGCACAGGCCGAAGACAATCTCAACCAGGAAATTGCCGCAAATTCCTTTGACGATGTGAAGGCATTGGCGGAAGCCGCATGGAATGAAAGGCTGAACACAATACAGGTCGAGGGCGCAAGCGAAGACCAGAAGATCATCCTCTATTCGAACATGTATCGCTCGTTCCTCTATCCGAATTCCGCCTGGGAGAGGGTCAAGGGCGCCGACGGCAAATATGAAGCGAAATATTCCAGCCCTTACACGGACACCGATAAAATCAAGAAAGGCAAGATCTGGGTCAATAACGGCTTTTGGGACACTTACCGCACAACCTGGCCACTCTATACGTTGCTTAACCCTAATGAAGCCGGCGAGATGCTCGACGGGTTCGTCAATGGCTACAAGGATGGCGGCTGGACGACACGCTGGTCCAATCCCGGTTACGAGGATTCCATGGTCGCAACCAGTCTGGATGTGGTCCTGGCTGATGCATACATGAAGGGTGTGCGGAATTTCGATATCGACGCTGCTTACAAGTCCATGCTGCGTAATGCCACCAGTGTTGGTGACGAACACGGCAGGGGCCGCAAAGGCATGCTTCAAATGCCTTTCTATGGCTACAAGCCGGGAGATGGCCAATCTGTCGCGTGGTCTCTTGAAGCCTATCTGAACGATTTCGGCATCTCTCAATTGGCAGGGCAACTCGACAAGCCGGATGATGCCGCTTACCTTGCGAATAGGGCGATCAGCTATCCCAATATCTTCGATGCAACCTCTGCCGGTACCTGGGCGGGCGGCTGGTTTCGCACGAAGGAAACAGATGGGGATTGGGCGAGCGGCCCCGATACGCCGCAGACCTGGGGCTATGGCTATACAGAAGGCAACGCGTGGTCTTACGCGTTCCTGGCCCCCCAGGACGGTCAAGGTCTCGCCAATCTCTATGGCGGGCGCGACAAGCTCAGGGAAAAGCTTGATGCATTCTTCACGACCGCACCTATTCTTGATGGGGGCAGCTATGGCAGTATCATCCACGAAATTTACGAAGCCGCGAAAGTCCATGAACTCGCCAATGTCGGCGAATACCAGCACTCCAATCAGACCGTGCATCATTCCATCTACATGTATAATTATGCGGGGTCGCCTTCCAGTGGTCAGAAATATCTGCGCGACGTGATGGACAAGCTGTATTTCACCGGCTTCGATAAGAACGGCGTTTCCGACGGTACCGGCTATATCGGCGATGAGGACAACGGCGAAATGTCGGCCTGGTACGTTCTGAGCGCCACGGGGCTTTATCCCGTCAGCATGGGCCGGCCGGAATATGCCATCGGGGCACCTTACTTCCCGAAAATGACCATCTGGCTCAAAGGCCTCGACAATATTTCACGCAAGCTGGTCATCAAGGCCCCCAATGTCAGTTCCAGCAATCGCTATGTGCAGGCGGTGCGCCTGAACGGCAGGCCTGTCCGCCATAATTATCTCCTGCATTCCCAGATCGCCAAAGGCGGGACGCTCGAATTCGACATGGGTCCCAATCCGTCACAATGGGGAACCGGGGAAGACGACGTTCCGACCTCGATCACGCTAGGGTCTATCAAACCCGCCCCGCTGCAATCGCTGCTGCCGCAGGGCAGCTACGAGCTGACTGCCAGCACGCCGGCAGGTTCTGGTAATCTGGTCGACCGCACGTCCGCTACCTCCTGGACGAGTGCTTCTGGAGCGGCGCAGATCGACGTCGCCCTGAAGAAGGACGAAACGCCGACGCCAGTCAGCATCTACACCTTGACCAGCATGGTAGACCTGGCAACCAGCCCCAGGAGCTGGATACTCAAGGGTTCCGATGACGGCACGAAATGGGATACTCTCGATGAGCGCAAGGATGAGGCGTTCCTGTGGCCGCGCCAGACGCGTCCCTTCGCCCTGAAGACACCGGCGACCTATGCACGTTACCGGCTGGAGCTTGGTACCGGCGCCGTTGAAATTGCCGAGTTCGAACTGCTCGGGAAAACAGCTCCCGGCAAGGTCGCCGCTGCTGTGCCAACGGCCGCCGCGCCCGTCAAGCCGTGAACGCGGGGTAAGTGAACCCCGCTGCTGAGATAGAGATCACAGGGCCGCCGTCGGCGGCCCTGTGATGCGCGGAAGGATATCGCGGCTGTCTCACAAATTTTCAAGAAATTCATTTGGAGGAAACAATGACATTACGACGGATATTCGTGGCTGGACTTCTCGCCTCGACCATGCTCACGGGCTGCGACGGCGACGACAAGAGCCCGCCAGCCGATACCCAATCCAATGGCGCATTCGAGGCGCTGACGGAGCGCGTCGCCTCTCTTGAGACAGGCAGAAAAGCTGATGGCGCAACGATCGCCGAGCTGCGCGATAGTTTGGCACAATTCCGAGCAGAGCTTGACAAGCGCATTGCCGGACAGGGTGCCAGGCTGGACGGCGTCGAGACGCGGGTGAGCGGTCTTGAAACGGCGCAAAAGGCACTTGAAGCATTACTGCCGCAGGTGGAAAAGCTGCAGGTTCAGGTTGCCCAGCTGCAAGCTGAACCAAAGATCAGCAAGGAAGATGCCACCCGCATCGCCGGTCTGGAAAAAATGTCCATTGAGGTCATCGCGCTGCGCACGGATCTCGTGGCCGCGATTGCCACGTCGCAAAAAGACATAGGGGCGATCAAAGGTGACATTGAGAACCATCGCCTAGCCCTGACGAAGACCACGAATGCGGCAATGATCGAGACCTTGACTGCCAGGATCGCCGAATTTGCACAGAAGCTCGAGACCGCCAGTAAACTCAGCGCGGCCTTGGCGCAGGAGTTCACCAAGCGCTTTGCGGAACTGGAGGCGGAGATGGACGGGCTAAGGAACCCGCGCGTGGACATGGCCCTGACGCAGTTCGTCAATGCGTTTGTTGGAACAACGGATACCGAAACCGGCGGCGGGCACTCCGGCAATCTCAACCCCGGCGCGCAGACGCCGTTCGGCATGGTGAGTTTCGGACCTGACACGAAGGGAAGTGGCCAGGGCTGGGGAAAGGGCTCAGGCGGTTACTACTATGACGATAAGTCGATACAGTTCTTTAGCATGACACATCTAAACGGACCCGGTTGCCGCGGGCAGGGTGCTGTTGCCATGCTGCCGAAGGATTCGGGTTCTGCAATATCCACGAGCGGCATATCCTACAATCATGCCAACGAGAAAGCTGAGCCCGGTTACTATCAGGTGAAATTTGACAATGGCATCAACAGCGAGTTCACAGCGACGACACGCACCGGCATGACGCGGTTCACCTTTGCCGACAAGGACAAGGCTTTCCTGATCATCGACTCAAGCCGCAACAATACGAGCAAAGATGGCGGTTCCAGCCCGGTCACAGTCAAACTTGCTGACGACAAGAAATCGGTCTCGGGTCAGGCCATCGCGCCTGCTTTCTGTGGCGGAACATGGAAACAGCCCGTCTATTTTCATGCCGCTTTCGACAAGCCTCTCAGGACATCCTCCGTTGACAACGATGCTGCGACACTCCAGTTCGATCTGGCAGATGCGGACAAGAGCGTTCAGGTGAAGATCGGTATTTCTTCGGTCAGTGCGGCCAATGCCAAACTCAATCTTGAGACGGAAAATGCTGGGTGGTCATTTGATGCTGTTAAAGAGCGGTCTTTGGATATCTGGAACCAGCGGCTCAATACAATCCAGCTCGATCTCGCCAGGCCAGAAGAATTCAAGAAGGTGCCGCAGGACAAACAGGCCGACGCCACCAACAAGCTGACGCAGTTCTACACGGCTCTATATCGTGTCTATAGCGGCCCGACCGTCTTCAGTGACGTTAACGGCGAGTATCGCAGCATGAAGCAGGTCAGCGGCGGCGATCTGCCCGTGCGTGCCACCGAAAACGTGGCAAACTACAAGTTCAAGGTCGACGGCAAGGATGCCGGCTACAAGACGCATTACTCAGGCTTATCCATGTGGGATAGCTATCGTTCCCAGGCGCAGCTGCTGGCTTGGATAGCGCCCGATGAGGCCAGCGATATGATGCAATCGTTGGTTGCCGATGCGCAGCAATGCGGCGCATTTCCCCATTGGGTCGATGGCAGCGAAGACACGACGCCCATGGAGGGCGATCATGCACCGAATGTCGTTGCCGGTTCCTACGTGTTCGGAGCGAAAAATTTCGATCTGGAGAACGCCCGTAAATTCATGAAGCGATCGGCGTTCGATGCGGACAGCAAGTGCAATGACAAGTCGAGCGCCGGCAGCGGACGACTGGCGGCCTATCTTGCAAAAAACTATCTATCCGCGAGGAACTCGGATCACGCGTCCTCAAACACGATCGAAATGATTACGACAGACCAATCGATCGGTAGTTTTCTTGCTGGCCTTCCGTCAGCGGGGGGCGATCAGGCGGATATTACCACGCTGTTCAATCGTGCTTCCAACTGGAAGAACATATTTGACGACAGCGCAGATCAAATGCGGCTGCGTGCCAAAGATGACGAGGGAAACTGGGCATCCGGCGAATTTCACGAATCAACAGAGGAGAACTACATCTGGGCTTTTGGCCATGACTGGACGGCGCTAATCGACAAGCTCGGTGGCAAGCAGAAAGGTATAGAGCGGCTGAACACCCTGTTTTCCTACAAGTCGTTCAGCTTGGCCGATGAGCCGTCCGGAATTGACCTGAACGGCGGCGAGGGTTCGTCCGGATACTACATCGGCAATGAACCGGCCTTCCAGACACCCTGGGCTTACAATTGGGCAGGTTCGCCGAAGCACGCGCAGTACATCATCCCGGTCATCATGCGGAAGAACTTCTCGCTAAAACCGGGTGGTCTACCCGGCAATGATGACATGGGCGCAACCTCCGGCTGGTATGTCTGGTCGGCGCTCGGCCTTTATCCGGTCATCCCCTCCGCGCCGGGCATGGCGGTATCCACGCCGCAGTTCTCCGGCGCGACCGTCTGGCTCGGCAATGGCAAGAAGCTGCGCATCGAAACCGACAAACAGGCAATGCTCGACGATATGCGTTACATCTCCGAGATGAAACTCGGCGATGCGGAATACAAGGGGACCTGGCTGCCGCTCGACAAGATCAGACACGGAGGCAAATTGAGCTTCAAGCTTTCCGACAAGCCGACGGAATGGGGCTCGGCGCCTGAACTCACACCTCCATCTGGGCCCGCTGCCGACTATAGCAAGTCAACCGCAAAGGAGGCATCAAGCGTGCAGATCATCGATGCGCCGATCGTTCCAGATGTCAAACCCGAGGTCAAAACCGGCACAACGGAAGCGAAACTGGAGCCAGTCGAAGTCAAGCCGGACGTCCCGCCCTGCGTGCCAAAGGGCAAGGGCGACAGATGCCCGCCCGTTTGAACCAGGGGCGACAGCAAATGGCCCGCATCGCCGCGAATGGCGCTGCGGGTTCCGTGGGCTTCGGAGTGACGCGTGAGACCTATCTTTTCCTGCAACTGATCAGAACCGAATTTCCGTCGGTGTATTTGCTGCGCAGGGTGTAGAGCCAGCCCTGGCACTCTGCCATGGAGGTGAAGCAACGAAAGAAGGAGACCGTCACGTCGTCGCCGCCCATGGAAAGGATCGGGTTGTCGGTGGTGCCGGTATATTGGCCGAGGATGATGCCGGAGCCGCGCGGCGGCGTATTGCAACGCTGACCGGCATATTCGCTGACATTCTTGCGCACGGCGGCCTGCACCTGTGACATGTCGCCTAGGAAGAAGAAGGGCTGCGCCAGAAAACTCAAGCCAAGCATCAAAGCGAACGTGCTTTTCTTCATTCAACAACCTCCGGAGCGCAAATACCTAGGGAACGACAATGGTAGCCAAAACCAAAATGGTGTGACCTGGCATTATAGCTCTTTTCCAAGTGCGCGTAACTGCGCGAAAGCTCAAGCCACGCCGAAGTGAACGTGGCGTGAGGTTGTCAGCGTCCCGCGCTCAGCACCTTCTGGCACGTAGGGGAGAGACTGGCGAGATTGTTCCTGAGGCAGGCGATGGCGCGCCCGCCGCCCAGAGCGACCGAACTGCACAATCTGCGGAAATCCGGGCCGCAGGACTGGCGCACGATGGCGATCTCCTCGCGCGGGGTAAAGGCCGGAACTGCGGGCGCGGCAGCCGCAGCGGGAGCCGTCGCCGGTGCCGTGGCGGGCGATGTGGCAGATGCTGCCGGTGCGGATTTAGCCGGCCCAAGCGCACCGATGGCGGCCTGGCATGCTGCCGACAGGGACGAATTGTGTTGCTGGAGACAGGAAAGCGCGGCCTGACCACCGGGCGTTACGCCCGAGCACTGCGCCATGAAATCGGAGCGGCAGGCGGATTTGATGGCGCTTTGCTGTGCGGCCGTGGGCTGCTGGGCGGCGGCTGTACCGGCCAGAAAACCTGCCATGCACATGGCTTTGACGAGAAGGCCAACGTGCCCGCCTCGATGATTGTTGATTTCACGGGCCATCGAACCTCTCCCTTGAACGCGATCCCGGCAAGAACCTGCCACGCATCAGGAGGCAAAGGACAGTACGTTACAGTAACGCGAATGCGCGGCACCGGCAGGCCCGGCTTCCGCTCGCAGCGCGTGGGCTACCCACTACATCATGCGGGCGGAATGGCAAGAAGCTGGACAAACGACAAGTTCGAGCGCCTAATCGCCTACAGGAGCAGGAGGTATTCAAGAGCATCAGGCATCGATCTTGGGAGGAAAACATGGCTGATATCAAATGGACACTTGTGGGACGCGAATTCGTTCATTGCAACTGTGCTTACGGTTGCCCTTGCCAGTTCAACGCGCTGCCCACGCATGGAAACTGCTGCGCCGTCCTCGGTGTAGAAATCGACCAGGGCCACCACGGTGAAACGAAGCTCGACGGTTTGAGATGCGCCATCATCGTGGCGTGGCCAGGCGCCATTCACGAGGGGCGGGGTGAAGTTGTTCCGATTGTCGACGAGGGTGCCTCTCCACAACAGCGGGAAGCGCTGCTTCGCATCATGAGCGGACTGGATACCGAGCCGGGCGCGACTTTCTTCCAGGTATTCTCGACGACTTTCGAGACATTTCACGATCCCGTATTCACGAAGATAGATTTCGAAGTCGATGTCGACGGCCGTAATGCGCGGCTGGCTGTACCCGGGTGGATCGAAGCGCATGGCGAACCGATCCTCAATCCCGTCACGGGACAGCAGCATCGCGCGCGCATAAACCTGCCCAACGGCTTCGAATATGATACCTGCGAAGTCGGACGTGGATGGGCCGAAACGCAAGGTCCGCTGAAGCTTTCCATTCCGGATTCTCACGCGCAGTTCGCTCATCTGCACATCACGGAAAGCGGCGTCGTGCATTAGGTTGAGAGGCTGGCCATGGCTGACACGGCGCTCGAAGCCATTCTGCGACGCGATCGCACCATTGTTGCACTCTCCATTGCGATGCTGACAGCGATCGCGTGGCTATACATCCTCTGGCTGGCCCGTGGCATGGACGTCAGCGGCATGGACGCCAGCGGCATGGCGATGCCGGAAATGGCGATGCCCGGAATGGCAATGGACCATTCGGAAATGGAGGACATGCCGGGAATCAACATGGGCGCGGGTGAGACCGGAATGGCGCTGACGCCGGCTTTCCGGCCCTGGAGCCCGACGGACTTTGCCGTCATGCTTTCCATGTGGATCGTCATGATGGTGGGTATGATGACACCATCCGCTGCCCCGATGGTGCTGCTCTATGCAAGGGTGGGGCGGCAAAGCGCCTTGCAGGGCAAGCCGCTGGCGGCCACCGGATATTTCTTCGCCGGCTATGTGCTGGCATGGGTGGGCTTCGCCCTGCTGGCGACGCTCGGACAATGGGCGCTCGAAAAAGCTCTGCTGCTGACGCCTATGATGTCGAGCGCGAGCGGCTTGTTCAGCGGCGTGCTGCTCGTGGTGATCGGGCTATATCAGTGGACGCCATTGAAGGATGCGTGCCTGCGTCAATGCCAGGCACCGCTGCAGTTCATCCAGCGGCATGGCGGATTTCGGCGCGAGCCCAGGGGCTCACTGATGCTGGGATTGCGCCATGGAGTATACTGCGTTGGCTGTTGCTGGGCGCTGATGGCGCTGCTTTTTGTCGGCGGCGTGATGAATGTCTTCTGGATCGCACTCATAGCCATCTACGTGCTGGCGGAGAAAATCGTCCCGATCGGCCGCACGCTGTCGCGTTTGGCCGGTGCAGCGCTGGGCCTGGCAGGATTATGGATCCTGGCGACGACCATCGCCGGTTCATTGTCGGAAACCCTGCTGCTACGGCTGTCCTAGAGCCTTCCACCCCAGGCGCAGCGACTTGCGGGCGGGTGCTCAGGCTCCAGTCTTGCCGACGAGTTTCAGCGCATATGCATAGACATAGGCGACTTCTTCCAGCCGCGAGAAGCGGCCTGACGCGCCGGCATGGCCTGCGTCCATGTTGATGCGGAAGAGAACAGGATTATCGTCTGTCTTGATCTCACGCAGCTTCGCCACCCATTTTGCCGGCTCCCAATAAGTCACGCGCGGGTCGGTGAGGCCAGCGACAGCCAGGATCGGCGGATAGTCTTGCGCCGAGATGTTGTCATAGGGCGAATAGGAGGCCATGTAGGCGTAGTCGGTGGCGGAGGTGATGGGATTGCCCCATTCCGTCCATTCCGGAGGCGTCAGCGGCAGCGTGTCATCGAGCATCGTATTGATCACATCGACGAAGGGCACCTCGGCAATGATGCCGCCGAAGTTTGCCGGCGCCATATTGGCCACCGCGCCCATGAGAAGGCCGCCTGCGGACCCGCCCTGCGCGACGATGCGGTCATGGCTGGTGAAGCCTTGCGCGACGAGGTGTTCCGAGGCGGCGATGAAATCGCTGAAACTGTTCTTCTTCTTCAGACGCTTGCCGTTTTCATACCAGTCGTAGCCTTTGTCCTTGCCGCCACGGACATGGGCGATGGCATAGATGAAGCCGCGATCCGCCAAAGACAGGCAATTGGTATTGAAGCTCGCCGGAATGGTAATGCCATAGGAGCCATAGCCGTATAGCAGGCATGGCGCTGACCCATCGATCTTCGTATCCCGGTGGTAGACGATCGAGACGGGCACGATCTCGCCGTCGGGGGCCGGCGCAAGCAGGCGGCGCGTGACGTAATCGTCCGGGTCGTGGCCGGAAGGAACCTCCTGCGTTTTCAGGAGCGTGCGCTCGCGCGTGCGCATATTATAGTCATAGAGTTGCGAAGGCGTGGTCATGGACGAATAGGAGAAACGGATAATCTCCGTGTCATATTCGGCGCTGCCCTGCAGACCGAGCGCATAGGCCTCTTCGTCGAACGAGATCGAATGTTGCTCCCCCGAATGGCGATCGCGGATCATGATGCGCGGCAGGCCGTTTTCACGCTCCAGCCAGACGAGATGGTTGGTATAGGCCGAATGGCCGAGGAGCAGCCGCCCCGCCTGGTGCGGAACGACCTCGGTCCAGTTGGACTTTCCCGGCGCGCCAACCGGGGCGCTCATGATCTTGAAATCCTTGGCGCCATCGGCATTGGTGAGAATGTAAAAAACGTCGCCGCCTTCCGTAAGATTATACTCAACGCCTGCCTGCCGCTCTGCGACGAGCCTTGGCTCGGCGAAGGCGTCGTTCGCGGGAATGAGCCAGATCTCCGATGTCTCGTGATCGTGAATGTCGATGAAAACGAAGTCGTTGAGCGTGCTGCCGCCGACGCCGAGAAAGAATCCCGGATCCTTCTCCTCGTGGATGAGGCGATCTTCGCTCTCCGCCTGGCCGAGTTGATGATAGAACAGGCGGGATGGCCGGTGATTGGCATCGACGCGTGTATAGTAAAAGCCATTCGACCGGGCGTTCCAGACGCCGCCGCCTGTCGTATCGCTGACAGTCTCGGCACCATCCTGCAATGTTCCGAGATCACGTATTTTCAACGTGAAGAATTCGGAGCCCTTGTCATCGAAACCCCAGATCATCTTGCTGTGATCGGGCGAATGATCGGCGGACGCCAGGCGGAAATAGGCCTTGCCTTCCCCTTCGAGATCGCCATCCAGCAGCATCGTCTCTGCGCCGCCATCACGCGGGGTACGGAAAAAGCGCGGCTGCTGACCACCGGTCTTGTAGGATGTTCCATAGGCGTAGGGGCCATCCTTGGAAGGCACAGACGAATCGTCTTCCTTGATCCGGCCCTTCATTTCCTCGAAAAGTCTGGTCTGGAGGTCTTTCGTGTCCGCCATCAGCGAGGATTGATAGACATTTTCCGCCTCCAGATGCGTGCGAATCGCGGGGTCGAGCGTCGTGGGATCGCGAAAGACATCCTGCCAGTTGTCGGCTCGCATCCAGGCATAATTGTCCGTGCGAGTGATTCCATGTCGCGTATCGGACACGGGCTTTTTTTCGGATCGAGGCGCTGGGATGCTCGCAAAACGTGGCGTATGGGTCATGGAAAACTTTCAATTGATAGAAGGCGGACAGAAAAATCCGCCGGAAAGAATGAGGTCAGCACAGGTTAAAGCAACTTGCAGGATGATCAATCCTGATCGAAGACCAAGGCGTTGCCATTCATGCAATAGCGCAGGCCGGTCGGGGGAGGGCCGTCGGGAAAGACGTGCCCGAGATGCGCATCACAATCGGCGCACTTTATTTCGGTTCGCAGCATGCCATAGGAGCGATCCTCAACAGCAATGACGGCATCGGGCTCTACCGGCGAGGTGAAACTAGGCCAGCCTGTGCCGGATTCATATTTGTTTTCAGAGCGATAGAGCGGACGATCACAGCAGACGCATTTGTACAGGCCCTTGAGCTTGCTATCGAAATTCGGACTGGAAAAAGCGCGTTCCGTCCCGTGGTTCCGCGTGATCTGGTATTGTTCCGGCGTCAGCTGCTCGCGCCATTCCGCATCCGTCTTGACGACCTTGAATGTTCTTGTGTTCATCGTTGGTTCCTTTTGACGCAGATGTAGGCACGAACACTACACATAGCAATATCCGTTATTGTAGAATGCTTCGGCCTCGCCCTTCTTTCCTCATTTTTGCCATTTTTTGTCTTAGTTGTATGCCGCAAATCCTTTTGCATGCGTATCCTTGTTAATGCACATGCATACAGATTTCGGCTTTCTTGAGTCTATTTCCCGCTGTCTCCTGATACTCTCCGCCTGTGGAAATAGTTGAAATATTTCTTATGTAACCGAAGTATTGATTTGACAAATTCACGAAATACGGAATAGATTGTTGCCAATGACGCAGGAGAGTTCGCTGCTCCTGAACTTTATATTGGTGATTTTAATCTACCTATCCGAATTTCAAATTAGACGAAGGAATTGGACTTAGATGACCACGTTCGACAATTCAAACACAACTGGTAGTGACGTGCTGCTGGAACTTACAGCAGAATTGGTTGCTGCCTATGTGAGCAATAACTCGGTGCCGGCTGGCGATCTGCCTGGCCTTATCGCCGATGTTCATGCGGCGCTTGGCCGGGTTGGCGGCGGTCTGGAAACAGTAGCTGCCGTGCAGGAAAAGCCAAAGCCGGCTATCAATCCCAAGAAGTCTGTCGCGGATGATTTTATTGTCTGCCTCGAAGACGGCAAGAAGTTCAAGTCGTTGAAGCGCCACCTGATGACGCACTACAATCTGACTCCTGAACAATATCGCGAGAAGTGGGATCTCGATCCTTCCTATCCGATGGTCGCTCCGAATTATGCAGCCGCACGTTCGCGCCTGGCAAAGAACATGGGCCTGGGCCGCAAGCGCAAAAAGGCCGCTTGAAGCCAAGTCCACTATAATGACAGAGCGGCGCCATCAGGCGCCGTTCTGCTTTTGGCGGGTGGGCTTCGTTTAAAAAGCGTGACGATGCTAATGGCGGTGTAGTGCCGAGAGATCGAAAACCGGCAGGCCTGTCACTGCGAACCTATGCGCCACGCGAGGTGGCTGCGTCTGCCGGGATGTTTTGGCGCATAGAACTTTTCAACGTATCGAGCGCCTGCTTCAAGCCAATGTGACGATTGAGATCGTAGCTCCAGTGACCGGATACGCCTTTGAGGCGCTCGCGCTCGACTAAACGTCTCAGACGCCTGCACATGTGACACTTCGATTTGTCGTCGCTGCCGATCAGTTGATCCAGATCAGTATTGCAGAGGATTTGCAGGACCAGGCGTTGTCTGGCCTCGCTCGCCCGTTTTTCCCTTTCGACGAGGAACGCGCCACGTTGTTCATACCAATCACTCACATCCATGTGTCCATTCCTTGTTTGGGGATGAATGGAGTATGACTCGAGACCGCCATGGCAGGATAAAAGTCCTATTAACTTATGCCGGAAAAGAAAATACTGTGGGGGAACAGAGGCTTGACGCGCAGATGGTAGAAAACTTATCCACGTTCTTGATCGGACATCTATAAGAAGATATTCCTACATTGAAGTGGAGTGAGTATGTCTTCCAGTTTGCCCCGTCTGATCCGCTCCGGAGCCGAAGCGCAGGCTATCGTCGATACGCTGAAGGCCAGACGCCGCCGGTGTACACGGCCCGTTTTGGTAGTCGTCAATGAAGAAGCGCCGGCCGACGAGCGCCTTTTTCGCTTATGCGACGGTGTCCTCGATATTCTGTCGGCCTTTTTCAATGTGGACGGACGCGACCTGCGATCCCACTCGCGCTGTGAGCGGTCGGTAGCGCGCGTGCGTCAGGTCGGGATGTATGTCGCGCATGTCACCTTGGCATTGACCATGGCCGAGGTAGGGCGCGCATTCGGCCGGGACCGCAGCACCGTCAATCATGCCTGTCACCTGATCGAGGACATGCGCGAGGATCTGGAGTTCGACCGGATCATTCAGACGATTGAGAATATCATCAGGGTTGCTTTTGTGGAAAGCGGAAGGTTGCGCGCATGATGGGACCAGGCGACAGGGAGATGGCGCGGCTGTTGCGCTTCATTGCCAAGGGTGACGCGGCGGTTGGCGAAACGCAGGATGGCGGGAAAATAATGCTCGAAAGTGGAGCGCACGGGACGATTTCGGCCGCACGCGATTGCTTGAAAGTTGTGTTGAACGAAGGGCTGGCGCGCTTGTGCAAGGGCAGGGCGTATATCAACCCGGAAGGGCGTGCATGGTTGCGGCGCCTGGAGCGGCCTGACGATCCCTATGCCGGTCAGCACCGGCGCGACGCAGTGATTACGGTGACCGACAGGAGTGGTTCATTATCGGCCCCAGGACATGACGCGGAGTCGCCGCTCACGATGTTGCGCAAGCGAAAGGACGCCAAAGGCCGGCCATTTATCGATGAAGAGGCATTCAAGGCGGGCGAGCGACTGCGGTCCGATTTCACTCTCGGCAATTTGATGCCGTCGATAGGCGTCAATTGGGAACTGACGGGTTCCGGCTCCCGCGGCAATGGCGTGCTCGAGATCACCGATGCTGCTCTCGCGGCTCGCCTGAGGGTCGAGCGGGCATTGGACGCGGTCGGCCCGGAACTGTCTGGTGTGTTGATAGACGTGTGCTGTTTCTTGAAAGGGCTTGAACTGGTGGAGCGCGAACGCCAGTGGCCGGTTCGTTCGGCAAAGCTGATCCTGCGAACCGCATTGGCAGTGCTTGACCGGCATTATCACCCGGCCGCGCCGTCTCGCAGCAGGCCCCGCATCATCCACTGGGGCAGCGAAGACTACCGTCCGATCATGAACTAGGGGAGAATTGGCGCAGATATGATTTTGTTGCAACCGATCTGGCTTGAAACCGGCGGGTAACAATACCAGCCTAGTGCTGGGTGACTGCGGCAGGGGCAAGCGCGTTTTGCGCTTCGTTGCGGATGCGCCCGATCATGGCGCGCAATCCGTTTGACCGCTGCGGCGTCAAATGTTCGTCAAGACCGAGCTTCTTCAGCACGGCTTCCGGATCGATCGCCATGATCTCGGACGCGCGTTTGCCGGAGTAAAGCACCATCATTATCGCGACGAGACCGCGTACGATATGAGCGTCGGAATCGCCGACGAGTTCAATGACCGGATCGGCGTCATCGTTGAGGGTGCTCTTCAGCCAAACCTGGCTGACACAGCCCCTGACCTTGTGCGCGGCATCCCGTGCGTCTTCCGGATAGGGCTTCAGGTCACGGCCGAGATCGATGACATAGCGATAGCGGTCTTCCCAATCGTCGAGAAAATCGAAATCGGCAAAAATATCATCAATAGTCTGGGCCATGCATCACTTCCTTCCAGAGCCCGTCCTTGAAACTCCACCACGCGATCATCTGGCGTTAAAGTCCTGCGGCTTTGCGAAGCCACTTGACCCTGTAACCACGCCATTTCGCTGCAGCGACTTCCAACGGCTCCTCAGTCACATATAGTGATCCGGATTGCCAGCGTCACGGTATGAATCGAAAAAGCGGTATCAATTCCGGGAAACTGTTCCGGTTCGGGTCTTGTCGTCAATCTCGTTCGCCTGTTCGCGCTGGCGGGTGGCCGCGTCGAGAATCTCGCGCAGGGCCATTTCGCGCAGTTTGGCTTTTATGGCGTCGCCCTCGGCGGATTGTGCATCGGACTCCTGCGTGCCGGGCTTTTTCGCGTTCTCGCCGAGGCGTGCATCGAGATAATCATAGCCGACCTTGGCGACCTCGCCCGCGCGGGCGCTGGCGCTGGAAAGTGCGGCCTTGCCGGTCTCGCATGCCTGCGGTTTGCGGGTGCAGAAATCGCTCAGATCGCTGATCGTCTCCTGAGCTGCGAGGAAGGCCTCTATCGGACCGGGCTGGGCAGCGCCTTGCGGCCGGTTCTCCGGGCTTACCGGAATGAACAAGGAGATCAACATCATCCAGAAACAGAACTTGATCGCAAACCTGATCAGAAAGAACATTTCAGCAGTCCTCTATAGTGCCCTGTGATGAGACACTGGCATAGACGCGGCAAAAACCCGTTGAAACGCATTGCTGCATTTGAGTGATCATAGAAACGAAGGATTAACATTCGTTGAGGGCACAGACCGAGGTTTCGCGTTTCGAACGGCAAAGCCGCCCGAAGCCGAAACCCTTCATTTACCATGACCGTCACAATCGCTCGAAAGCGGGTCCGCACGACGTCGCGGGCACCGGCTTTATCCTTTCCTTAAAGCCTCATCTGCAAAAGTTAACGGCGACAGGAATGTTGCAAAGAACATCCGGAAATGACCGCGACGCACCTGGCCACGGCCGGTACTTTGCGGAAAGCAGGAAGAAATTGGTGCCGATCAACTCCGACACACAATCGAAAATTGCGGCGGGCTACACAAGCCTGTGCAGGCGCTGGGTCAGTCCGTCCGTCTCTGGTGCTGCCACCGGGCGTGACGCGCGCATGGCCGGCGCCTTTCTCGGCATGCCGCTCATGCTTGCGATCGCCTTGATCAGCAGTCATTCGCTTGCCGGCGAACTTGACGTTACCTTGAGCGCCATCGCCGGTGCCCTTGCGCTTCCGATGATTTTTTGCGGCGCACTTTCAGTTTCGAAGAACAGCACATCGGTGGGCATGAGCGCACTGCTGGCCTATTGCCTGTCTATTGCCGCAATCGGCGTCACCGCACCATCCACCAATTTGCTGCTATGGATCATGGCAGCGGCCGTTCCCCTTGAAGCCTGGTTCGTCTGCCGCAGTGAAAAATCCCTTCGCGTGGCTGGCGGTAGCGCAATTGCGGTGCTGGCGGCACTGCTGACCGCCGCATTGCCAGCGGGCGAAAGCGTTGGCCTGTCGCCTATCGCGCTCCTTGCTTCATTGTTCTATGTGGCGACACTCGTCGTCAGGACAAACAGCCCGTTCATGGCACGCGCCGCCGCCATCCGCCGCGATGATCGCGTCGCCGATCTTGAGAGCGCTATCGACGGCGTTGTATTCAACCTGGGAACGAACGGGGCCATTCTTTCGCTTTCGGCCAAGGCGCAGGACCAGTTCGGAATCGCCCGCAATCTTCTGATCGGCACGCCGCTGCTCGAACGCGTGCACGTTTCCGATCGCGTGCAGTTCCTAAGCCTCCTGTCGGACATGAAGAACGGCGCTTCCAGTGCGGCCGCCGAGATCAAATTGCGCTGCGTCGGCCCCGGCGCGACAGCCAAACACGCCCATAGCGTCCGGTACGCCACTTATCGCCTGCACGCGGTTCCCCACAGTGCCGGCGAGGGCTTCGTCGTCGTCGCCACGGACATCTCGCAGGCCGTTGCAGACCGCAACGCGCTGGTGATCGCACGCCGGGAGGTTGAAACCGCCGAGATTGCCAAGGGGCGCTTCCTTGCCTCGGTCAGCC
The DNA here is from genome assembly GCF_003010935.1 of Phyllobacterium endophyticum. Lineage (GTDB taxonomy): Bacteria > Pseudomonadota > Alphaproteobacteria > Rhizobiales > Rhizobiaceae > Phyllobacterium > Phyllobacterium endophyticum. The sequence goes on from NZ_PGGN01000001.1 coordinate 1,606,449, forward strand.
ACGAACTGCGCACGCCGCTCAACTCGATCATCGGTTTTTCCGATGTGCTGCTGCAGGAGATTTGCGGCAAGCTGCCCGACGGCCGCCAGCGCGAATACGTGGAGCTTGTCAACCAGTCGGGCAATCACCTGCTTTCCGTCGTCAACGCTATCCTTGACGTTTCGAAGATCGAGGCCGGTACCTATCCGATCTTCACCGAGAGCTTCGCCTTCAAGAATGCGGTCTCCATGGTGCACGACATGATGGCGCACCAGGCCTTGCAAAAAGGCGTGACACTTTGCGACCGCGTCAGCCCCCGCATCGGCAATGTCGTCGCCGACAGCCGCGCGATCAATCAGGTGCTGATCAACCTTGTTTCGAATGCAATCAAGTTCACCGAGAGCGGCGGCGTCGTCACCATCGATGCACTGATCGAAGACAACATGCTGGCGTTCTCCGTCAGCGATACGGGTATCGGCATAGCCGAAAAAGACCTGAAGACATTGGGCCAGCCCTTCCGGCAGGTGCAGAACGATTATACCCGCAACCACGAAGGTACGGGGCTCGGCCTTGCGACGGTCAAGGGACTTGTCGGGCTGCATGACGGCGACCTCAAGATCAATAGTGTTCCAGGCCAGGGAACGGTTGTCGTCGTGCGTATTCCGCTGGATGGCCCGGTGATCGAGCTTTTTTCCGATGAACAAGAGAACGTCGTTGAATTCAAAATCGAGAGCGGTATCGAGGGAGGTTCCCATGCGGAAGCCCGTAAGTCGGCCTAGCACCAGCAGACGGCGTGCTCCGAGACGCGGCAGGTTCGCTGCGGCTTTCTTCGCCACGGCCGCGCTTATCGTCAGCAACCCCGGCATTGCCGGCGGCACGACGGCCTTCGTGGTCACGGTCGGTTTCATATCCGCCAACGCATTGTGGTATCAACCGCACGTGCACGAGGGCGTGTTCTTTCGCACCCGCCCGGAACTCGTCTTCAAGCCGGTCAGGCAGGACAGCGCCTCGCTGCAGGGGAACGCGCCGAAGGCACAGCCAGCCGATGCACCCATTCGCAAGGTAAAATCAGTTCCCGTCCCGCAGCCGAACCCGGATCCGATAGCTGCCGCAATCAATGGCGATCCGGTCCTCGCGCCCGGCGGCGATCCGGAAGTGGCCAAGTTGCAGCAAAAACTGCTGGCGCTTGGGTTCTATAGCGGCACTGTCGACGGGATATCGGGCAAGGGCACGCGAGCCGCCATCGACGCCTATCGCAAGGCAACCGCTGCCATGGGCATCGAACCTGAGCAGGCTGTCGACAATGCCAGCGAAACCACCGCAAGCATTGCCGTGCCGGAGAAGAAGCCGGAGCCCTCCGCCGAAAAGGCGACTATCCAAAAGGTCTCGACCAGCCCGTCGCAGGCCGATATCTCTTCGCCAAGCGCTGGCCAGTTGCAACCGGCTGACATCGTGCGGGTTCAGGCCGGGCTGCGTGCCTTCGGCAATGACATGGTCGAGATCGACGGCAAGGTGGGCACCTCCACCAAGAGCGCCGTAAGCGAGTTCCAGAAGCTGTTCCGCCTGCCCGTAACAGGCGAGCCGGACCAAAAGTTGCTCGCCAAGATGCAGGAAATAGGTTTAATAAACTGAATTCGGCCCATGATGGCCTGCAAATGGCGTTTTTCTGCGCTCCGGTGTTTAAAACCATGAATTTGGCAAAGACGCTAAATTCAGGATAATCCTTTTTCTCCTACCAGGGAGATAATCGGCATCGACTGAATCTCCCAGAGAGAGAAACCGCATGCGCCTGACATCTGAGTTCTGGGTCTCCGCGTTGATGCGTCGTGTCAACGGCACCGGCGCGTTTGCAGCGCTGAGCAACAAGGGTGCGGCGGAGGCCGGTGCCATCTTTATCAAGTTCCGCAATGGCGACGGGAGCTATGATCTGTTCGGCCCGGCGCCGCAGATGGCCTATGACGAGACGAAACCGGGCGAGCGGCTTTTCACGCCCTTGAAGGCTGGCGTGGCCGAAATGGAGATCAATGACGATCTGGAAAAGCAGAAGCGCTGGGATCGGGATTTGTGGATCGTCGAGATCGAGGACTATCGCGGGGATCGTTCGGAGTTGTTCCCGGTGGCTGACGATTGAACCTAGGAAACCTTGCGGGCTCCTTTTTCGAAATCGGCTGCCATCTCGCGCAGTTTCTGCCGCAATTTCTGCGAATTCTCCCGTACTTTCCAGCGCTCGACGGTCGCTTGCGCCTTATCCTTGTCGATTTGCCGATAGGATTGCACGAAGAGCCGCAATGAGTGCAGATCCTTGTGCACGAGGCCAAACAGGCCTGTGAGGACAAGATGTGCAGCTTCGGCAGACAGACCAAGTGACGCCAGCGCTATCGTCAATTCGGCATTGAGGCCGTGGCCGATGATGCGTTTCGCGCTGTCGGGATCAAGCGCGAGCGCTCTCGCAAACTCCTGCTCGAACAATGCGGTCTGGTCGAGAAGAGCCGCATCGACGAGATGTTCGGCCAGCGCCTGATCACCGGAGAAGCCTTTATCGCTATCGCGCATCAAAGCCTTGAGCGCCTCACGCGTTTCACGCAAACGAGGCGATTCCTGTGTGGGGAGGGCATCTTGCATGTCAGTCTCTCCGCTGTGGACGGAATTCGATCGAAGCGCCAGTGCACGTTCAATCGCCGGATCGTTAAACCCGTGCAGGACGCGCAGAAGTTCTGGATCGTCGATATCGCGCCGTGCGATGGCCCGGGCGTGGCCAAGTCCCTTACGGTCGATAATGCCGATCAGGTCTGAGGGATCAAGGACGGGCGAGCGCAACAACAATGGCGCGGATATATCCACTTCGTCTTCGGCAAGCGCGACGATGAGCCGTTTCGGCGCATGCGAAAATTCGGAAAGTGCGGCTGCTGCATGGCGCCGCACGCGCTGCGATGCCAGAGCGAGCAGGGGAACCGCGAGATCCTCAAGCTGCTGCGCATCGCTCTTTGCCGGTCTTGCGACACAGCAGAAGGCGGTAATCGACGCGGTCAGGAGATCGTCAGCCTTGCTGCCGCTACTGCGGTCTTCAAGCGCCCGAAACTCAGGATACTTCACGAACACAACTCCACGAGACGCAGTACGACATTAAGCGACGACTAAAATTAGCCGCGAAGCGTTAGCAACCCGTTAACCATCGGCATGTCTAATGAAATTATGGCGCAAATCGTGCGCGCGTAAGCATCGGCGTATCAAGGAAATCAACGAACTCGGATGCGTTGATATTCACGCCATGGCGGCCTGCAAACGGCACTTTTCTGTGCTTCCGGTGCTCAAGTACTTCAAGTACGCTCCGGTTCCCGAAAACCACCGTTTACGCCTCGTCATGATCGCGAATTTCGACACATCCTAAAACGGATGGACGATATGGGGTTTGTCATCACATTTCCAGGCAGCGCAACCAGGCGCCGCCCCGTTTCAGATGCCAAGCGGCAGACAAGTGCCGAAATCATGATATTCACCGGCGTACGTTACGAGCGCTATGCGCAGGAAGCTCCAAAGCGCAACAAGCCAAAATCCCAGCACCGATACTTTGACAGGGTGCCGCAGCCCGGCTGATCCGCTTGCCCAAGGCGCGCTTTTTCAGAGCAGCGGAGTACAGCTCGCGCTCTTCAGGAAGCCATCGACCTGCTCTTCCCAGGAAGCGTCCGGCACGAAACTGCGGATGACGACAAAGCCCTCCGTCAAGTCCGCTTCGATGAGGACGGAATTGGCTGCCGCGGCCGGTTTGGTCTTGTTGAGTTCGATCATCTGCAGAGGTGTCGCGATGACCAGATCGAGTTGATCGGCTATCGCCGTGCGGTCGTTGATGGAATAGAGGTTCTCGCCTTGCCGGTTATAGACGGAGACAGACCAGTATGGCGTGGTGCCGATGCCGGTAATATGCGCAGGCAGGTCCTCGATGTCGAACCGGCAGGCGGTCGCCCGGAACAGCGGGTCAAGGGCGAGCGGAACCGTGCCGGGAACCGCCTGCGGCGTCACTCGATGGAACCGCCAGTCCTCGCCATAGGCTGAGATTCGCGACCACGCGTTGCGATCCGAATAATAGGGTACCAGCAGCACGACCGCGATGTGAACGAGGCCCGCACCGATGAGACCGACCAACAGGGCGCGAAAGAGCTTAGCCATCGCAGCCGGTCCTCATGATCGCCGGAAAGGTCATGTCGACGAGGCCAGAATTGCTGCCGACGGGTGTGTCGTAGAGCGTCAAGACCAGAACCATCCGTCCAGCACCCGCAGTGGCCAACCAATTTCCCGGTTGTGCCTTGGGTGAAACTAGAACCACGAACTGTCCGTCGCCCTGGCGGAATATCTGCCTTGAATGCAGCGCAGGCAGCCTGTTCATGCCGGGGGTGAGCGGGATGAGGGATCGGTCGGCCGCATAGAGGGTCCAGAAACGGGAATTCGGGCTGTTCCCCTTGATGGTGTAGGAACAACGCCTGTCGAGCGCCCGTCCTTGTTCATCGCTATAGGCGTAGAAGGCGAGGCCCTCGGCTGAACCGAGCGGAAAGGCACCCTCGCGCGCCGCGCGCGCCTTGGCATAGGGATCGGAAAGCGGTGTTCCAGCCTCTGGATGGCCGGTCCATTGGCCGACAGTCAGAGCGCCGAACCCATCGAAACGGTTTACCGCATACCAGGCGCTCAGCGTGCCACCGCCGACGGCAATCACAAGCGCAAGACAAGCGAGGAGAACATTTCGAAGCATGGAATCAGGAGTACACGCGAGTACCGTTGCACGCAATCAAAGCGCGGACACTTTGGCGGGGAGGATCGGCAGTTTGAGCTGCGGAGCCGCTTTGAGTGCCTGGCCGATGTCGCGCACTGCCGCAGCGGTGGCCCCAGAGAGTGGCCGCGGCCGCTCTTCCGCCTTCAATACATCGTCGTCAACTGCCGTGGTATCGGCCTTTGCTGCCGCGACCTTGTCCTGTTTGGGCAAGGCCGGGTCGATGCCCGGAATGGCCTTCAGGTCGATATTCTGATGTGCGTAGTTCATGAACCGCTGCCACGTCATGGCCGGAAGAGTGCCGCCGGTCAGTTCCTTGGTCGGCGTAAAGTTGTCATTGCCGAACCAGACGGCTGCCGTGAAATTGCCGGTGAAGCCGACGAACCACGCGTCGCGATAGCTTTGCGTGGTGCCTGTCTTGCCGGCCGCACGGGTCATCGGCAGCGCTGCCCGTCGGCCTGTGCCCCATTCCGGCACCTGCGACAGCATGATGTTCATATTGTCGGCGGCCGCCGCTGAGAGAACCCGGTGCGGCTTGGCGCCGTCCTTCTTCCAATCCCAGAGAAGATCGCCGTTCTGGTTGAGGATCTGCGTAAAAGGATGGCGCAGGCCCGCGATACCGCCAGTGGCGAAGACGTTGTAACCGGTTGCCTGGTCCATGACGGTCATGCCCGATGTCCCGAGAACCATGGTTTTGTGCGAGCTGATCGGCGACTCGACGCCGAACGCCTTGGTCAGGGCCACGATCGGCGCTGTCGTCAGATAGTCCTTGGCAAGACGCACCGGCACGGTGTTGATGGATTTGACGAGCGCCGTGGTCAGGTCGATCTTTCCAAGATATTGGCGCGAATAATTCTGCGGTGACCAGTTGCCCCAGGAAACGGCCCCGCCAGAAACCAGCGTCTTCGGGGTCATGCCTTTTTCCATGGCGGCGGCATAGACATAGGGCTTGAAAGACGAGCCTGCCTGCCTGAGCGCCGCCGTGGCGCGGTTGAACTGGCTTTCGCCATAATCACGACCGCCAACGATCGCCCGTACGGCGCCGTTGTTTTCCAGAACGACGATAGCAGCCTGCGTGACGTGATATTCCTTGCCGAACTGGCGAAGATGGTATTCCGCCGATTCTTCGGCTGCCTTCTGTATGCCGGTGTCGAGCGTGGTGCGGACGACGAGCGTGTGCGTCGGCATTTTCTGCGCAACTTTCTTGACCTCGTCGAACGTCCAGTCGAGGAAATAGTCCGGACTTTCCGAACGGCCGCGGTCAACCACCGTGGCCGGGTTGCGGCGTGCGCCAACGACCTGGCCCTCGGTCATCAATCCGCCCTGGACGAGATTGGACAGAACCACGTTGGCGCGTGCGCGCGCCGCCGGCAGATTGACGTGCGGTGCATATTTCGCCGGAGCCTTGAAGAGGCCCGCCAGCATCGCGGCTTCGGCGAGGTTGACGTCCTTGACGCTCTTGCCGAAGTAGAATTCGGAGGCAGCAGCGATGCCGAATGTTCCGCCGCCCATGTACGCCCGGTCGAGATATGTCTGGAGAATTTCCTTCTTGCTCAGATTGCTTTCGAGCCAGAGCGCGAGAAATGCTTCCTTGATCTTGCGGTCGATGCTGCGTTCATTGGTGAGAAACAGGTTCTTCGCCAACTGCTGTGTAATGGTCGAGCCACCCTGGACGACGGAATTGGCGCGAAGGTTCTCGGTCATCGCGCGTGACAGACCGAGGAAATCAATGCCGAAATGGTCGAAGAAACGCCGGTCTTCCGTCGCGAGAACCGCTTTGATGACGTGGTCAGGCAATTCATCGATTGGCACGGCGCTGCGATGCAGGATGCCGCGCTGGCCGATTTCGTTGCCATAGCGATCAAGAAAGGTGACGGCGAAATCGTCGCGAGTACGCCAGTTCTTGTCAGTCTCGTGAAAGGCCGGAATCGCCAGCGTAAGCATCACGACCGATCCCGCGGTGCCCCATGTGAAGCCTTCACCAAGAACTTCGAAGATCGCCCTCCGCCAGCCCGTGACATGGAAGCGCCGAAAGAAAATGGTGGTATCTTCCCAGAATTCCGCTAGCCGGAACCGGGTTTCGTAGAGGGTAGAGTCGATCCAGGCATCAAGCCCCAGCAGCGGCGAGACCTTGAATCGCTTGCGTTCTTTGTCTGGCCCTGGCTCATCCATAAACTTCTTTGCCTGCCCTGTCGTCAGCCATATCTCCAGAGAGATATGGTGTAGCCGATTACGCTTAACAGCTTCTGAAGGCGGCTGCTGACGCGTTTATTCGGCCTTTCCGTCCCAGAAGAAGAGTAGCGCCTTTTTTCATAGTGCAAAAGGGGCAGCGGTCGCATTGTCCATCGACCGCAGGAAAACAGTTGTTACGCAATGAGAGATCGACCTTACCATTGAGGGAGACAGAATAATTGTGACCAGACATATTGAATATCCAAGATATGATCTGGATGACATGCTGGCACAGTGTGATTTCTCGGTTCACGCTCAGACGAAGAACAAGCCTGGCTGGACATGCCATCTGCCGGGGAGGGAATATCTGAGTGAATCGTGGTGATATCTACATGGTAGATTTCGAACCCACCAAGGGCCACGAACAACAGCGACGCCCCGCATTGGCGATTTCATCATTCATGTTCAACCGCGCAACCGGAACGATGATCGTTGTTCCCATCAGAAGCGATGGAAATTTCTCCAGAAACTTGGGCATATCCGTCGAGATAACAGGCACGAAAAAGATTACCGGACGTGCATTGAGCGGGCAGGTTCGCGTGCTCGACATAAAGGCGGGTGCTGGCCAGATTGTTGATAAAGTTGATCCATCCGTCGTCGACCATGTTGCCGCCCAAATAACGGCGATAATTAACGCCAAAAATAGGAAAATAGTCCTTGACTGCGTGACGGTTGTCCTATAGGAATTGGTCATCGTCGGAATTGTGACTGCAAGACCTGTCCGATCCGGCATTTTTCACTTCAGGAACAATTCATGACAGTTCAGTTTGTGATGGCCATGCGCCGGCGCAGCGCTTTTGCCCTGTGCCGCGAATACGGCATTTCGGCCGGCGAAATCGCGACCGTGATGGGACTGACGAAAGAGCAGTTTCTCAAGGGGCTGTTCCATGACGGACTCTCCTTCATGGACATGCAGCGCGACAACCGGCAATTGCGGGATGCGCGCAAGATCATGGACCTCCTGCGCAGAGAGCTTGAAACGCTATCGCGGCTCGAGGGTGATATCACGAGCAAGGCGCGGCTCGATGCCCTGGCCCTGCTTGCCCGAACCATCGACAAGGTTACCGACCTGCAGGATCGCTTCGCGGCGGGGCGGGCAAAAAGCAGCAGCGCTCTTTCGGCCGATGATCTTCGCGCCGTCCTGAAGCGCATTGACGAGAGGATCGAGGAGCTTGCTCAAAACCGCGCAAGAGAGCTGGTCGACAACGAATCTGAGCCTGCAGGAAGCGGAGGCGGTTTATCCGGAATGGATCTGCCAGGGCAGGGTGACGCAACTACCGCCGCGCAGTGAGTGGCAGACCTGGCTGATCCTTGGCGGGCGCGGTTCCGGCAAGACCCGAATGGGCGCCGAATGGGTCAACGGCGTGGCGCAGGCCTACAGGCCATTCGCCACCAGAGCCTCCTGCAATATTGCTCTTGTGGGCGAAACACTGGGGGATGTGCGGGAGGTGATGATCGATGGTCCGTCGGGCATCATGAAAGTGTCCCGCGCGGAGAGACCGCGCTACGAGATGACAAGGCGGCGCCTCCTCTGGGCAAACGGCGCCACCGCCTCGATGTTTTCATCCGAAGACCCCGACAGTTTGCGCGGCCCGCAGTTCGATGCCGCCTGGTGCGACGAATTGTGCAAATGGAAAAACGTCCAGGAAACCTGGGATATGTTGCAATTCGGCCTGCGCCTGGGACTGAGCCCGAAACAGGTTGTGACAACGACGCCAAGACCTCTGCCGCTGCTCAAGCACATGCTCGCTGATCCGGCGGTGCAGGTGAGGCGTATGAGGATGCAGGAGAATGCGGCGAATCTGGCCCCGGGCTTTGTCAGCCATGTCAACAATCTCTACGGCGGATCCCGCCTCGGAAGGCAGGAACTGGACGGCGAACTGATCGAAGAACGAGAGGGGGCGCTCTGGTCGAGAATATTGATGGAAAGCGTCTTCTCGCCAGACGTTCCCGAATTGAAGCGGGTCGTCATAGCGATCGATCCGCCGGCGAGCGCGACGAAGAAATCCGACGCCTGCGGTATCGTGGCTGCCGGCATCGATGAACATGGAATGGGATGGGTGCTGGCAGATGACAGTTTTGCACCAGCCAAGCCGCATGAATGGGCGCGGCGCGCTATCGCGCTTTATCACCGGCTGAAAGCCGACCTGATCGTCGCCGAGGTCAACCAGGGCGGCGACATGGTTGCTGCCGTCATCGCGGCGGAGGATCCACACGTTCCGGTGCGCAAGGTGAGGGCCAACCGCGGCAAGGCCCTGCGGGCCGAACCGATCGCTGCGCTATACGAGCAGGGCAGGGTGCGCCACGCTGCGCGGCTTGCCATGCTCGAAGACGAGATGTGCGACTTCACACATAATGGTTTGTCCAGCGGACGCTCGCCGGACCGCGTGGACGCGCTGGTCTGGGCACTAAGCGATCTATTCGGCAGGCGCGAGACCGGGCCGAGGGTCCGGGTGGTGGGCTAGACCCTCCAAATTTTCACAAAGATAGAAAGAAGACCTTCATGGCACTTAACTGGCCGTGGCGCAGACGCGCTGCGAACGAGAACCCGTATCTGCAGCAGAAGTCGGCTCAGGGCTTCGTCGCCCTGCAATTCGACCGCGAGGCGCGCTGGTCGCAAAGCGGTTATGTCGGGCTGTCGCGGCAAGGCTTCATGCGTAATCCCGTAGCCTACCGCTGTGTCAGGCACCTGGCTGAGGCGGCGGCCGCAACGCCCTGGCTGCTCTATGAGCGCAAAGCCGAGCACAGTGAACACCCGCTGCTCGACTTGTTGACCAGCCCGCATCGCGGCACCGACGGCGCGAGCTTCTTCGAGGGCCTTTACGGTCATATCCTCCTGTCGGGAAACGCCTATCTGGAACGCGTCCAAGGCAGTGGCGACGCAAGCGAACTGCACCTGTTGCGGCCGGACCGCGTCCGTATCCTTGCCGATGACAATGGCTGGCCGGTTGCGCTGAACTACGGCGTAGGGGCGCAGAAGCGCACGATCCCGCTCGAGGAAGGACACGGGCTGCATCTGAAGCTCTTCCATCCGCTCGACGATCATTATGGTTTTGCTCCGCTGGAAGCGGCGCTGATGGCACTCGACATCCACAACGCGTCGGGCTCGTGGAACAAGGCGCTGCTGGATAATTCGGCGCGGCCCTCCGGGGCGCTCGTCTATGCGCCGGGCGAAACCAGCCACCTGACGGAAGACCAGTTCGAGCGGCTGAAGGGCGAACTCGAAGAAGGTTATACGGGCGCCGCGAAGGCCGGGCGTCCGCTGCTGCTGGAAGGTGGGCTCGACTGGAAAAGCATGGGCTTGTCACCCCTCGACATGGACTTCATCGCTGCAAAGAACACCGCGAGCCGCGATATCGCGCTGGCATTCGGCATTCCGCCGATGCTGCTCGGCATCCCGGGAGACAACACCTACGCCAATTACGCAGAAGCAAACCGCGCCTTTTACCGCCTGACTGTCATCCCGCTGGTGACCCGCACGGCGAAGGCGATCAGCAACTGGCTCGGTCCGGTCTATGGCGAGGACCTGCGGCTGGAACCGGACCTCGACCGTGTCGATGGCCTGTCGCAGGAGCGGGACGCCCTCTGGCAGCGGATCGGTGCGGCGCCGTTCCTGACCGACGACGAAAAGCGCGAAGCCGTCGGATACACCTCGAAGGGAGAATGACATGACACACTGGTCCGATGCCGCCTTAATCCTGGCGGCAAAGGCGGCGGGAGCCATTGCAGGCTCCGCCGTTTCCCTCGCTTACATGCTGCCGAAAGACAAGAGCGAAGCGGCTATCCGCTTTCTCGTCGGCATTGTCTGCGGCCTGGCTTTCGGCGGCGCAGCCGGGGTCAAGATAGCGGCCGAACTCGATATCGGCGGCGAACTCGGCAAAGGCGAACTGATGCTGATGGGCGCCGCCGCAGCAAGTCTCGCCGCCTGGACGGCACTCGGTATTTTCGCGCGCATCGCCGCGCGGATGGGTGAAACCAGGCTTCCGCAAATCGATAGCGATGCCTCCGGCAAGAGGGATATCGCCAATGTCCGTTAATACGAGAACAAACAGGCAATTTCTGCCGCGCCTTGAGAAGAAATACACGGGATTGACCGTCGAAACCGTCGCGGAGGATGGCAGGTTTTCCGGCTATGCCAGCCTGTTCGGCGAGGTCGACCTCGGCAAGGACGCGATTGAAGCCGGGGCGTTTCTGAAATCGATCCGGACACGTGGTGCTGCCGGCATCCGCATGCTGTGGCAGCACGATCCGAACCAGCCGATCGGCACCTGGACGGACATTCGCGAAGACAGGCGCGGGCTCTATGTCGAGGGCAAGCTGACCAAGGGTGTCGCCAAGGCCGCGGAAGTGCTGCAACTGATGCGTTCCGGCGCCATCGACGGGCTCTCTGTTCGCGCAAGACGATCAAGGCCAAGGCGGATGGCGGCGGCATCCGCCATATCCACGAGGCCGACCTTTGGGAAATCTCCGTGGTGACGTTTCCGATGCTGCCATCGGCGCGGGTGGGGCAGGTGAAGAGCCTGCCCGCCGACGCCATGCCGGACAAGGACTATTCCAACCAGCACCGGCTTTTGTGGAACATCAAGGCCAACGAGGTCCTGATCGAGGCGCTGAAACGTTCGCCGCAGAGCGATTACAACTGCCGCTGGCTGGCGCGGCTGAGAGACGAGAACGCCGAGCTGAAAGGCCCTTCGACGCTCTATGAGCCGTTCCAGATCTGGTACCGCAAGTACAATCCCGACCAGCCGCGTGTCTCGGCGGGCAACCCCGATGGCGGGCAGTGGACGGATGGCGGGGGCGGCGGCGGGGGTGGCCAGCCGCTCACGCAGGAGGCGTTTGACCAAAGATCAGGCGGGCCCAAGGAAAAGCCTGATGGCACTGGTTCAAGAGGCGGGCGTTTTGGCGGAGCTCTGCCAGCGAAGACGCCGGATACCGGCGCGAAGGCGCCGGATGGCACACCGGTGCAACCAGTGCAAGGCCGGGGAGGCGGGCGTCGCGGCGGCGGCGCGATAATCCGAAATATTGCTGGCCGCAATGTGGAAATAACGCCTGAGCAGGCGGTGCGGCTGGACCGCTCTGGGAGAGAAGCAGATAACGCAATCGGCCGGGTGCGACAACGCGATCCGAACTGGCAACCACGACCTGGAGCATATGAAGGCGTCGAAGGCGCAATACGTTACAACGAGTTCAGAGCCCGGGAAGCGGAAGGGAGAATACAGGAGCTAAACCGCGAAGTATTCGGACACAATGGCGGCCCCGCGTTGAATAATGCGCCGCCAAGCAGACATCGCGAGCTTCTGGAAGTGCCGCTACCGCGGCCCAATCGGCCACAAATACCTCCGGTCGCTGCAGGTGCGCCCGATCCGGGCGATGAAATGGCATTCAAGCGACCAAACGATAAGCTGCAAAAGCATGACCGAATTGATCTTTCAAGATTTAATGAACGAGTGAAGATAGAGGGTGAAACTGCATTTCGGGATCCGAAATCCAGTTATTTCATTTCAAGAGATAAAGCTGCAACTGACGCGCACGATGGTGTATGGAAACTGTTAGATCGCCTTGGCAACCGTATCGGAACGATAACTGAGGACGGTCGGTTCTTGCGGAAAATGAGGATGCTTGAGTGAGAGACGAAGCGCTATCGCCGTATGCTGGCCTGTTTCCGGAGTTTGAAAGGGACGAGGGTATTAATGGCCTTATTGCACAGGGCATTCCTTCTTTTATCGTCTCAGTATTTGATCATTGGATGGGTGGCGACGAGGCTGCTGACAGCGAGATCATGTTTTATGCTCTCGCGCGTTCGAGCGGCAAATTAGATGAGTACAATGTCGGAGAAAAGAGGTTTCTCAAGCTTTATCAAACCTTGTCCTCGGGAGGGGTAATCTGCAACTACCCAAGCCCAATGAGGAAGTTTGATAGCTACAATCAAGTATTGGAAAAGGTGATTAAAAACAGCCTGAGAGAAAAGCACAGGTTTGATATGTATTTCATCGCGTATGAAGTCAGAGTGTTTGGAGGGTTTGACAGGACTGACATTTTTTTGCCGAAGGATCAAGGGAAAATCCAGAACATCTATCATGCGGTCGAAGAAGCGGGACTTCACGTTCTAAATTAACCGCCCGCACGATCCGAACCAGCCGATCGGCACCTGGACGGACATTCGCGAAGACAGGCGCGGGCTCTATGTCGAGGGTAAGCTGACCAAGGGTGTCGCCAAGGCCGCGGAAGTGCTGGAACTGATGCGTTCCGGCGCCATCGACGGGCTCTCTGTTCGCGCAAGACAATCAAGGCCAAGGCGGATGGCGGCGGCATCCGCCATATCCACGAAGCCGACCTTTGGGAAATCTCGGTGGTGACGTTTCCGATGCTGCTTGTCGCGCGGGTGGGGTAGGTGAAGAGCCTGCCCGCCGACGCCATGCCGGACAGGGACTATTCCAACCAGCACCGGCTCTTGTGGAACATCAAGGCCAACGAGGTCCTGATCGAGGCGCTGAAACGTTCGCCGCAGAGCGATTACAACTGCCGCTGGCTGGCGCGGCTGAGAGACGAGAACGCCGAGCTGAAAGGCCACTCGACGCTCTATGAGCCGTTCCAGATCTGGTACCGCAAGTACAATCCCGACCAGCCGCGCGTTTCAGCGGGCAACCCCGATGGCGGGCAGTGGACGGATGGAGGTGGGGGAGGCGGGGGTGGCCAGCCGCTCTCGCAGGAGGCGTTCGATCGAAGATCGGGCGGGGCCAGGGAAAAACCGGAGAACGCTGCGGCATCGACAGCAAATACGGCAAAAACACCCGCGCAAGCTGCAGTAAGTGCTGCGGCACCCGCGCGCGACTATACGCTCCGCAAGCTCGGCAAGGAGGCCGCAGCAGCCGCTGCACGTGGGGCCGTGCGAACCGCGCTGGGCACAGGCGGATTCTATTTCGCCATGACGAGTCCGGCAGGCGGGGCAGCGATTGATCAGACGTTCAACGCACCCGACGGCTCGTCGGTGCGCGTCACCGGTCACAGTGACAGCTTTTCAAGGGACGTCGCCATCGAAACCCCGGATGGCGACACGGTTACGTTCAAGCTGAGCCCCGGCGACTGGGGCACGCTTGAACTGAACCAGGGCACGTTCAACGGCGAGCCGATGGACGACGGCATGCTGGAGGATGCCGCCGCCACTATGCACTACGGCGGCATGAATAATGTGGTGCTGAGCGAGGGCAGGAAAAACCCTGATCACAAATATTTTCCTGCACCCAAATCAGCGGATCAAATTAAAGGGATTCCAGACTTAACCAAGACTGACCCCAAAAATGACCGAAAGCGATTTAAGGATAAAGACGGCAATATATACGAGTGGGATTACCAGCATGGCACGCTTGAAAAATTCAACAAACGGGGCAAACATCTCGGTGAATATGACCCACAGACTGGAGAGAAGACTCCAGGGAAAAAGGGGAAGGCTAAGCCGAGAACGACAGAGCCTTGAAAATTAAAACGTAAAAATCGATCGAATTAATTTATAAAGAGGAGAAATAATGAATGCCGAGAGCAATTGCATTGTATGAAAAAGAAGGTCTATTGATCAATGAATTTGAGTTTTTACATGATGATTTGGATTTCTTCTTGAAGCTCTTTAATCATCCCAAAGATGATCCGCTCCTTTACGGCGTGTACAAAATCGATGAAAGAAGTAATAAAATAATATTTGAGCGGTTTGGCATCATGGTTGATATCAACAAATACAATTGCTACGTGGAATATTCTGAATAAAAATTAACCCCTATTATGATTGTTTGCGACGATGGGCTTTTTATCTCTTAAGACTATCAAGGCGAAGGTGAGGCGGATTAAGGTGTTGCGGACGAACTAGCACCTTAGTGAACCTTGGAAACTGATGGGATAAATATATTTCAAGATCGCCGGCCGACGCCATGCCGGACAGGGACTATTCCAACCAGCACCGGCTTTTGTGGAACATCAAGGCCAATGAGGTCCTGATCGAGGCGCTGAAACGTTCGCCGCAAAGCGATTACAACTGCCGCTGGCTGGCGCGGCTGAGAGACGAGAACGCCGAGTTGCAAAGCCACTCGACATTCTATGAGCCGTTCCAGATCTGGTACCGCAAGTACAATCCCGACCAGCCGCGCGTTTCAGCGGGAAGCCCCGATGGCGGGCAGTGGACGGATGGCGGGGGTGGCGGCGCGAGTGGCCAGCCGCTCACGCAGGAGGCGTTCGATCGAAGATGGGGCAGCGATAACCGAAATGATCGGCTTGCAAGCAACAGAGGTGGCAGTTCAGAAAGCCGACCAAAACAAGGCAAAACTACAAGGCCTACAACTCGCCAAGTGGCAAACTCTTTAAGACGCTCAACTCAACTGACGGGATTGTTATACCCCGACGCGAAAAAAATTTGTATTGAAAAATGCATTAGTACATTGCCCACCCGCACATTGGATGGGGCACCATTTCACAGATGCCTTGCTGAGTGTATGTCAATATTCGGATATTGAGGAGAAAATACGTGGTGAACCCAATTAGCCGGGAAGATGCTGATGCAATCGCTAAGATCATACTCCTGCATGCCAAAGATTTTAATGGGTTTTTGATTGATAGGCAGGCTGATCGAAATGCTGAGGCACTCGATACTTTACGAAATTTGGTAGGTAAGCTTATGGCTGCTCAATATTTCGAAGTGCTCGAGGTGGTAGCTCGGCAATATCCAGATATCATGGACCGACTTGATGATCTGCAAGGTGAGTGACCCTGTCATAACGCAAGGGTGATAACCCTTGGACTTTGAAGACTATATGTAGCGATCGACACGCCAGGTGGCGACACGGTTACGTTCAAGCTGAGCCCTGGCGATAACGGCTCGCTTGAACTGGACCACGGCACGATAAACGGCGAGCCCATGGATAGCCGTATGCTGGAGGATGCCGCCGCCACTATGCACTCCGGCGGCATGAATAATGTGGTGCTGAGCGAGGGCAGGAAAAACCCTGATCACAAATATTTTCCTGCACCCAAATCAGCGGATCAAATTAAAGGGATTCGAGGGTTGGAACAGGCTAAGGACAAAGCAGGAAGACGGCGATTTAAAGACAACGACGGCAATATTTATGAGTGGGACCGTCAGCACGGAACGCTTGAAAAATACGACAAGAAGGGTAAACATCTGGGCGAATATGATCCCCAAACGGGGCAGCGGACGCCAGGTAAAAAGGGAAAGGCTAAACCAGGTAGGACGACGCCTGAGTGACATTGCATTTTATAGATTTGATGAATGGACGCGTCGTGCAAGCGCGAGCGCAAGTTTGAAGGAGAATCCATATGCCAAGAGCGATAGCATTATTTGAGAAAGAAGGGGACGCCCTTGTTAATCGTTTTGAGTTTTTGCACGATGATGTCGAGTTTTTTCTAAGTATTCTTGACCATCCGGACGACGATCCGCTTTTGTATGATGTATATAGAGTAGATAACGAGATTAATAAAAAAATATTTGAAAAATTTGGCATCATGGTCGATATTGAAAAGTTCGACTGTTCGATAGAGTATTATGAATAGGTATCATATGATGAGGATTTGATATTTTCATAAAATATTTCCATTTGTACGTAATGTATATTATCAGCGGCGCTGGCATCCGCATTCGAAATCTCGGTGGTGACCTTTCCGATGCTGCCATCGGCGCGGGTGGGGCAGGTGAAGGGCCTGGCGCTGCCCGCCGACGCCATGCCGGACATTCGCGAAGACAGGCGCGGGCTCTATGTCGAGGGCAAGCTCGCCAAGGGTGTCGCCAAGGCGTCCGAAGTGCTGGAACTGATGCGCTCCGGCGCCATCGACGGGCTCTCTGTTCGCGCAAGACCACCAAGGCCAGGACTGATGGCGCGCCGGCATTGGTTCTCGCAAGAGACGGCATTCGCATGTGTCTCGATAGAGTCCTCAGACGCGTCGACATATCGGAATACGAACCGCCGAAGCCACTAGCCCGCAATACTCCGCCGCAGCAAAATCTGACACGACACCCATCCTGAAAACAGGATTTCCCCGCATAGCAACCTTTCAAACTTCGCCCGGACTGCCGGAGCGGGGCGGCGGGGTTGTGCGCATTTCTTACCCTGAGTCCAACAACGAAAAGGAAGACCAATGAGTGATCTCAACCACGTGCTCGAAACCAAGACCTTAAGCAGCCCTGAAGATTTTGAAGGTTTCTCCCGCACATTTCACGAATACAAGGCAACGAACGATCTTCGCCTCGGTACGCTCGAAAAAGGTGGAAAAGTCGATGTTCTGACGACCGAGAAAATGCAGCGCCTGGACACTGAGTTGGATGCGCGAAAGCGCGCCATGGATCGGCTGGAATTGAAACAGGCGCGCCCGGCGCTGGATGGCGGTGTTCGCCAGGTGTCCTCACCCGAGCACAAGAACGCGTTCGAAACCTATGTGCGGCGCGGCGATGAAAGCGCCCTGCGTGTCATCGAGACCAAGGCACATACGATCGGTTCGGCAAGCGATGGCGGCTATCTGGTGCCGCCGGAACTGGAGAGGGAAATAGGGCAACGCCTGGCGCAGATATCGCCGATCCGGAATATTGCTTCGGTGCGACAGGTATCCGGTTCGGTGCTGAAAAAACCCTACTCCATCAAAGGCCCCTCGGTTGGCTGGGTGAGCGAAGCGGAAATCCGCCCGCAGACCGACGGCTCCAAATTGGCGGAGCTACAGTTCCCCACCATGGAACTCTATGCCATGCCGGCGGCAACATCTTCCTTGCTCGATGATGGTGCTGTCGATGTGGAGCAGTGGATATCGACGGAAGTGGAGACGGCCTTTGCGGAACAGGAGGGCAAGGCTTTCATCACGGGCGACGGCATCAACAAGCCTCGCGGCTTCCTGACCTATGACGTCGTAGACGAAAGTGCGTGGGCATGGGGCAAGCTCGGTTCGCTTTCCACCGGCGTTGCAGGCAAGTTTCCTGTCGCCGATGCTTCCGATGTCCTGCTCGATACGATCTATGCGCTCAAAGCCGGATATCGCCAGAACGGCAAATGGGTGATGAACCGCAAGACGCAGGCCGAAATCCGCAAGCTCAAGGACAGGGACGGCAATTATCTCTGGACGCCGCCCGCAACGCCGGGTACCCAGGCTTCGCTGCTTGGCTTCGGGCTCGTCGAAGCAGAGGACATGCCGGACATCGCCGACAAGGCGACGCCGATTGCTTTTGGTGATTTTGCAAGAGGCTATCTGGTGGTGGATCGCACCGGCGTGCGCGTGCTGCGCGATCCTTATTCCGCCAAGCCGTACGTACTGTTCTACACGACCAAACGTGTCGGCGGCGGCGTGCAGGATTTTGATGCGATCAAGCTGTTGAAGTTCGCGGCCTGATCCTCAACCATTCTGGCCGGGACGGCCGGCAAATGGCGTTTTCTGCGGTCCGGTGCTCACGTATCCATATGTACGCTGCGCTCCGGTCCTCGAAAACCATTATTCAGGCGAGTCCTGGCCAGAATGGCACACGCTAAATCTTCCTAGGCACCTTGTCGAATTGCTCATTTCACCCAATCCAGTAGTTTCCGGAGCGCACATCCAACGGCAGCGCCACACAATTCGCATCAGCTGAGAATACTCTGGAATATCAAGGCCAACGAGGTCTTGATCGAGGCGTTGAAGCGTAGTCCGCCGCGGGAACATAACCTTCTGTGGCTGGGAAGTCTGGCTCAAGAGAACAGTGAACTGAAAAGCCGTTCATTACTCTATGAGCCTTTCCAGATCTGGGTCAAAAAATACAATCCAGACCAACCGCGTGTGCCCGCCGGAAATTTGGATGGCGGGCAATGGACGGATGGTGGAGGAGGGATTGATGGAATTGTTGTTGGTTCAACTAAGAGGCCAACAACCAGCGCACGTACTGATGCCGGCCACGGACGTTTCGGTGGTAGTGTAAATCTTCCCCGGCGATTAGATGCAGGTCAAACTTTCGGTAGCGAAAGCGAGATTATTTTGGCTGGCTCACCGACAGTAGGTGAGCCTTGGGGAACATGGACGAATGGGAGAACTACACGATTTTTCGACCGTTCCGGAATACCGATTTATGATTTGGATTTTCCTGGCCATCATTTTAAGGAAGGGGAGTATCATTTGTGGACGAACGGAGTTAGAGGCCCCGCAATACGACTGCGATGAAAAGAGGAGTTGTTGGATGGAGAGTATTGATTTTGGAGATTGCGAGATACGTGCGATTTCGTTTGAGCATCCGGACGTAATTGTTAAATTGTTTGATCCCAATATTAGTGATTTCTTTGCGTTAGAATTTCTAGGCTGTGCCTACTTCATCATTGAGTCCGGCAGCGTTCAAAATGTTGTTGGAAGTATAATCTTGTTTAACAGTGCGGATGAAGCGTTCTCACATGAAGATTTCAAAATGTTTGCGGAAGATAGAAATATTGATGTAAAAATTCGGAATGATTTTTTTGGTTATAAATTATGTTTATTCTCCGTTATAGCTGGCGGAGACTTTATTATCGTATTCTCTGATTTGAGCATCAATAGAAAGCGAATTGGGTAAACTCATTTAAGGCGTGCACGCAAGAATATCTATCAAGCCCGGACTCTTGATTCACACTACGTGCATGCTCGACGGGACGCATGTGAGCTTGTCGTTTTCAATCGGATATTTCTAAGACCATTGCCGAATTGACGGCGCTGTCGAACGTATTAGCTTGAGACTATGGAACGAGTTGATAGTGCGACTGAGATAAATCAATGACCAGCGTTTTGTTCGGGATAAACGGCACTGCACCCGATCTCTATACTGAGCAGTTTTGACGCTGCGAGCCATGCTCATTACGGCGCTCGTAATATCTATCGGGATTTTTGCCGACATCGGTGAGTTCTACGGGCAACAGGCTTGTTGGCGAGGGGCTGCCAGGCTTTTTGGAACTTCATCGATGTCCTGTGATTGCAAGACTGGCGCAGATACATTCCAGCAGCAGTCGTGAGACGGAGCTTGATCGTTATTTGGTCCTTTCAGTTGCCGGCAAGTCAAACGTTACGTTCAATGTCGCTTCATTGACAACGATAAGCGCATGTTGTGTGAGGCTTCCTCGGGTTCTATGGGCCTAAGGAGCGCAGGCCCGGTTATTACCGCGTGTGGACGGAGGGCGTTGCTGCCTTGGCAAAGCTAGGGTTTTCAACCGATGGCTCGCAAGGAAACTATCGAACCACTTTCGAAAGCCCGGGACCGGAAAGCTTTCGAAAGGTTGCGGACTTCTTGCTGACTGCACTTTATCAAGTGCACGATGCGTCCTTTGAATCGACGATCATCGTCAACATGGCGCACGATAGGCAACGGAAGATAGAAACCTGCGATAATCTGCCAAGCGGCTAATCGAGGCATTTGGGGCAAGCCATTGCCCGCCAGTTTTTATACATCGTAGTCGACATTGCGGTCTGCAGGCATCGCTGCTGTGTAGGCCGTGGTGAAACATTTTTGCCGAAAATTCAGGACCCCCAAACATGACCATGACAATGATCAAGCCGCCGGCTGTCGAGCCGGTGACGCTGGCGGAGGTGCGCCAATTTTTACGCCTCGACAATGATAGCGAAGATGTACTTCTCGGCGGACTGATCAAGGCAGCGCGGGAAACGCTGGAAATGCAGACGGGTCTCGCGCTGATCAGCCAGGAATGGCGTCTCTACCCCGACAGCTGGCCGAAGAACGGCATCGTGCGGATTGCGAAATATCCGGTTCGTTCCGTGGTCGCTGTGACTGCATATATCGAGGATGGTACGCCGGTTCCGATTGCCGGGGACGATCTGCATCTGAGCGGCTATGCGAGGCCGGCGCGGCTCTATCTTGCGGCACGTAGCCGGCCGGCCCTGCCGCTCAGCGGGCTGGAGATCGATTTCGTGGCCGGGTTCGGCGAAACGGGCGCCGACGTCCCGGAAGCCTTGCGCCATGCGATATCGACGCTCGTTGCCCATTGGTACGAGTTTCGCGGCGTCTATGGCTCGGCACAGCAGCCAGTTTCCTACCCCTCGGCCTTCGAACGGGCCGTCGGCCTCTGGCGCAGGGTGTCACTCTGATGGCGACGCTATTCATCGATCCGGGCAGCCTCTCGCGGGAGCTTCTGCTCGAGAAACCCGAAGTCACCAGTGACGAAGCCGGCGAGCTCGTGGAGAACTGGGTCGAGATTGCCAGTATCTGGGCGCAGATCGAGCCGATGGGATCCGGCCTCCGGATGTTGGGCGACCAGGATATGCCAGAAGTTACGCACCGCATCACACTACGGATGCGAAGAGATATCGGGACCGCCATGCGGCTGCGCAAAGGCCTGCGCAAATTTCGAATAGTGACAATGCACGACCCCGACGATAGCGGCCGCTATCTGGTCTGTCGTGCGCGCGAGGAGCTTTGAATGAAAATCACCATGCAGATGACCGTCGCAGATTTGATCCAGACGCTGCGCTGGAAGGCGATAGAACTGGCGGAGGATGCGCCTGTCAGCACTGAAAAAGATCAGACCCGGATTTCGCAAAGCACGCGCATGCCTGCCGAAAGGATCAAGTCATGACCAGTGCCGGGCTGGAACTGCAAAAGGCGTTGCTCGCGCTGTTGAGGGGCGATGTGGCGCTGGAGAAACTCATCGAAAATCGCGTCTTTGATCGTGTGCCCGACGGGACGGACTTCCCTTACGTCACGCTCGGTAACTCCAATATCTATGATTGGAGTACGGCGACCGAGCGCGGCAGCGAACACTTGTTTACGCTCAATGTCTGGAACCGGGCGAGCGGCCGCAAATCGGTGTTCGCCATCATGAACATTATCGACCGGCTGCTGGAACGATCCGCGCTTACGCTTGCCGGACACCGGCTGGTGAACCTCGGACTACAGTATTCGCAGGGGCGCGCGGAAGACAACCGGGACGGTTATCTCGGGATCCTGCGCTACCGTGCGGTGACCGAAGAAATCACGACCCCCTGAACAAGTTAACAACAACCCACGCGTGGTTCGACAAGCTCTCGATGAGCGAAGCCGTGCACCGCATACATTTTGAAAGGATGTCAAATGGGCGCCCAGAGAGGCAAGGATATTCTGTTGAAGGTCGCCGATGCCAGCGGCAATTATGTAACCTGTGCCGGCTTGAAGTCGAAACGCGTTGCCTTCAACACCGAGACGGTGGACGTAACCGACGCTGACGCAGTCGGGCGCTGGCGGGAATTGCTCGGAGGCAGCGCAGTGCAGCGTGCCTCGGTCAGCGGCTCCGGCCTCTTCAAGGATGCCCAGTCGGATGCGTTGTTCCGTCAGGCGTTTTTCAATGGAGACATTCCTGCATGGCAAATTATTTTGCCCGATTTCGGCACGTTGCAAGGGCTGTTCCAGATCACGGCGCTGGAATATGGCGGCGCATATAATGGCGAGGTCACTTTCGAGATTGCGCTCGAATCTGCCGGGCCGATCAATTTCAAGGAGATCGGATGATGGTGAACCGGCATAGGGGCGAAATCAGCGCCACACTGGATGGCCGTGAGTGGACATTGTGCCTGACGCTTGGCGCTCTTGCGGAGCTGGAAGATGCATTCGGCGCGCAAGACCTCGCCGTCTTGCTGAAACGCTTTTCGACAAGCGCACTCTCGGCGGCCGATATCCTCAAAATCGTCGCGGCGGGACTGCGCGGAGGAGGAAACCAGGTGACGCCCGAGGAGATTGCCCAGATGCGCGCCGAAGGAGGAATTACCGGCTTCGCTCGCATCGTTGGTGAGCTTTTGAGCGCGACCTTCGGTGACTCCAATTTGGAGCAAACCGGGTCAAACCGTTGAAACTCGAGGAAAATCACCTCGAGCCGTTCCCCTGGCTGGAGATGATGGCGGCGGGATTGGGTGTGTTGCGGCTGTCCTCCACCGAGTTCTGGGCGATGACACCCCGCGAACTCAATGCGGCCTTTCGCAGGTCTGCAAGCCATACCGCACCGACCCGCAATGACCTTGCGCAATTGATGCAAGCCTTCCCGGATAGAGAACAGGAGATGCAATGCCCGACAATTCTGAGCTCAAGCTTGAGATAAAAGGCGATACCAAGGGTATAGATGACGCCCTTGATGCTTTGCAGAAAAAATCCGAGCTTTTCGGGCGCACCTTGACGAACTCGCTCAAAGCTGCGGCGATCGGCGGCCAGGACCTCGGCGATGTTCTTAAACAGCTGGCATTGAATATCGCGAGCATGAGTTTGAGTGCAGGGTTGAAACCGCTGCAGGATCTGGCTTCGGGTCTGTTTTCCAGCTTTGTTGGAGGGCTGAAACGGGAGCCCGGAGCGTTTTACGGTACATCCCCCATACCAGCCGAAAGGCCGACCTTTTTTGCCAAGGGCGGAATTGTCTCCAGTCCTACCTATTTCAACGCGGACGGTTCACTCGGCCTGATGGGCGAAGCGGGGACCGAAGCGGTCATGCCGTTGACACGGGGCGCGGACGGACGCCTTGGCGTCGCGGCGCAAGGCGGGGGAGCGCCGGTGCAGGTGGTCTTCAACGTATCGACACCCGACGCAACATCCTTCCGCAAATCGGAGGCGCAACTCACTGGCATGCTTGCCCGCGCGGCACGCAAGGGCGCCAGAACTTTTTAGGAACTTTCCCATGGTAGTTTTTCACGACGTGCGCTTTCCCGCCGGCGTTTCCTTTGGCGCGACCGGGGGTCCGGAGTGGCGCAACGAGATTGTCCCGCTGACGTCCGGCTTCGAACAGCGCAATGCACGCTGGGCTCAGTCGCGACGCCATTACGATGCGGGGACAGGCGTCCGCTCCTTGGCTGATCTGGACGAAGTCATGACATTCTTCGAGGCGCGGCGAGGATCGCTTCATGCGTTCCGTTTCCGCGATCCGTTCGACCATCTTTCGTGCCGGTCCGGCCAGAAGCCGGCGGCGGGCGACCAAAATCTCGGCAAGGGGGATGGGATCAATGGCAGGTTCCAACTGGTCAAGCACTATGGCGAGTATGTCCGGACGATTACCAAGGCGCAGGGGGGTAGCGTGCGTGTCGCCGTAAATGGTGTCGAGAAGCTGGAGGCGCGGGATTTCACGGTGGAGCTGATCACCGGCCAAATTATCTTTGGAAAGGATAGAATACCGCCTACCGGCGCAAGAGTGACGGCGGGATTCAACTTTGACGTCCCATCGCGTTTCGACACGGACCGGCTGACTATCAGCATAAAATCGTTCGCGGCCGGGGAAATACCAACCATACCGATCGTCGAGGTAAAGGCATGAGCAAGATTCCGCCGGCACTTGAATCACATCTTGCAGGTGAAGTGACAACCCACTGTTTTTGCTGGATTGTTCGCAGGCAAGATGGGGTTATCCACGGCTTCACCGATCACGACCGGGATTTGATTGTCGCCGGTGTCTCGTGCGGGCCGCAAACAGGGTTCAGCGCCAGCGAAGCGACAAGCTCGCTCGGGCTCGCAGTGGACAGTGCCGAAATCGAGGGTGCGCTGTCTTCCGTCAGTATCACCGACGCCGACATCGAAGGCGGGGCGTTTGACGGAGCCGTGGTCGAGACCTTCCTGGTCAACTGGGCATCGCCGGATCAGATAGCCCTGCTGCGAAGCGCACGCATCGGCACGATCACGCGATCGGGCAGGAAGTTCGTGGCGGAAACGAAAAGCAGTTCCGCCGATCTCGACAAGGTCAAGGGCCGGCGCATTACCAGACAGTGCGATGCCCAGCTTGGCGACCACCGCTGCGGTTATGTTGCGGGAAGTCAGACAGGAACAGTGGCGGCCATCCTGTCCGACCGCGAGATGATAGCAACCGGGCTTCAACCTCCGAGCGGCGGCTGGTTCGACAATGGCGTCTTGACGTGGATATCAGGAGTTGATGTCCGGCGCAGTAACGTCGTCCTCAATCAGGTCGCGGCTGAGAACGGCACACGGCTCTGCCTGCGTGACGCATCGATACCCGACATGAAGATTGGGGAGGTTTTTTCCCTGAAACCTGGATGCGACAAGAGCTTTGCGCAGTGCAAGGCGAAGTTTTCCAATAGCGCGAACTTTCGCGGCTTCCCGCATCTGCCCGGCAATGATGCTGCCTATAATTATGCCGATGGCCAAGGCATTTTCGACGGCAAGCCGTTGGTACCATGAGCATAACCGAGGACGTTATGGCAGAAGCCCGGCGGTGGATCGGCACGCCTTACCGGCATGGCGGCTCGAGATGTCAGGTTGGCAGCGATTGTCTCGGACTGGTGCGCGGCATCTGGCGTGCGCTTTACGGGCAGGAGCCGCAAGTGGTTGCTGCCTATTCCGCCGATTGGGCCGAGACGAACATAGGCGATCCGCTGCTTGAGGCAGGGCGCATGCACATGAATGAAAAGCCATTGGCCAATGCGCAGCCCGGCGATCTTCTGGTGTTTCGATGGCGCGATGGTATGGCTGCAAAACACCTCGGAATTCTCTCGGACGAGGATCGGTTCATTCACGCCTATGAGGGCCACAGTGTGATGGACTCAGCCCTGGTTCCGCAATGGCGCAAGCGTATCGCCGGCGTATTCACGTTTCCCGATCGCGCAGCAGCAACGCAAGCCACCACTTACCAATAGTTCCAGAAAGAATTCAGCACATGGCAACACTTGTTCTGACAGCCGCAGTTGGCGCTCTTACGACGTCGGGAACGGTGGCCGCAGCTATCGGCTCCGCTGTCGCATCGGTCGGCGGATATCTCATCGACCAGGCGCTGTTCGGCCGGACTATCGAAGGCCCACGCATGTCGTCGATGCGCCCTATGTCGGCCGAGGAAGGCGCGGCGCTGCCCCGAGTCTACGGCTCGGTAAGGATATCCGGCACGCTCATTTGGGCTACCCGCTTCGAAGAAGCGAAAACCACGTCGCGTCAGGGCGGCAAGGGCAGGCAAAAAGTCACCGAGTATAATTACTTCGCAAATTTTGCTATCGCTGTAGCCGAAGGTCAGATCAGCATGATCCGCCGCATATGGGTCGACGGGAAGGAGCTTGACCAGACGCGTTGTACCACTCGCGTTTACAACGGAACAACAAGCCAGCCCATTGATCCGCTGATTGAAGCGAAGCAGGGTCAGGGCAACGCGCCGGCCTATCGCGACACGGCTTATGTCGTATTCGATCGCTTTCCACTTGACGATTATGGCAACCGAATTCCGCAATTCCAGTTCGAAGTGGTGCGGAGCGTGAACAGCGTGGCGCGCGACCTCAAAGCGGTGGCCCTCGTTCCGGGTGCAACAGAGTTCGGGCTTTCGCCGCATCTCGTTACGAGCGAGCCGTCGAAGGGCAAGACGAAGGGCCTGAACCGCAATTGCCTGAGGGGCGCTACCGATTGGAACGCCTCGATGTATGAACTCCAGCGGCTTTGTCCTTCGCTGGAACACGTAGCAATCGTGGTGCCGTGGTTTGGCGCCGACTTGCGTGCAGCCGAATGCGCAATCAAGCCGGGTGTTATGGACAGGGCAGGCCATAGGGAAAGCAGTACCTGGCGGGCGGGCGGCGTTTCGCGATTACAGGCTCATCTGATCTCCCGCGCAGACAAGGGCGCCGCCTATGGCGGTACACCCTCCGATGAAAGCGTCATAGATGCCATTCTTGACGCCAAGGCTCGTGGCCTGAGCGTCACGCTATATCCATTCGTCATGATGGATATCCGATCAGACAACAACCTGCCTGATCCCTATGGTGGACCGAGGCAGGGAGCTTATCCGTGGCGCGGACGCATCACCTGTCATCCG
Source organism: Phyllobacterium endophyticum (assembly GCF_003010935.1). GTDB lineage: Bacteria > Pseudomonadota > Alphaproteobacteria > Rhizobiales > Rhizobiaceae > Phyllobacterium > Phyllobacterium endophyticum. The sequence goes on from NZ_PGGN01000001.1 coordinate 1,633,149, forward strand.
GCGCCGTACAGGCCGGGTAGTCCGAACACGACCCCAGCTGCCAGTGCCGAGATCGCTACGTTCCTCGGCACCGCCAAGTCCCGTGATTTTGAAACCAGAAACAACAAGGTTCGCTTTTCAGGAAACCGGGACGACTGGGGTTATCGCAGATTCATGCTGCATCTAGCGCATCTCGCTCTATGTGCCGGCGGTGTAGACACATTCATCGTCGGCTCCGAGTTGTTCGGCCTGACGATGGTCCGGGACCAGACAAACGGTTTTCCGTTCGTTGATGGCTTGTGCGAGCTTGCAGGCGATCTCCGGCATGTTCTCGGACCAGGCTGCAAGCTGACCTATGGTGCCGATTGGACGGAATATTTCGGCCACCACCCTCAAGATGGATCAGGAGATGTGTTTTTCCATCTTGATCCGCTGTGGGCGCATCCGGCGATCGATGCAATCGGCATCGACAATTACATGCCGCTGAGCGACTGGCGCGATGGAGATTACAGCGTTCCAAATCCCGACGGCTTCAACTCGCCGTACGACCTGAGCGGATTGCAGAGTCAGATTGCCTCGGGCGAGGGCTTCGACTGGTACTACAGATCGGTCCTTGATCGCACCCTACGAACCCGAACGCCCATCACCGATGGTGCAGGCAAAGCCTGGGTTTATCGCTACAAGGATCTGAACTCATGGTGGAGCAACAGACATCATAACAGGCAAGGCGGCGTGGAAAGCGCGGTGCCGACCGCATGGCAACCGCGGGGAAAGCCAATATGGCTAACGGAATTGGGCTGCCCCGCCGCCGACAAGGGTCCCAATCAGCCAAATGTTTTCCCCGATATGAAATCCTCGGAAGGCGCGTATCCCTATTTCTCCGACCACGGCCGCAGCGATCTTGCGCAAAACCGCTTCCTGCGTGCGCACTTCAACCACTGGAAGACGGCTGACGCCGACGGCATGATTGATCCTGACCGCATCTATGCGTGGGCTTGGGATACACGCCCATATCCGGAGTTTCCGCTGAACCGGACGCTATGGTCCGATGGCGACAACTGGATGACAGGACATTGGTTGAACGGAAGACTTTCGGGTGTCCCGCTCGACGAACTTCTGGAAGCGATTCTTGGCGATTTCGGCGCGGCCCAGATCGATACAGGCCGCGTGGATGGATTTGTCAGCGGCTATGTCATCGAGGAGCCGACAAGCGCCCGGGCGGCTATCGAGCCTTTGTTAGCTCTCTATGGTGTGGACAGTTTCGAGAGCGGCAACAGCCTGGCTTTTCGCAGCGCCGTGCACATGGAGGTAAAGGCCCCGCTCATCGAAGAGTTTGTCGAGCAGGAGGAGAATGGACCTGTCGTTTGGCGCATGCAGGAGCTTGCAGAACAACCGGCCCGCATCGAAATGGCCTATAGGGATCCCATGCTGGACTATCAGGCGGCGATGACTTTTGCCGAACGCCTCGACGGCAGAGGCACGGAGAACATAGGGCTCCCAGGCATGATAGATACCGCGCAGGCGAAATCGCTGGTCGAGGAGGCGCTGCAGACGCGCCGGGCGACGCGGCGAACAGCGTCGTTCGAGCTGCCGTGGAAGCAGATTGCGCTGAAGCCGGGGGATCGGGTGAGAATTTCCGGAAACACGTCTGCACCGGATTTCGTGGTCACGTCCATCGAGGATGGCTTGACGCGCCGCGTCGAGGCACGAGCATTGCCGCAACAGATAAGATACCCGGTTCGGGGAGTATTGCCGTCTCCCCCGGACGGCGGCCGCCTTTCGGTTCGCGGCAGGCCGCATTTCGAGCTTCTGGACTTGCCGATGTGGCCGGGCGTCGAAAGACCGTCCGATCAGTTTCGCATCGCGGCTTTTGCCGAGCCCTGGGGTGGGACAAGCGTTTATGCTTCACCCGAAGCAACCGATTTCAAGCAAAGAACTCTGGTACCCCATCGTGGGGTGATGGGCGAACTAACTGCGCCGCTGGCCGCCGGGCCAAGTGGCAGGGTGCTTAAGGCTCGATCACTTACCGTGCGGCTCTACGACGGTGAACTGAGTTCAGCTTCCCTGTCGCAAGTTCTGAACGGTGCCAACTCCGCGCTGCTGGCCGCTCCGGAGGGTAGCTGGGAGGTCTTGCAGTTTCTCGATGCCGAAGAAGTCGAAAGCGATGTATGGCGATTGAGCGGGCTGCTGCGGGGTCAATGCGGTACGGAACGCGAGGCCACACAGTCGAGGCCTTCAGGAACGCCTTTCGTCCTTATCAACAACGCTGTCTCCCCGGCCGGCTTAAAGCCGGAGGAGACCGGTCTCGATCTTACCTGGCGTATCGGGGCCTCAGGGGAGGACTTTACCGACCAGTACTTCACCACCGTGAAACGGGCCGGGGGACTTCGCGCATTGCAGCCGCTCGAACCTGTTCACATCCGCTCGCGGACGGAGGCGAACGGTGACGTCCACATCAGCTGGGTGAGGCGTGGACGGATCGATGCCGACAGTTGGTTCGCACCTGATCTCCCCTTGGGCGAAGAGCGTGAACTCTATCGCGTGGAAATACGCAAAGACGAGAAACTGGTTCGATCCCTCGAAGTGGAAAAGCCCAACTGGACGTATGGTCTCGCCCAGCGACAATCCGATCATGGTGGGTTGACGTCCGAGATCGATTTCAGCGTTGCAATGATTTCAGCCATTGTCGGACCCGGGCGCGCTGCCCGCCGCAAATTACCAATCGATTGATTTCAAATATAACATCTGAAAAAGGAATTTATCATGAGCATCGAAAAACCCTGGTACCTGTCGAAGACCATCTGGGCGTCAATTGTAACGATCCTGCTTTCATGTTCGAGCTTCGTCCAGGTGCCTGCCACGGGTATCGATCAAGGGTCTTTGTCAGATATAATAACCCAGTTCATAACGGCGCTCAGCGGGATTGTCGCACTTTTTGGACGTGTGAGCGCCACGACGCTCATTACACGTAAAGAAATATGATGTTAAAAGTCGTGAACTTGTGGCATTTCTGACAGCCACATTACCGATTGTTCATTCATCGTTCAGACAGCAACCGTTACTAATGATCCCATGATGAAACACCTTTCTATCTCCTTGCCCATAGCGGCTCTGATCTTGGTCACCGGCGTTCTCAACGCCGGGCCTGCCTTTGCGGCGGATTGTTCTTCGGTCGGTCAACGGGTGGCGGACTCGCAGGGCGGTACACTTGCACGGGCAACCTCTGTCGTGCAGAACGGCAAAGAAGTCTGTGTCGTGGTCGTGCTCATCCCCGGCAAGGATGGCGAACGTCCACGCCGCGTGGAAGTCGCTGTACCCGCGAATTGATCGCCTTCCTCCGGCAAGGAAATCCTGAATGAGAATACTCGTCGTAGAAGATGATCGCGACCTCAACCGTCAGTTGGTCGAAGCTTTGACCGATGCCGGCTATGTGGTGGACAAGGCTTCCGACGGCGAGGAGGGGCATTTTCTTGGCGACACCGAGCCCTATGATGCGGTGATCCTCGATATCGGCCTGCCGCAGATGGACGGGCTTACCGTTCTTGAAAAATGGCGCCGGGACGGGCGGGTCATGCCGGTCCTCCTGTTGACTGCGCGCGATCGCTGGAGCGACAAGGTTGCCGGCATCGACGCCGGTGCCGATGATTATGTCGCCAAACCTTTCCATATCGAGGAGGTCCTGGCACGCCTGCGTGCGCTGATCCGGCGTGCCGCCGGCCACGCCTCATCGGAGATCACCTGCGGACCGCTGCGCCTCGACACGAAGACCTCGAAGGCAACGGTCAATGGTACCGCACTTAAACTCACGTCACACGAGTTCCGGCTCCTGTCCTATCTCATGCACCACATGGACGAGGTAGTATCCCGGACAGAACTCGTCGAGCATCTGTACGACCAGGATTTCGATCGGGATTCCAACACGATCGAAGTATTTGTTGGCAGGTTGCGCAAGAAAATGGGCATGGATCTCATCGAAACCATCCGTGGCATGGGGTACCGGATCAAATCGCAGGACAACAGGTCATAGAGGCGTTTGATCCCGGCCTGGCGGGCGCTTTATCAGGCCTGGATTCGAGAAAAAGGCAGGACGACGCGTGAAAATCCCGCTGACCGGCTATCTTCCCAGCCTGCGTTCCCTATCGCTTCGCGTCATCATGCTCTCGACGTTGTGGACTGTAATCTCCTTCGTCGCCATCGCCACCATCATCTCGACCATCTATGGCGAATCGCGCCTGCAAAGCTTCAAGCAATTGCTGTCCGCCCATCTCTTCAGTGTGATCGCATCAGTCAGCGTCAATGACGGTACGCTTGCGGGCCGTCCAGACCCCGGAGAGGTACGCTATTCAAGCCCGCTTTCCGGTTGGTACTGGTCCGTCGAACCTGTTGCGGACAATTTGAAGGGTTCGTTGAAATCGGTCTCGCTCGGCGATCGTGAAATCGACTCTCCCTCGACCCTCAATGTTCCCTTCGACACGTCCTTCCAGCGTTCCTACGTGGAACCGGGCCCCAACGGCCAGCAGCTTTCCGTGGTCGAAACCGAAGTCGTGCTCGATGCGGAAAATCGCGTTGCCAGGTTCAGGGTCATGGGCAATCTGAGCGAGGTCGAAGGCGAGATCGCTCATTTCCGCAATACGCTTTACTTTTATCTCGGTGTGTTCGGTCTCGGCGGCACGTTGATCAACGCCGCCGTGATCCTCTTCGGTTTGCGGCCACTCGATCGTGTTCGCCGTTCCCTCGCTGACATCCGCGAGGGCAAAGTCTCAAGGCTCGATGAACGTTTGCCCGACGAGATCGCACCGCTGGCGCGCGAGATGAACGCCCTCATCGAAAACAATCGCCGCATAATGGAACGATCACGCACGCAGGTCGGCAATCTTGCACACTCGCTCAAGACGCCCCTGTCGGTGCTCGTGAATGAAAGCCGCACCATCGGCGGAACGGAAGGACGGCTTATTGCCGAGCAGAGCGAAGCCATGCAGGTTCAGGTGCAGCATTATCTGCAACGCGCCCGGGTAGCCGCACAGCGCGACAGCGTGGTGTTTCGCGCGCCGGTCACGCCGATCCTCGGGCGGCTGGTGCGGGTAACGAGAAAGCTCAACCCAGAGATGGAGGTCCAATTCAACAACTACATGGATGACGCCATCTTTGCCGGAGAGCAGGAAGACCTGGAGGAGGTGGTCGGGAACCTCCTGGAAAACGCGGGAAAATGGGGCCGCAAGGTCATTCGGCTTACACTTGCGAAAGTCGATAGCGGACTTGAAATCAGCGTCGAGGATGACGGCGATGGTCTGGCGCCAGAGCAGATAAAGGATGCGCTGACACGCGGCAAACGTCTCGACGAGACCAAGCCGGGAACGGGTCTCGGCCTCTCGATCGTTCATGATACGGTGCGCGAATATGGCGGCACGCTCCGGCTGGAACGAAGCGCCGAGCTTGGCGGTCTGGCGGCGAGGCTGACACTTCCGGTCGCGGGCACCTGAATCGAGCTTGCAAGCGAGCGGCTTATCGGGCCATAAAAGGCCACTGCAAAGGATACCCTAAAACGGACCAATGATGAAATTTCATATAGTCATTTCCCTGCTTGTCGTTGTTGTTTTGGCCGGCTGCTCCACAGCTCCAAAAAACAACGGCGGAAGTACGCTGAGCAAACTGACGGGTGGCTCGAAATCGGCTACGACGGGGGTTCTCGCAGCGCTCGGCAATGGTTTGATCGGAAACAACCCATCTCTGGACGCATCGGATCGCAAGCGGGCCTTGCAAGCCGAATATCAGGCGCTGGAATATTCTCCAGCAGGCAAGACCATCGAATGGAAAAACAGCAGCGGCAGCCGCAGTGGCGAAGTCGTTGCGGCGCAGCCTTATCAGGTCGGCTCGCAAAATTGCCGCCAATACACGCACACCGTGCGCATCGACGGTACACCGCAATCCTCGCGAGGCACAGCTTGCCGGAACGAGGACGGCAGCTGGACGCCTTTGACCTAAGGTCCGGACGCAGCTAGGCAATCTCTTTTTAATCGGACGAAGTCAGCCGCGAGCAACCCTCGCGGCTGACAGTGCTCCGGACATCTTTTCCTTTTCAGCGGATAATTATCGCACAGCAGTCAAATTGCGAGTGGTAATAGGAATATTTTCATAGAAACGGACATAGTATGTTAGAAGAGCTATTGCTGAGAATTTCCACTAAGCAGCGGATCCTTGCTGCGAAAATGAGAATTCACACCCCTCAATCGGATGCCGCAATGCTGGCCCTGATCAGGGCCGAGATCAGGATGAACGAGGGTTTCCTGGATATCGTCGATTCATATTTTCTCGGACGCAAGGCGAATTTCCATCCCGACCAGCCCCGTGTTCCCGCGGGAAATCCAGACGGCGGGCAATGGACCGGTGAGAGTGGTGGATCCTCAGGCTTGGTGCAGCCGGTATACATGCGTCGTGAAGACCCGCTTTCATCCCCCATGGCCTTGAGTGGCGGTGGAAGCGGCGGCATAGCCGGCGGAGGAACGGGTTCTGGCATCCTGCTTGCACCTCACCTTTTGCGCGAGGGAGGACGTTCCACCGGGCTGTTACCCGCAGAAGATGCCATTGCCGAATATAACCGGCTCTCCAATCAGCGGGATCCGAGCCTCAAGCCGGTCCTGCTGTTTCGTCCGAAGGACTGGGGTGAGGACGATCAACTCCAGCCAGGAAGGCGAGTGAAGGCAACTGTCAAACTGTTGACGAAGAATGAGGTCAAAAGATATTGCCCGGAAATCGGCATCGTCCAGTCGCTAGCAAACGAGGCGGTCAAAAGGGCTGAACCGCCGTCTGACTACGAGACGCCGTGGTTGTTTGGCACAGCTGCGCATGCGAATTTGAAGAAGCTCGCCAACGCAAATTATCCCAACATCTTGCGCACCGAACGATCGTATTTAAAGTTTGCGGAGGAGATTGCAGCAGATAAAAACCCTGATTATCTTGCCAAGTACGGCCTCAAGAATACTGTTCGAATTGATATACTGGGTCCTGAACGGGATAATCGTGTATGTGTCCATGATTTCAAAACGGGGCGAGCGGGCGTCAGCGTTCCCCGAGCAATCGAGATGCGAAACGCTGTTCACAAGATTCACAACAAGCTTACAGATATTATCATTGTCGAAATCAATTTTGATGAGTACTGGAAATGACCACAACCGCCCAAGTCAACGAGGCGTTGATGCCTCTTGTTGCCCGTCATTCGGATCTGGTGCTCATTGGGCGATTTCTCATTGTCAAGCCGGTTCACCACATATTGCGCGGCGTCTTTGTTGATCGGAGTAGCGACAAACGATCGTTCGAACCGCACATTGTTACTTATCCGCTTGTGCCTGCACAAAAGGACATAATGCTGGGATGGAATCCTGTATGGCTCTTCGACCAATCTGTGGGCATGTGGGATGTAACCAAACCAGATACCGTTACGGCCATGAGGAACCATATTGAAGGAATTGCCTTGCCACGGCTTCGGGCAATGAAGACGTTCGATGACTACATCGCACACGAGCGCTCGAAGTCGACGACGTTTGATGGTCATTTTGATGATCGCGTATTCACCAACATATTCGTGGCCGCAGCTCTCGGCGATTTCAGCAAGGCTTTGCAGTTGCGGCCGCAGGACACGAGAATAGAGCCATATTTTACCAAGGTTGCACCTGATTTTTTTCCGGCATTGGAGGCGAGCGACAGGGAGTTTATTGCAAAAACCCTCCACCAATGGGAGGAGGCCACCGTCAAGGCACACAAGATGGAGCATATCTGGGAGCCCACGCCGTTCCCGCTGGAGCTTTGAACTGTTCCAACCTTTGCGGCGAATTGCCCTATCAATTTAAATCCATTTGGATTTTACGCGGGGGTGGGGGTATGTCTCACCCATGGTTTTCTGGATTTCCGCTGCTGTTCTTACCGTAGTTGCGACGCTGCTTGTGCTTCTGCCGTTGACGCGGCGCATCCATGCGCCCGTCTCGGACAATCAATATGATGTCGAGGTCTACCGCGATCAGCTGCGCGAACTCGATGCCGATGAAAAGCGCGGTCTCATCGACCCTGCCAGCAGCGAGCAGGCACGCGCCGAAATCGGACGCCGCCTTCTTAAATCAGCCAAGGCTGTCGAGGAGGACAAGGCGCTCGTCCGGCCGACGAAAAGCGCAACGCGCGAGTGGCTCACGCTCGCAACAGTTCTCGCCATCCCGTTGATTTCCTGGGGGATATACGCGAAGACGGGCTCGCCTGACTTGCCGGCGCAACCCTTGGCTGAACGCCTCGCGAAGCCGGCGGACCAGAGCACGCCCGCAGAACTGATCGCGCGCGCCGAAGCCCACCTCACGCTCAACCCGGACGATGGTCAAGGCTGGGAGGTGCTTGCGCCAATATATTTGCGGCTTGGCCGCCCGGCCGATGCCGTGACCGCCTACAGGCACGCGATCCGCCTCAATGGCGACAGCGCAGCGCGCCAGCTCGGACTGGGTCAGGCGATGGCAGCCGCTGCCGATGGAAAGATCACTCCTGAAGCCGAGGCGGTGTTGAAGCATGCTCTTGAACTCGATCCGAGCGATATGCGGCCGCAATTCTACATCATCGATGGCTGGATGCAGCAGGGCCGCCTGCCGGAGGCGCGGGATCTTATCCGTAAGCTCCTGGCGGAGGCGCCTGCGGATGTTCCCTGGCGCGATCAGGCGCAGGCCGCCTTGACGAGGCTTGATCAAGAGATTGCAGGTGATGCGCCCGACGTCAGCGACGTGGAGAAAACGGGTCCCGATGCTTCGCAGGTCGAGGCCGCAGCGGGCATGAACAACCAGGATCCCGCCGCGATGATCGAAGGCATGGTGGCGAACCTTGCCGAGAAATTGAAACAATCGCCTGACGATATCGAAGGCTGGGAACGGCTCGTCCGGTCCTATGTGGTTCTCAACCGGCCCAACGACGCGCTTGACGCATTGGCGCGGGCGAGAAAAGCGCTGGCTGCGGACAAGATCGCAAGACTGGACGCGGTGGCGAGCGAACTCGGCCTTGCGGACGAACCGGACCAACCGGAGACCAATCGATGACGCGCAAACAGAAGCGGCTCTCGGTAATCGGCGGCGGACTGCTTGTTCTGGCGGTTGCGGCGGCCCTGGTGCTATTCGCGCTGCAGCAGAAGATCGCGTTTTTTCGCATGCCTTCCGATATTCAGTCGTCCGATGTGGAATCGGAGTCGCGTTTCCGTCTCGGCGGTCTCGTAGAAAAGGGCAGTGTCGTACGCGGCGATGGCACGAAGATCAGGTTCTCGGTCACGGACCATGTAAAAAGTGTTCCGGTGACCTATGATGGCATTCTGCCGGATTTGTTCCGCGAGGATCAAGGCGTCGTTATCGAAGGCAAGTTCATGCCTGGCGGTGCTTTCGTGGCCGACAGCGTTCTAGCCAAACACGACGAGAATTACATGCCGAAGGAAGTTGCCGACAGCCTGAAGGCCAAGGGCGTCTGGCAGGGGGAGGCCAAGCAGCCGTGACCGTCGAACTCGGACATTTCGCGCTGGTATTGGCGCTGGCGCTATCGATCATCCAGGCTGTGTTGCCTGTGCTTGGCGCACGTCGCAACGATGACCGCATGATGGCTGTCGCGGTCCCCGCTTCATTCACTGTGTTTGCCCTGATCGCGCTTTCTTTTGCGGCGCTCACCTCTGCCCACGTTCTATCGGACTTTTCGGTGCAGAATGTCTTTGAAAACTCGCACTCGCAAAAGCCGATGCTCTACAAGTTCACGGGAGTCTGGGGCAACCACGAAGGCTCGATGCTGCTCTGGGTTTTGATCCTGAGCTTCTTCACCGCTCTCGTCGCCTATTTCGGCAATAATCTGCCGCCGGCGCTGAAGGCCAATGTCCTCGGCGTACAAGCCTGGATCGGCAGTGCCTTCCTGCTCTTCATCGTCGGCACGTCCAATCCCTTCGCGCGGCTCAATCCTGCCCCGGTGGAAGGGCGGGACCTCAACCCGATCCTCCAGGATATCGGCCTCGCCATTCACCCGCCCATGCTTTACCTCGGCTATGTCGGCTTTTCCGTGTGCTTCTCCTTTGCGGTTGCGGCGCTGATCGACGGCCGCATCGACGCCGCCTGGGCGCGCTGGGTGCGGCCCTGGACACTGACTGCCTGGATATTCCTGACCGGCGGTATCGCAATGGGCTCCTACTGGGCCTATTATGAGCTCGGCTGGGGTGGTTGGTGGTTCTGGGATCCTGTCGAAAACGCATCGTTCATGCCCTGGCTTGCAGGAACGGCGCTGCTGCATTCGGCGCTGGTCATGGAAAAGCGATCGGCATTGAAAATCTGGACAATTCTCCTTGCGATTCTGACTTTCTCACTCTCGCTGCTCGGCACATTCCTTGTGCGCTCGGGCGTGCTGACGTCGGTGCATACATTTGCCACAGATCCCGGCCGTGGGCTGTTCATCCTGGCGATCCTCGTGCTCTTCATCGGCGGTTCGCTTGCGCTGTTCGCCTGGCGAGCGCAGACGCTGGCTCCGGGTGGCCTGTTTCAGCCTATTTCGCGCGAGGGTGCGCTGGTTTTCAACAATCTGTTTTTGACCACCGCGGCCGCGACCGTGCTGATCGGCACGCTTTATCCCTTGCTGCTGGAATCGCTGACCGGCGAGAAGATTTCCGTTGGTGCACCATTCTTCAATCTGACTTTCGGGCCGTTGATGATCCCGCTGCTGGCCGCCGTTCCATTCGGGCCGCTTTTGGCATGGAAGCGCGGCGATATCCTCGCCGTGGCGCAACGGTTGATGACGGCTTTTTTCCTCGCACTGCTTGTCGTGGCACTGGTTCTTTACAAAACCTCCGCATCTGGCGTGCTGGCGGCCTTCGGCATCGGCCTCGCTGCCTGGCTCATGCTGGGCGCCGTGACCGATATCTGGCTGAAAGCCGGCCTTGGCAAGGCGTCGGCCCGTGCCACTTTTCAACGTATCATCGGTCTGCCGCGCTCGGTTTTCGGCACCGCATTTGCCCATTTTGGCCTCGGGGTCACCCTTCTTGGCATCGTTGCCACAACGACATTCGCAACTGAAAGCGTGCTGGTGATGAAGCCTGGCGATGGCATTCGCGCGGGTGGGTATACGCTGCGGTTCGATCGTGTCGATGCTGTGAAAGGTTCGAACTACACCGAGGACCAGGGCAGGTTCACAATCATGAACGACGAAGGGCAGCCGGTGACCGATCTTCTCTCGGCCAAGCGTTTCTTCCCTGTTCGCAAGATGCAGACGACCGAGGCTGGCATCAAGACATTCATGTTCAGTCAGCTTTATGTTTCGCTCGGCGATGCGGCCAAGGATGGCGGGATCGTGGTCAGGATATGGTGGAAGCCGCTGGTTACCCTGATCTGGCTCGGCGGGATGGTCATGATGATTGGCGGCTGCATGTCACTGCTCGACCGCCGGCTGCGCATTGGCGCGCCAAACAGGGCGAAGCGAAAGCCACAGCCAGCACGGACCGTCGCATGAGACGGCTGGTTGCAGCCCTGGCCCTCGGCCTCGCGCTTTGCTTTGCTGCAACTGGCGCGCAAGCCCTGTCGCCGGACGAGATGCTGTCCAACCCCGTGCTTGAAAAACGCGCCCGCAACATCTCAGCGGAATTGCGCTGCATGGTGTGCCAGAACGAATCAATCGACGATTCCAATGCCGATCTTGCCCGGGATCTGCGCGTGCTCGTTCGCGAAAGGCTGGTCGCCGGCGATACGGACGAGCAGGTGCTCGAATTCCTCGTGGCGCGCTATGGTGAATTCGTCCTGCTCCGGCCGCGCTTGCAGACGAGCACGCTGCTGCTCTGGGGGTTCCCCATCGTGGTTCTGCTTGCGGGCGGCGTTGCGATCATTATTTCGATCCGCCGGCGCCGCGCGACTTCAGTTGATACGGCGCCGCTTTCCGAGAAAGAGAATCAACAGCTGCACAAGCTCTTCACCGGGACCGGAGATTGAGCCTATTCGTCGGCGTAGCCAGACAGAACGGCCTTCACGTTCTCTCGGTGAACCGCCTCGTAGGGCGCAAAATACCGGATTGAACCTGAGCGCAGATCGTCGGCGATGAAGGCAGGAAGCTCCATGTTGGCAAGCTCGGGCTCGTGCCTCAGCCGCAGGAGTTTTTGCACGTAACTGCGTGTCGCTCCGATCAGGCCTGGCTCATAACCACCCGCGACGATAACCTCCTCCGCACCGTGGTTGGGCAGGATCTTTTCGAAGTTCCAGGTGGCAATGCGATCAAGATCACGCAGATGGTGTTCAAGTCGCTTTGGTTCAGCGACATAGGTGACAGGATCTTCGAGCGTGTCGCCGGCGAACATCAGCTTGAGGTGCGGCAGGATCATGATCGTCCCGTCATGGCTGTGAATATCGGCATGGCGCAATTCCACCTCGACCTCCCCAATTCTCAGTTGCAACGTCTCATGAAAAATGCGGTTCGGCATGATCAGCGGGTGAATCGGCGGTGTTCGATTTGCCAGATTGATGCGGTTGTTACGCATCGCCTGCTCGGTCAGATCATTGGCGATGATTTCGCAATCGGCAAAAACCTCGTTCCCGGCGATGTGGTCCGTGTGCCAGTGGCTGAGCACGACCCTTATATTGCGAACCCCGGCATCTTCCAGCGTTTTGCGGATGATCCTCGCATGGGGCAGCGAAATGCTCGTGTCATAGACCAGCGCCTCATGACCGGACACCACCGCGTAGGAACAAACCCCAAGTGAGTAGGCGCCATCGTCGAGCCAGTTCGGCTCATCCGAGTAAGCGCGCACCCCGTCTACGCGGCCATCATAGAAGGCGAGAACCCGGGGATAAGGCCGGTGAACGCGCAAGGTCGATCCGAGAGCTGACATGATGAACTCCAAAAGCTGTGTTTCGAATGTTCAGGTAAAAGTCGAAGAATTCAACCTGGAATATACGGAGTGGTGTAGAGAACGTGCAGATATCGGCAGTCCCGGTGCACAGCTACTAATTAAACTAAAGTTACACGCGTAAACTAATTTTTTTCATTGTGTCATATATCAGTCTGGTATATCTGAGCGTAATAATATTTGACGATGTCGTTGTGATTCTGGCTATATGTGCCAGAATGTACTTAACACGCTCGATTATTGTGAGCATCAGTATTCAGTTTTTCGTCCCATGGTAGTATAAATAACATACCTACACCATTGACGTGTGCATATTACCTAAAATATATATTCGGCGGAGCGATTATGAGAAATGTTATATTATTATTAAATCGATTAAGCGTAATACCTCAACTAGCGGCGAATATCGGCAAGACCGGTTTTGGGGCCGCCCCGCGTGGACGCTCGGCGCGTCGCCGCCTCATGGCGATGCTGCGCATGGCCTGCCGCTTGCTTGGTTTGAAACGCAACAAGGGACCGGGATTGCCGGGCCTCGCGGCTGCCGCGCTTGCGATGGGGGTTGGACTAGCGCAACAGGCCAATGCAGCCGATGGCGACGGGATATTCATCAACCCTGGCTCAGGTTTGACTTGTGGACTTATCAGTATGCGACCCACCCCTGTCCCGCTGATCGGGACGGTTTTCGTATCACCTCCCGTATTGACGAATGTCGCAGGCGTTACGTCGAACTGTTCGCCGGATACGAAGAATACGCAAATAGACCACGTATTGTTCTTTAATTCGACCCCCAATGGCCTCTCCTCCAACTCTCTCACACTTGGCGGCGAGCTTTACGTCAATGGGGGCTTTATCGGGCTGAACAATCAGACGACAAAGAGCATGGCGATCGGTGACGCGGCAACCCAGGCACTGGGATACGGCTCAATCGCGTTTGGCAACAATGCGCGCAGCACATCACAAGGAAATATCTCCATCGGTCGGAATGCGCAGACCGGTTATATCTCGACCGGACCGAGCCTGCCAACGGATAAGGACGATACGCTTCTGGAGTCGATAGCAATTGGTGCAAACGCACAAGCCATTGAAGAGTTTAGCGTCGCCCTCGGCCGCTATGCAGTTACCGAGGATAAGAAGAGCTTCGCAACGGCTCTTGGAGCCAATTCCATTGTCAAGGTTGGGGGCGGCGTGGCCCTCGGCGCGGGTGCCGTGTCAGAAGAAGCGGTCGCTGTTGGCGACGTAACTATCAATGGAAAACCATACACTTTTGCGGGCATCGCCGATAAGGCGGATCCAGCCGGGGCCGGGACTGGTACTGCTGTGCCAGGCACGGTCAGCATCGGACGGTTTGATCAGAGACGCCAACTGACCAATATGGCTGCTGGCCGAATTAGTAAGACGAGCACGGACGGCATCAACGGTTCGCAGCTCTTTGCAACGAATTCGGCGGTTGGCACCTTGGGCGATAGGGTGACCGCCAATGAGACGGCTATTAACAAGAACACAGGCGATATCACTACGAACACAAGCAATATCGCCAATATTACGAACGGCAAGGCCGGACTCGTGCAACAGGCACTGCCGGGGGCAAACATCACTGTTGCTGAGGGACTCGATGGCGCGGCCGTCGATATTGCCGGAACGACCGCCGGCAAGAAAGGGCCGCGCAGGTTGATCAATCTTGATGCTGGCGTTGATGCTACGGATGCAGTCAATGTGGGGCAACTGACGACGGTCGACAACAAGGTGACCGGGCATGAGACGCGCATTACGAAGAATGAAGGTAATATCACCAGTATAACCAACAATGTCGGCAATTTGACCGACCGCGCCGTGCAATATGACGGCAAGATCGGCGACCCAAAGACTCGCATCACGCTGCTGGGGGCAGGTGGCACGACCATCGGCAATCTCGCCAATGGCAAGATTGCGATCGATTCACTTGAAGCGGTCAACGGCTCGCAGCTTTACGGTGTGAGCAATTCGACTGCCACGATCCTCGGCGGTGGGGCTGCAGTAAATCCAGACGGCACAGTCAAGTCGCCAACCTATACCATCCAGAACACGACGGTGAACACGGTCGAGGCGGCTTTGAGGGGCCTGGACACCCAGGTGACGACGAATACGGGTGCCATCAATACGATCAATACGAACATCGGCAACTTGAAAAACGATGCGCTGCTTTGGGATGCGACTACCAACGCGTTCTCGGCAAATCATGGCGGGGCAGGGCCGAACAAGATCGCCAATGTCAAGGCCGGCGAGAACGACACGGACGCAGTGAATGTCGGTCAGTTAAGCGGCCTCAAGGATGTCGGAACAGCGGCGGTGAAATCGTTGGCCGACCGGTCGCTGCAATATTCCTGGACCGACACCAACAATAATAGCCTGGTCGATCAGGGTGAGGTGGACTACACAAAGTCGAAGCTGAGGGGCCAGGATAGCTCCGGCAAAGACGTGGGCACGACCATCGGCAATCTCGCCAATGGCAAAATCGCGATCGATTCACTTGAAGCGGTCAACGGTTCGCAGCTTTTTGGTGTGAGCAATTCGACTGCCACGATCCTCGGCGGTGGGGCTGCAGTAAATCCAGACGGCACAATCAAGTCGCCAACCTATACCATCCAGACCAAGGACGTGCACACGGTCGCGGAGGCTCTTGGGCACTTGGATACCCAGGTTACGACGAATACGGGTGCCATCACCACGATCAACACGAACATCGGCAACTTGAAAAACGATGCGCTGCTGTGGGATGCGACTACCAACGCGTTCTCGGCAAATCATGGCGGATCGGGGCCGAACAAGATCGCCAATGTCAAGGACGGCGAGAACGACACCGATGCAGTCAATTTCGGGCAACTCAGGGGGCTGGCGACGACCGGGAAGTCACTTGGCGATGTTGCCGTGAAATATGCCTGGGACGACAAGAACGGAAATGGCGAACTCGACCCCGGAGAGATCGTGGACTATAGCAAGATCAAGCTGGCCGGTGCAGGGGCAACTGGTACAGTCATCTCCAATCTCGCCAATGGCAGGGTGGCAATCGATTCTCTGGATGCGGTCAACGGCTCGCAGCTTTGGTCCACGTCGAACAGCTTCGCGACCTTCCTTGGCGGCGGTACGGCCATCAGCGGCGGCGGTCTCCTCAAGGGTCCGACTTACAATATTGCAAGTATCGCCGGGGATGGTACGACGGGCGCAGTCAACGTGTTCACCAATGTCGGCGATGCCCTTGGCGGCCTGAACAGCAATATCACCAACGTCAATGATCTGGTCACAAACCTCAACACTCGGTTCGAAGCTTCGCGGCTCGACGCCTTGCGCTGGGACGAGGGCAAGAAGAGCTTCACCGCAGTTCACGGCGGCGGTGGCGGCGGAACCAAGATTGCGCCCGTCAATCCGGTTGCGAGCGGTACCAACAAGATTACCGATCTCCAGGCAGGTGACGTGAATCCGACATCCACAGATGCAGTGAATGGTTCGCAATTGCACGATACCAACCAGAAGATCGCAGTGCTGGACGAGAATGCGGTCAAATACAAGCTCAATCCCGATGGCAGCAAGACCAATGAAGTTTCATTGCAGGGTGCAGATCCGAATGCGCCGGTCCTGATCAGCAATCTTCAAGCGGGCAAGGCGGACAATGATGCTGTCAATGTCAGGCAGCTCAAGGCCGAGACCGCCAACCTCGGCAATGTGTATCTCGATCAATCGAAGGCTTACACCAATACTGTGACAGCTAGCACGCTGAACCAGTCGACCAGCTACACCGATAGCAAGATCACCAATGTCAACGGCAGGATCGATAAGCTTACAACTGATGTGAATGACGGATTTGCGCGCCTTTCATCGGATATCGGTGTGGCACGAAAGGAAGCCTACCAGGCTGCCGCGATCGGTCTGGCTGCCTCGTCCCTGCGCTATGACAGTACGCCCGGAAAGTTGAGTGTTGCCATGGGCGGCGGTGTCTGGAGAGATCAGGCTGCCATGGCCTTCGGCGCGGGTTACACCAGCGAATCAGGCAAGGTCCGCGCCAATGTCACTGGTGCAGCCAGCGATGGTCAAGTCGGTGTTGGTGCAGGTGTCAGCTTCACTCTCAACTAGGGGCAGGACCGTTATCGTGTTCAGACAAGCTGTGAAACGCCCCTTCTTTCTGGCTTGTCTGCTCCTGTCCGGTTGGTCGTCCCCTCCCGCTGCCGGACAGGAGGCTATCTCGTCAGCATTCTCGATCAAGCCATCGGAAGTATCCATTCCCGATGGAGCGGAACTCGGCAAATACCGCCGTATCATCCACCCATTTCAAAATTGGGAACTGCGCTGCGATGAAAACCTCAAGACCAGGAAGAAGATTTGCAACGTTACCCAAACAATCCTGGACGCCGATGGCCAGTTTGCTTTCAGCTGGTCGCTGGCGGCGAGCGAAGGCGGCAAGCCATTGATGATCTTGCGCACGCGGTATGAACCGGGTGCCAGCAGGTATCTGCATTTGGAGTTGTCCGGACGGAACGAGCCGGTGACGATCCCTGCCGAAGGCTGCGATGGCAAGGTCTGCGTGGCGTACCTGCCTGTCGGCCCGCTCTTGCGTGAGCAAATCGCCAAAGAGGCAGATGTAAGGATTTCATATGATAATGCAGCAGGGACGGCCATTGTCCTCGATGCGCCACTGGCGGGCTTGTCGGCCGCGCTGGCGGCGATCAAGTAACGGGAAGTTTGCGGAAAAACACGCGGCAAACCTTACAAATTTGTCATGATGCGGAAATAGCAGCGTAAGGTTCCTATCTGTATCACTGGTGTTACAAGTCGATCCAAAGGTCGACCAGATATCCAAGGAGATACATACATGTCGAACAAACGTAAGTCCTCTGTTTACCGCACGGGCATTGCAGCAGCCCTGTTGTCTTCAGCTCTCGCCGGGGGCTTTCTGGCAACCGGCCCGCTTAGCGCGATCGGCCCTGCACAGGCCGAGGCTGTGCGTGTAGATGCTCCGCAACAGCCAGGCTTTGCCGATGTTGTCGAGAAGGTCAGCCCCGCTGTCGTCAGCGTTCGCGTCAAGAGCGCTATCCACGACACCGCCGACGATGGTTCTGGCATCCCCGGGCTCGACCAGTTGCCCGACGACAACCCCATGAAGCGCTTCTTCTACGAGTTCGGTCAGCGTCCCGGCCCGCGTGGCATGGAGCCGCGCAAATCGCCGCGCGATCACAATCGTCCGGACCGCGTTCGCCCGACCGCTCAGGGCTCAGGGTTCTTCATCTCTGAAGACGGTTACCTCGTGACCAATAATCACGTGGTCGAGGATGGCAGTGCCTATACGGTCGTGCTGAATGACGGCACCGAACTTGACGCCAAGCTGGTCGGCAAGGACAAGCGCACCGATCTTGCTGTGCTCAAGGTCGATGACAAGCGCAAATTCACCTATGTGACATTCGGTGACGACAACCAGATCCGCGTAGGGCAGTGGGTGGTTGCAGTCGGCAATCCCTTCGGGCTTGGCGGTACTGTGACGGCTGGTATTGTCTCGGCCCGCGGCCGTGATATTGGAGCAGGCCCGTATGATGACTTCCTGCAGATCGACGCGGCCGTCAACCGGGGCAATTCCGGCGGTCCGGCATTCAATCTGAACGGTGAAGTCGTCGGCATCAACACCGCGATCTTCTCGCCTTCCGGCGGCAGTGTCGGTATCGCTTTCGCTATACCCGCGACCACTGCCAAGAACGTCGTCGACCAGTTGATCAAGACCGGTACTGTCTCTCGCGGCTGGATTGGCGTACAGATTCAGCCTGTCAGCAAGGAGATCGCCGAATCTCTTGGCCTTGCCGAAGAGAAGGGCGCACTTGTTTCAGAGCCACAGCCGGACGGCCCAGCGGCCAAGGCAGGCGTTCAGGCCGGTGATGTCATCACGGCGGTCAATGGCGAGACCGTCAGTGACCCGCGCGACCTCGCCAAGAAAGTCGCCGCGATCAGCGCTGGCAAGAATGCGGAACTGACCGTATGGCACAAGGGCGCAGCCAAGACCATCAGTGTCGCGGTCCAGCCTTATCCGCAAGACGAACAGCAGGCCAACGCCGCTCCGCAGTCGGAGGATCAGGCGACACCTTCGGCACTGGACGATTACGGCCTTACGGTCATGCCATCCGACGATGGCAAGGGCGTTGTGGTGACGGACGTCGACCGCCAGGGCGACGCTGCCGACAAGGGCATCACGACAGGTGACATCATCGTCTCTGTCAACAACAAGCCTGTGAAGACCGGAGCGGACATCAATACAGCGATTGCCGATGCGTCGAAGACGGGCCGCAAAGCCGTCCTTCTTCAGGTGCAGACAAACGACCAGTCGCGGTTTGTTGCCCTGCCGATCAATCAGGGCTGATCTTGCTCCGATAAAGGTTGCGGCGGCGCTGCATCCCCACCCCCGTTGGCGCCAAAGCACAAGGGCGGCAGATCCTTCGATAATCTGCCGCCCCTTTTCTTTCGCAGACACTTAACTCATTCATCAATTCCGGCTTAATGTGACGCCATGAAGATACTCGTAATCGAAGATGATCGCGAAGCTGCCCGCTATCTGGAAAAGGCCTTCGCCGAGGCGGGCCACTCGGCGGACATTGCAGGCGATGGTGAAACGGGTTACGCGCTCGCCGAACACGGCTCCTATGATGCGCTTGTTGTCGACCGCATGCTGCCCCGCCGCGATGGCCTCTCCGTGATTGCTGCTTTGCGGGCCCAGGGCAATGATACCCCGGCGCTGATACTTTCTGCTCTCGGCCAGGTAGACGATCGCGTCACCGGCCTGAGGGCGGGAGGCGACGACTATCTGACGAAGCCCTATGCCTTCTCCGAACTTCTGGCGCGCATCGAAGTGCTGCAAAGGCGATCGAGCCCCAAGGAGGCCGAGACTGTTTATCGTGTCGGCGATCTCGAACTCGACCGGCTGTCGCATACGGCCAAACGGGCAGGAAGGGTCATTGTTCTCCAGCCGCGCGAATTCCGCCTGCTGGAATATCTTATGCGCCATTCCGGACAGGTCGTGACGCGAACAATGCTGCTGGAGCACGTCTGGGACTATCATTTCGATCCACAGACCAATGTCATCGACGTGCATGTTTCCCGCTTGCGGGGCAAGATCGAAAAGGGCTTCGATACGCCCCTGCTGCACACCGTGCGTGGAGCCGGCTATATGCTGAAAGCCGCCGCCGGTACCGATGCATGAGCCGCTTCCGAACCATGATGAAGATGACAGCTGTGCGGCTGTCAGCCCTTTACCTGATATTGTTTACGATCTGCGCGCTGGTATTGGTGTTCTACATCACCAGCTCGTCCGTGCGTCTTTTGACCGCTCAGACGGAAACGGCAATCAATGAGGAAATCGAAAGCATCGGCCAAGCCTATCAGCGCGGTGGTATCGTTGGCCTTGTGCGCACGATTGACCGGCGCGGGCGGCAACCAGGAGCCTATCTATACCTCGTGACGGACCCGGTGGGGCGCATCGTTGCCGGCAATGTCCGGAGCATCGAAACCGGTGTGCTGCAGACTGAAGGCTGGATCAAGCGACCGATCACCTACGAACGTTATAACGAAGGCAACGACCCGGAGGTGCACACGGCCATTGCCCGCGTCATCGTCATGTCGAATGGCATCAGGGTCATGGTGGGCCGTGATCTCGGTGAACCGGAGCAGGTGCGGCTTGTCGTGCGCCGTGCCCTCATGGCGGCCCTCGGCATCATGGGCGTCGGTGCTTTCCTGATATGGTTCTTTGTTGGCCGCCGAGCGCTACAGCGTATCGATGAGGTATCCGTCGCGTCGCAGCGCATCATGGGCGGCGATCTGGCAGGCCGGCTTCCGGTGAGCGGATCCGGAGATGAGTTCGATCGTCTGGCGGAAAATCTCAATGGCATGCTGGCGCGTATCCAGGAATTGAACGAGGGAGTCAGGCATGTTTCCGACAATATTGCCCATGATCTGAAGACGCCGCTGACCAGGATGCATAATCGCGCCGAATCCGCACTGGCTGGCGCCAAGACCACGAAGGCCTATCGCGCAGCCATGGAAGGCATGATCAGCGACTCCGACCAATTGATCAGGACATTCAATGCCATCTTGATGATCTCGCGACTAGAGTCCGGTTATTCGACCGAGACGATGGAGCCTGTTGCGCTATCGACGATCGCCGAAGACGTGTTTGAGCTATACGAGCCGTCGGCCGAGGAAGCCGGCGTGAAACTGATACTCGGATCGCTGGATCAGACACCAGTCAGGGGCAACCGCGAACTGATCGGCCAGACCATTTCCAATCTGGTCGACAACGCAATCAAGTATGCGGGCGCCAGTGAAACTCCCGTCGAAGTAACGCTCAGCGTCAAGAAAGAGGGCGAAAAGATCGAGGTCGTTGTTGCCGACAACGGGCCCGGCATTCCGGCGGATCAAATGGGACGCGCCACAGAGCGGTTTGTTCGTCTCGAGGAAAGCCGCTCGCAACCGGGATCTGGCTTGGGATTGAGCCTTGCCAAGGCTGTGATGAAATTGCACGGTGGTACGCTGAAGCTGACGGATAATGCGCCGGGTTTGCGAGCTGCGCTTGTGTTTCCGGTGGGAGAGGAACATGCATGAGGGCAGGGGCGGCTGATCTTGAGGGTAAGCCTTTCTTTTCCAGCGAGATGCGTAAGCTGACGCCACTCGACAGTGAGAATGCTGCAGCACTTTTGCAGGAGCTTATCGAAAGTGCCTCCCAGAAACAGTGCTCCGGAATTGGTTCTCTGAACGACAACAAGTCCGCTGCGGGCTTCCTTTCCGTCGTCCTCGATCTCTCGCCCTATCTACGAAACGTCCTGCTGCGCCGCCCGGCAATTATCGAGCCATTGCTGGAAGAGCCACTTTCCACACGTCTCGAAAAACTGATGCAGGAGATCGCTTCATGTTCCCGGGGTGACAAGGTCACGGAAGCCGGCATCATGACGGAGCTCAGGCAACTGAAGCTGGAAAGCCACGTGCTGATCGCACTCGGCGATCTCTCCGGATTGTTCTCGATCAGCGAGACAACGCTGTGGCTGTCCCGGCTTGCCGAGGAATGCGTCGGTGCAGCTGTGCGATTTCTGCTGCGCGATGCACATGAAGCCGGCAAGCTCAAATTGCCCGATCCGACACACCCGACAAAGGACTCCGGCTGGATCATTCTGGCCATGGGTAAACTCGGTGCTTTCGAACTGAACTATTCGTCCGATATTGACCTCATCGTCTTTATCGACGAACGGAGCCCCGCCATTATCGACCCCTATGAGAATGTAGAGACCTTTTCGCGCCTGACGCGCCGCCTCGTCCGCATTCTGCAGGACCGCACGGCGGATGGTTATGTTTTTCGCACCGACTTACGGCTGCGGCCAGATCCAGGTTCAACTCCGCTTGCCATACCCGTTGTTGCTGCGCTCAACTATTACGAGGGCCGAGGGCAAAATTGGGAACGTGCTGCCATGATTAAAGCGCGTCCGGTGGCAGGCGATATCGATGCGGGAAAGCGTGTTCTGGCCGAGCTCGCGCCATATGTCTGGCGTAAGTACCTAGACTATGCAGCAATCGCCGACGTCCACTCTATCAAGCGGCAAATCCATGCACATAAAGGCCACGGCGAAGTTGCAGTGCGCGGCCACAATGTGAAACTCGGCCGCGGAGGTATTCGCGAGATCGAGTTTTTCGTGCAGACGCAGCAATTGATCGCCGGGGGCCGTTTCCCACAGCTGCGCGGATCGCGCACCGTCGATATGCTTGCGGCGCTGCATGGATTGGGTTGGATCAGCATCGAGGCACGCGATACTCTGGTGCAACATTATGGCTTCCTGCGTGACGTCGAGCACCGCATACAGATGATCGCCGACGAGCAGACGCATACGCTGCCGGAGGATGACGAGAATTTTCTGCGGGTGGCCCATATGATGGGTTACCAGGACGGCGAGACCTTCGCCGAGGATTTCAGGCACGCGCTACAGGCCGTCGAAATGCATTACGCTGCGCTGTTCGAGCAGGCGCAGGACCTGACTGGTGAGACCGGCAATCTGGTTTTCACCGGAGATGTGGATGATCCCGATACGCTCAAAACGCTGGAAAAATTTGGCTTCAAACGCCCGAGCGACATTTGCCGAGTGATCCGAACCTGGCATTTTGGCCGCTACCGCGCCACGCAGTCAGCCGAATCGCGCGAACGCCTGACAGAATTGACACCGGTCCTGCTCAGGGCATTCGGCGTGACCAGCCGGGCGGACGAGGCGTTGATGCGCTTCGACGAGATGATCAAGGGCCTGCCGGCGGGTATCCAGTTGTTCAGTCTGCTGCAATCCAATCCCCGTCTACTCGACTTGCTGGTGCTAATCATGGGCGCTGCGCCGCGGCTTGCAAGTATCATCACACGCAAGCCGCATATATTCGACGGAATGCTCGACCCTGCGATCTTCGCCGATGTACCGACGCGGGCCTATCTGGCCGAACGCCTTGAGGGCTTTCTCGGCCCCTCGAAGGTATTCGAGGACGTCCTCGATCGCCTGCGCATATTCGCCTCCGAGCACCGCTTTCTAATAGGAATACGGCTACTGACAGGGGCAATAGACGGCGCACGCGCGGGCAAGGCCTTCTCGGATCTTGCCGATCTGGTCATCGATCGTTCTTTGCGCGCTGTCATCGACGAATTTGCCAGCAAGCATGGGAAGATCGCAGGCGGTCGCATCGCCGTTCTCGGCATGGGAAAGCTTGGCAGCCGCGAACTGACAGCGGGCTCCGACGTCGATCTCATCCTGCTCTACGACCATGACGCCAACGCCGAAGAATCGGATGGCGGAAAGCCGCTCCCGGCGTCGCAATATTACATGCGACTGACCCAGCGATTGATCGCCGCGCTTTCCGCGCCGACCGCCGAGGGCGTTCTCTACGAGGTGGATTTCCGCTTGCGTCCCTCAGGCAACAAAGGTCCTGTCGCCACCCATATCGATGCGTTTCGCAAGTACCAGCGAACGGACGCCTGGACCTGGGAGCACATGGCGCTGACGCGCGCCCGGCCGGTTGCGGGGGATGCGGCCTTCTTCGGTGAAATCGAGCAGGAAGTTACCAACATCCTGGCGTTGAAGCGTGACACTGCAAGGATCGCCAAAGATGTCATCGACATGCGGGCGCTGATAGAGACAGAGAAGCCGCCGCGAGACGCATGGGATTTGAAGCTGGTACCTGGCGGTATCATCGACCTTGAATTCATCGCGCAGTTCGCCGTGCTTACCGGCAATGTGGAGGGGCCGGTTATCGCGCAATCGACGGCCGAGGTGCTGGGCAAACTCAATCCAGCCCTCGTAGACCCGGCGATGGCCGACGATCTGGTTCAAGCCGCCAACCTTTATACCAGTGTGACCCAACTCATCCGTCTCTGCCTCGACGATGACACCAGGCCCGAAGACTTTCCGCCCGGTCTTGGCGAATTGCTTTGCCGCGCCTGCGATCTGCCCGATATGAAGCGTGTCGAAAGCCAGCTGTCGGAGACCGCACGATCGGTGCGGAAGACATTCAATGCCCTGCTTAGGAGCATGCAAAAATCATAGCGCCTTGCAGATGCGGGCGGGCCTGTTGTGGCCGATTCAACTACTTCAATTCGCTGATCTGCAGAACGGCCATTCTCGCAGGGGCCTCGCCGGCGTTGCCGATCATTTCAGTCACACCGGCGAGTAGAAGAAATCCTTCGCCGGGCTGCAGCGTTCGCGTTGCCCCGCTTGACTTCAGTGTCAACGGACCGTCAACCGCTGCAATGTAGCTCGGGCCCTGCTCATTTAAAACCGTATCGCTGGCTCCTGAGCCCAGGGTCTTGATATACTGCTTCGCCTTGAAAGGTCGTTCCGTCACCTTCTGATTCCGAAATATGACCTTGAACGGGTTAGATGATGCAACATTTGCGATCATGCTGGTTGGAGCCCCCAATGCTGTGCAGATATCTCGGAAGGGCGCTCCGGCCCGCATGACATGAGTCGAGAGATAGTGCATCTCGCCCCCGTCAGTGTTTCCACCTGTATGGACGGTGAGATCGGGCACCAGGAAAGTTGCGTTCGTGGGGACTTTCGTCGTCGTGCCACCCTTTTCCGCCATCCACCAGAAGCCAGTGCCCTTGATAGTGGTCACGCACTCGATCCCGTCATGGACATGAGTTGGAAACAGGCCGTTTCCTTTCACCGCAGTGATCTCATACCACACGTCCCAATCACCAGTAATCGGAACCTCGACGTCACAAGTCCCCTCGGTGATGTTCGTGGGTGCGACTTGCTGTGCTTTCAAAGAGGCTGGAGGTGGTATGGCAACGGCACAACTCAAAAGCAGCAGGCATGAGAATTTCTTCAACATGACAGTTCTCCCCGTGTAGAAAGGAGGACTATACAGTAAAAATGAGCTATTTGATAGTTAGATATTCAAGAAATAATTCATTGGTTGTCCGCTATAAAGATATTTTGGTTGGTATACGAACAGAAACAATTGTACCGACGCCTTCTGTAGAGCGTATTTTCAAAGCTCCGCCATGAAGTTGCGTCAAGGAGCGAGAAATTGCGAGACCTAGTCCAGAACCTGCATGAGACTTTGTAAACTGATTTTCGACCTGTTCGAAAGGTTGCCCAATTTTCTTGAGCGCTTCTTTGGGTATACCGCAGCCGGTGTCCTCTATGGTAAAGACAAGTGCATCCGATACTTTTCGCGCGCGAACCGAGATACGCCCACCTTTGTCGGTGAACTTCACCGCGTTCGACAAGAGATTGATCAGGATTTGCTTGATGGCGCGGCGGTCGGCATTCAGTGTCACGGTTTCCGCGATCCTTGTCTCCACCTTCACATCTTTTTCCTGAGCCTGCAGCGACACAACGCGCACCGTCTCGCGGATCAGCGGGCAAAGGTCGATCTCCTCGCGGTCCAGCGAGAAATGCCCGGCCTCGATCTTAGACATGTCGAGTATGTCGTTGATCACGTTCAGAAGATAATTGCCGCTGGTATGAATATCATGGACATATTCCACGTAGCGGTCCGAACCGAGCGCGCCGAATGTGCCCGAATGCATGATCTCCGAGAAGCCGATGATGGCGTTGAGCGGGGTGCGCAATTCGTGTGACATATTGGCGAGGAACTCGGACTTTGCCCGGTTCGCCGCTTCGGCACGTTCCTTCTCGACGGCATATTTGCTGTTGAGTTCGGTAAGCTCCAGCGTACGCTCGATCTCGGACTTGCGGGCGAGACTGAGATCGTGAATCGTCGCCATGAGGCGGCGCTCGCTCTCGACCAGCCGTTCTTCATGGACTTTCAATTGCGTGATATCAGTGCCAACCGACACGAGCCCGCCATCCTGGGTTCGCCGCTCGTTGACCTGCAGCCATCGGCCATCGGCCAGTTGCCGCTCGAACGTCAGCGCGCCATTGCGCCCATTTGCGTTTGCCATGCGCTTTTCAAGCGCGACGGCACGGATGCGAGGCTCGAGCTCCTCGCGGCCGATGCCCGGCAGCAGGCACTCGTTGGCCAGCCCTGAATATTCGTTGAACTTGCTGTTCGACATGACAAGGCGATTGTCCGCGTCCCAAAGGACGAACGTTTCGGAGATGCTTTCTATCGCTTCCCGGATGCGTTGATCCGCCTGGGCCGTCGCCTGCACGAAACGGTGCTGCTCGCTGACGTCGACAGCCACCCCAACGAGATGCAGGTCGCCGACATTGGCATCCGCGACCTGCGCACGCACGCGCATCCATACCCATTGACCTTCCGCATGGCGCATGCGGAAGACACGGTCCATCTGGCTGATTTCGCCCGCGGCTACCTGCGCCGCAAGGCTATAGAGCTTATCGTCGTCCGGATGGATGATGGATGAAATATCACCGAGCGAAAGAATAGCATCGTGGGCTTCATAACCCAGCATTTCATACATGGACCGCGACCAGTACACCCGGCCGCGCGCCATATCCCAGTCCCACAAACCACAGCGGCCACGAGCCAGCGCCGTGTCGACCCGCGCCTGAGTGTGCTGGTAGAGTTCATCGGCATCCTGGGCACGAGCCGCCTGGCTGAAATAGGCGTAAAGCACGATGAGCATGATAGTTGCCGTACCCGCAAACATCGTGACGTTGACGGAAACGATGCGGCGCCACTCAGCGAAGACGGCGCCGACCGGATGCATGACGAACACAGAATAGGCGCCATTGCCGGAACGGGCGAAGGCGGCGAGGGCAGGGGTACCTTCGACCTTCACCGGCATCGCCCCGGCCCGGTCGCCGAAGAGGAAAAGCGGTTGCCCCTCGGTTACGAGACTTTCAAGATTCCTGTTGCGCCAGTGATCGCTGCTATCGGATGAAGCAACGATGCTGGCTTCGGCGTTGGTCACCGCGAACCACATGGCCGAGGGCACAAGCTCGCTCGCACGCATTTCGCTGATGATGTTCTGCAGATCGCCGGCGCTCAATTTCTGATTGCCATTCATGCGATTGTCTATGACGCTCGCAACATGACTGGCAGCCATCGACAATGTGGCACGGGCTGTGCGCTCCGTATCGTCACGCCAGTCAAGGAGCGACATGGAACGCGCCACGGCAAGCGCGAACAGGAACACGATGATGAGGGGCGGAATGGACCGGCGAAGATACGGTTCTGCG
Source organism: Phyllobacterium endophyticum (assembly GCF_003010935.1). Classification (GTDB taxonomy): domain Bacteria; phylum Pseudomonadota; class Alphaproteobacteria; order Rhizobiales; family Rhizobiaceae; genus Phyllobacterium; species Phyllobacterium endophyticum. Next base: position 1,660,632 of record NZ_PGGN01000001.1, read on the forward strand.
GCGAGCAATTTGCCATAGGCAGGATCGGCAAGAAGCTTTATGTGCCCCGAAATCCGGTTGCGCCCCCGCGCATTGCTCCGGCTTCTGGCATAATTCTTCCCCGTCGGCGCGCGATACGCGTCCGCATTTGCCATTGAATGGCCCCCTCATTTTACCTTTATGATCAGTGATTTGCTTCGGCACGCCGCACATCCGAAGCACCTGTAGTGAATCAAAACTGATTCTGCGTGTCTAGTCCTTTTGTTAAATATTTATCAATACTTGTGGCGTCCAGAAACTATTAATAAACCGCGAGCTGTAACTCGTTGAATTGACTCGCAATACCCCCGGGCGATGCCCGAGGATGCACACGACAGAGGCAGTGGATAACCCTCGAGACGACGACTTAGGCGAGCGTTCTCTCCACGATATCCCGCACGTCGGTCGAAAGTCCGGTCTCAGTGGCAATGGTCGCCAGCGAATGACGGGCATGTTCGCGCCGCACCGGTTCAAAGGATCGCCATGAACGCATCGCCGTCAGAAGCCGAGCGGCAAGCTGCGGGTTCTTTTTGTCGATCGTTAGAATTGTCTCTGCAAAGAATGCATAGCCCGCGCCATCGGCACGATTGAAGCCTGTCTGATTGCCGCTGGAAAATGCGCCGATCAGGGCACGCGTTCGATTGGGATTATCGAGGGAGAACAGCTTGTGAGTCATCAGCTCACGAACCTTGTCCAATGCACCTTTCCCGGGCTGCATAGCCTGCACCACGAACCATTTGTCCATGACCAGCGGATCGTTGCCGAAACGCGCCTCGAACGCCTGCAGCGCGTGGTTTGTTGCATCGCTGTCGCCAAAGCGTTGGACGAGAACGCCAAGTGCCGCAGCCCGATCCGTCATGTTGTCCGCGTTCTTGAACTGCGCCGCGGCCCGCTTTGAACTGCCTTCGGCGATGCTGAGATAGTCGAGCAGCACATTGCGCAGAGCCCGCCGCCCGGCTCCAGCCGCATCCGGCTTGAACGAGCCCCTCTGCTCCAGTTCGTCATAGGCTTGTTCGAACTTTGCTGCATGCGCCTCTGCGACCGCACCGATAAGCGCATCGCGGCTGCCAAGAATGGCGTCGGGATCTATATTCGCACCGAGTTCACGTGCGATGTCGCTCTCGGACGGGATGCTGAGGCACAAAGCCCGGAACGCCTCATCCAGACTAATATTGAAGGCGATCTCGCCAAGCAGCTTGATGGATGAGTTTTCGATCGTCGCGGGCTTTCCCCCGCGCACGCGTTTCGCATTGCTCGTCAGCTTGGCGTTCAGCAATTGGGTGAGGGCTTGCCAGCGCGTCACTTCATCACTGTCGTTACGAGCAAGGAAGGCGAGGTCAGTCCGGGTCAACTCGCTCGTCAGGGTCACGGGGGCTGAAAAGCCGCGCAGCAGTGAAGGAACCGGCCGTTCCGAGATACCGGAAAAGCTGAAACGTTCCTTGCGCTTGCGCAGATGAATGACATCATCCCTGACCAGCCCGCCCTTTACCGAGCGAGGCTTTAGTTCACGCCCCTTGGCTCCGAGAAGCGCAAATTGCACGGGGATATGCATGGGCTTTTTCGACTGCTGTCCCGGTGTCGGCTTCAAAGACTGTTCGATTTCGATCTCGAAGCTCCTGGTTGCCTGATCGTAGTCATAGGTAATGGCGAGATTGGGTGTACCGGCCTGATCGTACCATAGCGCAAACTGGCTCAGGTCCTCGCCGGACGCATCTTCGAAGACCTTGATGAAGTCTTCGATGGTTGCCGCATCGCCATCGTGGCGTTCGAAATAAAGATCCATGCCCTTGCGGAAGAGGTCCGGCCCAAGAATGGTACGGATCATGCGTACGACCTCAGATCCCTTCTCGTAGACAGTCGACGTGTAGAAATTGTTGATTTCACGATACTGGCGCGGACGCACCGCGTGAGCGAGCGGCCCGGCATCTTCGGGAAATTGATGCGCCTTCAGGCCTTTCACTTCGGCGATGCGCTTGACGGCACGTGAACGCATGTCGGCGGAAAATTCGTGATCGCGGTAAACGGTCAGCCCTTCCTTGAGGCAAAGCTGGAACCAATCGCGGCAAGTGATTCTGTTTCCAGTCCAATTGTGGAAATACTCATGGGCAATGACCGCCTCGATACCCGCATAATCGGAATCTGTCGCAGTATCGGGATCCGCCAGAACATACTTGTCATTGAAGACGTTTAGCCCCTTGTTTTCCATCGCGCCCATGTTGAAATCGGACACGGCAACGATATTGAACACGTCAAGATCATACTCGCGGCCAAAAACCTCCTCGTCCCATTTCATCGAACGTTTCAGCGCATCCATGGCATATAAGGCGCGTGCCTCCTTGCCGTGTTCCACATAGATGCCGAGGTCCACATGACGGCCGGAGGCGGTGGTGAATGTATCGGTGATTACGCCCAGATCGCCCGCAACGAGTGCGAAGAGATAGGAAGGTTTCGGATGCGGGTCGTGCCAGATGGCAAAATGCCGGCCATCTGCAAGTATTCCTTTATCTCCAGGATTGCCATTCGATAGAAGCAGAGGTGCCTCGCTTTGCGCGGCTTCGACACGCACCGTGTACACAGAGAGCAGATCCGGGCGATCGAGAAAATATGTTATGCGGCGAAACCCTTCCGCCTCGCACTGGGTGCAATAAACGTTGCTCGACCGGTACAGTCCGGTCAATTGGCGGTTTGCCGTCGGATCCACCTCAGTTGTTATCTCGAGTGTGAAAACGCCATTGTCAGGCAAGCCGCGAATCTCCAGACGATCCGGCGTAGCCACATAGGCATTGTCGCCGAGAACAGCACCGTCGATTCTGACTTCAACAAGCTTGAGCTCATCCCCATCGAGGATGAGGGGAATTCCGGCGGCGACGCCTTCCCGGCGCTTGATCTGCAATGTGGACTTGACGATCGTGCGCTCGGAATGGAGGCGAAAATCGAGATGGGTTTCGGGAACGAGAAAATCGGTGGGCTTGTAATCTTCCAGATGAAATACCTGGCCAGTATCAGTGCGCATTGTCTAATTGTCCTTATTGATGGCGGCGACCCTATCCATCTTTCGTGTGGCGCACAACAAATGCCGATTTGTTTGGGTTACAAACGCAATGTGAATGATTGCCTACTGACAGGGTCACTTGAATCGTCCTAAAGATATATCAGATGCGGTTTTATATCAGCCACACCAAATGCACTTTCCTCAAGGATAACCAGCTTTGTCTACTCTCGTTCACCCTCCAAAAGGTGAACCACTGATTACAGATCGCGTGCGCAGCACCAATGTCATGCTGGGCATCGGCCTGAAGGTGGCGTCAGTGTGTGTATTTGTCTGCATGTCGAGCCTGCTGAAGGCGTCGGATGGAATACCGGCGGGCCAGCTCGTGTTCTTTCGCTCGTTCTTCGCGATCTTCCCGGTCATTGCCTTCATAGCGTGGCAGGGTCAACTTGGCGTCGCATTCAAGACGAACGAGCCTTTCAGCCATTTCTGGCGCGGCTTGGTCGGCGTCAGCGCCATGAGCCTCAGCTTTTATGGCCTGACAAAGCTTCCTCTGCCCGAATCGATCGCCATCAGCTACGCGACGCCGCTGTTGACCGTGGTCTGCAGTGCCATTTTCCTGCGCGAGACGGTGCGCCTGTATCGCTGGTCAGCGGTTTGTGTCGGTCTTATTGGCGTGGTCATCATATTATGGCCGCGCATGTCGTTCTTCACCGGCGAAACAGAGTTTGGCGCCGATCAGGCCGTCGGCGCCCTGGCGACCTTGGGCGGGGCAGGGCTTGCGGCCATAGCCATGCTGCTGGTGCGCAAACTCGTGCAGACCGAAAGAACCCCCACCATCGTGGTCTACTTCTCCATAGCATCGAGCATCATTGCGCTGGTCAGCCTGCCGTTTGGCTGGGTCTGGCCGACGACTTTCCAGGCCGTGTGCCTTATCCTTGCCGGGATAGCCGGAGGCGTCGCCCAAATTCTTCTGACCGAGAGTTATCGCCATGCAGACATGTCGGCGATCGCGCCATTCGAATACACGTCCATGCTGCTCGGCCTTGCGCTTGGCTATCTGCTCTTCGGGGATATCCCGACTGCTGAAATGGTGACCGGAGCGGCAATCGTCATCAGCGCCGGCATCTTTATCATCTATCGCGAGCATCGGCTGGGCCTTGCGCGGGCACGCGCTCGCAAAGTTTCCACACCACAGGGATAGGGATCAATCCTCCTGCGTGGCCTCGCTGAGCGGATGCAGTTGGAATGTCTCGGGCGTCTGCGGCCGGTCATGCGGGCGGATGGCAAAATCGGGCCGTTCCGAGGGGGCTTGCGACGCGCGGCGCAGGCTGCGCCAGAACGCGTAGCTTCCATAAGCCGCGTAGCTGATCGCCATCGTAATGAAGAATCCTGTCGGCCCGTTCAAGTCCATCAGCCGTCCTGCGATTTGCGGACCGATCATGCTGCCAACGCCGTAAACAATCAGCAGGCCACTCGATATCTTGACGAATTCGCTTGGCTCGGCGAAGTCATTGGCGTGTGCTACGTTGAGCGAATAGATGGGAAACAGCACCGTGCCGAAGGCGAACATCAGCGTGTAGATCACCCAAGGCGTGGTGGGCTGTACCATTATCATGGTCAGCGAGATCGCCACGCCACCGATCCCGGCCACAACCATCACGTAACGCCGGTCGACAAAGTCCGAGATGCGACCGATCGGATATTGGAAGATTGCTCCGCCGATCATCGAACTCGCGATCATAGTCGCAATGCCAAAGGTAGAGAGGCCGATCTCCCGCCCGTAAATCGCTGAAAGGAAGTTCCATGCGCCGGCGATGATCCCCGCCAGGAGCGAGCCGATCAACGCGGCTGGCGATTTTCGGTAAAGTCCGGGTAGATCAAGCGACACCTGTGTCAGCGGGCGAGGCGATTGGGCATTTGAAAGACCTGTCGGCACCAGGGCGCTCGCATAGATCAAGGCTCCAATCATGAACAGGACCTGTGTCGACGGGTCGCCAAACGGCAGGATATATTGGCCGACGAGCAGACCTATCATCGATACTATCATGTAGATCGAAAAGACCATGCCGCGCGTCGAGTTCGTAACGCGTTCGTTCAACCAGCTCTCGATCACCATGTAGCTGCCTGCGAGCGAAAACCCGGCCAGTGCCCGGAACAGGGTCCAGGCCCAGGGGTCGATTATCAGGCCATGCATCAGCATCGACATGCTCAGAAGAGTGAGGAGCACTGCAAAGACCCGTACATGGCCAACGCGCCGCACAAGACGCGGGACGATGATGCAGCCGCCGGTGAATGCGAGTGCGTAGCCGGTTCCAAGCCAGCCGACCGTGGTCGGCGACCAGCCTTCCATGCCGGCGCGCAGGGGGAGCAGGATTCCCGCCAGACCCCCTGCCGTCAGCATCAGAAATGTGCTGGTCAATAGCGCCGCAATCGGCAAGAGCTGGCGAAACATATGATTTTCCTGCGTTTCAGCGTTCGAAACTACAGGCTTCAAGCGATCGGCGAGCTTGAAAATACGACACAGCCATTCCAGTTTTGCGCCAAGGTCTAATCCGTTAGCGCACGCAGCCGCAACTTCACGTTGACGAAATCACGCCACGCAAAGCGTTTCTGGGCGGGATTTCGCAAAAGGTAGGCTGGATGAAGCGTTGGCATCACGGGAATCTGGATTCCGGATGCGGTCAGGTGGGTTTTCCAGTTTCCGCGCAGTCGCAAGATACCTTCCGTCGCATTGGTAAGCGCCTTGGCGGCTGGGCCACCGAGGGCAACAAGCAGCTTGGGATTGGCGAGTTCGATCTGGCGTTCGAAGAACGGGCGGCAAATCTCCGTTTCAAGCGGCGTCGGCGTGCGGTTGCCAGGTGGACGCCATGGAATGCTGTTGGCGATATAGACGCTGGTCCGGTCAAGACCGATGGAAGCAAACATGCGATCCAGCAGCTGTCCCGAGCGGCCGATGAACGGCACACCTTCAAGGTCTTCTTCGCGGCCCGGAGCTTCGCCCACGAACATGATCGGCGCAGCAGGGTTGCCGTCAGCGAACACAAGATTCTTGGCGGTGAACTTGAGGTTGCATCCATCGAACGCTGCAAGTTGCTCGCGCAATTCTTCCAACGTTGCCGCACTCGAAGCAAGCTGCCGGGCCATGGCGATCTTCGCGTCGTCGGGTACCGAAGCTTTGGCAAGCGTGGTCGGTGCAGGCGGGCGCGCTGCAGTCCCTTCAGGGTTCGATTGCGGATCAGGTATGCGCGGAGCAGGGGCAGCCGCTGGTGCGCGCCTTGCGGCGGCTTGCGAAAACCGGTCCACAGGTACGTCTACCAGCGGTGTATCAACGCCTGCTTCTGCAAAGAAGTGCAATAGTTCGCGTATATCGGCCAATGTGTAATCCTTCTGCCTTTGAACTCGCAAATTGCGCGCGTCAATGCAAGACCTAGGAGGATGGGATACGCGGCTCCTGCACCAGGTAGAACACTCGCTTGGGTGTAAAATCAGCTATCGGGAAATCAAAGCTTGCACCGAAGCCGGGATCGATTTTGCCGTCCCGAAACACCATGCGATCATATGGCTCGAAATTATCGTTGTAAGTGCCATAACCGGTGGAGCGAATAATGCCTCGCTTGTCGCCCGGCTGGTAAAAAGAGAGGCCGTCGCCATAATCGCTCGGCACGTGCATCTGTTCCTGCAATTCAAACTCGAATTCGACCCAGGGATGACCGCTGCTATTGGTTGCCCGGACACGCAGATAGAACAGAATTCCCGCATCTTCGCTCGGGTTGAGCTGCGTGACCTTTTCGGTACGTATGACGAGTGTCGTCGGCACCACGGAAGGAAATTCCTCAGTCAGGATGACGGGATCCTGCAGCGTTCCCGTGCCACTGATGGAGCGAATGATGAAACCTCCAAGTTCATCCGAGAATGAATAGGGACCGGCAATCCAGATTCTCGGGTCCTCCTGCGCCGAGGCTCTTGCCGCATAAACGGCGACAAGCATGCACCTGGCGAGCGTACCACCAAGCCCCCGGATCGTGCGGAACGATTTCATCAGGCCTCCCTTTGGTCGGTATGCGAGACGACGCCTGAATTATGACTGAATCGAGAGGCCACGCAACTCTTGCGCAAACGGATAAATATTGACGTTTACGTTAGAGTAATTATAGATTTCACGATTCGTCGTGGAATGAGGGCAATTGGCCGCATCTGGAGCGCGTGACTGGCTATAACTTACAGCTATTGTTGCGCTACAACGCGTCAAAACACTGCACGAAAAGTGCGCCGGGAATGATTATCAGGAGGATTGCATGAGCGAGACAACCGAACTTCCAGAGCGCGAGAGCATGGAGTTTGATGTCGTCATTGTGGGGGGTGGGCCGGCGGGTCTGTCCGCAGCGATCAGACTCAAGCAGATCAACCCGGAACTGTCGGTGGTCGTGCTTGAAAAAGGTGGCGAGATCGGCGCTCATATCCTCTCGGGCGCGGTTGTCGATCCAATCGGTGTCGACAAGCTGCTGCCGGGTTGGCGTGACGAGGACGGCCATCCTTTCAAGACGCCCGTGACGGCGGATCATTTTCTGGTTCTCGGTCCCTCCGGCTCGCTGCGCCTGCCAAATTTCGCCATGCCGCCCTTGATGAACAACCATGGCAATTTCATCGTGTCGCTCGGCAATGTGTGCCGTTGGCTCGGGACCAAGGCAGAAGAACTTGGCGTCGAGATTTATCCGGGCTTTGCCGGTTCGGAAGTGCTTTACAACGAAAATGGCGCGGTTGTGGGCGTCGCAACTGGCGACATGGGTATCGAAAAGGATGGCAGCCACGGTCCGGCCTACACACGAGGAATGGCCTTGCTCGGCAAGTACACGCTGATCGCAGAAGGCGCTCGCGGCTCGCTTGCCAAGCAGTTGATCAACAAATTTCAGTTGGACGAGGGCAAGGAGCCTGCGAAATACGGTATCGGACTGAAAGAACTGTGGCAGGTCGATCCGGCGAAGCACAAGCTTGGGCTCGTGCAGCATTCTTTCGGCTGGCCGCTGGATATGAAAACGGGTGGCGGCTCTTTCCTCTATCACCTGGAGGATAATACGGTCGCGGTCGGCTTCGTGATGCATCTCAATTACAAGAACCCGTACCTTTCCCCCTTCGAGGAGTTTCAGCGCTTCAAGACCCATCCCGCCATTCGCGGCATCTTCGAAGGTGGCAAGCGCTTGGGCTACGGTGCGCGTGCGATCACCGAAGGTGGCTGGCAATCGGTACCGAAACTCTCGTTTCCCGGCGGCGCGCTGCTTGGTTGCTCGGCCGGCTTCGTCAATGTGCCGCGCATCAAGGGTTCGCATAATGCGATGCTGTCCGGCATGCTTGCGGCTGAACATGTCGCGGAAGCAATTGCTGCGGGCCGCAACAATGACGAACTCGTCGCTTATGAGAATGCCTGGCGCTCGAGCGAGATCGGCAAGGATCTCAAGCGCGTGCGCAACGTGAAGCCCATGTGGTCGAAGCTCGGCACGATAGGCGGCGTCATGCTCGGGGGCATCGATATGTGGCTCAACACGATATTCGGCGGCTGGTCGCCGTTCGGCACCTGGAAACACGGCAAGAACGACGCGGCTTCCCTTGAACCAGCTAGTAAATACGCCCCGATCGCCTATCCAAAGGCCGACGGCGTCCTGACTTTCGACCGCTTGTCCTCCGTGTTCCTGTCGAACACCAATCACGAGGAGAATGAGCCTGTACACCTGATCGTCAAGGATATGGGCCTGCAGAAATCATCGGAGCTAGACGTCTACTCGGGTCCTTCGGCGCGCTATTGTCCTGCCGGCGTCTATGAGTGGGTGGAAGAGACGACGGGCCCGAAATTCGTGATCAATGCGCAGAACTGCGTCCACTGCAAGACGTGCGATATCAAGGATCCAAATCAGAACATCAATTGGGTACCGCCACAAGGCGGCGAAGGCCCGGTGTACCAAAACATGTGATGTGATTGCACGAACAATGCAGCTGCGAGAGATTATTGCTTGGGCTTCTCCAGCATCACAGTTTGCTGGTCCGGACCGGCGTCATCGACGCCGCTGATCGAAAAGCGTAACATTAACGGCAAATGGTCCGAGCCGACAGGTGGGAGTGTTTCGACTCGCGTTTGGATAATGCGGTTCGAAACGAGAATGTGATCGATTGGCAAGCCAATCCAGCGCGCCCCCCGTGCCAATGTTCCGTTGATAAGCCAGCTCGGGCGCAGCCCCTCGGCTGAGGTCGTCCTGCTGGCGTCGCCGATGCTCTTGAGCGTCTGGCTCCAAGACGTAGCGTTGAAATCGCCAGCGATGATCAATGGACCTTGCAGCCGCTCCAGGTACGGGTTGATGGTTGCGACATTTGCAGCTTGCGAATAGGGCCAAGGCCAGTCCAGGTGAAGCGCCGTGACAATGACGCTACGCCCGCCGAAATCGATGCGTGCAAGACCGATCAGACTATCGACACATTGTGGTGTCGTTCCAAGGGCGAATGGCCGGCGGGACAGGATTGCAACGCCGCCAATATGGCTGCGGTTGGAGCAGTAGAGGTTGTAGGGATATCGCTCCTCTATTCCTTTGAGTCGTGGCCGCCAGGCCGTGGAAACCTCCTGCAGGGTTATGACGTCAGGCGCTTCGCGGGCGATCAACCTGAGAACATCGGCCTGCCGGCGATTGTCATAGCGCAGGTTCAACTGCATCAGCTTGTATTGTGGCTGAGCCGTTCCGGCTTCGGCCGGCGGGGCCGGAGAGGGTATAAGCACCGTGCCAAGTGCTGTCAGCGCCAGCACCATTGCCATGAGGCCTTCGCGCCACAATCCCAGGATCAAAGCCGGAACAGCCGCAATAGCCATGAGGATTGCAAGGTGCATGCGAAAATGGGCGAAGGCGTCGAAGAACGGATGTGCCGCGCCGAAAAATCCGAGCACCAGCGGTACTGAGAACATGACCGGTACCAAAACGGCTGCCAGTGCCACCCACGATTTGTTCTTTGTCGTCATGCACTGCATTAAACCGGCAATTGCGACGCAATCAAGATGGATCGCGGATGCACACTTGGTGAACCTGCAGCGCCGCAGACCGGTGCATCGAGGAGATGGCTGCCCATATTTCAAATATGAACTCGAGCGCCACTGAGTGCTGTCTTGGTCTCTAGGTCCAGATCGATCTACAGCAGCTTCTTGAGGCCGTTCAATAGTTGATCGTGCTCACCGCCTGTGAGCAGTCCTTCAAGTCTCCCATGCGAATCCTTCCAGATCGGCAGGACCAACGATAGCAGCTGCATGCCGGCCGGTGTCAACGCCATGCGGCGGCTGCGCTTGTCTTGAGGGTCGACCGCGACCGAAATCAAACCACGGCGCTCAAGAGGCTTGAGCGCGGCGGTCAGTGTGGTCCGATCCATCGCCAGCAGGGACGCGACCGAACTCAGATTGGGAGGCGAGGGGCGGTTCAGCGACATCAGCAGCGAAAACTGCCCATTAGTCAGGTCATACGGCCGCAAAGCTTCATCGAAGCGGCGCGCGAGGGCACGCGCAGCCCGCTGGACCGCAAGGCACAGGCACGTGTCGCGGACATGGATGGTTGTTTCGTAAGGAACTGAAATCGGCTTTGACATAGCCCATATATGTTGATATCAACGTAAAAGTCAAGTCATTTGGCGGAACCCCCGGATATGGAAATTGGGAGATTAGCATGAGCTATTCAGGAACATTCATCTGGTATGAACTGCTGACTGCGGACCCGCAGGCTGCGGAAGATTTTTACAAGCATGTCGTTGGGTGGGGAGCCAAGGATTCCGGCAATCCAAGCGTCAAATACACTCTGCTGACCATTGATGGCACGCATGTTGCCGGGCTCATGGCCACCAATGATGCATGTGTAACTGGCGTCGACGCAATGTGGTCCGGCCACATTCTTGTCGATGATGTCGATGCGATGGTTGCCCGCATCAAGGCTGCGGGTGGCAAGGTTCACGTGGAGCCCACGGACATTCCCCATACGGGAAGATTTGCCATAGTCGCCGATCCGCAGGGCGCCTCCTTCCAGCTGTTCAAGCCGTTGATGGATGATCGCCCGAATGTACCCACGCCGCCGACACCGGGGACGGTCGGCTGGCACGAATTGAACACAAACGACTGGGAAAGTGCTTTCGAATTTTACTCCGCCCTGTTCGGCTGGACCAAAGGCGAAGCCATGGACATGGGGGCGATGGGTACCTACCAGCTCGTCGAGCGCGATGGGCAGATGTTCGGTGCCATGATGAACAATCCGGAGCCCTCGTCCCGGCCGGCCTGGTGCTATTACATTTGCGTCGACGACATCGCCGCCGCTGAATCGCGCATCAACGACAAGGGCGGAAAGGTCGTCTTCGGACCGGTCCAGGTCCCAGGGGACCAGTGGGTCCTGCAGGCGGTCGATCCTCAAGGCGTGTCATTCGCGCTTCTTGGACCTCGCGCCTGAGGGACAGCCAGCGAATGGTCTCACGATTTTCATGGTTGGTGGTTCAGACGGCACCACCAACCAGCTACTGAAAGGCCATCTCGTAGAAACTGCGCAACTTTCTTGAGTGCAGTTTCTCCGGGGGCATCTCGGCCAGCTTTTCCAGCGCACGAATTCCGATCTGCAAATGCTGCGCCACCTGCCGTTTGTAGAATTCGGTCGCCATTCCAGGCAGCTTCAATTCGCCGTGCAGCGGCTTGTCGGAAACGCATAATAGCGTCCCGTAGGGCACGCGGAAGCGAAACCCGTTCGCCGCGATGGTGGCGGATTCCATGTCCAGCGCAATCGCCCGTGACTGTGATAGCCGCTTGACCGGGCCGCGTTGATCACGAAGCTCCCAATTGCGATTGTCGATCGTGGCAACCGTGCCCGTGCGCATGATGCGCTTCAGATCATATCCTTCGAGCCCGGTGATTTCGGCGACTGCCTGCTCGAGCGCCACCTGAACTTCGGCAAGCGCTGGAATGGGCACCCAGACCGGCAGATCGTCATCCAGCACGTGGTCTTCACGCACATATGCATGTGCCAGCACGTAATCGCCGAGAGCCTGCGTGTTGCGCAGGCCTGCACAGTGTCCAAGCATCAGCCAGGCATGCGGGCGAAGGACGGCGATGTGATCTGTGATCGTCTTGGCGTTGGACGGGCCGACGCCGATATTCACCATGGTGATACCGGATCCATTGCTGCGCACGAGATGATAGGCGGGCATTTGCGGCAGCCGTCCAATGGGCACGCCAGATGTCGGGGTGTCATCGCCCGCTTCGGTAATCAGATTGCCGGGTTCGATGAAGCGTTCATAGCTGCTGCCACCTTTCGCCATCAGGCCACGAGCCAAGGCGCAGAACTCGTCGATGTAAAACTGATAATTGGTGAAGAGCACATAGTTCTGGAAATGCACGGGCCGCGTTGCCGTATAGTGCGAGAGCCGGTGCAGGGAATAATCCACGCGCTGCGCCGTAAAGGGCGAAAGCGGCATGATACTGTCGAGATCGTCGTTCTCATATTCTCCATTGACGATACGGTCGTCGGTCGCCGCAAGATCCGGCACGTCGAACAAGTCTCGCAACGGACGGGTGAAGGCGTCGGCGATCGACGAATCCACATGCGTGCCCTCGAGAAAAGCAAAATGGATTGGAATCGGAGTTGTCGATTCCTGCACCGTTACCGGTCCGCCATGGTTGCGGATCAGCAGTCGTATCTGCTCTTCGAGGTAACTCTCGAAAAGATCGGGACGTGTGATCGTTGCCGCATATTGGCCGGGAGCCGATACATGTCCGAATGCCAGGCGTGAATCGATCTGGGCATAGCTCGACGTGGAAAGGCGCACTTCCGGGTAGAAGGCACGAAAATGCAGCGCATCTCTGGCTTCGCCCCGTGCCACCATGTCGAATGCGTCGCGCAAAAACTTGGTGTTGCGTTCATATAGGGCGCCCAATGCCTGAACGGCTGCCTTGGCGTCTGTAAATTCCCGCGCCTGGACATGGTCCGGCATGCTGATGGCGGCGGGCTTCCTGGTTCCGATTCGTTTGTCCATGCTCTAGGTCGTACACCAATTTTAGCCCGGAATGGTATGGGGCTTTTCATTCGGATACAAGGAGCAGAGAGGTTTTCGACCTTGCCGTGAAGTGGCGGGGTGGAACGACCAGCGCGTGACCGTTGAAGTGCAGGGAAACGTCAAACTCTTTGCAGGCTGACGAGGAGAACAAGTCCGATACCGCCGTTTGATGGATTGCGCCCTTCATAGCTTGCGGCAAAAGCCACCACCGGGCCAACCAGGATGGCAGAGAATATCAGCGCCCGCAGAAAAAGCAGCGATAGATTTGCCGTAGACTGTATCATCTGGTCGGTTCCCGGATCCTTGTGAATGGGCTATTTCGCGATATTGCCGCAGCCGGGCTGAATGAAAGCTGATGCATTCATTCATCGCGCGTTCAACCAGAATTGATTTCCCGCACTTGTGATCGGCGGACAGAACCATATGTTCTGCCATGAGCTTTTCATTTCTCCCGGAGACTGACATGACAACACAGACAAAGCCGATAGAACTCCATTACTGGCCGACGCCCAATGGCTGGAAAATCTCCATCATGCTTGAGGAACTGGGCGTTCCGTATGATTTGAAGCTCGTCAATATCGGCAAGGGCGACCAGTTCGAGCCATCGTTTCTCAAGATCGCCCCCAACAACCGCATGCCAGCCATAGTCGATCCTGAAGGTCCGGGCGGAACACCAATCTCGGTCTTCGAATCGGGAGCGATCATGCAATATCTCGGCCGCAAGTTCGGCAGGTTCTACCCGCAGGATGAACGTGTGCGCGTTCAGGTTGAAGAATGGCTGTTCTGGCAGGTCGGCGGTCTGGGTCCAATGGCAGGTCAGGCTCACCACTTCCGCCAATATGCGCCAGAGAAGATCGAGTATGGCATCAACCGTTACACGAATGAGGTAAACCGTCTTTATGGCGTGATGAACCGACGTCTCGAGAGCAGGGACTATCTCGCAGGAGATTACTCCATTGCCGACATGGCTTCCTACGGCTGGACGATTTCACACGCCAACCAAGGTCAGGACTTGAATGACTTTCCCAATCTCAAGCGCTGGTTCGAAGCGATCGGTTCCCGGCCTGCCGTTCAGCGCGGGGTAGAAGTCGGCAAGGCCGAACGTCGCAACATTGCCGACGATGAGGAAGCCAAGAAGATCCTGTTCGGTCAGACGGCGCGCTAGACCGCGAAATCCCCACACCATCACATCAGACAAAAACAAAAAGGCAGTCATGGAGGGACACCCATGACTGCCTGTTTGCCCGTAACCAGCGAAGGATCTGTTCGGGCACCTTGGTCCTGCATTACTGAGCCCAAGCGGGCGATATATACCAGAGAATAAAGCAGAAGGGGCCTGCAATCTATTCTTGCCTCCCGGTCTTTCGATCAGCTTTGCATGAGGGAGGAGCATGCAAGTGACAGTTACTTAGCTCAACAATGCAGGATAAAGAGTAGCAATATTTGGCATTTCGAAACAACTACACGCTGAAAGCTGATAGATACGCCAAAGCATGGAAGTAGGCAATTATACCTTAGTCTAAAACGCCTGAATAAGCTGCCATGAATATTTCAAAACGCCCAACTGGTATTGCTTCTTTTTTCACAAATGCCTGAATTCTGAGGGTGTTTCGCCCCACGAATCGTGTTTGCCATCCTGATACTCAAGCGGCGCACTCAGCAGGTCCTCAACCGCCAAATCCTCAAGGCAGGCGAGGTTTACTGCGTAGAAAACACCGAGGTCCGGCGTTTCTCCACGTCCGAAAGGTTTGATGCCGCACGTCCGGCAGAACGAGTGGACGATCGTCAAACTGCCAAACTGGTATTCGGTCAAATTTTCTTGTCCGTCGGTCATCCGGACGTCATTTTCTTCGACGAACGCCTTCCAGAAGCGGGTTTTCGAACAAAAACTGCAGTTGCATTTGCTCGTACCCTTGTCGAGATCGATATCTGCCTCGAAGCGGACGGCGCCGCAATGGCAACTTCCGTGATACGTCTTTTTCACCGGTGTCCTCCCGCTGCGACCAGGCGCGAGCTGGTCCACAATCAACTAACAGGATAAATAACCATATGGTGAAATAACAATGACTGCCGGGTCAAGTCAAGCGCGTACGATCTTTTTGTTGCGCCAGCCCAAGCGGCAAGGGGATGCTGTTTGGAGACTGGAGACTGGAGACTGGAGACTGGAGACTGGAGACTGGAGACTGGAGACAGGTGCCTGTCCGCCGGCACCTGTCGATCCATACCTGGCGAGCCCATACGCGAAAGCTACTGACGCGTCAGACTCTCGCTCTTGCAGATCAATCCGCCCATAACGCAACCCGAGAGCGACAGTTTGCTGCCACTGGCGACTGCTTTGCCATTATAGGTCTTGCCTTCATCGAGCTTGTTGACCGTGCCCTTGTAGGTCCCGTCCTTGCCCGACATCGAGCCGATCGACTTGCCCTTGTATTCCCCAGTCAAAACTGTGCCGCAATAGGCATCAGCCCCGCAGGACGAATACTGGATGATTGTACCGTTGGGCCGCTTCCACGAGCCAACGATCGGCTCATCGGCCACGGCAGGGCCCATCATAAGAACAAGGCCTGTGCAGGCCAGCAATAATTTGTGCTTCATACTTACCTCCCAAATACTCAAAACGTCGCTAATGCCTGCGTAGTTTACGCAAACGTAAACGTAAAACAAGTGGCTTGCATTAAAAGGTTTGGCTGGCCGCATCGCATAGAATGGCTTCCCGAACGCCCATCAGGTGAGAAGTTTCCAGTGGTCACTCGCTCACGAAACTGAAAGTTGGTTACTGAATGCTTGAATTTCGGGCTTTGAATTTTAGCCGAATTTTTGGGAAAACCCCGTACTTGCTGAAGTCTTATATTTAACGGAATCCAAAGTTTACGACTTGTTTTTATTTTGTTTGGTCTCAGTTAATCATGCCCCTTAACAGCAATTTCAAGCCTCTGCTGCATTCTCGAAAGCATCAGAAGAGCACGTTCATAAACAAACAGAACGGTTCTCGGAAGTCTAACAGGGCTTTTGTCAAGTAACAATGCGGGTTCAACAAAGGGTTGGGTAAAATGGCGCGGTTTGATCTTCAAATTTCAGATAGTGGACATGCCGGTGGTTCGGCGAAGACAGACATCCTCTTTGAAATGGGAATCATGTATGCGACCGGTCGCGACTGCCCCATCGATCTTGTTGCAGCTCACAAATGGTTCAACATCGCCGCTATCAAGGGCAGCGATCGGGCAGCGGAGCTGCGGGCGGAAGTTGCCCAATCAATGTCCAAGCCCGACATCGCCTCGGCTTTGCGGGCGGCACGCGAATGGATGACATCCCACTAACAGTTTGCCTCGTCCACAATCCGATATTGTGAACTCAATCAGAACGCGATATCGTCCGACGTGCAACCGGAGGTATGCTTAGGCAGCGGGTAATATGCGGGCGCTGCGCGGCGAGAGGCTCGCTTGCAGGCATAGGGAGATGGTCTCAAGTGAACGGGATGTATTCATGGCATCCGTGCACTTGCAGAACATCGTGAATCCTGCGCGAGCGGCGATGCGATTGGGTAATGGTCTGGGGCGAACGCATGAATCTTGATGAAGACCAGGGAGATATGCTTGGCGATCTCGAGGAATTATTGTCGAGACTGGCGGATGCGCAGAAAAGGCTGATCCTCATGTCCGCCAAATCCAGGACGTTTCCGGATAACAATACGCTCCAAAAGATTGCCGCACTGGCCCTCAACATTTCCGCGGTCGAAGCGCTCATCTCCGATGGACAAAGCAGGAAAATGCGGCCGGCCAAGGCCAATGACTGACTCCAGCTGCATTGCAGCTGGAGCTGAATCGCAAATGTATCAGACGGCCGCCGGTCCCACGCGCGTTGCTTCAAACAGAAACCAGTGTCTTTGCTCGGCTTCGTCGATGTAGTTCTCGACGATGCTGGTTGTCGCGCTGTCGCGGTACTCGCTGCAAAGTTCGTGGACCTGGCGCAGATAGCCGATGAAGCTTTTCGTATCGTCGCGAAGCTCTGCCAGCATATCTTCCGGGGTGACGAAATTGGCATCGTTATCCGCAATGCGCTGCTGCCCGGCAATCTGTCCTATCGACTTCAGCGTCGTGCCGCCAATTTTGCGCACGCGTTCAGCCAGAACGTCTGTCATGGCAAAAATCTGCGCTGCCTGTTCATCGAGCATCAGATGGAAATCGCGAAAGTGCGGCCCGCTCATATGCCAGTGAAAGTTCTTCGTCTTCAAATACAAAGCAAAGGTATCGGCGAGCAGCGCGTTCAGTGCAGGCGCAATGTCACGCGTCGCATCGGCACCAAGGTCTGTGGGAGTGGCAGTTGGCGCGCGCCTGATTGTCTGTAGGGATTTTGTTGGCATGGTCGATCTCTCTGACAGTGGAGGGAAAAGTTTTCGACGTGGACGCCCGATCGATCAAGCGCCGCAACGATTACTAGCACGCGCTTGTTACCATTGCTTCTCAATTCGTGGTTGTATTGAGAGGTGCTTCCTCAAACCGCACCAGCGATGATTGCTCCTTCACCTGTGCGTTTTCCGCGACGATCTCGGCAATCTTCCCATCATGCGGTGCGGTGATGGAATGCTCCATTTTCATGGCCTCGAGCACCAGCAATATCTGGCCTTTCCTGACCAGATCGCCCGCTGCCGCCCGCACCGATTTTACCAGACCCGGCATGGGTGCAGTAAGCCGGTCGCCCGCGCTTCCCGCCTGCTCAGCCATCAGGAAGGGATCTGCAATTTTGAAGGCTGCTGCTGTGCGACCCGCCAGCACTGCGATGCCATGGGGTATAGTCACGATCTTCGCCCGCAAATTTATGTTTCGACCGGTGATGTGCCAGTTGGGCCTATCGTGCCGTACACGGACCTCGACGGAAAAGTCTGGCCCGAAAATCGCATAGCGCTCGTCTTCTCGAACAGTGACATCGTACCGGGTGGTTTGGCCGCCCTCTTCGAGGGTCACGGGATAAGCGAGCCCGCCATGATGGGCGTAGCCGCGCAGGGCAGTCCACGGATCGCCGTGGACCGGTCGCTTGAGCAATCCGCTGGCGGAGAGGATGGCAAGTTCCTTCATGCCGGCCTGGATGGTCGCGGGAACAGTCAATTGCGCTAGCTGGCGGTCGATCAGACCCGTATCGACGTCGCCGGTCGCAAAACTTTGATGATCGATCAACGCCGAGAGGAATGGCGCATTCGTCGTTGTCCCGGCTATTTCGGTCTGGTTGAGCGCACTTCCCATCGCAGCAAGCGCAAACGAACGATCGGCGCCATGCACAACAATTTTCGCGATCATTGGATCGTAATAGGGTGAGATCGTATCGCCGGCCCGGACACCGGTTTCGATGCGAACGTCGCCCTCCTGCACGGCGGTAGGAAACGACAGGTGATGCAGCGTGCCGATGGCCGGCAGAAAACCTTTGGCTGGATCTTCCGCATAAAGCCGCACCTCCATGGCATGTCCGTTCAGCGGGATGTGCTCCTGGGCTAACGGCAGCCTCTCGCCTGCCGCAACACGCAATTGCCACTCTACAAGGTCGAGCCCGGTAATCATCTCGGTCACCGGATGCTCCACCTGCAAGCGCGTATTCATTTCCATGAACCAGAAGCGGTCAGGTTGAAGCCCTTCCGTGGCATCGACGATAAATTCTATCGTTCCCGCGCCTGAATAGTTTATCGCCTGCGCTGCCTTGACTGCCGCACTGGTCATCGCCGCCCGCATTTCCTCGGTAATCCCGGGGGCAGGGGCCTCCTCGATCACCTTCTGATGCCGACGTTGCAGCGAACAATCGCGCTCGTAGAGATGCACCACATTGCCATGATTGTCGCCAAAGACCTGCACCTCGATGTGGCGGGGCTTGGAGATATATTTTTCCACCAACACGCGGTCATCGCCGAAGGCGCTCTTGGCCTCACGCCGCGCGCTGCCCAGCGCCTCGGCGAAATCGTCAGGATTGTCCACTTTGCGCATGCCTTTGCCGCCACCGCCTGCGCGTGCCTTGATGAGAACCGGATAGCCGATCTCGCGCGCCTTCGAAGCAAGCACCACCAGTTCCTGCGCTTCGCCGTGATAGCCGGGAACCACGGGCACGCCGGCCTTTTCCATCAGGCGCTTCGCTGCGTCCTTGAGGCCCATGGCCCGGATCGAATCTGCCGACGGGCCGATGAAGACCAGCCCTGCCTTGACAACCGCATCGACGAAACCTGGATTTTCGGAAAGAAAGCCATATCCGGGATGGATAGCCTCAGCGCCGGTCTTGAGCGCCGACGCTATGATATGATCGGCACGCAGGTAACTGTCGGTAACCGGCGCCGGCCCGATATTGACGGCCTCGTCGGCCATGGCAACATGCAACGCATGCGCATCCGCATCGGAATACACGGCGACGGTGCCTATACCCATGCGCTGCGCCGTGCGAATAACCCGGCAGGCGATTTCCCCGCGATTGGCAATCAGGATTCTTGAAAACATTCTAGTCATCACTCACTCCTTGGAGATCGTTCGAAAATTCGGCCTGATGAGCCAGCTGGTGAGGTTTTCGAGAACCGGACGCAGCGGACCTACTGGTCCCTGGGCAGCGCAAGCGAACAAAATCGCATCAGACGTTCATCTTATGTATTTGCATACGGTCTCCTACATCCGGAACATGCCAAAGCGTGTATCCTCCACCGGAGCGTTAAGTGCGGCGGAGAGCGATAGCGCCAATACTTCGCGGCTTCTCGCCGGATCGATGATGCCGTCATCCCAGAGCCGCGCCGACGAATAGAGAGGGTGACCCTCGCGCTCGTATTTCTCCAGGATCGGCGCGCGAAAAGCGGCCTCTTCCGCCGCGGGCCATTCGCCGCCCTTGCGCTCGATGCCTTCACGTTTGACGAGAGCCAGAACAGTGGCCGCTTGTTCGCCGCCCATTACGGAAATGCGCGCATTTGGCCACATCCACATGAAACGGGGTGAAAAAGCACGGCCGCACATCCCGTAATTGCCTGCGCCATAGGAGCCACCGACGATCATCGTTACCTTTGGCACGCGGGCAGTCGCAACGGCGGTGACGAGTTTCGCACCATCCTTTGCGATGCCCCCGGCCTCATAGGAACGTCCGACCATGAAGCCGGTGATGTTCTGCAGGAAGATCAAAGGGATGCCGCGCTGCGTGCAAAGTTCGATGAAATGCGTGCCCTTCAGTGCACTTTCGGAAAACAGGACGCCATTGTTGGCAATGATGCCGACCGGTATTCCATACAGATGGGCAAAGCCGGTCACCAGGGTAGTACCGTAGTTCTGCTTGAACTCATCGAACTGCGACCCATCGACAATACGCGCGATCAACTCGCGCGCATCATAGGGCTGGCGTATATCGGCAGGAACCACACCGTAGAGTTCATGTGGATCGTAAAGCGGCGGAATCACTTTGCGAAGATCAAGGCTTATCTCTTTCTTTCGATTCAGGTTTGCAACGATACGGCGGGCAATGGCGAGTGCATGGGCGTCATCAGCCGCATAGTGATCTGCAACACCGGACTGCCGCGTGTGCACCTCGGCGCCGCCCAAGTCCTCGGCCGAAACCTCTTCGCCCGTGGCTGCCTTCACCAGTTGCGGTCCGGCAAGAAAGATGGTCGCCTGACCTTTGACCATGATTGTCTCTTCGGACATGGCCGGCACATAGGCGCCGCCTGCCGTGCAGGACCCCATGACGACGGCAATCTGCGGGATACCCGCCGCCGACATATTGGCCTGATTGTAGAATATTCGGCCAAAATGGTCCCGGTCCGGGAACACTTCGTCCTGGTTTGGAAGGTTTGCCCCGCCGCTATCCACGAGATAGATGCATGGCAGATTGTTCTGGCTCGCAATTTCCTGCGCGCGCAAATGCTTCTTGACGGTAAGTGGAAAATAGGTGCCGCCCTTGACCGTGGCATCGTTGATGACAATCATCACTTCCTTGCCCGATACGCGGCCTATCCCCGCGATCATGCCGGCAGACGAAATATTGTCGTCATACATGCCCCATGCCGCGAATTGCCCGATCTCCAGAAAGGGCGAGCCCGGGTCCAGTAATTGCGCGAGCCTCTCTCGGGGCAGGAGTTTGCCGCGTGAAGTGTGCCGCGCACGCGCCTCGTCGCTGCCGCCTTTCACGACCAGTTCCGCCTTGGCGCGGATATCTTCAACCAGCCCGCGCATCCTCTGCGCATTGGCGGCAAAAACTTCCGATGCAGTATCGATCTGAGATTGAATCAGGGTCATGCGGTCTCCTGCCGGATCAACTTGATATTGCAACCGAGCTCCAGGCCTACCCAAGCCTGGTCCGCGGTAAGAACATAACCATTCCCACGAATGGCAAGAGCAAGACAGGCTCATTAAATGGCAATAAATCGCGGCTTTGCCATTCATCCCCTTTTACGTCACAAACTCTCAGCAAACATCTCGCGCCCGATGAGCATCCGCCTGATTTCACTTGTTCCCGCTCCGATTTCATAAAGCTTGGCGTCGCGCAGGAGCCGTCCTGTTGGATAGTCATTGATATAGCCATTGCCGCCCAGCGCCTGAATTGCCTCGAGCGCACACCATGTGGCCTTTTCAGCCGCGTAGAGGATACAGCCGGCGGCGTCCTTGCGCGTGGTCTCACCCCGGTCGCATGACGCTGCGACCGCATAGACATAGGCACGCGAGGCGTTCATCGTCGTATACATGTCGGCAAGCTTGCCCTGCATCAGCTGGAACTCGCCTATCGCCTGTCCGAATTGCTTGCGCTCATGCACATATGGCACGACCACGTCAAGACATGCGGCCATGATGCCAAGTGGCCCGCCCGCCAGGACCACGCGCTCATAATCGAGACCGGACATGAGGATCTTGACGCCCTGGCCCTCTTCGCCAAGTACGTTTTCGAACGGTACTTCGCAGTCTTCGAACACGAGCTCACAGGTATTCGAGCCGCGCATGCCAAGCTTGTCGAGTTTCTGCGCGGTAGTGAAACCCTTGAAGTCCTTTTCGATGAGAAATGCCGTCATGCCGCGCGATCCGGCTGCTGGGTCCGTCTTCGCATAGACGACGAGCGTGCTGGCATCGGGTCCATTGGTGATCCACATCTTGTTGCCGTTAAGCACATAGCGGTCGTTTTTCTTGTCGGCCCGCAGCTTCATTGACACCACGTCCGAACCGGCGCCCGGTTCCGACATGGCCAGTGCACCGATATGTTCGCCGGAGCAGAGCCTTGGCAGATATCTGGTCTTTTGCTCGTCGGTACCCCAGCGGTTGATCTGGTTGACGCACAGGTTGGAGTGCGCGCCGTAGGACAGGCCGATCGACGCCGACGCGCGCGATATTTCTTCCATGGCGATAGCGTGAGCCAAATAGCCGAGGCCGGAGCCGCCATATTCGGGGTCGGCGGTCATGCCGAGCAGGCCGAGCGCTCCCATTTCTTGCCAGAGATGCACGGGGAATTGATTGTTCCTGTCCGTCTCTGCTGCCAGAGGCGCAATGTTTGACTGTGCAAAGCGATGCACCGTTTCGCGCAGTGCCTCGATCTCCTCAGAGAGTCCGAATTTTAGGCCCGACTGATACATTTTGTCCTCCCGCTTTAGTTGTCGCGATGTTCTTGGCACCAACAAGGCGCAGTCCCATCGACACATATTTTTCGGCGACTTGATCCACGCTGAGGCGATCGCCAGGTTTGAACCACGCTGTCACGCCTGTGATCATCGCGATAATGGCCCGCGTTGTGAGCGCGATATCATCGATCGCAAACTCGCGGGCATCCACGCCATCGTCGAGTATATCGCGAAGACTGTTCTCGTATCGCGCGCGCAGTTCGACGATAATTGCCCGGTTTTCTGGATTGAGGCTGCGTAACTCCATATTAGCTATGTGCACGTCGTCGCGGCGCTCCACATGAAAGCGAATGTGGAAGCGAATAAAGGTGGAAAGCCTCTTGAGCGCTGTCTGGCCTTTCCCGTTCTCGGCGTCCCAGGCGCTCAGTACACAATCCATGTGGTTGCGCATGACCGAAAACAGCAGTTCCTGTTTGTTGGGGTAATAGCGATAGAAAGCAGCGGACTGCACGCCCACCTCATCAGCGAGCTGTCGCATCGACATCGCCTCATAGCCGACGCGGGCAATCAGACGCTTGGCCGCCGTGTCGATTGCGCTGCGTGTTCTTTCTCCATCTGATCCGGTCGTGCGTGCCATGGCCAGATAATAAAACGAACGTTCAATTAATTCAAGGGTGCTGTTGCTAGACGAAGGTATGGATAGAGGCGGCGAAGGGATGCATGTAGGGTCAGCTATTACAGGCAATTTTATCATTGTTTCAGGACTGATTTCATGACCCACAAATCATTCTCCCACCAGACACTTCCCATGCTCGCATTTGCCCTATTCTCCTTCTTCATTGTCTCGCCTGCGAGCGCCTTGAGCATGAAAGAATGCAGCATCAAATATAAAGCGGCACAAGGTGCCGGCGAAGCAGAAGGGATTTCATGGAGCGAGTTCCGCAAAACGAAATGTACGGACCCGGCTGCCGCAGGAGATGCATCCGCTTTCTCTAGTCCCGAAGACGCTAAAAAAGCCAAGGCTGTCGATGCGAAACCGCAAACGGAGGTCAGACAAGCTGAGCCCGAGGTCAAGACCGGTTCCTCGCAAACGACTTTCCCGACATCGATCGCCGCTAAATTCGCTAACGAAAAGCCTTCTCGGGCACGCATGCATACCTGCGTGGCGCAATACCATGTCAACAAGGCAGCAAAAACGCTTGGCGGCATGCGCTGGATTGAAAAAGGCGGCGGCTATTACAAGCTTTGCAATGCCAGGCTCAAGGGCAATGGCTGAAACCTGCGAAAATGACAAAGTCCAGACTCGACCTGAACGAAGCGCGGCGAGCCAGAGAAACCTTGAAGTCCGGTGGCGGAAGTGGCACCTTTGATCCTATGGAACAGCGCGTCGCATTCTTGGAGAGAACTTTTGAGAAGATGGACGGCAAGCTGGAGGCCATCCTCAGCGGAATCTCAGGCTTGAAGGGAGACGTGTCGACCGTACAGAGCGACGTCTCGACTTTGAAAGTCGATGTTTCCGTTGTGAGAGGAGACGTCTCGATCCTCAAGGGAGATGTTTCCACCGTCCGGGGCGACGTTTCGACCTTGAAGGATGATGTTATCGTGGTGAGAGGAGACGTCTCGACCCTCAAGGGAGACGTTTCCACTGTCCAGGGCGACGTTTCGACCTTGAAGGATGATGTTATCGTGGTGAGAGGAGACGTCTCGACCCTCAAGGGAGACGTTTCCACTGTCCAGGGCGACGTTTCGACCTTGAAGGATGATGTTATCGTTGTGAGAGGAGACGTCTCGACCCTCAAGGGAGACGTTTCCACTGTCCAGGGCGACGTTTCGACCTTGAAGGATGATGTTATCGTTGTGAGAGGAGACGTCTCGACCCTCAAGGGAGACGTTTCCACTGTCCAGGGCGACGTTTCGACCTTGAAGGATGATGTTATCGTTGTGAGAGGAGACGTCTCGACCCTCAAGGGAGACGTTTCCACTGTCCAGGGCGACGTTTCGACCTTGAAGGATGATGTTATCGTTGTGAGAGGAGACGTCTCGACCCTCAAGGGAGACGTTTCCACTGTCCAGGGCGACGTTTCGACCTTGAAGGATGATGTTATCGTGGTGAGAGGAGACGTCTCGACCCTCAAGGGAGACGTTTCCACTGTCCAGGGCGACGTTTCGACCTTGAAGGATGATGTTATCGT
>NZ_PGGN01000002.1 GCF_003010935.1 Phyllobacterium endophyticum
TGGCATCGCTCCACATATCGAAATAACCGATCAGGAGGAGGGTCAGGATAGTCCCGCCCACGATCTTCCAATTGCGACTGGCAATCCATGCAATCCCGCCAATGAGTACGATCATCACTGGCCATGGGGTTGTCGTCATAAAGCGTTCTGCTTGAATGAGGAAATATTGCAGGGGCTGAAAAAACGACTCGATGACATCGCCGTATTGACGGGTGAAAGCCTTGAAACCCTCATCCATCGCCTTTTTCAGGTTGCGCAACGTCTCGTCGTTCATATTTGGAAACGAGTAAAACCATTCCATTTATCGATGCCCCTTCCATGATCATCCAGGCGCGACGCTCTTGAATGACTGAAGCGGTTGAACATGATGGGCGTTCAACCTATCAAAAGTGAGATACGGCGAAGCCGAGCTTCGCCGTATCCGACACTTATTGTACGGCTGCCTTGACTTTTTCTGCGGCTTCCGGAGAAACCCACTTTGTCCAAGCGGCTTCATTGTTCTTGAGGTAATATTTGGCGCCATCTTCGCCCGTCGCCTGATTGTCGACCATCCAGGCGAGCAACTTGTTGAACTCTTCAGTCGAGAGTTGCCGCTTTTTCAGATAGTCGAACGCCGGGCCAGAGGAGTCAGCAAATTTCTTGGTAACAACCGTGTAAATATCGGACTTTGCCCAACCATTTGGCTTAGGATCCGGGCAGTCGGCAACGACGGTGCATCGTTTCCATTCAGCTTCGTCGAACGGTACGCCATTGTCGAGTTTGACCATGGGGTATTTGCCGAGGATCGCAGTCGGTCCCCAATAATAGCCCAGCCATGGTTCCTTGCGCTCGTAAGCCTTGGCGATCGAGCCATCGAGACCGGCTGCCGAACCTGTATCGACAAGAGTAAAGCCGTTTTTGTCGCCGCCATAGGCCTTGTAGAAGTTGGTGGTCGTGATTTGGCACGCCCAGCCAGACGGGCAGTTGTAGACTGCGCCTTTCTTGGGGTCTTCAGGAGCGGGAAACAGTTCCGGATGCTTCATGGCATCTGCTATGGTCTTGATGTCGGGATGCTCATCAGCAAAGTATTTTGGTATCCACCAGCTTTCTGTGCCGCCTTCGGTGATCGCAGGGGCCGCATAGACGAGCTTGCCTTCGTTGACTGCTTTTTCAAGCTGATCGCGTACAGTGTTAAGCCAACCCTCCGGAGCGATGTCCGGCTGCCCTTTTTCGATCATGGATGTAAAGGTCGGAACTGTGTCGCCAGCGACCAGTTCTGCGTCACAGCCATAGCCTTCCGTGAGGATAAGCTTGTCCAAATTCGCCAAAGCCTCGGCCGACGGCCAGTTCATGTTGGCGATTGTAACAGTTCCACAGTCTGCGGCCGAAGCCGATCCGGCATAACCGAAAAGGCCAGCGGCCAATATAGTTGAAGCGAGTAGCTTCTTCATGTTCTTTAACTCCCACTCTTTGACAGTTCACCCAAATACGAATTCTAACTTGGTACTGTCCTACCCAGTCGTTCGCTTATGTGCCATTTGGCATCCTTATCCCGGCAGAATGCAATGCTTTCTTTGAATAAATGCGGTGCATCGCGACAAGGCCTGTCGATATAACGACGCCGGGAGAATGAATGCGGTGCCTCAATCCTTTCCTTGCCCATAAAGCCATCGTAACAAACGAAGAGACAAAAGATCAACGCTTTAGTCCATGAGCAATTCAATTGATAACCGCGGTTTCGCTTCCCTGCGAGACGCTTGCCGCCCAAGGCGATGGGCGTTTCCGTTAGCGTCATAGGGTCAGTTCACGGCAAGCGCCTAAGATATCCAAGGCAGGTAAGCATTTCCAATATGGGTGTTATGCAAAATTGCTGGTGGCAATACCGCAAATGCGACATGCTGTGGCGAATTTTCTTGATCAAACTTTAGGCAAGAAGCGCATTTGGAGGGCAGCAACAGGTTTCTCTTCGAGGTGCAGAAATGCTCTATATTTTCAACCGCAACAATCGCGTTCATATTTCGTGGAATGCCACCGAAAAGCGCAATGCGCCGTCGAACAACGTCAAGAGCGGCATTGCGTCGGCTGTGTCTTTCATATGGACGCGTTCGGCCGGCTGACGTGGCAATCGATTTCGCAACCGCTGCCTTTTCAGGCGGCGGTTTTTCTTTGCGTCAAGAAGTCTGGCGTTGATAAGTACCATGCGGGCCGTCCGGAATTGACAGCGCGTCTTCGCAATTGAATGGGATTAGATTCAGCTCCGGTACGCAGTACCTGATCCGGAGCAGGTGAGCAGTCTGCTCACCCCCTAGAGTTTTATCCGGATATCGTTACTGCGAGGTTAGCAAGAGCTTAAGCAAACGTGAATTGCAGGTCTTTTATGAAGTTGCTCCAGGTTCAGTTTTCGCGCCTCGAATCCCGCAAGAAATTGATGATCCCCGAAAAATCAGTACCTTCGTTGCCAGCGGCACCGAACGCCTCATAGAGGTCTTTGGCGTGGGCGCCGAGCGGGGTCGCTGCACCTACACTTCTTGCAGCTTCCTGCGATAATTCAAGGTCCTTCAACATCAGCGCTGCGGCGAAACCTGGCTTATAGGCATTATTGGCGGGAGAAGCTGCAACCGGGCCAGGTACCGGGCAATATGTTGTCAGGGACCAGCATTGTCCGGACGAGGTCGAGGCTACGTCGAAAAGCGCCTGGTGCGACAGGCCAAGCTTCTCCGCGAGTGTGAAGGCTTCGCTTACGCCGATCATGGAGATGCCGAGAATCATATTATTGCAAATCTTGGCGGCTTGGCCATTGCCGGGCTCACCGCAATGAACGATGCGACCCGCCATGGGATCAAGAATGGGTTCCGCCTTGGTGAATGCCTCCGCGCTACCTCCGACCATGAAGGTGAGTGTTCCTGCCGCCGCCCCGCCAATGCCGCCCGAAACCGGCGCATCGACGGAGAGCAAACCATTCGCCTGAGCGATTTCGTGAGCTTTTCGTGCCGAGGCTACATCGATCGTCGACGAATCGATGAAAAGCGCTCCTTTTCGAGCACTCGCTGCAATCGATTCATAGACCGACAACACGTGCTTTCCGGCAGGCAGCATTGTGATGACAATGCCGGCATCAGCGACCGCCGCTTCTGCACTGTCCTTCACCTCGACGCCGTTGGCTCGAGCAGTTTCAAGATTTTCGGGCAGAAGATCAACGCCGAGCACTTTGTGTCCGGCCCTGACTAGATTGGCTGCCATGGGATTTCCCATATGGCCGAGACCGATAAAGGCGATTGTCGTCATCGCGGCGTTCCTCCTGATAAATTAGTTTCAGTTGCCAATCATATGCCTGGCGATGATGACCCGCATTATTTCGTTCGTACCTTCCAGTATCTGGTGAACGCGCAGGTCTCGCACTATCTTCTCGATGCCATAATCGTGCAGATAGCCATAGCCGCCATGAATCTGCAAAGCGTCGTTGGCGACATCGAAGCCCACGTCGGTTACAAAGCGCTTGGCCATAGCAGACCATTTCGACGCGTCATGAGCCTTGCAATCAAGCTTGGACGCAGCGGAGTAGAGCAGCATGCGTGCGGCGGAAAGTTCGGTCTCCATATCCGCAAGCTTGAACTGCAACGCCTGGAACTGGTTGATTGCCTTGCCGAAGGCACGGCGCTCGGCGGCATAAGCCACGGCCTTGTCGAGCGCCGACTGCGCGCCCCCGAGTGAGCAGGCCGCAATATTAAGTCGGCCGCCGTCGAGACCACCCATGGCGATCCTGAATCCGTCGCCTTCGTCGCCAAGCCTGTTCTCAACCGGAACCCTGCAATTATCGAAGATGACTTGCCTCGTGGACTGGGCGTTCCAGCCCATCTTGAATTCGTTGGCGCCGAACGACAGGCCGGGCGCGTCCTTCGGAATCACAAGCGCGGAAATGCCCTTGGGCCCATCCTCGCCGGTTCTGACCATAGTCACGTAAATATCAGAGTCGCCGGCACCTGAAATGAACTGCTTGGCGCCGTTGAGCACATATTCGTTGCCGTCGCGCACTGCTCGTGTTTTCAGCGCCGCGGCATCGGAGCCCGAATTTGGTTCGGTCAGGCAATAGCTTGCGAGCCATTCCATAGCTGTCAGCCTCGGTACGAAGCGACGGCGCTGCTCCTCATTGCCGAAAAGGTCGATCATCCACGTTCCCATGTTGTGGATCGAGATGAATGCGGAGAATGCGGGACACGCCGCCGAGAGGGCCTCGAAAATCAGGACTGCATCCAGCCTCTTCAGCCCCGAGCCGCCCACGTCTTCGCGCACATAGATGCCGCCCAGACCAAGCGGACCGGTCTCGCGAATTACGTCAGCTGGAAAGAACTTCTCGCGATCCCAGATCAGTGCATTGGGCGCAACCCGATCGGCAGCAAACGCGCTCGCCAACTCCTGGATCGCCAGCTGCTCTTCATTGAGTTCGAACCGGCCCGACGCCGAATCCACGAGCGTGTCCATGCTAACCTCCCGATATTCTTATCACCCGCCACTCTATCTCAAGCACCAGGGTGCGCAACGCCTCCGGTGGGGCTTGGAAGAGAAAGACATATCCGCTAACACCAGCCCATGACGCGCGCAATCATGTTGCAGGGAACAGGCTCAGATGTTGGGAAATCCGTGCTGGTAGCCGGACTTTGCCGCCTGGCACGCAATCGCGGATTGGAAGTACGACCTTTCAAACCACAAAATATGTCCAACAATGCTGCGGTTAGCGACGATGGAGGCGAGATCGGACGTGCCCAGTGGCTACAGGCGCTCGCATGTCGCATTCCGTCGTCCGTGCATATGAACCCGGTACTTTTGAAACCGCAGTCGGAAACCGGCAGTCAGATCATCGTGCAGGGCAAGGTCTGGGGGCAGGCGAGGGGGCGCGACTATCAAAAGCTTAAGGAGCAACTCCTCGATGCTGTGATGGAGTCGTGGGATATCGTATGCAATGGCGCCGATCTGGTCATCGTTGAAGGCGCAGGCTCGCCGGCGGAAATCAACCTGCGTGCGGGTGACATCGCCAATATGGGCTTCGCCAGGAAAGCCGGCGTCCCCGTAGTTCTGGTCGGAGACATAGACCGGGGCGGTGTCATAGCGTCGATTGTTGGCACTCATGCCATTCTGGAGCCGGAGGATCGCGACATGATCATAGGCTTCATCATCAACAAGTTTCGCGGCGATATTTCGCTCTTCGATGATGGCTTGAAATCTATAACCAAGTTCACCGGTTGGCCGTCGTATGGTGTCGTTCCGTGGCTAAAGGATGCTTCCAGATTGCCTGCCGAAGACTCGGTTGCTCTGGAGCGGCTCGTCAAGGGCCAGCGGCGGAGGGCATTGAAAATTGCCGTGCCTATACTGGACCGGATTGCAAACTTTGATGATTTCGACCCGCTGATGGCCGAGCCGCAGGTGGAATTGGTCATGGTGCGCAGTGGCGAGCGTCTGCCCGCCGATGCCGGCCTGGTGATCATTCCGGGCTCGAAGTCGACGATCAGCGATCTTTTGCGCTTCCGCGAAAATGGTTGGGACCGCGACTTGGATATGCACAGGCGGCGGGGCGGTCATATCATCGGAATCTGTGGAGGTTATCAGATGCTGGGGCGCTCGGTGCGCGATCCCGATGGAATTGAAGGGAGCCTGACAGAGATAGACGGCCTAGGCTATCTCGATATCGATACCGTAATGAAACCGGGAAAAACCGTTCGCAATGTCGAGGCACATTCATTGCAATTCGATCTATCCTTGAAGGGATACGAGATACATCTGGGACATACGACGGGACCGGATTGTGAACGCCCCGCCGTGCGTATCAATGGAGTTGACGATGGCGCAATCTCGGCGGACGGCAAGATTTTCGGCACTTATATGCATGGTCTGTTTGGCGACGATGCTTTCCGCGCGGCCTTGCTAAACTCGATGGGCGTCGAAGCCGATGCGCTGGACTATCACGGGGGGGTCGATGCGGCGCTGGATTCGATCGCAGCGCAGCTGGCGGAAGAGCTGAATATTGAAGCGCTGTTGGGGATGGGCGCGCGACGGTGAAGCCGAGACCTGGTCGGCGTCACAGTTTCGTTTGACATTTCCTGACGTCGGATGAATAACGTCAATCATGATTGGTTCCCGATATCGGCCAAAGGCCAAGGGATCAAAAGGGAATGCGACGGCCGTACCCATCAGGGCAGCCTAACCGCAGCCGACCCCGCGACTGTAGAGCGGTGAGGGTCAATGTCTGAGCCGGAGGCGAAAGCTGACGGCAGCCACTGGGGAACCGGGAAGGCGGCATTGATCTTGTGACCCGCGAGCCAGGAGACCTGCCAGTCATAGGGCAATTGTGCCCAAAACCGAAGGGGATTGTCCCTTCTGGCCCTGCACGGAGGTTGTTATGGCTGCTGCACGTACTTCGACTACGATTTCTCTCCCGCTCGCTTCGCGTCTGACGACAGCGGTTTTTTCGCTCATGCTTGGCGCCTTCATCGTTTATGGCGTCGGTCTTTCGCATTCCGAAACGATGCATGACACAGCCCATGACACCCGCCATTCATATGGATTTCCCTGCCATTGAGATTTTTCACT
This sequence comes from Phyllobacterium endophyticum, assembly GCF_003010935.1. Taxonomy (GTDB): domain Bacteria; phylum Pseudomonadota; class Alphaproteobacteria; order Rhizobiales; family Rhizobiaceae; genus Phyllobacterium; species Phyllobacterium endophyticum. The sequence goes on from NZ_PGGN01000002.1 coordinate 6,562, forward strand.
AGCTGAATATACGATTCAGCCAAGCGCTCTTTCGCATAGAAAAATTACAATTGTTTGGTCCGGGACCTGGTTGGGTGCCCGGCGTCTCGTTTTAGGGATCGGGAGTGAGTTCCATGTTGGTTAGGTATCTTTTGGCCACGATCGTGGCTGGATTGTTTGCCGGTATTCTGTTGACCCCGGCCATGTACGTGCGGACCGTACCGCTTATCCTCCACGCGGAAGAATATGAAAATGCAGGAGGACATGAGCACAGCCATGACGCTGCTGCCGCCGCAGTGCCGCATGAGCACGAGGAGGAGGCCAGCCCGGCACTTCCCTTCGGGCGTCTCGGTAATACACTGCTGATCAACCTCGTCGCAGGTGCCGGCTTTGCGCTCATGACAGGCGCTGCTGCTCTTTTCCTTGGCCGTAGGATCACGCTGCAGAACGGCATCTATTGGGGCCTTGCCGGGTTCTTCATTTTCAATCTTGCGCCCGCCTTCAGCCTTGCCCCGGAATTGCCGGCAATGCCTGCGGCCGACTTGGCTGCAAGGCAGGCCTGGTGGTTGGTCACAGTGGTGTTGTCAGCAGGCGGTGTTTATCTCATCGTGCTTCGAAATGAGATATGGGCGAGAATTGCGGGTGTTTTGCTGATCGTTGCGCCGCATGTCTATGGTGCGCCACAAGCGCAGAATTTGAACTCCGCCGTGCCGGCGACGCTGGCTTCCGAATTTGCAGTGTCGACGCTCGCGACCAACCTGTTCTTTTGGATCGTGCTGGGGACGGCGCTGGGCTGGGCCATTCAGCAGTATGCGCAATCGGAGCTTGATGCCTGATGCAACTGGAACGACGCGGCGCAACATTTGTTCTTGGCGGCGCGCGCTCCGGTAAATCCGCCTTTGCCGAGGGTTTGATCGAAGCGTCGGCAATGGATGCGGTCTACCTCGCCACCGGCAGGGCGTGGGACAACGAAATGTCAGCGCGCATTGCCCAGCATAAGGAGCGTCGCGGCGCGAAATGGACAACCATCGAGGAACCGCTCGATCTAGTCGGCGCATTGCAGAAAGAATGCTCTGACACAAAAGCGGTTCTTGTCGATTGCCTGACGCTGTGGCTCACGAACCTGATGATGGCGGAGCGGGATATCGAAACTGAAACAGCGCGGCTTTTGGCTGCGATGATAGAGATGAAGGGCGCCGTGGTGCTGGTCTCAAATGAGGTTGGCCTTGGCATTGTGCCGGAAAACCGCATGGCTCGCGCGTTTCGCGACCACGCGGGCCGGCTTCATCAAGGTGTGGCAGCGGCTGCGGCAACAGTTTATTTCGTGGCAGCAGGGCTGCCGATCAAAATGAAGGGATAACATCATGCAGGGCCAAAAGATTCCGGCTACCGTCATTACCGGCTTTCTCGGTTCGGGCAAGACGACGATGATCCGCAACCTGCTCGAAAACGCGAATGGCAAGCGTATTGCGCTGATCATCAACGAATTTGGCGATCTCGGCGTCGACGGCAATCTGCTTAAGGGCTGCGGCATTGAAGCCTGCCGCGACGAGGATATGATCGAGCTGAACAATGGCTGCATCTGTTGCACTGTGGCCGACGATTTCATCCCAACCATGACCAAGCTTCTGGATCGGCCGGACCGTTTCGATCATATCGTAATTGAAACGTCGGGCCTCGCGTTGCCGCAGCCGCTAGTCGCGGCTTTCAACTGGCCCGAGATCAAGACGCAGGTAACGGTCGATGGAGTGGTTACGGTCATCGATGCGGCGGCTGTTTCAGAAGGGCGTTTTGCCGATGACCATGACAAAGTGGATGCGCAACGCGAGCAGGACGAATCGCTTGATCATGACAGTCCGTTGGAAGAGCTGTTCGAAGACCAGATTCGCGCTGCTGATCTGATTGTGCTGAACAAGACTGACCTGATTAGCGGGAATCAACTCGACAATGTGAAAAGCGACGTCCAAAGCCGGTCATTACGCCCACTCAACATCGTTGCGGCAAGTTACGGCAAGCTCAGCAACGAACTGCTACTCGGGCTCGGCATCGGCACCGAGGAAGACATTGCCAACCGTCAATCGCACCATGAAATGGAACATGCGGCCGGTGAGGAGCACGACCACGACGAGTTCGAGAGCTTTGTCGTGGGACTTGGCCCGGTGGCCGAGCCGAAATCATTCGTTGAAAAGCTCAAAGCAGTGATTGCTGATCACGACGTCCTGCGGCTCAAGGGCTTCGTCGATGTTCCCGGCAAGCCCATGCGTCTTGTGATTCAGGCCGTTGGCTCGCGTATCGAGCATTATTTCGACCGAAGCTGGAACCCCGACGAAGAGCGTCAGACGCGGCTCGTCGTGATTGGTTTGCACGATATCGATGCGGCGGCCATCTCAACCGCAATGAACGCTGCCGCGGCCTGATAGGAAACTGAATGCATCTCCTGCTTGCCCAGAAAGGCACGATCGCTGAGGGCACCGAGGCTATAGACCTCGGCCAGACGCCGGGAGATGTGCTTTTTCTTTCCGCTGCCGATACGGAACTGGCAAGCCTGGCTTCTGCCCGGCGACAGAGCGATGCCCACTCGTTGCGCCTCGCCAATATGATGGCGTTGGCGCATCCCATGTCAGTCGATGCCTATGTCGAGCGTACGGCGCGTCATGCCAAGCTTATTGTGGTGCGGATTATCGGCGGCGAAAGCTACTGGCCTTATGGGCTGGAAGCGCTGCATGCGTGCGCCATCAACCACAAGATACAACTAGCGGTGCTGCCAGGTGACGATAAACCGGACCCGGGGCTGGACCGGTTTTCCACGGTTTCGCGGCAGGATCGGGATGCGCTCTGGCACTATCTGCTTGAGGGCGGGCCGCAAAATGCCTCGCGGTTTCTGGATTATTGCTACGCGCTGATCGACGGCGAGGACAAGCCGCCAGAAGCCGCGCCGCTTTTAAAAGCAGGGTTGTGGTGGCCCGATATTGCAGTGCCTTCGCTTGAGGAGGTGCGGGGATTTTGGAACGAGGGATCGTCAGTTGTTGCGATCTGTTTTTATCGCGCGCTGGTACAAAGCGGCCAGACACAGCCTGTCGAAGCTCTGGTCGATGCGCTGAGAGCCAAGGGCCTCAATCCCTTGCCGGTGTTCGTCTCCAGCTTGAAAGACCCCGTATCAGTGGCAACATTGGAGGACATATTCGGTGATGCCCGGCCTTGTGTCGTCCTCAATGCAACCGGGTTTGCGGTTTCCGCGCCGGGTGCCGCGCGCAAAGCCACCGTGCTTGAGCATGATGGGGCGATCGTGTTGCAGGTAATTTTTTCCGGATCGACCGCCGAGCAGTGGCGCGACTCAGATCAAGGTCTTTCTGCACGCGATCTGGCAATGAATGTGGCACTGCCCGAGGTAGACGGCCGGGTGCTATCGCGGGCCGTTTCGTTCAAATCAGCACGCCGCTACGACGAGGCGGTGGAGGCTAATATCGTCACGCATGAACCCTTGGCCGATCGCGTTGAGTTCGTGGCGGCGCTGGCAGCGAACTGGGCGCGACTTCGTGAAGCAAAGTCGACGGCACGGCGCATCGTTCTCATCATGGCGAATTATCCCAACCGTGATGGCAGGCTGGGTAACGGCGTAGGGCTGGATACACCAGCAGGCACCTGGCAGATACTGAACTCCATGCGTGAAAAGGGCTATCCAGTTGCTGACGTTCCCGCACATGGCGACGCACTGATCAACCATCTGATGGCGGGGCCGACAAACGCTGCGAGCGATGGACGGGAAATACGCGAAACCATTTCCTTGAATCAATACAGGAGCTTCTTCGAGAAACTTCCGCAGATGATTCAAGCGGCGGTCGTATCGCGCTGGGGCGAACCTGACGCGGACCCGTACTTCATGAAGCAGGCTGAGACGTTCGCTTTGCCGCTGGCGCGATTTGGCGGGACGCTGGTCGGCATTCAGCCAGCGCGAGGCTACAACATCGATCCGAAAGAGACATACCATTCACCGGGTCTCGTGCCGTCGCACGGATACCTCGCTTTTTATGCCTATCTCCGTGAAGTCTATGATGCTCATGCCATTGTGCATGTCGGCAAGCACGGTAATCTTGAATGGCTGCCGGGCAAATCGCTGGCGCTTTCGGAAAACTGCTATCCGGAAGCCGTGCTTGGGCCGCTACCGCACATCTATCCGTTCATCGTCAATGATCCGGGCGAAGGCACGCAGGCAAAGCGGCGTTCATCCGCAGTCATTATCGATCACCTGACGCCACCGCTGACTCGCGCCGAGAGCTATGGTCCGCTGAAGGATCTTGAGGCGCTCGTGGATGAATATTATGAGGCGTCAGGTGTCGATCCGCGTCGCCTCGCGCGGTTGAAGATTCAAATCCTCGATCTTGTGAGAGACATCGGGCTCGACAGCGATGCAGGTATTCATGACCATGATGCTGATGACCTCGCCTTGCAAAAGCTCGACGCCTATCTGTGCGATCTTAAAGAAATGCAGATTCGCGACGGCCTGCACATTTTCGGGCGCTCGCCGGAAGGGCGCCTGCTGACCGATCTTGTGGTGGCGCTGGCGCGCGTGCCGCGTGGAGCCGGACATGGGGCCGATCAAAGCCTGCAGCGAGCCATCGCGCTTGACCTGGGGCTCGAGGGGTTCGATCCGCTTGATTGCGAGATGGCGAAACCATGGTTCAGTCCGCGCCCTGATATCCTGCAAGCGATTTCGGATGATCCATGGCGTAGCGCGGGCGATACGGTGGAGCGCGTCGAGCTACTGGCGGCAAAACTTGTTGCCGGGGAGATCGATTGCCCCGAAGGCTGGTTCGCCACGGCCATGGTCCTGGCGGGCATCCGATCTAGTCTGCAGCCCGCCGTTGCCATGTGCGGTGATGCCGAGATGAATGCTTTTCTCACTGCCTTGGATGGTCGTTTCGTTGCGCCGGGTCCTTCGGGTGCGCCGACGCGCGGCAGGCCGGACGTGCTGCCGACCGGGCGCAACTTCTTTTCCGTCGATACGCGCGCTGTTCCGACGCCTGCTGCCTGGGAACTCGGCCAGAAATCCGCCGAGCTTCTGATCCGCCGCTACACGCAGGACCATGGAGAGTGGCCGACGTCATTCGGTCTCACTGCCTGGGGTACGTCCAACATGCGAACGGGCGGCGACGATATTGCACAGGCGCTGGCGCTGATCGGCGTCAAACCAGTGTGGGACATGGCATCACGCCGGGTCACCGGGTACGAAATAATATCAACGGCAATGCTGGGTCGCCCGCGCGTCGACGTAACGTTGCGCATTTCAGGCTTCTTCCGCGATGCGTTTCCGGATCAGATCGCGCTGTTCGATACGGCCGTGCGATCTGTTGGTGAACTCGAAGAGGATGAGCAGGATAACCCTATTGCCGCACGCATGCGCATTGAACAAGCGCGGCTCATTGCGGAAGGCACCGGCGAGAAGCTGGCCAAGCAGAGGGCCGGATTCCGCGTGTTCGGCTCCAAGCCGGGAGCGTATGGTGCCGGATTGCAAGCACTCATGGACGAAAACGACTGGACGAAGCGCGATGATCTCGCTGAAGCGTGGCTTGTATGGGGTGGCTATGCCTATGGCGCGGGAATCGAGGGCAATGCCGAGCGCGGCTTGCTGGAAGAGCGACTTCGCACGGTAAATGCAGTGGTCCAGAACCAAGACAACCGTGAGCACGATCTCTTGGATTCCGACGATTACTATCAATTCGAGGGCGGAATGTCGGCGGCGATTGAAACGCTCTCCGGAACGCGCCCAACAATTTATCACAATGACCATTCGCGTCCGGAAAAGCCAGTCATCCGTACGCTTGAAGAAGAGATCGCTCGCACCGTGCGGGGGCGCGTAACGAATCCGAAATGGATCGCCGGTGTGATGCGTCATGGTTATAAAGGTGCATTCGAAATGGCGGCAACTGTGGACTATCTCTTTGCCTTCGCCGCGACAACGGGTGCAGTCGGCAATCACCATTTCGAAGCTGTCTATCAGGCGTTCCTCCTAGACGAGGACGTGCGTAATTTTTTGGCGGAGAAAAACCCGCACGCGCTGCGTGACATTGCAGGAAAGCTGGAAGAAGCCGTTGCGCGAGATTTCTGGACGCCGCGTTCGAATTCGGCGCGGTATGAACTCAGCAAGCTTGCTGCTTGATTTTATGATTCCGAAGGAGAGGCCAAATGGCTGAAAAGTCACAGAAACTGCAGAATTTGACCGAAGCGGAAATCAATGAGCGGCACGCGGATAAAATGCGCAAGAAGAAGGCGGTGCGCGACAAGATTCTAGCTACCAAGACAGACGAAAAGGGTCTCGTGATCGTTAACACAGGCAAGGGCAAGGGAAAATCCACAGCCGGGTTCGGCGTTGTATTCCGGGCGCTGGGCCATGGTATGAAGATTGGCGTGGTTCAATTCGTCAAGGGATCATGGGATACGGGCGAGCGGTGGGTTCTGGAGAAATTCCCGGAGCAGGTGACCATTTCCGCCATGGGCGAGGGATTCACCTGGGAAACGCAGGACCGTGCCCGCGATATTGCGATGGCGCGCAATGCCTGGGAACAGGCGAAAGCAATGATATTGGATGACGAGACTGAACTCGTTCTATGCGATGAGCTAAACATTGCGCTGCGGTACGATTATCTGCCCGTCGACGAGATCGTCGAAGTCCTGAGGCAGAAGCCGCACATGAAGCATGTTATCATTACCGGGCGCAACGCAAAGGAGGAACTCATCGAGTTTGCCGATCTGGTTACAGAGATGGAGATGATAAAACACCCCTTCCGCTCGGGTATCAAAGCCCAAAGGGGCATCGAATTCTAATTTTACGAATCGACATGCAATCCCGAGCGTTTCGCTCTTGAATTCCATTGTCCGTGCTGCGAACAATCAAAGAGGACAGGCTGGGGGTAATATGAGCGAAAGTATCTTTGACCGAATTAGTGCATATCTCGGAACCAAGAGTGCGGTGCAGAAGGTCGCCGACGATCCGGTCCTGACGGCCGAGCTTCTCCTGTTGCTGCACGTTGCCTTGGCAGACGGCAAGACCGAGAAGAAGGAATATGCGGCGATTATTCGCATTGCCGCGAATGATTTTGGAATTTCACCTGACGAGTTTGCGGAGGTGGCTGACTACCTGAAGGATTTCGGCTACGAGACGACAAGTTCCCAAGCGGCACTTGCCTTTGCAGACGTGGCATTTGACCGGAAAGTTCAATTGTTGCGCCATCTTTTAGCAATCGCCAACGCCGACGACGAACTGGACGCGAAGGAAGCCAACCTGATCCGCAAGACGGCAGATCTCCTCGGTGTGACGCCGGAAGAACTGCATAAACCACACTGATGGCACAGCCGGTTTATGCGTTGGGCCTTGGTTGTGAACGCGGATGCGAACCCTTGGAATTGCTAAAGCTTGCCACGAAAGTTTTGACCGATGCGGGGATTGCTGCAAGCGACCTGACGGGAATTTATTCAATCGACCAGCGGCGGCATGAACCGGCAATGATCGCAGTTTCCGAAAAGCTTGCGTTGCCTTTGGTTTGTTATAGCGCGGCAGTTCTTGAAAAACAGACACCGCGTCTGCTCAATCCTTCGAAGGCGGTCTTTGCGCTAGTCGGATGTCACGGTGTTGCTGAAGCAGCGGCGCTTTCCGCTGCAGGTCCGCGGGGATCTCTGGTGGCCGGAAAAACAAAGTCGGCGCATGCAACGGCAGCGCTGGCAATCACGAAGAGATAAGCAATGAAGGTTCATTTCATCGGAGCTGGCCCGGGAGCCGCCGACCTCATCACAGTTCGCGGATTGAAGCTGATTCAGTCCAGCCCTGTATGCTTGTACGCAGGATCACTGGTCCCCGCGGAGATGGTCGCGGAAGTGCCCGACGGCGCGCGGGTCGTAGATACCTCATCGCTTACACTCGACGAAATCGTTGCAGAGTACGAACGCGCGAAAGCGGAGGGCAAGGATGTGGCCAGGGTGCACTCCGGCGATCCATCAATATATGGTGCGGTAGCAGAACAGATGCGCCGTCTGGACGCTCTTGGCATCGACTACGACGTCACGCCTGGTGTTCCGGCATTCGCTGCCGCCGCTGCGGCCTTGAAGAAGGAACTGACTGTTCCCGAAGTGTGCCAGACTATCATTCTGACGCGCACCTCGATGAAGTCTTCGTCCATGCCGGAGGGCGAGGATCTGGCAACGCTGGGTAAATCGGGAGCGACGTTGGTCATCCACCTTTCGATCCGTAACCTGGCACATATCGAAACAGAACTCGGCCCACTTTACGGGGCCGACTGTCCGGTAATTGTTGCCTATCGGGTGGGCTGGCCAGACGAACAGTTCATCCATGGCACACTCGAAGACATCGCTGGCAAGGTGAAGGATTCAGGTCTGAGCCGGACTGCCATGATCTTTGTTGGACGTGGTTTGTCTGCCGGAGCCTTTCGTGATTCCGCCCTGTACCATAAGGATCACACACATTCACTTCGGTCAAAGTCAAGGTAGACTGATCGCCTCGTCGACAAAAGCCAATACGCTTTCGACATCCGGCAATACATGCGCCTCACGGCGAGCGGGGCGATCAATCATGATGATCGGGACGCCGAGATCACGTGCCGCCTTGATCTTGGTGTAGGATGCAGAGCCACCGGAATTGCGACAGATGATATGAGTAATGCGTTTTCCAGTGAGAAATGCGACTTCATCTTCGGTTTTGCCGGGCCTGGACAGCTCCAGTTCGAAGTCGACAAGGTCTAGTGGCACTTCCGGTGGATCAATCATCCGCACGACGAAATGCACGTCGCCCCGACGCGAGAATGGTGCAATATGCTGGCGTCCAAGTGCAAGCAGCACGCGAGCTCTTGGCGGGATGGCAGACACGGCCTCTTCAAGCGAGGATACGATCGACCATTTGTCGCCAGGTTTAGGATGCCACGCCGGGCGGTCCAGCCGAACGAAGAGAATTCCGGTCGAAGCTGCTGCAAGAATGGCGTTGTCGGAGATCTGCATTGCGAAGGGGTGTGTCGCGTCGATAAGCAACGACACGTCCTGGCTCGCGATGTAGGCGATGAGACCTCTTGCGCCACCAAAGCCGCCGATACGCACTTCACCTTCGAGCTTTGCTGGATTGCGAGTTCGGCCGGCGAGCGACGAGATAACGCGATAGTTTCTGGCAATGAGCTGAGATGCCAGTCTCGAAGCCTCCGCGGTGCCACCGAGAATGAGGATCGGTCGATCAGACACGAGCAAGAATATTGCCCTTGCGATCGGTGACGATCACTTCTACGTCGACCGGTGCCCCTTTGAGTGTCGCCAGCGCCGTTTCACGTGCTTTAGCGGCTATTGGACCGGCAAGGTCAATACCCAGACCTTGAGTCAATTCAAGTACTTCCTGCGCCGTATTGGCATTCAGAATCTGGTTCCTCACGGTGGGAGCAAGCCCCTGTTTCTCCGCTTCGTCTGCAAGGAAAGTCATGCTCACCTGACTGCGTCCGGAGTGAAGATCGAGAGCGCCTTGCGCCAGTTTGGTCAGTTTGGCGAAGCCACCGGCAATCGTCAGGCGATCGATCGGGTGAACCCGCAAATACTTAAGCAGGCCTCCGGCAAAATCCCCCATGTCCAGAAGTGCGATCTCAGGCAATCCGTAGATGCTCTGTGCTGCATCCTCGGAGGTAGAACCCGTGGCAGCCAACACATGCTTGAGGCCAGCAGCGCGCGATACGTCAATGCCGCGATGAATCGAGTGAATCCAGGCAGCGCAGGAAAAGGGATGGACGATGCCAGTGGTGCCGAGGATGGAGATGCCGCCGACTATGCCTAAACGGGGATTCCATGTTCGCTTTGCGATCTCCTCACCGTCGGGAACGGAAATCGTAATGACGAGGTCGGCCGGTAGATCATATTGGGCGCAGATTTCCTCGCAGATTCGGGTCATCATCTCGCGAGGTACGGGATTGATGGCAGCTTGACCGGGAAGAACTGGGAGGCCCGGCAGCGTAACGGTGCCGACGCCTTCGCCTGCAACAAACTGGATGCCGCTTCCCGGCGGCGCAGGGAACACGGTCGAGATTATGGTGGCACCATGTGTAACATCGGGATCATCGCCAGCATCTTTGACAATACCCGCCATGGCGTAGCCGTCGCCGATCGATTCGATTGCGAGCTGAAAGTGCGGAACTTCACCTTTCGGCAGAATGATAGCGACGGGATCGGGGAACTCGCCGGTGATCAACGCCATCAACGCAGCTTTAGTTGCGGCGGTCGCGCACGCGCCCGTCGTCCAGCCGCGGCGCAGCGGTCGCTCGCTTGTCTCTTCAGGCTTCCGCAGTCCGCCATCTGGTTCGTCGTTCATGTGCATCTTATAGACCAGGTTCTGCGGCCGTTGCATGATTTTTCGGACAAGTTCATGTTTGTGGCCCGAAAAATTGTGCTATGCGCAGTATACCGCCGGGGTAGACGATGAGTGCGATGAAGCCGAAGCTGCCAATATTAGAAGCCGGACATGTCTGGCTAGTGGGTGCAGGGCCGGGTGACCCTGGCCTTTTGACTCTCCATGCCGTCAATGCACTCGAACAAGCAGAAGTCATTGTCTACGATGCTCTGGTAAACGAGGATTGTCTGTCGTTTGCCAGTCCGTCAGCTACCTTCGAGTATGCTGGCAAGCGCGGCGGCAAGCCGTCTTCACAACAGCGAGATATTTCACTGAGGCTGGTGGAACTGGCGCGATCCGGCAAGCGTGTACTTCGCCTGAAGGGCGGCGACCCTTTTGTTTTCGGACGAGGTGGTGAGGAAGCACTCACGCTGGTTGAGCACAAGGTGCCATTCCGGATTGTTCCCGGCATTACAGCCGGTATCGGTGGCCTTGCATATGCAGGCATCCCCGTCACTCACCGCGAAACAAACCAAAGTGTGACCTTTCTGACCGGACACGACGCCACGGGTCTAATTCCCGATTCGATGGACTGGAAAAGTATTGCCAAAGGCTCTTCAGTCATCGTCATGTACATGGCGATGAAGCATATTGACATCATTGCTTCGCGTCTGATCGATGCGGGTCGTTCCCGGGACGAACCCGTCGCCTTTGTCTGCAATGCCACGACCGGGAAGCAAAGCGTATTGGAAACCACGCTGGAAAATGCCAAGGCTGACGTGCAGCGGGCCGGCCTTCAACCTCCCGCCATCGTCGTAGTAGGGCAAGTCGTTCGCCTGCGTGCCGCTCTCGACTGGCTGGGTGCGGTTGAGGGACGTGTACTCACGCGAGATCCTCTTGGAACCCGCCATGAAAAGGATGCGGGATGAAAGGCTTGATTATCGCCGCTCCGTCTTCGGGGAGTGGCAAGACGACGGTGACGTTGGGGCTTTTACGTGCGCTGCGAAATATCGGCGTAGAGATTGCGCCGGCAAAGGCAGGACCCGATTACATCGACCCCGCCTATCACGCTGTGGCGAGTGGCGCTCCTTGCGTCAATCTTGATCCTTGGGCCATGCGGCCTGATTTGATCAGTGCTTTGGCCGCGCGCCATGTCGAGGGCGACAAGATGTTGGTTGTTGAAGGTATGATGGGCCTTTTCGATGGTGCCAGCGATGGGCGAGGATCCGCCGCCGATCTCGCGGCACATCTGTCATTACCAGTTTTACTGGTAGTCGATTGCGCTCGCCAGTCGCATTCGATCGCCGCTCTCGTCAGTGGTTTTCGGGATTTTCGCCGTGATGTGATGATCGCTGGTCTCATATTGAACAGGGTTGGCAGTCCGAAACACGAGGCCATGTTGCGGTCGGCCTTGGAGACTGTGGGAATCCCGGTTATCGGCTGCTTGTATCGCGACGAAAAACTTCAGTTGCCGGAACGTCATCTTGGACTGGTTCAGGCCGGCGAGCATATCGACCTGGAATCTTTCATCAACCAAGCAGGCCGGATCGTTGAGGAAAGGATCAATCTTGAGCGCATACGGCAGATGGCAGATGGCTATGGTACGGCGGCGTCGATGGCCAATGTGTCCCGCATTCCGCCGCTTGGGCAAAGGATCGCCGTTGCCCGCGATAACGCTTTTGCATTTTCCTATTGGCATCTTCTCGATGGCTGGCGGCGACGGGGCGCAGAAATAACATACTTCTCTCCGCTCGCGGATGAAGCTCCGTCCGGGCACAGCGATGCGATATACCTGCCAGGCGGCTATCCCGAACTTTACGCTGCACGTCTTTCAAGTTCAGGTAAATTCGCAGCCGGCATGAAGTCGGCGGCCGCCAATAATGTTCAAATTTACGGGGAATGCGGCGGCTATATGGTGCTTGGCGAGAGTATCGAAGATGCCTCGGGTATGGTGCATCCGATGCTTGGACTACTGCCTGTTGAAACCAGCTTCGCCAAGAGGAAGATGCATCTCGGCTATCGTCGTCTCGAGCCGCTCGCTGCCGCTCCTTTTCCGTCGGAGCTGACCGGTCATGAATTTCACTATGCAAGCATCGTTCGTGAGGGCGCCTGCGCGCGCCTCTTTCGTGTTCGCGACGCGCTGGGGGAAGACCTGGGTGAAGCCGGTCTCCGGGTTGGATCAGTTAGCGGTTCATATATGCACATAGTTGATCTGGCAGGATGATGCGTATCGAGCACGGTGGCGCGCTCGATCGCGCTATTGAACGTTTTGGCGGAACACCGGGTGACTGGATCGACCTTTCAACGGGTATCAATCCGGAGACCTTTCCTCTGCCGCCATTCAAAGAAGAGACATGGAACCGATTGCCGGACGAGAAACTATTGAGGTCAGCGATCGACGGCGCCCGAGAATACTATGGGGCCGGGCATCTGGCGGGTATCGTCCCGGCACCGGGTACCCAGTCTCTCATCCAGCTGCTCCCTCATATTCTAGGGGCCAAAGGCGAAGTCGCGATTCTCGGTCCAACCTATCAGGAACACGGTGCATCATTCCTTGATGCTGGCTGGCGACTTTCAAACTGTACGAACATAGATGAGGTTGCGCCATCCGCGAAGGTTGTCATCATCGTCAATCCAAATAACCCCGACGGCAGGATTATTCCGAAGGAACCGTTGCTGGACCTCGCCAGAAGGATGGCGGGCAGGAGCGGCGTTCTTATCGTCGACGAAGCCTTCGCAGATGCGCATCCCGAAGTGAGCATCGCCACCCACTCAGGTATGAGCGGTTTGATCGTTCTCAGATCCTTCGGCAAATTCTTTGGACTCGGAGGACTCCGCCTGGGCTTTGCATTGACAACGGGCGAGATTGCACAAGTACTCAGCCGCCGACTTGGTCCATGGGCAGTTTCAGGCCCCGCACTAGCGATCGCCGCGCATGCGTTTTCCGCTAAAGACGATCTTGCAAATTTTTCAGAGCGTCTGGAAGCCCGGCGCAAATTGCTAAAGCTTGTGCTTGCCCAATCCGGCCTCGTAGAAGTTGGCGGGACAGCGCTGTTTTCGTTGGTGGAGTTTGCTCGGGCAGAGCAACTGCAGCAGGCGCTTTGCACACAACATGTATTGACGAGAAAATTCGAATACGCGCCACAATGGTTGCGTTTTGGTCTGCCAGTGGATGAGATCGCAGCTCAACGGTTGCAGAAGCGCCTCGTTCGAGCTTTGGGTGTAGTAGGCGGCTGCTGATATTCTGATTCAACAGGGTCAAATTGTCCATGGAAACCAACCTTTTGATTCTATTCCTTGCACTGCTCGCCGATCGCTTCTTCGGCGACCCGGATGGCCTGTGGCAGAAGGTTCCTCACCCCGTGTTCTTATTCGGCAAAGCAATCGACTTCGCCGACCAGCAATTCAACAATGCGGGCAAGCCAGACGATGAGAGGCGCCGCGATGGTTTTCTCGCAATGCTGGGTTTGCTGGTGCTCGCGGGGGCGATCGGCCTGCTCGTGCATTTGGCGCTGGGAACAATCCAGCCATTTGGCGGACTGATAGAGGCGCTCATCGTTGCAGTATTCTTGGCACAGAAGAGCCTCGGCGATCACGTCGGGCGTGTTGCCATGGCATTGCGCGATGAGGGTATCGTTGGTGCTCGCCGCGCAGTTTCCATGATTGTAGGGCGCGACCCGGAAGTGCTCGATCATGCCGGCGTAAGCCGTGCTGCCATTGAAAGCCTCGCGGAAAACACCTCCGATGGCATCATAGCGCCGGCATTCTGGTACGTACTTCTGGGCCTTCCCGGTCTTCTTGCCTACAAGATGCTGAACACGGCCGATTCAATGATCGGCCATATGAATGATCGGCATCGCGATTTCGGCCGGTTCGCAGCCAAGCTCGACGACGTTGCCAACTGGATTCCGGCGAGATTGACGGGCCTTCTGATTTCGGCCGCCGCCTGGATCGTCCACGGCCATGACGCGGCTCGGAGATCATTCAATGTAATGATGCGGGATGCGCGATTACATCGCTCGCCCAATGCTGGTTGGCCTGAGGCCGCAATGGCGGGTGCTTTAGAAGTAGCGCTCGCAGGGCCGCGCATCTATGGAGGTGTCGTTGCCAATGAACCATTGCTCAACGGGGCAGGGCGCCGCGACGCGGGAGCCGAAAACATTGAAGAAGCGCTGGATATTTTCAACGTGACGACCGGAATCTTCACCGCTACGATCTTTGTGCTCTTTCTTATCGGGCTGCTTTTCTAGTTCTTCATTCGAACTTCGGGTCAAGAACGTCACGCAATCCATCGCCGAGCAAATTAAGTCCGAGGACAGTTATGACGATGGCAAGACCGGGGAAGAGTGCCATATGTGGCGCTATGCTGATCATTGTCTGGGCTTCGAAAAGCATGCGCCCCCAACTTGGCATTGGCGGCTGAGAACCAAGCCCGACATAGGACAGACCCGCCTCGGCAAGGATACCGAGAGAAAACTGAATAGTTCCTTGCACGATGAGGAGGGGCGCCACGTTGGGCAGGATGTGATCAAGTGTGATACGCGCAGTGCTCTTGCCGACAGCACTTGCTGCAATGACGAACTCCCGAGGCCAAAGCGATAAAGCCGCGGCGCGGGCGACGCGGGCAAAAACCGGAATGTTGAAGATCCCGATGGCAACGATGGCGTTAATGGTGCCAGGGCCGAAGACTGCTGTAATCATGACCGCCGACAGCAGCGCCGGAAAAGCAAAGACCAAATCGTTGAAACGCACCAGTACCTCGTCAACGAAGCTGCCACTTGCAGCGCCCCACAGCCCAAGCGGAACGCCGATACCAGCGCCGATCGCAACCGAGATAAAAGCCACAGCGATCGAATTGCGGCTTCCGATCATGATCATGGAAAGTATATCACGACCGAAATGATCCGTGCCCAGCCAGTGCGTAGCCGAGGGAGGCTTTAACTTGCCCGCGATATCGAACGCCCCGACCGGATAGGGTGTCCAGACGAATGAGACCAACGCCGCCAGTGCGATAGCGCCAGTGATAATCAGACCAATAAAGAAAGATCTGTTTGAGAGTGCTTTTCCGACGCTTGTCTGCCACGCAATGTTCATTGTTGGCTCCTCAAACGAGGATCGACTATCGCATAGGATAGATCGACCAGCAGATTGACGATGATCACAGTTGCGACGAGCAGCATCACGACGCCCTCGACCACGATCAGGTCGCGCTGCGTGATGGCCTGAAACACCAAGCGTCCCAGACCGGGCAGGTAGAAGACATTCTCGATGATGATAGTACCGGCTAGCAGGAAGGCAAATTGCAGGCCTAGGATTGTCAATACTGGAATGAGTGCATTGCGAAGGGCATGCCGATACAAGATCTGGCGTTTGCTGAGGCCTTTGGCTCGAGCCGTGCGGATATAGTCCTCGCCAAGTACGTCCAGCAAGGCGGAGCGAGTGATGCGGGCCAATATTGCTGCCTGGGGCAGGGCGAGTGCGATCGATGGAAGTATCAGTGACTTCAATCCCGCACCGAGGCCGGCATTCCAGCCAGGGAACCCACCGGCCGGCAGGAGTCGCAATGTTACCGCGAACACATACACCAATAGCAACGCAAACCAGAAGCTTGGTATGGCAACACCAATCTGCGCGATACCCATTGTTGCCGTATCGGAGAGCTTGCCACGGTTAGACGCGGTAAACATACCAACGGGAATGGCGATCAAAGTGGACATTGCCAAGGAGGCAAGGGCGAGCGGCAATGAAACTGCGACGCGCTCCGTGATAAGGTCAAAGACCGGAACCGAGTATGTATAGGACCTGCCGAGATCTCCGCCAAGAAGGCCCCCGAGCCAGCTGAGGTAACGCAATAGCAATGGTTGATTTAGTCCCATCTGCTCTTGCAGGGCACGGACGGCGTCATCGGTGGCATTCATCCCCAACATGAGCCGCGCAGGATCGCCCGGCACAACTTCAAGCACCGCGAATACAATGATAGACGCAGCGAGTAGCGTGAGGATGCCGATCATCGTTCGCTTTGCAAAATAGCTTAGCATTGGGTCAGAACACCAGCCCGCATCAGTTGGTTCATTTCACAGCGGTCAGATCATTGGCCTGGATCGGGCCGTTTTCCCAAAGCCCTTCAACCTTCGCGTCCCAGATGCCGGTCTTCGGGAGTTGGAACAGAAAAGCTGCAGGTACGTCATTCGCCAATACCTTCTGTGCCTGCTTGTAGAGTTCGGTGCGCTTCGATCCATCCGAGACGGCGTCTATTTGTTTGACGAGTTCCTTGAACGCGAGATTGTCATAGTTGAAGTAGTAGTCATCATCGCGGGCAAAGATATTCAGATCGTTAGGCTCGGTATGCGAAACGATCGTCAGGTCATAGTCCCTGTTCTTGAAAACCTGATCCAGCCACTGGGCCCATTCAACGGGTATGATCTCTGCCTCAATGCCGATTTCGCGCAGCTCGGCAGCGATAATCTCACCGCCGCGCCGGGCATAGGTAGGCGGCGGAAGCTTCAATGTTGTCTTGAACCCATCTGCATGACCTGCCTCGGCAAGCAGCTTCTTGGCAAGCTGCGGATCATAGTTGGTTTCGGACGTCAGATCGACATAGGATGGATGATGTGGCGGAAAAAATGAGCCGATCGGTGTTCCGAGACCGAACATGGCGCCATCGATCAACGTTTTGCGGTCAATGGCATGGGCAATAGCTTGTCGCACCTTCAGGTTGTCAAAGGGCGGCTTCTTGTTGTTCATGCCGAGAACGGTCTCACCTTCGGTTGTCCCTATGACAACCTTGAAACGCGGGTCAGCCTGAAACTGGGGAATGGTCTCGTAGCTGGGGAAGACCGGAAAAGCCTGCACATCGCCTGCCAGAAGTGCCGCCGTTGCAGCCGCCGGATCAGGGATGACGCGGAACGTGGCTTTGTCGAGCAACGCCGGTGTGCCCCAGTATACAGGATTTTTTGCAATTACGATTTGTGAACCCTTGGCCCACGAATCGAACCTGAACGGGCCCGTACCTATAGGCGTTTGCTTGTTGAGCTCTGCGCTTTCCGGAGCCACAATCACGGCATCGCCCCACCCCATATTATAAAGAAAATCGCCGCTCGGCTGTTTCAGGCTCACTTTGACCGTCAGCGGATCAACGATCTCGACTTTATCGATAGCCGCGAACAGTCCCTTTTGCGCGTTGGTGGACTTGCCATCGCGCGCGCGATCAAGCGAAAACTTGACGTCATCAGCGCCAAACGATGTGCCGTCATGGAATTTCACGTCTCGGTGCAGTTTGAATGTGTAGACCTTTCCGTCGTCCGATTTCGTCCAGCTTTCTGCAAGCGCCGGGAGCACGTCGCCTTTGGGGCCGATACGCGTCAACCCCTCGAAGATGTTGGCGTAGACGATCTCGTCAATCGCGGCCGCCGCGCCTGCCGTCGGATCGAGATGCGGCGGCTCAAGTACGATGCCAAGTACCAGGGCGGTCTTCGCTGCCAGTGAAACGGTAGACGAAAGCCACGCGATTGCGGCACTTGCAAGGGCCAACTTCCAAAACTTCATGCAACAACTCCCCAAAACTTTGCGTTCAGATCGATCCCAGAAGTAGCACTTTAAGCCCGAGCGCCATGACGTTGGCAGACTCGATCATATCCTCGATCCCGACATATTCATCGGGCCGATGCGCAAGGTCGAGTATGCCCGGGCCATAGGCGATGCAGTCATGCAAAAGTCCGATTCTCGCGATGTGTTTCTGATCGTAGGTTCCGGGTGAAATCACGTATTCCGGTTCTTTGCCAAACACGGAGCGGATACCCTCTGCAACGGCAGTGACCACCGGCGCATGGCGCTCCGTCATCAGCGGCTGCACTTCCATAATGTCGCGAATGTTGTAGTGGAACTTCGGCCTTTCCCAGCGCAGTCTGTCGAGAATCGAAATGACTTCGCGCTTCACCTCCGCGATGTCTTCTTCAAGCAGAAATCGGCGATCTATGGTCAAGCGGCAGCTATCGGACACATTGGGCGAGGGAAGCTCGGAATAATCATCAGTCTGGCCGCCATGGATGGAATTGATATTCATCGTCGAACGGCGGGCGCCTTCAGGCACCACGGGCATGCTCGTCACCTTCCGGTCAAGCGCCGGATAAAGTTCCTCTTCAAAAGCATCGAGGACGGCACCCATATGCCGGATGGCGCAATCACCCAAAAACGGCATCGATCCGTGAGCGATCTCACCCTTCGTCTCGATCTCTGCCCACCAGACACCACGGTGACCCAGGCAGATGCGGTCCTTGTTGAGTGGTTCGGGGATGATAACGTGGTCGACACGCGGCTTCGAGAAGAAGCCCTTGCTAGCAAGATAGGCAACACCTCCAAAACCGCCGGACTCCTCATCCACAGTGCCTGAAATTTCAATTGCGCCAGGAAAGTCGGGGTAGACCTCGATGAATGCCTCGGCCGCAATCATCGAGGCCGCAAGCCCACCCTTCATATCGCATGCGCCACGTCCGTAAATCTTGCCATCCCTGACAATCCCTTCGAACGGATCGACGGTCCAGCCGTCGCCGGTGTCTACAACGTCGATATGGGAATTGAAATGGACCGTCTTCCCGTGAGTACGGCCATCGAACCGGGCCACGACATTGGTGCGCGGATATCGATCGGTGTCGCCTGGTGTGCCCTCACCGCGAATCAATTGTGTCTCGAAACCGACCGACTGCAGCCGTTTAGCAAGGTATTCGGCACAAGGTGCATAGGCCTCGCCAGGCGGATTTATCGTTGGAAATCGAATCAGTTCTTGCGTCAACGTGACCAGATCGTCATGGCGTTTAGCAATGGCGCGGGAGAGCTTGTCATCCATTCGCCCATCAAATCAGCGGATATCCCGACTTGGCAAGAGGCAAGTTTTTGCGAACCTGAATGGCGATTTTCTGCGAGATGTCGTTTGTGTGTTTGGTAGTTTGGAATTGATCTTATAAAACATATTCATAGTGCATGCGATCAGCGGGGCCCGTCCAGAATGAATTCAGAACCTAACCTTGCCCTGTCGGAGCCGGTTGGTGATGAGATTCGGAAGACCACCTGCTACATGTGTGCCTGCCGTTGCGGGATCGACGTGCATTTGAAAGACGGTAAAATCCGCTATATCGAAGGCAATCGCGACCACCCTATCAACAAGGGCGTGTTGTGCGCCAAGGGGTCGGCCGGGATCATGCAGCACTATTCTCCGGCACGCCTTCGCGCGCCATTGCTGCGTGTGGGCCCGCGCGGCTCGGGTGAATTCAAGGAAATCAGTTGGGACGAGGCGCTGTCGCTTGCGGTTAACTGGTTGCAGCCTTTGCGCGAAGCCGCCCCGCACAAGCTTGCATTCTTCACTGGCCGCGATCAGAGCCAGGCATTGACGAGTTTCTGGGCGCAGAACTTTGGCTCACCAAATTATGCCGCGCATGGCGGTTTCTGCTCGGTCAACATGGCTGCCGCTGGTATCTACACGATCGGCGGTGCATTTTGGGAATTCGGTGCGCCAGATTGGGACAAGACCAAGTTGTTCGTTCTGTTCGGCGTGGCGGAGGATCATGATTCCAACCCGATAAAGATTGGCATATCCAAGCTGAAAAAGCGCGGTGCCCGGTTCGTTTCGGTCAATCCGGTTCGCACCGGCTATTCCGCGATCGCAGATAACTGGATCGGCATCAGGCCTGGCACCGACGGCTTGTTGATCCTTGCGGTCATTCACGAGCTCTTCCGCACCGGTAAGATAGATCTCGATTATCTCCAGCGCTACACGAACGCACCTTGGCTAGTAATAGAGGACGAAGGCAAGGACGATCACGGACTGTTCCTGCGTGACGATCTTGGCAAGGCATTGGTGCGCGACCGCACTTCCGGTGCGCTGGTACGTTTTGACGAACCAGGGCATGCCGCTGATCTAAATGCGGACTTCACAACGCCTGATGGCCGGAAAGTACGCAGTGTGTTGCGCTTGATGGCCGAAAAGTATCTCGATCCAAGATATGGCCCCGACGCAGTTGCCGCGGAAACCGGGATCGCCGCGACCACAATTCGTGGCTTGGCTTCGGAAATCGCTCGCGTTGCATTTGACGAAGAAATTGTAGTCCGGCAGCCGTGGACCGACATGAAGGGCGAACAGCACGAGGTGATGATAGGGCGCCCAGTGAGCTTCCACGCCATGCGTGGCATCTCCGCTCACTCGAATGGTTTCCAGTCGGCGCGCGCCTTGCACGTGCTGCAAACGATCATCGGCTCCATCGACTGCCCGGGCGGTTACCGTTACAAGCCTCCATATCCGAAGCCTGTAACGGCTCACCCAAGGCCGCACGGCAAGGCGGAACACGTGACGCCCGGCAAACCGCTCGCAGGGCCGCATCTTGGATATCCACTAGGACCCGAAGACCTGCTGGTCGATACCGAAGGCAAGCCTCAGCGGATCGACAAGGCGTTTTCCTGGGAGGCGCCGCTATCTGCCCATGGCATGATGCACATGGTTATCGCCAATGCGTGCGCCGGCGACCCCTATCCAGTGGACGTGCTGTTCCTCTACATGGCAAATATGGCCTGGAACTCGTCGATGAACACACGCGGCACGATCAGGATGCTCGAGGAGCGCGACGAG
This sequence comes from Phyllobacterium endophyticum, assembly GCF_003010935.1. Lineage (GTDB taxonomy): Bacteria > Pseudomonadota > Alphaproteobacteria > Rhizobiales > Rhizobiaceae > Phyllobacterium > Phyllobacterium endophyticum. The sequence goes on from NZ_PGGN01000002.1 coordinate 27,519, forward strand.
GCAACCGGCGAGTACAAAATCCCAAAGATTATCTACTCGGATGCGTATTCATCGGAAATGGTAGCTTACGCGGATCTCGTGCTGCCGGATACGACATATCTGGAGCGCCATGATTGTATCTCGTTGCTGGACCGGCCAATCTCCGAACCTGGCGCTGCGTGCGATGCCATCCGGTGGCCGGTGCTGGAGCCGGACCGCGACGTGCGGGGTTTCCAGTCCGTGCTGATCGACCTCGGAGTTCGCCTGGGGCTGCCAGGTTTCGTCGATGATGATGGTAACGCGCTGTACAAGGACTATGCCGACTACATCGTCAAACATCAGCGCAAGCCGGGTATTGGCCCGCTAGCCGGGTGGCGAGGTGCGAATGCCGAGGATGAGGGCAGGGGAACACCCAATGAGAACCAACTGAAAACGTACATCGACAATGGCGCATTCTGGATGAAGCACATCCCCGATGAAGCCCTGTATTTCAAGCATCACAACGCGGCCTATCAGCAGTTCGCGATCGACATGGGTTTCTTCGACGCGCCTCAACCGGTCACCATCCAGCTCTATGTCGAGACGCTGCAAAAGTTCCGCTTGTCGGCGCTCGGTGTTCGGCAGCCGGTGGCGCCCCAACAATACAGGAAGCGGCTGCTCGACTGTTTCGACCCATTGCCGGACTGGTATCGCCCTTTAGAGGAACAAGGCGTGGATAATTCGAAGTTTCCTTATCACGCCATCACCCAGCGGCCGATGGCAATGTACCATTCCTGGGGTTCTCAAAACGCTTGGCTGCGGCAAATCCATACCAAGAACCCGCTCTATGTCCCCGGCAAGATTTGTGATGAACTTGGGTTGATAGATGGCGACTGGGCCTGGGTGATTTCACATCATGGCCGCGTCAAATGCGAAATCGCGCGGACCGATGCTGTAAATGGCAAAACCATGTGGACATGGAACGCCATTGGCAAACGCAAAGGTGCATGGGCGCTTGATCCGACGGCGCCCGAATCAACCAAAGGTTTCCTGCTGAACCATCTCATCCACGAACTTCTGCCACCCAGAGCCGACGGGATGCGCTGGTCGAATTCCGACCCGATCACCGGACAGGCAGCCTGGTATGATTTGCGGGTGCGTATTGAAAAGGCAGAGGCGGGGGCCGGGATCAGCGAGCCGGAATTTGGTACGATCAAGCAACCCGCCAGCCAGTCGCAGCCGGTCGACGAATTGCGCTACGGGCAGGAATGGGCGCCAAAATGACCAGTCTGCCGCACAACCGTACGACAAAAAGGCTTGGACTCGTGATCGACCTCGACATATGCGTCGGTTGCCATGCCTGCGTCATCAGCTGCAAGGAGTGGAACACAGGCGGTTATGGCAATGCGCTGTCGGACCAGCATCCTTACGGCGAACAGGTTTCAGGCACCTTCCTCAATCGCATTCATACGTATGAAGTGGTTCCAGAAGGCGGTCTCGTCATTGGCGAAGCCGGCGAGGCACGCATAGTGCATTTCCCCAAATCGTGTCTGCATTGTGAGGATGCTCCCTGCGTCACCGTTTGCCCGACCGGTGCTTCTTACAAAAGGGCCGATGATGGTATTGTGCTGGTCGATGAGGACAAGTGTATCGGTTGCGGCCTTTGCGCCTGGGCTTGCTCCTATGGAGCTCGCGAGATGGATTTAGCAGCAGGCGTGATGAAGAAGTGCACCCTTTGCGTCGACCGCATCTACAACGAGACGCTGAAACAGGAGGATCGCGTGCCTTCCTGCGTCAGAACCTGCCCGGTCAACGCACGGCACTATGGTGACCTGGGCGATCCGATGTCAGACGTGTCAATCATGGTCGCAGAGCGCGGCGGTTTCGACCTCATGCCGGAGCAGGGAACGCTCCCCACGAACAAATATCTGCCACCGCGCCCGCGCACATCCTTGAGCGACAACGCGCCAATCGTTCCGTTGGCCGAAAACACCGAAGGCGCGCGGGGGTTCTTCGCCTGGCTAGACAAGACGCTGGACCGGATTTAGTTCATGCATCCAGCCACTTCGATGATTGTCTTCACAACTTTGTCAGGCATGGGATTTGGACTGGCGGTTGTTCTCGGCATTGGCTTCCTCGACCCGTCGCTGGATGCGACCACATTTGCCTATGGTACATCTCTTTTGCTGATTAGCGTGGGACTACTGGCGTCGCTGTTTCATCTGGGCAACCCAAGGCGCGCATGGCGAGCACTCAGTCAGTGGCGTTCCAGTTGGCTGTCCCGAGAAGGTGTGATGGCCATCGCCACCTTCGTGCCGCTGACGCTGAGTGCCGTACTCGCCATCTGCATGAACAGCCATGATTGGATAGTAGGATCGATAAGCATTCTTGGCGCACTTTTGACAGTCTATTGCACGTCAATGATCTACGCATCACTGAAGGCCGTTGTCTCGTGGCACACGAAGTTGACGCCTTTATGTTTCCTATTATTTTCGCTATCAGGCGGATTTTTACTGGCAAGTGCTTTCGTCAGTGAGAACGGTCTGGCTGTAAGATTATTGGCGCTTTTGTTCCTGCTGTTGGCCTTGACTGCCAAGATGGCGTGGCGCAAACGCGCTATGACAGTCAAACCAATCTCGACGCCAGAAAGTGCCACCGGCCTTGGCTTCATCGGCAGGGTACGCCTGTTTGAGCGGCCGCATAGTCTCGACAATTACCTGACCCGAGAAATGGGCTTTCGCGTTGCCCGCAAACACGCCGCGAAACTCTGGATGGTTGCACTCATCTTCGGCGCAATCCTGCCGGTGTTCGCCCTTTTGTTGGCGCTTGCGATTGGCGATGGGCTCGTCGCGCACATCGTACTTGTTACAGGTGTCATCGCGCACACAATGGGGATTTTTGTCGAGCGCTGGCTGTTTTTCGCTGAAGCCAAACATGCGGTCATGAACTACTATTAGGAGTTCCAGCGCTTGTGAAACCACATCCACTGGCCGGGATATTCGCGTACCCAGCTTTCGACCTTGTCGTTCAGCGCTTGGGCGGTGGCCGCGAGGTCGATGGCACCCTTCTCATCGCGCGGCAATTCCATTTTCTCTTCAAGCTCCAGCCGAAACCGACCGCCTGGAAGTCGTACACAGCGCGCAGGGTAAACATCGCAATCATACTGACGCGCGAGCTTTGCAAGTAGCGGGTTCGTTTTGCACGGACGATTGAAGAAGGTCGAAGGGATGCCGCGTTTGAATTTTTGATCGACCAGCATGCCGACATTGCCGTTGGTGTTGAGTACACTGGCGAGCGACCAGGCAGCGCCGGCCTTTGATGGAACCAAGTGTCCCATGTTGGTGCGGCGAGCGCCAAGGATTTTTTTTGCGACGTAGGGATTGTTCGGCGGTCGAAACAGCGCCGTGACATTCAGATCGAAGGTTGCGGCGCATATGGGCAGCAATTCGAAATTGCCGGTGTGACCCGTGAAAAATATATGTGGACGATCCTTCTCGTCGCGTATGCGTTCGAATATCTCGCGACCCTGAACCTCGATCAGGCCGGTAGTGCTGCTATGCGGGTCATAGTCGAAAATTGCATCCAGAAACACGTATTCGGCTGTGAGCCGCGCCATGTTGCCCCACATGTCTCGCGCAATGACTTGCAGTTCGGCCTCTGGTTTTTCCGGGTAGGCCTTGCGAAGATTATTCATCGCGACGCGATGGCGTCCCATCAGCGGGCCGATCTTTCGTGCGGCGGCATCGGTAAAGTCCATCGCCGCCTGCGCAGGCAGCATCCGGAGCAACCTGAGGATGCCGAAGATGACAAACGCCGATAGCCAATAGTTGAATTTCTTCAACTTCTGGCTCCAGCGGAACAGAGCTAGTTTTGTATCAAGCTTCATCCGGGATCAGCTGACGCGCAGGATGATCTTGCCGAAGACGTCCCGGCCTTCCATTCGCTTCAACGCTGTGTCGATGTCGTCGAAGCTGACTTCCGTATCGATCACCGGCTGGACAAGACCACGTGCCATCTTTTGCATCGCGTCGGCCATGTTTTCCATGCGGCAGCCAAACGAGCCGAGCAACTTCAATTGCTGCTGAAACAGCATCATGAGGTTCATGCTTGTCGAGACACCCGATGTCGAACCGCACGTAACCAACCGGCCCCCACGCCGCAACGACAACATCGAGCCAGCCCAAGTATCAGCGCCGACATGTTCAAAAACGACATCCACGCCCTTCTTCCTGGTCAGTTTCCGCACGACGCCTTCAAACCGATCTTCCCTGTAATTGATGACGTGGTCGGCGCCCAATGCCTTGGCTTTATCGATTTTGGCGTCAGAGCCGACGGTGGTGATGACTGTGCAGCCGATCTTCTTGGCAAGCTGGATTGCGGCGGAGCCGATCCCGGAACCACCTGCGTGAACCAGTATCGTTTCGCCCGGTTCCAGCTTGGCATTGTCAAAAAGCATGTGCTCGACTGTTCCGAATGTGACGGGCGCGACGGCGGCACCGATTTCATCCACGCCCGGGGGCGCAGGGACGAGCAGGCGGGCTTTAAGGTTGACTTTTTCCTGGGCGAAGCCATCCAGATGGAAACCGTGCACACCGGAAACATGTTCGCAGAGGTTGTCACGGCCTTCGCGGCAGGGCCGGCAAAGGCCACAGGTTTGGGCACCGTAGATCGAAACCAGTTGGCCAGGCAGGAGATTGCTGACGCCCGCTCCGACCGCATCGACAATGCCGGAAGCTTCCGCGCCGATCGTCAGCGGCATTTTACGCTTGGCAAAGGCCATGCCCCGCCAGCCCCATACGTCAATGTGATTGAGTGCAACAGCCCTGATATTGACGGTTACCTCGCCCGGTGGGGGTGGGGGCGGCGGCGCAATGTCGACGATCTCCAGCTTGCGGTCTTCAATCAGTTGTAGTGCACGCATATCCGTTTCCTTATTCAGGCCACGGATTAGTTCGGTTCTGCCGTCATGACAAGACACGTATTTTGTCCGCCAAAGCCAAATGAGCTTGAAAGCACCGATGAGACTCTTGCTTCGCGCTTCTCGTTCGGCACGACGTCCATGACTATTGCCGGGTCCGGGTTGTCATAGTTGATCGTCGGCGGGATTGTCCCGGTCTGGATGGTCAGTACGGAAAACACGGCTTCTATCGCACCGGCGGCAGTCAGCGTATGGCCGATCATCGACTTGTTTGATGACACTGGAAGCGATGAAATGCGGTCGCCAAACACAGTCGAGAGCGCCAGATATTCCATTTTGTCGTTTTCAGGAGTGGAGGTGCCGTGGGCGTTGACGTAGTCGATCGCGTCTTCCTTGATCCCTGCATCTTCTAGCGAGGCGCGGACCGCGCCGATCGCAGGCGAACCGTCAGGCTTGGAGCGGGTACGGTGAAAGTCGTCGGCTTTTTCACCACAACCGCGCATGATGCCGAGCACATTCGCACCACGCGAAATGGCCGATTCGAGCGATTCCATCACTAGCGCGCCCGAACCTTCGGCCATGACGAAACCATCGCGATCCTTCGAAAAGGGCTTGGCGGCTTTATGGGCCGGATCATTGTGGGTGGAAAGCGCTGATAGTAGCGAGAACCGGATCAGCGCCTCAGCCGAAACGGAACCATCGGTGCCGATGGACAAAACGCGATCGCTCTCCCCGCGCCGGATTGCTTCCACGCCCAGCTGAATCGCTGTTGCGCCAGACGCGCAAGCTGTGGACAGGGTGATTGGCAGGCCCCGCGTGCCAAATGTCTCGGCTAGCACTTCGGCGATATACCCGAATTCCGCTGTGTTGAACATCTCGGGTTGAGGCCCGCGGCGGCATGCTGCGAGCAGCAGATCATATCCCGGTTCGCCTTCAGACCTGACCAAGGCGTCGAGGGCAAAACGATTGCGCCATTCGAGCTCGACCGGTGGTGCGGCAAGGAAAAGCGGTCCGCCAAAATCGTGAATGGGAAATCCGGCTTGGGCTATCGCTTCCTCGGCCGCAAGCAAGGCAAGCTCTTGAGATAGAGCCGAGGCGCCCTCGGTGCTTTCCTCAAGGAAGTCGACCGTCCCGGCAATTTGCGTGCGCAGATTATCCAGCGCAAAACGAGTAATCGTGTGGATGCCTGACGTACCGGAAGTGAGTGCCTCCCAATTATCTTGCTTGCCTTGTCCAAGCGATGAGACAACGCCAAGTCCCGTGATGGCAACAAGTGGTCGGCCAAGATGATCAGTATATTTGGACATGAAACTATCCCTTAGACTTTGACCAGGCGGGCAACGCCTTCGCCGCGGGTCGCGCCAATCGACGTTGCAAGCGCGGTGTCGATGCTGGGTGGTCCGGACTTCTCATTTTCACTATCGACCGGTGGAAAGGCTGTGCCCTTGAAGACGCTCAAGGCAGCCAAGGCAACAACAATAGGAAACTGTGCTTCGCGCAGATGGCCAAGTTTTCCCGCCACCCCGCGCACGACCGGACTCGAGAATGTGTCGAGCGCTGCCTTTTCAGCTGCGGTTACGATCTTCGCGCCCGTTGCGCCTGAAATAATCAGATCGGCAGCTTTATCTGCACTGGCTGCACCGACCAGCTTGGCTACAGTTTGGGTGAGATCGATGCGACCACGACGCGTTTGTGCGCTGTAGATTCCATCGATGGCAGCATAAACGCGTGCACCGCGTTTGTGTGCGTGTTCTGCGCTTTCCAGCACCAGGAATGCACCGCCAGAGCCGGTCACGATACCACCGCCGGTCGCACGCTCCCGCTGCCAGAGCGGTGACCATCCGTCGATCTTGAGCATCCCATTCAGTTCATAGCCGAGAAGCATGTCGGGGTGCTGGGAATTATACGCACCACCCACGAGGGCGTGCGTGCTTTGACCGGATCGAATGCGCGCTACCGCGGTGTCGATTGCTGAAATGCCCGAACCCTCTTCCCCCATGAAGGTGCGCGAAGAGCCCGTGACCTTGTGAACGATGGAGATATTGCCAGCCAGCAGATTGGATAGCTGTGCCAGAAACAGCGTTGGCCGCAACTCAGTCGTGAGTTTCTCGTTCAGCATCGTTCCGAGGTCGTTGCGTACACGCGCTTCGGCCAGGATTTGCGTATCGACCGATACGTCTCGTTCGCCGCCGCCGGCTGCAACCACCATATCCATCGTGGAGCAAAGCGATTCATCGTCCTTTATACCAGCATCCTGTAGTGCAAGGCCTGCGGTATAGGTGCCGATGCGCTGCCAGGTTTCCATCTGCCGCTGGTCGCCGCGTTTGGGGATCTGGTTATTCCAGTCTACCTCACTCAAGGGGTGGACTGTGTACGGCTTGAATGTGTCGCTATCCACGCGGGGAGCGTGACCTTCGTTGAAGGCGTTCCAATGGGCGTCGATACCTTCGCCAAGTGATGAAATCAGACCGATACCAGTTATGACGACGGTGTTGTTTTGCATTGTCTCGCAACACCGTTCATACGGTGTACCCGGTTAGGGAGGATATCAGGCGTTCTTGGCTGCGACGAGTTCGTCGATCTTGGTGCACAGGTTTTTCAAGACAAAGTATTCCTCTGTTGGAACCTTGCCGTCATTGACTTCCTGCGTCCACTGTTCGAGTGGGATCTTGATACCGAATGCCTTGTCAATCGCGAACACTATATCGAGAAAATCAAGGCTATCGATCCCGAGATCGTCAATTGTATGACTCTCCGGCGTAATGGAGTCGCGGTCGATCTCGCTGGTTTCGGCAATGATATCGGCGACCTTGTCGAATGTATCGGACAATTGGATTTCCTTTGCTTATCGTGCCGCAGACGCAGGCACTGCTGTCTCATGAAGCCGGTATCTAGCGTTTTTCACAGCTTAGGGAAAGTCTAAAGCTGCGCTGTGATTAGTCGAATATGATTCTTCCGGCGATATGGATGGTTTCACCTTCTTCAGCTTTGGAAACCACGACCGCCTCCGTGGGGCGCGGAGTCACGCCTGTCAAAGCCATTATATTGGCGCGGTCAGTCATCATTACCAGATTTCCAAGTCCCTTGAACCCTGCGATCGCCGCGCGAATCTGCTCGGTTTGGAGCTGTTTGCCAACGTCGTCCGCAGGCAACGGGTCGAGCGGCTTGTAGATTTCGGCAGGAACTGAACTGAACGAGAGGCGCGCGGTCTCCCGAGCATTGCAGGTCGAACTCGTTAACACCTTCTCGATTCGCACGCCGCGAGCAGCAAAGCGGGCGCCTAACTTTTGCGCCAATTGGCGACCGCGATCGGAGAGTGTCTGCGTAGCCGAGCAATCGATCGAATGATCGATGCTGGGGCTCAAAGCGCCAGACGTGTCAGCACCCTGGATGAGAATAGTATAGCCGCCTCGCTGGACTCTCGCCCAAGCGGCATCTGTCGCATAGGTATGCTGCACGGCAAAGGTGCTCTGCAACAGCGCAAGTGCACAAATCAGCCAAGGTCGGAATTGCTTCAACATCAATCTCCTTGGCAATCGAGATGGTGATTTGTCCAGGAAAAATAAAGTGATGCTGTCATCACCCTTGCACCGCCTGATTTGGCGGCCTATTGCGGAGACAATGGGTCTCGTTGAAACAATCATCGTCGTATTCGGTGTCATTGCCATTGCTTATGCAGCAGCGTACTTCAAATTGCTGGATGAGCGGGTGGGTGATGGTCTTTCTGATTTTGTTTTCGTGATTGCCGCACCCTTACTCCTGTTCAGGACCATGGTGACCGCAGACTTTCATGGCGCGGCACCCTGGTCATTGTGGATCGCCTATTTTACGGGCGTGATCATCGCCTGGGCTGCCTCGGATATTACAATCAAAACGGTGTTTGGTCGCGACAATCGTGCCGGAGTTGTGGCCGGTGTTTCCGGGGCCTTCTCGAATCTCGTTTTTCTTGGCATGCCGCTCATGCTCGGAGTTTTCGGACAGGATGGTTTTTCCATCCTGTCACTCATCGTCGCTGTCCATATGCCGATCATGATGGCTGCTTCTATCACACTGCACGAATTCGCGATGCGCCGGGATGGGGTGTTCAAAGGCGAGACTCATTGGGCTCTAGTCATCCGCTCATTTGTCTCGAGCTTGCTCCGCAACCCGTTTGTACTTGGCATACTCGCCGGTTGGATATGGCGCCTGACCGGCTTGCGAATGCCCGAACTGGCCGATTCGTTGATCCAGTTGCTGGGAAGCGTCGCAGGACCTGTCGCGCTGTTCGCCATGGGCATGGGTTTGAGGAAATTCGGAATAAGCGGAAATATCGCCGCAGCCCTTGTGACGTCTGCGATAAAGCTCTTCGTCATGCCTGCCGTCGTATTGGGTGTTGCGTGGTTGATTGAACTGCCCCCTTTTACGGCGAAGATCGCCGTGGTTGCCGCTGCGCTCCCCGCAGGTGTAAATTCCTACCTGATAGCCACACGCTTCGGTACGGGTCAGGCACTCGCCTCCAATTCGATGGTCATGGCGACCGCGCTTTCCGCGTTGACACTGGCATTCTGGATCGCAGTTGCCACACATGTATTTGGATGACCGAAACCCCGTTGCAGCATTCGGTAAAAAGGAGCAGGGTAGACCCATCGGCCCGGCCAGGGGCGCACATTGCCAAGAGCAGTGCAGAGTTTATCCTTCACGGAACTCACGAAGAACAATAACCCTTCGAACACAGGGAGACACATGATGTTGCAGAAATCCAGCCAGTTCATGAAGCAGGCAAACCTTATCAACGGTGAGTGGGTGGCGGCAGATTCGGGCAAAACGATCGACGTCATCAACCCTGCTACCGGCCTCAAGATCGGTACCGTGCCAAACTCAGGCAAGGCCGAAACACAACGCGCCATCGAGGCCGCCGCCGAGGCCTTCAAGTCGTGGCGCAAGACATCTGTGCTCGATCGCTCGAAATTGATGCGCAAATTGCACGACGCCATTCTGGACAATCAGGATGCGTTGGCGGAATTGCTGACTTTGGAACAAGGAAAATCACTTGCCGAGTCCAGGGGCGAGATCGGCATGTCCGCAGCCTATATCCTCTGGTATGCAGAGGAAGCTCGCCGCACCTATGGCGATGTTGTACCTTCGCCCTGGGCCGACCGGCGAATTCTGGTCACGAAGGAGCCCGTTGGCGTAATTGCCGCTATCACACCCTGGAACTTTCCTTCTTCCATGCTCGCCCGCAAGATTGGCCCGGCACTAGCGTCCGGTTGCACGGCGGTGGTCAAGCCGGCGACGCAAACTCCCTATTCAGGCCTGGTCTGGGGCTTGCTTTGTGAAGAGGTCGGCATTCCGAGGGGTGTCGTCAACATTCTGACCGGGTCCGCCACTGAAATCGGTGGTGAGATCACGAGCAATCCTCTCATACGGAAGATCACTTTCACCGGCTCGACAGAGATAGGCAAGGTACTGATCAAACAGGCTGCTGACACAGTCAAGAAAGTTTCCATGGAGCTCGGCGGCAATGCACCGTTCATCGTTTTCGATGACGCCGATGTCGATCGTGCCGTTGAGGGCGCTATCATCGCAAAATTTCGCAACTCCGGTCAAACCTGCGTATGCACGAACCGTTTTCTCGTGCAGGCGGGTATCTATGACGCATTCGTCGAAAAATTTGCTGACGCAACCAGGAAGCTCAAGATCGGCAACGGTCTTGAGGATGGAACACAGCAGGGACCATTGATCGACGTGAAGGCTGTTGAAAAAGTGGAGGAGTTCATTTCGGACGCCAAACAGAAAGGTGGCAAGATCGTCACTGGTGGCAATCGTCATGCGCTCGGCGGAAGTTTTTTCGAGCCGACTGTAATTGCGGACGCCACGCCGGAGATGCTCTTTACCAAAGAGGAAATTTTCGGACCTGTAGCGCCGGTTTATAAATTCGAGACCGAGCAGGAAGCCATCGACCTTGCCAACGACACACAGTTCGGGCTGGCCAGCTATTTCTACACCCAGAATCTCGGCAGGGTATTCCGCGTGTCGGAGGGACTGAAATACGGGTTGATTGGCGTTAACGAGGGCATGATCACCACAGTGGAAGCACCTTTCGGCGGCCTGAAGGAATCTGGGCTGGGCAAGGAAGGCGGACACCAGGGTATCGAAGATTATCTTGACACGAAATATGTCTGCGTTGGCGGCTTGGGGCTATAAAATAGATGAATACCGAAGTTTTTGGCCACACGCCCGAGGGCGAGGCAGTGCACCGTATTACCATCTCTGGCGGCGGCCTGACGGCCAACGTTCTGACATGGGGCGCGGTCATTCAGGACCTGCGCCTCAAGGGACACGAACACCCGCTTGTGTTGGGCTACCGTGACTTTGCAGACTATCCTGCATACTCGCCCTACCTCGGTGCAACAATCGGACGTTCCATCAATCGCATTCGCGACGGTGACCTCACAATCGATGGGAAAACCTTCGAACTCGAGAAAAACTTCCACGGTCGGCACAATATTCATGGCGGCAGCCATGGAGCGGGCAAGCGCATATGGAACGTGGTCGCGATCGGTCCCGACTACGCGACACTGACAGTGCAGCTCGGCGATGGCGAAATGGGTTTCCCGGGTAATTTGACGATTACCTGTACCTACATGCTGGAAACGAAGGGAACACTGGTGGTCCGCCTCGATGCCGTCACAGACAAGCCGACGATTTGCAACCTTGCTCATCACAGCTACTTCAATCTTGATGATGGCGGCGCAACGGAGGCGCTCGATCATCACGTGAGGATAGACGCGCAAGCCTATTTGCCGACCGATGATGATCTCTTGCCCGATGGCCGCGTCATGCCGGTCGCTGGTACGACACACGACTTTCGTGAATATCGGCCCGTGCGGCACGAAGCCGGGGGCAAGCAGGTTGTCTACGATAACAATTTCTGTCTTGCCAGCCAGAGACGTCCCTTGTGCCATGCGGCTTCGGTCAGGGGCGCGCATTCCGGTATTGAAATGAATGTTTCGACAACCGAGCCTGGAGTTCAATTCTACGCGGCGAACACGCTCGGCGGAAAACCGCCGATCGGCCTGACGGGCAAGACCTATGACAATTACGCTGGCCTATGCTTTGAAGCACAGATCTGGCCCGACTCAACGCATTTTCCGTATTTTCCGCAAGCGATTTTGCGTCCTGACGAAGTCTACAGCCAGATGACAAAATACAGCTTCAAGAAAACAAAGCTCTAGGCTTTGAATGCCTTCTGCGCTTCTTCCATGGGAGCCAGGGCGCCATGGAATTCCACTACGCGGGCAGCTACCTTGTGTGCGTTTGCCGCCGCGACAAGGGGATCGAGACCGGCAAGGCGCGATGCGATATAAGCTCCGTTGAAGCTGTCGCCGGCACCTGTCGTGTCAACTGCGTGGGCCTGAGAGGCAGGAACCTCGGTGCTGGCTCCCCCGGCAACGACCAGTGCCGGCTCTGTACCGTCCTTGACGACGATTTCTCGCACCCCGTACCCTGCGATGCGTGCGGCGGTATCTGTAGGTGTTGCGTCGCCGAAGAGAGTGTTCTCATCTGGAAAGGTCGGTAGCGCGATGTCGGTAACGTGAAATGCATTGCTCAACACCTGCCGCGCCGTATCGGCGTTTTCCCACAGCCGCGCCCGGTAATTGGCGTCAAAAACTATAAGGGACCCTTGGCGGCGCGCACTGCTAACTGCATTCAGCACATTCTGGCGATTTCTAGGGCTAAGAATACCCATCGTGATGCCGGAAAAATAAATTACCTGTCGACTATCGAGGCTCCTGGCGAGGACGTCCGGATCATCGGCCAGGTGGCGCGCTGCAGCATCATTGCGCCAATACGTGAAAGAGCGCTCCGTTCCGGTCAACGTGATTGCATAAATGCCGGGGCGCGAACCGACGATGGTTGGACTGCGAGCCGTGCTGATTCCATTGTCGCGCAGGAAGTTGCGCTGCTTGACTGAAAAGGGGTCATCGCCAAAGGCTGTGACATAGTCGACAGCAAAGTCCGGGTTTGTAAGTGCGCGCACATACCACGTAGTGTTAAGTGTATCCCCGGCAAAACCCATGCGCCATTGATCACCATTGGCACCGGACAATTCGATCATACACTCGCCAATAGCCGCAAATCCACTCATGAACATCTCCGCTGCATCAATCGCTGCGACTGATATACGAGTGTATTGCCGCTGTCATTTGATAAAAGGCGACTGTCATAATCGCTTCGTCATGTCATGTTAGTCGGCGAATACGTCTGAGGAGAGGTATTATGTCGCGGATCACGACAATTGAACAGTTGGAAGCAATCTATGGCAGCGGCGTAACGGAAGCCTCCACAGCCAAGGTGGCGGCTCGAATTACACCTGAGTACCGGCAGCTGATCGAAGGTTCACCCTTTGTGGCGCTCGCTACAAGCGGTCCTGAAGGTCTCGATTGTTCGCCACGTGGTGATCTTGCGGGTTTCGTTCGAATTCACGATGACCAAACCTTGATGCTGCCGGATCGCCGCGGCAACAACCGCGTTGATTCGTTGCGCAACATAGTTCATGACCCACGAGTGGCACTTCTATTTCTTATACCGGGGCTGACAACGACGTTCCGCGTCAATGGACGTGCCTTCGTCGAAACCGATCAGAGCCTCCTGGAGAGTTTCACGGTCGAAGGGAGGGCACCGCGATCCGTTACTGTCGTCGAGGTGGAGGAAGCCTATTTTCAATGTGCTCGCGCGCTGATCCGGTCAGAATTATGGAACCCGGCAAGACACCGCTCGCCAAAGGAGTTTCCAACTCCCGGCCAAATATTGGCGGCTCTCAGTGACGAACAGGTTGGTGGAGAATCCTACGACCGCGAATGGCCGGAGCGTGCCGCAAAAACCATGTGGTAGGTTACCCGGCGCTCTCATTGTCAATGGCAATTTCCATGCGGTCGGCGGCGAAGCGGGTTTTTGAATATTGTATTGGGTGGCCCATGGTGTCGACGTTGATTGCCGTTGCGACCAGAACGATTGCTCCGGGAGAAAGTCTTAGATGTCGCAACTCCTCCGCTTCCGCGTGGCGCGCGGCAATGATTGTTGACTTTCGTAGATAGTCGTCAATGCCCGCAGCTTTGAGGGCAAACGTTATCGAGCCGGATGAACTGTAGTCCTCCGCGACATTTGGCACGCGCGCAGCGTCAAACCATGCAGTAGCGCAGGAAACCGGACTGCCGTCGGCAGTGTGCAGCGTGTCGATCCTGACCACTTGTCCGGACTGCATCGCCAGCGCCTCGGCAACGCCAGACGGTGCTTCTTCAAGGCGGTGGGCAAGCAGTATGCCCCTGGTCTCGCGCACCTGTGTCGAAAGTGTCTGCGAAAACCGGGTTCGCTCTCCAAGTCGGTACGTAAGCTTCTTGCTGTTGGCGATAAAAGTGCCGCGACCTTGCTCCGCCCGTAGAACACCTTCCTTTGTCAGAGCCGCTATTGCGCTACGAATCGTGTGGCGGTTGACGGCGAAACGTGTTGCCAATTCGATCTCGGGAGGGATGCGCGCGCCAGTCGCCAATTTTCCGGACGAAATATCGCTCCTGATCTGGTCCGCAATCTGACGCCATATCGCCACGCCGCTGTTGCGTGTGATTGTTCGTGCCGATGTCACGCTCTGTCATGCTCCTGTCATTGACCTGTTTTAGAAACAGGATTAATGTCTAATTGTATAGATAACTAGACAAATTCGAGCGAGGTGTCAATGCGCAACGAAAATCAGGGTAACATCCCAACCTCTGGCGGATATGAATTCAGACGCAAGGCCGCCATGGCTTTGCTGGCGCAGGCGACTGCCGAGGAAATGGAGAACTTCTGGATGCAATGGGCGGACAAGCCTCAGGTTGAGACATTGCGTGGCCCGGAGGCCGGCCTGGTGATGGTGCGGGGGCGCATCGGCGGCGGCGGTGCTCCCTTCAATCTTGGCGAAGCGACAGTCACGCGCGCAACGGTGCGGCTTGGAAATGGCGCGGTCGGTCACGCTTACGCGCTGGGACGCTCGAGCAGCAAAGTACGCCTTGCGGCGATCTTCGACGCACTCTGGCAGGAACCGGCCCATCGTCAGGTAGTCGAGGACACAATTCTTGCTCCCATTGCCCAACGCGTCAACGCCGAACTCGAAGACAGGCGAGCCGAAACCGCTGCGACGAAAGTCGATTTCTTTACCATGGTGCGGGGTGATGACTGATGCGCGCAACGACGCAGATCTATGAGGGCGGCTTCAGCGATACAGTTTTCAACTCGCAAGAGGTCTTTCGGGCTCTGATGGATGCCATGGCAAGTCCAGGCCGAATAATCGATATCGGTAGTCTAACAACCGCCCCGACGCCCATCTCCGCCACTGCAGGGGCGGTGGCCGCGACGCTTTTCGATCATGATGCGACTGTCTGGTGCGACAAACCGATCACCGGTTCAGTGCCCGCAATGGGCTGGCTGAAGTTTCACACGGGACTTGAAGTAAATTTGAACCCATCAGACGCCCAATTCGCTTTGATCAGCGACCTTGAAGCGATGCCATCCTTGGAATCCTTCGGAAAGGGAACATCGGAATATCCGGACCGGTCCACAACGATCATTGTACAGATCGAAAATTTCGATGGTCCGCAAGAACTTACGCTGAGCGGTCCGGGGATTGAGGTTACCCGGACATTTGCGCCGAGCCGGCTGCCTCGAATGTTTGTGGAACAATGGACGGCCAATCGCGGGATATTTCCGCGCGGTGTCGACCTGATATTTGCCGGCAAGAGCGCCCTCGCTGCCATGCCGCGTACGACGCGCATTTCGAAAAGGGAGGCGTGAGCCATGTACGTTGCTGTCAAGGGCGGTGAGACCGCCATTCGCAATGCCCACAAATTGCTTGCCGATAGGCGCCGCGGCAATCGTTCAGTGCCGGCGATCGGCCTTGAACAAATCGTCGAACAACTTGCATTGGCGGTCGATCGTGTCATGGCCGAGGGTTCCTTATACGATACGGAACTCGCCGCGCTGGCGGTGAAGCAGGCACGTGGCGACATGATTGAAGCGATCTTTCTCGTTCGTGCCTACCGAACCACATTGCCGCGATTTGGCTACACGAAACCGGTCGAAACCTCGCAGATGGCGATAGAACGGCGCATATCGGCGACCTTCAAGGATTTGCCAGGCGGGCAGTTGCTCGGACCAACCTTCGACTACACCCATCGTCTGCTCGATCCTGAGCTTGCCGAAGATGGTGTAATGGAGAGTCCCGATCGCCGTGTCGAAGCGCATGAGCATACGCCGCGCGTCACCGACATCCTGGGCAAGGACGGCATGATTGAACCGGATGGCGAAATGCCCGAAGGGGTTGAAACAGGCGATCTGACACGCGAGCCGTTGCCGTTTCCCTTGGAGCGTGATCTGCGGCTGCAAGCGCTGGCGCGGGGGGATGAGGGATTTCTCCTTGGGCTTGCCTATTCGACCCAGCGCGGCTTCGGCCGCAGCCATCCTTTTGCTGGTGAGATTCGTATTGGCGAGGTCGAAGTCGAACTGGAGGTAGCCGAACTTGATTTTCCGCCGACGCTAGGCCGCATCCGCGTCACCGAGTGCCAGATGATCAATCAGTTCAAGGGCTCCTCCAAACAGCCTCCACAATTTACCCGCGGCTATGGTCTGGTTTTCGGCCAGAGCGAGCGCAAGTCCATGTCCATGGCGTTGTGTGACCGGGCGCTGCGGGCGAGGGAGCTCGGCGAAGACATCACCGCAGCAGCACAGGACGAGGAATTCGTTATTTCCCACAGCGATAACGTGCAGTCTACGGGTTTCGTCGAGCATTTGAAACTGCCGCACTACGTCGATTTTCAGGCTGAGCTTGACCTCGTGCGACGCATGCGCAGCGAACACGAACGCGTGGCAAGCAACAGTAGCGAGACCAAAGAGGCAGCAGAATGACTGAGCTTGCGACTTACAATTTCGCCTATCTCGATGAACAGACAAAAAGGATGATCCGCCGTGCCATTCTGAAAGCTATCGCGATCCCTGGCTATCAGGTGCCGTTTGCTTCCCGGGAAATGCCGATGCCCTATGGTTGGGGCACAGGCGGCGTTCAGGTGACAGCGGCGATAATCGGCCCGAACGACACGTTGAAGGTCATTGATCAGGGCGCTGACGACACAACCAATGCCGTGTCGATCCGCGCCTTTTTTCAGAAGGTGTCCAGCGTGAGGGTAACGACCAAGACCACAGAGGCGACGATCATCCAGACACGGCACCGCATTCCGGAAACAGCGCTGCAAACTGGGCAGACGCTCGTTTATCAGGTGCCCATTCCGGAACCGTTGCGTTTTCTTGAGCCGCGCGAAACCGAAACTCGAAAGATGCACGCACTTGAGGAATACGGACTGATGCACGTGAAGCTTTACGAGGACATCGCCCGCCATGGTCACATTGCCACGACTTATGCCTACCCGGTGAAGGTTGAAGGCCGGTATGTCATGGATCCTTCGCCCACGCCTAAGTTTGACAATCCCAAAATGCATCGCTCGCCTGCATTGCAACTGTTCGGAGCAGGGCGGGAAAAGCGCATCTATGCCATCCCGCCATATACGGAAGTGGTCAGTCTCGACTTCGAGGATCATCCATTCGAGATCCAGACGTTCTCGGAGCCCTGTGCGTTGTGCGGAGCAAGAGGCAGTTACCTCGACGAGGTCATCCTCGATGACAAGGGCGGCAGCATGTTCGTGTGCTCCGATACGGATTTTTGTGAAGACCGGCAGTCAGAAGGTCATCAGGGCCATCTCTCGGCCAATCCTGCGCAGGCAGATACCCATGCTGCGGGGGTAGAGAAATGAGCGATATGCCACTTCTGAGAGTCAATGCCGTCTCGAAGTTCTATGGAAGCCGGATCGGCTGCCAGAACGTATCGTTCGAGCTGTGGCCGGGCGAAGTCCTTGCCGTTGTCGGCGAATCGGGCTCGGGAAAAACCACGCTCCTGGATTGTCTGGCGACGCGCCTTGCGCCTTCGACCGGCTCTGTCGAGTACCGTATGCGCGATGGGCAGTTCCGCGATCTCTACCGCATGAGCGAAGCAGAACGACGTTTTCTCATGAGGACGGATTGGGGCTTCGTCCACCAGAACCCCGCCGACGGATTGCGCATGACAGTCTCCGCGGGAGCCAATGTCGGCGAGCGACTGATGGCTGTGGGAGACAGGCACTACGGCAACATTCGCGCGGCGGCCGCCGATTGGCTCGGCCGTGTCGAAATCGCCGCCGACCGCATCGATGATCAGCCTCGTGCTTTTTCGGGCGGAATGCGCCAGAGATTGCAGATTGCACGCAATCTCGTCACCAATCCTCGCCTTGTCTTCATGGATGAGCCGACAGGCGGTCTTGATGTGTCGGTGCAAGCAAGGCTTCTCGATTTGCTGCGCGGTCTCGTGAGCGATCTTGGGCTGGCAGCCATTGTTGTCACGCATGATCTCGCGGTGGCGCGCCTGCTTTCGCACCGGATGATGGTGATGAAGGATGGTCGCATCGTCGAAACCGGTCTGACTGATCGTGTTCTTGATGATCCTCAGGCGCCTTATACGCAGCTTCTTGTTTCCTCTATCCTGCAAGTCTAGGAGAGAATAATGCCGACACCTCTCGTCGTTTCCGATGTGGCCAAGAGCTTCACGATGCACCTGCGCGACGGCGTACGTCTGCCTGTGGTGGCAAATGTCTCGTTCTCGATCAAATCGGGTGAGTGTGCTGTTCTGGGCGGCCCGTCGGGGGCAGGAAAGAGCTCGATCCTGAAGATGGTTTACGGCAATTATGCCGTGGATAACGGTCAAATCATCGTGCCATACCGCGATAAGCTCATTGACGTTGCCGGTGCCGACCCGCGCACGATGATCGGCATCCGGCGCGACATGATAGGCTATGTGAGCCAATTTCTGCGTACGGTACCGCGCGTTTCGGCGCTGGACGTCGTGGCGGAGCCCTTGGTTGCGCGCGGTGTGGATCGTACGGACGCCCGCCACAAGGCTGCGGCACTCCTTACCGAGCTCAATCTGCCGGAGCGCCTGTGGTCGTTGCCGCCCGCGACGTTCTCGGGCGGCGAACAGCAGCGTGTGAACATCGCGCGAGGTTTCATCACTGATCATCCGATCCTCCTTCTCGATGAACCTACCGCCTCCCTCGATCTTCAGAATCGCGACGTAGTCGTCTCGATGATCCAACGGAAGAAGGACGAGGGCATCGCTATGCTTGGCATATTCCACGATCAGGATGTGCGTGAAGCAGTCGCCGACAGGATCATAGATGTTACCGCGTTCGCTGTTCCGAATGGTGCTGCGGCGTAAGAAGCCAAGCGTCGTACACTTGTCATTTAACTGAAACGAAACCGCCATCTCAGCTTCACACAACACCTCTACGACAGGTTAACGCCAACAGAGGTTGACTGGATGCTGAAAATCGAAAACGTGACGCGGCGGTTTGGCAACACTATCGCCATCGACAACGTCAACCTCGAGATTCCCCAAGGCCAAATGGTTGGTATCATCGGCCGCTCCGGTGCAGGAAAGTCGACCTTGCTGCGCATGATCAATCGGCTGATCGATCCCTCGGAAGGCTCCATTTTGTTCGAGGGAACGGACGTGGCGAAATTGCGCGGCTCGCATTTGCGTAACTGGCAGCGAGACTGCGCCATGATCTTCCAGCAGTTCAATCTTGTGCCGCGACTTGATGTTCTCACGAATGTCCTGCTTGGACGTCTCAATCACAGGTCGACCATCAAAAGCTTTCTTGGTATTTTTTCGCGGGAAGAGCGGGCCATGGCGATTGCCGCGCTCGAGCGCCTGGATATCGCCAAAACTGCCTTGCAGCGTGCCGGCACGCTCTCAGGCGGTCAGCAGCAGCGAGTAGCCATTGCGCGGGCCTTGATGCAGAACCCCAAAGTAATCCTTGCGGACGAGCCAATCGCATCGCTCGATCCGCGCAACGCGCAGGTCGTGATGGAATCGCTGCGCGACATCAATGAGAGGGAGGGCCTGACTGTCGTCACCAATCTTCATACTCTCGATACGGCCCGGCACTTCTGCGAGCGCATCATCGGCATGCAGTGCGGCAAGATCGTTTTCGACGGCGGTCCAGATGATCTAACTGAACTTGCCGCGCGCCGGATTTATGGTGCTGACGGCATGAAGGATGCATTTTCAGAAGCCATTACATCCACAAGCATTTCGCGTGGCACACCAAAGCCCATTCCCGAACTTGAGGCCATTCTCGCCGCGCGCTGAAAGAATCGTCCTGCCCACGTCACGGGCAACCATGAACAGATCACAAACTCAAACGGAAGTTTGACAGGAGAGAATGATGTTGCTCAAAAAAGCTCTACTTGGTGCCATCGCGATTGGCGCAATGCTTGCCGGTTCGATGGCGCGTGCGGAAAATCTCGAGACTTTTCGTATCGGACTGATCGGTGGCGAAAACGAAGCCGATCGCCTGCGCAATTACCAGTGCATTGTCGACCAGTTGCCGAAGGTTCTTGGCGTGAAGGAAGTCAAACTATTCCCGGCTACCGACTACGATGGCGTCATCCAGGGTCTTCTCGGCGGTACACTTGATGCGGCAGAACTTGGGGCGTCGGGATATGCCAAAATCTATCTCACCAACCCGAAAGCAGTCGAGCCCATTTTGACCGATATCCAGACCGATGGTTCGACCGGTTATTATTCGATCATGGTCGCCCGCAAGGATAGCGGTATCAAGACACTTGCAGATATGAAGGGCAAAAAGCTTGGATTCGCCGATCCGGATTCGACGTCCGGCTATCTTGTTCCGGTGACCTCTTTACCAAAAGATATCGGGACGTCAGTGAAGGAATATTTCTCTGAGACCGGCTTCGGCGGCGGTCATGAAAACCTCGTTCTAGCCGTCAAGGATGGCAAGTTCGATGCCGGTACCACCTTTGGCTCGGGAGTCGGCAAATTCGACGAAGGTTATTCTGCCGGCAATCTGCGCAAGATGGTCGATAAGGGAGTGATCGACATGAAGGACTTTGTCGAACTCTGGAAGTCTCCTCTCATTCCGAATGGCCCGATTGTTGTCCGTTCGTCGATGAACGCCGATACCATTGCCAAGTATAAAGAGTACCTGATGAATCTGCCGAAAACAGACCATGCTTGCTTCTTGGCAGCCTCCTCGAATGGCGGCGACCGCAAAGGCTTCACGGAAGTCAACGCCCAGTTCTATCAGCCGATCATCGATGCGCGTAAGGCTCAGATTGGCGGTTGATCAATACCATTTCCATCACGGCCAGATCGATTGATCTGGCCGTGATTTTTTATGCTCTGGAAGGACAAGCCCTTGAGCCGCGTCAATTCAACTTTACTATCGCCTGACGGTATTTTGATCGAGCGCCACTGGCAGGAGCTCGCCGGTCGGCGCCGCGCATATTCCTGGCTGATCGGGATCGGCCTGCTCATTGCTGTTTCAGGTTCGCTGTGGTTCGCCAACGATTCGAACGCTGGCAAGTTCTTCGACCGGATTCCGCATTTCTTTGATTTCGCCGGTGATCTTGTTCCGCGCGATGGCTGGGAAGTCTGGCGAGCATTGTTCGATCTGCCGTCCCCATATTTCGACGGAAGCCTGAAGTTTGATTATCCCGAAGGCCGCGTCTATCTCTTCGGTCCCCTATATATGCCCGAATATTTCTACAAGATGCTCCAGACGCTGAATATTGCAATCATCGCTACTTTGACTGGTGCTTTTTTCGGGTTTCTGCTTTGCTTTCTCGCGGCCAGAAATCTGGTCAAAAGCAAAATGATCCGGTTCGTCGCACGCCGGTACATGGAAATTCTTCGCGCGTTTCCAGAGATCGTCATCGCCGGATTTTTTGCAGCGATCCTGTCGTTGGGGCCGATCCCGGCCATGTTTGCTGTCGGTATTCACACGATCGGCGCGTTAGGGAAGCTGTTCTTCGAGGTTGTTGAAAATGCCGACATGAAGGCGGATGAGGGGTTGCGCGCCGTTGGTGCTAACTGGTTCGAGCGCGTTGGTTTTGGGATAGTGCCGCAGGTGATGCCGAATTTCATGTCCTATGCATTGCTGCGCCTCGAAATCAATGTACGCGCTTCCACTATAATTGGTGCTGTCGGTGGCGGTGGCATCGGCGAGGAGCTCCGACTGTCGATCGGACGC
Organism: Phyllobacterium endophyticum; assembly: GCF_003010935.1. Lineage (GTDB taxonomy): Bacteria > Pseudomonadota > Alphaproteobacteria > Rhizobiales > Rhizobiaceae > Phyllobacterium > Phyllobacterium endophyticum. Next base: position 49,542 of record NZ_PGGN01000002.1, read on the forward strand.
GGCCATCAGGCAAAGACGCTGGCGATTATCGTGTTGCTGCTGGCGACAATCATCGCCGTCGATCAGTTTTCTGCCTGGCTACGCCGCCGCCTTGTCGGCAACCAGGCCTTTGCTTTCGGAGGGAAACAGTCATGAATGGTGTTTCCTCTTTGAATATCGCCGAGTTCGAGGCCCGATACCCCGATGTTTTCAACCCACCCGCGTTGAAGCGCTTCCTGCCGCTGCTCATCGGTGCAGCGACTATCCTTTACCTCGTCTATTGCTGGTGGTTCTTTTCCATTGGCACGGTACTCGCCACGGGCCAATGGCAACGTGCCGAGATTTATGCACGCGACTGGGTGTCCTATGCAATCCGCAGCACTGTCCGCATGAGCCCAGAGGGCACTACCATCAGCTATCCACGTTTTTCGGAACTCGGCGACAATCCGAAGCCGGATTGGGTGGTGCAGAACGGGCGCGATGTCACAATCACCTTTGGTACAGGCAAAAGCCTTCGGATAAACGGGCAACGCGTGATTGCCATGCGCGGGGGTGAGGAACTCACCGTGCTGATTGAACCGGATGGTGCCAAGCCTCAAGGAAGATTGCCCACATGGGCGACGCTCAAAGAGGATCAGGTCACGGTCAATTTCGGCTTCGCCGGGACCGCTGACATTATCCCCGAACGGGTCGTTATAAGCCGCAGATTTCTTGGGTGGGCGAATTTCGTCTTCGATACCGCGTCGCCGTTCTGGAATAGGTCGGCGGGCGAAGTCGCTTCAATGATCTTCAGCGGCGAGCGGATAAGGCCTGAAATCTCCAATGCTGCGCTGGCGTTCGACAATATCTGGTACAATTCTTCGTGGCAGCATGGGGATGTCTGGACCAAACTCCTGCAGACCATCGTCATGGCCTTTGTGGGAACGCTCCTCGCCACGTTAATCTCTCTTCCGTTGGCTTTTATCGCGGCCCGCAACATCACGCCTAACTTCTTTGCCAACCAGATGACCAAGCGCTTTTTCGATTTTCTTCGTTCTGTGGACATGCTCATCTGGGCGCTGTTTTTCACCCGTGCGTTCGGACCTGGACCTTTGGCAGGTATTTCCGCGATTTTCTTCACCGATACAGGCACCTTGGGCAAGGTCTATTCCGAGACCCTTGAGAACATCGATGACAAGCAGCGCGAAGGTGTAAAGTCGGTCGGTGCATCACCCATGAACGTTCAGCGATACGGGGTCATTCCACAGGTGCTGCCGGTCTTCGCGAGCCAGGCACTATACTTCTGGGAGTCGAACACGCGCTCGGCGACCATAATTGGCGCGGTTGGAGCGGGTGGCATCGGCCTGAAACTTTGGGAAGCGATGCGGACAAATACGAATTGGCACAATGTCGCCTATATGGTCTTGCTTATACTGGCGGTGGTCTTCATCTTTGACAGCATTTCCAACGCCTTGCGGTCCCGGCTCATGGGAAAGCAGCAATGATCGAATCCCCAAAAAAGTGGGAACAGGTTCCCGTAGGAGCTTGTAGCCATAGCATCGAAAATGCAGGTCTTCAAAGGCTTGTCATAATTGGCGCCTAACGCGAAAGTGTTCCGGAGGAATCATTATGCGCTACGCGATCTATTTTACGCCGCCTTCCAGTGATCCGCTTCTCAAAGTCGCGGCAAACTGGCTTGGCCGCAATGCATTCACAGGCCAGCCCGTGAGGCCGCCGCAGATCCGCGACCTTGCGCATGAGGATTTCACAAAACTTACCGAATCTGCTCGCCGATACGGCTTCCACGCTACATTGAAGGCTCCGTTCCGCCTCAATGACAATGTTCAGGAACACGACCTTCTGTCAGCGCTCATGCACTTCGCCTCGTCGATTGATCCGGTAGAAATCCCGAAACTGCGGATCGCCAATCTCGAGGGATTTTTCGCCCTTGTTCCGGAAGAACCGGTGGCGCGCGTCAATCAGCTGGCAAACGATGTTGTGGTCGCGTTCGATCGTTTCCGTGCTCCTTCAACAGCGAACGAAATCAGCCGGCGAAACCCCGAAAGATTGACAGCGTCACAGCGACGGAATCTCGAACAGTGGGGCTATCCGTACGTCTTTGACGATTTTCGTTTCCACATGACGCTTACCGATATAGTGCCGGAACGTGACCGGCCGCGGATCGAACGAATGCTGATTGAATTCCTGGAACCCGTTCTCGAGGAACCAGTAGAAATCAATAATCTCGCTCTGTTCACTGAGGCGGAGCCGGGTTTACCCTTTGAAATACACTCGCTGCATCCGCTTGCAGGCACCAACAGAAGAAAGACTGGCTAAATGTCCGCCGAACTGATCTTGAACAATGCCAAAATCGTCCTTGAGGACGATGTCATCACCGGGTCGATCCTGGTTCGGGATGGCAAGATTGCCGATATCTCGGAAAGGTCCGTCTCCAGTGGTGAAGATTTCGAAGGCGATTATCTGATCCCGGGCCTTATCGAATTGCACACGGACCACCTCGAGGGCCATTATATGCCACGCCCGCGGGTTCGATGGAACCCGATTGCGGCCGTACTTGCCCATGATGCGCAAATCGCAGCGTCCGGTATCACGACTGTTTTCGACGCCTTGCGCGTTGGGCTTGATGAAGATGCGGATATGTCTGCCGACGAAAGCCGCAAGCTTGCAGACGCGATCGAAGATAGTGTCGAGCAAGGGCGCCTGCGCGCCGATCACTATATTCACTTGCGCTGTGAAGTCTCGGCGTCCGATTGCCTCGAAGGGTTTGCACATTTCGAGTCTGACGGCCGTGTGCGCCTTGCGTCGCTAATGGATCATGCGCCAGGTCAACGTCAATTCGTCAATCTTGAAACGTATGCCTACTATTACCAGCGCAAGTTGAAGCTGTCCGATAGGGAGTTCAACGCATTCTGCGAAAAACGGATGGCAGAGTCCGCGAAGAATTCCGCGCCCCATCGCAAAGCCATTTCGGACCTTTGTCGTGCGCGCGGTATAGTTTTGGCCAGCCACGACGATGCGACACGTGCCCATGTGGACGAAGCAGTCGAGCAAGGCATTCACGTGGCGGAATTTCCAACGACGCTTGAGGCCGCGGCCGCTTCCAAACAGGCCGGGCTTTCCGTTCTGATGGGTGCCCCGAATGTCGTGCGTGGGGGGTCGCATTCCGGCAACGTGTCCGCGCGCGAACTCGCTGAACACGGTTATCTCGACATTCTGTCATCCGATTACATCCCATTTAGTCTTATTCAATCGACCTTCTTCCTTGGCGAGACGGCCGAGGGAATCAAACTGCCGGATGCCGTGCGTCTGGTGACGAAGAACCCTGCCGATGCGATCGGCTTCAATGACCGCGGCGTGATTGAGATCGGCAAACGTGCCGATCTCGTTCGTGTTCGTGTCGACGAACATATTCCGGTGGTCAGGACTGTCTGGCGCGAAGGCCGCCGCGTCGTATGATGGCTAGCACAACCGAGGCGCCCGATCGTGCGCCTGCACCGCTGCCAAACGGAACTTTCGTTGCCGTTGTCGGCCCCAGCGGGGCGGGTAAAGACACAATCATCGAGTTCGCTCGCGCCGCTCTTGGCGATCAACCTGGGTATCACTTCGTTCGGCGCGTGGTGACGCGGCCATCTTCGGTGGATACGGAAGATCACGATACGCTAAGCCAGCAACAGTTCCTCACCGCCAAGCGGGCAGGGGAGTTCTCGCATTCCTGGGAAGCCCATGGACTTTGCTATGGCTTGCCAATGTCTGTTGATGAGGCGATTGAGCGGGGTAGTGTAGCAATTGCCAATGTGTCGCGAGGCGTTTTGCCTGCGCTTCGACAAGCCTATGCAAATTTCATCGTGGTGCAGATAACCGCCTCGCATGAAGTCCTGGCGAGGCGGCTGGCAGCGCGAGGACGAGAAGACGCTGCCGAGATTGAGCGCCGTTTGATGCGAGCCGCGCCTAATCCGTGCGATCCGGCGGATGCGATTCTCATCGACAACTCGGGGGAGGTGACCGACGCGGGCAATCGATTTCTGGCGGTCCTGAAATCTGCTGTGCCTGTTCCCCTATCAGAACAATCCTAGCGCTGTGGTGCAGATATCCGGAGGCAATCACCTCCGGATATTGCTAAACATACTTTATCAGAAGTTGCGCTGGAAACGGATGATGCCCCCAAACGCATCGTCGTTGACAAGGGTTCCGTCGCTGCGACGGAAGTCCTCAAACTTGGTGTAGTTGATCTCAGGCGTAATCATAAAGCCCGGTACAAGTTCATACGCGACGTTCAGCGCCAAAGCGTAGGTGCCTTCGGATTCGTAGGCAGCTTGGCCGTTGATCGTCGCCTTGTCCGTTACTTTCGCGGCGATGCCACCCCACGCTGCCCAATCACCCTGCCAAGGCGTCAAGAAGTTGCGTTCGACACGGGTGTCGTCATATCCGGACTGGTAGGCACCCATGGCCCAGAGCATGACCTTATCGGTAACGTTGACGTCCAGACGAGCCTTCGCGGCAAATTCCTCGACGTTTGAATCGTATCCCACAATGCCAGAAATCTTGCCCCAACCCTGCTCAAGTTTCAGGCCGGCCATGACGTGAGGCATGTAATTGTCGATGACATAGTCGTCATAACCGTCATGGACAGATCCTTGTTCCGCGGCAATGATCGCAGAAAAGCCGTTACCGCCTTGGAACGTGTAGCTGATCTGGTTACTTTCCCAACTGTTGTAGTTGATCACGTCGTCCTGGATGATATCGCCAGCATAACCGTCCCATGCGCCGAAGATTTCATCGGCAACGCCAACTCTAAATCCGCCAAGTTCGATAAACGCCTGCGGAATTGACGCACCTTCATCCAAACCATCCTCGTAGTCGAAACGGCTTTGAATATAGGAACGCAACGTCCCAAGCTCCGTCTCGGAGCGAGCGTCGAATCGCACCTCGGCCCGAGTGTGCTTCACCCAAGTGTCCAGTTCGCCGCCATTATAGACATCGTCACCGCCTTGGGCATCGTAGCGAACATAGCCGCTGATCTTGAGGCAAGTCTCGGTTCCAGGCAGATAGAAGAAGCCAGCGCCATAAGCATCGCACACTCTTACATATTCAACAGGCTCTGGTTCGGCAATCACCACTGCATCTGCGGCGCGTGCGCCCGTCACTGCCACGAGGGCAGCGGCTGATCCGAGGAAGAAGCTCTTGATGTTCATTTCTGATCTCCGATTGAAGAATTGTCACAAGCTCATGTCCCCGAGCGATGCTTATTCCTGTTCGCTGGCCAGCGCAAAACTGAACTGCGATCGAACTTCGGGTTCGGAAATCGCTGTTGCGATTCTACAACGTAGTCAAAGGGACCGCACTGATTCAGTGTGGTGGTGTCATGGACAATTGGCGCTTCGCGTTCTATGAAAACGCCCAGACATCAGCAGCCTGGCGATGTCCAAGCCACGAGAAAACTGGAACGTTCCGCAAGTGACCGAGAAGACTGTCACCAGCAAGAATTACAAGCGCAACCTCTTTGCTGTTGCGCCCATGATCGATTGGACGGACAGGCATTGCCGTTTCTTTCATCGACAATTCACGCGGCAAGCGTTGCTTTACACGGAGATGATCGTCGCCGATGCCGCCATTCATGGTGATCGCGACCGCATCCTCGGGTTTGCTGAAGCAGAACATCCCGTTGCTCTTCAACTGGGTGGCTCGGATCCCGTCAAACTGGCAGAAGCTGCGCGTATCGGAGAGGCGACGGGATATCAGGAGATCAACCTGAACGTGGGCTGCCCATCGGATCGCGTGCAGTCGGGAACATTTGGCGCCTGTCTGATGAAAACGCCAGCAGTGGTGGCGGCAAGTGTCCAAGCGATGAAGCAGGCGGTTGCGGTCCCAGTTACCGTGAAATGCCGCATTGGCGTTGATGAGCAGGATACGCAAGTAGCGCTCGATGATCTCGCGGACGACGTGTTCAAGGCTGGTGCCGATGCACTGTGGGTACATGCCCGGAAGGCTTGGCTCAAAGGGCTTTCACCCAAGGAAAATCGCGAAATTCCTCCTCTGGACTATGATCGCGTCTATCGTCTGAAGCAGAAACATCCGAATCAATTCATCGGGATGAACGGCGGCATTCAGACACTGGATGAGGCGCGTGAGCACCTCAGTCACGTCGACGGTGTCATGCTTGGCCGAGCCGCCTATCATAATCCAATGTTGCTGCTTGACGTCGACAGGATCATCCATGGCGGCAAGGATGCTCCGCGTTCGATCGACTCCATCATCGAGCGGATGTGCGCCTATACGGACGCTCACATTGAGCGCGGCGGTCGGCTATCGCATGTCGCGCGGCATATGGTCGGCCTTTTTCACGGCGCTCCAGGAGCACGGCGCTGGCGGCAAATTCTTTCGACGGAGGCCAATCAGGCAGGCGCGAGCAGCGCCGTTATCCGCCGGGCCTATGAAGCCATACAATCTGTATCAGCGGACGAAGCGGCCTAGTCGGATAGAACGAGCCTGTCGCCTCGTACTGAAAATCCGCTCAGGGTATTCAGAAAATTCATTCCTAGCAGGCTCCCAGACATGCGACCATCTTCCGTAACCATAGCGCGGATATTGTGCCGTTCGATGGCACCGATCCTGATCGTGTCCAACGTGATGCTAGCCGCCGTCGCCATGCCATTTGCTGTCAGGATGGGTGTTCTGTAGGATAGTTTGTCCGGATTGAGCCCGGCCCGCCTGGCATCTCCAGCCGAGAGTACGATCGACGATGCCCCCGTATCTACAATGAAGGGCACGGTAGCACCGTTGACTTCGCCTCGGACTTCAAAATGACCGCTATTGGCTTTGGCCAAGGTCACGGTTGTGGTTCCATTGCTGTCGCGATTGGAGATGGGGCTTCCGGGTATCAACCCGGCAGTTATACGGTGTCCGACGTCCTGCAACTCATAACGATATTGGTAACCGGCCACAATGGCCAGAAAGATGACAGCCCAGACAGCCATGCTGCGCAAGAAATCGCCGAGGGGAATGCCTGATCCCAGTAGAGCCGAACCGAGGACGACACCCCATATACCCATGTAAGCGAAGCGGGCAAAATCATCATTGGCCACACCAAGAATTGACCCGCTGTCATTGTTGGCCATCAAAAGTAGCAGCGTGGCGCCAATCAATGCAATTATGATCCAGAAGAGGCGGCCCATCGTCGTCAGCCTTGTTGTTTTTCGCGCGCCAAAAGACTGCGCCGTGTTTCGCGGCGAGGTCTACGCTCAACGGTTTCCAGTCGCGCGGCCAAGTCGGCCATGACGCTGCGGCGAGCCTCGGGTGACATGATCGACCACGCGCCTATTTCCTCACGCGTGCGCCCGCAGCCGAAGCAGAAGCCGGTTTTCATGTCGATGGCGCAGACAAGGACGCAGGGTGACTCGGTTATGGTCATGATAGAGATCTGGTACGGTTAGAGCACGATGACAAGGCCGAGCAGCAGTGAATTTGTCGCGAGCTGCTGCATCGCGCCGAGCGTATCGCCTGTCTGCCCGCCAATCTTGTCGCGGCAGAGGGCGGAGAAGCCGAGATAGACCAGCGCAGTCAAACATACTGCGACGACGATCCCGAAAAGCCCGCCCGCAGCGCCATAGCAGATTGCAAGAACAACAGCGCCAATTATAAGTGCGTAGTTAGCAGCTTCGACGCTTGGCGTTCCTGATTGATCAGCGACGCCACCGAGACGTACGGATGGCAGGGATTGCCAGAGTTTCACCATAACGGACCGGCTGCCAGCTTCCGTTCCTATGAGAACAAGCACCGCCTGAAACGTATCAAGTTCGTCTATTATTGTCGCGAACAATGCGGCTCGCAAAAACACGGAGACAACCAAGGAGAGAGCACCATAGGAACCGGTCGCCGAGTCCTTCATGATCTCGAGGCGTCGATTGACGGTTGCGCCGCCGTAGAAGCCATCCGCCACGTCGGCAAGACCATCTTCGTGGAGTGCACCCGTCGCAATCATCAATGCAACAATGACCAACAAGGCGGTTATGCTATCGGGCAGGTCGAAGGCTTGAGCGATCAGCAGCACGAGCGAAGCGGGCAGCGCGATAAGCATGCCCGCTAGCGGAAAACCGCGCACAGCGTCACTTAACGGGCCGTCATATCCCTTGAACCAGCTTGCGGAGAGGGGCATTCTTGAAAGGAAGCCCAGCGCCCGCATCGTGTCTTTGATCAAGCCCATGTTGTATTCCTCTAACCACGGCGGTCGCGACACTCTGTGCCGTGCGTGGGCCTTTGCGTTTTATCACCCAGCGCTTATAGGACGGTGTTTGCCAATTTGCCATCGCAAGGAACATCATGACCACCGGTCTGCCGTTTGACGATTTTCGCACGCTTATTGCCACGTTGCCGGGACCCGATGAGGCGGCTGTTGCAGCTGTACGACGCCGGGACGCCACCCTCACCAAACCGCCGGGTTCGCTCGGGCGAATGGAGGAGATCGTGGAGTGGCTTGCGGCCTGGACCGGACGCTCCCGCCCACAGATAACGCGCCCTCTGGTCGCGGTTTTCGCGGGCAACCATGGCGTTACCGCCAAAGGCGTTTCGCCCTACCCCTCCTCGGTCACCGCGCAAATGGTGGAAAACTTTGCGGCCGGTGGCGCTGCGATCAACCAGATCTGCATCGCCAACGATCTCGGCCTTAAAATTTTCGACCTCGCCCTGGAATATCCAACCGCCGATATTACCGAAGAAGCGGCAATGGACGAGAAGACCTGCGCCGCCACAATGGCGTTTGGGATGGAATCGATTGCTGGCGGGACCGACCTTCTTTGTATCGGTGAGATGGGGATCGGCAATACGACGATCGCGGCTGCAATTTTCCACGGCCTCTATGGGGGAACGGCGGAAGATTGGGTAGGTCCGGGCACCGGTTCCACCAGTGACGGCATGCGGCGCAAGGCCGATGCCGTGCGCACAGCAGTCGCACTCCATGCATCCCATTTGAAGGACCCTCTGGAAGTTCTTCGACGCCTTGGGGGGCGTGAAATCGCGGCCATGGTCGGGGCAATTCTCGCGACGCGCGTAGAGAAGATTCCGGTGATCATCGATGGTTACGTTGCGACTGCCGCCGCGTCGATCCTGCACGCGGCGAATCCCGATGCAATCGAACACTGCCTGTTCGGCCACGTCTCTGCGGAACCGGGCCATCGCAAGGTGCTGGAGAAACTTGGCAAGAAGCCATTGCTCGACCTTGGCATGCGCTTGGGAGAAGGCACGGGGGCAGCGTTAGCGGCCGGTATCGTCAAAGCGGCAGCTATGTGCCACGGCGGCATGGCAACATTTGATCAGGCGGGCGTCAGCAATCGGGATTGAAGCAGAAGATCCGCTATAAGACCTTCTGTAGGCAAGAGCTAAAACTCCCTGCCGAGCCTGGCGTCGACGGAATGGTTACTCGCGCCGCGAATGACAAAGAAAAACAGGATTGCTGTCCACAGAATGGATTTTTCTGATCCGCTCCATCCTTGTCCTTGCACGAAGCCGTGGAAATATATCGTGACGGCGAGGACAATCATGGTGGCAAATGCCGCTGGACGGGTCAGCAGGCCGATTACCAAAAGGATGCCGCCAAGGAATTCGGTCGCTGCGAGGAGCGGTGACCAGAATACGCCGGGGTAGAAGCCGAGGCTTTCGACCATTCCCACGGATCCCATCGGATTGATGATCTTGCCCGAGCCGTGGACGACGAGCGCCGCCCCGGCCACCACACGCAGTATTGTCTCCGAAACTTCTCCCAAAGCAGTATAGAGTCCACCAAGCCCCGGGATGATCAAAGGGCGGTTATTGCCACTCGAATTCATGGATACGTTTCCCACCGTTGTTGCATCGAGTGAGGAATGGCGGGCTGCTAAATGACGAGCAAATAACAATAAGTTGAACTGGAGTGTTCTAGGCAGCACTCTTCTGCAGAAGCCTCTTCTGAAGTGCTCGTGCATTCGGTAACACACGGCCTCGCGGGAACGTCGCCAAAGCCTCTGTTCCCTCGCGCAGCTTGGAGAACAAATGAAATTCTCCATCATGGATGTGGACGAGCGCCTGAACGATGGGCAGTCCCAGACCCGTGCCCTGTTCTGCATTCTTGATTGCAATGGAGCCCTGACCGAAAGCGGAGAGAACAACCGGTATTTCCTCAGGCGGAATGCCAGGCCCCGTGTCGCGCACGGAGATGTACTGCCCGCCGCCAGCAGTCCATCCAATCTTAACGAAGATCTTTCCATTCGGTGGTGTGAATTTGACGGCATTGGCCATGAGATTGAGCAGAATTTGCCGGATCGAGCGCTCGTCCGCGTTGAGCCGCAACATACCTGTCTCGAATTGTGGAACCAGCGCTATATCCTTGTTGCGTGCCTTCAAATTCATCATGTGAATGCATTCGCTGGCGATGTCGGTCAGCATGAGCGGCTCTTCGTTGATTGAGTACCGCCCGGCCTCGATACGGCTCAAGTCGAGTATTTCGTTTATGAGGTTGAGCAAATGTTCGCCAGACGCGTGAATGTCGCTGGCATATTCGCGGTAGGTGCCGTTGTTGATTGGACCAAGCACCTCCTTGGCCATAACTTCCGAAAACCCTAGAATGGCATTGAGAGGCGTGCGTAGTTCGTGGCTCATCGAGGCCAAGAAGCGCGACTTGGCAAGATTTGCTTCCTCTGCACGCCGCCTTCCTTCGTCAGACATGGCATTGGCAGTCTCGAGTTCAGCAATGAGGCCATCCTTTTCCGCCTGCAAGGCCAAACTCATTGCAACTGATTGGTTGAGGCGGGTTGCAACCAGATAAAAAAAGGCCAGGCCGGCCACCAGCATTATCACCATCGTCGCCTGAACGGGATTGTCGAAATGCTTCCATGCGAGCAGCGTGTAAGTCAGAACTGGAAGAGTGAATGCCGCTAGAATGGCTGCACGAAGTGCCGATGAGATTATCGCTGTGATCGCCATCGCGAGGATGATGACCACGGCCTTGACTACCGGAAACAAGCTTGCACCGCATGTTGTGCAATCGAGAAACGTGAAGCAAGCCCAACCCAGGCTCGTCATGAAATGACCGCTAAGATAAATGATCTGCCACTTCCGGATTTCCTCGTCGGTCACTCCTGTTTTTTCCAGACGCCGCGCCAGAAGTCCCAAAATTGCATAAAGTCCAATCGCAAAGGCAGCCCAGGGCACGATCGTCTGTTCAAAACCGGCGAACACGCCTGACACGACAATCATGGCAATCAATAGCGGAATGGTTGCTGAGTTTATGATGAGCGCGCGCGTGTGCATGAAAAGCAACTCACGGTCGAACTGGCGGCTGCCTGCGCGCTGCATCAGACGATCGCGAGCTCCGCGCATAACGTCCGTCAGGTCCTTGTTGCGCGGCAATCTGCGGCGATCAACAATGTTCTTGTCTGCGCTGGTCGCGTCGAGTGATGCCATGCATCCCGTTCCAGATGTAAGTTGGCGATAAAAATCTGCTCTTGTGGCCAAAAGCCTATTCACAAATGATTAACACAAGTTCAAACCAAAGCTGAGAATGATAGCGACCGAATTAGCCCGAAAGGACTACATGAACTATCCTGTGATCTTTGAGTGCCCATGAGCAGAGGCTACCGCACCCCTGATCGCAGGTGGCGCCGTGGACCGCCCGTGCGGCGTTCCTTTGGTCGCAGGGTGCTGGACTATGGCTTGGTGGCAATCTTCTTCATCCTGGTCGCTGCGCTGGCAGCTAGACTGGGCCAGCCAAAAGCTCCGACACAATTGCTGACTGGCAAAGCCTATGTCATCGACGGCGATACGCTTTCCATTTCGGGCAACCATATCCGTCTCAAAGGCATTGATGCTCCCGAGCTCCAACAGAATTGCGGCGCGGATGCATGTGGCAAAGCATCCAGACAAGCATTGATTCAGCTGATCCAGGGCAGGCCAGTCCGGTGCGACGAACAAGGCCGCGACAAGTACAATCGCAGCTTGGCTATCTGCTCCATTGGTACTTTGAATCTCAATCGCGCCATGGTTGAGGCTGGACAAGCGATCGCTTATGGCAATTATCGTGATGTTGAACTTCGGGCCCGCAGGGATAAGAAAGGAATGTGGTCAGGAACATTCGAAACACCGCAGGAGTGGCGTAGGGAGCACGAACAGTTGTCTGAGTCTACGGAACCACAAGTCAACGGTGCCAGTGGTTTCATTGACCGATTCATCGCGTGGGTCCGCGTGGTAGTGGGAGGTCTATGATGAAACTATATGACGGGGGACGCGCGCCCAATCCGCGTCGCATTCGTATCTTCCTGGCGGAGAAGGGTGTTGATGTGCCGCTTGTACCGGTGGACATGTCTGCCATGGAACATAAAACGCCACAATATACGGCGCTAAACCCATTTCAACGCCTGCCTGCCCTGGAACTCGATGATGGAACTGTTATCAGTGAGTCGGTGGCAATATCGCGGTACTTCGAGGAATTATATCCCAACCCGCCATTATTCGGCACGGGTGCCCTCGGCAAGGCTCAGGTCGAGATGTGGAACCGCCGAGCTGATCTTCACCTTCTTACGCTGGTCATGGCGGTATTCCGGCACACGCACCCGGCCATGGTTGAGTGGGAGGTACCGCAAATTCCCGCTTGGGGAGAGGTGAACCGGCCGAGGGCACTGGCGTCGATGAAGATCATGGATGATCAGCTGGCAACCAGTGAGTTCATAGCCGGCAATGAGTTTTCAATTGCCGATATCACTCTGCTGGTATCCATCGACTTTCTCAAGCTCGCCAAGATCCAGATGCCTGAAGAACTGGGAAACCTGCGCCGATGGCACAATGCAGTGTCGAGCCGCCCCAGTGCGAAAGCGTGAGATCCGAACTACTTGAAGTCACCACTCGATTCTTTGTCCTTGGAAATCAAAGCGTGCCGGATATGCCGTAACGCACCGCGCTACGGTGTCCCTTTAACGAATGAGCCAAATCCGGTTTGTGTCCTATCGCCGGTCGCACGCATCGTTATCTGCGGTCAGGCCCCGGGTATTCGCGTGCATGACACCGGGCTGCCGTTCAACGATCCCTCCGGCGTCCGCTTGCGCGATTGGCTCGGCGTCGATCGCGAGACATTTTACGATCCGGGCAAGTTCGCAATTGTGCCCATGGGCTTTTGTTTTCCAGGCTATGATGCGCACGGCAGCGATTTGCCTCCTCGCCGCGAATGTCGTGAGACATGGCACGATCAGGTCTTTCTCTCAATGCCGCAGGTTGAACTCATTCTGGCGATCGGTCAGTACGCGCAGGCCTATCATCTCGGTACGCGCCGCCGCAGCAGTGTGACAGAAACAGTATCCAACTGGCGCGAATATTTTGAGCGGGATTCGACCCCCTCAATTCTGCCGCTTCCACACCCGTCATGGCGCAATAGTTCATGGTTGAAAACGAATCCGTGGTTTGCTCAAGACGTTCTCCCCTTGCTAAAGGAGAAGGTCAGAATTCTAACTTTGTAGGTTTTAGAACGAAACTTTTTCCGAGATCAAAAAGTTTAGAATAATTTTCTTGTACGCTGCCGACTTATCAGCCCATAAAGTATCCTATTCCAATGGGATGAAAGCAAACATGGACAGACTCGACCGAAAGATACTTCGTCTCCTGCAAGAGGATGCAACGCTTGCCGTGGCTGATGTCGCCAAGAAAGTCGGACTATCCACCACGCCTTGCTGGCGTCGCATTCAGAAGCTGGAAGAAGATGGCGTGATCCAGCGTCGCGTGGCGATCCTTGATCCCATCCGTGTCAATACAAGGGTCACAGTCTTCGTGTCTATCCGCACCGGTTCGCACAGCAATGAATGGTTGAAGCGTTTCTCGGAGGTTGTGCAGGAATTCCCGGAAGTTGTTGAATTCTACCGGATGAGCGGCGACGTGGATTACCTCCTGCGTGTTGTCGTCCCGGACATCGCCGCTTATGACGCCGTCTACAAGCGGTTGATTAGCAAGATCGACATTCGGGACGTATCGTCTGCATTCGCCATGGAGCAGATCAAGTACACCACCGAATTGCCGCTTGACTATATGAGCATCGACAAGGAATCGAACTGACCTTCAGTTCGAGTCTTCCCGCACTATCTCTCCAGTCGCGCCAGCAAGGATGACGTGTCCCAGCGTTTCCCGCCCATGACTTGAACATCCTTGTAGAACTGATCGACCAAGGCAGTGACCGGCAATCTGGCACTGTTGCGGTCAGCTTCGGCAAGGCAGATGCCGAGATCCTTGCGCATCCAGTCTACGGCGAAGCCGAAATCATACTTGCCGGCGTTCATCGTTTTGTGGCGATTTTCCATCTGCCATGAACCGGCGGCTCCTTTTGAAATCACCTCGATGACTTTTTCAATGTCGAGGCCGGCTTTCTTACCGAAGTGAATGCCTTCGGCGAGGCCCTGCACCAAGCCCGCAATGCAAATCTGATTGACCATCTTGGTTAATTGACCGGCGCCGGAGGGGCCCATCAAACCAACCATCTTGGCGAAGGAATCTATGATCGGCTTTGCTTTCTCAAAAGCCTCCTCGGAACCGCCGACCATGACGGTGAGAGCACCGTTTTCGGCACCCGCCTGACCGCCCGAAACAGGCGCATCGAGGAAATGAATTCCGCGCTTGTGCGCTTCCGCATCGAGTTCCCGCGCAACTGCCGCAGACGCGGTGGTATTATCAATGAAGATGGCGCCTTTCTTCATTGCGTGAAATGCGCCGTTCTCACCAATCGTCACCGCACGCAAATCATCGTCATTGCCCACGCATGAAAAGACGAAATCCTTGTCCCTTGCCGCTTCCTGCGGCGTCGCCGCATCGCTGCCACCAAATTGCTCAGTCCATTTCTTCGCCTTCTCGCTGCTGCGATTGAAGACCGTGACCTCATGGCCGCCGCGCGATTTCAGATGACCCGCCATCGGGTAACCCATGACTCCAAGACCAATGAACGCAACCCTTGCCATTCCGCGATTTCCTCTGTCATATGAGATTTTTTCTTGAAGCGATTTGGGGGAGGTTAGAATATTGCGGCGTATACTCAAAGTCCTATTATGGATCGTGTTCTCCCTCATCCCCATTGCGCTGGTCGGCGTTATCCTTGGTTATGTCTGGCTCGCACGCTCGGTGACGCCTGCAACCGGAGAGATGGTCCTCACGGGTCTGTCCGCACCGGTTACAGTCACGCGCGACGGAAATGCTGTTCCGCACATTAGCGGCGCTTCGATCCAGGACGTGTTGACGGCATTGGGCTTTGTCCATGCGCAGGAGCGTTTGTGGCAAATGGAAGTGAACCGCATGGCAGGCCAAGGCCGTTTGTCGGAGCTTTTTGGCGACAAGACTATATTCACTGACCGCTTCATCCGGTCGATGGGCCTTTACGAATCCGCCCAAAGCTCCGCCTCGGCACTCGATGAGACGGACCGGAAAAAGGTTGATGCATATGTTCGCGGCATCAATGCGTTTATCGACAGTCCCGGGCCGGTCTTCGGCTCGAAATATTCTCCCGAGTTTGTTATTCTTGGCCACGCTCCGGAGCACTGGACCTCTGCTGATGTGATCGTGACGCTAAAGCTGATGTCCGTAACGCTTGCTGCAAATATCGACGATGAAGTCTTTCGTTTGAAATTCTCGCGGCTTGGCATGAGCGATCCTGAGATCACCGACTTGCTGCCTCCGGTACCAGGTGATACGCCGCCGCCCTTGCCGGATTTGCGGCAGGTACTTGGCCTGCAGAGTGGTACACTGAAGACAGGCGCAGCAGCGGCTGACAGCCAGTTCGCGGCGTTGAACGAGATCATGTCTACCGGCGCGTCCAACAATTGGGTGGTAGGCGGGGCACGAACCGAAACTGGCAAGCCGATCCTCGCCAACGATCCACATCTCGGCTTGACGGCACCCGCGCTGTGGTATCTGGCGCACCTGCAGGTCAAGAACGGTGAGGGGTCTTCCAAGAATCTCGTCGGCGTCACGTTGCCGGGAGCACCCTTGGTGCTCCTCGGACGCAATGACAGGGTGGCATGGGGCTTCACAAATACCGGATCCGACGTTCAGGACATTTTTGTCGAGAGGATCAATCCTGCCAATCCAGATGAGTATGAGACGCCTCAGGGCTTTTCACCATTCGAGAAAACTCCGGTTGCCATCAAAGTCAAGGGTGGTGACACTGTAACCTTTGAACGCAGGACCACACGCCACGGTCCGGTCTTGCCGGCGGATTATCGCGGGCTTGATCACTATCTGCCTGGTGCCACGGTCGCATCCCTGTCCTGGACCGCTCTGGCCGGCGATGACAAGACGATCTCTGCCGGGTTGAAACTGTGGGATTTTGCGAATGTCACTGATTTTCAGGATGGCATGCGTGACTTCGTGACGCCGATGCAGTCGATCGTGATTGCGGATACCGATGGAAATATCGGCATGATCGCGCCCGGCAGGGTACCCGTGCGTGACCCAGCCAATCAAATCATGGGGCGAGCGCCATCCCCGGGTTGGGACGCCACCTATGACTGGAAAAGCTTCATTCCCTACGAAGAACTGCCGCGCATCTATAATCCCGCGGACAATGTGCTCGCAACCGCCAATACCAAGATCGTCGATGCAAATTATCCGCATTTCCTCACGTTCGACTGGGACGAGCCATGGCGTTTTGATCGCATCAAGACGCTGATCTACAACGCAAACCAACAAACGCTCGAGACGAACGGCAAGGTCCAGGGCGACGCGTACACCAGTGCTTACGCGGCCTTGGCGCGCGTCATGCTGAAACTGATGGACGGCAGAGAGGATGTAGACCTCGACGTGATCAAGCGATTGCGGGCGTGGGACTTTACGGAAGATCGTACGACGGCCGAGCCGCTATTGTTCAACGCTTGGCTCAGAATGGCCATGAAGCGCATGCTTGAAGACGATCTCGGCGATGCGTTTCCATCCTATTGGCAGGCTCGTGCCGACGCCATGATGCGTTGGCTTGAGCCGAATGGCGCGCGTGACTGGTGTGATGACGGTCGTACGCCTGTCAAGGAAAGCTGCGGTGACATCCTGGCTCTGTCACTCGGCGACGCAATCAAGGATTTAGATGCGCGTCTTGGTTCGGATCGTTCGAAATGGAACTGGGGCCTACTCCATTACGCCTACGGCGCACACCGCCCCTTTGCTCAGGTCAGCCCGCTGGACCAGCTATTCAATGTAACAGTGCCCGCATCTGGTGGCGCCTACACCCTCGATCGTGGCAAGTCGGCATTCGCGGATGATGTGAACCCCTACCGCGTGACCCATGGATCCAGCTATCGTGGGCTGTTTGATCTGGCCGATCTCAATCGCTCGACTTATATCCAGACCACAGGCCAGTCAGGCAATGTATTCTCGTCCAATTATCGCGACTTCGCCGAAAGATGGGCCAATATCCGTGGGATCACAATTTCGACCGACGAGCGGATGTACCATGACGGACTGTTGGGCATATGGCATCTGAAGCCTCAATGACCTGTCCAGACCTAGGTTAATGCCGTCATCACTGACTTCTGGTAGGCCGGACGTTCTTTCAAGCGTTCATACCAGGCTTGAAGGTTGGGAAGATCCGGGCGTTCGATCGGCATCTCGAACCAGGCATAGGCAAAGCACCCAACGGGGATATCCCCGATGCCGAAATCTGAGCCCGAGAGATACGGCTTCGTGGTGAGGGCGGTATCTACGATTGCGAAGAGCTTGCTGCAAGCTTGCAGGCCCTTCTCCATCGCCGCATGATCACGTTGTTCTTCGGACATGCGAACGCGGTTCCAGAACAAGTCTCGAAAAGGAGCGGCGAGGGTGGACGTCGACCAGTCCATCCATCGTTCGGCCTTAGCACGGTGTGCGGCGTCGGGAATGAATAGTGACGACTGTCCGTATTGTGCGGCAAGATAGCGGACGATCGTGTTGCTCTCCCAGAGGACCAGATCGTTGTCTTCCAGCGTCGGCACCAAACCATTCGGGTTCATGGCGCGGTAGGAAGCATCAGCTACGACACCATAGGCGCCACCGGCGGGAATATTTTCGTAGGGTATACCGACCTCTTCGGCCGTCCACAGCGCCTTCTTGACGTTGGTCGAGTTTATGCGGCCCCAGATTTTCAGCATTGCGGACTCTCTTCGGTAGGTTGATCTCAGCGTATGAGATGGCGCGTAAGTCGACGTTCCAACCAATCCCAGATATGCCGGAGGATTTCCACCAAAATCAGATAGATGATGGCTGCCCAAAGATAGGCCTGAAAGTCAAATGTACGTGAGTAGGCGAGGCGTGTGTAACCCATGAGATCGTAAACCGTGATCAGAGCCACGATTGCCGAGCCCTTGATCATCAATATGATCTCGTTGCCATAAGGTCGCAAGGCGACGATCAGGGCTTGCGGCAGGATCACTTTCCAGAAAGTCACGACCTTGGAAATTCCGAGCGAGGCCGCTCCTTCCCATTGACCGAGTGGAACGCTGCGAACTGCGCCTCGCAGTATCTCGGCCTGGTACGCGGCCGTGTTCAAAGAAAATGCGAGCAGCGCGCAATACCATGCCTCTCGAAAAAACGTCCAGAGGCCGACGGCTTCCAACTGCGGCCTGAAGGAGCCGAGCCCGTAGTAGAACAGGAAAACCTGCGCGATCAGGGGAGTTCCGCGAAAGAAATAAACATACGCGTAGGCAATGGCTGAAGCGATGCGATTCTTGCTCATCCGGCCGAGCGCAACAGGAACCGAGATCAACGCTCCGAGGAGTATCGAGGAACTGACAAGCCCTATAGTGGTCTTCAAGCCCTCCAGATAGGATGGGCCGTACTTCTGAATAAGCTCGATATTCCATGCACTGTAGAGATAAACGACTAGCCCGATTAGGAGAGTGGCCCACAATCCCACAAGAAAATGCCCACCGACCCGGCCTCTGGTCCACTTTTTGGGTGGGGCGGGCGGGCGTACTATTGTTGAGGGTCGAGCATTGAGGAAACTGTCGGTCATCGCTTCACTCCGCTTCTTGCGGAGGAGCGCTCAATCGCATCGATGACGAATGACGAAAGGATGGCGAGCACGAGATAGATCATGCAGGCCGTGCCGAAGAACAGAAAGGCGTGTTTGGTAACCCGCGCGGCAACGCCCGTCTGGCGCAGTATGTCGGCAAGGCCAATCGCCGATACCAAAGCCGTGTCTTTGAGAAGAATCATCCACAAATTGGCGAGCCCCGGCAGCGCAATGCGGATCAATTGCGGAAGTATCACCATGCGCATCGTCTGTCCGCTGGAGAGGCCGATGGCGTAGCCGCCTTCGTACTGGCCCTTTGGAATTGCCCGAAAAGCGGAGAGGAAGACTTCGCTGGCGTAAGACGAAAAGACGACGCCCAACGCGAACATACCAGCGATGAACGAATTGATTTCGAGAGTACCTTCGTAACCCAGCAGTTCCCCAAGTTTTTGAATGCCGATCTGGGCACCGAAATAAACGACGAACAGGGTGAGTAGTTCAGGCAATCCGCGGAATATCGTCGTGTACATGTTGGCAGCAAGCTTCACCGAACGTTCAGGAGATTGCTTGCCTAGCGCAACAAAGAAACCGATAGCCAAACCGACAGGCAGCGTGGCCAGCGCAAGACTAACTGTTACGAGAACACCGCTTGCAATGCTCGGACCCCAACCGCCCTCGCCAAAACCCAGTAGCGCTATTGAGCCTTCCATAGGCAACTTTCATCTTTGCGGGCCATTCCCCATTGGCTCTTTTTCGAGCCTGCCCGTCATTATTATTCAAGGCCGTGGATGGCGGTGTCGCCGCCATCCACGTTTCCTATCAAATCAAGCGCGCTTGACTCAACCCTCGCCGCCGTAGACGTCGATCTTGAAGTACTTGTCGTTGATTTCCTTGTACTTGCCGTTGGCTCGGATCGCCGCGATGGCTGCGGTGAACTTGTCTGCCAAGGCAGTATTACCCTTCTTCACCGTGACGCCGGCACCAGGGCCATGGATAGCGGGATCGGGTGTTATCGTGCCAAGGAGCTTACAGCATGAGCCGGCATCGCTATCGAGCCACTGGCCCAGGACGACAACGTCGTCCATCACTGCATCAATGCGGCCATTGGCAATATCAAGCTTGTACTCATCGGAGGTCGGATACATCTTGATTTCCGAACCGCTGTACTTGGCCTCGGCGTAGTTGGAATGGCTGGTCGATCCTTGGACGCCCAAGGTCTTCCCCTTCAAGGACTCGGGCGTGATGTCTTTGACATCGGAGTCCTTTGGCACGGCTATAGCCGGAGGCGTATTATAGTACTTCTTGGAGAAATCGACCTTCTCCAGTCGTTCAGGCGTGATCGACATCGATGCAATAATCGCATCGAATTTTCCAGCCTGAAGTGCTGGTATCATGCCGTCCCAATCTTGGGAAACCCAGGTACATTCAGCCTTCATCTCCGCGCAGAGCGCGTTGCCGATGTCGATGTCGAAGCCCTCAAGCTTGCCATCGGAGGTAAGATTGTTGAAGGGAGGATAGGCTCCTTCGGACGCGATTGTCAGTTTCAGTGCGTCCTGCGCGTGCGCCGCGCCGATGGAAACGGCTAAAGCTGCAGCGGAAATCGCGAGTGCGAGACGCTTAATCATAAGCATTATTGAACCTCTCTTTTATTTCCCGGCTGTTCCCCTGTTTTTGGACAGCCTTCCGGGTAGGTCGCAGTTTATGTCACTGCTCCTGACAGGATATTCCCACTAGTTTTCTTTCAATTGCAACCGGGAATCGTGCGTTACCAGACGAATCTGACAGCCAGAAACACGCAAACTGATTGGTCCTTGAACTTTTGTTGCACACGTCCTGGGTTGAAACGTCATTTTGCTCCCCGCCTGGCGAGAAGACCCGTTTCGCGTTCGATCAGATCAGCCAGGGCGGCAACATCGTCAAGATCATAGACAGGCAGTGTTTCATCCTGGACGGGGTAATCGCTGGCGACTGCAACGATGAGTGGATCTCCTGCGGCCAATCGCTCCGTGGATCTACCTTCCTTACGACGAGTTTCGATCTTCTTGTGCCCCTCACGCTTGTAACCTTCCACCAGAACAAGGTCACAGGGTGCGAAACGGCTAATGATGTCGGCCAAGGGCGGCTCGGCTTCGTCGGCCAGTTCGTGCATAAGGGCCCAGCGACGGTCAGAGACGATCGCCACTTCGCCTGCCCCTGCCTTGCGGTGGCGAAAGGAGTCGGTACCCTCCTTGTCGATGTCGAAATGATGATGTGCGTGCTTGACGGTGGAAACCTTCCAGCCCCGGCTTGTCAATTCACCGACGAGTTTGACTGTCAGCGTTGTCTTGCCTGAGTTCTTCCAACCGGTTATCCCAAATATACGATGCGTCATGATATAGCGTTCCACCGCCGCCGCGCTTCGTTGATATCTTCGGGCGTGTTGATGTTGAAAAACGGGTCAAGGGGCACGCCCGATTGCTCCGTCCGAATGGGAAACTCCGCAATCTTGTGCGGATGTCTCTCCAGCCAGGCCATAACCCTGCGGTGATTTTCGTTGCTTAACCACCGGCGGAGGTCGCTTCTCAGAGACACGGGCCAGATGCCGAATACAGGATGCAGCCTGCCACCGGAAGCCGCGACGCAGATACAGCCCCGCTCGTCTGCAACGGAACGGCGAAGCGTATCAACCAGATCATCTGGGAAGAACGGCGTGTCAGTCGCCACAGTCGCAATATGGGTGAAAGGCAGCGCCTGACCATTCGCCCATTCCATTGCGGCTAGAATGCCTGCGAGCGGTCCTGCAAAGCCATCTATGTCATCCGGAACTACCGGAATCGGCAATTCCATGAATAGAACTGGCTCATTGTTGCTGTTCAGTACGACCGGAGTGATTTGGCGCGAAAGCCGTTCAAAGACATGGTCGATCACGCGCTTTTCGCCGAACGGCAGCAAGGCCTTGTCTATACCATCCATCCTTCGGGACTGTCCGCCAGCCAGTATGGCACCTGCAATTCGCAAATCTATACTCCATCGGGTGACGTGGTCGCCGCCGTCGTGGTTGCAACCGGCTTCAACCGGCCGACGATGCGCTCACGGTAGAGCGTATAGAGGCCGCTGCCAATCACGATGACTGAGCCGACAATCATGGGGACGTCCGGCAGGTCGCCAAAAAACAGGAAGCCGAGAACGATCGCCCAGATCAAGCTTGTATACCGGAACGGAGCAACAAAGGCGATTTCGCCTTCTCGCATGGCAAGTATGATGAAGTGATACGCGACCATGATGCAGCAGGCGGCAAGCGTCAGAAGCAGGGTGTTCGTCAAGGACATCGGTGTCCATCCGCCAAGCGGGCCGATCATTCCTATGCCGGCGATTCCCACACCGATCGAAGTTAGGGCCGAGATCATCAGTACTGGTATGGTCTTGGGAACTTTGCGGGTGGCAAGATCACGAACAGAAGCGAATATGACGGTTACCACGATGAGCAGAACATAGGGGCTGACGCCGTCATGGCTCGGCCTGACGATAATCAATACGCCGAGAAAACCAACGATGATTGCGATCCAGCGCCGCCAGCCAACCGGCTCACCGAAGAACAGCGCCGCTCCTAGTGTCACCACCAGTGGCAGCGCCTGCAGAATGGCCGACGTCAACGCAAGAGGCACGTGAACAAGCGCGACGAGAAACGTAACCGTGCCGACCACTTCGCCGATGATCCGCAACACAGTCATCTTGTGAAGCGCCTCACGCAAAGGAACCAACATTCCCTTGTGCCAGGCGAGAGCAAGAATAAGCACTGTCGATATCACGCTGCGTACCAGCATGACCTGACCCATATTCATATCTTCGGCCACGAATTTGACTGTCGCGTCGTTGAATGTGAAGCTTGCCATGCCAATGGCCATGAAAAGACTGCCACGCAGATTGGGAGAAAGCGCCACCATGATGATTTCCGAGCAAGAAGACGATTCTCCTCCAGAATCGCTTCTGTCGATATATCAATCTGTACTACCTGACGCACTCGGAATGTTTTCGAAAGGCTCTAGCCGCCTGTAACACTCATGTGGCGAGAGACCGCGGGGCGATTGTGGCGACGATCAATGATAAAATCGTGACCCTTCGGCTTGCGGCCGATGGCTTCGTCAATGGCATTATTCAGCAGCTCGTTGCCTTCTGACGCGCGCAATGGCTCGCGAAGGTCGGCTGCGTCTTCCTGACCGAGACACATATAGAGCGTGCCGGTGCACGTCAGTCGTACGCGGTTGCAGCTTTCGCAAAAATTGTGCGTCATTGGCGTGATGAAGCCCACGCGACCGCCAGTTTCCTCGATCTCGACATACCGCGCGGGGCCACCCGTCTTGTAGGCGATGTCATTCATGGTGAATTCTTCGGCGAGCTGGGACCGAAGCAGCGACAACGGCAGATATTGATCGGTACGGTCAAGGTCAATTTCACCCATCGGCATTGTTTCGATGAGCGTAAGATCCATGCCACGCCCATGAGCCCAGCGGATCATCTCCGGAATTTCATGGTCATTGAAGCCCTTGAGGGCAACTGCGTTGAGCTTGACTTTGATGCCGGCTTCCTGAGCGGCATCGATGCCTTCCATAACCCGGTTGAAGTCGCCCCAGCGCGTGATGGCCCGGAATTTATCCGGGTCAAGTGTATCGAGAGACACGTTTATGCGCCTTACGCCGTGCCCGGCCAGTTCCGATGCAAAGCGCGCAAGCTGCGATCCGTTCGTGGTAAGCGTCAACTCTTCGAGCGCTCCTGACTGGAGGTGCCGCGAAAGTTCGCCGATCAGATGCATGATATTCTTGCGAACGAGCGGTTCGCCGCCCGTAAGGCGCAATTTCTTGACGCCTTTTTCTATAAAGGCTGTGCAGAGGCGATCGAGTTCTTCGAGTGTCAGCAGGTCCTTTTTCGGCAGGAAAGTCATGTGTTCCGACATGCAATAGGTGCAGCGGAAGTCGCAGCGATCAGTCACCGACACGCGCAAATAACTTATCGTTCGCCCGAAAGGATCGATCATGGGTGCCTGATGTGCTGCTATGTCGAGCAATTGTGCTTGGTCCAAAAGCTTTCTCCTGGAGAAGAAATAGGGTGCATGTGTTTAATTGTCCAGTTCTCGGCGAAGACAAGCGCTGAGGCCTTTGTACGCAGATTGCTAGCTCCCGCGTTCCTTGCCGGCAGCATCTTTCCAGGTGCTTCCGCTTGCGACCTCAAGCGCCTGCGCTTACAGAAGGCGGATCACGAGGAGCGTTCACCGATGACTGATGCCTGGCCCAAAGAATTGCGCGTAAGCAAAGACCGTCGCTCGCTGACGGTTACCTTCGACAATGGTGAAAACCATGTACTCACGGCGGAGCTTCTGCGCGTGGCGTCTCCCTCGGCGGAAGTGCAGGGGCACTCACCCGAGCAGCGCCAGACGGTGCCAGGTAAGATGAATGTGGAGATTGCCAGAATGGAACCCGTTGGCAACTATGCTGTCCGCATAATCTTCGACGATACGCATGATACTGGCTTGTTCAGCTGGGATTATCTGATTGACCTAGGACGCAACAGGGATACGCGCTGGCAGGCTTATCTTGATGAACTTTCCAGCAAGGGTCTAAGCCGGGAGCCGTTTGCCCCAAGGCGTGTGCCCTGAGTTATCTCAGGACAACGACCTTCGTTCCAATATCGACATTGGCGTAAAGATGTTTCACGTCATCATTTGCCATTCGAATGCAGCCCGACGACATAGCTTGGCCAATCGTCCAAGGCTGGTTCGTTCCATGAATTCGATAGACGGTGGAGCCTATATACATGGCTCTGGCGCCAAGCGGATTATTCGGCCCACCGGGCATATATGCTGGAAGGATGCGACCCTTCTTCGCTTCGCGTGAGCGCATGACTGCAGGCGGGGTCCAGCCCGGCCATTCGGCTTTGCGAGAAATCCTGTTGCTGCCGCTCCAAGTGAATCCATCGCGGCCAACGCCGATACCATATGCGATTGCCTGGCCTGGTTCGGTGACATGATAAAGCCGCCGCTCACTCGTGTTGATCACGATCGTTCCGGAACCATAGGTTGCAGGGAATGACACGGATTTTCGCGCGATAGGCGATCGATCCGATACATACTTGCTTGGTTGACGTGCCGGCTGGCCCGCAAGAAATATTTTCTTGATAAGTGTATCTTTCGCGTTTGCAGGTGCCGCAAAAGAACTTAATCCAAATAGCACCGCAAAAATCAACGACGTACCAAGAAATCTATTCATCGCATCCCCCAATCCGATGTCATGAGTCGCTTCTTCTGTGACATTATTGCAAGTTTTACAAAGGAAGTCGTCTTGTCAAACAATCGAACGATAAATCAACATGAATATGAATGTAAATCCGGATAAATGTGTCCAAACCAGCACACAGCTTAAAATTGTGCCGGGGCGAGGTGATATCTGGGGGCGGGGGCATTGTTAAAACAATCTAAATACGATGCGGTCAAACTGGTCACACACCTCTTCCAACGGCTCATGTTCATCCGTGGGCAACACAGTTCCAGCTGGGCGCGTATCATGAATACCTCTTCCAAAAAGAATGCAATTTTCCTGGCTGCCATGTTGTCAGCCACGGCAATCTCCATGTCGCAGGCTTCGGCGGCCAGCAATCTGATGGAACTGCTGTTTGGCAATCGCGGTGTCGGATCCCGTGCTGTCGACCAGACCCAGCAGGCGCATCCTGGGCGGCTGGAGGATGACCAGACAACCAGGCGCGCGAGCGTCCAGCGTCCAACCGCCCCGATCAAGCGCGTCGTCGTTTCAGCGCCTACGAATTACGACTACAAGCCGGAAGGCCTGGTTCAGGTTGATTTTTCGAAAGTGGATACGCAGATCACCGCTTCGGCTGATCATGGGGATATTACGCCATCGATGGCTATGGACGAATTCGGATTGAAGATTGACCATTTGAAGGCCGCTCACGTTCTTGCAGAAAAGGAAATCTCTGACGCGATCGTCTCATACTATGCCACCAAACAGCGTCCGATCTGGACTGCCTCGTATGACGTGACACGGAAGGCAAAGGCAGTAGTGGCTCTTTTTGCCAAAGCGGCAGAAGATGGCCTTGATCCGCAGGATTACACCGTCACGGTGCCCAGCGACTATTATGACCGCTCCGATATCCCGGCAAGGTTGAAGGAGCTGGCGGATTTCGAGCTTGCCCTGTCGGCACGTGCGCTCCGCTACGCGATGGATCAGGGCGAGGGCCGGATCAATCCGAACCGCCTCAGCGGGTTCCACGATATTGCCACAGGAAGGCTCAAGCCGCGGGAAGTGATCAACCAGCTAGCTTCGTCGAATGATCCAGTTGCAACGCTTGTTGCCTTTGAACCGCAGAATAAATGGTATGCCGAGCTGAAAAAGAACCTGCAGGGGCTTGGGGAGACCGACGAACCCATCAGACGCGTTGCTCCGGGCACTTTGATTCGCCCTGGCGAGACCAATCCGGAAATTCGAAACGTCGTGGCGCTGATCAGGACGAAAGCGCCGAAAGACTATATCGCTACGCACGATTCGGTGTTGGCCGCGCACGAGAATGGCGATGTCTATGATGAGACCCTCGTCGAGGCCATCAAGGACTTTCAAAAATCGCAAGGGCGCAAAGCTGACGGAATAATCGGTAGCAGCACGATCAAATCGCTCCAGAGCGAAACAAATGCGTCCAAGCGAGACCGCATCCTTTATTCGATGGAGCGCCTCCGCTGGCTCCCGCACGATTTCGGCAAGCGATATGTTTTCATCAACCAGCCCGCATACAGGGCCCAATATTTCGATGACAACACGGAAAAGCTGGCGATGAACATCGTCATTGGCTCGCCCACAAACCAGACCTATTTTTTCGATGATACAATCGAAACGGTTGTCTTCAATCCATCTTGGGGCGTGCCGCGTTCCATTATCCTCAATGAGATGATGCCAAAGATACTCAGCAATCCCTCCTATCTGGAAAACAGTGGATATGAGGTCTACGACAAGTCGGGCCGCGTGGTCCCGTCAAGTTCCGTCAACTGGTATCAGATCGCTTCAAATGGCGGGGGCGTGGGTATTCGCCAGAAGCCAAGCCTGGACAATGCCTTGGGCGAACTGAAGATACTTTTCCCGAACAGCCATGATATTTACATGCATGACACGCCCGCCAAGTCGTATTTCAAGCGTGACATGCGGGCATTGAGCCATGGCTGCATCCGCCTGGAGCGCCCACGTGATATGGCTGCTGCAGTGCTCGGCGTGCCCGTCGAAGATCTCAAGCAGTACTTCGGTAAGAATGAGCGTAGCGTGAAACTCAAGGATCAGCTTCCCGTCTACGTGTCATATTTCACTGCTTGGCCGGATGCCACGACCGGAGAGATAAACTACTACGACGACGTCTATGAGCGTGATGCCTATCTGGAAAAGGCCATCGCCAAGACGCGTGCAGTCCGGCAGACGGCAAGCATTCAAACTGCGAATCTATAGTTCACAGTCAGTTGCCGGTTTTGATCTCGAAAGGTGGCAGGCTCTGGAACGCAAGTTTCAAAGCCTGCGACCAGCCTTCGGAGACAATCTCATAATAGGGATCATGGCGTTCGATGCGTTTCTCGAAGCCCAGTTTTAGACTGTCCGATTCGTAAAACTGCAGATCGAGCGGCAATCCGACCGACAGATTGGATTTCAAGGTGGAATCGAATGACACGAGTAAAAGCTTGGTAGCCTCTTCGAATGTCATCGCCGGATCGTAGGAGCGGACAAGGATCGGCTTGCCATATTTATGCTCTCCGATCTGGAAGAAAGGCGTATCAGGCGTCGATTCGATGAAGTTGCCCTCCGGATAAATCAGGAAGAGGCGTGGATCGCCGCCCTTGATCTGACCCCCGAGAATGATCGACGCACCAAACGAATCGGCGCGCTGCCCCGCTGAATCGACCTCGTGAATGACGCTCCTGATTGTGTCGCCGACAAGTCGCGCCGTCTGAAACATGGAAGGCATCTCATAGATCGAAGGCGCCCTTTCCGATGGTTGCTTGGTCCGTTCATTGAGAATGCTGATGACAGCTTGCGTGGTCGCGAGGTTGCCGGAGGAAAGCAGCGTGATGACACGATCGCCTGACTTCGCCCAGGTATACATTTTCTTGAAGGTGGAAATGTTGTCCACACCGGCATTCGTTCTCGTGTCAGACATGAAAACAAGGCCGCGGTCCAGTTTGAGCCCCACGCAATAAGTCATAGCGAATCCCGAATTCCCGATAGCAGAGCGATTACTGCTCTACATTGACCTCTACGGCAAGTGATTCAATGCCTGGCCCAAAGCGTACACCGGAAATTGGTGCCGCCTCGCGGTAGTCGAGGCCACAAGCCAAGCGCACGTAGGTTTCGTTTGGACAAATATCATTGGCAGCATCGAAACCAACCCATCCGAGCCCGTCAATGTGGGCCTCAGCCCAGGCATGGCTAGCCGTCTGTTCGACCGTGTTGTTGAGCATGAGATAGCCGGAAACGTAGCGGGCGGGAATATTGAGCAGGCGGGCGACGGAAATGAAAATATGAGTATGGTCCTGGCACACGCCGTTGCCATTGAGGAGTGCCTCCTCGGCCGTCGTATTGATTGTAGTGGTCCCCGGCGTATAGGCCACCCTTTGATGCAGTGCTCCCATGAGTTCGTGCATGAGCGCGAGTTTATCGGACTTGTCCGGCAGTCCCGCAGCCAGACCACGGATAGCTTCTCCGGGCTTGGTCAGCTCTGTCTCACGCTCGTAAAGCCAGGTAGGCATGAAATTATAAACCTTGCCAAGAACTCCGGTCCGGTCTTCCGTCTCCACATGTCCTCCAGCGCGGATGACGAGTTCTTCTACGTCGCGCTCAAGTCTTATGAGCATGGTGCGATTTCCATAGCCATCGCGGTAATTGGCTTCTTGCGTCGCACCCTCGACAGTAACGGACCAATCACTGACCTTCTGTCCCGGGCTGCTCTGCGGATGCATGCGCAGGCGCAACACCGAATAGTGTACCGGAGCGTCATAGCGATAGTGTGAGTTGTGCTGGATATTCAGAAGCATGTTCTTCAATCGAAATTGTAGGCTTGAGCAATCTTGCTGCTCAAGCTGTTTGTCTGATGAATGAGATCGCTCAGGAATTCGTGTAGTCCGTTGTCAAAGATAGTACGGATCTCATTGTTTTCGAGCCGCGTCATGATACTTTCTGACATTTCATGGCACTCGTGTCTCTTGCCGTAGTCCAGAGCAAGGTATTTCAGGTTATCCACAATGTTGGAATAACAGAAGTTTAGCGATCGCGGCATGCGTGAGTTCAGGATCAGGTAATCCGCTATGTTCACTGGATTGTATTCGACATCATAGACCCATCGATAGGAGCGGTGAGCCGAAACGGATCGCAAGATTGACTCCCACTGAAAGTTATCCAGTGTGGTTCCGACGTAGGAAATCGAGGGTAGCAACACGTAATATTTGACATCGAGAATGCGTGCGGTGTTGTCAGCGCGTTCGATGAACGTGCCGATACGTGCAAAGTTGAAAATTTCATTGCGGAGCATGGTTCCATGAAAGGCGCCGCGAATGATGGCGGTTTCCCGCTTGATCTGGTCCAGTACACGCGGCAAGTCCGTTTCGGGAACGGCCGAGGCCAACGTGGACTTAAGGACCATCCACGTTTCGTTGACAGCCTCCCAAGCCTCGCGTGTCAGAGCCGTTCGTACCATTCGTGCATTGGAGCGCGCAGTTTCGACGCATGACATCACGCTTGAAGGATTGTTCAGATCACGCAACAGAAAATCTGAAACGAGACTTGCGTTATATTCCTTGTACTTGCTGTCGTAGCCGATCTTTACTCCCGCGCTCATTAAAACGGATGACCACTCTTCTGGTGCATCTGACGTTTTCGTCAGCGCCATTCGCAGTCCGGCATCGATGAGGCGCGCCATATTCTCTGCCCGCTCTATGTAGCGGAACATCCAGTAGAGACCATTCGCGGTGCGGCCAAGAAGCATTTTCTGGTAGTTTCCCTCTGTGATTCAGGAACCGTCTTTAGCGGTTCTTATTTCTGCATGGATCGTCTAGTCGTCCAGCACCCAGGTATCCTTCGTACCGCCTCCCTGGCTTGAGTTCACGACAAGCGAGCCTTCCTTCAGGGCCACACGTGTAAGCCCTCCGGGGGTGATGCGGATGCGGTCGGAGACCAGCACGAAAGGGCGCAGATCCACGTGACGTGGCGCAAGGCCCTTCTGCGTCATAATCGGTGTCGTCGACAATGCCAGCGTTGGCTGTGCGATGTAATTCTTCGGGTTAGCCTTGAGTTTCAGGGCAAATGCCTCGCATTCCTTTTTGGACGCCGCGGGGCCGACGAGCATCCCGTATCCGCCTGAACCGTGAACCTCCTTGACCACAAGATCGGAGAGATTCTCGAGGACATATTTGAGTGTATCCGGCTCGGAACACCGATGAGTCGGGACATTCTCCAGAATTGCTTTGCGACCCGTGTAGAATTCCACGATCTCGGGCATGTAGGAGTACAGGGCCTTGTCGTCGGCAATCCCCGTACCCGGCGCATTTGCGATCGTGATATTGCCCGAACGGTAAACATCCATGATGCCGGCAACACCGAGCGCTGAATCGCGCCGAAAGGTAAGGGGATCGAGGTAGGAATCGTCGACACGCCTGTAAAGAACGTCAATGGCGCGGTTACCCTCCGTAGTCCGCATCACGACCCTGCCGTTCTCGATCTTCAGGTCGCTTCCTTCGACGAGTTCAACACCCATCTGGTCCGCGAGAAAGGCATGTTCGAAGTAGGCCGAGTTGAAGATACCCGGCGTCAACACGGCGATGGTAGGCGTTCCCTCGCAGCCGGGCGGTGCAACCGCTGCCAGCGATTGTCGTAGCAGCTTGGGATATGTTTCGACAGGGCGTACCTTGATTTGCTGAAACAGTTCCGGAAAAAGCTGCATCATCGTTTCGCGGTTTTCCAGCATGTAGGAAACGCCCGAAGGTGTGCGCGCATTGTCTTCCAGAACGTAGAACTGGTTTTCTTCTGTCCTGACAATGTCCACGCCAATGATATGGGTGTAAACATTTCCCGGTGGTCTGAACCCTACCATCTCCGGAAGGTAAGCATCATTGTGCGTAAAAAGTTCTCGTGGGATTCTTCCTGCACGGATGATTTCCTGCCGGTGATAGATGTCATCCAGGAACGCATTGAGAGCCATGACGCGCTGCTCGATACCTTGGGAGAGGCGGCGCCATTCGTTGCCAGTAATGATGCGGGGAATGATATCGAAAGGTATGAGACGTTCGGCGGCTTCTTCGTCGCCATAGACTGCAAAGGTGATCCCGGTCTTGCGAAAAACGTTTTCTGCGTCGAGTGACTTCTGAGCCAACCGCTCAGGATTCTGGGTGTCGAGCCAGCATTTCAGTTGTTCATATGGCGGCCGCACGTCACCGCTGGTTTTGATCATCTCATCAAATGGCTTCACTCAAAATCCCCTTCATATGAGCGTCATTCAAGCGGGTTCAGCAAAAAAAGCAAGCACATTCCATTGTTGAGGGATGACTGCGGAAGCACGGCTCAAAAATTAGGCAGCTATGGCAAATTCAGGGCAAGCGCAATTCGATCTTCGTCTAATGTGTGAGCGCTGTTGAAGATGAAAAGAGCCCGGTCACCAAAGGGGCCGGGCTCTGGGAACATTACTCAGAATGCCTTAGTAGGGCGATACGCACTGGCGGCGCGGACCATTGTTGGGCTGATATGTGTTGTCATAAGCCCTGTAGGACCGATAGCGATTATAGCACCACCGTGTGTGAGCGCTGCCAGCCCTGTAGACTGGGCGGGGCGCAATGGCATTTCCGATCACCAGGCCTGTACCGAAAGCAGCCAGCGGGAACCATGCGCCATTATAGTAGCGATAACCCGGGCGGCGATAGTCGTAGCCCCGGTGACCTCTGTACCAATAGCGACCACCCCGGTAGCGATCTCCGCGCCAGCGGTCTCGGCGCCAACGATCACCCCGCCAGCGATCTTCACGATAACGGCGGTATTGCACCTGATCCACATTGGTGCTGCCCGTCTCTATGCTCAAAGGCGTCAGCGGCGCCGAGTAGGCAGGCATCGGTCCGACAGAAACCATCCCGACCGCCATCGCAAAGCCAGCCAGTATCGAAGTAAGCTTCCTCAATTTTTCCTCCTGGAATCCCGGGACTGTCTGGTCCCGTTCTTATTGTAAAAGCAAAAACATCTCGGATGATAGGCAAACGCCACCTAACACCTGCAGCTGGTTAACGCGCAGACAAAAAAGTCGTTCCAATTCAGGCGGTTCAGGCGCTGACTGCACCTATCAAATCGTCAGCAAGCTCGACCTTCAACTCACGAAAGTGTGAGATGACCCGGCTTGGTTCATAGCTTGCGACCGGCAGGTCCGAATAGCCGAAATCTACAGCAATCACCGGGATACCAGCAGCCTTCGCTGTGTTGATATCGGTTTGACTGTCGCCGACCATCACACAACGATCGGGGTCACCACCGGCTTTGCGGATAGTCTCGATCAGATGGCGCGGATCGGGCTTGCGGAACTCAAATGTATCGCCACCGCAAATGGCACCGAACCGCGCAGATTGTCCCAGGCCCGCCAGGAGTTTGACGGACAAGCCCTCAAACTTGTTCGTGCATACCGCAAGCAGGTATCCGGCGCTCGACAATTCCTGCATTGCCTGTTCGGCTCCTTCGTAAAGTGCGGAGTGCCCTGGCATGTTTGCACCATAGTGCTCGACGAAAATGTCCACGAGCCAGTCGAGTTGTTCCGGGCTCAGCAGTTTTTGCTGTGCTTCGAACGCTCGCTCGATCATCACGCGTCCGCCGTGTCCGACATAGCGGCGCAAAGTGACCGGATCGACTTTCTGCAGGCCTGCTTCGTCGAGGCAATGATTGAGACTGTCGAGAAGGTCTGGCGCGGTATCCACCAGAGTTCCGTCAAGATCAAATACGACAATAGGTTTGGACATATATGTTCCTGTGGCATCCATAGCCGATTGCGAAACCGAGGACTTGCCGGTTTTCAAGAGGTGACCTTCCCACACTGAAGTATAAGGTGGGCGCAAAATCAAGCGACGAGCCTTGACCCGGTCGCCTGACGTGTTAGGGAGCCAGTGTCAAGTCAAAGCGATGACAAGTCAAAGCTACAAGAAGGCGCACCGTCCATGGATGCCAAATCGCTGAAGATCAAAGCTGCAGCCGAGGCGCTCACCTATGTGAGGGACGGCATGCGGCTCGGTATCGGGACCGGCTCGACCGCCGAGGAATTCGTGCGGCTTCTAGCCGTCAAAGTTGCCTCTGGAATGAAGATCATCGGCGTGCCGACCTCAGAACGTACCGCGGGTCTTTGCCGCGAACTTGGCGTCCAGCTTACCACCTTGGAGGAAACGCCCCAGCTTGATCTGACGATCGACGGTGCCGACGAAATCGACCCGGATCTCTCCTTGATCAAGGGTGGGGGTGGTGCACTGCTGCGGGAAAAAATTGTTGCCGCGGCATCAAGCCGGATGATCGTGATCGCAGACGAATCGAAACTGGTGGGGGCACTGGGTGCGTTCGCCCTGCCCATCGAAGTCAATCGATTTGGGCTTGCAGCGACCAGATTTGCCATCGAACGTGCCGCTGGCGACCTTGAACTTGCAGGTCCGGTTACATTGAGGATGACGAGCAAGGAACCATTTGTTACAGACGGCGGGCATTTGATCCTGGATGCATCTTTTGGCCGCATTCCGGATACAAGAGCTTTGTCGAACGCTCTGCACGCCATACCCGGTGTAGTGGAGCATGGACTTTTTCTGGGACTGGCGCGCGTGGCCATTTTGGCCGGGGCTGACGGGATCAGAACGCTGACCTCCGCGCTTGGCAAGGTGTAAGCGCGTATTTGAATCTGCGCAGAACATTCTGAAAATCGATGATGATTTTTGGGTTCTCGCGACAACGTTGAAAACGGAGCGATAAATTCATGAACCGAGCAACTGGCTTTCGCCGCTTGATTGCACCTTTGGCTGTCGTAATCATGATTGGCGGTCTCGGCGCCGCTCAGGCGCAGGATGCAAACGCCAATAGCAATGTCACTCCGTCGCATCTTGCTGCGGCGCGGGCTGCTATTTCTGCGATCAAGGCTACAGACCAGTTCGATACGATCCTGCCGAATGTTGCACAGCAGCTGAAGGTTGAACTGGTCCAGAAGGACCCTAATCTTGAGTCGATTATCAGCGCAGCCGTCGACGAACAGGCCTTGGCACTTGCAGCGCGCCGGGCCGATCTCGAGAATGAAGCCGCCCGCGCCTACGCCGTGTCCTTCAACGAAGAGGAACTGAACGCAATCACCGGGTTCTACAACTCAGAAGCTGGTAAAAAACTGTTGTCCGAAGGGCCGATCGTTACGCGTGAAGTCATGAAGGCAGCAGGCATCTGGCAACGCGGTATTGCACGGGATCTTGCCCAGGCAGTCGCCGAAAAGGTTGTTGCGGCTGCAGCCGCGACTGCCCCTGCTCAGGCACCGGCCGCACCGGCACCAGCGCAACAAAAGAAGCCCTGAGCTTCAACCCGGTTCGACATACGGAAAAGCCCGGCCGCAATGCCGGGCTTTGTTCTTTTAAGCCGCCACGATACAACCCATTTATGAAGCGCCCACCGAACACGGAGTGATTGCACCATGCCAAGTTATGACTACGATCTATTCGTTATCGGGGGAGGTTCAGGCGGCGTTCGGGCAGGCAGGCTCGCTGGTGCGATGGGCAAAAAGGTTGGTCTCGCCGAAGAGTATCGTATGGGCGGAACATGCGTAATCCGTGGCTGCGTTCCAAAGAAACTGTTTGTCTACGCTTCACAATTTCCCGAACACTTCGCCGCTGCTGAAGGTTACGGTTGGAGCGTTGGAGAAAGCAAATTCGACTGGCCGACTCTGGTCGCCAACAAGGACCGGGAGATTGCGCGGCTTGAGGGGCTGTACCGGCAGGGGCTCGACAATTCAGACGTTGATATTTTCGACAGCCGCGCGGTGCTTGTCGACGATCACACAATCGAAATCCTCGACACCGGAAAACGGATCACGGCTGACCAGATCCTCGTCGCTACGGGCGGCCATCCGAATCCGCATCCGGCTCTGCCCGGACACCAGTTGTGCATCAGCTCCAATGAAACCTTTCACCTTGAACATTTGCCGAAGGCGATCATCATCGAGGGAGGCGGCTATATCGCAGTTGAGTTCGCCAATATCTTTCATGGCCTCGGTGTTGAGACGACGCTGATCTACCGCGGAAAGGAGATATTGTCGCGCTTCGACCACGATTTGCGGCAATTGCTGCATGCCGCCATGGTCGCCAAGGGAATTCGCGTGCGCTGCGTCGATGTGATCGAGGAGGTACGGCGGCAGAGTGATGGCCGGCTCGCCGCGCGTCTTTATTCCGGTGATGAGCTTGTCGCCGATCAGGTCATGCTGGCTATTGGCCGTGCACCGAACACGAAGTCCCTTGGACTTGAGCAGGCGGGAGTCGAGGTCGACGAACTTGGCGCAATAAAGGTTGACGAATATTCGCGCACGAGCCGGACCAATATCTGGGCAGTTGGCGACGTAACCAACCGCGTTCAGTTGACGCCCGTAGCCATCCATGAGGCAATGTGCTTTCTCGAGACGGCATTCAAGGATAATCCCACTAAACCCGATCATCGGCAGATTGCGACGGCAGTGTTCTCGCAACCGGAAATCGGTACAGTGGGACTGACCGAAGAAGAAGCCGGCAAGGAGTTCAGGCAGGTCGAGGTCTATCGGGCTCTTTTCCGGCCCATGCGCAACACGCTGTCAGGCGCCAAGGACAAGATGTTGACGAAGCTGATCGTCGACGGCGACAGCCGGAAAGTCATCGGGGCTCATATACTCGGCCCCGATGCTGGTGAAATGGCTCAGCTCTTGGCGATTCCGATCAAAGCCGGGTGCACGAAAGACGATTTTGATCGCACGATGGCGGTGCACCCCACCGCGTCGGAGGAACTGGTGACTATGTATAAGCCAAGCTACAGATTGGTGAATGGCGAACGTGTCGATGGATGACATAAAAGCCCTCGCTAAAAACGGCAGACTGGTCGCTTATTTTGGTTATGGCTCGCTGGTGAACCGGCAAACATTGCGGACGAACATCGTGGAAGCCGTTCCCGCAAGGTTGCATGGCTGGCGGCGCCTGTGGCGCCCAAGTCGCAGCGAGGCTGCGCTTCCGGCTGCGCTTTTATCGGTCTGCCGGGATGAGGGCTCTAGCGTGGACGGCCTGCTGGTTTTCGACCATTTGGAAAATCTCGCATCTGTGGATTTGCGTGAGGAGAATTACGACAGGCGTAGCATCGAGGCTGCGGACATCGAAACCGCAGCACCTTTGCCAGAAGATGTGCCGATTTACGTTTATGAAGCGCACCAGTTTGAGCCCGCCGAGCCTGTATCGCAGATCATCCTGCAATCCTATCTCGACGCGGTCATGCAGGGATTTCTGGTCGAGCATGGCGAAGAAGGGCTTCGTCGTTTCGTCTTCAAGACAGGATGTTTCAGCACGCCGATCTTCCCGGACCGCCCGTCACCAGCCTATCCGCGTGCCGTTAATCTGAGCGACGAAGAAATAGATATGTTCGACCGGTTGCTCGCGGAAATGGGCGCGAATTTCACCGACGTTTCAAGAGGCGGCGAAGTCGGCTAGGCTACTTGCGTTTCGTGCCTCGAGGTGGCGCCCATGGGTACTTGTCCATGCAGTATCCAGTCGATGACTGCCGGCCAAAGCTTTCTTCGTGCTGCTTGCGGAAAAAGCCGAGATGGCCAACGGGACCTGGAGCGCTTTCATGCGGCGAAAGCCACAGTTCCCGAATTGCGGCGTTGTTGTAGTGGACAAGCAAAGCATCAACCGCTTTTGGCGTACCCCACACGTCATCCGTAATGCCTACGGAAAGGATGGGGATGCGCACCGATTGAAAATGTCTGGCCTCCGGTACCTTCGGATCCGCAAACAGGAAATTCGGATTGCGGCACCAGCGCGCCCAATCGCGGAACACGCTGCCGGGGAGGGCTTCGCCCAATCCGCCCCATTTCGGAAATTTGCCGAACGGGATGGTGAGCGGGACGCCGAGCAGATTCATTCTGGCGAAGACAGCGAATGGCTCTGCCGTATTCCGATAATAGCCCGAAAGCGAGGCGAGTGCAGTATAGCGCTGAAAGTCCGACGAGCGGTTGCTTAGCCCGAGCGCCACGCCGCCAAAGGAATGGCCTATGCCCACGAGAGGATGCGGCCCGGAAATACGCTTTAAATTATCCAGTGCTGCAGGAAAATCCAGCGCACCCCAGTCCTTCATGTTGAGACGTGCCTTCCAACCTTTTGGCGCAACAGATGCTGCGACGCCCCTGTAATCGTAGGTGAGAACGGTCGATGCACCGAACCGGATCAGTCGATCAGCGAAATGACGGTAAAATTTCGCGGGAACAGCCGCAGCTGGCGAGATCAGAACTGCCGGCCCGGCACCGGTGCCTTCAAAAATTGAGCCGCTTAGCGGATAGCCGTCCGAGGCTTCGAAACTAATCTGACGCATGGCTCGCTCCATTTACCTTAACGTCAACGTAAGTCATATTGCGTGACAGGACAACGGCCATCCAAAAGAAACGGACTTTCCGCAGCCGTGCGGTTTTGTCTGCGGGCCAACGGGACTGGTGTATCCCATATAATTGGACTATATGAGCGCCTTCCGGCAAGTCCGGATAAGTCTCAAACGAACGCTACCAATATGGAAAGCAAGTAACAGGTGCAATAATGACGAAGAACTGGACACCGACTTCCTGGAGAGGCAAACCTATCAAGCAGGTGCCTTATTACCCGGACGCTCAGGCTGTGAGCGATGTCGAGGCCCGTCTTCGTACTTATCCGCCGTTGGTTTTTGCAGGTGAGGCTCGCAAGCTCAAGAAGCAGCTTGCCGCCGTCTCCAGGGGAGAAAGTTTTCTTCTGCAGGGTGGAGACTGCGCCGAGAGCTTTGCCGAGCATGGCGCGGACAATATCCGCGATTTCTTCCGCGTGTTCCTGCAAATGGCCGTTGTGCTGACCTTTGGCGCTTCTCAGCCCATCGTCAAGGTCGGCCGTATCGCTGGTCAGTTCGCCAAGCCTCGCTCCTCGGATACTGAAACCAAGAATGGCATTGAACTCCCGATTTATCGGGGCGATATCATCAATGGTACCGAGTTCACGGAGCAGTCGCGGATTCCGGATCCTGCCCGGCAGGAGATGGCGTACCGCCAGTCTGCCGCGACGCTCAATCTTCTGCGGGCATTTGCTCAAGGCGGCTATGCCAATCTGGAGAACGTAAACCAGTGG
Source organism: Phyllobacterium endophyticum (assembly GCF_003010935.1). Classification (GTDB taxonomy): domain Bacteria; phylum Pseudomonadota; class Alphaproteobacteria; order Rhizobiales; family Rhizobiaceae; genus Phyllobacterium; species Phyllobacterium endophyticum. Next base: position 87,851 of record NZ_PGGN01000002.1, read on the forward strand.
ATGATGGGGTTTGTCGCCGACAGTCCCCAGGGCGAGCGCTATGGCCAATTGGCGCGCCGTATTTCCGAGACCGTAGACTTCATGCGGGCCGTCGGCATCACCGCAGAAACGAACGCGCAGTTGCGCGAGACGGATTTCTACACCAGCCACGAAGCATTGCTGCTCGGCTACGAGGAGGCGCTGACTCGCGTCGATTCAACGTCAGGCGACTGGTATGCGACATCGGGCCACATGATCTGGGTGGGCGATCGTACGCGCCAGGCCGACCATGCGCATGTCGAATACTGTCGCGGCATTAAGAACCCGCTCGGCCTCAAGTGCGGGCCGTCGCTGGAAACGGATGATCTGCTGCGCTTGATCGATCTGCTCAATCCAGCTAACGAGCCAGGCCGCCTGACATTGATTGCCCGCTTCGGTCATGACAAGGTCGCCGATCACTTGCCCAAGCTTATCCGTGCGGTGCAAAAGGAAGGTCGCCAGGTCGTCTGGTCATGTGACCCCATGCATGGCAATACGATCACAGCAAATGGCTATAAGACACGGCCGTTCGACCGCATCTTGAAAGAGGTCGAGGTCTTCTTCGGCGTACACCACGCGGAAGGAACTTATCCTGGCGGCATTCACATCGAGATGACCGGCAACAACGTCACCGAATGCACGGGCGGTGCGCGGGCGATATCGGCAGAAGACCTGCAGGATCGCTACCACACGCATTGCGATCCTCGTCTCAACGCCGATCAGGCGCTCGAACTGGCGTTTCTCGTTGCCGAGCTCCTCAAGAAGGAACGCGACAGCCACCCGCAGAAACTGGCCGTCAACGCCTGAGCGACAGGCTGCCTAGAAACGTTTGGCGAGGGCGGTCTTCAAGATCGCCCTTCGTTTTTATAATATGGTTGAGGCCTGAAGATGATGGCCAGGAGCGGATATAACGCTCTATTCATCAACGCCGCGCCCACCGGCAAATCGTTCAAGCTGACTGTGGCGACACTCGGCCATTGGACACCAGTGGGTGTGATGGAGGAGGAATATCTCTTCTGGGACAATCTTGCATTCATGAAGCAGATCAGTATCGCGCAATAGCTGAGAGCTTGAGCCCCTCGTCAGAAAAGGTGGGGGACCGGAACTTTGGTTGTGGGAATGGTAGCCCTTTGGGCTGGAGTTTTTTGCTGGCGGATTCTATCAAGGGGTATGGATCCCAAACCCGCACGTCGCGTTCGTCTCACAGCGTCCTTCCGTTCCTTCATCGAAAGTGAGGCCGCAGGCGGCATCATTCTCATGGCAGTTGCCGCCCTCGCGCTGATTCTGGCGAACTCGCCATTACGGGAAGAGTATTTCGGCATACTGAAAACCTATATTGGCGGGTTGAGCATTCTGCACTGGGTAAACGATGCCTTGATGGCCGTCTTCTTCCTGCTGGTTGGCCTCGAAATCAAACGCGAGATGATTAGTGGTCAGTTGTCGAACTGGTCACGGCGGGCATTGCCGGGGTTTGCCGCCGTGGGCGGCATGATTGTTCCGGCGCTGATTTTCCTCGCTTTCAATGATGGCGAGACGAGTCGCGGCTGGGCTATTCCTTCTGCGACTGATATCGCCTTTTCACTCGGAGTTCTGTCGCTGCTTGGCTCGCGCGTTCCCTTGTCGTTGAAGGTCTTTCTCACGGCCCTTGCCATCATCGATGATCTAGGGGCTGTCATCATAATCGCCCTGTTCTATACGGAGGGATTGAACATCCCGGCCCTTGCCGGCGTCGCCGCTGTTTTCACCATACTCATGATCATGAACATGATGGGCATAGTTCGGCTCTGGGCCTATCTCGTTCTCGGGGTCATCTTGTGGATACTCGTTTTCAAATCCGGTATTCACGCGACGATTGCCGGCGTTCTCCTAGCCCTGGCTATTCCAATGCAGGGTTTGAAGGGTGAGGCTGATTCGCCGCTGCTTCAACTCGAGCACGCCATCCAGCCTTGGGTAGGCTTCCTCATCGTGCCGATCTTCGGCTTTGCCAATGCCGGCGTGTCCTTTGGCGGCGTGTCGCTGGCCAACCTCGCTGATCCGGTACCTCTCGGGGTCGCCGCTGGCCTGTTCGTGGGCAAGCAGGTCGGGGTATTTTCTTTTGCATGGCTCGCGATCAAGCTGCGCCTGGCCGAGCGTCCCAGCGGCGCAAGCTGGCTGCAGATGTATGGGGTCGCGACGCTATGCGGCATTGGTTTCACGATGAGCCTTTTTATCGGTCTGCTTGCCTTTGCCAATTCACCATTGCTGCAGGACGAGACAAAGCTGGGCGTTCTTCTCGGTTCGCTCTTGTCAGCCGTGTTCGGCGCTTTCCTACTCAGTCTGTCGTCAGGTCGCTCGCGCAGGACGTGAATGCACAAGGTGCTGCTACGTACATGGCATAGTCTGGGTCTCAGCAACGATGGAGGTGACCGGTATGGAGTTGCATCGGGGTTCCTGCCTGTGTGGCAAAGTGCATTTCGAAACACGCGGGAACTTGCGTGGCGTCGTCTACTGCCATTGCTCGCAATGCCGCAAGCAGACGGGTCACTACTACGCTGCGACCAATGTCCAGGCTGATGCGATAGACGTTTTCGGTGAGGAACATATTACCTGGTACCAGGCGAGCGATTTCGCCAGCCGCGGGTTCTGCAAGAATTGCGGATCAGCGCTCTTCTGGAAACACAAGGACCTCGATCACATCTCCGTCATGGCTGGCTCATTTGACCAGCCTTCCGCTCTGCACGGCGAAAGCCACATTTTCGTCGCCGACAAAGGTGATTACTACGAGATCCATGATGACCTGCCGAAATATGCAAAGAGCGGCGGCGGCGTTGTCGTTGCCGGGGACTAGCGGGATTGACGCCAACCAATCTCTCCTTATAGCTGCCGTTGTGGAATATTCGGGGGCGGGCATGCAGCGACTGGTACTGGCGTTCATCAATTCCATGCGAGCGCTTCGTCATTTGGCGCAGCACGAGAAGGCCGTTCAGCAGGAACTGATCCTTTTCATCCTCGCCATACCGCTCGCGGCCTTCATTGCTCCGACGGGTCTCTCCTTTCTGCTCTTGACCGGGTCTGTGCTGTTCCTGATCATGATCGAAGTCCTCAACACAGGTATCGAGGCTGCCTGTGATGCAGTATCCCGCGACTTTCATCGTGAAATTCAGATCGCCAAGGATTGTGGTTCCCTTGCAGTCCTGATCTCGATCATCCTGGTTGCTAGCGTGTGGTTATACACGCTCTGGAACGTGTTGTTTTCCTGATGCGTTCCCGCCCCTGTATTGTTGTCACCTAAATGAAATGATATATGTTCAGTATGAGCAAAATACCCGACACTATCCGCATCGCCGTCGCCCAGCTCAATCCGGTGCTGGGTGACATCAAGGGCAATCTCGCCAAAGCCCGCGAAGCCCGCGCCGACGCTGCGCGCCAAAGTGCAGATTTGGTTCTCTTCACAGAGCTGTTCATTTCCGGGTATCCGCCCGAAGATCTGGTGCTGAAGCAAGCTTTTATGGAGGCCTGTGAAAAAGCAGTGCGGGAGTTTGCGCTGGATACGGCGGACGGTGGACCGGGCGTCATCATGGGAACACCTCTGAAGCGCGAGTCGGGCCTGCATAACTCCGTCATGGTTCTCGATGGCGGCGAGGTGATTGCCGAGCGATTCAAGGTCGATCTGCCAAACTACGGCGAGTTTGACGAAAAGCGTGTGTTTCAGGCTGGTCCCATGCCAGGGCCGGTGAACTTTCGCGGCGTTCGAATCGGCATTCCCATCTGTGAGGATATTTGGGGTGATCTCGGTGTCTGCGAAACGCTGGCAGAAAGCGGTGCAGAACTACTTTGCGTGCCGAACGGCTCGCCTTACTATCGCGGCAAGATGGACGTGCGTTATCAGGTGGCTCTGCGTCAGGTCATCGAAACCGGTTTGCCATTGATTTTCGCCAATCAGCTCGGCGGTCAGGACGATCTGATTTTCGACGGCGCTTCCTTCGCCTTCAATTCGGACAAGAACCTCGCCTTCCAGATGTCGCAGTTCGAGGAACAACTCATCGTCACCACATGGCGGCGCACCCCGGATGGATGGACCTGCGACGAGGGCCCGATGTCGCGAATTCCTGAAGGCGAGGAGGCGAACTACCGCGCCTGCATGTTGGGCCTGCGTGACTACGTCAACAAGAACGGGTTCAAGGACGTCGTGCTCGGCCTCTCCGGCGGCATCGACTCTGCCATCTGCGCAGCGCTTGCGGTGGATGCGCTGGGCGAGGAACGTCTTCGCGCCGTCATGATGCCCTATACATACACGTCGAACGATTCCCTCAAGGATGCGGAGGATTGCGCCAAGCTACTCGGCTGCCGTTATGACGTCGTGCCGATTTTCGAGCCCGTCGAGGGTTTTCTCAAGGCGCTCGGGCCGATATTCGAAGGAACCAAAGAGGGCATCACGGAGGAGAATTTACAGAGCCGGGCGCGCGGGACAATCCTGATGGCAATCTCGAACAAGTTCGGCTCCATGGTTGTCACGACCGGCAACAAATCGGAAATGTCCGTTGGCTACGCCACGCTTTATGGCGACATGAACGGCGGCTATAATCCCATCAAGGACCTCTACAAGATGCAGGTCTATTCGATGTCGGAATGGCGAAACAAGAATGTTCCGGCGGGCGGGCTCGGCCCATCCGGCGAAGTCATCCCGGTCAATATCATCAGCAAGGCACCTTCGGCCGAACTGCGGGAAAACCAGACAGACCAGGATTCGCTGCCACCCTATCCCGTTCTTGACGACATCCTCGAATGCCTTGTCGAACATGAAATGGGGGTCGACGAAATCGTAAAACGCGGTCATGAGCGCGCGACGGTCGAACGCATTGAACATCTTCTGTATATTGCAGAATACAAGCGGCGCCAGTCAGCGCCGGGCGTGAAGGTCACGAAGAAAAACTTCGGGCGTGATCGGCGCTACCCGATCACCAACCGGTTTCGGGACCGGACGCTGTAGACTGTTGCATACTCGCCGCACCTGGCTTCCAAAAATCGTAAGTGGAAAAACCCACTTGGCGGCGGGAAGCGATTCAATTATAAGCCGTCCTCCGGCAATAGCGACCGGGAGGTTCTTGAATGGCACCCATGTATATGTCCCCGCGGGGCGGCGCTCGTTCTTGACACGTGATGACGAAAGGCCCTTCGCCTTTCAATTGACTTCACCGGTCAAGGCAACCCATCGCCGATAGTGGCTACTCCTGCATTCTGGCAGGGCGCCAGAATCATTCATGCCGTACTGACACCATATCCTGCCACGGCATTTCCGTTTTTTGCATTTCCTGTTGAGGCCGGTGCGCATGCATCGGACAATCGTCATGACTTTTTTGAGATTCGACTTGCGCGGCGGCGCATTCCGCAACGTGCTTGGGTTCACCTGGATACACTGGCAGAAACAGCCGGTCCGCGTTACCGTTATCGCTTTCGCCGTGTTGCTCTCGACGCTGGCTGATGTGCTGACGCCGCTCTATTCGGGCCGGCTGGTCGATGCTGTGGTAAATGGGCACGCTGCGGAAGCTGTCGCATGGGATGCTGCTATCGCGGCGTTCTCGGCACTCCTCGCCTTGTCGCTCGGCGCGATTATCCTGCGCCACATCACATTCATGCAGATCGTTTCGTTGACGTTGAACATGATGACGCAAATCGCCTCGGGTGCATTCTATCGCATCCAGCGTTTTTCGACCGATTGGCATGCCAACAGCTTTGCCGGCTCGACCGTTCGAAAAGTCACGCGCGGCATGTGGGCGCTCGATCTGTTGAATGACACGTTGCTGCTGGCACTGTTTCCGTCGGTGATCATGCTGGCGGGATCGACGGCGTTGATGGCTTGGTATTGGCCAATGATGGGCCTGATCATCGGCATCGGGTCGTTCCTGTTCATTGCGGTTACGGCTTCGCTGTCCCTTGGTTATGTCGCGCCCATGGCACGTCTTGCCAATCGGTGGGACACTAGGCTCGGCGGGTCGCTGGCCGATGCTGTCAGCTGCAACATGGTGGTGAAGGGCTTTGGTGCTGAGAGCCGCGAGGACGCGCGTCTGGCCAAGGTCTTGACGAAATGGCGCGACAGGACAGCCCGAACCTGGGTTCGTGGTACATGGAACGGGACGACGCAAGGGTCGATGCTCCTCGTGCTTCGGGCTGCCATCATCGGCTTCGCGCTGATCTTGTGGTCGAGGGGAAAGGCGAGTGCCGGTGATATAACCTTCGTCTTGACTTCGTTCTTTATCTTGCAAGGGTACTTGCGCGAAGTCGGCATGCACATTCGCAATTTGCAACGCTCGATCAACGATATGGAGGAACTGGTTGATATACAGAGTCAACCCCTAGGCATTGAAGACCGCCCGGGTGCGAAGCCGATCCGGATCAGCAATGGCAAGATCGAGTTCGACAATGTGACCTTCCACTACGGTGCACATCGTCTGCCGCTCTACGACCGGTTCTCGGTCACGATCAGGGCAGGCGAGCGCGTCGGCCTCGTTGGGCATTCCGGGTCAGGCAAGACGACTTTCGTCAAGCTGATTCAGCGTCTGCATGATGTGAAGTCGGGCCGAATCCTGATCGACAATCAGGATATCGCCGAGGTCACACAGGCTTCGCTGCGCCAGAAAATTGCCATCGTGCAGCAGGAGCCCATCCTGTTTCACCGGTCCCTGGCGGAAAATATCGCTTATGCCCGGCCCGGAGCGACGCAACTGGAAATCGAGGAAGCTGCCAGGCAGGCGAGCGCGCATGACTTCATCTCGGCATTGCCAAAGGGGTATAGCACGCTGGTAGGGGAGAGAGGCGTCAAGCTCTCGGGCGGCGAGCGGCAGAGAGTGGCCATCGCCCGGGCATTTCTTGCGGATGCTCCGGTTCTCATTCTGGACGAAGCAACTTCCAGCCTGGATTCTGAATCGGAAGTACTGATCCAGCAGGCTATGGAAAGGCTGATGCTGGGACGCACGACGCTGGTGATCGCGCATCGCCTATCGACTGTGCGCTCGCTCGACAGGCTCCTGGTCTTCGATCATGGCCGGATTGCCGAGGAGGGCAACCACGAAGCCCTGATCAGGCTCGATGGCGGTATCTATCGCGGGCTGTTCGAGTTGCAGACGCTCGAACTTACAAAGGGGCTGGTATTGAACGATGACTAGAAATGATGGGCCGCGTGTAAAGCGCGGCCCATCTCGCTCTATTGCCATTCCAGCCACCATCCGATATGCCCCAAGCATGACCATTACTGTCCGTTTTGCACCATCTCCGACCGGTTACATACATATCGGCAACACGCGCATTGCCCTGTTCAATTGGCTTTTCGCCTTGAAAAACAACGGCCAGTTCATCCTGCGGTTCGACGATACGGATACGGTTCGATCCAAAACGGAATATGCCGATGCGACCATCGCGGACCTGGACTGGCTTGGCATCGAACCTGCCCGCATAGAATACCAGTCGAAGCGCATTCCGGTCTACGATGCCGCAGCCGAACGCCTCAAGGCAGCGGGCGTGCTCTACCCCTGTTATGAGACGTCCGAGGAACTCGAACGTAAGCGCAAGCTTCGCTTGGCGCGGCGCTTGCCTCCAATCTACGGGCGGGATGCGCTGAAACTAACTGCTGCCGACAGGGAAAAGCTCGAAGCGGAAGGACGCCAACCCCACTGGCGCTTTCTTCTGCCGAACTTCAAGGACGATCCGTTTGCGATAGAGAGGACTGAAGTTCACTGGAACGACCTTGTGCGCGATAGGGAAACCGTCGACTTGGCCTCGCTCTCCGATCCGGTTCTGGTGCGTGAAGACGGTACATATCTCTATACGTTCACCTCGGTGGTGGACGATATCGATATGGAAATTTCCCACATCATCCGCGGAAATGACCACATTACCAATAGTGGCGTTCAGATTGCCATCATCGAGGCTTTGGGGGCAAAGGTTCCCGACCTTGGCCACATCAATCTTCTGACCACGGCGTCAGGCGAGGGGATTTCCAAGCGTACCGGCGCGCTCTCGATCGGCAGTTTGCGTCGTGACGGCTATGAGCCGATGGCCGTGGCCAGCCTCGCCGTGCTGATTGGAACATCGGAAAATGTGACTGCCGTACCAGACATGGCCACCCTGGCCGATATTTTCGATCCTGCGGCAACGTCGAAATCCGCGTCGAAATTCGATCCGGCTGAACTGGATGCGCTCAACCGCGCGCTGATTCACGCAATGCCCTACGCGCAAGCAAAAGATCGCCTTGCCGCGCTCGGTATCGAGGGCGAACGCGCGGAAGAATTCTGGCTTGCAGTCCGGGGCAATCTTTCGCGGATTTCCGATGCGGCCGGTTGGTGGAAGATTATCAAGGACGGTCCTGCGACGGACGAACAGCTTGCCGATGAGGACCGTGATTTCGTCCGTACCGCTTTCGATCTGCTGCCACGCGAACCTTGGAGCCGCGAAACCTGGAAACTATGGACTGATGCCGTGAAAATCCAGAGCGGACGCAAAGGCAAGCCGCTGTTCATGCCCTTGCGCATCGCCCTCACGGGTTTGTCTTCTGGCCCGGAGCTCGCAGATTTATTGCCCCTTCTTGGTCGGGAAGGAACGCTGGCCCGACGACCCTGACCTTGCGGTTTGGATCGATGGCCCTGTCCTGGCTCAGCGGTCGCGGCAGGGCTGTCTCCTTGCGGGTCGCAGGATCGCCCAGCTGAATGATGGATGACTGCTTTTCCACCGGCTGAACTGCGGCTGTTGCCGATTCGGCTTTTGCTGGCACTGGAGCTTGTAGCTTCAGAGGATCGGCTGCTTTGGCCGGTTCGCCCGGTTTTCCTGTCGCCGTTGTCGCCGCGCCCGAATTTCCAAGTGTGCTGAAATTTACGGCCGATCGTTGGCAGCCGCATTGAGGCGTTGCATTGGCTCCAACCTTTCTGAATTTGAAGGCGTTCGGCATATCCTTGTATTCTTCGCCGCCCAGCGAAATCATTCTTTCGGGATCAGGATGCTCGGTCGGCTGATAAAACAGCTTTGCGCCCGGACATTGCGACTGGCATTGAGCCTGGTCGCGTGAGAAGTTCTCCGCGCCCGTTTCATAGGAAAGTGGAAAATAATAGCCGTCACATGTGCGCACGCAGAGCGTCTGGTATCGGCCGCCATATACTGGTGCCACGCTTGTTTCCGGATCGATCGGCTCGGGCTCGGCACCAAGAACCTCGTATGGGAGCGAACGTGCCGTCTCGCTATGCGGCTCTTCGGGAGGACGCTCGTCAAGCACGGGACAGCTATTGGCATCGAGTGCTGCTTCCACGCGGTCGCGTCTCAAAGAGAGCTCAAAATCATCGACGTCCGCGTTGCGATCGAGTTCTTCAAGGCGCTGCTGCATGCGCGTGCAGATATCCGGATTAGCGGACGAAAGTTGCGTCGCCGCAAGGATTGCGGCCGCTGCTGTGAAGGCGATCTGAAAAATCCGGTGCATTCGATGCCTGAGAGACCATGAATTCGAGCAGGTGTATTCCTGGCACCAGCCACGCCCATGCGGCAGCAATAAGACACCTCGTTTCAATCGACGCGTTGTGATGCCTCCACGACAGCCAGTGCCGTCATGTTGACAATACCCCGCGATGTCACAGATGGGGTCAGAATGTGTGCCGGCTTGGCGGCGCCAAGCAGTATAGGTCCCACATGCAGTGCATCCGTGACCGATTTGACCACATTGAGCGTGATGTTCGCCGCATCCAGATTGGGAAAGACCAGGAGGTTGGCCTCGTCGCTCAAACGCGAATGCGGGAGCACGCGCTCACGCAGGATCGCCGAAAGGGCCGAATCGCCGTGCATCTCGCCGTCCTGTTCGAGATCCGGAGCCTTGACGCGCAGGATCTCCGAAGCGTTTCGCATCTTGGCCGCGCTTTCAGAGTCGCGAGAGCCGAAATTGGAATGCGACAGCAAGGCCGCCTTGGGTTCGATACCGAAACGGCGTATCTCATTGGCCGCAAGGACCGTCTTCTCGGCGATTTCTTCTGCTGACGGCTCTATGCTGACATACGTATCCGTCAGGAACAGGACACCGCGCTGCGATATCAGAAGGCTTAGTGCCGAGAAATTGCGAATTCCTTCCAATTTCCCAATGATCTGATCGACATTGCGCAAGTGGCGCTCAAACCGTCCTTCCAGGCCGCAAATCATGGCGTCAGCTTCACCGCGAACGATGGCAAGCGCAGCGATGACAGTACCGCTGGCGCGGACCATGGTGCGAGCCACTTCCGGTGTTGTGCCGCGTCGTCCTGTGAGATTCAGCAGCAGATCGACATAATCGCGATAACGCGGGTCGTCTTCGGGGTTGATGACATCGAAATCGGTGCCAATCTTGATCTTCAGTCCATAGCGCTGCAAGCGCGTCTCTATGACCTGGGGGCGCCCGATAAGCGTGGGGATTGCGACACCCTCCTCCAGCACCACCTGCGCTGCACGCAACACGCGTTCGTCTTCGCCGTCGGCGTAGATCACGCGCTTCTTCTCCGCCGTTTTCGCCGCGGTGAAGATCGGCTTCATGATCAGACCCGAACGGAAGACGAAGCGGTTGAGACGATCGAGATAGGCGTCGAAATCCTCGATCGGGCGTTCGGCGACACCCGTGTCCATTGCGGCTTTGGCGACAGCAGGGGCAATGCGCAGAATGAGGCGCTGGTCGAAGGGCGAAGGAATGAGATAATTCGGTCCGAAGGTTGGCGTTTCGCCCGAATAGGCGCGGGCGGCAACGTCCGATGGTTCTTCGCGGGCAAGTGCGGCGATAGCCTGCACTGCCGCCATCTTCATCTCCTCGTTGATCGCCCGCGCACCGCAGTCGAGCGCGCCTCGGAAAATGAAGGGAAAGCAAAGGACATTATTGACCTGGTTTGGAAAATCGGAACGTCCGGTACAAATCATCGCGTCAGCGCGCGCCGCGCGCGCCTCATCAGGCATGATCTCCGGGTTCGGATTGGCCAGCGCCATGATCAGCGGGTTGGGTGCCATCTGCTTCAGAAGTTCGGGCTTCAGCACACCAGCGGCCGAGAGGCCCAGAAAGACGTCAGCTCCGCCAATGACGTCTGCGAGAACTCGCGCATCGGTCTTTTGCACGTAGACCGATTTCCAGCGGTCCATCAATGTGTTGCGCCCTTCGTAGACAACTCCGTCAAGATCGCAGACCCATATGTTCTTGCGCTCTACACCGAGCTTCACCAGGAGATTGAGGCACGCGATCGCTGCAGCACCGGCTCCGGAAGCGACGATCTTGATCTTGGATAGGTCTTTTCCGGCCAGTTCCATGCCGTTCAGAATAGCTGCCGCGACGATGATCGCCGTTCCGTGCTGATCATCATGGAAAACTGGAATGTTCATCCTGGCACGAAGCTGTTCCTCGACCTCGAAACATTCCGGCGACTTGATGTCCTCGAGATTGATGCCGCCGAAAGTTGGCTCCAGGGCGGCTACGACCTCGACGATCTTGTTGATCTCATGGGCGTCGATTTCAATATCGAATACATCGATATTGGCGAATTTCTTGAACAGTACGGCCTTGCCTTCCATGACCGGCTTGGACGCAAGCGGGCCAATATTGCCAAGCCCGAGCACGGCGGTACCATTGGAGATGACCGCTACCAGATTGCCACGGCTGGTATAATCCGCGGCTGTTGCGGGATCCTCGTGGATTGCGAGACAGGGAGCAGCTACCCCGGGTGAATAGGCGAGGGCAAGGTCGCGCTGGTTTCCAAGCGGCTTGGTGGCCTGGATTTCCAGCTTACCCGGCTGAGGAAAGCGATGGTAGAACAGAGCGCTTTCTTCAAGATCAGATTTGCTGGGCATTGTTTCCTTGGCCATTGACGATGTCCTCCAGGATTTGGCTCGCGTTTATACACTGGCGATTCAGATTTTCCAGCACGCTAAATCTCATCCAGACGCATAACCGAACTCGATTTCGTTACAAGTGCCTATCTCGCCGAACCATGCACTTTTCGGCGCCGTCATAAGACTGTTGCATGAATCAGGTTTGTGTCAGCCAAGTGGACGTGGCTTTGCGTCGGCTAACGGAGATCAGCATGATGGTCGAAATCGAGGCTAGAAAATTCCGTACGCTTTTTCTGTCCGATGTTCATCTCGGCTCGAAAGGTGCGAAGGCCAATTTCCTGCTGGATTTTTTGAAGTACCACGACGCCGATACGATCTTCCTCGTTGGCGATATCGTCGATGGCTGGCGCTTGCGCCGGAACTGGCACTGGCCGCAGGAGCACAATGATATCGTGCAGAAGCTGTTGCGCAAAAGTCGCAAGGGCGCGCGCATCCTCTATATCGCCGGCAACCATGATGAGTTCCTGCGGGACTTTCAGGGTACGCATTTCGGTGGCATCGAAGTCATGGACCGGATCATGCACGAGACGGCGGACGGGCGAAAATTCCTTGTCATTCACGGCGACCAGTTCGACGTGGTTGTGCGCAATGCCCGCCACATTGCCTACCTTGGTGACTGGGCCTATGACGCGGCGCTGGCCATCAACACGATCATGAACAGGGTAAGGCGCCTGCTGGGCCTGCGCTACTGGTCCTTTTCGGCCTGGGCGAAATTTCGGGTCAAGAAGGCTGTGAACTTCATCGGTTCGTTCCAGACGGTGGTTTCTGATGAAGCCAGGCGCATCGGAGCCGACGGCGTTATTTGCGGCCACATCCATCATGCGACGATCGAGCAGATCGATGGCATCGAATACATCAATACCGGCGATTGGGTTGAAAGCTGCACGGCCATCGTAGAGCATTTTGATGGCCGCATGGAACTTCTGTCATGGACGCATCTGATCGGCGAACAGGCCGGCTTCGCACCAGTAGTGCAGCTCGCTGACAAGCGCCCCAAGGCGGCTAATGCAGCCTGAGGGGTCGGCAAAGCGCCTTGTCATCATCTCCGATGCGTGGCACCCGCAGGTCAACGGCGTGGTCCGGACACTGACCAAACTCTGCGAGCAGATGGAAGCACGCGGCTTCGAGGTGACCATCATCTCACCGGCCGATTATCGTTCGGCACCTTGCCCGACCTATCCCGAGATCCGCCTTGCGTTGACACATCCATCTGCGATCCGAGCACGCATCGAAGCACTGCAACCGGCTTTCGTCCACATTGCCACGGAAGGTCCTCTCGGCATCATGGCACGGCGGGCGTGCCTGAAGAACAACTGGCGCTTCACGACCAGCTTCCATACCCGCTTCCCCGAATATCTGCGCGAGCGGCTGCCTGTTCCGCTGTCGTGGTCCTATGGCTTCTTGCGGCGCTTCCACAATGCAGCCGAGCATTGTCTCGTTCCGACGCTGTCAATCCATGATGAACTCGTTGGACGAGGCTTCACGACACTCAAAGTCTGGACGCGCGGCGTCGATCGGGAGCTTTTTCGGCCGCAAACCGATGTGGATCTCCACTTGCCAAGACCGATCTTCCTTTGCGTCGGCCGGGTGGCACCGGAGAAGAACCTTGAAGCCTTCCTGTCGCTCGATCTACCCGGCACAAAACTGATCGTGGGCGACGGTCCCGATCTCGAAGATCTGCGGCGGAAATATCCGGACGCAGCGTTTGCCGGCAAGAAAGAAGGCGAGAATCTTGCCCGTTTCTACGCGGGATCGGACGTATTCGTTTTTCCCAGCCGCACAGACACATTCGGTTTGGTGCTGCTTGAAGCCATAGCTTGCGGGCTGCCCGTGGCGGGTTTTCCCGTACCAGGCCCGAAGGATGTAATAGGCGCCTCGGGTGCCGGCATTCTCTCCGACGATTTGCGGGAGGCTGCACTAGGCGCACTGGCAATGGGCCGGGTTGATCCTGATGCCAGACTCAAGGGCTTCAGTTGGGAAGCCTGCGCCGACATATTCGAGAGCGTGCTGACGACGATTGGTCGTGCCGCCGCGTCAGCACCACGCGGGGCAAACTCCGGCGCCGTGACATCGACCCGTTAGCGGCAAAATATTACGGATGATCGCCCTCCCGTTTCTAGGCGCTTGGCGAATTTCGTGTTAGTTGCGAATCTTGGGCAACGCAGGATTGCGATTCCGCCTGAACCGCTCGATCTTCCGAAAGTTTTTCCATGATAGCCGCCGCAGCGGACTCTAGGTCAGAATATGCCGTTTCGCTTTGAGCTGCGGGTTGCGCTGGCCTATTTTGCGATTTTCACATCGAGCGGCATGCATCTGCCCTATTTTCCGTTGTGGCTCGAATATCGCGCCCTGACACCGACGCAAATCTCTATCGTCTTGTCCATGCCGTTGTTCGTGCGTGTCGTCGCCGCGCCGCTGGTATCGATGCTCGCCGACCGTTCGAATGATCGCGCTCACATATTGAGCATCGCGACGATCTTGGCCGTTATCGTCGCTGCCTTCTATCTCGTCCCGTTCGGCTTTGCGGGAATCCTGGTCGTGTCGCTATTGCTTGCCCCGCCGTGGACCTCGCAGGTGCCGCTCGCCGATACAATCGCGCTCTCCGGTGTCCGCCGCTATGGTGCCGATTTCGCCCGTATGCGCGTCTGGGGGTCGATCTCTTTCCTGCTCACCTCGTTCGTCGGCGGCGTGTTCATTCAGCATGTTGGCGAGCGCATCATTCCCTGGGCGCTTCTGGCGACCCTGGTTGTAGCATGCGGTGTCAGTTTCATCGTGCCGCGTATCGGCAAGCCGCGACGCCTTTCGCCGCTCTCCGATGTCGATATTGCCGACGCGGGCAGGGCGCTGCGCCGGCCAGCCTTCGTGACCTTTTTGATTGCAACTGGCATTACCCAGGCCAGCCATGCCTATGGTTACAGCTTCTCGGCAATCTATTGGAAATCGATAGGCATCGGAGAAACGATGATCGGTGCGCTATGGTCGATCTCCGTCGTGGCGGAAGTGATCATGTTTACATTTTTCCGGCGATTGTTCGGCGGGCTGCATCCTGCGAATGTGTTGATCATCGGTTCCGCCGTGGCGATGTTTCGCTGGGCGGTTTTTCCGCTCATAGCACCAGCCGGGCTTGGAGTTGCCGGTTTTCTCGTCGTACAGAGCTTGCATGCCTTTTCATTCGCATTGTCGTTCCTCGGCATGCAGAAAATGATTGCACTTACCATACCCGAGGAACGCGGCGGCACAGCGCAGGGACTGTCGACGTTTTTCATCGGAACGTCGCTCGCCATCGCTACCATGGCGTCAGGTCCGCTTTATAGCGTCACAGGCATTCACGGGTTTTTTGTCATGGTCTTGCTTGCGGCATGCGGTCTTGGCCTTGCCACCGTTTCGCTCCGGCTCGAGCAGCGGGAGGACTAGCCCCACAACTCGGGTTCGGGCGGCGAAAGGCGGCTGCCTTCGAACCTGAGACTTGGCTTGCGGTCTTCCCTGAGGATCAATGGTCCATCGAGATCGACAAAATCCGCATCCTGCGCCACCAGAACTGCAGGTGCCATCGCCAGCGACGTACTGACCATGCAACCCACCATAATGCCAAATCCAAGCTCGCGGGCACGCTTCTGCATTCGCAGCGCCTCTGTCAGGCCGCCGGTCTTGTCCAGCTTGATGTTGATAGTGTCGTAGCGGCCTTTCAGCATGTGGAGGTCGTCTGTTCCGTGAGCGCTCTCGTCAGCGCAGACGGGCACCGGATGCGGAATTTCCGCGAGGATCGCGTCCTTGCCGGCCGGCAAAGGTTGTTCAATCAGGACGACGCCCGCCTTTGCCGCCGCCAGCATGTTCTCCACAATATTGTCGTCGCTCCAGCCTTCGTTGGCATCGAGAATGATGCGGCTTGAAGGTGCTGCTTCCGCGACTGCCCGAATGCGCTCGGCATCATTGTCGCCGCCAACCTTGACCTTGATCAAGGGCCGGTCCGAGAGGGCTCGGGCAGAGGCAGTCATCGTGTGCGCATCGCCGAAGGAGACGGTGACCGCTGTTGTAAGAGTGCGCAAAGGTGACAAGCCAAGAATATCGGCGACAGCTTTGCCGCTTCGCTTTGCCTCCAGGTCCCACAACGCGCAGTCGATGGCATTGCGAGCGGCCCCGGCACCGATGAGCCCCTGCAGATCATCCCGTGAAGCGCCATTCATGAGCGCCCCGCTCAGGCCTTCTATTTCGGCGCAGACGGACTCGATGCTTTCGCCGTAACGCGCGTAGGGGACGCATTCGCCGCGCCCGGTATAGGTTCCATCGGTCAATATACAGAGCACGATGGCCGCCTCGGTTTTCGCGCCGCGAGAGATTGAGAATGTCCCGGCGATGGGCCAGCGCTCCACCTTCAATTCAACCCTGATTGCCATTATTTCGCGCCTTAATTGTTCAAGTGACAGAAAGCATGAGACTCGATATGTGTGTGTGATGTTGACCGATAGAGCAAGCAATTCAAGTGCTTCTACCGCTGCGCCGCCTCACGTTGAATTCAGCAAGGACGGTGATCGCGCGGCAGTCACGCTATCGGGTGCATGGACCACGCGCAATGTTCGCCGCGTCGATGAGCGGATGCGCGAAATCGGCCAGGACAACAGCTTTTCCAGCGTAACAATCGAGCTTTCTGGTATTGAACTTCTGGACACGGCAGGAACCTGGCTGATCGAACGTTTGCGAACCTCGCTTGAAAAGGCCGGCAAGCATGTTGCTATCGAAGGGCGTTCCGAAAGCTGGGGTGCTTTGTTCGATGCTGTCGGTGAAGCTGCATCCGCATCTGACGAGCAGGTTCACGTCGAGCGGCCGTCGGCATTGATTCGTTTTCTCGCAACAATCGGCAGAACTGTGTATGCCTTCGGTGACGATTTCACCAAAGCCATGCATATCCTTGGCGCAACGGTTCGTGGCGCCCAGATGAAGGGGAGCGGGCGCAGCGGCATCAGGCCTGCTGCCATCGTACACCAGCTCGACAGCATGGGGATCGGCGCGGTACCTGTGGTCGTGCTTATGTCGACGATCATCGGTGCGATCATCGCTCAGCAGGGGGCATTCCAGCTACGGTATTTCGGCGCCGAGATATTCGTCGTTGATCTTGTCGGTATTCTTGTGTTGCGCGAGATCGGTGTGCTCTTGACGGCTATCATGATCGCCGGACGTTCGGGAAGTGCGATCACCGCGGAAATAGGCTCGATGAAAATGCGCGAAGAAACGGACGCGCTGACTGTTATCGGGCTCAATCCCGTCGGCGTTCTGGTTTTTCCGCGTTTGGTGGCATTGGTGATTGCCTTGCCGCTACTGACGATCATCGCGGATTTTTCGGCGTTGGGCGGAGCGATCGTCATTACATGGGCCTATTCCGGTATTCCGCCGGAAGCATTCATTCAGCGGCTTCGCGACGCCATAGATACGTCAAGCTATCTTGCAGGGCTCATCAAAGCGCCGTTCATGGCCATGATCATCGGCATCATGGCTTCCGTCGAAGGCATGAAGGTTGGCGGTAGCGCCGAGTCGCTGGGGCAACGCGTGACGGCATCCGTGGTCAAATCTATTTTCGTCGTCATCGTTGTCGATGGCATTTTCGCGATCTTTTACGCATCAATCAATTTTTGAGCCAAACAATGACTCCCGCAACAAGCAAACAACCAGACGATGCGCGTGAAGTAATCCTCGCGGTAAAGGATGTCAGCGTCTCGTTCGGCAAGGCAAAAATTCTCGACAATCTGTCTCTCGATGTCTATCGCGGCGAGATTCTTGGCTTTGTCGGCGCATCCGGCACGGGCAAGTCCGTGCTGATGCGTGCCATCCTGGGTCTCAATCAAAAGCAGAGTGGCCAGATAAAGATATTTGGACACGATATAGACCGCGCCTCCGAGCAGGAGAAACTTGCCGTCGATATGCGCATGGGCGTGCTGTTCCAACAAGGTGCGCTGTTTTCTGCATTGACCGTGCTCGAGAACATCCAGGTCCCGATGCGCGAATATCTCGATATTCCGCAGAGGCTTATGGATGAACTTGCCCGGCTGAAGATTGAACTCGTCGGCCTGAAGCCGGATACGGCAGAGAAATTTCCCTCGGAATTGTCGGGCGGCATGATCAAACGTGCTGCATTGGCCCGGGCGCTATCGCTCGATCCGGAAATTGTCTTTCTCGACGAGCCTACCTCGGGGCTAGATCCGATCGGTGCGGCGGAGTTCGACGAACTCATCGCCAATTTGCGTGATACAATGGGCTTGACGGTTTATATGGTGACCCATGACCTCGACAGCCTGTTCGCCGTTTGCGACCGAATCGCGGTATTGGGAAAAAAGAAGGTTCTTGTTGAAGGAACCATTGATGACATGCTGGCGTTCGACGATCCGTGGGTTCAGGAATATTTTCGTGGCAAACGCGCGCGCCAGATCGTATCCAACGGCGACAACAGGCGTCGGCCTAGCCGCGAGCAGACCAGAGGACAATCCACGGCACAGCAGGATCAGGCGAAGTAATATATGGAAACCAAAGCCAACTATGTCCTGGTCGGTGTGTTCACTCTCGTAGTGTGTATCCTCGCCTTCGGATTTGTTTATTGGATTGCCCGTTACGGCGATCGCAGCGAAACCGCGACACTTGAGATCCGCATTGTCGGCTCCGTTACAGGCCTTGCAGAAGGAAGCCAGGTCCTGTTCAACGGTATCAAGGTCGGCACGGTGAGGCGGCTTTCGATCGACGCCAATAATCCTGATGCGGTTATTGCCCAGACCGAAGTCAATGCGACCACGCCTATTACCCGGTCCACGCAGGCGACCCTTGGCTTTGCGGGTCTGACCGGGCAGGCGTTCATCGAACTCAAGGGTGGAAAGCTCAACGAGCCGAACCTCCTGGAGGAAGCGGCCAAGGATGATCAGATCGCGCGTATGGACGCCGATCCCTCGGTAGTAAACAACCTGTTGCAGAAGGCGCAGACGATTCTTGAGCGCGTGGACACCGCTGTGGGTTCGATAGAAAGCTTCATCACGGAAGTGAAGGGGCCCCTGGTCGATACCGTCAATAACACCAAGAAGTTTACCGATGCGCTCGCCAATAATTCCGATGTCATCGAGAAATTCAGCCAGAGCGCAGAGGACGTTCAGGCGGTGGTAAAGGAAGCCCGTCAGATGATGACACGCCTCAACACCGCGTCGACGCGGGTCGATGGCGTTCTTGCCAAGCTGGACAAGCAGCTTTCCGAAGAAGACGGCAGTGTCGTCAGGGAAGCGCAGGATACGCTTAAATCCTACCGGGCGGTCGCAGACAATCTCAACGCCCGTCTCGGGCCTATTGCCGACAACATCAATCGTTTCTCCGGACAGGGGCTGCGCGACGTGCAGGCGCTCGTCAATGAGAGCCGTCAATCTGTGCAGCGCATCGAGCGTGCAATTACCGATCTTGAAAAAAATCCACAGCGCGTGATTTTCGGCGGCGGCGGCAGCGTTCCCGAGTATGACGGACGCACACGCCGTTGACTTTGAGCGATTCGCAACGCATGAAAGTCAACGGGTTGGGTGCGTTCGCATGACACGGACAGAGGGGCGCTGGTGAAAACGAGAACGACGATTGCCGCTCTGCTGATAGGCTTGTCCGTGTCGGCCTGCGCGAGCTCCAAGAAGCTTGACACTTTCGATCTTTCCAGCGCTTCGCCAGATGTATCCTCACCGAGGAAGCAGGGGCGTCAGATTCTCATCGCGGCGCCCTCGGCGCTCAAGGCGCTCGACGGGGAGAATATTGTCGTTCGATCAGGTCCGAACTCGATTTCCTTCTTGAAGGGAGCGCAATGGGCTGACCGCCTGCCAAACATCGTTCAATCCCGTCTGGTCCAAGCCTTCGAGAGTACAGGGCGGCTCGGCGGCGTCGGCCGTCCCGGCGAAGGCCTCGCCATCGATTACCAAGTGATCAGTGATATTCGCTCATTCAATATCAACGTTGCGGGGGCAAACGCCGCCGTCGTCGAAATCGCCATCAAGATATTGAACGACAAGAACGGGACAGTGCGCTCATCGCGTGTGTTCCGCTCGAGTTCGCCAGTAAGCGGCGAGGGCAACGCCTCCTATATAGCCGCGCTCGATCGGGCTTTCGATGCTGCCGCGAGCGACATTGTCAGATGGACGCTGTCGGTGATCTAGGGGCATATCGCTCCCGCTTTATGCAATCTTCAGAATGTTCTCGTTGGTCCGGGGGTCGCGATAGGTGTGCCCGTGCTGACTGGCGGCTTGCGATAGGTACGCCTGTCCGCGCATCTTGCTGCAGTATCCTCCCTGACCCTCTACAACAAAAAACGCGGCCGAAGCCGCGTCTTTCATGCTCAAAAACCGTAGCTTTATTTGAGGCGGTTACTCGCGTGCGCCAGCATCGTGTAAACTTTGCCTGTGTCGGACGTCAGGTAGTTCTGCGCCATGACATTGTCGCGGTCGTTGCGGCTGACGTCTTCGAGCAGGCGTTCGAAATCATCCATGTAACGGTCGACGGCGCGTTTGAATTCGCTGTCGCCCTGATACTTGCGCTTGATCTCGTCGAAGGTCTGCTGACCTTTCAGCGTGTACAATCGGCGGGTGAACACGTTGCGTTCGCCGGCACGATAACGCTGCCAGAGTTCGACAGATGCCTCGTGATCGATCGCTCGCGTGATATCTATCGACAGCGAATTCAGCGACTCAACCACCTGACCGGGTGAGCGCCCATTCTCGGGTGCCTTTGCTTTGGGCTCGGCCGCGGCTTCATCGCTGGATGCACGGCGCAGGAGATCCGAAACCCAGCCATTGCCCGCGGGGCGTGCGGCCGGCGCCGCATTGCCGCGAACGTCGAGAGTGCCCCGCATTGCAGGTGCCTGCGCCGGGGTGGAAGCCGGTGCGGGCGCTGAGGCGCGTGGTGCTGCTGCTGGTTCGGTGCGCTGCGGTTGTGCGGCGACGGCCGATGTCCGGCCAGGCGTTGCAGCGCGCACAGCGCGGGCTTCTCCAACATCAGTCAACCGGCCGGATTTCTGAACGATTTCCGCAAGTTCCTTCAGCGCGTTGATCTGCTCGGCGACGGCCTTTCGCATCTGCGCCGTCGATTGTTTGGCTTCTTCCGGCATGTCCATGACACCGCGTTGCAGCTCGGCGCGGGTTTCCTCAAGCTCCGCGCGGATGGCAGCAGAAGAGCGGCGGATTTCATCGGTTGCATTGGCGAACTTCTGGGATGCCTGCTCGACGACTTCTGAGATCGAACTGCGGATTTGCTCGGTCGTCTGGGTTGCGCGGCCTTCAGCCCGGTCGAAAGCTGAGGATACCAGCGATTCGAATGAGCGCATGGTCTTCTCGACGTTTTCCGACTTGGCGATCAGGCCGGCGGCAAGCTGCTGCAGTGCTTCCTGACGTTCATCGAAGGTGGACGCGAGGTTGGACTGCGACGCATTGATAAGTTCAGAAGCCTTGTCGAGCATGCTCCCGTGCTCTTCGAAGCTCTTGGCGATGGCCGATATATCGGTCAGCGTCGAGTTTGAGAGCTGCGAGAGTTTGCCGAGATTGCCATCGATGAGACGGGTAGATGTCTGGAACGACTCGGCCGCCTTCGTTGCGTTCTCGGCGAAGGTCGTCGTGGTGTCAAGCAAGCGTCCATCGATATCGCCGAGGTTCTTGGTAGCCATGTCGATCAGTTCGCCAAGCTTGGCATTGGATGCAGAGAGACGGTCGATGAGGTTGCTTACGTCATCGGTGAGGCCTGCCTTCGCGGCCTGGACCGCCGTAATGGTCTCGGCCGTGCGGCTGGCAATGGCATTGATCAGGGCAGCGTTCTCGACCCGCAGCCGCTCTGTTGCCGCGGTTGTGGCCTCGACCAGTTGTGACGCCAGCGTGCGGCCATTGTCGGCAAGGCTGTCGACCAGCGGTTGCGCTGTGTTGTCGAGGATGCCGATGATCTCCTGCGAACGGGCAGCAAGAACCTCGTTGAGTTCGCGGGTGCTTTCCGCAAGCTTCGACGCCGTGGAATCCGTCGCCGCGGAAAAGCGCGCTTCCAGTGCCTCCAGATTGGCAGCTGCTTCGCGAGCGCGCTCGCCAAGACGTCTCTCGGTTTCAGCAAGGCTTTCGTTCATGCGCTGGCTGAATGCTTCGCCATGTCCGTCGAGCGCTTCCCCGGCTTTCTGTGCTTCGCCAGTGAGTGAGGATGCGGCTTCGGTAATCTTGTCCCTGAGGCTGCGTGCTACGACGGTAGCGCTCTGCTCCAGCGATCTGCGTACGTTCTCGACACCCATCTCCAGGGCGTTCTGCATTGTCGATGTGCGTTCGTCGATCGTTCCGCCGTGATTGTCGAACGCCTTTGCCAGCACCTCGGCGCTGTCCTGCAGGATAGCCTGAAGAGCGGCGGTACGGTCGCTGATAGCACTTGCCTGGTTGTCCAGGGTCTGGCCGATTGCAGCGTTCCCCTGTTCCATGGCGGCGCGGATACCGGCGATGCGGTCGTCTAGCAGACCCGCATGTTCGTTCAGCGTGTCGCCTATGCGTGTATCGCTGTCCGCAAGTGCCGCACGTATGGCCGCGGCGCGTTCTTCAAGGGCACCGATGTGGGATGCCAGAGTGTCACCAAACTGGCTGTTGCTGTCATTGAGTGTGGCGCGAATGCCTGCAGCACGTTCCTCGATCTCGCTGGCATGGCGGCTGAGCGTGCCGGCGATCTGGCTGTTGCTGCTGTCAAGCACCGACCGTATGCCCGACGTGCGCTCCTCGATGTCGTTCGCGTGTTGGGCAAGCGTCTCGCCGATCCGCGCATGGGTGTTTTCGAGCGCCGACTGGATGCCGGCAGTACGCTCGTCGAGCGAACTTGCATGCAGGGCGAGTGTCTGCCCGATCCGCTGGTCGCTATTGCTCAGCGCCTGCTCGATACCGGCGGTGCGATCCTCGATGGCGCTCGCATGGGAAGCCAGGACGTCGCTGATGCGGGCATCGCTGCTGGTAAGTGCCGATTCGATGCGGTTTGTCCGGTCGTCAACCGAGTCGATGAATCCGCCGAGCGTCTCGTCGATGCGTGCACCGCTGGTCAGCAATGTCGACTGAATCTCGGCATTGCGGGCGTCGATGGCTTGCGTGTGTGCCGACAATGTTTCGGCAAGCTTGCCGTCGCTGCTCGACAGGGCGAGCTGAATTTCCTGATTGCGTTCCTCGAGGCTCTTGGTGTGGTGATCGAGTGTTTGGGCGATCTTGGCATGCGTGTCGACGAATGCGGCACGCATCCCTGTCGTGCGGTCCTCGATGATCTTGGCATGGGCGTCGAGCGTCTGGCCAATGCGAGAGTCGTTGGCCTGAATTGCCGCTTCGATGGTCGAGCTGCGCAGATCGATGATACGCGTGTGCTCGTCCAGCGTTTCGCGAATCTTCGCATCCGTATCTGAGAAAGCTGCATGCATGCCGGATGTGCGATCTTCGATTGCCTTGGCGTGCTGCTCAAGCGCCGAGCCGATGCGGGCATCATTGTCGTCGAGCGCCGAGCGCAGGCCTGCAGTCTGGCTTTCCAGCGATGAGCCATGGCCCTCGATGATCTGGCCGATCGCGGCAGTGCTGCTTTCGAGGATGGTCTTCAGGTTCGATGTATGATCGCCGATCTGCCCGGCCTGTTCGCGAATGACAGAGGCTGCGCGGTCTGTTTCGACGGACAGCGTTGCGGCGAGTGCTTCGCGGCTTTCGACAAGTTTGTCGGCGAAAGCCGCTGCATTGGTCGACAGAAGGCTGCCGACCGATTCCGACAGGCTCGAGAGATCATTGCCGATCTTGGCCTTGGTTTCGTCGACGATACCGTCGATAGAGGCGCGGCCATCGGTGAAGGTCTTGGCAATGTCGCGGGTACGTTCGATGAGCTGTTCATTGATCTGGCGGGCACGCGCCTCGAGTGCGGAATTGAGACGCTCGGTGCTTGTATCCAGTGATTGTGCGCGTGTTTCGAATTCGGCGAGCAGCGAGCGGCCACGTTCGTTGATCGTCGTGTCGAGACCGGCGAGGCGGGTATCGAATTCACCGACCAGCGTTTGCGTGGCATTTCCGAGCAGCGACAGCATGCTGTTGGTGCGACCGTCCAGCGTATCGGCGAGCTTCATCGTCACGGCGTCCGTCTGTTCCGACAGCGCCGCGATGCGCATTTCCAAAAGATTAGCAAAGGCTTCGCCGGAAGTGCTGATCTTGTGCGAGATGTCGTCCGAGCGGGAGACAATCGATTCGGCAATCGTCTGTCCGCTCTGCGTCAGCCGGTCGATTAGACTTTCTCCGGACTGGCTGATTGACATCGTGAGATTGGTCGAAGCGTTGGCGAGATTGTCACGCAAGGCATCGCCGGCCTGGGAAAGCTCGTCCTTCAGTTGCTCATGCGCACTCGAGATCGACGCGCGGACGCGCTCGGCGTGGCCGATCACCGACTCGCGCTCGCCCCCGAGGCGATCAACAAGCGTGCGGATGCGATATTCATTGTCCGTATAGACGCGTTCCAACTGATTGACTTCGGTCTGCACGAGTGTCTCGAGCTCGACGGCGCGGGCGAGGGTCCGCTCCACGCCTTCGCTCATGGCGGCAACTTCGCGGCGTACCGCCTGGCCAAGGGACGCGACGCGATCCGAGGACATCATTTCTGGCTCGGACAGGCGCATTGCCGCTTCAGCCATCGAGCGCGCGGCATATTGCATTTCCTGAGCGCGGCGGATCATGACCGCGAAGGCCCAGAACAGCATGATGGGCACGACTATCGCGACGACCATGGCAATCGCATGGGGTGCCGCTGCAAAGTCTGCGAAGGAGCGAATGGACCGCAACTCGGAGCCATAAAGCGCATTGCCCAGAGCAAGCACTGCTGCCGCCCAAAGGACACTGACGACAACAGTTAACAAAGCGTAGGATTTTGGCGCAGGTACGCTGCTTGCCTGACGTGAAACCTTTGCGGTTTGCAATAGGTCGTCATTCGCCGGCTTGAAGGTCTGGGCGGGCACGGCGGGCGCTTTAGGCGGCGCGGGCGGTGCGGCCGGGATGGGATTGGCCGCCTTGATCTGCGGCTTTGGAGCAGGCAAGGGTATCGCTGGCTCAGAGGAAACAGTGGACTTGATTTCCGGCGCTTTCACAGGCTCGGGGGCGGCGGGCGGGTCAAGTTTTTCCGCTGCCAGTTCCTGGGCTGCCTGTGATATCTGCGCTTCCAGATCCGTGAAGGACAAGAGTTCGTCGTCAATAGGTGACAAATCCATGTCCATTCCAAGCGTGGACTCATCGAAGTCGATTTCGAGAGCCTTTTCAAGAGCTTGGCCAAGTTCGTCTTCGGCCTTCACTGCTTTGCTTTTCGGGGCTGTGGCCATGCTTACCTCACAATATTGGGCGGTGACCACATGTGAAGCCCACCGCACCATACTCTTTACGCCGCTACTGTATCGTACTGGCACATGCAATGGAAAGAAACAATGGATTCGGGAAATGCTTAAAAGTTTAAACACAAGGTTAATTTTTTCGGGTCGAGCGAAATTTCAAACGCACACCAAAATTTACCCTTCGTTGACCATAACAAGCCATTTCCCCGCGGCGCTTGCCACGTTTTAACCTTAGATCAGAGGCATTTGAGTAAACTTGTTAGTTCAATTGTAAGGCGTTCAGGAGAGTACCCAATGGCACAACAAGCATCGATGGCTTTTGCATCGCCGGGAGGCGAAAAGTCGAAGCCATCCCGCAAGCGGCCGATAGATCTTGTCCATCTTACCCGCGAAACATACGGTAACCGGGCCCTCGAAACTGAAATTCTCAGTCTCTTTTCTCGCCAGACATGCGGCATCGTGGACCGGCTGCTCCACGCCAATACTGACGAGCGCGTCCGCCTCGCCAAATCGTTGAAAGGTTCGGCGCGGGCGGTAGGAGCATTCCGGGTCGCCGAAATGGCCGAAGCCATCGAACAGGCGCCAAGCGATAGCAGAAAGATCAGGGATATGGAGCCCGTGATCGATGACGTTCGCGACTATATAGCTGCGATCACGCGCTAGGATCAAAATCGGTCGATAGGCTTAAGTCACGCCATTTTCGGTCCGCCTCGGTCTTGGCGACGTCGTTGTTTTCAACCGCGTTCACGGCGTCGCTTCCTAGAAGCAGTCTCAGCGGCGGCTCATCCAGACCGGCGATCTGGACGATGACTTTGGCCGCCTTGGCGGGATCGCCTGGTTGCCTGCCATCGTAGTCGCGCTGGAAACGGGCGGCCGCACCGACTGTCTGAGCATATTCTGGGCGTCCATCGCGGATCGTCGTCGAAGCACCGGCAAAGTCCGTGCGAAAGCCACCCGGCTCGATGACCGTCACTTTGATGCCGAGTGGGCCAACTTCCTTGGCGAGCACTTCCGAGAAACCCTCCACGCCCCATTTCGCGGCGGAATAGGGCGCGCGGCCTAGCGCTCCTATCCGGCCTCCGACTGACGAAAACTGAATGATATGTCCCGATTTCTGTTCACGCATAACCGGGATCGCGGCCTTGGTGACATTGATGACACCGAACAGATTGGTCTCGATCTGTGCTCTGAACTCGTCGAGACTGGTATCCTCGATTGCGTTGACATTGCCGTAGCCCGCATTGTTGACGAGAACATCCAGCCGGCCAAATGTATCGACAGCGCTTTCTATTGCGGCCTGCGAAGCTGCCGCATCGGTGACATCGAGTGCAAGCGCACGAACCCTGTCGCCATGGCGTTCCACGAGATCGGAGAGCTGGGATGGATCGCGCGCTGTCGCTACGAGATTGTCACCAGCTTGTAGAACTGCTTCCGCCAGAGACCGGCCGAGGCCTCTGGAACTGCCCGTAATCAACCAGACCTTTGCCATTCATACCTCCTTGGCTATCGGGAGGCATATAGCCCGGACAGTATCATCTTGAAAGAAGGCACCTGTTGGAACTATACATACCTTCTGGTAACAAGGGATCTGCAATGACGGCGAAACCTCCACAGCAATTCATCGATTTCTGCGACACGATGACTGATGAACAGGACGAATTTGCGCGCGAAATGCTCGAGCGGGTGTCGGCAAAGTGGCCGCTGCGAACCTTGCAGATTTTGCAGGCCGCAGGTGGTCCATTGCGGTTCTCCCGCGTGCTCGAGCGTGTTGGAGGCATCAGTCAAAAGGTGTTGACGCAGACTTTGCGCATGCTGGAGAGGGATGGGCTGATTACACGAACGCTCTATCCGCAGGTGCCGCCCCGGGTGGAATATGAGTTGACGCCGCTTGGCTACGAGCTGCTCTTGCAGACGGTGCCGCTTTGGCACTGGATCATAGAGCATCTTCCGGTCTTCACGGCCGCGCGCAGCGGGGCTGGCCACACGCCCTGACAGCTGCGTCAGGTTATACAATTGACTTGCCGGGCAAAAACCCTATGTGAGCGGTAACTTCCTGCTTTGGGGCGAATTTCATGGCAAAGATCACTTTTGTCACTCATGACGGCGCGCGTATCGATACGAATGCGGAGAACGGCTCGACCGTGATGGAAAATGCAATCCGCAACGCGGTGCCGGGCATCGATGCGGAGTGCGGTGGTGCCTGCGCCTGTGCCACATGCCACGTCTACGTCGACGAAGAGTGGACTGCCACGACGGGCGAGCCGGAGGCGATGGAAGAGGACATGCTGGATTTCGCCTACGATGTTCGTCCGAACTCCAGATTGTCCTGTCAGATACGGGTCTCGGACGATCTCGATGGGCTCGTCGTTCACGTTCCGGAGCGCCAGGCCTGATTGGTCTCGGCTGATATCTCAACGACCCATTAGAACAGCGGCCGCGAAGGCTGTATCACGCGGCTTCGCCATGCATTCTCTTGACCTTGGCGAGCGCAATCGCTACGCGCATGGCAGCCCGCGCCTAAACGCGCCAGCCATGCTCACTTTATTCGCGCGATATTTCACGACCGGCATGAGGACTTTTCAATGAGCGAGATTATCAAAACCGATGTTGTCATCATTGGCGCCGGGCCTGTCGGTCTGTTTGCCGTGTTCGAGCTTGGACTCTACGATCTAAAATGCCATCTGATAGATATTCTCGATCGTCCCGGCGGCCAATGTGCCGAACTCTATCCTGAAAAGCCCATCTACGACATTCCTGCCTGGCCGATCATCAGCGGACACGACCTCACCGAAAAGCTGATGGAGCAGATCAAGCCGTTTGCGCCGCAGTTTCATTTCGACCGCATGGTTACGAAACTCGAGCGCCAGCCTGACGGTTCGTTCCACGTCGAAACCGACGAGGGAGAGGTGTTCGAGGCCAAGGTCGTTGTGATCGCGGCCGGCGGCGGCTCGTTCCAGCCGAAACGTCCACCGGTTCCGGGCATCGAAGCCTATGAGGGCAAGAGCGTCTTTTACTCGGTACGCCGCATGGAGGAATTTCGCGATCAGGACATCTTGATAGCCGGGGGCGGCGACAGCGCGCTCGATTGGGCGCTAAACCTGCAGCCGATTGCCCGCAGCCTCACCGTGGTTCACCGCCGTGCCGAATTTCGCGCCGCGCCCGACAGCGTCAAGAAGATGTTCGAACTGGTCGACAGTGGCAGCGTTCGCTTCGAACTGGGTCAGGTCTCCGGGCTGAAAGGCGGGGACGGCCAACTCACCCATGCAACAATCAAGGGTGCCGAGGGTGAAATAGACATTCAGGTAACGCGCCTCCTGCCGTTCTTCGGTCTGACCATGAAGCTTGGCCCCATTGCCGATTGGGGGCTTAACCTGCACGAGAATCTCATTCCGGTGAGCGTCGAAACGTTTGAGACATCCGAATCTGGTATCTTTGCGATCGGGGATATCAATACCTATCCCGGCAAGTTGAAGCTCATTTTATCGGGTTTCCACGAGGCAGCACTGATGACACAGGCGGCCAAGCGTATCGTCAGCCCTGGCGAGCGAATTATATTCCAGTACACGACGTCTTCGACCAGCCTGCAGAAGAAACTCGGCGTGGATTGATCTGATCAGGGGCTTTTCGCAAATTCGCGCTTCAGGCGAAATACCAGCAACCGTTCGAAGCGGCTGTCGAAGTTTACGGCTTCGACTCTGTCGAACTGTATTTGCTTCAGATCGTGCTGCTTCATCAGCTTGGCTGTCAGGCCGTCGATATCGGTTTTCAATCGTGCACAATCGTTGCGCCAGGAGAGGCCCTTGATCGCGCGTTCCATGTCACCCGCAGCCGTGCGCGCGATGCCAATGTGGCTTTCTTCGTGCCGCCTGATATCGGCCGAAAGCGTGTCCCATATAATCGCAAGATCCGCCTGCGCGGTGCGCCGCTGCTTCCAGCGCGGCAGGTAAACCGTGGCATGTACGGTGATATCCGCGTCGACCACGCGGCAATTCTTGCCGTCCGAGCCATATTTGATTCGGCTCTCGAAGCGCATCTTCGTCATGCCTGGATGCCGCTGGCCGGTCTTCTGCAGCACCGGTCCACGACGATAAAGCTCACGGTCAAGGTCCGCCGCCGTCCGTCCGTTGAGCGTGAAATAGTCGTACTTGCGCAAGACGGTGGCTGCATCGGCGGCAGGCATGGCGCAAAACAGCGCCATCACAAGTGCTGTAGTTCTGGCAAAAACATTCATCAGGCGTTTTCCTTCGCTTCGCCAAACTCTGCACGATCCAGAGACTGCCGTCAAAAACATTGCAGATGAATTGACGCCGCTCACGATCTGTTCAAAAACAGGTCAATGTTTCGAAAGCATCACGGGAGCTCCACAATGCAACGGGAATGGCAATTGGCCCATGGGAGGTCTCTCACCCTAGGCGACCGGGCGCTGATTATGGGCGTTCTCAATGTAACACCGGACTCCTTTTCCGATGGCGGGGTGCACTATTCCCTGGATCAGGCTTTGGAGGGCGCGCGGGCAATGATCGCAGAGGGCGCTGCCATCATCGATGTGGGCGGAGAGTCCACTCGCCCTGGCGCCAGTCGTGTGGAACCTGCCGTCGAGCAATCGCGTATATTGCCAGTCATCGAGGCGCTCGCAAAAGAGACGGATATTATCATCTCAGTCGATACCTATCGCGAGGAAACTGCGCGCGTCGCCGTCGCTGCCGGCGCCCATATCGTCAATGATGTGTGGGGCGTACAGCGCGAACCGGCGATTGCCGATCTCGCGGTCGAGACCGGAGCAGGGCTCGTCATCATGCATACGGGGCGAGAGCGGGAACGTGATCCGGACGTTATCGTCGATCAGTTTGCGTTTCTCAACCGCTCGCTCGAAATCGCCAAAGTGGCCGGTGTTTCGCGCAACCAGATCGTTCTCGATCCGGGTTTCGGTTTTGCGAAGGACACGGCGGAAAACATTGCGTTGATGGATCGTTTTGCCGAGCTTGAGGCTTTCGGCTATCCGTTTCTCGTGGGGACATCGCGCAAGCGCTTTCTAAGGGCGACCTCTGGAGGTGAGCAACAGGAATGGGATGCCGCTACGTCCGCCTCATCGGCGATCTTGCGCATTGCCGGTGCTGACATATTTCGAGTGCACAATGTCGCGATGAGTCAGAGCGCACTCGCCTTGGCGGACGCCGTATTGCAATCGCGCAGGGCGAGGTAATGACGGCCTCGAACCGCAACGCGTGGCTTGGCCTCGGCGGTAACATCGGCGATCCGGTTACATCTATGGCGAAGGCATTGCGCGATCTCGATGGGCGAGGCGATACGCGTGTCCTCAGCGTGTCGCCAGTCTATAAGACGCCGCCTTGGGGCAAAATCGATCAGCCCTGGTTCCACAATGCCTGTGCCGAGGTCGAGACCTCGCTGGATCCGGAAGCATTGCTTGCAGCTTGCCTCGACGTGGAACAGCGCCTGAAACGCCAGCGGCTTGAACGCTGGGGCCCGCGCATCATCGACATCGATGTGCTGGCCTATGAAGGCCTTGAAAAGTTCGAGAGCCCGACATTGACCTTGCCGCACCCGCGCATGACCGAACGCGCCTTCGTCATGGTTCCGCTTGCAGATATCGCTCCCGATCTGGTGATCAGCGGCAGGACTGCCTCGCATTGGTCTGCGCTATGCGACCGAACAGGCGTCGACATTGCCCGCAACGATGCGAACTGGTGGAAGTGAAAGGGTCGGCTGAAAGCGGCTGGCGGTCCGATATTTTCAGTTTTCGGCGATACTGCCAACCGCCGTACCGTCGACGCGTTTCAAGGTCATTCCGACGACTGGAATAAGGGCCTCGTCGAGCCGCACCGAAATCGTGACGTTCATTGTGTTGTCGTCGTTGAATTTGGCTTGCATGGCGCCGTTCAATTGTTTGCGGCTGATGGCGAGCACAACACGGTTGCCGGAGACATTGCCGCCAGTGATATCGAGGCCCTTGCCGGCGGAACCATCGAGGAAGCTGCCCTTGTAGCTGTTGCCGGCGCGAACAATGGTCGCTTTCATCGGCTGGTTGAAGATGCCGACGCGGCAGCTTCCGTCAAGCGTCATTCCGGCCTTTTCCGCCGGCGTGCTGCCATCCAGCGTGCATACGAATTTGGTGCCCTTGTACTTGCCCGCTACGATTTCGCCGGGGCCAACCCATTGACCTTCGACGGTCTGGAAAAATTGGGCATCCTTGTCCTTGGCTTGTGCCGGCGACGCCAGGAACGCGCATGCGAACAGGGACAGGGTAGCGGCTGCTGCGCTTCTTTTCATCGACAAGACTCAACACAAATCATTGGAATGGGTACTCAAGCGATCATCGTCCGGAATGGTTAACGGATGGTTGCTATTTCAAGCTAAAATGCAACCCCGTCCGCGCCTGTTTTTCCGTGCTATGGCTTCTTGGCACCACCCAGCCGCGCCAAGTCGCCGATGAAATCGCCGATGCTGGGGCGCCGTTCCGCATTGAATGGGAAGGGTCGGACCAGGTCCATCGCAGAAATGCCGATCCGTGCGGTCATCAGCCCATTGATGACCCCTTCCCCAAGCCGCGCGGAAAGCCGTGCTGCCAGGCCGTGACCGACCACCTGCTGGATGATGCTGTCGCCCATTGCCACAGTGCCAGTGACAGCGAGGTGGGCTATGACGTTGCGCGTGAGCTTGAGGAAGCCCAAGGTGCCCGGCCTGCCGCCGTAAAGCTCCGATAGACGGCGGATAAGCCGCGCGGACTCGAAAACCACATAGCCGATATCGACCAGAGCCCGCGGACTGACTGCGGTGACGATCGAGACCCGCTTGGATGCGGCAAGGATCATCTCGCGCGCTTGCCTGTCGAGCGGGCGAAGAAGCTCCGCCTCGGTAAGCCTGATCAGGTCCCGGCCGTCGATCACGTCGTCGCGAAGATCATGCAGCAGAGCGCGACCCTTGGCGGTCGCCGGCAGGGTCTCGGCAATGGCGACAAGCTTCGCGACAGCTGACTTCGCCGCACGCGCGTCATTGGCCGAGGCAGCTTTCGCCGCTTCGTCGCGCAAATGCTGCACCGACGCGAGGCGGCGCAACGCCAAGCCCTCACGAACGACAATGGCAATGAGTGCAAATCCCGCGAGGACACTGACGCCGAGCGCTACCCAGCCAAGCCATGGCGCGCGCTCGAAAAGCGTTCGAATGAGGTTGTCTGCCCAAAGGCCCAGCCCCAGTGACGCCAGCAATCCGAGTGCGCCGGTGAGCAGCGAGGCAAAAGAAAAACGCTTTTTCTGTACAAGTGCAGGCGGCGGCGTCAACGCGTCGAGTTCATTTGCTGCAGCAGGATCAAGGTCGAACACGTCGACGGCGGCAGGCGTGATCACCGCCACATCTTTTATCGCGGTGGGTTTGCGCTCTTGTGTTGATGCAGCTTTGCGCGGAACCTCTTTTCGCTCCGGCTGGTCGATACGAAATGAAGCTGGTTTGCGAGAGTTGTTGTCCGTCATGCGAGGCGATCTCCGATGAGGAACTGTAGCGCGCGATCAAGCCTGATATGCGGCAACGACAGGGTAAGACCCTCTGCCGTCTTTTCCAGCCGGGGCGGGCGAAAGCGAACAAACCGTATGGCCGGGTCCTCAGAAACAGATTCGGGAAGTTCAAAGATTGAATCAGGTCTTGTCGGCAAGTCTCCGGGAAATATCGCTGTTTCGGTCTGGCCGTCGAACTTCTCACCGTCGATGGTTTCGCCCTTTAGCGGCGTACCGACGATCACCGGCAACGTTTCCTTGCCCTGTGTCACTGTTGCCTCGCGGGTCGTCCGTACCGCGGCCATTGCAAGAACATCGACGCTTGCTCCTGAAAAGTCGGCGCGGCTGACAGCACGATCCACCAGCCGTCGCACGATGGCCTGCAGACGATCGTGACTTTCGTGATGCAGATGATCGGCCTTGGTCGCAGCGACGAGAATACGGCTAATTCTCCGCTGCACGAGACCTGTCAGGAAGTTCGTGCTGCCAGGGCGAAAGCAGGAGAGGATTTCCGTCAGCGCCCGTTCCAGATCAGCGACCGCGGACGGTCCGGCGTTCATTGCCTGCATGGCGTCGACAAGCACGATCTGCCGGTCGAGACGCGCAATATGCTCACGAAAAAACGGCTTCACGACGTGCGTTTTGTAGGCCTCGTAGCGCCGCTCCATCATGGCCGCCAGTGAGCCGGGACGCAGCTTGCCCTTTTCGAGAGCCGGCAGCGGCGCGAAGGTAAGCGCAGGCGAACCGTCGAGGTCACCGGGCATGAGGAAGCGGCCGGGCGGCAGTGTCGACAGCGCGCGTTCGTCAGCCTTCCCGGCCTTCAGATATTCAGTGAAGCTCTTGGCAAGGCGCTGCGCCGTCATCTCGTCGGCATCGGCATTCGCATCTGCGCCGTCCGAGACCTTGAACCAGTTCACCGCGAGGTCACGATGGCTTTCGAGCTGTGCCAGTTCGAACGAATCCCTCGAAAACTCCGCGTAGGACTTGCCAAGCAGCGGCAGATCCAGCAGCCATTCTCCGGGATAGTCAACGATATCGACAGAAAGCCTGCCACCGGAGAACATGCGGTTCCACATGGAGGCCGATTCATATTCGATTGTCAGGCGCAGCTCGGAAATTGCACGCGTAGAGTCCGGCCATATCCGCTCTTCGATCAGCGCCTTCAGATGATCTTCATATTGGAATCGCGGCACCGCGTCGTCGGGCTGTTCCTCAAGGTAGGCGCGAGCGATCCGGCCGGACTTCTGCGCCTGGAACAATGGCAGACGGCCGCCATGAACGAGATTGTGCACCAGCGCGGTGATGAATACCGTTTTTCCGGCCCGCGACAGGCCCGTTACACCGAGCCGCAGCGAGGGCGATACCAATGCGCTGGTACGGTCGGCCAGCGTATCCAGTGCAATCTTCGCTTCGTCCGTAAGTGTTGTAAATGTTCCCAATTTCAACCGTCCTGTGGCCACGCTGGTCTCTGCCCCATTTGGGTGGGCAATGTCTTGATGGCAAGCGAAAGCTGGTCAGAGATGCTCGGATGGCGAAAAGAAAGCGTGCAGGGTACCTGTTCCCGGACGAATTTCTGCGAGGGGCACGTCAAATTGGATGACGGCGAGACCTGCCGTCGGAAAGCCGGCAACGAAAGTCGGATGTGAAGGCGGATTGCCACGCCCGGCCAAGGCCGTCGCCAGTTCCTCCATCATGGGGTTGTGACCGACAAGCATAACGGAGTTCGCGGCTTCATGTTTGAGACCGGTCAGGCGAATAGCCATGAGATAGGCATCTGGGCCGGCGGAATAGAGCTTTTCAGATTCTTCCAGAATGAAGGGAGGCTCGATATCGACATATTCCAGCGTTTGTCGTGCCCTTATTGCAGGCGAGCATAGAACGATTTCCGGTTTCAGCCCGGATCGCCTGAGTTCCTTGCCCAGGACCTCAGCGGCCTCGATACCGTCCTTGTCCAGTACGCGGTCGAAATCTTTCTGGCCCGGGGATGGCCAGACTGCTTTTGCATGCCGGAGCAAATAGACCTGGCTCATCGCACATCCTTTATAATTCTCGTCAAGACCTGCCACGGTTCCTTGGAAGACGCAAATCGCGGGTGAAATCTCCGGCTGAAAGTGTGACAAATATCAAATAATTGTGCAAAACAGAGCTGTAGAATTAGTGGGCGAAGTGCATTTTTGTGAGGCGGACTACAACCCTTAGTAGAGCTTTTGAGCTATAAAAACTCGAAATTTGCCGGTTTTTACCCCTCGATTAGTTCAGAAAATCCGAGAATCCAGACGTTTTTGCCGACATTTTGTGCAGAAAAGCAGCTTTTCTTTGTTTGATTTACACGTCTTTTTGTAGTTGTGCGCCCATCTGACACGACCTATATAGGCCTCCTCGCGTCTCACAGGTGCAGGGTGATTCAAAGATGAATAAACTGATCGATCTTGACTACAAGCCCACGGATGACGAGCCCTTCATGAGTGATCGGCAAAAATCCTATTTTCGTGA
The DNA here is from genome assembly GCF_003010935.1 of Phyllobacterium endophyticum. GTDB lineage: Bacteria > Pseudomonadota > Alphaproteobacteria > Rhizobiales > Rhizobiaceae > Phyllobacterium > Phyllobacterium endophyticum. The sequence goes on from NZ_PGGN01000002.1 coordinate 123,050, forward strand.
AAAACTGATCAACTGGAAAAATGACATTCTGCGGGAGGCGCGTGAAACGCTTGAGATCCTGCAGCAGGAAAATGCCAACCTGCCTGACATAGCAGATCGTGCATCTTCCGAAACGGACCGCGCCATCGAGCTTCGGGCCCGTGATCGCCAGCGCAAGCTTATCTCCAAAATCGACGCAGCCTTGCAGCGCATCGACGACGGAACCTACGGTTTTTGCGAGGAAACCGGTGATCCGATCAGCCTGAAGCGTCTGGATGCGCGTCCCATAGCAACGTTGTCAATCGAAGCTCAGGAGCGTCACGAACGACGCGAGAAAGTCTATCGCGACGACTGAGATAATCGAAATCAAAGAAGGCCCGGATTTCCGGGCCTTTCTGTTTCAAGATGAAAGCTCGTGGTCCAAGATCTCAGCGCTTCTCCGGTCTCGACAGATCCCCCAGCAGCCGTTCCATCTCATCTTCGATACTTTCGATCTTCTCCGGCTTTTCATCCTTGCCGGGAGCGATATTCAGTTCGCTGCCGAGGTCGGTTTCGAATGCATCGCTGAAATCCATATCGCCCAGGGTAATCTCCGGCTCCTCGGATTCCAGCGGTCCTTCTATCGTCGGCTCTCGATACACGGGGGACGCAGTCTCTCTATGAGCGGCAAAAGGAAACGCCGTTGCGGTTGTCGTCCTGGTTTCAGTGGCAGCCAGGCTCGTTGCGGGCTCCGGTGTATCGATTTTTGGTTCGGCACGAGGCGAGGTCCCGAAGGAAGGCGAGGCGGTGCGCTGCCAGCCGTTGTCTCGCGCTGGGGCGTCTCGCGCCGGGGCGGCGACCATTGGTGCAGCACCCGGCGCAACGATTGCTGCATCTGGTGTCCTCGATACGGGCGGCACTGGCTGCGCTGGTGGAATCGGCGACAGGTTCTTCGCCGCTTCAGCCTGCTTCGGTGGCTCGGGCGCGCGCATGGTCCTCTGTGCTTCGGGTTGTGGCGCCAGTGGACGCTGTACCTGTGACGGGGGTGCTGCCTGGACCGGAGGGGAAGGTGGTTGCGTTGGAGGCGCAGCAGGCACCGCGCGCTGCTGTTGCCCGCGCGGCTCTTCAGAGGCTCTTGGTTCGGGCTTTTCTGGCTCGGAAACAGCTGTCGAAGCCGCTGGTTCAGCCCGCTGTTGCCGCGCGAACTGACGAATATTCTGCTCTATGACCACGTCGCTCGGACCCCCGATCAGGATCAGATGCTCGACGTCGTCGCGGCGCACGAGAACCAGCCGCCTGCGATTGTCGACCGCCGCTGCGTCCGTAACCGAGAGGCGCACTTGCCGGTTGCGTCCGCCTGCAACGAAAGTGCCGCCAGTAATTCGCCGCAATACTGCAAAGACCAGCAGGAGCAGCGCGATCACCAGAATGAACAGAAGTATAAATCCCACGATAGGGGCAGCACTTTCGCCGACGATAGTGGCAAGCCAGGCGTTCATGAAAAGCTCTCCTTGTGCGTTCTTCGGGCCCAAAACCTGTTCCCCGACATGGGCTTCGAAGCATTACTTTATGCGACACTAGTGCTTGCCATTGTCAGCCGCAACCCTGGAGCCTTCAACGCGGTTCCGCCTCCTCTCGCACGGGTTGTCTGCGCACAATAAGGCTGATCTGCGTGCGGATCGTTGGAAACCGTGGAATAATAGCGGTCATATCAAGGATGGGGTTTATGCCGCCCCAAAGATATGATCCAAACGATTCGAGAATAAACACCGGCTCAATGTCGCTGGTGATGCAGAAAAGGGGTTTGAGACGCATGTCTCAAGAAACGAATAGCGATCTTTATCCGGAACCGATCATCGCGAACACGAAATCCAACAAGGCGGGGTTGCGTCTTGTCCTCCTCGGCTTGCTGCTTATCGGCGTTTCGATCCTCTATTTCATCTATCGTGACCAGCTCGGACAGCAGTTCCTGCTTGGTCTTCTCGGAACGCTCGCCATGACTGGCGTGTTCTACCTGTTCGGCTCCGCAATCAATGTCATCCAGTTTACGCCCCGTGGGACAAGCGACGAACTCACCCGTGCGTTTGTCGATACTTTCCCCGAAGGGACGGTCGTTTGCGACCAGAAGGGCCGCATCGTCTATGCAAACAGAGCCTATGCGGAACTGACTGGCGTCACCAATTCCAACGATGTGCGCGCGATCGAACATATTCTTTCCAGCGAAGCCGCGGCCTCCGATCCGATCTATCGCCTGGCCAATGCCGTGCGCGATGGTGTTTCGGGCCAGGAGGAGTTGCGCCTGTCACGTCCGCTCGATCCGTCGCGGGAGCCGGTACCGACATGGTACAGGGTCAAGGCGCGTCCAGTGGCCGGCATACCCGACCAGACGACACCGGTATATGCGTGGCAGATCGCTGACATTTCGGCCGAACGCGCCGAACAGGAACGTTATTTCCAGGACATACAGGAAGCCATCGATCATCTCGACCACGCTCCGGCCGGCTTCTTCTCTGCCGATCCGGATGGCCGCATAATCTATATCAATGCCACGTTGGCGGAATGGCTTGGGGTCGACCTCACGCGCTTTACCCCCGGCTCCATGATGGTTCGGGATATAGTCGCAGGCAATGGCATGGCGCTGATCAACGCCGTCAAGACTGAGCCGGGCACCAGCCGCAACACTGTCATCGATCTGGACCTTGCCAAATCGAACGGCCAGAGCCTTGCCGTGCGGTTCTATCATCGCGTCCAGGCGCAGCGTGATGGCAGGCGCGGCCCGACACGCACCATCGTGCTGAATCGCGCCGAAGGCGAGGACAATTCAGCCGCCTTGCGCGCCGCCGAGGTGCGGTTCACCCGGTTCTTCAATTCCGCATCCATGGCTATCGCCGCCGTTGACGCAACAGGCAAGATCCTGCGGACCAATGCGCGTTTTCTTGGGCTGTTCGCGCCTGTGGTCGATCGCGATGACATAGACCGGCGTATTCCGCTTGAAACTGTCGTCCATGAACGGGACCGCGAAGCCTTTGACCGGGCGCTCGCGGCGGCCTTTGCCGGAAAAGCCGAAATTTCGCCTGTGGACACCGTCATACCCGGCAACGAGGACCGCCATCTGCGCTTCTATGTAAGTCCTGTCTTCGATGCGGGCTCCGAGGATGGCGCAGAGGAAGCTGCCATTGTTTCGGTGGTCGAGACGACTGAGCAAAAGGCACTTGAGGCCACGATGGCGCAAAGCCAGAAAATGCAGGCGGTGGGACAGCTTGCGGGCGGTATCGCACATGATTTCAACAATGTGCTGACCGCCATCATCATGTCGTCCGACCTGCTGTTGACCAATCATCGGGCGTCCGATCCATCATTCGCCGATATCATGAATATCAAGCAGAACGCCAATCGTGCCGCTTCGCTGGTGCGGCAGCTTCTTGCGTTTTCCCGCCGCCAGACATTGCGACCGGAGGTTCTCAATCTCACCGACGTGATCGCCGACGTGCGCATGTTGCTGACACGGCTTGCCGGAACACAGGTCAACCTCAAGATCGAGCACGGCCGCGACCTGTGGCCGGTGCGCGCCGATTTAGGCCAGTTCGAGCAGGTTGTGGTTAACCTTACCGTCAATGCACGCGATGCCATGCCGGAGGGCGGTAATTTGACCCTTCGTACACGCAACGTGACCGAAGCCGAAAGTGCCGAACTGACATATCGCGATCTCGTACCGGGTGATTATGTGCTGGTCGAGGTTGAAGACAGCGGTACCGGCATGACGCCCGAAGTCATCGAGAAGATATTCGAGCCGTTCTTCACGACGAAGGAAGTCGGGAAGGGCACGGGACTCGGCTTGTCCATGGTGTATGGTATCATCAAGCAGACAGGGGGTTCGATTCATGCCGAATCCGAGCTCGGCAAGGGAACGACCTTCCGCATATTCCTGCCGCGTTATGTCGAGGAGAAGAAGCCCGATATTCTGGATGCGAACGGCGAAGTCGTGCCGACCGAAATGCCGAAGAAAGAGAAGAAGACGGAAAAGGCCACCGATCTCTCCGGCTCCGCAACCGTGCTCCTGGTCGAGGACGAGGATGCCGTCCGCATGGGCGGGGTCCGCGCGTTGCAGTCACGCGGCTACACCGTGCATGAGGCCTCCAGCGGTGTCGAAGCGCTCGAAGTGATGAAGGAGCTTGATGGCAAGGTGGATATCATCGTTTCCGATGTGGTCATGCCCGAAATGGACGGGCCGACTCTGCTGCGCGAATTGCGCAAGGACTACGGCGATATCAAGTTCATTTTCGTGTCTGGCTATGCGGAGGACGCTTTCGCGCGAAATCTGCCGGAAGACGCCAAGTTCGGCTTCTTGCCGAAGCCATTCTCGCTGAAACAGCTGGCGACCGCAGTCAAGGAAATGCTGGAGAATTGAGGCTTCAAGTCATCGAAATGGATCAACGATTCTGACACCTTCAACGATCTGGCCATGCGACAGGTCCTCAGAAAAGAGCTCGCTGCATCCAGCCTCACGCGCGGCCGAAATAATTGCGCTGTCCCAATAGGACAAGCCGAAAGCTCGCTTTATCTCGAGGGCACCTTGCAAGATTGGTACGGTATTATCCTGAACACGGAACCGCAGCCACGTCTTGATCAGCCCGGCAGCCAATTCGTGTGGAAGGGGATCGGTGCGTGAGACGCGCGTTGCCTGGACATAAAACTCTTGCAATACCTGCACCGAAACAACGCAATCATCCCGATCCGTGAGCGCAATGGCCCTCATGCGCTTGCTCACCTCGTCGGCGGCGGTACTGATGGAATAAAGCAGGATAGTGGTATCGAGAAAAGCTGTCACTCTCGAAGGCTACGGTCATGAAGCTTGTCGCGGGAGAGGCGGTCCCCGGCCCGAAACAGCTTGACTGATGCTCGCAGTACAGCCTCCTCCCGTCGCAGCCGCTCCGCCTCCGTTTCGATCATCGCGATATCCGACAGGAATTGACGAACTAGCGCCGAGACGGATGTGTCCTGCTCTGCTGCTTTCATCCGGGCACGGCGGTAAATGTCGTCTTCGATGGAAACTGTGATATTTTTCATAGTTACACAGTATCACAGTTTTGGGTGAATCCAACTCTTGCCTAAGAGCTGATCCGCGACCCACTCCTCAGTTCCCGTTCAGCCATCCAGGCCCTCGAACAGTGCGGTCGACAGGTACCGCTCGGCGAAGGAAGGGATGATGACGACAAGGTTCTTGCCCTTGTTTTCAGGGCGCTGGCCAACTTCTATGGCGGCCGTCAACGCGGCGCCTGATGAAATCCCCACCGGCACGCCTTCAATACGTGCTACGAGACGCGCATTGGCGAAGGAATCCTCGTTCGAGACCTGCACGACCTCGTCATAAATGTGAGTGTCGAGCACGGCGGGAGCAAAGCCTGCTCCTATCCCTTGTATCTTGTGAGGGCCGGGGTTGCCGCCGGAAAGAATGGGGGAATCCTTCGGCTCCACCGCTACCACGAGAACACCCGGTTTGCGTTGTTTCAGTACCTGGCCCACGCCGGTGATCGTACCGCCGGTGCCGATGCCTGCAACCAGGATGTCGACCGAACCTTCGGTGTCGTTCCAGATTTCTTCGGCGGTGGTACGGCGATGGATCTCAGGGTTGGCCGGGTTGTCGAATTGCCCGGGGATAACTGCGTCACCGATAGTCTCGACCAGTTCGTTGGCCTTGGCGATGGCGCCTTTCATGCCCTTGGCGCCTTCGGTCAGGACCAGTTCCGCGCCGAGCAGCTTGAGCATCTTGCGACGTTCGACTGACATGGTTTCAGGCATTGTGAGGATTAGCCGGTAACCCTTCGCAGCGGCAGCAAATGCGAGTGCGATGCCGGTGTTTCCAGATGTAGGTTCGATAAGCGTGGTCTTTCCGGGCGTTGCTCTGCCTTGGACCTCGAGCGCTTCGATCAGTGCCACGCCGATCCGATCCTTGACGCTGGAAATAGGATTGAAGAACTCGAGCTTCGCAAGAAGATTCGCGCCGACGCCCTTTTCCTTGGCCAGTTTGTCCAGACGGATGAGGGGTGTATCGCCGATCGTATCGACAATGGAATTGTAGATGCGGCCCCGGCCTGGCTTGCGCACGCTCTCACTGCTCATGAAAATTCTCCTGATCCTGATTTGGGTGGTGCTGCAATCTTATGAGCCCCACTTGGAAATTCATAGTTGAGCTCGTGCGCAAACTCGCTTCCGAGTAGAAGAAAATACTAATATTCGGCCGGTTTGGTATCATTGTTCCTATCAGGAGGAGCGCCCGGCGATGGCGAGCGCGGCTCCCGCCATGAAAGCTGCGGCGGTGCGGTTCAGCCGCTTGAGCGCCTGAGGCGAGGCGAGCAGTCCTCGCGCCTTTGCGGCCAGTGCGAGATAGGGAACCAGAACCACGAGCAGAACCAGTACGGTCAGCGCGGCGAGGATCGAATAATCACCGAGCGTGATTGTCTGAAGGTCGACAAGAGTGGGTGTCAGCGCGATATAGAAAAGCATGGTCTTTGGATTGCCAAGCGTAACCGCCAGACCTGCAACGATGCTGGAGATGGCCCCGCCACGGCTCTTTTTGGCTTCGATCTTTTCCGCCGATATCCCGGATGTCCAAAATCCCCAGGCGAGATAGGCAAGATATGCGACGCCTGCCCACTTGATCACCAGGAACACCGTTCCGAACGTCTGTGCCACCATCGCAAGGCCAAGCACGACAGCTGTCAAATAGGTGAGGTCGCCAAGGATCAGCCCGAGCGACATGAACAGGGAAGAGCGGAAGCCGGAACCGAGAGCCCTGGCGACGAGGGCGGTCACACCCGGACCCGGAATGGCGGCTGCAATGGCGAGGGCGCCTGAATAGGCAATAAAACCGGCGAGCGTCATTATGTTCTCTATCAGGTAGGTTGGCGGAGGCGGACGATACTCCGAGGCTCGCCTCCTGTCCATGCACTGCTAAAAAGCGCCGGAGCATCTTGAACAATCGATTGTCAGGTTATAGTTTAGAACTATTCTAAATAAGGATGACATCATGCTCAGCCGCTTCTTCGGTCATCGCCGCCACGCCCTCGAATCCCTGTCGGAGCAGCAATTGCTGGCCTTGGCCATATCTTCCGAAGAGGACGATGCGAGAATCTATCTGGCCTACGCGGATGGGTTGCGCGAGGATTTCCCGCAGAGTGCGAAAGTGTTCGACGAGATGGCAGAGGAGGAGAACCGCCATCGTCAATCGCTCATAGAGTTGCATCGGGAGCGCTTCGGCGATCAGATACCGCTCATCCGAAGGGAACATGTCCGCGGATATTACGAACGCAAGCCTGACTGGCTGATCCGCCCGCTTGGTATCGACAAAGTCCGCGATATGGCCGAGAAAATGGAGGAACAGGCCTACCGCTTCTATACGGAAGCGGTAAAGCTTGTTCGCGATGCTCCGACCCGCAAGCTTCTGGGCGATCTTGCAATCGCTGAAAAGACACACGAGTCGCTGGCGCATCGTCTCGGCGATAAACATACGCCCGGCAACGTGCGGGAGCTTGAAAAGCAGACGGAAAGGCGTCAGCTCATCCTGACCTATATCCAGCCGGGGCTTGCTGGCCTCATGGACGGTTCCGTCTCGACCCTCGCGCCTATTTTTGCCGCGGCCTTTGCTACGCAGGACACGTGGCAGACGTTCCTCGTCGGCCTCTCGGCATCGCTCGGCGCCGGAATTTCCATGGGCTTCACGGAAGCAGCTCATGATGACGGCAAATTATCGGGACGAGGCTCACCCTTGAAGCGCGGTCTCGCCAATGGACTGATGACGGCCATTGGCGGTCTCGGTCATGCTCTGCCGTATCTCATTTCAGACTTCTGGACGGCTACCATCATCGCAGCGATCGTCGTCTTCATCGAACTCTGGGCGATTGCATATATCCAGCATCGCTTTATGGAAACACCATTCTTCCGTGCCGCCATACAGGTCGTTCTAGGCGGGGGTCTGGTGCTGGCGACGGGCATATTGATCGGCAACGCGTGATACATCTTTCAGCGTGGTGGACTAAGCCCCAAGAGCCGAAGCCGGCTCAAAACATCGGCGAGTTTCTGCTTTGTTCTCAGTCGGTTAAGACTAATTATTCATGAATTCATCTTGTTTTAACCAACGCTATTCAGGAGGCGTTCATCTTTATGCGCTAAATTTTAACTAATTTATCGCTATCGGCCCCGTCCGGTATGCCAAAGGCAAGAGACCGAAGATGATGACCATGATTATACAACTGCGCGATACGTTGCGCGTCGTTCGTGAATTCATTGCACCGAGCTACCGGCCCGAGCGCTATTACATGCGCGGCCCGGGACCGGCATGTGCGCAGCGTAATCACCGGATTCAAGCGTGATGGTACACGCGCGCATCAAGCGGAGCTTCATCACGGGCACGCAACCCATAATCACGTATGACGGACGCAATCCGCAGCCGGTAATCGGCAAAGATTGCGGTGCGGCCGTCGCGTTGAGCCAGGCGATGTTCCTCGGTCTGGCGCCAGGCCGCCACTGACGCTTCATCGCGCCAAAAGGACAGCGAGAGATAGCGGTTCTCGTTGGCAAGGCTGCGGAACCGCTCGATCGAAATAAAACCGTCGATGGTTTCCAGGAGCGGCTTCAGGTCGGCTGCCCTGTCGAAATATTCATTGCTCCGACCCTCGGCCGGTTCCACCTCGAATATCACCGCGATCATTTCACGATCCTCCGTTGGTTCCCGTCACCAGGCGGAGGAATGTTCGTTCCTCGCGGCGGATGAACTTCTTCTCTTTTGAGAACTCGTAATTGTCCCGGCCAAGCGGATCGGCCATGAGCCGGGCGCGATAGGCTTCGTAAGCGGCGAGATTCTCGATGTTATAGACCCCATAGGCCAGTGTGGCTGAACCCTCGTGCGGTGCGTAATACCCGATCAGGACAGCGCCGCAGCGGGGGATCGCTTCGTTCCAATTGCGCGCATACGTCTCGAAAGCTTCCTTCTGGTAGGGGTCGATCTCGTATCTGATAAAACAGGTGATGGACATTTCAATCTCTCCTCGGTTCGAATTCGATCGATTCATAGGGAGATTTCAGCGTCGATGCTTCGAGCACCACCGAACTATGATGGCTCCTTGCAGACTTTGATGATCAGGGGTTCAGAGGCGCTGGCGCCGATGCTTCGGCACATGTCATCCGCACAGAACGTCCACCCGCCGGAAGTCGCGCCGGAGGCGGCCAAAACGAGTTTCTTTTGCATGGGGACTTTCGGTGTGAAGATCCACCAGCCATCCCTTAGCACTGCTCCCTCGGGTGGCTCCATGCCCGCTCCGGAACCCCTGATCCGCGCTTCGACGATCCGTAGCCCATCCTGATCGACGTGCCAGACTTCCTCCCAACGGGTTCGCTCGACAGAATGCGTCCAGGCAAGCGAAAACACTGTGGCGCTGAAAACGGCGGTCTTGCCAGCCGCAAGCAGGCACAGGCTCATGGAACGGAGACAAGCCGCGCCGCCCGCGCACGCCATAGATGCTGGCCGATGAGCAGTATCGCAAGCGCAAAGCCGGCCTCGTCGGTCATTGGCAATGCGAGAACCAGCAATAGCCCGGCCAGCAGGGCCAGGGAACGTTCCCACAGCGCCATTCGCATCATGAGAAATCCGACGACAGCGGCGCCCCAAAGCGCAATCCCCAGGCAGGCCTTGAGGACGATATATGCCACCTCCGCCGGATAGCCGATGACAGCGGCCATCGGCCCGGCATCCTGCAGCATGAGCGCCGGCGTATAGACTGCCATGAATGGTACGACGAAACCGGCCACGGCGAGTTTCGTTGCCTGTATGGCTATTTTCATGCCCGACACCTTTGCCATGGGTGCGGCGGCAAATGCTGCGAGAGCAACAGGGGGTGTAAGGTCAGCCATGATGCCGAAGTAGAAGACGAACATATGACTGACAAGCAGGGGCACGCCGAGCGCAAGCAGAGCGGGGCCTGCAAGCGATGATGTGATGATGTAGTTTGGAATTGTCGGTATGCCCATGCCGAGCACGAGGCAGGTTATCATCGTCAGGACCAGCGACAAAAACAGATTGTCTCTGCCGATGTCGATTATGGCGCCGATGAACGTCGAAGCAATGCCTGTCAGGGTCAGCGTTCCGATGACGATACCGACAATGGCGCAGGCGATGCCGACGGGGAGGGCGTTCTTGGCGCCCTCTGCCAGCGAATCGCGGCAGATCAAAAGCGTTTCACGCCCGCCCCTGAACAACAGGCATGCGAGGATCAACGATCCGATCACCAGCGCAAGCACGTTGACGCCGAATTTCACGAAGGCCGCGGCAGCGAGACCAAGCGCGATCCAGAAGACCACGCGAAATGCCATGGGCCCGATCAGCGCGGCAAGCGGCGTGCCGAGTATCAATACGATCGTCAGGGCGAGGCCCATGGTTCCCGCGAAAATGGGCGTATAGCCGGCAAACAGGAGGTAGACGAGGGCGGCCAGTGGCAAGACCAGCGGCCAGTGCTGGCGCACCGCATCCCAGGGATTGGGCAGGCTTGCCTTGTCCATGCCCTTCAAGCCGGCCTTGCCGGACTCCAGATAGACCATCCAGAAACAGGCGCCAAAATAGAGAAGGGCCGGAATGATAGCCGCCTTGACGATATCGGCATAGGGCACGTTCAGCGTCTCAGCCATGATGAATGCCACGGCTCCCATCACCGGCGGCATGATCTGGCCGCCCATGGAGGAGGTCGCTTCGACGCCGCCGGCAAATGCCGGACGAAAGCCGAAGCGTTTCATCAGCGGGATCGTGAATTGCCCGCTGGCGACCACATTGGCTACTCCGGAACCGGAGATCGTTCCCATCAGCGCGGAGGAAAGAATGCACACCTGACCCGGGCCGCCACGAACGCCGCCGACAAAGCCGAACGCGAAGTCGTTGAACAGCGCGATCATTCCCGCGCGCTCCAAAAACGCTGCGAAGACGACGAATATGAAGATGTAGGCCGCCGAGACATATACCGGAGTGCCGTAGATGCCCTCCGTGCCGAAGGCGAAATTGTCGATGATCTGTTCGAAGGAATAGCCACGGTGAACGAACGGGTCCGGCAGATACTGACCCGTAAAGCAGTATAGAAGGAAGACGAAGGCAATGATCGCGAGGGGCCATCCCATCAGGCGGCGGGCCGCCTCGAAAACGAGCACGATCAGAACGATGCCGACGGCAAGATCGACGGGGTTGAGAAAGCCGCTACGCTGGATCAGCGGGAGATAAAATACCCAATTGTAAAGTCCTGTGCCGAAACCCACGATCCCCAATGTCCAAAGGATCCATTTGCCCCAGCTGGTCCGTGCCCTCAAATTGCCGAGCAGCGCAAAGCCGAGAAGCAAGAGAAATCCCACGTGCATGGCGCGCTGCACCTGGCTCGGCAGCGAGCCGTAAGCTGCAATGTAAATTTGAAACAACGAAAAGGCCACGGCGATGCCATAGGCGATCTTGCCCGAAAGACCATCGCCAAAACCTGCAGGCAGGCCGTCGACTATCTCGTCTTCGACATGTTTTGAGCTTTCGGTCGCTTGCATGGATTTTGCCCTTGTCGCTCGCTGGTGCATGAGCCTTTGCCGGTGAAACGCCATTGCCTTTCATATGGGCAATGGCGCCTCTTTCTGGACAGGAGCCTTATTTGATCAGGCCTTTTTCCTTGTAGTAGCGCTCGGCGCCCGGGTGAAGCGGAATTGGCAGCCCAGTTGTCGCATTCTCCAGTTTGATCGCCTTGGCCGCCGCATGTGATGACGCAAGCTTGTCGACATTGTCGAACAGCAACTTGGTCATCTGGTAGGCGATTTCGTCAGAAACGCCATCATGTGAGACGAGGATATTGCCGACGGCTGCGGTCGGGACGTCTTCCTTCTGGCCCTCATACGTGCCGGCGGGTATCGTGACTGGGAGATATGGCGCTCCGATCTTCGCGACCGTTTCGGCGGGCACTGCCACGACGTTGATGGGAAGTGATGTTGCAAGATCGCGAATCGATGCCACGCCAAGCCCGGCCGACTGCAAGGTCGCGTCCATCTGCCGGTTCTTGATCAGTTCGACCGATTCGGCAAACGGCAGGTATTCGATCTTGCCCAGGTCCTTGTAGTCCATGTCCGACGCGGCAAAGATAGTTCTCGCATTCAACTCCGTGCCCGAGGCGGGAGCGCCGACCGAGAGGCTTTTTCCTTTCAGGTCGGCAATCGTCTTGATGCCTGAATCCTGGCTTGCAACGATCTGGATGTAATTCGGATAAATCGCCGCGATAGCCCGCAGCTTGTCGAGCTTGGCCGGAAATCCCGCTTCCTTGTTGCCCTCCCAGCCGAGCTTGACGGAATCCGCAAGCGCAAAGCCTATCTCGCCCTTGCCTTGCTGCAGAAGGTTCAGATTTTCGACCGAAGCCTTTGTGGCCTGAACCTGCGTCCGCGCGCCTTCGATTCCCTTGCCATATATTTCTGACAGGGCAACGCCAAGCGGGTAGTAAACGCCAGACGTGCCGCCGGTGAGGACATTGATAAACTCGGCGGCCTTCGCTGGCGCGACCGCCAGACCGATTGAAAGCGCCAGGGTGCCGGCTGCGAGTATGCTGGATTTCAGATGCATCATTTTAAATCTCCGCCCTCATTGGATTTGCGCTGCCCTCCCGGCATGCGGCCTTGATGCATTTTTAGTGACTGAAGAGAAATTGCCAACCTTTTATTTCCGCTAGGCAATGTGAAGTTAAGCCGCCACTTGATACTTCGAGCGTTTTCGAAGCATTATTGCGGGAAGTATGACAGCGTAAACTGGCTGGCAAATACGGAAACGGCCATGTCGAACAATGCGAAATTTGCGGAGATAGCGGCACTTGCCGGCGATCCTGGTCGCGCGAGCATGCTCAACGGCCTCATGGACGGCCGTGCACTTACCGCGACGGAACTTGCAAGGCTTGCCGGTGTCACCCCGCAGACTGCCAGCAGCCATCTCATGCGGATGACGGAGGCAGGCTTGCTCTCGGTGGAGAAGCAGGGGCGGCACCGCTACCACAGGTTGGCGTCTCCGGCCGTCGCCCAGATGATCGAGAGTATCATGCGGCTTGCCGCGCCGGACATCGCCACGAAGCCATTGCGCACCGGTCCGCGCGATGCGGCGCTGCGGGCAGGACGTACCTGTTACGACCACCTCGCCGGCCGCCTTGGTGTTTCGATTGCCGACGCGCTGGTCAGTTCTGGCCATCTTCGTCTCGGACTCGATGCCGGGGAGGTAACGGATAGCGGGGTCGCGTTGTTTGACCGAGCGGGGATCGCAATCGAAGCCACTGCCAGGCGCGGTCGCGTTTTGTGCCGGCCATGCCTCGACTGGAGCGAAAGGCGCCCGCATCTTGCCGGCGCGATTGGTGCTGCATTATGCAGCCACTGTTTCGACAACGGGTGGATAAGACGGATCGATGGCACGCGCGCCGTGTCTGTAACGCCGCAGGGGCGGCGGCAATTGTTCAAGACGTTCGGCGTCAGACTTGGTTAGAGGTGCCGTGTGATCCCGCCGTCGACGCGGATGTTCTGCCCCGTGATGTAACCGGCGTCGTCCGACAGAAGGAAAGCGGTGGTCTTTGCGATTTCGGCTATTGTCCCGACCCGTTTCATGGGCACCTTGTCGGCGGTCTCGGGTTTGTGGTCCAGACTGTCGATGAAGCCCGGGAGCAGGGCATTCATGCGGATATTGTCGGCAGCGTAACGATCGGAATATAGCTTTGTATAAGCTCCCGCAGCAGCGCGATACGCACAGGAAACGGGAAAGATCAGGCTCGGTTCGAACGCAGCAAATGTCGTGATGTTGACCCAGGCGCCCTTGCCCTGCTTCAACATGTAGGGCGTCACCAGCCGCGCCATGCGCACCAGGCTCAGAACCATCAGGTCATTGCCGATTGCCCATTTCTCGTCGGTGATATCGAGGAGATCGCCTTTTGGGGGATGCCCCGTGTGATTGACCACCGCATCGACGCGTCCATAGACCTGCACCGTCCGGGTGACCAGCGCCTCCAGATCGTTGGCGTCGCCTGCCGAACCCTTGATGCCGATGCCGCCAAGTTCTGCCGCAAGCTCGACCGCACTGCCTGACGGCGACATGAGACCAAGACGGTAGCCACGATCGTGCAGTTCGCGGGCGATCGCGGCGCCCATGCCGCGTCCTCCACCGGTGATGATTGCAACAGGTGCCTGTGAGGTATAGTTCATAGCTGCTGGCCTTTCAGGTTTTCGAATGGTGCGAAGCATGTTGGATCGGGATTGCGAGCGCAAACGAATTCAGGATGGAACAAGGCTCAAATATTTTGAACGGACCTGCGATGTCCTGATTGAAGTGCCCCTGGCAAGACGCCAACTTTCGCGATTTTCCTTACCCTTCTTTTGCCCGAATCACTCGTATATTCCCTGCCACATCCAACCGGGGAACTGATTCCATGATGAAGAAATTTGCCATCGGCTGCCTTGCGGCGACCTTTCTTGCGGGCTGCACCACGACCGATCCCTACACGGGCCAGCAGAAGATGTCGAACACGGCTGGCGGCGCCGTCATCGGCACGGCGGTTGGAGCGCTCACCGGCCTCGCCATCGGCGGTGGTGGCAAATCCGGGCGCAACGCCGCGCTGATTGGCGCTGGTATCGGCGCCCTCAGCGGCGGTGCGATCGGCAATTACATGGATCGTCAGGAATCGGAACTGCGTGCACAGTTGCAGGGTACCGGCGTTTCCGTGACCCGCAATGGCGATCGGATCATCCTTAACATGCCATCGGCCATCACCTTCAATACGGATCAGGATCAGGTGAAGCCGGAATTCTTCTCGACGTTGAGTTCTGTAGCCATCGTTCTGCGCAAGTTCGACCGGACGATCGTCGACGTTGCGGGCCATACGGATTCAACAGGCAGCCTGCAGCACAACCAGCTCCTGTCGGAGCGGCGGGCGCTGTCGGTTTCCAATTACCTGACGCAGCAGGGTATAGACAATCGCCGTTTCGACGTTCGTGGATATGGCCCGACGGAGCCTGTCGCCACCAACGCCACCGAGGCCGGTCGGGCGCAAAACCGCCGCGTCGAAATCCAGATTTCGCCGCTTACTGAGTAACGCCCAGCGATACCGCTATCCTTGCGGCCAGCCGCGCATTGTTCTCGACCAGAGCGATGTTTGCAGTCAGGCTTTCGCCGCCGGTGATATCAAGGAGTTCCGAAAGAAGAAGTGGCGTTACTGCTTTGCCGGTGACGCCCTTTCTTGTTGCGCGCGCGATTGCCTCGCTGATGTGCCTGCCCATGATCTCGGCCGGAATTTCGCTTGCCTCGGGAATAGGATTGGCGATGAGCATGCCACCGGCGACGCCGAGGGATTCGCGTGCAGCCTGGAATTTTGCGATGGCAGCGGCGCTGTCGAGCCGCAGCGGTGCCTTGAATGGGCTCTGCCGCGACCAGAAGGCAGGCATCACGTCCGCGGCGTAAACCACCACCGGAACACCTTTGGTTTCCAGCACTTCCAGCGTTTTCTCTATGTCCAGGATAGCTTTGGCGCCCGCCGAAACGACGATAACCGGTGTGCGGCCGAGCTCTTCCAGATCCGCCGAAATATCGAAGCTCAACTCCGCGCCCTTGTGTACCCCGCCAATGCCGCCTGTCGCGAAAACCTTGATACCCGCAAGGTGCGCAGCGAGCATCGTAGCGGCGACGGTTGTGCCGCCTGTGCGGCCTTCCGACAGGGCGAAGGGCAGGTCGGCGCGCGAGAGCTTCATCGCGCCCTTTACCTGCGCCAGGGCTTCCCGCTCTTGCGGCGAAAGCCCGATCTTTAATCGTCCGTCCACGATGGCGATGGTCGCTGGAACCGCCCCTTCCGCCATGATGATGTCCTCGACGCCGGCTGCCATGCGGCTGTTGTCCGGGTAGGGCATTCCATGGGTGATGATCGTGCTCTCAAGCGCAACCACCGGCATCCCTGCGACAAGCGCGTCTTGAACAGCGGGCGCTATGTCCATGAAGGGGTTCAACATTTCGGTCATGATCATTATCCTTTATGTAAGCGCAGTGGCTTCGGGTATTTGCGCCAATGCGCTGTCGAATTCGTGTTGGCTGAAGCGCGCGCTGGCGGAATGAACTTTCAGCGTCAGCATGGAGGCTGCCAAACCCTCGCGCAGCGCAGCATCGAACGGCGCGCCCCGCATCAGCGCAGCTATTGTACCACCAGCCAGAGCATCGCCTGCGCCCGTTACGTCCAATATTTCGCTGACGGCGGGCGGGGAGATCGTAAAAGCGTCGCCGTGCATAAATGCGAGAACCGCATCGCCGCCATTGCTGACGACAGCGCCCGTCAAACCGGCAGCGCGCAGCGACTGATAAAGTTCAGCCGATTTTGCTTGCGGGCCGAGGCCCGTAAGCGCCAGTGCCTCGCGCCGGTTCATGAAGAGGCAGGTGAGCCTGGCGAAGACCGGAGCCAGGCGCGGCACTTTTGCCGGCGAGATCGCCAGCGCAAACAATGGCCGCTCTCCGGCGAGTGCTGTCAATCTCTGCAGCGCCTCCGAAGGCAAGTTCGCGTCGCAAAATACTGCGTTGGCGATGGCGATCGCGTCGCGAACCTTGCGCCGGGTCAATTGCCGCGGAAGTACCAGCTCATAGAGTTCCATATCCGCGATAGCAGCCACCACGTCGCCGCACTCATCGAGAATGGCCGTATAACTTGGCGTCGGACGGTCCATATAAACAACAGAGCCGTCGCTTATCCCGGCTGACTGTATTGCCGCAGCGATGATTTCACCATTTCTGTCACCGCCGCGGACCGAGAGGATTTCGGCGCTGATTCCCCGTTGAACCGCCAGCCGCAAAGCATTGAACACGCCGCCGCCCGGCTCTTCACGCATGATACCGGGATTGGATGCACCCGGCACGAAGGGTACCAGGCTCTGGCCCCGCCTGTCGAGGTGAGCGCCGCCGACAGCGAATATCCGCGGCTTGTCGAATTGGGTCATGTTCTATCGCGTGTCCGGATAAACTTGAGGTTGTGGGGTAGCTCAGTGAGCCACTCTCTCTAGAGCGCTGGAGCGCGTGGCGCAATCACGGGAGCGATTCGAAATGCCATGCCGGGTTCCGGGTTCAGGCATCGTGCCGGAGGCGATCGGCGCCTGCCGTCCTGAAGCTGGACCATTCAGGAACATCATGAGAATATTCTGGCTTTTTCATGAGATTTCAACAGGTTGTGCCTCTTGCCAAATGAGAACAAAACAGATACAAATAAATTCAGATACAGGAACATTCCGGACTTCATGCACAACACAGGGGTAGTGTAACATGGCTCAAAATTCGTTGCGGTTGGTTGAGGGTAATTCAGTGGATAAAACGAAAGCGCTGGATGCGGCATTGTCCCAGATCGAGAGGGCCTTCGGGAAGGGCTCGATCATGCGGCTTGGTCGCAATGAGCAGGTGGTGGAAATCGAAACGGTTTCGACCGGCTCGCTGTCGCTGGATATAGCCTTGGGTGTCGGCGGATTGCCGAAAGGCCGCATCGTCGAGATTTACGGGCCGGAGAGCTCGGGCAAGACGACGCTTGCCCTCCATACGATTGCCGAGGCCCAGAAGAAGGGTGGCATCTGCGCCTTCGTCGATGCTGAGCATGCACTTGATCCGGTCTATGCCCGCAAGCTTGGAGTGGATCTTGAAAATCTTCTGATCTCGCAGCCCGACACCGGTGAGCAGGCGCTTGAGATCACGGATACGCTGGTGCGCTCGGGTGCGATCGATGTGCTGGTCGTCGATTCGGTGGCCGCGTTGACACCCCGCGCTGAAATCGAAGGCGAAATGGGCGACAGCCTGCCGGGCCTGCAAGCCCGTCTGATGAGCCAGGCGCTGCGCAAGCTCACCGCTTCCATTTCCCGCTCCAATTGCATGGTCATCTTCATCAACCAGATCCGCATGAAGATCGGCGTCATGTTTGGCTCGCCAGAGACCACGACAGGCGGCAACGCACTGAAGTTTTACGCATCCGTGCGTCTCGATATTCGCCGTATCGGCTCGCTGAAGGAACGCGATGAGGTCGTCGGCAACCAGACCCGCGTCAAGGTGGTCAAGAACAAGCTCGCTCCCCCATTCAAGCAGGTCGAATTCGACATCATGTATGGCGAGGGTGTGTCCAAGACGGGTGAACTGGTCGATCTTGGCGTCAAGGCTGGTATCGTCGAAAAATCCGGTTCCTGGTTTTCCTATAATTCGCAGCGTCTTGGCCAGGGCCGCGACAATGCAAAGCTGTTCCTGAAGGAAAATCCGGAAGTCGCCAACGAGATTGAACTGGTGCTCCGCCAGAATGCCGGTCTCATTGCCGAGCAGATGCTCGACAAGGGTCCCGATGATGTCGAGGACGATGGTCCGGACGCCGCCGAAGGCTGATCTGCCTGCCATCTCTGTTCACGACGACAAACCCGCATCCATATACTGGCTGCGGGTTTTTTGCGCTTTCGGGTTGCTTCGAAGTCAGTGCTGATCGTTCCGGAGGCGCGTTCGCGTCCTAGTCTAAAGTCGGGATTGATTGTCGGCGCGATGCCGTCATGCTGCGTATCAAGCCGACATGCTTATGCGGCGAACAAAGCAATTTTTATTTCAATTTTTTTGAGAATGTTTTTCAAGGGGGGAATTATGGCTGACGGCAAGCAGGCGGCGAACGCATGGAAAGTACTTTTCTTGCTTTTTCTCGCCAATCTTCTCAATTTTTTTGATCGCGCTGTTCCGGCGATACTCAACGAGCCGATTCGCCATGAATGGGGGTTGAGTGATTTCCAGCTTGGCATGATCGCTGCGGCGTTCACGGTCGTCTATGCGATTGCCGGGTTACCCCTGGGGCGCCTGGCCGATACAGGCTCGCGTAAGAAGATCATGGGTTGGGGGCTGATTGTCTGGAGCCTGTTCACGGGTCTCAACGGCGCAGCGTGGAACTTCGCCTCGTTCCTGGCCGTGCGCGTCGGCGTCGGTGTGGGGGAGGCCGCTTATGCGCCCGCCGCAACGTCGATGATAGGCGATATGTTTCCCTCGCACCGGCGTTCTCGTGCCATGGGTATTTTCATGCTCGGCTTACCTCTCGGCCTCATTCTGGCGTTCTTCACCGTGGGTGGTATGGTCAAGGCATTTGGTTCGTGGCGAGCGCCCTTTTTCATTGCCATGGTGCCAGGCATCATTCTCGCCATCTTCATGTTCTTCGTCAAAGATCCAAATCGTGGTGCGGCCGAGGATACACCGGTCTCCAATGCGCCGATCAGCCAGCCTCTTCGCAAGGTTTTGCAGGTCCCGACCATGTGGTGGATTATTCTCGCAGGCATTACCGCGAACTTTGCTGTCTATTCGACCAATTCGTTCATGGTGCCGCTGCTTCAACGCTATTTCGGGCTGGCGCTGGAAAGTGCTGCAATTACCACCGGTTGCATCGTCGGCGTCACCGGATTGGTGGGTTTGACGCTCGGAGGGTGGGTGGCAGATAAGTTGCATGCGTACTCCGATCGTGGCCGGCTCTTGTTTGGAGCGTTCGGGCTCCTTGCCGGGGCTCTGGCAACTGGCTACGCGCTGACGCTGGGGAGCAACGAGATAGGTCTCTTTGCGGCAATCTTCAGCATTGGTTGGCTCATGCAGTACAATTATTTTACCTGCACCTATGCGGCAATTCAGGATGTTATCGAACCAAGGCTGCGCGCAACGGCGTTCGCGGTGTTCTTTGCCGCACTCTATCTGCTCGGCGGCGCGTTCGGTCCAATGGTTGTCGGACTATTGTCGGATTACTTTTCGGTAGAAGCCATGAACGCAGCCGGCGCTGCCGGTATGACCGAAGAGTTCAAGGCAATCGGTTTGCACAATGCGCTGTTCCTGATTCCCGTGACCCTCTTTCTGACCGCGGTGTTCCTGTACTTCGCAGCGAGGACATTCCCGGCCGATGCCAAGGCGATGACGGATGACATGAGCTGGAACACCGTGCCGGCGTAGAACAGACGATTGGCGCAGTTTCGGCTCTGCCCGTTTAACGGCAATGTTCGCGCTGTTTTTTTAAGTCTGACCCATCCGGGAGTGTCATAAATCCCTGGACAGGCCGCCAGCGCGATCCGGAGGGATTTTCTGGACAGGTCGCGGCCCTGTCGCTACAAGCGTTGCGTTCTGCCCCTTCGGTGAGAGAAGGGGCGGATTCCGTTTGGATAAAGCAGGTCAGAAGGCAATAATATGAGTGGCGTCAACGAGATCCGGTCGACATTTCTGAACTATTTCAAGAAGAATGGCCATGAGATCGTGGCGTCAAGCCCGCTCGTGCCGCGTAACGATCCGACGCTGATGTTCACCAATGCCGGTATGGTCCAGTTCAAGAATGTTTTCACCGGTGTCGAGCAGCGTCCTTACAGCCGCGCCACCACGTCGCAGAAGTGCGTTCGCGCCGGAGGCAAGCATAACGATCTCGACAATGTCGGCTACACCGCGCGCCATCACACTTTCTTTGAAATGCTCGGCAATTTTTCCTTTGGCGACTATTTCAAGGAAGAAGCGATATCGCTCGCATGGAATCTCATCACCAGGGAGTTCGGCCTGTCGAAAGACAAGCTGACAGTCACCGTATACCACACGGATGATGCTGCCTTCGACCTGTGGAAGAAGGTCGCCGGCTTGCCCGAAGAGCGTATCATTCGCATCGCTACGAGTGACAATTTCTGGGCAATGGGCGATACGGGCCCGTGCGGTCCCTGTTCGGAAATATTCTATGATCATGGCGACAGCATTTGGGGTGGGCCTCCCGGCAGCCCGGATGAGGATGGCGATCGTTTCATCGAGATCTGGAATCTCGTCTTCATGCAGTTCGAGCAGGTAACGAAGGAACAGCGCGTCGACCTGCCGCGGCCGTCTATCGACACCGGCATGGGACTGGAGCGCCTCGCGGCGGTTTTGCAGGGCAAGCACGACAATTATGATATCGACCTGTTCCAGACGCTGATCCACGCTTCGGAAGAGGCGACCGGCGTCAAGGCGGAAGGTCAGTTCCGTGCCAGCCACCGTGTCATCGCCGATCATCTGCGCTCGTCAAGTTTCCTGATTGCCGATGGCGTGCTGCCTTCTAACGAAGGCCGTGGCTATGTCCTGCGCCGCATCATGCGCCGCGCCATGCGCCATGCCCAGCTTCTTGGCGCAAAAGACCCGTTGATGTATCGCCTGCTGCCGGCGCTGGTGCGCGAGATGGGCCAGGCCTATCCTGAATTGATCCGCGCGGAATCGCTGATATCCGAGACATTGAAGCTCGAGGAAACCCGTTTTCGCAAGACGCTTGAACGCGGCCTTGGCCTGCTCGGCGAAGCGACGGAAACTTTGGGTGAGGGCGACAGTCTTGACGGCGAAACCGCGTTCAAGCTCTACGACACATTCGGCTTTCCGCTCGATCTGACGCAGGATGCATTGCGCCAGCGCGGCATCAGCGTTGATACGGAAGGCTTCTCCGCGGCCATGGAGCGGCAAAAGGCCGAGGCCCGCGCCCATTGGTCCGGGTCGGGCGACGCGGCAACCGAAACCATTTGGTTCGCCGTGCGTGACAAGGTCGGCGCGACTGAATTTCTCGGCTATGAGACGGAAAAGGCAGAAGGTGTCATCACGGCATTGGTGCGGGATGGCGCGCTGGTCGATAGCGCCGGCGAGGGCGACGCCGTGTCCATCGTCGTCAATCAGACGCCCTTCTATGCCGAATCCGGCGGCCAGCAAGGTGATACGGGCACGATTTCCGGTGATGGCTTTACGGTGAGCATCACCGACACGCAAAAGAAAAACGATGGTGTCTTCGTTCATATCGGTACCGTGACAAAGGGCACGGCGAAGAAGGATGCGCCGGTCGAGCTCAGCGTGGATCATGTGCGCCGGACCCGCATCCGCTCGAACCACTCGGCGACACATTTGCTGCATGAGGCCCTGCGCGAGACACTTGGAACCCATGTCGCGCAGAAGGGCTCGCTCGTCGCGCCAGACCGGCTGCGCTTCGATTTCTCGCACCCGAAGCCGATCTCGGACAAGGAACTCGCTGTGATCGAAGATCTTGCCAACGAGATTGTCTTGCAGAATGCGCCGGTCACCACACGCCTGATGGCCGTGGACGATGCGATCGCGGAGGGCGCCATGGCGCTCTTCGGCGAAAAATATGGTGACGAGGTGCGCGTGGTTTCCATGGGAACGGCGCTACACGGCGAAAAGGCGGGCAAGAGCTATTCGACCGAGCTTTGCGGGGGTACGCATGTACGCGCTACCGGCGATATCGGCCTGATCCGCGTCGTCTCGGAAGGCGCTGTCGCCGCGGGCGTCCGCCGTCTCGAAGCTTTGACCGGAGAGGCGGCCCGCCGCTACCTTGAAGAACAGGACGAACGGGTCAAGGCAATCGCCGGCGTGTTGAAATCCACGCCTGCCGAAACATTGGCGCGCGTCTCGGCACTGATGGATGAGCGTCGCAAGCTTGAACGGGAATTGACCGAGGCCCGCAAGCAGCTGGCGCTGGCCGGCCCGTCGAGCGGCGGTGCACAGTCGGAAACTGTCAACGGCGTCACCTTCATCGGCAAGGTGGTCAGCGGCGTCAATCCGCGCGATTTGAAACCGCTCGCCGATGACGCGAAGAAGACGGTCGGCTCCGGTGTGGTCACCTTCATCGGCGTTTCTGATGATGGCAAGGCAAGCGCAGTCGTTGGCGTTACAGATGATCTCGTGGGCAAGTACAGCGCCGTCGATCTCGTCCGCATTGCCTCGGCTGCACTTGGCGGGGCAGGCGGCGGCGGGCGTCCGGATATGGCACAAGCTGGCGGCCCCGATGGCTCCAGGGCCGAGGAAGCCGTGTCTGCCGTGCGCGAAGCTTTGGCCGGATAATTGCTTTCAATCCAGCCGCGTGTATCGCGCGGCTGGAAGCTACCTGAAGTTGTTATTGGCAATAAATTGGCAAGTACGACTAAGTGTTTAATCTTGCACAATTGCTTTTATATAGTAAAAGTTATATGGTCTCCAAATTGATTATTTCATAGTATCGCCGAATTAGCTCCGAAATCTTGTGTTTTTCTATTTTGATCCGAAATTACGGTAGCCGATGGCGTACGCCCGGATATCCGGCAATATCCGGTGGTGTGGAGGTTTTTGGCGATCCCGATGCGGGTTTTTTGTGTGTCTTCTTGGGAGATTGGCTTGGTAGGGCGCGTCTTCATTCTACTAGCGCTTGCTGTCGGACTATGTTCATGCATGACGCAGTCAGCAGTTGTCAAAGATGTGCACGTGGGTGATGAGATTGCTTACGGGCCAGTCGCTACGGCCTATTACGCAGTTCTTGAATTCTTGCAGATCAGGCCATTCTATTCCATGAAATCAGGATACGGTTTCGAGACCCGCTTCGGTAGCTATGGCAAAGCTTCGTTTGTCGAGGTGTGGAGTTTTGGAAAGCAGTTAGACTACAGCAAAGGTGTGTCGCAAAAGAGGATTTGCTTCCAGGCGCCGTGTCTTATCGAAGAGACAGGCCTTGTCCTTTTAGGCGAGGCCGATTTTCGGGCGGCGGCGCAAAACGGTTTTGCTTTCGCGATGGTAGGCAAGCTACGCAGGATCAACGGCAAGGTATCGGCGCAGGCTTTTGGCGAGGTATTGAAGCTCAAAGGGCAGCTTGCTCCTGCGTTGTCGGCGGTGCAGCCGCCTCCCAAGCCCTACCCGGACCTGGCCTTGGAATTGGACGGGAAATCGGGAGAGTTGCGCCCCCGTGAACAGGCACAACCAGCGGTGGAATCCGACTGACGTCACCTCGCGAGAAAACCTCTCGCTGCTGCAATGTGCATGGGCGCAATGCTGTAGCGGTTCAGTCCCGCCATTACCGTCGGATCATTTTCGGCAAATTGCACCGCTTGGTTGTGATCCGCGACTTCGAGAAGCGCGATGCCAAACCAGCCACTCGGATCCTGCACGGGACCATAGGCGAGGACTGCTCCTTCCTCGAAATATTCGCTGACATAGGTCACATGCTGGCGCATCAATTCCTGTTCGTCATCATTCATGTCGTCGGCGAAGGTCGGGCGCGGCGGGATCAACCGAAAAAAGAAATGCTGTGTGGTCATCGTCTCAGTCCCCTCGTTTCGATGGCGCTGTGGCGCGCAATCATACCGCAGGAATTTGCCACTTGCGATCCGGTAAATATTTGCCGCTTTGTGAGCGCTGTTTTCCGGCGCCTGAGCGAAAATTCGTCAAGGCGTGGCAAAAATGATGTTTCGAGCACCGAAGCGCGGCGTATTGGTGTTCGGAAAACGCCATCTGCAAAGCCCCGTTGCAAATTACCCTTGGGCTCTTACGCGATCCATTTCGCGTCCAATCAGTCCGCCGAGCCGCTGCATACCTGTCTCGATCGCTTCGGCATTGGGCAGCGAGAAATTCAATCTTATCGTGTTTCCGCCGGTGCCATCTGCGTGGAAGGCGACACCCGGCACGAAAGCCACGCGGATCTGCTCGACTGAACGGGCGAGCAGCGCCGCTCCGTCCATGCCATCGGGAAGCGTCATCCAGACGAACATGCCGCCCTCGGGCCTTGTCCATGTCACGCCCTCGGGCATGTGCCGCGCCAGCGCGCCAAGCATGTGATCCCGTCGTTGCCGGTAATGTCCGCGGGCTTTCTCGACCTGCGCATCGAAATGACGTTCGGCCACGTGGTGAATGACCATCTGGTTGATGGTCGGGCTATGCAGATCCGCCGCCTGCTTGATCAGCACCAGCTTGGCGATCACTGGCTGTGCCGCGCAGACCCAGCCGACGCGCAATCCCGGCGTAAGGCTTTTGGAAAAGCTGCCGGAGTAGAGGACGCGCGTGCGGTCGATATGGCCTTCGCGTTCGATATCGAGTGCCAGCATTGAGGGCGCATTCTCTCCCTCGTAGCGAAGTACCCGATAGGCGGCGTCCTCGATCAGCGGAATGTCCAGTTCATGCGCCAGCTCGACCAGTTTCACGCGTTCTTTTCGGCCTATGGTCTCGCCAGTCGGATTGGAGAAATCGCCTGTAAGATAGGCGAGTCTTACCCGACCGCCTGCCGCCTGCGCATTGGTTCGGTAGGCGTCGGGCGTCGTGTTGCCACCCTCGGGAATGAGACGGTCGTAACGCGGCTCGTAGGCGTTGAAGGCCTGCAGCGCGCCGAGATAGGTCGGCCAGGTGGTGAGGATCGTGTCGCCGGGCGAAATGAACAGCTTGCCGAGATAGTCGAGCGCCTGCTGTGATCCGGTGGTGATGATAATATTGTCGATCGTGCAGGCAACGCCAAGTGCTGCCATATGCTGTACCAGCCACTGGCGCAGCGGTTTATAGCCCTCGCTGACGGAATATTGCAGTGCTGCGTCCGCGTTCTCGTCAAGGACCGCGCTATATGCCTCCTTGATCGCTTCTTTTGGAAAAAGCGCCGGATCCGGAATGCCGCCGGCGAAGGAGATGATGTCCGGCTGGTCAAGCAGCTTCAACAGCTCACGAACTTCCGAAGCACGCATCTTCCCGGTGCGTGCCGAATACCGGGCATCCCAGTCGCTCATCTCATTCCTCCGCGTTTGTGAACGCACTCGACTGTAAATCCATAAATATGTCAATAATGCTGTCGTATATTTCGAGACAAACATAAAAAAGCCCCGGCGCAAGCCGGGGCTCTTTCCATGCATCAGGTGCCGGGATCAGGCAGCCATGGCTTTCGACAGGTTCTCGTTGATCTTGTCGAGGAAGCCGGTGGTCGACAGCCAGGGCTGATCCGGACCGATAAGCAGGGCGAGATCCTTGGTCATATAGCCGGCTTCGACAGTGTCGACGCAGACCTTTTCGAGCGTAAGCGCAAAGCGCTCCAGTTCCGAATTGCCATCGAGCTTGGCGCGATGTGCAAGTCCGCGCGTCCATGCGAAAATGGAAGCGATGGAGTTGGTAGAGGTCTCTTCGCCCTTCTGGTGCTGGCGGTAATGGCGGGTTACGGTACCGTGGGCGGCTTCTGCTTCCACGGTCTGGCCATCCGGTGTCATCAGCACCGAGGTCATCAGGCCAAGCGAGCCAAAGCCCTGCGCAACGATATCGGACTGCACGTCGCCGTCATAGTTCTTGCAGGCCCAGACATAACCACCCGACCACTTCAGGGCCGATGCAACCATGTCGTCGATCAGGCGGTGCTCATATGTGATTTTCTTGGATGCGAACTTGTCCTTGAATTCTGCGTCGAACACGTCCTGGAAAATATCCTTGAAGCGGCCGTCATAGGCCTTGAGGATGGTGTTCTTGGTCGACAGATAGCAGGGGACGCCGCGATTATAGGCATAGTTGAATGAGGCACGGGCGAAATCGCGGATCGAATCGTCGAGGTTGTACATGGCCATGGCGACACCCGCGCTTGGCGCGTCATAGACCTCGTGTTCGATCGTCGCGCCATCTTCGCCGACGAACTTGATCGACAGCTTGCCCTTGCCGGGGAACTTGAAGTCGGTGGCGCGGTACTGGTCGCCAAACGCGTGACGGCCGACGATGATCGGCTGGGTCCAGCCGGGAACCAGGCGGGGCACGTTCTTGGCAATGATCGGCTCGCGGAAGATGACGCCGCCGAGGATGTTGCGGATCGTGCCGTTGGGCGACTTCCACATCTTCTTCAGGCCGAATTCCTCCACGCGCTGCTCGTCCGGGGTGATCGTGGCGCATTTGACGCCGACGCCATATTGCTTGATCGCATTGGCCGCATCGATCGTCACCTGATCGTTGGTCGCATCGCGGTGCTCGATCCCGAGGTCGTAATATTTCAGGTCGATGTCGAGATAGGGATGGATCAGCTTTTCCTTGATATATTGCCAGATGATGCGGGTCATCTCGTCGCCATCAAGCTCAACGACCGGATTTGCAACCTTGATCTTTGCCATGGATAGTCAGCCTCTTTTTTGCTGCAACTTGAGGTGTCAGCACTGGATTAAAGTGAGGGTTCGCGCCCCTATAGCACCATGGTCACAGAACGCAAAGTGAGCGTTGCGGTTTATCTCCCCCCTTGTGGGGGAGAAAGGATTTTCTTGGATTTAGCCCATGCTAGATCCCTAGAAAATCCAAGAGAGGGGATATTGTGCTGGGCGTGAAATACCCTCTCTTGCGATTTCTAGCACTTGGCAAGGGCTATGATGCTGAAATCGCTTTCTCTCCCTCAAGGGGAGAGATACCGGTGGCATCCACCCATTGCCCATCAAAAAAACGCGAGCTATGACGGCGCAAGATAAGACTGGGAAATGGAATATGGCCGGTACAGACAGACAGCGCACACTGATTGCCGAAGGGCCGGCGATCATACTGGTCGAGCCGCAACTGCCGGAGAATATTGGCATGGTGGCGCGTGCCATGGCGAATTTCGGCCTGGCGGAGCTTCGCCTGGTCAAGCCGCGCGAGCAATTCCCCAATGACAAGGCGCGCTCTGCCGCGAGCAAAGCCGACCATATCATCGATGCGGCGCGGGTTTATGATGACCTGCGATCGGCAATCAAGGATCTGCATTTTGTCTACGCGACGACGGCGCGCGAACGTGACGCCTTCAAGCAGGTTCGCGGACCCGTCGAAGCGGGACAGGTCCTGCGCCAGCGTTTCAAGCAGGGCGAGAAGACCGGCATTCTTTTCGGGCGAGAGCGTTTCGGCCTCAATAATGACGAAGTCAGCCTTGCGGATGAACTGGTGACATTCCCGGTCAATCCGGCATTCTCGTCGCTTAATATCGCACAGGCGGTTTTGCTCATGTCCTATGAGTGGATGAAATCAGGTCTTGAGAGACCCACTGACACCGCCTTTCGCGGGCCGGAGCTTGAACCCGCGCCAAAGGAGCAGTTGCAAGGCTTCTTCAACCACCTCGAAGACGCCTTGCAGGCGCGCGGCTATTTCCGGCCGATGGCGCGTAAGGAGATCATGGCCAACAATCTGCGCGGCGTGCTCACGCGGGCGGGTTTCTCGGATTCGGAGTTGAAGCTCCTGCGCGGCGTCCTCGTGTCGCTCGATTATTTCAGTCCCAAGACCCCGCGCGGCTCCGGTGCGCCGGAAGGGCGCAAGCGCGAGAAATCACCGGCGAAGAAAACCAGCGGGGAATTGCCCGGCGATGAGTGAGAAAGCGGCGGACCGGCCAATCCTGGTTTTCGACAGCGGGATTGGCGGCCTGACGGTACTGCGCGAAGCGCGGGTGCTGATGCCGGATCGGCGGTTCGTTTATATCGCCGACGATGCCGGCTTTCCCTATGGCGAATGGGAAGAGGCTGCCCTGTGTTCCCGCATCGTCGCCATGTTCGCCGGCCTCATCGCCGAGCACAACCCGCAGATTGCGATCATCGCCTGCAACACCGCTTCTACGCTGGTGCTCGATGACCTGCGAGCGGCCTATCCCGCTGTGCCTTTCGTCGGTACGGTTCCCGCGATCAAACCAGCCGCCGAGCGCACCTCATCCGGCCTCGTGAGCGTGCTGGCGACACCCGGCACCGTCAAGCGCGCCTATACCCGCGATCTCATCCAGTCATTCGCCGCCAGGTGTCACGTGCGCCTTGTGGGCAGCCAGAATCTTGCCCGCATGGCAGAAGAGCACATACGCGGCGACCACATCGATGACGAAGCCATCCGGGCCGAAATAGGACCATGCTTCTATGAAAGAAGTGATCAGCGTACCGATATCGTCGTCCTCGCCTGCACGCATTATCCCTTTCTCGCCAATGTTTTCCGGCGCCTCGCGCCCTGGCCGGTGGATTGGCTCGACCCGGCAGAGGCGATCGCCCGCCGCGCCTTGTCTCTGATCGAGCCTGATGGAACCGGAACCGAGCCCGAACATGGTGATGACATCGCCATCTTCACGTCGGGTAATCCCGATTTCTCGACCCGCCGGCTCATGCAGGGCTTCGGCCTTGCCACGGTGTGATTGCCTGATCCCTCATCGAAGTGACGGGAATGATCCGCACCCGCGCTGATCGCTGCGGCATACGACTTTCGCTCAATAGACGGCACACCTCCTAGTTGTGTACAGTCGGTATTATAAAACCATACCGTGTATAAACTTCGAGCCTGTCGTTTTATGGTCCTGTTCTATGAGGCTCCTCCGTCCGCATTGGCAAAAACTTTGATCGCATTGATAAGTCTATGCTTTTGATTGTGAGGTCGTGATGAAATGCTGGGCTAAGCTCCTTATGGCATCACTTTGGCTAAGTGCCTGCGATGGCAATTCCAGCAACACCGAAACCGGCAGTACGTTCGTCGCGACTGAGGTCGGTTCACAGGTCAAGCCGCCAGAAGAACCGGACAACGAGTTGAACCCGGACAACGAGCTGGCAGCAGATCCAGACAAGAAGCTGACAGCAAACCCAGACAAGAGCTTGACAATCAAGGCGGTCGCATCGTTCCCGCCCGAGGATCATGTGGTCAAAGACGACTACGTTTATAGCGCCGCGGCCGATGCGAACCTTCCGCTTGCAACCGTCGACGAAACGCCCGCCATCAAGAATCACCAGATGATGATCGGCGGCAAACTGGTGAACTACACGGCCTCCGCCGGCCATCTCATTGCCTATGCTCCCGGGAAGGTTGCACGAGCCTCCATGTTCTACATGGCCTATACGAGGGAGGACTTGCCGAAGGAAGATCGTCCCGTGACATTCTTCTGGAATGGTGGTCCGGGATCTTCGTCGGCCTGGCTGCATATGGGCTCGTGGGCTCCCAGACGCCTTGAGAGTTCGGATGTCGACAAGAATGTCTCCGATAGGGGAACGCGCGGTTTTTCCTTTGTCGACAACGCGGAAACATTGCTGGACAAGACTGATCTGGTGTTTGTCGATCCGCCGGGAACGGGCTTGTCGCAGGCCATTGCGCCCTACAAGAATAGCGATTTTTGGGGCATGGAGGCCGATGCGCAGGTAAATCGCGACTTTGTCGTTCGCTTCGTCGATCGCCATCATCGCCAGAGCTCGCCAAAATATCTCTACGGAGAATCCTATGACGGTATTCGCCTGCCCGTCCTCGGCAATCTGCTTGTCGCTGCAGGGGGTCGCAATTTCGCGCCGGATAAAAGCGGCAGGAAGCCTGTCGCCCTTTCTGGAATCATCCTCGGTTCGCCGATACTCGACCTCGGTACGAATTGCAGCCAGGGCGGCGATGTCAGCTGCGCAGGATATCTACCCTCCTATGCCATGGCTGCCGACTTCAACGGCAGGGCGACCAGGCGGGGAACGGCGTCTGCCTTGGAATATATCGATCAACTTCGGACCTTCGTCGCTGAAAAGTACAATCCCGCGCGCGCAATCTGGTACTCGCCAGTCCTGTCGAGGGCCAAGGCCGTTCATGCTGAGGCCAACCGCCAGTACGACAAGCTCTTCGGGCTCTGGCAGAACGCCGCCAGCGCTCGCAAGTGGGCCATCGACGTTGAAACCCGGGCGGATGCCAGCAGCAAGGCCACGGAACTTGCAAACCTGCTTGTTGCCACCCCTGCAGAGCGCGCCGCTTTCTCCAAGGCGTTTATGGCCGATCCCCTGAGCGAGTTGAAGCAATTGGTCGCCGGAACGAAACTCGAGATCGAGAGAGCATTGACGCCTGCGTGGCGGGACTATGCGCAAACGGAGGCCGGAACGAATTTCATCAAGGATATGACGGGTATTACCGGCCTAGACCTTGATTGGCTGCGCGAGTTTGAAGTGTCTCCCGTCAAGTTTCCGGGCAAACTTCTGCCCGCAACAAGCATTGGTGTTTTCGACGCCCGAGTTGACATCTCGCATCCTGGCAGCCCTGCCGCTGCGCTCTATACCGGTTCAGCGTTTGCTGAGGCAATCAAGAGTACCCTGCCGGCGATGTTCAACTATCACAGCGCTTCGCCCTATATGCTGCGCGATGACAGCATTCGGGCTCACTGGAAATTCGAACGCCAGCACAAGCTGGCGTCCTTCAGAACCGGACTTCCTGATCTCGTAGAAAGCCTGGAGAGCGATCCGGCGCTGCGGGCGCTGGTTCTGCACGGGTACTATGATCTGCTCACGCCGTTCCACCAGACCGAACTTGATCTTGCCGGTGCCGGCTTGTCCGGCCGTGTCCCTGTCGACCTCTACGAAGGCGGGCACATGTTTTTCGATGATGACAAGGCACGCGTTCACGCGAAAAGGACACTGGACGGTTTTTTCGACAATCGGCCGGGGAACAAGACTCCTACGGCTGTCGTGTTGAACTAGGCCAAATGCCACTATCCCACGACGGCAGCGCCGGCACGATCTTGCAGAACCTGTGATTGCCTAAAATTGGCTCATCTAAGCGGAGCGGCGTAAAAATAGACAATTTTCGACTATCGTCGAATTGACCGCACATAAGCTTTATCTGTTACATCCGCTAAAGTAGCTCAATAATTTCATTGCTATGAGGTGTGATTTCATGACGAAGATTCATCTGTTTGCGATTGTCTTGGCATCCTCAGGGTCTTTCCTGGCGATTTCACCACTTGGGGCTGGTGAGCGTATGGGCTTCCCGCCACCAGATCCGCCCGGTACGGTTCGTCCGGCGATGACGGCCGAAAACATCCAGAAGGAACTCGAACAGCGGCTCAACGCTCAGTTTGAGGCCGCCGCGGGTCCCTCCGGCAAGTTAACGGCGCAGAAAGCCAAAGACGCCGGTTGGGGTTTCGTTGCTGATCATTTCAACGAAATCAGCAAAAGTGGCCGCAGTTCGGTCAGCCTTAATGACATTAGGACTTTTATGAGCGTCCGCTCGCCGTTAACGCCAGTCACGCCCGAGGCAGCCTCGGGCGCCCCGTCCAAAGCCATCGAAAAGAAGCCGATTCAAATCATCGAATAAGGTGGGCTGCTTTGGTTGCCGGCCCGCCGCTTTCATCGCATGGGTGGCCGCACGACTACAATTCAATGATCAAGCTATATTTTAATCAATTGCGAGGACGTGATGAATTACCGGATTATGTTCGTTTCAGGTTTGCTTTTCCTTGCCGCATGCAATGATTCCAAAGAAACCGAGCAGAGCACATTTATCCCCCCGAAAATCAATCCCGTGATACCGGGGCCAGTGATCGACCCGGTGAAGGTCGATCCGGTGAAGCCTGTGCCGGTCGTCGACCCGGTGAAAATTGGGCCGTCTCCCTTTCAACCTGACAATGTTGTCGAAGACAAGACGCTTTACAGCGGCGCGATCGACGCAAATGTAGACATTTCGTCCGTCAGCGAGACACCCTCTGTCAAAAACCATGAGATGATCATCAACGGAAAAACCGTAAAATACACGGCTCGAGCAGGCCATCTTATCGCCTATACGCCGAAAGATCCGAAACATCCCGAGAGAAAGCAAGCCCAGGCCGCGATCTTCTACATGGCCTATACCCGCGATGATCTGCCGAGGGAAAACCGTCCGGTCACCTTCTTCTTCAATGGCGGTCCGGGCTCCGCTTCGGTCTGGCTGCATCTTGGTTCATGGGCGCCGAAGCGTCTGAAGACCGGTATCCCCAATATTCCAGAAGAATTTTACGCAGCAAAGCCACAGAGCATGCCATGGATCGACAACGAGGAAACGTTGCTCGATAAAACCGACCTCGTCTTTCTCGATCCGGCAGGGACCGGACTCTCCACGGCGATTGCTCCTTACAAGAATAATGATTTCTGGGGTATGGATGCGGACGCGCGCGTCAACACCGATTTCGTTACCCGCTATGTCAACTTTTATAATCGCCAAAGTTCGCCGAAATATCTGTATGGCGAATCCTATGGCGGCATCCGGGCACCGATTATGGCCAATCTGATGGAGGCGGCCGGAACCACCGACTTCGAACAGGACAGATCCGGCAAGAAGCCGGTCGTCCTCACCGGCGTTGTGCTGAATTCGCCCATCCTCAACTACGAGACGAATTGCGGCCAAGACGGTGATATCAGTTGCGCCGGGTTCCTGCCGACAGAAGGAATGGTGGCTGACTACTACCAGAAGGGAACCATGCGCGGCGCGGCGGCCAAACTGGACTATGTTGATACGTTGCGAACCTTTGTCAGGGATAAATACAATGCCGCCCGCGACATCTGGTATGATCCCGTACTCGCAAGCGCCAAGGCAACTTATAATCGGGCCGATTTCCAACTTACGCATCTCAAGACATATTGGAACAATGCTGAGGAGTCACGTGCATGGGCCGCCCTGCCAGCAAGGAAGGAAAACGCCCTGAGCTATGCTACTTCCTTGGCAAATCTGTTGATTGCAAACAGAACCGCGCGACAAGGGTTCATTGATCAGTTTGTCGTAGATCCCTATACGGCGCTGCAGGATTTCACGGACGACGCCAAAATAAAGGCGGATGGGGCGGTGACCGACGCGTGGCGGGACTATGCTGCAACGCCTGCTGGCCGAAGCTTTGTCGATGAAATGACGGCAATTACCGGACTTGGCATCCCGTGGGCAACCGAATTCGAATTGTCATCGAATGGGTTCATGAAGAAAATCAAGCCAGACTCCAATCTCGGCATCTATGACGCCCGCGCGAACATTCCCAAGCAAGGCGGCTACGATATCACCTTCTACGAGGACGAAGCATTTCAGGCGGCCATCAAGGACGTGCTGCCGGATGTGTTCAATTACCGCAATGGCTCGGTCTATTCGACCAAGGGTGACGTTATCAATCGCAACTGGCGGTACGAGCGCGCCGGCAAGCAACTCAATGCTCGAAGCAGCCTGCCGGATCTGGTCAGCATGCTGAACTACGATCCATCTGTCAAGTTGCTGGCCCTGCATGGCTACTACGATATGGTGACGCCATTCCACCAAACGGAACTCGACCTGGCGGGTGCAGGTCTTGGGCGCCGCGTTCCTGTCAGGAATTTCGAAGGCGGGCATATGTTCTACTATGCAGAAGAAGCACGCGCACCCGCAAAAAAGGCGCTTGAAGAATTTTACGATGCGCCAGCCTGGGGGTCAAAGCCGGCATTGGTAACGAACACGGCAACCGTGCTCAATTAGGCATTTGGTCAGATCGCATCAATCCTGGAAGCAGCTGAACTTCTTCCGGGATTGCCTGCTTGGGCATTTCCGCCAAGCTCCTTCCTGATCGCAGGCGCGACCTTGGTACCGTAAAGCTCGATTGCCCTCAGTGTATTCAAGTGCGGAAGGCTGCCGAGATCGATCTGCAGCATGAAACGGTCGTGCTGGAAGTAGCTGTGCTGTAGCATGATCTTGTCGATGATCTCCTGCGGCGAGCCCACCAGCAGCGCCCCTCGCATCGTACGCCCGGCCTCGTACTGGGCGCGATTGCTCGGCGGCCAGCCGCGTTCGCGGCCGATCTTGTTCATGACCACTTCGTAGGAAGGCCAATATTCGTCCGAGGCCGCCTGCGAGCTCTCGGCCACATATCCATGCGAATTGATGCTGACTTTCAGCTTTTCCGGAGCATGCCCCGCCTTGGCGCCCGACTGGCGATAGAGATCGACCAGCGGCTTGAAGCGATGCGGCTCGCCGCCGATGATGGCCACCGCCAGCGGCAGACCCAGTGTTCCGGCGCGTACGACCGAGGCCGGCGTGCCACCGACCGCGATCCACACGGGCAGGGGATCCTGCAGTGGACGCGGATAGATTGCGAGATTGTCGATTGGCGCGCGGAATTTGCCGCTCCATGTGACGCGTTCGCTGGCGCGCAGCTTCAAAAGAAGGTCGAGTTTCTCGGCAAACAGATCGTCGTAATCGTTGAGATGGTAACCGAACAGGGGGAAGGATTCGATGAAAGAGCCGCGTCCGGCCATGATTTCGGCGCGGCCGGAGGAGATCAGGTCGAGCGTCGCATATTCCTGGAAGACTCTCACCGGATCGTCGGAGCTCAACACTGTAACCGCGCTTGTCAGGCGGATATTCTTCGTTCGCGCCGCCCCGGCCGCCAATGCGATAGCAGGCGTCGAGATGACGAAATCCGGGCGATGGTGTTCGCCGATACCAAACACATCCAGCCCGACCTGATCAGCAAGAACCACCTCCTCGATGAGGTTCTGCATGCGCTGGTGGGCGCTGATGGCGACGCCTGTTGCCGGATCGGGGCTCATCCCCGCAAATGTATAAATCCCCAGTTCCATGGTTCCTACCCTACATTAAGCTCTGCCGCATAGTTAAGTGCAGGACGGTGCCATGGGAAGAACGCACGTTGCGGTTGCTGAGGCACCAAAAGGAAACCGGGTTGTTTGCCTATCTCCCCCCTTGTGGGGGAGAAAGCGATTTCAGCATCTTAGCTCTTGCTAAGTGCTAGAAATCGCCAGAGAGGGGATTAAGTGCTGCAGGAGCATATCCCCTCACTTGGATTTTCTAAGGATTTAGCAAAGAGGCTAAATCCAAGAAAATCCTTTCTCTCCCGCAAGGGGAGAGATAATCGGCATCGACTTTCACCTCAATAGCCTACGGTAAAACGCTCCCTGCTATGCTTCGGCTTTTCTGCCTCATCGACAATCGCCACGGCCAGATCGCTGGCGCTGATCGCGCTGTTGCCTTCGGCGTCGAACACCGGATTGTCCTTGCCGAGCCGGTATTTGCCTGTCCTCGCTCCGGGTGCCAGATGGAAAGGCGGGGATACGAAGCTCCAGTCGAGTTCGGTCTCGCCGCGCAGATCGTCAAGCGCCTGGCGTGCGCCCAGTGCGCCTTCCTTGTATTCGGCGGGAAAACCTTCGCCATCGACAAATTGCGTGCCATCGGGCGCATAAAGGCTGCCCGCGCCACCGATGACGATCAGCCGGCCGATTCCCGCCTGCTTCGTTGCTTCGGTGATCGATTTGCTGGCCGCGATGTGGACTGCCTTGATATCCGGGTTGGTCCAGCCGGGATTATAGGCCGAGATGACGACATCATGGCCTTTGAGCTTGGCTGCGAGGTCGGATGCGTCGAGCGCATCGGCCTTCACAGCCGTGACGCCGTTCAGCTTTTCCACCTTGTCGGGGCTGCGGACCAGCGCCGTGACACTATCGCCGCGCGCAACGGCTTCCTTCAGAATTTCTGTGCCGACAAAGCCGGTAGCGCCAATGAGTGCGATTTTCATGGTAAGCTCCTTTGACGCGGGTACGCATCATTTTCTGGTTACTATTCATAACTAGGCATGTTAAATCGTCTTGAGAAGTACGCACTTTTTCCGTTTCAGGGCACATGGAAGTAACCGCCTGAAGCAAGTCCATGAAGTTTGGAGCGGTCTTCCCGCTGGATCCAGGTGAAATCCGCATGCAGAAAATGAGCCTGATATGAGTATTCATTCGAAAACCGAGGGAACAACACCGCTGCTGGAATCCATGCCGGCGATGCAATCGGATGGTGCGGGCGGGTGCCCGATGCGCGAAGTGCTCGACATTGTCGGCGACTCCTGGAGCCTCTTGACGCTGATCAACCTTCAGTCCGGTCCGCGAAGGTTCAACGTTCTTCGCCGCATGATAGAGGGCATATCGCAGCGCATGCTCACAGTGACGTTGCGTTCGCTGGAGCGGGATGGCCTCGTCAGCCGTTCGGTCAAGCCGACGTCGCCGCCAGAGGTGACCTATGCGCTGACCGATATCGGTCATTCCATTGCCGTGCCCCGTAGGCGCACTGGGTGAATGGGCGGTAGCCAACCGCGACCACTTGCGCAGCGCACGCAAGGCGTTCGATGCGGCAAAGGAGGATAGCTGATCATAGCATTCATCTTGGAACCGCCTTCCACCCCTTGCGTTTCTCCCCTGTCAACTTTTCACAGGGAGAATGACAATGCCGGCAAAATCCCAGGCCCAGCAGAAAGCCGCGGGCGCTGCCCTTTCGGCCAAGCGCGGCGACACGAAGAAGAGTGAGCTCAAAGGCGCGTCCAAGGGCATGTACGAGTCCATGAGCGAAAAGCAGCTTGAAGAATTCGCCGAAACGGACCGCAAGAACCTGCCGAAGAAGAAGACGACCAAACATTGATCCACTCGGCGCGCGGCTACTGGCAGATGCGAGCTGCGCAGCTTTTCCCGTGACAGCCGAGATCGAGATGCAGGTTGCCCTGATGCGATGCATCTCCCTCGGGGCCGATCACCGTCATGAAGCGATCGCAACTCGCCTTGTGCAGCCCGCGCCAGAACGCCTGTTCCTCGGGCGTTCCCTTCCAGCCTGACGTCAGTTCGGTCGATTTGCCGTTCTTGAACTTGAAGGAAACAATGTCGACGGCATTGGCAAAAGCGTGTTCGGAAACACGTCCCTGATGGCCGTTGTTGACTTTACGGCATTGATAGTCCGAGCCCGTGGTGATGCTCTCGATCTCCGCGCCAAAACCCTTTTGCGCCTCTTTCTGTATCTCGACCACCCAGTTGGCGAGCGCCCCGGCCATTGCACAATTGGTGGTGATTGCACCGGCGAGCTTCACCGCATTTCCCTTGCCGATCGCCGTGATCTTCAGCGGTGACCGTTCGCCGCACACGCCTTCCGAAAGCGGCGGCACCAATTCACCTTGTACCTCGCCGTTCATCAGCGCAGGACAGGCACTTTGGTAGATGCGGTCGGGCGACACGGAGGGATCGGCTTTTTCGGCGCTCTCCTCATGCTCCGGCCGGCCTTGATCCTTTCCGGCCGTGTCCGGCAAGGGACCCTGCTGTGGTGCCTTCGGTGCTTCCGGCCTGGAGGGCTGCGAGGATTTTTCCGCCGGTGTAACCTCAGGCGCGGGCTTTTGATCCGGGAGGGGCGTCGTCTGCGGATCCGCTTTCTGCACCTCCGTTGCGGGCTTTTCAGCCGGCGTCGGAGCATCGGACGCGGTTGCTGCGCGGGGATTGTCCTCA
Source organism: Phyllobacterium endophyticum (assembly GCF_003010935.1). Lineage (GTDB taxonomy): Bacteria > Pseudomonadota > Alphaproteobacteria > Rhizobiales > Rhizobiaceae > Phyllobacterium > Phyllobacterium endophyticum. Next base: position 160,748 of record NZ_PGGN01000002.1, read on the forward strand.
GGGATTGGCGGTACTTGCGGTAAAGGCGGAACGATGGTTCTCGCCTGTCGCGTGTTATGACCACGCCGATGCCGCGCATCCGCATCGCCGGTCGAACCAACGATCATGGTGCTTGCAATAAAGGCGGTAAGGGCTAAAAGAACGATCGTCGAGCAAGGTGACTGCCGCGAGAATAGTGTCATTAGCTGGCGCTACTCCTGTTGAGCGTCCACCCTAACGTCTCAAACGTGGCATCGGTTTCAATTTATATGAGCCGCTGAAACATGCGAGCTACGTCGGACAGCTTCAAAAGGCAATTCTGCCCCGCGTCTTGACATCTTGAAGCCTTCCCACTAGAAGGCACCCAGCGCAGGGCTTGACGGCTCTGCGTTTCATTTGACGTGTCCCGTGAGTGATCTCGCAAAGCGTGCGTGGGTCGTTCTGTCAGTCTTCGAAAACGGAAGGCAGAGGAGGGCGCGTTTCCTTGAACCGGGCGTTGAGCTCCGGTTTGGTTTGTTTGAAAGGAAATGCGATGAGCAAGCGCGAATCGTCCAAGTATAAAATCGACCGCCGTCTTGGCGAAAATATCTGGGGCCGTCCGAAATCCCCGGTCAATCGCCGTGAATATGGCCCCGGCCAGCATGGCCAGCGCCGCAAGAGCAAGCTTTCCGATTTCGGTGTTCAGCTGCGTGCAAAGCAGAAGCTGAAGGGCTTCTACGGCGATATTTCGGAAAAGCAGTTCCGCAAGACCTATGAAGAAGCCGCTCGCCGCAAGGGTGATACTGGTGAACAGCTCATCGGTCTGCTCGAGTCGCGTCTGGACGCGATCGTGTACCGCGCCAAGTTCGTTCCGACGATCTTCGCAGCGCGTCAGTTCGTCAACCACGGACACGTCAACGTCAACGGTCGTCGTACCAACATCCAGTCCTATATCTGCAAGGCTGGCGATGTGATCGAAGTGCGCGAGAAGTCGAAGCAGCTCGTGATCGTTCTGGAAGCCGCTCAGTTGGCTGAACGCGATGTGCCTGAATATCTCGAAGTCGATCACAACAAGATGGTTGCCAAGTACACCCGCGTTCCGGCATTCTCCGATGTGCCTTACGCTGTACAGATGGAACCGAACCTGGTTGTCGAATTCTATTCGCGCTAATCAGTTCCAAGTTTGAAAGAAGCCGCCGGAGAAATCCTGGCGGCTTTTTTATTGTTTCGACCGGAGCTCCCGCATGACCGACCTTCAGGCTATCGTCGACAGTGTTTATAGCGATCTTGCCAGCAGGATCGGCGAGGGCAAACTTGCTGATTATATTCCCGAGCTCGCCAGGGTCGATCCAGGGCAGTTCGGCATTGCACTCGTGACGACCGACGGCAGAGTCCATACGGCTGGCGATGCGGAAACCAGTTTCTCCATCCAGAGTATCTCGAAGGTTTTCACGCTTACCCTGGCGCTCGGCAAGATAGGTGATGGCTTGTGGAAACGCGTCGGGCGCGAACCCTCGGGAAACACCTTCAATTCAATTGTCCAGCTTGAGCAGGAAAAGGGCAAGCCGCGTAACCCCTTCATCAATGCAGGCGCCATCGCTGTTGCCGATGTGGTGCTTGCCGGGCATTTGCCCAAGGAAGCCATAGGCGAGATCGTGCAGTTCATCCGCCATCTCGCCGATGACGAGAGCATCGCCATCGATCACAACGTCGCCCGCTCCGAGACGCAGACCGGCTACCGCAATGTTGCGCTGGCGAATTTCATGAAATCCTTCCGTAATCTCGATCATCCTGTCGAGCACGTCCTTGGCGTTTATTTTCATCATTGCGCCATTGCGATGTCATGCCGTCAACTCGCGCGTTCCGGTCTTTACCTTGCGTCGGCCGGGCGCAATCCGCTTAATGGCGGCAGCGTCGTGTCGGCGAGCCGCGCCCGGCGGATAAACGCTCTGATGCTGATGTGCGGCCATTATGACGGCTCCGGCGATTTTGCCTATCGCGTGGGCCTTCCGGGCAAGAGCGGCGTCGGCGGTGGCATTCTCGCCATCGCTCCCGGCAAGGCATCCATCGCCGTCTGGTCGCCGGGCCTGAATGAAGTGGGCAATTCTCAGCTCGGTTCAGCGGCGCTGGAACTTCTGGCACAGCGCACCGGATGGTCCGTGTTCGGGCAATAGAAATGCGCCTCCCTCTCAGGAATGAATGTCCAGAACCTCTTGCGTTCCGGTCGCTACCTTGTCAATGAAACACGATGAGGTGTTCAGATGACCATTCATGAGCCAGACCTTCCGGAATCGACGGATGGTGCCGGGTGCCACCCGATGTTTCTCGGCGTGCCGTCCAACGTAGAGTTCAACAAGCTGCGCAAGAGGCTTTTGCGCAACACTCGTCAGGCGCTTGAGGATTTCGCCATGGTAAAACCGGGTGAGCGCTGGCTTGTCGGGCTTTCTGGCGGCAAGGACTCCTATGGCCTGCTCGCCTTGCTGCTCGATCTGAAATGGCGCGGTTTGTTGCCGGTGGAACTCGTCGCCTGCAACCTCGATCAGGGCCAGCCGAATTTCCCAAAACACATCCTGCCGGACTACTTGACTGCGAACGGCATCCCGCACCGCATCGAATATAAGGACACCTATTCGATCGTCACGGAAAAGGTGCCGGAAAATCAGACCTACTGCTCACTCTGTTCGCGGCTGAGGCGCGGTCATCTTTATCGCGTGGCGCGCGAGGAGGGCTGCTCGGCACTGGTCCTCGGCCATCACCGCGAGGACATCCTGGAGACGTTCCTGATGAACCTCTTCCACGGCGGGCGGTTGGCAGCAATGCCGCCGAAACTGCTTAATGACGAGGGCGATCTCATGCTGCTGCGTCCGCTCAGCTATTGCGCCGAGGACGATCTGGAAAAGTTTGCCGCTGCCATGCAGTTCCCGATTATTCCCTGCGATCTCTGCGGGAGCCAGGACGGCCTGCAGCGCAACATCATGAAGGCGATGCTTGCCGATATCGAAAAGCGCATGCCCGGCCGCAAGGAAATCATGATCCGGGCGCTGGCCAATACTCGGCCAAGTCACCTGCTGGACCGGAAGATTTTTGATTTTGCGGGGCTGGCGGCCAGTTAAGATCAGCGCTTTTTCGAAATCAGGGGAATAGTTTTACGATGGCTGCGATGGCCGCAATCGTCGCCACGGACGTCCCGAAGAAAAATGCACCCATCCGCACAGTAAGCCGAAGCGTCAGCAGCTCCAGAGCGATGTTCAGATCAGATTTGGTTACCAGTTCGGGCATGATGAAATCCCTTGCGGCTTCTGCTTGCGCTTTGGCATGGGCGGGACTGATTCCGCCCTGTTCCAAACGTATCGCATAACCCAGAGTATCAAATGAAATTGTCATAGTCAGCCCTTCAAGATACCCGAATGTTAGGCGACAGGCCGGATGTCAGCAATTCAACCAAAGTTGAAAATGCAATTGAAGCAATGGCAGTTTTGGCAATGCTTGGGTGACTCGATTGCCTCTGCGCACAGAGCTCAAACCGGCTTGTTGTGCGGCTGGAACAATTTTCCTCTCTCGGCGATGAGCACAAACACCAGCCCGATCAGCGAGAGCACGAAAAACCCAGTCACAAGCGGCAATGTTGTTCCATTATAAGCCTGACCGATAAGCGCGCCGATAAGGCCGCCGCCAGCCGTACCCATGAAGCCCAAAACCGACGATGCCGTGCCCGCCACGTGCCCAAGCGGTTCCATGGCCAGGGAATTGAAATTCGAGCCGATCCAGCCGAACTGGAACATCGCCAGCGAGAAAAGCAGAAGATAAAGTACAAATGGCGTCGGGTGCGGGCCGAAGAGGGTCAGCAGCAGCCAGATACCGTTGATCCCCATGAATGCAAGCAGCGCTCCATGTGACAGGCGGCGCATGCCGAAGCGGCCGACGAAGCGCGAGTTCATGAATGAGGAAAACGACATGGTGATCGCCACGACGGAAAAGGCGAGCGGGAACCACACGCCGAGATGATAGATCTCGACATAGATCTGCTGGGCGGAATTGATAAAGCCGAACATGGCGCCAAAGATGAACGCACTCGCGAGCGCATAGCAGAGCGCAACGCGGTTGGTCAGCACGATCTTGAAGGCCCGGGCCACCGACACAATCGTGAAAGGACGACGGTCGGTAGGCTCCATCGTTTCAGGGAGGCGAAAGAACATCCAGGCAGCGACAGCCGTCGCCATCAAAGCCATGAATATGAATATCAGCCGCCAGTCGCCGAATATCATGACGATCTGGCCGGTACCGGGCGCGATCACCGGCACGATCATGAACACCATCATGATCAGCGACATTGCCTCGGCCATTTGCCGGCCGCCATAAACGTCGCGAACGATGGAAATGGCGATAACCCGGGTGGCGGCGGAGCCAATACCCTGCAGCGCGCGGAAAAACAGCAGCGCGCCGAAGCTCGGCACGAACACGCAAGCCATGGCCGACGCAATGTAAATGACAAGGCCGCAGAAGATTGGCACCTTGCGTCCGAAGCGGTCCGACAGGGGGCCGAAGAACAGCTGCGCCACGGAGAAGCCGAGAAGATAGGCCGAAATCACATATTGCCTGTGATTTTCACTGCTGATGCCCAGTGCCGCGCCAATTTGTTGCAACGCCGGCAGCATGACATCGATCGCCATCGAGTTGACTGCCATCAGCATGGCCATGAGACCGATGAATTCTACTTTACCCATTCCCTGCAGCCGCGAGGGAGATGTGTCAGCGGAGGCATCCATTTTCAGACCTGCGAAACAAAAGGAAAGGCGTCGGAACGGCCGACGCCTTTATCATGGAGATTCCGGAATTTGCCGGAACCGTTTGATTTTGATGCGTAATCAGGCTGCCTTGGTGGCAACGCCCTTTTCGCTGAGGAGAGACTGCAATTCGCCCGCCTGGAACATTTCGCGTATGATATCGCATCCTCCGACGAATTCACCCTTCACGTAGAGCTGCGGGATGGTCGGCCAGTTGGAATAGTCCTTGATGCCTTGGCGAAGTTCATTGGACGAAAGAATGTTCACGCCTTTGTAATCGACACCGATATAGTCGAGGATTTGGACGACCTGCCCGGAGAAGCCGCATTGCGGAAAGCCGGGTGTGCCCTTCATGAAGAGCACGACGTCATTGCTCTTGACTTCATTGTCGATGAATTCGTTTATACCGCTCATTTTCGGGTTCCTTTCGCGGCCGCGAGGGAGGAATCACGGCCCAAAATACGCTTTGAGGTCAAACTACCTCAATTCTTTGCCCAGAAAAAGCACGATGGGCGCGTGAACGCAAGTAACTTGTCTGATAGTAGATGGTACGTTGTGCGTGGTTCGACAAGCTCACCATGTGGGATGTTTGTGCACTATTCTTCGCTGTGCTCCACAACTTGGCTCCTGCAATCCACCTACCTACCTCATGGTGAGCTTGTCGAACCACGCATGCACGGTTACTCCGGCGCGCTGGTCTGCAAGGCGAGGGCGTGCAATACGCCGCCCATGTTGCCCTTCAGTGCATCATAAACCATCTGGTGCTGCTGGACCCGCGATTTGCCGCGAAAGCTTTCGGCAACAACTTCCGCGGCATAGTGATCGCCATCACCCGCCAGATCCCTTATCGTTACCTTTGCATCCGGGATGGCGTCTCGAATCATTTTCTCGATGTCGCGCGCGTCCATTGCCATGTTTCATTCTCCTCAAGCGGCCTGAATTTCTTCTTCTGCCTGACCGCTCATGTAGTTAGGAAACCACGATTCGTGGGCTTTTGTCAGGTCTGCAACAGATATGGAGAGGAGGCGTCCGATCGTCAATGTGTTACCGCCAACCGTGCCAAGCTTGCGGAATGGAACGCCGGAACCTTCCGCGTTCAGCATGACGAGGTTTGCCATATCAGGGGCAACCGCCACCACGTAGCGGGCTTGGTCTTCGCCGAACAACAAGGCATGCGGAGCAGCCTCGCCGATTGTCACGCTGGCGCCTTTGCCGGAGGCCATGCACATCTCGCTGAGCGCTATGGCAAGACCACCATCGGAAAGATCGTGGCAGGCGCTCACTTGACCGTTGCGAATGGCAGAGCGAATGAAGTCGCCATTGCGTTTCTCGACGCCGAGATCCACGGCGGGAGCGGGGCCGTCTGCCCGGCCGTGCAAGTCTCGCAGATAGATCGATTGGCCAAGATGCGTGCCGTCTCCGCCGACGAGGATCAGCACATCGCCGTCAAGCATGGTTCCGATCTTCGCAGTCTTGGTCCAGTCGGGGATGAGGCCCACGCCTGCGATCGTCGGCGTTGGCAAAATTGCCTGCCCGTTGGTCTCGTTATAGAGCGAGACATTGCCGGAAACGATCGGAAAACCGAGCGCGCGGCAGGCATCGCCTATGCCGCCGATCGCTTTGACAAGCTGGCCCATGATTTCCGGGCGCTCGGGGTTACCAAAATTGAGATTGTCTGTCGCAGCCAGCGGTTCGGCGCCGACAGCGGTCAGATTGCGCCAGCATTCGGCCACGGCTTGCTTGCCGCCCTCATAGGGATCGGCCTCGCAATAACGCGGCGTCACGTCCGAGGAAAAGGCGAGCGCCTTGCTGTGATGGCCATCCACGCGCACCACGCCGGCGTCGCCGCCCGGCACTTGCAGCGAGTTGCCCTGGATCAGCGTGTCATACTGCTCGTAGACCCAGCGGCGGGACGAAAGATCCGGTGAATTGAGCATTTGCAGCAGCGCCGCGCCATAGTCCTCGACTTCGGGCACATTGCCGGCAGGCAGCGGTGCATGCTTGCCCGGCTCCATCCACGGCCGGTCATATTCCGGAGCCTGATCGCCCAGATCCTTGATCGGCAGGTTGGCGACTTCATCGCCGTCATGCAGCACGCGAAAGCGCAGATCGTCGGTCGTATAGCCGACAATGGCGAAATCCAGCCCCCATTTCCTGAAGATTGCTTCCGCCTCTTCTTCCTTTTCCGGGCGCAGCACCATCAGCATGCGCTCCTGGCTTTCGGAAAGCATCATTTCATAGGCAGTCATCCGCTCTTCGCGCACGGGCACCGAGTTGAGATCGAGTTCGATCCCGAGATTGCCCTTGGCTCCCATCTCCACCGCCGAGCAGGTGAGGCCTGCGGCGCCCATGTCCTGGATGGCGATAACCGCGCCGGATGCCATCAGTTCCAGTGACGCCTCCAGCAGGCATTTTTCGGTGAAGGGATCGCCAACCTGCACGGTCGGGCGCTTTTCCTCGATGGATTCGTCGAATTCAGCCGAAGCCATTGTCGCGCCGCCGACCCCGTCGCGGCCGGTCTTGGCACCGAGATACACCACCGGAAGACCAACGCCCTTTGCTTCCGACAGGAAGATGGCGTCGGTCTTGGCAAGGCCCGCAGCAAACGCATTGACGAGAATATTGCCATTGTAACGCGCGTCGAAATTGACCTCGCCGCCAACAGTCGGCACTCCGAAGGAGTTGCCATAACCGCCAACGCCTTCAACCACGCCGGAAACGAGGTGACGTGTCTTCGGGTGCGACGGTTCGCCGAAGCGCAGCGCGTTCATTGCCGCGATCGGCCGTGCGCCCATGGTGAACACATCACGCAGGATACCGCCGACGCCGGTCGCAGCACCCTGGTAGGGTTCGATATAGGACGGATGGTTGTGGCTCTCCATCTTGAAGACCACGCAATCGCCATCGCCGATATCGACGACGCCGGCGTTTTCGCCCGGTCCTTGGATGACCTGCGGGCCTGTTGTCGGCAGCGTACGCAGCCACTTTTTCGAGGATTTGTAGGAGCAGTGCTCGTTCCACATGGCGGAAAAGATGCCGAGCTCGGTGAAGCTTGGCTCGCGCCCGATCAGATCGAGGATGCGCTGATATTCGTCCGGCTTGAGCCCGTGCGAGGCAACGAGTTCCGGTGTGATCTTGACTGTATTCGAGATGGTCATGGGTCCTGGAATATCCGTGCGGGGTTCGGCGATCTCGCCATGAGGGGCAGCTTTTCGCCTTCTTTAGCTTATGTAGTCCTGCGGCGCGATAGGAAAAAGGACTGAATCAACAGACGGGGACCAGGGTTGAGGTGCTGCGCTTGTCCGGGCCGTTCACGAAGCGTAACGTTGCACGCAAAGCGGCAAAAGGTTCAAGGGGGAACACAGATGACGGGCAGACTGGCGGGCAAGGTTGCCATCGTTTCCGGCGGCGCAACCGGCATGGGCGGAGCCGCATCGAAACTTTTCGCTGCCGAGGGCGCGAAAGTCGCGATCATTGATCGCAACGAGCAAGCGGCAGCGGCCACAGCGTCGGAGATTACCGCGGAGGGCGGCACTGCCAGCTATTTCGTCGCCGACGTTTCGGATGAAGCACAGGTGCAGAAGGCCGTCGCGGATATTGCCGCGAAGTATGGCAACGTGACGGTCCTCTTCAATCACGCGGGCACCATCGTCATAAAACCATTCCTGGAAACGACGGTCGATGAATGGGATTGGCTGCACGCAGTAAATGTGCGCTCCATGTTCCTGATGACCCGTGCCGTCATCCCGCTCATGCTTGATGCAGGCGGCGGTTCAATTGTCTGCACCTCGTCCATTTCGGCCGTGGCGGCAACGCCGATGGAGGTTCTTTACGATACCACCAAGGGTGCGTGCCACATGTTCGCGCGCGCCATCGCCGTTGAGTTCCGCGACAGGAACATAAGGTGCAATGCCGTCTGTCCCGGCTTCATCCGCACGCCGCACGGCGTGCGTGAGGTGGATGAATTGCAAAAGCAAGGCGTGGATGTTTCGGATGAGGCGATAAGCGCGACGCAGGGGCGCATCGGCGAGCCGGAAGAGGTGGCGCGTGCCGCGCTTTTCCTTGCCAGCGACGAGGCGAGCTTCATCACCGGCACGCACCTGTTTGTCGATAATGGATTTACAGCGATCTAGGTTCAATAGAGTTCACTGGAACTTGCAATTTTCCCGTGCAAGACTGGTCTCGGGTCACCGGACGCTATGGGCTTTGAAAGCCCGGCATAGGAGGAATGCAATGACGGTTTTCCTGATCGCGGAAGTTAAAATCACCGATGACAAATGGGTGCCGGAATATGCAGCTGTCGTGCATGATATCGCGGCGAAACATGGCGGCAAATATCTTTCACGCAGCGGCAATATCCAGGTGATCGAAGGCCAGCCGCTGGAGACGACGCTCATCGCTCTTTTGCAGTTTCCCGATGAACGTGCGGCGATGGCTTTCGTGAACGATCCGGAATACGCCCCCTATGGCAAGTCGCGACAGGAGGGTAGCGAGAGCCGTTTTCAGCTCATCGACGATACCGATATCGCCGGAACGATCCCGTATTTGGGCAAGGGGTAAAGGATAGAACGCCGGCGTAGTTCGAGCCGTCAGCGCAAGCAATGTGACCACGCACATGACATTGACCTCAAGTGCGGGTTCAACCTCGTTTGCCAATTAACCTATCTCAAGAATAAGTGTCATAACTCGCGTTGTCGGTTTCCATCAGCCTGCGCAAGATGCTGAATCCCTGTATTACCTCGTCGCGCGTTTCCGGCACGGTCAAGCCGAATCGCACCCGGTGAAACACCTTTTCCGTGCGGCCGGGCTTGAACTCGTCCTCATCGTCCACCAGGACGCCTTCGTTCAGCGCAGCGCTCTTGAACGTGCCGGAGAGCCATGGATCAGGCAGTTTCATCCACAGGAAGGGCGAAAGCGGCTGTGAGGAGAATTCCATGCCGGTGAAAATCGAGCGGGCAATCGCCTCGCGCGCTTTTATTTCGGTGCGCACCCTGGCGCGAATGGCATCGGCCTCACCTGAGTTTACCAATCGCGCACCAAGCTCCGCCATGATGAATGGCATCCCGCCGGTGACCATCTTGTGCGCCGTGTGAACTCGCGCTGCGAGATGCTGGGGGCAGGCGACCCAGCCGCCGCGTACGCCCGCAGCCACGGATTTCGACAGGCCGCCAATATTGAAGGTCCGTTCCGGCGCGAGTTCGGCGATCTTGACGTGATCATGCCCCATCACGGAGCCGTAGATCTCGTCCTCGATGATCCAGACATTGTGCCGACGAGCAATCTCGACGATCGCCCGGCGATGTTCTTCCGGCATGGTCGTTGCGGTCGGGTTGTGCAGCGAGGGCATGAGAAATACCAGTTTTGGATGCTGCTGGGCGCAGAGCCGTTCGAAATCATCCGGCGTCGCACTGCCATTGTCCGTGTGAAGGATAATGCTGCGCCGCCCCATCAGATTGACGCTGCGGGCGGCAGAACAATAGGTCAGGTCTTCAAAGGCGACCCTGTCGCCGGGAACCGTGATGGCTGCAATGACAGCAAGGATGGCCGAATGGGCGCCGAGTGTCGGCACGACGCATGCGGGTTCGGGTGTCCAGCCTGCGCCGGACAACCATCTGCTGCCTGCTTGCTGCCAGGATGCGGGCAGGGTGCGCGAATAACTCGACATCTCTCGCGGAAATTGACTGGTGATCTCCGCCAGCAACTTTTCCATTGCCACCGATTGGCCGACCTCGACCGCCGCCGTGGAATCCATGCGGATGCGACCGGGCTGGACGACGGCGCTGCGCGTGCCGCCAAATGGCTCCGTATGCAGCGGCGCCTGAACCAGCGAAGCGTCCTTGTGATCGGTCACATATGTTCCACGTCCGACTTCGCCGCTGACCAGCCCGCGCTCGCGGATGAGATTGTAAGCGCGGCCGACCGTGCCAATTGTCACGCCGATATCGAAAGCCAGATTGCGCTGCGGCGGCAGTTTGGTGCCGGGCGTCAGTATGCCCTCGGCGATATCGTTCTCGATGCGCTCGGCCAGCCGCAGGTAAAGCGGACCCTTGCCCTGTTCAAGATTTGGCAACCAATTTGTCATGGTTACAATTATAGTATTGCGGTTTCAATTGAGTCAATACATGAACAATCCTATGCAAATTTGAGCCGATCAGAACTGCATGAGGACCAATTAAATGGGTACAATTGATACAATCGAAGTGGAATGCCCAGCTGACGGCCGGGAGCTTGGTGCAGGACAAGGCAGGTTGTTACGAAAAATTTCCGCTGCGTTCATGTGGTTTGGCAAGGCGATGTTGAAGCGCCGGACGCGCATGCATCTGAGCGAACTCAGCAATGATTTGCTGGACGATATCGGGGTTGACCCGTCCGCTGCGCGCCGTGAGGTCAAGCGCTTCTTCTGGGACTAGCCAAGAACGCGCTTTCTTCTGGCTGAATTTAACCGCTGGCGCCACAGGACGTTTGGCCGTCGGCCCACCTGCGCACGTCGCTGGCGATCCGGTTGCCGGACGAATTGCTCATAAGCGGGCCAAATGCCTCTACCTTCGCCGGGGTGCCTTCTGCGTGGACGACCAGAAGCGGGCGTCCGCCAGGATTGCTTGCCGGAACGACCAGGATGCGCGGGCGTCCCGAAAAGGAATTGAGCTCAGGCGCGAGACGATATGGCTTGAAGCTCTTGTCTCCCGATTTGAACCAGCAATTATTGGCGGCGATCGCCACGCGTTCCATTGTCGGCAGGGCTGCCTTCTCCGATGCGAAAGCCAGCGATCCGGGACCGGGTTTACTCTTCGTCTGACAACCGGCAAGGACGCCGAGCGAAATTATTACGGCGATTGCGATCGTCGACGTCTTCATGCGTATTTCTCCGGTTTGACAGCGGTGTCGATATCCACGCCGTGGCGTGAATATCGACCCTTGGGGTTCAGGCGGACTCTAGTTCACCCTGGAATATTTTGAGGCCGTCGGTCATTTCGTACCAGACCAGCGATAGCACCGGATCCTGAACAATAAGTTGCTGGAGGGCATCGAATTTCGGATATGCATCGAGCAGGTCTTCCCGGCCAGACACAATCCGGAAATTATTGAAGACAAAGCGTGTAGGCGTCAGCCATGCGTCAGCCAGCGTCATCTGCTCGCCCAACGCGTAGGGACCATTGCCGATGCGCTTTTCGATTTCGGTCAGGCCGATCTCCATCTGCTTGAACAACTTGCTGATACGCGCATCGTCCTTCGATTTGAGGTAAAACAACTCAAACAATTCCATCACCGGCGCCAGCACCTCCAGTTCGGCGGTGCGAGCCGTCATGCGCACGATGGCGCGGTCTCGGGAATCCGCCGGGAGCAGCGATGGTTCAGGGAAATGCTCTTCGAGATATTCAGCGATGACCGACGCTTCGATAATGGTGAGGCCCGAACCGGTGATCAGCACGGGAATGCGATTGAAAGGCGAAACAGCGCGAAATTCTTCAGGGATCGGAAAACCCGGCGGCGGCGCGACGATCTTGATGGGAGCCTGCTTGTAGTAGGCTATGCAGCGGATGATGGAGGAATAGGGGGAGAGCGGCCGCGAGTAGAGTTTCATATCTTCTTCCTCCATTAAGCGCAGTTTTCTGTCCGCAGACACTGCTTCGGTCGAGCCTATAGCAATGCCCGCAGAGATCAAGGAAGCATCTCTTCGGGTTCGATGCGGCAATCTTGACGCTGTTTAAATTCACGTTGCGACGAGCGAAGATGGCGCGTTTCGCGCAACGGAGCGAAACGTATCTCAAGCTGCTTGAGTACTGTGGTGGTCGGATAATTCGCTAGAGTCTCGACAGGAACTGCGCGAAGACCATCGAGCCTTCCGGCCATGGCCCATGACCGGATTCCGAATTCAGATGGCCGCTGTCCCCGGCGTCCACGATCATCGAGCCCCATGATGCGGCGAGTTCATCGGCGACGTCGTAGGAACAATAGTGATCGTTGCGGCTCGCGACGACGATGGACGGGAAGGTAAAGGGATCCAGCGGGTAGGGTCCAAAGGTCATCAGGTGCTTGGGCCGAATCTTCGGGTTGGAAACATCCGGCGGCGTCACCAGGAAGGCGCCTTTGACCTTGGCCCCAACCTCGGGGATCGCGTGAATGAACGTCGGCACCCCAAGCGAATGCGCCACCACGACAACAGGGCGCGTTGCCGCGTCGATGGATTTGACAACCTCGGCCACCCAGTCCTCGCGCACGGGTTTGGTCCATTCCGCCTGTTCCACGCGGCGGGCGGTGGAAAGCTTGCTTTCCCAACGGCTTTGCCAATGGTCGGGGCCGGAATTCGTATAGCCGGGGATGATGAGAATATCGGCGTCTTTGACTTTCATGGGCCGTACTTAGGAAAATTGGAGCCGGTTCGCAATATGGCGAAGCCCGGAAGCAACAGCGCCATCCAAAACGTCTCCAGTTTGGTCAAGGCTTCAATCCGTCGTTGACGCATCCGCTGAATTTTCGACCGGGCGCGAACAATGATCAAATTCGCAACGTGCCTCGACCGATCCGGGACCTCAGACGTTCTCCTTCTTTTTTACCGGAGTTTTCTTCGCCGGTTCGTCGCCATCGTCCGGTTTGGGTGTCAAAAGCTTTCGCAGTTCGCCGATCTTGTCTTTTACCAGTGGACGAAAGCGCGAGGCACGATATGGCATGTCGGCGGCGCCGTAACCCTCGGGTCCGTCATCATTGCCGCGATGAATCTCCTCGACTTTGATGCCGACGAATTCGCCATCGACATAGTGCTGGTACATGCCGACCCAGCGCACGGTATAGATTTGGCCTTTTCGGATGATTTGATCGATGCTGACATTCTTGAATTTGTCGTCGATACAAACGACCTTCTGACCGACATGGAAGTCGTTCATAGCATTATCCTCGCCGCATGAGACTGGCACACATTCAGGGCCCAAGTGAGCCCGCAATTGCCGGGGAGTCAACGACAATTGCCGATGCTACCATTCGATATCAGATCGTAAACCCACAAATCTGGGGAAAATGAGTCGAACTCTGGCGCGCACGTTCGCAACTCATCCAGCCGGAAGAAGTAAACAATTTCGCTCGGCGGGTTCACTTTTTGTGAACAAGCTGTTCGCTGCTACCGGACTTGCGCCGCGTGTGGATAAGGCCGACCTTATGCACCAACGAAGCTGATGTTTTGCGAGAGGTATGCGCATGAAACTTACACGCCGTGATGTGGTAGGTGGCGCAGCGGCCTTGGCTGTAACGGCGGGAGCGGCCCGCTCGGAGATCAAGATGGACAAGATATCTTTTGCTGCGACGGCGCCGACCCACGTTTCAAAGGTTGGGATCAAGGCCAGGGACGCCGACAGCTTGTCAAAATATTATGAAACTGTCGTCGGCCTCCGCGAGATTTCCCGCAAGGGCCAAACGATCGTCCTCGGTGCGGGTGAAACGCCGCTGCTCGAGATCGAACAGGCGCCGGCCGTCCGCGCGGACGATCCGCATAGTGCCGGTCTTTACCATACGGCTTTTCTGCTGCCGGCGCGTGCCGATCTTGCCCGATGGGCCAGACGCGCGATCGACAATCGCACGCCTATAGTTGGCGCTTCTGACCATCTGGTCAGCGAGGCGATCTATCTGACCGACCCGGAAGGCAATGGTGTCGAGATCTATGCCGACCGCCCGCACGAGAACTGGAAATGGAACGGCTCCTCCGTGCAGATGGGTACCGAGGCGCTGGATGTCGCCAGCCTTCTTTCCGAGGCCGGCAATGAGCTGCCTTTCGACATGGCGCCGGATGGCGCGATGGTAGGCCACCTCCACTTGCGTGTCGGTAGTGCCAAGGAAGCCGAGAGCTGGTGGCAGAACGAGCTTGGGTTGCAGACTGTTGCAGGCTTCGGCGGCAGCGCGGTGTTCATGTCAACCGGTGGTTACCACCATCACGTTGCTGCCAATTCCTGGCAGAGCCGTGGAGCGGGCCGCCGCGACAATGACCGGTCGGGACTAGCTTGGGCGGAGTTCAGTTCGGCAGACACGAAGCACGAGCGCGAGATCGTCGACCCGTGGGGCAATGTCATTCGTATCGTGCCCTTGAAGGGTTAGTACCCGCTTACCCAAGCCGGTTTACCATCCCTCCGCCACCCTCGGGCTTGACCCGAGGAGCCACGGCCGAGCATAGCTCGTTAGGCTGCCTCGCCACCTGGATAACGGGATCAAAGTTCCTCGGGTCAATCCCGACGATGACGGAGAGGTAGGTAAGCGGAGGAGAAAACGAGTGCTCCGTACCCGCTGTTACTTCATCGAAGCCAGGTGCAAAATCGCCCGAAAATTTATCGAACGTTCGCTCGATCTGGGGAACAGATTTACGCGAGCAGCCTGTTTGCCGTTTCACATGGGTTGATGGCTCCCGGGATCACGAACCACGCCGCTTTGGATGCCTCTCACGCAAGAATTTGTAGTTCTTGCGCGAGAATCCCGAAATTTGGCGGCGGAAAATCAACCCCAAGCTTCAATTCAGTTGTTGCCAGTTGAGCCGAACACGCGTTTGAAGATCGTATCGACATGTTTGGTGTGATAGCCAAGGTCGAACTTCTCACGGATCGTCGCTTCGGGCAGGGCGGCGCGCACATCGGCGTCGGCGAGCAGTTCTTCGAGGAAATCTGCCCCGTGTTCCCAAACCTTCATCGCATTGCGTTGGACCAGGCGGTAGGAGTCCTCTCGGGAGACGCCAGCTTGTGTCAGCGCCAAAAGGACGCGCTGCGAATGAATCAGCCCGCGAAACTTGTTCATGTTTTTCAACATGTTATCCGGGTATACCAACAACTTTTCGATGACGCCGACCATGCGAGCCAAGGCAAAATCGAGCGTAATCGTTGCGTCAGGACCGATCATGCGCTCGACTGACGAGTGTGAAATATCGCGTTCATGCCACAGTGCGACGTTTTCCATCGCCGGCAGCGCGAAGGCGCGAACCATGCGTGCGAGGCCAGTCATGTTCTCCGTCAGCACCGGGTTGCGCTTGTGCGGCATGGCGGACGAGCCTTTCTGGCCCGGCGAAAAATACTCTTCCACCTCCAGAACCTCGGTGCGCTGCAAGTGACGGATCTCGACAGAGAGCCGCTCCACTGACGAAGCAATAACGCCCAAGGTTGCAAAATACATGGCGTGACGATCGCGCGGGATCACCTGCGTCGACACTGGTTCTGCCTGCATTCCCAATGCTTTGGCGACATGTTCTTCCACGCGTGGATCGATATTGGCGAAGGTGCCAACGGCGCCGGATATGGCGCACGTTGCAATCTCCGCGCGTGCTGCGACGAGGCGATTGCGGCAGCGTTCGAACTCCGCATAGGCTTGGGCCAGCTTGACGCCGAACGTGGTCGGCTCGGCGTGAATGCCATGGCTGCGGCCGATCGTGACCGTCTCCTTGTGCTCGAAAGCCCGCTTCTTCAGGGCTTTCAGGAGCCTTTCGAGATCGGCGAGAAGGATATCGCTCGCCCTCATCAATTGCACATTGAAGCAGGTGTCTAGCACGTCCGACGAGGTCATCCCCTGATGGACAAAACGTGCATCCGGACCGACGATTTCGGCTAAATGTGTAAGAAAAGCAATGACATCGTGCTTTGTCTCGCGCTCGATCTCATCGATGCGATCAATATCGAAAGTGGCGGCGGCGCCCTTTTCCCATATGGTTTTGGCCGCTTCCTTCGGAATGACACCGAGTTCCGCCAAGGCGTCGCAGGCATGCGCCTCGATTTCGAACCAAATGCGGAATTTCGTCTCCGGAGACCAGATAGCGACCATTTCTGGGCGCGAATAGCGCGGGATCATGTGTTTTCCTGTCCTTTTAGGCTTCAGTGGCGGTCTATCAGAGCAAAGCCATTCACTCAACGCACCTTTTGGCTCTCTTTCTCCGCGGGTATGGCTATCTTTGCTTTGTAACCGCCAGCCAGCGATAGTCGGGGCCTTCAAAACCTTGGCCGCGTACAGCAATCAACACTGCTATTACTGGCTTTCCTGCCTCCGGATAAAGGGTCTGGACAGCACCGATACTATAGCCCAAAGGACAGCCGCGACTTGTCGGGACGGTCGTGTCTTCATGGAGAAGTACAGGCTGGGCGTCCGGCTTTGCTTCGACGAGGGTCAGCCGGAAGCCTTTGATTTCACCGATGTTTTTGCAGCTTTCGCTTGGCGGGACCGCAATCTCTTCAAGCTGAAGGTTCACTGGCGGATCAATCGCGGGAAAGACGAATCGCGGGTTGACCGTCACCTTGAACGGGTCGGCGGATTGTTCCGTGACCGGGTTTGACGCGACCATATCGCCGGCATTTGCCCGCAGCTCCTCGTCTGCGAGTGATGTCACGCCTTGAGCATCGCGCCCCGCTTTGTCGCGGGCGTCTTCCACTGAAGCGTTTTCATCATCGAGCCTGATCCTGACAGGAGTTTTGGCCAGATATTTGTCGGTTGCCGTGTCGATATAAAACCGGTTGGCATATGGGAAGCCGGAGCCGTCCTGGACTCCATACTCCTCGAACGCGAACACGCTGCCATCCTTGGAAAAGCCAATGATATCAAGTCTGGCGGCGTCTCCAGCGGACGCAACCGCCGGAAAAAACGCGATGAACGTGGCAAGAAGGGTGCGGCGTATTTTCATCATGATCCCTTCTGGATTGAACTGCGGATCAAGTCGATATTGGCTTTGTAGGCAGCTTCCGTCCCGCCCTTGTAAACGGCCGAACCGGCTACCAGGGCATTCGCCCCGGCGGCTACGGCCAATGGCGCCGTTTCTGCCGTGATACCTCCATCGACCTCGAGATCGATCGGTCTGTCGCCGATCATGGCCTTGATATTCTTTATCTTTTTCAAGCTTTCTTCGATGAATTTCTGTCCGCCGAAACCAGGGTTAACGGTCATGACGAGCACGAGGTCAACGTCGTTCAACACATATTCGATAGCCGATTCCGGCGTGGCGGGATTGATGGCGACGCCGGACTTCTTGCCGAGTGTCCGAATGGCCTGGAGCGAGCGGTGCAGGTGCGGTCCGGCTTCTGCGTGGATCGTAATGATGTCCGCACCTGCCTTGGCGAAAGCCTCAAGATAGGGATCGCACGGCGAAATCATCAAATGCGTGTCGAAAACCGCGTCCGTCAGCGGCCGGATGGATCTTACAACTTCCGGACCAAACGTGATGTTGGGGACAAAATGCCCGTCCATCACATCGATGTGGATCCAGTCTGCTCCTGCCTGCAACACCGCGTTTACTTCCGAGCCAAGCTTTGAGAAGTCGGAGGCCAGGATGGAAGGGGAAATGACGAGCGGTCTGCTCATATACTGTCTCCGGTAGAAAGTTGTAGGCGCCGGTTATCATGCGCGCCAGTATCGCACAATGGAAACTGTTCAGCGGAGCGAACTCCAGACCGGGACAGCATCATTGTCAGCGGGCGCGGCGGCATGGACACCTCGTGCAACGGCGCGCGCCATCGTGGAGGCAGCCGTGGCGCAAAGGTCAATAAATTCAGTCAGTTCAGGGACTTTGCCGCTAGAGCCAGTCGCGATAGCGAAAACGAGGTCGCCGTCAAAGGGCGTGTGCGCGGGCCAGATCGCCCGGGCGTAACCATCGTGAGCGGCGATCGCGAGGCGCTTCGTCTGAGCCTTGGTGAGTATCAGGTCAGTCGCGATAACCCCGATGGTCGTGTTGGCGTCACGCTCTGGATCGCTGAATTTCGTCTTCACCTTAACGGCATCGTGGGGGAGAGGCTGCGGTAGACCAAGCCCGCCGAACTCATCGCCGATTTCAAAGGGTGCAGCCCAGAAATGCCGGCTTTGTCCAACCGTTACCATGCCGAGAGCATTAACTGCGACGAGTGCGCCGATGATCGCTCCACTTTGCAGCAAGGCCGAAGCGGAGCCGAGCCCTCCCTTCAGTCCATTGACAGTCGCGCCTGTACCAGCACCCGCCGTTCCAAGGCTGAAATCGCTCGATGCCGAATGCGCGGCTTCATAGCCAAGCTCACGATAGGGCGGATAGCGGCCCCAATTCTTGTCGCCGCCGTTCAGCATGTCGAAGAGAACGGCCCCTGGAACGATCGGTATCCGCTGTGTTCCAACCGCAAAACCGACGCCCATTTCCCGAAGTGCGGCCTGGACGCCAGACCCTGAATCCAGGCCGAACGCCGATCCACCCGACAATACCAGCGCGTTGATCGCTTCGACCGTGTTGTGGGGCTCAAGAAGGTCCGTTTCGCGCGTACCTGGCGCGCCGCCCAGAACCTGGACTGCTGCGGTTGCCGGATTTTCGCATAAAATGACGGTACAGCCGGACTTGAGTTTGCTGTCGGAAGCGTTTCCTATGCTGACTCCCGGGACATCGGTTATGAGATTGCGCGGGCCCGCCTTCACCATCAGTTGGTCTCCAGAACGAACTGCTTTCCGTCAAATTTCTGCAAGCGATAGGTATCGGCGATGCGCTGGCCTCTAGCATCGAACTGGATCGTGCCGAGTGCGCTTTCGAAGACATTCTTGCGAAGAACATCTTCCAGGGTTCCGGCTTGCGATTGCGCGCTTGCCAGCGCTTGCATGGCTACTTCGATCGCAGCATAAGCCGGTATCGTATAGCCTTCAGGAACCTTTCCGGCCAATTCGATTGCATTACGGGCATTGCGTGCGCTTTCTAGCGTCTGCGGCTCGCGTGGCGCTATCATCAATGTGCCCACGACAAGCTCGTCTCCTGCGGCGGCAAGAGCCTCGCCGCTGGCAATGACAAGGGGATAGTTTAGCGCGATGGCGCTGCGGCCGATGGCTGCAACATCGTCCCGCTCGCCGCCGACAAAGACCTGTGTGGCGCCTGCACGCCTCAGACGACCGACCAAAGCATTTTGATTGTCGAGCCCGGGACGATAAGTGTCGGCGAAGACCGGCTTCAGGCCTTTTTCCTCGAGACGTGCCCGCACGCCTGCCGCAAGCTCACGTCCGAAAATTGTGCCATCATCGATGATGGCGAAAGGCTGCGTACGCCAGAGCCCCGCGAGGATATCGCCGGTTTCATTGGCTTCGTTGCGATCAGACGGCGCGATCCTGAAGACAGCATAAGCTTGATCGGCGCGCAGTTCTGCCAGTGTTTGCGACCGTATCGCAGGCGTGATGACCGGGATGCCCTTCTGGTTGAGGATGGGCAGAGCTGCCTCAAGGGATTCAGCACAGAGAAAGCCAACGACAAGCAGGACGTTCGCCTGGACCAACTGCTTGGCCGCCGCCTCGCCGCCTGCAGCATTGCATTGATCATCAGCTGATGTGATCGACACCTGGCCATTGGCGTTGTTCGTAGCAGCCGCGATCGTGGCGCCGTCGACCACCTGGTTTCCCAGGCGCGCAAAGGGACCTGAAAGCGGCGCGATAACACCGATGCCGTCGTTGGCATGTGCGACACTTGCAACAGCGATGCAAAGGACAGATGTGGCGGCGTGGAGGATGGGGTTCATTGCGATGCTGCCGTTTCCTTCTAATCGTGCGAGTTGCACGTTTTCGGTAGCCGTTTCCTTCATTCTGCGCAATCTCGCGCTATATAAAGGAAGTTACCGGAAATTGTCATCTGCCCCTATGGTTGAGACTAATGTTGCGATAGTGATGGTTCGGACAATGGAAATAGAATTGTGCTAATTGCCAAAGATCAGAAGATAGAGCCGCTCGCATTTCGCAATGCCATGAGTCATTTTGCAGAGGCGGTTCATATCCTTACCACCGATGGTCCCGCAGGCCGCCGCGGCGTCACAATTTCGGCAGTATGTTCAGTTTCGGACAACCCGGCCACCATGCTCGTGTGCCTCAATCGCAACCATGAGTTCAATCATCTGTTCATCGAAAACGGGGTTTTTGCTCTCAATACGCTATCTTTCCAGCAGCAGGCGCTTTCGGAGGCCTTTTCCGGCAAGGGAGAACTGGCACAGGAGGACAGGTTTGCGCTTGGCGACTGGCATACACTACAAACCGGCGCCCCTGTGCTCACCAACGCGCTGGCCAGCTTCGATTGTCGCATCATCGCATCACACGAGGTGGCTACGCACTACGTAATTTATGGCAAAGTGAGCGCTATAAACTTCGGTGATCGGGGCCGCTCATTGATCTACCTCAACCGCTCCTATCATGGTGCAGGGGATTAGCCCAACGGGAGACAGCATGGCCGAAGTGCCGCAATCGATCGAAGAAACCCTGGCCTTGCTCGAAGCGGGGGATTACGTCGCGGATCGGGCGCTGGCGACGGTCCTTTTTCTCAGTTTGCGAATGAAGAAACCGCTGTTTCTGGAAGGCGAGGCGGGTGTCGGCAAGACCGAAATCGCAAAAGTCCTTGCGGCAACGCTGGATCGGCCGATGATACGCTTGCAATGCTACGAGGGGCTCGACGTTTCCTCGGCCGTCTACGAATGGAACTATGCAGCGCAGATGATCGAGATACGTCTGGACGAGGCGAGCGGCAAGGTTGATAAAAAAGCCATCGAACGCAATGTTTTTTCGGAGAAATTTCTTATTCGCAGGCCTGTCTTGCAAGCGTTGTCGGGCACGCAAGGCAAAGCACCGGTATTTCTGATCGATGAACTCGACCGGACCGATGAAGCCTTCGAGGCGTTCCTGCTTGAAGTTCTGTCAGATTATCAGGTGACGATCCCGGAACTTGGCACTATTCGAGCGGCCGAACCGCCCGTTGTTATCATAACGGCTAATCGTACGCGTGAGATTCACGACGCTTTGAAGCGCCGGTGTCTCTACCACTGGGTGGACTACCCCTCTGCTGAGCGGGAGCTTGAGATCGTCCGCCGCAAAGTTCCGGCAGCCAATGAAAGGCTATCGGACGAAATCGTCCGATATGTGCAGAAATTGCGGGATATGGATCTGTTCAAGCTGCCGGGAGTGGCTGAAACGATAGATTGGGCCGCAGCTTTGACCGAGATGGACAAGCTGGCGCTCGATCCGGAGACGGTTTCCGATACGATCGGCGTTCTGCTCAAATATCAGGACGACATCGCCAGGATTTCCAGCGGGGAAGGGCGGCGTATACTTGATGAAGTCAAGTCGGAACTGAATATGGCGTGAGATGGAAACGTTTGCCTCATCACACGAAATCGCCCGAACGGAAAGCCGCCTCGCCGACAATATCGTCTACTTTGCCCGGACTTTGCGCAAGGCGGGTTTGCGGGTTGGCCCCTCTTCTGTCCGCGACGCGATCGAGGCGGTTTTGGCAGGCGGTATCGGCTCCCGCGACGACTTCTATTGGACCCTGCACAGCGTTCTGGTCAACCGCCACGAGGACCATGCGACGTTCGACGAGGCATTTCGGCTTTACTGGCGCTCGCGCGAATTGATCGAGAGAATGCTCGCGATGTTTTCACCCGTTGCGATGGCTCGCGAACGATCGAAGCCGAAAGCTGCCGAAGCTCGCGTTGCCGAAGCTTTTTTGAAGAGTGGTTCCCAGAGTCGGCCAGGAGAACCACCGCCCGAGATCGACGTGGACGCACGTTTCACATTCTCCGGGCAGGAGGTTTTGCGAACGAAGGACTTCGCCCAGATGTCGGCCGAAGAATTGTTTCAGGCGCGCCGCGCGATGGATGGTCTGACCCTGCCCGTCGATGAGGTCCACACGAGGCGGTTTCGAAGCGATCCCAAGGGTGCTCGCATTGATCCAAGAGCGATGATGCGCGCAAGCTTGAGGACAGGAGGCGATCTCATCTTGCCGAAATTCCGCTTGCGGCGCGATGTTCACCCGCCACTGGTCGTGCTTGCTGATATTTCCGGATCCATGAGTCAATATACCCGGATTTTCCTGCACTTCATGCATTCGATGTCGAGACGCCACCGGGTCCATTGTTTCGTCTTTGGAACCCGCCTGAGTAATATCACCAGGTCGCTTCGTTATCGCGATCCAGACGATGCGATTGCCCGTTGCGCCGGTGCTGTCCGAGACTGGTCAGGTGGCACACGTATTGGCGAAACATTGCGAGAATTCAACCGAAACTGGTCTCGCCGTGTGCTTGGACAAGGAGCGGTGGTGCTGCTCATCACTGACGGACTCGAACGCGAGGACACGACGGGCCTTGAAGCGGAGATGGAGCGACTTTCAAAATCCTGCCGCCGGCTGATCTGGCTCAATCCTCTGCTCCGGTTCGAAGGATTTGAGCCGCGTGCTCGCGGCGTAAAGGCTATGCTACCCTACGTCGACGACTTCCGTCCGGTGCACAATATGGATGCTCTGGAGGATCTATGCCTGGCGCTCGGCCGACCGCGAGTCAATGGCGACGATCCTAAGCGTTGGTTGCACCGATATTGATGTTTCTGGTATTGTTACACGATGCAAAATCCAATTGAACGAATACAGGATCCGCTACTCGTTGCCGAAAGCTGGATGGCCGAAGGTCGCGATGTGGCGATTGCCACCGTCGTGGAAACCTGGGGCTCCGCCCCGCGCCCGGTTGGTAGCCACCTTGTGATCGACGAGGCAGGTAATTTCGAGGGCTCGGTTTCGGGCGGATGCGTCGAAGGCTCTGTTATTGCCGAAGCCCTGGATGTGATCAGCCACGGCTCGCCTCGCATGCTTGAGTTTGGTGTGGCCGACGAAACGGCCTGGCAGGTAGGTCTGTCCTGTGGCGGGCGTATCAAAGTCTATGTCGAACGGCTGGGCTGAATATGGATCCCTACAGTCTGAAGAAACTCAATAAGGAGCGGCAAGCGCGTCGGGCAGCCGTGCTCTTGACCGATATCGGAGACGGGCGGGATCGGGTCATCAAAGAGGGCGATCCCGTCGCCGGCGCCCTCGGCGAAGCGGTAAAACGGGCATTCTTGTCGGGAAAATCGACGATCATCGAAGTTGATGGCCGCTCGTTCTTTCTGAATGTGCACGTCCCGCCGCCGCGACTGGTGGTGATTGGCGCTGTGCACATCAGCCAGGCTCTTGCTCCGATGGCAAGGCTATCTGGATACGATGTGGAGATTATCGATCCGCGAACGGCGTTTGCCACACCGGGCCGATTCCCGGACGTCAAGCTCTTTGCGGAATGGCCGCAGGATGCACTCGAAAAGCGGCCGCTCGACCCCTATACGGCGGTTGCCGTCGTCACGCATGACCCGAAAATCGATGACCAGGCGCTCGAGCGCGCCCTGAAGGCTGGATGCTTCTATATCGGTGCGTTGGGTAGTCGCAAGACCCACGCAAAGCGCGTCGAGCGCCTTGCAGCGATGGGATTTGGTACCGATGAGATCGCGCTGATCCATTCTCCAATCGGGCTCGATATCGGTGCAGCAAGTCCCGCCGAAATTGCCGTTGCGGTTATGGCTGACGTGATCAAGACATTCCGCACAAGAGGTCTGCAAGCTACCCGGCACTTGGAAAAAACAGCATGATTTTCGGTGAGGTCCCGCTTGAAGATGCGCTCGGGGCAATCCTTGCCCATTCAACTCACGCGGGTGACCTGAAGCTGAAAAAGGGCCACGTGCTTACTGAAAACGATATCGAGCGATTGGGTGCAGCCGACGTAACGCACGTCATTGCGGCGCGCTTGCAAGAGTCCGATGTTGAAGAAAACGAAGCGGCTGCGCGATTAACTGCAGCATTGCGATGGTTCGGCGTGCGGGCAGGGCCGGCAATGACCGGCCGGGTCAACTGCTATGCCGAGACCGCTGGTCTTTTCACAGTCGACGCTGACTTGATCAATGCCATCAATGCGGTCGACCCCTCGGTGACGATCGCAACACTGAAAGCCTTCGACAGGGTTGCGCATCGGCAGATGGTTGCTACCATCAAGATCATCCCTTTCGCCGTTGCGTCGTCAGTAATTGACAGGATCACGGAATTGGCGGCTGGTCGCACAGCATTCGAGGTTCACGGTTTTGCTGGCTCGCGCATCGGGTTGATCCAGACGACATTGCCGTCGGTCAAGACAAGTGTCCTCGACAAGACGCGGCGCGTCATCGAAACGCGCATCGCGGCCAACCATGGTGTCATGACATCCGAACTGCGGCCGCCGCACGCCAGGAAGCCGCTTGCCGAAGCCATACGCGAATTGCAAAAGTCGAACGACTTCGTGGTCGTGTTCGGAGCCTCCGCGGTAGTTGATCAGGACGATATCGTACCCGCGGCAATCAAGGAGGCAGGCGGAGCGATCCATCACATCGGCATGCCTGTGGACCCAGGTAATCTGCTGATTCTTGGCGAACTTGACGGAAAACCGGTAGTTGGTGCTCCGGGATGCGCGAGGAGCCCCAAGGAGAACGGCTTCGATTGGGTGCTCGACCGGCTGATGACGAACTTGCCCGTAACGAGGGCAGACATAGTCGGCATGGGCGTCGGAGGTCTGTTGATGGAAATACCATCCCGTCCGCAGCCACGCGACCCACGCCCGGCCACTGCGCGTGCCAATGTTGCCATTGCGCTGCTCGCCGCCGGTCAATCGACGCGTATGATGGGAGCGAACAAATTGCTTGCCACCTTCGATAATGTCCCGCTGATAAGGCGCTCGGCATTGACAGCAATCGAGGCGGGTGGGCGTCCCGTTATTGCCGTGCTCGGTCATATGGCCGAGCAATGCAGCGCGTCCCTGGACGGGCTCAATGTCGTGATCGCGCTAAACAAGCATTATGCCAGCGGGCTCGCATCCTCGCTGCAGACAGCAATCAGCAACGTACCGGCGTCGGCTGCTGGTGTGATGATGCTCCTGGCCGACATGCCAGCACTCTCCGCCATTGACTTGCAGATGATGATCAGGCGTTTTCAGGATTCCGGCGGTCAATCGGTTGTGAGGGCGACTTTCGAGGGCAAGCGTGGCAATCCCGTGATCCTGCCGAGAGTCATATTCGACGAAGTGTTCACGCTGTCAGGCGATGTCGGTGCACGCCATTTGATCGAGAGCGGCGATATCCCGGTGATCGACGTGGAGCTTGGCGATGCGGCCGCGCTTGACGTCGATACGCCTGACATGCTGCATCGAGCCGGTGGCACAATCGCAGAGCCCATCCAATAGGAACGTCGCTTGATCAGATCGTTTATCTTCGCAGTGCTGGCTCTCGCATTTCTCGGCGCACCCGCGTCAGCATTGCAGCTGGAACCTTACAAGGACGATCTCTTTGCTTATCCAGGGATCCTGAAGACTAGCGACGGAGGTGATTACGTCGTCCTCGACTACAATGAGATGCGGGATATCAATGGTCGCGACCAAGTACCGGAACGGCGCGTCAAACAGAATTACATTTCGCTGCAGCCAAAACGTTCCCAGAAGGACCTTGTCGTCAGGACGGATGGAGGTTCGACAAAGCTGATTGCGGCTGGCAAACTATCGGGCGCCTCTGTGATCACAATCTATCTGCACGGGCAAGGTGGCAATCGTCAGCAAGGCATGAACGATTTCACCTTCGGAGGTAACTTCAACCGCTTGAAAAATCTCATGGTTCGCAGTGGAGGGCTCTATATCACGCCAGAGTTCACTGACTTCGGCGACAAGGGTGAGAACGAAGTTGCGGGTGTGATAGATTATTTCAAGGCGCAGTCGCCGCAAGCCAAGCTGTTTGTTGCCTGTGGCTCGATGGGAGGAGCGCTGTGTTGGAAGCTGGCACAGGATGCCGAAACGTCGCGTAAAATCTCTGGCCTGATAATTCTCGGGTCCCTGTGGGACGAACACTTCATTGGATCTCCGACGTTCAAGCGCCGTGTACCGGTCTTTTTCGGCCATGGCAGCCGTGATCCGGTTTTTTCCGTCGACAAACAGCATGCATTCTATGAAAATATCCGCACTTCAGCGCCGGGTTATCCGGTGCGGTTTCACCGCTTCGAGGGCGGCAATCATGGTACTCCGATCCGAATGACCGACTGGCGGGAAGTGCTGAACTGGATGCTGTCAGTCGCGCCCTGACAGCTTGCTCGCACTTGTGGCAATAAAGTCCCATTGTGGCAGTTGTGCCACTAGACAAATGGTGAAAACCGAATAGTTTCCGGCCCATATCCCTTCATGCGATGAGAACTTTTCGGAGAGAACGATGCGCTTGCCAATTCTAATGAGTCGGATTGCTCCCTTGGTAGTCCTTGTTCCGCTAGCCGCATGTTCTACGACCGGCGCGCCAAGCCTGATGCCGACCATGCCGACATTTGCGCCCATACGGCCTCCCGTGAACGCTGCCTTGGCGGAACCCTGCATTGCGGCCGCTTCCTCCAAATATTTCATGGGTGAAAGTAACATCAAGGCTGTGGATTCTGAGGCTGTTGGCGGCGGAATCAATCACGTTCGCCTCAAGGTCGACATCCGCGACGCTATGTGCACGGTCACCGACAAAGGAAAAGTCCGTTCGGTCGTCGATACGATGCCGAAAAGTGCGGACCAGCTTGCTGCCGAAGAGGCCGCGGCCAAAAAAGCCGCTGGCCAAACGGCACCCGCACCCAAGAAAGCCAAGAAAAGCAGCTGATTGCACGACAGAGTTCATCCGAACGGCGCGATGAACATTGCGCCGTTTTTTATGGCTGATCTGGTGGAACGAGTACTTTCAGTTCGCCGGCATGTATCGCAATCTTCACGTCCTTGGGCAAAGGCACCAATTCGCCATCGATGGTCGCTTTTGCGCTTCGCCGGAGGTGCGGAAAATGCAGCTCGACTTCTTTTGCAAGAAATTCCTCGACGTCGGGATTGCGCCGCCATGATCCAGTCAGAACATTGAAGGCCAGCTTTATAAGCCCGATCGGTGTCAGGCGGCCGGCGATATAAATGCCCAATTCACCATGATCGACAGAGTCCGGTATCGGCAGCATACCCTGCCCATACGGATTATTCGCAACCGAGACAGCCGAGACCGTTCGCTCGGTTGCCGTCCCGTCGACTACCATGCGTACGGCAAAACGCGGCGGGTTGCTCACCGCTTTCGCAAATGCACGCAGGCTCGCAAGCTGCTTGCCCCAACGCGAGCTGTACTCCAGAGTATTGCGGAATTTAATCATCTGCGGCTGAAAGCCGATCGAAAACTGGTGAACGAAGCTCTCGGCATTTGCGGTGGAAATGTCTACGGATTTTATTTCCCCAGCCGCGAGGCTCTCCAGTGCTAAGTTCAAATCCAGAGGGATTTTCAAAGCGCGTGCGAACAGGTTCATCGTTCCGGCAGGCAAGATAGCTAGCGGCACGTTGGCTTTCCACGCCACGTCAGCGGCGGCGGAGATGGTGCCATCTCCACCCCCCGCCATCAGAACGTGTTCTCCGGTCTCGCCCGCAACCTTCTGAAGCGCCTTGACGATACTCTTCCCGGCTACGATCTCGCTTTCAAAAGTATGGCCATGCTTTTCGAAAATCTCTTTGGCGGTCTCCGCGAACAATTTCATGTCCATGGTTCGAAACGTACCGCCATCGCGATTGAAAACGGCATGGACTTTCATATCAGATCCTTGGTTGGAGGCTTCAGTAGACCAGACATGATTCATCGCCCCGTGAGGCGCAATGCCTCAGGTGCAATTTTGTTCCTGTAGTACCCGGATGTGAGGACTGGTGAAACCAAGGATTCGCAGCGCATGCTGTAGTTCAGGCGCGCTCATGAATAGCTGCCACAACAAGCCGCTTCGATAGTTTTCAATCATGGCGACGACCGGGCCCTGATTGATGGCGAGATAGGTCCTCGCGAACCAGTTACGCGCCGATGAAAAGGCATCGATGAAGCCAAACCTGCCATACATCTTGCTTTGTGGAAGCGTCGCGAAGTAGCGCAAGGCGCGCAATGTCTCCTCAGGCAGATAGGGAAGGCTGCTGAGCGCGGCTGTGGGCGCAATGAGACCAAAATCTGAAATGGGCGAACTTACCTTGTAGCCTCCAGGGCCGTGACTGGAAGTCAGGCCCCAGCAATGTTCATTGTAGCCGACCTGGTCATGGGGATTGTGGACGCTGTGCAGGTAGTTGATTCGGGCATGGCTGCAGTTTTGCAGCCAGTAGTCGGCATACTGATCCTTGAGGCCGCGTGGATCCAAACCACAGAATGAATAGTGGGCGAAGAACAAGGGACCGCCGTAGTCCGGACCGAGAGGCAGCGTTACGCCGTAATATGTCCGACCATTAAGAAAAGCACCATTCCCCGCAAAGCCTTGATGATAAATCTCGGCATCGATAGCGTGGTCGGGGGATGCGGCAGCCAATATGTAGGTTATCAACGCCTCATTCCAGCCCCGAATGGGTACATTGCGCAGCCAGTCATGTTTCGGACTGCGGTGCCAGTAGAGAACTTTTTCACTGGCTTTCACATGGGAATTCCACTGGACAGAACGCCAGATCTGATCGATCCGCGTCCGAAGGGCAGCTTCGACAGTACTCGAGGGCAAAAGATACTGCCGGACGCAAATCAGTCCCTGAACAAGGAGTGACGTTTCTACCAGATCTCCGCCATCGTCGACACGGTTGAACGGCACGGTCCTGCCATCTACTCCATTTATGAAGTGCGGGAAGACGCCGCGGTAGCGTGTCGTACGTTCAAGCGTCGACAGCATCCTGTCAAAGCGATCCAAGGCATCATTGCGTGTGATCCAGCCGCGCTCGATCGCCACGAGGATCGCCATGAATCCGAAACCGGACCCTCCAATGGCGACAAGATCGTTACTTGGATCAGAGGTTCGGCCAGACCGGTCGCGCGAGAGCCCACTTGGCGGATGCGCGCCATCCCAGAAGTAGCGAAAGCTGGCCTTTTGCACATGATCCAGGAGCAACTCGTCGCTGTCACAGACGGTCAATGAGCTTTGCCAGGCAAGCCTCTGGTGCATGGTTGGGCGGGATTCTCTCTATGGCTTTGTGCCGCTACAAATATAAGCCGCATCGGCAGAGCGACTGATCCTTAAAACTATCTAACCTGTAAGACGCAGATTGAGAAGATGGACATTGAATTTACCAGGGCGAATCTAAAAACGCATAGGGGATGAGCCTGTTTCAAGCCTTCATTGCGGGGTGCGGGATCGCTGAAATACGTGATGGGCTTATCAATACAGGTGCTTCGCCGACGAACTAGGACCAGGACACCCGCTATTTTCATGATCTCGAAAATAAATATTGAGCGTGCTTCCGACGTGATCAGGCGGTCGTATTTGCCATTGATGAAACAAATGAACCAAGCGCCCGCTTTTTCGGGCGATATTATTAGTGCATCGAACCTCTTCGACCGGCTAACGCCGGCTAAATATAATTTCCCGGCATTATTGATGTGAATCCGGCTGTTGCCTTTGACAATAAATGTTTTATCTAGGACAGCAGATAGTCATAATCTTGTCATCCAAGTTAGCGTCTCATGAGACATCGCATCCTTTTCGGCTCTTACCCGATCCCGCGTTTCGCGGGTATTGCCAGTCACAACTTTGTCGTCTGGACCGACGAAAAAGGTCGGCCTCTATATGAGATCAATGGTGGTGCGGCGAATGCCGACGGCAGTTTCAATTATTGTGCGATCCTGGGACCGCTGACCGCGGTGGTTACCGACTATGCCGATCGCGACCTGATTTATCGGCCCGAGTTCTATACCCGCCCAACTTCGCGTACGACCCTGCTGCTCGAAGGCAATTATGCCTCCATTGCCGATCGCTGGCGCGCTGCGGTCGACGTTGCCGAACAGATCCGGCATTCAGGGCTGCGTTATTCGTTTCTCGTCCAGAATAGCAATTCGGTGGCAACGGCAATCGCGAACAGCATCGGCGTAGCACCGCCGCGCACCGCGATAGGGCGCGTCAGAGCGCCGGGCAGCTATCGCCGATTGGCGCTCGATCGGCCCTGACAGGAAACGTTTTCCACCGAACCATGTCAGGAAACGGATTTTCGTTTCCTTATCTTGATTTTGCCATTGCGCTTGGCGCAATCCCGCCACTATCACAGGGCTAGTGACGCGATCCCGATTCCATGGTGAAGTCGGGATTGTTTCTATCCGTCTCTGGATCCGGAATACCTCATGGCGTCTTCCCCTGGCAATGACAAACAGGTCCAAAGGATCGAAGCTCGCGCGCGATCGAGATTGCCTTGGGGCAAGAAGACACGATCGGCCTTGTTTGCAGCTTTTGGTATTGCCGTCGCGATCCTCGGTCTACTGGTTCTTGACCACCTTTCCAGCGGCATTTCGATCCACGATGTAAAGCGATCGATTCATGCGATCCCAAGCAGTGTTCTGCTGATCGCATTGTTCTTTACATTCGTAAGCTTCGCGGCCGTTGCGCTCTATGATGTGGTTGCCGTGGAAACAATCGCCCCCGGACGGGTTCCGTATCATATCTCCGCCATGGCGGGCGGCGCCGGGTACGCGATTTCCAATGCGCTGGGGTTCTCCCTTTTGACCGGTGGCGCGCTGCGATACCGCGTCTACGCTGCCGAAGGCATCGATATTGCCGATATTGGCCGTATCATCGGCACATCCTGGATGGCGATCTGGTTTGCGTTCACCATCCTGATCGCGATCGCGCTCGTCATCGATCCCTCGAGAATCCCCTGGGTGGTGTCATTCGGACCGGTTGTAGACCAGGTGATCGGGATAATGGTTCTGGTTGCTGTGGCCGGACTCCTGTTGTGGCTTTCCCGGCGCGAACGGACACTCCGGATCGGCAAACTGTCTGTTCGCTTGCCTTCTTCCCAAGGTGCATTTCTGCAAATCCTGGCTGGACTGGTCGACGTAGCGGCCGCTGCTGCAACACTCTACGTCCTGCTTCCAGCTGGATCTGTGAATAGTATTCCAGCGTTTGCCCTCGTTTACGTCGTCGCGGTCGCTCTTGGTATCATCAGCCACGCGCCCGGCGGGATTGGTGCTTTCGAAGCAACCATTGTCGCGGGTCTGGGGCTTGGGCAAAATCCGGACGCCATAGCGGCGCTTGTTGCATACCGCGTCATCTACACCCTCATCCCATTCTTGATGGCGATAGCAGGTTTCGTGATATCCGAAGTCCTTCGACGCCGCCATCTCATCGCTGGTCCAACCATATCTGCGGTGCGCATGTTCGAGCCGCTTATTCCGCCGCTCGCGGCCGGCATTGCCTTCCTTGGCGGTATCGTTCTGCTGATTTCCGCAGTTGTCCCGGATCTGCACCATCGACTGGAGTTGCTTGCCGATATTCTGCCGATGCCTTTTCTGGAGATGTCCCATCTTGGCGCTAGCTTCGTCGGATTAGCCTTGCTGATCGTCGCGCGGGGCCTGGCGCGCCGTCTCTGGCGTGCTTGGTTCGTTGCCCTGATCCTCTTCAGCCTTGGCGCCATCTTCGCGTTGACCAAAGCCTTTGCCTGGGAAGAGGCACTGATGCTCGCCTTGATGGCCGGCACGCTTTTGCTGTTCCGCGACTCGTTTTATCGTAAACCGCTGGGCGAACATTTCAGTCTGTCCTGGGGCTGGCTGGCGAGCGTCGGTACAACCGCATTCGCAATCCTATGGCTCGGTCTTTTTGCCTACCGCCACGTCGAGTACGCGAATGAACTGTGGTGGGAATTCGCTTGGGACGCACAGGCGTCGCGCTTCCTGCGCGTATCCGTACTTATCCTGACGTTTCTCGCCGCGATAACGATCAATACGATCATCAATGGAGTTGGCCGAGGCAGACTGCGTGCACAACCCATTCCTGAATTGGTACCGGACATCGTTGCCGCATCCCCGAGAGCCTCAGACGCACTTGCTCTATTGGGAGACAAGCGCTTTCTGCTGGATCCCAAGGGAACGGGCTTTGTCATGTATGCCCGTTCGGGTGGAAGCCTGGTTTCAATGGGGGAACCGGTCGGTAGCGATGACGTGATCGCTGATTTGGCCTGGGCCTTTCGCGGCCTTGCAGACCGTACCGGGACAAGAACGGTTTTTTATGGAGTCGGACCAGAAAGACTGCCGCTTTTCCTCGACATGGGGCTGACCGCGTTGAAGCTCGGAGAAGTCGCGCGAGTCGATCTAAGCGACTTCTCGCTCGAGGGCTCCAAACGGCAACCTTTGCGCTATGCTGCGAGGCGCCTGGAAAAAGAGGGGATCAGTTTTGAAATCATCTCCAGGGGTGAAACTCCCGAGATTATGGAGGAGCTTCGTGCCGTCTCCGATGCCTGGCTGGAAATGAAATCCGGTTCCGAAAAGCGCTTCTCGCTTGGCTCCTTCGAAAATGCGTACCTTTCGCACTTCGATATTGCGGTGTTGCGAAAGGAAGGCGTGATCGTAGCCTTTGCGAATGTGTGGCGCGGAGCGGACAAGCACGAGATTGCGGTCGATCTGATGCGGTATGTGCCTGATGCGTCCAGCGTTGTCATGGATGGACTATTCGCCAATCTCCTGATGGCTGCAAAGAATGAAGGCTATCACTGGTTCAATTTGGGCGCTGCCCCGCTTTCTGGCCTCTCCGATAGTCATCTTGCCTCTCGATGGAACCGGATCGGTTCATTCATCTATCGCCGGGGCGCTGAGTTTTACCGGTTTGACGGACTGCGCGCATTCAAGGATAAGTTCGGCCCGAATTGGACGCCCTACTATCTGATTTGCCCCCCGGGGCTCGCTACGCCCCGTTCGCTGATCGATGCAACGAACCTGGTGAGCGGTAGCCCCTTCGAGGTTTTCAAACGATGAAATTTTTACGCCAGCCCTACGTTATCGCGATCCTTGCACTTGTCGTCGTCAGCGCCGGGCTCACCATTGCGCTTAACTATTTCCCACAGCTTGGTTTTGGGTCGTCTGGCGGCCGAGTACTAATCTCGTCCGAGCGCCTGAGCGACATCCCGTTGTTGCAGCCGGATGGTAAGCCTGCGGGTATTGCTATAGTCGTGTCGCAAAAAGGTGGTCTCGCGACTGACGACGTAGCCTTGACCAAGTTGCTGGTCGACCGCAAGTTTCTGGTACTCACGGTTGATCTGGAGAAGTGGCGCAAGGAACTCGATCAGGATACGGGCGATTGCACATATTTCGTTTCCGATCTTGAAGGCATAGCGAAGGAAGCGCAGCGCCGGGTCGCCGTTGAAACGTACATGCATCCGGTGGTTGTCGGCATCGGCGAGGGTGGTGTCATGGCTTACGCGTCGATGGCAGATGCTCCCGCCGCCACGCTAGCCGGTGCGGTCGTTGTCGATCCATCGGTTGCTCTCAAGACAAAGCTGCCGTCGTGCGAGGGTGCAGATTACGAAGCCGTGCCGGGCGAGGGGTTCAGCTATTCCTATGACGCTGATCTGCCTAATCCGGCGACCATCGTTCGGGATAAACCGGATGCTGACCCGAAAGGTCCACCGAGCGCCGGCTTCTTTCTGGCGCAGGAGAAAATAGGCGCGAGCAAGAACGAACGGCTGGTGATGGCAGCGGATGCTGCAACCGATATCGCCAAAGAAGACGCTTCTGCGGAAGCGCTGCCGATCATCGATATTCCCGCGGTCAATGGGCCAGCGAAATACCTTGCCATTTTCTTTTCGGGAGACGGCGGCTGGCGCGATATCGACAAATCGGTCGGCGATATAATCTCGAAAGAGAGCGTTCACGTCGTCGGCGTGGATTCGCTGCGCTATTTCTGGTCTCTGCGCAAACCCGAGGATATCGCCAAGGACATAACAAGGATCGTCGCCAAGGCCGACCCTTCCGGCAACCTGCCGGTCGTGCTGCTTGGCTACTCGTTCGGTGCCAATACGATACCTTTTTCCTGGCCGTTTCTGTCGAAGCAGTTGCAGGATAAGATCAGTCTTGTCGGCTTGATTGGTACGGAGGAAACCACGCCATTCCAAGTCTCTGTCGGCGCCTGGCTGGGACTCGGCGGCGATAATGAGGTGGCGCCTGCCGTGGCCAAACTCCCGAAGGAAAAGGTAGTGTGCGTTTACGGCTCGGACGAGGACGACACGGCCTGCACGGCTGCGGTGCTATCGGGGGTTCAGAAAATCGAACTTCCGGGCGATCATCACTACGACGAGAAGTACGATATACTTGCCGGCAAGCTGATGGACGCAGTTTCGACAAGGCAATCGAAGTGACGTTCATCACATGAACATGTGCAGGCTGCATACGGGCTTGAACGCTAGATCTTTGGCGTCAAGCCTCGCCAGCACACGGCTCCAGCCGGTCTGACGCCGCCCCGTTTACCAGAACAGCAGTGTTGCCAGGCTGCCGCAATAAGGTGCGCTTGCGTTATGGCGCATTTCAGGTGAGGGGCTCGTCGGGTTGTCGCTGACCGCATATCTGACAAGGGGCCGTTTGGCGGGGTGATATGTGAAAGCTCCGTGACAGCGGTTGGCACTGAGGCCGCGCGGCAACCGGAAGTAGAGCGCAAGCATGCACAATGTTCCAATTTGTTTGTCAGCGAGTATGAAGTTGACAGTTTTCATCATAAATGGTTATCGGATGTGAGTGCCGCTGTTCAAGCCGCATGTCAACGGAGGTCGCCATGAAGTTCTCTATATCATCCCTGGCTGGAGTTGTGGCTTTTGCCGCCGGTCTTGCGGGCTCAACAATGCTGGCAACAGCACAGAGTGAGTCAGAAGGTATTGTTGTCTACAACGCACAGCACGAAAGCCTGACCGAGGCCTGGGCAGCGGGCTTCACCAAGGAAACGGGAATCAAGGTGACCCTGCGCCATGGCGGTGACATGGAGTTCGCCAACCAGATTGTCCAGGAAGGGGCGGCTTCTCCTGCGGATGTCTACTTGACCGAGAATTCACCGGGCATGGCGCTCGTTGACACCGCTAACCTGTTCGAGCCTTTGAACGCGGATATTCTTGCACAGGTGCCAGAGAAATATCGTCCTGCCAACGGTCATTGGGTAGGTATCGCAGCCCGCTCCACCGTTTTTGTCTACGACAAGACCAAGCTGACAGAGGACAAGCTCCCGAAGTCTTTACTGGATCTCGCAGATCCCAGCTGGAAGGGCCGCTGGGCGGCGTCACCGTCCGGTGCTGACTTCCAGGCAATCGTCGGTGCCCTTCTCCAGCTAAAGGGCGAAGAGGCTACGGCTGCATGGCTGAAGGCAATGAAGGAAAA
The DNA here is from genome assembly GCF_003010935.1 of Phyllobacterium endophyticum. Classification (GTDB taxonomy): domain Bacteria; phylum Pseudomonadota; class Alphaproteobacteria; order Rhizobiales; family Rhizobiaceae; genus Phyllobacterium; species Phyllobacterium endophyticum. The sequence goes on from NZ_PGGN01000002.1 coordinate 196,393, forward strand.
CTTCACCGCCTATAAAGGCAACAGTACCGCAATGAAAGCCGTTAATGCCGGTCAGGTCGAAGGCGCTGTTATCTATCATTATTATTACTTTGGTGATCAGGCCAAGACGGGTGAAAACAGCAAGAACATCGCTACGCACTACTTCAAGAACGAAGATCCTGGTGCCTTCGTCAGTGTCTCCGGCGGCGGCGTCCTGGCTTCCAGCAAGCACAAGGAGCAGGCCCAGGCATTCCTGAAGTGGGTTACGGGCAAGGGCGGCCAGGAGGTCCTACGCGATGGTACATCCTTCGAATATGCAGTAGGTGAGGGTGCAGAGTCGAATCCGAAGCTGGTGCCACTTGCTGATCTGCAGGCCCCCAAGGTGGACCCGTCGAAACTCGACAGCAAAAAGGTCACCGACCTGATGACCAAAGCTGGTTTGCTCTAGCCGCAACACGCGGTCGGACCAACAAGTTCGCCAGCAACGTCCCCGGTGTTTCATCGGGGACGTTGCTCAATTCGAGGCAGCAACGCGTGCAGTCCTTGACTAACGCTGGCTGCAGTAATGAGAGCAATTTACATTGCCGCCAAGCCAGTCAGTTTACGAGCCCGGCGAACACCTTCAAGCACCCGCCGCACTCTTGCGACGACGCAGGATTTCGAACGCACCTGCGATCCTCGCGGCAGGGATCGTTTCGCTCTTCTCGCTCCTGCCTGTTGGGTTCGTCATCTGGATCGGCATTCAGACGGGCTGGGAAACCGCATCGGCACTCATTTTTCGACCACGCGTCGGCGAGCTTCTGATCAACACCGCGATGTTGCTTGCAGTCGCGATTCCAATTTCCATCATCCTTGCCGTGACCCTTGCGTGGCTAACGGAGCGCACCGATCTCCCAGGTGCACGCATCTGGTCCTGGTTTGCAGTAGCGCCACTCGCGGTACCCGCCTTCGTACACAGCTATGCCTGGGTTAGCCTGATCCCTGGCCTGCACGGTCTTCTTGGCGGCGTGCTCGTTTCGGTGCTGGCTTATTTCCCATTTTTGTACCTGCCGGTCTCGGCTCAGCTCCGCCGGCTGGATCCGGCGATGGAGGACGCCGCAGCTTCCCTCGGCAATGGCCCTTGGCGTGTTTTCTTTTTTGCAGTCCTACCGCAACTCCGCCTCGCAATCTGCGGAGGATCGCTCCTCGTCGGCCTGCACCTGCTCGCTGAGTACGGCCTCTACGTGATGATAAGGTTCGATACTTTCACCACGGCTATCGTAGATCAGTTTCAGTCCGCATTTAACGGGCCTGCTGCGAATATGCTGGGAGGCGTGCTGGTTGTGTGTTGTTTCGGTTTGCTGGGTATCGAGGCGCTCCTGCGCGGCAATGAACGATATGCGAGGGTCGGCTCGGGTGCCGCACGTGATCCCTTCAAACAGAAATTGGGAGTGCTGACATTGCCGGCGTTTCTGATCGTCTTCGCCACGGCCGGTTTATCTCTCGGGGTCCCGTTTATCACTCTCGCCCGGTGGTTGATTATCGGCGGCTTCGACAGTTGGCGTCTGGATTCAATCGGCACAGCTCTCGGTCAAACGATTATATTTGCTCTATCAGGCGCTCTCCTTACCACCATCATTTCCGTGCCGATGGCGTGGCTGTCCGTGCGGGCTCCAGGTCGCTTTCAACGGATTATGGAGGCGTGCCATTACTACGTCGGATCCTTGCCGGGAGTAGTGGTTGCACTGGCGCTGGTGACTGTGACCGTTCGCGTCGCACTTCCTCTTTATCAGACGATATTCACATTGTTGTTCGCGTATGCCCTGCTATTTCTTCCGAGATCGCTCGTTGGTTTGCGCGCGAGTATCGCGCAAGTTCCGATCGAGCTTGAGCAAGCGGCCGTGGCACTTGGGCGATCACCTGCGCAAGCAGTCATGCATATTACCATGCGCCTCGCCGCCCCGGGCGTTGCGGTCAGTATGGCGCTGGTTGGTCTCGGAATAACCAACGAACTGACGGCAACACTGATGCTGGCACCAAACGGTACGCGAACGCTTGCCATGCAGTTCTGGTCGCTCACCAGTGAGATTGACTATGTTGGTGCTGCACCATATGCCCTCATGATGGTGTTGCTCTCACTGCCCATGACGCTTCTGCTTTATGCGCAATCCAGAAGACTGAGTGGACGATGACCTTTCTGACCGTCACTGGCATCAACAAGCGTTACGGCAAAGTGGTTGCTCTCGAGGACGTGACTATCGATGTGCCCTCAGGGTGCCGTACCGCTATCGTGGGGCACTCCGGCTCAGGCAAGACCACTCTGCTGCGCTTGATTGCGGGATTCGAAGTTCCCGACTCTGGTACAGTCGTGCTGGATGGGAAGTTCCTTGCGGACGGAGCTGCGGTCGTGCCTGCCCACCGCCGCGGCATAGGCATTGTGGCGCAGCATGGCGCCTTGTTTCCGCACCTGACTGTTGGAGACAATATCGGCTTCGGATTGGACCGGAACATTCCGCAACGCACTGAGCGAATATCAGCCCTTATGGATCTGGTTGAATTGGCAAGATCAATGCGGGACCGACGCCCGCACGAATTGTCGGGAGGGCAGCAGCAGCGAGTGGCACTTGCCCGCGCGCTGGCGAGACAGCCAAAACTGATGTTGTTGGACGAGCCGTTTTCCGCCCTCGACGCAGGCCTACGCGAAGGCATCCGCACCTCCGTAGCCGAGGTTCTCAACGCCCAGAAAATTACGACGTTGCTGGTAACACACGACCAGGCCGAAGCGCTCTCCTTTGCCGACCAGGTCGCGGTATTGCGCGATGGGAAGCTTCTGCAAATTGGCTCGCCGCGCACCCTCTACCTGAGTCCAAACGATCCATACACTGCGCGTTTCCTGGGAGACGCGATAATATTGGATGCCGAGTTCAGCGAAGGTTTGGCAAGTTGTGCGTTGGGACGCGTCAAGATTGACTCTGCGCGTATCGGTACCGCGAAGATCATGCTGCGGCCGGAACAGGTCGTACTTTCACCGGTTTCGCCCAACGCTCCCGATGATCCTGATCGCCGCTCGGGTTACATCACCCGGATAGAATTTGGCGGCGCGTCATGCTCCATCACGATCAGACTGACCGGTGATATTCACGATGGCTCAACCAAGCCTGCACTGGTAATCAGGACGGCAAGTGTTAACCTACCGCCGATTGGAAGCCACGTTCAAATATGTGTACTCGGCGAGGCGCATGTCTTCGAAGGAACTTAGAGGATCGGAGTGCTCATGGGCAACATATTCAAGTGGTTGAACGAACCTGCAGCGTTCAGCGGAACTGCCACCCAACTCAGCCTCGTAACCAGGGAAAACACCGACTTCTGGCAGCAAACGTTCTATGGGTTTCAGCGCGATAGCGGCCACGCCTATCTGACCCCGGTCAGTGGAGATTTCACCGCAAGTGTTATTGTCCGCGGAGAGTACCAACAGCTTTATGATCAAGCCGGCCTGATGCTGCGCATCGACCAAAGGCATTGGATCAAGACTGGCGTCGAATATACAGATGGGCTGATGCATTTCAGCGTTGTCGTGACAAATGGCACGTCGGACTGGTCTGTGATCCCACTCCATGGTTCGAGTACGGCCGATGCGATTGGCGTTCGATTGACGCGCCACGGCGATGCAGTTCGGGTTCAGTTCTCGATAAATGGTGCAGCATGGCAACTCGCCCGTCTCGCGCCGTTTTTGTCAGACCAAGCCTCGGTGGGTATCATGGCGTGCTCGCCTGAACGAGGCGGTTTCGAAGCGACTTTCAAAAATCTGATGGTCGGGCCCGCGATCTCGCGCAATCTGCACGGCTAGCTTCCAAACAGTTCCGGACGTTTGATCTTAAGATGCAAAAGCATTTTGCCCATTTGGGCGATATGCGCTTCCATGGTTGCCGCCGCCCTGTCGGCGTCCTTATCGGCGATGGCGGATATGATTGCCTCGTGTTCCGCCAAAGTCTCGACCATACGCGCTTCATAATGGAGGAGGAGCCTTCTGACCCGATCAATCTGGCTGCGCTCCTTCGAAGCGATTTCACGCAGACCGACCAAACCTGCGGCGTCACAAATAAGATCATGCAGTGCTTCATCCAGTTCGTAGAACTGCTCGAAGTCTCGGCTGTTCGCGGCCTTGCGCTGGTCCTCGAGATTCTGGCGAAAACGACCAAGCGCTTCGGGATTCGCCCGCTCGGCGGTCCGCCGGATCGCAGCCGTTTCGAGTGCAACGCGCACGAACTGCGCCGTTTCTATCTTGTCGAGCCATAACCGCGCGACGAATGTACCAGTCTGCGGATATATTTCGACGAGACCTTCGTCTGCGAGCCTGTTGATTGCGTCACTTACAGGAGTGCGGGACACGCCCAATTGTGCAGCGACGAGTTCTTTTCGGATCGCTTCTCCCGGAGCGAGTTGCGAGGATATGATTGCCTGCCGCAGGATAGAATAAACCTGATCTTTCCGCGTGACCGAGACGACCTTTTGTTCCTTGAAATCCCTATTCGGCAAACGAAGCTGCAACTCGTAACTCCCACTATCGCTGCGTCGCGACGTCTGAAGATCATAAAGTAAAATATTTGACTCTGCTCCAATAACATCTAACATGTTACATACCGACTTGAAAGAATGTTTTGGGAGGAGCATTTTGGAGAGCCCATCCCCAATTGTTACGTTGCGCGGGATCAGTAAGTCCTTCGCTCATGTCATTGCCTTGCGTAGCATCGACCTTGACATCTATACCGGCGAGATTCACGCGATTATGGGCGAGAATGGCGCTGGTAAGTCGACCTTGGTGAAGGTCTTGAGCGGCGTTCATCGCCGAAGCGGCGGGCACATGACAGTCCGCGGACGCGAGGTCGATTTCGCTACTCCAAAAGAAGCGGAACGCAATGGCATCGCCATCATTCACCAAGAGCTCAATCTCATCCCGAGTCTGAGCGTTTCGGAAAACATTTTTTTAGGACGGGAACCGCTCAAGGCTGGCGTGTTCATCAATTATGCGGAAATACAGGCACGAAGCGCAGAAATTCTCGCCAGGTTCGGGATCGACATCGATCCACGCGCGGATGTCGAAAATCTGCGGGTTGGAGAGCAGCAACTCGTCGAGATAGCGCGCGCGCTTTCGCTTGACGCGGATGTGCTGGTGCTCGACGAACCTACGTCTGCCTTGTCGGAAGCAGAGGCACAGCGCCTCGCGAGCTTCGTGCGTGCGTTGGCACGCAATGGAGTGGCGATCGTCTACATTTCTCATCGCATGAGCGAAGTATTTTCTCTGGCGGACAAAATCACGGTCCTGCGCGACGGAAAATTCATCGCAACGCAGCGTGCGAAGGACATCAGTGAGCGGGACGTCATCCGGATGATGGTTGGTCGTGAACTGAAAAACCAGGAAAAAAATGCATCGGTTTCCGGCAATCCAGTTGTTTTGTCCGTCAGGAATCTTGCCCTTCAACGGCCGAATTCGCGTGGCCGCCTTCACAACGTCGTCGATAGCGTGAGCTTTGATCTCCACGCAGGTGAGATACTGGGTATCGGCGGACTTCTCGGTTCTGGCCGAACCGAAGTTCTGGAGCTCATATTCGGAGCTGCGATTGGCAAGCGGAGAGGTTGGGTCCAGCGGGCTGGAGTGAGTTATGACGCTCAATCGCTTACACCGCGCGCGTCGGTGGCAAGGGGGATCGCGTTCCTCACCGAGGATCGCAAGGGTACAGGTCTTTTGATGAACGCGGATATACGGGCAAACGCTGTACTGCCTTCACTGCCCTGGATTGCTCCGTTGGGATGGTTAACACGACGACGCGAAAATGCAGTTGCCAGCCGGACGATCAAAGCCATGCGCGTTCGGTGCCAAGGTCCGGAACAGCCTATAGACGAACTCAGTGGCGGAAATCAGCAAAAGATTGTTCTCGGTAAATGGCTCGAGACGAAGCCCAACGTGGTTCTGCTTGATGAGCCGACACGCGGTATCGACGTCGGCGCGAAGGATGAGATCTACGACCTTCTGCGCAAGCTTGTTCGGTCAGGGGTCGCTATTGTCATGGTCAGTTCTGAGCTGCCAGAACTGCTGGCGCTGTCGAATCGCATATTGGTGATGTGCGAGGGCAGGGCCGCAGGAATCATCGAAAGCGAGGAGTTCTCGGAAGAACGGGTAATGGAGCTTGCGACACCGTTGGGAACCGCCCTCACCGGGGAGGCTGCATGACGGGCACAGGCGAGCACATCGTACGATCATCAAACACAACGGAACGATTGAAAAGCGTCCTCAAGTCCACAAAGCTCTACTGGGGCTTGGCACTGCTCTTTTTGGTGGGCGTGATTTCCTCTCCCGTCTCATCAAAAGGCAACAACATCTTCTTGTCGTTCGGAAATCTTTCAGATGTGTTCAGACAAATCTCGGTTACGGGCATCACGGCCGTGGGAATGACGCTGGTCATTCTCATTGCCGGGATCGATCTCTCGGTCGGCTCGGTGCTGGCATTGGGGTCGGTTGTCTGTGCCATGCTCTTGACCAATGAAGGTTGGTCTTCCGCCTATCTGCTCGGCGTCCCCGCTATTTTCCTCCTGGGTTTTCTAGTGATGTTTGGCGTACTTACCCTTGGCGTGAAGCTGCAGCGAAGAGTTACAGTGGGTGCTGCAATAAACTCGCCTTCGGCGCAAAGACTGATGCTGACCATTGCCGCCCTCACTGCTCTTGTCCTGGGGCTGGGCGTTTCGCTGTCCTCTGACGGAAAAGCCGGTGTGCTTCTGGTGCTTCTTGTGGTGCCTGCGGTCGGGTTCATGCTTGGCACCATCAATGGCTTGATTATCGTCGGCGGCCGGTTGCAGCCTTTCATCGTCACTTTGGCAATGATGGTTGCTGGCTTGGGTATCGCACGGCTGACCGCAGGCCAGAACACAGCCGTCTGGCCCGTTTACACCGGGAGCAATGCCACGGCAGACTTCGAGGCTCTGCGCTCGCTGATCTTCGGTATAATTCCAGTGCCCGGTGTCATCTTCGCCGGCATCATCCTCCTGTTCTGGGTAATCCTGAAATTCACCAAATTCGGACGCTATATCTATGCTATCGGCGGCAATGAGGAAGCCGCTCGATTGGCTGGTGTACCGGTCTGGCGTGTAAAAATAACAGTATATGCAATCTCAGGCTATCTGGCGGCTCTCGCCGGCATCCTTTATGTCGCGCAATACCGGCAGGGAAAGCCGGATGCAGGGATGGGACTCGAACTCGATGCTATCGCCGCCGTTGTAATCGGCGGAACGAGCCTCATGGGCGGGCGAGGGTCAATGATCGGCACCCTCGTCGGCGTTCTTATTTTTGGGTTTCTCAGTAATATCCTCCAACTGAACAACATAGACAGCAACACCCAGCTGGTTTTGAAGGGTGTGATCATCATCATTGCAGTTCTTTTGCAAGAACGCCGCTCAAGCGGATGGCTGTTCTTTTTGTCACAGCTCAAAGCTCGCGACACACCGGACAAACAGGTGTCCGCGTCGATCAATATTTCGCGGAGACCAGACGATTAACTGAAATCAATAAAACAAAGGGAGAGAGACAATGACAATAACTCGCAGGCAATTCGGCAAATGGGCAATGGCGACAATGTTGATAGCGCCGCTTGCGTTCAACATTTCCGTTGCAGATGCCAAGGATAAATACGTTATCGGGTTTAGTCAGACAACTACCGTCGAGCCTTGGCGGGTTCAGTTCAACAAGGATCTTGAGGCCGAGGCCAAAAAACATGCCAATGTCGAGCTCCTCGTGGCGGATGGTCAGGACAAGACGGAGAAGCAAGTAGCGGATGTGGAGAATTTTATTCGCCAGGAAGTCGATGCAATCCTTATTTCGCCAAAAGAGTCGGCTGGTCTCACAGGAGTTGTCGAGAAAGCCATGGATGCAGGGATCCCGGTTATAGTACTTGATCGCAACGTCGATACCGAGAAGTATACGCAGTGGATCGGCGGCGACAATGTTGTCATCGGTGAAGCCGCCGGAAAATATGCGGTCGAGTTGCTTGGCGGAAAAGGAAAGGCCACGGGTACCGTGGTCGAAATCTGGGGCGGCCTGGGCACCCAGGCCAGCCACGATCGCAGCAACGGATTTCACAAGTACACCGACGCTGAGCCTGGCATCAAATACCTGCTCGACAAGCAATCGGGAGACTGGAAGCAGGATCAGGCATATAACATTATGGCGACTGCCCTGAGAAATCATGAGGATATAACGCTCGTCTACGGCCACAATGACCCCATGGCATATGGCGCCTATCTTGCTGCGAAAGATGCTGGTCGCGAGAAGAATATTCTGTTCATCGGCGTCGACGGCCTTCCGAACGAGGGAGTGCAGTGGGTAAACAAAGGGGAACTGGCCGCGACTTTCCTTTATCCAACGCCCGGGGCTGAGGGCCTGCGCCAGGCCCTCAAGGTTCTCGCCGGCGAGAAAGTGGAAAAGAAGATCGTGCTTGGGACTGAGACGATCACCAAAGAGAATGCTCCAGCCATCCTGAAAGCCAACGGTTTGTAAGGCTCGGAGCACATGGCAGGCCGCGCTCATTGTGCGGTTTGCCAGCCTTTACCTTATCTTCTTTTTTTCCCGAATTTCTGTTTGATTGCAGCAATATAGTGATAAAATACTTATGGCGGTCAAGATGATGTTGATGCCGTGAGTCATTCTGCTTTGTGGCATCGGAGGGTAGGAGTAACGAAATGAACGTGTTCAAACCTCTCATGATCACAGGCGCACTTGTGATCTGCCTGTCCGCAACATCCAATGCGGAACCATTGAAGACGATGGACGACGTTGGACGGGCGATTGACACATGCTGGAAAGCACCCTCGGACTCAAAGGGATCGGTGACGCTTAGCTTCAGCTTCAAGCGTGACGGAACTCTGCTCGGCAAACCCCGGCCAACCAGCATCGCGATTGAGGGCGACGATAAGGTGCGGCAACAATTTATCGCTTCGGCGATCGATGCGCTGAGCAACTGCACTCCGCTGACCTTCTCGACGGGACTGGCAGAAGGAATCGCAGGTCAGGTATTTACGATGCCGTTCACCGCACCAAAGGAAACAAATCCGATGGTAACGACGCAATGATCTTACTTTGATGGCGTGACCCACAAGTTTGTATCCCGACGTCATCGGCTACGGGCGCGTCCGAGGCTTCGGTCGGGCGAGGGGCCCGTGCCCTCGACCCTTGAGGTCTACACACAGAACGTCAAATCCTATAGCGGGACCGTCCGAGGTGACGAGTTTCTCTGTATTTTCCGGGCGCTCAAAGGTCATTTGAATGCGGAGCCGATCTCCTCGATGGAGGGATCGGAGCGGCATTTCCTTAAGCAGTTATGGCGTTGCTTCCGCCGCGTCCTCGGCGAGCGACACGGCCTCTCCCGTGCGCTCGGCCTTGGCCGCATCCATAAGGCGTGCGCCCACAACCCAGCACGCCACAAGCACGCATACAAATAAAATCGCCAGGATCAGGAAGTCTCGCGGCTCAAGTTGCCGGTGATGAGTTCCACGCATTTAATCGCCATCATGTTGACCATGTTCGCTGAACGTAAATAAAGCGACTTAAATTCGTGTTAAAGTTGTATGATTGTGAATACCGTAACTTCGGGTATTTCGCGCTAGTGTCTTGATAAATCATCCCGTCCGGCATTGTCGCCTGAGGAATGTTGCAAACCGCTTACCCTTTCCGCTGCAGCTTCCGACAAATGCCTCCAAATCTTCGAAAGGCTTTCTGCGGCCCTGCGATAGGAATCATCCAGCTCAAGGCCATCCATGAGTTCAGTCACCTCGTCTAAATCCTTCGTGCCCTTTTGAATGATCGCGTGCAGACGAGATGCCTGATCAAGCGTAAGGTTAGGTTTTTCAAGAGCCTTGGGAATCTCTTTGACCAAGCGCTGGACGAGATTGGCATGACCCTTCAAGCGTGCGAGCCAGTCGTTTGTCATGTTCTCCCTCTCCACCAGTAGCTGTCAGCACCACCTTAGCGCAAAAGCAGCTTGTCATCACTCCACACCCCCTACGGTAATACGTTGCCCGCAATGAACCTTTGCTTGCTCAGGCTAGCTGGAACGAGACCTGCCGTAGAAGGTTCCAGCCGCCAACTCTCTACCAAGAGGCGAGATGGGAATTAGGTACTATCACATTCGTTGGCGAAGCGTGTGTAGCTGGAACACAAGTCAAGCGACCGCGTTGATGTGCCATGACAAGGATGGCTTTTGAACATGTCACTATCACCGATCGCATGCACCTTATGAGGCGTATCTCGTGTGTTGAATCGGCGGACGAAGTTCTCGCAAAATATTGGCCAAGAAACTGCGGCGAAAAATACATCACCGCCCGCCAAGCGTGTGTGGATGCTCGCGCGGGCCGGCTGAACGCTGATGCTGTCCGCGACGCTTTCGTTGAAGCGGCGAAGGAAGCATCGATTTTTGTCAATGAGCGGTCGCGCTAGCAGGTTTGAAACCTTTTCTGTCGCTCCGCCTTAGATCGCGTTCTTCGATCGATATATTCGTGAGAATATAACAGTAGCAATCCACAACCCGCCGGTATATTCAGGATATCATGTCTGGCGCCTGGATTTAGGGAATTGAAGATGCGGTCTGTTCTCTCACGGGTTAAGTTGCTCATCGCAGTCCTTGCGGCACTATGGATAAGTGCAACAGTGCCGGCGGGAAGAGCTCAAGCCTCTGAAAAAGTGACGGTCTTCGCGGCTGCCAGTCTCAAGAATGCCCTCGACAAGGTGACTGCAGTCTGGGAAAAAGAAACGGGCCATGAGAGTGTCACCTCTTACGCGGCCAGTTCGGCCTTGGCCAAGCAGATAGAGGCAGGTGCACCAGCCGACATCTTCATTTCAGCAGATATGGATTGGATGGATTATCTTGCTGGGAAGAACTTGATCAAGCCAGACTCGCGTAAGAACTTGCTCGGAAACCGGATTGTTCTGATTGCGTCGCGAGACAGAAGCGATCCGGTCAAGATCGAGAAAGGCTTTGACCTCGTCACGCTCCTGGGGGGTGGTCGCCTCGCCATGGGCTCGGTGGATTCGGTCCCAGCTGGAAAATATGGCAAAGCGGCTCTGGAATTTCTCGGAGTGTGGCGCTTTGTGGCGGATAGGGTTGCTGGTGCAGAAAGCGTTCGCGCCGCGCTGTTACTCGTGTCCCGCGGTGAGGCTCCCTATGGTATCGTCTACCAGACGGACGCTGCCGCTGATAAGGGCGTGACAGTTGTCGGCACCTTTCCCGAGGACAGCCATCCCGCGATCATCTATCCCATCGCTCTTCTCGATGAGAGCAAAAATGCTGACGCAGCTTCTCTGGTCGACTTCATCAGATCGGACAGGGCTGCGCCTTTCTTTGAAATGCAGGGATTTACGGTGCTAAGATGAGAATGTCGCTCCTCGAGAATTGCGTCGCGAATGTCTTGTGGAGAATGCCGGGGCGGGGTCTGACGTTTTGAGCTGGTTCTCACTGACCAACGATGAATGGACAGCAGTCCATCTGAGCCTCCGGATTGCTTCAGTAGCAATGCTTGCCAGTTTGCCCCTAGGCATCCTCGTAGCTCTGCTGCTGGCACGCGGGAGATTTTGGGGCAAGTCGCTACTCAATGGCCTCGTCCACCTGCCGCTGATACTTCCTCCTGTGGTCACCGGATTTATGCTCTTGCTCCTTTTCGGCAGGCGGGGGCCGATCGGTACATTACTGGCCGATCAATTCGGTATCATCCTGTCGTTCCGATGGACAGGAGCTGCTTTAGCTTGCGGCGTAATGGGCTTCCCGCTGATGGTCCGCAGTATTCGACTGTCAATCGAAGCCGTCGACCGCGGCCTTGAAGATGCCGCTGGCACCCTCGGGGCAAGCCCCATGTGGGTGTTCGCAACGGTGACGCTCCCGCTGATCCTTCCGGGCATTATCGCCGGCATGATACTCTCCTTTGCAAAAGCGATGGGCGAATTCGGCGCTACAATAACTTTCGTGTCCAATATCCCTGGCGAAACGCAAACGTTGTCCTCGGCGATCTACAGTTTCTTGCAGGTACCAGGAGGCGACGCGGCGGCATTTCGCCTGACCATCGTTTCGGTGATTATCTCGATGGCAGCGCTGCTGGCTTCCGAGTTCATGGCTTACTACGTCGGCCGCAGGGTAGATGTCGAATGACGCTGAATTTCGAGGCAAATCTAACGCTTGGAAAATTCGCTCTCGATGTAACCTTCACGTCCGGACGAGGCGTCACAGCTTTGTTTGGGCGTTCCGGATCGGGCAAAACGTCTATCATCCGCGTTATTGCGGGCCTCGCGCGGCCGGAAAAGGGCATGCTCGTCTTCGACGGCGATACGCTTGTCGACACAAACAGAGGGATTTTCGTCCCCAAGCACATGCGTCGTTTCGGCTACATCTTCCAGGAAGGCCGCCTCTTTCCGCATTTGACCGTTCAGCAAAATCTAAACTACGGCCGTTGGTTCAACCGAAAACCCAAAGAGTCGGACGAACTAGCGAAAATAGTCGAGCTGTTGGGAATTGGCCCTCTCCTTGAGAGGCGCCCGGGGAAGCTTTCGGGCGGAGAAAAGCAACGTGTTGCCATTGGCAGGGCACTGTTGTCATCACCGCGTCTGTTACTGATGGACGAGCCACTTGCAGCGCTCGACGAAGCGAGGAAGGCGGAAGTTCTCCCCTATCTGGAAGTTTTGCGAGACGAGATGAAGCTACCGATCATCTACGTCAGCCATTCCGTATCTGAGGTGGCCCGTCTTGCCGACCGTGTCATCGTGATCGATGATGGAAGAGTAGCGATGGCGGGTGCGGCGAGCGAAGTTCTCAGTCAGCCACTGATTTCGGTCGCGGCGGACCGGCGCGAAGCTGGTACTCTGGTGGAGGGTAAAGTCCTCAACTACGATGCAAAGCACAAGCTCGTGACTGTCGGCCTTAAGAAATCAAGCATTCAGATTGCGGGTACCGAAGTGGCAATTGGCAAGGATGTGCGTGTTCATATTCTTGCGCGGGACGTCATCCTTTCGACGGTCCGTCCCGAGCAATTAAGCGCGCTCAATATCCTCGCGGGTTCAATCACCGCGGTACGAGGCGATGATGCGGGCACAGTTGACATTCACGTCGATTGCGGGGGAACGCCGATCCTGGCACGCATAACGGAACTGTCCTACGAAAGACTTGCCCTGCAACAGGGGATGCCAGTCTTCGCAATCATCAAGACTGTTGCATTGGAATCGCTTTAGGATTGGTCCTGTGTTTACCGCGACTTGGTGACACTGCGGTTCGCGTCAAGCCACGCGAGATCCGAAGCCAGCGCCGTCTCGATTTTCTTTTCCATGTCGCGAAAGCGCTGCAGAAGTGTCTCACCAAAGTCCGTCACGACTGCGCCACCCCCCTGTTTTCCACCGCGTTGCGAGTCTACAACCGGCTGGGCAAACATCGCGTTCATCTCGCTTACCAGAAGCCAAGCCCGGCGATAGGACATGTCCATGGCGCGACCGGCGGCAGATATGGACCCGGTTTCGCGGATGTGTTCAAGTAATCGCATCTTGCCCCGGCCAATCTTTTCCTCGTTCGGGAAATCGATACGCAGGACCGGTTGCAGATCGCATTTCGAACGTGGACTCATTGTTGTGACCGCTCCATTGGAACCGCTACTATCTATAACGATGGAATTGCGATGTACACGGATATGGAACCGGATGTCTGTGTCCTGCTTTGGCATGAGTCTCAACAATTTGAACAGTATCGAGCGGTGAGGTGTAAATGAGCGATCCAGCGGGGTTTGACCTGCAACGTTTCGTCAGGGCGCAGGAGCCGGTCTTCGTTCAAGTCCTTGATGAGCTTACGAAGGGCCGAAAGTGCAGTCACTGGATGTGGTTTATCTTTCCGCAATTGAGGGGACTTGGTCGCTCACCAGCAGCGCAGCGCTTTGGAATCGCCTCGAAAGTGGAAGCTCGAGCCTTTCTGGATCATCACCTGCTTGGCCCAAGACTGATCCTCTGCACGGAAATGCTGATGACCCATACTGATAAGTCGCTGATTGAGATCTTGGGCTCCCCCGACGATCTGAAATTTCGCTCTTCCATGACCCTTTTTGCGAAAGTAGACCCCAACCCCATGCCCTTTTTACAAGCGCTCGACCGCTATTGCGGGGGGCGCATGGATCCCCAAACATTGGCGCTTCTGGAAGGTCACTGAACGAACCGCCAAATGAAAATAGGGATTGACGCTGCGCTGTGTATCGATATATCTCGATATATGGAAAAGTTAGATGCAATCGAAGCCTTTGCGGCACTGGCTCAAACCACACGGATGGACGCGTTCAGAACCATAGTGATGCATGAGCCGGATGGCATTGCGGCGGGCGAAGTGTCCCGTATCCTGAATGTTCCGCAGAATACAATGTCGACCCATCTTGCAATTTTGTCGCGCGCTGGATTGATTTCGTCTGAAAGGCAGGGTCGCCTGATTATTTATAGGGTTAGCTTTGACAAGCTTCGGGAAGCCGTCAGCTTTCTTCTGCAGGATTGCTGCGTCGGACACCCGGATATCTGCACACCGCTCATTGGGGACATTATCCCCTGTTGCACTCCACGAGACGAGTTCCAGAATTGCAAAAGCGGAGATTCCACTGACATTCGCCACGATGTGCCGGATGCGGTCCGATGAGTGACATCCCAAACCTGCCGCGCCGGCTTGCTGCGGAGGCACTTGGCACCGCAATGCTCGTCGCGACTGTCGTCGGCTCCGGTATCATGGCTGACGGTCTGTCGAACGACGGAGCCCTCTCGCTACTTGGCAATACGATCCCGACCGGGGCCATTCTGGTGGTGCTCATCACCATCCTGGGCCCGATTTCCGGCGCGCACTTCAATCCCGTTGTCACGATGGCTTTCGCGATGCGTCGGGAGATCGATGCGACTGCCGGTTTTCTCTACGTTCTTGCACAAATCACGGGCGGATTTGCGGGAACGCTGATCGCACACGCGATGTTCGTGCTTCCAATCGTGCAGATATCAACGACAGTTCGTACTGGTACGGGCCAGTGGGTAGCTGAAGCAGTGGCCGCCTTCGGCCTTGTATTCACGATCGTTGCTGGCATTCGCTTTCGACAGGATGGTGTTCCCTGGCTGGTCGGCCTCTACATAACTGCTGCCTATTGGTTCACAGCGTCGACCTCCTTCGCCAATCCCGCTGTGGCGATCGCGCGTGCACTATCGAACACTTTCGCAGGTATCCGGCCTGTCGATCTGCCAGGTTTCATCTTAGCTGAGGTCGTCGGCACCATGCTGGCTATGGCTCTCGCGAGTTGGATTCTAGCGGATAGCCCTAAACCGCTCGACACACTGAAAGGCGCTGAATAGCCATGACCGTCACCATTTACCATAATCCATCATGCGGCACTTCGCGCAACACGCTCGCTCTCATCCGCAACGCTGGGATAGATCCGATAATCATAGAATATCTGAAAACTCCTCCCACCAGGCAGGTACTAAAGGACCTGATCCAAAGGGCGGGTCTTACTGTAAGGGATGCCTTGCGCGAAAAGGGTACGCCCTATGCCGAACTCGGTCTCAATAATGCATCGCTGACCGACGAGCAGTTACTTGACGCCATGGAGGCACACCCAATCCTTATCAATCGTCCTTTCGTCGTGACCGAGCGAGGGGTATGCCTGAGCCGTCCTTCAGAAAAAGTTTTGGACATACTGCCGAACCCGCAAAAAGCGCCCTTCGCCAAAGAAGACGGCGAGGTTGTAATCGATGCTGAAGGAAAACGCATTGTCTGACCTGCCGAACGTGCAAGCCGAGGTTCTGCATGTGCCGGAGGCTGCAAAGCTTGCGGGTCAATCTTCAACACATCGTCCGCGAATCCTCCTGCTCCATGGTTCTCTGCGCAAAGTATCGTATAGCCGTCTGCTGACCCAAGAGGCGGCGCGGCTTCTGGAGCACTTTGGCGCCGATACCCGTATCTATGATCCAGCCGGATTGCCGCTTCCTGATGATGCGCCGATCGACCATCCGAAGGTGCAGGAGCTGCGCGAGCTTTCGTTGTGGTCGGAAGGTCAAGTCTGGACCAGTCCCGAACGGCACGGTGCCATGACGGGCGTTATGAAGTCGCAGATCGACTGGATACCGCTGGCGATGGGTTCAATACGTCCCACGCAGGGGCGGACGCTTGCTGTTATGCAGGTGTCAGGTGGGTCACAGTCGTTCAATGCGGTCAATCAGATGCGCGTTCTCGGACGGTGGATGCGCATGATTACTATTCCCAATCAGTCCTCCGTTGCGAAAGCCTATCAGGAATTTGACGAGAGCGGCCGCATGAGGCCCTCCGCATACTATGATCGAGTGGTTGATGTGATGGAAGAACTTGTCAAGTTCACGCTGATGACGCGTGACGTCTCGGGATATCTCACGGATCGCTATAGCGAACGCAAAGAGAATGCTGCACAACTCGAAAAGCGGGTGAACTTCAAGTCCGCCGTTTGAACGCACCGGGCTTTGGCCCGGCGCGCATCGCAAACTTCGAAACTGGGCAGCCGGGAATTATATACTTCACCCAGCTCACCGCGTCCTGCTTGGGTAACTCGGCAGGCTCGCTGCCGAGTTTGCGGTGTGAAATCAGCTGCACCCGCTCGTGTTTCCGCATGTATCGCACTTCAGGCAAGTTCCGTTGCGGACCATGGTGAAGTTTGAGCACTCGGAGCAGCTGTCGCCCGTATAACCTTGCATCATTGATTTGATCCGGCGATCCGCCATCACCTTCTTAGCCTCAGCCTTGGCTTCTTCAGCTGCCGCTTCCGCGTCAGTGTCGTCGAACAGGGCTGCAGCCGGAGTTGCTTCGGTCTGGTCCTTTGCGCGCTCCTCATAATCGCGCTTGAAGGCTATCGATTCCTGATTGACCGTAGCAATGGCCGGCTTTGCAGCTACTGCGGTAACCGTGCGGCTTGCGAGGCTCGTGACATTTGATGACGCAGTTGCCTTGGGCGCGTTGGCAGCGCCTGTTCCCCCTGCGTTGCTAAAACCCTTCGGATCAGCCTTGTTGGGCGAAACTACAGTCAGTGACGCACCGCGTGTCAGGCCTTTCGAAACAGGCTGGGTCTTGCCTTCCGAGATACCGCGGCCAAGCGAGGTGTTGGAGAAGTCCGACTGATCGACATGAGCAAGATCATGGCGGTCGAGATACGAGACCGCGAGCTCCCGGAACAGGTAGTCTAGGATCGATGTCGCGTTCTTGATGGCATCATTGCCCTGAACCATGCCTGCCGGTTCAAATTTGGTGAAGGTGAAGGCCTCCACATATTCTTCTAGTGGAACGCCGTATTGCAGCCCCAGCGAGATGGCTATGGCGAAGTTGTTCATCATCGCCCGGAAAGCAGCACCTTCCTTGTGCATATCAATGAAGATCTCGCCAAGACGGCCATCGTCGAATTCGCCCGTCCGGAGATAAACCTTGTGGCCACCCACGACTGCCTTCTGGGTATAACCCTTGCGACGGTTCGGCAATTTCTCGCGGTCGTGCACATAGCGTTCGACGATGCGCTCCACGATCTTTTCTGTGAGCTGAACGGCCCTAGCCGCTGCCGGAGCCTCGATCAACGCTTCGATTGCATCATCTTCATCCTCGTCGTCATCGGCGAGCAAGGAAGAATTCAGCGGTTGCGA
The DNA here is from genome assembly GCF_003010935.1 of Phyllobacterium endophyticum. Classification (GTDB taxonomy): domain Bacteria; phylum Pseudomonadota; class Alphaproteobacteria; order Rhizobiales; family Rhizobiaceae; genus Phyllobacterium; species Phyllobacterium endophyticum. The sequence continues at coordinate 214,034 of NZ_PGGN01000002.1, forward strand.
CAGCTTGGAACCATCGCGGTAAAGTGCATTCGCCTTCAACGCCAGCTTCCAAGAAAGCATATACGCCGACTTGCAATCCTCAACAGTCGCTTCATTTGCCATGTTGATCGTTTTGGAGATCGCGCCGGAGATAAAGGGCTGCGCGGCCGCCATCATGCGAATGTGACTGTCTACCGAAAGGTAACGCTTGCCGATCTTACCGCAAGGATTGGCGCAATCGAAGACAGGATAATGTTCCTCCTTGAGGAAAGGCGCGCCTTCAAGTGTCATCGCGCCACAAATATGAATATTGGCAGCCTCAATTTCCCTTTTGGAAAAGCCGAGGGCAGGCAGGATCTCAAACGAGGGATCGTTCAGTTGTTCATCGGTGAAGCCAAGCGCGCTCTTGGCGAAGTCTTCCCCGATGGTCCACTTGTTGACAGCAAACTTGATGTCGAAAGCTGATTTCAGCGCTGTGTTGAGCGTGGCGATGACTTCGTCGGTGAAGCCCTTGCCTTTCAGCGATCCGGGATTGATCCCCGGCGCCTGGTTGAGATTGCCGTGGCCAACGGCATAGGCTTCGATCTCGGCTATCTGGCTTTCAGTGTAACCCAAGGTCCGCAGAGCTTCGGGCACGGCACGGTTGATGATCTTGAAATAGCCGCCGCCTGCGAGTTTCTTGAACTTGACGAGTGCGAAGTCCGGCTCGATACCAGTTGTATCGCAATCCATGACGAGGCCGATTGTACCTGTAGGTGCAATAACTGTAGCCTGAGCATTGCGATAACCGTGCTGTTCGCCGAGTTGTAGCGCCTTGTCCCATGCTGCCTTCGCATGGGTTATGAGGTCCTGATCCGGGCAGTCTGTAGCAATCAGCGCGACAGGATTTACCGCAAGACGCTCGTAACCCTGGTTTTCACCATAGGCCGCGCGACGGTGATTGCGGATCACACGCAACATATTATCAGCGTTCGGTGCATATCCATTGAATGCACCCAGTTCCTTGGCCATCTCGGCGGACGTGGCATAGGCTGTGCCAGTCATGATCGCAGTGAGTGCGCCGCCAATTGCACGGCCTTCGGGGCTGTCATAGGGGATGCCCGAGGTCATCAGCAAGCCGCCGATATTGGCATAACCCAGACCGAGTGTGCGATATTCATAGGAGAGCCTGGCAATTTCCTTGGAAGGAAACTGCGCCATCATTACGGAAATCTCAAGTACGATTGTCCACAGTCGAGCGGAGTGTTCAAAGCCCGCTACATCGATCTTGCCGTCCTTGCCACGATAAGGCAGCAGATTGATCGAGGCGAGGTTGCAAGCCGTATCGTCCAGGAACATATATTCCGAACATGGGTTGGACGCGCGGATAGGGCCGGCGGCAGGGCAGGTATGCCAATCATTCATCGTAGTGTTGAAGTGCAGGCCCGGATCAGCTGATGCCCAGGCGGCATAGCCAATCTTCTCCCATAGATCGCGCGCCTTTAGCGTCTTCATCACCCTGCCATCCTTGCGGGCAGTCAGGTTCCAGTTGCCATCATTTTCTACGGCGCGAAGGAATTCGTCCTTGAGTGAAACGGAATTATTAGAGTTCTGGCCGGCGACTGTCAGGTAGGCTTCTGAATCCCAGTCAGTATCATAGGTCTTGAAGTCGATATCCGTATAGCCTTGTCTGGCGAACTGGATAACGCGCTGAATGTAGTTTTCAGGGACCTGATTTTTCTTGGCAGCCTTGATCTCGCGCTTGAGCGCTGGATTTCTGGTTGGATCATAGCAATCGCCATTGTCGGCTTCGCAATTAACACAAGCCTTCATTATGGCGGCAAGGTGCTGTTTGACGATCTTGGAGCCGGTGACGAGAGCCGCTACCTTCTGCTCTTCCTTGACCTTCCAGTCGATGTATTCCTCGATGTCAGGGTGATCGACGTCAACGACAACCATCTTGGCCGCGCGGCGAGTCGTTCCGCCCGACTTTATGGCACCGGCAGCGCGATCGCCGATCTTCAGGAAAGACATCAAACCGGAGGAGCGGCCACCGCCGGACAGCTTCTCACCTTCTCCGCGAAGGTAGGAGAAGTTCGAACCCGTGCCGGAGCCGTATTTGAACAAACGCGCTTCACGCACCCAAAGGTCCATGATTCCGCCTTCATTCACCAGATCGTCCGCAACCGACTGGATGAAGCATGCATGCGGCTGAGGATGCTCATAGGAGGATTTGGACTTGGTCAGCTTGCCGGTCTCCGGGTCGACATAATAGTGACCCTGACCTGGACCATCGATCCCGTAGGCCCAATGAAGTCCGGTGTTGAACCATTGCGGAGAATTAGGCGCGACGCGCTGGGTCGCGAGCATGTAGGCAAGCTCATCGCGGAAGGCGAGGGCGTCTGCTTCGCTATCGAAATACTTGCCCTTCCAGCCCCAATAGGTCCACGTTCCGGCAAGACGATCGAATACCTGGCGGGCGTCCATTTCGGAGCCATAACGTTCCTCAACCGGCAATGCAGCAAGCGCATCTTCGTCGGGAACCGAGCGCCACAGCCAGGAAGGAACGGAGTTTTCCTCAACCTTCTTGAGCCTTGCAGGTACACCAGCCTTGCGAAAATATTTCTGCGCAAGAATATCGGCAGCTACCTGGCTGAATTGGGCCGGAACATCGATTTTCTCGAGACGGAACACGATCGATCCGTCGGGGTTCTTGATCTCGCTCGTCGCTACGCGAAATTCGATCTCCGCATAGGCTGACTGGTTCTCTTTGGTAAAACGCCGTTCGATCCGCATCTGTCTCGTCCTTGTATCTATATATAGTGTCCGTCAGGCGCCATGTGAAGTCCGGTGCGCGACCAGGGTGGAATTCACCGGGACCGATTTCGGCATTGAAACCGGCCGTTTGCACTCCGACCTCAACGTCGCATTTTCAACGCGGCGGCGCTGAACTCGTGGTCCCGTGTCCGACACCTGTTGTGTGATTCTGCTTCCTCAAGAGGCTGTCACACTATCTGGTATCAATAGTGCCTGTAAACGCTAAATATAGTGTTAACAGACCATATTCCCACGAAATTTTTTTGGCTGTGCGCATTTGTTTTTCCCATCGGGACATACGCCATTGCTCGCGTGCCCCATGGGAAGCAAGCTCTGACAAACACTACTTAAACTGGGAAAGGCCGGCTACGAACGCTCCGGTCACGCCACAAACGCAACGCCGTTGACCATAAAAAGTGACTCGGCACGGAGCGTCAAGAAATAGTTTGCTGCAAAATTATGACCGCAACATCTTGTGTGTCACATATGTGGATAACGGGGACAACCCAACGGGCATTTTGGATGAACTAGCCGATGGTAATCTTATCCGGATTAAAACCGGCGATCAGAACTTTCAACCCCGGCTCTTCGACCCGGAGTATACATTCTTCCAACGCTACCCATTCGAGCCGGCGTTCGCCGCGCTCGGGCCAGTTCTTTTCCTGGTGCGAGAACCGCAGGGGGTAAACATCGACGACGAAATCACCGCATTCCCCTTCGCACATATCATGCTTCTCATAAGTGTATGTGCCGATTGAAAAAGGCGCCACATCGCCACGCACCCCGGCTTCCTCGTAGGCCTCGCGCTGGGCAGATTGAGCAAACGTTCTACCGATCTGCGGCCAGCCCTTAGGCAGCACCCACCGGCCGGTGCCGCGGCTGGTAATCAGCAGGATCTCGGGCCGCTTCTTCTTCAACCGATAAGCGAGCGCAGCAACCTGGCAGACCCTGCCGTCCGGCATTTCGATCCGCTTGTCTGTGACGATCTCGTTTCGATACGTTATGTTCAATGTTTCGCCTGGTCCCGCATTCCGTTTAGAAGTGTGAACCGATTCGCATATTCCGCAATCGTCCACGCGCCATGGTTTGCTGCTTATACGCGACTTATGACATTTTTTTGAACAGCAGTGCAATAAATCTGGCGACTGCGTCCAGCCGCCTGAATCATCGTTTGGTTGACAGCTTGACGAGCAAGCTAGCCGCCGTGCCCCTTGGTGATGGGTTCCTGATACGTCAGCCCCATATCCCACGGAAAGTATATCCAGGTGTCCTGTGACACCTCGGTCACAAACGTATCAATAAGCGGGCGGCCTTTGGGCTTTGCATAAACTGTCGCAAAATGGGCTTTCGGCATCATCGTGCGGACGATAGCAGCAGTCTTGCCAGTATCTGTAAGGTCGTCGACAACCAATATGCCTTCGCCGCCATTCTCCAATAGTCGGGCGTCGACATCTTTGAGAACCTTCAGTTCACCTTGCTCGTCGTAATCGTGGTACGAGGCGATGCAAACCGTCTCGATCATCCGGATCCCAAGTTCGCGGCAGATGATGGCTGCGGGAACCAGTCCACCCCGTGTGATGGCTACCATCGCGCGCCACTCGCGCTGCATTCCCGCGACACGCCAGGCGAGAGCACGCGCATCCCTGTGAAACTGATCCCAGGAAACTGGAAAAGCTTTATCGGGTAGAGACATGGCGTCAGCACTCCAAAAGAAAGTAGCGGTGGCAATTGTTCCACCAGGAATGCGTTTCGCAATAGCGGGAAAAGCACCGCAATGGCAAGAAGCTTGGGCTATCGGAAGACTTTTCCAAAGAAAACGAGGAACTAGCGAGAGTGTTCATCGCGACATCAACGTCAGACACGGCATATCGGCCATGATCGAACTGGTAACACCGCCGAACACCCATTCCTTCAGACGAGACTGGCTATAGGCGCCCATTACGAATAGTGACGCGTTGTTTTCGGCGATACGGCGGCGCAACACCTTGTCGGCAGATTCGCCGTTGGAATTGATCGCGTGGGGATGAACGTTAACGCCATGACGGCGAAGCGCATCGGAAAGCGGCGTGCCAGGGATATCCACATTGGGGTCGTTGGACTGCCTCGGATCAACCCAGACGATATCGACGCTTTTGGCCTTGAGCAGCAGAGGAAGCGAGTCGAACGCGGCGCGTGACGCTTCGCGCTTGCCATTGAAAGCGACTACGACGCGATCGATGCTTTCCGGCAGCGGCGTCTTGTACGGAACGAAGAGGACCGGACGTCCGCTCTCCATGACCAAGGGATCTGTGACGTCATTGACACTGTCGGGATCGTTGGGATCGGGTTGACCGGCGATGATTATGTCGGCGCGAAGGGCGCTTTGAGTTACGCCCGCAGAAGGGCTGCTGCTCTCGGAACGTACGATCCGGAACTCGTGGGAAATCGTTCCCGTCGACATCTCCGCCCTGAAAAGCCTGGAAATTGCTTCAGAGTTTTCCTTGTGCCGCTGCTCGTGGGCTTCGAAAAGCGTTGTATCTGCGAATCCTGTTGGATCGGCATAAACAATCGGCGAGGGAATGGTGTAGATCCCAATGATATGCGTGCGTTCGCTGGACGAAGCGATCAACCTTGCGGCGCCTATAACTCGTTTTGCCTCGCGCTCACTTCGAATGAATGCGATGATCGTGCGAAATGCCATTCTGGCCTCCATCGGTTGTTGCATCATCGAATGCATCAGGCACTATTATACGCTTCCCGCGCAAGAATTCCTTTGCAATTTGGATGGCTTGCATAGATTCAGCGCATGTCATCGAGAGCGATATCGGTCACCATCTGCCTCACGGCAGCCTCGGCCGCAGCGAGCCTTTGTTCATCGCGTGCTCTGATAACCAGTTCCGTGGCGAATTTTCCATTCTCGTATTTGGGATAGGAGCCGATGATCGTATCAGGATAGGCCGTCTGGATCTCCCGAAGAGGCACCGCGATAGCGCCTTCGCCATAAGGGCAGTTCACCGAACGGGAGAGAAGCTTCTTACCTGTACGCAAGGTGGGAATAACATTGTCGACCATAGCCTGGAAAACCGAGGGAACGCCTGCCATGACGTAGACATTGCCGATGTGGAACCCGGGCGCGGTCGAAACAGGATTGTCGATATGGGAGGAACCCCTTGGCATGCGCGCCATACGCTGGCGGCTCTCGGTAAATTCAATACTGCGCGACGCGTAGTTGTCCGCCATAAGTTTCATCGCTGCTGCGTCATGCTCGCATGGCACGCCGAACGCTTTTGCGATCGCGTCAGCCGTTATGTCGTCATGCGTTGGCCCTATCCCGCCGGATGTGAATACATACTCATAGCGAACCCGAAGGGCGTTCACCGCTTCAACGATACGATCCTCTTCGTCGGGTACTATGCGGACCTCTTCAAGATCGATGCCGACAGCGGTGAGAATATCCGCGAGGTGGCCAATGTTCTTGTCCTTTGTGCGGCCCGACAGCAACTCATCGCCGATCGCCAGCATGGCTGCGGTTACAACATCATCCGTCATCAGAATTCTCCTAGAGGGGAACGCGACCGTAATTCTCCAGTCGGATCGCCGCAAGCCATTTTCAACTACGGAAAAGGCGAAGGACGTGAGCGGAGCAAGGCGCGTGAAAAACTGGAGGCAAATCGTTGCCAACCTGACAAATTATTGTTCAGCAACTGGTGCGGACGGCGGGACTTGAACCCGCATGACCTATGGCCGACAGATTTTAAGTCTGTTGTGTCTACCGATTTCACCACGTCCGCGCGCCCATGCTTTTCAATGGTTCGGGTGGTTCCGTCAACGCTCTTTTGCAGCGGATGCTTTATTCGTGCTGAAAATGCCGGTTTTGGGGCCGCTTCATCATCAGCTCAAACTAACGTTCTACGACTAAAGTAGCATCTTCGGTGGATTTGGCGCGCAACCTGGACTAGAACGCGAATTCTTCAAAACAAAGAAGTCGCTATGCCCGCTGTTCCATATCAATCCCCGCTGACGAGTCTGACGAAAGTGGCGTCCCGCAATCCGGCACTCTTGTTCGTCCTTGTCTATTTTGTGTTTCAGATATTCTTCCTGACGGCGATCTCAAACGGGGCGGGCGTAGATGACGCGGAGCAACTGGCCTATGTTGGCGATCTTCAGTGGGGATATGGCGGGTCGCAAGCGCCACTCTATACCTGGATAAACAGCATTGCCGGGGATCTCCTGGGGATCAGCCTGTTTACCATTTATCTCGTCAAGTTCGGTCTCTTGGCCAGTTCGTTCATCAGCGTCTATTTCGGCGCGCGGCTGCTTGGCCTGTCAAAGCCGGTTGCTGCAGCAGGCATGCTCGGTATTTTTCTGCTGCCCCAGATTGCTTGGGAATCCCAACGGACCCTGACCCATTCTGTTGGTGGCACTGCCGGCTGTGCATGGGCTTTTCTCGCGTTCGCCTGGCACATGAAGTCCCGCTCCTGGCGTTCGGCCGCACTGCTTGGGCTTGGCATCGCTTCGGGGTTGCTCGGAAAGTTCAACGCCAGTTTCTTTCTCATCGGTCTCATTTCAGCAGGCTTGTCTGTTCCTGAATATCGTGCCGTTCTTCTGACACGGAAGAGTATTGTCGTGGCGCTTGTTTTCATTGCGGCCATAGCACCCACTGGGTTGTGGACGCTTTCGCATACAGAGAACCTGCTGGCGAGGTCACATAAATTCGAGATAGGCGAAGGCGGCAACTTCATTGTCAGTCGTCTTCACGGTGAATGGAAGCTGTTGCTTAACGGCGTTCTCTTCTCGGGAGTAGCGCTGGCTTTCTTTGGGATCGCCTGGTGGAGAAGCCGGGCAGACCAAATGTCGCCGTCTCGTCCGTGGAGCGCCGGCGAAAAATTCCTGGTCCGAATCCTGCTATTCGCGCTAGCGGCTGTTTTTGTTGGTGTTCTCATCAGCGGTGCTGCCGAAGTAAAAGATCGCTGGCTCCAGCCGGTTCTCTTTCTAAGCCCGCTTTGTCTCGCAATTCTCTTGGGACGCTATATACGAACTGACCTGCCGTTGAAGCGATTTGCAGTTGTCGGCGCAGTCTGCGCGCTGATGGTTATTCCAGGATTGGCCGTGAATCTGCTATATGCTAGGGATGGAAAGGCGCCGTCTATCGGCCAACTGGACTACGCGAAGCTTTTCACCGTGACGCGCGCCGAGGGAACTTATCTGACAGTCGTATCAAACGGCCCACAACTGCCGGGAAACCTGCGTCTCCTCGACGGTTCTATCAATCCGGTGCATCTGGAAATGCCGAATGCCGCTTCGCGCATTCGCTTCCCGGCACTTTTTGTCTGGTTTGGCCAGGGGATGAATCCGGCCGTGCTAAATTTGCTTAACGGAGCGGGGATCGCCGCTCCCCCGTCAAACATCAAGCACGTCGATCTCAGCTATAAATACTATCCTGAGCAGACAGCGCGGGTGAGCTACTTTTTCGTTCCAGCCAAATGAAAATCACCCTATTCCTCGACAAAAACCTCATCACGTTTCTTGCGGATACTCGGCAGCAGGACGACCACGAGAACAGCCGCTGCGAGTAACAGTAGCACAAGACTGATTGGGCGGTTGAGGAAGGTCATAGGATCCCCGCGCGACATGATCATGGCGCGACGAAGATGCTCCTCCAAAAGCGGCCCCAGCACAAAGCCAAGCAGCAGGGGTGCCGGTTCGCAGCGGAGCTTTGCCAGCCCGTAGCCGATAAGGCCGAAGAAGGCTACTGCATACAGATCGAATACATTCGAATTTACACTGTAAACACCAATCGAACAGAAGGCGATAATGGCGGGAAACAACATGTAATAGGGGATCGTCAGCAGCTTGACCCATAGGCCGATCAGCGGCAGATTGAGCAGAATAAGCATCAAATTGCCGATCCACATGGAGGCAATGATTCCCCAAAACAGAGCTGGCTGCTCGGTGGCGACATTTGGCCCGGGCACGATGCCTTGAACGATCATGGCGCCAATCATCAAGGCCATCACCGGATTGGCCGGGATACCGAGCGTCAGCATAGGTATGAAAGACGTCTGTGCGCCGGCATTATTGGCAGATTCTGGTCCTGCCACTCCGGCAACAGCACCCTTTCCGAATTCACCAGGCGTATTCGATATCCGTTTCTCCACGGTATAGGACGCAAATGACGCAAGAATCGCACCACCACCAGGCAAGATTCCGAGTGCAGAGCCGATTGCAGTGCCCCGTAGGATTGGCGCCGTCATTTCCTTCCAGTCCTGCCGGGTTGGCAAAAGGTTGCTCACCTTCTTGATCGTCACGTCACGATCATGCTCGTTCTCGAGATTGCGCAGGATTTCGGCAATGCCGAATACGCCGACAGCCAGCGCGACGAAATTCAAGCCATCTGAGAGTTCAAGTATTCCGAGATTGAAACGCGGCGTCCCAGTGTAAATATCGGTACCCACAAGTCCGAGAAGAAGTCCGAGAACAACCATTCCAAGAGCCTTGACGACCGATCCGTGAGCAAGAGCGATGGAGGAAATCAAACCAACGATCATCAGGGAAAAATACTCGGCGGAGCCAAACTGAAGCGCGATGGCTGTCAGCGGCGGCGCGAAGACTGCGACAAGAATCGTCGATACAGTTCCGGCAAAAAAAGAACCTATAGCTGCAATGGCCAGTGCTGCCCCGGCGCGCCCTTTGCGCGCCATCTGATATCCGTCGATAGCCGTGACTGCAGGGAAGACTCGCCCGGCATGTTAATCAGGATCGCAGTGGTCGATCCGCCATATTGGGCACCGTAGTAAATGCCGGCGAGCATGATCAGCGACGATACCGGCTCGAGTTGAAAGGTGATCGGCAGAAGCATGGCGATCGTTGCAGTCGCACCGATACCGGGAAGCACGCCGATAAGGGTACCCAGAATGACACCGGTAAAGCAGAAAAGGAGATTGTAAGGCGAGGCCGCGGTCGCAAATCCAAGGACGAGATTGTTAAGTAGATCCATTTGGCGGCCCTCACTGCCCAAGCCAGGGGCCAAAACGCCGGAACGGCAGGCCCAGGGCATAACTGAAGACTATCACCGAAAATAGAGTAAGTCCGCCAACGAGCCACAGCGCCGTTCCCGGGCGCATCCTGGTACTGGCAAAGGCGGCTACCATGCCCGTCAGAAAGAGCGATGGGACGAAGCCCAATCCCCGGACGGTAAGTCCAAACAAAATGGGGGCGGGTAGAATGAACAGCAGTCCTCGCCATGCAATTGGCCCCATAGGCTCATGCTCGATCTGTGTTCCCTGAATTATGACGATGATGCCAAGAAGAATGAGGATTCCAGCCAATACAAGCGGGAAATAGCCGGGTCCCATGCGCAGTGCTGTTCCTAGCTCCAGGCCATATGCTTGGATGGCAAAGAAAAGGCCTATGAATATAAACAGCGCCCCGCATATCAGGTCGCGCGAGCTGAAACTCAGAGATTTCATTGTTCACTCACTGTCACTCGAGAGAAAAAGGGTCAGGTGCTCGATGCTCCTGACCCTCTCCAACTAATCCGCGTATTGTCCGGCCGCTTCGATGACAGGTTTCCAGCGCGTTACTTCGCTTTCCAGCTTGGCCTTTAGTCCTGCGGGTGTCGCTTCCGCGTCGGTGACCGGTACCGTCCCGAGTTCAGCAAAGCGCGACACGATGTTGGGGTCCTTGAGAGCTTTCTGTAGCGATGCCGACAGTTTCTGCGTTACCTCTGCAGGCGTTCCCTTGGGTGCATAGATGCCGTGCCATATGCCCACTTGCATGCCCGGCAGGCCGGCTTCCGCGACAGTTGGAACATCGGGAAGGGCATCAAGCCTCTTCGCCGATGTCACGGCATAAGCCTTGATCGTGGCGCCTTTGATCTGTTTGGTTGTATTGGTTGTCTGATCACACATCAGATCTACCTGACCACCCAGGAGATCCGTCATGGCGGGTCCGGTACCTTTGTAGGGTACTGTTGTCAGCGGTGTCTTGATCTCACTCATGAACAACATGCCGCAAAGATGAGAGGCTGCGCCTATGCCGGCATTGGCGAGCGTGATCTTGTCGGCGTTGGCCTTGACGTATTCGAGAAGACCTTTGAGATCAGTAGGTTCGAAGTCCTTCTTCGCGACGATTGTCATCGGAACATCTGTGACGAGCCCTACATATTCGAATGCGTTGAGCGTGTCATAGGGCAGCTTCCGGTAAAGGGTTGCACTGGTTGCCATGCCGATGTGGTGGAGCAAGAGCGTGTAGCCATCCGGATCTGCCTTGGCTACCTGAGACGCGCCGAGCGTACCTCCTGCTCCGCCGACGTTCTCCACGATAATCTGCTGACCGAGGTCCTTTGACATCGTTTCGGCAACGAGCCTCGTAACGGTATCGGTTGGGCCGCCCGCCGCAAACGGCACGACCATGGTTATACTGCGTTCGGGATAGGCTTGCGCAAATGCGTTACCCGATATGAGAGTAATGGCGGCTGTTGCGGCCAATGACGTTAAAAGCTTGAGCATAAATTTTCCTCCCAGAACAACGCTTTTGAAATTGCCGCGATTATGAACGTGCCAACGCTTTCTCCACCATGTTGGCCGCTTCGTTTAACGCGGCGCGTAGGCCTATCGGACGCAACGATCGCGGTTGTGTCAAGCAAATCATGGATTTCCCGGATTTTTTTGACAATTGTGCTGTGAACAGGGCCGTCAGGTTGCTTTTTGGTATATGCATATTCGAAAGAAAACAGTCGGTCGGAGTGTTGACGATGAGCAAACAGGCAGGAGCGGCGAGCAAGCCGGCGACGTGGACGGAATCAGCTCCGTTACTTGTGGATGTTGCTATGGGCCGCAAGCATGCGGACTTGGTCGTCCGCAACGGGCGCCTGGTCAGCGTCTATTCCGGAGAGATCATAGCCGGCATCGATATCGCCGTTGTCGCCGGGCGGTTTGCGTTTGTCGGGCAGGGGGCGGAGCACTGCATAGGGCCGAAAACGAAAGTCGTCGACGCTGGTGGGCGTTATCTCGTACCTGGTCTGTGCGATGCGCACATGCATGTCGAAAGTGGAATGGTCACTGTGACGGAATTTACGCGCGCAGTCATACCCCATGGTACGACTTCGATGTTCATCGATCCGCACGAAATCGCCAACGTGCTTGGGCTCGACGGTGTCCGCCTGATGCACGACGAGGCGCTCGCCATGCCGATCAATGTGCACGTGCAGATGCCAAGTTGCGTTCCGTCGGCACCAGGGTTGGAAAATGCGGGGGCTGCCATCAGTCCAGCAGACGTCGCCGAGGCAATGGCTTGGCCCAACATAATCGGTCTCGGCGAGGTGATGAACTTCCCGGGCGTGGCCAACAACGACGCTTCCATGCGCGGAGGGATCGATGCCACGGTAAAAGCCGGCAAAACCGTCGGCGGTCACTTCGCGTCGCCTGAGCTTGGGCGGGCCTTCCACGGATATGTTGCAGGTGGTCCAGAGGATGATCATGAAGGCACTCGCATGGAGGATGCCATCGCCCGGGTTCGCCAGGGCATGCGCGCCATGTTGCGTCTTGGCTCTGCCTGGTATGACGTTGCCCGGCAGATCAAGGCTGTTACCGAGCAAGGCCTCGATCCACGCAATTTCATCTTGTGTACGGATGACAGTCATTCCGGAACGCTCGTGAACGAAGGTCACATGGACCGTGTTGTGCGCCACGCCATCGCCCAAGGGCTGAAGCCGGTGACCGCAATCCAGATGGCGACACTCAATACAGCGCAACATTTCCGGCTTGAGCGGGAGATTGGCTCGATTACACCGGGACGACTTGCCGACTTCCTTCTCGTTTCGGACCTGGCGAACCTCACCATCGACCGCGTTTACGCACGTGGTGTGCTTGTGGCGGAGAAGGGTAAGCTCACTGCCGAGATTCCAGCCTATGACTACCCTGCATTTGCCAAGCATACGATCAAGCTCGGCAAGAAGCTGCAGGCTAATGATTTCGACATCAGGTCTCCCAAACCCGCAAATCACGTCACTGCGCGGGTGATAGGCGTCATAGAAAATCAAGCGCCGACAAAAGCGCTCGAAGCGGAGCTCACCGTGAGGGATGGCATCGTACAGATGGATCGGCGCAATGATGTTTGCCAGATTGCTCTTGTCGAGCGGCACCGGGGAACTGGAGCAGTTGTCAATGGCTTCGTCTCGGGCTTCGGCTATACCCTTGATTGCGCAATGGCTTCAACTGTCGCTCATGACAGCCATCACATGATTGTCGTTGGCACCAACAAGGCGGACATGGCCAAAGCTGCCAACCGCCTAGGCGAAGTCGGCGGTGGTGTCGTGCTCTTTTCCAAGGGCCGCGAACTTGCATTGGTGGAAATGCCGATTGCGGGACTGATGTCGGATCAGCGTGCAGAACTTGTCGCAGCAAAGGCCGACAAACTCGTCAACGCGATGCGAGCGATGGGTTGTACTCTCAACAACGCGTATATGCAGCACTCGCTGCTCGCATTGGTGGTAATACCGGAATTGCGTATTTCAGATGTCGGGATTATCGATGTCCGGACATTTGAGAAGGTTGACCTGTTCCTATGACTGCATTCATCAAGGCCGTGGACCGCGCGACGGAAAAGATGCGCGTGCTGTTCCCCGAAACTCCGCTGCAACTCAACCATTATCTTTCCCAGAAATACGGTGCGCAAGTCTGGCTCAAGCGCGAAGACTTGTCGCCAGTAAGGTCCTATAAGATCCGTGGCGCGTTCAATTTCATCTCGCATTACTTGACAGGGCACGGATCGCAGGACTCATCCTTCGTTTGTGCCTCGGCTGGAAACCACGCGCAGGGCTTCGCCTATATCTGCCGGCATTTCGGCAAGAGGGGCGTCGTTTTCATGCCTGTGACCACGCCCCAACAGAAAATCGACAAGACACGCAGTTTTGGCGGTGATTTCATCGAAATACGGCTGTTCGGAGATATTTTCGATCAATGCTACGCCGCTGCGCAGGACTTTGCCGCAAAAACCGGGGCAATCATGGTCCCGCCTTTCGACCACATGGACATCATCACTGGACAAGCGACCGTGGCGCATGAAATCGCTACTCAGCTGCCGGACAAGCGCAAGCCCGACCTGATGATCTTGCCTGTGGGCGGTGGCGGGCTTTCCGGCGGTGTTACACGCTATCTTGCCGATCTCGGCTGGGAAACCCGTTTTCGCTTCGTTGAACCTTCGGGTGCGCCAAGCCTGAAACGCAGTCTTGAAGCGGGAAAACGTGTCAAACTCGACACCGTGGACAATTTCGTCGATGGCGCTGCCGTCGCCGAGATAGGTCGTGAAAACTTCAAGTTGCTCAAAGGCTTCGCGGCAGACTCTGTATCTTTGATTCCAGAGAACCGCCTCAGTTCAACTATCCTCGAAATGCTCAATGTTGAGGGTATAGTCGTAGAGCCGGCGGGTGCTCTCGCAATCGACGCACTCAAGGACTTCAAGAAGAGCGAGATCAGGAACAAACGCGTGGTTCTGGTCATATCCGGCAGCAATTTCGACTTCGAACGTCTGCCGGAGTTGAAGGAACGATCGCTGCGCTACGAGGGTCTAAAGAAGTATTTCATTTTCCGGTTTCCCCAGCGACCCGGCGCTCTTCGGTCGTTTCTTGATCTTCTCGGACCGGAAGACGATGTCGCGCGCTTCGAATACCTCAAGAAATCCGCACGGAATTTCGGTTCGGTGCTTATCGGCATCGAAACGAAAAACAAAATCAATTTCGACATGTTGTTCAAACGATTTGATGAGGCGGGTTGGGCATATCAGGACATCACTGATAATGAGACCATTGCCGGATTGATCATCTGAGGAGGTATATGACCACCTGGATTGTCCTGTTTCGCGGTGTCGGCGGCGATACTTTGTTGCCAGTGCAGCCATTGAAGCAAGCACTGGCTGAAGAGGGCTTTCGGTCGGTTGTAACCTATATCAACACCGGCAATGTGGTCCTTGTTTCAAACGATACGCCAAAGCGTATTGCCAGACATGTTGCTAACATCGCGCTGGAGCATTTCGGCTTCTCCAAGCACATCATGATCGTCAGTAAGGCCGAGTGGGGTAGACTGATCGTCAACAATCCTTTCCCACTGGCGGTAAACGAGCCGGCCAAACTTCACGCCTACGTCATGGAGCGGGCACCCGATCCTGAGGCGGTAGAGGCGCTCAGGCAGAAGGCAACCGGACCAGAACAGTTCGAGATAAGGGGCAGGGTACTGTACTATTACACTCCGCAAGGGGTTTCGAATGCAAGGTTGCATCCCAAAATTGAACCGACCCTGAAGATTGCGGCCACAGCAAGAAATTGGAATACTGTGGTCAAGCTGTCCCATTTGGCAGAACAAGTGGCGAGGGATGCAAAGTGACCATTTATATCGTGCTTTTTCGTGGCATCAATGTTGGTGGAAACAAGAAAGTCAAAATGGAGACTTTGCGGAGCTTGCTTGTGGAGGCCGGCTACGAAGGCGTGGCAACTTACGTGCAGAGTGGCAATGTTGTCCTTAAATCCAGCAAGACCGCGCGTCAGATTGCCGAGGTAATTTCGAAACGTTTTTCGGGGAGTTTCGGTTTCGAATCACGTGTTTTCATCCGAAGTACTGATGAGTGGAACTGCATGATCAATAAAAACCCCTATCCCCAGGCAGTGGAGAATCCCATCTCTCTCCATTCGGTCATTCTTGAAGGTGACCCGACGGATGCTGCTTTGGAGGCGTTTGCAAACAAGGCAAGCGAAAACGAGAGCTTCACGATCAGGAATCGCGTGCTCTACCTCTATACGCCTAACGGGTTTGGTACTTCGCCGCTTGCTGCTGCACTCGACAAGGCCCTGAAAGTGCCGCTTACCTCGCGCAACTGGCGAACGGTGCTGGCGCTTCAAGAACTGGCCGAAGCGGCCTGATCGGCAACGAGCCTTCCCAGCACTTCGAAGATATGTGGATTGTTGCACTGGGCTACATTGAAACGCATGTACGAATGAGCGGCCTGCGCTTGGCTAAACACATTGCCCGGCGCGAAAACGATCCCTTCTTCCAGTCCGAGTTGGGCGATTCTAGCGGCATCGACGCCGTCTGGAAGTTTACACCAGAGAAACATGCCACCGCGCGGCTGTATCCACGGAACAATGCCGAGCGGCTTTAGCCTGGCGATTGTATCGCCCATGCTCCGCGCGAGTCGCGTACGCAGGCTATCCATGTGCTTGCGATAGGTTCCATCCTTCAACATGGACAGCACGACCTCGGATCCTATTCGTCCGCTCCCGAACGAAGTGGCTATGCGCAGGTCCACCAACCCATCAATCCACTCGCGCCGCGTGGCCACGAAGCCGCAACGAATGGATGCAGACAACGATTTCGAAAAGCTTCCAATATGTATAACGCGGTCGAGCCCGTCGAACGCAGCGAGTCTGGGGGCCGGTTGATGTTCGAAATCCGCGAAGATATCGTCTTCGATGATTGTCAGGTCATGCTGTTCCGCAAGCTTGAGCAGCCGGTGAGCGACAACGGATGAAAGTACCGCGCCAGTCGGATTATGCAGGGCGGAGTTGGTAATATAGAGGCGAGGGCGGTGTTGCGACAGGATTTTGCCAAAAAGCTCGGGGTCGGGGCCGTTCCTTGTGTAGGGTACGCCTATTATCTTGGCGCGGTGCGCTTTCAACAAAGCGTGGAAATTAAAATAGCAGGGATCGTCGACCATTACTGCATCGCCAGGTTCAATCAGAAACCGGCAAAGGAGATCGACCGCCTGCGTGCCCGACTCCGTTAACATGATCTGGTCGGGCATGACCTCCACTCCATGTTCAGCCATGCGTCGCGCAAGCAGTTGCCGCAGTGGTTTCAAGCCGAGTGGCGACGCGTAGTCGGTGAGCGAGTTGTCTTGCCTCCTCGCCAGCGCACGCAACGCGCGGCGAATACCTGCTTCAGGCATCCATGAAGACGGCAGCCATCCGCAGCCAGGTTTTGCCATACCGTCACTCGCATCAAGTGATGACCTCGACACCCACAACGGATCAATGGCGCGGTCTGGCCTGGGTTCGATCTCAGCCAGTGCCAAAGGGGGCATACGCCCGGCGACATAGAAACCTGATCCGCGCCGGGATTGTATGACACCCTCTGCCACCAGCCGGTCATACGCTTCGACGATTGTCGACTTGGAGGCTGCCATTGTCTTGGCGAAGCTCCGGATCGAGGGAAGCCTGGCGCCCGGTGCAAGCGTGCGGGCAGCAATGCGCTGGCGAATGTCATTCGCCACACGGCTTACCAGTGTTCCGCTTCCCCCAATCAATCCATCATCCATCTGTACTGCTCACAATTCCATGACAGTTTGGCAGTATTGTACTGCACCGTATCTGGCAAATCCAGTGTTCAGGGTCGATAGAACGAGCATGGATCACATGGCTGGGAAAACATGGACAAGATAACAAGCGGCTGGATCAACGGATTCATAGGCGTACTCATCTTCAGCGGGTCTTTGCCGGCAACGCGCGCGGCTGTTGCGGGCTTCGATCCGCTATTCTTGACCAGTGCTCGGGCAACTATTGCCGCCGCGCTTGCACTTGCGCTCCTGCTCGCCTTCAGGGAAAAGCGTCCTGTGAAAACGGATCTCGGTCCTTTGTTCATTACAGCCATGGGTGTCGTCGTTGGCTTTCCGCTCCTGACTGCTCTTGCGCTCCGCCATATCACGTCAGCTCATTCCATCGTTTTCATAGGACTTCTGCCGCTTTCCACCGCAATCTTCGGTGTCCTGCGCGGCGGTGAGCGAATGCGCCCCATGTTCTGGTTGTTTTCGTGCCTGGGCAGCCTGCTTGTGGCCGGATTTGCCCTGACACAAAATCTGGTCGTATCGCTGAGTGGTGACCTGCTGATGTTAGCGGCCATCATCGCTTGCGGACTTGGCTATGCGGAGGGTGCCCGACTATCACGCAGACTCGGCGGCTGGCAGGTGATCTGCTGGGCGCTGGTCCTTTCATTGCCAGTGATGTTGCCTCTAACCCTTTACGTTTTTCCGCCAGATTTGAGCGGCGTTGGCCAAGCCGCTTGGATAGGCTTCGTCTATGTTTCGCTATTCTCGATGCTGATAGGTTTTATTTTCTGGTATCGTGGACTGGCCCAAGGCGGAATCGCGGCTGTCGGTCAGTTGCAACTGCTGCAACCTTTCTTTGGCCTTGTTCTCGCCGCGACACTTCTGCACGAATCCGTTGGCTGGCCCATGATCGCGGTCACTTTGGCGGTAATACTATGCGTCGCGGGCGCCAAGCATTTCGCCAAATAGTCAATGCATTTTGCGCCGCACAATAAAATCGGTTGCATTTTTGTAGAGATGAGCCCATATGCCTGTCAGGCGCTTGGACCGGTCATGCCGGTGTTCCGAACCAGGACTTGTGGCGTCTGAGACCCATCCGCGTTAGGCGGTGGGCACGGCTGCGCAAGTCGCTTTGATCCTCTGGCCTTAAGAGCCTTGAGTTCCCAGCGTCTCGTCGTTCATCCAAATAATGTTGCACGCAGGTTGCGCCCTGTGGTGCGTTGTGTGGCTCGCGATAAATCGCGCTTGGCCAATGAAAGAGAATTGAATTGGAAAATATTGAAACAAACGGCTTTGCCGCCATGGGTCTGAATGCCATCCTGCTGAAAGCAGTGGATGCTTCCGGAATGGCTGCTCCCAAGCCCATTCAGGCACAGGCCATTCCGGCACAGCTTGCCGGACAGGATATTCTTGGCATCGCCCAGACAGGCTCCGGCAAGACTGCAGCTTTCGCACTGCCGATCCTGCAGAAGATCATAACTATAGGTGACAAGCGCAAGGGAAAGACCGCCCGTGCTCTTGTTCTTGCTCCAACCCGCGAATTGGCCGTGCAGATTGAAGAAACGTTCCGCACTTTGGCGAAAGGCGCTCACATTTCGACCGCACTCGTCCTTGGTGGGGTCTCGCGCATCGCGCAGATCAACAAAATGCAGGCAGGCGTCGATGTGCTGATCGCAACACCAGGTCGTTTGACCGACCTTGTGCGTGACAATAGGGTCGATCTCTCGGAAACGCGCTGGCTCGTGCTCGATGAGGCCGACCGCATGCTTGACATGGGTTTCATCAACGACGTTAAGCGCATTGCCAAGGGCACGCATCGCGATCGCCAGACGGCTCTGTTCTCCGCAACGATGCCTCAGGAGGTTGCTACGTTGGCGGCCACCCTGTTGCGCAATCCTGTTCGCGTCGAAGTTGCACCTCAGGGTACAACGGCCGCCGAGATCAAGCAGGTCGTACACATGATCCCGACGAAGCAGAAGAAGCAGGTTCTTTCGGCTATGCTCAAGGATGAGACTTTGTCTTCGGTCATAGTTTTCACCCGGACGAAGCACGGTGCCGACGCGGTTACCCGCGTTCTTGAGAAGGACGGCTACAATGTTGCAGCCATCCACGGCAACAAGTCTCAGAATGCGCGCCAGCGCGCGCTAAATGGCTTCAAGGATGGTTCGGTACGTGTTCTTGTCGCGACGGATATCGCTGCCCGTGGTATCGATGTCGTTGGCATCAGTCACGTGATCAATTTCGACCTGCCCGATGAGCCGGAGAGCTATGTCCACCGTATCGGTCGCACGGGCCGCAACGGCGCGTCCGGCAAGGCGATCACGCTCTATGATCCGGCAGAAGAGGCGTCCAAGTTCAAGGCGGTGGAACGCGTTACACGCATGCGTCTGCCCTTGGCGGATTCGCCGATCGACCTTTCAAGTCTTCCGGCTCGTGCTGCCAACAGCGACCAGCGTCCGCCGCGTCGCGAAGGCGGCAACGGTGCACCCGGCAAGAAGCCGCACCGCGGCCAGTCTGCCGGCAAGCCGCGTGAGGCACGTGGCGAAAAGGTGTGGAGCAATGATGCGGGTGCCCCTGCGAACAAGCGTCCATTCCGTCGCAACAAAAAGGGCTTCGGTGCAAAGGCTGCTTAACGGCTGCTATCAAGACTGATACCCGGCCACCGGAGCCTTGTGCCGGTGGCTTTTTCATTTCTATCGTTACACAAATCTCCTCATATCGTTCTGTTTGAGAAATTCTCTGCTTGAACGGTTTGATCGGGGCAAATAGGTTCGAGCCAAGCAGAATGAAGGACTTGGCCCATGTACGATTCAGTTATCGACACTATCGGAAACACCCCTCTCATTCGCCTCAAGAAAGCTTCCGATCTCACGGGCTGTGAGATTTACGGCAAGGCCGAATTCTTGAACCCGGGCCAGTCCGTCAAGGATCGCGCAGCGCTCTACATAATTCGCGACGCCGAAGAACGCGGCCTTTTGAGGCGAGGCGGGGTGATAGTTGAAGGGACGGCCGGTAACACCGGTATTGGGCTGACCATGGTTGCACGAACGCTTGGCTACCGCACAGTTATCGTGATACCCGAGACCCAGAGTCAGGAGAAGAAAGATGCCTTGAGGCTTCTTGGCGCTGAATTGGTCGAAGTGCCGGCTGTTCCGTACAAAAATCCGGACAATTATGTGAAAATCTCCGGTCGTCTTGCAGAGCAGATGGCAAAAACCGAGCCGAATGGGGCGATTTGGGCCAATCAATTCGACAATGTCGCCAACCGTCAGGCTCACGTAGAGACGACGGCGCCGGAGATCTGGCGCGACACGAACGGCAAGGTGGACGGGTTCGTCTGTGCAGTCGGTTCTGGCGGCACTCTTGCGGGGGTAGCGCAAGGGCTGAAGGCGAGAGACGCGAACATAAAGATCGGACTTGCCGATCCACTCGGCGCGGCACTATTTTCCTACTATACGACGGGTGAGTTCAAATCCGAAGGAAGTTCCATTACCGAGGGCATTGGGCAAGGCCGTGTGACAGCCAATCTTGCGGGCTTCACGCCCGATTTCTCCTATCAAATCCCCGACGCGGAAGCGCTTGAGATCGTCTTCGATCTCGTGACTGAGGAGGGGTTGTGTTTGGGGGGGTCGTCGGGAATCAATATCGCCGGGGCGATCCGGATGGCGCGGGATCTCGGACCCGACAAGATTATCGTGACGGTCCTTTGCGACTACGGTAATCGATACCAGTCGAAAATGTTCAATCCGGAGTTCCTGCGTTCCAAGAACTTGCCGGTTCCGGCATGGCTGGAAGCAAAGACAAACATACCGGTTCCTTTCGAGAATATATCCTGATGGCCTATGACACCGGAATTCTTTTCCGCGAGGATTCTTACCTCAAGGAGATCAACGCGACAGTATTGGCGATCAATGATCGCGGCGGCATCGTCACGGACCAGACCGTGTTTTATGCCACATCCGGCGGCCAGCCAGGCGATACGGGCTTTTTCATCCGGGATGATGGTTCGACGGTCAACATTGCCGCAACAATTACCGGCGAAACAAAGGAAGAGATCATCCACATACCAGCAGCGGACCAGCCTTCTGTTACCGTCGGCGAAACGCTCACGCTGCGTATCGACTGGGACCGCCGCTACAAGCTGATGCGGATGCACACGGCTTGTCATCTGCTCAGCGTGGTCTGTCCTTTTCCAATCACTGGAGCCGCGGTCAGCGAGGATGACAGCCGTGTCGATTTCGATCTGCCCGACGCGGGTGTGACCAAGGAAGACATTACGCGCAAGATGATGGAACTCGTCGAAGCCAATCACCCGATATTCACGCGCTGGATCACCGATGAGGAACTCGCCGCCAATCCGGGCCTGATCAAATCCAAGAATGTGAGGCCGCCAAGCGGGACGGGCCGTATCAGGCTGGTTTGCATCGGCGAAAACGCTTCGGTGGATTCGCAACCCTGCGGCGGCACACATGTGGCGACGACCGGTGAAGTAGGCACGATCCATATCGGCAAAATCGAAAAGAAAGGCAAGGAGAACAGGCGGTTCCGTATCCGCATCGGCGCTTTGCCAGAGGGAGTATGAACGTGGCAGACAAGAGCCCCTTTGTGGTTTCACCCGATTGGTTGCAGGAAAGACTGGGCAGGCCTGGCCTCAGCGTTCTCGATGCCTCCTGGTATCTTCCCGCCCAGAACCGCGATGCCAAGGCGGAATATGACACAGCTCATATTCCGGGCGCCATTTTCTTCGACCATGAAGAAATGTCTGATCCGGATTCGCAGCTGCCGCACACTCTCATGAAGCCGGAAGCCTTCGCGGCGGCTGCGAGCAGCATGGGCATCACCAATGACGACACGATCGTGGTCTATGACGGGCCAGGAATGATGACCGCTCCGCGTGTATGGTGGATGTTCCGTACGTTCGGGGCTAAAAATGTCTTCGTACTGGACGGAGGATTCGATAATTGGAAGAAGGATGGCAGACCGGTCACCAATGCGGTGACCAAGATCGCTCCATCCGCCTTCGCTCCCGATTTCGACCCGGGCAAAGTGGCAAGTTTTACGCAGATGCGCGAGATCGTCGAAGGCAGGTCACGACAGATAGCGGACGCGCGTTCGGCCGGGCGCTTCAAGGGCGTTGATCCCGAGCCTCGCGAAGGGTTGCGATCAGGCCATATGCCTGGCGCCCGCAGCGTGCCATCGACCAGCCTTTCAGAAAACGGTTACCTGAAGGATGTCAGCCAGTTGCGCGACGTTTTGAACAGCGCTGGCATTGATTTGTCGCGCCCTGTCGTGACGAGTTGCGGGTCGGGCATAACGGCCGCCGTGATTACGCTCGCGCTCGAATCGGTGGGTCACAAGGACAATATTCTTTATGATGGATCCTGGTCGGAATGGGGTGGCAACAAGGACACTCCCGTCGCTACCGGCAACGCATGAGTATCTGTCCAGAAACTCTACCGTGGCGATCATCTGACGCGATTTTCAGCGCTTCCGGTGCTCACGTGCTTTGTGTACGCTGCTCTCGTCGCCAGGACGATCGCAAAAACCACGCCATATGCCCCGCCGCAGCGACGTTCAAGACGGACACCAGGCCATGACGAAGCCAAGGATATTGAAGACACGTGTTACGCATCTCGAGATGACGGAGCGGCCAACGCAATCGGTGCCGACGCCTGTCAGTTTCAAACTGGCGCTGATGCGTGCCACGAAGATTTCATTGCCGTTCTACCGCTTTCTCTATGAACAGGTGGGCAAGCCGCATCATTGGTCCGTGCATCGCCGCCTTGGCGACGACGAATTGAAGGCGATTATTCATCGCAACAATGTGGATATACATGTCCTCTACGCCGATGGTTCACCAGCGGGCTTTTTCGAACTGGTCATCGATGAAGAACAGGCAGTTACCGAAATTCTGTATTTCGGCCTGGTACCGGAATTTCAGGGCAGGGGGCTCGCCAAGTTCTTCTTGAACGAAGCAATTCTGACCGCCTGGATGAGCAGTCCGCAACGCGTTATTATCGAAACCAATACTTTGGATAGCCCGCGGGCATTGCAAATGTACCAAAGAATGGGCTTTAAACCCGTCGGTTTTGCGGAGGCGGAAATCGAAGCCTGGGACTAGGTCCTCAATCAAGTGGTACAAGCACCGACATTATTTTCATCCAAGTGCCCGAACAAGTAGTCGTTTGCCGTTTACATCAGATTTGGGGTCGAGCGCCTTAAGTCAAACAATTCTTCGACCTCCACCTTTCGTTCTATATGCCTTGCCCCGATCTCTCTTTAAACAGAGAAAGCCAAGCGATTCTTCGGGGGTAGAATGAAAAGTTTATTGTGCGGCTTGACGCTCGTAGCGTCGAGCCTTGTGGTTTCTTCTTGTCAAACAAGTGATCCCAAGTTTACGAAGTCCGGATCAGCCATCTATTCGATACCGGCGAAGGCGGGTCACAAAACCGGACTTTTGAACAATTATATGGTCAATCCTGATTGCTCCAGTGGCAGAACACCGGATTTCAAGGTTGTAACCGCTCCTGCAAACGGGACCGTTGACCTTTGGCGCGGTACTGTTTCTCCTTCATTCCGGCCCGGGCATCCGCAAGAGAAGTGCAACGCGCGTAAAATAGCGGCAGTTGGCGCGTATTACACTCCAAGAGCAGGATTCGTTGGTAGCGACACTGTGGTCGTTTCAAGCAAGGCACCCGGCAGCGACGTCTTCAGCTACGTCACTCTCAACATCAACGTCACGAAGTAGCGTTCTGCAGGAATCGGGTGGCTGATCGCCGAAATCGGGTGTTTCCTTGTCTTGACAAGGAGACTTCCCATGAGCGCGATTCAATTTGTTGCCATCACGACAACAATGGCACGTTACTATCAGATGGGCGGGGCTGACGCGAATGGCCAGACGCCGGAGACCCATGTTTCAGATGGCGATGGCGTGCCCTGCAGGCATTGTCTGCAAAACGTGAAGGCAGGCAGCAAATATCTTGTCCTTTCACACCGGCCGTTCCCCGCGCCGCAGCCCTATGCAGAAACCGGCCCGATCTTCCTGCACGCGGAAGAGTGCGAGCGCTATCAGGAACCGGCAGAAATGCCCGAAATGTTTCGTGAGAACGATGATTATATACTTCGCGGCTATTCCTGCCAGGATCGTATCGTTTACGGCACAGGCGGAGTGATCGGGACAAAGGAGATCCTGAGCCGCGCAGGGCAGTTGCTGCGACGCGACGATGTCGCCTATGTCCACATGCGATCGGCGCGGAACAATTGCTTCCAGTGCCGTATCGAATTCGCATGAAGGTCTGGGCGACGTCCCTCAGCGTTGCCGTCGCCAATGGGTCCTCGGGTCGAGCCCGAGAATGACGGCGAGGAAGGAGCGCTTTGATGTAGGCGTCGCCAATGGTCCTCGGGTCCAGCCCGAGGATGACGGCGAGGAAGGAGCGCTTCGATGTAGGCGTCGCCGATCGGTCCTCGGGTCAAGCCCGAGGATGACGGCGAGGGAAGGTCCAGCAGGATCAGGCGGCTATTGCTGATTTTGCCTCGACCATTTCCAGCCCGAGCGCTTCGGCAACGGCCTGATTGGTGACGCGTCCCTTGTGGACGTTCAGTCCATTGCGCAAATGCGGATTGTCGACGAGCGCCTTGACGCCCCGGTCTGCCAGCTGCAGGCCATATTGCAAGGTTGCATTGTTCAACGCATGGGCGGACGTGACCGGGACGGCTCCCGGCATATTGGCGACGCAGTAATGGATGACGCCATCCACTTCATATGTGGGTTCGGAATGAGTGGTCGCATGCGAGGTCTCGAAGCAGCCGCCCTGGTCTATGGCGACGTCCACGATAACCGCTCCCTTTTTCATGCCGGAGAGCATCTCGCGTGTGACGAGCTTTGGAGCGGCTGCGCCCGGGATAAGCACAGCACCGACAACGATATCGGCCGAAAAAACCTCCTCGTCGAGGGCTTCGATCGTCGAGTAGCGCGTATGAATGCGCCCGCGAAAAATATCGTCCAGCTGGCGCAGGCGCGGAATAGAACGGTCCAGGATGGTGACGTCGGCGCCTAGTCCGGTTGCCATCATGGCTGCATTGATGCCGACCACGCCGCCACCGATTATGGTTACCTTGCCCGGTAGCACGCCAGGAACGCCACCAAGCAGGACACCGCGCCCGCCATTCGCCTTCTGAAGTGCTGTTGCGCCGGCCTGTATGGCCAGACGCCCGGCAACTTCCGACATTGGAGCGAGCAGAGGCAGTCCGCCCCGGTCGTCCGTGACAGTTTCATAGGCAATGGCGGTGACGCCTGAGGCCAGCAGACCCTTTGTCTGTTCGGGATCTGGCGCGAGATGCAGATAGGTGTAGAGGAGCTGACCTTCACGGAGCTGCGCCCATTCCGAGGGCTGCGGTTCCTTCACCTTGACAATCATGTCTGCCTGCTGGAAGACTTCTTCGGCGGACTTGACGACCTTGGCGCCGGCCGCCTTATAGGCACCATCGTCGGCGCCTATTCCCAAACCAGCTCCGGACTGGACGATGACCTCGTGGCCGTGGGCAATATATTCGCGTACGGCGCCCGGAGTGAGGCCGACGCGATATTCATGGTTTTTGATTTCCTTTGGGCAGCCAATACGCATAACGCCTCCTGTTGATTGAGGATGTGTCGATGTTCACGCCTTGGCGGCCTTGTGATTTGGCCCGCCCGGACCTTGATCTCGACACACCCGAGATGTTCCCTTGAGGCAAATATAACACCACAGATCGCGTTGCATGTCCTTGCCAAGAAGCCTCGACGTTGACCTGTTTTTCGAATATTCTTGCGCCAAAACGACCAAGATCAGGAGAAACAACGAACAATGGCGCTGGACAGGATCGATATCGCTATTCTTGACAGTTTGCAAAAGGATGGCCGCATGTCCAATGCGACGCTTGCGGAGAAGGTTGGACTGTCGCAGTCGGCATGCTCGCGGCGGCTGGATATCCTGGAGAAGTCAGGGGTCATCCGTGGCTACCATGCACGGCTTTCCAACAAGATGCTGGGGCACCCGGTAATCGTCATCGTCAATATCTCGCTATCCGGACAGGCGGACAAACAGCTGCGCGAATTCGAAGCCGCAGTAAAACTCTGCCCCAATGTACTGGTGTGTTATTTGATGTCGGGCGAATATGACTATCTCTTGCGCATTGCTGCAAAGGATCTTGAGGACTACGAACGGATACATAAATTCTGGCTGTCGGCCATGCCGCACGTTACCAAGATAAACTCATCCTTTGCTTTGCGGGAAGTAGCGGACCGCACGGGTCTGGGCGTTGAAACGGCGCTCGTCGATGCAGGTTAGCAACCTGGCGCAACTAAAAGACACGCTAAAATAGAATTTATCGCGTCAAATTCATGGGTTTTCGTGTGGAAGTCGATTTTTTTCGTGCGAGAGCGGGTTATTCCCTTGCCAAGGCCGATCCAGAACGCTGCCGCTTGAGGTCAGAATCCCTTCAGCTTCGGTGCAAAAACCTCACCCCGCCTCAAGCGCTTTCTTCACCTTGGCGGGCGCCCTTGCGTGCCACGCCAACTTGATGCGATGACGGAGTTCCGCGTCCGACACGGCATCAAGATGCATCAGTATATAGGGCCAGCCCTTGTAATGATCGGTCTCGAAATAGATGTTCGGAACACTCTCCATCAGCAGGGGCTTCTCCTCCAGCGGGCAATAGATTGCAAACGTTTCGACATCTTTCAGGCGTCCCAAAAAAGAGGTCTTCACCTTCAACGAGGGCGTGCCGTAGGTTGTGCTGCGCACGAGTTCCGGCAGGTGCAGCGACTCGGCGATTGCCCAGATACGTTCGAAAGCTTCGTCCAGCGTCTTTGTCATGATTTATAGAACACCTGGCGCACGTCGATATATTCGGAGCGGAAACCAGCCTCGCAGTAAAACAGGTAGAACTCCCAGAGCTTCTTGAAACGGCCATCGAAACCGAGGTGGCGCAGGCGGTCCCATGAGCCCCAGAAACGCTCGCGCCATTCGGCCAGTGTGCGGGCATAATCCTGCGGGAAGATGTTCTCGCAGTAGAGATCGAGCCCGAAATCCCTGCCGAGGCTCTTCAGTTTCTCCGGCGTTGGCAGCATCCCGCCGGGAAAGACATAGCGCTGGATGAAATCCGGCCGCTTGCGATAACGGTCGAAACTCCTGTCGTTGATCGTGATGATCTGCATGCCGGCGCTGCCGCCCGGATTGAGGCAATCCTTGACCTTGCCGAAGAACACCGGCCAGTATTTCTCGCCGACGGCCTCGAACATCTCGATCGATGCGACGTGGTCATATTTACCCGTCTCGTCCCGATAATCCTGAAACTTGATTTCTGCCATTCCCGACAAACCGGCCTGTTCTATGCGCTGCGTTGCGTAATCGAACTGCTCGCGGCTGATGGTCAGCCCCGTGACATGGGCGCCAAGCTCACGCGCCGCATATTCGGCAAAGCCACCCCAGCCGCAGCCGATCTCCAGAACGCGCGACCCGCGGGTGATGCCGATATTCTTGGCGAGCGCCCGATATTTGGCAGTCTGGGCGCTTTCGAGATCACTGGCCGTCTCATCGAAAAGCGCCGAGGAATAGGTCATCGTCGGATCGAGCCATTCACGGTAGAAGGCATTGCCGAGATCATAATGCGCCGAGATATTCTTGCGCGACCTGCCGCGTGTATTATCGTTGAACCAATGGCGAAGCCGCTGCGCAGCATTGATGAACCAGTTTGAACCGCCGGCAAGATCCTCGCCAACATCCTCGTTGACGACAAAGAGCTCGAGGAACGTGGTAACGTCCGGGCTGTCCCAGTCGCCATCCATATAGGACTCGGCAACGCCGATCGTGCCGCCGGCAAAGGCCCGGCGCGGCAGGTTCCAGTTATGAAGCACGATGGCGGCATCCGGACCGTGCTGCCGGCCGCCGACCTTGAAGATTTTCCGGTCCGGCGTGGTGATGGTCAAGGTTCCGCGGGGAAGATGCGCTGCCGCGCGCAAGGCTGCCTGCGCCTTGAGCGGCAAACCTTTCAGTGCCGCCCCGACATTCCCCGGCGTCAGCCATACGGGCTCCGTCACCGCATCCCCTTTTGTCGTCTTGCTTGCCATTCGATCTGTCTGTCCCGTAACCCCGCAAGCATTATTCGCGGGAATGTCATAAATGTTCAAGATGATTTGTTGAATAGACGCGTTCGAGGTTGCGGGACTATTGGACCAACGAGGAGGACGCGCGGTTTCGAGCCGCCGATTCGTCTGGAGGCGACCCGTGCGAGAGGGATTGGCGCAAACTGTCCGCTGCTGAATTCGCCGCGTTTGCCAAGTGAGATCAGAAAGAATGATGGAAACAAGCCACCGTGGAGCCCGATTGCGGCCCCGGCTCAGGGTTCGATACAGGCGGAATACGTGCGCCGAGGTTCGATATACACGTAGAAAGTTTAAATTTGAGACTAAAGTATAATTGGAATAACACGCGCCGGTTGTTATGTGTTTATTGGGTAACACGCGGCAGATGATTTCATCCATGCCGGATTTACTTGCCATTTTATGGCAGGGCATGTCTTGACCTCAAGCATGCTTCACATCATGTTAACCCCATGCTCCCAATTAATTGGGGGTCTTTTCATGTGATCAATTAATCAAGGAATTTATTAATGACACTTCGTTTTTCAACACGCATCGCATGCGCGGCCATCGTTGCGGCATCATTCGGACTGACAGGCCCTGCATTCGCCGCGGCCAAGACCGGAACTCTTAACGTGAAGCTTGAGATTGTAAGTGGCTGCAGCGTTTTCACGAGCAGTGCCGTCGGCACCCTTAATTTCGGCACATGGACGACGCTGAGCGACACTATCGAGCAGTCGACAACCTTAAATGTGTCCTGCAGTGCAGCAGACCAGACCTTCAACGTTCTTCTCGATGGCGGTCAGAACGGTACGATCGCCGATCGCAATCTGGCATTGGCCTCCGACAAGACCAAGAAGATCAAGTACAATCTCTATACTGATGGCGGCTACGGCACTGTGTGGGGTGAAACTGTGGGAACCGATACTGTCGAGAAGAAGTCAACAACGCCCGGCACAAACGTGCCCTTCACGATTTTCGGCCGCGTGCCATTGCAGACACCCATTCCCGCCGCTGGTATCTACACTGACACCGTCACGGTAACTGTCAAACTAAACTAGAACATCCCGCACATCACAGGAGGACGCCATGCGATCCTTGTTATACGGCATGGGCCTTTTGGGCCTGTGCGCGTTGCAAACCAGTATTGCCGGGGCGTCCTCCCTGCAGGTTTCACCCACGCGTCTGGAAAAGGTGCTGCCGGAAACTGCCGGCGTGATCACGCTCAGGAACGGCGACAGCAAGCCCGTCAGGGTGCAGGTGCGGGTCTTCCGCTGGAGCCAGGTCATGGGCATCGAGCGGCTCGATCCGACGACCGATGTGGTCGCGAGCCCGCCCGTGGCGCAGATCGGCGCCAATAATCAATATACGTTGCGCGTCGTGCGGGTTAGCAAGAAGCCGGTCGCCGCCGAGGAGAGCTACCGCGTCCTCGTAGATGAGTTGCCGGACCCTTCGCAGATGAAGAATGGCAACGTCAATTTCACCGTGCGGTTTTCGCTGCCGGTGTTCTTCAGGGCTGCCGAGACGCAAGCGGGTCAGGTGAGCTGGAATATCCGGCGCGGCAATGGCGGCTATCTCCTGTCGGGAACCAATACCGGTGCGACGAAGCTGCGCGTCAAGGATGTCCAGCTTCTGCAGAACAGCCGGATCATCCCCATCAAGAAAGACGTTGCGGGCTATGTGACAGCTGGCGGCTCGGCACAATTCGAGCTCGGCAGTGCCAAGGGGCTCGTCGCCGGCCCCGCGATCTTGAAACTCGACACTGACAAAGGACCGGTAGAAGTCAATGTCAACGTCAGTAACTAGCCGCGCACCCCTGGCGCTGTTGCTGCTTGCCTGCCTCGCCGGGGCGGGGCAAGCGCAGGAGCCGCCCACAGATCCGACTGTTACCGCGGCAACCGGAGCGACCGGCGTGCAAGGGCTGCAGCTTGCCGTGTTCATCAATGACGTGAACACGGATTTCGTCGGCACGTTCGAACAATTGCCGGATGGCAGCCTGACGGCCAAGCCTGGCGAGCTGGAAGAAGTCGGCATCAAGCCGCTCAAGGCGGCGATCAAGCCCAATGGCTCGATCCATCTCAACGACCTTCCGGGCGTCGAGTATCATGTCGTGCCGGAAACCCAGAGCATCTACGTGGTCGCGACCGACGCGGCACGTGTGCCGCGCAAGATCGATCTCGATGGCGAGCGCAGCGAACGCGAGCACCCGAAGCCGACCTCGAGCACCGGTGCAGTGTTGAACTATACGCTATATTCCAGCTCGAACGATCTGACGGATAAGGATATCGAGCCATTTCAAGGCGTTTCCGGCGGCTTCGATGCACGGTTTTTCAGCCCATTCGGCACGGTGAAACAATCGTTCACAGGCAATCTTTCCGATGGCGAATTGCAGGGCTTCAAGCGCCTCGATACGACGTGGTACTATTCCGACCCGGAGCGGATGATCACCTACAGCGCTGGCGATTTCGTCACCCGTAGCCTGCCTTGGACCCGATCGGTCCATCTCGGCGGCATGCAAGTGGAAAGAAATTTTGCCCTGCGTTCCGATCTCGTGACCTTGCCCATGCCCGTCGTCTCCGGCTCGGCGGCCGTGCCTTCGACGCTCGAAGTCTATACGCAGAACGTCAAAACCTTTAGTTCCGACATTCCGGCAGGGCCGTTTCAACTGGCCAATCTGCCCGTGGTCACCGGTTCGGGCGAGGCGCAGGTCGTCATCCGCGACACGCTCGGCCGCGAGACACGGACCACTTTGCCCTTCTACACATCGAGCGAACAGCTCGCCAAGGGATTGATGGATTTTTCGGCGGAGCTGGGCTTTCCGCGCCGCAATTTCGGCAGCCAATCGGACGATTATGCCAGCGACGTCTTCGGCACGGCAACCATGCGCTACGGCCTGACAAACTGGCTGACACTGGAAGGGCACGCGGAAGGCGGTGCCGATCTCCTCAATGGCGGAATCGGTGCAGCTTTTCCGCTCGGCCGATGGGGCGCAACCTCGGCTGCGGTGGCCGGCAGCCAGCATGACGGACAAACCGGCATGCTGCTGAACGGATCGCTCGAACTACGATATGATGATTTTTCGCTTTATGGGCGCATGCAGCGCGCGTTTGGCAATTATGACGATATCGCTTCAGTGACCGCCGACAACCAGCGCATCGATTATTTCGTTCCGGGCGCACGCATCTATTCGGCGCGCACGGCACGCGCAGTCGATCAGGTGAGCCTGAGCCTGCCCACCTTGTTCAGCAGGTCCAATATCTATTTGTCCCTTACACAGATCGAAACGGATATGGGCGAAAAGACCCGTACCGCCAGCGCTTCCTACAGCACTTCGCTTTGGAAGAATGCATCATTTTACGCT
This sequence comes from Phyllobacterium endophyticum, assembly GCF_003010935.1. Lineage (GTDB taxonomy): Bacteria > Pseudomonadota > Alphaproteobacteria > Rhizobiales > Rhizobiaceae > Phyllobacterium > Phyllobacterium endophyticum. The sequence continues at coordinate 245,581 of NZ_PGGN01000002.1, forward strand.
TCCGCCTTCAAGGATCTCGACGACGGCGACAATTTCGGCGTCTATGCCGGCCTCAGCGTATCCTTCGACAATGACATCTATGGTTCGACCGGCGTCGATCAGAACGGCAAGGACATTGCTGGTTTTGCCGAAGTTTCCAAGTCGGCAACGCGTGAGGAGGGAAGCTACGGCTGGAACGTGCGTACCAGCGAAGGCAAGACGGCCAATCGCTCCGTTGGCGGCAATTATCGCAGTAAATATGCGCGTGTCGATGGCTGGGTCCAGCAATATGGCGAAGCGGTGCGAGCCAGCGGCTCGCTGGACGGCGCCATTGCCGTTGCGGGCGGCGGCGTCTTCGCGACAAACCGTATCGACGACGCCTTTGCAGTCGTGGATGTCGGCGCGGCCAATGTCGAGGTGCGATCACGCAACAATGTGGTCGGACACACCAATAGCAGCGGGCGGTTGATCGTGCCGGACCTCAATTCATGGGATCCCAACCAGATCGATATCGACCCGCAAAACTTGCCCGTCGACGCAGCTATAAGAGATACGCGCACGATTGTGGTGCCGGCCAACAATGGCGGTGTGGTCGTGGACTTCAACGTGAAGGAAGCGGCAGCCGCGGCCCTGGTCGGGCTTACCGATGCGGGCGGCAAGCCGCTCGCTGCCGGGTTGTTGGGGCGGATCGACGGAACGGACGCGACATTCGTCGTCGGTTACGATGGCGAGGCCTATATCGAGGGGCTTTCCGGCAATAACAATGTCACCGTGGAATTCGTCAACGGTCAGACCTGCCTTGCGGCGTTCGCCTACAAGCGCCAGCCGGGGACGCAGGTCGCGATCAGGGATGTGGTGTGCCAATGAAACGTTTTTTGTTGCCGTTGATATGTTTGTTCGTGTGGTTTCTGGCGCCGGAACCGGCGTCGGCTGATATGACCTGCAGTTTCACTGGAAGTCAGCCATTCTCCTTTGGCAACGTCGATTTTGGGCTCTACTCGGATTCCGGTCAAGACGGGTCGATGACCGTGAAATGCGATGACTTTGTTATCTTTGGTTTCTTGAATGCCTTCAATTCGCCGAATCGTATCTGTGTATCGTTGAACGAGGGAACCGGAGGCGGGGAGGCTGGTTGGCGATATTTGACGGATACAACCAATAATAACAAGGTGAAGTTCCAGCTGTACACGGACAAAACTCGTATCGAATCCTATAAGCCGGATATCGCGTTCGGTAAGGACGTGGCCATCGATTGGGGTGTGCTAACGGTTTTGAGCCCTGTAACCGGTACTGCGAACTATCCGATATATGCCTGGTTGCCAAAGCAACAGAACGTTCCAGAGGGCGAATACTCCACGAGGATCACCGCACATTTCAAGTACATGCGAAAAGATGGGGCCAATCCCGTGGGCTGCAACTTTGGTGGAAAGTCGTCGAGCGCCACATTCAACGTCAGGGTTAAGGTTGCTTCCCGGTGTTCGTTGGACGTGACCCAGCACATCGATTTCGGCTCATGGCAGGATTTGAACGAGCCGCGAGATCAGGAGGGGAAGGTAGCTGTAACTTGCGACAAGGGTACGAGCTATAAGCTTTATCTTGGATGGGGCGCGCAGGGCGATGCGGGCACGACACGCTATATGGCCAACGGTGATGAGAAGATCAGCTATAATCTCTTTTTGGACAAACAGCGCAGCAATCTTTGGGACGGTGTTTTCGGAGGAGAGAAACCGTCCGGTGGAGGTGATGGCAATAAAAGAACATTCCCGATTTATGCGCGTGTCCCCAAGCAGAAAACCCCATCGCCCGGAACCTACACGGATAATGTCATTGTGACGCTTGACTATGATTGAGGTGCCTGCGGCCGCGCTGCTTTCCGGCAATAACAATGTCACCGGGGAATTCGTCAACGGTCAGACCTGCAACGCGGCGTTCGCCTACACGCGCCAGCCGGGGACGCAGGTCGCAATAAGGAATGTGGTGTGCCAATGAAACGTTTTTTGCTGCCGTTGATGGGGCTTGTTGCGCTTCTGCTTCTGGCCGCCCCGGCGTCAGCTGCCAACCCCAACTGTACCTTTACTGTCGACGGGATGAATTTTGGCAAAGGGGATCCTGCCAGAGATCGCAATTTAGATATGACCGTGACGATCAGCGCCGATTGTTCACAAGATGGCTTAGACATCTTTTCGCTCCTTATGCCTTCCATCAAAATGTGTGTGGCGATAAGCCCGGAGCCCGCTGGTAGCGATACGGGCTGGAGGCACCTGAGCGGCAGCACAGGAGATACACTCCGGTACAATGTCTACACCGCTCCGGACCGTAAAACCGTGCTTAAAGCGAACGAAAAAGTTGCTGTCCCAGTCGTCTTCCAATGGGAGTTGCTCACATTGGGCCGGCGAAAAGGTGCCGGAACAATGCAGATCGCTGGACGAATGCCGCCTCGACAGTCTGTTCCTGATGGTCTGTACACGGCGAATGTTCCCATGACCATCAGTTATTTTGAGAATCCTTTCGAGGCTGACAAGGATTGTAACAACCCTTCGGAACGAAGGGCGCAGAAAACATTCAAGGCAGCGTTCCTCTATGTGTCGAGTTGTCAGCTGAGCATAACCAGCGATATTGACTTCGGAAAGGTGCTAGACTTGGACCAAGCATTGCAGGCGCAGGGTGCGTTGCGCGCCAACTGTGACAAGGAACTTCCCTATACGATCAGGATGGGTTGGGGGAATAATACCGAAAGCGGCACCGCCAACGGGCGATTCATGTCCAACGGCAAGGAGAAAGTTAAATACGAGCTGTTTCAGGACAGCCAGAGAATGCTGGTCTGGGGGGATGGACCGAATGATTTGCTGAAGGGCAAGAAGGGGACGGGAATACCGATCAGTATACCAATCTATGCGCGTGTGCCGAAACAGGCAACGCCTCCGCCGGGAACCTATACGGACAACGTGGTCGTTACGCTCGAGTATAATTGATGTTGCGGCTTCAAGCGCAGGCAATCGCTGCAGCTGTCGTAACGGTCTGCACCGGCTGAAGAAAATCGGTGTGCCGTATACAGAGTGGCGGGATGGCCGGTGATTGCTGCCATCCATGGGTGTAAAACCCACCGAGGGAAGCACTGCGTGAACCGTCCCGCAATCGCCCTGCATGAGGCGAGGAAGCGTTGTAAATGCGTGCTAAGCTTTGGTGCGCCGCGGCAGCACTGAACAGGTCGAAGGCGCGATAGACATCTGGCGCCGACCATGTCCGGACCCGATGCAATGGCGCTGAGGGCCGCCGAAGACTTCGCCGCTTCCAAGACGATCGCTTCGGGTTCCAATGGTGTGATAAACAATAGAAAAGCAAAAGGCCGGGAGCTACCCGACCTTCCTAAGCTTACCTCGACACCAGTGCCAGTACATCCGTGGTCAAAAATGGAAATAAGCTATTCGCTATGACTAGAGATTAACTTGCCAATGCGACAGAATGATGACGCATGGCAAGAAAACTGGAAGCGCGTACGCACTACATATTCGCGCTTGAGAACAAGGTGAATGATCTAGGTAAAGACCGGGTTAACAGGCAAGGGAAAATTTGGTAAAACGCTGCCGTGATCTTTCTCCGCGACCTTTATCGCCACGCGACTGCTCCTCAAACAGGGATCAGAGGCCGGCTGTCATCGGAACCTTCCTCGATCTCGGGCATGATATGCCACTTCTCCCTGCGCCGGTGATTTCGACCCGACGAGCTCATGTCCGGGGATGACCGGGAGAGGGGTGAGGCAGGGTAAGGATCCGCGGATGACGGGGAGATTAACCCGAGGGAATGCTGGCCCGGCGGCGCTCATGCCGGTCCGAGCAGCACGTCGGAAGGTCCTCGCATGCGCTCGCAGCGATAGCGCACTTCGTAGCGCGGATCGAGGATGAGGGTGACGTCTTGCGCGGTGCAGCGGCGTTCGGTCGATCGCAGATATTGCTCCGCAACGTCGCGGAAGACGACAGGCGGAATAGAACCGAGGCCAAGACCCTTGACAAAGCCTTGCGTGGCCGAGGCTGTGGCACCCGGTCCAATCATCAGCCTGCTTTGGCCGATATTGTCATAGATGGTGTATTTGTCACCATTGGCTGCGGTAAAATACTGGGGCGTGATACCGGCATAATTATCCTTGGCATAGCTGATGGCGGCGCATCCTGCCAAGCCGGCTAAAAGGAGAGGGGCGGTCAATCTAAGCGCCCGCGCGACGTTTGGCCATGGAAGTCCGGCTTTCGTGCTTGCTATTGCTCTCATGGTGCAACTCCTTCGTTCCTTGCGCTTTTCTCCTGCTGCCAATCATCCATCAAATCGCCGAGAACGATTGCCGTGACGGCGGGAAGGTCCTCGGCGATCAGGCCAAAGCCGAGGCTGCGGGCCGCTGCGGCGTGGATGAAGACCGCGGCGCAGGCTGCCTCGAATGGCGGCATGCCCTGTGCCATCAAGCTGGCAACGAGACCGGCGAGCACGTCGCCGGACCCCGCCGTCGCCAGGAGCGGCGTTCCATTGGTGTTGATCGCGGCGCGGCCATCCGGCGACGCGATCACCGTGTCGGCGCCCTTATAGATGATGATTGCATGCGCCCTGGCGGCGGCTTTACGCGCCCGTTCGAGCTTCGATCCTGTTTCGCTCCCGGCAATATCGGGAAACAGACGCTTGAACTCGCCTTCATGCGGCGTCAGCACGAGCCGGATTTCAGCTGTGCTGCCTGCCGCGTGGAAGAGGACGTCCGGATGTTTCTCGAACGATGTGATGGCATCCGCATCGAATACGAGTTGTGCGGGCTGGTAGCCGAGGAGCGCCAGGGCGAACGTGCGCGCTCTTTCGCCGATGCCAAAGCCGGGCCCGAGTACGAAGGCGGAAGCTTTCCGCGTTTCAACGAAGGTCTGCAAATCCTGGTTGTGATCGCAGCGTGCGAGCATGATCGATATGAGGTGGGCAGCGTTCACGGCCAGCGCTTCCCCCGGCGACAAGACCGTCACCGCGCCTGCACCGGCTCTGGCGGCGGCCAGGGCGGAAAGCCGGGCTGCGCCGGTTGCGGTTGCACCACCGGAAAATACCGCGACGTGACCGCGCTTGTATTTATGCGTGTTGGCCTCTGGGGCCGGTAGCCGTTCGCACCACTGATGCGGCGTATTTTCAAAACAGCGGGGCTTTATGGCGGCGAGAACGTCCTTGCGGATGCCTATATCGGCAACGACAAGCTCACCGCACAAGGTGCGTCCCGGATAGAGCAGATGGCCAGGCTTCTTGCGAAAGAAGGTGATCGTGCGGCCGGCGTGGAAGACGGGACCGAGCGGCAGGCCCGTCAGCCCGTCAAGGCCGGAGGGGATGTCGACCGCGACGCGCCGGGCCGCGGCCACATTGGCACGCCCGATCGCTTCGGCTGCTTCGCCTGTCACCGCCTTGTTCAGCCCTGCGCCGAAGAGTGCATCGACAATGACGCTGCCTGGCGTCGGCTGGAACTCCGCAATTGGCCGCGGCTGGACCGGACAATCCTGCAAGGCCATTGCAGCATCGGTCTGAGCCGCCGGTTTGCCATATGACCAGACATGGACGCTTGCGCCGCTCTCGGCAAGAAGGCGCGCGACGACATATCCATCGCCGCCGTTGTTTCCAGGTCCGCACAGGACGTGAAACGCCGAGGCGTCGCCATCGTCTGCGAGCAGACGATGAGCGATGGCCGACCCTGCATTGAGCATCAGTCCATATCCATCATATGGGCCAGCGGCGATCGTCAGCTTGTCAGCCTTCCCCATCTCCACAGGCGTCAAGATTTCATAAGCCATTTAACAGCAATGCTTTCTTGCAAAAGAATCTTCCGGCCAGACTAGAGCTTTCGCACCGGCCGGGTAAGCCTTGAACGCAACAATGCATCCAAAGTTCATTTCACGCGTTCCTGATGCGTCGCCTTTGGAGGTAAGTCATGGCTGTTACTGGCATCAAGGAACATATGGAAGTGATTGGCGCCGATGGTGTCCATATAGGCACTGTCGACCAGGTTGACGGGGCACGGATCAAGCTGACCCGCAAGGATAGCGGCGAGGGCTCGCACAGGGGTCATCACCACTATATCTCGACGTCGCTCGTGGCAGAAGTGGAAGGCGACCGGGTTCGCTTGTCAGCCAATTCCGACGTGGCGGTGATGTTCGAGGAAGAGGAAGAACCGGGCAAAACGTAACGGCGCGCCTGCCGCGGTTCCTGTCAGACAGCACCCAGTCTTACCAGGACAGAACGGGGAATCCCGTAGTGCCTGACAGCGTCGTCATGGTTGCGCAGGCCGCATAGTTCACGCTGGATGAAATAGGCGTGGACCGCTCGAGCGGCCGCCTTCAGGTGCGCGGTACGCTCCGCTTCCGGAGCCGCACCGAGTTTCTCCAAAGTCTGTTCGACTTTTTCCCCGGCACGCCCGAGGGCGGCGGCCATCTCGGCCATGATTTCCATGTCAAGCGCGTTGGGGGGACTGGTGCCGGCGGAATTGCTGGAAATGTTTCGCGGAGGTCTGACGGACATTGGCTGACTACGACTGCTTAAAACCGGTGGAGGCGATTCGATCATAATCGCCAAGCTCATGCAAGAAGCGGCGGAACATTCGGTGGCGCGCGGGATTAAACCTTGATGCAAGGAGGAACCGAAATGGGCGATCCAGTACCAATCCCGGAACCCGGACCCGGCACCAACCGGCCGGGCGATCCTGCTCCCACGCCGCGGCCCGAGGAATTGCCACCCGAGCCCAACCCGATGCCCGGCGAGATACCCGTGGAGGAGCCGCCACCAGACCGGCTCCCGGACGAGATGCCGGTGCCGAATCCGGACGAGGTGCGCGAGCCGCCGAAGCACGTCTGAACCGAGCGCCACGCGCCTCTATCGCGGCGCCACGCTACTGGTTCGACCGGCCCGAGCCTCCCATATAGTTGCGACCGCGTTGCGGGATATAGATCGGGTCTCCGCCAGGCGTGCGCTCCCTCACTCTGTCGGTCCGCTCCCGTGACCTGTCGGAACGCTCGATCCGGGCCTGCTGGCGGCGCCAATCGTCCCGGCGCTCCGAACCTTCGCGCCAGTCACTGCGACGGCGCCAATAATCCCGGCGATCGTCGTAGCGGCGATAACGCCGGTCGTAGCGCGGGCCATCATAGAACCCGCTATAGATCGTGGTGCCGTAATAACCGCCATAGCCACCATAGCCGCCATACGTGCCGTACCCGCCGTAACCACCATAACCACCGTAATAGGGACCGGTGGTCTCGACGCACCCGGAAACCGACAGGCCGGACAGGCCAATTACTGCGGCAACGAGCAAAGATTTTATCGACATGATACCTTCCTCCCGGCTGTTGATATCAACCGCTATCACCGTTGAACCAATGCACAATAAAAAGGTTCCAGCGGCTACATTGATGACAAAGAAGATCGGCAGGGAAGACGAGAAGTCAACCGGCGCTTGAAAAGCGAAGGGCCTGATCGTTGTGATGCTGTTTGGCTAAGTTGCACATTCACATCTGATCGGATGTGACGTCATCGGCATTTAATTGGAGTTCAAGCACATCGCAGACACTCTTGATTCACCAAGGACAACCTGAGGTTTCTGTTGTTGCAGGAATCGCTCCATTCGTGCCACTTTCACGAGTATCGTCACCGGGGGTCGACAGGCATATCATGATGACATTGATCTTGGCACTTCTGATCGGGATCGTCGCTGGCCTGCGCACGATGACTGCCCCAGCGGCCATCAGTTGGGCCGCATATCTCGGGTGGCTGAACCTGGGCGACAGCTGGCTCGCCTTTCTTGGCTATGCCTTCACACCGTGGATATTGACCATTCTCGCCATCGGTGAACTTTTTGCCGATCAACTGCCATCGACGCCCAGCCGCAAGGTGCCGATGCAATTCGGCGCCCGCGTATTTATGGGAGCACTGTGCGGTGGGGCGATCGGTATCGGTGGCGGCTCAGTCATCGGCGGATTCATCGCGGGAATAATTGGCGCGGTCATCGGGACGTATGGAGGCGCGGAGATCCGCGAGCGCCTTGCTGCAAGGTTCGGCAAAGACTTGCCAGCGGCGCTGATCGAGGACGTCGTGGCTATCGCCGGCGCCTTGCTGATCGTTGCCGCTTTGCCGTTAGGCGAGGGTGCGTTGAGTTTAGTTTGATCTTCACACAGCCGGATCGTCGGTGAACGTTCGGGCCTATAGACGCCGGGGTCAGCTTCCCGGCTAGATGAACAAGTGGCTCCCCGGGCCGGATTCGAACCAGCGACCGATCGGTTAACAGCCGATTGCTCTACCACTGAGCTACCGGGGAACAGCTGCTTATTCATCAGCGAAGTGGCCTATAGCAAAAGGGTTTCCCTTTTGCAAAGGACCATTTCGATTTTTTTCCTCTTATGTGCATAACAGGCCGATGACATGAGGCAAAACCGTTCCTACATCGGGTTTTGATGCCGACAAGCAAAAGAGAAGATATTTGTCAGAAGACCCCACCCATAAGGAAAGCCAGGCCAACAAGGCGCATCACAGCCACAAGAAGCGGCGCCATATGCGCATCTTCGGCCGTCACGTGCCGGTGCCGCAGTCGGTGGCAATGCGCCGCACGCTGGGCGGCGTGTTGATCGCGGGCGGTGCCTTGGGGTTCCTGCCTGTCCTGGGCTTCTGGATGGTTCCGCTCGGGTTGGTTGTCCTCTCGCAGGATTCCGCGCTCGTCAGGCGCAAGCGTCGCCAGATAGAGGTGAAGCTCGGCCGCCGCTGGAAGAGCGGATGGTTCAATTCCGACAAGGACAAGATCTAAGCCGGCGTCATTGCAGGCGGGTGCCCGTTCTTCGGCTCGTTCCCGATCCTAGTTCGCCAAGGCTTTGGCGATGTGAGATGCCAGATCGGCCTGGGTATAGGGTTTTGCCAGCCGGGGGATATCGATATCCATGCCCGGGGGCAAATCCGCGTAGCCTGTTGCAATCAGGACAGGAAGGCCCGGCTTCAACAATCTCGCTGCCTTGGCAAGTTCCGCACCGGTCATCTTCGGCATGGAATAGTCGGTGATGAGAAGGTCGACTTCCTCTCCAGCTTCCAGGATTTCCAGTGCGTCCTTCCCGGAATGGGCTTCGATTACCTCGTGACCCAGATCCTCCAGCATATCGACGGTGCTCATGGCGATCAGAGCGTCATCGTCCACCATCAATATCCTGAACTTTGCCTCCACGATCTCGGGGCTGACCTCAACTCCGGGGTTCGCACTGCTCTTCGAACCTGTGCTGACAGGCAACCATAACTCCGCTTTTGTCCCGGCTCCCGTAGAACTCGATAACCTGAGCGCGCCCTTGAGCTGGACCGCGAGACCGTGGATCATGGATAGACCGAGGCCGGTCCCTTTTCCAAGTTCCTTCGTCGAGAAGAAAGGATCAATGGCCCTTTCAAGCGTCTCAGGCGTCATGCCCTGACCGTTGTCACGCACCGACATGACAACGTAGGTTCCCGCGGTCAGGTCCTGTGTCGACGCAGCCACTTCCATTTTCTGAAGCCCAATGCCGATTTCTCCACTCTTTGAAATCGCGTCGCGTGAATTGACGACCAGATTGAGGAGAGCAAGTTCTATCTGATTGGCATCGGCCAGAACGGGTGGCAGGGCAGCTGGCAGGTCGTAGTTCAACTGAATGTTGGAGCCGACAGATCGCCTGAGCAGGTCATTCATTCCCCTGACAAGTTCGATAAGATCGACCGGCTCGACCTTCAGGTCCTGCCGCCGGGCAAACGCCAGCAATCTCTGGGTCAGTGCCGCTCCCCTTTGTGCACCCTTCAATGCGCCATCGATCAGCCGGGTCGCTTTCGGATCATTCATGCAATGCTTGCGCAACAGGTCGAGATTGCCCAGCACTGCCATCAGCAGATTGTTGAAATCGTGCGCAACGCCGCCTGTGAGGTGGCCTATGGCCTCCATCTTCTGCGCCTGTCTCAGCTGTTCCTCGGCGATCTCGCGCTGCTTCACCTGCGCAAGAAGCGATTGGTGGGCATCGTGGAGTTCCAGCGTGCGCTCGACAACGCGATCCTCAAGTGTGCCGTTAAGTTCGATGAGCTCTTTTTCAGCGATCTTACGTGCCGTTATATCAGATGAAACACCAACGAGCCTTGAAACATTGCCATGCCGGTCGCGTACGGCCCGTCCCCTGAACTCCGCCCAATGCGGACTTGAATCCTGCCAGATGGTGCGGCACTCGAGTTCGAAGTCCTCGCCGCTCGAGATTGCCTTGTCTATGAGCGATTGCATTGTGCCGCGATCATCCGGATGGATGGTGCCGAGCAGTTCGGTGTCGGTGAAACTGTCGTCCGGGTTCCTGCCGAATACCGCCTTGCAAACATCCGATGTCACGAGCACTCCGGTGGCAAGGTCATATTCCCAGGAGCCAAGCCGCCCGGCCCGCAGGGCTGTCTGCAGCCGGCGCTCGCCCTCACTCAGTTCTTCCATTCTACCCAGGGCTTCATATTGTCGGGCCCTTGCCCGACGAGCGGTCTTCGCAATGCTGATGAAGCTGGTGGCGTGGAACGGGCGCTCAAAGAACGTCACGTTGCGCAATATCTCGGACACTCTCGCCGCTGCCGGGTTGCGCTCCGGTCCGCCGCCGCGCTGTGTCAGAACGATAAACGGCAGGTCCGACCAGCTGGGCTGATGTTCCACCCACGCGGAAAGGGGCTTGAGATCGGCATGGCGAATTGCTTCCTCCGTTGTTACGACGAAAGTGACGCGTTCGCCGAGGGCGCGGCAAAGACTTTCCAGATCCGGCATGATCTCGGAGGCAATCTCGGCCTCCCGGAGAATCGAGACGGCAACCGCCGCGTCCCTGCCGCCAGGCGCATAGATAAGTGCAGCTTTGTTTATGCTCTCAGAAATGATCTGGATCCGCCTGACTTGGCTTTAACAACGGGTCTACCTTGCCGACAAACTGCGGCACGCCACGCAACACGCCCTGGAACTCATCGAGAGGCTGACCGAGCGACAATCCTTGACTGGATATCCGGAATTCCCGGATCGTATCCTCGTGGCGGCCCGTCCTCTTCTTGATGACAGAGACAGCCCTGCGAACCCTGCCATGTGCCTCGAAATAACGGAGAAGGACCACTGTGTCGGCGAGATAAGTAACGTCGACAGGCGCTTTCATGTCGCCGACCAGGCCATGCTGGGCGACGGTGAGAACCGTTGTCGCTCCCTGGCGATTGAGATATTGCAGCAATTCGTGGATGTGCAGGACGAGGGCGTTTTCCTCCGGCATGGATGCCTGATAGCCATTCAAGCTGTCGACCACGACAGTTTTGGCGTTCGTGCTGTCGACATGCTCGCGGACGCGATGGGCAAACTCGCCCGGAGAGAGTTCCGCAGCGTCAAGCTGCTCTATGTGAAGGTTCCCATCGTCCCGCATCTGCTGGAGATCGATACCGATTGCCTTGGCGCGTGCGAACAAAAGGCCAAGCTCTTCGTCAAAAACAAAGATGGCAGCCTTTTCTCCGCGATTGATGGCGGACATGATGAACTGGAGTGCAAACGTGCTTTTGCCCGTACCGGCGGGTCCGAGAACAAGGCAGCTCGAGCCGCGCTCGAGGCCGCCGCCAAGAAGATCATCCAGCTCGCCAATGCCACTCGGCAAAACGTCGCGCGTGAACTCTCGGCGGTGCTCCAGCGCCACGAGGCGCGGAAACGCCGAAACACCGCCAGTCTTGATGATGAAATCATGATAGCCGCCGCGAAAAGCCTGGCCCCGATATTTGAGGACGCGAAGGCGGCGCCGTTCGGATCCGTAGGTAGGTGCGAGTTCTTCGAGTTTTATGACGCCGTGAACAACACTATGGACGGTCTTGTCCTGACTGCTTGAAGTCAGATCGTCGAGGAGCAAGACCGTTGCACCCTGCCTGGCGAAATAGTGCTTGATCGCCAGTATCTGCCGGCGATAGCGGAGCGATCCCTGCGCCAAAAGCCTGATCTCCGACAGGCTGTCCAGAACAACCCGGCGCGGCCGGACACGCTCGAACTCCTCGAAGATGGCCTTGGTCGTCTCGCCAAGCTCCAGATCCGAGGAATAGAGGAGGCTTTGCTGCTGCTCGGCGTCAAGCAGGCTTTCCGGCGGCACAAGCTCGAAAACCCTTATGTTCTCGCCAATCGTGAAACCGTGGGAGCTTGCCCCTTCACGAAGCTCATCCTCGGTTTCAGAGAGCGTGACGTAGAGGCCTTTCTCGCCTTTAGCTGCGCCCTCGAGCAGGAAACTCAACGCGATCGTGGTCTTTCCCGTACCGGGATTTCCCTCCAGCAAAAATACCCGGCCCTCGCTCAGTCCTCCTGCTAGTATTTCGTCCAGTCCGGGAATCCCAGTTCGAGCTTTTTTCGATCTGGGTCGAGAATTCATGTTGGAGCTCCATGAGATGTGTGGGGTGACGCGGCAAGAACGGCACTGGACCTTCTACGGGCGGTCGCCCCCGCAGACGGCAATTCAGCCCTGATAAACGACTGCACGTCGAATTGGTTCCTTCGATCTCGTCTGAAAACGACACATACTTTTAGGGGGAGCGACGATAGCCATGCGCGCGCGATCCACGCTAATGGTCCGCAGTCGGACCGTCAGCCTATGCGAAGCCTCGAGACAACGCAGAGGTCAAGCATTGCTCAAGGGAAGTAGCCTATGGCCTCGCCGAGTTTGACGAGGACGATATCTCCATCCCTTACCACCGAACCGGCGTTGGGCCAGGAGGGCATCGACCTGTATCTGCCTACGAGGCCCCGCCGCTCGGCTTCCGGCAGGAGCTGAAGATTTTCATAGCCGAGCAGTTTCATATAGGCCGCGATGCGGCCAGCATTGCCGTTATCCCAGGAAAAGAAGGAGCCGGCGGCAGATGAGGTCCTGCCGGTCCGAAAGACCGGTTTTGGGGCGGGCAGGCCTCCAAAGAAATCGACCTTGGTAACCTGCGTCAAGTCGGCGACAGACGCGATACGCTGATAGATCTGCGCTGCGGCGCTCCGGTCATGTTCCGCCACGAGATTCCTGACGGCCTGATACTGGCTTATAACCGCCACTGACTGAATGGTGAGAAGAGCAATTGCGGCGATCGAGACATAGCGGATCGCCTTGACGCGATCGTGAAGCGCCAGAATGGAAAGGGCCCATATGGCGATCGGCACGCCAAGCAATGCACGATCGGGTAAACCGCTGCCACCTGACGCGAAGGCGAGGCCCAACGGCACACTCATGAGCGACCCGACGAGGCAAAGGTTCACCCACGAACCGCGACTTCCAGCAATCGCCCCCATGACCACTACTACACCGACGATGAGGAAAGAGCCGAATACCCGCGGTGTGCCAAAGTAGATGTTTGCAGCCTGAAACGCCGTTTTGGCCAGTACCCACAGCGGCGAGTCCAGGAAGAGGTCCAGTCGCAGGAATTGGGCTACATAGCCGCCGGGCAGCAGGCCAAAGCCGAAGTAGAACAATTTCTGTATGGCATAGTTCAATAATGTTGCGGCGATCAGGATCAGGGCAGCCTGTACAGCCAAGCCTGTTCTGTCTTTGAGGTTTGCAAAAGAAGGGTTGATCAGCAGAAGCGCAATGATCATGGTCGGGTAGACGACGACGAAGGCCTGATAAGTGCCGATGGCCATGGTGAGCGCGGCGATTTCCGCGGCGACTAGCCAGCCAGGTGTACCGTTTTCGGCCCGCCTGGACTTTATCGCGAGGGCGGCGAGGGCGCAGAGAAGCAAGCTGACGCCGGCACCCGCAATGTTGGAGGGGAACTCCGCGATGAAGCTCCAGATGGGGAAGCCGCAGAAAATGGGAAAGGTCAGGAGCGTTCGCCAATCGAGCGGCAGGGAGCAAGACTTGAGGACCAGCAGGTAGGCAGCGCATGCCAAAAGGCCGAACAAGGCGATTGTAAAATAGGGAACGAGGTGCGGAGGCAGGATGAACGTGGTCAGGACATAGGCAAACCAGCGGCCCTGTGTAATCCAGTAATGATGGTTCGGGGCGATCGTCGTCCATTCGGCGTCGATCGTCAGTGGCATTGCGGTGAGCATGCGAAAGTAAACGAAGGCAAAGATAAGCCAAAGTTTGACAAAGTCGCTTGCCCGCTGCTCCAGATACATAAGAATATCCATAAAAAATAAATAATGGTGCCACTACCGCTGAGCCGTGTTGTTTGCAAGTGCCGACGTGGGTCCATTAGTCTAATGCCGGGTCGATGAGCGTATAAACATATTGACGAATGTTCCGGCAGTTCTCATTTTTCGTATTGCGGCACAAAACAAAAACGGCTATTCGGAATGCCGCAAGTGACGCTGTTCGCCATGAACTATGGTCACTTCACTAAGTAGTTAATTTCATTAACTATTTGACGTCGAGGCCTCGTGGCGGAGTGGTTACGCAGAGGACTGCAAATCCTTGCACCCCGGTTCGATTCCGGGCGAGGCCTCCAAAAAACACGCCTAACATGTTGATTGATATTACTGACGAACTTAGCTTTGTGGGCAAGGGCGGAATCCCACCTTGTAGCCTGATCAGAGTCTACCTGATCGGCTGGATCGACAGACTGCAAACGCAGACGCCGCTTGGGGCAAGCCTCGCTTGGGTTACAGCAACGGAGCATTGGCAAGCGACAAACCTTGACGGATTTCCAATAGCGTGCCGGCCGGGATGCAACAGCGATGTTCTGTGACCACACTGGTCTTCCGCCGAAGGTCTGTAGCGACGGTCATGACGCGCTTTTTGGCCAAACGGGCTATCGGGCCGATGCGTCCACCCCGTGAAATGCCTCGATGACCTTCTGTCCAAAGTCGTGGCTCCGCAAATGGGGCGTTGATCGCAGCTCCGCAGCCGTGAACTCATCATAGTTGCGGCCGCTGCGACACCTCGGACAGAGGCATGCTTTTGTGAAGAACACTTCTGACTGTATTTCAGACCTTATGGGCAATATTTTCTAAGTGGATCGCAGTTAACAAGAAAAATATACTGGTTAATAAAACAGGCAGTACAGGACATATAGTTCTTCTTATAAGCAATTTTTAAAAAGTCGTTTCTTTGTCTTTGCTTCCTTGTCGATAGCCTTCAAGCGGTCGGGGCAAAAGTAGTTCAGCCGGTCTGAAGCTGCCCCCTTTGCAAGAAGGATAGATATTCATGCGCAAGCTTATTCCCGCCGCTCTTTTCGGAATAGCCCTGGCTTCAATGTTTTCAGCTGCGCATGCAGATGAAAAGAAGGTGGTCATCGCCTATCAAACCGGAGCATCTCCCTATGTTGCGGGCATTGCCGATGGCAATATCGCAAAGAAAACGGGCTGGGACATTGAGTTTCGCCGCTTTAACTCCGGAGCCGATATATTTGCAGCGATTGCATCCGGCGACGTGCAGATCGGCGACGTTGGTTCAAGTCCGTTCGCAGCGGCTGTCAGCCGAGGCATCGATGTGAAGGCTATCTATATTACCGGTGGCGCAGGCGATGGTGAGGCGCTCATTGTCCGGCCGGAAATCAAAACACCAGCCGATCTGAAGGGTAAGAAGTTTGCTGCTGCCCCGGTCTCGACTGATCACTACCAGTTATTGGCCGTTCTGAAACAGGAGGGGATCAGTGAAAAGGAAACGCAGATTATCGCGATACCGCAACCGGAAATCGTTGCTGCCTGGAAGCGCGGTGACATCGACGGTGCCTTTGTCTGGGATCCTGCACTGTCGGAGCTAAAGAAGGACGGTCGCGTTTTTCTGACATCCGGACAGGTTGCCGATCGCGGCGCTCCAGTTTTCGGGGCTTTTGTGTCGACTGGCGAATTTGCCGCCAAGAACCCGGAATTCGTCTCTGACTTCGTTCATGTGGTGGATGACTATTACACCTCATATCAGAACGACAAAGCTGCATGGGGACCAGACTCCGAGAACGCAAAGCTGATCGCAAATCTTCAGGGTGGGACAGCCGCGGACAATGCGGAACGGTTGAAAGCGACTGTGGTGGTCCCGATTTCCGAGCAGATTTCCAGCAAATGGCTCGGTGGCGGCAACGAAGGTGGTGTCGCCAAGGTCCTGAAGGATACTGCAGGGTTCCTGAAGGACCAGCGCAAAATTACGGCGATCAAGGACAGCTATGCAGAGTTTGCCGATCCGAAATTTGCGGCAACAATTGTCTCTTCCAACTGATCCTTCCCCTGCAACCCGAACGTGACCGCAGGGCTCGCGGTTGCGTTCCTACCACGTAAAAAGGGGTTAGTCGTGCTTCAGATTCGCAATGCCAGCGTGCGATTTCCCGCTGCCGATGGCAGTACCGTTCATGCGCTTGATCACGTATCGCTCGATATTCCGCCCTCGTCGATAGTGGTGGCGCTCGGTGCTTCTGGATGTGGAAAGTCCACGCTCCTCAATTCCATCGCCGGCTTCCTGCCCTTGACTGAGGGTTCGATTACGCTCGATGGCGTTGAAATCAAACAGCCGGGCGGCGACCGGGGTGTAGTGTTTCAAAAGGATACGCTCTTGCCGTGGGCGAATGTGATCGACAACGTTGCTCTTGGCCTCAAATATCAGGGCGTGCCGAAATCCGAGCGATACGAGAGCGCCCGCAAACTTCTGCGGCTTGTTGATCTCACCGAGTTTGCAGATAAGCCACCCTATGAACTTTCCGGAGGAATGCGGCAGCGGGTCGGCATCGCGAGAGCACTCGCCACCGACCCGAAGATACTGCTGATGGACGAACCATTCGGCGCACTCGATAGCCTTACCCGGGAGACCATGCAGCAATTGCTGGCATCGTTGTGGGCGCGAACCGAGAAGCAGATATTCTTCATCACGCACTCTATTGAGGAGGCCCTTATTCTTGGCACCGAGATCGTTGTGATGTCGCCGCGTCCCGGCCGCATCATCGCGCGCTACAGCGCCGATTTCGTCAGGCAGTTCGCAGAAACAGGCGACATTGGTCCGATCATGTCCGATCCGCGATTCATCGAACTGAGAGAAGCGATCCGCGACCTCATCCACCGTCCGGACACCAGAGGCTTTGGAGGATTGCAATGACGATTGCAGCTGATCACCGCACCGATATCCCTGCTGAAGCTGCCAAAAACTCAAGGAGGCGGCTGCCTGCTACCGAACGCGGTACGCTCGGCATCAGCGTCGCAACATTCTCTGTTCTTGCTGCATTGTGGCTTGTTGCAACGAAGTACCACTGGGTCTCTTCGCTGTTTTTTCCGTCGCCTGATGAAGTGGTACGTCAGTTTGTCGATGTTGCGACGTTTGGCTACGCCGATGGATCGCTGCTGGACCATGTTCTGTCCAGCCTTGGACGCTTGTTCGCAGCTCTCCTCATCGGCGTCGGACTTGGTATTCCTGTGGGTCTGGCTATGGGCATCAACCGGTGGGCACGTGGTGTTTTCAGCGTCCCAATCGATCTTTATTGGGGCCTTCCTCCTCTCGCCTATCTGCCTCTCCTTATTATCTGGCTCGGGATAGGAGAGACGTCGAAAATCGTCCTTTTGACCTTATCCACCTTCGCTCCGATTTGTTTTTCGGCGCAGGCCGGCGTGCGATCGGTTCCGCCAGAACGTGTGAATGCTGCGCTTTCACTTGGCGCCAATCGCGCGCAAATCTTCACGAGCATCATTCTGCCGTCTGCCTTGCCGGAAATCCTGACTGGTCTGCGCATCGCAATTGGTGCCGGGCTCAGTACGTTGGTGGCCGCGGAGCTCATCGCTGCCCGCTCGGGCATTGGCTATATGATCATGTCTGCGGCCAATTTTCTTGCGATCGACGTCGTTTTTGTTGGCCTCATAGTCATAGCTGTACTCGCCTTCACATTTGCCTTCCTGATGCGCTTGCTGGAGCGACGACTGGTTCCCTGGAAGGGCAAGTTGTGACCCGACCAACGCGTTATCATATCCCTCGAGAGGCTTGAAAATGTCCCGGACCGCACCACTTGATCTTTATTGGTATCTTCCAACCCATGGTGACGGTGCTTATCTTGGCACCGACGAGCGCCACCGGCCCGCAACATTCGGTTACATGCGCGACATCGCGCAGGCTGCGGACAGGCTCGGTTTCAAGGGGGTTTTGCTTCCCACCGGAACGCGCTGCGAAGATGCATGGATCACAGCCGCCGCGCTTATTCCACTAACCGAACGTCTACGTTTCCTGGTGGCGTTGCGGCCGGGAAGCGGTACTCCTTCTCTGTTTGCGCGACACGCCGCTGCACTCGACCGAATTTCTGGCGGTCGCGCGCTCGTGAATGTCGTCACCGGTGCGGATCCCGCAGATCTTGCTGGCGACGGTAACAAGCTCTCCCATAGCGAACGCTACGAACAGACAGATGAGTTCCTCACCATCTGGCGCCGGATCCTTTCCGGTGAACCCGCAGACTTCGAGGGGAGGTATCTATCAGCGCAGGGAATAGAGTTGTCCTTTCCGCCTGTTCAGCGCCCACACCCTCCGCTGTGGTTCGGCGGATCATCCGACTCCGGCATCGCGGTCGCTGCCAAACATGCCGACACCTATCTGAGTTGGGGTGAACCTGTCGGTCTGCTCGCGGGAAAGATAGAACAGGTCAAGGCAAGGGCCAGCGAAGCCGGCCGCACCATCCGGTTTGGTCTGCGCATTCACTTGATTGTACGGGAGACAGAGGCGGAAGCTTGGGCGGCGGCGGACAAATTGATCAGTCATGTCACCGACGATCTGATCGCAGAAGCCCAGCATCAGTTCTTGAATGTTTCTGAATCTGTGGGCCAGAAGCGAATGGCCAGCCTGCATCAGGGCAGTCGTGACAAGCTCGTCATCGGCCCCAATCTATGGGCAGGATTTGGCCTTGTCCGTGGCGGCGCCGGTACCGCCCTTGTTGGCAATCCCCAAAACGTGGCCGAACGCCTGCGCGAATATCAGGAGATCGGTATCGAAACAGTGATTGCGTCTGCCAACCCGCATCTTGAAGAAGCGTTCAATGTTGCCGAACTGTTATTTCCGGAGCTCGGGATCACCGGTGAGGCTTCAAATCCAGAACGTGGATGGGACCTGGAATTTGGTCGCGGCCCTAGCGCTTTATCGCCTGCACGCTCATCTGCCCGGGCGGCATCAGCACCGCAGGAAACGATCGTATCGAAGCTGCCCGCATGACCTAGCATCCGAACGCATACACCAGTGCTCGAAGATACGACCGTGCCTTTTCCATATGAGCAAGGGCAGGCGGCTTTAGCCCGCAGGCATTCCTTTTCAGGTCACCAAAGCCCATACTACTCGAGAGCTAATGGAGGATTGCACGACGCTGGTAGCCGGCAACGGGCGTGTTGTGGCGGCCGCTGGCCTTGGCATTGGCAACGGTATCAAAGAATATCAAGCTGGCCGAAATTCTGGTCGCGACGCATGTCAGCCCCAACCCGTTAGCACTGGCGGACGCTGGCGTGAACCTCAAGACCCTTCTACGAGCGCGCGGGGCGGAGTGATGCGGATCGCCAAAGCAGCAACTTCTTGACCCGGTGCGAGTTAGGAGCGTCAGGAGGCAACTGCCATGCGACATCCAGATATGACAGACAAAATCAGTTCGAAAAGGCGGGGCGATGCCGTCAATGTCCTCCGACGCAACGATGACGGCTCGGATGAGAATTGGGTGCAGGCAACAGTCGTCTCGAACTTCGAGTCGGTTATCACCGTGGAATATTCAGACGGTGTGAAAGAGGTCATACCATGGGTGTCAGGCAGGATTGGCGTCGATGTTGCCGGCAGAGCCGGATAGGAAATCGAGCCAAGGTCACCTTTCTCAGAGTCTGCCGCCTGGCGAGGCTGGCGGTCTGCGCGTGCCGGAGTTCTCAACGACCGCCAGACAATCAAACCGTCCTGCGGCAACGTTCCTCGATTAAATCCATAGCATCCGGTGAAGCACGAGAAGAACGAACGTTTTTCGAAGCGTCCGTCTGTATAAAATCCTCATAACCCTGATACCCTGCCCACCACGTTGTGGCTTTGCTTCAGCCCCGGCCTTCGCCGAAGACTGGCGTTATCGGCTCGGAGCCAGCAGCGCATCTCCACAGATGTCCCGCTAGAGCGACAGAGCTATTCCAGCCGTGGCCGAGGAATGGTCATCTCACGAGCGGCTAGTCAGACCTCACGTTTGGCTTGCTGGGAGCTTGGCGGTCTTTCTTGTTCTCCTTCGCATCCGATTTGAACGTCGCATCGCCGTCCTTCTTGCCAGATAAGACGCGCGGATTTGCACTGGAAACTCCATCGTTGTCGCCCCCGTGCTGAGTCTTGGCGAATTGACCTTTGGCGTCGGTTTCCGGTGACTTTTGAGTTGATTTAGCCATTGCGACCTCCTGTTGCCAAGAAACCATTTGCCGCGGGGAGGGTTCCCTGGCGCTACGATCTATCAAGAGAATGGCGATGACACAGGCTGCCTTTACCGCTCTGCCCCTAGATGATGGCAGTTATGTTCATGCACTCCGCGACACGTATTCGACAGAACAACATCTGCTCGTTTGCGGATGTCTCAATTTCGATGCCGCGGCTGATTGCGAGATGGCAGTTCGCTATGCCTGTTCAATACGCTTGAGTACCGATCCGAGGGCAAGCGTCAAAGCTTCCGGTCCGCCATTTCGGGTAAACTCCGCCAATACCTGCTCATTCAAGCCGCCTTTCGTCGAAAACTCGGAGGCCATTGCCTCGAACGTTTGCTCTTTCGATGAGTTGGCGACGTTGGAAAGACCGCCAAACAGCTGTCTTAGATACAAATTGGCCTGATCGTAGGGCATTCCTTGCGCTTCGAGCCACCGGGCGCTTGTCTCCATCAGGCCGAAATACGTGGCCATCAATGCACTCGCGGTGCCGAAAAGGTTATACTGCTTGAGTTCTTTCGCCTGAACCGCAGTTCCCAGGGAAGAAAACAAGTCGGCTATGCGATCATTGGGCGGGTATATTGCCGTTGCTCCACGCAACTCGGCGACGAACGGAAGGGGAATTGCCCTGTTGATGGTCGCCGGCACGCCAATCCAGCTGGCAAGTGCTTCGATCTGGACGGCAGCAACGAAACTCACCACATGCTGTTGCTCACGAAACCTGAGCTCTCGCACCACGTCTTCGGCAATCTGCGGCCTGATTGCGAGAAACACGATGTCGGCGCTGTCTACGACCTCCTGATTGCCGGCACCCACGCGTACGGTTGGAAACGTCTTTGCGAGGCGGGATGCCACGTGTTGATTGCGCGGCGAAACGATCACCCCGTCGATATCCGTCCTCGATTTCATCAGGCCTGTGACGACAGCTTCGGTTATGGCACCCGATCCCACAAAGCCTAGTTGCATCGCTCCTCCGATCTGACGTGTCCGGTATCATAGGCCGATCAACATGAGAAATCGACCGGCTTTCACAGATCAGGCCGGAGCGGCTATGGCAAGTACAACGGCGATGATCACCAATAGCGGTCCCATCCATCTGAAATGGTTCACAATATTTGCAAGCCACGCATTTTTCTCGCCGGGGCCCGGGATTGGAAAGGAAATATAGCGGAACCCTACGGCGGTCATCCACAACCCTGCACAGAGCATGATGAACTCGTCGATATAAGCTGCGATCATGGCTGTCTCCCCCACAGTTCAATAACAGCCCCGGTGCCCGGGACGTACGGTGACTCATGAGAATCGCCGGACGGCGAGATGATATGTGCGGCCAGCAAGACGGGCAAGCCGATCGAAAGCTCATAGCAGGAACTGGTGGCACTACTTACCGCGTTGCAGGCTTTCTATTTGTCGAATCGGGTCCTCCACGGCGACCCAGCCGGTGGACTGGAGCTTGCTCGAGCTTGCCACGAGGTCACGGTACAGCCTCTGTTTTCGGTCGTTTTGAGCGGTTATTTGCGCGACCAGATCGAGAACATGGTCGGGAAGGGAAAAAAGCATGGGGCGGTGGCCCATTCCCCGGCGCATGGCCGAAATCATTTCGCCGAGCGTCAAGGAGCGCTGATCCGCAACGATGAACACCTCGCCATCCGTCTTCGGTTCCTGCAGACAATGGATGATGGCCGCGCAAAGGGCGGCGCGGTCGAGCAGCGATCGTCTGCCGGGCAGTGATTTCAGCGGGAGCGGTACGGGCAGCGCCGCGAGCCGCGCCAGTTTGGCAAGATTGCCGGTTGCGGCCGGACCGTAGACGAGAACCGGCCGCAGGATCGTATAGTTCCGGCGAGGCATGGCGGCGGCGATCTCGGCTTCCGCAGCGAGTTTCGCCCGTCCGTAATCATCCGTCGGGTGCGGCGGATCGTTCTCGCAGATGACGCCGTCGAATACGCCGCCGCACTGCGCCCGGATCGAAGATGTGAAAACGAGTTTCCCGCTTATCATCTTGTCGGCAGCCTGAGCCAGTCTGGCGGTCAGCATGCAGTTTGCGGCATGATATTCCTCGGCCGACACGGATGCACTCGCATGGTGAATGGCCGCCAGATGCACCACATGGTCAACATCCTCAAGCAGGTCTTCAAAGGCGGTGAGGGGGTCGTCAAAAGAGGGCAATTGTAGCACCGGAAGCCTGCCGGGGCGGGTGTTGCGTGAAGCCTGGGTCACACGATAGCCAGAGGTTTCCAGCTGTCTGATCAGTTCGCTGCCGATAAACCCCGATGCGCCCGTCACAAGGACATTTTTCCGCCGGAGCAGGCTCGTTTCATGGCCGAAATTCTGAACGACCTGTTTATTCATCGCCGACGGACGTCCTGCTCTAATATATGCTCAGTCCCAGTCGATCATTCGGATCATTCGAAAAAACATAGGGTCGATGGTCCTCCATTTGGATCTCACTGGAACCAAGCTAAAACAGTGGTTTACGCAAGTGCGTGCCTGCCGCTATCTTAACCGGCAGCGTGACTTAAAGTTCCGGTCAAATTGGTGGGTAAGCCGCCTTGAGTTCCCGATCTCTCAATGCGGGATTTCAATGTAAAAATTCGAACAGCTCGCACCTCATGCCACTGAGATCACGACCTTCCCCTTCGCGCGTCCCGTTTCGACATATTCAAGCGCCTCGTTGGTTTTTTCGAACGGGAAGATACGGTCCACGACAGGCCTGATCGCACCTGCCTCGATCAATGAGGTGATCTGCGAGAGCTGCCCACCGTTCGCGGTCATGAAAAGGAAGGAATAGCTGACGCCGCGATGCTTTGCTTTTCTCCTGATGCCGAGGCTGAGGAGGCGCATGACCTGTTGAAGCAGCCAGTTGGAGCCATTTGCCTTGGCAAATTCCCGGTCAGGCGGACCGGAAATCGAGATCAGCTTTCCTCCCGCCTTCAGTACAGCGAGTGAATTTGTCAGTGTGTCGGTGCCCAAGCTGTTGAGCACGACGTCATAGTCCCTCAGAACCTCTTCGAACTCATCCCTCTTGTAGTCGATCGCGACATCGGCGCCGAGGCTTTCGACGAGCTCGATATTTGCCGTGCTGGTGGTCGTCGCCACTTGCGCACCAAGATATTTGGCGAGCTGGATGGCGATCGTGCCCACGCCGCCGGAGCCGGCATGGATCAGGACCTTCTGTCCTTTCTGCAGGTTCGCCCGCTCGACCAGCACCTGCCAAGCTGTCAAGGCAACCAGTGGTATCGACGCCGCTTCCTGCATGGTCAGGTTGTTGGGCTTCAATGCCACATCGGCCTCGTCCATCGCGATATATTCCGCAAATGTCCCGATGCGATCCTGGGCGGGCCGCGCATAGACTTCGTCACCGGGCCTGAACCGCCGGACGCCGGATCCGACCCGGGCCACGACGCCCGCTACATCATTGCCAAGGATCAATGGCAGGCGATATGGCAGGATGAGCTTGAATTCTCCGTTCCTGATCTTGGCATCCAGGGCGTTCACACTGGCGGCATGGACCTCAACCAAGACGTCATTCTCCCGCAACTCCGGCTGCGGATGATCAGCGAGGCGGAGGGCGCCGCCCTTCTCATATCGATCGATCAGGAAAGATTTCATGGAACGCAACTTTCAGATTTAGCAAGGGGGCGAAGCCACATGGTGTCGCTTTGAGCGTTTCAGTTGGGGAGCCGAACGAACTTCCGCAGGTTCTTGTCGACAAACGATTCCGGCATGAAGCGACGCATCAGACGAACCTGGCCCGCCACCTTGCCGGAAGTGTAACGCCTTTTGGGCGCGGCCGCATTGGCGGCTCTCACAACCGTTGCCGCGACAATCTCGGGTGCATCGCCCTTCTCGATGATTTCCCGCATCAGTTGCTCCGCGAAGTCACGGATAGAGTCGTAGAAGGGGAGCGGCTGGTCCGGGCGGGTGAGGTTTTCCTCGAAGGACGTGCGCGTTGCGCCGGGCTCGACGAGCACAACGCGGATGCCCTGCGTGCGAACCTCATGATCGAGTGATTCCGAATAGCCCTCGATTGCATGTTTGGTCGATGCATAGAGGGCGTTGTAAGGAGCTGGAACCAGGCCGAATATGGAACTCAGATTGATAATGCGGCCGCTGCGCTGATTTCTCATTACGGGCAGGACGGCATTCGTCATCCGCAGGACGCCGAATACATTCACGTCAAACACAGCTTTCGCCTGAGCCGCAGAGGATTCTTCTGCGCCGCCGAGCAGGCCGATACCGGCATTGTTGACGAGCAGATCGATTTGTCCGGTCCGCGCCATGACATCGTCTACGACCGCCTGAACAGATGCATCATCTGTCACGTCGCAGACCAGCATCGTGATCCCGTCCGCCGCGTCGGGCATCTGTTTGCGGCTGGTTCCAAATACGCGATAGCCATCGCGCCGCAAGGCCCGAGCGGTTACCAGCCCAATTCCCGAGGAAGCGCCCGTGACGAGGGCTACGCGGGGTTCTGTCTTGCTCATCTTCGTCTGCCTTCAATTTGTTGTGGAACATTGATGGACAATCAGTTACTATCATTTTCGTACTAAGTCACTATCAAAAAGATATCGACATGAAGAATCTTTCAAACCAGCCATGCCTGATCGCCCGGAGCCTCGCTCTCGTGGGGGATGCGTGGAGTATGCTGATCATGCGGGATGCCAATACGGGCCTCACCCGATTTGATGAATTCCGCAAAAGTCTTTCGATCGCGCCGACAATGCTGACGGCGCGGCTTGCAACGCTGACTGACGAGGGGTTGCTGGAGAAGCGACGCTATTCCGACCGCCCCCCGCGCGACGAATACGTGCTGACGCAGGCTGGACGTGACTTTCTGCCGGTCCTTTTTGCGATCGGCGCATGGGGAAGCAAATATCGCAGTGGAGGTGAGGTGACGCGGTTTTTCGATGCCGAGACCGGAACCGAGATCGATCCGGTCACCATCGACCGCAGGACCGGCGCCCCCGTCGGTACGCGCCCGATCAGGATTGTCGTTCCCGAGCGAGAGGGCTGAAGCTTTGACGAAAAGGAGCCGGGCCTGGAGCCCGGCTCAGTTTCCATGGGAGGGCCAGGAAAGAGGGGAGTATTTCCTGGACGGGGGGCCTAACTGGTAACCTGAGCAAACGTTCCCAGTTTATTTTCTGCGGCCGACCTCGAATGTCGGAACCTCCAGCCGCTCTGGTGACTACAACCGAAGTTGAACAACCGAGCCGATCATCCGAAGCCGCGTCGTTGCTGCACGGCAACAGGTTCAAGCTTTCTTAAGCAACAATGAGAATTGCCGATACAACCTATTGATGTACTTCTTGAATGCCATAGGTTGCAGTTCCAAGAGTAGCATCAAGGGGCAGGTCGGTGGGAAGAAGCGGCAGCAGTGAAATATTGGGCACACGAAACGCGCTTCTTGCCGGGGTGTGCACTTCGGCATTGGCGATTGCCTTTTCCATATCTCCAGCTTCGGCGGGTGATTACACGGCCAGTACCGACGCGGAGTTGCGCCAGGCCATTGTTGATGCGAACGCAGATGGCGATCCGAATGCGACGATTGTGCTTACCGGTGACTTCGCGGTGGCGAACAGCGTTTTGCCGTCGCCTGCCAAACCCATCACGATCGATGCGCAAAGTTTCACACTCTCGGGTTTCTATAATGTGGCAACCCTGACAAGTCGGGGGGCCGTGTCGTTGACTGGTCCTTTTCCGGCAGGGGCCCAGTTCGCATTCGCCGGATCACTGGTTGGCGGCAGCGCCGGTCCTGCTGGCACGACAAGTGGACAGGTCGGAATGTGGCTGAATCAACGAATGACGGTAACCAACAATGGAACAATCACTGGTGGGGCAGGCGGTGGAGCGGGCGGAAGCGGAGGGCTTGGCGCCAAGGTTGGCTCGAATGCATCGCTGAGCAACAACGGCGTTATTCAAGGAGGTAATAGCTCAGTTGCATTCGGTGGCAATGGCATTGATATAGGCGGTCCTTTAGGAACCTCGACACTGATTAACAATGGAACGATTCGCGGTGGCAATGGGCCTCTGAATGGCACGACGCCGACAGTGGGGTCCGCACTATATGTCCGCATAGGAACCGGAACCATCGTCAATAACGGTACGATTGAAGGCGGGGGCGGGGCGACCGCAATCGTGAACAACACAACCGGTGTCACTTTGGACCTCATCAATAGCGGAACCATTCGCGCTGGGAGCGGCCAAGCCAATGCAATTCTGCTTAACCCAGGAGCAACGAACTCACTGATCCTTGAACTCCAATCCGGATCGGTCATCGAAGGCAATGTCGTCGGCAATGCAACAGCGACGACTGACACGCTGAGGCTTGGTGGAGCGGATGACGATGTCTTCGATGTCTCGACCATCGGCCCGCAATACCAGAATTTCGACTCCTATCAGAAGGTCGGTGTCAGTGCCTGGTATCTGACCGGCACCGGTGCCGCCGTGACGAACTGGGATATACAGGAGGGCGGCCTGGCCATCGGCGATGGTGGCACGAGCGGCAGCATCGTCGGCGACATCACGCTGAGCGGTGGTGCGCTGGGCTTCAACCGGTCCGATACGGTGACTTTCGATAACGCCATTACGGGTGACGGGACCGTCGTGCAGATCGGCACCGGCAAGACGATCCTGAATGGCGCTTATACCTATAGCGGCCTGACGGCGGTCGGCCTCGGCACTCTGGTCATCAATGGCTCGATCACCACTCCCATGCTCGTGGCTCCGGACGGTACACTCGGCGGCATCGGCACGATCTTCGGTGACACGGATAACGAGGGGACGATTGCCCCCGGCAATTCCATCGGCACATTGACGATCGACGGCGATTATACGGGCAGCGGTGGCCTGCTCGAGATCGAAACAGAGCTTGGCGGCGATGCCTCGCCGACCGACAGGCTGGTTGTGACCGGCGCAACCTCCGGCAGCAGCGATGTGAAGGTGATCAATGTCGGCGGCGCAGGTGCAGCGACTGTCGAGGGCATCAAGATCGTCGACATTGGCGGTGCTTCCAACGGCACATTCTCGCTGCTCGGAGATTATGTGATCAACGGCGAACAGGCGGTCGTTGCCGGCGCCTATGGCTATACATTGCACAAGAACGGCGTTGCAACGCCCGCCGACGGCGACTGGTACCTGCGTTCTCAATTGACCAATCCCCCGACAAATCCACCGACCAATCCACCTACCAACCCGCCTACGACACCGCCTACGATACCGCCGTCAGGCCCGATCTACCAGCCGGGAACGCCGCTCTACGAAGCTTATTCGCAGGTGCTGCAGAAACTGAATGGCCTGTCGAGCCTGCAGCAGCGTGTCGGCAACCGCTACTGGGCGGGGGCAGGCAACAGCGCGCTTGCACAGGGCGATGGCCCCGGCACGCTGGAAGCTGCGCCGATGGCTTCCGAAGGCGGCGATATCATCACCAATGCGCGCGGCATCTGGGGGCGGATCGACGGCGCGCATGGCAGGTTCGAGCCGAGGACTTCGACGACGGACGCGGATTACGACGTGGATACCTGGAAGGGCACGGCCGGTATCGACGGCCAGTTCCACGAGAGCGACGCCGGCAGGCTCATCGGCAGCCTCAGCGCGCATTACAGCCATGGCTCGGCGGATATTTCCTCGTTCTTCGGCGATGGTTCGATCGACACGGACGGCTATGGTCTTGGCGGCACGCTGACCTGGTATGGCCAGAACGGCTTTTACCTCGACGGTCAGGCGCAGGCGACCTGGTATGACAGCGATCTCAGGTCGAGCACGCTTGGTACGAACCTTGCCGAGGGCAGTGACGGCTTCGGCTATGCGCTCAGCCTCGAGACGGGCAAGCGCATCGGCCTGAACCAGAACTGGACCCTGACGCCGCAGGCGCAGCTTGCCTATTCCAGCGTCGATATCGACGACTTCACCGATCCGTTCGGGGCAGCGATCTCCTTTGGCAGCGGCGACAGCCTCAAGGGCCGTATCGGGCTTTCCGCCGATTACCAGAATGCCTGGGAAGACGGCGCCGGCAGGATGACCCGCACCAATCTCTATGGCATCGCCAATCTCTATTACGAATTCCTCGACGGCACCGACACTGACGTCTCGGGCGTGAACTTCGCTTTGGAAAACGATCGCACCTGGGGCGGCATCGGCGCCGGCGGCAGCTATAACTGGAACGACGACAAGTACTCGCTCTACAGCGAGCTCTCGCTCAATACGAGCCTGTCCAATTTCGCCGACAGCTATAGCGTCAATGGTACGGCAGGGTTCAGGGTGAAATTCTGAGGAGATATTTGCCCGATATTGGTCCTGTGGCGGACAGCAACCTTTTGGGATACCGGTCGTTCACCGGGCATGGAAGAGCTCACATTTCCAAGGGTATTCGTCATCGGCCCGCGTGTCGACGAGAGTCGAGGGCTGAATTCCGTACCTGCGGCCCTGGCTTTCATGCTGGAACATTGGCCGGGCGATACAGGACCGAAAAAAGCAGCGGCGCTTGAAACATTGAGGCGAGCGATCGCAGGAGATGCTTCAGCGGAGGAAGCTCGAGCGGACTTCGTGCATGCTGCCGATGAAGCCGGAATCCTCGCCCCGCCTGTCGCGTCGGGATAAAATCACACTTTTTCTTTCCGGCGCTGGAACCTACACCGGACTTTCGGGTTTGCTGCCCAACTGAGCAGGAAGCCATGGTCGAAGACAAAAGCCCAGGGAACGCTGCAATGCCAAAACAGCGGTCACACCGTCATGAGCTGCGTGAAGCGCTCCAGACGCACTATAAGGCCGTGCCCACGGACCAACGCTTCCGTGACTTGCTGGAGCGCCTCGATCAAACCGAGCAGGAGAAGCGAAGCTTCTGACCGGTCATGTGCCGCGCGACCAGAAAGCTGCAATCAGCAATAAACTGCTCACCAGCCATAATGCGATGATGACGGCCGCGCCGATGCGACTGACAGGCCGGCGTTCTGCCGCGTCGGCTCTCGCCCGGAACTCCGCCATCAACGGCCGCGGCACCATGCGAACAGCCGCGAGAATGCCGAGAGGAACAATGATGATATCGTCGAGATAACCGAGGACCGGAATAAAATCCGGGATGAGGTCGACAGGCGAAAGCGCGTATGCCGCAACGCACCCGGCGAGAAGCTTTGCATACCATGGCACGCGTGGATCCCGTGCGGCGATCCACAGGGCGACCACATCGCGTTTCACCAGCCGCGCCCATGTCTTCGCCTTTTCCAGCCTTTGGCGGAATGTCATGGCGAATCAAACCGTCCTTTCCCTACACCTACACCTGCACCAGCACATTGCACGATGCACCATGCCCGTAGCTTGTTTCAACCGGGCTGCGGCATCTTCGATCTTGACGCGCCGGAACGATGTTCGCATTTTGTTCTCATGACGAAGACGATTACAACGCTGGGGCAGGCCGCCCGACACGGTATGCTGGTGCGATCCCGGTGCCTGACGTGCAACAAGTCTGCAAGCTTCACGGCTGGCAGTCTCGCTGAAATGTTCGGCCATGGCCGCGACATAAGGAGCCTCAAGTTCAAATGCAGGGACTGCAACAGCACCAAATGCGAGGTGTTGCCCTACGAGGAGCTTTCGAAACGCCCCGCAATCCCGAAACCCGTTCAGGTGCAAACCGGCACAAGCGACAATGGCACAATCGGCGCGTTGATCGACAATGGCTACAAGCTTTGGGCGCATTGTTACGAATGCCGTCATTCCCGGAAAATGGAGCTCGCGCTCCTGGAAGCCAGGCTTGGGAGAAGTCACAGCGCCATGCACAAGGACCTTGCCCCGAAACTCAAATGCTCGGCTTGCGGATCAAAGAATCTCGGCCTGAGTGCAACGCCGTACTGACATCAGCTGGAACGTCGCTCGGAATATCTGCGGTACACGCCTTTGCCGGCCTTCTTGGCAATGTAGAGCGCTGCGTCGCCGCACCACAGCAGGCTTTCGGGCGTATCGCCATCGCGCGGCGCCAGCGCGGCGCCGATCGTGACACTGATCGCCACGGGCTCCGGCCCACCAAGATCATAGGGCTGTGAAACCGACCCAATGATACGATCCGCAACGCTTGCAACCTCGTTGGCCGTTACCTGCAAGAGGACGATGGCGAACTCGTCGCCGCCCATGCGATAGACGACATCGCTCTTGCGCAGGCAGGTTTGCAGGCGGTCCGCCACGAGCTTCAAAAGACTATCGCCTTCGGCACGCCCATACTGGTCGTTGAATTTCTTGAAGCCGTCGAGATCAATACAAAGAATAGCGAACTGAAGCCGGTCATCGAAGTCGCTTTGGGCATAGGAACCACAAAGACTGTCGAGATGATCTTCAAGTGCGGCCCTGTCCGCCAACCCCGTCAATTCATCCTGGCTTGCAGGGAAATCGCTGAATCCCTTGATCTCAATCATCTGCTTTGCATTCCCACTGGTTGCAGAACGACTCCCTTCTGCAAGTATAGAATGACAGGTGCAGCCAATACATTCAATCCCGCAATAGACCTAGGGTTAAACGCCGTCGTTCAAAGGTGGTGCGCGGACACATCATGCGGCAAATATCGCCAGCGAGGCGCTGGCGCCCGTTAGTCATTC
Source organism: Phyllobacterium endophyticum (assembly GCF_003010935.1). Lineage (GTDB taxonomy): Bacteria > Pseudomonadota > Alphaproteobacteria > Rhizobiales > Rhizobiaceae > Phyllobacterium > Phyllobacterium endophyticum. The sequence goes on from NZ_PGGN01000002.1 coordinate 276,445, forward strand.
ATTGACGCTGATGGAATTTTTTGCCACATCCAGTGACAAATATCGCTTCTGGTGACGGACGGGTAACCATACGGGCTTTAAAGTCTGTGCCTGATCGTCAGGAGCATGTCACGCGCCCGCAAATCCTTTCCTTGCGAGTGCCTTGAAGAAAGCTTGTAGACCATGACGCTGAACTTTGAAGACCTGCGAATCAAGATGGTCGACAATCAGTTGCGCACGACTGATGTCACCGACAAACGCTTGCTCCAGGCCTTTCTCGACGTGCCGCGCGAAAAATTCGTGCCTGAAACCCGGATGCCACTCGCCTATATCGACGACGACGTGCTTGTCGCCGACGGCCGTTACCTGATGGAGCCTTCGCCTTTCGCCAAGCTGGTCCAACTCGCCAATATCCAGCCGGAAGATGCGGTGCTCGACGTTGGATGCGCTACCGGCTATTCCTCTGCAGTGCTGTCGCGCATAGCCCGTTCTGTCGTGGCAGTCGAAAGCAACACGGACCTAGCCGCTCAGGCGCGCTCGAATCTGTCCAGTCTGGGCTATGACAATGTACGGGTTGTCGACGGGCCGCTGCCGAGCGGGTACGCCGCCGAGGGACCCTACGATGTAGTAATAATTGAGGGTGGCGTTGACCACGTTCCTGCGTCATTATTTCAGCAGTTGAAAGACGGGGGACGGCTTGTGGTTGTTGAGGGTGTGGGAAACTCTGGAAAATCAATGATTTACGTGAAAAACGAGGGAATCGTTTCCGGACGCCGCGCATTCAACTCGGCCGTTAAAACGCTCCCAGGTTTTGAAAAACTAGCTGAGTTCGAGTTCTGAAACCCGTTGCACGTGAGACAAAACTGCAACGGTTGGCCACTTTGTTCGCATTTTAGGGAATGCCCCAGTGGTCAACCCGGAATTTGGCGGCTATCTAAAGCGCACTGTCGAACCGAATGGTTCGGTCGGAATTGAAAGAATGAAGGGGTTTATAGTGTTCATAGCGGGCAAGCGATTTTTAACCGCAGCGCTGTTGTCAGCCACGGTACTAACCTCTACGCCTTCGATGGCCGAGACGATTTTCGGAGCGATGGCCAAGGCCTACGAGAGAAACTCCACTGTCAATGCCGACAGGGCGGGCGTACGCGTAACGGACGAAGGCGTGGCGATTGCAAAATCCGGGTACCGCCCGACTGTATCGGCGACAGGAAACCTGTCCAGCACCTATACGCGGCAAGATGGGGGCGCGAGCGGCCGTGCCGACATCGGGCAATTCGGCATCGAGGTCAATCAGCTGCTGTTCGACGGGTTCACAACGCGTAACACAGTCGCATCTGCAAAAACACAGGTGCTCGCAGCCCGTGAAAACCTGCGCAACAGCCAGCAGAACCTGCTTTTCAGCGCCGCGCAAGCCTATATGGACCTGTATCTGGCACGGCAGATCGTGGTGCTTCGACAGAAGAACCTCGAATTCCTCGACGAACAGCTACGCGCTGCACGCGCCCGTTTCGACGTAGGTGAAGGAACGCGGACGGACGTCGCACAGGCCGAAGCATCGAAAGCTTCGGCGATTGCTACGCTGAGCGCGGCAAAATCCGATGCTCAGATCGCCGAATCCACCTATATCCAAACTGTCGGAGCAGAGCCGGGTCGTCTCAGCCCGGCTGCGATGGCGTCGAAATCCTTGCCGAAATCCATGGAACAGGGATTCAGCATTGCCACCAACAATCATCCGGCGATCCTCGCCACGCAGTTTGCGGTCGATTCGGCGGGATATGACGTAAAAGCGCGGGAGGGGCAGCTTCTGCCGCAGGTGAGTCTCAATGGCGCGATCACCCGCAATGAGATCTTTGCGCCCGGCATCGGTAACCAGACGACGGACTCGACGCAAGCAAGTGCGGGTATCCAGGTGACAATTCCGATCTATAGCGGCGGCAGGACATCGGCTCAGGTTCGTCAATCCAAGGAGACACTGGGTCAGCGGCGCATCGAAGTCGATGTGGCACGCGACCAGGTTCGCCAGGCTATTGCCCAGGCCTATTCGCAGATGGCATCGGCGAAGGCGCAGATCATCGCCCAAAGATCGGTGGTTGCAGCAGCGGAACTCGCCCTCAACGGCGTGATCGAAGAGCGCAAAGTCGGCCAGCGTACGACGCTCGACGTGTTGAACGCCCAAGCCGATGTGCTGACCGGACAGGTCAGCCTTGCCCAGGCGGAGCGCGACAGCGTGGTGGCGAGCTACGCCGTCCTGCTCGCCGTGGGACGCCTGAATCCGAGCCAGATCGGCTTGCAGGTTGCCGAGTATCGTCCCGAAGAGCATTACGAGGCCGTGAAGGACAAGTGGATCGGCCTGCGCACGCCAGACGGCCGCTAGGCAACGAAAATAATCCTGTGAAAACCGAACTTTGCCGTCGGGGCATGTCCCCGGCGGCAAAGTGCATTTCGGCCAGGTTTCACAAAAGTCTGTGGGTTAGGCCCAAACAATCCCCGCGGGGATTCTCAAACGCAATGCAAGCCTCTACACTGGATACAGATTCGTTGCTGCGCAATGAAACAAGATGTAGTGGGCAAAGTATCATGGCACAATCATCCAGCGTCGCACGGGAACCCTCGATGGAGGAAATTCTCGCGTCGATCCGCCGTATCATCGAGGAAAGCGATACGGGGCGTCCCGAAGAAGCGGCGCCTCAGCCCGTCAACTCCGATGTGCCACCGCGTGCAGCGATTCCAGAACTTCCGCCTGCGGTGCACGCAGGCGAGGAGGCCGAGCTTCCGCCGCGCCAGGGCATCGCCGTGCCGCCCGCAGCGCCGCGCTCCTATTCAAGCGCATCCGAACGCCCTCTGACGCCAATGCGATCCGGGCCGATCGAGCGCGAAGCTTCGCGGCCCGAACCGCTTGCCAAAGCCGAGATGGTGAAGGTTCCGGTCGAATCGATCGAGCCGGCGAGCACAGTCGATGCGAACGATGCGTTGGGTGGAGATGTTCCGGAGGCCCTGTTGTCACCGGAGGTTGCGCCGGAGTCGCCGGCAGAGGAGGAATTCATCGCCGAACCCGTCGATGTGGCGAGTGACGCCGGTTCGCCGCAAGCGGACGGGGCCATGCGAGCGCCCGCCGTCCAACATACGAAGACTTCGGAGGACGAGGAAGTATCGATGGACCTCCAGCGCGCCCTTGAACCGATCCTATCCGAAACTGTCGAGCGGCAGGTGAGCGCGTCGTTCGAGGATTTGTCGTTCGCGGTACGAAGCGAGCAACGGCGGTCGTTCGACGAGATCGCCCAGGAAATCATGCGGCCCCTGCTACAGGAATGGCTGGACAACAATCTTCCGACGCTTGTCGAACGCCTTGTGCGCGAGGAAATCGAGCGCGTGGCACGCGGCGGGCGGCGGTAACAGGATTCCATGGTGTCCACGCCATGGCCGTCTTTTTGCAATCCGGTGCTGGACAATTGGTCACTACCGATTGACGTGACACTCGTTGGCAATGCTGCTGTGCGTGGTTCGACAAGCTCACCATGAGGGATGCAGAGAATTGCCAGGTGCCGTGTTCTGCATGGTCTGCCGTTGGCGATGCTGCTGTGCGTGGTTCGGACCGCGCGAAACAGCATTGCAGGCCAAAAATACCTGACATCTCAAAGTCGTACCCAGTGCAATATCATTGACTTGAGCCCCGTCATTGGGTTTACACCGTAGCCAATCCCCTTTTCCGCAAATGACGGACACTTTCGCATGCTTGAGAAGACCTATGATGCCGCGGCCGTAGAGCCTGAGATCGCAAAGCGCTGGGACGAGGCCGATGCGTTCAAGGCGGGAGCGGGTTCGAAACCCGGAGCGGAGGCATTTTCCATCGTAATTCCGCCGCCCAACGTGACGGGCTCGCTGCATATGGGACATGCGCTGAACAACACCATTCAGGACATACTCGTGCGCTTCGAGCGCATGCGCGGCAAGAACGTGCTGTGGCAGCCAGGCATGGACCACGCCGGCATAGCGACGCAAATGGTGGTCGAGCGTCAGTTGATGGAACGCCAGCAGCCGGGCCGCCGCGCGATGGGCCGTGAAAAGTTCGTCGAACGTGTATGGGAGTGGAAAGCCGAATCGGGCGGTATGATCGCCGGACAGCTCAAGCGTCTCGGCGCATCCTGCGACTGGTCGCGTGAGCGCTTCACCATGGATGAAGGCCTGTCGAAAGCCGTGCTCGAGGTTTTCGTCACGCTCTACAAGCAGGGATTGATCTACAAGGACAAGCGGCTGGTCAATTGGGACCCGAAGCTTCTGACGGCGATCTCCGACATCGAGGTCGAGTCGCGCGAAGTCAAGGGCAACCTCTGGCACTTCCGCTATCCGCTGGAGAATGTCGCTTTCGATCCGGAAAATCCACACACATATATTGTTGTTGCAACAACGCGCCCCGAGACGATGCTGGGCGATACGGGTGTTGCCGTCAATCCTGAGGATGCGCGTTATCACGCACTTGTCGGCAATGATGTGGTTCTGCCACTTGTAGGCCGCCATATCCCAATCGTTGCCGACGAATACGCTGATCCGGAGGCCGGGTCAGGCGCGGTCAAGATCACGCCTGCCCATGACTTCAACGATTTCGAGGTCGGCAAGCGCAACGATCTGCGCCAGATCAACATTCTTCACACGGATGCATCGATTTTCCTAAGGGAAAACAACGATTTCCTCGAAGGTCTGGAGAAATCGAGTCAGCTCGACCAGCTGATACATGCGCTGGACGGCAAGGATCGTTTTGCCGCGCGCAAGCTGATTGTCGCCATGATGGAAGAAGGCGGCTACCTGGAGAAAATCGAGGATCACACCCATTCGGTACCGCATGGCGATCGCGGCGATGTGCCCATCGAGCCATACCTGACTGATCAGTGGTATGTGAATGCAGGTGAATTGGCGAAGCCCGCCATTGCCAGTGTCCGCGAAGGGCGGACCAGCTTTGTGCCCAAGAACTGGGAAAAAACCTATTATGACTGGATGGAAAACATCCAGCCCTGGGCGATTTCACGGCAGTTGTGGTGGGGCCATCAGATACCGGCGTGGTACGGGCCGGATGGTCAGGTTTTCGTCGAGCGCACGGAAGAAGAAGCGCTTGGTGCCGCCGTTCAGCACTATCTTGCGCATGAAGGTCCGATGAAAGCCTTCGTTCAGGATCTGCTTGAAAATGGCAAACCGGGCGAGATTCTGACGCGCGACGAGGACGTGCTCGACACATGGTTCTCTTCGGCGCTTTGGCCGTTCTCGACCTTGGGTTGGCCAGACGAGACGCCGGAGCTATCAACCTACTATCCAACCAGCGTCCTCGTCAGCGGCTTTGACATCATCTTCTTCTGGGTGGCCCGGATGATGATGATGGGTCTGCACTTCATGGACAAGGAGCCTTTCCACACAGTCTATATGCATGCGCTTGTCCGCGACAAGAACGGCGCCAAGATGTCGAAGTCGAAGGGCAACGTCATCGATCCATTGGAGTTGATCGACGAGTACGGCGCCGACGCATTGCGGTTCACGCTTGCAATCATGGCGGCACAGGGCCGGGACGTGAAACTCGATCCGAGCCGCATTGCCGGGTACCGCAATTTCGGTACGAAGCTGTGGAATTCGACGCGCTTTGCCGGGATGAACGGTGTTGCGCGCGATCCATCTTTCCAGCCGGAAAATGCGAGCCTGACTGTCAATCGCTGGATCCTGACAGAACTGACCAACACGGTGCGCGATGTCACGGACGCAATTGCCAGCTATCGTTTCAACGAAGCGGCGGGCGCTGCCTATCGCTTCGTCTGGAACCAGTTCTGTGATTGGTATATCGAGCTGCTGAAGCCCGTATTCAACGGCGAAGATCCGGAAGCCAAGGCGGAGGCGCAGGCCTGTGCGGCCTATGTGCTCGACGAGATTTACAAGCTCCTGCACCCGTTCATGCCCTTCATGACCGAGGAATTGTGGACGCTGACCGCGGGCGAGGGCCGGAGCCGCGAGACGTTGCTGTGCCACGCGGGTTGGCCGGAGCCGGACTTCGCCGACGCCGAGGCTGCCGCCGACATCAACTGGCTGATCGACCTGGTCACGGGGATCCGTTCGGTGCGCGCCGAAATGAATGTTCCGGCATCGGCCGTGGCACCGCTCGTCGTGATCGGCGCCAATGCGCTGACGAAGGAACGCTTGCAGCGCCACGACGCTTCGATCAAATGGCGGGCGCGGGTCGAGTCCATCACATTCGCAGACGCTGCGCCAAAGGGCTCGGCGCAATTCGTCATCGGCGAAGCTACGGCGTCGCTGCCGCTCGGCAGCTTGATCGGTGTTGGTGCGGAGATAGCGCGGTTGACAAAGGAAGCCGGCAAGATTGCCGATGAATCCGCCAAGATCATCAAGAAACTCGAGAACGAGAGATTTGTCGCCAACGCCAAGCCGGAAATCGTCGAAGCCGAGCGTGAGCGTCTCATCGAGCTTCAAGCCGCGGCGGAAAAAATCGACGCTGCCATAATGCGGGTGCGCGACGCAGGCTGACACGTTCAGAGGGAATCGCCAGCGCGTGTGAGATAAGGACAATGGTCCCGATCAACCGACACACGCGTTGCTCCGCGCGAGTAACCGCCCAATCCCGCCGATGAAAAGCCGCAATTTTGTCAATTTTGCCGGCCGTTGCATTTGCGCAACATTGCCGGATTCGGCGGTAAAATACCGCTGATTTGCCTGTAACTATTTCGGATTAGGCGCCAGAAAGCCGGAATCCTTTCTACTAAAGTCCAAAAACAGCCGGTTTTTCGTTTTTCCGATGGGGAGAAGAGGATGCCGCAACTCGCAAACCCGTTGCACGTGTTGCGTGTGATTTGTACGTATTACGTATTGGTAACAATTTTCCTGAACTGTGGGGATCAGGAAGTTTCAAGGCTTCGGGAGGGACTTAATGTCTAGAGCGATTTCAACGATTTTGGGTGGTGCACTGCTTTTGACGAGCGTGGCCTCTGCTGCACAGGCCGGTGGCCTCGAGCGCAATGGCTATAATTGGGACCTCCTCTTCGATCAGGAACGCTTTGCTTCGGAAGCCGGCGTGATCTACGTCATGCCCGATCGCAAGATCAAGAATGCGGTGGACACCAATCCGCTGAACGGTACAGGGTCGGACGGTATCGGCGGGGGAGCCACATCCGTTGACGAGACGCCCAACTACACTGTGCCGCGCTTCGGTGCGAAGGTCGGGCTCACTCCAGAAGCCGACTGCCTGGCGACCTACAGCCAGCCATGGGGCGTTCATACCAATCCCGGATATGACTGGGTTGGCGCGAACGAAAACATCGAAACCAAGATCAAGAGCAACGATTACGGCCTGACCTGCTCCTATAAGTTCGACATGACCAAGGGGTATGTCCGCGCCATCGGCGGTGTCTCCTATCAGGAAGTCTCAGGCTTCAAGAGGCGGCTCGTCAACGGCCTGCTTGCCCAGACGCCGTTCGCCGCAGCCGGCTTTGATGGAACCGGACTTCTCGACCTCGAGGCGGATGGTGTCGGCTGGCGTGTTGGCGCTTCCTACGAGATTCCCGAAATCGCGTTCCGCGCCAGCCTTATCTATAATGCCGAAATCGATCTCGGGCAGATCAACGGCACCGTGGACCTGACCGAAATACCAGCCATCCTGGCAGGACCGACCGGCAATCCATTTGTGGGCCAGGTGACCGACGTTTATGGCACGGCGACGATGCCTCAGTCCGTCGAATTCAAGTGGCAGACAGGTATTGCTCCTGATTGGCTGGCATTCGGAACGGTGAAGTGGGTCGACTGGAGCGTTCTCCAGGTCGTCGCTTTCTGCCCCACCGTCACGAAGTCCCTCGGTAGCTGCGGACCAAGCTCACCCTTCCGCCTGACCTCCCTCGATCTGATGTTCCAGGACGGATGGACGGTTTCAGCCGGTATTGGCCACAAGTTCAACGAGCAGTGGAGCGGATCGGCACAGATCAGTTGGGATCGCGGCACGTCCACCGGCCTGACCACACAGACCGACACCTATCTGTTGTCCGGCGGTGTTGCCTATACGCCCAACAAGAATGTCGAGCTTCGCGTCGGCGGTGCCGTGGGCGTGCTGACGGCAGGCTCATTTGGTCCGACGGATTGCCCGGGCAACCAGCCATGCGGCACGGAAGTGACCTACGACTTCGGCGATGATTTCGTGTCGGCGCTGTCGATCTCGGGCAAGGTCAAGTTCTGAACTGCCGGCAACTTTTTTGAAAGCGGGAACCCGGTCGAAAGGCCGGGTTTTTCTTTGCATACTATGTTGAAAACCAATTTCGCGTTCCGTTGCAGATGGGTAACAGAGGCCGTTTGCCGTGAAAAGCCGCGCGTTTCTGGCTGTTTTCTGTTCCTGCTTCACGAATATTCCTCGCTTTTCAGCCGCGAGATCGCAGATCGGAACGTTTTCAGCCTGAAGTAATCTTCCAACCGCGACCCTGCGACCAAAGTCGTATTGCGCGCCGGCGATCCTCGGTTACTGTTACGTATTGGTAATACATTTTTCGATTCTGCGATTTTTTAAACTATATTTCGGGGGAGATTTTGATGACGAAAGCTATTTCAACGATTCTGGGGAGCGCGCTGGTTCTTTCAGGACTCGCGGGCGCAGCCCAGGCGGGAGGGCTTGAGCGCGGCGGTTATGAGTGGGATCTGCTTTTCGATACGCAGCGTTTCGCCACCGAGGCTGGCGTGGCCTATGTCATGCCGGAGCGGAAATTCAGGAACGTCAAGGATATCAATCCGGCGGATGGTCTGGGTGCCGATGGCAAGGGCGGCGGTGCCAACTCGGTCAAAGGGACCGCAAGCTTCGCGATTTACAATTTCGGTGCAAAAGTCGGGCTCACTCCGGACGCGGACTGTCTTGCGAGCTACAGCCAGCCTTGGGGTGTTCATTCAAAGCCTGGTGCAAACTGGGTGGGCGCTCAGGACGAAATAGAGAAGAAGGTCAATAGCCATGATTACGGCCTGACCTGCTCTTACAAGTTCGACGTTGGCAAGGGACAGCTTCGAGCCATCGGCGGTGTTTCTTATCAGGAAATATCAGGTTTCAAGGAAGGCCTCGGTCTCTCGCCAAATGTTTTCAAATCCCTTGATCCCCGCTTGGCGCGTTTTCCCGGTGACGGAACCGGTCGCCTCGCGCTGGAAGGCGATGGCGTGGGCTGGCGTGTCGGTGCAGCCTATGAAATACCGGAAATCGCACTTCGGGCAAGCCTGATCTATAATGCGGCGGTCGACTACGATCTCAACGGCACTTATGATCTGACCAAAATTCCCGCACTGGATCCTGTCAACAAGCCATTGCTGGGTCGGCTCACGGATGTTTATGGTTCGACAACGCTGCCGCAATCGGTTGAACTGAAGCTTCAGAGTGGTATCGCTCCGGGCTGGCTGGCTTTCGGCTCGGTCAAATGGGTTGATTGGAGCGTGCTTGATATCGTGACATTCTGCCCGGTTTCCACGAAAGGCGTCGTCGCATGCGGGCCCAGATCGCCTGCCTTGGCCGATTCACTCGAATTGATGTACCAGGACGGCTGGACTGTATCCGGCGGTATCGGCCACAAGTTCAACGATCAGTGGAGCGGCGCGGTTCAATTGGCCTGGGACCGTGGGACGACGACGGGCATCTCCGCTCAGACGGACACATGGACATTGTCAAGTGGTGTCGCATACTCGCCGAACAAGGATTTCGAGGTGCGTCTTGGCGGTGCTGTGGGCCTGATGACGTCCGGATCTGCCGGCCCGGTGGATTGTCCCAATACTGCAGGCAAATGCGGCACCGGCATTACTTATGATTTCGGCAACGATATCGTGACCGCCGTTTCCATCTCTGGCAAGTTCAAGTTCTGATTGCATAAGCCTCCCAAGGTTGAAGAGAGCCCGGCCTGGTGCCGGGCTCTCTTGTCCATGCTCCATCTTGAATGAAAATCTTATGGATTGCCGTGGTATCCGAACTCGTAAGCTCCAGGGCGCAAGGCCGAAGGGAGTCATTTTGTTGCGGCTTGCACCGGAAAATCTCGCGATTTCGGGCATATCCAGCGGGACGTGAGGCCTTCAGCCTCGGCTTTGTCGAACAGCCCGGTTTAACGAGACACCGGGGGTCGGGTTTTTTCGCCCTCCCGAGTTCACACAATATCGGCTGGCGGGCGCAAACCGATCAGTATCCATCCGACCTGCCTTTGCACGCGACCTGCGGCGGCCATCAATTTTTGTGACGATTTAGCAACACTGCGGAGTGATGATCGTCTAGGGGCCGGGCGAGGGCTGAATTTGCCCATTTTGCGCCACAAACCCGGAGCAACTCGAAAGGGCGGCAACCTTGGATGGTTGGATACATCGAGTAACGGTACAGATGTTCCGCTTGGGGATATGATGGACACGATACTTGTTTCATTGGAAAACACCTGGAGCCACAGGGTCATAACCTGCTTCCACCTTACCGTTGCGCCATCAAGCAGATCCTGTTCTTTCGACACGCCCCTGCATTGCGGTTCTGGCCGTACTAAAGCCGGAATGCGGTCAAATGTTTGCTGGAATGGCATGCAAGCTTTTGACTTCCCGTTGTCAGCTGCCGCGAAAGGGCGGCCCGGCGGGAGGGCCATGACCGTTTGCAAGGCGCGCGGACACGCTGCGACACATGCGATCAGGGCAAAGGATGAGAATAGTCATGCTTATTGCTGATCGTTTTTATGGTCCGATTACCGGGTTCGTCCTGTTGATGAGCGCGATGACGATGCCTTGTTTTGCCTTCGATACGCAAAATGAGGTCAAGGAAGACTCAAGCCCGTTCGCGCTCTTCAAGTTCGGTTTTTCCGCCTACAAGAACGGCCACAAGGATGAGGCGGTGAAAGCGTTGCGCTTTGCGGCCGAAAAGGGTCATCAAGGCGCCAACTGGAAGCTTGCACGAATGTATGCGGAAGGCGACGGCGTCAAGGAAGACGACTACCAGGCCTACAAGATGTTCGAACAGGTGATCCACGAAGGCGCCGAACAGGGCACCGAGAATGTAAGCTATGTCGCCGACGCGCTGGTGGCGCTTGCGGGTTATGTCAAACGCGGTATCCCCAATTCGCCCATCAATTCAAACCCTGGCGCAGCGCGTGATCTCTACCTGCAGGCAGCATCGAATTTCGGCGATCCGGACGCGCAGTTCGAGCTCGGCAAGATGCTTATGAAAGGCGAGGGCGGACAGCCCAGCCCGAACCAGGCGGCGCGCTGGTTCCGCCTCTCGGCCCAGAAGGGCCATCCGGGCGCTCAGGCCATGCTCGGCAATCTGCTGTTTCAGGCTGGCAAGACGGTTCGCGGTCTGGCGATGATGACGGCGGCGCTCGAACATGCATCAGGCAAGGACCGCATCTGGATCCGCGACATCCAGGAGCAGGCATACTCGATCTCGGACGAGGCCGACCGCCGCACAGCGATCGCACTCGCGGAAGACATCGTCAAGACCGGCGATTTTTGAGTGGAACAGCTGCCGGCGAGAGCTGCCGGCAGCTATTGGAGTCGAACCAAGATCAGACCATTTGGTTGTAGGTCAGGAAAACGTCAGTTGTGCTCGGCTTGCCATTTTCCATGTGCCCGGCATAACGCCGCAGAAAAAGGTCGTCGGCATGACCTACCGCATCCGCGAATTCAACCGATACGTCGTACCATCCATCAAGAGTAATGATTTCAAGTTCAATCGTCTCCTTTTTCATTGTGGTCGGCAGGGGCACGAGATAATAAAGCCATTGTTTCTTGCCGTTATCGGTTACTATCTTGGCGTATTTGGTAGTAACCTTCAGGAAATTGTTCTTCCATTGCCCCTCGACGTTGATCTTCAATCGGATGCCGCGAAAATTTCCGTATTTAGTGGTTATAAGCTTATCTCTCATGTCTTCGACGGCTATATCGATGCAATCGTCGACCATAGTCCGACAGCCACCCTTGGCCTGGAACAGATAGCCATTGGGCCCATGGACGGAATATCCGTATTGAAAGTTGTAGGTGCGTAACACCGCCTTCAGCGGTTCGCCGGTCACAACGGTGTAGCGGGTCGGTGCCTTCCTTTGTGTTACGGTAGGGGTAAAATAAGCCACTTCGTCAAATATATAGAAACAGACACCCGCCTTGCCTCTGTTGATCAGATCAATTGTGAATGCGCTTTTCGCCGTGTCTTTCATATTGCTGATGCGGCTGGCGTTCACACTAAAATCATAGGGAATTGGCCGCGCCTTGCGTGTTCCTGTCGCGCGATTTGATGTTTCGTGTTTGAACAAGTGATGTGGATTTTCGACTTTCGGCAGATTTGTCCGGTTGTCGGCGGGCACTTTCGGTGGCGCTCCCGCTTTTTTCGGGCCTCGAATCTCAAAGCTTTTGTGGATGAGGTCTTTGTTCAGGAGTTCCGTGCTTCTCACATCTGGATTGGCGAAATCAAATGCGGAGGTCAGATCACCTGCAACCGCACGCCGCCAGGCACTGATATTGGTTTCCTTGATGCCAAAGCGCGCTTCGAGGAATTGCAGCACGGATGTGTGATCGAAAACCTGGGAACAAACCCAGCCGCCCTTTGACCAGGGTGAGATGACCAGGCAGGGCACGCGTGGTCCAAAGCCAATGGGATGATCCTTGCAGATAATGGGATCACGTTGAATTTCGTGGGTAAGCCCCTTTTTTAACGAGGGTGACACTTTGCCATCGGCATCCGTGACCGGCGGCATCGGTGGTACGATATGGTCGAAGAACCCGTCATTTTCATCGTAATTGATAATGAACACGGTTTTGCTCCAGACATCCGGATATTCAACCAGGGTGCTTAGCACTTTGTTGATGTAGTAGGCACCATGCGTGGGTGCGTTGCCGCCTGTGTGCTCCGAATAGAGTTCCGGCGGAACGATCCACGATATATTCGGTAATTTGCCGTCTCTCACATCGGCGTGAAATTCTTCCAAGGTTCGGTTGACAGCGCCGTATTTCGTCAGATTGCCCAATTTGTCATAATTGACATCGGTCTTTTCCTTGTAGCGCCCGTATTTGTCGGGTGCGAAACATTTCCCAGCGGACCAGTAGCAGCCCTTCACCGGATCGTTACGATAGGCTTTGAAATACTCAAGGCTGTTGTCGCCATAATTATCGGTTGCTTTTGAAGCCGGATCACCTGTCCCGCCTTGGTAAACGCGCCAGCTCACCTTCCGGTTTGTGTCCTGCTGCTTGGCATTATACGCTTCGATCCTTTCAGGATAAGTCTTCCATCCGCAGCCGGTACCGGCTTCCGGTCCAAGCAGACCAACCAAACCTTTCTCGTAAGCATCTTTGCCGCCTTTCAATACAGCCGGATCGGAAGCCGTTCCAGAGAAAAGGTGCAGCCGGTTCGGATTGGTATTGCCATGGACGGACGAGAAATAGTGATCACAAATCGTGAATGAATTGGCCAGAGCCCGGTGGTAGCTCACGTCCTGATGTTTGAGATAGCCCATGACGAGAACATCAAGCTTGGCTTCTATCCAGTTATCGTAGCTGCCGTCGCTCCACGCCTGTATCCCTGAATGAACCAGATGACACGTCGAACGGATCACTTCCCCGGTTTGTGCGTAGTTGATATGAAATGGGGCAACCGTGCCGGTGCTGGTGGCGACCCCGCATGTCAGATCGATGTTGAGCTTTGTAACGTCTTGTACGGCTTTTGAAGCATCCTGAAGGATTTTCAGGCCACCGTAGCTCGGGTAGGGCTGGAACCAGATCGGAAGGTCGTGGCCCCCCCACAATTTGACGGGACGCGTATCCGTGTAGCCGCGCACGCCATTATAGGTGCCGAAATAATGGTCGAAGGAGCGGTTTTCCTGCATCAGGATCACCACATGCTCGACATCTTCTATCGTGCCTTTGGCCCTGTTGGGTTCAATCGCGAGAGCCTGGGCGATAGCCGGTGGCATCCTGCTGAGGCCTGCCGTGCCCGCAGCCGTGACACCCATCATTTTCATAAATCTACGCCGGTCGAATTCACTCATAATTCTCGTGCCCTAAAAAGGTAGAAGGCGCTGAAGGCGCTAAAAAACTAAGCCGCCGGAAACAGGCGGGGTATCGGTCAAAAAAAGTGTTTGGAAAAGGATTTCCGCTGCACACAAACAATTTAGTGACAGGTAGAAGGCGAAAGAACCCCGGTCAATTCACCGAAGGTCTAAGGTAAATCGTCATAAATCTGTTGAGATCAAACGATGGAAATGGCCACCGGAACGTGATCCGATGGCTTTTCCCAGGCGCGGACATGCTTTTCGATACTGGCGGATTCGAGCATGTTCGCCGCTTCCGGGGACAGCATCAGGTGATCGATGCGGATGCCGTTGTTCTTTTGCCAGGCGCCTGCCTGATAATCCCAAAACGTATAGACATCGCCCTTGTCGGTGACGCTGCGAACCGCATCGGTGAAGCCGAGGTTTTCCAGGCGCCTGAAGGATTGACGTGTCGCCGGCTGAAAAAGGGCATCATTGACCCAGACCTCGGGCACTTTCGCGTCGATAGGCTCCGGGATGACGTTGTAGTCACCGGCCAGGATGAGCGGTTCTTCAAGCGCCAAGCGCTCTTCCGCCCAGCGCTCCAGCCGCGCCATCCAGCCTATCTTATATGGAAACTTTTCCGTGTTGATCGGATTTCCGTTGGGCAGATAGAGCGAAACAACGCGCAGTGCGCCTTTCTCGGTGGAGAAGACGGCTTCGATGAAGCGGGCGTGATCGTCTGCATCGTCGCCGGGGAGACCGCGATTGACCTCGTCGGGAGACTGCTTCGATAGAATCGCGACGCCGTTGAAGCCCTTCTGGCCATTCGTCTCGACGTGATAGCCGAGCGCTTCAAGTTCAAAGCGCGGGAAGCCTTCATCCACGGACTTGATTTCCTGGAGGCAGACGATATCCGGGTTGGATTCCTGCAGCCAGGTCGTCAGTACTTCAATGCGGGCTTTGACGCCGTTGATGTTCCAGGTGACGATTTTCATGGGCTTGCGCTCTGGTTGCAACGGCGGACAATTATAGGCGATCAAACGGAGAAGCTTGTCCCGCAGCCGCAGGAAGAGGTGGCGTTCGGGTTGCGGATCTGGAAGGACTGGCCCATCAGATCATCGACAAAATCGATTTCGGAGCCGCCAATATAGGGCAGGGATATCTGATCGATCAGAACCCGGGCGCCCAGTTTCTCGATGACGATGTCATCGGCTTCCTCTACGTCGACCAGGTCATATTTATAAGAGAAACCCGAGCACCCGCCGCCTTCGACGGAAATGCGCAATGCAGTCTTTTCGGGGTCGGACTGGAGTATCGCCGAGATGCGCTTTGCGGCGGCGTCGGAGACGGAAACATTGGCAACTTCGGTCATTGTTCAAAAGGTCCTTGCGAATTACTCCGCCACTCTCATAAAGGCGTTCGACATTGAAATGTCACGCCTTGCCGTTCATCATACACCATAGCTAGGAATTGGCGACTGGGAAGTCAACGTCGCGAGTGGATGCTTATAAGATGTGCGTGGTTCGACAAGCTCACCATGAGGGAGGACGGTGCAGGGAAGCCAGGACCTGCAATGTTGGCGATTGTCATTGCAGCAACCCACCTCCGTCATGGTGAGCTTGTCGAACCACGCACATGGTCATGCAATCCGGCGCTAAGCGCGAACGAAGGAACAGTCGAACATGTCCATGCAGGGTATCGGATTCGGTTACAGGGAGAGGGCACCATACGCCTCTGATCCCGCGAAAAGCCGTGGAAGGCTTGTGCCGGAAAGCGAAAGCCCGACGCGCACGGTATTCCAGCGTGATCGCGACCGTATCATCCATTCGACGGCGTTCCGGCGGCTGAAGCACAAGACGCAGGTGTTCATTGCGCATGAGGGCGATCACTACCGCACGCGGCTGACGCATACGATCGAAGTGGCGCAGATCGCCCGGGCACTGGCCCGTTCCATGCGGCTCGACGAGGACCTCGCCGAAGCGATTGCCCTGGTGCATGATTTCGGCCACACGCCTTTCGGTCATACGGGTGAGGATGCGCTCAACGAAAAGATGCGCAACTTCGGCGGCTTCGACCATAACGCGCAATCCCTGCGTATCGTGACCAGTCTTGAAAAGCGCTATGCCGAGTTCGACGGGCTCAATCTGACATGGGAAACTCTGGAGGGATTGGTCAAGCATAATGGCCCGCTAACGGATAGCCATGGCGATGGTTTGAAGCAGCAGGTACCGGCTGCCATCCTCGAATATAGTGCGCAGCACGACCTGGAACTCGCGCGCTTTGCCTCGCTGGAGGCGCAATGTGCCGCAATTGCCGACGATATCGCCTACAACGCCCATGACATAGACGATGGGCTGCGTTCGGGTCTGCTGACGCTCGATGCGCTGGAAGCCGTGCCGATAACAGGGAATATCCTGGGGGCTGTCCGGCAGAAATATCCGCATCTCGACGATGTTCGAACGGCGCACGAAATTGTTCGCCGGCAGATCACGCTCATGGTCGAGGATGTTATCAGAAGCGCACAGGCCAATCTGGAAGAGCTGCAGCCTGGGACAATCGACGATATCCATGACGCGGGGCGGACATTGATCGGATTTTCTGCGCCGCTGCGCGAACAGGAAAAACGTCTCAAGGCTTTTCTCTACAAGAACCTTTATTTTCACGACAGCGTCATGCGGGTTCGGAAATCCGCCGACAGGATCGTGAAAGACCTGTTCGACGCCTATATCGCGGACGATCAGTGCATGCCCCAGGGCTGGCGGGAGACAGAAAACCGGGGTGACCTGCGCGCTCGGGCGCGGCTGGTGGCTGATTTTCTCAGCGGCATGACCGATACCTATGCTGTGCGCGAGCATCGACGGTTGTTTGACGACACGCCCGATTTGGCCTAGAGACCCTCTGCAAATCCACCCCGATGGCCATCTGATGCGATTTTCTGCGCTCCGGTTCTCGAAAACCACACCAGACTGCCTCATCGGGCTGAATTTTCAAATGGTCTCTGAAGGCGAGCGCAACGTCGGCAAATAGCCGGTAATTTTATACAAACCCCGAATGAGTATGACGTCATGAACATCTTCGCCGATTTCGACGCGCGGATTAAGAACGCCCTGCAAGCGCTTGATTTAAAAACCACAGATGGTTCTGCAGTGGATTTGTCCCGCGTGGGCGTCGAGCCCCCGCGCGATCCCAGCCACGGGGATATCGCCACCAATGCGGCGATGGTACTCTCCAGGGCGGTCGGCCAGAACCCGCGCGAACTCGCCGTCAAGATTGGCGATGCGCTGAAGAACGACCCCGATGTCGGCTCTGTTGATGTCGCAGGGCCGGGTTTCATCAATCTGCGGCTCAAGGATGTCTACTGGCACCGGCAACTCGCCGTGATGCTCGGCGCTGGCGTCGATTATGGACGCTCGAAGCTCGGCTACGGACATCGGGTCAACGTCGAATATGTGTCGGCCAATCCGACCGGCCCCATGCATGTCGGTCATTGCCGGGGTGCGGTGGTCGGCGATGCGCTCGCCAACCTGCTCAAATTTGCAGGTTATGACGTGGCCAAGGAGTATTACATAAACGATGCGGGCGCACAGATCGATGTGCTGGCAAGCTCTGTGATGTTGCGTTACCGCGAGGCGCTGGGTGAGCAGATCGGCGATATTCCTGCCGGGCTCTATCCTGGCGATTATCTCGTACCCGTGGGGCAGGCACTTGCCGCCGAGCATGGGACGAGGCTCCTGGAGATGCCGGAAGACGAGGCGATGGCTATCGTCAAGGAGCGGACGATCGACGCAATGATGGCTATGATCCGCGACGACCTCGCGTCGCTCAATGTCCATCATGACGTATTCTTTTCAGAACGGACGCTGCACGCCAACAATGCCAAGCTGATCCGGTCTGCGATCAACGATCTGACACTGAAAGGTCACGTCTACAAGGGCAAACTGCCGCCGCCCAAGGGGCAATTACCCGAAGATTGGGAAGATCGGGAGCAGACGCTGTTCCGGTCGACCGATGTGGGCGACGATATCGACCGGCCATTGGTGAAATCGGATGGCCAGTTCACCTATTTTGCCGCCGATGTTGCCTATTTCAAGGACAAGTACGACCGGCATTTCGACGAGATGATCTATGTGCTCGGCGCAGACCATGGCGGTTACGTCAAACGGCTCGAGTCCCTGGCGCGTGCAGTATCAGGCGGTACGGCGAAGTTGACCGTTCTGATATGCCAACTCGTCAAGCTCTACCGGAACGGCGAACCCGTGCGGATGTCGAAGCGCTCTGGCGAGTTCGTCACCTTGCGCGACGTCGTGGAAGAGGTTGGACGCGATCCCGTCCGGTTCATGATGCTGTACCGGAAGAACGACGCGCCGCTCGATTTCGACTTTGCCAAGGTGACCGAACATTCCAAGGACAATCCTGTTTTCTACGTTCAGTATGCCTCGGCCAGATGCCACTCGGTTTTCCGGCAGGCAATGGAACAGCTCGGTATCGGCGAAGTCCAGCTCGCGGCGAGCGCACAGCATTTCGATCTACTGACGGATGAGAGTGAAATCGCGCTCATCCGCAAGCTTGCGGAATACCCGCGACTGATCGAAACAGCAGCCTTGCATCAGGAGCCGCACAGGCTTGCTTTTTACCTCTACGATCTTGCAAGTTCGCTTCATACGCAGTGGAACAAGGGAACCGAAAACCCGGACTTACGTTTTATTAAGGTTAACGATCCAAACTTGTCCCAAGCCAGGCTAGGGCTGGTGCAGGTTGTTTCGAAGGTCTTGACGTCCGGATTGTCTATTATTGGTGCGGACGCCCCGACTGAAATGCGTTAGTAAACGCTGAAAAGCGTAGCAATCCTGTCAACTTTTGCCCACATTGCGCTGGTAGGGCCAATGCGGCGACGATTCCGGTCGTCCCACAGTTGAGAGTACAGGATTAACGCTATGGCGGACAACTATCTTCAGCGTTCTCACCGGCAGGATGATTCGCGACAAGGTCATGACGACCCTCTAATGGAGCTTTCCCGTATCATGGGAACGCTTGAAGAAGAAAGGGCGTCTTCCGAGTCGGGCGATGATTTTGCCATGGATCTCGAACGCGAACTGATGGGCGGCCTCGATGAGTCCGTTGAGTTACGGTCCGCCGACACAGAGACACAAGACGACGATTTTGCGGCTCGGGATTTCCAGGAATCCATCGAGCGTGAATTGTCGGCAAATGGTTCGCGTGTGGATCCCGACCGGGTTTCGAGCGTGCCACTGGCAGCCTATGAGGAACCGGACTACGCGGATTATGAGCCGGACCCAATCTATGCCGACAGCGAAGTTGGCGAGGGTGCTCCGGTGGAGTCTGTCGCCGCCCCCTATGAGGAGCGTGCCGTCGCTGCACCATCTCTCAGCCTTGAAGATGAACTTGAGAATCTGCTGGCAGGAGCGGCGCAGCCGGCGGTGCAACGCTCTGCACACGCTTCCTGGGGTTATGGATCCCAGACGCAGGTTCCGGGGAGGACAGAGATTGCTCCCACGATCAGCCGGACCACGCCATACCAGCAGGTAGCACCGCAAGCGGTCGTCGACCAGGTACCCGAGCCCGAGCCTGTCGCCTACGACATTGCCGGCGAGCAGGTTCTGGACTCGGCAGATGAGGATTTCGATACTGACGAACTGATGACGGCATTCGATGATTTCGACGTCGCGGCGGATCAGGACGAAGAGAGCGAACCTGTTGCAGAAGCCGACCCGGTTTTTCCACTGTATCAAACCGTCGAACAATCGTCGGCGCCGGTTCACGAACCCATCGCCGTGCCCGTGGCCGCACCGATTGCAAGTGCGCCGCAATTGCCGGAAGTTCATGCACTCAGCGACTATGCCGATGAACTCGACCGTGCCGTGTCATCGTTCAGCGCCGCGCCGGACGTTCATACGGTTTCCGTGTCGGAAAATCGCGTGGACTATACAGAATCGCTCGACCTTCCTGTGGTCAATTATGAAGACGACGTACCGCAGCACAACGGTTTAGGTGAACTCGAGAACGAATTCGCCGAGGTATTCGGCTCCATCGAGGAAGATCCACGCGGCGTCTATGCAGCGGAAGAAGCTGCGAAGCCGGCGTCAGAAGATGACGAATACGCCGAGATTTTCGCGGATGTGTTCGGCAACCAGGCAGATGGTGCCACGCACAATCCTGCCGGTCATGCGGTAGCGGCTGGAGCGACTGCAGCCGGGATGGGCGCTGCCCGTGCGCAGCAGAATCGCACTGCAATGTCCGCCTACGGTCCCGAGGACGACGATCTGGACTTTGCCTATGACCCGCGCCGGGATGAGGTCGACATGGCCGCATCGTCCCAGGTTCAGGCGGAGCAGGCGGTGCGCCGTCGCAGCAGTCTCTTTGTTCCAGGTGTTGCCGCGGCAGTCGTGCTGCTCGCCGTCGCCGGTGCTGTCGCCTATAAATGGACCGGCGGATCGAATGGCGAACCCGTGGTCATCATGGCCGATAAAACGCCGATCAAGGTGCAGCCCGAGACTGCCTCCACGGCCGCTGTTCCAAACCAGGACAAGGCTGTTTATGACAAGAGCGCGACGACCGCTCCGGAGGCGCCGAAGCAGGATCAACTCGTGACCACGCGGGAAGATCCGATCGATCTTCCATCCGACGAGGACGAAGCCCTTTCTGCCATCGATGCGCCAGACGCTGATGCGCCTGTTGCAGACGACAAGGTGGAGGCCCGTATCGATCCGGCAAACGAAGACGCGAGTGCAGATACAGCCGACGCAGCCCCGAACAATGCCATTGCACCGCGCAAGGTGCAGACAATGGTCGTCAAGCCTGACGGCACGATGGTCGCCTCCATCCCAGCGCCGGCCGACCCCGTCAGCGCCGGCCCCGCCGCTGCTCCAGCGGATCGTCCTGCGCAGGCTGATCCGGTCGGTGCGCTGCCATCAGCAATGGGCAATGACGAGATCGGCGACTTGATGCAGGACGATCAGACGGCGGCTCCCGTCCACACTGCCGGGCTGGCTCCAGCGCCTGCAGCACCTGTTGCCACTGAGGCCAAACCGGCACCTGCTGCCGGTAAACTGCCGCCGAAACCTGTTGCAACCAAGAAAATCACCCCCGAGACGGTTGCTTCCGTTACGCCTCGAAACATTCCGGTAGTGGAATCGCGTCCAGCAGATCAACCAATCGATATTGTTGACCGCGTTCCGCCAAAGAATGCGGGCCAGCAGGTCGCTTCTGCAGCCCCGGCAGCGGGCAGTTATCTGATCCAGATTGCTTCGCAGCCAAATGTCGAAGGCGCACAGAAGACCTACGCCTCGCTCTCGCAGAAGTATGCCGGCGTAATCGGGGGGCGGGGTGTCGATATCAAGCAGGCCGAAATCGCAGGCAAGGGCACATTCTTCCGTGTCCGCATCCCGGCAGGCTCCAAGAGCGACGCAAACGCCCTTTGCGCCAAGTATAAGACCGCCGGTGGAAGCTGCTTCGTGACGCAGTAATCAACCGTACAGCCGCACCGAAAGGCTCCGCCATCGCGGAGCCTTTTTCATTTGCGCATCATTAATCGGCTGATAGCTTGACCTTTTCATCACAAAACCAGCACACCACGGGCGGCACTTGCTCGATATGATATCGTAACCCGGCGCGTGGCAATAGAACTGATGAATGGGTGCAGCTATGCATTTCCCTTTCATTTAGCGCAGGATTTACAGAATGCGAGTGATGCGGACCTCGCCGACATCCGAGTAGATGGAGCCCGCCTTAACCTGCAATGGCCAAAGCTGGACGTTGATCTCTTAGTGCCTGCACTTGTGGCTGGCATGTTCGGGACACGTGCCTGGATGACCCGGGAACTTGCTCGCGTAGCAGGGAGGGCCGTTTCACCCGCCAAGTCGGCTGCAGCCAGGACGAATGGCGCAAAAGGCGGTCGTCCGCGGAAAATCGCGAATGGCTGATCCTGGTATTCTCAAGTTTCAAGCGAAGCCTGTGCCATCGGCGTTAATTTGCAGTAGACTTGGCACATGAGCGAATCAAAAGCATGGATTGCCGGAACGACCGGTCTGAAACTCACCCCCGACGAAATCGCGTTCTTTCGCGATGAGCGGCCGTGGGGTTTTATTCTTTTTGCCCGCAACGTCAGCGAGCCGGCACAGATCGAGGATCTCTGCGCGCACCTGCGTGACTTGGTGGAGCGCGACGACGCACTGGTGCTGATCGACCAGGAAGGCGGACGCGTGCAGCGGCTGCGGCCACCACTTGTGCCGGATTATCCATCCGGGTCGCAACTCGGTGCGCTGTACCGGGAGAACGAGGAACTGGGTCTGCGTTCGGCATGGGTCCTGTCGCGTCTGCACGCATTCGATCTTCTCAAGCTCGGCATCAATGTCGATTGTCTGCCTGTGCTCGACGTTCCGGTCGAAGGCGCCAATGACGTGATCGGTACGCGCGCCTATGGCAAGCATCCGGAGATCGTGACGGCAATGGGTCGTGCTGCCGCGGACGGACTGCTTGCGGGGGGAATGTTGCCGGTGATCAAGCATATCCCTGGCCATGGGCGCGCCTTTGCCGACACGCATCATGAACTGCCCACGGTCACGACGCCGCTCGACGAGCTGGCCGAGCATGATTTTGCGCCCTTCCGCGCATTGGCGGACCTGCCGATGGCGATGAGCGCGCATGTGATTTTTTCGGCAGTCGATCCAAAGAACCCGGCGACGACGTCGGGAAAGGTGGTCGAGGAGATCATCCGGGACTATATAGGGTTCGACGGGCTTTTGATGAGCGACGACGTCTCCATGAACGCACTTTCTGGGGATTATTTCGACCGGACCAAAGCAATCTTTGCGGCCGGACTTGATATCGTGCTTCATTGCCACGGCATCATGGATCAGATGAAGGCTGTTGCCGCTTGCACGCCCGAGCTCGAGGACAAGGCTTTCGAGCGGGCGCAGCGGGCAATCGCCTATCGAAAAGAACCGGATGCTTCCAACGAGGAAGAACTTCGGGAAGAGTTCCAGCGTATTTTCGAGGCGGTGGCATAGAGGCGAGAAAGTCTTGGCAGCAAGCGAGCAAAAGATAAACGGCACCGGTACGGCACCCATGGAGGCGCTGTGGGAAAGTCAGGTCGATCGCGCTGCCAGCGAGCCCTCGCTTGTGATCGATATCAAGGGGTTCGAAGGTCCGCTTGATCTTTTGCTTCATCTGGCGCGCAACCAGCGGGTTGATCTTGCCCGTATTTCCGTACTCGCGCTGGTTGAGCAATACCTGATCTTCATAAGGCAGGCGCAGGCATTGCGGCTTGAGCTTGCCGCCGACTATCTGGTCATGGCCGCGTGGCTTACATATCTGAAGTCCAAGCTTCTGATCCCCAAGTCGCCCGGCGATGATGGCGAAAGCGGCGAGGAACTGGCGGCAACGCTGCAGTTCCGGCTGAAGAGGCTGGAGGCTATGCGGGACGCGGCGACGAAGCTCATCAACCGCAACCGGCTCGGCCGCGATGTTTTCGCGCGCGGCATGCCCGAGGCGGTTATCGTCGATCAGACCAACGCCTATGCGGCGACGCTCTACGAGCTTTTGACGGCTTACGCCGCCCAACGGCAGAAACGGGCCACATCGCATGTGCAGATTGCGCGCCGCACTGTCTGGTCGCTGAAAAACGCACGCTCGATCCTGATGCGGCTCGTGGGTGAGATGAAGGACTGGACGGCGCTGGATCATTACCTGCTCGAATTCATAATCTCGCCGGCAGAGCGTGCGACCGCCATGGCGAGCTCCTTTGCTGCCAGCCTGGAAATGGTGCGCGAAGGACATCTGGAAATACGCCAGGCCGGTGCATTCAACCCGATTTATCTGCGCAACAGGCTGGACAAGCAGACCGAGCCGCTGAAGGACGTGGCCAATGGCTGACAGTATACGCGATCACATCGATGATGATGACAAGCTGGAACTGCCTGCCGGCAACTGGAACTCACCGACTTCACTATCGGAAGCGTTGCGCATGGCCGAGGCCATATTGTTCGCATCGGCGGAGCCGGTGACGGAAAAGGCCCTGCGGGAGCGCCTGCCTTCAGGTGTCGACGTGACGCGGCTGCTCGGTGAATTGCAGGAAATCTATTCCAAGCGCGGCATCAACCTGCGACAGGTCGGGGGAGCATGGGCATTTCGCACTGCGGCCGATCTTGCCTTCCTGATGAACCGGGAGGCCGTGCAGCAGAAAAAACTGTCGCGTGCTGCCCTCGAAGTCCTGGCGATCATTGCCTACCACCAGCCGGTGACACGCGCCGAACTTGAAGACATTCGCGGCGTCGAAACATCCAAGGGCACGCTCGATGTGCTGATGGAGACCGGGTGGATCAAGTTTCGCGGCCGCCGCCGCACGCCCGGCCGCCCTATCACCTATGGCACCACGGCATCGTTCCTCGATCATTTCGGCCTGCAGGAAGTGCGCGATTTGCCTGGAGTCGATGAATTGCGCGGGGCAGGCTTGCTGTCAACGCGTATGCCGACGAATTTCGCCATCCCGATCCCTGTCAACGATCCGGATGAACTGACCGAAGATGAAGATCCTCTGACGGACATCGATCTCGAGGAACTCGGTCTTTTGACACCCCGCGTCGAACATGATTGAGACAAGCTTTTTGGCTACAAGTAAGCGCATCGCATAAAAATCGTGATCCCGATTTCAATTCGGACTTGCGCAGCGTTTACATGAATGTGAAAGAGCAGATGAGACTTGTGTTTGAAAAGCACGGGGATAAGACATAGATCAGCCCGAACGGTTGGGCGAATGTGAGGATCAAATGGGTAGTTTTTCAATCTGGCACTGGCTTATCGTGCTTGCGGTCGTGCTTCTTCTTTTCGGCCGTGGCAAAATCCCGGAATTGATGGGTGATGTTGCGAAGGGTATCAAGAATTTCAAGAGCGGTATGAGCGACGAAAATGCCGACACTGCCGACAGCTCAAAGACGATTGACAACCAGACAAGCCAGCCGGTGAATTCAGCCAAGGAAAAGACCACAAAGTCTTGAGAGCCGTGAAACGGGCTCCAAGTTCGACAATCGCCTCGCCCTACGGGCGGCTATGCTGTCGCGTGACGGCTGGAGCATGATGAATGTTTGAAATTGGCTGGTCGGAAATCCTGGTGATCGTGATTGTCATGATCGTCGTGGTTGGACCCAAGGATTTGCCGAAGATGTTGCGCGCCTTCGGCAAGGCGACTTCGAAGTTTCGGGCAACTGCCGGCGAGTTCCGCAAGCAGTTCGACGAGGCGTTGAAAGAGGCCGAGCTCGACGATGTTCGCGACATCGTCAATGAGGCGAAGAGCCTTGATCCGCGCAGCGATATCCGCAAGGTCTTCGATCCCGTACGTACGATCGGCGAGGAGATCCGCTCCAGCTTGAAGGATGCGACGGTAACAGGCAAAGACAATGTCGCCGTGCCGGATCCAGCCGCACCGGATGCTACACAGTTGCAACCCCAGGTGATGGAGCCGCTGGCGGCTCCAGACGTTGCAAAGAAGCCAGCGAGGGTGAAGTCCAAGACAGCCGGCCAGACATCCGGAGCAGCAGCGACAGTATCTGCTCCTGTCAAAAAGCCGGAGCCGGCGAAGGCCCCTAAAGCGGGGGCGAAGCCGAAGAATGGTCCGGCTGCGGACATTGCAAGCAGTGCAACAGCCAGGACGGCTACAAAAAGAACAGCGAAGCCAAAGGCCGAAGCTCGCGATGCGGGGACAAAAAGTTGAGCAGCGCTGACGACGAAATCGATAAAAGCTCGGCCCCGTTGATGGAGCATCTGATCGAGCTGCGCCGCCGCCTGATCTGGGCGCTGCTGGCGTTCTTCATCGCATTCCTCGGATGCTTCCATTTTGGCAAGCAATTGTTCAATCTGCTCGTGATCCCCTATCAATGGGCCGTCATGTGGGCGGGGTTCGACCCAGACAAGGCACAACTCATCTACACTGCTCCGCAGGAGTTTTTCTTCACGCAGGTGAAGATCGCCATGTTCGGCGGTATCGTTATTGCCTTTCCGGTCATTGCATCCCAAATCTACAAGTTCGTCGCGCCGGGTCTTTATCGCAACGAGCGCATGGCGTTCCTGCCATTCCTCATTGCCTCCCCGATCCTGTTTCTGATGGGCGGTGCACTTGTCTATTTCTTCTTCACGCCAATGGTCATGTGGTTTTTCCTTGCCATGCAGCAGACCGGCGGAGCAGGGGAAGTGCAGATCTCGCTGCTGCCCAAGGTTTCCGAATATCTCAGCCTGATCATGACGCTGATCTTCGCCTTCGGTCTCGTGTTTCAGCTGCCGGTCGTGACGACGTTGCTCGCCCGCGTCGGTCTTGTGGGCTATGAGGGACTGAGGTCGAAGCGCAAATATGCCATCATCATTGCGTTCGTCGTAGCTGCCATTATCACGCCTCCTGATCCGATCAGCCAGATCGGTCTTGCACTCCCGACGATCCTTCTCTACGAGGTTTCGATCTGGATGGCGCGCCTGATCGAGAAGAAGCGGGCTGTAAGCGAGGCTGAAGCAAAATCAGACTCCAGCGAAGTCTCGTCCTGACGATATCCAGGTGAAGAAAGAGTTTGCATAACCATTGTGCGTGGTTCGACAAGCTCACCATGAGGGATGTGGATGGATGGCAGGGAGATGCGAGCTGCAAGGTAGCCATTCAGCCTTGCAAACCATCTCCTCCCTCATGGTGAGCTTGTCGAACCACGCACCGTAGAAACAGAACCCGGTACTTAACTCCAATACGGCTTTACTCCCATGCTCGACATCAAATGGATCCGAGAGAATCCGCAAGCGCTTGACGCGGCTTTGGCCAAGCGGGGCGCCGAGCCGGCGTCTGCGCGGCTGATCGAACTCGACGAAAAGCGCCGTCGGCACATTGCCACGTTGCAGGAAGCACAGGAACGCCGCAACGCCGCTTCGAAAGAAATCGGCAAGGCAATGGGTGCCAAGGACCATGCAACCGCCGACCGCCTGAAAGCCGAAGTTGCGGAGATCAAGCTGTTCCTGACATCGGCTGAAGAGGAAGAGCGCCAGCTCGACCGCGCGCTGAGCGATGCTTTGTCGGTGCTGCCAAATATACCACTTGCTGACGTTCCCGTTGGTGAGGATGAAAGCGGCAATGTCGAAGCGCGCCGTATCGGAGACCTCAAGAATTTCGCCTTTGAGCCGAAAGAGCATTTCGAGATCGGGGAAAAGCTGGGCTACATGGATTTCGAACGGGCTGCCAAGCTTTCGGGGAGCCGCTTTACGGTCCTGAAGAGCCAGTTGGCTCGGCTGGAGCGCGCGCTCGGGCAGTTCATGCTCGACCTGCACACGACCGAACATGGATATACCGAGGTCAATCCACCGCTGCTGGTCAATGACGAAGTGCTCTATGGCACGGGCCAATTGCCGAAGTTTACCGAAGACCTGTTTCAGACCACTGACGGCCGGTACCTCATTCCGACAGCCGAAGTTCCTCTGACCAATCTGGTGCGCGAAGAGATACTCGATATTCGCGATCTACCGATCCGCATGACTGCCCTGACCGCGTGCTTTCGCTCGGAGGCGGGGTCGGCCGGACGCGACACGCGCGGCATGCTGCGCCAGCACCAGTTCATGAAGGTTGAACTTGTATCGATCACCGACGCAGAGCATTCCATCGAGGAACATGAGCGGATGACGTCGTGTGCCGAGGAAGTTTTGAAGCGGCTTGACCTGTCGTTCCGAACAATGACGCTGTGCACCGGCGATATGGGCTTTGGCGCGCAGAAAACGTATGATCTCGAAGTCTGGCTGCCGGGGCAGAAGGCTTATCGCGAGATCTCCAGTTGCTCTGTTTGCGGTGATTTCCAGGCTCGCCGCATGAACGCGCGTTACCGTCCGGAGGGCGAAAAGTCCACGCGCTTCGTTCATACGTTGAACGGCTCAGGTACTGCCGTGGGCCGTGCGCTGATCGCCGTGGTCGAAAATTATCAGAATGAGGACGGCAGCGTAACAGTTCCTGAAGCTCTTGTGCCCTATATGGGTGGACTGAAACGGATCGAAAAAGCGACTTAAAAGGCCTCGGCAATGCGCATTCTCCTGACCAACGATGATGGTATTCATGCAGAAGGTCTGAGCGTGCTTGAACGCATTGCACGCCAGCTTTCAGACGATATCTGGGTGGTTGCGCCCGAGACCGACCAGAGCGGTCTTGCGCATTCGCTGACGCTCTCCAATCCGCTGCGCCTGCGCAAGATCGATGACCGGCACTATGCCGTGCGCGGCACGCCAACGGATTGTGTCATCATGGGGGTCAAGCATCTGATGCCGGAAGCGCCGGACCTGATCCTGTCCGGCGTCAATTCGGGGTCGAACATGGCTGACGACGTCACCTATTCAGGGACTGTCGCCGGAGCCATCGAAGGTACGCTGCTCGGCATCAAGTCCATTGCCTTGTCGCAGGAATACAATCTCGATGGCAGCGCACGCGTGCTGCCATGGGAGGTGGTGGAGGAGCGGGCGCCCGCAATCCTCAAAAAGGTACTTGCTGTGGATCTCGCAAAGAGTGTTCTCATCAACATCAATTTTCCAAGTTGCAGCGCTGCGGAAATTGCCGGAACCCGGGTCACGGCGCAGGGCAAGCTTTCCCATGGTCTGACCATCGAAGAGCGTCATGACGGGCGCGGCTTGCCCTATTACTGGCTGCGCTATGGCCGGGGCAAGGATGTGCCGGCGGAGAACAGCGACGTGGCGGCACTCGCCCGTAACTTCATCTCCATCACGCCGCTGCAGCTCGACCTGACAGCACATGACACGCTTGCAAGCCTGGCGAGTGCAATTGCATGAAGGTTGCCATGTCTGATCGTGAGGGTTTTGCGGCTTTCGTACTGCGCATGCGAGCGTTGGGCTTGTCGGATCAGCGGATCGTCAGCGCCTTCGAGGCAACACCACGTACTGCCTTTGTCAACGGCAATCTCGGCAATCTGGCCTATGGCGTCGGAACGCTGCCGATCGAATGCGGTGAGTTCATGGAGGCGCTCGATCTGCAGGCGCAACTCATCAACTCGCTTGATCTCGAGCCCGCGCACCGGGTGCTGGAGATTGGCACCGGCTCCGGCTTTACAGCAGCAGTGATGGCGCGGCTTGCGGGCCGCGTGCTTTCGCTCGAGCGGTATCGCACGCTGGTCGAACTGGCGCAGCAGCGGCTCCAAGCGCTGAAGATCGAGAATACATTCGTCAAGCATGCGGATGGCCGGCATGGTCTTGTCCATGACGGTCCGTTCGATCGCATCATCGTATGGGGCGCTTTCGAAACCATGCCGCGACAGTTCGTCGATCTCCTGTCGTCGAACGGCGTGATGATTGCACCCATCGGTCCGCTCGACGGCAGGCAGGTGATGGCGCGCCTCTCGAAGATCGGCAGCCGCTTCGAGCGCCACGATCTGATGCCTGTGCGGCTGCTGCCCCTGATGGAAGGCGTTGCGGCAGCGCTTTAAGGGTGATGCATCGTGACGATATGGCGGGGTCATGCAAAGCGCTGACCCTTTACGAGTTTGGTGAATTTTTTACAAATTTTATTCGCTCTTTAACGGTCGAGTAACATTAACGCGATCTAATGAGTCCCACAATTCTTGTATTGAGTACGGGCGGGATATGCGATGCGTTTGAGTGTACTAGACAAAGCGTCACGGCGGCTGGCTCTGAATGCCGCCATTCTCATGGTTGCCGGTGCTGCGGCGGGTTGCAGCTCGGGGGTACAGCGCTTTACCAGCGCCGATTTCAGTTCCGGATACAGCGATAATCAACGATCAGTCATGCAAGCGTCGAACAACACTCCACAACCATACACACCACCTGTCGATTCAACGCAGACTGCTTCGGTCGGCCGCAGCGGCGGCGTCCAGCGCAGCAGCCTTCCTCCGGTCGGCGCCGCAAGCGCTTCGACGCTGCCTCCTGTCTCATCGCAGCCAACACGTCCGGCTCTTGCGCCCGTTGCCAGCGCAGCTCCTCTACGCCAGCGGCAGGTCGCATCCGCAGAACCGATGCAGGCTGCGCCGCTGGGATCAGGAACACTGAAAACCCCGGATGGGCGTGAAGCGAAGATGCCTGTGAAGCCATCATCGGCGACCCAACCCTCAAACAATGTTGCTGTATTGCAGACGCCGACGGCGAACAAGCAGGCAACGGCCACTGCCAAAGCAACGAGCCAAGGTACCTACACGGTCCAGAGTGGCGATACGCTGCATGCCATATCGCGGAAGACCGGCAGCAATGTCGAGGCGATCAAGCAGGCCAACAGCATGAAGGACGGTACTGTCCGCGTCGGGCAGTCGCTCATCATTCCGCCATCGAACTCGGCGCTTGCGCAGAATGTCGCCAATACCATGAAGCCGAAGACCGGTGCAGTCGATCAGGTCAAGACAGCCTCGACACCTCCTGCAGAACAACCGAAGGCCGTTGCAAGTGCGGCAACGCAGGCAGCGGCGGCACCCGAGGCAAATAACTCGGCCAAGCCTTACACACCGCCTCAGGCCAGCGAGAAGGTGATCGAGAACGCCGACAAGGACAAGGATGTAGCAGCAGCACCTTCAGCCACCGGAGTGACGGGAATGCGCTGGCCGGTACGCGGCCGTGTCGTTGCCAATTATGGCAAGGGCAGCGACGGGATCAACATCTCCGTGCCCGAAGGGACGCCGATCAAGGCAGCTGAAAACGGCGTTGTCATCTATTCCGGCGATGGCTTGAAGGAATTCGGCAACACGGTGCTGGTACGCCATGACAACGGCCTTGTGACCGTCTATGGCAATGCCAGCAAGCTGGACGTGCAGCGTGGCCAGAAGGTCAAGCGGGGCGAACAGCTTGGGGTATCGGGCATGACCGGCAATGCGACGACGCCAATGCTTCACTTCGAGGTTCGCAAGAACTCGACGCCGGTAGATCCAACGAAATATCTCGAATCCTAATGGATCCCTTATCTCCCCTTGGGGAGAAAGCGATTTCAGCAACTTGAACTCTTTGCTGAACCTTTCTCTCTCACAGGGAGAGATAAACGGTACCGATTAAAGTTTCTTGCCGAGACGTCCGGCAAGATCCTGGGTAAACTGCCATGCGACACGACCGGAACGCGCGCCGCGCGTCGTGGACCACTCCAGCGCCTGTGCATGCAGCTGTTGCTTCTCCATCGGCAGATCGAAATGGGCCGCATAGCCGTCGATCATCGACAGGTAATCGTCCTGGCTGCATTTATGAAAGCCGAGCCAAAGACCGAAGCGGTCTGATAGCGAAACTTTTTCCTCAACCGCTTCAGAAGGGTTGATGGCGGTTGACCGCTCATTTTCAATCATGTCGCGTGGCAATAGGTGACGGCGGTTGGACGTGGCGTAGAAGATCACATTGTCGGGCCGGCCCTCGACACCCCCTTCCAATGCCGCCTTCAGCGATTTGTATGAGGTGTCGTCATGATCGAAGGAGAGGTCATCGCAAAACAGGATGAAACGGTGGTTCGTGTCCTTGATGGCATTCATCAATGCTGGAAGGCTGTCGATGTCCTCGCGGTGGATTTCGACGAGTTTCAGCGGGTGGTCTCCGGTGGGGGCGGCGACGTTGACCGAAGCATGCACTGCCTTGACCAACGACGACTTGCCCATGCCCCGCGCACCCCACAAGAGCACGTTGTTTGCCTGCAGCCCATCGGCAAAACGTTTTGTATTATCGAAGAGAATATCGCGCACATTATCGACGCCGCGGATAAGGGAAATGTCCACGCGATTGACTTTGCGGACAGGGTCGAAGGCGAATTTGTCGGGATTCCATACGAAGCAATCCGCCCCATCGAGGTCAATGGGTTGGGGCTCCGGCGGGGCCATACGCTCCAGCACGGCGATCAGCCGGTCAAGTTTATCTGTCAGCAATTCATCGGACATTCTCGTCATGCCTTTGTTATCATGCATATGGTCAGGTGGTGCCCATTCACCGGCCGCTTTGACGAAGTCTCGTAGCGGCTTCGGCATACGTCCCGCCTCAAGCAATTTTCTCCGGCAGAACGGGCGTGGACAGGCAAAACCTGCTCTATCATGTTGAAGATAATTCGAAAAGCAGGACACGCAGTTTTGTACGGTTGCTTTTGACAACCCAAACATTGTATTGCGCAGGCTCAAAGTCTTTCAAAACTGATTTCTCTGGAGGTTGTCTCAATGTTCGTAACTCCCGCATATGCACAGGCAACGGGTGTCGGTGGCGCACCGGAAATGCTCATGAGCATCCTGCCTTTCATCCTGATCTTCGTTATCATGTACTTCCTGATCATTCGTCCGCAGCGGACCGCCGCAAAGAAGCGGGAAGAACAGCTGAAGAATATTCGCCGCGGCGATACAATCATCACCGGCGGCGGTTTCATTGCCAAGGTTACAAAGGTCTACGAAGACACCGGCGAGCTGGATGTCGAAATCGGCGATGGCGTCAAGGCCCGCGTCCTGCGGGGCATGGTGGCTGACGTCCGGGTCAAGGGCGAGCCGGTTGCCGACAACAAGAAATAAGGCATAGTGACGGGGCGGCCATCGAGCCGCCCCTTTGATTCTAGTACTTGTTTCGTCGCAATTCCGGATGGAAAACCGGTTCCTATTTCGAGAATTGCTCCAAGCTCAAGGTTGCGACTGCATGCTTTATTTTAGCCGCTGGAAGACCGTACTCATCTGGGCTGTTGTTCTGGCAGGCGTCATTTTGGCGCTGCCAAATCTCTTTACGCAAGACCAACTGGTGAAACTGCCGGACTGGCTGCCGAAGAAGCAACTGGCACTGGGTCTCGACCTCGAGGGCGGATCGCGGCTGCGTCTGCAGGTCGACAAGGACCACCTGCCGGATACGGACGCGACGATTGCAATACTCACGCGACGTCTCAGCGAGCTCGGCTATACCAATCGGATCGTGGACGGACAGCGGAACGGCCGGGTACTGGTCGAGGTGCCGGGTCTATACGATTCGCAATTGCTGAAGGACATCCTGAGTCTTACCGGCGAACTGCATTTCCAGATGGTCGACGACTCCGTTCCGGTGCAACAGGCAATCGATGGAACACCGCCTGAAGGCGACGAAATTGTCTATTCCTTTGACGATCCGCCGGTCCCCTATCTGGTCAAGAAGGAACCGCTCGTTTCAAACAAGAATTTCGTTGATGCCCAGGCAGGCATCGATACGGCGACCCAGGAGCCCGTGATCACCTTTAGACTGGACAGCATCGGTGCTGACAGGTTTTCAAAGGCAACGAAGGCCAATGTCGGAAAATCCTTCGCGATAGTCCTCGACAACCAGGTTCTGTCGGCACCGGTGATCAGCGAAGAAATCCCCGGGAATACGGGTCAGATCTCCGGTAATTTCGATCTCTCGGGCGCCAGCAACCTCGCGCTCGTGATGCGCGCAGGCGCACTGCCAGCCAGTGTTACCGTCCTTGAAGAGAGGACGATCGGCACCGACCTAGGGGCCGCGTCAGTGGCTTCCGGCAAGATCGCAGCGCTTATTGGCGCGGCACTTGTCATCGCTTTCATGCTCTTGACCTACGGACTTCTCGGCGTCATTGCCAACATCGCACTCGTCGTCAATGTGATCCTCATCCTTGCCGTGCTGACGCTTTTCGGAGCGCCCCTGACGCTCGCAGGTGTCGCCGGTATCGTGTTGACAATCGGCATGGCCGTCGATTCCAACGTGTTGATCTATGAACGTATTCGCGAGGACAGGCGCGCCGGCTTCTCCGTCACGCAGGCCATCGACTCCGGGTTCTCACGGGCGCTCGCAACGATCGTCGACGCCAACGTGACCACACTGATCGCCGCGCTCGTGCTCTTCACACTGGGCTCCGGGCCGGTACATGGTTTCGCGCTCACCGTGACTATCGGCATTGTCACGACATTGTTCACGACGTTCACCCTGACGCGCTGGCTCGTGTCGATCTGGGTGCAGCGGGCGCGGCCCAAGGAAGTGCCCGGTGCGCTTCTCAAGCTCGTTCCAGACGACACCAGAATCCCGTTCATGAAGCTGCGCTTCCTCACGCTTGGCTTTTCGGCACTGTCGAGCATCGCAGCAATTGTCCTGTTTGCGATCATAGGCATGAATTTCGGCATCGATTTCAAGGGCGGCACAATGGTCGAGATTCAATCGCACGAAGGCGCGATCGACCTCGACGATGTCTATAGCCGGCTCGAAGACTTGAATATTGGTGACATCAAGATTGAACCGTTCAAATCGGACAATCGCGCTTTGATCACTGTGGGCAGTCAAGGCGAGGGCGAGGACGCCGAACAGACTGTCGGCGTGAAAATCCGCGGCGAATTGCAGGATGACTTCGATTTCCGTCGCATTGATGTGATCGGCCCCTCCGTATCGAGCGAACTGTCGCAGGCCGGAATGCTCGCTGTCGGGCTCTCCCTGGCGGTGATCTTCGTCTATGTGTGGCTTCGCTTCGAGTGGCATTTCGCGTTAGGCGCAATACTCGCGACGATTCACGACGTGTTGCTGCTGCTCGGTATGTTCATCGTCTTCCGGATGGAATTCAATCTGTGGAGCATTGCGGCACTTCTGGCGATCGTTGGCTATTCGCTCAACGATACGGTGGTCATATACGACCGCGTGCGTGAAAACTTGCGTCGATACGGTAACAGCATGTCGCTGCCGGCTCTCCTGGATGCCTCGATCAACCAGACCCTGTCGCGTACGATCCTGACCTCGGTCGCAACTTTTCTGGCACTGATCGTGCTATACATCTATGGTGGCGACGACGTGAAATCATTTGCGCTGATCCTTGCTGTCGGCATAGTCGTTGCAACCTACTCGTCCATCTTTGTTGCCGGGCCGCTGCTGATGCTGTTCGGCCTCAGGGGCAGGGACGTGACGAACAAAGGACCGTCGGCTGTGTCCGGCCAGAGTGGAGCCTAGTCAATTGGTCAAGGGCATTGAAATTCGGGACGCGCACTTTCCAGGGCGTGCACCCATCGATGCCTATGGCAATGGCGGGTTTCGCTTTGCGGACATGTCGCACCGAGGCTCCATACTATGTCTGCCCTCCGGCATACATGGCTGGGAGCCAAAGGCTCCGCCAATTCTGACCATCGCCGATTTCTCGCTCGTGCTTGAACAAGCCGCTGATATTGAAATCCTGCTGGTGGGGACGGGAATAGACCTGCGCCGGTTGCCTCAGGAGGTGCGAGATGCACTACGCCAACATCGTATATCATCTGATCCGATGAGCACGGGAGCGGCGGTGCGTACTTACAACGTGCTTCTCGCCGAAGATCGCGCGGTGGCTGCTGCGTTGATTGCTGTGGATTAACCCGGTGCATCCCTATATCTCAGCATTATGAATGCCAACGAAACTCACTGCCTGCAATTGCTGCGGAATGCTGATCCTGATCGTTACCTTTCGGTACTATATGCGCCGGAAGAGAAACGCGGCGCCTTGGCTGCGCTTTATGCCTTCAATACGGAGATCGCCCGTATCCGTGATCTGATCCACGACCCTTTGCCGGGCGAAATCCGATTGCAATGGTGGCGCGATCTTATCATCGGGATGGAGCATGGCGAAGCAACGGGCAATCCCGTCGCGGCCGGGCTCATGGATGCGATCAGAACCTACGATCTGCCGCGCGCGGCCTTCGATAATTATTGTGAGGCCCGGATCTTCGACCTCTATAACGATCCAATGCCCAGCCGGAATGATCTGGAAGGTTATTGCGGCGAGACCGCGTCAGCTCTAATCCAGCTTGCCTCGCTGGTCCTCGATGCCGCCAAAGCGCCTGAACATGCCGAAACAGCGGGGCACGCGGGCGTAGCGCAGGCTGTCGCGGGTTTGCTCCGGCTATTGCCCCTGCACAGGCGGCGCGGCCAGATATACATCCCCGCCGATATTCTGGCGGCCGTTGGCTGCAGTGGGACTATATTGCTGGACAACTCCGATCAACCGGCCGTCAAGCGTGCGATGGATGCCATGATCGCGCTCGCCGGGGATCATCTCGCGAAATGCGAAACGGCTATGAAGACGTTGCCGGCGACACTCCGCCCGGCCTATCTGCCAGCTGCGATGACTCCGGTATATCTGAAGAAGCTGAAAGCCAGCGGCTTGAAAGCCGCCACGGACATAGCAGACATCTCGCCGCTTCGCCGCCAATGGGCGATGTTCAGGGCTTCAACGCGCTAATATATTGGGTTTGTGTTCAGTGCGTGGTTCGATAGGCTCACCATGAGGGATGTGGTGCGCTTCAGAACCCAGCGTTGGCGACCATGGCAATTCACCACGCCTTATGGTGAGCCTATCGAACCATGCACAACTATTCCGCAGCCTCGGCGATAGAAGGCAGACCAAGCCATGCACGGAAATCGGCGAGTGCACGCGCACTCATGGCGCGCTTCTTCGCATTCGACTTTTCCTTGCCGCGCAAACGCTTGCCCTCGATCTTTGGCGCCTCGATAGGGGGGAAGAGGCCGTAATTGACATTCATGGGCTGGAAAGAACGCTTGCCGGGCTCTTCGTCCGTGACGAGATGGCCACCGGTGATATGGCCGAGGAGTGCACCGAAGGCCGTTGTCGGCGGCGGCGGCGTATAGGCCTGGCCAAGCCGCTCAGCCGCAGCAAACCGCCCGGCCAGCAAACCGATGGCGGCAGACTCCACATAGCCTTCGCAGCCGGTGATCTGGCCGGCAAAACGCAGGCCCGGACGGGTCTTCAGCTGCAATGTCGGATCAAGCAGGACTGGCGAGTTCAGGTAGGTGTTGCGGTGCAGGCCGCCCAAGCGCGCAAATTCAGCGTTTTCGAGCCCCGGAATCATGCGGAAAATTTCGGTTTGCGCGCCATATTTCAGCTTTGTCTGGAAACCGACCATGTTGTAGAGCGTGCCGAGCGCATTATCCTGGCGCAATTGCACGACCGCATAGGCTTTCACCGCAGGATTGTGCGCATTGGTCAGGCCCATCGGCTTCATCGGTCCGTGGCGCAAGGTTTCCGGACCGCGCTCGGCCATGACCTCGATGGGCAGGCAACCATCAAAATAGGGCGTGCCTTCCCATTGCTTGAACTCCGTCTTGTCGCCCGCGACAAGTGCCTGGATGAATGTCTCATACTGCTCCCGGGTCATGGGGCAATTGATATAGTCCTTGCCATTTCCGCCTGGTCCAACCTTGTCGTAGCGTGACTGAAACCAGCAGACGTCCATATCGATGGAATCGAAATGCACGATCGGCGCGATAGCGTCGAAAAAGGCGAGGGCATCCGCACTGGTTTCCTTGCCGATTGCTTCGGCAAGCGATGGCGCCGTCAGCGGACCGGTGGCGATGATGACCTTGTCCCAATCGGCAGGGGGCAGACCTGTTACTTCCTCGCGCTGGACGGTAATCAGCGGATGAGCTTCGATGCGGGCGGTTACCGCTTGTGCAAAGCCATCGCGATCGACAGCCAGCGCGCTGCCAGCCGGCACCTGATGCGCGTCGGCGGATGCCATGATCAGCGAATTGGCAAGGCGCATTTCGGCATGGAGCACACCGACCGCATTGGTCTCGGCGTCGTCGGAGCGGAATGAATTGGAACAGACGAGTTCGGCAAGATCCTGGGTCTTGTGCGCATCCGTGCCCCGGACCGGGCGCATCTCGTGCAGGATGACAGGAATGCCCGCCTCGGCAAGCTGCCATGAGGCTTCGGAACCGGCGAGACCGCCGCCAACAATGTGAACTGGTTTGTGTGACATGCGCTTCCAATAGTCTTTTTGGTGCCGCGCATCAATGCAAAAGCCGCCGCGGTCTATCAGCAGCGGCGATTGATCATGTGCTCAGGTACTGGCCTTATCGAGTTCCGCCACATCATCATTGTCCAACCTCAGCGCTGCGGCGCGGATCAGGCTTTCAAGCTGTTGGAGCGACGTCGCACTGGCGATCGGCGCTGTGACGCCCCTGCGCTGCATGATCCAGGCGAGTGCCACCTCCGCCTGTTTGGCGTTATGCCTGGCCGATACTGCATCCAGTGCTGCCAGAATACGAAAACCGCGAGGGTTAAGATATTCCTTGATCCCGTCGCCGCGCGGACTTTTGTTCAAATCGGCTTCACTGCGGTATTTACCGGAGAGGAAACCCCTGGCCAAGCTGAAATAGGTGATCACGCCGATGTTCTCGGCAATACAAAGCTCGCGCAGCCGACCGTCGAACTCGCCGCGATCGTAGAGATTATATTGTGGCTGCAGGACATTATAGCGGGGCAGGTCCTTCGTCTCGGAGACGTCGATTGCCGCCCGAAGCTGATCGGCATCGAAATTTGAAGCGCCTATGGACTTGATCTTGCCTTCCCTGAGCAGCTTCTGATAGGCGCCGAGCGTTTCTTCGTAGGGTGTATCCGGGTCGTGCCAGTGCGACAGGTAAAGATCGATGGCGTCGATCTGCAACCGCTTCAGCGAGGCTTCGACCGCTTTGGCGATATAAGCCGCGGATAAATCCTTCTTGCCTTGGCCCATATCGGAGCCGACTTTGGTGATGACAACGACTTTGTCGCGAGCGTTACGGGATTTTATCCACTCGCCAATGATCGTTTCGGATTCTCCTCCCTCGTTGCCGGGTGCCCACCGCGAATAGGCATCCGCCGTGTCGATCGCATTGAAACCGGCATCGGTGAAGCGATCGAGCAGTTCGAAAGAAGTCTTCTTGTCGGCGGTCCAGCCAAAGACATTGCCGCCGAAAACCAGTGGCGCAATATGTATATCCTTGCGGCCGAGACGACGTTTTTCCATGGTCTTGCTCCGGGGAATGATCGCGAGGTGCAAATCTTGTATGCTTGATCATCGACGGTTGCTAGGGTCCTCTCATGATTTTGATCGCACGCTTGCTACCTCTGATTCTTTTCCCTTTAATGTGTGGTGCTGCCGATGCGCAGAATTTTCGCGTGTGCCACGGCTACGGGTGCACGTTTCAGACCCGGGTTGCCCTGAGCGGCGCCGATCGGTCACGCATCGCGTCTATCATGACGAGTGGACGCGCTTCACCTGCCGCTGAACGCGCTGCGGTTCGCCGCGCAGTGCAGGTATTCGAGCGCCGCAATATCCAGGTCATAGGGATTACGGACCGGCCAAAGATGCAATTCGGCAAGAGTCGCGAGAAAGGCCAAATGGATTGTGTGGATGAGTCTACCAATACGGACCAGTTTCTCCGCTATCTGCAAACAACTGGCTTGCTTCGCCATCATAGCGTTGCGCGTCGGGATTCGCGCGGCAGTTTCATCGATGGCCGCTATCCGCACTTCACCGCCGTCCTGAAAGACCGGTCAGGTACATTATGGGCAGTCGATTCCTGGTATGAACCCGGGGGCGGAGCGCCTGACGTAATGCTGCTGACAGAGTGGCACCGCCGGGGCTTTGGCGGCCAGAGGTAGTCCAGATACAACAACACCCACCGCGGGAGGAGGTGCGGTGGGTGTCGTTTTGTAAAGACCGGCTGGGAGGAGGAGGGCCGGCCTTCGATCGCGGGAGCTTTGGGAGGAGGATAAAGCCCGGCGATATTCGTGTTCGATTTAACGTAGCGACGACTTCTTGGCCACGAACGGGATGTCCGAACGGGCAATGCCCAGGTCGCTGAGTTCGCGGGTCGACAGGCGGTTCAGCTCGGAAACCGTGTCACGGTAACGGCGCCAGTTGCTGTAAGAGCGGATAAGGTTCATTTCATTCACCACTTCGATTTGTTTGTTTGATCACTCTTGATCGTTGAGTGGAAGATAGTGGATGACCTCTTGAAGTTGCAGAGCCAAGTTTGCACGACAGCTATGCAAATGGTGCAATGCACCATTAACACGCGTTAATTGTTGCGGTGCACCAATGGCAGAATCAAGGTGACTTTACGCCCTACGGTGCAATTGCGTTTTTGTATTCAGTCGCGTTACCCTCACATCGGCAAGACTCAAGGGAGCATCCGTGGCACTCACCATTGGATTGAGGAAGCATATCGCGCGCTGGCAGCGGGACGGGGTGATCGACGAGATCGTCGCCGAACGGCTTCGCAGAGACTTGGAAAATCATCGTTCCGGATTCGGGCTTGGTGGCATTCTTGCCGTCCTTGGAGCGGTGCTTCTCGGTGCGGCGATCATCTCGCTGGTCGCGGCGAACTGGGAGGCAATGCCCCGGCTGTTGCGCGTTGGCCTTATCATTTCGGTGCTTTGGCTAGGCTATGTTGGAGGGGCGTGGCGGCAAAGTCTGGGCGACGGGCGTTTCGGCCAGGCGCTTTATCTTCTTGCAGCCATCACATTCGGCGCGGGGATAGCATTGATCGGCCAGATGTATCATCTGTCCGGTGATGCATCGGACGCGGCATTGCTTTGGATCGCCGGGACGATGGTCGCCGCATTGTTCCTGCGCTCGCCCGTGCTCGTCTCCGCAAGTACTGTTATCACCGGCTTTTACCTGTTTGTGTCACTTGACGGCAGCGCGAGCGAGGCCGTCAATTATCTCTGGATGGTGCCTGTCCTGTTGTTCATCTGTGGTGGGCTCGTTTGGTACACGAAGGGCAGGGCGGCGCGGCATCTCATTGCGCTGCTGTTGATCACGTACGTGATCGTTGTGCGGATCGATCTCGATGACGCAGCCATATTATGGCTCGCGGCTTTGGCCGGAGGTGCATTGTTCGTGCTGGATGGCGTGCGTCCCGGCCTGTTGGAGCGATTGACCGGCTGGGCGGAAGCCTTGGGAGCTTATGGGTTTTTCATGCTGCTGGTTGCGCTGCTGTTCTTCCAGTTCGATATCGCAACGGGCAGTATCACCGACGACAGCATCCCCAACCAGGTCCTGATCGGGTTTGCGATACTCGGTTTTTCCATCGCCGGTCTCATCCTTTCCGGGCATCGCAATCTTGCCGTGCGCTGGGTCGCCTACAGCGTTTTCTCTATCGAGGTCCTTTACCTGGCATTCGAGACGATCGGCACTATGATCGGCACTGCGAGCTTCTTCCTCAGTGCAGGCGTGATTGTGCTGCTCCTTGCAGCCTTCGTCATCCGCATGGAGCGGAGACTTCAGAGAAGGAATCCGAAAAGGCAGGTAACGGCATGATCTTAAAGATAAACCGTTTACTCTGGCTTGGTGCAGCAGTGGCGCTTTTGCAGTCTGGCGTGCTCTACGCGATGGTCCGGCAGCACGCTTCGATCCTGCGCGATGGCACTGACATTACGCTGTTGAGCGAGCCGGTAGACCCGCATGACATCATGCGAGGCGACTATGTGGTACTTCGCTACGCCATTTCTACGATCGAGGCGGGCAAGATAACCGGGACGCGCCCTGCGAAGGATGGCCCCGCCGATGTTTACGTCACCGTCAGGGAGGGAGACGCCGGCGCTTGGAGATTCGCCGGCGCGTCGTGGCAGAAGCGCGAAGATGTGCCATCCGGCGAAGTCCAATTGCGCGGCCGTACAGAAATGTTTGCGAACGCGGCCGCTGACAGCCAATTGCGCGTTACCTATGGCATCGAGCGTTATTACGTGCCTGAGGGTGAGGGGCGCGTCATTGAAGATCAGCAGCGGGAGCACAGGATAGAAGCCGTGGTTGCCGTGTCGAGTGAGGGTGATGCGCAGATCCGCGCACTCAAGGACAATGGAATTGTGCTTTACGACGAGCCGCTCTACTGAGTTTTCCTAGGCCGAGCGCTCATCCTCAAGATATTCTGCCGGACACCGGCTTTTTCCTTTGACCGGGGAAGAGAGGGTGATATAGGGACCGGCGCTTGGGAGTTATGCTTCCATCTGCGGATATGGCGAAATTGGTAGACGCACCAGATTTAGGTTCTGGCGGGAGACCGTGGGGGTTCGAGTCCCTCTATCCGCACCATCTCACTTTTGCTAAGTATCTGTGTTTGCTGCACAGTTTATGTAATATGCGACGCCTTATTGATTTTATCCCTGTTTATGTGCCACATATTGCGCCACATAATGCGCCACAGTCGCAATCTCAACAGGGCATCTGATTGACCAGGAAACGCGAGAAAAACAGCTACGATCGCTTCCTGCAACAGCGGCTTGGCAATTACTATTACAAGCGCCGCGTGCCGGCGGAAGTTGCCGACGCTGACGATCGCGCACCACATGTCCGCATAGCGCTCAAGACGGATGACGTCACAATCGCGCGGGCCAAGCGGGACGCGCTCGAAATTGCCGACAATGAGTTTTGGGCTTCGCTGCTGAGTGGCAGCAACGCCGCGATCGCGCAAAGGCTATATTCCGCTGCCGTCAAACGGGCGCAGGCCTATGGGTTCTCATACAAGCCCGTAGCTGATCTGGCGCGCGATGCGTCACGTGCTGACATCGTAGATCGCTTTGAGTTGATCAATGAGCGCACGCAACCCGCGGTGGAGACCGCTTTGCTTGGCGGTGTGTCGCGTCCCAATGCCAAGGTTTCCGAAGCCTTCAAGACTTATCTCGAACAGATCGTTCCAGATGAGCACATGGGCAAGAGCGCATTTCAGAAATACCAATGGAAAAAGGTCAAGCAGCGAGCGGTCAACAACTTCGTTGAACTGATCGGCGACAAGGCCATGACTGAGATCACCCGCGATGATGCT
This sequence comes from Phyllobacterium endophyticum, assembly GCF_003010935.1. Classification (GTDB taxonomy): domain Bacteria; phylum Pseudomonadota; class Alphaproteobacteria; order Rhizobiales; family Rhizobiaceae; genus Phyllobacterium; species Phyllobacterium endophyticum. The sequence continues at coordinate 318,921 of NZ_PGGN01000002.1, forward strand.
CGGGAGCTTTATGATCACTGGATGAAGCGGATAGCGCCGAAGTCCGGACGCGCGACGCACTCCCCATCGTCTGGCAATCGCGACGTGGGCAACATGCGAGTGCTCTACAAGGCTTACTTCGAATATATGGGGGATCACGAGCGAAAGAATCCGTTCGATGGACTGTCCTTTTCGGAGAAGCGGAAAAAAACGCGGCCACCGTTTCCCCTTGAATGGATCACAGACACCATTCTCAAGCCAGGTTCATTGTCCACCATGAACAGCGAGGGGCGCGGCGTTGTGCTTGCGCTGATCGAGACAGGAGCGCGGCCGAGCGAGCTTTGCAACCTGACGCCGGATGCGATCTGTCTTGAGGCGGCAATCCCTCATCTGAAAATCAAGCCGCGTGAAGATCCCGACGACCCACGCGAAGTGAAAACCGATTCATCTATCCGTGAGGTGCCTTTGGTTGGTGTCGCCCTGGAAGTGTTCAAGCAACATCCAAACGGCTTTCCGCGATACAGGAACAAGGAAAATCACATGTCGAAGGCGTTGAACAAATACTTCAACGCCCGCGCGTTGTTTCCGTCGCCGGACCACAAGATTTACTCTTTTCGCCATTCGTTTGAGGATCGCATGAAGGATGCAAATTTGCATGACGACCTGCGCCGGCTGTTGATGGGGCACGCTATCGATCGTCCTACTTATGGTTCGGGGGGATCATTGGAATGGAAGCGTGATGAAATGCTTAAGATCGCGCTTCCGTTCGATGCTTCGATCGTTTGACTCGAGCAGCTGCGGCGGCAACCACATTCTCTACGTCCCGTTGCATATCGAGCTCGTGCTCCAGTCGCTTCCACAATGGAAGATAGATGCTGGCATCCTTAGCCCGCGACATGACGAATGCCAATTTGTCGAGGCATTCCTCCAGTTTCGCGGAGTTGATGACCACGGGTGGTTTCGGGGATCTTGCCATTAGGCGTCCGCTCCCTCGATGAAATCGCAGACGTAGTTCATCCGACAATCGCTCCACGTGTCGTGATGCTCCTGAATAGCTTGCGGGGTGGCAGGGATTTGGAACTGGGCGCGTGCTCCTTCTCGACCTCGCGAAAGCCTGGCGACTTAATGGTGCCTTTCGACCGCTTCATCCCGAGGTGCTTTTCCTCGCGGCGCTTGGCTTCTGCAATTACCGTGACATCGACCTTCGTCTTCGGCTTATGACAGCATTCTACGCCGAGCAGCTGACCGTCGTCGGCCGTCAGCTTGGCGCTCTTCTCGATCTCAAGGCCATCTGCCTTGATGTGGTCGACGTGATACGGCTTCTTGCCCAGGATCAGCCCACAGCCCTCACAGAACACGCCATGGACCGGGTGCATCGCCCGTTTCACGATCTGGGCGTAGACAGTCTTGGTGAACTCGCGCCGGGCCATCATGCAACCCCATCGATGTTCTGCTTGATCACTTCAAAGGTGACAGCGACAATCCAGGGGTTATCTTCCCACGCGCCTGCGCCGTTGATGTGGTCCCATAGGGCGGCATAGGCACTCACCGGAGAGCCGAAGCGGTGATCACCCTCAAATCCCCAATCGCAACCGGCCTTTACTGCCGCCGTAGGAGCGAGAGGCATTCGGATCAATCCTTCGGCTATGGCATCGTCTCGGCTGATGTCCTGCAACCGTTCCACGCGAACGTCGGTAACGATCAGCGTGAGACGGGAAACCGCTCTAGGCATATGAATGGCGGGAAGCTTGTCGCGCTTCCACGCCCAAACATAACTGTATTGCGCGCTTCCGTCCGCGACGTAGCCGATGCCATTTCCAGTGTCGGCGATGGTCTCGCGCACCCAAAGGCGGTCGCCAATCTCATAGCGGACATAGTCGGGTGCGATTGCTGGTAGATCCGCCGTTTCGACGCCGAATGTTCCGCCGCCGGAGTTCGAAATTTGCCATGTGCCATTCGCCAACAATTCAGGCTGCGGCTTCATGATCCGACGTGTCTGCGTCTTTCGACCATCCAGCAGTGCACAGACCATCGGCGCGCTGAATAGGATAGGGCGGTCGGTCATTACAGCATCTCCCGTGCTGCTTGAAGAGCATCAATGAGAACGTCGAGGTTTACGAGACCGTTGATGAAAATCGTATGGGTTTCGCATCCATCCTCATCCTCTAAGATGGCTACACCGCCGTTCTCCACGCACAGGAAAACTACGGCTTGCCGCGGCAATACAACGTTTGTTTCGTCTTCGTTTAGCTGGATCATCAGTTTGCCTCCCACTTTTCAGCCGAGAGGACGCGATCGAGATAGCGCGCCAAGGCAGGCTCGTGCATCGCATCAAGCCGGAGCTGTTCGTTTGTTGCGGTTTGCTTTTCGATGAACTCGGCAAGACGGGTTTTTGATCGGCGAACGTGGCTCGGGGCGTAGAGAGCGGAGGTCATGCTGTTTTCCTTGCTGCCCAGATGCGGCGGTTCTCTCGATTGCGGCGGTTTCGGTCACGAAGATCGCGAGCAAGGCTTGATGCCATGTCGTGAATCACTTCATCGTGGAAGGCGGAAAGGCCATGTTTCCCAAGAGCCGATTGGATCGCGTCATTGATGGTTGGGCCGTCAAAGCTGCGAATGAATTCCTCTTTGCGGGCGCGGCTGGTCATGACGCCCTCGCGAGGTGATTTGCTTGTGAACGGTAGGGCGCGTCGACAATGGCGATGATCTCGTCGCGGACCGCTTCCCAGTCTTCTTCGTGGGTCAGTCGGTTGCACATCATCCAGACGGCGCGGTCGAAGAACTTGCGGAAACCAGCTTGGTCAAGGGAAGCGAACTTGATCGACTTGGGCGTGTAGTGAACCTCGCCGTTGTGATCGACCTTCGTCTCGACATGGCCGGTCGCATATTTGAGCCAGGTCAAAAGGCTTTCGTCATCGCCATCCCATGCTCCGCCGTCGACGACCCGCTTCATCAGCAAGAACATCATGCGGTGATGAGCCGGATTGCGGGGCATGTGAACTTCGACAAGGCATTGCTTACCGATCTTCATCGCACTCAGAATCTCCATGCCGTCGGTATCGCACGCCACAAGGACGTGCTTGCCGTTGATAACCTCGTGAGAGAACGCGGCCGTGCTCATCGCTTATCCTGTCACCCGGTCGTAATGCTGCTGCATGATGGCAACCAGCGCTTCCCAATCTGGAGGGAAGAACGTCTCCTGCAGGTGGGCGAACTCGCAACGAAGCTCTTCCCAGTCGCCCTCGTCCTGGACACAGGCAAAGCGGGTTTCAGCATCCTTCAGAACATCATCTGGATTGGTGAAATCCTGCTTGGCAGGCTGCTGTTTCGATGGCGACGGCGGTGTGAGGTCCATCGTCTGCTGTTCATCGTCGGCGATGACCTGAGCTTCTTCGATCTCGGTTTCGCCTTCATCATCGCCACGGTCATTATCGAATCCGTTATCCGGTATCGGATCAATGCCGCTAAGTTTCGTGGGCGAGGGTGGGACTAGCGAAGTCGTCGATTCTGGCTCATAGATTTCGCCAGCGATCTCGCGGGCCTCATACTCATCGGTGATGCCGCCGAGGACATCGGCAAAGAGCTCCCGCAGGCAATAGCCAGCCGCGCGCCATTGCTGCATACGCTGCGGATAGCGGAACCATGGCGCCTCGTTAGGCACATCGTTCCACTGCTTGGTGTTCCAGTCCTGCTTCTTGACGAATGGGCGTTCATCCCAGAGACCGGCACGCTTTGCATCGGCGATCGAGAACTCTACACGCTTCTGCTCGCCGGTATCTGCGCGCTTGGCCTCGCACCAGCCGACACCGCGCGCCTCGTCATATCCGGTGCGGATGTATGCGGCCTTTTTTGAGCGCCGGGCCACGTTGATGATACCATCGCCATAGAGGGCAGGCTTGCCACCGATGACGGTGAAACTGCGCAGCGCGACCATAGGCGGCAAGCCAAGCTCGGCCCCGGCCATGATGGCAATAGCAACCGCGCTGACCGCATCATTGCCTGTTTTCTTTCCCACAAGAGCCTTCGGCGCCAAACCAGCCGATACGACCATGGTCGACACGCGCCAGATTTCTTCGATCGACTGAGGAACGATGGCATGCACACTGCCACCAACCATCAATGCAGGTGGGCGACTGTCTAGGATTTGTGCTGGAGCGTTCATGCCGCTTCTCCTGTTGGTGGTGTCTCTGGCTCGACGATGCGAAGCACCGATCGTTCAGCGCGATCAGATTTGGATTTGATCTCAGTGACGGTGGCTTTTGTCTCGCCGCGGCTGGTTTCGACGTAGACCCTCTGTCCGACCTCAACGGGAATGTCGGAGAAGAAGTCATACGTCTTGTCGCTGAAGCCGAATTTGACGGCGACGATCAGGTGTTCTGAGAGAGCGTCGCTCATGCTGCCCTCTTTTCTTCGAAGCGCTCGACACCGTCGAGCTCGTGTCCGGCGCGAACGGCGCGGTTGGCGAGCTGCTCGACGAGGGCCTTCATCTCGGGATGATCCTTGAGGGCTTGGAGCGCCTTGTCGTAATCAGTGATGCGTGCGGAAACGAAGGTGCGCAGCGCGAGCTTCGACCCAGTTCGGCCGGCTGTGACATTGCGGGCCTGCGCCTCCTTGTCAGCCTCGGCGGCAAGCTTGGCCAGACGCTCTGCATCCGCCTTTGCTGCCTCGTCTACCGGATCATTCGGATTGGAAGAGATGTTTTTCGCAGCTCGCGCGGCTTCATCCGCTTCTCGCCGGGCCCGGTCGGCTTCCTCGCGAGCCTTGCGCTGGCGTTCCTGCTCAAGACGATCCTGCTCGTTCAGATAGGCGTCAGCTGCGCGCTTGATCTTGGTGGACAGAAGTTTCGGTTCTTCCTTGAGATCGCGGAACTTCTCGTCAACCCGGCGACCCTCATCGAGGCTCGGCTGCTTTTCAACCTTGTGCAAGGCAGTGGCCTTGTTGGCGATGGCAGTCAGTCGCTTCGACCAGACAGCGGCTTTGTCCGCCTGCTCTCTCGTCGTGATAGGCGTCTTGAGGAAGTTCTCAGCGATTTCCTTCTCGCTCTCGAATTCAGCTTTCAGCGCCTCGAAAGGATCAGAAGGAAGGTTCGACAGGACCTGGGCTGGCCCAGGCTCGCGCGGCCATGGTTTGCCACTCCGGACAGCCTGGTAGGTCTCTTCCGAGATTGGGTTGCGGCAAGCGTACGTCCAGACCGCATCGGCTTCTGTGAGCTTGCCATCAACGAGGCAAATAAGCTTGCCCTTCGGATCAATCCAGATGGCAACCGTGTTCCAGGGTCCATCCTTGTAGGCGCGGCGCCGGAAGAAGCCGGACTTGGGATCAGCTTCTGAAACGCCGAGAGTTTTCATATGATCGCGGGAGAGCTCGCCGCAATCACCAACCAGTTCCAATGCTTTGAAATACCATGCGTAGTGATCGGTCATCACGCGACTTCCTTCCGTTCAAAAACTGAGTTGTAGGCACGCTTCAGTGCCAAAATGACCGTGCCGTCGGGCTCAGCGCGCAGGCGGCTTTCGAGATGTTTGAGCGCATCTTCGCGGGAGAGCCGATCGATGATCGACAGGTCAGAAGCGATGCAGATCTGGGCTGCGGTCATTTCGGACTCCGCGAACCGCTACCCATTTCACTGGACCGATTGCTCGTCCGCAAACCGCATTGGTAGTAACCGTCAGCGCATGAGTACCGCGTGGCGGCCTCAATCTCGCGTGGCGTCCAGGAGTTGTATGTGCCGCAACCGGACAGCTGCAGGGCAGCAATTACGATGAGAATTTTGCGCGGAATCATTGGTCTACCTCTGGTCTGACTTTCTCTGCTCCTTCTTCGATGCTTCCGAAAAACACGGCCACAAGGCCAAGCAGGGCGACGATGGCTACAAGGATGCTCATCAGTTTGCCCTCGACTTGAAGCCGTTGCAGATGATGTGCGTCTCGCGAGCCAGAAGCTCTTCGACGTCGCGGAAGTGACCGAGCAGGGAATACTGCTCAACCATCTGTTCGGCGGCTTCGCAGTTGAGTGGGATCAGCGCTTCGAGCTGCTGATAGACGGTCCAGCAATCCCGAGGCAGCTTAGCCAGTGAAACAGCTGTTTCCAGATCGCCTGTGAGATTGGCGTGGTCTGTGAAGAGGGCAGAAGCGGTGTTGCCAAAGCTGGTGCGAACCCAAAAAGCAGGCTTTCCCTCAGCAGCGGCGATGCAGGCGTATCGCATGGAATTGGTGTCCGGGTAGAAGCGCAGGGCATCGCCGATAGCTTCGATGAGGTAGCCGGTTTCGGCTTCGACCTGTTCCCGTGTCCTGAATTCGTGGTTGATGATGTTCATTGCATCCATCCGTTGTTCGATGGACAGAATATGCGATAATCGCACAATTATAGCAAGGTGCTTTTGTGCGAAAAAAGCACAATTATTTGGAATGCGCTTTCAAGCTATGGGAAAATCCGACTCGACTTGCGGTCGCGATTCTGCTTTTTATGGAACATAAGGAGAACGAAACATGGGCTTCGCGTTAGAAGAGTGTAACCGCGTGTTCGCGCTGCATGTCCGATGTGTGAACTGCATTAGGGAAAGTGTGAAAGAGATATTCGGAGGTCAGGGCGGTCCTTCAGATGTGGACGAGTTGATAGAAAGCGGCCTGATCGAACAAGTCCGATTCGAGTGCGTTCATTGCGAAAGCGCGATCGGCCAGCTCGTAGCAATCACTTGTGAAAGCGATTGTTAATGACGCTACTAACCAGTTGGGAAACTTCGCAACCTAGCCTTTGTGAAACGGAAGGCTTTCGAGAAGGTTTTGACTTCTCACATCTCCTTGATCAGCGGCTTTGCGCCACCACTCGGCTGCCTTGGCGTCGTTCTTGTCCACACCAATGCCGTCGCGGTACAGCACGCCCATATTGTACTGGGCCTCTAGATTGCCTTGTTCAGCTGCACGCAGCCACCATTCGGCGGCCTTAAGGGCGTTTTTTTCGGTGCCGAACCCTTCATGATACATTATCCCGAGATTAAATTGCGCATCCGCATGCCCTTGGAGTGAGGCTTGGTCAAGGTAGTCAATAGCGAGTCCGTAATTCATCGAGACATCCTCGCCGGAAACGTACAGAATGCCGAGATTGTATTGGGCATTTGCATTTCCTTGATCTGCGGACTTGGTCCACCATTCCGCGGCTCTAGCTACGTCCTTTTGGATGCCCTTACCATGGATGTAATATGACCCAAGGTTAGTCTGCCCGACATCGTTGCCTTGCTCAGCGGACTTGCGAAACCACTCGATTGCTATCTCGTAGTTTTGCGGGACGCCCCAACCCCGTCCATACATCAAGCCCAGATTATTTTCCGCTGGCGCGTAATCTTGGTCTGCGGCCAATTGAAACAACTTAAGTGCTGTTGCGAGATCTTTCGTGACGCTTTCGCCATTAAGGAATAGGATGCCTAGATCATGCTGGGCCTCGGCCGAGCCTTGCTCTGCCAATGGTTTCCATTGGTTGTAGGCCTCAATATAATTGCCAGCTTTATATGCTGTGTTGCCCTCACGCTGACCTGCCAGAGCTGGGTGTAATGCCGAAAGCATCAGGCCAACTACAAGAAAACATCTCGAAACTCGCAATCGTTTCCCCCTCCCACACGACTCGCATTCAAAATCGCCCGCTAGTTCAGGGGCAAATCGTTGATGATTCTCCGGACCAGCATAATTATCTCTACTGTAGTTCCTTCATCAGCATGCATATCACGCGTTATGACAATAGGCTTATGTTTTGGATTGGTCGATCGAGGGTGAAATTCTGTGCGGTCTGCATATATTTCAACCTGTTTGACTGACCATTCGCGGGTGTGGCCGCCATCGCGGGTGCGCTGCACGACAACTATCATTCCGTCTCGCAACGTCGCTTCGTGGGCGACGTCCTCATACGCCACGCCGACGGCTCGGTCGCCCGGAAAGATCGGCCGCGGCTTGAGGGCATTCATGGAATCTCCTTCAACGTCAAACGCCATCTGCCGCGCACCTGGAAAACGATCGTCGGGCGGAAGGGACATAAACACTTGCTCTGATTGGTCGAACTCATCAACCTCACGGAAGGATCCTGCTTCTGTTTTCCCGACGACGGGCACTGGCACGAGCCCGCCGATAGAGGGCCTGATTTCAGGTGAGGGTGCTTGCACACCGAAGTAGGTAGCAGCAGCGGCGACCTCATGTGACTTGAGCTGGCGCTTGCCCTTTACAACTTTGTTAATGGCGGACGGATGCAACCCAAGACTTTCGGCAAGGCCTGTTTGAGTTTTCCCGGGCTGTTCAAGATTTTCAACAACCCACTTTATGTACGGATCTTCAATCATATGTGATTTTCGCACAACGGAAATTTGCCGTCTTGTGCGAAGATCGCATAATTCCTGTTGCAATGTTTGTGCGATTATAGCACAATGCTGCCATGACATACGCACTTGAACCTGCTTCCAGCATAATTTCACGTCTTGGCGGATTAAGCGTCGTCCAATCAGTGACGGGTGCTAGTCGCACCCGAGTGTATCGATGGACACAACCAAAGGAAAAAGGCGGTACCGGTGGAATTATCCCCCTGAGCCACGCTCCGAAACTGCTGTCGTACGCGAGAGAAAGCGGCGTTGCGTTGAGTGCAAATGACTTTCTCCCAGTCGAGGAGAACGCAATATGAGTGCCGAAGCTGAAATCAAACAGTTCATTGATCGCATTCTTCGCCTCAAGGAAGAGCAGGACACGCTCGGCGAAGACATTCGCGAAGTCTATGCCGAGGCGAAGGGCATGGGCTACGACAAGACCGTGCTCGGCAATGTGGTTTCGCACCTGCGCAAGGTCGAGAAGCTTGGGCGTGACACACTCAACGAGCGCGAGGCCATCTTCGATCTGTACCTGACTGCCTACGAAACTGGAGGTCGGGCGCCCGCGTCTGCGCGTACACGAGAAAACGTTGAAGAATTTCCCGCCAATGCAAGGCTTGTCGCCACTGTTGCGAACGCTGTCCAGACTGAGGCCGGTCGCGCCGCTCTGATCGCAGCTGTCGACATCATGATTGAGCGCGAAGAGCAGATAGACCCGGATACGGGTGAAATCCTCGACGATACAGGCGAGGAACACGAGACCCCAAGCAGTGTCGTGGAAGCGGATGCTGCCAACGCAGGAGGCGACGATGTAGACAGCTGCGCACTGCGCACCAGCAGCGCCGTGGAAGCCGGCGCAACCAATTCGCCGGAAACGGCAAACGAGATGGACGATGACGCAATCGCTGCAGTGAAGGGTCAATCCCGACTGGCGAACGTCGCTGACGTTGAACCGTTGTCGTCCAGCCAGACCAACCCTGACTCGCGTACCTTGAGTGCTGCCGACGGCCAGCGCAGTATACCAAGCTCTTCTCCCGCGAGCGTAAAAAGCGATGGACTCCCATCCATCGTCGGTCAGGGCCGCGCGAGCGGTGTTATCCATACGGGTTCGAAAGAAGAGCAAGCCGTCAATCAATTCGATCCACCGGCATTCCTGATCAAGGATGAGCCGGCAAAAACGATCCGCGACTATCGCCCTCGTTGTCAGAAGCCTGATGCCTGTGGCGCGTCCGGGCTCAAGCATTGTTATTCCTGTGCGAAGTTGATGGCAGTCGAGAGCGAGGTCGCATAATGGACCGCGCCTCATTTGACCTGTTGTTCCGTCCTGAAATTCTCGTTGTCGTGTCCCGCCAGGCTGCATCCCTTGCGCCGGTTGCCCGCACGCACAACACGCCGAACAATCTGATTGCTCGCCACGTCCTCCCGGCTTTGAGCAAAATCGGCCACAGAGGGTGCGACATCCTCTGTGGCCTTTTTCCTCGCCTTTACACCGGACAGGATTGTGCGGGCGAGATCTCCTATCGAATTCCAGTCATCAACCGTGTGATCCCCATCGCTCTGGTTACTGCTGGTCTGTGTGTCTTTGTTCGTCGTCTCCTTCGGCTGATCCGTCATGTGTTCAACCATATGATCGGAGTCACCCAAAGTGTCGGAAACATTGACCAAAACACCGGAAAATCAATCCGGGAATCTGGAAATCTCACCCAAATTGGAGTCGGAGGGACCAGCCATGTCTGACGCTGATCTTGCCGCCAACCTGCTTGATGACGTCATCGGTCACCGCGGTGTCCGTGAGCCTGTCAAGAGCATGTTGGATCGTGCGTATCGTGCCTTGAGTAAACGCAATGACGAATGGACGCGCCGCCGTGTCCGCTCAATTTTCAACAAAGAAGCAACGCGTATCGACCATCACGAGATCGAAGAGATGCGCGCTGTCATCCGAGCGAGGGAAGCCCATGCAGCATACAAATCTCAGACCGCCCGTGTTGCTGCGATGGCTGTCAACTCAGCGCCGTCTGAAACTCGCGGCCTCTATCCGAGATAGGGCCGCCACTCTCGCCGAGTGGATCGCCCCCGAATTAAAGGCAGGTGAACAATGAACGCCGCATTCGAGCTAACAACTGACATTGAGAGACCAGCGAGTGGCCAGCCAAAGGTTCGCCGCGGTGGCTGGTCTTGGGGCTTGGTTGAAGGAGCTAAACTGCGCGTTCTATCAATGGGAGCGGGGGTACAGTCAACCACCTTGGCGCTAATGGCTATTCACGGAGAGATTGGTCCACTTCCGGATTGCATGATCTTTGCAAATCCCGGTGCGGAAACTCCGGCGACACTAAGGCACTTAGACTGGTTAGAGGGCGAGGTGATCAAACGCACCAACGGGCGGATGCGAACCGAACGTGTCTCGAACGGCTCCATAACGGAGACAATCGAACGGCGGGCACGAGGTCAATCAGGCGTTAGGAAAGACGGCGGATCAAACCGTTTCGTGTCTGCGCCCTTCTTTACTGCGAACGGTGGCATGGGGCGCCGCCAGTGCACAAGAGAGTTCAAGGTTGAACCACTTACCAAGATGCAGCGCCAATTGATGGGTTACACGCCGAGACAACGTATTCCGGCCGGGAGCTGTGAAGTCTGGATCGGCATATCGACTGATGAGGTAGTAAGGGCAGGGGCAGCGTTCGATCGTTGGGCGGTCAATCGGTATCCCCTTCTCGAGATGCGGATGAGCCGCAACGATTGCGAACAATGGCTTCGTAAGAATAGCTACACGGTACCGCCAAAGTCAGCGTGCGTCTTCTGCCCTTATCGCTCTGACCATGAATGGCGCTGGCTTAAAGAGAACGATCCTGATGCTTTTGCCGAGGCCATAAGGATCGACGCATTAATCCGTGACACACCCGGAATGATCCATGCTGAATATCTCCACCGGAGTTTGAAGCCGCTTAGCCATGTCGATCTTTCGACTGCTGAGGACAGAGGCCAAAGCAACATGCTCATGGTGTGCGAAGCGGGGTGCGGGCTATGACCAGTATTGACCTCATAGCACGTCAATCAGCGCTTCTCTCTTTCGTCCGGAAGTTTGAACAGGGTCACGGCTCCACGCCATCCTATGCCGAAATGAAGGAAGCCTTGATCGGCAAGCGGCATTCATCGCCTCGTCTGCGGTTTGGAAGAGCGGGGGTATATTTCTCGCATCCCTGGCCGGGCTCGCTGCCTAAAGCTCTTGGTGGCAGCATGAACAACTGCGCCCTACCGAGATCAGCTCTTCTTGTCAATCGCAAGCATGGCCGTTGCGAGTTTGATGTTGAAGTCGAAGCCATCAGCCCCGGAATGCACGCGCCTGTGGCAGTTTGGGCAAAGGGCTATCACGTGCCGCGGATCGTCCGGGCCGCCATCTGTCATCCTGCGAATGTGATGTGGCTCGAGGTAAGGAACCCCATTCGACCGCAAGAACGGGGCAGGGCCTTTGCATCCCTCGCAGGTGCCTTTTGCTCGCGCGACTACGTAATCACGGACGTGCCGGCTGCGTTCGAATACGGTCGTCGTTGTTTTCGTCTTGCCTGGACTTTCCTTGGCGGCGGCAATTGCCTTTTTTCGAAGCTCCTCAAGTTCGACCGCAGCAGCTTTAGCGGTGGGCGGTTCTTCCTCCACTACCTCGACAACACTGGCAATCGGCCTCAACTCGAACACCATAGCGTCGCGAAGATTTTTTTCCCGATCGGGAGCGCGTTCGATGTGATGGGATTCGTAGACGAATTCGTCTTCAAATCGCAAGCCAGCTTTGGTTTTGGTAAAAAGAAGCAGGCTTTTACCCTCGATCGAATGTTCAGCAATTGCCTTGTTGCCGGCTCTCATCGACATGTCGCCAACCTGACCTTCTCCGAAGTATTCAAATACCCCTTCGGGTTGCCAACGATCGGCGTATCCGTGTTCTGCCCCTTCTTCGCCGGTAATGATGACAACCAAGGAATGCAACGCGGGCGTGATGATGCCGCCCTGCTGTTGACCGCCAAAACGCGCATGAATGTCTTTGCGCCGATTGTAAATCCGACCGCGCTCAAAGCCCCAACTCATAGATTTCCCCCAGACGTATTTGCCCCGCACGGACAATTCCATTTCGCCGGAGATTTATCAATGGGAGAGGCGGCGTGAACGACAACCACAATGACACTGTCAGTCCTTTAAGCGTCGTGCTCGGCATTTGCCTGGCACTCTTTGCCATCGCTTGGATGATTGTCCCTCTGTTCTTTATCGGAGGGATCTGATGAGCAAGGCAGCACCATCAGCTCGCGGCCTGTTTCGCGCGACCGGCAAGAAGTCAAAGCCAGTTGTTCAGCGCCAGCTCGACGGCAGTTATGAGCGCGTCGACAACCTGGAACGTGAGAAGGATGATTTCTATCCCACACCGCCCGAACCGACCCGCGCACTGCTACATGCCGAGATCGGTCGCCTCCGCGACTTCCGCAGCATTGCTGAACCGGCAGCAGGCGACGGCGCCATGGTTCGCGAGATGGAAGCGCTCGGGCTCAACGTCTTCGCCTCCGACATGATCGACCGAGGCTGTGGTGCCGTTATAAAGAACTTTTATGACTTCACCCACGAGACATTCCCTTCCTACGCCATCGTGACCAACCCGCCTTTTAGTGAATGCGGATGGGGAAATGGCAAGGCGCGCTGGCTCAAACATGCGCTCGAAACCCTGCAAGTCGAATACATGGCGCTGCTGATGAATTGGGGATGGCCGGGCGCCGGCGGGATGAAGCACTTCTACGCCGCTCATCCACCAGCGCGCGTCTACCTTATGCGCTGGAAGATCGATTTCACAGGGCAGGGCGCTCCGCCAATGCTCAATGCCTGGTTCGTCTGGGACACAAAGCACCATGGCGAGACAGTTCTCCGCATGCTCGATCGCAAGTCAGATGCGAGGCAGTCCACGCTATTTTCGGAGGCCGCGGAATGACCTCCAGGATCCCCAATCAAGAGATGGCGGAGGAACTGAACAAGCTCGTCATTGGAAAAGCAACCTGGCTTCAGGACTTCTCGGAAGGCAGGCGCAAGCGGCCAGATCATGAAATCGAGGCACGTTGGCGCGAACTTACTGTCCTGCAACAAGCGGTGTCTGATTATAGCGCCGCCGCCGCGCGCGAGCGAGGTGCGGCGTGAGCGTGCGTTTTTATGTGGGCCTTCACCAACCTGGTGATGCCGAAAACTTCAATCGTGCCTGTATCAGCGTGCGTCGCCTCAAGGGGCGCAAGAAACCTGTCGATTGCGCCGATGTGTTGGTGGACAGCGGTGCCTTTACCGAGATCAACCTTCATGGCGGTTATCGGTCAAGTGTCGAGGAATATGCGAACGAGCTTCGACGCCTTCATTCCGCAGGCGTCATCAACATAGCAGCCGCTGTTGCACAAGATTATATGTGCGAGCCAGTCATGCTTGTGAAAACTGGTCTAACGATTGAGGACCATCAGCGTCTAACAATAAAGCGCTATGACGCCCTTGTGGCGGAGCTTGAGCGCTTATTCGGCGGATCGATTCCCTTCCACGTCATGCCGGTGCTGCAAGGCTTTGCGCCGCAAGACTACGCCAACCACGTTCGCATGTATGGCGATCGGCTCAAGCCGGGAATGTGGGTAGGCGTTGGCTCTGTTTGCAAACGCAACGGCATACCGGAGAAGATCATAGAGGTTCTTTTCGCAATTCATGCCGTTCGTCCGGACTTGAGGCTCCACGGATTCGGGATAAAACAAACGTCACTTCTCCATCCCGGCGTCCGCGCGATGCTCTACAGCGCAGACAGCATGGCTTGGTCGTTTGCCGCTCGTAAGCAGGGCAGGGACGGCAACTCATGGAAAGAGGCTAAGGCCTTTGCCGATCGCGTCCAGGGCGCTGCTTCTCGTGCCTTTGAGGCATGGCAGCTTCCTCTCCCTCTGTGGAGGGTTGCAGCATGAGTGAGCGACCATTCATGCAGCTTTACGTCTCTGACTTTATCGGAGACACGCTGCACCTCAGCACGGAGCAAATTGGTGCCTACATGCTCTTGCTTATGGCCATGTGGAACGCCGACGGATCATTGCCAAACGATGATGCCAAGCTCGCTCGTGTTGTCCGCATGTCCGTCAAAAAGTGGCGCTCCATCAGCGATGATCTCCTGTCATTTTTCGTCATTTCAGATGAGACGATCAGGCACAATCGTCTGACAAAAGAGCTTCAAAAAAGCACGAGTAAAAGTCAATCGAGGGCTACCGCCGGGGCAAAGGGTGGCGAGGCTAAGGCTTTGAAAGATAAGGATGCACGTGTGGCAAATGCTACCGGTTTGCCACAGCATCTTCCAGATACCAGAGACCATATAGAAAAACTTGACAGTTTTTCAGAGCGCGCAAGCGCGCGAAAACCGAATGGATTTGTCCATCTTCGGAAATCAACAGATGCAGCACGTTCACTCATTCAGGAGCTCAAGGAAAATGAACAACTCGGAGAAGATCGAGGCGACAAAGTCATTGACCAAACTGTTCGGGAGTTTCCCGCAATCGCCCATGTCCGATCCTGATCTTCAGCTTCGCGCCTACCTCGACGCGGTTGAGGACTTCGAGTGTATCGACGTGCTGGCAGCCATAGAGCGGTTTCGTCAAGGCGAGGTCAAGGAGGTCAACAAGGCCTATTGCCCGTCGACTGCGCAGCTCTGCGACGAAGTCCGCTACCGGAAGAAAATGCGGGAAATCATGGCCCGCGCCGGCGTGAAACCGGGGCAGGTGGTTATTCAGTAGGAGTATGCGTGATGTTTGAAAATGATGAAATTGAGGAAAGGGCAAAGCGTCTCATCGCAGCAAGCCCGGCCTTGGCTCGTGAGATCGTCCGCCAATACGATCCGAAGCCCAAGAGGCTGACAGAGCGTCAACAGCAAGCACTCGACCTTCTCAAGGCTTATCAGGACGAGCAGAACGGCGACCCACTGACCTACAAGGAAGCGGCAGAGGCATTGGGCTGCTCATCGACCGCAGCGTTTTACATGCTCCACCGGCTCCAGGCACGCGGCCATGTCGAAATAGAACCACATCAGCGGCGGTCGATCATACTCAAAGCGGCATAACCGGAAGCGGCGCCTCGAACGAATTAGGACAGGACATGAAGACTGGCATCGACAAAGACAAGCACTGGTATGTCGTTCGCACCACTGTGAAGGGCGAAGAGAAGGCTTTCGAGAACATTCAAAAGGCAGGCTTTGACACGTATTATCCACGACGCAAGGTCGAGGTGAAGAACATGCGGACCCACACCTACAAGGTCAATGAAAATGCGCTGATGTCGCGATATCTGTTTGTCGGATTTTCACCAAAGAATGCAAACTTCTATCGTGTCAACAAATGCGACGGAGTCGAGTGCGTCCTCGGTGTGAACGGCAGACCTATCAGGATATCCGAAAATCATGTCGAGGCGATCTACTTGGCTGAGTTGGACATGATGTTCGATGATACACGGGAAGCACGGATCCATCGTCGGGAAGAGGCTGTCTCCGCCAAGGAAAACACTATCAAGCATTTTCCCGCCGGTACGAACATTTTCGTAACGGACAAAGGCAATCCGTTCGCCACATTCGGGGCGATTGTCGAGGAAGTGACGAAGGCAGGTAGGGTCATCGCCCTAATCGAGTTATTCGGCAGAATGACAGCAGTCGAGTTTAAACCAGCGCAAATCTCACCAGCAGCTTAGCCCAATTTCTACTTCGAAACTTGAGGCTCCGGAAACTTCCATGCACCGTTCAAAATCTCTTCGCGCGGACGGTACAGCCGCACCGTATAGTTCCAGCCTTTCATTATCGGCAAGCAGTTCAAAGTTTTTCCGTCACAACCTCCGAATTGGATGTCGATAGAGCCATCTGCGCTTTTATTTGCAGTGACATTGTTCAGTGAATAGGCATCGTAGGAGTTTTTCGCAAAGTAGCCTGCAGGATTATAGAGGCTGATCGACCAGAAGCCGTCAACGGGAACATCTTTCACATCAAGCCTGTAGACGGCCGTACCATCATTATTCTCAGGTGTGACGTTAAGATAAGTGGCATCCTTGTCAGGGTTGCCGCCCCAGGCAGCGGCGCTTGCAACTAGGTGACGCACCGGATCGACCTGGTCTTTGGAGCCGAAGGCTTTGTTAAAATCTGGCATAGTGGTCGCCAAGACTAATAAGGCGTCACGAACCTTTTTCTGAGTGGCCTGGTCCCACTCCGGAACTGCGAACGTACCGGGCCCGCCTGGCTGGCCGATCTTGATGGCGTCCTGCAAAGCATGAACCTGTTCGACGTCCTTCGCATCGGTGGGGTCGACAAATGTCCGTATGGCAGTCACAAAATAGCGCGTGCCGACCTGTTCTCTTGTGAAGGTGCTCGCGCCGCCATACGATACCGCGGAAATATAATGGTCTTCGTTGATCGCCAAGAGCGACATGAAGCGTTTTCCAGCGTCGGGAAGTGTAATCGTTACCGGGCCGGCGTCGAGGTCGAAGACAGCGGCCGAATAGAGTGTGTCGCGATTCAGGCGTATGACTGTCTGATTATCGATTGCCGCAGGTTCACGACGATGGAGAAATTTTCCGAATCCCCCATCCTTGACGATATTGCCAAGATAAAGGTCGCTCTCAGCCCGGGTAAAATTATCGACCGTAACAACGCCTGCCGCAGCGAATGCAGTGGCATTGCCAACTAACATAGAAAAGCCAAAAATCGCCGCCGCCGTTAAATTTCTGATGTTCATGGTGGTTACCCTTCAGTTCGTTTTTTCCAGTGGCGGCGCCTTCCATTTTCCATCCAGCGCGTCGGATTTCGGCCAATAGAGACGCATGACGACGAAGAATGGCCCGTTTGGTGCTGGCAGCCAGTTAGGCTCGTTCTCCTGTCCGGGGGATTCGTGCTGGATGTAGAGCGTCACGCCGCCGTCGGCTTCACGCTTCAATTCCGGTAACATGGGAGAGTTTATCAGATAGCGGTTGAGGCGGTTTGCGGACAGTAAGCTTTCTGGGAGCTCGTATAGTGTCAGCGACCAGAAAGCATTGACTGGCGGGAGGCTGTTTGGGCCGAAGCGGAGCGCGTATCGATTGGCTCCGTTCAGCGCATTCCTCTCGTTGTCGACGAAGTAGGCTGGATAAATTGCTTCGTCTTTCGAATTACCATAGATGCCAAGTGCCGCGGCTGACATTCGTTCCAAGTAGTTGTTTTTAAGGAACGCGCGAGTACCAAACCCGTCGGCACTCGACGTCTTGCCAGTATCAAGATCTTTTTCCTTGTGTTCCTTAAATGCGGCCCAAGCATCAGCCATGCCAGCCTGTACTGCGTTACGTGCTTCCGCAGAAAGGTTAGAAGGATCAAACGTTTTTCCTGCACCAATGCCTAGTTTGGCGAACCGCGTCATCAACTCTGTTTCTGAGGGATGGGTTGGGCAGAATTGGAGAACAAAATTGAGTTGGTTGAAAAACTCCAGAGAATTTTTCTCATCCGGTGCACTTAGAGGCTTGATGAAATCTATAGTCGGAGCCGGTGCTGGTGCGGGAGTCCCCAGAAACGAGGACAGGGGACTAACCTTATAGCCTTCTTGGACTCTTTTGACATTGTCGATGTCATCTGGACCGAAGAGCTGCGTTCGGTAAAGAATGAACGCGAATTCGGTCTCGGAACGGATGACAGCTTTTATACCCTCCGGCCGGTCGCCCTTCCAATTTGGTCCAGCAAGTAAATACGAACCCGCTCCATTGCCTGTGGCACGACTACCAACGTAGGCGAAATTGAACGTATATAAGTCGATGAATTGCAGCGAGTAATAACGCGCCTGTTCAACTTCGGGAACTGTAAACACGAGCGGTTCCGCGCGTAAATCTGCTCCAACATATGAATAGGGCGTGTCAGAGTTAGGTGTCTGAATCGCCTTGTCATTTGGTGTATAAACACGAGCATTATTGAAAATCTTATTCCAACTGGACTTAAATTCGGGACTTGCATGGTCTGCAAAATATGAGTGCTGGATGCGGTAGTTGTCGACCAATGGGAAACCATAAATGGTGGCTTCCTTCGCTATTGCTTGTGCATCTTCTGCAGAGACTTCTTCCTGTTGTGCTCTGGCCGGAAACGTCGTGAACGGAAGGACTATAGCAATCGTGCCAGACATCATAAATGAACGTCGCGTGACCATTTCGATCGACTCCAATGGTTTGCACCATCATGGCCGAAGGACAATCAACATCAATGATGTTTCGGTAACGTGCACGTAACATTCTCGCCGGAATCTTAAGGTTCTATGAAAAAAGTCCTTCCAATAGGAACCAAATCAGTTTAGACGCCTACTGGTGATCTGCGTTGACGCCGGACCTTTGGACAGGGAACACTCGCCGGGCGCATGGGAAGAGCTTCACGGCTTCCCGCCATGGAAAACTATTCACCAAATTCAGATGTCAACAGAGCTTAGTTCGTCCTCGATCTTCTTTCGATTACCGTTATGTTTTTTGACGAGATCCTGAGCACGATTCCTACTGATATCGAATTTCTTCATGAGATGCTCGATCTCATAGTCTTCGCTCCCGGAAACCCTCGATCGGTCCCGATTGTCTCGCTTGGACTTATCGTCTGTCATTGTGTTACCTCCCTGTTCTGGAGATAATAAAAACTTCAATGATTGGTTCCCGGTCGTACTATTGGTTCAAACTTCAGTTTCGCAGGGTGGCGCAGTTCGGTAGCGCGCTTGGCTCATAACCAAGAGGCAGTCTGTTCGAATCCGGCTCCTGCAACCAAACAGGCGGAACTCTCGGCCAAACGATCAATTGAGCAAAGCCTGGCGCAGGTCGTCCAGCATTGCCAGGGTCATTGGGCTCGCCTTTTCTCTAGCCAGTTCCATGTAGCTATGCAGCGCGGCTGGATACTGACCAGGTTCAAGAGCCCCGTTGGTTTGAAGGCAAAGTACAAGTGTCTGGAAAGCTGCTGTAACGGCATGCATGTGAGCAGCAATGACTTCGTGATCCGGTGAAATATCGGGCTTCGGCATGACGTTTTCTCCGTGCTTGACCGCCACACTATCATAGTCCCAGAGGCTCATTATGAACATCGCTCTTGCTCGCGAGATGATGGTCTATGCTGCCGATCTGCTGAAATACCGCTGCCCGAATGATCCGCCTGAGATTAGGGTCGAGCCTGACCTCAAATGCCTGGGGCAGATACGTTGGTCGTGGCTACGCCCGCCGGTCATAACACTACGCCATTGGCGAGACGGCAACCTGAAGGATCAAGGCGTTCTCGTGCATGAGCTAGCGCACCACGTGCAGCGTGAAAACGGCGTCGATATGACCGACAACGTCTCCTACCAGTACGACAAGACAGAGGTGGAAGCGATCACAGCGCAATGCCGCTGGCTGCAATCGAAAGGTGAAAACCCGCGAGACCAACTGTCCGAAGCCTCCATCTTCAAGATGACAGGCGATCGTGAGTTCGCGAAGATGGAATGGCTGGACAGTCAACCGATCGGAGCGCGCTTTAACACACGTCGGATTAGCGGCGATTTCGCTCTGCGCTGACTTGGCCATCATTGAAACTTCTAACGAGCGGTATGAACTGCCAAAGGGCCGAAAGACCAACAAGCACATAGACTAGTCGAGCCAAGGCGGAGTTTTGCCCACCAAAGATCGCGGCAACAAGGTCAAATTGAAATAGGCCCACAAGTCCCCAATTCAAACCGCCGACTATGATCAAGAGCAATGTGATGATGTTCAGTGCACGCATGCCGTGTTCCCCCAAGCGTCAGATCGCCCCGAACGCCGTGGGACGTCGTTCGTTCCTCACTTGCAACGTGTCATCTTTATAAAGAGGAATTCTGTTTGACTGCTTCCCGCCACTGGCTTGCAACAGCCTCAGGTTCTTCTTTCACCAGGATACAGAAATGGCTCGGACTTTGTGGTCCTAAAGTGTGAATGGTTGTGTGTTCCGCATCGCCATATTTCTGAACCGCTACGATTGCGAACGGATTGACGTAAACAGGCTGCCCTTCGGCGGACATGAATTTGAGCATTTCCTAGTCTCCTGATTTCTGCGTCTCAGCAGTAAGCAACTCAAGCATGACAATTAGGTTAAGCAACTGCAGGACATACGAAACTGTGATCATGTCGCGCCGCCCGATGCCTCCGGAGAGCATCACATCCATAGATGCCAAGATATGCTTTGCTCCGGCTCCGGAGTTGGTTGAGTGGGCAATGGCTACATTCATCGAGGATGATGGCGAGCTACACAACCCGGATCACTTCCATTTGCAGTCTGCCTCGATCGGCATGCTCTGGACCAATGTCAGCAACAGCCGCAAGGGACGTCGCATCGTCGGTCAGTGTGAAGAGGGCCAGCCTTCGGGCATGATGGGGAAGTGGGGCAAGGCCCGGGCAGAAGAGCAGATCGTCGGGTGGTTCGGCCACGTGCCGAATTTTATCCTGACATTCGAGGCCGAGTACGCCATGTCCTGTAGCGACGCTGAATTCTGCGCATTGGTCGAGCACGAGCTCTATCACGCCGCACAAGAGACCGATCCTTTCGGCGCTCCGAAGTTCCATAAGTCGACAGGATTGCCGGCATTCACTCTACGCGAACACGACATCGAAGAGTTCATAGGTGTTGTCCGCCGCTATGGGGCAGATGCTTCACATGTCCGCGCGCTAGTTGATGCTGGCAACGCAGGTCCTGAGATCGCGAATGTCCGTATCGCTCATGCATGCGGTACCTGTCAGCTGCATGCTGCTTAGCGTTCCAAGTCGGCGATCAGAAGATCCAGTTCTGTCAATAATGCCGGCGTAGCGCCATTAGACCAGAACAATCGAGCTTCCTTGGCAAGCCGCAAAACGGTGCTCCGCTTTGTCCGCAGTCCGTGCATCTCGACCACCGCAGCGATTTGCGACCAATAGCCGTGCTTATTGTCCTTGTTGTTAAGTATAACCAGAAGCTCTCCTAGACGTGCCCACTCACGCTGTGCCTGTTCTCGACGAAGCGTTAACGCTCGATCCACCGCAGCCCATGCCCAAGCAACCGCCGAGCCAATCAGCGGAACCACCGTCAACCAGTTACTGAACAGCCAATCCATCTTTTCATCCCTGACCGGACCCTGACATAGCAATGGCAAAAGGCAAGCTCAAAAACGACGTTCAAACCTTCATCGTGCAAAGCCTCGCATGCTTCGATACACCATCGGTCGTCGTAGATGCAGTCAGGAAGGAATTTGGGGAGACTATCACTCGCCAGTCGGTTGAGGGGTACGACCCGAACAAGAAGGCTGGCAGCAACCTAGCTGAGAAATGGAAGGCCTTGTTCGAAGAGACGCGTAAGACTTTCCTCGAGGATACGGCGACCATTGCGATCTCTCATCGCGCCGTCCGCCTTCGCGCTCTTCAGCGCATGGCTGAGAAGGCAGAGAACCAAGGCAACATGGTGCTTGCCGCCAACCTGATGGAACAGGCTGCCAAGGAAGTCGGGGACAGCTTTACGAACCGGCGCGCTCTTGTTGGCGCAGACGGTGGCGCCATCGAGGTTCGGACACTTGCAGACTTCTACGGCAACATTAAATCCGGTACTTCGTGACTTCTGGCTGACACCGGCGCGCAACCGGGTTCTGTATGGCGGTCGCTCAAGTTCGAAGTCATGGGATGCTGCCGGCTTTGCAGTGTTCCTTGCCACCCAATGCAGGATCCGCGTTCTTTGCGCCCGTCAGTTTCAGAACAAGATTGCGGAATCAGTCTACACGTTGTTGAAAATCCAGATTGGGCGGTTTGGGCTCACCAACCAGTTCATCATTACCGAAAACTCGATCAAGCATAAGCTGACCGGTTCGGAGTTCATGTTCTATGGCCTCTGGCGGCACATCGATGAAATCAAGTCGCTCGAAGGTATCGACATCTGCTGGATCGAGGAAGCTCACAACCTCACGCAAGAACAATGGGACATCCTTGAGCCGACGCTGCGCAAGGAAGGCTCGCAGTTCTGGATTATTTTCAATCCGCGCCTTGTAACTGATTTCGTCTATCGCCGGTTCATCTCAAATACGCCTCCGGACACGATCAAGAAGCAGATCAACTACGTCGACAACCCGTTTCTGTCCGCGACCATCCTCAAGGTCATTGAGGCGAAACGGAAAGAGGACGAGGAAGAGTTCCGGCATATCTACCTGGGCGAGCCGTTAACGGACGATGATGCCGTTATCATCAAGCGGTCCTGGATTCTTGCCGCCGTTGATGCGCACAAGAAGCTCAAGATCGAGCCCACAGGCGTTAAGCGTGTCGGGTTCGACGTTGCGGACAGAGGCGACGACAAGTGCGCTACCGTGGCAAATCATGGCTTTCTTGCCACACATGTTGATGAGTGGAAGGCGAAAGAGGACGAACTTCTGAAATCAGCGGGCAGGGTGCATGCCATTGCCCGTATGCTTGAAGCCTCGATCGATTATGACAGCATTGGTGTCGGAGCTTTCGCCGGCGCACACTTCCAGGCGCTCAACCAGGAGCACAAGGTCAAGATACCGTACTTCCGGTTCAATGCTGGCGGCGCGGTTCTCAATCCCGAGCGGCGCATTGATCCCAAGGATCCGAAGTCACCGCTGAACAAGGACTTCTATTCGAACATCAAAGCACAATCGTGGTGGGAAGTCTCACGCCGCTTCCGCAATACCTTCAACGCGGTGGAGCGTGGCGAGCAGTTCGCACCAGATGAGCTGATTTCGATATCGAGCGAATGCGATCATCTCGACAGGCTCATCGATGAGCTTTCGACCCCTCGCAAGGACTATGACAACAGCGGTAAATCGAAGGTCGAAAGCAAGAAGGACCTGGACAAGCGGGACATCCCGTCTCCGAACCTTGCCGACGCCTTCGTAATGGCCTTCGCGCCGCGCACCTCGCACACCTTCACGCTCGCGAACATTGGTTAGGACCATCATGGGAAATGTGATCACTATGGCTCGCGATAGCCTGGTCAGTTTTGTTTCCCGCCTGGGTACCGAGCGTGACAAGGCAGCGACTGTTTTTTACACCCAGCCGATCCTGAGCGATGACCAGATCGTTGCGGCGTATCGTGGTTCATGGTTGCCCAGGAAGATCATTGACATTCCCGCGCTGGATAGCTGCCGCAAATGGCGCGATTGGCAGGCTGATGATAAGCTGATTGAACTAATCGAAAAGGAAGAAAAGCGGCTTAACGTCAAGGGCAAGCTCCTTGAAGCATCGAAGAAGGGCCGCTTATTCGGTGGCGCTGCGCTTTACATTGGGACTGGTGATGAGGATCCGTCGCGGCCGCTCGACCCTGAGAAGATGGGCAAGGCTGGCCTCAAGCACCTGACGGTATTGACGCGTCGACAGCTGAAGGCAGGAAGGATCGACCGAGACCCTGAATCGGAATGGTTTAACAAGCCCCAGAACTACTACCTGACCGGTCTGAACGGCAAGCAGCTGATTATCCATCCGTCGCGCCTGGTGCTCTTCAATGGAGCAATGGCTCCTGACGACGATATCAGCGGCATGACGCAAGGCTGGGGCGAGAGCATCCTGACTGCCACTCTCGACGCAATCAAGAATGCCGACAGCACCGCCGGAAACATCGCCAGCCTCATCTTCGAAGCCAAGATCGATATCATCAAGATACCTGGTTTCACGGAGAACATCGGCAACAAGGAATACGAGAACGCCATTCTTCAGCGCTATACGCTGGCAAACACAATCAAGGGCATCAATGGTACGCTTATCCTGGATGCCGAAGAAGAATATGAGAGCAAGAGCGCTCAGCTTGCCGGGCTCACAGACATCCTCATGGCCTTCATGCAGATCGTTTCAGGTGCGGCTGATATCCCAGTTACGCGCCTTCTTGGCCAGTCTCCAGCCGGAATGAACGCCACTGGCACAAGCGATATGAAGAACTATCATGATCGCATCCAGTCCATTCAGGAGCTTGAGCTGACGCCAGCAATGGCACGTCTTGATGAATGCCTCATCCGATCCGCTACTGGTGCACGCGATGAAGCCATCTACTACGAATGGGCGCCGCTCGAGCAAATGTCCGAAAAGGAACGGGCGGACATCTTCAAGACCAAGTCGGACGCCGCACGCGCATTGATCGGTTCATCGTCGGGGCAGGAGATTATCACCCGAGAGGCGCTGTCTGACGCTTTGGTGAATACCTTCACCGAAGACGGCAGCTTACCTGGACTTGATGGCTTTATCGACGAATACGGGAAGCTGTCCGAGCAGGAACCTGATGAAGTGGAAATTCTGGCGGCGGCGGGAGTGGTACCTGCAACTCGACTGGAGCGGAAATGAGGTCCCACTCTTATTCGACGGCATCTATTTCGAGACGGAAGTTTGCCTTATCGCCGAAATACCTAGTGAATGCGGTGTTCAGGTCTTTCATCAGGCTCTGTGCATCCGCTAGATCGCGTGCGCAGAACTCGGCCATCTGAAGTATGAGGCGATTGAGCGTGTCCATCCGGTATTTGGCGGGCGTCTGAAGGTTAGGCGGAATGGCACTGGACATAGCACCACTTGTAAACGAGCTCAATGGCAGGAGGAACTGCTCTAGTTCAACGCGTCTTCTACTGTACTCCGCGAATGCTGCTTCAAGAGAATCTAGGCGTTCAGCAAGCAGAAGCGACCGATGAACAACGTCCGCACTCTTCGCTTTGATGAAGGGGGTAAATTCTCTAGGAGAATAGCGAAGCGGCGGACTGCCCGGACCCGCAGAGGCCTGCAAGATTTGCCACGGCTGTATGCCGTTGAGTGGCGTTGAAGCTCTTTTTAAGTCTTTGTCGAGCGTGAAGAGCCGGTTGGCGGCTTGCATGGTTGTCACCATACAACTTAATGCTTGGGCATGTTCATTCGCCAGCAGTGTTTCCTTTTCACGCGCTGCTGTTTCGCGCGAAGCCTGTTTGGCAATGAAATAAGAGATCAAGCCCCCGGCCGCCGCACCACCTAAAGCAGACAAAAGAGTTACGAAATTCGCTGAAATTAGTACGCTTTCGAAAGCGCTCCCCCATCTTTCAACGACACCCGATCCAAAGATTGCGCCCATACCTATTCCCCCGAGGCTGAGCCAAACTCGTTCAACACGGTGATCCATTTTTTGTCCCCACAGTCGGTCGCTGGAGCGGCTGATTCGTACACGTTATTACGACACTTCAGCTAGTAAAACCCGAGGTCTTAGCGATGCAATTCACAGATGCTGTAACTGTCGCGGGAACGCGTCGGCGTGATGACGGCTACCTTGTTGCCGATGCTCGTATCGCGCGTACTGGTATCCAGAACTATCACGGCTCGGAAGTCGGCAAGCCCGACATGGCCCTGGTTCGTGTCTATCGCCCCGGATCGGAAGTGTTCAGCGATGAGACGCTGCGGAGCGCCGCACATCGTCCTGTGACGAACGATCATCCTGACGAGCATGTCACCTCCAAGAATTGGAAAGATTATGCAGTCGGACAAACCGGCGATGAAGTAACGGGTGAGGGCATCTTCATCCGTGTCCCGCTCATGGTCAGCGACGAAAGCGCGATCAGCGACATCGAGGCGGGCAAACAGGAGTTGAGCGCCGGATACACCTGCGATCTCGATTGGACTGCTGGCACCACGCCGACCGGCGAGGCCTACGACGCCATTCAGAAGAATATCCGTCTCAACCACGTTGCCATCGTGCAGCAGGGCAGGGCCGGAAACGAGGTTCGCATCGGTGATGCGAACGCATGGGGCGTCGCCCCGATCACCAATGATCAGACACCAGAAAAGGAAAAGATCATGACCTTGAAGACGGTTACCGTCGATGGCATCCCGGTTGAAGTAACCGATCAGGGCGCCACGGTGATCGGCACGCTGCAGACGCGGCTTGCCGATGCCAACACGAAGCTTTCGGACGCAGAGAAGGCACACCAGACCGCCCTCGCTGCCAAGGATGCTGAAATCGCGAGGAAAGACGCCGAGATCGATGCGA
Source organism: Phyllobacterium endophyticum (assembly GCF_003010935.1). Classification (GTDB taxonomy): domain Bacteria; phylum Pseudomonadota; class Alphaproteobacteria; order Rhizobiales; family Rhizobiaceae; genus Phyllobacterium; species Phyllobacterium endophyticum. The sequence goes on from NZ_PGGN01000002.1 coordinate 345,202, forward strand.
CGAAAGCCAAGGTGCTTTCGGATGCCGATCTCGACAAGCGCGTCCAGGCTCGCGCCGATCTGATCACCGTGGCGAAGGCGATCGCCCAGGATGTTAAGACGGAAGGCCTGACAGATGCGGCCATCCGCAAAGCTGCCGTTGTTGCCAAGCTTGGCGATGAAGCAGTGAAAGATAAGGCTGACGCTTATATCGACGCTCGCTTCGACATTCTTGCAGAAGACGCAAAGAAGGTTTCGGACCCATTCCGCACCGTTGTGCAGAACGGCATCCAGAACAACGACAGCGCGCAGAATTCCAATGACGCCTACACGGCGATGCTCGCTCGCGATGCAGCCGCATGGCAGGGCAAGAAGGAGTCCGCATAATGGCTTTCCCAACCGTATCCTATTCGCGTGATACTCCAGCGGGTTATCCCGGCATGATCGCGACCACGGAACCGCATCACATCATTTCGATGATTGTGAATGCGACTTCCGGCAACATCCCTTTCGGTAGCGGCGTCCTGTTCGATACCGTTGAGGACACAGTGAAGCTCCCAACGGCTATCGGCAAGTTTGCCGGCGTGGCTGTTGTTGATCGTACGCTGCCCTTTGCCAATGGCGAGGTTTACAAGCCTTACGATCAGATCAGCGTCATGAAGAACGGCTCCATCTGGGTTACTGCGCTCGTCGCTGTTGCTCAGGGTGATCCAGTCTACATGACACCGACCGGCGGTTTCACCAACGTTGCGAACTCTGCCGCAAACCAACTCATCGAAAATGCCGAATGGGCAAGCGTCACGTCTGGTACCAACCAGCTTGCACGTCTCCGCCTTGGCGTCACCAAGTAAGGAGAACGAGCATGTTCACCACAGACGCGCCTGCGCTGGCGCTGAACTTCCTGCGTACCGCGCAGAACTACATCGAGCCGGGTATCTATGCCCGTCAATATCCGGATTTCCAATATCGTGAACTCGTTCCGGTCGATAACTCGGCGCCGGACTGGACTACGGCTATCGACTTCTTCTCGATGGGCGATGATGTTGGTCAGGCTCGCGAAGTTTCGGCTGATGGCGATGACATCCCGTTCGTCGACTTCAAGCTCGACAGCGGCAACAGCCGTGTGTTCATGGCCGGGATCGGCTACCGGTATAACCTCCAGGAGCTTGCCCACGCACAGGCCTACGGCATTCGACTGGAGAGCGACCGAGCTGACGCCGCTCGCCGCAAGTACGAGCTGTTCGTCGACAACGTTGCTTTCCTGGGGCGTCCGAAGCTCGGCATGACGGGGTTGCTCAACGCCACCAACGTGACCGCGTTGACCGCAGCGAACGGTGCGTCCGGTACAGCCACGTGGACGACGAAGACCGCCGACGAGATCCTCGCGGACGTCAACAGCGTCCTAAGTGTCATCTTCACGGCGTCAAACGGTATTGAACAGGCGAATACAGTCCTGCTCGATCAGGATCGTTATGCCCTGATCGCGACCAAGCGCCTCGATGCGACCATGACGACGACGGTACTCGAGCACATCCAGCGTGCGAACATTTATACGCAACGCACTGGATTGCCTTTGACAATCCGCGCAGTGTTCGGACTGGAAACTGCTGGTGCCGGCAGCACACATCGGCTCGCCGCATATCGCCGCTCGCCAGACGTCGTCAAAATCCACATCCCGATGCCACTACGTTGGCTGCAGGCCGAGCAGCGGCTGCTGAAGTTCGAGGTACCTGGTATTTTCCGGCTTGGAAGCGTTGAGATCCGCCGTCCCGGTGCCGTTCGCTACCTTGATGGAATCTGAGGAGAAACACATGTCCAAGATCACAATCACGAACAACCGTCCCGGAGGCTTCGGCCTTCCGGGTGGTCCGGTCATCGCTGGCAACGGTGGCAGCCTTGAAGTCGAGCAGAAGGATTGGGACGGTGTCAAAGACAGTCCGGTCGTCAAAGCTTGGCTTGACGCCAATCATCTGAGCGTCTCGGGCGCAAAGGCAGAGAATAAGAAGGACGGTGGTAATGGTACAGAGGAACCTAAGGCGGCTCTGGAGGTGCTTGCCATGGCAACCGGAACCGATGTGCCATTCATGGCCTTCAAAGCTGCTGCGACCAAGCTACTCGGCGACAAGACGCCTGCGAAGAAAGACGAGATCATCGCTGCTCTCGAAGAGCTCGCAACCCAGCCATAACAATCTGCCCGGCGGGAAACTGCCGGGCACCTCATTTGATCGGAGATGACTATGGCCGCATACGGCACAAAAGAAGCGTTCCTGCAATACGCAGAGGACCACGGCTATGTGATTTCCGGTGGAACAACCGATGCGCAGATCGTAGCCGCCATGTTGCGCGGCTCTCTCTTCATTGATCGATATGAACCCAAGTTCTCGGGTACCCGGACCGGCGGATTTGACCAGGAGCGTGCATGGCCACGAACCGGCGCCGTCACCTATTATGGTCAGGCGATCCCATCTGACGTCGTGCCCCAAGCCCTCATTAAAGCCTCATATGAGGCTTCATTTCTTGAGTTGATCAATCCGGGCATCCTTTCGCCTGTCGTCACCGGTAACTCGGTCACCAAGCGTGAGAAGGTCGGCGAGCTCGAAGTGGAGTATGCGGTGTCCGGCAACAGCTCATCGGCTGAGGCGGTGGCAGCTGCCACGCCGGTCGTGACCATGATCGAGGGCTTGCTCTGGCAGTTCATGCGCGTGCGCATTCCTGGCATCCTGGCGGTGTAAATCTAAGGAACGTCATCCTGTGCAACGACACCGCCTTCGTTTTCCAGTGTTGCTATGCGTCTGGTATCCGACCTGTTGAACTTCAGGCGAACACCAATCCCGCCGCTGTCACCATCTGGAATGAAAACGGCTCCAGCTTTTTCAAGTGCCGCCTGTAGAGCGTTGACGTCCACACCCGTGGCGTTCTCGAGACTACGCTCGAACTTCTCAATGATCTCCGGGCTTACGCCAGAGGAGATTGCGAGCCGTTCTCTGCTGTATTCAACCAGAGCTCGAGCGGCACAACACTGAGAACTAGTGATCATATTGGATCTCCGTTTGCAGACAGGATCGTTCAATGGTTGCACAGGGTCAATCGTTCAATTATGCCCGCGCTCAGACAACGGCGCTGCGTCTGCTCGAGAAGTTCGGTCAGTTCGGCGAGATATGGCGCGACGTTCCCGGCAGCGGTCCTGTCTGGGATCCGGGGGAAACAACGATCCAGAAGACGCCTTGCACACTTGCGGTCCTCCGGTTCGACAACAGGGACATCGACGGCTCGCTGATCAAAGCGAGTGACAAGAAGGTCTATATCGCTGCCAAAGGCTTAGCGATTGTTCCTGTCACCACAGATAAACTGATGATTGGCGGCCTGTCTCATTCACTTGTTCGTGTTTGGCCCCTTAATCCGGCCGGAACCAACGTCTATTTCGAAGTGCAGGCCCGAAACTAAAATCGGTTCATGCCCTGTTAACAGTCAAAGGCGCACCTCTCACCGCACTGTTAACAGGAGCTACTATGAAAAAAATCGTTTCTACATTTATCGCCGGAATCATGGCCGTCTTCATGGGCGTGACATCGCTTGGTACGGCATCGGCAGCGCCGTTTGCCGCACAGGTTCCTGTTGCTTCGAACATCGTGCAGGTACAGCACAATGATAATCGTCGCTACGAACATCGGAATGACAGAAAGAAGCGTTGGGACCGTCATGATCGGCGCCACGATCGGTATGAGAACCGTCGCGACCGCCGTGGGTACTGGAACGGTCATCGTGGTTACCGCGAGCATCGCCGCGGCTACCGCCGTCACAGTGACGGATATTGGTACCCATTGGCTATCTTCCGCCTCTGAAAATTAGTCTACTGCTCTGAGTAGCTGAAGGCGGTCCTTGCGGGCCGCCTTTTGTATGGGAGAGACCGATGCTCAAATATCCTCCCATATCTAAGAAGTTCAAATGATGGCAAGCAACCGCAGCATCTTCGAGCAGCTGCTCGACAAGTACGACACAGCCCTTGCCAAAGCCTTCTTTAAGGGCCTTGATGCGATCAAGTCTGATGTGACGCTTCGCATCGTGGTTGAACGGCTCGAGCGTGGTGATATTCCCGGGGCGGTCGCGGCTATTCAGGTTGAGCGCGAAGCGTTCTCGGGCTTGGAAATGGTTTTGGCAGAGGCTTACAACGCCGGCGGCATCAGCCTGGTAGAGAACCTGCCAAGGCTGAAAGACCCTGAAGGCAACCGGGTTATTTTCCGCTTCGGTGTGCGTGACTACGCGAGCGAAGCATTCCTTCGTGACCATTCGGCGGAACTGGTCACCCGGATCGTAGAGGATCAGAAGGTCGCCATTCGTCAGGCACTGGAAACCGGCCTATCGGAAGGTCGCAACCCTCGGTCCACGGCTCTAGACGTGATCGGGCGGATTAACCGCGCTAGTGGCAAGCGGGAAGGTGGCATACTCGGCCTCACCAGCTCTCAAGAGCGATTTGTAGCGTCGGCCCGCGAAGAGCTGCTTTCGGGTGATCCGAAGCTACTGCGCCACTATCTGAGCAGACAGCGCCGGGACAAGCGCTTCGACAAGACGATCGCTAAGGCCATTCGGGAAGAGAAGCCGTTGACGGCAGAGACGGTGACACGGATGGTGGGCCGCTATTCAGATCGTCTGCTTGAGCTCCGCGGCGAGATGTTGGCCCGCACAGAGACGATGATAGCGCTCGGAACGTCCCGAGATAACGCAATGCGCCAGCAAATCGATAACGGCAAAGTCGGTGCTTCTGACGTCAAGAAGATATGGCGATCGGCAGGCGATGGGCGGGTGAGGCACACACATCGAGTACTGAACGGCAAGGCAGTCGAGATCGATGGCGTTTTTCACAGCGCGTCTGGTGCTGTTCTTCGCTATCCCGGCGATCCGCAGGCACCTGCCAGCGAGATATCCGGCTGCCGCTGCCACATGGAATACAAGGTCGACTATCTTGCTTCAGTCGTTCGCAGGGCAGCATAATGGTTAAGCTCTCGTTCAGTGCCCAGGTTGCAGCCTTCGCCGAGAAGATACCCGGTGCAGTCGAAGCCGTGTTCAAGGAATCAGTGCAGGAACTCGTTGCCGAGATGCAAACGCCCATCGGGCAGGGCGGGCGGATGCGAGTAGACACGGGCTTCCTTCGTGCCTCTCTCATGGCATCGACTGCGGCCATGCCTGCGATCAGTCCGAACAGAAAGCCGGTTGACGGCCAGTCATATGGCTATGATGCCGGTCAGATCGAAGCGGTCATCCTTGGTTCGGACATCAACGACACTTTGTTCTTTGGGTATTCGGCCGCTTACGCCGGTCATCGCGAATATGGATCGAACGGTCAAACGCCGGATGCTTTCGTCCGGTCAGCGGCGCAAAGATGGGATTCGATTGTCGAGATGAAAGCGAGAGAACTTAAATCTCGGTTGGGGCTTTGATCGCAACATTCTTGTCACTGGCGTCATCCATCGCCTTGAGCAGTCCCAACTGCAGCAGTGCCAAGGCCTGACGAGCAGCTTTCAGGCTGGTATCGCCGCGAACGGTCTGACCTTCCTCCTTGCCGAGGGCGAGAAGGGCGGAATGCAACCGGTCGTAGGCTTGCTCATCATTCAGTTTATCGGCCATTGCCGGAAGGATTATCACGATGGCCGCTACTGTTGAAGCCACAATCGCCGAGCTGCTGTTCGCCAGGCTTACCTCATTGGTACTATCGCCAGTACTGCTCGTCTCCTATCCCGGCCTGGCATTCACGGCTCCGGTGGAAACGGCTGAACCAAACCAGGGCAAGCCTGCCCCGTACCTTCGCGCCGATTTCATTCCCAACCGTACCGATAACCTCGGGCTCGCGAACGATGCCAGTGCAAGGCATCAGGGCATTCTGCAGGTCATGACGATCTATCCGGTCGGGCAGGGCGTGATCAAACCAACGAACACTGCAGGGCTTATCGGCGCGCACTTTGCCAAGGGAACGATCCTCTATGGCTCGGGCGTCAGTGTGAAGGTCTACGCGAAGCCCTCTGTCGGCGCTCCCATCATCGAACCTGACAAGATCAGCGTCCCGGTTACCATCCTCTATCGCAGCTTCAACTGAACCCCGGACACTCCGGTATAACCCGCCCCGTTCCGGGGTTTTCATGAAAGGAAAAACCCATGGCCATCACCACGGCAACAGGTGCGAAATATTATATCGGCGGGACAACCGCTATCAGCTATGCGTCGGATGCGATTGCTATCGCTGCTTTCGAGGCCCTGACGTGGGTCGAGATCAAGGAAGTCGAAGACGGCGGCGAAGTCGGTGACGAGTCCGCCGATGTGACGTTCCAATCTCTTGGAGACGGTCGCGTCCGTCACCTCAAAGGCGCACGCGATGCCGGCACCATTGCCATGGTGGTTGGCGATGATCCGCTTGATCCCGGCCAGATTGCCATGCGCGCGGCGGAAAGAACGAAGTTCCAGCACAACTTCAAGATCGAGTACGAAGACGCGCCGAGCGAGCTCTACGAGAACAGCGTCGACTACTTCCGCGGGCTGGTCATGTCAGCACGCAAGAACATCGGCACAGGCGACAATGTGCTTCGCCGCACCTTCAATGTCGGCATTTCTACGGAAATCCTCACCGTCGATACCGCGCTCCTCCCATAAGCTTCAACGGCCGGTCTGACGCCGACCATCCTTTCCCTTGGAGTACTCCACATGACATTTGAACTGTCGCAGTTCGACGGCATTGCTGCAAAGCTTGAAGAAGGCTTTGACCTCGATATTGTGCATCCTTCTACGGGCGAGAAGACCGGCCTAGTGATCAAGGTCGCATCGTATCGCTCGGAGCGGGTGAAGCGTGTTCAGCGCCGCCTTGCCAATGCCGCCATACGTGAGGGCAAGAAAAATCCGAAGAAAGTCGGCACGGTCGAAGAGATCGAAGAGAAAACAAACGAGATCGTTGCTGCTTCCGTCATCTCCTGGAACCTGACGAATGGCGGCAAGCCGGTCGAATGCACCCCGGAGAGCGTGTTGAAGGTCATTTCCAACCCGGATTATTTCTTCATCTCAGAGCAGATCGACAAAGCCGCGGATGAAGACGCGCATTTCGTGATGCCCTCGCTGAAGAGCTGATCGGCTTCGCGAGGGCGCATTTCACTCCGCGCCGCAAGAACGATCCTGTCCCGGAAGCTCCGGAATATACCGATTACATCTGGGACTGGTTCGTTCAACTCCATAATTCCCGTGAGACAGGCTTCAGCGCCAATCCGATCAGTTTCCTTGAAGTCGAGGCGTTCTGCCGGCTGACGGGCGCTCTCATTGATCCGTGGGAGCTCTCGGTCATTCGCAGGATGGATCAGGCGGTACTCGCGATAATCAACAAGACCGGCAAGCACGAACCGAGCGAAAGCCAAGCCACAGCGGCAGACGTACAGGAAGCCAAGCTCCGGATCAGGGGAGCGGCAACCAACCGGCGCGTCGTGGAACGCAATAAAGGATAGACATGCCAGACATTGCATCACTCGGTGTTGAAGCCAGGGCATCAGGCGTCGATCAGACAGCCAAGGCTCTCGATCGGTTGACCGGCGCTGCCAAGCGTGCCGAAGCTGCGACGGAAGCCATAGGACCGGTTTCCAGCAAAGCCGGAGCAATGGCATCACAGGCGGCCAACGCCCATGCAACAGCGCTCAATGCAGAAGCCGCGGCTGCTATGCGCGCTTCCAGTGCGATGAAGGCACATGCAACGGCTGTCAGCGCCAGCGGACGCCAGCTAATCGGCGCGAACGCCAACGTTGCCAATCTGGCTGCGCAGTTTCAGGACATCGGCGTCTCGGCTGCCATGTCGATGAACCCGCTCCAGATTGCTTTGCAGCAGGGTACACAGATCGGCGCCGTCCTCGGACCAATGGGCGCGGCTGGCGCATTGAAAAGCCTCGGCTCGGCCTTTCTGTCGATTATCTCACCAGTCAGCCTTGCCACTATTGGATTGGTTGCCGCGGTTGCCGCCGGTCTGCAACTCGTGAACTGGGCAAAGCTCGGCGCCGCCGCTCTCGTCGGTCTTGCCGACTCGCTTCAGGTCGTTGCACCCTATGCGATAGGAGCAGCCGCGGCGCTCGCGCTGCTTTATTCGCCGGCGATTATCGTTGGCATTGTGCAGGTCATTGCGCTGCTCGGGCGATTGGCTGTAGCAGCGACCATTGCCGCAGCGGACATGATTGCAGCCAACCCAGGGCTTGCCTTCATCCTCGGCATTGCCGCTGCTGTTGCCGCAGCAAACGTTTTCCGGGACGAACTCACCAAAATTTTCGGTGTCGATATCGTCAAGGCTGCGAAAGACGGCGTCAACGCGCTCATTGCAACGTTTGTTGGTGCCTATCAGGGCATCAAGGCTACCTGGCGGCAGTTGCCGGCTGCGATCAAGTCGCTTTCGCTCAAGAATGCTATGGCCAATCAGGTGTTCTCGGTCGGTGATCTTCTCTCATTCGATTACGGTTCCAACCCGGTGCGCCGGGCCATGCACCGCATCGTCGAGGCCTCAGTTGCCAGCGGTGCAGGCGTAACGCCGGTATTCGAAGTTCGCCCGCATTTCCGCGTGGGTGTGGCCATCGACATCGTCGTCACGGTCATCAAGCCAGCCGTCAAAATGCGGATTGTGCCGGGGACCTTGGATGAGGGAAGCGACACGGAAGTCACGACGACGCTTTCGTTCCAGGCGAGACAGACAATATGAAGAACCTTGATACCGCCACGCGTGACTATCTGCGCGGCCGCAAGGCCTTTATCCGGCATAACCTGTTCTGGATTACTGCCAAGAACCGGGAGACCGGTGCCGAAGAGAGCATGGGTTTCTGGGACGGGTATGACAATCTGAACATAGCAGTCCTCTCCAGCATCACGGGAACGGTCATCAACCGGGATTACTTCGCCTTTGGTTCACTGCTCGGTGTCAGTCCCATCCCGCTTGTGTCTGATCTGACAATCCGCAACGTGACGGTCTCCCTCAGCCATTTGAGCCCGGAAGTGCAGGTTGCATTCCGGCTCTATGATCCGCGCCTTGCTCCCGTTGAGATACACCGGGTTTTGTTGCACGAGGATACGATGCTTCCGGTGGGCCCGGCGCATCCGCGCTTCATCGGCTATGTCAACGAGGCGCCGATCGAGCGCCCGGCCGTTGGCGGTGAGGGCGGCATTTCGGTCACCTGCGTTTCCCACACCCGGCAGTTGACCAAAACCAATCCGGGCAAGCGCTCGGATGAAACCCAAAAGCTGCGCGGCGGCGATCGCTTTCGCAGGTATTCGACCATCGCAGGCGACGTCTCATTCTGGTGGGGAGAGAAGAAGGGCAGCACTGCCGGCACTGCCATCAAGGCCATCAACGAAATCTACCGGCGCGGATAATCTCTTTCATGATCAAGCTTTCTTACTGGCGTCCGTCGCTGACGGCGTACCTGGTGCAATCTCGCGCGCGTCCCTTCAAGTGGGGTGAGCACGATTGCGCCCTGTTCGTCTGTGGCGCGATCGAGGCGATGACCGGGGAAGATTTGGCCAAGCCCTATCGTGGTCGCTACAAGAGCGCCGCGCGCGGTCTGAAGCTTATCAAAAAGGATGGCTACAAGGATCATGCCGAGTTCGCCGCGGCGTTCCTGACCGAGCTCGATCATCCTTCGCAAGCCGCTGCCGGTGACATCATCGCCTATCAGGTCGAAGGCGGTACCGGCATTGCGCTCGGCATTGTCAACAATGACCGCTCCTATGTGTTGGCGCCGGATGGCATCACGACCGTTCCGACCTTGAGTGCAATTCGCCTGTTCAGGATCCCATAATGAAAAAGACGCTTGGTATCCTGTTCGATGCGGCGACGATCTTTCTCAGTTCGACTGCGATCGCGGTCGCTGATCCGATCAGTGGTCTCATCGTTGGCCTTTCGTCAACGCTGGCCGCCGGTGGCATCGGTGCAGCCGTTCTCAAGGTCGGCATCTTCGTTGCCCTCTCGGTCGGCAAAAGCCTTCTCACCAAGGCTCTGACGAAGAAACAGACGGTACCCGGCATCAATGGCCAGATGAAGATTGGCGGCGATAATCCGCTCTCCTTCATTGTCGGCACCTATGCGACTGCCGGAACGCTTGAATACGTCAACACGTCGGGCAAGGCTGGCAAGACGCCCAACGCCTATCTTACGCAGGTCATCAGCCTGTCTGACTTTCCGGTCGACAGTCTTTCCAGCATCCTTTGGGTGAACGGTCAAAAATGTGAGATCGACTTCGCCGGCGGCCTCGATGGTGCTGATCAGGTTGGCTACAAAGTCAATGAGTTCATCGACAATGGCCAACCCTACCTCTGGGTTCGGTTCCACGACGGCCATTCCAACGTCGGCGACACCTTCCTTTATAACAAGTTCAATTCGGACAGCGTTCGGCCCTGGTCGAATGACATGATCGGCGAGGGCATCGCCTATGCGGTGATCACGGCGCGCGTGAACCGCGAGCTGCTGCCCGGTGTGCCGCAGTGCCGGTTCGGCATCCGCGGTGCTCGGCTTTACGATCCGCGCAAGGATTCGACCAATGGCGGGTCAGGCGCGCATCGTTGGGACAATCAGGCGACTTGGGAATGGACCGATAACCCAGTCGTCATCATCTACAACATCCTGCGCGGCATCTATTATGATGGCGAGTGGTTCTATGGCTTGCAGAAGATGATCGCCAGCCGGTTGCCCGTTGGCAACTGGTTCGCCGGCATGAATGAATGCGATCGCCTCATCACCAATGCGGACGGCTCGACTGAGAAGCAGTACCGGTGCGGCACCGAGATTTCCTGCGATCAGGAACCGTTGCAGATCATTGATGAACTGCGCAAGTCATGCAACGCCCGCATCGCGGAGATTGGCGGCGTCTATAAGATCCTCGTCGGCGCTGCTGCCATGCCTGTCTACGCGATGACGGATGAAACCGTTGCCGTGACCGAAGGGCAGAACTTCACGCCGTTTCCAGGCTTAGAAAGCCTATATAACGGCGTCCACGCCACCTATCCGGAGCCGGAAGAGAACTGGGGAACGAAGGATGCTCCGCCCATCTATCGCTCCGATCTCGAAGCGCAAGACGATAACCGACGTCTCATGGCGGATGCGACCTTCCCGTACGTGCCTTTCTCCCGCCAGGTGCAGCGGCTTTCCAAGGCCATGATCGAAACGGAGCGGCGTTTCCGCACTTTGAAATGGACGCTACCGCCCGAGCTCTATGAATATGAGCCGCTGGACACGATATCGGTCACCAGTGCCGAGAACGGCTTTGATGACAAGTATTTCCTGATCGAGTCCATGGATGACGGCGATAATGGCAATCAGGGCGTTGCCGTGCGCGAAGTTGATCCGGCGGATTATGACTGGAACGCCGGCACCGATGAGCGTCCGACAGTCATCGGCTCGCTCGATCCAATCCGACCCGCTCCGCAGTACGTGCAGGATTTTCAGGTGTTCCCCTACACACAGGTGGACAGCGGCGGAAAGTCCCGCCGTCCTGCCATCCTTCTGGTTTGGAACGGAGAAGAGCAGGACGAGGTGATCGGCGTTCAATATCGCATCCGAAAATCGTCATCGCTTGTCTTCGATTACATGGGACAAACCTTGGATGTGCCGAAAGGCGATCACATTATCTCCGAGTTCGTGCTTGCCAGCCAGCCTTATATCGTCAATGCCCGCTGGATCGGTGCAGAGCCCAATCGTGAGTTCCAATGGGGTGATGCTCTTCCCGTCACTGCACCCAATGTTTTGCTTGGCTCGCAGGACATCATCGTAGAACTTCAGGCTGTGCAGAATGACATGCGCAACGTCCTGGAGGGGCTTCGCGACGACCTCCAGCACGTCCAGGACAAGATTGAGCGTGTTGCGACCGATGCAGCAACCGGTACCGGGCAGAACATCGTTGATCGCAAAGTCATCGCGAAGGCGGTTGCCAATGCGACGTCGAGCATTATCGAGGAAAGCAGACAGCGTGTTGAAGAGAACCTTGCGATGTCCGAGCGCACGACGTTGCTCCAGTCGAAGGTCACTGATCCTGTCACGGGCAACGATGCTCTTTCGACGGCATTGTTTACCCTCAACACGGTTGTCGACGGGCAGGGCGAGGATATTACCGCTCTTGCGGAGGCCATCCTCGATGTCGAAGCTAGCGTCGGCGATATCTCTGCCGGCGGGCTGATAAGCTTCAAAGTGCAGATACCGCCACCGGCCGGGGTGCTTTCCCAGATCAACATCCTTGCCCGCGCAAACACCGCATCTGCCTTCATCCAATCCGGGATGGTCATTCAGGTTTATGATTCCGGCGGAGGCGTGCTCAAGAGCAAAATACTGATGCTGACTGATCAGTTTGTCATCTGGGATGGGACAACGCAGAACCTGCCGTTTGTCTATGCAGGTGGCGTCCTCAAGCTGGCGGTCGCAAATATCGGCCTGGTCACAGCGGGCATGATCCAGTCTGCCAACGGCAAGTTGCAGATCGATCTCGATAACGTTCGCATCCTTATGTCGGATTGATAAAGCATGGTAACTCGCACACTTATCGGATCATATCCCACGCTTGGCGGCGGGGCGCCGCGCATCCGTATATCGAAACCGCTGAAGGACGTTTTGTCGGCAGGGCTCAATGTGGAGGACCTGGCCTTTGACAGTTCGTGGAACGATGCGGCCGTCGTCTACAGGACCGGGATTGTAAACGTTGTTGCCCCTAAACCAGTGTACGTCAATTTCGGGGAGACATTGCCGACCGCGCCATTTTGCATCGTCTTCAGAGTGTTGAGTTCGGGCGAGTTCTGGATGGGTTCGACGGACGACACAGGCCCGAACAGTTTTAACTGGCACGCCGAATGCACGACAAGCTATCTAAGGTTCCACGGCTACCATTCCCTGGCTAACGACTACATAGGCGGGTATGTAATATTGCGGGGTCCACTGTAATGGTCCGGCGGCTTCTTATTGGCAATCATCCGACGCACGGCTTGGGCGGGTATGTCTCTGTCCCCGGCATTGACGTCTTCGCCGCGACCAAGTTCCAAATGATGTGGTCGACGCAGCAAGAACAGCTTCAAATCGTGCAGTCGGGATCGTTCTTCATAAATGGCAATGGTGAATTTGATGCTCCGGTATGGCAACCTATCTCGTGGCCGGCCATGTCGTTCATCCCCTTCGTCATGGTTGGTTCCGACCGTTATGAAATTGTCTTCCAATATCTTTCAGCGACGTCAGGGCGAGCGAGTCGCGTTCGTATTCAGGACGCTATGGTCACGGATTATCCGTCAGGAGAAACGACGGGCTATTACATGATCACAAAGACACCAAAGCCGTTTTGAGGAAGAATGAATGACCAGACGACTTTTGCTTTCTGCCGGGGTGTTCAATCTGTCCCGGGAAGGGTTCGACGTCCTTACGGCTAACGACGCGCAGTTGCTTTTTTCGTCGGACAGAGGGACACCGGCCCGCTTCGTTCGCGGCCAGTACGCCGGCAGCGTCGGCAGTGGCGGCGATGATGACGATCACACCGTATTTTTCGGCAAGACTTTCTCGGTTGTCCCCTTTGTCATTACGTCACTCTATGGGGGAGCCGGAACGTCGCGCCCGGGCAACTTTGTTCCGCAAAAGGGTTTCGGCGGTTCCCATCAGCCTTATGGCGATTTTGCCTTCAGCTTCACGCGCTTCGACGTCGATGTTTATGTGGATCACATGTATCTGCAGATGACGAGTTTGTCCTCTGCGTTCGATTATGCCGTGGACTATCTTGTATTCGATTACAGATTGGGGTTTTGAATGCTTTACCAAGTCAACAAGGATGGCAGAATTGTCCATATCACAAGCGAGCCTTCTGGCGACGGCGCAGAGGAAGCCGTAGCCAGAATCAAAAGCGATACGAGGAATGGCGAATGGTTCCAAATCTTGCCTATCCCGTATCCCGAAGAGCCCGTCATTCGCCCAGACGGCCAATATGAACTCGATCCCGATGGCAATGTCCGCATGCACGTTCCGGGCTACAGCCATCCGGACGTCTCGCTCTTTACGCACTATCACAACAAGAGAGGCGAGCTTGCGGAGCGGCCGAAAATACCGGAGCTGGTGAAAACGCAAATCCGCGCGGATGGAAAAGACTTCGTGCCGATCATCGGTCTGCCCGAACCGGTCACGATCTACGTGGATGGCGAGCCCTACGAAGTAACGGGCGGACGTCTCGACTTCACCGCGGAAGAGCCAGGGCGCTACAAGATCGAGTTCCGCTGGCCGGTGCAGGATTTCCATGGGGAGATCGTCGCGAAATGAAGATGACGTTCAGCAAGTCGATCGACAAGGAACGACTGCGGGGCAGGGCCTCCATTGACCGGTTCTTCGTGCCGCTGATCAACAATATCCTCGGTGACAAGCACGTCCTTTATGCAGCGAAATACACAGCAGCTCTTGCGCATCTATCCGGTACGCCAAGCTCTCTCATCACGGATGATCAGGAAGCCCGCGAAATCATCGTTCGCCACACCGCATCATTGGATGCCGTCGCTTCGGTCGAACAGCGCCGCCAGGCGCTTCAGTCCCGCATTGATGCGTGCAACACCGCCGCAGAGATTGACGCTCTTCTGGCCCGCGTTCTGACCACAAAGAACTAACCTCCCTTCTCATTTCTCTGCCTGCAAGACAGGTTTCAACCATTGAGGTCTCTCCATGGCACTATCCGACTATTTCTATTCGGACGGCACAATCACGGTCACCAATGGTTCAAAGGTGATAACAGGCGTGGGCACTGCTTGGCAGCTGCGCCATGCTGTGGGAGCGATCCTGTTCGTCGGTTCAAACTTTGGGTTTGTCGAAAGCGTCTCTGCTGAAGGCGCAGCTCTGCTTAAAGATAATTGGGTTGGTGCAACGTCCGCCGGCGCTGCCTACACGATGTGGCTGGTGCCGTCAGAAGCCTCGCAAAATCTTGCGAATAATCAGCGGCTTTCGGAAATCATTCAGTCGCTCGCGGCTGCCCAGGCGGAGAGCGATATTCTGACGGCTATCGGCAATCTGGTGTTTGAGGTAGACGACCTAATTGTTGCCACCGGGGCAAACACGTTCCGAGTGGCAAGTAAGCTCGAATTCACAAACGGTGCGCAGTACAACAAGCTGGTCAATACCCTTGCGGCCCGGGCGGCCTTTGATCTTCAGGTTGCCGGATATTCAGTCCTGGTTGCAGACGTTGGCGACGGACGCTCAGCGATCTATTCCAAGAACTCGGCAACTTCCGCTGATTGGTCTAATCCTGCCTATCTGACTGGTCCAGTTGGTCTTACACCTGATCTGACGATCGGCACGACGACAACGCTAGCGCCTGGCGCAGCGGCTACCGCAACCCTTACCGGAACGGATGACGATCCTGTTTTGAACCTCGGCATTCCAGCCGGTCGAGGTCCAGTTATAAAAGGGGCCTACAATCCAGCCACGGCTTATGTCTTGGACGACCAGGTTACATATCTTGGCTCTTCGTGGATAGCGCGCGGTCCGACCACTGGAAACGCGCCACCTGCTTTGCCGACGGAGGTAAATACATGGTGGCAGCTTGTCGCCAAGAAGGGCACTGACGGCTCGGGTACCGGCGATGTCGTGGGGCCTGCTGTGGCTGTTGATGGTCGCATAGCGGCGTTCGACACAACCACTGGCAAGCTCATTAAGGATGGCGGAAAGCTGGTCGCGGATGTTGTTACAGGCCCTGCGTCATCCGTTGATAGCCGCATGGCTGAATTCAGCGGAACCACAGGGAAGCTCTTGAAGGATGGCGGAGTCGTTGTTTCTGCCTACGCCAAGACATTGCTTGACGATGCGAATGCGGGGGCAGCACAAACAACGCTGGGTATATCGGCTTTCGTAAAAACGTTACTGGACGATGCCGATGCGGCCACCGCGAGAACGACGCTCGGCGCCCAGGTAGGGGGAAGCTATCAGCCAGCAGGCAGCTATCAGGCAGACCTGGGATACACGCCGGTGAACAAGGCCGGCGACACCATGACGGGAGCGCTTGGGCTGCGGACGGCGGGAACTAACACCTACCAACTTGACGCTAGCGCTTCGGTTTTGATCGCCAACGCCGCAGGAATTACCTTTAGTTCCGGTTCCGGGCTACTCATCTTACACGACAATAACAATGGCATGGTGGCAATCTTTATGCTGGGCGGGGGAGTCGTGACGTTGGTTAGCCAAACCGGGACGTCATACACCACAGTCGCGAACACGTCCGGAACGGTGAACGTGTTCTACGAAGGAGGCTTAGGCCGATATCAGGTGCAGAACGTCCGCGGCGGACCCATATTCTTGTCGACCTGCTTCATACGCACGCGAACCACAACATAAGGATGCATAATGACATACAATATCGGGGGATTTACCACCGTCGCTGGTGAGAACAGCCAATGGATTGACGCCGCTGGTACTCTGTTCATTGGCCGCGAAGGCCAAACCCTTGCCTCACTTGTGGACGAACTGAACACGCCTTGGGAGGACACAGCTCCTGAGAGCGTTATTCCTACTGTCGTGTCCCGTCGTCAGTTCAAAATGCAACTGGCGATCGCAGGATTCTCAACTCAGGTAAACGCATGGATTTCTGCGCAACCGGAGCTCGTCCAGATAGCTTTCAACGAGTCAGGTTCGTTCAATCGAACTGACGAAATGCTGGTGCTCGGCTTCGATGCACTCGGTTTCACTGTCGAGCAGGTGGATCAGTTCTTTACGGCTGCTTCTCGTATTTAAAGGCGCGCGCCTGACGATTTGCAATCGGTAGTTGCGTTTCAGTCATTCCATAATCCTAAGATCTGCGTTAAGCGGGTCTTCTTAGAGGGGTGGGGTGGGATGACTGACGCCAATTCTGTGCGCAATGTGTCGCGTTTGAAATTCAGCTACAGGCCACACATAGATGGCCTGCGGGCCATTGCTGTGCTGGGTGTGGTGCTCTTCCATTTTGGTTTGGAAGAACTGCCCGGTGGATTCATAGGAGTCGATATATTCTTCGTGATTTCGGGGTTCCTTATCTCGAAATCAATCTACAAGGAGGTGGAGTCGAGGCGTTTTTCCTTTTATTCCTTTTACGAAAGACGGGCGCGCCGAATACTTCCAGCATTCATCGTTGTGTCTTTATCTACAGCCTTGGCGGGATACTTTATTCTGTTCCCTCAAGAGCTGGCGGAATTATCCAAATCGTTAATTGCCGCTACCCTTTTTTCTGGGAATATCCACTTCTACGCGACATCCGACTACTTCTCGCCTGGCGCCAGCCAGACACCACTGCTGCATCTTTGGTCACTTGGGGTTGAGGAGCAATTTTATATCGTCTTCCCCGCCCTCGTGCTCGCAGTACACAAATGGTGGCCAAGGGCTATGGCCAGCGTAATCGTCGGTCTGATCGTAGCATCTGTGGTCGCGTCACAGATTATGTTGAGTTTGAGCCCTTCAGCCTCCTTTTATTTACTCCCATTTAGGGCTTTCGAGATACTCATCGGGAGTTGGCTCGCATTGCCGCGGCGAACCTTTCCATCTGGAAATTTGGCTCGAGTGGCCGCATATGGTGGTCTCGCCCTCATTTGCGGAGGGATGCTCTTCATAACTGCTAAGTTCCCGTTTCCTGGATTGCTTGCTTTGGTGCCTTGTGTAGGAACAGCCCTAGTAATATGGGGATGCGAGAGTACCGTGGGTTCTGTTTCCAGAGTTATGGGCAGTGGACCTATGAAGTTTTTCGGCAAAATATCTTATTCTCTGTATTTGGTGCACTGGCCCATTGCTGTGTTCGCGATCTACATTTTTCGCGACATCAATAGGTGGGAATATTTAATCTATGGAGTGGCTTCATCAACCATCTTAGCGTGGCTTTCTTACCGATACATCGAACAGCCAGTAAGGCTTCGGAAGGACTTTTGGTTTCCGTCTAGATTGATAGCTACCAGTGGTTGCGCTTTGGCTGCGTTTCTAGTGGTCTTTTCCGGTATCAACGCCGCTCAAGGATTCCCTGGAAGGGTTGTCGGAAGCGTAAATGACGTTCTGGCTTATCTAAAATACGGTGGTTCGGAAGAGATGTTCCAAAAGGGCACATGCTTCATGAATCCAGAACAAACTGCTAAAGACTACAAGGCTGATAAATGCCTCCCAAAGGGGCGTCCTAGCGTGATCTTGTGGGGTAATAGCCATATCTCACAATTTCACTGGGGCTTAAGGGCACCACTCGCCAAGCGTGGGTATGAATTAGGACAAATAACATCTTCAGGTTGTCCGCCCATAATCGGCTTGGAAGTCGTGGCGAGACCAAATTGCGGCGCATTTAACGACTTCGCAATCGCAGAAATAATGAAAACCAAGCCCGATCTACTTGTAATCGGAGGGGTATGGAATTCGTCGCCGGATGATATGGCAGTGTTCGACAAGACACTTTCAAGGCTTCACGCGCAAAACATCAAGGTCGTCGTGTTGGGTCCGCCTGCGCTTTTCAAGCGACCGGTGCCAATTATAATTGCCGATAGGCTAACCAAGGGAATCGATCTTGCATCAGATGATGACCTTGAGCGATCTCTGATTTTTAGTCGCGATGAAGCTTTGGCAAAACACTTCGCGGGCAGCTCAATGGCAACGTATGTATCGATCCTGAACACCGTTTGCAAAGACAAACAGTGTCCTCTTTCCTACTTCGGAATTCCACTGCATTTCGATATTGTGCACTTAACGAAGGAAGGCTCCGTGTACTACGGAGAGGCCCTTGCGGACAAAATCTTTCCGACGGACTAAACGATAGGTGAGGCCCGCCTCATGGGCCGCAATCCCGACGAAACGAGCCTCGCGCTGAAGGTTGAGCTCTCCGACCCGCACCAAACCTTGACGTCGGCTTAATGTTCCGGCACTCGAACCCATAATTCACACCAAGGAAATCACAAATGAAACCCGTCCGTAACTGGCGCGCGGTGCTTCGCTATGCGTGGAGCATCCGACTGATGCTGCTTGCCGGTCTGCTGTCCGGCATCGAAGCCATCCTGCCGCTACTCGACGGCGTTCTCCCTGTCCCGCCGCGGCTGTTTGCTGTGCTGACCTTTCTCACGGTTGGCCTTGCCTTCGTTGCCCGGCTCATTGCCCAGAAAGGCATCTCAGATGAAAAGTAGAATTCGCAACGCCCTTGTTGGCATCACAGCTCTTGGTGCGGTCGCGGTCGGCTATGTCGGCGGCAAGGAAGGCCTCAAGCTCTACAGCTATCCGGACATCATTGGTGTGTGGACCGGCTGCTATGGCGAGACCAATGGCATGCACAAGGGCATGAAGTTCACCAAGGGCCAGTGCGATTCGATGCTCGTTGACAGCCTGGTCGACCACGAGACGGGCATGCGCAAGTGCCTCAAAAACCCCGACGCCATTCCTGACAAGTCGTATCTCGCCTTTCTCTCCGGAACTTACAACATCGGAGTAGGGGCATTCTGCCGATCGAGCATGGCGCGCCTGGCGAACCTCGGGGATCTACGCGGCGCATGCAATGCGCTGATGCTTCACGTCAACGCGGGCGCAAAGAAGAAGGTGCGCGGCTTGGTTCTGCGCCGAACAGATGAAAGGGCGATGTGCCTTGAGGGACTGAAATGACCGTCGTGGCTATTTTACGTGCGCTCGGCATTCCGCTCTGCATCTTCCTCGTGATGCTTGGCTACTACGAAGGTGTGCCGGTTCTCCGTGACATACCCTTTGCCGATCGCGTCCCGGTTGTGCGCGAGCTGATCGCCGGCCGCGTGCCTTCCGAGCGAGCAAAAGCTGCGGACGCGGCTAGACAGGGCTATGTGACGGAGGCGCGCGCTACCGCAGCAGAAGCCAAGACAGCCGAACTGCAGCGCCAGGTCAATGCCGGTCAACTCGTCATCTCCAGCTATCAGAAAATTGCCAAGAACGATCGAGCTAGAGACGAGCAGATCGCGGCGGACACCGAAACAAGGATTCGAGACCATGAAAAACTCCTACGCTCTGCTGGTCGCAACTGCGATCTCAATGCTGATGATATCCGGATGTACGAGTCTCGATAAGCAATTGAGGACTGCCGCCACTCAGACCGGCACAGCTCAGGCGCGCGTCACTCTGCCTGCCTATCCCGATGATTGCCGGGTGAAGGAAGCCCATGCAGCGCTTGTCGTGGGTTCCGAGGTGCGATCGGTCCTCAAACGGGAAAGGCTTGCCCTCGACCGACAGAACAGTCGCACAGACCGATGCGCTGGCTTTTACGACAATATCAGCAAGACGATTCAATAGCGTTGCAGGAAAGACGGGCAGGGAATGGCACTAGGAAACATGGACATGCCAAATGGAAACGGAATGCTCAGCGAGGAAGCGAGGTTCGCGGCACTCTCGCAACGGGTTACAGGCATTGAGACCAGTGTCAGCGGTCTTGCTCAGCAACTGTCGCAGTTTGTCGCCAAGTTCGATGAGCGGCAGAGAACGCCTTGGGGGCTGCTTGTTTCAATAGCGTTGGCAATCCTCGCGTACGTGACCACGATCGGCGGTTTGGCCTATGCTCCGGTCTGGTCTGCCATTTCCCGGATCGAAACAACCCAGTCGCAGAGCCAGCAGCGGCTTGAGACGGCGCTCACCAGATTCAGCGAAAGCGCGGTTTCCCTCGGGTCATTCACCGATTTTAAAAACACCTATGAGAACAACCGGATTATCTCGCGCAATGAGAACATCGATAAATTCGGCGTAATCAAGCAGGATATCGACAAGATCAAAGACGACCAGGTACCACGCAAGGAGCATGAGCGGGTTTGGCTCTCCTACGATGCGCAGCTCGCGGCCGATCGGGAAGCCCGCATGGCTGCAAGCCAGAACCTCCAGCGTCAGATTGACGAGATCAAGCAGACGCAATCTGGCTTCTTCGGTCAGCGAGATCTGAACATGCAGGTACTCGACAGACTGGAGCGCATCGAGAGAGACCGGCGTGCCGCCAGCCCTTGAATAGAAACTGAATATATGATGATCGTTTTACAAATGAGCCCCACTGTCCTTCGGGATGGTGGGGCTTTTTGCGTTTCTGGCGGAACCGATTGCTAGCCCAATTGTTCAGTAGAGGACAATTCAAGGAAAATGAGATGACTGAGAAGCCAGGGCAGGTGGTAAGGCTGGAAGCATTCAGGCCAGAATACCGGTTCGCTCTTCGTTTTCGTTTCCGCGTGTGGTGGGACTTCAAGTTTTTGCCGCTGCTGGACCGCCTGAAAACCATAGAGAACCAACCTCAAGCCCGCCGTCGCGGCTTTCGTTTATGCCACCGGAAGGGCTTGCCAACCCGCGGCCCACGCTCCGGCTCATCAACGTAATTGCCGTGCTGCCTGGTTGAAAGCGAAGCGTGCTGCGCCGGGTGACAGTTCTCCCTCAAGGCTTTGAGCTGCGCGTGCTGGGAGCAATCTGCATCTCGCAAGTCCAAGGCGCTCTAGGATATTGCATTAATTGCGCTTTCGATGTTCCACAGATATTCTTCCGTTGCTGCCTGCCCATCCACCCCAATACTTATGGCAGCACTAGGCCGAAGCCGACGAAGCAGACGCGTACTGTACCGCTTTTGCTTTGGCGCTTCGGCCACTTTTTCCACAAGCTCGACCGGGCCGAACGAAGAGGCCCTTCTGTTTTATCGTTGAGCTTGTCCGGCAGGTGAAGTCTCGAACGAGATCGGTATGCCGTCGGGATCGCTGAGGGCTTTCTTGATCGCATTGAGAAATGCCTCGGGATCATCGATCACCACCCGCACAGTTTTGGGCTTCTTGAAGGCATTCAGCCCAGAAAACCTTAAGGTGGCCGTGCGTTCGTCATATCGGATCGTTTGGAGTTCGCGCATACGCATGGCCCGGTTCCTCAGTTGGCAGACACCACCGGGATTCCAAACTCTTCTGTCATAATCAAGTGTGCTGAATGTCCAAAGCGACGATTGATGAGGCCCGACGCTCATCAAAGGGGCTTTGCTTCAACGTCGGGCCTCGTGGCGAGGAACTGGCTTTCCTCGCTGATGCCGCAGCGAAATAAGTGTTCCGGCCGTCCTCAATTCTAAGTCCGCCCGCGGACAGTGCCCTGTCGTTGGAACAATTTTCAGCTCGTGATGGTTGGCAAATTCGACCTACCGCATACGAGAGCTATTCTTTGCCACTGATGCTTTTCCAGAAATTGCGGCGTTTAGCGTGGCATGGTGGAGATATCTAAGATTCTGCCTCGTTTGTTTCGAGGTCAGACGCAGTTATCGCGGCTGCCAATTGTTCCGGGCCCCCGTTTGCCAATTCGTGCACCTGAAGCGGATCCTGATCGATCCCTTCGATTTGGCCATTGTCCAGTCGAAATGCGCCGTTCAACCCCCCTTGTGAGAAGAAATCGGCTTCCAGCTCGCTCCAAGACCCCAGGTACTCGCTGCAGCTGGTGCAGTGGATAGGCGTGTAGGCAGTTACGTCTTCTGGGATTTTCAAATAGATCGTTTTACAGTTCGGACAGTCCAACTTGTGGTCCAGTTCCTGAGACATGTTGGGACCCTGTGAAAAGAAGCATTCTTGAGGATGAAGATATTCCCATCCATAAACTTTGCTACCGATGGTCGCACCTCAAATGATATCGCCAGATGGTGCGCATTTCCGCCTATGTCACAAAAAGCCCGATCAGCAGGAAGGGTGTGATCAGCTGATCGGGCTCTTGGCCCTCACAAGGACCTGCCGACGGAGGTCGGACCAAAAAGATAACATCCATTCCGAGACGGACAATCAGACTGATGGCGCAAGAGGTGGTGGCAAAGGTCTTACAGACGCTTTCTTCGACGACGCATTAGGAGATAGTTGCAAAACAGTGTACACTGATTGCTTCAGGGAAGCGACTCAAGACGATTGAGCTCAATTATATTGTCCGACCTTTCTGTGGCGATAACGTATTCCAATGACTGCGACATGTCCCAGGATCGATGTTCGGTCCTGAAGCACCGGGTCCATATTGCCTGGTGGAAAGTTTTTCATGACCATTCGACAAACGGCGACTACCAACAAATTACTCAATGGACTTACCACTACTGATTTCGCTCTGTTGAGCCCACACCTGCAACAACGTAATTTTGCACTAAAAGAATATCTCGAACGCGCGAGCCAGCCTATAAGCTGTGCGGTCTTCCTTGACTCTGCCATCGCGTCAACGGTTGCGAGCAGCCCAGCTGGTGAAGATGTGGAGGTCGGCTTGAGCGGCCTTGAGGGAATGACCGGTACGGCGCTGGTGTTGCAAGGAGAAACGGCTCCGCTCGACATCTATATTCGATGTGCGGGTTTCGGTTATGCCCTGCCAGCATGCGTCCTTGTAGCGGCGTTGAAGCAGAGCCGCACTCTGGAGACCAGACTGCTGAGTTACGTGCAAACCATGATCGTCCAGGCGGCCTCGACGGCTTTGGTCAATGGCGTAGCCGATGCCGAGACGCGGCTTGCCAGGTGGCTGCTGATGCTGCACGACCGCAGCGCCGGCTCGAATATTTCGGTCACTCACAAGTTCATGGCGGTGATGCTTGCGATGCACCGGCCATGGGTTACCGAGACGCTGCACGTGCTTGAGGGCAAGCGTTTGATCCGGTCCACGCGCGGAAATGTGCACATACTTGACCGAGCCGGTTTGATCGCTGCGGCGAAGGGCTTTTATGGCATGGCGGAGAAAGAATACGAGAGGATCATGGCCCGGGCAAATGCGGGCCTGACCTGCGGCTCGTGAAAGGATAGCTCTGTCCGCCAGAGGACAGCAACCTTTCAAACTGTCGCTGGTTCGGGGCGAATGGACGAACTCGCATTTCTAAATGTCTCGATTTTGGGTCCGCGCTCGGGAGAGCATCGGGTGATCAATTCCGTGTCTGCAGCTCTCGCGTTCATGCTGGAGCGTTGGCCGGGTGAAACAGGACCCAAACGCCAGATCGCCCTTGAAGCCTTGGAAAGCGCTATTGCCGGGGACACGTCTGCCGAAGACGCAAGAACCGCCTTCGTCTATGCAGCTGACGAGGCGGGAATTCTAAAACCTTTAGATAACCGCAGAGCCCCTGCATAGGACACTAGCAGGCGATACTGTCCCGCTGGCTGCCGATAGCCGAAACCAGCGTCTCCTGATCTGCCGCAGCAACGGCGATCTCCTTTGGATCGCGCAGCCCTTGATCGAATAGCTTCATGACC
Organism: Phyllobacterium endophyticum; assembly: GCF_003010935.1. Classification (GTDB taxonomy): domain Bacteria; phylum Pseudomonadota; class Alphaproteobacteria; order Rhizobiales; family Rhizobiaceae; genus Phyllobacterium; species Phyllobacterium endophyticum. The sequence goes on from NZ_PGGN01000002.1 coordinate 369,318, forward strand.
ATCCGGGCAAGTCTGTCTGCGTTCTCGTGGGTGGTCGGATCGCGCTGAAGTATTGCAGAGGCCATCATGTGGGCTGTCTGCATCGTCATCCAGTCGTCGTTGGAGTAGGTGAGACTATCAACTATGCCTAACATCCTAGTCCTCCTCATTCGAAAAGGCAGAGAGCACAAACTTTGTGACACTCACGATCCCGGCAGCTTCGAGCACTCTCCCGTGGTTGGGCTTTCTGCTCATTGGTCAACGGATTGGCGCCGCGCCACTCTCTCGCGGCTGCCTTGGATTTGCCAGCGGCCTTGATCGTATAATCGTCTCCGTTTATTTGTGCAACGCAGCAACCTTCTCGCACGTGCAGCATTTCAGCTGATACTGGGGTTGTATTGCGAAGGAGCGTCTGATGAGGAATATCGCCGACACGATCCGACGACTGAAGGTGAAGCAACTTGTCAATGACTCCGGGCGCATCAGCACGAACACCCGCCTGAGTATCCTCCCGGATTTTGGCTTGAACCCAGGAAGATTACGCGCGTGGAAGTATATACCGGCTGTTCTTCCTGCCAATGCTCCGCTCGTGGTCATCCTCCATGGCTGCACGCAGACGGCAGCGGAGTATGATCTCGGCTCGGGCTGGTCAGCACTTGCCGACAGATTTGGATTTGCCTTGCTTTTCCCAGAACAACAGCGGGTCAACAATCCCAACCTTTGCTTCAACTGGTTCTCCCCGTCACAAACCACTCGGGGTCATGGAGAGGTGTTGTCCATCAGGCAGATGATAGAAACCGTTATTGCGGAACACTCGCTGGATAGCCAGAGGACTTTTATCACCGGCTTGTCCGCGGGGGGCGCTATGACCTCGGCCATGCTGGCTACCTACCCCGAAACATTCAAAGCGGGTGCGATCATCGCCGGATTGCCCTACGGAACTGCATCAACCATTCCCGAAGCTTTCGATCGCATGCGAGGACACGGTCTGGAAGATAGTAAGACACTTGCAGACCGTGTCAGACAGGCCTCCGATCATAAGGGACCTTGGCCCTCTGTATCTGTTTGGCACGGGAACGCAGTAAAACCGTTGTGCCCGTCAACATGGAGGCAATCATTGCGCAGTGGCATTGCGTACATGCGATTGCCGAAAGACCGGTGGTCAGGATCGTCGATGGTCACACTCTTCGCCAGTGGAGGGATAGCAACGGGACCATTGCTATCGACGCGTATACGATAGCGGGGATGGGACACGGAACGCCTATCAGCGTCTCGGGGCCAAACAGTTGCGGAAGAGCTCAACCCTTCATGCTTGACGCGAATATTTCGTCAACTTGGCACATCGCCAAGACTTGGCGTCTGCTGGATATGGAGCGAGAAACGACGGAAGTGCCCGAGCCTCAACAAACAAGCGAGTTGGCTTCCCAAATTCCACCCGTGAAAAGTCGCTCCGCGGAAACCATAGAATATGCACTGCGAGCCGCAGGTCTGATGAAATAGTGTGAGATAATTTCCAGCGCACCTAGTTGCCGTTCAACCGGTAGGCGCGGGTCAGATGAACGATCTTTCAGGACCGAATGTGGTAGAACTTGTCGTCAGCAGTCGGTGCCGACTGCGGGAGTGGCAGTCTGGGAGATCATCAGCGGGAAATCTTGCGTGGCGCTTTTTACGAACTTGCCGCGGCTTGCCTAGAGCTTTCTATCGGGGAAATCGATCTGGCCATAGAACAATACCTCGAGCGACGGCTCCGCAGTCCAAGGCTGTCCTCTGGATTGAAGTTTTCGGTTAGCTACTGTCGTGCCCGACCAATAATGGTCGCAGATTGACCCAAAGGTTTCCCGATCCAGACTGTGGTCCAAACGAAGAAAATCGATCCAAGATGTGTCATGCAGTGAAAATCGATATTTTCCGGCCGTTCTGCCAACCTTCAATATCCTTCCTCGAACGTGTTCGGGGTGAGATCTGGCGTACTGCTCCGCGTCATATTCAGAATTGAGCAGATATAGCGCGTGAAGCCTTGAAGGGAGATTTCTGTCCCTGTGCCAACGATGCACATCGAGCTCATACTCAATCGCATAATGCTTCATTACATTCGTATGGAAGGGTGTCAGCATGATTTCATGCTTTATGGGGTTTGGCTGGTACGGTAGCTTTGATGGGTCGTCGTCAGCAGGATCCAGCGGTCCGCCGATGAAACAACCAACGCGCACAAGGTTGTGTTGAACCAAAGGGTTTTCCGGCGGTACCCACACAAAAAAGTCCCTCGGGTCTTCAGCCACAACTACCGGCATAGCTGCACCTTGGGTGCAGGATTGATTGTTCCGGCACTTGAAACCATCCGAAAGTGGGCGCGGTGCCCCGCCACGCGTAGAGCGTCCGGTTGATGCTGTTGCCGGCACGCCGTCAGGGTTCCCATTGCTCCCGATCCTTGAAATCTTATCGGTGTTTGCGCTTGGAAACCTCTTGCTCGATCCTTTGCCGGTTGCCGTTGTATTTGAGAATGAGCTGCTCCGCGTCGTCACGGCCAAGCTTCAGCGCTTGCATCAGGTAATTAACCTCGTATTTCTCTTCTGCGGCAACCGTGCTGCGGTCGCGTGCACCTCGTTTGGTCTTGTCGTCAGCCATCGCCTTCCTCCTTGGCAGTTAGATCAAACACCTTCGCATGGTCGGCGACTTCCCGCAGTCCCTTGAAGGACGTGTGTCGGAGCTTGCCGTCATGTGCGCCGAACGTAACTTCGGCAACGAGTCTTGGTTCCGTGAAGACGAGTGTTTTGCCTTTGACTGGTGCTTACTGGCTGCCAGCAACAGGCTGGCGATCGAGCCGCGCACCTTGATTGAAGGCTCATAACCGATGACGGCAAAGCTCTCGCTCGTGTTGCATTTGATCTTGAGCCAGTCGCCCCAACGGCCGGAGCGGTATATCTTGTTTCTGTCCTTGGCGATAATGCCTTCAAGCCCGAGCTTGCACGCATGCTTCAGCAAGGCCTCGCCATCTCCCTCGATCTCTTCCGACAACCGGATCGCGCCATCTGCATTCTCTAGAAGACTGTTCAGCAGGTGTCGGCGCGTCGATAGCTCGGTGCCGGTCAGGTCGTGACCGTCGAAATACAGAAGGTCGAAGGCATAGAGGAGGGCATTTCATACGATGCGCAGCTCGCGGCCGATCGCGAAGCACGAACGGCAGCAAACCAAAACCTCCAGCGTCAGATCGATGAGATCAAGCAGACGCAATCCGGGTTCTTTGGACAGCGCGAGCTGAACATGCAGGTGCTGGCCGGAGCGATAGAGAGAGACCGACGACAATCACTGCCACCACCCTGAAACCTTAGTTATAAGTCAACCAAGCGTACCGTCCGTAGGGATAGTGCGGCGCTTTTCTGCGTTTTACGCCCTGCGACGCGGCTTGACAAAGCTCGGACGCTTCAGGAGTCGAGAGGATCGCGTCCGGTACGGAGAAGGCTGGCGATGGCTCGTAGCGTCCGTTCTGCAATAATTTTTGCATTGACAAATTCCCCGAACCCTAGTGGAAAGGCATAATGCAGAGGTTCATAATCCACTTTTTGGGTAGCCGTTCAGCGCCGTTTAAGGTTCTGCTTGCTCTCACATTGCTTATCATGACCTCAATGCAGTTTGCGGCCTACGCGCAAAACAGTGCAGATATTTTGCAAGCATATAGCTCTGATCAAACGCGAATGGACGGGCATTCTCATGCCGTTGGACATCATTTTGCAGATATAGATGAACCTGCAGTCTCGAAATCCGGCTTGTCTGTCGAAAAGCATTCACCCAATCATCCTTCCGCAGACACGGACTGTGAAGTTTATTGTTCACCGCTTGCCGCATCTGCTCAGAGCTATTTTCGGCCATTGCTTCAGCCCAAGCGCAGTTTCGAGCCTGTTTCGCATCGTGTCCTCACATCGAGCGCCTACGACGATCAGTCTCGCCCCCCCAAACACCTGATCTGACCCTTCCGTCTGTCGACGGTGAACTCTGCGCCAACGTCTGTTCGCGCGGCTTCAAGACCTCGTTCAATTCAGGTTTGAGCATGAAAATCGCTGCATTACTTGCGGTGGCATCGGCGCTGGTTGGCGCTGGATGCGCTGCAACACCACGGCTTGCTGATATGGCCGCCGAGCCAGCCGCCAACCCGTCATTTGGCACTGCATCAGTCAACTATCGATCGGTGTTGGGTTCTTATCAGCACCGCGAGCCCGTCGATCCGAAGAACTGGAGACAGCTCAACGAAGATCTTGCTCCGAAGGGAGAAGATTCGTGAGGTGGCCGACTTTGAAAAACATCGTCGCTGTCGCAGCGTCTCTGGTGGTCTCGGGCTGTGTGACGTCGGGCACCAGGCCCGATGTTTCAGATCCCGCCGCCGGGTTCAGCAAGGTTCAAGCCCGGACTTCGGGCGCGATTGGCAAACAGGCGGTCTGGGCACAATCACAGGCAGAAACTCGGGCGCTTGCGGATCGGACTCGCAGTCTCGTCTACAAGAAGACCATCGGCCCCGATACGGCTGTTCAGGTGGCGTTGCTGAACAATCGGGGACTGCAGGCGGCCTACGCCGAGGTGGGACTGTCAGCCGCTGACGTCTGGCAGGAAACAATGCCCGTCAATCCGACCGCTTCCGTCAGTTATAGCTCCATCGGCATCGGCCGCATCATCGAAACGGCGATTACGGGCAACATCCTTGCATTGATGACACAATCCAGACGCGTCGGCGTAGCCGATGCACGTTTCCGCCAAGCGCAATTGAAGGCGGCGGAGGAGACCCTGCGGATTGCTGCCGACACGCGGCGAGCCTGGATCAATGCCGTGTCGGCGTGGGAAACGGTTTCCTATCTCAACCGTTCACAAGTGGCGGCCGATGCTGCATCGGAACTTGCGCAAAAACTCGGAGAAACCGGAGCGTTTTCCAAATCCGGGCAAGCGCGAGAACACGTATTCAATGCCGAGCTTGCGGGCGAAACTGCAAAAGCGCGTCTGAATGCAAGGCTCGCCAAGGAAGAGCTGACCCGCCTAATGGGGTTGTGGGGGCAGGACGTGGACTACAGCATCCCCAACGCGCTCCCCGCGTTGCCGAAGGGACCGAGGAACAAATCGGGCATCGAGGCGGAAGCGCTCCGCAACCGGGTCGATCTTGATGTGGCGAAACTTGAACTTGAAGCAACCGCGAAATCGTACGGTCTCACCAACGCCACCCGCTACGTCAGTGATCTCCAGCTAATGGGCGGCGTCGAAGTCGAGCGCGAAGAGGAAGAAGGCGAAAAGAGGGACGTGGTTTCCGGTGCCGCCGAACTGGAATTCACGATCCCGATCTTCGACACCGGAAAGGCGCGCATGCGGAAGGCCGAGCTCTCGTACATGCGGGCGGCAAACCTTCTGGCCGAAAAAGCTGTGAACGCCCGGTCTGAGGTACGTTCCGCTTACCAGGCCTATCGTTCCAACTATGACATTGCCCGCCATTACCGCAGCAGCGTCCTGCCGCTCAGGGCAAAAATCGAAGAAGAGTCGGTGCTCACCTATAATGGCATGATCACGAATACCTTCGAACTTCTGGCCGACACCCGCGCCAAGATCAGCTCCAATATCCTCGCCCTAAACGCCAAACGCGAATTCTATCTTGCCGAAGTCAACCTCGGGACCGCCATTTACGGTGGTGGTTCGTCTGGCGGTGGCGGCGAAACCGAAGTCGCTTCTGCCGAAGCAGAGACAGGTGAAGAATGAACAAGGAACCGATAATGCTATCAAGACGCCAACTATTGGGCGCGGGTGCTGTTCTTGCAGGTGCCACCGCTTGGACCAAGACTTCGGCCATGGGCCTGCCCGATGCTCCGACGATGGAAGCGCCCGAAACCCAGCCGCCGCTGTTTCCGGTTTCGGGTCCGGATTATCAACCCGTCGCCACCATCAACGGCTGGACCTTGCCGCACCGCATGAACAACGGCGTGAAGGAGTTCCATCTGGTGGCGGAACCCGTGGAGCGGGAGTTCGCGCCCGGCATGACGGGTTATCTATGGGGCTATAACGGCCAGTCACCAGGTCCCACGATTGAAGCCGTCGAAGGCGACCGCGTCCGGGTTTTCGTGACCAACAAGCTGCCGGAACACACGAGCGTGCACTGGCATGGGATGATCCTTCCATCCGGCATGGATGGTGTAGTCGGACTGACCCAGCCAGGCATCCCGTCAGGGAAGACCTTCGTCTACGAGTTCGATCTCGTGAAGAGCGGCACCTTCATGTACCACCCGCACGCCGACGAGATGGTGCAGATGGCCATGGGCATGATGGGTTTCTTCGTCATTCATCCAAAAGACCCGAAATACATGCGCGTCGACCGGGACTTCGTGTTCCTGCTTAATGCCTACGATATCGACCCCGGCTCTTACGTTCCCCGCGTCATGGAAATGACCGATTTCAACATCTGGAGCTGGAACAGCCGGATATTCCCGGCGATCGATCCCCTGGTGGTGTCGATGAATGACCGGGTACGGGTGCGTGTCGGCAACCTCACGATGACCAATCATCCGATCCACATGCACGGATATGATTTCGAGGTCACCTGTACGGACGGAGGGTGGGTCCGCCCCGAAGCCCGATGGCCGGAAGTATCGATCGACATCCCGGTCGGTGCCATGCGAGCCTATGAATTCGATGCGGCTTATGCGGGCGACTGGGCCATCCACTGCCACAAGTCACACCACACCATGAACGCGATGGGGCACGACGTGCCGACGTTCATCGGCGTCGACAAATCAAAACTCGCCGACAAGATTCGCAAGGTGCAGCCGGAATATATGCCGATGGGGAACCGCGGCATGGCGGACATGGGCGAGATGGAAATGCCTCTGCCCGACAATACGATCCCGATGATGACGGGGACGGGTCAGTTCGGTCCGATCGAGATGGGCGGCATGTTCTCTGTCGTCAAGGTCCGTGAGGGCATCTCTGCCAAAGATTACGCGGACCCGGGATGGTATCAGCACCCGAAAGGTACTGTTGCCTACGAGTGGACTGGTGATCTGCCAACTCCCGAAAAAGCTGCTGGGCCTGAAACTCAAACTCCCGACGCCACCAAGCACTCCCAACGGCACAAAGGATGAGGAACTGCATCAACAACCACACGGAGACCGAAGCATGATGATTGAATTGAAATTGGTATTCGCCTTGATGGCGGCAATTGCCGTCACTCCCGCATTCGCTGCCGGCAATCACGCCGGAGGCCATGATGTCATGGAAATCGGCAAGCCCGGCACCAAGGCAGCGATAAAACGTACCGTCGTCATCTCAATGAAGGAGAAAGACGACGGCTCGATGGTATTCGAGCCGTCGGTATTGAAGGTCAAAAAGGGAGAAACCATTCGCCTCAAGTTCAACAACATGGGGGAAACCGACCATGAGTTCGTCATGGACCGCCACGAAGGCATTCAGGAGCACAAGGCTCTCATGCAGAAGTTCCCGGAGATGGAACATGCCGACCCCAACTCCATCCGCCTTGCCGCCGGAGGCAGCGGCGAAATCATCTGGACTTTCGCCAAGGCCGGTGATTTTGGCTTCGCTTGCCTCCTTCCCGGTCATTACGAGTCTGGCATGAAGGGCGAAATTACCGTCGCTCCATAACCCCCACTCCCAAATCAAACATGAACGAAGGAAACGGATATGAAGTTCGTCATAAAAATTGCATTGATCGCCGTTGCTGCAGCTGCCATTTCGACAGCATCAATGGCAGCCGAATTCACCAAAGGCGAAGTCAAGAAGATTGATCTGAAACAAAAGAAGATCACCATCAAGCATGAGGAACTGAAGAAACTCGAAATGCCGGCAATGACCATGGTTTTCGTCATCAGCGACGAAGCACTGCTTTCAAAGGCCAAAAAGGGTCAAACGATAGAGTTTGTAGCAGAGAAGGTGAATGGCAAGCTCACCGTTATTGACATCAAGTAAGTTGTCACCACCCGGCATCCGCATCTCAAAAAGCGGGCCGGTGTTGGGAATCCCTGGCCCTGAAGCTGGGATTTTGCACGTCGTGGCAACATCGCTGATAGCAATCTCACCTGCGGTTCGGTTTAGCTGCATGCAAAAATAGTAACCTTGGGGCTGCCTTCGTCTTGCGCTTGCTGCTGGTCACCCTCCGAGCAGTATGAGGCCTGTCATTCTGCTGGTCGTAGCTATTGATGGCAGCCCTATGACTGGTGGTCATTGTTGTCGAGCACCGAGGGTTTTACTCCAGGCGGGACTTTGAAATTGCCATAACCGCGCGCTGACACGTCGGTGCAGCAGTTTCACGAGACTGCTGCGCCAACTACCGCTAGGTGGTTTCCTATCCTGGAACCGGCCGCCGTTTTTTAGCTCTAGCCATGAGCGTCCAGCCGAGATCGAGCGATTCAACGAAACGTTCAAAGCGCCTTCCGACAAAAGCGCGGATTGGCCGGTTGACCGTGCGTGAATGCAATATTCGCAAAATCCCTTTGTTAGCTCGCGGTGTCACTGAGAATAGCTCCATGACTTCAAAGTCTTTCGACAACAACGTCGTCAACTCGTCTCTATCTACCCATAGTCGCAGCTGCCCCGGACCGGGCGGGGGGATGCGGTTATATCTTCGCAGAACAGGTCCGTTCTGGGTTGCCAGCATGAGTTGGCCGCCTTTCCGTAGGAGCGCCGCAATTTTGGCGACGAAGGCTGCCTGATCCTCCACGTGCGATAGAACTTCAAGTGTGACAATCACATCGAATTCTTCCAGGCCAAAGTCCAGCTGCATGAAGTCGCCGGCAACAAACTTGACGGATGGCAAGCGCGTTCGCGCTCGTCCGAGAACCTGGTCTGACAGATCTGTCGCCGTTACGTTGCCATATGCGGCCAGTTGCCCGCAGAACCAACCCGATCCACAACCAACCTCCAGAATCCTGAGATTGGTGCTATCTATTTGCGACAGCCAACTAGTCACGACCGCCGCTTGGCGGAAAGACACCTCATCAAGGTGCACCTCCCGGGTGGTTGCATTCCAATGGTTCCAAAAGTTCTGCTGTAGCGAGAGAGGGGGTTTCATGTCTGGGCCTTCCGAGTTCCGACGGCGGCCAAGGATGGAGTTTCCTTACAGGTTCCTTCTTGACTGTAAACATGCAAGTCTCCTTCGTCGTCGTAAGGCGTGCCATTGAAGCTTTGCTGGTGCGAAGGGATGTCCCGCCCGGGCTGCTTGGCAACAACCGGATACATTTTCGCAAACTGGTTCAGCAAAAGGTGTTGCTGCTCCTCAAGTTGTACTTGAACCAAAGCGTTTGTTCTGGCGAGTTGCGCAGTGATTTCATCGCTGTTGCCAAGAACCGCATTGGTATGCTGTTTTAGCACTTCGAAGTCGAAGCTCTCGATGTGCTGGCAGTAGTGCTGCCCGAACTGCGCCAGCAGGTAGTCATTCTTCATGTTGTAGCTCAGGGATATTGTGGGGCGGTCGAGTTTCAGCGCACAGACGACGTTGTGATAACGCGATACAACAACGGCGTCAGTCTGTGCGATTTCGGCCATTAACTCGTGGAGCGAACCACCGCACCCGACAGTGATCCGTTGCCGTTCGACATCTGGCCACTGCTCGACCACCATTTTAAGAACATCGTCTACCGCCGTCATGTCATGAACGTCTCCAGTAAGGAGCCGGACATCGTGTCCCTGTTCGATTAGCCAGCAGATGTAGGAAGACAATTTGCCCAAGTAGGACAGGTAAATGCTATCGCCCTCGGCGTTGTCCTTTGACCAACCGTGATAATCCATCACGCCAACGCCTACCACCTTGCGCTTATTTGCGATTGGCGACAGCTGCGATGGAAGCGGCAACCCAAAGGCGAGATCCGGGAAGCGACGGTCAAGGCTGACATCGACGCCATTATCTTTGAGGTATTGGTACGAGTAGTCGTCCCGGTAAGACCGATACTTCGCCAACCGCACAGCAGATTTGAGGAACCAACGGCTCAAGGAATTTTTGATTGGTCCTGCCCCGATACTGACAAAAGCGACTTGCACGCCTCTCAGGCGAGCCGCCAGACACCATCGGAACACGACAAAGGGCCAGCCGAATGCGGTTTCCTGGAAGTCATCCAATATGCCAGTTCCGGGAATGACAAGCACCCGCACGCCACGCAGTGTCGCAAAAAGATGGATGATGCTGAGCATGTTTCGGGGGAGGTCCCCCAGCATTCGGCTCATCCGGGCAGCACGATGGCCAGTAATGTCTACCCGGCCCTGCCTGACTGCGGCAACGCCATACCGGCTTGTGACGGTTTCCGGATTCGGACAGATACACAGCAGTTCGGCATCGGGTCGTGCCTCGCGAAGGAAACTTACCATCGCCTCGAGCGAGCCGTCATTGCCGGTGTTGCCGCTACCGAACATTCCCAGCATAGCAATCTTTGGCTCTTTCGTCTGAGCATTCTGAACGGCTGCGGGGTTTTTGACCGATGATGATGTAGTGCTGCTTTCCGCGTGGCGGACGCGATCGACGACTGTTGTGTGTTCAGTACTGGCCCCGCAAACTGTCTGCTCGCGTGTTAGCGGATTTGTATCGAGGGCGCGGCTGGATGAGGCTGGGGACCGCTGAGAAATTCTTCTCAACGCCCCTGTCATAGCTGGTAAGGCTTTCATTGATCTGATCCGTATCGTTGATGCTTGGGGCGACTTATCGACAGCTACGGTCTTGGTGGCCGATCAATGTTAAGGAAAGAATCGAAGCTTAAAACAGCCTGTGGCTTGGCAAACCAGGCCTGAGAGACGGGAAATAGGATCAGATTGAAAGACTGAGCCTGAGATGGCATCTCGTGAGATTGGAATGGTGAATGAGCATGATCGGCGCCCGGTAAACTACAGTCCGCATGGCAATGGGCCCGAACCTCTTGATGTTCGTCTTCACCCGAAATCGTGTGTTCAGCGGAATTACTGACGACGAATGAAGGCACTATCGAAGCCAATTGAAACATTGCCATGCCGATGCATAGCACAAACAGTACTAGCATTCGCGGGTAAGAAATGGCCGACCTTTTGGTCATCGAGTCGAAGTCCCTGAACAAGGCTGAACTATGGAACCATCTGCCGGTGACATCCATCCGCCACAAGGGCTGATATTTCACCATATCTAATTAGGAGAGGAGTTTTTCGTCCCTCGAATTTCTTAATCCGGTGCAACTGGAGACCGACACAATCACCCGGCTCGGCTCCCTTTCCGTTCGGGGAGATAAAGGCACCCGCCATTGCCGTCTATGTGTTATCGGCCGTTACCAGAACCTATGGCCGCATGATGATTGGACGTTGTGGTGCCGATCGCCAATTGGTGCGGAGTGACTCTCGGCTTTGCTCAGCGCGTTTGCAGTCAACCGAAGTTGGACGGCGTGAGCCGCCCTTCATTCCATTCTTATCGGTGTTTGCGCTTGGAAACCTCTTGCTCGATCCTTTGCCGGTTGCCGTTATATTTGAGAATAAGCTGCTCGGCGTCGTCCCGGCCAATCTTCAGCGCTTGCATCAGGTAATTGACCTCATATTTCTCCTCTGCGGAAACCGTGCTGCGGTCGCGTGCGCCTCGTTTGGTTTTGTCGTCAGCCATCGCCGTCCTCCTCGGCGGTTAGATCAAACACCTGCGCATGGTCGGCGACTTCCCGAAGTCCCTTGAAGGACGTGTGCCGTAGTTTGCCGTCATGCGTCCAGGCGCCGAACGTAACTTCGGCAACGAGTCTTGGTTCCGTGAAGACGAGGGTTTTGCCCTTGACTGGTGCGGCGGGCTTATCGGTACGAATGCCATCCAGTTGCCGTTTGAGGTCTCTGGCGAGTTTTGCCGAGAAGCCGGTTCCGACTGATCCGACATAGACAAGGTCATCGCCCTTACGGGCAGCGAGCAGCAGGCTGGCAATCGATCCTCGCACCTTGATTGAAGGCTCATAACCGATGACGGCAAAGCTCTCGCTCGTGTTGCATTTGATCTTGAGCCAGTCGCCCAAGCGACCGGATCTATAGATCTTGTTCTTGTCCTTCGCGATGATGCCTTCAAGCCCGAGCTTGCACGCATGCTTGAGCAGGGCTTCGCCATCTCCCTCGATCTCTTCCGACAACCGGATCGCGCCATCTGCATTCTCCAGAAGACCGTTGAGCAGGTGCCTTCGGGTCGATAGCTCGACGCCGGTCAGATCGTGACCGTCGAAATACAGAAGGTCAAAGGCATAGAGGATGGCGTTCCTTGCAGCGCGTGTCGCTCGGCGGCCGCCGAGGTCCTGTTGCAGCAGGCCGAAGTTCGGCAGGCCTTTCTCGTCGAGTACAACCGCCTCGCCATCGAGGATCATGGTCGCAGGTCCAAGTTCCTTCGCAGCGGCCACAATGGCCGGGAAATACGATGTCCAGTCGTGACCGCCTCGGGTGATGATCCGTATGCGCCTCGGTTCAATGTGTACGGCAAGCCTATAGCCGTCCCATTTCACCTCGTAGAGCCACTGATCGCCACTTGGTGGCTTCTTGACGAGCAGGGCGAGGGCGGGTTCGATCCGCACCGGCATGGGATCGAACGCAAGTTGGGCCTGGCGCTTGTCGCGCGGTTTAGCCGGTTTGCTCTTGAGTGCGCCATCGGCCTCGGAGAGAAGGCCTATTGTTTTAGGCTTTCGAGATGAGCTTCTTGCCATGCCTCTATTGAGGCAGAATTGAAGAGCAACGTAAATTACTCATAGTTCTTAGGGTTTCCAGAAGGTTTCGGGTGTGGTGAGGCCCGACGGGGTTGTGGTGGGCGGTCTACGCCGGGCCTCTTGCCGGAGTTGTCAACGCCCCGGCGGAAAACCAACCCGTCCTTCTGACCCACGTTCCGGGATTAGTACTAAGTGGTTAGCTGAGATGCCGCCCTTGGCTCCCGCCAAGCAGCAACTTCTTCATCTGGTGCGCGTTTAAAGCTTCGGGAGGAACTGCATGCAAATCTAGACACCGGTGACAAACTCAGTTCGCTACAACCGGGCGATCCTGTCAAAGTGCTCCGAGAAGAGGTGCAGGCAACTGTCCTCTCAAGCTCCGAAGCTGGCGTGAGCGTGACATACTCGGATGATGATCAAGAGGTGATACCTTGGGATTCCGGCCGCATTTGCGGACCGGAAAGCAAACCGTTCGCATAAGCCCAGATCGGGCTGTATTCAGTCACGGATCGCCATGGGACGTGGCGGACGGAGCGACCGGGCATTCCACCCCCCTTCCGGATAGCGTCACGGTTCCCAACTTGTTGTGGTGTAAATCTGCACGTTGACGGTCGCGGTCCCGTGGTCAAATTGGGAGGCGTTTTCAACCATCCAAATGAATGGAGCGACTATGGCTACGAAACTTGCAGATTTGAAATTGACGACTGGGCTTCTCATCGAGCTCAACCAGTGCGGGTATGAAACCGCTCAAGACCTAGCCGCGATGCGCTCTGCAGAGATACTTCGCCTTCCGGGGGATGGGCGGGGCCAACTTTCGACGAGATTGCTTCTGCTCTTGGCCGGCATCCTCGAAAATGGGATGAGCACCTGTAAAGGGCCGCACTTGCGCTATGTAGCCGCCGCCGGTGATCCGGTTGGCGGGCGGGTTCAGGGAACGTAAGCTGCCACGCGTTCCAGATGTAATAAAAACCAACCGATCGCTATAGCGATGGCAAGTGCAGCAAGGAATACCGAGCCGTAGAGGAAGTAGGGCGGGTCGCTTCGCCCATTTTCCGGATCGTCCTCAAAATGTGTTCGCATTGGATCACCCCTTTCGAATGATCTGACCATCATGCCAACAATACCATGCTGTCCGCATTGCTGGTTAAAATCTTTCGAGCTCATCCCAGCGGCCAAGGAGAACCCCAACATAAAGTGCAATAAATCGGAGTGTGGCTCTCAACGCCTTCTGCGAGTGCATTATTATCGTTGCTATACCCCGGCTCTCACCGCTGATACTCCGGAATATAGCTAGGCCGAGCTTACTCGGCAGTGGCTTGCTCTTGTTCCAGCGGAAGGGCTTGTTCACCGTGGACCACGTTCCGGCTCGTCAACGTAGTTGCACGCTTCCATGGCTGCTTGATGAATGCGAACCGCCCGCCTGAGAGGTATCCATCTAGGCACTTGAGGAGAACGTGGTGCTTAGCCGCCAGTACTCGGCTTTACACTAGAGCAGGTCAACGCGTTCTTTACTGCGGCATCCCCACTGTAAGCGGGTCCGTGAAAAACGTCACCAAGGCGAAGTAAACGACCGCAATCAGAATGATGACGAGTATGCAGGCGACCAGGGCAAACATTCTCATAACGGCTCGTCCTCCAGAAAGTGAGGCCCGCCGCCTGCGGTACACTACAGGTGCGGGGAGGGTGACGGCGAGCCTCTGTCGGAGGTGTGGGCGTTCCGACCGGCATCGAACTGTGGCCCCGGATTAATGTTCCGGCATTCTTTTGAGAAAGTGAGGCGACGCCGTCCTTGGGCTCGTCAGCGGACGACGCCTCGGCCCGAAGGGTTTAGCCTTGCACGATGGAGTTGACTTTAACGACATGCGTCGGAACTAATGCCGGTCTACAAAATGCTGCCAATTAACCCGAGCTCCAAGGCTTCCGGGGCGGTGATGTAGTAATTTCCCCTGGCGCGCTGATATAAGGTAGGCAGATCGATATTGCTGCCTTCAATCAGATTCTTGAAGCCCTGTTCCTCGATCCTTTGAGCCGTTTCCAGTACGGCCAGATGCTCACGTATGATCTGGATGTTGGCTTGCATGGGACCATCGAGCTGGATCGTTTCTTTCGTGCGGCGCTCGTGGACCAGTAGCGTGGTGTCATAGGTCAGGGCGCGATTTGCTATTGGGAATGCGGCCATAATTGTTATGCCCGCCGAATAGACGAAGGACTTACCGACAAAGTAAGCTTGCCGTCCGGAGTCGCGGATAAACAAGGAAATCTCCAGGGCAATCCTTCTTGCAGTATCGGCATCGCCGCCTTCAGTGGATAGTTCCAGCACCAGATCGTCTGGCCCAGAGCGAATCTGTTCCAGCTGGTTAACGACATCCCAAAACGTGCCAGTCCCGATAAGACCGAAAATTCGGATGTTGGGCTGGCTGAGTAATGCGTTTGGAGCGAGCATGCGTGTCGACTTCCTTTCGAGATTGCTGGATTCCTTTAGATGTTCAACTAATCAGGCGTACTATGTCTCGCGGAACGTGAACCCGCTTGCGGCGACAATGGACCGCGGCCGATACCATTCGCCTTTCTTTTGGATTTCCTTTCGATGATATATTTTTTGTTCGCAGCCATGCCGGCAATTAGCTCGAAGTCGCGAAAGCCCTTCTCGAAAAGCGCCACTACCATCCGTCTAAGATGATCGGCGCGGGGATGATCCGTGTGGGGGTCGCGGCGCAACCGTCGTGATGCACGATCGAAAGCCAAATCTAGAATGCGCTGCTCGGTTTCGGTGTACCGCATCTGCCACCCGGGTTTTGTTACGGCACTGCGAAACCGGCGTGGTTGAAGTTTGTTCCATTCGCTACCTGAAACTGTGGTTGTAATTACTGTGGAGGGCGGCTGCTGTGATGGAACGGACTTGCTCGGCGGACATTCGGCGGACGCTGAATGTGACGAGCAATTCCTCATCTTTCAGGCGTCTGACTTGCTCGCTGTTCATGCTGATAGGCGACTTTCCCTCAGCGCCGCGATGTTTGCGAGTAATTCTTCCTGCTCCACTGCCGCAAATGCAATGACCTCTTCATCACGCAGACCCCGGTCGTAAAGCGTCATTATACGGCGCGCCAGCCGGTCGGTAAATTCGTGATTTGGGCCGCGTCCAAGCTGCCTTGAGGCCTTGAAGAGGGCGCTCTGCATGACGTTCCAGTCTTCACGCGTATACAGTAGTTTCGTTAAACGATGAGAATAGTAAACCTCCGCGATTGATGCGGCGGGAGCACTCAACATCTCTCAATCGCAGGTGTGCCATTGCAAAAAAGACCAGCGACCCAGTTATTAAAAAACTCATCGTCAAGAGCGTCAATGCTATGTCTGCCGGTGGACGAAGCCTAGGCATGCGCATCTCATAAAGAACAGCATCAACGCTCTGACATGGGTCTGTGCTTTGCATCTGTAGAGTTTAAAAGATTACTCAAATCCTCTGCCTGTTCGGGAGGCATATCGATGGTAAAGAAGCCATTTACCACAGCCGGCAGCCCAGTGGATACATCATAGATAGCCCACTTTCCGTCCAATTGCTGCCTTGGCTCGTATTTCTTCTCCGCCATGCGGTACGTTTATTCCGGTCGCCTGAGCGGTGCAACCCTCATGGTGGTGTCAGCGGGTGAGCGACTGCAATCTCGTTTCATCGGATCTTGTTGCCGTGCGGTTGATGATAGTACGTCCCTTAGCGTCTCTCATCAGGTAACGGCCATCCTTGATGCGTTCACTCATTCCGTTCACATGGCGAACCTCGATAGGTCGACTCTCTAGTGTTCCTGGCTGGCCGACAACTCCTGTGTTGCCCTTCTTACCCGCGTTTGCGCCTTTTCCGTTGGCTCCCTTGCCACCAGAATTCCCGCTGCCGCTGTTGCTACCAGAATTACCGCCACCATTTCCGGCGTTCCCACCAGCATTGCCGCCACCGTTGCCCCCGCCGTTATCCTTTGCCAAGGCCGCCTGTAGCTGCAATCGAAGGACGTCACCATCAAAGGTGATATTGATAGGCGCCATGACGAGGCCGAGCACAATCGTCACGTTGCCAAGAGCTGGAATAATTCTAATACGAGCCAGCGTCGTAACCATCGTGCCTCCTCTCATTGGCCATCAAGTAAATGCCAGTGTCGCGGGAGAGGGGCCTTTACAAGCCTGATCGACCATCGTGGCCAGCTTCATCAACGCGCCGCAGGCGAGCTTTGTTCCGAATCTAATGGTCCGGACCTAGGCCTTTTGGACGATAGCCGGATGGCCACACATACCGCAGGCCGGAACGGGTGTATCTTCTCCATCACTGATCGGATAATTTTCCCTCCGTTTTAAATAACGGTCAGCTTGCTTGGGAGAAGAACGGAGAGTTGTCTCAGTGCTCGCGCAAACATCTTCCTCTTCTCCCTCATTGATGTGGACTATTCTGCGCCCTTTTCGCCAGGCGGCGGCACTGCGGGTGCTCATAGACCTCGGGATAATGGTTTTCGCATGGACCACAACTTTGCTGTCTTTGCTGCGATAGTAGTTGGAAGGAAAAAAGCTCAGATCAAAGAGCATTTGGCATCAACCCAATAAGGCCCGTGCGCGCCACATGTCCTGAAATGCGGAGCGCTCGTGACAACGCTCGTACCATGCCACGACGTTTGAATTGGATCTGGTCAATACGTCTTCCGTAATCGCGTAGCGCAATATTTCCGCAACATTCAGATCGGCGACCGTGAAGCGATTTCCGACGAGATAATGTTGATCAGACAGATGCTGATTGAGGATTTGAAAAGGGCGCTCGAGCATGCGGGACGCAGAGGCAAGCGTTTCTTTTCCCGCGCGCGTATCCTGCTCACCGGCATCGTGAACGTAGACGATTTTGATTGCGTGCTGTTCAATTTCATTGACCGCCCAAAAAGACCACATTTCGATCAGCCCTTCTTCCTGCAGGTTCTGAGCGCTGATCGATCCGCGATGCTTTCGCGCGAGGTAGAGGTTAATTGCGATAGATTCCCACAATACCAGTCCATCGTCATCTACTGTCGGAATCTGGCCATTCGGATTGACCCGGAGAAACGCTGGAGAAAGACTGTTGAACTTTGCGTCGGAGGCATGTGGATCATCGAGCAATCTTGCCTGAATCACGGGTATGCCTTTGAAATCGATGCCTAGTTCCCTCACCATCCAATAATTGCGTGATGCACGCGATTTGTAGACGCCATAGATTGTCAGCATAGATCGAACCCCCATCAAAGCTGGTCAAAAGAAAAATTTACCAAATTCACCTCCAACGCAGATAGAACCGGCTCCGGACTAGAACCCTACAGCCGGCATGTGCCCGGCTCGAGGGGCGGCGGTCTTCCGACGCCGAACCTCAGCCTAATAACCGAGCCAGACGCGGTTACGAATGCCCTTGGATATGTCCGACAAGGCGTTCTGCTTCCTCGGCAATCGCCAGGATGATGCCCGACTTGCGTGTGGAGGCAAAGTCCAGGCCTGCGAAGTAGAGGCCCGGCAGGGAACCGATGCCATCCGTGTGAGCAGGTTGTCCCGCGCTGTCGAGCGCGCGGGGAATCCTTATCCAACCGAAATCGCCCTTGAAACCCGTGCACCAGACCACACTCGTTACGCCTGAGCGGAAGAGATCGAGCGAATTGATCTTGGGATTGGGCCGACGCAGCGCGACTGTCTCCGCTAAGTCAGGCTCCGCAACGGGTGCATCTATCCCGGTGCGGCTGATATAGTCGTCGATATGGCGTTTGACATTGTCAGAGGCGTCATCCGCAAAGCGGGCATTGGCTTCGAGATCATCAGCAAACAAGAGGCTGCCGCCATCCTCGATGCTAGTGAGACGCCCAAGAAGTATGACAGCCTGAGTGCTCAGCGACTGAAGACTTATGGTACGCACCGACCCGAGCACACCCCGCGGAGGGATGCGGCCCGCTAGGCGAATGATTTCCTGCCGAGGCACGTCGAGAAACCCGCTATCGAGCAGCCAGACCATGATATCTCGGCCCCGGTATCGCCGTGGGAGCCGTCCGACGCGACTGGTCGCGAGGAAGACCGTTCGACCCGCTTCCGCCAATTCCTCCGCGATCTGAGCACCCGATTGGCCGCTCCCGACCACCAGCACCGCTCCGTCGGGTAGGTCCGATGCGCGGCGGTAACCGGAAGCATCGATCTGGCTGAGAGTTGGCGGCAAGGCGGCGGCCAAGACCGGTCGCACCGGACAATTCAGGCTGCCGCTTGCCACGATGACGTTGCGCGCCCAAAGCCTGCCCTGTGAGATGGTGATTCGATAGGCGCCATTCTCATAAGCGAGTTCGTTTACTGCGGTATCCGGTTCGATCGGCAGCGCATTGCGAAGGGCGAAACTCTCGAGGAGATCCACGAACTGGTCACGCGTCAGAGCA
The DNA here is from genome assembly GCF_003010935.1 of Phyllobacterium endophyticum. Classification (GTDB taxonomy): domain Bacteria; phylum Pseudomonadota; class Alphaproteobacteria; order Rhizobiales; family Rhizobiaceae; genus Phyllobacterium; species Phyllobacterium endophyticum. Next base: position 388,342 of record NZ_PGGN01000002.1, read on the forward strand.
CCATCCGGATCCGGTCCGTCATAGCTGTCGCCCGGCATAATGGTCTGCACGTTGGGAGTATTCATCCGAAATGAATCCCACCGCTGGGTGCGCCAGGTCTCTCCTACGCGGCCCCGCTCCAACACGCTGTGGCGCAGGCCTCGTCGCGCCAGCCAGTAGCTGACACCCAGACCGGCCCAGCCGGCGCCGATGACGACAGCATCCAGAACATCGCCGTCATTACTTAATTGCTGCAGTGATCTCATAATCGCCCCGGCAATCTTGCCACCCCGCAGCATTAAGCCTTGTCCGCCGCAATGAGTCCAGCACTGCCGCTACTAAGGCAGGATTGGCGTGGACGGCCGGAGCTAACAGCGCATCTCCACTAAGACTCCGCTTAAGCGAGGGAGCTATTCCAGCCGACGCCGGAATGAGGCCCAGCGCCGCCCATTTAAGGACGTTCTTCTCGCGCCGGACCTCTGCCAGAGATGGTGAGCTCCTCAGGCGGGCACGAAACAATCTGACTAGTAGAATGTTCCAGTTATGAGGAGCTGACGTTTCAGCTCTGTCCGCTATAGGACAGCAACTTTTCCTACTGTCGCAAGTTGGCGTGCGAATGGACGAACTCGGATTTCCAGATGTGGTGGTTTTAGGTCCGCGCTCGGGAGAGCAGCGGTTGCTCACCTCAGTGCCTGCAGCGTTGGCATTCATGATGGAGAGATGGCCTGGCCACACGGGGCCGAATAGACAGATAGCTCTTGATGCGCTGAACCTTGCCCTTGCTGGCAAAGGTTCTGCTGAAGACGCAAGAACCGCCTTCGTGTGCGCAGCTGACGAAGCAGGAATTTTGGCGCCGCTTGTTTAACGTTGTGAACGCTTTGACGGACAGACGTAGACTGCTAGACGTCCGGTGCGACTTCCTTTTGAGGCTCAGACTCAATCAACGCCGCTCGAAGTTGCTCTGGGCCACCGCTCGCCAGTTCATGGGCGTGCATCGTGTCCTGATTGATTCTCGTAATTTGGCCCTCATCAAGACGAAAAGCGCCGTCCATTCCGCCTTGCGAGAAGAAGTCGGTTTCCAGCTCTTCCCAGGTGCCAAGGAACTCACCGCACGTCGTGCAGGTGATAGGCGAGTGGCCTGAAAGCATGTGGGGAATTCTAAGGTAGATCGTCTTGCAGTTGGGGCAGTCCAGCTTGTGGTCCAGTTCCTGAGACATCTTGATGATCCCATGAAAGAGGCACTGACTCGCATACGAATATTCTGAAACTTGCGGTTTGCAAGTATGTGTCTGCTACCAGACACTGCTCTATGACCCATTATGCCAACGACTCATCAATCACACCGGTTCCAGCTTCAAATTGCAGTCAAGCGGAGGGCATGTAAGCGCCCTACGCCTTTTGGAGGATGTCCGGATAGCTACACATACCTAGGGCGGCAATGGGTGTATCTTCTCCATCCACTGATCGTATAATTTCCCTCCAATCGAGATAACGGTCAGCTTACTTGGGAGAAGAAGGGAGAGTTGTCTCCGCGCCCCGCGCGAACCTTTTCCTCTTCTCCCTCTTTGCCAGGCGGTACTACGGGTGTTCATAGACCTCCAGATGATGGTTTTCGCATGGATCACAACTTTGCTGTCTTCGCTGCGATAGTGGTCGTTGCTTATTTCTTATTGGCGATCTATCTCCCACCCTGGCCTAGGTAGCTGTGCACCAAGCCTCTTTTATGATTTCGGGGATTGGAGAGCCGACGGAAACGGATGTACTCTGTCATTTCCTGGCCGACTTGCCCCTTTCATTCACCGGTCAGGCGCTTCGGGAGGGAGAGAAAGAGACTGCTGCGGTGGGGGGCCTCCGCTTGTCGTGTCTTCACTCCCCTCCCATCAAACGCCAACGGAGCATTGGGCCACGGCTCACGGTCCAATCCACCATGAAGCGGCGGCGTGCTCAAAAACACCTTTAAATTACAACGAACCCTCTCAAATGATTGTTCATCATTCTGTGCATTTAATGGTGAATGAGAAGATGGCGCTTTCGTCACATACAACGTCTCAAGGCCTTTCTGCAGCGTTTTGCTGAGGAGGATGGCAACGTAGCTATTATCTTTGCGCTTTGCCTGCCACTCGTTATCGGTGGTGCGGGATTGGGTGTCGAAACATCTTACTGGTTTTACAGCGATTTGAAATTGCAAGCGGCGGCAGATGCATCTGCATATGCCGGTGCCCTAGAAAAGGCATCAGGATCGGGCACGCCCGCCATAGTTGCCGCCGCCACGTCTTCTGCGACGTCAAACTATTTCGAGACCTCGACAGGCGAGATCGAGGTCTTTACCCCTCCGTCGACTGGGCCGAATACGACAAAGCGCGCCGTAGAAGTGATCCTACACCAAAGGCTGGGCCGGTTCTTTACGTCGATCTATTCTCAAACCCCTGTCCTCACGCAGGCCAGAGCCGTCGCACTTATTGCTGAGGCGTCCAAGGCCTGCATTCTCGCACTTGATCCGTCCGCTTCCAATGCGGCCCTTTTTTCCGGCAGTTCAGACGTTAAGCTGAAGGGCTGTTCGGTAATAGCTAACTCGATAGATCCGAACGCGATCAAGGTACAAGGTTCCGCCAAACTCGAAGTGGATTGCCTCATCTCAGCCGGAGGCGTGGACACGGGCAACGGCGCTGTCAAGACTGTTTGTGCAGCGCCTATTACAAAAGCATCGATAGCGTCTGATCCCTTTGCCGGCATCGCCGCACCGCAAGCCTCGGCAACATGTCAGAACGCCAAGGCCAATTCGCTCAAGCCCGGGACATACTGCAGTGGACTTGCGCTCAGCGGCAACGTAAGCCTTTCTCCCGGCGTTTATGTCATCAAGGGCGGTGATTTCAAGATAAATGCAAATGCACGTGTCCAGGGGGACGGGGTCACAATTTACCTGGCGGAAGGTTCGCGTGTGAGCATGAACGGTAACGCAACCGTTCAACTTAGCGCTCCAACGTCCGGGGTTTATTCGGGCATATTGTTCTTTGGCGATCGATCGAGCGTCGGAGGATCCAACACGTTCAATGGAACGGCGGATTCACTACTTACCGGGGCGCTCTATTTTGCCGTGCAACAGGTCCGGTATCTCGGAAACTTTTCAGGAGAGGGCGGGTGCTCGCAAGTTGTCGCCGGAACCATCGAGTGGACAGGAAACACAGGCATCAACCAGGATTGTAGCAGCCTCGGAATGCGGGATATTCCGGCGGCGCAGTCCATCCAGCTGGTGGAGTAAAATGAAAACGCGCACGCCGCGGAAGTTTGGATGCGAGTCGGGCGTTGCGGCAATAGAGTTTGCCTTGATTGCTCCCATCCTTTGTCTGTTGTCACTCGGCATCATTGATGGCTGGTCCCTGGCATCAAGCGCATTGTCCATGCGCGCAGGCGTAAAAACAGCGGCCAATATGGTGATGCAAGGTGCTTCGGATGATGCGGCGATCGAACGGGTCGCGCTTGCAAGCTGGGACAGCCGTCCCGCGGATGCGCAGGTTCTGTTAACCCGTATATACATGTGCGGCGACAGCGTAGTCACGTCATCGATGTTGTGTGAAGGCTCAAAGACACCCTCAATCTTAATCCGCATTCAGGCGCAGGCGATGTGGACCGCACCGTACGACCTCGACATATATCCGGTTTCACGCGAGCTAAGTCATGAACAGGTGATACGTGTCCGGTAACCTTTCCTTCAAAGACGATGAGAGGGGAGGAACCGCGGTCGAGTTCGCACTCGTAGCGCCATTGCTGATGATGTTTTTGCTGGGCATTATTGTGTTCGGGTGGAGCATGAACGCAATGTCCAGCGTCCGGTACGCCCTCGAGGAGACCTCTCGGGCACTCCAGCTAAAAAATTCGCTGAGCCAAAATGAAGTCGAGGCGCTAGTGCGGGAACATGTAAGCCAGTTACGATTGCAAAATATCTCGGTGTCGTTGGCATTTGACCAACCTGACGGCGGGTTCAGAATGGCGCACGTTACTGCCACATACGCCTTTGTGGTTGAGATACCTTTGATCGACCAATATCCAGTGAGTTATGCTGCCTCTATAACAGTGCCCATGATTGCGCCGTAGGAGGCCGTCTGATCGATACCTTCAAAGGCCTGGTCGGCCACTGAGCCCTCTTTTGGCGAATAGAGTCTCGGAGGCCCGCAGGTGTTTCCCGGAGTTAGCGACCGTTTTTTTAGCGCTCCAAAGGAAACTGACACAGGGATTGCAGTGATTTAACCGCGTCGGACCTCCTACTCGTGTTTTCACCGCTCGTTGTTAAGAAAGCGATAGACGATGAGGCCAAAAGCCGATAGCGCCTGTATGGGCGTGACTTCAAGGCGCAAAGCAAAAAACCTAGCGGATCTAGGCAGGCAGTTTAAGCGTGAACCGAGTCGAGGCGTGATCAGATGATGCAGATAACGTTCCGCCATGTGCCTGAGCAATTTGCGCACAAATGTATAGGCCAAGGCCAAGACCTTGGTGACTTGCCCTTTCAGCCTCACGTTTGAATGGTTGGAACAGGTTTTGGAGTACGGAAGGTGGGATCGGAAGCCCGGTGTTTGCGACTGTTAATTCAAAACCCGATGCGTTCTGTGTAGCGGTTATGGAAACGGGCCCATCGTGCGCACCATGGGTCAAAGCGTTTGCGACCAAGTTGGACACGAGCTGCGACAATCGCCCGGGATCGCATAGTGCCGGGAGAGGAAGATCAAGCTGAGTTTTGATCTGCCTGTCAGGGTTCGAGATCCGAAGTTCTTCAATTGCGTGTAAAAGAACTGGTTCGAGAAGCACCGGATGCAGGTCGAGCGAAATCCCGCCACCAAGTCTCCCCCGTGCGAAATCCAGAATGTCATCAATCAACGCTGCCATGCGTATCGTGCTCGATCTGACAAGATCAACGATAGCAACTGCCCTTCGATCGAGCGGTCTCTTGGCGAGCAGCCGGATGCCAGCATCGATGGATGCCAAAGGGTTGCGGAGATCGTGGCCCAGAACAGCGATGAACTGCTCGCGCAAGGCGGACACCTCTTGCTCCGATCGAAGGCCTTTGACGGCCTGTGCTCGTTCCTCACGAAGGTTCTGCTCATATTTTCGTCGATCAACCGCGCGAAAGAATGTGAAGCGGACGAACATGACAGAGCCCTGTTCGTCCTTTCGCTCCATGGCGTTGGCAATCACCGGAAGTCGCTTGCCGTGACTGCCAATCAACTCGAGCGCCACCTCGTCGAACATTCCCTGCATGTGGAGCAAGGGACGCAGGTGTGTCTCGAAAAAGATCTTACCTCCTATACTGAGAAGGTCGGTTACGTTCATTTTTGTGAGGTCTTCAGGGTTATAGCCCAACCAGGCACCCACACGGGCGTTCGCCCGCAATATCACGCCCGTGGGTGATGCTATTACATACCCGTTGAGCGACCGATCAAAGAAGTCTTCGAAGTCGTCTATAAGGCTGTCATCTGCCTGTTGAGAGTTCATCCAGATATTCTTTGATATGTGCTATGGTTTCCTCAGGTGCGCTTAGATTCGGACAATGGCCAGTCGCTTTCATAACTACAAGCCTGCTGCCGGGAATATTCCGGTGGACGTATTCGCCCACCGCTTCCGGCGCAATCACATCATTCGAGCATTGGAGAACAAGAACCGGGATGTCGATCCCCGAAATCTCCGGTCGCGTGTCGGATAGAAACGTCGTGTGGGCAAAGTGCTTGGCGATGGCAGGATCGGTCCGGCAGAAGCTGTTGGTCAGTTCCTCAACCAGTTCAGTTCGATCTGGATTGCCCATAATTACGGGTGCCATTGCTGCGGACCAACCAAGATGGTTGGTATCGAGAAACTCCAGCAGTTCTTCCATTTGCGGCAGCGTAAAGCCGCCAACATAGCCGTCATCGTTGATATAGCACGGGGACGGTCCAACCAGGACAAGCGCCTTGAACATTTCACGGGCTTTCTTGGCAGCAATAATACCGATCATTGCACTGACCGAGTGGCCTACGAAAACGGCGTCCTTTATTGCAAGTTCACGACCGATCTCGACAATGTCGTCGGCATATCCCTCAAGCGAACCATACTTCTCGTAAGAATATGCTGACAGATCCGATCCGCCAGCGCCGACATTATCAAACAATACCGTCTTATATTGGTCTTCGAAGGCTGGAGACACATAGCGCCACATGGCCTTATCGCAGCCAAAGCCATGCGCAAACATGATCGTACCAGGACCTTCCCCGTACACAGACACGTTGTTCCGTTCAAGGATACCCATCAAAGCTCTCGCGTTACTGCATTAGGAAACATAGCGTATTGAAGAGGATAACATACGTCATCGCGCAACTGCTGCAATACTCCTGTTGATCACGGCGGCATCGTCGAACAATCGGGCCTCTTAATGTCGTTGCAATAATTCTGATTGCGATTGGGCTCGCTTTGGCCATCTCCCAGCTACGTGAGCGCTTACGGGGACCTTGTTAGCCTCCCCCTACGTCTGAGATCTTGGTTATTAAGAAGGTCGACCAGGTCGTTCGCTTCCTCGGCGCTCATGCCGACACCGAACATTTCCAACACCAGCGTAGGCGAACCTGTGAACACGTCATAGACCGTCCAAGTGCCATCGACTTCTTGTCCAAGGTCATACCTTAGAGTTGCCATTGATTCACCCGTCAACTCAATGTGGCTCGCGGCATCGAACGTTCGCTCACGAGGAACAACTTAGTTGCTCGACACTTTCCAACGTCAAGGCGCTGTCCGATGCTGGAACCATGCTCACGCCGCTGTCAGTTGGGGCGATGTAGGCTGTGCGGGTGGAGCAACTTTCGGAATGCTCGGCTGATCGGTCTCCGCGAGCCAGCCATACGCCGTCTGTATTTCATTCTAAGAAAGTTACCAAGCTTTGCACCACTGTTTTTCATGACACCCTCTATTCGCCAGCATCTCCCTTGTGCTCGCTGCAATACCACTCCAGGCCATAGCGCTTGTCAAATCCGAATGCGCCCCACGACTTGCAGCCCGGATGCATGCAGTAGTGTTCGAACAAACCGGCTGGAGCTTTCTCCATATGTGAGGGGTAGAAAGGTTTGGACGGAGTTTCGGTCATCAAAAGGGTTTCGATAGAATTGGATCAAAGTGGAATGCGATGCCGATGAGGGTGAGGAAAAACATACTCAGCAAGACAACTCCAATCACTTGGCATAATGAACCGCGCGGGCATCGCGACACTTGAGATTTGTCAGCCCATTCCGCTTCCGTCTCAAGCGGCTCTTTTTTGTCGTTTGGGAAGCTCATAGCAGCAGCGGCTCTTCCTCGGCAGGGTCTGGCTGCGGCAAAACGATCAAACCCTCATCAGGCAGCGGCCTTTGCAGCTGCAGCGCTTCTTCGGCCGGCGCATTCATCCAGATATCGATTTCCTCGGCAGTCGTCAGAATGACAGGCATGGCCCTTTCGTGGATCGGCTTGACCACCGCGTTCGGCTCCGTCGTCAGGAAGGCAAAAATGTCGGCCTGCACCGGTCCCTCTTTTTTCTTTCTTATACTGTACCAGGGCGTCCAGATGCCGGCGAACCAGAACAGCGGCTTTTCTTCGTTGAGGGCAAACCAATAGAGCGGCTTCTTCTTCGTCATCGGATCCGGCTGCGGACCATATTCGGAAAAGCTCGTTGCCGGAACAACACAGCGGCTTTCCGGTCCGATCCAGCGCCGCCAATGCGGTGACCGCGGATTGCGGATATTGGTCACGCCGTAATCGACATCGCCTTTGATGAACTGCGGCGGCGTCGGCATGCCCCATCTGGCAATTGCCAATTCCCGCTCGCCGCTTGCATCCTTGCGGCCGATCGGGGCAGGATAGTCGGGAAAGACGTCCATCTGCGGGGTCAGCCGGTTGGTCAGGTCATTGACCGGCAGGAACAGCTGCCGCATCGCTTCGTGGGTGGTGCTGGCGTTATACAAGTTGCACATGGTTCGGATGATAAGCGATCGATGCATGTTCACAAGCCGTCTGTTGCCGACGGCGAAACGTTGGTAGATATAGCCTCGTTTAATCCACCGGTTCGCCTTCGGGATCACCTCGACCGAGTTTGTTGGGAAGTGGTTGCCCGTTGGGTGTGAACGCGAGAGATCCTGAGTTTATGCAAAAGCGCTCGCCGGTCGGAGGCGGGCCGTCTGGAAAGACATGTCCTTGGTGCGCACCGCAACGGGCACAAACGATTTCCGTTCTGGTCATCCCGTATCGGGTATCCTGGACCCTACGCAGGTGACTGCGAGCGACCGGCGCGGTGAAACTTGGCCAGCCGGTGCCACTCTCGAACTTTGATACCGCCTTAAACAGCGGCAGCCCGCACAACCGGCAAGTGTACAGACCCTTGCGCTTCTCATCTAGGAAAACACCGCAGAACGGTGCCTCTTCTCCATGTTCGAGCAGGAGTCGCCGCTCGTCCTGGCTGAGGTCGGCTACCAGCTCCCGCATTTGCTCCTGAGTGGGAGGCGTCAAGTCGAACAGCAGATCCAGTGTATCGCCCATTTTGATGTCTCCTTGCTCCTGAATAGGACCGCGCGCGCATTTTCGCGCGCCGCCCAATTGAATCTCAGCGCAGCGAACGGAACGCTGCCCAGAGGTCTTTTGACAATAGCATCGGCTGTTCCCAGGCGGCAAAGTGACCGCCTTTATCAACCTTGTTGTAGTGGATCAGATTGGGAAATGCCTTTTCTGCCCAACTGCGCGGCGTCTGATAGAGTTCGTTTGGAAATGCGGTCACAGCGACCGGAACTTTCACGCCCTTGGGGGTGAAGAACGGAAGCTTGTTCTCCCAATAGAGGCGTGCCGCCGATACGCCGGTATTGGTCAGCCAGAACAGGGTGCAGTTGTCGAGAACATCGTCAGGGGACATACCCTCAGGCTGGCCGTCGAACGAGCGCGCAATCATCGCCAAGCTCTCGTGATCATGGTCGATCAGAAAAGTGGCCAGACCAATGGGCGAGTCCGCAAACGCGACCCCTGTTTGTGGGCGTGTTCCCATCCAAAATGCGTAATAAACCTTCTTGTAGAAGGAAACTAGCTGGTCATATGTGCTTTTTTCTTCATCCGTGAGACCAGCCGGTGACGGTGCTCCACCGAAAGCTGGTCCATTGATATCTTCAGGTACTGCTCCAGGCATGTTGACGTGAATGCCGGCCAATTCCGGGGGACCTCGCACACCAATCATTTCGGTCACGAGTGCGCCCCAATCGCCACCCTGCGCCACATACTTCTTGTAGCCGAGCCGCTGCATCAAGGTTATCCAAGCATCGGCGATGCGCTCTGGCCCCCAACCAGTCGTGGTTGGTTTGCCGGAGAAGCCATAGCCGGGCATCGAGGGAATGACCACATGGAAGGCATCCTCGGCACGCCCGCCATGTGCGGTTGGATCAGTGAGTGGCCCGATGATCTTCAATTGCTCGATGATGGAACCCGGCCATCCATGCGTTACAATGATTGGCAGTGCATCTTCATGCTTCGAGCGGACATGGATAAAATGAATATCCAGGCCGTCAATCTCCGTGAGGTAGTTTGGCACTGCATTAAGCCGAGCTTCGACCTTACGCCAGTCATACTTGTCACGCCAATGCTCCAGAACTTGCCGGACAGTCTTGAGAGGAACGCCTTGGGAAAAATCGTCAACAGGTTCCTCCTCTGGTAGTCGAGCGTGGGACAAGCGCCGTTTTAAGTCCGCGAGGGCCTCGTCGGAGAAATTGATTTCAAACGGTCGAAGAGCGTCTATTACTGCTTGGTCTGCCATTGCAATGCTCCCGTTGGTTAAGCCAAAAGCAGAGAGACATATTCCTCAGTATAGCAACCGCAGCATCTCGTGTGCTCGGTGGATTTGGCTGTGAAGGTGAGCGCCGTGATGCTGGTAACAGGGCCGGAGCGACGCGGGCGGCAACCTGCTCTCGAAACTTGGAAAGGGCAAGCTTGTTACGGTAACATCCGCACTTGTAGGCCGACATCCCTGCCTACAAGCATGCGCACGTTCTTTGATCGCCATGTACCCTTCTTCCGCTCTGCCGGAGTGATCCACTCACCATCGAAGGCCTTCAGGAAGCACTCAGCACCCTCCTGCCTTGAGAAGCGATAGATGATGAAACCCTCACCATCTACAGACAGACTCCTGTGCAGTCTCCAAGATCCCAGCTTTTCAGCAAGGAACATCACGTTCTCAAATCGCCAGGATACCTCGCAGGCAAGCACTGCGATCTGAAAGGGGTACTCCCGGTCAATCAATCCCTCAGGTGGTTCGCCTCGGCTTCTGCTCATGCGTGATTTTGCTCACATTGGGTAACTTAAGGAACTTGGATGTTCCATATTTGTTCCGGGTCGAGCATGGAGTCAATGATGGCTTATTTGACTGAACTGAGCAGACGGGAACAGCATCAGAAACTTCTCGCAAACCTGAATATTATTGGCGTACCAAAGGCAGGACCAGTTCGCAGTTGCCATCCGATCGCGCTCGCCATTCCCCGATCTCTATCGACTTGCCGTTATCGTCTTCCAATTCAATAAATCTAGCACCCTTGGGCGAGGGGAGGCTATCAAAGACGAGATGATATGACGAACCAGGCGCATCGAGGATTGCACGAAACACAGTGTCTACCTCATCGAGATACGACATCCAGAGGGGCTTACCCTCAAACTTCGCCATTTCGACATTGCCTGCTTTCCGGCACAACGCCCGTGCGGCACGCTCTCGTGCATCAACCATGATCATCCTCCCCAAGATTACCCCCGCGTTTAGCGGTGGCTAGGTGTGGCCGAGCGTATTGTCCATTCCGGGCGAGGCCTCCACAGGAACCCCCAGTGGCCACCATTGATTGGAACATCGTATCAGTCATTATGGCCCTGGCAAATCTGTCAGCAGCACGGGGATATTCGGGTGGGGTAATGGCATATAAGACGACCATTGTGAATGAGAGTAATGCTTACGAGTATGTGTGGCGGCGACTGAGGCAATTCCACGATATCGAAACAACAGTTTCCCGCCTTTCGTCAGAGCGCTCGATCGGAAAAGACCAGCACAAAAACCTCCTTAAACAGATGGCGCAATTGTCATACTGTTTGACCCAGGCTTACGAGTTCGCTCAATCGGCAAAAACAAGCGGATCAACTACCAGAGCGCTGCAGGCCTATTATAGCGTGACGGCACTTGCCAATGCCGAGATATTATGGCGCGGTGATGGAAATGTCAGTCTTGACCGGCGAGATAAAAGATATCACCGTCACGGGTTTGATCTCCGTATCGGTAGCTCGGTAGAAGATTTTTTAGCTGTTCCGCAAGTTCACGAGGACGGCAAGATTGATGGGTTGTTCGGCCTTTGGCGTGACCATTCGAGACACGTCCCCCAGTATGCGGAAGAAACGATAATGTACCCAGGTGGCACAGCTAGCACTTCACGTCGAGTAATCTCATCCATCACGCCATTGTCCGACATTCCAATTAAAACTAACGGATTCAGCATGATGGACTGCTTCAAGCATACGCCACTCATGTACCAACACCTTTATTCTATTGGCATAGTTCCCGAATTGGCGAGAGGGGTAATAACGTCCACTGTTGATGCTGGCGATGAGCAGAATAGAACATCCAGCCGATTGACGACGATCATTCACCCTTGCAATGATCGAGTTCGCGAGGAGGTCCTTGAATTCTTCATGTATCACCCAAATGATTGGGAACAGTTGGAAATCAATTCACTGCCCGGAGGCGCGATTTTTTCCGTCAATCGTGAGTTTTCCGGTGATTTTAATCATCGCAACGGGCATTCAAATTCTTCGCCCGAGTCTTTTTCTCTCCTTAAGAATGAGATGTATTTTGTTGGCGCGGGCGCCCTCCTCAATGAATACGGATACTATTTTTTAGGGCTGTATATTATGGGTATGATCTCGCGCTATCATCCTCAAAAATGGATAAAGGAAATTCAGAGAAACTCGGCGATCACGCATTTGGTAGATCAGTTCATAGATATTGCACTGCTTAGAACACCTCTGTTGATCTTGGGGCAAATGGAAGATGAAGTTCTCCTTTTTGACTAACGAGATATCCGATTTAGGTTTCAAATTTTGCAGCTTTTACCGCGGGTTATTACGCGCGGATATTTAAAACTTTTGTCGATTTAACACTATCGGCCTGTCACACCGGAAGTTTTAAGGCGAGATGGACAACAACCGTTTACGGTTACCCAACTGCCTGGGGCAGCACTGCGGCGCGTCACGGAACGACTTTGACCGGCAGACGTTGCGCCTAGGGCACCAGTACGGAGAACGACATGAACACGCGCTTTTTCGCGCTGGGTCTCGTCGGCGGGCTGACGTGCCTGACGTGCCCTCTCGCGCTTGCCCAGGACGATGGTCAGACCGCTTTCAACAACAGCTGCCGTACTTGCCATACGGTGAAGGAAGGCGACAACCGGCAAGGTCCGAACCTCGCCGGCATCGTCGGCCGCAAGGCCGGCTCATTGCCGGACTACAACTACTCGTCGTCGATGAAGCAGTCCGGCATCACCTGGGACGAGGCAAATCTCGACCAGTTCATCGCCAATCCCGACCAGGTGGTAAAAGGCAACAGCATGAAACCCTATGGCGGCATTACCGATGCCGCGCAACGCAAGACGATCATCGAGTTCCTGAAGTCGGGCGACTAATCTGTTCGGCATGAAAACGTTTGGCACACCACATTTCGTTCCACATTTCGCGCCACCTAGCATAGGAGAGAGGCGGGAAAATACGGCAAAAACAATAAACACGCTTTCCCTCAGAAGCCACCCGTCCGTACCATCACTGAAAGCTGGCTGGTTTGGGTTCCATTTTCCGCGCACTTTGGGCCACATAATGCGCCACATAATGCGCCACAAGAATGGTGCGTTAAACGGAAACCATCAATGATTTCAGTAGTGCGGTGAAAAGGATGGTGCCCTCTATCCGCACCACAAGTTTCCGGATTTTTTTGACCAAAGTAATCCTATGCCTTCGTCGCGGCGTATGCGCTACCCCTATCTTCGCCAGGCAATGAGGCGCGACAAATTGAAAACCTTGTTGTTCCACGCAGCGCGCCAGATACTTTCTTGACGTAAGTTCAGAAGGTGTCATACTTCGCATTCTAGGCATCTACTTGAGGGGGTACTGCCATGGAACATGTATCAAACAAGATGGTGAATGCTCTTACGCAGATTAGTGAACGTGAGAGGCAATTCTCCTCATATCTCAGTCACCGCTGGTCTGCAGTCAAGGCCGCTTCCGTTGCCGTCTATTGTAGGATAGTCGACTCTTTATATTGATGCTGACATTCCGCTTGAAAGTTTATGGCCGGTACCAACCAAAACTGCGTAGCCCTGCAGGGTGGTGGTGAATGTTCGTTTCAGTCGAGAAGAACTTCATCTTCGTCCATGTGGCCAAAACCGGCGGCCAAGCGTTAAAGCGGGCTTTGCGCCCTTATGCCGTTAAGAAGGCTTCCGGCCAATGGCGGCGGTTGCTCTCACATCTGCCGGTTGAAGAGGGTTTCGACGTTCAGTTTGGACCTCACGCTTCGATACGCTGGGCAAGGTTGAAATTGCCCCGCGCCTTCTTTGAAGGCGCCTTCAAATTTGGGCTCGTGCGCAACCCGTACGACCTCGCCGTTTCCCGATATGCGTTCGTCAGCGGCAACTGCAAGCACCACCGACACAAAGACGCGCAGACGCAGAGCTTTGCCGATTTCCTTCATCAGGAGCGGCGTCGCGCCTTGTGGCGCCCGCGGGATCAAACCTCAATGTTGTGCGATTTCGGCGGAAAGCTGCTGGTCGACCGGGTCTACCGCTTCGAGCAGATGGAAGAGGCGTTCACCGACATCGTCACCCGGCTGGGCCTGCCTGAGAGCCCCGAGCTGACCCGCAAGAATGCCAGCCGGCGCGGTGCCTACCAGGATTATTACACCCCGGTCGAGCGCAAGCTGGTCGAGAAGATATGGGCCCGGGATCTCGAAAAATTCGGTTACGAGTTCTAAAAGCCTGCGCCAGGCGATAACAGGCGTCGAACTAAGCGCACATGCTGCTCTTTGTCATGTCACAGACGCCTCCCGCTGCCGCACATCGTCCATACCTTCGAGGACGCATTCGACAGCCTAGTGGCCACCCAATACCAAAGTCTGGACCGGCAGCATCAGCGCCTGCATTCGCAGGATCATCGCATGCACGATCGCGACCGCATCCACGACGTGCAGGAATAGCCAGCGTGAGGTGCTGATGTCGGGAGCAGCGAGAGCATCGTGGTTGTTGGTGTAGGCGTTCGCGATGCAGCTGCTGCCCGGCGGAATGCCTGCAAGTTGCCCAGGATAAAGCGCCTCCAGGAAGACCGTGAGAGTGCCGGGCCGCGCCATCTGCTGCACATCGATCAACTGGTCCGTCGGTCGAAGCTGTCCGGCAGCGATCACATCCTGAACCTCGGTCACCACCATTGGAATGATCGCGAAGGGGTTCCCGATACATGTTGCTTCAGCAATCATGCCCTTCTTCATCACCTGTGCTTCGATTTGTCCGAAACCCGCAATGAGAGCTACACGTCCAGCTTCTTGCGGGACCAGGATGCCTGCGGGCCGGATCATAGTGTTTACAATGTCACCGGGGCGAAGGGCGAACTGCTGAACGGTTCCCGCCACACCGGCCCGGACCACGGTCTTGTTCAACTCCACCTGAGCCTGCTTGAGGGCGGCTTCTGCACTCGCTTTCCGGGCAGGGAGGAGCGTGGACAGTTTCGTTTCTATGGTCCGCTTGTTGGCGATCGCGGCGTCGAGCGCTCCCTTCCGGCCGTCAGCGGTGATTTGCAATCGCTCTACCTCTCGAACCGAGACGTCTGCCCTGCGCCGCAACAGTTCTTGCCTGGTTGCGAGTTCATCGAGAGCTTGCTGGTATGCACCTTGCGCCTGCTGAATGAGCCCATCCGCCCCCGCCAATTCCGTTTGCGCCACCGCGGTCTCGGCAATTGTCTCATCGATTTGGCGTTGTGCCGTTTCGTGCGCCGCCTCCTGTTGTGAACTATCGAGCCGGAAGAGCGGTGCACCCGCTTCGACCTTTGAATTGATCCCGACGAATACTTCGGCAACGCGGCCGGTGGTTTCCGGGAGAATGGTTACGGTCCGGAAAACCGCGCTGACGTTTTTAGTCGAAGGATGGTAGTAGAAGATGAGCGTTATCAACGCTACGGTCAGTAGCAAGCACGCGGTGATACCCCAGCGCAGCTCATACCAAACCGTATACAGAGTAATCTCCCGGCCGATACGTCGCCCTTGTACATAACGCCGGTAAAGGTAGTCTGGAAAGACTGTTAGCAGCGAACAGAGAAGCAGCTCAAACATAACTCAGATACCCCCGCCTGCGATGTAAGTTTTCGGCTGCGGTTCGGGCGGCGAGACTACTGCCTCATCCTCACTGGTTCTGTCGCGCCCGGAAAGTTTCTCGAGCGACTGTGCAATTGAAGCCATTGGCGAGGAGAAATCCGGGAAATCAATCAAAGCCAGCAACAGGCCGGCGATCCAGAAGATATGGTTGTGGGTGAAAAGGGAAATGAGCGCTAGGACGGCCACAATCTCCATTTGCACCTTTTTTCCCCGATGCGCCATTTGCTCCGGTAGGGCATGCAGTCGGAAATAGAAATTGCCCAGGACGAGTACCATCGCCAACAAAACGATGACGACTGCGTTGAACAGCCAGTCGGTTTGGTTTGGGCCGGTGATAAAAACCGGCAAGTGTTCTATCGCTGCCGGATGGATTGAATCGGCCATAGTTCATTTCCCCAGACGACTGATTTACCGCGCCAGCTACTCATCTGCCGGCAGTGTCCGGTTGAACATGCATGCTGACTTGTGTTCGATAAAGTACGTAACAGTAACTATGACGGCATGATCTCCGGGCGGAGCTACGGCCATCCGATAGTCGGGCTAAATGACGCGAGGCCCGTAAGCCTCGCGTCCTTCGTTATTGAGCAGGAACTTCCTCGACCGCCGGCTTGCGCTTGTATCCGAACGACCGCAACGCGACGTAGAATACCGGTGTCAGGAAAAGGCCGAAGAATGTGACCCCGAGCATGCCGGAGAAGACCGCAGTGCCGAGCGACTGACGCATTTCCGCACCGGGGCCTTCAGCGATCATCAATGGCACGACGCCGAAAATAAAGGCGAAGGCCGTCATCAATATCGGACGCAGGCGCAGACGGCTGGCCTCGATTGCCGCTTCAACTGGTGTCGCACCTTCCTCTTGATGCTGTCGCGCAAACTCCACGATCAGAATCGCGTTCTTGGCCGCCAGACCAATCAACACCACAAGACCAATCTGAGTCAGAATGTTGTTGTCCATGCCGCGCAGGTGCACGCCGATGAGCGCGGCCAGCACCGCCAGGGGAACGATGAGAACAATTGCCAGCGGCAGAACCCAACTTTCATATTGCGCCGATAGGGCCAGGAAGACGAAGACCACCGATAGAGCGAAAATGAGGATCGCAGTGTTGCCGGTGCTTCGTTCCTGCAACGCAAGTTCGGTCCATTCGAAGGTCGTGCCAGACGGGAGCGTCTTGGCGGCAAGCTCCTCCATCTTGTCCAGGCCCGCCCCCGTCGAAACACCGGGGGCGGAGTTTCCCTGCAGGGGCACGGACACGTACATATTGTAGCGTTGCACAAGAGATGGACCCGTCGTGTCCCTGATCTGAACGAGGGTACCCAGCGGGACGAGCGCGCCGGTAGCCGATCGCACCTTCAAGGCAAGAATGTCCGCCCGATCGACGCGGAACTGCTGATCGGCCTGCGCCCGCACTTGATAAACACGGCCGAACGCATTGAAATCATTCACGTAGGATGTGCCGAGGTTTATCGACAGGGCCTCGAAGATATTGGGAATGGGTACGTTAAGCGCCCGTGCCTTGTCGCGGTCGATCTCGAGGAAATATTGCGGGCTCGACGCCGAGAAGGTGGTGTAGACGCCAGTAAGGCCCGGTGTCTGGTTGGCCTCGCCCATCATCTGCTGCGCCAATGCCAAAACCCGTCGCATATCGGAGCTGTCGCGATCGAGGATCTGCATCTTGAAGCCGCCAGCATTGCCTACGCCGCGAATGGAGGGTGGTGGCACGGCAATGATGAAGGCTTCCTGTATGCTTTGCAGGCTTCCATAGATCTGGCCAATGATGGACGTTGCCGACTGGCCATTCTTGATGCGTTCGTCGAATGAATCGAACGGTGCAAAGACAACGCCCGCATTTGACGCATTGGTAAATGTAGCGCCGCTGAATCCCGCGAAAGCTACCGAATTTCTGACGCCCGGAATTTCGCGTATGATCTTCGAGGCTCTTTGTATTACCGCATCGGTGCGGGCGAGGGAGGCTCCCTCCGGAAGTTGAACGACGACGATTGCATAGCCCTGGTCCATTTGCGGGATAAAGCCGCGCGGCACGATGGTCGACATGTACCACGTGGCGCCCAACAGTCCGACGAACACGACCAATGATGCGATGAGGCCCACCGCCGATCCGACAAGGCGCCTGACGATCCAGGAGTATCCGGATGCCATCTTGTCGAACCCCGTGTTGAAGCCATTGGCGAGACTTCGTCCGAAACGGGCCACCGGGTTGTTCGAGCGCGCGTGGTCGTGGGGTCGAAGCACAATGGCGGCCAGTGCCGGCGAAAGCGTCAATGAGTTGAGCGCCGAGATCGCGGTTGCCGCCGAGATCGTCACGGCAAACTGCAGATAGAACTGACCTGAAATGCCGGGAATAAAGGCAGTCGGCGCGAACACCGCAATCAAGACCAGCGATATGGCTATGACGGCGGTGCCTACCTCGTCCATGGTGACATGCGCTGCCTGTTTCGGCGTCATTCCCGCGGCCAAGTTGCGCTCGACGTTTTCCACGACGACGATCGCGTCATCGACCACGATGCCGATGGCGAGAACCAGACCGAAGAGGGTCAACATGTTCAGCGAGAAGCCGAATGCCAGAAGCACGGCAAATGTGCCGATGAGTGAGACGGGAATGGCAACGATGGGGATGATCGCGGTTCGCCATGATTGCAGGAAGACCAGCACCACCAACGCCACCAGAATGACGGCCTCGAAGATCGTGGTGTAAACGTCGTTGATCGACTCGGAGATGAATTCCGTCGGATCGTAGACGATGTCGTATTTCAATCCGGGCGGGAAATCCTTGGCGAGTTCCTGCATGGTGGATTTGATCGTCGCCGCTGCGGCGAGCGCATTGGTGCCGGGCCTGCTGAAAATACCGAGAGCGACGGCAGGACTACCATCGAGATAGCTGTTCGTCACATAATCTCGCGCGCCAAGCTCTATACGCGCCACATCCTGCAATTGCACAAGGCGTCCGTCAGTGCCGGTCTTTACAATCACATAGCGAAATTGCCTTGCATCGGCGAAACGGCCCTGCATGGTGACGGTGTACTGGAAGGCATTCGTGCCTGAGGTGGGCGGACCGCCGATTGCGCCGCCATTGACCTGGACGTTCTGGTCACGCAAAGCCTGAACGACATCGCCCGACGTCATGCCATAAGCGGCCAGCTTCTGCGGGTCGAGCCAGATACGCATGGAATACTGGCGCTCGCCGAAAATCGTTATGTCGCCGACGCCGTCGAGCCGCAACAGCACGTCGCGAATACGAGTATTGGCATAGTTGGAAGCGTAGAGCTGATCGTATCGGTTATCCGGCGAAAGCACGTGGACGACCATCATCAGATCCGGCGAGCTCTTCGTCGTGGTTATGCCATTGCGCTGAACGTCTTCGGGCAATTGTGGTACAGCGATTGCCACCCGGTTCTGTACGAGAACCTGTGCCTTGTCGAGGTCGGTACCAAGCTTGAAAGTGATGGTCAGCGCCATCGAACCATCGGCGGTCGAATAGGAAGACATGTAAAGCATGTCCTCGACGCCGTTGATCTGCTGTTCGATAGGAGTAGCCACCGTGTTGGCGATAGTTTCGGCGTCGGCTCCCGGATAGGCTGTTCGCACGACGATGGTCGGCGGGGCGATTTCCGGATATTGGGCGACGGGAAGCTGCGTATAAGCGATGCTGCCGACAAGCAGAAGGACTATCGAGAGGACGGATGCAAAGATCGGCCTGTCGATGAAGAAATGCGCAAACCTCATTGACTGGCCTCCGTCGTCGGCGCTTCCTGCGGAAGCTGCACGAGTTCGGGATTGACCTTGATACCGGGACGAACGCGCATCAGTCCGTTGACGACGATTGTCTCATCGCCGTTCAGACCTTCTCGAATGACGCGATAACCGTAGAGCTTGGGCCCCGGGCGAACCGGTTTCGTGCTCACAGTGCCATCTTCGCCGACCACATAGACTACTCTTTCGTTCTGGTCCGAACCGACAGCCTCGTCAGGCACGAGGATGCCCTTGTATTTATTCGACGCGGCTACATCGACGCGGCCGAAGAGACCGGGTTGCAGAACGAAGTTGGGGTTGGGAAAGCGCGCACGGACGCGCATCGTTCCCGTTGCCTCGTCGAGGCGGTTTTCGGCGAAATCGAGCTTGCCCTTGAACGGCGGCTCGTTTGAATCCGCGAGGCGGACCGTTACCTCAAGTCCGCCGCCGCCCTCCTGCAGGTTCTTCCCATTCTCCCGCGCTGTCTTCGCATAGGCAAGCAGGTTGCGCTCGTCGACGTCGAAATAGAAATCGATCGGATCGAGCGATACGATCGTGGTCAGGATCGTATCATTTGCGTTGACCAGGTTTCCAACCGAAATCAGGCGTCGCCCGATACGGCCTGCTTGAGGCGCAGTGATTTGCGTATAGGTGAGATTGAGCTGGGCGCCGTCTACCGCTGCCTGAGCACCAACTACGTTCGCTTGACCGGCCAAATAGGCACGCCGCTGGTCGTCCAGCGTCGACACGGATAGCGTGCCGCTGCCGGTGAGCGATTCAGTGCGCTTGAACTGCGCTTCCGCGTAGGTGAGCGTTGTCCTGGCCACCTCGAGCGCCGATTTTGCCTGGTCGAGCGCAGTCACAAATGGCCGCTGGTCGATGGTGAATAGCGGATCGCCCTTCTTCACCAGTGCGCCATCGGTGAAATGAACCGAATCCAGATAGCCATCCACACGGGAACGGACAGCGACCTGGTCGACTGCTTCGAATCTTCCAATGAATTCGTCGCTATCCACCACATCGCGCACAACCGGCTTTGCAACCGTCACGGTGGGCGGCGGGGGCGGCGCAGCCGCTTCCTGGGCGAGTGCCGCAGATGCTGATAGGACAGCGGCAGTAAAACCTAGCTTGAATGCTGTAATCAACGCTCGTGACAAGGGCGGGACTCCATAGCAGTGAGACTTCCAGGCCATGCGGAGATAGATGCCCTCAATCGATTTGAAAAGCTCGAAGCCATGTCCCCGCGGACGATTCATCTGTTGTTGCAAGTCAACCGGAGAGCTTCGACGCGATGCACATATGGCGCCTTTCAGACAAGACGCCGCCATAGTCAATCTGTCTCACAACCCCGAGGAAGGCAGATTTGCACAGTTCGATTTGGTTGTCACCCTGCAATCGCAGGTGGCAATTGGCAGGCAAAATCCAATTTCGTCCCGTGCGAAGCTACCATTGATTTTTACCCATAAGGCAAGTAAAGGGAGCGACCAGTCGGTTAGGGTGCAATTTCTTCCGCAACTTTGTGTCACATTCTGTGCTACAATATGTGCCGCGAATTGAAGGTTGAGTTAGAGATAAAGCAATAAAATCAACGTGGATGGCAGGGCATTGCTCGCTCCATCCGCACCAGAAGCCACAATGGCAGCAGTTTTTCTCCCGCAATGAGGCTAACGAGCCGGCAACGGCGGGACCAATGTTAAAAAAGTGAAGGTTTGACATGCAGGTTACTGAAACGCTCAATGAAGGGCTGAAGCGCGAGATCAAGGTCGTTGTTCCGGCCAAGGATCTGGAAGCGAAGCTTTCCGAACGCCTCCAAGGCGCCAGCGCAAAAGCGCGCATCAATGGTTTCCGGCCGGGCAAAGTGCCGATGAGCCACCTGCGCAAGATGTATGGCAAGTCGTTCATGGCCGAAGTCGTCAACGAGATCCTGAGTGATTCTTCACGCACCATTCTTGCCGAGCGCAACGAAAAATCCGCGACCCAGCCAGAAGTGGTCATGACTGAAGACGAGAAGGAAGCCGACAAGGTCCTGAGCGGCCAGGCCGATTTCGAATTCTCGCTCAACTACGAGGTTCTGCCTGCCATCGAGCTGAAGGACACGTCGAAGATCAGCGTTACGCGCGAAGTGGTCGACGTTTCCGACGAGGAAGTCGAGGAGCAGGTCAAGCGCGTTGCAAGTTCTGCCCAGACCTTCGAAACGAAGAAGGGCAAGTCTGAAAGCGGCGACCGCATCACCATGGACTACGTCGGCAAGGTCGATGGCGTTCCCTTTGATGGCGGTGCTGACACCGACGCGACGCTGGTTCTTGGTTCCGGACAGTTCATCCCGGGCTTCGAAGATCAGCTGATCGGCTCCAAGGCCGGCGATGAAAAACAGATCAAGGTTACGTTTCCTGCAGAATACCAGGCCGCGCATCTAGCGGGCAAGGATGCGACCTTCGATGTGACCGTCAAGGAAGTTGCCAAGCCTGGCGCACTCGAAATCAATGACGAGACCGCCAAGAAGCTCGGCATCGAAAGCGCCGACCGTCTGCGCCAGGTTATCCGCGAGCAGATCGAAAGCCAGTATGGCAAGTTTACCCGTCAAAAGGTGAAGCGCCAGATTCTGGACGCGCTCGACAGCGAATACCAGTTCGAGTCGCCGGAACGTCTCGTTAACGCCGAGTTCAACAACATTTGGGCGCAGATCGGCCATGACCTGCAGGAAGCCGGCAAGACGTTCGAAGACGAGGACACGACAGAAGAAGAGGCTCGCGACGAATATCGCAAGCTCGCCGAGCGCCGTGTCCGTCTCGGTCTGGTTCTTTCCGAGATCGGCAACAAGGCCGGTATTGAAGTGACCGAAGAGGAATTGCAGCGAGCGGTTTACGATCAGGTTCGTCAGTATCCGGGCCAGGAACAGCAGATCTATGAGTTCTTCCGCAAGACGCCGGAAGCAGTCAACAACCTGCGCGCTCCGATATTCGAGGAAAAGGTGGTCGACCACCTTCTGTCGAATATCAACGTCACTGACAAGAAAGTGACCAAGGAAGCGCTGATGGCCGACGACGAGGCCGACGGCAAGTCGGACGAAGCCAAGAAGCCTGCCAAGAAGGCAGCGCCGAAAAAGGCCGCCAAGAAGAAGACCGACGACGAGGCATAAGCTTCAATCAATGATCTGAAAAAGGCCGCTTCGAGCGGCCTTTTTTGTTGCGGATGCCGTTAGTCAACTGCTCCAACTCAATGATCGGGATTGAACCCGCACGTAGCAGAGACCGGCACCGCGTTCGATCGGCTTTGCGGTACAGCTAGAAAAGCTTCAATCCCTTGAGACTGGCATGACCGTTCTTGCCGATGATGATGTGGTCATGCACGACGATTCCCATCTGCGCACCGATATTCGCGATCGTCTTGGTCATGTCGATATCGGCTTTGGATGGCGTCGGATCACCGGAAGGATGATTGTGCGCCAAAATGATGGCGCTTGCCGCAAGCTGCAGCGCCCGGGCAATAACCTCGCGCGGGTAAACCGGCGTGTGGTCGACCGTGCCGACCTGTTGCACCTCGTCGGCGATCAGGGCATTCTTCTTGTCAAGGAAGAGGATGCGGAACTGCTCGCGTGGCTCGTAGGCCATTGCCGCGACGCAATAGTCCATCACCTTGCTCCAAGAGCTTAGCACTGTCTTTTCACGTATGTCGCTACGGATCACGCGGTGAGTCAGTGCGGCAACGAGCTTCAGGTCGAATGTCACAGCCGGGCCGCACCCCTTTACCTCGCGCAGAAGATGTTCCGGAGCCCCCAATATTTCCGCAAGCGAGCCAAAACGCGCCATCAGGGCCTTGGCCAAGGGCTTGGTATCACCTTGCCTTATCGATCGATAAAGCAGCATCTCCAGCATCTCGTAATCGGCGAAACCCGCATGGCCGACATTCTGGAAGCGTTCCTTCATGCGCTCGCGATGGCCAAGGTAGTGGGGTGTCTCTTCGTCGGGTTCGTTCTTCTGCTCCGCGTTGCGGATAACACCATCGGTCGCAACGGTGGGTTGTTTCGTTGAAAGTTTTTGGGAGGTTTCGTTGAGGAAGAAAGTCGGTTCTGGCTTTTCTTCGCTCATGCGCGTTCCGTCCCTATTCGAATTTCAGGCCAGGGGCGAACAAACCGGCTGGCGAAAGGGTGAAGATTTCACAACCGTCCCTGGTTACACCAACCGTGTGTTCATATTGCGCGCTCAGCGAGCGATCGCGTGTCACGGCCGTCCAGCCATCTGCGAGGACCTTCACGTGCGGCCGGCCGAGATTGATCATCGGCTCGATGGTGAAGATCATACCTTCGCGCAACTCGACCCCTTCGTTAGACGTGCCGTAATGCAAGATGTTCGGCGCATCGTGGAAGAGTTGACCGACGCCATGGCCGCAGAAGTCTCGCACCACAGAGCAGCGCTCCGATTCCGCATAGGTCTGGATGGCTGCACCGATAGCGCCGGTTCGCACGCCAGGCCGCACCGCCGCGATACCGCGCATGAGGCTTTCATGGGTAACTTCCATCAGTCGCTCGGCAGCACGCTTGATTTCACCAATCGGGTACATCCGGCTGGAATCTCCGTGCCAGCCATCGACAATGTAGGTCACGTCAATATTGACGATGTCACCTTCCCGAAGTGGCTTGTCGTCGGGAATGCCATGGCAGACAACGTGATTGATCGACGTGCAGCTAGACTTGGTATAGCCCCGATAATTGAGCGTTGCGGGCAGGGCACCATGGTCAGCGCCGAACTCGAAGACAAAGCGGTCGATAGCATTGGTCGTAACGCCCGGCGCAACGATAGACGCGAGTTCATCCAGGCAATTTGCCGTCAGCAGGCAAGCCTTGCGCATGGCTTCAAACCCTTCCGGGCTGTGAAGCCTGATTTGCCCCGTATTTTTCAGGGGCGCACTCTGCGCGTCGAGATAGCTTACCATGTTCTTTCCGGTGTCAATCGATAATCGGCATCGTGCTGATCGCGGCGATACCCTCGGGTGTGATGTGGCATTTTACAGCATAAGCTTCAACCCCGCGCCGCATTGCACGTTCGAACGCCGCCGCATAAACAGGGTCCAAATCGCCGCAAATCCTTAAACGTTCGCAGTCTCCACGCTGAATGACATAAAGCATGATACCACGATGACCGTTTTCGATCATGTTGCCAAGCTCTTCCAGGTGTTTTGCGCCCCGTGCGGTCGGAGAATCCGGAAATTCTGCTAAACCGGGGGACCTTGAAAAATGCACGTTCTTGACCTCCACATAGGCGTCCGGGCGCTCAGTGCCTCGCAGCAGGATGTCGATGCGCGAATTCGAGCCGTATCTTTGTTCGCGCCTCAACTCCGCGTAGCCGCGCAAGGAGGGCAGCAGGCCCGAAAGGATGGCTTCTTCGGCGATGCGGTTCGGCAAGCCGGTATTGATCCCGACCATGGTTCCTTGCGCCTCGACCAGCTGCAAGGTGTGTGGGTATTTGCGTTTCAGCCCGTCCGAATGCGACAGCCACACTCTGATTCCCGGATCCGTCAGGCCCAGCATCGATCCGGTATTGGGAACAGAACTGGTGATCGGGCTGCCGTCATCCAGAACGATATCAGCGAGAAAACGCTTGTACCGCTGAACGAGCCGGCCAGTGATGAGAGGCGAAGCGAATATCATGCTGAGGCTTTAGACGACCTGATGGAGAGCGACAATATTGGGGCTGCATAGCTGATAAAAAAACCTGCCTTTGAAAGGCAGGTTGAAGTTGCTCTGGGGTGGGAGAATTCGGGGCCAGTCTGGAGGTTGAAACCGGTCCCTGCTGCCCAGATACCTGTGGCAGTTCCTCAATAATAGGTCAGGTACTGATTCGGGTCGCATAACTTTGTCTAACACGTGGTGACAAAGCTTGAAAAAACCGCCCTGTTCTAATGAGCAAGAGTATCACATGCTATTTGGAGGGACGAAACTCATCAGGAGGAGACGTGATGAAATTCAAGTTTATCCTACCGCTTGCTGTCCTCGCTGCATTGGGCCTTGCAGCGTGCGACAACAAACCCTCAGAAGGCACGACCGCACCGGCAACGACGCCAGAGCCAGCAACTCCGGCTCCAGCACCGGCAACGCCCGAGCCTGCAAAGCCGGCGCCAGGCTAAACATCCCGAACGAATCAAAAGCGGCCGGCTCTCAAGGAGTCGGCCGTTTCAGTTCTAAGGCTATGCACTTGCGCGCATAGCCTGTGTTGCTCCTCACATCAAATCAACTGACAGGCTGTGCGGCGCGCGTTGCAATCCGCTTGTAAGCGTCCTGGATCGGATCGCGCAGTTGAATAAATGGCGATACACCAAGAAGCAGCAGCGCCTTCAGATGCTCCCGTCCGCTCTCGTAGCCGGCGAATGGCGCGAAAGGGGCCATTGGCGTGCGGGAATGGGCGGGATATAGCCGTTCATACTCGGCGAAATTTTCGAAAGCCTCGTGGTTGCTTTCCCGCATCAGGAAGCTCTCGGCGGGAGCGCCTTCGGCGAAGATCACCTCATGTTTATCCAACACGACGTGGAAATACTCGACATTCTTCTGCCCCGCGGGAAGGGTGCGCGTAATCGACATGCCGTTGACAAGTTCCTTCACCCGGATCAGGACGCCGTCGATCAAGAGTGCGTGGTTGGGGGAAAGGTAAAGGTCTTTTTCAGGTGTTTTGTCATCTAGCGCGTGGCGTGCAATACGAATCGGCGTGATGTTCTCACTCACGGAAGGACCGGCTATCGTGTAGGTGCGGCGACCGATCCACTTGATTGCGACGGCTTGCCCGCGCACGGTTTCAACCAGATCGCCGATCTTGAGATCTTCGATGCGGGTCTCGCCTTCCGGGGTCCTGATCGACGTGCCGCGCAGGAAGCAATTCCCGCCATCGCCATCACCGGAACCCTTGTCGCCACCGGGTCTGTTCCACCATTTGTTGCCCATGGCTTGCGCCGGTAGCGAGTGAAGCGCCGTTGCCGCGGCACTCAGCGCCGCAACTCGACCGCCTGTGGCAAGTACCACTCCTAGGAAGTGACGCCTTGCCCGGCTGGATGGCAAGGGTTTTTCTGGCTCTGATGACATAGTTTTCTCCTTGTTGTTCGCGTTACGCCGTTTCACTCAAAGATTACTATGTATCATCGTACATTATATTGAAATATAGGGAAGTCCCTAGATAAGTGCTTGAAGTGTACTGCAATAGGCGTAGATTAATTCTTTAAAATATGCACCATAGGATGAGCCTTACCTCTTCTGGTGGAGGTTCGAACTTGCCGGAGAATTTGTGGAGGAGTTAAGTCATAACGACAGGTGCACTACCATCGTGGGTGGCGCTACGGTGCTTGCCTGAAAGGCACTGCACGGAGTGGTCAACTGAATGAGGTGCTTGAAAAACCTGGTACGCCCAAGGGGAATCGAACCCCTGTTTGCGCCGTGAAAGGGCGACATATTTACAGCTTCTAAGAGTGGTTTAGAGGAAAATCATCTTTAGAAACAATATTGAATGCGCAACGCGCTCTATGCTTGTCTAACTCACTCCAAGGCAGTATATTGGACAAAGATTGGACACGGGGCACACAATGGCAAGGCGCGCAAAAAACTCAAAACTGGATAGCAGCACCGCTCGTGACAAGTTGGAACGACGGGGAAAGCCGCACTACCACAACGTGAAATCAGGAATCCATCTAGGATATCGACGCGATAAATCCGACGTTGGTAAATGGGTCATGCGGTACATGTTGGACGGTGCGTATGTGGTCGAAACACTTGACCAGTTGCCGGACGATGTTGAGGACGCCAACGGCAAAACGATCCTCGATTTCGATCAGGCTTGTGACTTTGTCCGCACGACTGCAACCAATCGCCAAAATCCTAATGCCTCAAAACGAGTCGGTCCCTACACAGTTAGCGATGCACTCGACGACTATCTGGAAGAACGCACAGAAAAAGGTAAATCCGTATCGGACAGCAAGAACCGAATTGAAGTGCTGATAAAGCCTGTCTTGGGGAAGATCGTCGCAGAAAAACTAACCGCCGATCAAATCAAGAAATGGCATCGCGATCTTGCGAAGCAACCGACGCGCCGTCGGACACGGAAGGGTGAGGAACAGAAGTTCGGCACGGTGCCTAACGATGAAGAGGCGATCCGTCGTCGTCGCGCTACGTCGAACCGTACCTTGACTGTGTTGAAAGCCGCATTGAACCACGCCTTCAAAGATAGCAAGCTTTCCAGCGACGTCGCTTGGCGTCGTGTCGAACCATTTGAAGCGGTCGAGGTCGCGCGTATTCGCTACCTGACAACCAAAGAGTCAAAGGCACTGATTGACGCCTGTGAAGGTGATTTCAAGAACCTTGTCATTGCTGCGTTGCAGACAGGCGCGCGGTATTCGGAACTTGCACGCTTGGTTGTTTCGGATTTCAACCCTGACACCGGAACGCTTTCAATCGCCAAATCCAAAAGCGGGAAATCGCGTCACATCGTGCTGCCTGACGAAGGCGTGACGTTCTTCAAATCGCTGACGGACGGAAAACACGCACGCGACATTCTGTTGTCGAAAGCGGGTGAGGGAACTTGGAAGGACTCGCACCAAATGCGGCCGATCGCTGAAGCGTGTGAACGTGCCAAGATCACACCGGCGATTAGTTTCCATATCCTGCGTCACACATGGGCGTCACTCGCTGTGATGAACGGTGTCCCGCTTCTGGTCGTTGCAAAGAACCTTGGTCACGCTGACACACGTATGGTCGAAAAGCACTACGGACACATGTCAAAAGATCACTTTGCCGATGCTATCCGTACCGGTGCCCCGACGTTTGGTGTGAACGCATGAGGTACAGTTGGTACGATATCGACTGGCTGATCGCCACACGGTCGGAAATGGATATCGAGGCGGAAGCGCTTAGCCTGACTGAAGAGTTCTATCCCGGTCATCGCGCCGACCTTGCTGAAGCGTTGCGGCGCATAGACGGCCTAGTCGATGCGGGAACTTACGTCGAACCGAAACCGCGCGAATTGACCGATGATGAACGCCAGATTATTGATCAGATGAAAGTGGTCGAAAACATGATCGCGTTGAAAAAAAGTCCCGATCCTGGCCAAGCGGCACGGATGAAACGCCTATGGGAAAAGGAGGATTTTGATAATAGCCCGACCAGTGAGATTTGGCACATCATGGACGTGTTGCTGACCGTTACCGGTCAGAAAGGACGTGTGCCAATAAATCCACCGTGGCGTAAGGCGACTGTGAACAATCAGTTGCACGCTATGCGACGGTTAGTGGACGAGGACGGTATCACACCACGTCAGGCGGCTTTGAGTGTGGCGACCGGTGCAGGTCGCGAGAATCAAGTTAAGACCTTGTGGAAGCACTACCGTCAGAAACAGAAGCTTCGGGGAAAGAAATAACGTCCATTTCTTTTCCAATGACCATCACTCTAATTTGCTTCATCGTCATCTTACGAACAACGGAAAGGATGACGACACCATGAACATTCAATCTCAAGTCTACAGTATCAAAGAGTTTTGTAAGGCCTTCGGGATCAGCGAACCCACGTTCTATAATTGGCGTAAGAAGGGTCTTGCTCCCAAAGTGATGCAAGTTGGCGGTCGCACATTGATCGCTATCGACGCCGTCAATGAATGGCGTCGCGAGCGTGAAAACGCCGCCTGAGATAAAAGACACCAAACCGCAAGACGACGGAACGCAACACCGATCTTAAACGGAAAAACCAGCCCGTCACGGCTGGTTTCCATAAATATGCGGAGCTTTCGATATGCGGTATTTAGATACCACCATTGCGCTTTTCGCGCAATATCTGCCGTTTGCCATGACGATCCTCTTGATCGTAGGCGGCGCGTGATGAGCAAGACAATCTTCGATCTTCGTCAGTTCGTGAACTGGAGGATGGTCACGGACGATCTGACCGGCCGCGGTCGGAAAGTCCCATTCAACCCGCAAACCGGCCGTTCGATCGACCCGCACCATGAACTGAATTGGAAGTCATACGACGAAGCGGTTGCCGCAAGTCAGAATGTCGGTTTCGTCCTGACGGCAAAAGACCCTTACTATCTGTTCGACATTGACGACGCGATCGGTGCGGACGGTCAGTGGATACCGGAAGCCGTTACGCTCTATCAACAGTTTGTCGCGGCCGGTGCGGCGGCGGAAGTCTCACAGTCTGGAAAGGGAATGCACCTTGTCGGCAAGTGCGACCAGTTGTTGACGTCGAACCGGCGGAACAAATTCGGCAAGGAACTACGCGGCAAGAACTGGTTGGAATTCTATACGCAAAAGCGGTTCATGGCATTGGGTCAAGGCTTCACGGGACCGTTCGCCGACACAACGGGGTTGATCCTGTCCGTGGTTCCTGAACGCGCACCTGACGAACCTGACACGTACGACACCAGCGGTCCGCGACCGGATTACACCGGACCAACTGACGACGACGAATTGATTCGCCGACTGTGTTCGTCACGTGGTTCGATGAACGCCATGTTTGGCGCTACAGCGACGCCGGGACAGTTGTTCGAGGGAAATCTAGCGGTACTGTCAAAACTCTTTCCATCGCCTTCAGGTGATGCGTTTGACCGGTCCAGTGCCGACGCCGCGTTGTTGGGTCACTTGGCGTTCTGGACCGGCTGTGACGCCGAACGAATGGACAGGATATTCCGTCGGTCCGCGTTGGTCCGTGACAAGTGGCTGAAGCGTGAAGACTACCGGCGCGACTCGATAGAGTTCGCCTGCAAGGGTTGCAAACAGGTGCATAACACGCCGCCGATCGAATGCGCCACTGTGGTTGCGCTTGACGGTGATGTGATAGTTCCGATCGCTGCCAACGAAGCGTCAGCCGCGACGGAGTCTTCAATAGCATCTAATACTTGTCGAACGGTTCGGCGCGCGGTTGCGGTATGTGGCCAAGTGGGGATCGTGGTTGCAGTTCGACGGTCAGCGATGGGAAACCGAGCACACATTACTTGCATCGCATCTGGCAAGATCGATCTGCAACGAATTCGCCTCGAAGCTTGAAGCGTCTTCATCCTTGTACCGCAAGCTTGAATCGAAAAACACCATAACGTCGGTTGAAATTCTAGCGCGTGCTGATCGCAGGATTGCCGCGTTGGTCGATCAATGGGACGCCGACACCATGCTGTTGAATACTCCTGACGGTGTGGTCGACCTTCGTACTGGTCTGTTGAAGCCCCACGATCCGGAGCATTACTTGACGAAGATCACCGCTGTCGGACCATCGTCTGTCGTTCATTGCCCTGTGTGGTTGGCATTCCTGCATCGCACGTTTGCCGGTGACGTCACCATGTTGTCCTACGTCCAACGTGCCTTTGGGTATTGTCTGACGGGAAGCACGAAAGAACATGCGTTGTTCTTCGGTCATGGGACAGGCGGGAACGGCAAGTCAGTCCTGTTGAATGTCCTGACGGGCATTCTTGGAGATTACGCCAAAATCGCTTCCATGGCGACTTTTGAGGCGACGTCAGGCAATCGTCACTCAGCTGAACTCGCGATGCTTCACGGTGCACGTCTTGTCACCGCAAGCGAGACGGAAAGCGGTAAGAAATGGGCAGAAAGCCGGATCAAGACTATCACTGGTGGTGACCCGATCACCGCACAGTTCATGCGACAGGATTACTTCACGTACACCCCGCAATTTAAGCTGTTGTTGGTTGGCAATCATCGTCCAGGATTCCGCGACGTTGACGAAGCGTTGCGTCGGCGCATTCACCTTTGGCCGTTCGACGTGACGATACCAGCGCACGAACGCGATCCTGAACTAAGCGACAGGTTGCGTGTTGAATGGTCCGGTATACTGCGATGGGCTATCGAAGGTTGTCTAGCATGGCAGCGCGAAGGTTTGAGTGCTCCTGTGATGTTCAGAAAGGCGACGACGGAATATCTCGACAGTGAAGACGCATACGAAGCATGGATCAGTGATCGTTGTGTCCGTGACGTCAACAGCTTCGAGAAGTCATCAGACCTGTACGCTGATTGGAAACGATGGGCCGAACAAACCGGTGAACAGGTCGTCAGTCAGATAATGTTTTCTAAATCGACAACGGACCACGGCTTCAGACAAGCGCGGTCGGAAGGTGGATCAAGGGGGTTCACTGGATTGAGGTTAATAGAACCAGTCTCGCAAAGGAGATTTGATGAGGCGTTTAATGGATCACCACCGGGTGCCAATCCATTCTGACAAATGTGCCCCGCTTCGTGCGGGGTTTTTGTATCCATGACGCATTTGACGCATTTGACAGGTTTTCAAATTGATCCTCCATATACGTGTCACCCGCGTATTATACATATAGAAGGTCATTACAAAATCGGGTCAAAAGCGTCAGAAGCGTCAAATGCCCTGTTCTGTGATGGTCAACAGTGGTGAATTCGAGACGTCATCGATACGGTTCGAAACTCTAAAAATTAAACCCAACTTTTCGCGTATTTTTCCGTCCGACCGCCTTCAGAGTCGTGTCGAAAATTGGCGTTGACGCTCCGACAAGGCGATAACGACAGCAATATACAGGAACTTACAGTAACATATACAACGACTTAGGTTGAGCTTTCTGCTATCTGTCTAATATCCTGTCCAATTAAGGGCATTTTTAGACGAAAACTACCCGGTAAATCTATGTCCGACACCGTCCGATTGCCTCCCATTCTACCACCCAAACCACGCGGTCCAAAGGCGTCCTTGTTGCGCATCGACCAATTGGACGGTCGTACCACGACCGCACGCAATGTCCGTGCGCTCTTGAACTCCATTACATCAGACCTTGGCGGACATGACGCACTATCGGAGGCGCAACGCATCCTTGTCCAACGTGCCGCTGTCTTGTCAGCGGTGTGTGAGGATTTCGAGATGGCTTACCTTTCAGGACAGAAGGCCGACATGCAGTCTTACAACGCTACGGTCAACGTCCTGCGTCGCGTGCTGGACACGCTAGGATTGGAACGCAAGGCGAAAGACCTCGTCGACCTTCAGACCTATATTAAGGGTTGACCACGATGGATATTCTAACCGCGTGCAACGATCCTAAGCTCTTCAAGAGGTGGTTCAAAGACCCGTCGACCTATGAACGGTGGTTCGTCTTCCTAAAGGCGACATTCGGTCTTCCGATGTTACCTCATGAGGTAACGATCTATCAGCACCATACTGGCCGCACCACTTTAC
Source organism: Phyllobacterium endophyticum (assembly GCF_003010935.1). Lineage (GTDB taxonomy): Bacteria > Pseudomonadota > Alphaproteobacteria > Rhizobiales > Rhizobiaceae > Phyllobacterium > Phyllobacterium endophyticum. Next base: position 420,631 of record NZ_PGGN01000002.1, read on the forward strand.
CCACAGGTCAATTCAATGACGTGACGTTGGTGGTCGGTCGTCGTGGTGGCAAGTCGTTCATATCGGCACTCACAGCCGTCTATCTCGCCGCGTTCCACGAATACCATCAGTACCTCGCACCGGGTGAACGCGCGACCGTGATGATCATCGCGGCTGATCGTCGTCAGGCACGGGTCATCATGCGCTACATCGGTGCGATGCTGAACGGCATACCCATGCTCAAGGCCATGGTCACGAACCAAACGACGGAAGGTTTCGACCTATCCAATGCGACGCGTATCGAAGTCGGCACTGCATCGTTCCGTGCGACCCGTGGTTACACGTTCGCAGCGGTCCTCTGTGATGAGATAGCGTTTTGGCGTTCGGACGAAGCGTCTGCAAATCCCGACAGTGAAATCATCGCCGCGTTGCGTCCCGGTATGGCGACGATACCGAACTCACTCATGATCGCCATGTCATCACCGTACGCCAAACGTGGCGTGCTGTGGAACAATTACAAACGGCATTATGCTAAGGACGACAGTCGTCATCTGGTCTGGAAAGCTTCGACGAAGGAAATGAACCCCGTCGTTCGTCAATCGTACATCGATGAAGCATACCAAGATGACCCGGCCGCTGCGTCTGCGGAATATGGCGGTGAATTCCGTTCTGATCTTGAAGCATTCGTTCCGCTTGAAGTCGTCCAGGCATGTGTTGATCGTGGTGTGATAGAACGTGGCTACATCAGCACCAACACCTATCGTGCCTTCGTCGATCCGTCCGGCGGTAGTGTAGACAGCATGACGTTGGCTGTCGGTCACAGGGAAGGCGACAGAACGATCATTGACGCCGTTCGTGAGCGCAAGCCTCCATTCTCACCGGAAGCTGTCGTTGATGACTTCTGCGACCTCCTGAAGCTGTATCACGTCGCACGCGTCACAGGTGATCGATACGCCGGTGAATGGCCTCGTGAACAGTTTCGCAAACGTGGTATCGCGTACGATCTGTCCGAACTGGTGCGATCCGACCTTTATCGCGATCTATTGCCGGTCCTGAATTCCGGTCAAATTTCGTTGGTGGACAACGAAAAGATGGTGAACCAGATCGCGAACCTTGAACGTCGCACGGGCAGGGGAAAAGACATTATCGACCACGCACCGGGTCAGCACGACGACTTAGCGAACAGCCTCGCCGGTGTAGTCAGCCTGACAACCAAGCGTCGTATGACCTACAACATCGACGCGTGGGGAGATTAAAGTAAAAGTTGATGTATATTGCTATACACTCCTATAACCAGCAACAAATGCGGATTATATACGCGAACATGCCGTTGACTCCTCAGTATTACCAAGTAAGCTGTTCGTATGAAAACCGGACACACTATCACTGTCAAACTAACCGAAGCGGAATATTGTCTTTATCTTGACGCCGTTGCCGTCATAGGGGGCGACATTTCAACTCTAGTACGTCGAAGCGTTCGAACGTTCATCAAGAACACCGAGGTGAAGAACAATGATCTATAAGCGAAGAGACGGCACGTCATGCGACGAAACTGAGGCATTATTGCCGGGCACAACTGCGATGCGTGACGGGTACTCTATAACCGTTCCCCTTCAATTCAGAGATAATCGAACAGTACATGATGGACCGCTCATCAGATCAATTCAACCACAGGGAACTAAACCAATGGATATCACAGACACGATGCTGCGTGATGCGCGTCAGCGCATGGCAGCGGCACGCCAACGCATGATTGATCGTGACGCATATGCTCCGGACAACGGCCACATTTCGACACCAGTGTTCGTCGACGCCAAAGACGGCCGTGCACGTCAGGACACCGCATACAACAAAATGAAAAGGGGTTCCTAAGATGAACATGATGACAAATCACATTCAGGCGGCACTCACAGGTCAGTCGCGTCCGAATATTACAACACTGACGAAGCTGGTCGCCGAACAGAAAGCCATCACCGAACGCGCTGAAAAGCTTCTTGCCGATGCGAGAAAGACAGCGACCGATCCTCTCGAATGGGAAGTCGCGGTATCCGACGCACAGCGACTGATTCCGCATCTGGAGATGGATTTGGAGCGCAACAAGAAAGCGCTTGTCATCCTTGAACAGAAGCTTGCCGCCAAGAAAGCGGCGTTGCCAGCTTTGCAAAAGGATTATCAATCGGCGCTTGTCGAACGTTCCAACTTGGCTGGACGATTTAATGAAACCATTCAGCCGCGCCTCATCGACATTTACAACTTCGTCGCAGATGCACAGCGGAACCGGCAAAGGCTTGTTGCTGTGGCGGCAAAGGGTGAATTCGAAGTCGATACTACGCAGGGTAATTTTCCTGTCGCCTTCATCGAAGCGGCAATCGAGTTTTTCGCCGCGATTGGCATCAGTGCACCTGTTGCAGCAGTTCCAACAGATGGCGATTTGCCGTTGACGTTCGAGGTCACCAACAAGGGCAACGGTCCCCATCGTCTATATGATGCTCAAGACCGCGCGATTATCATAATGGTCGGCGAGACCAAGGTTGTCACGCTTTCGGAAGGTGGTGCGAAGGCTGCACGGTCACACCCTGACCTTGTGATCAAGGAGGTAAGCGGTCCGAAGCTGATACCAGAAGAGGACGCCTGAAATGGCGACCGCGCATCATCATTTCAAAGTATCACGCGCGTGCCCGGTCGAGCCAGAATACGAACGGGCACGCGCAAAGCGTGACGCAGTCCGCGCGGCGTTAGAAACGGAATACGTGAGTCACGCGATGGCTATTGCCAAAATCCTGGAGCGTCTGGACGCTTCCGATCGGGCGAACGATATCGGCAATGCCTGTCGCGGCCGGTCACCTGTGATTGTGTCGGCGGAAGCATTGGCACGTGGCATATCGCCTACGTTTCAGTCAGCGCGGACCGGCGTCAAGATCGCACGATTGCGCGATATCGTTCGGTTGCCGCGTTTGGATGGTGGATGGTTTTTGTGAATTTCCTAACTTGCAGAATGCATCCGTCACCGGCTAGGCTGATCAAATGGTGGGCTTCTACAAATTCTTGGACAAGGCAGCGGTGCATTACCTCCTTGAAGGCAGCTTCAAGTTTGGCAGGTTGAAGAAGTATCGGCTGATGGAGGCCATCACTGGGGACCAGTGGATAGGCGATAAGAATGAGGGAGTGCAGACCACCGTCATCAACGTGGTCATAGGCGATGAGCCGAACTCAGAGCTTGCAGACGCGCTGTCGGCAAGCGGTCATATCAGGATTGATGGTCAAGCAACAAACGTGAGCGTCTCGGAAACTTGCATAATCGAGGAGTTCGACTGCTTTGCGTTTTGCTTCTCGCATGGCGACCTGTCCGCGCTTTGCTCAAGTATGAGTGATCCCAAGCGTGGTGACTTTAGCTATGACGGTTGCGTGGAGATATTGGACCCTGACGCGTTGGTACAGCTAATACTGTCTCATGGGATTTGTTTAGGTAAGCCCGTCTCTGAACTGTTTGTGGTCGACGCAAAACACGTGACTTATGAGGATGAAGTTGAGCACGACTTCAGAACAGATCTGAAGATTTCCCCGGGCAACCCATTTCAAAAGAGCCTTCTATATAAGGATCAATGTGAAGTAAGGATTGTTCTTGTTCCCAAGGAAGGGCCCATACTGAAAGATGACATTGTTGTTAGCATAGTCGGAGCGCTGTGCCCCGTAGCGTCTATCGATATATCGGGCAACGTGAACGCCGCTAGCTTGGAGAAGACGCAGGAAGTACTGAACCCTAATGAGCAGGACTGCATTGCCAGCCTCAAGTCGCTCATCTCAGATTGGAATAAGGTGAAGGGCGAAATCCGCGCGAGTGCATCTCCTCCCTTGTATCCATATTCAGCCGACCCTGAGAGTTGGCGAGCGGAGGCCCATAGGCAAATTGATTTTGAAAGTAGGGCTATAACTGAGGCTTTTGAGGTTTACCGCAAACCGTTGATTGATGCTTACTGGGGCATAAGAAGGCTGCCGAGTTGCGATAGAGTGGACGACATGGTGCTAGTGTCGGCTCCATGGTTGGTGCTGACAACAACCCTCCAAAGATATCTAGCAGAGCACTTGGGTTTGCCTATCGGTGGTTGGAATGATCAATGGTGAAAAAAGGACGACCATGGAAATGATCGCCCCCATCGGTGGCAGGCCTTCAGCGTATAACACTGGCGTTGCAGCAGAATATTTCGTTCTTTCGCAGCTTTATAGGATGGGATTTGAAGCTTACATAACTTTTGGTAACCGAAAATCGATCGATATCAGAATCATTTCTTCCACCGGTGCGGCGGCGACCATCGATGTTAAGGCGGTCAAAGGTTTTTCGTCGGTCATCATCAATAACGTTGTACCAATCCAAAATCATTTCATTGTAGCTGTCATATACAATGATCAATTAGCGAACCTTCAAACCTATCCTGAAACTTTCATTATTCCGAGCCAAGAAATTGAATCCGTGGAAAGCCGATGGGGCACCCAACGCCGATTGCTCAAGCGTAATCTTGGATTGTTCAAAGATGCGTGGGAACTACTGAACGTTGTTTAGACCAACCTTTCGCTTCAGTCTTTGATTTTTCGCCGTGGAGCGCGCTCCTGTCTAGCAGTATTCGTGCGCTCAGGAAGGGACGGCGGCGGAAGTTGTGTGATTGGGGGGCCATCCATGGGAGGAAACGATAGTTGGGATGCTATCTCCCACAGCTTCAGCTTCCCTTCTGATTCAGACAGAGTCTCTCCGTCAGCGAGCGTTGTTGTTGTAGGAGGGATCATCTTGATCTCGATTGCCCATCCTCGCTCGACCCTCGACAATATGGCTTCCAATGCCCAATGAACATGGTTGCGTTGCTCGTTTTTTCGAGGCGTCTCCTTAAGGTCTCCGACCAGCTTTTCCGTTTGAGACGTGATCTCGGCGGCGATAAACGTCTTAATTTTCTCTTCCAGCTGACCTTGAATATTTCCGTCATCCAACGCCGCAATTTTTGCGGCATCAGAACGTAGCTTTCGGATTTGTTCCACTTGTTTCCAAGTGTTAAGCGCCCACGTCACAGCAGCACCAATGACAATAATTGTTTCCTGTGCTAGTCCGAAAAAAAAGAGCGGATCTGATGTGGAAATTTGTTTCACTTCGATCGGTTCGGCTGAACCTGTGGTTAATTCTGAAAAGGCGCGGATGATACTCTGTACCGCACTTAACTCGCGTATAAGATTAGACAATTCATTATCAAAAAGAGTTCGAGGGAGAAGAAAACCTATTTCCGGATTTCCATCCGTTAGCTCATGTGACTCGATCCCCAAGACAACAAAGTCATCTTGAATCTGCTGAAGTCGATTGAGGTAAGATTCACGCTCGGCCAAAAGGGCTTTCAGGTGATTTAATGCGACAGCCGGTGCGGCAGGATTAACGGCTATTAGATCGCTAGTTTCTTTTGCCAGGTCCAATGAGAAAATATTTGAGCGCATTTATTTCTTGCAGCTGCTTTTTCTGCGCCGGTTGAATATCCTCTTCCAATCTTCTTAAAGCGTTAGACAACGAGTCCATTGCAGACGTATAGGACTGCTGAAACGACGCGTCTGTCGGAGAGCTAACCAAGTTTGTCAGAGCATTATAAAGATCAGTTAGCAGTTGTTGGATTTGGTCTTCAGCTTCTTTCGAGATCAGAAAATCTACGATCTCACGCAAACGCGTTGTATTCATGTGCTATCCCCCCGGCAGACGTTATCACCTATAGTCTTTTAAGCCTCTCAGATAGTTTTTGAAGCCCTCTAGATCACCTACCTTTCTAGACGAAAGGTCATTGAAAGCTACTTTATTCAACTTTCTGAGTGCCTTGTCTTCAAAACCATCGTATCCAATTTGCTCATGCGCGCTTACAGCTAAATTTTGGCACCACTGCCGTATTTCATCTGCTAGGTTAATTAGCTGTTGGGTGTCGTAGCGGCTGTCGGAAATCTGGCCATGGAAAACCTTGTCTCGTAGCGTTTTTCCATTTTCGATGGCTCGGTTGAGGTTGTTATAATTTGGCCCGACCAGAGCTTGCAAGGTAAGGCCTGACAAGTCTTCAATACCAACGCGGAAACCTCCAAGATACACGCGTGCGCTCCTTAAATGATCTTCCATGAGCGTTTTCTCGGTAGGACTATCTAGTGCACTGATTAGGTCCGACTGATAGGCCAAACACATAAAAAGTTTTCGCATTTGCCTCTCTGCTTTGATCCAAGATAAGCAGAAAATATCGACCCCTAGTTTTGACGACTTTGAATTCTTGAGCAGAAGGTCGATGTTAGAGAACTCTTCGTTGTATCCAGTTGTAAATTTTGGCGTTTCCTTTCCGTTTTCACTGTTGTCCAGCATTCTTTTAATTCTCCTTGATTAACCGACGTTGGAAGACGAGTTAGTGCTTCGCTTTTTTGTCGGTGAGGCCGATCGCTTCGTCAATCATTTGCCGCAGTGCCGGTAGGTCACCGGTGGGCATCGCCAAGGTAATGCTAAAGTCACCCTCGAAGGAAAGAATCAAACCGACGCCCCCTTCATCATTCATCGCCAGAGTTATGCTCTTCGTATCCAAAACCTGAGGATTCGGGCGCTCGTCTTCCGGTATTGCTGGCATTAGCTTGCCCATCATGCCCGTGAGAACTGTAATCAATGCAGGGACAACCGACGCCGCAAACTCAAGACCAAATCTCTTTTTATCTCCTGTGCCCATTAATACGGCGACGGATTTATTTGCTGGTCGGACTTCCGAACTCAAAATCACGTCGAATCTTGGCGCTGTATTTACTAGCTCTGCCATGTGCAATGCCCTCTACGCGCGGGATCGGAATCCATTTACGACCCATCCTAGCGCTAAACCGATCAGAAGGACTGCTATCGGTATGCTCAGCGACATGGCAATGGTGTCTGTGACGTTACGCCAACGTTTTGCTTCGGCGGCGTTCTTTTCTTCTGCCATTGCGATGGGATGAATACGGTCGACATACGTGTTGATTGTATCTGTGGTGCTGCCAAAGGGTACGTAGATTTCAGCCCAACTTAGCCCCTCCATTTTTACCACCTGCAATTTGCCAGCATTCTTGTCTCTGACTAGGAGTGGGTATTCCTTTGACGTAACCTCAAAGGTTCCAAGTTCCTGTGTGTTGGGATTTATGAGATAACCCGTGGTGGAAATATCAGCATGAGGTTGATTGATTTCGGGGTACATGATCAAGACAAAGGATGCGGCCCATACCACTGAAAAGGCGATCCAAGCTCGAAAAAAACCCTTGCGCCAATTCATGATACCCCCCGGTTTGAAATCTTATACCACAATAGATACGTAAGTTTCAGAGGCTGTCAGAATTGTTCTACGGCGCGATCGCGCATTTGGACAGAATTTGGACAAGCGCCAAATCATCAAATGGGAAGCAGTCAAATTGTCAAGAAAAACAAGTAGTTCCGATGGTACGCCCAAGGGGAATCGAACCCCTGTTTGCGCCGTGAAAGGGCGCCGTCCTAACCGCTAGACGATGGGCGCCGCTCGGTTAAGCGGCTTATAGTGAAACAGTTTTTGCGCCGCAACCCCTAAAGCATTCTTTTTCCGAAAAAGTGCAGTTTGTACCGCTCGCGGCATTTGCATGTGCCGCGGCAGCGGTCAAGATTTTTGGTTGCTCAGCCTGCCCTGCGCGAACAGCGCCAGTTCCAATCCCTGGTGGGCCCGATGTCGACATGTACCGATTCGGTATGACAATAGGTGCCCACGCCGCCACGCCCGGGCATGGACCGGGCAAAATTGGCGAGTTCCCACTTGGATATCCCGGGAATCTGTATATCGGCGGCAGCACAGGACATGTGCAGCGACGCCTTGGCGCCGTTGACGAGCCGGTTGTAAGGCGGGCTGCGATAGCCGGACGTCACAATGACCGCCTTGCCGTATCTGCGTTCGATCGCTTTCAGGATGCCTACCAGCTGCGGTTTAAGGCATGCGACCTGGACGCTCTCGCGTTGCACTTTGAGGCCGTTCGGCGCAAGCCGCGCCAGACCTGCGGCAGAGGCAAGAATGACGGGCGCAGCAGCGGCCTCGACGTCATCGTCGTCATAAAGACTATCGCGCTGCATGATCTGGATGCCGGCATTGGGCCTGACACCGGGAAGCGACGACACATATTGCGTCTGGCCGGCGAAGGTACTTGCTGCCGGGGGTGCCGACGCCGTCTGGACAGGCGTATCGACCGCACGAAGCTTGGGTTGCGATTTGGGTTCGATCACGGCAACGAGCCGCTTGCCGGCCGGCTTCGAAAGATTGTTGGAGAACAGCCGCACGAGTGCGCCATTGCTTTTTGCCGCACCAGCCGGCCGCGTCGTTTCTGCCGATGTATCGGCGTCTGCAGTTTGAGCAGATGTGGCGGTTTCCGACTTGGTAGCCGTGGCGCTGGCGGACGGCGTTTCACTCGCCGGTGCCTCTGGCGCAGGGGCAGGCTCTGCTTTTGCGGAACGGCCAAACAGCGATGTTCTTACCTGCGGTGCGGCGACGGCTGCAGCGCTTGCTACTTGTGTTTCTTCAGTCGTTGCTAGAGTGCTCGACCCGAACAGAGACGTCTTGACCGCTGGTTTTGCCTCGGCGGCAGGTTGTTGACGCGTGGTGGGCGTAGTCGCGTCTGCTACTTGAACGGCTTTGCCATCCGCAGCTGTGGCCGCCGCATTGATTGCCTGAAGTGCATTTGTTTCGGTACTGCCTGCCAAGGCCAGAGCCTCTGGGCTCACTGTCTGCGTTTCGCTCGATGGCATGTTGTTTTCGGCTGTCTGCTTAGCATCGCCCTCTGGCGTCAAAGCCGCGGTGACGCCGGGGCTTGAGACTGTCGATGTACACGATGTAGCCGCAACGGCGGATAGTACGATGACGCACGCGATCGTACTTGCCCGCAGGGCTGAAACAGAAGCTGGCAGTAATTTCAACGATTCCCCCGTCTCGTCTTTTCCGGTCCTGTAGTGGTAGTCCGGTCCGCTTTTGTAAGAGCAGAAAGCTCGCGAAGTTCTATTGAAGTGCGAATAACACCGGTCGAGAATCGCCAGAGTTAATGAGTTTTCACTGTTCGCACAAGCTCTCCAGTATAGCTAGAATGAGGCGAAAACGTGATAGGCCACTTTCTCGCCATGGTCTTCAAGTCTTTCCACCCGCTCTTGCACGTGCCTTAAACTCTGACGCGAACATAGTTTCCCGGCGCTTCTGCGAGTATTTCGATGTTGTTTTCACCAGGCCGGCGCGCCGGCACGCGCTCTGGATCCTGCGCTTCGATCCACTTCCCCCAGTGTTTCCACCAGGAGCCTGGATGTTCTGCCGCTTTCGCCAGCCATTCGTCGAATGCACTGTTTGGCTTGCCGCCGGTCCAATACTGATACTTGTTCTTGGCTGGAGGGTTGACGACGCCTGCGATATGGCCGGAGCCCGACAAGACATAGGTCACGTCACCGCCGAAATAGCGGCAGCCTTCGAAGACCGACAACGCGGGAGCGATGTGGTCTTCCTTGGCGGCCAGATTGTAGATCGGGATTTTTACGTCTGCGAGGGAGAGGTTCTCTCCGGCAAGCTTCATCATTCCCCGGACCAGGTTGTTGTCGAGATAACAGTTGCGCAAGTAGTAGGAGTGATTCGCCGCGCTCATTCTGGTGCCATCGGCGTTCCAGTAAAGCAGGTCAAACGGCACGGGATCGCGCCCACGCATGTAATTGTTGACCACGTAGGGCCAGATCAGGTCGCCGGAGCGTAGCATGTTGAACGCCGTCGCCATGCGCGTCCCGTCCAGATAGCCTTCCGCCGACATGGCCTTTTCCAGCGCCTGGATCTGGTCTTCGTCAACAAAGACCTTGAGGTCGCCGGCATGGGTAAAATCCACTTGCGTCGTGAAAAGCGTCGCGCTCTTGATCCGTTCGTCGCCTTCTTTGGCGAATAGCGCCAGTGCTGCGCTCAGCAGGGTTCCGCCAACGCAATATCCGATGGCGTTGATTGATTTTTCTCCGGTGGCCTTTTCAACGGTGTCCATCCCGAAGCGCAGGCCCTCGTTGATATAGGCGCTCCAGTCCTTGGTGGCGTGCCGCTGATCGGGATTGACCCATGATATGACAAAAACCGTGTGGCCGTGGTCGACCGCCCATTTGATGAAGGACTTCTCCGGATTCAGGTCGAGGATGTAGAATTTATTGATCCATGGCGGGCAGATCAGGAGAGGGCGCCTGAAAACCTCCTTAGTCGTTGGCTCATACTGAATGATTTCCGCGACTTCGCTGCGGCCGACAACCTTGCCGGGGGTGGTAGCGACATTTTCCCCGAGCGAAAACTTCGTAAGATCGGACTGACGCAGGCGAAGGTCGCCGCCGCCGGCGACAATGTCTTCGGCCAGCATCTTCATACCCCGAACCAGGTTCTCGCCGTTGCTCGCAACTGTTTCCTTGTAGAGCTCCGGGTTGGTCAGCAGGAAATTGCTCGGCGATGCCGCGGTGGTGATCTGCTTGACGTAGAACGCAGCCTTGTGCCGCGTGTGATCGTCCAGCCCTTCCGCATTTTCGACGAGATCACCCGCCCAGCGAGCAGTAACGAGATAAGCCTGCTTGAGAAAATCGAAGAAAGCGTTCTTGCCCCAGTCCTCATCAGCGAAGCGCTTGTCACCCTTGTCGGGCTTCACGACGTCCTCCACTTCTTCACCGCTTATGCGGCGAATGGAGTTCGACCAGATCACCATGTAGCTCGAGAAAAGCTTGGTTTGTGCTTCAAGCGCCCTGGCAGGCTCGGAAAGCCAATATTCGGAAACCTTGGAGAGTGTCTTCACCACGTCCGTGACAGGGTCGGCGAGCGTGTCGCGCTTCAGGCCTTTCTCGCGCGGTTCGACCCAGGCGGAAGCCGCCTTGCCGGCCTGTTCAATCATGTGCGCGACATTGCGTGCAAAGGCCTCCGGGTCCTTGACTACATAATTATCAAGGTTGGGGGTTTTGCCGCTCTTGTCGCCCTGATTGTCCATACAGTCGCTTCTCCCGTCGATGCACGATATTGACATCATATCACAAATCGGTGCTATCCCTCTAAAGTGCAATTGTTACGACAATGATGAAACGATTTTCGCAGTCAGGACACATAATGAGCATTTCGGTCAAAAACATTATGCGCTTGTCTGGTGGCGCCATTCTCATTGCCAGCCTCGGTGCCTGCGCCAGTCAGCAGACGGCACCCATGTCCAACTCGCCGCTGACGGGTCCGGTGAATACTGGCACCTATCCCCATTTCACGCCCGATCCAAAAGGTGAGACGACGCAGTTCACGCCAGAAGAGAAAGATGCGCTGCGTTCAAGAACTTCTGTCGCCAAATCCGGACAGGCCGGACCCTCATCCGATCCAGCCGTCGCCGCTCGCAGGCAGGCCGAATTGCAACTCTTGAAGAAACAGCAGGAAGCCGATCTGAAGGAAATCGAGGGAAAATCGTCGTCCACGCCCCAGTAATCTTGCGGCTTGCACGGTCGCGCCGACTATGCGGAATGGCAAATCTACGCCCCCAGATCCTGAGCTATCCTTCCAGTTACGCGCAATGATTGCTCGACCAGTGTAGCGTTTGAGTGTATAGCGCACGCCATATGAAGCCATTGCTCCAAACCCTTTTCAACCGGACCCAGCCCTATGGAAGAATTTCATAAAGTTCGCCGCCTGCCACCTTATGTTTTTGAACAGGTTAATCGCCTGAAGGCGAGCGCGCGAGCGGCGGGGGCGGATATTATCGATCTCGGAATGGGTAATCCGGATTTGCCGACACCACAGGGTATAGTGGACAAGTTGTGCGAGGCCGTTCAGGATCCCCGCACCCATCGGTACTCCTCCTCGAAGGGTATCCCGGGTTTGCGCCGCGCGCAGGCAGCCTATTACGACCGCCGCTTCGGGGTGAAGCTCAACCCCGATACGCAGGTCGTGGCGACGCTTGGCTCCAAAGAAGGGTTCGCCAACATGGCGCAGGCCATCACCGCGCCGGGCGATGTGGTGCTTTGCCCGGACCCTACCTATCCTATCCATGCTTTCGGCTTCATCATGTCAGGCGGTGTGGTCCGCTCGATTCCGGCGATGCCCGATGACCAGTTCATTCCAGCGTTGGAGCGCGGCGTTCGTCATTCCATTCCCAAGCCTCTGGCGCTCATTCTTAACTATCCCTCCAATCCGACCGCCCATGTTGCATCGCTGGATTTCTACAAGGACGTGGTGGCTTTTGCGCGCAAGAATGAAATCATCATTCTCTCGGATCTGGCCTATTCGGAAATCTATTTCGACGATGCGCCGCCTCCCTCCGTCCTGCAGGTTCCCGGTGCGATAGATGTCGCGGTTGAATTCACCTCGATGTCCAAGACCTTCTCGATGCCCGGATGGCGGATGGGTTTCGCGGTTGGCAACGAACGGCTGATTTCGGCACTGACCCGTGTGAAATCCTATCTCGACTATGGCGCGTTCACTCCGATCCAGGTGGCCGCTGCCGCAGCGCTGAATGGTGATGGTTCGGATATTGCGGAGGTGCGCAACATCTACAAGCATCGGCGCGACGTTCTGGTGGAGAGCTTTGGCCGTGCCGGCTGGGATATACCCGCACCTGCGGCGACGATGTTTGCCTGGGCACCGATCCCGGAGAAGTTCCGCAGCCTCGGTTCGCTGGAGTTCTCCAAGCTATTGATCGAACATGCCGATGTCGCGGTCGCGCCTGGCATTGGCTTCGGCGAACATGGCGACGACTTTATCCGCGTCGCGCTGGTCGAGAATGAACACCGCATCCGTCAGGCAGCCCGCAATCTGAAGCGGTTTCTTTCAACCGCGGAAGAGAAATTGCATAACGTCATTTCGTTGAATGCGCACCGCTAAGAACCCGTGTTGAAACTCTACTGCGGCAGCCATCTGACGCGATTTTCTGTGCTTCCGGTGCTCACGTACTTTATGTACGCTGCGCTCCGGATCCCGAAAATCACGCCACCTGACTCGCCGCGGCGACTTTCAAACGAGTTCCAAGCGGCAGTGCTGGCACTGAAATTAGCGGCGCCTCCCGGCGCCGTCTCAATGAACTCAGGGATTTGAATAATGAGTGAAGCGCTGCGCGTGGGAATCGCCGGACTGGGGACTGTTGGTGCCTCGGTTCTGAAAATATTGAGCGACAAGGGTGAAATGCTCACCCGCCAGTGCGGCAAGGAAATCATTCTGACTGCCGTGTCGGCACGCGATAAAAATCGAGATCGCGGCGTGGATTTCTCGTATGCAACCTGGTTCGACGATCCTGTGGCGCTGGCAAAGTCCAACGATATCGATGTCTTTATTGAACTCATCGGCGGGGACGAGGGCTCGGCACGAGCCTCGGTCGAGGCCGCTTTGCGGTCGGGCCGTCACGTTGTCACGGCCAATAAGGCGCTTCTCGCCAAGCATGGTGTCTCGCTCGCGAGAATCGCCGAAGACAAGGGTGTTCTTCTGAACTTCGAAGCGGCAGTCGCTGGAGGTATTCCAGTGATCAAGGCACTACGCGAGTCCCTTACCGGCAATACGGTTTCACGGGTCTATGGCATCATGAACGGCACCTGCAATTATATCCTGACGCGCATGTGGGACGAGGGGATCTCGTTCGAGGATTGTCTCGCCGATGCCCAGCGCCTCGGCTACGCGGAGGCTGATCCGACGTTCGACATCGAAGGCAATGACACAGCTCACAAGCTCGCGATCCTGACCAGCCTTGCCTTCGGTACGCAAATCAGTGCGGACGATATCTATCTCGAAGGCATAAGCAATATCTCGCTCGCCGACATTAAAGCGGCCGATGAACTTGGCTACCGCATCAAGCTTTTGGGCGTCGCGCTCAAGACCGAGAGTGGCATCGAACAGCGCGTACATCCAACGATGGTTCCGGTCGAATCCGTGATCGCGCAGGTGCATGGCGTCACCAATGCCGTCGCGATCGAGACAGATCTCCTGGGGGAGCTTCTACTGTCCGGTCCAGGCGCGGGCGGCGCTGCGACTGCCTCGGCTGTGATAGGAGATCTGGCGGACATTGCCAAAAGCCGCCCAGGCTTTCAGCATGGGCCGGTATTTGGAACGCCGGCCAGGGCGCTCGCGCCTTACAAGCGCGCCAAGATGCGTGCACATGAGGGCGGTTACTTTATCCGCCTCACCGTTCATGACCGCGCAGGTGTTTTCGCTGCTATCGCCAAACGCATGGCCGATAACGACATTTCGCTGGAGTCCATCGTTCAGCGACAGAGCGCGACCGACCAACCCGAAGCGACCAAGACGGTTATTCTCGTGACGCACGAAACGACCGAGGCAGCTGTGAAGAAGGCGCTCGAAGGCATCGTCAAGGACGGGCATGCGACCGACAACCCGCAGATGATCCGGATTGAACGAGCCGGCTGAACACCAGGAAAACACCAGCTATAGCGTTTAATCGATTAGCTTTTTTGACGAGGCGGTTTTCTTGGCCGTCTGCTCTTGCCGCTGCGTTTCGACTTTGACAAAAGGTTTGCATAGCAATGCTATGGAAGGTCGCATTCATCCGGAATGCGGCACGTCCACACCAACGCAGGGATTACTATGCTCAAAACTTCCGACCACAACGAAGCAGGTCTCGACCGCATTTTGACGCTCGAACTCGTGCGCGTAACCGAGCGGGCAGCCGTTGCCGCGGCGCGATTGCGGGGGCGCGGCGATGAGATGGCAGCGGATCAGGCGGCGGTTGATGCGATGCGCCAGGAACTCAATCGCCTGCCGATATCAGGCACAGTCGTAATCGGCGAGGGCGAGCGCGACGAAGCGCCGATGCTCTACATTGGCGAGGAAGTCGGTACACGCAACGGACCGGAAGTCGATATCGCGCTCGATCCGCTGGAAGGCACAACCATTTGCGCCAAGAACCTGCCCAATTCGCTCGCCGTTATTGCCATTGCCGAAAAGGGTAACCTTCTCTACGCACCCGATGTTTACATGGAAAAAATCGCCGTGGGACCCGGCTACCCTGCCGGGATCATCAATCTGGACGCGCCTGCCATCGAGAACATCATGGCTGTGGCCAAGGCCAAGGGCGTGCCAGTCAATGAAATCACCGCCTGCATCATGGATCGTCCCCGTCATGCCCGGCTGATCGAGGAAGTGCGCGCAACCGGCGCCGCCATCCGCCTGATCGGCGATGGCGACGTGGCTGGCGTCATCCACACGACCGATCCTGACGAAACCGGCATCGACATCTATATCGGCATCGGTGGTGCACCGGAGGGCGTACTTGCGGCTGCTGCATTGCGTTGCATCGGTGGTCAGATGCAAGGCCGCCTGCAGTTGAACAGCGACGACAAGATTGCCCGCGCCGCCAAGATGGGTATAAGCAATCCGAAGAAGATCTACACCATGGAAGAGATGGCAAAGGGCGATGTGCTGTTTGCCGCAACGGGCGTTACGGATGGCAACCTGTTATCCGGTGTGAAATTCGCCCGGGATTACATCGAGACCCATACGGTGGTCATGCGGTCTCATTCCCAAACGGTCCGGGAGATCAAGGCAAAACATCAGGATATGGCGAAGTTCCAATAGGAAAATCGTTCCGGACGACCTGGAGCATCCAAGCTGCCGGTTCAAAGACCGGCAGCTTTTTTAATCCTGTTTACTGACAAATGCTGCTGTACCCTATTGGAACGACAGTATTTTTGCTATTTTGGTTTCAGAGGGATTTATTCAGTCGGAACAGCCATGAATATGCAACGAAGAATAGCCAGTTGCGCATTGTCAGGGGTTTTGGGTCTGGTCCAGATCCCGGCGTCGCATGCGCAGGAGGTAGACCCTGATCTCATTCAAGGCTATCGCTCCGGGGATATTCTGAATAGCTTGCCCGACACATCCGGTCCATTCACCGTCATCAGCCGCAACAGCGATCCCCAGAACTTCAGCGCGACCGTCGAATATGGCGGCGTCGATGCACGCGCGATCGTGTCGATCAACGGCGTCAGGGCAAGCAACGTGCCCGGCATCTATCCGGTCAGGGATGGGCCAGACGACCCCGTCGTGCGCAGCCTTCTCGACCAGGCTTTTCAGTATCACAGCACCCAGCCCGGCCAGATAGCGCAGCGGACGAATGTGAGCTATGGCAACCGCGCCATGGCCTGCGTCAGTTCCGATGATCCGCAGAAGAAAGACGACTTCCTGGTTTGCGCCACAGGCGTCCTCGGAAGATACCTGCTTATCCAGCCCGTCATCAATTACAGGCTGAGTTCCAAGGAGGTCGTTGATCGCCAGCTTACGGACTTCGCGTCGTCAGTCGCTTCCACGGTGAGTGCTCTCGCTCTATCGCCCGGAAACTGAGCGTTTGCAGCAAATGCCGTTGGATAGGCCCTTCGGAGGATTGCAATCATTGCCGCCGAATGATTAACCGGAGCGATGATAGCTGAACGGCTTTTTCTCGGCGTTGAACAATCCGCAACTGGTCTGAGATGGATCGACCGGCTTGGCCAACGCGAGGCCAATGTAGCGCTCGCCATGGCTCAGAACCACGGTTTCCCCGATCTGGTAACACGGGTCCTGGCGGGAAGGGGCGTCGGTCTGGATGACGCCTCGGCCTTCATGGAGCCGACGATCAAGAGCCTGATGCCTGACCCCGAGTCGCTGACCGACATGAGCAAGGCGGCGGAACGCATTGCCAAGGCAGTCGCGAATCGGGAAAAGGTCGCTATCTTCGGCGATTATGATGTCGATGGCGCCTGTTCTTCTGCGATCCTGTCGCGCTTTCTCGGCCACTATGGCATTGCCAACCGGATTTACATCCCTGACCGGATTTTCGAAGGCTACGGCCCCAATCCTGCTGCCATGCAGGAACTGGCGGGGCAGGCGTCCCTGATCGTGACCGTGGACTGCGGTACCAATAGCGCAGCGGCAATCGTGGCGGCCAGAGACGCCGGTGCCGATGTGGTGGTGCTAGATCATCATCAGGTCGGCGGCGAATTGCCCGAAGCGGCGCACGCGGTGGTCAATCCCAATCGTGAGGACGACTTGTCAGGACAAGGTCATCTATGCGCCGCTGGCGTCGTATTCCTGACGTTGGTGCAGATTTCGCGGGTGCTGCGCGAACAGCACGCAGGCACAGTTGGACCGGGTCCGGACCTCTTGTCGTTACTCGACCTCGTGGCCCTTGCCACCGTGTGCGATGTGGTGCCGCTGAAGGAGCTCAACCGTGCTTTCGTGGTGAAAGGTATCCTCGTTGCGCGAGCCCAGCAGAACGCCGGACTTGCGGCGCTGGCCCGGGTATCGCGCATCGGTGAGCCGCTAAATGCCTTTCATTTCGCATACTTAGTCGGTCCACGCATCAATGCTGGCGGGCGGATCGGCGATGCGGGGCTCGGCGCCAGGCTACTGACGCTGGATGATCCGAACGAGGCGATGCGCATTGCCGAAGAGCTCGACCGGCTGAACCAGGAACGCCAGGCGATGGAAACGATCATGCTGGAACAGGCGGAAGCGGAGGCAATGGCGGAGCTTTCGACGGCGACCGGACCGGCCATTCTGGTGACCGCCAATGACGAGTGGCACCCCGGCATCGTCGGGTTGATTGCGGCGCGGCTGAAAGAGAGGACGCGCCGCCCGACCTTCGCCATCGCATTCAACGCCAGTGGAACGGGCAGCGGCTCCGGCCGCTCGATCAACGGTTTCGACCTTGGAAAACTGGTACGGAGCGCCGTAGAACAGGGACTCCTGATCAAGGGCGGCGGTCATGCGATGGCAGCGGGAATCACCGTAGAACGCAGTAAAATGGGCGCTTTGCGGGCGTTTTTCGAGGAAAGCGCCAGTGAAATGGTCGGTCATCTGCGCGGCAACGCATCCCTTGCCATAGACGGCGCGCTGAGCGCTGCCGGCGCTACGGTTCCGCTCTACGAAACCATGGAAAGGGCGGGTCCTTTCGGATCCGGGCACCCCCAGCCAGTGCTGGTTCTGCCGCATCACAGGCTCGTAGACGCGAGGACTGTCGGCACGAGCCATGTGAAGGTCACGCTGGAAGGCGCGGATGGCAAACGCATCAACGCGATAGCGTTCCGGGCCGTCGGAAGTCCGCTCGGAGACTTCCTTTTCCGGGAACTCGGCCAGTCGCTGCACGTGGCTGGGAACCTTGCGCTCAACCATTGGAACGGGTCGACAAGCACGCAATTTCGCATCCTGGACGCTGCCAAAGCACTTTGAAAATCGCAGATTACCGGCCATTCTTGTGCGAGATCGGGACATTCTTGTGCAAGAATTGGAGAAACTTATCCTCATTTCCCAAAAATCCTGTTCCAATTTTCCGCTATCCATGTTCTAGTTTTGTTCTCAGATGAGAACTTTGAAAATGCGTAAACCGACCCATACCGAGAAACTGTATCTGGATTTCGACAGCTTCTTTGCAAGCGCCGAGCAACAGCTCGATCCGGCGCTGCGAGGACGTCCGGTTGCAGTTGTGCCGCTTGACTCGCCTCATACGAGTGTCATCGCCGCGAGCCGCCAGGCGAAGCCCTTCGGTGTCAAGACAGGCACGTCGGTGAAGGAGGCCAGGGAAAAATGTCCCGATATCGTCTTTGTCGAGGCACGACCGGACGTATACGTAAAGTTGCATAATCGTATACTCGAGACGATCGAGCGCTGCGTGCCAATCGCCGCCGTCCGCTCCATAGACGAGGTGGCTTGCAACCTCTTGCAATCGGAAGCACGTGACGCGCCCGGCCTTGCGGCGCGTATCAAGCGGGCCTTGCATGGCGAGATAGGTCCGGTCCTTACCTGTTCGATCGGCATTTCAGTCAACGAGTTGCTCGCCAAGATCGCAGCGGAGATGGAGAAGCCGGACGGTTTCGTGCGTCTGGATCACGAGGACTTGCCCGGTCGGCTGCTCGATCTGGGGCTGCGCGATTTGCCGGGGATTTCCAAGGGCATGGAGACGCGCTTGAGCGAGGCCGGCGTGAGCGACATTGCCGGTCTGTGGAGCCTCGCACCTAAACATGCCCGCGCCATCTGGAACAGCGTCGAGGGTGAGCGCTTCGTCGCGGCGCTGCATGGTTACGCGGTGGAAAAAGCGGACACGGTCAAGCGCATGTTCGGCCACGGCCGCAACCTGCCGCCCGACTGGCGTGCGCCGGAAAAGGTGTTGCAATGCGCAAGGCTTCTGAGCTTGAGCGCCGCTCGACGCCTGCGCCGCTCGCATTATCGCGCGGGCGCCATGAGCTACACTGTCGGCGTTCGGCGCGACAGCCGCGTGACGCTGGAGGGCCAGTTCCGCCCGGCGCGCGACGACCACACTTTTCTCAAGTGCCTCAATGATTTGCACGCGAAGATGATAGCGCAAGGTGAGATGCGCAATATCAGCTCGGTGACCGTGGTGCTGCACGATCTTTCGTCGGAAGAGGAGGCGAGCCGGGACCTTTTCGATACGCGGACAAGCGTGAATCAGCGCGGCCAGTGGGAGCGTGTGTCGGACGTTCTCGACAAGATACGCGTGCAGCACGGTTCGAAGGCGCTCAATCTCGGTTTGACCAATGGGCCGGGGAATTATATCGGCTCCAAGATCGCATTTGGCCGGATCCCCGAGGCGGAGGATTTCTGAGGGTGTGGCGTTTATCGCCCGCCTTGTCGGGAGAAAGGGTTTTCAGCATCTTAGCCCTCGCTAAGTGCTAAAATTGCCAGAGAGGGATTTGCCTCACTGAGCTACCCCCTCACTTGGATTTTCCCTGGATTTAGCAAAGAGGCTAGATCCAGGGAAATCCTTTCTCTCCCACAAGGGAGATAGCCATTGGGACCGCGGCAAAGCGGATGTCAAAGCGCGGTCACCGTGCTAAGGCGGTGCTGAACCGAACCGCACAGGAGGAGACAGAGATGCGAATCGTCAAGCTTGCCGTCCTTGTGGCCCTTTCCTTGCCTGCCGGCTGCAGCAGCACGGGTAGCAGCGCGAGCAATAGCTGGCAGCGCGTGGAGAATTATTTCATGAACCCGGCACGCTCCTGTGCCTCCGGCTACTACGACTGCAGCCTGCGCACCAGCAACAGGGCGCGCGATGAAAGCAGACGCCACTGAATCACTGCGGCGCGGTCTGGCCTGGCGGCGGCAAGGCGGCGATCTGTTCCAGCAGCCGCAGGAACGGACCGGGGCTGAGTTCCGCCGGCTGGATGTAGGGGTTGGAGAAGGCGTAGATCAGAAACAGGATAACGCCGGTATAGGCGCCGAAAAGCGAGATCAGAATGATATTGCGGTGCGTCGGCGGATAAGAATAATAGGCTACCGCGATGAAGATCACCCCGGAAATGGCGGCGAACCAGAATATCCCGTTGAGGGCATCGGCAACTGTGCTCTCGCGCTTGGTGCGGCTTTCCGAGACAAGATAGATCCGGTCGAGCATGTGACCGCGCAAGCTTTGCTGGCGCGGGTTGGTGGGCACCAGATCAAGTATCGCGCGATAGGATTCATCCCACTGTGCCCAGGCTTCCGGCGAAAGCCGGTTGGTCTCGCCCAGTCCACGCCACTCCTTTTCGATGACGACGCGGACATAGTCGGAGAGCTCCTTCTGAATATTCACCTTCTCGGTGTCGCCATAGCGCCCGGCATCGAAATAGATGTCGGCGATGGCATTGGCCTCGGTAGCGGTCTGCAGCCGGAGTTGCTGATAGCTGAACATTTCCTGCGCAAAGACCAGCGCCAGGATCAGCCCGTGCATGGCAGAGACTCGGAAGACGACTGAACTTGCGAGGTCCCTTTCATGGCTCTCGTGCTCATTGCCACTCATCCAGCGCATGAGAAAATAACAGGCGAGGGTGAGCGCAATCGTTGCGCCGACGAAAATGGCACCGATAAGAATTCCCAACACCATACATGTCTCCCGCCAGACGGTTCGTTCGGTGAGTTGTCGCGCGCTGAAAGCGGCGAGCACAGCGAAACCGCTACAACCGTGGTATCCCCAGGGTAGCAATGTACGGGGTTTTTGCGGAAAGGCTACCTGGGACTCATCTGAGCGTGTAGCCCCTGATCAGCCCTTTGGGCCCCAAGCCTGCCGCTTCGAGGATGAGTGCTGCCACGGCCTCTGCTTGCGAGATCATGAGACGTTTTGTCTGCTTGCTCGGACACATCGCCCACGAAGTCGGCGGGTCCGTTGTCAAGCTGCGACCCGGTCATTCAATACGTTGATCGGAGTTTCTGAGACACGGCACGTTAGATCAGCGACGCGACTTTTTTCCGTGTAGATTATAGTTCAGGTGAGCTATCGCCGAAAACGGGATTCTTTACGGGAGGGAAGAGATCGATGGAATTGTTCGACCTTAAGGGACAGGTTGCGATGGTGACGGGCTCGGGCAGTGGCATCGGCCAGGCTATCGCGATTGGTTTGGCCGAGGCCGGGGCCGACGTAGCCTGTTTTGGCCATCTCTCAAGCGGCGGTTTGAATGGAACAGCGGATAGGATTCGCGCTCTTGGCCGCCGAGCCTTAACATTCGAAGGCTCCGTAACCTCTGCCGCGGACCTAATGGAAGCGGTCGATTTGACGGAAAAGGAGCTTGGCTCTTTGGGGATTGCTGTCAATAACGCAGGTATCGGCGCCGGCGGCGATGCCGAGACGCTTCCACTGGAGAACTGGCAACGCGTTTATGATGTAAATGTAACGGGTGTTTTTTTGTCCTGCCAGGCGCAGGCACGCGTAATGCTTCCCCGGAAGAGGGGCTCCATCATCAACATTGCTTCAATGTCAGGTTCGATAGTCAATCGTGACTTGAAACAAGCCGACTACAACTCATCCAAGGCCGCGGTTATCCACCTGTCAAAAAGCTTGGCAATGGAATGGATCGACCGCGGTGTCCGGGTCAATTCGATAAGCCCGGGCTACACGCTGACGCCGATGAACCGGCGGGCTGAAGTCGCGGATCAGGTGAAAATATTCGAACGGGACACCCCCATGGGCCGCCTTGCGGCACCTGAAGAAATGGTCGGTCCTGCCGTATTTCTTTCAAGCCGCGCTTCGTCATTCGTAACTGGTATCGATCTCGTCGTGGATGGCGGATTCGTGTGTTGGTAGTCGCAACTTAACCGTTACGTACTTGCTGTTTGCGCCTGCCGCGCGTTCAACTGCTTCAAGCATTGTAGAGCATCCAGATTGTCATGCAATGCAGCGCTGCCGCTGGGCCGGCAAGGACGAGCGCTACAAGAAACGGTCACGCCTGCGGTAGCTGTCTATGCCCCGGGATTTGCATGAAGACGTTCAGGCGTGTCGCCGGAAACCTTGTGGCCGACGTCAATGCCGTTATTTCCAACCTGAATTTCACAAAGGACCTCCATCATGTCGGACAAGCCTATAGAAGGCCTCGATCGCCGCGACTTCATGATCGCATCCATTGCCACGGTCGGCGTGTCGGCGGCCTTCGCTATCAACGCTGGTGCCGCGAATGCCCAGGACGCAGCGGCACCCGCTTCGCAGGCAACCGTCTATACTGGCGATGTGGTGCAGGGAAAGAAAGTTGTCAGTACACTCGACGTCAACGACCTCGAACCCGGCAAGAAGCATCTGTTGTATTTTCAGGGTGTACAGATGCCAACGGGCCAGCAGCGGTATGCCTCTGTGATCGTCGCCAAGGGCGCAAAGCCGGGCAAGCGGGTCGTGCTGGTCAGCGGCGTCCATGGCGACGAGATGAGTTCGGTGCACACGGTCCAGACCGTGATGAACCAGCTCGATCCGCGCGAAATGTCCGGCACGGTGATGGGGGTCACTGACGTGTCCGGCCCGGCGATCGAGGCCATGCAGCGGCGATGGCCGAATTCGGGCCGGGGCATCGATCTCATCGACATGAATCGGGAATGGCCCGGAAACGAGAATGGTGTCACCCCGACCAGCCGGCACGCCGGACTGCTGTTCAACCGGCTTCTTCGACCCAACGCCGACGTCGCTATCGACTTCCACACCGGGACAACCGGTTTCGAGGTTTCGGCTTTCAATATTGCCAGCATGGATGTACCCGAGATCAAGGCAATCGTTGAGCTTTATCCCGTCGCGCAGATTTTCGACAATCACACCTATCCCGGCGTGCTGCACAACGCGTTTGTAGACGCGGGCATCCCGTCTTTCTGCCCGGAGGTTGGCGCTGCGCGGGTCCTGGATCTCGAATTGATCGCCCAGTTCGTGGAAGGCACGATGAATGTTCTCAAGCATCATGGCATCCTTGCCGGCCCAATGGGACGCACCGGCAAGGACGCGGGCGTCTTTGTCGGCAACAGTGCGTTTCCGATCCTCGCGACGCAGGGCGGGTTCGTCGAGCATCTGGTCAAGCTCAACGACAAGGTCGAAGCCGGACAGAAGATATGCATCCAACGCAACAGCTTCGGCGAGGTGGTTGCGGAATATACCAGCGGCGTGGCCGGAGAGGTGGCGGGCCTGCGCAGCGATGTAACGAGCGAAGCCGGCAACCCCCTCGCATTCATCCTGTACCAGAAGGCGCCGCCGGAGGGTGCCGAGACCTATCCCGAGTAGTTCACCGATCAAACGAGGGGAAATGCGATGAGAAGGCTTTTCACGACGCTTGCGGCAGTCACGCTTTGGTTCCTGGTTGTCGCCGTTGGCGGTGCGCTGCCGCCCGTACTTGCAGGGAGCCCCCAGGCAGCCGAAGACACCTCCATAAGGCCGTTCAGCGTCGAGGTGCCCGAGGAGGAACTCACCCGACTGCGCCGCCGTATCCAGGAGACGCGCTGGCCCGACCGCGAGACGGTGACTGATCAATCCCAGGGCATACAGCTCGAGAAGCTCAAGCCGCTCGTCGAATATTGGGGCAGCGACTACGACTGGCGCAAGATCGAGGCGAAGCTGAATTCCTTGCCGCAATTCGTCACCAATATCGACGGGATCGACATCTATTTCATCCATGTCCGCTCGAAACAGAAAGACGCCTTGCCTGTGATCATCACCCATGGCTGGCCCGGATCGGTGTTCGAGCAGCTCAAGATCATCGACCCGCTCACCGATCCTGTTGCCCATGGCGGGCAGCCGGAGGACGCGTTCGACGTGATCATTCCGTCAATGCCCGGCTATGGCTTTTCCGGCAAGCCGACGGACACCGGGTGGGGTCCGGACCGCACCGCCAAGGTCTGGGCAGTGCTGATGAAGCGCCTCGGCTATACGCGCTATGTCGCCCAGGGTGGCGATTGGGGTTCGCCGGTATCGAGCGCCATGGCGCGCCAGGCTCCGGAAGGCCTGCTCGGCATCCACATCAACTTGCCGGCCATCGTTCCGCCCGAGATTGCGGCAGTGCTTGCCGTCGGCGGGCCCGCGCCTGAGGGATTGACCGAAAAGGAACGCAAGACATTCGACGCGCTTGCCGCGGCCGGCAAAATGGGGAACCGGTCCTATGCGACGATGATGGGCACGCGGCCGCAGACAATCGGCTATGCCATAACGGACTCGCCAGCCGGCCTCGCTGCATGGATGCTCGGACATCCGGGTTTTTCCAGATGGACATACAGCAATGACGATCCGGAGAAATCCGTCGACGAGGTGCTGGACGACGTCACGCTTTACTGGCTGACGAACAGCGCAACATCATCCGGTCGGCTCTACTGGGAATATGGCGGTGGACGCAGTCCCGCGCTGTCGGCGGTCGAGATGACGTCCGAGATATCGCTGCCGGTGGCAATCACGGTATTTCCGTGGGAAAACTATCGCGCTCCGGAGACATGGGCCCGGCGCGCCTATCGCAACCTGATCTACTTCCACGAGGTCGACAAGGGCGGGCATTTCGCCGCGTGGGAGCAGCCGGAGCTTTTCAGCGCCGAGCTTCGCGCCGCGTTCAAATCATTGCGCCAGTAGATATCCAGAAGAGCCGAGGCGGTTCTTCAATTGCAACAGGCATCAGGAGGACCTTGCCATGAGTGCAGAGATAAACAAATCAGGGACAGTGGACATGAAGCTCGAGATTGTCGTCATTCCCGTTTCGGATCCCGACCGCGCCAAGGAATTCTACGCGAAGCTCGGGTGGAGGCTGGACGCCGATTTCTCCGGCACAGACTACCGAGTGATGCAGTTCACGCCGCCGGGCTCCGGTTGCTCGGTAATCTTTGGCAAGAATGTCACCGCTGCGGCCCCGGGCTCCGCCCAGGGGCTGTATCTGATCGTGTCCGACATCGAGGCGGCCCGCAGGGATCTCATCGGACGCGGCGTCACGATCAGTGAAATCTTCCACTCTGAAGGCGAGACCTATACCGGCCCCGACGAGCCCTACCTGTTTGGACGGGTACGGGTCAATGGACCGGACCCGCAGCGCGGCACCTATCGCTCGTTCGCATCGTTCAACGATCCCGATGGCAATGGCTGGCTATTCCAGGAGATCACGGCGCGACTGCCCGGACGCATAGATGCGAGCGAGACGACCTTCGCCTCGGTAAACGACCTTGCGGCCGCGCTGCGCCGTGCAGGCGCGGCGCATGGCGAACACGAGAAACGGACTGGCGGCGAGTACGATGTGAACTGGCCCGACTGGTATGCGGAATACATGGTCAAGGAGCAGTCCGGCCAACCGCTGCCTGACTGAGCGGAATAAACGCGTCAGGCTGTCTCGTTCGGCTCGAGTGGCGCTCCCGGGCGATAGAGCAGGATCGGCCTGATTTCATAAACGGCGGTCGGATTGGCACGCCGCAGTTCGCGCGCGGCGGCGATGGCGTCTTCGATCGCCGGGCAATCGACGATGTAGAAGCCGAGCAACTGCTCCTTGGTTTCGGCGAACGGGCCATCGATGACCATGCCGGCATCCTTGCCGCGCAGGGTCACGGCGCGCCCGGTCGGGCCAAGGCGTGCGGCCGGGCCGAGGCGTTTCTGCCGGACGAGACGATCATTGACCTCGAGCAGATCGGCCATCAATGCCGCATCCTCGTCCTTGGTCCATGATTCGACCACTGCCTCCTCGTGGTAGGCAAGAATGGCATAGTGCATGACTGAAACTCCCCGTTGTTCAATGACGCTCGTTCGGTCCGCCACTGCGCACCAGTTCCGCCATCGCATGTGCTCCGGCTGTGTCGCGCTCGGCTGCGAGGCCATCCGCAACACCTGTGCGGTCGCTTTCCGGGCGGTTCTGGCTGACCTTCCACTTGCCTTCGATCGCAGCGATTTCGATCTCGATTCCGACGATGCCCTTGAGCTGCGCTTCGATATAGGTTTCGGGTGCGTCATCCACCGCCCAAGGCATGGCGCGGGGCGCCTCGTTGCTGACCGTCAGCTCTGAGACATGCTGTCTCAGCCACTCCCGATCCTCGATCACCCTTGCTGTGCCGCGCACCTGCACGATCGCATAGTTCCACGTCGGCACCACCTTGCCGGTCTCCTGCTTGGTCGCATACCAGGAGGGCGTCACATAGCTCTGGGGACCCTGGAAGACGATGAGCACGCGGCCATCGCCGGCGAGCTGGCGCCATTGCGGATTGGCACGTGCGAGATGGGCGTGGAGCGTGCCTTGCGGCGAGGCATGCGTATCGAGCAGGAAGGGAATAGCATTGGCGTTCGGACCGTCTTCGCTGCTGTTGATCAACAGGCCGAGCGGGTGCGCCCTGATGAGCGCATGCTGGACGTCGAGCCTCTCCTCGCGGAAATGCGGTGGCTGGTACATGCGCGATGCTCCTTGGTCATTTGCGGCGGAGTGTGCCTCATGACCCGGCTTTGCACAAGGCGCTGAGCATGCGGCAATGGGTGCGATCATGCCGCGCCCCGCCATAGGCCCGTTGCTGCCGTTTCGCGCGCATAGTCGGTGAAATCCCGCGGCGCACGCCCGAGCGCCTGCATGACGCCGTCCGTCAGATATTCATTGCGGCCATCGAGCACCACCGTAAAGAGCTCGTTGACGAGCGCGGCGATTTCGTTGGGAACCGCGGCCTGCTGCAGACCCTGCATGAACTGCTCCGGGGTGATCGTCGCGTAGTCGATGGGCCGCCCGGCGGCTCTGGATATTTCGGCCGTGGCCTCGGCGAAGGTCATGGCGCGGGGCCCGGTGACCTCGTAGAGCTTTCCGATGTGGCGATCATCGGTAAGCGCTGCAGTGACGACATCGGCGATGTCGTCGGTGTGGACGAATGGTTCGCGCACGGTGCTGGCCGGCAGCGCCAAAGCGCCGGAACGGATCGGATCGAGCAGCATGCTTTCACTAAAATTCTGCATGAACCAGCTGGCGCGGACAATGGTCCAGTCGGCCCCCGACGCCTGCAACAGTGCTTCGGCGCGCTGCGCTTCTGGTTCGCCGCGGCCCGAGAGCAGGACGAGGCGCCCGACACCCTTGGTGATTGCGAGGCGTGCGAAGTCGGCAACGGTATCCGCTGCACCGGGGAGGGCTAGGTCGGGATAGTAGGTGACATAGGCAGCCGAGACGCATTCGAGCGCCGGTGCCCAAGTTTCCCGATTTTCCCAATCGAATGATGGACTGGCGCTGCGCGAGCCGATGCGCACGGGAATATCCCGAGCTGTCAGCCGATCCACGACACGGCGGCCGGTCTTGCCCGTGCCGCCGACGATGAGAACTGGAAACTGCGAGGTGCGGAAGGTGGTCATTTTCATCTCCTCTTAAACATGAGCAAGTCTCATATTTGCAAAAGTGATAAATCCTCATATTATGTGAGTCAAGCAAAAATGTGAGGAATGCTCATGAATGAGAATTTGGCTTTGGAAAGCGTGCGTCGCGAGCCTACGCAGAAGCGCAGCCGCGAGCGTGTGGAGCGGATCTTGAGCTGCGCCTCGGCGCTCATCGAGAGAAGCGGGAGTGACGCCATGCGCATGAGCGACGTTGCGGAAATGGCCGGAATCTCCATCGGTTCGCTGTACCAGTACTTTCCCGACAAGGGCGCAATCATTCGCACACTGGCGGAACGCTATAATGCTCTCGGCCGCCAATGTATTGCGGAGGGGCTGCAAGGCGTGACCGACCGCGAAGGCCTGCGGCGGGCATTTGGCGAGCTGATCGATATTTACTACGCGATGTTCCTCGCCGAACCGGTGATGAGGGACATCTGGTCGGGGACACAGGCAGACAAGGCCCTGCGCGATATCGACCTCGCCGATAGCCGCATCAATGGGGCGGTGCTGGCGGCAGCGCGGGCGCGGGTCGAAGCGGGTGCCGATCGCGCGGAACTTGAAACATCGAGCTTCCTGATCATGCAGCTCGGCGAGGCTACGATGCGCCTCGCGATTTCGGTGGAGCGCAGGGAAGGCGACGCGCTGGTAGAGCATTTCAAGCGCATGGTGCTGCGCGAAATGATGAAGGGGTAGCGGATTTCTATTGGTGCGATGGTATCGCCGATTGACCTGCTGTAAGGTATAGCGGGAGCAATCGCACTCCTGTTTTACGCAGTTCCGGGGGGAAGCCGCTGCACAGTTTTCCCTGGAATTCCTCTCAGGGGACCGGGCATGGAGCGCCGTCTTGCAGCTGTCTTTATCGCTGATGTCGTCGGGTACAGCCGTTTGAGCCAGACCGACGAGGAGGGAACGCGTGTCCGGTTTCAGGCTGATCTGAGGGAAATCTTCGAGCCGAAGATTGCAGAGCATCAAGGGCGGCTGGTCAAGACCATGGGTGATGGCCTGCTGGTCGAGTTTCACAGCGTGGTCGCTGCCCTGCGGTGTGCCGTCGAGGTGCAGCGGGAAAAAGCCGAGCGCAATGCGGCAGCTCCATCGGAAGAGCGCCTGGTCTTTCGCATCGGCGTCAATCTCGGCGATATTATCGTAGAGGACAGCGATATCCAGGGCGATGGTGTCAACATCGCCGAGAGAATCCAGACGCTGGCCGAGCCGGGTGGCATCGCGATATCGGGTACCACCTACGACCAGGTAAAATCGAAACTGCCCGTCGGGTATGTCTCGCTTGGCGAGCAAGGCGTCAAGAACATCACCGAGCCGATCCGCGTCTATCGCGTTGTTCTCGACCCTGCGGCGGCGGGAAAAACCGTTGGTGCACGCCGCAACATGCGCCGGTGGCGCGTACCTGCCCTTGCAGTCCTTGTGCTGGCATTGCTTGGGGCAGGGGTTCTATGGTGGAAACCAGCGTTGTTTTTTCAGCCGGCGTCACTCGTCGAGCGGTTTGCCTATCCGCTGCCGGACAAGCCGTCGGTCGCTGTCTTGCCCTTCATCAATGTCAGCGGCGATACGGGTCACGACCGCCTCGCCGAGGGCTTGACGGACGACCTCATCACCGAACTTTCGAAGGTCTCGGGCCTCTTCGTGATTGCGCGCCACTCGGTCTTCGCCATCAAGGGCACGGCGGGAAAAATTCAGGACGTGGCTGCCGAGCTGGGCGTCCATTATGTTCTCGAGGGAACCCTGCAGCGTGCGGACTCGCGCTTGCGCATCAATGTCAAATTGATCGATGCGCTAACCGGTCTTTCCCTATGGGCCGAGCGGTACGATCGCCAGTATGCCGATCTGTTCGCCGTGCAGGATGACGTTACCGGAAAGATCATCTCCGCTCTGGAAGTGAAGCTGAGCGAAGGCGAACGCGACCAGATCGCCCGCATACCGACCGACAACCTCGAAGCTTACGACTACTATCTCAGGGCCGAGCAGGAGGGATTTTATTATAGCGATGTAGACACTTACCGCCGAACTCTCTCCTATTACCAGAGGGCGATCGATCTCGATCCCGACTTTGCCAATGCTCATGCGGGGATTGCCCGCGTGGCCGTCGACGTGTGGCGGAATGACTATAATTATCTCTGGTCGGCGGCGGTGGCGCGGAAGATCGCCTATGACGCGGCGGGGCAGGCGCTGAAGATCGACCCCAATAATGCACGGGCGCATACGGTGCTGGCATTGTTGCAACTCGTGGACGGGCGCCAGAGCGAGGCTCGAAATTCTGCGAGCAGGGCGGTTGCAGCGCAGCCGAACGACGCGGAAATCGTCGGCAATCATGCCCTGATCCTTGCCCAGACCGGCAGCCATTCCGAGGCCAAGGCAGATATGGAGAAGGCGCTTCGGCTTGATCCAGCGCCGCCACCGACCCTTCAATTGCTTGCCGGCATTGTCTTTTACATTGCGCGTGACAGTGCGCGGGCAGTCCCGCTGATGGAGGCGGCGCGCGATGCGCTGCCCAAGGCGGAGCCGTCTCGCGAATATCTGGCTGCCGCCTATGTCGATCGCGGCGACCAGTCGCTCGCGTCGAGAGAGACGGGGAAATTGCTCGAGCTTTTTCCCGACAGCAACCTGACATATTACGGCTATCTCTATGATTATTGGCGGGAAGACGATCTTCGCCGTCATCTGGACGGATTGCGCAAGGCCGGCGTACCTGAATGGCCATTTGGTTTCTCCGGTGCGCCGGCGGATCAGGTCGGCGAGGCCGAGTTGACGACGATGGTCAACAACAAACTCTGGCGCGGCAAGCACAAGAACGGCACCGAGTTCGTGCAATATTTCGACACGGGCGGCAACACCGCCTACCGGAGCGCCAATACGAATATTACCGGGCTCGTCGAAGTTCGCGGCAACCGGCTATGCGAACGTTTTGGCGGTTATTTTCTGGACCGGATGGTCTGCGGTTATGTCTATCGCAACACTCAGCCCGACCACCAGGACGCCGAATATATCCATGTCACCCCGCGCGCCCTGATGTATTTCTCCATCGCGCCATGAAGGACGTGCTAGTACCGTCAGTTCGGAGGTGTTTTCTGCCAGTCTGTCTGCAGCTTCTCCGCTACGAGCGTGTCTTCCACCTTGGACCAATGCTTGCGCGAGTCTGTGAGCTTCGTCGGGGTTTTCTCAAAGCCATCGGCGGCGCCCGGATCGTAACTTATGTATAGTTTGCCTTCAATGATGCGCCATGCCTTTGGATCGACATTGGTCGTGACCGTGCCGAGTGAAACTCCGTCTGCACAATAGCCACCATATTGGGGTGCATATTTAGCCGGGTCCTTCATGAACAGATCACGATTTTCCGCGCTGGAAAAATGCCAGGTCGCACCGAGCCAGCGATGGGAGTACCTGTCGGATCCCTGTACCGCCTGATTCTGGGTAAAATAGGCGACCGGATCGTAGCCCTTGATGGCAACGTCGCCGAAATAGCCTGTATTGACGAATTCTCCAGCTGAAGCGGGCTGCACGAACGAGAATAGAATTGCGGCCGCAGCCATGGATGCAGCCATGCGAAGATTGCGTTTCAAACGCCGTTTAAACATTTCAGTTTCTCCCTAGTCTCAAGGATGTGGCCGGTGACCGTCTATTTTCGCTTGGTGCACTCGGTATAGAGCCATTGGCCGACCAGATCGGCCTTCTGACATTCAGCACCCGCCTTCATCAGCACGGCAGCCGCATCCCAATGTTCCCGCCACCCGGCCTGTGTGAGCGGCGTATAACCGTTGCGTTCCTTCGGCTCGACTTCAGCCTTGTTGGCGAGCAGAAGCGTGACCACCTCCGCATGTCCCTCTTCCGCCGCGGCGTGGAGGGGCGTCATGCGGTAGAAGTTCTTTTCATCATTGACCGGGGCACCCTTGGCCACGAGCAGTTCGACGACGTCGATATTGCCGCCATAGGCCGCAGCATGTAGTGCGGTCAGACCGCCCTTGTTGCGGATCTCGATGTTCGAGCCCCTTTCGAGCAGAAGAGCAACCACTTCCCGGTGCCCGGCGAGCGAGGCAATGAGCAGTGCCGGCTCACCGGCCTCGTCCGGATGCGCTATGCCTGCGCCCTGATCAAGCAATTGCCTGGCGGCAGCAGCATCTCCGGTTTTGGCGGCATCGTGCAGCGGTCCGGCAAGTGCGGATGATACCGCCAGCATTCCTCCAAAAAACGCGACGCAGAATGAGTTCACGAAACGTCCCCCCGTCCAATATTCACATGAACGCAACGCGGGAATGTATCATCTTTTGGCACAAACCGGAACCGACCCGTATTAACTAGGTCGCGAACTCAGAGATCCGCCTGAAAATGATATGGGGCGATCTTTTGGAATCCGGAGAGTTCCAGGCGTTGTTCCGTCAGCACGGCTCAGGTGTCCATCAGCTTGCGTAGGCGCTGATGATGGCGTCGGCCTCCTTGCCGTAAAGTTCCTCGAAATGGTCGAAACTCTTGGTGAACGTGCCTATGCCCTGCGTTGCGGAGCGCAGCGAGCGTGCCAGATCATCGAGTGCGTTACCCGGGACAAGCGCGCGGAAAATATCCCAACCCTTGGCTGTTTCGTCCCGGTCGAAGCCGAGAACCTGGCCCTTGAAGGACGAGACGATGGGTACCAGACTGCCGGAATATATGGAGGGGATGTGAATCTCGACCCGGAAGATCGGCTGCATCAGTACGGCCGAGGCCTGTGCGAGCGCATCCCGGACTCCCATCTTGCCGGCGGCCCGGAACGCGAATTCCGAGCTGTCGACCGCATGGTGCTGACCATCGGTAAGCGTCACGCCAATATCAATGACGCGAAGACCGAGCGGACCCTTCTCCATCGCCTCACGCGCTCCCGCTTCGACAGCAGGTATGAAGTTGCGCGGGACAGCGCCACCTTTGACCGTCTCCGCGAAGCTGAAGCCTTCACCGCGCCCATTCGGATGAACGCTGAGCTTCACGTCCGCGAATTGCCCCGCCCCACCGGTCTGCTTGCGGTGACGGTAGTGAACATCGGACGATTTCGAAATGGTCTCGCGATAAACGGGGCTCGGCGGCTTGTCGGTGACATTGACGTGGAAGACGTCTGCCAGGGTTCTGCACAGATCGCGCAGATGTACCGGCCCCTGGACGCAGATCAATTGCGCGCCCGTGCCTTCTTCCTGCATCACCTTGAGACCGCGGTCGGTTTCGGCGAGCTTGGCCAGTGTCTCGGAAAGCTTGGTTTCATCGCGTTCGCTGTCCGGCACAAGTATCCGTTCCAGCATGGGTGTTGGCGGCGCCGTCCATTCGGGCGGCGCCACAGTGGCATCTGCCGATAGAAGCGCAGGAACGGTGAGGTGGTCGGATTTGACCGTTGCGAAAACGTCGCCGGGGACGGTCGCCGTCGCGACGGGCTTGCCGGTCCCGGCATCCTGGACAGGACCCAGGCGCCCGCCGGCCAGCAACGATCCCTGCTTGAGCCCGTCGCCAAGCGCCCGCACGAGCACCGTCTTGCCGACGTTCTGGCGGTGATAGGCGTGAAAACTGACGCCAAGCAGTGCCGTTTCCTTCACGTTGGCCGCTGCCGCCAGACGACGGCGAAGAATATCGTGCTGCGGCGCTTCGTGGCGCAGCGCCTTCATCAGGCGCATCATGCCATTGCTGTGGCTCGCCGCACCCACGAGCACAGGAATGATGCGGTTTTCCCTGAGGACGCGCGACGAGATGGCATAGATGGCGTCGCTCGCCGGTTCGCGATCTTCGATCAGTTCCTCCAGCAGCCAATCGTCAAACTCCGAGAGATGTTCGAGAAGCTCGGTGCGTGCCTCGTGTTCGCGTTCGACGATGGTTTCGGGGATCTCGATCAGGGCGGAGGTCTGCCCCTCGCGATAGCGCCAGGCGCGTTCGGAGATCAGGTCGCAGCTGCCAACGACTTTATCGCCGTCGCGGATGGGAATCTGCCGGAGAAGCAGGGTGTGGCTGGCGAAATCCTGCAAGGAAGCTATGACGTCCCTCAAGCGTCCTCGTGGCTCATCCATCCGGTTGACGAAAAGGATACATGGCGTGCCCGAAGCTTCGATGACGCGCAGGTAGGGAGCCGCAAGGACAGCTTCCTCAGGATTGGGTGAAACGCACAAGATGCAGGCATCGCTCGCCAGAAGTGCGTGCTGGGCGTGGGCGAGAGCCTCGCCCGAGCCTGGCGCATCCAGCGCGCACCAGGTCTCCTTGCCAAACTCGAATTCGGTCAGGCCCAATCCGTACGGAGAAGTGGATTTCCTCGATGCACCCTCCAGTGCGGCCAGCTTTTCCACGAGCGTGGATTTCCCGGCCTGCGAGGGACCGAGTACCGTAAAGCAGCGCATGGCGTTCCTCCCTGCCACGAACATAATCTTCACGATCAGGATGCCCCAGACTGATGCAAAGCGCTAGGGTCTGTTGACGCTCACGCGCCGAGGGACTGCAAAAGATGCGCCAGTCTTGCGAGCGACTAGGGGAGTTCGGTAGTTTTTGCGCCTACGTGGACGGATCGACCTGCGCCCCAGCCGAATATGGCGGCTCCAGCCCCTAGCGCGAGGAACAACGCGGCGGTGGCGGCGAAGCTGCCGGTCAGACTATGGACCAGACCGACGAGCAGAGGTCCTGTCGCGGCAAGGATATAGCCGATACATTGCGCCATGCCGGAAAGATGCGAGGCGACATGAGCGTTCGGCGATCGCAACACGATGATTGTCATGGCGATTGCAATCAGACCACCCTGGCCGAGCCCCTGAATAATGGCCCAGAGCCAGACTGTGGAAATGGGTGCAAACAGGAAGCCCAGCAAGCCGATGACCGCCAGCGCAACGAGCCCAACATTGAGAAATTGCTGGTTCCTGCAGCGCACCGCGATAGAAGGCACGAGCAGGCAGGCGAAAACCTGGGCCATGACTGACACCGAAACGACGACGCCCGCCGTGACGCCATCGAGACCGCGCTCGCGCAGGATTGGCGACAGCCAGCCGAAGACGCAATAGGCCAGCGAAGATTGCAGGCCCATGAACAGGGTGACCTGCCAGGCAAGACGGTCGCGCCAAAGACCCTCGACCCGGAAACCGGCATGTTTGGTGCGGACCTTTCTGAAGAACGCGTGTGGAAACCATATGAGCGCGACGAGGAGGGCAGGCAGTGCCCAAGCGCCCAGTGCGAGAGACCAGGAATCGCCAAGCGCGTGCTTCAGGGGGACAGTCAGACCGGCCGCACTGGCTGCCCCGGCACACAGCGCCATCGTATAGAGGCCGGTCATCATGCCGGTTCTCGAGGCGAAGTCGCGCTTTACAAGACCAGGAAGCAGAACATTGCCGACCGCGATACACGCGCCCGCGAGTGCGGTTCCGGCGAACAGCAGGGCAAGGGAACCGAAACCGCGCAACGCGGTGCCGAAGGCGAGCAGCACCAGGACTGCGAGCAGAGTACGCTCGGCTCCGATTCGCTGCGCCAGCTTCGGCGCGAGTGGAGCGAACAGCCCGAGGCAGACAACGGGCAGCGTGGTCAGAACCCCGGCGCCGAGCGACGATAGCCCTGTCTGTTCGATGATCTCCGGCAAAATTGCGGAAGCGCTGGAAAAGACAGGGCGAAGATTGAAGGCAATGAGAACAAGGCTCAGCCCCGTAACAATCTGTGCGGCGCGGCTGGCGAAAACCGGCGGGCGCGGTTCGGGGACGCTGTCGGCTTCGGCATTTATCAGCTGATCGCCAATGAAGTCGTTCACAGGAGGAGACGAATGCTTGTTCATGATGCCAACAGCCGATCGAGTTCCAGGAGAATGGGAGCCATGAATGCCCTTGTGGTGAAGGTTGCCCTCTCCGGATCGCCGGATGCGATGGCATCGATGATGGCGGCATGGGCAGCCATATCGGGTTCGGGAAGCTCGCCGGTAACAGTCGCCTTGATGACTTCCTGTGTTGAGGCCGAGAAGAACTCATATACTTCCATGAGGGCGTTGTTCTTGGATGCCGCGACCACTGCCTTGTGAAATGCCAGGTCCTGGCGAACATAGCGGTCGTGCTCTGCCGGAATGTATTCGCCGCGATCCGCAAGCATGTGGCGAAGTTCTGATATGACCTCCGGCGTATGGCGCGTTGCGGCGAGGCGGGCTGCCTCTACCTCGAGCGCACAGCGGGTCTCGACCTGATCGCGCAGACCAGTCCGCCTTATTCGCAACAGCCTGTCTTCCGCGTCTATCACCGAGCGGACATAGGTGCCCGAGCCTTGCCTTGTCTCCAGAATGCCTTGGGAAACGAGGACCCGGACGGCTTCCCGCACAGTGCCGCGGCTGACGCCCAGCATTTCGGCGAGCGTCGCTTCGTTGGGAACGCGCTCCCCGACCTGCCAGCGATTGGCGCCGATCTCGGCCCGAATATTCTGGATGGCGGTATCCGCGAGATTTGTGCGGGCGGCCGGCTGCATGTGGAACTCCTCAAGTCATCTGATGACTTAATGAATAGGAAACCTGCGCAGGTGTCAACGGAACCCGGCTGCAAACCAGTTGGTGTTGGAGAAACACTTGCCTCATAAGGCCATTTGCACTAGCCAGTACCTGAGACTTTTTGCAAATTCATCCTGATGGACATCTGATGCGATTTTTCGCGCTACCGGTATTCAGAGACCACAATGTTCACTGCGCCCCGGTTTTCGCAAACAGTATCAGTCGTCCATCCGGCTGAATTTTCGACAACTCTCGAAGACAATATTTTAGCCAGGAATTACACACCAGCATGACTCTCGTCGACACGCGTACGCCAGAACCAAAGCGTTTTATTTCAGGTGCCACAGGCGATTGGGAGATCGTGGTCGGCATGGAAGTTCATGCTCAGGTCACGTCCAATTCGAAATTGTTCTCCGGAGCATCAACGACCTTCGGTGCCGAGCCCAACGAGAATGTATCGCTGGTCGATGCCGCGATGCCGGGCATGTTGCCGGTGATCAACGAGTGGTGCGTGCGCCAGGCGATCCGCACGGGGCTCGGCCTCAAAGCACAAATCAACCTGAAATCGATATTCGACCGCAAGAACTATTTTTACCCGGACCTGCCACAGGGCTATCAGATTTCGCAGTTCAAGCAGCCGATCGTCGGCGAAGGCAAGATGATCATTTCGGTCGGCCCGGACAAGAAGGGGGAGTTCGAGGATATCGAGATCGGCATCGAGCGACTGCACCTCGAACAGGATGCCGGCAAGTCCTTGCATGACCAGAATCCCACAATGTCCTATGTCGACCTGAACCGGTCCGGCGTGGCGCTGATGGAAATCGTATCGAAGCCCGACATGCGCTCTTCCGACGAGGCGAAGGCATACTTGACCAAGCTGCGGACAATCGTGCGTTATCTCGGCACCTGCGACGGCAACATGGATGAGGGATCGATGCGTGCCGACGTCAACGTTTCAGTGCGCAAGCCAGGTGGCGAATTCGGCACGCGCTGCGAGATCAAGAACGTCAACTCGATCCGCTTTGTCGGACAGGCCATCGAATATGAGGCGCGCCGCCAGATCGCCATTCTCGAGGATGGCGGCTCCATCGATCAGGAGACGCGTCTGTTCGATCCGGTAAAGGGCGAGACACGTTCCATGCGCTCCAAGGAGGAAGCGCACGACTATCGCTATTTTCCCGATCCGGACTTGCTGCCCCTGGAATTCGAGCAAGCCTATGTCGATGAACTAAAGGCCGACCTGCCGGAATTGCCGGACGACAAGAAGCTGCGTCTTGTCTCTATGCTGGGCCTGTCTGTCTATGACGCTTCCATTCTGGTCACGGAAAAGGCGATTGCCGATTATTACGAGGCCGTTGCAAAGGGTCGTGACGGCAAGCTTTCAGCCAACTGGGTGATCAATGATCTGCTCGGCGCCTTGAACAAGGCTGGCAAGGGCATCGAGGAATCGCCAGTTTCGCCGGAACAGCTCGGCGCCGTGATCGACCTGATCAAGGAGGGCACGATTTCCGGCAAGATAGCCAAGGATTTGTTTGAAATAGTCTGGAGCGAAGGTGGCGATCCGCGTGAACTGGTCGAGAGCCGCGGCATGAAGCAGGTCACCGACACCGGGGCGATCGAAAAAGCAATCGACGACGTCATCGCCGCGAACCCTGACAAGGTGGAGCAGGCAAAGGCCAAGCCAAGCCTTGCGGGCTGGTTCGTGGGACAGGTCATGAAATCGACGGGTGGCAAAGCCAACCCACAGGTTCTCAGCGATATGGTCAAATCCAAACTGGGGATCACCGAGTAGATGTGGATCCGAAGCGCTACGAAGGAAGATCTGGAGGCCGTTCACGAGCTGCTCGTCCATACCTGGCACGCGACGTTCGACGACATCTATGGTGTCGAGAAGGTCAACGCGGTCACCAGCTCGTCGCATTCAATTGACGCATTGAAGAAACAACTCGCCAAGCCCTACTCGGAATTCATCCTAGCCGATGATGGCGCCGACATTCTGGGCATGGCATATGCCTCGCAGAAGGATCACAAGCTTTCTGTTTTGAATCAACTCTATGTTCATCCGGAGCACCAGGCGAAGGGCGTCGGTTCACTGTTGCTCGCCGAGGTGGAAAGTGCATTTCCCGGCGTCTACGCGTTGCAATTGGAAGTCATCGAGCAGAATCAAAATGCAGTGCGCTTTTACGAGAGCAGAGGATATGAGCGCGTAAAGGTTATCGAGGGTTGCGGCGCCATGCTGCCCGGTGTTCCTGTGCTGGTCCTGGAGAAATCGCTTTCCGGATACGAGTTGGCGCCGTGACAGCAATAATTGATGTGTTCTTCCGGCAGGCCACGATCGAAGACCTGCCGGCGCTAATCTCGTTGTTTGCGGATGATGCCATAGGCGGCCACGGCGATACTGTCGATTTGTCGGCGAGACCACTCTACGAACATGCTTTCGCAGCAATAGAAGCCAGTCCAAATGATTTGCTTTTTGTTGGCGTGGCCGGAACCGAAGTCGTCGCGACAGCGCAGGTAACCTTCATTACATCCCTCACAGGGCGAGGCAGGAAGCGCATGGTCATCGAAGCGGTGCAGGCGCGAGCCGACATGCGCGGCAAGGGGATCGGCGCGAAGCTGATCCAGCATTGCCTTGACATCGGTCGCGAGCATGGCGCCGCGATCGTGCAATTGACATCGAACAACAAACGCCCGGATGCACATCGATTTTACGAGAGGCTGGGTTTTGAACCAACGCATAGGGGCTTTAAATTGAGGCTGGCTCCAGCGGCAACTTGACCCTTGCCATCAGCCGACGATACGGCCATAAACCGACGAGTTGCCATTGAGACTGTTGGAAAAGTCTTCTGCGGCGGGTATCTGACGCGGTTTCTGCGCTTCCGGGGCTCACGTGCTTGATGTACGCTGCGTACCGGTACTCGAGGACCACGCAAATGTCTCCCTACAGCGACTTTCCAAGCACCCTCAAGGGGTATGGACAAAGCAGGATTGCTATGAAGACCTTCATGACTCAGTTTTTCACGTGGTGGAACGGACCGACACTCGGTACGCGCTTCTTCACATGGCGCAAGGGCACGAAAGTTGGCGAAGACCAATTCGGCAACATCTACTACGAAGGCACGTTCGATTCTGAAGGGCGCAAGCGCCGCTGGGTAGTTTACAAAGGCTACGCCGAAGCTTCAGCCATTCCTCCCGGTTGGCACGGCTGGATACACCACAGGGTGGAGAAAGCCCCTTCGCAGGAAAGCTACGAACCACATTCCTGGGAAAAGAATCACCAGCCCAACCTTACCGGTTCTGCCGCTGCCTACCGGCCCCAGGGCTCGATTGCCCGTGGCGACAGCCGCCCGACCGTCACTGGCGATTATGACGCGTGGACACCGGGCTCCTAGCCCGGTCTTCTTCTGCCACATTTGCTCTTTATCGACGGCAGGAATCCTCTTGTGCGCTCGCTGAACCCGGAAGTGACATGATCAGCCAGATATTTCGCTCTTTTGCCGTTTGGCTGATAATCGTTGGCTCATGCGGTGCCGTATCCGGCGCGTCGGCCCAGTCGTCCGAAAAGATCTCAAATCCTATCGCGGTGTTCTCGGGTCTCGACAAGATTACCGGACGCATCACCACGTTCGACGTCTACATCAATGAGACCGTCCAGTTCGGTGCGCTGCAACTGACGCCGCACGTCTGCTATACCCGCCCCGATACGGAAACACCGAAGACAGATACGTTCGTCGAAGTTGACGAGATCACTCTCGATCGGAAAATCCGCAAGATTTTCTCCGGCTGGATGTTCGCTGACAGCCCGGGCCTCAACGCGGTCGAGCACCCCGTCTATGACGTGTGGTTGAAGACGTGCAAGCAGAAGTCGGATGTTCCTGCTCCGGATTCCGCCCAGACTGGCGGAACCCAAAATTAATCGAACAGTTCGGCATGTGTCCCAGCGCGAACGAGCGTGATAGAAGTTGCTTCAATTTGATATATCAGGAGGAAGTCGCCACCGATATGACATTCGCGATGGTCGGCCCAATCTCCATTTAGCGCATGATCAAGCCATTCAGGTGCCAATGGCTCATCATTGGCTAGTAACGTCAACATGGCTTCCTTCAAATGACGCATGTTGTAGCGGCCGGTGCGGGATAGCCGCTCCCAATCCTTGAGAAATCTTTTTGAATAATCAACAGTGCGCGGTAATCTCGTTTGTTTATTTTTGTCCAATTTCTTCGTCGAGAGCATCAAACAGTTCCTGTGCATTTACGAAACGATGCCGGCGGGACTTCATGATCTCGCGAGACTCTTCCATGGCGGCACGCGTTTCAGCATTAGGAACCTTGAGCTCGAAGGGCAGGGCACCGTCCTTGGCGACACGCGTGAGCGTAATTCGTACGACGTCTGACACTGTGAGGCCCATTTCGGCCAAAACAGCCGCCGCTTCTTCCTTCACGGCTTCATCAATACGTGCTCGAACAAATGCAGTGGCACCCATAGTCGTGCTCCTTTAGAATTCGCGATAGTGTAGCTCAATTGAGCTACACTATCAACGAGCGATCTTGGCCTACATCGGTTTGGGGCAGTTGATCATCCAGGGCGTGCCGTAGCGATCGACGAACATGGCGAAACGAGCCGCCCAGGATGTTTCTCCAATCGGCATCATGATGCTGGTCGCGCCTTCGGAGAGCTCGGCAAACACGCGCTCCGCTTCTTCCGGTGTATCGGTGTTGATGTTTACGCTAATGCCCTGTGCCTTCTGAAAGTAGGGTGGCGGTGCGTCGGATCCCATAAGGATAGTGTCTCCAACCTTCATGCTGATGTGCATGATGTTCTTGGCCAGCTCCGGCGCCGACATGTTGCCTTCCGGCATCTCGTCGTAGCGGACCATGAAGTCGATCTTCCCGCCCAGGACTCGCTCATAAACGTTGAAAGCTTCCTCACATTGACCGTCGAAGTTCAAATACGCGTTGAGTCTCACGATAGCTCTCCTTTGTTTTCA
This sequence comes from Phyllobacterium endophyticum, assembly GCF_003010935.1. Lineage (GTDB taxonomy): Bacteria > Pseudomonadota > Alphaproteobacteria > Rhizobiales > Rhizobiaceae > Phyllobacterium > Phyllobacterium endophyticum. The sequence goes on from NZ_PGGN01000002.1 coordinate 461,598, forward strand.
GGTTCCCGAATCAAGGACGAACGGAGATGCGTCCTTCCGACATTCATTCAAGAATATTCCGAATATGGACGGGGGCCAAGGCGGCTGGTGCAACGGAGCTTCAGAAGGCGGCCGGCTGCGCCAGCGCATTTTCAAGCATCTTCTGGTACTGGCGCCGGGGAACTTCAACCGCACCGAACTTTTCCAGGTGATTGGTTGTAAATTGGGTATCGAGCAGCGTGAAACGCTGTTCGATCAGGTGACCGACAAGATGGACGAGGCAGACTTTCGAGGCATCCCGTTCACGCGAGAACATGCTTTCGCCGAAAAATGCCGAGTTAAGTGCGATGCCATAAAGACCGCCAACGAGCCTTCCATCCTGCCAGGCTTCAACAGTATGGCAGTAGCCAAGATCGAACAACTTGCCGTAGGCTTCCCGGATCGGCGCATTTATCCATGTACGCGCGCGCTCGCCGCTGCCGCCGGCGCAGCCCGCTATGACGCCCGCGAAATCGGTATCGTAGCGAATGTCGAAGCGACCCTGCCGGACTTTCTTGCGCAAACTGCGCGAGACGTGAAAATTTTCGAGGGGAATGATGCCGCGTTTTTCCGGACGGACCCAGAAGATTTCCGGATTATCTGCCTCTTCGGCCATGGGAAAGACCCCGGTTGCATAGGCGCGCAGCAACAGTTCGGGGTCAATCTTGAATGCGTCTTGCGGGTTCTTACCCGTCATGCCCTATTCTTCTGCAGTGTCAGCTGCGTCACCGGCCAAATAATGTTCCAGCCAATGGATATCATAATCGCCATTGGCAATGTCAGGATTATTGATCAGATCCTGAAACAGGGGCAGCGTAGTTTTAATCCCGTCGACCACGAACTCGTCGAGCGCGCGACGCAACCGCATCATGCATTCAACGCGATTGCGGCCGTGAACGATGAGCTTGCCGATCAGGCTGTCATAGTATGGCGGGATCTTGTAGCCGGTATAAACGCCGGAATCCACACGAATGCCGAGGCCGCCTGGTGTGTGCCAATGGGTGATGGTGCCGGGCGAGGGCGTGAACGTCCGCGGGTCTTCCGCATTGATGCGGCACTCGATGGCATGTCCGGAGAAGCGAATATCGTCCTGCGTCACCGATAATCCGCCGCCCGAGGCGACGCGTATCTGCTCGTGCACCAGATCGATTCCAGTGATGGCTTCTGTCACCGGATGCTCCACCTGAAGACGGGTATTCATCTCGATGAAGTAGAACTCGCCGTTTTCGTAAAGGAACTCGATGGTGCCAGCGCCGCGATAACCCATGTCAGCCATGGCATTGGCGCAGATCATGCCGATACGCTCGCGCTCGTCGGAATTGAGTGCAGGCGAGTTGGCCTCTTCCCAGACCTTCTGATGGCGGCGCTGCAGCGAACAGTCGCGCTCCCCCAGATGGACCGCCTTGCCAAAGCCATCGCCCATGACCTGGACTTCGATATGGCGCGGCTGCTGCAAGTATTTCTCGATGTAGACTGCGTCGTCGCCAAAGGCCGCGCCAGCTTCGGTGCGCGCGGTCGAAAGGGCAATAGAGAGCTCGTCTTCGTTCATCGCCACCTTCATGCCACGGCCGCCGCCGCCGGCTGAAGCCTTGATGATGACCGGATAACCGATTTCCGCACAGATTCGCGCTGCTTCCTTGTCGTCTGTCACACCGCCTTCAGAACCTGGGACAACCGGAATGCCGAGACGCTTTGCAGTGCGCTTGGCTTCGATCTTGTCGCCCATGACACGGATGTGGGCCGCGGTGGGTCCGATAAAGGTAATGTTGTGGGCTTCGAGAATCTCGGCGAATTTGGCATTCTCCGACAGAAAGCCGTAGCCCGGGTGGATGGCATCGGCGCCAGTGATCTCGCAGGCGGCAACGATCTGATGAATGTTCAGATAGCTGTCGCGCGAGGGAGGCGGTCCGATGCAAACACTTTCATCAGCGAGCCGGACATGCATGGCATCAGCATCGGCGGTCGAGTGAACGGCAACCGTCTGGATGCCGAGCTCCTTGCAGGCGCGCAGCACGCGCAGGGCGATCTCGCCGCGATTGGCTATGAGTATTTTCTGAAACATCATACTCTCGCTACTCGATCACAACCAGGTTCTCACCATATTCGACGGGTTGGCTGTCTGTGACGAGAATGGCGGTAACGGTACCGGAACGGGGAGACGGTATCTGATTCATCGTCTTCATAGCTTCGATGATCAGAAGCGTCTGCCCTTCCTTGACCTGTGATCCGACCTCGATGAAGGCCCGGGCACCGGGTGCAGGGGAAAGATACACGGTTCCAACCATGGGCGAGGGAACGGCATTCTTCGACGGATCGGAGACAGCGGTCGCGACCGGATTGGCCGAGGGCGCCGGGGCAGGCGCTGAAGAAGCCGCAGGTGCCTGGGCGTAGACCGGTGCCGCAGCCTGCATCGTTATCTGCCGGGAGACGCGAATGCGAAGGTCGCCTTGCTCGATCTCGATGTCCGTTAGGTCCGTCTCGTTCAGGATTTCCGCGAGGTCGCGGATCATGACCTTGTCGATCCCGGTGGTTCTGTTAGCCATGCTTTTTCAAGCCCCTTATACCTTTGTGGCCGTCCGCTACTGCGACGCTGCCAGCTTGACGAGTGCGCGCAGGCCCATCACGTAGCCATCGACCCCGAAGCCACATATCACCCCTTTGGCTAAAGAGGAAACGTAGGAGTGATGGCGAAATGACTCGCGCGCGTGAATATTGGAAAGATGAACCTCCACCAGCGTAATTCCAGCGGCGCGGATGGCATCATGCAGGGCGATGGACGTGTGAGTGTAGGCGGCAGGGTTGATCAACACCGCTGCCTTTTGCTCGCCTGCCTCCTGAATCCAGCTGACCAGATCACCTTCGTGGTTGGACTGGTGAAACACGATGTCGACGCCCAGATTGTCGCCTTCGGCACGGCACAAGGCTTCTATGTCGCTCAACGTCGCCGCGCCATAGATCCCTGGCTCACGCTTACCAAGCATGTTCAGGTTGGGGCCATTGAGGATAAAGATCTGCTGTTTCATGATTTACCGGCGGGTTCGCGAAATCGTGGTCCCATATAGACGGCTTATCGGCAAGCGAAAACCCCGCAAAGCCCCGTTATTGCTTGTCCACAAACGGTTTTGCGGGGTAAAAGTAAATATTCAGACTATTTGTTGCGAATTTGACTTATCTTTTCAGCAAGGACATCCGCGCCCAGAGCACCTGGAATGACCTCGTTGCCCAGCACATAGGACGGGGTTCCGGTAATGCTCAGGCTATTGGCCAGTTCGAAATTTTCGTTGAAAGCCTTGGTGACTTCGGGAGATAGCATCTTCTCGCGAACCTGGGCTTCGTTTGCGCCGAGCTTGACGGCGACAGCCATCGCCGATGCTTCCGTTGCCCGCCCTTCGCCGCCCAGAAGATCACGGTGGAACTCCAGATACTTGTCTGGCATCAGAGCCTTGAATGCCTTTGCTACGATATGAGCCCGCGTTGAATCTGCGCCAAGGATAGGAAATTCCTTCATCACAAAGCGCAGGTTTGGATCGCTCTTCAAGAGAGCGTCCATGTCAGGCAGCGCTTTTTTGCAGTAGCCACAATTATAATCGTAGAACTCGACGATCGTGACATCGCCGGCGGGATTGCCGAAAACCGCATCCATCGGCGATTGAAATATCTTGTCCCGGTTCGCGCCAATGACTTCGGTAGACGCTTCCTTCTGCGCAGCTTCCTGCTTGGCATTGAGCGCCGTCTGGACTTCAATCATGATCTCGGGATTATTGATAAGGTAGCTCCGCACGATGCCTTCGACTTCCGCTTTGTTGGCCGCCGAAGCCGTGATGGCGGACGCGTCGGGCGCAGCGTCTGCGACGGTCACGCCAGACCGGCCCGCCTGGTAGCCGAGGGCAAGTGCGGCAACGCCTATGAGGCCGGCGACGGCACCGAGCAGCGCGACTTTTGTCATGATGGACTGTCCTTTTTCAATTCGGCTGCGCTATGAGCTATGGGCTTCACTTACGCTTTGCACTGATAATATCCTGAGCCTGTATCCACTCGGGCGTGCCGCTTTTCAAGCTGCGTTGCGCACGAATGGCGAAGATTTGCGCGTCTTGAATCTTGCCGGAATAGTATTTCTGTTCGGCGCTGGCGAGATCCGACCGGACCATGTCTCCCATTTGCGCATAGGCCTGCGCAAGATAGCCATAACCTGTCGGATATTCGCGGTCGCTGGCGATCCCGGCCTTGATCTCCTTGATGGATGCCTGGAGATTGGCGGGTGTTCCCGATAACATCAGCGCACGGCCATAACTCATGCGAATCAAACTGGATTTGCGTGAATCGAGCGCGTTTGCCTTCTGAAACGCTTTCGCTGCATCGCTTGCCTTGTTCTGCTTCAACAGAATCTCTCCCCTGATCTCCTGGAAATAGGGGTTCTTCGGTTGTTCCTTTATCAGTACGTCGATCTTGGAGAGTGCGGATTGAGAAGATCCGTTGAGATAGGTTGCGATAGCGTCGCCATAGCGCGCGCCAATATTGCGCGGATCTTTGCGGAAGGTCCGCAGCACGCTCGCGCCGCCTCCGGTATAGGCCGCGATCTTGCCGCGCATCAGGTCGTGACGCTGCTGCAAGGCGGGACTATCCGGCTTGTCGAAATAAGGGCTCGACCGGGCCAGGGTCTCGAGATTGGCAATGCGTTCCCGCGGCATCGGGTGGCTGATGCGATAGGGGTCGATGTTCGAACCTGAAAGCGCGAGAGCATTGGAGAAGCGCTCGAATGTCGTCAGCATGCCCTTTGCCGATTGTCCGGTGTTGGCAAGATAGGTAATGGCCGATCGGTCCGCTGCCATTTCCTCGGTGCGCTGATAGTTAAGGAGGTTTCGCATGGCAGCTTCGGGGCCGCCCATGGTAATCCCCATACCTGCCTTGGACAGCCCGCTTGCTCCGCCGGCGGCGCCACCGACGACCGCGCCCAGGCCAAGCAGGCTGGTCACGACTGCCAAAGTCTTGGCTGCAGCCAGTTGTTCACGCAGCTTGAACTCATGGCCTCCGGCGAGATGGCCCGTTTCATGCGCGAGGACACCAATGATCTCGTTAGGCGTTTCCGCCTGGAGCAGCGCACCCGTGTTGACGAAGATGCGCCTGCCGTCGACGAAGGCATTGAAACTTGAATTGTTGACGAGAACAATGCGGATAGCGTTGCGGGAAAGACCGGCGGTCTTGATGATCGGCGCCGCGTAATCGGTCACCAGAGCCTCGATTTCCGCGTCGCGCACGATAGGTACCGATGACGATTGGGCGCCAGCGACACTGACCGGCGCGATGCAGAGTGCGGCGGTGGTCATCGTAACGAGTGCACCGCGCGACAAGGCGACGAGAAAGCGTGGCAGGCTGAACGTTCGAACTGACATCATGGTCTCATTGGTAGCGAAATCGGCCATTGAAGGAAAGATGGCGGCCCCACCTTTCCGAATTCGTCAAAGCCAGACCATTCAGGCAAATGTGCGACATCTTCCGCGATAGTGCAAAACCGCCATAAAGAAGAACCGGCAGTGATGCCGGTTCTTCAACTCATTTAGTCAGTACTTGCGGATATCAGAAGAAGCCCTTCTTCTGCCACCAGCCCCGCTTGGGTGCTGGCTCGCCTTCCGTTTTCTTTTCCCTGGCACTGGTGGACGTGACGACGGGTTTGCTGTCCTCGACCTTCTTTGGCTCAGGCGCTGCGGCCATTTCCGGCTCAGCGGGTGCTTCGACGTCTGGCGGCGTAACTTCCGCAACGGAACTCGCTTCCTCTGCGATTGCAGGGGCTTCTTCCGCGACCGCCGCCGTATTCTTCGGCTTGCGCGGTGCGCGTTTCGGCTTTGCGGGCTTTTCAGCCTCTGTCAGCACCTCGGCCACCGCCGATACGGCGGCTTCGATTGCTGCCTTGGCGCGGGACCGGCGCTTTACCCGCTTCTTGGCAAGAGCTTCTTCGGCTGCTGCAGGTTCCTCGGCAGCAATCGTGTCGGCGGTCACCGGCACAGAAGCGACTTCCGCTGCATCAGCTACCGCTTCAACGGTTTTTGGCGCCGAGAAGTCGGGCAGGGGAATCGATACAAAAACAGGCTCCGCATCCGGCACGGTTTTCGCCGGCACGCGATTTTCCGCGTCGTCACCATCCTCGAAGCGCTTGTTCTTGCGCCCGCCGCGGCGGCCCCGACGACGCTTCTTGCGCCGCTCGTTTTCTTCTTCGCGCGCCTTGGCAGCGGCGGCATCTTCGCCTTCGACCGCCGGCTGATCGGCATCATCATCATCGCTTACGGATTGCTGGCCTTGCTCGGCGCCGGCCGCTTCCTGGCGATCACGACCGCCACGCCGCCGCCGCTTGCGCTTGCGCTTGCGGGACGCGTCGTCATTATCGACGCTTCTCGTGCTGTCGCCCGTCTTCGCCTCGGAGATATCGTCCTCGATTTCATCGATTTCCGGATCGGATTCATCGAAGTCATCGGCTATACCGACCGGCGGCATCTCGGTGAGCGGAACAATCGGGCCAAGGGCTATCGAACCCTTGTCGATGGCGAAGTGCTGTGCACCCACGCTGTCATCAGCTTCGATGCTGATCGTCAGGCCAAAACGCGTTTCCAGATCGGCAAGATTCTGGCGTTTATGGTTGAGAACGTAGAGCGCTGTCGCAACAGTCGTACGAACGATAATGTTGTTCTGCGAATGGCGGAGCAGATATTCCTCGATCGACCGCATGACATGCAATGCCACCGACGAAGCGGAGCGGACGTGCCCTGTACCGCCGCAGACGGCGCAAACCTGGGTCGTGCTTTCCAGAACACTGGCCCGGATGCGCTGGCGAGACATTTCGAGCAGGCCGAAATGCGATATGCGGCCAACCTGGATACGGGCGCGATCATCCTTCAGACAATCTTTCATCCGCTTTTCGACCGCACGATTGTTGCGGTTCTCTTCCATGTCGATGAAATCGATGACGATCAGACCAGCAAGATCGCGCAGACGCAATTGACGTGCGATCTCATCCGCTGCTTCCAGATTCGTCTGTAACGCGGTGTCTTCAATCGAATGTTCGCGCGTCGACCGGCCGGAATTGACGTCGATCGCGACCAGCGCTTCGGTCTGGTTTATAATGATGTAGCCGCCGGACTTCAGGGTCACCTGTGGCTGCAACATGCGATCGAGCTGTGCCTCGATGCCGTTTCGCGCGAAAATCGGCGTCATTTCCCGGTAGGGCTGGACGACCTTGGCGTGGCTCGGCATGAGCATGCGCATGAAGTCCTTCGCCTCACGATAACCATTCTCGCCGGCAACGAGGATCTCGGTGATGTCCTTGTTGTAGAGATCACGGATCGAACGCTTGATCAGGCTGCCTTCCTCATAAACGAGGGTTGGAGCCGTCGAGGCAAGCGTAAGGCTGCGGACATTCTCCCACAGCCGCATCAGATATTCATAGTCACGCTTGACTTCGGGCTTGGTGCGGTTGGCACCGGCGGTGCGCAGGATCACGCCCATGCCTTTGGGGACTTCCAAATCCTTGACGATATCCTTCAGGCGCTTGCGATCCTGTATGCTGGTGATCTTGCGCGAAATGCCACCACCGCGTGCGGTGTTCGGCATAAGGACAGAGTAGCGCCCCGCAAGTGACAGATAGGTGGTGAGGGCTGCACCCTTGTTGCCGCGCTCCTCCTTGACGACCTGAACCAGCAAGATTTGCCGGCGCTTGATGACGTCCTGAATGTTGTATTGGCGGCGCTGGAAACGCTGGTGAGTTGGAACCTCTTCCATTGCATCTTCGGCGCCCACCGACTCGACTTCATCGAGTTCGTCGTGAACGTCGTCTTTATCTTCGTGCTTGCGGCTCCTCGACCGTCGCGAATGGCCTTCGCCGAGATCGTCCGAAGCTGGCCTTTCAGCATCGCCTTCGACATCATCGTCGTCGCCGATCGTGACGGCTTCCGAGATCACGTCTGCATCGATGGCAGCGGCTATCGTCTGGTTACCGCCTTCAGGGGCAGAATCGTCGTCACTCGATTCGTGACCCGAGGACTGCGCGGAGCTTTCGCCCTCGTCGTCGGAAGTGGCGACGTCCTCGTCCGAAGCATCGAGCTTCGAGGCATCGCCTTCCTGGCGCGGGCTGCGGCGACCGCGACGGCGACTGCGCGTTCCACGATCATTGCGGTCACGGCTACGCTGCTCGCTGGCGTTCTCTTCGTGATCTTCGTCCTGGCTGGCCGCTTCGGCCTCGGCATCTATGAGCGCCTGCCTGTCGGCAACCGGGATCTGGTAGTAATCCGGGTGGATTTCACTGAAAGCGAGAAACCCATGGCGATTGCCGCCATATTCAACGAATGCGGCCTGAAGGGAGGGTTCTACGCGCGTGACACGCGCCAGATAGATATTGCCCTTGATTTGTTTCTTGTGTTCAGATTCAAAGTCGAATTCTTCAATTCGATTGCCGCGAACCACAACAACTCGTGTTTCCTCCTGGTGGGAGGCGTCGATTAGCATTTTGTCCGACATTATACTTCTTCTCCCCGGCCGAAATGCCGCCAACGCGAGACAGCCAGAAGACCCTGAAGGTTTCTGGCGCCGCGTCGTCACATTTGCCGGATATATTTAAGTTCGCAGAAACAGACAGGCACGGCGACGCGCGGAGTTGCCCTCGGGCAGCCGCGGCTTGCAAGCCGGTTATATCAAAGCCTGTAACAAACATTCCTGTTCCTGACGAAACGACCTCTACGAATGGCACGCTTTTCTGCTGTGCCGACACTGTTAAAAACCCCCGGGAGGGCTGGCTGATGCGCCTTGTCTGCGCGCTCTGCCGTTCACAAAAAGCGTTGCCGACAATCCCTGTCGGCTCGCGCCAAATTCTTTTTGGCTACCCTCAGCGAATTTCGCCTTTGCCGCTCCATGTCGCTGTCTTCATTGTCAGCCGGTCATTTGCCGTGACATCAAAGAGCCTGATTCTGGAGGGCGGAAAAGTAACCCACCTTTGCTTTTAGGAGGTGTGCCGCCTTATGACAAGGCCTTCTTCATAATCGTGTCATCGGCGCATCACACACAAGGTTCCGTAAGGTAATATTAACCATGGTTCCTTACCTGTTGATTACAGATAGTGTGTTGCGGGCAGGGTTCCAATGTCGACCACGTCTGCTACAAGAGCAGGTAGGGGGATTGCCTGCCTTTCAGCAGGCCAAGTGAGATGAATGTGACCTATCGATTATTCATTGCTGCCGTCCTTGGCTTTCTCGTTTTCATACAGGCGGGTACACCTTCTCGCGCGGCCGATGAGCTGGCGGCGCTGACGTATCAGGCTGCGGGAGATGAGCTGCGTACGCGCATCGTCATCAATTTCGACCGCGAACCTGACATATCGACGATGCTCCTGGATCAGCCCCACAGGCTGGCGATCGATCTTCCGAAGGCAGTGTTTGCCTTTGATAAGAAATCCGTTGAGCCGCGCGGCCTGATCACCGATGTTCGCTACGGGCTTATGGACGACCAGCGCTCGCGTCTCATCTTTACACTCAAGGGACCCTTTGTTGTCGAGCAACTCAATGTCATCAAGAATGACAATAGTCCAGGTTACCGGTTGGTGGCGGATTTCGTCGCATCCTCGGACCGCGCGTTTGCGGAAGCCCTGAAGACACAGAGTGCGACCACTGCTTCTACGGATGCCGCTCCCAAGGGCGACCGGCTGGCGCTCGCAGCGCCGGACGAGGCGAGCAAGGGACCGAAGCCATTTACCGTCGTGATCGATCCCGGTCACGGCGGAATAGACAGCGGTGCAGAAAGCACCAGCGGCGTCATGGAAAAGAACGTGACGTTGATGTTCGCACAGCAATTGCGGGACGAGCTCGCCAAGCGGCCGGGCCTGCGGGTGGAGATGACGCGCAGTGACGATTCTTTCCTGCGACTTTCCGAACGGGTCCGGGTAGCGCGCCAGCACGAGGCGAACCTTTTCATTTCCATTCATGCCGATACGATCAATCGCGGCACTATACGCGGCGCAACGGTCTACACGGTCTCCGACAAGGCGTCCGACGCGGAATCCCGGGCCATGGCCGACCGCGAGAACCGTGCCGATGCCGTCGCAGGCATCGCATATGACAACGAGACACCGGAGATTGCCGACATCCTCATGGATCTGACGCGGCGTGAAACCCACACGTTCTCCTTGAGCTTTGCCAAAACAGTGGTGAAGTCTCTGAAGAAAGACGTCAACATGATCAACAATCCGCACCGTTTCGCCGGATTTCAGGTCTTGCGTGCGCCAGATGTGCCGTCGGTTCTGGTGGAAATCGGCTACCTCTCGAATGCTGAAGATGAGAAATTAATGCTCGATCCCGCGTGGCGAAGCCATGTGGCGGAGAGACTAGCATCAGCAATCGGCGAGTTTGCAAACACGAAAACTGCCGGTGCGCTTAATTAAACCGTAATATTATGTCAAACCATCGAAGCGGCACGCATCGATATTGCGTTGCACCATGGTGATCCGCAACAAGCCGTAGTTTTGCGATTCTCCCGTTACCGCCGGGCAAACGCGTTCAAATGCAAGTCAAAATCAGATACAAATAGTGATTTGTTAAATCGGTTTAGGTTACCTATATAGTGTGCAGTGCAACGGAATAAAACCCGGGCCACTACAAGGATTGCTCGCGTAAAGAGCGGTTTTTAATGGAGGGTGTTGAAAGAATGATAACAATAACCAAAGATACCTCATCATCAAACGAAACAAATGTATTGAAGATGGCACAATTGACTAAGGCCGGTGCTCTCGCGCAGGTTGCCAAGAAGCTGAGCGAGCCTTGCGACAAGCGCACGATTTCCCAGATTTTGCGGGAATCCAACGGAGGCTTCAGCTTCCGCCGCTGAACCTTTCAAACAACCCGGCAAAATGAACCCGGGCTTTAGAGCGGGATATTATCGTGCTTCTTCCAGGGATTTTCGAGATCCTTGTTCCGTAACATGCGCAGTGCCCTTGAGATCCGCTTGCGGGTCGAATGGGGCATGATCACTTCATCGACGTAACCACGCTCTGCAGCGACGAATGGTGAAAGAAAACGGTCCTCGTAGCGCTTTGTATGCGCTGCGATCTTTTCCGCGTCGCCTATATCCTTGCGATAGATAATTTCGACGGCCCCCTTGGCTCCCATAACGGCGATCTGAGCCGACGGCCAGGCATAATTGATATCGCCACGCAAATGCTTGGATGCCATGACGTCATAGGCACCACCATATGCCTTGCGCGTGATGAGGGTGATCTTCGGTACAGTCGCTTCAGCGTAGGCAAAGAGCAGTTTGGCGCCGTGCTTGATCAAGCCGCCATATTCCTGTGCCGTGCCCGGGAGAAAACCTGGAACGTCGACAAAGGTAACGATCGGGATATTGAAGCAATCACAGAAGCGGACGAAGCGCGCCGCCTTGCGGGAGGCGTCGCTGTCGAGAACACCCGCGAGGACCGTAGGCTGATTTCCGACGATGCCCACCGTGCTGCCTTCGATACGGCCAAACCCGACAACGATGTTCTTCGCAAAATTCTCCTGGATTTCAAAAAAATCCGCCTCGTCGACCGTCTTGCGGATGAGTTCCTTGATGTCATAGGGCTTGTTGGCATTGTCCGGCACCAGCCGATCCAGTGAAAAGTCCATTTCGTCGGTAGCCTGGTAGCACTCGACCACCGGAATCGCGGCTGTATTGGACGCAGGCAGGAAATCGATCAGCCGCCGCATCTGCAAGAGAGCAGCGACGTCGTTCTCATAGGCTCCGTCGGCAATGGATGACTTGGTGGTGTGAATTGACGCGCCACCGAGCTGCTCTGCCGTCACAGTTTCGTTTGTCACTGTCTTTACCACGTCCGGCCCGGTGACGAACATATAGGATGTATCGCGCACCATGAAGATGAAGTCCGTCATGGCAGGCGAATAAACGTCGCCGCCGGCACATGGACCCATGATGACCGAGATTTGCGGGATCACGCCGGATGCAAGCACATTGCGCTGAAAGATTTCAGCGTAGCCGCCTAGAGCCGCGACGCCCTCCTGAATGCGCGCACCGCCGGCATCGTAGAGCCCGATGACCGGCGCGCGGTTGCGCAAGGCCATATCCTGGATCTTTTGAACCTTTTCGGCGTGGGCCTCAGAAAGTGAACCGCCAAAAACCGTGAAATCCTTGGCGAAGAGGAAAACCGTCCGGCCGTTGATGGTGCCCCAACCGGTGACGACGCCATCCCCGGCGAACTTGGTCGCTTCCATGCCGAAGTCTGTCGAGCGGTGCTCGACGAACATGTCGAACTCCTCGAATGAGCCTTCATCCAGGAAGATGTCGATACGTTCGCGCGCCGTAAGCTTGCCACGCTTGTGCTGCGCCTCGATCCGCGCCTTGCCGCCACCCTCACGCGCGATATTCCTGCGGCGTTCAAGCTCGATCAGCACATCCTTCATGGCATCCTCCTCATTGGGTCATTTCTGATATCAGGAGAGGAGAATGCTTTAAAGGAGTTTGTCTCGCGTAACCCGATTGCCAATTTGGCGGCGAGCCGGGATACGCGCTCAGGTTGTGCTCCGTGAGCCGAGTTTTCTACCAGGTGCCGGTATTCGGCATCGACAGCCAAGGCTCTTGCGGTGGCAGCGCCGGGCCCTTTTGGATCAGCTCGATGGAAATGCCATCAGGCGAGCGAATGAAGGCCATGTTGCCATCACGCGGCGGCCGGTTGATGACTACTCCCTTGTCGGCGAGGCTCCTGCAGGTGTCGTAGATATTGTCGACGACATAGGCGAGGTGACCGAAATTGCGGCCACCGCTATATTCTTCCGGATCCCAGTTATAGGTCAATTCGAGCTCCGGAGCCCGTTCCGCGGCCGATCTTGCCTTATCTTCCGGTGCTGCCAGGAAGATAAGCGTGAAGCGGCCCTTTTCATTTTCGGTGCGGCGAACCTCCTCCAGACCAAACTTGTTGCAGTAGAACTCCAGTGACTCATCGATGTCACGGACACGGACCATTGTGTGAAGATAGCGCATCTTTTGCCTTTGATTTCTTCCATCGGTTGAAAGTCGACGGCCACCGGCGATGTTGCACGCGTTTGAACGCCGTCCCGCTTTTCGTAACACTTCCTGTTTAGCTCCACAAACTTGTGATGTAGGTACGGAAACATCGTTGAGGATAAACACGCGTTTTACGTGTGGTTTTCACGAAAACTCGCAGATGATACTTGCTCTTGGGCGATGGACGGGTGTTATTCTTCAAGCAGAGAATCAGTACCGCGCAGGAGAGGAGGGGCTTCGCTTCATGTCTGACAGACCAGTTTCAGCCCAGCAGTCCCCCGCCAATGAAGGCTTGAGCGACGGTCTGGACCTAATCGAGGTTTCGGGCGCGATAAAATGGTTTGATGTAGCCAAGGGATACGGTTTCATCGTTCCGGACAATTCCGATCTTCCTGACATCCTTCTGCACGTAACCTGTCTGCGCCGGGACGGCTTTCAAACCGCACTGGAAGGAGCCCGTGTCGTCTGCGAGGTCAAACAGGGCGAGCGTGGCATGCAGTGCTTTCGCGTCAAATCCATGGACAACGCGACCGCGGTCCATCCTACCGAAATGCCGCCTGTCCGCACGCATGTGACCGTCACTCCATCGAGCGGTCTCGAGCGCGTGCTGGTCAAGTGGTTCAACCGCACCAAAGGCTTCGGTTTCCTTACGCGCGGCGAGGGGACAGAGGATATTTTCATTCACATGGAAACGCTTCGGCACTTCGGCCTGACCGAACTGCGTCCGGGGCAGGTCGTACTGATCCGCTTCGGCCACGGTGAAAAAGGACTGATGGCCTCCGAGATTCATCCCGACATCGGCACGCAGCTGCCATCGTCACACTAGGGTATGTTGATATTCACTCTATGAAGGTCTGCAAACGGCACTTTTCTGTGCTTCCGGTGCTCACTTATTTCAAGTACGCTCCGCTCGCCGCAAGTGCGGCCCAAAAACCACCGTTTTCGCCTCGTCATGATCGCGAATCTCAACGCACCCTGGAGCGATTGATGCATCGCCTGAAATCAGTTTTTGCCATCCTTGTTTTTCTACTGTTTTCAGCGATTCCTGCTCTGGCGCTCGACCAGGCGCCCATGCATCTTCCCATCGACGGCACGGCGCTGACGATCAATAGCGCCAAGGGTGACATCCCATTCGAGGTCGAGATTGCGGATACAGAGGAAGAGCGCGGGCGCGGCCTGATGTTCCGGACAGATCTGAAGGACAATAGCGCAATGCTGTTTGTCTTCGACAAGCCCCGCCTTGTCACAATGTGGATGGAGAACACACCATCTGCACTCGACATGCTCTTTCTCGATGACGATGGCCGTATTTCCGCCATTCGCGAAAATGCAGTGCCCTTTTCCCGATCGATCATTTCGTCCGGCGGGTCGGTGCGGTACGTTGTCGAGGTCAAGGCGGGCACAGCAAAGCGTCTTGGCTTAACACTTGGCGACAAGATACGGCATCCCGCTATTGCTCACTGACGGATTCAAATAATGCAGTTTTTCGGCAATGACGGATTGAACCTCGCTTTTATTGACGAGGGCGAGGGAGAGCCGGTCCTGCTCATCCACGGCTTTGCCTCGTCGTCCTTTTATAATTGGGTGCAACCCGGATGGATGCAGACTTTGACGTCCTCGGGGTACCGCGCCATCGCGATCGACAATCGCGGCCATGGGCTTTCCGACAAGCCGCATGACAGGGTGGTATATACGCCAACGCTCATGGCGGGCGATGCCGCGGCACTGCTTGCCCATCTTGGCATTCCGACAGCGCATGTCATGGGATATTCGATGGGCGCCCGCATCAGCGCATTTCTCGCGCTTGAACATCCCGCATGCGTTCATGACCTTGTCTTCGGCGGCCTCGGCATCGGCATGGTCGAAGGTGCGGGGGATTGGTCACCCATCGCCGAGGCACTGATGTCCGACGATCCGGAGGCGATTACCCATCCGCGCGGCAAAATGTTTCGCATGTTCGCTGACAAGACGAAAAGCGACAAGATCGCCTTGGCGGCTTGCGTTATCACATCCAAGGAAGAGATCAGCGCGCAGAACATGGCGAGAATTACGCAGCCTGCACTGGTAGCTGTGGGCACGAAGGACGATATCGGCGGAAATCCTCATGAACTTGCGGCGCTGATGCCACACGGTGAGGCGATCGATATCCCTGGCCGGGATCATATGCTCGCGGTCGGCGACAAGGTGTTCAAGCAGGCCGTCGTTGACTTTCTCAAGCGCCATCCGCTCTGACATTGGTCGCGGTGAGGCAGTACAGCACGTTTCTGGATTACCCTGCAGGCCAATTACGATCTGGCGCGTGCGATGGAACATGAGCAACCGCCGGTTCGTTCCTTGCAGGACCATGCGGCATGAGCTATGGCAATCTTGAATGACGACGGCTGACGTTCAGTCAAATCAATCGCAAGTTCAAATTTTCTTGCGCGGTCATTCTGGAAATCGACGTGTCAAGTAAACGTTTTTGCCTTATGCTGATCGTCAGCTAAAAGAATGTTGGCCAAATGCCTGGAGTAGGAAATGTCCGCAAGCAATCCGATAAAGATGACCGGATCCGTCAAGCAGATGGACCCGATCTGGCATGCGATCCGCGCGGAAGCCGAAGAGGCCATCCGTAGCGAACCGCTTCTGGCGACATTCCTCTATACGACAATTCTCAACCACCAATCGCTTGAGGAAGCGGTGATACATCGCATTTCCCAACGTCTCGACCACCCGGATGTGGAATCGGAACTGCTGCGCCAGACATTTACGGCGATGGTAGAGGCGGTGCCGTCATGGTCGCAGATCCTGCGCGTCGATATCCAGGCGGTTTACGATCGCGACCCCGCTTGCGACCGGTTTATCGAGCCGGTGCTCTATTTCAAGGGTTTCCAGGCAATTCAGACCCATCGGCTGGCCAATTGGCTCTGGAAGGAAGGGCGGAGAGACTTCGCACTCTATCTGCAAAGCCGTTCCTCCTCGGTTTTCCAGACCGACATTCACCCGCAAGTACCGATGGGCCAGGGTGTGTTCTTCGACCATGCGACTGGCATTGTCGTCGGTATGACCGCTGTCATAGAAGACAATGTCTCGATACTCCAAGGTGTCACCCTCGGCGGCACCGGCAAGGAAACGGGCGACCGGCATCCAAAGATACGTCATGGTGTTCTTATTGGCGCGGGTGCAAACATTCTCGGCAATATAGAGATTGGTCACTGCTCGAAAGTAGCGTCGGGTTCAGTGGTGCTGAAACCTGTTCCTCACAATGTGACGGTGGCCGGTGTTCCTGCCCGAATTGTTGGCGAAACCGGTTGCGCCGAACCCTCGCGCGCCATGGACCAACTGGTAACCAATTTCGAATGAAGGACGGCGAAGCCGTTCTTCTCGCTGCGAGTGGATCGGAAACAACCCTTTACAGGGGTGACTCTCGCGTGGCAAAAGCGCCTGAATTGCACATGACAGGAGAGCTCGCGTGAAACCCGACGAACTGAAGAAACTCGACAGCTATTTCAAGCGGACGTTCAGAAACACGGAGCTCACTGTTAAGGCTCGTCCACGCAAGGATGACTCGGCCGAACTTTATCTGGGGGATGAATTTCTTGGCCTGATATACAAGGACGAGGACGAGGGTGAACTCTCCTATAACTTCTCCATGGCCATCCTTGAGATGGATCTCTAAAGTTGATGGATTGGCGTGACGCCCATCGAAGCGTCACTTCGGCCCTTTGAGACGGGCGCCGGCAAATGCCCGAACCTGCCGATCCAAATTTTGCCAGTCCGCCAGCATTTCCCTTGGAAAGCGATAGGTTACCTGCAAATCGTCACCGACGAATATATCCCGCTGGCATGATGCCAGACTGTCTTTCGACGATACTTGGTCGAGACAGCGCGCCACGAATGGCGCGCGCCCTTCCTGTTCCGGCGCAATCAGCAGCTCCTCGTCGATAAAGCCGCTGTCAGTGCGAAACTTCTGTACGGTCAATCCGCTTGGCTCCTTGACGCCGGGTGCCTGCGTGAGCGTGCTATAAATCGGGCCGTACCGCCCTGACATGTCTTCGGAGGTGGCTTTGGGTTCAAAGGTCAAGAATAGCAGGCGTTTTTCTGACTGCGAACCATTGAAATCGGCCAGGAACTCGGGACGATACCCGAGCATTTCCGGCCAACGCAGATAGAGATAGACACGGTCAGCGACCCCGTCCCGGCGCTGTCTCGCAAACCGGATCATATTCGCCGGAAGCTCAAGAACATTGTTGCCAATGACGATTTCGCGTGGCGTTGCGTCTTCCGTGTGGCCGCCGAGGGAAATGGCGTGACCAAAAAAATGGCCCGCCGCAGTGAGGGCAAGGGATAGAAGGGCGAGCGTGGCGGCGACAAAGAAGGCGCGTTGCACGAACAGACTGCCCATCATCGGTTCGATTTTCGGTAGCTGGGAGTGCATGAGGTTCACCGGTATCAAATCTGTATCAGTATAGATCGGTAACTGCTGATTTATGGTTAACCGCAGTTGAACGTGCCTCGCCAAGTATCCAGCGCTTCGCTAAGCTCGGCAACGAATCCATGGAGCAATTCGATGCCGATATACGCGCTTGACGGACAATCGCCGGAATTCGAGCACCGGACCTCCAACTGGATTGCGCCCGATGCGACGATAGTCGGCAGGATATTCCTGGGCGAACACGCCAATATCTGGTTTGGCGTGGTGCTGCGCGGTGACAACGAGTGGATCCGTATCGGGCGTAACAGCAATGTTCAAGAACATGCGGTCATGCACACCGACATGGGCTATCCACTCACCGTGGGAGAGGGCTGCACGATAGGCCATCGCGCCATGCTCCACGGCTGCACCATCGGCGACAATTCGCTCATCGGCATCGGTGCAATCGTTCTGAATGGCGCCAGGATAGGAAAGAATTCGCTTGTCGGTGCGGGCGCGCTTGTGACGGAACGCAAGGAGTTTCCGGATAATTCGCTGATCGTGGGGTCCCCCGCCAGGGTAGTCCGGACGCTGGACGAGACGTCCATCGCCGGCCTCAGGCTTTCAGCTGCCCATTATGTCGAGAACGGCAAACGCTTTATGCAGGGTTTGAAGATCGACTGACGGCAGTTGCCCGCCCGTAGCCGGGCAGGCGGACTGCTGATACTGCGATAGCTACTTGATGCTGCCGACCAGAAGCTGCCGCTCGTCATTGATGGAAACCCACGCGCCGGTATTATTCGCGGCCTGGCGTTTCAAATAGTCGTAGTTGGTTTCGTTCCATAGCTTTATCCGCGGCTCAAGATTGTCGAGAACGTAATCACCGCGATCAGTGCGGACGGTGAGGACGGCATGGCCTTCGCCGTTCATCTGCCGGACGACCGTTATGAGAAGATCGCTGATTGGCACGCCGCTTTCGTTGAGAAGCTTTCGCTTCAAAAGGACGTAATCTTCGCAATCGCCAACACTCGTGGGATAGGACCAGACTTCTGCCTTGCCCCAGATATCCATGTCGGTCGCAGGCTGGATTTGCGTATTCACCTGATTGTTGATCTGGAGCATGAGATTCCAGATCTTCGGCGTCAGGGCAGCAGGACCGCGGTCGCTACTCCTTATGTTGCACTCGCTTTTGTAGGACTGGCAGAATTCATAATGTCCGATCGGCTGAGACGTGCGCCCACCTGTTTTCATGAATGCGGCGCTCGAATCGGCTTGGGCGGTCATGCACATCAACAAGAAGGCCGCGCCAAGCAATATGGTGTTTCTTATCATTCCCGTCGTCTCCCCGGTTGAGGAGACAATGACAGAGAGAGTTTGATTGAGCGGAAATGCCGAAGAGTAAATATGAATCAAGTTAGTAGCAAAAAATAAACGAATTAGACTACAACTAAGTATTAATATAAGTTATTATTTTATTTAAATGCAATAGATCTCGAGATTTGCGTAGCTGAGTACGATTAATCATTTGTTTCGTTGAATATTGCTTGCTTTAAAGGGGCTTAATGCATTCAAGCAAATTGCGAATGCCGTGCCCGAATTCAGCGGCATTCTCGACAGAAAAAATTCGCAGATATGAAATTCTTTTCTCAGCCTTCGAACGCGATATCGATCGCTTCGCGACTTTGCACCGTTGCGAACTCGATTGCGATGCCTTCTTCGAAGTGGCGAACGACACGACCGCGCATGGATCCGAGCACAACCTGGCTATTCAGGGCAGGGCGCATGCGCAGTTCGACGGCGGCTCCCGATATGGAGAGGTCAAGGATGCGGCAAGGATATTGCCTGCCATCGGCCATTGAAAGGGTCGTGATCGGGTTGCGTGGTGCAATGCGCTGATGACGGCGATCCTCAGGCATGTCCAGTTCATGCTTGTTGGCAAGCCAGGTCAGCTGTGCGGCGATCTTGTTCTTCTTGCGGTCCGAAGCGGCCAGCGCCAGAAGGAACCCGCCATTGACCATGCGCTCTACTGTTCCTTCGACACGGCCTATGTGATCGATATAGGCGATGATCCGCTCGCCATTATTAGCCATCACGTCGGTGGTGATGACCACATCGCCTGGGGACATTTCATCGATCTGGCAAACGTGCTCGGTACGATCAGCCAGCATGAAACGGCCGTAGAGCTGCACCTTCACGCTATGATATTTGCCCGCGGCGGCAAGGTTGGGGCTCGAGACGTCACGGTAGGCTTGCATGAAGGCTGTCCAGATTTTTGGGAATCGACAGAGTCTGATGATCGCAAATTACGCCACAAGTCTTAACGCGAAGGTAATGACAATCTCCAGTTGTCATAACTTACTAACCTAACCGATGATCTTTCCGCCATCGAACACCCGCAAATGCGCGACCTTGCGGCTGATAATTGACTGACTGGCAGCCAAACCTTTTGTTCCGGGAATTTCCGGATCTGCGGCCATTGCACTACTGCTCAGGCTGCGCGACGGGTACCGTGGATCAATGATCGAGATCGACTGAATACGATTTTCGATGATCGCATCGGATTCAAGCCAGAACGGCCTGCCTGGAGACGTAACCATGCCCAATACGTGGCGGTCATTGGCCTCGTTGGCGAGAGGCAGGAGAATCAACTGGAAGAGCGCCTTGCGGCCGCGAGTGGTTCTGCCTTCGAAATTCAGCTGGACGACTGATTTGTTGGTCATGCTGTTTTTGACGAGACGTGCGATATTGCTGCGATCTCTCGTCTGCCAGAGCGAGGCGAAGGCCAAACCTCTCAATTCACGGCCGTAGATTGAGCAAATGCGGGTTCCGGCGAGACGGAAACGCGGTTCGCCATGACCCAGCGCCTGTATGATAAATGTGTCGGCGAGATTTTTCCCGATCGATGCAGGTGCGACTTCCCGGCGCTCGGGCGCGGCCCGCGTGCCCCGTAACCTGTTCCAGTATCCAAAAAGCTCGTTAGTTCCATCATTTCGCATGGGATCGATTTTACTTCCGGTACCAACGGGGAACTCTTGTCACGCCGACTCTGTCACTGACGTCCCACGCGCGCTACCGGCGATATTCGAGTCTCCACCGCCGGTCCCGATTAAGGTTAACAAGTGGTTTCGATTGAGATGCTTCCGGTGGTGTGAGACATTGACCTCACTAGAGTTTGCATGATGAGCTATCCTGAAATTCGAGGCCGCCCAGATCCACTGAGCGGCCTTTTTTTCTGTTCGCCGGGCCTTTGCGCCAAGAGCCGAACAAGATAGCGTTCCGCGAGAGAAACAGGTTACAGGCGACAATGAGCGATCCAGCGGAAATCCGGAACCGTTCCACCAAGGACGAACCGATCTTCAACATTCCGGTTGTGATCCTCGCAATCATGGCCCTGTGCGCTGGTATCTATGTACTTGAAAACTACGTGCTAAGTGACGAGCAAAACAGCGCTTTTCTATGGAATTTCGCCTTTATTCCAGCCCGGTTCTCGGAATATGGCGGTTTCGCCTCACCGGCCGCCTGGCTCACGAGCATAAGCTACTCGCTGCTGCATGGCAGCGTCGCCCACATAGCGCTCAATATGATCTGGCTCGCTGCCTTCGGGTCGCCACTGGCGGCTCGAATAGGCCCGCTGAGGACAAGTCTTTTCTGGATCGTCACATCCATAGCCGCCGCGATGACGCATTTCGCAGTCTATGCAGACAGTGTCGCGCCATTGGTTGGCGCATCGGGTGCTATCTCAGGCATGATGGGCGCAGCCGCACGATTTGGGTTTCGTCGCTCGACCTTGCGCAATTCGGCAGCCTTCGTTGGTGATATCCTACCGATAAATGTGGCACTTCGCATGCGAACTGTCTTGACGTTTCTGGGGGTGTGGTTTGCGACCAACATCCTCACGGGGATGCTATCCGTTGGAGTCGACAGTTC
This sequence comes from Phyllobacterium endophyticum, assembly GCF_003010935.1. Taxonomy (GTDB): domain Bacteria; phylum Pseudomonadota; class Alphaproteobacteria; order Rhizobiales; family Rhizobiaceae; genus Phyllobacterium; species Phyllobacterium endophyticum. Next base: position 482,962 of record NZ_PGGN01000002.1, read on the forward strand.
CGCAACAATCGCCTGGGAGGCCCATATCGGCGGCTTCTTCATAGGCTTTTTCGGCATTTCCCTGTTCGACAGACCCGACAATGGTCGAACAGAGCCGGAACTGATGTTATAATTGCAAAGCGGTTGCAATAGCCCGCGCTTACGCGCACCATAACCCGCACCATCGGGGGTACCGAACGGGGTGCGGTGGATGAGGCCAATGTGCAAGGAGGATGTACATGACTGTCAAACAAATTCTCGAACGAAAAGGCTACGACGTATTCAGCACGACGCCGGAAACGACTCTCGGCGATGCGATCACCATCCTTGCAAATCACAAGATCGGCGCAATCGTCGTTTGTGACGGGAATAGTGCCATCAAGGGGATTTTGTCGGAGCGCGACGTTGTAAGGCAGATTGCCGCGCAAGGCGCCGATGCGTTGTGGAAGCCGATTTCTGAAAGCATGACCATGAAGGTCAAGGTCTGCAGCGAAAACCACACGATCAACCAGGTCATGGAAATCATGACCCGGGGCCGGTTTCGCCACCTTCCTGTTGAAAAGGACGGGCGGCTTCACGGCATCGTTTCGATTGGTGACGTCGTCAAACTTCGCATAGAGGAAGTGGAGCGCGAGTCGGAGGAGATCCGCAGCTATATCGCGACGGCTTGAAGAGGATCAAAACACGAGTTTTTGCATGCGCTCAAGCTCGCCGACGCGAGCCATTGTCTCTTCGTAGCCAAGTCTGATCGCCTCGTCAGCCCGGTGGAACTCGGCCAATCCGACATGTCCGATCTTGGGCATCAACATGATGTCGGGCGGATCACCTGCCATGCGGGCACGTGAAATCCGGTCCTGGATGATATTGAACGATTCCATCATGACACCCGTGATACCCAGCCGCTTGGAATAGGACGGCTGCCCGCGCGCGGATTCAGTATCGGACCTGCCGGGCGCCGGGGCTTCGGCCGCATGCTTGATCACGGCAGCACGGCCAAACTGGTCATAGTGCAGATTGACGGCCACAACCAGCGGCTGCTCATAAGACCGGCAGACCGCTACGGGAACCGGATTTACCAGCGCACCGTCAACGAGGGTCCTGCCGTTGCATTCAACGGGTTCAAACACACCGGGCAGCGCATAGGAGGCACGCATGGCTGTTATCAAACTGCCTCGCGTCAGCCAGATTTCGTGACCAGTATTGATCTCGGTACATACTGCGATAAACCGTTTGGGCAGGTCCTCGATTGCCAGCTCTTCAAGATGCTCGCGCAGGCGGCGATCCAGTTTCATGCCGCCGAACAGTCCATTGCCGCGGAAGCGCAGATCCAGCAGGCTGAATATGCCGCGCTTGGTCAGGCTGCGCGCAAAATCCTCTAGCTGATCGAGCTTGCCGCCGAGATAGCAACCACCGACGAGGGCGCCGATCGACGTTCCTGAAATCATAGAAATCTCGATGCCAGCCTCATCAAGTGCACGCAGGACGCCGATATGCGCCCAGCCGCGCGCCGCGCCGCCACCCAGCGCAAGCGCAATCGGTGTTTTGCTGTCTCGGGGCTTTTCCGGCGTGATTACTGGCACATCCGGAGTGTTATCTATACCGATTGGTTCCGCCGCACGCATCCGGCGCGATGCCCATTCGAGCATGGCACTTTCTCCTGAACACTACTTTCACATTATCCCTCGGATTGGTATTCAAAGGATAAATATCGCGTAATTATGACCTCTTCGCCAACCGACGAAATAGGATTACGTATTCCGGATTTCTAATCCTGCAACTCCAGGATCAATGAAGATGTTCCGCCTGCCGTGACGACTTTGCGGTAAAAGCAGGAGTTGCGGCCCGTATGGCAGGTGGGGCCCTCGCCGGCGACGCTTACCTTCAACCAAAGGGCATCCTGGTCACAGTCGGTGCGCATTTCCAAGACGGTCTGCATATTTCCGGAAGTCTCCCCTTTTTTCCAGAGAGACTTTCGCGATCGCGACCAATAATGGGCGATGCCGGTTTCCAGCGTGAGTTTCAGTGCCTCGCTGTTCATGTAAGCGACCATCAACAATTGATTGTCCCTGGCGTCCGTGACCACGGCGGTCAACAGGCCCGAGGCATCGAACCGCGGTGCAAACACCACCCCTTCTTCGACGTCGTGTTTATCGGGCAGGGACGCGGTGAACAGTTCGTTGGGCATTTGAGTGTTTTTCGCTTTAACGGCCTCTGACCAATGTCATGAACCGGACCTGTTCGTTGACTTCGGTCTTGAACGAACCAGTGAACGTTGTCGTGGTTGTAACGGAACCCGACTTGCGGATGCCACGCATGGCCATGCACATGTGCTCGGCTTCGATCATGACTGCCACGCCGCGCGGGCGCAACGAATCCTGAATTGCCGCTGCGATCTGGGCGGTCATACTCTCCTGCGTCTGCAGGCGGTGGGCGAAAATATCCACGACACGCGCGATTTTCGACAGGCCAACGACCTTCTCCCCGTCGGGCAAATAGGCGACATGCGCCTTGCCGATTATGGGCACCATGTGATGTTCGCAGTGTGAGAAGAAAGGAATGTCCTGGATGAGGATCATGTCCTCGTATCCGGCAACCTCCTCGAAGGTGCGGCCAAGCACGTCCGCCGGATCCTGCGCGTATCCGGAAAACAGTTCCTTATAAGTGTTTGCCACGCGCTGCGGCGTGTCCAGCAAACCCTCGCGGTCGGGATTGTCACCTGCCCACAAGAGCAAGGTGCGAACTGCTGCTTCGGCTTCTTCCTGGGTGGGACGTCGAGTAATATCCTGCTTGCCAGTTGAGGACTGCAAGACTTTAATTATAGCATCCATCGCGATCTCCCGTAGCCGCCCTCTGAGGAGCGACGAGTTAAACGGCAATACACGATAGTCGCTCCACTGGAACGGACGGTGTATTGAATTTCGGGCAAGATAGCATTCGCTGCCCAATCGACACAGCAACCAGCCGTAGAAATTTAGTCGTACGACTTTGTGCTTGTGTGCTCCAATACTATATAGATAACGAATGCAGGATTCATAGGGTCAAAGCGATGCATAATGACGCGTTTGCGATGAACAGTGTGTCGGGGAATGGGCGAGCATGATCAACGACGTCTACAATGCACGAATTCTGGATTTCGCCGGCAATATACAGCGGCTCGGCCGTCTGGAACGACCGGAGGCGACAGCAACAGCACATTCCAAGCTGTGCGGCTCCACTGTCACAGTCGACTTGAGGATGGAGAACGGCGTCGTTTCCGATTTTGCTCATGACGTCAAAGCATGTGCTTTGGGCCAGGCTTCGTCCTCGATCATGGCTCGGCATGTCATCGGAGCATCCGCGCAGGAGTTGCGCGACGTTCGCAACGTGATGTTCAAGATGCTGAAGGAAAACGGAGCTCCGCCCGAGGGCAGGTTCGAGGACCTGAAGTTCCTCGAGCCCGTGCGCGACTACAAGGCGCGCCACAACTCCACCATGCTGACCTTCGATGCGGTGGTGGATTGCCTCGATCAGATCGAGAAGAAAAGCGCCGAAGCTGCGGCCTGAGCGATGTATGAGCCACCAGCCGATAATTCGCCGCGGAAATATTCGCGTAACTGGCAAGGAAAATGGCCGAAAACGCCGGGACGATTGTTGGGGACCGGACTGATCCGGCTATATCAACTGACCTTGTCCGGTTTCATTGGTAATTCCTGCCGCCATATTCCAACCTGCTCGGAATACACGTATGAATCCGTCGCCCGGCATGGCCTGTGGACCGGAACGTGGATGGGAATATTCCGGTTTGTCCGTTGCGGGCCCGGCGGCACCCACGGTCTGGACCCTGTGCCAACGGCGCTGGACAGCCGCTTCGTCTGGTACATGCCATGGCGCTATTGGCGCCTTCATCACCCCCGGTCTTGATGTATTTCGCCACGCTATGGGCCTTTACGCCAGGCGAAACAGCATTTAGAAGTGCGCCCGCCGGAGCGGTTCCGGCTAGACCACCCGCGATCGTTGGCGGGACTGGATAGGAGAAATCGATGTCACAAACAGTTGCCAAGACTGTATCCATGCAATTCCCCGATGGCTCCAAACGCGAGTATGACGCCGCGGTCACCGGCGCGGAACTTGCAGAGTCCATATCGAAATCGCTTGCCAAGAAGGCCGTCGCCTATGCGGTTGATGGCACCGTGCGTGATCTGTCCGATCCGTTGCAGAATTCAGGCTCTATCGAAATACTGACCCGCGACGATCCACGCGCGCTGGAATTGATCAGGCATGACTGCGCTCACGTTCTGGCTGAAGCCGTTCAGGAACTTTTTCCAGGGACGCAGGTCACGATCGGGCCGGTCATCGAGAATGGCTTCTACTATGATTTCGCCAAGAACGAGCCATTCACGCCGGACGATCTGCCAGTGATCGAGAAGAAGATGCGGGAGATCATCGCCCGCAACAAGCCGTTCAGCAAGGAAGTCTGGCCGCGCGAAAAGGCACGCAAGATTTTCGCCGAGAAGGGCGAAACCTACAAGGTCGAACTCGTGGATGCCATTCCCGAGGGTCAGGATCTGAAGATCTATGCGCAGGGCGATTGGTACGATTTGTGCCGTGGACCGCATATGGTTTCGACGGGTCAGATCGGAAATGCCTTCAAGCTGTTGAAGGTTGCTGGTGCCTATTGGCGCGGTGACAGTAACAATCCGATGCTGAGCCGCATCTATGGAACGGCATTCGCCAATGACGCGGATCTGAATTCCTACATCCATATGCTCGAAGAGGCGGAGAAGCGCGACCACCGCCGTCTTGGCCGTGAAATGGATCTTTTTCACTTCCAGGAAGAAGGGCCCGGGGTCGTCTTCTGGCATCCAAAAGGCTGGAAGATGTTCCAGAGCCTCGTCAGCTATATGCGGCGTCGGCTCGACAGTCATGGCTATAGCGAAGTCAACGCGCCGCAGGTCCTCGACAAATCGCTGTGGGAGACTTCCGGTCATTGGGGCTGGTACCGGGACAACATGTTCAAGGTCACCGTCGCCGGAGATGAAACGGACGACGAGCGCGTATTCGCATTGAAGCCGATGAACTGCCCCGGTCACGTCATGATCTTCAAACATGGTCTGAAATCCTACCGGGATCTGCCGGTAAAGCTCGCGGAATTCGGCAATGTGCATCGTTATGAGCCATCGGGCGCGCTGCATGGATTGATGCGTGTCCGTGGCTTCACTCAGGACGATGCGCACATCTTCTGCACGGACGAGCAGATGGCTGCGGAATGCCTGCGGATCAACGATCTCATTCTCACGACCTATGCCGACTTCGGTTTCGAAGGCATCACGGTCAAGCTCTCGACGCGTCCAGACAAACGTGTCGGTTCGGATGAGTTGTGGGATCGTGCCGAAGAGGTGATGGGCCAGGTGCTCAAGACGATCGAGCAACAGTCGGGCGGCAAGATCAAAACGTCGATCAGTCCGGGTGAGGGCGCATTCTACGGTCCGAAGTTCGAATATGTGCTGCGCGATGCGATCGGCCGCGACTGGCAATGCGGTACGACGCAGGTCGACTTCAACCTGCCGGAGCGGTTCGGCGCCTTCTACATCGACTCCACATCGGAAAAGAAGCAGCCGGTGATGATCCATCGCGCGATCTGCGGTTCGATGGAGCGCTTTTTGGGAATCCTTATCGAGAACTATGCCGGTCACATGCCGCTGTGGTTTGCTCCTGTCCAGGTTGTCGTTGCGACGATCACCTCTGAGGCCGATGAATATGGCAAGCAGGTCGCCAAGGAACTCAAGGCCGCCGGCCTGCAGGTTACCACTGACTTCCGTAACGAGAAGATCAACTACAAGGTGCGCGAGCATTCATTGCAGAAGGTACCGGTGATTCTCGTCTGCGGCATGCGTGAGGCCGAGGAGCGTTCCGTCAACATGCGGCGTCTTGGTTCGCAGAACCAGACCTCATTGACGCTGGACGAAGCGATCCAGCAGCTGAAGGCTGAAGCGACGCCGCCGGATTTGCTGCGTTCGGCCGCTGAATAAGCCCATGGCAGCTTAAATTGTGACAGCGTGGTGGCTTCATCACGCTGTCATATAGTGCTGGGAAAATCCAGGCCGGCTTACACGACTAATTTTTGCGGGATCCAACGTGCAGTTTCCAGAACTCTCCTATGCCAACGACACGCAGACCCGCCTGACCCAATGGCTCATCCGCTCAATCGAAGGCTTGTCGGGCCGCAGCTACTACGCGCAACTTTATAATACGTGGCGCAAGGATATCGTCCCTGCCGGTATCGATGTATTCTGCCGCATGATGGACCTGATCAATATTCGCCTCGACGTTCAGGATCAGTGGCCACCGCAAAATCTGCCCGATACGCCATTGGTGATCATTGCAAATCATCCTTTCGGAATTGGCGATGGCATCGCATCGCTGGCTTTGGCGGAACAACTCGGCCGGCCGTTTCGCGTCCTCATCAACAATGATCTGATGAAGGTACCGGAAATCCGCCCCTATGCGCTCCCCGTCTGTTTTGACGAAACCAAGGAAGCGGTTGCCATGAACATGGCGACGCGCCACGAGGCCGTGCGGCTGCTGAAACAGGGTGTGACGATCGTCGTGTTCCCGGCCGGAGGCGTCGCGACAGCTCCAAAGGGTTTCGGCCGCGCCGAGGATCTTCCCTGGAAGATTTTCCCGGCCAAGCTGGTACAACAAGCCAAGGCCTCCGTTATTCCGGTCTATTTCAGCGGTCAGAATGGACGCTTCTTCCATCTCGCCAGCAAGATATCGATGACGCTGCGAATCTCGTTGTTGATCCGCGAATTCCGGCGGCTGTCAGGCAAGGCCATCAATGTGCGCATCGGCCGCGTCATCGAATGGGAAGAATTGAAGCAGATGGACGACCGCAAGCAATTGCTGGAACATCTACACGCAGCGGTGTTTTCGTTGGAGCACCCCTAGTCGAGAGGCTCTTCGCCGTCAGCCGGCTGTTTGGTGGCGGCGGGGGTGCTTGCCGATTCCGACGCGACAACCTCGACGTCCTCGTTGCGTCCTGCCACAACCTTGAAGTCGCGTTGATAGATTCGGTCCTTGTTCTTGGCGATAACATCATACTCGCCTTCTGCCAGAACCATCGATGCAAAAGCCCCCACGCTTTCCCGGACAATATCACCCGAGGTATTCAGCACCGACCAGGCAGTGTCGGCCAGTGCTTCGCCGCCCGACTCGCGCACCAGTTTCATCGTGATCAACGCCGCGCGATGCTCGACGCTGGCTTCCGTGATCTTGCCGGCCTCGACACGAATATCCGCGCGGATAACGGCATTGGCGGTGCCGTAGTTGGAGACGATCTGGTAGGTGCCTGTATTGAGACGCACCACGCTGTCCGGCTTGACGTCCGGTATGATGAGGGGGCCTTCTCCACTTGCGTCCGCATGATCCTCATAGATTGCGAACCGCAGTTGATCGGGCGGTATTCGCCCGCCGCCCGAGAGTACTGCATTGAGCTTCACGCCGCCTGCATCGAGTATCATCGATTCCGAGCGTTTGGCACGCGTCATGGTAATACGCTTCGTCGCGCCTGCACGTCCGAATGCCACGTGCACAAGGTAACTGCCGGGTGCGAGGTGGAATGACGTCGTCCCGCCTTTGGCGGTTGCAAGCAAGGCCAGCTTGCCGTCATCTCCGGCTTCAGGTGAGAATACGCGCCAAACGAGGCCGCGAGGAATCGCTTGCCCCTCTTCGGATAACTTTGCGGAAAGGACCAGTTCCGGTTCATTGGCGAATGGATTGTTCTCCGGCGCCTTCGGATTGGCATATTCCTTGAGGTTTGGAATATTGGGGATATCAAGAGTAGGGGTGTCGGGTAGATTCGGAGCGAGCGTCTGTGCACTGGCGCCAGATATGCCGACATACGCCGCTACGACAATCAACGGCACATATCGAACGCACCGGCCGCCTGATGAAATGAATTGGAATACGCCCATGAAACGGTTTGAACCGAAGGCGGTGGCAATTTCAAGGCTTTTCTCGCTCCGCCATCTTTACTTGATGGACGAAACCACCACATTGTCCGCGCGTCTCGCTCTAAATCAGGATCGCCGTTTTATAACATGGATATATCTGCGCCCAATTCCGTCATCGAATTTCTGTCAACCCGCAGTTCGACGCCCATTTCGGCCATCGGGCTTCCAGCGCCATCTGACGACGAGATCCAGACGATGATCCGCATAGCTTCACGCGTCCCCGACCACGGCCGCCTGACACCCTGGCGCTTTATCCTTTACCGGGGAGAAGCGCGGGTGGAGGTTGGCAGATATCTTGCCGATCTCGCGGAGGAACGCGAGGGGCCATTGACCGAGCAGCGACGCGATCAGGAACTGAAGCGCTTTGCCCGCGCACCATTGGTCATCGGCGTGGTTTTCTCGCCGGTCGAGCATCACATTCCGGAGTGGGAGCAATTCTTGTCGTCGGGAGCAGCCGCGATGAAGCTTTCGCTCGCGGCCAATGCGCTCGGCTATGCCACCAACTGGATCAGCAACTGGTATGCTTCCGATGAAAAAGGCCGCGCATTGCTTGGTCTTGCTCCGCACGAGCGTGTAACGGGGTTCGTGCACATCGGGACTTGCGCCCAAAAGGTCCCCGAGCGCCCACGACCGGAAATCAAGGACATACTTTCGGAATATTCTGGGCCTTGGAAAGGCTGAAATGTTTTACAAATATGAGGATGGCCACGGCCTGCCGCACGATCCGCTGAAGGCTATTGTTGCACCTCGCCCGATCGGATGGATTTCCAGCCGTTCGAAAGACGGGTCGGTGAATCTCGCACCTTACTCGTTTTTCAACATGATCAGCACGAGACCTTGCCTCATCATGTTTTGCTCCGAAGGTAGCAAGGACAGTGTCTCCTTTATCGAGGAGACTGGCGAATTTGCTGCCAATCTTGTCAGCGCGAATCTCGCGGTCGCGATGAATGCGACGTCGGTCACCGCGCCACGCGGCATCAGCGAGTTTGAATATTCCGGACTGACAGCCGCCGACTGCACAATGATCAATGCGCCGCGCGTGGCCGAGGCCTTCTCCACGCTCGAATGCATCGTCACGGAAATCCGAAGCCCAAAAGATCGTCACGGCAACGCGGTCGCTGCAATCATGGTCACCGGAGAAGTCGTGGGCGTGCATATCAGCGAGGAAATTTTGACTGACGGTCTCGTCGACATGACCAAGGCACAACCGGTATCGCGCCTCGGATACATGGATTTCGCTTCGGTTTCGGAGACGTTCCAGATGTTTCGCCCAAGATGGGACGTATCAGCGGGTTGAACGAGCTATGAGCCGCTCGGCCCTTCGCAAATGCGGGCGGTCGACCATTTGCCCATCGATGCCAATCACGCCGGCAGCCGGATCAGCGTCGAACGCGTCGATGATTTTGCGGGCATGGGCGATTGCCTCCGCCGAAGGCGTGAAGGCTTGATTGATGATCGGAACCTGCGCCGGATGAATGGCAAGCTTTGCAGTAAATCCGTCCCGTTCGGCTTCGGCGCATTCACGCGCGAGGCCATCATCGTCGCGATAATTGATGAAGACCGTGTCGATTGCGGCAACATCCGCCGCTGACGCGCCGAGGATCGTCACAGCGCGTGCCAGCCGGAACACGTCGGTATATCGCCCGGACTCATCGCGCGCGGTGCGGGCACCGATGGCTGCGGAGAGATCTTCCGCGCCCCAGCTCAAGCCGGTCAGGCGCCGCTTCGATGAGCCGGGATAACTTGCAGCCGAGAGTGTTCCGATTGCGGTTTCAGTGATAATGGCGATTACTTCTGTCGATCCTTCCCCGATGCCGGCGTCGGCTTCGTGCACATTCAGCTTGGCGGAGATGCGGGTTACGTCCTTGCCGCCATTGGACTTCGGCAGGAGTATGCCGCGGGGGAGGGACGGCATGATCGCGCCTAGATCGTCATCCGCCATGCCGCTGGCAAGATCGTTGATCCGGACGAACAGCCGCGGCGAGGGCTGGCCTCGATGTGCGTTCAAGAATTCAGCGGTGATCTTTCGAGCAGTCGCCTTGCGCTCTCCACTCACGGAATCCTCGAGATCGATCAGAAGAACGTCGGCGCCGCTGACAAGCCCCTTTTCCAGCTTCCTTTCCGAATCGCCCGGAACGAACAGGAGGGAGCGCATCAGGCAGCCGCCTTCGATTTCATCATGGCCTGTCTTGTGCATTTGGCGACAAGCACGCCAAACTGATTGAAGGCCCGATGCTCGAGTTCCACAATGCCCCGATCTGTCTTGGACTTCGATTTGCGTGCCGAGATGACCTGCGTTTCAACCCGCACCGTATCTCCATGGAAAAGCGGAGCAGGGAACGTAACATCGCTCATGCCGAGGTTGGCAATCGTCGTGCCGACTGTCGTGTCATTGACCGAGATGCCAATCATCAGGCCCAGAGTAAACAGTGAATTGACGAGAGGCCGGCCCCATTCCGTCTTGCTCGCATAGTCAAAGTCGATATGCAGCGGCTGCGGATTGAGGGTCATGACCGAAAATAACATGTTGTCGCTCTCGGTTACCGTCTTGCGCAGCGCGTGCTGGAATACATGTCCGATCTCAAAATCCTCCAGATACAGCCCGGCCATGATCGTTCGCGTCTCCTTGATGATTTGCGAGAGTCTAGGTCGGCTTTGTGCCGATCGCAACACGCGTGATCCTTAATCCCACATGGTTAATCGATATGGTGAACCGTTCGTAAACCTTTCGCGACTAAAGTCTAAGATAACAAAGACTGCGGGGGCTAAAGATAAATGTCGGTTCAGCACTATCTGAAAATGATCGATAATGTTTCGGTTGCCCAGCGTTGCCATGCAGCGGCCGCCTTAGCTCACATCTATCTCCATTCCGACCTCGACGCGGATGAGCGTCGCTCTACCGAGGCAGTGCTCACTCTGCTTCTCGACGATCCTTCGCCGAAAGTGCGCCTGGCTTTGGCGGATGTATTTTCCACCAGTGCCCATGCACCGATGCATATCGTTGCGGCGCTTGCGCGGGACCAGATCGAAATCGCAACCTACGTCCTCGCACGATCGGTACTTCTGAGTGATACCGATCTCGTCGATTGCGTTGCTGGCGGAAGCGGCGATGCCCAGAAGGTCATAGCGGCGAGGGCAAGGGTTTCATTCGCCGTCAGTGCCGCAATCATAGAGATCGGAGAGACTGTCGCCGTATTGGAACTCCTGGCCAATACGCAGGCGCAGATTGCCACCGTCAGTTTTCGGCGCCTGATTGAACGGTTTGGCCACGTGGCCGATATACGCGCTTTCCTCGTCGATGACGAACGGCTCCCTGCCGATTGCCGCCATGCACTGGCAATGTGCATCGCAGAGGCCTTGTGCCGGATGGATATAGTCACGGCATTGATGGGTGAGCGGCGGGCAGCCCGTGTCACCCATGAAGCCTGTGTCAGAGCATCGATCAGCCTGGTGGCGGCGACACCCACCGAGGAATATCCCGCGCTGGTCGAGCACCTTCAGTTGCGCGGCGATCTTACAACTGCATTCGTGATCCGCGTCGTCGCCGGCGGGAAGATTGATTTCTTCGGTGCAATTCTCGTTGCGCTCTCCGGTTATAGCCTGGTCCGGGTGCGGGGCCTTTTGATCGATGGAGGTACTGTCGCATTGCGCGCCCTGTTCAACGCCGCCGGCCTTCCTGAAGGGACCCATCAGCCATTGCGAGTGGCACTCCAGTCGTGGCGCGGCATCGCGACCGGCAAGCTGGTGATGGGCCAGCAGGAAATCATACGAAGGATGATCGAGCAGGTCACGCCGGATAGCGCTGCGACTGTTCCTGCTGCGGCGAACGACGATCTGCTTTCGCTGCTAAGGCGAATCCATCAAGAGGCAATTCGCGAAAGCGCCCGCGATCACGCATTGGCAATTGCCGCGGCCTGAGGTTGAGGGCTCCAAAAGTGAACATTGATTACAAAAACGTTTCAGCCTATGAATGAATAGGTGCGTACGCCGGTGGCGTGGCGGCCAAAAATTGCTTTTTTCTTTTCGCCTGCCTGGTGCTCCGACCAGGTATTCACCGGAACTTTCAACAAGTTCATGGTGTTACGCAGATAATCTCGTCAGAAAAGCATGGTAACCATACGGAATTCCTCACAAAAGCCAGTGCTACTGGCGTGAGATTTCGTGATAGTGTGCGGCACGTATGCGTGATTGGGAGGTCAGTATAAATGTCCGACAATGGTTCCCCCGGCGAATTCGGTCCCCTTAGCCTGCATGTGCCCGAACCGGCCGTGCGGCCTGGCGGCTCGCCGGATTTTTCCAACGTCGAGATCGACGAGGCCGGCGCGATACGACGTCCGGAAGTAGACGCCAATCCCGAGGACATACGCGATCTCGCATTCTCGATCATCCGCGTTCTGAACCGCGACGGCGAAGCTGTTGGACCTTGGGCGGGTCTGTTGACCGACGCTCAGCTTATCGAGGGGCTTCGTCATATGATGCTGCTGAGAACCTTCGACGCGCGCATGCAGATTGCCCAGCGGCAGGGGAAAACCTCATTCTACATGCAGCATCTCGGCGAGGAGGCGGTCAGCTGTGCTTTCCGCAAGGCGCTGTCACCGGGCGATATGAATTTCCCGACCTATCGACAGGCAGGTCTTTTGATTGCGGATGATTATCCGATGGTCGAGATGATGTGCCAGATCTATTCGAATGAACGCGATCCACTCAAAGGGCGCCAGCTGCCGATCATGTATTCGTCGAAAGAGCACGGTTTCTTCTCCATCTCAGGCAATCTGGCGACGCAGTATATCCAGGCAGTGGGCTGGGCGATGGCTTCGGCCATCAAGCAGGACAACAAGATCGCTGCTGCATGGATCGGCGACGGCTCCACTGCTGAATCGGACTTTCATGCGTCGCTTGTCTTCGCATCGACTTATAAGGCACCGGTAGTGCTGAACATCGTCAATAATCAGTGGGCGATTTCCACGTTTCAGGGCATTGCACGCGGCGGATCTGGCACATTCGCGGCGCGAGGACTGGGCTTCGGCATACCCGCACTTCGTGTCGACGGTAATGACTATCTGGCCGTATACGCGGTGGCGAAATGGGCAACCGAGCGCGCGAGGCGCAACCTCGGTCCGACGCTGATCGAATATGTCACGTACCGTGCCGGTGCGCATTCCACGTCCGATGATCCCTCCGCATATAGGCCCAAAACAGAATCCGATGCATGGCCGCTGGGTGATCCTGTCATCCGATTGAAGAACCATTTGATCGGGCGCGGTGTCTGGACGGATGATCGTCACAAGCAGACCGAGGCCGAGATTCTCGACACCGTGGTTGCTGCGCAAAAGGAGGCTGAAAGCTTCGGTACATTGCATGCCGGAGGCAAGCCGTCCGCTCGCGATATGTTCGAGGGTGTCTACGAGGAAATGCCGCCGCATCTGCGTCGCCAGCGCCAGCAGGCGGGGGTCTGATCCATGTCACGCAAGACGATGATCGAAGCCATTCGCGATGCGATGGACATCATGATGGAACGCGACGACAACGTTGTCGTGTTCGGTGAAGATGTGGGCTTTTTCGGCGGCGTGTTTCGCTGTACGCAAGGGCTGCAGGCCAAGTATGGCAAAACGCGATGCTTCGACGCGCCGATCAGTGAAGCCGGGATCGTCGGTGCCGCAATCGGCATGGCGGCCTATGGCCTCAGACCCTGCGTCGAAATCCAGTTCGCCGATTACGTCTATCCTGCCTATGACCAGATTGTCTCCGAGGCCGCACGCCTGCGTTACCGGTCAAACGGCGACTTTACCTGCCCCGTCGTTATGAGAATGCCGGTTGGCGGCGGGATTTTCGGTGGACAAACCCACAGCCAGAGCCCGGAAGCACTGTTCACGCATGTTTCGGGGCTGAAAGTCGTTGTTCCTTCAAATCCTCATGACGCCAAGGGTCTGTTGATCGCGGCGATCGAGGATCCCGACCCGGTGATATTCCTGGAGCCGAAGCGTCTCTATAACGGCCCTTTCGATGGTCATTACGACAGGCCGGTCACGCCATGGTCGAAGCACGAGCTCGGCGAGGTACCGGACGGTCATTACACCGTGCCGCTCGGAAAGGCGATCAAGCGCCGCGAAGGCTCCCAACTGACAATTCTTGCTTATGGCACAATGGTTTACGTGGCGCAGGCCGCCGCAGAGGAACAGAGCATCGATGCGGAGATCATCGACCTGCGCACGCTTTTGCCGCTGGATCTCGAGACCATTATCGAGTCCGTCTCCAAGACAGGGAGGTGCGTCGTGGTACATGAGGCAACACTGACTTCGGGGTTTGGTGCGGAGCTCGCCGCGCTGGTCCAGGAACATTGTTTCTACAAGCTGGAAGCGCCGGTAGCACGGGTGACCGGGTGGGACACGCCCTATCCGCATGCACAGGAGTGGGATTATTTCCCAGGACCGGTCCGTCTCGGACGCGCGCTTGTCGAAACGCTGGAGGGATAGGCTATGGGTGAGTATATCATCAAGTTGCCGGATGTCGGTGAAGGCGTTGCGGAAGCGGAACTCGTTGAATGGAATGTGAAAATCGGCGACCTGGTGCGCGAGGATACCGTCCTTGCCGCCGTGATGACCGACAAGGCGACAGTCGAGATCCCATCACCGGTGGATGGCGAGATCATCTGGCTCGGAGGCGAAATCGGCCAAGTCCTTGCCATTGGATCACCGCTGGTCAGGCTGAAGATCGAAGGTGAGGGCCACGTTGCCGACGCCGCGCCAGCCAAACCAGTCAAAGCCGAGGCGCCGACTCCCGCTGTAGATCAGAAGGTACAAGCGCCGAAAGCTGCCGAGGATAAACCTAAACCGGTATCCGCTCCGGCAGCGCGAAAAGGTCCCACCGCACCGAGCACCTTTAGCGCCAACGCGCCGCGCGGTGAGGGCGAAAAGCCCCTGGCATCGCCCGCTGTCAGGCTGCGTGCGAAGGAGGCCGGAGTGGACCTGCGGCAGGTTGGCGGCACTGGTCCCGCGGGCCGCATCACCCATGAAGACCTTGAAGCCTATTTTGCGCGCGGCTCGCAAAAACCTGGCGCTGCGGCGCTAGCACCGGACAATTCTGTCAAGGAAATCAAGGTTGTGGGTCTGCGCCGCAAGATTGCGGAGAAGATGGCGATCGCCAAGTCGCATATCCCGCACATCACGTATGTCGAGGAAATCGACGTCACCTCGATGGAGGAGTTGCGGTCCACTTTGAATTCCAACAAGCGCCCCGACCAGCCAAAACTGACCATATTGCCGTTCCTGATGAGAGCAATGGTTCGTGCGATTGCCGATCAGCCGCAGCTCAACGCGCTTTACGATGACGAGGCCAATGTTATCCATCAACATGGTGGCGTCCACATCGGTATCGCAGCACAAACGCCGAACGGGCTCGTGGTCCCCGTCGTCAAGCACGCGGAGGCGAGGACGATCTGGGACTGCGCTGCCGAAGTCAATCTTCTGGCAGAAGCCGCGAAGACCGGAACGGCCACGCGCGAGCAGTTGAGCGGTTCGACCATCACGATCACGTCGCTTGGGAGCATGGGTGGTGTGGTGACGACGCCGGTCATCAATTACCCGGAAGTGGCGATCATTGGCGTGAACAAGATCATGACGAGACCGATCTGGGACGGGACGAACTTCATCCCGCGCAAGATGATGAACCTTTCGTCGAGCTTCGACCATCGTGTCATAGACGGCTGGGATGCTGCTGTTTTCATTCAACGAATCAAGACGCTGCTTGAAACGCCAGCGCTTATTTTCGTTGATGCTTGAGGCTGGGAAGGTTGAGCGATGAAGGATATCTCCTGCAAACTGCTGGTCATCGGCGCTGGTCCCGGCGGTTATATCTGCGCCATTCGGGCCGGCCAGCTGAATATCGATACGGTTATCGTCGAGGCGGCAAAGGTGGGTGGCACCTGCCTGATGGTGGGATGCATCCCGTCCAAGGCTTTAATCCATGCAGCACAAGAATATGAAAAGGTTGAACATTTCGCTGCGCAACGGACGCCTCTCGGAATATCCGTGAGCGAGCCGGAGATCGATTTTTCGAAGACCATAGCCTGGAAGGATGGCATTGTGAGCCGCCTCAATAATGGCGTTGCCGGACTTTTGAAGAAGGCCAATGTCAAGATCGTCACCGGCAGGGCCAGGTTCCGCGACGGCAAGACAGTTGAAGTCGAGACGCTGACGGGCCAGCAGGTCATCAGGGCAGAAAACGTAGTGATAGCAACGGGTTCGACTCCTGTGGAAATTCCGTCTCTGCCGTTTGGCGGCAATGTAATCTCCTCGACCGAAGCGCTCGCCCTGCAAAAAATCCCGGAGAGGCTCGTCGTGGTCGGAGGCGGCTATATCGGTCTCGAACTCGGGACGGCCTTTGCCAAACTTGGCTCGAAAGTGACGGTCGTCGAGGCGTTGCCGAAGATACTGCCGCAATATGATGCGGAGCTGACCCGGCCAATCGTTAAACATATCAACGAGTTAGGTATAACCATACTGACCGGGGCCAAGGCTCGGGGCATGAGCACCAAGGGTGACGCGCTGCTGGTTGAAACCGCTGACGGCAGGGACGAGAGGATCCCCGCCGACAAGGTGCTGGTGACCGTCGGCCGCAAGCCGGTGACGACCGGCTGGGGCCTTGAGGAAATCGACCTCGACATGGACGGAAAGTTCGTTAGAATCGATGATAAGTGCCGCACCTCGATGCGCGGCGTTTTTGCCATCGGCGACGTGACAGGCGAGCCCATGCTCGCACATCGGGCAATGGCGCAGGGCGAGATGGTGGCTGAAATCATCGCCGGCGAAAACCGCAGCTGGGACAAACGCGCCATCGCCGCCGTGTGCTTTACCGATCCGGAGATTGTTTCTGTTGGCTTTTCTCCCGAAGAGGCAAAGCAGGCGGGACATGAAATCAAAATTGGCGTGTTTCCCTTCGCCGCGAATGGCCGCGCCATGACGCAGGAGGGCGAGGAGGGCTTTGTCCGCGTCGTGGCTGCTGCCGGCAATCATCTTATCGTCGGAATTCAGGCGGTCGGACAAGGCGTATCCGAACTCTCGGCGTCTTTCGCCCTCGCACTGGAAATGGGTGCGCGGCTGGAAGATATCGCCGGGACAATCCACGCGCATCCGACGCAGAGCGAAGGATTCCAGGAAGCCGCTCTCAAGGCGCTCGGACACGCATTGCATATCTGAACTCAACTCGCTGCAACTAGATTGAAGCCTACGGTTGAAATAATGCAGCCGAATTGGAGCGTTTTGACTCCAAACTGGTCGAAACTTGTTTGAGAAGGACACCAAGTCGATTAGCGGCGTCCGGAAACGCGGTTTTTTGGAGCGGAAAATATAAAGAGCGCCGGTGAAAAACCGGTCATGGCCAAGATTTCCGGATTTTGCAACTGGGGGTGGAATATGAGCAAGCGCCGTCACGCGTCGTTCACGCTTGACAAGCGGACGCGCCAGCAGCTCAATTCAAGAAAAGTGATTTCATCGTGGAGGCCGAACCCCGTTAAAAATCACGACGAGCCGGAGACGCAGATACTACAAAAAATAGCCGGACTCGCGTCCGGCTTAGTGGGGGGAACCAGGCGCCCGCTGTTCAGGGAGGAGGGAGCCGCGCCTAGCTCCTAAGGTGTACTCCTGTAGCATCAAAAATTCAATGGCTAATCCTTTCGATTTAGTTCAGCCCATCACGGCGATCGCATCAACCTCGAGAAGGTAGTCGGCGTTGGAGAGAGCCGCGACGCCGCCCACCAGTGTGTCCGTCGGCTTGTGGTCCCCGAACAAGGCTACGCGGCCCTCTTCGATCATCGCCAAATGCTCGCGCCGGTAGTCGGCGACGAAGATGGTCAGCTTTGTCACCTGGTCAGGTCTTGCGCCCGCAGCGGCGAGCGCTCGCCCGATATTTGCAAATACCTGACGGGCTTGCGCCGTCATATCGCCGCGACCGACAAGGTTGCCCTTGCTATCCTCCGCCACCTGTCCGGCGATGAATACCATTCTGGTGCCTGTGGCAACGATGACATGGCTGTAGGTCTGCGGGGTGGAAATGCCCTCAGGATTGATACATTTCAATCTCATGGGATTTGCCCTCCTGTTCACGGCAGCTGGAAATACAGCTTTCCTTTATAGGATCGCGGGAACATGACATGCACAAGCACGTTTTTTCCGGGAGAGAAATGAAGAACTCGACCTATCTCACCCTTGTGGGAGAGAAAGCGATTTCAGCATCTTAGCTCCTTGCTAAGTGCTAGAAATCGCCAGAGAGGGGATATTTGCTAGTCAACCACAATCCCTCTCTTGGATTTTCTAAGAATTTAGCAAAGAGACTAAATTCAAGAACACCCTTTCTCCCCCACAGAGGAGGGAGATAAGAAAGGCGCTAAATATCCAGTTCCTCAACGAATGCGGCGCGGTCCTGGATGAAACGGAAGCGCGCGTCGGGGCGGGTGCCCATCAGATCGTCAACGGCGAGCTTGGTTTCATTGGCCCATTCCTCGTCGATCTGAACGCGCAGCAAGGTGCGCTTCTTGCGGTCCATCGTGGTTTCCTTGAGCTGGTCCGCACGCATTTCGCCGAGGCCTTTGAACCGGCCGATTTCGATCTTGCCCTTGCCGGTGAACATTGTCTTCATCAGCTCGTCCTTGTGCGCATCGTCACGCGCATAGGCGACCTTGCCGCCCTGAGCGATGCGGTAGAGCGGCGGGACGCCGAGGAAGAGGTGACCGTTGCGGATGAGCTCCGGCATCTCCTGATAGAAGAAGGTGATGAGGAGCGAGGCGATGTGGGCTCCGTCCACGTCCGCATCGGTCATGATGATGATCCGGTCGTAGCGCAAATCCTCGTCGCGATATTTGGAGCGGGTGCCGCAGCCCAGCGCCAAAATGAGATCGCCGATCTGCTGGTTGGCCGTCATCTTTTCGCGGCCCGCGCTGACGACATTCAATATCTTGCCGCGCAGCGGCAGCACCGCCTGTGTGGCGCGGTCACGTGCCTGCTTGGCCGAACCACCGGCGCTGTCGCCTTCGACGATGAAGAGTTCGGCACCCAGGGCACCGCTCTGGCTGCAATCAGCAAGCTTGCCCGGCAGGCGCAGCTTCTTGACCGCCGACTTGCGGTTGACCTCTTTTTCCTGGCGCCGTTTAACCCGCTCCTCGGCCCGGTCAACCACCCAGTCGAGCAATTTGGATGCTTCCTGCGGCGAGGCGGCGAGCCAATGGTCGAACGGATCGCGGATGACATTTTCAACGATGCGCTGAGCTTCGACAGTCGCCAGCTTGTCCTTGGTCTGGCCGACGAATTCCGGTTCGCGGATGAACACCGAAAGCATGGCGGCAGCGGAGATCATCACATCGTCGGTGGTGATGATCGAGGCGCGCTTGTTGCCGGTGAGTTCCGCATAGGCCTTGAGGCCGCGTGTGAGGGCAATGCGCAGGCCCGCCTCATGGGTGCCGCCTTCACCGGTCGGGATGGTGTTGCAATAGGAATTGACGAAGCCATCGCCGCCATACCAGGCGACAGCCCACTCCATGGCGCCGTGGCCGCTGGTCTTCTCGGTCTTGCCGGCGAACATCTCGCGCGTGATCTGAAAATCCTTGCCGAGCGATGCGCCAAGGTAGTCCTTCAACCCGCCCGGAAAGTGGAACACGGCCTTGTCCGGCGTCGGGTCCTTCGGATCCAGCAGCGATGGCGCACAATTCCACCTGATCTCGACACCGCCGAAGAGATAGGCTTTCGAGCGCGCCATCTTGTAAAGCCGCGCGGGATCGAACCTGGCGCCCTGACCGAAAATCTCGGCGTCGGGGTGGAAAGTCACACGGGTTCCGCGGCGATTCTGTACTTCGCCAACCTCTTCAAGCGGCCCGAGCGCCTTGCCGCGCGAGAAGCGCTGGCGATACAGGCGCCGATTGCGCGCGACCTCGACTTCGACATGATCCGATAGCGCGTTGACCACGGAAACACCGACGCCGTGCAGGCCACCGGAGGTTTCATAGACCTTGGAGTCGAACTTGCCGCCCGCGTGGAGCATCGTCATGATGACTTCCAGCGCCGACTTGTCCTTGAATTTCGGATGCGGATCGACCGGCATGCCGCGTCCATTATCCGTAACCGACAGATAGCCGTTTTGGTCCAGATCGATATCGATGAAATTGGCGTGACCGGCAACGGCCTCGTCCATGGAATTGTCGATGACTTCAGCGAAGAGATGATGCAATGCACGTTCATCGGTGCCGCCGATATACATGCCGGGACGGCGGCGAACGGGCTCCAGCCCTTCCAGCACCTCGATATCGGCGGCATTGTAGTTTCCGCTGGCCTCCGGCGTGGCGCGGGCTGTCCTTGCAGGAGTCGTCGGCGTCGCAGGTTTCGGCGAAGGCGCTACCGGCCGGGGAGGCGTCTGCTCGGCGGCGGCCTGCCGCTCGCGCGCAGTTTTTACGATCGCTGAAAAGAGGTCGTTACTGTCATCCATGGTTTTGTTCGGCCAACTTGATAGAGATTCGAATCACCCCTGATGGTTGCACGCTTCATGGCGAAACGCGATGGGAGTTCGCTGTCTGTTCCGGTAGTCACCCACAGAACTATACGCCTGAAGTTCAATATTCAAGGGTTGAAGATTTGGAGTGGCTGATAGAGTGCCGCATGGTCTGTCCGTCCTGAACACGGGTTGTACTGCAGAGGTGCATTGCGCTCAGTGACCAACTCTGGTGAGCAGAGCTGCTCTCTTGCATCAAGGTCCCTAGGTCTGGGTTACGTTTTCATGCCGCTACCGCCATCGGACTAACCTTATCCGTCTGGATTGACGAAGGATTGCGCTCCGTAAGATAAGGCACACGGTATTGTAGGAATGCTTTTTCGATAATTTCGTAAGATATGGCGCTCATGGCTATGGTGATTGGATAATGGAAGAGCAGGAGGATTGCGGTGCTATTCCATATATCAGCATCGAAGAAGCGAACGTCGACGAACTTCCGATAGACCTTGTCAGACAAACCCAGGGTTATGAAGTGCAGCATGTAAGTGCTGTATGAGATGGTCCCCAAGTAAGCGATCGATCTCGTGAGGCGATCCCTTCTTTGAAGCGTCAACAAACAGTAAAAGACAAGCGTTGAAGCCCAGAGAACTGCGATGATGGTGGGCCAGAAGATCCATACAACTGATCTCGATGGATGAAACGCCTGGTTGTAAAATCCTCCGAACGCATTGAACCAGTGGGCGGCACAGACTATCCCAGTGAACGAAACCGCAATGGACGTAACATATACTATGGTTCCACTTCGCGGCGGGTGGTCTCGTAGATGCAGGAACATCAATCCGGCCAGTATGCCCGCTATGAATGCGTCGCCCTGCCCAAATATCGTCCAATAGGCCAAGTTCTGAGCACTTCCCATGGTAGAGAAACAGGCGACCCTCAAAACCGTGAGAAACAGCAAAAGCAATCCGCAACAGCCGATCGTTTTGGTCACCGAATCAAACACTAGACGCTCTCTAAGAAAAGGATACGCAGCGTAGAACTGGAACTCCACTATGAGTGTCCACGTCCCATAGACGGTGCCGCCTCCCAATAGCCCGAAAAATAGGAACAGAGATTGATTGGATTTCCCTTCTACATTCACCGCGTAGAGTGTGACCAGGAATATCAAAGGCACTAAACGAAGAAACCGGTTTTTAAGAAAGGCGAAATACTCGATTTTCTTGCCATGAGTTTGAATCGTAAACACGAAACCGGTTATCGTTATGAAGAGGGAGACACCTATCCAACCCTCTTCCATGAGGCTGGCAATCCAACTATTTGGTACTGTACCGAATGGGACACCAAGCTGGTGAAGACCGTGCCAAGAGAATACCATCACGGCTGCGAACGCACGCAAGTGGTCCAAGCCTATCACATAGGCTCCAAGTCTTGGTGTCATATGGTTTGTCTCTTAGCAAATCGCTGCCATAAGCAAGAGGTGAAGGCTGGGTGCGCATCGGACGTTAGTGGACTAAATCCCCACCTCCGCTGAAGCGGGAGGTACATGCGCAGTTGAAAGCGGGGTTCTTCGGGAAGCATAAAAATATTGTGCAATTGGGACCGTAATTCTTGCAGATGATCGATCTAAATCCGTAAGCCAATGCATCCCATAAATTTTTTCGTAGAATGCGTCTATTGGACTTTAGACTAATCGAACAAACGCTTTTTGCCGTTTCCGCCTGGAACTCAGTCTATAGGGCGACCGAGATTGCATTTTTCGGCAGAGACGATATGCCAGCAAGCCATGTCTGCCGCTTCATCCAGAAAGATCGCCACCATGGAGAATACGACCTCGCAACAATTGCAGGGTGTTTCGCTTATGGCGGGGGCGATGTTCCTTTTGCCCATCATGGACGCGATCGCCAAGTGGCTTTCAACGGTGGACAGCGTGTCGCCGGGTACCGTAACGCTGTTCCGGTTTGCATTTCAGGCGGTGCTCGCGGCACTCATCATTGTCCCCACGACGGGGCTGGGATCGCTGCGACCGGTCAAGCTGTGGGGCAACCTGTTTCGCGGTTTCCTCATGGGCGTCGGCGGTCTTTGTTTTTATGCGGCGATCAAGTACATGCCCCTGGCGGACGCGATAGCGGTGTTTTTCGTCGAGCCGTTGATGCTGACGATGCTTTCGGCAATCGTCCTCAAGGAGCATGTCGGCTGGCGCAGGTGGATAGCTGTCGCAACCGGTTTTATCGGTACACTGATCGTCATTCAGCCGAGCTGGGAACTGTTCGGCTGGGTTTCGATCCTGCCGCTGGTGACCGCCGCTTCCTTCGCGCTCTACCTGATGCTGAACCGTCGCTACGGCACCGCCGACACGCCGCTCGTCATGCAATTATATGCGGGAGTAGGCGGCACATTGACGGTTCTCGTCGCACTGTTCTTTGGGGCGGCCTATGAGCTCGGCGACATGATGTTCAGCCTCCCTGCCAATGCCCTGTCATGGTCCTTGCTCTTGTTGATGGGTGTGATTGCGACAACGGGGCACCAGCTGATCACCAATGCCTCGCGTCTTGCCCCGGCCTCGCTGCTGGCGCCGTTTCAATATCTTGAAATCGTCATGGCCGTGCTCATCGGGCTTTTTGTCTTCAGCGAATTTCCCAGCGCATCGAAGTGGCTTGGCATCGCGATCATCGTCGCTTCCGGGGCCTATCTGATATGGCGCGAGGGCAAACGCAAAGCGAGAGCATGAACGAAAATTCGCCATGGAGGGGCTGCAAATGGCGGTTTTCTGCGCTCCGGTGCTCACGTACCAAAACGTACGCTGCGCTCCGGTGCTCGAAAACCACCATTTTCGCCACCCCCTGGCGGATTTTGGTTCGGGCTCTGGCGAGCCTGCGTATAACTGACAAGAAGCAGTTGAGTAGAACGAAGTTTGGCAATAGAAACAAAGACCTGTTGGGAGGTTTGCTTTGTTCAAAAAGATACTGATTGCCAACCGTGGCGAGATTGCCTGCCGCGTCATCAAAACTGCGCGCAAGATGGGAATTGCCACCGTTGCGGTTTATTCCGATGCGGATCGCGATGCGGTGCATGTGGAGATGGCCGACGAGGCCGTGCATATCGGGCCGGCTGCTGCGGCCGAAAGCTATCTCGTGGCCGACCGGATCATCGCCGCGTGCAAGGAGACCGGCGCCGAGGCCGTTCATCCAGGCTATGGATTTCTTTCCGAACGTGCATCCTTCTGCGAAGCGCTGGAAAAGCAGGGGATCATCTTCATCGGGCCAAAGCCCAAGGCGATCATCGCCATGGGCGACAAGATCGAATCGAAGAAATTCGCCAATGCGGCCAAGGTGAGCACGGTCCCGGGCTTTCTCGACGTCATCACCGACCCGGCCCATGCGGAGCGGATCGCCGGCGAAATCGGCTATCCCGTGATGATCAAGGCTTCCGCCGGTGGCGGCGGCAAAGGAATGCGCATCGCCTGGAACGAATCGGAGGTGCGTGACGGTTTCGAACGCGCCACGTCCGAAGCGCGCAATTCCTTTGGCGACGAGCGGGTCTTCATCGAGAAATTCATCGTCGACCCGCGCCATATCGAGATTCAGGTGCTGGCCGACAGCTTTGGTAGCTGCATTTATCTCGGCGAGCGCGAGTGTTCGGTGCAGCGGCGCAACCAGAAGGTGGTGGAAGAAGCGCCGTCACCCTTTCTCGACGAGGCGACGCGCAGGGCAATGGGCGAGCAGGCTGTGGCGTTGGCGAAAGCGGTTGATTACCAGAGCGCCGGAACGGTCGAATTCATCGTCGACAAGGATCGGAACTTCTATTTTCTCGAGATGAACACGCGCCTGCAGGTGGAGCACCCGGTTACCGAACTGATCACCGGGATCGATCTGGTGGAACAGATGATCCTTATTGCGGCAGGCGAGAAGCTGGCGATCAGGCAGGCGGATGTGAAGCTGAACGGCTGGGCCATCGAAAGCCGGCTCTATGCGGAAGATCCGTATCGCAATTTCCTGCCATCGATCGGACGGCTGACCCGCTATCGCCCTCCCGAGGAGGGTCCGGTCGGCAAGGCGATCATCCGCAACGACACCGGGGTGACCGAGGGCTCGGAAATCTCGATGTTCTACGATCCGATGGTCGCCAAGCTCTGTGCCTGGGCGCCGACACGGCCCGAAGCCATCGACGCCATGGCCGATGCGCTGGATGCATTAGTGGTGGACGGTATCGAACACAATTTACCGTTCCTCGCGGCGCTGATGCAGCATCCTCGCTGGCGGGAAGGGCGGCTTTCGACCGCCTTCATCGCCGAGGAATTCCCTGAGGGCTTTAAACCGGTTTCACCGACCGATGAGGATCGCGACGTTTTGGCGGCGATTGCCCTGGCTGCCGAACTGGTGCGCAAGGAGCGGCTCGATCGCTTGGGCGACAGGCTGCGCCCGCATACGGGCAAGGCGCGCACCGAATGGGAGGTGCGGATCAAAGACGATTATGTGCCGATCACGATCGCCGCATGTGCCGCCAGGCCGCCCGTGAAAATCGAGCTTTCGCTTCGGGGCGGCGATGTCGTCACTATTCGCAGCGACTGGCATCCGGGCGATGCCGTTTGGAGCGGCTATGTCGACGACCGCGCGGTAAAGGCGCAGTTGCGCCCGGTTCTCAATGGTATGCGCATCGACTGGAAGGGCATGTCCATCATCGCGCACGCCATGCAGACCCACGTGGCGGCGCTGGAAAAGCTGATGCCGGTGAAAATACCGCCGGATACGTCGAAGCTGCTGCTATGCCCGATGCCCGGTCTGATCGTCTCCATCAACGTGTCGGAGGGGCAGGAGGTCAAGGCTGGCGAGACACTGGCCATCGTCGAAGCGATGAAGATGGAGAATGTGCTGCGCGCCGACCGCGACCTGACGGTGTCGGCGATCAACGCCAGGCAGGGCGACAGCCTGGCTGTTGATGCGGTGATCATGGAGTTTATTTGAAAACGTTGATGCCGATTATCTCCCCCTTGTGGGGGAGAAAGCGATTTCAGCATCTTAGCCCTTTGCTAAGTGCTAGAAATCGCCAGAGAGGGGATTTGCCTCACTGAACTACCCCCTCACTTGGATTTTCCAAGGATTTAGCAGAGAGGCTAAATCCAGGAAAATCCTTTCTCTCCCACAAGGGGAGAGATAGACGGCATTCCGTGTCACAACTAACGCTCCACTGGCCCGAACACATCGCCGAACGCATCGAGCAGAGCCTGATCGAGGTCGTGCATATCCACCGGCAGGCCGAGATCGACAAGGCTGGTGACGCCATGGCCGCGCACGCCGCAGGGAACTATGCCGTCGAAATGCGCAAGCTCCGGTTCGACATTGATCGAGATGCCGTGAAAGCTGACCCACTTGCGCAGGCGGATGCCGATGGCGGCGATCTTGTCCTCGGCGGGCGAGCCATCGGGCAGGGCGGGCCGCTCCGGTCGCATCACCCAGACGCCGACGCGATCCTCGCGCCGCTCGCCCCTGACATTGAACGCGGCGAGGGTGGCGATGATCCACTGTTCGAGCGCGGTGACGAAGGCGCGGATATCCTCGCGGCGCCGCTTCAGATCGAGCATGACATAAGCAACGCGCTGGCCGGGACCATGATAGGTATATTCGCCGCCGCGCCCGGTGGCGTAGACCGGGAACCGGTCGGCAGCCAGGAGATCACCCGCCTTGGCGCTGGTGCCGGCCGTATAGAGCGGCGGATGCTCGACGAGCCAGACGAGTTCGCGCGCCGCGCCATCCCGGATCGCCGCAACGCGGCTCTCCATGAAGGCGAGCGCATCGTCATAATCGGTGAGGCCATCGGCAATCAGCCACTCCACCGGGGACGATCCATCCGTTGGCAAGAATGCGGGGACGAGATTGTCGCGGCTGGTCTTCATGATGCGAGATTCGTATCCGTTGCGGTTGCCTGCGCTGGAGATCTGGCAGGTCGAGACTGGGTGCGCGGGATATGGACCTTTTCTCAGGCGATTTCCAGTCGCATGGGAGTATGGGCGTGTTTTAAGCGCATCGGCGAAAAACAATCGCGATAGTCGACGATAGGGCTTGTTTAGCTGAAACCTATTTGCTACTAGCGCCAAGCCGACATGTTCGGCTTCTACCACAGTGCGGTCGTGGCGGAATTGGTAGACGCGCAGCGTTGAGGTCGCTGTGTCGCAAGACGTGGAAGTTCGAGTCTTCTCGACCGCACCATTCTCACTTTGAATGTGATGAGTTATTGCAAAAATGGCGGCCTCGTGCCGCCATTTTGCGATGACATATCGGCTAAGGGAGTAGCACTGCCCGGCTCACGCTGGCAACACAACGGCATGATAGAACTCCTTCCGCCCAAGTGCTTGTCGCCCAGAAAGCAATAGACTAATTGTCAGACACCTCGTTCAGGCGGATTACCCCTACTTTTCCTGTAGTGCCTATCCATTGATAGGATCCTCGCGGCGAAATTCCCTCCATCGCTAATGTCGAGGATATGCGTGAGCATTCCACGCTCGGGACGCGACAATCGACGAAGCGTCGTACCCCTGTCGATAGTACAATTGGGTGCAGGTAGACTGGTGAGTTTACTGAGCCTGCCTCCGCAGAAGAAGGATTGAGTTTCCCAAAAACTGCAACCGAATCGAAATTGGGAGATGATTCGTCGAGCAGAGATTTTAATTTAAGAGCGGCAAAATCGACCCGCTCGTGATGATCGATGAAATAGTTATATGCATAAGTAGCTTGGTTCCATGACGCCGCTGTAACCAGCACACAAGTCGCTGAAAGGATATGCTTGGATTTTCCTGTGTAGACAAACAATAGTAAAATTATCGATGTCGAGAGGGCTACCAAACTGCGAGTCTGGATAACGGGCGCAAGCGGTACAGAAAAAACAAAGAAACTTATCGCCGAAAGTACCAGAAGAAACCTGTCTTCTCTCACTCCTCGTGATAAAATGTCGGTCGCTAAAAATGCGCAGAGAACAACTAATGCGGCCAAGAGAGCCACGGTGTGCCCCCCAGACATTATATTTAAGATGTTACGAGTATTATCATAAAGTGATATGAGAGCGTATTTGATGTTCCTAAGCAGATCAGCAAATTCAGAAATTGGATGCGCCATCCTCCAGTCTGCGACAGTCAGGCCAATCTGACCTGCCAAAATATATACCCATAGCAATGATACCATCAATCCGAGTACCGAGCCACCTGCGAATAACAGGCAGTGATATGCCAATCCTCGTATGGACAAAGGGCGGTCCGAACCGAAGAATATAAGCGGTGTCAGAAAATAAAAATGTTGCGGAAGTCCAAAAAAGATAAGACCCGCTAGCAAATAGATCAAGACAACTGATTTGAATTGGTCATAAATTTTTAGGAGGACAAGCAAGGCGATAGGTTCAAGCAAATGTACGGTAGGCCAAAGGCTGCCTTCCACAACCGTTGGGTTGGATACGATCAGTACTGCGATCGCGCAGCTTATCGCCGGCGGGCATGATCGTCGTGAAAGCCAGTAGGCCGCTGTCCAGATCAATGATACGAATACAATCGACGTTAAGGGGGGCGGTAACTGACGAAGAGCATCGTGGAGAAGGAAGTTGATCCATCTCCCTTCTTCGACAAGCTTAAATTTTACGTTGTCATAGTATATAACCTCATCGTGGCCGAAAACTATCAACTGTGGTAACATGTGGTAAGTTATTGCTAAACAAAAGAAAGATACTGCAGCGAGCGCGTTGTTTAGATTGGGCGATGTGAATTGATCATTCGTTTGGGTCGCATCATCTATATTAAAGAAATTCATTTCCGCCCCTTGGCGCTCAACGTTTACGTGAATGCCTAGAACTTGGCATGTGCAATAATGTGATTTCTCAAGTGATCCCAACCGTAGGGGTTCGAATGAAGTTTCGCTCTTTACTTCACATAAATTATTCCCGCGACTGTGACGTGGTGCGAGCTCGCAAGCAGGTAATTTATGCCGAGACTTCTAGTTGGCGTGAGGTGGCTTGAGGTGAAACCAATCCATTGTTTTCCGCGTCTATTCTTCTCCGAGTGCGAAAATCCCTCACTTTTTCTGCCAGCAACCTCTCACTTTTGGAGATCATCTCTCTCATATCGCGATTATGAACGGGCCATATAGATGAAGCAAAATTCTCATGGTGACCAACAAGGAATGGGAGGGTAGTCACTGTTGTTAGATCGGACTTCTCCAGATACCGGTCTATTGAATTATTCATAATATTCCGATCGCTGTCTTCCCAACGCGAAATCAACTCTAGGGTCTTGCGGTTATAGATGTTGAAAACCATGCTGACCATTTTGTCCAAAACGACGTATGTCACACCATCGTTGTCGATGACGTCCAGAATGTGTGCGTTGGCGTGAAGGTCTGAAATAAAGCCCGAAAAAACATCCCATGCTCCAGAATTCTCGTCCAGGAACCGGGTTATCTTTGCCATTTTTTCATCATGGTCTACATAGAACTCAGCATCATCTTCGTAGATCACGACTTGATCCATTCTCGATCTGAGGACTTGGGTCGCGAGATATTTGTAGCTGTATGCCGCACCGATCCAACCGGGTCGTTTTCGCACCCCGTCAAAAATCACCACATCGTCTCGCTTTTGACTTTGAAAATATTGCCGACGTTCGACAGTTTCCGGCAGACTAAGCGCGATCTTGGCGCCAGTAGACTTAAAACTCATGGTGAGTGTTTCAAACGTCTTGTAATCGATTATGCCCACTCCATACGTCGCGCGGAACAGCATGAATTCAAACTGATTGTTTGAGTCTGTCAATTTGCTGGAAAATTCCAATTGAGGGCGCTGGAGTTCTTTGGCGACAGCCTGAACCATCGCATCCATGTTGCCGATCGGCACAAAAGAGACCAGTGTCTGAAGTGAACCATGATCGTCTTGATCGGATCCCACCTCCGAAATAACTCTGGCGCCGAGCGACAGACATTCGTAAATACGAGTCGTCTCCAGCAGTGCGCCCTCGTAGTAGTGGATATTTACGATAACTTTGGCGCCTCGAATTGCCCGGTACAGGCTCGCCCCAAACATATTTCCGACTATTCTGACTTTAAACTTCTGTTGAAGCGCGGAGAGCATAAGACGGCGACGTTCACTATTAACATCTCCATAAAAAAGGACGTCACATTGTTCGTCCGCAGCAATTTCCTCCCACTTTTCAGAGGATATCAACCAATTGCCATAGTCTGGGAAAGCTCCAACGGGAACATAATATGTCAAGGGATAAGCAATATTCTTCGTGGCCAGAAACTCAAGATTCTTCGATGAGTAGTCAAACACACAAAGTGAATTTTCGAGGAGACTTAAATACTCGGGCGTGAACCATCTGGAACTTACGGATTGTTCCATTTGTACAGCAATCCTCTTCTCCTGCGGAGGCTGGGTGCTGAACATCTGAGGGCAAATAACTATATAGAAATCACTCTCGAACTCCTGTGGCATCGAATTGGTGATTGAGACGATTATGTTCGCGCGCCGGAGGGCTTTCGTCATCAAATGCGCCACGTACATTGTATGTTCAGTTGCTATAATCATGATATGGGTTGCCGCCGCCAACCGCGGCGTTGAGACGATCCTGTCTCGCTCGACCTGCCAATGGCGAACGGCGTTCCCGGGTATCGGCGGTTTAGCGGCACGCACTCTCAGTCGTTGCCGCAGCGATTCAAGGTCTCCTGTGGCTAGTAAGCGCACCGCCGTCTTGAACTTTCGCAAATACGTCCCGACTGTGCGAACAGGTTTTGTAATTTTCCAGCTTGTAGATGATCGTACCGAAGCCAATTCTTGAACAACTGCCTCGGCTGCATAGGCTTTAGCGCTGTATTCTCGTACTTCAAACTCTTTTTGTACAAGGCGCTTCTTTAGTTGATTAATCTGCTCACGACTTTCCCGCAAGGTGTTTTCAAATTCTATCTCGTTCGAGTCGATTTGCTTTTGAAGCTCTAGCTCGCGCGCTACCGAGGTGTGGGCATTCTGTTCAGCGACAGCTCGCCATTCTAGTGAAGCGCCAACAGCAGTGAAGAATCGGTGCGCTTCACGCCAGTTTGGATTAGAATCCTTATGGTCAGCTAGCTCGACTAGTTCGTTGGGGCATTTCTCTCCAACCAGAAGAACGCCAAGTCCATTACTGTGATTAAATCGAAACGACTTATAATTTTTCGAGACTTCGTCCCACAACCTATGGACACCAAAAGATCCCTGATAGACATCCGTGTCGTGAAACATAACGACCCCACGATTGCTCATCGCAGGCAGCCAGTTCTCGAAGTCATGCTTGACTTCGTCATATGTATGAAGTCCGTCTATATGCAGAAGGTCAATCGAGCCGTTCTGAAAGCGTGGCCTTGCTTCATCGAATGACATTTGAAGTAGCTGTGAGAAACTACCGTAAAGTGGATCATGCTTTTTCTTAAGTTCAAGGAATATTTCATTGCCATAGTAACCGCTATGCTCGTCGCCCTTCCAAGTATCAACAGCGTATGCCCTGGTCGGTACGTTGTTGGCCAGAATAGATTGACAGAAATTCATATATGAGTTGCCACGGTAAGTACCCAACTCAACCAGGGATTGCGGCTTAAGGGAATATATTACCCAATGCGCGAAAGGAATGTGTCCGACCCAAGGTCCCGGTGTTGTAAAATGATCAGGACTAGCCAGTGCAGCTGCAAACTTCATTTGAAAAATCCATGTTTTTTAATTACTTTGTATAAAAAAATCGGTACAATATGGTTTCACTATCAAATACGGAGATTTTAGACCAGAGCGAATTGCGTCTTTTTTTCGATGAAATTGACTTTTTAGACTGGAGATTGAAACTCCGGCAGTTTCAGATTGCTAGCATTTTAATACGAGCGATCCGGATCCGGTACAGCACTGCGCTGTGGCGGACACATACATTCTCGGACGCGTAAATTATCCCAAACGAAAGCAAACATGCACCCTTCTTCATATAACCAGATGGAAGCAGCCATCAACGAGCATCTTGGTAATATAACCCCTCTAAACATTCTCGATGTTGGTAGTTACGACGTCAACGGAAGTTATAAGCCAATATTTGCACGCATTGAGTGGAGTTATACCGGTTTTGACCAAACTGAAGGACCGAATGTCGATGTAGTTTCTACCGATCCACACAAGTTACCTTTCGACAACGATTCGTTCGATGCCGTCGTATCTGGCCAGGCATTTGAGCACATGGAATACTTCTGGATCGCTATGCTCGAGATTGCGAGAGTTTTGAAACCGAACGGCAAAGCATTCATAATTGCTCCATCCAAAGGGTTCGAACATCGATATCCAATTGATTGTTGGCGGTTTTATCCTGACGGCTTCAGAACTTTGGGCAAGTGGAGCGGACTTACCGTTTTGGAAGTAAAGAGTGATCTTGCAGATCATGCGTCGATATGGGGTGATACGCTGGGTGTGTTCCACAAGCCCGCAGATTGGTCGCTGTTCGACACAGAGCTGTACGCGATTTCGGGTGCACACGATGAGCGCCGCCGAGCTGAAATGATCCTCAATTCCAGGTCATGGAAAATAACGTCTCCGCTAAGGTCCATTGCCAAGGCGTTGGGGATTACGAGGTTATAAGCGTTCGATGCTGCAAGTGTGTTCGGCGACGGCTCCGTACCAGAACACGTCGCGGGGGAGAAACTGCGGGCGCGGGGACAGAGGTAGGATCGTTCCAGACAGAGGGAATCTGGACAGAGGGAACCTGGTCCATTGCCATCACATGACGATCCGCTGCTGCAACCTTATCAGCTCAAACATTTGCGGCTCAAGAACCGCATCATGTCGACCAGCCACGAGCCTGCCTATTCGGAAGACGGCATGCCGAAGGAGCGCTATCGGCTCTACCACGCCGAGAAGGCAAGGGGCGGTATCGCGCTGACCATGACTGCGGGCTCCGCGGTCGTCTCGCGCGAGTCGCCGCCAGCCTTCGGCAATCTCCATGCCTACAAGGACGAGATCGTGCCGTGGCTGCGCGAACTCACCGACGACTGCCATGAGCACGGCGCGGCGGTGATGATCCAGCTGACGCATCTCGGCCGCCGCACCAGCTGGAACAAGGCAGACTGGCTGCCTGTGGTTTCGGCTTCCCCTATACGGGAGCCTGCGCACCGCGCCTTCCCGAAGGAAGCGGAGGAATGGGATATCGAACGTATCATCGGCGATTATGCGGCTGCGGCGCAGCGGATGCAGGCGGCGGGGCTCGACGGCATCGAGTTCGAGGCCTATGGGCACCTGATGGACGGGTTCTGGTCGCCCGCCACCAATCATCGCGATGACGAATATGGCGGTTCGCTGGACAACCGGCTGCGCTTTACCTTTGCTGTCATCGATGCCGTGCGTAAATTGGTCGGCCCGGATTTCATCGTCGGCATTCGCATGGTGGCAGACGAGGACTGGGAGCAGGGGCTTTCGAAGGCAGAAGGCGTCGAGATCGCCCGGCGCATAGCTGATTCGGGCAAGTTCGATTTTCTTAACATCATTCGCGGCCACATCGAAACGGACGCGGCGTTGAACGAGGTCATCCCTATCCAGGGAATGCGGTCCGCGCCGCATCTCGACTTTGCCGGTGAAATCCGCCAGCAGACAAAATTTCCGACATTCCATGCCGCGCGCATCGCCGATGTCGCGACGGCACGCCATGCGGTTGCCGAAGGCAAGCTAGACATGGTCGGCATGACCCGGGCGCATCTGGCCGACCCGCATATCGTGCGCAAGATCATGGCCGGCGAGGAACATCGTATCCGGCCATGCGTCGGTGCCACCTATTGCCTCGACCGGATCTATGAAGGCGGCGAGGCGCTGTGCGTGCACAACGCGGCCACCGGGCGCGAGCAGACCATGCCGCATGTGATTGCAAGAGCGCAGGCCCCGCGCAACGTGGTCGTCGTCGGTGCAGGCCCGGCCGGGCTTGAGGCTGCGCGAGTTGCGGCGGAGGGCGGTCATAGGGTCCACGTGCTGGAGGCATCGGATCAGGCTGGCGGACAGGTGCGGCTCGCATCGCAAAATCCGCGGCGCAAGGAGATGATCGGCATTGTCGATTGGCGCCTGGATGAACTCGATCGGCTCGGTGTCTCGCTGCGCTACAACGTCTGGGCCGAGGCCGGCGACGTGCTTGGGCTGGCGCCCGATGTGGTGGTGATCGCGACGGGCGGTCTGCCGCACAACCCGCCATTAACGGCGGGCGACGACCTGGTGGTCTCGAGTTGGGATATCCTGGCTGGCGCAGTCAAGCCGGGCGAGAATGTGCTCCTTTATGATGACAATGGCGGGCATCAGGGCATGAGCGCTGCGGAGATGATTGCGCGCTCGGGTTCAAGGCTCGAACTCGTCAGTCCCGAGCGGTTTTTCGCGCCGGAGATGGGCGGCATGAACCACGTGCCCTACATGCGTGCCTTCCAGGAAAAGGGCGTACGGGTGACGATCAACACGCGGCTTGTCAGCCTTGCGCGCAACGGCAACCAGCTTGTCGCGACGCTCGGATCGGATTTCGCGCCGGACTATCGGGAAGAGCGTCTGGTAGATCAGGTGGTGGTCGAACACGGCACTTTGCCGATCGATGATCTCTACCGTGAGCTGAAGCCCTTGTCGCGCAATGGCGGCGCCGTGGATTACGACCGGCTGGTCAATGGAGGCGCGATTTTTCCGCTGCGCGGAGAGGGCACGTTCGATCTCCTGCGGATTGGCGATGCAGTCCACGCCCGCAATATACACGCGGCGATTTATGACGGGCTGAGATACGCGACAAGGTTTTAGAGGGCTTTATCTCCCCCCTTGTGGGGGAGAAAGGATTTTCTTGGGTTTAGCCCTTGCTTAATCCTTAGAAAATCCAAGAGAGGGGATGATGTAGAGAGTTTGAAATCCCCTCTCTGGCGATTTCTAGCACTTAGCTGAAGAAGCTAAGATGCTGAAATCGCTTTCTCTCCCACAAGGGGAGAGATAACCGGCTGTCCTGTTAGTTGATTGCGGCCTTGATCTTTTCGGCAGCGTCGGCGCTGACCCACTTGGTCCAGATATCCTCGTGGTTCTTGAGGAAGTATTTCGCGCCGTCTTCGCCGGTCGCCTGATTGTCGGTCATCCAGGCCAGAAGCGTGTTGACGGTCTTGTTGTCCCACGAACGTGCCTTGAGGTAATCCATGGCCGGTCCCGCTGCGTCGCTGAACTTCTTGGTGACGACCGTATCGACTTCGGCGATTTCCCAATCGTTCTTCTTCGGATCCGGGCAATCGGCGACGGTGTTGCAGCGTTTCCACTCGGCGGCTTCGAATTTTACGCCATGGTCAAGCTTGACCATCGGATATTTTCCGAGAAGTGCCGTGGGCTCCCAGTAATAACCGAGCCAGCCTTCCTTGCGCTCATAGGCCTTTGCCAGTGCGCCATCGAGGCCGGCAGCCGAGCCGGTGTCGACGAGTGTGAAGCCTTTCTTCTCGGCGTCATAGGCCTTGAAGAATTGCGTGGTTGCGACAGTGCCGCCCCAGCCGGCAGGTCCGTTGAACACGGCACCCTTCGAAGAATCCTCGGGGGCGGGGAAAAGCTCCGGATGTTTCAGCGCATCATCGATGGTCTTGATGTCGGGATGGGCGTCGGCGAGATATTTCGGGATCCACCAGCCCTGCACACCGCCGTCCGACAGCGACTTGGAGGCGTAGACGAGCTTGCCGTCTGCAACCGCCTTGTCCATGATATCGCGCATGAAATCGATCCAGCCTTCAGGGGCGATATCGGGCTGGCCTTTCTCGGTCATCGAGGTGAGGGTCGGGATCGTGTCTCCCTGGATGATCTCGGCCTGGCAACCATAGCCGGACTCGAGAATGATCTTGTCGAGATTGGCCAGAACTTCGGCGGACTGCCAGTTCATGCTTGCAATGGTGACGTTGCCGCATTCAGCGGCGGATGCACCGCCCGCAGCGCCGAGCAGCGCAAATGCCATGACACCGCTCAATAACAATGCTTTCATCGTAGTTCCCTTTGTTTGTTTTTGTGAAAGTCCTTTTGAAAAGGTCATTCAACGATAGTCTTACACCCGGTGGTCGAGAAGCCCGCATGCGGCAAAGGCTTTGCCTTTTGCGACGCCGTTCCTGAATTGTTGAATGCAATCCGTGTAGCGCATTAAACTATCAGTTTTTCATCAATTTCAACGAGATACGGCTTTCCGCTCGCCTTGGCGTCGAGCAAGGCTGCTGGCAGTTGCGAGATGTTCGCCAAGCGCTGCGACGCCACTCCGTAAGCCTCTGCGATTTTCAGGTAGTCCGGTGCCGATGGACGCACACCTATGGGATCGATATCGACTTCCACCATGGCGCGTTCGATTTCCTGGTAGCCCTGGTTGTTCCAGACGACGAAAATCACGGGTACATTCTCATCGACTGCCGCGCCAAGTTCGCCGAGGACGAATTGAAACCCGCCATCGCCGACGATGCAGATCGTCGACGTTTCCGGCTTTCCGAGCGATGCTCCGATAGAGGCTGGAGGGCCAAAACCGAGTGCGCCGAAACCTGTGGCGGCATTGAACCAGCCACCGACACGATCATGATCATAGTACATGTTGCCGGCGTAGACGGCTTGCGTGGAATCGCCGACGATGAGAGAAGCCGGCAAAGTATCGCGCAGAATATCAAGGAAGCGGACCATGCCCTGATAGCGTTGGCCGATATGAGCCCAGGCCGCATCGCGCGTTTGCTGCGCGCGTTGCGCGCCAGCATGGGTGTTGCGACGCTCTGGAAGGGCAGCGGCGAGCGCCTCGACAGTTTCCCTGGCCGAAGCCTCGATCGGCATGAAGGCCGGGTGGCGATCGAGTTGCGCTGCATCGATGTCGATGCGAACGAGCCGCTTCAGGTCCGGAAAACCGCCCTCGCCATACATGTCATAATCAGTCGGGCCCATCTCCGTTCCGATGGCGAGGACGAGATCGCTGTCGGCGAGCAGTTCGCGGCAGGGCCTGAGGCTTGGGCTTGCGGGAACAAGGAGGGGATGGCCATGCATGATGCCACGCGCATTCGTGGTCGCAATCACCGGCGCATCGAGCCTTTCGGCAAGCGTTTGCAACGGGATTGCCGCAGCCTTCGCGCCGCCGCCGATCAGGATAACCGGCCGTTCGGCGCCGAGGCACAGGCGGGTGAGTTCCGCCATCGTCTCGGGCGAGGCGTGCGGGATGGGCGCGTCGGAGGGCAAACGCTCCGCCCCGTCGAGCGGCAGCGCCATCACATCGAGCGGGATCTCGATGTGAACTGGACCGGGACGCCGGGAGGCAAAAAGCGCGAAAGCACGCGCAAGAACGATAGGCAGCTCATCGGGCGTTTCGATGCGATGCGAGAACATGGCGACGGTTTGAAGCATGGCGCGCTGATTGGGCAGTTCATGCAGGAAACCCATGCCCTTGCCCAGCGACTCACGCTGGTTTACGCCGGAAATGACCAGCATGGGAATGGAATCGGCCCGCGCCTGACCCATCGCGGTTATGGTATTGGTAATGCCCGGTCCCGTAATGACGAAGGCGACTCCCGGCTTGCCAGTGGCCCTTGCATATCCATCGGCCATGAAACCGGCGCCCTGTTCATGGCGCGGCGTGATGTGGCGGATCTTGGAGCCGGCGAGGCCGCGGTAGAGTTCGATAGTGTGAACGCCAGGAATGCCGAAAACCGTATCGACATCATAGGATTCGAGCAGATGGACGAGGGCTTCACCGACAGTGGTCATGCGGATTTCCGTTGTTGCAGGCGCGAGGCGAGGCGAACAATACCGGCGCAGGCGGCGTCGATCTTGTCATCGGCAACGCTGAGGCTGAGGCGCAGATAGCCTGACAGATTGTCGCCGAAGGATTCGCCGGGCATCACCGCGACAAGTTCCTCTTCGAGAAGGCGCATCGCGAACTCCTGGCCGGAGAGCCCGGTTGCGCGGATGTCCGCGAGGATGAACATTCCGGCTTGCGGGACTTTGGAGACGATGCCCGCCTTGCCGTCCAGACGTTCCGAGATGCGCCGGGCGCGGCGCAAAAAGCTTTCACGCATGGTGGCGGCCGCGGCGGACGGACGGCCGAGGGCATAGGCCGTCATGTCCGCAATGAAGGGCTGTCCACCAAAAAGCATGGATTCGGACAAAGGCAGCAGGCGCTCCGTAAATTCCTTCGGGGCGATGCACCAGCCGCTGCGGAAACCGGGAGCGGCATGGGATTTTGAAATGGATGCAACGGCAATCACCCGGTCGGCTAGCTCGGGGCGATCCAGCGGCGAGGCGAAAGCGCCGTCGTATATCATCAGTTCATAAACCTCGTCGGAGAC
The DNA here is from genome assembly GCF_003010935.1 of Phyllobacterium endophyticum. GTDB lineage: Bacteria > Pseudomonadota > Alphaproteobacteria > Rhizobiales > Rhizobiaceae > Phyllobacterium > Phyllobacterium endophyticum. The sequence continues at coordinate 520,703 of NZ_PGGN01000002.1, forward strand.
GATCCACAGATTGTGCCTGATACAGACCTCACCGATCTCCGCGATGTCGTCGGTGCTGAGAACAGCGCCGGTGGGATTGTGGGGGCTGTTGAGCAGCAGGACCCTTGATCGGGGCGTAATGACCTTCTCGAGATCGGCGGCCTGCATGCGGAAACCTTTTTCGGGCCGCAGCGGGACGGAAACACGCGTCGCGCCGGTGGCACGGACAACACCGTCATACGTAGCATAGAGCGGATCGCCGGTGATGATTTCATCGCCTTCTTCGGCAAGTCCCATCATGACCATAGCGAGGGCTGTCTGCGTGCCGGAAAAACACATGATGTTTTCCGGGCCAATTGGCCGGCCCGCGCGTTGGGTGTATTTCGCAGAAAGCGCCGCAAGCAAGGCCGGTTCGCCGCGACCGCTGGAATAGCCGGTCCGGCCCGCACGCATTGCGCGTTCGGCGACGTCTATCATGTCGGTTGGCGTTGGTATATCGGGCTCGCCGATCGTCAGTTCGATGATCTCGTGTCCGGCCTGCTTCATTTGGCGCGCGCGGAAATGGACAGCCCATTTGTCGGATCCAAGCCCGGCAAGACGTTCGGTGACAGACGCATAGCGCATCATATCGCGCCTCCTTTTTCAGGATTGAGAGAAATTGCAAGTACGGCTTCGATAGCGGCTATACCGGTCTCGGCCAATTCTCCATCGGCAAAAATGTCGCCAGCGAGACAGCCTTCCAGCCACAGCCCGTCGATGATCGCGTTGACGGCGATGGCGTGGCGGCGGGTATGAACCGGCTCAGCCGGCTTGCCGGCGGCCAGCAGGGCTTGGCGGATCAGCGCTTCCAATTCGTCGCGGAAGCCGAGATAGCCATCCCGGTGCGCCAAAGCCATCGCTGGATCGGCATGAACCATCGCGATGAATCCCGCCCAAAGCGAAAGATTATCGGGATCCATGATTGGCTGACCGAGATTGGCCTTCACAAAGGCATTGAGGCGATCGCGCGGATCATCGGCGGCACTTTTCAGTGCATCGCTTGCCTGGACCGTCATTCGTTTCATGACGGCGCGATAGGCCGCGCTGATCAGATCGTCCTTGGCGGGAAAATAGTAGCGGATGAGACCGGCGGTCACGCCAGCACGCAAGGCGATCTCGCGCACGGTAGCCCCCGCGAGACCACGCTCCGCCACACATTCAAGTGTTGCCGCGATCAAATCTTCGCGGCGCTTGTCCTCGCCCTCGCGGCGGAAGCTCTTGCGTGTGGCAGTCTGGGTTTTCATTGGCGCCAGACGGGCCGCGTCAGGCAGGTTGGCCCGCCCTCGCAGGCGATACATAGCGCATCGGCTTCGAACGTCGTGACCGTGCAGCCTGCTGCTTCCATTGCTGCCTTGGTCTTTTCGAAACCTGCCACGGCAATCACTTCATAAGGGGCGGTCGGCAAGACATTGAGATTGAGCCCGTTGCTCGCGGCAAACTCTTCTTCCGGCGCCACGACAAGACGGATTCCGCGTTCCTTCAGCAGCTGGTAGAAGGCCGCCGGCATGAGCGGCAGATGCACCAGCGCCAAATCCTCGGCCAAGGGGGAAATGATCGACATCAGATGCAGGCAGGCTTCTTCGCCATGCCAGAGCGGCAGGTCGAAGCCAAGGACAGTGATGCCCAGCGGCTTCAGGATCGCCGAGAGCTGTTCGATGCCGGACTGGTTGGTGCGAACACCGCGACCGACAGCCAGCGTCTTGCTATCGACCCAAACGCAATCGCCACCTTCGACAGTGCCCGGCGCTTCGATGCGGCCGAGAACGGGCACGTCCATCTCGCGGTAGGTTTCATGATGCAGATCGGGCTCATCAAGCCGCAGGCTCTTGCCCATTCGCAGGAGAACTGCGCCACTATCGGTGACGAGCGAGGGGTCATGAGTGAAAATCGAATCCGACAAGGCATCATTGCCGTCGCGAATCCAGGTGATGGCGGCACCCGACCGGGCGACAAGATCGGCAAAGACCTTGTGCTGCTCGGATGCCCGCCGCGCATCGAACTGCGGCCCATAATGCCAGACGTTACGTTCGGCACCGGCCATGACCCTGTCCGGCATGCGCATGATGACGCGTTTCAAGGGGAGGGCCATGGACTGCGAACCGAATGACATTTGCTGAACTCTCGAAAAATTGCTTCTGCCGGTATTTATACGCTTGCATAATTAGAGCGCAAGTGGTGTGATGGGCTAAATTCGGGCAATCAAGACCCATGCTGACAAAAGAGGCGGATCGAATAGTTGATGATTGAGCATGCACGACTGCTATGCGCGGGAATTCCGGAATGACGGCGACTGTTGCCGTTGCGGCGGACCCCCTCCAGTCAGGCGCGGCCGAGCAGGCCGAAGCCATCCACATCGAGAACCTGCACAAGCGGTTCGGCGCGCTTGAAGTGCTCAAAGGCGTTTCCATGACCGCCAAGGACGGCGACGTCGTTGCCATGATCGGCGGCAGTGGCTCGGGCAAGTCCACGTTTCTTCGCTGTATCAATTTTCTCGAAAATCCGACCAGTGGCGTCATTCGCATCAATGGCGAAGACGTGAAAATGGTCGGCGACGGCCATGGCGGCCAAGTGCCGGCCAACCGCCGCCAGATCGAGCGAATTCGCAGCCGGCTTGGCATGGTATTCCAGAACTTCAACCTGTGGCAGCACATGACGCTGATACAGAACGTTATCGAAGTGCCGGTGCATGTGCTCGGCATGAAACGCGATGAAGCGATGGCCATAGGCGAACAGCTTCTCGAGCGCGTCGGTCTTTCAGCCAAACGCGACGTCTATCCCGCCTATATGTCGGGCGGGCAGCAGCAGCGGGGCGCCATCGCCCGCGCGCTCGCAATTCAGCCGCGCGTCATGCTGTTCGACGAGCCGACATCGGCGCTCGACCCTGAACTCGTGGGCGAGGTTCTCAAGGTCATTGCCGACCTTGCGAAAGAGGGCCGGACCATGCTGCTCGTCACGCATGAGATGAAGTTTGCCCGCGAAGTGGCAAGCCACGTCATGTACCTGCACAACGGCATCGTCGAAGAAGAAGGACCGCCGGAAGAATTGTTCGGATCGCCAAAGTCCGAGCGTCTGAAACAGTTTATACGCACTGTTTCATAAATGTCATGAACAAAGACAGGGGGTAACCCCGGGGAACAGCAGGAGACAATGGAGATGAAAATGAAGTCTTTTCTGAAAACAACGGTAGCAGCCGTGGCGTTTGTCGTTGCCGGAATGGGTGCAGCGAGCGCCGAGCAGGTCAAGGTTGGTATTGCCGCCGAACCCTATCCTCCGTTCGCCTCTCCGGACGCGTCGGGCAAATGGCAGGGCTGGGAAGTTGAAATCGCCATGGCGATGTGCGAATCCGCAAAACTCGATTGCGTCATCACGCCTGTTTCGTGGGACGGCATCATTCCAGCGTTGACGACGAAGAAGATCGACATGATAGCCGCGTCGATGTCGATCACCGCCGAGCGTGAGAAGACGATCGATTTCTCCGACAAGTACTACAATACGCCGACGATGATCCTTGGCACCAAGGGCGAGAAAATGGACGCGACGCCGGAAGGCCTGAAGGGCAAGATCCTTGGCGTGCAGGTTTCGACAGTGCACCAGGCTTATGCCAAGAAGCATTTCGCCGACACAGCGGCCGAGATCAAGGAATATCAGACGCAGGACGAGGCCAATCAGGACCTGGCTGCCGGACGCATCGACGCAACCCAAGCAGATGGACTGGCGCTCGAGACATTCGTCGCGACCCCTGAAGGCAAGGCCTGCTGCGAGATCAAGGGCAAGGTGGCCGATGATCTCGAAATTCTCGGCCCGGGCGTCGGTGTGGGCCTGCGCAAGGGCGACACAGAAATGAAGGAAAAGATCAACGCCGCAATCAAGGATATCCGCGCCAGCGGCAAATATAATGAAATCTCGAAGAAGTATTTCACCTTCGACGTCTATGGCGGCTAGGTAAGGTGCCTGCCGGGGCAGGTTTTCTGCTCCGGCTCGCTCATCGATTGAAACCGCGCATGTTATGCTGAATCGAGGACGGCTTGGCCGACGCATCGATTATTCCAGCCGGGATTACCGGCATGTTCGACCTTCTTTCTCCTGTTGCACCGGGATGGGGTGCCAATCTTCTGCGCGGGCTGGTGCGGTCCCTGCAGATTGCATTGGGTGCGTTCGGCATGGGCCTGATGATCGGAACGCTGGGCGCCTACGGCAAGCTTTACGGCGGCCCTATCGTGCGCGATCTCGCAGCAATCTATACGACGCTGGTGCGGGCGATTCCCGAGCTCGTCATGATCCTGCTGCTCTATTACGCGGGGACGGACCTTATCAATCGCATCCTTGAGGGGATGGGATACCAGCGCGTAGATATAAGCGGCCTCGTCGCGGGTATCGTGGTTCTCGGCTTTGTCCAGGGCGCCTATGCGACCGAAGTACTGCGCGGCGCCATCAAGGCCATTCCGCAAGGCGAGATCGAAGCGGCGAGGGCCTATGGCATGTCGCCCGTGCTTATGATGCGCCGGATAACCCTGCCGGCCATGCTGCCGCATGCCCTGCCGGGGCTTGCCAATCTCTGGCTCATCTCGACGAAGGACACGGCGCTGCTGGCAGTCGTCGGGTTCAGCGAATTGACGCTGGAGACCCGCCAGGCTGCGGGGGCGACGAAGGCCTATATGACTTTCTACCTGGCGGCGGGTGCGCTCTATCTGTTTGTAACGCTGTTCTCCAATGTGATCCTCGAATGGGTCGAGAAACGGGCGCGGCGCGGCATGCCTTCCGTCAGGGAGGCGCACTGATGACCGAAGCGCCTCTTGAAGCACCTATCGAAACATTTCCTATCCACAAGGACACGGGCCCAAATCTTCAGGCGCGCAAACTACCGCCGCATCGCATTGTTCTGATACTGATCGGATTGGCGCTTGTTGCGTCGGCCGCTTATTTCATGCGCTGGGAATGGCTTCCGAACTATGGCGGCCTGATATTGCAGGGCCTGTGGCGGACGATCTGGATATTGTGCGTTACAGTCTTCCTCGGCTTCCTGCTGGCGGTGCCGCTGGGCCTGGCGCAGGCCTCCGGTCCGGCGATCGTGGCCATTCCGGCACGATGGTTTTGCACCGTCATCCGGGGCACGCCGCTTCTGGTCCAGCTTTGGCTGCTTTATTACGGACTTGGCTCGCTGTTCCCGCAATATCCATGGATCAGAGGATCCGAGCTGTGGCCTTACCTGCGCCAGGCCTGGCCTTACGCCGTGCTTGCCTTGACGTTGTCCTATGCAGGCTACGAGGGCGAGGTCATGCGAGGTGCCTTCGCAGGTGTTCCGAAGGGGCAGCTCGAATCGGCCCGTGCATTCGGAATGCCGCGCTTTACCATCTTCCGCCGCATCTGGCTGCCGCAAGCCATCCACCGGGCTTTGCCGACGCTTGCGGGCGAAGCGGTGCTGCAACTCAAATCGACACCGCTCGTTGCCACGATCACTGTTGTCGATCTCTACTCGGTGGCGTCGCGCGTGCGTCAGGATACATTCCTGACTTATGAGCCACTTCTCTTGCTCGCGGCGGGCTATCTGGTGATTACCGGCGTTATCGTGTTCCTGTTCCGGCGGGTAGAGAGATTGATACCGTCGAAGCTTGGTTGAGCGATTTCCGGTGGTGGCGCAAATGACGGGACTAATGTCGCAAGTGTTGGAGGCGCGTCGCTGAGCGGATGCGCATAGTGTGGGCAAAAGGAACACTTCGCAAAAGACGAGAAAATGGGACAAGGGTGATCAGCGGCATCGAGCCGGTGAGCATTATCCGTTTTCGGCTCTTTCTGCGGGGCGAAGGGCGATAATGCGAACAGTCGAGACTTTTCAGCATAATATCCACGAAGATGCCGATATGGGCATCGTCCTGCCCGATGGCTGCCGGTTGTCGGCGAGGGTCTGGATGCCAGCCGACGCCGAACAGAACCCGGTTCCAGCCATTCTCGAATTTCTGCCCTACCGCAAGCGCGATGGCACCACCGCGCGGGACAACCTTACCCACCCATATTTTGCCGGCCACGGTTATGCCTGCCTACGCGTGGACATGCGCGGGAACGGCGATTCCGAAGGGCTGATGGAGGATGAATATTCCGAGCAGGAACTCGCCGATGCCTGCGAGGTGATCAAGTGGATCGCGGCGCAGGCCTGGTCGACCGGGAAGGTCGGCATGATGGGCATTTCCTGGGGCGGCTTCAACTCCCTGCAGGTGGCGGCGCTGCAACCCGAGGCGCTGAAGGCAATCATCACGCTCTGCTCGACCGATGACCGGTATGCGGACGATATCCATTACAAGGGCGGCCTGTTGCTGAACGAGAATCTCGGTTGGGGTGCTACCATGCTCGCCTATTCCTCGCGTGCACCAGACCCGGCGCTCGTCGGTGAAAAATGGCGCGACATGTGGCTGGAAAGGCTCGACAATGAGCCATTCCTGCCGGCAGTCTGGCTCAACCATCAGACACGCGATGCCTATTGGCAGCGCGGTTCCGTATGCGCGGATTTCTCCGCGATCAAGGCGGCAACGCTTGCCGTGGGCGGCTGGGGCGACGCCTACAAGAACGCAGTGCCGAGGCTTATGGCGGGCATCACGGCGCCGGTCAAAGGCATCATCGGACCGTGGGTGCATAAATACCCGCATTTCGCCGTGCCCGAACCGCGCATAGGCTTTTTGCAGGAAGCACTGCGCTGGTGGGACCACTGGCTCAAGGATATCGATACCGGCGTCGAAAACGATCCCGCCTATCGCGGTTACCTGATGGATTCAGTGCGTCCCAAGAGCTGGTACACGGAGCGAGCCGGCTACTGGATCGCAGAAGATGAGTGGCCATCGAAGACGATTGCCACGGAAGTCCTGCACCTGCAGGCGGACAAGTCGCTCTCGGCCGACGCCGCTGACGATTTTTGCCACCTTGTGGCGTCGCCGCAGGATTGCGGCATGATGGGCGGCGAATATTGCGCAATCTGGCTAGGGCCGGAAATGCCCGGCGACCAGCGCCGCGACGATGCGTTGTCGGTCTGTTACGATACAGTGCTGGACAGGCCGATCGACGTCGTCGGCGCGCCAGAAATCATCCTGATGCTTGCGAGCGACAAGCCGGTCGCCATGGTTGCGGTGCGGCTTTGCGATGTGCATCCGGACGGCGCTTCGACACGCATCACCTATGGCGTATTCAATCTTTGCCATCGCGACGGACATGACACACCGGCGCCGCTGGTGCCGGGCGAAGCAATCCAGATCAGCTTCAAGCTTGATGATATCGCCTATCGCGTGCCCGCGGGGCACACATTGCGGGTGGCTGTGTCGTCGTCCTATTGGCCGATGGTCTGGCCCTCACCGGAAAATGTCAGCCTGACCATAAGTGCGGGGCAAATCAGCATTCCGGCGCGGGAGCAAGCCACAGGCGATGAATGGGTTTTCCCAGAGCCGGAAGCTGCCTCGCCTTGGCAGCTTGAAACCTTGAGGAAGGGCGGAAACAGCCGGTCAATCGAGCATGATCAGGTCACGGGCAAGATCAGCCTTTTGATCGAAGACGATTTCGGCGAGGCACGCGACAAGGAACATGGCCTGGTCCATGGCGGCATTGCCCGCGAGCGCTGGGAAATCAACGCCGAGGATCCGCTCTCCGCCTATGGCGAGACGCATTGGACCGAAATCTCGGGGCGCGACAACTGGCGGATACGCACAGAGACGTTCACGACGATGCGGTCCGACAGGCGGAATTTCTATCTGACCGGCCGTATCGAAGCCTACGAAAACGACAACGTGGTGTTCGAGCGGGATTTTACCGAAACGATTGCACGTAATTGCATCTGAACGAAGGGCTGCCGCTGCAGCGCTATCTCAAATGCAAAAGATAAAGGGTTGAAATTTACGGATATCAAGTCGCATAATTCACGAAAACCAGAATTGGGACGCCGGGCGTCGCAAGCAGAAGAAGGGGAATAGATATGTCAAACGAACTCGATTATCTCAGCCGCAGAGTAGCACTTGGCAAGCTTTCACGCCGGGACTTCCTCGGGCGTGCGGCGGCTCTCGGCGTCACCACGGTCTTCGCCAACTCCCTGCTGTCGAGCGCGGCGCTTGCGGAAGGCCCTGTCAAGGGCGGCACGCTGAAAGCCGGTATGCAGGGCGGCGCTTCCACTGACAGCCTTGATCCGGCAACTTGGCAGAGCCAGGTACCCTACAAGTTCGGGCGCCAATGGGGCGAGCAGCTTGTGGAGATACAGCCGGACGGCACACTCAATCCCAAGCTTGCGACGGAATGGGGCTCCTCCGACGACGCCAAAGTCTGGACCTTCAAGATCCGCAAGGGCGTGCAGTTCCACGACGGCAAGGAGATGACGCCTGATGACGTCGTCGCCACGATGGAACGTCACTCAGATGCGAACTCCAAGTCCGGTGCGCTGGGTGTGATGGGCGGTATCGAGAATGTGAAGAAAGACGGCGATACCGTTGTTTTCACGTTGAAAGAAGCCAATGCCGACCTGCCGTTCCTCATGGACGACTACCACCTGATGATCCAGCCAAACGGCGGCAAGGACAAGCCGACTGCCGGTATCGGTACGGGACCTTACAAGGTCGTGACCGATGAGCCGGGCGTTCGGCATATCGGCACAAAATTTGCCAATTACTGGGACGGCGACAACCGTGGTCATGCAGAGCAGATCGAGATCATCGTCATCAATGACGCAACGGCCCGCACAGCTGCTCTGCAGTCCGGTCAGGTACACATGATCAATCGTGTCGAGCCGAAGATCGTCGATCTGGTGAAGCGCGTTCCGGGCGTTACTATCCAGAACGTAGCGGGCAAGGGGCACTATGTCTTCATCGCCCATTGCAATACGGCCCCGTTCGACAATGCCGACCTGCGGCTTGCACTGAAATACGCCATGAACCGCGAAGACATGGTGAAGACGATCCTGCGCGGGTATGGATCGGTTGGCAATGACACGCCGATCAACAAGGCTTATCCGCTGTTTTCCGATGACATCGAACAACGCAAATACGATCCGGACAAGGCGGCTTTCCACTACAAGAAGTCCGGTCACGATGGCGCTGTGCTGCTTCGTACTTCCGATGTGGCATTCCCCGGCGCGATCGATGCGGCGCAGCTCTACCAGCAGAGCGCTGCCAAGGCCGGCATCACGATCGAGGTCAAGCGTGAGCCTGGCGACGGCTACTGGTCGCAGGTGTGGAACAAGCAGCCATTCTCGACATCTTACTGGGGTGGCCGTCCAACACAGGACCAGATGTTCTCGACGGCGTATTATTCCAAGGCCGACTGGAATGACACACGCTTTTTCAACGAGAAATTCGACAAGATGCTGCTTCAGGCGCGCGGCGAACTGGACGAAGCCAAGCGCAAGGCAATGTATCGCGACATGAATGTCATCGTACGCGATGAAGGCGGTGTCATCGTACCGATGTTCAATGACTTCATCGATGCGACAAGCAAGAAAGTCGGCGGCTGGGTGCCGGACGGCAATCAGGAGATGAGCGGCGGTTACGCATTGTCGCGCTGCTGGCTGATGGCTTAGGACTTCGGCGGATGAGTACGCCTGTCCTTAAACTGGTCGCCCAGCGCATTGCGATGGGCGTACTCCTCCTCCTTGCGGTTTCCGTGCTGATCTTCGTCGGCACGCAAATCCTGCCTGGAGATGTCGCGCAATCCATTCTTGGACAATCCGCCACGCCGCAGGCACTCGAAAACCTGCGTCGCGACATGGGGCTGAACGATCCGGCCTACATTCGCTACCTGCGCTGGCTCGGCGGTATCCTGACCGGCGATCTTGGTACGGCACTTTCCAGCGGACAGGATATCGCGACGTCGCTGAAAGATCGTCTGTGGAACACGCTGTTTCTCGCTTCTGCCGCTGCTGCGGTTTCCATCCCGCTGGCCATAGGGCTGGGCCTGCTGGCGGTACGCTACCGCAACGGTTTCGTAGACAAGCTGATTTCCGGTCTCGGTCTTGCATCGACGTCACTGCCCGAATTCTTCACGGGCTATCTGCTGATCTATTTCGTCGCCGTGCAATTGCAGTGGTTTCCAAGCGTCTCCACCGTTTACGAGGGCATGCCGCTCGGAGAGCGGCTCAGCGCGATTGCCCTGCCGGTTACCGTGCTGACGCTGGTCGTTCTGGCGCATATGATGCGCATGACGCGTGCCGCGATCCTCAACGTCATGCAGTCCGCCTACATCGAAACGGCGGAACTGAAGGGGCTTACGCCCTTCCAGATCATCACCCGGCATGCCTTTCCGAATGCGATCGCTCCGATCGTCAACGTCGTCATGCTTAATCTGGCGTTCCTGATCGTCGGCGTGGTCGTCGTCGAGGTGATCTTTGTCTATCCCGGCATGGGCCAGTATCTGGTCGATCATGTTGCCAAGCGGGACGTTCCGGTCGTGCAGGCATGCGGGCTGGTTTTCGCGGCTGTCTATATCAGCCTCAATATTGTTGCTGATATCGTGGCGATTGTTTCCAATCCCCGCCTCAGACATCCCAAGTGAGGCCGCCGAATGCTGAACGTTAAGACAATCCCGATCAGCGCCTGGATCGGTCTGATCATCACGGCGATTTTTCTCTTCGCAGCGATCTTCGCCCCTTGGGTCGCACCATTTTCGGTTGGCGAGACAGTGGGCGATGTGTGGGAGCCGAGCTCTGCCAAATATTGGCTCGGAACCGATAATCTCGGACGAGACCTCTTGTCCCGCATGATATATGGCGCGCGCATCACGATTTTCATCGCGGCAATGGCGACGGCGTTGTCGTTCATTCTAGGCTCGGTGCTCGGGTTTGCGGCAGCAGTCATAGGCGGTTGGTTCGATCAGCTCATGTCGCGGTTCGTGGATCTGATCATGGCAATTCCGACCCTGATCTTCGCACTCGTCGTGCTTTCGGTGCTGCCCGCGAACGTTCTCACGCTGATCCTGGTCATGGGTCTGCTCGATTCAACCCGTGTCTACCGGCTGGCGCGTGCGGTCGCCGTCGATATCAATGTGATGGATTTCGTCGAGGCGGCAAAGCTGCGCGGTGAAGGACGCATGTGGATCATCTTCCGCGAAATCCTGCCGAACGCACTGACGCCGCTGATTGCCGAGCTCGGGCTGCGGTTCATCTTTGCGGTTCTTTTTCTCTCCGCGCTGTCGTTTCTTGGTCTGGGTGTGCAACCGCCGGATGCGGATTGGGGCGGCATGGTCAGAGAAAACAAGGAAGGCATCGTGTTTGGCATTCCGGCAGCCCTTATTCCCGCCGCGGCCATCGCCATTCTTGCGATTTCCGTTAATCTGGTTGCCGACTGGATACTCAATCGCACCACCAGTTTGAAGGGAGGGCGCGGATAATGGCCAAACGTCCTGTAGACAGAAGTGGAACCCTGCTCGACATTCGCAACCTGCGCATCGAGGCGACCAGTTATCCTCCGGGAGAGCCGCCACGCAACGTCGTTATTGTCGATGACGTTTCGGTGAAGGTCGAGCGTGGCAAGGTGCTCGGGCTGATAGGCGAATCCGGAGCGGGAAAATCGACCATCGGCCTTTCGAGCATGTGCTATGGTCGCGGCGGCGTTCGCATCACAGGCGGCGAGGTCCTGCTCAATGGCCGCGACATATTGAAAGGCGGGCCGAAACTGTTGCGGCAGGTGCGGGGACGTGAAGTCTGCTACGTCGCACAATCGGCCGCCGCAGCGTTCAATCCTGCACGCAAGCTGATGGATCAGGTAGTCGAGGCGGCGCTCCTGCACAGGATATGTTCGAGGGCCGAGGCCGAAAAACGTGCGATCGGGCTGTTCAAGAAGCTCGGCCTTCCCAACCCTGAGACATTCGGCCAGCGTTTCCCGCACCAGGTATCCGGCGGACAGTTGCAGCGGGCCATGACGGCGATGGCGCTGTGTTCCGAGCCAGATCTGATCGTCTTCGACGAGCCGACGACCGCGCTGGATGTGACCACCCAGATCGACGTACTTGCTTCGATCAAGGATGCCATCCGCGACACGAATGTTGCGGCGCTCTACATCACCCATGATCTTGCAGTCGTTGCGCAGGTCGCCGACGACATTATCGTCTTGCGGCACGGCAAGAAGGTTGAGTACGGCGACACGCACCAGATCATCAAGGAACCGCGCCAGCAATACACCAACCAGTTGGTCTCGGTGCATCATATACCGCACGAAGAGAAGAACCCCACCGACGCGCCGATCCTCACGGTGAAGAACATAACTGCCGCGTATGGCGGCGGGCTGGTGAAGGTCCTGAAGAATGTGTCCGTGGATATCCACCTTGGTCAGACGCTGGCCGTGGTGGGTGAATCCGGTTCGGGTAAATCCACCCTGGCGCGTGCGATTACAGGACTGTTACCGCCGATGGAGGGAAGCATCACCTTCGACGGGCGGACGCTGTCTCCCCGGCTGGCGAACCGGACGCGCAACGATCTGCGCGAGTTGCAGATGATCTACCAGATGGCGGATACGGCGATGAATCCGCGACAGACCATCGGCACCATCATCGGGCGGCCGCTTGAATTCTATTTCGGCATGAAGGGCAGGGAGCGGGACAAGCGCGTAACGGAACTGCTCGAAAAGATCGAAATGGGCAAAGGCTTTGCCGACCGCTATCCGGCCGAACTGTCCGGCGGCCAGAAGCAGCGCGTCTGCATCGCGCGGGCGCTGGCGGCGAAGCCCAAGCTCATCATATGCGACGAGGTCACCAGTGCGCTCGATCCGCTCGTTGCGGACGGAATATTGAAGCTGCTTCTTGATCTGCAGAAGGACGAGAACGTCGCTTATCTCTTCATCACCCATGATCTTGCGACTGTGAAATCAATCGCCGATTCCATCGCCGTGATGTACCGGGGGGAAGTCGTGCGCTATGGGCCGAAATCCGATGTGCTGAAACCGCCATTCGACGATTACACGGACCTGTTGTTGTCCTCGGTCCCCGAGATGGAACTCGGGTGGCTCGAAGGTGCGGTGAAGAACCGGCGCATGGCCAGCGCCGGAAACTAGGCGCTGCGTTATCTCTCCCCTTGTGGGAGAGAAAGAGGTTAGAGCTGGCCGGGCCAGCGGCCCTGACCGAGCAGATGCAAGGCTGTCGCGATGCGCCGAAAGCTGGCGCGAGCGCGATCAACGCTGTGGCGTGCACGCAGAAAGGCATGCACAAGACCCGGCTCATTATTCCAGATCGCCTTGCCGCCCGCGGCGAGTATCTTGTCGCGATAGTGCCGGCCATCGTCGGACAGCGGATCGCATTCAGCTGAGATGACTACAGTCGGCGGCAGGCCGGTAAAATCCGTGTCGTTGAGGGGCGAAAAACGCGCGTCCGTGGACCAGTTGAACCCACCGCCGCGGAGGTCGGCATAATAGATCGTATCGCGCGTCGTCAGCATGGGCGCGTGCGCGTGGGTGACGTAAGAGCCCTGATCGGTCGCTCCGCCAAGCCCGGGATAAATGAGAACCTGGCCGATCGGCGCGCGTTCGTGGCGGCGGACGTGATGCGAGACGGCAGCGGCCAGATTACCGCCGGCGCTGTCGCCGCAAAGGACGATTGGCAGGTCTGTCGTCGAGGCGACATGCTCGAAGGCGGCATGGCAATCCCTGAACGCGACCGGGTGCAGGTGCTCCGGTGCAAGCCGGTAATCCACCGACACAACCCGGAACCCGGTTGCTTCGCAGAGTTCCGCGCAGACGTCGTCATGACTTTCAAGACCGCCGACGACGAATCCGCCGCCATGAAAGTAGAGGCAGACGGCCTGCGGATCGCTGCCATATTTCTCGTAGACGCGAATGGGTATCTTGCGCTCGCCGGTCTCGATGAAGCGATAGGCGGACGACACGAGTTCCGGATAGCCGGTAAAGAACGCCCGGCACATGGTGTCGTAGACTTCGCGCTGCTGCTCGACTGAACGCTCGACCGCATCGGGCGGATAAAAGCTGTTGGTTCGCTCGATGAATGCCCAGGTCTGTTCGTCGATGAGTGTCGTATAGTCGGTGGTCATTTTCCCTTCCAGACTGGATCGCGTTTTTCGGCGAAGGCCTTGAAGCCTTCCTGGCCGTCTTCCGATGCGTAGAGCGTATCCACTGTACGGAACTTGCGCTTGGTTATCCAGTTCATCGCATCCTGGAAGCCCATGCTTTCCGCTTCCCGCGCCACTTCCTTGATCGCCGCAAATACCAGCGGCGGTCCGCTTTCAAGCATTCGCGCGATCTCCCAGACACGCTCCATCAGTTTGTCCTTAGGCAGAACCTCATTGACCAGACCCCAGCGGTGCGCTTCAGTAACGTCCATCCAGCGGCCTGTCAGCAGAAGGTCCATGGCGACATGGTAAGGTATGCGCTTGGGAAGCTTGACCGTTGCCGCGTCGGCGAGGGTGCCCGCGCGGATTTCCGGCAAGGCAAAGCTGGAATGGTCGGAGGCATAGATAAGATCGCAGGAGAGGGCGAGTTCGAAGCCGCCGCCCACAGCCATGCCGTTGACTGCGGCGATGACGGGCTTGTTGAGGTCGATCAATTCTTGCAGACCGCCGAAGCCTCCAACGCCATAGTCGCCGTCGACAGCATCGCCGCCCGCGGCTGCCTTCAAATCCCAGCCGGCGCAGAAAAACTTGTCACCCTCGGTCTGGACAATGGCGACCCGCAGTTCGGGATCGTCACGGAATTTTTTGAACGTTTCGCCCATAAGCCGGCTCGTGGTGAGATCGATGGCATTGGCCTTCGGCCGGTCCAGCGTGACTTCGAGAATGCCGCCTTCGCGGCGCGTCCTGACTACATCGTTCATCTCAACTCTCCCTTTGTCACCAGCAGCGCATCGGCGATCCAAGCGCCTTGTCCCTTACTGCAGACCAGCAGCGGATTGATATCGAGTTCAGCGATCCGTCCGGCATTTTCTACCGCCAAGGCGGCAATGCCCATGATCGCATCGAGTGCAGCTTCCAGATCGGCCTTTGGCTTGCCGCGATAGCCGTCGAGCAGCGGGAACATGCGCAGCGAACGCAGGGCCGTCTCGATATCGTCGCGGCTCGAGGGCAAGAGCAACGTCACGCTGTCCTGCAGCAGTTCCACCAGAACGCCGCCGGTGCCGAGTGTCATGACCGGACCGAATTGCGGATCATGGACGATGCCGACGATGAGCTCGGCAACCGCCCCCGTGACCATGCGCTCGACATAAAGGCCGAATCCGAGGCCGGCGAGATCATCAGCGGCGGATCTGACCGCATCGGCGTCCCCGAGATTGAGCCGTACGGCATTCTGTTCGGATTTGTGGGCGATACCGAGTGCCTTGAGCGCAACCGGATAGCCAATCGCGTTGGCAGTTGCGACAGCCTCGCCGGAGTTTGCGCAGCGACGTCCCTCAGGCACCGGCAGGCCGGCGCTCCTCAGTCTGGCCTTGGCCTCGGCTTCGTCCGGAGCTGTTGTTTCACCTGCACCATCGCCAGCCGGAACCGCAACCGAAGTTGCGGGCGACCTTTTCCACGCCTGACCTATAAAAGCTGCAGCTTCCGCTGCGTCGAATGCTTCGGTGATACCGCAGAGCGGCGCGATACCCTTTTCCATCAATCCGGCCATATATTCTTCCGGAATATTTTCGGGGATCGAGGCGACGATGGCTCCCTTGGCCTTGTTGGTTCGAAGCGCGTTCTCAAATCCGCGGACCGTCGACCACCAATCCACATCCGAACAACGATCCTTGCGCGGAAAATCAAGGACGAGGCAGCTTAGCGAGAACCCGCCGGATACCATTGCCGTGAATGTCTCTGTCAGTGCCGGCTCATTGTTCCAGATGAACGTGTGATAATCGAGCGGATTGGCGACCGCGACGAATGTCCCGAGTGTGGATTTCACCCGGGCGCGATGCTCGGGCGACAACGGCGGAAATTCAACCGCGCGCCCCTCGGCGCTGTCGGCCATGACCGAGGCTTCACCGCCGGAGCAGCTCATGGAACAGAGCGTCTTGCCATCAAGCGGGCCGTGCACATGCAATAGCTTCAATGTTTCAAGAAAGGACGCGATCGAGTCGACGCGGGCGATGCCGAGGCGCTTGAGGAAGGCGTCCGATGACGCGTCGGATCCCGCCAGCGAAGCCGTGTGCGAGACAGTTGCGGCGCGCGCCTGCGCAGAACGGCCGACTTTCATCGCGACGATCGGCTTGCCCAGCTCGCGAGCGCGCCTGGCAAGGAGTTCGAACTTTGGCGCCGACTGGAACGCCTCGATATGGAGGCCAAGCGCTGTAACGCGTTCATCTTCGAGCAGGGCTATCGCCATGTCCGGCAGGCCTGTTTGCGCCTGGTTGCCCGCCGTCATGACGTGGGCAATGGGGAGGCCGCGCGTTTGCATCGTCATGTTGATGGCGATGTTGGACGATTGGGTGATGATGGCGACGCCGCGTTCGTCAGCGCCGAGCCGCCGCCCGCCATGCTGGTCGGGCCAGAGCAGGGCGCCATCGCAATAGTTGATCAACCCGTAGCAGTTCGGCCCGATGATCGGCATGTCGCCTGCCGCTTCGACGAGTTCCTGCTGCAGTCTTGCACCGTCCGCGTCGTCGGCACCGGCTTCGAGAAAGCCCGAGGCATAGCAGACCGCGACGCCTGCGCCGGCTTCCCGCAACTCGCGGACGATGTCCAAAGTGAGAAAGCGATTGACGCCGACGAAAGCAGCATCGGGACTGCCCGGCAGATCAGCGACTGATCGGTAGACTTTCAGGCCGCAGATTTCATCATGTTTGGGATGCACCGGCCAAATTTCGCCGGCGAAGCCCATTTTTTGCGATTGTTTTATGACTTCGGCGGCTTGTAGACCGCCGAACACGGCGATGGTTTTTGGCCTGAGCAGACGATCGAGCTTATGCGATGCCATCGAATGCTCCCTCACGCACCGTGCGGACGCAGAAGAGCGCGCGAGATGATATGCCGCTGGATTTCGGAGGTGCCCTCCCAGATGCGTTCGACACGCGCGTCGCGCCAGATGCGTTCGAGGGGCAAGTCATCCATCAAGCCCATGCCGCCATGGATCTGGATCGCCTCGTCAGCGACAAAAGCCAGCATTTCGGTGGCCTTGAGCTTGGCCATCGCCATGTCCTGATCCGTGACTGTACCTTGGTCGAACTTCCAGCCAGCCTCAAAAGTGAGGAGGTCGGCGGCTTTCAGCTCCGTTGCCATATCGGCGAGCTTGAACGAAACGCCCTGGAACTTGCCGATCTGCTGGCCGAATTGCTGGCGCTGAGCCGCATATTCGATGGCGTGGCCAAGCGCGCGCTCGGCGCGGCCGAGACAGGTGGCCGCCACCTGGAGACGGGTTGCGCCGAGCCAGGTATTGGCGACATCAAAGCCCTTGTGGACTTCACCAAGAATCGCATCCTGCGGCAGGCGGCAATCATCAAACTCGATGATCGCGTTGGTGTAACCGCGATGCGAGACATTGCGATATCCTTCGCGAATGGTCATGCCGGGATGACCCTTGTCAACGAAGAACGCCGTGATCTTCTTTTTCCTGCCGCGCGGCGTGTCTTCTTCGCCGGATGCGACGAAAAGGATAACGAAATCCGCTTCGAGCGCATGGCTGATGAAGTGCTTCGTGCCATTGACGACCCAGTCACCCCCGCTTTCAACGGCGGTGGCCTTCATGCCGCGAAGATCGGACCCGGCACCCGGTTCGGTCATCGCAAGGCAGTCGGACTTTTCGCCGCGAATGCAGGGGAACAGGTACTTTTCCCTCTGCGCATCGGTGCCGGCGAGCAGAATGTTGGAAGGCCGCCCGACACAGCTCCAGTGCAGCGCGTAATTGGCGCGGCCAAGTTCCTTTTCGTAAAGAAGCCATGTTACCGTATCGAGACCCGCGCCGCCCACGTCTTCCGGCATGTTGGCGGCGTAGAGGCCGGCGTCGATTGCTTTTTGCTTCAGCTCACCAGCCAGTTCCTTGCGCAGAACCCCCGTGCGCTCGACCTCCGCTTCGTGTGGATAGAGTTCGTTTTCGACAAACGAGCGTGTCGTCTCGACAATGAGCCTTTGTTCCTCCGAAAGACCGAAATCCATGGTTAGAGCCTTTCCCGGCCATATTGGCCGTATTCTGTTTCTCGCCTGACGAGACAATCCGCGCGGAAGGTGGCGAGGCCGATGTGGTTCATCGGCCGAAGCCGCTTGACAAAGCGGGTGTTCGTCAGACGGAAACCCAGCCGTTGGTTTGCTTTGCAAACCAACAAGCTTTCAAACCCGCTGGTCGCATTATCCACATTTCGAGAGGAATGCGGTTCGACCAGTGGGACGGGGCCTGTTGCGCCAATATCGGCGCCAAGCCTCTCGCCCGCACGCAGAGTGCGGGTCTTCGTGTCTTTGCTTGATCTTGTCACAACATGCCTCCGTCAGAATAGGTCAATATGGCCGGGAAAGGCTCTTTAGCCCTTCTTTTTCTTAGGCTTGCTGGTTTTGGCTTTTTCAGCAGCTTTGGATGTAGCGGGCTTTTGCGCCAGCTTCGACAGACGCTGGGTGTAGTCGTTGTGAAGTGCGCCTGCACCCCACCCCTTGCCCTTGTTCTGCTTGGAAAGGGCTTCCATGATGGCCACGAGATTATCGTCGCGGATGCGCTCCAATTCGCGGATCGACAGGCCATGCGCCTGTTCGTCCGACTGATTGGCGATCTTGTCGACCAGTCCCTCGTCAAGTTCCGGCACATCCATCAGCTTGGTCCACGGCCAGGAGAGGCACGGGCCGAACTGGGCGATGAAGTGGCGCATTCCGGCTTCACCACCGGCAACGCGGTAGACCTGGAACATGCCCATCTGCGCCCAGCGAATGCCGAACGAATAGCGGATGATGTCGTCGAGCTCTTCGACGGTGGTAATGTCGTCCTTGATCAGCCACAGGGACTCGCGCCAGACGGCTTCGAGCAGGCGGTCGCCGACGAAGGCTTCGATTTCCTTGCGGATCACCACCGGTTTCATGCCGATCGAGGTGTAGAGTTCGCGTGCCTTTTCGACAGCTTCAGGCGAGGTTTGCTTGCCGCCGACGATCTCGACCAGCGGGAGGAGATAGACAGGATTATAGGGATGGCCGACGACCAGACGCTCAGGGTGCTTCATCGCCGTTTGCATTTCCGACGGCAGGATGCCCGAAGTGGAAGAACCGACGATGGCATCGACTGCCGCGTGTTTGTCGATTTCGGCCAGCACCTTGTGCTTCAGGTCGAGCCGTTCCGGAACGCTTTCCTGGATGAAGTCTGCACCGGCTACGGCGGCTTCGATCGTCTTGGAAAAGGTCAGCTTGCCTTCCTTCGGCAAGCCACCCGGCACCATTGTCTTATAGGCGCGGCGTGAATTCTTCATCACCTCGCTGACCTTGCGCTCGGCTTCAGGATCCGGATCGAAGATGGAGACGTCTATGCCGTTGAGAAGCAGGCGGGCAACCCAGCCCGCACCGATAACACCGCCGCCTATAGCTGCGGCCTTGCGAATACCTGCCATGATTTCTTACCAGCCCTTCGTCAGTTTCATGCGCTCGCGGACTTCATTCGGTCCGAGAATTCGCGCGCCCATGCCTTCCGCAACCTTGACCGCCCGTTCGACCAAGGGGCCATTGGTGGCAAGAACACCCTTGTCGAGCCAGATATTGTCTTCGAGGCCGACGCGGATATTGCCGCCAGCGAGCATCGCCATAGCCGCATAGGGCATCTGGTTGCGGCCGATCGAGAAGGCAGAGAATGTCCAGTTGGACGGGAGGTTGTTGGTCAAAGCCAGCAGCGTGTTGATATCATCCGGGGCACCCCACGGAATGCCCATGCAAAGCTGCACCATGACCGGATCTTCAAGCAGTTTCTGATCGTAAAGCCACTTGGCCAGCAGCAGGTGCCCTGTATCGAAGATCTCGACTTCCGGACGAACGCCAAGCGCCTTGATCTGCGCCGCCATAGCCTTGAGCATGGCTGGCGTGTTGGTCATGACATAATCGCCTTCGCCGAAATTCATGGTGCCGCAATCAAGCGTGCAAATCTCGGGGCGAAGCTTTGCCACGTGTTCCAGGCGTTCGGTTGCGCCCGCCATATCGGTGCCGTCGAGCGAAGGCGGCATTGGCTGTTCCACGCTGCCGAGCGTGAGATCGCCGCCCATGCCTGCGGTAAGGTTCAGCACCATATCGACGCCTGACGCCTTGATGTGCTCGACAACCTCGGTGTAGAGCGCGACGTCGCGCGAACCCTTGCCAGTTTTCGGGTCGCGGACGTGAATGTGAGCAATTGCAGCGCCGGCATTGGCCGCGGCGATGCATTCATCGGCGATCTGGCGCGGCGTGACCGGAACCTTGTCGGAACGGCCCGTGGTATCGCCCGCACCGGTTACGGCGCAGGTGATGAATACTTCGCGGTTGGGGGTAAGTCCCATTTTAGAGCCTTTCTTGCTTAACTAGAAAATCCTGCCGGGTAAATTCCGGCCAAATCCTTCGGGCTTCGGCATTGTCCGATGGAAAGGCATCGGCCTCGCCGAATCCCTTGACCTTGTCCATGAATTTCCACCGGCAGAACTTCTCTATTTCAACAAGCAAGGCTCTGCGCTCCCATGTTCTCGTTGAAACGATCATGCCCCCATTGCCGGACGATGCTTTGCAATATACGAATAGAAATTGATGAATAGCGAAACGTCGCCACTCTTTTTACCGAACACCAAAGCGCTCGACGTAACGGTCCTGGTCTTCAGCGGAGCTTCGTTGATGTGCGTTGCCTCGACGATCGATCCCATGCGCGCCGCCAACCGGGTTTCCGGCGCGAACTTGTTTAACTGGCGAATTGTATCACTGGATGGCGAACCGACAATGACTACGTGCGGCCTGCCGATTGCCGTATCCGGCTCATTCGATGCAGCAGAAAAAGGCGACATCCTATTGGTTGTTGGTGGTTTTGGTACATCCGACATTGCGCGCACGACCTTCACGGCCAATTTGCGCCGTGCTGTGCACAATTATCGCATGATTGGCGGTATCGAAGCGGGATCATGGCTGCTCGGGCGGGCGGGACTGCTCTCAGGACGCAAGGCGACGACGCATTGGGAGGACATGGAGGAGTTTACGGCTGAATTTCCCGATGCGGATGTTCGCCCCGACCGCTACGTCATCGATGGGCCGGTTTTCACGAGCGGCGGCGCGTCGCCCACCTTCGACCTGATGCTGCACCTCATCCGCTCACGGTACGGCATGTCCGTGGCGCTCGATGTGGCGAGTGTCTTCATCTATGACGATGCCCATGCGTCCAATGATGCGCAGCCGCTGGTTTCGCTGGGCCGGCTCGACGATGTGCATCCCAAGCTCGCGAGCGCCATTCGCCTGATGGAGCGCCATATCGAACAGCCGTTGACCATCGGCGCCATTGCCAGGCGTTGCGGCCTGAGCGCCAGAAGTCTTGAGAAGATATTCGCCAAGGCGGTCGGTGAGGGACCCGGACGGTATTATCTGCGGCTGCGGCTGAAAGTGGCGCGGCGGCTAATCACCGATACGAAGTCGCCGCTGGCAGATATCGCCGCACGCACGGGTTTTTCGTCGGCATCGGCTTTCACCAGGACCTTTCGCAATTTCGAGGGCAAGCCGCCAAGTGCTTTCCGGCCTGTTCATTGAGCGTCGCTTTTGACAAAGCGGCAACGCAGACTTCATGTTTCAAACCGCCAACACCTAGTCGCACGATCCAGTCAGGAGCCCAGAATGTCAGCCGAGAATGCAAAAGGTCAACTGCATCGCTCCGAACCGATCGCAATGGAAAAGGATTGGATCGACTATAACGGTCATTTGAACATGGCCTATTACAATGTGGTCTTCGATCGTGGCGGCGATGAGTTTCTTGCCGAATTGGGCTTCGGCCCGATATATGCCGCCGAGCGCAAATTGACGATCTACACCGCTGAAGTGCACATCTGCTACGTGCAGGAAATTCATCTCGATCATATCGTGACGGTCACCAGCCAGCTGATCGATTTCGACGCCAAGCGCCTGCACACATATAACGAGATCGTTCACAGGGATGGCTGGGTGGCGGCGACCGCCGAGGTGATGTCGCTGCATGTCGATATGAGCGGCCCCAAGGTCGTGCCGTTTCCCGATGATATCGTGCCGACGCTGGAAGCCTATAGAAAAGCACATTCGATGCTGCCAGTTCCTGCACGCGTCGGCCGTTCGATCGGGATCAAGCGGAAGTAGATATAGCTTCGTGGCATCATTCTTGCCTCGATGCAGTGCGTGGTCCGACAAGCTCACCATGAGGGAGGGCAAGGGATTGCAGGGAGCGAGGACTTGAGACCTCGTAGGTCCGAATTGCAGGGCCGAAGATCAGAATTTACGACCTTGATGATTATTGTGTCATCAACCCACCTCCCTCTGAGCTTGTCGAACCACGCACTGTAAAACCTCAAGCCTCGAACTGCTCAACCAGCCAGTTCTCGAATTGGCGGATGCGGGTTTCGCCGACGCGTTCCTTGCGGCAAATCATATACCAGGCGCCGGGCTGCGGGACTTTCAGCGGGAAGGGCGCCACCAGGCGACCGGCCTCGATGTCATCAGCCACCAAAAAATCGGGTGCGACCGCAAGGCCCTGGCCATCGAGTGCCGATTGCAGCGCGGCAAGATAGGTGTCGAACTTCAACGTTACCGCCTGCGCCGTATCGGCTATTCCGGCTGCTTCCAGCCATGTGCCCCAATCTTCGGGGGCGGTATAAAGCGCAAGCCGCGGCACCTTGTTCAAGCCCTTCGCGCCTGTATCGCTGCCGATCCTCGCAGCGACGTGCGGGCTGCAGACAGGGCGCATTTCCGCTTTCACCAATAGACGGTAATGCAGGTTCAGGCGCTCCGGACGCGTCGTGTGGATGATGCCTATATCCGAACTGTCGATGTTGAGTTCCCAATCGAGCTGGCTGGTACCGATGCGGATGGCGAGGTTGGGATTGACCTTACGAAAATCGGTCAGTCGCGGGATGAGCCAGCGAATGGCGAATGTCGCATAGGTTTCGAGCGCGAGATCGTCGCTCGTTCCGATGCGGTTTATCAGCGCCGTGCCGCGCGCAATTTTCTCGAAGGCATCGCGCATATAAGGGTAGTAAAGCGTTCCGGCGTCCGTCAGCGAAACGCCGCGCGGCATGCGCTCGAACAGCTTGACGCCGAGGATGGTTTCAAGCTCCGCAATGCGGTGGCTGATGGCTGATTGGGTGACGCCAAGCTCATCCCCGGCGAGCCGGAAACTCAGAAGCCGCGCCGAGGCCTCGAATGCCCGCAGGGATCCGAGTGGCGGTATGCGAGGCTTGGACATCATGGCGGTAAATCTCGGGTAAGCTGGACCGGTGAAAATTATTCATGTCTTTATGAGTAACGATCGCTTGAATGCCGCGCAATGCGGAATCATTCTAAATTGCAGGACAGAATAATTGTCTCAGGGCGAACCTTCGGAGAATCACATGGGTGCAGAACAGGCATTTGCGGAAATTGCACCGGCTGTCGACAAGATCGATCGCATGATCGCCGGGCACAAGGCGGGTCATGGGCTGGTTCGCGCATTCTACATGGACCCGGATGTCTATGCCCGCGATATTGAGCGTGTGTTCCGCCGGCACTGGCATTGCATCGGTCATGCCAGCATCATTCCAAATGCAGGCGATTTCGAGCTGTTCAAGATCGACACCGAGACAGTGGTGGTTTCGCGCACGGAAGATGGGTCAATCCATGCGTTTCTCAATGTGTGCCGTCATCGTGGCGCGGAGGTCTGCACCAAGCAGAAGGGCAACGCCCGGTTCTTCGTCTGCCCCTATCACGCCTGGACCTATGCCAATGATGGCAGCCTGCGTGCGGCGCGCCTGATGCCGAAGGACTTCGACCGCAGTGCTCATGGCTTGAAGACGCTGCATGTGCGGGTGACGGAAGGCTTGATTTTCATCTGCTTTGCCGACGAACCGCTCGATTTTTCCGTCATCGAACAGTCGTTGCGCACGACGTGCGGGCAGTATGGCTGGGCGGACGCCAAAGTCGCATATCGCGAGACCTATCCCGTCGATGCCAACTGGAAGCTTGCGGTCGAGAACTATGTAGAATGCTACCATTGCGGTCCGGCTCATCCGGAATATTCGCAGACGCATGCGCTCGAACAGCCGCTCGAAAAGATCGCCGAACTGAATGCACGCATGGAGCAGCGCACCTGCGCTCTTGGCATCGACATCGCCACGGGCGATCACTGGCAGAGTTCGGCGCAGGGCCAGGAAGCGATCCACACGTTTCGCTATGCGCTCTACGATGGCGTTTCGAGCGGTAGCGAGGATGGCTCACCTGTGGGGCCGCTGATGGGCCGGTTCAAGGAGTTCGATGGCGGCGTGACGTCGATTCATCTCGGCGGGACAAGCTTTCTTGTCTGCTATCCGGACCATGGAATGATTTACCGCTTCATTCCGAAGAGCGTCGACACATGCGAGATGGAACTGATCTGGCTGGTGCGCGGCGACGCCGAAGAGGGCAAGGACTACGACCTCGAAAAGCTGACCTGGCTGTGGAAGGTCACGACCGCCGAAGACAAGACGATCATCGAGCATACGGCGCGCGGGGTTCGCTCGCATTACTTCGTTCCAGGGCCAATTGCACCGATGGAACAAAATGAATTGCGGTACATCCAGTGGTACCTCGACGAAATCGCGCGGCCGTAGGCCGAAAAAGCATGAGACTACAGGGGACTGAATATGTCTGATTTTCCAACGTCGGCGCGCGTCGTCATCATCGGTGGCGGGGCGGTCGGCGTTTCATCGCTTTACCACTTGGCCAAGGCGGGCTGGACCGACTGCGTGCTGCTTGAGAAGAACGAACTGACATCGGGCTCGACATGGCATGCGGCCGGCAATGTGCCGACGTTTTCGGCATCCTGGTCGGTCATGAACATGCAGCGTTACTCGGCCGAACTCTATCGCGGGCTGGCTGCCGAAGTCGATTATCCCATGAACTATCACGTAACCGGATCGTTGCGGCTGGCGCATAGCAGGGAACGGATGCGGGAATTCCAGCGCGTCAAGAGCATGGGCCGCTATCAGGGCATGGATATCGACGTACTTGGCGTCGGCGAAATCAATGGACGCTATCCGTTTATTGCGACTCATGAGTTGGAAGGCGCGCTCTACGATCCCAATGATGGCGATATCGATCCGGCGCAGTTGACGCAGGCGCTGGCCAAGGGCGCACGCGATCTTGGCGCCAAGATCATCCGGTTTTGCCCTGTTACGGGCGCTCGGCGAGAGAATGACGAGTGGTTGATATCGACGCCGCAGGGCGAGATTCGCTGCGAATACGTGGTCAATGCTGCAGGCTATCGCGCGCAGGAAATCGGCAGGCTGTTCGGGCGCGACGTGCCGATGATGGTGATGAGCCATCAATATCTGCTGTTCGACGAAATCCCGGAGATCGCCGCGTGGTCGCGCGAACATGGCCAGAAATTGCCACTGCTGCGGGACGTGGACTCGTCCTATTATCTCCGGCAGGAAAAAAACGGCATGAACCTCGGGCCATACGAGCGCAATTGCCGCGCCCACTGGGCGACCGCCGACGATCCGATGCCGGACGACTTCTCATTTCAGCTTTTCCCCGACGATCTGGAGCGGCTCGAATGGTATCTGAACGACGCCATCGCGCGGGTGCCCATACTAGGTACCGCCGGTCTGTCGAAGATCATCAACGGGCCGATCCCTTACGCGCCCGATGGCAACCCGCTGATCGGTCCGATGCCGGGTGTTCCTAATGCTTTCGAGGCCTGCGTCTTCACCTTCGGTATCGCGCAGGCAGGCGGCGCGGGCAAGGTTCTCGCCGAGTGGGTCACGGAGGGCGCGACGGAATGGGACATGTGGTCATGCGATCCGCGCCGGTTCACCGGTTTCACCGATCCTGACTATTGTGTCGCCAAGGGTGTTGAAGTTTACGGGCACGAATACGCCATCCATTTTCCGCGCCACACTTGGCCGGCGGGACGCAACAAGAAGCTTTCCCCCATCCATGACCGCATCGCCAGCCTTGGCGCACAGTTTGGAGCTTATAATGGCTGGGAGCGTGCCAACTGGTATGCGCAGCCGGGTGACGATGTATCGGAAGTATCGACGCAAACATTTCTGCGCGATGGACCCTGGCAGAAGCGTATTCGACAAGAGTGCCACGCGGTGCGCGACGCGGTCGGCATTCTCGACTTGCCCGGCTTCTCACGCTTCAAGGTGAGCGGCGAGGGCGCGCGCGCATGGCTGTCGACGTTGATCACCGGCGTCGTGCCCAAGCCAGGGCGTATCGGCCTCGGTTACTTCTCGGATGACAAGGGCCGGGTCGTCACCGAAATGTCGATCATGGCGATTGACGAGGATGTCTTTTTCCTGATCACCGCGGGCGTTGCGGAATGGCATGATCGCGACTGGTTGCTCAATCATGTGCCGAAAAACAGTGCGATCAGCATCAGCAATGTGACGGACGACTTCTCCTGCCAGATCGTAACCGGTCCGAAGTCGCGCGATCTTTTCCGCGATATCTGCGATGCGGACCTTGAGCGGTCCTGGCTGTCGCACCAGACGGCGCAGATCGCCGGGCGCTATTGCCAATTGGTACGGGTTTCCTTCGCCGGAGAACTCGGCTGGGAGGTCCACACCAAGGTGGCCGATACGGCCGCGATCTTCGATGCGGTGTGGGAGGCGGGGCAGAAATACGGGATCAAGCCGTTCGGCATGTTTGCGCTGGATTCGCTGCGGCTCGAGAAGGGTTACCGCGCATGGAAGGGCGACCTTTCGACGGATTATACGCCGCTGCAAAGCGGACTTGAACGTTTCATCAAATGGGAGAAGCCGGAATTTCTCGGCAAAGCGGCGCTCGAGCGCGAAAAGCAACAGGGCATCAAGAAGCGTTTCGTGACGCTGACTGTCGATGCGGGTGATTGCGACGCGCCTTACATGTCGACGCTCTGGCATGACGGCAATATCGTTGGCGAGACGACCTCTGGCGGCTGGGGTCACCGGATAGACAAGTCAATTGCGCTCGGCATGCTGAAGACGGAACTCACTGAACCCGGCACAGAAGTCGAAGTTGAGATATTCGGCGAGCGCTACAGGGCGACGGTTCATCCCGACCAGCCGCTGTGGGATCCCAAAAACGAAAGAATTCGCGCATGAGCTCTCTACCGGCCAAGGCCCGGGCCGTCATCATTGGTGGCGGCATTTCCGGCTGTTCTGTCGCCTACCATCTGGCGAAGCTGGGCTGGACCGACATCGTGCTGCTGGAGCGCAAGCAACTGACGTCCGGTACGACGTGGCATGCGGCGGGACTGATCGGGCAATTGCGGGCTTCGCAGAACATGACCCGGCTCGCCAAATACTCCGCCGACCTCTACGTGAAGCTCGAAGCAGAGACCGAGGTCGCCACCGGTATGCGTCAGGTGGGCTCGATCACCGTTGCGCTGACCGAAGAGCGCAAGCATGAGATTTACCGCCAGGCCTCGCTGGCACGCGCATTCGATGTCGATGTGCGCGAGATTTCTCCGCGCGAAGTCAAGGAGATGTACCCGCATCTTAATACCGGAGATGTGGTTGGCGCAGTGCATTTGCCGCTCGATGGACAGTGCGACCCCGCCAATATCGCCATGGCGCTTGCCAAGGGTGCACGCCAGCGCGGCGCGAGGATTGTCGAGAACGTCAAGGTCACCGAAGTTCTCAAGAAGAATGGCCGCGTGACTGGAGTCACGTGGGCGCAAGGCGACGAGCAGGGCACGATCGAGACCGATGTCGTGATCAACTGCGCGGGTATGTGGGCGCGCGATCTGGCGGGAACGTCTGGCGTGACTGTGCCGCTGCATGCTTGCGAGCATTTCTATCTCGTCACCGAAGCCATCGAGGGGCTTGGACGTCTGCCGGTGCTGCGAGTTCCCGATGAATGCGCTTACTACAAGGAAGACGCGGGCAAGATGATGCTCGGCGCCTTCGAGCCAGTGGCAAAGCCCTGGGGCATGGATGGGATTTCCGAGGACTTCTGTTTCGACCAGTTGCAGGAAGACTTCGAGCATTTCGAGCCTATCCTGGAACTGGGCGTCAACCGCATGCCGATGCTGGGAAGCGCCGGTATTCACACATTCTTCAACGGCCCCGAAAGCTTCACCCCTGACGACCGCTATTATCTCGGCGAAGCGCCGGAACTCGGCGGCTACTGGGTTGCGGCGGGGTATAATTCCATTGGCATCGCCTCATCCGGCGGCGCCGGCATGGCATTGGCTCAATGGATAAACGATGGCGAAGCGCCGTTTGATCTATGGGAGGTGGATATCCGCCGGGCGCAGCCGTTCCAGAAGAACCGGCGCTACCTGAAGGAACGCGTATCGGAAACGTTGGGCCTGCTCTACGCCGATCATTTCCCGTACCGGCAAATGGCTACATCGCGCAATGTCCGCCGCTCGCCCATTCACGAGCATCTGAAGGCGCGAGGTGCTGTGTTCGGCGAGGTAGCGGGTTGGGAGCGCGCCAACTGGTTCGCCAAAAAAGGTCAGGAGCGCGAGTACCGCTACTCGTGGA
Source organism: Phyllobacterium endophyticum (assembly GCF_003010935.1). Lineage (GTDB taxonomy): Bacteria > Pseudomonadota > Alphaproteobacteria > Rhizobiales > Rhizobiaceae > Phyllobacterium > Phyllobacterium endophyticum. The sequence goes on from NZ_PGGN01000002.1 coordinate 549,224, forward strand.
AGCGGCAGAACTGGTTCGACAACCAGCGCGAGGAACATCTTGCCGTGCGCAACAATGTGGGCCTGTTCGACATGACATCCTTCGGCAAGATCCGCATTGAGGGCCGCGATGCCCTGGTGTTTCTGCAGAAGCTTTGCGCCAATCAGCTGGACGTGGAGCCGGGCCGCATTGTTTATACGCAGATGCTCAACAATCGTGGCGGGATCGAAAGCGACCTGACGATCACGCGGCTTTCGGAAACGGCGTTTTTTGCCGTGGTGCCCGGCGCGACGCTGCAGCGCGACCTTGCGTGGATGCGCAAGCACCTCAAGGATGAATTCGTCGTCATTACGGACGTAACTGCCGCGGAGTCAGTGCTGTGCCTGATGGGGCCGAAATCACGCGAACTGATCCAGAAGATCAGCCCGAATGACTTCTCCAACGAAGCCAATCCGTTCGGGACGGCACGCGAGATCGAAATCGGTATGGGATTAGCGCGGGCACACCGCGTGACCTATGTCGGCGAACTTGGCTGGGAGCTTTATGTCTCGACCGATCAGGCGGCACATGTGTTCGAAGCCGTCGAAGAAGTCGGTCAGGAACTTGGCCTCAAGCTCTGTGGCCTGCACACGCTCGACTCCTGCCGCATCGAAAAGGGATTCCGGCATTTCGGTCATGATATTACCGATGAGGACCATGTGCTGGAGGCCGGGCTGGGCTTTGCGGTGAAGGCGGACAAGGGCGACTTCATCGGTCGCGATGCAGTTTTGCGCAAGAAGGAAGCAGGGCTGGATCGCCGTCTCGTGCAATTTCGCCTCAGCGACCCGGAGCCGCTGCTGTTCCACAACGAGGCGATCGTCCGTGACGGCAAGATTGTCGGGACGATCACGTCCGGCAATTACGGGCACCATCTCGGCGGCGCGATCGGGCTTGGATACGTGCCGAGCAAGGGCGAGAGCGCCGAACAGGTGCTGGCTTCCGATTATGAGATCGAGATTGCCGGTGAGCGCGTGAAGGCCGAGGCCGCGCTGCGGCCGATGTATGATCCAAAGGCCGAGCGGGTGAGGGTATGAGAGAGTAGGTGCACCACCAATCTCAGTCTCAATTCATGCTGGTGAGCACCGTATTGAACTGCTCCAGCGCCCAATCGACCTGATCGCGCTTGATGACGAGTGGCGGTGCAATGCGGATCGTATCGCCATGGGTATCCTTGGCGAGTATGCCGCGGGCTTTCAACTCATAGCAGAAACGGTTGGCACCCCCGGCTTCTGGATGAAGCTCGACAGCCAGCATCAGCCCGCGCCCGCGCACTTCGCGCACGATATTGCTGCGAATGCCCTTAAGCTCCTCCAGGAAATATTCTCCCTCAATGCGGGAATTCTCGATCATGTTTTCTTCGGTGAGCACGCGCAGCGCCGCGCGGGCGATGGCGCAGGCAAGCGGGTTGCCGCCAAAGGTGCTGCCGTGCTGGCCGGGCTTGAGAACGCCGAGGACATCGCTGTTCGACAGCACGGCCGAGACAGGATAGAAGCCGCCGGACAATGCCTTGCCGATCAGTGTCACGTCCGCTTCGATGCCTTCATGCGCTTCGGCGAGCAAAGCGCCGGTGCGGCCAAGGCCCGTCTGGATTTCATCAAGGATAAGCGTGATGTTATTCTCAGTGCACAGTTCGCGCACTTTGGTGAAATAGCCTTTCGGTGGAATGATAACTCCGGCTTCGCCTTGGATCGGTTCGACAAGAAAACCGACTGTGTTGGGAGTGAGGGCCGCGCTGAAAGCGTCGATATCGCCGAAGGGCACGACCTTGAAGCCCGGAGCGAACGGGCCGAAATTATCGCGAGCCGATGGATCGGTGCTAAAGCCGACGATACCCATGGTGCGGCCATGGAAATTATCCGAACAGACGATGATTTCTGCGGCGTTTTCCGGGACGCCCTTGACCTCGTAGCCCCACTTGCGCACGGCTTTGATGGCGGTTTCGACGGCTTCCGCTCCGCTGTTCATCGGCAGGATCTTGTGCGAGCCGGTGAGTGCGGCGAGTTCCTCGTAGAACAGTGCAAGCTGATCGTTGCGGAATGCGCGCGAGGTCAGCGTAAGCTTGCCGGCCTGCTCGACCATTGCTTCAAGGATTTTCGGATGACAGTGACCCTGGTTGACAGCTGAGTAGGCCGAGAGGCAATCGAGATAGCGGTTGCCATCGATGTCCCACACGTGCACGCCTTCGCCGCGCTCCAGCACCACGTCGAGCGGCTTGTAATTATGCGCCCCGAGGCGGGATTCTGTCGATATCAGGTCAGCGGCAGTGTGAAGCAAGGTATCCTCCTATTATGTCATCAGGGTCTGTCGATATTCACGCCGAGACGGCCTGCAAATGGCACTTTTGTGCGGTCCGGTGCTCATGAACCCAAAAGTTCACTGCGCTCCGGTCCTCGAAAAGTGTCATTTTCGGCTCGCCCCGACCTGAATTTCAACGGACCCTAGAGCGGCGGCGCTCTGTTCGGCTAATGTCGGCTTGTCAAAAATCTGCCGGCCGAACAGGCTGGCAACCAGATCGACGAGGAGCAGGGCACTCTTGCCGCGTTCATCGAGAAAGGGGTTGAGTTCGACAAGGTCGAGCGAACCGACGATGCCGGAATCGTGCAGCATCTCCATGACGAGATGCGCCTCCCGGTAGGTGGCGCCGCCGGGAACAGTGGTACCGACGCCAGGCGCAAAGGCCGGGTCGATGAAGTCCACGTCGAAACTCACGTGAAGCATGCCGTTGGCCTTCTGTACACGCTCGATTATGCGGCGCAGCAGCTTCGAGACACCGAATTCATCGATCTGGCGCATGTCGATCACGTCGATACCGCGCTCACGCAGGAGAACGCGTTCGGTCTTGTCGATCGAGCGAATGCCGAAGAGATGCAGGTTCTCCGGCTTGACGAAGCCATGCGGCTCATCTCCGAACACACCTTCGAGGCCGGGTTCGCGGCAAAGAAGGGCTGCCGACATTCCATGCATGTTGCCTGACGGTGAAGTGGCGGGCGTATTGAAATCGGAATGGGCGTCGAGCCAAAGGACGAACAATTCGCGGTCATGTTCTTCGCAATAACGGGCAATGCCGCCAATCGAACCCATGGAGAGACTGTGGTCGCCGCCAAGAATGACGGGTAACGTGCCGTTCTTCATCGCGTCATAGGTCTCGGCGGACAGGAGGCGCGACCAAGCGGCGATTTTCTCGATATGATGCGCAAGGCCCTGCACGGGCGGCACGACAGGCAATGTTTTCGGCAAGCGCAGGTCGCCGCGATCCTCGACTGGATGTCCGATCTCCTCGAGCATGCTTATGAGCCCGGCGGTGCGAAGCGCAGCGGGACCCATCAGTGCCCCAAGCGTACTCGCGCCTTCTTCGATCGGCGCGCCGATGACGGTCAGCTTCTGCTTGTGCGTATCCTCGAAATTGCTCTGCATGTTCATTAGCAACCACCACTCTCTGGGTCTGTTGATATTCACGCCATGACGGCCTGCAAACGGCGCTTTTCTGCGAGCCGGTGCTCATGAACCAAAGTTCACTGCGCTCCGGTTCTCGAAAATCACCATTTTCGGCACGTCCTGATCGCGAATCTCGCCGGACCCCCCGCTCAGAAGACATAATATCGCGTTTCGGCGCTATATTCTCATCTCGGCGCGGTGACAAAAAGACAGCATCCTGATAGATATGCGCATTCTGATGCGCACTTTGCTCAGTCAAATTTGCCAGATTGAAAGACAATGGATGATGTAGACCGGAAATTGCTGTCACTCCTGCGCGACGATTGCCGCCTGCCGGTCTCGTCCATGGCGACGATCCTTGGCATTTCGCGCGCTACGGTGCGGGCGCGCATAGACAAGCTGACGACAGACGGCACTATCCAGGGGTTTACCGTAACGTTGAAGGCGGGCGCGGGCCTCTACGGCGTGCGCGCAGTCGCCATGGTCGAAGTGGCGGGGCAGGCGGCGGAAAAGGTTGTGCGGCGATTGCAGGGCTTTCCGGAAATCCGTGCTTTGCACACGACGAACGGCCGCTGGGACATTGTCGCCGAAATAGAGGTCGAGACGCTTGAGGCTTTCGACCGAACCCTGCGCGATATTCGCCATATTGACGGAATCACTTCCACGGAGACTAGTATCCTTCTGTCGACGCGCAAGAGCTAGGATATACTGATATTCACGCCAGGACGGCCTGCAAATGGCACTTTTCTGCGATACGGTGCTCATGAACCCAAAAGTTCACTGCGCTCCGGTTCTCGAAAATCATCATTTCCGGCTCGCCCTGACGCGAATCTCAATATACCCGACCCCAGTAACGGCGGGCGGTTGAAGGAGGAGTGGTTTGCACATTCGTGAGATTCCATGGCTGGAGCCAGTCGAAGCCGCAGAGAGATTGCGTGCGCTCGGAGGGTTGAGCTTTCTCGATAGTGCCATGCGCCACGACAGCCTTGGACGTTACTCCTACGTGGCGGCTGATCCATTTGGTCGGCTTGTCGTCGAGAACGGCGTGGCGCGGTGGAACGGCACAGTGCTTCATCAGCACCCGCTCGATGCGATGTCGCACTATCTCGACTTTTACCGGCTTGAGGATCAGCCCGGTGTTCCGGCGTTCCAGGGAGGTGCAATCGGCTATTTTTCCTACGAATTCGGGCGCTTGCTGGAGCGTTTGCCACAGCCGGAAGTGCCGGCGCACGGCTCCATGCCGGATGCGGACTGGTATTTCTACGATGTGGTCGTTTCATTCGATCATGCGGCCGGCAAAGTCTGGCTCTTGTCATCCGGATTGCCGGAAACAGACGCTACGGCCCGCACCAGCAAGAGCGTCGAGCGTGCAGAACAATTCCTGCAGCTGGTGCAAGGGAATTTGTACCAGGACGGTACGGCTGGCAAGGAACAGAGAATCCCTCGATCGTCATGGCAGTCCAATTTCGAGCGCGACGCATATATGCAATCCGTTGCCAGGGTGGTGGAATATATTCTCGACGGCGATATTTTCCAGGCAAACATAGCCCAGCGATTTGTCGCCGACCTGCCCGAAGGGTTCGCACATTGGCCGTTCTACAAGGCGCTGCGCCAGCGCAATGCCGCGACCTTTGCCGCCTATCTCGATCGTGGCGAGATCGTCATCGCGTCGAGTTCGCCGGAACGTTTCATTGCGGTGAAAGGCGATCAGGTCGAGACGCGTCCGATCAAAGGCACGATGCCGCGATCCCCAGATTCCGATGAAGACAAGAATCTCGCCGACATTCTTCTCAAGTCGGAGAAGGATCGTGCGGAAAACCTGATGATCGTCGATTTGATGCGCAACGATCTCTCCCGCGTTTGCCGCCCGCATTCCGTGCTGACGCCGGTCCTTTGCGGTCTCGAAACCTATGCGAGCGTTCATCATCTGGTTTCCGTCGTTACCGGAAGGCTGGCGGAAGGCAAGTCCTTGATGGACTTGATCAGAGCGGCGTTTCCCGGCGGTTCGATCACTGGCGCACCAAAATTGCGGGCCATGGAAATCATCACTGATATAGAACGAGAGGCGCGAGGGGTCTATTGCGGCTCAATCGGCTATATCGGCTTCAACGGCAATTTCGATAGCAATATTGGCATTCGCACGGTGGTTTTCCAAGGCGGGAAGGCCGTCTTCCAGGCGGGCGGCGGCATCACCGCGCTATCCGACCCTGCTGCGGAATACCAGGAAACACTGGACAAGGCGGTGCGCATCTTCGCAGTGTTCGATCAGGGTGCTGCGCCATGATACTGATCATCGACAATTACGATTCCTTCGTTTTCACTGTGGCGCGGTACTTCACGGAACTGGGCGTTGAAGTTCAGGTGCTGCGCAATGACGCCATAACCGCAGCGGAAGTCGAGAAACTGAGACCTGATGCCATCGTGGTTTCGCCTGGGCCATGCGGACCGCGTGAAGCGGGGCACTCGATGCAGATTATCGAGAGGTTGAGCGGACAGGTGCCAATTCTCGGCATATGCCTTGGGCATCAGTGTATCGGTGAAGTTTTCGGTGGCAAGGTCGTGCGAGCGCAGGAGCCGATGCATGGGCGTTCATCAGCGATAGATCACGACGGTACAGACATTTTCAAGGGGCTGCCGAGCCCGTTCCGCGCTGGCCGTTATCACTCGTTGATCGTCGAGTCCGTCGATGGCAGCGACCTTTCGGTAACGGCGCGATCCAGTGCGGGCGAGATCATGGGGCTTGCCCATGTAAGTCACCCGACTTTTGGGGTGCAGTTTCATCCAGAATCCGTGCTGACGGAATATGGCCACGCCATGCTGGGCAATTTCCTGCGGCTATCGCGAGCATTTAGGCCATAACGGCCTGCAAATGGCGTTTTTCTGTGGCTGGTGCTCATGAACCCGAAGTCACTGCGCTCCGGTGTTCGCAATCTACCATCGTCGACTCGTACTGACGCAAAATCCCTTAAGCCCGAAACGCCGCTATTTTAGCCTCATTGTTCGATATTCCTGTTGGCCGCAACGCCAATCATCCGCTACACACTCAATGGAACGCACGCCAATACTATCCGGCGCTGAATCAACGACAATCAGAGAACCACAGGCAGGAGAAAGACCATGCTTCGCAAGACCGATTTCTACATCGACGGAAAGTGGATAGCGCCGGTATCAGCGAAAGAGCTTGAGGTGATCAATCCAGCCGATGAGCAGCCTTTTGCCGTTATTTCGCTTGGCTCTGAAGCGGATGTGGACAAGGCCGTTTCTGCCGCGCGCAAGGCATTCACCACGTGGAGCGAGACCAGCCGCGAAGAGCGACTGGCCTGGCTGGAACGCCTGCTCGCCGTCTATAAGTCGCGCATCGCCGACATGGCCAAGGCTATTTCGTCCGAAATGGGCGCGCCGATCAAAATGGCGCTGGACGAACAGGCGGCATCAGGCACGGGTCACATCGAGGCCTTCATCCAGGCATTGAAGAACTTCGAATTCGAGCGGCCGTTGAATGGCCATGGCGGAACCGTTCGGATCGCCTATGAGCCGATCGGTGTCTGCGGTCTGATTACGCCGTGGAACTGGCCGATGAACCAGGTGGTCCTGAAGGTAGTCCCCGCGATCGCCGCAGGATGCACGGTTATTCTCAAGCCTTCCGAGATCGCGCCCATCTCTTCGGTGATCTTCGCGGAAATGGTCGACGCATCGGGCCTTCCGGCAGGTGTGTTCAACCTCGTCAATGGCGATGGTCCGACTGTTGGTGCAGTAATGTCCGCCCATCCTGAGATCGACATGATGTCGTTCACAGGCTCCACCCGGGCCGGAATTGCCGTGACCAAGGCAGCAGCCGATACGGTCAAGCGTGTATCCCTGGAACTTGGCGGCAAGTCGCCGAACATCGTGTTTGCGGATGCGGACGTGGAAGCTGCGGTCAAACGCGGCGTCGAGCATGTATTCAACAATACAGGCCAATCGTGCAACGCGCCGACGCGCATGCTCGTCGAACGCTCGGTTTATGACAAGGCGACTGAGATCGCCGCCGAGACCGCGAAGGCAACCAAGGTCGGCGATCCCTCGCAGGACGGCGATCACATGGGGCCGCTCGTTTCGGAGTTGCAGTTCAACAAGGTTCAGGGTCTGATCGAGCAGGGCATCAAGGAAGGTGCGCGCCTGATTGCCGGCGGTACTGGACGCCCTGAAGGATTCAATCGTGGTTACTACGTACGTCCGACCGTTTTCGCCGACGTGAACAATGAGATGACGATTGCCCGCGAGGAAATTTTCGGTCCGGTGCTCGCCATAATTCCATTCGACACCGAGGAAGAGGCAGTAGAAATCGCCAATGACACGCCTTATGGGCTGGCTGCCTACATCCAGTCGGGAGACCGCGAGCGAATCAAGCGTGTGTCAAAGCAGTTGCGTGCGGGCATGGTTCGGATAAATGGCGCCGAACATGCGGCTGATGCGCCTTTCGGCGGCTACAAGCACTCGGGCATAGGACGGGAAGGCGGACACTTCGGGATCGAGGATTTCCTGGAGGTGAAGGCAATCAGCGGCTGGGAAGACAGCGCTGCCTGAATGCCGGTTTGAAACGTGCGACGGTCATCTGACGCGATTTTCTGCGCTTCCGGTGCTCACGTACTTGATGTACGCTGAGCTCCGGTTCTCGTAAACCGCGCCATCCGACTCAGCGTAGCGTCTTTTCCAAACGGACACTGAGTTTTAACTGACGAGACGCCATATTTGTCAGGAAGGCAGGTGCGGATACATGGAACCAGAAACTCTCCCCGAATTCGCACCTGACGATGATGCCGTTGATATCTACGGTGAGGATGGTGCTGTCCGCACCTCCTATCTGGCGCGTGTCGGCGCCGCCATCGCCGACCGGGATGTTCTGTTTCTCCGCTCGCACGTGGGCAAGCTCCATCAGTCGGAACTCGGCCACGTTCTCGAGGCCCTGCAACCCGATCAACGCAGAGCGCTCGTCGAGCTTCTCGGCGATGAGTTCGATTTTGCCGCGCTGACCGAAGTCGACGAGGCGGTTCGCCTCGAAATCGTCGATGCAATGCCTAACCGGCAGATCGCCGAAGGCGTCCAGGAACTCGATTCCGACGATGCAGTCTACATTCTCGAAGATCTCGAGCAGGAGGATCGCGACGAGATCCTGGCGCAGCTGCCTTTCACCGAACGGGTTCGACTACGCCGCTCCCTTGGCTATCCGGAGGAGACAGCCGGCCGCCGCATGCAGACGGAATTCGTTGCGGTGCCGCCATTCTGGACCGTCGGCCAGACCATCGACTACATGCGCGAGAACGACGATCTGCCCGAATCCTTTTCCCAGATATTCGTCATCGATCCGATGTTTCGTCTTTTGGGGGCTATTGACCTCGATCGCATCCTGCGTACGCGGCGCGATGTCAAGATCGACGAGATCATGCACGAAACGCGCCACGCAATTCCGGCGACGATGGACCAGGAAGAAGCGGCCCAGATTTTCGAGCAATACGATCTCCTGTCGGCTGCTGTCGTGGATGAAAATGACCGGCTTGTCGGTGTTCTGACGATCGAGAACATCGTCGACGTCATTCAGGAAGAGGCCGAGGAAGACATCCTGCGTCTTGGCGGCGTCGGCGACGAAGAGTTGTCTGACTCGGTTCTGTCGACGTCGCGCTCCCGTACACCCTGGCTTGTGATCAACCTGTTTACGGCTTTTCTCTCGGCCTCGGTGATCGGGCTCTTCGACGGAACGATCCAGCAGATGGTTGCATTGGCAGTGCTCATGCCGATCGTGGCTTCGATGGGTGGCAATGCGGGCACGCAGACGATGACCGTGACCGTTCGCGCTCTTGCGACACGCGACATGGACATTTACAACGCCGGCCGGATCATCCGGCGTGAAGCCTTCGTGGGGCTGATCAATGGCGTTATTTTCGCCATAATGATCGGCGTCGTCGCCGGTTTGTGGTTCACCAACGTCAACATCGGCGGAATCATCGCAGCGGCGATGATCATCAACATGCTTGCCGCCGCACTTGGCGGTATATTGATTCCCCTGTTGTTGCACCGCTTCGGGGCAGATCCGGCGATAGCTTCCGCGGTGTTCGTTACCACGGTAACCGATGTGGTTGGTTTTTCATCGTTTCTTGGCCTTGCGACTTGGTGGTTCGGCTTCAGGTAACAGCTGTTGCAGAACGATTGGACTTAAGTTCACAACCGAGTACAATCGTGCAATTGACTTTTACGTAATTGCGTGAGCACAACATTGATATATGACGAGGGGCTGTGACTGCATGCGCGAGTATTACACCATCACCGAACTGACACGGGAATTCGGCGTGTCGACGCGCACGTTGCGATTCTATGAGGACGAGGATTTGATCCACCCGGTCCGACGCGGACGTACGCGGCTGTTCCGGCCGTCCGACCGGCATTTGCTCAAGCAGATATTACGCGGCAAACGGCTCGGTTTTTCGATCGCCGAAATTCAAGAAATCATCCAGATGTACAAGGAGCCGCCCGGTGAAATGGGACAGCTGCATCTGATGATGAAGCGCGTCGAGGAAAGGCGCGCAGAGCTGCGCCAGAAGCGCAGGGATATCGAGGAAACACTGGCTGAACTCGATCAGGTCGAAGAAGGTTGTATAGAGCGTTTGGCTGAGTTGGGCGTAAACACCTAGGATGTGCTGATATTCACGCCATGACGGTCTGCAAACGGCGTTTTTCTGCGATCCGGTGCTCACGTACTATAAGTACGCTCCGCTCCGCTTCTCGAAAACCACCGTTTTCGCCTTGTCACGATCGCGAATCTCAGCACACCTAATCTACGCGAACTAGGGCAGGTTCTGCTGCGTGCAGACGCCGGCGATCTGCTGCATCTGCGGATCGTTCTGATCGCGCTTTCCCGCGAACATTTCCTCGAAGATGCCCTGCGCTTCGGTCTGGCCGATGACGCAATCGCAAAACTTCTCGCAAAAAGCCTTGTCATTGTCGTTCTGGCAACTCTGGACACAGGCCCTGCCGAAGACCTCGCGTGGTGCTGGAACCGACGGCGGGGATAGTTGCGAAACAAGAAAAACGCAAGCGATGATCACCGGTTGGTGGATCAGGTAAAAGGCAAGGCTGTGCCTGCCGATGAAACGCAGACCGCGATCTAGCCAGGATGGAGTGATGTTTCCGGCAAGCAATTCGATCGCGCCGAAATATTGCATCGTCTTGGCGAGCGCCACGCCGGCAAGAACGGCGCCGAACCACGGGAAGATCGGGACGTAATCGTTTGACTTTATGATGATTTCGGAGAGGCCGAGCGGCCAGAATATCGGCGCGTCGAAGGTGGGAGAGACGAAATAATGCGGAAGGGCGATGACCGCCGCCGCGGCAGCGGCGACGATGAACGCCGGCAGACGCAGGAAAAGCAACCCAAGAACACTGGCGACTGCAATTTGGTGCAGAATACCGAAGAATACAAAACTTCCAGGGGTGAAATACATCGTTGCGAGCGTGATCGCCAAAGCTGCCACGACGATCTGAGCCAATCGAATTCCAAACCTGCGCCAGCGAATGCCGCGCCCGTGCGCAAGGAAGAGGCTGAAGCCGACGAGGACCAGAAATGTCGACGCGATGATCCTGGCATATAGTTTCCACGCACCATGGCCGGTCGTGCCGGGTTCAAGGTAGCCAAAAAACTCGAAATCCCAGCCCGTATGATAGGTGGCCATGGCCACGAGGGCGATACCACGCAGGACATCGAGTTTGCCGAGCCGTGGTTTCGATGGCGCAGTCGAGGTATCGGCTTGAATCATAAAATGGAAACTCGGAGGTTAGGGCAATCGGCACAAGCTAGGTGAGTTGGGCCGCAAAATCCATTGCCTTGGCCGACAAACGGAAGAAGTTTTTGTCACGCGGTTTCAGCCGTTTCTGCGAAACGGACATATTATGTCGCTTGATTGACTGCCATCACAACTTGCGAAGCCGAAACTCCGGTGACGCTCGAATCACTTCCCCAAAGTCATCCACGTGATCAATCAGGTTCGCTATCCAATCTGGATTACCACGGCCAAGCGTCCGACGGCGCGGGTTTTCGCTATCCTCTTTGGTATCGAATCTATGGCGCGGGCGATCATCACCAGCGTCGTGCCGATCCAGACCTACGATCTTGTACAAAGTGAGCGGGGCGTCAGTATCCTCTATACCTGCATGTCTTTGCTCGGGCTGGTTTCGACCCTCTCGATCCCGCTGCTGATTGTGCGAATACCGCGCCGCTGGGTCTACACCGCCGGAACCGCATCGCTGATGCTCGGGTGCTGCGCCTTTGCGCTCGATACGCTGCCGGGACAGGCGGCCGGGCTGTTCCTGCGCACGTTCGGTTCCGGCACCTTGTCGATCACACTCAGCCTCTACATCATGGATCATATCAAGAAGGGTGAACTGGTCCGTGCGGAGTCGGTGCGCATGGCGACTGCGACACTCGCCTGGACGGCAGGACCTTTTCTCGGGGTACTGCTCTATACAAGCGTTGGAATGGTAGCGCCTTTCATCCTGTCGATATGTTTTTCGCTGCTGCTGCTCTCGCTGTTCTGGTATTTCCGCCTCAGCGACAATCCGGCGCTGAAAAGAGGGCCCAGCCGCCCGGCCAATCCAATCGCCAACGTGCGCCGTTTCGTCGTGCAGCCGAGATTGCGCCTGGCGTGGCTGATCGCCTTTTCCCGCTCATGCTACTGGAGCACTTTCTTCGTCTATGGACCTATTCTCATGGTGGCGACGGGACAGGGAAACCTTGCCGGCGGGCTATTGGTGTCACTGGGCAACCTTTTTCTGCTCGGTTCGATCCTGTGGGGAAAGGTGGGCATGGCCAAGGGTCTGACGCGTACGATCTCCGGTGTGTTCATATTGCTTGCCGTGGCGCTTCTAGGTGCGGGAATCGCCGGCGAAAGATTCCCAATGGCGGCGGCGATCATGCTGCTCTTCGGAGCCTTCTTCTGCGTGGCTATCGACACGCTTGGCTCAACGACATTCATCCGTGCAGTCCACCCGCATGAGCGGGCGCAGATGACGGCGGTCTATCGAACCTACCTTGATTTCTCGGAGATACTGCCGGCTTTCTTCTACTCGATCATCCTGACTTTTTTCCATCTCGGCTCGATATTCATCGCGCTCGCCCTGCTGATGGTATTCACGGCGATGTTCGTCTGGCGGTACCTGCCGCGCGGCCTATAGGTCCGCAACGCTGTTCTTCATCAGGACCTCGCGCGCCCTTGAAAAGAACTGACGCCTCAAAAGCACGATGGCAACCAACGTCGTCGTGAGCATGAACAGCAGCGGATGCAAAAACCATCCAAGATAGCCGATGGAGAAGAAAATCCCGCGCAAGCCGCTGTTGAAGTGCTCACCTGCCTGAATATTTATACCCGCGGCCCGGTTGATTCCCGCAACGACAATCGGATCATCCGGGCCCTTGTCGCGCGCCATGGGCACACTGCCGATAAGGATCGAGCAATAGTTGAAGAGACGATATGACCACGCGAACTTGAAGAATGCATAGGCGAACAAAACGAGGAGTCCCAGGATTTTGGTCTCGAACAATTGTTGAGTCGTGTCGCCCAGGAATGGCAGGTCGTGAAACAGCGTCAGAACGCGACCGGACGAATTCAGCAGACCAAAGCAGCCGCCTATCGCCAGAATCGAAGTCGATGCGAAGAAGCCCGTGCCCTGCTGGAGGCCGATCATGATGCTCGTGTCGATCATGCGGAGCTCGCGTGTCGACATTGTCGCCATCCATTGGCGTCGCGCCTGGTTCATCTCATAGGTCAGGGATTTCCTGCCCGCGAACCCGTTTGCGGTTGTGTGAGAATAGAGAACCCAGACCGTGAAAAACCAGGCGAGGGCAAGGATGTCGAGCCAATAGGATGTGTTGGGGGCAGATACCATTGGATTTCTCTGTGATGCGACAACTGACGGGAATGTACGTGAATTTGACCGGCTGGCAAATCCGGGTGACCTATGGGTTCAGCGGCTTTTTCTTTGACTTTCGCGCCGGCTGGCCTATGTCGTAGAAACGCAAGGTGAAGTCGGTGCCGAGCTGCGGGAACCGGTGGCGAGCGACCATTATAGGCCGCGAATACTTCGCCCGGAAAAGGTGGTCAGATGTTTCTGTCGGTTTTCGATCTGTATAAAATCGGCATTGGTCCTTCGAGTTCCCATACGATGGGGCCAATGACAGCCGGCAGTCTGTTTCTTGAGGAACTGAAGAGCGGGCAATGGCCGCGACCGACCGGGATCAAGGTCGACCGGCTGCGCGTGCATCTGCACGGATCGTTGGCGTTTACCGGTATTGGTCATGCGACGGACCGCGCTGTCATTCTTGGCTTGTGCGGTCTGCTGCCAGCCACGATCGATCCGAACGAAATGGACGCATTGCTTGAGACCGTGAAGCAGACCAAACGCATTTCGCCCGAAGGTCATCCCTCCTACCGCTTCGACCCTTCCACGGACCTCATCATGGACCGGCGCACGCCGCTGCCCGGTCACGCCAATGGCATGGCCTTCGAAGCTTATGACGTCGACGACCGGCTGTTGTTGCGCCGTATTTTTTACTCGGTCGGCGGCGGTTTCGTGGTGACTGAGGAAGAACTCGAGGCAGCGAAAACACGCACCGCGCCGAAACCGGAGCATCCGGTTCCTTACCCGTTCAAGAATGCCGCAGAGATGATGAGCATGGCGAGGGAAAGTGGGCTTTCCATCGCCGAAATGAAACGCAGCAATGAAGAAGTCTTCATGAGCCGCGATGAGCTGAACGCGGGCCTCGACAGGGTCTGGGCCGCAATGCGCTCGTGTATAGATCGTGGCCTTGAGCAGGAAGGCATCATGCCGGGCGGTCTAAAGGTCAAACGCCGTGCGCGCTATCTTCATGACCGCTTGCAGGAAGAATGGCGGCAGAACCGGATCAACCCGCTGCTCGCAAATGATTGGCTTTCCGTCTATGCGATGGCTGTCAACGAGGAGAATGCGGCGGGCGGACGCGTTGTGACGGCGCCTACCAATGGTGCTGCCGGCGTGGTCCCGGCGGTTCTGCGCTACTATCTGCATTTCCACGACGATGCCGACGACAACGGCATTCGCGACTTCCTCTTGACCTCGGCTGCCATAGGCGGTGTGATCAAGACCAATGCTTCGATCTCGGGAGCGGAGGTCGGTTGCCAGGGCGAAGTCGGTTCTGCATCCGCCATGGCAGCGGCCGGCTTGGCCGCAGTGCTGGGCGGCTCGCCCGAGCAGATTGAAAACGCTGCCGAGATCGCACTGGAACATCATCTTGGCATGACCTGCGATCCTGTTGCCGGTCTGGTGCAGGTGCCTTGTATAGAGCGCAACGCGCTCGGTGCGGTAAAGGCCGTCACGGCTGCTTCGCTGGCGGTCAAGGGGGACGGCACCCATTTTGTGCCGCTCGATGCCTGTATCGAAACCATGCGGCAGACCGGTGTCGACATGAACGAGCGCTACAAGGAGACAAGTCTTGGCGGGTTGGCCGTCAATGTAGTGGAGTGCTGAAAGACCTTTGCCAATCCAGCCTGATGGTTATCTGACGCGATTTTCTGCGCTTCCGGTGCTCACGGACCATCAACTCCGCTGCGCTCCGGTTCTCGAAAACCGCACCAGCTAACTCATCACGCTGAATTCTCAATAGGTCTTTACGGCGCTTGTGGAGAAGCCGCCATCATGGTTGACGCCACAACCTGAAAGCGTAAATGCTTTGCCATGGCCCTTAACCTCGTAAAACTCTGTGTCGGTTGTAGCGCGATCGAAGAACTCGCGGCGTGGATTGATTTCAAGCTCGACGAGCGCAGACGGGCAGGGCTGCCAGCTGAACAATTTCATACCACGCGCATGGTACCAAAGCGCGCCGAGGAACTGCTCGATGGCGGATCGCTCTACTGGGTGATCAAGGGCAACATCCAGTGCCGCCAGCAACTGACGGATATCAGGACCTTTACCGATGATGAAGGTATTTCACGCTGTCACCTGGTGCTGGACCCGCGCATAATCGCCACGGAATGGCAGCCACGCCGAGCCTTTCAGGGCTGGCGTTATCTGACCAGCGAAGACGCGCCCTTCGACGAGGGACACGGCAAGATCGGGCGGGCGAAACTGCCGCCAGAGCTGCGCAATGAGCTTGCTGCTCTAGGATTGCTTTAGAGCGCTCAGGAGACCCTTAGCCGCACGGCCGACACGCCATTGCGATTAGCCGAGCGCAGTCGCAGCCGTACCGGCGGCATGGCGGCGCGACGCGTGCGAGCAGCTTGACAAAGCAGAACGTTCACCAGGTCCATCGTCTTGAAAGCGGAGTTGCCCCGCCGCAGATCAGCAATCTTCATCGCGGCCTGTTGAAGGGCATGCATGCCGCCGAAAAATGGCTTGGTTTCTCTGGCTGTCAGATCAGCTGTGCTGTGAGTTTCAGTGGTACTGGACATTCGCAAAACCCTTTACGCTATACAAATCGGGGTCTTTCGGATCGCCTGCCTTACGACTGGGGAGCAATCGCAAAGCAGTTGAATTTCTGGCGCTTGAGCGCGGCGCAGGCATTGTTGGCCGCCTTGGCCGAGGTGATGCCGGCAAAGCGCGCACGATGATAGGTGGTTGAGCCCTTCTGGAATTTTTCCGTATAGGGCGAGAGCCCGGCAATCGGACCGCCAACCTGCGCGGCGGCCTTGGACAGCAGGGTCTTGGCATCCTCCGGGCTGCCGGTCGATCCGATTTGCACCATCCAACCGCCTGGCGATGCCGATGCGGTGGTTACGGGATCAACTTCATCCACGTCACCTTCGCCGATTTCAGCTTTTGGCTCGGGGGCAGGGACATTCAAGATGCGTTCGGCCGGCGACTGGGCGGCTGCGGGCTCTGCATAAGCCGTCACGACTTCGGCAGGCTGCTGAATTTCTACCTGTTCGCGCTGAACCGGTATGGGTGCTTCGTCGCTCGCTGGAAGTTCAAGCGCTGCGACCTCGACCTTGCTGTTCTTGCGTGACGCGATAAGGTTGCCACCGTCGCGGCGCGATGCCGCCGGAAGATACTTGGCGATCAGGCTGGCCATCTGCGCATCGCGCGCCGGTGTGCTCGACCCGCCCATGACGACTGCGACGAGCTTCTTGCCGTCAGTGTTGACCGACGAAACCAGGTTGAAACCGGAAGCACGAGTATAGCCGGTCTTGATGCCATCGACGCCCTGAATCTTGCCGAGAAGACGATTGTGACCAACAATGCGGCGGCCGCGATAGCTGAAACTGCGGGTGGAGAAATATGCGTAATATTGCGGAAAGTGCTCGCGAAGGGCAACGCCCAACAAGGCAAGGTCGCGCGCGGAAGAATGCTGCTGCGGATCCGGCAGACCATTCGCGTTGCGGAACTGGGTGTTGCGCATGCCGAGTTGGCGCGCCCTGTTGGTCATCATGACCGCGAAACGCTGCTCCGAGCCGCCGAGAAACTCGGCGATTGCCGTTGCGGAATCATTCGCCGACTTGGTGATGAGGGATAGTATCGCTGCCTCGGCGCTGATCGTCTGGCCCGGTTTGAAACCAATCTTCGTTGGGGGCTGCGAGGCAGCAAACGCCGAGACTGGAATGGGCGTCGACTTGGAAACCTTGCCGGAAGCCATGGCGTCGAACAGCATATAGAGGGTCATCATTTTTGTCAGGGATGCCGGATAGCGCTGTGCGTCAGCATTGGACGAGTAGAGCGTCTTGCCGGTATTGGCGTCTACCACAATGGCGGCTTGCTTGGACGCGGCCGCCGCCATGGGCGCTTCAGCGACATTTATGCCGGCGCCCAGCGCCAGAGCCAGGAATGCATAAGCCAATCTTTGTACGTAGCTGGAACCTTGGCGGGCCTTATAATGCACAATCAACACCTGCTCGAATATGCGCGTAGAACTTTCCTGATGCCCCTGTTGCATCAGAGCGATTTCATGGACTTTAGTCGCATCAGCGTTACCAAACTGTTTATGGTAACCGGGCCGTTCACCTTTTCCGCAAGATTTGGTCTAAATTTTAGGCGAATATTGCAGTGCAGCAGGAATTTGACATTTTGTGCACCGCACCCTACCTCTTGCAGGATAAGAAAATTCAACAATTGGAAGGATCCGAAATGGCCACTCCGTTCGAAACCTTGAATGAGTCCAGCAAGGAATTCGCCACCAGCGCGATCAAGAGCGCCTCCGCGCTCACCCAGGGATTGCAGACCATTGCAAATGAAGCGGCAGATTACTCGAAGAAATCGTTCGAAGAGGGTAGTGCCCTTATCGAAAAGCTAGCTTCCACGAAATCGCCTGAACAAATATTCCAGACTCACAGCGCGTTCTCAAAGAAGGCCTACGAAGCCTTTATTGCCCAGGCGACCAAGTTTGGCGAGCTGTATGCCGATCTCGCCAGGGAAGCGTACAAGCCCTATGAGGCAGCCGTGGCTAAAGTAAGGAAGTAAAGACTATCTACTTCGTCCTTACAAAAAAAACCCGGTTGCCACTCGCAACCGGGCTTTTTTTATTCCAGCGGAAGCAATTCGGCCTTTGCAACCGCAACTTGATATTGCAAGCTTCAGGAGAGGGCTTAAAATCAGCCTGCAGCGACCTACATAGAATGCATAGAGCGACACACTATGAGAATGCGGGTATCGGAAGAGATGAAGCGGTTTTCACCCAAGATGCAGGATGAGGACAAGGGAAGCGGCAACGGCCCCGGTCGGGGAACGGCAGTTATAACCCGGACCAAACCCAAACTTAAGAAGCCGAGTCTCTATCGCGTGTTGCTTCTGAACGACGATTACACTCCCATGGAGTTCGTCATTCACGTCCTGGAGCGTTTTTTCCAGAAGAACAGAGAAGACGCTACACGCATCATGCTCCATGTGCACAATCATGGGGTCGGAGAATGTGGTGTCTTTACCTATGAGGTCGCGGAGTCCAAGATGACCCAAGTCATGGACTATGCGCGGCAAAACCAACATCCGCTGCAATGCGTGATGGAGAAAAAGTGAGGTTTCATGCCATCTTTCTCACCTAGTCTGGAGCGCGCCCTGCATCAGGCGCTGACAATTGCAAACGAGCACCACCACGAGTATGCGACTTTGGAGCATCTGCTTCTTGCGCTGATCGATGATCAGGATGCGAGCAGTGTCATGCGCGCCTGCAATGTAGACCTCGCTCAATTGACCCGCACGGTGACCGACTATGTCGACCACGAACTGGATAATCTCGTCACCGGTTACGACGAAGATTCGAAGCCGACCGCGGCTTTCCAGCGCGTGATCCAGCGCGCCGTGATCCATGTACAATCCTCCAACCGCGAAGAGGTGACCGGCGCGAACGTTCTTGTTGCTATCTTCGCCGAACGCGAGAGCCATGCTGCGTTCTTCCTGCAGGAACAGCAGATGACCCGCTATGACGCGGTCAACTACATATCGCATGGAATTTCAAAGCGCCCGGGTGCTTCGGAGCCACGCACGCCGCTCGGCGCCGAAAGCCCCAGCGAAGACAGCCATGCCGCCGAGTCGGAAGAGGGCGCAACGAAGAAGAAGCAGGACGCGCTGACCGCTTACTGCATCAATCTGAATGACCGCGCCAAGGCGGGCAAGATCGACCCTCTTATCGGCCGCGACCAGGAGATCAACCGGACGATCCAGATACTTTGCCGCCGCTCGAAGAACAATCCACTTTATGTGGGCGATCCGGGCGTTGGCAAGACGGCGATCGCCGAAGGTCTGGCCAAGCGTATCGTCGAAGGCAAGGTTCCGAACGTTCTCAGCGACGCTACCGTCTTTTCGCTCGACATGGGCACGCTGCTTGCCGGGACGCGCTATCGCGGTGATTTCGAAGAGCGTCTGAAGCAGGTTATCAAAGAGCTGGAAGAATTTCCGGGCGCGATCCTGTTCATCGATGAGATCCACACGATCATTGGTGCCGGGGCGACTTCGGGTGGCGCGATGGACGCATCGAACCTGCTGAAGCCGGCGCTGTCAACGGGTGCAATTCGTTGCATTGGATCAACGACTTACAAGGAGTTTCGCCAGTTCTTCGAGAAGGACAGGGCTCTGGTTCGCCGGTTCCAGAAGATCGACGTCAACGAACCTTCCATTCCCGATGCCATCGAGATCATGAAGGGGCTTCGGCCGTATTTCGAAGACTTTCACAAGGTCAAGTACACCGTGGAGGCGATCAAATCGGCTGTGGAACTGTCGGCCCGTTATATCAATGACCGCAAATTGCCAGACAAGGCCATCGATGTCATCGATGAGACCGGCGCGAGCCAAATGCTTCTGCCGGAAGCGAAACGCAAGAAGTCCATTGGCGTGAAGGAAATCGAGGCTACTATCGCCACGATGGCCCGCATCCCGCCGAAGACGGTTTCGAAGGACGATGAAGCCGTGCTCTCCAACCTCGAGGCAGAGCTCAAACGCGTCGTATACGGCCAGGATCTGGCGATCGAAGCGCTGTCATCCTCGATCAAGCTGGCACGTGCCGGCTTGCGCGAGCCGGAAAAGCCGATCGGTTCTTACCTGTTCTCCGGACCCACCGGCGTGGGCAAGACCGAAGTCGCCAAGCAATTGGCAGCTTCTCTCGGTGTGGAGCTCCTGCGTTTCGACATGTCGGAATATATGGAGCGCCACACGGTATCTCGCCTGCTCGGTGCACCTCCGGGCTATGTCGGGTTCGATCAGGGCGGCCTGTTGACAGACGGCGTCGATCAGCATCCGCATTGCGTATTGTTGCTCGACGAAATCGAGAAAGCGCATCCGGATCTGTTCAACATCCTGCTGCAGGTCATGGACCACGGCAAACTGACGGATCACAACGGCAAGCAGATCGATTTCCGCAACGTCATTCTGATCATGACAACGAACGCGGGTGCTTCGGATGCGGCAAGGGCGGCAATCGGCTTCGGTTCGTCGCGCCGTGAGGGCGATGACATGGAAGCGATCAACCGGTTGTTCACGCCGGAGTTCCGCAACCGTCTCGATGCGATCATTCCGTTCGGTCCGTTGCCGGTTCCGGTCATCCATCAGGTCGTGCAGAAGTTCGTCATCCAGCTCGAAGCACAGCTCGCCGATCGTGGTGTCACGTTCGACCTGCAGCCTGAGGCGATCGCATGGCTGGCTGAGAAAGGCTATGATGACCGCATGGGCGCACGTCCGCTTGGCCGCGTCATCCAGGAGCACATCAAGAAGCCACTGGCGGATGAAGTGCTGTTTGGCCGACTAAGGAAGGGCGGAACTGTTCGCGTCTCCGTGGCGGAGAAGCCCGATGGCTCGAAGGGTCTTGTTCTCGACTACATCGCCGATGAAGTGGTGGTGAAGCCGAAAAAGGAAATACCGGTCGACAAGAAGCCATTGGCCAAGAAACGGCCAGCTCCCAAGAAGGCGCTGGAAAAGGCGGGTGCCGATTTATCGGCGGGACGGAACGTTCCGCCTCTCGCACCCAAGGCTTCGGTACCGAAAGTGCCGCGTAAGAAATGATCGAAAAGGCCACCTTCGGGTGGCCTTTTTCTTGATGGCCGCCGTTCTTCCGGTTATCGCTGAGACATGGCTGATTCCGGTACGCCTACCCACCAAGACGAATACCCGAGAACTCGAGCCTCGTGGTTCTTTTCCGGTGTATGGCTCATTACGAGCATCCCTGCTCTCATTCTGATAACCGCCCATGTGGGCTTTGCCGGTTTTGCCAGCGAAAGCGGCGTTTCGCTTTTACAAGCGACCTTCATGGTAGCTGCCATCTGGGCGTTGCCGGCCAATATCGTGCTGATTGGCGCCATCGCGGGCGGCTACTCGCTTGTCGGCGCAGGAATCGCCGTTGGTCTGTCGTCCATTCGTCTCATGCCGATGGTGGCGGCGTTCGTGCCGGAATTGCGCGGGCCAAAGACGCGGAAAATCACATTGCTGCTCCTGTCGCACTTCATTGCGGTGACCGCATGGGTGATCGGGATGGAGCGGCTCCAGCATGTTCCCCGAGACATGCGAACCGCGTATTTTGCCGGTCTGGGAATAACCCTTACCCTGACGAACACGCTCGTCGTGGCCATTGTCTATTTCCTTTCGGCGGACTTCCCGCCGATGGTCTTTGCCGCGTTGTTTTTCCTGACACCGATGTATTTTCTCACGTCATTGTGGGGATCGGCCCGGGACAAATCGATCCATGTCGCTATGGTTTCCGGCCTGCTGCTTTTTCCGTTGATCCACTGGATCGCACCTGCCTATGACCTGCTGCTGACCGGCGTTGCCGGCGGCGCTGTCACGATGGTGTATGTTCACCTCGTAAACAGGAGCAGGGCGTCGTGACCTGGCAGAGCCTGACGGACTGGTGGTGGCCCTATCTTTTCATTCTGCTTGCGGGATGGCTTCCGACCGACATGTGGCGTTTCATCGGTGTATTCATAGGGGGCCGTGTCCGGGAAGATTCGCAAGCGCTGGTCGCGGTGCGTGCTGTCGCGACTGCACTGGTCGCAGGGGTCATAGCCCAATTGATCCTGTATCCAAGCGGCGTCCTGGCTGACTCGCCGGTGATCCTGCGAGTCGGTGCAGCCGCAGCTGGCTTCCTGGCCTATGTCACGCTGGGCAGGCGGGTAATCATCAGCGTGATCGTCGGCGAGATCGTCCTGCTCGCCGGATTGCAGCTTACGAGCTAGATGCCAATGCTTGCCGGATCTTCTCGGCGTTCGCAGCCAGGACATTCTGGTCCTCCATCTGGCCAGTGTGCGGCTTGAGTGCCACTCCATCGAAACGCGGAATGATGTGAAAATGCAGGTGGAAAACCGTCTGCCCTGCGGCAGGTTCATTGAACTGGATGATCGTAACACCATCGGCGCTGAATGCGGCCTTGACCGCGCGTGCCAGCTTTTGCGTTGTTGAAATGACGGCCGAAAGACTCGACTGATCCACATCCAGAATATTGCGGAACGGAGCCTTGGTTATCGCGAGGCAATGCCCTTGGCCCTGCGGCATGACATCCATGAAAGCATAGGTTCCGGCATCTTCGTAAAGCTTGTGCGAAGGGATCTCACCGCGCAGTATCTTCGCGAATATGTTGTTCTCGTCATAGGGTATTATCATGGCCTGCCTCTAATGCTCTGATTTCCTGAATGGAGCGTGATCGTTGAGAACATGGCTCATTAGTGCGACATCCTCGCGCTCGCGCCGGAGAAAGTCATCGATAGCGCGCCTCAACCCATCATGCGCAAGATAATGAACCGAGTGCGTTATCACGGGAAGATAACCGCGTGCGAGCTTGTGCTCACCTTGGGCACCCGCCTCGACAACATGCAGTTTACGTTCGATGGCGAAGTCAATTGCCTGATGATAGCAGACTTCAAAATGCAGGAAACGATGATCCTCGATGCAGCCCCAATGTCTGCCGAAGAGCCGGTCCGATCCGATGAAGTTGATCGCCCCGGCGATGTAACGTCCATCGCGCCGAGCCATCACCAGCATGATGTCATCGGGCATGTGCTCGCCAATCAGCGCGTAGAATTTGCGATTGAGATAGGGGCGGCCCCATTTGCGGCTGCCAGTGTCCATGTAGAACGCGAAGAAAATGTCCCAGATTTCCTTGGTGAGCTGGCCGCCGGTCAGCCGGTCGATGCTGATGCCATCGGCAAGTGCCTCGCGTCTTTCCTTTTTCAGCGCCTTGCGTTTTCGTGAGGCAAGCGTCGCAAGGAAATCGTCGTAGGTCGCATAGCGTTCGTTGAAGAAGTGGAATTGCTGATCGATGCGATGCAGGAATCCCGCATTGGTGAACGACGGCAAATCCTTTTCATTGACAAAGGTCGAGTGCGCCGATGAGACCCCAAGCTGATCGGTCAGTTGGCGCAGGCCATTGGCGAGGGCTGTCCGAACTGCCTCTCCATCCCAGCCCCGGTGAACCAGCAAGCGTGGCCCCGTCGCGGGTGTGAAGGGAATGCTTGCCTGCAGTTTCGGGTAGTAGCGTCCTCCGGCGCGCTCGAACGCATCGGCCCAGCCATGGTCGAAAACATACTCACCCTGGCTGTGACTCTTCAGATAACAGGGAACGGCGCCGATCAGCGTGCCGCTATCGTCTTCCAGGCGGAGGAACTGCGGCAGCCAGCCGGCTTTGGGCGCGACGCAGCCGGAATCTTCGAGCGCAGACAGGAAGGCGTGCGACAAGAAAGGATTGTACTCCGGTCCTTCACGCGAAGTGCCGGATAGGTCCGACCACTCCACCGGTGTGAATGCTCCCACGCCCTCACAGACACGTAAGATGAAATCGCCTCGATCAAGATTTAGCATTTTGAATTTGGCTTCCTGACTCCGGACAGTGTTTAGCGATAGACCTCGCGCCGGTGGCCGATTTCCACAACCAACACTATTAGCCGATGATCCTGTAGATCACATAGGATGCGATAGTCGCCAATGCGATACCGCCAGTAATTTCCAAGCTCCGAACTTTGCAGAGCTTTTCCGGTTTGGCGAGGATCGTCCAGATTGGCAATTCTTTGATCCAGAAACTTTCGAATTCGCCCTCGCGTTTGTGTATCAAGGTTTTTAAGCGATTTCTGAACCGATCGAGTGTACTCAATCGTCCAGGCCACGCCAGAATTCCTCTGCGGTTAGAACCTGATCCTCACCGCGATTCAGGCGCAGCGTGGCCTGTTCTGCCAGATACAAATCTTCCAGATCGTCCAAATATTCTTCAATAGCTTGACGCATGTAGAACGTGGCGGTGCGTCCGGTCTTTGCAGCCAGCGACTGAAGACGTTTATAGGTCTCGTCTGGAAGCCTGATGGCTGTTTGCTTGCTCATGGAACATCCCGTCGGTTTACGTGTATACCATAGTGGAAACTCGCGCATGCCTCAAGCCGTGCGCGGATCGAATCCCTCGAAAGTGATTTGATCGGCAACGGCATCGCTGATGGCTTTTTCGGTGAAGTTCCGCACCGTCCAAGAGATGACGGGCATCTCCATCTTGCGCCGTATGAACTCGATAAAACGGTTCTCGAGATGATGGAGATTGTAGGAGACGAAATCGATGTCGTAGGCCAGCATGGAAAAATGCGCTTCGATGTCTTCATCCCGAAGACCTTCGGCGGTCAGTCCGGCAGGAATGCCCGGCGCGTCCGTGCCAAAGCGGCGGATCAAATGATGATCGAAGGACATGATCGCGGTCTCACCCCGATATCCGGCGAGTTCATCGGCAACAGCCTTTACCAAGCCATCGTCTCGACCGGCGATGCCTTTCAATTCGATCACTATGGGAACGCGTCCGCCAATCAACTCCAGCGATTGCGCCAGGGTTGGAATGTGATCGTTTGTACCGCCGACCCGAAGCCTGCCAGCCTCTTGGGCAGTCAGTTCGTCTATGTTGCCCTTGGTTCCTGTCACCCGGTCGAGCGTGCCGTCGTGGAAGACGATGGCCTTGCCGTCGGCGGAAAGGTGGACGTCGCATTCAATCGAAAAACCGGCTCTTGCCGCCGCATCGAAGGCCGACAGAGTATTTTCCCAGCACTTGTTGTTCAGATCGTGCAGACCGCGATGCGCAATCGGCACCTTTTTCAACCAATCGAGAGAAGACATGTTTAGCGCACCTCGATGATGGCTTCGATCTCGACCGGTGCGTTCAGGGGCAGGGCGGCGCTACCTACTGCGGACCGTGCGTGACGACCCGGTTCGCCCAGTACCGCGACGAGCAGGTCCGAGGCGCCGTTGGCGACAAGATGCTGTTCGTTGAAATCCGGCGTACACGCGACGAAAACCGTGATCTTCACAATCCGGGCGATAAGTTCGAGATCACCCAGTGCTGCTTTCGCCTGGGCCAGGATATTGATCGCGCAAGCCCTTGCGGCTTCCTGGCCCTGCGCAACGTTCAGATCGGCACCGACCCGCCCGGAGTGAATGAGTTTACCGCCATCCAGCGGCAATTGCCCCGACGTCAGCAGGAGTGAACCAGTCTGGACATAGGGAACGTAATTGGCTGCCGGTGCCGCTGCGACAGGCAGCGTTATACCAAGCTCCTGCAGGCGCGTTTCGATGGTGCTGGTCATGGGATAATTTCCTTATGTTTCGGAATCGAAAGGGATTGTGAATGAAGTTGCGATTTTTGCCTCGCTTCCGCCAAGAGTTATTTTAATATGTCCGTTCAAATGTTGGAGAATCTGGTCAATGCGCGTTTTTTCTGTTCTCGTTTTCAGTCTCGGTGCCTTGGGTCTGGCAGGCTCACCCCTGGCGTTTGCCGCTGGAACGGCGACGCTCGTACCGCACCGCGCCATTTACGATCTCAAGCTGGACAGTGCACAGGATAGCAGCGGCATCACCGGTCTGACGGGCCGAATGGTCTATGAATTCAATGGCTCGGATTGCGAAGGCTATACGACTAATTTTCGCTTTGTTACCCGCGTTGACATGGAGGAGCAGCCGCAACGTGTAACGGACCAGCAAACAACGACTTTCGAGTCTGGTAGCGGCGACAAGTTCCGTTTCGTGAACAAGACATTCGTCGATCAGAGCCTAACCAAGGAGGTGAGAGGCGATGCGGCCCTGCTCAAGGACAAGACAGAGATTTCCCTGACCAAGCCCGAGACGGCGAAGGAAGATTTGGAATTGTCGCAGTTTCCAACCCGCCACATGCAGGACCTTATTTCAAAGGCCGTCGCGGGCGAGGTTTTCTATCAGACAAAGCTGTTCGACGGGTCGGAAGATGCCAACAAGGTGATGGCGACGACCGTTGTCATCGGCAAATCTGCAGTTTCTGACGACGAAGAGACGAAGAATATGGGTCCGCTTGCCAAGGAAAACACCTGGCCGGTTTCAATTGCCTATTTCGACGAGAACGAAAAGACGGAAGGACTGCCGAGCTACCGGATCAACTTCAAGATGTACCGCAATGGCGTGACGCGCGATCTCAAGATGGACTATGGCGACTTTTCGATGACCGGAAAGCTCGTCAACCTACAACTGTTCGATGCACCGAAGTGCACGAAGTAATATCTTGGCTTCTGTTCTTTTTAGGCACGTATGGTAGAAAGTTGCTAATTAGGTACCTAGGAACCTGATCGTGGCGCTAAGCATAAAAGATCCTTTGACAGAACAGCTTACAAGGCAGGGGTCGACATCGTTGCGGTTGACACAAATCAGGTGGACGCCGCCCGGCGTGCTTGGCGACGTTACGGCAAGGGTCGGCATCCGGCGGGACTGAATTATGGAGACTGCTTCTCCTATGCTCTTGCGGTGACCCACCAGGAGTCCCTCCTGTTCAAAGGAGAAGATTTTTTTGCAAGACCGACGTCACCAAGGCTGAGCCTAGTTAGGCTGCTCTCCCGCCGGAGTTTGTCGAAAACTCCGTCCAGCAGAGGCTTTTATCATCCGCGCACTTGCCTTTGCCGCAATTATCCATTAACAGCCGCTTCATTCCACACACGGGATTTGGGTTGATATCGGGAGAAATCCGATATGGCCTCCGGTGGCGGGTTTCCCGCCTCTTCCCGTGGAGGTTAAACCGGAAAAGGAAATTAACGAGATGGCATTGCCTGATTTCAGCATGCGTCAGCTCCTTGAAGCTGGCGTTCACTTCGGCCACCAGACACATCGCTGGAACCCGAAAATGGCACCATATATCTATGGTTCCCGCAACAATATCCACATTCTCGACCTGGCCCAGACCTATCCGCTGCTTCATACAGCGCTGAAGAAGGTCTCGGACACCGTTGCTCGTGGCGGCCGCGTTCTGTTCGTAGGGACCAAGCGCCAGGCTTCGGACATCATTGCAGACGCCGCAACGCGTTCGGCCCAGTATTACGTCAATGCCCGCTGGCTTGGCGGCATGATGACCAACTGGAAGACGATTTCGAATTCCATTCAGCGTTTGCGCAAGCTCGACGAACTTCTTGCGGGCGAAGCACATGGCTTTACCAAGAAGGAACGCCTGAACCTCGACCGCGAGCGCGAAAAGCTGAACCGTGCACTTGGCGGCATCAAGAACATGGGCTCCGTTCCGGACCTCATCTTCATCATCGATACCAACAAGGAAGCCATTGCCATTCAGGAAGCCAAGCGTCTTGGTATCCCGGTCGTCGCTGTTATCGATTCCAATTGCGACCCGGACCAGATCGATTTTCCGATC
This sequence comes from Phyllobacterium endophyticum, assembly GCF_003010935.1. GTDB lineage: Bacteria > Pseudomonadota > Alphaproteobacteria > Rhizobiales > Rhizobiaceae > Phyllobacterium > Phyllobacterium endophyticum. The sequence continues at coordinate 576,765 of NZ_PGGN01000002.1, forward strand.
CCAGGCAATGACGATGCTTCCCGCGCGATCTCGCTTTATTGCGACCTGATCGCCAAGGCAGCACTCGACGGCATCCTGCGCCAGCAGGGCTCGCTCGGCATCGACATCGGTGCACAGGAAGAAGCGCCAGCCGAGCCAGCTCTCGAAGCCCCGGTTGAGGCTTCCGCAGAAGCTCCTGCACAGGAAGGTGAAGCCTCCGCTTGAGGCTTCATACACCCGTCTTGCCGGGTGATTAAAATTGATTCGATTGGCGCATAACGCGCCGCAAAGTTGGCATGCTGGTTCTCCAGTATGCCTTCGCTTTGAGAAGAGGCGACTAGAATGAGCATTACTGCAGCACAGGTAAAAGAACTTCGCGAAATAAGCGGCGCCGGCATGATGGACTGCAAGGCAGCCCTGACCGAGACCAATGGCGACATGGAAGCGGCTGTCGATTGGCTGCGTGCCAAGGGCATTTCCAAGGCTGACAAGAAGGCTGGCCGCACGGCAGCCGAAGGTCTTGTCGGCGTGGCATCGAACGGCACGAAGGCAGTCGTCGTCGAGGTCAATTCCGAGACGGATTTCGTGGCCCGCAATGACGCATTTCAGGAGATCGTTCGCAACGTAGCCAACATAGCACTGACGACTGACGGCTCGACTGCCGCCGTTGCAGGCGCAACTTATCCTTCGTCCGGCAAATCCGTTGTCGACACGATCAAGGATGCCGTGGGCACCATCGGGGAAAACCTTTCGTTCCGCCGCTCGGCTGCACTCACGGTCAATGGGGGTGTCGTTGCAACATACATTCACAACGCTGTTTCCGATGGTCTTGGAAAGCTCGGCGTTCTGGTAGCGATCGAAACCGCGGGCAACGCGGATATCGCCCAGGCTTTCGGTCGTCAGGTAGCGATGCACGTCGCTGCGACCAATCCGCTTGCTTTGACTGCTGCCGAGGTCGACCCGGCCGCTGTCGAGCGTGAAAAGGCGGTATTCACCGAGTCTGCCCGCCAGTCCGGCAAGCCTGAAAACATCATCGAAAAGATGGTGGAAGGCCGCCTGCGCAAATTCTACGAGGAGGTTGTGCTTCTCTCGCAGGCTTTCGTCATCAATCCTGACCTGACTGTCGAGGCTGCTCTCAAAGAAGCGGAAAAGACCATCGGCGCACCAGCCAAGATCACGGCTTTTGTCCGTTTTGCTCTTGGCGAAGGCATCGAGAAAGAAGAGACCGATTTTGCAGCGGAAGTAGCCGCGGCTGTGAAGAAGTAATCTTAGAAGACTGAAATCAAAGGGCATCGCGTGACAACGCGATGCCCTTCGTGTATCCGGAATTCGAAACGACGTTGAGGAAGGTCCATGGCTGGTACGGCAGTTTACAAACGCGTTGTGCTTAAAGCCTCGGGAGAAGCTCTCATGGGCGAACAGGGCTTCGGCATTGACGTTGCCGTCGCCGACCGGATCGCTAGTGATATCGCGGAAGCTCGTGCCCTTGACGTACAAGTTGGCGTTGTAATTGGCGGCGGCAATATATTCCGCGGCGTTGCGGTGGCCTCCAAAGGCGGCGACCGCGTGACCGGCGATCACATGGGCATGTTGGCGACCGTGATCAACTCCCTGGCTTTGCGTACATCTTTGGTCAAGATCGGCATTGACACCGTTGTGCTTTCAGCGGTCGCAATGCCGGAGTTCTGCGAGACGTTTTCACAACGTCTGGCGACCCAGTACATGGATATGGGCAAGGTTGTTATCTTTGCCGGCGGTACGGGCAACCCGTTTTTCACCACAGATTCCGCGGCGGCTTTGCGGGCGGCGGAGATAGGTGCGGACGCGCTTTTCAAGGGTACCCAGGTCGACGGCATTTATTCGGCTGATCCTAAAAAAGACCCAAATGCCGTGCGGTTTGATCGTCTGACCCATAAGGATGTTCTCGATCGCGGGCTCGCAGTGATGGATACAACCGCCGTCGCACTTGCACGTGAAAATAATATCCCAATAATCGTATATTCGATCCACGAAAAAGGTGGATTTGCGGAAGTGTTGCAAGGCAGGGGGCGCGCGACGGTCGTTTCGGACCGCTGACCGTTCCGTCTGAAACAATCCGCCAAGAATAAAGGAGCATTGAGCATGAGTGACGCACTTGATCTGAACGACCTTAAACGGCGCATGGACGGTGCCATACAGGCGTTGAAACACGATCTCGGCGGGCTGCGTACGGGACGGGCGTCCGTAAGTCTGCTGGAGCCCATCACGGTTGAAGCTTATGGTTCGCAGATGCCTCTCAACCAGGTTGCCAATATCACCGTGCCCGAGGCACGCATGCTTTCGGTGTCGGTATGGGACAAGTCGATGGTGGGCAAGGTGGAGCGTGCCATCCGCGAATCCGGCCTTGGCCTCAATCCAATCACAGACGGCAACAACCTGCGCATTCCATTGCCGGAACTCAACGAACAGCGCCGCAAGGAACTGGTCAAGATCGCCCATCAATATGTCGAGCACGCAAAGGTCGCAGCGCGCCATGTGCGTCGCGACGGCATGGATGAGTTGAAGAAGCTCGAGAAGGACGGCGACATCAGCCAGGACGATAACCGTGTCCTTTCTGAAAAAGTTCAAAAGCTGACAGATGACACTATCGCAGAAATGGATAAGGTCGTTGCTGTCAAAGAAGCGGAAATCATGCAGGTTTGAAGAGCCATGGGATCGGCTGGATCTGTGCATCCTAGGGGTTTTCAAGCGTCCGTTGCTCCGGATATCGCAAACCAAGCCAGTTGATGCACAGGACCAATCTCCCAGCATCAAGCCGGTGCTAGCCTAAAACTATCCACAGGAGGTCGAAGCAAATGTCCCATCCGCGCCACATTGCCATCATCATGGATGGAAATGGCCGTTGGGCAAAGGCGAGGGGATTGCCCCGAACGGCCGGCCACAAGGCGGGCGTCGACTCTTTGCGGGAGACCATCCGTGCCGCCGGCAAGATGGACATACCGTTTTTGACGCTGTTTGCCTTTTCCTCCGAAAACTGGTCGCGACCGCGGTCGGAAGTCTCCGATCTGATGGGCCTGTTGAAACTTTTCATCCGGCGTGACCTGGCCGACTTGCACCGCGAAAATGTGAGGGTGAGGATTATTGGGGAACGCGAAGGATTGGCCAAGGATATCCGCGGACTTCTTGAGGAGGCGGAAGCGCTGACCAAGGGAAATTCCGGCCTTACCCTGGTCATTGCCTTCAACTATGGCTCACGCAATGAAATAACGCGGGCCGTCCAGCGTTTGATTGCGGACGTGGCATCGGGGGCTCTTAACGAGGGCGATGTGACTCCGGAGGCCATTTCGGCACGGCTGGATACTGCTGATATTCCGGACCCCGATATGATCATCCGCACGAGCGGCGAAATGCGGCTTTCCAACTTCCTCCTCTGGCAAGCGGCCTACTCCGAATTCATGTTCATGCCATGCTACTGGCCGGATTTCCGGCCGTCTCACCTCATCGAGGCGATAGAGACTTTTCAGATGCGTGAGCGGCGCTTCGGCGGCGTGACGGCGCAGGAAATCGCCCTGTGACCTTTGATGGTCTTTCCAATCTCCAAAAACGCATTCTGAGCGCGGTCGTTCTTGTCGCACTTGCCGTTGTACTCACTGCGCTGGGCGGGTTAGCATTCGGTATTCTCGCTTGCGCGATCGGCCTGAGCGTATTCTATGAGTGGCAACTCATGACATTGGCGCGCTCCACGCCGACGACCCGCGGCCTCGCCTGGGCATTCCTCATCGGTATGATGGCCGTTCTTCTCTTCACACAACACGTGATGACGATGATAGGCGTTCTCTTTGCGGGCGCAGCACTTGTCGCGGTAATAGGGGGAAGGAGAAATGGCTATTGGCCGGCGTTCGGCCTGATTTATGCAGGTTTTCCATCCATCGCTTTGACATTGCTGCGCGGCGACACCGGCGACGGCTTTGCCGCGATCCTTTTTCTTTTTGCGGTCGTCTGGGCAACTGACATTTTTGCATATTTCAATGGGCGCGCACTCGGCGGCCCGAAACTTGCTCCTCGATTTTCACCCAACAAGACCTGGTCAGGAGCAATTGGCGGCGCCGCGGCGGGCGTTGCGGCCGGGGTGGGCATTGCCGCGTTCATGACGCCTACCGGCGGGGTGCCTGTTCCACTGATCGCTCTTTTGCTGTCGATCATTGCGCAGATTGGCGATCTGGGAGAATCCTGGGTGAAACGCCGATTCGGGGTAAAGGACTCCAGCAGGCTCATTCCCGGTCACGGTGGCGTGATGGACCGGGTTGATGGGCTTGTAGCTGCTGCAGCATTGCTATACGTCATCGGAGCAATTCTGGTGGCACCAGAAACGCCATACGACATTCTTTTCTAAGCGGCCGAACGTTTGGGCCCATCGGGCCAATTGATTGTGGTGCAGGCCCGGAGGACACATTGACAGAAACCTTGCATATTCTCTTCGGCACCCAAAGCGTGTTGATTGGTACGATACTGCCATTCCTGATCGTGCTCACAGTCGTCGTCTTCGTTCACGAGATGGGGCACTATCTGGTTGGGCGCTGGTGCGGTATCGGTGTCCAGGCGTTCTCGGTCGGCTTTGGACCGGAACTCATCGGCTTCAATGATCGCAGAGGCACCCGCTGGAAGCTCTCGGCAATTCCACTTGGTGGATACGTCAAATTCGCGGGCGACGAGGGCGTATCCAGTTCAGTCGGAACGCCGGCCGCGGCAATGAGTCCAGAAGAGCGGGCCGTTGCCTTCCACACGCAACCCGTATGGAAGCGTGCTGCAACCGTCTTTGCCGGTCCTGCATTCAACATATTGCTGACGGTAGCCATATTTTCGGTATTCTTCTCTCTCTACGGCAAGATGGTTGCTGATCCCATGGTGGCGGAGGTCCGTCCCGGCGGTCCCGCGGCAATTGCGGGTTTTCAGCCCGGCGACCGCTTCATCAGCGTGGACGGGGACAAGGTCGAAACCTTTGCAGACGTTCAGCGTCATGTCTCGGCACGGGCCGGTGATTCTCTGAATTTCGTGGTGGAACGCAAAGGCCAGGAGATCCAACTGACAGCCACTCCCGAACTGATCGAGCAAAAGGATCCGTTGGGAAATACAATCAAGACCGCGGTGATTGGCGTCGTCAACAATCAGGAGTTGGGCAATTTCAGGCGGATCAGCTACGGTCCTGTCGAATCAGTGGTGCAAGCAGTACAAGAAAGTGGATTTATCATCGCCCGCACAGGCCAATTCTTCAGCAGGTTCTTTGCGGGGCGTGAAGACAAGTGCCAGCTGGGCGGTCCGGTGAAGATCGCTACGATGGCAGGTCAGGCAGCGAGCCAGGGTGTGGACTGGCTGATCCAGCTGACAGCGATGCTGTCCATCGGAATAGGTTTGCTCAACCTCTTTCCATTGCCGCCGCTGGACGGCGGTCATTTGGTGTTTTATGCCGCTGAAGCTGTCATCGGCAGGCCGGTCAGGCCAGCTGTCCAGGAGATATTCTTTCGTGCGGGTTTCCTGCTAGTGCTTGGATTCATGGGGTTTGTTATATTCAACGACCTTTTCGCCTGCAGGTAGCAAACATTAAATATTGATGAAAATTCGAGGCATTGGCTGGCAAAGCGAGATGATCTGTTTACTATAAGCTCGGAATGGCGTGGCAGGGATGCCACGCTTTGTTGTGAAGTAAACAGATTTTAACCGTAAGCCTTGCGTGTATGTAAAAACCGGCTATGACGGTGTGCGAGTGTAAGTGCTTAGTCCGGGATCTCGCCCGGGGACAACGAGAAACGAAGGTTCAGAAGGCCTATGGCGGCAAGTTCAAAATTCGTTGGTGCAGCGTCGGCGCTCGCCATATCAGCGGCTCTGGTGAGTTCCGGTGCAATCGTATCCATGGTAGCCGGTATATCAGCAGCCCATGCAGCAACGGTAAGCCGCATTGAAGTACGTGGTAACACACGCGTGGATGCTCAGACGGTACGCGATAACCTGGGTATCACCCCAGGCAAGCCTTTCTCCAATGCAGATATCGATGCGGCTACAAAGCGCCTGTTCGGCACGGGGCTTTTCAGCGACGTACGTATTAGCCAGTCGGGAGGCGCGCTGATTGTTCAGGTCAATGAACATCAGGTCGTTAACCAGGTTATTTTCCAGGGCAACAAGAAGATCAAGGATCCTGCGCTGCAGAACGCAGTACAGTTGAAGCCGCGCGCTGCTTTCGACCAGGCAACGCTCGATGCCGACGTCGAGGCCGTACGCGCCGCATACCGCAACGTGGGCCGCAGCGACGCGACGGTGAATGGCCGTACGATGGATCTGGGTGAAGGACGCGTCAACGTCGTTTTCGAGATCAACGAAGGCGATCGCACCAAGATCGCCAAGATCAATTTCGTCGGCAACCAGGCTTTCGGCAACCGGCGCCTGAGCGACGTCATCTCGACCAAGAAATCCAATCCGCTTTCCTGGCTTACACGCAATGACGTGTACAGCGAGGATCGTCTGCGCGCCGACGAGGAAGCCCTCCGCCGGTTCTATTATAATCGCGGTTACGCGGATTTCCGCGTCGTTTCCTCGACGGCTGAACTCGATCCCGCAACGAATGATTATACGATCACAATTACGGTGGAAGAAGGCGAGAAGTACAAGTTCGGCGGCGTGCAGATCGAAAGTTCGGTTGAGGGCGTAGATACATCGCAGCTGAACGGTCTCGTCGAGACGCGAGAAGGCGACACATACAACGCCAAGGAAGTCGAAGATTCAATTATCAAGGTCTCCGAGAAGGTTGCCGGCCAGGGATATGCGTTTGCGAAGGTTGAGCCGCGCGGCGACCGTAACTTTGAGAACCACACGATTTCTGTGACATATGCGATCGATCAGGGCCCACGCGCCTATGTCGAGCGCATTGAAATTCGCGGTAACGAGAAGACACGTGACTTCGTTATCCGTCGCGAGTTCGATGTCAGTGAAGGCGACGCTTTCAACCAGGTTCTGATCCAGCGTGCCAAGCGCCGGCTTGAGGCTCTGCAATTCTTCCAGACAGTCAACATTTCAACGGCACCTGGCTCGCAGCCGGACCAGGTTGTCCTGGTCGTGGATGTCATCGAAAAGTCGACCGGTGAGTTCTCCATCGGCGGCGGCTATACGACCGGCGGCGAGAATCCTGGCCCTACTGTTGAAGCCTCGATCACCGAGCGCAACTTCCTTGGTCGCGGCCAATACGTGCGTATCGCTGCTGGTGGCGGTCTCGATAACAACCGCTCGTACTCGCTGTCATTCACCGAGCCATATTTCCTCGGGCAGCGCATTGCGGCCGGTTTCGATATCTACAAGCGCCAGTCCGGCGTGAGCGACAAATACGAAACAGACCTGACTGGCGGCACAATCCGCTTCGGGCTGCCGATTACCGACGACTTGACTGCCGGCGTTGCTTACAATCTCACGCAGGAAGAGTATGAGATTGATGGCGAAGCGTTGAATCCCGATGGCACGCCAGATCTCAGCGAGATATCGCAAGCCTTCTTCGATGCAGCACAAGAGAGTCCCTGGATCAAATCGTCAGTTAGCTGGTCACTGACCTATGACACAATCGACGACAAGAAGAACCCGCACGATGGTATCTATGCAAGGTTCAATCAGGAATATGCCGGTCTTGGCGGTGATGCGAACTTCCTGAAGACCACATTCAGGGGTCAGTACTACAAGACCCTTTCGGATGAGATGGACATCGTGGGTCTGGTTGGTGTCGGCGCCGGCTATATAGCCGGATTTGGTGACGAGGATTTGCGCGTGTTTGACCTCTTCAAGAACAACAGCGAAATGATCCGCGGTTTCAAGTACGCCGGAATCGGTCCTCGGGACTTGAGTGTCAACGATGATGATGGCAGTTTCCTTGGTGGTACGACCTATTTTAGCGGATCGGTCGAAACGCAATTCCCGATGCCAGTAGTTCCAGAGAGCATTGGTATTCGCGGCGCCTTGTTTGCGGACGCGGCTACATTGTATGGAAACGAGTTGCCGGAAGCTGAAGGCTCGACGGAAATGGAATGGCGTGCATCGGTCGGTGCCAGTATCATGTGGGCATCGCCATTCGGTCCATTGCGCTTCGATTATGCTGTGCCGGTCAAGAAGGTTGAAGGCGATCAGGTCCAGAATTTCAACTTCGGCATGTCGAGCAAGTTCTGATAGATTGCTGACCTCCCGGGGGAGCAAGTTTCCCCGGGGGAGAAAGTAGCCGATGGCCGATCCGATTTTTTACGAGCCACTGTTGAACGTGACTATTGGTCAGATCGCAGGTCTGACCAATGGCGTTCTCGTGGACAGCTCGCTGGCAAATCGACCGGTAAAGCGTCTGGCTTCACTCGCGGATGCCGGGCCTGATGCTCTGGTCTTTATCGAGAACAAGAGACATGCAACGGATTTGGGCAGTCTCAAGGCTGCCGGGGTGTTGTGCACCGAAGAAATCAAATCAAGTGTGCCTAAAAAGGTAGCCATCATTGTTACCCGGCACCCCCAGCAGGATTTCGCGGCGATCGGACGGGCGCTATACCCGAATGCTGTCAACGCTCATTTGTGGAGCGGTCAGGAAGGCATTTCGATCCACGCGATCGTCCACCCCTCCGCCGAGATCGAGAATGATGTCACGATAGAGCCCGGTGCCATCATCGGGAGCAACGTGTCGATTGGATCGGGAACGGTGATCGCCGCCAATGTTGTCATCGGCAACGGTTGCAAGCTTGGCCGCGATTGCTATGTCGCCCCGAGTTGCTCGATTCAATACGCATTTCTGGGTAATCGCGTCCTGCTGCATCCGGGTGTAAGAATTGGTCAGGATGGCTTTGGTTATGTTCCAGGCAAGGCAGGGCTCGAAAAGATGCCACAGCTCGGCAGAGTCATAATCCAGGACAATGTCGAAATTGGTGCCAATACGACTGTCGACCGCGGTGCTCTTGCGGATACCATTATCGGCGAGGGCACAAAGATCGATAATCTCGTGCAAATAGCGCACAATGTGCGTATAGGCCGCCATTGTGTCATCGCGGCGCAATGCGGCATTTCCGGAAGTGTCGTCCTTGGCGACATGACGAGGCTGGGTGGAAGCGTTGGAATCAAGGATCACGTCAGTGTTGGCTCACGCGTTGAGATTGCGGCAGCGAGCGGGGTGATGAACGATATACCCGACGGCGAAAGATGGGCCGGAGCGCCCGCGCAGCCGTTCAAGCAGTGGTTTCGCGAGATCGCGAGCGTGCGAGCGATGACGCGGACCAAGAAGGAGAGCGGGTCAGATGAGTGACAATGTGAAAGCGGACAGGCTTGGAGTTGCGGATATCCAGAAACTTCTGGCGAATCTGCCACATCGTTATCCATTTCTGCTGATTGACCGTATCGTCGATATCGACGGCGATGTATCAGCTACCGGTATCAAGAATGTCAGCATCAACGAGCCGCACTTCGCCGGTCATTTTCCCGAACTTCCTATCATGCCCGGCGTGTTGATTATTGAGGCCATGGCACAGACTGCGGGTGCAATCGTTCTCTTTCACAATGGCAGCGGCAAGCCTGGCAAGGTCTTCTTCATGACTATCGACAATGCCAAGTTCCGGAAACCCGTCGTTCCGGGGGACCAATTGAAGCTGCGTGTCACCAAGCTGAAACAACGCGGTAGCATTCACAAATACGCCTGCATCGCCGAGGTTGACGGCGTCAAAGTCGCTGAGGCTGAAGTGGCCGCGATGGTCGGCTTCCCTGACGAAGACGAGACCGGAGCCTGAACCCATCTATGTCTCGCATTCATCAGACCGCCATCATCGAGCAGGGCGCGACAATCGGGGACAGGGTTTCTGTCGGACCGTTTTGCCATATCGGATCCGAAGCCGTAATCGGCGATGACGTTGAACTCCTCAGCCAGGTCGTGGTCATGGGGCCGACCACGCTCGCCAGCGGCTCCAAGGTCTATCCGAACGCCGTACTCGGTGGTGATCCGCAAAATACCAAGCACAAGGGCGGCTACACGACGCTTGTCATTGGCAAGAACTGCGTGATTCGTGAAGGCGTTACCATGCATCGCGGCACGGACGGCAGCCGCGGCATCACCACGATCGGTGACAACTGCATGTTTCTCGCCTATTCCCATGTCGCGCATGACTGCGTCATTGGTGACAATGTGACCTTCTCCAATAATGTAATGATTGGCGGCCATGTCACCATCGGCAACAATGTCATTATCGGCGGCGGCGCGGGCATTCATCAGTTCGTGCGCGTCGGGCACCACGCTTTCATCGGTGGACTTGCTGCGCTGGCAAGCGACCTCGTGCCATACGGCATGGCAATCGGCAATCACGCCTATCTTCATGGATTGAACATCGTCGGCATGAAGCGCTCTGGAATGGCACGTCCGGAAATCCACAATTTGCGGCATGCCGTCCGCATGCTGTTCGACCGGACCAAACCGATCAAGAATCGTGCAGAAGACGTGCGCCTTGCGTTTCCGGATTCACCCGCCGTCACCGATCTGGTCGGTTTCATAACCACTGATACGAAGCGGGCCTATTGCACGCCGCCACTCGATTCCGCCATCGAGATCAGTGACAGTGACGACAACAGCTAATAAGCCGTCATCAATAGACAAGAACCCGCCGATTACGGGAAGGACGGCTATTGTCGCGGGCAATGGTCTGCTTCCTCTGGCGGTCGCTGAAAGTCTGCGCAAGCAAGGTGGAAATCCACTCATCATTGCCATAAAGGGCGAAGCTCAACCGGAGCTTTACGAAGGTGACCACGCGGAAATCTCGATCGTCGAGCTTGGCGGCCTGGTAAAAATTTTGAAGGCCGAGGGCATCTCCAATGTCGTCCTGGCAGGCGGTATCCGTCACCGTCCGGAGTTCCGTGCCGCACTGAGGCCGGGCAACGGCAATTTGATTGCACTCTTGCGTTTCCTGCGCGCCTTCCGCCTGGGTGATGACGGACTGCTGCGTGCCGTGATAGCGACAATCGAGTCATACGGCTTCCGGGTATTGGGCGCGCATGAAATCGTGCCCGATATCGTTGCTCCGGCACCCGGCACGATAACACGCAAGCGCGCCGACGGGGAGAGCATCGCCAACGTGAAAGCGGCGCGGCAAGCCGCAATCATGATCGGATCTCTGGATATCGGCCAGGCAGCTGTTGCTATCGGGAGACGTGTCGTTGCGCTGGAAGGCGTTGAAGGCACCGATGCGATGCTGCAACGCGTGGCAGATTTGCGGCGAGAAAAACGTATCAACCGGAGGGGCGGTGTTCTGGTCAAATGTGCCAAGCCGCAACAGGAAGTTCGCGCCGACCTGCCCGCAATCGGCGTGAGTACTGTGGAGAACGCCGTCAAGGCCGGACTTAAGGGCATTGCCATCGAAGCCCGGCGGACACTTATCCTGGGCTTCAGCGAAACCGTTGCGGCTGCCGACGAGGCAGGATTGTTCATCGAGACGTTTGAACAGGAACCCTCGTCATGAGCGCCGTGACAAAGCCAATGCGCCTTGCCATTGTCACCGGAGAAGAGTCAGGCGATTTGCTCGGTGCCGATCTCGTGCAAGCATTGCGCCGTCACTACGAGGGCGAGGTGTCGCTTAGCGGAGTGGGAGGGGAACACCTTGCCGCCCTTGGGCTCGACAGCCTGTTCGATCAACATGATATCGCATTGGTCGGCCTCAGTGCCATCGTCAAAAATCTGCCGCAACTCGTGCGCCGAATCTCCCTGCTCGCAAAAGCCATTGTTGCTGCAAAGCCTGACTGCCTTGTCATCATCGACAGTCCGGATTTCACCCACCGGGTCGCGCGCAAGGTGAGGGCAGCCAATCCTTCGATCCCGATCATCAACTATATCAGCCCGTCGGTCTGGGCTTGGCGGCCCGAGCGGGCAAAGGCGATGCGCAGCTATATCGATCATGTGCTGACGATCCTGCCGTTCGAAGTTGCTGCACTAGGAGAACTCGGAGGACCACCCGCGACCTATGTCGGACACCGACTGGTTTCATATGCACCGCTCCTGGAGGCGGCGAGGAGAAATCAGGCGCGTGATGCTGGCCTTGGCGATCGCGAAGACAAGAACCTTGTCATACTGCCCGGCTCCCGGCGTTCAGAGATTACCAGCCTCGCGGAGCCATTTGGCGAAACAGTCGATCTTCTGGCAAGCCGTGGCAACCGCATCAACGTCGTTCTGCCCACGCTGCCGAAGGTTGAGCCGCTGGTTCGGCAGCTTACGGCCGGCTGGAAAGTACAACCCAAAATCGTGGTGGGTGAGGCGGAGAGATTAAAGGCGTTTGCCGAGGCCGACGCTGCGCTCGCAGCGTCGGGAACGGTGTCATTGGAGCTGGCGCTTGCCCGCATACCGACTGTACTATCCTACAAGCCCGATTGGCTGGCGCGAACTTTCCTTGCTCCGCGCATCACGATCTGGAGCGCGGCGCTGCCTAATATCATTGCGGACGAGCCGGTCGTTCCCGAATACTTCAACATCTTCGTGCGGGCGGGCTCGCTTGCGCGCCAGATCGAGCAGCTACTGGTGCCGGGTCATCGGCGTAGTGCGCAGCTTGCAAGCTTCGACAAGATTTCGCGCCTTATGCAGACGGACCGGCCGGCAGGCGAGATCGCTGCTGAAAAAGTGCTGGAATTTGCCAGCGAAAATAGACGATGAAAAAAGGCGCCGGAAGGCGCCTTTTTTGTCAGGTCTGCCGACTATTTGCGGTTTTCGACGCTCACATAGTCACGCTGGGTCGCGCCCGTATAAAGCTGGCGTGGACGGCCGATCTTCTGGTGCGGGTCTTCAATCATCTCCTTCCACTGGGCAATCCAGCCGACCGTGCGGGCGACGGCGAACAACACCGTGAACATGGTGGTGGGAAAGCCGAGCGCCTTCAGCGTGATGCCGGAGTAGAAATCCACGTTTGGATAGAGCTTCTTTTCGATGAAATATTCGTCAGTTAGCGCAATACGCTCGAGTTCCATAGCAACATCCAGCAACGGATCGTCCTTGATGCCAAGTTCAGCGAGAACTTCACGCGTCGTCTGCTGCATGATCTTTGCGCGCGGATCGTAGTTCTTGTAGACGCGGTGACCGAAGCCCATCAGGCGGAACGGATCGTTCTTGTCCTTGGCGCGATTGATAAACTCGGGAATGCGATCGACTGTGCCGATCTCACCGAGCATTTGTAGCGCTGCCTCGTTGGCACCGCCATGAGCAGGTCCCCAAAGGCAGGCGATGCCTGCAGCGATACAGGCGAAGGGGTTGGCTCCGGATGAACCAGCAAGGCGCACTGTCGATGTCGAAGCGTTCTGTTCGTGATCCGCGTGCAGGATGAAGATGCGGTCCATCGCGCGCGCAAGAACTGGGTTCGGAACATAATCCTCACAGGGAACAGCAAAGCACATGTGGAGGAAGTTCGTCGCGAAATCGAGATTGTTCTTCGGGTAAACGAAGGGCTGCCCGATATGGTATTTGTAGGCCATCGCAGCAAGCGTCGGGATCTTCGCGATCATGCGGATCGAGGCGACCATACGCTGGTGCGGATCGGAAATGTCGGTCGAGTCGTGATAAAATGCGGATAGGGCGCCAACGCAGCCGACCATGACGGCCATAGGATGAGCATCGCGGCGGAAGCCGCTGAAAAAGCGCGACATCTGCTCGTGCACCATCGTGTGGCGTGTTACGCGGAAGTCGAAGTCAGCCTTCTGGCTCTTTGTCGGGAGTTCACCGTAGAGCAAGAGATAGCAGGCCTCGAGAAAGTCGCCATGTTCGGCCAGTTGTTCAATAGGATAGCCGCGATGCAGCAAGATTCCTTCATCACCATCGATATAGGTGATCTGGGACTCGCATGAGGCCGTGGAAGTAAACCCGGGATCATAGGTGAAGGCACCGGTGTTCTTGTATAATGTCCCAATGTCCACCACATCCGGCCCAATGGTCCCCCGCTTGATGGGCAAGGAGAATTCATGACCATTCAGGTCGATGTTGACGCTGTTTTCAGACATTGCCGTTCCTTTCTTGCTTCGACTTGCGCTGATCCAGCGCAAAAGCATCTACCTCCATCGAGGCCATAATCGTGATCTTGTCAGGCACGCCACCGTACTCGAAAGGCACAATGTTGCAATGCAAAATTGCGCTCAAATGTGTGTGCCCTCAGCCTTTTATCTGATCCTTTATCCGGCCGAGGGATTCTTCCCGCCCCAATACCGCCAGTACATCGAAAACACCCGGGGACGTTGCTTTTCCGGTAAGCGCGGCACGTAACGGTTGCGCGATTTTGCCTAGCTTCAGGCCGGTCTCCTCCGCATATGCCCGCACTGCAGCATCAAGCGGTCCGGGCTCCCATTGCTCGACACTGGCAAGCTGTGGAAGTACACCCGAAAGAATGCTCCGGCCCTCTTCGTTAAGCAAGCCATAAGCTTTCTCATCAAGCGACAGCGGGCGTTGCGCGAAGAGATATTTGGCGCTATCCGCGAGTTCGACCAAAGTCTTCGCTCGTTCCTTCAAGCCCGGCATCGCGGCCAGCAATTGCTTTTTCGTATTGCCATCCAATCGAGACAGCATCTCGGCGCCACCTTCGATTTCCGGAAGGATGTCGACCATGGCTTGGACGAGGCCTGCGTCATCGGACATGCGCATGTAGTGCCCATTGATCGCCTCGAGTTTCTGAAAATCGAAGCGCGCCGCGCCACGGTTGATGTCCGATATCTCGAACCATTGGATCATCTGTTCGTCGGACATAATTTCGTCGTCACCGTGGCTCCAGCCGAGTCGAACCAGATAGTTGCGCAGTGCCGCCGGCAAATAACCCATCGCACGATAGGCTTCCACGCCGAGCGCGCCGTGCCGCTTCGACAATTTGGCACCGTCCGCTCCGTGGATGAGCGGAATGTGACCCATGACAGGCACTTCCCAGCCCATCGCATCATAGATCACCGTCTGGCGTGCCGCATTGGTCAGATGATCATCACCGCGGATAATATGGGTGACGCCCATATCATGATCATCCACGACTACCGCGTGCATATAGGTCGGATTACCGTCCGATCTAAGAATGATGAAATCATCGAGATCCTTGTTGGGAAAGCGAACGTCACCCTGGACCTGATCGCGAACGAGCGTTTCTCCTTCCTGCGGCGCTTTGATGCGGATGACCGGCTTGACACCCTCAGGAGCCTCGCTTGGATCGCGGTCACGCCACCGGCCATCGTAGCGGGGCGGGCGACCTTCAGCCCGGGCTTTCTCCCGCACCTCTTCGAGCTCGGCCTGGGAAGCGTAACAATAATACGCCTTGCCCTTGCTTACGAGCTCTTCCGCAACGGCGCGGTGGCGCGGCGCGCGTTCGTATTGCGACACTGCATCGCCGTCCCATTCGAGACCAAGCCATCTCAAACCATCGAGAATGGCCGTCACGGCGGCTTCTGAAGATCGTTCGCGATCAGTATCCTCGATGCGCAACAGCATCTTGCCACCCGTATGCTTTGCATAAAGCCAGTTGAACAGGGCAGTACGCGCGCCTCCGATATGCAAGTATCCGGTTGGAGAAGGTGCGAAACGGGTGACGACGGAAGATGACATGAGGTCTCCAGCGGAGCGCCCGGCATATTAGCCGAACGTCCAATCGAATTGATCTGGGGTTCATGTAGCATAGCAACGCTGCTGTGCAAGGGCATTGGCAGAACCGGAAGGCAAATGGAAGGTCCTGTCACCAGAACGAAGACAAGAGAAAAACTGCTTTTTTTACGTCCGGACGAAGACGGTCGCGAAATCGCGACTCGGACCGGCAACCAGCATCCAGTCGCGGCGGAGGGGCGTCGGCTTGCCAGGCTTGGTGAACACGGCGGTTTCGTACGCGATAGACTACGCCTCCTTATCTTTGGAGTTCCAACGTCGTTCGCCAGCGAAATGGAACGGGGGACATTGTTTCTGTTTCTGCCGGTTTTTACCGGAATCGGCGCAATCTTGTACTTCAGCACCACGCGCGAGCCGAAATTGAGCGCCTTGCTTTCGGCGCTTACAGTTCTCGCGGGCTGTCATGCTGTGGCTGCTGCCTATCCGCGGCTCAGGCTGTTGTTCGTCATCGGACTGGCTCTCGTTTCCGGTATGATCTTCGGGAAGATCGAAACTCTGCGCGCCGATACGAGAATGCTCGGCTCGGAAGTAACCACACGTGTGACCGGTCGCATCACGGCGATGTCGAAGGACGCCACAGGCGGATGGCGGGTCACCATGGACGTGATCTCGACGCAGCGCCCATCATTGCGCTACGGACCCGATCGGGTCACCGTGTCTGCAAGATCGATGCCACACAATCTGAGGGTTGGCGACGGTCTGGCTGGGCTCGTCCATCTCCGGCCACAATCAGGTCCGGTGCGGCCGGGCAATTATGATTTTGCCTTCAACAATTATTACAAGGGAGTTGGCGCCAGCGGTTTCGTTTTGGGCAAGCTTGAGAAGGTGCCTGTGGCGGCTGATACGGGCTTACTTGCCAAGGCACTTCTTACAGTCGCAAATATCAGGCACCAACTTACCCAGCGCATATTGCGCACCATCAAGGGAGAACCTGGGGATATAGCCGCGTCCCTGATCACGGGGCAGCGAGATGGTATCAGCGACGACACCAACAATGCCTTCCGGTTGAGCGGGTTGTCGCATATCCTATCGATCTCCGGGTTCCACATGGCGCTGGTCGCGGCGACGATCATCGGCTCTCTACGGGCAGTAATGGCGTGCTTTCCGGGTTTTTCGGCGCGATACCCGGTCAAAAAATTCGCCGCAGTTTCTGCGCTGGCCGGCTCCGCTTTCTATCTGCTGCTTTCCGGTTCGGATGTTGCGGCCCAGCGCAGTTTCGTCATGCTGGCTGTCATGCTTCTGGCCATGACGGCCGACCGTGCGGCGATTTCAATGCGTAACCTTGCCATCGCAGCCTGCATCACTATGCCTTCTCGCCGCACGAAATCCTCGGACCAAGCTTCCAGATGTCTTACTCGGCAACCGCCGCGCTGATCGCCTTTTATAGCTGGTGGTCACGCCGCCGGGACGAGCGGACGTTTAAAAAAACCGGCAATTGGGTTCTTGCCCTGCCGGTAAAAGCGATCAACCATCTTGGCGCCATCGCAATGACTTCTATCGTCGCTGGATCGGCAAGTTCCATCTTCGCCGCTTACCATTTCAACAACACCGCGCCATTTGGCCTTGTCGGCAACGCCCTTGCATTGCCAATCGTCTCGATCCTGGTGATGCCATTCGCGGTGCTCGGTCTGCTGGCGATGCCATTCGAAATGGAGTGGCTGCCCTTCAGGGTCATGGGTCAGGGTATCGAGGCCGTCATCGCGATCGCCAAGGCCGTTGCGACATACTCGCCGAGCGGCAATCTCGGGTTGATGCCACAATCGACTCTGGTACTTATGAGCCTTGGGCTGATTCTCCTGCTTTTCCTGTCAACAAGCTTGCGCCTGTGCAGCATACCTGTCCTGACGTCGGCAGCCTTCCTCATGCTCCGCGTGCAAGAGCCTTCGATCATCGTTTCCGAAGACGCGAAACTTGTCGCCCTGCGCACGAACGACAACGGTCTCGCGACCAATCGTGCTGCAGGCAGTGCGTTCAGTCTCAAGAACTGGCAGCAGGGCTATGGTGCCGATCAAGTGATCAAGCCGTCGAACGCGGGATCACCGGTATCGAATGAGACACAGTTCGAGTGTCATGAGAAGCTGTGTACCGCGCGCGAGCCAGGGGGGTTGATCATTACTTATACTGATGATCCCACGCAAATGCTGCGCGCTTGCGGGGCAGGCGACATAGTCGTACTGGCTTTCGCCGATGCCCCGGCAGCATGCGACGACACGAACACGCTGGTAATCAGCAAGCGCGATCTGGCATTATACGGAACCGCTGAGATCAGACTGCAAGACAGCCGCATGGAATCGACCAATACCAGCCCTGAAATTGACCTGCCCCAAGCAGCTCTTGCCGAGGCAAACGCCTCCCGGCTTCGACGGGTCAAGTCCGCGGCACTGATCCATGCCGTCGGATCCCCACACCGGCCATGGAATACCTATCGTGTCTACTCCCGTGCGGCCCGGAACGTCGAAGACTTCAAGCCGCGCAAACGCGTTAATGCCGACAGAAACAAGGCAGCAGCTTGCGACAAGCCGGACGATTGCCAGGGTCGTGACCAGTGATTCCGATCCAGCCCGACAAGCCTTCGATGCGTGAGAGCAAGGACGATGCAGTGTGATGTTCTAGTAGCGCCTTATGAGACCGACCAGTTTTCCCTGTACCCGAACCCGGTCAGGTCCGAATATTCGCGTTTCGTACGCGGGGTTCGCTGCTTCCAGCGCGATCGAGGCTCCCTTGCGACGGAAGCGCTTGAGTGTTGCCTCTTCATCATCGACAAGCGCCACGACGATTTCGCCTGGGTTGGCTGTATCGCCCCGCCTGATGACCACAGTATCGCCGTCGAAGATTCCGGCCTCGATCATGGAATCGCCTTTAACCTCAAGGGCGTAATGTTCGCCGTTGCCAATCATGTCCGGCGGCAGACCGATCGTGTGGGTCTGGTTCTGAATTGCCGAAATCGGCACACCGGCGGCGATGCGCCCCATGACCGGGATACTGATGACGCCAGCAACATCCGGCTGATCGGTCTGCCGCGGCTGTCGCGGCGGAACGGGATTTCGGCCAAGGCTACCCTCGATGACGCTCGGCGAAAATTTTCTCTGCGCGTTGAGACCTGGGGCTATGGAGTCGGGCAAGCGCAGGACTTCCAGCGCCCGTGCCCGGTTCGCGAGCCGACGAATGAAACCGCGCTCCTCTAGAGCCGTGATCAAGCGATGGATGCCGGATTTGGACGCCAGATCCAACGCATCCTTCATCTCGTCGAACGAAGGGGGAATGCCAGTCTCCTTCAGACGCTCATGAATGAAGAGCAGGAGTTCATGTTGTTTGCGCGTAAGCATCGGCGATCCTTTGCGTGGAATCGGAAAAACAAAACCAGAACAAACACTATCTGTTCCATTTGTGTTCTACAAGGATTAATATCTGGTGCATACGCTGGTGGAGGGGCGACGATTAATCGGGAACAAAACAGCGGACAAGAACATCGCTTCGGGCTGAAACTGGCAAGGGCAGCACACGGGCGCGACACGTCTTGAAAATGCCAAGCTCCCCGCCAAGATGCACCCGGCAAATCTACAAGTGAGGGAACTGCTCCAAGTCGCACCCGTTAACAATAACGTACATCGCTTCGATCGGTCGGGTCGCCCCGCCCGATCCCTCCCAATACGATAAACAAGGAAAGACTAATGGCAATTCGCACGCTTATCTGGGGCGAGAACGTCCATGAACAAGTCAACAAGACTGTTGCCGATATCTATCCTGAAGGCATGCACAACCAGATCGCCAGCCTATTGGCACCCGACAAAAATCTGAGCGTCAGAACCACTACTCTCCAGGAACCGGAACATGGTTTGACGGAGAAGACTTTGGAAGAAACCGATGTTCTCCTATGGTGGGGACATCGTGCGCATCGTGACGTTGCAGACGAAATCGTAGAGCGCGTTGCCAAGCATGTTTGGCAAGGCATGGGCTTGATCGTCCTGCATTCGGGACATTTCTCGAAGATATTCAAAATGCTGATGGGATCACCCTGCGCCCTGAACTGGCGTGAAGCGGGTGAGAGGGAGCGTATCTGGGTGGTCAATCCGGGACATCCCATCGCCAAAGGATTGCCTGCATATTTCGAACTCGAAAACGAGGAAATGTATGGGGAGCCGTTCTCCGTGCCGGAACCGCTCGAAACCGTATTCGTATCCTGGTTCCAGGGGGGAGAGGTGTTCCGTTCCGGACTCACCTATCGCAGGGGAGCCGGCAACGTCTTCTACTTCCGTCCCGGGCATGAGACCTACCCAACCTACCACGACGAAACAGTGGGTCTTGTGCTGCGAAACGCGGTGAACTGGGCCTATAATCCGTTGCGCTTTGCGGATATTACGAAAGCACCGAATGTACCGGTGGAAAAGGCGCTGGAACCAATAACTGCACGTGGCGGCAGTCTGCATGAATCCGGTGAGGAAGGCTTGCGTTGATGCGTTTACTCATTCTTGGCACCGGGCATATGGCTAATGCCCACGCCAGAAACTTCATCGAGATCGAAGGGGTTACCCTGGCCGGAGCCGTTGACATCGACAAGGTCAGGGCAGAGGCCTTTCGGGACAAGTACTCGTTCGAGCGGGCCTTCACATCGCTCGAAGATGCACTTGCGTGGGGCGATTTCGATGCCGTCGCCAATGTGACGCCGGACGGTGCGCATCACTCCACGACCATGAAGTGCCTAGCTGCCAATAAGCATGTATTTTGTGAGAAGCCATTGGCGACCAACTATCAAGACGCCATGGAAATGGCGGAGACGGCAGAGACGTCCAACCTGGTGGGAATGGTCAATCTCACCTATCGCAACGTTGCACAATTGCAGACCGCGCGCCTTCTTGTGACCAGCGGTCAGGTGGGGAAAATCCGGCATGTGGAGGCGTCCTACCTCCAGAGCTGGCTCGTGTCGAAGGTCTGGGGCGATTGGCGCACCGAAAGCCAGTGGCTTTGGCGCCTGTCGAAGCAGCATGGATCGAATGGTACGCTCGGGGACGTCGGTGTACACATCCTGGACTTTGTCGTCTTCGCTACGGACACCGAAATTGACGAGGTCTTTTGCCGGCTTAAGGCCTTCGACAAGGCCGATGGCAACCGGATCGGAGAATATCAACTCGACGCCAATGACAGTTTCACCATGACGGTGAGCTTCACCAATGGTGCTCTCGGCGTCGTCCATTCCAGCCGGTGGGCCACCGGGCACGTGAACGAACTGCGCCTGCGGGTCTATGGCGACAAGGGTTCATTCGAGATACAGCACCGGCACGACGGATCGAAACTGTTCATCTGCCTCGGCGACGACATTGAGACCGCCAGCTGGAAGGAGATGGAAGCTGAGCCGGTTCCCACGAACTATCAGCGCTTCGCCGAAGCTGTGGGGCAGGGCCGGACACTAGAGCCCTCATTTCGTCACGCGGCCAAGCTGCAGAGAGCTATTGACCTTGCTACCGTAACCGAGGTCGATCGCCGGGAACATCGCCTTGGATCAGCGTAGCATCATCACGTCGCATGTCGATCCAGCCGTGGCCGCTGCTGCGTGCGGTTCCCGTACGATCAGGCCGTTTGCCTCTGCCAGGAATTTCAACATGGACGAGTCCTGCACAGGAAATGGTGTTGCAACGAGGTGCCCCCCGGGCGCTTTCGTAATGCGGGCACGAACATAATCCTGACGCTGATCATTGGCGCCCATATCTGTTGCAAGCAGCGCGGGGCGAAGATCCTGGACATGGGGCAATCCAAGCATGGCGTGGATTAACGGCATCAAGAATATATGAGCGCAAATCAGGCTTGAAACCGGATTGCCGGGTAGACCCAAAATCTTCATGTCCTGCAACCGCCCAAACATCAGCGGCTTGCCGGGCCGCAGAGCGATCTTCCAAAAATCGAGCTCCATGCCCTTTGCTGCAAGCGCAGGCTTGACGAGATCGTGATCACCGACTGAAGCGCCGCCAAGGGTCACAAGGATATCTGCATTCGCATTCAAGGCCCGATCGAGCGCATCACTCAGAGCATCAAGACGATCCTCGGCAATCCCGATGTCAATCGGGTGGCCTCCGGCCTGACGTATGATCTGTGCCAGACCAAAGCTGTTGGAAGAAATAATCTGATCGGGCCTATACTTTTCACCCGGCATGACCAACTCGTCGCCGGTTGCAAGAATGGCAACGCGTGGCTTCCGGACCACATCGATCGTGGGGTGATCAGCTGCGGCAGCGAGCGCGAGCGCAGCCGGATCCAGAACTCGTTTGGCCCGAAGCAGCAGATCACCTTCGTCGAAGTCGAGACCGGCCTTCCGGATGTTCCTGCCGAATGCAATGGTTTGAGCAATGCTGACCTCGCCGTCTCCGGCAACAGTATTCTCCTGAACAACCACGCTGTCGGCGCCTTCGGGAACAGGGGCGCCTGTGAAAATGCGAACCGCTTCGCCGGCGTTCAAGACACCGGAAAATGCGTGGCCCGCTGCAGATTGCCCAACCAGCCGCAGCGAAACCGGAACGTTCACCACGTCGGCGGCTCTAACAGCGTAACCGTCCATTGCTGAGGCTGCAAAGGGTGGCTGTTGACGTTTTGCAAGCAAATCAGCAGCAAGGACGCGGCCGCCAGCGGTGGCGAGCGGGACCGTTTCGACTTCAGCGGTTTGTGCGCTGGCAATTATGCGCCTTAGTGCCTCGTCAACCGGCAGAAGTCCCGTCATGCTACTTCTCGCTCGCCGCAACCGACCAGTCGCCGGATTTTCCGCCAGTTTTCTGCAAGAGTCGAATGTCCTGAATTATCATTCCCTTGTCGGCAGCCTTCGCCATGTCGTAGATGGTCAGGCACGCGACGGAGACTGCGGTGAGCGCTTCCATCTCAACACCGGTTTTGCCGGTCAGTTTTACGGTTGCCACCACGTGCAGCCCCGGCAGTGCCTCATTGGCTTCTATATCGATCGAAATCTTGCTCAGCAGGAGAGGATGACAAAGCGGAATAAGATCATGGGTCTTTTTCGCTGCCATGATGCCGGCAATCCGCGCAGTTC
Organism: Phyllobacterium endophyticum; assembly: GCF_003010935.1. GTDB lineage: Bacteria > Pseudomonadota > Alphaproteobacteria > Rhizobiales > Rhizobiaceae > Phyllobacterium > Phyllobacterium endophyticum. The sequence goes on from NZ_PGGN01000002.1 coordinate 599,393, forward strand.
CAATGACGTCACCCTTGGCAGCATCGCCAGCTTTGATGAGGGCCAGCGTTTCGGGGCGCATTCTTACTGAGCCTTCAGCCACTGCGACCCGGTCCGTTTCAGCTTTGCCACCGACGTCGACCATGTGGGCAGCGCCGGTCTCGTCAAGGTGCGTAAGCTTTGATCTTGTCATGCCGCGTCAGTCTGGTTTTCTTCGCCTTGCAACAGGGTTTTGGTCGCCGTCGCAACGTCGTCCTGGCGCATGAGGCTTTCGCCTACAAGGAATGTGCCGATGTTGCATTTGGCAAGCCTGTGGCAATCGGCATTGGTGAAAACACCGCTCTCACTGACGAGAAGTTTGGAGGAGGGCACCATTCTCGCCAGTCGTTCTGAAACGGCAAGATCCACGCTGAAAGTACGCAGATCACGATTGTTGATGCCCAGCAACGGCGAATTCAGCTTCAATGAGCGCTCGAGCTCTGCCTCATCGTGCACTTCGACAAGCACGTCCATGCCGGTCTCGAGCGCTGCCTCTTCAAGCGCTTTCGCCGCATCATCGGTCACGCTCGCCATGATGATCAGAATGCAATCGGCGCCCCAACTACGCGCTTCATAGACCTGATAGGTGTCGAACAGAAAATCCTTGCGCAAGGCGGGCAGCCTTGTCGCGGCCCGCGCAGCTTTCAGATATTCCGGAGCGCCCTGAAAAGACGGCGTATCGGTAAGCACGGAAAGGCATGCCGCGCCGCCTGTCTCATAGGCCTTTGCCAATGATGGAGGATCAAAATCCGGTCGTATCAGGCCTTTCGATGGGCTAGCCTTCTTGATTTCGGCGATAAGAGCAAATTGTCCAGCAGCACGCTTGTCCTGCAAGGCGGAAACGAATCCTCGTGGTGGCTCCTGATCCAGTGCTTGTGCCTTCAGCTCATCAAGTCGAACACGCGCCTTCGCTGCAGCAATTTCCTCGCGCTTGTAGGACTCGATCTTGCGAAGGATATCAACCATGGTCAAAGCGCCTCACTGTTGGAGACATGTACGAGCTTCCTCAGAACATTTCGCGCAGCACCGCTGTCGATCGAATGCGCGGCCATTTCGATACCCACCTTGAGATCGGCTGCCACGCCCGCAATTACAAGCCCGGCACCAGCATTGAACAAGGTGATGTCTCGATAAGCGCCGTGCGCGCCGTCGAGGACCGAAAGCAGTGAGACGGCGTTCTCGTCAGCTGTCCCGCCTTTCAAATCGTCCGGATTGACGAGGCGCAGGCCAAAAGATTCCGGGTCGATCTCGAACGAGCGCACGTTTCCGTTTTCGAGGGCTGAAACTTTGGTCACGCCCGCTGTGGTGATCTCGTCCAGACCATCGCCATGGACGACCCAGACGGCCTCGGATCCCAACTTCTTCAGGACATGAGCAATCGGTTCGACCCATTCGGGAGCGAAGACGCCAACGAGCTGGCGTTTTACGCCTGCGGGATTGGTCAACGGTCCAAGCAGATTGAAGATGGTGCGGGTACCAAGTTCAACGCGGGCAGGTCCGACATGCTTCATTGCCGGGTGATGCATGGGGGCGAACATGAAACCGATTCCAGCCTGTTCGATACAGGTGGCAATCAGTTCCGGGCTGATCTCGATGTTGATGCCCAGTGCCGCCAGCGTATCGGCCGCACCGGAACGCGACGAAAGCGCGCGATTGCCATGCTTGGCAACCGGCACACCGGCTCCGGCAGCAACAAAGGCAGCACAAGTCGACACATTGTAGGAGCCGGACTGGTCGCCGCCAGTGCCGACAATGTCTATGGCATCGGCCGATGTGACAACCCTGAGCATCTTGGAGCGCATGGCGGAAACAGCACCGCTGATCTCATCGATGTTCTCGCCGCGTACCCGCAACGCCATGAGGAGGGCGCCGATTTGCGCCGGCGTTGCCTGACCGGACATCATGATGTCGAAGGCCTCCACGGCTTCCCCCTGCGAGAGCGCCTTCCCCGCCGCCGCGATGCCGATGAAACGCTTCAAGTCAGCCATGTTCTCTTTGACCTAACGTGCAAGTGCCTGATTGATGACTGTCTGATTGATCGAGACCGGATAAACCGTTTGCAATTGTGCAACGAGCTGGTCCAGCAGGTCATCGGCGATACGGGAGCCGAAGGCATCCTTTTCCACACTGGTCAGGGTTTCGGGTCCGACATTTGCGGGCTCGATAGCTTCAGTGACCTTGAAGATCAATTTCGATCCGTCGGATGCGGATTCCGTTACACCTACAAGTCCCTCTGGTCCATCAAAGATTGCCGCGACGCCCCCTTCGCCAAGATCGGCGTCCTTGCTCTGCCGTGTAATGCCGCGTTTCGTATCCTTGGTAAATTTGAACTCCGACGCGATGTCATCGAGCGACGTTCCCCCGGCAACGCGTTTGCGAACCTCTTCCGCCTTCTCATTGAGACGCCTCTCGGCTTCGACAGCCTTCCAAGCCGCGATAACGCGAGGTTTTACTTCTTCAAGCGGGCGTTCGCGTGCAGGGGTTACGCTGTCAACGTCGTACCAGAGATAGCTGTTTGTGCCGAGGCTGAACGGCTCATTGTCAAATCCGACATCTGCCTGAAATATCGCCGCCAGCTGGTTGTCGTCAAAGGGAAGGTCTGGAAACTCCTTCTCATCCGGTCCGCGACCGCTGGCATCGACAGCGTCGATCGTTACCACTTTAAGATTCTGTTTTGCCGCGGCCTCCGCCATGCTGGCTCCGTCGGCGCGCGCGTTCTCGTAAGCGTCGTGTACCTCGGTGATGACGTTGGCAGCCTGCGTCAGCGCGATTGTTTCGCGGATTTCGTTCTCGACTTCCGCCAGCGGTTTGATGACTGCAGGGGTAGTCGCGGTTACTCGAACCAGAACAGGGCCAAATGCCCCTTTCAGCACGTCACTCACGCCGTTTGCCGGAATAGAAAAGATCGCATCCGCTATCGACTGGTCGGGAAGAGCGGTCTTGGGGAATGTTCCAAGACGTACATCTTCCGCCGTCTTGCCTTCAGCCTTGACGATGTCGTCAAAGCTCGTTCCTGCGACGATTTTGTCATGTGCTGATTTGGCTGCCTCGTCGTTGGCGAAGGTCAGCTGCTCGATCGTACGGGTTTCCGGTGTTGAATAGCGGGCAATATTCTTGTCGTATTCCGCCTTGATCTCCTCGGGCGTCACCGAAGCAGGGTTCGCGATGTCCTTTGGTTCAAGTTTGACATAGCTGACCTTGCGGTATTGTGGCGCCCCATAAACTTCCTTGTTCGCGTCGAAATATTTCTTCAACTCAGCATCACTTGGATCGGCGATGTCGCTGACAAAGCTTTTCGGCATGGCGACATAATCAATCGTGCGGGACTCGCCCTTGTAGAGGGCAACCGCCTTAAGCAGCGTGTCGGGCGCCTTTACACCATCAGCCACCGCTTCGACGATCTGCTGGCGCCGGGCGACTTGCGCACGATTGTCGAGGTAGTTTTGCGGGCTCATGCCGGCGTTGCGCAGGACCATATCAAATTGTGCAGGGTTGAAGCGCCCATCGGCACCCTGAAATGCCGGATCTTCAGCCGCAAGCTGGGCCAGCCGATCCTTGGACAGACCGAGCGACATGGTGCGCGCCTGTTCGTCAAGGACAACGCCTGCAACGAGCTGCCCTTGGACTTGATGACCAATTCCTATGGCATCGGCCTGTTCACGCGTCAAACGCTGGCCAAAGCGTTGCGACAATGCCGCAAGCTGGCGATCATAAGCCAGGCGATAATCAACCGGCGAGACTTCGGAATGTCCCGCGCGAATGGCCGCGTTACCGCCGATGGCGCCGAGGATCGTATTGGAAACACCCCATCCGGCAAAGCTGATCACCAGAAGGCCCATGAGCACCTTGACCACCCAAGTCCTTGCGAGGTTGCGGAGAGAGTCGAGCATTAAAAGTCACCGTATCAGTCAAGAGGCTTGTTTGAATTCACAGGGGAATAGCGTCATGGAAGGCTTGTGTCGATTGCTTTATGGAGTGAATTTGCTAGTCAGGCAAACAATTGCCGCGAAATTGCCGATCAATCGACCGAGGAACGCCCCATGACCCCAGATGTCCGTCCACTTGTTGCTGGTAATTGGAAGATGAACGGGACGGGAGATTCTCTGGACGAGTTGCGCACCATCGTCAACCGCCCGAACTCTGCGATAGGTGGGAAGATCGACGCCCTGATCTGTGTCCCGGCGACGCTCGTGTTCCGGGCTGCCCAGTCTGTCAGTGGTGAGGCCTTGAACATCGGCGGTCAGGATTGCCACGCCAAGAGATCTGGCGCGCATACCGGAGACATCTCGGCGGACATGCTCAAAGATGCAGGTGCATCTCACGTCATCGTCGGCCACTCCGAGCGTCGGACCGATCATGGCGAAACCGACAACATGATCAATGCGAAGGCTAGGGCCGCCTGGGATGCCGGGCTGATCGCGATCATTTGCATTGGAGAGACGGAAGCGCAACGCGAGGCTGGCTCCACGCTTGGAATAATCGGCGGACAGCTGGCCGGTTCTGTCCCCGATGGCGCTAGCGCGTCTAACACCATTGTCGCGTATGAGCCAATCTGGGCGATCGGAACGGGTCTGACGCCGACGGCTGCCGATGTACGCGAAGTACATGCATCGATCCGATCCACCTTGACCAGGCGTTTAGGTGCGGACGGCGAGAGAATGCGGATACTCTATGGCGGATCCGTGAAGCCAGCCAATGCGGTCGAACTCCTGGGCGTCGAAAACGTCGACGGTGCTCTCGTGGGAGGCGCAAGCTTGAAAGCCGCGGACTTCCTCGCCATCTGTGAAGCATACCATTCGCTATGAAGGTCGATGGTGACCGCTCCGGCGACTGGAAATCTGTCGCCGTACGGGCTTGGTTTATCGGCTGATACGGTGTAAAGAGCCGCGTCCGACCCCTAGAAAGCAGAAAATACACATGCAAACCGTTGTCATTGTCATACATCTTCTGATTGTACTTGCCCTCGTCGGGGTCGTGCTTATGCAGCGCTCTGAAGGTGGTGGTCTCGGGATCGGCGGCGGCTCGGGCTTCATGACGGCGCGCGGCGCTGCGAACGTGCTGACCCGGGCGACGGCTATTCTTGCTACGGGCTTTTTTATCACTTCGCTCGCACTTGGCATCATGGCCAGATACGGTGAAAATCCGACTGATATTCTCAACCGCATTCCGGCAACGACGGGCAGTCAGCCCGCCGGCCAGCAAGCTCCGGCAGGTGGAGGCATTCTCAACCAGCTCGGCGGTCCATCCTCGAATAATGCAACGCCGCCAGCAGGAAACGCTCCAGCTGCGCCCCCGGCCGCAGGTTCGACAGCGCCGGGTACAGCCGCGCCAGAATCGACGCCCGCGCCGACTGCGCCTGTCACTCCGGCGCAGCCTGCCAATCCGGTCCCGAATTCTCAGTAATTCGTGCTTCCGGCGGTTTTGTCGAGGCAATAGGGTAGAAGGTGTTGCGCTTGCGCAACCCTTTGATGTGAACAATCAATCCGTGCTGTTCTTCACGGCGATTTGCATTGAGAACAAACTGCTCTTCGGATATCGCGATATTCAGATTGGCCTCGGGCCTCGCATACGCTGCTGATAGCGTTATGCAATCTCTGCGGGAACTTTAAACTATGCTGTCACGTCGCACACTGCTCATCGGAATGTCACTTCTGGCAATAACCGGCCCGGCATCTGCCGAGCCAATTCTCAAGAAAATCCTGAATCCTTTCGGCGGCGGTAGCGATGAGGTCGAAGCCGCGGCAGTTGCGCAACCCGTCAAGGTTGCCGAAGTCCGCAAACCTGCGCAGCCGGTGAAAAACAAGAACAAGTATGGGATCGACCCGAAATACATGCCGCAGGACGTCGAGTTTAGCGGCTATAGGCCCGGTACGATCGTGATCGACCCGAAGGCAAAGTTCCTCTACCTGGTCCAGAGTTCGTTCACGGCGCGCCGTTATGGTATTGCAGTTGGCAAGGAAGGCCTTGAGTTCAAAGGTACGGCGGTCGTCCAGACCAAGCGCGAGTGGCCGCGCTGGATTCCCACTAAAGAAATGATTGAACGTGAACCAGCTCACTATGCCAAGTACGAAAACGGCATGGATGGCGGGCCGGGCAATCCGCTCGGTGCACGTGCACTTTACCTGTCGCAGGGCAACAAGGACACGCATATCCGCATCCATGGCACTATCGTCCCATCGAGCATCGGAAGTTCCGCCTCCAACGGCTGCTTCCGCATGGTCAATGATCACGTAATCGATCTCTACAATCGCGTTACCATCGGCACGGAAGTCATTGTTCTGTAACAATTAGCTTCATGCTTTTTCGAACGGCCAGACTTTGCGTCTGGCCGTTTTGTTTGAAATGAAAATGGATTGGAACGGGGAAAACGGCTTTCCAGCCGATTTTTTTGTGGCCAAATCACTTGCAAAGGACTAACGAGATAAGCCCATGGCCCGATATGTTTTCATCACTGGCGGCGTGGTTTCTTCCCTCGGAAAAGGCATCGCTGCTGCCGCCTTGGCGGCACTCCTCCAGGCTCGTGGATACCGCGTACGGATTCGCAAGCTCGATCCTTATCTTAACGTTGACCCCGGCACGATGTCGCCATATCAGCATGGCGAAGTCTTTGTGACCGATGATGGCGCTGAAACTGACCTTGATCTTGGTCATTACGAACGCTTCACGGGGCGTCCCGCCAACAAGCAGGACAACATCACCACAGGGCGCATCTATCGTAACATCATCGAAAAGGAACGTCGCGGCGATTACCTCGGCGCAACGGTCCAGGTGATTCCACACGTAACCGACGAGATCAAAACCTTCATTGTCGATGGCAACGAGGATTATGATTTCGTGCTTTGCGAAATCGGAGGAACCGTCGGCGATATTGAAGCTATGCCGTTCCTTGAGGCAATTCGCCAATTGGGCAACGATCTGCCACGCGGCACTGCCGTCTATATCCACCTGACCTTGATGCCGTATATCCCGGCCGCCGGTGAGCTCAAGACGAAGCCGACGCAACATTCGGTGAAGGAATTGCGTTCGATCGGCATTGCGCCGGACATCCTCTTGATCCGGGCTGATCGCGAAATCCCGGAGTCAGAACGGCGCAAGCTTTCTCTGTTCTGCAACGTCCGCGCTTCGGCGGTTATTCAGGCGCTTGACGTGGACACAATCTACGATGTGCCGATGGCCTACCACAAGGAGGGCCTTGATTCCGAGGTGCTTGCCGCCTTCGGTATCGATCCAGCGCCCAAGCCACGAATGGAGCGATGGGACGAGGTCAGCCAGCGTATTCACAATCCCGAAGGCGAAGTCACAATCGCTATCGTCGGTAAATACACGGGCCTCAAGGACGCTTACAAGTCGCTGATCGAGGCGCTTCATCACGGCGGGATGGCCAACAAGGTGAAGGTCAATCTCGACTGGATAGAATCGGAAATCTTCGAACAGGAGGACCCGGCTCCCTACCTGCAGAAGGTGCACGGGATTCTCGTGCCGGGAGGCTTTGGCGAACGCGGGTCCGAAGGCAAGATTCTTGCAGCGAAGTTTGCCCGCGAAAAGAAGGTGCCTTATTTCGGTATTTGTTTTGGCATGCAGATGGCGGTGATAGAGGCCGCGAGGTCGCTTGCTGGCGTGGAGAAGGCATCCTCGACCGAATTCGGCCCGACGAGCGAACCTGTTGTCGGCCTGATGACGGAATGGCTGAAGGGGAACATGCTGGAAAAGCGGGCGAAGTCTGGAGATCTTGGCGGAACGATGCGTCTTGGCGCTTACGAGGCTCTGCTCAAATCAGGCACGCACATTGCCGATATCTACGGATCAACGGACATTTCGGAACGCCACCGTCATCGGTACGAGGTGAATATAGACTACAAGGAGCGGCTTGAGGATTGCGGACTGGTCTTCTCCGGCATGTCGCCGGATGGCGTGTTGCCGGAAACCATCGAGTACCCCGACCATCCCTGGTTTATCGGTGTTCAATACCACCCGGAACTGAAATCGCGCCCGTTTGAACCGCACCCTCTGTTTGCCTCGTTCATCAATGCGGCGATGGCACAGAACAGGCTGGTCTAGGATCCTATCCCTCGTCCTCCTCCCGTCGAGGAGGACTGAGCGAAGCGACGGAGAAGGAAGAAGCGGGCGCCATGACGATCACTGCACCTCGCACCCCGCGTCCTGTCGACCATCTGGTCCTGCCCACTGCTGGCCTCGATAGCGCGCGTGCCCGGTTGGAGTGCTTGGGCTTCACCGTAGCGCCCGTTGGTAAGCACCCATTTGGCACGGAGAACGTGTGTGTTTTCTTAGGCGACGGCAGCTTTCTCGAACTCTTGGCAGTCAGTCAGCGTGAGATGTGCGAAGAAGAGGCGCGGAACGGCAATGTCTTCGTCGCAAGGGATCAGGCTTACCGTTTTCGTAACGGAGACGAGGGTTTCTCCGCTCTTGTCATGGGTACACATGACGCGACCGGCGATCACGAGGCGTTCACCAAAGCCGGCATTTCCGCAGGAAATATCCTTGATTTCTTTCGACCATTTACGAGTCCGGACGGGAAAGAGGACATAGCTGGTTTCCGTCTCGCGTTCGCGGCCGATCTGCGCGCCCCTGACGCCTTCTTTTTCACTTGCCAGCGATTGAACACGCCCAAGGTTGATCGCGCGGCGCTGCAGACCCACAAGAATGGTGTATTTGAGCTGCGTGAAATTGTCCTCTCGGAGGTTAATCCGACCGATTTCCAGTATCTGCTACAGGAAGTCGTCAATCAGCGCGACGTTACCGCGCACTCCTTTGGTATGGATGTGCGATCGGCAACTGCCAATGTTGCGGTGTTGACGCCACAAGGCTTGCGTTCGTTCTTCGGTATCGAGGCGTCCGAAAATGAGCGTGGTTTGCGCCTGCAGGCGTTTGTGCTGGCGGTCCGCGATATCGCTGCGGTTGAAACCTTGCTCATGACCAACAATATCCCGTACGAAAAGCGTGGTTCCCGTCTGATTGTGCATAAGGCACCAGGTCAGGGCGCCGCCATCGCATTTGAGGCCTCCTGATGTCCCTAAACTCCACCGTTTCCGCAGGCAATGTTGCGTTTTCCAACACTGGCCAATTGTCCCTGATCGCTGGCCCTTGCCAGATGGAAAGCCGTCAGCACGCCTTCGACATGGCTGGGGCCCTGAAAGAGCTGACTGGACAGCTTGGTATCGGCCTTGTGTACAAATCGAGTTTCGACAAGGCAAATCGTACATCGCTGACTGGCCGGCGCGGGTTCGGCCTGGAAAACTCGCTGCCGGTCTTTGCGGATATCCGCAAAGAACTCGGTCTGCCGACATTGACCGACGTTCATACGGAAGAGCAATGCGCCATTCTCGGCGAAGTCGTCGACGTCTTGCAAATCCCCGCGTTCCTGTGCCGCCAGACCGACTTTCTGATCGCCGCAGCCAAGACCGGCAAGGTCGTCAATATCAAGAAGGGCCAGTTCCTCGCGCCTTGGGACATGAAGAATGTCGTTGCCAAGGTTACGGAGAGCGGCAATCCCAATGTGATGGTAACGGAGCGTGGTGCTTCGTTCGGCTACAATACGCTGGTGTCGGATATGCGCTCGCTGCCCATCATGGCAGGTTTCGGCGCCCCGGTGATCTTCGATGCTACGCATTCGGTGCAGCAGCCGGGCGGACAGGGGGGCTCATCAGGCGGACAGCGCGAGTTCGTGGAAACGCTCGCACGGGCAGCGGTGGCAGTGGGTGTTGCGGGTGTGTTCATCGAGACACACCAGGATCCGGATAACGCCCCGTCCGATGGTCCGAATATGGTGCCGTTGGCCCAAATGCCACGGCTCCTCGAGAAGCTCCTCGAGTTTGACCGCATAGCCAAGGCGGGTTGAAGTCTCGTTGGCAAAAAACTCAGTTTTTATGCAACTCTGACGGAGGTTCGCTCATTATTACTGTATGGAAACGGGATAAGGAGCAAACAAATGCCGACCACATCAGGACATACCAAAGCGATCCGGGCTTCCCGCGTCATAGGTACCAACGTGTATAATAGCACGGGGGAAAAAATCGGCGAAATCGAAGATGTGATGCTCGACAAGACGTCGGACTCCATCATGTTTGGCGTCGTCGGATTTGGTGGTTTTCTCGGAGTTGGAGAAAAGTACCACCCCGTGCCATGGAAACTATTGGACTATGACGAGGCAACTGGCGGCTATGTCGTTCCATTCACCCGGGAGCAGTTGGAACAGGCGCCCGCTTACGGCATTTCGGAACTGACCGAGAACGATGGTCAGGCTCGGGACCGGTCGTTCACGTACTACAACGATATAGCAGCCTAAGGATCGAAAATCGGTGAGACAAGGCCGCCACCAGGCGGCCTTTTTTCTGTTTTGACCTACAATTCGCCCCCGTGGGGATTTTCCTTGTCATGTTCATTCGCTATTCAGTGGCCAGCCCAAGGCTTAATGCTCATTGAAAGGGAATGCCCCATGACTGCTATTGTAGATATTATTGGCCGTGAAATTCTGGATAGCCGCGGGAATCCGACTGTTGAGGTCGATGTCATTCTTGAAGACGGTTTCCGGGGCCGTGCAGCCGTTCCTTCCGGCGCGTCTACCGGTGCGCATGAGGCAGTAGAATTACGCGACGGTGGAACGCGTTATCTCGGCAAGGGCGTCGAGAAGGCGGTCGATGCGGTCAATGGCGAATTGTTCGATGCTATCGGCGGTATGGAAGCTGAAAACCAGATCCACATCGATCAGACTATGATTGACCTCGATGGTACGCCGAACAAGAGCCGCCTGGGTGCCAACGCAATTCTTGGCGTATCACTCGCCGTGGCCAAGGCCGCCGCTGAAGCCTCAGGCCTGCCGCTTTATCGCTATCTCGGTGGTCCGAGCGCCCATGTATTGCCTGTTCCTATGATGAACATCATCAACGGCGGTGCCCATGCCGACAATCCAATCGATTTCCAGGAATTCATGATCTTGCCGGTCGGCGCGTCCAGCTTTGCTGAGGCAGTTCGTTATGGCTCCGAAGTATTCCACACGCTGAAAAAGCGTTTGAAGGATGCAGGTCACAATACCAATGTTGGCGACGAGGGTGGCTTTGCGCCGAACTTGAAAACGGCACAGCATGCTCTGGACTTCATCATGGAGTCGATTGAAAAAGCAGGGTTCAAGCCAGGCGAAGAGATTGCTCTTGGTCTTGATTGCGCTGCCACCGAGTTCTTCAAAGACGGCAACTATGCCTACGAAGGCGAGAAGAAATCGCGCGATCCAAAGACGCAGGCGAAGTACCTTGCCAAGCTGGCCGCCGATTATCCAATCATCACCATTGAAGATGGCATGGCCGAAGATGACTGGGACGGCTGGAAATATCTCACAGAACTGGTCGGCAACAAGTGCCAGCTCGTTGGCGACGATCTGTTCGTCACTAACTCTGCCCGCTTGCGTGACGGTATCAAGATGGGCGTGGCGAACTCGATTCTCGTCAAGGTCAATCAGATCGGAACGCTTTCCGAAACATTCGACGCTGTGGATACCGCACATCGTGCTGCCTACACCGCAGTCATGTCGCATCGCTCCGGTGAAACCGAAGACACCACTATTGCCGATCTCGCCGTTGCGACCAATTGCGGGCAAATCAAGACCGGTTCCCTTGCACGCTCGGACCGGGTTGCGAAGTACAACCAGCTTATCCGCATCGAGGAGGAGCTGGGACCGCAGGCGAGCTATGCTGGCCGCGGTATTTTCCGCTTTCTTTGAGAATTGTCGAAGAAACTGGCGCTGACTAACTCTCCCCCACAATGGGGGGAGAGTTACCAGTGCCCGTTTGAGTTGCGGTAATCGCCTGTTAAGCAAAACAATGTTTTATGGATGTCACGACAAATCGGACCATAACGGCCTGATACCCTGGCAATCCGGACATTCCCATGTGGACAAAACAGAGACGAAAAACCAAGCGCGGGCGCTTGATCGTGCCGCTTCTCGCCACCCTGTTTTTTGCCTACTTCGGTTTTCATGCCTATCATGGCGAGTACGGACTCTATTCCACAATCAAATTGCAGGAGCAGACCCTGTTGCTCCAGGCGCAACTCGAGGCGGTCAAGGCGACGCGTTCCGAGCTTGAACGCCAGGTCCGACTTATGCATGATGGCACCATCGAGAAGGATATGTTAGACGAACAGGCCCGCAGGGGATTGAACGTATCTCGTCCCGACGAAGTCACAATAATGCGTGGCTCCGGTGATTTAGCTATTAACTGAAATGTAGTTAACAGGTGTTTTCGTGTTTAATTTGAACGGTTTATTTGCATAGCTCTTATTCGATTCTGCGTATTGTAACTTGCGAACCTGCTGCTATTCTCGTGCGACCAAATCACAGGGAGTGAGAAATGGCCACGAGGGCGAAAAAAAGCCCTGCGCGTTCTGCGCAGACCTCTGCTATCAAAGCACCAAAACCCATACAGTTCAGTAAGGACCAAGAGCTAGAAGCCTATCGGCACATGCTGCTGATCCGCCGTTTTGAAGAAAAGGCCGGCCAGCTCTATGGCATGGGCTTTATCGGTGGTTTTTGCCACCTGTATATCGGCCAGGAGGCCGTCGTTACCGGAATGCAGTTGTCGCTGAAGGAAGGTGACCAGGTCATTACCGGCTATCGTGATCACGGCCATATGCTGGCTTGCGGCATGAGTCCACGCGGGGTCATGGCCGAGCTTACCGGGCGCCGCGGCGGCTTGTCCAAGGGCAAGGGTGGCTCTATGCACATGTTCTCGAAGGAGAAACATTTCTACGGCGGACACGGGATTGTTGGCGCGCAGGTGTCTCTCGGAACCGGCTTGGCTTTCGCCAACCGCTACCGCGACAATGGCAATGTTTCGCTCGCCTATTTCGGCGACGGAGCTGCCAATCAGGGCCAGGTTTATGAAAGCTTCAACATGGCTTCGCTATGGAAGCTGCCGGTTGTCTATATTATCGAGAACAATCGCTATGCCATGGGAACGTCGGTGTCTCGTGCGTCGGCAGAGACCGACTTCTCAAAACGCGGTATCTCGTTCAACATTCCTGGAATTCAGGTCGATGGCATGGACGTGCGGGCTGTAAAGGCCGCCGGCGACGAAGCTACCGCGTGGGCTCGTTCGGGCAAGGGGCCCATGATCCTTGAAATGCAGACCTATCGCTATCGCGGGCATTCCATGTCCGATCCCGCGAAGTACCGTACCAAGGACGAAGTGCAGAAGATGCGCTCCGACCACGATCCTATCGAGCAGGTGAAGCACCGATTAGTCGAAAACGGATGGTCGACCGAGGATGACCTGAAGAAGATCGACAAGGATGTTCGCGATATCGTGGCTGATGCCGCGGATTTCGCTCAGTCCGATCCGGAGCCGGATGCATCCGAGCTTTACACCGACATTCTGCTCTAAGGGAGGCGCGATAATGCCTGTAGATATTCTGATGCCAGCGCTCTCACCGACCATGGAAGAGGGCAAACTGTCAAAATGGCTGAAAAAGGAAGGCGACAAGGTCACTTCCGGAGATGTGCTTGCCGAAATCGAAACAGACAAGGCGACCATGGAAGTGGAGGCTGTCGATGAGGGAACGCTCGGAAAGATCCTGGTTCCCGAAGGTACAGACAATGTCAAGGTGAATGCGGTTATCGCGGTCTTGCTAGGCGATGGCGAAAGCGCCGACGCTGCAGACGCCGCGCCAGCGGCATCGCCGGCTGCCCCAACACCTCCGGACATGGAAGAGGAGCCTGCGAAGAACGTGGAGCCTGAAAAGTCAGCTGCTTCCGTTCCCGCCGCACCGAAGGCCGAGATCGCCGCTGATCCGGACATTCCGGCCGGAACAGAGATGGTTTCCACGACAGTTCGTGAAGCATTGCGCGACGCTATGGCCGAGGAGATGCGCCGCGATCCCAACGTCTTCATCATGGGTGAGGAAGTCGCCGAGTACCAGGGCGCTTACAAGATCACGCAGGGTCTGCTTGACGAATTCGGGCCGCGCCGCGTTGTCGATACTCCGATCACGGAACATGGTTTTGCCGGCGTCGGCGTTGGCGCAGCGATGACGGGCTTGCGCCCTATCGTCGAGTTCATGACCTTCAACTTCGCCATGCAGGCCATCGATCAGATCATTAATTCCGCCGCCAAGACGCTTTACATGTCCGGTGGCCAGATGGGCGCGCCAATGGTATTTCGCGGTCCGAGCGGCGCAGCCGCCCGCGTCGCTGCCCAGCACTCGCAGTGTTATGCTGCCTGGTACAGCCATATTCCCGGCCTGAAAGTGGTGATGCCGTATACGGCCGCCGACGCAAAAGGCCTGCTCAAGGCTGCTATTCGCGACCCAAATCCGGTGATCTTCCTCGAAAACGAAATCCTCTATGGACATTCATTCGATGTACCCAAGCTGGACGATTTCGTTCTACCAATCGGTAAGGCGCGCATCCACAAGACTGGCAAGGACGTGACACTCGTATCCTTCGGGATTGGCATGAACTACACGGTCAAGGCAGAGATGGAACTCGCCAAGCTCGGCATCGATGCGGAAATCATCGATCTGCGCACGATTCGGCCGATGGATATCCCGACTGTCATTGAATCGGTGAAGAAGACCGGGCGGTGCGTCACAATCGAAGAGGGCTACCCACAATCCTCGGTTGGGACGGAAATCGCCACGCGTGTCATGCAGCAAGCGTTCGACTATCTCGATGCCCCAATCCTGACAATCGCCGGCAAGGATGTGCCAATGCCTTATGCGGCCAATCTTGAGAAGCTGGCGTTGCCGAACGTTCAGGAAATCGTCGACGCCGTCAAAGCTGTGACCTACACCGCCTAAGGGGAGGAACCCGATATGCCGATCAATATCACCATGCCGGCGCTTTCTCCTACGATGGAAGAAGGCAACCTCGCGAAATGGCTGGTCAAGGAAGGCGACAAGGTCACGTCCGGTGACGTGATCGCCGAAATTGAAACCGACAAGGCGACGATGGAAGTCGAAGCTGTCGATGAAGGCACTGTAGCCAGGATTGTTGTTCCTGCAGGTACCGAGGGTGTCAAGGTCAATGCACTGATCGCCATCCTGGCGGGTGAGGGTGAGGATGTTGCCGCGGCTGGCAAGGGTGATGGCGGTGCCGCTCCTGCCAAGGCGGAAGCGCCGAAGGAAGAAAAGAAAGCGGACGTTGCGCCTGAAGCACCCAAGACTGAGGCTGCGCCGAAAGCTCCCGCGCCGACAACAACGTCTGCGCCTGCGAAGACCGGTGAACGCCCATTCTCGTCGCCACTGGCTCGGCGCATCGCCAAGGATGCAGGCATCGAACTTAGCGCGGTGACTGGTTCGGGCCCTCACGGACGTGTCATCAAGAAGGATGTCGAGGCGGCTATTTCTGGCGGTGGCGCAAAAGCGGCCCCGCTTGCTGGACCGACACCAACAACAGCAGCGGCTGCTCCCGTTGCCAAGCCAATGTCCGATGACACCGTGCTCAAGCTGTTTGAACAGGGAACGTACGAGCTGGTGCCGCACGATGGCATGCGCAAGACTATCGCCAAGCGTTTGCTCGAAGCCAAGTCGACTGTTCCGCATTTCTACCTGACCGTCGATTGCGAACTTGATGCACTGCTTGCTCTTCGCGCGCAGATCAATGCCGCTTCGCCCATGCGCAAGACAGAGAAGGGTGATGTTCCAGCTTACAAGCTTTCAGTGAACGATATGATCATCAAGGCGATGGCGTTGGCACTGCGCGATGTACCAGAGGCAAACGTCTCGTGGACGGAAGCCAATATGGTCAAGCACAAGCATTCCGACGTCGGAGTTGCCGTCTCTATTCCCGGTGGGTTGATCACACCCATTATCCGCAGGGCGGAAGAGAAGACGCTTTCAGCTATTTCCAACGAAATGAAGGATCTCGCGAAGCGCGCACGTGACCGCAAGCTCAAGCCTGAGGAGTATCAGGGCGGGACGACGGCCGTTTCCAACCTGGGCATGTTCGGTGTCAAGGACTTTGCGGCGATCATCAATCCACCGCACGCCACAATTCTCGCGATTGGTGCGGGCGAGGAGCGGGCTGTGGTCAAGAAGGGCGAGATCAAGGTTGCAACCGTAATGTCCGTGACGCTTTCGACCGATCATCGTGCCGTTGACGGCGCTCTGGGTGCAGAACTTGCTCAGGCCTTCAAGCGTCACATCGAAAATCCGATGGGCATGCTGGTCTGAGAAACGCCATGAAAACCATACTTTGCTATGGAGATTCGTTAACATGGGGGTACATTCCGGATGGCACGGGCCGCCACGCGCTCAACGATCGCTGGCCCATGGTGCTTCAGGCCGAGATTGGTCCTGACGTTCACGTCGTGACTGATGGCCTCAATGGCCGCACGACCGCCTATGACGATCATTTGTCCGGGTTTGAACGCAATGGCGCCAAGACGCTGACCACCGTACTTGGCACTCATTTTCCGCTCGACCTGGTGATTATCATGCTCGGCACCAACGACATGAAAAACTTCATCTGCGGCAATGCTCAAGGTACGAAGCGCGGTATTCAGCGGTTGATCGAAATCGTTCGCACCGCGCCTTATCAAATGGACGCTCAAATTCCGGAGATTCTTGTGATCTCACCTCCGGCTCTGACGCCTATAGACGACACGGACTTCCAGCGAACGTTCGAACAGGGCGTCGAACAATCAAGCCTGCTCGCTGGACTCTACAAGAATGCCGCTGAGTTCGCGGATTGTGCGTTCTTCGACGCCGGTTCGGTCGCAAGAACGTCGCCGCTCGACGGCGTACATCTTGATGCAGATAACACAAGGGCAATCGGCAAAGCGATTGCGCCTATCGTTCGAGGCATACTCGAAATTTAGTTCAGGAGGACAACGGTCTTGGCCAACAATTACGACGTAATAATCATTGGTTCGGGCCCCGGCGGCTACGTTACCGCCATCCGTTCTGCGCAACTTGGGCTCAAGACTGCGATCGTTGAGCGTGAACATCTTGGAGGTATTTGCCTGAACTGGGGTTGCATTCCCACGAAGGCACTCCTGCGCTCCGCCGAAATCTTCCATTACGGCCAGCATGCCAAGGACTATGGTTTAAGCATCGAGGGTAAGATTTCCGCTGATGTCAAGGCCGTGGTGCAGCGATCACGTGGCGTCTCAGGCCGTCTCAACGCCGGCGTCGGCTTCCTCATGAAAAAGAACAAGGTCGATGTGATATGGGGTGAGGCCAAGCTGTCAAAGCCAGGTGAAATCGTCGTCTCGAAGTCTTCGAAGAAGCCCATGGAGCCGCAGCCTCCGCTGCCCAAGAACGCTCTTGGTGAGGGAACTTATTCGGCTAAGCACATTATTCTCGCTACAGGAGCCCGTCCGCGCGCGCTGCCGGGGATCGAGCCGGATGGCAAACTGATCTGGACCTATTTTGAGGCGATGGTGCCGCCGGAAATGCCAAAATCCCTTGTGGTGATGGGCTCTGGAGCTATCGGCATCGAGTTTGCCTCGTTCTACCGCACAATGGGTGCGGAAGTGACTGTTGTCGAACTTCTCTCCAACGTCATGCCGGTTGAGGATGCCGAGATTTCCGCAATCGCTCGGAAACAGTTTGAAAAGCAGGGGATGAAGATCATCACCGATGCCAAGGTGACGAAAGTCGAGAAGGCTGCGAATTCAATCACCGCTCATGTCGAAACCAAGGACGGCAAGGTTGAGAAGATTGCGGCGGACCGCCTGATTTCCGCGGTCGGGGTTCAGGGAAATATCGAGAATCTTGGACTTGAGGCTTTGGGCATCAAGACGGATCGTGGCTGTGTCGTCGTTGACGGCTACGGCAAGACAAGCGTGCCCGGCATCTATGCCATAGGCGATGTCGCAGGGCCTCCGATGCTCGCGCACAAGGCCGAACATGAGGGCGTTATCTGCATTGAAAAGATCGCCAATTTCCCTGGCGTGCATCCGATCGAAAAGGACAAGATACCGGGCTGCACCTACTGCCAGCCGCAGGTTGCGTCGGTGGGGCTCACCGAAGCGAAAGCCAAGGAAAACGGCCGCGAGATCCGCGTCGGACGCTTCCCGTTCGCCGCAAATGGCAAGGCGATCGCCCTCGGGGAGGATCAGGGGCTGATCAAGACTATCTTCGACAAGAAAACCGGGCAATTGATTGGCGCCCATATGGTCGGTGCGGAAGTCACTGAGCTCATCCAGGGCTTTGTCGTGGCGATGAATCTCGAGACGACTGAAGAAGAACTGATGCATACTGTGTTCCCGCACCCCACCTTGTCGGAGATGATGAAGGAGAGCGTGCTGGATGCCTATGGGCGCGTGTTGAATGCCTGATGTCGACTGTTTCTCTCCTTGTGAGAGTAAAATCGGCACCATTGAAAACGAAAGGGAACTGAGCTGGTCGCTGTAAGGGATAGCAGGTTCTGGATCAGGCTTTCCTGGACGATCCTCAAGTGGTCAACGCTGATCGGTCTTCTGCTCGGCTTTGTGCCTTCTGCCTTGAGTCTCGTTTCAGGCAACACCATATCCGTCAGCGGAACCGCGATCAGCGGTTGGACGGGCGTCTGGACCGTAACCCTGGCTTGCGGGTTGGGTGGTTTTCTTTTCGGTGCTATATGGGCCTTGGTGTTCCGCGCCCTTGCGATTGCATCAGAGCGATAATGACGGAGAAGAAGATGGATCAGCCAGTTGGTATCATGGGCATGCCCGGTGTTGGTTTCTTTGGAATGTTGTTGATTGGATTCATCGCTGGTTATATCGCCGAAAAGGCGATGAATCGCGAGCACGGCCTTTTCACCAACATTCTCGTCGGCATTGCCGGCTCGTTTTTCGGCGGTACGCTGGCGGGCCTGCTTGATTTCAACTTCTACGGATTCTTTGGAAATTTGATCGTCGCGACAGTCGGCGCACTTCTTATCCTGTGGGTTTTCGGCAAGGCCAAGCCTGCGAGCTAGTCTAGGACAATTTGATGGTAACGGTACTCGACACGATCGATCAAAAGCGGCGGCTTCGTCATCCCGAGAAGGCGCATCGTCCGGACTCGGAGATTCTGAAAAAGCCTGACTGGATCAGAGTCAAGGCGCCCGTCTCAAAGGGCTACTCGGAAACACGTGATATCGTGCGCTCGCACAACCTCGTGACGGTTTGCGAAGAGGCTGGCTGTCCCAATATCGGCGAGTGCTGGGATAAGAAACACGCAACGTTCATGATCATGGGTGAAATTTGCACCCGTGCTTGCGCCTTTTGCAACGTGGCGACGGGTCTGCCAACGACGCTCGACCCCAATGAGCCGGAAAATGTCGGCAAGGCCGTCCTGAAGATGGGCCTGCAGCACGTTGTTATCACTTCAGTCGACCGTGATGATCTCGCCGATGGCGGCGCCCAGCATTTCGCCGATGTGATCCATGCAATTCGGCGTATTTCGCCCGGCACGACAATAGAGATTTTGACGCCGGACTTCTTGCGCAAGGAAGGCGCTCTTGAAATCGTGGTCGCCGCACGTCCCGATGTTTTCAACCACAATCTGGAGACTGTGCCGTCCAACTACCTCAAGGTTCGCCCGGGCGCACGTTATTTCCATTCGATCCGGTTGTTGCAGCGCGTGAAGGAACTTGATCCGACAATTTTTACCAAGTCCGGCATCATGGTCGGATTAGGCGAAGAACGGAACGAAGTACTGCAGCTCATGGATGATCTGCGCTCGGCAGACGTGGATTTCATGACCATAGGCCAATATCTGCAGCCAACACGCAAGCATCACCCCGTGCTGAACTACGTAACGCCCGACGAGTTCAAATCCTATGCGACGATTGCCAGGACAAAAGGGTTCCTTGTCGTTGCATCGAGCCCGCTGACGCGTTCGTCGCACCACGCCGGTGAGGATTTTGCGAGACTAAGGGCTGCACGTGAAGCGCTGCACGCAGGTCGAAGCTAAGTCGAATGCCGAAGTTCGAAACGACCCGCAACGTCCTGCATCGTGCAGAGCAAATGTTTGATCTTGTTGCGGATATAGAGACCTATCCGCAATTCTTGCCAATGTGTGAAAGCCTGAAGGTGCGTTCGCGCAAGGAGAGCCATGGCAAAACCTTGCTGGTTGCGGACATGACGGTCGGCTACAAGCTGATCCGCGAGACCTTTACCAGCCAGGTCCTTTTGAAGCCGGAAGAGAAAGTCATTATCACCAAATATATCGATGGCCCGTTTCGCTACCTCGACAACCGCTGGCAGTTCATCCCGGACGCAAATCCGGAACGTTCTGCTGTGAAGTTCTATATCGATTATGAATTCAAGAGCCGAACGCTTGGCTTCCTGATGGGATCGATGTTCGACATCGCTTTTCGAAAATTCACCGAAGCATTTGAAAAGCGAGCCGACGCCATTTATGGCAGGGGTTCTGCACCCGCGGTTTAGCTTGGACGTTCTCTACCGGAACGAATGGTTTCGCAGGCCGTTACACCATCCACAAGGAGGTTGTGATGGTAACGACCAAGCTTATCGGCGCGCTGCTTGTGATTTGCGGGCTTCTATATATGGCAGGCGCTGCGCTCTATCGTGGCAGGATGAGCGAGCCCCATTCCTCACGCGGTGAATCTGCGGGTCTCGAGCCGCGCCATCGGGGTTTGCGTTTCTTGGGCCTGAAGGCCAATTGGCCAGGTCTTGTAATTGCCGCTCTTGGTGCTCTGATGTTGCTGATACCATCGGTCGATGGCCCTTAAGGTAGAGCCTCCAGCAGAATATCAAGAGCAGTGTTGACCGCAGCGGTTCGAATTGATGCGCGGCCTTGATCATCGAACACGCGCCGGGTCGCTACCGGTTGCTTTTCCCCGAACGCCAATCCGAACCAGACGAGACCGACTGGTTTCGCTGCCGTTCCGCCGCCTGGCCCGGCAATTCCGGTCACCGAGATCGCAATGCCAGCATTAGAATGCTCAAGCGCTCCGGTCGCCATGGACAGAGCAACTTCCTTCGATACCGCGCCGTGTTTTGCGATCAATTCGGCCGGCACCCCGATCATCTCGTGCTTGGCGTTGTTGGAATAAGTGACAAACCCACGGTCTACCACGTCGGATGAGCCCGCGATGTCGGTCAGCGAGGCAACAATCAAGCCGCCGGTGCAGGATTCTGCCGTAGTCAGGAGAACACCATGTCGCCGGCAAGCCTGAAGAACTTCAATCGCCTTAGCTTTGGCAATCATCCCGCTCATTCCGGCAGCCCTCCCGGATAGATGACCGAGGCTGTGGCAATCGCCGCGATGCCTTCCTTGCGGCCGATGAACCCAAGTTTTTCGTTGGTGGTAGCCTTCACCGAAATTCGGTCCGTCGAAATTCCAAGCATTTTCGACAAAGCCGCTGTCATCGCTTCGCGATGGGGGCCGACCTTTGGGGCCTCGCAGATCAGGGTTATGTCGGCATTGGCGATCCTGCCACCGGCATCCTTGACGATCTTGACGGCATGTTCAACGAAGATCTGAGAAGCTGCGCCCTTCCACTGTGGATCGGAGGGGGGGAAATGCGTCCCAATATCGCCGGCACCGCGTGTCGCCAAGAGGGCGTCAGTGAGTGCATGCAAAGCTACGTCCGCATCCGAATGGCCAGATAGCTTGCGATCGTGTTCGATGAATACACCTGCGAGCATGACGCCGCTGCCCGCTTCGAAAGAGTGCACGTCGTAACCGTTTCCGGTACGAACGTCCGGAAAAAAGGGCTGTTTTTGTGAGAGGCGCTCGTCCGCCATTTCTATGTCCTTTGCCCACGTCAATTTTGTATTGTCCACCGATCCTTCGACGATGCGAACCGGCAAGCCATGCCATTCCGCGATGGCCGAATCGTCGGTGAAATCGGATCGGCCGACCGCGAAGGCTGCGTCATGCGCGCTGAGGATAGGCTGGTAAGGAAACGCCTGCGGTGTCTGCGCCGCATAAAGGCCGGCACGTGGCACCGTGGCGCTGACCATCGCGTCAGACCCCGCGGACTTCAACGTGTCGGACACGGCAAGGACCGGCAAAACACCAATATGCGGCGTAAGGTTGAATATTACGCGTTCGAGAAGATCGGCGGTGATGAACGGCCGGACACCATCGTGGATCAGTACGTGGTCCGGCGACTTGTCCTTGAGCGCAAGAAGCCCCAGACGCGTCGATTCCTGGCGAGTGGGTCCACCGATAACCGCCGTGACACGGGAGATCTGGTCACCAAGGGCGAGGGCGAACAGCGCCTCATCTTCCTTGTGGATCACTGCGACGACGTGGTCGATGGAGGGACAATCCAGAAAGGCGCGCATTGTGTGTGCCAGAACGGCCTCACCGCCAATCCTGCGATATTGCTTCGGTCCCTCGACGCTCTGGCCAGCACGCTCGCCGCGGCCTGCCGCCACGATGACCGCAGCTACCCGCATCTTCTTGTTGTCTGTCTTCCCCGGCACGCTTCTCTCCGTAACGATGCAGACTGCGTTACCCTTTGACAGAGGGAAAGACCAGAACTTTAGCGAAAAGGGCTGAAATCGGAGCATTCCACGACCTGCAATGCCTTGCGAAGAAGCACGGACGTGTCTAAAGGATAGGCTGTTGTAGAATTGCATACGAAACAGGCAGAATCGCGTGATCAATCTGGATCAACCACTGGATGTCGGCGGCGTTGGCTTGCGGAACCGCGTGTTTCTAGCACCAATGTCCGGTGTCTCCGATCTTCCATTCCGCAAGCTGGCGTGGCAAGCCGGGGCAGGAATGGTCGTGTCAGAAATGGTTGCAAGCGCCGAACTCTGCACCCGCGAACGCAGCAGTCTGCTGCGCCTGAAGGGCGACGGTTTGGGAACCCACGTGGTGCAAATCGCAGGCCGTGAAACCCGCTGGATGGCGGAGGCAGCCCGTATCGCGGAAGGTGAGGGTGCTCATATCGTCGATATCAATATGGGATGTCCTGCCAAGAAGGTGACGGGCGGTTTTTCAGGTTCAGCGCTGATGCGCGATCTTGATCATGCGCTAACCCTGATCGAAGCAACAGTTGGTGCCGTCAAAGTCCCGGTGACGTTGAAGATGCGGCTTGGCTGGGATGAGAATACCATCAATGCCCCGTCGTTAGCCGCGCGCGCGGAACAGGCGGGAATCAGAATGGTCACGGTTCACGGTCGCACGCGGTGCCAGTTCTATCAGGGCAAAGCTGACTGGCATGCAATTCGTGCCGTAAAGGAAGCAATTTCCATACCTCTGGTGGCGAATGGCGATGTTCTTGGCCGGGATGACGCAACAGCAATCCTCAAAGCCTCGGGGGCGGATGCGGTGATGGTCGGTCGTGGATCGTACGGGCAGCCGTGGCTGCCCGGGCACATCGTCAAGGGCACTCCACAGGATACCAGTGAGACGATAGCAGACTATGCAGTTGCACATTATGAGGCGATGCTCTCGCACTATGGTGAAGCGACTGGCATTCGTCACGCACGCAAACACCTGGGGTGGTACCTCGACATTCATGCGGGTGACGCAGGTGCCGCAACGCGCGGTCCGATCATGACCGAGTGCGATCCGCACATGGTCGCACGACGTCTTCACACTGCGCTCTCGCATTCCAGTACAGATGAATTCAAGAAGGTGGCCTGATGACAGCATCGGACAAATCAATGCTGGGAGACAGACTTGCAGGCATCGTTCTCAATTCTATCCGGCACCCGGTGATAATGCTCGATGATGCAGGTTACATCTCCTATGCCAATGCCGATGCCGAAGCGTTCTTCCGCTCAAGCGCCAACATATTGAGTCGCAATACGCTCGATATGCTCTTGCCGTTTGGCAGCCCGCTTCTGGCATTGGTGAAGCAGGTGCGCGAGAGCCCGTCTCCTATCAATGAATACCGCGTCGATGTTTCGTCCCCTCGGCTGGGGCAGGATCGCATCGTCGATCTTTACGTCACCCCAGTCGGCGAATCTCCCGGTTCCATCGTCATTCTGTTCAAGGAGCGCTCGATGGCAGAAAAGCTTGACCGTCAGATGACACATCGCGGTGCCGCCCGCTCGGTTACCGGCCTTGCGTCCATGTTGGCGCATGAGATCAAGAACCCGCTTTCCGGTATTCGTGGTGCCGCGCAATTGCTCGAGACGGGCCTCAATGATGACGACCGGGCACTCACACGCCTTATTACAGATGAGACGGACCGGATCGTGTCACTCGTCGATCGTATGGAAGTATTTTCGGACGAACGTCCGATCGAGCGGGAAGCGGTGAACATCCATGTGGTGCTTGATCATGTCAAAGCCATAGCGAAGAATGGTTTTGCGAGCCATATCAAGTTCCACGAGGATTACGATCCGTCTTTGCCTTACGTTTTCGCAAATCGGGATCAGCTCGTTCAGGTTTTTCTCAATCTTGTGAAGAATGCCGCCGAATCCATCGGCGCCAACGAAACTGGAGAAATCACTCTCACCACTGCCTTTCGGCCAGGTATCCGACTGTCGGTGCCCGGCATGCGTACCCGCGTGTCGCTGCCGCTTGAGTTTTGCGTTTCAGATACGGGCTCGGGTGTATCCCCCGACATCATGCCGCATTTGTTCGACCCCTTCATTACGACCAAACCCAATGGCTCGGGCCTTGGCCTTGCATTGGTGGCCAAGATCGTCGGTGATCACGGCGGCGTGATCGAATGCGATTCCGTACCGCGCAAGACGACGTTCAGAATTCTCATGCCTGCATGGCAGAGCGGTCCGGTTGATGACGCCCATGCAGATGACAGTCCATACACGAAAAAAGCAGGATCCTGAATATGAGCTTGGGCAGCATTCTCGTCGCGGACGACGACGCGGCAATTAGAACGGTCCTCAATCAGGCTCTTTCCCGGGCAGGCTACGACGTCCGCATAACATCCAATGCCGCAACGTTGTGGCGCTGGATTTCGGCCGGCGACGGCGATCTGGTGATCACCGATGTGGTGATGCCCGACGAAAATGCCTTCGATCTCCTGCCGCGGATCAAGAAGTCCCGGCCTGATCTGCCTGTCGTCGTGATGAGCGCTCAAAACACCTTCATGACTGCCATCCGTGCGTCGGAGGCTGGGGCCTATGAGTATTTGCCAAAGCCATTCGATCTGACGGAACTGGTCAGTATCGTTGGCCGCGCTCTTTCGGAACCCAAGAAAAAGCCTGAGAAGTGGGCTGCCGAGGAACAAGCCGATACAATGCCGCTCGTCGGCCGTTCGCCCGCTATGCAGGACATCTACCGGGTACTGGCGCGTATGATGCAAACAGATCTTACGGTTATGATCTCCGGCGAATCCGGCACTGGCAAGGAGCTGGTGGCAAAGGCGTTGCACGAATATGGCCGCCGGCGCAAAGGTCCGTTTGTCGCGATCAACATGGCAGCTATTCCGCGGGACCTGATCGAATCAGAATTGTTTGGGCACGAGCGCGGAGCGTTCACGGGTGCGCAGAACCGGTCGAGCGGCCGTTTCGAGCAGGCCGATGGCGGAACATTGTTTCTTGACGAGATTGGCGATATGCCGATGGAGGCACAAACGCGGTTGTTGCGGGTGCTCCAGCAGGGTGAATACATGACCGTCGGCGGGCGGACCCCGATCAAGACGGACGTGCGGATCGTTGCTGCAACCAACAAGGACCTGCGCACGCTGATCAATCAGGGTCTCTTTCGCGAAGATCTATACTACCGTCTCAACGTCGTGCCGCTGCGCCTGCCTCCGTTGCGCGAACGCGGCGAGGATATTCCGGATCTCGTACGCCACTTTTTCAAAATGGCGGCTAAAGACGGTCTGCCTGAAAAGCGCATCACAGCTGATGGCCTTGACCTGATGCGCCGCTATCCCTGGGCAGGGAATGTGCGCGAACTGGAAAACCTTGTGCGCCGCCTCGCGGCACTCTATCCGCAGGAGGAAATCAATGCGGAAGTGATCGAGGCCGAACTCAAGGCGGATCTGCGCCCGACAGAGCCCTCGTCCAACTCCATCGCGAATGAAGATGTCACCATTGGGCAGTCGGTCGAATTGAATATGCAGCGCTACTTTCTATCCTATGGTGATGATTTGCCGCCCGTTGGTCTTTATCAACGGGTGCTGGAGGAAGTGGAGTACCCGCTTATTCTATCCTGCCTTACGGCGACACATGGCAACCAGATCAAGGCGGCAGAACTTTTGGGACTTAACAGGAACACGTTGCGCAAGAAGATCCGCGAACTCGGCGTCAATATCTACAAGAGCACAAAGAATGATCGGTGAGCGCCAACGTCCGGATTAGTAAAGCTTTCACCAATTTATCCGCAAAGCACCGAACGTTAAAATTGTAATTACTGCAACAGAGCCTTTTTAAGGTGACCATGTGCAGAGTAGTCACCAGAAATCTCGTGATTGAACGCAACCGGCAAGGTGCCGAATTGCAATTGGATCATACGGAGGTGCGTGGTGTTCAGTTTTGCAGAACGTTTAATGTTGTTCAATCAGTACGAAATCCTGAAGAAGCTTGATCCTCAGAAATCAAGCCTTTACTCCCGGCATCAGGAAGTCGTCGAAAAAGGCTTCGAGAGCTTCTACGAAGACCTTGGTATCTCAACGACTACGCTGAGCAAGGAAGACGCTCGAGAAGTGGACGATATCCTTGCACTGTTTCGCGCTATCAAGGCCTCCAGCCTTGGGTCCGCCAGTAACATGCCGGGCAAGACGGAGTTTGTAGGGTTTGGCGCCAGCCAGCCTGACGAACGTTTCGCGTATGCAGACTTCCTCAGCAATATCCTGAAGTTTCCTCAGGAAGTGTCGACGAGCCCAGATAATCGGCCGGATCTACAACTTGAGAAGTATCGTACAATGCTGAAGCGCTGGGACGAGATCGGAAGAAAGCGCGAGTTGTCCGCAGACCAGATTGAACACCTGGTTGCCTAGTCAGCCAAAACGACGCTGGCCGGAATCGCCCAGCCAGCGCCGTTATACTCAGCTCAAAGCACCTATGTAATCGAGTTTTCCGACCGGAACGCCATTGTGACGCAAAATGTTTTGCGCCGTCGTGACGTGGAAATAGAAATTGGGCAGGACGAACTTCAGAATATAGTCTTCGCCGCTCAACGTCACTTCCATTTTGCCGAACTTCAGCGTGACTTTCTTGCTCTCACTGCCATCGAGGGCCGAGGTATCAACGCTTTCGAGGAACGCTACGGTTTTCGCGATTCGATCTCTCAGCTGTGAAAAGTCCGCTTCGTCGTCCGGGAATCGAGGAGCCTCAATGGTCGTCAATCGAGCGACCACGCCCTTGGACGTATCACTTACCCGTTGAATTTGACCTGAGAACGGCAGCATATCTGGTGCAAGGCGGGCGTTGAATAGTATGGCTGGATCGATCTTCTTTTCCGCTGCAAAGGCTTCAGCCTTGTCGATCAGCGACGAAAGAATGGAAAAGCCGCGAATGAATGCAGGAACCGTAATTTTGTACATGGAAAGTGACATGGGCGCTCCTCAAGCATTTGCATTGCATCTTGATTGTCATTGGTTTCAGCGGCGCAGCGTTGAACTGCAATATTACTCAGGCAAAGCCCGTGACCCTATGCGGAACATAGGGTGCTTCCAGGGCGGCTATTTCTTCCGTTGAAAGCTGAACTTCAAGGGCTGCAACAGCATCGTCCAGATGCGTTGCCTTTGTTGCGCCCACGATAGGGGATGTGGTTTTGGTCAATACCCACGCCAGCGCAACTTGTGCGCGCGGTAGGCCACGATCAGCTGCGATCTTCGCGACAACTTCCACGACCTTTCTGTCTGCGTCTTCAGTTCCAGTATAGAGCGTCTTGCCGAATTCGTCCGTTTCAGAACGAGCGCTGCTTTCGTTCCAGTCGCGTGTCAGCCGTCCGCGAGCGAGGGGACTCCATGGGATGACTGCTATGCCCTCTGCTTTGCACAGGGGCAGCATTTCCCGTTCTTCCTCGCGGTAAAGCAGGTTCAGATAATTCTGCATGGATACGAAGCGTGTCCATCCCCTTCTTTCTGAAGTTGCCAGCATTTGCGCAAACTGCCACGCATACATGGACGACGCACCGATATACCTGGCCTTTCCCGACTTGACGACCTCATGGAGAGCCTCAAGCGTTTCCTCGATATCTGTTCCATAGTCGAACCGGTGAATCTGGTAGAGATCCACATAATCGGTTCCCAACCGTCGCAGACTTGCATCGATCTCAGCAAAGATCGCCTTGCGCGACAGACCCGCTCCGTTTGGTCCTGGGCGCATTCTGCTGTTCACCTTGGTCGCGATGACAACTTCTTCACGCGACGTAAAATCCTTCAATGCGCGACCGACGATCTCTTCACTTGAACCATCTGAATAGACATTAGCCGTGTCGAAAAAATTGATTCCGAGGTCCAGTGCCTGCTTGATGAAAGGTCGGCTCTGCTGTTCCGGCAGTGTCCAGGCGTGATTGCCGCGAGCGGGCTCACCATAGCTCATGCAACCGAGGCACAACCGTGAAACCTGCAGTCCGGTGTTTCCGAAACGTACGTATTCCATCTCAGTCCTCCACAATTTTTCAAGCTCAGCCTTGGATGAGGTATGGCGATTGCACCGAACTAGTAGGCGCAGAGGCGTTGTAGCAAATTCAAAGCGGCGGTGTGAGCGTATAACGACAAGTTTACCTTCGCCAATCGTCGGGCAGCGACGATTACTTTCGGTGGATTTCGCGAGCAAGTACTTAATTTCAGTAGTGGTCCGGGACAAAACGTTGCATTTCCGCCACAATGTGTTGCATGAGTGCCACGTGGTGGGAATCACGACTGCAATGATCTTAGCAAACTCGGTCAATCCTTTTGGAAATTCGGTGGCTGGCGCGACGAGCGTTGGCACGCAGAAGTTCTATTCGCGAGCTGGAATCGCAACTGTAATCCTGGCATTGCTTACTACAGGCGTGACATTTCTGATTCTGACCGGAATAACGCCTATCCATCCAGATAGCCGGATTACCTTGCTGCTGACCGGCATCAACGCGGTTCTCATCGTGGTATTGATTGCTCTCATAGGGCGAGAAATATACCGTATTGCACGGGCCAGGACACGGGGGAAGGCGGCCTCGCGCCTGCATGTTCGCCTTATCGTGCTGTTTTCACTCGTTGCTGCGGTTCCAGCGATGATCGTAGCCATCGTTGCGTACATAACGCTCGACCTCGGCCTCGACCGATGGTTTGAAATGCGTACGACTACCATAGTAAACTCATCCATCAGCCTGGCAGACTCCTACATCCAGGAGAGTGCCCGCAATTTGCAGGGCACAACGCTGGAGATGGTCAATGACCTTGATAGCCAGCGGACGCTCTACAATCTCGATCGGAGCGGTTTTGCGAGATTGCTCACACAACAGGCTCTCGGACGGGGTTTGGTTGCCGCATCCTTGATCCGGACCAACGGCGAAACCGCTGTTCGAGCCGATATCAAGACCGACGTGATCATACCAACTGTCGCAAAGTCAGTGCTCGACACCGCGTCTGACGGGAAGCCGGTGCTTATTCCACCGGAACAGACCAATCTCTTGAGTGCTGTGATAATGATGCGCGAGATACCCGGCATGTTCCTTTATGCCGTGCGGCGCGTCGATGCAGACATTCTCAGTTCCAGTCGTTTGATGGAGAAGCGAATGGCCGACGCTCAGAATACGGCTGGCGACGGCATAAGCACTCAGATCCTGTTTGCACTCCTTTATTTTGGTCTCACGCTCACTCTTCTCCTCTCCGCCATCTGGACCGGCATTGCGGTGGCGGACCGGCTGGTGCGCCCCATTCGCCTCTTGATTGGCGCAGCCGACGACGTTGCGACGGGCAATCTTGATGTTTCAGTCCCCGTTCACCGCAATGACGGCGACATTGGATCGCTCTCCCAGACGTTCAACACGATGGTCCGGCAGTTGGGGACGCAGCGCAGCCAGCTTGTAGCCGCCAAGGATCAAATCGACGAGCGCCGGCGCTTTTCCGAAGCGGTACTCTCTGGCGTAACCGCCGGCGTGATAAGCGTCAATGCCGATGGGGTAATCGGAATTATAAACCGCTCTGCTGAAACAATGCTCTCGCTCGATCCGGCAATAGCTACCGGTAAGAACCTGACCGCACTCGTTCCCGAAATCGGCCTGGTCTTCGAAGTCGCTCATGCGACCGGACGTTCCGTCTACCGCGAGCAAGTCATCATGTCCCGGCGGGGAAGCGCGCGCACATTCAACGTTCAGGTCACCGTGGAAGACGCGGAAACCATTGATCATTCCTATGTCGTGACGGTGGACGACATCACTGATCTCGTTGAGGCGCAGCGGTCTTCAGCCTGGGCCGATGTGGCGCGGCGCATCGCGCACGAGATCAAGAACCCCTTGACGCCGATCCAGCTGTCCGCAGAGCGCTTGCGTCGCCGCTACGGCAAAGTCATCACCGAAGACCGGGAGGTTTTCGACCAATGTACCGAGACAATCATTCGGCAGGTGGGGGACATCGGCCGCATGGTGGATGAATTTTCCTCCTTCGCGCGCATGCCGAAACCAGAAATCAAGGCGATGGATCTGCGTGAGGCGTTACGGGAAGCGTCGTTTCTCGTTGAAGTCAGCCGGAGCGACATCCGTTTCGAGCGGGATTTCGGCATCGTGCCGCTCGTCGGGCAATTTGACAGCCGCCTCATGGGGCAAGCCATCGGAAACGTCATCAAGAATGCCGCTGAATCCGTTGAGTCCATCGTGAAAGAGACCCATACGGATGGACATATCCTCGTCAGATCCAGACGCGACGGCGAGAGCATCGTGGTTGAAGTTCTTGATAATGGCAAAGGACTGCCGCGCGAGCACCGGCAGCGTCTTTTGGAACCCTATATGACAACGCGCGAGAAGGGCACCGGACTTGGCCTTGCTATCGTCAAGAAGATTGTCGAAGACCATGCGGGGCACCTCGAACTGCATGATGCGCCTGCCGACTTCTATGGTGGCCGCGGCGCAATGATCCGCATGATTTTCCCAGCCACCCAGACCGGTACTCAGGTCGATGAAAATACCGATCCAAATTCGGAACAGCAGGTGAATTAATATGGCATCTGATATCCTTGTAGTCGACGATGAAGTTGATATCCGTGAACTTGTGGCTGGCATCCTCAGCGACGAAGGGTATGAGGCCAGGGTTGCCTCCGATGCGGACAGTGCACTGGCGGCAATCGATGACCGTATACCGAGATTGATTTTTCTGGATATCTGGATGCAGGGTAGCCGGCTCGACGGATTGGCATTGCTCGATGAGATCAAGCTGCGGCATCCCGAAATTCCCGTGGTGATGATTTCGGGCCATGGAAACATCGAAACAGCGGTATCGGCGATCAGGCGCGGCGCCTATGATTTTATCGAGAAGCCGTTCAAGGCCGACCGCCTGATCCTGATTGCCGAGCGCGCCCTTGAAACCTCGAAGCTACGCCGTGAAGTATCAGACCTGCGCAAACGTTCCAGCGAAAGCTTCGAACTTCTCGGCAGTTCGCTTTCGATGAACCACCTTCGCCAGACCATCGAGCGCGTGGCTCCGACGAACAGTCGTATCATGATCACCGGCCCCTCTGGTGCGGGTAAGGAACTTACGGCGCGCGCCATTCACGCCCTGTCGACCCGTTCCAAGGGTCCATTCGTCAATCTCAATGCCGCGACCATCACTCCGGAACGCATGGAAGTCGAGTTGTTCGGCACTGAGTCTGATGGTGGTGAGCGCAAGGTGGGGGCGCTGGAAGAAGCGCATGGGGGTATTCTCTATCTCAATGAGATTGCAGATATGCCGCGCGAAACCCAGAACAAGATCCTGCGTGTTCTCGTGGATCAGCAGTTCGAGCGCGTCGGAGGCACCAAGCGCATCAAGGTCGATGTGCGCATCATCTCCTCCACGGCGCAGAACCTTGAGGCAATGATAGCCGAGGGGAGGTTCAGAGAGGATCTGTTTCATCGGCTTGCCGTGGTACCCGTTATCGTACCACCATTGGCCGACAGGCGTGACGACATTCCCGCACTTGTCGAGTTCTTCATGGGGCAGATTGCCGATCAGGCCGGAATCAAGCCACGCAAGATCGGGCCGGATGCAATGGCGGTGCTCCAGTCGCACTCATGGCCAGGGAATATCCGCCA
Organism: Phyllobacterium endophyticum; assembly: GCF_003010935.1. GTDB lineage: Bacteria > Pseudomonadota > Alphaproteobacteria > Rhizobiales > Rhizobiaceae > Phyllobacterium > Phyllobacterium endophyticum. The sequence continues at coordinate 631,448 of NZ_PGGN01000002.1, forward strand.
GCTGCGCAACAATATCGAGCGCCTGATCATTCTTGCTCGAGGAGATGATCCCGAGGCTGTCATCACTGCCGATCTTCTGCCTGCCGAAATTGGCGATACGTTGCCAAAACCACCGACGGACAAGGATCAGCACATAATGGCTCTGCCCTTGCGCGAGGCGCGTGAACGATTTGAAAAAGATTATCTGATTGCACAGATCAATCGCTTTGGCGGAAACATCTCGCGCACCGCCGAATTCGTTGGTATGGAGCGGTCGGCCTTGCACCGGAAGCTGAAGTCGCTAGGCGTATGAACAAATTGAAAAGCAGCCACATGAAATTGCAGCTCGTTCGCAACGCAACGCTGAAGCTGGATTATGCCGGAGCGACGATCCTCATCGATCCGGATTTTGGTCCCAAACATAGCCGGCCGTCATTCACTGGCCGCTCACCTAACCCGATGGTCGATCTTCCAGTCCCGACGGAAGAAGTTCTTGCGGGGGTGGACTTCGTTGTGGTTTCCCACCTTCATTCAGATCATTTTGACGAAGTTGCAAAGGATCTGATTCCCAAGGACCTGCCGCTTGTTTGCCGTCCGGGTGATGAGGAGAGTATCCGTTCATTCGGCTTTTCCGATGTCAGACCGCTCGACGATGAACTGACGATCGATGGCATCCATTTGATCCGCCGCGAGGGCAATCATGGCTCAGGCCCCGTACTTGCAAAAATGGGGGAGGTCATGGGGTTCAGTATCGATGCAGTTGGGGCGCCATCAATATACTGGACGGGTGATACGATACTGTATGCGCCCGTGATCTCGACGATCGCGGGCACCGCGCCGGATCTTATCATTACCCATTCTTGCGGAGCCAAATGGGACGACATATTCATAGTCATGGATGCGGAGCAGACCGTCGAGGTCTGCCGCGTTGCTCCCGAACATACAAGGATCGTCGCGGTACATATGGAAGCTCTCGATCATGCCACAGTGTCGCGCAGCGACCTTCAAACATATGCGAAAACCCATGATATTGCCAAACACAGGTTACTTATTCCCGAGGATGGAGAGGTTCTCCTTCTCACAGTCCCGAACGCATGAGATCAACAATGTCAAAAACCTTCGCTTTCGTCGGTAATCTCAACCGCAGCGCGCCCCCAGGCCAAGGCAAGGGCATCAGCGTTTTTCAGTTCGACAGTCAGACAGGGGATTTGTCTCTTGCAAGCGAGTTTCTGGCAATCGACAACCCTGGATATCTGGCAATCGACGAAAAGCGCAAACGGTTATACGCCGCTGTGGAAATACCAGCCTGGAACGAAAACCTGGCGGCAGCCTTCGACATCGATCCGTCGACGGGCGCGTTGTCCTTCATCAACATGCAGCCGACACTCGGTAACACCACCTGCCATCTCGGGTTCGACCAAACTGGCGGAGTGATTTTCGCGTCGAACTATACGGTTGCGGAACTCGGCACGCGGCCGGGCAATGCTGTTGCCGCTTTTGCAATACGTGCCGACGGCGGGCTCGATCCCGCCTTTGCTGCCGCAATCCACGAAGGGCCGGACGCCGTTCTCCCGACAACGAAGCGCCAGCACGGCCATTGTGCGGTTCCCAGTCCCGACAACAGGTCCGTTTTCGTGTGCGATCTCGGGCTGGACAGGATCATTGCGTATAATGTTCCGGGGCAAGGCGACCGGCTGACGCTGGCCGCAACGCCGTATACTCAATTCCCCGATGGAGCCGGACCTCGGCACATGACTTTCCACCCAAACGGGAAACAAGCATATGTAATCAACGAGTTAAATTGTACAGTTTCTGTTTTGGATTATAACCCTGAAACCGCACAACTCACAATCGTCCAGACTCTCCCGGCCTTGCCGGACGGGTTCAGCGAAACCAATACCTGCGCAGAGATTGCAGTTAGCTCCGATGGACGGTTTCTATATGGCTCAAACCGCGGCCATAACAGCATCGTCACCTATGCTATTTCTGAAACTGGCCGGATCACGTTGATTGGCTGGACGCCTTCCCAAGGGATCGGGCCGCGGAATTTTGCTATCGATCCATCCGGCAAGTTCATGCTTGTCGCCAATCAGAAGGGTGGAGGCATTGCAATATTCAAACGCGACATCGACACAGGTGCGCTTGAGGACACCGGTAAGCGCGTCGATCTCGACACGCCCATGCGTATCGTTTTCGGAACATTCAACTGACGGGGAGACGCAATGTCGCGCATTGCCTATGTAAACGGCCAATACGTGCAGCATTCCGAGGCTGCAATTCACATCGAGGATCGCGGTTATCAATTCGCGGATGGCGTTTATGAAGTTTGCGAGATCGCTCGCGGCAATATCATGGACATGACACGTCATCTCGACCGCCTTGACCGTTCGCTTGCTGAGTTGAAGATAGCCTGGCCCATGGGGCGCAGCGCGCTTCAGATCGTGATCAAGGAGGTCGTGCGTCTTAACAAGGTGCACAACGGCCTCGTCTATATGCAAGTCACGCGCGGTGTCGCCAGGCGCGATCATGTTTTCCCCGAGGTAGATACGCCTCCAGCGATCGTCATCACTGCGAAACGCACGAGCCCCCAGGCATCGGCCGCGCGGGCTGCCAAGGGAATCAAGGTCATTACCGTTCCAGAAAATCGCTGGGACCGTGTCGACATAAAATCGATCGGGTTGCTGCCAAATGTTCTGGCGCGCCAGCAGGCGAGGGAGGAGGGCGCGCAAGAGGCCTGGTTCGTTGATCCCGACGGCACCGTCAAGGAAGGTGCCGCAACCAATGCCTGGATAGTGACCAGGGATGGTGTATTGGTCACGCGACCCGCTGAATCAGGCATCTTGCGCGGTATCACCCGTACGACGATTTTCGACGTCGCAAAGAAACTCGGACTTAGAATCGAGGAAAGGGGTTTTTCCGTCGATGAAGCGAAGAAATCCAAGGAAGTCTTCATGACAGCAGCATCCACTGTCGTCATGCCGATTGTTGCGATCGACGGCGAATCGGTGGCAAATGGACATCCTGGAACAACTACACTTTCCTTGCGGGAAGCGTTTTTTGACGTTGCGGAAAAAACGCCATCCTGTTAACCGGAGAGTGAGGGGACTAACAGAAAGCTATTTTTCACCTCCTGGCGAAGCAAAGAAAGTTTGCTTCCGCCGCAGAATTTTGTATGAGACACGTTTGCTGATCGCATAAAAGGACAAAAACAATGGCTGAACGATCGCAGAATCTTCAGGACCTTTTTCTGAATTCAGTCAGAAAACAGAAGATTTCTCTGACAATTTTCCTTATTAACGGCGTAAAATTGACTGGCATTGTCACATCATTTGACAATTTCTGCGTGCTTTTGCGCCGCGATGGCCATTCACAACTGGTCTATAAACACGCGATCTCGACCATTATGCCGAGTCAACCTGTGCAGATGTTCGAAGTTGAAGAGAGCGAATAATCACTTTTGACAAAAGAATCTACGCGTAACGCACAGAACGATGGCGGATCGACCGGAAACGGAGAAACGGCCAGGGAGCCTACGCGCGCAATTGTGGTCGTGCCCGTCCTGCCTCAGCGTTTTGCCGATGGCGGCCGGTCAGACGGAAGCGGACGTCCGACAATCCAGCGCGAATTTCAGCGCGGCGATGAGGCAAGGCTCGAGGAGGCGGAAGGTCTCGCACGGGCTATCGATCTCGACATTGTCCATTCCGATATTGTGCAGGTTTCAGCGCCTCGACCGGCCACATTGCTCGGGACCGGGAAAGTCGACAGCATCGGCGAGATTATAGAGGCGTCTCACGCGGAGCTGGTGATCGTCGACCACGCATTGACGCCTGTGCAGCAGCGCAATCTCGAAAAGGAGTGGAATGCCAAGGTTCTCGACAGGACCGGGCTCATTCTTGAGATCTTCGGTCGGCGTGCACAGACGAAAGAGGGCGCCTTGCAGGTTGAATTGGCGCACCTGACCTATCAAAAAGGCCGGCTGGTTCGTAGCTGGACCCACCTCGAGCGCCAGCGCGGCGGTGGCGGCTTTCTTGGCGGCCCGGGTGAAACCCAGATCGAGGCAGACAGACGCGCCTTGCAGGAAAAAATCCTGCGCATCAAACGCGAGCTTGAGACAGTGGTGCGCACACGCACGCTGCACCGGGCCAAGCGCAAGAAAGTCCCTCATCCCGTGGTCGCACTTGTCGGTTATACCAACGCCGGCAAATCCACACTGTTCAACCGCCTGACTGGGGCAGGGGTCGTTGCCGAGGATATGCTCTTCGCCACCCTTGACCCGACGCTACGGCGTATCCGGCTCGAGCACGGGGAAACTATCATCCTCTCAGATACTGTCGGGTTCATCTCGAACCTTCCGACGCATCTCGTTGCCGCGTTCCGCGCGACACTGGAAGAAGTTGTCGAAGCCGAACTCATCCTGCATGTTCGCGACATTTCCGATCCGGATACGGCCGCGCAAGCAGAAGACGTGCACGCAATCATGGAAAGTCTTGGCATCGAACGGGGTGATTCCAAGCGCGTCATCGAGATCTGGAACAAAATTGATCTCCTCGACGATGCTGGACGCGAAGCCGCGCAACGCTTGAGCATGGCCGCCTTGGGCGACGAGCATCCCATCCCGGTGTCGGCGATTACGGGCGAGGGCGTCGATGCCTTGCTTAAAGAGATAGAAAACCGGATCGCCGGCAAGCTCACCAAGGTCAAGGTCACGTTGCAGCACAACCAGATGCGTCTGATGGACTGGATTTATCAACATTCGAGCAATGTGAAACGCAAGGACCTCGATGACGGCTCGATCACCCTGACGATGGACATGACCGCAGCGTCGAGCAAGATACTCGACGATAAACTGCTGAGCGGAAGCAATCGCTAAGGCGCACTCTACTCATCCGTCTTGCCTAGCTGCCGCAGAGCTTGCCTTTCCACAACACGCGCTCACTTCATACCGCGCCGGGCGAGGGCAGCCAATCTGCCCCCGCATAACTAGCTACTTGCGGCGCGACGCCGGCCTATTCTATGAATTGGATGGCCTTATCAGCCACCTTTTTTGTCGGTATGGGGTTGTTCGCAACGACTTCATCGGCGGGTTGATCCACATCCAATTTCCACACCAGTACGGTACCTGGTTTCATTTTATCGAGGATGTTCGGAATGCCCGTTGTGTCGGCATCCTCCGGCGTGACGAACGCGTCCGTTTGATCGATTGCGATCTCCCCTTTTTTCGTGTCCTGGGCCGAATCTGCATCCAGTGGGGCAAGATTGTCCCCGCTAATTGTTCCCGGTCTATTTCCTTGAGCCTTGGTGTAGGTCAGTTTCCACGCCTCCGCCCATCCGCCGATTCCTTCAGTGTGCATCGCATATTGAATGTAGGGCGTGTCGGCATAATTGCTGGTGCTCAAGCTCATGCCCGCTGAAATAAGGAAATCTAGCTTGAATTCCCTCTCATCGAGCTGAGCAATGCGATACTTGTCCTTCTGCACGCTGGCTTCGCTGTAGTCCAGGCAAATATCGATACCGAATGGCAGGCCTTCGATAATGTCGTTCTGGAAGATCGTCGAAAGAGGATTGCCCATGCTGTCGAATGATCGCGCGACTGATGAACTGACGCGTTCGATAAAAACAGTCAGTCCGTTTTTGCTGTTCAGAACACATTTTTTCAGAGTGTTGTTCAGGTCAGGATTGGTGGGGTTCTTGTTCAGTATGGCCAAATCATCGTCACACCCCTCGGTGTCTTTATAATCGATCCACGAAACAACACGCTTGGGCCAGATCATGTAGGCCGGGCGGGGAAAGCTTTTGTCGTCCAGCGGCAGATTGTGCGTGCATGTGAGATGATTTGCGGCGTTATAGATAGCTATGGCGCTGCCATCAGGTTTGGTAGCATCATAGCTGCGCTTCAAGGTTGCAATAGTCCCGGGCAGCAAGACGATGTGTCCATATCTCTTCGCTGGAAACTTCGAAATTAGTGTTCGCGCGTTGCGCGTCACAGTTTCGAGGTAAAGCTTCGTCGACAATTGCAATTCCGCCTCGGTCAAAAAATCTCCAAAAGGTACGTTCCAATAGAATTCCGGAGCGGTGAAGAAGCTGACATCGAATTCTTTGGGCGAGTGCTTGGTAAAAGCCGCAAGCATGGCCCGGTGGAGCAAAGCGAACCGGTTATCTAATGCACGCTTCAGATAGGTTTCGATCCCCTCATACGTTACAAAAATGAATTTACCCGCGTCTTCCGGATCGGGGCTCATCGTCGTAACGGAACCAGGTGTCCCCGCAGCCACGTTCCTGCGTGTGGCAACCTGTTTGTACGAATCATACTGCAGGCTGTAGACGCCGACGGTCTTCGGCTTGCTCGGTACCGGCAGTTGTTTTGGTACGTGGGTGACTTCGACAGATCCCGTTATCTGCTTGTCCAGTTTTGGGGGCAAAGCCTGATTCGTCTCGTTGAATGGCGGCAATTTGAGATCCAGCGGATCGCTTATTGCGTTTGCGGGAACCTTGACTGGCGGTGGTGTAAACGTTGATGCTTCGCCGGGAAGACCGTCATCGCCATCGCACCCGCCCAGCATCGCCAGCAGCGGTGCTGCGGGCAAATAGGCGCAGGCCTTCAAAATTCTCCGTCGCAGCGGGGAGGGCTGATCGGTGTCGAGAACCGGCTTGCGGCCCGTTTCAAAAATGTCTTTCATCAAAAAACTCCAAAGCAAAAATTGCTGAAATATCGGTCGTAGCGTTTCGTGGTTAATAGAACCACACGCTTTCTCAGCAAGTAACGTGCCAAGTGACTATACTGTGCCGGGATTTTGCTTTGCTGGAGCCGATTGACAAATTCAAGCCAAGACGGACCATTTGGTCGCGTTGAATTCGCGCTAACCGGCCACAACCATCAAGCAGGAGTTGTAATGAGCTGTAGCGAATGCCCAATATCTATTCGCCATCTGCGAAATGCCTAACAATGATGCATGATAAGTGGGCGCTACTTCGCGGCCTTGGCCTCCTGCCAGAGCGCTTCCATTTCATCGAGTGTTGCATCTTCCAATGATTGTTGCCGTTCGGTCAGCTTGCGCTCGATATAGTGGAACCGCGTGCAGAATTTTTCATTGGTGCCGCGCAGGGCGCTTTCGGGCTCCAGTTCAAGATGACGGCCCAAATTGACGAAGGCAAAGAGCAGATCGCCATATTCTTCTCGGGTATCCTGCTGATTCCCGCTCGCGATTGCCTCTTTCAGCTCCGCGATTTCTTCCTCGATCTTGTCAAGGATCGGACCGGCTTCTGACCAGTCAAAACCGACTTTGGCAGCTTTCTGCTGCAGTTTCAGAGCTCGCATCAATGCGGGAAATCCATGTGGAATATCGTCTAGAAACCCGCTGGCTTCCGCCGGTCCCGGACCAAGGGCGGCGCGTCTCTCGCGTCGTTCGGCTTTCTCCTGTGCCTTGATCTTGTCCCACATGCCTTTGGCCATGCCTGCGCCGCGAGCGGCATCTTCGCCGAACACATGTGGATGTCGGCGTATCATCTTATGAGTGATGGCGTGTACCACGTCGCCAAAGTCGAACGCGTCGAGTTCTTCGGCCATGCGTGCGTGAAAAACGACCTGGAGGAGCAGGTCGCCTAATTCTTCTCGAAGATCATCTATGTCGTTGCGCTCTATTGCATCCACGACCTCGAAGGCTTCCTCAAGCGTATATGGCGCGATAGATTTGAAATTCTGTTCAAGGTCCCAGGGACAACCGGTTCCTGGCGTACGCAGCGCTGCCATGATTTCGAGAAGACGGGCAATGTCATGTGATGGTTTCATTGGCAAACACTAGGCCAGGTTGCATGCAGCGAATATGATGAAGAGGTTTCGCCATAGGCTTGTCCACAACATCCAAGTCACGTGGAACCGACGGCGGGCCTACAGCGATCGAGGTGGAACATAGAGGCAGATCGACCGCCGCGCCCTGGGAGATGCGGTGGCGGTGCAGCGATGGAAGAATTGGTCCCTTGACGATTTTACGCGCGTATCGCCATAACCGATCAGTTCTCCGGTCGCGATGACGCGATAGCCCTTCGGCGTCTCCAAAATGGCGCCGTCCTTCTCCTGCCAGCAATCTATGAAGCTGCAGCACTCAGCACCATAAGCCCAACCCAACGGAGCGTCGTGAGCGAATGCCGGAACTGCGAAGAGCAGGGCAGCCGTTAAGAGCTCCTGGCGCATGGCATATCTCCGCTCTTGTGGCCAGACGGGTTGTCCTGCCTGCCTAAGGAATAACGCGGCACCCGCACTCGAGTATCAAGGCCATCACTCGGTCAATTCTGCCGGCGTAACAGTTTCACGAGGAACTTGTTCCTTGGTGACTTCATAGCTGTCGCAGTGTCGCGGGAGGGTGTCTGGCCGGTGCTCGCGCAGGTACTGCCAAAGCTTGATCGCATGCCCGTGCGGCGAATAGGCGAACTTGTAGATCGTCTCATGGCTCACACAAATCGGATGCCGCTCCAGCTGCAGCCGGCCGGCTATCTGTTGCGGCGACAGCCATGCATAATACGCTCGATCACGGATTGGCGCAGATGCGAGAACCGTGCCAGCTTACGCAGCTTGGCACGCCGGTCCCGCGCCATATCGTTGGCCGTCACACAATAGTGGCCGTTGAGCTCCGGCATTTGCTGAATCAATCAGGGAGTAGGTGCGTTCCATGGGCAAGTCATTGCGCGTGATATCTATCGCAAGTCGCACTTCATCCTTGAACCCACCCGGCTAAGACAAAGATCACATAAGATAGATTATGGAACAGACGGGAACACACTGGTGGACCGATCAGCCCGCAATGTCGGCTACCTGCGCCTTGGCAGCTCTAATCAGCGCCGCAGGATCACTTGGGAAAACGAAATTGGTTCCGCCTGCAGCAGCCCAGACTACATCGAACTGCATGAGGCATTGGTCGGCGTATGCCTTGATATCGATCAGATGGCCGAGCGGTGCAACGCCGCCAATCGCAAAGCCGGTTTTCTTTCGGATGAACTTTGGGTCAGCACGATGCAAGCTTTCTCCGGTCAGTCTTGCGGCCTTCTCGAGATCGAGCTTGCGCGGTCCCGATACGAGGAACAGATAAAGGTCTTTTGTCTCGGAGCCTTGAAATATCAGCGATTTGACGATTTGCGCCACCGTAACGCCGCACTGGATTGCCGCATCTTCCGCGGTGTGGGTAGAGTCCGACATCTGACGTATTTCGATTTGGAGACCGGCCGCGTGCGCGGCTCGTCGAACGCGCTCCACGCTCTTGCTCACGCGATGGCCTCGAAAGACAATCCGTCAAATGCGGGCTCTACATGATCGGGAGTGCTACGCAGGACAGTTTCATAGTCCAGCGGTATGTGCATATGGGTCAGAAAGGCTCGCCGCGGCTTTAGCTTGTCTATCCAATCCATTGTTTCTTCTAAAGAAAAGTGGCTTGGGTGTGTCTTGTATTGCAAAGCGTCGATCACAAGCGTGTCGAGCTCGAACAATTGTGCAGCCGTCGTGTCGGGAAAAGAACTGACGTCTGAGCAATAGGCCACATCGCCGATGCGGAAGGCCAGAGACAGGATGTCACCATGGACCTGGGGCAATGGCAGAAAACGGATAGTGCCACCAGGGCCATCGATATCAAAGGCCTCGTGATGGATAATCTCGTGCGGCCGCAGGATCGGCGGATAACTCGAGCCTTCCGGCGTTCTGAAGCAATAGCCGAAGCCTTCCATCAGGCGCCGCTGGGTCACCGCATCCGCATAGATGTTCACCAGATCGCGGCGATCGATCACAAATGTTCTAAGATCATCGAGCCCGTGAATGTGATCGGCATGCGCATGCGTATAGACAACGGCGTCGAGTTTACCGGAGCCAAAATCGATCATCTGCGAGCGGAAATCCGGTCCTGTATCGATGACAACAGTGGTGACGCCGCCATGCTCCGCAATGCGCTCGACAAGCATGGACGCCCGGCGCCGGCGGTTCTTCGGGTTCGCGGGATCGCACCTGCCCCAGTCGCCATTGATACGCGGCGTGCCTGGAGAGGAGCCGCAGCCAAGAATGGTGAACCGCAGGCGATCAGGCATGATCCGGCCTGGGCATCTTGGTGAACAGGCGGAAAACGTTTTCCGAGGTCAAAGTGCCGAGTTCTGCTTCGCCGACTCCGATCGTCTGTGCCAGAACGGCTGCCGTATGCCGCACAAAGCTTGGCTCGTTGCGCCGGCCGCGGTGTGGCACCGGAGCGAGGTAGGGCGCGTCAGTTTCGACCAAAAGCCGGTCATGCGGCACGTTGCGCGCAATGTCGCGCAGCTCGGTCGAGTTCTTGAAGGTGAGAATGCCCGAGAACGAGACGTACCCGCCAAGTTCTACGCCTACCCGCGCCAGTTCTGCCCCGGACGAAAAGCAGTGCAAAATGAAAGGGAAGGCGCCCTTCCCTGTTTCTTCCGTCAAGATCGAAATCATATCCTCGTCGGCGCTGCGGGCGTGGATGACCAATGGCAAGCCGGTGGCGCGCGAGGCTGCGATATGCGTGCGAAAACCCTGCGCCTGTGCCTCTCTAGGCGCGTGGTCGTAATGGTAGTCCAGCCCCGCCTCACCGATCGCCACCACCTTTGGATGTTCCGAGAGCCGGATCAGGTCTTCCGCGGTTACATCCAGCTCCTCGTGCGCGTTGTTTGGGTGCGTTCCGACCGATGCGTAGACGCTAGCATATTGCTCTGCGATCCGGATGATATCGGCAAAGCGTTTGACCCGCGTGCAGATGGTTACAAGCCGAATTATATCATGATCAAGCGCCCGCTGGACAATGGCGTCGCGCTCCTCGGCGAAGTCCGCAAAGTCCAGGTGGCAGTGACTGTCGACCAGCATTCGATCAGGCTTCTTTGTCAGCTTCGACGTAGCGCGGAAAAATCGGCTGCGGGGCCGGAAGATCAGCGCCTGGCACAAGGCTGCCCCCTGTCAGATCCGCGAAGTTGCGCTTGTCCGCGGGAACCGCCAGAATGTCGAGCAGTTTTCCTGCGGATCCAGGTATGAAGGGTTGGCACAGAATGCCGACGCGCCGGATGACTTCCGCAGTGACATAAAGGACCGTCTCCATGCGTGCCGTATCCGTCTTCCTCAGCGCCCAAGGCTCTTGTGACGCAAAATAGCGGTTTGCCTCGGCGACCACTCCGAAGATGGCGGCGAGAGCCAGATGTAACGCCTGCGAGTCGACGGCTTTGCGTGCAATCTCAAGCGCTGCGACAGCCTGCGCGAATATCGCCTCGTCAGCATCGGTGAACGTACCGGGCTGCGGAACTTTCGCGTCGCAGTTCTTGGCGATCATCGAGAGCGAACGCTGTGCCAGATTGCCAAGATCGTTGGCGAGGTCGGCGTTGGTCCGGTTGACGATGGCCTCATGACTATAATTACCATCCTGGCCGAACGGTATCTCGCGCAATAGGAAGTAGCGCAGCTGGTCCAAACCATAATGCGCAACCAATGCACTTGGATCGATGACATTACCGACGGACTTGGACATTTTCTCGCCGCGGTTGAACACGAAGCCATGGCCGAAAACACGCTTTGGCAATTCAATGCCCGCGGACCACAAGAACGCTGGCCAATAGACCGAGTGAAAACGGATGATATCCTTGCCGATAATGTGTACGTCGGCTGGCCAATAGCGCCAACGCCCGGCGTCTTCATCGGGATAGCCCGCAGCCGTGATGTAATTCGTCAGCGCGTCGACCCAGACATACATGACGTGCTTTTCGTCGCCCGGAACAGGGATACCCCAGTCGAACGTCGTGCGTGATACGGAAAGGTCCCTAAGACCGGATTTGACGAAGGAGACGACTTCGTTACGCCGCTCATCCGGACCGATGAAACTCGGGTTATCGGCATAGAGCTTCAGCAGGCGATCCTGATAGGCCGACAGGCGGAAGAAGTAGCTCTCTTCCTCGATCCATTCAACCGGCGTTCCCTGAGGACCGTAGCGCACGTTGTCAGCACGAACTTCGGTCTCGTCCTCCTGGTAATAGGCTTCATCGCGCACTGAATACCAGCCGGCATAGCCACCTTTGTATATGTCGCCCGCATCGGCCATTTTCTGCCAGATTGCCTGCGATGCCTCGTAGTGCCGCGCCTCGGTGGTCCTGATGAAGTCATCATAAGATGCATTCAGAAGCACGCCCATCTCGCGGAAAAGCTTGGCATTTCTGTCCGCCAGTTCACGCGGCGAGATGCCTTCCTTGCGTGCCGTCTGCAGCATCTTGATGCCGTGCTCGTCCGTGCCGCTGAGGAATAGCACGTCCTTGCCGTCGTGACGGTTGAACCGCGCGATTGCGTCAGTCGCAATCAGTTCGTAGGCATGACCGATATGCGGGCTACCGTTGGGGTAGGAAATGGCAGTTGTGATGTAAAATGTTTCGCGGCTCATAGGTAACCTGATTTCGTCTTTGATTTCGGTAATCTGGGAAAAAACGTTCGGCTGACATAACGCAAGTCAGGCCTGATTGCCATACTCCACGCCCATAACGATACCGTCAACTTGGCGACCAAAGAGCCCGGTGCGTCCTGCCGAGGAAAATCAGTACAGTCTGCTTGCGATCAAGGTTGAAAGCAGCGGCCTCCCTCGCCTCATTCTGCATTTCCTGCCAGATGGCAGACCAGCGGTTGGCTTGCGAAACGTCGCCCTGCTCTGCGCCCAGCCGCGCCTTCACGGCGATGCGTCCCAGCAGATCATCTAGGAAAAGGTCATATTGAATCTCGGCGTCGCGTGCGGACAGCGCCGTTGCAAGTGCATGCGCCTTCGGCACGTCGAAAACACGATTGCTCAACACGGCATCGACTGCGCTGGAAATTTCAAGCCCGCCAAACGCCAGAAGCAAGGCCGCCTTGCGAACGCTGCCATCGGCTTGGGCGATAAGCGAATCCGCGTCCGGCAATTGTGCGGGATCCAGATTAATAGCCATTAGCGCTGCCAAGAGGTCATTGCGCTCAAGCGGCTCGAACCGGATCGATTGGCAACGGGATCGGATTGTCGGCAGCAGCCGGCCAGATGAATGCGAGATCAAAATGAACAGTGTTCGTTTCGGTGGTTCTTCAAGTGTTTTCAACAAGGCGTTGGCCGCATTGCGATTCATGTCATCGGCAGGGTCGACGATGACAATGCGCCATGCGCCATCATGAGCCGTGCGATTGAGAAAATGGGTGACACGTCTGATCTCGTCGACCGTGATGCCGGTCTTGAACTTGCCGGTCTTGGCGTCAACGGGCCGGCTGATATGCAGCACCGAAAGATGCGTTCCACTTGCGAGCTGCCTGTAAGGTGCGGCCGCGAAATCCGGCACGGCCAGCGTGATCGGTGCGTCGCGTTCCCGTGGATACTTCAGCATATGACCCGCGAGATGAAACGCCAGGGTAGCCTTGCCCACACCTTGCTGACCTTCGAGCAACAGTGCGTGGTGCATCTGGCCCGACTGATAGACCTGCGCCAGGAACGACCTGATGCCGCCATGACCAAAAAGTGCAGGATTGGCAGACGGCGCAGGAATACCGTCGATCGAGTCGTGCGTTGCAGGAACGTCGAGAACGGCGTCGCTCATTTCACCACCTCAATACTTTGCGAATTCATCCCCCGGCTGGCCTTCAATTGGTCAGACAGCGCGGCGATGTCGAGCGCAATTTCATCTGGAGGGCGATCTGCATCGACGACCTTGCACCGCTCTGGCTCCGCGCTCGCGATGGCAAGATATGCATCGCGCCGTTTTCGCTGCAGGTCGATGGTTTCCCTTTCAAAGCGATCGGCCGCTACCTCCCCGCGCCGTGCATTAGCGCGTTGCAAGCCAATCTCGGCGGGCAGATCAAGGATGATTGTCATATCCGGCATTAAGCCGTTGATGGCTGCCTGCTCGATGGCACGCATGAGCGCGGGATCGAGGTCGCCAGTAACGCCCTGATAGACGCGACTTGAGTCGATATATCTATCGCACAGTACCATTTGTCCCGCCTTCAATGCCTGGCGGATCACCTGCTCGACGTGGTCATTGCGTGCAGCGGCAAACAGCAACGCTTCCATTGCCGGTCCGAAGGGTTCGGCAGCGCCGCTCAATATGACATGGCGCACGGCCTCTGCGCCTGGAGAACCGCCCGGCTCTCGCGTCACAAGCACGTTGTCGCCGCCTGCCCGCAGATGCTCGGCCAATCGGGCGATCTGCGTCGATTTACCGGCGCCCTCGCCTCCTTCGAATGTAATGAAAAGTCCTTGCACGCTGTCAGCCATCTTTCGATACGAAGTCACTGTTCGTGCAGATGGTTCTAGCCTCCGGAAAAGAAAAGGTCGAGGCGCTATCGTTTCAGAAATCGAGTTGCCGGACCCAGCCTGTGGCCAGTTCCAATACGGCGTCGAGGGATCGCTTTTTCAGGTCACCGCTGTCGATTGCTTCTGCCGTATAGACCGGAGTCTCCTGAACAAGCGCATCACCGATCCAAATGCGCAATATACCTACCTGCTGATCGGCCTTGAGCGGAGCCACCAGAGGACCCTGGTATACGACATGTGCTTTCAGACGATCACGATTGGCGACCGGTATCAGAATACTGATTTTCTCATGTGCTTTCAGCGCGACACCGGATCTGACCCCGCCAAACACCTTTGCCTCGCCGACGATTTCGTTTGCCGCAAAAATGTCGGCCTCCTCAAACGCCTGATAGGCCCATTCGAAAATGCGCTTGGCCTCTTCGGCGCGTTCCTTGTCGCTGGCAAGCCCGCTGAGTGCCGCGATATAGCGCCGGCCGTTCCGCTCTGTGGAGCCGACGATGCCGTAGCCGGATTGCTCGGTATAGCCGGTTCCCATTCCGTCAGCGCCAATGTCCAACCGCAACAAAGGATTGCGATTGCGCTGGAAGATGTTGTTCCAGGTGAAGTTGTCCTGCGCGTAAGTCCGGTAATATTCCGGGTATTCCCGTTTGATATGGCGAGCCAAGGCGACCAGATCCGTCAAGGACATTCGCTGCTTCGGGTCGGGCAGTCCAGTCGAATTGACGAATGTCGAGTGCTTCAACCCGATGGCCTTCGCGCGCGAATTCATCATCTCTGCAAATTTCTGTTCTGAACCGGCAATGCCTTCCGCCAGGATGATACAGCCATCGTTGGCCGATTGAACGATGACCCCCTGGATCAGGTCGCCAACGCTGACGGAGGATTTCAGCTTGGCAAACATAGTCGATCCGCCTGAAGGCGCTCCGCCTGTCCGCCAGGCGTTTTCGCTGACAACATACTGCGTCGATAGTGCGATCTCGCCTGTCTTGAGGCCATGAAAAACTACTTCCATGGTCATCAGCTTGGCAAGCGCGGCCGGTTCGATCAGCGTGTCAGGCGATTTCGCATAAAGGATGGTTCCGGTCTGGTCTTCGACCATCAAGGCTTGCTTGGCCTTGGTTTCGAACTGCGTGTCCTGCGCTTTGGCCTCACCAGCCAACGCAAGCGCCGCGCCAAGGGCGATACTGCGAACCAACGCCGTCAGGAATTGGCCAAGTCTCCGAAAATCAATTGCCGTCATCGCGAACGACGAAGGCATCGACAGCTCCTGCGTTCCATGCCGCTTGGAGCAGCGCGTCGGTGTTCCTGCTTGTACCTGCACGAGCCGTCAAGCCAATCCTTGGCCCTTCCGGGCTGGCAATCTCAGCAAGATCAACCTTGCCCAATGTGACAAGTGCTGACATCACCCTTCTAGCATCTGCCTCGCTGGCGAATAGCCCGACATCCACATACTCGCCCGAAGGGATAATGGCTTGCGGCTGGCTCCGATTTTTCCATGCATTCGAAATAGCGTCTGGCGAGAGGAGATTATTTGCAGCCTCAACAGTGTCGTTGGCGCTTGCCACACGCTCGCTGGCGTAGGAACTGATGAACGGAGATGCGGCCTTTCCGCGTTTGAGCGAGCCAACAAGAATGGTTGGCTTGTCCTCGATAAACGGTCCGATCAACGGAAGAACCGGAACGATATCCATATTGAAGGACAGGCCTGAATTATCCATCAGGCTGGCCGTCGGCTCCGACATTTGTGGCGCCCCAAGTTGCGCGGCCTGATCGTTCAGCGACATCGGCTGATTGCCTATGCTTGCAACTTGCACGCCGGTTGGTTGAGCTTGCCGCATGCCCGGAATCGCTACAGGCGCACTCTGTGTCGGCGTCGGTCCATTCATGGCGATCATGATCCCGGACGCAGGCTGACCGAACGGATCAGGCGCATTGGGGCCACGGTAGGAGGCCATCAGGAAACTGTCGTCGCGGCCCTCAAGTGGAGCACGGCCGACATATTCGACCTTGACGCTAGCGGTTCCGGTATCATGGTAATCGAGAAGCTGGGCGGCGCGTTGCGACAGATCGATCAGACGATTGCTGTGATAAGGACCGCGATCGTTTACGCGGACGATGACAGAACTGCCATTGCTGAGGTTGGTGACGCGCGCGTAGCTTGGCAGCGGCATTGTCGGATGAGCAGCCGACAGGTGGTTCGTGTCATAGACCTCGCCATTGGCGGTCAAGCGTCCGTGAAACGCCGAACCATACCAGGATGCCCTGCCCTTGCGGACATAACCCGGCTCTTCCTTCGGATAGTACCACTTCCCGGCAACCTGGTAAGGCCGGCCCGTCTGGTTCCGCCCGCCGCCACGCGGCATGTTGCGGGAGTTGATGACGACGCGCGGACTTGCCTTCACGCCGTATTCCGATTCAGCGAAATATTCCTTGCCATGGCTTTTCTTGGCTGCCGTGGTGACCTTCGGCGATGACGCGCACGCCGCCATCATGGCGCCCATCGCGACTACACCCATAACTCTTAAAGCTTTGGCTTTTGACAATGCAAACCGCCGGCCACGCGGGACCGCCCCCAAGAATTTTATATTTGATAGACAGATCAGAATGCCGGTGCAACCACATAACCTGTCATGGGATATACACCATGCCTATCAATGCCACCGATAGATTGATACCAGCTTAACGATATAGGGCTAAACTGGCGCAACGACCGCGCTTCTACCCGCCTGGATGGCGCCCAATGCAATCAATTCACTTTTTGTGTTCGCCGGACTCACAGCGGGAGTTGTTCAGTGTTTGATCTTCTTGGGTTCTGAGGCGAGCTTGTCCCTTACCCGGTCGGTCAGCATCTCGACGATCGACTCGGCATCTTCGAGATGCAGATTAACGTCCCGCTGCGGATAGGGTATTTCGATCCCCTCCTCGGCAAAGCGGTCGATCAGAGTAAAGCGAATTTCGTTCTGCACCGTACCGGAGTTGGAAAGATCGGCGAGATGAACGCGAATTTCAAACTGCATGACTGACTCGCTTATGGCGTTGAACGCGACGAACGGTTCGGGATTCTTCAAGACGAGCGGGTGATTGCGGGCGATTTCCATCAGAATATCATGCACACGCCTCGGGTCCACCTTGTGCGAGACCCCGATCGGAATATCCACCCGTCCCAACTTGTTCCGGTGCGTCCAGTTACCAACACTGCCATTGATGAAACTTGAGTTCGGAATGATGAGAGACTGTCGCTGAAAGGTTTCGACTTCCGTTGCGCGAACGCTGATTTTCTTGACGATGCCACCTACCCCACCGGTTTCGATCCAGTCTCCAACCTTGAAGGGACGTTCAGCAAGAAGAATAAGGCCGGAAACGAAGTTGGATACGATTGCCTGCATGCCAAAACCGATACCCAGCGAGAGGCCGCCGGCGACGAGTGCGAGACTGGAGAGATTGATGCCAGCCGCCGATATGCCAATGACGCCGGCAACACCGAGGCCAAGATAACCAACAGCGGTTCGGATCGAGTTTCGAACGCCGGAGTCGAGCCTTCCCCGCGCCATGACCCGATTGTCCAGCCAGTTCTGGAACCAGCGGGTGAATCCGAAAAAAAGCGCGAACAACAGGAGGCCGATGGCGATCGCCACCAGGGAAATATTGACCGAACCGATTTGGAAGCCGGTTGCGATTGCCACAAACCATGCCGACATCTCGCTCCACTGGAATCCCCACAGCAGCAGGATGATCGGAATTCCCAGCATCACCACCAAGATGTTGATGACGATGCTCAGCACCAGACCCAACTGATCCAGAGCTGTCTCATCGAGACCGAGTCGCGCCTGTACAGCACGCCCGAGCTTCGTGCCAGCGAGTGCATTCTCGTCGGACACAGCCCTTGCCGTCAGGAAGCCGAGATACATCGTCACAATCACTGCGCCATTTATGACGATCTGCTGAGATACGAAGCGGGCCAGACCGATATAGCCCATAAGCGCAGCAACTATGGGGACAAGTCCGACGAGATAGAGAAATACACGCATGGCCTTCGGCCAAGGTTTGACGTTCCCTGTCTCCTCGTCTTCAAGCGGCTTGAGCAACGCAATGGCAATGATGAGAAGCCCGACCAGGACAGTGGCAAAAAGGCTCTTTGCAACGGTAAGCGACAGTGGCGATGCGGCAATTTGGTTGATTGTATCGGCGATGTAGTCGAGTCCGGTAATCGTCGCGGTAGCGGTGATCAACACCATCAGGATGCGCCCGGGGCGCGGCGCGACACGCACCAGACGCCAGTTTGGAGCGCCAGGGCAAATCACCGCCTGGGCAAGAGCGTGCACGAAATAGACAATGCCGATGATAGAAAAAAGCATGTAAAAAAGCGATGCGATATCCGGTCGCAACACATTGAAATAGTTCATGAAGAGATAGGTTGTGGCGAGAAAGACCACGACGGTCGCCGATCGCATGAGCGTCGACCAAAAGGCGACAGCAAGACGGCTCAGGTAGGATGGAGATTCGATACGCGCATCGCGCAGGTACAGATGGCCAAGTGTTCTTTGACCGCCGATCAGCAGCACGAGAGCCGCAAGGGCGGCAAAAAAGGCGGCGGCCAGCATCGATTGCCACTTGAATGCGATAACGAAGCGCCACCAGGACGAGATGACCTGGTTCATCGTGCGCAGTTCCTGGCCGTAAGCATCCGCAATTTCGCTACCGAGCGAGTAGTTGATGTCGACACGCTGCGAGAGCGTGTTGGCAAACAACTCCCGCCTCGCGTCCACTGTACCATCGACCAGTTTGTTCACGGCGATCAGCTGATCCTCGGTTTCACCGAGGACAGCGTTGATCTCGGCCTTTTCGGTCGTCAGTTTCGTCCGTTCATCGGTTACGATCTGGGCTTCCGGCGGCTGACCCTGAGCTGGTGGAGGACCCAGTTGATCCAGACGTGAGTTGATCTCGGTGACACGCGGCCTGAACGACACGCCTATTTCCAGCAGCTTTTTCGCCGTGGCCTCGAGATTCAGGCGCAGGTCCGCCAACGCCGCGTCGGTATCGGCCTTTTCCAATTGCTGCGCGTAGTCTGCGATCTGCTTCTTCACGGCATCGATCACGGGACGCTGTTCAGCGACAATTCCGGTGACCGGGGGTTGGGCCGTGGCCGGAGCCTGTGCCGCCGCTGGATTGAGCGTGCCCGCAACGAACAAGATCGTGGAAATCGCCAGAAAAATCTGCCGGACGAAGGAAGGAATCACGAGGGTCAAATCCAGTTATGAACAGCTTGCCGCTGACGATTGCCCGTTCATCTCGGCACAATCAAGGCATTTTACGCTTTATCGAGGAAGAGAAGCCCACGATTGTTACCCGCCAGCATCCAGAACCCAACCGGGGAGATGTTGACGCGGCCATTCGTTAGTCTATATAGACCGCCGAAACGCAGATAGCACCGCATGGGCGCACGCCTAAGGTGAGAACAGGCGTTTACGGGCTGGAGGGGTGGCCGAGCGGTTTAAGGCACCGGTCTTGAAAACCGGCGTAGGTGAGAGCCTACCGTGGGTTCGAATCCCACCCCCTCCGCCACACCTCTCATAAGAGAATTCCACGACTCAAATTCAGACTGCCTCGGATTTCATCCACTCTGGGAACATTCGATATGTTCTGAGGTTCGTCGGGTTCACCGGGTCTTGACCCAGCGTTTCCCCACTCGAATTCAGACTAACAGAGAGGAAGATTGATGTATTATACGGACAAGAAGCTGCAATTCCC
The DNA here is from genome assembly GCF_003010935.1 of Phyllobacterium endophyticum. Taxonomy (GTDB): domain Bacteria; phylum Pseudomonadota; class Alphaproteobacteria; order Rhizobiales; family Rhizobiaceae; genus Phyllobacterium; species Phyllobacterium endophyticum. The sequence continues at coordinate 651,454 of NZ_PGGN01000002.1, forward strand.
AGTGCGTGTCGAAAAACCAAACCCGGTCTTTGCACGAGCCTTGCAGCAAGCCATAGGCGGTGTTGAAGGCGAGATTCGCGTCGCACTGCAGTATTTTTTCCAGGCTTGGGGCGCACGCGGCCCGACGAAATACCGTGACATGCTCCTCAACACTGCCACGGAAGAGCTCGCACATATCGAGATGCTGGCCACCGCTGTAGCCCTGAACCTGGAAAATGCCCCGCTGTCCATGCAGGAGGAAGTATCGGCGGATCCGATAGGTGGCGGCGTTCTCAACGGTATGAACTTCAGACATATCCTCTCCACCGGCCTCGCTGCCTTGCCCGAAAACGCCAATGGAATTCCCTTTTGTGCGTCCCACGTCTATGCCAGTGGCAATCTGGCTGCGGACATGATGGCAAACGTCACCGCCGAAAGCAGTGGCCGCGTGCTTGCGGTCAGGCTTTACAACATGACGGACGACCCCGGCATGAAGGACATGCTGTCATTTCTTATTGCCAGAGACACCATGCACCAGCAACAATGGCTGGCGGCAGTTGAGGATATGGGCGGGCTGCAGGCCTCGCTGCCTATCCCGAATTCATTCCCGCAGACTGAGGAGCAGGAAGGTTTCAGCTATGCCTTTGTCAACTGCCTGGTTGATGGCGTGGAGCCGCCGGAAGGTCGCTGGTCAAAAGGAACGTCGATCGACGGCAAAGGAGAATTCGCCAGCGTCGTTGCAGAGCCTCTTGGCGGCGAACCCGTGCTTGCTCCGCCGCGTCCTGAAAGCGGTTCCCAAGTAGAACAGCTCAAGTAGTTGACTATCCTGGTCTGTCCGAGGGAGAGCGCGGCTCGCGGTGGCCTTGCAGCGTTCACTCGGCCGGTCCGCTTGGTCCGGCCGAGGTTCCGTAGACGCTGGACCCTTGCCCAATTTCGCACGGCGCGTCACCAGCCGACCTAAGCAGCTCTCTTTTCAAGGCAGCCAACATCGCGGTATGATCAACTCAGAAGCTGTTGCGCTCGTGATAGGTACGCAAGAACGACTGAATACGCGCGTCCTGAGGACGATGTAAAATGCGATCGGGGCTGCCGATGTCGATCAGTTCACCTTTCTCCATGAAGCCGACCTGGTCGGCGACGTGGGCGGCAAAACCCATTTCATGCGTCACAACAACCATCGTCATCCCCTCGTCAGCCAGGGTCCTCATGACGCTGAGCACCTCGCCCACAAGTTCCGGGTCAAGCGCGGATGTGGGTTCATCGAAAAGCATCAGCTTGGGTTCCATTGCGATTGCGCGGGCAATTGCAACGCGCTGCTGCTGACCGCCGGATAGCCGCGATGGATGGCTTGCGAACTTGTCTGCAAGCCCCACCTTGGCCAGTGCCTCGCTGGCACGCCGATCCGCATCGGCTTTCGACATTCGGCGCACGCGGATCAACCCCTCAGCCACATTCTCCTTGGCGGTCATATGCGGCCAGAGGTTGAACTGCTGGAACACAATGCCGATCGATCGGCGCATTTCGCGGAGCTTGCGGCCCGACATCTTCTTGTTAGGCGCATCATAGCCGATAAGCTGACCATCAATGCGAACTTCACCGGAATCATACTCCTCAAGAAAATTTATGCAGCGCAGGAGGGTCGATTTCCCCGAACCCGAAGGGCCAATGAGACAGGTGACCTTCCCGGGTGGTATCGACAGATCGACGTCTTTCAACGCTTGAAACTTGCCGTAATATTTGTTGACCTTGCGCATTTCGACTGATGACGCCGCAAGCATCTTACGTCCTTTCGATCAGATGTTTGGTGATGCGCGCTTCCAATCTTAGTCCGACGCGCGAGATCGTCTCTACCAGGCCCCAGAAGAACAACGCCAGCACCAGATTTGCCTCCACGTAGCGGAAGGTTTCTGCGGACATGCGCTGCACCTGGTACAGCAGTTCGGGAACGGTAATGATCGATAGGATGACCGTTTCCTTGGTGAGGATGATCGAGAAGTTTACCAGCGCCGGCAGAGAAGAAACCAGGCCGAGAGGAAGCAGTATACGCCGCACGACATCTGCTTCCGACATACCGATCCCACGGGCTGCCTCGATCTGTCCATGAGGTACGGCGCGGAAGCCGGAACGGAATATCTCTGCGAAATACGGACTGCCATAGATTGTCAGACCGAGCAGGCCTGCAGGCAGTGCGTCAAGGCGCAGGCCGACGAGTGGGCCGCCATAGTAGAGCACGAACAACTGGACCAGGAAGGGCGTGCCGCGGATCACTTCGATATAGGCCTGGACAATCCATCTTACCCAACGTGGCGCATAGCGTTGAATGAGCGCGATGACGAGGCCAAGCGCCATGCCGAAGACAGTGCCAAGCGCCCAGCACAGGATGGTGTTGCCGAAGCCCTTTAGCAGCGAAGGGCCGTATTGCTGCAGAACGCTCCATTCCATCAAACGTTTGTCCTGTGTTCGATATAACGTCCCAGCGCCGCCAGACACAAATTGATCAGCAGATAGATGCAAGCGGCCGCTATATAGACTTCAAGCGGGCGGAAGGTGGTGGCGGCCTGCGCCTGGCTGGCGCGAGTGATTTCGAGAATCCCGACGACCGAAACCAGCGAAGATGCTTTCACCAGCAAGATGAGTTCATTGATCAAAGCCGGCAGCGAAAGCGCCACGGCCTGCGGAAGGATCACCCGGGTCCAGACGTCGACGGGCGTCATGCCGATGGCGTCCGCCGCCTCCGCTTGTCCTTTCGGCAGCGCCGCAATCGCGCCGCGCCAGATTTCGGAGATATAGGCGCTGGCGCAGATGCCCACAACAACGACGGCGGCGACCATTGCCGGCACGTCCAGGCCGATGACTGGCAAGGCATAGTAAAACACGAGCAATTGCACCAGGAGTGGAACGCCGCGCAAGAAGCTGACCCAAATCCCCGCAAAGCTGCGCAGTTGCGGGTACGGCGACAGGCGAGCGGCACAAATGAGCGTGCCGATTACGATACCCAACCCGATGCCAAGAACCGAGATCAGCAGTGTATATCGCGCCGCCCAAAACAATGGCCCGAAGCTTTGAAAGAATACCGCTAAGGAAAACATCCGCCCTCGCTATGCCCAGGCCTGCAGGCGGAGCTATCTCCGCCCGCGAGCAAGTTACTTGGTCGGAACTTCCCGGGGCAATTCGGTATAGCTGCCCAGCCACTTCTCCTGGATAGACTTGATGCGCCCGTCATCGGTCATTTTGATCATCGCGTCGTTGATGGCCTTTCTAAAGCTTTCGCTTTCAGCATTCTTGCGCACCACCCATGCGAAATATTTCGGCTCACCGAACTGGGCTGGCGTAAACAGAGCAAAGCTCTCCGGGCGGGTCTTTACAAGATAAGTGAGGTTTGGGAGTGACCCAGCAACCGCATCCAGGCGGCCGGCCGCGAGATCGGCATAGGCTTCGTCCGTGGTGCCGTATTCCTTTATCGTCACACCGCCCAGCTTTTGGCCATAGGCCTCAAGCTGCTTGAATTGCGCGGTGCCCTGCTGGACGCCGACGGTCTTGCCCTTGATGTCTTCAGGTTTGGTAAGTTCGCTGTTGTTCGCGCTCTTGAGCAACGAGACGGTCGCATCGGCAATAGGCAAAGTAAAGCCATAGCGCTCCAGCCGCTCCGGTGTAATGGTGACCGGGGCGATCACGATGTCGAACTTCTTCACCTCAAGTCCCGGCAACTCGGCAGTCCAGGGAATATCCTGGTACACGGGCTCGGCCCCTATTTCCTTGGCAACTTCATCGAACAAGTCCTTCGTCATGCCCTCATAGGTGCCGTTATTCAACATGTCGAATGGTGCGTAGTGCATGTCGGTGGCGGTGACGATCTTCCCAGCCGCCTTGATATCTGCGAGCTGGTCGGCTTCGGCGGCGCTGGCAAGACAAAGTGCAGCCAAGCCGAGAAGCGTGCCTTTGACTTTCATGTGAATGCTCATTGCAGTTGCTCCTTTTTGAACCAACGGGATGAATACGAACAACATTACGTCGCTCCTATTCCAGATAAGGGTGCCGTACCGATGCACGTGTTTGGGCGCAACCGGCTGCCTCCACCTTCGAGTTATCGTCAGCGTGACGCATCACGTCTCGCCGCGCAAGAACGCCATGTCTGAACGCACGAGAAGACCTTGTTTCCGCGAGTCGGCCAAGCAACCGAACTCGGGAGTCTACTCATACGTTTCAGCCGCGAGGGAAGGCAAGAAGATTGACGTCATATCCGTATCGTGCTCGCTAAATGCGCTGCCGATGCTGGGCGCAAACGCTTGAGAGGGTAATCATGAAGACAGCTATTATATTTGATTGCGAGTTTCTGTGTATCGAGGGGTCGCAGCGCCGCTTTTGGTGCGCTGCGATCGACCCCGACCCAGTTATAGCCCAAATCGGAGCCGTCAAGCTGGGTCTCGAAGGCGAGTTTCCTATCCTGGATAGCTTCAAAGCATATGTTCGACCGATTGATCGGTTTGGCAAACGATATCCGCTCGATCCCTATTTCACCAACTTGACCGGCATCACCGAAGAGAACATCGCCGCCGAGGGCCTGACCTTGCAGGAGGCCCTTTCTACCCTTGATGATTTTTCCGATGGTGCTCGATTCTGGTCCTGGGGCAAGGATGAGCTGAACATGGTTGCCATCAGTTGCTATGTCGCGGGGATTCACCCTGTCATACCATCTTACCGGTTCGACAATGCTGTCAAACTTCTCATTGCGGCGGGCATGCCTGTCGAAGATCTCGCAAGGACCCCTAGCAACAAGTTGGCAGACTACTATCACGTTGAACATCCACCATTGCAGGGGCATGATGCGCTAGACGACGCCCTGTCCATATCGTACACGCTGCAATACCTGATGAAGACCGGTAGATTGCAGCCCGAAGTCTTCGATCGAACCTCGCCTTTCGTATCGTCTTGAAGTCAACGCGGGCAACCGAGACCGTGGGGAACATCTTGGAAAGCGACGAGGGGAATATCGCAGCATCCCGAGTTTACTTATTTTGACTTCAACTGTTCACAGACAAACCCAACCAGCACGCCGCCCAAACGGAGGTTTCAAGCATCCGACTTCCACTGCGAGCACATGGTCGGCACAGCCACGCGTAACGCCCGTATGCGAGATAACAGGGAGTTGCGCGGCGCAGTAGATGGGCAGCATTAGGTCAGACACCGACAGTTCAAGGTCTTGATCAAAAGAGACCGTGTCTTATGTCTACGGAATGCCCATCGGACCTGGAGTTTGTGGTAGCGGGGACGGTATTTTCGGCATTATGGGGTCGGATGTTGGCGGCAATGGGGACGGTATTTTCGGCATCGCGGGAGTGGGTATCGGAGGTATCGGGGACGGTATAGTCTTGATTGTGGGAGCGTTAGTGGACGATAGCGGGGAAGGTATCGGAACATTGAAGCCAGGAATGGGCGATATTGGGGATGGTATCGTCGGGCCTGTGCCCGAAATTCCGGGCAAACCACCTAGTACCTGCGGCAGGGGCAGCCCTCGTTCCTTGAAGAACCCCGCAAGCTCTTCGTTGCCGCCAAATTCAAGATCGCCGATCGTCAGCGCCAAGCCGGGTTCGCCCGGGCAGTTTGTCCTGACCTGTCCTTTGACTGCCGCAGCAGCCAGCTTGCTCTCTGCAGCAGCCCGATCGTAGCCCGCCGACTCCGAGCCAAGCAATCTGGTGCTCAGGCTGGCTGCAATCCAGAGACCTCCATCATCACCTTCGACCCGTCTTGGGACGAACGCGTATTGGGCCTCGGTCCACGCCGGGGTGAACAGGAAGTGGTCGTCTCCTGCTATGACCTTGAGCGGGCTGCCATCCGCGCCACGGCCCTGTCTCCGAAAAGGCAAATCGCTCAAGAGCAGCAAATTCGAAACGGTCTGCGGGCCAAGCGGAAGTGTTATGTCTGCGCCGACTGACGGAACTCTTACCCAAGCTTCCTCGAACTCCGCTTTTCCATTTGTCTTGAGTGCCAGCTTGATGTTGCGGCAACCGATGTCGGGCTTTAGCATCACGATTGTGTTGTCACCCACCTCCCCTATTTCGAAGCGTGCATCGAACCCCGGCTCTATGGCTGTGTTTCCGACCAGTTCGACCGTCGTACGGACACCTCTTCCTGTGACGGGGCGGACATGCAGATCTACGGATGCCTTGGTTTCGACCTTCGCATCGAGCGAAACCTTCAAGCGCCTGCCTTTGGTCCACGATATGCCGACTGCTTTCGTCACTATTGTCGCCGCCACGGCCCCTGGATCGGCAAGCTCGGCGAAAACTTCGCCTTCACCGAGAACTTCGTTTCTCCATTCGTGATCGGCAAGCCGACCGTTGAATTGCTCCGATTTGACGGTCGCGGTCCTGTTTGCAGCAGGGAGTTGGTTGAATTTGTCTTGAATAAGGCGAGCTACTGTCCCGTTTATCCAAAAAGCAATATCGGCGTCGTTCAATTTAGGTGTCCGGATTCGCTCCAGATTCTTCCGCAATCTGACAATGTCATCCTGAATCTCGGGCGGAGGCTCACCTATCATACTGCTTGCCACTCGTTTTTCGTTGAGATCCGTCAGCAGCCATATCCCGCCATTGAGGACGACAGCGTTGGCGGCGTGAATCTTTTGCGACAGGTGGTTTGGCGGTACGGCGATCTGGACCTTGATCCAGTTTTCATCTTTCGGATCGCGGACCGGAACCGTATATGTGAAATCTTGCTTCAAATCGTAGGCGAAGCTGTTTTTAAACGGGAGATCCATGGTGAACGCCTCGACGAACTTTGGCATCAGGCCAGTTTTGATGAGGTCGCTCGCATAATCCCTCGATGTGATATTGAACCATCCCCATCCAAAGTCGGGATCAAGTCTCAACAGTGAGAGCGCGAACACCGCTTGCGCTTCGCCATTTGCTTCTTCTTTTATCCCTTTGAAGACGAGTGAGGCTTGACCATCAAACCTTACGGTCAGATTCCTTTTCTTCGAATAGGCATCGAGGCGGAGGAATGCCCAGGCGAAACCAGGTTGAACGTCGACGCTAACATTCCGCAGGTGTACGACTGTATCCTCATCTGCCTTCAATTCGGGATCGTAGGCAATTTGTGCGTCTTTCAAGCTCTCGAGTGCCGTGTTCAATCCCCGCTCCGAAATAAACAAGCCCGCTGCCCACGCTTCTGGAATCGGCTTTTGCCTGAGCAGGTTTTCGGCTTCAGACAGTGATCTCCACTCTGGCAGGGTGCGGTCGCGCTCAAAACTTAAATCCTGAAATGCCAGCCATGCGACACCCATGGCTGCAAACAAAGCAATTGCAAAAATGACGCGTGCGCCCATGCCCATGACCTGATCCCAACGCCAAATGATTACAGTGCCGAATTGATGATAGCACTTATTATACCGGCATGGGCCGACGGCAACGTTAACTTCTTTCTTCCGCCCCTACCCGCCGTCGCAATTAGAAAGCGCGCTACCAAGCTTTCCTGCCCGATGTGGCGTTTGGATACCGAATTGTGGGCGCAGTGAATAAGACGATCTTCAATGATAGTACTATATGATAAATCGATTTACTAATTGCAGTCTGCTCATTAAAGTCTCAGGGCTGAATGGTGGAACACCGTTCATCCGTTGCCGGTGATCATAGGAGGTGGCCCGGCGTCGATAACGGATTGACAACCTGGACCAGCGAATACGTTGAGCCAAATGGGAGGTTAGACATGAAATCCGCAATATCTATTGCTGCACTTTGCGCTGCGTTGATGCTTGGCGCGTCGATGCCAATTGTTGCCTATGCCGCTGATAAGCCGACGCTGGCCTTTGTGGTGAACGGCGCATCTGACTTCTGGAAGGCTGCAGAAGCGGGTGTCAAGAAGGCACAAGCCGAATTGCCCGACTACAACCTGGAGCTCAAATATCCCGAGCAATCCTCGGTGGCCATCCAGCAACGGCTGATGGATGATCTCGTAACTGCCGGCGTCAAGGGCATTATGGTGTCAGCCGTAGATCCGAAGACGTCCACCGACGGTCTCAACAAGATCGCGTCCGAAACAGCCCTCTTCACCACGGATAGCGACGCGCCTCAGACCAATCGCATCGCCTATATCGGTTCATCGAATGTGGATGCAGGCAAACAGGCAGCGGAAATCGCAAAGAAAGCCATGCCTGAGGGCGGAAAGTGCCTTGGATTTGTCGGGCTGCTCGGCGCCGATAACGCCAGGGAACGGATTCAGGGCATGAAGGACGGTCTGGCTGGTACAAAAATCGAGCTGGTGGATGTTCGTGGAGATGACATAGACCAGACGCGTGCCAAAAAGAACGTCGAAGACGCGTTGGTCGCGAGCCCGGATGTAACCTGCATGGTTGGTTTCTACTCGTACAATACACCTCGCATCTACGAAGCTTTGCGTGATGCAGGTAAACTGGGTCAGATCACCGTGGTCGGGTTTGACGACGATCCAATCACGTTGGGCGGCGTGAAAGAGGGCACCGTCGCCGCAACAGTGGTGCAGCAGCCGTTCGAATGGGCTTATCAGGGAATGAAGATGATGGCTGCTTACCTCAAGGGCGACAAGTCGAGCATCCCTGAAAACAAATTGCTGATCATCGATACCGTGATTGTTGGCAAGGACGATGTCGATGCTTACGCTGCCAATCTGAAAAAGATGGCCGGGAACTAAGCGGCCATTGAACAAAGCTTGACGCTATGACCGGCAATGGTTTCACCGCAATAGGTGGCGCTAACCAGAACGAAGCCATTTCGTTCGAGGTACCTTCTGACGCACGTCATCAGGCACATTTTCTAAGCCTGCATGACGTGCGGAAGACTTATCCCGGCGTCGTGGCACTGGATGGATTCTCCATCGAAGTCACACAAGGCGAAGTAATCGGCATCGTTGGCGAGAACGGCGCCGGTAAATCGACGCTGATGAAAATCCTTGGTGGTGTGGCGGCGCCCGATAGCGGCACCATCAGAATTGACGGCACGGATCATGATCGTCTTACAGTCAAACACAGTCTGGAAGCCGGCATAGCCTTCGTCCATCAGGAACTGAACCTTTTTGACAACCTTGACGTGGCAGCCAATATCTTCCTTGGCAGAGAGCCCCTGCGCGGCGGCCCTCTGAAACTCGTAGATCGTGCCAAGCTGCGCAAAATGGTCGTACCGCTCGTCGAACGGGTCGGCGCGAATTTTAAAGCGGACACCCCCGTGTCGAAACTGTCACTGGCTCAGCAACAGATGGTGGAGATTGCCAAGGCGCTCTCGATCAAGGCAAGGCTCGTTATCCTGGACGAACCCACGTCAAGCCTCCCCACCGCCGAAACCGAGAAACTGCTTAGCGTAATAAGGGGTCTGAAGGCGGACGGTATCAGCGTCATCTTCATCTCACACAGACTGCATGAGGTGGAACGTGTCGCCGATCGGGTTATTGTACTTCGAGATGGAATGCTGGCGGGCACATTAACCAACGACGCCATCAATCACGACCAGATGGTGAAGCTGATGATCGGACGAGCACTAAAGGCTCGTACCAGTACGTCATCCCGCGACGCGGGTAGCGTCGCGCTATCTGCAAGGGGCATCCGGACCACGGCCTATCCTCATCGAACCGTTGATCTGGATGTGCTGCATGGCGAGATTCTCGGGCTTGCCGGGCTCGTAGGATCGGGTAGAACCGAGTTTGCCCGTGTTGTTTTCGGCATCGACCGGAGCTTTGGCGGAGAACTGCATCTCGATGGCAAACCTATAATGCCTGGTTCTTCCGCGGATGCGGTGGCTGCAGGTATTTTTCTTATACCCGAAGACCGGAAGCTGGCCGGTATTCTTCTCGACTTCGCAATCGCACAGAACATTTCATTACCCAACCTTCCGGCGCACGCGAGCAACTTCATCGTTTCGGCTGCAAGCGAGAACGCAACTGCCGAAACGCAGCGCAGCAGCCTTGGTATCAAGGCTCCATCGATAGCGACCCGTGTTGGAACATTGTCAGGCGGCAATCAACAAAAAGTCGTACTGGCAAAATGGTTGGCGATGCAGCCCAAAATCATGATCTTCGATGAACCGACGCGCGGTATCGACATTGGCGCCAAGGCAGAAATTTATCGTCTCATGCATGCCCTCGCCGATGCCGGTGTGGCGGTACTCATGATTTCGAGCGACATGGAAGAGGTAATCAGTGTTTCGGACCGCGTCGCGGTGATGCACGAAGGACAAATTTCCGGAATTCTGATGAAGGACCAGTTAGACCAAGAAAACGTGCTTTTGCTCGCAGTGGGCAAATCCGCAAGATAGCTGCCATGGGCTTGGGAGATCACGATGAACAAAAAAGATGCTGGATTGTTGATCCTTATAGTCGTCGTGGGAGCCATCGTTGCGATGATAAATCCCCGCTTCTTGCTACCCATCAATCTCGCCAATACAGCCAACTTGATCGGCCTCTTCGGTATTCTTTCCATAGGACAAGCGTTTGTTATCATAACCGGCGGCATCGAGCTTTCGGTCGGTTCATTGATCGCGCTGCTCGGGGTACTATTCGTCGATTTGATTGCCAATCTCGGCATGGATTGGCCATTGGCTTTCATGCTCATCCTCGTTTTGGGCGGACTGATTGGTTTGGCCCATGGCTGGCTGATCACGCGTCTGAATCTCCAGCCATTCGTGGTGACCCTGTGCGGCCTGTTGATTTATCGAGGCATCGCCCGGTTCTATACTGCGGACGGAACTGCCGGATTTGGTTTTGGCCAAAACTTCCCCACGCTCGAATTTCTTACAGCCGGCCGCACCTATGGAATACCGAACAGTTTCATCGCCCTTCTGATTATCATGGGCGTAACCTGGGTCGTGTTGCACCGTTCAGTCTTCGGGCGCTATCTCTACGCCATAGGCAAGAATGAAGAGGCGGCAAGATATTCTGGGATCAGGACAGGCCGAATGGTGATGGCCGCCTACGTCATCTGCGGTGTTTTGACGGCTCTCTCGGCGATCTACTTCGCAATGTATACAAGGTCGATTTCTCCTGCCAGCCACGGTAATTTCTATGAGCTCTATGCAATCGCAGCTGCTGTGCTCGGCGGCTTTTCGCTGCGTGGCGGTGAAGGGTCGATCTTCGGCGTGATTCTCGGAACTATTCTGCTGCAAGAGCTGCAAAATCTGGTCAACCTTCTCGGTATTCCATCGTCGCTGAATTTTGCGGTTATGGGAGGTGTGATCCTTATTGGTGTACTGGTCGACCAACAGTGGGATGTTTTCCGGGCGAGACGCCGACTAAGCAAGGCCGCGCATTTTACACCATCAAATTAGAACTGACTGGCCGGCAGGAGCCAGGTGCCAGCTGTGGCGAAGTTCAAGCCAGAGACGTCTCTGCCGACGGCAGCAAGGAATCCTGACAACTGTCCCCTTGCACAAGGGATTGCGGCCATCGTTGCAGCGCGACCACTCCAGCGTCCGTCAAAGCGTAGACACCCCTGTCGAGCCGCTCGAACCAGCCGTAGACATTTGCAAGCAATATCTTGCCCGCGTCCGGTATGTTGGTTCTGACATCACGCACCCGCAGCGGTCCTGCCGCCAGAGTTGCAGCACAGGCGAGCGCCTGCTGTCTATAGGCCGTCATGATAGGCGTGCGGCTGCTGCCACCAAGCACAGGATCTCCGCGTCGTTTCTTGTGTTCGCGCATAAGCCTCGATCGACGTTTTGAATCGGTCCGCGGCATTGGTGATACGGAACCAACGATGACGCTCACCGCGCCGGCATCTGAAACACCCAGCATGCCAAAGCCGAGCCTGCGGCAGAGATTGCGGTAACGCTTATCGGCTTCACGGCCTTTGCCACTGGACGATATCCTGGCAGCGATCCAGACCTCGTCTGAAATGTTCGCCCGATCGACCGCCTGCAAAATGAGCTCCAGATTAAAACTCAATTTGAGCTCGCAGACGACCACGACAGGCGGATCGTCATCACTGAGGCCGACAAGATCGCAGCCGCCAACCTCGCCCTTGACGACGTAGCCTGCCTGTTCAAGAAAGCCTTTCACCGGTAAATAGAGCGACGTTTCCATGTGTTCGGATCAAACTGAGAATCGTTTGAACGAAACTACACTCATACGGGAATTGCGGCTACCGCTCCACCTTGCGATGCGTAGTGTGCCAACACGAAGCACCGGTGAAAACGCTTGGGGTAAGTGTTTGGCTCAGAGACTCTACACAGCTTCGTCGACACTCAGTCCCTCAGCCTGCAGCCGCCACATTCTGTCGAACATTCCACCTTTGGTGCGCAGTTCGGATACGGAACCGTCCTCGATAATTCGGCCCTCATTGATGACTATGATCCGGTCGAAGGATGCCAGGGTTGAGAGACGATGTGCCACAGCGATGACGGTGCGGTTGCTCATGACCGTAACGACAGCTCGCTGAATCTCCATTTCCGCCTCTGTATCGAGGGCCGACGTCGCCTCGTCGAGAATGATGATAGGTGCAGTCTTCAGGAACGCGCGGGCAATGCCGATGCGCTGGCGCTGTCCCCCCGACAGCTTGATTCCCCGCTCTCCCACCAAGCTGTCGTAACCCTCGCCAAGCCTTCTGATAAAGCCATCGCAATGTGCAGCGCGGGCAGCTGAAAAGACTTCCTCATCGGTGGCATCGGGCCGTCCAAACCGGATGTTTTCCATTATTGTTCTATGGAAGAGCGTGATCTCCTGCGGCACTACCGCCAGGGCCTCACGCAACGAGTCCTGGGCGGTTGTTTCGATTGCCTGACCGTCAATCAGGATTTGTCCCTCCTGCACATCATAGAGGCGCTGCAAGAGGTGGACGAAGGTTGACTTTCCAGCGCCTGATGGGCCGACGATCCCGATTTTCTGCCCGGCAGGGATTTCCAGGCTGAGGCCCTTTATGGCTTCACTGTCACGACCGTAGCCGAAGTGCACATCGCGGAAAGACACGGCGCCCGCATAAGCGATAAGTCGGGGCGCCCCTGGAAGATCACGAACTGTCTGCGGCTGGCCTATGACGCCTAACGTGTCCTCGATAAAGCCGAGATTCTGGACAGTATCGACCAACGAGAGGGCCAAGTCGCGCGAGCCATGCAGGATCCGAAATGTGAGGGCGCTTACAACGACGACGTCACCGGGGGAAATTTGCCGTTCGCTCCACAGGCTTACCGCCCACACAAGCATGCCGCCGGCCATGAGCCACAATGCAATATCATGCAGCAGACGAGCCTTTTCGGTATACATCCAGCTGGCTCGCTGTGCAGCCGCTTCCGTTGCAAAGTGCCTGGCAAGCCGTTCCCGTTCGCGCAGTCTAGCCGAGAAGGCTTTTACCGACCACATGTTGGAGATGACGTCGATAAGGTCGCCGCCTGCGCGAGTCGCTTCTGCCGCGTAGGCCCGGTGCAGGTAACGGCCGCGCTCCCCGAAGATGAGCAGACCGATCATTATGACAAGGACAGCCGCGGCCAGTGCCAGCATCATATGCAAATCCACTGTATAGAAAATGATCAGCGCACCGACGAAATCTACGCATGGCGGTAGGACCCGCCACACAATGGTGTTGGCCAATGCGCCGAAATTTCCTGCAGTGGAGGTCAGCCTCTGACCGAGGGACCCCGCAAGGTTTTCGGCGAAATACCGCATGGGCTGTCCGTTCAGATATCCAAACAGGTCGAGCCGCATGTCCACACCTATCGCGATCGTAACGCGGCAACCAAGCCAACCGCTGAAGCGCCACAAGAGACTTTCGACGGCAATCAGTGCAATGAAGATCGAAAGCGCTATCCAGACGCCATTTCCTTCCTGCGGACCAGCCATTGCGTCCACGAGGAGCTTCATGACGTACTGGATGGAGATGGCGCATCCGGCGGCGCCCAAGACCATCGATATCAAAGCCGTGAATTGCACCCTTCTGCCGAGGACATAGTGCCAGACAAAGGCCCATGCTCCACGGTGGAACGGCGGCTGGCGACGAACCATTGGATCTGCCTGTTTGCTTTGCGCCTGCAGTCTGGCGAACAGCATGACTTGGACTTTCTACATATTGCGGACGTCACCCCTGGCGGGCATGAGCGTCAATCAGGGTGGTCTGACGCCGAAGCTCGGCGGCAGTGGCCTGTGAGACCTTGCGAAGACCGCATTGCGTTACATCCCCCAACAGGCCGACCCGGCACAGGCGATCATTGTCCCACCCCGGATAGTCAAGGATGGGGTATAGGCAAATGCCCGTGATCTGTGTCTGTCTTCTTTGGGCGTGCTGAACTTCCGAGGATACGTAGTGGAGCCACGCTGCACGCGCCGAACCTTCCGCGCCTGTTTCCGCAATAAGAAGGGGGCGGCCATATCGATGGTAGACTTCCTGTAACATGGTGGAGAGCCGCCTGTAGGCGTGGTGCCCGAGCGGAATCGTAGGCCCTTCAAGGTACCATTGGTTGTCGGGGTAAAAATTCACCCCGACCAGGTCCAGATATTCCGGGCTGCCACCCAGGCCCGGATCGATGCGGCCCGACAGCAGGTCGAGAGCTTCAAACTGGGAAAGACGGTAGCACTCCGCCTCGACGACATGTTCCGGTTCGGGCGACGGGCTGTCGACGTGGATCAGTGGCTCGGCGGTTATGAATCGTGCACCCGGATCAACATCGCGAATTGCCTCGATGCTGGCAATCGCAGCCCGCACCAGGTTCCGTTTCAGCTCGTTTCCCCTCCCGAAGGAACAAGGATTGATCCGTCCTGTCTCCCCTCCGGCCCAAGCCCAGTAGGAAATCTCATTGACCGGGCAATAGAGGGCGACATCATCACTCTCGTTGCGGATCAATTGAGCTGCTGCGGCCGCAAACCGCGCAAAGCGCTCGACGAAGGCAGGAGACCATATGTCGATGTCATCCGGCCAGCCGTAGTGACACAGGTCCCAGATTACCTGTGTGCCGGATCGGTTGGCGGCCTTGAGCATCGGCAGGAAGCTGGACCAATCATAATGACCCGGCCTGGTTTCGATCAGATGCCAACGAAGTCCGTCACGTGCGGTGTGCACCCCATGGTCGGCAAGCTGGCGATAATCAGTCTCAGCCCTACGGTAGTGGTCTGTTGCCGCGAGCAGGTCCAGCCGTCTGCCGTCCGGCCGGCGGTGGGTCGAACACTCGAAGCCGGCGAGGAAGAAACTTTTAAAAACAGCGTTCGTCAATTTCCCTCCGTCCAGCGTTGGGCAGCCGTTTCTGCTTGTTCGGGTAAACCAGCTGCGGCCCTGATCGGCTCTTGAGGTAAGCTTTGGTGAATATCGAACAGCATCGCGCCGCTCCGCTCCCGAGAGTTTATTCCGCTGCCAGTTGTGATGGCCGCCACGTGACTTCGCTATCCCGGAGGAAGCGCCAAAGCGCATTCGTCAAAGTTGGCATGAGCGCGCATTCCGGTTGTCCAGGATCGCGATCTTCCGGCACTGCTGTGAGTTCCGGCCCGACGAGAGCGGGATCCAAACCCGCACTTCTTGCAATGATCTGGCCAAAGTCAAACCAGGATAGGTCGTTGGAGTTGACAAGGCACCAGGCACCACGCGCGCCGTCGATCAGGAGATCAAGCGCCGCATTGAACAGGTCTGGAATGTAAGTGGCGGAGACCATATTTGCAGGGCTCAGCGCGATTTGACGGCCGGCGGTTAGCTCCTTCAGCACACGCACGATAAAATTTTCGCGTTCCCAAGGACCGAATAACCGGCCAGTTTGTATCCGCAAGCAGTGAGGGCCTGCCGGAAATTCCTTGTCCTGCGTGAAGCTGAGCTGTGGCAGACCCTGCCCGGCCGCAGCGCGATTTGGACTACCCGGGCTGTCAGCCGAAGGCTGTGTCAGTCCGCTAAGGTCGACGATCGCCCAAACCCGGTTTCCATTCAGGTGACGCTCCAGGTCTTTGCCCGCGAGTGGACCAGGTATGACAGTATGCGCCAACCCACGAAGATTTGCGGTTTCCCTGAACGCATCGGCGACCCTGCCGGAGGCGCCAACGACAACAATCGAGCGGGGCAACGCTACCTTGCTTGCGGCTCCCAAGCTGCGAGGCGCATAGAATCGGTGCTCACTATGCCACCACCCAGGCGTATCCAGAACCGGATGATCGAAGGAGCCTTCCGCAGCAATCTTCCTTACCGAATGTCCCACCGCAGTCAGCCGGGGGATCGGTGAACGGATATCGAAGGCGCCAGCCTCATAGCAGCCATTGCGCCTTACCAGAAGGCTGTTCCAGTCCATCACTCCGAAAAGTGCCCAGACGGAAACGGCCCGTATGTCTTTGCCTTCGGCGCGAAGTGCTGTCGCTGCGTTCCACATCTCCGCGAGCCATCGCAACTGTTCATCGCGCGTTGATCCATGGTGGGTCTCTGTGATGGCAGTTGGCCGTCGATAGCGCGCCCACACTTCACGCAAACGAGCTTCGGGGCCAGTCGAGCCGGAGGGCAGCGACGTGCGGACGGCCTCAAGATCCGCATACCGGTGCCGCCCGTTCCCACTCATGCGATGACCCGGCGGGCGATTGGCGCGCCTGTGTTCGAGGAAACGCTCACTCGTCAGATAATGATTGATACCCAGTATTTCGGGTGCACACGGTTCGTCGACAAAGAACAGGAGTTCCTTTTCAGCGATGCCATGGTCAAGGAAAACCTTGTACCAGGGGTGCGTCCTGTCTACTTGGCCCAGCAATAGATCGAATGTCAGCCATCGCCGTTCATTTTCATAGTCTGCCTGATACCGCAGAAGCGGCGTGCTGAATGCCTTTCCGAGGTCCTCGGTTTGCACAAGTGTTGCATCGGGATTGATCGCGCGGATGGCACGCATCGCAAGGACGATCCCGCGGCATTGGTTGATCAAAGCTCTTGCGAAATCGCCCGTCGAGCGACGGTGCGGATACCAGTGTCCGTATAGGCAGCTGAACCTAGCCGTCGTCAATGGTTCGTTGATGGGGGTGAACCGGTTGATCCAGGGATAACGCGCTGCCACCTCGCCTGCGTAAGCCGCCAGCAGATCTGGAAAGGCTGGATCGAGCAGGTTGGTGTAGCGCGGCCCGCTCCCATGATGTACCAGTCCCGCTATCGGCTCTATTCGCAGCTGCCTGAGTTTATGCAGCCGCCCGTCATGCCAGCCGAAGTCCATGTCATGGGGCGTCCGCGGTGCCACGCTTTCCCACAAGACTGGGTATCGCAAAGTCTCAATGCCCAATCGGGAAATGGATTCCAGATCGTCCAGTCTCTCCCGGTGGCCTGTTTCCACCGATTGGTCCCGCCAGCGGTTGCGGATACGCACTATGCTGCATTCCACCCCGCCCCAAAGCTGCGGCCTGTCAGCGAGTTCGATCGGCATCGTCACACCGCATGCAATTCTGATACAATCTCGGTTGGGCGGTCTCGGCTTTGCATGCTCGTCCTTGGAATTTCTGCGTCGATACGGCGAAACGTTGCCAGAGCCTGCCCCACGACCTGATCCATATTATAGTAGCGATAAGTTGCGAGACGGCCGACGAAGCGTACACTTGTGTCTGCGCGGGCAAGCGCCTCGTATTTCTTGTACAATTCGGCATTTTCTGGCCTTGGCACTGGATAATAGGGATCGCCTACATCAGATGGATACTCGTAGGTCAAGCTGGTGCGGGGACTGATCTGTCCGGTTAAATGCTTGTATTCCGTCACACGCGTGAAGTTGTGTTCCATTGGGTAATTGATGACAGCAACCGGTTGATGCCATTCTTCGTCGAGCGTGAGGTGCTCAAAACGCAGCGAACGATAAGGCAGCCTGCCAAAACGAAAATCATAGTACTCGTCGATGGGGCCCGTATAAATGAGCCTGCGATACCTGATCTTCCCTTCGATCTCCTTGAAATTCGTCTGCAACATGATCTTGATTTTCGGATGGTCGAGCATACGTTCGAACATGCGCGTGTAACCACCCGCGGGCATGAACTGGAACTTGTCTTCGAAATAACGATCGTCCCGATTGGTTCTCGTCGGAACCCGGGCAGTCACGGATTTATCCAGTTCGCTCGGATCCACACCCCACTGTTTGCGGGTGTAGCCGCGAAAGAACTTCTCATAGAGTTCGCGGCCAACTCTGTTGACAACCACGTCTTCCGATGTCCTGACATTCGCTACTGGCTCGGCCCGCGCCTGCAGCCAGGCCTCGACTTCTTCCGATGACAGATCAAGGCCGTAGAGCCTGTTGATCGTGTCAAGGTTGATTGGGATCGGCAGCAGCATTTTGTCGACTTCGGCAAGCACCCTGTGCTCGTATGGCCGCCACTGCGTAAACAGGGAAAGATAATTGAACACCTGTTGCGAGTTGGTGTGGAAAATATGCGGCCCGTATTGATGAATGAGCAATCCTGCCGTGTCGTAGCGATCATAAGCGTTGCCGGCTATGTGCGGTCGTTTGTCGATAAGCAGGACCTTGTCCCCACGCTGGCTTGCCAACCTCTCGGCAAGGCAACTGCCCGCAAAGCCAGCTCCTACAATGAGCCAGTCGAATGATGCACGCCGGGCAATTCCAAGCTTTCGCGACGGACGTACCGAACGTTTCATTGCCTGCTGCATCAGCGCGTTCATATCGCGCCAGGTGGCGTCCCAGGACATGGTAGACAGAAATGCGTCTACTTTCTGCAGCCGGTCTTCTTTTTGCCCGGTTAACAGCATCTCGGCGCGATCCACCAATTCGCGGGCGTTCTCGATGATCTCCACTAGGCCCATCTCGCCATAGGGGCGAACGACATCGTTGATCCTGGTTGATATTACGGGCAGCCCTGCCGCCAAGAACTCCGGCGTCTTGGTGGGGCTGATGAACCGGGTCGATTCATTGAGAGCAAAAGGCATGATACCGATGTCGACACCCGCCAAGAACTCCGGCAAATCAGCATAATTCATTTCGCCCAACCAATGCACATTTGGGCGTTGCGGTAGAGACTGCGGGTCAATCTTGACCACGGGCCCGACCATCATGAACTGCCACTGCGGCCGCAAGTCCGCGGCTTCAGCGATGAGCTCGAGATTCATCCTTTCGTCGATGACGCCAAAAAATCCCAGGCTGGTCAGCAGATCGGACTGCCGGGTGTCAGCGCATGAGCGTGCTCTTGCAAAATGCGACACATCTATACTGCTGGGGAAGCAGTGGATATTCGCATGACGTTCCCTCTTGGATTCGTACAAGGACTGTCCACCTGTAAAAACGACACCCGCCCGGCGAAACAATTCACGTTCGAGTTCTATCATTTGCGATGACGCGCCCCGAAAAGCCGACAGCTCATCCATGTTGTCGTAGACACAAAGATCGGCGCTGATGTGGCGGCTGAACGGCAGCGCCATGGGTGTGTAGTACCAAAGGATCATCCGACCAGAGGGCAAGCTTGCCAGAAGTTCATCCAGCAGGGAACGCTGCATTTTGATGATATCCATGTCGCTCGCACCAAGCGGCAACTTCGGAACAAGCACGGTCACGCCCTCCGGGGTGGTCTGGGTTTCCAGATGCGGCACGATTGCTTCGCTGAACTGCGGCTCTTCCATGAAGTAGACGGTACGAGAACGTGCGGCTCTACTTATGAGATGCTGCGGTCGCTGATATACAAAATTCCATCGCAAATGTGAAAAACAGAAGAGAAATTCAGAGGATGCCGCTTCCTTCAGCGCGCCATGGTCGAATGTTATACGCATGTGTTGACAATACTCCTGTTCAGGCGCTGCCCAAATTAGCTCTCGGTTGCTGCGTCAGCGGAACTCCTTCCGAAGTCGCACGAATATTCCTTTGCGCCGGCGAAGCTTTCCGCCGCGCGTCACACTTGAAACGAAGAATAGAGAAGACTTAATCTGGCGTTTCGTCGTCCAAACCTAGGTTCTGTCAATTGGTTCCCGCGCCAGTTGCAAGATATTTCCGTTGCAAGATGACAATAGCCTTTTGGACGCACCCGAAGCCGCTCTGTGAGGCGCATGGCAGACGTCAAATTCAAGTGTCGCTTGGACGAAAGCGCGCGGGATGAAAGGCAGAGTTCGAGACGAATCGATCAGCTACATTTCTCGACCGTGCTCGAACAATGTCAGGCCGCCACTAGACCCTGTCATCCACTCTAGGCGTGCAATTGGTGAACACGCGAGCATTGATGTCAGCAGGGCGATCGCAAAAGATCAGCGGGGTCGGAGTTCCGTTCGACGCGCATCCCGGCAATATGACCAGGCCTATCATCAGGAATAGCTTTCTCATGATTGCTCCCATCCGCCTTGGATTGTGTCGATTGAACCCCGCTCCACAGCGCCCAAGGCTAGACAACTCACCAATTTGAATCAACGCAATCCGATGATTTCCGCGCGCGAGCCGCGATCTTTTCTCGATGCCAACTATCAGCCTTCGTAGGCTGAAACTATCTGCGGTTCAGAAGCGTTCATCCTGACCAACGCCAGTTCGAGAGAGTTCAATGTCAGACAGTAAGCGCCCATCGCCAAAGCTACACGGAGATGATCCCGCCGCGTCTTCCCAACAAGGCTTCCTGGATCGAAAGGAACTCGCGGCGGCCGCATTTGAGCGGACGAGAATGCCGCTGGTGATAACGGATGCCTGCGAGCCGGATCATCCCATCGTATTGGCCAATCACTCCTTCCTCGCGCTGACAGGATATAACGCAGACGAAATTCTGGGACAGAATTGCCGAATTCTTCAGGGCAAGGGTACTTCACCCGCTGCCATCGCTCAGATTCGCGCCACCCTGAGAGCGGAACGCGAATTGGATATAGAGCTCTTGAACTACCGCAAGGACGGCTCGAGCTTTTGGAATCAGCTTCATCTCAGCCCCATCTATGACGATGATGGTCAACTGCAATACTATTTTGGCTCGCAGATCGACGTTACCGAATACCGCAAGGTCCAAGAGCTTGAGGCGGCGGAACACCGGTTGCTCAAGGAGGTCGATCACAGGGCCAGGAATGTACTCGCCATTGTCGACGGCATTGTCCGCTTGAGTAAGTCGGATGACGCGGCACTTTATGCCGCCTCGGTACAGCGGCGCGTCCAGGCACTCTCGTTTGCCCATGCCCTGCTTGCAGAAACAGGCTGGCGGGAGGTAGCGCTCTCTGAGATTATCAGCCGGCAAGTAAAACCCTTTGACGTGGATCAAGTCACCTTGGAGGGTCCGGACATTCTGGTTCCGGCTCCTGTTGTTCAGCCCCTCGCCCTGGTGTTTCATGAATTGGCTGTCAACGCGGCTGTGCATGGTTCTTTGAGTAGCCATTCAGGCCAGCTGCGGATTCAATGGCACGGTGTTCCGGCACGAAACGGCTTCAAACTTCTGTGGGAAGAAGTCGGCGGACCTGCCCCTTCCACTGATCGCAGGCCTGGATTTGGCACGATCATGGTCGGTGCCATCATTGAAAAGCAACTTCAGGGCGAGCTGCAACGCGTCTGGAACCCGGAAGGGCTGGTGATCGAAATCATTCTACCCCTCGTGAGCTGCGTCTGAAGAATCGATGATTCGCCCCAGTGTTCTGGTGAATGACTTGCGAACGCACGGATCGTAGCATTTCGTTTGCGCCAACGCCTGGATCAAGTCCGTGACGTCGATCGCGACCTTTTGGTGCTGTTCACTTGGTGTTCAGGCTCGAAGTGACAAACTGAACATTGTCAGAAGTCCCGTAAGAAGGATGTACAGCATGAGTACGGAAACGATTGCAGCTATTGACCCAGCTTCGCCTGACACGCGCAAAAATCTTCCTTTTCCGCATGTGACCGTAATGACAGACGAGGCGGGCAATACAAAGAAGGTCGAGTCTGTCGGTGAAGCTGCGTTGTGGCTGATCGAACGTTGGCCTGGGCAGGGTGAGAAGTTCAAACTTGCGAAACAAGCTTGCTTGGACGCACTGGACGGCAAGATCACTTGCACGGAGTGCAGGGATGCCTTCATCGAGGCTGTCAAAGAGGCCGGTATCTACGTCGAAGAAAAGCGGCTTTGACCTGCATCACGAGTTGCCCGCTGTCCCATTCCAGAATTGTAAGCCGACGAGTTAACCGCGTCTGCCTTCCGCGCTGAACCGACAAAAGTTTGGCGTCCGGCCACCATATCTCCGCACAGGACAGGAAGCCGTCTTGCGCTTACAGGATCCTCTGCCTGACGTTCAGGTCTTTTGCTTCGACTCCGGAACCTTAATCGTGCCGAATGGGTTGATCTCCCGTTGAGCAACAGAAATCCTGCTTTGGGAGAACACTAAATGAAACGTCTACTATTTGCTCTTGCTGCCTCGAGCGTGATCGCCACGGCACATGCACAAGAAGCGGCGAAGCCGTCCACCGATCCCCAAACCCCGGCGGTTGCCACCCCTGATACCCAAAATCCCGCCGCTCCGGTAGCAGGCGCCAATAGCTTTACCGAGGCACAGGCCAAAGAACGGATCGAGGCGAAGGGCTACACCGATGTCTCGGCTCTCACCAAAGGTGAAGACGGCATCTGGACCGGTACAGCGATGAAGTCCGGGAAGTCGTTCGAGGTAAAGTTGGACTATCAGGGAAACATCACGGAAGCGGCGAAATAAAGAACAATAAAAAATTGGAGGTTTGACAATGCAAACGATTACTGGACTTTACGACGACTATTCTGACGCACGTGCTGCCGTGACCGCCCTGGAGGATGCCGGGATATCGTCATCGGATATCAGTATCGTTGGGCGCGACCATGACGGTGTTGAAACCGAGAGCAATGCCGGTGAAGGAGCCGCCGCGGGTGCAGGTATCGGCGCTGTTGTCGGCGGAACGGGAGGCCTTTTGGCAGGTCTCGGCATGCTTGCGATCCCGGGTATAGGTCCGGTCGTTGCCGCCGGTTGGCTCGCAGCGACTGCGGCCGGTGCTGCGGCAGGTGCAGTGGCAGGCGGTGCTGCCGGTGGGCTTATCGGCTCTCTGACGAATGCCGGAGTGGATGAAGATGAAGCCCATGTTTATGCGGAAGGCGTTCGCCGGGGCAGTACGCTGGTCTCGGCGCGAGTGGATAACGATCAAGCCGACCTCGCCCGCTCAATTCTCAACGAGAAACGGCCGGTTGACATAGATTCACGCCGGGCAATGTATCGAGAGGAAGGTTGGGAACGCTTCGACGCGGATAGCCCCGATCTTACCGAGGAAGAAATAGTACGCGAACGTGATCGCGCCAGAATGTACCGTCCGCTTTAAGCGGATTTCACGGAGCCTGCGCAGCTGAAGTCGGCTGCGCAGGCTAATTCAGATTTCAACCCGCTAACCCGCGTTCGGAGGGCTTGTTTCTCCATCGACACGGTGCAGTCCTCAGGAATCCGCACCTTGGAACATACAGCGGTGGGTCGCGTTCCCTGTTCATGACCAAACGCGTGTTCCAGCATGTGAATGTCGACACAGCCAATGCCGGCCGTATCTTGACGGTTGCTTCGGTGGAAGATGCGCTCGAGTTTATGCGGCGTCATTGGCCGCGCGACAAAGCCGGAAAGTTCAATGCTGCAGAACGGGCATGCCTGGAGGCGCTCGATGGCAGGCAGAGCGTGGAGGCAGCGCGCAGAGCATTCGTGGCTGCCACGCAGGAAGCTGGCCTTTATATAAAAGAACGAACCCCCTGATCCGCTCCGGGAAAATCCATGTTGTCAGATCCGACAGTTCTCATCCTCATGTATTTTATTCTGCCGGTCTGGCTGGTCGCCGGTTTCGCGGACTGGCTATGCCATCGTGCCTCCCATATCGAAACCACCACGGGAGCCAAGGAATCACTGATCCACCTCCTGATGTTCGCGGAGGTCGGGGTCCCGCTGCTTGCGGCGATGTTTCTCGAGGTGAACGCCTTGATCATCGCCGTGATGATCATCGCTTTCTTCGTTCACGAGGCGACGGCCATGTGGGACGTCAGGTACGCGACAAGTGCGAGGACGGTGACGCCTCTGGAACAACACGTGCACAGCTTCCTGGAAATGATTCCGCTCATGGGAATCCTGTGTATCGTGTCCCTGCACTGGAACCAGTTCCTTGCCCTGTTCGGGCTGGGACCCGAGACTGCTCGGTTCAATCTGGTCTGGAAGCCGGAACCGCTGCCCGTTGCTTACATTGCCTCGGTCATGGTTGTCATCGTGCTCTTCGAATTGTTGCCCTATATCGAGGAGTTCGTGCGCGGATGGCGCGCCAATCGGGGCCGGTTGGTTCCACCCAAGGCGCGCAAGGCGGCGCCTGGAAATACCAACCTGCGCTGAGCCTGCAAGGCCAATTACAACGAACATCTCAGGTCCGTGCTGAAGGTTAGCTCCTTGCAAACATGATCGCATGTTGCCTCAGGTGAGCCGCCGCGGCTTTTCAGGAAATTTCAGGTTCCCCAACATTGCTTAAGTCGACTGCACGACCACCGGCACCTAGGATCATGGTGTCGGGGCCGTCCTCATTGCGAATATGACGATCTCCCAAAGCAGTTTGTTTGGCCCGAAGAGAATCCGCAACCGGACTTGAGTTCGTCCAGCATGAAGGAGAGTTATCATGAGGCATGCACAAGCAGATCTGAAACTCGAAGTGGCCGTTATCCCCGTTTCGGATGTCGATCGATCCAAGCGTTTTTATGAAAGCCTGGGTTGGAGGTTGGATGCAGATTTCGTCCGGGGCGACGGGTCCCGCGCCGTCCAGCTTACACCCCCGGGCTCGCCTTGCTCGATACATCTTGGTGTCCAGCCGAACTTGTTCCTCGTGGTATCGGACATCGATGCGGCGCGCGCGGAGCTCGTCGAGCGTGGCGTGAACGTTAGTGAAGTGTTCCATCCCGGAGATGGGCCAGACAAGGTCGAGGGTCCCGATCCGCAGCGGCGCAGTTACGCGTCTTACGCTTCCTTCACCGATCCGGACAACAATAGCTGGCTCCTGCAGGAAGTGACCACCAGGTTGCCCGGTCGTGTAGATCCCGGCAGCACTGCGTTCAAATCATCGAGTGACCTTGCATCGGCATTGCGCCGTGCTGCGGCGGCACACGGCGAGCACGAGAAACGCGCTGGCGGTCAGCATGACGAGAACTGGCCTGATTGGTATGCCGAATACATTGTCCGCGAACAGGCCGGCGAGGAATTGCCATCCTGAAAGCTCGCCGGATCAAACGTCAGAGGCGCTGAACGGGAAGTTCGGCAGGGGCAGAAAAATTCATTGAATACCGTGAAGGCAGGGTCATGCCCGCCTTGGTGCTGAACATCGGCAGCAATTCCGCTCGCCCTTGGTTATCATGGAGTGTCTGTTATGAATAACGAACGCAAAGTCGCGATCATCACCGGCGGATCGCAAGGAATTGGTGCCGGACTGGTAGGGGCATACCGCGAGCGCGGCTACCGGGTTGTAGCAACCTCGCGGTCGATAAAGCCCGGTGCTGACGACGATATCATTTCTATTGCAGGCGATATCAGCGACCCTGAAACGGCCGGACGTATCGTGCGCGAGACAATAGCGCGCTATGGCCGGATCGACACGCTCGTCAACAATGCGGGTATTTTCATCGCCAAGCCCTTCACCGAGTACACCGTCGAGGACTTCGCGTCGAAGATTGCGACAAACGTCGCAGGCTTCTTCTACATCACGCAACGCGTCGTACCCGAGATGCTCAAGCAAGGCTCGGGACACGTTGTCAGCATCACGACGAGCTTGACCGATCAGCCTATTGATGGTCTTCCCTCGGTACTCGCCAATCTGACCAAGGGCGGCATCAACTCGGCAACCAAGTCTCTCGCCATAGAGTATGCGACGCGGGGAATACGGGTAAACGCCGTCTCGCCCGGCGTGATCAGTACCCCGATGCATCCTGTCGAGACGCACGCGTTTCTCTCAGGAATTCACCCGGTCAAGCGAATGGGGAACATTCGCGACGTCGTCGAAGCAGTCCTCTATCTGGAGTCCGCACCGTTTGTCACGGGCGAGATCCTGCATGTAGACGGCGGCCAGAGCGCAGGTCATTAAGGAGATATCCAATGCCCATCGTCACAATAAAAATAACACGGGAAGGGTCTGGTTCGGGCCGCGATCGCGCGACGCGCGAGGAGAAAGCATCCTTGATCGCGGGGGTCAGCCAGTTGTTGCTTGACGTCCTCAACAAGCCTCTTGCGTCCACCTTCGTTGTCATCGAGGAGGTTGAACTGGAGAATTGGGGTTGGGGCGGCCTGCCCGTCCCGGAATACCGAAAGAAGATCGCTAAAGGCGGCGATCTCTAATCGGATTGTGGCCGGGGCCCCGGCGTTACTGTCCACCGCCAGACACACCATTGAACGCATTCGGATAAAGTCTTAATGACCTTGTTTAAGTCCTGTTGGTGGCGCCCCTTCGGGGGCACGACGTCAGATCATTCGAGGGAGTTGATCCGATGCAAATTGACTTCGATGACGATCCCGAAGGCCGCCCGAGCAAACTGGCCGTATCGATCTCGATCGCTGTCTTTTTCGGATGGCTTATGCTGGCGGCTCAGGTCGGGGGCTACCTGTGGTGAAATCCCGGTCAGATCAAACGAAAGTTTCCCGGCGAACGTCATAGGATTTTGACGGCATGCGCCGATGCGTATAACTCTTGCTGCATCAAGCAATCCCGCAAGACCAGTGCAGCATGTCCCGCAAATTCATAATACGCCGCCTTGGTGTCTTTTCGATATTTCTTGAGCCATCCCGTCTGAGGGCGTTCGCCCGCAGCAGTGAACTCGGTCTCATATTCGCTGCCGCAGTGGTCGGTGTCGTTTCCGGGTGCGTCGTAACCGGCATGAGCCTGATCTCGCAGGCGATGCATCGAAGCATATTCCAGCTGGACGATGGAGTGCGACTGTCGTCCATAGCGGCAGCAGACTGGACCCTTCTGTTTCTCGCACCCATAGCTGGCGGAGCTGTCCTCGGATTGCTGCTGTTCGTGCTGACGCGTTACCGCAAGAAGCCGATGGTGGATCCGATCGAGGCCAACGCCCTGCATGGCGGCCGATTATCGCTCAATGACAGTTTGATCGTCGCCGCTCAAAATCTCATATCCAATGGGTTTGGCGCATCTGTAGGCCTTGAAGCTGGGTATACCCAGCTCGCTTCAGGTTTCGCATCGAAGATCGGATTGTTGCTGCAACTGCGCAGAGCAGATCTTCGAATTCTTGTGGGATGCGGTGCGTCTGGCGCGATTGCAGCCGCTTTCAATGCGCCACTGACCGGTTCCTTCTATGCGTTCGAGCTTATCATCGGCTCATATGCGATCGTCAGCCTTGCACCTGTTATTGTAGCTGCACTGATATCCAACCTCGTTGCGAGGGCATTCGCAGCCGACAATTTCCTCATCGAAATCGGCAATTTCGGCTCTGTCATTCCAGCAGATTATATTCCCGCTCTGATGCTCGGGTTTTTGTGCGCCGGCGCAGGCATTCTCCTCATGAAGGGTGTCGCCTTCGTTGAGGAGACGGCGCGGAAAAGCTTCATTCCACCCTATTTGCGGCCCCTTATCGGAGGTGCGCTTGTTGGCGGTCTTGCGCTCGTCACTCCGCAGGTCCTTTCCGGTGGTCATGGCGCACTGCATCTCAATCTCGACCAACAGGGCACGATGATGGCGGTGCTTGGCATACTGCTCCTGAAGGCCTTGGCGTCTGCCATATCGATCGGTTCTGGCTTCAGGGGTGGTCTGTTTTTTGGTTCACTTTTCATGGGCGCGCTCCTTGGCAAGCTATTCGCCTTCTTTGCGACTTTGGTATTCGCCCACACAACCTTTACACCGGTTACCTACGCTCTTGTGGGAATGAGTGCGCTCGCCGTATCGGTTATTGGCGGCCCGCTGACGATGACGTTTTTGGCACTTGAGATTACCGGCGACTTTCCGATCATGGTCCTCGTTCTGGCCGCCGTAATCACTGCGTCAGTGACGGTACGCAACACCTTCGGTTATTCATTCGCCACCTGGCGCTTTCACCTCAGGGGTGAAAGCATCCGCAGCGCGCATGACGTTGGCCTGGATACGCAATTTAACCGTCGGAAAACTGATGCGTGCGGATGTGCGGACAGCATCTGTCCACACGTCCGTCAAGCAGTTCCGCCAAGATTTTCCGCTCGGCTCCAGCCAGCGTGTGATCATCCTTGACGACAATGGCAAATATGTCGGAATTGTTCTGGTTCCCGAAGCTCACGCGGGAGTTACGGAGAATTCAGACGAAGATAAATTGATCACGGACCTGATCCGGTACCAGAACGACTTCCTCCAGCCGGAGATGAACGCCAAGCAAGCTGCTCGTCTGTTCGACGAGACGGAAAGCGAAGCCTTGGCCGTAGTCAATGACTTTATCGAACGGCGTGTTGTGGGACTGCTTACCGAGAGTCATACGCTTCGCCGCTACAGCGAAGAGCTTGATCGCCAGCGCCGTAGTGCGGCGGGCGAAATCTGACGTCTAGGTCTGCAACGCCTCTTGCCCCTCTTCTATTTGGCCAACACGACATGGGTTGCAAACTCGGTTGCAACATGTTCGACCACCTGAAAGCCCAGAGCGGGCAGATCGATACCGTCAAACATCGCTTCCCCGCGTCCGAGGATTATCGGTGCCACGGCAAAATGCAGCTCGTCAACCAGTCCCGCCTGCAAATATTGGCGCACGGTACTCACACCCCCGCCAATCCTGATATCCTTACTGCCCGCCACTTTCCTGGCTTTGTCGAGTGCGGCCTCGATGCCATCGGTGACGAAGTAGAAGGTCGTGCCGCCCTCCATGGGAATTGGCTCGCGCGGGTAATGAGTGAGGATGAAAGTCGGTGTATGATAAGGCGGATTATCGCCCCACCAGCCCTTCCACGACTCGTCAGGCCAGTCCCCGCGGATGGGTCCAAACATGTTGCGCCCGAGAATGAATGCGCCCATCCCAGCCATGGCGCGGCTCGCGTAGCTCTCGTCTATGCCCTGCGTTCCTCCGGCTTTGCCCATCATGGCGTTCATCGTCCGCGTGCCGAAAAACCAACGATGCAGTTCCATGCCCCCTTTGCCCAAGGGATCATTCAGGCTCTGGTCTGGCCCAGCGCCGAAACCGTCAATGGAAATCGAAAAACCCGCTACTTTCACCTTCGACACGACAACTCCTCCCGCCTGCGACTTGCGACTTTTAACCGCATAATCGCCGGTAGTGAAGACACGGGCCGCAATCTCACTGTAGATCGCGTTCTGTTCACCGAAGCTGCAAATGTCCAAAGGCTTCCTGGGGCCAGTCTCCCTCCCGTTCGTTTGCCACTACTTCGCCAGCTACGGCGTCCAGATGGCGCAGCGCGTTCATTATGGCGTCGAAGCTGACCGGTTGCGATGTGCCCGGCGGCTGGCGCAACGCCGGCATCGACTCCACAGCACATGCATCTGACGCCCAAGAGGCGAGGATGGCGCGTTTTTCCTGGAGATCCAGCGTGCCATCGCGGAGGATATCCTCAGGACGAGCGAAATGCTGCGATGGATTCAGCAGGCGATCGATGAATGGATTGTCGTTCCGAAAAGCAATCGTCGGAGGCATTAGATCCATGGCGGTCCTCCGTTCAACTTGCCCTTGGTGCATTGCCCGGCGTCTTGAGGGCATTGGACGCAATGGCAGCAGTCACATCGGGTGCCAGAAGGTCATTTTTACGGGCGAAGGCAACGAAGGCATCCCGGGCAGTCTCGGCGTCGATCTCACCCGCAAAGGCCGCCCGGCAAGCGGTCAGCGCCAGTGAATGCAACGCGTTGGGGCGAGGCTGCGTCCAATCGTTGAGAAACGAATAGGCATCCAGGACCGTTGAGATCCGTGCCGGGTACCCGAGTCCGGCAACGATATGAACGGGCTTTCTGAACATATGTACTTTCATTGGTTCTCCTTCCCTGAACTTTAACCAGAAGGCAGCGGCTGCCCCTACACCGAGCACGGAGCGCGCCGAGGGCTGTGCAAATGCACAAGCCCTCGCCCGCGTTCCCTCAGCTGTTGATGGCAATGCGCTTGACCTGCGATTGCGCTCTTTCCGTTTTCGGCAGAGTCACCGTAAGCAAGCCATTGTTGAAGCGGGCATTTACGCCGTTCTCGTCAACCTCGTACCCGAGCGGTATTCTCCGCTCGAATTGGCCATAGTAGCGCTCGGAGAACTTGCGATCTCTGTCCTCGGTTTCGGCGCGCTTTTCACCTCGCAACGTCAGCACGCCGTCGGTAAGAAGAACCTCGATGTCCTTCTGTTCGAGGCCAGGCACCTCGGCAGTGATCTTTAGCTCCTTTTCTCCATCAGACACTTCGACCTTTGGCCAGCCGGCACCCCGGGAGCCAAATCCGCCGAAGGTTGGAAGTTGGCTGTCGAAGCCACGGAAGACGTCGTCGAACAGCCGATTGACTTCCCTGTGCAATGACAGGAACGGGTCTCGTACATCGTCTTTATAGAGGGATGGAGTTTGGTTGCTCCGCCCCCATGGGATCAGATCCTTTACACTCATTGTCCTATCTCCTCTGGATCGTGTGGTAGCACTTCCGGTGCCGATCTACGTCCGGCACCGGAACTCCTGGACGCTCATGGCTTCAGGCGGCGTGCTTTTCCGCCTCGATCTGCGTTGGCTTCCCCTTGCCGGCGCCGGCAATCTCGATCCGGCGTGGCTTCATCTCTTCGGGGATTTCGCGCTTGAGCTCGATCGTCAGCATGCCGTTCTCGAGCTTCGCACCTGCTACCTTGACGTGGTCGGCAAGCTCGAACCGGCGCTGGAACGAACGCCCGGCGATGCCGTGGTGCAGATATTGTCCGCTTTCCTCGCCGGACTTTTGTCCGCTGACCATCAGCATGTTGCGTTCAAGGGTGATGTCGATCTCGTCTTGACCGAAACCCGCCAGCGCCATGCTGATGCGATAGTCGTCCTCGCCCAATTTGGCGATGTCGTAGGGCGGGAAGTTGTCGGCGGCGTCTACGCGGCTTGCGCTTTCAAGCAAGTCGATCATTCGGTCAAAGCCGATACTTGACCGGAACAGGGGAGAGAAATCGAAGTTTGTCCTCATGGCCATATCCTCCTTGTGAGCAATATGAACGCCAGAGAGTGCCAAAGAGCCGGCGCCCCCTGACTGGCCGAATCCTCTATGGGCTTTCGGCAACAAATTATTTGGTTTGTCGATTATCTGCGTCAAGAGTTGCGCCGAAAAATTTTTGGACATGCGTCTTTTGGTTTCGGAACCAAGAAAAGGGCGCCGCAGTTTCGTCCCAAATGCCCGGGGGCTCAATGTAAAACGTTGCGATTGAAGTTTTCGTGGCGAGAGACAAGAGAAGGGTGTCAAATGAAAATTGCTCAAATCGCCCCGCTTGCCGAACGGGTTCCGCCGAAGCTTTACGGGGGAACAGAGCGAATAGTATCTTACCTGACAGAAGAATTCGTCCGGGACGGTCACGACGTGACCTTGTTCGCCAGTGGCGATTCAATGACCAGTGCAAAGCTCGTTGCTTGCTCGGACGTTGCACTGAGGCTAAATCCCGCAGTCCAGGATCCTATTCCGCATCAGGTTCTGATGCTTGAGGAAGTTCGGCAGCGCGCGCACGAATTCGATGTGCTTCATTTTCATGTAGATGTCCTGCATTTTCCGATAATCCGGGACTTCGCCGCAAGAACGGTAACCACCCTGCATGGGCGCCTGGACCTTGCAGATCTCCAGCCGTTCTACAGGGCATTTCCGGATATACCCCTGGTCTCGATCTCGGATAGCCAGCGCCAGCCTATGCCGCCGGTAAACTGGCGCGGAACCGTGTATCATGGTCTTCCGATAAGCTTGCTGCCATTTACAGAAAAGCCGCAGAATCCCTACCTTGCCTTCCTTGGCCGGATCTCACCGGAGAAACGTCCGGATCGGGCCATAGAAATTGCCTTGAGAACCGGTCTTCCACTCAAGATTGCCGCAAAGGTGGACAAGATCGATGAGACATACTGGCTCAACGTCATCAAGCCATTGATAATGAGCAATCAGAACGTCGAGTTCATCGGCGAAATTGCAGAGCACGAGAAGCCGGATTTTCTCGGTAATGCAAGTGCCCTCCTCTTTCCGATAGACTGGCCGGAACCCTTCGGTCTGGCAATGATCGAAGCAATGGCGTGCGGGACACCGACGCTCGCTTTCCGCTGCGGGTCTGCTCCGGAGGTGGTGGATGACGGTATTTCTGGTATCCTCGTCGATAGCATGAGTCAGGCAGTCGCGAGTATCGGAGAGGTGATCGGCCTCGACCGCCGAAAGGTCAGAGCAACCTTCGAGCAGCGGTTCACCGTGCAGCGGATGGCGATGGATTATCTGGATATCTACCGCAGTCTGCCCGACTCCAATGCTCACTGGGCGGCGGAGTAATTGTCCGCCAAGAGTCACCTGATAGCTAAAAGGGGAAACTCATGTCCACTGCCAATGCTGAACCCCGTGTTGAGACGCTTGGCGTGTCGGCTATCGATGCGCCAGCCACCCCGTTTTACATCCCGGCTGCGGAATCTCTCCAGGAGCGGCGTCCGCGAACCTTGAAACATGGCGATACGTTCGGGGTCTTCGATCACAATGGCGATGCCCGCGTTGGTTCTGGTATGCCCGAGGGGCTTTTCCATCGTGATACCCGGCACTTGTCGCATTTATCCCTGAGCATAAACGGCGCGCGGCCAATGCTTCTGTCGTCGACGTTGCGCGATGATAATGCAACGCTTACTTGCGACCTGACCAACCCCGACATTTTTGACGCCGGCAACCGCCTGACGCTTGCGCATGATCTGGTTCATATTCGCCGCTCGCGTTTTCTGTGGAAGGAGAGTTGCTTTGAGCGCCTGACCGTTCGCAATTTCAGCGACGAACCGCAGGACATCACTATCGCGATAGCTTTTGCAGCCGATTTCAGCGATCTGTTTGAAGTACGCGGTACACAAAGGGTCCGCAAAGGCGAGCTTCATGCACCTGAGGTCGGCAAAGGCGACGTCGTGCTGAGCTATACCGGGCTGGACAAGCGGCAATGTACCACGAGACTGTCATTCGATCCGGCGCCCACGCGCCTCGACGGCCGTTCTGCGACATACCGGCTTGCGCTTGGCCCGCATGAAGGCCAGTCGCTATTCATCGCGATCAATTGCAACCACCAGCCATCGGACATTCTAGTCCGGCGTGCATTCTACATCGCATTGCGCGATGCAAGGCGGGCATTGCGTTCATCCTCCTCCCGCGCGGCAGCGATCGTCACCTCCAACGACATCTTCAATGAAGTTGTGCGAAGAAGCATTTCAGATATCTACATGCTTATAACCGATACTCCGGAGGGTCCCTACCCCTATGCCGGCATTCCGTGGTTCAGTGCTGCATTTGGCCGGGACGCGATCATCACAGCTCTTGAGATGTTGTGGGTCGATCCAGCAATTGCCCGCGGCGTGCTCGGTCATCTGGCGGCGAATCAGGCTGAGGTACTGGATCCGTCGGCAGACGCTGAGCCCGGCAAGATATTGCACGAGGTGCGCTATGGCGAGATGGCCGAACTGGGCGAAGTTCCATTCCGGCGTTACTATGGCAGTGTCGATTCAACACCCCTCTTCGTTATGCTTGCGGGGAAGTATCTTGGACGGACGGGTGACCTTGCGTCCATCAGGGAGCTTTGGCCCAGCATTGAAGCCGCGCTGGCGTGGATCGACGCCTATGGAGACCGCGACGGCGATGGTTTTGTCGAGTATGGAAGGCGCACTGGCGAAGGTTTGATCAATCAGGGCTGGAAAGATAGCCACGACTCTATTTTCCACGCTGATGGCTCCCTTGCCCACGGCCCGATCGCGCTGGCTGAAGTTCAGGCCTACGTCTATGGCGCGTGGCAAGCCGCCGCTGACATCCTGCGTCAACTCGGTGAGCCTGGCCGTGCCGTCGCATTCGAGGCGCGGGCGGAGGTGCTGCGGCGCGCATTCGATGTGCAGTTTTTCGATGACGAACTCGGAACCTATGTTCTGGCGCTTGACGGTGACAAGCGCCAATGCCGAGTCCGTTCGTCCAATGCGGGACATGCTCTGTTTGCGGGACTCGCCTATCAGGAACGCGCTGCGTCCATCGTCGAGAGCTTGATGGGGGCTTCCTCTTTCTCCGGGTGGGGCGTTCGGACGATTCCTTCCACAGAAGCCCGTTACAATCCCATGAGCTATCATAATGGTTCGGTTTGGCCGCACGACAACGCGTTGATCGCGATGGGCATGGCGCAATATGGCTATAGACGTGAAGCAGCACGCATTTTCGAAGGTGTTTTTGCTGCCTCGACCTACATTGATCTGCGCAGACTGCCTGAACTGATCTGCGGCTTTCCAAGAAAACGCGCACAGGGCCCGACCTTCTATCCGGTTGCCTGCGCGCCGCAGGCCTGGGCAGCCGCCGCACCTCTGGCGCTGATTCAGGCATGCGTCGGTTTGGAGTTTCATCCTGATGAACAGCAGATCAGCTTTGACGAACCCCTACTTCCGCCATCACTGAATGAAGTTGTTTTCAACCGGCTGACTGCGGGGAAAGGATCTGCCAGTGTGTCACTGCGTCGTTCTGGCCAGCAGACCGTCGTTGATGTGCTCGAGCGGCAGGGCGACATGCGCGTCATGATCAAGGTCTGAGCTGTAGTTGATTGCGATTACTTTGACACCTAAGGAACAGCAGCATGTGCCGCGCGTTGATGCGCATGCGCAAGTTCTCATTCCCTTTTGTCACTGTCACCGACCAATTTGGTGAGGTGAAGAACATAGGGTCTGTCGGGGAAGCTGCGGTCTGGCTCGTGGCCCATTGGCCTATTACCTCAAGCGAAAAACTCACGGCAGCAAAACAGGCTTGCCTCGATGCTCTCGATGGCAAGGTTGCATCCACGACCTGTAGAGACGCTTTCGTCGAAGCTGCGAAGGAGGCTCGCATCTACGTGACCCACAAACAGCATTGAAGGCGAATGCACTCCTGCCCAGGCGAGATCGCCTGACTAGGCTTCCAGTATGGTCGTGTTGCTCGTATCGCCGAGAAATTCCAAAAGATGCTTCTTGCCCCGGTTCAACCTGCTCTTGATTGTGCCTACCGGGCAGCCACAAATTTCAGACGCTTCTTCATACGAAACGCCGGCGACGCAGACGAGCATGATCGGCTCGCGGAACTCCGGTGCGAGCGCATGCAGGGCATCCTCGAGTTCCGATCCCCTCAACGACCACTCCTGGCTGGGGGGCAACCCGACAACGGTGCCGGCTACATCCGCGGTCGCGCCGGTAGGCTCACGCTTTCTTCTCCGGTACGATGTGTTGAAGCTGTTGCGCATGATTGTGAACATCCAGTTCTTCAGGCTAGTGCCGGGCCTGAATGAATGAAGAGCGCCAAGCGCTTTTTGTAAAGTTTCCTGCACGAGATCATCCGCGTCGTCAGGATTACGATGAAACCCTCGGGAAAACGCTCTCAGTGCGGGAAGTAGCATGACCATCTCGTCGTGCAGGCTTGATCTACTATCGTCGTAGAGCATTCCAATCTCCCTTCCGAAGAAAAATGAATGCCGAACTCAAGCGTTCCACCAAAACAGGAAACTGTCCGGTAAAAGACAAACGCAACCATTGGTAGCAGTGGAACGATCGCACTTCAGCATGGTTGGGTCGCGTGTATTGGAAACAGGTGGGACATGAATAACGTGATAAAATTCGAAGAAGCGCTGCGCGGGTATGTTTACCTGATTGCCCAGATGCCCCCCTCACCCTCAACGATACAGATCTGGCGCGACCTCCAGCGCGAACTTCTGAGTTTGGGTGAGGAAATCCGGCCTTGGCAACATGCCAACGACAATATGCGGCCCGGGCATTCCTGATACTCATGAAGTACTACGCGTTGAGTTCATCGGAGACATAGAGTCATGAGCGACAATGTCACGGCCAGGAGAAAGTTTCCCGTTTCGGCAGGAATTCTGCTGGGGCTAGGTCTCGGCGGATTTTTCGACGGGATCGTTCTGCACCAGATTCTGCAGTGGCACCACATGGCAACCAACGCCGGCTACCCCGCCGACAATCTCGGGAACCTTGAATTCAACACGACACTCGACGGTCTTTTCCATGCCGCCACTTACCTGTTTACCGCCTCGGGCCTTGTCCTCTTGTGGAATACCGCACGCAAGCCTCACTTCTGGTGGTCGGCAAGAATGCTCTTTTCTACGATGTTGATCGGCTTCGGCTTGTTCAACGTCGTCGAAGGGATAGTTGATCATCATCTGCTTGAACTCCACCACGTCAACGAGACTGTCGCGCGTGAGTATTGGATTTACTGGGACCTGGGGTTCCTGATCTGGGGCGCTGCGATGCTCATCGTAGGACTGGCACTGTTCCGCCGGGCTCGGCACGCTCATCCCTAGACCCCCTTTCTCCACCTCCAGGCATCATCAAAAACGAGGAACTTTTGAAGGCTTTTCAGGTTCGATCAGCGAAAGGAGTTCAATGATGTTCAAGCCTGTAAAAGTGCGTACGCCCGACGGCGGTTCTCCCAAGCGAATTGTTTCCCTGGCCGAAGCTACCGAATTCATACTACTGGAATGGCCCCCTAGCGACAGCATGACACTGGAACATGCCCGCCAGGCATGCCTCGATGCAATATCGGGCAAGGTTCCCGTTGAGACCGCACGCGCCGCATTCATCGCGGCTGCCAAGGAAAGCGGCATTTATGTTCGCCGGTCGAAGTTGAAGAAACTGGTCCGTCTCGTCACCGATACGGCTACACCTTCAAATGCCGCGGATCCCTCGGCCGCCTGAAAATCAACGCCGCAGTCAGAACGATTCTGCAACGATCTATTTCTTGGTCTGGCTCGCGACAACCTCGCGCGAGCCCTGCCCGGTCAGTTCTGATGCGATATTTTGCGCCATTCGCAGGTGATGCATCACCTTGGGCAACGTCGCCGCTGCATACCGCTGCATCTCGGCGTCCTCGCCTGAATTGAGTTCCCAAGCGAGCAGCTGCGCCATCTTCTGGTGGTCGATGATCTGGCTACGCATATAGGCGATATCGAAAGCCTTGCCTTCCGCCTTCTCCAGGTCTTGCCTGATCACCCTGTGATCAGCATCCAGTGTGTCTGGCAAGGGGATCTTCGCAGCGTCGGCAAGCTCCTTCAGCTTGCTGTTGGCGTCCGTGTGGTCATTGACCATGGCTTGTGCAAACTCTTTGACGCTCGCCGTAGTGGCTTTGGTCGAGGCGAATTTTCCGAACTCAACCTCCGCCAGCCCGCCTGCAGCCGCGAGCTGAGCGAAGAGCCTGTCCTGATTGTTTGTCTGGTGTGGTGCAGGAACGCCTGGCTCCTGCATCTTGGTATCTGGCGCAAGACCGGCAGGATTGCCGATCTGGGCGAAAGCCGGGGAGCCGATCATCAAGGCTAAAGCAACGGGCAGAAATCTGTTCATCTTGTCCTCCTCGATTACCCAACGTCAAAGGGTCAGCATATAGGCAACAAGCGCGTTCTTCTCGTCCTGCGTAAGCTTCACGCCAAGAACAAGATTGAAGTATTCGACCGTATCGGCAAGCGTCAGCAATCGCCCGTCGTGCAGGTAAGGCGGGGTATCCTTGATGCCTCTCAGCGTGAACGTCTTTATCGGCCCGTCAGGAATGGCGACCTGATCGTTGGCGCTATATCCGACGTTGTAGAAGCGCTCTAGCCTCAGATCATGCATGTTGTTATCGAGGAACGACGTCTGCGGGATATGACACTCGCCGCAACGACCCTTCCCGAGGAACACGCGCTCCCCCATCAGCTCCTGTTCGCTCGCCTTGGCGGGGTCCAGCCTACCCAGCGGGTCAAGTTTCGGAGCAGGCGGAAAATCGATGATATTCTGCATCTGCGCCATCATCGCGACCTGGTTTGGCCGATCCGGTAGGTTCACTCCCTTGCGCGTGGCACTGACGTGATCGCCGTTGAAGTAAGCAGTACGTTGTTCGAACTCGGTGAAGTCCTCCACTGAGCGCAGCGAGCGTTTCGATCCATGGATCTGCTGGTTGAACATGCCGCGAAGACTCGTCGTGTCGAGGCGGAAACGTGATGCCTGCGGCCGGACGTCGGGTGTCAGGTGGAACGCCGCATTCGTGTTGAAGTTGGAATGACAGTCAAGGCACGCAACGCCCATGCTCTGCTGTGCGACCTTGCGATCTTCCGTCTGGTTGAATTCCTCCTGGGGAAACGGCGTCAGGAGAAGGCGCAGGCCTTCCATTTGAACCGGTGTGATAATGCCGTTCATGTACTCGTAAAAATTCCTGATTGTCAGGAGTTGCCCGCGTGAGACATCGCCAAGTTCCGGGTGTGTCGTAAGAAAGATCGGTGGGGGAAATTCTGGCGTCAGGTGATCTGGAAGGTCAAAGTCGACGTCGAAGCGCTTCAGATCACGCGCTTCCTGTTTGCCGATTTCGTCGATTTGCTTTTGAGGGAAAACCTGACCGCCAGTAGCCTGCTTCACATGCGGCAAAGGCTTGAAACCGTCAGGCAGAAGGTTCTTGTCGCGGATCTCATCCGGGCTCATGTCAGCCAGGGACTCCCACGTCACGCCATCCGGCAGTTTCACACGCACGCCCTCCTGCACTTTCTTCATGCCGCCCGACATGCTGACGTTGGACATGGCCTTGTCGGAGAGATCGTAGCGCTGGTTAAGAAGGGTTTGCTGGCGTTCCATGACCTTGGGCTTTTGCGCCTCGTCATTTGCCTTCACGCTGGAGAAAGGTTGCGTAGGCAGCGGCCGGTAGGTCAGGTCGGGAGGAAGCGGATCCGAAAAAGCCGCCAGGCTGACGGCACTGGCGGTGACCAGACAGGAAAGAGCGATCAGTTTCAACGGGGACATTGCCGATCTCCAACAACGCGAGGATGTGTCCGAACCGAGATGAAAACATTTTGTTCCCCATGCGGCTAAATCATATCGCGATCACGAGCTCGCCGCAGAGCCCAGCCAGCTACTTTTCGGAACATTCATCCTGTCTTGGTGTTTCGCTCCAAGATCCAAAGCCGCAAAGGAACGCAACACTTAAGATGCGAGATGCAACATGAAGGTTCTCGTGCTTGGCGCGACTGGTCTTATAGGTTCGGCAGTCTGTGCAAGGCTCACGGCCGATGGTCATCAGGTCGTGGCCGCCGCACGCTCCACGTCAGGTCCACGGCCTCTTTCCCCAAGAGAGTTTGTTGCCATCGACATGGCAAGGCTGGTCACGCCTCAGATGTGGCAGCCGCTTCTCGAGGGAATGGAGATCGTCGTCAACTGTGCAGGAACTCTGCAGGATGGTCCGCGCGAGAATGTCAGGGGCGTACACGCGCAGGGACCCGCAGCGCTTTTCCTCGCCTGTGAACGGGCCGGAGTGCGAAGGGTCATCCACTTTTCCGCGATGGGTGTCGAGAGGATGCAACCATCCGATTTCTCCCGCACCAAGCTCGAAGGCGATCAGTCTCTGATGGCCAGCGAGCTCGACTGGGTGATACTGCGGCCTTCGGTCGTGCTTGGAGAGGGCGCCTTCGGCGCCAGCGCGCTGTTTCGGGCATTGGCGGTCTTTCCGTGGCTACCCGTCATGCCATCGACGGGCAACCTTCAAGTCGTGCAGCTCGATGATGTCGTTACTACTGTCGCGTATTTCGCCTCGCCAGACGCTCCCGGGAAGGTCGCTCTCGATCTTGCCGGTCCGCAGGAATTGACTTTCAACGAGGTGGTAGCGTCTTACCGGAAATGGTTTGGCTGGCCGCCCGCCAGACCGGTGAAGTTGCCCCTGTTCGTCTCCCGCATCCTCTACTGGCTCGGTGATGCGGCGGGTCAACTCGGTTGGCGTCCGCCAATGCGCACCACCGCCGCGAAGGAAATTGTAAGAGGCGCAACCGGCGATCCGCGGGAGTGGATGGAGCGCACTGGAGTCCGGCCCGCCAGTCTCGAGATGGCGCTTTCCTCCCGCCCCGTCACAGTACAGGAGCGATGGTTCGCGAAGCTCTATTTTCTCAAAGCGCTCACTTTCATCGTTCTTCCCCTCTTCTGGATCGCCACGGGTGTTATTTCCCTGACCGTTGGCTATCAGATCGGCATCGACCTCATGCACCGGGGTGGCGCCGGCATTCTTGCCGCCCCCGCGGTGATTGCGGGAGCCTTGGCAGACATTGCCGTAGGTGTTTGCATCGCATATCGCCCCCTGTCGAGATGGGGACTTTGTGGCGCAATATTCCTGTGTCTCTTCTACGCATTGGCCGGAACGATCATCCTGCCTGAATTGTGGAACGAGCCCTTGGGGCCGCTCTTGAAAATATGGCCAATTCTGGTCCTGCATCTGATCGCCCTCGCGATCCTGAAGGAACGGTGATGGAATATTTCATACTGAAATATCTCCACATCATGGGTGCATCCGTGCTGCTCGGCACCGGGGCGGGTATTGCGTTCTTCCTGCTCGTCGCTCACCGCACCGGCAATTCGGCGAGTGTTGCGGCTGTTGCACGCATCGTCGTCATCGCGGATTTTGTATTCACGGCTACCGCTGTCGTCGTCCAGCCGATTACCGGAATAGCGCTCGCCTGGAACGCAGGCTATTCACTCTCCGAAGGATGGATCCTGTTGTCGATAGCTCTCTATCTCGTGACAGGCGCGTTCTGGCTGCCCGTCGTGTGGATGCAAATGGAGATGCGAAACCTTGCGATCATCGCGGCCAAGGACAATAGACCCCTGCCTCCACGTTATCACCGGCTCTTCAGGTTGTGGTTTGCGTTCGGATTCCCGGCATTCGGTGCGGTTCTGGCGATCTTCTGGCTGATGATCACGAGACCGGCGTTGCAATTTTGAGTGCCGGCGCTGGCCTCGGTGACATCGCCGCGGGGATTTGATCCACCTGTACAAATTGCCCGACGTCACCCACAGCCTGGGAAATACGCGCGTGGAGATGGTCGCTCGATACTTCATACTCGCGAAAGTCACGATCGACAGCGAAAACTCCGGTTGGCAACGTATGGGCCATGAAGAAGCCGAACAGCGGCCGAAGCTGGTGCTCGATGATCAACGCATGCCGGTCACTGCCCCCCGTTGCAGTTAGAAGAATGGGCTTGCTCTGCAGCGCCAATGGATCAAGCAAATCGATGAAGTGCTTGAATAGTCCGGTGTAACTGCCTTTGTAGGTTGGGGTTCCCACGACAATGACGTCCGCCGCGAGGAACTTTTCGGCAATTTGCCTTGAACGATCGTTCAAGTCCCTGAAAGATCGGGCTGCGCCAAGGCTTTCACCAAAATCCTCCAGGTCGAAGACGTCGGAATCAAGTCCATACTGATGGCTGATGCGGCTGACGATATTGGCAACGAGCGATCTGGTTTTCGACGGGCGGTGGAAATTGCCGGAAAGGCCGACGACGGTCCGATTGGACATGGAGGATCCTTTGAAACATAGCGGCGACCATGCCGCCGCGTAGGAACACTAGCAAGAGCGGTCGGATTGAGAAGAAAATCAAACCCCATCTTCCACGCGATTCCGACAAATTATTCTCAATGCGTACACTCTTGTGCAATCAGCGGTGGAGGCCGACGTGTTATCTCCCGATGCGATCCGGCTTCAACCTGCAAAGCGCGGCTCCGGAACTCCCTTGATACCAAGTCCCGTGATTGCAAAGAGACTGCCGCGTAAAACTCCGTCACCCGGGAATCTGGGAAGGGGCGGCTTTGCCATCGAAGTCACGTAGATGATGTCGAGTTCCGGGCCGCCGAACATGACACTCGTGACCTTTTTCACCGGCATATCAATGACGCGGTCCACCGTTCCATCGGGCCTGTAGCGGACAAGCTGGCCATCATAGACTTGTGCATTCCAGAGGCAGCCCTCCGCGTCCACTGTCGAGCCGTCGGCAGCACCGCCTCTTGACGTATCGATCTTGGTAAACGTCCGGCGATTTGCAACATTTCCCGTCGCCTGATCATAGTCATAGACCCAGATTTCGCCTGACCATGAATCGGCGAAATAGAACAGGCTGCCATCCGGGCTCCAGCATGGACCATTGGAAACAATGATCCCATCATCAAGTTTATGAACGCTGAGGTCAGGATCAACGCGATAAAGTGCGCCGTTCGGACCGCTCTCCATCGTGTCCATCGAGCCTGCGATGAACCTCCCCTGCTTGTCGACCTTGCCGTCATTGATGCGGTTTTCAGCTTGGTCCGGTTCGGGATCGTGGATAAGCTCGACATCGCCGGTCTTGAAATCCAGCAGATGAAATCCGCGTGCCAGGGATACGATGGCACCATTTCCGCCCTTGCGCAGCGCCATCGAGCCGATCTTCATCGGAACGTCCCAGGAGCGGATCTCACGCCCATCGGCGGTGGCGCGAAATACGCGGCCGTCGAAACTGTCGATCCAGTAGAGCCGCTGCTGTTCGACGTCCCAAAGCGGACCCTCGCCAAGCGTCGTCTTTACATCCACCACCACATCGATTTTCATGTTTCCTCCCTCATCCCTTGAAACGCGGTTCCGGCAGACCACGCACGCCGAGTCCATAGATCGCAAACATGCAGCCCGCCTCGCGTTCGCGGTGATATTCATTGTTGAATGGCCGCGCCATTGATGTAACGAACGCGATGTCGAGATCAGGGCCGCCGAAGGTGATGCTCGTTGTCGATTGCACAGGCAGGCCGACAATCCGGTCAATCACACCATTTGGATCGAAGCGGATAAGCCGTCCGGAATAGACCTCGACACTCCAGACATATCCGTCCGCATCGACGGTCGCCCCGTCGGGATAGCCGCGCAATCCCTCAAAACTTGTGAACACGCGCCGCGACCCAACCGTGCCGGAACTGGTGTCATAGCTATACGCGTAGATCGCCTTCTTATGGCTGTCGGCAAAATAGAGCGTCGAACCATCGGGGCTGAAACATGGTCCATTCGAGCAGATTATGCCCGTATCCAGCGTGTGCAGAGAAAGGTCCGGGTCAAGACGAAAGAGCCTGCCTACCGGATCGCGCTCTTCGAAATCCATCGAACCGGCAATGAAGCGGCCTTGTCGGTCCACCTTTCCGTCATTGAGACGCGGGCGGAGCTCGCCCGGGTGGGTCTCATGCAAAAGTTCGACGCGGCCCGTTTCGAAATCCAGGGTATGAAATCCATTTCTCAACGAGACGATGGCGCCTCCTTTTTCGCGCAACGCCAGCGAACCGACAGGCTCCGGCAATTTCCAGCTTTTGCGGTCGCCGCCTCTTGCATCGCAGGAATAGACCGCAGGCGCATAGGAATCGATCCAGTATAGCCGTTGCTCCTCAACGTCCCAGAGCGGTCCCTCACCGAGCTGATTTCGATCTTCGCTGAAAACCTCTATGCGCAGCATTTCGCCCTCCTAGAACGCGACCTTGTCGCCGCCCTTGAGTTGCAGGATCGCGCGTGCCTCATCTGGGGTAGCCACTTCCATGCCGAGCCCCTCGATGATCTTGCGTGCAAGCAGGACCTGATCCGCGTTCGACTTTGCCAGCTTGCCCTTACCTGCCCACAGACTGTCTTCGAGGCCAACACGGATATTGCCGCCGAGTGCCGCTGCCTGAGCGGCAATGCGAAGCTGGCTCGATCCGGCGCCGAGCACCGACCAGCGATAACTGTCACCGAAAAGCCGGTCGGCCGTGCGCTTCATATGCGCGACGTCTTCGGGGTGCGTGCCGATTGCGCCGAGAAGCCCGAAAACCGACTGCACGAAGAATGGCGGCTTTACCAGACCACGCTCGGCGAAATGCGCGAGGTTATAG
This sequence comes from Phyllobacterium endophyticum, assembly GCF_003010935.1. Taxonomy (GTDB): domain Bacteria; phylum Pseudomonadota; class Alphaproteobacteria; order Rhizobiales; family Rhizobiaceae; genus Phyllobacterium; species Phyllobacterium endophyticum. Next base: position 695,031 of record NZ_PGGN01000002.1, read on the forward strand.
AGATGCGCGATGTCGTAGCACTCGAACTCGAATCGCGTACCGTTGTCGTAGCAGGTCGCAAGAATATACTCGATGTCCTTGAAACTGTTGCGGAATACCAGATCGCGGGTAGCTTCGAGATGAGGTTTCTCCCAATCGAACTTGAACTCCTTGTATTTGTCGACAAGGTGATAGAGCCCGAAATTGATCGAACCCATGTTGAGGGAAGCAACTTCCGGCTTGAATGTTGCTGCAGGCTTCACCCGTTCCTCGACCTTCATGTAAGGGCTGCCGCCGGTGGTGATGTTGATCGCCGCATTCGTGTTCTGCTTGATCCGCGGCAAAAACTTCGCGAATGCCTCCGGCGTTTGGTCCGGCTTGCCGGTTTCCGGATCGCGCGCGTGAAGATGCAGGATCGCAGCGCCAGCCTCGGCTGCGGCGAGCGCTTCCTTCGCAATCTCATCGGGCGTAATCGGCAGATAGGGCGACATGGTCGGCGTATGGATCGCACCGGTAATTGCGCACGTTATGATGACCTTGCCCTTTGTGCTCGAACCGCTTGTCACCCGTGTCGTCTCGCTCATTGTCCGAACTCCTGCGTTGATTTCTTCTTGTGCGCCGCAAGCGCCATGAGGCGGCGATCACGCCAGACCTGACGCTCGACAAGCTTGTCTTCGGGCAGCCTTTCGCGCCGCCCGGCCTCCACGGTTTCGAGCACCTCGCCTGCCCAGTCGACGCGGTGCTGCATCTGCGGAAACAGCCGCTCGTAGATGATCTGATAGCGCTCGACATAGTCGCGCACCCCGCCCGGCGCATTGAGGTCGATTGTCTCGAACGGCCCCATGAACGACCAGCGGAGCGCAAGCCCGTCACGGATGCCGATATCGACATCTTCGACCGTCGCATACCCTTCCGCCACCAGCCGGAACGCTTCCTCCAGAAGAGCGCCCTGCATGCGGTTCATGATGAATCCGTCGAGTTCGCGCTTCATGACCAGCGGCGCGTGGCCTGCAGCAACCAAAAACGCGCGGGTGCGTTCGACGACCTCGCCCGAGGTCCATGGCGCCGGAACAATCTCGGCGGCAGGAATGAGATACGGGGGATTGATCGGGTGAACGACGAGACAACGCTGCCGGTTTTTCAGATGCTCGGTGAATTTCGATGGCAGCAAGGCTGAAGTCGAACTGGCGATAACGGCCGAAGCATCCGCTGCCTCATCGAGGAGCGAGAACACCTTGATCTTGGTGTCGAGATTTTCGGGCGTATTCTCCTGGATATGAAGCGCACCTTCCAGCGCCTTTGCGAGGTCCGTTTCGGCAACAATGCGCGACAATACGGTTTCGGGAGAATTGCCGTTGAGCAGGTCGTTCCGCTCAAGATCGGCGAGTACATCGGCAATATAGCCGCGCGCTTTTGCGACTGCGTCTGGTGCCTGATCCCACAGGCTCACCTGATAGCCCGCGCGGGCAAAACTGATGGCCCAAGCCCTGCCGATGAAACCACTGCCGATGATCGCTGTCTTTTGCATCGCTACCTCACAGGGTTTCTACATTGCCATCGACGCCAAGCGACTGGCCCGAGACATTGATACCGGCATTCGAAAGCAGGAAGGCCACCATCGTCGCGACGTCGTAGGGGCTGACCATCCGTCGCAGCGAAACGTTCTCCAGATAGCGCTCTGTCATTTCCTCGTGCGAAATGCCCAATTGCTTGGCCCGGTTGCTAATGACGTTTTCAATGCGCGGCCCCTCGACAATGCCCGGTAGTATGGCGTTGACCCGGATCGCATGCGGCCCAAGCTCCTTGGCGAGGCTCTGGGTAAAGCCAATCACCCCAAACTTGGCCGCAGAATACGGCGTTCGAAAAGCATAACCGTGCTTGCCGGCGGCAGATGACATATTGACGATCGAGCCGCCTCCGGAAGCCTTGAGCATGGGTACGGCGCGCCGCGCGCAAAGGAACTGCCCGGTCAGGCAGATGTCGATGCAACGGCGCCAATCCTCGGTACTGATCTCATCCACGCCGCCCGTCGGACCGGCTATGCCTGCATTGTTGATGAGCGCGTCGAGACCGCCAAGCGACGAGGCAAGTTCGTCGAACATGCGGTCGACATCGTCTTCACGCGATACGTCGGCCAGCGTCGCGTGGGCCGGTGAGATGGCGTTTGCCGCTTCGTCCAGCAGTGATTGGGATATATCGCAAATCGCAACGCGGGCGCCGAGCCGCGACAGCGTCGCGGCAATTGCGTAGCCGATGCCTGAGGCCCCTGCGGTAACCAGTACCCTCTGGTCGCGCAGACCGCCCAGGAACTCTTCTGCAGATGCCGGAGCCATCCTGTTCATAATTCACCCTTTCCTAAGCTCGCTTCTCACGAAGCGCCATAACCGCACCAAGCACCACAAGACCAAAGAGGATCGCGCGGGTTGCATAGGGCAACGTCGTTCCCGCCAGGAACATCTGCAGCGCGGTGAGCAGCAGGACCCCGCCCAACATGCCGAGATAGTGACCGCGTCCGCCGGTGATGAGCGCTCCACCGACCACGACCACGGCGATAGACGGCAGCAGATAATCGTCGCCCATGCCGAGACTTGCTTGTCCCGAGAACCCGGTGAGCAAGACCCCGACAAGCCCGGCGCAAAGGCCGGAAAGCACATAGACGAGAATGAGCGTTCGCCCGACGGCGATGCCTGAGAGCTGCGCCGCGCGTAGTCCATTGCCGATGCCGTAGACCCTGCGGCCGAAGGCTGTCCTGCCGAGCAACAACACGGCAGCGACGACGAACAGCACCATGAATGGGACGACGGGCGTTACAGTCCAGAGCTTGCCCGTCATGAACCAGCGAAGCATCGGCGAAGCAAATCCGGCTGGCGTTCCCTGCGAATAAACGAGGGCGAAACCCTGAAGAATGCCATTCATTGCCAGCGTCATCACGATGGGCGATATGCCGAGAACGACGATTCCTATGCCGTTGATAAGACCGATCACGCAGGCGATCAGAAGAACAGCGGGCAGCGCATAGATGAGAGCCGCGTCCGAACCGTTGACGATACCTGCGAGCAGGATGCCCGATATGCCGATGGTCCAGGGAACCGAGAGATCAAGGCCACCGGTCAGGATCACAGTACCCTGCCCCAGTGCCAGAATGGCGAGAAAAGTCGACAGGACAGCCAGCGAATTCCAGTAGGTTGGATTGAGGATTGCCCGGCCTAGCCAGAATTGGGTTACGACGATGACGGCAATCAGGCACAGATAGGCCGGCAGTGCGTAGCGAATGGTTTCGCTGTTGCGGGACAGGAACGATGCTGCCACTGCCGGCTTGCCTGCGGCAAGCGATGGCATCTTCATCCGCCGGTCAGTGCGGTCAAGCTGCGAGGGAAGCAGGCCCTGGCGCCATGCGCTGAACTGAGCCTGCGCGCCGCGCAATTGCCTGGCAAACGTCGAACTGTACGAAATGGATCCCGCCAGGACAGCAAGGATCAGGATGGTTCCTTCGGCGATGGTCGAATAATAGGCCGAGACATTCAAGACCAGCAGAATGTTCACCACCATCATCAGAATGTACGCACCGAAGACGGTGCCAAGCGGACCACCGCGTCCGCCGCCGAGACGCGTACCGCCAACGACCACGGCCGCGAACATTGACAGGAGCAGCGGATTGCCGACCAGTGGATCGGCGCTGCCGGTCTGTGCGCTGATGAAGACGCCAGCGAGGCCATAGCAGCCACCTGCGATGACATAGACCAGGAATTTGGTGATCTTGACCCTGACGCCAATGGCGGCAGCCGCGTCCGGATCGCTTCCGACCGCATAGATCGCCGTACCGAACCGCGTATTCTTCAGCCAGAGCCAGGCGAGAAGTACGACACCTATCACCACCAGCGGCATCGGCAGCCAGCCGGGTATCGCGTCACCGAGATAAAACGTTCCAAGGTCGGGAGCGACGAAACCGCCGGGCTTGTCCATCACCAGCAATGTCAGACCCTGGATGATGAACATCGTGGACAACGTGACCACGATGGGCTGCAACCGGAAGAAAGCGATGAAAACGCCGTTGAAAGCGCCGGTCAGCATGCCGACACCGATGCCTACGCACGTCCAGTAGAGCACGCTCGTCTGCGCCGCAGCCGGGTCCATGCCCTGCGCGAGAACGACGTTGACCAGAGAAATCACCGCGCCTGCCGACAGGTCGAACCCGCCAGAGAGAATGACGATCGTTTGGCCGATTGCCGCAATTGCCGACGTTGCGCCGCCGCTCGACAGGAAGGAAATATCGAAATAGCTGAGCGGTCCGCTGCTGATGAAGTCCACCACGGCAAGCAGGCCAAGAAAAACGCCGATGGCGATAAGAACGCTGCGCCGCTCGGGTGACATGCTGAACAGTGAAGTCCAATGGCGGCTTGTTGCGCTTGAGGTCATCATTGTCATTCGGCAGCCTCTTTCGCTGCACTGTCATGGCCCAGTGCTGGCCGCATGATCGCCGCTTCCGTCAGTTGATCGCGCGAAAGCTGTGCGGCGATGCGCCCGTCATAGAGAACGAGAACCCTGTCGCACAGGTGAACGAGTTCGGGAATCTCGGTCGAGTGCAACAGTATCGATCCGCCCGCATCCGTGAAATTGCGCATCATGACGTAGAGTTCATGCTTTGTGCCGACATCGATGCCGCGAGTGGGATCGAACAACAGGAGAATGCGGCTTTCGGCGACGAGCCATTTGGCTATGGCTATTTTCTGCTGGTTTCCGCCCGAAAAGGCTCCTGCCCTCGTCCACAGCGCTCGCTGGTCAATCTCGACGGTGCCGAAGGCGGCGCGTACGGCTTGGCGTTCAAGGTCGTTCTGGATCAATCCAAATCGTGAAAACCTGTCGATTACCGGCAGGGACGCATTGTGCGTTCCGCTCAGCTTGAGGAACAGGCCCTCCGTCTTTCGATCCTCCGGTACCAAGCCGATGGCGATATTGGGCTTGAGTGCATCGGAAGGCGAAGCAAAGCGAACCCTGCGTCCATCGACAAGGACATCGCCCCGGATCACCTGCGTCATGCCGAAACAAGTCAGGAACAGATCGAGCTGGCCCATGCCCTGCAAGCCGGCAACGCCCAGGATCTCACCTTTTCGCAAATCGAAACTCGCGTCCCGCAGCTTGTGACCCGCTTGCAAGTTGCGGACACCCAGCACCGGAGCACCGAAGGCGGCTTCGCTTTTTGGCCTCGCGGGAAAAGTCTGGGCAATCGACCGTCCAACAATACTTTCAATGACTTGCGCGTCAGTGATGGAGGCAACCGAACAGGTGGTGATGTGCCGGCCGTTGCGCAAAATGGTCAGCGTGTCGCAGAAGGCGCGCACTTCACGCATGCGGTGCGTGATGAAAACGATGGTCGTCCCCGCCGCTTTGAGTTTCGCAATGATGCTACCGAGCCATTCGACATCGCTGCCAGCAAGCGTCGACGTCGGCTCATCCAGCAGAAGAACCCGTGGTTTGCGATAAAGAGCCCGGGCGATCTCGATCTTCTGCTGAATGGCAAGGTCCAATGTGCCGACTTCGGCATCGAGATCCACTGAAAATTCGATATCCTGCAAATGCTGCTCGATAGCACGGCGCGCCGAAGCGCGGCGGACCAGTCCGGTGATCCCCATCGGCGCATAGGGCATCAGCATATTGTCGAGCACCGTCAAATCCTTGACCAGTGTCATTTCCTGGAACGCGGTCTGGACACCAAGCGTGTGCGCTGCCCGTGGTGCGTTCAGCGCCGCTCTTTGGCCGAATACCGTTATGTGTCCGTCGTCGGGACGCAGGAGTCCCGATAGTAATTTGACGATCGTCGACTTGCCGGCACCGTTTTCCCCCAGCAAGGCGTGGGTGCTTCCGGGCTGGATGCGGAAGGATACGCCATCCACGGCAACCGTGGCGCCAAACGCCTTGCGAATATCGGTTACTTCAATGGCGGATTGTTCGAATGGAGAATTCATGCCACCGGCCCTGCTCAATTCAACGAAATAGCCGATTGCGCGGAGCGGCTATCGCTCCACGCACTCCGACCCTCAGTTTTCGGGTTGGCCGACCAATGCTGCGTTGAGACCGATCTCGGGTGTCTTGTCCGAGAAGATCGAGGCAAACCAGCCCGGATTGGAGACAATGGAGGGTTTGAACGCGTTGCAGCCATCCTTCATTTCCTGCCATGTCCCTTCCTGGCAGAGCTTGATGGTTTCGTTCGTAACCAGAGGCAGCGGCAACACCGTCTTCTTCGCCACGTCCTTGCCTTCGATCGCATCGACTGCGAGCTTCAGCGCGAGGGCGCCGGAATATGGCGGAGACGCATAGGAAATGCGTGGCGCGCCTAGCGGGGCATAGGGTGAAGTTGCGCCCTCGGCTTCGGTACCAGCGGGCAGCATCTGGATACGGCCTCCGTTCGAACCTTCGCCTGCGCATGGGAGAAGCTGTTCCGGCTTCTTTCCTGCTTCAAGTTGCATGGAATTGGCTGTAAAGCAGCCGACCTGCATCCAAAGCCCGTTGATATCGTCCCAATTGCGGGTCGCCAGTATTTTCGAGAGTTCTGTGCGCGCGACCGCCTGGCTCCACATGCCTACCGCTTCACCGACAATCTTTATGTCGGGATGTTTGGCGAATACTTCCTTCGCAGCCTTGGTGCGCAAATTGTCGACGGACGTGCCGGGCACGCCGGTTATCGCGATGATATTGCCCTTGCCATTGAGCTTCTTGACCAGCCATTCCGCGGTCACGCGGCCGGCTTCTTCCTGATCGATCGCTATGTTGTAGGCGCATGGTTCGGTGATCTCGCCATCATAGGCGAAAACCTTGACGCCCTTGTCACAGGCGTTTTTGACAACCTGGTTGAGCGCGGTCGGTGAAATCGGAAAAATGACTATGGCTTCCGCCCCGGCTTGCACCATGGCGTTGATCTGCTGGATCTGGCGCTGCGCATTGGGTCCGGCAACCTGTACCTGCAGGTCGATCTTGTCCGCGTAGTTCTTGTGAGCGGCCATTGCCTTGACCATGTTGGCGGCTTCGGCCTGCCAGTCATTGCCGATGAAGCTCATGCTGAGAAAAATCTTGTGCTTTTCCGCTGCGTCGGCGTGGCTGATCATAGCCATGCTTGACGCAAGACAAGCGAAGGCGGTTGCGCGCCGGATGGTCGTTGCAATTCCCATTATAGTTCCTCCCTCACACAGGAAAACATCTCCGAGCGGGCTCCTCTTCCCTCTCGTCGTTCCTTGGCATCAACCGTACCAGCATTTGATCAAAGATCAATGATGAAACAGCATTGATCGCACTTAAAATTTGTAAGATAAGGAGATGGTCTTGACGCGCTGCAGTGGAGTCTGCATTCCACGCTCGATGTTGCGATGCTGAAAAGGTGAACAATGGCTGAAGCCGGGTACAGGAGACCAGGTGTTGAGATTCTCCCGCTTTCCAAGGAGACGCTGCAGGACCGTGTCTATCGCCAGATCGCGAGCCTGATCCTCGAGGGAGGCATCGTCCCGGGCGAAATGGTCCCGGTGCAAAGTCTTGCGGATGCCTTTGGTGTAAGCGCGATGCCGGTCCGGGAAGCCTTGCGGCGCCTGACGGCGGCCAATGCTTTGACAGTGGTATCCGGGCGCTCCATCGGGATACCACGCTTGAGCCGTGCCAAACTGACTGATCTGCGGAACGTGCGCATCGAAATCGAAGCGCTTGCCGGCAAATGGGCTGCCGAGCGCATCGAGGAGAAGGAAATAGAGGAGCTTCGTTCACTTCTCAAAGACCTCGAGGAGGCAAACGCGTCGGGCGACATCAAGTCATATCTTCGTGCAAACTACGCGTTCCATTTCTCGATCTATCGGGCAGCAGGGTCGGAAAGCATACTCAATATAATAGAGAACCTTTGGCTGCAGGTCAGTCCATACTTCAATATGCTGCATGATTCAGGCAATTACACAAAGGCGAACGAACACCATCAGTCGATGCTGGCTGCACTTTGCGCGCACGATGGCAAGGCGATAGAAAAAGCCGTAAAGGCGGATATTGATGCCGCTTATGATGTACTTGTGGAGTTGGTCACCTGAGCCTCGCGATTTCGCGCATGTAGTCTCTTGCGCTTTGCACGGGTACGATTACGCTCCTGATTTGGCAGGATTTCTTGCGGTTGCAAGCCCCCTGCAAGGGTTCGTCTATACAGCCGTTCGTGGAGCAATATTTGACTGAGTTGATCGATGAGCCAAAGGCTGCCGGTGACAAGCCGCCACCGTGGTGGCGGCGGCACAACCGGCTCTTCTGGATTCTCATCAGCGTAACCGCAGCGGCAGTGATACTGTGCTGCACGTACATCTATCTGATCGGCAATGTCAGGCAAATCGAAGTTACCCCCGAATATCTTGGCGGCGCGCGCCCTCCGAAAGGATCAACCGGCGCTCTCAACATTCTGCTGGTCGGGTCGGACCAGCAGGAGATCAAGAACGGCGGCAATGCCGGAGAACGCACGGACACGATCATGCTTGTGCACCTGTCTGCGGACAGGAACGAGGCAGCCATTGTCAGTTTTCCCCGCGATTCGATGGTTCGGCTTCCCGCTTGCCGCTCGCGCGAGGGGTTCCCGGGGCAGCGGCCGCATGTTGGAATGATAAACTCGTCGTTCAATTACGGCATCGGCTGCACCTGGAAGACCATCGAATCTCTTACTGGCATTCATATCGACCATTTCGTCCAACTCGACTTCGGCGGATTCAGGGGAATCGTGGACGCCATAGGCGGCGTGGACATCTGCATCCCCGAGCCGATCCAGGACAGGTACGCCCAGTTGAACGTTCCGGCAGGCTGGCAGACACTGCACGGGGAACAGGCCCTCGCCTACGTCCGGGCCCGCCACAGCATAGGCGACGGGACTGACATCGGACGTATCCAGCGCCAGCAATACTTTATCTCCGCAATGGCAAGGAAAGCCGTGGGTCGTGAGATATTGCTCCACCCCGCGCGGCTGCTCGGCCTGCTGAACGCCGCCACCAGATCATTCACCACTGATGCCGGCCTGACCCCGGCCGTCATGCGAGACCTGGCGCTCGCCGCCATTCGCCTGTCATTTGACGATATTCGCTTCTTTACCACGCCCTGGCGCTATTCGATCACCAGCCCGGGCCGGGTCGAGTGGCGCCAGGGATCGGCACGCAAGCTCTTCCGGTTGATCGCAGCCGACCAGCCGCTCACGGATTTTGATGTTGGTTCCGTGGAGCCGGTTGCGCTCGGCCCTGCCGTTTCGGACAAGCCGGGCGGCACAACTTCACAGGTCCAAACCGCCACTTGTAGCGTCGGCGTCCAGGTCGGCGCAAACCAATGACCTGTCGTCGGTCCCCCAGCTTATTGAAGGTGCGGTTTCTTGAGAAAGCTGTTCCGGTCGCCCGACTTCACGCGCAGCCAAGCTTCACGGCCATTGCGAATGACCCGCATCGGGATTTCGGCTCCGGCCGGTCCGCTTGCCCATACTTTCCGGTAGAAATCGGCCAGCCCTTCGATTTCCTTGCCTCGGACCTCTGAAATGACATCGCCCGGCCGGAGGCCGGCCTGGACGGCCGGGCTCCCTTCCGCAACGCTCATCACGATCACCTTGCCGTTGTTCTCGGCGGAGAACGCGCCCAGCCAGGGCCGCGGCGGCTTGTTGACACGTCCGCGGCTGACGAGATCGGCAAGGATCGGCGTGAGCAGATCGATCGGTACGACCATGTTCACGTCTGCAATCGCTCCACTCCTGTTCATTTGCAGATGGAGGGAGCCTATACCCAGAAGCTTGCCATCCGATCCGATCAGTGCGGCGCCGCCCCATGCCGGATGGGCGGGCGCTACGAAAATCGCTTCATCCAGCGCATATTCCCAGTAGCCCGCAAACTCCTGCTTGGCGACGATATTTGCCCGGACCGCCCGGCCGGAACCGTCGGCCAAGACTACGGGATCGCCGATTTTGGCGTGGGCGGCCTTGCCGAAGCTCAAGGCCGGGAGGTCAAGCGAGCCAAGCGCCTGTACGAGACCGAAACCGGTCTCCTGGTCGTATGCGAGCGCATGACCGGCAAGCACTTGCCCGTCATGGCGTGTCAGCCAGACCTCCTCCGCCTCTGTGATAAGATAACCGATCGTAAGCACCAGCCCGTCTTCCCGGATCACGACGCCGCTGCCTTCCCTCAAGGTGCCGAGCGCCGTTGCCGTGAACGCATCATCCGGAATTACGGACCGTACGGCTACGATTGATTGAGATGCCTTGTCGATATTCATGACCATTTATCCTGCGAGCAACACACCTGCATTCGGGCAGAGTTCAAGCTATAGCTATGAAGGCGACCGGCTTTGCGCAAGGGCAGGACAGGATTGCGCGTCGCCTATTCGCAGCGCACTCTGCGGCGCGACGGATTAGCTAAGAGTGATTATTTGACAGTCGGTCGGTGCAGGAGCAATTTGAAGTCTGTTGTATGTCTGGAACCTTGCAACAGAGGCCCGGCGCCCCGGCCACCCTTCGAAAAAGTTGTCGCTGCCGGGCCTCCCCAGTTCCAAGGTTCAAACCAGTCGCCTTGGCAATTTTCGCACGCGCGACCACACAAAAATCCTCGCAAAGTTGCAGTGTTTTTCCTCGCGCCAGCTTTGGAACTATCGGGCACATGGCGCGTTCCCTTAGTGCGAGGATGGCATTGAACAGGTTTCAAAAAGTATCCTGGCAGGAGGCCCAGTATAGTCCAGCAAACCGGACTATCTGGGCCTCACCTGCATCCGGGGCCGCCACGCTTCACGAAGGTTAATGCCGGCGGGTGATATCCGGCCCTACCGGCCCGGAAATTTGAGCGAAATCGAACAGGAGGACACCAGCTATGAATGCGGCCAACCTGCAAATTGAAGGTCTCTGTCTCGCCCTTGCATCGATAAACCGGCTGCTCGTGGCCAAGGGGCTCGTTTCGCAAGAAGAACTGGACGTGGCATTTCAAAAGGCCGAAGCGACGGCGCACGGCGACAATCGTTTTGCGGAGGACCTGTCGCCTTCCAACAGGGATGCCGTATGTTTCCCCATCAGGGTCCTGCAGGTGGCAAATGACACCGGAGCCGAGAAACCGTGGTCGTTTTCGGAACTCGCCAAGCTCGTCGGCGAGACGAAAGAGCCGTATAACGACCAGCGCTGACTCGGATCATCCGCAACGCCCCTAATCGGACGCGCAGGGCCAGTTCTTTGGTGGGGTCAACCCGGCCGGCAGCTTCGTCGACCCGTCACCGCAGGCCAGGTCAATCTGCGGCTGTATCAATCCTTGGGCGGCAGATAGGTCGACCCCTTCGATCCGGGTCCGAAACATGAACGCACGGTCAAACACCGGCTTGCCGTCAAGCATGGCACCCGTAAGGTCGGCGCGCGAAAGATTGGCGAGCGAAAATCGCGCGTCAGTCAGCAGCGATTTCTGGAAATTCACCCGTCCGAGTTCTGCCTTTTCAAAATTGGCCTTTTTCAGGCTTGCACCACTTAGATCGGCGCGCTGCAATTCTGCGCTCGCGAAAATGGCGCCATCGGCGGAAATCGTGGCGAAGTTTGCCCTATATGCCTCGATCCTCGAAAAGTTCGCGCCTGCGGCTTTGGCTCCGGCGAGAGATGCCCGCATCAAACCTGCTTTTTCCAGGTTTGCGGACTGCAGGACGGAATTTCCGAGATCTGTCCCGGTAAAATCGGTTCCCGCAAGGTTGGCTCCCTCGAGATTGCTTCCCGGAATGATGATGCTCTTCTTGGAGCACTCACTCCAGTCCAGTCCCGGTTGAGCCATGCTGTCACAATCGCCAGCGATTGCCGCGCCGCCTGTCAACGCGGAGACGGAAATGGGAAAAGCCATAAAAAGGGCCAGGGTTAATCGTCGTCGCATTGCATGAGAACTCCTTCAAACAGGAGAATGGCTCCTTACTGACGCAATTTCAATTCAGATAAATCGCGGCCTCGATTTTGTGCGTGTGGGTTGCTGCCAATCTATTCCGGTGAACGTAATAGCGCTTGCGCCATGCAATGAATGCCGCCTCCCGTTTTGGAGATTTCGCTCATATCGACCGCCGCAACATCAAACCCGGTTGCCTTCAGCTTATCGATGAGTGTCTTGCTCGATGTGGGTGCAATGATGCGATCTTTGCCAAGTGACATGAAGTTGCATCCGAGATTCATCGTGTCCTGAAATGGCACATCGATAATTTCGTGACCTTTGCCTTTCAGCCAGTCGACGATGGCCGGTTCGGTGCAGGCAAGACATACGGCCGTCAGTTTCGGCGCAATCGGGACCACCATCAGGTCGATATGGACATAATACTCGTCGATGAAGGCGAGTCGCGTCTCCCAGCCCTCCTTGCGGAACCATTCTTCCACCTGGCGTGCGCCCTCTTCCTGCGTACGTGCGCCGCCGCAGCCGATCAGCACGCAACCTTCTTCAATCACATTGAAGTCGCCGCCCTCGAAGGTTCCCGCGGTCACCATGTCATAGATCGGGATGCCCAGCCGCTCGTAAGTGCGGATGGCAGCATAGTTTTCGCCCCGCCGCCACCAGTTCGCCATAGCGGTGATGATTGCGCCATAGGGCGTCATGACGCTGGAATCACGGGAATAGACCTGCATCGGCAGCTCGGGCGATGGCTCGTGCCAGTGGATGTTCACGCCAAAATGCTCGTAAGCCGCGACCAGCTCCTTATGCTGGGCCTGAGCCGTCTGAATATTGCATGGCGCCTCCCGCAAATGTTTGCGCGAGAGCGAACTTGTCGCCATATGCCTCAAAAAGGCAGGCGAGCCGAGAAGCACATCGGTAAGGGGATCGGTTTCGTTGCGAAACCCCCAGCCGTTCAGCGGCTTGGTGCCGCCGTTCGGGTTTCGCCGCTTCAGCGTGAATGCATTCGCCTCAAAGCCCTGTTCATGACGTGTCATCGGACTGTCTCCTATTGTGGCGCGTTTGGTATCCACCACTCGCGACCGCGCGCAGTTGTTATATATTCCGGCCAGCGGAAATGGATCGGTGGCTCGTAGTCGCAAAGCGGCGCAATCCATTTTGCGCCGCCGATACCGCCGCCTGTCCGCTCGATGAATTCTTGCCTGGCCTTGCCTCGCGCGGCCTCGTCCTCGAAGAGCCGCAGAGCTGTAAGAGCGATAGTCCTGGCGGCGCAGTTGACCATCGGATCGATCGTTTCAGGAAGGCCGCCAAGCGCATTCATCACCCAGCCCGGGTAAGCGAAGCCCTTTGGAGCCTTCAGAGCCGGCCGCGCCACGTAGAAACGGACTGTCGGCGCATGCCAGGTCATGTCGGTATAGTCATCCGAGGTGGAATTGATCTGCGACGGCGGCAGGTCGCGGCGCAAGATTGCCTCGGCCTCGTGCGGCGATATCAATCGCTCGCATTCGTCGATGAATGGGTGCTCCATTGCTTCAATGTCCGCATTCAGCTGTATCTCTCGTGCAATTGTCTTGGCCCCGTCGCTCCAATGCGGCGGGCCGACGATGTTGAGTGCGTCCCATGTGATTTCAGCCATGGCGTGATTGGCGAGCCCCGGGCGGGACTTGCAGACCCAATGCCGTTCGACCCTGCAGCCCGTCATTGCCGCAGCGTGCTCGGCATTTCGGTCCAGCGCTTCGGTCACCTGCTCGGCCATGGCAATCGTCGGCACCCGCATCATGTACTGGATTTCGGCCAGTCCTGCTGGAAGATTGTCGGCAGTCGCCTGCCCCGCCGTGAGTATGGCCTCGCTGATCGACCAGCCGCCTTGATGGGGCAGCATGGAATCGCGCAATGCTTTCGATGCCATGTACATCATCATCAACGCATCGTTGGCGCCGGGTGCACGAACCGCTGAGTGCGACTGCGGGATAGGCGCGCCGTCACTCAGACCCCAGCGCTCCGGCTGGTCGCAGATGAACCGGTAAATCATCGAATAGGCTGCACCGCAATGCGTATCCCAGCGCACGGTGTTGCACAGCGGCAGCATGTAGAACGGATGGAACGATATCATCCCATCCAGCCCGTCATAGTAACCCTTGGCGGCATGGATCGGCTTCGAGCCGCGCACTTTTTCGGCCGGCTCGCCTGTAAAGCGCAATGTACCGGCGATACCATGCTTCTCCATGGCGGCCTTGGTCGCGAGCAATCCGCCCAGACTTGATATGCCGAGACCGGAATGCGGATCAGTGTGGCCGCCAGCGTGCTCGTTCAATCCGGGTCGCGGCCGTTTGACTGTCGATGCGTCCTGGCAGTTGCCGGGCACGGCGTCATATTCCGCATACATGCCGACGACAGGCGAATTGCCGCTCATACCAGCCTTGTTCGTCCAGTGAGCACAGAACGCCGTCGGCATCCCACCTGAGCCGGTCTCGACGTCGAAACCTTCCTGCCGCAGCCGCGTCACATACCAATCCGCCGATTGATATTCCCGCCATGCCGTTTCACCGAAATCAAAAATCGTGCGGGTCCAGGAAGACAGATCCGCCCTGTGCGCTTCAATGAATCCGAGTGCCGAGGTTGCAGCTGCCGTAACCAAATTCTGTCTCCCGCTGTGGGCAGATAATCATCTGGAAGACAATACAAAAAGTGATATGTTTTTTCAAAACGTGCAAATTCTATTCACCCCTCTTTCAAGGATCAGGCATGCGAATACCGTCCACCCAGGCACTTCGCGCGCTGGAGAGCTTTGCGAGACATGGTAGCGTCTGGCGGTCGGCCGAGGAGCTGAACCTGACGCGTAGCGCTGTCAGTCACCAGTTGCGCTTGCTCGAACGGGATCTGGGTTTCGAATTGCTGCAACGGGACGGCAAGGGGGTTACGCTGACACCGCGCGGGCGAAAATACGCCAATGACGTTCGTAACGCCCTCATTGTCATCGACGATGCCGGCGGGCGGCAAACCCCTGCAGGCACTGGCGGATCCTTGTGCATCAGCTGCACAGCCGGTTTCGCGTCTCTCTGGTTATGCACCCATATCGCCGAGTTTCAGGAAAAATACCCGGACGTTGCATTGCGCATTCTAACGCCTCGCAGATTAGATGACGTGAGCGATGCCAGCGTCGATCTTTTCATCGCGTTCGGCGACGGCAACTGGCCCAATCGATCCGTCGAGCTTCTATGCGAGGTGGAATTTACGCCATTGTGCAGTCCGGTCCTGCTCAACAATCTCGGCGGTATCGCCGAGCCCAAGGATATCTTGCGCGCGCCGTTGCTGCACCTCGGGGATTTTGACGACTGGACCCGCTGGCTCGCTCTCGCCAACGTGCATAATCCGGATTCAGAGCGCGGAATCGTGTTTTCCGACATGAATCTCGTATACTCGGCGGCAATTACTGCTCAAGGTATTGCCATGGGTGATGAACTCACCTGCCGCAAGGCCATGAGGGCGGGACAACTGATCCGGCCGTTCGATCTCAGCATCAAATCTCCAAAATCATACTTCCTCGTCACCGATTTTGCGAGAATGGATCATCCCGCCCAGCTTGCATTCACGGAATGGCTGAAGTCCCGACTGTCGCAAACCCGCAATGCCTGAGCCGCAGGAGGGCGTCCGGGCGATGGCGTGAATTTCATTCACGTGTCGCGGCAATATAATTCAATTGTCGTGACGGCGGATTGTGCCTAGGCTTTCTGTAAAAGCAGGGGAAAGAGGTCTCAATGCCTCAAAGCATGCAACCGGGCGATGCGAAAGCCGCCGAGATCAAGGCCGTGTCGATCGGTAAGACATTCGGTGCGTTTCATGCGCTGAAGAACCTTTCGCTCGATATAGGCCGAGGCGAGTTTCTCACGCTTCTCGGGCCGTCTGGATCTGGCAAGACAACATTCCTCATGATCCTCGCCGGTTTTACGGCCCCGACCACCGGCCGCCTGATGATGGACGGCAGGGATATTACCGATGTCCCGGCCGAAGATCGCTCGTACGGAATGGTGTTTCAGGGCTACGCGCTGTTTCCACACCTTACCGTTGAGCAGAACATCGCCTTCCCCTTGAAGGTTCGCGGACGCTCGTCTGCGGACATCAAGCGAAAAGTGGGCGACATGATAACTCGGGTCGGGCTCGGCGGACACGAGAAGAAGCTTCCTGCAAAACTCTCGGGCGGCCAGCAACAGCGCGTCGCCCTCGCCCGCGCTCTGGTGTTCGAACCCTCGGTTCTCCTGCTCGATGAACCATTTTCCGCACTCGACAAGAACCTGCGTGAAATGATGCAGCAGGAAGTCAAGCGTTTGCACGAAGAGACCGGCACGACATTCGTCTTCGTCACCCATGACCAATCGGAAGCGCTTGCCCTATCCTCGCGTGTCGCCATTTTCAACCAGGGCGAACTGTTGCAGGTCGGCAAGCCTCAGGACGTCTATGAGCGGCCCACGAACCGTTTCGTTGCCGAATTTCTGGGTGAAATCAATCTTCTCCCGCTCGAAAAAGTGGAAGTGAATGGCGAACGGGCTGCCGGCAAGTTTGAGGATCGGACGATCATCGTCAACCAGTCCATTGCTCTTGCGGGCAAGACAGCTGTCGCCGCGGTACGTCCCGAGCACATGTTCATTTCGGCAGCGCCGCAAGCCTCGGACTGCAACGCAATCACCTGCCGCGTCGAAGGCGCCACATATTTCGGCGCGTCGACCAAATATCACTTGCGCACGCGCAGTGGCATGAGTCTTGCCGTCTCGATGCCGACGGCACTGGCGTCGCCCATCGCGCACCAATCCGACGTGTGGGTATCGTGGCCGGTGCACCAGGGCTTTTTGTTGCCTGACGCGGGTTAGGCGGCATCAGGAATGTAACCATAATAATCCAGAGGGAAACAAAATGGATAATGCATTTCAAAAGGACTGCCTCGAAATACTTGCCGCCAAAGTCGAGAATGGCGAGATAAGCCGCCGCAGGTTTACCCAGATGGCAGCCATGCTGCTCGCGGGTGCACCGGCGCTGCTGCGTTCAACCGGTTCCTACGCTCAGGCCAAGGAGCTCGTTCTGGTCAATTGGGGCGGCGATGCGGTCACGGCCTATGACAAGGCTTACGGTCAGCCTTTCACCAAGGAAACGGGCGTGACCGTCAAGATGGACGGCTCGGGGCCAACGGAAGGCGCCATCACCGCACAGTTCAAGAGCGGCAAGCCCACCTGGGATCTGGTGGATATCGACCCGTTCTCCGGTATTTCTCTCGGCAAGCAGGGCATGCTCGAGGAGATCGATTACAATATCGTCGACAAGAACAAGATGCGGCCCGGCTTCGGATGGGATCATGCTGCGTCCACCTATTTCTTCTCCTATATCATCGCCTATGACTCGTCGAAGTTCGGCGATCAGGCGCCAACCGGCATGGCCGATTTCTTCGACGTCAAGAAATTCCCCGGCAAACGCTCGCTGTACAAGTGGGGCTCGGCCATGTGGGAAGCGGCTCTGCTCGCCGATGGCGTTGCACCCGAGAAACTATATCCGCTCGATCTCAAGCGCGCTCATGACAAGATCGCCGCGTTCAAGGAAAATGTCGTCGCATACTGGGGGGGTGGGGCGGAAAGCCAGTCGGTCCTGATGGACGGCGAAGCGTCGATGGCTCTTATCTGGTCGACGCGCGCCTCATTGCTCGAGCAGGATTCCGGCGGCAATATCAAGTTCATCTGGGATCAGGGGCTGATTTCGCCCGGCGCGCTCGGTGTCATGAAAGGCAATCCCGGCGGCAAGGACAACGCGATGAAGTTCATCGCCAGCGCGCAGACGCCCGAGCGCCAGCTTGAGATGTTCAACATGCTTGGCCAGGGCCCGGCAAATCCCGCCACCGACGCACTGATCCCGGCCGACAAGAAGCGTATCAATCCGGTCGACCCGGCCAATATGTCGAAGCAGGTCCCGCTTGACATGGAGTGGTATGCGGAAAACTACGGCAAGGCGTTCGACGAGTATACCAAGGTCATCTCGGCCTGATTGCCCTTGGCGCGGAAGTTGAACCTTCCGCGCCAAGCAATTGATCTGTAAGCAGGAAGAGTGAATGCAGTCAGCCACATCAAGAAAACTTCTGCTGCTGGCGCCGCTCCTGCTGTTCCTTGGGCTTGCCTATGTCGTTCCGTTCCTCGGGGTCGTCCGCTGGAGTTTTACCATGCCGGAAGTTGGCCTCGGCCAATATCGGGCGCTTTTGACGGACCCGCTTGTTCAGTCTGTCTTCACGCGTACGCTGCGGATCTGCCTCATCGTAACTGCGGCGGTGCTCGTGACAGCCTATGCGATCGCCTATGTGTGGGTGCGGGGCAGTTCGGTTCAACGCATGCTTGCGGAGTTCTGCATACTGGTCCCATTCTGGATATCGGTGCTGACGCGCGCCTTTGGCTGGCTCGCGATGCTGTCCAATCGCGGCCTGATCAACACCTGGTTGCAATCGGCCGGGATCATAAGCGAGCCGCTGGCGCTGGCGCGCAACGAACTTGGCGTCATCATCGGCATGACGCACTTCCTCATTCCCTTCGCAGTCTTCCCGATCGCCTCGGCAATGCGCAGCATCGATGAGCGTGTCCTGCTCGCCGCCCGTGGCATGGGTGCCTCGCGTACGCGCACTTTCTGGACCGTATTCGTGCCGCTTACCTATGGCGGCCTGGCTGGCGCGGCACTGATCGTCTTCGTTTTTGCACTTGGTTTCTTCGTGACCCCGGCAATCCTCGGCGGCGGTCGCAGCGTCATGGTGGCTGAACTGGTTTACCTGCGCATCTTCCAAAGCCCGGACTGGGGCCTGGGTTCGGCGATCAGCGTCGTGCTCGTGCTGTTCATCGGTATCCTTCTTGCGCTCATGCGGCGCTTTATCAAACCCGCGCATCTGGTTGGATAACATGACTTCATCCCGCCCCGGTCCCGTCATACTGATCGTTGCGACAGCGGTAGCTCTCTTCCTGCTGATGCCTTTGATCGCAGTCGTTCCGGTGTCGTTCACGCCGGCGCGCTTTCTCTCGATGCCCTCCGACACGCTGTCCCTGCGGCACTATCAGGCGCTGTTGGACAATCCGGCCTGGGGACAGAGTATCCTGCTCAGCCTGCGCATCGGCGTCTTGTCCAGCGCTATCGCAACCGTACTTGCCACCATGTTCGGGCTTGGCATCTGGATGTTCCAGCCTCGCTTCTCGGCGTTGCTGATCGGCTTCGTCCTTTTGCCATTGGTGGTGCCACCCGTCGTTTCGGCCATGACCCTCTATTTCCTAATGACTACCCTGTCAGGTTTCAACAACTGGATTGGCTACGACACCTGGCTCGGGGTCGCGCTCGCCCATGCGGTGATGATCACGCCCTTCGCGGTTGTGCTCATTCTCGTCGCGCTATTTCAGGTCGACCGGCGCATTGATCTTGCCGCACGCGGACTTGGTGCCAATCTGGCCACGCGCGCCTTCAAGATCATCATTCCGAACATCAAGTTTGGCATCGCGACCGCTGCGCTCCTTTCTTTCGTGCTGTCCTGGGAGGAAATCGGCGTCACGCTGTTCATCACCAGCGTCAATGCGATTACCCTGCCCCGCCTCATGTGGATGGGACTGCGTGACAATATCGATCCGGCGATCGCCGCGATCTCGGTTCTGCTGATCGCTATCACGGCGCTCATCCTCGCCTTCAGAATTTACATCGACCGGCGCAGGACGACGGATCCGCAATGATTGAGCATGGCATCCTCGACGAATTGCGCTCGATCGTCGGCATAGGCGGCGTCAGGACCGGCGAGGCATTGAGCCTCATTCATCCCGGGTCCGACGAACGCAACCTCCATGCGGGCGTCCTGGTGACGCCTGGAACTACCGAAGAGGTCGCCGCCGTGCTTCGCCTCTGCAACGAGCGCGGTATTGCCGTCGTGCCGCATGGCGGTCGAACCGGACTGGTGGGAGGCGGCGTCTCCAGCTCTGGGCAGATCGTCCTTTCACTTGGCGCCATGAACCGTATCCTGTCCCTGTCTGCCGATGGCGCGATTGCCACGGTCGAAGGCGGCGTGACGCTCCAGTCTCTCCAGGAAGCTGCAGCACGGGTAAACCTTTCTACCGGCATCGATATTGCCTCGCGTGGGAGTGCCAGCATCGCCGGCATGATCTCCACCAATGCCGGCGGCATGGAAGCCTTCCGCTACGGCGTCATGCGCCACCGGGTCCTTGGTCTCGAAGTCGCACTACCCGATGGCAGGATCATGAGCGACATGGCGCAGGTGACGAAATCCAACGAGGGTTACGACCTGAAGCAATTGTTCATCGGAGCGGAAGGCACTCTCGGCATCGTCACCCGGGCAGTTATCAGGCTGGCACCGGCTGACCCGTTCACCGCCACCGCTCTCGTCGCCTGCCCCGCGGCAACCGATGCCATCGCGCTTTTTCGTCTCTTGCACGGCAGCCTCGATCTTCTTCGTGCGGAGTTCATGGCGCGCAATTATTTCGCGCTCGCTTCGGCAAACCTCGGCCCGGCCGCTCTTGCGGCTTTCACCGAAGCACCTTGTTACCTGATCGTCGAGACCGGCGCCGCCGACCAGCGATCCGCCCGGTCAGCCTTGGAAGATGCGTTGGCGCGCGCCATAGAACAAGGGCTTGTCGTCGACGCAATCCTTGCTCAGAGCGAAAAGGAGCGGAGCGAAATCTGGAACATCCGTGAGGACAGCAGCATCGTCGACCGTGTTCATCCTGACGGCCACTGGTTCGACATCTCCGTTCCGCTGCAGGCACTCGAAACGTGGTTGGCACAGTTTAATGAAGGCATTGCCGCATTTGGCCCCGACGTTCGAGGCTTTGTGTTCGGACATTTGGGCGATGGCAACCTGCACGTGGGCGTCGCTGGTCTGAAAGTGAACAAGGATGCCGCCAAGGCAATCGTCTACGCGAACCTGCGTGAACTTGGGGGGTCGTTCTCGGCAGAACATGGGGTCGGACTCGACAAGCGCCAGGAACTCGACGCCTTTGCTGATCCCGTCAAACTCGAGCTCATGCACTCTATCAAGAACCTGCTCGACCCGAATGGCATCATGAATCCGGGCAAATTGCTCGGCCGAAAAGGTGCAACGCCTATCCCTGGTGCCCACTGATGTCGGAACCCGCCGAGGGAGAGAACCGCATGTTCCAGATCGTAGCGGTCAGGGAGATCGCCGTGACGACGAGGAACGCCACCGAAAAGTCACCAAGCCTGGGGTTTGCGTGATCCTGTGCAACCATTGAAATATTCAGCGCAAGTGCTCCAACACAGATGCCGAGCGATAGCATCAACTGTTGAAAGGTCGTGTAAAAGCTTGTTGCCGAACTCATGCGATCCCGTTCGATCTTGTCGAAAGCGACGATGTTGTATGCGGTGAATTGAAACGACATGAAGAACCCGCAGAAGAACAGGATCGTAAAGATAAGCCAGATCGGCCATTCCGGGCGGAAGAATGCGCACAAGGCATAGCCCAGCGTCGAGATCCACCCGATGACGACGAGGCTGTTGCGGAAACCGTATCGCTTGAGGATCTTGCCCGCCGTCGCCTTCATCGTCATGGATCCGAGCGCCGTCGCGACGACAATCCCGCCGGCGGCGGCGGCCGACAGACCGAACTCAAGCTGGAGCATCAGAGGCAACAGAAATGGTTGCGCTCCCTGCGTGATTCTCGTCAGCGATCCGGCCATGACGGACTCGTTGAAGCTCGGTACCCGCATCAGGGAAAAATCGAGTATCGGCGACGGATGGCCCCGGGCATGACGCAGATAGGCCGCACCAAAGACCAGCCCGACGCCAATCAGAAGAATGGAGGTTACCGCCTCGCCGCTTCGGCTCGACATCTCGAAGCCGAACAGGAAGGAACCAAGCGAGACGCCTGAAAGAACCAACCCTATCGTGTCGAACCGGCCCCTCGTTTCACCCTTGAACTCTTCGATGAACATGGAGACGAGAATGAAGCCAAGGATGCCGATCGGGACATTGATGTAAAAAATCCAGCGCCAGTCGAGATATGTGACGATCAGGCCGCCGACGGGCGGGCCGAGGATCGGACCGATGAGTGCGGGCACGAGCAGCCACGACATGGCCGCAACGAAGTCCTTGCGCTGGACGCTGCGCATGAGAACCAGACGCCCGACCGGCATCATCATTGCGCCGCCCAGCCCCTGGATCAGACGTGCGAGCACCAGGAATGTCAGGTTGGGCGCTTGCGCACAGAGAATCGAGCCGAGCGTGAATACTGCGATGGCCGTGCGGAATACGGTGCGGGACCCGAACCGGTCGGCCACCCAGCCGCTGGCCGGGATGAAGATCGCCAGGCTCAGTAGATACGAGGTAAGCGCGATGCTCATCGAAGGTGCATTCACGCCGAAATCCCGCGCCATCGTCGGCAGAGCAGTCGCCAGCACGGTCGCGTCCAGTTGCTCCATGAACATGGCGCTTGCGATAATCAGGGCGATGAGGCGAAAATTCGGTGCAGTTGGTTTGAGCGTCACGTCTTCAGGCGCACTGGGTTCGCCTGCTTCGACCTGACAAGTCTGGTCTGACATCGCTGACATAGCTCTCGATGGCACGGCTGAGGTCGAAAGGACAGGAACCGCAGATTTGACAAGCGTCGCCGCTTGGGATTGAGGCGGATATAGTCCCCGGCGCTCGCGATAGCCATACGTTAGGTCGAGTTTTTGCGTCGCGCGGCTAAAATGCCTCAGGTTGGCTCAAACAAGGTCCACGATCCCGGCCTTGCGTGCGCCAAAAATCCGGTCAGCTTATTAATCCGCCAGGTTCGTGACAAAGTCCGCGTTGCCGCGCAATGTATTGCTGACCGTGCAGATTTCCTCGGCAGCTTCGACAATCTGCCGCTTCGTCGCGATATCGAGGTTGCCGTCGATCTCGATGGAAATGTCGAAGCGTGCAATCCGGGAAGGTCCGTCATGTGCCTTCTCGCCCGTCACATGGACCCTGACCTCACCAAGTTCGCCGGCAACGCCAAGACGGCTGGCGGCAATGCGGGCGCTCAATACGATGCAGGCTGAAAGTGAGCTATAGAGCAAATCAAGGGGATTGAAACCCGGCTCGGACACCGAGGTAACGATGCCGATCGTACCACCCGTCTCGGACGTCACCTGCGGCAACTCCTTCGGCCGCATGACGGAAGTAGCGCCTACGGCGCGGGTCCTGATCTTGAGTTCAGACATTCGGACGTTTCCTGGTGTTGATGGGTGCCTGGAATCGTAGGCTAATCAGCGCAACCGTGAATGGCTACTGCTTTGTAGGGCTTCAAGCGCCCGCATGGCCTCGAACAGCCTCTCCCTGTCGCGCTGGTGCGCGTCAAACAGCGCGACGAAGGCCGGGTTGGTGATCTCGTGCGGCTTCGGAGCTGCCTTTGCACGGTCAAGGCTGTTGTCCGCGGCCAGCCTCGCAGCGGCGATCCGCTGTTTTGCGGCTTCGACCGGCGAGACGATCGACTGACGCCTGCCGCCTGCCGACGCGGTTGATCCCGCTTCGGTTCCTGCAACGATTGATTGCAAAAACTGTCCGCTGGCCTCATCCGCCCGTTCGACTGGTCTACCGTTCATGTCATGTGCTTTTCGTTCGCAAGGTCACCTTGTGAAGCATAAATCCTTGCTCCCCCTGACAGAACGCACCGGGGCTCAAAATACTTCAGGATATGAGAAAACAATTCCGCTTTCCGGCCGCTTCTGGAATATCGATTGCAGCATGTCGTCCCACTGCCCGTGGCAGCGCGACTCCTTCCACGGCTGTAGACGCTTCGAAATATTCGGTCAGCCGCCGAATAAATCGGTGCGCGGCGTGTTCTCAACCCGTCAGATTGTCATTCGGAGAGAGAAACCCATGAAACATTCGATCGCGTCGGCCCTGTTCGGGGCAAGCTTCGCCCTGGCTGCTTTTTCCGTGCCGGCCTTTGCTGCCGGCGGTGGCAACAGCGATGATGCCGCCACCACTCCGACCTGCCCCAAGGGCCAGGTTTGGGATTCAAAGTCCAGGAAATGCGTCAAGAAAACTAGCAGCGCCGTCCCCGACAAGGATCGCACCGAATATGCCTATACACTAGCCAAGGCCGGCCGCTACCAAGAGGCGCTGGAAATGCTCGATACGTTGAAGAACCCGAATACCAAGGAAGCTCTGAACTACCGTGGGTACGCTACCCGCAAGCTTGGTCGCACGGATGAGGGTATCTCCTGGTACAAGAAGTCAGTCGCGCTCGATCCAAAATACGCGAAGGTTCGCGAGTATCTTGGCGAGGCCTATGTCATCAAGGGCCAGCTCGATCTCGCCAGGGATCAGTTGATGACAATCAAGTCGATCTGCGGGACCACCTGCGAGGAATACCGCGATCTCCACGAAGCAATCGAGAAGCCATCGAAGATTTGACGCCGCTTGGGTTTGGACGCGAGGCGATGGTGACTTGTTCACGAAGAAGGGATGAAAGTGGCCATCGCTCGCCTCCAACTTTCTGTCTATAGTCAGACGACGCTGTCGTCAGCGCCGGATGTCCGCAGTGGACTTGTCCGTACGGAGGCAACGACCATCGCGAGCGAACACGAAATCCGGGCTAGTCTTGCCCAGTACCTGGGCCGGCTGTGGCGATACGGCGTCGTACTGTCCCATCAGCGGGATGTAGCCGATGACCTTGTTCAGGCTACCTGCGTTCGCGCACTGGAGCGCGCAAGCCAGTTTACGAGCGGAACGAGGCTTGACCGCTGGCTCTTCTCCATCCTGCATTCCATCTGGCTCAATGAGGTGCGTTCGCGCCGTATCCGCATGGGCAATGGGTTCGTCGATGCCGATGTCACGCTCTCGTTCGACGGGGAACATGAGACTGAAACGCATGTCATGGCAAACCAGGTCTTGCGCCAGGTGCATGAATTGCCGGAGGCGCAGCGGATTGCGGTGTTTCTCGCCTATGTCGAGGGTCTTTCCTACCAGGAGGTAGCGCAAGTGCTCGACGTGCCTATAGGCACTGTCATGAGCCGCCTTGCCGCAGCGCGAGCCAAACTGGCTGAAAATGCCGGAGCGGATATGCCGGTAAAACAGATGAAGGGAGGGATATGATGAGCGATTCGAAATTCGCGGAAATGCCCTCCGACGAACTGCTGGTGGCATATCTGGATGGTGAGCTTGCAGGCACGGAGCGCGCGCGCATCGAAAGCCTGATCGAGACCGATGATGCAGTCGCTGCGCGATACGAATTTCTCTCGCGCAGTGAAATGGCTTTTTACGATGCGTTCGAACCACTCCTGGCAAATGCGCCCACGGCGAAGCTCGAAGCTATCTTGAGCGGCCTCGATAGTCCGGTCGCCGCGGAACCCGCCTCGCGAGGCTGGAGCCGCCGCGGTTTCATGGCGGCAGCCGTCGGGCTGTTCTTTGTCGGCGTCGCTGCCGATCGGGGCTTCTTGGCACTCAAGCAAGCGTCGGGGGACCATGCTGGTGACTGGCGGGCTGTCGTCGCCGAGTATCTTTCGCTTTACACGCCCGATACGCTTGCCAACCTCGCCAGCGACGAACAATCGCAAAGCGCGCAACTGAAAACCGTCGGCGACAGGCTTGGCATCTCCCTGCCCCTGGAGGCCGTATCTCTGCCGGGCATCGCACTCAAGCGCGCGCAGGTGCTCCAGTACGACGACAAGCCTTTGGGTCAGATTGCCTATCTCGATCCAGAACATGGTCCCATGGCGCTTTGCATAGTCCAATCATCGAGCGGCCCCCATTCCCCCGAGACCGAGCGGCGGCACGGGATGAATGTGGTCTATTGGTCGGACGAAGCGCATGGATATATGTTGATCGGGCGAAATCCCACTGATCGTTTGAAGGATCTGGCCGAAGGAGTTCGCGCTGCACTCGCTGCCTAGAGCAAGCCTTGTGTCTTCCGAGCCGGTCTGGATCAATTGTCGATGAAGTCCCGAACGGCTTTGTTATAGCCCTCCGGATCCTGCAACATGGCGAAATGGCTCGTGTCCTTGAGAATAATGAGTTCGGCGCCTGGTATCGTCTTTGCCATATATTCCGTATGCGCCCGGGTAATCGCCTCATCATGATCGCCGAGGACGATCGCCACGGGCGTCTTGATCTTCTTCAGGTCCTCGTCGCTCCAGTTGGGCTGACTTGCCCACATTCCGCTGATCTGCTCGACGAAGGCGTCATACTGGTCAGGTGTGGGTGAGATATTCTTGTAGACCTCTCCTGATTTATCAATGTAAGCGGAGAACACCTTGTTTTTCATGACGTTTGGATCAACACCCTCGACTTTGGTGTTGGCGGCGTGGGCGAAAACCTTCGTCAGCCTTTCCGGATGCTTCATTGCAATGTCGAGCCCGATTATGCCGCCATCGCTCCAGCCCACGAGAGCGGTCTTGTCGACCTTCAGGTAGTCGAGGAGCGCCAGATAGTCGGAGGCCATGAGATCATAGCTGAATGGTTCGGCGTTACGCGTCGAGCGGCCGTGGCCGCGGCTGTCTGCGACGATGACCATGTGATCCTTCGCAAGGTCGGTCACCTGCGCGCCCCAGATATCGGCGTAGCCGAGCCCGCCATGGATAAGCAGCACCGGTGGTCCTTCCCCGTAGACCGCATAGTACATTTCGATGCCATTGACCGAAGCCATGCCGCCTTTTGCGGCTGCGGGCAAGGGTGACGGCGGAGGAAGTGTCTCCCACCGCTCGGCGGCCCCCGCGTTCGAAACAGCCAATGCAAACAAGAGCACGAGCGAACAGGCAAGGGACTTCAGGATCATGACGTCTTCCTCCGCGATTAAACTGGATGCGCTATACCGTATCCTAGCGAAGATCGTTCCCTTTGGCG
Organism: Phyllobacterium endophyticum; assembly: GCF_003010935.1. Taxonomy (GTDB): domain Bacteria; phylum Pseudomonadota; class Alphaproteobacteria; order Rhizobiales; family Rhizobiaceae; genus Phyllobacterium; species Phyllobacterium endophyticum. The sequence goes on from NZ_PGGN01000002.1 coordinate 721,709, forward strand.
AATGTTTGCGCGTCCGCCACATGGCTAGGCCGCCCGCCAGGAGCCGGCTCGGCTTGACGTTGCCTATTTCACAACGTGCCAGACGCCGCCGACATTGTCGCCGGTCGTATCGCCTTCCTTCTTGTCCTTGACGAACGTATAGAGAGGCTTGCCCTTATAGGCCCACATGTCCTTTCCGGCACTGTCCTTCACGAGCGTCCACTCGCCTTCCGGCTTGGCACCTTGGCTTGCATGAAACGCAGGCCAGTTCTTCAGGCATTTCTCGTCACAATTGGACTTGCCATCCTGATCCTTGTCGAAAGTGTAAAGCGTCATGCCCTCTTCCGTCGCAAGGACCTTCCCCATCTTCGTATCCACCATTTTCGCCGGTTCTGCGGCGAAGGCGGACAGGCTGGTCGCGGCGAATATTCCCATTGCAATCAACATCGTTCTCATGGATTTCACTCCCTTTTTTGGGATTGCCAGCGCTGGTCTGACAGTGCCCGTTATCTGGAACGCGAACTACTGCATTCGCATCGATGAACATTGCGCTACATTCTGATCCGAATTGAGGCAACCACCGGTTGATATCTGGCGTTTGTAAGGTGCATGCTCATGGACAGGCCGACAGGAGAAACCATGAATCTCGATATCGAGGAAGCCGATGGCGCTTGCCACTGCGGGTCAGTGCGTTTTCATGTCAGGCTGATGGATGGCTTGCGGACGGCACGGCGCTGCGACTGCAGCTTTTGCCGGATGCGCGGGGCTGTTGCCGTCTCGGCGAAGGTCGGCGACCTGAACATGCTCGCCGGTGAAGACAAGCTCAGCACCTACCAGTTCAATACGCGCACCGCGAAGCACTATTTCTGTTCCGTATGCGGGATCTATACCCATCACCGGCGCCGCTCCAATCCGGAGGAATACGGCGTCAACGCCGCGTGCCTCGAAGGGATCAGCCCCTTCGACTTCGACGAAGTTCCCGTGAGCGACGGTGTTCACCATCCCTCGGACGATGAGAGCGCCAGCAAGGACGGTCCGGTCGGCTATCTCCGATTTGTCCGTGCTGATCCTGGCGCCTGATCACCATTTTACGCTCAAGCCGATATTGCCTTCGAATATTTTCTGGTTGGCGCCGTCGACATCGAATGTGTAGTCCGCAACCGCATAGGCGCTGAGCTTGTCCGTAAAATCATGCACGACGCCTGCCCCGAGTTCCAGCGAGGTGGACTCGCCCTCGGTCGTGATGGCGTCGGGGCCGAAGAGCACTGAATCCGTCGTGCTGAACCCATGCCAAAGATTGGCTTTGACATAGGGCTGGAACAGGCCGGCAGAGGTCTGATATTTGCCCTGTACCCTCACGCCCAGCCTGCCCGTAAAGCCGTCATCATTGTCGAACGCCACGTCAGAAAATGCGTCCGATTGGTCGTCCAGCGATATGTTCTGCCAGATCAGTTGCGCCTGAGGTTCGATGCTCCAGCTTTCGGAAAGCGCAATCGGATACCCGCCCTCCAGCGATGCGGTGATCCCTGTGCCGTCCACATCGATACCGACGCCGCGATCGGAGGTCGCATCGCCGCCAAACCACGACCCCATGAGCACAGCATCAACGTACCAGCCACCCGGGCCGACATGCGTCCAGTAACCGCCGAAGCTGGTCGTATCCAGATTCAAGGTGCCGACATCCAGACCGTTCCACCCGAGCGCCTGCCCCTTTATGTCGGCGTCGAGATTGGAATAGCCGAAGAACAGACCGGCTATGTCGCGGTGGCCATTGTCGTGTTCCCAGCCCAGCACGTCGAGACCGGCCTGTATCCCGTAGAGATTGCCGTCGATGGAAGGATCCACCGTTCCGTCCCAGCTTTGCTCCGTCGACTGGCCGAAGGCCCTGCCCCATGCTGCCGAGAAATTCTCACCCGGGTTGACGATACCCTGTATGCCGCGCCTCTCGTGAAACGTGCCGAGCGTCGCCAGCGCGGTTTGACGCGCCGCCGGCCCCACAACCGAATAGGTGGGAACCTCGATGCGATACAGTGCCACATTATCCCCCTCGACAGGTGTCGCTCCCCGGTTTGGCGGTGCCGAATAGCCCGGGAGCGGTGGCGCAACAAGGCTGCCAAATTCAGGATTGTCCGGCGCATCGGCTGCTGCGGCTTGGGGTGGCGCAGGAGGGCCAACTGGTGCGGGAGCGCCTGCCAATACTGGCGGCTCGACGATGCCCGACCCCTCCGGCGGGGTTTCAGGCGGCGGCGTCCCTCCGGGAGGAGGCGCAGGAGGTTCCGCCTCCGGCGCTTCGGGCTGCACGACTGGATTCGAATCGGCCTGTTCGGCCGCTGCGGTTGCTCCCGATGATGTGTTGATCGTCGAGCGCAGATACCAGTTCTGCGCTGTTCCCGCCGTAACGCCGCCCTTGAAGAGAAAGTACTCGTAAGCGCCCGCTGCGACAGGGTCGTTGAGCGAAAAGGTGCCCGACCCGGTATTGGCGCCATTGATCCCCTCAACCACAAGAATACCGTTCTGCGTTGTAAGGTCGCCCGTGCCGCCCTGATTAATAATGCTGACACCCGTAGTGCCGCTGGCCGTACCGCCGGAAATGACAAGCTTGTCGGAGGCGGACGCGTCGTCACCGAGCACCGTATCGAGGAAGAGCAGCCCGTTATTGCCGCTATAATTGCCGGCGATGGTGAAACTGTCGGCTTCACTGTCATTGCCGTTGGATAGATCGATACGGCCGGAATTGACGACATTCACCAATTGTCCAGCTGTAAACGCGTGAACGCCGGTATCTGTGCTGCCGGCAAAAACCGTGCTCGTTGCATCGATGCTGAACGTTCCCGTGCCGGTCCCGGCATCGCCGAGCGCGAGATTACCTTCGAATCTCAGTTCCGTGTCGTTTGTTGCTGCAACGGATTCCCAATTGTCGAACCGTGTTACACTGTCGATGGACACGTTGCTGAAAGTCAGGCGATCTGTCCCGGTTCCACCGGAAAGCAGCGTCATCGCGCCCATATTGCCGTTGGTGAGGTTTGTCAGCGTCGCGGTGTCATTACCACCCTCGAGCTGAATGGCGTTGTAGATGATGCCGCCACTCCAGGCGAAGGTATCATTACCCTCACCCGTCTTGACACCATTGCCGATGCTGCCGCCGCTGACTGTGACACTGTCCACGCCGCTGCTGGTGCTGATGTTGCCGCCGATAGTCCCACCCGAGATTATAATCGTATCGCGGCCAAGGCCGGTTACGACATTCCGGTCAACCGTCCCGCCGGACATGTTGTAGTAGTTATCATCGAGTTTCATGTTGACGCGGCCGATACGGCCTCCCGTCATTACAGCGTTGTCACCATCCTCGAAGAAATCGATTATGTGACCGCTCGACATGGTGAATGTATCGAGTCCGTCGCCCTGGCTTAGCGAACCGATGGTCCCGCCCGTCATCCTGTAATCGTCTATTCCGCCGCCTTGCTGGACTGTCCCGCCAATTGTGCCGGATTGCACGACGACGCTGTCCGTTCCCGCGCCAAACGTGACATTGCCGGTGATCTGCCCGGTCCCGCCGGCAGGTAGCGACAGCGAGTTGTTTCCGCTCGCGTCGGTCAAGGATGCGGCTGTTCCGCTGTCGCAGACATATGAATCGTCACCGGCAGTCGGTGCGAAACTGCAAGCTGCGGATGCGAATTGGGCGGTGGTGAGAAGGGAAATCAAAGAAACAGAAGAAAGGCACACGATGCGTGCAAAGCCAATGGTCGACTTCATGCAGTACCCCCTACGGCATAAACGGGTGAGGAATTGCCTTGGAAATCTTCGCAATTCCGCGATCAGGCTAGAGATATTGGCGAAAGGGAGGCTAAATTGTGTTTCTGACTTACGCAACCGAAGGTTTAACTTATACATCATCAAATTTACTGGTGTGGTAAATCTGTCGCAGTAACATACGTCGGCTTATTTTAATCTTATCGCTCGTCAAGGAAACACGCGTGGTAAGTCGCGGCAGATGCCCCCGGCGGTAGAGGCGTTAGTCAGTCTTTGGGTGCTTTTTGTCGTTCATTCTTCCTGAACAGCATTTGACTGGTCGTGGAATTCCGTTGTAATCGAAAATCACGACTGCCGGAGAGTGCAAGATGGACCGTTATGAGACATTCGCTACCTGGATATTTATAGTCTTTGGCGCGCTTATCATTGCTGGCCTGATGGCGTTTGCGATCACTACCGTCGACAAGCCAGCTTTTCTTTTCTCGTTTGCGTCCGCATGTGCTGCATTTTTTCTTGGCTTTGCAGTTATCTTCGATCAGCCGCGCCTATATGGCCTTATCCTGTTCGCATCGGTGGCATTGATCGCAGCCTCTATCACAGCGATCGTTACCTGAGAGCCTGGGGCTGCGATCCCCGAACAAACCTCGCCGGGTGACATGCTTCGGGTTCCACCAGTTTCGGGAATATCATTCCATATGATGATGGAGCGACGCAAAACATTACCCGCTGGACGCGGGTAATTGTAATCTCTATCGTTTTAATCGTGTATGGAATATCAGAAGATCAAGCCACTGGAAACGAGAGACAGAACCTGATGGCTTCAACCGACTGCACGAACGACCGCAGCCCTGCCCGGAGTCTGAACCGCGCCGTCAAAGGCCGTGTCCTAGGAGCCGCGCTGTTTGTCACTGCCTTCGCGTTTCACGTCGCACTTCTCTTCGACCTCCTGCCATCCTGATGCCGTCTCGGATTTAGAATGTAACGTCGAACGGGCTCCCGCCGCCTCGGCAGAAAATTTGCCTTCTCATCCGGAACCATTTGGCGCCAGAAACATTGTAGTGTCACTGGTTCCCCCAAACCAGTTCTGGCTAACCCACAAGCCAACAATGACCCAATCCTCATGCCCCTTGAGGATTGGGTTTTCCGTATTGGCGACTAGCAATTGTGAGTGGAGAGAACGATGTCGATTGAAGATGCCAAACACGCGATCGAAGCAGCCATTCATAGCGGAGATTTCAAGAGCATGGGCGTTGCTGTCTTCAAGGCGATCAATGCCTTGGAAGCACGTATCAAACGACTTGAAGAAGATAACGAGCGCGCGAAACCAAAGTTGAAGTAGACTTTCGCTCGACGAACCTTGAATTCGAGGCTGGTTGTGGTAGCATTCCGCCAGGTTGAGTGTAGCGGTTTCTTGAGCCTGAGCCGCACTGAAACGATGCGCGATATTCTTATCCAGAGTCCAGTTTGCTAGAGCCAAATCAAGCCTCAACTCGCGAAACCCCTACCGGTCCGGCAGGGGTTTTGCTTGTGTAGTCAACCTTGGCCGGCCATCAGCTTTCCTCGACAATCGCCTGGATGTCGCTCATCGAATGGTTGGTTAGAGTCTTCGGTATCTCGCTGACGATTTTATCCAGTACTTCCTTGTGAAGTTCCTGGCGCAGTTCGCCCAGAATTGTCGGCGGCGCGACTAAGACAAGCCGCTCGAACTTGCGTTTGTGCGCATGAACATAGAGCTCGTCCGCAATTTCTTTTGCAAAACGGCGTTTTGAGATCTCGTGCCAGTCCGTGTCGTCCATGGCGCTTCTATGCGCCCCTACCCCATCGGAAAAGCGCCCGGGCTTGTCGCTCCCTTGCTCACGCGTTGCCGGGTTCTGCTGATGCATTTGGTGAATGGTACTGAGTTGCGCATGCGTCGCGCTGTTTTCGTTGCGTAGAAACAAAGCCTTTTCTCCATCGGCAACAACGACCCAGGTATGGCGATTGAGTACAGTATTAGGCATTGCCAGCTCCCCTGCCAGAGCAAGTATGATGGGCTTTTTCCATGGGAATTCCTTCCGTTTTTTACCTTGGGGGCGATCACCGGGACGAGGGTCATCGCTACGGATACGGTAAAAAAACGTCGTCAATACAGAGAGGTTCCGAGATTTATGACCGGCGCTGCTTTCGGGCGTAGTAGAGGAGTGCCGCCCCGACGGCCATAGTCAACATGCCAATGGCGATCCATTGCGTCTGGCCGACCATGAAGCTCCCGCCGATGAGGCTCAGCCCCTGGAGCACCCATACTGCGCCCATGATGACAAGAAGCACAGCGACGATAGACAGAATGAGTTTCATGTTGAACTGTCCCGTTTGTTTGTTCATCAAAAGCATTCTTGCACCTTCTTGACGCGGATGGAAACAAACCAGGAAGTACGTGGTTTCGTTCATGATTATGTGGATTTGTCCCATGGGGGCTGATAGACCTCGCTGACCCAAGAGGGAGATTGCCTATTCATGACCGCTTTGACGATTATTGTTGAGTTCGAGACCCACGAAGGGCGCGAGGAAGAGTTTACCGCGCTTATCCGGGAGCACGCGCGCAAAACTTTGGAAGAAGAGCCAGGGTGCCTCCGATTTGAGGTTATCAAGCCCATCGAGCGCGATGGCACGCCCATTCCCAACAAGGTGATGGTCAACGAACTTTATGCGAACGAAGCTGCTGTTACCGCTCATGAGAACAATCCGCGCCTGACGAGGGTGCGCGCTGCCAATGCACCACTGCTCAAATCCAGCCGGCTGATCCTCGCCCGATCGTTGTCGGCGAAAACCACCGATCAAGGCTTGACGCCGCAGCAGTTAAACGCCAGCAATGATGATTAAGGCGAGATCCGACCGGTGGCGATTAACTGAAAGGCCAGCAGCGATGAAGATATGGGCCGTGGCTTTTCTGCTGCCTTGCATACTCGGCACGTCGGGCTGCGGTTCAATGCGCTGGATGAGTGAAAAAACGGCTCATACGTCCAGTTGTGCTGGCTGGAACAAGATCCGGATCCGGCCGGAAACTGCTCTATACCTTGCGAAGAACGACTTCTCCGCTGGTATCGACATCGACTCCCACAATCTCAATGGCCAGAATAATGGCTGCTGGAAGTAGATTGAGTGGCCTTGCACTCAACCGCCACCGGCCCGGACAGGCCGTGAATCGGAACCAAACCGCGTAGTTGACGTTCCCTCTTTCTCTACATGTGGAAAGGATTAGTGGGATGGCAACGACAACCAAGGTTCAAGATATGGCGGAAACCGATCTGGAAAATCAGATCGCCGAACTTCGCGAACAGCTGACGACGATCAGCAGATCGCTGTCGGAGCAGGGTTACGAACTTTTCGAGAATGGCGGATCTGCATTCGACTCCATGAGGCGGAGCACCCGGAGAGCTGCACGCTTCGTTGGCGAAGAAGCTCAACTGGTCACCGAGAAAGCTCGTGAAAATCCAATGACCGCAGTTGCGATCGTTTCTGCTGTGGCTGGTCTCGGCCTTTTGGCTGGATTGAGTGCCTATCGGCGCTGACACTTGAAAACAGCTTGAGCACTGTCTATATCAGTCGCATAAATTCCTCTCCGCCTTTGACCACGGATGTACTGGCAGTGGCGTCGAGGGGAGTTGAGAAGGTCGGGAACTCCCCGGCCTTTTTTGTTGCCTATTGCACACATGACCGGGTCCAAGTGGCTCGGTGCCGCGTCTCAGGTTGCTTTCCCCGCCGCGAACAGTCTATGTAAGTCCTGCCAGCCTGATCGTTGATCGGGCCGCGGACTTTCGCATGTGGGTTCTGAGAGTGAGCTGTCTGAATGGACAATTTTGAAAAGTACGCCCTGGCTTTGATGGTCGTATTTGGCGCCCTTATCATTGGCGGTCTGATGGCCGTCAATATTGCATGGGCGCACAAGGCGGGTTTCCTCTATGCACTTGGCGCTGCGGTGGTCGTATGGTCCGCCGGCTTTGCCGTGCTCTTTGACAAACCGAGGGTATATGGCCTGCTTCTCCTATGCGCGATCGCGTTGATAACAGCCTCTGTGGTTGTTATCGTTAGATAATTTTTCGTTGTTGATAGGTTCATGCGCAGCTGCGGAAATATGAAACCAGCTTTCATATTATCATTTACTTTATCAAGAATAATTCTAAACTGCGGCCAGATTTGAATGCAGAACCTGTTTTCAGGTTGAGAAGAGATATTTCCCATGCGACTGACAAGACAGACGAACTACGCCATCCGTATCCTAATGTATTGCGCCGCCAATGAAGGCAATCTCAGCAGAATCGGCGAGATCGCCCAGGCCTACACGGTATCCGAACTTTTCCTTTTCAAGATCCTTCAACCCTTGGTCGAGAATGGTTTCATCGAAACCGTGCGCGGCCGGAACGGCGGCGTGAAGCTCGGCAAGCCGGCAGCCGATATCACCCTGTTCGACGTGGTCCGCGTGACTGAAGAAAATTTCGCCATGGCGGAATGTTTCGAAAACGATGCAGCCGATTGCCCGTTGATTGACAGTTGTGGTTTGAACGCAGCTCTGCGCAAGGCTCTCAACGCGTTCTTCGAAGTTCTAGCCCAGTACTCGATCGAGGATATTGTCGACAAGCGCGACGTGCGGATTTTGCTCGGCATTGACGTTCTCACGCCGCGCCTCGCAACAGCCGGCTGACAGCGGCCTTCGTTCGAAATTCCGCTGAACGAACCGAGGTGGCAAGGGTAATTGGGACGTTCGAAATCAAAAAATCCCGTTCCCGCACGAAAAAGGCCATTTTTGGTGCCGTAATTTAAACTGCGCGTTGCATATTAGTTGTAGGCGATTGCAGCGTCGCGGCTGCCTGACCCTTCGATCTTCCATCTGGGACGTTTTGACACACGCTAAATTTCAGCGAAATTATTGGCAATCCAAACCCCGAAATACCAAACCTGATTGAATTGGTTATATTATTTGGCTAGTTTAGAATTATTCTAACTAATTGAAATCACGACATAATATCACCATATCCGTTTGACAGGTTCACAACAACACGGCTTTATAGCCGAAGCGTTGATGAGCGCATGACCTTTAATGTTTGGGCCTTGAACCCTTGCGATTGGAGGAACCATTGTCTGGTTCGGAAATAATACCCGTTTGCGGGATAGTATCTTGCGGCTTTTGCGCACCGGTTTTCGCCGGATCATCAGTTGGTCCAAGTCAAATTGCATTTATGGCAAAAGATGTTTCGCTGTCCTGTTCTCGTAGATGCGGCGATGACATCAAATGCTAGTTTGTCATTGCAACATCATTACTCAGAAAGAGATCGAGAATTCTATCATTGAACTTCTCGATGCTGATCCTTGGCAGCTGGTTGTCCCGGCCAAGGTTTACCATGCGATGAAAAAGCGCGGCCGCTGCTGTGGTTGCTTCCCAAATGTCGTTGAAACCATCATAAGAGTGACGGAAGAATATCACCTCCGGAACGGCTCGAGCGATTCTGAAGCAGTTTCGTTCATAGACCGCGTCCGGGCATTGCGTCACGAATACGGGAGTTCACGACATGAAGGGCGAACCAAAGGTCATCGAGCGGCTTAACGAGGCATTGTTTCTCGAATTAGGCGCCGTCAATCAATATTGGCTGCATTATCGCCTTCTGGACGATTGGGGCTTCACGAAGCTGGCCAAGAAGGAACGCGCCGAATCCATCGAAGAGATGCATCACGCCGACAAGATCATCCAGCGCATCATCTTCCTCGAAGGTCATCCAAATCTGCAGTCCGTCGGTGCCTTGCGCATTGGTCAGAACGTCAAGGAAGTGCTCGAAGCGGATCTCGCCGGCGAATATGATGCGGTGAAATCCTACAAGCTTTCCCGTGAGATTTGCGACCAGCTTGGTGATTACGTCTCCAAGGAATTGTTCGACGAACTGCTCAAGGACGAGGAGGGTCATGTCGACTTCCTCGAGACGCAGATTGATCTGCTCAATTCCATCGGCGCAGAGCGCTATGGTCTGTTGAATGCCGGGTCTGCTGACGAAGCGGACTGATCCTCCCGATCCATACAACAAAAAGGGCGCCGTTTTGGCGCCCTTTCTTGTTCAAGGCAGTCTTGTGCTCATTTCGGCAGCTTGTCGTCCACGCCGGCGACGTAGAAGTTCATGCTGAGGATGGTCTTGTCGTCAGCTGTCTCGCCGGCTTTCAGCCATTCGGAACCATCCTGCTTCTTGATGGGGCCAGTGAAAGGTTTCAGCTCGCCTGAGGTGATCTTGGCCTGCGTTTCTTCGGCTAGCTTCTTCACATCATCCGGCATGTTCGTGTAAGGCGCCATCACGACGAGCCCTTCCTTCATGCCTTCGAACACATTGTGCGACTTCCAGGTGCCATCGAGTACAGCCTTGGCGCGCTCGATATAGTACGGACCCCAATTATCGACAATCGATGTCAGCTGTGTCTCCGGGCCGAACTTGATCATGTCCGAGGCCTGACCGAAGGCCTTGATCTTGCGCTCGGCTGCGACTTGCATGGGAGCCGTCGAATCCGTGTGCTGGGTGATGATGTCTACGCCCTGATCGATCAAGGCCTTTGCGGCATCAGCCTCCTTGGCGGGGTCAAACCAGGAATTGGCCCATATGACCTTCACCTTGAAGGCGGGATTGACGGATTGCGCGCCGAGCATGAAGGAGTTGATGCCCTGGACCACCTCTGGGATCGGGAACGAGCCGATATATCCAGCGACGCCGGCCTTCGACATCTTCGCCGCGATGACGCCCTGTATATAGCGGCCTTCGTAGAAGCGGGAATTGTAGACAGCAACGTTCTCCGCCGTCTTGTAGCCTGTCGCGTGTTCGAACTTCACATCGGGAAATTTCTGCGCAACCTTGATCGTCGCATCCATATAGCCGAACGACGTGGTGAAGATGAGCTTGTTGCCAGCTCGAGCAAGTCGCTCGATCGAGCGTTCCGCGTCGGCTCCCTCCGGCACGTTTTCAAGGAATGTCGTTTCTACCTTGTCACCAAGAGCCTTCTCGAGCTCCTTGCGTCCCTGGTCATGCTGGTATGTCCATCCGAAATCACCGGGCGGTCCGATATAGATGAAGCCGACCTTCAGCTTGTCCGCAGCGTAGGCGGGGCCGGCGACGGCAAAGCTGGCAGCTATCGTTAGCGCCATCATCAGTTTTTTCATTAGGTTCACCTCTCTGTTAAGTATCTGCTTTTCGTTCAGCCGGAGTCTGGTTCAGCGGTCAGGCACGAAGGGTTTGCCGAGAGACGTCGGCGTATTCATCAATGTCAGGCGCTTGTTGCGCGAAATCAGCACGAGCACGATGATCGTTGCAAGATAGGGCAGCGAAGACATGAATTGTGACGGAACTCCGATACCAAGTGCCTGTGCATGAAGCTGCCCGATCGTCACGGCGCCGAAGAGGTAAGCGCCGGCAAGGATACGCCATGGACGCCAGGAAGCAAAAACAACGAGAGCCAGGGCGATCCAGCCGCGTCCGGACGTCATATTCTCCACCCATTGCGGCACGTAAACGAGCGAAAGCTGAGCACCTGCCAGGCCGGCGCAGGCACCGCCGAAGATCACGGCAAGATAGCGAATGCGGACGACGGGCACGCCCAAAGCGTGTGCCGATGTATGGTTGTCACCGACTGCGCGCAGCGTCAAACCCGCACGTGTCCTGAAGAGAAACCATGCGACACCAATGGTCAAAAGGATGGAAATATAGAAGATGGGATCTTGGCCAAACAAGACCCTGCCGACATAGGGCATGTCCGTAAGCCCCTGAATGTGCAGGGAATCCATTCTCACTCCCGGGAGACCGACGAAGCTTTCGCCGATCATGGCCGAAGCGCCGAGGCCGAGCAGCGTGAGCGCGAGGCCTGTCGCCACCTGGTTGGTGATCAGCGTCAGCGTCAGGAAGCCGAACAGCAATGAAAAGCCAGCGCCCGCGAGTATGGCCGCAAACATGCCAAGCCAGGCTGAACCGGTATATTGCGCAACCGCGAACCCGGTGACGGCGCCCATAAGCATCATGCCTTCGACGCCAAGATTGAGGACGCCGGACCGCTCGACGACCAGTTCCCCAAGGGCAGCAATCAGCAACGGCGTCGCCGCTGTAGCCACTGTCAGGAGTATCGCCTCGAACATCGTCATTTCATGCGCCCCAGAGCGTGGTAAGGCCATATGGAATCCGTTCTGTTTCCCGGATGGCGAGACAATCCATTAGGAAGGTGGCGAGGTCGATGTGGTTCATCGGACGAAGCCTCCTGACAAAGTGGTTGGCCGCTAGCCGGAAACCCGAAGGGCCGGGACAATTCGGAACAAATTCTTCGGGCTTCGGCTTCGTCCGATGGGCAAACATCGGCCTCGCCAAACCCCTCGACCTTATCCGCGAATTCCCTCCGGCAGAACGCTTCCATATGGCCTTACCTCGCTCTATACGCTGCGTCACCCAAGCGCGACACAATCCGGATGCGATAATAGATCAGGCTGTCACAGGCGAGGACAAAAAACAGGATGATGCCTTGGAAGATACGAGCTGATTTCTCCGAAATACCCAATGAAATCTGTGCTGCCTCGCCTCCCAAATAAGAAAGGGCAAGCACCAGCCCCGCAGCAATTATCCCCATCGGATTTAGCCTTCCCAGGAAGGCGACGATAATTGCGGTGAAGCCGTAGCCCGGCGAAATACTCGTCCGGAGTTGTCCAACAGCACCGGAGACCTCGGCGATTCCGGCCAGTCCGGCGAGCGCACCTGACACCATGAACGCGAAAAACGTCAGCCTTCCAGCACTGAAACCGGCGAAGCGCCCTGCCCTTGAACTGCGGCCAAGTACCTTGATTTCAAAGCCATTCAACGTGCGCGACAACATGAACCAGACCACCATGGCAGCGATCAGTGCAAGGATAAATCCCCAGTGCGCCCGGCCTGAGTCCGGGAATATCGCCGGAAGGATCGCGCTATTGCTGAACTGCACCGTTTCGGGAAAGTTGTAGCCCTGCGGGTTGCGCCAGGGACCCCGAACCAGCCAATCGAGAAAAAGCTGAGCGATATAGACCAGCATCAGACTCGTCAGGATCTCGTTGGTATTGAACCGCACCTTCAGATATGCCGGGATTGTCGCATATGCCATGCCCCCGACCATTCCCAGAAGAAGCATGATTGGCAGCACGTACCATCCTTGGAATTCCGGAAACACGACGGGCAGTATCGATCCGAAAATTCCACCGATGATGAACTGTCCCTCGGCCCCGATATTCCAGTTGTTTGACAAAAAACAAACAGAAAGCCCGACCGCGATGAGGATCAGCGGTGCCGCCTTCACCAGCAGTTCGTGGATCGACCAAACTTCGGTCAGCGGCTCGACGAAATAGGAATATAGCGCGGAGATCGGGTTCTTGCCGAGGATGGAAAAGAGGATGGCTCCCGCGATCAATGTCAGGAGCAGCGCGATAAATGGCGACAGCGCACTGAACAATGCCGAATGCTGCGGGCGTTTGATGATTTCGACGCGCATCAAGCCGCCCCTGAGGTGGCGTCGGCGCCACCCATCATCAATCCGATGCGCTCCATCGACATTGCCTCGATGGGCACGGATTCCGACAAACGGCCATGTACCATCGCTGCGACGCGGTCGGAGATTTCAAACAACTCGTCAAGATCCTGACTGATGACGATCACCGCGGAACCGCTCCGCGCAAGATCAACCAGAGCCTGGCGGATATGCGCAGCCGCCCCGGCATCGACGCCCCAGGTGGGCTGGTTGACGACTATTACAGAAGGATTGCGATCGAGTTCTCGCCCGATGAGAAACTTCTGGAGGTTTCCCCCGGAAAGCGCGGATGCGTCGGGGTTTTCAGAGCTTTTACGAACATCCATCTGCGTGATGATGCGTTTTGACGCTGATGCAAGGCTGGCGTTCGATACAAGCCGCAAGGCGCCGCCCTTCAGGAAGACCTTGCGATCCGTTGAATGGCGGGACAGGAGCAGATTGTGGGTCAGGGACATGTCGGGAACTGCGCCGTGACCAAGCCTCTCCTCGGGCACGAAGGCGGCACCGAGTTTGCGCCGGGCGGATATGCCCATCCGGCCAGCATCCGTGCCGCGTATACGGACGATTTCGGGACGCTCCTGCAGTACTTCGCCGGAGATTGCCTCGAAAAGCTCACCCTGTCCGTTACCGGCAACCCCTGCGATGCCAAGGATTTCCCCGCCGTTTATCGACAGGCGAATATCATGCAGCGATACCGAGAAAGGACCACGCGGCCTCTGTGACAGCCCGTTTACTACAATGAGCGGTATCTGCTCCGCCTCCTGCGCCGGGAGCCTTTCGATGACGTGGATGTCGCTGCCCACCATCATCCGAGCCAATGAAGCGGCAGTTTGAACGCGCGGGTCACAATGACCGACAACCTTGCCGTGCCTGAGTACCGTTGCGCGGTCGCATAGCCTGCGCACCTCTTCCAGCCGGTGACTGATGTAAAGAATGGATTTTCCTTCCGAGCGCAAACGCTCCAGCGTCACAAAGAGCAAATCCGCCTCTTGCGGCGTCAACACCGAAGTCGGTTCGTCCAATATGATCAGATCGGGGTTCTGCAAAAGACATCGAATTATCTCGATGCGCTGGCGCTCGCCCACGGAAAGGTCGCCGACGAGTGCGTCCGGGTCCACGGGGAGTCCATACGCCTGGCCGATTTCGCGCGCACGAGTTGCAATCGCATCGATGCGAGTCTTCTGGTCCAGAGATAGCGCAATATTCTCGGCTGCCGTCAGGGCGTCGAATAGCGAAAAATGCTGGAAGACCATCCCGATACCGAGCGATCTTCCCATTGCAGGGCTGGCGACAGTGACGGCTTCACCCTTCCACACCATGCCTCCGGATGTTGGCTGCAATGCGCCAAACAACATCTTCACCAATGTGGATTTGCCCGCGCCGTTTTCTCCGAGGATCGCGTGAATCTCGCCGCGCCCAATCTTCAAATCGATGCCGTCGCAGGCTCTTAGTGTACCGAAAACCTTGGTGAGCTTTTCAGCTTCCAGTAGCGGTTGCTCAGTGCCGTCTTTTGTTGTTGTGCCTGTCATATTTCCCCGCGGCCAAGACCGTTTTCGATCCTATGTCAGGCTCATCAAACTTGGAAAGCGTAAAACGCCAGGTTGCGGCCATTTGCGCACAATAATCAAGCATCGGTTGAGACGGCTCAAGGAATGAGCACCGTCGTGCCGGTCGTTTTCCGCGCTTCCAGATCACGATGCGCAGTAGCTGCGTCCTTCAGCGCATAGGTTTGCCCGATTTTTATCGACACCGCACCAGTGGCAACGATGTCGAATAGTTCATTCGCCGACCGTTCGAGCGCCTCACGTCCTGCGATATAGGTGAAAAGCGTCGGCCGGGTCAGGTAAAGCGAACCTTTTCGCGACAGAACGCCGAGGTCAAATGGCGGAACCGGCCCGGAAGACTGGCCGAAACAGACGATCATTCCCCGGGGCCGCAAGCAGTTGAGCGACCCTTCAAACGTGTCCTTGCCAACGGAATCATAAACCACGTCGACGCCCTTGCCGCCGGTGAGGTCCTTCACCCGTTCAACGAAGTTCTCTTTGTTGTAGTTGATGACGTGATGGAACCCATGTTCAAGCGCCAGGCTGACCTTCTCGTCCGAACCTGCAGTACCAATGATCGTCGCACCGATATGCTTGGCCCATTGACCGGCAATGAGCCCGACACCACCGGCGGCAGCGTGGAAAAGAATCGTGTCGCCCTTCTTCACTGCAAAGGTTTGGCGCAACAAATATTGTGCGGTCATGCCTTTCAGCATCATGGACGCCGCTTGCTGCAACGGAATTGCGTCAGGGACCTTGACGAGACGGTCCGCGGGTATAAGCCGCTCCTCCGCGTATGCGCCTATAGGATCGGCATAGGCGACCCGGTCGCCTACGTTTAATCCCCTGACCCCGGGTCCAAGCGCCAATACAACACCCGCGCCCTCGTGGCCGGGTGTAAGCGGCAGTCCGTTCGGCGCCGGATAGAGACCTGTACGAAAATAAACGTCAAGGAAATTCAAACCGATAGCCTCGTTCCGGATATGAACTTCGCCGCGGCCAGGTGTGCCGATTGAGACATCCTCATATGTCAGAACTTCCGGTCCGCCGTGTTGAAGAACCCGAACAGCCTTGGTCATTGTGCTTTCTCCGTTCGTCCTAGATTGGGAAATGCCTGCATCACAGCACCAATGCAGAAGAGGTAAACGCCGGTGACGGAAATGCCGACACGCACCCAGAGTGGCGAGTCCAATTCCTGAAACAATGAAAATGCACCGAAAGCACACCACAGGAAGAAGATAGCGAGATTGAGTGGCCGCAATCGCTCCACGCGCACAGGGTGCAGGAAATAGATCGGCAGGAAAGAGACGATGGCCGAGACGAGAACGATGGCAAACGCCACCCACTCTCCGGGGCGCACGATGAACAACGTGAAGACAATCATGTTCCAGACGACCGGAAAGCCTTTGAAAAAGTTTTCCTTGGTCTTCATCCCCGTGTCGGCATAGTAGATTGCGCTTGAAACAACGATGATCGCAGCTGCAAGAAACGACAAGCCCTCGCCCATGAAGCCGCGCTGGTAGAGCGCAAATGCCGGTATCAGCACGTAGGTCATGTAGTCGATGATGTTGTCGAGAAGTTCGCCGGACCAGTTTGGCAGAACGTATTTCACGTCAAGCTTGCGTGCGATCGGTCCGTCAATTCCGTCGACGAAAAGCGCCAGTCCGAGCCACCAGAACATTGCTGTCCAGCTTTCCTCGCTCGCAGCAACCACAGAGAGAAATGCCAGGAAGGAACCCGAGGCCGTGAGCAGATGAACGGAAAACGCCTTGGCTTGAGGAGCCGTTACTTTCTTGGGCGTGATGCCCTTGGGCAATGTCGGTTTTTTCAAGGTCCGTGCCAATCTGCTGCATGATGATAGCTCGTTCGCTGTTGTATCCTATCAATGGCGAACGATTTATGAGCAGCTTTTCTTGAAAACGACCCAAAGCGCAAGCAATTAGAGTGATATAAGCTGTTGAAAGCTCGAAGCGGAGACAAACTATGACCAGCACCAGAACCGATCCTATTATTGTTGCCGGTGCCGGTCACGTCGGGTTGATTGCGGCAATCGCCCTTTCCCGGAACTTTGAGAACGTCATCAGTCTCGGTGTCGTTCCGGGCCCTTCCGACAGCCGGACGACCGCTCTAATGGTGCCGGCGATCAAGTTTCTCAGGCAGATCGGCCTTTGGGGAAGCATAGAACCCCACGCGGCTCCTCTCGCCACAATGCGTATTCTGGACGGTACAAATCGGCTGATCCGCAGCCCGGCAGTAACCTTCGATGCCTTCGAGATCGATGAAACTGCTTTTGGCTATAACATTCCCAACGTTACGCTGACATCCGTTCTGGTCGCCGCTTTGCAACAGTCGACGGCCAGGCATGTTCCTGCGTCTGCGGTCCATTACACGCCGGGTAATGATGCCATCAGCGTAGAGGCCAACGACGGAACGACATTCAATGGCAATATCGTTGTTGCCGCTGATGGCCGTTCTTCGCTGGCACGCGAGGCGGCAGGTATTTCCGCGCGGACCTGGAGCTACAATCAGACGGCTATCGTCCTGAGCTTCGGCCACACGCGCGATCACAATGATATTTCGACGGAATTTCATACCGAACATGGGCCGTTCACCCAAGTCCCCCTGCCTGGCAAGCGATCAAGTCTGGTCTGGGTAACCACACCGGCCAAGGCCGCGGAATTGTTGGATCTCACCCGGGATCAGCTCTCGATGCGGGTCGAAGAACGCATGCAGTCCTTGCTTGGTGCAGTGACCGTTGACACAGAGCCCCAAAGCTGGCCGCTGTCGGGACTCGTACCCACCTCGTTTGCCCGCAACCGCGTCTATCTTGCCGGCGAGTCGGCCCACGTGTTTCCTCCGATCGGTGCACAGGGTCTCAACCTCGGCGTTCGCGACGTCGAAACCTTGCTGGAAACTCTGCCAAGAGACGGCATGGACCTTGGAGCGGCCAGCGTCATAGCCACTTATAACCGCAGGCGTAGTCCGGACATCATCGCACGCACGGGCGCTGTCGATGCGCTTAACCGCTCCCTGCTGTCGGATTTTCTCCCCGTGCAAATGGTTCGCAGCGGTGGCCTTGAACTCCTGAGGACGTTCTCGCCTTTGCGGAGCTTCCTGATGCGCGAAGGCTTGCGACCCGGCAGCAGCTTTGGTTTTCCACGCAAGCCGGCCGGGCACGCGTAAGTTACGCCAGGACGAAATCGCTCAGCAATTTCACGTTCAACAGGGCTATGACCACAGCGATGAACATCGCAAATGCTGAAAGCCATCTAGGCGACACAAGACCACCCATTTTCGCCTTGCTCATGGTAAACATCACCAGCGGGAACACGGCGAAAGACAGCTGAAGGCTCAAGACCACTTGCGTCAAGACAAGCAGCTTGGCCGTACCGCTTTCGCCGTACCAGATGGTAACGATCGAAGCTGGAATGATAGCGATACCACGTGTGATCAGCCGGCGCAGCCAAGGCGCAAGCTTGATGTGAAGGAACCCTTCCATCACAATCTGCCCGGCAAGCGTCGCTGTGACGGTAGAATTGATTCCGCAACAGAGCAACGCGATGCCGAACAACGTTGGGGCTATTGCCAGCCCGAGCAGCGGTGCAAGCAGAGAATGCGCTTCGCCAAGTTCCGCAACCTCGGTTTGGCCGGTCTTGTGAAAGGTCGCTGCAGCGAGAATGAGGATCGACGCGTTGATAAGAAGCGCAAACATCAATGCGACCGTGGAATCGATGGTCGCGTATTTCAGCGCCTGCCGCTTCTCCGGCAACGTGTGACCATAGTCGCGCGTTTGGACGATGCCGGAGTGCAGATAGAGATTGTGCGGCATAACCGTTGCGCCGAGAATGCCAAGTGCGAGATAGAGCATTTCCGGGTTAGTCACAATTTCCGTTGTCGGTGCAAACCCTTTGATCACCGCGCCCCATTCCGGATCTGCCATGAAAATCTGGATAGCGAAACAGACCGCAATGACACCTAGCAGCGTGATAATGAGCGCCTCGACCCAGCGGAACCCCAGTTTTTGCAGATACAGGATGAGGAATACGTCGAGTGCGGTAATCAGCACGCCGATTTCGAGAGGTATTCCGAAGATGAGATTGAGGCCAATCGCAGTGCCGATAACCTCGGCAATGTCAGTGGCGATAATGGCGATTTCCGCCAGCAGCCATAATATGTAGGCAACTGGCTTTGGAAAGGCATCGCGGCAGGCCTGCGCCAGGTCCCTGCCCGAGCCGATGGCGAGACGCGCGCATAACGACTGGAGTACGATTGCCATGATGTTGGAGACAAGCGCCACAACCAGCAGTGTATAGCCGAACTTCGACCCGCCTGCGAGCGATGTCGCCCAGTTGCCCGGGTCCATATAGCCCACGGCCACCAGGTATCCCGGACCAACGAAGGCCGCGGCGCGACGCCAGCCCGCCGCACCAGTCCGCACGGCAATGGTTCGATGAACGTCCGATAGCGATGCCTCACCTCTCGCACGCCGCCAACCCTTAGTCGTCTCTGTCGCCTGTCGCAACTGATCCATCAGGTTCCCTTATTCGCAATTGCAAATCATTCGCAACTATATATGGAAAAGGACTTGTCGCAATAGCCCTCGCCGTATCAAACGCGCAAAGACCACGGGTTGTGGGTAACAAACCCGTGCAACCGGCTGAGCTCAAGTCAGGGAACGAGGTCATGCGTCATCAGATAAAGCCACATTGTCAGCGTCGCGATTGAAAAGACTGTTGTTGCCAGGACACTGCTTGATGCCCGCTCGACCCACACCCCATATTGCTGGGCGATAACAAAAACATTGGTGGCGGTTGGCAGAGCGGCCATAAGCATAGCCGTATAAATCCACACGGGCGGGAAGGTTCCTGCCATATTGAGGACACCATAGATCAGCAGGGGCTCAATCAGCAGCTTGACTGGAACGATCAGGTAAAGCTCCTTCGGCACCCGCCGCAACGGGCGCAAGGCCAGCGTCGCTCCCATGGCGAAGAGCGCGCATGGTGCTGCCGCCTTGGCCAGAAGGTCGATCATGCGTTCGATGGCCACGGGAGGTTCGATCCCGAAGATCGCGGCACCAACGCCAAGGATTGTTGCGATAATGAACGGGTGGCCGAATATCCGGCGAAGCACGCTAAATGCCAGATCAAGCGGCTCGCGCTTGTCATTGCCGGAAACCGCCATCAGAAACGGCGTCATGACGAAATGCAGCGTATTGTCGAAACAGAATATCAGTGCAACCGGCACGGCCGCAGGCGCGCCAAAGGCGAGGATTGCGAGCGCCGGGCCCATATACCCGATGTTTCCATACGCTGCCGCAAGTCCCTGGATGGTGCTTTCGTCGATTCTTCGCGTCCGGCTGAACGCTATGAAAAACATCGACGCAAAAACAAGGAAAGTCGAGGCTGTGCAGCCAATGATAAAACCCCATTGCGTAAGTTCCGCGACTGGCGTTTTCGAAAGTATCTGGAAAAATAGAGCGGGCAGCGCCACATAGATGATGAATGTGTTCATCCATCCCAGTGCTTCCAATGGCTGGCGGTTTATACGTGCCACGAAAAAGCCCAGGAAAATCAGTCCAAAGAATGGAAGTACAAGATTCAAGACACTGAGCATGACGGACTTTATGAATTTATGGCGGGATTGAGTGATCGCCGGAACCATTTAGGCTCGCGAGCTTTGACGGAAACAGACAGCTACAACGAATGACAGTGATGACACAGATACGCCATGCAAAATTTCAGATCGGCCAAGTGGTCAGCCACCGAATCTTTGCATTCCGGGGTGTTATCTTCGATGTGGACCCGGAATTCAGCAATACCGAAGAATGGTACAGGTCGATTCCGGAGGACATAAGGCCGCGTCGTGACCAGCCCTTTTATCACCTGTTTGCCGAGAACTCCGAAAGTGAATATGTCGCCTACGTATCGGAACAGAACCTTGTTCCCGATACGACTGGCGTGCCGTTGAGACACCCACAGATCAAGAACATGTTCGAGACGCAGGAAAACGGCGTCTATCGGGTGAAAAAACCGCACGTCAACTAAGGCACTCAGCAATACCGCAATAAAAAAGGACGCCTGAAGCGTCCTTTTTCTTCAATTGTGAGCCGATCAGTTGCCTGTCTTGGCCTTCTGCTGTTCCGCCTTCATCTTTTCCTCGAACTCCTTTTGACGCTTCTGCACTTCTTCCTGAAGTGTCTTCTGGCGCTGTTCAAGTTCATTCTGTTGCAGACCAGGACCTTCATAGGCCTGAGTGAAGCCTGTCAGGGCGACATTTATCGGATTCGGCTTGTTCTGGAAGTTGACAGAAGTCATCGTCAGCTGATTGCCCTTCTTGAAGGCAGCAAGCAGTTCGTCGGACAAGGCGACTTCAGAAATGCAACGATCCGGGAAACAAATGGCGTAATCGACCTTCTGCGTCTTTCCACCGTTGATCTGCAGGCCAACACCCGGAGCGATCAGTCGGCCCGTCGGTACCGAGACCTGGAATATCTTGCGGTTGATCTTGCCTTTGATCTCGATAAGGTTGACTGCCGTCAAAAGCTGTCCGCTATCGGCCGTGACAATGTTCTGCGTGTTGCAGATGTCGTTGTCTTCCTGCTTGGAGCAAACCTTGAACCAGCCCTGCGGCGCTCTCTGCTGGGCTGAAGCTGGCATTGCCGCGGCGGCAAGTAGTGCAACAGCACCTGCGATGGATGCGGTTGCAGCGAAAGTCTTTGGGGTGGACATTGTCAACTTTGTTCCTTTCAGCGCACTTAACCGAAGTGTGGCTTGATCACTTTAACTGTTGTCTGGCTTTGGTCACTAAATGCGGCAACAGAGTGACCCCGGAGCGAGATGCGGTTTTCGAACGCCGTGTTACACTGCATGCACCAGCAAATCCAGACTACTTTTGGCCATATAGAGAAATCCCTCTCATCTTAGCACGTCTTCCGCCGCAGAATCGTCTTCAAATGGTAGTCTGTGACACGAATCAGGGTGAATCGCGCCCGAAAGGCGCAGGGTTGGGTCTATGTTGAAGAGAAGTTTGCAGATTTTGGCGCTGCTCCTGGCGACATGTTCGGCAACGGGTACTTCCCACGCGGAGCCCACATACGGGCTTGCGATGCATGGTGAGCCGGCGCTGGCGGCAGACTACAAGGCATTTCCATACGTCAATCCCGACGCACCGAAAGAGGGCTCAATCACCTATGGCGTGGTCGGTACGTTCGAAAGTCTCAATCCCTTCCTGATCAAAAGCATGCGGACGACAGCCCGCGGCATGTTCGGCGATTCGGAGTTCGGCAATCTCGTCTACGAATCTCTCATGCAGCGCACTGCCGATGAACCCTTCACAGTTTACGGCCTCCTGGCCGAGAAGGTTGAAACCAACGACGAGCGCACCTGGGTCGAATTCACGCTGAATCCAAAGGCCAGATGGTCAGACGGCCAGCCGGTGACGCCGGATGACGTGATCTTCACCTTCGATCTGCTGACGAAAAAAGGTCGGCCGCCTTTTAGCAACCGCATGAAACTCATCTCCAAGATCGAGAAAATCGGCGAGCGAGGAATAAGATTCACGTTCAACGAGCAGGCCAACAGGGAGTTTCCCCTTGTGCTGGCCCTGATGCCGGTCCTTCCAAAACATGCCATCGACAGCGATAAGTTTGACGCCTCTCCGCTTGCCATTCCAGTTGGCAGCGGACCTTACATCGTCTCAAAAGTGCAACCGGGGCAGCGAATCATCCTCAAGCGAAATCCTGACTATTGGGCGTCGGAGCTGCCGAGCAGAGTCGGTTTCAACAATTTCGATACGATAACAGTTGAGTATTTTCGCAACGATCAGGCGCAATTCGAAGCGTTCAAGAAGGGCGTATTCGACGTCTTCATGGAAGGAGATCCAAACAAATGGGCAACCTCCTATGACTTTCCAGCGGTCAAAGATGGCCGTGTGATCAAGGAATCCTTTCGATCAAGGTCGCCTGCGAACATGTTCGGATTTGTTTTCAACACGAGGCGTCCCTTGTTCCAAAACAAGGATGTGCGGGAAGCACTCGCGCTCATGTTTGATTTCGAATGGACGAACCGCAATCTATATGCCGGCCGCTACCAGCGCTTGGGCAGCTATTGGCAAGGCTCGGAACTGTCGGCACTCGGCAAACCGGCTGATGCGACCGAGCGCGCATTATTGTCTCCCTACCCCGGCTCCGTGCCTCCGGATGTAATGGACGGCACGTATGAGCCTGCCAGGACCGACGGCACAGGACGCGACCGCAAGGAAATGAAACGCGCCTATGACATTCTTGTCAGTCAAGGTTACAGGATTCAGAACGAGCAATTGCTTGATCCACGCGGGATACCCTTGGCTTTTGAGATCCTGACCCGTTCGGTCGGAGAGGAGCGCCTCGGTCTCGCCTATAAGCGCACTCTCGAGCGCTTGGGTATAGCCGTCAACATCCGCACTGTTGACGACGCGCAATATCAAAAACGCCTGCAGACGTTTGATTACGACGTTATCCTCGGGGCTTATTCCAGCTCGCTTTCCCCCGGCTACGAACAGTTCAGCCGCTGGGGCAGCCAATCGAAGGAAGTCGAAGGCAGCTTCAATTTCGCCGGGGTAGCCGATCCCGTGATCGACATGCTTCTGGACAAGATGCTGTCGGCACGCGGAAATGAGGAATTTACCAGCGTCGTTCGTGCCCTCGACAGGGTGCTGATCTCCGGTCATTATATGGTTCCGATCTATTACCAGCCCGAGCAATGGGTTGCCCGATGGGCGCATTTACAACATCCGGACAAGACTTCGCTGATCGGAAACCAGCTCAACACCTGGTGGTCCGGCAAACGGTAGGTTCTGAGCAATGACTGACAAGAAATTCACGATCGACGTAGTGTCGGATGTCGTTTGTCCCTGGTGTTTCCTCGGACGCAAGCGCCTGGAAAGCGCACTCGCCCTCAATCCCGACCTCGAGGTAATCGTGAATTGGCGGCCTTTCCAGCTGGATCCGACAATTCCACCCGGCGGTAAGGATCGCAATCGCTATATGCAGGAGAAGTTCGGCAGCTCTGACAAGATCTTCGAGATTCACCAGCAGCTTATCGAGCTTGGCAAGGAAGCCGGCATTGAATTTGACTTTGAGGCAATCGAAGTTAGCCCCAATACGTTGGATGCGCATCGACTTATCCGCTGGGCATCACAGGCCTCGCCCAACGTGCAGGACGAAATGGTAGGCATACTTTTCTCCTACTATTTCGAGCAGGGGAAGAATATCGGCGATCATCAAATTCTGTTGGAGGCCGCCCAGGAAGCAGGGATGGACGTAGCTATCGTCGCAAGCTTGTTGCCAACCGATGCCGACACGTTAGGCGTGCGCCAGGAAATCGATACTGCCAATCAAATTGGCGTGCGCGGCGTTCCCTGCTTTATTCTGGATCAGAAATACGCCGTTATGGGTGCGCAGTCGGCAGAGGCTTTGGCAGATGCCATCCGCCAGGCTGCGGATGGCTTTGAGCCCCGTCCGGTTTAAGTCAAGCCACACGCCGGAAGATTGCCGCGGGTTCTATGCGGCTTCCGCCAGTTTGGCCAGTTGGGTCATGACAGACGCTGCGCCGTTTAACCGTTTCTCAGGTGTTGGCCAGTCGCGCACCAGAACAATGCTCTGATCCGGCCGAATCTTCGCCATGGAGCCCTGTTCGCCGATCATTCTGACCAAAGCTGCCGGATTGTTGAATGTCTTGTTGCGGAACTGAATGACAATGCCCTTCGGACCGGCGTCGAGCTTGTCTACATTGGCGCGGCGGCACAGCGCCTTGATATAAACGATCTTCAAGAGGTGCTGAACTTCCTCTGGCAATGGACCGAAACGATCGATCAGCTCGGCGCCAAAACCGTCGATCTCCTGCAAATCTTCCAGATCGGCCAGCCTGCGATAAAGGCCGAGACGCAATTGCAGGTCTGGAACATAGGACTCGGGGATCATGACCGCTGTTCCGATCGCAATCTGCGGCGACCAGTGACCATCTTCGATCTCGCCGGTGCCCTTGATCTCTGCAACTGCCTCTTCCAGCATCTGCTGATAGAGTTCGAAACCGACTTCGCGAATGTGCCCCGACTGTTCCTCGCCCAGAAGGTTGCCGGCACCACGGATATCCATGTCGTGGCTTGCCAATTGGAAACCGGCCCCAAGTGTATCCAGGGACTGGAGCACCTTAAGCCTGCGCTCGGCCGTCTGCGTCAGAAGTTTGTTGGCGGGAAGCGTGAATAATGCATATGCGCGCTGCTTGGATCTCCCAACGCGTCCGCGCAACTGATAGAGCTGCGATAGGCCGAACATATCGGCGCGATGGATGATGAGTGTGTTGGCAGTCGGAATATCAAGGCCGGACTCGACGATGGTGGTGGAAAGCAAAACGTCGTACTGGCCGTCGTAGAATGCGTTCATGATGTCATCGAGTTCACCCGGCGCCATCTGGCCATGCGCTACCGCGACCTTGAGCTCCGGCACCTGAGCGTCGAGAAATTCCTTGATGTCGCTCAAGTCGGAAATGCGCGGGCAAACATAAAAGCTCTGCCCACCGCGATAACGCTCACGCAGCAGCGTTTCGCGGATCACAAGCGCATCGAACGGTGAGACGAAGGTGCGTACGGCCATTCGGTCGACCGGCGGGGTCGTGATCAGCGACAACTCGCGCACGCCCGTCAAGGCAAGTTGCAAGGTCCGCGGGATCGGCGTGGCTGACAGAGTCAGGACGTGAACATCGGACTTCAGCTCCTTTAGACGTTCCTTGTGCTTGACGCCGAAATGCTGCTCTTCGTCGATGATCAGCAAGCCGAGGTTCTTGAACGTTATGCCTTGCCCGAGAAGGGCGTGCGTGCCGATGGCGATGTCCACCTGCCCCTCGGCGATGCCCTTCTTGTTCTCGGCGAGTTCCTTCGAACCGACAAGACGTGAGGCCTGTGCCACGTTGACGGGCAAGCCCTGAAACCGTTGGCTGAATGTTTTGAAGTGTTGGCGGGACAAGAGTGTCGTCGGCACGACGACGGCGACCTGCACGCCATTGAGCGCCGCAACAAAGGCAGCCCGCAAGGCCACTTCAGTCTTGCCAAAGCCAACGTCGCCGCAGATCAACCGGTCCATTGGCTTGCCGAGTGCGAGGTCGTCGATGACCGCGCCGATGGCACGATCCTGATCTTCGGTCTCGTCATAGGGAAAACGCGCGGCGAATTCGCCATATAGACCTTCCGGTGGCAACAGGATGGGAGCGCCGCGCATCTGGCGTTCAGCAGCGATACGGATAAGATGCCCGGCAATATCAAGCAGGCGCTTCTTGAGCTTGGCCTTACGAGCCTGCCAGGCACCGCCGCCGAGCTTGTCTAACACAGCAGTTGAGGTTTCCGATCCAAACCGCGATAAAAGCTCGATATTTTCGACCGGAAGGAACAGACGGTCATCGCCTGCGTAGTGCAGTTCCAGACAGTCATGCGGCGCACCTGCCGCGGTGATTGTGCGCAGCCCGATGAACCGGCCAATGCCGTGATCCACGTGGACGACAATATCACCCGCATTCAGCGCAGCAACTTCGCTGATGAAATCACGATCACGTTTTCGCCGCTTCGAATGACGTATTAGCCGGTCGCCAAGAATATCCTGTTCGGCGACAACGACGAGATCCCCGGCATCAAAGCCAGTCTCAAGCGAAAGCACGCCTGCAGTAATCTTGTCTCGAGCGAGTGCCTTGACCGTGCGCAGGTCCTCTACGAGTTCAATCTTTTCAAGGCCGTGTTCGTTCAGAACCTGCACCAGCCGATCGCGTGTTCCCTCACTCCACGCCGCCAGCAGCACCTTCTTGCCCGCAGCGCGCTCATCGGAAATGTGTTTGACTACACTGTCGAAAACATTGGCGTCCTTGGCAGTCCGTTCCTCGACGAATGTACGTCCTCGACGAACACCCGCGTGAATAGTCGCTCGTCCGGTGACGAATGGAGCATCGAACGGCGTGAAATCGATGCGCATGCCTGAATTCAGCGCGGCCGCTTCGACCTGCTCGGGCGTCAGATAGAGCGAACCGGGCTCCACAGGCTTGTATGGAATGGTGTCGCCGGGCTCCTTGCCATCTGATTGCCGCCGGCGCGCCTCGTAATGATCGAGCACCATTTTGTGTCGCTCGGCCATGGACTCGTGCGCAAGGTGATCGAACACCACGGGCATGTTTCCGGCGTGCTCGAATACCGTTTCCAACCGGTCGTAGAAGAGCGGCAGCCAATGCTCCATGCCGGCAAATCGGCGTCCTTCGGAGATTGACTGGTAAAGAGCATCATCGCGCGAGGGAGCCCCGAATTTCAGCACGTATTGTGAACGGAAGTGGCTGATGATCCCAGGTGAGAGCGTGATCTCGCTCATCGGCTGCATCGAGAATTCTTTTTTCTGGCTCGACGTGCGCTGTGACGCAGGGTCAAAGGTGCGGATCGTTTCCAGTGTGTCCCCAAAGAAGTCGAGGCGGAGCGGTTCCTCGGCACCAGGGGCGAAGAGATCAAGAATACCGCCGCGAACTGCATATTCGCCAACGTCGCGCACTGTTGGAACTCGCTCGAACCCATTGCTTTCAAGACGTTGCACCAGTGCGTTCATGTCAATGCGATTGCCGGGCCTCGCCATGAATAACTGTTCTGCCAAGACACTGCTTGGAGGTAGTTTCTGGAGCACGGCATTGGCTGTCGCCAGAATTACACCCGGATGTCTTCGCTCTCGCAGGGAGGCGAGACCCGCCAGCGCAGCCAGACGGCGCGCGGCTGTGTCTGCGCCCGGAGATACGCGATCATAGGGAAGGCAATCCCAGGCCGGCAGTTGCAGCACAGGCAAATCCGGCTGAACGAAGTTTAAGACCTGTTCTATATCGGCCAGCCGATTGCCGTCCCGCGCTATAAACAGGACGGGACCACCTGCCCCTGCCTCTGACACCACTTTTGCCAAAGCAAATGCTTCATAGCCATCGACAACGCCATCAATTACAACGTGGCCAAAGTCAGATTTTAGTCCAAGTTTCGTGAAGGCAGTCATTTCGTTTTCAAGATTTATTCGTTTGCTGGCGGGACGCGACGACCTTGTGGAAGATCGGCGTGTCGAATTCGGGAGGAACGGCAGACTCTCCCGTAACCCACTTCAACAGGTCGCGGTCCAGAGCCTCCATGAGTGCTTCATATTGGTCAAGTTCGCTGCCGGACAAGGTGTCAATGTAAGTGTCGGCGAACTGCCCCAGAATCAGATCCATTTCGCGCATGCCGCGATGCCAGGAGCGAAACAGGATTTTTCGCTGTCTAATCGGCAGATCGGCAGTGGTGCGACTGCTTCCGGTCATGGAATAACTCCGTCTTGTCAATGGAACGTAGTAGCTTTGATATGCGGCTGGGTATAGCCTGCCTTGTGCCGCGTGTCAGCCTTGCAACGCACATCGAACGCGTTAAACGTTATGCATGCGCCCGTCATTGCTTGACCCCCTCTTCGCCTCCGTTCGCTCGCTTTCCGGCATAGGACCGAAAGTGACGGGCCTGCTTGGCACGCTGCTGGGAGCCCAACCGGGTGTCGAGCCCAGGGTTGGCAATCTGATTTATTTGCCGCCGCACAGTGTGATCGATCGGCGCAATCGCCCGGGCATAGCGTACGCGCCGGAAGGCGCGATCGTCACGTTGGAGGTTCGTGTGGACCGCCACCAGCCATCGCCCGGTGGACGGAGCAACGTTCCCCATCGTGTTTTCGCTCATGACGATACCGGAGAAATCGGCCTCACCTTCTTCCATGCCAAGCAGGCGTGGCTGGAAAAAGTCATGCCGGTCGGGGAGACAGTCATTATCTCTGGAACCATGGAATGGTTCAACGGAAGGCCGACTATGGTTCATCCAGATCATATCGCCAGCCTGGAAGATGCGTCTGCCTTGCCGCTGGTCGAGCCCGTCTATCCCCTTACGGCCGGTCTTTCGCCGAAAGTCCTCGCGCGGGGTGTTCAGGAGGCACTCGCCAAAGCGCCTGACTTTCCGGAATGGATTGATTTGCCAGTACTCGAAAAATATGGGCTGCCGTCCCATCGTCAGGCGCTTGACATCCTGCACAATCCGAAAGACCCGGGCGATATCGCTCTCGATCACCCTGCCCGTCAGCGACTCGCCTACGACGAATTCCTTGCGGGACAATTGGCTTTGGCGCTCGTCCGCCTGAAAACGCGCCGCCTCTCTGGTCGCGGCCTTGAAGGTGACGGCAGCTTGAAGAAGAAAATCATAGCGGCACTGCCCTATTCGCTGACGGCAAGCCAGACCCAGGCAATCAAGGAAATCATCGCCGACCTGCGCAAGGCCGACCGGATGCTGCGACTGCTGCAGGGCGACGTTGGTTCCGGCAAGACCGTAGTCGGGCTGCTGGCGATGGCGCACGCCGCCGAGGCCGGCGGTCAATCTGCGCTGATGGTTCCGACAGAAGTGCTGGCGCGCCAGCATTTTGCTACTATCGCCCCCTTGGCCGAGAAGGCAGGGCTGCGCACCGCCCTGCTCACCGGACGTGAGAAAGGCCGTGAACGCGAGGATATTCTTGACGGCCTGAGGACCGGCGCTATCCACATTATCATCGGCACGCATGCGCTCTTCCAGGAGAAGGTCAGTTACCGGGATCTTGTTCTCGTTATCGTCGACGAGCAACACCGTTTCGGTGTCCATCAACGGCTACTCCTGACCTCGAAAGGCGCAGCGCCCGACATGCTAGTGATGACCGCCACGCCCATCCCTCGGACACTGGTCTTGACGGCGTTTGGTGACATGGACGTTTCGAAACTGACGGAAAAGCCCGCGGGCCGGCGCCCTATCACCACCGCCATTCTACCAATGGAAAGGCTGAGCGGACTGGTCGACCGGATGCGAACCGCCATCGATGAGGGGCAGAAAGTCTATTGGATTTGCCCATTGGTGGAAGAATCCGAACTGGTCGATCTCGTTTCGGCGGAAGAGCGCTTCGAATCATTGAGCCCAATGTTTGATAACCGGATAGGCCTTGTCCATGGACGCATGAGCGGGCCTGAAAAGGACGCAGCCATGCTCGCGTTCAAGACCGGCGAGACAAGGCTGTTGGTGGCGACCACGGTCATTGAAGTCGGGGTCGACGTTCCCGATGCGACGATAATCGTCATCGAGCACGCTGAACGTTTCGGCCTGGCTCAGTTGCATCAGCTACGTGGCCGGGTCGGACGTGGTGACAGGCAATCCACTTGTCTGTTGGTCTACAAGGGTCCGCTGGGCGAAGTGGCGCAGGCACGTCTCAAGATCATGCGAGAAACCGAAGACGGTTTCCGCATCGCCGAAGAGGACCTGAAACTGCGGGGAGAAGGCGAACTTCTCGGCACACGCCAGTCCGGCACCCCGGGCTTTCGCCTCGCTAATATCGAGGCTCACCAGGAGTTTCTGGAAGTAGCCCGGCAGGACGCGCGCTACATTCTGGGACGTGATCCCGAGCTACAAAGCCCGCGCGGGGAAGCATTGCGAATCCTGCTCTATCTTTTCGAGCGGGATGAAGCTGTGCGCCTGCTTCGTGCCGGCTGACTATTCCACAGTCACAGACTTTGCGAGATTGCGTGGCTGATCCACGTCGGTGCCCATGAACACCGCGGTATGATATGCCAGCATCTGGATCGGCAAGGTGTAGACGATCGGCGTAATTATCTCGGGCATATCAGGCAGGAGGATCGTATGCCAGGTTTTCAGCGTGCTGGCTGCCGCACCTTTTTCGTCAGTGATAAGGATGATCTTGCCGCCTCGAGCCGCAGCCTCCTGCATGTTCGATATGGTTTTTTCGAACCAGCGGTCATGCGGAGCGATGACGATCACCGGCATCGATTCATCAATCAACGCAATCGGCCCGTGCTTCAACTCACCGGCCGCGTAGCCTTCCGCGTGTATGTAGGAGATTTCCTTGAGTTTCAGCGCTCCTTCGAGAGCGAGCGGGTAACTCGTCCCGCGTCCCAGATAAAGGACATGCTTCACCTGGCTCAGCTCCCGGCTTATCGCCTCGATCTGGGCTTCGAGCTTCAGCGCTTGCGTGGCGTAGCGTGGAATTTCCGATAGCTCACGGACGAGTTGGCGCTCTTCTTCCTCGTTGATGGTACCGCGCATCTTGCCCGCTGAGACGGCCAGCGACGCAAGAACGGATAATTGACAGGTAAAGGCTTTCGTTGAAGCCACACCGACTTCAGGACCTGCAAGCGTAGGAAACACGGTGTTCGACTCCCGCGCCATGGTGGATTCCCGGACGTTGACGATAGTGCCAATGCTGAGCCCCTGCTGTTTGCAGTAGCGCAACGACGCCAGCGTATCGGCAGTCTCCCCTGACTGTGACACGAAGAGGGCCAGACTGTCCTTGGACAGAGGCATTTCGCGATACCGGAACTCCGACGCAACGTCGATATCGACCGGCAGCCGCGCAATGTGCTCGAACCAATACTTTCCCACCAGCCCCGCATAAAACGCAGTGCCGCAGGCAGAAGCGGCGATACGGTCAACTTTGGCGAAATCTACCGGGGCTGCATCAGGACGTACCCTGCCCTTGGAAAAGTCGAGATAATTGGCGAGCGTGTGCGAGATGACTTCTGGCTGTTCATGGATTTCCTTCTCCATGAAATGCCGATGATTGCCTTTGCTCACCAGAAAAGCCGTGCCCGCCGATTTCTGCACAGGGCGGTCCACGACCGCGCCGGTTTCATCATATATGATGACACCGCCTCGCGTGAGCACGGCCCAATCACCATCCTCAAGGTAAGACAGATTATCGGTGAAAGGTGCCAGTGCGATTGCATCGGAGCCCAGGTACATCTCGCCTTCGCCGTAACCAACAGCAAGCGGCGGTCCGTTGCGGGCAGCGATCAAGAGATTGTCTTCGCCCTTGAACATGATTGCGATGGCAAAGGCGCCTCGCAGTTGCGGCAAAGTCTGACGTACAGCCTCTACGGGCGCGAGACCCCTGTCGAGAGCGCGCGTGACAAGATGTGCGACTGTTTCCGTGTCTGTCTCCGTCTCGAAAACGTAACCATCCTTTTCCAGCATGGCGCGCAATTCAGCGAAATTCTCGATGATTCCGTTGTGAATTACTGCCAGCCGTGGCGTCGTGTGCGGGTGCGCGTTGCGAACGGTGGGTGCACCATGGGTCGCCCAGCGCGTATGGCCGAGCCCGATGGTTCCACCAAGCGGATAATCCTTGAGGAGCTTGTCGAGATTGCCGAGTTTACCCTCAGCGCGGCGCCGGTCGAGAACACCATCGTCCAAAGTTGCAACACCGGCGGAATCGTAGCCGCGATATTCAAGTCGCTTCAATGCATCCACGAGCAGCGGCGCCACCTGTTCGCGTCCGATAATTCCGACAATCCCGCACATAAATAATTCCAATCCCCGCTTCTCTGCTCGTGACTCAAATACAAAACACCACTTTTCCGTTCAAAATCCTATACGAACAAAAGGCGTGCCTATTCAGCCTTCTTGGCTAGTTTCTGCGCAGCGTAGCGTGCCCGCAATTGCACCGCCCGTCCCTCTTTCACTTCCTGCCGTGCTCTGCCGAATGCAAGAGAATCGGCAGGAACATCGGCTGTAATCACACTTCCGGAAGCGATATATGCGTTATCACCGATGGAGACCGGCGCTACTAGTGAACTGTTCGAGCCGATGAATACGTTGGCACCGATTTCAGTCAAATGCTTGTTATAGCCATCGTAGTTGCAGGTGATGGCGCCGGCTCCAATGTTGGCCGCCGCACCCACCGTCGCATCCCCGATATAGGTCAGGTGATTTACTTTCGCGCCGACACCCACCTTGGCGTTCTTCACCTCGACGAAGTTTCCGACCTTGGATTTGGCCGCCAGTTCCGCACCGGGTCGCAGCCGAGCGAAGGGCCCGACATTGGCGTTCGGACCAACCTTCGCTCCTTCGAAGTAAGAGAAGGCATGTATCACTGCGCCCCCGGCTATCGAAACGCCAGGGCCAAAGATGATGTTCGGTTCGAGGATGGCATCGGCCTCGACGACCGTATCGTGCGCGAAAAACACGGTTTCCGGCGCCTGCATGGTGACGCCGGCGAGCATCATGTCACGGCGCTTGCGCGTCTGCCAGATTGCCTCGGCCTCGGCAAGCTCGACGCGAGTGTTGATACCGATCACATTGTCGGCTGAAATTTCGATGGCCACGACAGATCTGCCATCGGCGTTGGCTATCTCGACGACATCGGTGAGATAGAACTCCCGGTTGGCATTGTCATTGGTGATCTTGTCCAGCAGCGCGAGCGCATTGTTGCCTCGGAGCGCCATCAATCCCCCATTGCAGAACCCGATCCTGCGCTCAGCCTCGCTGGCATCCTTTTCCTCACGAATGGCGATCAGACGGCCCTCGCGCTCGATAAGTCGACCGTAACCGTTTGGCGAGGCCGGGCGGAAGCCCATGACCACAACGTCCGCCCCCTCGGCGAGCCGGTCGCGCGCCTCGTCAAGTGCAGCCGTTTCGATCAAGGGAGTGTCACCGAAAACGACAAGAACATCATCATAGCCGCGGGCGATGCTGGCACGCGCTGCAAGCACAGCGTGGGCTGTTCCAAGCCGCTCCGTCTGTTCGTGCACGGTGACGCTGGAAACGATGGAACGTACGGCAGCCTCGACTTGGTCGCCTCCTTTGCCCACGACCAATGCGATATCGCTGACGCCGGCGCCATGCACGGCCTTGGCCACGTGGGCCACGATAGGCAGGCCCGCGATGGTGTGGAGTACTTTCGGCAGGGCGGATTTCATCCGCGTGCCCTCACCGGCAGCGAGGATAACCGTGAGGCAGGAACGTGATGTCATGTCGGACTTCCAGATGATTTGGACTAAAGTCAATATCGTGGCGGATCATGACACGCTATTGGTTTCCAACATGGAAACTCCGTCTGTTTAACCGAGTTGTCCGAGGATGGGAAATGTTTCGAGGAGCCAGAACGAGAATGTCTGCAAGCCGCCGGTAAGAAACAGGATGCCGGTCAAGACCAGCAGGCCACCCATCACCTTTTCCACTTTGCCAAGGTGTATGCGGAACCGCGCCAGGAACCTCATGAAAACGCCGGAAAATAATGCGGCAATGATGAACGGTATGCCGAGGCCAAGCGAATATACCGCCAGTAGCAGCGCGCCGTCGGCAACCGTGTCACGGGCTCCGGCAAGCGCCAGTATTGGTCCTAGCACCGGGCCGATGCATGGCGTCCATCCAAATGCGAAGGCGAGGCCCATTACATAAGCGGCATAGGGATTGGCCGGGCGACCTTGCGCCTGAAATCTGGCCTCCCGCGAAAGGAAGGCAAGGCGAAATATTCCGAGAAAGTTCAACCCCATCAGAATGATGACGATGCCCGCGATAATTGCGATCTCCTGCTGCCACATGCGCAGGAAACCGCCGATCGTTGACGCCCCTGCACCGAGCAGCACGAATACAGTTGAGAAGCCAAGCACAAAGCACAGTGATGACAAGAGCAGTGCCTGCCGTACCGGCGATATGCGCGCGATTGCGGTGTCCGAACGAAAATCCTCAACCGTGACGCCAGCCATGTAGCAGAGATACGGGGGCACCAGTGGCAGGACGCAGGGAGAAAGGAACGACAGGGCGCCGGCGCCGGCAGCAGTCAGGTATGAAACGTCAAGCGCCATTCGCGCTCCTTCGCAGGCATTTAGGTTGTGTTGATGAGCTAAGCCGAATCTCTTTCAAACACCAATCACCTTTTCGCAAGTCTGATCAATAACGTTCCAATTCCATCCGAATTCTTTCTGCCGCTACCAGGAGACGACCAACTGCCGCAACAAAAATGACGTGAACAATGGAAAACCACGTATTTGTTGCAAATACACAGCACATTAGTTGTTGACCCATCGGCAAGTCGCACCTATGTTCCGCCGCACTTCCCGAGGCCACCAAGTTGGCTTCGTTGGGAGCGCGTAGCTCAGCCGGTAGAGCAACTGACTTTTAATCAGTAGGTCCGGGGTTCGAACCCCCGCGCGCTCACCACGAACTCCCAGCCTACGTCCAGTTTTGCTTTCAGCCGCATGCGGGCAAGCAGGCTGGAACAGCCGCGGCCACCGGATAATCTCGCCCGATAAGCAGTCGATGCCAATGAGTTGCACGATTTAACCCATCTCGACTAATTCGCGGCGGTTCAGCCCAGCGGTTTGCGGCACCCGTCATCGCCCGTCTTGGCGTCTATGTTTGTCCTTCGAAAGATGAAATTCTGCTCGCAAGGCTGATGGCCAGCGAGGGAGACGCACGATGGAACCCCAAGACGCAGATACCGACACTGAAACCGAGATCGAGAGCAAGGAACTCGAAATTGACGTGGAGCAAAACTCGGACATCGATGATGATGTAGATACGTCAGTGACCGTCGTTGGTTCGGGACCCGTCATAGTGGAGCTCGACGAGGAGATCGATCAGGATGGCGAACTTGATCAGGATGCCGACGTCGAGACCGATACGGCTGGCTCTGGCGGGCGCGAAATCGACGTC
The DNA here is from genome assembly GCF_003010935.1 of Phyllobacterium endophyticum. GTDB lineage: Bacteria > Pseudomonadota > Alphaproteobacteria > Rhizobiales > Rhizobiaceae > Phyllobacterium > Phyllobacterium endophyticum. The sequence continues at coordinate 757,033 of NZ_PGGN01000002.1, forward strand.
GGCATCGCTCAAAGGCCAGAAGTGGACGAGCGGATCGACCTTGATGTCGAAATCAGCAAGGCAGACAACGGAACCATCCTCGTCGAGATCGGTCTGGACGTGGAAGACGATATCGAAATCGAGAGCGATGCCGATATCGATGTGGACGATGCCGACGAAGATAGTATTGACACTGCAATCGAGCAGGACATGGAGAACGACAGCAATATCGACGTCGACGTGGAAATCCGGGATGATATCGAGGCCGAGGTCGATGTCGACATCGCCTCGCTTGTCGCGACATTGGTAGCAGGTATCGTTGACCTTGAGGATAGTGCGGACCTGGCCAGGCTGGCCGTAGACCTCGACGAAGCAGCCACGATCGATAGCGATATCGATGTGATCGTGGACCTTGGCGAACTGATCGCCTGATCTTCATCCATACGGCAGGGCAGATTAGGCGCCGCATCCTGAAGGAGCGCGCTTGACCATGCTCGTAGCAGACACCCGAACCGGTGAACCAGTTCGGGTTAAACGTCACCCATTTAGATAAGCCCAAGCGGCAGAGATCATCGCCTGTTCCGGTTGCATGCCAATTGGCAGCTATTTTCCGCAATCCCGAACGGACATGCTTTGAACATCGATGGGAACGCCGGAAACGCATGGAAGGGCGAGCCATCGATCCGTTCCACGTGATGGATCGCTGGGGCGGCTTTCCTCTAATGTGGGAGTGTAAGCTCATGGACGAATTCGAAGACAACGACTTTGACATAGACATAACTGCCGACATCGACCAGGACCTCGATCAAGATCAGGACCAGGACGTCGATGTAGATACCGATCAGGATTCCGACGTCGGTATCGACAATGACAATGACTCGGATATCGACAACGATTCCGATCAGGACGCTGACACGGACAATGACGCCGATGCCGATGCTGACTCAGATGCAGACACCGACAACGACGCCGATGCTGACGCGGATGCGGACGATGACGGCGATGCGGATGCCGATGCTGACGCCGATGGCGATGCTGATTCAGATGCCACTGCTGATGCGGACGCCGATGGTGATGCCGACAATGACAATGACACTGACAATACCGTCGCGCAAACCAATGACAATGACGTGGATGTTGATCAGGAACAGGACGTCGACGTAGACGTCGATCAAGTCCAGGACGCTGAGCAAAACGCAGATATCGACATCGATTTCGACTTCGACTTCGGTTGATGCTTTTTCTCGTCGAAGCTGCGCCCGGCGCGCCCGGGCGCAGCTTCTCACGTTGCCCTTCAGCGAACTATACAGCGATCGGCGGATGCCTCCTTTATCGCTGCAAACCACATGGAGACATTTAGCTCATGGCTCTCACCTGGATGAAAACACGCGCGACCACGGAGATAGAGCGCGCATTCAATCTGTGCAAACCGTCGCTGTTCTTGGTGTTTATACTAAGCTTTTTCGTCAACCTTCTGGCGCTCACCGTACCGCTATATCTCCTGCAGATTTATGATCATGTCCTGTCGAGCCGCAGCCTTGATACACTGACAATGCTGACGATGATCGTGATCGTGGCTTTGGCAGTGAATGCCACGCTCGATGCGCTCCGCCGCTCGATGCTTAGCCGGATAGGATCATGGCTGGATGATCGTCTTCAGGCTCCCGTGCTCATCGCTGCCGTACAATCCGCTCTTCGAGGAGATTCAGCGGCCGCCGCTCAAGCATGGCGTGACATCGGCGGGCTGCGCGGTTTTTTTGCAGGCACGGCGTGTACCGCCTTGTTCGATCTTCCATGGACACCGATTTTCATCCTCGCGATGCTCCTCGTGCATCCCCTCCTCGGCATAATCGGACTTGCAGCCTCTGTTGTCCTGATCGGATTGGCGCTGCTCAATGAAATGATGACCCGCAAACTCTTTGCGCGATCGAGCGCGACATGGGTGGAAAGCCAGCACCGGTTTGGTTCGCTCTTGCGCAATGTGGAGGCGATTAGTGCGATGGGGATGTTGCCGGGCATCGCCCGCCTTTTGCACGACGAGCAGACCCAGGCGAAGGAGGCTCAACTCGCCGCGACCGCGCGCGCCACAGTGATCCAGGCAATTGCCCGGTTCGTGCGGCTCCTCGCCCAGGTCATTGTCATGGCTTGTGCCGCCTGGCTTGTTATCTTGCATGACATCAGCCCGGCAGCAATTTTCGCGACTTCCATTCTTCTTGGCCGTTCGCTCGGACCGGTTGAAGGCGCAATCAACACCTGGAAGGCAGTCACGAGTGCACGCCTGAGTTTTGATCGACTCAGGAGGATATTGGCATCCGCACCGAAATCGAGAAAGACAATGCAACTGCCCCGGCCAAATGGGCAGCTATCGGTCGAGCAGCTCACATTCATGCCTCAGGGTGCAGAAGCTCCAGCGTTGCGCCGGCTGACATTCGTGATCAATCCCGGCGAAGTCCTCGGCGTCGTCGGCTCGTCCGGGGCGGGAAAATCGACGCTCGGACGTCTCATAGCAGGGACAATTGCACCCACCGCGGGGCATGTCCGGCTGGACAATGCCGATGTCGGGATTTGGCTTGCCTCCGGTGGTCACCGGTACTTCGGCTACCTTCCGCAAGACATCGAACTGATTGGTGGCACTGTGCGCGAGAATATTTCCCGCCTTCAGGAAGCCCAGCCCGACGAGGTCATCGCGGCTGCATCGCTGGTCGGAATGCATGACATGATAATGAGACTTCCTCGCGGTTATGAAACAGACATCGGCGATGGCGGCGTTCGGTTGTCAGGAGGGCTTCGGCAGCGCCTTGGCCTGGCACGGGCCTTTTTCGGACACCCGCGCCTGATCGTGCTCGACGAGCCCAATGCCAGCCTCGATGCCGAAGGCGAGGATGCTCTGCGGCAGGCAATCCAGGAAATGCGCAACCGCGGTTCCACGGTCATCGTCATCGCTCAGCGCCTGGGCATACTCAACATGGCGGACAAGGTGCTGGTGCTCGATAACGGTAGCATCAATGCCTTCGGCAATCGCCGGGACATTGCAGAAAAGATCAGAAACGGCCGAACCAGCATCCCGGTCAGACGGCAGCGGCTTACAACTGCTGCACGCAGCATCAAGCGGCTGAGTTCCAAAGCTAGTTCGGAGCAACCTGACGTTGCCGCCAAAAACGCTTCTGTCAAGGAAAAGACCGAGGGGAACGCCTCATGACCAGACTCGACAATCTTGTGGTGAATTCCACTTCAGCAGCCCCCTCGCGACGCCGCGAAAGCGCGCTCCATCGATCATCCACCTGTGCCAGATCCCTATGTTCAGCGGCAGTTGCAATCATATCAGGCGCTGCGACGGCTACCGACCGGGGATTGGCATTCGTGCTCACAAAGCTGCGGCTGGGGCTACTCCAACCCCTTGCGCTTCTCACATCGCATTCTAGGGCTGCGATGATCGGCTTTGTCAGAAAACTCGGGACCGCGATCAGGCGCTGCCAGGCATTGCAGTTCGCGCCGGCGACACGAACACCGACCGCCCGGCGGCACCTTCTGAACGGCGACACGTTCTATAGCGCCGGCACGATCGGGGCCGGCGTGCCACTTGCCGCCCGCCAAGTCTCAGCGAAGCCAAAGCTTAACTCGACGCCGTTTCACCAGTTGCGTTTTCTTGCCGTCGGAGCCTTCGCACTTGTTGGCATATTTGTGGTTGGGTTCGGCGTCTGGTCAGTTTACGCGCCGCTGGAGAGTGCGGCGATCGCGGGCGGCGCGATCGAAGCCGAATCCAGCCGGAAAACCATACAACATCTGGAAGGAGGTATTGTCGGCCGTATCCTCGTGAATGACGGTGACGAGGTCGTTCCGGGTCAGCCGCTCATCCAACTTGACGACATGAGAGCGCAAGCAAATGTCCTGGTGCTGCAAATGCAGCTATGGGAGGCACAAGCGTTGGAGGCACGACTACTGGCCGAACGCGACGGACGCGAGCACATCAAATTCCCTCGTCCCTCTGGACAAGTTACCGAGAGCAATCCGGAATTCGCAACGATCATGGCCGGGCAGACGAAGATCTTCGATACCCGTCGCAACTTCATGGCATCCCAGATCGAGGTGATTGAACAGCGCAAGGCGCAGACAGAGCAGGAAATCGAAGGATTGCGCTCGCAGAAGGCCGCGACCGCCAAACGCGCGGAAATCATCAAGAAGGAAGTTGCCGGAGTCGCACCTCTTGTCGCCAAGGGGCTTCAAACCCGCGGCAGGCTTCTGCGCCTCGAACGGGAGCAAGCCGAAATCGATGGGCGTTCCGGCGATCTCCAGGCCAAGATATCGCAAGCGGAGCAGTCGATCGGTGAATCGCAGGCCATGATTTTCAAGCTGGAGAGCGACCATTATAGCGAGATAGCGCAGAGCATGCGCGAAACACAGGCGCTGATATCTCAACTGACGGAGCGTATCCAGGCTGCCAACGACGTCCTTGCCAGAACAGTCATCCGCGCACCCGAGGCTGGTACGGTGACGGACCTGCGCATTCACACGCCAGGCGGGGTCGTTGCAGCGGGTGAACCTCTGCTCGACCTCGTGCCGCGTCAGGACCGCCTCATCGTCCGGGCACTCGTCAAGCCTGAGGATATAGATCTTGTTCGCTCCGGTCTTGAAGCGCGTGTGCGGCTTCTTTCCTACAAGCATCGCCGGGTACCCCCGGTAGATGGGGTTTTAACCTATGTGTCGGCCGATAGCCTCGTCGACAAGGAAACGCAGAGGCCCTATTACACCGCGCGCGTTCGTATTGACGAGGCGTCACTGAACAATTTGCCGGAGGTGGAGATCATGCCCGGCATGCCTGTAGAAGTGATGATCAAAACCGGGGAGTTCACTGTCGCGCATTACATGTTGCGGCCTGTTCTGGATAGCTTCAACAGGGCGTTTCGCGAGGATTGATGAGAACATGAATTCGCCTCGGGACCATACGTCGACGGACCTCACTCTTTCGCTTGGCCAACAGGAGGGCTCCGATGTTCGCTCCTGACAAGGGTACACGCGACTTGTTGCCGGTCATCGAACCTCATCCGGACGATGCCGCACACCTGATGTCCGGATATGACGGCAACCCTGTACCTCTGGACGAGGTCGAGTTTGCAGTTTCAAAGACCGCCCAACCGCCCTCGTCCAACCAGGCTGCCGCAGAAGAACCCGACGAACCCGCCGAGACACCCTCGCCCGAGGATGAGGTATCCTCGTCTGCAAGCACATCTATCCCGAGCCCAGGCTCCGGTGGCGGCAGCGTCCTTGCGGAGATTGACATACCTCTTGGTCAAAGCTTCTTCGCAGGCGGAGGTTCTGCATCATTCACCTACCGGGGCTCAACGGGCGAACTCGTACGCCAAGACGCCGTTGTTGGTGGTGCGAACGGTCAGACAGGAGAAGCAGTATCTTCTCCTCCGGATGCGGGCCATGCTGTCGTCCCTCCGACAGGGGAACTTGACGATGCTCATAGCATCAATGTCAGCCAGATCGCCGAAGTGGATCAGGATGCCAACATTTTTGTCACCGGCTATGTCGGCGAGGTTGTGGCGCGCCTGTACATCGATCAGGACCTATTCATGGAACAGGACGTCGATATTGCTTTTACCATCGATGGCGACGGCCATTTTATGGTTCAACTCGACCAGGAGACGCGTATCGACCAGGATATCTGGGTCGATCTTAAAATATATGATGAGGACGGAACACTTTACGTGGACGTTTACTTGCGAGACTCCATAGATATCGAGCAAGACACTTCCATTCAGTTGCAGATCGGAGATGGGCGGCTCGGCGGCTCCGTTGATGTGAACCAGATCATTGAGCTTTCCCAGGATGTCGATGTTCAAATCGACATCGAAGACGAGCTTGAGCAACGGTATATCGTCAACGCCGGCGTCGAGATCCGCCAGACCGCAGTCGTGGACCACGACGCGATCGTGGGAATTTTGGACCGCAATGGAGAAATCGATTTGGACATTGATGCCGCGCAGATTGCGCAGATCGATCAGGAAACCACGGTGCATGCCGATTTTGTCCTGATTTAGAACGGGGCAGAAGGAGAACGATTGTAGCTCCTTCGGATTATAAACAGCGAAAATCGACCAAAAATGGCCTAAAATTGGCATGTTATCGCGATTTTCGGCAACTCTAAGTAGCGCATCACGTGCAAATTGTTTATGATCTAATCAAAACTATAAGCAGTGTATTTTGTAAGGAGTAGTCTGGGTTAGGGGGAACCAATGTCAGTCTCATTTGCCGCCGAAGTGCACGGCTTCAATGACGTGCATAGCATTGCCAACGACCATACTTCCATTGTCATCATCGATTGCCAGACGCTGTCCCGAAGTTGCCTTATCAGGATCTTGCGCGGGGAACTTCCTGAGGTCGCCATCTACGATATACCGACATCCGATGGTCTGGTCGGCATCATGGAAAAAAACATTCGCCTCGCGGTTCTGAACATCGAAAACAGCAACCTGACCGACGATTGGGTGTCGATGAACCTTGCCTGCATCCGCCAATTGAGGCCCGAGACATCACTGATGCTATTGACCCAGCTCGACGAGGCCTCGATTACGGACGTTACAGCTTCGGAGGTCGCCACCTGGGGCGTTCAGGGCTATACGACCAATTCGGCTCCCGTGGAAGTTGTCCTGGCTGCGATACGGCTGATTCTGGCGGGAGGAACTTACTATCCGCGGTCCATGGTTGCCAGTGAAGGAAGCGCACCCAAACCGGTTCCCGGGCCGATCGATGCGGTTCCCTCAACACCATTGTTGGCTAATGGCAGATCCGACCACTCGTTTGAGCCCAGTGAGACATCGCGCATTGCCTTTACTGAACGCGAGAGACAGGTTCTCGCAACTCTGCGGCGGGGCCTACCTAACAAGATCATCGCCAGCGAACTCGATCTGTCGGAAAATACGATCAAGGTTCACATCTCTCATATCATGCGAAAGCTCAATGCCACGAACCGAACCGAAGCGGTGGTTTTCTCACAACAGTTTGCGTCAGGTGGCCCGAAAACGAATGGCGCGGCCTTGCGTGCGGTGCCGAAGCCTAGTCCGACTGGAGCCTATTTCGCGTCCTGACACTGGCAGCCTTTCTGAATTGAAACTTGCAGCGTTCAATCGGAGGATTCGCCTAGAGTATCAGCGACGACCGCACTTCGGTGCCCCATGGGACGAGCTCGCCCTGTCGTCGTATCGACAGTCGTCTGATGCTCGAGCTCGGCATTCAGCTCGGCCCCTAAAATAAGTATCGTGACGGAGATCCACATCCAGATCATCAGTCCCGCAACTGCGCCCAAAGCTCCATAAGTAGCATTATAGTCGCTGAAGTTGCTCAGGTAGAAAGTGAAGGCCGCCGATGCTATGACCCATGCCAGAATGGCGAAGGCGGCTCCCCAAGACACCCATCGCCATTGGGCTGCTTCGCGGTCCGGACCGATCCTGTACGCTATCGAGATCCCTGCGCCTACAAGCAACAGCATCACGGGCCATCGCAATATCCTTATCGAAGTCGTGAGCCACCCACCTGCCCCCATTCTGTCAAGCAGCGGTGGAAGGCCGGCCAGCACGCTCAACAGGATAGCACCCGCAAGCATCACCCCCAACGTAAAAGCTAGAGATACGAGGTTGAGCTTTATGAAGCTCCGTTTCTCAGTCTCTCCGTAAGCAACATTCAACGCTTCGAATATTGCCTTGGATCCATTGTTGGCGCTCCACAAAGCAATGGCAAGTCCAACGACAAAGCTCACGCTGAGTGCTTTCGTGTCTTGCGTGGCGAGCGATTCAAGCTGAGTACGAATCAAGTTGATCGAATCGTCTGGCAAGACGCCCGCCAGCGAAGACATGTTTGCCGCCACCGATGCGCGGTCGGCAAAAAAGCCGTAGATTGAGACAAAAGCTGCGAGACCGGGAAACAGCGCAAGCAGAAGATAGAACGAGGCGCCGGCTGCAATCAGCGTGACACGGTCTTGCTGCACCGAGAGATAAACGCGGTAAAGAATATCCTTCCAGCCCTTGGCTGGCATCTCGGACGGTGCATGTGCTTTGCGCCCGCGGGGGTCAGCCCCCGTTCTATCCTGTTCAGAGTAGCCGTTCGTTTCACTCGTCGTCATAAAAATCAGAACCCAGAATATTGCATTTGCCGCAGGAAACATCGGCGACCCGCAATTGTTCCTGGGTGCGCGAGGTTCTTCTGCCTGACAAGGTCGCGTCTATACCGGAAGACAACCCTCGCGCAGTCCTGAAAGCCAAGGAAAAAGATATGAAATCGGAGTGACACCCATGCAGGGTCCTAGGACACAAGGAGCACTTTATGCCCTATAAATCACGTGCCTTTGGTCCATAGTTAGACCTCGAAAATTGGCGTATGTTGAATCGTGTCGGCAGCCCCCGCGCCGGCAGGGTCGAGCAAAGAATGCTTCTTTTTCACAGCAGGCCCAATGAGGCTCGAACCTCCGCAATCAGCATTTCGGGGGCTCGAGCTTTGGCGTTGATAGTCGTCCCTCGTTCAAGTGACCGAAGGCGCTGTCGACGCCAATTTCGTATGCTTTTTTCGCCAGCTTCTTCTTGAAAAATTTTCTGTAGAAACCAAATATCCGGCACATTTTTTCAGAGCTGCCTTCGCGACACGAAGGTCGGATTTCTTTTTCTTGAGGAGCGGGACGATGAGGGAGACAGTCGTATTCAGACACACGCCGAACAATGTGGCACCGGGGGAGCTTTTGCGGAGGTTGCGTGAGCAGGAGCAAAGGGAAAGGAGCGACAGACCTCTTGCGATCAATGAGATTCTACGACGGTCGAAGGGAGGCTTCCTACGCCGTCGCTTCAAAGCGGGCGATTAGCAACGGCGCTTGATTGCAAATCGAAGCACACGATCGACAACAGAGACGGCCTCGCCTTCCGATTGTCCCGCACCCTATGCTTCTGAAAATCTTGAATCCGGCACTACCACGAGCTTGCCGACGAAGTGCTTATCCATGAATGCGGTCTGCGCCTTCAGGAATTCAGACAGGCGATAGACGCCGCCGACCAGTGGTTTGATTTTGCCCTCTTCGATGTAGCTAACGATGCGAAGGAAATCTCCTCTCGTACCCTGCGAAGAGCCATGCAAAGCCAGTTGCTTCAGATACATCGTGCGCAAGTCGAGCTGCACCACCGGACCGCCGATGGCCCCCGCAGTCGTATAGCGGCCTTCCGGCCGCAAAATGCGCAGTAGATCGTTGAACATCGAACCACCAACAAGATCGGCCACGACGTCGATAGGCTTGCCTCCCGTGGCAGCACCCACGGCCGCGACGAGGTCCTTCGTGCCCCGCGTAACCACGGCTTCCGCTCCGATATCGAGTAGTGCCTGTTCCTTGCCCTTGCCGACAAGCGCATAGGGTATCGCGCCACGCGCCCGTGCGAGCTGAACAATGCCGGACCCGACTCCCCCGGACGCGCCTGTGACGAGTATTCGCTCGCCACTTTTCAGTCCTGCGCGCTCCAGCATCTGTTCGCCGGTCAGGTATGCACAACAGAACGTAGCGAGTTCGATATCGCTCATATCGGTGTTCACCACGTGGGCATTCTCGGCGGGTACCGCAACATATTCCGCATACCCACCATCGCGGCCATGGCCAATGTAGTCGATGTCAGCGAGACTATCATCCTCGCGATTATAGATGGAGAAATCCACCATGACGCGCTGGCCGATGCGGTCCGGTGAAACACCTTCGCCAACCGCAGCGACACTGCCGACGATGTCGGTTCCCTGGATACGCGGGAAGGTCAATGTCGGCTCTTGCCTGCGCCACGTCGATACGGCACCCGCATCTTCCTCTGTACCGTAAGCGCCTTCCCGAACCCATACATCGGTATTGTTCATCCCGCAGGCCGTGACTGCAACCAGCACTTCGCCCTCTGCGGGCACCGGAACAGCTACGTTTTCGCTATAGACCAGCTTGTCGAGCCCGCCGTGTCCGACGAGTTGGACTGCGGCCATGGTTTTGGGAAAATCTTCATGCTTCATGGCGGAAATCCTCAGAGGGTCTTGGCTACTGCTTCGACGGCACCGGCTGCAGCTTTGACAACTATGTCGGCCTCGTCGCGTGTCAGGCAAAGTGGTGGTGCGAATCCGAGAATGTCGCCCTGTGGCATGGCGCGGCCGATAACACCGCGCTCTGCCAACGCGGTTGCAATGCGCGGCCCTACTTTTAGTGCCGGATCGAAGAATTTGCGGTCGTCCTTGTTCGCGACGAACTCCACTGCAGCCAACATGCCGTCGCCGCGCACATCGCCGACTATTGGATGACTTCCCAGCGCCTGGGCCAATTGTGCGCGGAAATAAGCACCCGTCTGACCTGCATTCGTAACGAGATCGAGCTTGTCGATCAATTCGAGGTTGGCAACGCCGGCAGCCGTGCAAATCGGATGGGCCGAATAGGTCCAGCCATGACCAAGCGCGCCCAGCATATCCGAACCTTGCACCAGCACCTGCCAGACCTTGTCGGAGACGATGACGCCCGATAGCGGCGCATAGGCGGAGGTCAGACCCTTGGCAATGGTGATCAGGTCCGGTTTGATCCCGTAATGATCGGAACCAAACATGCTGCCCAGACGGCCAAAGCCCGTCACGACCTCATCGGCGATCAAGAGGATGTCGTATTTACTGAGGACAGCCTGGATTTTTTGCCAGTATTGCTCCGGCGGCGGGACAATTCCGCCTGTTCCAAGAATTGGCTCGCCGATGAAGGCGGCAATTGTCTCCGGACCTTCGGCCAATATCATCTCCTCCAGCTTGTCGGCGCAATGCTGGGAGAACTGCTCTTCGCTCATCGAACGATCTTCGCGCCGGAAGTAGTACGGCGCTTCCGTGTGCAGTATTGGCGCGCGCGGCAGGTCGAAGGCATTGTGGAACAGTTCGAGGCCGGTCAGACTGCCGGTCATAACACCGGAGCCGTGATAACCGCGCCAGCGCGAGATGATCTTCTTCTTTTCCGGCCGGCCGAGCACATTGTTATAGTACCAGACCAGTTTGATGTTGGTCTCGTTTGCGTCCGAACCCGACAGTCCGAAATACACGCGGCTCATACCTGCCGGCGCGCGATCGATGATCATCTTGGCCAAAGTGATCGAAGCATCCGTCCCGTGACCGACATAGGCATGATAATAGGCGAGTTCCTTGGCCTGCTTGGCAATCGCGTCGGCGATTTCCGTCCGTCCGTAGCCGACATTGACGCAGTAAAGCCCCGCAAATGCGTCGATGCTGCTTCGGCCGGTACTGTCGGTAATATGTACGCCCTCACCGCCCCTGATCACGCGGGTTGGTGTTTCGCCGCGTGCATGAGTCCCCATATGCGTCGAGGGGTGAAAGAAATGGTCCCGGTCCCACGCGTTCAGTTCATTCGAGCGATCAAGCATGATGATATCCTTTGAATTCACTGTGTATCTATGCAGAGATATTTGAGTTCCGTGAAAGCCTCGATCCCGTGGCGTGAACCTTCTCTGCCGAGACCCGACTGTTTGATGCCGCCGAACGGAATTGGCGCCCCGGTGATCTTGACGCGATTGATCGCGACCATGCCGTACTCGAGTTTACGAGCGAGACGGAGCATACGCGCGCCATCCTTCGTGACGGCATAGGCAACGAGGCCGTATTCAGTCGCATTAGCCCGCGCGATAACCTCCTCCTCGCTGTCGAATGACACGATCGCCGCAACGGGACCGAACGTCTCTTCGCGCATGATCAGTGCGTCGTCAGGAACGTTGGTCAGCAGTGTCGGCTCGTAAAACAACGGACCGGCCTGGTGGCGTTTACCGCCTGCAAGGCAGGTCGAGCCACGCGCCAGGGCATCGGCCACTTGCTCCTCAACCTTATTCACTGCACGCTCGTGCATCAGGGGACCAATGACAGCGCCATCGGTTAGACCAGGCGCGACTTTTAGCGCGGCAATGCGCTTGGCAAAGGCTGAGCTAAAGGCGTCGTGCACGGCCCGCTCCACGTAAATCCGGTTGGCAGCGAGACAATCCTGACCGGACGTCGCGAACTTTGCGTCGATGGCGATGTCAACGGCTCGGTCGATATCGGCATCCGCAAACACGATCAACGGCGCGTGTCCGCCTAATTCCATGATCAGGTTTTTCATTGTCGGGGCGCATTGCGCTGCAATCAAACGCCCAATCTCAGTTGAACCGGTAAAACTCAACGCGCGAACCCGGGTATCTTCACAAAGACGACCGACAATAGTGGCTGCGTCGCCTGTAACAACGTTGAAAACGCCTGCCGGAAGACCCGCACGGTCGGCAAGTTCGGCCAATGCCAGCGCAGAAAACGGCGTCTCGGACGAGGGATGGGCGACAATCGTGCAACCGGCTGCCAATGCTGCGGCGGCCTTTCGCGTCAGCATCGCCGATGGAAAATTCCAGGGTGTCGCGACGCCAACCACGCCCAGAGGCTCCCGGCGAACAAACATTTCGGCATGAGGTAAATGGCTCGTCACGCTCTCGGCGTTCAGCCGTTTAGCCTCCTCCGCGTACCATTCGATGAAGGAAGCCGCATATCGTATTTCACCACGCGACTCGGCTAATGGCTTTCCCTGTTCAAGCGTCATGATCAGGGCCAGATCGTCACTGGCCTCCAATATCAGCTCATACCACCGACGGAGCTTGGCCGAGCGTTCCTGCGGCAGCAGGTCTCGCCACAGCGGAAATGCTTTGGCGGCAGCGTCGATCGCCGTCGAGGTTTGATCAGCACTGAGCTTTGACACCCGGCCGATTGAGGTACCGGACGCCGGGTCGCTGACGTTGAATGTCTGGCCGGCATCGCCAGCGGTCCAATGGCCATCGACATAAGCCAACTCGCGCAGCATGCGGCGGTCTTGCAGGCCCTCAAGGGCGTGATGGCGATCTTGTCGTGCAAAATGGGCGGACATGCGGTTCTCCCAAGAATGTTCACGACAAGGGTCGCACAATCAACTGGAGATACAGACCGTTCCCCGCACATCTGGAAGAGAGATTGTCCTTATCGGGCCCGATATCGAGAGAGAATGACTAGGTCGGCTCACTCGCCGTAACGAGGTCCGCCACTGGCAAAACCGCATTGTCCTTGACAGTCTTGGTGACTATATACGTGAAATACCGGTCAATTCCGATCTCACGCTGCAACAGCCCATCGACCAGCCTTTGATAGGCGTCGATGTCACGCGCCATGACTTTCAGCACGTAGTCCACGCCGCCGCCGACTGACCAGCATGCCACAACTTCCGGTATTGTCTTGATGGCTCGTTCGAACCGGTCGAAATCCGCTTGTCTGTGGGCACCCAAGGTCACTTCCATGAGCACGGTTGACAGGGGCGTCAGCAGCCGCAGTGCGATACGAGCATGATAACCCGTGATAATTCCGGCCTTCTCCAGTCGTCGCAGGCGTGTCCAGCAAGGCGTCGGCGATATCCCGACGCGTTCCGCCAGCGCAAGTTTGGTTATCCGGCCCTCGCGTTGGATCTCATCGAGAATGCGAATATCGATCGGATCGAGCTTGAATGGTGCCATGTCCTGCCTGCTAATGTGTCTAATTACCATGACGTTGTGATTTTTCGATTGTCAATTGCACTGACTTGCATCACTTATAAATCATGACATTGTGGCGCCCCGATCCTACTACTCTCCGCCGCCCGGCCTATCTTTCCCTGGCGGAACAGATTGCACGAGCGATCGCCGATGGCAAACTTGAGAGCGGGGCGCGTCTGCAGACGCATCGCCAAATGGCCGACGACCTGCGCCTTTCAGTACAAACCGTGAGCCGTGCCTATGAGGAACTCATTCGCCGCAACCTGATTTCCGGTGAAACCGGACGCGGCACGTTCGTCCGATCGCTACGCCGGGAGCCGGATCCTCCCTATCTGCCGGAACGTCTCGGAGAAGTGATCGATCTCTCGATCCTGAAGCCGATTTGCGAACCGCTTCACCTCGATCGCATGAAAAAGGCTCTTGGATGGCTCGCCGAAAACCTGCCGGCCAGTTCAGCTCTGTCCTTCCGACCCAATGTTGTATTTCCAAGGCACCGGGCCATTGCAGTCGATTGGCTCCGAACCTGCGGACTCGATGTATCGGCGACGAATGTCAGCCTGACCAACGGAGCTACGGCGGCAATGACCGTTGCTCTCATGAGCGTCGCCCCACCCGGATCGAAGGTCGCCACAGAAGGAATCGGCCATCACACACTGACGCCGCTCGCTTCCTATCTGGGTCTGAATCTTGAAGGTCTGGCGATCGATGATCAGGGGATCATACCTGAAGCACTGGACGCCTGCTGCCGCGAAAGCGGGATTCGAGCGGTCTTCGTGCAGCCATCCGTTATTAATCCCATGGCTACGCTGATGGGCATTGAGAGACGCGCTGCCATCGTCGAGATTGCGCGCCGCCATGACATTGCAATCATCGAGAGCGACATACTGGGGCCACTCGTCGAGGACCGCCCGCCTCCCATTGCATCGTTGGCGCCAGAACGCACGCTCTACTTCACCAGCTTTACCAAGATCGTCGTTCCCGGCTTGCGCATTGGCTATCTCGTCGCGCCAGACCGTTATGTGGCGGCGGTCGCCAATCGCCATCTCGTGTCTAACTGGATGGCAACGCCAATCATTGCGGAAATTGCAACACGCTGGGTTTCCGATGGCACAGCCTTGGAACTGGTGAACTGGCAGCGGGAAGCGCTTCGAACCAGGCACGCTACTGCGGCGGAAGTCCTATCCGGAATCCCGTTTCTGTCGCATCCCCAGAGCCTTCACATATGGTTGCCACTAACTGGAGAAAGAACCGAAGAAGCGTTCGTCGCACATGCAAGGCTGCAAGGTGTGGCAATCGCAACCGGCACTTCGTTTCGCATCTCCAATCACCCATGGCATCCTGCGGTGCGCATTTCACTCGGTTCAACAACTGAGGCTGAATTGCGCTCGGGTCTTGGTGTTGTTGCCAATTTGCTGCGCGGCGACCTTGAACATCTGCTGCTCGCGATTTGATCGCGCTGCTTCAAATTTCAGCACGATCGCCTATATTGTCATGATTTGATTTTTACAATTGACATGATTTCGTAAGTCTCCCATCGTTAGGGGCATGAGGCTGTCTCAACCAGAAGGAGACATGCATGCCCCCAACGAATACCGCGCCCATTATCGAGATCAATGGCATCAACAAAAGCTTTGGCGCGTTCAAAGTTCTGAACGATCTGTCGTTCAGCGTTGCACCACGCGAAAAACTGGCGCTGATCGGTCCATCGGGTTCTGGCAAGACGACGATCCTGCGCATTCTGATGACGCTGGAGGGTATCGACAGCGGCGAGATCATCGTCGATGGCGAGAGCCTCTATCAAATGCAACGCAACGGGAAGTTGCAACCGGCCGACGATACGCATCTGCACAAGATGCGGGAGAAAATCGGCATGGTGTTTCAGCTATTCAATCTCTTCCCTCATAAATGTGTGCTCGACAATGTAACGCTTGCACCGATGCTGACGAAAGGCGTGGCACGCAAGGATGCAGAGCGCCATGCGATGGAATTGCTCGATATGGTAGGGCTCGCCGACAAGGCGAAGTCCATGCCTTCGCAATTGTCCGGCGGACAGAAGCAGCGCGTCGCCATTGCCCGCGCGCTCGCACTCAAACCGAAGATAATGCTCTTCGATGAGGTCACCTCCGCGCTCGATCCTGAATTGGTCGAGGAAGTCCTTAACGTTCTTTGGAAGCTTTGCCGGGAGACCGACATGACAATGCTTCTGGTGACCCACGAAATGGGCTTTGCCCATGATTTTGCCGACCGTGTTCTTTTCTTTGATCGCGGGCGCATCGTCGAGGACGGCAAACCGGACGAAATCTTCCGCCATCCCAAACAGGAAAGGACACAGGCCTTCCTGAAAAAGATCATCGCCGCCGGTCACCGCGTCTGAAGACGGGAACCCTGGCGATTTGCAACACAAGAAAAACCAAAGGAGTTGGGAACATGACTAAACTATTGACCATCAACGCATTGCTTGGGGCGGTGGCACTTTCTGCCGTCGTTTCGTCCTCGCCCGCCAAAGCGGACGAAGCACTCGACAAGCTGAAGGCGCAGGGTTTCGCCCGTATCGCCATTGCCAACGAACCCCCATTCACGGCCGTCAAGGCTGATGGCACCGTTTCGGGTGCTGCTCCCGACGTTGCGCGTGCAGTATTCAAGAAGCTCGGCGTCAACGATGTGGTCGCCTCGATTTCGGAATATGGCGCAATGATCCCGGGCCTTCAGGCCGGGCGTCATGATGTTGTCACTGCCGGTCTCTTCATGAAGCCGGAGCGCTGCAATGCCGTGGCCTATTCCGAGCCGATCCTTTGCGATGCGGAAGCGTTCCTTGTCAAAAAGGGCAACCCGAAGGGCTTCAAGAGCTATGCCGATATAGCCAAGGACGAGAAGGCAACCATCGGCGCACCAGGCGGGGGCACCGAAGAGCGTCTTGCACTCGAGGCCGGTGTGCCGCGTGAGCGCGTGATTGTTGTACCGGACGGTCAAAGCGGCCTGAAGATGCTGCAGGACGGCCGTATCGATACTTATTCGCTGCCTGTGCTTTCGATCAACGACCTCGTCAAGAAAGCCAATGATCCCAATCTTGAGGTCGTTGCTCCCGTTCAGGGTGCTCCGGTCTATTGCGATGGCGCAGCCTTCAGAAAGGGCGACACGGCGCTTCGCGATGAGTTCGACAAGGTTCTCGCCGAAATGAAGACGTCGGGCGAGTTCGCCAAGATCATCGAGCCCTATGGCTTCTCGGCGCAGGCAGCAATGTCGACCACCCGCGAAAAGCTTTGTGCCGCGAAATAGTCGAGCGACGCTTCGACCGCTTCGCATGCCAGCGAAGCGGTCGCATGTTCAGTGAATTCTAGCAAAGGTGGCGTAGCGATGGGCCAATGGGCCGGCTATTTGCAACTCATTCTCGATGGTGCCGTCGTGACCATCAAGCTGACGCTGATGGGTTCGGCGCTGGCGCTCGTGATGGCATTCCTGGCGGGTCTCGGCAGGCTGTCGCATATTGCGCCTGTGCGCTGGCTGGCGACAGCCTATATCGAGTTTTTCCGGGGAACGTCGATTTTCGTCCAGCTCTTCTGGGCTTATTTCGTGCTCCCGCTTTTCGGCTTCACACTGACACCCTTGCAGGCTGGCGTTCTCGCACTCGGCCTCAATGTTGGGGCCTACGCTGCGGAAGTCGTGCGCGGCGCCATCAAATCCATTGGCAAAGAACAATACGAGGCCTGCACTGCGCTCAATTTCAATCGCTGGCAGGGTCTTCGCCACGTTATTCTGCCGCAGGCGTTCGTGCTGATGCTGCCTACCTTTGGCAACAATGCTATCGAACTTCTCAAAGCATCGGCAGTGGTTTCTCTCATCTCGTTATCGGACATGACGTTTCAGGCCCAAGTCGTCCGGGCACAGACTGGCAGCACGCTGTTTCCGTTCCTGACAATTCTCATTCTCTATTTTGCCATCGCCTGCGTCATCTCCTTTGCCATCCGGGGCCTCGAGCGTCGTCTGACGCGCGGCCTTGACGGCATGAGAACATAGGGGGCCGCGATGGAATGGGATTGGGCCTTCGTCATTCAAATACTTCCGACCCTGGTTGAGGGCGTGAAGATCACGATTCTCGCGACGGTACTTGGATATGTACTGGCCGCAATCGTCGGGCTGGCCATCGCCATCATCCGGCGATCGAAGAACAAGCTGATCGCGAGGCCGATGGGCTTCGTCGCTGAATTTATCCGCGGCACGCCCTTGCTCGTCCAGCTCTATTTCATTTTCTACGTGCTACCCGACCTCGGAATCACGCTGTCGCCGCTCGTGGCGGGCGTTATCGGTCTCGGACTTCACTATGGAACCTATACAGCGGAAGTATATCGCGCGGGTATCGACAATGTTGCGCGCGGCCAATGGGAAGCTGCGAGAGCATGCAACCTCAGTTCCACGCAAACATGGACGCAGATCATCCTGCCGCAAGCACTGCCGCCCATGATCCCTGCCCTCGCCAATTACTTCATCGCCATGTTCAAGGAGACACCGCTTCTGTCTGCGATCACGGTGCTTGAATTGATGAATCAGGCGCGAAGCATCGCCAACTACAACTACCGCTACATTGAACCGATCACGCTCGTCGGAGCGTTCTTCCTCGTCATCAGCCTGATCTCCGTCGTTGGGCTGCGCTGGCTGGAACGCCGATACGGCAGGATCGATTGAGGACACAATGATGGATGCTTTTCCTGCGATCCGCCAAACCGCCATGGCACTGGATTTTGATGACCGTCCTTTAGCCAAGCGTGTCGGACTGGTCATTCTCGCCACCGATCACACGACCGAACCGGACTTCCAGCGCATGGTGGCCAGCAAACGCGTCGGCGTTTATACGGCGCGGGTCCCCTATGCGAACCCGACCACACCCGAAAATCTGCGGCGAATGCAGCCTGCTCTCACCGATTGCGCGAGCTTGATCCTGCCGGACGAAGACCTCGATGTCATCTGCTATTCCTGCACGTCGGCTTCGGTGGTCATTGGAGATGACGAGATAGAAGCTGCGATCAACCGCGCCAAGCCTGCCGTCCCTGTCGTGACACCGCCGCTGGCAGCCGTGCGCGGGCTGCAGGCCCTCGATGCGAAGCGCATCAGCATTCTCACACCGTATACAATAGAAACAAGCACGCCTATGGCGAACTACTTCGCAGCCAAGGGTTTCGACATTGCGAGCTTTACCTGTTTTGGCCTCGATGATGATCGGGAGATGGCCCGCATCAGCCCTCAATCGCTGATTTCCGCTGCGAGGGAGGTTACGGCAATCGACGCGGACGCACTGTTCATTTCATGCACGGCGTTGCGGGCAGCGGGCATTGCACTCGCAATCGAACAGGCGATTGGAAAACCGGTTGTCAGTAGCAATCTTGCGACTGCATGGGCGACGTTGCGCATATGCGACGATCTCGCACCTCGTCCGGAATGGGGCAGCCTGATGACCCAGTCAATGGCCGGTTGGTAAGTCATGACTGACCGATTGGTGACCATTGCCGATATAGAGAAGGCACGCCATGCGCTTGAAGGCAAGATCGTGGCAACGCCGATGGTCCACTCATCATCCCTGTCGGAGAAGTTCGGACAACCGGTCTACCTCAAGCTCGAACATCGCCAGACTACGGGCAGTTTCAAGCTGCGCGGCGCGACAAATGCACTAAGCCATCTTTCTGCCGCGGAAAAGCAGCGCGGGGTGATCGCAGCTTCTACTGGAAATCATGGGCGCGCGCTCGCCTACGCCGCTCGTCTGGAAGGAATCCGTGCGGTGATCTGTATGTCGCGCCTCGTTCCGGAAAACAAGATCGCAGAAATAAGCCGCCTTGGCGCCGATATCCGCATCATCGGCAAATCGCAGGATGATGCTCAGGAGGAAGTCGATAGGCTTGTACGGGAAGCCGGGCTGATCATGTTGCCGCCATTTGACGATGCCGCAATCATTGCCGGACAGGGTACCCTTGGCCTTGAGATTATCGAAGACGTCGAGGACCTCGAAGCGGTCCTCGTTCCAGTATCGGGTGGCGGTCTGGCCTCGGGCGTTGCGGCGGCAATCAAGGCCAGACGGCCGGCTACGAAGATCATTGGTGTATCAATGGATCGCGGCGCAGCGATGCGCGCCAGCCTCGACGCGGGTAAGCCTGTAATCGTCGAGGAAAGCGAGAGCCTGGCGGACTCCCTGGGCGGAGGGATCGGTCTCGAAAACCAATTCACTTTCGCGATGGTCCGCGACCTGCTCGACGATGTGATCCTGCTCTCCGAGGACGAAATCGCTGCCGGCATGGCTCACGCCTATATGCAGGAGCGCGAGGTCATCGAAGGTGCCGCGGCCGTTGGCATCGGCGCCCTGCTGGCGGGGAAGGTGCAGGCAAGGGGCCCAGTCGTCGCCGTTCTCAGCGGTCGTAATGTCGATATGAATCAGCACCGGCGCATTGTCTGCGCAGGCATCAACGCAAAGGCCATCCCATGCCCCGCATGACCATTTTGACGGAAGCGGAATTGCGCAGCGTCGTGACCCTCGACCTTGATGCCGTTGCATGCGTCGAGACTGCATTCCACGCACTGGCGACCAAAGCCGTAGCCATGCCACCGATCATGCGGCTCGATATCCCGGAATATCGCGGCGAGGTCGATGTGAAAACCGCCTATGTTCCCGGTATCGACGGCTTTGCCATCAAGATCAGCCCGGGCTTCTTCAATAACCCCAAACTGGGACTGCCGAGTGTCAATGGCATGATGGTTCTGCTCAGCAGTCGTACCGGTCTGGTCGAAGCGTTGCTGCTCGACAATGGCTATCTTACCGATGTTCGGACGGCAGCGGCGGGCGCGGTTGCGGCAAAACATCTGTCGCGACCCTCATCCAGTGTCGCTGCTATATTCGGGGCCGGCGTTCAGGCGCGCCTGCAGCTTGAGGCCTTGACACTCATCCGCCCCATCACGGAAGCCCGCATTTGGGCGCGCGATAGCGACAAAGCTCGAGGGGCAGCGCACGAATTGACGAAGAAGCTCGGCTTCCTGGTGACCCCTGTGGTTGACCCCGAACATGCGGTCCGCGGCGCAGATATCATCGTGACGACCACCCCTTCATCCGAGCCAATCCTGAAATCGACCTGGCTGCAGCCTGGTCAGCATATCACCGCCATGGGTTCAGATGCCGAGCACAAGAACGAGCTCGACCCCGCCATCATCGCCCAAGCTGATCTCTACGTCGCTGACAGTCTGAGCCAAACGCGGAAACTCGGCGAACTGCATCATGCGATCGAATCCGGTCTGGTAAAGACCGACGCGATCTTCTCCGAACTCGGCTTCATCATCGCCGGTTCGGCAAAAGGCAGGCCGTCAGCAGAGGCGATCACGATTGCCGACCTGACCGGAACCGGGGTTCAGGATACCGCCATCGCCACCCTCGCCCGTGATCGCGCTCGAGAAGCGAATGCCGGGACAAATTTCGAAAGTTGATACGGGCGCTGCCCCAGCATGAGGAAACATTATGACTGAGCCGAATCTCAAGTTCACCCGGCAGGAATTTGCCGAAAGATTGTTGAAGACCCGCGCGGCAATGCAGAAGCGTGGCATTGATCTTCTGATTTGCAGCGATCCGTCCAATATGGCCTGGCTGACGGGATATGATGGCTGGTCCTTCTATGTGCACCAGGCCGTGATGATACCGCCGGAAGGCGAACCGATCTGGTATGGCCGCGGCCAGGATGCCAACGGCGCGAAGCGCACGGCTTATCTCTCCAATGACAACATCATCGGTTACCCGGATAATTATGTTCAGTCCACCGAACGCCATCCGATGGACTATCTGTCGAAGATCATTGCCGAGCGCGGTTGGGACAAACTCACCATTGCCGTCGAGATGGATAATTACTGGTTCTCAGCCGCTGCTTTCGCGTCGCTGCAGAAGCATCTGCCGAACGCCCGTTTCGTTGATGGTACAGCCTTGGTAAACTGGCAGCGTGCAGTGAAAAGCCCGACTGAAATCGAGTACATGCGCAAGGCCGCGCGCATCGTCGAGCTCATGCATCAACGTATCGTCGACAAGATCGAGCCGGGCATGCGCAAATGCGATCTGGTTGCCGAGATTTATGACGCAGGAATTCGAGGAACAGAAAATTTTGGCGGCGATTATCCCGCAATCGTGCCGCTTCTTCCATCTGGTGCGGACGCATCAGCCCCACACCTTACGTGGGATGACAAGCCGATGAAGGTCGGTGAAGGCACTTTCTTCGAGATTGCAGGCTGCTACAACCGCTATCACGTTCCACTCTCGCGCACAGTGTTTCTTGGCAAGCCCACTCAGGAATTTCTCGACGCGGAGAAAGCCACTCTCGAAGGCATGGAAGCCGGTCTTGCCGCCGCAAAACCCGGTAATGCCTGCGAGGATATCGCCAACGCCTTCTTCGGCGTTCTCAAAAAATATGGCATCGTAAAGGATAACCGTACGGGCTATCCAATCGGCATCTCCTATCCGCCTGACTGGGGCGAACGCACCATGAGCCTGCGCCCCGGTGACAAGACCGAGCTTAAGCCGGGAATGACCTTCCACTTCATGACGGGCCTCTGGCTTGAAACCATGGGACTGGAAATCACGGAAAGTATTTTGATCACGGACACTGGCGTCGAATGCCTTGCCAACGTGCCGCGCAAGCTGTTCGTCAAGAACTGAGGCCGCCATGCAATCAGATAAACTTCGGCCCTCGCCAATTGTGCCGACTATCGACCTGGACAAACAGGGTGTTCAGCACGGATTTTTGCGCCTGCCCTACAGTCGCGACGATTCTGCCTGGGGTTCTGTGATGATCCCCATCGCGGTCGTCCGCAATGGCACTGGGCCGACTGCGCTTCTCACGGGCGGCAACCACGGCGATGAATACGAGGGCCCGATTGCATTGTTCGACCTTGCCAGGACGCTGGACCCCGGCAATGTCAGCGGCACGGTGATCATTGTGCCGGCGATGAACTATCCGGCATTTCGCGCCGGAACGCGCACATCGCCGATCGACAAGGGCAATATGAATCGCAGCTATCCCGGCAGGCCGGATGGCACGGTAACCGAGAAGATCGCCGACTACTTCACCCGTGAACTGCTACCGCGCGCTGATGTTGTCCTCGATTTCCATTCTGGTGGCAAAACTCTGGATTTCGTGCCCTTTGCCGCGGCCCATATTCTGCCAAACAAGGTGCAGGAGGCGAAGGGCTTCGATGCCGTCAGAGCGTTCTCGGCACCCTGGTCGATGCGCATGCTGGAGATCGATGCAGTTGGCATGTACGACACAACTGTCGAAGAATTGGGCAAGGTCTTCGTCACCACGGAACTAGGCGGCGGCGGTACCGCCCGGGCGGAAACCGTGGCAATCGCAAAGCGCGGCGCAATGAATGTGCTGCGGCATGCCGGAATCGTTGGCGGCCGGATCGAGCACCGCGAAACGCGCTGGCTCGATATGCCGTCAGGCGATTGCTTCTCCTTTGCCGAGGATGAAGGAATGATAGAAACAATGATTGATCTTGGTCAAAGTGTCGCCGAGGGGCAGGTTATCGCCCGAATTCACCCCATAGGCCGCACCGGTATTGCACCCGTTGAAATCCCGGCAAGGATGAACGGGCTCCTCGCCGCACGGCATTTTCCCGGGCTGGTCAAGCCGGGTGACTGCGTGGCAGTCGTCGGTACCGTCGACTGAAGTTTTGCCCACGGGACTCAAGCTGCGAGCGGTATGCGCAATTCTGCTCTCAGCCCACCTTCCGGCTCATTGCAAAGCGTGATGTCTCCTCCACTGCGCCGTGCGATGTTGCGGGCAATTGTCAGTCCGAGGCCAAAGCCTCCCGTCTGACGATTGCGTGAATCATCGACGCGCCGGAACGGCTGGAACACCTGGTTCAGTTTCGCCTGAGGAATCCCTGGCCCTTGGTCACGAATAGTAAGCAAAATGTCGGCACCGCTTTTTTTAAGACTGATATGGGCCCTCTCGCCATAGGTCACCGCGTTGTTTACGAGGTTGGTGACACACCGCCGTAGAGCAATCGGACGACCCACACAGATCAGTCCGCGCAACGCTTGGGCCGTCCCGTCAAACGATGCTTGCGGGAAACCATCGGCAATCGAGTCGACCAACGACCAGAAGTCGATCCTTTCCTGCTCTTCATCAACAATTTCGTACGTGGCGAAATCGATAACGGACCGGGATATGGCTTCGATATCGTTGAGATCATGGGTAAGCGACTGACGCAGCGGGGATTTTCGCAACAGTTCGAGACGCAGGCGAATTCGGGTTAGCGGCGTGCGCAGGTCATGGGCGAGCGCCGCGGCCAGCTGCTCGCGGTCCGCTACATATTCTCTGAGTTGCAATTGCATGGCGTTTACTGCACGCGCGGCCAATCTATATTCGCTGCTGCCGAACTCGGGAAGGAGTGGCGATTTCACATCCTCGCCTATACGCTTGACCGCTCTTTCGAGGGCACGATAAGGCGCCGTCAATCGGCGCGTTGCCCAGATCGACATTGCGATTACCACCAACGCAACCGCGCCAAACAATGGCACCGTCTGCACGGTGAAGATTGGTGGCTCCGGCGCTATAGAAGTCGAGAAGTTCAGCCATTGATTGTCCTTGAACTTGATCGAGGCCGTGAGTCCGGCGCTCTGACTGAAGTTCTCGGCAATGTCAGAAAGCTGCCGCTCTACAATTCCGACATCCGGATCAGGTGCGCTGGGGCTCTTTTCCGGACCGCTGGATATCCGGTTCGACACGCGGCGAATGCGGGCGTCAGTGACACCGAATGCGGACAATCGCGCCACCAGCACATCTTCAAGCTCGGCCAAACTATCGTCGGATGCTATAGCCGATGTTACGGTGGGCTCGTCGGACATGGAAAGTGGATTTGCAGTGTTAGACAGCGCGCTCGCAAGAAGCAGGCGGTCGGATGGCGCTGCCGCATGAAGAACCTTGACGAGCGTATAGGCTCGCTCGCTCAGCCGAAATAATTCGAGTACATCGTTGTTTTCGGTTCGATCGCGAGAGACGATCGATAGTGTCGCGATCTGCGTGGTAAGCAGACCGGCAATCAGGATGAGCAAGATCCAGCTCGGCAGCGACTGAGGCAGCAACCGTTTCATTCGGTGCTGACTTCGGGAAGGAACTGATATCCGCCGCCACGGATCGTCGAGATCAGTTTTGGCGACCTGGAATCATCTTCCATCTTCCGGCGAAGGCGGCTGATCAAAATGTCGATACTTCGATCATAACCATAGGCGGCGCTATTGCCCACGAGTTCCAGCAGTTGGTCGCGGCTCAACATGCGCTGTGTGCTCTTGACCAACGTCTCCAGGAGATTGAACTCGGCCGTTGTCAGTTCGACGCGCACCGCGTCTGGAGATACAAGCCGGCGCCGCGAGCAGTCCATCGTCCAACCGGCGAAATGGTAGACCGAGGGCTCAAGGCGGCGCTCGGCGCTCGATGTATCGAGCCGGCGCAGCACTGCGCGAATACGCGCCAGCAACTCCCTTGGGTCGAAGGGCTTTGACACATAGTCGTCCGCACCCATTTCGAGCCCGACCACCCTATCGGTGGTTTCCGTGACCGCCGTCAGCATGATGATGGGGATGCGGGAGTGCTTTCGAATGTCCCTGCAGATTTCCATCCCGCTCTTTCCCGGAAGCATCACATCCAGGATGAGAAGATCAATGGGCGTGCGAGAAAGAACTTCCTGCATTTCGTCATCGTCGCGCGCGACCGAAACATGCATTCCCCGCTTCTTCAGAAAGTCGTGCAGCAAATCTCGAATCGCTTGGTCGTCGTCGACGATCAGAATATGCGCTTCCGATTTCATGCTCATTCCTGACACCAATCGAAGTGCAGCAAACCAGTCCGCACGTTCTACTGATTGTTCTAATGCATGAACCACCTTGGAAAGCCACGCAATTCTTCGGGATTTGAACGCTGGCCCCACAAAATTCAATGACCCGGCCATGCGGCAAAATTCTGTCGCCCCGGCCTTGTTACAGAGGAGAAACAAAACACCACAAGCCAGAAAAACGCGGGCAACACTCATGCCAGATACATGGGGGGCCAAAGACACTGGCTGGTCTAATCAGGATTTATCGAAACTCAAATGGCTCTCAAGCGAAATATATCGGCCATTTCGGCAATAGTCCTGACGAGCGCAACGCTCGTTATCGCAGCAGTCGAACCGTCGATGGCCGAGGAGACGCTTACCCGCGCAGAACTATGCGGCAAGCTCCAGCAACAGGTTCAACACGCGATTACCGAACACGCCGAGGCGAAACGGGCAGCCAAGGCGAAAGCACTTCAGAAAACGGGAACGAGATTCTGCGCAAGCAACAAACAGGCGCAGGGGATCAGATCGTATGCCCAGGCTTTGAAGCTGCTTGGTGTGCAGCCGGTCGATTGACTGGCGTTATCCGATAGGCCCGCATCGAAAGGAAACTGATCAATGAAAAAGTCCCTCTATACAGCTCTCGGCCTTGCCGTTGCCATGGCTGTCTCGGCTCCAGTTGTCGCTTCCACCGCAAGTGCCGCCCCTGCAGCAACAGCGACCTCCCCCGAAGCGACTGCAACAACCATGAAAAAGTCTCCGAAACATGTGAAGAAGGTGCACAAGATGTCGGCCAAGAAGAAGGCTGTGAAACAGCCGGATACTTCTGCTCCAGCTTCTCCCGCACCTGCAGAATAACTGCAGGACAACTATCATTCATCGAACTATGCCGGCCGTGGGAAACTGCAGCCGGTGTAGTTTTGAACATCGCTAGTCCATAATCCCATTTGCGAACTTTCGTTATTCGAATCCAACATCGCGTCGTAACATCAGTCGGGTGATTCTCTTGGCCAGTGCATCGATCAGCAACCCGGGCCGGTGAAGCATCTACTGCGCCGTGCGTTCTATGAACGCATAAAAGTCGAATGGACATAGTCCACTTGGATATGTTCCAGCAAACCGGTTTGTGGAGAACTAGCTATGGGCGGAGAAAGTCTTATTGTTTTTCTTCTGGTGGGATTGGTAGCGGGATGGCTTGCAAGCCAGCTCGTTCGAGGAGGCGGGTTTGGCCTCGTCGGAGATCTGGTGGTCGGCGTTATCGGTGCCTTCATCGCGGGTTACCTTTTTCCGAGGCTGGGTATCTCGCTCGGCAGCGGCATCCTCGGCGCAATTATTGCCGCAACGATCGGAGCGGTCATTCTTCTTGTTGTGCTTCGCGCCGTCAAACGAGCCTGACTTTGACGTAACAAAAAAGCCCCCGAGCCATCAGGTTCGGGGGCTTTCGTTTGGCTATATGGACCAAGTTATGTGTGGCTCACCTGTGGCGTCGCGCCTCCCGCATCGGGAATCTGCCGCGTCGCTTCGACCATTTCATCCTTCTTGGAGATGAATGTGTAGAACATCGGCACCACAAAGAGGGTAAAGATTGTTCCGACAATGATCCCGGAGAAGATCACCAGTCCGATCGAATAGCGCGCCGCAGCGCCCGCACCAGTTGCCGTAATAAGAGGTATGACACCAAGTGCCATAGCCGCGGTCGTCATCAGGATTGGGCGTAGCCGCGTTTTTGCCGCCAGGATAATCGCGTCATGCCGCGATACTCCGTGCAACTCACGCTGCTGATTGGCAAATTCCACCATCAGGATACCGTGTTTGGTGATCAGCCCCACGAGTGTGATCAGACCAACTTGGGTATAGATGTTGAGAGTCCCCAACCCGAGGTTCAGCGGTACGATCGCACCGAAGATCGACAACGGCACCGACATCATGATGATGAACGGATCGCGAAAGCTTTCGAACTGCGCGGCCAACACCAGGTAGATCACGACAACGGCCAGCATGAATGCGATCAGGATCGTGCTTCCCTGCTCGATTTCCAACCGCGATTGGCCGGAATAGTCCATGAAGAACCCGTCCGGCATCAAGGGACGCGCCGTATCTATGACTGTTTGCAGACCTTGGCCCGTAGTAACGCCGGGCAGCGGCAGGGCCGAAATCGTCGCCGAATTCAGCTGGTTGAACTGCTCGATGGCGGCTGGCGAAGCATTCTGCGTAACCTTGATGACGGCAGACAGCGGAACCATCTCGCCAGATGCACTCTTGACGAAATACTGGCCGAGATTTTCAGGATTTGACCTATAGTCCTGCGGCACTTGGGGAATGATGTCGTAGCTGTTGGAATCTCGATCGAACTTCGAGATCTTGCCCCCGCCGACCAGCAGTCCAAGCGTCTGCCCGATATCGCTGACAGGCACACCCAGCGCCGACGCACGGTCACGATCGATTGTGACAGTTACCTGCGGCGCATTGAACGATAGGGAGTTCTGCACGATGATGAACTGTCCCGAGGCTTGAGCCTTGTTCTTGATCTCTTCCGCAACCTCGAACACCTTGTCGGCTGGTCCAGTCGACTGGATAATGATCGAGATCGGCAGTCCGCCTCCGGTACCCGGCAAGTCAGGAGGCGCGAAAATGAAGGCCTCGACACCGGCAAGCGGTCCGATCATGCCTTGCAGTTCCTCTTTGAGCTGCGCCTGCGACTTGGTGCGTTCCGACCAGTCCTTGAACACCCAGATGGCGAAGGCAGAGTTGGTCGTGCCGAAGCCCAGGATGTTGAAGCGGGTTTTCAGCTCCGGCAAATCCTTGGTCAAGGCATCGATCTGATCCGCATAGAGCTTGGTGTACTGTGATGTCGCGTATTGCGGACCGTTGACGATAGCGAACAAGGCGCCTGAATCTTCTTCAGGAGCAAGCTCGGAGTTTGTCTTCGTAAGCAGGAATCCAGTCAAGGCGACAAGCGCAATCACGGTGAACAATGTTACGAAGCGGAAGTTCAAGGAGCCCGCAACACGCCTTTCGTAAGCGCCTTCCAGCCAGCCGAAGCTCCGGTCGACGATGCGTTGAAAACGGCTGTGACCGCCTGACCGCAGCAACAGCGCGCACATCATGGGTGAGACGGTCAAGGCTGCGACACCGGAGATGATCACCGCGCCGGCAAGCGTGAAAGCGAATTCGCGGAACAGTGAGCCGGTCAAACCACCAGTAAATCCGAGCGGCGCGAACACTGCTGCAAGCGTGATGGTCATGGCCACGATCGGACCGGTGATTTCCCTCATGCCTTTCAGCGCGGCATCAAACGGTTTCAACCCCTCCTCGATATGACGGTGGATATTTTCCAGAACCACGATCGCGTCGTCGACGACGAGACCGATGGCGAGGACCATCGCGAGAAGCGAGAGCAGATTGATTGAATATCCGAGCAGGAACAGGAAGAAGCAGACACCAATCAGAGAGATCGGGATGGTGACGACCGGAATGATAACCGACCTGAAAGACCCGAGGAAGAGCAGGATAACGGCAACGACGATGAGTACCGCCTCGCCGATGGTCTTGAACACTTCCTCGATCGACGAGCTGATCTGTTCGGTCGAGTCGTAAACCATGTAGAGCCGCATGCCTTCGGGGAGGCTTGCCTGAATTGAAGGCAATTCCTTGCGAACTGCAGCGGTCATGTCGATAGGATTGGCGGCAGGCGTCGGGAAGATACCAAGGAATGTACCGCTGGACCCGTTGAAGCTGACGATTGTGTCCTTGTTGACAGCACCGAGCTCAACCCGGGCAACGTCACGCAGACGAATGATGTTGTCGCCATCGGACTTGATTGGCATCGCGCCGAAGGCCTCGGGCGTCTGCAGCGTTGTCTTCAACGTGATTGGAGAGGCATTGTAGAGATTCTCGATCTTGCCGGGCGCCGAAAGGAAATTCGACTGGTTGATCGCCGTGAGAACTTCAGACGCAGTCGTCTTGCGGGCAGCAAGCTTGATCGGATCGATCCACACGCGCATCGAGAACACCTGACCGCCCAATATCTGGGCGTCGGCAACACCTTGGATCGTCGACATGCGCGGTTGAATGACGCGTTCCAGGTATTCGGTAATCTGCTCGCTGGTCATGTTCGGGTTCTGGACAGCCAGGTACATGGTCGCGAAATCCTGCCCCGTGCCCTTGGTGATCACGGGATCGTCGGCTTCTTCAGGGAGATCGCCACGCACCTGGTTGACCTTCGAAATGACCTCGGTCAATGCGGCATCCGGGTTTGCACCCAGCTTCATCTGCACCGTCACCGTGCTCGATGACGGTGCGGAAGAGGACGTCACATAATCGATGTTCTCCGTCGTGGTCACAGCCTTTGCGATCGGGGCAGAAATGAATCCCTGCATCAGGTCGGCGCTGGCCCCCGCATAGGCGGTTTTGATGGTGATGACCGTCTCTTCCACCTTTGGATACTGACGCACGGAAAGGTTCACCAGCCCCTGCGCACCAAGCAAGATGATCATCAGAGCGACAACCGTCGACAGAACAGGACGGCGAATGAATATGTCCGAGAAGTTCATTTTGTTGGCAGTCCTGATTCTGTTTTATTGGCGGGGTTCACGTCATTGGCGATCTTGACCGCTGCACCGGGGCTCAAGCGGTTTTGACCCGCTGTCACGACAATGTCGCCATCCTTGAGGCCCTTGGTTATTTCCACAACCAGACCGGAACGGCGTCCCGGCGTGACGAACACCTGCGCCACTGTGAGCTTCTCTTCCTTTTTGTCGCCATTCGCCGGCTGCTCGGCCGCTTTCGTCTCGGCGGGTTTAGCGGCGTCGGCAGTGTTTGCCGCATCTGCCGGCTTATCCTCGGCGGGAGCAGGACGAACGACAAAGACGTAGTCGCCATAGAGGCTCGAAACGAGCGCCGTTTGCGGCAGCGTGAAGACATTCTCTTCTCTCGGCAGTGTTACCCGCACCTGCGAGAACTGACCTGGGCGAAGCTCCCCTTCGGAATTGTCTACCTGCGCACGAACCGAGACGAGCCGGGTCGCCGGGTCTATTCTGGGTTCGATCGCTGTAATCTTGCCGTCATAGTTGATGTCGCTGTCCGTCAGGCCAAGCTTGATGGGCTGGCCGATCCTGACCTGGTTGAGGACCTGTTCCGTCACGGTAAAGTCGACGCGCATCGTCGTGAGATCCTGCAAGGATACGACCACCGTTCCTATGGGCAGATATTGGCCAAGTTCGATGCGCGGAATGCCGACAGTGCCCCTGAACGGCGCCTTCAACAGTTTCTGGTCCATGACAGCCTGCAACTTGGCGATTTCGGCCTTTTTCGCCAATGATGCAGATTGCGCTTCGTCGACTGCGGATACGGCACCTACACCCCGTGTATTCAGCGTGCGGGCACGTGCCAGCGTCTGATCCATGAGTACATCCTGCGCGCGGGCGGCAACGATGTCCGCCTTCTCGATAGCATCGTCGAGCTGCAGGAGCGGCGCGTCCTTTTCCACGATCTGGTTGGCCTTGAACGGAATGTCCTTGACGATACCGGCAACCTCTACGGACAGTTCGACACCCTGGATCGCGCTTAGCGTACCAATCGCCTCGATCTCAGGCATCCATTCACCCGGCTTGACCGTGTATGTCGAGACGGGCGCTGCAGGCTGCTGCATCGTCGCAAAGAACTGCTTGATCATCGAGTCCCTGAAGAAGTTGAACCACACCAGCCCGCCAGCAACAGCCACGACGAGGATGAGAATGATCGCAGGCATCATGTAGCGCTTGATCTTGGGGAACAGCAGCCAGATCAATCCAACGAACACCAGGATGCCGGCCGCGGTGGGCAGCACGTAACCCTTGAACTCCGGAGCTTTTGTCCACACCAGTCCACCGAGCACAACGACCAGGACCAGAACGATTAGGGGTGCAATGTAGCGCTTAATCATGGAAAGACGGCTCCGAAACAAAACAATGGCCAGCAAAGAAGTCTGCCAGCCTGTCAGATGAAGTTAAATCGTGTGGACTTGATGGCCACGCGCAATGTACTGTACCGTCCGGACGGTAATGTCAATATGGACTGATAGTTCCCTTACACCGAAAGCGCTAGAATGACGACTGATACCCTTTCTACAAAAGACAAGATTTTGCAGGCGGCAGCCGAAATCGCCAAGGAAGTGGGCCCTGTTCACCTCTCCCTTGATGCAGTGGCGCGGCGAGCGGGTCTGTCGAAAGGGGGATTGCTATATACGTTTCCGACCAAGGCCAAATTGCTCGAAGCACTGGTGGAGCAGCATGTTTCGGAATTCGACGAATCGCTTCGCAGAGAGGAAGCGGCTCGTAACCACGGGCCCAATAGCGTCGTTCTTGCCTGTATCGCTGTCTATCGGGCGGAGTTCGTTTGCAATGAACCGGAGCCTTCCGGCATTCTTGCAGCCATCGCGAACGATCCGGGCTTTCTCGAGCCAATCCGCCGGTATAACAAGCAGCTCCTGCAGCGTATGCGCGACAACGCGGAAGACCCGACACTTGCGATGATGGTGTTTCTGACGATCGAAGGACTGCGCAGCTTGAAACTGTTCGAAATGGGTCTGCTCAGCAAGGCCGAGCAGATTGCCGCAATTGACCGGTTGAAGAACCTGTTTGAACCAGCCGATCCAGAAATGGCCGACGTGCCTGTCCCTGCCTGATCAGGCGTAGCGAGCTATGTCTCCCTGCTCCCACGCCGCTTGCGTTTCTCCCGCGAAACCATTGAAATTACCGGCTTCAATCGCGCTGCGAATGCCTTGCATCAGGTGCTGATAGTAAGAAAGGTTGTTCCACGTCAGCAGCATTGCGCCAAGCGATTCTCCTGATTTGACCAGGTGGTGCAGATAGGCCCGGCTGTAATCTCGAGCTGCGGGACAGGTGGACTCTTCGTCGAGCGGACGCGGATCGTCCGCGTGCCGCGCGTTTCGCAGGTTAACCTTGCCGCGGCGCGTGAAGGCAAGTCCGTGCCGCCCTGCCCGCGTCGGCATCACGCAATCGAACATGTCGATGCCCCTCGCCACGGATTTAAGGATATCGTCAGGCGTGCCGACCCCCATGAGGTAGCGCGGTTTGTCGCCGGGAAGCTCTGGACAGGTCGCGTCCAGCATTTCCAGCATGATTTCCTGCGGCTCACCCACCGCGAGCCCGCCAACGGCATAGCCTTTCAGATCCATATTCTTGAGAGCTTGCGCGGAGCGAATACGCAGGTCAGCAATGTCGCCTCCCTGTACGATGCCAAACATGGCCTTGCCCGGCTGGTTGCCGAAGGCCGCTTTGCAGCGTTCCGCCCAGCGCAGCGACAATTCCATTGCGCGTTGAATGTCTGCGGGCGTCGATGGCAAGGCAACGCACTCGTCGAGTTGCATCTGAATATCGGAATCAAGCAGGCCCTGGATTTCGATCGAGCGTTCCGGCGTCATCTCGTAGGCGCGGCCGTCGATATGGGAGCGGAACGTGACACCACTTTCGGTCAGTTTGCGCAGTTGGGCCAGCGACATGACCTGAAATCCGCCGGAATCGGTCAGGATCGGGCCCGGCCAGCGGGCGAAGTCGTGCAAACCGCCCAGTTTCGCTACGCGTTCAGCCCCTGGGCGCAGCATCAGGTGATATGTGTTCCCAAGAATGATGTCGGCGCCGAGGTCACGCACCTGATCCATATACATCGCCTTCACGGTTCCGCCGGTGCCCACCGGCATGAAGGCCGGTGTGCGCACGGTGCCGCGCGGCATCGTGATTTCACCGCGGCGGGCCTTGCCGTCAGTGGCAATCAGTTTGAATTGGAAATTCTCGTTCATGATGTGGATCGCCATAACAGGCTTGCATCGCCGTAGGAATAGAACCTGTAATGATTTTTAACGGCGTATTCGTAAGCCGCGTGCATGCGCTCAAACCCGCTGAAGGCGGAGACAAGCATGAACAGCGTGGAGCGTGGCAGATGAAAATTCGTCATCAGCATATCCACCGCACG
The DNA here is from genome assembly GCF_003010935.1 of Phyllobacterium endophyticum. Classification (GTDB taxonomy): domain Bacteria; phylum Pseudomonadota; class Alphaproteobacteria; order Rhizobiales; family Rhizobiaceae; genus Phyllobacterium; species Phyllobacterium endophyticum. The sequence goes on from NZ_PGGN01000002.1 coordinate 790,368, forward strand.
AAATTTGTACCCGGGCGTAATGAAAATATCCGTCGCACCCGACCATCGCCGGATCACGCCGCTTTCGTCAGTTGCACTTTCAAGTAGACGCAATGACGTCGTCCCCACAGAAACGATCCGTCCACCGCGCGCTTTCACTTCATTGAGCGCATCTGCGGTGAATTGGTCGACTATGCCGATCTCCGCATGCATCTTGTGATCGGCGGTGTCATCCGCTTTGACGGGAAGAAATGTACCCGCGCCCACATGCAGCGTCACAAAATGCTCTTCGATCCCCCGCTTCTTCAGATCATCCAGCAATTCGGGCGTGAAATGCAGGCCTGCAGTCGGAGCGGCGACAGCCCCCTCTTCCTTCGCGTAGACAGTCTGATAGTCCTCGCGATCACGAACATCATCCGCACGCTTTGAAGCGATGTAAGGCGGAAGTGGAATATGTCCCACGGCAGCAATCGCCTGGTCGAGGTCAGCACCGCTGAAATCGAAGACCAGCAGCGCTTCCCCCGCATCGCCCTTCTCGGCAACCGTCGCCTGCAGAGAGCCGAGAAGGCACGCATTGTTGCCATGGCCAAAATCGATCCGTTCGCCTTCCTTCACGCGCTTTGCCGGGCGCAGGAAGGCTTTCCAGCGGTCCGGTCCCGCCCGCATGTGAAGGGTCGCGCTGATCTGTGCCTTCACCCCATCACGTTCACGAAACCCTTCAAGCTGAGCCGGTATCACTTTGGTATCGTTGAAGACCAACGCGTCGCCTGGTCGCAAAAAATCACCCAGGTTGCGAACTGTGCTGTCCTTGAAATCGGCACCATCCGCGCGCACAAGTAAAAGCCGCGCTGAATCGCGCGGCTCTGCTGGTCTCAATGCGATGTTCTCTTCCGGCAGATCGAAGTCGAAAAGATCAACGCGCATGATGTCTTGTTACGACCCTATTCGGCGTCTGCGGCAACGCGCATAGAAACGATGGAATCCGGGTCCTGGACAGGCTCGCCGCGCTTGATCTTGTCGACGTTGTCCATTCCCTCGATCACCTGTCCCCACACCGTATACTGGCGGTTGAGGAACGCCGCGTCGTCGAAGCAGATGAAAAATTGCGAATTGGCGGAGTTGGGGCTCTGCGAACGCGCCATTGAACAGGCACCGCGGCCATGGTTCGCATTTGAAAATTCGGCCTTGAGATCAGGCTTTTCAGAACCGCCCATTCCGGCGCGAGCCGGATTGAAAGAACTGCCGCCCTGCTTGCCAAACTTGACATCGCCTGTCTGCGCCATAAACCCATCGATCACGCGGTGGAAAACCACGCCATCATAGGCGCCCTCCCGTGCAAGCTCCTTGATACGCTGGACATGGCCGGGCGCCAGATCCGGGTAAAGCTCTATCACGACACTACCCTTTGTCGTTTCAAGCAGGATGGTATTTTCTGGGTCTTTGTAGGCCATTTTCGGCGATCTCCTATTTCCTGAGTGCGTAATTACTTTTTTGCCCCAACGGTGACTTTGAGCATTTTGTCAGGGTTCTCGACCGCGCCATTGTCTGCTTCCGAACCCTTCTTGATCTTGTCGACGATATCCATACCGCTCGTGACCTTGCCAACGACGGTATATTGGCCATTCAGCGAAGGATACTCGGTGAACATGATGAAAAACTGCGAATTGGCAGAATTCGGGCTTTGTGCACGCGCCATGCCAACCGTTCCGCGCACGAAAGGTTCCTTTGAAAACTCGGCGGGCAAATCCGGGCGCGTTGAACCACCCGTTCCTGCAGCCTGCGCATTGAATCCCTTTTCCGTGTTGCCGTACTGAACGTCGCCAGTCTGCGCCATAAACCCAGGAATGACCCGGTGGAACACAACATTGTCGTATGCTCCTTCCTTGGCGAGAGCCTTTATCTGCTCGACATGCTTCGGCGCGAGATCAGGAAGCAATTCGACTTTCACCTCTCCGTCCTTGAGCTTGATCGTCATTGTGTTCGCATCGTCGGCCCAACTCACGTTGAGCGTGGCCAACGACAAGGATGAAACGGCAGCAACCATCAGTGCTGTGCGGAATATGGACATGAGCGTCTCCGGAATCAGGATTTGAATTTGGTTTTGAGCGCATCTGCGACAAGGGCGGGAACGAAATGCCGGACATCGCCGCCCATTGCTGCAATCTGGCGGACCAATGTGGCAGTAATGGTGCGAACCGCGGGATCGGCCGGCAAGAACACCGTCTGGAGCTCTGGCGCCATCTTGCCGTTCATTCCCGCCATCTGCATCTCGTAGTCAAGATCAGTGCCGTCGCGCAGTCCCCGGACCATCAGCGACGCCTCGACCTCGCGCGCAGCGTCTATCAGCAAACCGTCGAACGAGATTACCTTGATCCGCTTGCCATCATTGCCGAAGACCTCGTCGGCAACGCGTTCGATGAGTTCAACGCGTTCTTCGAAGGAAAACAAGGGCGCCTTACCCGGATGCACGCCGATCGCGACGAATACGGTATCGGCAAGCCGGAGCGAGCCCTGCAATACATCGATGTGACCGTTTGTGATGGGATCGAAGGATCCAGCATAGATCGCGATTGTCATGAGCGTGTCCTAGCCCTTTTGCTGCGGGCTTTCAATGGCCGGAAATTCATTCCCTGAACGGCAGATGAACAAGAAGCTCACCAAGCATTCAGGCGCCTTCATCTAATCAGGACATGAAAAAGATGAAACCATTTACAGACTAGCTCGTTGCTGATCATGGAAACTTATAAGCGAAGGGATCAATGATGTTTATCCTTCTAAGCATTGCGATGATGGTTGCCATGATCATTTCAGCCCTGATCATGATCATCGAAGAAAACAAAAAACGGGAATCCCCGTTTGAGGCTTCCCGTTTTGGGGTTTATCACCCGCGCCGCCATCACTGACGGCAGCCACGACTAGTTGCCGTCAGGCGTCGCTACCTCAGGTGAGGCGGTTTCGTCGTCAGGTGAAGCTTCAACTTCATCGGTTTCAGTCTCCGATATCCGCTCGACCGACACGACTTTTTCTCCATCGGCAGTATTGAAGATGGTCACGCCCTTCGTGGAGCGCCCTGCAATACGGATGCCGTTGACCGGCACGCGGATCAATTGTCCCCCATCGGAGACAAGTAGAATCTGATCCGAAGCTTCCACGGGGAAAAGCGAAACGAGCTTGCCGATTTCATCCGTCTTCGATGTATCGGTGGCGCGTATTCCTTTGCCACCACGCCCCGACACGCGGAATTCATACGACGAAGATCGCTTGCCATATCCATATTCGCTAACTGTAAGAACCGTCTGTTCACGTTGGCGTAGTTCAGCATAGCGTTCAGGAGTAAGTTCTGCTGCATCGGTAGCCTCTTCGCCAACGAGTGCGATTTCCTCGACATCGTCAGCGCCCTGGGCGCGCCGTTCTGCGGCAGCTTGCTTGAGATAGGTCGAGCGCTCTGCAGGGCTCGCATCCACGTGGCCAAGAATAGCCATGGAGATAATCCTATCGCCCGGCGCCAAGGTAATGCCGCGGACGCCGATCGAGTTGCGACTGGCGAAGACGCGGACGTCTGTCACAGGGAAACGAATGCACTGACCACCGGCGGCAGTGAGCAAGACGTCATCGAATTCATCGCACGTATCGACGCTGAGAATCTCGTCGCCCTCCTCCTCCAGCTTCATCGCGATTTTACCGTTGCGATTGACCTGAACGAAGTCGGACAGTTTGTTGCGGCGAACTGTTCCGCGCGTCGTGGCAAACATGACATCAAGGTTTGCCCAGCTTGCCTCGTCCTCGGGCAACGGCATGATCGTTGTGATGCGTTCGCCTTGTTCCAGCGGCAGCATGTTGATCAGAGCCTTGCCGCGCGATTGCGGAGTTCCGATCGGCAGGCGCCAGACCTTTTCCTTGTAGACGATACCCCGCGAGGAAAAGAACAACATCGGCGTGTGCGTATTGGCGACAAACAGCCGTGTGACGAAATCCTCGTCTTTCATCGAAACGCCGGAACGGCCCTTGCCGCCGCGCCGTTGCGCCCGATAGGTCGCCAAAGGCACGCGTTTGATATAACCGGCGTGACTTACCGTCACCACCATGTCTTCACGGGCGATGAGGTCTTCATCGTCCATATCCGCACCACCATCGGTAAGCACACTGCGGCGCGGCGTACCAAATTCATCACGAATGGCTGCCAACTCATCTTTGACGATACCCATGATGCGTGTACGGGAAGCGAGAATTTCAAGATAGTCTGCGATCTCAACGCCGATTTTGTTGAGTTCGTCGGCGATCTCATCCCGTCCGAGCGCGGTCAGGCGCTGCAGGCGAAGGTCCAGGATGGCGCGGGCCTGTTCCTCTGAAAGATTGTACGTATTGTCCTCGTTCAGCTTGTGACGAGGATCGGCGATCAACAGGATCAAGGGAGCGACGTCGCTCGCGGGCCAGCGCCGTTCCATCAACTGATCACGTGCCGTCTGCGGATCCGGCGCGCGGCGTATCAAGGCAATGATCTCGTCAATATTCGCGACGGCGATTGCAAGGCCGACCAACACATGGGCGCGGTCACGCGCCTTGCGCAGCAGGAATTTCGTGCGGCGGCTTACGACTTCCTCGCGGAAACTGACGAAGGCCCGCAGGATATCGAGCAGGTTCAAAAGACCTGGCTTACCGCCGTTGAGCGCCACCATGTTGGCTCCGAACGACGACTGCAGTGGCGTGAAACGATAAAGCTGGTTGATAATCACGTCAGCGACGGCATCGCGCTTCAGTTCGACCACGACACGATAACCGTCACGATCGGATTCATCGCGAATATCGGAAATGCCTTCGATGCGCTTGTCACGCACCAGATCGGCCATCTTCTCGATCATCGTCGCCTTGTTGACCTGATACGGCACCTCGGTGATGACGATAGCCTCGCGGTCACCGCGCATGCTTTCGACAGCGACCTTACCGCGCATCAGAATCGAGCCGCGGCCCGTGCTGTAAGCCGAGTAGATACCGGAACGGCCAAGGATCAGGCCCCCGGTCGGGAAATCCGGTCCTGGAATGTGTTCCATCATTTCCGGCAGTTCTATAGCCGGATTGTCGATCAGCGCTATGCAACCGTTGATGACCTCTGCGAGGTTGTGTGGTGGCACGTTTGTCGCCATACCGACGGCAATGCCGCCAGAACCATTGACGAGCAGGTTCGGGAAACCCGCCGGCAAAACCGTAGGCTCCTGCTCGCGGCCGTCGTAATTATCCTGAAAGTCGACCGTTTCCTTGTCGATATCGGCGAGCAAGGATTCCGTGACCTTTTCCAGACGGCATTCGGTGTACCGCATCGCCGCCGGCGAATCGCCGTCGATTGAACCAAAGTTTCCCTGACCGTCAACCAAAGGATCACGCAGCGACCAGTCCTGCGCCATGCGAACCAGCGCATCATAAATCGAAGCGTCTCCGTGCGGGTGGTACTTACCCATCACTTCACCGACGACACCGGCTGACTTGCGGTAGGACCGGTTCCACGACAGGCCCATTTCATTCATCGCGTGCAGGATGCGACGGTGAACGGGTTTCAAGCCATCGCGCACATCGGGCAGAGCACGGCTGACGATGACACTCATCGCATAGTCGAGATAAGAGCGCTGCATTTCCTCGATGATGGAAATCGGCTCAATTCCGAAGGAAGGGCCGGATTTATCGTCTTCGGAGCCAGGAGGTGGAGTTAAATCAGACACGAGGCACTCATCTTTCGCATAGAATCAATCTTTGATCTTATAGAGGCTTTTCAAGTCAAAAGCCAACAAACGGCACGGTAATACACAGCTGAAAACCCTTTTATATCAATGGGATAAAATAGAACTTCTCATGCGGTGAAAAACTTCGCAGCCGAATTGCAGTTTTCTCGACGTTGGGTACCGAATCCGGTAGGTTGGATCAGCTATAACGACAGGGTCGGTGCAGCTTTAAACAGAAAAGAAAAGCAAAATCGTGGCATACTCTGACACCGTCCTCAATGCTTTCGTGACGCTCATGGTCACCATTGATCCGCCGGGTCTTGCACCATTGTTTCTGGCACTTACCACCGGCATGAACCGAGCCGAACGCAGCCAGGTCGCCCTGCGCTCGAGCCTCACGGCATTCATTGTTCTCACCGTTTTTGCAGTTGCCGGTGCGCAAATCCTGGCGCTGTTCGGTATCACGCTGGGCGCTTTCCGCATCGCGGGCGGCCTGCTTCTGTTCTGGATTGCCTTCGAGATGATCTTCGAGAGGCGCAACGAGCGCAAGGAGAAAAGTGCCGAGGTTGCGATTACGAAAGATCACATCCGCAACATTGCCGCCTTCCCCTTGGCAATACCCTTGATAGCCGGTCCTGGCGCGATTTCCGCGACCATCCTGCTTGCAGGGACGCTGGCGGATGCCACCTCGCGCCTCGTGCTGATCGCCATCATCCTGGTCTGCATTGCCTCCTGCTATGCGGTATTCTTTCTCGCGGAACGAATCGATCGCTTTCTTGGCGAAACGGGGCGTTCGATACTGACCAGGCTCCTGGGGGTCATTCTTGCCGCACTCGCTGTTCAGTTCGTGGCAGACGGTATCAGAACCCTGGTAAACGGCTGATCGACCGCTAATATCCCGAACTTATGCGAACATCGACGCCGTCGCTGAAAATCACGGTCAAGGGCTTACCCGCGATGATCTCACCAAGCTCGGGTGAAATGGCCAGGGGGACGGCTTTGTTGACCGTCTCCATGGCTGAAGAAACGAACGCCTCTTTCACCACCCTGTCGCCACCCGGCGTTCTATAGGTCACGCGCGGTGACGCTATGACAGTACCGTCCCGGCGCAAGGCAAAGCGCAGCGTCACGCCCATGTCGTCAGCCCCGTGCGGCCGTAGCCAGCAAGCCAGCAGCGCCTCTCCGATTGCTCGCGTCGAGAATATCGGTTCGCTCTTGCCGCATGTCTCTTCCGCTGCCAAGGCAGGTGAGACGATCAGACAACCGAGTAAAGCAAGACAGCGCAATTGGCTCAATTTGCACTCGCCTCCGCGGTGATTTCCTCTGCAATATCCCTCTGGGTGATCAACCGGGCACTGCGCACACCACTCACGGAAATCCACAACCAACTCAATGCTACGGCCAAACGGTTGCGGACACCTATGAGGAAATAGATATGTGCAAGGCCCCAGAGCCACCAGGCCAGATAGCCTTTGAGCTTGATCCAGCCAAAATCGGTGACCGCCGCGCGCTTGCCGATCGTAGCGAGATCGCCGGCGTGACGATATACAAACGGTCTTGGCGTCTCGTCGCCGTCCAGCCTTGCCTTGATCGTAGTGGCAATATGCTGGCCCTGCTGCTTGGCCGCGGGTGCAATTCCCGGCACGGTTCCCTTGCCGCCGTTCGCAACGGTTGCCGTGTCGCCGATCACGAATATCTCCGGATGATCCGGCGCCGTCAGATCGGCATTGACGACCACGCGGCCAGCTCGATCAGACGGTGCACCTAGCCACTTGGCTGCCGGCGATGCCTGCACGCCAGCCGCCCAGATAATGGTTTTGGCACGCAACGATCGACCTCCGAACTCGACACCATCCGCATGACATTCGGTGACCGGACTGCCGAGATGCACCGTCACACCGAGCCTTTCGAGAGCACTTTTCGCATAGGCGGACAGGTCTTCACTGAAGGCAGCCAGGACCCGAGGTCCCCCCTCGATGAGTACGACACGCGTCGTCGCCGGATCGATCATGCGGAAATCGCCTTTCAACGTGTCGCGAGCAAGGTCGGCAATCGTTCCGGCAATCTCCACTCCGGTCGGACCACCGCCAATGATCACCAGGGTCAGATATTCCTCGCGCTTGGCGGGGTCTGGTTCACGCTCTGCCTTCTCGAACGCGGTCAGAATGCGTCTGCGAATCATTGTGGCGTCTTCCAGCGTCTTGAGACCCGGCGCATACGGCTCCCAGTCGTCATGACCGAAATAGGCGTGGCGTGCGCCGGTCGCCAACACCAGTGTGTCGTAAGGAATGACTTCGCCATCGGTCGTCAAGACGGTGCGGGCGGTCGTATCGACGCCTTCGACAGTGCCGAGTAAGGTCTTGACGTTCTTGTACTTCCGCACGAGGTGCCTGATCGGCCAGGCAATCTCGGATGTGGCCAATGTCGACGTTGCCACCTGATAGAGCAGCGGCTGGAAAAGATGGTGGTTGCGCTGATCGATAATCGTGATGTCGAGGTCGACATTGCGGAGACTGTAAACAGTCTCCAGGCCGCCGAACCCTCCTCCTACGACGACAAGGCGGTGTTTAGCGCGAGGTGTTGTCTGGATTTTTGACATTGCGAGGCTCCGATGCACAGACCAGAACCTGTCTAACAGACCAATCACACTGCTACAATTGCGCCAGTTGCCGCTCCGGGATGACTTGTCGGGGTATCTCTAGAGTTCGACGCCTGTCAGCGCCGCCCAACGCCCCGGGGTTACGCCGAAGGCTTTCTTGAACTGCCGGTTCAAATGGCTTTGATCGGCGAAACCAGTCTCCATGGCAATCCCCGCAAGCGACTCACCCTTCATGATCAACTCTCGTGCGCGTTGCAAACGACGCATCAACAAGAAGCGGTGTGGGCTGGTCGCGTAGAGCCTGCGGAAATGACGGGATAAAGCGTAGCGATCAAGCCCGCTTACAGCTTCGAGTTCGTCCGATCTCACAAGCCGCAGCGCATGTTCTTCCAGATACTCGCGCGCCAATTGTGTTTGCCGCATGGCCGGAGCGTCCAAAGATCTGACGGGTTGCCCGGCATGCCGCGCCAGGCCTTGCGTCAGTTGCGACACGACATCGTCTACCAGCAATTCGTCCAAATGGTCTTCCAAGTTGCCAAGAACTGCCGCCAGGGCACCATATAGCGCCGGGTCTGCAATGACCGGATTGGCAACGAATGGCAGCGCGTCTTGGCGGCGGCCCAGCGACTCCAGCGCCAGAGCCGGTTGCAGATAGAGCATCCGGTACCGCAAGCCATCATCGGTGCCCGCAGCGCCATCATGAATCTCATCGGGATGAATCGCGATGATATTCCCGGGCATGCTATGGCGCCGCTCCCCGCGATACCAGAACGTCTGCACGCCGTGCAATGTCACACCGATTGCATAGGTGTCGTGCCGGTGCAGATCGTAAGCGTTGCCGGCAAATCGCGCTTCGATGCGCTCCAATCCAGGATGGGGCGGCGCCGAGAGTATCGCATCTCGCACAGGACGCTCGCACAAACGTCCAAGACCACGAGCAGCCTCTTCACCTAAAACGTCTTGCATAGGTTCAGTATTCCCTGACAGACGGAGATCCATATCAATGTTCGATACTAAAATTGCAATCGTGTTGCGAGATGACATGGCCACGTGGCAAGCTTTGAACGTGACTGCATTTCTGACAAGCGGCATTGTTGCCCAGTCGCCTGACGTGATCGGCGAGCCTTATCGCGATCGGGCTGAAAACGTTTATAACCCACTTTCCATCCAGCCTGTGATCATGCTGGCTGCCGATCAAGGGACACTTTCCACCATTCATCGCCGTTCCCTCGAACGGGGCGTCAGAACATGCCTCTATATCGAGGAAATGTTTTCAACCGGCCACGACGCTGCCAATCGGGCAGTCTTTGCACAATTCGCACCGGACGATGCAAAGGTCGTAGGCATCGCCATGCGCGCCGATAAAAAGCTCGTCGACAAGATTACCAAGGGTGCAAGAATGCATCCTTGAAAGCAGTCAAAAGCCCGACGTGACGGCAAACACCACGAGGTAGCGGGCAATCTTGGCAATTGCCACAAGTATCACGAAACTGAGCAGCGGCTCCCGCAAGGCACCTGCGATCAATGTCAGCGGATCGCCGATGATCGGTGCCCAGCTCAACAGCAGCGTCCACTTGCCATAGCGGTGATACCAGGATGCGGCGCGATCAAGCTGCGCCTGACTTGCCGGAAACCACCTGCGGTCGCGAAACCTGTCTATGCCGCGGCCGAGAAGCCAATTGACGATGGAACCCAGCACGTTGCCCACGCTGGCGATAGCGATCAGCATGACCGGTGAGTAGGAGCCACTAAGCAGAAGTCCTGCCAGCGCGGCTTCCGACTGCATGGGCAAAATGGTTGCGGCTATAAAAGCAACCATGAAAAGCCCGGCATAGACGCCCAGATCACCCGTCATTACCAGGCGTTGCAATATTCAACGAGGTCAGAACGGAATTTCGTCGTCGAGATCGCGCGAAAAATTGCCGCCTGCACTCGACGAACTGCTCGACGATGCGCTGGACCGGCCGAAGTCGGACCCGTAATCATTGTCGGAGACCTGGCCGCGGCTTGAATTGTTGTCGAATGAACGTCCGCCGCCGGCATTGTCGCCGCGAGAATCGAGCATCTGAAGCTCGCCGCGGAATTTCTGCAGCACGATTTCCGTAGAATAGCGGTCATTACCGGTCTGGTCCTGCCATTTGCGGGTCTGCAACGCACCTTCGATATAAACTTTTGCGCCCTTTTTCAGGTACTGCTCGGCAACTTTGGCCAAGCCGTCGTTGAAGATGACGACGCTATGCCATTCGGTCTTTTCCTTGCGCTCGCCACTATTCTTGTCGCGCCAGCTTTCGGAGGTCGCAATACGAAGATTCACGACCGGGTCACCCGAACCAAGCCGCCGAACTTCCGGATCAGCGCCAAGATTTCCAACTAGAATGACCTTGTTGACACTGCCTGCCATGATCTAAACTCCACAAATCCCGTTCTCAAAATTTTCGCTATCATATAGAAGCCGCAGCCATGTCGGGCAACTGATTGCCCGCTATCCACAATATACACCCCCGACCGTCTTCTGCCCGGGCGAAGTCCAACAACACTCCTGCCAGATTTGTCAGCAGTGTTCTCACGTCTTCTGGACACTGCCGAGTGCAGTTGTACCTGTCTCACGGTGCCTTGCGGTACATCATCGGAGCGCTATATAACCGCGCAATTTGTTCTTTCTTTGTTCTATCACTTGCTCTAGCAATGTCAACATGGCTATGGTGATTCAACACAGCGGTCTCGTAAAACGCACGAAACACACTAAATAGGGAACAGTCTCTCGCGAGAGAGTATTCCCCCTCCCAAACGGCTGCCCTCTCGAAGGCGAATAGTGATGAGCGATCAGAAATACATTTCCATTCGCGGTGCTCGCGAACACAACTTGAAGAATATTGATCTCGACCTGCCCCGGGACAAGCTAATTGTCATGACCGGCCTGTCCGGCTCGGGCAAGTCGTCGCTCGCTTTCGATACGATCTATGCTGAAGGACAAAGGCGCTATGTCGAGAGCCTGTCTGCCTATGCACGGCAGTTTCTCGAGATGATGCAGAAGCCCGACGTTGACCAGATCGACGGTCTTTCGCCGGCAATTTCTATCGAGCAAAAGACAACCAGCCGCAATCCAAGGTCGACTGTCGGCACCGTCACCGAAATATACGATTATCTGCGCCTGCTCTTTGCGCGCGTCGGGGTTCCATATTCTCCCGCCACAGGTCTGCCCATCGAGAGCCAGACGGTGAGCCAGATGGTTGATCGCGTGCTGGCTCTTGAAGAAGGCACCCGGCTTTTCATCCTTGCGCCAATTGTACGTGGCCGGAAAGGCGAATACCGCAAGGAACTCGCCGATCTGCAGAAGCGCGGCTTCCAGCGCGTCAAGGTCGACGGCATTTTTTACGAGATCGCCGATGTTCCGGCGCTCGACAAGAAGTACAAGCATGACATCGATGTTGTGGTCGACCGCATTGTGGTGCGTGCGGATATATCCGCTCGTCTTGCCGACAGTCTGGAGACCTGCCTCAAGCTTGCCGACGGTATCGCGGTTGCGGAATTTGCCGACAAGCCGCTGCCGGGAGATGAAACTGCCAGTGAATCAGCCAACAAGTCCAAGAATGATACTCACGAGCGCCTGATGTTCTCGGAGAAGTTTGCGTGCCCGGTTTCAGGCTTCACCATTTCCGAGATAGAGCCGCGCCTGTTTTCGTTTAACAATCCCTTCGGCGCCTGCCCTACCTGCGATGGTCTCGGCACACAGAAGGCTATCGACCCGACCATGATCGTGCCGGACGAAAGCCTGACGTTGAAAAGTGGCGCTATTGCCCCGTGGGCCAAGTCGAGTTCGCCTTATTATAACCAGACACTGGATGCGCTGGGCGCCGCCTATGGCTTCAAGCTTGCTGACCGCTGGAGCGATCTGAGCGACGAAGCGCGGACAGCCATCCTCTACGGGACGGGCAGCCGTGAGGTGCAGTTCTCCTATGATGACGGCTTGCGTTCCTATCGCACCACGAAGCCATTCGAGGGGGTCATTCCCAATCTGGAGCGCCGCTGGAAAGAAACCGACTCTGCCTGGTCGCGGGAAGAGATAGAACGTTTCATGTCCGGCACGCCCTGCCCGGCCTGCAATGGTTACCGGCTGAAGCCCGAGGCGCTCGCGGTGAAGATTGGCGGCCTCCATGTCGGTCAGGTCACCGAGAAATCCATACGTCACGCGGATGCGTGGTTCCGCGATATCGACCAGTCGTTCAACGAAAAACAAACGGAGATTGCCGCGCGCATTCTCAAGGAAATCCGCGAGCGCCTGCGCTTCCTCAATGATGTGGGGCTCGATTATCTGGCGCTGTCGCGCAATTCCGGGACGCTGTCCGGAGGCGAGAGCCAGCGAATTCGCCTTGCCTCGCAGATCGGTTCCGGCCTTACAGGCGTGCTATACGTTCTGGATGAGCCATCCATCGGCCTGCATCAGCGCGACAATGAGCAATTGCTGAAAACCCTCCGCCACCTGCGTGATCTCGGCAATACCGTCATCGTCGTTGAACACGATGAGGATGCGATTCTGACCGCGGACTATGTCGTCGATATTGGCCCGGCTGCGGGTATCCATGGCGGCGAGATCATCGCTCAGGGAACGCCGGCGGATATCATGGCCAGTCCGAAATCGCTCACCGGCAAGTATCTGTCCGGCGAAATCGAAGTTGCGGTGCCGTCCGAGCGCCGCAAGATCAACAAGAAGCGCATCAAGATCGTCGGTGCGCGCGGCAATAATCTCAAGAATGTATCCGCTGAAATTCCGCTTGGCACTTTCACCGCCGTTACGGGCGTGTCCGGTGGCGGCAAGTCCACGTTCCTGATCGAAACGCTGTTCAAGGCGGCGTCGCGGCGCATCATGGGTTCGCGCGAGCATCCAGCAGATCATGATCGCATCGACGGCCTGGAATTTCTCGACAAGGTCATCGACATAGACCAGTCGCCGATCGGCCGCACGCCTCGATCCAACCCCGCAACTTACACGGGGGCGTTTACCCCGATCCGCGACTGGTTTGCCGGGCTGCCGGAGGCGAAGGCGCGTGGCTATCAGCCGGGACGTTTCTCATTCAACGTGAAGGGTGGACGCTGCGAGGCCTGCCAGGGCGACGGCGTGATCAAGATCGAGATGCACTTCCTGCCGGATGTCTATGTCACCTGCGATGTCTGTCACGGCAAGCGGTACAATCGCGAGACGCTGGAAGTTCTGTTTAAAGGCAAGTCGATTGCGGATGTACTCGACATGACCGTCGAGGAAGGTGCCGAGTTCTTCTCCGCCGTTCCGGCCGTGCGCGACAAGCTGCAAACGCTTGCAAAGGTCGGCCTCGGCTATATCCATGTCGGCCAACAGGCGAATACATTGTCAGGCGGCGAGGCCCAGCGCATCAAGCTCGCCAAAGAGTTGTCCCGCAAGGCAACCGGCCGCACGCTCTATATTCTCGATGAGCCAACAACCGGCTTGCATTTCCACGACGTAGCCAAGCTTCTTGAAGTGCTGCACGAACTCGTCGACCAGGGTAACACGGTGGTTGTGATCGAGCACAATCTTGAGGTCATCAAAACGGCGGACTGGGTGATCGACCTCGGACCCCATGGCGGCGATGGTGGCGGCGAGATCGTGGCTATTGGCCGGCCGGAGGATATTGTCGGGGCCGAGCGCTCCTATACAGGTCAATTCCTCAGGGAACTCCTGCGACGTCGTCCTGGACACAAGGCGCAGGCCGCAGCCGAATAGTCAAAAATCTGGGGAGGAGATGGAGATGACTGGCGGAACCATAAGGGCGGGGATAGGCGGCTGGATTTTCGAAGCCTGGCGCGGAACCTTCTATCCTGAGGGTCTCGCCAAGACCAAGGAGTTGGAGTATGCGGGCCGGCATCTGCAGACGATCGAGATCAACAGTACCTATTACGGCACGCAGAAACCGGCCACGTTCGCCAAATGGGCAAGCCAGGTGCCGGATGGCTTTGTCTTTTCGGTAAAAGGCAATCGCTTCGTCACCAATCGCCGGGTTCTCGCGGAAGCTGCGGAATCGATAGAATACTTCGTCAAGTCCGGTATCGTCGAACTTGGCGATCGCCTCGGCCCGATCGTGTGGCAGTTTGCACCCACCAAGAAATTCGATGCCGAGGATTTCGGCGCTTTTCTGCAGCTTCTCCCGATGAAGCATGAAGGTGTACCGCTCCGCCATGCTGTCGAGGTTCGCAATTCCTCCTTCATTGATCCTGGGTTTGTTGCGCTGGCGCGTAGTAACGGCGTTGCGGTGGTCTATGCGGAGCACTTCGAATATCCCGAGATCGCCGATGTCACCGCCGATTTCATCTATGCCCGGCTTCAGAAGGGTGACGACTCGATCGAAACTGCCTATCCTGCCGAAGCGCTGGATCAGTGGGCGGACCGCACAAGGACTTGGGCCAAGGGGGGTGTACCGGTTGACTTGCCTCTGGCATCTCCCGACGATCAGACCAAGAAACAGCCGCGCGACGTGTTCGTCTATTTCATCCACGAAGGCAAAGTGCACGCTCCGCAGGCAGCGCAGGCACTGGCGCAACGATTGAAGTCATAATCCGAACCACATGTGCACAATAAATGTGCTTTATGCCTAATTTCTGTGCCGCTGTGATGGCGCTTGGATATTGGATATGGCGAAGGAACCCAGGAAGACGGTAAAAAGCACGTCCGCACGCTGGAAAGTTCAGGTGTTGGAAATATTTGATTTCATTCAATGGACTTGGCATGGTTCCTGCTTTTTGCTGTACAAGCGGGCAACAGGTCCGTTTGTTAGGAATAGGGAGATTGTTCTCTGATGAAGAAAATCGAAGCCATCATCAAGCCATTCAAACTGGATGAGGTGAAAGAGGCGCTGCAGGAGGTAGGGCTTCAGGGTATCACGGTAACCGAAGCCAAGGGCTTCGGGCGGCAAAAAGGCCATACGGAACTATACCGCGGCGCCGAATATGTCGTCGACTTCCTGCCAAAGGTCAAGGTCGAGATCGTACTTGGCGACGAGGCTGTCGAGGCAGCCATCGAGGCCATACGCAAAGCCGCGCAGACCGGCCGTATCGGCGACGGAAAAATTTTCGTATCCAACATCGAAGAAGTCGTTCGCATCCGTACTGGCGAGTCGGGTATCGACGCCATCTGACATTCTGATCCGTTCCTTCCTCCACTGGCCATTCGCGCCGGGTAATTGCCCATCATCGTCGCTGAACAAGGAAAATCGATATGACGACCGCAAAAGACATTCTGAAACAGATCAAGGACAACGACGTAAAGTTCCTTGACCTCCGCTTCACCGATCCCAAGGGGAAGTTGCAGCACGTGACGATGGACATTGCCGAAGTTGATGAAGACATGTTCGCCGATGGCGTCATGTTCGACGGATCCTCCATTGCGGGCTGGAAAGCCATCAATGAATCCGACATGGTGCTGATGCCGGACACCGATACAGTACATATGGATCCGTTTTTCGCGCAGTCGACAATGGTCATCCTTTGCGACATTCTCGATCCGATCTCGGGCGAGTCCTACAACCGCGATCCGCGCGGCACAGCCAAGAAAGCCGAAGCCTATATGCGGGCCGAGGGCATTGGCGATACCATTTTCGTCGGTCCGGAAGCCGAGTTCTTCGTATTCGATGACGTCAAGTACAAGGCCGATCCCTACAACACCGGCTTCAAGCTTGACTCGACGGAACTTCCATCCAACGACGACACCGATTATGAAACGGGCAATCTCGGCCATCGCCCTCGCGTCAAAGGCGGCTATTTCCCGGTTCCGCCCATCGATAGCGCGCAGGATATGCGCTCCGAGATGCTCACCGTGCTGACCGAAATGGGCGTGCGCGTGGAGAAGCACCATCACGAGGTGGCCGCCGCCCAGCACGAGCTGGGAATCAAGTTCGACGCCCTCACCCGCAACGCCGACAAGATGCTGATTTACAAGTACGTCGTGCATCAGGTCGCCAATGCCTATGGCAAGACCGCAACCTTCATGCCGAAGCCGATATTTGGCGACAATGGCTCGGGCATGCACGTTCACATGTCGATCTGGAAGGAAGGCAAGCCCACATTCGCCGGCAACGAATATGCCGGTTTGTCGGAAAGCTGCCTCTTCTTCATCGGCGGCATCATCAAGCATGCCAAGGCGATCAACGCCTTCACCAATCCGTCCACCAACTCCTACAAGCGTCTGGTGCCCGGCTACGAAGCTCCGGTGCTTCTCGCCTATTCGGCTCGTAACCGGTCTGCTTCCTGCCGCATTCCTTTCGGCTCATCGCCAAAGTCCAAGCGCGTTGAAATCCGCTTCCCGGATCCGACGGCCAATCCTTATCTTGGCTTCGCCGCCATGCTGATGGCCGGTCTGGATGGTATCAAGAACAAGATCCATCCTGGCCAGCCAATGGACAAGGATCTCTACGACCTGCCTGCCAAGGAGCTCAAGAAGATCCCCACCGTTTGCGGTTCGCTGCGTGAAGCACTGCAGAGCCTCGACAAGGATCGTGGCTTCCTCAAAGCCGGCGGTGTGTTCGACGACGATCAGATCGACAGTTTCATCGAACTGAAGATGGCTGAAGTCATGCGCTACGAAATGACCCCGCATCCAGTCGAATATGACATGTACTATTCGGTCTGATCCTGCGGACAGCTACGAAAAAACCCGGCTCTCGCCGGGTTTTTCTCGTTCTGGGGACATGACATCAGGCGACTTGAAAATTGCCGCTCGTTAGCGACAGTCCACCGTTCAGGCTGGCGAACTGGACAGCCGCATATCCGCCGGCACCGTCCTGGTCGTATGAAAGCGCCCCGGTGCCGCTATTATAGATTATGCGGTCAGAGGTGTCGCCCGCCGCTGCGCCGATGCAGAATGCATCTCCGGACAGTGGGCCTCCGGGGCTGAGCGCCGTGAATATCGAAGCGTCCAGCAGGATACGGTCGGTGGCCGCGCCAAAATCCATGATCGTGTCGACATTGAAGGCTGCGCTCAGCAGGTCCTTGAAGACAAATGTGTCGGCGCCGCCATTGCCGGTAAGGACGTTTCGCACGCTATTGCCGGCCAGGACGTCATCGCCGCTGCCACCGATCGCGTTTTCGATTGTGGCATTGAAGGCAATGGATACATTTCCCGTCAGTCCGCCTATGTCGGAGAATGTGCCGTCATGCAGGTTGATCTTCTGGTTTTGACCAAAGCCGGATGCATTGATCGTATCGCTGCCGCCCGCATCCCAGATACTCAAGGCCGGCGTGGTGTTTACGGCAAAGTCGTAGATCGAACCGGCATTCGTGTTGAATCCATAAACTGTGTCGCCGGAGCGAGTGGACATATTGGCGCCATAGAGCTGCTGCACCGCGAGTATGTCGTACAACATCAACGTGTCTGGATAGCTATTATACGATCCCGTCGTGCTTGACTCATCGAAATAGCTCATCACTGAATATTGGTGATCATCCTGAACGCTTGCGGCGCTGTTTGCATAGTTGAATACAACGCCAGCCGCCGCATTATAGTCTCCCGGATGGGCAAGACCTATTGCATGACCGAGCTCGTGCAGGACGGCAAAATAACTGTAGCTTCCCTGCGGCAGCGAGGTGGTCGAGACACTCATATTGTTCAGGTTGATGTCTCCGGCGGCGGCTGCTGGTCCGGGATATATGGCGTAGGCGCCCGCCCCATCCGCATTGCTGGAATAAGCTCCCGCCAGGATGGTTGCATTGTCGGTCGTTCCGCCGGGATTGACTTGAGTGAACGCTATGTTCGCAACGTCGGAAAACTGGCCGAGGCTTCCCTGAACCGCCGCAATCTGTGCTGCCGTCAACGGGATAAATGCCGTAGGATTGCCGTCAGCATCCGTGGCGTTGGGGTTCGTGGCGCGAACGCCCCATGTCACATTGGCGGCGGTGCCCGGCGCGCTCCATGACGTGCCAGGCCTTGTCAAGGCAGCCGCCCCCATGAGTTCGTCGTAGGAGGCCTTGTTGCCTGCAGTTGCAGAGAGCCCATATTGTCCGGGCGACGTGTTGTTGTACGATCCGGCAGCAAGATAGAACTCGCCGGATGAAGTCGCCGTATAGGTGATCGTGGAATTGCTGCCTGGGCCAGTATCGTCATCGAAAATGATCTCGGCTCCTGTGCTGTTGCGCAGGCTGAGATAGGTATCGTTGACCCTTACGCCGACATTGCCCGTGGCAACCATGGCGAACGTATAGGTTTGTCCTGCAATGAGGTTTATCCTGAACCAGTCCACGTCTCCCGCAGCCGACAGCTGGCCTTGAGCAGTCTTGCCTATGGCGAGTGTATAGCTGGTGGTGACAGCCGCGGCGGCATCTGCAGTTTCGACAAGGCGCGCTGGCGTGAGAGCGACGGCCGGCGGTTCCGGGGCAACAGGTGGCTGCACCGTTCCTGTCTGACCGGAAACGGTCAGGTCGTATTGCCCGGCATAAGCATCGTTGTAGGCGCCTGCATCGAGGTAGTACGTTCCGGATGTGGTTGCGGTAAATATCAAGGTTGAATTGTTGCCGGCACCACTGTCGTCGTCATAGGCTATCTGTGTGCCAGCGCTATCGCGCAATCGCAGATAAGTGTCGTAAATGGCTGCTGCGCCCGTACCCGTCATTGAAAAACTATAGGTCTGACCCGCAACAAGCTCGATCCTTACCCAGTCATGATCACCATTGGAACCAAGAGTACCGCGAAGCGTCTCACCCCCGGCCAGTGCATAGGTTGTGGCCGTGTTCGCCGCTGCGTCTGCAGCCTCGCTCACCGTCGGATCTGTTTGAGAATTTGCCTGCGTGAAAGACAGAGCGTATTGACCTGTTGCCGCATCGTTGTAGGCGCCGGCATTGACGAAGAATACTCCGCTCGCGGCCGCGGTGAAGACCAGGGATGAACTGGCGCCCACGCCACTGTCGTCATCGAAGGCTATCTGATTGCCATTTGCATCATGCAGTCGCAAATAGGTGTCGACGACAGGCGTGTTGCCACTCCCCGCCAGATTGAATGTATAGGTTTGCCCCGCCACCAGGTTGACGCGGTACCAATCGTGATCCCCCAGAACAGAAAGATCTCCCTGTGCAGTTTCACCGGCTCCCAACGCGTATGCGGTGGTCGTATCGGCCGCGGCATCAGGGGCCTCCGTGAACCTTGCCGAAGCGAGGATCGTCGCTGCCGGAGCAACTTCCTCCGCCGGGTTGATTTGATTGATGTATGAGCAATATCTGCACATGGCTTCTCCCATCTTGCGAGAGGTCCCGCAAACTAGATTAAAAATACTGTTGGATTTTTTGCTGAGGTATTGTCTTTAAAGCTTCATCGAACACAGCCGCTCCGCCGTTGCTACGGCTTCGCGAAGGACTCGTTTATTTTCTTCCGGTGAAATTAATGGATTTTCTCTAGCTGCCTCCTCAACACGTGCCAATGCTTCGTCGCACGTAGTGGGGTTTAGCGGTCGTTCTGGGTTGCGGGGCAAAGAAGGCGCAGCTTGCCCCGCCAATTGGGCAGAAATGATCGTCAGGCTCATCAGATTGTCTCGAAGGATCATCAACCAGCTCCACTTCCGGCCAAGTCGTCATTTCTGGCGATGCGGTATGCACAACTAACGTATGATAGACTTTGGTATAAATCAAACGAATTAGTGGTTAGTGGACGAAATAATCTAACAGAATCAACTTATAACCAGAAAAATGCAACTATTAATTGAGCTTGTGAATAGATATACTACTGTCCACAACAGGACACTCTGACTTTCGGTTGCATTCGGTTGTAATGTGAAGCGTGTTGCTTCGCAGACTTGCGCTTTATGAACAGGTCGAGCTATCCGACGCCGCCAATCCTCGACGCCTGCATATCTTCGAGGCGCTGAATGGGCTTGCAATAGACAGCAAGCAGCTGAAGGCTGCTCCTGTCGAGGACAACCGTCAATCGTCGCGAGGCTCTGTGAAGCAACCGACTAAATTGGTGAAACGGCCTTGAGGATGGCAACCGCCGCAAGCATTTCACGCTTCCGGATCAACCTGCGCGCAGATGCTTCTGCGTCTTCTCCCCACTGCTCGATGGTCCAGTCTTCCTCGACATGGCCAAGCTTCCAGGCTTCCTCGCCGGAAATCTCGTCCTTGGCCACCGCGAGCGCCAGAATGGCCGAGCCCGTCAACGTCGTGATCGTGTGGAGTGCCGCGACGGCGAACGGATCCTTGATCTGCCCGAGATGGACACTGAACGCGCTGAGCGCTTCGCGGGGCTGTTCGACGGGCATCACACCTTCGGCCAGTACGAAGCGTGCGCCGAGATCAGATGCGGCCCAATCGATTATCGGATCCCACAATGCGGTTTGCCGGTCGACAAGCCGCTGCGGCGAACCGGCGCGGTAGCACAGCATGTCCGATGAGGCGAAGCGCAACACATCTTCCAACACTGCCTGCGGATCATTTGCAACGCCATCGATTGCGGTATTGGCCAGCCGCGTAGTTGGCATTCGCGCAGGATCGATGTCTTTTTCCTGGGCGGAGAATTCGTCAGCAATCAGCTGTGCCGCCGCTCTCGTGGGCAGTGCAAGGGTCTGCCTTGCGGGCGTCTTGACTACCCTGCCATCCAGTTCGACAGTGAACTTGCCATCGTGCTCGCCGACCGCGGCTTCTTTATAGAAGCGCTTTGGCAAGGGCAGTTTCGATTGGATTTGGGCCCGGCGAACCGGGTCCGGATCAGAAAGATCCTGCTTTGCATCCATATTGAAGAGATCGTTACCCATGGTGACAGTCCATCGCTTAATTGTCTTCGTCGCCGTCGCTTTCATCCAGGCCCAGAAGGTTCCATGTCTGTACCATATGGGGTGGCAAGGGCGCGGTTACATCAATGACACCGCCGGCGGGATTTGGAATACGAATCCGGCGCGCATGGAGATGCAGGCGGTTCTGTATGCCGCCCGGGAAAGACCAGTTGGTATCCGCTTCGAAATATTTGGGATCGCCGATAATCGGGCAGCCCATATAGGCCGCGTGCACGCGTAGCTGATGCGTGCGCCCGGTATATGGCTCCATTTCAAGCCAGGTCAGTACCTGGCCAGCCGATTCAACTACGCGATAATAAGAGACAGCGTGATCTGAATCCGGCTCGCCATGCTGGGCTACACGCATTCGGTCGCCGTCTGGTGTCGTTTCCTTTACCAGCCAGGTGGCGATCTTGTCCTCGCGCTTGCGCGGGATGCCCTTCACCAGCGCCCAATAGGTTTTCTTCGTCTCACGCTCGCGGAATGCGGCAGTCAGCGCCTGGGCTGCGCCACGGGTGCGAGCAACCACAAGCACGCCCGATGTATCGCGGTCAAGCCGGTGAACGAGCCTTGGCTTTTCACCTTTTTTGTTGCGCCAGGCCTCCAGCATGTCGTCGACGTGCCGATTGACGCCGGATCCGCCCTGCACCGCCAGACCGGCCGGCTTGTTGAACACGAAAACCTTCGGATCCTCGTATAGCAGCATTTGCTTCAGGGCGTCTCCGTCCTCGCGCCCGCGGATGCTCTTGCCGGTCAGATGGCCTTCCGCCTTGGAGTCTACCGGCAGCGGGGGTACGCGAACGGTCTGTCCGGCCTGCAGCCTTGTATCTGATTTTGCTCGCGATCCGTCGATCCGGATCTGACCCGAGCGCAGGAGCTTCTGCAGGTGCCCAAAACCCAAACCCGGATAATGTACCTTGAACCAGCGGTCGAGGCGCATTTCTGCCTCACCCGTGTCCACTGTCTTTTGTTCTACTGCCGCCATCAACTCTGCCTTTCGATCAGGCATGCGCATAACACTAAGCGGCAATCCTTGCGAGCCATAATCCAAAAAACAGGGCGCCAATGCTCAATATCACGCTCGCCAGCACATAAAAGAAGGCGGTTGCGAGTTCACCCCGCTCCCACAACACCGCCGCGTCGAGAGAAAAAGAAGAAAATGTGGTGAAACCGCCCAGAATGCCCACCGCCACAAACAATCTGAGATCCATCGATGCGTTGAACCATCGGGCCAATACCTCGATGAAGAACCCCATCAGGAAACCGCCGACGACGTTCACCGTCAGCGTTCCATAAGGAAAGTTCATGCCTAACGCACGCGTCATCGCGAGGCCGACAAGATAGCGGGCAACGGAGCCCATCGCGCCACCTGAAGCCACAAGTAATATCGCGTTCATTTTACATTCAGCCTGTCGAGTTTATGTTGCGAACTCAAATTGTTGAATCATCACGGGACGTTACGCGACGTAGAAAAATGTTCCATACTGGAACAGGGAACTATGAGAACTTTAGAGCATTGAATATTGCGGTGCACAAGAGTCTCATGCAATGTCATTTCTACAGCGTTGAGTAGCGAGCCCCAGCAGCGGAGTGGCGAAGTGTCATTGTTAAGCATCTATTGGAAATCTCTCCAATATCTCGGCGCTGAAAAGCGTGCGACTGTGTTTATCTGTGTCGTCAATGTCGCGTTGGCTCTGACCATGCTTTTCGAGCCTGTACTTGTCGGGCTCGTCATCCAGGCGATCTCAGTCAAATCGGCCATATGGATACCTCTCAGCCAGCTGGCAGCCGTCGGATTGTTCCATATCGGTGCAAACGTCCTCGTCTCCAGAGAAGCTGATCGCCTCGCGCACCGCCGCAAGCTTGCGGTCCTCACCGAATCCTACAACCGCGTGATAAGCATGCCGCTTTCCTGGCACCATCAGCGCGGCACGTCGAACGCCATGCATACGCTGCTGCGCGCGATCGAGACATTGTTCGGTCTTTGGCTGGAGTTCATGCGCACTCACCTTGCCACCGCTGTGGCGCTCATTGGCCTGGTTCCACTTGCCTTGGTTCAGGACTGGCGTCTCGCTTCGGTTCTGGCTGTGCTGGGCGTGATCTACGTCATCGTAAGCCGCGTCGTGACAACAAAAACGAAGGATGGCCAGGCCCAGGTAGAACGCCATCATATCAAGGCCTTCAGCCACGTCACGGACTCCATGGGCAATATCTCGGTGCTCCAGAGCTACAACCGGGTCGAGGAAGAAACTCGCGCGCTGCAGACCTATGCAAAGCAACTCCTCGACTCGCAATATCCGGTTCTTAACTGGTGGGCCTTGGCCAGCGGCATCAATCGTATGGCTGCGACCATTTCGATGATCGTTGTCCTGTTCCTGGGCTCCTATTTCGTCACGCACGGCGAAATGAATGTCGGCCAGGTTGTTGCGTTCACCGGGTTTGCCGCCCTGCTCATCGGTCGCCTGGATCAACTCACCGCGTTCGTGAACCAGATATTTGCGGCACGCGCCAAGCTCGAAGACTTTTTCGAAATGGAAGCGTCTGCTGCATATGAGGTAGAGCCGAAGACCGCCCATGATATCGACAATGTCAGCGGCGATGTCGAGTTCGAGAACGTATCGTTCGAGTTCGCCAATTCGACTCAGGGCCTGAAGAACGTTTCGTTCAAGGCCAAGGCCGGTCAGACTGTCGCCATCGTCGGCCCGACCGGTGCGGGCAAGACGACGCTCATCAACCTCCTGCAACGCGTCTATGATCCGAAGGAAGGCCGCATTCTGGTCGATGGTATCGACACCCGTACCGTGAGCCGCCGCTCGCTGCGCAATGCGATCGCCACCGTGTTCCAGGACGCCGGCATGTTCAACCGCTCGATTGAAGACAATATTCGCGTCGGCCGTCCCAAGGCGAGCGATGAGGATGTCCTTGCTGCGGCCGAAGCTGCCGACGCCAGCGACTTCATTCTCGCTAAGTCCGCCGGATACGGTACAGTTGTCGGCGAACGCGGCTCTCAGCTTTCAGGCGGCGAACGTCAGCGCGTTGCGATCGCCCGCGCTATCCTCAAGGATGCACCGATCCTGGTGCTTGACGAAGCGACGAGCGCTCTCGATGTCGAAACCGAAGCGCGCGTGAAAGTCGCCGTGGACAAGCTATGCCAGAACCGCACGACGTTCATTATCGCCCACCGGCTCTCGACGGTCCGCGATGCCGATATCGTGCTGTTCATGGATCAGGGTGAAATCATCGAGTCCGGCAGCTTCGACGAACTCGCCCGCCAGAATGGCCGCTTCACCTCGCTTCTGAAGGCGGGCGGCCTGAAGCTCGACGATGATACGGCCAATGTTACGCCGTTCCCGCGCAAGCCCGAAGCTGCCTGACGAACGACGATCACGCGAAGAAGGGCCGCTTTTCAGCGGCCCTTCTTATTTCTCCCCGCGCTCGTGGCGCAGCTTGTTCCAGTAGTCGATGCGCTTGCGGATTTCCCGCTCGAAGCCACGATCTGGCGGATCGTAGAACGTCTGCCTGCCCAGCGCTTCCGGAAAATAGTTCTGTCCTGAAAACGCCTCGGGCTCGTCATGATCATACGCATAGCCCTTGCCGTAACCCTCCCCCTTCATCAATTTCGTCGGGGCGTTGAGTATGTGTTTCGGCGGCACGAGCGAACCGTTTTCCTTTGCTGCCCGGGTTGCAGCCTTGAAGGCGGTATAGATCGCGTTGGATTTCGGTGCGGTGGCGAGATAAACGCAGGCCTGTGCCAACGCTAGTTCGCCCTCGGGCGAACCGAGGTAATCATAGGCATCCTTGGCGGCATTGCAGATCACGAGCGCCTGCGGATCGGCCATCCCGATATCCTCGCTTGCCATCCGCACGAGCCGCCGCCCGAGGTAGAGCGGGTCCTCTCCCGCGTCGAACATCCGGCAAAGATAGTAGAGCGCCGCGTCGGGATCCGAACCACGCACCGACTTGTGCAGCGCCGAGATCAGGTTGTAATGGCCGTCCTGCCCCTTGTCATAAATGGGAGCGCGCCGCTGCACGATCTGCTGCACGCGCTCTGCATCGAACACCTCTCCCTCACGCGCCGCGCGCCAGACTTCCTCTGCAAGTGTGAGGATAGCCCGGCCGTCACCATCGGCCATTCTAACGAGGCTCGAGCGCGCCTCGTCGTTTAGCGGCAGAGGCCTGCCCTCATGACCTTCCGCGCGTTCGAGCAACGCAATGAGGCTGGCTTCATCGAGCGGATGGAACACCAGCACCCGTGCACGCGACAGCAAGGCGGCGTTCAGTTCGAATGACGGATTTTCGGTGGTGGCGCCGACGAGGACGATCGTACCATCTTCCATCACGGGCAGAAACGAATCCTGCTGTGCCCGATTGAAGCGGTGTATTTCGTCAACGAACAACAATGTCTGGCGGCCCGACATCTTGCGGGACCGCGCCATCTCGAACACCTTCTTCAGGTCGGCCACGCCGGAAAATATCGCCGATATCTGCTCGAATGCGAGGCTCGTTTCGTGCGCGAGCAATCGCGCCACGGTTGTCTTTCCTGTCCCAGGTGGTCCCCAGAAAATCATGGAGCCCAGCGAGCCGGAGGCGATCATCCTCGTCAAGGCGCCTTCCGGCCCGGTCAGGTGTTCCTGCCCCGCAACTTCCGCGAGCGATTTCGGCCGCAACCGGTCCGCAAGCGGCCGGCTCCTGTCCATTGCTGGATCGTCATTGACCGAAAACAGGTCCGTCATATTCTGTCGCCTCCACCGATGCCGCTTTATCTCCTTTCTCGTGGGAGAGAAACGATTTTCTTGAGACTGGCGGCGTCGCCAGACTTTGGAAAATCCAGGTGAGCGGCTTTGCCTCCGCAGCACCCACTCGAGCGCAAGGCTTATATCAGCGAATGATCTGCCGGATTATGGCACCGCCACGTTCGAAATCGAAGCGCCAAAGCGCAGGATCACTCGACATAGCCTTGCTGAGATCAGCGATCGAAGCGATCTCGGCGCCATTGACACCGCGGATGATGTCTCCGGGCCGCAACCCGATGCGGGCAGCCGGCGAGTTTCGCGTCACCTTGTCGACCGCTACGCCCTCAGTTTCCCGTGGTAGTTGCAGGCGTGCCGCGCTGCTTGGCGTCAGTTCGAGAACAAGTGCACCGGAAAGCGGGTTCCTGCCCTGGATCATCAACTGATTATCCGGCGAGTCGGCGCGTGGCTTTTCCAGGGAGACCGTGATTGTCTTTTCGGTGGATCGGCTAAGAACGCCGAGCTTCACGGCCTTGCCTATCCCTGCTGTCGTCAAGCGGTAACCCAGGCCGTCAGGATTCTCTATCCGCACATCGTCAACGGTGAGAACCACATCGCCAACCTGCAGACCGCCGCGCTCCGCCGGGCTGCCTTTCGTGATGTTGGTAACCAGGGCGCCGTAGGGTTGCTTCATTCCCAGGCCCTCGGCGACATCGGGCGTCACGTTCTGAAAGGAAGCCCCGATATAGGGGCGTTGAAACCTGTCTGCGCCGCCCTTGGCCGTGTCGACAACCGCGCGCACCATATTGGCAGGGATCGCAAAACCGATACCGACCGATCCGCCGGAGCGTGAGAAAATCGCCGTGTTGATCCCGATCAGCCTGCCATCCATGCCGATCAGCGCGCCACCGGAATTGCCCGGGTTGATCGCCGCATC
This sequence comes from Phyllobacterium endophyticum, assembly GCF_003010935.1. Taxonomy (GTDB): domain Bacteria; phylum Pseudomonadota; class Alphaproteobacteria; order Rhizobiales; family Rhizobiaceae; genus Phyllobacterium; species Phyllobacterium endophyticum. The sequence continues at coordinate 817,079 of NZ_PGGN01000002.1, forward strand.
CGTCTGAATGAAGAAGTCAAAATCTGAAATACCCACCCGCGTGCGAGCCTGTGCGGAGACGATGCCACTCGTCACGGTCTGACCAACACCGAACGGGTTGCCGATGGCCAGCACCAGGTCACCCACCTCTACCTTGTCGGAATCACCCAGCGCCAAGGCCGGCAGCGGCTCGCCGGCGTCGATTTTCAGGATCGCAAGATCAGTGGATTCGTCCTTGAGCAGAACCTTCGACTCGAACTCCCGCCCGTCCGACAGTGCAACCTTCACCATGTCGGCATCGCGTATGACGTGGTTGTTGGTCACGATGATCCCAGTTGGATCGATGATGACGCCCGAGCCGAGCGAGGATTGTACGCGCGGAGGTCCGTTGAATTGCCTGCCGCCGAAAAACTGTTCGAAAAACGGGTCGCCTGCAAAGGGCGAGCGGGTTTGCACCTCGTGAGCCGCGTAGACATTGACCACGGCGCCAGAAGTCTGCTTCACCAGTGGTGCAAAGGACAGTTGCAACTCGCTCCGCGTGGCCGGCAATTGTTTCGCATCATTCGCGGTTTGCGCATGTAGCGGCATCACCAATCCGGAAAACATGGCGGTGCAAAGGACGAACGCCCGCGCCGATGCGGCGGCTTTGAAATTCATATCAATCTCCAGGTACGTGATGAATCAATTCGGCTGTCCGGCCCAATGTGGTGATTTTGAACCGAGATACCAGCGAAGAAACAAAGCAAATTTGAGACATAAGGTTCCAGCCGAGATGTGCATGCGACCATCTTCATGCATCGCCATATCTGGGATAAGAATAGAAAGACGGTGTCTTAGGAGACTGAGGACATGCCGAAAGGCCAGTTCAAGATATTTCCATGCGAAGTGGCAGGCATCGAGATCGTCGAGGCCGCAACGGCCCACGCTTTTCCGCGCCACTGGCACGAGCAATATGGAATCGGCGTCATTCATCAAGGCGCACAGAAATCCCATAGCGGCCGCGGGATGGTGGAGGCGGGTGCCGGCGACGTCATCACCGTAAATCCGGGCGAGGTTCATGACGGCATGCCGATCGGCGATGCCGGACGTTCATGGCGCATGCTCTATTTCGATCCATCGATCATCAGCGAAGCCGTTGACGACATGAATGAAGGCACCATCAGGACCCGCGAGTTCATCCGGCCTGTGATGAGCGACGCAAATGTCGCGACTGTTTTCCAGCGCCTCTTCTCGATTATGACAACGGCCAATTCGCCTGAACTCCAACGCGAAGAACTGTTGTTGCAATTGCTCCCGACGATCACCCGCGAACGCCATGAACAAGATGGTTCAAGCCGGGCGTCCGCAGCTATCTACCGCGCTAGGAATTTGATCGATGATGAGCCGACCTTTCCAGTAACGCTTGCCGATCTTGCGCGAACAAGTGGATTGAGCCGATTTCAGGTTCTGCGCGGCTTTGTCAAGGCGACCGGCTTCACACCGCACGCCTATCTCATGCAACGCCGCCTCGATCTCGCCCGGCGTCTCATAGCGAAGGGAACTGCGTTGGCCGATGCGGCCGCTACGAGCGGTTTCGCTGATCAAAGCCACATGACTCGCCTGTTCGTGCGCAAATATGGAATTTCTCCGGGCGCTTACGCCGCCGCCTGTGCCTGACTTTTCTCCTTCGGCTGCAATCCTGTTCAAGACGTATGAATGCGGATCGGCTTCAATCCGGCCACAGAAATATCGTCAGGAGAAACATCATGGGACCCGAATTCCTCTTAACGTCTTTGATCATCGTCGTGTCGCCGGGTACCGGCGTTGTCTATACGCTTGCCACAGGTCTTGCGCGCGGCGCCCGCGCCAGCCTCGCAGCTGCATTCGGCTGCACCATTGGCATTATTCCGCATATGGCCGCTGCTGTCTTCGGATTGGCCGCCATCCTCCACACGAGCGCCCTAGCCTTCCATACTTTTAAATATGCCGGCGTCGTCTATCTGCTTTACATGGCTTGGAATGCCTTGCGGGAGAATGGCTCGCTGAATGTGGATAGCCAGGCGGTCGAAAAGTCGATGGCTCAGGTCACGATCACCGCGATCCTGATCAATATCCTCAATCCGAAATTGTCGATCTTCTTTCTCGCGTTCCTGCCGCAGTTCGTCAGCGCCGACGAAACACACCCGCTGCAACATATGCTCTTGCTAAGTTGCGCCTTCATGCTGATGACATTCGTCGTATTCGCCATCTACGGCTTCTGCGCCGCCGCCGTCCGCGATCAGGTCATATCCCGCCCGCTTGTGTTGACATGGATGCGCCGCGGCTTTGCAGCTGCGTTTGTTGCGCTTGGCGCGAAGCTGGCGCTGACAGACCGGTAATGGGCAGTTTGTAAACTTGCACAGACTGTTATTCTGACGATTGACAACTTGATGCCGAAATCTGCACTCCCTTGAACAAAATACAGCGGGGTCGCAATCGAGGAATTCCTTGGGATTCTGCCTGTACCGGCAACCCCTGTGTCAGTTTACGCAAAGCCTCGATATCGATTGGTTTGCGCGGGGTCTCTGCCGGTACCATCCGGGCGACCAGTTTGCCACGGCGCAGAAAATCCATGGTTTCACCGGCTTCCACCTGCCCGACCAATTCACTCAAATGAGCTTTCGCATCGGCGATATTAACCGTGGCCATTTTCAGCTCCTGACCATTCAACTAGTCATATGGCCTAGGCCGGACCGAAGCTAACGCTCACATCAAGACAAACGAAAAAAGGGAGCGCGAGCTCCCTTTCAATTCTCAGCAGTGGACGAAGCTGTTATTACGCTGCTTCGGCTTCGGTTTCGCGTTCGGCTTCAACGCGGGCCAAATCCTTGGAGCCCTTGGCGCTGACATCGCGGTCGACGAATTCGACAACTGCGAGCGGTGCATTGTCACCGGCGCGGAAGCCCGCCTTCATGATACGGATGTAGCCGCCATTGCGCTGGCCATAGCGCGGCGCAAGCGTATCGAACAGCTTGGCAACGAGCTTGGCATCGCGGATGGCCGAAATGGCCTGACGACGAGCGTGCAGATCACCGCGCTTGCCGAGCGTGACAAGCTTTTCGACGATGGGACGAATTTCCTTGGCCTTGGGCAGCGTTGTCACGATCTGCTCATGCTCGATCAGTGATGCAGCCATATTGGCAAACATCGCCTTGCGATGGCTGGCAGTCCGGTTAAGCTTGCGGCCTGAATTACCGTGGCGCATGAGCCTTCTCCTTAGTTTCTCTTTTTCGGGCTCATGGCCCGGGCTTTAATTTCGGGCAGGGCCCGGGTGGTTTATGTTGTCGCAATTCCTGGCGGAAAACCGGCGTCCAGTCTTCCTGGAATTGCTTAATACTGGTCTTCGTAACGCTTCGCGAGATCTTCGATGTTCTCTGGCGGCCATGAAGGAACTTCCATACCGAGATGGAGACCCATGGAAGCGAGAACTTCCTTGATTTCGTTCAGCGACTTGCGGCCGAAGTTCGGTGTACGCAGCATTTCTGCTTCTGTCTTCTGGATAAGATCGCCGATATAGACGATGTTATCATTCTTCAGGCAGTTTGCCGAACGAACCGAAAGTTCGAGTTCATCGACCTTCTTGAGCAATGCAGGGTTGAACGCGAGTTCCGTAACCTGTTCCTGCTGAACTTCCTTCTGCGGCTCGTCGAAGTTGACGAAGATCGCGAGCTGGTCCTGAAGAATGCGAGCTGCATAGGCAACTGCATCTTCACCGGAGATCGAACCATCGGTCTCGATCGAGAGGATCAGCTTGTCATAATCGAGAACCTGGCCCTCGCGGGTGTTCTCGATCTTGTAGGAAACCTTGCGAACCGGAGAATAGAGGCTATCGACCGGAATCAAGCCGATCGGTGCGTCTTCTGCGCGGTTGCGGTCAGCCGGAACGTAGCCCTTGCCGGTGTTGACGGTGAATTCCATGCGGATTTCAGCGCCTTCATCGAGCGTGCAGATAACGTGATCCGGATTGAGGATCTCGATATCGCCGACCGTCTGGATATCGCCAGCCGTAACGACGCCCGGGCCTTCCTTGCGGACGACCATGCGCTTCGGCCCATCGCTTTCCATGTGGATAGCGATTTCCTTGATGTTGAGGACGATGTCCGTCACATCTTCACGCACGCCGGGGATCGACGAGAATTCATGCAGAACGCCATCGATCTGTACAGCTGTCACGGCAGCGCCGCGCAGCGAGGACAGGAGCACACGGCGCAAGGCGTTGCCGAGCGTCAAGCCATAGCCGCGTTCAAGCGGTTCGGCGACGACGGTTGCCTTGGTCTTCGAGCCGGAGGTCTGGAACTCGACCTTGTTCGGCTTGATCAATTCTTGCCAGTTCTTCTGGATCATCTATTTTTCCTTCATCCTTGCCTTTACCACCATCCAATCGTGGCATTGAGGCGTGGAAACCCCCACTGGGTTTGAAACCGGGGAGCTGAAAGCCAGCTCTTGCGGCCTATGCTTGTCGCACCAAAACTATACGCGGCGACGCTTGCGCGGGCGGCAGCCATTGTGCGGGATCGGCGTTACATCGCGGATCGATGTAATCGTGAAACCGGCAGCCTGCAGTGCGCGCAATGCTGATTCACGGCCGGAACCCGGTCCGCAAACCTCGACTTCGAGCGAACGCATGCCATGTTCCTGCGCCTTCTTGGCGCAATCTTCAGCAGCCATCTGTGCGGCGAACGGCGTGGACTTGCGTGAGCCCTTGAAGCCCTGTGCACCAGCGGAAGACCAGGCAATCGCATTGCCCTGTGCATCCGTGATGGTGATCATTGTATTGTTGAATGTAGAATTGACGTGGGCAACGCCCGACGAAATATTCTTGCGCTCGCGACGGCGAACGCGCGTGGCTTCCTTGGCCATGGTAGTCCTTTCAGTTGATCTCGACGCCTCCGTATTTCCAGAGGCTCCACCGCGGTCTCAGTTAAAGTGCGAGACCAGCACGACCCGCCTCAAAAGGCAGAACCGGCGCAGCGAACCGCGCCGGAAAATTTCTTACTTCTTCTTGCCGGCAATCGCCTTGGCAGGACCCTTGCGGGTGCGCGCATTGGTATGCGTGCGCTGGCCGCGAACCGGCAGCGAGCGGCGATGGCGCAGGCCGCGGTAGCAGCCCAGATCCATCAGACGCTTGATGTTCATGGAAACTTCACGACGCAGATCACCTTCAACATGGTAATCGCGGTCGATCGTCTCACGAATCTGCAAGACTTCCGCATCGGTCAACTGGTTGACGCGACGCTCTGCAGGAATGCCGACTTTCTCGACGATTTCCTGAGCAAACTTTTGACCAATCCCGTGAATGTACTGAAGCGCGATAACCACGCGCTTGTTCGTCGGGATGTTGACGCCAGCGATACGAGCCACGTCTGTTCTCCTTGTTGACCGGCAGAGCTGGATAACCAATGCGGCAGCCAGATGACGGGATGAAAATTATATTCGGGGACAAACACAAACGATCAGCCCCGAACCTCTCTTACCGGATCGGCGCCGACCGCTTTATATTCCCAAGCGAATTTGCGCCGTACTTGAAGGAATCGCTGTCAAAAGTCAACTCCTTCGATAAAATTATGTCAGTCTTGTAATTCCGACAGTATTTTCTCGATCGATGCGGTGACGTCGTCCATGTCAGCCATGCCATCGACCTTCCTCAGCTTGCCCTTGGCATAATAGTAGCCAATCAAGGGAGAGGTCTGCTTGTAATAAGCCTCGAGGCGGGTCCGCACCGTTTCCGCATTGTCGTCGGGACGCCGCTTGAATTCGGTCGAACCGCACTTGTCGCACACACCCGCGACATGCGGCTTCTTGTTGGTATCGTGATAACCGGTTCCGCATTTCGCGCAGGAATAGCGGCCGGATATGCGCTCGACGAGCACATTGTCATCGACTTCGAGTTCGATCACGCAATCGAGCTCAAGGCCCTTGTCGGCCAGCATCTGTTCGACCGCGTCCGCCTGGATCAATGTTCTCGGGTACCCATCGAGAATAAACCCGTTGACCGCATCCGGCTGGTCGATGCGTTCCGAGACGATCGCGTTGACGATCTCGTCCGACACCAGCTTGCCGGCATCCATGACGGCCTTGGCGCGCAAACCGACATCGGTTCCGGCCCTCACCGCGTCACGCAGCATGTCCCCCGTGGAGAGCTGCGGTACGCCAAATTTTTCTACCAAGCGCTGAGACTGAGTTCCCTTACCTGCCCCCGGTGGTCCGAGAAGTATTAATCTCATCTGTTGCGTTTCCCTCCCCGGAGCTTCGACTTCTTGATCAGCCCTTCATACTGGTGCGCAATCAGGTGCCCCTGGATCTGCGCAACCGTATCGAGCGTAACGCTCACGACAATCAACAGCGATGTACCGCCGAGATAGAAGGGAACGCCGGCCCAGGAGATCAGGAACTCCGGCAGCATGCAGATCACGACGAGGTAAATCGCGCCGAGAACGGTGACACGTGTCAGAACGTAGTCGATATACTCGGCCGTGCGTTCGCCAGGGCGAATACCGGGAATGAAGCCGGAATGCTTTTTCAATTGGTCGGCCGTATCCTTCGGATTGAAGACAAGCGCCGTATAGAAGAAGGCAAAGAACACGATCATCGCCGCGTAGAGGAACATATAGGCAGGCTGGCCATGACCGAGCGACGACAGGATAGTCGTTGCCCAGGCTGGCATCTGATGGCTCTGGGCGAACCCGGCGATGGTTGCCGGCAGGAGCAGCAGCGACGAGGCGAAGATCGGCGGAATGACACCGGCCGTATTCAGCTTCAGTGGCAGATGCGATGTGTCGCCCTGGAACATGCGATTGCCGACCTGGCGCTTGGGATACTGGATCAGAAGGCGGCGCTGTGCGCGTTCAACGAAAACGATGATCCCGATGACGACGACCGTCAGAACGATGATTGCGAGGATAATGCCGGTCGACAACGCACCCGTGCGGCCGAGTTCCAGCGTTCCGGAAATAGCCTGCGGCAGGTTGGCCACGATGCCGGAGAAAATGATGAGCGAAATGCCGTTGCCGATGCCGCGCGCGGTGATCTGCTCGCCCAGCCACATCAGGAACATCGTTCCGCCGACCAGGGTAATCACGGTCGAAAACAGGAAGAACGGGCCTGGATCGGTAACGATGCCCTGGCTGCCCTGGAGGCCCACAGCGATCGCGTAGGCCTGAACCGTCGCCAGAAGCACGGTGCCATAGCGCGTATACTGATTGATGACCTTGCGGCCCTGCTCGCCATCCTTCTTCAGCTGTTCAAGCGCCGGAACAACCGACGTCATCAGCTGGACAATGATCGATGCCGAGATATAGGGCATGATTCCAAGCGCAAAGATCGCCATACGCTCGACTGCGCCCCCAGCGAACATGTTGAACATGCCGAGAATGCCCTGCGCCTGATTGTTGAAGGCTTGAGCGAAAGCACCAAGATTGATGCCGGGCAGCGGGATATAGGTGCCAAGCCGGTAAACGAGCAATGCGCCAAGGGTAAACCAGATGCGCTTCTTCAGCTCATCGGCCTTCGAGAAAGCAGAGAAATTGAGATTTGACGCTAGCTGTTCAGCGGCTGAAGCCATTATAGTCTCCGGTCTGTGCCCTTAAGGGCTCCATCATCCACCCGAAGCGGGTATCGACGGTCCTACCCAGATATGTGCACTACTGCGCCATGCGTCCACTTGGGGCGCATAAAGGACGCAGTAGCAATCAAAGCTACGCATCATATCTGACAAAAAAATCGATTAGCTTTTTTTGTTACATATGATGCGGGAAGAAAAGGTACAAGCGGCGATCACGATGAACGCCGCTTGTATGGTCATTTTTACTCGGCGGCTTCAGGAGTAGCAGGAAGCTTGACGCTACCACCGGCCTTTTCGATCTTTTCGATCGCGGCCTTGGATGCGCCGGAAACCTCGAACGTTACGGCTGTCGTGATCTCGCCATCCGAAAGAAGACGGACGCCGTCCTTGGCGCGGCGGATAACCCCGGCTGCCTTGAGGGATTCGATCGTGACCGGTGCCTTGGTATCCAACTTCTTCGCATCGATGGCGGCCTGGATACGGCCAACCGAGACGGTGTTGAAGTTCTTCGAGAAGATGTTGGTAAAACCGCGCTTTGGCAAGCGGCGATAAACCGGCATCTGTCCGCCTTCGAAACCGTTGATAGCAACGCCCGAACGCGACTTCTGTCCCTTGACACCGCGGCCGGCAGTCTTGCCGGAACCGGAACCGATACCACGGCCAACACGCTTGCGTGCCTTGGTGGCGCCTGGATTTTCACTCAGATCATTGAGTTTCATTTGTCTAATCTCCGGTATCAAGCCTCGTCCACGACGCGGACGAGATGTTGAACCTTTGCAATCATGCCGCGAATTGAAGGCGTATCTTCAAGCGTACGGCGACGATGCATCTTATTGAGGCCCAGGCCGATCAGCGTTGCGCGCTGTTCTGCCGGACGGCGGATAGGGCTGCCGATCTGTTCGACCGTAACCGTCTTACCCTTCTTCTTCTCAACCATGACTTTGTCCTTTAGTCTCTACAGTGAGCAGAACCCGGAGGCCCTGCCCTGCTGCGCCATTTATGGCCTATTCTTCCGAACCGACCACATCGCGGCGGCGAGCCTGCAGTGTCGAATACTTGATACCGCGCTGGGCAGCGATGTCCTTCGGGTGCATCTGATGCTTCAAGGCATCGAATGTCGCACGAACCATGTTGTATGGGTTCGACGAACCGAGCGACTTTGCGACAACGTCCTGGACGCCAAGCGTCTCGAAAACGGCGCGCATCGGACCACCGGCGATGATACCTGTACCAGCTGTTGCTGCGCGAAGCAGAACCTTGCCGGCGCCGTGGCGGCCATGAACATCATGGTGAAGCGTACGGCCTGAACGCAGCGGTACGAAAATCATCTCGCGCTTGGCAGCTTCGGTCGCCTTGCGGATGGCTTCCGGAACTTCGCGGGCCTTACCGTGACCAAAACCGACGCGGCCCTTCTGATCGCCAACAACGACGAGAGCAGCAAAGCCGAAACGACGGCCGCCCTTGACGACCTTGGCGACACGGTTGATGTGTACGAGCTTGTCAACGAATTCGCTGTCGCGCTCTTCGTTGCGGCCGCGATCTTCGCGGCTTCTCTTTTCCTGTGCCATGCTCCTAATTCCTTTTTCTTTTCCGGTAGCACGAATGTTTTTACTGCGCCGTGCATCCATTTGGATCCACATAGGCTGCAGTAACGGTCCTTGTTGCGCAGAATTCCCGCGAACCGTCCGGTTCAGGGGGGCTTATGCGCTATCGAAGTCCGGCTTGCAAGAGGCGAGCCCCTGCAGTTCCGGACTTCGAAACTTTTACCCTAAAACCATCTTAGGGTTATGGTAGCGTTTGCAGTCCGCTTGGCGCGAACAGACTAGAAGCTGAGACCTGCTTCGCGGGCAGCTTCAGCAAGCGCCTTGACCCGGCCGTGGTAAATATATGCGCCACGATCGAAGACAACTTCCTTGATGCCGGCTTTGACAGCACGCTCTGCAACGAGCTTGCCGATCAATGCCGCTGCGTCCGAATCTGCACCGGTCTTCAGCTGGCCCTTGAGGTCGGCTTCGAGAGTGGATGCGGATGCGATTGTGTGACCACGCGCATCATCGATGACCTGCGCATAGATATTCTTCGAAGAACGGTGGACGCTGAGCCGCGGACGGTCACCGGCAACCGCCTTGAGTTGGCGGCGAACACGCGAAGCGCGACGCTGAATGATTTCTTTCGGCGATGCCATGACACGAGTTCCTTACTTCTTCTTGCCTTCTTTACGAACGATCTTCTCGCCCGCATATTTCACACCCTTGCCCTTGTAAGGCTCCGGGCTACGATATTCGCGAATCTCAGCTGCGACCTGACCGACCTGCTGCTTGTCGATACCCGTCACGACGATTTCCGTCGGCTTCGGTACAGCAACAGTGATGCCCTCGGGCACCTGGTAGACAACTTCGTGGCTGAAACCGAGCGACAGCTGCAGGTTCTTGCCCTGCATTGCCGCACGATAACCAACGCCGCTGATTTCAAGGCGCTTCTCGAAGCCGTCTTTGACACCCGTGAAGATGTTGACGACCATGGTGCGGCTCATGCCCCACTTCGAGCGAGCAATCTTGGTGTTGTCGCGCGGGTTGACGCTGACGGCGCCATCCTCGAACTTGACCACGACGTCGTCGTTCGCAACGAAGCTGAGTTCACCCTTGGGGCCTTTGGCCTTGATGGTCTGGCCGTCTACGCTGGCTGTTACGCCTTGCGGGACTGCCACTGGTTTTTTACCGATACGAGACATTTTTCAAACCTTTTCAAGCCGGTGCTTAGAATATACGGCAGAGCAGTTCGCCGCCGACATTCTGTTCACGTGCCTCGTGGTCTGCCATAACGCCCTTCGGCGTGGACAGGATCGAAATACCAAGACCGTTCGCAACCTGCGGGATCGACTTGACCGAAACGTAAACGCGACGGCCAGGCTTCGAAATACGGGTAATCTCGCGGATCACCGGTACATTCTCAAAATACTTCAGTTCGATTTCGATCTCGGACTTGCCGTTGTCGAAATCAACCTGGCTATATCCGCGGATGTAGCCTTCTGCCTGAAGGACATCCAGAACGCGGGCGCGCAGCTTGGAGGCAGGCGTGGAAACCTTGCCCTTCTTGCGCATTGTTGCGTTGCGGATGCGTGTCAGCATATCGCCGAGAGGATCTGTCATTGACATCTGTCTTCTCCCTTACCAGCTCGACTTCACGATGCCAGGCACCTGGCCGAGCGAACCCAGCTGGCGCAATGCGATACGCGACATTTTGATCTTGCGGTAATAACCGCGCGGACGGCCCGAAACTTCGCAACGGTTGCGAATACGAACCTTGGCGGAATTGCGTGGCAGCTCTGCCAGCTGGATGGTGGCGCGGAAGCGCTCATCCAGAGGAAGCGACTGATTCATCACGACAGCCTTCAGGCGGGAACGCTTTGCAGCGAAACGCTTTACCAGAAGACCGCGGCGCTTGTTCTTTTCGACTGCGCTCGTCTTTGCCATTTCAAATACCTCGCTACGCTTGCCGTTACTGGCGGAAAGGGAAGTTGAAGGCGCGCAAAAGAGCGCGTGCTTCATCATCCGTTTTTGCAGTCGTACAAACGATGATGTCCATGCCCCAGATCTGATCAACCTTGTCGTAGTTGATTTCCGGGAACACAATGTGCTCCTTGATGCCCATGGCGAAGTTGCCACGACCGTCAAAGCTCTTCGGGTTCAGACCGCGGAAATCTCGAACGCGCGGCAGCGCGATGTTGATCAGGCGATCGATGAATTCATACATGCGCTCTTTACGAAGGGTGACCTTCGTTCCGATCGGCATATTCTCACGTACCTTGAAGGTAGCGATCGAATTGCGCGCACGGGTAATAACCGCCTTCTGGCCGGCAATCAATGCCAGATCTTCAGCTGCGACAGTTGGCTTCTTGGAGTCGGCAGTCGCCTCGCCCACACCCATGTTGAGAACAACCTTGGTGATGCGCGGGATCTGCATCTCGTTGTCATATTTGAACTCCTCGAGAAGCGCTTTACGTACCACTTCCTGGTACTGCTTCTTCAGACGGGGTTCGATCTTTGCATCAGCCATCGATCAGATCTCCTGAACGCTTTGCTACACGTACCTTCTTGCCGTCCTCGAGGATCTTGAAGCCAACGCGGGTCGGCTTTCCATCCTTGTCGGCGATAGCAATGTTCGACAGATGGAGCGGCGCTTCTTTCGAAATGATGCCGGCTTCCTGGGTCTGTGTCTGCTTCTGGTGACGCTTTACAAGATTAACGCCGCGAACGAGCGCCTGCTCATCCTTTGGCAAAACTTTGATTACTTCGCCGGTACGGCCCTTGTCCTTACCAGCAAGAACGACAACGCGGTCGCCTTTACGGATCTTCTGCATCGTCTGCTCCTTACAATACTTCTGGAGCCAGCGAGATGATCTTCATGTGGCTCTTTGCGCGAAGTTCGCGCGGAACCGGTCCGAAGATACGCGTGCCGATAGGCTCTTTCTTGTTGTCGATCAGGACGGCAGCGTTCTTGTCGAAACGAATAACACTGCCATCTGCGCGACGGATATCCTTGGCGGTGCGAACAACCACCGCCTTCATCACGTCGCCTTTTTTCACACGGCCGCGCGGAATTGCTTCCTTGATCGAAACGACAATAATGTCGCCGACCGAAGCATATTTCCGCTTCGAGCCGCCCAGCACCTTGATGCACATGACACGACGTGCGCCGGAATTATCCGCGACGTCGAGGTTTGTTTGCATCTGAATCATGACTAGCCGCCTTCTTCTTGTTCAACCGGACTGGGCTTTCCTTGCCCCTCGCGATTGCTGCGTACTTACCTACAGATTATTAACTTGCGGGGGCGTCGGTTACGACAACCCAGCACTTGTCCTTCGAAATCGGCTTGGATTCCTCGATGGAAACCATATCGCCAACCTTGAACTGGTTGCTCTCATCGTGCGCCTTGTACTTCTTTGACTGGCGCACAGTCTTCTGGAGGAGCGGGTGCGAATAGCGCCGCTCGACCTTGACCACAACAGTCTTGTCGTTTTTGTCGCTCACGACAACGCCCTGCAGAATGCGTTTAGGCATGGTTTTCTTCCTTAAGCCTTGCTCTCGACCGCTTTTTGGCGGGCGACAGTCTTGATGCGCGCAATATCCCGGCGAATCTGCCGGACGCGAGCGGTTTTTTCCAACTGGCCGGTTGCCTTCTGGAAGCGCAGGTTGAACTGCTCTTTCTTCAGGGAACCCAATTCTTCATTCAACTGATCGAGGCTCAAGGCCCGGACTTCTGCGGATTTCATGACATCCACCCCTTATTCTGCGATGCGCTGAATAAAGCGCGTCTTGACCGAAAGCTTGGCCGCTCCGAGACGGAGGGCTTCACGAGCAGTTTCTTCCGAAACGCCGTCGAGCTCGAACATGACACGGCCTGGTGCGACACGGGATGCCCAATAATCGACCGAACCCTTACCTTTACCCATGCGGACTTCGGTAGGCTTCGATGTGACCGGAACATCCGGAAAAATCCGGATCCACACACGACCGGCACGTTTCATGTGACGGGTAATTGCACGGCGAGCGGCTTCGATCTCACGCGCGGTAACGCGGTTCGGCTCGAGGGCCTTCAGGCCGAAAGCACCAAAATTAAGGTCCGTGCCGCCTTTCGATGCGCCGTGGATACGGCCCTTGAACTGCTTGCGGAACTTTGTGCGCTTAGGCTGCAGCATTGTTCTCTACTCCAAAATTCTCGTTTCCGAAAGACGCTATTTAAGCGTTTTCGCGGCGACGGCCCGAACCCTGATGGCTGGCATCACCTTCAACAGCGCGGCGTTCGGAAGCCATTGGATCGTGTTCAAGGATTTCGCCCTTGAAGACCCAGACCTTCACGCCGCAAATGCCGTAGGCAGTGTGTGCTTCAGCAGTTCCGTAATCGATATCGGCACGCAGTGTATGCAACGGCACGCGGCCTTCGCGGTACCACTCCATACGCGCAATTTCCGCGCCGCCAAGACGGCCCGAGCAATTGATGCGAATGCCTTCTGCACCAAGACGCATCGCCGACTGAACGGCGCGCTTCATGGCACGGCGGAATGCAACGCGGCGTTCCAGCTGCTGCGCGATCGACTGCGCAACGAGAACTGCGTCTGTTTCCGGCTTGCGGACTTCGACGATATTGAGCGCGGCGTCCGCATTGGTCATTTCTGACAGCTTGCGGCGCAACTTCTCGATATCGGCGCCCTTCTTGCCGATGATCAGACCCGGACGAGCAGCATGGATCGTGACGCGGCACTTCTTGTGCGGACGCTCGATAACCACTTTGGAGATGGCGGCCTGCTTCAGTTCGTCCATCAGATACTTGCGGATCTTCAGGTCTTCGTGCAGCAGTTTGCCGTACTCACCCGTATTCGCGTACCAACGCGAATCCCAGGTACGATTGATGCCCAGGCGGAAGCCAATCGGATTAATCTTCTGGCCCATTATGCGGCCTCCCCTTTTTCCTCAGCTTCGCGAACGACGATCGTCAGATGCGAGAATGGCTTCTCGATCCGGCTTGCACGACCGCGACCACGAACATGGAAGCGCTTCATCACGATTGACTTGCCTACATAGGCTTCGGCAACAACCAGCGTATCAACATCCAGGTCATGGTTGTTTTCTGCGTTGGCGATAGCCGATTCGAGAGTCTTTTTCACCGTGCCTGCAATGCGCTTGCGCGAAAATTCCAGGTCGGCAAGAGCGGCGTTGACCTTCTTGCCACGGATCAGAGCAGCCACCAGATTTAGCTTCTGAGGGCTGATGCGGAGCGTGCGGGCAACGGCTTTCGCCTCGTTGTCCTTAAGCTGGCGCGGAGCCTTAGCCTTGCCCATCGTTATTTCCTCTTCGCCTTCTTGTCCGCGCCGTGCCCGTAATAGGTACGCGTCGGAGCGAATTCACCAAACTTGTGTCCGATCATCTCTTCGTTGACCGAAACCGGAATGTGCTTGTTACCATTGTACACGCCGAAGGTCAGACCGACGAACTGCGGCAGGATCGTGGAGCGCCGGCTCCAGATCTTGATAACTTCACTGCGACCGCCCTCACGTACCTTCTCAGCCTTCTTGAGAAGATAGCCATCGATGAACGGGCCTTTCCAAACTGAACGAGCCATTTCAGACTACCTCTCTTACTTCTTGCGCTGATGACGCGAACGAGCGATGAACTTGTCCGTCGACTTGTTGGAGCGCGTCTTCTTTCCCTTCGTGGGCTTGCCCCACGGAGTAACCGGATGACGTCCGCCTGACGTACGGCCTTCACCACCACCGTGGGGGTGATCGACCGGGTTCATGGTGACGCCGCGATTGTGCGGACGCTGACCGAGCCAACGGCTGCGGCCTGCCTTGCCAAGGTTGATATTGCCATGGTCAGGGTTCGATACCGCACCGACCGTCGCAAAGCACGAACCGTGGACGAGGCGCTGTTCACCCGAGTTCAGGCGAAGGATCGCCATTCCCTGGTCGCGGCCGACGAGCTGCGCATAGGTACCGGCGGAGCGAGCGATCTGACCGCCCTTGCCCGGCTTCATCTCCACATTGTGGATGATGGTGCCGACCGGCATTGCCTGCAGAGGCATCGCGTTGCCTGGCTTCACGTCCGTCTGCGCGCCAGCAATGACGCTGTCGCCGACTGCCAGACGCTGCGGAGCCAGGATATAGCTCAGTTCGCCGTCCTCATAGCGGATGAGCGCGATGAATGCGGTCCGGTTCGGATCGTATTCAAGCCGCTCGACCTTGGCTGCCACGTCATGCTTGCGACGCTTGAAGTCAACGAAGCGGTATGTACGCTTGTGACCGCCACCCTGGAAGCGCACGGTGATGCGACCGGTGTTGTTGCGACCACCCTTCGACGACAGACCTTCGGTCAAGGCCTTGACAGGCTTGCCCTTGTAAAGCTCCGAGCGGTCCACGATCACCAGCTGACGCTGGCTTGGTGTGGTTGGATTATAATGTTTGAGTGCCATTGTCTTTACTCCACGGCCCCTCAGAGACCAGTCGAAACATCGATCGACTGCCCTTCGGCAAGCGTCACGACTGCTTTCTTGACATCACTCTGGCGCCCGACGATGCCGCGGAACCGCTTCACCTTGCCCTTGCGCACAGCTGTATTGACTGCAGTAACCTTCACGCGAAACAGCGCTTCGACTGCGGCCTTGATTTCCGGCTTCGTTGCCTTCTTGGCCACGTTGAAGACGACCTGGTTATGTTCGGAAACCAGGGTCGACTTCTCGGTGATGACCGGGCTGACGATCACGTCGTAATGGCGAAGATCAGTCATTTGAAACGCTCCTCGAGAGCTTCGACTGCTGCCTTGGAAAGCACGAGCTTGCCCCGGCGCAGGATGTCGTAAACATTGATGCCCTGAATTGGCAGAACATCGATGTTCGGGATGTTCGAAGCGGCACGGCGGAAATTCGCATCGATCTCGGCACCGCCGATGAGAAGCGCATTTTCGAGGCCAAGCTTGGCGAACTGCGAAACGAGTACCTTGGTCTTGGCTTCAGCCGACAGAAGATCATCGATGATGATCAGGTCGGAAGCCTTTACCTTGGCCGACAGGGCATGACGAAGTGCAAGAGCGCGCACCTTCTTCGGCAGGTCATGATCATGGCTGTGAACAACCGGACCGTGAGCCTTGCCGCCGCCGCGGAACTGCGGGGCACGTGCCGAGTGGTGACGGGCGCGGCCCGTACCCTTCTGCTTGTACATCTTGGCGCCGGTCCGGGCGATTTCCGAACGGCCCTTTGCCTTGTGCGTGCCCTGCTGCTTGCGAGCAAGCTGATAACGGACCATGCGCTGAAGGATATCGTCGCGCGGCTCAAGACCGAAAATCTCCTCGGAGAGTTTCACCTTGCCGGCTTCCTTGCCTTCAAGTGTTGTAATCGAAAGGTCCATTATTCGGCTCCCCCGGTTGTCTCTGCAACATCGGCCTGTGCGACTTGTGCATCGGCCACTGCTGCTTCAATGTTTGCCGCCCGGAGACCGGCTGGCTTCGGAGCGTTATCCGGCAGCGCTACCTTCATGGCATCGCGTACGAGGATCCACGCACCCTTGGAACCAGGAACAGCACCGCGAACCAGAATAAGGCCACGATCGAGGTCAGTCGAAACGACTTCGATGTTCTGTGTGGTGATACGGGTCTGACCCATATGACCGGCCATCTTCTTGCCCTTGAACACTTTGCCCGGGTCCTGACGCTGACCGGTAGAACCGTGAGCGCGGTGGGTGACCGAGTTACCGTGCGTCGCGCGGTGGCCGCCGAAGTTATGGCGCTTCATAGAACCGGCAAAACCCTTGCCGATAGAAGTACCGGTCACATCGACCTTCTGGCCGGCAACGTAATGTTCGGCCGTGATCTCGACGCCGACATCGAGAAGATTGTCGGCAGAGACGCGGAACTCCGCGACCTTGGCCTTTGGCTCGACTGAAGCCGCCGCGAAATGACCGCGCAAGCTCTTCGTCGTATTCTTTACCTTGGCAAGGCCTACACCGAGCTGAACGGCAGTGTAGCCATTCTTCTCGACTGTACGCTGAGCCACAACCTGACAATTCTCCATCCGGAGTACTGTCACCGGCACATGCTCACCTGCGTCGTTGTAGACGCGAGTCATGCCCAGCTTCTGTGCAATTACACCTGAACGCATCGGTTCGTCCTTCCGTCCTCAAGCCTTACAGCTTGATCTCGACATCAACACCAGCGGAAAGATCGAGCTTCATCAGCGCGTCAACAGTCTGCGGGGTTGGGTCTACGATATCGAGAAGACGCTTATGAGTGCGCATCTCGAACTGTTCGCGGCTTTTCTTGTCGATATGCGGCGAGCGGTTAACCGTGAACTTCTCGATCCGCGTAGGAAGCGGGATCGGTCCGCGCACATTGGCACCGGTACGCTTGGCAGTCGACACGATCTCCCGCGTCGAATCGTCAAGGATCCGATGATCAAACGCCTTGAGGCGAATGCGGATGTTTTGACCGTTCATTTCATCTTTTCCTTGTTTAGCGGAGACGCCTTATAGCGGGCGTCTTCCGCATAAAACCTTAATATTACTCGATAATCGAAGAAACGATACCGGCACCGACGGTGCGGCCGCCTTCACGGATAGCAAAGCGCAGCTTCTCTTCCATGGCGATCGGCACGATCAGCGTCACATCGACTGCGATGTTGTCGCCGGGCATGACCATCTCCGTGCCTTCCGGCAGCGTTACCACACCCGTCACGTCGGTCGTGCGGAAGTAGAACTGCGGACGGTAGTTGGAGAAGAACGGCGTATGACGGCCACCTTCGTCCTTCGTCAGGATATAGGCTTCCGCCTTGAACTTCGTGTGCGGCTTGACCGAACCCGGCTTGGCCAGGATCTGGCCGCGCTCGACGTCTTCACGGCCGATGCCGCGGATCAGCGCGCCGATATTGTCGCCGGCCTGGCCCTGGTCGAGCAGCTTGCGGAACATCTCGACGCCGGTCACCGTCGTCTTCGTCGTCGGCTTGATGCCGATGATCTCGACTTCCTCGCCAACCTTGACGATACCGCGTTCAACACGGCCCGTCACAACCGTACCACGGCCAGAGATCGAGAAAACGTCTTCGATCGGCATCAGGAACGGCAGGTTGATCGGACGCTCAGGCGTCGGAATGTACTTGTCGACTTCAGCCATCAGCGCGCGCACCGCGTCTTCGCCGATTTCCTTGTTTGAATCTTCAAGCGCAGCCAAAGCCGAACCCTTGACGATCGGAATGTCGTCGCCGGGGAAATCATACTTCGACAAAAGCTCGCGAACCTCGAGCTCGACCAGTTCGAGAAGCTCGGCATCGTCAACCTGGTCGACCTTGTTCAGGAACACGACAATCGCAGGAACGCCAACCTGGCGGGCAAGCAGGATGTGCTCGCGCGTCTGCGGCATCGGGCCGTCGGCAGCCGAAACCACCAGGATCGCGCCGTCCATCTGCGCCGCACCGGTGATCATGTTCTTCACATAATCCGCGTGGCCCGGGCAATCGACATGGGCATAGTGGCGGGCAGGCGTCTCATACTCGACGTGCGCCGTCGAAATCGTGATGCCGCGCGCCTTTTCTTCCGGCGCCGCGTCGATCTGGTCGTACGGCTTGTACTCACCAAAATACTTCGTAATCGCCGCCGTCAAAGACGTCTTGCCATGGTCAACGTGACCAATCGTGCCAATGTTGACGTGCGGCTTGTTACGTTCAAACTTGCTCTTAGCCATCTGAGCTCTCCGTTATATGTTCGCCTGCTCAGGCTTAACTTCAACTGTCACGCGCAACCTTATGGTTACGCAAACTTCTTCTGAATTTCCTGTGCGACTGCTGCCGGTACAGGATCATAGTGGTCGAACTGCATGGTGTACTGCGCGCGGCCCTGGCTCATCGAACGCAGGTTGCTCACGTAACCAAACATGTTGGCCAGTGGCACCAGCGCATTGATGACTGTCGCAATGCCGCGGGCTTCCGTACCCAGGATCTGACCACGACGTGAGTTCAGATCCCCGATCACGTCACCGACGTAATCTTCAGGCGTAACGACTTCGACCTTCATGATCGGCTCGAGCAGCTGGGCACCAGCCTTCTGCGCGCCTTCGCGGAACGCAGCACGTGCCGCGATTTCGAAAGCGAGAACCGACGAGTCGACGTCGTGGTATGCACCGTCTATCAGCGTGGCTTTCACGCCAAGCATCGGGAAGCCTGCGAGCGGACCCGCACCCATGACGCTCTGAATGCCCTTCTCGACACCCGGGATGTATTCCTTCGGAACAGCACCGCCGACGATCTTCGATTCGAAGATGAAGTCGTCGCCATCATGCGGCTCGAAGATAACCTTGATGCGAGCGAACTGGCCCGAACCACCCGACTGCTTCTTGTGCGTGTAGTCGATCTCTGCCTTGCGGGTGATCGATTCACGATAGGCAACCTGCGGGTTACCGACATTCGCCTCAACCTTGAACTCACGGCGCATACGGTCCACGAGAATGTCGAGATGAAGTTCGCCCATGCCTGAGATAATGGTCTGGCCCGATTCTTCGTCCGACTTGACCCGGAACGAAGGGTCTTCAGCAGCAAGACGATTGAGCGCGAGACCCATCTTTTCCTGGTCAGCCTTGGTCTTTGGCTCGATTGCAATCGAGATAACTGGCTCCGGGAACACCATGCGCTCCAGAATGACCGGCTTCAAAGGATCGCAAAGAGTATCACCCGTTGTCGTTTCCTTCAGGCCTGCAAGAGCAACGATGTCGCCAGCGAAGGCTTCTTCGATGTCTTCACGCGAGTTGGAATGCATCTGCAGCATGCGGCCGATGCGCTCGCGCTTTGCCTTGACCGTATTGTCGAGCGAAATGCCTTTTGTAAGCTTGCCCGAATAGATGCGGCAGAAAGTCAGCGAACCAACGAAAGGATCGTTCATGATCTTGAACGCGAGCATGGAAAGCGGCTCTTCGTCGGATGACTTGCGCACGGTTTCCGCGTCGGTCTTCGGATCGATGCCCTTGATGGCGGGAACGTCTACCGGCGACGGCAGGTATTCAACGACACCGTCAAGCAAAGGCTGCACACCCTTGTTCTTGAACGCCGAACCGCAGAATACCGGATGGAAATCAACGCGGCATGTACCAATGCGGATAAGGGCACGCAGAGCATCGTTGTCCGGCATGTTGCCTTCGAGGTAGGATTCGGTCGCAGCCTCGTCGACTTCGACAGCGGTCTCGATCAGCTTTTCGCGGTATTCTTCAGCCTGGTCCTTGAGATCGGCAGGGATTTCAACAACGTCCCACTGCGCACCGAGCTGTTCGTCGCGCCATACAAGCGCCTTCATCTCGATCAGGTCGACAACGCCCTTGAACTCAGTCTCAGCGCCGATCGGCAGCTGCATGACGAGTGCCTTGGCACCGAGACGCGTCTTGACCATGTCGACGCAGCGGTAGAAGTCGGCGCCGGTCTTGTCCATCTTGTTGACGAAGATCATGCGTGGAACATTGTACTTTTCAGCCTGGCGCCAAACGGTCTCGGTCTGAGGCTCAACACCGGCATTTGCATCGAGAAGCGCAATCGCGCCATCGAGAACGCGCAGCGAACGCTCTACTTCAATCGTAAAGTCGACGTGGCCAGGCGTATCGATGATGTTGAAACGGCGCATCTTGCCGTCGCGGCCCTTCCAGAACGTCGTGGTCGCAGCGGACGTGATCGTGATGCCACGCTCCTGCTCCTGCTCCATCCAATCCATGGTTGCAGCACCATCATGGACTTCACCGATCTTGTGCGACTTGCCGGTGTAATAAAGAATACGCTCGGTAGTCGTGGTCTTGCCGGCGTCGATATGCGCCATGATACCGAAATTCCGGTAGTCTTCGATTTTATATTCGCGAGCCATGATATGGTGCCTCTAAGAATAGATGTTTTCGCAATTACCAGCGGTAATGCGAGAATGCGCGGTTGGCTTCAGCCATGCGATGCGTGTCTTCACGCTTCTTGACAGCCGAACCACGGTTGTTTGCCGCATCGAGTAGCTCACCGGACAGGCGATCGACCATCGTCGTCTCATTGCGGCCACGGGCTGCGTTGATCAACCAGCGGATAGCAAGAGCCTGACGACGCTCCGGACGAACATCGACCGGAACCTGATACGTTGCACCGCCGACGCGGCGCGAACGCACTTCGACGTGCGGCGCTACATTGTCGAGAGCCTGATGGAACAGGGCAACCGGCTCCTGCTTGCTTTTGGCTTCGACCGACTCAAGCGCACCGTAAACGATACGTTCGGCAATCGACTTCTTGCCATGATGCATGACTGCATTCATGAACTTCGTCAGAACGAGGTCACCGAACTTTGGATCCGGGTTGATCTCACGCTTTTCTGCACTATGGCGTCTGGACATATTCTTTGTCTCTTATCTGCATCGGGTTGACCTACCTGGTGGCCAAAGTCCCGGAAAATCTTACTTCGGACGCTTCGCACCGTACTTGGAACGGCGCTGCTTGCGGTTCTTGACGCCCTGGGTATCCAGAACACCGCGGATGATGTGGTAACGAACACCCGGCAAATCCTTTACACGGCCGCCGCGGATCATCACGACGGAGTGCTCCTGAAGGTTATGCCCCTCACCCGGAATATATCCGATGACTTCAAATCCGTTCGTCAGACGCACCTTGGCAACCTTACGCAGAGCCGAGTTCGGCTTCTTCGGGGTCGTCGTGTAGACGCGAGTGCAAACGCCGCGCTTCTGCGGGTTTTCCTGCAGAGCTGGTACTTTATTGCGCTTTACCGGCGCAGTGCGCGGCTTGCGGATCAACTGGTTTACGGTAGGCATTCAACCTTCCCTCTTTGTAATGCGGTCGAAGCGGCAAGCACTTCAGCCAAATCTCGTATCTTCGCCCGTCAGGGCCGTTTCAGCGCCATGCTCATGCACGAATTCGGGCAACTAAACCACCCATCTGGGTGGTTGCCCGAATAAAAGCAGAGGAAGCCCAAGTGGCTTCATGCGAGCGGCAAATTGCATTTCGTTCGTAAAACGAACCCTGTTTGAGATGAACTCCAGAGCGTGTCGCTCCGAAACGGCCAATCTCACATCGGCTCAGATGGGCTGCTGATACTTGTGTTCCGGGCTTTCGTCAAGCCTGAACCCCAAATATTATTAAGGTTTGCAGCGTTTGCGGGCACCAGTGGTCCCCGATGCAAGATAGTTTCGCCGAATGCGCTTTAATTCAAGCAATATTTCGCGTCTTGCACAGCGATGTCGCAGAGTTCGGTGACTTGGCATGTGCGTTTGGCTATTCTCCACTTCAAATCGTAGAATCAGGAAACAGTTTCATGTCGAGTTCATCAGGCGCGCCAAAGACAGTTCATCTCATCGTTGCCGATGTCTGGAAGGACAAGGACGAAGAACCGCGCCAGGTTCACCTGCTGCTGATGAATGATGATGCTGACGGGCTGGTAGAACTGGCGTTGAAGATTCTCGCCAATTCCGGTTACGAAGAAGCCGAGTTGCTCGAGATCGGAACCCTCACCGAGGAGCCTGAGGAAGAACCACATCTCTCCGCCTGGAAAACTGCACTGACCGGCCAAGCGGCTCTCATCGAATTCAACGAATAGGATGCGGTCCATCTCGCACACTTTATTTTTCCAAAGTGCGAAGACGAGCAAGCTTCTCGTTTCAAGTTATTTGACGCCTAGTGCCACCCGCGGTTGTGAAAACTGGAATGCGGTGCCCGCCGGCACGACTCCGCGCGTGACGCAATCCATCGCGATGTCGAGTGGTAGGAGCTTTGAATTGAAATAGATGAATCCGGCGTGGCTTGCGAACGCAAATGTTCGGATCCGATGCAAGAAATGCCGTGACCTGCACAAGAATCGGTGATTTTGGCAGAAGAACTTCTACCCTAAGCCGCAAATTGGTTGTACTCGGTTGAGACCGACATGAAAAAGCCGCCCGGGATTGCTCCAGGGCGGCTTTTTTGTTCGGGTTAGGCAGCCGGTTTACTCGGCCGGCTGACCTGTCATGTCTGTCAGCATCGGCCCAGCTTTTGCAGCACTTGCCCCGGCTTCCTTGCGGCGCTCGTCGATGATCAGTTCGTCGCGAGCTCCGGCAATGCGGCGGATCTGCTTGACCGTTCCGCCGGTACCTGCCGGGATCAGACGTCCAACGATGACGTTCTCCTTGAGACCCTGCAGAGCATCCATTTTGCCGGCGACAGCAGCTTCGGTGAGGACGCGTGTCGTCTCCTGGAAGGAGGCCGCGGAGATGAACGACGGCGTCTGCAGCGAGGCTTTGGTGATGCCGAGCAGCACCGGAGTGCCGTAGCCTGGCTTCTTGCCATCCTCTTCCAGACGTTCGTTGATCTCGTCCAGCTCGATCCGGTCGACGTGATCGCCGGGGATGAACCCGGTATCGCCAGACTCGGTGATCTCCACCTTCTGCAGCATCTGACGAACAATCACTTCGATGTGCTTGTCGTTGATCAGAACGCCTTGCAAACGATAGACTTCCTGGATTTCGTTGACGAGGTAGGAAGCCAGAGCCTCCACGCCCTTGATCGCCAGGATGTCGTGCGGCGCAGGATTGCCATCGAGAATATAGTCACCCTTTTCAATGGCATCGCCGTCCTGAAGGTGGAAAGGCTTGCCCTTGGGGATCAGATATTCGACTGGCTCTACAGTTTCGTCGTTCGGTTCGATGACGATGCGGCGCTTGTTCTTGTAGTCGCGGCCAAAACGAACCGTACCATCGATCTCAGCGATAATGGCGTGATCCTTGGGGCGACGCGCTTCGAACAATT
The DNA here is from genome assembly GCF_003010935.1 of Phyllobacterium endophyticum. Classification (GTDB taxonomy): domain Bacteria; phylum Pseudomonadota; class Alphaproteobacteria; order Rhizobiales; family Rhizobiaceae; genus Phyllobacterium; species Phyllobacterium endophyticum. Next base: position 840,916 of record NZ_PGGN01000002.1, read on the forward strand.
CCGCAACGCGCGGCAGACCACCGGTAATATCCTTCGTCTTGGCGCTTTCCATCGGAATACGGGCAAGTACGTCACCCGCCTTCACGTGGGAGCCCGGCTCGACCGAGAGGATCGATTCCACCGACAGCTGGAAGCGGGCATCGCCACCCTTTGCCAGTTTCAGAACCTTGCCGTTCTTGTCCTTGACGACAATCGCAGGCTTCAGATCCGAACCGCGCGGGGTCGAGCGCCAGTCGATGACAACGCGCTTGGTGATACCAGTGGACTCGTCCGTCGTTTCCGTAACCGAAAGACCATCGACCATGTCTTCGAATTCAACATGACCTTCGACTTCCGTCATGACCGGACGGGTATAGGGATCCCACTCGGCAATACGCTGGCCGCGCTTAACATTGTCGCCATCATCGACGTAGATGCGCGAACCGTAGGTGACGCGGTGTGTGGCGCGTTCCTTGCCGGTCGCATCGACGATGACAACGGCCATGTTGCGGCCCATGACGACCAGATGGCCATCCGAGTTGCGCACGACATTGCGGTTGCGGATCTGCACCGTGCCTTCATAGCTGGCTTCGAGGAACGACTGATCGACAACCTGCGCCGTACCGCCAAGGTGGAACGTACGCATCGTCAACTGCGTGCCTGGCTCACCAATCGACTGAGCGGCGATAACGCCGACAGCTTCACCCTGGTTGACCGGGGTACCACGGGCCAGATCGCGGCCGTAGCACTTGGCGCAGATGCCGCCACGGGTCTCGCAGGTGAGAGCCGAACGGATACGGATCGACTGAACGCCAGCCTTTTCGATGGCATCGATATCGAACTCATCGATGATGTTGCCACCCTTGACGAGAACGTCACCCGAGACTGGATGAAGGATGTCTTCAAGTGCCGTACGGCCCAGGACACGCTGACCAATCGTTGCAACGACCTGACCGGCATCGACGATCGGCTGCATTGTGAGACCTGTTGTGGTGCCGCAATCCACCGAGATGACGATGCAATCCTGCGCGACGTCAACGAGACGGCGTGTCAGATAACCGGAGTTGGCCGTCTTCAAGGCGGTGTCGGCAAGACCCTTGCGGGCACCGTGCGTCGAGTTGAAGTACTCGTTCACGGTCAGGCCTTCCTTGAAGTTCGAAATGATCGGCGTTTCGATGATCTCGCCCGAAGGCTTGGCCATCAGACCGCGCATGCCGCCCAGCTGGCGCATCTGGTTCGGAGAACCGCGAGCACCCGAATGGGACATCATGTAGATCGAGTTCATCTGCTTCTGGCGGCCAGTAAGCGGATCGAACTCGACGGCCTTGATGCGCGCCATCATTTCGTCAGCGACCTTCTCGGTGCACTTGCCCCAGGCGTCAACGACCTTGTTGTACTTCTCGCCCTGGGTGATCAGGCCGTCATTGTACTGCTGTTCGTATTCGGTCGCCAATGCTTCGGTCTCGGCAACCAGCTTGGCTTTGGTTTCCGGAATGACCATGTCATCCTTGCCGAACGAAATTCCGGCGCGGCAAGCATGGCCGAAGCCGAGCTGCATGATGCGATCGCAGAAAATCACCGTCTCCTTCTGACCGCAATGGCGATAGACCGTGTCGATCATCTTGGAGATGTTCTTCTTGGTCATTTCCTGATTGCAGATGTCGAAGGGCACATTGTGATGCTTCGGCAGAAGCTCACCGATGATCATGCGGCCAGGTGTCGTCTCGAAAATCTTCGAGGTCGGCTTGCCGTCCGCGTCGATGCTCTTGAAGCGGCCCTTGATCTTTGTATGCAGCGTCACGACACCGCTGCCGATGGCATGGTGCAGTTCACCCATGTCGGCAAAGGCCATGCCTTCGCCAGGCTCCTTCGCCGCAACGATCGACAAATAGTACAGGCCAAGCACCATGTCCTGCGACGGAACGATGACCGGCAGGCCGTTGGCAGGATGCAGGATGTTGTTCGTCGACATCATCAGAACACGGGCTTCAAGCTGCGCTTCCAGGGAAAGCGGAACGTGAACAGCCATCTGGTCACCGTCGAAATCGGCGTTGAACGCGGTACAGACAAGCGGATGCAGCTGGATCGCCTTGCCTTCGATCAGGATCGGCTCGAACGCCTGGATGCCAAGACGGTGCAACGTCGGAGCACGGTTCAACAGGACCGGATGCTCGCGGATGACCTCGTCGAGAATATCCCAGACTTCCGGCTTTTCTTTCTCAACCAGCTTCTTCGCCTGCTTGACGGTGGAGGAATAACCCTTTGCGTCGAGACGGGCATAGATGAACGGCTTGAAAAGCTCGAGCGCCATCTTCTTTGGCAGACCGCACTGATGCAGCTTCAACTCTGGACCGGTCACGATGACCGAACGGCCGGAATAGTCGACGCGCTTGCCGAGCAGGTTCTGCCGGAACCGGCCCTGCTTGCCCTTGAGCATGTCGGACAGCGACTTCAGCGGACGCTTGTTGGCACCGGTGATGACACGGCCACGACGGCCGTTATCAAACAACGCATCAACCGATTCCTGAAGCATGCGCTTTTCGTTGCGGATGATGATGCCAGGAGCGCGCAGTTCGATCAGGCGCTTCAGGCGGTTGTTACGGTTGATGACGCGACGATATAGATCGTTGAGATCGGACGTCGCAAAACGTCCGCCATCCAGCGGAACCAACGGGCGCAGGTCCGGCGGAATGACCGGAACGATCTTCATGATCATCCATTCCGGACGGTTACCCGATTCCAGGAAGTTCTCGACGATCTTCAGACGCTTCATCAGCTTCTTCTGCTTCAGGTCCGACGTGGTCGTCGCCAGCTCTTCGCGAAGATCGCCAGCTATCTTCTCCAGATCCATCGAGGCCAGAAGTTCATGAATAGCCTCGGCGCCGATCAGTGCGGTGAAGGAATCCTCACCATACTCATCGACCGCGATCATATACTCTTCTTCCGAAAGAAGCTGATGCTCCTTCAGCGCGGTTAGCCCGGGCTCGGTCACGATATAGTTCTCAAAATAGAGAACGCGCTCGATACCCTTGAGGGTCATGTCGAGCAATGTACCGATACGGCTTGGCAGGGACTTGAGGAACCAGATATGCGCAACCGGGGCTGCGAGTTCGATATGGCCCATGCGCTCACGGCGAACGCGTGACAGCGTGACTTCCACACCGCACTTCTCGCAGATGATGCCCTTGTACTTCATGCGCTTGTACTTGCCGCACAAGCATTCATAGTCCTTGATCGGCCCGAAGATCCGAGCACAGAAGAGACCATCCCGCTCAGGCTTGAAAGTGCGGTAATTGATCGTCTCCGGCTTCTTGATCTCACCGTATGACCAGGACAGAATCTTCTCAGGGCTGGCGATCGATATCCGGATGGAATCGAATGCCTGCACAGGCACCTGAGGATTGAAAAGATTCATGACCTCTTGGTTCATGCCGTTTCTCCATGGGGCAAAGCGTGCCCTCTACTTGCGATGAATATCCGCCACCGCGGTCCATCTAGATCAAATGCCGCTTCAGCAGCAGCTCGAAACAAACCGGTCGGGTGCGCAGCAAAACCGCGCACCCTTCCCCTTTTACTCTGCAGCGTCAGGCAGGGCCTGTTGCTGCTCCAGCTGTCTTGTATCGTCCAGCTCGACGTTGAGACCCAGCGAACGCATTTCCTTGACGAGAACGTTGAAGCTCTCTGGAATGCCGGCCTCGAACGTGTCGTCACCACGGACGATCGCCTCATAGACCTTCGTACGACCGGCGACATCGTCGGACTTGACCGTAAGCATCTCCTGCAGCGTGTAAGCCGCCCCGTATGCTTCAAGCGCCCAGACCTCCATTTCACCGAAGCGCTGACCGCCGAACTGGGCTTTACCACCCAGAGGCTGCTGCGTAACGAGCGAGTAAGGTCCGATCGAACGGGCGTGGATCTTGTCGTCGACCAGATGGTGCAGCTTCAGCATGTAGATATAGCCGACAGTCACCTGACGATCGAAAGTCTCACCCGTACGTCCGTCATAGAGCGTCGACTGACCCGAAGAATGCAGACCCGCCTGTTCCAGCATCACATTGATGTCCGGTTCATGCGCACCGTCAAACACCGGTGTTGCAATCGACACGCCGCGCTTCATCTGTTCGCCGAGACGAATGATGCTCTCATCGTCATAGTTGCGAACGGGTTCGTTGCGGTCGTTGTCCGGAATGATCGATTCAATCGTCATTCTCAGCGGAGCAATGTCGCCCTGCTCACCCTGTGCGTGCTGTGCCTTGTAGGCGTCGATCAGTTCCCCGATCTTCCTGCCCATTCCGGCGCAAGCCCATCCCAGATGCGTCTCGAGAATCTGCCCGACATTCATGCGGCTCGGCACACCAAGCGGATTGAGCACGATGTCGACATGCGTTCCGTCTTCAAGGAACGGCATATCCTCAACAGCGGCAATACGCGAAACAACGCCCTTGTTGCCATGACGGCCAGCCATCTTGTCGCCTGGCTGGATCTTGCGCTTCACAGCGACGAAGACCTTGACCATCTTCATGACGCCTGGAGGCATCTCGTCGCCGCGCTGGACCTTTTCGACCTTGTCCATGAAGCGCTGCTCGAGCAACTTCTTGCTTTCGTCGTACTGGTTGCGCAGAGCTTCGATTTCGCCCTGGATCTTCTCGTCCTCGACAGCGAACTGCCACCACTGGGAACGTGGGAATTCACCCATGACTTCCTGTGTAACGACGGTACCCTTCTTGAACGCCTTGGGTCCGGCAACGGCTGATTTCCCATTGAGGACGTCAGCCAGACGGCCGTAGACGTTCCGATCGAGGATCGCCTGTTCGTCATCACGATCCTTGGCCAAACGCTCGATTTCCTCGCGTTCGATAGCCATGGCGCGCTCGTCCTTTTCAACGCCGTGGCGATTGAAGACGCGAACTTCCACAACCGTACCGTAGGTCCCGGGCGGCATGCGCATCGAGGTGTCACGTACATCCGAAGCCTTTTCACCGAAGATGGCGCGCAGAAGCTTCTCTTCCGGCGTCATCGGGCTTTCGCCCTTCGGTGTGATCTTGCCGACGAGAATATCACCAGGCTGAACTTCAGCGCCGATATAGACGATGCCGGCTTCGTCCAGGTTCTTCAGCGCCTCTTCCGAAACATTCGGGATGTCACGCGTGATTTCTTCTGGTCCGAGCTTCGTGTCACGGGCCATGACTTCGAACTCCTCGATATGGATCGAGGTGAAGACATCATCCGAAACGATCTTCTCAGACAGCAGGATGGAATCTTCGTAGTTGTAGCCATTCCACGGCATGAAGGCGACGAGCACGTTGCGGCCGAGCGCCAGATCGCCCAGATCCGTTGAAGGACCATCAGCGATGATGTCACCCTTTTCGATCCTGTCGCCGACACGAACCAGCGGACGCTGGTTGATGCAGGTGTTCTGGTTCGAACGCTGGAACTTCATCAGGCGGTAGATGTCGACACCCGACTTGCCCGGTACGAGATCTTCCGTCGCACGGATAACGATACGGGTTGCATCCACCTGATCCACGATGCCCGTACGGCGTGCACCGATGGCAGCACCGCTATCACGAGCAACGACCGGCTCCATACCGGTTCCAACAAACGGCGCTTCGGCACGAACCAGAGGAACGGCCTGACGCTGCATGTTCGAGCCCATCAGAGCGCGGTTGGCGTCGTCGTTTTCCAGGAATGGAATGAGCGCCGCGGCAACCGATACGAGCTGTTTTGGCGATACGTCCATCAGGTCCACGTTTTCGCGCGGAGCCATCAGAACTTCACCGGCATGACGGCAGACGACGAACTCATCCGTGAATGCGCCGGAAGCATCCAGTTCCACATTGGCCTGCGCCACGTGATACTTTGCCTCTTCCATTGCCGACAGATAGACGACTTCGTCCGTAACCTTGCCGTCGATGATCTTGCGGTACGGGCTTTCGATAAAGCCGTACTTGTTGACCCGTGCAAAGGTTGCGAGCGAGTTGATCAGACCGATATTCGGACCTTCCGGCGTTTCAATCGGGCAGATACGGCCGTAGTGCGTCGGATGAACGTCGCGGACTTCGAAGCCGGCGCGCTCGCGGGTCAGACCGCCAGGTCCCAATGCCGAAAGACGACGCTTGTGCGTAATCTCGGACAGCGGGTTGGTCTGATCCATGAACTGCGACAGCTGCGAGGAACCGAAGAACTCGCGAACGGCAGCTGCTGCCGGCTTCGCGTTGATCAGGTCCTGCGGCATGACTGTGTCGATTTCGATGGACGACATGCGTTCCTTGATGGCGCGCTCCATGCGGAGCAGGCCAACACGGTATTGGTTTTCCATCAATTCGCCGACCGAACGCACACGGCGGTTGCCGAGATTGTCGATGTCGTCGATTTCGCCGCGGCCATCACGCAGATCGACCAGCATCTTGACGACAGCCAGGATGTCTTCCTTGCGCAGGATGCGAACAGTATCTTCCGCATCAAGGTCGAGACGCATGTTCATCTTCACGCGACCGACTGCCGAGAGATCATAACGCTCGCTGTCGAAGAACAGCGACTTGAACATCGCCTCGGCCGAATCGATCGTTGGCGGTTCACCCGGACGCATGACGCGGTAGATGTCGAACAGTGCGTCCTGACGGTTCTCGTTCTTGTCGACCGCAAGGGTGTTGCGGATATACGGTCCGATGTTGACATGATCGATATCGAGAATGTTGATCTCGGAAACGCCCGTGTCGAGCAGAACCTTGAGCGTCTTCTCGTCGAGTTCGTCACCGGCTTCGAGATAGACTTCACCCGTCTCCATATTGACGATATCTTCGGCGAGATAAGAGCCGAGCAGATCGTCTTCTGTCGCCTTGATGAACTTCAAGCCCTTTTCGGCGAGCTGCTTGGCACTGCGTGCCGTCAGCTTCTTGCCGGTTTCAAGAACAACCTCGCCCGTGTCGGCGTCCACGACGTCCGTCGTCGCCTTGAAGCCGCGGAAGCGATCCACGGAGAAGGGAATCCGCCAGGTATCGCCATCGCGATTGAATGTGAGCGTGTTGTAGAAAGTCGACAGGATTTCTTCCGAATCCATGCCAAGCGCCATCAGCAGCGACGTCGCAGGGATCTTGCGGCGGCGGTCGATACGCGCATAGACAACGTCCTTGGCATCGAATTCGATATCGAGCCAGGAACCGCGGTAAGGGATGACACGTGCAGCGAACAGAAGCTTGCCGGACGAATGCGTCTTGCCCTTGTCGTGATCGAAGAATACGCCGGGCGAACGATGCATCTGCGATACGATCACGCGCTCGGTGCCGTTCACAATGAACGTGCCGTTATCGGTCATGAGCGGCATGTCGCCCATGTAAACGTCCTGCTCCTTGATGTCCTTGATCGACTTCGCGCCAGTGTCTTCATCAATATCGAACACGATGAGACGCAGCGTCACTTTCAGCGGCGCAGCATAAGTCAAATCGCGCTGACGGCATTCGTCAACGTCGAACTTTGGAGCTTCGAACTCGTACTTGACGAATTCGAGCATGGAAGCACCCGAAAAATCCGAAATCGGGAATACAGACTTGAACACCGCCTGCAGGCCTTCATCCAAACGCCCGCCCTTGGGCTCTTCCACCATCAGAAACTGATCGTAGGAAGCTTTCTGAACCTCGATGAGGTTCGGCATCTCTGCGACTTCCGGAATCTTACCGAAAAACTTGCGTACGCGCCTACGACCATTGAAAGAATGGGTCTGAGCCATCGTCGCTCCTCGTCTTTATGCCAGAATCTGGCCTGTTTCTTAAAACCGCTTATGCGGCCCCGTGAACGGGACAAAACCCGTTTCCTGAGAGCACTGAATTGCCATCAGGAAAAGGGTTGAGTACCGGATCTCCCGAAGGAGGTATTCCTGGTGCTCCAGCGTCCTTGTTCGTCTTGACTGACACGCGGCGCAGGAGTGGCGGACAGGTCACCCTGCCCGCCAAGTATTGCAAGGCTTACTTGAGTTCGACCTTGGCGCCAGCAGCTTCGAGCTGTGCCTTGATCTTGTCGGCTTCGTCCTTGGTCGCACCTTCTTTAACTGCCTTTGGAGCAGCTTCAACGAGGTCCTTGGCTTCCTTGAGGCCGAGACCGGTGATAGCGCGGACTTCCTTGATCACGTTGATCTTGTTAGCACCGGCTTCGGTCAGAACGACGTCGAATTCAGTCTTTTCTTCAACTGCAGCAGCAACTGCACCACCACCGGCAGCGGCAGCAGCAGCAACGGGAGCAGCAGCAGAAACGCCCCACTTCTCTTCCAAAAGCTTCGAAAGTTCAGCAGCTTCAAGAACAGTCAGGTTGGACAGGTCGTCTACGATCTTTGCGAGATCAGTCATTTTTGTATTCCTTTACAAGGTTCGATATATTGACAGCGAGAACGGCCTTATGCCGCTTCGTCCTTCCGGGCATAGGCGCCGAAAACGCGGGCAAGCTGACCTGCCGGTGCGTTGACGATCTGAGCAATGCGGGTAGCCGGTGTCTGGATCATACCAACCAGCTTTGCGCGCAACTCGTCGAGAGACGGAAGTGCGGCAAGAGCCTTTACACCGTCCGGGTCGAGAGTTGTTGCTCCCATCGAGCCACCGAGGATAACGAGCTTTTCGTTACCCTTGGCAAATTCAATGGCGATCTTTGGTGCCGCTATCGGATCGTTGGAATAGGCAACGAGTGTCTGACCTGTGAACAGGTCAGCGATGCCTTCCGAATCCGTGCCCTGAAGAGCGATCTTGGCAAGGCGGTTCTTCGCGACTTTAACGGTGCCACCAGCATCACGCATCTTCGAGCGAAGATCGCTCAGTTGCGCAACGGTGAGACCGGTATAGTGGGCCACGACAACTGAACCAGAGTCCTTGAAGACCCCATTCAGCCACGCGACGAATTCGCGCTTTTCCGCTTTTTCCACTGTCTCTCTCCATTTGGCAGAAACGCGAGATTGCGTAACTGCCGGGTTGCCTTTTGCTGCAAAGCTCCAATCCGGAGATTGAAACCAAACAACACTTGAGGATCCTGTCCCCCCTGCTTCGCCGAAATCGGCGTTGAGCGAAAGGCAACTACGGTTCGAACCTTGTTCTTTGGGCAAAGCCCGCTAAGCAAAGTTTTTCCACGTCTCATGCGGGTTCTGACGAATTAAGGCGAACCACCCGCAATCTCGGACAGGATAACCGGATTTTGGTCCGGTTATCCAGGCCCCGAAGGGCCTGGAATTCTTATCTGTCTCAAACACTTACGTTTGAGACTTAGATCGATTATGCAACTCGAACGGTCGCTGGATCGATCTTGACGCCTGCGCCCATCGTCGACGAAATCGCGACGCGCTTGACGTAATCACCCTTGGCGCCAGTCGGCTTTGCCTTGGTGACTGCATCAGCGAACGCCTTGATGTTCTCTTCGAGAGCCTTGGCATCGAAGGAAGCCTTGCCAACGCCGGCATGCACGATCCCGGCCTTTTCGACGCGGAACTCCACGGCACCGCCCTTAGAAGCCTTGACGGCAGCAGCAACATCAGTCGTAACGGTGCCGACCTTCGGGTTGGGCATCATGCCGCGCGGTCCGAGGACCTTGCCAAGACGACCAACAAGCGGCATCATGTCGGGAGTGGCAATGCAGCGATCGAAGTCGATCTTGCCGCCATTGACTATCTCGAACAGATCTTCCGCACCAACGATATCCGCACCGGCAGCCTTGGCTTCATCAGCCTTGGGACCACGAGCAAACACAGCAACCCGCACTGTGCGGCCCGTGCCATTCGGCAGATTGACGACACCGCGAACCATCTGGTCCGCATGGCGAGGATCAACACCAAGATTCATGGCAACTTCGATCGTTTCGTCGAATTTGGCGATCGCACGCTCCTTGACCATGGCAATTGCCGAAGTCAGATCATAGAGCTTGTTGCGGTCAACGCCTTCACGAACCTTCGCTACACGCTTTGATACTTTTGCCATCGTCTCAGCCCACCACTTCCAGGCCCATCGAGCGGGCAGAACCTTCAACCATCCGCATGGCGGCTTCGACGTCCGCTGCGTTCAGGTCTTTCATCTTCGCCTGAGCGATTTCACGCACCTTGTCGCGCGAGATATTGCCGGCAACGATCTTGCCAGGCTCCTTCGAGCCAGACTTCAGGTTTGCAGCCTTCTTCAAAAAGTAAGACACCGGCGGCGTCTTCATTGCGAAAGTGAAGGACTTGTCCTGATAATACGTAATGACGACCGGAATGGGCGAACCCTTCTCCAGTTCCTGCGTAGCCGCATTGAAGGCCTTGCAGAATTCCATGATGTTGATGCCACGCTGACCAAGCGCCGGTCCGATTGGCGGGGACGGTGTTGCCGATCCTGCCGAAACCTGCAGCTTGAGCTGGCCTGCTACTTTTTTAGCCATAACTTTCTGCCTTTTATACTATGCCGGCGAAACCGGCGGTTGCAGTTCGGTGGTGCGGCTCGAATGCCCGGCTAAGGCCATTTCACCTCCCACCATCTTGCTGCTGACGCAGCAAGGCGGCTCTGACGAGCCACCCGGTTGATCAGACCTTCTCGACCTGACCAAATTCAAGATCGACCGGCGTGGCGCGGCCGAAGATTGATACTTCCACCTTGAGGCGCGAACGCTCTTCATCGACTTCCTGCACCGTGCCGTTGAACGAAGCAAACGGACCATCGGCAACGCGAACACTTTCACCAATCTCGAACGAGATCGATGCCTTCGGGCGCTCGACGCCTTCCTGGACTTGGGTCAGGATGCGCTCGGCTTCCTTGTCCGAGATGGCAATCGGTTTGTTATCCGACCCCAGGAACCCGGTCACCTTCGGCGTATTCTTGATCAGATGATAAGCATCATCCGTCAAATCTGCGCGAACCATGACGTAACCCGGAAAGAACTTGCGCTCGGCATCGACCTTGCGGCCACGGCGCACTTCGACAACCTTTTCGGTCGGCACGAGAATTTTTTCGAACAGGTGCGAAAGACCCTTCTGCCGCGCCTTTTCTTCGATCGACTCTGCGACCTTCTTCTCAAAATTCGAATAGGCGTGAACGATATACCAGCGCGCGGTCATTGCTATTTCCCAATCCCGATTTTCTTGTCAGCCTGCGTTAACGACCAAGACCGAGAATCATATCGATTCCGTATGCCATCAACTGATCAGCTGCGAAAAAGAAAATCGCAGCAAAAAACGCCATAACCATCACCATGGCGGTGGAAATGAGCGTTTCGCGACGCGAAGGCCAAGTGACCTTTGCGGTTTCAGCGCGCACTTGCTGAAAAAAAGTTATTGGATTCGTTTTGGATGCCATTTACCGCTCGTGCGTGTCATGTTGCTGTAAACATGCTGTGTTGCAATCGAAACAACACCATCTGTTCACACCATTGCGGCCCGTAAAGCTGATCGTTCAGCTCCACGCACCGCGTGTCTGTTGATGTTACATAGAACCGATTCCGGTAAAACACAAGGCCCCCGGATTCGTTTCTTTCCAAACATCTGCCTGTTGCACCATCCAATCGTGCACGAGCAGACTATGTGCTGGCAGGGGAGACAGGATTCGAACCTGCGACCTACGGTTTTGGAGACCGCCGCTCTACCAACTGAGCTACTCCCCTATCTTCGGGGCGTACATTCCACAAAGCGGAGAGCATTTCAAGTCCCAAAGGTATGATCGCGGTGTCATTGATAAACTTCTCTGACCCGATCCCACTGCCGAGACGTACGATACCTGCTAAATGGGTTACGAACGCGGCCAATTCAATGCAGATCTCAGCTTTTCGCTCTTGTGCGCACGTGCTCGCTGCAATCGCCACTTCTCTATATATCGCAGGACGGTGGATGGCCGGTTTCCAACGCACGATAGCGAATCGCATCGTCAGAGAAGCAGGTAGCGATTTCTCGGGCTTCGCCTGAGCCAAACATACGGACTGGCCATGCATCAATGTTACCAGAGCTGTAGCGGAGAGAAGCTCGGTCAAGGTTTCAGGGCCAACGTAAAAAAGGGCGGCCCGGTGGACCGCCCTTCCCGATTTTGATGGCCGAAACCTATTACTCGATAATCGAAGAAACGATACCGGCACCGACGGTGCGGCCGCCTTCACGGATAGCGAAGCGCAGCTTCTCTTCCATGGCGATCGGCACGATCAGCGTCACATCGACTGCGATGTTGTCGCCGGGCATGACCATCTCCGTGCCTTCCGGCAGCGTTACCACACCCGTCACGTCGGTCGTGCGGAAGTAGAACTGCGGACGGTAGTTGGAGAAGAACGGCGTATGACGGCCACCTTCGTCCTTCGTCAGGATATAGGCTTCCGCCTTGAACTTCGTGTGCGGCTTGACCGAACCCGGCTTGGCCAGGATCTGGCCGCGCTCGACGTCTTCACGGCCGATGCCGCGGATCAGCGCGCCGATATTGTCGCCGGCCTGGCCCTGGTCGAGCAGCTTGCGGAACATCTCGACGCCGGTCACCGTCGTCTTCGTCGTCGGCTTGATGCCGATGATCTCGACTTCCTCGCCAACCTTGACGATACCGCGTTCAACACGGCCCGTCACAACCGTACCACGGCCAGAGATCGAGAAAACGTCTTCGATCGGCATCAGGAACGGCAGGTTGATCGGACGCTCAGGCGTCGGAATGTACTTGTCGACTTCAGCCATCAGCGCGCGCACCGCGTCTTCGCCGATTTCCTTGTTTGAATCTTCAAGCGCAGCCAAAGCCGAACCCTTGACGATCGGAATGTCGTCGCCGGGGAAATCATACTTCGACAAAAGCTCGCGAACCTCGAGCTCGACCAGTTCGAGAAGCTCGGCATCGTCAACCTGGTCGACCTTGTTCAGGAACACGACAATCGCAGGAACGCCAACCTGGCGGGCAAGCAGGATGTGCTCGCGCGTCTGCGGCATCGGGCCGTCGGCAGCCGAAACCACCAGGATCGCGCCGTCCATCTGCGCCGCACCGGTGATCATGTTCTTCACATAATCCGCGTGGCCCGGGCAATCGACATGGGCATAGTGGCGGGCAGGCGTCTCATACTCGACGTGCGCCGTCGAAATCGTGATGCCGCGCGCCTTTTCTTCCGGCGCCGCGTCGATCTGGTCGTACGGCTTGTACTCACCAAAATACTTCGTAATCGCCGCCGTCAAAGACGTCTTGCCATGGTCAACGTGACCAATCGTGCCAATGTTGACGTGCGGCTTGTTACGTTCAAACTTGCTCTTAGCCATAGTCGTCGTTCTCTCGTCATCACAACCGGTCTCGAGGCCGGCACCATGTTTGCAGTCAGACGAGACAGCGAACCGTCCGTCAGCACAGTCTCCCGTCCGCTCGCATTCGACCGGATCAGGTTGGATTCGTCTTGTTCAAGCTCGTCCATATGGGGGGCACATGAGCGGCGTACAAGCTCAAGACAAAGCCGAAGAGCACCTACGATACGCGCGCGTGCGTATACGCGGTGCTCATCTTCGAATTTGGAGCGGGTAGCGGGAATCGAACCCGCATATTCAGCTTGGAAGGCTGCTGCTCTACCACTGAGCTATACCCGCACATTTCACTGCGTGCTTTGTGGACGCACACACAGTAACACTTAATGAGTGTACAATTCCATTCAAACCGGAATCCGGTCTTGGCATCGCACACCAGGCGGTCGGTTCCGGCAGTGGTGGAGGAGGTTGGATTCGAACCAACGTAAGCCAAGCTAACGGATTTACAGTCCGTCCCCTTTAACCACTCGGGCACTCCTCCGGTCACTACCGACAGAACCGCGCCTTTAGGCACTCTTGCAAACAACATCCGAACGCATATTCGGTTTGCTTGCGGAGGGCCTTATGCCGACTAGCCTACGTGGTGTCAACACTTGCGTGGAGAAAATGAGCCACCTGTGGAAATAGCAGAAGGAATATCGCGGTTTAGTAGTCAGCATCGGCAAAATCGCTGGCCATCATGTATCGCCTTCGGCCATGAAAGGGTATATGTCGCACCATGACCGATCAAAAACCCTCCCGTACGCCCAAAGATTCACATTACGCGACATTGCGCCGGCAGTATCGCGACCAAAAGGCCGGCGGTCCGCCGCAGCAGACGGTGCGCGCCTCGCGTCCGGCAGTGGAAGGCACTCAGGCGCCAGAAGGTCTTGTCCGGCTTTACGGCCTGCATACGGTGCGTGCAGCGCTCGACAATCCTGCCCGCCAGATCAAACGCATGCTCGTGACCAGGAACGCTCTAGACAGGCTTGAAATTGCCGACGTGAGCGCCCTGCCCTTCGACGTGGATATCGTCGAGCCTCGCGCAATAGACAGGGAGACCGGCTCGGAAGCGGTTCATCAGGGCGTGATGCTTGAAACGAAGCCGCTCAAGCCACAACCACTGAAGTCGCTGCAGGAAAGTCGTCTGCTGCTCATTCTGGATCAGGTAACCGATCCGCATAATGTCGGAGCGATCATGCGCTCCGCCGTGGCTTTTGGCGCCGGCGCTATCATAACCACCGCTCGCCATAGCCCGCAGGAGTCCGGCGTGCTTGCCAAGGCTGCGTCCGGGGCGCTCGAGCTCATTTCCCATATCGAAGTGCGTAATCTCGCCGATGCTATCGGTGAACTTCATGACCTCGGTTTCACGACAATAGGTCTCGATTCGGAGGGGCCACTCGAACTCGAAAAGACCTTTGCTCCCGGCAAGCTCGCACTGGTTCTCGGGGCCGAAGGCAAGGGACTGCGCCAGAAGACACGCGAAACAGTCACGCATCTCGCGCGGCTTGATATGCCCGGCGCGATCAAATCCCTCAACGTGTCAAACGCCGCGGCTATCTCGCTCTACGCGGCACAGCGGTTCCTGAGCGCCAAAGATTAAATAAAAGACACGTTCGAATATTTCTCGACCGAGCAGTGTTCATCTCGCATCGGGTCAGATCATCGGATCAGGCCTGTCACGGAGTGCACAGATGCTGCGCAACAGCAGAGATTCGTTCGGTCTTATATCGATACTCTTCCATTGGATTATCGCACTGATATTCATCGGGCAGATCCCACTTGGCTACTGGATGGTCAGGACTAGCGATTTCGCGCTGCAATTCAGCCTCTACCAGTGGCACAAGTCCTTCGGGTTTCTGGTCCTTGGTCTTTCAGCGCTTCGCCTCGTATGGAAATTCGCCAACACGCGTCCAGCCGATCCTTCGGCAATGGCCACTTGGGAACGCATAGGGTCTCACGTGGCCCATGTCCTGCTTTACCTCAGCCTGTTTGCCATCCCGCTGACCGGCTGGGCCATTGCCTCGAGTTCACCCCTGCAGATACCGTCATTCATGTTCAATTTCGTGGTCATTCCGCCACTCCCGCTGACGATATCCGACAGCGCCGAGGCATTCTGGACAGCCAGCCACGCATGGCTCGCCTACGTCTCTGCGGTCGTTGCCGCCTGCCACATACTTGCGGCGCTGCACCATCATTTCTGGAAGAGGGACTCAATCTTAACGCGAATGCTCGATCCCCGCCGCAAGGCGCCGGAGCGAGCACCAACTCAGGACGTCATTCCATGACAATGCCCACTCACTTCATAGCCGCTGCCGCCCGCCTCGGAATTGCCATCGCCCTCGCCTTCACCCCACTTGCGGCAAACGCAGATACGCTTTCCCAGGTTGCCGGCAGCTACAAGATACAGCCCTCCTCGCGAATTGGATTCTCCGTCGGACAGGTCGGCGGTGGCGGGATCAATGGTGATTTCAAGAAATTCTCTGGTATCTTCAAACTCAACCCTGCGGATATAGGGCGATCAACAATCTCTTTCACGCTCTATCCGGAGAGTGTTTCCACGGGCCAGGCGCGCATCGAGAATTTCTTGCGATCCGACGCAGTCTTTGATTCGGCCAACTTTCCCACCATCACATTCAAGTCTACGCAGATCACTCAAACGAGCCCGAACACCGCGGACGTGGCAGGTATGCTGACAGCGCGCGGCAAGACCAGCCAGGCGACTTTTCAGGCAAGTCTGTCCGATCACGGAAAAAACTCGATCACCTTCCACGTGGAAGGCAAGATACTTCGCTCGCGCTACGGCATGGACGTGGGCACACCCATCTATTCCAACGTGGTGCAGTTCGACATGCTCATCCAGGGGCAGCGTAGCTGATCGATATCCCTTCGAGATGGCAATGCCTCGGGCTCCGCTCTGCGGGGTCTGTTGCAACGACTGGAACTCGCCCACTAACATGGCTATGCTCATGTGAAACAACAGGGAGACGAGCCATGTGTCGAAACATCAAGACATTGTTCAACTTCGATCCGCCAGCAACCGAGGACGAAATTCATGCCTCATCGCTGCAATTTGTCCGCAAGCTCTCAGGCTTCAACAAGCCATCTCAGGCAAATGCCGAAGCGTTCGATCGTGCCGTGGGCGAAGTTTCCGAGGCTGCCCGGAGACTTCTTGCTTCCTTGCATACGCATGCCCCGGCCCGCGATCGCATCGAGGAGGCGGAAAAGGCTCGCGAAAGGTCAAAAGCGCGGTTCGCCCGCGAGTTCGGCTGAGAATCAAGCTATACTAACGGAAGCCCGGCAATGGAAATGATCACGGATATCGAGGACTTCTTCACGATCGGATGCGGCCGTTGCGAGCGGTTCGCAACCCCGGATTGCTCAACGCGGCAATGGGCGCAGGGATTAAGCGATCTTCGCCGCATCTGCCGCGCGTCAGGGCTTGTCGAGAAGGTCAAGTGGGCGCATCCCTGCTACATGCACGAAGGACGCAATATCGTGATCTTCGGTGCCTTCCGCGGCGATTTTCGCCTGACCTTCTTCAATGCCGCACTGATGAAGGACCCTGAAAGTATACTCGAGAAGCAGGGACCGAACACCCGGAACCCCGACATGATCCGCTTTGTCGACAATGCACAAGTCGCGGAGATGGAGCCGGTCATTGTGTCCTATTTGAAGGAGGCGATGGGGTATGCGGAGGCCGGAATCAAGCCGCCGAAAGAGGAACGCGAGATCGAACTGCCGGATGAATTGGTAGAGGCGCTGGATTCCGATCCCGAGCTTGCAGAGGCTTTTCACAACCTGACGCCGGGCAGACAGAACAGCTATCTGTTCAACCTCAACTCGGCCAAGAAGCCTGAAACGCGAATTTCCCGCATTGCGAGCTTCCGCGACAAGATCCTTGCTGGGAGGGGCGCCACGGAGCGATAGCTTCCTCGGCGCTTATAATGACAACGACTACTCGCTATGAGTCCGTCACGCGCGCTTTCCAATACTCGAACACATCGGCCAATGTTTTTTCAAACGAAATCTCTGGCTTCCAGCCCATTGCCCGATAGACGGCAGTCGCATTGCCGGAAGCGCTTGCGACTGCGCTGGGGCGCAAACGTTGCGGGTCGACCTGGACATCGATTTTCTGACCCGAAAGGCGGATCAACGTATCAAGAATATCCTGTATTTGTAGAGTTCTGCCCGATGCAAGATTGAAAACTTGCCCCCGAGTTGAGGGGAAATCCAGAAGAGCACTGTCGGCATAAGCTCGAACCACATCGCGCACATCCAAAAAATCGCGATGTGCCAGGAGGTTGCCTACGCTCATAACCGGGGGACGTAAGCCAATAGATATTTCCGCCAGCTGTTTGGCAAAAGCAGCCACGACGTAGGCGTCGGTCTGACCCGGCCCAGTATGATTGAACGGCCGAAACCTGATTGTATTCAACCCATCATGGGCAAGTTGGCCCACTAGCACATCGGCCGCCGCCTTGCTGGCGCCGTACGCATTCATCGGCTTGAGCACAACATTCTCGCCGACAGGCTCTCCCATGAATTCGTTGAAGGACGCCCCGTACGTTTCTGAACTGCTCACAAAGATGAACTTGGCGGCGGGCGCCGCTTCCATGGTCGCATACGCCATGTTCATCGTGCCGGTGACATTTATATCCCAAGCCACCCGCGGAATCTTGTGCGCTTCGGTGGGCGCGGCCATGGCGGCCAAATGAATGATTGATGTTGGCCGGCACTCATGCACCACATCAACGATGTCGTCATACTCTCTGACATCCAACGTCCTGCCCTCGGTCGTACTGTAACCGACCGGGAAGATGGTTATGTCATGCTCACGCTGTCGCGTTTTGAATTCTTCCTGAAGCCAATACCCAACAAATCCATTGGCACCTGTGATGAGAATACGGTGCTCGAATGACGTGTCTAATGTCATCTTTGAACACTTTTCGACAAAGCTTCACTCATCTGCTCAGCCGCTTCAGGTCCGCGTCGACCATCTCGGTAATCATTTCCTCGAGCGAAATTTTCGGTTCCCAGCCAAACTTGTCCTTCGCTTTTTTCGGATTACCCAAGAGAACATCGACTTCCGCCGGCCGGAACAACGTAGGGTCGATGATCAGATAGTCGTCGATATTCAAGCCGGCGTGGCTGAACGCAATTTCGCACATATGGCGCACCGTCGTAGTGCGTCCAGTCGCAATGACATAATCGTCCGCAACGTCCTGTTGCACCATCATCCACATGGCACGAACATAATCCTTGGAGTGGCCCCAATCGCGTTTCGCATCGATATTTCCGAGGCGAAGTTCCTTGGCCAGTCCAAGCTTGATACGCGCCACCGCGTTGGTCACCTTGCGCGTGACAAACTCGATCCCTCGCAATGGTGACTCGTGATTGAACAATATGCCACTCGACGCATGAAGACCGAAACTTTCACGGTAATTCACCGTCAGCCAGTGTCCATAGAGCTTGGCTACCGCATAGGGTGACCGCGGGTAGAAAGGCGTGGTCTCGGATTGCATGGGTTCTTGGATAAGTCCGTACATCTCCGAAGAGGAGGCCTGGTAAAAACGGGCGTCAGGCTTTTCGAGGCGCACCGCCTCAAGTACGTTGGTGACGCCAAGAGCGGTAACCTGGCCTGTCAAGAACGGCTGCTGCCAGGACGATTTGACAAACGACTGAGCGGCAAGATTGTAAACCTCGTCAGGTTCGACGTCCTTCATCGTTCGAATGAGGCCAGAGAGGTCCAGCAAATTGCCATCGATGATGCGGACGTCGTTCTCGATACCCAGCCATTCGAGCCGGGTCAAATTAACGTCTGAGGTACTGGAACGTCGTGCTAGACCGTGAACTTCATAGCCTTTTTCAAGCAGGAATTGTGCGAGATATGCGCCATCTTGCCCGGTGATCCCTGTTACCAACGCTTTCTTAGCCAAACGAATTCTCCTGAATCAATATACTTTTAAGTCAATGACGTCTTGTCAGCTCTTGCAGCAGCCAGAGCCGCTCCAGTCGGACCCTATTGGCGCCCATACACATCGTCGAATCGCACAATGTCATCTTCACCAAGATAATCCCCGCTCTGCACCTCTATCATAACAAGTCGCATGATTCCGGGATTTTCAAGCCGATGTTTATGCCCGCAAGGGATATAAGTCGATTCATTCGTATTAAGAATGAGTTCCTGTTCGCCATTGACGACCTTCGCTGTCCCACTGACAACCACCCAATGCTCGGACCTGTGATGGTGCATTTGAAGGCTCAAGCTCGCACCCGGCTTGACCTCGATACGCTTGATCTTGAATCTCGGACCTTCTTCAAGAGTGGTATAGGTACCCCACGGACGATGGACCGTTCGATGCAAACTGTGCGCCTCATGACCGTTCGCCTTCAACTGCGTGAAAAGTTGCTTTACATCCTGGGCGCGATCTTTGTGGGCAACCAGAACCGCATCAGCCGAATCAACAATCACGAGATCCTGAACACCGACGGTACCGACAAGACGGTCGCCGCTACTTTGAATGAAGCAATTTTCGGTTCCAACAAGAACAGTGTCGCCATTGATCCGGTTTCCTGACCCGTCGGGTTCGATCAGGTCGGACAGAGCATTCCAGGAGCCGATGTCGGTCCAACCGATATTGCAGCCTATCATTGCAACATTTTCGGCTTTTTCGAGTATCGCGTAGTCAATGGAATTCTTGGGCACCAAGGCGAACGACTCGCGATCGAGCGTTAGTTGGGTGCCACTTGCTACATTTGACTGGTGAGCTTCAACCAGGCTCCTGCGGCATTGGTCAAGGATGTCCGGGCAATGCTGTTGCATCAGGCCGATCATTGTTCCCGCTGAAAAGCAGAACATTCCGGAGTTCCAATAAAATCGACCCGCCGCAATATATTCCTTTGCCTTGGCAAGGTCCGGTTTTTCGACGAAGCGAAGGACATTCTGCCCGTCAGCTTCGATGTAGCCATAACCGGTTTCGGGATATTCAGGATCGATGCCAAAGGTAACCAGGCGTCCGCGCGAAGCAAGTTCGATCGCCTGCACGCCGGCAGCACGAAAGGCGTCAAGATCGCTGATCATGTGATCTGCCGGAAAAAGCAGAATGATGGCATCGTCGCCGTAGATCTGCTGAACATAGAGAGCGGCAATCGCTGTCGCAGCTGCCGTATCGCGCCCCATCGGCTCAAGCAGGTAAGTGCAACCCACGCCTGATGCATTGACTTCGCTGTACTCATCCTCTGATTTGAAGAAAAGCTCGCGATTGGTAATCGTCAGGATCTGCTCTACCCCTGGCAGCAAAGCCGCTCGTAGAAACGCGTGCTGCAGCAAGCTTTTGCCATCAGCAAGTTTGATGAACGGTTTTGGATGGGCTTCGCGTGATACCGGCCATAACCGCGCACCAGCGCCGCCGCTCATAATGGTGGGAATTATCTTCATTATTCTTCAACTCCAGGATATTCTCGGCCGGCACACCAAAAAAGGTTGGCAAATCGCATCGGTCAGTTCGGAAACCGGGCTGCGAAAGCCGCTAAGCTCGAATTTTGAGTACTCATCGTCTGTTCACCAATGTGCAAGTCTTCCCAGCGAAAACTTTCGCCGGCGGCGTCCCCTCGGCAGCCGACATTGTGGATCGTTTAGTAGTTTTGAAAGGACGTGACAACCATCGGCGAAGTTTTCGCATGCGCAACGTTCGGCGACGTCTCGCCGACTGCTGAAAGGGATTGTCCAAAAGGTGCAGGGTCTAAGCCGATCTGATGCCGACGCTACAGTGGACTCGTCGTTTCCGTTGTGTTCTCCTGTGACCACAATAACAAGGCTCTAGAGTCAGAGGAGTCGTCATGGCAAACGCGATTGAACTGGAAACGACGGAAGCGGTCAGAATCCATAGAGAAAGAGACCGTCAGACTTCCAAGACCACAAAACCCGAGAATCTACGGCCGGCCGATCAGATAAATTATGATCTGGCGCCGCTGGAGGGACCCGTGATCTATTTAACGCATATAGTAAGCAACTGACGGGCTACACTTGAATAGCGTGTTGCCGAGTGATCACTAGGCGATATCACGACTGTTGAGACCGACAAGTTCACAGCCCGGAACTCACCGCTGAATGCATGATCTATGCGCCGGCACCTCCTGCCATCACCTGAAAGAACCACTAGCTGGTTGATGTTTTGCATCCCTCTCCTTTCGAAGGCTAGCCAAGAAGCAAGGCTTCGTCTCCGGCAGAATTGATGTGGAGGCATCTATTGACATACGGGATACAGTCGATCACCTAGCGGCATGGCTTGCCGCGTAGACATCCATGATGACACGTTGCGCACATTGAGTGATGAGGCGTACAGATTTGCTAGAAGTAATGGGGTCCTGAACTGCCATTGATCGTTTCTCCAGCACGCTCGTTGGGCATTACTCGCAAGAAAAGAAGCATTTGATCCGTATGCTGAAACGTCCGGCAAATTCGCTCAAGACAACCTTGAAAGAGCGTGACCCCGTTGGCAAATGGAGCCGAGCGACTTCGTCTGCCAAATTTCGGGTGTGGAAAATAAGCCAAACACTTCTGCAAAAATACAGGCAGCACTTACTTCAGCCTTTCAGACCTTTCCCCAATAAAAGGGGTATTCTGTTTATAGGGTACGTGCAAGCAGGTTTGGGTCTCGGTGAATCCTTGCGTGGCATGATTAAAGCTGCGGCACATCGAGGTTTGAAGTTCGGTGTCTATCCTTATCGCGTAGGCGTGGAAACACGCATCATCGGTGAGTTTATGCCCGAGCGGTATGATCGCCAGCATCGCTACGATTTCAACATGATCGAGGTCGCTGCAGACCAGGTACCCGCCGTGTTCAGAACTGTGGACCCTCGGCACATCGCCGGCAGCTACAACATTCTCCGGACCTACTGGGAGCTCGCGAAAGCTCCTCGCGAATGGGAGCCGATGCTGGACGGGATTGATGAAATTTGGGTACCCAATCAATTCGTTCACGACGCATTCAGGCGCATTTTTGCCGGCCCAATTACCATTATTCCTCCGTGTGTTGTTATCGAGGACACTGAATATCCAGACCGCGCCGCTTTGGGGCTGGAAAGCAATCAATTCTACTTCCTCTTTTCATTCGACTACTACTCGTCCCCTCATCGAAAAAATCCACTGGGCGTTCTCGACGCGTTTCTGGCAGCCTTTCCCCATCACAATGAAAACGTCAGCTTGGTAATCAAGTCTACGGGATCTGAGTTGCATCACCCGGACATAAAGGAAAAAATCCGGGTTGCAGCGGAGGCAGATCCACGAATTCAGCTTATCGACAAGACCTTGTCACGCAAGGAAGTACTGGGCCTCATCCGAGCCTGCGATTGCTATGTCTCCCTACACCGCGCCGAGGGCTTCGGACTTGGTATGGTGGAGGCGATGAGCTTTGGAAAGATCGTCATTGGGACGGACTATTCCGGGAGCACAGATTTTCTTTCTGAGGATACCGGCTATCCCGTGGCATATAATTTGATTCCGGTTGAGCCAAATGAATATACTTGGTCGTCGGACCAGGTTTGGGCAGAGCCGGATCTGGAGGCTGCGGTCAAAGCGTTCAAGCTTGCTTTTTCAGATCGCGATTCAAGCCGGCGCAAAGCGGCAGCAGGAAAAATGCTGGTCGATCGCAAGTATGGTGTGGCGTCAGTCGGTGCTGAAATCGAGCGGCGCATCGATGAACTCGAACTTGGACGAGCATGATCATCCTGCCACGTTATAGACTGACACGCAGCGGAGTGCCCAACCAGTTTGAATTTCCTTGCACAAGTTCGATGTCCGCAAAGCTCGCGCCTTGCTCCACCAGATCGGTCGGCACTTTCAGCGCCATGTATATCGTGTCGCCCGGCGCCAGGACGAACGGTATGGGCGTATATGCATTCTTGACCTGAAGATCTCGGCCCGCACGATCGAGTAAGTGGTAGCTAAGGGTTACCCCGCCCTCGTTTGCCGAGCCCAAGCTCGACCATACTTTGTCGGTCAGGTTGGTAGCGGCGACAACTATCTTGCGGGTTCGACCATCGTCAGTGGGGTAAGGCCCCTCAACAACATCGAGCCGATGAGCACGTTGCGTTTCATCCAATTGGCCACTCATTTGTGTGTGACCAATGTCTGTAATCGAACCCCGCGAATTTTGCGCGTCCGGCTCATATGTCCTATACCAGTTCTGACCCAGGACGACCTCCTTGAGTTGGGCAGCACTCTCCGCCCAACTCGGCCAATGACCGCCGCTCATCGAAGGATCAGCCTTGTCATTCGAGCGGATAAACTGGTTGACCGCGTCGGCCAGGGCGGCAGGATCGCCAACTGTAAAGAAATGCGCAACGGACGTGCCTTTTGCCACTTCACGGAATACTGGAATGTCGCTCGCCAGGACTGGTTTGCCGAAATGTCCCGCCTCGACGATCGGCAGCCCAAAGCCCTCCGCGAAGGAAGCCGCTATCAATGCATCGCACTGCGCATAAAGCCTGCCCAATTCGTCATCGTTTACAGTTTCATGCCACTGTAGACGTTTACCGTATTCCGGATGATTGCGGATGCGCTCCACCAAATGGGTGACCTCCCAGCCAGTCTTCCCGACCAGGACGAGCTCGGCATCGACACCATCACTCCACAAAGTCTCAAACGCATCCAGCGCCACCCGATGGCCCTTGCGTGGTTCTAAAGTACCCACCATAAGGAATCGAGGTCTTGGCGATGTCGCGAGCGTACCCACGGTCTCGCCGGCAGCGCTCGCGCCACTAAAGTCAGCGCCAAGTTGCCAATATCCTACGTTCATCCTGCGCGGAAATTCGATTGCCTCAAGCAGTGCAAGGAGTTCATCGGCCACGGCTCGCGAAATGCAGACGAACCCCGTGGAATACATCAGTGCAGACCGCAGCCATTTACTGAACATGACAGGCATGTTGGGGTCGCAGAAGGCAGCCGACCGGATAGGAACAGTGTCGTAGAGGCATGTTATCACCTCCCCCCCACGTAATCGGCAGGCACGAAGGTGGGGTTGGTGCAATTCAAATAGATGCCACGAACTATCCAACATCAACAATGTGTCACTGCCGATGACAACCTTGTTGGCCGGTTCTTTCTCCGGCCGTTCTAGCGTTCGTCCGTCCATTGCAAACCAGCCACTCGGGTCATCGCAAAGCACGAACTGAATTTGCTCAACACTGCGCACCTGATCGTTCGCGATGGATTCGCAGATTTTTTTAACGACGCGCTGAATTCCGGTCTTGTGAGTGACCAGACCGGTGAACGTCGCGTCGATCAGCAGGCGGCGCTGAGACGACAAGGGTTCGGCTAGCGCCAGGGTCCGTGCGGCAACTGCGGTGTCAAGTCCATGTAGATCGATCAACGGTGCAATTTGGCTTCGCGAACTCAAAACGTCTCGTCCGGTATCGCGTCTGTCAAGTTTGCTGAGCCGCTCAATCGCTGTTTTCGCGCTGCGCTTCCAGGTGAACTGTTCAGCATGCATTCGCATTTGCTTCTGCAGATCACGCGACCAGCCAGGATTATCGAGGAGCCGTGCGATGACGCTGGCAAGCTCCTTTGGAGATGACGGATCGAACAGCAGGTCGTCTATTCCAACTACCTCAGGCAAAGCTCCAGCACGAGCGGCCACGACGGGCGTTCCGCAATGAATTGCCTCAAGCGCGGTAAGTCCGAAACCTTCCATGAAAGATGGTTGGACCAAGACCTTTGCCTGTTTGTAGAGGGATACCAACTCGGCGTCAGAAACATGCCCGAGGCAGATCAGACGTTCGGATGACAGACCAAGTCTGCCCCAGCTTGCTTTGACGCTGTTGAGGAGGGAGCTCTGGACATCGCCCGCAATGACTAACTTCAAGCCGTTAGCAGGAAGAATGCCGTCGATATGAACAAAGGATTCAATAACAGCATTTACGTTTTTATGGCCGACTAGTGAACCAACATATAATATGAATTCTCCCAATCCTTGTTTTACTTCCTTAGCTTCTCTTTCTATTTGGATGAATTCGTTGGAGATGCCCGCCGAAATGTTCACGGCACTTATAGAATTATGAATTGACTTGAGTTCCGAGGTAGAAAACTCTGATATGCACAGATTGTCGGCGAAGCCTGTGTAAGAATTCAGCCTCCGCTGGTAATAATCCCTCATCAACTTGGTATCGAGGTACCGCTTGTATCGGTAGGGTATCGCGTCGTAAAAAATGGAAGTCGTTGGAATGACGCAACCACGCTCCGGCAATAATGGTACCGCAATGTCTACCGATCCTTCGAACGGGCTTGCCGACAGGGCTATGTCAGGTGCCAGACAATTGACATGATGCGAAATGGCCAACTCGCTCAGACGCCGCTGTGGCGTATATCCTTCTATCGCCTCACCCGCCTGCGCCGCGCCGTGCCAAACGTGAATGTTGGCGGGCCGGACGAGAAAACGGACAGCCTCGCGGGCGATCAAGGCTTCGCTCGGCATGGCCGCATTGAACGAGATCGATAAGTCCACTTCAGGGTGGTTGTCGGCAATCGCCCCGATAAAATCCATTACATAACGGCCGATGCCCCGAAAGCGGCTGGCCGTTTGCAAACATTGCCCGTCGATCCAGAGACGCATTTGAACACTGTCCTTCATGATTCCGCTCGATCGTCGAGAAGCCTTTGCCATTCGTCCAACGTTGTTTGTTCCGGTTCCAGCGTCCAACCTGCGCTCAATCCGC
Organism: Phyllobacterium endophyticum; assembly: GCF_003010935.1. Lineage (GTDB taxonomy): Bacteria > Pseudomonadota > Alphaproteobacteria > Rhizobiales > Rhizobiaceae > Phyllobacterium > Phyllobacterium endophyticum. Next base: position 866,831 of record NZ_PGGN01000002.1, read on the forward strand.
TGCCCCGCGATTGTGCAAAGGTGAATAATCGGCGCTGAAGGGCCGGTATGGCACGCAGCGAGCGCAGCACGAGTGCCTTGGCGCGTGGACTATGGCGCAGCCATAGAAGCCCGCGCTCCAGAACAAAACGCGCAATCGTCTTTGACCACGTTGCCAGAGCGAGAGTTCTGGTATTCATGCCGTAAACCGCCGCGACGTCGAGGTCCGGGTGCTTCCTGGTTGCTCGTTGAAATTGGCCTGGTTGCAGGCACTCTGCGGTGCATGAACGACCGTCAGTTCAGCGGGGGCTCTGGGCGATACTGTATCCACTTGTCGATCATACACTTTCGTTGCTCCGGACTTGTGGCGGTGCGCCCCGCGAGAGGCTACATTGATCGCCAACAAGCCTGATGACTCTTTTCAGATTGCTTCTGCGCCAGCAAGCATGTTTGCCCGCAATGGCGCCCAATCATGTCCGCTTTCAGGCCGACGTCATCGAAAGTCGTGCCTGGCACCCGGGCCAGCACGGGTTTACGGGCGCGATACCTCATCGGCAACCCTAATCGCCAGTGAACTTATACCACTTGAACGCGAGGGATAGTCTTCGTGTGTCTCCGCTCATGCCAAGATCCTCAGGTGATTTCAAAGAGTCAAACTTCAATTCCACGTTGACGTTTTTCACGCAGTTTCCTCCCAAGTCAAACGTATAACTGAGAACACCATCTGCAGAGCTGATCGTCGAAGGTCTGCCATAGTCTTTGCCATTCAACGCCAATATCGGTTCGCCAACGCTGTATCCTCCGAAAGCCAGGGGCATCGCTTTGGCCTGGAAAGTCAGACTGTTGCAGACGGGGTTCACAAGATCGCCGACAATCGCGCTGGTGTCACCTTCCGCCCACCGTATCGCTGGCTCGGGGATTGACCAGCCGGACGCCAGGAATCCCACGCCGGCATCATCGCCGAGCACACTCAGCTCCATACCGAGTGGGATCACCGGGTCGGTGACCGCCTCGCCAATATGTTGAATGGTCGCGCTGTTCGTCTCTCTTGCGCAGACAAACGCGTACGGAAGCTCCCGGCAATCGAAACCTTTGGCAGCATCTGTTTTCAACAACTGGCGACTGGATCTCTTGTTGAATATGACCACCAATGGATCTGCCGTAGTCGCCAACTCGCTCAATGAGCGGACGGGAAATCTTGTGCTGCAATCGGGAGACTTGCGGTTGATGTATACCGCATTCACTGGAAGGTGGTTACGAACCGCCAGGAATTGCAACTGCGTTACCAGTGAATGTTTCGCAGGATCGATACAGTAGTAGTCGGGGTGAATCGTAACCTCTGTATGGCTGCTGACGGCACTGCTCCAGAGATTTATGTCGAGAGCGTCGACTTCGGATGAATTGGCAATCTGTGTTCGCCGGATGTTTGGCCACTGATCATAGGCCTGCAGGCAGAGTGCGATCGCCAAGACCGCCGCTAGATGCGACCTCTTCATCTGGCGGGCGATAACGACAATGGACACGATTGCCACTAGATACGAGACGGGCCAGAAAAACCGTCCGCTCGACCTGAAAATAGATGTCAGTGAACTCAGCACGGGCAAATCCTGGTATGGAAGCCGGACTATCAGCTGCGTTCCTACAAAGATTCTGTTGGACAGCGCGAAGAGCGTAAGTGCCACCACACCAAGTACAAGGAACATATGGTTGTAATGTCGCGAGTGTCGCTTCTTCACGAGAATCAGGGTCGCGGCAGCGAGAAGAACAAGTATGCCAGCCCCAAGATAGTTGAAGCCTTCATATTGTCCGCCCGTGACGTCCAGGATGTAATTGCCATTCCCTTGTAGATTGCTCAGCTGCGGAACAAAGGGAGACAACAGATTCATCGAGTAAAGGCCGAAACCGCCTACTGAAGGTACGCCGCTGTCCTGGCCGACAATGCCAAAGATGATGGCCAGAGCGGCGGTGACGCTCGATGTGATCGCGATCGAAGCTCCAGCGAACCGCCATGAAAACCGTCCACGATAGGCAGCATCCAATACTCCCGCGAAAAATATCGTGGCCGACATGGCGAGCAGATATGGATTGACCAGGATATAGCAACCAATAGCGATGGCTTCCCATACCACTTCTTTGGCCGATGCTACGGTGGTCGTCCTGATATAGAAGAGGATCGACGCCAGAACGAGAAAATGCGCGACAAGCCCGATATGGGCGAACCTGAACATAAACGAGGGCATCAGCAGAATGATCGCGGCACCAATCAACGCCGAGATCCGCGAAAGCCCCAACTGCCGGAATATCAGCGCGGCAATCAGAGATTGCATGACATAGGAAAATAGAATCCATTTTCCCATGTACAAAGGCACCTGCCCGGTCAAGTTGTAGACGCCTTTCCCCACCAGTGCGAGGACCGGCACCAGGTCTGTATAGATGACGTTCACACCCTGCGGGGGATCCAGTCTCACCGTATGAAATATCGGCCACCGCCAATCATCTACAGCAAACGCGAAATATCCGATCAGTCCCGCCGCCATGTCGCCAGCCGATCGCTGCCACCAGATCCACATGTCCAGTAATTGTTCGACGGGAAACAGACAGAAGGCGAAAGCGGCCCCCAAGATCGCGGCGCTGGCGATGAATGAAAGGTCGGCGCTCCGCGGAGTCGTTCCAAATGTCCCTGTGGAATTCGCGGTTCCTGCCATAGTGCCTCATGTCCCCGGACGCGAATCCGCTCTGTCCAAGTGTTATCGATCTGTTGTGGTAAGTTCCCGGGCTCCTCTAGTAAACATGCTGGAAGGAGAAAGATTGCAAACCCCAGCTTATTCGCCTTGGATCGTCATTGAATCCGAGATCATGGGGTGATTTCAGGTCGAAGAACCTGAGTGAAAGCTTGAGCGAGTTGGTACACCTGACGATTGGAATCGGGATGGTGACGACCTGTTCACCCGGTTGCTCAATCGAGAACGATACAGATGGACCGGAATCCGATGTGACTTGGACCTCCTTCACGAGATAAGCCGCCAATTCAAATGGCTTTATCTTGGCCCTGAATGCAAGGTTTCCGCATACTTCCTTTTCAAATGCTACGAGAAACACACTTTCCGGGCCAAGGCCCCAAACACCCCATTGAGAGGGGGCACTCCAGCCGGCCGCCAGAAACGGCAACCCTTCTCCTCCCTCGGCGACACTATGTTCCTCACCAATCCGGATCGTTGAGAGGCTGCCGAGCTCGGGTCCAATATTAGCGATAGAGGAATCGTTGGGAGAGCAGACATAAGCGAAACTAGTCTCTCGGCAGGCAAGGCTACTTTGCCCAAGCGCCATCGCATTTCTGGAGAAAGCGTCCTTGAATGCGATAATCAAGGGGTTATCGCGCACTGCTGCCGCTTTTAGGTCTTTGAATGAAGCCAACCTCTCCGCCGCACAGTCGACATCGGAACGGTTGATTATGGCGGAGTTCGTCGGCAGCCCGCTTCTCGCTGCAAGCTGGCCGAAATCGTAGGCATACTTTCGATTGTTCCTACTCATGCACAAGAACTGAGGAAGCAGAAGTATTTCATTGTGGGCGCGAGCGATCTCCGACCACTGCAACGCATCGAGATTGTGGGGAGCCTTAAGCGCTCGTTCACTCACGCTGGAGATGAGCGGACGGACATCTCCTATTTGGACGGCGAGCGCAGATGTAGCAATCAACGCAAATTTGTTTGCACCAAACCGCATGTAGATTGCATAGATTGCACAGGTAAGGATGAGGTATCCCATAGGCCAGAAGAACCGTCCACTGGATCGGAACATACCTGCGAACTTGGCAAATGGCTCAAATTGATCGAGTGCAAGAGAGGCTAAGAGTTTGTCGCCGAGGTATATCTGGGTAGATAACGCATAAATCCCCATTAAACCCGCGAAGATAAATAACGCAGGCGAACGTCTTATAAAGTCCTTGGCGGGTTGCCAGGCAAACAATGCTGCTATCAAGATGAGCCCGAGAATACCGCCGCCGAGATAATTATATCCTTCGTATTGACCCCGGGTGGCATCGAGGATGAACTTTTCATGGCCGGGCCACGTGCTCAATTGAGGCATGATGGGAGATAGCAGGTTCATCGAATACCTGCCGAAGCCACCCCCGGCCGTTGGCCTTCCAATCTCCACGAATCCGAAGAGAAACGCTGTGCCGACTATACTCATGGCAAGCGCGACGCAGACTGCTGCAGCCTGAAGAACCGGAATTCTCCTGCTGAACGCTCCATCCACGAGTGCCGCGCAGTAGATCGCGATCGCCATGACCAGGAGGTAGGGGTTGATCAGAATTATCGAAAAGGTAAATGCCGCTCCACCATAGATGGCTGCCCTACTCCCGCCCTGAGCCACGAAATAGTATACCAACAGAGAGGCGAGCAGTATCCAATGTCCCAAAAGCGAAAAATGGCCGTACCTGAAGATGAATGCGGGCACAAACAGAAAGAACAATGCTCCTAAAAAAGCGGAGACCTTGGTTAGGGAAAGTCTTCTCAGGAGATAGTATGCCACTGCTGGCTGAAGTGCGTAGGCAAAGAGTAGCCATGGTCCGAAATAGTTCGGCAACCAGCCCGTGGCCTTAAGCGTCAACTTCCCCAGAAGTGCCAGTCCGGGGATCGGATCGGTGAAGAGGACGTTGACGCCCTCGGGCGGGGATAGGAGGGTTGTCTTGAAGATTGGCCAATGCCACGTATCGCGTGCGAAAGCCTCATAGCCAATCCAATTAGCCGCATTGTCGCCCTGAACATTATCCCAATATGGAGAGATCCCCACTACAAGATCATGTGGGAAGATCAAGAACGCCAGCGCTAATCCCAAGATCGCAGCTATTACCGGGTACATGCACGTGCTCATTGCAAGAGGAATACTACATGGTCAAGCGAAACCTACGTAGTCCTCGACCATTTGTTGTATGATCAGGATCGTTGCTGGGGTTAGAAAACCTTCAGCGGTGACAATGTTTCTTCAAGTGACATGATCTTTTCGCCGCCACCCCATCCTCTGACAATGGCTGAAAAGGTATTCGCCATTGAAATCAACGGGTCCGCGGCGTTGGCGAGTTCCGAGGTCTCCACCAACCTGGCGGCATAATTATCTGAAGAGAATGTTTTGGAAGCCCATTTTTGAGCGCAACTTCCCACCGAGACCCGGAGGTCGTCTTCCTGTAATAGACGCTCCAGTGCATATTGCAGGGACGCGATCTCGTCAGCTGGATCTATCTTCATCGTGCAATTGTCAGGAATTTCCTGGTAAAAACCAGAATTGGTAACCACCGTGGGTTTGCCATAGAGCATGGCTTCTATCGCCGACGCGGATGCGGCTTCGAGCACCGGTGATCGGAGGCAGCTGATAACATCAGCCTCCAACATTGCTTTCCTCAACTCGGTGTCATCGATTTGCCCAGAAATGCGGAGGGTCACACCATGTTCGCTCGCCAGACGGCTCAGCTTTTCGCGTATCTCCGGCCGAACTGCGCCCACCAGACGATAGATCGTATGATCACGGAGTATGGAGCTTCTTCCGATTGACGTGATGACCGACTCGACACGCTTGTTGAAATTCACATTTCCGACAGTCAGGAGTTTGAATTTTTCCTTGTCCAGGTCAGGCCCCGCTGCATCGAAGTTTTCCGCGTCATATGCAAGCGGCACGACCTTTACCGGCCCGGGGCAAGATTTCAACACGCGGTCGACGCCCCAACTACTATGTGTGACAACCCCGGAGGCCATGGAGCAAATCCACTCGGTCAGGGGCGATGTTTCCCTCGTTCCCTCGATAAAATCGTCGATGTTCCCAAATCCGGAGAAGGCATTTGCTGCTGCGGATCCATACCAACCAGTCAATATGGCCGAAGATTCCGGAACATTTTTCTCTCGCCAGCCGAGAAACAGATTGCCCAGAAAAAAATCATGGAGGCAAACGACACCGCGGAAGCGCGGCATCCATTCAATGCACCCTTTGTGATAGGAATAATTGTCTCCGACGTGATAGACAACGGCATCCGCTTGGCCTTGCAACACATCGTTCACTTGCGCGTGGTCATTCCAGGCGATCGGTGGACTGGGAAAATCATGAGTCTCATGTTCCAGCAATTCCTCACTTTGGGAACTGATGGTGACCACATCGTGCCCTTGTGCGACCAGCGAGCGTGCAACGAGGCTGGCGACACGACCGATCGCTGAAATCTTCAATGTAGGGGTTAAGACGGCCAGCTTCATCTCATCAAACTCGCAACGGTAGCGGGCCAATCTATCCCCAGGCTGTTCCAATACTCTCTCGCAGCGGCTCCAAGCTCCTTTGAGCGCGTCGGGTTTTCACAGGCCATGGACAGCACCTCCCCGAGAGAAGCAGGATTGGGCTCGGCTATCCAGCCGGTCAGTTCGGGAATGACCAATCCGGTTACACCACCGCTGTCTGACGTGGTAATGAGAGCCTTGCCGGCTAAAGCGCCTTCCATTGTCACGTAGCCGAGGGAATCTTCGTCGAAAGGCATATATGCGACTGCCAATGAATTTCGCATGTAGTCGGCATAAGTCGATCGCGGCAGCATGCGAAGGTCCAGCCTGATCCGGTCGCCCAATCCCGATTGCTCAACCATCCGCTCGAGTTTGGCTCCATCTGCTGGCGTGTCCGGAGGCCCTGCGACGACCAATTTGACGTCGCGGGTCGCATATTTCATCGCTTCTATCAAAACGTGCTGGCGCTTCATGTCATTTATTCTGCCCCCGGCAAAAACATAATCACCCGTGCCTGAGCTATGAAAAATTTCCGGGTCATTGATAGGGGGAAGCAAGATCTCGGATGCAAATCCGTTATACTTCATGAGGCGCTGCTGCGTTACGATGGAATTCGTGAAGATTTTCCTGCTTTCGGAAAAAGTCTCATCGTCGGCATTCCTGATCAAATTTCGTATGTCGTTTCCCAGTTCACCTTCGGGCAAATTGGTTTGGCCAACGTCAAACAGGTCATAAGCCTGCCGATACTGGTGCAGAAGCCACAACGACTTGTTAGGGTGGCGTATCAGATAGGCCGGGAATTTGAGGGCGATCACCTTGTCGACATTATCGAGTTCGAACGCTCGCGCCATCATCATCTGCGACGGAATTCGCGTCGCCGGTTCCCATTGAAATGGAATGCGAAGTATCTCCGCCTCATGACCGGAAAGAATGAGATTCTTTTGGAGGTTGACGGCGAGTTCCTCGGCTCCACCCCAAACAAAAGGGGCCATATTATTTACAATGAGCACCTTCATGAAAGCAGCCGATCGAGAACATGCGACCAGGATATATTGAGATCGCCAAGTCGAACGGCGCTGTTCTTACCCATGCGCTTGGCTAGAGCGCGGTCCATGTAGAGTCGATCCATCGCATCCGCCAATGCCTGCGGTGTCGGTTCCGATACAAGACCGTTGAATCCGTCTTCAATCAATTCCAGAACACCGCCGGAATCCCATGTTGTTAAGATGGCCTTGTTTGCGTGACTTGCTTCGACGCTGGGGTAGCCATAGGAGTCCTCGTCCAGGGGAATGTAGGCGGCAGCCAGACAATCTGCCAAGAGATCCACCTTCTCCTCTTCGCTTATCCACCTGTTATCCAATATAATACGGTCGCCGAGGTTTCGTTCGCCAATGATCCGGCGCAGATAGTCGGGGTAGCCCATGGCGCTGCCTGCACCGCATAGTCGCAATCGGACCGGAGATTTCGTGAGCGGCAAGGCTTCAATCAACAAGTGCTGCCTTTTGTGATGTTCCAGCCTGCAGATACAGACGATCTCATCATTGAATTCCCGGCTGTGATACCTGTCAGCGTTGAAAACAGGAGGGTACAAGACCTCACTATCGACGCCGTTGAATGTCTCCAGGCGCTTCGCAACAACCTTGGAATTGGTGAAAATGCTACGCGCTTCCCGCAGGGCATTATTGTCGACGGCCAGGAGGGCGCTTTTTATTCCCCGGTTCGCGGCGTTATCTTCCAATCCATATTCTGTGCCCCACAGATCATAGAAGGGCCGAATGTGATGAATAAACCACAATACCTTGTTCGGATGGGGAATCAGATGCGATTGAGGCCGGAAACAGATTATCCTGTCTGCTGCTTCAAGATCGATCCATCGAAAAGCAGCTAACTGTTTGAACAATAACTGAGGCGAGTCCAGCTCGGGCAGGTAGATGCGCTCTACCTGATGACCGTCCCGTTCGAGCATTGCCTGGAGCCATTCGACAATATTTCTTGCCCCGCCAGAAACGAATGGGACAATGGTCGAGCACAGCGCGATTCTCATATTCTTTCGAGTACTTGTTTCAGGCCATCCGCCACACGGTGCACGTCGCGGTGGGTCAACTCTTGATAGGTCGGCAAATTGATACCACGTGGTGACCATAGATCGGCGACGGGATAGGAATTCTGTTCCTGATAGGGCGGAAGTACATGCATGGGGTAGAAAACGGGGCGCGTTTCAATGCCCAGATCGTCGAGCTCGCGCATGACAGCATCTCGCCGCTCTCCACTCCCCTCCCGCAGGAAGACAGTGTACATCCAGAAAACCGGTTCGGCCCAGTTGTGCTGCAGCGGTAAAACAATCTTGTCGGTCATATCTCCCAATGCTTGGTCATACCAGCAAGCAATTTTCTTTCTGTCGGAGAGCGCTTGTTCAATCGTCTCCAGTTGGGCCAAACCGATGGCTGCTTGAATGTTCGTCATGCGGTAGTTGTACCCGACGACGGGAAACCAGTAGCGACGCTTCAAATCCATGCCCTGCCCGCGCAACAGTCTAAGCCTGTCTGCCAGTTCATCGTCATCCGTCGTCACCATTCCGCCTTCGCCGGTGGTAATGATTTTGTTGCCAAAGAAGCTGAACGTTGCACAGTTTCCGTGTCCACCCACTTTGCGGCCGTATACTTTTGCGCCGTGTGCCTCGGCAGCGTCTTCAACGACAAAGAGACTGTGTCGATCGGCAATCTCCCTTACAGCCTTCATATCTGCAGGGTGCCCGTAGAGATGGACCGGAATAATGCCCTTGGTCCGGGGCGAGATTTTTCGTTCGATGTCGCTTGGGTCGATGTTCATCGTGATCGGATCGACATCGACCAACACAGGTTTAGCACCACAATATTGAACAGCGTTTGCAGTCGCGATATAGGTCACCGTAGGGACGATTACTTCGTCACCAGGCTGGACACCTAGCGCCACCAAGGCTAAATGCAACGCAGTCGTACCATTGTTGGTCGAAATTGCATGTTTCACGCCGCAGAATTTTGCGAATTCCTCTTCGAAAGCCCCGATATACTTGCCTACTGAAGATATCCAATTTGAATCGAGGCAATCGAGAACATACTCCCGCTCTTTGCCTCCAAGCTTTGGTTGAGCAACTGGAATGCGATTCATCTGTATCCTCACAAGACTTATTTTAGCCTCGAACGGGCCGGCACGCCGAGTGCCGTAACCCCTCGGCCGATATTCGATATGACGACACTTCCCGCGCCGACGATTGAATCAGATTCGACGATCACATTCGGTATAACCTTTGTACCGATACCAAGGAAGGTCCGCTCGCCGATCAGCACATTGCCTGCCAACGCGCATTGCGGTGCCAAATGAGCTGCCCTTCCAATCCGACAATCATGATCCACGGTTGTACCTGTATTGATGATGGCCAAGTCTGCGATCGTCGAATCGGCGTTGATAACCGCTCCGGCCATAATGGCAACACCAGACCCAACACTTGCCGTCGGCGAGATCGTCGCATTCGGGCTAATGGCGTTCACCAGGATGTAACCTTGCTCCGTCGCCAGACCCGCCAACTTCTCCCTTAGTGAGTTCGATCCCACTGCAATAAATACACTTGTGTAGCCTTCACTGCGTAATCGGGCCAGGTTTGCGTCGCCGGCAAGGATCGGGACGCCTACGCACTCGCCCGAGTCGACGTCAGCGCCAATAGCAAAATCGACCTGCTTACCTGAAGCTCGAAGCAGTTCTATGCACACCTTGGCATGACCGCCAGCGCCCATGACTATGACTGGGGTCCTGGTCATATTGCGCGGGCCCTTTCGTTCAGGGGAGATCCGGCGCGGGCAAAGAAAAGATTGACTGAGTCCTGAGCTTCCATTTGCGCTATGCTAAGATACTCGAGCAACCCGGTTTGAGGATGTATCGCCATATAATCGAAGCCCATCTCGCGGAACTTCGATATCCAGCCAACCGAAGTGTGGCCGGCTCGTTTGAGATGGGATGGTCCAAATTCCACGATCAAACCAATATCCGGGTTGTTTCTGATGATCGATTGCGCACCTTGTATTACCTCAAGCTCCGCACCCTCGACATCGATTTTTATCAAATCGACAGATTTGCCCTCATCGAGGACCTCGTCCAAAGTAACGATTCGTACTTCGGCCGTGGTTTCGGTTAGATGTTCTGGCACGTCAATGGCCGTGAGCGAATGATGTCCACTGGTTGGGCCCAGAAACAGATTGGCTGATCCCGAACGATTTGACACTGCCGCCTCATGGACCTTTGTCATTGACGAAAACCCATTCATCCACAACGTTCTATCAAGCAGTTGCTTTGTTGGGCCGAATGGTTCAAACGCGACGATCTCGCCTTTTCCCTCCATGGTTCGGGCTGCCCCAAGTGTGTGCAAGCCGACATTTGCGCCGACATCCACGAACGTATCGCCAGGCTTCAACAGACGTTCGATAAGCAGGCGCGTGCCCGTCTCCAGTTCCCCGGCCTCGATCAATGAAGTTACCAGGGCATGATCAGAGGATGGGCAAAGCACATATCCGACGACGGTCCTGACGATCACATCGGGACCGGAGTTCAACGCGAATCTCCGGGCAATCAGGGCACTATAATCTTCAACTCGCTCCAGGCGGGCGTTCAAGGCACTATAATCTTCATGGCCTTGCGTAAGAGGGCTTTGGGAGAGAAAACCCAGACTGTTTGCGATCTCGGCACTTATGTTAGCCGACGTGGCATCCAGTCTACGCTGCACCCCCACGAATATCTGTTCAGATGCACTTCGCATCTCGCCAAGCGACTCCCTATGCATATTATCGAGATCTCTGCGGAGTTCGTCGAGAAAATAACGTCTCAAGCGAAAGAGGATCGGTCGGACAATGGGCCTTGCCAATCGGGCAGATATCCGCAGGACTGGCCGTAGAAGGCTCCGGATATTGTTCTTGACGCTTGAGTCCGGAATATGACTACTAACTTCCGGCCCTATATTTGCCGGCTCCGGTACTGCATTTGTTGGCTCCTGTACTGCGCTGGGGATCGGAGTTTGGCGCTTCATCGCCGATTCAAATGCCACTTTGACGTCGATCTTTTCACGATAGGTTTTATCCATTCGCCGGTTCTCCGCAAATATATACCGGTTACCCCGTTCCGCGTTCTATGGAAGCGAACTTCCATTTCCTGCCAAAACAGCTCTGTTCCGCCCGCGCCTTATACCCACTCTGTTGCACGCAGGCATGACGGGAACCCAATATCCGGCAAACCGGAAGATTGGGATGCCAAGTTCCAACGTCGAAACTTGAGAAATCCAATCGAAAGCCAATCCTCCAACCATCTCGCGCCAAAAGGGCATAGAGCGGAGAAAGCTGGCTCTATATGTTCATTTCATCGCTCGGTTTGCGATCTTGTACCAATGGTTCACCTGTTTCCTGGATTTGACAATTTTGATCCATTCTCCGGTAACTTCGGGTGGCGCGAGTGTCCATGACCTTGCTGGAAACTACCCTTGTGCTCGGGTGCTTCGTGGTCGATACCTTTGGAAATGTCAATAAGTGGGCCCGGCTTTTGCCGGAAACTCGGGCCTAGCCAAATGCGATTCCAACTATCGATTGGGGTAAGGAGATCGAGCTTGATGATTAAACCCTGGGAAGTGCTTTCGAGCAAAATTGAGCTCGAAGATCGCTGGATAAAAGTGCGTGCTGACGATTGTCAACGCAGCGACGGGCTCATCATCAAGCCTTACTATGTTCTCGAATATGCCGACTGGGTTTGCGTTTTAGCAATCACACCCGATGGCAATGTCGTACTGACGACGGAATACCGACATGGGGTGCGTTCGATCGTCACTGGCCTGCCCAGCGGCGTTGTGGACAAAGAAGATTCTGGGCCGGAGGGGACTGCACGACGAGAACTGCTGGAGGAGACAGGCTATACCAGCGAGCACATGGTGCCCCTTGGTTCACTCTATGCAAATTGCACAAATCAGCCCAATTTGGTTCACTACTTCCTTGCGCGGGATGCTGAACTTACCGGTACCCCTGCCCTCGATGCGAATGAGCAGATCGACGTCGAACTTGTCCCATGGGAGCAAGTCCGTTCAACCCCGTTTTTGCGCCAAAGTCATCACGTCGCGTGCCTCCACCTGGCAGAAAAGTATTTCGATGTATGTTCTCCGGCCACCATCGTTTGAATGCGAGCTCGACTACTACGTCGTCAAGTTGCCACCATTCGAGGCGTGCGCATCTGGAAGGCTTTTGCGCCCTGCGCTTGGATATTCAATCTCGTCTTGATTTTTGTGGTGCCCCCGGAGAGACTCGAACTCCCGACCCTCTGATTACAAATCGCCGTTTTAGCCTTATCACGGCCTCTCATTTCCTAACCTAAGCCCTTGTGTCACTTGCGCTTTTTACCAAGCGAGCCCACATTGAGCGAACAGGGGATAACATCCATTATCGCGGTTTCAGTATCCCTTGAGAGATACCTTCACAGAGGAGAAAAGGGCAATGGAACGGCTGTCACAAGCGCAAATTCTTGCAAAGATCAAAGACAAGGGGTTAACCGATAAGGGCATAGAATCGATAATCGCTGATCCCGAAAAGCGACTGGAAATATCTGATGGGGCCAAACAAACTGGCCTCTATCTGTTCGTCTATCAGTCGGGCGAACGGGGCTTCGTTCACAAGTACAAGCCCACCGGGAGCAAGAACACCACGAAGATATATCTCGGCCTCTATCCCACCGTCTCGCTTGATGAAGCCCGGGATGCTGTGAAGGCGGCGAACAAGCTCCGGAACAATGCGGACGTCTCGGCTCGGGTCGATCCCAAGGAGCACCGCAAGGAGCTCCTACGCAAGCAAGCTAACAAAGATAAGATGCTCTTTCAGCCCATGGTGGAAAGGTATCTGAAGGAACACGCGTCCAAGCTGCGCAGCTATAAGACGATATCCGACGCCCTCGGCCTGAAAATGGACAAGGAGGGAAATTGGCAGGTCATGCCCGGGACCCCTGTCGCTCTGTGGGGCAAATATCCAATTGACCGTGATCCGATGGAATGGAGGACAGACATCCGTTCCCATGACGCGAAGTTGATCGCCGAAGGCCACAACGCCAAGGCCAAAAACGTTTTTGCCTACGTCCGCCATTTCTTCAACTGGCTTTCCGAGAATGACATTCTGATCCATTCGCCGCTGGAAAAAGTCAAATCTAAATCTACCGTGTTGCCCCGCAAGCGTGTCCTGCTAGCCCGGCGCAAGGTCAAAGGCTCATCCGACGATGAATTGCGCTGGCTGATTAGGGCAGCGGACGCGGAAGGCTATCCATTCGGGCCATTCCTGAAAATGATCATCCTGACAGCCTCACGCCGTGAGGAACTAGCCACGATGCAATGGGAGCATATCGACCGCGAGAAGCGCGAATGGTTCGTCCCGGCTGAGGCAATGAAGAATGCCATTGATCACTGGGTTCCGCTGTCAGATGCCGCTATGGAGGTTCTGGACAGCCTGCCCACGTCCAAAGGGTACGTTTTCACCACGACCGGGGACACACCAATTTCCGGCTTCTCAAAGATGAAGAAGCGTTTAAATGCGGCAATGCAGAAGATTGCGACCGAGGAGCGTGGCGAGCCTGTGGTAATTCCCAATTTTTGGCTACATGACCTCAGAAGGAGCGCTTCTACTGGGATGCAGAAGCTTGGTGTTCAGTCCGAAGTCATTGAGGCCGTTCTGTCGCACAAGAGTGCGGAGAAGGCCAACAGCCTCAAAGATGTGTATCAGGTGGATGACTACGCGGACGAACAGGAAGAGGCTTTGCAGGCTTGGGGTGAGGCAGTGGTGCGGCTCGCGGGGGGTGGCCCTCTTAAACCAAGGCCGGTTAGCAATGTTGTGCTGTTCCCTCACGCACAACACGCTTAACGTGCCCGGAGATTGCGTGATTGTAATAGCCTGAGTTCCACCCGGATGGGCCCTCGGATGTAAACAGAGTTTTCCCGTGAGCACGACGGCAGAGTTTTGCCCTAGGAATAAGTTATCAGCCAGCGCTGACAGGGCTTTGCCTTGGCGATCCCGAAGCCTTGGCTATTTATCGGCTTCCAAATCTCGTATTTTTCTGGGAAGGCACCCCCTAAGAAGGAGAAGCAGCCGCTCCGCTCTGGCCATTACATCGGGAGATGGGTCTCTCGACCAAGGCATGGACCTTGCCGTCGACTTGGAGGTGATCAAGATGCTTCTCCCCACTTAAGGTCCCACTCAATTTGGACCCGGCTCGACACTGACAATCCGAGTTCAATTCGTTTTCTGCGGACGCAGGACGGCCGTAAGCTCGTCTTCCCGCAAGGATTGATCGCAAGACCAAAGCAGATGAGCGTAATTCCGAGCCACACGCCTAGAATCTCAGACGCGGGTTCAGCTCCCCTAGACACATCGGGGCGGAACGAGACTCCCCATCGGACTTTAACTCGCGGACAGTATACTAGGTAGCCTTAGCCTGTCCAAATGCACTAATTCCACAGCATTTACTAATATTGATAAGGAAGTAGCAGGCAGACGAATATTCTATCTCCAAGATGCCAACTGCTCCGTTAAACACTCACCTCGCCAAAGGCCCGAACTGCAGGTGCGGAAACAGACCAGCCGTAGCGACCGAACCGCGGACGCTTACGGGCGGAGTTAGTCAGCCTTTGCGGCCGCCGAACGCCGTACACGTCTCCGTGTATTAGGGAAAATACAATTCCACACAAAGCTTAGAATGTAATGTCATCCAAGCCGGCCCTATAGTGGTAGTGAACCCTTCTAAATGCAGTCGGGTTAAAAAGGGTAACGCCGTCGGAATACCATTGGTCCAAAAGCAATTGATGATTACGCATCCATGGGGGAAATGTATTTTTCTGAACGATCTTTGGAAGAAGATTTTCTGGTATGCTAACTTTGTCGCTGGAAGGCATGAGCCAAACCTTCTCAAGTTTGGGTAGATCACTCAAGAACGACAAATCTGTCAAGGTCTCGCAAGCAAGAAACGTAATCGTTTTTAGCTCGGTCAATGTCGAAAGAACTTTGAAGTTAGAAATGCTATCCGTCGAATGGAGACGTAATTCTTCGATAGATAGTCCCTCGAGAAAGTCGAGGCTTTCTAGACTATCACAATTTTCCAAAACGAACGAAGTGAGGTCCGTAAGGCCTCTAATAAAATCCAGATTCTCTACCTTGGGTAGCGCCGATATTGCGAGACTTTGAATTTTTGTACACGCGGATAGTGGCGATAAGTCGCGTAGCTTAGGGCATCTGCTGAGCTCTACCACTCTCACATTTTTCGAGATGTCTTCTAGCGTTTCATCAACAACGCTCGGCATCAAAGATAGCTGAAACAGTTCCAAGTTTCTAAAGGGCTTCAGTTTCAAGGGTAGATTTGGCCTAAGATTACTGAGTGACAGTTTACGAAGTCCTGATAACGCTTCTAAGGAAGTGATCGACTTTAAGTCGGTACATGAGGCGAGCGCCAACTCCTCCATGGATTCAGCCTGCGAGATAAATTCAAGGTCAGTCATGTCACTGACGCCATATGCACCGAAGTCCTTAAGTGCTGACCGGGAAGTAAACCTGGGCGGTTGTTGGGGAGCGAAATCGGAACCCACGATTGTCAGCTTGCTTAAATTCGCAATCTCTCCAACAGCTGAAAAACTTCGCACCCCCTTCAGATCTTCGATGTGAATCGATGCCAGATTTTCAAGGGGGGCCAAGGGTGCAAGGGTAGTGGGACCCCGTATTCCAATGAGGCTTAGATGTCTCAGGTCTCCTAGGGAGCTCAGAGGCTGCAAATTAGGAATTTTTTGGCCGAACAAAGTGAGCCGGGTTAAATGTGGAGCGGTGTCAACAAAGTCCAAGCTGGACGGGTTGCCTTGCCCCATAATGGTAAGATCAGTCAGTGAACTAATTCTGCTCAACCAATCAAATTCTTTTCCCTCGAAGCGTATAAGAGTCAGGTCTTCGGTCGAGGGCGGTATCAACCTGAGCTCTGGTGCATCGCTCTTTGCTCGTTCGATGGATAACTTTTTTAGACCTTCCAATTCTTCAAGCCTGTGAAGTTCTTTTGTCTCAAGGAAATCGATGCTTAAATCTCTCAGTCCTTCAACATTGACGTATAGCGTGACGTTCGAAGGAGGTGCAAAATTTGGGAGCCTACCGTTGGCCTTAACATACTTTAATACTAACGGGATTACAGCATAGTCGATTAAGCCGGTCCTACAAACTTCGCTAACTACCGCCTCTCTGGAATCTTGAACATAGCCACGTTCCAAAGCCTTTAGAGCTTCAGTTGTTCCAATGAGACGAAGAGCGCGGGTACATGCGGCGACAGTAGCAGTATTTTCATCTTTCCACATCGAATACGCCAGTTGTGGTACCGCAGCATCTCCAGCAACGGATAGTATTCTAGCATCTGTTTCATTGCGAGGCGGCACGAGTTCGCCCAAATTTGAAAGCACCCGCTGTCTTAGTTGCGGGTCCTGTTGTTTTATGTTTTCAAGGCAGCCTAAAGCCAACGCGAAAGAAGTTTTGCGAATTTGCTGCTGTTTCTTGCGAAGGCTTTTATGTCGTTCGCCACGCCCTATCAGTGCCTCGATCAGTTTGCGCCCGAATCCTACACCGCCCGTGGTTGTTCCTGCTGCTAGCATTATTGTTTCATGCCATTGGTCGTCGTCAGCTTTTCTCGCTAGCATCTCCTCTTGACTATCTGCCCCCGCAGCGCAGGCAGCGAGGTATTCTTGGAACGTCCTATGCGGAAAATCTATCAAGTCAGTTGCTGGCTCTCGCAACAGACCGGTACGTTCGATAAGAAAGTCAAGTACGTCGACAGCCCGGGCTTCTCTTGCTGTGGCGCTCTGAAAGCTAGGAATTCTTGGTACGATCCACGCGATCGCTTTTTCTCTGGAGATTTCAATTCGGTAGGCGTCATCTCCCGCGACATCGCCATCCTGTCGATTGTGCATCATTTCGATAGCAAGTCTTTGAAGTACCATCTCCTTGTCATTCTTCGACAATGCGGCAAGAGGGCCCGGAGGCGGTTCCACACCGCGCTTTAGATCACGCGCCTCGATGAGCATGTCACAGCACTTGTCATAAAGGTCGACACGGTATCTTGGAAGATAGCCCTCTTCGCGCCAATGCAGCACGCATACCATCGCGCAGAGAAGCGGTGTATTGCAGAGTTCTCGAATTCGCCTATTAGCTGCGTCTTCGAGTTTGAGAGGAAGGCTATTACGCGCTTCTTCAAGACTCGATTGTTCTTGGCGATCTAATTTTGATGTGTCTACGGCATCATGCCAATGATGTACAAATTTGGTTACGTCGGCGTTCGACATATCCTGAAGTTGCGCTTCTACAAAGCCCGACGGAGGATTCCACTGTTCCGTAAGCGCACCTTCAACCGGACTTCCTGGCAAGGCGCGCGATGTAACTATGATCCTGTTGCCGGGATATTCGGTTTGCACAGACTGTAGCCAATTCCAGAACTCTGGTCGCCTAGAAGCGGGCAGTTCATCGACGCCGTCAATCATGAGTACGGCACGCTTTTGTTTGCGCAGCACGTTTTCAATCCAGTTTTTCGGAGCTTTTCGAGTCCAAACTTTTTCGTCGACCGAGTAGTCGATTAAACGCTCTAGTGTTGGTGCACCAGAGTCTATGCGTGCTACTTTTCGCAACGGAACGAAGAACGGTACAAGCCCGCTCCAGTCACTCGCCTCTTCTCGCGAATCAATTTCGGCACATCGGGTGACTATCCAACTTAGCAACGTTGTTTTACCCGACCCCGCTGGACCGCGGATCACGACGTGTGGGTTTTGGCTTAGAAATTGTTCCGCGCGGACGGGCTCCCCCGCTGCTCCGGATTTAAGATTTAAGGAAATGTACGCAATGCTCAGCGATTGACCGAGACCGTGAAGTTCTCGGGCTCCGGGCGTCGTGACTTTTTGAAAACGACTATTTAGGTGTTCCAAATACCTTTTTTCAAACTCGACAACTTGGGCCTCCGCGGGTCCTGCCATGGAACTAGAGATGATTCTTGGCAGCCCAGTTCTTATTTCCTCCACGGACAGATGTATTTTGGATAGCGCCGAGCGTTGATCAGCGAGCGCATTTGCCAGCCATATAATTCCGTCATCGGCGTCTGAGGCGAATATGCTCATTAACTGCTCAATAAAACCGCCAACAAAGCGGAATGGGTCTATCTGATTCGGCCATGCTTCTGGCGCGTCCGTAAGTGGCACGCCGACGTAACTTGACATTCTTTCCGCCAAGCTGGGAACGTCGATAGGTTTTCCTTCCAGAAGAAAGCCGCCAAGCGCACGACTAAGCGTGCGACTCTGTAAAAACGAGTGGACCTCAACAATGTTGAAGCTGCTGTCCTCGGCCAGATAGCGTTCCGTTGCGAGCTTTATAGCGGCCTCGAGCCTTTGGGCAAATCCTGCTTTTAGCAAACCAGCGCGTGCGAGTAATTTGCCCATCTTGGTGTCGCGGATCGTACCGGCATGATGTTGTACAATGTTCGTAGCTAGGTTGCCTGCAACACCGAGTATCAGACTGCTTGTAATTGGCTCAGGCACTTGGCGAACTCCAGTTTTGTTCCGGTGAGCTATATTGGGTTTGAATGATCAATGCCAGACCTCCCTCCGTCTAGTGAGAAACATCTCGATGTCCCATATTGCGCATTGAGAAAAGTGCTGAAAGCTGAACTTTATGCGGAGCGAATGCGCTCCTTACATGGTTGCGGCCTGAATGCGATACGATACCGGGACTTCGGCAGCTACGGCATCTCATCGATAAGTTTGGGATCTCTTCAGACCGTTCTCTCTAACACATTGTTGTAAAGGGCTAGACGATTGCCCGCTCGGTTGATCATCAGTCCCAGCAGGAGACATCGCCCTCGCACAAGAGGTAAAACCCTACATACTCCATCGCAAAAAATGCCCGTACCTTGTTTGCTGCGTCAATGGTCGACACACTCTCGGTCAACTTGAAGCAAAGATAGAAGCCAATTTGTATGTGATGTATTGGCGCATTACATAAGCATGAGGGGCCGGTGACGAGCCGACCCTTAACGACGAGAGAGACAGTTGGAGAACTGGAGATTACCGGCCCTGTACGAGAAGGGCCTTAACCAACGATGCATAAGGACCAGTTATGAATACGTCTAGACATATAAATACGTTTGATGGATTGAAAAGTCAAGGGCTGCAAGCTCTTAGCAATTCCTCGAATGTCGTTCGCCTCCACACGGCGACAGCGAAAAACAGAGCGCTACTCAAGCTTTGGACTACCGAGGAACTGGAAGCGCTCACCGATCCCGAATGGCTCATAGCGGACATTCTGCCCGAGAATGGCTTTGCAGTTATCTTCGGCCCGCCCGGCAGCAAAAAGTCCTTCATCGCACTCGACTGGGCAAGCTGCATCGCAAGCGGTCAGTCGTGGAATGGCCGCGAAGTCAAACAGGGCGACGTGGTGTATATCTATGCTGAGGGCAAATCCGCATTGAAGTTGCGCAACGCCGCTTGGCGCGAGCACCACAAGGTAGAGCCCGAGGGCCTTCGGTTTATCAATCAAGCAGTCAATGTTTCTGATCCAAACAAGGTCAAACACCTGATCGCATCAATTCGAGCCGGTGGCGTTAATCCGCAATTCCTGATCATTGACACCTTGGCCCGAAATTTCGGTAACGGAGACGAGAACAGCGCAAAGGATATGAACGCCTTTGTCGCTGGTGCCGACGCCCTGCGAGAGGCCTTTCCCGGCTGCACGGTTCTGGTAGTCCATCACACCGGCAAGGATGCTCGCCATGGTGCACGTGGATCATCAGTGCTCAATGGTGCGGAGGATACGGCAATCGAAGCCGTTAGCGGTGCAGACGCCAAACAAGGCCATATCAATTGCAAAAAGCAGAAAGACGCCGATTGCTTTGCCACGATGGGATTTCGTCTTCTTCCGGTAGGTAAGTCCGCAGTCTTAGATTGGTCTACCGTGACCTCCGCAGGTGCAGCCAGTGGTGCAGTGCAGGTGAGGATAACTCAATCAGACATCGCCATTCTTAAGGCGATTTTGGCCTTCCCCGATGGTGTTACTTTCACCGAACTCCGCAGCCACTCAAAGGTTACCGACCGCACCTTTGCCGATGCTGTTAAGCGGCTGAAGGAACAGGGGAAACTACTCTACGACGACGTTTCAAAGCTCTATAGTGCAGGTCCAGACCGCAGTGCGGAACCGCACTAACTTGGTTTACCGCAGTGCGGTGGTGCAGGTGCGGAGGTGTGTCTTTAGACACCCGCAGCAACCGCAGTAACTTGAGAGAGTTAGAGATCAACGCTGAGCCGGAGCAGCCAATTGATCGCCCACACGATCCACACGAGTGGCAGCAGCAGAAAGGGATAGGCGAGCCAGACGGCTAAGGCGAAAGGAAAACGGTGCCGGTAAATCGGGTAGCTCCATACGAGGCCCGCCGCCGCGAACAGGTAGATGATGGCTAAGTGCTGCCACTTGCTTGACGTAACGGCAATGCCAACGAGATAACCGAGTACCATCATCCAACTCGGTGAGATGACCTTTATCACGTCGAGAGCCAGCGTCTTCTTCGAACCCATGCTAGGGCTTCCAGTTTCTTGTCTTGCCCATTACTGTAAGAGACCAGCAACCACGGCTAATATTGGTATGAGGAAGAAGACCGATGCAACTAGCCACGTTGTTGCAGTGAAGTGAGGTTGCGCATTAATAGTCTCGCGATAATAGATTTTGCCGAAGGTCATGCAGATTACGGCCACCAACATAATTGCCAAAACTTGGCGAACAACATCCAACCAATCACTGAGCCAGTGATAAGGCCCCACATCGGAGCGAGGACTTTTAGTACGTCGATGAAGGTCTTCTTTGTTTCCATGCCGGAAGAACTATCAGCCCGGATTTAAACCGGCGTCAAAATCTTCCTTAAGGTTTTACCCATCCACGACCTCAGGTCTTGTCCGGATTTCCCCACCTTCAAAGTTTTGCTAAATTTCTCGCCCGAACGGAGGTAGTTCCATGAGCAACAACGAGGGGAAGAATGATGAGGAGGACAAGGCGGCTGAACCACAAAAGCCTAAGGGCAAGCGCCCCTCGGGGCTGGTGGCGTCACCTAAAGAAGACCGTGGCCCGTGGCTTGGGCTGGCGCAGCTTACGCGGAACTAGGGGAATTTCCTCATTGCTGGTCGATTAGCGCTAAACGCGTGGTGGGCCCGGCCGTTCACCCCTCTGCCTCTGCCTCTGCCTCTGCCTGACCCTGTGACGTTTTACTAAATAGGGGTTCTCTTATTAGACAAACATCACACCCCCAGAGGGGCAAGCAGCTGAGGATAATAGGATAGGTCTCAGTCAGCCGCATCACAGGTAGGGGGACGATCAGCCATCTCCAAGTATGATTTGTAGCGGGATCAGGCTTGGCGGGGGCAACAGCTTCGGGTCCACCGGAGACCGCTGAACGCAGATCGGCGCGTCCTCCCGCAGGCACAATGTCATATCAACGGTGAAGCTGGCCCAGATAATCCAGAAGGTCACTAGGACGTTGAACACCAGAAAGACTGAAGCCCACACGTCCAAGTAAAGCGACGGGTCTCGGGTCTCGGCCTCAGAGCACCACAAGTCCAGTACCCAGTGCGTCACCAGCATCGCGGTTCCGCCCGTGAAAGCCACGAACGCCATCTGTCCATAGACTAGTCGGGGATAGGGAAATTCCCAAAGTTGCGAGACGGCAGTTAGGCCCACAAGCCCCATTGCGCCATACAGGACAGCGACCCTAAGAAAGACCGCTGAGGAGTGCTTGATCACCCGAACATCCCTCAGTACAAAAAATAGCCTGCTCTTTCGCCGTTCCATGACCTGTCCCCCGCTCCGACGCGATTGTTATCCGCAGGCCGGTCGGGAGTCTATGTGAGGGGTCTGGTCAAGATTAACGTGGATAATGTGGATAAGTGGGTACAATGCGTGAACACACGCTCGCGTCCTCATCAGAAATCCCGTAAGTATCAAAGTGGCCGATTTATCGCAGGGCCAAACGACCGGAAAAACGCCCCCCCGCAGCAGGGCGCAATCCGGCGTTCTGGGACCACCGGAGTTTAACCGGCAGCGATAGAAGGACAACGACATGCCTCAAACATGTTCGTGGCCCAAAGGTGTACACGTCACATTCTATTGGCGTGTACGAAACGGACGGCTCGAATTCGTCCGTGAGCATTGCAGAAGCTACCCGACATAGTCGGCCAACTCTTGCGAAACTGGGACCTCGCCTCACGGCGGGGTCTTTCTTCTGCAAGGGCACCGTGCTCTTATTTGGGCACAGTGTGCAAGAAGATTATATCCGATTTTCACAAGTTAATGCGACGCTCGGTCGGATTTTTATTCCTAGCGCCATCCGCCGGGCTGAGGGCCGATCTCAATCCGAGCCTCGCCCAGACTTTCACAGCATGAGCAACGGAACTTCTTCTCAAGGTCTGCCACGGTCATTGTGAGCGGACGGCGAGCGGCAAGGCAGATGGATTTAGGGTAGAGCAGGACGGCGTTATTGCAGCGCGTACAGGTGACGCGGAGCACTTGCCAATCGGAGAAATCGGAAAGACGCATTGCGAGCGTGGTCCTCGGTTAAACATTGGCAGGCAGCAAAGGCAGAATATCGTCATCAGGGAGAAAGCGCAGATTAATCCAATATCTTAGGGCGATTGGCCCTTTCGCTACAACTTTCGGCGAAATCTCGGATTTTCGAGACTGAAAAGTTGTTTTGTCCGCTAAGCCATTGTTTTTATTTTTTATTTTTCCCGACCTTTGGAAATAGCTTCGCTCGTCAGGGTTTTGGGGCCCCAGTTCGTCCCTCGCGCTTCGGCACGCCCCCTGGGGAAACCCTGCCACCTCCACGGCTCTCACTTTGAGCAGATGGCTCCCGGGGGTGGCATCCTCTAAAGGTCCCCTCATGGTATCCCCTACCTGCAAACATGCCTCGCGTGGTGGCGCAAGCTAATGTTATTGTTGACGTTCCCTCCACCCGCTCCTCTGATCTCATATCCTCGGCTCGGCTTTAGGCCGCCAATCCTGGGACCCGTGGTGCCTGTCGTTCTGTCATTCACTGAGCAATCCTGAGCATCACTGTTAATTCCCCCGCTTTAGTTTTGGGGTGACAGGATGGGGAGTTGCTGCAGTCGGATCAGGCTTTCAGCGTCCGGCCCTGTCAGACAGATACGCCTTCTAGAATAGATGCTTATCGTGATAATTAATTGTGCCCACCTCTGCTTCTGTCTCATGGTTTAAACGAGCCGTATGACCCTCATTATCGTTCTGCTTGTAATGTTATCACACCATACCAATCTCAGCGGAACGGGCGCAATTCCGCGTTCTGAGATACGGAGACTTGAATGGAAACAACATCAGAAAAAGGCGCTGGGTTTAGGGCTCGGTCTGCCTTTGCAAATAACACTCGCCGACCCGTGGAACGGGAATGGCTCACCCAGAAAGAAGTTGCGAATTACATTGGCGTGAAGGTGATGACTGTCTGGCGCTACGAGCACGGCTATACGGATGAGCGTGGCCAATATCATCCGCCCCGGGACGGCTACCCAAAAGCCTCAACCGCACTTGGCCGCAAGAAGTGGCGGAAAGCCGATATAGAGGCGTTCATGGCCTCCCAGATAGCCGCTTAGGGAGATTTCCGCGAAAGCGGCCCAGTATCCTCCACAAAGTACCCCTGCGACAGAATGTCCCCTAGGGTACCCTTGAGAGCAAAAGGGAGGCCGTGAAGACCTCCCAAAATACAGCTAAGTGCTTGAAATCTATGGTGCCCCCGGAGAGACTCGAACTCCCGACCCTCTGATTACAAATCAGATGCTCTACCAACTGAGCTACAAGGGCAGCGGCGTCCGATTAGCACAAACGTTCGATCTGTAAAACGAAAAAACGGCGGCGAACGTCTTTTTCACGTATTCGCCGTTTCGTCGCGCTCGTATCTCCTGCTAACCGGACACAAGATTGGTGGTTGCCGCGCAAAAAATAGTGGTTCTTGCCCCTATGGACCTACTATGGGTTGATTTTCTACCGCCGAATCAGGTCAAATCGTCGAAGATGGCAGCAAGTGCGGCTAGAAGGATGAAGAACATGGCCATGAGCTTCGAGGAGTTTCAGGGTTCGCGTGATTACAGTGACGATCTCCATGCGATCGGATTATGCGAGGGCGAGGGTTTCGTTTATGCAGACGGTCTTTGCTGCATCGAAAAGAGCGGCGCAGTCTATCTGCTTCATAGCGGCGAGCGAACGCTCGTAGATACCGATCTCGCCAGGCTGGAGCACGAGTTGTACCAGAGGCTTTATCTAGCTGCGGCGGCGTAACACGTTCGGACCAAGAATAAATGGCGGCGCTAAGAGCCCTGCGGCGAGTGGTGCAACTCCAAAAATGTCCTGGCCGTTTTGCCAGATGCCTCGCGTCGTGTTAGGCACGTCGCAGTCATTCTGATATACGGGCAGCCATGAACCGGAAAATCGAAACCTTTGCTTTTCTTTCCTCCGGAACGCCAGACTCCGAAGGGGCCATGCACGATCTGATCAAGATTTATGGTCAGGCCGAAGCAAGGGACGCCGATGTCATCATTGCTTTGGGCGGCGATGGCTTCATGCTGCAAACGCTGCAAAATTACATGAACCAGAGCAAGATGATCTATGGGATGAACCGCGGATCCGTCGGTTTCCTGATGAATGAGTTCAGCGACATCGATCTGAAGGAAAGGGTCGAGGCGGCCCAGGCCGAGACCATCCGGCCGCTGAAAATGATCACTGAATCCGCCGAAGACGGCACGTTCACGGCCTTCGCGCTGAATGAGGTGTCTCTGCTGCGTCAGTCCTATCAAGCGGCCAAGATCAAGATCACCGTCGATGACAAGGTCCGGCTGGAAGAACTGATCTGTGACGGGGTCATGGTGGCGACGCCGGCGGGATCGACCGCCTACAATCTGTCCGCGCAAGGTCCGATCCTGCCGCTTGATGCAAGGCTCCTCGCCCTCACTCCCGTGTCGGCCTTTCGTCCGCGACGATGGCGCGGCGCATTGCTGCCGAACAAGGTGACCGTGCGGTTCGATATACTGGAACCGGAAAAGCGCCCGGTGAACGCCGTAGCTGATCACACGGAAGTAAAGTCCGTCCTATCGGTCACGGTTGAGGAAGCATCTCAACTCAGGGCAACCATTCTGTTTGACAAGAACCATTCGTGGAATGAACGAATTCTCAAGGAACAGTTCCTTTATTGACGATATCAGAATAAAATGACGCATAATTGTAACGAACTCTTAAATCTCAGCTGGTGCAAGAGTTGACTTTTGCTGGTATGCACCGTAACGCCATTGTCAGCAAACGCTGTGCAAATCGAGCGTCCGATGCTTTTATGCAGATGGCGCCCTGAGAGTCGGTTTTGAAAATCGTTGTGACGAGGCAATTGGTGGTTTTCACACCAGATGACAGTAGCAGCAGAGTTTTGAAACGGGCTTGAAGCCGATAACAGGCATGCATGGCATAGACTGCAGATAGAAAGTTAAATCTCCATTGACCACCTTTGCTGATCTGGGCCTTTCACCGAAAGTGCTCGATGCTGTAGAAGCAGCAGGATATACAATACCAACACCGATCCAGCTTGGCGCGATCCCGCACGCGCTGCAGCGCAAGGATGTTCTGGGCATCGCCCAGACCGGAACCGGCAAGACCGCCTCGTTCGTTCTGCCGATGTTGACCTTGCTGGAACAGGGCCGCGCCCGTGCGCGTATGCCCCGCACGCTCATCCTGGAGCCGACGCGCGAACTCGCAGCGCAGGTCGAGGAGAACTTCGTCAAATATGGCAAGAACCATCGCCTCAACGTTGCGCTGCTGATCGGCGGCGTTTCTTTCGATGATCAGTTGCGCAAGCTTGAACGCGGCGCCGACGTGCTGATCGCGACACCTGGTCGTCTGCTCGATCATTTCGAGCGCGGGAAGCTGCTTTTGAGCGCTGTCGATATTCTCGTTATCGACGAAGCTGATCGTATGCTCGACATGGGATTCATTCCGGATATCGAACGCATCTGCAAGTTGATCCCCTTTACGCGGCAGACGCTGTTCTTCTCTGCGACGATGCCGCCGGAAATCACCAAGCTGACAGAGCAGTTCCTGCATTCTCCCGTTCGCATCGAGGTCGCCAAGGCGGCTACGACGGCGAAAACGGTCGAGCAGCAGCTCGTAAAGTCAGGCAAGAAGGATTGGGAGAAGCGCGCGGTGTTGCGCGATTTGATCCGCGCCGAGGCTGATGGCCTGAAAAACGCGATTATCTTCTGCAATCGCAAGAAGGATGTGTCCGAGCTGTTTCGCTCGCTGGTCAAGCATGATTTCGATGCTGGAGCCTTGCACGGCGACATGGATCAGCGCGCCCGCACGACCATGCTGGCGAACTTCAAGGACAACAAACTGAAGATACTTGTGGCGTCTGACGTGGCTGCCCGCGGGCTCGACATTCCGGATGTCAGCCACGTATTCAATTTCGATGTGCCTATCCATTCCGAGGACTATGTCCACCGCATCGGCCGCACTGGTCGCGCGGGTCGCTCCGGCAAGGCGTTTACCCTGGTCACGCCGGCGGACGTGAAATATCTCACGGCGATCGAAAAGCTGATCGGTGAGGACATCAACTGGTACGACGGCGACCTTTCCACTCTGCCAGTCTCGACCGAAACGGAAGAAGCGCCACGCCGCGGCCGAAACGGTCGTGACAAGAGCACACCGAAGCGCCGGCCCCGCAATGAGGGCCGAGAGCGCGAACGTCCGCAATCCGAGATTGACATCATCGCAGCGGCCGAAAAAGCCAGGGATGCCGATGTTCAGCCTGTTGTCGACGATCAGCCGACCCCGCGTAGCGCTGAGAAGCCGCAAAAGGCAGCAATCAAAGCCGAGAACGAGCAGCGCCGCGCCCGCGTTCCTCATGCGGAGCCACGCCGCGATCATCGGCGCGAGCGTGATGACATGGGTTCGGCACCAATCGGCTTCGGCGATGAAATCCCGGCGTTCATGCTGATCGATACGAAGTTCTAGGCCAGCTTCGAACGCATCATTTGGTGGCTGCGCGCAATGAAGCCTCATACGCGCGCTTTGCCCATTCCGACATGATGTCCGGATCGTCGAAGGCATCTGCCGGCACGGACCAATATGGCATCCCGACTGGTTTCCTGCCGTCGCGCTCGTAAGTCCACTGGCGGCAATTGGCTGCTTGAAACTCTGGCGCCGAGATTTTGTCTGCCTTCAGCAATATTTCGTCGGCCACTTCCAGCGCTATGATGAGGCCATTGAAGTAAATACCCTTGCCGCCGAACATGCGCTTGATCGTCACCGGGCCAAGTCCCGAAAACAAATCCTGAATTGCGTCATTGTCCACGACGGAAGGGTCAGGACGAGGCTGAGGCCAGCATTTCCGGCTTGGCCGGCGTCAGTTCAACAGACTCGCCGCAACCGCAGGCTGAGGTTTGGTTCGGATTGTTGAACACAAAGCCGGTGCGAAGCTTGGTCACTTCAAAATCCATTTGCGTGCCGAGAAGGTAGAGCACGGCCTCCGGGGCCACGAATACCTTGGCGCCGTCTTTCTCGACCACATCATCGCCCGCTTTCGCTTCGGTGACGAGATCGATCATATATTCCATGCCAGCGCAGCCGCCCTTCTTGATGCCGACGCGAATGCCGAGCGCACTGTCGCGCGTCGCCACGATTTCGCTCACGCGCTTCGCAGCAGCATCGGTCAATGTCATGACAGAAAAACGACCCATTTCTCATCTCTCTTGTTCGAGACCGCTGGAACGATCACTCGAATATCATAGTTAGTGTTACACAACCGTCACTGCAAGTGTTCAAACATCTCAAGGCCTATAAACACGATCGGCAGAGGCTGACAATCATGCATCATAGCCATCTCTTCCTTTGCAGCATTGCAGCGCTGGCCCTGAATCTGTCGCCTGTACTGGCTCAGGAAGCCAAACCGCCCGAAGCAACCGCGCCTGCTCCTGCGGAAACACCCGCGACAAAGCAGCAATCGGAGACTGGCACGCAGACCCCTCCGGAATATCTCGACGACCGGAGCAACCCCGAAGCCCTCATCAAGTCCTATTACAACGCCATAAACAGGCAGGAATATGCCCGCGCGTTCAGTTACTATGCCGCGGACAGCCAGCCGCAGCCATTTCCCCAATTTCAGGCGGGGTACGAAACAACCGAATCGGTAAGCGTGCTGTTCGGCAAGGCTGTCGGCGAAGGCGCGGCCGGTTCGGCCTACTGGAGCCAGCCGCTGGCGATCAGGTCCGAGGCCAAAGACGGCGCCGTAACGGTGTTCAATGGCTGCTATCGATTGAGATTGGCCAATCCGGCGATCCAGGGTGTGCCTTACGTGCCGCTGTCCATCCTTGATGGCACGCTGCAAAAATCGGAACAACCATTCGAACAGAGCGTACCTGAGGGCTGCGAAGCGCCTTGAATACAACAAGTTGCCTTGGTGCGTTGAGATTTGCGATCATGACCGTCTGCAAACGATGATTTTCAAGTAGCGGAGCGTTCTCAGTACCAGCCGACGGCAACCTGTGCCTCTTCCGACATGCGATCGGGTGTCCAGGGCGGATCGAAGGTCATGGTGACGTCAACGAAACTGACGCCTTCCACGGCACTGACCGCATCCTGCACCCACCCTGGCATTTCACCGGCGACCGGACAACCGGGCGCCGTCAGCGTCATCTCGATTTTGACGGACCGGTCGTCCTCGATGTCAATCTTGTAGACAAGGCCAAGCTCATAGATGTCAGCGGGAATTTCCGGGTCGTATACGGTTTTCAGGGCGCCAATGACATCATCGGTCAGGCGCGCCAGTTCGTCGGCAGGAATAGCCGACACAGGCGCGGCTTCGATCTCAGCCTTTGCAGAACCGGTCTCAACGTCCGGTGTCTCAGCTTTTTCCAGTGTCCCGGCTTTATCGGTCATTGTCATCACCCAAAGAATTTCCGCGCCTTTTCCAGCGCATCGGCGAGAACATCGATCTCGTCTCTCGTATTATACATCGCAAACGATGCACGGCATGTGGATGTTACGCCAAGGCGTTTCAATAGCGGCTGGGCGCAATGGGTGCCTGCCCGCACGGCAACGCCGGCGCGATCGATCACCATGGAAACGTCATGGGCATGGATACCCTGCAATTCGAAGGAAATGATGGCACCCTTGCCCTTGGCATCGCCAAAGATACGCAGCGAATTGATCTCGCGCAGACGCTGGTGTGCATAGTCGCGCAAATCTTCTTCGTGGGCGAGAATGGCGGCGCGGCCGATTTTCTCGACATACTCGATCGCCGCGCCAAGTCCGATCGCTTGGGCGATTGGTGGCGTGCCTGCCTCGAACCGGTGTGGCGGATGATTGTACGTGACGATTTCCTCCGTCACCTCCTCGATCATTTCGCCGCCGCCCTGAAAGGGGCGCATCGCTTCAAGCATCTCCTTGCGCCCATAAAGAACACCGATGCCCGACGGGCCGTAAATCTTGTGACCGGTGAAAATGTACCAGTCGCAACCGAGATCCTGAACGTCCACCGGCAGGTGCACCGCTCCTTGGCTGCCATCGACCAAAACCGGAATGCCTCGGGCATGGGCGATGCGGACGATTTCCTTGATTGGAGTCACCGTGCCGAGCACGTTCGACATATGGGTGATCGCGACGAGTTTGGTGCGATCAGTCAACCGATTCTCGAACTCCTCGATATGGAACGCACCCTGGTCATCGACCGGTACCCAGACCAGTTTGGCGCCCTGGCGCTCACGGATGAAATGCCACGGCACGATGTTCGAATGGTGCTCCATGATCGAAAGCACGATCTCTTCGCCCTCGCCGATATTTGGCATTCCATAGCCGTAGGCGACCGTATTGATGGCCTCGGTCGCCGATTTCGTGAAAACGATTTCATCGACCGAAGACGCATTGAGAAACCGCCGCACGCTTTCCCGCGCTTTCTCGTAGGCGTCGGTCGCCGCGTTCGACAGGAAATGCAAGCCGCGATGCACATTGGCGTATTCGTTCGAATAGGTGTGCGTCACCATATCGATCACGGCCTGCGGCTTCTGCGCCGAAGCACCATTGTCGAGATAGACCAGCGGCTTGCCGTAGACTTCTCGCGACAGGATAGGGAAATCCCGACGGATGGCCCCTACGTCGTAGCCGCTTTGGATGATCTTCGTGTCCATGAGCCTGTGCTTTCCAAGGTTCAGCCGGTCACACGTGTGCCGCCAGCCATTTGTCGAGAATGGCTTCAAGCGCCTCAACCAATGGTTCGTTCTCCAATTCCTCGACGATCTCGGCAACGAATGCCTTGATCAGAAGGCCGCGTGCTTCGTTCTCGGGAATTCCGCGTGCACGCAGATAGAACAGATGATTGTCATCGATCTCGGCTACCGTTGCACCATGACCACAAGCCACGTCATCCGCGAAAATTTCCAGTTCGGGCTTCGCATCGAACTCGCCTTCATCGGAAAGCAGCAATGTGTTGCAAGCCATGCGTGCGTCGGTTTTCTGGGCGATCCTGTTGACCTTGATCTGACCCTGGAAAACACCGCGCGCGCGATCTGTCACGACATTGCGGATGACCTGTACCGAGGTCGTATTCTCGACCAGATGACCGAGGGTCATTGTGACATCGGTATGGCTCTCGCCGCCGAGCAAATTCACTCCGCGCAACTGAAAGTCAGAGCCCTCGCCCTTTGCCAGCACATGCACTTCCTGACGGATCAGCTTGCCGCCGGCGTTGACGACATAGAGCGTCAGCCTGGCATTGGTTCCGAGCGTCGCGGTGAACTGAGCCAGCTGCGTGGCTTGAACCCCCTGCTCGCGGAGGATGATCCAGGTGATCCGGGCATCGTCGGCGATCGTCACGTTGCTGACACTCGTTGAGAAACCTTCGCCCTCGCCGCCGGTCTGGCGCTCGATGATCGTGGCCTTCACACCTTTGCCGAATTTGACCGGAAAGCGCACATGACCCTGGCCGCGAAGCTGCGCATTCTGCAATTCGACCGGGGTTTCAAGTTCAACACCGTCGGCGAACGTCACTGCCCATCCATCGCTGACATAGGCCGCATTGATCTGGCCGATCGCATCGTCACCGCCACGAATGGCAAGCTGCCGGATCGCGGAACCATCGGCAAGCTTCTCTTTCAACTTCGTGAACTCGATACCTTCAAGATGCGGAGACGTCAGCGCCACACCGTTGGAAACAGTCGCGATGGCAGAACCGGGGATAATCGCCGGAAGTGCGTTCGTCCCGCCGGTCTCGTCAAAAGCAGGTATGCCGCGCAGCAAAGTCCTCAAGTCGGTGTAATGCCACGCCTCGACGCGTCGCGACGGCAGGCCCTGGGTTTTCAGGGCTTCGATGGCATTGTCTCGCGCGCTTGCGATCTCGCCATCGCCCGGCAATTCACCCATCCGGTCGACGAAGCCATCGACCAGCGTGGATTCAGCAGGTGTGGGCTGGCGTCCTGTGTGAACATTCATGACATTCGTCCTCAGGCTGCCTCGCCGATAATATCGGCGTAGCCATTCTCTTCAAGCTCGAGTGCAAGGTTTTTATCGCCTGACTTGATCACCTGCCCCTTGTAGAGCACGTGCACCGTGTCCGGCACGATGTAGTCGAGCAGGCGCTGATAATGGGTGATGACGATTACGGCACGATCCGGCGAGCGTAAAGCATTGACACCGTCGGCAACGATCTTCAGTGCGTCGATATCAAGACCAGAATCGGTTTCGTCAAGTACGCAGAGCTTCGGCTCGAGCAGCTTCATCTGCAGGATTTCCGCGCGCTTCTTTTCACCGCCGGAAAAACCCACATTGAGCGGGCGCTTGAGCATGGCGATGTCCATGTCGAGCGATGCGGCCGCCGTCTTTACGCGTCCGATGAACTCGGGGATCTTCAGCGGCTCTTCACCGCGCGCCTTGCGCTGCGAGTTCATAGCCACTTTCAAAAACTCCATCGTCGCAACGCCGGGTATTTCCATAGGATACTGAAACGCCAGGAAAATGCCCTTGGCCGCACGTTCCGACGGATCGAGTTCCAGGATCGATTCTCCATTATAGAGAATGTCGCCTTCAGTGACCTCGTAGTCATCGCGACCCGCAAGAATATAGGACAGCGTCGATTTGCCGGAGCCGTTTGGCCCCATGATAGCCGCTACTTCGCCTGCCTTGACGGTAAGATTCAACCCACGGATGATCTCCGTGTCGGTATCTGCGATCTTCGCATGGAGATTTCTGATTTCCAGCATTTTCATTACCTTTTGAATTTCTGGGGATCAGCCTTGGCGATCCCGATGACAATCGTGTGCCTGTGAGCCGGCGGCACAGCCTATGAAGAACTCTCGCCGCTGAGGCTCCTGAGCCGCTCGACCACAGACGCGAGCTCCTTGCGTGCCCTGATCAGTTCTGGCTCGAGAACGCTCTCCGTCGCGGAAGACGAGCGAGCCATCGTATCGGTGAGTTCGTCGATCACTTCGCCAAGCTCTTCGTAGCGGCGGCGCAGCCTGTCGAGTGCGTCTTCGGTGACTGGTGCCATTATCCGACGCTCCCCTCCAGGCTGATACCGATGAGCTTTTGGGCCTCGACGGCAAACTCCATCGGCAGTTCCTGAATGACTTCCTTGACGAATCCATTGACGATGAGCGCGATTGCCTCTTCTTCCGGAATTCCGCGCTGCATCACATAGAACAGCGCATCTTCCGAAATCTTCGAGGTGGTCGCCTCATGCTCGAACTGCGCCGTCGCGTTCTTCGCCTCGATATAGGGGACCGTATGTGCACCGCAATCATTGCCGATCAGCAGCGAGTCGCATTGGGTGAAGTTTCGTGCGTTCTCGGCCTTGCGATGAGCAGAGACCTGACCGCGATAGGTATTGTTCGACTTGCCTGCCGAGATACCTTTGGAGATGATGCGGCTCGAGGTGTTCTTGCCGAGATGCAGCATCTTAGTCCCGCTATCGATCTGCTGGTGACCGTTGGAAACAGCAATCGAATAGAACTCACCGCGGGAATTATCGCCGCGCAGAATGACTGAAGGATATTTCCAGGTTATCGCCGACCCGGTCTCGACCTGCGTCCACGAAATCTTGGAATTGACCCCGCGGCAATCGCCGCGCTTGGTGACAAAATTGTAGATGCCGCCCTTGCCCTCCGCGTCGCCCGGGAACCAGTTTTGCACGGTCGAGTATTTGATCTCCGCATCGTCAAGCGCGATCAGCTCGACGACGGCGGCATGCAACTGGTTTTCGTCGCGCTGCGGCGCCGTGCAGCCTTCGAGGTAGGACACGTAAGCGCCTTCCTCGGCAATGATCAACGTCCGTTCGAACTGGCCCGTATCCCGCTCGTTGATGCGGAAATAGGTGGACAGCTCCATCGGGCAGCGCACGCCCTTCGGCACATAGACGAAGGATCCGTCCGTAAACACAGCAGAGTTCAGCGTCGCGTAGAAATTGTCCGAAACCGGCACAACCGTTGCAAGATATTTCTTCACGAGGTCCGGGTGTTCGCGAATTGCTTCGGAAATCGAGCAGAATATGACGCCGGCTTTCGCCAGTTCCGCCTTGAACGTCGTGACCACCGAGACACTGTCAAACACCGCATCGACCGCCACGCGTCCGGACTTGTAGACATTGTCGCTGGTTTCTTCTTCGTCGGCGTCCGTGGGGCTCGCTTCTCCCACCTTGCGTACGCCCGCGAGAATCTCCTGCTCTTTAAGAGGAATTCCCAGCTTCTCATAGGTGCGCAGAAGCTCCGGATCCACTTCCGCAAGAGAAGTCGGGCCGGTCTGGTTCTTCGGACCGGCGTAGTAGACCATGTCCTGGAAGTCGATCTTCGGGTAGTTTACGCGCGCCCAGGTAGGCTCCTCCATCGTCAGCCAGCGTTCATAAGCCTTCAGACGCCATTCAAGCATCCATTCAGGCTCGTTCTTCTTGGCAGAGATGAAGCGAATGATATCTGCGTTGAGGCCTTTAGGCGCCTTATCCATCTCGATAAGCGTTTCAAAGCCGTATTTGTACTGGTCCACGTCAAGCGTACGGACCCGGTCAATGGTTTCCTGCACGGCAGGCATTGGCGTTCTCCATCCACGCGGGGTTCAAGGTCCCGCAGTTGCAAACGTCAAGGCAGTATGTCGTCTTGAATATCTGCCTCTATGTAGTGCGCAATTGCACAATTTAACACCGGTATTCACCGGATTTTTACGCGTATCGGCGGTACACGCCCATAAGCGGGTTCGTCACGCCGCGTTTGCAGCCGATCTTGCCGAACGATCGCGCCTGGCGACGATATCCTTCAGCGCATTTAGAAAGAGCGCGATGTCGTCTTCGCCCGTTTCCGGCGCCGTGGAAACGCGAAGTCCCCCTGGTCCATCGCCGTGTCCCATCGCACCGAGCACGTGACTTGGTCCAACTTTCCCGGATGAACAGGCAGAACCAGCCGATAGCGCGATTCCGGCAAGATCGAAAGCGATCTGCACCGTTTCCGCTTTCGTGTCGGTCAGCGAGAACATTGTCGTGTTTGGCAGCCGGACCACGCCCTCGCCATAGATCGTTGCGTCAGGTGCAATGGTCCTGATGCCGCGTTCGATCGTGTCACGCATTTGCGTAGACCAGCCACCGGAATTCAGACGTTCCCTGGCAACCCGCGCGGCAGCCCCAAATCCGGCGATAATCGGCAAGGCCTCGGTGCCGCCGCGATGTCCCTTTTCCTGGCCGCCACCGCGGATGATGGATTTCGGCATCACCAGATCGGAAACCGCGACGAATGCACCGACGCCTTTCGGACCGCCGATCTTGTGTGATGACAGGATGAGGTAGTCCGCACAAGACCCTGTTATGTCAAGACGAACGCGGCCAGCTGCCTGCACCGCATCCACGACGAACAAACCTCCGAATTCCTTCACCAGGGCACCGATCTCTTGGATCGGTTGCAGGACACCGGTTTCATTGTTTGCGGCCTGCATGGCCACGAGCGGCAAGCCCTGACTGCGATCATGAGCGGCAAGAAACCCACGCAGCTCCTCGAGATCAATCAACCCGTTGCCGTCAACGCCAACCACCTCGACCTGCTCTGACGCAAATTGTCCGCCAGCAAGGATGCAGGGATGTTCGCTGGCGCCGACATAAAGCCGCGAGAGACGCAGCGGCGCGCGTCCCATCGTATAATGTGGCGTCAGAAGGGTTGAAGCCGCCTCGGTCGCACCCGATGTAAAGACCACATGATCAGGCTTGGCGTTGACCAGCGCGGCGACATCGCGTCGGGCAGCTTCCAGAATAGCCTTGGTCGCGCGGCCCTCCAGATGAACCGACGATGGATTGCCGGTCTGCATCATCGCATCGACCACAGCATCGCGCGCCGCAGCGATAAGCGGCGCACTGGCATTGTAGTCGAGATAGGCGCGATGGCGGGCCATGCTTCTCCTGATTCGTGTTCTTTTGGCAAAAAGCGCAATTTTCTTGAAATTGGGCCTCGGACAAGCCTATTAAGCCGGTTCGAGATAAAGTTCTACACCAGTTTTGAACGGTTCTAAACTGGTTTTATGGTCGCTGTTGACTGCCGTCAAGCCCGGCATACCAATAAGTGGCCACTGCGAAAACTGGAGTATACATGCCTGAAGTAATTTTCAATGGACCCGCGGGACGTCTTGAGGGCCGATATCAGCCTTCGACGGAGAA
This sequence comes from Phyllobacterium endophyticum, assembly GCF_003010935.1. Classification (GTDB taxonomy): domain Bacteria; phylum Pseudomonadota; class Alphaproteobacteria; order Rhizobiales; family Rhizobiaceae; genus Phyllobacterium; species Phyllobacterium endophyticum. Next base: position 902,808 of record NZ_PGGN01000002.1, read on the forward strand.
AAATGCCCCGATCGCGATTGTCCTGCATCCCCATCCGCAATTTGGCGGTACCATGAACAACAAGATCGTCTACGACCTGTTCTACATGTTCCAGCAGCGCGGCTTCACCACGTTGCGATTCAACTTTCGCGGTATCGGCCGCAGCCAGGGCGAATTCGATCACGGTTCAGGCGAATTGTCGGATGCTGCCGGGGCGCTCGACTGGGTACAGTCGCTCCATCCGGACTCGAAGACGTGCTGGGTTGCTGGCTATTCCTTCGGGGCGTGGATCGGTATGCAATTGCTCATGCGCCGCCCGGAGATCGAAGGCTTTATCTCCGTGGCACCACAGCCGAATACTTATGATTTTTCCTTCCTCGCCCCTTGCCCATCGTCCGGACTGATCCTTCACGGCGACCAGGACAAAGTTGCACCGCCCAAGGATGTGCAAGGTCTGGTCGACAAGCTGAAGACGCAGAAAGGCATCACCATCACGCAGAAGACGATGGTCGGCGCCAATCATTTCTTCTCCGGCATGACCGATGAGGTTATCGCAGAATGTTCGGACTATCTCGATCGCCGCTTGAATGGTGAACTGGTCGAGGCCAAACCGAAAAGATTGCGTTAAGGTCGGAGGATCAACACTGTGCGTGGTTCGACAAGCTCAGTGTTGATGCCAAACTGCTATTTGCTGGGCCTCACCATCACACCGCCGGACACCGCGAAACTGCACCCCGTTGTCGTTGGCCAAGTCAGCGGCAATCCGTCCAGCGATCTTACGGCGAGATAGGCCCAGGCTTCGGCCTCCATCGAATCTCCGTTGAGCGCCAGATCCTCCGCGACGACAATTCTTGCCCCTGAACTTGCAGCACCCTCGTTGAGATCGGCCATGATCGTCGCATTCTTGCGGCCGCCACCACAGATGATCCACAGCGACGGTTGTTCGGGAGAATATGCGCTCGCCTTGAGAATTGCCGCCGCGGTGATCTTCGCCAGCGTGCGTGCACCGTCTGCGAGTTCCACATCGCCCAGATCGCCGAGTTTGAAATCGTTGCGGTCCAGAGACTTGGGCGGAGCAAGGTCAAAAAACGGTTTCGTCAGATACCGTTCAACCGCTTCGCCTATGATATGGCCCTCACTCGCGATCGCTCCGCCCGCGTCGTAGGCAATGCCCGCCTTGTCGGAGACCCACTGATCGATCAGCGTATTACCGGGTCCGGTATCGAAGGCGATTGGATCGGACGCCCCGCAAACGATCGTGACGTTGGATATGCCGCCGATATTGACGAAAACGACTGGCTTTCCCCTGCTTGATTCGGGTCCTATCCGCGCAGCCAGCGCCTGGTGATAGGCAGGCACGAGCGGTGCACCCTGGCCGCCATGCACCATGTCATTGGCGCGCATGTCGTATACAACAGGAATACCCGTCATCTGCGCGAGCATTCTACCATCGCCGAGTTGGACCGTCAGAGCTTCCAAAGGTCTGTGGAGCACAGTTTGGCCGTGAAAGCCGATCACATCGATATCGGCCTTGTCGAGCTTGCCGCGCGACAGAAACTGCGCGACCGCATCGCAGTGCCGCCTTGTAAGCTCTCGTTCGATGGCGCTGAGTTCGCCCGGCCTCTCGCTTCTCGACTTGATCGATTTCGCATCGCCAAGTCCGGCTTCGATCTGGCGGCGGAAGGCGGTTTCGTAAGGCATGAAATCGGAGGGACCGCGCCGCACTTCGCTTCTGCCATCGGTCTCGATGAGCGCGATGTCGATACCATCCATGGAGGTCCCGCTCATCAGGCCGATTGCGCGCCGTATCGCTGCCAAGACAGTGCCTTTCTTGTGATTCGATAGAGAATGATGTTAAACGGCTGCGTCCTCCAAGGCACATCTTTTGTGCCCAGTTGATTCAATCAGGAAAACCCGAAATGTCTGCCTTCAAATCCGAATTTCTGCACACGCTTTCGACGCGCGGCTTCATCCATCAGACCTCCGACGATGCGGGTCTGGATGCGCTCTTCGCCAAGGAAACCGTGTCGGCATATATCGGCTTTGACCCGACGGCCTCCAGCCTCCACGCCGGCAGTCTCTTGCAGATCATGATGCTGCATTGGATGCAGAAGACCGGGCATCGCGCAGTAGCACTGATGGGCGGTGGAACAGGAATGGTCGGCGATCCATCTTTCAAGGATGAGGCGCGCAAGCTGATGACGCCCGAGATCATCCAGAGCAATATCGACAGCATCAAGAAGGTGTTTGCCAACTATCTTTCCTTTGGTGAAGGTCCAAAAGATGCGTTGATGGTCAACAATGCGGAGTGGCTGCTGCCACTCAACTATCTCGAATTCCTGCGCGATGTCGGCCAGCATTTTTCCGTCAATCGCATGTTGTCCTTCGATTCGGTAAAGCAGCGCCTTGATCGCGAGCAGTCGCTTTCCTTCCTTGAATTCAACTACATGATTCTGCAGGCCTATGATTTTGTGGAGCTGAACAAGCGCTACGGTCTGCGCCTGCAGATGGGCGGCTCCGATCAGTGGGGGAATATCGTCAATGGCATCGACCTCGGTCATCGCCTTGGCACGCCCCAGCTTTACGCGCTCACCTCGCCGCTGCTGACCACCTCGTCCGGCGCCAAGATGGGCAAGTCGATGAACGGCGCCGTATGGCTCAACGCAGACCTGCTCAGCCCCTACGATTTCTGGCAGTACTGGCGCAACACCGAAGATGCCGATGTCGAGCGGTTCTTGAAGCTCTACACTACCTTGCCGCTGGATGAGATCAGCCGCCTGGCCTCGCTGGGCGGAGCTGAAATCAACGAGACCAAGAAGATTCTTGCCACCGAGATCACAGCGCTTCTTCACGGCCGCCAGGCAGCCGACGAAGCTGCGGAAACGGCCCGCAAGACTTTCGAGGAAGGCGCTTTGGCAACCAATCTGCCGACCGTGGAAATTCCAGGCAGCGGCCTCGAAGCTGGAATTGGCATCTTGACCCTTCTCGTCAAGGCCGGCCTTGCCGGATCGAACGGTGAAGCGCGGCGCCATATACAAGGTGGTGCCGTGCGCGTGAATGACGTCAGTGTTTCGGATGAAAAGGCGCAAGTTGGAACGTCGGATGTAACCGCCGAAGGCGTCATCAAGCTTTCGCTCGGCAAGAAGAAGCATATTCTGGTCAGGCCGGTTTGAGAATAGCTGGCACTACCGCTGTGCGTGGGTTCGACGGGCTCACCATGAGGAGATCAGTGAACCGCAAGAATGGTCAGCAACGTTGGAGATAATGTCTCGCTGCAATCATCAACGTCCCTCATGGTGAGCCCCGTCGAACCGCGCACAGCGGTGTTGCTACCAGGCAAAGCCTCAAGCGTGTGCAAGGCTGGACCTACTGAAACTCGAAGATCGAGCGGAAAATACCTGGCGCGATGACCGAGATCGGATTGACGATGATCTGTGGTTGCTTCAACGGCCCGATCAGCTTGTAGGTGATACCGATCAATCCGCGATCCCGCCCGTTACCGAGGAACAGGCCGAGAATAGGCAGGTCGCCGAAGAGACGGTTGATGCCATAGGCCGGCATGAAAGTGCCGGTAAGCGCCATATTGCCCTGGGGATCGCTGAGCGTGCCCTGAAAGGTCGTGCCGATTGTCGGGCCGCGAATCACGCCATTGGCAAGGTTGATGTAGTTTTCACCCTTTTCGATCTGTGAAAAACCACGGTCGAAGACTACCCGCGACACGTCGATATTCTTCTTCACCGCCTCATTGAGGCTGGTACCGTTTGGCGAGGACGATACGAGTTTCGCCAGTCGCGGCTCATTGACAAGCGTGAAATCGCGCGCGTCGATCTGGCCGCGCAATGGTCCATCGCCCTTTGAATCGAGCGCCACGTTGATGCTGCCCCCGGACATCTTGTCATAGAAGCCGAAGAAGCGCAGCACGGCACCGGCATCTCGCGACTGGAGGCTGATTGAACGCGCCCCACTCTCGCTGCTGTCCGCGGCGATCACGTTCTGGCCACTCTTGGCTACGGCATTGAATGCAAGTCCTGAGACATTCGAGCCAACTCCTTCGTAAGAAAGCGAAACATTTCGAAAGTTCTCGGAGTGAAAGCCTGTTACCTCATCGATATCCGCATTGACCAGCACGCGGTTTTTGCTACCTGCGCCATTGTCGCCGGCGTTCTTTTTCTTGTCCGTTATCTGATTGAGCAAAGGTCTTGCATCGAAGGATTGGCCTTTGACCGCGACTCGGTAGCCATATTTGGTACGATCGACCTTTACCGCAATGGCGTCGGAACGATTGAGCCTGACGTTCTTGAAATCGGCGGAGGTCATGTCACCATCCACCACGTTCACGTCTCCTTGCAGACGGAACGTGTCGCCGGAAACATCGAGGTCACGAATGCTCGCATTGTCGCCATCTTGCTGCAGCGTGAACTTGGCCGTCGCCTTTACGCCTGCGCCCTTGGTCCAGCCCAGCTGCGCCAGCTTGATTTCTGCTTTTGTCAGGTCTGCGGAGGCTATGCGAGAGCCATCCTCGGCCTTTTCGATATCGACCGATATTGGTCCGGAGAGCAGCGGATCGAGGGCGGGAAACAGGGCGTTGCGCGTCTTGTCGTCGAGTTGCAGCGTCACATCCTGTTCGCGTTTGGCCGGGTTGTCGCCCAATGGTTCGAATAATGTGACATCGGCGGGAATGCCGTTGAGTTCCGCACTGGCCTTCACGCGCGCTGCATCCTGGTTGACTGACAGTTCGCCATCCGCGTCGGTAATTGTCTGCCCGTCGATCTTCTTGGCGATCGCAACATTCGAGAACTGCATGTCAGCCGACCAAGTCAGGCTGTCTTTGGGTGCGCGGCGTGTCACCGGAAACGCAACAATCACGTGCGACTTCACATTCCCTTGTATATCTTCCGGGGCGAAGGGAAGGTTCTTCAGACCGTTGATCGGCTTGAATCCGATGAATTCGGCAACGGCCGGCGCTTCGCCCGCAACGTTCAGGTCCAGCGTGGACACGACTGGCCGCTGTGGTCCCCAGGGAATGACAACGGTGCCATCGATAATGCGCACCTCGCGATTGCCTGGCGTAACTGACAAGCCGTCCTCAAGGGTGATTTGAGTGAAGGCGCCGCGAACACTCACCTTGCCTTCGGCATCCCGTACCGGCGGCAGATCGCCGACAATATCGAAGCGCGACTTGCTGACATTGAAATCAACCTGGACTTCATCAGCAGTCAAGGGCGGTGGCTTGCCCGGCCCATCGAACCGGCCGGCGGGGAATGCAACCTTGATTGTACTGTCCTTCGAATCTCCATCATGCATCTTGTCTATGAGCCAGCGTCGTGCTCCCGTGGCGACCCATATCGGCCATAGCTGCTTGACATCGGCGACTGGCATTTGCGGTATTTGCAAGGCGAGGTTCATTGCAGGCGAACCGCCGCCAAAAGTAACGCTCGCTTCCCCGGTCAGCCCGCTCTCGCCACTCGCGCGCACGGCAATGTCGGAAACGTCGAGCTGCTTTTGCGTCAGGTCGTAGCGGCCTGCGACGCGGGCGCTGATAGGCAGGGCCGGCTCCGGAGAATCAGCTGGGGCGGAGTTTGCCTTGTTTGTCAGAAGCTCGAACCGGTACCCTGGATTTACGTTCGATGCAGGATCCGCCGATACCGGATCTGGTCCTATTGCCCCCTCGACGATCCCTCTGAACCCGCCGAAGTGAATATCGGATGGCTTGATTTCAAGCTTCCGCGTGCCCGAAACATGTTCGAAATTTATCTTTGTTTCCACGGCCATGTCTTCGACGTTGCCGATTGTAACCGGTCCTTCGCCGATGTTCAGCGCTCCCCATATTCGTCCGGGCAGCGTTGCCGTCGCAGCAATACCGTCCAGCTTGATCTCAGCCTGATTGTTAAAGCTGAGATAGGCCCCATCCGGCTTGATACCGTCAATGTCGGGGATTGGAGCTGTGCCAAACCGGCCTTCCAGGGGAATCTTGCTGATTGCCAGCGAGAAAGCCTCGATCTTGGCCCCGATTGCGGAGCGTTTCGCGCGGGCAGATATCTCGACTTGTTTGCCTTGCCATTCTACGACGCCATTGATGGCAACCGGACCTCCGGTTTCCGAAAGGTCAAGATTGACGATGCGCAAGCGCTCTGGCGAACCCGCTATGGTGAAATTGAAAATCGTATTCGCGATGGAAATGTCGCGCGTTTCGCGCTGGTCAAGCAGCGATACCGCGCTTTCCAGGCCGGCAAAAATTGCTGTCGATGCAGCATCGAGGTTGACGAGCCCCCTTTCATCCTTCGGAACAAGCGCCATGAAATCGAACGGGACAACCGAAGTGACCTTGATTTGCGCCCCGTCCAGTTCCAGCCGCTCGACCCGCACCTTGCCCTGCAACAGGGGCAAAGTTGCAAGCCCGATGCGGACCGAGCGCACGTTATTGATCTCGATGCCACGCTTGGTATCGGCGATATTTACGTCTCTCGCTTCGAGCGCGATATGGCGGCGCTTGTCGAGAGATATTTGCGCTGACTGGATTGTAGCGTGGGCGTCCGGGCCAAGAACAGTCTTGAGAGCCGTTTGAGCCCGCTGCGTCAGAGCTTCGCCTCCAATGCCCACACGCAGGATGACGAAAGCTATACCGGCCAGAACAGCGATCAAGATAAGGAACGAACACGTGGCGCCGGCCGCAAAATGGAGATGAGAACGCCGCTTTCGGGGCGTCGTCACGGGTACCTCGCCTTGCTCGCAAGCGGAAGGGTATTGGTGCAGTTGTGTGAAGTCTCGCTTGGTAAAGCGGACTCTTTTCGGTTTCTCTGTCAAATTCCAAAGCCAATTGAGGAATCAATTGGGAAACCGTAGACGATTCCCGCACCTCGCTATAATTGCGTAAGTAACGCTCGCGTTCAATCAAGAAAGAAAGGCAATCCTATGGCGAAATTGGACATCGGCAGCACCCCGCACGACTTCACTCTGCCCAGTGATGGCGGCGGCACGATTACCCTGTCGGAGCTGCGCGGGCAGCCGGTCGTGCTCTATTTTTACCCCAAGGACGACACAAGCGGCTGCACTCAGGAAGCGATCGAATTTTCAGGTCTCAAGCCGCAATTCGACAAGCTCGGTGTGAAGGTCATCGGCATGTCGCCGGATCCGGTCAAGAAACACGACAAGTTCAAGAACAAGCATGGGCTCAAAGTCGATCTTGTTGCAGACGAAGACAAGGCGATTACCGAAGCCTACGGTCTTTGGGTTGAAAAGAGCATGTATGGCCGCAAATATATGGGCGTCGAGCGGACGACCTATCTCATCGATAAGGCGGGGAAGATCGCCAGAATCTGGAACAAGGTGAAAGTTCCGGGTCATGCGGCTGAAGTGTTGGAAGCAACCGCGGCACTTGGCGGATGATTTGTCCGCTTCACTACCGATTTGATTCAAATGCAGCGCATTTGTCAGAGTTTATTAACCCTAACAGAGTGTAATGTCTCATGGATTGAAGCTGCAAACCAACGAGCATGGCGGCGATGAAGAAGCCAAAAAATACCAGCATCTTCGGCAGCACGAACGAGCCGCACACGATAATCATCGCGAGTGGCGAAACGATCCGGCATTTCACCATGAAGCCATGGATGGCATATCTTGGCGGCACCCTCGCTCTTGGGCTCGCCGCCAGCTACCTGATTGCAACTTCTTATCTTATCTTCCGCGACGACCTCATAACGGGCAGTGTCGCCCGCCAGGCCCGCTTGCAACAGGCCTATGAAGACCGGATAGCCGCGCTGCGTATCCAGCTCGATCGCGTGACGAGCAGGCAATTGCTCGACCAGAAGCTGATGGACGGAAAGGTCAGCGAGCTCATCCAGCGGCAAAAGGCGCTCAGCGAGCGGACAGAGAAACTCGCGCCTGTGCTCGAGAATGCTGGGGAGGCAGGCACCCTCACTACAGGCACAAACGCCGTGGTGAACTCCGACGACGCAGAAGGCTTTTATGGTATCGACCCGATCATCACGGGTCCCGCCACGACGACGCGCAAGCCGGCGCCGCGCGATGACAAGGGTACAAGAAGTACCGACAAAGCAGAACTTCTGCTGAAATCCATAGATCGATCGCTGACCCGGATCGAATCACTACAGACCCGACAGATGATGGCGCTCTCCAACACCGCTTACGAGAACGCCGACAGGATCATCGATGCTTTGGCCGGGACTGGCGTGAAACCGGCTCCCGGAGATGCAGCAACGGGAACTGGTGGACCGTTGCTTTTGACCAGCGCCAGTCCGGTGTCAGGTTTCGACAGCCAATACACCGATCTCGATGAGGCGCTACATCGGCTCGAAATTGCCAGGAACCTGGCGAAATCCGTACCAATCGCCAATCCCGTTCCCGGTATGCCAGTCTCAAGTCCATTTGGCTCGCGCGCAGACCCGCTTCTCGGCATGATCGCGTTTCATTCCGGCATGGATTTCCGCGCCATTTCAGGCAGTTTGGTTCAGGCCACGGCGAGCGGGATCGTGACAGCAGCCGACTATAATGGCGGCTATGGCAACATGGTGGAGATCGATCACGGCAACGGGCTTGCTACACGCTACGGCCACTTGAGCCAGATCCTCGTCAGAGTCGGCCAGCGTATCAATCTTGGTGATGCGCTCGGCAAGGTCGGCAGCACCGGTCGCTCCACGGGCCCTCATCTGCACTACGAAGTGCGCAGAAACGGCGCTGCGGTCAATCCGGTGAGCTTTTTGGCCATCGGCCGTCAGTTGGCGGCGCAACTTTAATACTAGACATAAGATATCATATATTTAACCAGCCAGCCGTGAAAGGATGGCTGGCGTAGTCTGGCGGTTATCAACTTGACAGGGTGCGACGAGGCGAGAAGCCTGATGACTTCAAGGCGATGCCAACAATTGGTCAGGGTGTCGAGGAAATCAGGATCTGGGACCCAAATGGAACCTACAGATTACTCTATATCTCCAGATTCTCAGACGCAGTCTATGTCCTGCATGCGTTTCAGAAAAAACGCAAGCCACACCAGAGCAAGAGATGAACCTCGCAAGGGTGCGCTACAAACAGCTTAAGAGGCAAGTATATGGTGGAGATTGAAACGTTTGACAGTGTTTGGGATGCGATAGCCGATACGCCAGCAGAGGCTGCCAACCTGAGAGCCAGAGCAGAGCTGATGAGGCAGATATCCCAAATTATTGACGAGAATGGTTGGAAACAGACTGAGTCAGCTGTCCGCTGTGATGTGAGCCAGCCGCGCATAAACGATCTGTTGCGCGGGCGCGTTTCGCGATTCTCACTCGACGCATTGGTTAATATCGCGACGGCACTCGGCCGTCGCGTACATATCGAGTTGAAAGCCGCCTGATTCAGGCGATATCTTCGACTTCCACGTCTGTCCCATGCACGCGGTGGGCCAAGGCGGCCTCCATGAACATGTCGACTTCGCCGTCAAGCACGTCTTGCGGGCTTGTACTTTCGACGCCAGTCCGCAAATCCTTCACCAGCTGGTAGGGCTGCAGCACGTAGGAGCGGATCTGGTGGCCCCAGCCAATATCGGTCTTGGACGCCGAGATTGCATCGGCAGCCTGTTCGCGCTTTTCCAGTTCTGCCTCATAGAGACGGGCGCGGAGCATGGACCAGGCTGTTGCCCGGTTCTTGTGCTGCGAACGTTCCGCCTGGCATTGCACGACAATGCCGGTGGCAATGTGGGTGATGCGAACGGCCGAGTCGGTCGTGTTGACATGCTGTCCGCCGGCGCCGGATGCACGATACGTATCGATGCGCACATCGGCCTCGGTGACCGCGATATCGATGTTGTCATCGACGACCGGGTAAACCCAAACGCTCGAAAAGGATGTGTGCCGCCGCGCATTCGAATCGTACGGCGAGATGCGCACCAGCCGGTGCACACCTGACTCGGTCTTCAGAAGTCCATAGGCGTTGTGACCTTTGACCAGGATTGTCGCGGACTTGATACCTGCCTCTTCACCATAATGGACTTCGAGCAGTTCAACCTTCATGCCCTTGCGCTCGGCCCACCGCGTATACATGCGCAAGAGCATATTCGCCCAATCCTGGCTTTCCGTCCCGCCTGCACCCGAATGCACTTCGAGATATGTGTCATTGGCATCGGCTTCGCCCGACAGCAACGTATCGATCTGGCGGCGGTCGACTTCCTGCTTGATGGTGCGGATATTCTCCTCCGCCTCTGCAACGATCGACTTGTCACCCTCCTCTTCGCCCATGGCGATAAGTTCGATATTGTCCTCGAGAGACTGGGACAGACTTCGGATGGAATTGATGCCGTCTTCAAGATGCTGGCGCTCGCGCATCAGCTTCTGCGCTTCCTGGGCGTCATTCCAAAGCGAAGGATCCTCGGCAAGCTGGTTCAGATAGCCCAGACGTTTGATTGATGTATCCCAGTCAAAGATGCCTCCTCAGCAGGCTTATGGCCTGCTTGATTTCATCGACAAGGGTCTCGATCTCGGCGCGCATCGGCAATCCGTTCCTTCTTCGTGCTCGAATTTCGGCGGACCATATTGTCTGGCCCGTCCGATGTAAAGTGTTTCACAAACCGTCTTGGCATGAAGCCGGAGGCCACGCAGGGAGTATTAGGATTCAGGTCAGGAAGAGGCGAAACGGTGGGTTTCGAGCAACGGAGCGCAGTGTACATTTCGTACATGAGCACCGGAGCGCAGATAAACGCCGTTTGCAGACCGTTCTGGCATGAAGCAGAGCGCCACCCAGGGAATGTTGGGATTCAGGTCAGGACGAGGCGAAAACGACGGATTTCGAGCAACGGAGCGCAGTGTACATTTCGTACATGAGCACCGGAGCGCAGAAAAACGCCGTTTGCAGGCCGTTCTGGCATGAATAGCAATACTCCCTAGAAGAGACCGCCGCCGCCGCCCTGTATCACGCGATTAACGTTCGGAGATTGCACGCCGACGGGCGAGCCTTCCGAGAACGTGTCCATGCCGATGACGGAATAGCTGTCGGCTGGTCCCGTACCCGGCTTGAAGGCTTCCATGATGACGTTCGCTCCGCCGGGTGCTGCGCGCATACCCGTCTTGCGATCGATCGGCAGGACGCTCATGCCATCGGGTACGCGGAAATCGACCGAGCGCTGTCCCTGCAGGGCAGCTTCGGCGAAGTCCTTGAACACAGGCGCTGCAAGGCCGCTGCCAGTGAAGCCATGGCCCATCGGCGAAGGGTCATCGTAGCCGAGATAGACACCGAAGACGAGGTCCGGCGTAAATCCGATGAACCACGCGTCCTTCTCGTCATTGGTCGTTCCGGTCTTGCCCGCAATCGGGCGGTTGAGGCTCTTCAGGATCGTCGCGGTGCCCCGTTGAACCACCCCCTCCATCATGGACGTGATCTGGTAGGCCGTCATCGGATCGAGAACCTGGTCGCGATCATCGATCAATTCGGGCTCAGGCTGGTTCTTCCACTCGTCCGCAGAGCAATTGTCGCATTTGCGCTCGTCGTGCTTGAAGATCGTCTTGCCGTAGCGGTCCTGGATCCTGTCGATCATGGAGGGCGTTATTTTGCGCCCGCCATTGGCGATGATCGAATAGCCGGTGACCATCCGCAGAACCGTCGTTTCACCGGAGCCAAGCGACATCGCAAGCACCGGCAGCATCTTGTCGTAAATGCCGAACCGCTCGGCATATTCGGCGACCAGCTTCATGCCCATGTCCTGGGCAAGCCGCACGGTCATCAAATTGCGCGATTGTTCAATGCCGTAGCGCAATGTCGACGGCCCCGCGAATTTCCCGCCATAGTTCTTCGGTGCCCATATTCCGAGGCTCCCGCCCTGGTCGATAGAGATCGGCCCATCGAGAACCACGGATGCGGGCGTATAGCCATTGTCGAGTGCAGCTGAATAAACGAACGGCTTGAAGGATGAGCCCGGCTGCCGCATCGCCTGCGTCGCCCGGTTGAACTCGGATTCGGCGAAGGAGAAACCGCCGACCATTGCGAGTACGCGCCCCGTATGCGGGTCCATTGCTACCGCGCCGCCTTCGATCTTCGGAACCTGATGCAGGTCGAATTGCGTATCGCTGCCTTCCTTCTTTTGCACGAAGACCACGTCGCCGACGTTGAAGACATTCTCCAGCGACTTGACGGTGGTGCGCTTGTCCCCATTAAGCATCCGGAACGCCCATTTTACATCGTCAGCCGCTATGGTGCCCTGCTTGCGTTCGGGAACGAGCTTGTCGGATGCATCACGCTGAGGCTGCAGGCCGATCGTAGCCTGCTCCGGTGTCACCTCCAGGATGACGGCCAGCTGCCAATCGGGCACATCGGAGAACGCCTTGATTTCGGAAAGCGGAATTCCCCAGTCGCCGTTCGTTGAAATCGTCTTGTAGGCCCCGCGATAGCCGCGCGCTTCGTCATATTTGAACAGCCCGTGCTGCAACGCTGCGCGCGCCTGTACCTGCATCTTGGGATCGAGCGTCGTGCGGACGGACAAGCCGCCTTCGTAAAGCGCATTCTCGCCGTATCGGGCGATGATCTGACGCCTGACTTCCTCGGTGAAATATTCCGATGCGAACAGATAATTGCCCGTATGGCGCGGCGTGACACCGAGCGGCTCGGTCTTGGCGGCCTTTGCTTCCTCGGCGGTGACGTAGCCATTCTCTGCCATGCGGTCGATGACCCAGTTGCGGCGCTCGACTGCGCGATCCGGCTGGCGGAAGGGGTGATAATTCGAGGGGCCCTTGGGGAGAGCCGCGAGGTAAGCTGCTTCAGCTACCGTCAGTTCATTGACTGATTTGTTGTAGTAGGTAAGCGCAGCCCCAGCGATGCCATAGGAGTTCAGGCCAAAGAAAATTTCGTTCAAATAGAGCTCGAGAATACGATCCTTTGAGTAGGCCTGCTCGATTCGGAAGGAAAGAATTGCTTCCTTGACCTTGCGTCCGATGGTCTGGTCATTGCTCAGGAGAAAATTCTTCGCGACCTGTTGAGTGATCGTCGACGCGCCCACCGGACGGCGCGATCCCCAGTTCTGGATATTGGTGATGACAGCGCGGGTAAGACCAGCAATATCCACACCGGGGTGCTGGTAGAAATTCTTGTCTTCGGCCGAAATAAAGGCCGCCTTCACACGATCCGGAACAGCCTGGATTGGCAGATAGAGCCGGCGCTGGCGTGCAAACTCGGCCATCAATGATCCGTCGGATGAATGAACGCGGGTCATGACCGGAGGTTCATACTTCGCCAGCACCTCGTAGTCAGGCAGGTCCTTTGACATGTTGACAACGTAAAGTGCGACGGCTCCTGCCCCCAGAAGCGCCATGACAGTGCCGATTCCGAAAAAATATCCGATCAAGCGTATCATCTGTATCCGGAACCCATTTCATCTGTTGGCATGTGCGTTACCAATCGCATGCCCTGACATGCAGATCGCATCGTGGAGATACCACCCCCGAAGGTACTCCCGGTCCGGCAATCGGAATAGACTAATGCCGGTAGTTCGGGACGCAATTGAGCGACAAATGTGACAAAGGCAAGGACAACCAGCGCCTATCCGCAATATAAATACGAATTGTGGGGTTTCGGCAACGCACGGATAGGTGATTTTTCATGCACTATTTCGGACTGCTGCCGCTTGCGGTCCAGCTGCCTCGCTGTGATCCTGGAGTGGTGTCTGGTCGGCGCAGCCTAAGTCGTCGTGATCCCGATCTTGTTCTGGATTTGCTCGATTGTTTCCTTGACGAAGAACGTCAGGCCGGCAGTCGTCGTCACGATGTGAGTACCCGTTCCATACGGGTTGAAAGAGACGACGTGAGCGAAGTTGAGCGTGATGTGATCGCCGTTGACATCGGTCAGATTGATCCACATGGCCGTATCTCCCTTCTTGGCAACGAATACTTCTCAGGGAAGCAGGATTCTCCCGCCGAGGCAACGACTTACCAGAGATTTCTCCCATCCAGCGTTTCCACCGGCAGCGAACCTGTGTCGAAATTGTCGAAAAGACGAATGTTCACGCTTATTCGCGGCCGATCCGAATCGGGCTGGTAGTTCGTCCAGGTGGGAACCTCGGAAAATGTCCCGCACCCGCACACATTGCAGTGATGGTGCTTGTTCAGGCTATTGCGCGCATAAACCGCGTCAGCCCCGGGAGTGACTGCTAGCTTTATCTGATCCGGCCTGTAGTAGGCCCAGAGTGCGCCGCGCTTGGTGCAAAACGTGCATGTACATGCCGTTATCTGTGCTGGTGCTTCGAAGATTTCCATCTTGACTGCGCCGCAATGGCAGCTCGCCTGAATTGTCATATGCTCCTCCCAGAAGCCTGTTTTCACCCGGGAATTCTAAACAGCCTGCCCTGCGACCCAACCGGACGACCACGCCCATTGAAAATTATAGCCGCCGAGCCACCCGGTCACATCAACGACCTCGCCAATGAAATATAGGCCCCTTGTCGTTTTCGACTCCATTGTTTTCTGGTCGAGGCCGTCAGTGTCCACACCGCCCAATGTGACTTCGGCCGTGCGGTATCCTTCGGAACCCGCGGGTTTGATCTGCCACTCGTTGACGGATTTCTCCACCACGAGGAGTTGCTTGTCGGAAATATCCGCCAGGTGAGTCTCAATCCCGCTATTTTCGGCGATGAGTTGCGCCAGGCGCTTTGGCAGCAATTCGCCAAGTGCCGTCTGCAGCGCTTGGCGGCCATTGCGGGCGCGGGCGGCGCGTAATACGTCGAAAACCTTCACGTCGGGGAGCATGGCAACAGAAATCACATCGCCTTCCCGCCAGTACGACGAAATTTGCAGGATCGAGGGGCCGCTCAAGCCGCGGTGCGTGAACAGCATCGCTTCGCGAAATTTCGTCTTTTCGTGGCTGACCACTGCATCGACGGCGATACCCGACAATGGCTTGAGCGGCGCAAGCGTATTCTCGTCGAATGTCAGCGGCACCAGTGCTGGCCGTATCTCAGTGAGGGCAAGCCCGAACTTCCTGGCGATATCGTAGCCGAAGCCGCTCGCGCCCATTTTCGGAATGGACTTCCCGCCACTGGCTACGACCAGTGATGAACACCGTACGCGCTCACCCGAAAGCTCAAGTTCGAAGCCCTCGCCTTCTTTAGCGAGTGAATCGACCGTCGTGCCAAGTCGAAGCTCGACGCCTGCCCTGTTCATTTCCTTGAGCAGCATATCGATAATCTGCTTTGCGGAGCCGTCACAGAAGAGCTGCCCGAGGGTCTTTTCGTGCCAGGCGATGCCATGGCGATCGACGAGACCGATGAAATCGCGCTGGGTGTAACGTCGCAGCGCCGAGATACAGAAATGCGGATTCCTGCTGATGAAATTCTGCGGGGAAGCGTTGAGATTGGTGAAATTGCAGCGGCCGCCGCCGGATATCCGGATTTTTTCGCCAGGTGCAGCGGCATGGTCGGCAAGCAATACGGAACGCCCCCGATTGCCGGCCTCGACGGCACACATCATCCCTGCGGCGCCAGCGCCAATGATGACGACGTCGACTTGTCTCATGGCGCCGGCAAAAGCTCGCCCGTTCGCCCGGTCAGCCGGTACGCGACGAGACCGATCCATTCTCTAAGCGCTATCGACACATTTTGCAGCGAGTCCTGCGGATTGTCATGCGTCACGCCCACGCCTTCCTCTCCCGAGGTGCGATAATCCGACGGCCAGGGAACGACCGCGAAGCCCACCGTTCGGAAAATACCCATGGATCGGGGCATATGGAACGCCGAGGTAATCAATAACCACGTTTGTCCCGGCTGGGGCTTGACCATTTCCTTCGTGAGAACCGCGTTCTCGTAGGTGTTGCGCGATTGGCTCTCCATGATGAGCCGATCGGGGGCAACACCCAGCGCGGCCAGCAGACGCGGTGCCGTCGTTCCATCCCCCTCGCCCTTCAGAAGCAGATTGCCGGATCCACCAGTCACGACAACCTTTGCTCCGGGATAGCGGGCTGCGAGAATGGCCGCTTCGACAAACCGGTCGCCGCTGGAATTCACCTCGTAACCGCCGCGCACGAGATTGACGCCACCTTCAAAACCGCCGCCAAGCACGATGATCCCGTCAATCCTGTCCGGCAGCGAAGCTGGACGCGGAAACCGGTCCTCGAGCGGATGCATCATCAGCGCGCCGAGCGACGTCCAGGCGCCAATCGCGAGGATCAGGAAAGCGCATGCTGCTGCAGTCAGCGCAATGCGGCGACGGGCGATCAGTAGCGCAACAACCGCCAATCCAATCAGCAGGATCGAGAGATTCAACGGCTCTGCGAAGAACCAGAGGATTTTTGACAGCGTGAAGAACATTCTATTGCAGCTCCGCCAGCATCTTCACCTTGTCGATCTCGCGTTCGAGACTGGTGGACCACTCCAGCCCCTGTTCGATAACACGAAACCCCTCCCGCTCGTATAGCCGGATAGCTCCCACGTTGCGGGCATGCGTGCTGATGCGAGCCCTGAGGTAGCCGGCATCCGCGATATGCCTCTTCAAGGTCCGTAAAATTGCCGAGCCAATTCCTTGCCCTTGAACCGCCGGGTCGACCCATAGGTCGGAGATGTAGTCGTTGTTCTCGTCGCGCGCGCCCCATCCCAAGACATGTCCATCAACCGCTGCCACCAGGACATTGGCATGGGAAGCCTCTGCAAATGCCTGGAATGCTCTTTCCACATGAGAGCGCATGCCCGGCAACTCGGGCTCGAAGGAAAAAATGTTGGACGCCCAGGCGCGCGAGCCGACAGCAGCTATGGCTGCAATGTCGGCTTCTGTTGCGGGTTTAATGCGAAACGAGGACATGTCGGACTGTCATGCCTGAAAAAAGCTGGGTGCTTCGGGTTACCACCATTTGGCAGCGTTGAACTTGCCTGCCGCCTGTTCGATCACGTAAGCGGTCTGGAACAAGGTTTCCTCGTCGAACGGGCGACCGATCAGTTGCAGGCCGAGCGGCAAACCGCGCGCATCAAGACCAGCCGGTACTGCGATCCCTGGAAGACCTGCCATGTTCACGGTCACCGTGAAAATGTCATTCAGGTACATCTTGACCGGATCGGCCGCCATATCCTGATCGGCAATGCCAAACGCGGCAGAAGGCGTGGCCGGCGTGAGGATAGCATCGACTCCGGCGTGGAAAACGTCTTCGAAGTCCTTCTTTATGAGAGTACGCACCTTCTGTGCCTGAAGGTAGTAGGCGTCGTAGTACCCTGCCGAAAGCACATATGTGCCAATCATGATGCGACGCTTGACCTCTTCGCCAAAGCCTGTGGCTCGGGTCTTCTCGTACATTTCGACGATGTCCTTGCCTGGCACGCGCAAGCCATAGCGAACGCCATCATAGCGGGCGAGGTTAGACGATGCTTCCGCAGGCGCGACGATATAGTAGGCCGGCAGTGCGTATTTGGTGTGCGGCAAGGAGATATCGACGATGGAGGCACCTGCATCCTTCAGCCATTCGATGCCCTGCTGCCACAGCCTTTCGATTTCCTCCGGCATGCCGTCGACGCGGTATTCCTTCGGAATTCCGATCTTGAGTCCAGCGAGCGGCTTGCCAATGGCCGCCTCGTAGTCAGGGACGGCGACATCGACTGAGGTCGTGTCCTTCACGTCGACCGAAGCCATGGACTTCAGGAGGATCGCCGCATCCCGCACGTCGCGGGCTATGGGCCCGGCCTGATCGAGCGAAGACGCAAATGCGACAATGCCCCAGCGTGAGCAGCGGCCATAGGTCGGCTTGATGCCGACAGTGCCGGTGAAAGCCGCTGGCTGGCGGATCGAGCCGCCCGTATCCGTCGCTGTCGCACCCGCGCACAGCCGCGCGGCTACCGCAGCAGCCGAGCCGCCGGAAGAGCCGCCGGGTACGAGATCGGCGTTGGAGCCTCTGGCGCGCCAGGGGTTTTTGACGGCCCCATAGTAGGAAGTCTCATTGGACGAACCCATGGCAAACTCGTCCATGTTGAGCTTGCCCAGCATGACGGCGCCGTCCGCCCACAGATTGGCGGTAACGGTGGATTCATAGTTCGGCTTGAAGCCGTCAAGGATATGCGACGCAGCCTGCGTATGGATGCCTTCGGTACCGAAAAGGTCCTTGATGCCGAGCGGAATACCCTCCAGGGCCCCGGCATTGCCGGAAGCAAGGCGGGCGTCGGACGCCTTCGCCATGGCCAGCGCCTTTTCCGGCGTTGTAACGATATAAGCGTTCAGCGCTTCATTGGCGTTCTCGATCGCCTCTATGTAAGCGCCAGTCAGCTCGGCAGCGCTGATAGTCTTCGCTTTCAGCTGGTCGCGCGCCTCGGCAATAGTGAGAGCGGTCAGATCGGTCATATTCTTCTCTGGTCCTTATTGGGCTGGCGTCAGAGCCAGCCACTTTTCATAAAATGCACTATGTTCGGAGTCGGGGTAATCGAGCAGAACGCCACAGCGGGTAAAGCCGGAACGCTCGTAGAGCCGGTACGCGTCCGCGAAATCTCGTCCGGCACCTGTTTCAAGTACAAGCCGCGTGACACCCTTTTGCCTGGCGAGTTCCGTGATCGCCTCGAGTAAGGCCGACCCGACACGCTGTCCGCGGACTGCTGGTCGCGTGAACATGCGCTTCACTTCACCGACACCGCCGCCATGATCCTTCAGCGCGCCGCATCCGACCGCGACACCATTCTCGTCGCGCGCCACGAATACTGTCGTATCGGCACCGGCCATTTGCTCCACGGTCATCTTGAACTGGAACTCGATGGGCGACAGCGGCAAGAGGTGATCATTGAGTTCACTGACCAACAGCCTGACGTCATCCTGCAGCGGCGTTTCTACGGTAACGGAAATAGCCATCGTGATGCCTACTCGACGACTTTCGGAACGACGAAGAAGTTTTCCTCGTGGATCGGTGCATTGGCGACGATGTCGGCAGCCTTGCCTCCATCATTGACGATGTCGGAGCGCTTCTTCATCGCCATGGGCGTGACGGATGTCATGGGCTCGACGCCATCGACATTCACCTCGTTCAACTGTTCGACAAAGCCTAGAATGGCATTCAACTTACCGGTCATACGTGTGGCATCGTCTTCGCTGACGGCAATGCGGGCAAGATGCGCTACACGTTTGACGGTGGAGATATCGACGGACATTGGGGTTCCTGAAATTCAGATATTGGATCATGGAGCTATAGTGTCCGTTGCGGCCAAGCGCAACGGACAAGACGTCCTCGAATATACTACTGTGCTGGCGAAGTACCGGGACTATCTTCCTCGTCATCGGGTACGAGCACATTGTTATCCTGCGTCGGATCGCCCTCGAGTGTGCCGTCGCTTCCCGGCTCGACCATGGGGTCGGGGCCCTTCACGGGATTCCCGTTCACGCTCACCGAGCCGTCGGCTTTCTGATCGACGATCCATTGAATGTGTCCGTTGGGCAATTGTGTGCCAAAATCCTTGGCGAGCTTGGCGAAAACGATATAGTTCTTGATCTCGGGTTCCTGCTCGGACGCCTTGGTCAGACGGTTGACAAGTGCATCGAAATTGCTCATCTCCCATGTGGTTTGACTTGCAGGCTTCATCGCGGCGAACGAGACTTCGCCCTCGACCGATATCTCGCTGTCGGCCATCTTCACGAAGCTCTTGTCAATGACCACCTTTGGCGGACTGGCAAGGAAGGCGGCTGCGGTCTTCGCCTCGAATTCATCGGAGAACGGCTTTTCGCGCTTCAAGTCCATGTCCGCCACAGCGGCCCTGACAAGCGTGTCGAGATCGATGCCTTCCATACCGAAGCCGATTTCCATATCGGCGGGCAGAAACTGCACGCTCCATTCGGGTATCGGAAGTTCGGGATATTTCAGTCCACGAGTCCGCAACGTATAATGGTAGCCGCCACTCTTGCTGACGCCGTCAAGGTCCATCTCCTGAGATACGTTCCCGGCCGTAAATGGTCCAAGCGGAGTTTCGACCTTGAGATCGGAGAACTGATATGCGCCAGAAAGCTTGTCCCAGAAAGGCAGCGCAGCAAGGAGCTTCGTCTTGAGATCAGCCTGTTGCTGGTCGTTCAGCGTCGTCTCCTGCGCATGCGCAATCAAGAATTTCCATAAATCCAGAAACTCCAGGTTGCGGAAACCCTTGCCCTCGGCATTGACGTCGATCTGACGGCTACTCAGAACGATTTTCATCGGGCTTTGCGGCGCAGCGGCTGCGTCATCGGCAGCAGGCGGCGACTTGAGCGTCATGGTTTCTAGGAAATCCACCGCCGACTGGTTGCTGCTGAAATCGACGCCGCCTGATGCAGCAGCCGCTCCCTGCATTGCACCCTTGGCCGAGCCGGCGCTTACCTCGACGTCCTGGGTAGGACCGGTCGATTGCATTTTCATGGACCCGTAAGAAAACGAAGCCTCGGAGAAAGTCCCGATCTTCGGGTCGAAAGTTCCATTCATCTTGCCGTTGTCGACCGACCACTCGATTGCCTCTGGTCCCGTCGGTGCCGTTACCTCGACCGAGCCGCCGGGCACGGCTGTCGCCGAGATGGTCCAGGACCCATCGGCAAGCGGCCTTGCCAGCAGGCTGTATTGACCGAAGTCACCCTTGAAATAGTCCTGCTTGGGAAGAGATTCGAACAGTTTTGCCGTGCTGAAGGTGATGCGGTAACTGTCGCCATCAGGAACGACTGCGAATATATTCTTCTCGATCGCTTTCTTGCCGACATATTCGGACAATGTGGCAGCAAGTGCATTCGCACCATTCGCATCGACTGCCTGTGCAAACACAGGCGTCGTTGTCATCAACAGGCAGGATATCAGAAACAGGCCGCGCACATTGCTCTCCAGACTCGACGTTTGAAGAAGCTGCTTAACATCTCCCGTCAAACGGTAAAATGCTCATTCGTCCTGGCAACGATAACTTCGCTCGTTCCCCCTTCCATCCCGGCGACAAACTTGTCTGCCGTCTGGTCGATGATTGGAAACGATGCATAGTGACAGGGTATGACCTTGCTGAACTTGAAGTAGCGGCGGCTGGCCAGCGCAGCAACTGCCCCGCCCATGGTAAAGCGATCGCCAATCGGCACGATGCCGATTTCCGGCTGATGCAATTCGTTTATCAGCGCCATGTCGGAGAAAATGTCCGTATCGCCCATATGATAGAGTGTCGGCTCGTCGTCGAAATGCAGGACGACACCGTTGGCTGATCCGAGCGAATGGGAAACTCCGTCTTCCGTGAGTTGCGCGGATGAGTGCAGAGCATTGACATACGTCACGGTGAAACCGTCATACGCAACCGTCCCGCCAGTATTTGTCGGGTCGACACGCGCAACGCCGCGAGAACCGAGCCATGCTGCCAGATCCGCATTTGCGGTAACCAGTGCGCCCGTGTCCTTTGAAAGCTCGACCGTGTCACCGACATGATCTCCGTGCCCGTGCGTCAGGATGATGTGATGGACGCCTTTGGCGGCCTCCTTGACATCAACGCCCTTCGCACCCGGATTTCCAGTCAGGAACGGGTCTATGAGGATCGTGCTTTTTGCTGTTTCAATCCGAAAGGCCGATTGGCCGAGCCAGGTGATTTTCATGTGTCTATCCTTCCACTGTAAAGTGAGTGCTCGCAACATGGGTCCGATGAGGTTATGTGACAAGCTAGAGCAACAGCAGGAAGCGATCAAATTGACGGTACTGAAGATTGAAGAACTCGAGGACCATGTCGCCGATGGCAAGACCGTGGCTGGACTCGACCTCGGTACGAAGACGATCGGCATCGCCGTTTCGGATCGGGGATTTTCTTTCGCAAATCCGCGCCCGGTGCTCAGGCGCAGCAAGTTCACCCGCGACGCGCAGGACCTGTTGAAGGCTTTGGGCGCTGACAATGTCGGCGCGATTGTCATTGGGCTGCCGGTAAACATGGATGGTAGCGAGGGCCCGCGCGTGCAGGCGACCCGCGCCTTCGTCCGCAACATGGAAAAGCTGACCGAGCTTCCCTTCGTATATTGGGACGAGCGGTTGTCGACCGTGGCAGCGGAGCGCGCCTTGATCGGAATGGACGTATCGAGGCAGAAGCGCGCAGAACGGATCGACTCGGCAGCGGCGGCCTTCATCCTGCAGGGTGCGTTGGACCGGCTACAGAGCCTGCGTCAAGAAGCGGATGTGGACGGGAATTCCTCGATATAGGCAGCAGCTCGTGCTGCACGCCAGGCTTGCACCCAGGCGATAATCTGGCGACGGCGGCGGAACGCGATCAGACACAATACAAGCCCAGTATCGACAATGCAGGCACGTGCAACCAGTGGTGGAATGGTCTCCGGCGCGACGCCCAGTATGTTCCCGTAAATGCTGAAAACCTGATCGTGCATCTCGCGGCTGAAGAAAAACATGCCCATGCTCAGGTCATGGAGCGAGAGAAAATACCACCCCCACAGAAAGCCCAGAGGCCCAGCCCAGAAAATCAGGAAGCTGCGCATTCAGTTTCTCCTCGTGAGGGCTGGTCTAATCATTTTGCCTTAACCCTGCGTTTTTGCAGTGCATTTTCAGGTTGTAGTGATATCGTTTAAGAAGTTCACCGCAACGTAAACCTTTTGTTAAGGTTAATTTACAAAAATTTAATTCAAATTGAAGGCATTAGCGAGCCCCCTTTTTCGTCGCGGGCGCGATTTCTCGGTGAGCCAGACGGTTTTTTTTGACAAAACATGGCGGCACACGCAGTGCGTGCACTACGGGTCGGTCCAACCGGGTTGTGGTGAGTTGATCAGTTCAAAGTCGGATATAGCGAGCTGATAATGTTCTTGGCGTTATGGCGCGCGTCGAGCATGCCGTAGGTTGTGCGCCACTGACCTCCCAGACGCGTTTCGACGAATGCATCGGCAATGTCCTCCGATTGCAGATGACGCAGTTCCGCACCGGCGGCGGCCAAGGCGAGTTGCTCGGTCAATATACGCGCCGCGCCCTCGTCATTCTCGGCAACCCGCATTGCGGCGCGAAGGACTTCGACTGTTCCCTGCCCGCCGCGTCCAAGTTGCGCACCGATCCAGTTGAGAACCTCGTCGAAAAGCTGGGGTCCGCGCTTCAGGACGCGCAGTACATCGAGCGCCATGACATTGCCCGAACCCTCCCAGATCGCGTTGACGGGAGCCTCGCGATAGTAGCGCGCAAGATTGCCTTCCTCGATATAGCCATTGCCGCCGAGGCACTCCATCGTCTCGTAGAGCATCGCAGGTGCAATTTTTGCCACCCAATATTTGACGACCGGCGTCATCACGCGGGCGAAGGCTGCTTCGCCGCGGTCCTTGGCGGCATTGTCGAACGCCCGCGCCAGGCGAAGCGTTAGCGCCGTCGCCCCGGCGACGTCCAGAGCCATATCGGCCAGCACCCGCAGCATCAGCGGCTTGTCGATCAGCGGCCCCTCGAAAACAATGCGATGCCGCGCATGATGGACAGCCTCGGCCAGTCCTGCCCGCATCAAACCCGCTGAGGCGATGGCGCAGTCGAGACGCGTCAGCGTCACCATGTCGATGATCGTCTTGACCCCCTCGCCTGGGTTACCGAGCATCTGGCCGAGCGCATTGTCGAACTCGACCTCCGACGAGGCGTTCGAACGATTGCCGAGCTTGTCTTTCAGGCGCTGAAACCGGAAACCGTTGGACGAGCCATCGGGCAGGATGCGCGGCACAAGAAAACAGGAAAGGCCTTCACGAGCCTGCGCCAGGACCAGAAAAGCATCTGACATCGGCGCGGACATGAACCATTTGTGGCCGGTGAGCCGGTGGAAGCCGCTTCCGGCCGGCTCGGCCTTCGTCGTATTGGTGTGGACGTCGGTGCCGCCCTGCTTCTCGGTCATCCCCATGCCGAGCGTCAGGCCAGTCTTCTTGGCGGGCGATTTGTTGCTGGAATCATACTTGCGCGGCAGGATCAGCGGCGACCACTCACGATAGAGATTCGGGGCGGCCATCAGCGCGGCCAGGGATGCGCTGGTCATGGTCAGCGGGCACAGATGCCCGCATTCAAGCTGCGACGTCAGATAAAACCGCGCGGCACGAGACTGGTGCCGCAGCCCTGCCTCCGGTTTGGCGTCTTCCCATATCGATGAATGGAGGCCCTGGCTGACAGACCTTCGCATGAGCGCATGATAGGCCGGGTGATAGTCGACGACATCGATCCGGTGTCCTTGCCGGTCGTGAGTCCGCAGTTTTGGCACTTCGGTGTTTGCCAGCCTGGCCAGATCCTGCGCGTCGCCCGAAAGGACAAACTTGCCGTTCTGCTCCAATTCCGTACGCACGGCCTGCGGGAACCTCTTGGTTATCTGCAGCAATAGCGGATCGCCAAGATAGGCGTTGAGGCCGGTCATGGAAGGCGTCTGGTTGAGAACGTCGTGAGTTTTCAAAAAACTGTCCTGGTCATGTTTCGAAGTCGCTGGAACGCGCGCATTCCCTTATGGTAGCGAAGGTTCTGACAAGCGGTTAATGCACCTAATATATGAACTCTCGCGCTTGGGCCGTAAACTGATTAATCAAATGAAATGCCTGTCCCGCCTTTGCAGACCGGCGCCGCAGGCGATGAAATCCCGGTAGCATGGGATTGGTAGGCGAAGAGCCACTCACCCTCGCAAGATTCGACGGGGTGCCGAGTAGCTCTTAAGCCATACCGGCGTCAACAAAGGCTCGTGTCTCTTCCAGCACCTCATCCGATAGTGCCGGATCGTCGATTGCCCGTGCGAGGATCACTGCCCCCACCATCGCCGCCCAGCTTCCGATCGCCATGCGTCGCCTGTCTGCCGCATCCAACTGCGGCAGCGCCTTGCCGATACGGTCGATCTGCGAGCGAAGGCCTTCCGCCATGGCCGAACGTGCGGCGGGGGTCTGATGGCGGATGGCGGCGGCAAAGCCTGCCGTTGGGCAACCACCGGCGGCGTTGTCGCGATGGCCAGGCGAAAGGTACGAATTCACATAGGCGCGCAAATCTCCCCCTCCGCCTTCATCGGCAGCGAGGACGTGGGCAAGGCTCTGCGTGATCAAATCGTCCTTCGAACTGAAGTGGCCGTAGAACCCGCCGTGGGTGAGCCCTGCGGCCTTCATCACCTCCGCTACGCTGACCGCGTCAAAGCCCTTGTCGCGAAACAGCCGACTGGCGACTTCCAGAATCCGGCGGCGATTCTCCGCCATCTGCTCTCGACTGACTTTCATTTCAAGATTCTCCGCTCGCACCATTGACATTTACATGATGGCGATCATATTTAGATGCAATCATGATAACCATCATGAATATAGGTTTCATTAGAGAAAAGAGCAATGCCATGACCACCATTCCGTCAGTTCTAATCACCGGCGCTTCCACTGGCATCGGTGCTACCTATGCCGAGCGCTTTGCAAGCCGTGGGCACGATCTCGTGCTTGTCGCTCGCGACGTTGTACGAATGGAGGCTTTGGCTTCCCGTCTGCGTCAGGAAAATGGCGTCGCGGTCGACATTATCCAAGCTGATCTTACGCAGCCGTCCGACCTTGCGACCGTAGAGACGAGGCTGCGCGACGATGCCCGCATCGGGATTCTAGTCAACAATGCCGGGACTGCCATCGGAGGAAGCTTCATCGAGCAGAGCACCGATGTCGTCGCACGGCTCGTGGCGCTCAACACGACGGCACTTCTGCGGCTTGCCAGTGCCATCGCCCCGCGCCTTGCCAAGACCGGCGAAGGAGCGATTGTCAATATCGGCTCCGTGGTCGGCCTCGCGCCGGAGTTCGGCATGTCGGTCTATGGCGCAACCAAGGCGTTCGTGCTGTTTCTGTCGCAGGGGCTCAGCCTCGAGCTCGCGCCCAAGGGTGTCTACGTTCAGGCTGTGCTTCCCGCCACCACTCGGACCGAGATCTGGGAGCACGTCGGCGCCGACGTCAATACGCTCTCCAATGTGATGGAGGTGGACGATCTGGTTGATGCGGCGCTGGTTGGCTTCGACCGCCGCGAACCGGTGACCATTCCACCGCTTCCCGATGCTGGGCAATGGGATGCGCTTGAGGCGGCGCGGAAGGCCATGCTTCCGAACTATGGCAACCAGCATCCCGCCGAGCGATATCGCACGGCCGCCTGAACATCAACGAAGCGGTTTCGGTGATGGACTTGCCCCGGCCGGGACGAGTCCACGCTGTCCACGACGAACACAAGCTGTTTGAGCCCTTTCCCCTGCGGACAACGCCAATTGTAGTAAATATTGACTACCTTGCACGCCGGAACGGACTTGGCGGAGGAGTCGTTTGCCGCTGATGGAAGAAGGACCGTTCAAGGAGGTGCGTATCATGACGGGTCAGCCCGGACGGATGCGCGTGGTAACGTCCGCACTCCAGGCGGCGGAAATGATCCTCACCGACTGGCCGGCTGATGACAGTGAAGTCCTGTCGGCTACCAAACATGCCCTGCTGGCCTGCCTCGAAGGCGACCTCTCGCCCGGCGCAGCACGCTTTGCCTTCATCCAGGCAGCCAAGGAAGCAGGAAATTACGTGGATGAGCCGGAGCGCGGCCCGCCAATAGGCAAGCCGTTCCGGTGGCACAGGAGCAAATCGCGGCGTGGCGCATAGGTTCCCGCCTGCCCCTCCACCACCGACGGGAGAAATGCGCCCTCTGATTCTCCCTGCCCCCCAACAGCGGCAGGCGTTGAAATTCTTCTGCTGAAATCGCCCCGTACCGGCAGATGCGACGAGCAGTGGGCGACTAGCAATCTATGCGTCACTTGCAAGGCCATTCTGTCAATATGTTAGCCGACACACAACTTCCGATAGATTTTTGAGATGTCTACTCAACTACTTACGATGCATACTTCATGTTCTATCGTCGCATAACAAACTGTTTACGTCGCACTCGTTGTTCTTTCGTCAAATCCCCGGGAATAGGTTTGCGAGGCAATAGTATTCGAAAAGAACGAGGTTCGTGTATGTCTGTTGATCCAAAGCGCGCCCTGCAGCTTATGCAGCAGGCCTGGAAGATGATGTCCTTGGGAGAAATGAGTAATCAGCCAAGATCAGAGTTTGACAAATATAAGGAACGCTATCCCCATATTCTGCCAGCCGGCATAGGACTTGAGCAAAATAAGTTCGTTCTATCCGCCGACATGGTGGGCTGGAAGCAGATCGGTGGCAAGGACTTCTTCTTGTATTCTCCCCAGTCCGAAAGGGATCTGAAGGCCGACAAACTAGCCAAGCTTGCGGCGCTCGGCGTTACCGCTGCGGCGCTCGCTCAGTCCGGCAAATACTATGACGACGACGGCGCATTGATAACGGACAGGAACCTCGATCACGTCATCGATAGCCATGGCAATTTTCGCGGCTTCAATCCCCAATACGATACGGCGGGCAATGTCACCGGATATAGACTTTCTCCCGAAGGCGGCTCCCAGCTGCAGGTTCTGGCGAAATACGATAATGGCAGGATCGTCGATCTGAGCGTCGTTACGCTGGGGACAAACTCTACCGTTGATATTGCCGAGGCGGACACAACTTTACAGCTCAAGGGCGGCACTGCCTTCACCTATGTGCTGAACGCGTTGCGCGCAGTTGCACAGAAAAACGATATTCCGGCTGCGAAGATTATCTTTACAGGCTACAGCCTGGGGGGAAACGTCACCTCAAGCCTGCATGAAGGCCGAAAAGATGCGGCCGGCGGCTTCTTCAACGACTCGCAATATATTGCATTTGACTCTCCCTCACCCTCTTCGCAAGGCAATGATGGAAATTACTTTTACTTCGGCGCGGAAAATGATCTTGCTTATAAACTTTTTCCCGCTTTGACAGACGCAGTTCGAAAAATTCCCCATGGCACTTTGAAAAAATTTTTCGACGGCTATCTTTTTCCTGCATTGATTGCCAATTTGAAGACATTCACCCCAAAACAACTCGACAAACTTTACCCGGGCCGTGGTAACAAAACCGTAGAAGAACTTGTCAGGGATGGCGGGATAACCGGTACAGAAAACGCCCTCAATGCGGTGCTGGGCCATAATTTTTTACCTGTTTCCATACCAGCTGTATTGGACGACCTTTATGCTATTACCGTCTTTGCGGTATTAAAACTTTTTGGAGCTTCAAACAGCACGCTGTTGACATACCTTGCGCCACCAATCCTGAATATTTTGCCGCCTGTAAAGGATACGATTACAAAAACAGAAGTGCTCAAACTTGTGCACGACTTGGTGCCAATTACCGACAGCATCGCCCTGAACAGCTCGGTCACCAAACCCGATTCTTCATTCTCGTATAACAATTTGGTCTTGTTCGACGATCCATACAATCAATACGGAAGTCTCCGCCTCGACACACATGGAAATATGGTACTTAGCAATGCCCTTGACCGCTTGGTGCAATCCACATTTGTCGATGAATTTTCTCCTGATAGCGCCATTGTTCTTTCAGGTCTCGCCGAAACACCTCCTGACAATGCCGGATCGGTCAAGCAACCGATCTGGGTAGACGACAAAGAAGCCGATTCCAGCGATCATTTCAGACTACCGGCATTTATTCTTGGCAGACAGGGCAATGCCGACGATTACCTCTCAGATGGTTCGGGGGATGACGGCATTGAGGGCTATGGCGGCAATGATGCGGTCAAACTCAGCACCGGTAACGACACTGTCTTCGGCGGAGCCGGCAACGACCGGGTGGAGGTGAAGGGAAGCGTCAAGGATTATAAGATTTTGACGGATGATCAGGGAACACTTTATTTGCAAAGCTCAACGTACGGTCTGAAGGAACTGCACGATGTAGAGAAACTTCATTTTGACGGATACTCAGCGACTGATTTTGACGTGAATTCCGCATCCCGGACGATCAGCGGGACAACAACCAAACAAACTCTCCAGACATATCCCAACGGCAATAATCTCGTCGGAGACGCGCTCGACAACACTATCTCGGGCGGAAAAGGCGACGATCTCATTATCGGCGGGGGCGGAAATGACGTGTTAACAGGCGGCAGCGACAACGATACGATCTATGGGGGCATGGGAAACGACATGCTCAACGGCGGGACAGGCAATGACCTTTTATCCGGCGGCTACGGCCGAGACACGTTTATATTCGATCGTGTCGATTGGGGCCGGGACATTATCGAGGATTTCGGCTCCAATCAATTTGACGCAGATAGCCTGGAATTCTCGAAGAACGTTTTCGCCTCGATTGCCGACGTTCTGGGCCACGCACACGCAAGCGGACAGGCGACCGTCATTGACAACGGTCGCTCGACGCTGACACTGACAGGAGTAAGTTTGGCCGACTTCACGAAGTCAGCCAGCAGCCACGTCCTGATTGTCTGACAGTATCTGCCGTGGAAAATAGTCCTGGCGCAATTTTCCACGGCAACGCCTTGCGCGACACTTGCAGCCTTGCCTTATCGAGCCTATAGGGGGCACTTGATATGACATCAAAAGAGCCACCTCTTCTGTTTCCCCATCGCCACCTGCTTGGCATCAAGGGCCTTTCGCCTCAAGATATCGTCCAGTTGCTCGACCTTGCCGAAAGCGAGATTGCGGTTTCGCGCCAGTCCGAAAAGAAAAAGGCAACCTTGCGCGGACGCACGCAGATCAATCTGTTTTTCGAATCGTCCACGCGCACGCAATCGTCGTTCGAGCTTGCCGGCAAGCGCCTCGGCGCCGACGTGATGAACATGGCTGTCAGCAATTCCTCGGTCAAAAAAGGTGAAACGCTGATCGATACGGCGATGACCTTGAACGCGATGCGCCCGGATATCCTGATCATCCGCCATGGCTCGGCCGGTGCCGCTGCGCTTCTGGCACAAAAGGTCGGCTGTTCGGTGGTCAATGCCGGCGATGGCGCGCATGAGCATCCGACGCAGGCGCTGCTCGATGCCCTGACCATCCGCCGGGCCAAGGGCAGGATCGCGCGACTGACCGTGGCGATCTGCGGCGACGTGCTCCATTCGCGTGTCGCGCGGTCCAATATCATCCTCCTCAATGCCCTTGGTGCACGGGTTCGCGTGGTTGCTCCCTCCACCCTGCTTCCCTCAGGCATCGCGCACATGGGCGCCGAAGTGTTCCACAATATGGAAGACGGCCTGCAGGACGCCGACGTCGTCATGATGCTGCGCCTGCAGCGAGAGCGCATGACAGGCTCTTTCGTACCCTCGGTGCGCGAATATTTCCGCTATCACGGACTTGATCGCGAAAAGCTTCGGTATGCCAGGCCAGATGCGCTGGTCATGCACCCCGGGCCGATGAATCGCGGCGTCGAAATCGCTTCGGATGTCGCCGATGGTTCCCAGAGCGTCATTCAGGAGCAGGTCGAGATGGGCGTTGCCGTTCGCATGGCTGTCATGGAAGCACTGCTCGATCCCCGCCGAAACGCCGAAGGAGTGGCCGGATGAACGCCACCGTCCTTGAGAACGCGCGTATTGTCGATCCATCGCGCAGCCTCGATGAGGTCGGCACCATCATCGTCGAGAATGACAGGATTGTCGCGAGCGGCGCCGGCGCCCGCAATCAGGGGGTGCCGGAGGGTGCCTCACTCATCGATTGCAAAGGCAAGGCCGTGCTTCCCGGTCTCGTCGATGCGCGCGTCTTCATCGGCGAACCCGGTGCCGAACATCGCGAAACCATCGCCTCGGCGAGCCATGCGGCAGCGGCCGGCGGCGTCACCTCGATCATCATGATGCCGGACACTGATCCGGTCATCGACAATGTGGCCCTGGTCGAGTTCGTCATGCGCACGGCACGCGACACGGCCGTCATCAATGTCTACCCGGCGGCGGCAGTCACCAAAGGCCTGCACGGCGAGGAAATGACCGAAATCGGCCTGCTTCGCGAAGCTGGAGCCGTGGCGATCACCGAAGGTCGCAATTCGATCGCCAATAGCCAGCTCATGCGCCGCGCCCTCACCTACGCGCGTGATTTCGGCGTGGTCCTCGCTCACGAGGCTCGGGATCCTTATCTCGGGTCGAACGGCGTGATGAACGAGGGCCTCTTTGCAAGCTGGCTCGGACTTTCCGGCACGCCCCGGGAAGCCGAAGTCATCCCGCTCGAGCGCGACATGCGCCTCGCTGCCCTGACGCAGGGCGCCTATCACGCCGCCCAGATTTCAACTGCCATGTCGGCAGAGGTCATTTCGCGTGCCAAGGGCAACGGTCTGAACGTGACATCCGGCGTGTCGATCAATCATCTTTCGCTCAACGAAAACGATATCGGCGAATTTCGCACCTTCTTCCGGCTGCAGCCACCGTTGCGGCTTGAGGAAGATCGCCTGGCGATGGTTGAAGCGCTACGCGACGGAACCATCGATATCATCGTTTCCGCACATGATCCGCAGGACGTCGACACGAAGCGCCTGCCGTTCGCCGATGCGGCGGCGGGTGCAATCGGCCTTGAAACAATGCTCGGTGCCGCGCTCAGGCTCTATCACAATGGCGATGTTCCGCTCGTGCGCATCGTTGAAGCCATGTCGAGCGCGCCAGCCCGGATTTTTGGCCTGGATGCCGGTTCTCTGCGCCCTGGCTCGAAGGCGGATATGACCATAGTCGATCTTGACGAACCGTGGGTAGTGAAGGAAGAAGACTTGCGGTCGCGCTCCAAGAACTCCTGTTTCGAGGGCGCACGTTTTCAAGGCCGCGTCGTTCAGACATTCGTTTCGGGAAAATCGGTCTTCGAAATCTAAGAGCCAAGGGGACGATGCATGTCGGATTTCTTCAACGGTCAAGCCGGATTTCCGCTGCTGCTCTTTGCGCTTGTCTTCGGCTACCTGCTCGGGTCCATACCGTTCGGTTTGATCCTGACCCGCATGGCCGGACTGGGTGACGTACGCAGCATAGGGTCCGGAAATATCGGGGCCACCAATGTTCTGCGCACCGGCAACAAGAAACTGGCCGCCGCAACCTTGATTCTCGACATGCTCAAAGGAACCGCGGCTGTGCTGATCGCGGAGATCGCCAGCCCCGAAGCTGCGATCGCCGCCGGTCTTGGAGCATTCCTCGGCCATGTCTTTCCGGTATGGCTCAAATTCAGGGGCGGTAAAGGCGTCGCGACCTATCTCGGCGTGCTGCTTGGTTTGTTCTGGCAGGGTGCGCTCATCTTCGCCGCTGCATGGCTGATCGTGGCCTACACCACCCGCTATTCGTCTCTCGCCGCGCTCGTAGCCGCCGTCATCGTCCCGATCTCTCTTTATATACTGGGGCTGCACCAGATCGCGGCACTCTTCCTTGTTCTGACAATTATCGTCTTCATCAAGCACAAGACCAATATCCAGCGCCTCCTCTCAGGCACCGAAGGCAAGATCGGCGCCAAAGGATGAAGGAAGAAAAGAAGGGCATACGCCTTTCTGACAGCCAGCGGCTGAGTTGGCTCCGCTTGATCCGCAGCGAGAATGTCGGACCGGCGACGTTTCGCGACCTCATTATCCATTGCGGTTCAGCCACCGATGCCCTCGAAATGCTCCCGGAACTCGTCAGGCGCGGCGGAAGGGGACGCCCAATCCGGATTGCCAGTCTAAAGGATGCCGAGCGGGAAATGCAGATGGCGGCCCGTATGGGCGCTGTTTTCGTCGGCATCGGCGAACCGGACTATCCTCGCTATCTTCGCCAGTCCGACAATCCTCCTCCATTGGTCGCCATCAAGGGCAATCCTGAAGTGTTCAGGTTGCCTCCAGTTGCAATCGTCGGTGCTCGCAACGCATCTCTCGTTGGAATCAAATTCGCTCGGATGATCGCACGGGAACTGGGCGAAGCGGGCTATGCCATCATCTCCGGCTTGGCGCGAGGAATAGATACAGCGGCCCATGAGGCGAGCCTCGATCACGGAACAGTGGCAGTAATGGCGGGCGGACTGGACCTGCCCTATCCCCCGGAAAACCTCAATCTCTACAAAGCGATCATGGAGCGCAACGGGGCTGCGATCAGTGAAATGCCGTTTGGATGGGAGCCGCGTGCGAGGGACTTCCCCAGGCGAAACCGCATCATTGCAGCGCTGTCGCTGGGTCTCGTCGTCGTCGAGGCGGCAGAACGCTCCGGTTCGCTGATCAGCGCGCGACTTGCTGGAGAACTCGGCAGGCTTGTCTTCGCCGTCCCCGGCTCGCCTCTCGATCCCCGGGCAAAGGGCACCAATGGTTTACTGAAAAACGGAGCGATCGTGACGACCGGTACAGATGACATATTGAGTGCCCTTACACCTCTGATCGATCGTCCCCTCATCGACGACACAGCGTTTCTCGCCCCGGATATGGACTTCCCGACGATCAATCCGCCCGACGAAACCGAGCGAGACCGGTTCGTCAACCTGCTTGGGCCTGTTCCCGTCGATATCGATGACCTGATCCGCACAAGCGAACTGCACCCCTCCGTCGTGATGCTGATTCTGCTGGAGCTTGATCTTGCCGGACGTTTGCAGCGCCACTCAGGCGGATATGTTTCGCTTGTTTACCCGTGAAGCGTTTCCCAGTTCCTTCTGCAACTGATCGCTGCTCTCGATATATGCAATCTCAATAAGGTAGGCCAGCATCTCCAGACGGCTGGTCTTTGCCATTGCTCTTAATTCCCCGAGCATCTGTTGAATAAATCTGGCGTTTTCAATTTGATTAATATGGCTCTCGCCCATAATTTTATCCTCAAATATAAATTTATATTGAAAATATGCGCTATACTTTGGCTCGTAATCTCTTAATTATACCTATATAAGCTGCTGTTTTTTATACTTTATATATGCGGGTCGCCAAGTGGCTCACGGCGAATCCACCAAACGCTTGGACCTTGCGTCAAAATACCATTAATTGCATAAGCTAGGCGAGCAACCGCAGGTTGTAATTGACGATTTTTGATGTACAGACCTTGACGTAATGCCGAACCCTGTTCATCTCACAGGCCTATTCAGAACTAAAATCAGTGCTTTTGTAATCTGGCAAGGGCAGGAAAGCTCAACTCTCTAATGAATGTTGTCGTCGTCGAATCGCCTGCCAAGGCTAAAACAATCAATAAATATCTCGGCTCGGGTTACACGGTCCTGGCTTCGTTCGGCCATGTGCGCGATCTGCCCGCCAAAGATGGTTCTGTGCGGCCTGACGATGATTTTTCCATGTCGTGGGAAGTCGACTCGGCCTCCGCCAAGCGATTGAGCGATATTGTCAAAGCGTTGAAAGACAGCGACGGCCTTATTCTCGCAACCGATCCGGATCGTGAGGGCGAGGCAATCTCGTGGCATGTTCTCGAAGTATTGCAGCAAAAGAAAGCCATAGGAAAAAAGACCGTCAAGCGTGTCGTCTTCAATGCGATCACGAAAAACGCTGTTCTGGAGGCGATGGCCAGCCCCCGCGACATCGATATGCCGCTGGTGGACGCCTATCTGGCACGCCGGGCGCTGGACTATCTTTTTGGCTTCACGCTCTCCCCCGTGCTCTGGCGCAAGCTCCCGGGTGCCCGCTCCGCTGGCCGCGTCCAATCCGTGGCCTTGCGGCTCGTCGCGGATCGTGAGGCGGAAATCGAGCGCTTCGTGCGCGAAGAATACTGGAATATTGCAGCGCTGTTGAAAACTCCGCGCAATGACGGGTTCGAAGCACGGCTTGTGTCGGTTGACGGCAAGAAACTTGGCAAGCTCGACATCAAGAATGCTGAACAGGCCGGCGAAATCCGCGGTATGCTGGAAGGCGCTTCCTTCAAGGCCGCCTCTGTCGAGGCTAAGCCGATCAAAAGGAGCCCTGGCCCGCCCTTCACGACATCCAGTTTGCAGCAGGCCGCTTCCGGCCAGCTCGGATATTCCGCGTCACGCACCATGCAAATCGCGCAGAAGCTCTATGAAGGTATGGACCTCGGTACCGAAACGGCGGGCCTGATCACCTATATGAGAACCGACGGTGTGCAGATGGCGCCGGAAGCGGTACAGGCAGCGCGCCAGACGATCGGCAAGGTTTTCGGCGACAGGTACGTGCCGGAGAAGCCTCGCTTCTACGCGACCAAGGCCAAGAATGCCCAGGAAGCGCACGAAGCGATTCGTCCAACGGATTTCAACAGACATCCCAAGGACATGAAGAAGTTTCTTGATGCTGATCAGGCGCGGCTGTACGAGCTCATCTGGAAGCGTGCCATTGCCAGCCAGATGCAATCTGCGGACATAGAACGCACGACTGTTGAAATCGAAGCGCAGAATGGGCCGCGTTTCGGGCAACTGCGCGCGACGGGTTCAGTGATCCGGTTTGATGGGTTCCTTGGTGCCTACACCGATCACCGCGAGGAAGAAGATGTCGATGAGGACGGCGGACGTCTGCCGGAAATTCGCGCTGGCGAGGTACTTGCACGCGAAAAGATAAATGCGACGCAGCATTCGACCGAGCCGCCGCCACGCTATTCCGAGGCAACGCTCATCAAGAAGATGGAAGAGCTCGGCATCGGCCGCCCTTCCACCTATGCATCGACGCTCGCAACCCTTCGTGATCGCGAATATCTGACCATCGACAAACGCAAGCTCATTCCCGAAGCCAAGGGCAGGCTCGTCATCGCCTTCCTCGAAAGCTTCTTCAAGCGCTACGTAGAGTATGATTTCACTGCTGCACTTGAAGAGAAGCTTGATGAGATATCCGATGGAAAGTTGAAGTGGAAGGATGTTCTGCGGGCCTTCTGGACAGATTTCTTCGGCTCTGTCGATGGAATCAAGGAACTGCGTGTCACGAATGTGCTGGATGCGTTGAATGACCAGCTTGGGCCGCTCGTATTCCCTCCGCGCGAAGATGGCAGCGATCCCCGCATCTGCCAGCTTTGCGGCACGGGCAATCTCTCGCTCAAACTCGGCAAGTATGGCGCCTTCGTCGGCTGCTCGAACTATCCGGAATGCAAGTTCACGCGTCAGCTTGGCGGCAGTGAAGCCGCGAACGAAAACGGCAATGGCGGCGACGAGCCTAAACTGCTCGGCAAGGACCCTTATACGGACGAGGACATCACTGCGCGCAATGGCCGGTTTGGCCCCTATGTCCAGCGCGGCGATGGCAAGGAGGCCAAACGCGCCAGCCTGCCAAAGGGCTGGACGCTCGATTCCCTCGATCACGAAAAAGCGCTGGCTCTGCTTTCGCTGCCGCGCGACGTGGGCCAGCATCCCGAAACGGGCAAGATGATTTCCGCGGGTATTGGCCGCTATGGCCCTTACCTCACCCATGATGGCAGCTACGCCAATCTCGAAAGTGCCGATGAAGTGTTCACGATCGGCCTTAATCGCGCTGTGACCGTCATCGCCGAGAAGCAGGCGAAAGGACCAGGACGCGGTCGCGGGACACCCGCCGCGCTGAAGGACCTTGGCGAACATCCCGATGGCGGTGTGATCACGGTTCGCGATGGCAAGTATGGTCCTTACGTGAACTGGGGCAAGGTGAATGCGACCCTGCCCAAGGGCAAGGATCCTGCGGGCGTGACCGTTGAGGAAGCTCTTGCTATGATCGCTGAAAAGGCGGGCTCCAAGGGCACAAAAAAAGCGTCTCCTAAAAAGGCGGCAGCTGCCAAAAAACCTGCGGCGAAGAAAACGGCAGCAAAGAAGCCCGCTGCGAAGAAGACTGCGACCAAGATAGCAAGTTAGGACGAACCATTGGCACGCCGTATCTCTCCCCCCAACGGAAAAAAGCGGACTGCCAATTCCGAATCTTCCGGCCGCGAACCCCGCATGCCGAGCCGCGACGAAATTCTCCAGTTTATCAAGGAGAACCCGGACCTTGCGGGCAAGCGTGACATCGCCAAGGCGTTCAACCTCAAGGGTGACGCACGCATTGCCCTGAAGGACATGTTGCGTGATCTTGCGGGCGACGGCCTCGTCGAAAAGCGTGCCAAGCGGCTTGCTGTTCCCGGCAGTCTGCCAAGCGTGGCCGTGCTCGACATCACCGGGCGTGAAGGCGATGGCGGGTTGATCGCTAAACCGGCCGAATGGGATGCAAACCGTCACGACCGGCCGCCAGTGGTTTTTATTCGGGCTTCGCGCAGTCAGAAGGGCCCGACACCCGGTGTGGGCGACCGCGTCCTCGCGCGCATTTTTCAGGCTGCTGATCCGGCAGGTCCCACCTATACGGCCCGTGTCATCAAGAAAATCGAACATCGCAAGGACGCAGTGCTTGGCGTGTTGCGCCAGCTCGACAATGGCGAGTGGCGGCTTGAGCCGGTTGAACGGCGTCAGGTTGAGCTTGCGATTGATCCTGCCCAGCTGAACAATGCCAAAGCCAACGATCTCGTCGAGGTGGAGGTTTCCAAAATCAGCCGCTACGGGCTCGCACTCGGGCGTATCACGCAGGTCGTCGGCTCAGTTGCGAGCGAAAAAGCCCTGTCGATGATCGCTATCCACGAGCATGAGATTCCGCATGTCTTTCCCGATAGCGTCATTACAGAAGCCGAGAAGGCCAAGCCTGCGACCATGGCGCATCGCGAGGATTGGCGACAGGTTCCGCTGGTCACCATCGATCCTGCCGATGCAAAAGACCATGATGACGCGGTCTATGCGGAACCTGACCCCGACGAAAAAAATCCCGGCGGGTTCATTGCCACCGTTGCGATCGCCGATGTCGCGGCTTATGTCACGCCCGGTTCCCAGCTTGATCGCGAGGCTCTGAAGCGCGGCAATTCCGTTTATTTTCCCGATCGCGTCGTTCCGATGCTGCCGGAGCGGATTTCCAACGACCTCTGCTCGCTGAAGGAGCTGGTGGATCGCCCTGCCTTGGCTGTCCGGATGATCTTCAACGCTGAAGGCCGCAAGATTTCCCACACGTTCCACCGGATCATGATGCGCTCGCATGCGCGGCTTGCCTATCCGCAGGCGCAGGCAGCGATAGATGGCGCCACGGATGAGAAGACGGCGCCTATTCTCGACACAATCCTCAAGCCGCTCTGGGATGCTTATGCCGTACTCAAGCGCGGCCGGGACGCGCGCGAGCCGCTTGAGCTTGACCTTCCGGAGAAGAAGATACTGCTTACGCCCGAAGGCAAGGTCGACAAGGTCGTGATCCCGCCGCGGCTCGATGCGCACAAGCTTATCGAAGAATTCATGATACAGGCCAATGTCGCGGCGGCGGAAACTCTCGAGCGCAAGAAGCAGCCGCTGATCTTCCGCATCCATGACGCGCCGTCGCTGGCAAAGCAGGAAACCCTGCGCGAGTTCCTGCGGACAATGGATATCTCGCTGGCGCGCGGGGCCGAACTGCGGCCGAACCAGTTCAATCATATCCTGAAGCGCGTCGAAGGCAGCGAGCAGCAGGATCTGGTCAACCAGGTCGTGCTGCGTTCGCAGTCACAGGCGGAGTACAATCCGGCAAATATCGGCCATTTCGGCCTCAATCTTCATCGCTATGCTCATTTTACCTCGCCCATCCGCCGCTATGCCGATCTCATCGTCCACCGCGCGCTGATTTCGGCGCTTGGCCTTGGACCGGACGGCATTACGCCGGACGAAGAGGCCGCACTGCCCGAGATCGCCGCCCTCATCTCCACCTCGGAGCGCCGGGCCATGGCCGCCGAGCGCGACACCGTCGATCGGCTGATCGCGCACTATCTGGCGGATAAGGTCGGCGCCAGTTTCGAAGGCCGCGTTCAGGGCGTGACCAAGGCCGGCCTCTTCGTCTCGCTTGCGACATATGGCGCCGACGGCTTTATCCCCATTTCAACTTTGGGCGATGATTACTATCTTTACGACGAAACCAACCACGCCCTGTCCGGCGAACGGAGCGGCAAGGGATTCCGCCTCGGGGATGTCGTCGAGGTTCGTCTGGTCGAGGCCCTGCCGGTGGCGGGTGCATTGAGGTTCGAAATGCTGACCGAGCCGCATCCCGTTCCGAGCGGCGTGCGCTCGCACCACAAGGCAAAGCGCTTCGTGCGCGGCAATCAGAAACGCCCCTCCAGTGTATCGCGGGGAGGACGCAGAGGCAGATGATGGCAGAACAGGTCTTTGGCGCCGATAAGACGCCGGCAAGAGAGCGCCGCCCGATTGGACCGGCGATGTGGCGCGGCTTGCTCGGCCGCTGCCCGCACTGCGGCGAGGGCAAGCTGTTTCGTGCCTTCGTCAAACCGGTCGATCGATGCGCTGTTTGCGGTGAAGACTACACACACCAGCGCGCCGATGATTTTCCCGCCTATATCACCATTACGATCGTCGGCCATATTGTCCTCGGCGCGTTTCTCGCCGTCGAAACCCTGTTCATACTTTCCAACTGGGTGCATCTGGCGATCTGGGTGCCGATGACGATCATCATGTCGATAGCCTTGCTGCAGCCCATCAAGGGCGCGATCATCGGGCTGCAATGGGCCAATTACATGCATGGCTTCGGCGGCGAGTCCGACGACCAGGAGCCACCGGAACAGTGAATGGCCAAAGCGCAATCATACCGGCGGCTTCGCGCCCTGCTCTGATCCCTGTCCGGCCCCGCGATGCCGCTTCTCTCCTGCTGGTCGATCGCTCCGGCCGCGAACCGCGCATTCTCATGGGCAAGCGCCACATGCGCCATGTGTTCATGCCCGGCAAATTCGTTTTCCCGGGCGGGCGAACCGAAGCGGCGGACGGCCGCGTCCCCGCCTCTGCTGAACTCTCGCCGCAGGATCAGGCAAATCTCCTGACGGACATGGGCAGCCGTTCAAGCCTCCAACGTTGTCGAGCGCTTGCCCTGTCTGCAATCCGCGAGACCTATGAAGAGGCCGGGCTTTTCCTCGGGCGCCGTCATCTGGAGACGGTTTCATTATCGCACCCGGACTGGTCGGCCTTCGTCGAGCGCAAAATTCTTCCCGATCTTTCCGTCCTGCGCTATTTTGCCAGGGCCACAACGCCCCCCGGCGGTAGCAGGCGTTTCGATACGCGGTTCTTCCTCGCCTTTCGTGATGCAGTCGCCGATGCGCTCCCGGAAGCGACAGGCGGCCCCTCGCAAGAGCTTGAGGAACTATGCTGGCTGCCATTCCCAGAGGCTGCACGGCTCGACATACCCGAAATCACGCGGACGATAATAAGGGACGCCGAGGCAGTTCTTGCTGAAAATCCTGCTCTGGAACCGGGCAATTCCGTCGTTCGATACCGCAAGAAATATGGGCGATTCGTCCGAGAGGTTTTTTGATCGATGGATGCAGTGTCGAACTCTGACCAGATAGTGGTTCGGTCTTCCTGGCGCGCGCTGGTCGCGGCCATAGCGACTATCAGTGCGGTTGGCGTTGCGATCGGGCTCGGCATTCCGCTTTTGAGCGTCATTCTGGAAAGTCGCGGTCATTCGGCGACGATGATCGGCCTGAACGCCGCCGTGGCGGGAATCGCCTCCATCGTTGCTGCACCTTTCGCCGCTCCCATCGCGGCTCGCTTCGGTGTTGTGCCAACCTTGCTCTGCATGCTCCTGATTGGTGCCCTTTCCTTCGTCGGCTTTCATTTTTTTACCCACTTCTGGATGTGGGTCGTGCTCCGCATCTTCCTGCACTTCGCTTTGACCATGCTGTTCATTCTCTCCGAATACTGGATCAACACAGCGGCGCCGCCGGAAAAGCGCGGCCTCGTTCTGGGTGTCTACGCGACCGTATTGTCCCTGGGCTTTGCGCTCGGTCCGTGGCTGTTCTCGGTCATTGGCAGTGTCGGTATCAGACCGTTTGCCGTAGGCTTCGGTATCATCATCTTTGCCATGTTGCCTGTCCTTCTCGCCTGGAAGGAAAGCCCGGACTTCCATGAGGAGGAGCATGTCCCCTTCGCTCCCTTCATCTGGGCGGTTCCCACCGCCACAGCGGCGGTCTTCGTCTTCGGTGCAGTCGAAACCGGGGGTTTCGCGCTATTTCCAGTCTTCGGCGCGCGTATCGGATATAGCGAGGCCAATGCGGCACTGCTGCTCACCACCATCGGCCTCGGCAATGTGCTGTTGCAGATCCCGATCGGTCTGCTGAGCGACCACGTCGATGACCGGCGCAAGATCTTGCTCGCTTGCACGTTGATCGGGCTCGCCGGCATGTGCGTGCTGCCCTTCATCTATACGAACTGGTACCTCGTGGCCGGGCTTCTCTTTCTTTGGGGCGGCGTCGTTGCCGGTCTCTACACGGTGGGTCTTGCCCATTTGGGTTCGCAACTTACGGGGCGGGAGCTTGCCTCTGCCAACGCAGCTTTCGTCTTTTGCTATGCGGTCGGCATGCTTGTCGGTCCGCAGGCGGTCGGTATCGGAATGGATCTGATGGGCCCCGCTGGATTTGCAGTCGCACTGGCGGTGTTCTTCGGAGCCTACGCGCTTCTCGTAGGGTCGCGATTGATCAGTCGCCGCGGCTGATGCCGGTACAACTACAGCTTGCTTGGAATTATTC
This sequence comes from Phyllobacterium endophyticum, assembly GCF_003010935.1. GTDB lineage: Bacteria > Pseudomonadota > Alphaproteobacteria > Rhizobiales > Rhizobiaceae > Phyllobacterium > Phyllobacterium endophyticum. The sequence continues at coordinate 943,935 of NZ_PGGN01000002.1, forward strand.
GCAACGGTGTTATATTGACCCCGGAGTGAGAGGCGAGCTTTCGCCCGCCTCTCTCTTCCTTATCTTTGAAAATGAACCCGGATTGCTATCGACCAGCTCGTCCGGGTTCTTTTCATGGTAAGGCTGACGCTAAACGGCAAATACCGCATAGTTTCATCTCCAAGGGTGAAGGCAAGGCTCTTGCCGCAGTCGGGGGAGCCTGTCTCCCCCGATACACCGGCTGGCACGGTGATGCTGCTTCTGCCTTCAATCTCGATGGTCAACTCATCGCGTGTTTCGACAGCCTCGGCAACGAACGCAGGGTTGAATCGAATCGCTGTGAAAGAGTTGAGAGGTTGTCTCCAGGCGGAATGGTCGATTATATTGGCATCGCAATCCGCTCAGGCTTGACATTTAACGCCGTTCGGTTAAGTGTCCGGCCGAATTTCCGCTTATGGCCACGTTGCTGGACTTGAATAGCGGTCCTCAATAATCAGAACAGGTAAACTGAAAATGGCTAAGGCTGCAAACATCAAGATCAAGCTTCTGTCGACCGCTGATACGGGTTTCTTCTACGTTACGAGCAAGAACAGCCGTACCAAGACGGAAAAGATGTCTTTCCGCAAGTACGACCCGGTTGCACGCAAGCACGTTGAATTCAAGGAAACCAAGATCAAGTAATCTTGACCTTCCGGAAACGAAAAAGCCGCCTTCGGGCGGCATTTTTGTTTGTGGTGTTATATGTCTCGGGAAAATCGCTGCTGCGGGCCAGCGGGCGCGGTATCTGAGAACCGGGGCGCCGCGCACGTTGGTTACGTGAGCACCGGAGCGTAGAAAATCGCGCTTGGTGCCGCCGCAGCAGGGTTTCTCCGTCAGGCCGCTGCGGCGGATACGACCCGGTTGCGCCCCGCCGCCTTCGCTCCATAGAGCGCGTCGTCGGCCCGCTTCAGAAGGCTCTGCACGCTGTCACCCTTGGCCGATACGCTGGCAATACCGATACTGATCGTGACGGGGACACTCGTTCCGCTTTGATTGACGATGAACGGTGTCGAAGCGACTTCTCTCCGGATGCGCTCGGCAACCACCGCCGCAAGCACCGGGTCGGTTTCCGGCATCACCACAAAAAACTCTTCCCCTCCGTAGCGACTGGCGAGGTCGCTACCGCGCACATTGCGGCGTAAGCGCCTTGCGAACTCACGCAGCACTTCATCGCCGCCATCGTGGCCATGCGTATCGTTGATAAGCTTGAATCGGTCGATATCGGTCATGAGTATGGATAAGGGGCGCCGGCGTTCCACGGCGCGCTTGAAAAGCGTCGCAAGATGCGTCTCGAGATAAAGACGGTTGTGAAGCCCCGTCAGGCTGTCGGTGACCGCCATCTCATATGTCTTGACCACGCTCGCGCGCAAGCCGTCGTGATATGCCTTGCGGCGAAGCTGGGTGCGCAGCCGCGCCAGCAATTCGTTCGGGTTCAGCGGTCTGACGACATAGTCGTTCACGCCAAGTTCCAGCGCACGGCGGATCAATGGTTCTTCACCCTGGTCTGCCACGAGGATGATCGGCAGCGAGCGGGTATTGTCGAGTGATCTCAGCTGGGCGCAGACGCGCAACGGATCGAAATCCTTAAATCGCGACGAAATGACCAAACAATCATGGTTGCCCTGTATCGCATCGAAAAATCCCGCCTGCGGGTCTGTCTGGACATCCACAGTCCCTTCGTCGGCCAATACGCGCTGAATCCGCTCGACGCTTTCCGGCCGTTCGTCGATGAGCAGGACACGGGCATTCTTCGCAAGCCCCTCGCCGCCAACTGGGAAACGCAGAATGGATTCAAGCCCGACATCTCGGGTCGTCGCCACGCGTAGCCGCAGCTCGTCGGTCAGGTTTTTCAACCGGACAAGGCTCTTCACGCGTGCAAGGAGTTGCAGGTCGTTCACGGGTTTAGTCAAGAAATCGTCAGCACCGAAGTTCAGGCCGGTGATCCGGTCCGTGTCCTGATCCAGCGCCGTGACCAGAATCACCGGTATGTGAGCCGTCGACGGTCTTGATTTCAGTCTGCGGCATACTTCAAACCCATCCATCCCCGGCATCATGACGTCAAGCAGGATCAAATCGACATTGCTGTTTTCACAAATGTCGAGAGCCTCATATCCGTCCGATGCAGTTACGACCTCATAATATTCGGCGCTAAGCCTGGCCTCGAGCAACTTCACATTCGCAGGAACGTCGTCAACAACTAGTATGCGGGCCGTCATTTTTCACTCCACTGACGGTCAAGCGTCGCCAAGATATGATTTGATGGTCTCGATGAACTTCGGCACAGAGATGGGTTTCGAAATATAGGCTTCGCAACCGCCCTGCCGGATTCGTTCCTCGTCGCCCTTCATGGCGAAGGCCGTGACGGCGATGATTGGTATGACGTGCAGATCGTCGTCCGCTTTGAGCCACTTCGTCACTTCCAGGCCCGACACCTCGGGCAACTGGATATCCATGAGAATCAGATCAGGCCGGTGTTCGCGCGCCAGATCGAGCGCTTCCAGACCATTGCGGGTCCGGATGGTTTCATAGCCGCTGGCTTCAATAAGATCGCGGAAGAGCTTCATGTTCAGCTCGTTGTCTTCGACGATCATGACTTTCTTAACCATTGGCAATTTCCTGTTGGTCATGAGAGAAAGACGCGCTGTCAGTTTGGTTCCGGCAACGAAGACAGACAGACCACACCCCTCATGGATGCATTAGATAACCCGTTATGATTGATGAAAAGGTAACTCTTCAGCTCGATTCAGGAATGCCGCTGATCATGTTTAACCAAGGCTTTATTCAACATCTTCTTTTGATCATATTCAACCGCCCATAGTTGTTTTTTGATCAAAAATGATTCTACGCTACAAACTCATTGAAGTAATTGACCGCCAAGTGTCGCCTGCAGCATCCATCGGATAAATCCCCAAGATGAAAAACAAGATGACCATCGATGACGCGCAGGCCCTGGCCATCAATTCTCTCGTCTTTCTGGCAGGAGATGATGAACTGCTTTCCCGTTTTCTTGCATTGACCGGGATTACCGCCGATCAGATACGCAGTGCTGCAAGTGAGCCGGGCTTTCTGGCCGGTGTTCTGCAGTTCTATCTGGCGCACGAACCCACGTTGATGCGCTATTGTGAAGCCACGGGAACGGATCCTGCCCTGTTCCAGGAAGCGCTTCGGCTACTGCCGGGTGGCCAAGATATCTAACGCGAGTTCGCAATGAGCGGTTCATAGACCAGCGACGCTTGTTGCGGCTGTCCCGTCCCTTCGCTAAGCTTGTCTTGTTCCTTTTCTGTTCCGGACATCATGGCGTATCTCAACGATCCACGATTTGGTTTCTGCCGCGACTGTCTGGCAACTCAGACGTCCGAAATCAAGCGATGCCAAGTCTGTGGCAGTCCCCGATTGCTGCGCCACCCGGAGCTCTACGGCCTCAGCATCGCCCATGTTGACTGCGACGCTTTTTATGCCTCGGTCGAGAAACGCGACAATCCCGAATTGCGCAATAAACCCGTCATCATTGGCGGCGGCAAACGTGGTGTTGTTTCAACAGCTTGCTATGTTGCGCGCATCCATGGTGTCAAGTCGGCAATGCCAATGTTCAAGGCGTTGGAGGCTTGTCCGCACGCCGTCGTCATCTCCCCCGATATGGAAAAATACGTCCGGGTGGGCCGCGAGATTCGTCAAATGATGCGCGACTTGACCCCGCTGGTGGAACCTCTTTCCATCGACGAAGCATTTCTTGATCTGTCGGGAACCGAGCGGCTGCATCATGATCCGCCTGCGCGGGTGATGGCGCAATTCGCGAATCGGGTCGAAAGGGAGATTGGCCTCTCTGTCTCGGTGGGAATTTCCTATTGCAAGTTCCTCGCGAAGATCGCCTCCGATTTCGAAAAGCCACGCGGCTTTTCGATTATCGGCAAAGAAGAAGCTGTCGCTTTCCTCTCGGATAAGCCTGTCACCATGATCTGGGGCGTGGGCAAAGCGTTCAACGCAACCTTGGAGCGTGATGGCATAAGAACCATCGGTCAGCTCCAGACGATGGAGCTCGGTGCCTTGATGGCCTCCTATGGATCGATGGGGCAAAGGCTCTATCGTTTGTCCCGAGGGCTCGATACGCGCCGGGTGGAGCCTGAGGGCGAGACCAAAAGCGTCTCGGCCGAAACGACTTTCAACGACGATATCGCATCACTCGATGAACTCGCACCGATATTGCGATCCCTGTCTGAGAAGGTCTCTCGCCGTTTGAAAGCGGCCGATATCGCCGGCCGGACCATCGTCCTGAAGCTGAAGTCACGTGACTTCAAACTAAGAACCAGAAATCGCCAGTTGGCGGACCCGACGCAACTGGCCGACCGGATTTTCCGAACAGGACTTTCTCTGCTCGAAAAGGAAATCGACGGCACGCGCTTTCGCCTGCTCGGGATCGGCGTCAGCGATCTCAGCGACGATAACCGCGCCGACCCTCTCGACCTCGTCGATGTTCAAGCAACTAAACGCGCAGTTGCAGAAACAGCCATCGACAAGCTCCGCGGGAAATTTGGCAACAATGCCGTCGAGACCGGATACACGTTCAGGAGGGTCAAACCCCGCAGCGAAATCTCGCGCGATGATACCGATCCTGGCGAGAACAGGTGAGTTTGGCACAGGAATTTCCAGTTGTGGCGCGAGAATCGACCATTTCGGCGTGGAAATTTCGACTTGAAATTGCAAATAGGTAGCAACCGGTTGAAATCTGCCTTTTAACCCATCTCAACTTCTACAATTCCGGGTATCGCCTTCATCGCGCTGGCGACCTGGGGGCCAACGCGGTAGCGGTTCGGCAATTCGATTTCCACCTCAGAGGCTCCATTTTCCTTGATCAGCACCAAGCTCACCACCTGACCATCGTTTTGGGGTGCCAGATACGGCGTAATCGCGTTCAAGGGCTCGCTCGAACGCATATAGAGTCGTAATGCCTTCTGCATCCGGGTCGCCTCGTCTTCAAGCGAATGCGCCGTCTGAATCCGCAGACTGATTCCCTCCGGACGGTCTTCTGCTCCGACTGTGATCACCACCGAACGGCCCGGCTCCAGCAAATCCCGATATTGAGATAGTGCTTCCGAAAACAGCACGGCTTCGAATTGTCCTGAAGAATCAGAGAATTGGATGATTCCCATCTTGTTGCCGGTCTTGGTTTTGCGCTCTTGCTTGGCGGTGATCGTACCCGCGAGGCGCCCGGCATTGGCACCGCGTTTGACCGCCGCGGAAAACTCGGACCAGGTCTGAACCCGCAGCTTCTCCAGCACTGTCCGGTACTCGTCGAGCGGATGGGCTGAAAGATAGAAACCTGCCGCTTCGAATTCACGCCGCAGCTTTTCCGCTGAAAGCCAGGGTGCCGCCGCAGGAAGTTGGATTGTCTGGGCACTTGCAGCCATTCCGCCGAATATGTCGGCTTGACCGCTTACACTGTCTTCCTGCGTCCGTTGTGCATGGCCGATAATACGATCCAACCCGGCGATCAACGCCGGCCGCTCCCGCCCGAAGCAGTCGAAAGCACCAGCATTTATAAGACTTTCGAAGACCCGCCGGTTGACGACACGCGGATCGATCCTTTCGCAGAAATCCTCCAGGCTTGCATAGGGAGTCGCGCCGCGCTTCTCGACAATATGATCGACCGCCGCCTCGCCGACGCCCTTGATTGCTGCTAGTGAATAGAAAATCCGGTTCTCGCCAACCTCGAACAAACGGTAAGAAGTGTTGACGGAAGGGGTGACAACCTCGATGCCGAGTCTCACTGCCTCGCGCCGGAAATCGTTCAGCTTGTCGGTGTTCGACATGTCGTATGTCATTGATGCCGCAAGGAATTCTACCGGATAGTGCGCCTTCATATAGGCTGTCTGAAACGACACGATCGCGTAAGCGGCGGCGTGCGACTTGTTGAAACCATAGTCGGCGAACTTGGCGAGAAGATCGAAGATGAAGTTCGCCTGTGGTTTGGTCACGCCTCGCTCAACCGCACCCTCGACAAAGCGAACGCGCTGCATATCCATCTCGGCCCGGATCTTTTTGCCCATGGCGCGGCGCAGAAGGTCGGCTTCGCCTAGCGTGTAGCCCGACATTTCCTGCGCAATCTGCATCACCTGTTCCTGATAGATGATGACGCCCTGGGTCTCCTTGACGAGATGATCGATTTTCGGATGGATCGACGCCATCTCTTCATCGCCGTTCTTGCGCGCATTATAGGTCGGGATGTTCTCCATCGGACCAGGCCGATAAAGCGCGACGAGCGCAATGATGTCTTCTATTCTATCGGGCCGCATGCCGATCAGCGCCTTGCGCATGCCGGTGCTTTCCACCTGGAACACGCCGACGGTCTCACCACGCGACAGCATCTCGTAAGTGGGCTTGTCGTCGAACGGCAGGTTCGACAGATCCACTGTTATCCCCCGCCGCTTGACAAGATTGACCGCGGTTTGCAGGACAGTCAGCGTTTTCAGGCCCAGAAAGTCGAATTTAACCAGCCCAGCCTCTTCGACCATCTTCATGTTGAACTGCGTGACGGGCATGTCCGAGCGCGGATCGCGATACATCGGAACCAGTTCCGACAAAGGCCTGTCACCGATAACGATACCCGCCGCATGGGTCGATGCGTGGCGGTAGAGCCCCTCCAACTTCAACGAAATATCCAGAAGCCGCTCAACGACCGGCTCCTTGTCGCGCTCCTCACGCAGGCGCGGCTCGTCCTCGATAGCCTTGGAGAGCGTGACCGGATTCGCAGGGTTGGCAGGCACCATCTTGGTCAGGCGATCAACCTGACCGTAGGGCATCTCAAGCACGCGCCCGACATCGCGCAAGACCGCTCGCGCCTGCAATGTACCAAACGTGATGATCTGCGCGACCTGATCGCGGCCGTATTTGCCCTGGACATAGCGGATAACCTCATCGCGCCGTTCCTGACAGAAATCGATGTCGAAATCCGGCATCGAAACGCGGTCCGGATTGAGGAAGCGCTCGAACAGCAGGGAGAATCGTAAAGGATCGACATCGGTGATCGTCAGGGCATAGGCAACCAGCGAGCCGGCACCGGAACCGCGCCCAGGACCAACGGGAATGTCATGGCCCTTCGCCCATTTGATGAAATCGGCGACGATGAGGAAGTAACCCGGATACTTCATGCGGGTTATGATGGATATCTCGTATTCCAGACGCCCGGCATATTCCTCAGGCGTGTGGCCATCGGCAAGGCCCAAAGTCTCGATGCGGGCCGCAAGCCCTTCGCGTGCCTGGCGCGCCAGTTCGTCCGCCTCGGCCTGCAGCGCGGCTTCTGGATCATCGCCTTCACCTGTAAAGCGCGGAAGGATAGGCGCGCGATTCTTCGGGTAGTAAGAGCAGCGCAACGCGATCTCGACCGTGTTCTCGACTGCTTCCGGCAAGTCGCTGAACAGCGCCACCATCTCATCTTCGCTCTTGAGATAGTGGTCAGGCGTCAAACGCCGGCGATCATCGATAGACAGGAGCGAGCCCGCCGCAATGGCCAACAGTGCGTCATGCGCTTCGTAGTCGGCGCTCTTTGAAAAGAAAACATCGTTCGTAGCGACGAGCGGTAGTTCCAATTCGTAAGCAAGTTCGATCTGGGCCGCCTCTAATGCGCGATCATATCCGCGGTGGCGCTGCAACTCCACGTAAAGACGGTCACCGAAGAGCGATCTCAGATGCACCAGTCGCTGCCGGGCCCGGTCCACCCGATCATCCTTGATCGCCTTCGCGATCGTACCTTCGGGGCCTCCCGACAAGGCGATAATCCCCTCGGACCAGCCGGATAGCCAGCTGGACGCGACATGAACAGGGTCGCCGGCGGGCGTTTCGAGATAGGCCCGGCTGATGAGCCGCACGAGGTTGGCATAGCCCTCCTCCGTAGCAGCCAGGAGAACAAGCGGCGCCAATCCTAGTGCTTCCCTACGATTGACGCTTCGGTTTTCTTCGGTCTGGTCATGAAAGGCTATGTCAAGCTGACACCCGATAATGGGCTGGAGTCCGGCCTTTGACCCCTTCTGGGCAAACTCCAGTGCACCGAACAGGTTATTGGTGTCAGTGATCGCGATAGCTGGCGCCTTGCTTTCCACAGCAAGGCCGATGACCTTGGGAATCTGCAACGCACCTTCCAACAAGGAATAGGCAGAATGTACTCTCAGGTGGACAAACCGCAATGCCTGCTTGCCTGCGACCTGTGCATCGAAACCGACCTGACCATCCGCCAATGTTGTAGTCTCCGAAATACTGAACGGAGAAGCTGATTCACCGCGCTCTATTGTCGGACATGCAAGATGAGGTGTCCACCGATATCGAGACTTGGAACGCTATCAACGGTGGACAAGAACGGGATGATGGAAGACGCGATTGCGGCGTGTATCAGCTCGATTCCTGTTCAGAGTACGCTGACCCAAAGTGCGAATGTCGCAATGAAAAGGCTTACTGTAACGAATGACATGACGTCCTGGAGAAGTTCGCTCATCGGAAAAACCCTTCTGCGTTTTGTCTATGTACGCAATATGTTCTCTTTATGTTCTAAAGTCAAGCGCCGAAGTACCGCCCATTCCCCTATGGTTTCCAAGCAATTAATGGGAAACGAAACCGACACCGGTTTCAAAGATCGGTGATTTTTCCGTCTTTGAGCGTCACGCGCCGGTCCATGCGCCGCGCCAATTCGAAGTTGTGAGTTGCGATCATGGCCGACAGGCCGGACTGACGTACCAAAGCTTCGAGGGCTTCGAACACGTACGATGACGTTACCGGATCAAGATTGCCGGTCGGCTCATCGGCAAGCAGCACCAGTGGTGCGTTTGCCACTGCCCTCGCGATTGCAACTCGTTGCTGTTCGCCCCCGGAAAGTTCGCTGGGACGATGCGAGGCTCTCGCGCCAACTTTCATGTAGTCAAGCAGCTGTTGGGCGCGTTCGGAAGCCACGCCCGGCTTCATTCCGCGAATGAGTTGCGGCATCATCACGTTCTCCAAGGCAGAGAACTCGGGCAGAAGATGATGGAACTGATAGACGAAGCCGATGTCGTTGCGTCTTATGGCTGTTCTTTCCTCATCGGAGAGCGATCCACAAGACCGGCCATCCAGAATGACATCGCCGCTATCTGGGCGTTCCAGCAATCCTGCAGTGTGCAACAGTGTCGACTTGCCTGCTCCGGAAGGAGCGACCAGCGCCACCATTTCACCTTTGCCTAGGGAAAAACTCGCCTCGTTGAGAATGACCAGTTCCCGCCCGATCTCATCGTAGCGGCGGCCGACATTTGTCAGCTCTAATATAGGCCCGTTCGCCATCTTATTCGTACCTCAGGGCTTCAACGGGATCGAGAGTTGCCGCGCGCCATGCTGGAAAAAGCGTCGCGAGAAACGACAGGACGAGCGCCATCAGAATGACTGAAAACGTCTCGTTGAAATCCATCTTCGCCGGCAATGTACTCAAGAAATAGAGCTCCGGATTGAACAGGGTCGTTCCCGAGAGCCATGAAAAGAACTCTCTGATTCGCTCGACATTCAGACAAACGACAATTCCGAGCACCACACCCGCTATCGTCCCGGTGACGCCGATTGCAGCACCGGTCATCAAAAAGATGCGAAGGATCGAGTTTCGTGTCGCGCCCATCGTTCTCAGGATCGCAATGTCATGGCCCTTGTCCTTGACCAGCATGATCAGGCCCGAGATGATATTCAGCGCGGCAACAAGCACGATCAGCGTCAATATCATGAACATGACGTTCCGCTCGACCTGCAGGGCCGAAAAGAACGTCTGATTGCGCTGGCGCCAGTCCGTCAACATGACCGACCGCTGAGCCGCATCTTCGATCGGCTTTTTCAAGGCGTCGACGTTGTCAGGATTGTCGACGAATATTTCGATAGATTGAACCTTGTTCTCCTGATTGAAGAAGAGCTGCGACTCATCGAGCGGCATAAGAACAATCGAGGCGTCGTATTCCGACATGCCGATCTCGAAGATCGCAGTCACGGGGTAGGATTTGACGCGGGGCGTCGTGCCAAACGCCGTGACATCCCCGTCGGGAGAAATCAAACTCAATCTGTCACCAAGCCCAAGGCCCATGTTCTCCGCCATTCGCGTGCCTATCGCGACTCCGCCGCCGGTGTTGAAACCCTCGAACGTGCCCTGCCGTACGTTCTTGGATACGAGCTGGAGCTTCGCGATATCTTCCTCGCGCAGGCCCCGCACCAGCGCACCGGCTCCTGCGGCGACATTCCCTTTGGCCAGGACCTGTCCTTCCACGACAGGAATGGCAAACGAGACACCCGATACTGCATCAATGCGCTTTATGACGACGTCGAAATCGTCAAGCGGCCTGTCCATCGGTTGCATGATGACATGGCCGTTGATACCGAGAATGCGCGTTAGAAGCTCCGCGCGGAAGCCGTTCATAACCGCCATGACAATGATAAGCGTGGCGACGCCGAGCATGATGCCGGTGAACGAGAACCCGGCAATGACGGATATGAAAGTTTCCTTACGCCGAGCACGCAAATAGCGCCAGGCGATCATCCGCTCATAGGCGGAGAACGGCTTGGAGCCGTTCGGCGCGGTGGCTGGCTTTTCGCTCATGAAATCCCTGCCTGAACGCCCGCCAGCATGTTGATTGCGGCCTCGGTACTCAGGGTTTGACGTTCACCCGTCGCCCGGTTCTTGACCTCTACCTCGCCGGCAAGCACGCCGCGAGGGCCGATAATTACCTGAATTGGCAGCCCGATCAGGTCCATCGTCGCGAACTTAGCACCGGGACGATCGTCGGTATCATCAAGCAAGGGTTCGAGGCCGGCATTGGTGAGTGCCTCATATACTTTCATCGATACGGCATCGCATCCCGCATCACCGGGCTTCATGTTGATGATGCCAGCACCGAAGGGTGCAACTGCCTTCGGCCAGATGATGCCGTTCTCATCGTGTGACGCTTCGATAATAGCAGCAATCACACGTGATGGGCCGATGCCATACGAACCCATCGAGACGGGGTGATCCTTACCGTCTGGCCCTGTGACCTTCGCGCCCATCGGTTCCGAATATTTGGTGCCGAAATGGAAAATGTGGCCCACCTCGATGCCGCGCGCAGCAAGTTGATCGGCCCCATTCAGCTTGCTCCACGCCGCCTCATCATGCATTTCGTCAGTTGCCGCGTAGGGCGTGGTCCACCGGGTAACGATATCCGCAATCTGCGCATCATCGTCAAAGTCGGTATCTGGCCCCGGGACAGGGAGCCCAAGATAGGCACGATCACAGAAAACCTGGCTTTCGCCGGTCTCTGCCAGGATAATGAACTCATGGCTAAGCTCACCGCCGATCGGGCCAGTGTCAGCGCGCATCGGGATCACCTTGATCCCAAGGCGCGAAAATGTCCGCAGATAGGCAACGAACATGCGGTTGTAAGCAGCCTTGGCGCCTTCAAAATCAAGATCGAACGAATAGGCATCCTTCATGAGGAATTCGCGCGAGCGCATCACGCCAAACCGCGGGCGGCGTTCGTCGCGGAACTTCCACTGAATGTGATAAAGATTGAGCGGCAAGTCCTTGTAAGATTTCACGTAGGCCCGGAAAATCTCCGTAATCATTTCCTCGTTTGTCGGCCCGTACAGCATGTCGCGATCGCCGCGGTCCTTTATACGCAACATCTCATCGCCATAGGCGTCGTAGCGCCCGCTTTCTCGCCACAGGTCGGCCGACTGGATTGTCGGCATCAGAAGCTCGATGGCACCCGAACGATTCTGCTCTTCGCGGATAATGGCGCTTACCTTGTTAAGAATGCGCAGACCCGCCGGCAACCAGGCGTAAATGCCTGCAGATTCCTGCCGGATCAGCCCTGCCCGCAGCATAAGACGGTGGGAGACGATCTCCGCCTCTTTAGGGTTTTCTTTGAGTATGGGTAAAAAGTAACGGGAAAGCCGCATAAAAGGTCACCAAATTGAACATTGCCTGAGTGCTTGAAGAATCAGGCAAAACCAAGTGCAAGTCGATGTTTCTTACCTACTTCACACCTGATTGGGAACCCGTATCGCCAAATGAAGCGGACCGGAATTTCCGTGGGGTTTACCACCCTGCCGGAATTGTAAGCAAAAAATGACGAGACCGAATATTTTTCGTGACATTCCGCAGGCACTCCGCTATTTTTTTAATCATAAGGAGAAAGTAAGAATATTTCTGCTTTCCTACGCGGTCAAAGTCTTGGGAGGATGTGACCTAGGCGCGGTTTTCCGCAGCCGCCACGCAAGTGGATCTGGTCAGACGCGATACTTAAAATGCAAGGTGAAAGCCTTGCATTTTTTTTGTCTTCGTTTATGTACCGAGTCATATTTTGTTGCGAGCAGAAGCTCTTTGTCTTTTTTGATTGCCAGAAACTAATTCGCGACCGCGTTTCGAACAGAATTCCAGGTACGCTCTGACAGGCTGCGCACTATTTAAGCATTAAACACACCATTTTATTCAATCTTGTTTTTCAAATTTTCAGGCTGATATTTCAATGACCGAACATTTGCGTACAATTTGCGTGGGAACAGTTACCCGCAATCGTCCCATCATGCTGCAGGCCCTCCTCGACTCATACGCTATGATGGCGATTCCAGCGAATGTTAAACTGGAATATGTCATTATAGAAAATAGCGCGACGGCGACGGTTCATGGCATCGTCGACCGGTTTCGAGCCAAGGTTCCGAACTCTGTCGTTCGCTACGAAACCGAATCCCGCCTCGGCATCTCGTTCGTCCGTAACCGCGTGCTCGACAATGCAATATCCACTGGCTGCGATCTGCTTACGTTTGCAGATGACGATGAAACGGTTGATCCAAACTGGCTGACCGAACTTCTGACGGAGCGGGACGCCCTTGATCTTGATATCGTAGGAGGCCCTGTGCGCCTCGCGCCGATGAACAACATCTCACGATGGAAACAACTGCTTTGGAACGGTTTGAACATCAAAGTGCAGAAGGATGAACGGAAGGCAGATTTCGTCAGAGACCAGGGTGGTGCCGGTGAGCTGCGCCTCGCAACCAACAATTGGATGGGTAATCTTTCGTTTTTCCGCTCGACCGGATTGCGGTTCGATGAAACGTTGGGTCTTAACGGCGGAGAGGATTGGCGGCTCTATCGCGAATCCAAAAAGTTGGTCGCGAAAACAGGGTGGGCCCCTAGAGCAGTTGTCTTTGACACGATCGCCACCGAGCGTCTAACATTATCTTATCACTTTAGACGCAGCCGCAATCATTGTGCGATTGAAGTGAAAACAAAATTGGTAAATCGCAAAAAAGCTACTCTTTTCCGACTTCCAGGCTCAATTGCTGCCCGCCTTCTCAAAGTGATAGTACAATTATTTAGAATGCCGGTAGCGCCAGGATTATCCTTGCTCACAATCGCGTGGAGTCTCGGAGGCATCATTGGGTTGATCCAGGGGCTGACCAATATTAGCACCCCTCATTATCAGACCACAACAGGCAAATAAGAGTCAGTCCAGCCTGGGATACAAGACCGGCAGATTGTTGACGCCGTACCCGAGTTTCTCGTTCACAATGTAAAACACCGCGAAAATAAGGGCTGAGATAATCGTTGTGACCAGGAAAACGCGGCCCATGCGGTGCTTGTGAGGCGCACTCGGAACTGTACCCAATGTGACATCGTCTTCGTCAGCCTGCGTGCGGAGACCGATCGGCAGCACCGTGAAGAGGGTGAGCCACCAAAAGATGAAATAGACCGCCATTCCGGTTGCGATGGGCATTCACTCCTGCTCCAGTTCGATCAACGTCCCGCTAAAATCCTTTGGATGAAGGAAGAGGACCGGTTTGCCATGTGCACCAATCTTCGGTTGACCATCACCAAGAATCCGTGCGCCCTGCTCTTTTAACCGATCGCGAGCGGCAAGAATATCGGGCACTTCGTAGCAGATGTGATGGATGCCGCCTGACGGGTTCTTTGCCAGGAATGCGTCAATCGGCGACTGAGCACCCAAAGGTTCCAACAATTCGATCTTGGTGTTGCCGACGTCGATGAATACGACGGTGACGCCGTGTTCAGGCAAACCTTGGGGCTGGGTCAATCTGGCGCCAAGTGTATCGCGATAGATCGCCGACGCTGCTTCCAGATCAGGCACGGCAATCGCCACATGGTTGAGACGACCCAACATCGTCAGGGCCTGGTCACGAAAACCGTGACGACCGGCTTCTTGCCCCAGACCTCATTGGCGGCGGCTCGCACCGCCCGACGGACAGCTTCACGCACCATGGTAATATCTCTACGTTTCTCGCGCGGGATGCTCTGCACTGCGCTCACGGCTGCATCGTACAGCAAATCCTCAAGCAGCTCGCCTTCCGCATCGCTCTCAGGAAGACCCATCGGAACCACCTCCGGATCTTCCATGATGTTGTACTTTTCGTCGAGCAGCATAGAGACGGCAACATGGCCGACGTAAGACAGCTTGCGGCGCTCGACAATGCCAACCTCCTCCTCATCGCCAATCAGCTTGCCATCTTTGAACAATCGCCCAAATGGCGCTTGGTCAATAATTTCGGCTCTGCCCGGCGCGAGCCGCAAGACGTCGCCATTGCGAACCTGCGGTACTTCGGGAATTCCCGCCATCGCGGCCAGCGAGCCCTGCCCGACCAGATGAGCCGCCTCACCATGGACCGGCACGAGGATACGCGGACGCACCCACTCATACATGCGTTTCAGTTCGTTTCGGCGTGGATGACCGGAGACATGTACCAATTGATCGCCATCGGAAATGATATGGATGCCCTGCTCGATCAATAAGTTCTTGGTGTCGATAATCGGCTTTTCGTTGCCGGGAATTGGGCGGGACGAGTAGATCACGGTGTCACCCGCCGACAATGCGACGTTGCGCATTTCATCGCGGGCTAGCTTGGCCAGCGCCGCTCGCGGTTCGCCCTGGCTGCCAGTCAGGATAATGACCATGTTTTCGCGAGGAATGTACCCGTAGTCGTCTTCAGAGAGAAATTCCGGGACGCCATCGAGATAACCAAGCTCGCTTGCTACATCGATCATCCGCTTCATGGACCGGCCGAGCACCAGCGTTTGCCTGCCTGCATCGCGTGCCGCAAGCGCTATTGAGCGAATACGCCCGACATTGGACGAGAATGTCGTTATCGCCACGCGACCGCGGGCATTTTCTATGATCTCACGCAAGCTCTCGCCAACCTCGCGTTCGGACGGCGATTCCCCTTCGCGCAGGGCGTTGGTTGAATCGCACATCATCGCGAGCACGCCCTCGTCGCCAAGCGCGCGAAACCGCGCTCCATTGATAAGTGGCCCAAGTGACGGCTCGGGGTCCATTTTCCAGTCGCCGGTGTGGATGACCGTTCCGAGTGGCGTCTTGATCGCGAGCGAGACCGGTTCGGGAATGGAATGCGTGACCGCAATGGCTTCGAACTCGAATGGCCCTACGTTGAATGTTTCGCCGGCACGATAGATCGTTACCGGTATGTTCGGGGCACCGGGTTCCGACTGGCGCTTGGCAGCGATCAAGCCTGCGGCGAAGGGGGTAGCATAGACGGGAACATTCAGCATCGGCCACAGGTCAAGCAGAGCACCGTAATGATCCTCATGCGCGTGGGTGATTACGATACCTTTCAGGTTGCGGCGTTCCGCTTGCAAGAAGCGAATATCAGGCAGAACAAGATCCGCACCAGGGAGATCAGGGCCAGCGAAGCTCACACCAATGTCCACCACAACCCATTCACGCTTATGCGCCGGACCATAGCCATACATGGCCAAGTTCATACCGATCTCGCCGACTCCACCTAATGGCAGGAAAACAAGTTCCACTTGATCGGAATTGGCCATTTATACTCCTAAACTAGAACTATTCAGCGCTCGCCGACGCCACTGCACCAAAATGAACGTCACCGGCAGCGATCCTTATGCGTTCACCTTCATTGTCGCGAATAACGAAGCGACAGTCTTCATCAATCGTCTCGAATATACCACGCAGCACCGTTCCGTCGACTCGCACCGCGACCTCACTACCGATCCCGGCAGCACGCGCGAGCCATCGCTTGCGTATTTCCGCCAAACCCCGGCCGCCGCCCCATATTCTGCTGTTTTCTTCCCAAGCGTCCGACAGCGCAAGAAAAAGGGTCTCAGCGTCACACTCTGCCCCGAGTTTCATCAGTGACGTGGCTGGATAAGGGACGTCGTCCGGATAGACGGCCACATTGACGCCAATGCCGACAACAATCGCCAAGCGATTGTCCGGGAGTTGCGTGGATTCAAGGAGAATACCAGCGAGCTTGGCTCCGTCTGCAAGAAGATCATTCGGCCATTTCAGTTCAACTCGCAGAGCAGATTTGCCCCCTTCGTATTTTTCCGCTCCGTCAAAACCGACTTTGAATCCTGTCGCCGGGCAGACGGCATCCAAGGCATCGGCCAGTGAAAGGCCGGCGACAAAGCCCAGCGTAGCTGCTGTTTTAAGTTCGAAGTGCCCGACCAGCAAAAGCGAGGCCGCGAGATTGCCATGCGACGTTGCCCAAGCACGGCCCCGCCGTCCACGACCACTCTCTTGCTGCTTGGAAACCACCCATAGCTTCCCCGCATCTCCCGCCTGCGCCCGCTCCAGAGCGACTGCGTTCGTCGAGCCAACCGTCTCGAATGCTTCCAGTCGAAAGCCGTTTTGCTGTGCTAGAGGAGAGAGTGAAAAGCCCATCTACGTTTAGAAAAAGGTCTTGGCGGCAGCTTCCGCAAACGTGCCGACAGGTCCGCCGATCAGGACATAGAACAGCACCAGCAACCCAGAGACGCCGAGCACGAGCCGCAGTTCACCAGCTACTGGAACGAACGCGCCCACCGGCTCATCGAACCACATGATCTTGATAATGCGCAGATAGTAAAACGCGCCGACAACCGAAGCCACGATACCGATGATAGCGAGGGCATAAAGATTGGCCTGCATGGCTGCAAGGAACGTATACCACTTGCCCCAGAAACCAGCGAGCGGTGGGATGCCGGCAAGAGAGAACATCAGAATTGTCAGGATAGTCGCCATGATGGGATTGGTCCGGGACAGTCCGGCAAGATCACCAATCTGCTCGACATTACCGTCCTTCCGGCGCATGGCGAGGATGAACGCAAATGTTCCCAGTGTCGTGACCAGATAGATCAACATATAGATCGCAACCCCGCGGACACCGACAAGCGTGCCAGCGGAAAGCCCGACCAAGGCATAGCCCATGTGGCTGATCGACGAATAGGCCATCAGACGTTTGATGTTGCTTTGACCGATAGCGGCAAAAGCGCCGAGAACCATAGATGCGATCGCAATGAAAACGATAATCTGCTGCCAGTCTTGGGTGATGGGCTGGAAGGTTTCCACGGCGACGCGCGTAAGCAGTGCCATAGCCGCCATCTTCGGTGCTGTCGCGAAGAATGCCGTCACCGGAGTTGGCGCACCTTCATATACATCAGGCGTCCACATGTGAAATGGCACTGCCGAAATCTTGAAAGCAAGGCCTGCAAAGATGAACACGAGGCCAAATACCACGCCTAGCTGCCGATCAGAGCTGCCGAGCGCCTGCGCAATCGCCTCGAACCCTGTATGTCCGGTAAATCCATAAACCAATGAGATGCCGTAAAGCAGCATTCCGGACGACAATGCGCCGAGCACGAAGTATTTAAGACCGGCTTCCGTTGATCTGACGCTGTCGCGATTGATGGCAGCCACCACGTAGAGCGCCAGCGATTGCAGTTCCAGACCTAGATACAGCGACAGCGTATCATTGGCCGATATCATCAACAGCATGCCGAGGGTCGCCAAGAGAGCCAGGATCGGGAACTCGAACTTGTCGAATTTCTCAGATTTCGCGAAGCCAACGGACATGACAAGCGTCACCACAGACCCGACCAAGGTCAAAACCTTCATAAAGCGGGAAAACGGATCCGTGACAAAAGCCCGCCCGAACACGTGCCCGTCCTGTGGAAAAAGCACGACCAATGCCAGAGCAACCAGCAAAATAGCAACCGTCAGGCCGTTGACCAGCGAATATGCCCTCTCACCGGAAAACGCTCCAATCATCAGAAGAGCCAATGCACCCGCTGTGATCAGCAGTTCAGGAGCCATAAGCGTCAAGTTGGCAATCATCTCGGTTGGCCTCTTCCTGCTATTTCAGCGCGAGCGTGGCGGCTGAGGACAGCGCATTGTTGTATTGGTTGATAAGGGCGTGAACCGAGCTCGCTGTCGCGTCCAGGATCGGCATGGGATAAACGCCATAGAAAATGGTGAGGATCACCAAGGGATAGATTACCGCCTTCTCACGCGGCGTCATGTCAAGAAGCGCTTTCAAGTTTTCCTTGTCCAGCGAGCCGAATATGACGCGGCGATAGAGCCAGAGCGCGTAAGCTGCGGAGAAGATGACGCCCGACGTCGCAAACAGAGCAACCCAGGTATTGACACGGAAAACGCCGAACAAGGTCAGGAACTCGCCGATAAACCCTGATGTGCCGGGCAGACCAACGTTGGCCATCGTGAAAATCATGAATACTACAGCATATTTCGGCATGTTGTTGACCAGCCCGCCATATGCCGAGATTTCGCGCGTATGGGTGCGGTCGTAGACAATGCCGACGCAGAGGAACAAGGCGCTGGACACCAGCCCGTGTGAGAGCATCTGGAAAATGGCGCCTTGGATGCCCTGCTCGTTCGCTGCAAATATACCCATGGTCACATAACCCATGTGAGCTACGGAGGAATAGGCGATCAGTTTCTTGATATCTTCCTGCATCAGCGCGACGAGCGACGTGTAAACGATCGCGACGACTGAAAGTGTGTAAATCAGCGGCGCGAAATCTGCTGACGCAATGGGAAACATCGGCAGCGAAAAGCGAATGAAGCCATAGCCGCCCAGTTTCAAGAGTATCCCGGCGAGGATGGCGGAAGCGGCTGTGGGCGCCTCCACGTGGGCGTCCGGCAGCCAGGTATGCACCGGCCACATCGGCATTTTGACAGCAAACGAGGCGAAGAAAGCCAACCAAAGCCACGTCTGCATCGAGACGGGGAACTTATGCGCCAGCAGAGTTGGAATGTCGGTCGTGCCGGCCTGCCAGTACATTGCCATGATGGCCAGCAGCATCAGCACCGAGCCAAGCAAGGTATAGAGGAAGAATTTGAAGCTGGCGTAAACGCGCCTCTTGCCGCCCCAAACGCCGATGATGATGAACATCGGAACGAGAACTGCCTCGAAGAACACGTAAAAGAGCACGATATCCAGAGCGCAGAAAACACCGATCATCAGCGTTTCGAGCACCAGAAACGCAATCATATATTCCTTGACGCGAGTCTGTATGGCTTCCCAACTTGCAAGAATGCACAAAGGCATCAGGAACGTGGTCAGTATGACGAATAGCATCGAGATGCCGTCGACGCCCATATGGTAGGAAATGCCGGAGTCGAGCCAGTCTGCTTTCTCGACGAATTGAAAACCTGCCTGGGCATTATCGAAGTAAAGCCAGATCGGCAGTGAGAGCAGGAATGTGATGATCGTGGTCCACAGCGTCACGTTGCGAATGTTGCGGCGTGCCGCATCGCTATCGTCCCGGATCAACAGAACAAGAAGGGCACCGACCAAGGGCAGGAAAGTGACAGTGGAAAGAATTGGCCAGTCGGTCATCAGAAATTGCTCCCGAGCATCATCCACGTGACGAGTGCGGCGACCCCGATGAGCATCGCGAACGCATAGTGATAGAGGTAACCGGACTGCAGGCGCACCACCCTGTTGGTGACGTCGACAACCCGGGCAGATATTCCGTCAGGGCCATGCCCGTCGATCAGCCAGCCATCGCCCCGCTTCCACAGGAACCGGCCGAGAGCCTTGGCCGGGCGCACGAACAGAAAGTCATATAGTTCGTCGAAATACCATTTGTTGAGCAGGAACTGATAGAGACCCGGATGCTGGGCTGCAAGCCGCTTTGGAGTTTCCGGCGAGCGTATGTAGAAATACCAGGCGACCACGAACCCAGCAGCCATTGCAAGGAATGGCGAAAGGGCAACGAGGAACGGAACGTGATGATGCTCTTCGAGGATCTCGTTTTCCGGCCCGGTGAAGATCGCGCCTTTCCAAAACTCGAGATATTCATGGCCGAAGAAATATTCGCGGAACATGACGCCGGCGAACAGGGCGCCCGCAGCGAGAATGAACAGCGGGACCAGCATCACATAGGGTGATTCGTGCACATGATGCATCACGTCGTGGCTGGCGCGCGGCTTTCCGTGGAAAGTCATGAAGATCAGACGCCATGAGTAAAAGCTGGTGAAAATCGCCGCTACGACGAGAAGGATGAAGGCATAGCTGGCCATGGGGCTGTGCGACGCAAAAGCCGATTCGATGATCATGTCCTTGGAGAAGAACCCGGCCGTACCGATGACTGTGCCGGGTATCCCGAGACCCGTCAGCGCAACAGTACCGACAATCATCATCCAGTACGTTTTTGGAATCAACGTGCGCAGGCCGCCCATGTGGCGCATGTCCTGCTCATCAGAGACAGCGTGAATGACGGAACCTGCACCAAGGAACAGCAGCGCCTTGAAGAAAGCGTGAGTGAACAGGTGGAAGATGCCAGCGCCATAAGCACCGAGCCCCAGGGCCACGAACATGTAACCAAGTTGCGAGCAGGTGGAATAAGCGATCACGCGCTTGATATCGTTCTGGACCAGACCAATCGTGGCCGCAAAGAATGCCGTGGTCGCGCCGATAAACGTCACGAAGATCAGGGCAGTGTGTGAAAGTTCGAAGATTGGCGACAGCCGCGCGACCATAAATACGCCGGCGGTGACCATGGTCGCCGCGTGGATCAACGCCGAGACGGGTGTGGGGCCTTCCATCGCGTCGGGAAGCCAGGTGTGCAAAAGGAACTGCGCGGACTTACCCATCGCACCCATGAAGAGCAACAGGCACGTGATGGTGATCGCGCCCTGCTTGTCGAGTGCATAACCAAGGAAGTTCAGTACGACCGAGCTCTCGGCGCCCTCTGCCGGAAGATACTCTCTTGCCGCCGCGAACAATGTGTCGAACTGCACCGTATCGAACAGAACGAAGAGTGCGAATATACCCAGCAGGAAACCAAAATCGCCGACGCGATTGACGATGAAAGCCTTCATCGCCGCTGCATTGGCCGATGGTTTCTTGAACCAAAATCCGATGAGTAGATAGGAGGCCAGACCGACCCCTTCCCAGCCGAAGAACATTTGGACGAGATTATCTCCGGTCACCAGCATCAGCATGGCGAAGGTGAAAAGCGAAAGATACGCGAAGAAACGGGGGCGGTTCGGGTCATGATGCATGTACCCGATTGAATAGGTGTGAACCAGCGCAGACACGGTATTGACGACGACCAGCATCACAGCCGTCAGGGTATCAATGCGCAGAGACCAGTCAAAGCTCAGCGAACCGGACTCCACCCAACGCATGACCGGAACTTTAAAAGCTTCGGCATGGCCGAGTGCCACAGTTCCAAACGCAATCCATGAAAGGACGGCGCAGATGATCAGCAGGCCGGTCGTTATATATTCGCTGGCCTTTGCGCCGATCGACGAGCCAAATAGACCCGCGATCAAGAACCCCAGCAGTGGAAGGAAGACAATCGCCAGATACAGCATGCCCCCGTCAACCTTTCATCATGTTGACGTCTTCCACGGCAATCGACCCACGATTGCGGTAGAAAACGACGAGAATAGCAAGACCAATCGCCGCTTCTGCGGCGGCGACGGTCAGAACAAACAGTGCAAAGATCTGGCCAACGAGATCGCCCAGCGCGGCAGAAAACGCCACGAAGTTCAGGTTGACTGCAAGCAGGATCAATTCAACGGACATCAGAATGACGATGACATTCTTCCTATTGAGGAAAATTCCGAAAATCCCGAGCGTAAACAGCAGGGCAGAAACCGTCAGAAAATGTGCGATACCGATTTCCATCATGATACCTCTGTTAGGCCCTTGCCTGTTTCAACCTGTTTGACCTCGATCGCAGTTGCAGGCGTGCGTGCGACCTGATCCGAAATGGATTGACGCTTGATGTTCGGCTTATGGCGAAGCGTCAGCACAATGGCACCGATCATCGCAACCAACAGGACCAGGCCGGCAATCTGGAAGAAATAAATGTAGTCAGTATAAAGGATATCGCCGAGCGCCGCCGTATTGGTGCGCGTTGCAATGTCGGGCGTTGGCTGGAAGGCCACTGTTCCGAGTTTCGGCGCAAAAACGGAACCACCCAGGACGATGATCAGTTCAGCTGCAAGGATAAGACCGACCAGTGCGCCTATCGGTGCATATTGAAGTGCGCCACTCTTAAGTTCAGCGAAATCAACATCCAGCATCATTACAACAAAGAGGAACAGGACCGCTACCGCTCCGACGTAGACAACCAAAAGGATCATCGCGAGGAACTCGGCGCCGGTCAAAAGAAACAAGCCTGCCGCATTGAAAAAAGCCAGAATCAAGAACAACACGGAGTGCACGGGATTACGTGCCGCAATCACCATGAATGCGCTGGCGACGGTTATAAAGGCGAAGAGATAGAAAAACGCCGCCGCGATACCTGTCAACATGGGTTCCCCCGATTTCCATTCCGGCAGGTCTTCCTGCCATTTCAAAACGATCCACGCGTTCCCGCGTTTTCGCAGCCTCTTAACGCATGTTACCCGCTGGTAGAAGCACCCCGAGCAAGACACAAGCGCGCAGTTGTTGTCTTAGCGGTATGGCGCGTCCAAAGCGATATTACGCGCCAGTTCACGTTCCCAGCGGTCGCCGTTTGCGAGCAGCCGCTCCTTATCATAGTAGAGTTCCTCACGAGTCTCCGTTGCAAACTCGAAATTAGGACCTTCCACAATTGCATCGACCGGGCACGCTTCCTGGCAAAACCCGCAATAAATGCATTTCACCATGTCGATATCGTAACGCACAGTGCGGCGCGTACCGTCATTGCGGCGTGGTCCGGCTTCAATAGTGATGGCCTGCGCCGGGCAGATCGCCTCGCAAAGTTTGCATGCAATGCAGCGTTCTTCCCCATTGGGATAACGCCTCAAGGCATGCTCACCGCGAAACCTCGGGCTCAGCGGTCCCTTTTCATAGGGATAGTTCAATGTTGCCTTCGGCGCAAAGAACTGCCGCATGG
The DNA here is from genome assembly GCF_003010935.1 of Phyllobacterium endophyticum. Lineage (GTDB taxonomy): Bacteria > Pseudomonadota > Alphaproteobacteria > Rhizobiales > Rhizobiaceae > Phyllobacterium > Phyllobacterium endophyticum. The sequence continues at coordinate 967,087 of NZ_PGGN01000002.1, forward strand.
ACAAGAAGAAGGCGCCGACAAACTCCATAAGCAGGAGCGACTTGGCAGCTTGTGCGAGAGAACTCATGGCGTAAGCCCCGTAATCTTAAGGAAGGCGGCTGTTGCGATGACCATGAAGAGCGAGATTGGAAGAAACACCTTCCATCCAAGGCGCATCAACTGGTCGTAGCGGTAGCGAGGAACGAACGCCTTCACCATGGCAAACATGAAGAAACAGAAGAACAGCTTGAGCAGGAACCAGATGACGCCCGGCACCCAGTTAAGGAACCACACATCAACTGGTGGCAGCCACCCGCCGAGGAAGAGAATGGTTGTCAACGCGCACATCAGCGTAATAGCCACATACTCTCCGAGGAAGAAGAGAAGGAAAGCGGTCGACGAATATTCGATCATGTGCCCGGCAACCAGTTCCGATTCCGCCTCTACGAGATCGAACGGCGGCCGGTTGGTTTCAGCAAGCGCCGAAATGAAGAAGATGATGAACATCGGGAACAGACCGAGCCAGTGCCAGTCAAGAAACGAGTTTGGCAGGCCCACGATCGTTCCCAAGCCATCCCTCTGAGAGTTTACGATGTCCGTCAGGTTCAACGAACCTACGCACAGCAACACGGTCACGATCACGAAACCGATAGAGACTTCGTACGACACCATCTGCGCCGCGGAGCGAAGCGCGCCAAGGAACGGATATTTCGAATTGGATGCCCAACCGGCCATGATCACGCCGTAGACCTCCAGCGAGGAAATGGCGAGAACATAGAGGATACCAACATTGACATTGGCGACCGCCCAACCTTCGTTGACCGGAATGACCGCCCATGCTGCCATGGCAAGAACAGAGGAAACCAGCGGTGCAAGCAGGAAAATGCCCTTGTTGGCGCCCGACGGGATGATCGGCTCCTTGACGACGAATTTCAATAGGTCGGCGAACGACTGCAGCAAACCGAACGGACCAACGACGTTAGGCCCGCGACGCAACTGAACCGCGGCCCAGATCTTGCGATCCGCATAAAGCAGATAGGCGATGATCAACAGCATCACCACCAGCATCAACACTGACTTCCCCAGAATGATCAGGAGCGGCAGGACGTAGATTGCAAAAAGTTGTTCCATATCGATGTCTTTCCGGCCTATTCGGCCGCCTGCTTGAAGCCGTCCTTTGCCAACGCGGAACATTCGGCCATGACGGCTGATGCGCGGGCAATCGGATTGGTCAAGTAGAAATCCTTCACAGGCGATTCGAAGGCTGCCCGTTCGAAGATCCCCGATCCATTGCCCAGCCTCGCGATATCGGCAGGATCGCCAGCCTCGATCTGGTCGACAGCCGCGAGATGCGGATATTCCCCGTACAGGACAGAACGCAGGGCCGCGAGCGAGTCGAAAGGCAGTTTCTTGCCCAGAACATCGGACAAGGCGCGGAGGATTGCCCAATCTTCCTTGGCATTACCCGGAGCAAATCCAGCTCGACTCGTCATCTGCACACGGCCTTCCGTGTTGACGTATGTGCCAGACTTTTCGGTATATGCCGCACCTGGAAGAATCACGTCAGCGTTGTGTGCGCCCTGGTCGCCATGCGTGCCGATGTAAACCGCGAACGCCTTGCTTTTTTTCTCCCAGTTCAATTCGTCAGCACCGAGCAGGAACAGCACGTCCAGCGCACTCCTCATCTCGGCAACGGTTTTCCCGCCCTCGCCTGGCACAAAGCCGATGTCGAGCGCGCCGACGCGGCTCGCCGCCGTATGGACAACACCGAAGCCGTTCCATTCAGCACTCAGTGCCCCGCTGTCGGCTGCAATCTTGGCGGCAAGACCGAGCACCGCGTCACCATCAGCGCGGGCAAGTGCGCCCTGGCCAATGATAACCATCGGGTTCTGGGCCTTCTTCAGCACCGACAGGAATTTCAGAGAGCCGCTGGCCAGGTCCGCGAGGGTCTCGGGACCGCTTCCAAGATATTCATATTTATAACGCAGATCAGCTTGTTCTCCGATCACAGCGATTGGCGTGCCTGCTGCCCGCCACCGTTTGCGGATACGGGCATTGAGCAGCGACGCCTCAAACCGCGGATTGGAGCCGATGATGAGTATCGCATCAGCAAGTTCGATACCGTCGATTGCCGGGTTGAAGATATAGGTAGCGCGCCCGTTGGCGGTGCTGAGTACCGAACCATCCTGCCGCGCATCGATACTGGCAGATCCGAGCGACTGCATCAGCAGCTTGAGCGCGTACATTTCTTCGACAGTTGCAAGATCACCGGCAATTGCGCCGATCTTGCTACCCTTTGTCTTCGACACGGCTGCCTTGATTGCATCGAATGCCTCCGGCCAGCTTGCCGCAACCAGGCGGCCGTCCCTGCGGATATAGGGCCTGTCGAGGCGCTGCGTGCGCAGGCCGTCCCAGATGAAGCGGGTCTTGTCGGAAATCCACTCCTCATTCACCTGCTCATTCACCCGAGGAAGAATTCGCATCACTTCACGGCCCCGCGTATCGACACGAATAGCCGATCCAACCGCGTCCATGACGTCGATGGACTCGGTCTTGCTCAATTCCCAGGGACGCGCTTGAAACGCGTAGGGCTTCGAAGTCAGTGCGCCGACCGGGCAAAGGTCGATCACATTTCCCTGTAGCTCCGATGTCATCGCATGTTCGAGATAGGTGGTGATCTCCGCATCTTCACCGCGACCGATAAGGCCCAGCTCGGAAATACCGGCAACTTCCGTGGTAAACCTAACGCAACGCGTGCAGTGAATGCAACGCGTCATGATAGTCTTGACGAGTGGCCCGATATATTTGTCTTCGACGGCGCGTTTGTTTTCCCTATAGCGGGATGAATCGACACCGAAAGCCATCGCCTGGTCCTGAAGATCGCACTCTCCGCCCTGATCACAGATCGGACAATCCAGCGGGTGGTTGATCAAAAGGAATTCCATCACACCTTCGCGGGCCTTCTTGACCATGGGTGTGTTGGTGAAAATCTCCGGTGTTTCGCCATTCGGGCCCGGTCGCAGATCGCGCACGCCCATGGCGCAAGACGCGGCCGGCTTCGGCGGTCCGCCTTTGACTTCGATCAGGCACATGCGGCAATTGCCGGCGATCGACAAACGCTCATGGAAACAGAAACGCGGCACTTCCGCACCTGCCGTTTCTGCTGCCTGCAGAAGCGTATAGTGATCGGGTACCTCGATTTCCCTACCGTCGACTTTGATCTTCGCCATCGTCTGTCCAACCTCGCGGAACATTCCGCATTTTCTAACCGATATTCCTGCTTGGCAGCCGAAATATCCATTTCATTCCAGCATTCGCTGGACCAACTATTGTTGACCTGCAGCGCACAGCTTACGCGCCTGCCCGACCCAATCGTCTCGCGAAACCCGCCCGTTGAGCTTTAACTGATCGTCGATCCTGGCCAAATCGTCAGACGACCACGCGGCAATGTGGGCATATGTCAGGATACCCAGGCCGTTCAAGACTTTTTCCAGCTTCGGACCGATGCCGGAAATCTGCTTGAGATCGTCTGCAGCAACCGCCACTTCACGCCTGGGATGCGGTGTTGTTGCGTCGACATCCGTTGGAGGGTTCGATCGAGCCGCGGCCGGGGTATCGGTTGACGCAATTTCCTCGGCACCCGTACCGACCTTCTCGCGGATAATGTTTTTCAGCGCATCGACATCGGGCGAATGCGGCAACGCGCCGGATATATCCTTTGTTTCACGCTTGAAACTGGAATTCATATCGAACGCACTAACCATCATACCTGCCCAAAGACCCAGCATGTGACTGGCAACACCAAAACCCAGCGCCGATACGGCGGCGGCAGCACCAACAGGATGCGACATGAGATTCGCAGCCGGAATCATCTGTTTCGGCATTAACGCCGCCCAATCCGCGCCAGTGGGTTTGTTCAGGTTGTCTGGCATTGACCTTCCTATTCCGCGGCTTCAAGCACAGGGCTTGCGGCTGCGTTGCGAGAAAACTCATCAATACGACGTTCGATTTCTGGACGAAAATTGCGAATCAAACCTTGAACCGGCCAAGCAGCAGCGTCACCCAGTGCGCATATCGTATGGCCCTCGATCTGCTTCGTGACGTCGAGCAACATCTCGATTTCGCGCTTCTGCGCATTGCCAGTCACCATGCGCTCCAAGACGCGCCACATCCAGCCCGTACCTTCACGGCATGGCGTACATTGACCGCAGCTCTCGTGCTTGAAGAAGTAGGAGATTCGCGCGATTGCCCGGACGATATCCGTCGACTTGTCCATGACGATCGCGGCTGCGGTGCCGAAGGACGACTTCACGGCTCGCAGCCCGTCAAAGTCCATGGGGCAGTCTATGATGTCGGCCGCAGGCACGACTGGACATGAAGCACCGCCCGGGATTACGGCAAGCAGATTGTCCCAACCGCCCCTCACACCACCAGCATGCTTCTCGACCAACTCGCGAAACGTTATGCCCATCGCTTCTTCGACCGTGCACGGACGGTTGACATGGCCCGAAATCATGAACAGCTTGGTGCCAACATTGTTCGGTCGGCCAATGCTGGAAAACCAACCTGCCCCGCGACGCAGGATTGTCGGCGCAACTGCGATCGACTCAACATTGTTGACGGTCGTCGGGCATCCATACAGGCCCATATTCGCCGGAAAAGGTGGCTTCAGCCGGGGCTGACCCTTCTTGCCTTCAAGGCTTTCAAGCAGCGCTGTTTCTTCACCGCAGATATATGCTCCGGCACCATGATGTACGAATATGTCGTAGTCCCAGCCGTTCTTGTTGTTCTTGCCGATGAGACCGGCGTCGTAGCACTCGTCGATTGCGATCTGAAGTGCTTCGCGCTCGCGGATATACTCGCCTCGGACATAAATGTAGCAGGTATGGGCACCCATGGCGAAACCAGCGATCAAACACCCCTCGATCAGCGTATGGGGATCGTGGCGCAGAATGTCGCGGTCTTTGCAGGTCCCTGGTTCGGATTCATCAGCGTTCACGACAAGGTAGTGCGGTCTGCCGTCGCTTTCCTTCGGCATGAACGACCATTTGAGACCAGTCGGGAACCCCGCGCCGCCGCGTCCCCGCAGACCCGAAGCTTTCATCTCGTCGATGATCCAGTCTCGTCCCTTGGCAATGATCCCCGCGGTGCCATCCCAGTGGCCGCGCGACATCACGCCCTTCAACGACTTGTCGTGAATGCCGTAGATATTGTTGAAGATGCGGTCCTTGTCAGCAAGCATTTCGCACCAATCCTACTCTTCGTCCATTCGTGCGGAACATGAAAATCCGCTAAACTGTATTATTCCGGCTTTTCGCCGAAAACCCTGATGTATTCCGCTTCGCCGCCCTTGGCTAAGGCTTTGGCTTGTTTGACCCAATCTTCACGTCCAACAACACCCTTGAGCTCAAGATGGGTATCGATCCAATCACGCTCGGCTTTTTTCCAAGCGGCGACCTGCGCGAAGGTGTAGATGCCAAGATCGTGGAGGTTGGTTTCGATCTTATGATCGACACCAGAGATGAGCTTGAGATCATCCGTTATCGCAGGCTTCTCAATCGCGGGCGGCCGGCCCTTGGCAGCGAGCGAACCTGATGCGGCTTTAACCGGCTGCACCTCTGGCTTATCGGAAAGCGATCCCTCCACGGTCGGCGGATTCTTGATTGTCCTGGCCCTCGCCGGCTCCCTGGCTGGCTTGGATGTCGTGGCTTCGGCCGCCTTTGTCGTTTTCGCCGGCGACGGAGACCTTATAGCGGCATTGGTCGCCTCATCGTGCGTGACAGGCTTTGCAGCGTTTGATGGTGGAATATCAACTGCTTCCGGCGCGGCTTTAGAGCTGGATCCGGGTTGTGCAGTGCCATTTGAGGTCAGTGACGTGAGCGGCCCCTGGGGCGCTGAAAAGGTACGTTCAATTTGCGGTCCTACCGGCACGGAAGCACCGTTGCCCGCTTCGAATGCGTCGATGATTTCTTCCAACCGTTCCGGCGTCAAATCTTCGTATGTGTCTTTGAACACCATGATCATTGGTGCGTTGACACAGGCACCGAGACACTCAACCTCTTCCCAGGAGAGTGTTCCAGTCTCGTTGGTGTGAAACTGCTCGTGGTGAATCTTGCGCTGGCAGACCTTCTTCAGGTCCTCCGACCCGCGCAGCATGCAGGGCGTGGTACCGCATACCTGGATGTGAGCCCTGGTGCCGACTGGCTTGAGCTGGAACTGTGTATAGAATGTCGCGACTTCAAGAACGCGGATCAGGGGCATGTCGAGCATGGTAGCGACGTGCTCTATAGCCGCCTTGGTGACCCAGCCATCTTGTTCCTGCGCACGCATCAATAGCGGAATGACGGCCGACTGCTCGCGACCTTTGGGATATTTCTTGATGGCATGCTTCGCCCATGCGCTATTTTCGCGATTAAACGCGAAGGCTTGTGGCTGGACGGCATCTTCTGCGAGACGGCGGACGGACATTAACGATCAACCTCACCAAATACGATATCGAGCGAGCCGAGGACTGCGGAGACGTCGGCAAGCATGTGGCCGCGGCACATGAAGTCCATGGCTTGAAGGTGGGCGAAACCGGGCGCGCGCAGTTTCACCCGGTAAGGCTTGTTCGAACCATCCGCGACGAGGAACACGCCAAACTCGCCCTTGGGCGCTTCTACCGCCGCATAGACCTCGCCAGCCGGCACATGGTAACCTTCTGTATAAAGCTTGAAATGGTGGATTAGCGCTTCCATGGAACGCTTCATCTCGCCACGCTTCGGCGGAACGATCTTCGCCGACGTGCTTGATACTGGCCCTACCCGCTCCTTGCCAAGCAACTGATCCACACACTGCCGCATTATGCGAACTGATTGGCGCATTTCCTCCATGCGGATCAGATAACGATCATAGCAATCGCCGTTCTTGCCTATCGGGATGTCGAAATCCATTTCCGAATAGCATTCATAAGGTTGGGATTTGCGCAAATCCCATGCGGCACCAGAACCGCGGACCATGACGCCCGAGAATCCCCATGCCCAAGCGTCATCCAGCTTTACCACGCCGATATCGACATTACGCTGTTTGAAAATGCGATTGGGGGTGATCAGATCGTCAAGGTTTTTGACAGTTTGCAGGAATGGATCGCACCATTTGCCGATGTCTTCCACCAACTGATCCGGCAAATCCTGGTGAACGCCACCCGGACGGAAATACGCAGCATGCATGCGAGCACCGGAAGCGCGTTCATAAAACACCATCAGCTTTTCGCGCTCTTCAAAACCCCAAAGAGGCGGCGTCAATGCACCGACATCCATCGCCTGCGTGGTCACATTCAACAGATGCGACAGAATGCGGCCAATTTCAGAAAACAGGACACGAATAAGCTGCCCACGCTTCGGCACCTCGATTTCGAGCAGCCGCTCGATTGCAAGGGCGTAAGCGTGCTCCTGATTCATTGGCGCCACGTAGTCGAGGCGATCAAGATATGGCACAGCCTGCAAATAGGTCTTGGCTTCCATCAGCTTCTCGGTGCCTCGGTGCAAGAGGCCGATGTGCGGATCAACACGTTCGACCACCTCGCCATCCAGTTCCAGCACAAGACGCAGGACCCCGTGCGCTGCCGGATGCTGCGGGCCGAAGTTGATGTTGAAGTTGCGGACGCTATGTTCAGTCATTATTCGTTTCCTGGCTTGATGCCGCTCGTGACATCAAGGCTCAATTCACCTTTGCCTTCTCATCTCCAGGCAGCACATAATCGGTGCCTTCCCAGGGAGACTGGAAGTCGAAATTGCGGAACTCCTGTCGAAGCTCGACGGGCTCATAGACAACCCGCTTGACCTCATCATCGTAACGGACCTCGACGAAGCCGGTGAGCGGAAAGTCCTTGCGGAGCGGATGACCTTCGAAACCGTAATCCGTAAGAATCCGGCGAAGGTCCGGATGGCCTGAGAACAGTACTCCGTAAAGATCGTATGTCTCTCTTTCATACCAATCCGCCCCGGGATATACTGGGGTCGCCGATGGAACCGGCGTGTCCTCATCGGTGGCAACTTTGATGCGTATCCGTAAGTTCTGGCGCGGCGACAGAAGATGATAGACGACATCAAAACGATAGGGCCGCGACGGGTAGTCGACGCCACAAATATCGATCAGCGCAATGAACTGGCAGCGCAGGTCGTCGCGCAGGAACGTGAGCGTCTCAAGTAGCGCGAAGGCTTCAACCCCGACCGTCAACTCACCACGGGCAATATCGACAGATTTCAAAGCCAGACTCGTATTGTCCTGCAGGTGGCGGGCTAGCTCGTTCAATGCTTCTTCAGACATTGCCGCTCCTATCGTTCTATCGTGCCGGTGCGGCGAATTTTTTTCTGGAGCATCAGCACGCCGTATAGAAGGGCCTCCGCGGTCGGCGGGCAGCCCGGCACGTAGATGTCAACAGGAACCACCCGGTCGCAACCACGCACAACCGAGTAGGAATAGTGATAGTAACCGCCGCCATTGGCACATGAGCCCATGGAGATCACATAACGCGGTTCCGGCATCTGGTCGTAAACCTTGCGCAGCGCCGGAGCCATTTTATTCGTCAACGTGCCAGCGACGATCATGACGTCCGACTGGCGGGGTGACGCGCGTGGTGCAAAGCCGAAACGTTCACCGTCATAGCGAGGCATGGACGTGTGCATCATTTCAACGGCACAGCATGCGAGGCCGAATGTCATCCACATCAGCGATCCGGTACGTGCCCAGGTGACGAGCGCATCTGCCGAAGTGACTAGGAAGCCCTTGTCGGCGAGTTCATTGTTGATCTCGCCAAAAAACTGGTCGTCTGCGCCGATGGGCTTGCCAGTACTGGGATCAAGAATACCCTTGGGTCGCGGGGCAACGAGGGTATCGGTGCTGTTGGTCAGTCCCATTCCAGCGCTCCCTTTTTCCACTCATAGATGAAGCCGATTGTCAGCACGCCGAGAAATGCCATCATCGACCAAAAGCCGAACCATCCAATTTGGCCGAAGGAAATCGCCCACGGAAACAGAAAGGCCACCTCAAGATCGAAGATTATGAACAAGATCGACACGAGATAGAACCGCACATCAAACTTCATGCGCGCATCGTCGAATGCGTTGAATCCGCACTCATATGCCGACAATTTCTCCGGGTCTGGCGCACTGTATGCAACCAGGAACGGCGCAACCAGCAGGGCTAAACCAATTACCAGCGCCACCCCGATAAAGATAACGATGGGCAGGTAGGAAGTTAACAACTCGTTCATGATCCGTCTTTTTCCGCCTTGTGATCTCAGGCTGACAAGAATGCCATGTTGTGCACATGACTGCCACAAATACGCGACAGATCGCACCATCCCGAAAGATGGCCCGATGGGCCGAGGGTTAGCGCGTTAGCGTCATGCGCGCAAGTGCAACAATGCCCATAGAATGGGGAGTGTTCAGCGTTCATTCAATTGCTGTTCTGCTTCTAGAGTGTCGAATTTGATCCTTTTTGGCCCATTTGGTGTCAAAACAGCCCTGATTTTCTTTTTAGAATGATATTAATGTGGGGTGGGCTTCCATGCAGCGCACAGTGCTATTCCCAACTGCGACATTCAGTCCTACAAACCATTTGAGCGACATTACGATGAGTCGTACGTAGCGGCGAAATCCGTGAAAATCACCTGCCCGCGAGCGACTCATATTCAAGCCCTGTCCCTCTCCCGGCACCACGCCGCCATGACGTGCTTTTCGGTCAATCCTGAGAGAATAGATGGCGACGAGAAGACCTGCCGCGGCAAGAAATGACCCGACAAATGGCAGGTGCTGGTAGGACACGCCCAAGGTCAGCGCCGCTCCGCCAATCCAAGCGCCTGCGGCGTTACCCACATTGAAAGCTCCCTGATTGAGCGTAGCCGCCAGATTGGGCGCGTCTTCGGCCGTTTCCACCACTCGCATCTGCAGGGGCGGAACAATCACAAAGGTCAGCACGCCCCACAAGAATACCGTCGCTACCGCAGCAGTCGCCATGCCGCTGACTTCCGCCAGAAGGATGTGGGTCAGTACAACAGCGGCAAGTGTCCCGATGACCGTGGGCATAAGCTTCCAGTCGGCGAGCTTGCCGCCTATCACGTTGCCGACCGTCATACCCGCCCCAAACAGCAGCAGCACCCAGGTAACCGAGGTGGTCGAGATGCCAGAAACATCCGTCAGGATAGGTTTGATATACGTAAACACCGCGAACAGACTCCCGGACGCCAGTGCAGAGATAAGCATGGCCAGCCAAACCTGCAATTTACCGAGGACCTTGACTTCACTTAGGATGCCAACTCCCTTCTGCTCGCCCGTTGCTGGCGGAACAAGGAAGACGATTGCCGCGACCGCCGCAATTCCGATTGCCACGACTGCAACGAACGTAGCGCGCCAGCCGTAGATTTCTCCGAGAGCCGTTCCGGCGGGAACACCGAGAATATTGGCAAGCGTCAAACCCGCAAACATCAATGCTATCGCGCTGGCGCGTTTGTGGCGCGGAACCAGACTTGCAGCGACCACTGATCCGATGCCGAAGAATGCGCCGTGACCGAGAGCGGTTATGACCCGCGCGATCATCAACATCCAGTAGTTAGGCGCTATGGCGCAAAAGAAATTGCCGACGACGAATAGCATCGCCAATCCGATCAAGACTGGTTTCCGACGCAGTGGCGATAGCGATGACTGGCGCACCGATGACAACGCCAAGCGCATATCCCGTTACCAGAAGCCCTGCACTCGGAATGGACACGCCCAGGTCTGTAGCCACTTCGGGTAGCAGCCCCATAATGACGAACTCGGTTGTACCGATGCAAAATGAAGCGATGGCAAGGGCGAGAATCGGTAAGGGCATGGGAGGACCAGAGCTAAAGGAAGAAGGATGCTGCAAAAAGTCGAAACTGTTCACAAACGTTATTTGTGCAATGCAGCAATGCATTTACGGTTGTTCTGGCCAGCACTCGTGCAAATTTGAACTCAGGTTTTAGCGAAATCCTCATTCTTCAGGAGGACACTATCCTTCAGCTCAATATTGGTGGATTTCCATGCTCAGTTATTTGGTGCCGTGTCTTGTATCGTTCTGTCTCACATACACTCTGCTCTATCTCATGAGCGTATACGGCAATTCTCCGTCCACTCAGACCAAGCCCCAAAAGGACAAATAAGACAGTTGCGGCCATCAAGGCGCACGGCGCCTGCCCCGCGGGGCGGGATCGATCTTGCTTGTTTTGGTTGGGAAAAGTGGCGCGAGTGACGGGGCTCGAACCCGCGACCTCCGGCGTGACAGGCCGGCACTCTAACCAACTGAGCTACACCCGCGCACTTTCGTACCGCACTATTTGTACGGCGTGAGCGGTCGTTTAAGGGGTTCGCAGAGGTGTGTCAAGCACAACTGGAGATGAAAATCGCGATTGTGAAAAACTACTCCGACAAATCATAAAACTGTCGCATCCCCTCTTGCCAATAACGCTGTAAACGCCTAAACGCTCCGGAACGCACCCTTTGCGAAGGGCGATTAGCTCAGTTGGTAGAGCGCTTCGTTTACACCGAAGATGTCGGGAGTTCGAGTCTCTCATCGCCCACCATTCCCTTTCCCATACATCTTCGATAGTCATGTACGCGCCGCATGCGCCGCCTCGGTGTGGATTTGTTTATTCCGTCCCAAGAATCAAAAAGCCGGGCGATTTCTCGCCCGGCTTTCTCTGTTTGTCACTGTTAGTGAGCGATTTGAGCCGCTGACTCATCCTCGACCACCGGAGATGGCACGTGGGCCGGTTCGGTCCACTCGATCGGCTCCGGCTGGCGTACCAGGGCGTGCTTGAGCACCTCGTTGGCGTGGCTTACCGGAATGATCTCAAGGCCGTTCTTAACATTATCCGGAATCTCCACCAGATCCTTGGCATTTTCTTCCGGTATGAGAACGGTCTTGATGCCACCGCGCAACGCGGCAAGCAGCTTTTCCTTCAGACCTCCGATAGGCAGCACTCTGCCGCGCAGGGTAATCTCGCCAGTCATGGCAATATCCTTGCGGACCGGAATGCCCGTCAGGATCGAGACAATAGCCGTAACCATAGCTACGCCCGCCGATGGACCATCCTTTGGCGTCGCACCTTCCGGCACATGCACGTGAATGTCCCGACGATCGAACAACGGTGGTTCGACGCCGAAGTCGATTGCCCGAGAACGGACATAAGATGCCGCCGCCGAAATCGATTCCTTCATCACATCGCGAAGGTTGCCGGTAACTGTCATGCGACCCTTGCCAGGCATCATGACGCCTTCAATGGTCAGCAGTTCGCCGCCCACTTCCGTCCAGGCAAGGCCGGTTACGACACCAACCTGATCCTCACCATCAATCTGGCCGAAGCGGAACTTTTCCACACCCAGATAATCATCGATGTTGGCGTCCGTCACCTTCACCGACTTCTTCTGTGTCTTCAGGATCTCGGTGACCGCCTTGCGAGCCAGCTTCATCAGTTCCCGTTCAAGATTACGGACGCCAGCCTCCCGCGTATAATTGCGGATGATTGCCCGTATGGCATCTTCGGTAACCGAGAACTCTTTCGGCTGCAGCGCATGATCGCGAATTGCCTTCGGCAACAGGTGCCGCTTGGCAATTTCCAACTTTTCATCTTCGGTGTAACCGGCGATACGAATGATTTCCATACGGTCCATCAACGGACCTGGGATATTCAACGTATTCGCAGTCGTCACGAACATCACGTTCGAAAGGTCATACTCAACCTCAAGATAGTGATCCATGAACGTGGAGTTCTGCTCCGGATCAAGCACCTCCAATAGCGCTGATGAAGGATCGCCGCGGAAATCCTGGCCCATCTTGTCGATTTCATCGAGCAGGAAAAGCGGGTTGGATTTCTTTGCCTTCTTCATCGACTGAATGACCTTGCCGGGCATCGAACCGATATACGTACGGCGATGGCCCCGGATCTCGGCCTCGTCGCGTACGCCGCCGAGTGACATACGAATATATTCGCGGCCGGTAGCCTTGGCGATCGAACGGGCAAGCGAGGTCTTGCCCACGCCGGGAGGACCGACAAGGCACAAAATCGGGCCCTTGATCTTGGTCGAGCGTGCCTGTACCGCCAGATACTCGACAATACGGTCCTTAACCTTGTCCAAGCCGTAATGTTCGGTGTCCAGCACTTCGTCAGCGAGATTCAAGTCGTTCTTTATCTTCGACTTTTTGCCCCACGGAATGGACAGCAGCCAGTCGAGATAATTGCGAACAACTGTAGCCTCCGCAGACATCGGGCTCATCTGGCGCAGCTTCTTCAGCTCGGCGTGAGCTTTCTCGCGCGCTTCCTTCGAAAGCTTTGTCTTCTTGATGCGGTCTTCCAGTTCGGCGGACTCGTCACGGCCATCTTCACCATCGCCAAGTTCCTTCTGGATCGCCTTCATCTGCTCGTTCAGATAGTATTCGCGCTGGGTCTTCTCCATCTGGCGCTTTACGCGCGAACGGATCCGCTTTTCCACCTGAAGAACGGAGATCTCCGACTCCATGAATGACATTGCCTTTTCCAACCGTGCGCGCACGGATAGGATAGACAGCATGTCCTGCTTTTCAGGGATCTTGATCGCTAGATGCGATGCAACAGTATCGGCCAGCTTCGAATAATCTTCGATCTGTCCGGCTGCACCGACAACTTCCGGCGAAATCTTCTTGTTCAGTTTTACGTAATTCTCGAAATCGGAGACGACAGAGCGCGCAAGCGCTTCGATTTCGACGGGATCTTCTTCAGGTTCTATCAGCGTTACCGCCGACGCTTCGTGATAGTCTTCACGCTCGCTGAAGCTGGTGATCTCGGCGCGCGCAATACCTTCCACGAGCACTTTGACAGTGCCGTCGGGCAATTTCAGCAATTGCAGGACGTTGGCTATGGTGCCAACCGTATAGATCGCATCGGCCTGGGGATCGTCGTCTGCGGCATTCTTCTGTGTGGCAAGCAGGATCTGCTTGTCGACGCCCATAACTTCCTCCAGCGCGCGAATTGATTTTTCGCGGCCAACGAAGAGTGGAACGATCATGTGCGGGAAGACAACGATATCACGCAACGGCAGAACGGCATAAAGCCCGCTCTCGCCACCCGCCAGTGTCTTCTTGGTTGCAATCGTCATTTCATGTCCTTTCTCAGGCCATTCGGCCAGATCGCCACGTCCGGGTACCCTTTGACGTTAAATGCCTGATCCAAATCGTAACCGTTTTGGGGCATTAGTTGAGCGGCGTACAACCGGTTATGCAGCTTAGTGCTTACTTGGAGTGGAGGCACGCTTGTTTCAAGCACCTACCTCCCAAGCCTATTCACAGAATCGTAATCTATCCTGCGCTCACCAAAGTCCGAGCGCAATATTTCGTAATGCCGTGCACAGGTTTTGGTTCAAACTGAAAACAGAAAAGCTCCGCGAGACGCGGAGCCTTGCCGTTACCTTGCGATATGTCCGACACGTCAAGCGGAGACATTGCCTTTTTCTTCCTTGCGTTCAGCATAGATATAGAGCGGTCTTGAATTGCCCTCCACTACGTCACCCGAGATTACGACCTCCTGGACGCCGTCGAGTGTGGGCAGCTCGTACATCGTATCCAAAAGGATCTTCTCCATGATCGAGCGCAGACCCCGTGCACCGGTCTTTCGGGCAATTGCCCGCTTGGCGATGGCCTTCAGCGCATCCTCATGGAACGTCAACTCGACGTTTTCCATATCGAACAGTCGCTGGTATTGCTTGACCAAGGCATTCTTGGGCTCTGACAATATCTGTACCAATGCGACTTCGTCGAGGTCTTCAAGTGTTGCGATCACAGGCAGACGACCAACGAATTCAGGAATGAGGCCGAATTTCAACAGGTCTTCCGGTTCGAGTTCGCGAAAGATCGCCCCAACCCGGCGATCGTCCGGCGCTTTGACCGCTGCGCTGAAGCCGATAGAGGTTTTTTCCCCACGGGCTGAAATGATCTTGTCGAGACCGGCGAAAGCGCCCCCGCAGATGAACAGGATGTTGGTCGTGTCCACTTGCAGGAATTCTTGCTGCGGATGCTTGCGGCCACCCTGCGGCGGAACGGAAGCAACGGTACCCTCCATGATCTTCAGCAGTGCCTGCTGCACGCCCTCGCCCGACACGTCGCGAGTAATCGACGGATTGTCCGACTTGCGACTGATCTTATCGACCTCATCGATGTAGACGATGCCACGCTGCGCCCGCTCGACATTGTAATCGGCGGATTGCAGAAGCTTCAGGATGATATTTTCGACATCCTCACCCACATAACCGGCTTCCGTCAGCGTCGTAGCGTCCGCCATGGTAAAGGGGACGTCGATGATGCGCGCCAGCGATTGTGCCAGATAAGTCTTGCCGCAACCGGTCGGGCCAACAAGAAGAATGTTGGACTTCGCCAGTTCGACCTCGTTGTTCTTCGATGCGTGGGCCAACCGCTTGTAGTGGTTGTGAACCGCGACAGAGAGAACACGCTTGGCATGGTTCTGACCGATGACGTAATCATCAAGAACAGCCATGATTTCCTGCGGCGTCGGTACGCCTTCACGGGATTTAACCATCGAGGATTTGTTTTCCTCGCGGATGATGTCCATGCACAATTCGACGCATTCATCACAGATGAACACAGTCGGCCCCGCAATCAACTTGCGAACTTCGTGCTGGCTCTTCCCGCAAAACGAGCAATATAGCGTATTCTTTGAATCGCCGCCGCCGTTGCTGACTTTGCTCATTGCAGTTTTCCTTTCAGTATCGGTCCCGCTCTCCCGGAGCCGCCACTCCCCTTAAGTGGAAGTGAATAGTCATTCGTAGAATAGGCTTTTCCAGCTAACCATCAGCTTAACGTAACGTCTGCTCCGCTCTATGCAAGCTGCATGTGTGGCAGAAAGTCCGCATCGGGGTCAAAAAAACTTCATTTTGGGCCCCGATGGGCGGTTTAGCCGGTCACCTTCCGTCGCCTTCGAGAATAGCGCGGGACTCAAGCACCTTGTCGACCAAGCCGAATTCGAGTGATTCTTGCGCAGTCATAAAGTGGTCGCGGTCAAGAGTGCGTTCTATCAACTCGTAGTCCCTGCCTGTGTGCTTGACGTAAATCTCGTTCAAACGGCGCTTCATCTTGATGATGTCCTGAGCGTGGCGCTCGATATCTGACGCCTGTCCCTGGAAGCCGCCGGAAGGCTGGTGGACCATTATTCGAGCATTCGGAAGAACAAAGCGCATGTCCTTTTCGCCGGCGGTCAACAGCAGCGATCCCATCGACGCAGCCTGGCCGAAGCAAAGCGTCGACACGGCAGGACGGATGAACTGCATCGTATCGTAAATCGCCATGCCCGAGGTGACGACGCCACCCGGCGAGTTGATGTACATGTTGATTTCTTTTTTCGGATTTTCCGACTCCAGGAAAAGCAGCTGTGCGCAAACGAGCGTCGCCATGCCGTCCTCGATCGGACCGGTGATAAAGATAATACGCTCCTTCAGCAGGCGGGAAAAGATATCATAGGCCCGCTCGCCCCGGTTCGTCTGTTCGACGACCATAGGAACGAGATTCATAGCTGTTTCGATTGGGTCTCTCATCGGTGGGCCTCAGCGTTTGGTGAATATGGGGTTCGAAATAACCCCAGATTCGTGGATTACACTTTCGATACATAGTGCGTAGCCACCCGTTTCCGCAAGGTGTTCCAAAACCCGCGTTTGTCTGAAGTGAACAGACGTTGGCGCGAAGTTCCGGCTTTTGGACAAGAAAGGACCAGTTCGGCAGGATACCGGGAGCAAACGCCCGTAACGAAGCCATGACGCTTTGCGCTCCTCCTATTGAAGCAATCTTCCAGCCTTTTCCATACTGTCCAACGGGATTGGACACTTACCTGTCCCAGCTTGTATGACAGGTCGCCGATCAAAGCCTGATCACATACTCCTTGCGCGTTGTTTCCAGCACCTCCCACGTACCGCGAAAACCCGGCCGCAACACGAAACTGTCGCCCTCGCCCAGACTGTGCTCCTCGCCTCCTTCTTCGGTAATGATCGACCGTCCGGACAGGATATGGCAGAATTCCCACTCATCATAGACAACACGCCACTTACCCGGCGTGGCCTCCCAAATTCCCGCGTAAAGCCCGCCTTCGGCCTCCTCTTGGTTCCATGTGCGGAACTGTGGATTACCGTGGATGATACGCTCCGGCTCGGGTGCGCTGTGTTCCACCTTCGTGCCAGCAGCGTCGATTTTGATGAATTGTTTCATATATTTAACCGGCCTTTGCCAGCGCCTGATCAAGATCGGCGATAATATCCGCAACGCTCTCGATACCGATTGAAAGCCGTACCACATCCGGACCGGCGCCGGCTGCAATCTTCTGCTCGTCGCTAAGTTGCCTATGCGTGGTCGAAGCCGGATGGATGATCAGGGAACGCGTATCGCCGAGATTGGCAAGGTGCGAAAACAGTTGGAGATGTTCGACAAGCTTGACGCCGGCATCATAGCCGCCCTTTAGCCCGAACGTGAAAACCGAGCCGGCACCCTTGGGTGAATACCGCTGTTGGAGCGTCTGGTAGGGATCGCCGTCGAGGCCGGCATAACTGACCCAACTCACTTTTTCGTTTTGTTTCAGCCATTTGGCAACCTCAATGGCGTTGTCGCAATGACGTTGCATGCGCAAAGGCAGCGTCTCGATGCCGGTCAGGATCTGGAATGCATTGAAAGGCGACAATGCAGGTCCGAGATCACGCAGACCAAGCACGCGACAGGCTATTGCAAAAGCGAAATTGCCGAACGTTTCGTGCAGCACAATGCCGTTATATTCGGGACGGGGCTGCGACAGCAGCGGGTAGTTTCCGGATTTTGACCAGTCGAAAGTTCCGCAATCCACGATGATGCCGCCCATGGAATTGCCATGGCCACCGAGAAACTTTGTGGCGGAATGTACAATGATATCAGCACCATAGTCGACTGGGCGAATAAGATATGGTGAGGCGAGTGTGTTATCTACGATGAGCGGGAGACCATGCCGATGGGCGATTTCGGCGATCGCGGAGAGGTCGGTGACGATGCCGCCGGGGTTGGCGATACTCTCGACGAATATGGCGCGGGTCCGGTCATCGATCTGATCGGCGAACGCTGCCGGATCGGTTCCATCTGCCCAGCGCACGTGCCAATCGAATGATTTGAATGACTGTCCGAACTGGTTGATCGAACCGCCGTAAAGCTTGTTGGAAGAGACGAAGTTATCCCCAGGCTGCATCAGCGCATGGAATATCAGAAATTGCGCCGCATGACCTGACGCAACCGCAAGTGCTGCCGTCCCGCCTTCAAGCGCTGCAACACGTTCTTCCAGTACAGCATTGGTTGGATTGGTGATTCGGCTGTAGATATTGCCGAAAGCCTTGAGACCAAACAGGGATGCCGCATGGTCGGAATCTTCGAAGACGAACGCTGTCGTTTGATAAATCGGCGTCACGCGAGCGCCCGTCACGGGATCAGGTTTTGCGCCTGCATGCACCGCCAATGTTTCGAATCCGGGAACTCGGTGCGCCATGATTATCCTCCTGTTTCAGCCTCGTCATGGAGGCTAGGAAATTGCACGCTGAAGCCAAGGTCGCAGTTTAGCAACCCCGCGCAATCTAAATGCACCCCAGAATTGAGATTCCCATGCCAAATTTTGCACTTTTGAATCCAAACCGGGTATTTCTTGTATGAGAAACAAAATCCCTCATCACAACAGCGTGCGAAATGACAAGGTCTCGCCTTGAAGTTGGCCGAGAGCGCGAACGGCTCCTATGAGCGAAACCCCAGTCGCGGAATCTCAATGGCGGGGCAGCGATTCATAACGACCTCGATCCCGGCTCTCTCCGCCTTCCTGGCTGCCGTTTCGTCCCATACGCCAAGCTGTGTCCAGATGACGCGCGGCAGCGGTCGCAGCGCCAGGGCTTCCTCGACCACGCCGGCGACGGCGGACGAATTGCGGAAGACATCCACCATGTCGATGCGCTCGGGAATTTCGGCAAGCTTGGCGTAGACTTTCTGACCGAGAATGGTTCGCCCCACCTGCCCCGGATTGACCGGGATGACATGGTAGCCGCGAGCCAGCAAAAATTGCATCACCGTATAGCTTGGCCGCACCTCCTTGGGTGAGGCGCCGGTCAGGGCAATGGTTTTCACCGAGAGAAGAATATCGCGGATATAATCATCGGAATAGTAATCGTGATCCTGCATGAAACCTCTGTCCGCCTGTTATCCCGCCGGCGCCGACCAAAGTTCATAGAACGGCTTTAGCGTACGCAAGTGACGCTGGACGATTGCCATGTTCTCCGGCGTGGGTCTGGCATTCTCAACTCTGGCGAGCCCCGCTCTCAATCCTGCGATCATATCCGATTTTTCCTGTTCCGAAAGATTTGGCATGGCGGGAATCTCGGCGATGGCCTTTTCCACTTCGGCACGGGGATTGGGATTGATCGCCCAATGGTAGGTCACCATGATCGTGTTGGTCGTATCCACCCAATCGGCGAAACTGGCGAAACCATATTCAGCGGCCTTCACATCAAGGACCGCCGTACGTTCCGCAAGCTCGCCCCTGCCGTCAAGTTCCCGCACAGTCGCAGCAACGGGTGCAAAACCGAAGAGGAAGCGTTTTATCGTATCCTCGGTCAGGGCGACCGGCCGCTCGGGCAGGCTGAATGTTTGCACGGTCTGCGTCGGTGGCGGCGTGGTCTGGGTGGCGATGGTTCCGGCATAGGCAAGTGCGAACACACAGCACGCCGCGATCAATCCAGGCGGTTTCATAAAATGCCTCCGTCTTGAAAAGACGATCCAGAAGTACGAGCCTGTGAGAATAGCAGCCAAAACGTAAAGAAAACAGCAAAGGGTGGATTTATGACGATGGCAATGGATGTGAAGGCCCTGGCTTCTTTTCTGGAGCGCGAATTCCCCCAGGTGAATTCGGAGGGAATTGCATTCACGGTGACCGGCGCAGGCGAAGGTTTCGCGTCCATGCGGCTCGATCCGTCAGACAGGCACTTGCGGCCCGGCGGAACAGTCTCCGGTCCGAGCCTCTTCGCGCTCGCAGACGTCACCGCCTATCTGGCGATCCTTGCGCAGATTGGGCCGGTCGCACTCGCGGTGACAACGAACCTCAACATCAACTTTCTGCGCAAGCCACCATCTGGTCCTGTAAATGCGAAAGCCGCGATCCTCAAACTGGGCAAGCGACTGGCTGTCGTCGAGATTTCGATGACAAGCGACCTCGGGCTGGTCGCTCACGCAACGGCGACCTACTCAATTCCGCCGAGAGCCTAACCACGCCATCACTCAACAACCTGAACGGCTTTTTCCGCACGCTTATTCTTGGCTGGTGAGCGAGCCTCCAAAAAGGCCGAAATCTCGGCCAAAGTCGCATAGCCATCGGCATTCCTGTCAATCTCCGCAAAATGCGAGGAAACAAATCCCCAGCTTGCTGCTTCAGCCGTTTTTGCAGTC
The DNA here is from genome assembly GCF_003010935.1 of Phyllobacterium endophyticum. Lineage (GTDB taxonomy): Bacteria > Pseudomonadota > Alphaproteobacteria > Rhizobiales > Rhizobiaceae > Phyllobacterium > Phyllobacterium endophyticum. The sequence goes on from NZ_PGGN01000002.1 coordinate 987,535, forward strand.
AGGAGATGGTTGGAACGCGCTGTTGCCGCATCAAACCGTGCCTGCAGTCTTGCATCGATCGTATCTTGTACCGGCGGCTGTGCGACCTGCTTCTGCACAGGAAACCTCGGACCGTCCCCTATCCGCACGACGTTTTGCTGTCGCGGCATCGTACCTTGCATGGGAGCCGGTCTGACCGGAAGGGCATGCGCGGATATTACAGGTGCGAACACAACGAAAGTGCTGACAATAAATCCAAATGATCGATGATAATTTTTTTTCATTTTCGAATCCGTTTCTGAGGCTGGCCTGATCAATTCGTCGCCGGGGTTCCTGGAGTATTCCGATAAAATTCATCGAAAACTTTTTTCACCGGTTTGCGAGATGCCTCGACGTAATAGGTCATTTGGCCCCCATCGAACACGTGAACGGGGATACGCTTGTCCAATCCCGCCTGCTGCAACTGTTTCTCGGTCTCAAAGAAAGTTGTCACGGTGTCGTAATACCCATGCAGCGCCATGATTTTCAGACGCGGATCGAAGGCAAGTGCCAATGTCAGATCGGCAACACCGCCAAGGCCGTCCGCGGATACGTCTTGGCCTGTGACTGCGTAGTCATCATTCCTAAGAACGTCATTTCCATGCCAATCTTTTACCGCTTTAACGCCGGAGGAGTAATAATTTAGAAACGCTGGGAGGAGATCTTTTACTCCATTTCCAAGAATGGTGTCGTCAAACCAATCAGTCTGGTAGTCATCGGCGGCCATCCGGGCATCGTAATCACCCAGGCTCTTCGCCGCTGGCCGGTTGGTCAGGATATTGCCGGAAGCGAAATCGTCCCACGATAAACTATGGTTCCCCGCAATATTGCGAAATTCCTGCAAAATCGGCTCTAATTTTGCCAAGGTGGCGGGCTCCACCTGCACATCATCGTCGTCCGTCGTCTCTGCGGAAAACGCTTCTCCTTCAACGCTGACTCCCATTCCACCCTTAAATTTGGCGGATATTTCATTCTTTGCCTCGACGAGGATCGCCTCCTTTGCTGCTGTGGCAGCAGTGAATGCAGCATTGTATGTCTCGAGTGCAGGAAAATACCTCTGCATGGCAAATTGCCTTATATAGTCCGCATATTGATCGAGGGTGCGCGCACCCCGCCAGCTTGTTTCCGGTTTCTGAAAATATTCCGCAGCCATTGCAAGCGTTGGCAGACCGGTGTTGCAAGCGCAGGAATCTCCCGACAGATAAGGAGACTGAAGCACGACACCCGAAAGCACTTTTACCGGCTGTCCGGACGGGTCCGGATCGTAATTGCTTGTGCCTGCCTCCTCAAGCATCGAGGCCGCAAGCGAAACACGGGCACTGCCCCATGATTCGCCCAGAAGATATTTGGGCGAACTTTGCCGGTTGTTTTTGTTGCTATAGCTGGTGACGAAATCCCGCACGATTTCGGCATCCGTCGTCGCATTGGAGAAATGGTGGTTTCGGTGCGGGGCGATCGCGGTGGAAAAGCCTTCGCTGACCGGATCGACGAAGACAAGATCGCTGTTATCGAGCAGTGTCTCTTCATTATCTATGAGCTTAAACGGATTATCCGCCAGTTTTCGCGCCATATAGGGAGCGTTGATGACGATGCGCTTTGGCCCATAAGCCGCCATGTGCAGGAAGATGGACGCATAGCCCGGACCGCCATTGAAGAAGAATGTTACGGGGCGATTTTCGCGCGGCAGGTCGTCGCGGGTATAGGACATGTAGAAAATTGCTGCCTTTGCGTCTTTCTTGCCGGTCAGCTGGTCCTTTTGACCATAAGCAATGAGGTGGCCGGCCTTGGCGGTAAACCAGGTTTTCTTACCATTGAGCACCATGGAATGGCGCATGACAGATGGAGTTTCGCTTACTTGAGGAGTTGAGGGATCAGGATGATCCTTTGCCAGGAACTTGTAGTCGGCGGGGGCAAAGATCGCATAGGCCTCTTCATCTAGTCCAACGGTTCGTAGCCTGTCCGCCGCGTCGAATAACTTCCCCTTGGCCTTGAGCTCGACCGCTTCCTTTCGCGCACTCTCCAACTTATCCGTTAAGGCTGGCTCGCCAAGCTTAACTGACTCCTGTACCGATTCGGGGAATGTGCGGTCCGCAACCTCAACTTTGGTGTCATTACAAGCGGCCAGCCCCAAAAGGGCGAGTAGAAAAAAGACTCTAAAAATCATCAACGCCTCTCAAAATCAGCAAAATTCGATTTATGTGAGTTTCAGAAGGACGGGGCAATTGAACGAAAGTCGCTAGTAATTGTGAATACAGCATCAGCTCCGGGCCACAGCCGTCATGGGGAAGCGGGTGGGCGATATGGTTGCCCCAAGGCCCGGCGATGATCGGGTACTGCGGAGCCGTCCCGGCATTACAAACAGGCTGCTTACATAAAACTCGAACCTTTAAGCCAATTCTATGTGGTAATATAATACCGCGACGACAAGCCATTGTATCTACTTGAGTATTTTTTATACGGCTCAGACGTTGTCACTTGACGTTCAACGCCCCAGCCTTTATTGAGACCGATGACTGCGGTGGGGCTTCCCGCCGTTTTTCATTGTTGTGCGTGTTTCATGAATGCGCACAACCCAAGCAACAAGAAAAGCCTTCCTATGTGAAGGATGATCTCAAGGACAACACAAATGGCTACCTTCTCCCAGAAGCCGGCGGATGTGACGAAAAAGTGGATCCTGATTGACGCCGAAGGTCTCGTCGTCGGCCGTCTCGCTTCCATCGTCGCCAATATCCTGCGCGGCAAGCACAAAGCAACCTTCACCCCGCACGTGGACGATGGCGACAATGTCATCATCATCAACGCCGACAAGGTTGCGCTGACCGGCAAGAAGTTTACCGACAAGGTTTACTACTGGCACACCGGACATCCCGGCGGCATCAAGGAACGCACGGCGCGTCAGCTGCTCGAAGGCCGTTTTCCGGAGCGCGTCGTTGAAAAGGCTGTGGAGCGCATGGTTCCACGCGGCCCGCTCGGACGTCGCCAGATGAAGAACCTGCGCGTTTACGCAGGTTCCAACCACCCACATGAAGCTCAGGCACCTGAAGTCCTCGACGTCGGCGCGCTGAATTCCAAGAACAAAAGGAGCGCATAAGAATGGCTGAGCTCAACTCGCTCGCAGAACTCGGTACGTCTGCCGTCGCCCCGGCGCAGGCTGCTGCACCGGTTCATGTCCAGAAGCTCGACGCCAAGGGCCGTGCCTATGCAACCGGCAAGCGCAAGGATGCGGTCGCCCGCGTCTGGATCAAGCCAGGTTCCGGCAAGATCGTCATCAACGAAAAGGAATACGGCAAGTATTTCGCTCGTCCGGTTCTGCAGATGATCCTGCAGCAGCCGATCGTTGCTGCCAATCGCGCCGGCCAATATGACATCATCGCCACCGTTGCCGGTGGCGGTTTGTCCGGCCAGGCAGGCGCCGTTCGTCACGGCATTTCCAAGGCTCTCACCTATTTCGAACCGGCGCTGCGCGGCGTTTTGAAAAAGGGCGGCTTCCTGACACGCGACAGCCGCGTCGTCGAACGCAAGAAGTACGGCAAGGCGAAAGCCCGCCGCTCGTTCCAGTTCTCGAAGCGTTAATCGCTTTATACGGACACGAACAGAAAGCGGGCCTTCGGGTCCGCTTTTTTGTTGCGCCGTATCCCGTTTTAGTTAGCTTCGCCGCCGTGCGTGGTTCGACAAGCTCACCATGAGGGAGGTGGGTTGATTGCAACGATAGTCGCCAACGTTGCATCTTTGCTTACTGCAACCAATGATGTCCCTCATGGTGAGCTTGTCGAACCACGCACAGATGCAGATGCAGGAATCCCCGGAGTTTAAAATCCCAATGCCATCGAAGTCCATCGATCACGCCTTTACGGCGCGCAACCTGACCGGCGCGGCAACTGATCCAACCCATGCGGGCGCCCTCTCCTTCATGCGCAGGCGCTATTCCAAAAACCTTGCTGGCGCGGAAGTCGTGATCTGGGGGATCCCGTTCGACTCGGCAGTCTCCAACAGGCCAGGCGCGCGGTTTGGCCCACAGGCGATGCGGCGGGCGTCGGCCATCTTCGACAATGATCCGCAATATCCGTTCCAGCGCGATCTTTTCGCCGACCTGGCTGTGATCGATTACGGCGACTGTCTGCTCGACTACGGCAACCACCAGAAGACTCCGGCGACGATCGAGCGTGAAGCTGCAAGGATAATCAAGTCCGGCGCGTTCCTGCTTTCGCTCGGCGGCGATCACTTCGTCACCTGGCCAATCCTGAAAGCCCATGCGGCCAAGCACGGTCCTGTAGCGCTGGTGCAGTTCGATGCGCATCAGGATACATGGTACGATGACGGCAAACGCATCGACCACGGCTCATTCGTCGGGCGCGCCGCACGCGACGGGGTAATCGATCCGGCGCATTCGATCCAGATCGGCATCCGCACCCATGCGCCGGAAGATTGCGGCCTGAAAATCGTCTATGGCTATGAGGTCGAAGAAATGCCGGCGGCGGAGATCGCCAGCCAGATCGTCGCGCGGACCGCGGGCAAGCCGGTTTACCTGACCTTCGATATCGATTGCCTGGATCCAGCTTTTGCGCCGGGCACGGGAACGCCGGTTGCCGGCGGGCCGTCCTCGGCGAAAATACTTTCGGTGCTGCGGCATCTGACGGAGCTCAACATCATCGGTGCCGACGTGGTGGAGGTTGCGCCGGCCTATGATCATGCTGACGTAACGGCCATCGCCGGCGCCACAATCGCGATGTATTATCTGGGTATTCTTGCAGAGCAAAAGGCCAAGCTAAAACGATGATGATCTTGGCAGTGCTGCTGTACAGCCAAGGCCAATAGAAAACTGAGCCAGGTATCCGAATTTCAAGCTTCCAAGGGCATTCCCATGAAACCGAAAATCTTCATCGACGGCGAACACGGCACAACGGGTTTGCAGATCCGGACGCGTCTGGCGGGCCGGAGCGATCTCGAAGTGCTCTCCATTCCCGAAGCCGAGCGGCGCAACAAGGAGTTGCGGGCACAGTTTCTGAAGGATGCCGATGTTGCCATTCTCTGCCTGCCGGACGATGCGTCGAAAGAGGCGGTTTCAATCCTCGAAGGGCATAATTCGACGAAGATAATCGACACCTCGACCGCGCACCGCGTGCATCCCGATTGGGCCTATGGCTTCGCCGAACTCGACCGTAGCCAGCGGCAGAAAATCGCGGATGCGCGGCTCGTTGCCAATCCCGGTTGTTATCCCACCGGGGCGATCTCGCTGGTGCGGCCGTTGCGCGACGCCGGGATTTTACCCGGGGACTATCCAATCACCGTCAATGCGGTCTCCGGCTATACCGGCGGCGGCAAGCAGATGATTGCGCAGATGGAGAATCCGGATGCGCCTGATCATATTGCAGCCAATCATTTCCTTTACGCGATGCCGCTCAAGCACAAGCACGTGCCGGAACTGCAGGTGCATGGGCATCTCGATCGCAAGCCGATCTTTTCGCCAAGTGTCGGGCGATTTGCACAAGGCATGATCGTGCAGGTGCCGCTCTTTACCGGCGACCTCGACGGCAATCCGTCAATGGCCGATATCCATGCAGCACTGAGAGCGCATTACGAGGGTCAGAGCATCGTTCAGGTGGTGCCGCTGGAACAGAGCACCGCCTTGCCGCGGCTCGATCCGGAGGAACTGCGCGATACGGACATCATGAAGCTCTATGTCTTCGGAACCGAGGGCGGTGGCCAGGTCAACCTCGTTGCGCTCCTCGACAATCTCGGCAAGGGCGCTTCGGGCGCTGCGGTTCAGAATCTGGACCTGATGCTCGTAAATGCTTGATGCGATAGCGGAGACTTTCCCAGCGGAGTGGAAAGTCTCCTCCCCCGAACTCGTCGCCGAGACCGCCACCAGCCGGATCGTCAAGGTGCGGCTGGAAGACGGCGCGCCCGCAATCGTCAAACATCTGACACCGCTCGGAATGCGAGAAGAACTCGGAGGCACGCGCTATCTGGAATGGCACGACGGCAAGGGCTGTATTCGTTTGCTGGCGCAGCGGGGTAATAACCTTCTGCTGGAATATGCGGGCGCACGTACGCTGCTCGATCATCTCAACGAGCATGGCGACGACGCAGCGACGCAAGTCTTTGTCGAAATGTTCCTGGAACTGTCGCAGACCAAACAGACGGGCCGACCAGCGCCGCAGGATCTCATCCCGTTGCGCACGATGTTTTCAGGCCTTTTCACCAAAGCCGAAGGAGACCGGAAGCGTGGGGTTCGGAGCCAGTTCGTCGAAGCGGCGGAACTTGCCGACAGGCTCCTGAACGATCAGCGGGACGTTCAACCGCTGCATGGAGACTTGCACCACGAGAACATACTATACGGCGAGCGCGGCTGGCTCGTCATCGATCCCAAGGGACTGATGGGAGACCCGATGTATGATGCCGCCAATATGTTCTACAATCCCCTGGACCGTGACGACCTGCGATCCAGCGAGAGCCGCGCCTTTTCAATGGCACAGACATTTTCGCATGCATTCAATCGCGATATCACAACCATACTTGGCTTCGGCATGGTCCATGCGTGCCTCTCGGCGTCGTGGCACGACGAGGACGGCAATCTCGACGAGTCGAAGCGCAGCATTGGCGTGGCAGAGGCTATAAAGCGCGTGCTCCAGACGATTTGAACTTGCATTGACCAAGTTAACCAGGTGCGGGCCGATGGTATCTTTGGTCTACTTGGTCAAGGAGCGTCTTTCAGGCGCTTCAGGGTTCGGTCGCGACTTCCGTCTCGCGCGGATAAGCGCCCTTGGTCGCGCGCCAATGGGCGACGGCAAATCCCAGGATAACAATGGCGAAGAATTGATGCAGCAGCCCGAGCGCTATCGGCACCTGCATGACGAGGGTGGTGATGCCAATCGCCGCCTGCAGCGCAACCAGGGCCGCCAAAAGTATGGCGCGCCGTGCATGGGTGGTTCCGGGTAAATGACGGATCGTCGAGATGGCCTGCCAGATCGCCACGGCGAAAACAAAATAGGCAAAGCAGCGATGCACGAATTGCACCATTTTGGGATTCTCGAAAAAGTTGTGCCAGATCGGCTGGATGGCAAAGAGACCACCGGGGATGATAGACCCGTCCATCAGCGGCCATGTATTGTAGCTCAGGCCTGCATCGAGGCCGGCGACCAGGGCACCGAGGTAAATCTGGATAAACACCAATAGCACGAACCAACCGGCGAAGCGCTGGATCCGGCGATTGGCGGGTGCTTCGGAATAGACCGCGAGGCCACGCGCCACATACATCACAGCCGCAAAGATGATGCAGGCGAGCGTGAGATGGGTGGCGAGGCGGTATTGGCTGACATCGACCCGGTCGACAAGCCCGGATGCGACCATCCACCAGCCGACCGCACCCTGCAAGGCGCCCAGCGCCAGAATGAAGATCATGCGCGGCTTCAGGCGCTGCTCCAGCCTGCCGGTGAGCCAGAAGAACGCGAGCGGCACGGCGACGAGAAACCCGACCCCGCGTGCGAGAAAACGATGCGCCCATTCCCACCAGAATATCTGCTGGAATTCGCCGAGGCTCATGCCTTTGTTCAGCTGCTGATATTGCGGGATTTGCCTGTATTTATCGAACTCCTCAATCCACTGATCATGATTGAGCGGCGGGATAATGCCGTGGATGGGCTTCCATTCGGTGATGGAGAGGCCGGAGCCGGTCATGCGCGTTGCGCCGCCTACAAGCACGATGGATGCCAACACGATCAACACGAGATAAAGCCAGATACGGATATAGTGGCGATTTCGCGCTTCGCGGTCGCGGGCCGAGGCGATGACGCCTTGGGTGAGTGTGTTGGCAGCCATGAAGAACGCTCCTTGATTGCGCAGATAGGTGCAGCATAAGCTCATCCGATACAAGAATGCACCACGCGACACGCCGTCGCGTTTATGGCGCAAGCAGGCTCTTTTCGCTTTGCCTAGAGGGGTTAAGCGGATAGAGGATGGCTCGAAGCTGGAAATTGGATCACGCCATGCCTGTAAGGCTGAAGAAACTCATTGGAACATTTCTGCTCGTGACGCTCGTATGCATTTACGCGATCGTTGCGACGATCTTTGCCGTTGCGCTGCTTGGCAATTCCGGTCCGTGGATTCACCTGCTCTACTTCTTCGGGACTGGATTCCTTTGGGTCGTACCGGCGATGTTCATCATCAGCTGGATGGAAAAGGCGCCGAAGAAGAATTCACCCTGATGGGCATCTGATGCGACTTTCTGCGCTTTCGGTGCTCATGGACTAGAATGTCCACTGCGCTCCGGTTCTCGAAAGCCGCACCAGCTACCTCATCATGCTGAATTCATGAGATCTTTTTAGGCCTGGACTACCCGCCTGCCCGCATTGGCGATTGGCGTCGTCACGCCGCTCATCATGGTTCTCGCATAGACGAGCTTTTGAAAACGGCCATTGATGGAGATGCGCGGCAGGGCCCACATATTGGCCCGGTGTTCGCCGTGGATTGTCCCGTGGCGCGTCGTGACCGCCGAAACGAAGCCTTCCGCGGCGGCTATATCGGCTTCGCGCCTACCGGCAGCTCTCGCCGATCCGTAGGGATAGGCAAAATGCATGGGCCGCTTACCGAGCCTGTCCTCAAGCATATCGGCAGACAACCGCATTTCCCACGCAACCATATCAGGGCTCAGCTTCTTCAGGTTATAATGATGAACCGTATGGGCGCCAATCGTGCACAGCGGATCGGCGGCAATCTGGCGTAGCTCTTTCCAGTTCATCACGTCCTGATCGGACGGAACGCCGCACATCATGCCCTGTTGCGCGCACATTTCGCGAAGGACGGGCAATTGTTCCAGCTCGGTCAGGTTGATCGAGAAGTAACGCATGAGCGAATGAAAGGCCGCGCGCTTCTGATGAAGCGTTCCGCAGCGCCATTCGGGCCCTCCCGGGATACTCAGGATACCCGCCTTGGCGATGAGCTTCTCGGCGATCTCCCACCAAAGCACTGCGGCTCCTTCAATGAGACCCGGCGCTGCATAGATCGTGAACGGCACATTGTGTTTCTGGAAAACCGGATAGGCGTGAGTTAAATTGTCGTTGTAGCCGTCGTCCAGCGTGATGGCCACGAAACGCCGTTTGCCAGCCAAACCCGACTTGACCCGCTCCGCCATCTCATCCATGGAGACGACCTCCGTGCCCTCGGATTTGAGCGATACGATGATCTGTTCGAGAAAGGCTGGCGTGATTGCCAGTGAGCGGTTGACCCCAAGCGGGCTTATACAATCAGGACGGACCCGGTGCAACATAACGATTGAGCCCAGCCCGCCGAAACGATCCCGCGCGCCCGACGCGAACCCACTGTGCCAAGCTAGTCTCATCACAGCTTTTCGTACCAAGTCGGCCGCGTGGACCATTCCTTCACCAATTCGCGCTATTTCAAAATATTCGGAGGAATCTGTTCATCAAGTCATGCGACTTAAACGTTTATATATCGTTGATCAACAAGACCTCGCCGCCTTTCGCACCTCCTCCCTGGAACGCACGAATGTCCATTACTTCACAACGACCAAAGATAATTGCAGACCCGCTTGAGGCCGAAGCAAAGTGGCGCGAGCTCGGTGAAGATTTTCTTGCCAGTCCCGCGCAAACCGCAAACTGGTTTTCCTATTGGCAGTCATGCGTCAACGCCGACTGCATAGTCGCAGCGATCCATGAAGAAGACAGGCCTGTTTTTCTGCTGCCACTGGAGATTGTCAGGAAAGGGCTTTTCAAGGTTGCCGTGTTTCCCGGCGGGCCGCACGCCAATTGCAACTTTCCGGCCATATCCTTTAATGCACAGGTCAAGGCGGCTGAACTTCGTGCGGTTTTCGACGCATTGCATGAAGCGCGACCCGATATCGATCTCGTGTCGCTGGCCCGGCAGCTTGGCGATCTCGATGGCAAAGCCAATCCCATGATGCAGCTTCCGAGCCGCGAGAACGCCAATGTCAGCCTTGGCATCACGCTTGAAGACAGTTTCGACAACATACTCGGCCGCAGCAACTCGAAGCGGAAAAAGAAGAAGCACCGGCAGAATACAAGGCGATTCGAAGAAGCCGGAGGATACCGTATCGTCACCGCGACCACGCAGGCGCAGACCAGCGCCATGCTCGAGAAATACTTCGAGTGCAAGGCAATGCGGCTTGCGAAGGCCGGTATCAAGAACACTTATGAACCAGCCGGTACCATGGAGTTTTTCAAGCAATTGTTTGCACGCGAAGCCCAGTCCGCAGCCCCGCGTTTTCAGCTGAAGGCGCTTGAAGTCGCCGGACAATATCGGGCAATACTCGGGAAATCCTACGCGAAAACCCAAACCTTCATCGATTTCATAGGCATTACGGAGGATGAGCTCGTCAGTGCCAGCCCCGGCGAGTTCCTGTTCTTCGAAGACATTCAGGATAGTTGCAAAAGCGGGCTTGCGGTCTACAGCTTCGGCATCGGTGATGAGCCCTACAAACGCAGCTGGGCCGACCTCGAGGTGCCCAGCTACGATACGGATGTCGCTCTGACGGCCAAGGGACGCCTGCTGTCAGCCTATCTCGGCGCGCGCGGCAGTCTCGTCCGTAGCATCAAGAAGAACGAGAAGGTCTGGGCAACGGTAAAGAAGGCCCGTTCGCGTCTTTTCGGAAAACGCTAGGCAGACCGGACAATCCTGCCGGAATCGAGGCGCAGCTCTCCATTGTCGAAAGGCGTCAGCAATTCGGGCTGGAGCAGCTTCGCGTCGTAGACCGCTTTCGCAGTCGCCGCCACATCAGGATCATCGGGATCGACAAGGCCCAGGATAAGCTCTGTCCCATCCGCCAGCAGGTGCTTCAGTTCAACGACGGTCGCGGGTCCCGCATCGACAACGACAAGATCGTAGGCCGACTGCAAGGCATTGAGAATCATCGGAAGACGGCCCACCGACTGCATTGCCTTGGCCGGATCGTGGTTGCCGAGGGGGATGAGTTCAGCCTGCGAATAATGATCGGGGTGAATGACATCGCTGAAGTGCTTTTCGGATACGAGAAGATCGGTGATGCCGGGCAGGTTCTTGTCTTCGAGCATGGAACGTCCGATCTCGCCCGAACCTGTCATGTCGACGAGAATGACGCGGACACCGCGGTCGGCCAGTTCGCGCACGAGCAGGATTGTCAGCGCGGAGGCTTCATCGCCCTCGGGCGAGACAACAACCGCGCGCGCGGCACCGCTCGCCATCAAGCGCGCCGCGACATTGGCTATGCCGGAATGATCGGCAACGGGAGCGTCCGTGGCTGGTAAATCAGCGGCTGGCGCAGCGAATTGCGCCGATGGCACTTTGTCCTTTGAGAGGATTTCTTCTTCGAATGCTGCAGGGATAGAGGCGGCAAGCGATGGGGTGTTCTCGGTCTCTGTCCTTGCCGGCTCGGCGGCAGGGTCAACCGGTGCGGGGGCTGCGGCTCCTTCAGATAGCAGCACTTCCGTGGCCGGCTGCGGATAGGCCGGTCGCAGCGCCTGACCACTGAACAGGGCGCGCAGCAGCGTCACAATGCTGAGCAGCAGCAGCGACGCAACGAAGGCCGCGACAGTCATCGGTATCTTTTTTGGAAAATATGGCTCGATTGGCCGGTCGGCGCGGGAAAAGATACGCGCATCGGCCGGCAAATAGCCACGGTCGGTGCGGGAAGACGCTTCGCGATAGCGCGTCAGATAGGATTCGAGCAATTGCCGTTGCGCGGTGGCCTCACGCTCCAGCGCGCGCAGCTCGACCTCCTCCTCACCTGCCTTGGAAGCCTGCGCCTTCAATTCATTGAGGGAACTGGTCAATTGGCTTTCGCGCAAGCGCGCGGTTTCCGCCTCGTTTTCAAGGCTTCCCAGCACTTTTCGTGCTTCAAGCCTTATCTGGTTGTTGAGATCGGCGAGTTGCGAACGCAACGCCCGGATGCGGGGATGGCCGCTAAGCAAGGATGCCGACAGGTCGGCAATATCATTATTGAGCTGGACCTGGCGTTCGCGCAGGCGTTGGATCAGCGGAGAGGCCATGACAGCCGGGAGCGTTTCCACAGGCGCGCCTTTTGCCAAGGCGGCGCGAACACTCTCCGCGCTCGCCTCGCTTGCCGCCCTGTTGGCCCGTACACGCGACAGTTCGGAGGAAAGCTCCGACAGCTGCTGCGTGGCGAGCACGGCATTGTTCTGCCCGATCAGGAGGTCTGACGAACTGCGATATGCCGCCACCTTCGCCTCGGCTTCCTTGACACGCTTGCTGAGGTCCGCGATCTCGGGCTGCAGCCAGCCCGCGGCATCGGTGTTGGACCTGGATTTCGCCAGTTGCTGCGTTGCGACATATTCGTCAGCGATGGCATTGGCTATCGAGGCGCTGAGCGCCGCATCCTTCGACGAGAACTGAATGACGATGACGCGCGAAGCCGCAACGTTGTATACAAGCAGGCGGTCGCGGACTGACTGGAGGATATAGTCGTCGCGCGCATCTTCGTCCGGGTTCTTGCCAATACCCACCGCGCCGAACAGGCGCGACAAAACGGACGGTTCAGCACCGGCGGAAAGCTCCGGGTTTTTGGCAAGGTCAAGCCTGGCTATGACCCGCTTCAGAAGATCGGAGGACCCGATGAGTTCGACCTGGCTCTTTATCCCCTCCTGATCGAGCACGGGCCGATCATCCGCCTGCTGGTTTGCAGGGCGGGTAAACACGGATTCGCCAGTTTCTATGAGGATGCGGGTCTCGGCGCGATATTTCGGGGCAACCAGCGACAGGAGGAGGAACGCCAGCGCGGTCAGAAGCAGCGAGCCGACAAGTATGCGCAGCTTGTTGCGCCACAGGCTGGCAAACAACGCGCCTATATCAATGTCAACATCGTTTCCGACAGAACTCGCGGGCATTCCAGAACACTCCACTACGAATGGTATAATGGTAAAGACCTATGGTAACCACCGGGTTAAGAGGTTGTAGTACTCAACCGCCGCGTGTAATGACGCCGGCGTCCGATGTGAACTTTACCAGCCATTAACCTTAATGAACCGATAATCCGCCAAAGAATCGGGAAACTCCTCCGCAACATTTGTTAGGGTTCGTGACGTGTTCAGCAAGCAGATATTTCTGGTGGCAATCGGCGTTGTTTCCGTGACGCTGGGTGGATGCGCCAGTTACCGGCCGGCTCCGCCTGCATTCAACGAAGCGATCAACAAGCCCTATATGCTGGATGCGGGCGACCGCATCCGCCTGACGGTGTTCGAACAGGAGGGCATCACCAACACATATAGCGTCGATCAGGCGGGCTATATCTCAATCCCACTCATCGGCAGCGTCCCTGCCCGCGGCAAGACAATCCAGCAGATCGAGAAGGAAGTGGCGGCGAAGCTGCGCAAGGGTTACCTGCGCGATCCGGACGTGGCGGTTGAAATCGATCGCTATCGTCCGGTCTTCATCATGGGCGAAGTCGGGGCGGCCGGGCAATATTCCTACGTTCCCGGCATGACCGCGCAAAAAGCCATCGCGGCGGCGGGCGGGTTTACGCCGCGGGCCCAACAGAGCGACGTGGATATCACACGGCAGTTCAACGGCGAAAGCCTGACCGGCCGCGTTACCATTTCCGATCAGGTTCTGCCCGGCGACACGATTTATGTGCGCGAGCGCTTTTTCTGATAGCGGGAAATGGAGGACAAGCGCTCCCTTCGCATCGTTCACTGTTTTCGCGCGCCGGTCGGAGGTATCTTTCGCCATGTGCGCGATCTGATCGATGCCCAGATCAAAGCCGGCCACAAGGTGGGCGTGATCTGCGACTCGTCCACCGGAGGCGAATTTGCGGAAGCGCTGCTCGCCGATCTTCGCGGCAAGCTGCAACTCGGTCTCGAGCGTATCGCCATGCAGCGGCAGATCGGCCCGGGCGACGTGCTGGCTGCCATTCGCACCTACAACATCATAAGGAAACAGCAACCGGACATCCTGCATGGTCACGGTGCCAAGGGTGGCACCTATGCGCGCGTTTTCGGATCGTGGCTACGGTTATCCGGTTTTCGCGTCGCCCGCTTTTACTCTCCGCATGGCGGCAGCCTTCACTACGATCCCGCAAGCCTGGAGGGGCGTGTGATCTTCCGGGTCGAACGCACAATGGAGAAGATGACGGACAGGATCATCTTCGTCTCCGGCTTCGAACAAAATGTCTACGCCAAAAAGGTCGGTGTGCCGCGCTGTGGATTTGCGCTGATTTATAACGGACTGGCGGACAGCGAGTTTGACCCTGCGATAACCCGGGGTGACGCTGCCGACTTCCTTTTCATCGGGGAGATGCGGGTGTTGAAAGGTCCCGATATCTTTATCGCCGCGCTGGAAAAGGCCTCCGCCATCACCGGCCGGAAGCTTACCGCCGTCATGGTCGGAGACGGCAAGGACCGGCCGGCGCTTACCAGACAGGCGGACTCGGGCACGCGCTTTCTCATGCCGATGAAGGCCCATGAGGCATTCCGGCTCGCGAGGGTCGTCGTCATCCCCTCCCGCGCAGAAGCCCTGCCCTATATCGTTATCGAAGCGCTTGCGGCCGGCATGCCGATCATCGCCAGCCGCGTTGGCGGCATACCGGAAATATTGGGCGATGCATCGCCGGCCCTGGTAATGCCCGAAGCCAATGATCTCGCCAGCAAAATGGCAGCGGTCATCGACGATATCGCAGCATTCAAGCAAACACTTCCGACACTCGAAGTACTCAAGCTGAAGTTCAGTGTCGAGGCCATGGCTGCACAACTGGAGGCCGAGTATTTCGCGGCGCTTGACTCCTAGATCCCTAAGCCTTTCTTAGCTCATAAGTGTTATCGTCGGCCGTTCGGGAAAATCGGGTGCAGCATGACAGACAGAAAAGCGGAATCGAAGCTTTCGCGTGAGGTTGTTCGCAACCTTGCGCCCGACATGGCGAAATCCGATGGCAAGAAGCCTACGCTGAGCCCGGTCGCTTATCAGATCGCCTCGCAATATGCCAAGGACACCAATTCGCCTGTCATGATCAGCGGCATCATGCGGATCATCGAGTTTCTGATCATCCTGGTTGCCGGCATCGCCGTGTTCATCATTTATGTCGGCGCCTCCGCATCCACCTTCGCTCATTATTCGCTGGCTATCCTCGCGACGGCGGTGGTGACAATCATGCTTCTTGAGCTCACGGACAGTTATCAGCTTGCCGTCATGCGCGATCCATTCAGCAAATTCGGCAAACTTGTACTCGTCTGGTCCGGCGCGTTCGCGCTCATGTCGCTCGCGGCATTTTTTCTCAAGATATCGGAAGATTATTCGCGCGTCTGGTTTGGCGCCTGGTACGCGTCCGGACTGGTCGCATTCGTTGTCTTCCGCGTGGTGATGTCGCGCCTGATACGGCGCTGGGCTCGCAATGGCAAGATGGAACGGCGTGCAGTGATCGTCGGCGGCGGCAAGCCGGCTGAAGACCTTATCCGGTCGATCGAACAGCAGCCCTATAATGATATCCGCATTTGCGGCGTCTTCGACGACCGCGATGCCAAGCGATCGCCGCCAGTCGTTGCCGGTTATCCCAAGCTCGGCAACATCTCCGAACTGATTGAATTTGCTCGCATCGCGCAAATCGACATGCTGATCGTCGCCCTGCCGATCACCGCGGAAGAGCGGGTGCTGTCGCTGTTGAAGAAGCTTTGGGTACTGCCAGTCGATATCCGCTTGTCGGCGCACAACAACCATTTGCAGTTCCGCCCGCGCGCCTATTCCTATATCGGCTCGATCGCGATGATCGACCTGTTCGACAAGCCGATCAACGATTGGGATTCAGTGGCGAAGCGGGCCTTCGACATTTTTTTCAGCGTGTTCGGCCTCGTGGTTTTCAGCCCCGTCATCATCGCCACCGCCATCGCCATCAAGCTGGAGAGCAAGGGTCCGGTAATCTTCAAGCAGCTTCGGCACGGCTTCAACAATGAGGTCATCGAAGTGTGGAAATTCCGCTCGATGTTTACCGAAATGTGCGACCCGACGGCACGCAACGCGGTGGTGAAGAACGACCCTCGCGTCACCCGCGTCGGGCGGTTCATCCGCAAGACATCGATCGACGAACTGCCGCAGTTCTTCAATTCGCTGATGGGGACGCTGTCGCTCGTCGGGCCGCGGCCGCACGCGATCGCTGCGCATACGCACAATCTGCTCTACAATGAGGTTGTAGACGGGTATTTCGCGCGGCATAGAGTGAAACCCGGCGTTACCGGCTGGGCGCAGATCAATGGCTGGCGCGGCGAAGTCGATACGGACGAAAAGATCCGGATGCGCACGGAATTCGATCTTTACTACATCGAGAACTGGTCGCTGTGGTTCGACTTGAAGATCCTGTTCCTGACGCCGGTGCGCCTCCTCAACACGGATAACGCCTATTGAGCGCCGCGACTTATCAGGCACGGCGGGCAAGCGTCGATCACGCCGCGAAAAACCGTGCACTGATCCGGTTGATTTCGACTTTTGCCGTGGGGCTCGGCGTGTTCCTGAGCGGTTTTGTCATCGATGAGCCCGCCCCTTATGAACTTTATATGGCAGGACTCATCGGCGTGTGGGCGCTGTTCGGATTGCGGTTGTCGGCTGCTGTTGCGGCCCTCCTTGCCATTCTGGTGATCTTCAATATTGGCGGTCTCGTCTCCATGGCGCAAATGCCCGATCTGAAGACAGCGCCGATGTATATCGCCGTTTCGCTCTTCCTCGGCTTCACAGCCGTGTTCTTCGCGGCCATCATCGACGCCGATCACCGCATCCTCCCGGTCATGTTCAAGGCCTACATACTGGGCGCCGTCGCAACCTCGCTGCTGGGCATCCTGGGGTATTTCGATGCTTTCCCCGGCGCCGGGCTTTTCACGCGCTACGGCCGCGCGATGGGTGCTTTTCAGGACCCAAACGTGTTCGGTCCCTTCCTCATGCTCCCCCTCGCATGGCTGGTCCATGGGGTACTCGTCGGCAATATTCGCGCGCTACCGCTGCGGCTGATCCCGATACTCATATTGACGCTCGGGATCTTTCTGTCATTCTCCCGCGCGGCATGGGGCATGGCTGCCCTGATCATTGCCGGGCTTGCACTGCTGCTCTTCATCCGCAATCCGGATCCGGTGTTCCGGGCGAGGATCATCCTCATGGCTGGCCTCGCCTTTGTTTTCGTACTCCTCGCGGTGGTCGTTGCCCTGCAAATCCCAAGCGTCGCCGACCTTTTCACGGCGCGCGCGCAACTCGTGCAGGACTATGACAACGCCCAATTCGGGCGTTTCGCCCGGCACTGGTACGGCATGCTCATGTCGATCGATCATCCGCTCGGTATCGGTCCTCTGGAATTCGGACCCGTTTTCGGCGAGGACACGCATAATATCTGGTTGAAGGCCGCCCTCGATTATGGCTGGATCGGCTTTGTCAGCTATCTGACATTGACCATGCTGACGCTGGGCCTCGGCTTGCGCATTCTCTTTCGCGACCGCCCCTGGCAACCCTTCCTGCTCTGCGCCTATCTTGCCTATGTGGCACATGTCGCCATCGGCAATGTCATCGACACGGACCACTGGCGCCACTTCTGGCTTATCGTTGGTATTATCTGGGGCTGCGTTGCGCTGGAAATGCGATACCAGCGAACAGCGATGGGATCGTTGCTGCACAGCTCAAATGCCGCTGAAAAGCCAGGCCGAGACTAGTTCTCCTGCAATTTTGCCGCCTCGGCAGCCTTTTTCCGTGCCATCGCATCATTCGTGGCTGCAGCCGCGGCGCTTGCCGCGTGATCCTCATTGCCGGCAACCTGGACGGTCGGGGAAGCAAAGCCGATGCCATTGGCTCCAAAGGACTCCCGAATCATCGCATAGGCACGCCGCCTGATCGTCGATTGATGGCCGGGCTTCGTCATCATGGCGAAGCTCAAATTGATACCATAGTCGCCAAAGGCCTCCACACCCTTCATCTTGACGGTCTCGATGATGTGAGGTCCGAGTTCCTCATCTGCGAGCAGTTCTGCACCGACCACCTTGACCAGTTTTTTGACCTTGGCGATATCAGTGTCGTAGTTGACTGAAATCAGGAACTTGTCGATGACCCAGTCGCGGCTCATGTTCTGCACGGCGCCGAGCGAGCCGAATGGAACCGTGAAAATCGGTCCGCGATGATGGCGCAATTTCACCGACCGGATGCTGAACGATTCGACCGTGCCCTTGTAGCTGCCGCTCTGGATATATTCGCCAACGCGGAAAGCATCGTCCATCATGTAGAAGATGCCGCTGATGACATCCTTCACCAGCGTCTGCGAGCCGAAGCCGATGGCCACACCAAAAATACCGGCGCCCGCGATGAGCGGCCCGATTTCAACACCCAGTCCTGACAGAAACATCATGATCGCAATAGCGCCAATGAGGGCGGCGAGGAAATTCCTCAGGATGGGCAGCAGAGTTTGCAGCCGTCCGCTGCGGGCAAGCTCCGCCTCGTCACCCGCCGTAAGACGGGCACGCTCGATACGCCGGTTGATGTAGCTTTTGATCATGTGCCAGATCAGATCGGCACCGAGCAGGATGACGATGCCGCCAAGCACCCCGCGGATGATGCGATTGACGTTCTCGTCGCCCATCATCATGCTCGAATGATAGTGGAAGACGACGGCGAGCCACGTTACGGCAAGCGCGATGATGATCGCACGCACGCCACGCTCGACAAGAACCTCGTAGACGACGTTTCGAGCCTTGTCCGCGCTCTCGGAGCCGGCGAAGGACGATTTCATGATCGTGCTTGTCGTTCTCAGGACGGGCGGAATCACCAAGGCATAGATGCCGATCCACAGGAGCAACGGGGTACCGGCAACCCAAAGCAGCCACAACAGGCAAAGGTAGAATGTAAGCATCCATTCCTTCGCCTGGTGTATCCGGGCAGTGGCTGGCGACGCCGGACGATTCCACACGGTTTCAATGGCCACGGCCAACAATCCAAGGCCAATAATATAGACAAGCAGGCTTCTGACATTGGGCGTAAAGTTCAGCGCCGTCATCAATCCCGCTGCCGCCCAGCCAATAAAGAATATGGCAGAGAACAGGGCGACGCGCCGATGCCAGAACACGGCATTGGCATCATCCATCGGGATCAGCCGCATTCTATCCGGTTCGTTTGCGCTTTTGGCGCGCTGACCCGTGCCAAGTACGACAGCGGCACAACGCATGATCACGCGCCATGCAATCAGAGCCACGAGCATTGGAAGCACCAATCGCGCCAGGAGCGGCGGCCAGGTGAAGGAAAGAAAGATCCCGAGACTGGCTACGGCAAACACCACCAGCGGCGCAACGCCAAGGAATATCGATCTGCCTACGACGTGATGCCGCGCAGGCAAGGCCTGGTTATCCGCCGCTGCGCGCACGGCATTGCGCCGCCCTGTCCGGCTGACCAGGGTGCGGAAGATGAATTCAGCACCAAAACCGAGCGCCGCCAAGGCAATGAACAGGAGGAGAACCGCTCCCGGCCGATGCCCGTTGATTTCGGTCATGATGGTGTCGCGAGCGCCTTTCATCTCCACCGGCACGGCGGGCACGGCTTGCCGCAAGCCGCGCAGATGCCCCCGTACGGCCTCGGACCAGCGCATGAAGTCGTTCGCCGACGCTCCCATCTGCATTTCCGGTTGTGGTGCGTTCTTCTTTGCGATCCACGCTTTGACTTCGGGATCGTCGAGAAGTTTCAAGAGCTGCTCGACTTTTTGCGGTGGTGCCTCGGTGGACGGGGTCTGTGCAAACGACACGGCTGCAAGAGCAAGGAACGCGAGGGCACTCACCGCGAGAAAGACACGCAGGTTTGCGGCCACTGCCCGAAACACGATAGAACTCATGCGTTTGCCCCCTGACAGACTTTCGCACGGATTATGCCTGCAAAATACTGCCCTGTCTCAGGAATAGCACAGCATCACGGGAGCCGAAACA
Source organism: Phyllobacterium endophyticum (assembly GCF_003010935.1). Lineage (GTDB taxonomy): Bacteria > Pseudomonadota > Alphaproteobacteria > Rhizobiales > Rhizobiaceae > Phyllobacterium > Phyllobacterium endophyticum. Next base: position 1,007,439 of record NZ_PGGN01000002.1, read on the forward strand.
AGATGTCCGCCGCGTTTACCAGTTCCCCCAAAATATGTGCCGCAGCGGCTCGCGGCCCTATTGCTGCCAATCGTCTGGAGCTACATATAAGTTCTGCAATATGAGGGAGGAACCGCCATGACCCGGATCGAATACAGATTGCACGCCTTTGATCTCGCGAGTCCATTCGGCTTTGCCGACGGCAATATGTTCGGGCATCTTCTGCGGGAGAAACTCGGCAATATCGCACCCGACAAACGCGCTGTTCTGATCGAATGCGTCAAGCGCTTTCTTCTCCCAGCGCTGCCACGCCGAATAAAGACCATCGTTGTCGGTTCGCACAATCCCATACGTATTCCCGATGGCGAGACAATCGACGATATCGAAGATTTTACGGTCGGCGTCAGGGAAGATCAGGTATTGGAAGTCGCCGCGGAACTCGCTTCAAGGAGCAAGTGACCCGGGGAGGTCGTACTTGGCAGTATCAAAGCGATTTTTGCACGCCGGATTATGCAAGAGCTGGTCCACCCGGGGTTAATCTACAATTGCGTGCTCGTCACGGTTGTACACCGTCCCTTTTTCTTGTATCGACCGTCGCAACCAGAACCGTGAGCGAATGGCGCACAGTCTCGCTACTTCGGCTTGGAGCGAGTCAGCAATTTGCAAAAACTTATCATTCAGATTCCTTGCCTTAACGAAGAAGAAACGCTGCCCATCACCCTGGCGGATCTTCCACGGGAAGTGGAAGGTTTCGAAACCGTCGAATGGATGGTCATCGATGACGGTTCCACCGACCGCACGGTAGCCGTCGCCAAAGAGTGCGGTGTGGATCACATTATTTCGCTTCCACACAACCAGGGTCTCGCGAAAGCGTTCATGGCAGGAATAGAGCATGCGTTGAGGCTGGGTGCCGACGTCATCGTCAATACGGATGCCGACAATCAGTACGACGCAACCTGCATTCCGGATTTGGTCCGTCCCATTCTGGCAAAGCAGGCCCTGATTACCATAGGCGCGCGGCCGATCGACACGATCGAGCATTTTTCACCCATGAAGAAGTTCCTGCAAAAATTCGGAAGCTGGGTGGTGAAATTCGCAAGCGACACGCAGGTCGCCGATGCACCAAGTGGTTTCAGGGCTTTTCACCGCGACGCGGCGATCCGGCTGAACGTTTTCAATGCCTATACCTACACGCTCGAAACGATCATCCAGGCAGGACGCAAGAACATCCCGATCGTGTCGGTTCCAATCAGAGTGAACGGGGATCTTCGGCCGTCGAGGCTGGTGAAGAGCATTCCCAGCTACGTGCGCCGTTCACTCATCACCGTGATCAGGATTTTCATTGTCTATTGTCCGCTGCGAATCTTTGCGACAAGTGCTTTGATTGCCGCTCTGCCCGGACTGATCATGACGCTTCGCTTCCTTTACCACTACTTCAATGGCGAAGGGAGCGGGCATATCCAGTCGCTGGTTCTATCGGGCGCACTATTCGCGATTGCAGGTGTGCTGGCTATCGGCGGCATTCTCGCCGATCTTATCGCGACCAACAGGCAGATGCTCGAAGATATAAAACTGAACCAGCTCAGGGACAGTCTGGAGCGGTTGCAGACGACCGCTCGAGCCGACAACTGAAACGGAAACGCGAGAAGATGGCATCTGAAAACGACCTTGTTGCTTACGACAACGTTCCCGGCAACTATTATGACAAATACAACACGAAGAATCCCGTTGCACGCTATCTGATGCAAGGTTTCCTGTCGGCATTCGATGAACTGACAGCAAGCATCGACGTCAAAAGATCCTATGAAGTCGGTTGCGGTGAAGGGCATTTGTCCATGCGGCTGCATGATCGTGGTTGGGATGTCCGCGGTAGCGATCTTGAAGCAATAAGCGTTGCGGAAGCAAACACACAATGCGCACAACGCAACGTTGAACCAAAATTTGAAGCCGTTTCGCTTTTTGACCTCAAGCCCCAGTTTGCGGCCGAACAATTGGTCATCTGCTGCGAAGTGCTGGAGCATGTGCCCGATACGGAACGGGCTTTAGCAGTTCTCAAGAGTCTTGCGTCGCCCTACCTGCTGGTCAGCGTTCCGCGAGAACCCATCTGGCGCATTCTCAATGTCGCCCGCGGAAAATACATCAGCGAACTCGGCAATACGCCAGGGCACATCCAGCACTGGTCGTCGGCCGAGTTTGTTTCGATGCTTTCGAAGACCATGGAAGTTGTGGCGGTGAGAAGGCCATTGCCGTGGACGATGGTTCTTTGCCGCTGCAATTGAGACTGGCGAGCCAGCGTCGGGATCACGCCCCTCTCCTTCTGTCAAAATGAGTTCGAAAGAGCCGAATGCACTATAGAAGCAACCTGCGGTCTGTTCTGGTGGTGGTGCTGATAGCGCTATGCGCACTTTATGTTTCGCTGCTCTGGAACACAGTGCCTTATTATCAAAGCAGCGGCGGAATAGCCTTGTGGCACAGCGGCTTCGCCGAATCACTCGCAAGGAGCGGGCCGTTTGCGTACCCTCCCCATCTTGCCTTCCCCCAGGGCGCTCCTATCGCTCTGGGCGCCAGTCTATCGTACCTGCAGTACATCCTGATGGCGCTGTTTGGAATGGGCGGCCTGGACAGTTACTCGGTTGCCGGCTTTCTCTTTGCAGTCGCAGCAGTAACTGGCTGCTATTTTTTTGCAAGAGGGCTTGGCGTCAGCAGGCCACTGTCGATCGCTTTGGCCGTGCTGTTTCTCTCGCAAGCGTTCTTTTCACTTCACGTAATCGGTTACGGGGCGGTCGGTTTCGGTTTCGGCTTTTTGCCGGCGTTTTGTGCGGTGTTCCGATACGTTTGCAACAATCATGAGGGCGCACGATCGACCATAATATTGAACGGTGTCCTGTTGACGTTCACGATGATTTTCTTCGCGTTCCTGGACGGCTATTCGTTTGTAATGGCAGTGGCGATCGGCGTCGCATTATTGGTCAGCCAGTCACTATTTGAGAGAGGCACATGGAGGATCCACTTATGGAATCTCGCGCTTCTCACCTTCGCCAGCGGGATCGCCTTCCTGCTTTATAATGCCTATGTGCCTGCCGTTGGCTTGCCTGGCTACCCATTGAACATATTCGCATTTCTTTCCGTTCATATTCCAAGCCTGTTCCGACCAACAGCAGGATATAGCATCTTGTACGATTTCCTGGACCTCTCCAAGGTTCGTCTGGCCACAGAATATGTCGGCGCTGGCCTCGGAAATCACGAATCGGCATTTCTCTCGATTACAGCGCTGATAATCCTGGTTGCATCGTTCTTCATCAGAATCGCCAAAGTCTGGAGAATTGCCGCTCTACTCCTGATAGTTGGTGGGGGATTGATGGCGATTGGCCCGGTGCTTCCCGAAAGCAACGGTGAGTTCCAGGGTTCAAAACTGGTGTCTGCGGAGCGGGCGCCGCTGATAACGATGCCCACATATCCCCTCTACACTTCGGTGCCAGGTCTCGACCAAATGCGGGCGACGTACCGCTGGCTAGCCGTCGTAAAGCTGGGATTCTGGATTTTAGTCTGCCTGTTCTGTGGATACCTGGCTTCGAGGTTCCGACATGGTCAGGCGATCGCGTTTGCGATGATTGTCCTGATGACCCTCGAGACCTCGCGTCCGCCACTGGGGCAATGGCTCGCCGGAAAAAAACAGTATGACATGGCCAACAGCCTGCAACGCGACCTTACGGCGGATATCGAAACGTTCGTGCCGCCGGGGTCCAAATTGCTCGTATTGCCAATCACCAACGATTTCGTCGTCCACGCCGTCGCTGCGAAGGCCGGAGTCTACACTTATAACGTCGCCGGTGACAAAAACCTTTTGATCGCTGCATCCGAACGACCGGCGGAAATAACGGGAATTTCCGAGGCAGGTGCCTGTCTCCTGAACCAATTATTCGTAGCAGCCGAGCGGGGCCAAATCGATTTTCTTGCATTCAGAATGTTCGATAGTCACCGCGGTCTTCGCGGCTGGATCTGGCCGCCGTCGAAGGCCGAGATCGAAGAGAACGCAAGTGTGGCATTACAACTCTCGAAGGATGTGCCGCCTGCTTTAGTGTCGAAGGGAAAATTTTTCTGGTTCGTCGATGCACATAAGGTCGATCGATCGATGACCAAGAGTGGATGTCCTCAAAGCTGACCGCCGCTTTATCTCCGGGGACCAGATCGCCATCTAACGACGGAGTCGATGACCGCAACGAGGGCGTCGCCCCCAATGGTGGAAAGCCTATGGCCGATAGCCACCGCGGCGGCGGTAGATACGGGCAAGCCGATCGCGGTCATCCCGGCTATGAGGATTGCTTCTCGCGCTCCAAGTCCCCCGGGCGCGCCTGGGATAACAAATCCCAACAGCCATGCCGCAGAGGCTATTCCTATGATCGGCGCTATCGAACCCGAATAATCGTGACTGGTCGCCAGGAGAGCAACCACCATGACGCCGTTCAGCAGGAAGAAAAGCACGTAAAGAATGAACACATGAACTGCGGCCAGCACATTCGACTTCTTGTTCAATGCCGATCGAAACCTGGAAGAAGCCGCGACCGCAACTACCAGCGCGGTGATTGTCGCGCATAGAAAGAAAATAATGCTTGTCTTGCCCAGATGAGCATGGAGGGTAGAAGTCGATAACAACGCAGCCACCAGAAGCGCTGCCACCGAAATCACCGCGATTTCTCCAATCTGGGAGAATGCCAGAGCGCCATGAGTGACCCCGGCGGCTTTTGCAAGGGCGTATCGTCCGACCATGTGGAACACATTACCGGGGATGTATTTGTAAACCTGCGAACGGTTGAATATCGACAGTGCCGCCGGTTTCGAGATCGAGTCGGGTTCGACGGCGACAATCATCCGGTACCAAGCCAAACCGACCAATTGCAGCGCGGCGGCATACAAAAGTGTCAGCGCTCCTACTACGCATATGAAATTGAAGGAGAGAACATCATCGGTCACCTGCCCGAAGGAGGTGTAGATCGATGAGAATACGAAAATGAAGGATGCAATTGTGACAAGAATGCCTGTGAGGCGAAGTGCAAGCCTCATGGGTCAGTGCCGGCTAGGCGCGTTCAACACCAGGAGTTGGTTAGCCCATGCGAGGAAACGCTCATAATGCACCACACTGAGACCAGATTGCTGTGCCAGCCTGTGAAGCCCGCGCCGATCGAACATTTCCTCGTGTTCATCTGCTGCGCCACTACTGAACAATCCGATTTTTGCTCCCAGATCGTGGGCAATGCGGAACGCCTTATGCGGTGTCGTCAGAACGATGTTTCCGCCTGGCGCCAGTTTTTCTGCCCATTTTTCCAATTCTTTTTGCGGATCCGACAAGTGCTCGAGCAATGCTAGCGCGACGACCGTATCATATTGTGCGTTGTCCGGGAGCGAGGTGCAAAAACCATGCGCCGGGAAGTCCCGCCTCGCCACTTCGATTGATTGATGGTCCTGATCAAACCCGGTGTACTTGTCCTTGTCGACAAAGGCGGCTAGGGCTCCGCTACCGCATCCAACGTCGAGGACTGTTCCCTTGAGCCATGGACGGGCTGCATTCAGTCGCGCCGAACGCAGGACCGGGGAAAAAAATCCTTGGGATGCTTGATCTGCCACTTCTCTGTCTCCACTAGAATTCGATGACCCTTATACAGAGGCAGGGATGCAATCAAGCCTAGTGAACGGCAGCCGAGTAACAGCGAATCCAAGCCATTGATCAACGATTGCTTACCTGGTTTGTCACCCTGAACAGCCTGGGGGACCGAAAGGGAAGGACGCAAATCGCCTGAGTCTTCGAATTCCTGGTCGGAGTGGCCGGATTCGAACCGACGACCCCTTGACCCCCAGTCAAGTGCGCTACCGGGCTGCGCTACACTCCGAACCGCTGGAAGCCCTAGATTACCGGGCCTTTTAACGCAAGGGGTGAAAATAATAAAAAGAACAAACTGCACATAAATGCCTGTCGCGGGACACGTGGCTATTCAACAATCCGCTCATACAATTCCACGGCGTCGCCCTTATAGGTCGCGGTGCGCAAAATCTTGTAACCGAGCCGCGCTGCAACATGTTTCGATGGATCGTTCCACGTGTTGATCATACAGACTGTGCGCGATGAGATTCGCCTTGAATCGAACCAGTCCAGCGTCGCCAGCATCGATTCTGTGGCCACGCCTTGCCTGTGCCACCCATGCTCGACACGCCACATCGCTTCCGGCACACCGTCGTAAAAGGCGCCATGACCTCGGCGAAAGTGAGCAAGCCCAACCTCCCCTATTATGGTGCCCGATGCGCGATCAACAACTGTGAATGGACCGAAATCGTATATTGCCCAATGCCCGATCCACCGCAACAGGCGGTTCCAGATGTCTTCCTCGCTTAATTGCGGCTGGCCGACAGGCTGATCCGGATCGTTCACCCAAACAGACCTGTAGGCATCAAAGTCACTGACGCGCAGCGGGCGGAGAAGCAGTCTGTCTGTTTCGATCATGAATTACATCATTCGACGTGCGGCACTCCGGACTTGATACAAGTTTTCCGTAGCAAGTCCAACATCAATGCTTCTCTTGAAAACACCGAGACATGGGTATCCTGCCGATCTGAGTACGCGTATGTTGCTGCCCAACCGGTTCAAGATTTGACGTGCCTGACGAGAGAGATGTGCAATGGAACGACCCGAACCCAACAGTGTGGATGAGGATGCAAACTGGGAGGCGCTGGCCAATTTCGTGGAATATTCGGGCATCAACAAGGACCGCGGCGAACGATGCCGGTTAGAGGCCGACGTCTCATTTCGAAGCGATCGCAACGCCGATGAACGTACGCGGGTTCACATCAGTTTTCGCGACGATGAAGTTTCCCCTGTTCGATTTACCGAGAAAGGGGATCTTAATCCCGTCAATGTCCATACGGAATTCAGGCTGACATCGTCCATTTTCACGTACGAGGACGGAGAACTGCATATTGCCGGGTCTTCGCCGAAGCTGGGCGATTATAGAGTCCGCATCACGCCAGTCTAAGACAGATCTACCAAAGCTGGAGGATTGGCGATGGCCTCATCATTTGCCGAGAAAAAGACGCTCCTGTTCCGCCGGCTGAAATATATGCTTCGCCGGCCCAAGCCGCCGATGCTGGCGGCACCATTCAATGGGCCTGTTGTCGTCGTCGGCTCGGCGCCTGTCTCGCACATTCCAGTGGATTTCGACCGGACTTTCCGGGTCATCACGATCAATGGCTCGCAGGCGGTGACCAGAAAGTGGGGCATCGCGGTGCCCGACATCACATTCATGCAATATAGGCAACTCGACGGCCTGAATACGAATGCGCTCGAAGTTCGGCGCGTGCTGAGGGGCGAGCGCACCGGGATGCTGTATGTCCTCCTGTGGCGCAAGGGGATGAAAAGCCTCAACGAGCATCTGAAAGCATTCGACTTCAGCTATGACCGCGTTCAGATCGTCAATCGCTACGAGCGCATTGCACTGGTCGAAAAAGTTTGCGGGCTGCAAGTGTTCGAACTGGATGCCATGTCCAAATGTTCGAACGGTGTGATTGCAGTACTCTTCGCGCTGCTGAATGGCGCAACCGACGTTATCATCAGCGGCATAAATCCGAATTCGACGGGCCATGTCTACAACCAGGAGAACCTGTCGCGGCTGCACGTGCAGATGGACAGCGAGATGTTGCTGGCGCTGGTGCGTCAAGGATATCCCGTATACACGGCCGATCCGGAAGTTGCGCAATCGGTCGGACTGCCTCTCTGGAAAGGCAAGGCCACCGCCACAAACCTCACCGCGTCGACCGGAGCCGCGGAACATATGCGGTGAAGGCCCGTTATAGCTCCCAGCAAGAACAGGAGCTTGAGATGGCAATCTTTTCCAGGAATACCGACGATATCCAGGACGACGTAGAGGCGCAGATTGCCGCCTTGCGCAGAGAAATCTCCAAGTTATCGGCCAGCCTCTCGGACCTGAGCTCGGAACGATTTGACGATATCAAGCGGACTGCCTCAAGACAGGCTCGCTACGCCGCCGACACAGCAAAAGAAAATCCCGTTGCGACGGTAGCGCTCGTTGCCGCCGCCGCCCTGCTGATAGGGCTCTTTTCACGCCGTTAACAAGGACGCTCCCGATGGATGAAATCACCGAAGGAATGCAAGGCGACACGGACAAGTCAGCCGCAAGTGACGCGGACAGGGAGGCGCTGAAGCGCCAGATCGCCGACCTGAAGCGCGATCTGGCGGCAGTAGCCAGGACCCTGTCGGATCGTGGGATCGATTTTATCGACAATCTTTCAGATGACGATCGTGAAAGTTCGCGTTTCAGCGAGTTCAGGCATCGAGGCGCCCGTGCAGCCAGCGCCTTTGGGCATGGCGCTAGGAAAATCGCCGACACGCCAACCCAGAACTCGATTTCAACCCTGATGATCATCGCCGGTCTGGGCGTGGTGATCGGCATGCTGGCACGCTAAAAAAATTTTGGTTCGGACGGAACTCACGCAACGTTTCCGCGTTTGAGGTGAACTGGTCCCCCAACCAGCTAGGCTGCAACCCCACAGCCAACCCCGAGTCCCAGCTCTCACTCAGTGGGAGCTGGGCTTTTTTTGTGGTTCAACGAACCTGGTCGAGCAGGCGCTTGCATTCGAGCAGGTCAAACAGAGTTTCCTGAAGAAGCGTACGATTGTCCTTGGAAAGCCGCTTTCCATCGGCGGCAACCGGACCTTCGTCATCGCTCCTGATCAGACCGAACAAGCGCCTGCCCTGTGGCGCGGACTTGGAGGTGCCCATTACGGCGGCCTCTTCATCCGCGTCGACGCGATCCTGCTCGGCTGCAAGGGCTTCCTCCTGCCGGGCTGATGCCTGCTTCTGCTGGCTGATCGCCTCGGCCGCCGCGGTATCGCCGCTGCCAAGCGCAATGATGAACTGCGTGCCATTTTCGCGCAGGAGTCGCTGGACACCCTTGATCGTATAGCCCTGATCATAGAGGAGGTGACGGATGCCTTTCAGCAGATCAACGTCCAGGGGCCGGTAGTACCGCCGTCCGCCGCCACGTTTCATTGGTTTTATATGCGTGAAACGCGTTTCCCAGAACCGCAGCACATGCTGGGGCAGATCGAGATCTTCGGCTACTTCGCTGATGGTTCTAAATGCGTCGGGACTCTTGTCCATGATTTCACCCTCTCAGGAGAAATTCTGATTCGACCTCTATATCAGCGATTTACTGACCATTTTTCAAGCGCCACGCCAGATTATACCACGTTAATGTGGGATAAGGAGCGGAAAACGTCCAAATGGAATGCTCTGCCGGCGGTAATTCGCGCGCAAGGAAGATTGGCTCTCGCAGGGTCCATGCTTCCGGCCGATAGATGGCGAAACCAGTGGAACCGGCACGAAATTACCCGGCCCACTGGTCGAAATGCGAAAAGTCCGACCAGCGGGTGCGGGCTTGTTGGATCAGGCTGTCTTTTTCTTGCGCGTCTGGTGCGAGCGCAGGATTCGCTGCTTCAGCACGTTCGACGCTTTGAAAGTCATGACCCGCCGCGGCAGGATCGGAACCTCTTCCCCCGTCTTGGGATTGCGCCCAATCCGCTCATTCTTGTCTCTTACCTGGAACGTGGCGAAAGAAGACAGTTTCACTGTCTCGCCACGCACGATTGCGTCACATACTTCGTCGAGAATTGTCTCGACGAGCGAAGCTGATTCAGTCCGCGAAAGCCCTACCTTGCGATAGACTGCTTCAGCCAGATCAGCGCGCGTAATGGTCTTACCCCCCATACGATCTCAAAGCTCTCGTTTGTTGCAAAACTAGCTGGTGACAGCGGAAGTTACAGAATGAAAACCGATCGGGCAAGCAGCTTGGAGAAGTTCCTGAACGAATTCAATGCCCAACCCCGATTACTACCACCGTAGCAGAACTGCACCCCACGTAAACCCCCCACCCATGGCTTCGAGGAGGACCAGATCGCCTTGCTTGATGCGGCCGTCGCCGACGGCGGTTGCGAGAGCTAAGGGTACTGAAGCGGCTGAAGTATTTCCATGTTGGTCGACAGTGATGACGACCTTCTCCGAAGGGAGTTCAAGCTTCTTCGCAGTAGCATCGATAATGCGCTTGTTGGCCTGATGCGGCACGAACCAATCGATGTCGGCGGCGGTAATTCCGGCCTCGGAAAATGCCGCTTCGATGACGTCCGTCACCATGCCTACTGCATGTTTGAAAACTTCCCTTCCTTCCATACGAAGGTACCCGACCGTTTGGGTCGAGGAGGGTCCGCCGTCTACATATAGTTTCTGCTTGTGCGATCCATCCGAGCGCAGATTGGCGGTGAGAACGCCGCGATCCGAGGTCAGCCCCCGGCCCTCGCCTGCCTCGAGCACGACGGCGCCGGCACCATCACCAAAGAGGACGCATGTCGTGCGATCTTTCCAGTCGAGGATTCGCGAAAAAGTCTCCGAACCTATGACGAGAACGCGCTTGGCCATGCCGCCGCGGATATAAAGATCGGCGGTCGTGATCGCATAGACAAAGCCGGAGCACACGGCCTGCATGTCGAAGGCAAAGCCATGCGTCATGCCAAGGCGGGCCTGGATATCGACCGCCGATGCCGGAAACGTATTGTCCGGCGTCGATGTCGCGACGATGATCAAATCGATATCGTCCGGCGTCAGACCGGCATTGTCCAGAGCCGCACGCGCTGCGGCCTCGCCGAGGGAGGCTGTCGTCTCGCCCTCGCCGGCAATGTAACGCTGGCGGATGCCAGTGCGCTGGACAATCCATTCATCGCTCGTTTCAACGATGCCTTCCAGATCAGCGTTCTTGACCAGGCGCTCCGGTTTGGCCGCCCCTATACCTTTGATTACCGATCTGATCATTTAGTTTCCTGCTCTGTCTCGGCCTCTGCGTCGGCTTCTGGCTCGCCCTTGAAGGCGACACCGACCGGGCTTTTATGGAAATGGCTAAGGTCTGCAGCGATCTTGTCCAAAAGTTTGTTGTGGGCCATGTCGTATCCCACATCGATGGCCGAGGCAAAGCCGAGCGCATCGGTTCCTCCATGACTCTTGATAACGACACCATTGAGGCCAAGAAACACGCCGCCGTTGGTTTTGCGCGGATCCATCTTCTCGCGCAGGCGGTCGAACGCCCCCTTGGCGAATATATATCCGATCCTCGCCATCAACGTACGGCTCATGGCCTCGCGCAGATATTGAGCGAACTGCTTGGCAGTGCCTTCGGCGGCCTTGAGCGCAATATTCCCGGCAAAACCTTCGGTCACGACGACATCGACCGTACCTTTGCCGATGTCGTTGCCTTCGACGAAGCCATAATATTCCAGGCTGGGCAGCGGGATTTCTCGCAGGATTCTCGCCGCATCCTTGACGTCGTCCTGTCCCTTGATCTCCTCGACGCCCACATTGAGCAATCCGATCGTCGGCCGCTCGATATCGAAGAGCGAACGCGCCATTGCTGCACCCATGACCGCGTAGTCGACGAGCTGCTGGGCGTCGGCCCCGATCGTGGCGCCGATGTCGAGAACAATGCTTTCGCCGCGTGATGTCGGCCAGATGCCGGCTATTGCGGGACGCTCGACATTTGCCATGGTGCGCAGGCAGAACTTCGACATCGCCATCAGGGCGCCGGTGTTGCCTGCAGAAACGCAAACGTCAGCCTCGCCCGTCTTGACCGCCTCGATGGCGCGCCACATGGATGATTTCCAGCGACCGTTGCGCAGGGCCTGGCTCGGCTTTTCGTCCATTCGAACGGCAACGTCACAATGGTGGAACGTCGACGCATTGGATAGTGCCTGATGCCGGTCGAGAACCGGTCTAACCTCGTCTTCACGCCCAAATACCACGAACCTGATATCAGGATGACGCTCCAGCGCCGTTGCCATGCCGGGGATGACGATCTCGGGACCGAAATCACCGCCCATGGCGTCGATAGAAATTCTGATCACTCTGGATTGTCCCTGTCCTGTTCAGTGCATATGCTTATCCGGGCGGCATTACTTATGCCGAGGACATGGCTCCAATCAAGTCTTCTGTTTCCAGTCCTTCAGGGTGGCGAATGGATTGGCCGGCTTTTCGGACCCATCATCATCCCCGATGCTTACCACAACAGGAGGCGCGTCCACGACGTCCGGTTTGCGCGGATAGGGATCGATCGCAAGTTCGAAAAACTCCTCGGCGATCGCACCCGCATCGAGCCTGTCGCCGGTGAACGTCTCGGGCGTATCGGGACCCTCGGCGCTGATGACGAGTTCGCCATTTTCATCCAGAGGCGGACGGGCGAGCCGCGAATTCTCAGGCACGAACAGCGTATCAATCTGCGCCTCGACAGTAGCATCGATGGGATCCAGAGTGACGATACATGCCTGCACGATCTGTGCGTTGACTGTGCCACGGACGCGGATTCCGTCCTTTTTCCATGGCACGATCTGCAGGTCAGCCTTGAAGGATTTTACATCTTCGAGTTCGTGAAAGGTACGCAGTGCCTCGCGTTCCTTCTCGTTGGCGTCAATCTTGACGGTGATGCCCTTCGACGGCAGCCGGTTCACAGCAACCGGAAAGCTCAAGGCGCCGTCTGAATTTCTTGTCATTGCTTGCTTCCTTCCCGGCCCTGTCCTGCCTGTTGAGCGCCGGCATCGGGAAATACCACGTTACCGCTCGCGAGAACATCATCCGTCTGGCTTTCCAATTGAAGGACCACACGGTCGACGTAGTCTGCCAGCAAGTCAGCGCCCTTCCAATTGTCACTGTCGGGACGAATGTTGCGTGCAAGCGCGGCAACAAGCGCCGGGCGATCATTGTCATGCAGCGCTTTATCGTAAGACTCGATGCGACCGTAGAACATACGCGCCAGCTTCTTCATGCGCTTGGGTACACCCGAGTCGCCGATGCCAAGCTCACGCAGGGAATGATCGACGTCCCTGAAGAACTCGTCCGTCACTTCCTGACCGATTGCTTTCAATGCCGGGCTCCGCCCCTTGATACGCCGAACGAACAGGAAAACATGCAGCGAGAGCATTTCGTACCGGCCAAGCGGCGAATCCGGCACGTCGAGGTCAGAATAAAAATATGGCTGCCGCGCCGCTGCCACGATCGCATCGTAGAGGGCAATAGTAATCGCCTCATTTGCTTTGGCCTTGCGGCTAAATAGACTGAGAATCATAGGGTTGTGCCTTAACTTGAGTCCTTCATGCAACACGAGTCGCGTGTTGCATCGGACTTCAAGGTGGTTTACCGAAGTTCTGCGGGCAGCGAAAGACTTGCGCCCAGTTTGAAATGGAGATGTCGTTGCTGCAGCGGATTTTCAAGACCGGTTGTTCAAGGGAATACCTTCTCGCCGGTACATTTTTATTGGCTACAGGGCTTGCTGGCTGCAATACCGCCAATCTCAACCCATCCGAGACACTGACCCAAGGTTACGTCCTCGACGACAAGGCGCTGGAATTTGTTCCCGTCGGCTCCAGCCGCGAACAAGTTATCCTGTCGCTCGGCAGTCCTTCGACGACCGCAACGTTCGATAACGAAGTTTTCTACTATATTTCGCAGAAAGCTCACCGCAGCGTCGCGTTCATGCAGCCCAAGGTGACAGAGCGCCGTATCCTCGCCGTCTACTTCGACAAGGACAGCAAGGTCGCCAGCATTTCCAACTATGGATTGCAGGACGGCAAGGTGTTCGACTTCATTTCCCGTACCACGCCGACCGGCGGCAAGGATCTTTCGTTCCTTGGCCAGTTGTTGCAAGGTGTCGGCAAGGCTCCCGGCGTCCCGGCTGCCGGCGGGACGCCCACAGGCGGCGCACCAGACTGATTTCATGCAAGAGTGAAAACAAAAAACCCGCGAAACGTGTTTCGCGGGTTTTGTTTTCGAAGTATCTGAACTCAGTGTGCGAGCACCGCCAGCAGCAGCAAGGCAACGATGTTGGTGATCTTGATCGCCGGGTTGACCGCCGGCCCTGCGGTATCCTTATATGGATCACCAACAGTATCGCCGGTCACGGATGCCTTGTGTGCTTCCGAACCCTTCATATGCCGCGTACCGTCCTTGTCGACGAAACCATCCTCGAAGGATTTCTTGGCATTATCCCACGCGCCGCCGCCCGAGGTCATGGAAATGGCAACAAAAATGCCGTTGATGATGACCCCGAGCAGTGAAGCGCCCAAAGCCGCAAACGCGGACGCTTTCGACCCGGATATCAGCAACACGCCAAAATAGACGACAAGTGGTGCCAAGACCGGCAGCAGCGATGGAATTACCATTTCCTTGATGGCCGCGCGAGTGAGGATATCCACCGCCCGCGCATAGTCAGGACGCTCGGTTCCCTGCATGATGCCAGGCTTTTCCCGGAACTGGCGGCGCACCTCCTCGACCACGGAGCCCGCGGCGCGGCCAACGGCCGTCATCGCGATGCCGCCAAAGAGATAAGGAATGAGGCCGCCGAAGATGAGGCCCGCAACCACGTAGGGGTTGGAAAGCTCGAAGGAGACCGCACCTATGCCCTTGAAGTAGGAGAACGCCGTCGCGCCCTCCTTATTGGCTTCCGCGATGAAGAACTGCAGATCATTGGCATAGGCGGCAAACAGAACCAGAGCGCCCAGACCCGCGGACCCGATTGCGTATCCCTTGGTTACCGCCTTGGTGGTGTTGCCAACCGCATCGAGCGCATCGGTGGATTTGCGTACCTCCGGATCAAGACCCGCCATCTCGGCGATGCCGCCGGCATTGTCGGTGACAGGGCCGAAAGCATCGAGAGCCACAATCATGCCGGCAATACCGAGCATCGCCGTTACCGCTATACCCGTGCCGAACAGACCGGCGAGCTGGTAAGTGGAGATGATACCGCCGACGATGACGAGCGCCGGCAGCGCAGTCGATTCTAGCGACACAGCAAGGCCCTGAATAACGTTCGTCCCATGCCCGGTGACCGATGCCTGTGCAATCGAGTTGACGGGGCGCTTGTTGGTGCCGGTATAGTACTCGGTGATCACCACGATGAGGCCGGTGACGATCAAGCCAATCAGGCCGCAGATGAAAAGGTTGGCTCCGGTGACGACAGTCCCTGCGACGGTGCCGATTTCACCCCAGCCGATGGTCATCGATGTTGCCGCGCCAAGACCGAGGATTGACAAGAGGCCGGTCACGATAAGGCCCTTGTAAAGCGCGCCCATGATGGAATTATTGGCCCCGAGCTTGACGAAGAACGTGCCGGCGATCGAAGTGATGATGCAGGCGCCGCAGATCGCCAGCGGGTAGAGCATGACCGCGCCGAGGACGGGCGTTGCAGCAAAGAAGATGGCCGCAAGAACCATGGTGGCAACGATCGTAACCGCATAGGTCTCGAACAGATCGGCCGCCATGCCTGCGCAGTCGCCAACATTGTCGCCGACATTATCGGCAATCGTCGCAGGGTTGCGTGGATCATCCTCGGGGATTCCGGCCTCGACCTTGCCGACGAGATCACCGCCGACATCGGCGCCCTTGGTAAAGATACCACCGCCAAGGCGGGCAAAGATGGAAATGAGGGAGGCACCGAAGCCAAGGGAGACGAGAGCATCGATGACCGTGCGGTCGGCGGGCGCATAGCCCATTGGACCCGTCAGAATCCAGTAGTAGACCGATACGCCCAAAAGGGCCAGGCCGGCAACCAGCATACCCGTGATAGCACCCGACTTGAATGCGATTTCAAGCCCGGCGGCAAGACTGCGGGAAGCAGCCTGTGCAGTGCGGACATTGGCTCGAACGGAAACGTGCATGCCGATGAACCCGGCAAGTCCTGAAAGCACTGCGCCTATCAGAAAGCCGATTGCTGCAGTCCCGGTCAGAAGAAACCAGACTGCAATGAAGACAACGACGCCGACGATAGCGATCGTGGTGTACTGACGTGTGAGATATGCCTGTGCGCCTTCACGTATTGCGCCGGCGATTTCTTGCATGCGCGCATTGCCCTGGTCCGCCGCGAGCACCGACTTGGTGGCCCAGACAGCGTAGACGATGGACAGCAGACCGCAGGCAATGACCAAAAACAATATTGTCATGCCACTCCCTCAGATTTTGACCGGAAAACCCCTCCCCGGGTCAGGTTCGGTACGGCACACAAAAAATCTGCCAGGCCGGCAGAAACGCGACCGTATGTGTAAGGAGTAGCGAAGCAAATGTGAAAACGTCAAGGTCTTTCGCATCTTAGCAGAATGCTCGACGAAAGTAGGGCTAGGCGAATGAAGAGTTGAACGGCCTAAATGGAGGCGCTTAGCTATAAAAGGTCTGCGTGTGGAGGTTAAACAACGATCGCATCAAATTGTTTGCAACATTCTTGAATGGGTTGGGAGTAGCCGTGTTTGCAGTAGGAGGGTTGGCTCCGTTGATTTCAAGTTTCAATGGCTCGACAAGTCCGAGGCCACTGTTGCTGTTTACCAGCACCATCTGTATTCTCGGCGCTTTCGCCTTGCATATATCGCGAACGTTGTGGATGAGACCATGACCACGTTCCAAACACTCAGGCTTCTTGCGATACCTATCTCGGCTTTGATTTTTGGGCTCGTTGGTCGCTATATTATCGACAGGAACGCCAAGGAAAATACGCGCGAGCGCCACTAGCGCCGTGGGGCTTTGACGCCTTTGCTTTCACCGCGCAGTTCGAAGGCCAGCCGATCCAGCACCGCATTCACGAGCTTCGGTTCTTCTTCCGAATAAAACGCCTTGGCGATATCGACATATTCCGAAACGATGACTGCGGTCGGGACATCAGCCTTGTTCTTGAGTTCCCATATGCCGGCGCGCAGGATGGCGCGCAGTGTCGAATCGAGGCGTGACAACGGCCAGTCTTCCGTCAGGGCCTGGCGGATCATGGGATCCAGCGTCGTCTGGTCGGAAACGACCCCCGAAACAATGGCACGAAACCATTGCGGATCGGCATCCAGATATTGCTTGCCATCGACTTCCTTGCCGAGCCTGTGCGCTTCGTATTCGGCAACCACCTCAAGCACGCCGGTGCCTGCAACATCCATCTGGTAGAGAGCCTGAACCGCAGCCAGCCGGGCAACGCCACGTTTGTTCGCGGTCTTGATAAGCGGAGTTTGCTCGTCATTCGGAGAAGGCATGCTCAGGCTCCAAGCTTGTCCTTGAGGGCAATCATGGTCAGGGCCGCGCGTGCGGCAAAGCCACCCTTGTCCTTGTCTTCACGCCGCGCACGCACCCATGCCTGCTCTTCGTTCTCGACGGTCAAAATGCCATTGCCGATGGCAATGCTTTCCTCGACGGCAAGATCCATCAGAGCGCGGCAGGATTCATTGGCTACAATGTCAAAATGATAGGTCTCGCCGCGTATCACCGTGCCAAGCGCCACATAGCCATCATACTCGGTACCGCCATCTTCTGCACCATCAAGTGCGAAGGAAATAACGGCTGGAACTTCCAGCGCGCCGGGAACAGTGACGACGTCATAGGTGGCATTGGCCTCATCAAGAGCCAATTTGGCGCCATTCAACAGGGCGTCTGACAATTCTTCATAGAATCGCGCTTCCACGATCAACAGATGTGGCGCACGCGCCTTTTTCTTCGACATATTAGCTCCAAGGGAAACTGGTTGCGGATGATTGCCGCGCTGGTTCAGGTCCTAGGCTGATTTCGGATATTCTGCAAGCCGTGCGGCGTATCGCGCCATCTGGTCGATTTCGATATTGACCTTGTCGCCAGTTTTCCGATCGCCCCAGGTCGTTACTTCCAGTGAGTGGCGAATGAGCAAGACGTCGAACGCGTTGCCGTTGACGCCGTTTACGGTCAACGACGTACCATCGAGCGCGACAGATCCCTTTTGCGCGATGAAACGCGCGAGGTGTTCTGGTACCCGCAGCGTGAAACGGACAGCATCACCCTCGTCTTCACGCCTGATGATTTCCGCCATCGCATCGATATGGCCGGAAACGAGGTGACCGCCCATCTCATCACCAAGCTTGAGCGAGCGCTCGAGATTGATGCGCGTCCCTGTCTTCCAGCCTGAAATCGTGGTGAGGCGCAATGCTTCTTCCCATGCCTCGACCTCGAACCAGCGGGCATTGGTTCCTCGTTCCGGGAGCGTCGTCACGGTAAGGCAAACACCGGAGCATGAAATGGATGCGCCAATCTCGATCGTCGCCGGGTCGTAGTTGGTCTCGACACGCAGCAGGACGCCCTCGTTGAGCGGCTTCACCTGACCGATCCTGCCGACATCCGTTACAATTCCCGTAAACATCCGCGTTTCCCTAGAGAGGTCTGATGTATTCGCTGTAGCGGTCGCTACCGAAGCGATATTCATGTGACAGGTTGAAACCACGAGCGATATGGGAGCGCAGCTCAGGAACTACAACCCCGCCGTCATTGCCGATTGCAGCCGGACCTTCGAACAGGGCGAGGCGATCGACCAGCCCCTCCTGCAGAAAAGAGCTGGCGACGGTCGCACCACCTTCAACCATAAGCGTTGCGATACCTTGCGCCGCGAGATCGTCCAGCAATTCCGGCAGCGCCGTCGCGCCACAGTCCGTTTCGGTAGCGAGGATCCGGCAACCGGCAGCTTCCAGAGCCTGGCGTTTCATGGGGTCCGCGCCTGCACTGGCAGCGATCCAGACAGGGACGGTGGCTGAGGTTGTGACCAGTGCGCTCGGAAGCGGCAGACGAAGCTGGCTATCGAGCACAATACGGATGGGAGAACGGGATTCGAGGCCGGGCAAGCGGCATGTGAGCAGTGGATCATCAGCAAGAACAGTCCCTATGCCGACGAGAATGGCGTCCGACTCTGCCCGCATGAGATGGACCTGCGCGCGCGACTCCGCACCGGTAATCCCTACCTGCCCGCCTCCCCTAGTGCCGATAAAGCCGTCGCGAGAAAGTGCAAGCTTCAGAGTCACTTCCGGCCGTTTCTTCGAAGATCGAATCAGATAGCCGGCGAGATAATCTGCGGCTTCCGCGCGCAGCACGTTTTCTTCCACCTCGATTCCGCCGCTACGCAGGATAGCATAGCCCCTGCCCGCCACGCGCTCGTCCGGATCGCTGGCAGCCGAGACAACCCGCGCCACACCCGCTGTCACCAGTGCATTGGCGCAAGGAGGGGTTCGTCCATGATGGGCACATGGCTCAAGCGTGACGTAAGCGGTAGCGCCCCGGGCTCTTTCACCAGCTTCGAGCAGAGCCTGTGTTTCCGCATGAGGACGGCCGCCAAGAGCAGTGACGCCGCGGCCGACGATCACGCCATCCCTGACAATGAGCGTCGCCACAGACGGATTGGTTCCCGTCAAGCCCTGATGGCTGCGCGACAAGCGAATGGCCGCCGCCATGTAGCGGCGATCAAGATCGGAGACTGCCATTTGGCTCATTCGTCCTTGATGGGCTCGGGGATGACATCCCCGGCGGTGATTTCATCGATCACATCGTGGAAGTCCCTCGCCTCGCGGAAATTGCGATAGACCGAGGCGAAACGGATATAGGCTATATCGTCGATGCCCTTCAGCGCGTCCATGACCAGCCGGCCGATCTCGTCAGAGCTGACTTCGGGCTCACCCGAGCTTTCCAGCTGGCGGACTATGCCGGACACGGCACGCTCCACCCGCTCCGGATCCACCTGACGCTTGCGAAGGGCGATCTCGACCGAGCGCATCAGTTTGTCGCGATCGAATGCAACCTTGCGACCGCTCTTCTTGACAACGGTGAGGTCCCGAAGCTGTACACGTTCGAAGGTGGTGAAGCGACCGCCGCAATCCGGACAGACGCGACGCCTGCGGATCACCGCCCCATCTTCGGCGGGGCGGGAATCTTTCACCTGAGTGTCTTCGGATTGGCAATAGGGGCAACGCATCGATGAGCTTTCTGAACGCGATTCTAAAATCGCTGCAAAGATAGTGCGTTTCGACGTGAGATTAAAGCGTAGCCCTCTTCATAATCGAACACCCACCCTCCGTCATTTCGGTCACGCGAGGTCAGACCCCGCGGATGACGGAGGGCCGACTTGTTCTAGTCCAGATAGGAATAGAGGGGGAAGCGATCCGTCAGCGTCACAACCTTCTGCTGAACGGCTTTCTCGACCGCAGCGTTACCCTCGTCGGAATTGGCGACCTTCAGCCCGTCCAGAACCTCGGAGATCAGGTCGCCGATTTCGGCAAACTCCTTAGCGCCGAAACCACGTGTCGTACCAGCAGGCGTGCCGAGGCGGACTCCCGACGTGACGAAAGGCTTCTCCGGATCAAAGGGTATACCGTTTTTATTGCAGGTGATATTGGCGCGTCCGAGCGCCGCTTCCGCACGCTTGCCAGTGGCGTTCTTCGGACGCAAATCAACCAGCATCAGGTGATTGTCCGTGCCGCCCGACACGATATCGAGGCCATTGTTCTTCAATGTCTCGGCCAGCGTTTTCGCATTGGCTGCAACATTTTGGGCATATGTCTTGAATTCCGGCTTCAACGCCTCACCGAAGGCAACCGCTTTCGCAGCGATGACATGCATGAGGGGGCCGCCCTGAAGACCCGGAAATACTGCCGAGTTCATTTTCTTGGCGATTTCCGGATCATTGCTGAGGATCATTCCGCCGCGTGGACCGCGCAGGGACTTGTGCGTCGTCGTGGTCACGACATGCGCGTGGGGGATCGGGGACGGGTGAACGCCGGCCGCAACGAGACCGGCAATATGCGCCATGTCGACCATGAGATAAGCGCCGACCGCGTCGGCGATCTCGCGGAAACGCTTCCAATCCCAGATACGCGAATAGGCGGTTCCGCCTGCGAGGATTAGTTTCGGTCTGGTCTCGTGCGCCTGCTTTTCGATCGCATCCATGTCGAGGAGGTGATCGTCCTGTCTTACGCCATACGACACGACCTTGAACCACTTGCCTGACATATTGACGGGCGAACCATGGGTGAGATGGCCACCGGAATTGAGGTCAAGGCCCATGAAGGTGTCGCCCGGCTGCAAGAGGGCGAGGAAAACGGCCTGATTCATCTGGCTGCCGGAATTCGGCTGCACATTGGCGAACTCGCAGCCAAACAGCTGCTTGGCACGCTCGATGGCCAATTCTTCGGCGATATCAACGAACTGGCAGCCGCCATAGTAGCGCTTGCCTGGATAACCCTCGGCGTATTTATTGGTCATGATCGAACCCTGCGCTTCAAGCACCGCGCGCGACACGATGTTTTCCGATGCGATCAGCTCGATTTCGTGACGCTGACGGCCAAGTTCCTTGCGGATCGAGCTGAAAATCTCCGGGTCGATCTCTTCTAGCGATGCGTTGAAAAAAGTATCTGCATTCGACATGGTGACAGGACCCTCATTTGCCGGTGGGGAATTCAAAAGGTAATCGCGGCGCATTATCATACTTAAATGGTCGAGGCCAATGGCCGGTTGGCGAAAAGCTTTAGCTCGAAACCGCCACTGAACTCTCAACCCTCGACCAACTTCGCCACCGGCCATATGGAGCCGAATTCTCGGATGCTCCTCGCAAAACAAAAAAACCGCCCGAAGGCGGTCTTTTCAAAACAACGAACTTCAACCGATCAGGTGTTCGTTCCGATCGATAACGCCGCCTGCCCGTCGCGCTCATAAATGTCGTCGCGCAGATGGACGACGCCGTCACCCGTCGACCAAGCACTGACATAAACGAAATGCAGAGGCACGGGGTTGGTGACTGCGATCGGCGTATTGACGCCGGTCTTGATAGTGGCCTCCATCGTCTGCCGATCCCAGCCAGGCGTGTCGCGCAACAGCCAGACGTTGAGGTCGCGCACGTTCTGCACACGCACGCAGCCCGACGAATCGAAGCGCATGAGCTTGTTGAAAATGCCCTGCTGCGGCGTGTCATGCATGTAAACAGCGTATGGATTGGGGAAGTTGATCTTCGTCGAGGACATAGCGTTGATCTTGCCCGGATCCTGACGGAACATCAGTTTCATCGCGTCGTCAGTGTTCCAGTCGACCGTCTCTGGCGCAATCTCCTCACGCGTCTGCTCATTGAACAGCCGGATCTTGTTGCGCGTCAGATAAGTCGGATCCTTGCGCATCAACGGGATGATGTCTTTCTGGATAATCGACTTCGGCGCCGTCCAGTAAGGATTGAGAATGACTTCCTGAATCTTCGAATCGAGAATTGGCGTCTGCCGGTCGATCTTGCCGACGATGGCCGTATGACGTTGGGCGACACGGCCGGCTTCCACGGCCTCGATCTGTGCTGCCGGAATGTTGACCATGACATAGCGTGCGCCCTGATCTTCGGTGGCGAGCTTGCGCAGACGCTCGAGATTGGTCTGGAGCTGACCGAGGCGGATATCGGCCGGCACATTCATTGCGGCGAGCGAATATTGCCCCATGACGCCATCGGCAGGCAGACCGTGGCGGGCCTGGAACCGCTTGACCGCAGCATCGACATAGGTGTCGAACGAATTCGACAAACCGGCCGTTTCGGCAAGGTCCCCGGAGATCATCAGGCGCTTGCGCATGGCAGGCACAGAGGGATCGACGACGCCAAGCTGCAACTTTACCGTCGGCTGCACACTGGGCCAGCCGCCATTGCTGACAATCTGGCTGTACGTATTGATGGCGCTCTCGGTGAAGGAAACCGTCTCCGGGCTTGCGATCGGCTGGAACCCTGCGACCTTCGCGCGTGTCGTCGAGCGGGCGTCGAACTGGTCGTCCCAATTGCCACGGCGCGGGGCGGCAAGAATCTCGCCAATATCCGTCTGCTGTGCAAAGGCTGAGGTCGCGATCGAAGCAAGACCAGCAGCCGCCACGCCAGTCAGGAACGAACGGCGATCAAGTGCTGCTGAGGATTCATTTTTCTTCATATTGTCCAACCCAACTGGAAATCTGGCGTCAACCCGCTGTTTTCAAAGGATTACAGCACCGGTCGCGAAATTATCAGGAACGTTCTTAACAAACAGCAACATTCGCGTTGATCGCGCAATCGTGATGGTTCGACGCCGACAGCCCTCTCCGGCTTGCTTATGGAACTTCCCGAATATGCTGTGCCATTTCCATGGCTTTATGGCGGATTGATGACTGGGTACCTCCGGCGTCGATAACTCCAAAAACCCGGCGGAATCCGACTAAAGACGAATTGACGGAGCACATTAGTTATAGGAATATCATCCTTTATTTAAGGGATTTTATTCATGAATGTTTCTGACACACCGGAATACGCAATCCTTCGTTTGAAAGATCAAATAGCGGGCAACAGGGCTGTCCTTACAGCATATCGGCTGGGGCCTTTATCGGAGCGCGGCCTTCGAACCTACCGCTTCGTGGAGACGGAACAAGCGCAACTGGAAGAAGAGCTTCGCTTGTTGGAACTGGGCACACTCGACAACAAGTATGACCCCAACCAGCCCCGCGTACCCGCTGGAAATTCCGATGGGGGCAGTGGAGTGATGCTGGTGGGTCAGGAGGGGGTATAGGAGTTAGCCCACAAGGCAATTCGCCTGATGCTATCGCGCGCCCACGGACAACAGAGACAGCCAGGCGACCTGTGATATTAGCTGGCAACAGCGGCATGCCCGGCGACAATGTTCGGGCAAACAAGCAAGTTGGAAGCATATGCTCGGCGTTGAAGTTGACTAAAGATCAGAGAAGAGAGCTTCACAGTGCAGTTAGCGGGCAAAATCTCAGCTATCAGGAGATCAAGCTGCTAGCGATCCAAATGTTTTGCAATTAGACCACCACAAATATATCGGAAAGAATATTATGCAATCACTGCCAAACGATCCAGCCAATATTACCGACGCCTGCCAAGCTATCATAGGCCAGCCGGTCTGGGGCATCCACCAAGGCCACGGTACAGCATTATTTGTAGAATTTGGTGATCCCCACCTGATCGTTCGTGAGCCGTACAAGGCACTATCGAACGCGAACGAAAAGATGAGACGCAGGGCCGCACAGCGGCAAATTACGTTGAGTGGTCGTTGGAGCTTTCTCGTTTTTCCAGGGACGTGGTTGCTGCAACAGGACGGTCTCTCTATCGGATCTGATGATGTGCAGACCGTGGAACGCGATGCTCGACTGTCCGAATTCAATGGTCAGTATCTGGAGACGGTAGCGTTTGACCCCGCAGCAATCGAACTTCGATTTACCTTCGACCTCGGTGCGACGATGATTATTGGACATAACCCCGAGATTGATGACGAGCTCTTGCTTTTCACACCAAAAGGCGGACGAACATTGGGGCTGCGGTCAGATGGTATTTTGACGATGGACATCGGAGCTTAGATCATATCAATCTATGAAACTCCTTGGCTCTGAACAAACAAAGCCCGCCTTCGTTTCGCACGAAGCCGGGCTTTTGCTGAGGTCGTCCGCGCATTTCTACATGCGGTAAGCGATAGAGTCGTTCCAGAAGCGGTCGAGGCGCTGCAGTGCCTTGTTCATCGACTGGAACTCCTCTGCCTTGATGCCACCGACATGTTCGATCGATGCGACATGGCGTTCGTAGAGACCCGCGACCAGTTCCGCAACTTCCGTCCCCTTTTCAGTCAGGCTGACCCGGACCGAACGGCGGTCGGTGCGTGAACGTTCATGGGAGATGAAGCCGAGCTCGACGAGTTTCTTCAGATTGTAGGAAACGTTCGAGCCCAGATAGTAACCGCGGCTGCGCAATTCGCCGGCGGTCAGTTCCGCATTGCCGATGTTGAAAAGCAGCAATGCCTGGATGGCATTGATGTCGCTCCGGCCGTTGCGATCGAATTCATCCTTGACCACATCAAGCAGACGACGATGTAACCGTTCGACCAATTGAAGTGCTTCAAGATATAGTGTGCGCAATGCTGTATCACTTGGTGTTGTACGCTGGCTTTCACCAGACTTTCTCTGTGTGTTGTTCATGGTATCTGCCTCACTGTTGTTTCGGTGTATTTTTCTCACCGTTGAGGACACACTATCGAATACGCATAAAATTCGACTTAAAACACAGACTTAACAGTGCGTTACCGCGAATGAATCAATTTCTACCTTAATGAAGACTTACTTGGATGCTGTCTGCCGCAAAGCCGGACGGAAAACCGGTGCCCACTTTTCTCGCGCTTTGCTTTCTGTCTGCCGCAAGGCCGGACGGAAAACCGGTGCCCACTTTTCTCGGGCTTTGCTTTCTGTCTGCCGCAAAACCGGACGGAAAACCGGTGCCCACTTTTCTCGGGCTTTGCTTTCTGTCTGCCGCAAAGCCAGACGGAAAACCGGTGCCCACTTTTCTCGGGCTTTGCTTTCTGTCTGCCGCAAAGCCGGACGGAAAACCGGTGCCCACTTTTCCTGGCTTTGCTTTTAGCGGATCGGCATCGCCTGCTGGCGCTTCTGCCAGAAAAGCACGACGCGGAAGACAAGATATACCAGCGCCACGCATCCATGGATGATGGCGATTTGCGGCCTATAGAAGAAGTAATTGGCGAACACAGTGAACATCAGCGTTTCGCCCAGTGCGGCGACAAACCAGATTACGGGGCCCCAGGACACCATCATCCATAATCCTGTCGACGCCACGGGATAAAGCATGGCGAGGGAGACCGTCGCCACCTTCCACTGCCAAGGCATCAAATCGAAGCGCCAAAGCAATCCTTCGTAGTAACCGCTGAGTTGCGCCCAATAGCCGACCCCGGCGACGAGGCAATAGATCGACACAAGCCGCAAGAACCAGACAAAGCCAGTCTGAGCCATTGTCGAGTCAAATGGCAGATGGGTCGGCCTGTCGCTCATGTGTTTTTGTTCATGTCAGTTGCAATTCCCGCTCGCCCAGCGATGCGAAATAGGCATCGACCATTTCGGGCGTTATATCGTCTATCTTCGCGGGCTGCCACACGGGCATATTGTCCTTGTCCACAAGAAGCGCGCGCACGCCTTCATAGAAATCGTGGTTCTCTAGCATGCGGCACAGAATACGGTATTCCATCTGCATACATTGATCCATGTCGAGATCGCGACCTTCTTCGATCTGCCGGAAAGTCACATGCAGGCTCGTCGGAGAACGCGTCTTGATCAGATCGAAAAGTTTCTGCGCCTCCTCGTTTCCGTTCGCTCCCGCCGCCGCAATGCGGATCAAACACCCTCCCAGGCTTTTTGAATCAAACAGAACGCCAATCAGATCCCGGGTTTTTTCAGGAGTTTCGTAGTCGGGGTTTATGGTCTTGCCGCGCAATGCCATTTCAGGGTCGCCGGATCTGATGAGGCTGCGCCGCAGCCGATCCTTGTCTTCGGCCTTGATGGCATGGGTGGCGATGCCACTTTGAAGACAATCGCCCTGGCGTATCCGGTTACCGGTCAAGGCGAGATATGTGCCGAAATGTTCCGGAAGATGCGGAAGGAAGGCGCTTCCCCCAACATCGGGAAAAAAGCCGATGCCGACCTCCGGCATGGCGAAGACGATATTCTCCGTGACGATCCGGTACGAACCATGGACGGAAATTCCGACGCCGCCGCCCATGCAGATACCATCGATCAGCGATATGTAAGGTTTGGGAAAGTGGCGGATATAAGCGTTCAGGCGGTATTCGTCGGCGAAGAATTCGTATAGCGGCTGCCCGGCCCGGCCTGCATGATAGACTGCGAGGATATCACCGCCGGCGCAAAATGCCCGGCCCTCGCCCTCGACCAGCACGCAGTGGACATCAGGATCGCTCGACCACGCAACAAGCGCATGATGCATGGCATTGACCATAGTCCGCGTCAGCGCATTCAAGGCTTTCGGTCGCGTCAGGCGAATAAGACCGGCCTTGCCGCGGCGCTCGAACACGACCTGCCCCTCGCCGCCAAAATCGATTTCCATGCACCCTCCGGATTGTTGTGACAGAGGTTAGAAAACTCTGGCGTACCGCGTCAATGGATCACATCTGCGGCCGTGCATCTTGGTCAACACGGCGTTCCCTGTTAAAACAATTCCAAACAACGAGGAAATGCCATCGTTCGGCTGAGCAATCATGAACAAACATCCAACGTTTGAAACCCGCGCGCCAAGATCCGTAGATGAAATCACGCAAGGCCGCCGTTTACGGCGTATGCGCAAGGCCGATTGGTCACGCCGTCTCGTGCAGGAAAATCAGCTGACGGTCGACGATCTGATCTGGCCGATATTCCTGTGTGAGGGCACGAACCTTCGTGAGGATATCAACGCCATGCCAGGCGTCCAGCGTTTCTCCGTCGACATGGCGGTACGCGAGGCTGAGCGCGCCGCAAAGCTCGGCATTCCGGCGATCGCCACGTTTGCCAATATCGATCCGGACCAGCGGGACGATGCGGGTTCCGGTATTCTCGATCCCGACAATCTGATCAACCGCGCTACAAGAGCGATCAAGCATGCGGTTCCGGAAATCGGTATGATCACCGATGTCGCGCTCGATCCATTCACCAGCCACGGACATGACGGTATCCTGCGCGACGGCATCATCGTCAATGATGAGACAGTCGAGCAGATCGCGCAAGGGGCCGTGCTCCAGGCGGCAGCGGGGGCCGATATCATTGCGCCGTCGGACATGATGGATGGCCGTATCGGCGCCATTCGCGATGCGCTGGACCGGAACGGCTTTCAGGAAGTTGCTATCATGGCCTATGCGACAAAGTTTGCCTCGGCATTCTACGGTCCCTACCGTGAGGCGATCGGCACGTCAGGGCGGCTGAAGGGCGACAAGAAGACATATTATATAGACCCTGCAAACGCCGATGAGGCAGTGCGTGAAGCTGAACAGGATCTCGCCGAGGGCGCAGATTCGCTGATGGTAAAGCCCGGCCTGCCCTATCTGGATATTATTCGCCGGCTGAAGGATACATTCGCCGTGCCGACCTTCGCCTATCAGGTATCGGGCGAGTACACGATGATCAAGGCGGCAGGCGCCAATGGCTGGATCGACGAAGAGCGCGTCATGATGGAAACGCTCCTTGCCTTCAAGCGCGCCGGTTGCGACGGGATTTTGACCTATTTTGCGCCCATCGTGGCAGAACGTCTCAAAGCCGGGCGTTGAAATCTTCTTGATATTTCGTTCTCGAATTCCCAAGTTCAGCGCAACGGCAAACTGCCGGCGCTTTTGAACGGGAAACGAAATGAACGCGAATACGCTTGATGGCGAAATTGTCACCAATCGCCTTGATGACTGGCGGATGTATCAAGGCGTGCGCACGAGCCGCATATTCGCCTTCCTGATCGACTATCTGATCGTATTCATCTTGTGCATTCCCGTTGCAATCCTCATCGGCGTCCTGGGTGTCGCAACATTCGGCATTGGCTGGATGTTGTACGGCATCATGTTTCCGGGTGTTGCACTGATCTACATCGCAACGACGCTCGGCGGACCACGCCAGGCGACGAAAGGCATGCAGATGATGGGGCTGAAACTGGAGCGACTCGATGGCAAGAAGATCGACGGTCTGCTGGCTATCGTCCACACCGTGCTGTTCTGGGGTCTCAATGTCGTGCTGACACCACTGATCCTCCTCGCAACGCTGTTTCTCGATCGCAAACGCACTGTCCACGATCTTTTGCTGGGCACGGTGGTTGTTCGCGCTTACAACTAAATCTCCGGGCGCCGGTCTGGCGGCCTTTTTCATCGGCTTTCAACATGTTGAACCTACGCCTTCCTGCGCTCGCGTTCGCGGCGCTTGCAATCTATGGGCTGGCTACCGTAAACGGCATCGCCGCGTCTCCTTCGGGGCGGTTTTGCGGTGAAGCGATTTCCAGCGGTGACTATCAGGACGTCGAAACCAATCTGAACATCGATGCGGATGGCCGCCTTTCAGGCACCTATGAACTCGAGGAACCGGACGGCCGCGTCGAGGGCACGCTGATTGAACACGCTCTTGAGCACGGGACCTCTCGGACCCTGGTCTGGACCGACAAATATGGAACCGGCCTGCTTTCACTCGAATTCTCCAGCAATTTTGACCGCTTCGAGGGAAGCTGGGGTGGCTCGGTCAACGGCAGGTTCGAGGCGCCCAGTCATTCCTGGAATGGCGTGCGCTGCCGCCTTGACCTGGCCGGTTGATATGCTGGTCGAGACATTCACATCTGAATACAATATAATTGAATTGACGTTTCAGGCGGTCGCAGGATTCTATAGCTAAAAAGACCGTCTCAGGACCATGGATGACCCACCAGCCGCAGCAATCACCGCAGTTCTTCCTGACAGCGCCTTCGCCCTGTCCGTACCTCGATGGTCAGCTTGAGCGCAAGGTCTTCACGCACCTCGTCGGCGGACGCGCCAGCGAACTCAATGACCTGCTGACACAGGGCGGTTTCAGGCGGTCGCAAAACATCGCTTATCGCCCGGCCTGTGAGAACTGCAGGGCCTGCGTTTCGGTTCGCATTCTTGCCGGCGAGTTCAAGCCTGACAAATCCATGCGCCGCGTGTGGAACCGCAACCGCGACCTGATAGGAAATATCCACCACGCCGAACCTTCGACCGAACAATATTCGCTGTTCCGGCACTATCTGGATGCGCGTCACAACAAAGGCGGGATGTCGGAAATGACGGTGCTCGACTATGCGATGATGGTCGAGGACACGCATGTGCCAACGCAGATCATCGAGTACAGGCGGCGCGGGCCCGACTCCTTCATCACCAAGAAGGGCGAAGGTGAACTGATCGCAGTCGCTTTGACGGACATGATGGGCGACGGGCTGTCGATGGTTTACTCATTCTTCAACCCGGAACATGCAAGCCGCTCGCTAGGCACGTTCATGATCCTCGATCATATACAGCGGGCCGCAGCCGCCGGTCTGCCACATGTCTATCTCGGATATTGGGTCGAGGGTTCGCGCAAGATGCAGTACAAGATTCGCTACAAGCCGCAGGAACATCTCGGCACAAAAGGCTGGGAACGCCAAGGATAGTGGTCAGCTTTGTCCCTGCCAATTTCACGCCACCCGCCGGCTTGGCCGGCCCTGGCTTCCGCCTCGAGCCGCTCGGGCCGCAGCATAATCTGTCCGATCATGCAGCCTGGTCGTCGAGCATTCCCCACATCCTCGCAACGCCGGGGTTCATCGACTGGCCGCCTCCGAACGGCATGACGAGCGAAGCCAATCTTGCCGATCTTGAACAACATGCCCGGGATTTTGCCGATCGCACCGGTTTTACCTATACGGTGCTGGAGGGGTCGCAGGTGATCGGCTGCGTCTATATCTATCCATCCAAGCAGGACCCGGCGCTGACGGTCGTAAGATCCTGGGTCACCGCCGACCGCGCATTTCTCGACGCGCCGCTTTACCAGGCGGTTTCAGCCTGGCTTGAAACGTCGTGGCCCTTCGAGAGGGTTGCCTACCGATAACTTTCCTAGACCTCGACAGGTGTTCCCGCTAAACCACGCGGCATAACAAAAAACGGAAAACGCTGCCGCATGTCTCAACTTCATCTCGATCACCGCAGGGGTCTGCTCATCACCGGCCTCGGAGGGCTGATCCTGTCCGCAGACATTCCGTTGCTGCGGCTTGGAGAAGGTGAAACCTGGTCTACCCTGCTTTTACGCAGTGGGACGACTTTTGTTACGGCGTTTCTTGTCTGGGCTGTGTGGAGCATTGCGACGGGACGTGTGCGAACGATCGTTCCGGGGCGCGCCGGTTTCCTTGTGGCAGGTCTCTACGGTCTGGCCTCGATCTGTTTCATGATTGCCGTCTACAACACCGAGACGGCCAATCTTGTATTCATCCTGGCGTTCAACACGGTCTTCTCCGCGCTGCTATCGTGGGTGTTCCTCAAGGAACGGCCGAAGAATGTCACATTCGTTGCCATGTTCTTCATGCTGATCGGAGTTGGCATCATCGTTCGGGAGGGATTGTCCTCCGGCCATGTGTTCGGCGATTTGGTGGCGCTACTGTCCACCTTCATCCTTTCCACAGCTATCACGGTAAGCCGCTCCTCCGGCAAGGACATGGGTTTTGCTGCGATCGTGGGTACAGTACTGCCGATGCTGGTCGCCGCTTATATGGTTGCGCAGAATGGTTACACGGTCGCCGCGCCGGGCTGGATCATTTTCAACGGTTCGGTGGTGACGACCCTTGCCTTCCTTTGTCTCGCCGCTGGCCCGCGTTTTCTTTCCGGACCGGAGGTCGCAATGTTCTACCTGCTCGAAACCGTCCTTACACCGATCTGGGTCTGGCTGGTGTTTTCAGAGCGGCCGACCTATCCAACCCTCGTTGGCGGAGTTATCATCATAACGTCGCTCGTAGGTCATTCCCTTTGGCAAATGTACCATTCAAGAAGACGGATACGGATGAGGGCTTTGGTCCGGCATCCGATCTGACATCATTCGGCGGCTTCCACTCTGGCTTTGGACGGAAGCAAGGGAACGACATGGGTCCCTGGCCTCGGCGCAACGCCCGCTTCGTCAGGCTCATTCGGACGGAACGACCAATGGAAGGCTCTTCCCACCCAGTGGCTCAGATCGTCCATGATTGTGTAGAAGGACGGTACGAACACCAGCGACAGAACGGTCGAGATCAACAAGCCGCCAATGACGGCGATTGCCATCGGCGCGCGGAACTCACCGCCGTCGCCGAAAGCCATTGCCGCTGGAAGCATGCCGGCGGACATAGCGATAGTCGTCATCACGATCGGCCTTATACGTTTGCGTCCGGCATCTATGATGGCCTCGTTGCGCGCCACGCCATGCTTGACCTCTTCAATGGCGAAATCGACGAGCATGATCGCATTCTTGGTAACAATACCCATGAGCATGAGAATACCGATGACGACGGCCATAGAAACCGAGTTGTTGGTCAAGAGCAGCGCGACGGCGACACCGGCGATCGACAGGGGCAAGGACATCAAGATGGTGAAAGCGTGGAAGATGCTGCCGAATAGCAGGATCAGCACGACGAACACCAGCATCAGGCCCATGATCATCGCATCGCGGAACCCGGCAAAGACCTCGCCCATGACTTCCGCATCGCCGGTTTCCTGAATGCGCACACCTTCCGGCATGGATTTCGCCTCCGGCAGGTTCTTGACGATGGACAGTCCCTCGCCGATCTCCTTGCCGCCCGCCATATTGGCGCCGACAACAATACGCCGTTCGCGGTTGAAACGTTCGATCGATGACGGACCTTGGCCGAAACTGATCTGAGCAACCGATTCAAGCGGTACTACGACGCCTGATGGTGTTGTCACAGTCAGGGTCTGGAGCACTGACAAGTCTTTGCGTGCTTCTTCTATCAACTGCACACGGATGGCTATCTGACGGTCGCCTACCGTATATTTTGCAAGATTGGCATCGAGATCGCCCAAGGTGGCTACGCGCAAGGCTTCCGAAATCGCAGAGGTCGAGAGGCCGAGTTCGGCCAGCTTGTCCATGCGCGGCGTTACTATGATTTCCGGCCGGTCGAGCGCAGCGGTCGAGGACACCGCCTGGAAATTACCGGTCGCCGTCATCGCGCTCTGGATCTGGCGGGCTTGCTCATTGACCTTGTCGCCGTCGCTGCCGATTACGCCGACGGCGAACTCCCGCTCACCGCGATCATTGACGAAATTCGCGCGCAGATCAGGCACTTGCGAGAGTTTGTTGAAAATATCAAGCTCCACCTGTTTTTGCGTGCGCTCGCGCTCGCTCTTGTGGCTGAGCTTGACGATCATCGTCGCGCGCCGCGTGTCCAGTGAGCCTGTCGGGGAAGAGCCGCCGGTTATATAGGTCTGCTGAACCTCCGGAATGTCGCGAACCAGCGACGCGGCCTCGTCGGTTACGCGGCGTGTTTCGTCGATTGGCGAGCCCGGCGGAAGCTCGAGGCTGACTGCGACACGCGCTTCATCCTGCGGCGGCACGAACCCGGCCGGAAGAAATCCCATCGCCCAGATGGCAATGGCAAATATGGCCACACCACTGATCAATGTCAGCCAGCGATAGCGCAGAGTGACGATGAGAAACCGCGTATAGGCCCTGATCCAGCCGGCCTCCCTATCGCCGTGATGGAGACTCTTGCCGTCACGCAGCAGATAGGCCGTCATCATCGGCGTTATCAGGCGCGCGACGAGCAGCGAAAAGAACACCGCGACCGCTACAGTCAGGCCGAACTGCTTGAAATACTGCCCGGCGATGCCGCTCATGAAGCTGACCGGAGCGAAGACCGCGATGATTGTCACGGAGATCGCGATGACGGCAAGACCAATCTCATCGGCGGCTTCCAGCGACGCCCGGTAAGGAGACTTGCCGGAACGCATGTGGCGGACGATGTTTTCGATCTCCACGATGGCATCGTCAACCAGAATACCCGTTACCAGTGTGATGCCAAGCAGGCTGATCAGATTGAGCGAGAAGCCGAGCATGTCGATTGCCCAGAACGTCGGAATTGCCGACAATGGCAGGGCAACTGCCGCTATCAACGTCGCGCGGATATTGCGCAGGAACAGGAAGACCACGACGATGGAGAGCAATGCTCCTTCCACAAGCGAACTCATGGCGGATTCGTAATTGCCGTAGGTATAGGTCACCGAATTGTCGATAATGCTGAAACGCGTATCGGGATATTTTTGCTGGAGCTGGTCCATCCGCTCCTGCACGCGCGCAAAAACATCCGCATCGCTCGCGCCCTTGGCCCGGAACACGCCGAGTGACACTACGGTCTGGTTGTTAACCCGCGCGAATGATTTTGGCTCTTCATATTCATCCGTCACCGTTCCGAGCTGATCCAGCCGTACAGAGCGTCCGCCAGCCAGCGGAATCTCCACTGCGCGCAAGTCATCCAATGTTCGCGATGCGCCGAGGGTGCGGATGGTCTGCTGCGTCGTGCCGATGTCGCCTCGACCGCCGGTCAAGTCGGCGTTCATGGACTTCAGCGCGTGGTTTACATCTGCCGCCGTCACACCGAGTGCTGTCAACCTGTCCGGATCCAGCGCGACGCGAACCTCGCGCGTGACGCCGCCGTAACGCTCGACGCGGCCAACGCCCTTCAAGCCCTGAATATCGCGAATGATCTTGTCGTCAACGAACCAGGAAAGTTCTTCCGATGTCATGGTAGGCGCGGAAACGCCGTAAGTGAGGATCGACGAGCCCTCGACGTCCACGGAATTGATGATCGGCTCCTTGATCGTCGCCGGAAGATCATCGCGTATGCGTGAAACCGCGTCCTTGACGTCGTTCAGCGCCTTTTGCGTATCGACTTCGAGCCGGAACTCAACGAGCGTGGTGGAATTTCCCTCGGTCAGGTTGCTGGTGACGTTTTTGACGCCGGTGATATTGGCGACCGAATCCTCTACGCGCTTGGCAATCTGCGTTTCGAGTTCCGTCGGGGCGACGCCCGGATCCGTGACCGACACCGAGATCAACGGCACGTCGATATTGGGGAAGCGGGTGATCGGCAGCTTGGCGAAGGCCATCAACCCAAGCACGACCAGCACTACAAAGAGCAGAATCGACGGGACCGGATTGCGAATGGACCAAGCGGAAATGTTCCAGTTCATTTGATGGCCCCTGTCGCCTCGTCGTTCATTCGAATGGGCGTGACACGGTCACCATTGGCAACGAAGGTCCCGGCGCGCGCGACAACGTCTTCTCCTTCGGCAAGGCCCTGCAACACCTCTATGCTGCGATGATCGCGAATTCCGAGCTCGACATCGCGGCTCTCTATCACGCCATCCTTGACGACCTGCACCAATGCCGACGTGCCACGATAGACCACGGCAGAAAGCGGCACGCTGACGCCCTCGCGCCGGGTCAATTCAATCGTGGCGCGGGCAAAATTGCCGGGCCTGATCGATGCGTTTCGCTCGAGC
This sequence comes from Phyllobacterium endophyticum, assembly GCF_003010935.1. GTDB lineage: Bacteria > Pseudomonadota > Alphaproteobacteria > Rhizobiales > Rhizobiaceae > Phyllobacterium > Phyllobacterium endophyticum. The sequence continues at coordinate 1,042,086 of NZ_PGGN01000002.1, forward strand.
GTGATCTTGACCGAGCCGAGACGCGAACTCGCGCTGATCTCCGGTGAAATGAGCCTTACGCGGCCGGAAACAGGTTCATTCATGCCTGATACCCGGACGGCAACAGGCATGCCTTCTTTCAGGCGCGGCAGATCGACCTCGGGAATGTTGGCAGCCAGCTCGAATTCACGATCGCGTGCAATGCGAAACAAAGGACCGGCGTTGGCAGAGACGATACCGCCAAGAAGGGCACTCCGACTGAGAACAACACCGCTCGTTGGCGCCCTGACATCGGCTTTCTCCAGCCGCAACTGTACGTCCCGCTTCTGCGCGGCAACAAGTTGCAGTTGAGATTGCGTGGCGATCAGGGCCTGGTGGGCTGTGTTCAATCTGGCCTTGGCGCTGTCATGTGCGTTGGTGGCATTGTCCAACTCCATCTTGGAGTTGATGCCCTTGAGCGACAGAGCCCGCGCCCGATCGAGCGCTTCCTGGGCTTGCCGGACAGCGATTTCCGCATCAACGATCTGCGCTTCGGATTGAGCAATGGATGCGTCAGCCTGTGCACGTTGCGCCTCGATCTGGGCGAGCTGGATTTGAAGCGAGGACTTATCGAGGCGTGCGAGGATATCGCCTTCCTTGACTACGTCGCCCTGATCGGAATTGAGTTCAAGCACCAGCAGGCCCGCGACATCGGTGCCGACCGCCACTTCCTGGCGGGGCACGATGGTACCCGTAACGGTTAGTGTCGCGACCATTTCATCACTAACGGCGGGGGTAACATTGATGACCGGCGGCTTGGCCTGCTGCAGAGCTGGACTTGTCTCATCAGCACGCACGCCGGTGCTCATGGATGATGACAGCCCCAAGGCAAGAGCCAGGGAAACCAGTATCTTTTTGCTTTTATGGCTCATTGGAACAACCCGGGAGTGAGAGCGATATTCATTTGTTGGCGGGACGCAGTACGGCGATGGCAAGCGCGCGAAACACTGGTTCCAAGGCCTCCACAGGCAAACCCTGCGCAGGGAAATTTCGCATTATGATCCCCTCGCCCATGGCAGCCAAAGTTGCTACCGCGAGATCCAGATCAGTGACCGGGTCAATCTCGCCGCGCTCCTTGGCCGCGGTGAAGGCACCCAGTAGTTTTTCACGCATCAGACCCTCGTGCAGCTCGCAAATGGCAGCAACGCTTTCGTTCCGCATGGCTTCTGCGCGCACTTCGACGAAAAGCCGGGCGCTGGAATCTCGCGGCCCGGGCCCTGAATCGTTCATCGACATCTTCTTCACGTGATCGAGCCCGACCTGAGTGATGGCATCCACGATGTTCCTGGACTGCGACATCCGTTCAAGAATTTCCGCGCTTTCCTGGCGATGAGTCGCTGAAATCTTCTCGATGATTGCTTCTTTCGAAGGGAAATACCGGTAAAGGGCTCCCGGGCTCATGCCCGCTTCGGAGCAAATCTCGTTCATGGACGCGCCGCGAAAACCCGAACGGATGAAACAGTTCGTCGCAGCGTTGAGAATGCGCTCTTCCTGCGCCTCACGGTTGCGGGCACGCTTGCCGAAGAGCTTGGCTACGAAACAGTGATGCTCGTCATCCGCAGCATTCGCGGAAACGTTTGGAGCCTGCCTGGGCAGGGCCTGATCGACCATAGGACACCAATAAAGAGAGAACGTTCTCTCTCATTTATATCAGGGAACACAAAAGATCAATACGAGAATGATCGTTCGCTTTTTTGCGAGAATTTCAGGCAGAGGATGCTAGGCGGTGCAGACCTCGGGTGATTACATCGGCCTTCTTGCGCACCTGCGCAACATCGTGGGCAGATTGCATGCTCAGCCAGTGATCCGCCGTTCCGCCTATGACGTATTCTAGTCGCAATGCCATTTCTGCCGATATCGCACTTTGTCCAGATAAGACCCTGTAAAGCTGTGATCTGGTAATACCCAAAGCTTGCGCAACAACACTGACAGGAAGTTTCAATTCATCGATATCGTCTTTAAGGAGAGCACCGGGATGAGGCGGGTTTTTCATAGCCATTTCATGACCTCCTAATGATAGTCTTCAAAGTCGACATCGAAGGCATTTCCGTCGGACATCGAGAAGGTAACGCGCCAGTTTGCTCTCACGGTCACCGCCCACCGACCTTGGCGATTGCCCTTCAAAGGATGCAGTTTCAGCGATGGCCTATCCATGTCTTGTGTTGTGTCTGCCGAATCGAGTGCCGCCAGAATTGATGCAATCCGCGGCACCATATCCTGTGGTAGACGGCTGGCATCGTCCTGCTCATACAGGCGTTTCAGCGCACGACTACGGAACGATTTTATCATAGGATTGTCTCATCTCGCGCGACAATAGACAACCCAGATCAGTCACGATAGAGACACTTAAGTAGCAGACCAAAGCCTCACGAAAATTTGCCGGAGCGCGGGAAACCCTTTGGCACCATGCGGCCTGCCGTTGCTCGTGGCCCTACCCATTCAAGCAATTCAAGTTTTCCGCGAGTGAAGCTGCGGCCGGAGGCATCCTGCCACGTCAGGCCCTGCTCCATCGAAAAGACGCGGATATCCGAAACGCCGCCATCCTTATAACGTTGCAGGCGAACGCCCTTGCCTCGACCGAGTTCAGGGATTTCGGTAAGCGGAAAGACCAGCATCTTGCGATTTTCGCCGACGATCGCCACGCTGTCGCCGCTGATCGGCATGCAATGACGCGCTTCATCGGGCGCCTTGACGTTCATGATCTGCTTGCCCTTGCGCGTGTTGGCGATCACCTCGGCCTCAGGCACCAGGAAGCCATTGCCCACATGCGACGACAGCAGCAGCTTGCGATCCGGCTCATGGACAAAGGCCGTGACGATATCCTGGTCGTTTTCCATGTCTACGATGATGCGGATGGGTTCACCGTGACCGCGCCCGCCAGGCAGGCTATTGGCGCCGATCGTGTAGAACTTGCCCCCTGTCGTGAGGACCAGGATGCGGTCCGTGGTCTCGGCATGGAAGGCGAGCTTGAGTTTGTCGCCTTCCTTGAAGGTCAGTGCGGAAAAATCCGCCAAATGCCCTTTCATGGCGCGCAACCAGCCTTTTTCCGATACGACGACCGTGACCGGCTCCTTCTCGATCATGGCGTGGTGCATGTCGGTAAGGTCATGCTGCGGGGCGTCGGCAAATGTCGTGCGGCGCTTGCCGAGAGGCGTATCCGCACCATACCTTTTCTGCATTTCGGTGATCTGCCAGGAAATCGTCAGCCATTGCTTGGCTTCCGATCCGAGCAATTCCTCGATCTCCTTCTTTTCACCGGTAAGGCCGTCGAATTCCTTGCGGATCTCGAATTCCTCGAGCTTGCGCAAGGAGCGCAAGCGCATGTTCAATATCGCCTCTGCCTGGTTATCGGTAAGTCCGAAGCGCCGGATCATTTCCTGCTTCGGCTCGTCTTCCTCGCGGATGATGCGTATGACCTCATCGATATTGAGGTACGCGATCAGCATGCCGCCGAGGATTTCCAGCCTGCGCTCTATATCGCCGAGCCGATGCCGCGAACGCCTGATCAGGACGTCTTTCCGGTGCTCCAGCCATTGCTTCAAGACTTCGCGCAACGACAGGACGTTCGGGACCTTGCCATTGGAAAGAACGTTCATGTTCAATGGAAAGCGCGTCTCCAGCTCCGTGAGCTTGAACAGGGATTCCATCAGGATGTCGGGGTTGACGCTGCGGCTCTTGGGCTCCAGCACGATGCGCACATCTTCAGTGGATTCGTCGCGCACATCGTCGAGCAGCGGCAGTTTCTTGGCGATCAAAAGTTCTGCGATCTTTTCGATCAACCGGGATTTTTGTACCTGATAGGGAATCTCGGTGACGATGATGTTCCAGGTGCCACGCCCCAGGTCCTCGACCTGCCAGCGTGCGCGCAACCGAAAGCCGCCTCGCCCGGTCTTGTAGGCCTCGATAATGGCATCGGGCGTCTCGACCATGATACCGCCGGTCGGAAAATCCGGCCCCCGAACCTTGGTCTTGAGCGGATCCTCATCCTCGCCCTGCGACATCAACTCTTCGACAGTAGCGTCCGGGTGCTTGATCAGGTGCAGCGCGGCGGCACAGAGTTCGGAAACGTTGTGCGGCGGAATGGAAGTCGCCATGCCGACGGCGATGCCGGAGGAACCATTGGCCAGGAGGTTTGGGAACGCGCCGGGAAGAACGATCGGTTCCTCGTCCTCCTCGTTGTAGGTCGGGCGGAAATCAACTGCATCCTCCGTGATGCCTTCCAGAAGCAGCATCGCGACATCGGTCATCCGCGCTTCGGTGTAACGCATCGCGGCCGGGTTATCGCCGTCGATATTGCCGAAATTACCCTGTCCGTCGACAACGGGATAGCGTACGGCGAAATCCTGCGACAGGCGAACCAGCGCGTCATAAATCGACTGGTCACCATGAGGGTGGAATTTACCCATGACCTCGCCGACGATACGAGCGCATTTCGCATAGGACTGATCGGGCGAGAGACGCAACAGGCGCATCGCATGCATGATGCGGCGGTGAACCGGCTTCAAGCCGTCACGGACGTCCGGCAAGGCGCGGTGCATGATGGTGGAGAGCGCATAGGCAAGGTAGCGCTCTTCCAGTGCCGACTTCAGATCAACCGGTTCAACATTGTCGTCGCCATTGTCAGGCGGAATCAGGCTTTTTCCCATGTCAATGGACTATCAACTCACTGAATCCCGGGCAAGCAATGATTCGCCAAGATCACAGGCTGATCGATCCCCGTGAATCTTGCGTTCACATCTCAAACCTGCCTTTGTAGCACCCGACGTGCAATTTTCGCACGTTGACCGGCAGACGTCACAGTTTCGCCGCTCCTGATGCACTATTTTGAAGTTCAAACAATAAGGATCGAACCATGCCTCCAATCCATCATGTGCAGTCGGGTTTGCGCACTCTTGCAGCCGCCTCGGCTCTCGTCGTGATATTCGCGACATCAGCCTACGCGGTCGACGGCAATGCGGTGGCTGCCCGATTGAAGGCTCTATATGGCAACAAGGGCGGTACGTTGGAGTACAGCGGAGTTGAGACGCAGGGCACGACCGTTATTCTGCGGGATACGAAATTGTCGGCAGCCGGCATGAAGCAGCCCCTGCCCGTTGGCGATATTACGCTCAGCGATGTCGCCGACATCCCAGGCGGCGGGTTCGAGGTCGGCGCGCTCGCCGTGCCGGACATAAACTATGTTCCAGCGGATGAGCCCGAGACCAAGATAAGCGCTCAAGGGATCAGCCTTGAGGGCCTGACGCTCCCACCCGAGGGCGCGACGGAACCATTGGCCGAAATTCTTCAGTACGAAAAAGCTGAGGTAAAGCACGTCGCCGTCAATACGAAAGGCAAGGATGTCTTCGTTGCCGACGGTTTGACCTCAACGATCTCTCCGTTGACCGCTACGTCGCCGGTGGCGTTCACGTCGAATATTGCAGGCTTCAAAGCGGACCTGTCAGACATTCAGGATCCCAAAACCAAGGATGCGCTAAAGGCGCTCGGCTATGAAACAATCTCCGGAAAAGTCGATATCGACGGCACATGGAATGCGCCGGATGGCCGGCTCAATCTCGAATCGATGAACATCATCGCCGACGATGCCGGAACGCTCGACTTCAAGTTCGATATTTCCGGCTATACTCTCGACTTCATAAAGGGCATGCAGGAGGCCACAAAGAATGCTGACGGCAAGGATGACAAGGCCAAAAACATGGCCATGCTCGGACTCTTGCAGCAGTTGAGCTTTACCGGCGCCTCGATTCGCTTCGACGATGCTTCACTCACCAACAAAGCGCTCGACTATATCGCCAAGACGCAAAACGCCAAGCGCAGCGATCTCATCAGCCAGACCAAGATGATCCTTCCCATGGCTGCAGCGCAACTTGGCGACGCCGAATTCGCTCAATCGCTTGCCACCGCCGTGAATGCCTTCCTAGATGATCCGAAGACAATCGAGATAAAGGCTGCCCCGGCGAAGCCAGTTCCCTTCGCGATTATCGCCGCCGGCGGCATGGCCGATCCCAAGTCCCTGATCAAGACGCTTGCCGTGTCGGTCAGGGCAAACCAGTAAGCGACTATTAAAAAACCCGGCATCGCTGCCGGGTTTTCTCTTTAAGTGCAAGTCGGATGTAAAAGGTTCTTAAAGCTCTTTCTTCGCGGGATTGAGCCGAATGTGCAAATCGCGCAGCTGGGCTTGCGAGACGTCTGACGGCGCATTCATCAGGAGATCATAAGCCTGCTGATTCATCGGGAACATGGTGATCTCACGCAGGTTCTTTGCCCCGACGAGGAGCATGACGATCCGGTCTATACCAGCTGCCATGCCGCCATGTGGCGGCGCGCCATACTGGAAAGCCCGATAAAGCGCGCCAAACCGCTCCTCGACCGTTTCTCGCGAATGACCCACGGCCTCGAACGCCTTCACCATGGTTTCAGGCAGATGATTGCGGATACCGCCAGATGCTATCTCGAAGCCATTGCAGACCATGTCGTACTGAAATGCCTTGATGGTCAGCGGATCCTGATTCTCCAGGGCATCCATGCCGCCCTGCGGCATCGAAAACGGATTATGGGCGAAATCGATCTTCTTTTCGTCCTCGAGCCATTCGAAGAACGGGAAATCAACAATCCAGCAGAGCGCGAAACGGTCACGATCAACGAGGTTCAGCTCCTCACCGGCGCGCGTCCGCGCAGCCCCGGCGAATGAGACGAACTTCTTCGGGTCGCCCGCCACGAAGAAGGCGGCATCGCCATCGTCAAGGCCAAGCTGCACGCGCAGCGCTTCGGTGCGCTCCGGACCGATGTTCTTGGCCAGCGGTCCCGCCCCTTCGAGGTTCTCGCCTTCCTTGCGCCAGAAAATATAGCCGAGGCCCGGCTGCCCTTCACTTTGTGCCCAGGAATTCATGCGGTCGCAGAAAGCGCGTGAACCACCGGTCTTGGCTGGAATCGCCCAGACCTCGACCTTCGGATCGTTCGCGATCATGTTTGCGAACACCTTGAAGCCTGACCCGGCGAAATGCTCGGTCACCGCCTGCATTTCGATGGGGTTGCGCAGGTCCGGCTTGTCCGAACCATATTTACGCATGGCGTCGTCATAGGTAATCCGCGGGAATTCCTGCGTAACAGGCTTGCCTTCGGAAAATTCCTCGAAAACGCCGCGCAATACCGGCTCCATGGTCGAAAGCACGTCATTCTGCTCGACGAAGCTCATCTCGATATCGAGCTGGTAGAATTCGCCTGGGAGACGATCGGCACGTGGATCTTCATCACGGAAGCAAGGTGCGATCTGGAAGTAGCGGTCAAAACCGGACATCATGATCAGCTGTTTATACTGCTGCGGCGCCTGAGGCAGCGCGTAGAACTTGCCGGGGTGGATACGGCTTGGCACCAGGAAGTCGCGTGCACCTTCCGGTGACGACGCGGTCAGGATCGGCGTCGAGAACTCCGTGAAGCCGATATCGGTCATGCGGCGGCGCATGGCAGCGATGATTTTCGTCCGCGACATGATGTTCTTGTGCAGGCTATCGCGACGCAGGTCGAGGAAGCGATACTTCAGGCGAATATCTTCGGGGTAATCGAGCTCACCGAACACCGGCAGAGGAAGTTCCTTCGCAGCGGACAGCACCTCGATTTCCCGGGCGAAGACTTCGATCTCGCCGGTCGGCATATTAGGATTGATCGTATCATCGGTGCGGGCCTTGACCTCGCCGTCGACACGGATAACCCATTCACCGCGCACTGTTTCCGCCAGCTTGAAGGCAGGCGAATCCGGATTGGCGACGATCTGCGTCAGGCCGTAATGATCGCGGATATCAATGAAAAGGATGCCGCCATGGTCGCGGACGCGATGAACCCAGCCGGAAAGACGAACAGTCGAGCCAACGTCCGATTTACGCAAGGCGGCGCAGGTATGGCTGCGGTAACGGTGCATGATAAGTGCCTCTGATATAGGATGGACAAGCGTGAAAAGCCCCGCAAGCGGTCCAGGAATTTGCGCGGACAAGCGCATTTTGAGGGTGATTTGTCAAGATCAGGATTGGCGACCGAGACAAACGCCTATCCATTCGCTATAGAAATTTCATGACCATGATTACAACCACAGATCAGCTCGAACAGGCTGTTGCCGCCCTTTCCCAATCCGACTTCGTGACAGTGGATACGGAATTCATCCGCGAAACCACGTTCTGGCCTGAGCTATGCGTGATCCAGCTCGCATCGCCGGACCACACGGCGATTGTCGATGCTTTGGCACCTGGCCTTGATCTTGCTGCGTTTTTCAAACTCATGGCGGATGAGAAAATCGTCAAGGTCTTCCATGCCGCGCGCCAGGATATCGAAATCATCTTCCACCTCGGCAATCTGATCCCGCACCCCGTATTCGATACACAGGTTGCCGCAATGGTTTGTGGTTTCGGCGATGCAATCGCTTACGACCAGCTGGTGCAACGGATCGTTGGAGCGCAGATCGACAAATCGTCGCGATTCACCGACTGGCGCCGGCGCCCACTCTCCGAGAAGCAACTCGACTATGCGCTGGCAGACGTGACGCACCTGCGTGACATCTATCTGCATCTGAAAGCCAGCCTCGAAGAAGAAGGCCGCACGGAATGGGTTCTTGACGAGATGAAGATTCTCACCGCCCGCGAGACCTATGACATGCATCCGGACGATGCGTGGAAGCGGCTGAAGATGCGTCTGCGCAAGCCGGTAGAACTTGCTGTCCTGCGCAGCGTTGCCGCGTGGCGCGAACGCGAAGCGCGAGAACGCAACGTGCCCCGGGGCCGCGTCATCAAGGACGATGCGATTTACGAAATCGCCCAGCAGCAGCCGCGCGATGCGGAAGCCATGTCCCGCCTGCGCACGATTCCGAAGGGTTGGGAGCGCTCAAGCATGGCGACGGGCCTGATCAATGCGGTCAACCTCGCGCTCGATCTGCCCAAGGAGGACATGCCGCGCCTGCCGAAACAGGCAGCCTCGCCAGAGGGCGCTGGAGCAGCGGCCGAGCTTTTGAAGGTACTGTTGAGACTTGTTACCGAAGAACATGGCGTTGCCGCCAAGGTGGTTGCGACTTCCGACGAGATCGACCGGATAGCGTCGGAAGGCGATGTGGATGATATCCCTGCCCTGCAAGGATGGCGTCGCGAGGTGTTCGGCGAGAAAGCATTGCAGCTTATCAATGGCGAACTCTGCCTCAAATTCGAGAACAAGAAGATTCGGGCGGTGGAATTCCCGGCCGGATAGGTTGTTCCCCGCCGAACGTCGTGGAAAGCAGACTACTTAAGTATTATTGCCCTAGTTTCATTATGACGTATACGTAAAGACCGATCTGTCGCGAGGAGATCCGCTTGGGAGGGCGGCTATTGCGCAGATTGATGGAGGACTTTTCAACATCCGAAATTTTGCAGGACGCGACCCCCGTTTCGCGCCGCCTGGCCATGTATTTTTAGTGTTTGGAGGACACGTGAATGCCCTTTTTCAAGGACGAGGCCGAATATAAAGATATCCGCAAAGCACTGCTAATAGGAAAAGTGCTGAGCGAAGGTAATGAGCTAAATCATACCGACTCAAAAATCACACCGGAATACGATGAAGAGAAAGGTTGGCTGCCGCTTGGAGGGCGTGAAGGCGATCCCAAGCGCCTGGACAAGCAAGAGATCCTGGGGCTGCTTGGCTTGCAGCCGGGAAAGGCGGCGGAATGGCTGGCAGGACTCGGTCTGACAGAACAATCTCTTGGAAAATCACTCTATAGTGAGCTTGTACTTCATCCAGAGCAATTGCTCGACGACAAAGGCGCCTTCAAAGGGCTCAATGGCGAAGAAGGCAAGAAAACGCTTTCCCTCGCCGGTGGGGCGCAGATGAAACTGCTTGCCCGATATGACGCGGGCGGCAAGATCGCGGAGCTCTGCGTCTATTCTTTCGGCAATGATATGCCTGGCGCAGGCAAACCCGGCGATGTGCCAGAATTTGACAGGAACCTCAACGGAGAAGTGATTTACGGCCTCGATTATGCGCTCAAGGCCGTTCAAAATCTGGCCGGCAAGTCGAATCTCACTGCGGAAAACATCCTGTTTACCGGCTACAGCCTCGGCGGCGAATTTACGAACCTTTACCATTTGCACAGGGACAAGCTGGCTGGCGGTTTCTATAAAAACTCGAAGTTTGTCGCCTTTGTCGCAAATGTTATCTCAAGGAAAGAAGGCGACGGCCGCATTATCAATTTCGGGATTGAGAACGATCCCGTCTACGCGCTTTGGGATCATGGATACGATCCTAAGAACAAGGCAACTCCATTCAAGGACCTCTACGACAAGTATCTGAACAAGATACCATTGAAAGGAGATTGGGGGACCGCATTACCTTTGTTCATTGACGCATTACTTTACAAGACCGGGATAAACAAGAACACTATTTTCGGCAAGTGGGTCGATTCCAACCTCCGCATCTTCGATGGTGAAAAGCCGGAGGTGAGTTCTGGCCCCAACAATCTTGTTTCCTTCGACGACATCTATCAACTTTTTGGCAGTGCCAAGATCGGCTGCTTCAACTTCGTCAACAATACGATTTTGAGCCTGGGTTGGCTCTCCCATGGCAACGCCGTCTTTAATAATCTGCCTGATGCGATCTACAAATCGACGTTCCACAACGAAATGGACAAGAACAGCGTCATTGTTGTTTCCACTCTTGGCAGCATGCTGAAAGCGGTCAGTGCATTCTTCAGGAACACCGGTAATTTCCTGACCGACTTGGGCAAGAATGTCAGCAAGCAGATCCTCGATTGGTTCGGCATCAGGATCGCAGAGGCTGAACAAATCTGGATTGAGGACAAGCAAACGCCGACAAACGACCACTACGGCGCATCCGCTTTCCTCATCGGCACTGACGGGAATAACAAGCTTGGAGATGGCAAAGGCAATGATTCGCTGGATGGCGGCAAAGGCAATGATACACTTCGCTTGAGCAAAGGCACCGACGTTGCCGAGGGCGGCGAAGGCTATGACCGGGTTTTGCTTGAGGGAAAAATTACGGATTATACAATAACCAAGACCGCCGATAATCGGCTTTATCTGTTCAGCACGGTCTATGGGCTGAAGGAACTTCGCAACATCGAAGCCATCAATTTCGGCAATTCCGGAAACTATGCGATCGATTACGAGAAAGGCCAGCTTGTCGGTGCCCGGGAAAAAACCGTACAATATGGCGAGTGGTGGACGCTTTTCCTGCCACTTCTAAAGCGCAAGGAAAAATATACTACCTCTCATACTTTCACTGCCAACGCTTCTAATGACAACGTATCGGACAGCTTCTTTTTCGGCACAAATGGAGCGGATACGTTCAGGGGTGATCTGAAATCTTCGGGCAATTATTCCTACTTTGGCGAGCTTGGCGATGATGTCATCTATGGCAACACCGGCCACGACCGGTTACTTGGCGGGGACGGCAAGGACATGCTCTATGGCCGCGAAGGCAATGACTTCATCTATGGCCAAAATGGAGGGGACACTCTCGACGGCGGTGCCGGCGACGATTTCCTCTACGGCGGTGCCGGCAATGATACTATCGACGGCGGCAGTGGTAATGACCACCTGTGGGGCGATAGCCAGAACGACATACTCAAGGGCTTGAACGGCGTGGACGCGCTGGCCGGTGGCAGCGGCGACGACATGCTCTACGGCGGCGAGGATAATGACGTGCTCTCAGGCGGCATCGACAATGACACGCTCTATGGCGAGGACGGCAATGACCAACTTCATGGTGACCAGGGCAAGGATCGTCTTTTCGGCAATTATGGAAATGATATTCTGAATGGCGGCACCAATGATGACTGGCTGGCCGGCGGAAACGGCAATGACACCATGACCGGCGGCTCGGGGAGCGATACATTTGCATTCAAGGAGATGCAAAAAGGCGAGTATGACACTATAAAGGATTTCAACCGCCATTGGTCCAGCATCAACAATGACGAGAGGGACAAGCTGGTCTTTCATACCAATGATTTCGCCAACTTTGATGAAATGATAAAGGGCCTGTCTCAGGAAGTCTGGGGCAGGCAGGAGAGGAAGATGGGTAAGATTCTTTGGTTCATCGACGTAGAACTCCAGCGTTACGTCCACGGGACCGAAGTCCTTGAACTTCATACAAAAAGCGGCGGCGCCATATTGCTGGAAGGCTGGACGAAAAACACCTTCATCGCCTTTGCCAATTCGCACAAGGATCAGTTCGTGTTCAGCGCAGATCACGCCAATCTCGCCGCCTGAACCACGCTTGAAAGAGACATCGCCCCTCAAGGGGCGATGTCTGCATTTCCCGGGGGATGCATTGCAGCTTAACAATGGCGATCTCTGCCTCAAATTCGAGAAAGAAGATCGCGCCATGGAATGGCCGGACGGCAGTATCGCAACCGCGAACAACCTATTTTCTACCGCCGATTGAATTTCCTGCGCGGGAATCGATGATTCTTGTGTCGGAGTCGATTATTGTTGCGTGGATGTCGCAAACTCCAGTGTGATTCCTGCGTCGCACTCGCACAGGTTTGCTCAAAACTTATAATTCGGTCCTGATCGAAACATCGAGCGTCAGATTTCTGGCATTTGGTCCCGGCGTGGTTCGTTGTGAGCTTGCCAACGGCGAACCGCCCACAGGATCAATGCAGCCAATTGAGTAAACCATCATGACCACATCGACGCTTCCTGCTCCATCGCTTGCAAAAGAAATTGCCCTGCTCGCCGTTCTGGCGACGCTGTGGGGAGCGTCTTACACGTTCATCAAGATCGGCGTCGAAACCATTCCGCCGGTGACCTTTATCGCGGCGCGGACGCTGATCGCCGGCGGGTTGCTTCTGGCGATCATAAAGTTGCGCGGACTATCGCTGCCACGCGAACCCGCCATCTGGAAACGCTTCCTCGTTCAGGCCTGCATCAACAGCGTTGTTCCGTTCACGCTCATCGCCTGGGCGGAACTGACGGTAAATGCCGGACTTGCAACGATCCTCAATTCGACGACGCCGATCTTCGCTTTCCTTTTGACAGTGCTCATCACGCGTCATGAAGCCGTGACAGCCCGCAAGCTCTTCGGCGTGGTTGCCGGCGTCATCGGCATCAGCCTCATCATCGGGCTTGAAGCGTTCCACGGCGTGGGCAAGGAAGCGCTTGCACAACTGGCGATTGTAGCCGCGACGATCTCCTATGCCGCGGCGGCAATTTTCGGCCGAGGTTTCAAGGGACTCGATCCGATGATGCCGGCTGCCGGCTCGCTCCTTTGCGGCGCGGTGCTGCTCATACCTGTCAGCGTGGTTGTCGACCAGCCCTGGACCATCGCACCGTCGGCCAATTCCATCCTTGCGCTGCTCGGTCTTTCGATATTCTCGACGGCCATTGCTTTCGTGATCTACTTTCGTTTGATCCATACGTTGGGCTCGGTCAGTACCACATCGCAGGCCTATCTGCGCGTGCCTATCGGCGTCGGCATCGGCGTCGTCTTCCTTGGCGAAACCCTCAATCCCACTGCATGGATCGGGCTCATCTGCGTCATTGCAGGCGTTGCGGCGATGACACTGCCGACACGCCGGAGAGCTGCGGCTACGTCAGGTTGAAGCTAGCTGGCCTGCGCTTCGGCGGCTGGCACGATACGGTTGCGAACCAGATCATGCAGTTGGCGCACATATCCCGAGCGGCCCGAGGGCGTTGCAGCGTCGGAGGTCATGACAACCACGAGTGAGACGTGCGGAACCACATAGATCATCTGGCCGCCATATCCCCATGCGTAGTAGATCGGCTTCCCGCCAGCGGAGCCCGAAACGAACCAGCCGAGCCCATAGGCGTCGCCGGTGAAGGGTGAACTCGTGCGCGGCTTCCACGATTCCTCGATCCACGGCTTGGGAACAACCTGCTTACCGTCGCTTATGCCGGAGGCGAGAAACATTTCCCCGAATGCGCGCATGGCACGAGGCGAAAGCAGCATGTCGTTGCCGCCGAAATAGATGCCTTGAGGGTCGCGCGGCCAAGGCGGGATATTGATTTCAAGCGGTTTGCCCAGCCATTCCCGGGCGACCTGTAAAGTCGAGCGTCCTGTTTTGCGCGTCAACAGCGCCGACAAGAGATGCGAGTTGCCAGTCGAGTAGAGCATGGTTCCACCTGGTTCATCGACGAATTCGCGCGAAAGGGCAAAACGCACCCAATCATCGCTCTGGACCCAGCGGCCGTAGTTCGGGCCCGAGGTGCGATCGAGACCCGATTGCATCGACAGCAGGTTGCCGATGGTCACTCTTTGCAATCGGGGATCAGCATTTGCGGGCAGTTTGTCCGGGAACAAGGGGGCGATGGGTTGGTCCAGCCCGTCAAAGACGCCGCGATCCATGGCAATTCCGACGAGAGCGGCGATAATCGTCTTCGAAACGGACTTCACGTTGACTGGACGGTCGGCGGCAGGCCCGCGAAAAACCTGTTCCAGTTCAAGATCGCCGTGCCGGGAAATTATCATCGTCCGGAGCGAAGGAAAGCGGCTCGCCTCAGCGGTGATCGTGTCGATCGTAGTTTGATCCAACCTGGGGCGGGGCTGGGACGTGGCTGCCCGCGGCGCCAACGTAACGGCGAGCGAAGTCATCAGGAATGCGCGGCGGTTGATTGGCAAGCGTTTCATCCGCGGATGATTGATGAAAGGCGCCAGCTACATCAACACACATCCTGTCACATGGATGTGATCAACCTGAATTGCGATTGCTTCTCGCGGCTAATCCTTCAATGCGTCCAGTATGTTCTGCACACCGAGGGTCATATAGGCCGTATCGACGGCAAGGGGAAGAAACGTATAGCCAAGGCCGGCAAAACGCTTCGCCAAGGCTGGCGTGGCCGCATATATGCCGCATAGCTTGCCTGCTGCCTTGGTCTTCGCGGCGATATGCGTCAACGGCTCGATGATAGCCTCGGAAGCCGCATCCACCTCCTGCCCGTTGCTCCAGGCGATGGAGAAATCGGAAGGGCCGACGAACACGCCGTCTATGCCGTCCACCGCCAGAATGTCATCCAGCGCAGCATAGGCTGCACGTGTTTCGATCATGGCGAAGGATAGCGTCGATTCATTGACGTCACGCAGGTAGCCACCGGAACCGCCGGCGCCATAACTGCCGGGACGGCCCCGCATCTGGCCCCAGGAGCGTTCGCCCAGCGGCGGATATTTCATGGCGGCAGCAAAGAGCCGGGCGTCCTCGACCGAATTGATCATCGGAGCGACCACGCCTTCGACGCCAAAATCGAGCGCGCGGCTGGCCATATCAAAACGCCCGACAGGTATCCGAACCAGCGCATGCTTGTGGGCGCTGCGAAAAATACCGGTGAGCGCGGCGACGCTTGCCGTATCATGCGGACCATGCTGCATATCGAAAAGCACTGCATCGAGTGCAGTGCGGCTGAGCGCCTCCATGGCGAACGCATCGGTAATATGCGACCAGCCCGAGTAGATGGTTTCGCCGGATTTGAGACGCGATGCTAACGACATTGGGATTCCTCAAGCTCAAGTTTCGGCGACTATGGGAAAACTAGATGGGAATGGTCAAGGCCCGGCGTTCGAAACGTGCAAAGCCGGTGCCCTCCCCTTTTTCACAACGAGGCTGTTCACAACCAAGAAAAGCCGCTTGCGCCGGGTTTTTCGGGATACGTCGATTTTCTTAGCAATTTGATGTACTAAGGTCCGGGTCAGCATATCCGATGAAGGACGAGCCAAAGGTCAGAATGACAGGTTCCAGAAATCCGGAGGAAGTTGTTCCAAAGCTGGTGTCGTTACAGGACGACAGTCTGGTTTTGATCGCGCTCTATGATCAGGACGATATCCTGCGTTACGCCAACAAGAGCTGGCGTGCGGCTTTCCATCTGGCGCCCGGGGAGGAGCCGGGTTGGAGCGACCTGATGCGGCGCAACTACAATGCGGGACTGGGAACAGTGCTCACCACGCGGAACTTCGACGAATGGCTGGTCTCGACGCAGTCGCGCCGCGGCAAAGCGCCGTTTCGCGCTTTCGAGACGGATCTTGTCGACGGCCGATGGTTATGGATGACGGAAACGGTGCAGCAGAACGGCTGGATGCTCTGCATTGCCAACGACATAACGCCATTGCGAACCGACGATCGCCGCTTGCGTCAGGACCGGGATCTTGCCTTGCGGGCTTCGCAGACGGATGAACTGACCGGGGTCGCCAACCGTCGCTTCATCATGACCAAGCTCGAGGAACTGGTGGACAGGGAGTTGACACCGGACCGGACGACGCGGGGTTGTGTCGCCGTCCTCGACATCGATCATTTCAAGGCGATCAACGATCGCTACGGTCATCAGGCTGGCGATCAGGTCTTGCGGGATTTCGCCCGCAATGCGCATTCCTTTGTGCGCCGGCTGGACTGTTTCGGTAGGATCGGCGGCGAGGAGTTCATGCTGATCCTGCCGGAGACGCCTATCGAAACCGGGCTGGATATTCTCGGGCGTGTGCTGGAGCACATCAGGATGGCGCGGCCGCTGCCGAACTGGCCCGAGCTTGTTTATACGTGTTCGGTGGGAATCACAGCGCTGCGTTCGGGCGATACGGCACAAGACCTTTTCGCCCGCGCCGACCTCGCGCTCTATGAGGCGAAGCTGGGCGGGCGAAATCGCATCAGTGTGATTTGACCTGAAATGCGGCTGCGAAACCTGCCGCGCACTCACACCGTCTGATAGCTAGAGCTTGAAGTCGGTCGCAATCAGACCGCCATTGATCTTGTTGATGCGAACGACGAAATCCGCCGCGCCATCACCGTCCACATCGCCCTGAAAGAAGGAGAAACCCAAATTTGTCGAATCGACCAGGCGGAGCTGACCTGCCGCGCTGAAATCCGCATTGCCTATAAAGGCAAATTCCTGGTCGCCCTCCAAAGTCGTGTTCGCATCGATACCACTCAGTTCAATGAAATCACGCTCGGTACGGCTGAAATCCAGTATCGTGTCAAACTTCGTCACAGAACTGTCGCCAACATCATAGAACGTAAACTGATCCTTTCCGCTGCCTCCGCTCAGCGTGTCAGCGCCGGCATCACCAAAAAGCCTGTCATTGCCAGCCTCGCCATTCAAACTATCGTCGCCATCGCCACCGGCAAGAATATCCAGATCGGCACCGCCGAAGAGAATGTCATTTCCCGCATCGCCACTGAGAGAGTCATCTCCGTCTCCGCCGGATAGCAGATCATTGCCAGCACCAGCGACGATGGAGTCCCTGCCTCGGCCTCCATAGAGGGCGTCATTTCCCGCGCCGCCAAAAATGCTATCGTTTCCACCATCACCATGGAGGATGCCTCCGGAATTGCCCCCTCTCAGGAAGTCATCGAACGAGCTTCCGATTACGTTGTTGAATGAGCTTCTAGCGCGGATCGTATCGTGGTCGATGGACTCTTTCGAACCTTCGTAACTTAGAATATCGACGCCTACCTTGGCTCTGGTTCCGTGAAATTCTGTCGGGATAGCTTCAGAAGCGTTGAAGAATTTCGCAACGCCCAAGTTGTCGAACTTCCAAAAACCAACGTGCCACGAACCAGACCCGCTGAAAAATGCCAGAAAATGACTTGTTTCAAACATAAGACCCCCTTGAGATATTGCGCAAAATCGACAGCAATATCACCGAGAACTATCACCGGCGTCATGGGAAAGAAATTCGACTTTAGATTGTATAATTTCCGAACACTCGCACAGGTTGCGAACAAGAAAGGGCTCGCACAAAAAAAGCCGCCCCGAAGGGCGGCCTTGATCATGACAACAGAAGTGGTTGATCAGGCGCCTTCGATCTGGCGAATTGCCTCGATCATCAACTCTTCCATGGTGCGACGGATGCGATGATCAGACTTGTCGATGCCGGCAGCATCGAAATCTGCGCGGATCTTGCGGAAGACGTCATCATCGCCAGCTTCGACGAAATCAGCCTTGATCACTTCCTTCGCATAGGCTTCGGCTTCCTCGCCGTTCTTGCCAAGCTGTTCTGCAGCCCACAGGCCCAGAAGCTTGTTGCGGCGGGCTTCCGCCCTGAAACGTACTTCAGCGTCGTGCGCGTACTTGTTTTCGAAGGCGTTTTCGCGATCTTGCATTGTCATCCTCTCTTTGCTCCCGCAAATTTATATGATCAGCTTTGTTTTACAACGAGGTATCGGGCGTTTTTCAGGCGCCCCGATGTTTTTATGTTTCTCAAGTCCCATATAAAGGTTCTTCGCAGAATCGGAAGTCTCAATTCACTGCATCGGCCGGATAACATTGGTCATAATAACCCACAAAACGGGGGAGCTCCAGAAAGGATCATTGTAGAATGCTTGCTTTTGCGATAGTTAGCGCGCCAACATGACGGCCAAGACCCAAGGCTGACCGATAACTCCAATACCAGAGAATCCGCAATGAACCGTCGCCGCCGTGTCTACGAAGGCAAAGCAAAGATCCTTTACGAAGGACCAGAACCGGGCACGCTCGTCCAGCATTTCAAAGACGATACAACTGTGCTTCACCCGAAGAAAACGGAAGTCATCGACGGCAAGGGCGTCCTCAACAACCGCATATCCGAGTATATTTTCAGCCAGCTCAACCGAATGGGAATCCCGACGCATTTCATCCGCCGCCTCAACATGCGCGAGCAGCTGATCAAGGAAGTCGAGATTATCCCGCTGCAGGTCGTGGTGCGAAACATCGCCGCCGGCTCGCTGGCAAAGCGCCTTGGCATCGAGGAAGGCACTGTGTTGCCGCGCTCGATCATCGAGTTTTACTACAAGAATGACGAGCTCGACGACCCGATGGTCTCGGAAGAGCATATCACTGCGTTTGGCTGGGCAGCGCCGCAGGAAATCGATGACATCATGGCGCTTGCCATCCGCATCAACGACTTCCTGAGCGGGCTTTTTCTGGGCGTCGGTATCCAGCTGGTCGATTTCAAGATCGAATGTGGCCGGCTCTACGAAGGCGAGATGATGCGTATCGTGCTTGCCGACGAGTTCTCGCCGGACAGCGCCCGGCTTTGGGACGCGCAGACGAGCGAAAAGATGGACAAGGACCGCTTCCGCCGCGACATGGGCGGCCTTATCGAAGCCTACCAGGAAGTCGCCCGCCGCCTCGGCATCATGAACGAAAACGAACCGACGCGGCCTGCGGGACCCGTATTGGTCAAGTAACACCGGAGAAGACAGATCGATGAAGGCACGTGTCACTGTAACCTTGAAGAATGGCGTTCTTGACCCTCAGGGCAAGGCGATCGTCGGCGCGCTCGGCAGCCTCGGTTTCGAGGGTGTCGGCTCGGTTCGACAAGGCAAGGTTTTCGATGTCGAACTCGATACGAGCGACAAGGCGAAGGCTGAGGCAAACCTCAAGGCAATGTGCGAAAAGCTTCTCGCCAACACGGTGATCGAGGATTATAGTTTCGCCATTGATTGATGAATTTTCAAGGATTCGCCATGGTCGAAGTGACACAAGATTTCATGCATGAATTGTTCAAGAAACGGGATGCCGAGGTGTCGTCACTGAAGAAGGATTTGCGAAACTTGCGGCGGGAGAATATTGAACTGCGCGAGCGGCTCCATACTGCCCAAGGTGATGTAATTGATCATCACTCTACGAAACTAAAAATCTTGGATCGTCTCGAACGCATTGAAAATCGTCTGGACCTTCGGGAATTCGCAGAAGCACAAGCAAGGTTTGAACCGCACCCATGAAATCAGCAGTTGTACTTCTTCCCGGCCTCAACCGTGACCGCGACATGATCGCCGCGTTGACGAAGATTTCCGGCGTCGCACCCCACACGGTGTGGCAGACGGATACGGAAATTCCCGATGTCGACCTGATCGTCATTCCAGGCGGGTTTTCCTACGGAGACTACCTCAGGTGCGGTGCCATTGCCGCGCGCATGCCCGTGATGGAAGCGATCCGCGAAAAGGCCAACAAGGGCGTCATGGTGATGGGCGTCTGCAACGGCTTCCAGATCCTGGTTGAAGCGGGCCTGCTGCCCGGCGCGCTGATGCGCAATGCCTCGCTGAAATTTGTCTGCCGCCAGGTGAAACTTGAAGTCACCAATGCCAACACGCCGTTCACGCGTGGCTATTCGCATGGCCAGATCATCCAATGCCCTGTCGCGCACCATGACGGCAATTACTTCGCCGACGCAGAGACCCTGGCGCGCATCGAAGGCGACGGACAGGTGGTTTTTCGTTATGCGGAAGGGACAAATCCCAACGGCTCGATGAATGATATCGCCGGCATCATCAACCAGAACGGCAATGTATTGGGCCTGATGCCCCACCCGGAAAACCTGATCGAGGCCGCGCATGGCGGCACTGACGGAAGGGCACTGTTTACGGGTGTCCTTGGTCTCGCCGCCTGAGCAGACAATACAAAGAGGTTGGACGAGGCCGATGTTTCCCGTCGGGCTGGCGGCCTTTGCGTGGATTGGCTGGCCATCCGACAGACAGAACTGGCCT
Source organism: Phyllobacterium endophyticum (assembly GCF_003010935.1). GTDB lineage: Bacteria > Pseudomonadota > Alphaproteobacteria > Rhizobiales > Rhizobiaceae > Phyllobacterium > Phyllobacterium endophyticum. Next base: position 1,062,538 of record NZ_PGGN01000002.1, read on the forward strand.
GGATTAAACGAGACCTGCTTTAGGCGACGACTATTTTCAGGCTTTTGCCCGTGAGCCTGGCCAATTGCTGCAAACGTCCCTCCGGCACGTCGCCGATGAGATCGGCCTTGGCTTTCTGAACCACCAGGTCTATGCCGTCGGATGTCGGATTCCATGAAAGGTTTGGAACAACTCCAGCCATCGATGCCGAAAACGGATAGGTGATGCGCATGATTGCGGCGAGAATGCGCGAATATTCGAGCAGTCGCGGGCTGGCAATGGCCGACAATTCCGGATCCGCTACACTGTGCGTAATGCCTTCGTGCCGGAAGAAATTGGCGAGTGCGATATAGGCACGTCCCGGGTGATCGATCCCGACAAAGGCAGCATTCGAAATCATGTTCAGGGCCTGTGAGCCACGATAATCCGGATGAGCCCGCCAGCTGATATCCGCGACAAGGCAAGCGGCGCGGCGATAGCGCTTTTCATCTTCCGTTTCATCATAGCCAAGCGCTGCGAAGGCTTCGCCCGACCAATCGGCCAATTCACGGGCATAGGCCGGTGAACGGGCACGCAATACGGCCAGTTCGTCCGCGGCCGATATCAGGGGATCTTCCAGCTGCTCGCGCTCGGAGAGCAGCGAATAGAGAAATCCCTCGCGTACACCCAAGGCCGAAAAGACGACCTTTGACGGGCGCATGAGCCTGATTGTCTCAAGGAGTGCAATCGCGCCATAGGACAGGAGCGCACGCCGGTTTTTCGACACGTCCTCGATACCGCGCATGTAGTCCACGTCACCGGCAGCGACTAGTTTGAGGAAACGCTGGGCCTCATCGAAAGAAATCTCGTAGTGGTGCATGACATGGAGCGGGTAGTGTGTCGCGCTCATGTGCAACTTCGCGAGGTTTCGCCAAGTACCGCCGACTGCATAAAAGATCCTGCCCCGGCCATTGGTGAGCAGCTTTGCCGTAGAAAGGTGCTTCCTGGCGATGCCAGCCGCGGCGTCGAGGTCACCATCGGACATGTCCTGGAGACGCAGACCGCCCAAGGGCAAGGTGATACCATCGCCGATTTGCCGACCCCTGACATCGACCAGTTCCAGGCTGCCGCCGCCGAGATCGCCCGCTATGCCGTCCGGATCGTGGAAACCGGAAATGATGCCGAGCGCTGAATAATAGGCCTCTTCCCTTCCCGACAGAACCCTGATCGGCTCCTTGAGCAAGGCTTCAGCCTCCTTGATGAATTGGGAGCCGTTTTCCGCTTCGCGCGCAGCGGCTGTCGCCAGAACGTCGAGCGAAACCGCTCCCGCCTGATCGGCGAGCGCGCGGAAGCGGCGCAGCGCACGAAGGGCACTCTGCACCGCCTTTGCATTGAGCTTTTTGGTCTTGGCCAGCCCCTTGCCGAGGCCGCAAAGGATCTTCTCGTTGAAAAGGACCGTGGGAGAACGGTTTACGCCCTCATAGACAACCAAACGTACAGAGTTTGAACCAATATCGATGACAGCCGCCGGTTGACGCCCCTGCACGCGCCCTTGCGCAGCGGATATCATGCAGCCTTGCTTCTTTTCGACCGCTTGCGGTGTGCAATCAGTCGAGGTGCTGAAGACTTAAGCGACTTGCCGCGGCCTGAAAGGCTGGGATTTGTCATGAAATATTCCTGTGCGTTAAAAGCGCCTTCGCCTTCAGCCGGTGTAATCCGGCGTGAAGTTCCGTCTGCTAGTAACTCGTAACTCTGCTGGTTGTCGAGAAGGTTGGCCAGCATAATCTGTGAAAGAACCTGTTGATGCACAGTTGGATTGGTGATGGGAACCAGTGTCTCGACGCGGCGGTCAAGATTGCGGGTCATCATGTCTGCCGAGCCGAAATAAACCAGCGCCCGTTCAGAAGGCAACGGCTCGCCATTGCCGAAGCAGAAGATGCGGCTGTGCTCCAGGAAGCGGCCGACGATTGATTTGGCACGTATGTTCTCAGACAGGCCCGGCACCTGTGGCCGGAGGCAGCAGATGCCCCGCACGACGAGATCTATCTCCACGCCCTGCCGGCTCGCCTCATAGAGTGCGTCGATGATCTTGGCGTCGACCAGCGAATTCATCTTCATCCAGATCGAGGCCGGACGGCCGGCTTTGGCGTGGGCGATTTCCTCCGCGATGTGCTGCATGATACGGGGGCGCAGCGTGATGGGCGATACGGCGATGCCCATCTTGCCGGAAGGCGGCGTATAACCGGTGATGAAGTTGAATATCTGGGCCACATCGCGGCCGATGGACGGCTCACAGGTGAAGAACGAAAGGTCAGTGTAAATCTTGGCGGTGATCGGGTGATAATTCCCGGTTCCAAGATGGACGTAGCTGCGCAACTTGTTTTCTTCGCGACGCACCACAAGGGACATCTTGGCGTGGGTCTTCCATTCGATGAAACCAAACACGACTTGCACACCGGCGCGCTCCAGATCGCGGGCCCAGCGGATGTTGGCCTCCTCATCGAAGCGCGCCTTCAATTCGATCAATGCGGTGACGGACTTGCCGGCATCGGCGGCATCGATCAATGCCCGCACGATCGGGCTGTCATTGGACGTGCGATAAAGTGTCTGCTTGATCGCAACCACGTCCGGATCAGCCGCAGCCTGGCGCAGGAACTGCACGACGACGTCGAACGATTCGTAAGGGTGGTGGACAACGATATCTTTTTCGCGAATTGCAGCAAAACAATCGCCGCCGTGCTCGCGCACGCGCTCGGGGAAACGCGGGTTGTAGGGCACAAACTTCAAATCCGTGCGCGGAATGCTGACGATTTCCGAAATCATGTTCAGCGCAAGTAAACCGCCGAGAACGCTGATGCGATTATCAGGTACGCCGAGCTCGGTCGCAACGAAACTGCGCAGGGATTCGGGCATTTCATCATCGAACTCGATGCGGATGACCTGACCGCGCCGGCGGCGCTTGAGCGCGGTTTCAAACAGGCGGACCAGATCTTCGGCCTCTTCCTCAACCTCGATATCGCTGTCGCGAATGATGCGGAATGTGCCGGCGCCCTTGACCTCGTAGCCGGGAAACAAGCGCCCTGTGAACAGGCTGATCGCGTCCTCAAGCGTCAGAAAACGGAAACGTCCGCCCTCATCCGGTATCTGGATAAAGCGCTTGAGCGCCTGCGGCAGGCGCAGAAGTGCCGTCATGGGCCGATTATCGGTGCTCCGGCTAAGAAGCATGGCGATGGTGAAGCCGAGATTGGGGATGAACGGAAACGGGTGCGCCGGATCGATGGCAAGCGGCGTCAGTACAGGATAGATGGTTTCGAGGAAATGATCTTCCAGCCACGCCTGTTCTGCCTTGGTCAGCCGGTCCGGGCGAACGATCTCGATGTTTTCCTTGAGCATCTCTGTACGCAGATCATCCAGCCGCAACTGCTGCGCGATCTGAAGCTTTCCGACTTCGGTCAGAACGAACTCGAGCTGCTCCTGTGCGGTGCGACCATCGTCGCTGCGGTCCGAGACGCCGGCTCGCACCTGCCCGGCCAGTCCAGCTATACGGACCATGAAGAATTCATCGAGGTTGGCAGCCGAAATCGAAAGGAAGCGCAGGCGCTCAAGCAGCGGCTGATGCTTGTTCTCAGCTTCCTCGAGCACACGCCTGTTAAATTGCAGCCAGGAGAATTCACGATTTACGAAACGGTCCACACTTGCATGCAGATCCGGGAAATCAACCTGTTCCACCGGTTCCGGAATTGCGGGCGACTGTTCGTTCATACTGGTTCTCCAGAAAGGTAGGTTCGATGAAATGCGGACTTGAGAACGCACCATAGAGAAGTCTTTTGACAGTTTGATAGCAATCGTCGTGAAATCGTCATCATACCGCCAAGAACGATAATTTACGGCATGGTCAGCGCGAATGACAGGTCTTTTAAGTCGCACGATATTCGCGCCACGAGACAAGTCGGCAAAGCCTCATCATAGAGCCGTTAAAATCACTTCAAGGATTCTACTGAACCGGAACCGGGCGCATTAACATTAACGGGCGGATTGATTAGACAAGAGGTGGAGACCGTGATCATCTGCGAGAAGGGCAATGAATGCCCGTGGCCGAAAATGGCCGAGGGCGATGTTTATCCGGTGCCCAAGCGTTTCTTGCGATTTTTATGACGTATCGGCGTCAACCTTTTGAGATTCCTGCTAAATGCACGAACTCACAGGAGCGGCTATGGGAAAATTTCTTTCCTTGCTTTGTGTAATCGTTCTTACTGCACCATTACTTGAAACCACTGCGGCATGTGCCCAGACATTGAACGTCGGACTGACGATTGTGCCCGCAAATGGCGCGGGTGCCGCGGCTTCTGTCCGGCGATCCGGCAACAAGCGCAATGGTCACATGCGAATCATGGAATATGCCTCCCCGGGATATCCAGCCTTGCAAAAATCGCGGAAGCAAACACTTCTTGCTTCGAGATAATTCGAAGGTTCGGCCCAAACGATACGTTCACCTGATGTTCGTTGCGGCGGACTTACGGTGGCAGCGACGGTGCAGAACATTCTATCCGCATTGCGGGTCCACGAACATAAAGAATACTGCGACATAGAACGCGTTTCCTTCGGAAGCCTTTTGTTTTAAGACAAAGCGATAGTGGCGCGCGATGCGCCTGGCGAAAGGCTTCAGGAGCGAATAATGGCTGGACACAGCACCCCACACTTCCAGAACAGCGCGGGTCATGCGACCATCACTGTCGGGGTCAAAGAATTCATGTGCGTTGGCGCCAACCCGCCCTTCGATCACCCGCACGTCTTCCTTGACCTGGGCGATGACAATGAAAAAGTCTGCCCCTATTGCTCGACGCTTTATCGCTATGACGCCTCGCTTGCTGCCGACGCGACCATTCCGGAAGGTTGCGCCTATGTGGACAAGGCCGCTTGAAAGCAGCCCTTATCGATCTGAAGACTGAACGAAACAGGCGAATTCCCAATCCTGATCAGATCATTATTGCGGGTGCTGGCATTGCCGGTCTCACCCTTGCCCTCGCACTGAGTGCCAAGGGCTTCCAGGTCCAAATATTCGAGCAAAGCGCGACGCTGGCCGAGATTGGAGCGGGGTTGCAGCTTTCCCCGAACGCCACCCGTCTCCTCGGCCGGTTGGGCGTGCTCGATCAGCTCAAGAACTCATACGTCGAGCCCCAGGCCATTTGCCTGCATGATGGTATCAGCGGCGAACGCCTCTTGCACTTGCCCGTAGGAGAACAGGCGCAGCAACGATGGGGAGCACCCTATATCGTGTGCCACCGCGCTGATCTGCAGAACGCCTTGTTGAACAAGGCGCGCAGTGAACCGAACATTGCTATCCAGCTGCAATCGGCGGTGACCCAACATAATTCCGACGAGAATGGCACTCTGGTGCGTGTGCAGTATCATGACCGCATCGAAGAGCATCGCGGCGCGCTGCTTGTCGGGGCAGACGGCGTGTGGTCGAACACACGCAACGCCACCTCCGATCTGGACCGCGCCCGCTATACCGGCACGATCGCCTGGAGATCCTCGGTGGCGGTCGATGAGCTGCCAAACGACTTTGCGGCGCTGATGCCGGGAGGCACAAATGTGGTTGCGTGGACGGGCGCCAACGCTCATCTTGTCGCCTACCCCATCCGCTCCGGGCAAATGATCAACTTCGTGGCGGTGGCGCCTGACCGGCAGAGCGCACGCCGCGACACCGGAGCGCCGGAGACACCGAGCCAGGATTTCATTCGTGAATTCGGCAATTGGCATAAAGGGCTGCAGGACGCGATGCGCGCAGGTCTTCCATGGACGCCCTGGCGATTGTTCGAGATGCCAAAATGCCGGTTTCAGATTGAAAACAGATTGGTGCTGGTTGGCGACGCCGCCCACGCGATGACGCCTTATGCCGCGCAGGGGGCGGCCATGGCTATCGAAGACGCATGTGCCCTTGCGGGAACCTTGGGAAAAGACAACGCAACGTGGCAACCGGCACTAGCGGCATTTGCCCATAACCGCAACAAACGGATAGCTGCCGTGGTCCGGCGGGGCGCGCTCAATCACCTCGCCTATCACGCGAAGGGACCCATAGCCCTCGCCCGCAATATTATCATGCGCAACCGGCCGGCCGAAAAGTTCATGAGCGATCTGGACTGGCTTTATGGATATGATGCGGAAGCCAGCTAATCCGATTACTCAGCGGGTGTGGTACGACGCTTCAACTCGCGACTGATTTCGGCAAGGCGGTCATTCGTCTCTTTCCGGCTTTGATTGACTTCATGTCTGGCGACAAGGATGGCACCGAGGCTGATGACTGTCATCCAGAATATGATAAAAATAGTATTTGCCAGCATCATCTCAGTCCTCGTCTGAGTATCATTTTACCATAAAGATGAAGCCCATACGATAGCACCCCACCACTGACGATAATAAACGATTGCGACACGAGGAAGAATGGTGCGTGATCGCTCATGCCATTCGTGACCACGGTGACGATAGGGCCAAAGATGCCAACGACGGCAGTCGCAGTAGAAAGCCTGTCGATCGCCGCGGCGACATATTTGCGAACTTCATTGTCACGCATCTTCTCGATCGCGGCAAATTCTCTAAGTGCTTCGCTGGTGCTTCTCTCAAGGTCGTCGGACATAAAATCTCGATAAAATGAAACTTTGCCAAAATAAAAAATTGAAATCACATGTGACGGCGGCCCATTTGGCCACCGCATCAATCGGACAAGTTGGGCTACCGGGACTCTAGTGAAGTATCTGGCTGAGAAACAGCTTGGTCCGCTCGTGCTGCGGATTGTCGAAGAACTCTGCCGGCGCGTTCTGCTCGACTATCTGGCCCTGATCCATAAAGATCACGCGGTTGGCAACCTGACGCGCGAAACCCATCTCATGGGTGACGCAAACCATTGTCATGCCTTCCTCGGCAAGCCGGACCATCGTGTCCAGCACCTCCTTGATCATTTCGGGATCAAGCGCCGATGTCGGCTCGTCAAACAGCATGATGCGGGGATTCATGCAGAGTGAACGGGCGATTGCCACGCGTTGCTGCTGGCCGCCCGAAAGCTGGCCCGGATATTTATTGGCCTGCTCGGGAATCTTGACGCGCTCGAGAAAATGCATTGCTACTTCGTCCGCCTTTTTCTTGGGCATCTTGCGCACCCAGATTGGCGCCAGCGTGCAGTTTTCAAGAATAGTCAGATGGGGAAAGAGGTTGAAGTGCTGGAATACCATGCCGACTTCACGCCGTACCTCGTCGATCTTCTTGAGATCGTTGGTGAGTTCGATCCCGTCGACGATGATCTTGCCGCTCTGATGTTCCTCCAGACGGTTGATGCAACGGATCATGGTCGATTTGCCTGAGCCGGACGGACCAGCAATGACAATGCGCTCGCCGCGCATCACCTTGAGGTTGATGTCCTTCAGAACGTGGAAATCGCCATACCATTTATTCATATTGATGATCTCGACGGCAACGTCAGTCTTGGAGACGTGCAGGAGCGAGCGGTCGACGTGGATTTCCTCCGGGTCGATGATGTTTTCGGTTGTCATGACGATATGCTCCTAACGTTTGTGTCCTGTATCGAGCCGGTTTTCCATGAAGATGGAATAACGCGACATTCCGAAACAGAAAATCCAGAAGACGAATCCGGCGAAGATCAGGCCGGACATGGGTGTTTGCGGCGACGCCCAATTTGCATCGGAGAAATGCTGGCGTACCGTTCCGAGAAGATCGAACATGCTGATAATGGTAACCAGGCTCGTATCCTTGAACAGGCCGATGAAAGTGTTGACGATGCTCGGTATCACCAGTTTCAACGCCTGAGGCAAAATGATCAATCTGGTCTTCTGCCAATAACCAAGACCCAACGAATCGGCACCTTCATATTGCCCCTTGGGGATTGCCTGAAGACCGCCGCGCACCACCTCCGCCATATAGGCCGAGGCGAAGAGCGCCACGCCAATCAGCGCCCGCAGCAACTTGTCGAAGGTTACGCCCGGCGGCAGAAACAGCGGCAGCATATAGCTGGCCATGAACAGAACGGTGATCAGAGGTATGCCGCGGATGGTCTCGATGAAGATAACGCAAAACATCTTGATGATGGGCATCTTCGAGCGGCGTCCGAGTGCAAGCACGATGCCGAGCGGCAAGGAAACACATATGCCTACGAAGGATATGACGAGAGTGACCAGAAGACCGCCCCACAGGGGCGTTTCCACATAGGAAAGTCCAAACCACCCGCCAACCAGGAGAAAGAACGCGACGATCGGAAAGATGAAGAAGAACGTGACGGCGTTGGCGACTTTGTAAGGTACCTTCGGGATGAGCAGCGGGATGAGGAGCAGCACGAACATGATGCCGACGAGATTGACGCGCCAATGTTCCTCGATTGGATAGCGGCCATACATGAACTGGTTGAAATTGGCGTTCACGTAGGCCCAGCAGGCGCCGGACCAGCCGTCCGGCTGGATGCCGCCTTGTGCCACTGTCGAGCAAACCGACCTGTCGGGCCCGGTCCACACCGCCTCGATGAACAGCCATCTGATCATCGGAGGCAGGAACCACGCGATAAGCAGGAGCGCGAAAATGGTAAGCGCCGTGTCGACGGGTGTAGCGAAAAGATTGGTTCGCATCCATTTGACGGCGCCCCGCTCCGCCAGAGGAGGGGTCTGCTCCTGAAGCATCTCGCTACGGACAAAACTTAGATTGCTATCGACCATGATCAGCGCTCCACCAGTGCCATTTTGGCGTTGAACCAATTCATGAAGAGCGAGGTCAGGACGCTGATACTGAGATAGACGACAAGCCAGATAGCCACGACTTCGATCGAGCGGTTCGTCTGATTGAGGATCGTTCCGCCAACTGCCACCAGATCAGGATAGCCGATGGCAACGGCCAGAGACGAATTCTTGGTCAGATTGAGATACTGGCTCGTCAGGGGTGGAATGATGATGCGCATGGCCTGCGGCACGACCACAAGCCTGGTCGTTGGACCTGCGCGCAACCCAAGGGCATGAGCGGCTTCGCTTTGCCCCTTGCCCACGCCGCGAATGCCCGCACGCACGATCTCTGCGATGAAAGAGGCCGTATAGAAAGACAATGCCAGATAGAGCGACATGAACTCCGGCCCGACCTGCATGCCACCTTTCAGATTGAAAGCACCCAGAACGGGGTAGTCGAATGACAATGGGAACCCCTTGACCGCGAGGGCAAGGAGCGGAAGCCCGACGATCAGGCCCAGCGCCGTCCAGCCGACGGGAAACTGCTGCCCGGTCGCCATCTGGCGCTTGTAGGCCCAGCGCCTCACGAGAAATGTTCCGGCAATGCCCACAAGCAGGCCCACACCTGCAAGCCAGGCGCCGTCGCCGAAGACTGGTGCAGGGAAGAAGAAGCCGCGGTTGTTCAGGAAGGTGTTGAATGGCAGACCGATGCTTTGACGGGCCTGCGGGAGCACCGAAAGCACCCCGGAATACCAGAAAAAGATGACCAGCAAGGGCGGAACATTGCGAAAAACCTCGACATAGACCGTGCAAATCTTGCGTATCAGCCAATTGTGGGAAAGCCGTCCGATACCGATGATGAAGCCGATGATCGTCGCGGTGATGATGCCGACGAAGGCCACTGTCAACGTGTTGAGAATGCCAACCCACAAGGCCTGCAAGTAAGTCGAATCGCTTGAATATGTCAGGTATGGACTACTGCTGATATCGAAGCCCGAGCGGCCATCGAGAAAGCCGAAACCGGATGCAAGTCGCGCACGCTGAAGATTGGTGATTGTATTGTTGACGATCCAGTAGCCGAAACCTGCTATCACAAGCACAGCTACCGCCTGAAAAATATAACCGCGGATTTTTGGATCGTATAAAATCGATACTTTGGCGCTGTCTCTACCGACAGGCGTAATATCCTGTGATGCCATTGACCCCTCAATTCTACTACGTTGTTTTTATTATTATTTTTATTTATTTTTAGGATGAGGAGACCGGAGCCCCCTCATCCGTGTTCAATTATACAGAGCGATCAGCGGATCGGCATCGCGTACTGCAAGCCGCCCTTGCTCCACTGGGCATTGATGCCGCGCGCAATCTTGAGCGGGCTGCCAGCGCCAATATTCTTATCGAAGATTTCGCCGTAATTGCCGACTGCCTTGATGATGTTGACAACCCAATCATTGGTAAGCCCAAGATCGGTGCCGAGCTTCGTACCGGCTTCCTGGCCGAGCACGCGCTTGACTTCAGGGCTGTCACCCTTGGATAGTTCCTCGACATTGGCCTTGGTTATGCCGAGTTCTTCTGCAGTCAACAAAGCATAGTGGGTCCAACGGACGACATCGGCCCACTGGCTGTCGCCCTGGCGGACCGCAGGTCCGAGTGGCTCCTTCGAGATGATTTCCGGCAACACAACATGATCGTCCGGAGCAGAGAGCGTCAGACGAATCGAATAAAGACCCGACTGATCGGTCGTATAGGCATCGCAACGGCCAGAATCATAGGCCGCGTTGACCTCTTCAAGCTTCTCGAACACGACCGGATTATATTCCATCTTGTTCGCCTTGAAGTAGTCGGCGAGATTAAGCTCGGTCGTTGTGCCGGCCTGAACGCAGACAGAAGCACCGGACAGCTGCAAGGCAGAATTGATGCCCGACAGCTTCTTCGAATTGATCATGAAGCCCTGGCCGTCGTAATAATTGACGCCGGGGAAATCGAAGCCCTGCTCATCACGGCTGAGCGTCCATGTGGTATTGCGGATGAGAACGTCGATTTCACCCGACTGCAATGCAGGAAGACGATCTTTCGCCGACAGCGGCGTGAACTTCACCTTCGTTCCATCGCCGAAAATAGCGGCAGCAACAGCTCGGCAATAATCAACGTCGAAACCTGACCATTCGCCCTTGTCGTTTGGCGAGGCGAACCCGGCGAGGCCGGTGTTGACGCCGCATTGAAGGAAGCCCTTCTTCTTGACGTCGTCCAATGTGGCTGCCGAAGCCGCGTTCGCCAGAAGGACGAGCGCCGAGGCTGCCAGTGCGCCCTTCAAAACAATATTTTTCATAACGGTTTTACCCTTTTAGGTTGATGCCCATAGTTCCCACAAAGGAAAAATCATATTGGCGGATAGCTCTTCACACCCCGAAAAAAGGGGCCAATATGTCTCCCATTCACCCATCTATCGAAGGCCATTCTTACGCTTTGGTCAAGCGATAATCTTTGCTCAATTATCAGGCAGCGATGGGCTTTCTGCTGCACAGGGACCGATTTACAGACCATTTGTTGTTCAGTTTTGCGTTTTGTTACCAAACACGCTCGCGAAAACGCATATCGGGCCAGAATCGGCTCTTGCCGAAGACAAAGGCGGTGCGACGCCCGGCGAGGAACCGGGCAAGTGCAACCGAGACCAGAAAGCCCACCGTGTAACCCGCAACGACGTCTGTAGGGTAATGAGCGCGCGCGATGATGCGGGTGAAGGCAATGAACATCGTTGCAAGTACAATGGGTATTCGCCAACGCGGAAACCACAGCGCGAGGACAGCGCCCACAGCGCCCATCGTAGTAGAATGACCGGATGGAAAACTGGCAAAGTCATAACCAGGCTGAAACGGGGCGAAGCTGCCTGCACCGAGACTGTCCAAGAATTTCGGTCGAGCACGGCCGATCGATAACTTGGCAATATTGGTCAGGATCCCGGATAAAGCTATCGCCCAGAACGCGTAAGTCGCCTGAGCATAGACGAGGCCAAAGCGGATACGGCGTTCGCGCGCGATGCTGCCCCAATCGATGCCTATCAGGCATACACCTATGGCAAAGGCTGGAATAAGGTACCATTGCGACAGACCTATATCCGTCAGATGCCGGACACTTCTCAATGGCTCATAGGAAGACAGAGACCGCGACAGATATTCGTCGTAAGGGTGCAGGACCAGGATGAGGAAAAAGATCAGGACGACGGCCATAGACATTCCGTTGGTCCACGCAGGTGGATTGCCGGGATAGGCTGGAGCATTGATACGGCGCAGGAAACGCTTGACGGATTGACCGGCACGTCCGAGACCGGCGTGAATTGGTCGGCGGTTGTGAGTTTCCGTCATCTTGTCTTTACACCCAATAGACCTGGTCTCCTGTTGCAACCCGCACGCGGTCGCATTATCGACTTCTCATAGAGCATACAAGTAGTGGAGACGATCTCATGGTCAAGCAAGCGGGTAGCGAAACAAAGCTGGGTATCAACACCAGGCTTGCCCATGGCGGGTATGATCCGCGCGACTACCATGGGTTCGTCAATCCGCCAGTCGTGCATGCATCAACAGTGCTGTTTCCCGACGCACAGACCATGGCTGGTCATAAACAGAAATACACCTATGCCACGCATGGGACACCGACCACCGATGCACTTTGCCGGGCGATCGACGAGCTGGAGGGGTCGGCCGGAACGGTACTCGTACCATCTGGTCTGGCGGCTGTAACAGTGCCGCTCCTTGCCTTTCTTTCACCGGGCGACCACCTCCTGATGGTCGACAGCTGCTATGGGAACACGCGCCACTTCTGCAACACGATGCTCAGGCGTCTCGGGATCGAAGTGGACTATTACGATCCGCTTGTTGGCGCCGGCATTGAAAGGCTTATCAAGCCAAATACCCGCGTCATCTTCACGGAATCACCCGGCTCGAACACGTTCGAAATCCAGGATATCCCGGCGGTTGCCGAGAAGGCCCATGCCGCCGATGCGATTGTGATGATGGACAATACTTGGGCGACGCCGATCTATTTCAAGGCGCTCGCCTACGGGGTCGATATCTCGATCCATGCAGCAACGAAATATCCGGCGGGTCATTCGGATATTCTGATGGGCACGATTTCGGCCAATGAGAAATGTTTCAGGACGCTCGATGCAGCCCATTCGGCGCTCGGGCTTTGTGTCAGCGGCGACGATGCATATCAAGTGCTACGCGGGCTGCGCACCATGGGCGTGCGCATGGAGCGCCACGGAGAGAATGCGCTCAAAATCGCCCAATGGCTTGAAACGCAGGAAGGCGTCATCGAAGTACTCCACCCGGGGCTTGAAAGCCATGCGGGACATTCTCTGTTCAAGCGCGACTTCTGCGGTGCAGGCGGCGTATTCTCGGTGGTCATCGGGGGCGGAACAGAACAGGCCCACGCCTTTCTCAATGCGTTGAGGATATTCGGGCTCGGCTATTCCTGGGGCGGATACGAAAGCCTCGCCGTGCATGTTCAACTTGCCGCCCGCGAGATTACCGGCAAGAATCACGCCGGGGCTGTTATCCGATTGCAGATCGGGCTTGAGGACAAGAAAGATTTGATCGCCGACATTCAAAATGGTTTGGCAGCGGCGAACGCAATTTGATGCGGATAAATAGAAGGTGATTTCAACCGGCGCGCCAAGCCATTTATAAGGGCGCTATGAACAGGTTCGCTGCAGTTCTTGTTTTTTTGACTGCACTCAGCATTGGCTGGGTGCCAGTATTTGCGGCCCCCGTTCGGTTGGCCGCGGCTATAGACGCACCACATGCGGCCCCGGCTCATGATCACGAAGCCCGAAAAAACTGTGCCGGCAAAGACGCCCACTGTCCTCAACCGCACCTGCAGACGTGTGCCGCCTGTATCGGCGCTCCTGCCGCAGCTGATCTGATGTCCGTGGCGCAACAGAACCGAATCAGGATCCCGAGGGCGAGCCAATTGCCGCTTTTCGCGCGCGGCGAAGCACCACTGCCACGCCCTCCCCGGACATAGAGCAGTTCAGTTTCGTATTCAGGGCGCAGGCGAGCGGGCCTCAACCTGCACCCGATTTGATCGGCCCCATGGAAGATTCAACGATGAAGAACAGATATATCCACGCTCTGGCGCTGGTCTGCGCCCTCGCCCTCACTCCAACGGCGCAGGCACAGGACAGCACAGGACACAAGCAGCATGACATGACCGCAATGTCCAAAGGCGACCAGAGCCCTGCATCAGAAGCGTTCGCCAAGGCCAATGCAAAAATGCACAAGGACATGGCGATCACGTTCACCGGCAACGCTGACAAGGATTTCGTGTCTGGCATGATCGCGCATCATCAGGGCGCAATCGATATGGCCAAGATCGAGCTTCAATATGGCAAGGATGCGGAAATCCGCAAACTCGCCGAAGAGATCATCGCGGCGCAGGAGAGCGAGATCAAGCAGATGAAGGCATGGCTCGCCAAGAACGGCGGCTAAAAAAGATCACCCGCCGGTTTGCGCCGGCGGGTGATCTTTACAATCCAGTCTTACGCTATTGGCGAATCTCGCTTGTAGCCGCGCGCTTCTGCTGGCTCAACTGCCAGAGGCTGTAAGCGGCGTCAGCATAGGTCGAGGCGCCAATCTTGAACTCGGTTGAACGCAGGGGCAACAAGTCCTCCACTACCGCAAGCGTGCGTGCAGGAAGGATATCCGTACAGGTCCAGAGACGCCGGAAGACAGCGCTGATCGGGACCCGCTTGTCATTGACGTCAATGAGGGGCTCGTCATTGCCGAGTTCCCAATCCTCCAAGGCGTCAATCGCATCCTGAAAGGCATTATGCAATATGATGGGCGCATGGCCCTCATGAAGTGGGTGCAGCAAACCAGGCATTCCTGTCTCCTCACTCTTGTGTTGCAATTGCCGGGGGCTCCCGGAAGTCGAATCATAAGGGTGAGTAGGCACCTATCGCAAGCCTAAACTGCCATACCATACTATTTTACTAGAGATTTTGGATTAAAGTGAGTTGTCGCCGAGGGTTTAAACTGCTTATTCAACTGATGATTGCACATCATCAGTCACCCGGTTGAATATACAATAGTTTCCCTCCTCCGTTCTGCTTCTACATCTAATTGTTAAGTACCGCTCGTTTGACCGGATCAGTTCCTTTCTTTATTGGGAGGCATATTCCGTTTTCATCGATCGACGTTTTAGACTGGATCTTTTTCAATGACCAATTTTCAACGCGCGGGAGTTGAGCCGCAACCCGGGTTTCCGGAAAACTACCTGACACGTATCGGCACCTATATATTGGCCCGGCTTGAGCCGTTTGCGGAGCGTTTCGGTGTGCTCAAGCGAATCAGATCGCGGTCAGCTATCCGAGGTGACGATCGTCAGATTCCTCTGGACGAACTCCCGAAGGGCGATTTCGCAAAAGTCTGCCATATCCTTCACGCCGCGGGGTCGCTGCGCAAAGACAGGACATTGCTTGAACTCGGCGCTGCGTCCGGGGAGCAGACTGTCGAGATGGCAACGTGCGGAGCTTTCGCGCATGTTCTGGCCGTGGAACCCGAAGCCGGCAATTTCAAAGCCTTGCGCCGGAACGTCAACGAAAACGGCTTGGAGAATGTGGTCAGCTGCCTTCCCTGCGCGGTGGGCGTCGTCGACGGAATGACCAATTTCTATGTGGGTCGTGACGACAGGCACCGAAGCGGCATGAAACAGCAGCGCGCCCATGACAGCAAAGTCAGGACGCCGATCAACACGATCGACACCATCCTCCAGGACGCGGGCGTCCCGCCGGATAGAATCGGTCTGGTTTGGATCGACATCGAAGGCTACGAAGCCATCGCCTGCCTTTCGATGCGTCGACTGATGGCGCGCAGTGTTCCGATTTATGCGGTGCTTTCGCCCGACCTATATCACCGCGATCACGGAACCAGCCTTATTCGATACCTTGCCACCTACTATAATCGCTGCGTGCTGCTGACCGGAACCAAGGCGCGAATGACCAGCATATCCGAAATTCCGCTCGATCTTGGAAGCGTCAGAGTACTCTTGATCGATTGAGCCGCTACAGGAATGGCGTGTTCAGCTGCGGCGTTCTGTCCCCGTTTGCTTTTTATCGTGTTCGCACGATTTATAGCTTGCTTCTCATCAGCGGAAACTCTAGTGAGGCAACCGTTGAAGAACACGGAGCGTAGCGCAGCCTGGTAGCGCATCTGGTTTGGGACCAGAGGGTCGCAGGTTCGAATCCTGCCGCTCCGACCATTTCCCCAAGGCAAAAGCTGCTGGAACTGTATCGAAGCCTGTAATATATCGGGATTGCAGACAAAGGAATTTCTTCAATGGCAGCACGCATCTACCGCCCCTCAAAAACCGCAATGCAATCCGGCAAGGCCGCATGTGATTCCTGGCTTCTGGAGTTCGAGCCTGAACAGCCCCGCAAGGTGGAACCACTGATGGGCTATACTTCTTCGCGCGACATGAAGAGCCAGATTCGCCTGACGTTCGCGACCAAGGAAGAGGCGATCGCCTACGCACAGAAAAACCGCATCGACTTTACGGTGCAGGAGCCCAAGGAAACGCGCCGGCGCGTAGTTTCCTATTCGGAAAACTTTCGCTTTGACCGCAAGCAACCCTGGACGCATTGATCTTATTATATTCAACTCCGGCGGAAACGATTTCCGCCGGGCATAGTTTCGGTCCCGTAGCTCAGCTGGATAGAGCACCGGCCTTCTAAGCCGACGGTCACTGGTTCGAATCCAGTCGGGATCGCCAATTACCCTGCTACTCATCCGTTGTCCGTTCTGGATCTATCCGGTAATCTTCGCGAAGGTCATTTGCTCGGGTAGCCGTAATGAAACGTCGCCTTATCGCCGGTTTGGCCGTGTGCGCCGGTTTGATCGGTGGCGCCGCTATTCTTCTCACGAGCCGTCCTGTTGTTTCAACACAGGCGATAGAGACTTCCGTCATCCGCACCCCGGACCTGATGGAACGTGCGTGGCGATTGCCGGTCGCTGCATCGTTCGGCTCATCGGTGACCTTCCAGTCCAATGCTTCGCGCTGTGGCCCGGCAAGCATCGCCAATGTTTTTCGCTCCCTTGGAGAAGAGGAAACCACGGAGGCAAAGGTCCTGGAGGATACGGGCAAATGCTGGACCGGCTTCTGCATCATCGGCCTGACGCTGGACGAACTTGCGGAGGTCGCGCGCGCCCATACCGGTAGAAAAGTATCAGTGCTGCGCGATCTCACACCCGAACAATTTCATGAGCATATGAGGCACGCCAATGAGCCGGATCGACGCTATGTCGTAAACTTTTCCCGGAAACCGATTTTTGGCGGCGGCGCCGGACATCATTCTCCTATTGGAGGATATATGGAGGCTGGCGATCTCGTATTCGTTCTCGATGTAAACGAGAACTACAGGCCCTGGCTTATCAAGCGTGACCGCCTGTTCGAGGCGATGAACACACTCGATGGTGACAGGACGCGCGGTCTGCTTCTGATCGAGTGAATATCGTACCTAAGCGTTCGCGCGCCGATAAAACGCCAGCGACCCCGCAAGGGCAAGCAACGCGCCACCGCAGACCCTATCCAGCCAAAGTGCCCCCGATTGCTTGAGAAGGCGCACCGCTCGCGAACCGAGTACTGCATAGCCAAACATGACCATGAAATCGATAAGGGCAAACGTCAGGCCCAGAACGAGATACTGCGAGAATTGCGGCTGTTCGAGAGAAACGAATTGCGGAAGGAAAGCTGAGAAGAACAGATATCCCTTGGGATTTGTCACGGCAACGAAGAAGCTCTTGAGAAACACGGCGCGCGCCGAAGTGCCTGCGCTGGCGGTTTGGTGCGCGATGTCGAGCGTTCCCCGGGAGCGCAACAGCATCACGCCCAGAAAGGTCAGGTAGCCAACGCCTATCCACTTGACGACGGAGAACCAGAATTCCGACGCAGCAAGAAGTGCGCCGAGACCCAGCGCCACGGCCGCTATCAGGACGAAATCGGAAACCACCGCACCGGCCATGCCGACACACGCGGTCCTGATGCCGAAGCGCGAGCCGTTAGTCAGCGCCAGCAGCACCGTTGGTCCCGGCGTCGCTATCCCAATGAATGAAACCATCGCGAATGCCAGAATTGTCAAATTCCCCATTGCTTGCTTCTCCAGTCCGGTGTTGCCTCCATACGGCGTTCAAACACCATTCTCCTTTTGCAATTGTCAAGCCAATGCGGCACGGCACGGTCGCTAAAGGGCGCTTCGCCATTGATTTGCCGTGACTTTAGGCGGTAATGGAGTTGGTTCGGTATCAAGCGCAGGAGTCGCCGCAAGAGTTCCATGGAAACCAAGGCCAACTACCTTCTTGTCGCGGTTTTCAGCATCGTCGTCTGCGCGCTGGCGCTCGGCTTTTTTTACTGGGTCGGACGCTTCGGCGATACGCGGGAAACCTCGCTACTGGAGATTCGAGTCCCGGGCTCCGTTACGGGCCTAGACGCCAAAAGCCCCGTGTTTTTCAACGGCCTGAAAGTCGGCGATGTAAAACGTCTTTTCATCGACTCGACCAACCCCGACGCCGTCATTGTCCAGACCGAGATCGATGCGACCACGCCGATCACCCGCTCGACCAAGGCGACATTGGCGTTCGAACTGCTGGCGGGGCAAGCGCGAATAGAGCTTACAGGCGGCAAGGCATACGAGCCGAAGCTGCTCGAAGAGGCGGAAAAAGAGGACACGATAGCGCGGATGGACGTTGACCCGTCATCGTTGAAGACGCTGGTACAGACCGCCCAGGACTGGATCGACCGCGTCGACAAGGCAACGACTGCTACCGAAAAATATGTAGCCCAGACGCGAGGGCCCCTGCTGGCAAGTATCAGGCAGGCCAAAGAATTTACCGACGGGCTCGCCAACAGCACCAACATGATCGACGAATATGGTCAGAGAGCGAGAAGCCTCGGAGAAGTTATGAATGATGCGCGCGACGTCATTTCGCGGGTGAACAAAGCTTCCATCCGGGTCGATGAGACATTGGCGAAGGTCGACAAGCAGCTTTCAGACGAAAAGGACAGTGTCGCGAGCGAAATACGCACCAAGCTCCAGTCATATCAGGCGCAGGCGAAGGATCTGAATACGAGGCTCGTGGCCATCGTCAACAATATCGCCAACCTCACGGGGGACAGACTGCGCGATGCGCAGAAGTTCGTTTCACAGAGCCGCCGCACGGTCCGGCAGATCGATCGCAGCGTGTCGGAGATAGAGGACAATCCGCGCCAGTATTTTTTCGGGCCGAGCAATACGGTCCCGGAATACGAAGCGCCACGTTAGCGGCGCTGCGAGAGCTCTAGGAGAAGTACATTCCGATCGCGTAGCTTCCGGTAGCAAGCAGAACCATGATAACGGCCGGCGGCCAGTACAGGTAAAATTTCATGTCTTCTTCGGCTGCACGTCCGCTGTCATCGCTCCACGGAGTATATGCCACTGCTGTGGGGGTCTTCGCCCTCTTGTTCAAGCTGATTAGAGACACAAAACTTCACCTTCCGAACTGACGGCCCAGATACAAGACAATAGGTATGATGATCAAAAAGATTATGAGATAGCCCCAGATAGAGGTCATGTAAGGGGCGTAATCCTCCTTCTCCTTCTTGTCATCCTCTTCCATTGGTGCCTCCCACATCTGCCAATGAAAACAGTGATTAAGAGGACTTCGAACCGGTCATCAAAGGGCGGCTCAGGTCACATCAGGCCATAGGGTCAGTTCCAAAACAACTTAGTAATTCTAACTATGGAGTTAGCTCCAGATCACACGAACGGCATACGCGGGGGAGCGGTTCCACGAGCAACAACGTGAAAACAAAAAGATCGCCGCGCATCACAGCGCGGCGATCTTTTGTTTTGGCCGAGAAACTGGTCTTCGCCGCAGCTTATTTCGTATGTTGTTTGAATCGCCGGTGCGCAAATCCGCCTTTGGCGCGTCTTAGAATATCCGAGAGTCTGTTCGCGCTGGCTGGTTTCTTGGGCATTTCTTCCCGGACTTTTTGAAGTATCTGTGGCGTTGCGCAACACGCATTATGGGGGGTATGAAGCGTCACGTCTCCCATTTGTCACTCCCTTAGAAGAACAATTGACCTAGCGGGCCTACCCGAAAGGCTGAAGCATTTTATTCGCTTAAGCTGATAGGTGTACGCCTAGTTCCGAGCTTATTCAACTGGATTTGCGAGCGCGACAATCACGCAAGCGTTCCTGGCGCGATAGCAGCCCTTCTTTCAGGCATAAGCGGGATGGAAACGACGTAGCGACAAGTACCCGGCAATGATGAACAGGACCAGCACAACACCCTGGACGATGGCAAATGGAGGCTCCGATCCGGTCGGCGCGAGGACATTGAGCGCCGGTACTTTCTGGAACGACTGCGCGACCAAAACGAAAACGTTCAGATAGAGTGCCACGATGGCGGTGACCACGTATACGGAGCGCCAGGCACCGGCAAGGCGATAAAGATAAAGCGCTACGATGGCCGCGACGAGAAAGACCATCGATATGATCCCGACACCAATGGCCGGCGTGAAGCCGCTATATGGGAAGAGGAAGCCGGTAACGGACGTTGCGACCGTCGTTATCAGGAAGATAAGTGTCCACCCCTCCTTTTTAGCCGATCCGAGAAGACCGGCGAGGACGACAAATCCTGAACCGATGCCCATCAGGCTCAAGATCACATGAAACAAAGTAAACGGTGTCAAATCCAGGATCATGATGCCCCCCAATCTTTTGTCGTTCGACGACTCGAACTGGCCGATGATACGAAACAATGTTTGAAGAGAAATGTAAATGGAACCATAGAACCTCCAACGTCGTTGTTGTTGAAAGCGTGGCGTTTATAACTCTGTATTTCTGCACGGATTCTCTGTAGAGCCCTTGCACATATCGCTGTTATTCGTGCCGCATCGTACATATTATGGTATTGTTCCGCTTGAAACTCCATATATACATTAATTATTAAAACTTTAATTATTTTAGACTTATTTCTATGCGGAATTGTCCCATAGCCGCAACTTTTAACTTGAAAATTGTAAATTTATACTGCGATAATCATCATTCCAAATGCTGTCATTTGGTATAGGGCATCACGAGCACTGAAACCCTCAGGGAGATTGTCATGAATTATCGCAAAAATGGAACAGCATACTTTATTGGCGGAACCATGATGCTGGCGGCATTCGCAACGCCAGCTCTTGCGGAATCGCAGGGCGTATCCATCGGCGGCTCGCGCAATGGAGGTCTTGGCCTCGGCGTAAGCGCAGATCTCGGCGGCGTCAAAGCGGGTGCCGACGCGTCGGTCGGCGGATCAAAGGGTATTGCCGCAGGCGCAGCGGCCTCGGTCGGAGGCTCACGTGGTATCAACGCTGGAGCCGGCGCCCGGGTCGATAATGGCATCGGGGCGGGGCTAGGCGCAAGCATTGGCGGCAGCAGTGGCGTTAATGCGGGGCTTGGGGCGGCTGTCGGAGGCGGCGGCATTGGCGTCGGCGCCGGTGCAAATGTCGGTGGCAGCGGCGGGCTCGGCGTCGGTGTCGGGATCGGTACAGGTCAACCCGGCGGCACCACTCCAGGTGGCGGGGTCATCGGCGGCGGGACAGCCCCCGGCGCGACCACGCCAGGGACCGGAACAAACCCGGCAACGCCCGGCGTCGTTGCGCAACGCGTGGCAAATCTATCGGATGTGCAACGCGCCAAGCTCAAGGTTCGCTGCCGGGAAGTGGCGTCGAATGCATCTGGCTATGACGCTTCACTCGTCCAGCTCTGCAAGATGCTTAGTGGTATCTGAGTTGCGGATCCGAATTGAGATGGCCTTTGTAAGGCCATCTCTTTTTACCGCTTAGGCGGCACACTCCCTGCGTGCGATCGAGCGGCTCATCGAATCCACCTGACCCTGAAGAGCGCCAGCCTGCTTCTGGCTCGCCGTCCGGTAGTCCGGGAGGAAGGGGCCAAAGCCGGTGACTACATTCGGGTCCTGATAACCCTGACCGCTCGTCAGGCGGCTGATCTCGGCCATGGCTTGATTGCGCTGCGCAACAAGCGCGGGACAGGCGACATTATCGTAGCGCAGCGATGAAATCTTCTCATTGTCGAGCTGGCTCTGAATGCCTCCGGCACAACCCGCGAGAAGCACGGATAGAACAATCATCGGAAAGTGCCTTTTAATCATGTGCTAAAGCCCTTTCCGGCCGTGTTGGCGTATATTTTGCACGTTGTCTACGAAGTGGAAAAGAGGAACCAGATAACGACGTTGGCTATTTTTTGCAATAGATATCCGGGAACTCCCACTAGTGACGCCCAAGGCATGTTGGGGGGAATTTTGGAATAGTTTCAACCACATGTACCACATCTGCCTCATCAGAGGTCCAAACTCGCCTGCCCCTCGTCCATCGCTGTGACGACGCTGGCGGCAAGAGCGCGCGTGATTCTGGATTTCTTTTCCAAGGCAGCGCGGTCCAGCCGGTCCACAACGCGGCTCGCGGTGGAGAGCGAACGCTCGATATGGCTGACGAGAAAATTTATGACGTTGGGATCGACGGCAATCTGCCGATCAGCGAAGAGCTTGTAGAGGACACCCGACAGCAGCATGTCGTCCGGCTCGCTGATCTCCACTGTCGTTGCTGCTTTAAGACGCGAGGCCAGATCCGGTAGGGTCACAGGCCAATTGGCGGGCCACTTGCGGGAGGTCATCAACAGGGTGGAACCGCTCTGGCGCACGCAGTTGATAAGGTGAAACAGACCCTCTTGATCGATCCGACCCGAGCCAATGTCGTCGATCAGGAAAGGCCCCTTGGCACCTGATGCCGCGCCAATTCTACTTGCATCTACGACGATGGCGTCAGTTTCTGCCTTCCATACTGCGGCAAGATGAGTCTTGCCCGAGCCTGTCGGGCCAGCCAGCACCACGACCGGAGAAATCCAGGCAGGCCAGCGATCAACGATGTCCACGGCCGCCATATTGGATGCGGACACAATCAGGTCGTCGCGGGAGTACCCCGGTTGGTGGCCGAGATCTAGCGGCAGCTGGCGAGGCGTACTGGCACTGGTCATGACGCGATGAAATACAGAAGACAACGCCGTGCTGTCATCCGATTTCTTTGGGTTTATCGCTATTGCGGTAGTCGCCTGTGTAGAGCGGGGATTGCTGGTAGCGGCGAATGATGAAGCGAACGAGAACGCCCACGGCGGCGGCGGTCGGCACCGCGATAAGCATGCCGGTGAAGCCCATCAGCGAACCGAATGCAAACAGGGCGAACATCAGCCAGACCGGGTGAAGGCCAACGGAAGAGCCCACGAGTTTCGGCTGAAGGATATTGCCCTCGATGAACTGCCCTATGCCGAACGCAGCGGCGACATAGAGAACGTTGATATAGTCCGGCCAGAACTGCACCAGCGCCACGCCAAGCGCCAGAAGCAGGCCGACAAGCGACCCGACATAGGGGATGAAACTGATCAGGCCGGCAAAAAGACCAATTAGCAAGCCGAAATTCAAGCCGGTAGCCGTGAGGCCGACCGCGTATATGACACCGAGAAGAAGGCACACCGTGCCCTGCCCGCGAACAAAGCCGGCAATGGCCTTGTTCATGTCCCGCGCGATGTCACGCACGGTATGGACGTGTTGACGTGGAACGAGACGGTCGATCTCGTTGACCATGCGGTCCCAATCAAGGAGCATGTAAAACGCCACCACCGGGGTCACCACGAAGAGCGCCACCACATCGATCAAAGTCTTGCCCGAACTCCAGATCGACTGGAGCAGCGTGGTGAGGAAGCCGGCGCCCTGCTGGAGAAGCGAATCCAGACTGTTGCGGATGACTGAGGCATCGACGCCGATGAAATCCTTCAGCCACTGCGAATCGCGATTGGCAATGAGCTCCTGCAGGCGCGACACGTAGCTTGGCAAGCGCACGATAAAATCGCTCATCTGCGTGGCAAGGACGGGAACGAGGATGATCAAGAGGAGCGCGAAGGTGACGACGAACAGAACCAGGATGACAATGGTAGCAAGCAGTCGTGAAAGACCCAGGCGCTGAAGGTGGTCCGCCACCGGATCTAGGAAATAAGCAAGGACGAGCCCTGCCACAAACGGCAGGAGGATCGACGAGAAAATATAAAGGAACAGGGCTAGGAACAGCATGGCGCCGGTCCAGAATACCGCCTGGCGGCGCACACTTGCGCCAAGCGTATTCACCTGGACATCGACATGGATGTCACGATCCGGGACTTCAACCGAAACAGGTTCCGCCTTGGTCGCCTTGCTTAAGCTCTTGCGTTCGGTGCTGCTCATATCCTGCCATGCATTTTATCCACGCCATGAGATAGGCAGTCGCGGAAGCTCCGGTCAAGGGACTCTTGATGCCCTGCTCAAGGATGGAGCGAAATCATGTGTTCCTCAAGTCCGGAGCCCTGTCAAAGTGTCAATAAGTGGCGCTTTCTCGCGCCCTTCAGTATCCAGACCTTGCAGTAGCGCAAAAGTCGTGTCATTTCGCGGGCAACAGCGTGGAGCAGATCATGAGTATCAAGAACGAGCCCGCCAAAGGTGGCAAGAATGGCCTTACCTACGCGCAGGCAGGCGTGGATATCGATGCCGGAAACCTGCTTGTCGAGAAGATCAAGCCGATTGTCCGTTCGACACGCCGCCCAGGTGCCGATGGCGAGATTGGCGGTTTTGGCGGTCTGTTCGACCTGAAGGCGGCAGGATTCACCGATCCCGTGCTCGTTGCTGCCAATGACGGTGTCGGAACCAAACTCAAGATCGCCATAGATGCGGGCGTGCATGATACGGTCGGCATCGATCTCGTCGCCATGTGCGTCAACGATCTCGTCGTGCAGGGAGCGGAACCCCTGTTCTTCCTCGACTATTTCGCCACTGGCAAGCTCGACCCGGATCAAGGAGCGGCAATTGTCACCGGCATCGCACAGGGCTGCCTGCAGGCAGGTTGCGCGCTGATCGGCGGCGAGACGGCGGAAATGCCCGGAATGTACCGCGATGGCGATTATGATCTCGCCGGCTTTGCCGTGGGCGCAGCCGAGCGCAACCAACTGCTGCCATCCGGTGACATTGCCGAGGGCGACATCATTCTCGGCCTCGCCTCCTCCGGCGTTCACTCCAACGGATTTTCGCTGGTACGGCGCATTGTCGAACTCTCCGGACTCGGCTGGGATGCCGACGCTCCGTTCAAGGCGGGCACAAGCCTTGGTCAGGCGCTGCTGACGCCGACGCGGATCTATGTGAAGCCACTGCTCGCAGCCATACGCCAGACCAATGCGATCAAGGCGCTTGCGCATATTACCGGCGGCGGCTTTCCGGACAACATTCCCCGCGTATTACCGAAAACGCTGACCGCGAGCATTGATCTTTCCGCCATCGAGGTTCCGCCGGTGTTTTCATGGCTGGCAAAGACCGGAGGTGTCGAGCGTGATGAAATGCTGCGGACCTTCAATTGCGGTATCGGCATGATTGCCGTGGTTGGGCCCGACAAGGTCGATGACGTGCTGGCGGCATTGAAAGCACAGGGCGAAGAAGCTGTTCGCCTCGGGACTATGATTGCACGCGGCGACGCCGGTGTAGTCTACCAGGGCACGCTGGCGCTGTGAACACGCCGAAGAAGCGGGTTGCCATCCTGATATCCGGGCGCGGCTCAAACATGAGCGCATTGATCGAAGCGGCAAAAGCACCCGACTACCCGGCGGAGATCGTGGCGGTCATCGCCAATAAAGCCGATGCTGCGGGACTTGATGTTGCACGGGCGAACGGCATCCCCGCGTTTGCCATTCCCCATCGCGATTTCGCTTCAAAACCCGAGCATGAAAACGCCGTTTCCCAGGCGCTGCATGCCGAAAAGACCGATATCGTCTGCCTTGCCGGTTACATGCGGATCATCTCGCCGGAGTTCGTGAGTGCGTGGGAAGGGAAGATGCTCAATATCCATCCTTCCTTGCTGCCGCTGTTCAAGGGCCTCCACACGCACGAGCAGGTGCTCGAAGCCGGAATGCGCGTGCACGGCTGCACCGTGCATTTCGTCACTGCGGGAATGGATGAAGGTCCGATCATCACCCAGACAGCAATTTCCGTGAACATTGGAGACACGCCCGACACGCTTGCCGAACGCGTGCTATCGGTGGAGCACGAGACTTATGTGCGGGCCCTTGCACTGGTTGCGAGCGGTAAAGCCGTGATGAAGAACGGCCGGACGGTCTTCAGAGATTAGCCAGATTAAGCGGCGTCTTGATGGTCTTTCGATGTCCGGACAAAGGATAGGCGAAATCCGAGAGCCTCGGCGACCTTAGCGATTGTCGCCAATTCCGGATTGCCTTCGCCGCTCAAGGCTTTGTAGAGCGTCTGACGGGTAAGACCGGTCTTACGGGCAAGATCGGTAATACCACGAGCTCGGGCGATGTCCCCCAATGCGCGGGCGATATCCGAAGCACTACCTTCCTCGCATGCTGCCAGTAAATATTCTTCGATCATCTCTTCGGAGTCGAGTAGTTCAACTGGATCGTAGGGACTCAGCTTTATCAAGATCGTATCTCCTTCAAATCCCTCGCCATTGCCTTTGCTTCTCTTATATCTCTGCTCTGCGTGCTCTTGTCTCCACCGCATAACAGAATAATCAAGATACTGCCTTGCTTGGTGAAATAAAGCCGATAACCAGGCCCACTATCAACTCTCATCTCACCGACACCGTCGCCAAGAAGCTTGTAGTCACCGAAATTTCCGGCGGCCAATCTGTTCAGCCGCGACATTATTATTGCCCGCGCCCGCAGATCCCGCAAACCACCAATCCAGCTTGAAAATGTATCTGTCTTCTTAACTAAATAACTCAAAAATGTAAACCATAGTTGTCAAAATGTCTAGATTATGAAATTTACTTTCGAGTATCATCGCAAAAATTTGTCGATCGCCAGCCTCACCCAGACCTTGTTGTCGTGGAAGGCGGCGCCGCCATTGGGTGCCGGCGAGTCGGCACCGGTCAGAACATTGATCCCCTCGCCACGTTCAAAGGCCGAATTGGCGAAAATGCCTTCGGAAATCACCACGCCGCGTTTGGTCACGGCCTGAATGCGCGCATGAACCACGACTTCGCCGCGATCATTGCCGATTTCCACGCGCGCGCCATCTTCAATTCCTAGTTCAGCGGCATCTTCGGGATGGATGAGCAGTTCGGGCCGTCTCTCCTTGGCGACAGACGTCGGAGTTTCGGAGAAGGTCGAATTCAGAAAATTATGGGCGGGTGACGTCGCCAGGCGGAATGGATGCTTTTCATCGGCGACTTCGATTGCCTGCCAATAATCGGGCCATTGCGGCAAGTTCTCGAACGGACCTTGCAGGCCCATCGACTGCGGCGGCCGGTTGGGTGACGGGCCATTAGTCCAGTCGGGCTTGAAGCGGAACTTGCCGTCCGGCCAGCTGAACCCCTTTTGATAGTGCGCCGTTTCGAAGTCGGGTTGTATGTCGAGCCAACGCTTCTCCTTCAGGACGTCGAAACCAGGTAGATTGCTGGCCGCCATCATATTGTCGATGAGCGTTTTGGCATCGAGATCGAAGCCGGGCAGATCGCCCACTCCAAGGCGCTTGGCCAGTTCGTTGATGACATAAAGGTTCGGGCGGGTCTCACCGGGGCCCTCGATCAGTTTGGGACCGAGCACGATGTGCTGCTGGCCGCCACCGCGATAGATGTCGTCATGCTCCATGAACATGGTGGCAGGCAGCACGACGTCGGCGAGTTTGGCGGTGTCGGTCATGAACTGCTCATGCACGGCCATGAACAGATCATCGCGCAGCATACCCTGCTTCACCAGACGCTGCTCCGGCGCGACATTGGCAGGGTTGGTATTCTGAACCAGCATCGCCATGACCGGCGGACCGTCATAGAGTGCAGCCGCGTCTCCGGTAAGCGCCGGGCCGATCTTGCACTGGTCGATATGGCGGACGGAGGGGTCGGCAAATGCGCGACCTTCGATCTCCCGCTTGTCCATGTGGAAGATGCCGGAATTGGAATGAAACCCGCCGCCGCCCTCATATTTCCAGGCGCCGGTTACCGCCGGAATCGAAAGCGCTGCATGCATGTTTACTGCACCATTGCGCTGGCGGGCAAAGCCATAACCAAGCCGAAAGAAAGTTCTCTTGGTCGTGCCGACGAGCCGGGCGAACTCTTCAATTTCGGCGATGCTGAGGCCGGTGATCGCGGCAGCCCATTCCGGCTTGCGGTCCTGCAAATGTTGTTCGAGGCCCTTCGGATCGTCGGTATAGGCGTTGAGATAGTCCCAATCGGCAAGCCCATCGCGAAACAGCACATGCATGACGGCGCAAGCGAAAGCCCCATCTGTGCCGGGTTTGAGAACAAGGCCCAAATCCGCCTGCCGGACCGTGGCCGTCTCATAGATGTCGATGGCGACGATCTTGGCGCCGCGATCCTTGCGGGCACGGACCGCGTGCGTCATGACATTGACCTGGGTTGCAGCGGCATTCGTGCCCCAGATCACGACGCAATCGGACTTCGCCATCTCGCGCGGATCGACACCCCCAAGCTTTCCCGTTCCGGCGAAGAAGCCCGTCCAGGCCAGGTTCGTGCAGATACTGTCGAACTGATTGGAATACTTCTTGGCATGGCGCAGGCGATGAATCGAATCGCGCTGCACAAGCCCCATCGTGCCCGCGTAGTAGTATGGCCAGACGCTTTCGGAGCCATGATCGGCTTCCGCCTTGAGGAAGCGTTCGGCGACCAGATCGAGCGCGGCTTCCCAACTCGCCTCTTTCCAGATGCCCTCACCTTTTGCGCCGCCGCGGATGACGGGCTTCAGCAGGCGCTCCGGGTGATGGATCCGCTCCGCATAGCGTGCAACCTTGGCACAGATGACGCCAGCCGTGTAACTGTTCTCTTTCGCTCCGCGTACGCGTCCGATATGGCCCGTATCGAGCACCTCGATATCAAGCGCGCAGGTCGACGGGCAATCATGAGGACAGGCCGAGTGGCCCGTTCGAAGCAGGAGAGGTTTATTCATTGCCTATCCATAGCGCAAATTCCGACGGTCACAAATGGTGCTTTTCGACCGCCGCCGGTAATTTCAAGCGAGCAGGTGCTGCACTCGCTCTATCGCCCAGTGGTAGAAACTGCCGGGCTCAGCGGGTAGATCAGTCGGTTGCTTCTTATGAATGTGGAAGCCGATGAAATCCTTGTGTCGTATGGGTTCAAGACCATACTTGGCATCGAAAATCCGGAGGGCATCGCGGCCAGTCCAATAGTAGAAGCTTTCCTTCGGTGCCGCGTCCCTGAAAAATCCGTGCCGCCGCGCCAGCCGCGAGATGCCGTCATTGCCAAAGACAGTATGGCCGATCATACCAGTCGTGACTTCTTCGCCCTTCAAGCGTGCCAAAGCGGGCTTGATGAACCGCCGGTGAAAGCCAAGCCAATCCGGCAGGATCTCGGTTCCGTTGATGTAGGCGTCGAAATCACCAATGATCGGATTGTCCGGAGGAAGGTAGAGGGCCGAAACGCCGAGCCGCGAGAAGTTTTCTCGCGCAAGATACGGCTTTGCGGGCGCCGGATCGAATGGCTTGATGAGATATACATCGGTGTCGAGCCAGGCGCCTTCGCCATGTTTCATCAACATGACGCGGAACAGATCGCTGAATTGGAGCACAGTGACGCCCGGCCTCTTTGCCGGAAAATCCTTGTTTATCCGGGCAAAAACATGCCGCGGCAACACTGGCTCCGCATCGTGAACTTCAACGCCAGAAGGTACGTTGCCGATCGGATCATAGCAAAACAGCTTGACCCTGT
Source organism: Phyllobacterium endophyticum (assembly GCF_003010935.1). GTDB lineage: Bacteria > Pseudomonadota > Alphaproteobacteria > Rhizobiales > Rhizobiaceae > Phyllobacterium > Phyllobacterium endophyticum. The sequence continues at coordinate 1,092,015 of NZ_PGGN01000002.1, forward strand.
GCCCAGCGAGAATCATGGAAGCCAGGCAAACCCTGTCGACGAAGCGCAATGAGGAACCATACCAAAAACTGCAGATTTCCAAAATGTGTACCTATCCAGCAATGTTGAAGCCCGGCTAGCACAGCCGCGAACGATAAGCAATTTGCGGCCACTTGCAGAGGTGGCTATGCCAGACGCATCACTGCCGCGCCTGCCGCGATGAGAGCCACGGCCGCAAGACGCTTCGGGCCGACGCTTTCCTTCAGAACGAAGGCGGAGATGACGACGGCAAACAGGATCGACGTCTCACGCAGGGCGGCGACCGCAGCGACGGGCGCCATGGTCATCGCCCAGAGCGCAAGGCCATATGAGCCGAGCGTACCAACGCCCCCGATGGTTGCGAGCCGCGTTCGCTTGAGAAAGTGGGGCCACAATTCGCCCGGGCGCATGATCATTGTCCAGACCAATAGCGGGACTGCATTCAGCACGAACACCCACATCGTATAAGAAGCAGGCGCTCCGGAATGACGAACGCCGATACCATCGATCAACGTGTACGAGGCGATGACAACAGCGTTGATCAGGGCGAGGATGGTGGTTGCCCGGTTCGAACCCGCACGCCGCCGGGACTCAAGCGCGAGAGCCAGCACTCCACCGCAGATCAACGCAATTCCTGCCCATTTCTGCCACGACAGGACCTCGCCAATGAGTGGCCCGCTTGCGACGGCAACAATCAGAGGCGCCGTGCCGCGCATGATCGGATAGGCCTGGCTCATATCACCGCTGCGATACGCCGCCGCGACCAGGACGAGATAAATGACCTGTGCAACACCGGAAGAGGCGAGGAAAGGCCAGCTTTCGCGCGCCGGCGGCGACAGGAATGGCAGGCATATGGCCGCTATGATGCCCGCTGACGTGACCACGACAACCGTGTTGAGGAACTTGTTGCCCTCGGATTTTACGACGGCATTCCAGCTTGCATGCATGAGTGCTGCAAAAAGCACGATGAGGACGACGGTTCCGGACATTATCTCTTCACCCGCAGCACGCCAGCGATACGAGTGTGCCCGTTGCGCTGTATGACAGATTTGCGGGAGATGGCAAATTCGATAAGCTCAACTTCGACATCAAGGAAAGTGTTGAACGACAAGCTTGCTTGCGACCGGGCTCGCGTCATGAGAGAAGCGCCTCATGAACTACCGACACGCATATCATGCCGGCAATTTCGCCGATGTGGTCAAACACATCATTCTGACGCGAATCGTGCTTTATCTGCAGCGCAAGGAACAAGCCTTTCGCGTCATCGACACGCATGCGGGCATAGGCCGATATGACCTCAAGGGCATTGAAGCGGGCAAAACGAACGAGTGGCAGAACGGCGTTGGTCGCCTGCTCGATGCCAACTTCGGTACCGACGCCGCTGCACTGATCCAGCCTTATCTCGACATCGTACGCGCCGAGAATCCCGATGGCGCAATGAGACACTATCCGGGATCGCCCCTGATCGTGAGGCATCTGCTGAGGCCCCAGGACCGTTTGTCTGCACTGGAACTGCATCCAGTCGACGCGGGATTGCTGGCGGAGATATTCGAAGGCGACATTCAGGTGCGCGTGACACAACTGGACGGCTGGCTGGCGCTGGGCGCACATCTGCCGCCAAAGGAAAAGCGCGGGCTGGTCCTGGTTGATCCGCCGTTCGAAGTTGGCGGCGAGTTCAAGCGGCTGGTGGAAGGGCTCATGCGCGCGCGCAAGCGGTTTTCGGGCGGAACGTTCGCACTTTGGTACCCGGTGAAAGACCGGGACGAGGTGCAGCGATTCGTGACCGCACTGCACGAGACCCAAATTCCCAAGATATTGCGTACGGAACTCATGATTCGTGCGCCATCGCCGGAGCCTCGGCTGGACGGCACCGGGATGATCGTCGTCAACCCGCCATACACGCTCTATGACGAACTGCGCACAATTCTTCCACCGTTGTCAAAAATCCTCAGTGACGAACAGAACGCCGGTTTCACGCTCGATTGGATACGCGGCGAGCAAGTTGGAGCTTGACCGGATGCAATGGCTAGTTGAGATTGCGCCAACGAGATTTCACGGAGAGTGATCCTATGGCACGCGTATCATCGTTTCTTACCGCAGGCTTCGCCGTTGGCCTGGCACTGGCATCGGCTGCTGCACCGGCAAGAGCGGCTGACTACATCAGGCAAGGCGCCGTCTATGACGACACATGCGGGCAGGCACACGTCCTCAACCGCATCGTCAATAAATTTTCATACCAGGTGCACCATGTACCAAACCTGCCGCAGGTAGCGATCCAGGAGTTCAGCGACGTGCGTCTGACCCGTTTCGAGCCAAGCCGGGACCCCGACTTGGATGCCGTGGCACGCCACTATTGCCGGGCAACAGCGCACCTTTCGGATGGGGATCAACGTCCGGTCTGGTATCTCGTGGAAGAGGGTCAGGGCTTCGTCGGGATCGGCAACAATGTCGAATTCTGTGTTTCCGGATTCGATCGTTGGCACGTCTATAACGGCAACTGCCGCACGCTCTACTAAGCAACGCGATTTATGCCGCCCGGCAAGCTGGCACGCTATGTGGTGTTTGCAGCTCTGATCGGCATTACCGTTCTGTCATACATCTATGAAGAGAACACAGGGGTGAACGACGTTCCCGCCGAGCACTCTCCCGACGCGCCGGCTGAAGCGGACGGGAGGGAGAAAATCGCCCCGACTTCCAGTACAGGCTTTGATTTCTACGTGCTCGCTCTCTCCTGGTCGCCCAGCTACTGCGCGGCGGAGGGCGCGAACGCCAACAGGCAACAATGTTCTTCCGGTCGGCCATACGGTTTCGTCGTGCATGGGCTTTGGCCCCAGTTCGAGACTGGCTATCCGCAGAATTGCGAAACATCACAGAGCCGCAACGTTCCCTTTGCCCAAGCCAAGCAATTGTCCGACATCATGCCATCGCCGGGATTGGTCACGCATGAATGGCGCAAGCATGGTTCGTGCACCGGCCTGACGCAGAAGGACTACTTTTCCCTGGTGCGCCAGGCGGTACAGCGGGTAGCTATTCCGCCCGCATATCGCCAGCCGACGCCTCGCGCTCCGGTCAATCCGCAATTGCTCGAACAGGCTTTCGTCTCCGCCAATCCGGGCCTCTCCACGGAAGGCATCGCCGTCACGTGTGATCGCGATTATTTGCGGGAGGTGCGGGTTTGCTTGACGAAGGAACTGACGTTCCGCCCTTGTCCCGAGGTCGACCGCTCGTCCTGCCGGCGACGATCAGTGGAAATGCCTGCTGCACAATAGCCTGTTAAAGTGTCGCTCTTTGAGAAAACCCCTGGCGAGGTTACGGTTCGGCACCGAATCGTGATCGATGGAGCTCACAGTGCCGAAACTTCTTTATTCCCCCGCCTCACCCTATAGTACCAAGGTTCGCATGACAGCGCTTTATGCGGGAGTTCCCATCGAGGATGTGCTGGTTGACACCAATGCCGAGCCGACGGAACTCATCGCTGCCAATCCTCTCGGCAAGATACCGACGCTCATCATGGATGACGGCAAGGCAATATTCGACAGCCGCGTCATAACGCAGTATCTCAACCGCGTGTCGGGCAACAAGATTTTTCCGCGTAACGCGGAAAAGCGTCTCGAAGCCGAACAGATGGAATCGATTGCCGACGGCCTATGCGACGTGCTGCTCGCGCATGTCTACGAGCGTCGCTTCCATCCGGAAGAAAAGGTCCATCAGCCGTGGCTGGATCGCCAATGGGGCAAGGCCATTCGCGTGCTTGATCACCTCAACACGGCACCGCCGCGCCTAGGCAAGAAAATCCATGGAGGACATATAGCCCTTGCCGCCGCCCTCGCCTATGCGAGCCTGCGCTTTGAAGGCAAATGGGAAAAGGGCCGTTCAAAACTGAAGCGCTGGCAGAAGCGATTCGAAGAACTGCATCCAGAACTTGCAGCCTTGCTGCCAAAGTAGAACAAAAAAGGGCCGGACAGTTTCCCGTCCGGCCCTTTCAGATCAGGGATGGCTTAGAACTTGTAGCCAACGCCAAGACGAACTTCGTTCGTCGTCAGCTTGCTGGACACGTCGTCGAGACCACCGAGGTCGAAGTCTTTCTTGCCGTAATCGCTGTAGCGATATTCGACGCGACCTACGATATTCTGTGTGATCTTGGCTTCAGCACCGGCACCGACAGTCCAGCCGATGCGGGTGTTGGAATCGCTGCCCAGATCGGACGACAACTTGCTGTTGGTCACGGCGAGACCGCCTGTGCCGTACAACAGTACCGGATCAAGTGCGATACCGGCGCGGGCACGAACCGAACCTTCTACGCCCTGCTTGGCCTTGATGCCATTGCGGGTCTCGTCACCGCCGTTGTAGCCGAGATCGGCTTCAGCACCGTAGACGAACTGACCGTTCTGCAAGTTGTAACCACCGTAAGCGCCGCCCTGGAAGCCATCGGCGTTGATGTTGCCATCATCATCCGTCTTGTGCTTGTTCCAGCCATAGCCGCCATAGGCACCGAGATAGGCACCGGACCAGTCAGCGGCAGCCGGCGCTTCGATAGGAGCCGGTGCAGGCGGCTGTTCCAGAACGGCGTCAGCGGCAAAGGAAGGGGCGGAAAGCGTAAGTACGGCCGCCGAAGCGAGGATCGTTGTTTTAAGAGTGCGCATGGCAATCTCCTTTTTTAAACTCTTTTACACGGAGCGGGCACTGGTCGGGGGGAAAAACCAAGAATTTGCGTCCGCTTGACCGGACAGACATTCGCGCCGCATTGTGGCGGCACTTGCTCCGGACTGTGAAAAGAAACTGTCGGGAAAATGGCGGAAATGCGATGTGTTTTTTTTGCAACATCGGAAATAATCCAATAAATTCAACAACCTGAAAACAAGCCAACAAAATAGATTTGGGTTCATATTTTCAGAAATTTTTATCGAAAGCTCCTCGATATTGCACTGCACTATAACATGCTTAATCCTTGCTTAAGAACTCGATTCGTCTTGGGCTTCCAAGCTGTTTCTCGCCGCAATACCGGCATCGTCCAGGCCAGTGCGTCCGGATGTAAACCAATAGACTGCATCTGTTCATTACTGACAGCGCAAGAACCATTCACTCTCGCGCTTTCGCGGTGCGACCCCTATATTCGTGCCTGAATCGCCGCGTGAAGGAGCCACCACTTGAAGACAGATCAGCCCGTTGCTCTTGTTACCGGTGGAGCCAAGAGGATTGGCAAGGCGATCGTCCAGGATCTTTCGCTGAACGGCTTTGCCGTGGCGATACACTGCAATCATTCGCGGGACGAAGGCGAAGAGCTACTCACGGACATCTATGCGGCCGGGGGCACAGCTTGCGTCGTCCAGGCGGATCTTTCGGACAGCGACGCCGTGCGCCGCCTTATTCGCGACGCGCAGGACCAGCTTGGGCCGGTCCAACTGCTGGTCAACAACGCATCGGTCTTCGAGGACGACGGAATAGGCAATCTGGCAGATGACAAAGTGTGGGAGATGCATTTTGCAGTCCACGTCAGGGCGCCAGTGCTTCTGGCCGACGCAATGACGACGGCTCTTCCGGCGCATAGCGAGGGCTTGGTTGTCAACATCATCGACCACCGCGTGTGGAAACTGACGCCGAGATTCCTCTCCTATACGCTGTCGAAGGCTGCCCTTTGGACGGCGACGCAAACATTGGCACAGGCTCTCGCGCCTCGCATCCGCGTCAACGGCATCGGACCGGGACCGACAATGCCGAGCAACAGGCAGAGCAAGGAAGACTTCGACCGGCAGGTGAGCACACTGCTTCTGGAGCACGGGCCCGACCTGTCAGAATTCGGCCGCACAATCCGCTATCTATGGGAAACACGATCAATCACGGGGCAAATGATCGCTCTCGATGGCGGACAACATCTGGCGTGGGAAACCGCAGATGTTTCAGGAATAGCAGAATGAACGATCCGGCAAATCAACCCAGTCCACGGCAGCTTCTTCCCGGCGATGCGAGCGAAGACGATATCGATTTGTCCATCGATGAGGACCTGAGCGAACCCGCAGAGGAAAGCAACGATCCCGTACGAGACGTTGCGGCGCTGATCAGTGCCATAGAATGGGATTCCACAAGTGCCGGCGACGGGACCAGCGGCGCCGATGTGATCGCTGCGCTGGTCAAACGCCTGCCGAACAAACCGGGCGTCTATCGCATGTTCAACGAGGCCGGCGACGTCCTCTACGTCGGCAAGGCGCACAGCCTGAAGAAACGTGTCTCGAATTATGCTCGCGGTCAGGGCCACAATAACCGCATCGGCCGGATGATTCGCGAAACCGCCAAGATGGAATTCGTCGTCACCCGTACGGAAACGGAAGCGCTGTTGCTCGAAGCCAACCTGATCAAACGCTTGCGGCCACGCTTTAATGTGCTGATGCGGGACGACAAATCATTCCCCTACATTCTCCTGACCGCACCCAAGCAGGCCGATCGCCGACTGGCACCCGGTATCTTCAAGCACCGGGGCGCACGATCGAGCAAGGGCGACTATTTCGGCCCGTTCGCATCTGCGGGAGCAGTGGGACGTACGATAAACGCTTTGCAGCGCGCGTTCCTTTTGCGCACCTGCACGGACTCTTTCTATGAAAATCGAACGCGCCCCTGCCTGCTCTATCAGATCAAGCGATGTTCTGGTCCGTGCACCGGCGAGATCAATGAAACCGAATATGACGAGCTTGTCAGTGAAACAAAGGCTTTTCTTTCGGGCAAAAGCCAGGCGGTAAAGACACATCTTTCGAATGCGATGCGCGAGGCTTCGGCTGATCTCGACTTCGAGCGCGCAGCGGTATACCGCGACCGCCTCTCGGCGCTTTCACACATCCAGGCCCATTCCGGCATCAACCCGCAATCTGTCGAAGAAGCCGATGTCTTCGCCATCTACCAGGATGGCGGCGTGACCTGCATCCAGGTATTTTTCTTCCGGACCGGCCAAAACTGGGGCAACCGCGCCTATTATCCCAAAGCGGATTCCTCGCTCTCCGGCGCCGAGGTTCTCGGGGCGTTCCTCTCTCAGTTCTACGACGACAAGCCCTGCCCGGCGCTGATCATGCTTTCGCAAGCAGTCGAGGACCAGGAACTGCTGTGCGCGGCCTTGACGGCGAAATCCGGCCGTAAAGTATCGATCATCGTTCCGCAGCGTGGCGAGAAGCGTGATCTGGTGGAATACGCCATGAGCAACGCGCGTGAAGCTCTTGGCCGCCAACTGGCAGAAACTTCATCGCAATCGCGGCTGCTCAAGGGCGTGGCCGAAACGTTCGGGCTGGAGAGAACGCCAAGGCGTATCGAGGTTTATGACAATTCCCACATCATGGGTACGAACGCCATCGGCGCGATGATCGTCGCGGGGCCGGAAGGTTTCGTAAAGAACCAGTACCGCAAGTTCAATATCCGCTCGACCGAGATCACACCCGGCGACGATTTCGGCATGATGCGCGAAGTGATCGAGCGACGTTTCAGCCGTCTGGTGAAGGAGCATGGCACGCCGGACGCCAGGGATGTGCCGAACGAGGAGGTTGAGGTCGACGATATGGATGACGATTCGGACACTTTCCCGGCCTGGCCGGACATTATCCTCATCGACGGCGGCCAAGGCCAGATGAGCGCTGTCCGCGGTATCCTGCAGGAGATGGGCATTGCCGGGAAGGTCACGGCGATTGGCGTCGCCAAGGGTGTGGACCGTGATGCGGGCCGCGAGCGTTTCTTCATGGAGGGCAAACAGCCATTTACGCTCCCTCCGCGCGATCCGGTACTCTACTTCCTGCAGCGTCTGCGTGACGAGGCACACCGCTTTGCCATCGGGACGCACCGGGCCAAACGCAAAAAGGAGATGGTCAAGAACCCGCTCGATGAAATCGCGGGAATCGGTCCGTCGCGCAAACGAGCGCTACTGCATCAATTCGGCACGGCAAAGGCGGTTTCGCGGGCAGCTGTCGAAGACCTGATGAAGGTCGACGGTATATCTGAAGCGATGGCCATCACAATTCGCGATCATTTCCGTACGTAGGGGCCTACTCCAGACATAATTGCGCCTGACTTCGTGACGATGAGCTTGACGTATGGCGGTCGAGCCCTTTTGATCGGCACTGCGGGTCGTGCTTCCGACAGGAGGCGCAATGACCAAGCGGCTCTTTGTTTGGCGCATAATCCTTTCCAAGAATCGAAAGCGGTTTTTGGATCATGCGCTTTGATTGGTTGGAAATATGCACAAAAACAACGCCTACTCTCTGCCGAATCTTCTGACTTATGCTCGAATAGTTGCCGTACCGCTGGTGGTCGTGTGCTTCTTCCTTGAGGGCCGCCTGCAATCCAGCGACTCGGCGCGCTGGGGCGCGCTGGCAATTTTCGTCACTGCCAGCATCACGGATTTCCTCGACGGATATCTGGCGCGTATCTGGAAGCAGACATCAACCATCGGGCGAATGCTGGATCCGATTGCGGACAAGCTGCTGGTATCGGCCTGCCTGCTGCTCCTGGCTGCCGACGGAACGATCGCAGGCTGGTCTCTCTGGGCCGCCATCATCATCCTCTGCCGGGAAATCCTGGTATCGGGCCTGCGTGAATATCTTGCGGAACTCAAGGTCAGCGTACCGGTAAGCCAGCTTGCCAAGTGGAAAACCACAATCCAGATGATCGCCATCGCATTTCTACTGGCCGGACCTGCCGGTGATCAGATCGTGCCGATCATCACCATATCTGGTATCATCCTTTTGTGGATCGCCGCGCTGATAACCCTTTACACAGGCTGGGATTATTTCCGCGCCGGACTGAAGCATGTGGTGGATTGATCAATGACCAAACTCGTCTATTTCGCATGGGTGCGTGAGCGGATCGGCAAGGGTGAAGAATATATCGAGCTCGATCCCTCGATCGTGACGGTGAATGACCTGCTGGCACATCTGAAAACGCGCGGCGAGGAATACCAATCAGCGCTCGAATACCAGGATGTGATCCGTGTTGCGATCAATCAGGAACATGTCGAGCACGATGCGCCGGTCAAGGATGCCCACGAAATTGCGCTGTTCCCGCCGATGACCGGGGGATGACGGATGAACAACGTCGAACCGCGGATCCGGGTTCAGGCCGAGGATTTCGATACCGCCGCCGAGATCGACCGCCTGACGAGAGATCGGCGCGGGGTCGGCGCGGTGGTGACATTCAGTGGACTTTGCCGTGACGAGGCAGGAACGCTGGCCGCGCTCGAGATCGAGCACTATGCCGGCATGGCGGAACTTGAGATCGGCCGGATTGCGAGGACGACGCTTGATCGCTGGAGTTTGACGGGTCTGACTGTCGTGCACCGCTATGGTCTCATAAAACCGGGGGAGAACATCGTCCTTGTCGTCACTGCTTCGGCGCATCGCCAGGCAGCTTTTGAAGGCGCTTCGTTCCTGATGGACTACCTGAAGAACGCCGCGCCGTTCTGGAAGAAGCAACATCTGGTAAGTGGCAAGGAGAGCGACTGGGTGGAAACCAAGGCGAAAGATAAGGAAGCTTTCAAACGATGGCACAGTTTGTGAACCGCTTGGCGATTGGCTCACTCATCATCGGCGCCATGGCCGTCCTGGTCCTGATGGTCCTGTCGTTTTCTGCTCGCGGCGACGAACCGGCTGGCGAGATCAGAAACGTATCGTGGCTTGCTGAAGATATTGATGGCCGTGGTGTGATCGACGATGCACAAACGAGTTGAAAATCGACGCGGACGGGTCGGTGAACGGCTCAGGCGGGTGTAACCGCTTCATGAGCCGTGCCACGATCGACGCGCAGAAGCTCACCTTCAAACCTGCAGCGGCAACTCGGATGATGTGCCCGCCTGCGCTGATGGACCAGGAACAGAAGTTCTTCTCCGTGATGGAGCGGACACGGTCCTATGCAATCGACGCCGAGACCGGAAAACTGCTATTGCGCGGCGAAACCGACAAAACGATTGCTCGACTGGCGCAGAAGAATTGATCGCTACAATAAAAAAGCCGGGCGAACCCGGCCTTTCATTTATCAACATTCCAGAATATCAGCCGACGATTTCAGTACCGGAGAACCAATAGGCGATTTCCTCCGCGGCAGTCTCCGGAGCATCGGAACCGTGCACCGAATTTTCGCCGATCGAGAGTGCGAAGGTCTTGCGGATCGTGCCTTCATCGGCGTTGGCGGGGTTGGTCGCGCCCATGATCTCGCGATTGCGGGCAATTGCGTTCTCGCCTTCGAGCACCTGAACAATGGTCGGACCAGAGGACATGGAGTCAACGAGCTCACCGAAGAACGGACGCTCCCTATGGACAGCGTAGAAGCCTTCGGCCTCGCGGCGGCTCATCCAGACGCGTCTAGAAGCAACAACGCGCAAACCGGCTTCCTCAAGCTTCGCGGTGATAGCGCCGGTGAGATTGCGACGCGTTGCGTCGGGCTTGATCATCGAAAAAGTGCGTTCAATTGCCATGGAATGAAACCTTGTCATTGGGAGATTGGATCGCGGCTCTATAGCGGCAGGCAGCCCGTTTGCCAATAGAGCTTTTGCCCATCGCCCGGGAAGAGCCTAGACGGCAGCCTTGATTTCGCGTGCCACGCCTCCATGCAGGTCGAGGCAACGCTCGAACCAGTCCTGCACCGGATCCCCGCGATCGAACAGTTGATAAGGCGTTAGAACGCGGACCCACTGAAAAGCGCCGAAGACGATATAGTCTGCGAATAACGGGCCCTCACCGCCAATGAACGGCTGAGACAGGAGCATCTTGCGGATGGGTTCAAGACTTGCCGTGAACGCTTCACGTTTCGCATCGCGCATTGCAGCAACATCTTCGAGCTTGCGGCCAAAGATCTTCTCGCGGCTTTCACGAAAATAGGCCTGGTTCGGAGCATCGAGGAGATTGTGCACTGCCATCAGGACCACCACGTTGATGAACGGGTGCAGGATCATCTGCGAATAGCCCTCGACAAAGCGCGCCATGGCTCGGCCGCCCTCGCCTTTGAACAGAGAAGGCCGGTCGGGGTGTCTGTCCTCAAGATAAAGCGCTATCTCGAAGGAATCCGCTACGAGCTGGTCTTGATCGCGGATGACAGGCACTTTGGAAGAATAGCCATTCTCGAGCTTTGGTATGTCCCTGAAGGAAACACGGTTGCGATCGAATGGCAGACCCTTGTGCGCCAGCGACATGACCGTCTTCCAGCAATGCGGGCTAAAAGGACGGCCTTGATCGGTGCCGACAAGCTCGTGCAGAATGATACCCATGGAAGAAATTCCCTCTTCAAAATTTATGTCAACAACACTGACCTTTTTGCTTGGAAAGTCAACTCGATGAAGCAGCATTTTCGCATGTTCGCCGCCTATAACCGCTGGGCAAACCAACGCCTCTACGCTGCGGCGGCCGAACTTGACGATGAAGAATACCGGCGCGACATGCGTGCATTTTTTTCCTCGCTGCACGGCACGTTGAACCATCTATTGGTGACAGACCGTATCTGGCTGCATCGCTTCACGGGCCAAGGAGACGCGCCCAAGGCGCTTGATGCAATAGTCCACGACAGATTGGACGATCTCAGGGCAGCGCGGGTAGCGGAGGATGCACGCATCATCGATTGGATCAACAGCCTCGAGAGCGCGGATATTGCCGGACGCTTTACGTATACGACAGTCAGCGACATGCGCACTATCAGCCAGCGCCTTGCACCCGCGTTGGCACATCTCTTCAACCACCAGACGCACCATCGCGGCCAGGCGCATGGCATTTTGACGGCGCTGGGGAGATCGGCACCGACGTTTGATCTCATACAGTTCCAACGAACGGAGGAAGGCAGGCCGTATTCCTAGGGTTCGGATCCATGAATGATTGTGAACTTCTTTGCATGGCGCACAGCAGATATGCAGCGGTACTGTCTTGCGAAAATGCAATTTCCCGTGCAAAAGCGCGGCCATGCTTATTCTCGACGACATTTCCGTGCGTATGGCCGGCCGCCTGCTCATCGACCACGCCAGCTTGAACCTGCCATCAGGCACCAAGGCTGGACTGGTCGGGCGCAACGGCGCGGGCAAATCGACGCTGTTCAAAGTGATCACTGGCGAACTTCATGCCGAGACCGGGGATTTCTTTCTCCCGAAGAACATCAAGATTGGCCAGGTCGCGCAGGAAGCGCCAGGCACGGAAGATTCGCTGATCGAAATCGTACTTGCTGCCGATACCGAACGCACGAACTTGCTGGCAGAGGCCGAGACAGCCACCGACCCGCACCGCATCGCCGACATCCACATCCGGCTGGCGGATATCGATGCGCATTCCGCAGAGGCGCGCGCCGGTGCAATTCTTTCGGGCCTCGGTTTCGATGCGGAAGCACAGAAGCGCCCGGCCTCATCCTTTTCGGGCGGCTGGCGCATGCGTGTCGCTCTCGCCGCGGTTCTTTTCGCCGAGCCGGACCTATTGCTTCTCGACGAGCCAACCAACTATCTCGACCTTGAAGGCACTTTGTGGCTTGAAGATTATGTGCGCCGTTACCCGCACACCGTCATCCTGATCAGCCATGACCGCGATCTCCTGAACTCAGCGGTCAACTCGATCATCCATCTCGACCTGACCAAGCTCACGCTGTGGCAGGGCAATTACGATCAGTTCGAGAAGCTTCGCAGCGAAGCACTCGAATTGCAGCAAAAGCAGCGTGTTAAACAGGAAGCCCAACGCAGCCACATGGAGGCTTTCGTCGAACGTTTCCGGGCCAAGGCATCCAAGGCGAAGCAGGCACAATCACGGCTGAAGGCACTGCAGAAGCTGAAGCCGATTTCGGCTCACATCGAAGATCATGTGATGCCGTTTCATTTCCCGGAACCGGAGAAAGTGGTCGCTTCCCCGATCATCGCGATCGAAAGCGGCGAAGTCGGCTATACCCCGGGCAAGCCGATTCTCAAGCACCTCAATCTGCGCATCGATGCGGATGACCGCATCGCGCTGCTCGGTTCCAACGGAAACGGCAAGTCCACTCTTGCGAAGCTGATCGGCGGGCGCCTGCCCTTGCAAAAAGGCAAGATGACGGTTGCGCCCAACCTGAAAATCTCGTTCTTCGCCCAGCATCAGCTCGATGATCTGATCCCGGAGGACAATGCCATCGAACATGTGCGCAAATTGATGCCTGATGCGCCGGAATCGAAGGTTCGCGCCCGCGTCTCGCGCATGGGGCTTGCCACTGTCAAGATGAATACGGCCGCAAAAGACCTTTCCGGCGGCGAGAAAGCCCGGCTCCTGATGGGCTTGGCGACTTTCCAGGGTCCGAACCTGCTCATCCTCGATGAGCCGACGAACCATCTCGACATCGACAGCCGTGAAGCGCTGATGCACGCGCTGAACGACTTCGATGGCGCCGTTATCCTGATTGCACATGACAGGCATCTGATCGAAGCGACCATGGACCGGCTCTGGCTCGTGCGCGATGGCGGTGTCGCCCCCTATGATGGCGATCTCGACGCTTACCGGTCGCTGGTACTAGCGGATGCAAAGGCTGAACGGTCCGGCAACAGGATTTCGGTCGAGGAAGGCCAGAAGCTGACAAAAGCCGAGCAACGAAAGTTCGCGGCGCAGAAGCGAGAGGCCTTGAAGCCCTTGCAGAAGAAAATCCAGGAAGCCGAAGCCCAGGTACAACGCTTCCAGAAGAAGATCGACTCCCTGCAAATCCAACTCGCCGATCCGATTATTTATACACGCGAGCCGGCTAAGGCGACGCAAATCGGCAAGGAAATCGGCTATGCCAAGTCTTCGCTCGCTCGGGCAGAAGAAGAATGGCTGATGCTTTCAGGGGAGTACGAGGAGGCAATGGCCGATCTTTGATCCGCCGCCGCATCTCGCCCCCTAGAGTTCTACTGCCACGTGCGCCTTGCGTTTTTGCCGCAGCGCATAGCCCGCAGCCATTGCACCAAGCCCTATGACCGTTGAAACGATGAAAATCGTTATCGTCGCATCACGCAGAGCTTCCGGTGTGGTCGCCGCGGGATAGCCGGCCGCATTGGCAGCGAGCCCCGCAACGGCCGCTCCGATGGCATATCCGGCCGATTGCAGCGTCGGAAGGAGTGCCGAGGCGCGGTCTCGTTCGCCGCTCCGCGCTGATTCCATCACAGTTTGGCTGACAAAGCCCCAACAGACGCCGAAGCCGGTTCCGATGAGAATCTGGCCTAGCATCACAACCAGAGCCATATTCATCGAAAAACCAAGGACAATGGTTGCGAGACCGGCGACGAGAAGTGTCGGTCCAAGCCTGATCATCCAGGCGCGGTGGCGTGGATCATGAAGATTGGCAACGAGGATGGCACAAAGGCTCCAGGCAATGGCAAAGGTCGCGTTGAAGGCGCCTGCCTTGGTCGGACCGTAGCCCCAAAGCTCTTGCAGCGTCATCACCAGATAGACGGAGGTCGCCGCCTGCGCGACGGGCATGAGCAGCACTATCCACAGACCGATACCAACGACGGAATTCAAAGCAAAGGCATCAGAGGGAAAGAGGGGCGTAGCACTGCGCCGATCGAAAGCGACGACCGAAGCCAACAAGATAGCCGCTCCTGCGACGAACAAAACCTGGAGGAGCACCGCCTGCATGATGCTGGCAAGCGCAACGAGCATGATACCGGAGCCGATGGCTGAGAGCCTCAGAAATGGCACGCTCATCAGTTGAACTCCGCCAGAAGACTTTGGCACGATCCGCAGAACGAGCGCGATGAAAATGAGAGCCAAAGGAACATTGACAAGGAACGCCGCGCGCCAGGAAAGCTGCTCGGTGAGAAGTCCTGAGATCAACGGGCCACCGAAGGCAGCAACAGCCCAAACGACGGCTTCGGCACCAAAAACCCGGGCGACCAAGCGCGATGGGAAAAGTTCGGGAATGAGCGCGTAGCATATGGCAGCTATGATGCCCTCACCCAATCCCTGCAGTGCCCGGCCGACGAGCACTTCGGTCATTGACGATGCAAACGCGGCGATAAGGGTTCCAGCAAGGAACACCAGTGCCGAACCCACCAAGGCTGTTCGCGCGCCTAATCTTGCCTTCAACAGGGCGCCGCTGGCGCCACCGACGATGGAAAGTACGAGATAGATGGTGAAGGCCCACGAAATCAGCTCAAGACCACCAATTTCACGCACGGCGGTTGGAAGCGACGTCGAAACAAGGAAGCCGTTGAACGCAAATAACGCGACACCAAGGCAGAGCGTCGTGGTCGCCGCCGAATAGGTTGGCGTCAATAGCTCCGACCAGCGAGACGTGCCGGAAACTGCGGGGTCATGCATGGTTGTCCTCGATTGCAGTTCTGCTGCGGTTCTGGCCTAGTTCGCGATGAAACTGTAGACCATCGGACTCATGTAAGTTTCGCCGACGCGCCAGTAATCTCGCAAAGGACCGCCTTCAAAGGTGAACCCAAGCCGCGTCACCAGCCTGATCGATGGTCCATTCTCCGGATGAATGAGCGCAGCGATACGGTGAGTGTTCAGCTTGCGTATGCAGTGTGACATCACGCCCTGCACGGCCTCGCCCATCAGACCGCGGCCATGCCACTCCGCCCGTAAAATATAGCCGATCTCCAGCCTGCGACTGCGGGCCTCGCGATGATGGTAATTGACCATCCCAATGCAATCATCTGTTTCCTTCACTGCAACAGCCCATGCGACCGCATCATCAGGATTGACCGTCTTGGCGAGTATGCGTACCCAGCTGCGTGTCTCCTGGATGTTTCTGCAGGCGGAGAAATCCCAGTAGCGCACCAGATTCGCATCGCCGATACAGGCGTGAAGCCCAGCATCATCCTTTGGCTCGAACCGGCGCAGTCGAAGCCTTTGGGTTAGAATGTTTGGAAAGTTTTCCGGCTGCTCCGTCATTACCTGCCCCATTTCGGCGGAGGAGGAGCGTTACTCGCCGTCGCTCTTCTGCGGCGCAGGCGAACGAGGCCAACAATACTGAATGCAACCAGGGCAATGCCCGCGGGCATCGCGCGCCAGTCGACTGCCGCTGCCCCTCTGCGCAGTATAAGGTCGACTTGCGCCACTTCGAGCCCATCTATATCGCCGGGACCAATCGTAAAGGTATAATTACCGTCCTCAACAGGATCGATATCGCCTATACTGTCGCGGAAGACTTGCGGGCCCTGAGGCGAGCCCTTGTTCGCGGCCCGGGTGTTCTCATAGGTCAATGTCGCGACGAGAACGTCCTTGTCCTGGCGCGTTACGACTGCAGTCAGCGCCGATCGACCTATCGAAGGAACAAAATTGCGCAATGGCTGCATGTCGACGAAGGCGCGAACTGGCGCATCTGCTGCGGTCAATCTGACGGTAACGGGCTTGTAGGAGCCAGGGCGGTCGTAGACACGCCACGAGCCGATTTCCTCGCCAGAAAAATTCCACACGGCCCAAGGATATCCAATCCCGAGCATGACTCCGATCAGCAGAAGGATCAGGAAAACGAAGCGCACTGCACGGACCTCACGCTTTCTTTTCCCACCGCCCTTCGGCGTTCTGCTGCCAATAGGTCAGAGTGTGGCCTTGTGCCTTCAACGATTTCCACTGTGTCCTTGCCTGCTCCAGCTGGTGCTGGTCGTGTCCATCAAACATCAGTACCAGGCGCTCGTAAGCCTCGACGTTTACCGGCTCCGCGCCATCGACAACAAACCGCACAGTTGCTCCGTTGGGATTGCCATTGCCGGTGGTCAGGATAACGGGCTGTTCTTCCGGATAGGGCTCCTGATCAGTGGCATGAGCCAGAAAAGA
This sequence comes from Phyllobacterium endophyticum, assembly GCF_003010935.1. GTDB lineage: Bacteria > Pseudomonadota > Alphaproteobacteria > Rhizobiales > Rhizobiaceae > Phyllobacterium > Phyllobacterium endophyticum. Next base: position 1,108,751 of record NZ_PGGN01000002.1, read on the forward strand.
GGCGTCCGACCACGTCCATAAATGATTGTCGAGGCTGTCACGCCGCTCCTCCGATCCCGTCTGGATCACAACTCTCCATTTGCGCTCGAGCGAACGCTCGACCAGACCAGGCAATGCATTTTCCAGGGTCGACTCGGTCAGGTGATAGAAAAGGATATCGGTCATTGCTGGTTCAGAATTTCGTATGTTTGGATCTGGTCTTCAACATGACCGTTTCTGTTCTGATACGGTTCCACCATTCCCGCAAGCGCGGTCGTTCGTCAATCAGCGAAGCACCGGATGCCACACTATCCGCCGCCGCAAGCACGCTGGCGAGATAGAACGTTGCCAGGGTCATCTCATTAAATGCGGCACCGGGAGAAGACACCAAGAAGTCGTCAACGACGCCAAGGACGTGGCGCGACTTCTCGATGTCCTCGCGGGCGGGCTCCAGGCGGTCACGCCAATAGCCTGGAACATACAGCCCCCACACTAGCGGACGATATGCGTAGTTGTCGACAATCCGCATGATCTGACGCATCCTGGCATTGTCCAAGTGTCCCGATGGCGAAAGCTTCGGAGCATCGATGACAGCATCAACGTAATGAACGATGGCATCCGTCTCATAAAGACGAACCCCATCCACTTCGAGCGCAGGGATACGCTTGAAGGGGTGCCGGATCTCATAATCATCCGGCAAGCAGCCACCTTCGAACGGATCAGCTTCGATCAAGACAAAATCAGCCAGCTTTGCCAGGAGAACGAGCCTCACGATGCGTGTGTAGACACTCTCTTCGGTTCCGTAGAGTTTGATCTCCACCCTGGTTATCCCTCGAAATTATCCCGGATCAGCCTGTCAAGAAGACGAACACCGAAGCCGGATGCCCAGGATTGGCTATATTCACTAACTGGCGCGCCTATGGCCGTACCGGCAATGTCAAGATGAGCCCAGGGCGTGTCGCCCACGAAGCGCTGCAGGAACTGGGCGGCGATGATCGCTCCGCCATGACGCCCGCCGATGTTTTTCATGTCCGCATTCTTGGTGTCGATGAGCTTGTCATATTCGGCACCCAGCGGCATGCGCCAGAGTTTTTCTCCAGTTGCCTCGCCGGCCTCGAAAAGTTGTGCGGCGAGAGTATCGTCGTTGGAGAACAGTCCGGCCTTAGACACGCCAAGAGCGACCATGATGGCGCCGGTCAGGGTGGCGAGGTTGACCATGAATTTCGGATGGAACCGGTCACTGCAATAATAGAGCGCGTCCGCAAGGACGAGCCGCCCTTCCGCGTCCGTGTTCAGGACCTCTATGGTTTGACCCGACATGGAAGTGACGATATCGCCCGGCCGTTGAGCGTCGCCATTGATCATGTTTTCAACGATACCGATGACGCCAACGACGTTAACCCTGGCCTTGCGCGACGCGAGCGCGTGCATGAGGCCAGTCACCGCCGCCGCGCCGCCCATATCGCCTTTCATTTCCTCCATGCCACCAGCAGTTTTAATGGAAAGCCCGCCGGAATCGAAGGTGACGCCCTTGCCCACCAAAGCGATCGGCTTGTCTTTTCCTTTCGCGCCGTGCCACTCCATGACAGCTAGCCGTGCGGGACGCGTAGAGCCCTGCGCCACCCCCAGGAGCGACCCCATGCCGAGCTTCTTCATGTCTTTTTCGGTAAGTATCTCCACCTTGACGTCCAGCTTCCTCAACTCCTCGACACGCGCGGCGAATTCTTGGGGGCCAAGGATGTTGGCGGGCTCATTGACGAGATCGCGGGCAAGGAGAACGCCGTCCGCTACGGCGAGGGAGTTGGCGAACGCCTTTTTGGCGGCATGCGGATCGGCAACCTGAACGGTAATGGCAGGGACAAATTTGTCGTCCTTCTCGCCCTCGCCTTTTTTGGACTTGTACTTGTCGAACGTATAGGAGCGAAGCAACATGCCCAGCGCAAACTCTGCGGCATCTTCTGGTGAAACATCCGCATCAGGCAGGGCGAGAATTGCCGATACGTTCTTTGATTTCCCAATTTTCGAGAACGCTGCACCACCGATTTTCAACCAGTCATCGCCTTTCAGCTTGGCCGGTTCACCAATTCCCACAAGCACCAGGCGTTCAAGCGCCGTTCCAGACGGGGCAAGAGTGGAGAGGCTGGCCGCCAGTTTTCCCTTGAAATCCGAGACATCGATGATACGCGACAGCAAAGCCTGACCGACAACAGATTCGGCTTCTGCAGCGGCTCTGCCTTCAGTGCCAACCAGCAATATTGCAGTGCCGGTCTCTACGGCTGCATGGTTTGCGAAACTTATCGATGGACGTTTGGACATGATATCTCCGGTTTGAACAAAATGTGATTTCCACAATCGTCGGCGTTGTTGAATGAGGGGGTGATCATTAGGCAGAGACTAAGACCTTGTTAACCAGCTTTATTCGCCTATTTTTAGCCAAGCCTGACTAGATTGAACGTGTCGGGATTATTGAACATGCAGCGGGTTCGCCCATAAACTCGGAATAATGCCCTGGCTACCAAGGCATGGATTGGACAGTCGGGGAAATTCAACGGCTGATCGGACAAGGTGGCGGAACTCTTTTTGCGAAACATGACATGCGCCTGATTGAGATATACATCTTGCGACGGATCGTCGTCATGTTTTTTGCCGTCCTGCTTTCCGCGGTCGGGATCACATGGATTATCCAGGTACTTGGACGCATCGATTTTTTGACGACCAGCGGTCAGAACTACTTTGATATCCTAAAGTTCAGCTCCACCCTTTTGCCCTCCGCTTTTCCTGTGGTCATGCCTTTTGCGCTGGTCATTGCAGTCACGCAAACGCTTTCGACCATGAACCAGGATTCCGAGCTTGTCGTCATCAATGCCGCCGGCGCACCTCGCACGGCGGTGATACGGCCCGTGATGCTGTTTGCGGTAACTATTGCAGCTGCATCCTTCCTGATTTCCAATTTCGTCGTTCCCTACTCGCAGCTGAGCATGCGCCAGATGATGGCCGATGCTCGCGGCGATGTCATCAACCTGGTAGTGCAACAGGGGGCGTTCCGGGAGATCGATTCTGATCTTTATATTCAAATAGAGAACCGGGATTCCAACGGCACGATCAGGGGCGTGTTCGTCTCCGATTCGCGCGACAAGACAACCGATCTGGTCTATTACGCCAAAGAAGGGCGTGTCCTGGAAACCGGCGATCAAAAACTTCTTGTAATGAAAGATGGCGAGGTAGACCGCAGAGACGTCCAGACAGGCAAAGTCTCCATCATCAAGTTCAACACGTACGCGCTGGATCTGGCGGCGTTCGTCGCCGCAGATGACAAGGAAGCGACAATCTTTCCGAAGGACCGGCCGCTCGGCTACCTCATGAACCCGGACCCGAATGACAAGCAATATCAGCAGCGTCCGCTTCGCTACCGGACAGAGCTCTACAAGCGCTTGACCGACTGGATGTATCCTATCGTATTCGCCCTGATTTCTCTGGCGGCAGCCGCTGATTCGCGTTCACACCGCGAGGCACGCATTTCCGCTTCCTTCACGGCGATCACGCTCAGCCTCGTTGTATTCTGGCTCGGCTACTCAACCGGGCAAGGTGCCGACAAGAACGCATCAATGCTGCCGATGATGTTTGCAATTCCGATATCCGCAGCGCTTCTGGCCATATATGCCCTTGCTACCAATCGTCAGATTGGCATTCCGGCATCCTGGAACAACTGGTTCAGAACCGTTTTCGAGACCAGGCAGGCGGGTTTTGCCGGTGCCGGAGCGAGGTTCTTCCGCCGCAAGCGCGGGGGGCAACGCTGATGATCGGCTGGACCCTCGGACGTTATTTCTTCCTGCGCTATGTGACGATTACATGTTACTTCCTGATGGGAAGCTTCGCGCTGTCGCTGATCCTCGATTTCACTGAACAGTCAGGCAGACTGTCTGCACTGCCCGATTATTCGGCGATCCAGGCGTTCGGGCTATCGGCGATGCGCGTGCCTTACATCATGCAGCAGGTGTTTCCTTTCATCGCGCTGTTTGCGGCGATGGCGACTCTCATCTCCCTCAACCGCAAGTACGAACTGGTCGTAGCCCGTTCGGTTGGTGTTTCGGCGTGGCAATTCTTGCTGCCTGCCTGCGCCGGCGCCCTCCTCTTCGGCCTGGTCGCCGTGCTCGCCGTCAATCCGCTCGCTGCCTGGGGCTTTGAGCGGAGCGAACAGATAACGGCGAATTGGCGCGCTGGCAAAGCCAACGACGTGTCGGCCGATCGTGTGCCATGGCTGAGACAGAAAACTGACGAAGGCGATACGATCATCGGGTCCAAGTCCGTCGTCAACCGTGGTTTGCGTCTGGTCGACGCCGTCTTTATCCGGCTCGACAAGAATCAGGATGTCATCGAGAGGTACGACGCAAAAACGGCCGATCTTGAAGACGGGTTCTGGCGGCTGAATCAGGCGACGAAATTTGTCCTCGGCGAGAGGCCCGTCAGCGAGGAAACCGTGCGTATCCCGACCCGTCTGCGGCCTGAATTCGTTGAGGAAAGCCTCGCCGCTCCAGAGACAATTCCTTTTTTCGAGCTGCGTAACAAAATTGCCGCAGCTCGCTCATTCGGCTATTCGGCCAACGCTTTTGACATGCATTTCCAGTCTTTATTGGCTTTGCCAGCTCTGCTGATGGCGATGACCTTGATCGCTGCGACCGTTTCTTTGAAATTTGTCCGGTTCGGGCAATCCGGGGCGATGATTCTGGGTGGCGTCCTCGCAGGCTTCGTGCTTTATGTCGTCACGGTCGTGGTCAAGGCGTTCGGTAATGCGGGATTCGTTCCGCCTTTCGTTGCCGCATGGACACCTGTGTTGATCGCAACTTTCTTTGGGGTCTCCTTTCTGTTGCACAAGGAGGATGGTTAGAGTGGGATTGAATGTAACGCGCTTGGTATTGCCGGCGTGGTTTGCACGACTTGCGTGCAGCACGGCCTTGCTATGCCTTGCAGGCGGGATTTCGCTCCCAGCCTACGCCCAAACGGGTGATGCACTTGTCGGGAATGTACAGACGAATCCAAATGCACAATTGCTGCTGGAATCGGACGAGCTTGTCTATGATATCAACGCCAAGACCATCTCCGCGGTCGGTGGCGTACAGATCGATTATGACGGAAACCGCCTTGTCGCACGTAAGGTCACCTATGACGAGAATACTGGCCGGCTCAAGGCCGAAGGCAAGGTCGAGATCGTCGAAAAGGACGGCAATCGCATCTATGCGGAAAATCTTGACGTCACGGACGATTTCAAGGAAGGCTTTGTCAACGCGCTTCGCGTCGAGGCTGCGGACAATACGCGCTTTGCTGCCGAGAGCGCGGAGCGTATCGGCGGCGAGCTGACAACCTTCAACAATGGTATCTATACGGCTTGCGAGCCCTGCCGGGCCCAGCCGGATCGGGCGCCATTGTGGCAGGTGCGCGCGCAGAAGATCATATGGAACGGTAAACGCAAGACGATCCGCTTTGAGCGCGGTCGCTTCGAAATGTTCGGCATGCCGCTGGCATTCCTGCCGGCATTTGAAATCGCCGACCCAACAGTCAAGCGCAAGAGCGGTTTTCTCATACCGAGCTATAGCCACGAGACGGAATTGGGCTCCGGCATCACTGTGCCCTATTTCTGGGCTCTGGCTCCGAACTATGACCTGACGCTGCAGGGGACTTATTATACCCAGCAGGGGTTCCTGGGTGAAGCCGAATGGCGCCACCGATTGGCTAATGGTCAATATACGATCAAGCTTGCCGGCATCGACCAGCGTGACCCTGAAGCTTTTGGAGATGCTGATGGAGATGCGGTTGATCGCAATAGCACCACACGTGGGATGATCGGGACCACCGGCGCGTTCAACATAAATCCGCGCTGGACGTATGGTTGGAGTGTCCTCGCACAGTCGGACAAGGCCTTTGCCTATCGTTACGGCATCGAAAACTACGACAATTACAACATCACGGACCAAGTTTATTTGCGTGGTCTGCACGACCGCAACTATTTTGACCTGAGCCTTTACCGATTCCACGTTCAGGAGGGTTGGGAAGATTCCAACGCGAATGCATCGGAGCCGAAACAGCCATGGGTTTTGCCAAGTCTTGATTATGCCTACACCCCAACGCAGTCTGTTGCAGGTGGAGAACTCAACTTCGACTTGAACTTGCAGGCGCTGACCCGAGACAGAGCTGATTGTTTCCGCCCCGACGGCAGCGACAGTGAGTGCGGGGATGGCTATATTTCCGGCATCGACGGCAATGATGGCCGTATCACCGGTGAAGCCGAGTGGAAGCGCACGTTTATCAGTTCATCGGGTTTGGTTCTTACCCCCCTCCTTGCACTACGTGGTGACGGATTGTATGTCGACTCCGATACTGCAGGGGTTACTCGTTCCGAAGCTTTCCGCGTGATGGCGACTGCCGGCCTGGAGGCGAGATGGCCGATTTTGTTCTCAACCACCAGCGCAACACACGTGCTTGAGCCTACAGCGCAGCTGTTCGTGCGCAACAATGAGCCTTATGCCGGTGAAATGCCGAATGAAGACGCACAGAGTTTCGTGTTCGATGCATCGAACCTGTTCGAACGGGATAAATTCTCCGGCTATGATCGCGTCGAGGGCGGTACCCGCGCCAATCTTGGCATACGCTACTCAGGCACCCTCAATAGTGGCTGGGGACTGAACGCAATCGCTGGCCAGTCATTCCAGCTGGGCGGGCTCAATTCGTTCGCATCCCCTGACTTCGTGAACGCCGGGGCGGAATCCGGGCTGGAAACGTCTCGTTCCGACTATGTTGCGATGATCGGCGTCAACCGCGGCGGCTTCAACCTGACGACCGGCGGCCGTTTCGACAAGGATGATTTCGAAGTCGAGCGCGCGGAAGTCGCAACGACCACAGCTGGCAAGTACGGATCGCTGTACGTCAAGTACGCTTTCATTGCTGAACAGGAAACCTACGGTTTTCCTGATGACCGTCACGAAGTCACTGTTGGCGGCTCGTTGAAGCTGACGCCGAACTGGCGCGTTCTGGGCTCTGGCACCTATGACATTGTTTCAGACACTCTCGTAAAGCAGACTGCCGGGCTAGCCTATGACGACGAGTGCTTCACCTACAGTATGTATTATACCCAGGAACAGCCCGTCACCGCGAACAATGTCGAAGGCGACAAGACCACGAAGTTTGGTTTCAACATTTCCTTCCGGACTTTGTGGGGAACCGGCAAGCCGGTCGATATCGGCGGCATCTAATCTTATTGTTCAAGCTGGCCGCACTTGCGGCCAGTCATGCTTTTGCCTTAGTAAAGCGACAATAGAGAGGGAACGAACACTTCAAAACTGAAACTACTGGTCGTTCGATGAGAATGGCTCAATGATCGGATAAGTTGGGAATGATGGTGAGGAAGCATATTCTTGCAGCGGCGATGATCCCTGCATTGAGTGCCGTTACGACGGCCGGAGCGACACTGCCTGCTGCGGCAAGCGAGATCAAGATCGTTGTCAACGGGGCCGCCATCACCGATTACGACATTGCCAAGCGCGCCGCCTTTCTGAAGCTTCAGCACAAAAAGGGAAACTTGACGCAGCAGGCCCGGGATGAACTGACCGACGAAGCGCTGAAGCGCCAGGAGCTCAAGCGTTTGAATTTGCTCGTCTCCGACAGCGAAGTGAACGATGCTTATGCCCGCTTTGCCACCAACAACAAGATGACGCTCAACCAGCTCAACGGTGTGCTGGACAAGGCAGGTGTCACGCCGCAGCACTTCAAAGAGTATATCCGCATGCAGATGAGCTGGGGCAGAGCCTTGGCCACACGCAACCGTTCCCAGGGAGGAACCAGGGTTTCCGAGCAGGACGCGGTACAACGCATGCTCAAGGACGGCGGCAAAAAGCCCGTCTCCACGGAATATCAGTTGCAGCAGGTAATATTCGTCGTGCCCGCCAACAATCGCGGCATCTTGCCGAAACGGCGCGGCGAAGCCAATGCGATGCGGGCCCGTTTTAACGGCTGCGACACGACACGCGATATTGCCAAAGGCACATTGGACGTCACGGTACGTGATCTCGGCAAGTTCGTCGAGCAGGAACTGCCGGCGGAATGGTCAAAGCAGGTCACTTCCACGCCTGTCGGTCAGGCGACTTCGACGCTGGATACGGACAAGGGTGTTGAATTCCTTGGCGTTTGTTCGACAAAACAGGTCTCTGATGACCGCGTTGCCCGGCTTGTGTTCTCGCAGGAAGCTACTGCGGCTGCAGGCAACGGCAAGCAGGAAGCTGCGGCTCAAGCGGTCGACAAGAAATATCTCGAGGAACTGCGTAGCAAGGCCAAGATCGTTTCTGAATGATGGGATTGCACCGGGTGAACGCCGCTCTCGCCGTCAGTTCCGGTGATCCCTCGGGTATTGGACCAGATATCGCTCTTGCAGCCTGGGCGTTGCGTAAACGAACCCATATGCCTGCCTTTTTCCTGGTTGCTGACGCGGAAGTGATGGCTTCCCGCGCCAAACAGCTGTGCGTGAATGTTCCAATGCAGATCGCGACGCCCGAAGAAGCAGCCGCCGTGTTTGGCGAGGCACTTCCGATCGTGCCGCTGGACAACCGGCAATCGGATCAACCGGGCAAGCCGCTGGCGGAGAATGCGGCGGGAACAATCGAAGCCATCGAACAGGCTGTAGCATTGACGCTTTCTGGTCGCGCGCGGGCTGTGGTCACCTGCCCGATCGCCAAGAAACCGCTGTACGAAGCAGGATTCAAATTTCCGGGGCACACGGAGTTTCTGGCACATCTTGCAAGCAAACATCTTGGACATCCAGTGACACCCGTCATGATGTTGGCGGGGCCCAAGCTTCGAGCAGTTCCGGTTACCATTCACATCGCCTTGAACAAAGTCGCAGTCGTTCTGGATACAGCGACGATCCTGACGGTGTGCCGAATAACGGCACACGCACTGAAAAACGAATTCGGCATCGCCAATCCCCGGCTTGCGATAGCCGGGTTAAACCCGCATGCTGGCGAAGGCGGCAGCATGGGGATGGAAGATGAGATCATCGTGCGTCCTGCCGTGAAGACGTTGCTTGCAGAGGGCATTGACGCGCGGGGACCATTGCCCGCTGACACGATGTTCCATGCAGCCGCACGGGCGACATATGATGCTGCCATTTGCATGTACCACGACCAGGCGCTGATACCGGCGAAAACACTGGGCTTCGACGATAGCGTCAATGTCACCCTTGGCCTGCCGTTCGTGCGCACCTCGCCCGACCACGGCACGGCTTTCGACATCGCCGGATCCGGAAATGCCAAGCCCGACAGCCTCATTGCGGCGTTGGGTCTTGCTGACGAACTGGCACGTAACCGCGCCAACCCGATCATTTCGACATGAGCATTGACAGTCTGCCCCCGCTGCGGGATGTGCTCCAGCGCTACGAGTTGATGCCGAAGAAGTCGCTCGGCCAGAACTTCCTTTTCGATCTCAACCTTACGGCGAAGGTTGCGCGGCAGGCCGGCAATCTGGACCGGCAGACTGTCATCGAGGTTGGACCAGGTCCCGGAGGGCTTACACGTGCGCTCCTGGCGCAGGGAGCCAACGTGATCGCAATAGAACGCGATGAACGCTGCCTCGCCGCCCTGCAGGAAGTATCTGACCACTATCCAGGCCGACTTCGCGTTATCGCAGGTGATGCGCTGGAGACGGATTTCACTGCGCTGGCGGATGGCGGCCAGGTGAAGATCGTCGCTAACCTTCCCTATAATGTAGGCACGCAGTTACTGATCACATGGCTCCTGAGCGAACCTTGGCCGCCGTTCTACGCATCGCTTACACTGATGTTTCAGCGGGAAGTGGCAGAGCGTATCGTGGCAAGGCCGGGGTCGGACGCCTATGGTCGCCTCGGAGTTCTGGCCGGATGGCGAACGGAAGCGAGGATCACCTTCGACGTGCCACCTCAGGCATTTACACCGCCGCCTAAAGTTACATCTTCCGTCGTCCATCTGGTTCCACGGGACACACCGCTTGCTTGCGACGCAGCAACGCTTGGACGCGTAACACAGGCAGCGTTCGGCCAAAGGCGCAAAATGTTACGGCAAAGTGTCAAATCGCTAGGCGGGGAAGCGCTCCTCGCCAAGGTCGGAATCGACCCGACCCGCCGCGCTGAAACCCTGTCTATCGACGAATTCGTCGCACTGGCGAATGCTGTCTAATTGAGCTTCTCATCAAGCAGGCTACTCACGAAATCGAAAAGGCCGGGGCAGCGATCCCGACGCAGACGCTCGGCGGTTACAATGGATTGGACCTCATGAAAGGCTCGGTCCAAATCTTTGTTGACGATGACGTAGTCATAGGATCGCCAGCGTTCAATCTCGTTGCGGGCATTGTCGAGCCGCACGTTTATGACGTCTTCAGAATCTTCCGCACGCCGGTGCAGCCGCTGTTTCAGGTCAGCCATGGAGGGGGGCAGAATGAATATGCTGACAACGTCGCCCTTCATTTTCTCCTGCAGTTGCAACGCACCCTGCCAGTCGATGTCGAAAAGCATGTCCTGACCATCGGCGAGCGCATTTTCCGCTGCCTCTCGCGGCGTTCCGTAAAAATTGCCATGGACTTCGGCCCATTCGATCAACGCATCGCTGTCGCGCAGCCTTTCGAACTCACGCGGTGAAATGAAATGATAATGAACACCCTCGATCTCGCTGGGGCGGCGTGGACGTGTGGTTACGCTGATCGAAAGTGCAAGCTCAAGCTCTTCCTTGTTCGTAAGCAGCATTCGGGCAAGCGTCGACTTACCCGCGCCGGACGGGGAAGAAAGTACGAGCATGAGGCCGCGACGTTTGATGCTGTTGGGCATATTCACTCCAGATTCTGTATCTGCTCGCGCAATTGATCCACAACAGCCTTCAGGTCAAGTCCGATCGATGTAATTGAGGGCGCATTGGCCTTGGAACAGAGCGTATTCGCCTCTCGGTTGAATTCTTGCGTCAGAAAATCGAGCTTTCGGCCGATGCCGTTGCCTTCCCTCAGAAGATCACGCGCGGCGGCGACATGTATTTCCAGCCGGTCAAGCTCTTCCTGGACGTCCGCCTTTGTCGCCAGGAAAGCCGCCTCCATGTGCAAACGCGACTCATCCAGTGTGGGAGCGGCGTCAATCAACAGCGAAACTTGAGCGGCGAGACGTTCGCGGACAGCATCCAACGTGCGGCTTGGATCAAGTCTTGCCTGTTCCACAAGCATCTCGATCGCGGCGAGTTGCACTGTCACAATCTCTCCCAAGGCCCTGCCTTCAGCTTTGCGGTTAGCGGCTAATTGGGTCAGGGTCTCGTCCAGAACAGCCAGTACGGCTTCCTCAAGCTTCTGCTGGTCTTCCGGCGCGAGCGCAACCTCCTGCGGCGCCTCAAGCACACCGCGTAACGACATGAGGCCCTCCGGTGTCGACGCCGCCAAACCATAGTCCTCACGCAGGCGCGCGGCGACGGCCGCCAATTCCTTCAAGAGTGGTTCGTTGACGATGCCTTTGGCAATACCCGCACCGCGATCGACGGTAAGGGCCGCCTGAAAATTACCCCGCTTGAAGTGCTGGCAGAAAAGTGCTCGGGCCTTGGGTTCAATCAGTTCGAGGCCCGGGGGCAACCGAAACCGAACGTCCAGGCCCTTGCCGTTGACCGATTTTACCTCCCAGGAGACCTGCGCACCGTCACTGTTTCGAAGGTGGCGGGCAAATCCCGTCATGCTTTGCAATGACATGTCTACCCCTCGGAACAAAAGCGGAAGGCCAGTCGGGCCTCTGAATATTAATTTCCACTACCCACATCCGGAGATGCATTTTTGTCCCCGGTGGCGGCCTTGGCAGCTTCATCGATACGGTTTTTTTCAACCTCTCGCCAGCGCCGAACATTTTCATTGTGTTCTTCCAGCGTTTCGGCGAACACATGTCCGCCGCTGCCATCGGCTACAAAGTAGAGATCCCTGGTCTGCGACGGATGAGCAACCGCCTCCAGGGCATCCCGGCCCGGATTTGCGATGGGGCCAGGTGGCAGCCCGTTGATCGTATAGGTGTTGTAAGGCGTCGGCTTCTCGAGATCTGACTTGAGAATCGGGCGGTCAGATGGCTTGCCCTTGCCGCCAAACAGACCGTAGATGATCGTAGGGTCGGACTGCAGGCGCATGCGCTTGTTCAAGCGATTGATAAACACCGCCGCCACACGCGGACGCTCGTCCGCCTTGCCAGTTTCCTTTTCCACGATGGATGCGAGCGTCACGAACTCTTCGACGGTTTTCAGCGGGATGTTGGGATCACGGCGCGCCCAAATGTCCTCGACCAGCTTCTTCTGGTCGGCCTGCATCTTCTTGATCAATTCTTCGCGGGTCGTACCTCGCGAAAACCGCATCGTATTGGCGAAAAGCGAGCCCTCACGCGGCATGACTGCAGGCAAATCACCCACAAGGACCTCGTCTTCACGTACGCGCTGGAAAATCTGCTCGACGGTGAGCCCTTCGGGGATCGTCAGCGACCGGAGAACGGATTTTCCGCTGCGCAACAGGTCCATGATCTCGCGCATCGACGCATGCGCTTTGATTTCGTACTCGCCGGCTTTCATGTCGCCCTGATGGCCATAGGCCTGAACGCCATATTTAAAGACGCGGGCGTCACTGATGATTCCACGCCTTTCCAGCCCGTCAGCTATTTCGACAATCCCGGTACCGCTCTTGACAACGTAGTTGGTTGTAACTTCGCTAGGCCCAGGCTCATTGAAGGCAAGCTTGCCGAAGTATACCGCAGCGGCGGCGGCAATAACCACCAGCACGACGAGCGACAACATGAAATTGGCAAAAACAACGATCTGGCTGCGAGCACGACGAGAGCGCCGCTTCGGCAGAGGTGGCGGTGTGCCTGGTTCAGGACGCAGAGCTTCAGAAGCCGATTGCGGGACAATCGGCTTGCGATCCGGCGCGTTGGCGGCGGCTGAACCGTTTGTCTCTTCAGACTGCTGATCTGAGCTCACGCAAACCACCTCGGGACATGATACCGGCTGACGCCGATAGAATCGATTGTGAATGTGGCAAAAGCGCGGGAGCGCTTTGCCACGATATCAATCACTGTTGGTAACGCCGCATCACGAGCGAAGCGTTGGTACCGCCAAATCCAAAAGAATTGGAAAGCGCGATGTCGATCTTGCGTTCACGCGGCTTGTGCGGAACCAGATCGATCTTCGTCTCCTTGGATGGCTTGTCGAGATTGATTGTCGCCGGAGCGATATTGTCACGGATGGCCAATGCGCAGAAAATTGCCTCCGTCGAGCCGGCAGCACCCAGAAGATGTCCGATCGAAGACTTGGTGGAAGACATGGAAATTTTCGAAGCGGCATCGCCGACAACGCGCTCGACTGCACCAAGTTCGATAGTGTCGGCCATCGTGGACGTACCATGCGAGTTGATATAATCGAGATCGTCGGGTGTAATCCCCGCACGTTTCAGCGCCATTTCCATCGAACGCTGCGCGCCCTCGCCGCTCTCCGAGGGGGCGGTAATGTGATAAGCGTCGCCGGAAAGCCCATAACCGATGATTTCGGCGTAGATTTTGGCGCCGCGCGCGAGAGCATGTTCCAGTTCCTCAAGAACAACGATGCCAGCGCCCTCGCCCATGACGAATCCATCGCGGTCTTCATCATAAGGCCTCGAGGCTGCTGTCGGATCGTCGTTTCTGGCGGTGGACAGTGCCTTGCATGCTGCAAAGCCGGCCAGCGAAATGCGGCTAACCGGCGACTCCGTTCCCCCAGCCACCATGATGTCAGCATCGCCGAATGCGATCAGACGCGAGGCATCGCCAATAGCGTGTGCGCCGGTGGAACATGCGGTAACGACTGAATGATTCGGCCCCCGCAGCTTGTGCTTGATCGACACCTGGCCAGAAGCCAGGTTGATCAGACGACCCGGAATGAAGAAAGGCGAGATGCGCCTTGGACCTTTGTCGCGGAGCGTATAACCCGCCTCGACGATGCCTTCGAGCCCGCCAATGCCGGAGCCGATCAGAACACCAGTGCGGATTTGGTCCTCGTCGCTTTCCGGTGCCCACTTGGCATCGGCAAGCGCCTGATCGGCCGCCGCCACAGCATAAATGATGAAGGGATCAACCTTGCGCTGCTCTTTTGGCTCCATCCAATCATCAGGATTGAACGTGCCGTCCGAACCATCACCTACCGGAATACGGCAAGCGATCTTGCAAGGCAGATCTTCAACTTCAAATTCCGTTACAAGCCGGGCGCCGCTCTGGCCGGCAAGTAGCCGCGACCAGGTCAGTTCAACTCCGGATGCAAGAGGAGAAACCAGCCCAAGGCCGGTTATGACAACGCGCCTCATGGCAGATCCTTAACTATCAAATGCGACATGATGTTTCCGGCCCAACGTATGAACGAGCAAGGCTGAATACCCTATATCACGATCCACACGCTGCAGGGCCGAACAATTATCAGGCAGATGCTTTGTCGATGAACTTGACCGCATCGCCGACCGTCAGAATTGTCTCGGCAGCATCGTCGGGGATTTCGACGCCGAACTCTTCCTCAAAAGCCATCACGAGCTCGACAGTATCAAGGCTGTCGGCGCCCAGATCGTCGATGAAGCTGGCACCATCGGTGACTTTCTCGGCATCAACGCCCAGATGTTCAATAACGATTTTCTTGACGCGTTCTGCAGTATCACTCATGTGGAAACCTCAACCTGTTTGTTTTTCCCTATGCCTTGGTTAGCGGCACGGATGACTCTAATCAAGCAATAAGATGGTTGTTTCGCCCTGTTTAACAGCTAAAACAACCGCCCCTGCGGCTCATTCCTTGCGGAATTGAAAGGACATCAAATCGATTTGACTGCCCAGACTGGTGCGCGACTTATCACGCTTTATTCGCGGTCTCAATCTCATAAATGTGTTTGAGAACCATACCGGCGGATATGCCCGGTGCATAGCTTAGATCATTGCCATGCCGCCGTTGACGTGAATGGTCTGGCCGGTGACATAGGAGGCTTCACTGCTGGCAAGATAGACAACCGACGAAGCAACCTCGGCGCCGGTGCCCATGCGGCGCATGGGGATGGCAGACATGATACCTTCCTTCTGCTTGTCGTTGAGCTTGTCTGTCATTGCCGATTCGATGAAACCCGGCGCAACGCAATTGACTGTGACATTGCGGCTGGCGATTTCCTGCGCGAGTGATTTGGAGAAGCCGATCAGTCCGGCCTTGGACGCTACATAATTAGTCTGTCCTGGATTGCCGGTCACGCCGACTACCGAGGTAATGTTGATGATCCGGCCATAGCGGCGGCGCATCATGGGATGGGTAAGCTCGCGCGTCAGCCTGAATACGGCGGTCAGATTGACCTCAAGAACATTGTCCCAATCGCCATCGCTCATGCGTACGAACAGGCCGTCCTTGGTGATGCCTGCATTATTGACAAGAATCTCCACGCCTTCGAGATCAGCTTCCGCCTTTTCACCAAGCGCCTTCACCTCATCGCGATTGGAGAGGTTCGCCGGAAAAATCTTCACGCGATCGCCAAGATCAGCCGCCAAAGCTTCGAGTTTTTCAACACGCGTACCATGCAGGCCGACGATTGCTCCCTGGGCATGCAACGAGCGGGCAATAGCCTCGCCTATACCACCCGTCGCACCTGTGATGAGTGCCTTGCGGCCTGAAAGGTCAAACATTGCGCGTTCCTCTTGTTTCAAGCATTTAGAGCGGCAATGGCCGCGTCGATGTCTTCGGGGGTGCCGACGGCTATGCCCGACATCTCTTTATTGATACGGCGCGCGAGACCGGTCAGCACCTTACCCGCGCCGATTTCATAAAGCGTAGTCACCCCATTGTTGCCGAACCACTCTATCGTCTCGCGCCAACGAACCTGCCCTGTCACCTGCTCGACCAGAAGCGAAGCGATTTCGCTCGCCGATTGTACGGGCGCCGCGCGAACATTGGCGACCAGCGGAATGACCGGATCGTTCTTGGAAACACTGGCTAGCGCTTCCCGCATCGCCTCGGCGGCAGGCGCCATCAGGGCTGAGTGGAAGGGAGCTGAAACGGGCAGCATGATCGCCCGCTTGGCCCCCTTGGCAGAAGCAAGCGCGGCGGCGACCTCGACGGGTCCTTTGGCTCCGGAAATAACCAGCTGACCGCCGCCATTATCATTGGCGATCTGGACTGGTCCCTGCCTTGCTGCCTCGGCGCAGATGGCTTCAACATCTTCGTGCTCGAGACCGATAATTGCAGCCATGGCGCCCTCACCCGCGGGCACAGCTTTTTGCATGGCATTGCCGCGAATGCGCAGCAAGCGCGCCGTATCCGAAAGAGTGAAGGTGCCAGCAGCACACAACGCAGAATATTCACCGAGGGAGTGGCCGGCCACGAATGCGACTTTGTCCTTGAGCGATGCTCCCTTGGATTCCAGCACACGAAATACGGCAATGGATACGGCCATCAATGCGGGCTGGGCATTTGCCGTCAGTGTCAATGTTTCTTCTGGACCGTCCCAGACGATCGACGACAACTTCTCGCCGAGCGCTTCATCCACCTCGTCAAACACTGCACGAGCCTCGGGGAAAGTTTCAGCCAGAGCCTTGCCCATACCGACAACCTGGCTTCCTTGACCCGGAAAGGTGAATGCAATGGACATAAGCGGCGCCTCCGAAGGTTCCTTATAGTGTGAATCTGACGCGCGATGTGCCTACAGGCAAGCACGAAGTCAAGCTTTGATGCATGGTTGTGGCGGTGCACTTGCCTCAATTTCGGGTAATGATGCAGTCGACACCCGCTTGGTAATACGGCATAAACTCGTTCATCGGATAAATATTCCAGCCGGGTTGCTTATTGGGCCGTTTGCCCGTATAAGCCGCCCGTTCATTGCTCGGCGTCAGCTGGGGGCTGAACGGAGGGCCGGATTTCTGATCCGTCGAAGCTTGAAAGCTTCAGCCTCCCGTGTCTCCGCTCTCGATCGTCTCCATCAGCGTCCTTTCTTCGCCGGTCTCCGGCAGAGAGATTCGCAGAGGTTTACCGTTGATTCCGGGCAATATTAACGAAGAAAGGCAAAGACAATGGCTCTTTACGAACATGTGTTCCTTGCTCGACAGGACATTTCGCAGCAGCAGGTCGATGCGCTTGTAGAACAGTACAAGGGTATCATCGAGACCAATGGCGGCTCAGTCGGGCGTATTGAAAGCTGGGGACTTCGTGCCCTCACCTACCGCATAAACAAGAACCGCAAGGCGTATTACTCTCTGCTCAACATCACTGCTCCTGCAGCAGCCGTTGCCGAGCTCGAGCGCCAGCAGCGCATCAACGAAGACGTTCTGCGGTTCATGACGATCCGCGTCGACGAACACGAGGAAGGCCAGTCGGCCATGCTCGCGCGCCGTGACGATCGTCGCGATCGTGACGACAACAAGTTTGGTGGCCGTGATGACGACCGTCCACGCCGTCCACGCCGTCCGCGTGACGAAGCCGGTGAAGGAGCAGAATAATGGTTGATATCAATCAGATCCCAACCCGCCGTCCGTTCCATCGCCGCCGCAAGACCTGCCCGTTCTCGGGCGCCAATGCGCCGAAGATCGACTACAAGGACGTAAAGCTCCTGTCGCGCTACATTTCCGAGCGTGGCAAGATCGTTCCTTCCCGTATCACGGCCGTCAGCCAGAAGAAGCAGCGCGAACTCGCCCAGGCGATCAAGCGTGCACGTTTCCTTGGCCTGCTGCCATACGTCGTGAAGTAATACCTAGTGTCGAAGGCGGCGGCATATACCTGCCGCCTTCATTCACCATTCGCGATGGGCGCGGGTCTGGTGAGAAAGATAACCCGAGTTGAGGCAATGGTTCAGGAACCGCCTCTAACTGCTTCGAAGAGCAGGACAGCGAGCGAAATGAAACTAACTGCAAAAGATTTTGGCGTAGGGGTGCTGGCTGGTTTCGCTGCCGCGCTGCTGTCGATTGGCGTTATCACGCAATCTACGCTCGCCATGGCACTATTGCTGTTTTCGCCGCTACCCATATTTGCCGCCGCTCTTGGCTGGGGCACGGCCGTCGGCTTTGTCGCCGCTCTTTCCATGGCCGTAGCCGTTTCGGTGCTGGCGGCGCCAATGGCCGCGCTGATCGTCGTTCTGATCACAGCTCTTCCCGCAGCCGCAGCCTCTTACTTCGCCGGCCTTGCGCGTCCCGCCGAAGAAATCGGTGGACCGAAGGATGTGACCGTCTGGTATCCGCTCGCTGATACGCTATTGCGGCTCGCGCTGATAGTCGCTGCGAGTTTCATAGTCATCGGCGTGCTTGTCGGATTCAATGATGATCTCGCCGGTGAGCTTGCGAAATCCCTCGGGCAACAACTTGCCGCGAGCAACCCCGAGCTTGCCGGCAATGCGGATGTTGCGCAAGGCATGGCAGAATTTGTCGTGCGCGTATTGCCCGCGCTGCAGCCTGCCGTATGGATGATGGTGATTGTTGCCAACCTTTACCTGGCGCTGCGGCTGACAGGCGCTTCCGGCAAGTTGCGCCGACCGCATGATGATTGGCCGCGCGCACTGCGTATGCCTCGCGCCGCGCTCATCATTTTCGCCGTCGCCTGTGCCG
The DNA here is from genome assembly GCF_003010935.1 of Phyllobacterium endophyticum. Lineage (GTDB taxonomy): Bacteria > Pseudomonadota > Alphaproteobacteria > Rhizobiales > Rhizobiaceae > Phyllobacterium > Phyllobacterium endophyticum. Next base: position 1,127,319 of record NZ_PGGN01000002.1, read on the forward strand.
CCTGCTTTCTGCCTGGCGGAGCTGGCTATGCAGCCACGGCCATCGCCGGTGCTCTTGGTGCCGGGTTTACAATGGCGGGTTTCGCCATACTGCACGCGAGAACACGCGGTGCATCCTGGCGCCCAGTGGCGCTGTGGCTCGCGTACCTCGCAGTTGTACTGTTCGCCTTTGTGCTCTTCCTCTTCCTTCTGGCCGGTCTGTTCGACACGTCGCGCAACGCACCGGTTTCGAGGGCTGCGAATACCAATCCGCCTGACAACGACCAATAAACATTGAACAAACAAGGATAAATCAAATGGAAGTCATTCTACTCGAACGTATCAGCCGGCTTGGCCAGATGGGCGAAACAGTCAAGGTAAAGGACGGCTTTGCCCGTAATTTCCTGCTGCCACAGGGCAAGGCTCTTCGTGCCAACGAAGCCAACAAGAAGAAGTTCGAGGGCCAGCGCGCCCAGCTCGAAGCACGCAATCTCGAACGCAAGACCGAAGCACAGGCGATTGCCGAAAAGCTCGACGGCAAGTCATTCGTCGCAGTACGTTCAGCTGGCGAAACCGGCCAGCTTTACGGTTCAGTTTCGACACGCGATATCGCAGACCTGATCACAGCTGAAGGTTTCTCGATCAACCGCAACCAGGTTGAACTGAACACGCCGATCAAGACCATTGGTCTTCACAAGATCGTGCTGACACTTCATCCCGAAGTCGAAGCAACAGTCACTATCAATATCGCCCGCACGGCAGATGAAGCCGAACGTCAGGTAAAGGGCGAAGACCTGACCTCGGCTGAAGCGATCTATGGTATTGAAGAGGCTCCGCTCGCGGATGAATTCTTCGATGAGGACGAAGAAGGCGAAGAAAACGCCTGATTTTCTTCCATAGATCATTCTTTCGAATAATTTCATCAATATTTTGAAAGTACCCGGCAGCAGTGCCGGGTATTTTTTTGCTTTTCAGGAACGAAAAAACGATTAGATTTGTTTTTCCTTCCAACGCCCGACCGTAGACTCGCCCTGAGTCTCACAATGGCCGAGCTCTGTCGTTATTGATGGAGATTGTTCATGAATGCCATTCTCAAGGCCGCGCTTTCGCGGATGATTCACACTGGCACCTTGGTTATCACCGACTCTTCCGGCCAATCGCGCACCTTCGGCGACGGCACCGGCGAACGGTTTCACTTTCGCATCAATAGTTCAGCAGCCGAACGCAAGATCGCGTTCGACCCTTCCCTGCATTTCCCCGAAGCCTATATGAACGGCGATATCGATGTTCTTGAAGGCGATATATATGACGTCCTCAAGATCATCTTCGAGAATACCGGAGCAACCGTCGCCAAGGAACCCTGGATGCTGGCCATCGAAGGCATCCGGCGCGCTACCCGGCGACTGCACCAGATGAATACACTCACGCGCGCATCGAGCAATGTGCAGCGTCACTACGACCTGTCCGAAGATCTGTACAAGCTCTTTCTCGATACGGACATGCAGTATTCCTGCGCCTATTTCGAACGACCGGATGCGACGCTCGAAGAAGCACAATTGGCGAAAAAGCGTCACATCTCAGCCAAGCTTCTGGTCCAGAAGGGACACAAAATTCTGGATATCGGTTGCGGTTGGGGAGGTCTGGGGATTTACCTCGCCAAGTACCTCAAAGCCAATGTTACCGGCGTGACGCTTTCGCAAGAGCAGTTCGGCGTCGCAAATAAACGTGCCTTCGAAGAAGGCCTGACGGCGCAGGCGCAATTCAGCTTGCAGGACTACCGGACCATCGAAGACAGCTTCGATCGCATCGTGTCGGTCGGGATGTTCGAACATGTCGGTATCGGGCATTTTCCGGAGTATTTTCAGCATACATCGCGTCTTTTGAAGAAGGACGGTGTATTCCTCCTCCACTCGATCGGACGTTCCGACGGGCCATCCTATACCAATGCCTTCATTCAGAAGTATATATTCCCGGGAGGCTACATTCCGGCGCTCTCGGAAGTCCTTCCGCATATTGAAAAGGCCGGCCTTGTAATCACCGACATCGAGATTCTCCGGCTGCATTATGCGGAAACATTGCGCATCTGGCGCCAACGGTTCATGGCGAACCGGGAGAAGGCGAAAGCCATCTATGACGAACGGTTCTGCCGGATGTGGGAGTTTTATCTTGCAGCTTCAGAGGCGGCCTTCCGCTGGCAAAACCTCGTCGTGTTCCAGATACAGCTGGCGCACCGGCAGGAGTCCGTGCCGCTGACCCGCAATTACATCGAGAAAGAAGAAAAGCGACTGAAGCGGCTGGAGTGCGAACGCAGTTCGGCGAACAGTCAGGTGGAGACAAAGGAATCAGTAGCCGGGCGGTAACGTTCCAGCCACGTTCGACGGGATAGAGCCGTCGGGTTGCACGACGCATGCTAGCTCAGCGCCATGCCCAATGGCGAGTTTCGAATCATCTAACTGGATCCCGTCGAGTACGTTGCTCAAGCTGACGCCCCTTTGCCGTGGGTCCTCGGGTCAAGCCCGAGGATGACGGAGGGGCGGTGCCTTTCAGTCCTTGTACCGTCGCTTTATTTGCGCGACTCAAGGTATAGTCGACCGACAGAGTCAAGCGATCGGTTTTGTCATCCGCATCTGTGTGAATTGTGGTGATAAGGGCAAATCTGCCACGCCATAACTTTCCCCATTAGGCCATAGTGACTTCAGAACAGGAAAATACAAATGGCTGAAGCTACGGTACGCAAGATCAACGAGGCTCAAGGGGCGCTATACCGCGAAGCGCCTAACAACATCGAGGCCGAACAGGCGCTGTTGGGTGCTATTCTCGTCAACAATGACGCGTTCTACCGTGTTTCCGACTTTCTGAAGCCAACCCACTTCAACGAACCACTGCATCGCAAAATCTTTGAAGTCGCATCGGATATGATTCGCATGGGCAAAATGGCGAATCCTGTCACACTGAAGACGTTCATGCCTGCAGACGCCAAGATTGGCGAGATGACGGTAATGCAGTATCTCGCCCGACTTGCTGCCGAAGCGGTAACGATCATCAATGCGGAGGATTACGGCCGGGCGATATACGATCTTGCTACGCGCCGCGCTCTGATCACCATTGGCGAAGACATGGTCAATATCGCTTATGATGCGCCAGTAGACGTGGCGCCGCAGGGCCAGATCGAGGACGCGGAACGACGCCTGTTCGAGCTTGCGGAAACGGGCCGCTACGATGGCGGGTTTCAAACGTTTACCGATGCGGTGAAGACTGCCGTAGACATGGCCAATGCCGCGTTCATGCGAGACGGCCATCTCTCGGGCATTTCGACGGGCATTCGGGCGCTTGATGCGCGCATGGGCGGTTTGCAGCCATCCGACTTGATCGTGCTTGCGGGCCGGCCAGGCATGGGCAAGACGTCGCTGGCCACCAATATTGCCTTCAATATCGCCGCCGCATATGAGCCAGAACAGCTTGCTGATGGCACGTTCAAAGCCAAGAATGGCGGCGTCGTCGGCTTCTTCTCGCTCGAAATGTCGTCGGAACAGCTGGCAACCCGTATTATCTCCGAGCAGGCCGAGATCAGTTCATCCAAGATCCGTCGCGGTGAAATCAGCGAAGCCGACTTCGAGAAGCTGGTTGCCTGTTCGCAGCACATGCAGAAGGTGCCGCTGTATATCGATCAAACCGGCGGCATTTCCATCGCCCAGCTTGCAGCTCGCGCACGCCGGCTAAAGCGTCAGCGCGGCCTCGACGTCCTGGTCATCGACTACATCCAGCTCATGCAAGGCTCCTCCAAGCGCGCGTCCGAAAATCGCGTTCAGGAGATTACCGAGATCACGACCGGTTTGAAGGCGCTGGGCAAGGAATTGAACACGCCGATCATCGCACTCTCCCAGCTTTCCCGCCAGGTTGAAAACCGCGAAGACAAGCATCCGCAGCTTTCCGACTTGCGTGAATCGGGTTCGATCGAGCAGGACGCCGACGTCGTGCTATTCGTGTATCGCCATGAATATTATATCAAAACCAAGGAACCGAAGGTCGGGACGGAAGAGCATTTCAAGTGGCAGACCGAGCTCAACGAAGCGGCAGGCAAGGCTGAAGTCATCGTTGCCAAGCAGCGTCACGGACCAACAGGCACGGTCAGGCTGGCGTTCCAGGCGGAGTTCACCCGGTTCACCGACCTTGCCGAAGACTCCCACCTGCCAGAACGCTTCGAGTGATCTGATTGGTGACCAGGCGACCCGAAAGTGTGACGACCGGTGCAGATCCCCGGCTTGCCGGCGGGCGTCTGACGATTGATCTCGATGCGCTTGTGGCGAACTGGCAGCTTCTCGCCGAAAAATCGCTGCCGGCACAGACCAGTGCCGTGGTAAAGGCCGATGCCTATGGTCTGGGTATCATCCATGTCGTCCCTGCCTTGTGGCAGGCGGGATGCCGGACATTCTTCGTTGCATTGGCCGAGGAAGGTCTTCGCGTCAGGGCAGTTGCGCCTGATGCGCGGGTGTTCGTGCTCAATGGTTTCTTCTCCGAAGCCCTCCCCGTCTACGAAGAATCTGACCTCATTCCCGTTCTTGGCTCGCTACAGGAACTCGATCTCTGGAGGAGCCTCAATGCGAAGCGAAAGGACAAGCTGCCCTTTGCGCTTCACGTCGATACGGGTATGAACCGGCTTGGTGTCACCCTCGATGAAGCCCTGGCCTTCGCGGCCGACAGACGGAACGACAAGCCTATCCTATTGATGACGCATCTCGCCACGGCAGACGATCGAGCGCACGCGCTGAACGATAGGCAAATCCAGTCTTTTCATAAGCTTCGGGCGGCTTTCTCCGGAATTGAATCCAGCATCGCCAATTCACCGGGTATTTTTCACTCGGGAGTCGGCGAATATGAACTCAGCCGTCCCGGCGTCGCCATGTATGGCGGGGAACCGTTTTCAGGAGGTGCCAACCCCATGCGCCACGTGGTGACGCTTGAGGCGCGCATTGTCCAAATCCGTACCGGCAGGAAGGGTGAAACAGTCGGTTACGGTGCCACCGCGAGGCTTGGCCGGGACACGCGTATTGCCGTTTGCTCCGTTGGCTACGCCGATGGCTATCTTCGCTCCGCATCGGGCAGCGGTGTGCCGCTGCGCGGCACAGTACTGAATGGCGGCGAAGGCTTCGTGGCGGGGAGCAAAGTCCCAGTTCTCGGACGCATAACGATGGATCTTACCTCATTCGACATCACCGACCTTCCTGTTGATGCTGTTCGTCCGGGTGACTACATCGAGCTCTTTGGTCAGAACGTTCCGTTAGACGATGCTGCTCGAGCCGCCGGGACGATCGGATATGAGTTGCTTACCAGCCTCGGTACCCGCTATCACCGGCGCTACCTCAAATCCGAAAGCAATTGATGGCGAAGGCTAGAATTCAATTTATCTGCCAAAACTGCGGTGCCGTGCACACGCGCTGGGCAGGAAAGTGCGACGAGTGCGGCGAATGGAACACGCTGGTTGAAGAGGGTACGGCGGGTGGTATCGGCAGCGGCCCGGGCAAGCTATCGTTGCGCAAGGGTCGCGCGGTCGCCTTGACCACGCTTTCCGGTGAGATAGAGGATGCGCCACGCATCCAGTCAGGTATCGGCGAACTCGACCGTGTCACCGGTGGCGGATTCGTACGCGGCTCCGCGATTCTGATCGGCGGAGATCCCGGCATCGGCAAATCAACGTTGCTGACGCAGGCAGCCGCTGCTCTCGCGCGCCAAGGTCACCGCGTCGTCTATGTTTCCGGGGAAGAAGCCGTTGCACAGATAAGACTGCGCGCCCAGAGACTGCATGCTGCCGATACGGATGTGCTGCTCGCCGCTGAGACCAACGTCGAAGATATCCTGGCGACCATCTCCGATTCAAAACGCCCCGACCTGATTATCATCGATTCGATACAGACCTTGTGGACGGACGGTGCCGATTCTGCGCCCGGCACTGTGACGCAGGTTCGCGCCGGCGCGCAGGCGATGATCCGCTACGCTAAACAGACCGGCGCAGCCGTTGTTCTCGTCGGGCACGTGACGAAGGAGGGCCAGATCGCCGGGCCACGGGTCATCGAGCACATGGTCGACGCGGTGCTCTACTTCGAGGGCGAAGGCGGCCATCACTATCGCATCTTGAGAACAGTCAAGAACCGTTTCGGTCCGACGGACGAAATCGGCGTGTTCGAGATGTCAGATAAAGGATTGCGCGAGGTCGCCAATCCTTCCGAGCTCTTTCTGGGTGAACGCAACGAAAAGTCGCCGGGAGCGGCGGTATTTGCGGGAATGGAGGGCACCCGCCCGATACTCGTGGAGATCCAAGCCCTGGTTGCACCCTCGACATTGGGGACGCCGCGCCGCGCGGTTGTCGGATGGGACGGCAACCGACTGTCGATGATTCTGGCCGTACTCGAAGCTCACTGCGGGGTAAGGTTCGGCCAGCATGATGTTTATCTCAATGTGGCAGGCGGGTATCGCATATCCGAACCTGCAGCCGATCTTGCAGTTGCATCTGCACTGGTTTCCTCTATCGCCGGTATTGCCCTTCCCGCAGATTGCGTCTATTTCGGCGAAGTCAGTTTATCTGGCGCGGTTCGCCCGGTGGCGCATGCCGTGCAGAGACTGAAGGAGGCGGATAAGCTTGGGTTCAGGCAGGCTGTTCTTCCGAAGGGAAGCAACGACGTGGCAAAGAACGGCAATGCCCGGTTGACGGAGACGGCTTCACTACCGGACCTGGTCGCTCGGATCGCGGCATCGGGGCCTGGCAAGAGACAACGTGACGACTGACCGGCTGTAGTGGTCAGACTGGATATGGGGACGACAATAAATGCCAATTACGTTGCTTGACGGAATTCTATTGGGCATCACCCTCGTTTCGGCTGTTCTGGCCATGGTACGCGGCTTTTCACGCGAAGTATTATCTGTGGTCTCCTGGGCAGCGGCAGCCGCGGCAGCGTATCTATTCTACAAGCCCGTCATACCGTTTCTTACGCCCTATATCAGCAATGATACGATCGCGCAGATCGCGGCAGCCGGCCTCGTCTTCGTCGTTACGCTAATCGTCGTTTCAGTCATCACCATGAAAATCGCCGATTTCATCATAGACAGCCGGATAGGCGCACTTGATCGCACGCTCGGCTTTCTCTTCGGTGCAGCCCGTGGAATTCTTCTCGTGGTCGTTGCGATGCTGTTCTTCAACTGGCTCGTTCCTGAAAACCAGCCATCATGGGTCGGCCAGGCCAAGTCCAAGCCGATGATCGATCAGTTGGGTACAAAGCTGATAGGATTGTTGCCGGAAGACCCAGAATCGACCATCCTCAATCGACTGAAACCCGGCACCACAGCAACTCCGGAAGCGGCGCCCGATAGCACGACGACGCCGGAGCCAAAAGAAGATATCCCGCCAGAGGGGTCCACCAATCAGCAGTAATTGGTACGACGAACACAACTGCGTCAATATTGGCATCTATCGGGTCTTGGCGTTTACTAGGTAATGCTCCATATACGTGGCATAATGCAAATCAGGCACAATTGACTCGAGCCCAAGGAAATCTTGGGGCGAAAGGCTGGCGGCAATGACCGACATTTCTCGTGACGATAATCAATTGATGTCCCTTGATGACGACACACTGCATGAAGAGTGCGGTGTGTTTGGCATTTTGGGGCATCCTGACGCCGCAACGCTGACCGCGCTCGGACTGCACGCATTGCAGCACCGGGGCCAGGAAGCAGCCGGTATCGTCTCCTATGATGGAAAGCAGTTCTGCTCCGAACGGCGCATGGGCCTTGTCGGCGATCATTATACCAACCCGGCCACACTTGCGCAGTTGCCGGGCGACAGGGCGATCGGCCACGTACGCTATTCGACGACCGGAGACACGGTTCTTCGCAATGTACAGCCGCTCCTGGCCGAACTCGAGGTCGGCGGAATCGCCATCGCGCACAACGGCAATTTTACCAACGGACTTACCCTGCGCCGCCAACTGATTGCGGATGGCGCAATTTGCCAGTCCAACTCCGATACCGAAGTCGTGCTTCATCTCATCGCCCGATCGCGGCATGCTTCATCCAGCGACCGCTTCATCGATGCCATCCGCCAGATGGAAGGCGGCTACGCGATGCTCGCCCTCACCCGTACGAAGCTCATTGCCGCGCGCGATCCGATCGGTATCCGACCGCTCGTGATGGGTGATCTCGACGGTAAGCCAATTTTTGCATCCGAGACCTGCGCACTCGATATCATTGGTGCGAAATTTGTCCGCGACATCGAGAACGGCGAAGTTGTCGTTTGCGAGATCCAGGCCGACGGCTCCATCAGCATCGATACATACAAGCCGCAGAAACCCACGCGCGAAAGACTTTGTCTTTTCGAGTACGTTTATTTCGCCCGTCCGGATTCAGTCGTCGGCGGCCGCAACGTCTACAATGCACGCAAGAACATGGGCATGAATCTTGCCCTGGAAGCACCGCTTGAGGCCGATGTAGTCGTTCCCGTGCCGGATGGCGGCACTCCGGCAGCTATCGGTTTCGCGCAAGCGAGCGGCATCCCCTTTGAGCTTGGCATTATCCGCAACCATTATGTCGGTCGGACGTTCATCGAACCAACCCAGTCGATCCGGGCTTTCGGCGTGAAGCTGAAACATTCGGCCAATCGTGCGGTCATCGAAGGCAAGCGCGTCGTACTCGTCGACGATTCTATCGTACGCGGCACAACATCTGTCAAAATTGTTCAGATGATCCGCGATGCCGGTGCAAGCGAGGTACATATCCGCGTCGCCAGTCCGATGATCTTCCACCCGGACTTCTATGGCATCGACACGCCGGATGCAGACAAGCTCCTCGCCAATCAATATGCGGACCTTGCGGCCATGTGCGAGTATATCGGCGCAGATTCGCTGGCGTTCCTGTCGATCGACGGGCTTTACAAGGCAGTCAGCGGCGCTCCACGCGACCCGCGCGCGCCGCTTTTCACCGATCACTATTTCACGGGCGACTACCCGACACGGCTCCTTGACAAGGATGGTGCGAGCAACGTCCGGCAATTTTCGCTTCTCGCAAATAACGGTTGAGTTCACCTGATGATTTCTGACGGCAGTTTTCGGCTGGACGGCAAGCTTGCGCTTGTCACCGGCGCGTCCCGGGGCATTGGCTATTCGCTTTCCAAGGAACTGGCTGCACGCGGTGCCCATGTGATTGCCGTGGCCCGCACTGTCGGCGGCCTTGAAGAACTTGACGACGAGATAAGGGGCGCAGGTGGAACGGCAACGCTGGTTCCGCTCGACCTGACGGATATGCCCGCCATCGACCGGCTTGGCGGTTCCATTCATGAGCGCTGGGGCAAGCTCGATATTTTGGTCGCCAATGCAGGCATTCTCGGAACGATCTCGCCAATAGGACATGTGGAGGCGAAGGTCTTCGACAAGCTCATGGCCATCAATGTTTCCAGCGTCTGGCGTCTGATCCGCACCACGGATCCGCTCCTGAAGTTTTCAGACGCTGGCCGCGCAATCCTGTTGTCGTCGGGCGTTGCGCATACGGCACGGGCTTTTTGGGGTCCTTATGCGGCTTCCAAGGCGGCTGTGGAGGTGATGGCGAGGACGTGGGCCGAGGAATCGCGGCAGACGCGCCTGCGCATCAACTCCGTCAATCCCGGCGCTACCCGTACAGCCATGCGCGCGCAAGCCATGCCAGGCGAGGATCCTGAAACACTGCCAACGCCGGCAGAGGTTGCCGCCAAGATCGCCCTCCTCTGCGATCCGGCGCTCGATGCAACGGGTAGACTTTATGATGTGCGTAGCGACAAATTGCTGAGCTACAACGACCCGAGCTAACCAACGAGGCGAATGATCTTCGCTGTCTTTTCATCCGGTTTCACAATAGCCCGGGCACGCCACGCCTTCGGGCTCATGCCAGTGACACGCAGGAACTCGCGATTAAAGTTCGACTTCGTCTGAAAGCCGGCATCAAACATGATCCGCGTGATCGGTTCTTCCGTCTCGGTGAGCGAACGGCAAGCTTCCCTCACCCTGTAATCATTCACGTACTGCGAAACGCTCATCGATTTGACGCGGTTTACCGCGCTTGACACTTGCCGGACCGATAGTCCCATTTTCCGGGCGAGCCGGTTGAGATTGAGATCGACATCTCGATAGAGGGTGCGCGATTGCATGAGATCGTCGAGAGAGGCTGATATCTGCGTGTCCTCAACACTTGGTCGGCTTGTACTCTCGTTGTCATCGACCTCAACGTCTGCCGGTGACTGATTGGTACCAGCCACAGTTGCCGCCGTGCCCAAAACCAGCATCGCAAGCACGTTGCCGATAGCAACAATCTTGCCGGAATGAATGCCGCCGGACCATGCGAAGTCCAGGCTGATGATGACATCGATGACGGCCGAGGCAGCGATGGCGAAAGCCGTTACCTGCAAGGCACGATGTGAGTTGATAACGCCCTCGAGGCGCGCCGAGGATAGAACATCGGTACCTGCCGATGCCAGGCATATAAGCGCAACTCCATAGCCCGCAAAAATCAGAATGAGCATGAGCGAGATTGGAGCGGGCCAGAACGCGACCAGTGCTACCACGAGCAATGGCGGTAGCGAATGCAGCCACAATAGAGGCCGCTCTAAGGGAGATCGCTCCGTGCGCAGGCCTTCGAAGCTGAGCCAGGCCAGCGATGCGATAGCGGCTGCCAGCACAGCCTGGACCGGCAACACTTCCATGAGGTCGTAGCCCCAACGCAAACCAATGACGATTGATTGCAGCGCATAAGCAGCGATCAAACAAGAGAAAAACGGATTCAAAACAGTCACTTCCCGCCGTCTGATCATCTGGAGCAGAAGGATGACGAGCAGTAGCGCAACGACAAACGGCAATGGAATAAAGAGCATCGTCAAGACCACGGTAATCGGAACGTTACTATGACCTCGATTGCAATCGCGGACGACCTAAAAAGCAATCGAGGTCGAAATTACCTGCACAATGCCGGTTCTTGGGGCAGCGCTGAGAATGGCGCTATCTCAGGAGAACATGATGCCCGAATTTTTTTATTCATCGACAGCAAGCGCGAAAGCACTCCCGGCGCGAAGCCCCGAAATCGAGATCAAGAGCGAGTACATCCCATCCAAACGGGGTTAATTATGAAAATTCTCAAGCTCGCAACAATCCTTGCCATTGCTGCTTTTAGCACGTTTCAATCGGCGCAGGCCGCAGGTCTCAGATTCATCGAGGTGCCTTCCAGCGGTGGTGGACCCGTTCTGACAGCGACCCTCTGGTATCCATGTGTTGGCAAGCCGGCAAGGGTAGCAATCGGCTTCAACTATTCGACAGCGGTACAGGACTGTCCACTCACGGGTGAAAAACTTCCGCTCATCGTGATTTCTCATGGTGTGGGCGGATGGTCCGGCAATTATCATTCACTTGCTGAAGTGCTTGCCGATGCAGGATTTGTGGTTGCTGCCGTCAATCACCCACGCGATAGCGGCCAATCGAAAACCAGAGATCCGAACGATATAGCTTCCATGACCCAGCGCCCTGTCGATATGACAAGGCTGGTCGATTTCATGCTCGATCTCTGGTCAAATGCATCTCAGCTGGATCCGGCACGGATCGGCGTTTTCGGCTTTTCAAGAGGCGGCTTCACTGGCCTTGCCATGATTGGCGGCAATCCCAACTGGAAATTGCTGCTTGATAATTGCCCGACCTATCCGGGAAACCGCTTCTGCGAGCAAATTCGCAGCTCCGCCGTTGCTCCTTTGGTCGGTGATCAACGGATCAAAGCTGCAGTATTGATCGACCCCGCAGGCGGTAGCCTATTTACCGCCGAAGGCTTGCGCAACGTGACCGTTCCAGTCCAGTTGTGGGCATCCGAATATGGCGGTGACGGTCTATCACCCAAAGATGCCGCAACGATCGCTCATAACCTGCCTGCCAAGCCAGACTACCGCATCGTTCCAAACTCTGGCCATTTCTCTTTTCTCCCACCTTGCAGCCAGGAATTCGCCAAGCTCGTGGTCAACTCCGGTGAGCCTGAGCTGTGCACCGACAAGGCAGGCTTTGATCGCCTGGCTTTTCACAAGCAGCTCAACGCAGATATCGTGGACTTCTTCGGCAAAAACCTGATCGAAGCCGAGCAGTGAAACCCGCCTGGTTCCGAGGTCAGGATATGGTTTCGGAACCAGCGCTTTGAGCGTTTGCCAAGGCGGCGCGATCAGTCGCTTCGTACCGCTTCCAAGCACGCGCGCTGAACGGCAGCGACAGGAAGAAGCCAATCGCTGTCAGCGTCAATGTTTCCCAGGTATAGCTCATCAGGAAAGCGACATAGAGGACAATGAAAAGAAACGACGGCATGACCCAATCGGAGCGCAAACGCGTGCCCGCCGCCTTGCCGCTATATACGGGTAGTCGGCTTATCATGAGAACTGCGACAGCGACTGTGTATGCGGATGCTGCAAAGGCGATTGCACGCGTTGGCGCAAAGCCGAGGAAGCCAAGATAGACGGGCAACATAACGAGCATCGCGCCTGCCGGGGCCGGTACACCGGTAAAGAAGTTGTTCTGCCAGAGCGGTTTTCCAACCACATCGAGCATGACGTTGAAACGGGCAAGGCGCAGACAGCATGCTATGCAGTACAATAAAGCGGCGATCCAACCGAACGAACGCGCCTGATCGAGCATATAGGCGTAAAGAACCAGCGCGGGTGCGACGCCGAAATTAACGATATCGGCAAGAGAGTCCATCTGGGCGCCAAATTTTGTCGACCCCTTCATCATGCGGGCGATACGCCCATCGATTCCATCGAGAAAGGCAGCGAGCAGCACCATCGACACCGCCAGCTCGAAGCGGTTCTCAAAGGCAAGCCGTATACCCGTCAGACCGGCGCAAATTGCCAGAACCGTTATGACATTGGGCGCGAGGTAGCGCATGGGTATGCGCCGGCCGACCGGTTGGGCCGTCTGCGGCTTTTCATCAAACAATGGGTCAGTGTCGGTCTCGGTCATATACCCTGCCTCAACTCACCCGAACCAACGGGGCGCTCGCCGCGCCACCGAACTCGGCAATGACGGATTCGCCGCCGACCGCAGTCTGGCCGATGGCGACGCGTGGTGTAAAGCCCTGTGGCAGATAAACGTCGACACGCGAGCCAAAACGGATCAGGCCAAAGCGCTCGCCGATTGAAATTGCGGTGTTTTCATCGGCCCAGCAAACAATGCGGCGCGCCACAAGTCCGGCGATCTGTACGACTGCCACTTCGCCATTGGGACTGTCGATCAAAAGGCAGTTGCGCTCATTCTCGGCACTGGCCTTGTCAAGTTCGGCGTTGAGAAACTTGCCCGGCTTGTGCACGATAGTGGTAATCCGCCCCCGGACCGGGGCGCGGTTGATATGGCAGGAAAAGACATTCATGAACACTGAGATACGGGTCAATTCCTTGTCCCCGAGACCAAGCTCGCGCGGGGGCATAGCAGGGCCCACGGCTGAAATGATACCGTCTGCGGGACTTATGACGAACTTGTCATCCGTTGGCGTAACGCGCTGAGGGTCACGATAGAAATATATGCACCAAGCAGTGAGAATGAGCCCGATCCAGAATAGCGGCGCCCAAAAGTAGCCCAGGATCACCGTCGCTCCGGCAAACCCGGCGATGAACGGATAACCCTCGCGGTGGATTGGTACCAAGGTGTTTCGGATAGACTCGACGAGACTCATGTATCTTCTTCCTGGTTATGCCGGCAGCACTTGTTCCATGAAATCGCAATGGAATTCGCGCGTTCTTATCGGAGATTGGATGCTGGAGCAAACCATTCAAGCGGGCATGGCGGGCTTTCCACGCGTGATGACGCCGAGGTCGTCTTCTGCCTGCACGCGGCGCAAACGCTCTTCAGCCTCCGTCGCCTCGCGCTGACGGTTCCACATCGACGCATAGAGTCCCTGTTTTGCCAGAAGTTTCGCATGGGTGCCACGCTCGGCGATCACGCCATCCTTGAGGACGATGATGTCGTCGGCTCCAATGATCGTCGAAAGGCGATGGGCGATGACCAGTGTCGTGCGATTGCGGCTGACTAGATCAAGGGCAGACTGGATCTCGTGCTCGGTTGCGCTGTCCAGCGCCGATGTCGCCTCGTCAAGGATCAGAATTGGCGGTGCCTTGAGAAGGGTCCTTGCGATCGCGACGCGCTGCTTCTCGCCCCCGGAGAGCTTCAATCCGCGCTCACCGACCATGGCTTCGTAGCCTTCAGGCAACGTTTCGATGAATGGCCCTATCTGGGCAAGCTCGGCAGCATTGCGCATCTCGGCCTCAGTCGCGCTTATGCGGCCATAGCGAATGTTATAGGCGATGGTGTCGTTGAAGAGAACGGTATCCTGAGGAACCATGCCTATGGAAGACCGAAGGCTGTCCTGCGTCACATCGCGGATATCTTGACCATCAATGGTGATGGAGCCGCTCTGGATGTCATAAAAACGGAACAACAGGCGCGACAGGGTCGATTTGCCGGCCCCCGACGGCCCGACGATAGCCACAGTCTTGCCGGCAGGAACCTCGAAGCTGACGCCTTTCAGGATCGGGCGCTTGGGATCATAGGCGAACTCCACGTTTTCGAAACGTACGGCACCCTTTTCGATGACCAAGGGTTTGGCACCAGGCCTGTCCATTACTTCCCGCTCGACATCGAGAAGGTCGAACATCTGCTCGATATCCGTAAGGCCCTGTCGCACCTCGCGGTATATGAATCCTATGAAGTTGAGCGGCACGGACAATTGCATCAGCATGGCGTTGATAAAAACGAAATCGCCGAGTGTCTGCGTTCCGGCAAGCACCTCCCTGCCCGACATGATCATCATCACCGCCATGCCGATGCCGAAAATTACCGCCTGGCCGAAATTGAGCCATCCCAGTGAAGTCCAGATACGTGTAGCCGAAATCTCATAGCGCGCCATGGCGGTGTCGAAGCGGCCGGCTTCCATGTTCTCGTTGCCGAAATACTTGACCGTCTCATAGTTCAACAGCGAGTCGATCGCCTTGGAATTGGCATCCGTGTCGGAGGCGTTCATGTCGCGGCGAATGCCGATGCGCCAGTCACTGGCCTTTACGGTGAACCAGGTATAGACCCACACAGTCGCCACCACGACCGCCAGATAGGACATTCCATAGGTCACGGCGAAGATAACCGCGGTCATCAGAAACTCAATGATCGTCGGAGCCGTGTTCAAGATGGTAAAGCGAACGATGGTTTCGATGCCCTTCGTTCCGCGTTCGATAATGCGGGAAAGACCGCCTGTTCGTCGCTCGACATGAAAGCGCAAAGACAGTTCATGCATGTGCACGAAGGTCTTATAGGCAAGTTTTCGCACGGCATACTGGCCGACGCTGGCGAAGAGTGCATCACGCAACTGGTTTAGGCCCGCTTGCACGATACGTGCCGCATTATAGGCGGCCACGAGCATGAGCGGTCCCACGAATAGAGCGGGTACCAGATCCGAGGCTTCGAACTTCCCATTCAAAGCGTTGGTCGCCCATTTGAAGAAATATGGAACGAGTATCAGAACCACCTTGGAAATAATCAGGTAGACCGAGGCCCAAACCACCCGCATGCGCAGGTCAGGGCGCTCGGCTGGCCACATGTAGGGCCAGAGATTGCGAATGGTCTGAAGGGTCTTGCCAGACTCGTCTGAGACGGTTTTATTGGCCACGGTCAATCCTTGATTGCAATCGGGAGCTCGGGTGCGAACTGCATGTCCACGACAGTTCGTTCTGGCGGACAGCAAAGACTGGCCATATCGCCCACGAGAGCGGCGACACTCGCAAAGGCCGCGGGGTTGATGCTGTAGCGTGAGCTCTGCCCGGATTGCTTGTAGCGGACAAGACCTGCATCGACCAAAATCTTCAAATGCTGCGACACGGTTGATTGCGCCAGATCGAGCCCCGAGACGATATCCTTGCAGCAAGAAGCATCGATGCACGCGAGCTGGCGGATTATGCGCAGCCGGGCCGGATGTGCCAATGCCGCCAATGTGCGCGCCGCTATCGCGTCAGAACTATGTTGAAACGAATTGATGCACTTCATCGTTCATCGGCGATAAACGATACATCAACCTGGCACAAGAAGAAAATGCAGTAGCTCGGAGATCGGCGAATTCGCCCCAACTATTGGACGACGGATTTGTCTTTTTCCGGCAAGGCAAATATCTGGCCCGGGAAAATCATGTCGGGATTGCGGATCTGTTCCTTGTTGGCCAAATAGATCGTCGTATAACGCATGCCTGCCCCATAGGTACGGCGCGAAATTTGCCATAGGCTGTCACCGCGACGAATAATCACTGATCCGTCGACGCTTTGCAGCGGTGCGGCTGCATCGCCTACCTGCGGCGCCTGGCTGACGGCGCCAGTTTCGGTCTGTGTATCGGCATCGGTCGATGCCGGTGCGACGGCCGAAACACGCTCGCCCGCCTCGCGTTTGAACGGAACAGCGGCTCTGGCGACGACCGTCACTCCATCCTTGCCCAGCATGTCCGCACGTATGATATAGTCACCGACCGCCAGCTGTTGAACTGTCTGTACCAGAAACCGCCCGTTGGGCGCCGTCTTTGTCGTTCCGAGCAAAGCGGAATTTGCGTAAACCTTCACCGCGGAATCTGCCTGGGCGTTCCCGGCAACGAAAATCTTGCTCCCCTCGATCTCGACAGCTTCAACCGTGATCAACGGTTTCTCGGAAGGAGCAGCGACCGGCTTGTCTCCCTTTGGCGCAGCAACCGTCACTGGCTGCGTGGTTACCGCAGCTGTCTCGACAGGTTCGGGCTTGGTAATCATCCGGCTCGGCTGGCCCGATTGCTCGACAAGTGCCAGGACCTGGCCGCTCTTGGTTTCGGGAATGGAAACGATCGCCGTTTCGAGCGATGTGATCGCCGTCCCGTCCTGGCCGGTGGAGCGCAGCACCAGCTGATAGTCGCCGGGTTTCAAAGGCTCATCGAGCGCTATGACAAAATCTCCATTTTCCGTCGATTTAGCAGTGCCGATGACATTCGAGCGAGACAGGAGATCAACCGTGGCGTTCTTCGCAGCGTTGCCGGCGATGACAATGGTGCCCGATGGATCAACTCGCAGGACGTCGAACGTAGGCGCGCCATTGTTCGCGATTGTCGGCGCGGGAGCCGGCGCAGCTTGTCCCAATGCAGCGCTGGTCTCCGGCTCTGTTGTCAGCGACTGGATTTGCGGCTCGGAGTTCTTGGCCGCAGGGGCTGGCTGTGTCTGCGCGGATCCGCTCATCACGGCGGACGGCTGGTCTACAATCTGCCTGCCCGGTACCAAACCTATATAGGCGGCGACAAGACCTGCAGCCACTACAGTACCAAATCCCAAAAGCGCAAATTTACTCTCGAACATCGTTCCCCGATCCTATTGTTCCTTTTGCTCTAGCGCCTTTTCTATCACGCTACAAGAAAACCCTTTAGATTCAGGCCCATTCTTTCGACGTACTATAACGAAGCCGGCATATGAAACGTTCGCCGCATTTGTACCGACTTGACGTTTGGCGATGTGCAAGGCACCACTCATCGGATGAACAAGATTCGATCCATTTGTGTCTATTGCGGCTCATCACCGGGGCGCGACCCGATTTACAAACAAAGCGGCAAGCTTCTGGGCCAGACAATTGCCGAGCACGGGCTTGAGCTTGTCTATGGCGGCGGCACCAAGGGTATTATGGGCGCTGTTGCAGACGGCGTCATGTCCTCTGGCGGCAAAGTCACAGGAATTATTCCAAAATTCCTGATGAACAAAGAGGCCACAGAACACGCGCTTGGCCAGCTTTCTGAGCTTATTGTTACCGAAGACATGCATGAACGCAAGCATAAGATGTTCGAGCGCTCAGATGCATTCGTTACTTTGCCCGGCGGCATCGGTACTGTGGAAGAGATTGTCGAGATCATGACATGGGCGCAACTCGGGCGTCACAGAAAGCCAATGGTCTTCGCCAACATCAACGGATTTTGGAACCCCATGCTGGCTCTCATCGAGCATATGAAGGCTGAGGGCTTCGTCCATACGTCACATTTGGTCAATCCGCTTGTGGTAGACAAAGCTGAAAATATCGTACCTGCCATTCTCAATGCTGCTGCACACGGCAGCCGGGAAGGCAATGAAGCAATCATCGAACGGATGTAGGAACCGTAAAGGATCGAATGGCGGACAATATTACCTTCGATCCCCCAAGCAACCTATCCCTCCTCCAAAGTGATGAGTTTGTCATCGCCCACAGCTTTCGCGCGGACGGTACGCTTTTGCAGTCTGGCGATACCGAAGCGGCAAACAGCGCATGGGTTTGGAAGAGCTATGGACTCGCCGATGCCCGGGCACGGCGAATTATCGAGACTGACCTAAGTCTGCCGGAAGTGGTGCGGGACGCACTGCTCTCCCCTGGCGATCAGTATCAGATCACCTATGAAGACGGATGGCTTTACGGCGAACTTCCCGATCTGCAGCACAAGCATTATGGCGATCCCCGCGAGTTGAGTTATTTTCGGTTCGCTTTCAATGGGCGTCTTTTTATCAGCGGGCGCCGCCATCCGTTGCAATCGGTCGACGATGTGCGCCGTGCCATCGTGGGTGGAAAGGTGAAGCCAATATCCCCCAAAGCGCTTTTCAACGCCATTTTCCGCCGTTTCCTTGATCTTCTGAAGACGGAGATAACCGATCTCTCCGAGACGCTCGACTCAATCGAGGATCACATTGTCGGCGAAAACTGGCAGGGCGAGCGGGAGCGCCTTGTACCTGTGCGCCGCCAGATCGTTGTGTTCCATCGCTATCTCACCGCTGCGACTGGACTATTTCGCCATATCGATCACGCGGACCGGAGAGCATTCCCGGAAGAACTGGATGATCTGGTCGAGGGGCTGTCGCGCCGCGCTGAAACGTTGCACTCCGAAGGAGAACAACTACAGCAGCGCGCGCGTCTGTTACAAGACGAACTGCTTGCGAAATTGACGGACCAGTCAAACCGCTTTCTCTACGTTTTATCCATAATGACGGCAGTGCTATTGCCAAGCACTGTCATCAGTGGCCTTTTCGGAATGAACACCGGTGGCCTGCCGCTTGCACAAAGTGATCATGGGTTTTTGCTGATCACCCTGTTGGCGCTTGGTACTTCCGCCATAGTATATTTCGTCGTGCGGAAGATTGGCCGCCCACGGAAGTAGATCGCGGAGTACATGCGGAGCGTCCATACTCTAGCGATTGTGCGCGATTGCCGATTTCACTTTTTGCGCTTCATACACCATCGACCAGGTGTAAATCGCAAGTGCTGACCAGATAAGAACGAAAGCGATGAGCTGGACGTGCGAAAATGGTTCGCCGAACACAAAGATGGCAATGAAGAAAACAATCGTCGGCGCAATATATTGCATCAAACCAATGGTCGTATACCGCAGCAGCTTGGCACCAAGGGCATAAAAGATGAGTGGCACCGCCGTAGCAAGTCCCGCAAAAAGCAGGAGACTTACATCATTCGGCTGGCCATTGGTGAAGTGGCTTGTGTTCTGCGTCATGGTCCAGGCGATGAAGCCGAGCGAAGGAATGGACAATATCAGAACCTCGAGCGTGAAACCCTGAATGGCGCCGATTGGCAAAGTCTTGCGAAAGAAACCATACAAGCCAAAGCTGAAAGCAAGGATCAGTGAAATCCATGGAAGACCACCTGACCACACAGTCAGCAGAATAACCGCACATGCGGCCAAAGCGACAGCAATCATCTGTGCCTTCGTGAGGCGCTCTGAAAGAAAGAGCCTACCGAGCACAACATTCACCAGAGGATTGATGTAGTAACCTAGCGCGGTATCAACAGTGTGATCGTTGGCGATCGCCCACACATAGGTACCCCAGTTGATAGTAATGAGGCTGGCCGTCAATATGGCCATGGCCAGCATGCGCGGGGTGGTGAAGGCGACTTTCAGATCGCCAAGCAAGCCAAGCCACCACAGAAGTGCCGCGGCAATGGGAACGGACCAGACGATCCGATGGGCAACGACTTCGAGCGCGGGTATGTGCGCGACCGACTTTAGATAGAATGGCAGGATGCCCCATAACAAATAAGCGCAAAGGGCGAAAATGAATCCCTTTTTGCCATCCGACAATCCAGCGAAAGCGTTGGACGTCGCAAGGGTTTCGGCGACTGCTCGATTGCTGTCTGTTCGTTCGGTCATCGTGCGCAGTCCTAGTCCCCGCGCTGCCTGCCGTCTATTGAATTCGACTGATCAATCGATCAAGCCACTTGATGTTTTCGGCAGTTTACGCGTGTTTTTGGCTTTTATAACCTTATTCAGCGGCAATCTTGCCCGCCAAATCCCGATTTTTCATCAATTTATAGACGATTGAGTCCATAAGTGCCTGGAACGAAGCATCGATGATATTGTCGGAAACGCCCACGGTCCACCAACGCACATTGCTGGAATCCGTCGACTCGATGAGAACGCGTGTGATGGCCTCGGTGCCGCCATTGAGGATGCGAACCTTGAAGTCCGCCAATACCAGATCAGCAATCTCGTCCTGGTAGCGACCCATGTCCTTGCGCAACGCCAGATCGAGCGCATTGACCGGGCCGTGTCCCTCGGCAACGGACATGCGCGTCTCGCCATCGACCTCCATGCGGACGACCGCCTCCGAGACAGTCTTGATATTGCCATTCGCATCGAACCGCCGCTCAACCATGCAGCGGAAAGAATCCACCTTGAAAAATTCGGGTACGGTGCCGAGTGTGCGCCTTGCCAGAAGCTCAAAACTCGCATCGGCGCCCTCGTAGGCATAGCCCTCCGATTCATGTTCCTTGACCAGCGCGATCAATGTATCGAGCCGGGGATCGGATTTGGCTACTGGAATGCCGCGGCGTTCAAGCTCGTTGATGAAGTTGGATTTCCCGCCTTGATCCGAAACCATGACCTTGCGGCGGTTTCCAACTGTTTCCGGCGGCACATGTTCGTAGGTGGCCGGTTCTTTGATCAGGGCGGACGCGTGAATGCCGGCCTTGGTTGCAAATGCCGATGTGCCCACGAACGCACCTTGCGGATCAGGGGCGCGATTGAGCAGTTCGTCGAAACTGCGCGAGAGGCGGGAAAGTCCCTTTAATTTCTCGAGGCTGATCCCGGTTTCGAAACGGTTTGCCCAGCTTGGCTTAAGGAGGAGCGTCGGGATAATCGTCACCAGATTGGCGTTCCCGCAGCGCTCGCCGATACCATTGAGCGTGCCTTGCACGTGGCGGACACCAGCATCGATCGCGGCAAGCGAATTGGCGACCGCCTGCTCTGTATCATTGTGGGCGTGGATGCCCAAGTGATCGCCAGGGATCGATTTTATGACGCTACGGACGATCTCGGCGATCTCGGCTGGCTGAGTGCCGCCATTAGTGTCGCACAGCACGACCCAGCGTGCACCGGCCTCATATGCCTTGTGTGCGCAGGCCAGCGCGTAGTCAGGGTTGGCCTTGTACCCATCGAAAAAATGTTCGCAATCAACGATCGGTTCTTTGCCCGCGTCGGCGGCGGCCCGAACGGAAGCATCGATGGACTCGAGATTCTCCTCATTGCTGCAGCCGAGCGCAACCCTCACATGATAGTCCCAGCTTTTGGCAACGAAACATATCGTGTCGGCCGAGGAACGTATGAGTGCGCCGAGACCGGGATCGTTGGAAGCTGAAACTCCAGTCCGCTTGGTCATGCCAAAAGCCGCGAACTTTGCACGTGTCGTGCGCTTTTCAGTAAAGAACGCCGTGTCGGTGGGATTGGCCCCGGGATAGCCGCCTTCGACATAGTCAAAGCCGAATTCATCCAGCATGGCGGCAATGACTTTCTTGTCCTCCAGGGAAAAATCGATGCCAGGGGTCTGCTGGCCGTCGCGCAAGGTCGTGTCGAAGAGGTAGATCCGTTCTTTGGTCACTTGTCCTGCTTCTCCAACGGCCATTTGCCGGTGTCATGGTCCGGATGTTGATAAGAGACCATCGTACTCAGAAACTCGGCGGATTGCGGATCACTGTCGGAGGTCTGACCAGGGAGCTTCGAAAGGTCATCGACGTATGGCAGTTTGTCTTCGATGCCCCACTGGATAGCCGGAGCGACCCCCTCTGGCTCGTCAAACGCGCCAATTGCGAGTGCCATCCCGTCCGGGGCCTCATAGGTCAGCGGTGTTCCGCATTCCCCGCAGAAACCGCGCTTGACATGATTTGACGATTGAAAGCGCTTGGGTTCGCCTCGTGTCCAGGCAAAATCGGTGCCGCGCACCGATGTCAGCGGCGCGAAAAAATTTCCGAAGGCTTTTTGGCACATTCGGCAATGGCATATAGATGCCTCGCCTAGCCTGCCCTCGACTCGAAACCGGATCGCACCGCACTGGCATCCACCAGTATAGACAGGCTTGTTATCCAGACTCATCGCTTCACCTCCCAGGTTGTGACGCGTTCGCCCGTTGCCGGATCTTTTCCGTCTTTCAACTGAATGCCTTTCTCCAGCAACTCGTCGCGGATGCGATCAGCTTCGGCGAAGCTCTTGGCTGTCAGCAGGGCCAAACGTTTACGAATCTTGACTTCAACCTCATTCTCGAGTTCCGGCGCAACAGCTTCAACGCTCAGATCAATGCCCAGCAGCCCAAACACCGCACGATAGTCCGCAGGATCAAGGACGCGCGACTTTCTGATAGACGCCAGCCAGTTGATCAGGCTTGGCGTTGCCAGGTCATCAGACAGAATTTCGATTGCCTCATCCGGGATTACTCCGACGCTGGCATTACCAACATACTCGCGGGCTTTGACCAGGATGTTCTCCGCTTCCTCCAGCTTTCTAATACTGAAGTCGATCGGCTCCCTGTAGTTGGTCATCAGCATGGCAAGACGCAGCACTTCCCCCAGCCATTTGCGGCCGCCGAAGACGTTCGTTTCCAGCAATTCGTGGATCGTCACGAAATTGCCAACGCTCTTTGCCATTTTCTGGCCTTCGACTTGCAGGAAGCCGTTATGCATCCATAGATTGGCCATGCGCTCCGTGCCAAGAGCGCAGCAAGACTGAGCGATCTCGTTCTCGTGATGGGGGAATACAAGATCGATGCCTCCGGCATGAATGTCGAAGATATTCTTTATTGGATCATCGCAATGCAGACCGCCGCCGAACGGCTCAAGCAATTTCGCCATCGACATGGCGGAGCACTCTATGTGCCAGCCTGGGCGACCGAGCCCTTCGATGCCGGCGGGCGATGGCCACCCCGGCTCGCCTTCCTTCGATGGTTTCCACAAGACGAAGTCCATCTCGTCGCGCTTGTACGACGCAACGTCAACGCGAGCACCCGCGATCATATCGTCAGCCGAGCGTCTGGACAGCAGCCCGTAGCGCGGACCCTTGGCAGCATTCATCGAGGATGGCGAGAACAGCACATGACCATCGGCGACGTAGGCGACGCCTCGCTCTACGAGGCGGTCTATCATCGCGACCATTTCGGAAATGTATTCCGTAGCACGCGGCTGAGATGAAGGCGGTAAGTTGCCAAGAGCCGCCACGTCGTCCTGAAACTGCCTGTTGGTGGCTTCCGTGACCTTGCGTATCGCTTCGTTCAACGACAAATCCGGATAGTCACGAGCAGCCCGCGCATTGATCTTGTCGTCTACATCGGTGATGTTACGCACATACGTTACGTGGCTTTCGCCATAGATGTGACGAAGCAGGCGAAATAACACGTCGAATACGATAACCGGACGGGCATTGCCGATATGGGCATAGTCGTAGACGGTCGGGCCGCAGACATACATGCGTACGTTTCTCGGGTCGATCGGCACGAACGCTTCTTTCGAGCGTGTGAGCGTATTATATAGGCTCAGTTCCTGCGGCATTTTCTTAAGTCTCAAATCTCGTGTTTCATCGTGAGAACGCATATCGTCGCGCTGGCCTGGCGACCGGTGCGTTCACATCTTTATCAGAAATTTCGAGACGAAAACGGCCGGGCCAGCGAGCGCTAGCTGATAATAATCCGACAGGTGATAATGATCGTTATGGGCGACGTTTTCATACCGGCATTTATGATCGAGTGTGGACCAATCGTCAAGGCGGTCCCGCGAGTGCCCGGTGTTGCATTTTTGCCGACTTCGCCATGGTAAATCGATATTAACCGGAAAGCCTAAAATCCTCCCGGAAGGTGCCTTTTTTCCGGCCAATTTGACCGGGAATCCTTGGGTCTTCGACTTTAGGGGAATAGGCCCCGCTTAAAAGGACCAGACCCATGAACGATGCCCAACAGGCAAAGCCGCGCGAAATCGTCCGAGCCGACCATCTTACCTCGCAATACCGTGCCATTGGCCCCGCCGCGATACTGGCGGCCGTCCTCAGTACTGTTCGCCAGCGGCCACAGTTGAAGTTTGCTTCAATTGTTCAGGAAACGGACTAACAAACTTAGACCGATACCGGCCATCACGAGGCCGATCAGTACATCAAGTACACGCCATGCGGCCGGCTTGGCAAAAATCGGCTGCAATAGCCTGGCTCCATAGCCAAGGCCGAAGAACCAGACGAATGAAGAGAGCGCCGCGCCTGCGCCATATGCCGCGCGGCTTGCACCTTCGAAACGGGCCGACAGGCCGCCCAGCAGCACGACCGTATCAAGGTAGACATGCGGGTTCAGGAAGGTCAGCGCCAAGACCGTGCCGATGGCCATCTTCAAGTTACCATTACCCGAACTTGCAGCCTCAAGCACCTCCGGGTGGAGAGCGCGCCGGAACGCCACCGAGGCATACCAGAACAAAAAAGCCGCGCCGCCGAGCGTCACCACCGAAATGAGTGTAGGCGACCTGGCGATGAGCGTACCGAGGCCGGCAACGCCTGCTGTGATCAGCAGCGCATCCGAGAGGGCGCAGATGAGGCTCAGGATAAAGACATGCTGCCGCAGCAGACCTTGCCGCAATATGAAGGCGTTTTGTGCTCCGATAGCGATTATGAGAGACGCGCCGAGGAGGAAACCGGAGAGAGCGGCTGAAAACATGGGATTTCCTATAGGAGGGGTTGGGAGGACTAGAACAGTTTCAGTTGCCCCTCGGGCTCGTATGACTTGCCGCGCGCGGATTGTTTCGCCGGTTCAATCACGCGATCCTGAATTTCCGGACCTGTATTGGCGACATGGTTGACTTTTTCCGAAACGGGGATCGCTTCAAAGAAGTCCGCCTGCGCGGGCTTCATGAGATCGGCGACATGGCGAGGTTCCTGTGACTTGCAGTCGAGCCAACGTGTGAAATTCTTCTGTTCTATCACAACCGGCATGCGGTCATGAATGAAACGCAGATCCTCACTGGAACTGGTCGTCAAAATCGCGCCAGTGTCCATTTCAGAACCCTCCGCATTTCCCCAAGGCTCGTAAAGACCGGCAAACGCAATAATTCCACCATTTCGGGGGCGTACCCAGTAAGCTTGCGATTTTGCCTTGCCGTCGCGCCGCCACTCGTAGAAGCCGGAAGCTGGAATGAGCGCCCGCCTATGGCGCATCGCTGCCTTGAACGATGCCTTGTCTATTGCCGTTTCCGAACGCGCATTGATCATAAGCGGGTAATTTGCGGTATCCTTCACCCAGCCAGGAATGAAGCCCCAGCGAACCAGCAAGGCTCTGCGATCGGGCCTGTTGCTTCCCGGCGGAGGCGTCTCGCCCGCTATTATCATCAGGATCGGCTGCGTCGGCGCGATATTGTAGCGCGGCGGAAAATCGTCAAGCTCCATCAGGCCGAAATACGACATGACTTCTTCCGGTGGGTCGAGGAGTGAAAAACGTCCGCACATATAATCAATGCTGCCTGGTCTATGGAGATAATCCGCATACTCCAATGGCAAGTTTTGCGGACACTTGTCAAAACTTCTCTTACAACTTACCCCTGACGCATGGACCAGATTCCCCTCTCCGCAACAGTCGATGGCGTCTCGGCGGTCTGCATTCGCGATAAGGCGTTCCTGCTCGTGGAGCGAGGGCGTGAACCCTCGAAAGGCTGGCTGGCGTTTCCGGGCGGGAGACGAGAGGACGGTGAGACACCCGAAGAGGCGGCAATACGCGAGCTTCACGAAGAGACCGGCATCACTGCAACCGCGGTAACCTATCTCACCACCGTCACGTTCGACTATTCAACGCCTGAGTTCCCCGCGCCAAAGCCCTTCCGACTGGCGGTTTTTCTCGTGCAGGATTCAACAGGCGAAGCGGTTGCTGCTGATGACGCGGCCGCGGTGCATTGGCTCAAGCTAGAAGAAATGAGCGCTTTCGATGTGACTGAAAGCGTTCTCGACGTCGTTAGCGAGCTCGCCGGAAGATTCAACTCACCGTAACGTTGCGGGAAACGCCTTGAAGATGCCAAGCTTTGCGGTACAACCATCCGGGGAACTTGTCCCGGGGTAGTTTCGTGCGAAGCACAATGATCATTACAGCGTTTTTGACCGCCATGGTCACGGCAGCGCCCGCATATGCGGTCGATCCCCTGTACGAAGCGAAACTTGTACGCTTGGCCGAGGTGCTCGGATCGATACACTCGCTTCGCAACCTTTGCGGCGAAAGAAGCAATCAGTGGCGTGATCGCATGGACTCGCTGCTTTTGGCAGAAAATCCAGATCCAGCGCGCAGGGCAAAGCTTATTGCCAGCTTCAACCGCGGATATCGCTCTTTCAACGAGACTTATTCGACGTGTACGAGCCAGGCGATTGCGGCGATTGACCGCTACCAAAACGAGGGAACGAGACTTTCTTCAGAGATCGTATCGGGATATGGAAATTAACCGGGCTTTAACTGTTGGAGCCAATGAACCGCATTTTAAACAAAAGCTATGGTATTGTTTAGCGGTCGTTTAAGAATTGGCTTCGGCCAAGGATGGTATATCATGAACATGACATCGACAGACCTTGATAGGTTGGTTGCAGAAGAAAAAAAGCTGGTTGCGATCGAATATCAGAATGAAGTCTGGGCAGATGGCACGCTTGAAGGTATCGAGCCCGAAATCATGGCTGAAGCCGCTTTTGCCACCGCATTGACGGAGTTAATCCGTGATAACGGTGAAGTGTCCGCATTGGCCTTGCTCGATGGGCTGCGTGAACGTATTTCTGCGGGTGAGTTTTCATCAAATCGCGTTTTGCAATAATTGAACTCCCGGGTGATTTCGCATGCCTGAAAAGCACTTTTCCGCCTCTGCGGTCGCAAGAGCCTGTCTGCTAGCGGTCGCCGGGTGTATTTTCAGCCTTCCGGCCTTGTCCGCAAGCATCGAGGGGTCGGTTCAACTCGCATTGAGCGAGATCAAGAAAGAAGAACTTCCCAAAACTGCCGAACCTGCAAAACCCGACGCTGAAACCAAGCCGGCCGACGAGACCCAGAACGGCCCCTCCTCTCCTGACAAGCCCGATGCCGCGCCGGAGCAGCCTGTACAGGCGCCGGCAGCGACGGAGGACAGCAGCGCGGGTGAGCAGAGCAGCAATCCTGCCATGCCCAATGCTAAGGAAGGCTCACCAGCGCCTCAGGTCGAATACGACGTCACCAAACTGCCCTTCCCCGTGCAGAAGATGCGCGAACTTATCCTGACGGCTGCAAAATCCGGTTCGATCGAGGCCCTTCGTCCGCTGATCGGATCTGGCGATGACATAACGATGCTGTCGCTCACCGATATCGAAGGCGATCCGCTGGCTTATCTAAAAAGCCTCGCTGGCGATCCGGATGGTCAGGAGATTCTGGCTATATTGGTCGACGTGCTTGAGTCGGGTTACGTGCATATCGATGCGGGTACGGCCGACGAGCTTTACGTGTGGCCTTATTTCTTCGCTTATCCGCTCGACAAGCTGGATGCGAAACAAAAGGTCGAGCTCTTCCAAATCGTCACGGCCGGCGATTACGACGAGATGAAGCAATTTGGCACTTACGTGTTTTACCGCTTGGGTATCACACCCAAAGGCCGCTGGCGTTTCTTCGTCACGGGCGACTGAAAAAACCTCAGAGGCAAAACTTTCTTACCCGCGATGTCACGTTTGGCAGTGCTGTCTCGTCTTGTGTTCAGGCAACTGAATGCCGGATAAGGAGATAGACATGAAAGCGAGATTGAACCTGTTCAATCATGGCGGTATCGAGCCAATGATAAAAATGAGCGAAAGCGTCGAGAAATCCGGCCTTGAACATAGTCTCAAGGAGCTGATCAAGATGAGAGCTTCGCAGATCAATGGATGTGCGTTTTGCCTCGACATGCATTCAAAGGATGCGCGCGCAAACGGCGAGACCGAGCAGCGGCTCTACCTGCTTAACGCCTGGAGGGAATCACCGCTTTATAGCGACCGCGAGCGCGCGGCATTGGCTTGGACGGAGGCGCTGACGCTGGTGTCCGAAACGCATGCGCCTGATGCCGACTATGAAGCCCTGAAGCCGCATTTTACGGATGATGAAATCGTACAACTGACCATGATGATTGTTACAATCAATTCCTGGAACAGAATCTCCATAGGCTTCCGCACCGTACACCCCGTGGCAAAAGACCGTGCCGCAGCCTGACAACATAACTGAGGCATTCAACCGCCTCAGGCCGCGACTGATCCGCATCGCCTATCGGATGCTCGGCTCGGTCGCGGAGGCGGAGGATATCGTTCAGGAGGGGTTTATCCGCTGGCATCAGGCCGACCGGTCTGATGTCCACAGCGAAGAAGCATTTCTTGTGCGCACCATTACACGCCTTTGCCTCGACCATTTGAAATCGGCGCGCGTGCGGAGGGAAACCTACGTGGGAGAATGGCTTCCAGAACCCATCTTCGACCCAAGCCACGAGGAGACGGATACTGATATCACCCTCACGCTGATGATGGCTCTGGAGCGTCTTTCGCCGCTCGAACGTGCCGCATTTCTGCTGCACGACGTGTTCGGACAGGATTTCGCTCATGTTTCGGAAGCAATCGGCCGCGATCCGGCCACGTGCCGGCAATTGGCGAGTCGAGCCCGTAGCCATATCCAGAAGGCCAAGCCCCGTTTTCCGGTCTCCAACGAACAAGGGCAGAACATCGCCAAGGCCTTTTTCGCCGCTTCACGCACCGGCGACATGCAGACACTGCAAGCTCTTTTGGCACAGGACGTTGTTCTCCATGCCGATGGCGGAGGCCAGCGGATCTCGGTCGTCAATCCGATCTATTCAGCTGCAAATGTGTGCCGGTTTCTTGAAGGGGTCTCAAGACGGGCAGAGTATCAGCTACCACCGCTTCTACATCAAGGCTTTATCGATGGGTTGCCGGGCTTTGTCACGAGGGAGAGTGACGGCCTGCCACAGACGACCGCTCTTGAAATCGAGGATGGCAAGATCAAGGCGATCTATGTGATGCGCAATCCCGAGAAACTCCGGCATCTGAATTTTCCGCATTGACCCCGGTGGGGCTTGGTCTAGCTTTGGCGGCCGTTGCCTCAAAGGAAATCGTAATGCAGCAGTTGACGATGTATCAGGTAGACGCGTTTACCACCGAACTCTTTAGCGGTAATCCGGCAGCGGTCCTTGTACTCGATCAATGGCTTCCCGTAGAAACGATGCAAGCTATCGCGAGTGAAAACAATCTAGCCGAGACCGCCTTCGTCAAACGGCAACCCAACGGCTGGGACCTACGCTGGTTTACCCCGGTGCACGAGGTGGACTTTTGTGGCCACGCAACGCTTGCCACAGCCCATGTGCTTGCCAATGAGCTAGGCGTCGAGGGTGAGTTGGTTTTTACAACCAAGGTCGGCGCTTTGAGGGTCAACAGGAAGAACTCAGCATACCAGCTTGATTTTCCAAGTTTCCCACCGCAACCGATTGGCGCAATGCCTCCGATGCTCAGCGAGATCGCTGGAGGTCTGCACGTCTCGGTATTTCGAAACTTCGAAAACATATTCGTTGTGTTGCGGGACGAGCAGGCAGTCCTCGAGTTCATACCGGACTTGCCGAATATCGAGAAGCTCGATCCATTCGGGCTCGTGATAACGGCCAAAGGCGGCGAACACGACTTTGTGTCGCGCTATTTCGTTCCTCATGCCGGCATTCCGGAAGACCCGGTGACAGGCTCCATCCACTCGACGCTGGTGCCCTATTGGGCAGCACAGTTGGGCAAGACCAAATTGTCGGCCTTCCAGCGTTCGAAGCGTGGCGGGCAACTTGTCTGTGAGCTTTCCGGTGATCGTGTGCTGATCACGGGATCGGCCGTTACCTTCATGAAGGCCAAAATCTACCTGCCCTGAAGCGCCTCACCGAACAGGACCGGCTCACCTTGGCCCGGTGTGACTATTTCTCCCTCCCACATGACCTTGTGGCCGCGAACGATCGTGCCGACCGGCCAGCCTGTAACAGTCTTGCCATCATAGGGTGTCCAACCAGCTTTTGAGCCGACCTGGGCGTTTGTGATGGTTACGCGCCTCTTCATGTCGACTATGGTTAAATCAGCATCGTACCCGACAGCAATTCGGCCCTTGCGAGCCATGCCAAACAGACGATTGGGGCCATGCGAGCTCAAGTCAACGAAACGCTCGATCGACATGCGGCCAGCGTTTACGTGGTCAAGCATGATCGGCACCAGGGTCTGGACGCCGGTCATGCCCGATGGTGAGGCTGGATACGGCTTTGATTTCTCTTCGAGCGTATGCGGCGCATGGTCAGAGCCGAGAACATCGACGATCCCTTGCCCGATCCCCTTCCAGATGCCGTCGCGATGGCGCGCCTCCCGAACGGGCGGGTTCATTTGCAACAATGTGCCAAGCGTCCCGTACAGGCCTGCATCGAGCGTCAGGTGATGTGGCGTCGCCTCGCAACTCGCCACATCCTTGTGGTCCGCCAGAAAATCGATCTCTTCTGCTGTGGAGATATGCAAGACATGGATGCGCGCGCCGGTTTCCCGAGCGATCCGGACCAAGCGCTGCGTGCACTGCAGCGCTGCGATCTCGTCCCGCCAGACTGGATGGGACGAGGGATCTCCCGGAACGCGAAAGCCTTCTCGCTCGCGCAGACGGAATTCGTCCTCTGAGTGGAATGCTGCGCGGCGGCGGGTATTCTTCAGGATCGAACGCACACCATCATCGTCCTCCACGAGCAGATCGCCGGTAGAAGAACCCATGAAAACCTTTATGCCGGCGGCGCCCGGCAATCGCTCAAGCTCTGCTACATCACCGGCATTGTCGCGCGTGCCGCCAACCCAGAAGGCAAAGTCGCAATGCATCCGGTGGTGACCGCGACGAACCTTGTCCTCCAGCTTTTCTGCGGAAGTCGTGAGCGGCTTCGTGTTCGGCATTTCAAACACTGCCGTCACTCCGCCAAGCACTGCGGAGCGCGAGCCGCTCTCCAGATCCTCCTTGTGTTCAAGGCCGGGTTCGCGGAAATGCACCTGACTATCGACGACCCCCGGGAGGATGTGCAATCCGGTGGCATCGATAGTCTCACCGGCCGAAGCACTGCCAAGGTTGCCGATCGCCGCAATGCGGCCACCGCTGACGCCAATGTCTCGCAAGGCGACGCCATCTTGATTGACGACAATCCCGCTTCTGAAAATCGTATCGAATACCTGAGCCATTTGCTTTTCACTCCAGCCTTGCGAACGCTTCGCCTGCGGATTACGTAACAGGGGCGGGAAAGGCAAGGGTGATCGAATGCCACGGCAAAGTTTAAGTGGAAGAGCAGTCTTGGAGGTGAACGGCGAAGATGCCGAGGATTTCCTGCAAAACCTCATCACCGCCGATCTCGATGCCCTGGAACAAGGAGATCTGAAAGCCGGTGCCCTGCTCAATCCTCAAGGCAAGATCCTGTTCGAATTTCTAGTCTCACGTACCGAAGGTGGCTTGCGCCTTGATACGCTGCTGACGTCCGCCGACGACCTGTCAAAGCGATTGACCCTATACAAGTTGCGGGCCCGAGTGCAAATTGCCGTGCATTTAGAGCCGGTTGTCCAGGTTTTGTGGGAAAGCGAGTCCGATGTCTCAGAAACTGATTCAGCATTGCGGGACCGGCGCTTCCCCGACGTGGTGGGTGTTAAGCGACAGTATGGCGGTCCGGACGTAGATCAGGACGAAGCAGCATGGACAGCCCTTCGCATTAAACACGGGGTCGCGGAAGCTCCACTCGATTACTCGCTGGGCGATGCTTTTCCGCATGACGTCAATCTGGACCAGACCGGCGGTGTCTCCTTCAGGAAGGGTTGCTTTGTCGGCCAGGAGGTTGTGTCGCGCATGCACCACCGCGGTACGGCAAGGCGACGTATTCTAGTCGCCACCGGGAAGTCAGGCTTGCCCGAACCCGGCACAGCAATAACAGCCAACGAACGCGAAATTGGCAGGCTTGGAAGCGTCGCAGGGTCATCTGCACTGGCTCTCGCCCGCATCGACCGGGTTAAGGACGCGATGGACAGCGGCGTGCCAATACTGGCAGGAGATATTCCTATCCACCTTGCCATTCCTCCCGAACACCGGTTTACATTCCCCGAGGCGACGCAAGAGGCCTGACCGAGGAGTGGGAATGCTGCGACCGGAAAAACCGCAACCGAGCAGTTGGAAGAAGGAAGAATTTCGAGCGTGGCAGCGAATGCTCTCCGGACGGCGATTGGATTTGCTCGATCCCTCGCCTCTCGATATCGAAATCGAGGACATTGCACAGGGGCTGGCGCGGGTCGCTCGCTGGAATGGCCAGACGATCGGGGACCACGCTTTTTCGGTGGCACAGCACTCGCTGCTAGTGGAGGAAATCTTTGGCAAGATCGCCTCTGGACCTACAACGGAACAGCGCCTGATCACGCTTCTTCATGATGCACCGGAATATGTGATAGGCGATATGATCTCGCCCTTCAAAGCTGTCGTTGGTGGAGATTACAAGAGTGTCGAGTCAAGGCTTCAACGCGCCATTCACTTGAGGTTTTCGCTAGTGCCGGAGATTGGGCAGGAGTTGCGCGTTTTGATCAAGCGGGCAGATGCGATCGCCGCATATTTTGAAGCGACACGGCTTGCGGGATTCGCGGAGAAGGAAGCGGTGCGGTTTTTCGGGCGGCCCCGCGGAATTGACCCGGAAGCTCTCGACTTGACAGCCCTCGCGACCCAGAATGCACAAAGCGCTTTTTTGGCGCGTTTTGCAGTACTTGATGAGCAACGTTCACCTAACCGGGAATAAGATTATGCCGCACGTTGTTGTCTCACCTCTGTCTCGGCTAGCCGAATCTGCAACCCGTTTCGGTGCTCGCGATATGGTAACGCTCATCAACATCGGCACGGTCGTCGCGCGGCCTGTCGAGATTGCCGAAGCGCGCCACCTGTTTCTAGGTTTTAACGACATCACCGAACCTATGGAAGGTATGACGCACCCGGTCGCCGAGCATGTCAGCCAACTTATCTCCTTTGGACAACGTTGGGATCGCCAGGCTCCATTGCTCATTCACTGCTATGCGGGCGTCTCACGCTCGACCGCTGCGGCCTATATCACCGCAATTGCCCTTAATCCCGAGTTCGATGAACTGGAGTTGGCGCGGATATTGCGCCACAACGCGCCCTCTGCCACCCCCAACGGCAGACTTATAGCGCTCGCCGATGATATACTCGGGCGCAAAGGCCGGATGGTCGATGCAATACGTTCGATCGGACGCGGTGAAGAAGCCTTCGAGGGAAAGCCTTTCATCTTACCGCTGACGGTGTGAGCATGACTGGTGCGCCCAATGCCGTCGAGATTAATCTCAGCGCCGCGATCGTGGCCGTTGCCAACAACGATCCCCTGATCTTGACCACACCTTCAGCCGAAGATCCGGAGCGCGACGAGTTGCCCTTCGGAGCGTTCAATCCGTTGTTGCATCGGACTTTTGAAACCGGTTTGCGCGAATGGGTGGCGGAGCAGACGCCACTTCGTCTCGGATATGTCGAACAGCTCTATACATTCGGGGATCGCGGCCGTCACAAGACCGCAGAAGATCGTGATCTCCATATCGTTTCGGTCGGCTATCTAGCGCTCACGCGCATAACCGCCGATGGGGACGCCCTGAGGAAATCCGGAGCCCGGTGGCGAAGCTGGTATTCGTTCCTGCCTTGGGAAGACTGGCGCGGTGGCAAACCGGCTATGATCGATGAGGCTATCCGCCCCGCCCTGCGTGAATGGGCCGGCAGAAGCGGACTCCCCGCCCGTCTAAGCCGTTTCCGGCTTGCATTCGGAGACGATGGAATTGTTTGGGATGAAGAGCGCGTGCTCGAACGATATGAGCTTTTGTATGAAGCGGGGCTGGTCGAGGAGGCAGCGAGGGATGGACGCTCGGAGGGCACCCACCTTTCTCGAATGCTTGGTCTTTCAATGAGTTTCGATCACCGGCGCATCCTTGCAACGGCAATCTCGCGGCTACGCGCCAAACTGAAGTATAGGCCGGTCGTGTTCGAGCTGATGGCACCCACTTTTACCTTGACGGCGTTGCAGGAGACCGTTGAGGCAATCTCTGGCCGCCACCTGCACAAGCAGAATTTTCGCAGGCTGGTCGAGACAACGGAACTGGTCGAACCGACTGGGGAAGAACAGATCCAGGCGCGCGGCCGACCCGCTGCGCTCTATCGCTTCCGTCACGATGTGCTCGAAGAACGCAGCGTGGCAGGATTGCGCGTCGGCGGCAGAGCATAGGAGGATGAGATGAACGACAGGGCGACATCAGTAAATGCCGAAGGGATATCCGAGCCGTTTGCGTCGGAGGCTGTCCCTGTCGAGGAATGGTCAGAGGGAACACGCTATGGCAGCAGGTTCCGCTATCTTTCAGGCTTCGGCGGCGCAAACCACGTCGGCGTTGCACTCGAAGAACTGGCCCCTGGGATGGAGTCGAGCCTCAACCACTACCATATGATCGAGGAAGAGCAGGCTTTCATTCTTGAAGGTGAGATGACGCTACGGCTAGGCGAAAAAACTTATCCAATGAAGGCGGGTGACCATGTCTGCTTTCCGGCCGGCCAGAAAGTCGGACATTCGTTCTACAATCACAGCGCTTCGCCCTGCCGATTCATCATGATTGGCGAGAAGAACCCGAACGAGGTGGTGGTGTATCCTGAAACCGGGCGTGTCGGCGTGCGCTTGATGGGCGAAGGCTATGACAGGTCGTCCACGATGGATTACTGGCAAGGCGCTGACACCAGGAAACAAGAGCGGACTTTATCGTCTGATTGACCGGACTTGATCGTCTGGTGAACCGCATACTACCCGCGAGCAATATCCAGACGTTTCCGCTGGATATATCCCTACTTCAGCAGATAGACGTTCTCATTGGCCGGAAACTTCCGTGAACGGACGTCTTCCGCGTAGGCCTTGACAGCTTCGTCGATAGCAGTGCCCACAGTGCCATACACCTTCACAAATTTAGGCGGCCTTGGGTTGTAGCCCAGCATGTCCTCAAGCACGAGGATTTGTCCGTCGCACTCCTTCGAGCCACCAATCCCGATTGTTGGAATGGCGATCTCGTGCGAAATCTCGGCGGCAAGCGGCTCCACGATGCCTTCGAGCACAACGGAAAAAGCGCCTGCATCGCTCACTGCCTGCGCATCGGCCTTGATCAGCGGCCATAGTGCCGTGTCACGCCCTTGCGTCTTGAACCCGCCGAGTGTGTTGACGGACTGCGGCGTCAGCCCGATATGCCCCATGACAGGTATGCCGCGCTGTATCAGGAAGCGGATAGTGTCGGCCATGCGGTTGCCGCCCTCAAGCTTGACTGCACCGCAGCCGGTCTCTTTCATGATGCGAGCAGCATTGCGAAAAGCAATCGCTGGGCTCTCTTCGTAAGAGCCGAAGGGCATATCCACCACGACCAGAGCGTGAGAAGAACCTTGCACCACCGCACGGCCATGCATGATCATCAAATCGAGCGATACGCCGAGGGTCGACTCCATGGCGTATAGAACCATGCCAAGACTGTCTCCCACGAGGAGAATGTCGGCGTGCCGGTCAACGATATGAGCCGTATTGGCATGATAAGAGGTCAGGGCAACGATAGGATCGCCACCCTTGCGACTACGTATCTCGGGCGCTGTGATCCGGCGTATTACGATCTCCTGGCTCATAGCTCTCCTCCAACTTTTCCGTTCAGCCTATGACACGCTGATCAATCAAACGCACCTTGCCGAAGCGGACCGTCAAGAGAATAACGACCGGTTGCCTGAATTTGCCCGACAACGGATCAAGTGTCCGTGCATCGCGAACGTCGACCGATTCGATCTCTCCTCGCTTCTCGGTTTGCAATACCGCACGAACGGCATTGCGAATTGCCGACACGGAGCGCAGTCCTTGCGCAACCATCTCCTCTGCCTTCGCTAATGACTTGGCCAAGATCACCGCGGCCTTCCGGTCGGAGGGCGTGAGCAGAGCATTGCGCGATGAACACGCCAGGCCATCAGCCTCACGCACGGTGGCAACACCTGTGATCTCAGTTGGAACGTCGAGATCAGCAACCATTTGGCGAATGATCGTCAATTGCTGATAGTCTTTCTCGCCGAAGAATGCCTGATCCGGTTGGACGATATTGAACAGCTTGGTCACGACAGTGGTCACGCCGCGGAAATGGCCAGGGCGGATTTTGCCGATCAGCACTCGCGATAGTACCGGGTTTTCGACGATCGTGTTGGCACCCGGCCGATATACTTCCGAAACATCCGGCGTAAAGACATAGTCTACGCCTTCGCTCTCGAGCTTGGCCAGATCGCCCGCCATATCGCGCGGGTAAGCGGCGAGGTCCTCATTCGGGCCAAACTGCGTCGGATTGACGAAGATCGATACCACCGTGATATCGGACGCGGCTCTCGAATGACGGACGAGCGTCATGTGACCAATGTGCAGATAACCCATTGTGGGAACGAGGCCGATGGTCTTGCCATTCAGGCGCTCGATTCTCAGCGCGGCGCGCAGTTCAGCGATGGTGGCAATGACCTTCATTTGATTTCGATATCCAGTCCGATGTCCAATGTTGCGGCCGCCATGGTGATTTTTGACGTCGAGATATAATCGACGCCGGTCTCGGCAATAGCCTTGACCGTGTCAAAAGCTATGTTGCCGGATGCCTCTAGCTTGGCGCGGCCACCGTTGATTTTTACCGCCTTATCAAGGAGTTCCAGGCTCATGTTATCCAGAAGAATCACATCGGCGTGGACCGACAGCGCTTCCTCGAACTGCTCGAGGTTGTCCACCTCGACCTCAATCTTGACGAGATGTCCGACATAGGCGCGGGCGGCGATAATGGCCTTTGCAACACCACCCGCGATCGCGATGTGATTATCTTTGATCAGAATTGCGTCATCGAGACCGAAGCGATGGTTGGAGCCCCCACCGCATTTGACCGCATATTTGGCGAACGCTCGCATGCCGGGGATGGTCTTGCGCGTATCACAAATCTTCGCGTTGGTATGGCCGATCAAGTCGGCGAATTTCGCTGTGCTGCTGGCAATACCGCTGAGATGCATGAGGAAATTGAGCGCGACGCGCTCCGCGGAGAGGATGGCGCGGGCATTGCCTTCAAGCCGAGCAATATGATCGCCCGGCTTGACCTTCGCCCCGTCTTTGACCAGCCCGGTGAATTTGAGTTCCTGATCCATCAGCGCAAAAGCGGTGCTCGCGAAGTGGATACCGCAGATCGTCCCGGCTTCCCGACTCGAAATCACGGCCTTGGCGCGGGCACTTTCCGGCAATGTCGCGTTCGTCGTCAAATCGCCAGCCCTCCCCAGATCTTCGAGCAAGGCAGCACGCACAGCGTCGACGATCAGCAATTGCGGTAGAGATGGCGGGAAAGCCGTCTGCACGTCCTCAGCCATCAGGCCAGCTCCATCATTTCGCGCAGCGAGGCGTCGGCATCGGCTAGACTGATAAACGTCCTGTGCTGCCACTCAGGGCGCTTTTTGGGGAAATCATCACGGAAATGTCCGCCGCGACTTTCCTCACGCCGCAAAGCGCTGACGGCAACGAGCTTCGCCGTCGCCAATACATTGCGAAATGCTGCATCACGATTGGTCTGGTCAAGTTCGAGAATGGTTTTCAATCCTTCAAGCATGCCCTTGCGGTTGCGGATAACGCCAAAACTCGCGCTCATTGTCTTTCGCAGCGTGGACATCGCTGCCGTATCTGCTTCGGCGAGCAGATCATATCTGTCAACCGAGCCTTTAGACCAATCTCCCGTGTGTCTCGCCTCGCCCTTGCCAATCTTCGCGGCAATGCGTGCCGAGAAGACAACAGCTTCAAGCAGCGAGTTCGATGCCAATCTGTTTGCTCCATGCGCTCCAGTCGAAGTGCATTCGCCGCAGGCCCATAGCCCATCCATGGAGGTTCGCCCATCTGCGTCCGTCAGGATACCACCCATGAAATAGTGTGCGGCAGGAACAACGGGAATGGGGTCGGTGACCGGGTCGATACCGGCATCGCGGCAATATTTGTAGACGGTGGGGAATTCATCGGCGAAGGAAGCGCCCACGGCCTTTGTACAGTCGAGCCAGGCACCACGTCCTGCCATGACTTCGCCGTAAATCCCCCGTGCCACAACATCGCGCGGCCCGAGTTCCGCATCAGGGTCCAGCTTGAGCATGAAACGCTCACCGACACGATTGATCAGTGTTGCGCCATGCCCGCGAAGAGCCTCGGTGGCTAATGGCGCCGGGTCTTTGTTGACGTTTAGCGCGGTTGGATGGAATTGGACGAACTCCATATCCGCCATCATTGCACCCGCGCGAGCAGCCATGCCGATACCCTCCCCGCGTGCCTCGGAGGGATTGGTGGTAACCGCATAGAGATGGCCGATGCCGCCGGTCGCAATCACAACAGCGCTGGAGGCCAGCCTTACCTGTTCGCCGCGCCCGGCCTCTGTTCTGGCTACAACGCCGGTCACCGTTCCTTTATTAGTCAGAAGGTCTTCGACCACATACCCCTCCATCACCCGGATCGATGGGGTTTGCTCCACTGCCTTGACCAGCGCCTGCATAATTGCGCGACCTGCCATATCGCCGCGCACCCTCACAATTCGACTTTCCGAATGCGCAGCTTCGCGTGAAACCTGCAATCTGCCTTCCAGATCGCGGTCGAAGGGAACGCCATAACCGAGAAGATCGTGGACACGCGATACTGCTTCGTTCGCCATCAAGCGAGCGATGGTCTCGTCGACGATGCCGTCACCGGCGGCGACAGTGTCCGCAACGTGTTTTTCCTTTGTGTCGCCTTCCGAGACTGCGGCCGCAATACCAGCTTGTGCCCAGGCGGAGGATGCACCGCGGCCTATGGGTGCTGCAGCAAGTACGGTGACCGCCCGCGGAGCAAGCTTAAGCGCGCAAAAGAGCCCGGCAAGTCCGCCACCGATGATGATGACGGGATCGGAATGAATGGACATCAGCTTATCCCGCTCAGTTCTTCAGGTTGACCATGCGTTCCACCGCAAGCCGCGCTCTTTCGGCGATCAGCGGATCGACATGAATTTCCTCACGCATGTAGACCAGGCTTTGGAGAATATTCGGCAGTGTGATGCGCTTCATGTGGGGGCAAAGATTGCATGGCTTGATGAACTTCACGTCGGGTACTTCGGATTCGATATTGGAAGCCATGGAGCATTCCGTGACGAGCAGTACCTTGGCTGGACGATTGTCCTTCACATAGTCGATCATACCGCGCGTCGAGCCCGTATAATCAGCAATGGCCACGACTTCAGGCGGACATTCGGGGTGGGCAATAATCTGGATGTCGGGATCAGCAGCCCTATACGCGAGCAGCTCATCCGCCGTGAACCGCTCGTGTACCTCGCAGTGGCCTTTCCAGGTCAGAATCTTGACGTTGGTCTGCGCAGCTACATTCTGCGCGAGAAACTCGTCTGGAATGCACAGAACGCGATCGACACCGAAGCTCTCGACAACCTCTACGGCATTGGCTGAAGTGCAGCAGATATCGCTCTCGGCCTTCACCTCCGCGGACGTATTCACATAGGTGACGATCGGGACACCAGGATAGGTTTCGCGCAAGAGGCGAACGTCGGCACCGGTGATCGACTCTGCCAGTGAACAACCTGCCCGCATGTCAGGAATCAGCACTGTTTTGTGCGGATTGAGCAATTTGGACGTCTCGGCCATGAAATGCACGCCGCATTGAACGATGATTTCCGAGTCTACCCGTGTTGCTTCCTTGGCGAGTTGAAGGGAGTCGCCAACAATGTCGGCGACGCAGTGGAAAATCTCCGGGGTTTGATAATTGTGGGCTAGAATGACGGCGTTGCGCTGCTTCTTCAAACGGTTGATGGCGGCTACATAGGGTGCATATACCGGCCATTCCATCCGTGGGATGTGGTGGGCTACGCGCGCATAGAGATGCTCGGTTTCAGCGGCGATGGCCGGCGTATAGGTCAGATCCGGCATTTCCACTATGCCAAAGCGATCGGCTGCATTTTGACTGGACACGCGGTCAGTATCGATGCGGGCAGCACTAGTCATATCCATTCCTCCTGGACATACGCTCACTCGGCAAACGAGCCGGGTTCTCGACTAGACCATTTATACTCAATTTGAGCATATTTATGGCCAAAAGAAAAACGGCAGAGCCGTCGCGCATTACATAGGCGATTATCCGATTGGCTTCAAGATCGATAATCGGTATTTCAAGATGGAGGCGTAAGCTATTCCTGGCACCTAGCCCAACCTATTACCGGCCGCGTGACTGTCGGTAGTCATTGAACTGGCGGTCCTGGATATAACGCCGTTGCGGGCTGTCGCCGCCGATCGGAGGAGTGCAGTCGGTAAATATCCTGGCGTCGTGATCACTTGGCCGATCACACCAGACCAGTGGACTGACGCTACCCGAGTTGGCACAGCCGCCGAGTGTCATTGCGCTCAGCACCAGAAAAGACAAGAAGAGATGCATGAAGTCGTAGCCCCTGTTTAAGCCATTGCGCAAGCAGCGCAATATTCTCATCGCTGAGTACCCATCAAACTCATTTAAGTACCAATCAACTCTATTCAATTGATTGGCATGACAAATCGGATAATCCTGCATTTCCTCTAAAATGGAGACGGCTATGCCGCAGAACGAAGCAAGTGTCGTCCAGAAACCCGGCGTTCCCTGGCTCATCATCATTGCCGGTTGTCTCATCGCGCTCCTGACATTCGGGCCCCGCTCGGCGATGGGATTTTTCCAGTTGCCAATGCTCGCCGAGAAAGGTTGGGATAGAAGTACATTCGGCATGGCCATGGCACTGCAAAATCTGTTCTGGGGTGCAGGCCAGCCATTCTTTGGCGCGATTGCTGACAAGTATGGAACGTGGCGTGTACTGCTCGCATCCGCGCTGCTTTATTCCAGCGGATTGGTGATGATGGCTTGGGCAACATCGCCGGGCATTCTCTATCTCGGCGGCGGTGTGCTCGTTGGCCTTGGCATCGCAGCCGGATCTTTCGGGGTCATTCTGTCAGCCTTCGCACGCAATGTGTCAGCAGCCAATCGTACGTTCGTTTTCGGTATTGGAACCGCTGCCGGGTCCGCCGGGATGTTTGTTTTTGCGCCGATCAGTCAGGGATTGATCGATCGTTTCGGCTGGTCGGATGGGCTGGTTTACCTTGGTATCGCCATGCTGATCGTACCCCTTCTCGCGATCCCCCTCAGGGGGAATTCCACCAGTGGCCGAACCAGCGAGGCGCAGTACAAGCAGTCGATCGGCCAAGCACTGAAGGAAGCATTCGCGCACAAGAGCTATTTGTTGCTGACGACCGGCTTCTTCGTGTGCGGATTTCAGGTCGCGTTCATCACGGCGCATTTTCCCGCCTATCTGGGCGACATCGGGATCGATGCTACGTATGCAGTGCTCGCGTTAGCGCTGATCGGGTTTTTCAACATCATCGGCTCACTCGCATCGGGCGTGATCAGTCAGCGTTATTCCAAGCCGAAGTTCCTGGCATTCCTGTATATCGGGCGATCCATATTGGTCACAGCCTTTCTCCTATTGCCGCAAACGGGAACATCAGTGATTGTGTTCGCGATCCTCATGGGCCTGATGTGGCTTTCGACCGTTCCGCCAACGAATTCGCTGGTCGCGATCATGTTCGGAACGCGCTACCTCGGAATGCTGGGTGGCGTCGTGTTTTTCTCGCACCAGATCGGATCGTTCCTCGGTGTCTGGCTAGGTGGCTATCTCTATGACCACTTTGGCAGCTATGACCCCGTCTGGTGGCTTGGCGTCGTGCTAGGGATCTTTGCGGCTATCGTTCACTGGCCGATCGAAGAAACTGCGGCTGTGCGTCCCGCTCTCCAGCCGGCTGAGTAACAACCGTTATAGAAAAGTCCGCCGCCAAGACAATTGGACAGCGGACTTCGATTTCCAAAGCCTGATCGTCAATCTCGCAGAGCAGCCTCGATCTTGTCGAGTGCATCCGCCTTACCGATACCCGTCAGGAAAGCCAGGGTGGTAATCACGGGTTTGCCCAAGTCCTTCGGCAGTTGCGTCGTTGTGACGACGAGATCGACATCATCGATCTGCCCTGCGACCTCGGTCGCCTTGCACTGCCTAGAATTGAAGCGGATGCCGCGCTCTTTCATTGCATCCTCAACAGCATGAGCAACCACTGTCGACGTTGCAATGCCGGTTCCGCATGCGAAAAGTACGGTTTTCTGTTTAGCCATGGTTTCCTCACTAATTTCTATAGCAATCTATCCAAGAAGGCGGGAGACGTCTTCCACCGATTTGGATGCAATCAATGCCGCAATCACTTCGGGTGATTGAATTGTACCAGCAATCTCCTGCAGCATTTCTATCTGCATATCCTTGTCGTTGAGAGCCATCAGGAAGACGACTTTGACCTCAAGCTTTTCGTCCGCGTCTTCCATAT
This sequence comes from Phyllobacterium endophyticum, assembly GCF_003010935.1. Taxonomy (GTDB): domain Bacteria; phylum Pseudomonadota; class Alphaproteobacteria; order Rhizobiales; family Rhizobiaceae; genus Phyllobacterium; species Phyllobacterium endophyticum. The sequence goes on from NZ_PGGN01000002.1 coordinate 1,170,069, forward strand.
TGGAGAACGGCACCGGATCAACAAGGGTGGCAAGAGCCAGGCCTGGCTTGAGCACGTGTACCGGGTCCGTATGCGGAACCGCTACGTTGTTCTTACCGCCAAGCGGCAGGCCCGTGGGCAGTCTGGCCTCACGGGCAATCACGGCTTCGGCAAAGCTCGGCTTGATATAACCGAGGGACTCCAGGCGGTCGGCCAGAATGCGGATGACATCCTGATCTGTCGCGGCCTTGAGCCCGAGGACAATTGCCCCGGGATCAAGATAGTTCATCAAGGCTTGCGCCATCAGTCTACTCCACTGGTACTGCGTCAGACAGTTTCATCTGTCCCGATGTCGTCTGCACCTGCCGCACGTTCCCATGCCGCCGTGTTCCGGCGATAGGCCCAGAACGCTCCGGCAATGACGATTGCCAGCACCGCAAGACCGGCGGCGCCCAGGTTTTGAATAAGAGCGATGACGACATAGGGTATCCACAGGAAGCCATCTACGACGCTGGTGATCTGCACGGCATTTGCAGGCATCTGGAAACCAGAAGATTGCGCCGCGGCAGTAAAGAGAGGCGCGAGGGCATTGGCGACATAAAAGCCGACAGCAAGAGTAACGGTGCCGACGATCACCATGCGGAAGACATTGCCCTTGAGCAGTGGCGCCGTCATGGCGACAAGGAACGGAATGACAGCAAGATCGGCAAACAAAATAACGCGGTTCCCTGGCAGGATGATCGACAGGATGATCGCGATCGGCACCAGGATCAGCGATGACGAGATCGCCGCAGGATGACCGATGAGGATTGCGGAGTCGAGACCTACCAATAGCTCTCGGTCCCCGGTCCGTTTGCGGACGAATTCCTGCGCCGCATCCGAAACAGGTAAAAGGCCCTCCATCAGGATCTTCACCATGCGGGGCAACAGCAACATGACGGCTGCCAGCGTCATGCCGGTCTGCAGAACCTTCGTCAGCACCACGCCAAAATCCCCGGCATTGTAATAAGCAATGATCCCGAGAACGAGCCCGATAATCAGGCCGAGAATCACCGGCTCACCAAACACACCAAAACGCCTTTCAAAGGTTTCGGTGTTGAGCTCGATCTTGTTGATTCCTGGAATGCGATCGATGATCCAGTTGAGCAGGATCGCAATCGGCAGGATCTGCGCCGATGCGAGATGCGGTACAGAAATGCCTGGAATGCCGTAGAATTTCTGCACCGCCCTTGCCGACCAATCGGCAAACAGCAGGCACAGAGCAACCATGAGAGCGGCTACGATCAGCCCGTAGGTCAGACTGTTGGTTGCAGCGACGGCGAGCGAGCCGATAAAGGCAAAATGCCAGAAGTTCCAGACATCGACGTTCAGTGTGCGGGTCAGACGCGTCAAGAGCAGTGCGATGTTGACCGCGATGGCAATCGGAATAACCCACAATCCAACCGACGAGCCAAAAGCAATTGCTGCAGCCGATGGCCATCCCACATCGACGATGTCACGCTGGATGCCGGTATTGGTGACAATTGCCTTGGCGACATCGCCGATGGACGTCAGCATCAACCCGAGAACAAGATTGATACCGATGAAGGCAACGCCAATCGTAACGGCGGCCCGAAACGCCCTGCCCGGTCTTGCCCCCAATACAAGCGCGATAATGAAAATTACAATCGGCAGCAGGACGGTTGGTCCCATTGCATCAACGGCGGCTTTCAACCCCGTAAGGATAGTATCCATTGTTTCTCTCCCCCGCAGTCCTCCTCGACTGCATCCTTGCAGAACATTTGTATCCTACAATGGATCAATGTTTATCAACATGATATTTGCCAAGTCAACGCATGAGTTCCACCAGAGCGGAGTCCAGCGAGTTTCAAACCGATAAGATGCTGTTTTCAACAGGATTCAGCGGCGCGACCCACTCTCGGAGAGAGAAGTCACAGATTTCGGTAGCGACCTGGTTACAGCGTTCAAGAAGCCATCGCGTGCTTCGGGAGGTTTTTGCGCCCTAGGCTCCCATACATGCCGGGAGAAGAAAAAGCTCGTCAGGCGGAACGCAGCGATGATCTCACTAAGCGATGTGGCGCGCACGCTTGAATTGACCATGAAAGGCGGCATGGAGAGAAGTTTGTCGGCCCATGGCGCTCCGGCATCGCGGGACACTGCGCGTCCGGACTTCGGTGATACATACGCCAAGTCATGTTCGCTGCCCGTCGATGCACAACGTTTCAGATCAAGCCCAAATCCCAACTCCTCGAGCATCATCACTTCGAACCGCAGCAGCAGTTCGCCGGCAATCAGAGCGTCTTCGCAATGCTCTAGTATGATCGCCAGGGTTTCAAACAGGTTTTCATGAGGGTCACGCTCGGGGAGCAGCCGAAGATGTGACGCTGCGAGCTGCAGCCCATAAAGAGCCACGGGCTGGTCAATCAATCGTGCGGCGGCGAAGGTGACAGGTTCGACCTGCATCATGCCCAGATGTTCGTCGATGCGCGCGCGCCAGATGACGTCAACGCGATTGCCGGCCTGCAAGAGCGGCTGCATCCGACGAGAACGGCCACCTCGCACCAGTCCCATATGGCGGCCGTGTGCGCGCGTCATCAACTCAAGAATAGCACTGGTTTCCCCGTGCCGCCTTGTTCCAAGGATGATGCCCTCGTCACGCCATTCCATCAAGCGAGACTGGCTCTACGAGTTTGGAAATTCAAGACCCATTTCGCGATACCGCTCGGGGTCATTGCCCCAATTGTCACGAACCTTGACGAAAAGGAACAGGTGGACCTTCTGTTCTAATATTTCCATCAGTTCCTTGCGCGCAGACTGGCCGATAGCCTTGATCGCCTGTCCCTCGTGCCCGAGGACGATCTTCTTCTGGCTGTCACGCTCCACATAGATCACCTGCTGGATGCGAACGGAACCGTCCTTCTTCTCTTCCCAGCTTTCTGTCTCGATATGCGATGAATAGGGCAACTCGTTGTGAAGGCGCAGATACAGTTTTTCGCGGGTGATTTCCGCTGCAAGCATGCGCATCGGCATGTCGGAAATCTGATCCTCGGGATAGTACCAGGGTCCTTCGGGCAGATTGTCGGCAAGGTATTTCAGCAGATCCTTGCAACCATAACCCTTAAGCGCGGAGATCATGAAGGTCTTGTCGAAGTTGACCATCTCATTGGCCTTTTGAGCCAACTCAAGGAGCTTCGGAGCCTCGATCCGGTCCACCTTGTTGAGGACGAGGATCACCTTGCGCTTCTTCTCGTGAAGACTGCCAAGTATCGCTTCAGCCTCTTCGTCGATACCCTGTTCGACATCGATGAGGACCAGGATGAGATCGGCATCCTTGGCGCCGCCCCAAGCCGTCGTCACCATGGCACGATCAAGCCGGCGTTTCGGCTTGAAAATGCCAGGCGTATCCACCAGCACCATCTGCGTTTGCCCATGTATGACGATACCGCGCACGAGAGCACGCGTCGTCTGCACCTTGTGGGTGACGATGGAGACCTTGCTCCCCACAAGCTGGTTGACGAGCGTGGACTTGCCGGCGTTCGGAGCACCGATCAAAGCGATGAACCCCGAGCGGGTTGCAGCCTCGGGGTTTGCGTCGCTGTCGGGTTTTTGTGTCTGTTCGGTCATCAAGTATCTTCTTCCTGCGCCTTCTGACGGACGCCTTCGCGATAAAGCAGTGCAACCGCGGCTTCCTGTTCGGCGATACGTTTCGAGCGGCCGATGCCGGTAGCAGGATCGAAACCCTTGACCACGACCTTCACCGTAAATTGCGGATCATGATCCGGACCCGTCCGGTCGACAATGCTATAATAGGGTTGGGCGCCATTTTGCTGATGTGCCCATTCCTGCAATTCAGTCTTGGGATCGCGCTGCGCCGAGTTGATTTCACGCGAGCGAGCATCCCAGTAACGCTCTATGAAAGGTTGCGCCGCTTCCATCCCGCCGTCCAGATAAATCGTTGCGATCAGCGATTCAACCACGTCGGCACGCAGGCTCTTCAACCGTTTGTCAGCAAGCCCCTTCACATCGGAACCAGTACGGATGAACTCGTGCAGGCCGATCTCATCCGCAACAGCCGCGCAAGTATCGGCATTGACCAGCGAGTTCAACCTCAGGGACAATTCGCCTTCCGTCGCCGTAGGATAGGCGCGGAACAGGAGTTCTGCGATCACCAGACCGAGCACGCGATCACCGAGAAACTCGAGACGTTCATAGTCCGACCCCGCCGAGGGCCGGGCGCTTGCATGCGTGAGTGCGCGTTCCAGACGGCCAAGATCGCGAAACGTATGGCTGGTCTTTTCCTCCAGTCTGCGAACGGCGTCGGCGGACAGGTTCATAGGACCATCAATTGTTCTGGACTGAGCTTGGCGCGCTGTTGACGCTGTTCAACAGACGGCCGAAACGAACTTCGGATGGCCAGCGCCAAATCTCCAACGGGCTGGCCTTGCCGGCAATCGAGAAGAAGATGATATTGGCGCGGCCAACGAAATTCTCTAGCGGAACGTAGCCAACGTCGAAGCGGCTGTCGCTCGAATTGTCGCGATTGTCGCCCATCATGAAATAGTTGCCGGCTGGAACCACGAACTCTCGCGTGTCGTCGCCAAGGCCATTGGCAGTGAGGTCAAGCGTGTCATAGGTGATACCGTTTGGCAGTGTCTCCCGATAGACATCGACCGGACGGTTGACTTCCGTCACGTCGGGATTGTCGATCTGGCCAACCTTCTCACGAGGCACGGCCACGTCATTGATGTAAAGTACACCGCCGCGCATCTGAATCGTATCGCCAGGAAGACCAATGACCCGCTTGATGAAATCGAGTGACGTATCGTTTGGCTTTCGAAAAACCGCGATATCGCCGCGCTGAGGTTCGCCGCTCCAGATTCGACCTGAAAAGAGATCAGGAGCAAAGGGAATCGAGAATTTGGAATAGCCATACGAGAATTTGGAAACGAACAGATAGTCGCCCTCCAGCAGCGTTGGCCGCATGGATCCCGACGGAATATTGAAGGGCTGAAACAGCAACGTCCGGATGACCAGGGCGAGCAACAACGCCTGCACGATGACGCTGATCGTCTCACCAAGACCACCCGAATTTTTCACAACGGCTTTGTCGCTCACGTGTCTCATCTCTCCAAAATCCAATTTGCCCCTCATAACGGCTGAACGCGCTGTGGGCAATGCCGCTCAATGGAGTTTGATTGCGGCTATTCTTCGATTTCTATTGCCTCGATAATCACAAATGCTTGTGCAAGCGGAAAATCATCGGTGATGGTCAAATGAATCCGCGCGAGGCAGTTGGCCGGAGTAATGGCCGAGAGCCGATCTGCGGCTCCGTTCGTCAGACGCATCGTAGGTGCGCCACTTGGCAGGTTGACGACACCCATGTCACGCCAGAACACGCCGCGTGACAGCCCGGTGCCCAGAGCCTTTGCGCAGGCCTCCTTGGCAGCAAAGCGTTTGGCATAGGAAGCGGCACGCTCTTTGCGGCGGTCAGATTTGGCTTGTTCGACCGGGGTATATACCCGCTCGACAAAACGGCGGCCGTGGCGCTCAAGCGTCTTTTCAATACGCCTGATATCGATCAAATCGCTACCGATCCCAATGATCATGTCGGCTCGATTGCCTTCTCAAGTCTGAAATATGCCTTTTGCCGCCGATGTTGGAAGCTTGCGACTGTCCAGCGCACAGGAAAATAAATGAGAAGCGCCGTAACGAGACCCAGCGGGACGGCTCCGATCAGCATAGGCTTGATCAGTGGTTGCCACAGAACGATCAAGTCCAGGTGCCTGAGCATAGACCCGAGATGCGGCGGCAAGGGTTCTCCACTCAAGCTGCCGCTCAGGACGAAACGTCCGACTTCCAGCGTCGCGGCCCAGATGAATGGCAGAATCACGGGATTACCCAGCGTCGTGCCGATAACGGCCGCAGCGATATTGCCTCCGATCAACCAGGCGATAGCCAGTGCAACAGCAATATGGATGCCGAGAAGCGGAATGAATGCAGCGAATATCCCACATGCAAACCCGGCAGCGATCGAGTGAGGTGTCGCTCTGAGCCTCAGCACACGTTTGCCGAAATAACGTAATGACCTGCCTATGGAGCGACGGGGCCAAAGTGCCACGCGCAACCGCTCACGCAGGCAAGGTTCTTTGCGCCTCTTGAAAAGCATCTATCAGGTTCCTCTACACCAGTCCTGACCGGCGGCACATCGATCAAAGATTGCGACTACCGGGCTTAACGGGCGGAATTGCGGCAAGTTCCGGCGGCAGCCGGTCGGCAGGATAAGCGGGTACTTCGTATTCGGCCAGCGCTATCAATGGCACGCCAACATCGCTTTTTCCAGCAGACCTGTCGATGATACATGCCGCTGCCAGCACATGCGCGCCCAACTCCTGCAAACAGCCAACCGTTTCACGAATGGATAGGCCGGTGGTCACGATGTCTTCGACGATGACGACGCGCGCGCCTTTGGCGATCTCGAAACGGCGAAGCTTGAAAACACCGTTTTCGCGTTCGACCCAGATAGCCGGAACACCAAGGTGGCGTGATGTCTCGTACGCCGGAATGATACCACCGATGGCGGGACCGACCACATAGTCTATTGTGCCGAGTCCAGCGCTTTTGATCTTGTCGGCGAGGCCGCGGCAAACGCGTTCGGTCTTGTCCGCATGCATGAACACGCGTGCTTTTTGCAAAAAGATCGGGCTGCGCAGGCCTGATGTCAGGATGAAGTGCCCTTCGAGCACGGCACCCGCCTCGCGAAACACGTCCAGGACCTCGTTAGTATTCATTCCCGCCTCTCTATCCATTTACGCGCTGCGCATCGCTGACGCATTTGCTCTCTTTAAGTTTCGACAATATCCGGTTGAGATGCTTGAGATTCCACACCTCGAGGTCGACAATCATGTGGGTAAAGTCCGGTGCCGTGCGCACCATTGACAGATTGTGTATGTTGGTCTCGTTTTCGGCAATGGTCTGCGCGATTTCCGCAAGCGATCCCGGCGCATTTATAGCGGAGATGCTGATGCGGGCCGGGAACCGATCGCGCCGGCTCTCATCGATGTCCCATCGCACATCGATCCAGCGCTCCGGCTGATCGTCATAGGCCATCAACGCCGATGACTGGATGGGATAAATGGTCATCCCGGACCCAGGCTGAAGGATGCCGACGATGCGATCGCCCGGCACGGCTCCTTCAGGCGAGAAATGCACTGGCATATCGGGACTGGCACCACGGATCGGAAGAGCGTTCGGCCCTCCAGGCTCCAAGCCTGCTGCCTCGGCACCTTCGGGCATCTTGAAGATCATGCCAGAGGTGTTGCGGAAATTCACCCAGCCTTCCTCGCGTTCCGGCGTGTTCGATTTTGGCTTCGCGTCCTGATATTCGGGATAAACGGCCTTCATGACGTCAGACGACGGCAATTCCCCGCGGCCGACGGCTGCAAGGACATCGTCGATCTCCTTGCGTGCCAGGCGCGGCAGGCCCTTCTTCAATTCGTCGCGTGAATAGACCTTTCCCGCCCGCTCGAATGCGCGTTCAAGTATCTGCATGCCAAGGCCCGAGTACTGCTTGCGGACTGCTAACCGCGTCGCACGGCGAATGGCAGCCCGCGCCTTGCCGGTCACGACGATCGATTCCCAGGCGGCCGGCGGAGTCTGCGCTTTGGACCGGATTATTTCCACTTCGTCGCCATTATGCAGCACGGTCATCAGCGGCATGATACGGCCATTGACCTTGGCACCGACGCAGCTATCGCCAATGTTTGTATGCACGGCATACGCGAAGTCGATCGGTGTTGCCCCGCGCGGCAGCGCAATGAGACGCCCCTTGGGCGTGAAGCAGAAGACCTGATCCTGGAAAAGCTCAAGCTTGGTGTGCTCCAGAAACTCTTCGGGATTGTCGCCCTCTGCCAGCGCTTCAATGGTCTGACGCAGCCACGCATAGGCATTGGTTTCGGTCGAAATGACATGGGGATTTTGCGCACTGCCACGATCCTTGTAGATCGAATGCGCCGCGACGCCATATTCCGCGATGTCATTCATCTCGCGTGTGCGTATCTGCAGTTCGACACGCTGGCGCGACGGTCCGACTATCGTCGTATGAATCGAGCGATAGTCATTCTGCTTCGGCGTAGAGATATAGTCCTTGAAGCGGCCCGGGACCATCGACCATGTCGTGTGGATGATACCGAGGGCGTTGTAGCAATCAGCGACCGTATCGACGACAACGCGAAACCCGAAAATGTCCGATAGCTGCTCGAAGGACAGGCCCTTGCTTTCCATTTTGCGGAAAACCGACCAAGCCTTCTTCTGCCGGCTTTTGACACTTGCCTTGACGCCATGCTTGTCGAACAGGCTGGATAGATCGGTCTCGATCTGCTTCAGCGTCGCCTTGTTTTTCTCCATCAGTTCCGCAAGACGGTTGGTGACGGCGTTGAAGGCTTCCGGGTTGATATATCGGAAGGCGAGCTGCTCCAATTCCTCGCGCATGTCCTGCATACCCATGCGTCCCGCCAGCGGCGCATAAATGTCCATCGTCTCTTCGGAGATGCGCAGGCGTTTGTCTTCGGGCACGTGGTGGAGCGTGCGCATATTGTGGAGGCGGTCTGCAAGCTTGACCAGCAGTACGCGCACGTCATCCGAGATCGCCAGGAGCAATTTACGCAGGTTTTCGGCCTGGACGGCTTTCTTGGAAACAAGATCAAGCTTCTTCAGCTTCGTCAGTCCTTCGACGAGCTTGCCGATATCCGGTCCGAACAGCGTGTCGATCTCCTGCCTTGTGGCGGAGGTATCCTCGATTGTGTCGTGCAACAATGCAATCGCGATGGTCGCCTCATCGAGATGCATGTCCGTCAGGATGGCGGCGACTTCCAGGGGATGAGAAAAATAGGGATCGCCCGATGCACGTTTCTGGTGGCCATGCTTCTGCATGGCGTAGACATAGGCCTTGTTCAGCAGCGCCTCGTTGACGTCAGGCTTGTAACGCTGGACACGCTCGACAAGCTCGTACTGACGCATCATGGACGGGGGCCTCCGGAGTTACACACAAACAGAATTTGGTCGAAGATGGAATTGTTATGCCGCCTATATGGTAATTGCGTTACCAACACACAAAAATAATGCGCCGCAGAGACTGCGACGCATCAAAAGCCTTTGATGTAGAGATTGTCTCCGACAGATCTCTTAGTAGTCGTCGCTCTTCTCGGGGGCTACCAGCCCTTCGATACCGGCAAGCAATTCTTCTTCCGACATTGAATCGAAGGAAACATTGTCGTCAGCGTCAGTCTCGGTGGCCTCGGTCGCACCGCTGTCAGCAGTAACCTGCGGAACGGCGACAGCTTCCGGCTCATCGACTTCAACATGTTTCTGCAGAGAATGAATCAGGTCTTCCTTCAGATCACCAGGCGAAAGCGTCTCTTCTGCAATTTCGCGCAGAGCAACCACAGGATTCTTGTCGTTATCGCGATCGATGGTGATCGCTGCACCTTGGGAAATCAGGCGTGCGCGGTGACTTGCAAGCAGAACCAGCTCAAAACGGTTCTCAACCTTGTCAACGCAATCTTCAACAGTGACGCGGGCCATAAACTGCCTCTTTCATTTTTTACTGAATTAGCGGATTAATGGGGACATAACGTGGTTGCGCGCAAAAAACAAGCAAAAGCGCGCCTGCGTTCGCGGTACTAAAACGAATATGGTGACGAAGCTCACCAAATGTTGAGCACTTATGTCCAAAAACATATACAAATCTTCAATCAAGGTCTTGGCTTTTGACGCAACCCGACGTACTTAATATGCAACTTTCGTATAAGATCAGATCGGGCTTTATTATCTCCAGCTGATTTGAATTGAAGCTCAGATTTTTGAAATGGAACGTTATTATGTTTGATCCCCGCGAAAAAATCGTCCTGTTTATCGACGGCGCCAATCTCTATGCAGCGTCCAAGGTACTCGGATTTGATATAGATTACCGCAAACTCCTGGCTGCTTTCCAGAAACGTGGCTATCTGCTGCGCGCGTACTATTACACGGCACTGGTCGAAGACCAGGAATATTCCTCGATCCGGCCCCTGATCGACTGGCTCGACTACAACGGCTACAAGGTCGTGACAAAGCCCGCCAAGGAATTCACGGATTCTGCTGGCCGACGCAAGATCAAGGGCAATATGGACATCGAACTTGCTGTCGATGCCATGCAATTGACTGATACAGTCGATCATTTCGTCATTTTCTCCGGCGACGGCGATTTCCGCTCCTTGGTCGAGGCACTGCAGCGCAAGGGCCGCAAGGTCAGCGTTGTATCGACACTATCGACGCAGCCACCGATGATTTCCGACGAATTGCGCCGCCAGGCGGATCACTTCATCGATCTGACATCGCTTCGGGCCGAAATCGGCCGCGAGCCCTCCGAACGGGTGCCGCGTCCGCGGGTCGAAGAAGAACAGGTCGACTATTGATCGCGACGGGTTTTGAGCGTCGAACCGTCTCCCGACTGCCCCATATGTGTTCGCCTGCATGATTTCATCGCCGAATGGCGGGTGAAGGAACCAGGCTGGCACAATGCGCCTGTACCGACATTCCTGCCAATCAACGGCGTTGACTCTGTCAGGCTGCTGATCGTCGGCCTTGCGCCGGGACTTCGCGGCGCCAATCGCACCGGGCGCCCCTTCACCGGCGATTATGCTGGCGATCTTCTTTATAACACCTTGAACGAGTTCGGGTTTTCGCGCGGCACGTTCCGGGCGCAGCCCGACGATGGGCTCGAACTGATCGACGCCGCCATAACCAATGCCGTTCGGTGCGTTCCGCCGGAAAACAAGCCGGTTGGCGGCGAAATCAGCAATTGCCGCCGGTTTCTGACGCCCACAATCGAGCAATTCACCAATCTGCGTGCGATCGTAACGCTGGGTACCATCGCCCACCAGTCGACGATCCGCGCATTCGGACAGCCTGTCGCGAAGTTCCCCTTCGCCCATGGCAGGCAATCCGATATCGGCCATGTCAGGATCTTTTCGAGCTATCACTGCTCGCGCTACAATACCAATACCGGCCGTCTGACAACGGAAATGTTCAAGGGCGTGTTTGCAGAGGTCAGGCGTTATCTTGATGATAATGCTATATAAAACCTAGCCGCGCTCTTTCATGAGCCGTGATTTCTCGCGATTCCAGTCGCGCTCTTTCTCGGTCTGACGCTTGTCGTGCAGCTTCTTGCCACGCGCCACAGCAATCTCGAGCTTCGCCCTGCCCTGGTCGTTGAAGTAGAGCTTGAGCGGCACGACCGTCATGCCCTCGCGATCGACAGACTGCGCCAGCCGTGACATTTCTCGCTTGGAAATCAAGAGCTTACGATGCCGACGAGGTTCGTGGTTGAAGCGGTTTGCCTGCAGGTATTCCGGGATGTAGGAGTTGATCAGCCAGAACTCGCCATTTTCGAAGCTGGCATAGCTCTCGGCAATATTCGACTGGTTGCGTCGCAACGACTTGACTTCGGTACCCTGCAAAACGATGCCAGCCTCCAGCGTATCGAGAATCTCGAAATTGAAGCGGGCTTTACGGTTTTCCGCGATTATCTTGCGAACCGTTATAGGTTTTGAGGCGGTTTTCGGCTTGTTCATGCAATTTATATGGGATTCCGAACCTTAATTGACCAGTCCCGCATGGCGCATGGCCTGGTCGATGCGCTCCGCGGTATGCGCCTCGATCCCGACCATCGGGGACCGCAATGCATTTTGCATCTTGCCAAGCTTTGCCAGGGCATATTTTGGGCCGCCCGGATTCGGCTCAAGGAACAACGCCTTGTGCAAAGGCATCAATTTATCCTGCAAAGACAATGCCTTATTGTATTCTCCAGCCAAGGTCGCCGCCTGGAATTCTGCGCAAAGGCGGGGCGCGACATTCGATGTCACCGATATGCAGCCATGGCCGCCATGAGCATTGAAGCCGAGTGCCGTCGCGTCCTCGCCCGAGAGTTGGATGAACTCCTTGCCGCAGGTGATGCGCTGTTCGGACACGCGCTCGATCTTGCCGGTTGCATCTTTCACGCCAGCTATGTTCTTGAAATCATTGGCAAGTTGGCCCATCGTCTCCGGCGTCATGTCGATGATCGACCGGCCCGGAATGTTGTAGATGATGATCGGCAGCGACACAGATTCGGCAATCGCCTTGTAATGGGCGTAGAGACCGCGCTGGCTCGGCTTGTTATAATAGGGCGTGACGACGAGGATGGCATCGGCACCGGCCTTTTCCGAAAACACAGCCAATTCAATGGCTTCGCGCGTATTGTTGGAGCCGGCGCCAGCGATGACCGGCACGCGGCCGGCGGCTTCCTCGATGCAGACCTCGACGACGCGCCTGTGTTCCGCATGGGAAAGCGTCGGCGATTCACCTGTGGTGCCGACAGGTACCAATCCATTGGTTCCATTGTCTATTTGCCAGGAAACGAAGCCACGAAAGGCTTTCTCGTCGAACGCGCCGTCCTGATCGAAGGGCGTGACGAGAGCGGTGATTGAGCCTTTCAGCATGGGAAACTCCAGATAAGAACGATCCTCCCCAAGACCGCTGCCGCCCTTGAGGTGGCGCACCATAGTCGCGCGGGCTTTTGGTTACAAGTTCCTTTTGGTGATGGAATTCATCAACTTGACGCAACTAAAATTCTCGCGGGAGTTGAGATTCCTGCACCGGAATCGGGGTTTTTTGCGTCGGCATCGCCAAGTTTGGTGTGAACTCGTGATATATTCTCGTAAATGCTCTGCCAAACCGCCGGCCGGAGCTTCGCAGGACCTGCCAATTCCTAGTTTCAACAGGTTCAAACCTGAAATTAAAGAAACGCTCGTTCAATTAAACCTTTATCTATGTGAAACTGAAAACAGGGTGACGCTTGAAAAACGCGGCGGCGAAGCCTCGCAGCCGCGTTGCCACAACCCATGACAGGCAGATCAGAGAATTAAATCGGCTGGCGTTAGAGGGACGCCGCCGCGGTTGTGGAAGACGTGAATGAACAGGGTCTGTCCAAATCCACGGATTTCAATAACGTCATCCTCCGGAATTGCGGTATGGGTGACAATCGCGACTTGCCCTGTCTTGTCTCCGCCAAAATGAAAAGCCTGATCACCAACCTCGTTTGGATTTGCGTCGATCATCGACAAGTCGATTTTGTCACCCGGCGTGAATCCCTGCACTGTATCGGCTTCGAAATGGATCTGGCCGATGTTTTCAAAGCGGTAGATGTCATTACCACCCTGTCCGGTCGCCGAGTCGGCACCGGCACCACCGATGAGAATATCGTTACCATCTCCACCCAGGAGCTTATCATTACCCCCTAGCCCCCTTATCGTATCATTCCCGCCCATGCCGAAGAGCTGATTGTTTTTGGTATTTCCAGTCAAGGTGTCAGCCCATTGCGAGCCAACGAGATTTTCGAACCCGCCCAACACCTTGTCCCCTGCAGCGTCCCCACCGGAAGGTGCTCCACGGCCGAGAAGGTCGAAGCCGCCCGCCTCGTTGAGTGTGACTTTTACGCCCAAACTCGAATTATAGTAACCTAACGTATCGCTATTGCCGCCGCCATCGAGCAGAATAATGTCTGCTTCAGCACCGCCTTCGATGTAATCGTTGCCGGCTCCGCCTGTGATAGTGTCGATACCTTCCATCGCCAAGTAGTAATTATTGCCAGTTAAAAAGGTCATAAAATCCGGACCAGTGTTTCCTAGAATTGGTTCATCACTGGACACTCCGAGAAGTCGCCGGATCGGATCCGGCAAAATATTGGTAGACATGGTGTTGCCTCCCGTTTCGGGTTGCACGGCCGGCTTCCTGTATTTAGTGCCTGTTACCCTGCAGCCAACAACAGTATTATACACAAACTTTTAACCAATACTAGGCATTATTGGTCCTTTCTCAATCACAACATTACCAATTATCATGCATACTACTCACTTCAATTTGACACATACACATTTCCGCACCTTGCGAACTCTTCTACTCTGCAACATTTCCAATTACAGAATGCCTTTATGCCAAATGCGACCTGTAATCGCCCGCAGCGATCACAACGGCCGGACGCACGGCCGGGGCGGCAAAGTCAGTGCGCGCCGCATATTCCGCATTTTCGCCCGTGCAGGATTGTGAGCGATGGATCCCGCACGGACGAAAACCTGCCATGGAACATTCGCCATTCGTCAGGCACACGGCAGTTCATGACCTGCAAATCCGGCCCGGGTGATCTCGCATAAGGTTTTCCGCAAGTTACCTTGAGCATCGCACCCGAGTGTCACACCCATTCGCGCCCACGCCAAAGGTGTCCATGCTATTCTATTGCAGCAGCCGGAGGCGCCGCTCATGATCAGGACAGAATGGTGTCGGTATAAATAACATATTTTCTTTATTTGTGTAGTCATTTTCCTATATTATCTATATATTTTTGTCGATATCTTACAACGACTTACTGATTGAATGCCGGTTATGCAAGTTTTCACGTTGCCATATAAATATAAACCTGTATTCTTTGCTTTTGCTGCGGAGTAACAGACCTCTGATAGACACCGGCTCAATCAGTTAGAACGGGAGTGCATTGACCATGACATTAGATTCCGCATTATTCTCTCTCCTAGGCATTTATAACGGTCCGTGGGTGTATAGTCCCAGTGGCACCGACAATAGTGACGACATCACCGGTTTGGCGGAGATCATCATTGACGGCCGCAGGGGCAATGACCGGATCACCGGAAATAACTTTCTGGTTCAGAATATCAGAGGTGGTGATGGCAGCGATCAGATCTATGGCAAGGGCGGCCAGGACAATATCCAGGGCGGGTCCGACAACGATCTCGTCGAAGGTGGCGCCGGCGGCAGTAATTTAATTCCCATCTCGACCAGAGAAAGGCTCAGCGGTAGCAGGGGCATCGATACGCTGAGCTATGAAAGCTCCAATGCTGCCGTAACAGTCAACATGTCGGTGCTGACAGGCGGCGGTTACGTCACCGTCAGCGGCGGCCATGCCCAATACGATGACGTTATCAATGATTTCGAGAATGTCGTCGGCTCGGCGCACAACGATACGATCACCGGCAATGCCAGCGCCAATATCCTCATTGGTCTTGGTGGCAACGACACGCTCAACGGCATGGGTGGCAACGACACGCTGGTTGGCGACGCTGGCGCGGATATCCTCAATGGCGGCGCTGGCGTCGATACGCTCAGCTATGAGAGCTCTGGTGCTGCTGTAACAGTCGACATGTCAACCCTAACTAACGGCTATGTCACCGTCAGCGGCGGTCACGCCCAATCCGATACTGTCATCAATGACTTCGAGAATGTCGCCGGCACAGCGTACAATGACACTATCACCGGCAATGCCGGTGACAATATCCTGATCGGTCGTGGCGGCAACGATACGCTGAATGGTGGCGATGGCGATGACACCCTTAATGGCGGTGCCGATAGCGACACACTAAACGGCGGCAGCGGGAGCGATACTGCGGACTATAGTGGCTCAACCCGGGTCGTGTTAGACCTCACGCGCGGCGGCGGATCCGCCGGCGAGGCGAACGGCGATTCTTACCAATCGATTGAAAACATTGTCGGATCGACGGCGGGTGACACCATATATGGAGACGGTGGATCCAACCGTATTGATGGAGGCAGCGGCAACGACGAGATCCGTGGATATTTGGGCAATGATATTATCACGGGTGGCCTTGGTAGTGATGTATTATACGGCGATTTCCCGATAAACTTCCCTCCCCCGTGGCCCGACTCTGACGACAAATTCCGCTATACTTCGTTAGCTGAGATATTGTCCAACGATACGATCAAGGATTTCGGCGAGTCCGACTTTATCGATCTGTCTGAGGCTGATGCCGACCCGGTTACGTCCGGACGCCAAGCGTTTCATTTCGGTCCGGGTGTGGGGCAAATAGAGATCATAAACGGCAACCACGTTCAAGTTACTGGTCAAAGTGGCGGTATCGACGTAGGATTCAAGAATAACGGTGAACTCGTTGCTGACGATTTCATCTTCTAACTTAACCGCTAGTTGCCGGTGCAGGCGATGATGTACACGGTGCGCCTAAATCCGCGACGCGATCAGCAGAAAATCAACCTATAGCGCGGGCTCAGGAGCGCCGCGCCCCATTTGCACTAGGCCGCGCCGGGGTTCCGGCGCGGTGTCCATGATCGGCTGATCAGGCGAAGCTGAACGCCTCGCTGTGGCTGTTGGCATAGGCCCTGAATTGATCGAGACTGGCCCAACCCTGCAATTTCACGCCGCTATTGTTATTCACCAGCGAGATCGTGCCCTCGCCGCACCATTTGGCATTTGCCAGCAACTCGCCAAGATTGCCGAACAGCGACCTGTCAATGGTCAGCACATCCCGGTCATTGGCATTGGTGTTGAAATCGCCGATCGTATCGATGCCGAAGCCGGTGCCTTCATAATAAAAACGATCATTGCCAAAGCCGCCGTGAAGGACGTCATTGCCAATACCGCCATAAAGCTGATCGTTGCCCTCGCCGCCATAAACCGCATCATTGCCGTGGTCGCCCATGAGCGTATCATTGCCCTTGCCGCCGATGATGAGATCGTTGCCGTTCAGGCTGCGGATCGTATCGTCGCCATCCGTGCCGAGGAGATGGTTGGCATTGTTGTTGCCTCCGTTCGGACCACCATGGCCGTTGAAACCATAGTTTTTTACCTCGCCGCCATGCCAGAACAGAAACTGCCAGCTCTCATAGCGGCTAAGCTGGCCGCTCTTCACATCGACATTGAAAGTGCCCTCATGCTTGGTGCCGCCCCACAGGCCCGAGAACCAGTTCACCACTGCTTCGCCCCACCAGCGCGCACCGCGGAACTGCAGATTTTCCACATCATGCAGTTCTTTAAGGCCGGTGGCCGGGTTATAGACATAAAGCGTGCGCGATTTTTTATCGCCAAGGATAACGTAATCCTCGCGATAGCCATCGAGTATCACCGTGTCATTGTCCTGACCGGCATAGACGATATCCGTGCCCTTCGAGTGCTCCAATCCGGCCGCCGAACTCAGATCGATATAATCATTGCCGCTAAGCGTCTCTATGGCATCATCGCCGCGCCCGCCGCGGATGAAATCATTGCCGGACCAATATTTTCCGTTCTCGCGAGTCTCGCTTTCCGTGCCCAAAATAAATGCCGCACGGCCATAATGATCGCTCGTAGCTGTTTTCTTGTCCTCAATCCAGGTAGAATATTTGGCATTCGCATTGAAGCCCGTGAGCCCTAGCGCCCATTTGGCGGTGCCTAAAACGAAATCGAAAAACTTATTGCCGGTCTCAATTTTGGAATTGAATATCATATCAAGAGTGCCGAGATTTGAGACAACCACAACACTGTCTTTATCCATCTGCTGATGGAATACGGACTCATGTATACGCTCAAATGTAGTCTTGTTGCTGGTGCCGATCTCACCTTGACCATGGGTCAACCAGCCAAGGCTGGAAATTGTGTTATCCCGCGACATCCCCGTAAGAAGCTTGAGCGCGAGCGCTGCGGGACTCCAGGGATCCAGCAGATTGTAGGCATCGTCAAAAGAGATAACATTATTGGGTCCGGAGCGAATTTCCGGCTTTATCTCGTCGAAGATCTCCGGATTTTTCGTGCGCATCATTTCGATAGCTTCTTTGTAGGAGCTAAACTGGCCATATAGCCCGGTAAGACCGCCCCCACCCAGAAACGCGCTAAAGAGGAACTTCCCCAGTATGTCTTCCCCCTTCTGACCACCAAACTGCTTATAGAAATCCTTCAGCCCCGTTTTGCGACCATATCCCCAAGCGCAATAGACCGGATCATTCTCCACACCGAGATTGATGATGCTGCCATCATCTTCCAGCGTCGAGATCACCGGAGCCATGGCAGCGACGTATACCGAATCTTTGAAAAAGCCGCCTGCAAGCGTGGCTTTCAGACGGTGAAAGCTGTTTGTGAACGAGCCGCCAAGGCTTGCACCGGTAAAAACAACGCTTTTCGGGTCCAGATTGTTATCCTGTGCGAGGCAGCGCACCGCATTCAGCGCATAGTCCAGCCTTTGTCCAATCGTACCATCTGTCTGTTCGTCAAACTCTGGTATGTCGCCGGGTTTATCCTTCCCCGGCACATCATTTCCGTAGGACATGATACTGAGGTTCGCGACTCTATCGCCTTCATACCGGGCGAGGACTTTTATTTGTGAGCCGCCGAATTTTGATAATTCCTTTACAATGTTGCCGTTCTTGTCCCGTATGACATCGCCATTCTTGTCCCTCTTGTCATTGATGCCGATGAACTTCCCTTCTTTATCGATAAGCTGGGTGGGGTCCTTGCTCAAGGTTTCGTAGAGATCACCGAGAAAGGCTTTGGTAAGTCCAATTCTGTCAAGCCAAGCCCGATTTTTGTCCAGGCTGCTTCCACCGCCATCAAGCTGCAGAGCCTTTAAAGTGGCGCTTTTGTCGATCTTGTTCACATTGCCGGCATCCGTACCAAGAGCCCGCCAATGTTCGACGTCACCCTTGTCATTTACGATGTCCGCCTTGCGCTCTTTTGACAGATACTCCCCTTGGACAAGCTTGAGGGCGTGCATTGCTTTTTGATATTTTGCTTCGTCATTGAAAAAAGCCATATTTTAATCTCTCCTTTTATTAATAAGTAAACGCTGGCGCCAAGCACCATGCTCGCGCTCCGGCAGCGGATGGGCTTCGGCCCGCGAATTCAAAAATTTTCTCTAAATTTTCCTCCGCGCTCCTCCCAAAGCACGCGTATTACTCTTACGTTTACGTCCAAACCTGCCGGAAATTCGGCAAATGTTACTTGCTCGATAACTAAGTTGGCTTGGTCCGCGTTCATAGACGGCGATGCAGGATGGCCGCGCCGGATTCTTCCGGCGCGGTGTCCATGATCTGCGGATCAGACGAAGTTGAACGCCTCGCTGTGGCTGTTGGCATAGGCCCTGAATTGATCGAGACTAGCCCAACCCTGCAATTTCACGCCGCTATTGTTATTCACCAGCGAGATCGTGCCCTCGCCGCACCATTTGGCATTTGCCAGCAACTCGCCAAGATTGCCGAACAGCGACCTGTCAATGGTCAGCACATCCCGGTCATTGGCATTGGTGTTGAAATCGCCGATCGTATCGATGCCGAAGCCGGTGCCTTCATAATAAAAACGATCATTGCCAAAGCCGCCGTGAAGGACGTCATTGCCAATACCGCCATAAAGCTGATCGTTGCCCTCGCCGCCATAAACCGCATCATTGCCGTGGTCGCCCATGAGCGTATCATTGCCCTTGCCGCCGATGATGAGATCGTTGCCGTTCAGGCTGCGGATCGTATCGTCGCCATCCGTGCCGAGGAGATGGTTGGCATTGTTGTTGCCTCCGTTCGGACCACCATGGCCGTTGAAACCATAGTTTTTTACCTCGCCGCCATGCCAGAACAGAAACTGCCAGCTCTCATAGCGGCTAAGCTGGCCGCTCTTCACATCGACATTGAAAGTGCCCTCATGCTTGGTGCCGCCCCACAGGCCCGAGAACCAGTTCACCACTGCTTCGCCCCACCAGCGCGCACCGCGGAACTGCAGATTTTCCACATCATGCAGTTCTTTAAGGCCGGTGGCCGGGTTATAGACATAAAGCGTGCGCGATTTTTTATCGCCAAGGATAACGTAATCCTCGCGATAGCCATCGAGTATCACCGTGTCATTGTCCTGACCGGCATAGACGATATCCGTGCCCTTCGAGTGCTCCAATCCGGCCGCCGAACTCAGATCGATATAATCATTGCCGCTAAGCGTCTCTATGGCATCATCGCCGCGCCCGCCGCGGATGAGATCGTTGTCATTCGTGCCGAGAATGAAGGCCGCTGCGCCATAATGATCGCTCGTCGGCGTCTTCTTGTCTTCCACCCAGATTTTGCCCTGCAGTTTCGAGGTGAGATGCGAAAGAACAATGACGCTGTCGCGGTCCATGACATCATGAAAGACCGAACCATAAATGCGATCTACTGCATCGCTCATTGGCATGCTGCCATGCGTCGCCCAACCGCTGCTCGCGACGGTCTTGTTGTTGAGCTGCATATTAAGCAGATTGGCAATCCACTCGCTCGCGCCAAGCAGACCGTTCTGCTGATGATAAGCATCGTCAAAAACGACCAGGTTATTGGGGCCAGAGGCAACATAGGGCCTGAAATTATCGAATACACCGATATAATGGGTGATGAAGCTTTTGAAAGTATCCGGTTTGATGAATTTTGAGGGATCCCTGCCCTTGTTGAAAACTTTAGTGACAAGATGCTGAAAGTTTTTATCAGTGAGAAGGCCCGTCAGAAACTTGGATGTATCTTCGCGTTTGACAATTTGAACCACAATTTTGCTGAGCGTGAAAAACAAGGGACCCAGGTTTTCAAACAAATCCGTCCAGCCGAGCTTGCTCGTATCCGGCATGCCGTTCTTGAACAGCCGGCGGAAATCGTCGTAGCCTTCGGGCGTGCCGTGATCCCACAGTCCATAGACCGGATCATTTTCAGCGCCGATACTGAATATTCTGCCGTCCCGCTCCTCCGGCGAGATGGCGCCGGGAGCACCCGCGAAATAAAACGAATCCTTGAAGAACCCGGTTTTCAAGCGATGGAAACTGCTGATAATGCCACCGCCGAGGCTGTAGCCGGCGAACATTATATCCTTGCCTTCGATACCGTTTGCCCGGGCGGTTTTTTCCACGGCGCTCAGAATATAGCCGAATTTTCGTGCCATGGTGAGATTGGCTTCGGCGTCTTTCTCAGGGAAATCCAGCGCACCATTGGTGCCGAGTGCGGTAATGGCGAGGGAAATGATGTTTCCCTTGTCATCATATTGCGCAAGAACCTGCACCTGAGCGCCGCCATCGGGGGAGATGCTATATTTTCCCGTCGGCTTGTCGTTGGCATCGTATTCGACATTGAAGCCACGAAAGAACCCATGGCTGTCGATAAGCTGGGTGAGATCGGTTATCGGCTTGCCATCATCGCCTAGATAGGTGCCGTCCTTGAAACTATCTGCGGTGATGCCCAAGGCTTGCAGAATGGCAAGCCTGATATCCTTCGTATAGGCATCGTTCTGTTTGTCGCCATTCTTGTCGGTGAAAAACACCGGGGCCGGACCGCCGATCTGCTTCCAGCCCTTCATGCCGCTTTCTTCGGTCAGATGAAACTTGCCTTTTTCATTGACCAGTCCCCCAAAGGCTCCGGTTCCATACTCGTCGATGGTTTTATCAACGCTCTTTTGATCCCTATAGGACCCCTCGCTGAGCAGCACGAGTTTCCAGCCAAGGCTGGCTTTTTGATATTGTACTTCGTCTTTGAAAAATGGCATTGCTCGTTTCTCCTGAAAAATAGGTGATAGATGAATAAAGGCCGGCGGCAAGCACCATGCTCGCGCTCCGGCAGCGGATGGGCTTCGGCCCGGCGAATTCAATAATTTTCTCTAAATTTCCTCCGCGCTCCTCCCAAAGCACGGGAATTACTCTTACGTTTACGTCCAAATCTGCCGATGATAGCAGGATGCGGTTTCCTGGTGGCCGGCCGGACTGACTACCGGTTCGGATAAGGTGCGACGATAAATCTAAGCCGCCGCTGCGATACGGGCTCTGGCAAAAGCGCCGATCCTGGCGATTGCCTCGCGTGCCTCGCGCAATTGCGAGCCGAAGATTTGCCAGACGTGCCACATGGAAGGCCAGATCTCCAGATCGACGGCAATGCCCGCGGCACGCGCAGTTTCCGCCAGATCGACCGAATCGCTTAGCAGGATTTCGTCGTCGCCCACCTGGATGAACATCGGCGGGAAGCCACCCTGCAGACAGCCGAAAAGCGGCGATATCCCACAATGATCGAGAGCATGGGTTCCGGCATAGGCGCGCGCTGAACTTTGCAGACGAAGCGTGTCGGAAAAGAATGGATCGCGCTTGCGGCGCGTCTTCATGCTCTTGCCGGTCAGCGTCAGATTGGTCCATGGGGAAAGACAGATAAGGCCGGCAGGTAACGGGACCTGCGCGTCGCGCAGCCGCAAGGCGGTCGCCAAGGCGAGGCCACCGCCAGCGGAATCCCCCGCCAGCAGAATGCGCTGCGGCGCAATTTGCTGATCATGCAACAGCCAGTCATAGGCCCGCACCGCATCCTCAAGCCCTGCGGAAAAGGGATGTTCCGGAGCAAGGCGATAGCCGAGCACAAGCACAGCGATGCCGCTCGCCCTGGCAATTTCAGCAGCGAGCGTGCGATGCGTATCGAGCGAACCGGCTGTATAAGCGCCGCCATGCAGATAAAGAATGACCGCGCCTTTCGTCTGGCCCGCAGGAATTACCCATTCTGATTGCCTCCCGGCAACATCCACCAGTCTCGTTTCCACGCCCGGTGGCATTGCGAAGCGGCGGGTGGCATCTTCCATGCCCTGACGCGCTTCTTCAAATGACCTGGCGCCGGCTCCGCGCATCTTGCGCCGGATGACCGACCTGTAGAGATAGCTCTTGATGCTTGGCAATCGAATTCCCCTCCCCGGGCTCAAGCAGCACCCCACCTCCCATGCCGCTTGTTTAGTCCGAAGGAATTAATCCGGCTTCGAATTTCTTTGCAATTCGACTTAGGTAGCATATTCGGGCGCAGCTAACGGGAATGACCGCCCAAGCTCTCCCACGGAACCCACTCAAAACTTCGAATGCCAATCTATCGAATAACCCTTTGTTAATACTGCTTTCATACGTCCGCCATTATCATATGCTTTCGTCAAGCCTTCGGATCAGGGGCAATCACGATCCGCTTCATATAAACTGGTAGCGCTCATGCTGAGAACGTCTGTTTTGCGTCATATCCTTCTTGGCCTCACGCTCGCGTGGACGGCGTCGGCTTCGCACGCCCAGAACCCGGTGCCTTCGGCAGCATTGCCCGTGCCGGAGCTGAAGCCCTTTGCCCCGGCGCAAACCCGCGTGAGCCCCGCGATCCAGGCGGCGCTGCATCCGGACCCGGTGACGACATCGGGCATCGGACGGAGTTCAAAACCGACGGCAATCGCGGGGAGCCTGAAAAGCGGCCTCGACGCCATTGCCGCGGGTGACGTGCGCAGGGCCATCGGCATTCGCAACGGCCTGCCGTCGCAGGCGCTCGACCGGCATATATTGACCTGGGCCATCGGGCTGTCGAATGCGCCGGGCGTTCCCAGCTCCGAGATCGCGCAAGCTGCCGCCGAACTGCCGGGCTGGCCTGGCATGGCGACCTTCCGCAACAATTCCGAGCGGGCGTTGCTCAAGGAGAATCCCGCGCCCTCCGTCGTCATCAGCGCTTTTGGCAATACCGCGCCGCAGACAACCGAAGGCATGGTCGTGCTGGCACGCGCCTATGTCGCGACGGGCAACCAGCGTGCCGCACGGCAAATCCTCGGGCCTTTCTGGCGGACCAAGAAGCTCGATGACAGCCAGGAGGCGATGATCCTCAAGGAGTTTTCGCAGGTGATCGCGCGCGAGGACCACCTGACGCGCATGCTGACCATGCTCTATGAGGGCAAGGTGAAATCTGCCGGGCGCGTGGCCAAGCTCGCTGGTGCGACCTCATTATACCAGGCCTTTGCCGCCGTACTGCAAAAGGCGCCGGACGCCGGCAAGAAGCTGGCACAGGTGGATGGTTCCTGGGCGCGGAATGCGGCCTTTATCTTTGCAAAGGCGCAATATCTGCGCCGGCAGGAGAAATACAGCGAAGCGGCCGAAGTCATGGCTACGGCACCGCGCGATGCGGCTTCGCTGGTCGATCCGGACGCTTGGTGGACCGAGCGCCGGGTGCTGTCGCGCGAGCTTCTCGACATTGGCGATGCAAAGCGGGCTTACCGGCTGGCCGCCATGCACAGCGCCGAGACGCCCGCCGTCGCAGCGGATGCAGAGTTCCACGCGGGCTGGATGGCGCTTCGGGCGCTGAACGACCCGAATACGGCTCATAAGCATTTTGCCCGCATCGCCGAGCTTTCATCAAAGCCGATGTCGGCATCGCGAGCCTATTACTGGCTCGGCCGTGCGGCGGAGGCCGGCAGCCCGGGAAATGCGCGCGAATATTACGCGCGGGCTTCACGCTATGGCACGACGTTCTACGGCCAGCTCGCGGCCGCGAAGCTTGGCCAGACCGGCCTGCAACTTCCCTACCCGCGCCCCACCGATGCCGATCGCGCACGATTTGCACAGCGCGAGGCGGTGCAGGCGATCAAGCGGCTTGAGGATACGGGCTACGATTCGCGCGCAGCGATGCTCTATACGAGCCTTGCACAGGAACTCGACAGCCCGGGCGAACTCGCCTTGCTGGCGGTAATGGCGGAACGCAAGAACAACCATTATGTCGCCTTGCGGGTCGGCAAGGCCGCCGCACAGCGCGGTATCGATGTCGGCGCCTTGTCCCACCCCATCGGCGCCATCCCTGGAAATGCCAATATCTCCGGATCCGGTACGGCCCTCGCCTATGCGATTGCCCGGCAGGAGAGCGAGTTCAATCCGGCCGCGGTCTCCAGCGCCGGGGCGCGCGGACTGCTGCAGCTTTTGCCGGGAACGGCAAAGGGCGTCGCCACCCGCGCCGGCATGAGCTATTCGGCGGACCGACTTACAACGGACGCGGCCTATAACGCGACGCTCGGCGCGAAGTTTCTCGGCGAGCAGATCTCGAAGTTCGATGGTTCGTATGTACTTACGTTTGCCGGATACAATGCCGGGCCGACACGGGCGAACCAGTGGATCGCGAAATACGGCGATCCACGCGGCAAGCCACTCGACGAGGTCGTCGACTGGATCGAGCGGATTCCCTATACCGAGACACGCAACTACGTGCAGCGTGTGATGGAGAACTACGAAGTATATAAGTCGCGGCTTACCGGTAAGGCGCAGATCGAGACCGATCTGACCGCCGGGCGGCGTGGTTGATCGCTTGGCTTTTCGCGAGATTTCTTACGATGCGCCGGACGGGCTGAAGCTTTACGCCCGCGTGTATGAACCTGTGCGGGAACTCGAAAAGCTGCCGCTGGTGTGCCTGCCGGGGTTAACGCGCAATTCCAGAGACTTTCACGAACTCGCGCAGACGCTGGCGCAACATGCGCAAACGCCGCGACGCGTGATCAGCTTCGACTATCGCGGGCGCGGCCTCTCCGCCTATGATCCCGATTTCACCCATTATAATATCGGCATCGAAGCGGGCGACGTGATCGCCGGACTTGCTGCGCTCGATATCAGCAAGGCGGTGTTTCTCGGGACCTCACGTGGCGGACTGATAATCCACATTGTTGCGGCGATTGCTCCGCAGCTTCTGGCCGGCGTGATCCTCAACGATATCGGGCCGGAGATTGCGCCGGCGGGTTTGCTGCAGATCAGCCACTATTTGCGCAACCCGCAAATCCCGTCGACCATTGCTGAAGCCGCGGAAATCCAGCGTGCCGTGCACGGCGCAGCATTTCCGGCGCTGAGAGACGCGGACTGGGAGCGTTTCGCCCGGGCGATCTACCGCGAGACCGATGGAGTGATACGCCCGGACTTCGACCCCAACCTGGTGCGGACGCTGGACGGCATCGACTTTACCCGGAAACTGGCGGACTTGTGGCCGCAATTCGACCTGATGAGCGAACTGCCCATGCTGGTTATCCGGGGCGAGAATACGCCATTGCTTGCCGCTGAAACTGTCGAGGAAATGACGCGCAGGCACAAGGCGCTGCAGGTCATCCATGTGGCAGGGCAAGGCCATACACCGATGCTGGAAACCGGGCGCCTGCCCGAACTGATCGCAGCATTTGTGGCTGGTGTGGATTTACGCGCGGTTTAGGTTTCGGGCCTTGGAGCAGTTCTTGCCTGGAAATACTGCTGTGCGTGGTTCGACAAGCTCACCATGAGGGAGGTGAGTTGACTGCAGGTGGGCAC
Source organism: Phyllobacterium endophyticum (assembly GCF_003010935.1). Taxonomy (GTDB): domain Bacteria; phylum Pseudomonadota; class Alphaproteobacteria; order Rhizobiales; family Rhizobiaceae; genus Phyllobacterium; species Phyllobacterium endophyticum. The sequence continues at coordinate 1,195,943 of NZ_PGGN01000002.1, forward strand.
TTGCAGGGAATGGAGTTGACTGCAGGCATGGGGTTGGCTGCAGAGAGTGGGCTAATTGCGCGGGCTTGGTCGACTGCAGAAATTCAGCACGTCAGCGATTGTCGTTGCAACACTCTACTTCCCTCATGGTGAGCTTGTCGAACCACGCATAGCAGCATTGCCAAACGGAAAACGCTCAGCCGTTTTTGCCGGTTCTGGCTGGTCTGGGTGCAGCTTTGTTGGACGCACCCTTAGGCTTTGCTTTCGCCTTCATCAGGTCGGAAGCCTGCTTGACCCAGTCCTCGCGCTGTGCGCGACCGGGAAAGCCAAGTTCCTCGCTGATCCACGCGGCCTCGTCCGCAGTCCAGGCGGCTATCTGGTCGTGATGATAGATCCCCAGCATGAAGAGCTTCGATTGAATAATTGTCCCGATGCCGTTGATCTGCGTCAGCTTGTCGGGCCTGCCGCGCCGCGCCGCCTTGAGCAATGAGGGCCGGTTCTTGTCATCCTGGCGCGGGTTGCGGACAGCTTTTGCCGCCGGCCTCGCCCGCGCCGTTGGTGCGGCCGTCTTGGCGGCTGTTCTCGGCCCCCGGCCTGATCTTGCGGGATCGGGCGCCGGGATCGGCTCGGCCGGCGGAATCATCGCGGCGGCTTCCTTTGCCGATTTCCTCACGTCGTCATTGGCAGGCGTCCCAAGAAGCGGCAGTGACGAGAGCCGCGCATCGGCGGCACGCGTCGAACTCTCCGAAACAGAATTACTCTTTGGAGATAAGCTCTTGGCAAGATTGCCTAATATGGCCCCAATGATGAAGGCTGCAGCAATGAGGAACAGCGACGACAAAATGAACATGACCATGATCTTATCCAATCTTCATCGAGTTCAGGCGACTGCCTAGGCCCGGGTCGTCCAGCCTACATAGAAGCCGACCAGAACAGCAATCAAGAGAAAGAGCCAGAGCTGGCTTATCAGATACCACATCAAATCCGCCTCTTTTCAATTGCTGCTGGCGCGCGCCGGCGCTTCCAACTTTATCTCGCCCGCCTCCGCATTGCCCGGCAGAGCGGTATGGAAAGCAGCGTTCAACCTATCATAATCATTCAAATTGGCGGCGGTACCCCTGATATTATAGGTAGTGCCGGAAATTTCCACCTCGCCATTGGTCAGCTGAGCCGCCTGGGCAAGCGCGAAATCGACGAGATTGAAAAATCCCTGCGGCGCACCGCGGGCGACGGCCATTTCATCGAGAATCTCGATGCCAGGCATCGCATTTTCCGCAGCGGCGAGAATTTTTGCGCGCGCATCGCCGTAGGGAACATTGCCCGACAGGAGAATGCCCTCATCGGACTTGGTGACCACGAAGGAGAATGGGTCTGCGAGGGGCAAAAGCGTGGTCTGATTATCGACGATCCGAACGCCCTCCGTTTCCCCGGCGATTTTCAGCGCGGCGGCGAGAGCCTCCTCGGATGGCGCAATCCCCTTGAGGACCAGATCCCGGCCATCGATCTCGGCGCTTGCCCAGTCGTTTTGCAGCGCAAGCCCATCATTGACAGAAGCCGTAAGCTCGCGGTCGATCGGATCGGTCAGAAACCACACGGCCAGCGCCGTCAAAAGCGCAATGGTGATTACGCCTGGCCAGAACCAGCTTTTGATCGTGTGCATATATCCAGAACTTTCTCGTCTCACTTGCAGTCATGTTCATGTCTGCCCGCTCTTTATGGCCTTTTCAACACAGCCATGTGCCTGCGTGCCACAATCTTGTTCAGAAAAGCCGTTGACACGGAATTTTGACAAAAGAAAACCCGGCAGCTTGCGCTGCCGGGTCTCATTCAACCAATCCAGTAAAGGATTAGAAGTTACGCTGGAAGCGGATGATGCCGCCGAATGCGTCGTCGCTGCCGCCGTCAAATTCGGAAGCGGCCTGACGGGCACCGTCAAACTTGGTGTAGTTGATTTCTGGCGTGATAACGAAGCCAGGAACCAGCTCATAAGCTACGTTAAGAGCGAGGGCATAGGTGCCTTCGGATTCGTAAGCGCCCTGAGCATTGATGGTTGCCTTATCAGTAGCCTTGACAGAGATACCTGCCCAAGCTGCCCAATCGCCTTCCCATGTACCGAACCAGTTACGGCTATCGAGATCAACGTCGCCTGTGATTGGATCGAAGTCGTCTTCATAGCCTGACTGATATCCACCCATGACGAAGGCAGAGAACATCTCGTTGAACTTCACGTCCAAACGCAGCTTGCCAGCGAACTCTTCAACGTTGGAGTCGTAGCCGACAACACCGGAGATACCACCCCAGCCCTGTTCAAACTTCGCACCAGCAAGAACGTGTGGCATGTAGTCTTCGATAACGTAGTTGCCACCAAGACCTGTTACGTCATCCTGGCCCTGTTCAGCACCGATCATAGCGGAGAAACCATTGCCGCCAGTGAACGTGTAGCTGACCTGGTTGGTCGTGCCGGACTGGTAGTTGATAACATCGTCGTTGATGATGTTGCCAGCATAGTTCGTCCACGAACCGAAGAGTTCGTCAGCAACACCGATACGGAAGCCGCCGAGTTCGATCCAAGCCTGTGGCAGCGAACCGCCATCATCGATGCCATTGGTGTACTGGAAACGGCCCTGAATGTAGGAACGCAGGGTGCCGAGTTCGGTTTCCGAACGTGCATCGAAGCGAACTTCTGCACGAGTACGCTTGTACCAGGTCTCGTTGTCCTTGGCACCAACGTTGGTGCCGTCATAGACGTTGTCACCAGCAGCAGCATCATAACGGACATAGCCGCTGATCTTCAGGCAGGTCTCGGTCCCCGGGATGTAGAAGAAGCCAGCGCCGTATGCGTCGCAAACGCGAACGTATTCAACGGGCTCTGGTTCGGCGACGACGACTGCGTCAGCAGCACGTGCGCCTGATACTGCAACGAGAGCTGCAGCGGAGCCGATTAGAAGGCTCTTGATGTTCATTTCTGACCTCCAGTCAAAGTTAAAAATGGGTCTGGGCATTCCAATTTGGCTGAAGGACAACCTGTCCCCATCCCCTAAGTCCAAGAAGAAATGCGGTGAACGCCCTTCCTCTCGACAGACCATACTCGCCAACGCCGGGGTTTCAACCACGAATGTCCCCATCAACACCCTGTGAGGGCTCTATGCCAAGCCGCTGTTGCACAAAAGCCACGAAATTGCCCCGGCTCCTCCAATATCTTTACCACTCATTAATACAGGTAACCGGCTTTTTAATAAAAACATGCCTTGAGATGACGGAATTGGAACGCCAAAACCTAGGAGAATCGGCCATTACGGCGGTGTTGCGCGCCAAAGGATGAATCGAATCAACGATTTCCGGCTTTCCCTCGATGGTGATTTGACATGACTTATCTTACCCTTCTTCTCGCCATAGTCTGTGAAGTCGTTGCCACGTCGGCGCTCAAACAGGCGGATGGGTTTACCAGGCTGTGGCCATCGCTGGTCTGTGCGCTCGGTTATGGCGCTGCGTTCTACCTGTTGTCGCTGCTGCTGCGGACCATGCCTGTCGGCATTGTCTATGCGATCTGGTCGGGCGCGGGGATCGTTCTCATCGCGGCCGTCGGCTGGTTCTGGTTCAAACAGCCGCTCGATATCGCCGCGATCGTCGGCCTCGCGCTCATCATCGCCGGCGTTCTCATCGTCAATCTCTTCTCCAGCTCCGTCGGCCACTAGCCAAAAGTCGCGCATTTGCTGGGGAAAATGCCTCCTCCGGCCTGCCATTCCCCCTGATCTCGGTCCGAATCTTGACTGGAGGTCAGAAATGAACATCAAGAGCCTACTTTTCGGCTCCGCTGCAGCCCTCGTTGCAGTAACCGGCGCCCGCGCTGCAGACGCAGTTGTCGTCGCCGAACCCGAACCCGTTGAATACGTCAAAGTCTGCGATGCTTATGGTTCGGGCTTCTATTATATCCCGGGAACCGAAACCTGCCTGAAGATCAGCGGTTACGTTCGCGCAGACATCTCGGCTGGCGATGACGCATATTCAGGCACCAAGCGCGACACCTATGACTGGCGTGCCCGTGCGCTTCTCCGTTTCGATGCACGTTCGGAAACCGAACTTGGCACGTTGAAGTCGTTCGCTGAACTTCGCTACAACTTCAAGAATGGTGCCGACGCCGAAACGGTTGACCTGAACCAGGCGACGATCGAGCTTGGCGGCTTCCGTGTTGGCGCGGCCGACTCGCAGTTTACGACTTGGACAGGCTACCTTGGCGGCGTCATCAATGACGACGTGATCGCGGAAGGTTCATATGTCACCAACCAGATCAGCTATACATTCGCTGGCGGCAATGGTTTCTCGGCATTCGTTGGCCTGGAACAGGGAAGCGGCGGCTATAATGTGGTTGATGTCATCACTGGCGCGCCAATTCTTGATGCTGATGGCGAGCAAGTTACCTCGAGCAACAAGATCAATGACTATACACCGCACGTCGTTGCCGGTGCGAAGTTCGAGCAGGCCTGGGGTTCGCTCTCCGGTGTTGTTGGTTACGATTCGGTTACCGAGGAATTCGCGGGCAAGCTTCGTGCTGACGTCAAGTTCAGTGACACCATCTCGGCGTTTATCATCGGTGGCTACAAGACCGGTGATGAAAAGGACTTCTTTGGCACCTGGAATGGTGACTACGCAGTCTGGGGTGGTCTAACCGCCAAAGTTAGCGACAAGGCAACTGTCAACGGCCAGGTCGGTTACGAGGAAGATGGCACTGTCGCTGCTGCCCTTAACGTCGAATACCAGCTGGTTCCTGGTTTCGTAATCACGCCAGAAGTGAACTACACCAAGTTTGACGGCTTCCGTTCGCTTTACTCTGGTCGTGCTGACGATGCATTCGGCGGCATTATCCGCTTCCAGCGCAACTTCTGATCTTTTGACGTGCTGACAGAAGCCAATGCCGGGCGCTCCGGCATTGGCTTTTCGTCCTCAACAACCAATTCGGCCTTCGTTGTTTGAACTGCAGGCGCGGGTCGAGAAGACCTTCCCTTTCACCAGATTTGAAAACGCCAGAACCATTTTTTATTTGATTGGAGATTGGAAATGTACATCAAGAGCCTTCTAATTGGCTCCGCTGCAGCACTTGTTGCAGTATCAGGCGCACGTGCTGCTGACGCAGTCGTCGTCGCCGAACCAGAACCTGTCGAATATGTTCGCGTCTGCGACGCGTATGGCGCTGGCTTCTTCTATATTCCCGGCACCGAGACCTGCCTGAAGATCAGCGGCTATGTCCGCGCCCAGATCAATGGCGGCGACGACGCCTCTAAGGGAACTGAGCGGAACACCTATGACTGGCGTGCCCGTGCTGTTACCCGCTTCGATGCACGTTCGGAAACGGAGCTCGGCACGCTGCGCTCCTATGCCGAACTTCGCTACAATTTCAAGAACGGTGCAGATGCCGAAACGGTTGACCTGAACCAGGCAACCATCGAGCTTGGCGGTTTCCGTGTTGGTGTTGCCGACTCGCAGTTCACATCCTGGACGGGTTACCTTGGCTCCGGAATCATCTCCGATGACATTATCGCCGAAGGCAGCTACGCCACCAACCAGATCAGCTACACTTTTGCTGCCGAAAATGGTTTCTCGGCATTCATTGGTGCGGAGCAGGGTAAGGGCGCTTACCTGATCGATGACTATCTTCCGCATCTTAGTGGCGGTGCGAAGTTCAAGCAGGGCTGGGGCTCGGTTACCGGTGTGGCCGGTTATGACTCCAAAGCCGAAGAATGGGCTGGCAAGGTTCGTCTGGACGTGACGCTCACCGATACTGTCTCGGCGTGGGTCATGGGCGGATACAAGTCCAACAACCGCAACGACTTCTACGGCACCTGGAATGGCGATTACGCTGTCTGGGGTGGTATTGCTGCCAAGGTCTCAGACAAGGCAACCGTCAATGCACAGGTCGGCTATGAAGACGAAGGCACGATCGCTGCCGCTTTCAACGTAGCCTACACGTTGGTTCCGGGTTTCGTTCTTACGCCGGAGGTTAATTACACCAAGTTGGATGATGCTCGCCAGGCCCGCACGCCTGGCGCCAAGGATGACGCCTTCCAGGGCATTATCCGCTTCCAGCGCAACTTCTGATCTTTTGATCACCTGACAATTACCCAACGCCGGTACTTTTCCGGCGTTGGCCTGCCCCTCAAACATATTCACCATTCAATTTTCAGCGTTCGTCGAGCAACGCACAGACATTAACGAGAGAGGATTTTAAAGCCGGTCGCGGACCGAGGAGACGAAGAAATGTTTGGACAACAACCCTCGAGGTTGGAGCTCGCTGTAACCACGCACGGTTTCAACGAACGGGAGTCTATTAGCCTAAAGTTCTATAGGCCTAAGGATTGCGCTTTCGGAAAAGACGGCTACAACTCGTCACATATTATTCCGGCATTTGTTTTATCAATTAGAGCGCAACCAATATGACTATCTCGGGCATGTCCCCCTCTCCGTCCGACGCGGCGTTTCCAGTACGGTTCCAGTATGATCTCAGCTACGCTTCGGCGGACCACGGGATCAAGCGGCTCGTCAGGGAACACTCTCTCGACAATTTGACAGCGCAATATATCAGCATTCTCTGGGACGAGGGATCGCACAAGACCAATGTCCGATCGTTTCTTGGCGAGATTTGCGAAATATTGAGCGGCGAGCGTTTCAGCGTCTTTACGCAAGAGATGCTCGATTCTGTGATTGGCACCCTTCGCGAGCGCGGCAATAGCAATGCAACCATCAATCGCAAGATGGCCGCATTGAGCAAGCTGCTGCGAAAGGCATGCAAGATGGGCGACATCTACAATCTGCCGGAGTTCCGGCGCCAGAAAGAGCGGCAAGGGCGCATCCGCTTCCTTGAAGCCGAGGAAGAGCAGCGGCTTTTCTCGGCAATCCGTGCGCGCTGCGAAGACAGCTACAGGTTGAGCGTTTTTCTCGTCGATACGGGTTGCCGGCTCGGCGAAGCGATCGGGCTCAACTGGAACGACCTGCAGGATTCGCGTTCGACCTTCTGGCTGACCAAGTCCGGACGCAGCCGCACCGTTCCTTTGACCGCCCGCGTCAGGGAGGTCCTCCAAATTCCGCATGGCCGCTTGAAGGGGCCATTCGCCATGCACACGCAGGTTCGCTTCCGGGCCATCTGGAACGAAGCCAAGGCCGAGGTCGGACTTGGCACGGACGATCAGGTGGTACCGCATATTCTTCGCCACACCTGCGCCTCGCGGCTGGTGCGCGGCGGCATCGACATTAGACGTGTACAAATCTGGCTCGGTCACCAAACGCTGTCGATGACCATGCGCTACGCCCATCTGGCGACAAACGATCTCGACAGCTGCGTTGCCGTTCTCGAACGCCATTGATTGCAAGCGTTGTCCTATCGTTCGCGCCGAAAGCGCGGGGCGATAGATCGAGTGGGCCAGCGGCGGATAATTGGTCCTCACGCTTTTGCGCGCCTCGTAGCGGGCAATGGCTTTGAGTTAACGCTCCCCCTCTTCCTGCCCTTCGGGCAACGAGCGAGATGAGCGACGAACTCGCCCTTCGGTCGGACTCCATGAGAGAGAAAAAAGTTCTCCAATCTTGGCGTCCCTTTCTTCTCCCCCACGGGGAGAAGGTGGCCCAAAGGGCCGGAGGGGTAGCGAACGTAACTTCGTCAGACGCTCGCCTTGCTTGCGGAGCGGCGGCATCGACATTAGACGTGTACAAATCTGGCTCGGCCACCAAACGCTGTCGATGACCATGCGCTACGCCCATCTGGCGACAAACGATCTCGACAGTTGCGTGGCCGTTCTCGAACGCCATTGATTGCAAGCGTTGTCTTATCGTTCGGGCCGAAGCGCGGGGCGATAGATCGAGTGGGCCAGTGGCGGATCGTAGATCCTCGCGCTTTTAGAGGCCTCCGTGGCGACTAACGCGATTCTGATTGATGCTAGCCCTCATCCGGCCCTTCGGGCCACCTTCTCCCCTTGTGGAACCATTGCGAAACTTGCTCTTGCGCCTCGGCAGCCTGATTGCGGGTCGACATAGCGGATCGTGTCGAGGCCCATGCGCCGCTTGAGCGTGGCGAATGTCGTTTCCACAGCCGCCCGGCTTTTGGCGATGATCCGGTTGAAGCGCCGGGCAGCGGGCTTGAGCACCGGATGATGCTTGTTTGGCCGCCGCATCAGACCGCAGCGGATGCCGGCTGCCTTGAGCGCGGCCTCGCGAGCATGGGTATGATAGGCGCTGTCGGCCAGAACCCGCACTTCGTCGCCCGAGATCATAGCGTCGGCCGGCACCGTGTCGTTGACATTGGCCGGCGTGGTGATCACCTTGCGGATGATCCCGGATCCCTCGTCGACCCCGACATGGGCCTTGTAGCCGTAACTTGAACCGGCTTGCCCTTCTTGTGCGTGAACGCCGCATCCGGATCGCGCGGTACCTCTTACTGGCCCTCACCCTCGCGCAGCGGGTGCGCCGCGGCCTCCGTCTCGATGATGGTCGCATCAAGCATCGTGCCGCGCCGCAGGATCAGCCCGGCCGCGTCGAGCTGCCGGTCGAGCTCCAAAACAGCTTCTCCAGCACACCCGCTTCCATCAGCCGGTTGCGGAAGCGGCACAGCGTCGTGTGGTCGGGCACCATCTCGTCCAGGCCCAGCCCGCAGAAGCGGCGAAACGACAGCCGGTCGTAGAGCGCCTCTTCGAGCTCGGCATCCGACAGCCATAGAGCCGCTGCAGCAGAAGCGCCTTGAACATCAAAAGCGGCCGGTAGGCGGGCGGTCCGGCGGCGGTCTCCTTGTCGAGCGGCTTGAGCACTTTCTCAAACCGGTACCACTTCACCACCGACGACAGCTTGCCCAGACGATCCGAACCGGCACGCGCCGTCACCAGCGCATCGGCAAAACTGAACTGACCCACCGTCTTCTCAACCATCCAATTCATCCCCCGCAACACAGACAGGGAATCATATTCCAAGAGTTTTGCAATATTCCCCTTGTGGAGAAGAAACGGATGCCAAGATCGGAGAGCTTTTTTCCCTCTTTCATGGAGTCCGAGGGGCGAGACCCGTGGCCCAGCCGGCTAGCTATCCGGAAGGGTGGAATGAGGGGGGAGCTTCGTCAGACGCTCGCCTTGGCTTGCGGAGCGGCGGCATCGATATCAGGCGTGTACAAATCTGGCTCGGCCACCAAACGCTGTCGATGACCATGCGCTACGCCCATCTGGCGACAAACGATCTCGGCAGTTGCGTTGCCGTTCTCGAACGCCATTGATTGCAAGCGTTGTCTTATCGTTCGCGCCGAAAGCGCAGGGCGATAGATCGAGTGGGCCAGCGGCGGATCGTAGATCCTCACGTTTTCGCGCGGCCTTTGTGGCGGGTGCCAGGCAACAACGGCTTGAATCAGCGGACCAGCGGCATGCGGAAGGTGAATCGTGTTTCCTCGTGGGTCGAGGCGACTTCCAGTGTCCCGCCGTGCACCCGCGCGATCTCCGAGGCGATATAGAGGCCGAGCCCCAACCCCTGCTGACCCGGGCGGGCCTCACGGCGAAAGAATGGAAGGAACAATTGTTCCTGTGCCTCGAGCGGAATCGGGTCCCCGGAATTTGACACCGATAGTTCGAACGCGTCACCATCGATCGATGCACGGATGCGAACCGGACTGTCCTCCGCGCCATGCATCAAGGCATTGCCGAGGAGATTGGACAGGAGCTGGCCGATCCTCACCCGGTCGCACTTCACCGGATCCTCGAAGTCGAAGTGCGTTTCGACTAGGCGATCCGGCTGAATTGAAACGAGTTCGTCGACGACCTGGATCAATGTCGGCTTGAGGGGTTCTGCCTCGTCGACGTCGAGCACCACACCGCCGCCGAGCCTCGCCCTTGCCAGATCAAGCACATTGTCGATCAAGCCCGACATGCGAACGGCGCTGCCGCGGATCAGCTTGACGATACTCTTCGCCTTTTCGTCCAGCGGAGAGCGCAGCAGCATGCGCGTGCCTGATTGGATCGATGCAACCGGATTGCGCAGATCATGCCCGAGCACGGCGACGAATTGCTCGCGGAACTCGGAAATCCTCCGCTCATCCACAAGTGCGGCTTCCGTCATCGCGAGGCGCTCGTTTGCATGCAGATGAAACGCGATAAGCTCTGCGAACAGTTTGAACATGCCGATCACCTCAGGATTATCGAGGCGTGCCGGGCGCGGATCGATGGCGCATAGCGTGCCAAAAAACGTGCCATCAGGGAGGACGATCGGCATGGAAATATAGCTCTGGAAGCCATAGATCGCCGGTGTGTGGTGCAATGCGTAGCGCTCATCTTTCGCAACCTCCTCGATGACCACCGCTTCACCCGTATCGCGGATCTGGTCGCAGAGCGTGGTTTTGACCGACAGTTCACCGCCAGGCTCAAGGCCGAAATCAATGCTGTCGAGAACCTGACAGGCGACCCAACGATCCTCGGTCACACGTGCTACGGCAGAAAAGCCCATGCCGGTTGTCCGGCATATGACGTCGAGGATCATCGGCACAGCGTCGATCCGGCCGATCGCATCAATGTCGGCCTGAAAGTCATCGTTCATCGAGGATTCCGATATTGCAGTTTCGTCCAATATAGGGGCTCCACAGAATAACGCCATAATTTGTGTCAGCTTTTCCGCAAGTTCCGAAATGATATTCGCGTGTGTGCGCGGCGGGATTGGATTGGCGGAGCTCGAAGTACTTCCCTGGCGGGCGGTGCCAGCCCAAAGAAGAACGAGTGTTTCCGACCGGGCTCGATACCCTGCCCCGATAATAAATCTGCATTAAACTGTCTAGTCTTGACGATTAATTGATTTCTCTCTGCTCCTCTGCAAGACTTCGCGTTGGCACACCGGAGCCCGCGCATGACACAATGGTTAGATATACTTCGCGAGAAAAATGATCTTGCGGGGCAGTTGAGCGAGAAGATTCCAAGGTTTCTCGCCTATGAGGCGTTGACGCTGGACCAGGCCAGGCGTCTGCATGCCTTCCTGGAGCAGCACGCGCTGGAAATGCGGGCGCTCGCCGAGGACATCGGCGCAGTCGATCTCGCCGAAGTCCTGCACGAAGCCGCCGCCGCGCTCGACCGGATATTCGCTGACCTCGCCCATTCAGCCGCGCTCAAAGTCGCAGAACTCGAGCAGAGAGAAACGCGCTCAGGATTCAAGCCGAAACTCGTCTATAATTAGCGCGTTATCACCCCCCAAGCGGACAACGGCTGACAATCTGGCCTGCCGAGAACTTGGCGGCGCGGCGCCAGGATTCGTCCGTATCGCCGCGATAGGTGATCAGTTCGCCGCAAACGGCACGTTGATCTTCGACATTGAGAACCGAGTATTTGACCCAGCCGATCAATGTGCTTGTCTTCTCGACGATGCCGATGACGATGAAACGCGCGCCCACCTGTTTTGCCTGGCTGGCAAGCGCTTCGAAGCCAGGGTCTGTCGCGGTGCACTGAGCTTTCTCGCAAGGCAGATTTATCAGCTTGAGCTTGCCGCTCGTCGCCAGCTGCTGGCGCAGAAAATCAGACAGTTGCCTTAGCCTGCGTTCGTGCGTTTCGCTCTGGTCGACCGGTTCACCCGATGTGTCCGAGAAGTCGAAGTTTGCCACTGCAACCGGAATCGCGGGATCAGCCCGCACCGGGGACGCGGCGGGCGCGGCACCGAGCATCGCAGCCGCGATCATCGCATGAACCTTCATTTCCATCATCCTGTTCCGGTGCCCGTTCACCGCAGCGCATGCTGGCCGGAAGCGAGGATAGTTCAAACTCCGACGATGTCCACCCGCGGGGTGAGATGGCAATCAACAAGAGTTCAGCTCTTGACATCTGGCGTTCACATTGAATTGATATGGGACGGCTCAAAGTCAAGAGGGCATTGCATGCACGACGATGATGAAGACGACAATATCATGCATTACACCACGCCTATGTGGTGTCATCTACTCGTCTTTGGCTTTGCCGTTTCGATAGCCGTCGCCATCTGCCAGTTCTGTTCGTAGCACCCTGCCGCCTGTGCCATGCCGGGTGTCCCGGGGCTTGCCGTCGTCCGATGTCGCCGGGCGACTAATTAATTTTAGTGAACTGACGGTTTATTGAGGAGAAATCACGGTTTCCGCACAATACAAGAAAAACGAATCGGGACCAGTGATATGCGGAATCGCGACATTGAACCTTTGGAACTGCGGGACTTCCTGATCATGGCCATTCTGATGGCGGCCGTATTGATTGCCTTATGGGGAACATTCCAGACAATCGGTAACACAAGGGACAAGTTCGAGGTCTCGCCAGTCGTGGCGCGCTAGGGTCCGGACCCAGGTCAGCGCACTGCGGTAATGACGTGGGCCCGGATCCGGCCTTCGATGGCGCCGGTCCCGAATTTTCTTTCCAAGGCCAGTGCCGCATGTTCCGTCGCCGCTTCAAGGCCGGAAGGTGAACGGGCTTCAATTTCCTTGCGCAGCGGCGTTCCCTGGCAAAACGCAGTCGCAGCGTCGCGTGCCGAGTTCGCCCGGCTGGTCCTGCCGAGCGTTTCAAACTCGACCGACTTGAATCCCGCAGCGGTCAGGTCGCCACGTATCCTGGTCTCGTCATGGTAGCCGTGCGGTGTTCTCGCCATGAAGCCAGGCGGATCGTCGGGGAACAGTTCCTCCAGCGCCGATGATATCGCTTGGGGAAAATCGCTTGTCGCCAAAGTATCCCACACGTTGAACAGATAGCGGCCGCCGGGCTTCAGGACACGGCAGGCTTCCTTATATTCCTCGATCTTGTCCGGGAAAAACATGACCCCGAATTGGCACGCGACGACATCGAATGCTTGGGGCTCAAAGGGAAGCGCGAGGGCGTCCGCCACTTGCCAGGTGATGCGAGCGTCGGACAGCCGCGACTGTGCAAGATCGAGCATCGACTGGTTGAGGTCGGTTGCGACGATCCGCGTCTGGGCATCGAGACGGCCGGCCATGGCCCGGGTCAGCACCCCCGTCCCCGCTGCGACTTCGAGTATGTGCCGCGGCTCGAGGTTCGCGACACGGCCGGCAAGATCCTGCGCGTAGGGCTCGAAAATCATTGGCACCATGAGCCGGTCATAGATGTCCGGAATTGCTCCCGCGAAGACTTTATCTGCAGATCTCATCAGCCTGCCTCCCGCCGTTAACAGGCGAGGATCATAGGCCTTTTGCCGGCTCTGCGGAATACGCAAAAGGTGGCCGGACGGGACGCGGTGCCCCGGCCGGCCAATGCGCCACAGGCCTTATCAATCGGCGGCGTTGACGATATCATCCCAGGTCTTCACCTTGTCCTGCCCATCGAGGAACGGCATGACCGCCTCCGGCAGTTCCGGCGCGAAGAAGATGTCGTAGTGCGTACGGTTCGGAACGATCGCGAGGCGGTTCTGCGACATGGTCTCACGCATCCAGCCCGCATCCCTCAGGCCGCCGCCGAGCAGCTGGTAGAACTTGACGACATGTTCAGGGCGATACATGTCGCTATCGGCAAAAACCAGCATCACCGGAATCTTCAATTTGGCGACGTCGGCGGAATAATCGTAAGGTTTGCGCATGAAATCACCCATGGCGCCAATGAGACGCGGAAAGTCGGCGGGCTTCGGCGCGACGGCCATGTAGCTCTTGTACATGGGAGTGTCCTTCATCATGTCGGCCATGCCCGCATTCATCGTCGCCTGCATCTTGATCATTTCCGGATAGAACCCATCCTGCGCATAGCCCGCAGACACGAGCGCCAGGCGACCGACCATTTCAGGATGCTGTACGGCAAGCCGGAACGCCACGCCGCCGCCGAACGAATAACCGAGGACGTCCGCCTTGTCGTGACCGAGCGATTTCAGGATGGTCGCCATGTCGTCGCCCATCGCCTCAAGGCTGATCGGGCGAGTTCCAAGCTCGGTACGGCCATGGCCCTGAAGATCAACGCCAATGACCTGACGATCCCGGGTGATCCGGGCCATGATCGGCTGGAACATGTCTATCGACCCAAGTCCGCCATGCAACAGTAGAAGCGGCCTCCCCCCGCCCTCGCCGTGAATCTCGTAATAGTAATTGATGCCGCCAGCCTCGACGTGTCCGGTTTTAGCAGGCCCGGTTGCCGCGGCGTGAGCCATGGACGTGACGCTTAATGCGATTGCTGCAACTGCCAAAAGGCTGGACAGGATTTTCATGTTCGTCTCCTCGGTTTGTATCGTTCGTGTCATGAAGACGAACAACGATCGGGGAAGCCGACATGCCCTTAAAAAAATCGTCGAAGCCAGATAGCAGAAAAGTGTTTTGACCTCGGGCGGGCCTGCCACCATGCTTGTCGAACCTGATATCTCAGGAGACCAACTCCAGCCAGCACGCCCCACGTGCACAGCCAGAAGCGGGACGCGATCATGATCACATTCAAACTTAATGGCCAGCAACGGACTTTCGACGGGGATCCCGAAACCCCGTTACTCTGGGTGCTGCGCGACTTCGAAAAACTCACCGGCACGAAATATGGCTGCGGCATTGCCCAATGCGGCGCCTGCACGGTTCACATGGACGGTACGACGCGGCGCAGCTGCATCACGCCAATATCGACCGTCGATGGCTCGGAGATCGTGACGATCGAAGGCATCGAAGGCAAGGAAGCCGAGGCGATCCACAAAGCCTGGGTCGCCATCGACGTGCCGCAGTGCGGTTACTGTCAGTCGGGACAGATCATGTCGGCCGTTGCGCTGCTGCAAGTGACGCCGAAACCGACGGACGATGATATCGACGGAGCGATGGCAGGCAACATCTGCCGATGCGCCACCTATCACCGGATTCGCCAGGCGATCCACGATGCCGCCGATACGATGGAGGGCTGAGCCATGACCATCCACACCATCAAGAGCACGCGCCGTTCGTTCCTGGCAGGTGCCGGGCTCGTCATCGGTTTCACACTCGCGCCGAAAGTGTTTTCGGCAAACGCATTGGAAGGTGTCCAGGCCGGGGGCGCGGAGACGCTTTCCGCGATGAATGCCTTCGTCAAGATCGGCGCCGACGATACGGTAACGGTGCTGTCGAAGCATATCGAATTCGGCCAGGGGCCCTTCACCGGGCTGGCCACGATCGTCGCTGAAGAACTCGACGCGGACTGGAGCCAGATGCGCGCCGTGCACTCACCGGCCGACGACAAGGTCTACGCCAATCTCATGTTTGGCCTGCAGGGCACGGGTGGATCGACTGCCATCGCCAATTCTTACGATCAGCTCCGCAAGGCAGGCGCTACGGCCCGGGCCATGCTGGTTGCAGCGGCTGCCGCCGAATGGAATGTTCCGGCAAGCGAGATCACGGTGTCGAAGGGCCGCATCATGCATGCGGGTTCGGGCAAGGAAAGCGGCTTCGGCGCCTTGGCTGCCAAGGCAGCGACGCAGACCCCGCCGGCGGAACCAAAACTGAAGGATCCGAAGGATTTCGTCCTTATAGGCAAGGAGCTTCCCAAGCTCGATACGCTGAGCAAGACGAATGGTACGGCGGTCTATACGCTCGACATAACGGCAGACAACATGCTCTACGCGGTCGTCGAGCATCCGGCTCATTTCGGTGCCACGGTAAAGTCGTTCGATGACAGCGAGGCGCGCAAGGTTGCGGGTGTCGTCGATATCAAACAGGTGCCGCAAGGTGTAGCCGTTTATGCCGACAACACCTTTGCCGCCCTCAAAGGCAGGGCCGCACTGAAGGTCGAATGGGATCTTTCCAAAGCCGAGACAAGGTCAAGCGACCAGTTGACGGCAGACTATGCCAAGCTATTCGGCGAAAAGGGTCTGCAGGCAACGCATAATGGCGATGTCGACAAGGCATTCGGTGCGGCGGGCGTGCAATCGCTGGAAGCAACGATCGTGTTTCCATTCCTTGCGCATGCACCCATGGAGCCGCTCGACGCGGTTTTCATCAAGAGACCAGATGGATCGGTCGATGTCTATAACGGCGCCCAGTTCCCCGGCATGGACAAGAACACCGCGGCAAAGGTGCTCGGTCTCGATTCCTCGAAGGTCCGGATAAACACGCAGATCACAGGCGGCAGCTTCGGACGCAAGGCGCAGTTCGGCTCGCCTTACATGCAGGAAGCGGCAGCTGTCTTCGGTGCAACCGACGGTACCCGTCCGCTAAAGCACATGTGGACACGCGAGGACGATATCCGCGGTGGTTATTACCGGCCGATGTATGTCCACAAAATGCGCGGCGCCATGGACGCCAATGGCCAGATCGTCGGCTGGGACCAGACGATCGTCGGCCAGTCGATCATGGGGAAAGCCGACCTCGACGACAGTTCGGTCGAAGGTGCATCCGACCTGCCCTACACAATTCCGAACCTGCGGGTGATTTCGCACAATACCAAGCTGGAAGTTCCGCCGCTCTGGTGGCGTTCCGTAGGTCATACGCATACCGGATTTGCTGTCGAGACGTTTGTCGACGAGTTGCTACAGAAGGTCGGCAAAGACCCGGTCGAGGGCAGACTGGCATTGCTCCAAAAGGAGCCCAGGCATACGGGAACACTCAAGAAGGTCGCCGAGATGGCCAATTGGGGTTCGCCCATTCCGGAAGGACGGCAACGGGGCGTTGCCGTGGTCAAGAGCTTTGGGAGTTACGTTGCGCAGATCGTCGAAATCTCTCTCGGAGAAGACGGAACGCCCCGGGTGCACAAAGTGTGGTGTGCGGTCGATTGCGGCATCGCCGTTAACCCGAACGTCATCGCGGCGCAGATGGAGGGCGGCATTGGCTATGGTCTCGGCGCTGTGCTGTTCGATGCAATCACCCTTGGCGAAGGCGGAAAGATCGTTCAATCGAACTTCCACGACTACCGGTCATTGCGCATCAACGAGATGCCGGCAGTCGAGGTCGCGATCATTCCCTCAACCGAAAAGCCGACCGGCGTCGGCGAACCCGGTGTGCCTCCCGTAGGCCCCGCGGTCGCCAACGCTTGGCGGCGGCTGACAAATAACCCCGTCCGGCAGTTGCCGCTCGTCAACGTACTATCGGCTTGAGTGAGGGGCACAGCATGAAACGGAACATCGCTTACATGTCGGTGGCAGTGTGCCTTGCGGTCAATGGCGCACTCGTTGCCTCCAATATCTCGTTCGCTCAGGACAAGCCAGCACCTGCGAAGGAGGAACTGAAACCTGCATCGTCGTTCCAATCGATCGCCGATGAAAAGCAGCGTTCCGTCGCGCTGTTCGAGGAGGCTGGCAAGGTCATCGAGCATCCGCGCTGCGTCAATTGCCATCCGGCGAGCGACAGGCCATTACAGGACATCTCCATGCATCCGCACCAGCCGCCGGTATTGCGGGGCGAAGGCGGCATGGGCAAGCCGGGCATGCAGTGCAATACCTGCCACGGAGCCGAGAATGTGAACATCATTGCCCAGTCCGAAACGATCAAGAGCATTCCCGGCAACCCGAACTGGCATCTGGCTCCAATCGAGATGGCCTGGGAAGGCAAATCGCTCGGCTATATCTGCAACCAGATCAAAGACCCTCAACGCAACGGCGGCAAGAGCCTTGACGAGATAGTCGAACACATGGCGCATGACGATCTCGTCGGCTGGGGCTGGCATCCCGGCGAAGGCAGGGAGCCTGTGCCCGGAACTCAGGAAGCATTTGGTGAACTGATCAAGGCCTGGGTTGCAACAGGCGCCGCCTGCCCTTCGTAACAAGGCAGATCGTCAATTTCCGTTGGCGATCCTGCTCCCCAAAGCCAAGGTTTCCCGAACCAGGAGATCAAGATCTTCCTGCCGGGTGCGGTGGTTGTTGACTGCAACGCGCAGGCAATGCTCGCCGCGAACCGTCGTGTCCGAAATCGAAGCGGTGCCTTCTTCCTGGAGTCTCAGCATGATCTCGGTGTTCAAGGCCTTCAGGCGCTCGCCGGAGAATCCATCCGGACGATAACGATAGCAGACGATGTTGATGCTGGTGGTTGCGACCAGCTCCAGAAGCGGCTCCGCCTCGATCAGATCGTTGAGGAAGTGGCCCTGCCCGATGTTCTTATCGATCAGACGACCGAATTTCAGAACGCCGTGCTCCTTCAGCGACATCCACACTTTCAGCGCGCGAAAACCGCGTGAGGTCTGCAGGCCATATTCATGCAGCCAATTGGCCGATGCGAGGCCACGCGACGTCATCTCCAGATATTCAGGCGTCACCGCAAATGTGTTGCGATGGGCGGACGCATCACGGACAAGGGCGCAACCGACTTCAAAGGGTGCATGCAGCCACTTATGCGGATCGAGCGCGACGGAGTCCGCATATTCTATACCTGCAACACGCCAGGCATTCTCCGGAGCGATGGCAATGAGCGCGCCAATACACCCGTCGACGTGGAACCAGAGGCCTTCTTCCGCCGCCAGCGCCGCCAGGCCTTGCAGATCGTCGACGGCGCCGGTGTTGACGGTTCCGGCAGTCCCGATCACACAGGCGGGTTGGAAACCTGCCGCACGATCTTCAGCGATTGCCGCCCGCAAGGCGGCAAGGTCGATGCGCAAGTCCGCATCTGTCGCTATGCGCCTGAGGGCAAGGTTCCCGAGGCCAAGCGCCTCCATTGCCTTGCGATGGCAGCTGTGAAGCTGATCCGACCCATAGAAGCGCAAAGGCTTCTTGATGGCAGCAACGCCGTGTTCGCGAACGTCGATACCAGCCTTGACATTTCTCGCCACGGTCAGCCCGATGATATTCGCCATCGAGCCACCACTGACCAGCGTGCCGCTCGCAGAAGCAGGAAAGCCCAGCATTTCCTTGCACCAGTTGACGACCTGCTGATCCATCAGAGCGGCGGCATGATTGCCGCCACCAAGATTTGAGCCCTGGATTGCCGCCAGGAAATCTCCGAGCGCCCCTGTGAAGTTGCTCGATCCCATGTACCACGACCAGAAGCGTGGATGAATATTGCCCATCGGATAGGACATCACGGTCGCGGATACTTCACGATAGACATCGGCGATGGGCGCGGGCGTTTTTGGCAATGGTGCGTCGAAGACTGCCCTGACCTGATCCGGCATGTCTTGCCAGACCGGGCGCTCGCGAACGTTGCGCAGGTAACCCACCGCATCGTCGATGACCTGGTGCGATAGTGTCTGGATGCCGGACCAGTCGTCCGGATCCAGAGTCTCCTCGGCTTTTACCACCGCAGGCCTGACCGAAATATCCATAGCCAGGCTCCGGTTATTCGGCAGCGAACTGGAAACCGGGGGTCGAGCGCGAAAGCGCCTTCTCCTCTTCATCCATCTCGGTTTCGATCCCCTCGAAGAGCGGCGTCGTCATATAACGTTCGCCGGTATCGGGAAGCATGCACAGGATCACGGAACCAGCGGCTGCCGTTTCGGCAATGCTGTGCGCGACAGCAAAGGTGGCTCCACCAGAAATGCCCGTGAACATGCCCTCCTTTTGCGCCAGCGCCCTCGCCCACTTGATGCCCTCAGGCCCGGCGATGGGCATCACCTGATCATAGAGCTTGTGGTCAATCGCTTCCTGCAAGACATTCGGTATGAAATCCGGTGTCCAACCCTGGATCGGATGGGGTTCGAAGGCTGGATGACTGGCAGCCGGTGCTCCGCCTGCCCCCCGCACCTGAACCTTGCCGCTGCCGAGCAGCTGCGCATTTGCCGGCTCGCTGAGGACGATGCGCGTCTCCGGGCGCTCCCGGCGCAAGACACGGCCAACGCCGGAAACAGTCCCGCCGGTTCCATAGCCGGTGACGAAATAATCGAGGCGCGATCCGGCAAAATCATTGATGATCTCGCGCGCAGTCGTTGCCTCATGAATATCGGCGTTCGCCTCCGTCTCAAACTGGCGGGCGAGGAACCAGCCATTCATCTCCGCAAGCTCGACGGCCTTCTGGTACATGCCGAAACCTTTTTGCGCGCGGGGGGTCAAGACGACCTTCGCGCCCAGCATGCGCATGAGCTTGCGACGTTCGATGGAAAAGCTGTCAGCCATCGTGACGACCAGCGGATAGCCTTTCTGGGCACAGACCATCGCAAGACCGATACCGGTATTGCCGCTGGTTGCCTCCACGACGGTCTGGCCCGGTTTCAGGGTGCCATTGCGCTCGGCCTCTTCAATGATGTTGAGCGCAAGCCTGTCCTTCACGGACGAGGCTGGATTGAAGAATTCGGCCTTGACGTAAATCGTGACGTGGTCTGGCGCAAGATTGTTGATCCTTACCGCTGGCGTGTCGCCGATCGTGTCAAGAATGCTGTCAAAAAGGCGCCCCCGCCCATTCGAAGTCCGGATTTTAGATTGTATCGTCATGAAGTTTCTCCCTCTCGAATTAATGATACGCACCGGGCGCACTGCTGCCCCGATGCAAATTTTCTATTTCCATGGTAGAACAAAGACGTGGGATGATCGTGGGAACAAGCGTGGAAACGCACGTGGAATCTGCATCGGGAGCTTTGAACGGTGTTTGTACCGGCCTTTCCGTGCGGATGCTCGGGCCCCTGAGCATTGTGCAGAATGGCTCCACGCTCGAACTTCCAGGATCTCGCAAGGTCCGCGCCCTTCTTGCCTATCTGGCGCTGACGCCGCATGCAATCAGCCGCAGCCGCCTTTGTGACCTCCTGTGGGATGTGCCCAACGATCCCCGGGGTGAATTGCGGTGGTGTCTGAGCAAACTTCGCGCCCTTCTCGATGAACCCGGGCGACACAGGATCGAGACCTCCGGAGACGCGGTGCGGCTCGAGCTTGGAAACTGTTCCGTCGATGCCATTCAGATCGCTGCGGCCGCGGAGGCGGGAATCGAGACGCTGGACGTGCCACAGCTGCGAGAGCTTTCGAGGCTTTTCGCGGGCGACTTCCTTGACGGGCTGGAGATCGATCGCAGTCCGCATTTCAACCAGTGGCTTATTGCTCAGCGACGGCGGTTCCGGTCCTGTCATGCTGCAGTGCTTGAACATCTCGCCAGCAAGCTGCCGGCGGGCTCGGACGAAATCTGCTCGATACTCAATTCATGGGTCGAGCTTGCACCATTCGACAAGCGCGCCCATCTGGCACTGCTGACCACGCTTGCCTCGCGCGGCCAGATGGCGGATTGCGAAGAACACCTTGCTACTGCGGCGAAGCTGTTCCACTCGGAAGGGCTGGATTTCAGTTCCATACGGGACGCGTGGCCCGCGATCAGGAACGCACGACGGGGCACGCTTGTCATTCCAGACCATGTTCAAATTCCAGCTACCCCGCGTGTCGAACTTGTTGCCAGCGAGAGCGGCCCTGCTGCGCACGCCTCGCTTGCGGTCATGCCATTCATGCTCGAGGCGAACAGCGAAGGAGAACGGGGCGGGCTTGCCGATGGGCTGACCCACGACATCATCACGCGCCTCGCCCGGTTGAAGAGCTTCTTCGTCATAGCGCGAGGTTCGGTCTTCGCTCTCGCCGAGCGCAATATCGGCCCTGAAGACGCGGGCCGACGCCTGAACGTCGACTATGTCGCCAGTGGAACCGTTCGGTATCAGTTGCATCGCATTCTTGTGCGCGTTGAGCTGGTGGAGGTACGGACGGCACGCATCGTCTGGGCAGAGGTCTTCGATCACAAGCTGGACGATACATTTCTGGTTCTGGACGAGATCGGCAACAGGATAGTTTCATCGATCTCAAGCGAGATCGAGATGGTTGAACGCAATCGCGCGATCCTCAAGACGCCGAACTCCTTGAATGCCTGGGAGGCCTACCACCGCGGTCTCTGGCACATGTACAGGTTTACGCGGCAGGAGAACGAACTGGCGCAGCACTTTTTCGGGGTGGCAGTGCGGCTCGACCCGACGTTTGCCCGAGCCCACGCCGGCCTGTCCTTCACCCATTGGCAGAACGCATTCCAAAGGTGGGGCGACTACGAGAAGGAAAGCGATCGCGCCTACCATGCTGCCGGCCAGAGCCTTCTGGTCGACGACAACAATCCCGCCGCGCATTGGGCCATGGGGCGTGCCCTGTGGCTGCGCCATCGCCAGGACGAGTCACTTGGCGAACTGGAACGGGCAGTGGAACTCAGTCCCAATTTCGCGCTGGGTCACTACGCCCTCTCCTTCGTTCAGTCACAGTCCGGCGATCCGACGGCAGCCATTGGATCGTCCGACCACTCTCGCCATTTGAGCCCGGTCGATCCGCTGCTGTTCGGCATGCTGGGCGCGCGAGCCATGGCCCACGTGCGCCTTGGCCAGTTCGATGAAGCGGCTGAATGGGCACTGAGGGCCGCTGCCCGGCCCAACGCCCACGCCATCATCCTTTCCATAGCTGCTCACTGCCTGGCATTGGCCGGGAGGATCGACGAGGCGAATGCCTTTGCCGCCTCCATACGCAAGACGCTTCCCCACTACTCCGTGAATGATTTTCTTGCGACGTTCCAGTTCACACCCGACACCGAGGCCGTGTTCAGGCAAGGTGCAAAACGGATCGGGCTGGCATAGGCTATTCGGATAGATTGATCTTCACGCTGCGCCGCGCCATGACTTGAATTCCGACGAATTTCACCGACAGGTCAACGGCATGAGCCGATGTACGAAGCTTCTCGCCCTATTTATGGCCATCTCGATCGGCTCGGCGCTCTTGCCGGAGATATCCAAGGCAGATGAGCGAGCCCAGCCCGCCGATTTCGGCTTCCCGGTACCAATACCCGAGCCAGAGCTGCCACCGGGTGCAGATGCCTTCGATCCACCCGTCTTCCCTATAAGTCCCTCCTCCCCGGCGATCGCCGAAATTTCAAGAACGGCGGACCGCGACGAGATAGTGACGATGACAGGTATCGATCTCGATGGAGCCACCAGCTTCGATGTCTTTTCGCAAGACCCGTCCGGTAAAGAAGGATCAGTGGTCCAGATCCGGCCCCTGCGCGCCGACGACACCACGGCGACTGTTCTTTTGCCGAACGAAATCCCCGCCTGGTCGATGTACCTGATAAGACCCGTGCACGATGGAAATGGCGGCGCGGCCTTCGCCGTCAACCGGACGGAAGCCTGGTGGCTGGGACCAGACAACGCAGTCCCCGGTGCAACGATTTCGCTCCATGGCCGCAACCTGGCGAAATCCAACGGGACATCGGTGTCGTTCATTTATATCAAGTCCGGGGATCGTGAAGGCCGCTATGTGACGCCGGTTTCGGTCAATCCTTTCAAGGTGGACTTCAAAGTTCCTGACCTTTCCGAGGGCCCGCATGAGGTATGGGTGCTCAATGGGCATGGCGGCAGCTTCGGCTGGAGTGGCCCTTTGCCCCTGGCAATTGCAGGCAAATCGCCCTGGGCAGGCCAGGACCGGCAACGCCTCGACGTGAAAAACTTCGGCGCCAAGGGCGATGGAGCAACCGATGATACGGCGGCCATCGAGGCGGCATTGACGGCGGCGGAGACCGCAGCTCCTGCGACTGTCCACTTCCCGGCCGGGACTTATCTCGTCAACTCGGTCCTTAAAGCGCCGAGCAATGTCCGCTGGCTCGGAGATGGCATGGACGCGACCGAAATCCGGCTGGACACGAGCATCGACAACAGCATGATCGACAACGCCGATCACAGTGCGCAATTCGAAAACCTCACGCTCAACGCCAATGGCAATACCGGTACGAAGCCGCTGCTGTGGATCCCCTCGGTCTCGAACCTCCGCCTGCAATCGATGCGGCTGAGGGCTTGGGGAGTACCCGCGCTGGAAGCGCATAGCGCCTCCGGCCTCTATATCGAGGGATCGGAGCTGATAGAGAATGGCTCCTTCTATGGCAGCAGCCGCCAGGTATTCCTGACGAAGAATCGCTTTCGCATGACGGGGTACGGCGAGTCCGTGGCCGCGCTTTGGGGCGGGAGCGAATTCTCCATGGTTGGCAATGACCTCGCCAATGCCGACGAGAACCGCGACGACGGACACGGCATCGGCCGGTTTTTCGTCGCGCAAGGCCATCATGGCAGTATGCGCAACATGTATTGGGGAGACAATGTCTCGCACCAGGCTGCCCCGCACGACTGCTCGAAGGTGGATTGCAACAAGGGTGAACAGATCTGTTTCGAAATGGTCGGCAGCGATTTGCAGGAGGGGTTCAAGACAGCCTCCGCTACCACCGTGACATTCTCCTCCCTGTCCATTCCCGAGGAGGCTGGAGGAAAGGATCTGGTCATCGTCGGCGGCAGAGGCGCAGGGCAGCACCGCCGCATCGCCTCGGTGAGCGAGAACACGGCGAGCCTGGACAAGGCCTGGAACATCATCCCCGACGGATCGAGCCGCTTTGCGCTTGCGTCGGCAGCTTCGCAGGTCGCGATATACAATAATACTTTCCAGGGCCGCCCGAGCTACTTCAAGCACGATTCCGACTCTACCGCCGTCCTTCTCTACGGCAATGTCTACGATGCGGTCGTCGACCACAACAACATTTCGCAGATGCGCCACGGCATGATGACCGTCGCCTTGAGTTCGGCGAACGGGTTGAGCCCGTACTTCCTGCAATATTCCAACAATAATGTCACCGATAGCAATAGCGGCCTTTATGTCGGTACGACCTTCACCGATTCAGGCGTCGAGGGTGTCTGGGGCGGCCTCGGCAACATATACCGGAAAAACGATTTCAGCAGGCTTGCGCATATAGGCGTCGAGTTCGAATCGTGGGGCTACAGGGGAGCGGATTACAACGGGACGGTTTTTGAACAGAATCGGTTCACCAATCTCAAATTCGGCTTTATCGACGCATTCCAGCTCATGTGGACCTACACCGGAAACTTCAAGGCCCCGCCCCTGTATAGTTCGCGCAAGTACAACACGATCCTCTATAAGAACGTCTTCGAGCGAGGGTCGGCGCTAGCACCGGGAAGTGTCGGATTCAAATCACTACAGCCGAAGAACACCTGGCTGAACATGGGCTCGACATGGAGCGGCTTCGAGAGCGGCAACAAGGGGCCGGGCAAATAGCGGGAGTTCGCGGCTTGCGAAGACTTTCGGGCGTCGCCTGCTTTTTCGTGGCTTTGTATAATGAAAAGCCCGATCTGCTGGAACGCAAATTACCGGCAGATCGGGCTCTTATGAGCCTGTTGTGAAAAAGAAGCCAGTCAATCGGCAGGCTCTGCCGGCGGGGGCTGCCGGCATGCTCAAGAATACTCCTGGGAAGAACGGGATAAATCGGACCAAAGGCCTATTGCCGAAAGTCAAAGGACCTAGCTCGAATTGTCGAGCGAGGCAATGCAGGCACATTGCGGGATGGCTCGCCGACTGGCGCCCGGCACCCGAAATTGGGCAAGCCAGCGGCTGGCGACAGAGCAGTTGTGCGGATGCATAGGTTTCCAGCATACGATCGACGTCAGACTGCTTGGACCTCGGCTGCTCGGACTGCTGTTGTAACGTTGCATTTTCAGTAACGTACTTCCCTTTTGGTGCATGGGTGCAATCCTCTCGGTTCCCAAACCTGACGAGGCACGACATGCGCGCAGTACTCATCGCCTTGATCGCATCAGCGTTCATTTCATCACCGGCCACGGCATTTACGCCGCGTGAACTGGCCGATCGAACCACCGAGCGCCGCGCGGTGGAGGCGGTAATCTGGGGTATTCCGGTAGTCAACTATGACTTGATGCTGCAAGAGATGCTGACGAAGACGAAAGGTAAGGTGAACGAGATACTCTACTGGTCGCGGCCGCTCGACTGGCACAATCAGACTCTGACACCTAACCCTGATGCAATCTATTTGATGGCATTCACGAACACGAAAGATATCGGCCCGGTTGTCATCGAGGTTCCACCCGCGGAAGGCGGTTCCATCAACGGCAATATCGTCAACGTTTGGCAAATGGCACTGGAAGACGCGGGCCCATCGGGCGCGGACCAAGGCAAGGGCGGCAAATATCTGGTACTTCCACCGGACTATACCGGAAAGATTCCCGAGGGCTACATACCGCTTCACTCCGATACTTTCGGCGGCTACGCACTGATGCGATCCAACCTCGCCAGCCACAGCGACGCGGACATAGCCAAATCAGTCGAATACGCGAAGCGCTTGAAGGTTTATCCGCTGTCGCAAGCGGCAAACCCTCCCGAAACCATTTTCACCGATGCAAAGGACGTCGTGTTCGATTCCACGATCCGTTACGACGCCAGCTTTTTCAAGTCGCTCGACAGGGTTGTCCAGAGTGAGCCCTGGCTGCCGCGTGATCGCGCGATGATCGATCAGTTGAAATCTGTCGGCATCGAAAAAGGCAAATCCTTCGCACCGACAGCTCCCATGATCAAACAGCTCGAGGCCGGGGTTCAGGAAGGTCGCGAGTGGCTGGAAGAGCGATACGACACCGGTCTCATTCCATTTTATGAGAAGAGCCGCTGGAACTATGCCGGAAGTCCGGAACTCGTGAAGAGTGCACAAGCCTCCTACGACGAACCGAACTCCTATCCAGTCGATCTGCGCGGCGTTGCCTACAGCTACGCCTTCGTCGGCTTGAAGCGAATGGGAACAGGGCAGTTCTATCTGATGTCGATCAAGGACAAGGAGGGAAACAGCTTCGACGGCTCCAAGACCTATAAATTGACAGTGCCTGCCAATGTCCCTGTACAGCAATACTGGTCGCTGACGGCATATGACCGTGAGACCCATGCGTTGATCCGCAATATGCCTCGCGCCAGCCGCTCATCCCAGGTCGCAGAACTGAAGAAAAACGCCGATGGTTCGGTCGATATTTTCTTGGGACCCAAAGCTCCCGAGGGCGAGGATGCCAATTGGATCCCAACGGACGATCAGCGCCGTTTCGAACTGATGTTCCGGCTCTATGCGCCAACAAAGGCTCTGTTCGAGAAGACATGGGTGCTGCCGGACGTCGAGAAGGTCGCCCACCAGCCGTAACAATCCACGACCAGATGAACTGAAGGGTTTGAACAAGAACTGTCCATTGTCCTTACGCAAATGGAACTGAACGCGAGATTCATGGAGGCTAATGATGAATAGGCTAAATCCGGTTGTGCTTGGCATTACACTTTCACTGGCCTTCGCTGTCCCCGGCATTGCAGCGGATACGGTGCCCGTGACTGTCGAGAACTTTGTCCGGGCAGAGTCCGACCTGTATTTCACAGCAGTAGCCTTGCAAGACAAGGCTTTCGGCAAATTCTTTCACAGACGCGAACTGTCGCCGATCGATGACCAGCACGTCATCCGGCAAAATCGCGACACCCTCTATTCCGCCGCTGTTTTTGACCTCGACGCCGGACCGGTCACCGTCACTCTTCCCGACGCTGGGAAGCGCTTCATGTCACTGCAAATCATAACAGAAGATCACTACACGCCTCCGGCCGTTTATGCGCCTGCCAACCTGACAATCACGCGGGAAGACGTCGGCACTCGTTATGTTCTGACGGCTGTCCGCACGCTGGTGGATCCGAACAATCCGGACGATATGACAGCTGCGCATGGGCTACAGGACGGTATCAAGGTCGAGCAGCCCAACGGTCCCGGTGAGTTCGCCGTTCCCAAGTGGGATGCTGAAAGCCAGAAGAAGATTCGAGAAGCTCTCCTCGTGCTTGCGACGACAATCAAAGATACATCCAAGGCATTCGGGACAAAGGACCAGGTCGAACCCGTGCAGAGACTGATCGGCGCTGCATCCGCCTGGGGCGCTAATCCACCGAAGGATGCAACCTATCTCAATTTCGTGCCTCCCAAGAATGACGGCAGGACCATCTACAAACTTGACTTGAAGGACGTGCCTGTCGACGGGTTTTGGTCGATCAGCGTCTACAACAAAGAGGGCTTCTACGAGAAGAATGAGCAAGGAGCATACACGCTCAACAATATTACCGCGAAGACCAACGCTGAAGGCGCCTATGTCATTCAATTCGGAGGTTGCGAGGACAAGATTGCCAACTGCCTGCCTACATCTTCCGGTTGGAACTACATGGTGCGCCTCTACCGACCACGAGAAGAAATCCTCAACGGCAGCTGGAAGTTCCCCGAGGCGGAAGCTCAACCATGACCGAGTGCTTGCTTGCCTTCAGGGACGCTGCAACGACGTGAGCGCCAACGTGGGCTGCAGCCAACAAGTTTGTCATGATATAGTCCAGCAAGGGCCGATCTTCGGCGTCGTCATGCGTTTCTGATCGACCGGAACAGCGGTCGTTCATAGATGCTTGTTACTTCGGAAATAGAAACGTGATGGCCAGTCGCGCGCCAAAGCCATCCGGTCCATTGTCGGAGCTATCGGCCCAATAGCGGACACCAGCCGAAAGTTGGATCGGCTGTTTGTTGACCTTCACAAGCTTGGATACCATGAAGTTGATCGGGACTGACCAGTCCTCGGTCTCCCAATTATAGGTGCTTTCGGTATTGAGAGCGAAAGTCCAGGCCTTGGGTGTGGTGTAGGAAATGAATGGCTGCAGGAAAGTGGCGTTTATGTCCTCGCGATCATCATCGCCCGCGAACGACCAGATGTGGTTTGTCAACGCACCGATGGTCCATGGTCCATCCTGCTTGAGGACAACGGCAGTTGGTCCCGCGCCCCACTTCTCGCCGCCAAGCAAATCGTCGGTAGCTGTCGGCAAAAGAAAGACTGGACCTACGCCCCAGATGATGCCCGAGGCGGTTGGCTTCTTCGGCGAGAAGAACAGGCTCTGCGTGATATCCCCCAGACCGAACTGGTCACCGGAAGGTCCGGCGATATCATCCTGCCAGGCTATCGGCAGAATGGTGCGCGAGATGACGTTCCAGTTCTCGTTCAGTGTGAACGGTATGACGGGTTGAACATTGACGTAATATTTATCGCCGTCGTCAGGGCCGTAACCACTGTCATAGTTGAACTGAAACGGCACGCTGATCATTGACGCGACAGGATTGGACAACTTCTTGGCAAGATCCTCCGCGCTGTTGTCCTGGGCATAAGCGGTCACGGCCATGACAAGCGAAGCAAACACGGTCATA
Source organism: Phyllobacterium endophyticum (assembly GCF_003010935.1). Taxonomy (GTDB): domain Bacteria; phylum Pseudomonadota; class Alphaproteobacteria; order Rhizobiales; family Rhizobiaceae; genus Phyllobacterium; species Phyllobacterium endophyticum. The sequence continues at coordinate 1,224,762 of NZ_PGGN01000002.1, forward strand.
ACTCGCAAGGGCGTCGTATTCATCGCATGCACTCCGATTTTGCGTCTATTTGACCCTCGTCATCTGAGGCATCTGGTATGTTCCGTCTAAAACTGCGTCGCTCGGTTGATACATGCGCAATATGACGTAGAAATCGCCCTTTGGCGCAGGCAGCCAATTTACGTCCGCATCGTCAGGCTTTTCGTTTTGAACGGCAATTGTGAGCGATCCGTCCGCTGCCTTTTTAAGACCTTGCGTGTCGGTTCCCACCTTGTACCGTTGGATCGGATTTTCGACGAGCATCTTGTCAGACGCGTTGTACATGGTCAGCGACCAGAATGCATCGACAGGAGGCTGCTCGTCCATTTTTATGACGTACTTGTTTGCGCCGTTCAGGACCTTGCCCTCAGCGTCGGTATACCGGATCGGATACATTGCCTCCTTCTCGCCATTCCCACCGAGATAAGCTCCAGCTACCAAGGCACGCATCGGATAGTTGAAGCCAAAGCTGTCGAGACCCTTTACCCAAATCCAACCATTGCGCACCTCCGACGTGCTGTCGAACGACGATACCACCATTGAAGGGGCGTCAGCGAGGGCCCGAACCAAACCTTTGCGCATTTGCGGCGACAGTTTCGTTTCATCGAAGCCATCGGCTGTCAGTCCCATGCGCGCGAATTGCGCAAACAGGGCCTGATCTGCAGGCTTGGCGGTGTTTGACCTGAGCGCGAAGCCAAGATGTTTGAAGAAGCCAAGCTCATCGCCAGCAATGGAGGGCAGCGGTGGGAGCTCCGCAGACTTCGCCTCGCCGCTGGCAGGTGCCAGAGTGAACTGCTTCTGCAAGGCATGGACAGGCTCCACTGCTTCTCCTTGTGCGACCCGTAAACGTCCCCACAGCCAAACCTTGTCGGTAGAAACGTCGAGACGGGGTGCATCGGACGGAACTTCCCCGGTCCATCCGGGAGGAACGATCACGTAGCGCCCAGCTTTTGTTCCAGTAGTACGTCGACCGATGTAGTGTTCGAGTTCCTGCCACATGTTGAAGACGTTGATGACATAATAGCGGTCTCCGGTGTCAGGTACCGAGAGGATATACGGCTGATCCAGGTCAACGACCGCACTCATATAGTAGGTGTCGTTATTGGCGGTGGGCATGTCCTTAGCCGACGGCGTCGCAAGCTCTTGCGCCCAGCCGATTTTATTCAAAGGGGCACGGTAGCTGGTCGCGGAAACACCGCCGGAAACATCGGAGTACGACCTTGCCACCCTTTCCATTCGAACGAGTGGATAGCCCCAGGAGTATGCAGAAACGCCGAGTTGATAGCCGTCAACTTCCAGACCTTTTGCTATGACTTCGGGGGTGGCTGGCGTCGTTAGCAACGGGTCATCGAATTGCTCGGCAGACTTTGCCAGCGAGTTGCTCAGCGAGAACGCCGCGACAAACGCAAGTATGGCCGCACAACGTGTGCAATTCATATCGTCCTCCCATACTCGACAAACGAGACAAGCTGGCTCGGTGGCGAACGAGACAAGCTGACGATATGTTTTCACCGCACAGCTTTGCACTGGCGAGAATGCCCATCATTAATATCGCGGGAAGTTACGTTACTGTAACACGAGTGTAAATTACACAGCAGCTGGCGATGGGAGCGCGACCTGCACGTTGGATCCGGGACGGGGTGAGATGGGGCTGCCGTAGCAGCCCCAGTTTGATCGATTTCTACTTGGGTGCTGCGTTCACCATCGTGCCGCCAAGGCTGTTGAACGTATTGTTGACGCTACCGCCCAGCGACGTCGCACCAGCGATGATGCCAATGGAGATCAGAGCAGCAATCAAGCCATACTCGATAGCCGTGGCGCCGCTCTCGTCTTGCAGGAAACGTGTGAAGAGTTTGGTCATGATGTTCCGCCTGTCCTGTGGATTGTTCAGTGGTTTCGTTGAACCATCTTGAACATACGTGGACAGACAATGCGCGGTTCTTAACCGATATAGTTAACGAGAAATCATCGAACTTGTTGATTAATTTGCCTCTACCGGGGAAGAACGATTTAAATTAAATCTGTAATGACGCAGGAACAAGCCGTCGTAGTGCGTGAACAAGGCGTCCGGCAGACAAGCCCGGCGCTCTCGGGAACGCCGGGCCGTGGTTACCACACTGGCGTTTACCATGTCTGGCTATTGTACCAGTCGTCGACATCTCTTCTGGCGTCGTCTTTCGCCTTGCCATATCGCTCCTGGATCTTTCCTTCAAGCTGGTCGCGGTTCCCTGCGATAACGTCCAGATCATCATCGGTCAGCTTTCCCCACTGTTCCTTGATTTTACCTTTGACCTGCTTCCAATTGCCTTCCACGCGGTTCCAGTCCATGACGATTCTCCTTGTCATTGCAGTAAGAAACCAACGTGTTCGCTGGACAAGAAGTTCCGATTTAGCGTGGAAACGATCGCAGTCTGGTCGATCGGACAGATTTCCAGAGCACGGCAAGCCCCGAAGCGGGACTTGATTGGTTTCAGGCCAAAGGAAGCACCTGGGTTCTACCTGACGAGTTCGAACTCCCCCGGCTTCCACGTCTTGTCAAACCAGGGCTCCAGCGGGCCATAGAGGCGCAGAAGTACGTTCCAGCCCTTGCCGGGAACCGTCTGCACCCAATTTGCCTCATGACCTTCGGGCGCTTTCGGGCCGAACCAGACATCGACCGATGAGTCCGCGTTGACCACGATATCTTTCTTGTCGCTGCCAATGCTTGGAAACTGCTGATCTGTCTGCAGCATCGAGCGCGTCTGGTTGTCGTAAGCGACGAATGACCAGAATTCCTTCGCCGGAATGTTTGGCGGCAGGTGCACCTTGTAGGTTTTACCGCCATCGAACGGCTTGCCGTCCTTGTCGGTCGTTGCACCGGCATATTGCGAGCCGACGCCGACACGCTTGATCGACATGGCCGGCGTGACGCCGGTCGCATAATAGTGGAAGAGGACACGCGCATCGAGATACCGCACGCCGGGCTGCGCGAGGAACTCGTAGTTCCCGCCGACAAAACCGGTAAACCATGCACTGTCCGGATAATAATAGGCATCCTTCATGCGGGTCTTGAAGGTGATGGTGCGCGCCGTCGCATTGCCGACGGCCACAGCTTCGGTGAGGATTCTCTTCATCCGCTCGTCAGGGGCGAAGGGTTTGCCCTTTTCGATCCCGATGGAGGCGAGTTGTCCCAGTACTTCCGGGTGATAAGCCTCGTTCGGCTCGTATTGGACGATATCGTTTACTTCTTCGTAGAAATGAAAGTCATTGGCGTGAATAGTGTTGTACTCCTTGCCAGAAGTATTGATGATCTTCATCGGCGGCGGGTTGTCAGCGTCGGAAAGAAGATACACCTTGGCGAACTTCCTGGTGTTTGCGACGGCCGTGGCCGTGCTGCCATTTTCAAGGAAGCCGCGCCAGAAGAACAGGTTACCGTAGGTTGACGTCCGCAATACGAAATAGCCTTCGGGCACCTCGCCCTGATATCCCGGCGGCAAGAGCAGGTATTTGCCACCCTTGCCCTTGTCCGGGCCGGCATTGCCGACATCGCCGACATACTCGAACCAGTGGTTGTCGATCATGCCCAGAATGTTGGGCGGCGTCTCGATGACGAGTGGGCCGGCCTTCGTGTCCAGCCACATCAGATTGTAAATGCTTTCGGTGTTCCCCGTCAGGAACAACGAATGCGAATCCATCAGGTTTTCGAAGATCAGGATGGTCTGGTTATTGTCTGCGCCCTGGCTTGCCAATCCAACCCGCAAGGCTTCGACGGACGCACCGGGCATGGCATTGAGGAAGGCATCGACCCCGCGCATGAAATCGAGATTGTCGTAGAGCTTTTCCGACGTGGCGTCATCCGGGAAGCCATCGAAAAAGTTCAGCTTGCCGATTCTCGTGTCCAGGCTCTCCGGAGTGATGATCGAGTCCGGTATCGGAGTCGTCATTTTCATCTTCGGCGCCGTATCGGCGAAAGTGGCGCCTATGCCCACCAACACCATCGCGGCGGTGGCGCAAAACAATTCTCTGATGCGTATCATTGCTATCTCCCCGTTTAACGGCGCATCCTCATCAACTGGTCCTGATAAAGGAAGTACGTAACTGTTAAACCGAGCATCAGCGCTGCGGCAGCTAAAGGCTGCAGATGCAATTTCCATGACCGGTGAACCCACCGCGGCGCTGCTTCTGGGACAGATCGCGGACTTAGTGCAACGCGCCGGGCTTAGGAATGGGATTGATACGGAGTAAAATGCTTTTTGGAAATCTCAATATTTTATGGCCAACTAAGTGGCGGAGAGGAAGGGATTCGAACCCTCGAGACCGTTTAACGGGTCTACTCCCTTAGCAGGGGAGCGCCTTCGACCACTCGGCCACCTCTCCGAGGACGCTGACTAAAGATGAAACCCTTTGTTTGCAAGGATTTTGTTCCGTTTCGCCCAAAAAACGCGTTGGGCCATAAGATGAGGGTTAAAACTGCCAGGCACTGTTCCAGACGAGTATGCCGGCTTCCTTGGCGGCGGCCACAAATGCCGTCCGCGCCTCCTCCACGCTCCCTTTGCCTTCGATCGCATCAAGACAAGCGCGGCGTGCTCGCGATAATTCCTTACCGCGTTGTACCGGCCAGTTCCGGAGGAGGATTTCGGAGGCTTCCGCAACGGAACTTACATTGCAAAGCTCTCCTGTCTCATCGATTTCAATCGTTACGGCAATAAAATCCATAGTGATCATTTCGGTTCAACGCAGACGGCTGACACTTGTTCCCCGGGGCAAGTCGGCGCTAAGTCTTTCTAATGAATTAGATTTATGTCGATCATGCCGCGCCTGTGTACACCAGAGGACAGATAAAGCTGGGGGATTCCCTTTGGGTCTGTTCTTTGTATCATAAGTTCGATTCGTTTTCTCCTGAGGGACTGGGGGCAAGCATGAAAAACCAAAATTCGGCGGTTGTCGCAATCATTGTCGCGGCAGCCTGCTACGGATACTCGACCATTCCATCGCCTGCCGCAGAAAACTCCCCCTTCATATATTTCGCCACATCAGACCCTTTCCTCAAACAGGGGCAGGCGCCAACGCGGAATGACATCACCGTTCTTGGCGGGCCATTCGTCGAAAACGCGTTTGGCGGAGCAACGCAGATCTTCGGCGCGGATTACACATCCAACTATATTCTTGGCGCTGCCTACGGCCGCGACTTCTATGATCTGGGCGCGGGCTTTGTCCTTGGCGGTGTCGGCGGCGTTGCAATTCGCTTTGGCGAAGATGACGAGACATCCGGAGAGGCCTGGGCCGGCGTACGTGTGCGCCAGCAAGGCCTCGTCATAGGCGATCTCTTGTTCTCACCGGCATTCACTGCGGGCTTCAGCGCCGTATCGGGTGAAACCGAAATTGAAAAGCGCAGAGAAGCCCGGCGAGGAGACGGCGATGCGTCCTTTCTCGGTTTCCTTGGCCCCGAACTTTCCGTGCGCTGGCGCGGCGCTCCCAATCTTGAATTGACGTGGCAGTTGCATCACCGTTCCGGAGCTAACGGGACGTTTGGGGACATGGGCGAAGGTTCGAACGCCAACACAATCGGTATCCGCTACCGCTTCTAGCGGTAAGCTCCGTCAAGCACAGCGACTTCGACAGCGTCCACCGCTGCTCGGCCCTTTCTCGCATTACGGCCTCGACACCAGCGCGCCGGTTGACTAGCCTCTGGACGGTGATCGGGGGAATGGCATGCGGACATCAGTTATATATATTGTTTTTCTGGCGGGGCTTCTGCCGGCTTGCACGGCAACGGGCAGCCACAGATCGAATGAGAGCAGCGTCGTGGCGAATGCCAGAACTCTCGTGATCGTCTCATATCAGTGCCAGGATGCGCTCGGGCGGGAACCGCATTACTCGGCTATCGAAAGCAGCGAAACGATCCTGAAATCACTGGGAAATTCACCCGAAGAGGCTGACCGCACCGTACGCGGCTGGTTGAAGGCAGTGATAGAATCGCCGAAACAGCCGGCGGACTTCGATGCGAAAACCTGCAAGGACAAATTGCTGACGCAAGCGGAGAAGGTCCGGGTGGGCTACGAATCGTTGCGAAGGCCGACATAAAAGGCCGAGACAATGAAAAAGGCGGCTCCGGGGAACCGCCTTGCGTGTTTTTCGCCGCAATTGTCTTACTGGTGGCTTCTTCCGCTGCCGCCCATGTAGCCGCTGCCGCTTCGATAATATCTGCGATTGTGGCTCCAGCGACGATCATCGCGCCGCTCTGCCCAATAACGGCGATCGTAACGGTCGCGGCGCCAGTCACGACGGTCGCGGTCACGGCGCCATTCACTATGCCGGCTGCGGTTCCAGCCATAGCGATGACCGGGGGGATTATGCCAGCGACGATGGTGAATATTCTCGACGTTGGACGTTACCTGCAATGGCTGAGGCGATATCGGTGCCGCCAAGGACGAAGCGACCGAGGTCAGAATAACTGCCAGCCCCAGCATGAGCGCCGAAACGGCGGAGAGAATTCTTTGCATTTGATGCCTCCTGTAAGTGGTGCAACCATTGGTGCACCCCTGTCGATGAACTGATGATGAACAATAAAGTTCCGGCCACGCGCTGCCGCTTACCCGCCGCGACGTATGGCTCAACACCACCATGAGATGATCTGGCATTTGCATTCGCAACTGTAAATGGCAGTTGCAAATCTTGAGTGGCGAAGCGGGAACGTTCCTCCTAACTGATCGTTATCGGGCCATCAATCATTCGGAGACCCCACATGACGATACAAACTGTTCCGCAGGATGTTTACCAGCGCCATGAAAGAGAATGGCAGATGTTGCGGGAAGCAATCGCCAAAGCAAAAAAGCAGGCAGACAAGCCCGCTTTCACGATCCCCAGTGACCCCTATCTGAATTCTTCCAAAGACCGACCTCAGTGATTGTCTGACTGGAGCGCTGTTGCCGTTGCCATCAATCCGGCAATGGCAAAGCGCTGAAAATGTTGGACCATCGCTTCCTGCGCCTCGAGCCCGCCGGAGTTTATTCCCGGCAGGATGCGGGTGAATATCTGTTTATTGCCGACCAGCAACATGGCGAAGGGTGCAATGATATTCAACGCGCAGCGGGTGACGACGGGATCGTCATGCGCCAGGCCGAGCATCTCCCCGATAATGCCGGTCACGACCAGCTTTTTGGGCAGGATTTCCTGCTGCACCAACGCGGGAAATGCCGGTGAGGGGGACAGAATCTCGCGGCTGAGAACACGCAGCGCCCAGGAGGACGATGCCGGGCCGATGATCGTACGCGCGATCTGGCCGATGAGCGTTTCCAGCTTGCCAACAGCGTCTCCCGGCCCTTCTGCCAGGGCGACGAGCTTGTCATAGGTCAGGAGCCTGCGATGAGCTTCAATGAGCACTGCGGTATAAAGACCTTCGATCCCGCCATAGTAGTAGTTTACAGCAGCAGAGTTGCTCCCTGCCCGCTCGGCAATTTCCTTGCCGGTGGCACGGTCAAAACCTTTTTCGGCGAAAACGCCGCCGGCGGCCTCCAATATCTGAGCTTTTGTTGTGGCGCCGTCTTCGCGACGGCCGGGTGACGTTCTCGGTGTTTTTCTCGGCATCTGACGACACTACACGACATTTCAAATGATTGAAAGTTAAAATTGAAATTCAAATTTGACTTCTGCGCATTTTTGGCGGTATGATGAAAACATGAAAAAGCCTCTCCGTGTCATCCTTCTTCTTCTTCTCATCGCTGCTATTGGCGGCGGAGCCTGGTGGTATTTGCACCGGCCAGTGCAAAACGATGCCCTGACGCTCTACGGCAATGTGGACCTGCGGCAGGCGACGCTCGCGTTCAATGGCTCCGAGCGCATTGCCGGTGTTCTCGTCGAAGAAGGCGACGTGGTGAAGAAGGGGCAGGTCCTGGCGCGGCTCGATACAAGCCGGCTGTCGCCGCAGGTGCGCGAAGCAGACGCTACTGTCGCCGCCCAGCGCGCCATGGTGATGAAGCTGCGCAATGGCAGCCGCCCTGAAGAAATTGCACAGGCGCGTGCAAATTTGGCATCTGCCAAGGCAGACGCCGCAAACGCCAACATACAATATGAGCGGCGGGCTGCACTGACCGCAACAGCGACGATCAGCAAGCAGGACCTCGATACCGCCAAAGCCGCGGCGGCCGTTGCTGACGCCAAGGTGGAAGTGGCCCAGAGCGCGCTTGATCTTGCCATTGCCGGCCCGCGTGCCGAAGAGCTGCTGCAGGCCGAGGCGCAATTGCGCGGCAGCGAGGCGCAGCTGGCGCTGATACGGCAGGAACTGGAAGACGCGGAACTGATTGCACCCTTCGACGCGGTCGTACGCTCCCGCCTGATGGAGCCGGGCGAAATGGCCGCGCCGGCGAAGCCGGTATTTTCGCTTGCCACGATCGGCACGAAATGGGTGCGGGCCTACGTCTCGGAGGTCAATCTGGGGCATGTGCGCTCCGGCATGCGAGCCAGGATTACTTCCGACAGTTTTCCCGACCGGCCCCTCGATGGCTGGGTGGGGTTCATTTCGCCAATTGCCGAATTTACCCCCAAGACCGTAGAGACGGAAGATTTGCGGTCAAGTCTTGTCTATGAAGTGCGGGTTTTCGTCGCGGACCAGGATGATCTGCTACGGCTCGGCATGCCTGCAACCGTGAAGCTGCTGCCCGATGCGGCGCCAAAGCCCCTGCCCCAGAGTTCCGGTCGCAAGGCAACGCCATGACGGCGACCGCGCCAGCCAATCCCGTTACGGCGCGGACCATCCACAAGAGCTTCCGCCGCGATACGGGAGAGACTGTCAAAGCGCTGGAGGGTGTTTCTTTTGAAGCCCGTCAAGGCACGCTGACCGCGCTCGTAGGTCCGGACGGTGCAGGCAAGACCACTCTGCTGCGGCTGATCGCCGGGCTGATGGTTGCCGATAGCGGCGAACTCTCGGTGCTCGGTGTCGATGTAGCGGCCGACCCGCAGACGATCCAGAACCGGATTGGATACATGCCGCAGAAGTTCGGCCTTTACGAGGATTTGAGCGTCCAGCAGAATCTCGATTTATATGCTGACCTGCATGGCATCACCCGCGAAGAGCGCAGGGAAATATATCCGCGGCTGATGGAAATGACCGATTTGGGCCGCTTTACCCAGCGGCTTGCTGGCAAGCTCTCAGGCGGAATGAAGCAGAAACTCGGTCTTGCCTGCACGCTGGTGCGCTCGCCGGAACTTCTTCTTCTGGATGAGCCGACGGTGGGCGTCGACCCGCTGTCACGGCGGGAATTATGGGAGATCGTCACCAAGCTCGTGCACGATGATGCATTGACGGTCGTTGTCAGCACCTCCTATCTCGATGAGGCGGAGCTTTGCGACCATGCCGTCGTCATGCACCAGGGCAAGGTTCTGGCGCAGGGCAAGCCCGATGAAATCACCGCAACCGCGAAGGATTGCGTCTTCATCGCCACGCCCGGCAAAGGCACGAACGCACGATCGCTGCAAGCGCGGCTCTTTCGCCAGGAGGGCGTGGTCGATGCGGTGCCGGAGGCAGGCAAGGTTCGCGTCGTAAGGCAGCCGGACTTCACGGGCGACATCGGAATCGACGGAAAAGCAGTCGACCTGCAGCCAACCCGGGCGCGTTTCGAGGACGGTTTCATGGTGCTTTTCAGCGCAGTCGCCACCAAGAGCCATTCCAGCGAAGTGGCACTGGACAGGCCGAAGAGTGCAGGCGGCGACGAGATATCGGTAGAAGTCCACGATCTTGTGCGCAAGTTCGGTGATTTCACCGCTGTCGACCATGTCAGCTTTCAGGTGAACCGCGGCGAGATCTACGGCCTGCTCGGGCCCAACGGCGCCGGGAAAAGCACGACGTTTCGCATGCTGTGCGGGCTGATGCCGGCAACCAGCGGCGCCCTGCGGGTCGCCGGGGCGGATCTGCGCACCTCGCGGGCGGAGGCGCGGCAGAAGCTGGGTTATGTCGCGCAGAAATTCTCGCTCTACGGCGATCTTTCCGTCGATGAAAATCTCGACTTCTTCGCCAGTGCCTATGGTTTGCGAGGCCAGAAGAAGCGCGATCGAATCGCGTGGTCGAAAGAGCAGTTCGAGCTTGGCGAACTTGCGACGCTGCCGAGCGGACAATTACCCGGCGGTTTCAAGCAGCGTCTCGCCATGGCCGCGGCGCTGCTGCACGAGCCGGACATTCTGTTTCTCGACGAAGCAACCAGCGGTGCCGACCCGCTTGCCCGGCGCGAATTCTGGGGGCGCATTACCGCGCTTTCCGAGCAAGGCGTAACGGTGATCGTCACCACACATTTCATGGAGGAGGCAGAATATTGCGACCGTATCATCATTCTTGATGCGGGGCGTAATCTTGCGGAGGGTACGCCCGCCGAAATCCGCGGTCATGCCAAGCCGAAGGATGGCGAAGAACCGAACATGGAGGATGCCTTCATCGCCATCGTCGAGGAATCCCGCCGCGATAAAAGGGAGGCAGCGTAACCATGACCGCGTCCAAACGCGGCAGCCTGCGCCGGATACTCGCGCTGGTTCGCAAGGAAAGCTGGCAGGTGGTGCGCGACCCAAGCAGCATCGCCGTCGGGATTGTCATGCCGATGGTCCTGTTGATCCTGTTCGGCTATGGCCTTTCGTTCGATCTGAAAAACCTGCCGGTAGCATTGGTCATGGAGGAATCATCGGCAGAGGCGAGCGCGGCGGTTTCCGGCTTCGAACTGTCGGATTATTTTCAGACGCACCCGGTCAAGACCATGGCGGAGGCAGAACGGCTGCTTGCCGACAAGACAGTGAGCGGCATCGTGCGCATTCCGCCGCAATTTGCCCGCGACGTACAGAACGGTACGGCGGAGATTCAGGTCGTCGTCAATGGCAGCGATGCCAACACGGCGCGTATAGCGCTGGGTTATGCGCAGGGGGCTATCGGCACCTGGCTGGCGCGGGAAGCCTCCGAGGGCAAGCCATTGAACACAGGCGCATCCATCGATCTTCAGACACGGCTTTGGTTCAACACTGCCAATGACAGCACCTATTTTCTGGTGCCGGGGCTGATCGTACTTGTCATGACGCTGATCGGCGCATTGCTGACGGCACTTGTAATAGCGCGCGAATGGGAGCGCGGCACATTCGAAGCGCTGTTCGTGACGCCTGCGCGGCCAGGAGAAATCCTGCTTGGCAAGACCGTTCCATACTTCGTGCTTGGCATGCTGGGATTGGCCCTCTCGGTCATCGGCAGCCAGTTGCTGTTTGGTGTTCCCTTGCGCGGATCGCTGTGGATATTGATCATCGTATCGATGCTATACCTGCTGGTAGCGTTAGGCATCGGGCTCTTGATCTCGTCGCTCACCAAGAATCAGTTCGTGGCGAGCCAGATCACGCTGATCATCACTTTCCTGCCGGCGATGATGCTTTCAGGCTTTATGTTCGACATCAGAAGCATGCCACCTGTCATTCAGGGTTTCACTTACATTTTTCCAGCGCGCTATTTCGTCAGCGTACTGCAGACCCTGTTCCTGGCCGGGGATATCTGGGCCGTTATCCTGCCCAATGCTGCCGTGCTTGCGGCCATGGCAACGTTTCTGATGACCGCAAGCGTCTTCGCCACCCGCAAAAAGCTCGGATGAGGCGGTCATGAGAGAATCATTCTTCCGCATAATCGCGCTGATCCGCAAGGAATTGCTGGCGATGTTCAAGGATCCCAAGAGCCGTTTCGTGCTGGTGCTTCCGCCCATCCTGCAATGTCTGATCTTCGGCTATGCGGCGAGTTACGATCTCAACAATGTGCCCTATGCGTTGCTTGACCACGATCACAGCGCAGCATCCGTCGAGCTGGTCGCAAAGCTGGACGGTTCCGGTATTTTCAGCCGCGTTGCCACATTGCAGCGGACGGCGGATATCAACGAGTACATCAACGACGCGCGCGTCCTTCTGGTCGTGGTCATCGATGAGGATTTCGAAAGACGGCTGATGGCGGGAATGCCCGCGAAATTGCAGGTCATAGCCGATGGGCGCAATTCCAATACTGCTGGCACCGCGCAGAGCTATATAAGCACGATCGCAACGGATTTCACGACCCAGTGGCGCGCACAGAATGGCCAGGAAACGAGCAGTGGTGTCAAGGTCACGACCCGCGCCTGGTATAATCCCAGTCTCGAAACGCGCTGGTACATGATTCCATCATTGATCGGCACGATCACGATGATGATGACTTTGATGCTGACGGCAATGTCCGTAGCCCGCGAACGCGAAGCCGGTACATTCGACCAGCTGTTGGTTACACCATTCCGGCCATCCGAAATAATGGTAGGAAAAGCACTTCCATCCATGCTCGTCGGACTTTCCCAGGCGACGACCATCCTGCTCGTAGCGCAGCTATGGTTCCAGATACCTTTCGCCGGATCCTATTTCATCTTGTATCTTGGCCTTGTGCTCTTCCTCGCGGCGGCGGTGGGTATCGGGCTCTTCATTTCTTCGCTTGCCGGCAATATGCAGCAAGCAATGATCTATTCGTTCATACTGCTGATGCCGTTCATGCTGCTGTCGGGTCTCACGGCGCCCATAGGCAACATGCCGGAAATCCTGCAATACCTGACATTGATCAATCCGTTGCGCTATGCCATCAGCATCACGCACCAGGTTTACCTCGAAGGCGCGGGGTTGAGCCAATTGCTGCCGGAGATGCTCGCTCTTGTAGCGATCGCTGCGGTCACCCTGCCCTTCTCCGCCTGGTTGTTCCGGAACAGGCTAACGTAATCCACCCCTGCCCGCCGAGGATGAACTTCCTCTAGTTCGACCCCGGAAAGGACTTCATGGCAATGTCGATAAGCCGGTAAATTTCATCGCGGGCTGCGCCACTCGACGCCTGGACTGCGGTCCCTTGAGCAATGGTCAGGAGGTAGCGTGCGAGATCGTCCGGATTACTGTCAGCGGGCAGATCGCCCTCGCGCTTGGCCCGTTCGAAGCGCCGGGCCAGCGCCTTCTGCGCCACCTGGCGACGCTCGATGATCGTCTTCTGTATGGCTTCCGCGGCCTCGCTGCACCCCATCGCGGCATTGATACCAAGGCATCCACCGGGATTGCACTCTTCCGTCTGGGCATCGGCAAAACCATGGAGTACGTCAAGCGCGACCACGCGCGCACTCGGCTGTTCAAGCGCCTTCCAGAAGAAGGACATGTAATTTTGTTCATAGCGCTGCAGCGCCATGCGGAACAGCTCTTCCTTGTTGCCGAAAGTTCCGTAGAGGCTTGGCTTGGTGATACCCATGCCATCGGTCAGGTCAGTGATGGACGTGCCTTCATAGCCCTTCCGCCAGAATAGCTCCAAAGCCGTCTGCAAGGCATCATCCGCATCAAATTCCCTGGGCCGCCCCATGGACATTACTCCCTAAAAGAATTATACCGACCGGTATAAAATTCCATTGACAGCTGTTGCATCGCCGCCTTATATCAGCCGTTCTATACCGATCGGTATATAACGTCAATGCTCAATTCGATGTTCGAATTCGGATTCGCCACTCCTCCCATTGGCGGAAACTTCAAAGCAGGATGACCACGATGTCAATCAGCACTCTAAGAAAAAGCCTATACGCCAGCGCCCTGGTTCTCACGCTTGCGACAGCGGGCGGGACTTATCTTCTCGACATGCAGCAGAGCCACGCGGAAGGCGAGAAAAGCCAGGCGGCGCCCGCGCCAGCCACCCCTGTTTCAGTTGCGGTCGTGAAGTCCCAGCCTGTCACACGGTGGAGCGAGTTCTCGGGAAGACTCGAGGCAGTCGACCAGGTGGATGTTCGCTCACGCGTTGCCGGCGCCATCCAGTCGGTTGCCTTCAAGGAAGGTGCAATCGTCAAGCAGGGCGACCTCCTGGTCAAGATCGACCCTGCGCCGTACGAGGCGGAAGTCGCACGTGCAAAGGCACAGGTGGCAGCCGCAGAATCAAAACTTGCCTATGCAAAGGGCGAGCTTGCTCGCGGCAAGCAGCTTGTGACCTCGCGCTTCGCTTCGCAAAGCGACTACGACCAGCGCCTGAATGTTCAGATCAGCGCGCAGGCGGATCTCGAAGCGGCGAAGGCCGTTCTCCAGACCGCGATGCTCAACCTTGACTGGACGGATATACGCGCACCGATCAGCGGCCGCGTTGGCCGTATCGAGATCACGCCGGGCAATCTGATCGCCGCGGGACCAAGCTCGCCGCTCTTGACCTCGCTGGTATCGATCAGCCCGATCTATGCAAGTTTCGAGGCTGATGAGAACGTCGTTGCCAATGCGCTTGCCGATCTTCCGGAAGGCTTGAACAGCCGCGACTTCGTCGACCGAATCCCCGTTCAGATGGATGTTCACAGCAGGGACGGTATCTCCGGCAAGCTGCAACTGATCAATAACAGCGTTGACGCCTCAAGTGGCACGGTCAAGGTTCGCGCTGTCTTCGACAATGCCGATGGTAAGCTAATTCCAGGGCAGTTCGCGAAGGTTCGCATGGGCCAAGCCAACGAGCACAATGAATTGCTGGTCGACGAAAAGGCTGTAGGAACAGATCAGAACAAGAAGTTCGTCATGGTCGTAAACCCCCAGAACGTCGTCGAATACCGCGAAATCTCGCTTGGCGCGAGGACCGATGGTTTGCGGATCGTCACGGCTGGATTGCAGGCGGATGACAAGATCGTGGTCAACGGCCTGCAGCGCATTCGCCCAGGCTCACTCGTCGCCCCGGAGATGGTGGCGATGGGCGGCAAGGCTCCAGACCTGCAGGCGCTGGCGGATCAGGCCAAGGTCAAACAATAATTCAGAGCCCTTCATCGGGCAGGCGGAATTGATATGAACATTTCCAACTTCTTCATTGATCGCCCGATCTTCGCGGGCGTTCTTTCTTTCATCATATTCCTTGGCGGTCTCATCTCGCTGACGACCATGCCCGTTTCGGAATATCCCGACGTTGTGCCCCCATCCATCGTGGTGCGGGCACAATATCCGGGAGCAAACCCGAAAGTCATTGCCGAGACTGTCGCAACGCCGATGGAAGAACAGATCAACGGCGTTGAGGGCATGCTCTACATGGGCAGCCAGGCAACAGCCGACGGCCAGATGACGCTGACTGTCACGTTTGCGCTCGGCACCGATCCGGACAAAGCGCAGCAGCTGGTGCAAAACCGCGTCTCCCAGGCCGAACCACGCCTGCCGGAAGAGGTGCGCAGCCTCGGGATCACCACGGTAAAGAGCTCTCCGGACCTGATGCTCGTGGTCAACCTGATCTCTCCCAATGACCGCTACGACATAACCTATCTGCGCAATTACGCCCTGATCAACATCAAGGACCGCCTCGCCCGCATCAATGGTGTCGGCGACGTGCAGCTGTTCGGGTCAGGCGATTATTCAATGCGCGTCTGGCTCGATCCACAAAAGACGGCCGAACTTGGCCTCTCGGCGACGGACGTTCTGAACGAGATCCGCGCGCAGAACGTCCAGGCCGCCGCCGGCACGATCGGTGCTTCGCCCAACTCGAACGATGTCGACCTGCAACTGACGGTGAATGCCCAAGGACGGCTGCAATCGGAAGAAGAATTCGGTCAGATCATCGTCAAAACCGCCGCCAATGGCGCCATCACCCATCTGAGCGACATCGCCCGTATCGAGCTTGGAGCAGCAGATTATTCGCTACGCTCGCTGCTCGACAACAAGAGCGCCGTCGCCATCCCGATCTTCCAGGCACCGGGCTCGAACGCGATCCAGATCGCCGACGAAGTTCGTGCCGCGATGGACGAGATGAAGCTGACCATGCCGGAAGGCGTGGATTACGAGATCGTCTACGATACAACCCAGTTCGTCCGCGCTTCGATCGAAGCGGTCATCCACACGCTGCTTGAGGCCGTGTTGCTGGTCGTGCTCGTGGTCATCCTCTTCCTGCAGACATGGCGTGCATCGATCATCCCGCTCATCGCGGTTCCGATATCCATTGTCGGAACGTTTGCGGTGATGCATCTGTTCGGCTTCTCGATCAACGCACTCAGCCTGTTCGGTCTTGTCCTCGCCATCGGCATCGTTGTCGACGATGCCATCGTGGTGGTGGAGAATGTCGAGCGTAATATCGAGAACGGCCTGGCGCCGCGTCAGGCGACGATCCAGGCGATGCGCGAGGTTTCCGGGCCGATCATCGCGATTGCACTCGTTCTCGTGGCGGTGTTCGTCCCCCTCGCCTTCATCACCGGACTGACCGGGCAGTTTTACCGGCAGTTCGCGCTGACGATCGCCATCTCGACGGTTATCTCGGCATTCAACTCCCTGACACTATCGCCTGCCCTCGCAGCCTTGCTGTTGAAGGGGCACGATGCGCCGAAAGATCGCCTGACGCGCTTCATGGACTTGACGCTGGGCTGGCTTTTCCGCGGGTTCAATGCAGTGTTCACGCGTGGCGCCAACGGCTACAGCAAGGGTGTACGCGGCGTGATCTCGCGCAAGACGATCATGATGGGCATCTATCTCGTTCTGATCGGTGCAACGGCCTTCATGTTCAAGAGCGTACCGGGCGGTTTCGTGCCGCCGCAGGACAAGCAATATCTCGTCGGCTTCACCCAGCTGCCGGATGGCGCGACGCTCGACCGGACAGAAGCGGTCGTCCGGCGCATCGGTGACATGGCGCTCAAAATTCCAGGCGTGCAAAGCACGATCGCTTTCCCGGGCCTATCCATCGCCGGTTTCACCAACAGCTCCAACGCAGGCGTCGTCTTCGTATCGCTCAAGCCTTTCGAAGAGCGCACAACTCCGGATCTGAGCGCTGGCGCGATCGCAATGGCGCTCAATCAGCAGATTGCCGGCATTCAGGAATCGTTCAGTGCGGTCTTCCCGCCGCCTCCGGTCCAGGGGCTTGGCTCAATCGGCGGGTTCAAGCTGCAAATCGAAGACCGGAATGGTCTCGGCTATCAGGCTCTTGACGATGCCACGAAGGCGTTCCTCGCCAAGGCGGCTACTGCGCCGGAATTGACGGGTCTATTTACAAGCTACCAGATCAATGTTCCCCAGCTCTATGCCGATGTTGATCGTGCAAAGGCACGCCAACTCAACGTCTCGCTGCCGGAAATCTTCAACACACTGCAGATCTATCTTGGTTCGGTCTACGTCAACGACTTCAACAAGTTCGGGCGCACATACTCCGTCCGCATGCAGGCCGAATCCGACTTCCGGGCCAAGGCCGAAGACATCGGTGACCTGAAGGTGCGCTCCGGTTCGGGTGAAATGATCCCGTTGTCGGCGCTCGTCAACGTCTCTTCCAGCGCCGGCCCGGATCGCGCCATGCGTTACAACGGCTTCCTTGCGGCCGATGTGAACGGCAATGCGGCGCCCGGCTACTCCTCGGGCCAGGCGCGCGCTGCGGTGGAAAAGATCGCCGCCGAAACACTCCCGCCCGGGATTGGCTTCGAGTGGACCGAGTTGACCTATCAGGAGATCATCGCCGGCAATTCAGCTTACCTTATTTTCCCGCTGTCGATCCTGCTCGTGTTCCTCGTTCTGGCCGCGCAGTATGAAAGCCTGTCGCTGCCGCTGTCGATCATCATGATCGTGCCGCTCGGATTGCTGGCCGCTCTTGCCGGCGTCTGGCTGACGGCGGGCGACAACAACGTGTTCACGCAGATCGGACTCATCGTTCTGGTTGGACTATCGGCCAAGAATGCCATCCTGATCGTGGAGTTCGCTCGGGAGCTGGAGTTTGCCGGGTCGACGCCATTCAAGGCTGTGATCGAAGCGAGCAGATTGCGGCTGCGGCCGATCCTGATGACGTCGCTGGCATTCATCATGGGTGTGGTGCCGCTCGTCACATCGACAGGGGCCGGTGCTGAAATGCGCAGCGCGATGGGTGTCGCGGTGTTCGCCGGCATGATCGGCGTGACATTGTTCGGACTGTTCATGACACCGGTGTTTTACGTGCTGGTTCGCAGCCTGACGGGCAACCGTCCGCTCAGGCATTCTACCCACGGCAGCAACTTTGCCGGCGAGACCGGTCACAATTCGGGCACGATTGCGCCGACGGCAGTGCCCGCAGAGTAACAAAAAATACCGCGGCGCGGAGCTTGCACAGCTTTCGCGCCGCCGTTGCAAACAACTGAAACTTAAGAATGTTCTGTATTGACGCAGCAAGATCGGATCTGCCGGAAACGGTTTTCACGGCCAAGTTGAACAGTTGAAGAGAACTTTTTGGGTGACAAAAAGTTTCAAACTGTTACAGTTGCGTGACCAAGCCGAAATTCGGCACTGACGATCATGATCCTCTCACCACTTGCGAGGATCGTCCAATCGGGAGCAGTCCTTATGAGCTTTGCCGCAGCAAATGATAACCGCAAGATAAGCGACGGGTTTATTCCGTTCGTGACGTTCGTCGTCTGTACCCAGATAGCAGCCACCATCCTGCTCGCTTTGCCGAATTGGTATTGAAACACGAGCCCACCTCTTCAGGTTTCTCGATGCTGCCGATCCTGGCGGGCATTGTTGTGATTTTCATGATTGCCGGTGTGTTTCTCGCGACCTGACGGCAGCACCCCGTAACGTCTGTATTCAACCAAAGTCTGGCTATGAAACGTCCCTATAATTGGGATAGTGTTGCTTTGTTTTCCGCCAGGAACAGACGATGGGCGGCGATGTCGATGCGCGAGTTCGTGACAATGAGATAGTTAAGTACTTTTCTGCGTCGCTGGATCGGCGTGCGACAGCAACGATTCTGGTTGGCTTTATAGGACCTGCAGCGATATTGATGAACAATCCCGAGATAACTCTGGATTACGATTCTCGTCGCTGGATATTTGTGGCCGTCTCGAGCCTCTGTTGGCTAATGGCCTCGTATGGACTACGTATAACCGGCAAGTTCACGTCAGCACGAGGGTTCAGATGACAAATGAATTGGCCAATCTGCTCACATCGGTCGTCCTAGGTACTCTCTTGGTCGGATATGGTTATTTCGCCTCACTCATCGCCACTGTGGAACGCCATGACCGAGAGCGCGAAGAAAGCGGGCGGCGACATTTCAAACCTGTCCAGTGATTTTCACGCATGTATTTAGCCTTGGCCGGTAAGGACCCCATGAAACTTTTGACTGGTTCAGCGATTTTGCTCACACTTCTCATTGCGGGCTGTGTGTCGATGACCCCGGAAGAGCGGCGCGCGATCGACGGCCAAACCTGTTCATCCTATGGCTTCCGCCGCGGGACGGACGCCTTTGCCAATTGCCTGCTAGACCTGGATCTCGACCGGCGCGCGGCCAGCCGCGCCCAATTGGAGCAAATGCAGTTCAATACCCCATTGATCCTCTACGACAATCGTTATCGCTATCGCTATTATCGGCATCGTCCATAGAAAACACCCGCTCGCCTTTCACAGCGTGCGGGTGCACCAGACCAGTGTGACTTATCGGACCCAGACAACGCGCCGCGTGCCGGTTTCAACCAAAGCCGGTCTATCCTGCACATATACATAGGAATAGCGGGGCTGATCGGGTACAGCGACCAGCGGGATATCGGCCGGAATTACCGTTCCCATCGTAAGATCACCTTCGATGACCACGGGGTCGGTGGGATTGGTCTCGATATAGGAGACCACATCGTCAGGAACCTCCATTGAGCCCTCAGACAGATATACGACCTGACGGTTCTCCATGGAGACGATCACAGGACGGCCCTCAACATAGATGTATCCGTAGCCCGGGCTTTCCGGAATCGGCCGCACCACGACGCTTTCAGGCACCACATAGCCCTGCGACAGGTCACCCTCGATCACAACCGGATCGGCTGGATGGGCGATGACATATTCGCGGGCCGACTGTGGCACTTCGACGACGACACTGTCCTGGGCGCTCGCCAGGCCGGCGCTGGCCATGAATGCTGCTGCAGTAACTAAAAGAACCGTTTTCATTATCTTGCCTCTCTGTTGAACCTGCTTGTCCACAGTGGAGGGAAAACCCCGCGCCCGTGATTTGGTTCCGCCCCGGCCCGCTCTGCGCATGTATGGACGGCGGGAAGGCTGGCGTAAAATGAGTGAAATTTTGCTTTTCGCCAGCGGAAAAACTGATATCGCTGTGGCCATGGAACCGCTGCTGATCCCCCTGATCGATAATCTCCCCTCAACCGTGCCCTTCGTCGGACCCGAAGCGCTGGAGCGCAAACGCGGACGGCCTTTCAAAGCGCGCCTCGGTGCCAATGAAAGCGGCTTCGGCCCGGCGCCGTCAGTCATTGCCGCCATGCGAGATCAGGCGGGTGAGGCCTGGAAATATGCCGATCCAGAGAATTTCGAACTGAAACAGGCATTGTCGAAGCACCTGGGCGTCAAACCTGCCAATGTTGTCGTCGGTGAAGGCGTTGATACCCTGCTTGGGCTGGCCGTGCGCCAATATGTACGGGAAGGCACGCCAGTCGTCACATCACTTGGCGCCTATCCGACGTTCAATTTTCACGTCGCCGGGTTCGGTGGCCGGCTGGTTACCGTTCCCTATCGTGAAGACCGCGAAGATCTTCAAGCCCTGCTTGCAGCAGTGAAGCGCGAAGGTGCGCCACTCGTCTATCTCTCCAATCCTGACAATCCGATGGGAACATGGTGGGATGCGGCGGAGATCGAACACTTCATCGACGCGCTGCCCGAAACCACGATGCTGATTCTCGACGAGGCCTATGGCGAAACCGCGCCAACAGATGCCTTGCCGCCTATCCATGTTGGGCGAAGCAACGTTCTGCGCATGCGAACGTTTTCCAAGGCATACGGACTGGCAGGAATGCGATGCGGCTATGCTATCGGGGCGGACAGGCCAATCCTCGCATTCGACAAGATCCGTAACCACTTCGGGATGAACAGGCTGACGCAAATTGCTGCGTTGGCAGCGCTGGCGGATCAAGAGTATTTGCGCAATGCGGTGGGCAGGATCATCGCCGGGCGCGAGCGTATCGCCGGGATTGCGGCAGATAATGGTCTCCACGCTATCCCCTCAGCCACGAATTTCGTCACGATCGATTGCGGACGGGACGGCCCCTATGCCCTCGCCGTGCTCAATGGACTGATCGAGAATGACGTTTTCGTGCGCAAGCCGATGGCACCTGTACTGGATCGCTGCATCCGGGTGAGTGTCGGACTCCGCGATGAACTCGACTTTTTCGAACAGCAGCTTCCGCAAGCTCTAGCCCGCGTAAAATAGAAACTCGCGCCAACGAGGCTGAACACGGAGAACAACAACTTGGAAATCAACCGGATCTTCGCGAGCTTGGGCGGACTGTTTGGCGCTTCTGGAATTGCTGCCTATGCCGCTGCGGCGCATGGCGGCGCAGGCCACATGAGCACCATCGCGCCGATTTTATTCATTCATGCTCCGGCGTTTCTGGCTCTATCCCTGTTGGCGAAACTCAACCGTGCCGCCCTGTTCGGCGGAGTTGCCCTTGCGCTCGGCTTGCTGTTCTTTGTCGGCGATCTCATCTCGCTTGAGTTTGCAAGCCACCGCCTCTTTCCGTTTGCCGCACCGCTGGGCGGCTCGTTGCTCATTCTCGGCTGGATTATCGTGGCCGGAACAGCATTCAAGGGGCTGGATTTCAGGCGTCCTAGTTGATCAGTGACGACGGGAGAAAGCGAGCAGCGTGCCGGCAAGGCCAAGTGGTCCGACTTGGCTTATTATGGCGTAAAATATTTGAAGAACCCAGCCATGGCAAATATCGCCAATACAAAACCGAGGAGTTGCAGCATCGTGGGAAGATTTTCGATTCTGCCTTTGAGATAAGCTAATCCCTCTTTCAAACTGATGGTATCTCCCTTCACTCCTGAGACATCATCCTTCAAACCCGCCGAGTCTCCTTTCAGGCCTGACACATCTCCTTTGAGGATCGAGACGTCTCCTCTCACCACGATAACATCATCCTTCAAGGTCGAAACGTCGCCCTGGACAGTGGAAACGTCTCCCTTGAGGGTCGAGACGTCTCCTCTCACCACGATAACATCATCCTTCAAGGTCGAAACGTCGCCCTGGACAGTGGAAACGTCTCCCTTGAGGGTCGAGACGTCTCCTCTCACCACGATAACATCATCCTTCAAGGTCGAAACGTCGCCC
>NZ_PGGN01000003.1 GCF_003010935.1 Phyllobacterium endophyticum
TGGCATCGCTCCACATATCGAAATAACCGATCAGGAGGAGGGTCAGGATAGTCCCGCCCACGATCTTCCAATTGCGACTGGCAATCCATGCAATCCCGCCAATGAGTACGATCATCACTGGCCATGGCGTTGTCGTCATAAAGCGTTCTGCTTGAATGAGGAAATATTGCAGGGGCTGAAAAAACGACTCGATGACATCGCCGTATTGACGGGTGAAAGCCTTGAAACCCTCGTCCATCGCCTTTTTCAGGTTGCGCAACGTGTCGTCGTTCATATTTGGAAATCTGTAAAACCATTCCATGCGGGTTCCCCTCGTTTATAAAGAAGCCGTGGCACGTCTTTTTATCGTTATCGGCAAGTGGATGCGGTGCGCCTTGGCGCACCGCAACAGCGACGATCAGAGAAAAGCTTCGATTTTCCCGGCTGCTTCCGGCGAGACCCACTTGGTCCATTCGTCCTTATTTTCCTTCAGGAAATGCTTGGCGCCGTCTTCGCCGGTCGCCTGATTGTCGCTCATCCAGGCCATCAGCTTGTTGACCGTATCGTTGCTCCAGGAGCGTTTCTTCAGATAGTCGACCACTTCCGGAGGAGCTTTTTCCGAGAAAGGCTTGGCCAGCAGTGTCACGATGGTGTCGATCGGCCATGCATTGGGTTTCGGATCGGGGCAGTCGGCTACGGTGTTGCAGCGTTTCCACTCTGCAGGGTCATGAGGAACACCTGCCTCAAGCTTCACCATAGGGTATTTGCCAAGCAGCGCGGTCGGCGCCCAGTAATAACCAACCCAGGCATGCTTGCGCTCATAAGCCTTGGCAATGGAACCATCGAGGCCGGCAGCCGAACCGGTATCGACGAGTTTGAAGCCAGCCTTTTCCGCGTCAAAAGCCTTATAGAGTTGCGTGGTCACCAGCGTGCCACCCCATCCCGAGGGGCCATTGAAGATCGCGCCCTTCGATGGGTCCTCCGGATCAGGAAAAAGTTCGCGATGTTTCAGCAAGTCCGGTATGGTCCTGATGTCAGGGTGGGCATCGGCAAAATATTTTGGAATCCACCAACCCTGATTGCCACCGTCGGGCAGCGGCGAACCGACCTGGACAATCTTGCCCTCGTCCGTTCCTTTCTTTACAATTTCCGGCAGGAGATCAACCCATGCTTCGGGCGCAATGTCCGGCTGGCCCTTTTCGGCCATCGAGGTGATCGTTGGAACCGTGTCACCGACCGTGATATCTGCCTGGCAGCCGTAACCCTCGTTCAGGATGATCTTGTCAAGATTGGAGAGAACCTCGGCGCTTTGCCAGTTCATGCTGGCGATTGTAATCGTGCCGCATTCCGCAGCGCTGGCAAAGGAAGCTCCTCCTAAGAGGCCAACGGCCAGACTGGTAGACGCAAGTAGTTTTTTCATTATTGTTCCCTCGGTTTTGCGGCCTGGTTCAAAGACAGGGCGGGGCGCCGCGCATTTCCCGCTTAAGTGTGCTCGGCAGCATCTCCCATGCTCACCGATTTCCTGAACGCTGCCTTGAGGCCCGTGGCGACCGCACGGTCGAACCCTGCCTCGCGCATCTGCTCGATGGCCGCCGCGGTCGTGCCGCGGTAGTTTAAAAAGGCTTCCACGATGTCATCGGCGGATTGGTCCTGGTGCTCCAGAAGTCGGCCGGCACCCTTCACAACGGTATTGACTGCACGACTGGCAATGTCGGCCGGCAGTCCATGGGCGAGGGCATCCTTCATCATTGCGGCGGCCAAAAGGGCCGGAAAAGCCGGGCCCGAGCCGGTCAAGCCGGTCAAATAGTCAATATGGCTTTCCTGCGAAACCTCATCCTGGATTCCGCAGGCCTCAAAGATCGCCCGAACGATTGCGCGATCCTCGTCGGTGACGCCCTTGGAGCCGATCCAGGGCGTATAGGAATTTTTGACTTCGGCCGCCGCATTCGGCAATGCCCGCACGACGCGTGCGCTATGGTGATGTTGCGAAAGCGCCGACAAGCGAATTCCGGCCATCACCGATATCACGAGCTTGCCATTGGCGTGGAGTGGCAGGTTCGCCCAGTCCAAAGGGCGAACAGACAGCAAGATCACATCCGATCGGTCCGCGAGAGCCTGGTTGTCGGTGGTCCAGAAAGCGCTGGCAAGTCGGTCAGCTTGCTGACTGCGGTAGGAAAGGGCAAGGGACTGGGGAGTGGCCAGGCCGGCTTCGAGGATCGACCCTGCGATTGCTCGCCCGAGCCACCCACCTCCGCCGACAATACCAATACGCACCGATCCGCTCATTTGTCTCGCCCCTCATCTGGTTTGTAGCCGTGCCTTGAGAAGAACCGATCAAGCTCTCTCTGCTGGGGGATTTGGCCGGTATAGATGGCGATATATTCAGGAATTCGCTTCATACGGATCGCGATATCTTCCTTTGATTGCATGGAAATATATCCGATCTGCACCAGATATGTCGTTCGGGCGCGCGCATCGGCGGTCGGCTCCGAATAGCCAAAATGAACAAACATGCGCTTGAGGGCCTCCAGGCGCACCTGATCGGCCCTTTGGATTTCGCCGAGGATTTCGGGCGAACTCAATGCCCAACTGCGTATGGCAAACTCGAATTTCGCGTCGAACAGGTCGGCATTGAGCCAGCAGTCGAAGACGTTCAGCATCGCCTCTGCCAAGGTCTCGGCATAGGCTTGCGACTGCTTGACAATGTTGCCAGTGTTTTTCTCGCGCCATTTTGCCACCAGGGCCGCAAGCAGTTCCTCTCGATCCTTGAAGAACCAGTAAAAGCTCGTACGCGACAGACCCAGCTTTTTGGCCAAGGGCAGAATTTTCACCGAAGCAACGCCTGATTCCAGCAAGGCATCATAGGCCGCTTCCAGCCACCCTTCCTGCGATCCGCGCCAACCGCCGTCGTGTACACTCTGTTCCATGGGATGACCTCCTAGCAAAATATGAAGCATGGCACAACCAAAATGTACATCTATGTCAAAAAAGAAGACTGATGTGTTCTCGCTCTTGACATGAATGTACATTAACCCTAGCGGTTGTGCAGATGTTTTGTAATCCGGAGGCAGGCGCATGTCGAACGATCCCCTTCTTCAGCCCTATCAGCTCAAGCACTTGACGCTTCGAAACCGCATCATCGTCACGTCCCATGAGCCAGCATATCCGGAAGACGGGATGCCCAAGGAGCGGTACCGCGCCTATACGGTCGAACGGGCAAAAGGCGGCGTTGCCCTCACCATGACCGCGGGTTCCGCGGCAGTGTCGCGGGACAGTCCGCCCGTCTTCAACAATCTTCTTGCCTACAAGGACGAGATTGTTCCCTGGATCAGGGACATGACCGACGCGGTGCACGATCAAGGCGCGGCCATCATGATCCAGCTCACCCATCTGGGCCGACGCACGCGCTGGGATAAGGGCGATTGGCTGCCTGTGGTCGCACCGTCGCATCATCGCGAAGCCTCACACCGCGCCTTTCCCAAGAAAATTGAAGACTGGGATATCGAGCGCATCATCAAGGACTTTGCCGACGCAGCCGAACGCATGAAGGCTGGCGGCATGGATGGTGTCGAGCTGGAGGCCTACGGCCATCTCATCGATCAATTTACCTCTCCCCTCACCAACGAACTCGATGGTCCCTATGGTGGCTCGCTCGACAATCGCCTGCGCTTTTGTTTCGACGTGTTCAGGGCAATGCGAAAGCGGGCAGGCGACGATTTCATCCTTGGCGTTCGCTACACCGCGGACGAATGTCTCCCGGGCGGGACCAGCAAGGCAGAAGGTCTCGAGATCTCAAAGCGCCTCAAGCAAAGCGGCCTTATTGACTACCTGAACATCATCCGCGGCCATATAGACACGGACGCCGGCCTGACCGACGTGATCCCGATCCAGGGAATGGCGAACGCGCCGCATCTGGATTTCGCCGGCGAAATACGCGCCGCAACAAACTTTCCGGTTTTCCACGCCGCGAAGATTCCCGATGTCGCAACCGCACGGCACGCCATCGCAGCTGGCAAGGTCGACATGGTCGGTATGACGCGCGCCCATATGACGGATCCGCATATCGTTCGAAAGATAATTGAAAAGCGTGAGGACGATATCCGGCCATGCGTCGGCGCCAATTACTGTCTCGATCGCATCTATCAGGGCGGAGCGGCCTATTGCATTCACAATGCCGCAACCGGCCGCGAACTGACCATGCCGCATAGCATCGAGAAGGCGGACCTGCGCAAGAAAGTTGTTGTCGTGGGGGCCGGTCCCGCTGGTCTTGAGGCTGCACGCGTGGCAGGCGAGCGCGGCCACGCGGTCGTGGTCTTCGAGGCCGCGGACGATCCGGGCGGGCAGATACGCCTGACCGCGCAAAGTGAACGGCGCCGCGAGATGATCAGCATCATCGACTGGCGCATGGGCCAGTGTGAGAAGCTCGCAACGACTTTCCATTTCAACACCTGGGCGGAAGCGGACGTGGTCTTGGCAGAAAATCCGGACGTCGTGATCATCGCGACAGGCGGCATTCCGCATACCGAGATTTTGTCAAAAGGCAACGAACTGGTCGTTTCGGCCTGGGATGTCCTTTCAGGGGATGTAAAACCTGGCGCCAACGTTCTGATTTTTGACGATGCTGGCGATCATGCCGGCCTCCAGGCTGCCGAATTGCTGGCCGCGGCCGGGGCGAAGGTCGAAATCATGACGCCGGATCGCTCGTTTGCGCCGGAGGTTATGGCAATGAACCTCGTGCCCTATATGCGCGCCCTGCAGAAGCTCGACGTGACCTTCACCGTGACGTACCGGCTCGAGGCTGCAGAAAGGAGCGGCAACCAGATCATTGCTCATGTGGGCAGTGACTACGGTGGTGTCAGCAAGCAGCGGCTAGTGGACCAGATCGTCATCAATCATGGAACAATCCCGCTCGACGAGCTCTATTTTGAGCTCAAGCCGCTCTCCAGCAACCTCGGTGAAATATCGCATGATCAGCTTCTTGCCGGAAAGCCCCAGTCAATCGCGTCCAACCCGCATGGCACGTTCCAATTGTTCCGCATCGGCGATGCGGTCGCTGCACGCAACACCCACGCCGCCGTCTATGACGGACTGCGGATTGCCAAGGATATCTGACTTTGCGGATCAGCTCCGCCGGCGCTTCAACTTGCCAAAGGTGCTTCAATGATTGAACGCAATGACAACCTGCAACTGTTTGCTGATGCAGCGTTCGTCGCATTCGATCAGTTCGCCCAGACGACAAAAGCGCGCGTGGCTGTTCTTCAGATTTTTGCGGCACTTGAGCTCGCCTGCCCGCAGCGCCGGGGAATGGGCATGCGGCTACCCGCTTGCAGCCATCTCGCGGCTGCGCTTTCCATCGAGACGCCGCACAAATCACTTCAGCGTCTGATCGCGCGGTTCAAGGCAATTGAGCCGCGGCTGGAATGGCGGCGCCGGACCAACGAGGCAACGGCAAGCAAGAATTTCGCTGACGGGCACGCCAATGCCATGATCATCGGACCGGGAGGGTTAGAAGAGCGCAGCGATATTTGGCTCGGCGTTACTCTGATGGCACCACATGTCCGCTATCCGGATCACAATCACGCACCCGAAGAGGTATATCTCGTCCTGTCACCCGGTGAGTTCCGTCAAGGCGATGGCGGGTGGTTTTCACCGGGCGTCGGCGGCTCCTTCTATAACGTCCCCGAAATCAAACACGCCATGAGGTCAACCGATGCGCCGCTGTTAGCTTTTTGGGCGCTGAAACAAGATGACCAGTGACGGCAGAGTCAACGGGGACGTTCGTATCGCCCATTGGGCGGCAACGTCCTTGGGCACGAAACCGCCTTCATGATGACCTGGAAGGCATGATGCGGTGCCAAGCGATGCGCAGACTTTCGACTTCCCCCTCATCCATTCCAAGGCAGGATCGCGCAAGTTTAAGTGGTCATTACCCGGACGCCCACCTGCGGAACGGGAGATCACCGGCCATCCTCTTGGGTCTCGGGCGACCATGCAATCCGAGCTGGGCAGATCCTCCTGCCCGGTCCAAGAGGGCTGGTCGCGTCAACCGTCAGCAATAGCGCTGGAATGGCTGACGTCTTGCGACGTCAACGACAACACAGCGCTCATAAACTGGTTGTTCTCGTCAGGCGAGCCAACACTGACCCGTACGAATGTTTCGTATCCTGCCTGCTTCCACGGTTTAACGATGACACCGTATCGTAACAGGCCTTCCGCGAAGTCGGCGGCATTCCCGGCGCAATCAAAAAACAGAAAGTTGCCTTTCGAGGCTGCGACAGGCCAGTCATTGGCCAAAAGAAAGGCTTGAACGCGTTGGCGCTCGCTTGCTGCAAGTGTAACCACGCGTTGCAGGTGCTGCCTGTCCGCAAGCGCTTTGACGGCAGATACCTGCGCAATGGCGTTGACGTTGAAAGGCGTGCGGACACGATCGAGCAAAGAACGAAATTCCGGATCAGCCACGACGCCATAGCCGATGCGCAGGCCGGCCAGACCGTAGGCCTTTGACATTGTCCGCAGCACGACCCATGGGCGACGTGAACCCTTAAGAAGGTCAATCGCGGAGACATAGTCCTCGCCGGCTGCATATTCGGCATAAGCCTCGTCAACAACGATGAGGGTGTTTTTATCGGCCGCTGCAATCACGCGGCTGAGTTCGGCAGGCGCAAGCCAGCTTCCAACGGGGTTCATCGGATTGGAAAAGATCACCATCCTGGCAGGCGTAGCGATTTTCTTTTCGAACGTGTCGACATCGACCGACATGTTTCCCTTGACGTTTACGCGTTCGACACTGGCGCCCATCAAGGCCGCATAGTCCTCATGCAAAGGAAAGGACGGATAAAGCGTTACGACCCGATCCCTCGGGCGAAGGACCGCACGGCAGATAATGGAGATGAGCTCTTCCGATCCATTGCCGAGAATGATTTGGGTCGAGGCAACGTCAAGTGCGACCGCGATCGCTTCACGTAGCTCGACACCGGCGGGATCTGGATAGAGGCGGAGCAAATCGGAATCTGCCATGGTGATGCTGTCAAGGTCAGGGCTCGGTCCCAACGGGTTTTCGTTGGATGCGAGCTTTGCAATCTTCGCAGGGCCATAGCGCTCGTTGACTTCCCGCACTGTCAGGCCGGAATTATAAGGCGCAAGTTCGTGAACTTCGTCACGCACCAGATCGGAAGCATTGATCATGGGGTTGATCCTCCGTGTTGTGGTCCTGTCGTCTTGACTAACCCGAAAATCCGCCTTTGTATATGGTTGTATATACAAGACGGCTTGCCATGTCGGTTTTTAAGAGGCACAACTTACTCAATCGGACAGGGAGGCCGGGCATATGAATGACTTATCACAATTTGATCTGACAGGACGCCGGGCCCTCGTCACGGGCGCAAGCAGGGGGATCGGTCAGACGATTGCCAAGGCTCTCGCAACCGCTGGTGCGGATGTGGCGATCACAGCGCGCAGTGAGCAGGCTTTACAAGAAACAAGTGACTGCATTCAGGCCCTTGGCCGATCCGCATTTCCCTTCGCGCTGGACGTGACTGACGTCAAGGCGATTGACCGGACGCTGGCGGAGGCTGTCAAATGCCTGGGCGGCCTCGACGTGCTTGTGAACAATGCCGGTGTCGAGGAAGTGAGGCCATCCTTGCGTGTGGATGAGGCTCTGTGGGACCGGATCGTTGATACCAATCTGAAAGGAGCCTTCTTCTGTGCAAGAGCCGCCGCGCAGTCCATCGCCGACGTCAAGGGCAGCGGTGTCATCATCAATCTTTGTTCGCTGACGTCGCATGTCGGCATACCGACCGCCGTTCCCTACGGATCCTCGAAATCTGGGCTCTTGGGAATGACGCGGGCACTTGCAGCCGAATGGGCACCGCTCGGCATCAGGGTCAATGCCATTGCGCCTGGCTATTTCCGCACCGCAATGACGGACGTATTTTATGAAAATGCTCTGTGGCAAGAAGCAATGCTTGGTAAGATACCCCTGAACCGGTTCGGCGATCTAAGCGACCTTGAGGGAACAGCCGTTTTCCTTGCATCCGATGCATCAAGATATATCACCGGGCAGTGCATCGCAGTGGACGGGGGCTACCTCGCGTCAGTCTGACCTGCCGCGCCCAAAGGGGCCTGGAAGCTGCAGATGATCTTGTACGTAGTTGTATATACTTTTTGTTGACAAGGACTTTGTGATCCGGTCAATTGAGGCCAAAGACGATAATAAAGGGAACGATATGGCGGTTGCCGAAACTGGCTTGGATCGTCTTGCTGTTGAAGGGCCTGTTGGCTCAACAGCCGTATCTGTGCGCAACGTCAACATGGTTTTCGGCGACTACCGCGCGGTGGATGACGCTTCTTTCGATTTGCAAGAAGGCAAATTCCTGACGATCCTTGGACCCTCCGGCTCGGGCAAGACAACATTGCTGCGGATGATTGCAGGCTTTCAGGCGCCGACGAGCGGTGAAATCGCCATCAACGGTATCCCTGTCGGCCACGTGCCGCCGAATAAGCGTTCGATCGGGATGGTGTTCCAGAAACTCGCCTTGTTCCCCCACATGACTGCCGCGCAGAATGTTGCGTTCCCGCTGAAAATGCGCCGCTTTGATGCCCGCACCATTCCTGCCAGAGTGGCTAAATACCTCGACCTTGTGAAGCTCGGCGGGTTCGCCAACCGCCGCATACACGAGCTTTCCGGGGGCCAGCAGCAGCGCATAGCGATTGCCCGCGCCCTTGTTTTCGAGCCGGATCTGCTGCTTCTCGATGAACCATTGGCGGCGCTTGATCGCAAATTGCGTGAAGAGATGCAGCTTGAATTCCGCCGCATCCAGCGCGAGCTTGGCGTGACGACGATCAATGTCACGCATGATCAGCGCGAGGCTCTCGTCGTATCGGATGAGATCATCGTCATGGACAAGGGGCGCATCCAGCAAAATGCCAAACCATCGGCCACCTACAGGCAGCCGAGCAATTCTTTCGTGGCCGGTTTCATCGGCGTGACGAATTTCCTGTCCGGCTCGGTGACTGACGTTACCGATTCTGAAGTCGCCTTTATCGCAGGCACTCAGCCGCTGTGTGGCCGCTGGGTCGCCACCGATGTGCGACCCAGCGCCGGCCAGAGCGTGAAGGGTGCAGTTCGCGCCGAGCAAATTCGGGTGGCCGCAACGCCGGATCGTCTCGATGATCTGCAAACGACTGTCGCAGGTTCCGTCATGGATGTCATCTTCGAGGGCGAGCGCGTCGTCTATGAGGTCAGGCTTGCCTCCCTTCAGGACGCCACCATCCGCGTCTTCGACCACGATCCGTCGCAACATGCCGAGTTCGAGGCCGGAGCCCGAGTGTTCGTTGGCTGGAACGCGCGGGACGTACTTGTTTTCGCAGAATAATCCGGAAAACCGGCAATCCAGAGGAGAATGAAAATGAAAGATCTGAAAAATCCAGTGTTAGAATTGACGCGTCGCCGGTTTCTGGGCGCGACCGCCTCGCTCGGCTCGGTGGCTGCCCTTGCGGGCGCGGGCCTGTCTACGGTCTCTTTGCCCCGTGCATTTGCCGCTGAACCGGAAAAACCCAAGGAAATTATCGTACGGGCCTGGGGCGGGAGCTGGGTCGACAGTCTCAAGGCGGGCGTTTCCGACAGCTTCACGAAACTGACCGGCATTGCCGTGCGTCATGATTTGACCGAAGACAACGAAATTCAGCCCAAGGTCTGGGCCGCGGTCACGCAAAAGCGGGTGCCGCCCATCCACGTTAACTGGGATACGACCACCAATGCCACCAAATCGGCGCTTCGCGGCGTGACCGAGGACCTTTCCGATCTGTCCAACCTTGCCACGGTGACAGAGCTTGCAAAGCCGGTCGGCCTTGATGGCTATCCGATCGTCAATACCTACGGCTATGTCTATGTGCTGGCCTATCGTCCAAGCGCTTTTCCAGATGGCCCACCCACCTCGTGGAAGGCATTGCTCGATCCGAAGTTCAAGGGCCGTATTGCTCTCTACAATGACGGGATAGGCTTCCATTTCCCGGCCCAGGTCGCCGGCGGCGGCAAGGTCGAGGATATCCCCGGCAATATGCAACCGGCCTGGGACTTCATCACCAAGGTCAAAGAGCAGCGCCCGCTGCTGGGTGAAGATCCGGATTTCACCAACTGGTTCCAGAATGGCGAGATTGATCTTGCCTGCACGATTTCGACCAACGCACGTGAGGCCAAGAAGAACGGAGTGGATATCAAGTGGGTCGTGCCGCAGGAGGGAGCAAAGTTTGAGACCGATGGCCTGTGGATTCCCAAGGGCCTGCCGGAAAATGAACTCTATTGGGCCAAGCAGTACATCAATCACGCGCTTACCAAGGATGCCCAGCAGGTATGGCTGGACGGGCTCGGCCTGCCGGGGGTCGTACCCGGTTTGACGCCGCCCGCCGACCTGGTCGGCGATCCCTCCTACCCGACGACGCCGGAAGATTTCAAGCATCTCATTCGTGTCTCCAACAAGATACAGGTCGAAAACGAAAGTGCCTGGTTCGGCAAGTTCAAGGCAATCATGCAAAGCTGAGCTATCGAGCTTCCCTCCGGTGCCGGTCAAGACACCGGAGGGATGACCGCCTTGACGATGGAAACGGGGTCCTATGCGCGCATATCCTTTGACCTGGCGACTGCTCGATGTCCTGGAGACGGGACTAGAGAAGGTTTTCCCGCGCCGGCTGGCGGGCATAACGCCTTATCTCATGCTGGCTCCGGCCGTCCTTCTGGTCGGGCTTCTGGTGCTTGGACTTTTTCAGGTTGCGGATGGAAGCCTCAGAACGCTCGACACAACGACCTTCCTGATGTCCGAAAGCTATTCGCTCGACAATTTCCGCCGGGCGCTTTCCGAACCCTTGTTCAGAAATGTAGCCGTAAAGAGCTTTGCGGGATCGCTGATCGTGACCGCCATGACGCTTGTCCTTGCTCTGCCCTATGCTTACGTGATGGTGCGAACCAAGTCCGCAGCATTGCGAAAAATACTGCTGATAGCGCTCTTCCTGCCCTTCTTCATCGGCCAGGTTGTACGCGCCTATGGCTGGCTGATCATCCTTGGCAATCAGGGCCTGGTCAACGAAGCACTGAGTTTTTTGGGTATCGGACCATTCAGGCTCATCTATAATTATCCCGCTGTGCTTTTCGGTCTCATCCAATACATGCTGCCCTTCGCGGTTCTGATGCTCGCTCCGGCAGTAACTGCGATACCGGAGGAGACCGAGGCGGCGGCCGAATCGCTCGGTGCCAATTGGATACAGACTTTCATCCATGTGGTCCTTCCCATGGCGCGTCCCGGCTTTGTCGGTGCGGGACTGGTGGTGATGACGCTGTCACTGACCGATTTCGCCATCCCCGCCATCCTTGGCGGCGGTTCGCAGGATTTCATTGCCAATGCGATCTATGACCAGTTCTTCCGCACCTCCGACCAGGGTCTCGGTGCGACGCTTGCGCTGCTTCTGGTTGCCGCGGGCTCGACCCTCGTCGCCATCGTCTTCGCGCTGGTCGGCACCGGCACGCTGCAAATGGGAAGGGCAAAGCAATGACCACGGCGCGCGGCAAGACCATTTTCCTCTGGACACTCGTCATGATTTCAGTCGTGGTCCTGTCTGCACCAACGCTTGTCGTGCTTGGGGCATCCTTCACCGCAGGCAACATGATCACGTTCCCGCCGCAAGGATTGTCGCTCAAGTGGTATGCTTCGATTGCGCAGGCAACGGACCTTAGAGAAGCATTCCTGCGCTCGCTCTATGTCGCCCTTATCTGCACTCTCGTCGCGATACCGGTCGGCACACTGGCGGGAATTGCCTTGGCCAAATATGCCGTACGTTTCGAAAAAGCGCTGCAGATCTATCTGCTCTTGCCCTTTACGATTCCGCTGATTGGATCGGGAATTGGCCTGATGCTCATTTTCGGCAACGCCGGTATCCTCGGGCAATTGTGGCCGGTCGGCATTGCATGCTGTGTCATCAATCTTCCCTTCATGATATGGGCCGTCACCGCGAGCGCCGGCAGCCTTGACCCCGACCTGGAGCTCGCCGCCGCCAATTGCGGCGCGCCGCCGCTGCAGACCTTCCTGTTGGTGACCCTTCCAGCTGTTACACCCGGAGTGATCACCGGGTCGCTCTTGATGTTCATTTTGGCGCTGAACGAGTTTCTGGTGAGCCTGCTTCTCGTCGATGCCCGCATCGTGACGCTTCCGGTGCAGATCTACAATTCGATACGCTCCATCATCACCCCGGATCTTGCTGCCATCTCAGTGGTGTTCATCGGTTGCGCCGCTCTCGCCATCACCATCCTCGATCGGCTCGTCGGTCTGGATGTCTTTCTCAAGTCCAAGTGAGCAGAACCACGCGTTCGGTCTCCAATTCAAACGAACAGGGATGCCATGTCTGAAATCTGCAATTATTATGAACTCGCTTCAGTGGGCGCGACAGTCCGCGCCAATCTCCTGAAGCGGTCCGAAGCTGACCTTTCGAGCTTCACTGAAAAGGTTCGCCCGATCATTGAGGCCGTGCGGCAGGAGGGTGACGCAGCACTTGTTCGCCTTGCCCGCGAACTCGACAAGGCCAATGTCACGGCCGCCAGTCTCAAGGTGAGTGAGCAAGAATTCGACGCAGCTTTTGCCAACGTGGATGCGGAAGTCATCGAAGCGATCAAGTTCGGTATTGGTAATATCCGCAGCTTCCACGAGGAACAAAAGCCCGAGCCGATGTGGCTCAAGGAAATTCGCCCCGGAGCCTATGCCGGCGACCGGTGGACGCCGATTTCATCCGTCGCGCTTTATGTTCCGCGCGGCAAGGGTGCATTTCCCTCCGTGACGATGATGACCTGCGTTCCGGCTGTGGTTGCAGGTGTGCCGCACATATCCATTGTCACGCCGCCGACCCCTGATGGTTCGGTCGATGCTGCGACACTGGTGGCCGCGCGTCTTGCCGGCGTGGAGACGGTTTACAAATGTGGCGGAGCCCAGGCTGTGGCGGCGGTCGCCTACGGCACCGAAACCGTGCGTCCCGCCATCAAGATTGTCGGGCCCGGCAGTCCATGGGTCGTTGCGGCGAAAAAGCTTCTCGCCGATGTGATTGATACCGGACTGCCGGCGGGTCCTTCCGAGGCAATCATCCTTGCCGATGAGACGATTGATGGTCGTCTCGCCGCTCTGGATCTGCTCATCGAAGCAGAACACGGTCCTGATTCATCCGCCTATCTCGTCACCCATAGCCCTGAGGTTGCACAGGCCGCTCGCGCAGCACTGCCGGATCATTGGTCAAGGATGAGCGAACAGCGCGTCAATTTCTCACGCACAGTGCTGACCGGAGCGTCCGGCGGCATTGTGCTGACGCCAACGCTTGAAGAAAGCTACCGCTTCGTCAATGACTATGCGCCGGAACATCTGGAAATTCTTTCGACCGAGCCGTTCCGCCATCTTGGATCAATCACACAAGCCGCCGAAATTCTGATGGGCCAGCATACGCCTGTCACGCTTGGAAATTTCGTCCTGGGCCCCAACGCCGTTCTTCCAACGAGTCGCTGGGCCCGGACCTATGGACCACTTTCCGTGACGGATTTCGTCAAACGCTCCTCCATAGGCTACGTCACGTCCTCCGCTTATCCGGAACTGGCCAAATATGCGCGGCGGCTCGCCAAGTATGAAG
The DNA here is from genome assembly GCF_003010935.1 of Phyllobacterium endophyticum. Taxonomy (GTDB): domain Bacteria; phylum Pseudomonadota; class Alphaproteobacteria; order Rhizobiales; family Rhizobiaceae; genus Phyllobacterium; species Phyllobacterium endophyticum. Next base: position 13,633 of record NZ_PGGN01000003.1, read on the forward strand.
GCTTCAGCGCGCACGAAAACGCTATTTCGGAAGTTCGAGATCCGCTTATCCGATGAAGGGGAGACGACCATGCAAGCGGTAAGGCTTTATGCGGCCGGCGATATCAGGTTCGAGGAAATTGCCCCACCCGCAAACCCGCGACAGGGCTGGGTGCGCATCAGGACAATTGCTGCTGGAATTTGCGGATCCGATCTTCATAACTACCGGACCGGGCAATGGATTTCCCGCACACCCTCAACAGCCGGTCATGAACTGACAGGCGAGGTGCTGGAGCTTGGCGACGGCGTTGAAGGTTTTGCCAAAGGCGATCTTGTTGTCGCCGATTCCCGCTTCTGGTGTGGCGAGTGCCGCTCGTGCCATGCCGGACGCCGGCATCTTTGCTCCAAGCTGGGTTTTGTCGGTGAAATCTGTGATGGAGGCTTTGCCGAAGAGATCGTTTTGCCGGCGCGGCTTGTGCACAAAGTCGACGAGACGATCGATCCGTCGATCGCAGCGATGGCCGAGCCCCTTGCCGTGGCGCTGCACGCGGTTAAACGATTGTCGCTGCAGCCGGGCTCTCCTGTCCTTGTCACCGGCTGCGGCCCCATTGGAGGGCTGATCGCCATGCTCCTGGCACGCGGTCACGACGGCCTTGTACTGGTCACTGACCGAAACGCCGAGCGTGCGGAGCTTGTCGCGCGCGTCACCGGCGCGCGGATCGTCAAACTGGATACGGCTTGCATTGAGGCTGCAACCGGCGGTGCACCGCTCTTGGGTGCTGTGGAGGCAACCGGCAATGCTGCCGTTCTTGCGCAGTTGCTTGATCTTGTGGCCAGTGGAGGAACTATCGCTCTGGTCGGCATATTCCACAAAACCATGGACATCGATCCCAACCTTCTGGTGGAGCGTGAAATCAGCCTCGTCGGCTGCCATGCCTTTTGCGATGAATTGCCTGCCGCCATCAAGCTACTGCATGAATACGCTGACGATTTGCGGCAACTGATCGACAGCGAAATCGCTCTGCGTGACGTTCCGGCGGCATATGATCGGCTGATCACCGGCCAGAGCAAAGGACTGAAAACGATCATTCGAATGGGCGGATTGCCGCAATGACACAGAACTTTTTGAAAATGCGCTGCCAAAAATGATCAACCTACCCGACAATGCCAGCCCGCTTTATGAGAAGGTGAAGACCTATGTTCTGCAGAACATTGGAAGTGGTCAATGGGGTCAGGACCAGCGGCTTCCATCCGAGAACGAGCTGGTCGCTGCACTTGGTGTTTCGCGCATGACCATCCATCGCGCCCTGCGGGAACTGACCTCGGTCGGCGTCCTTGTTCGCATACAGGGCGTCGGCACATTCGTTGCCGCCTCGCAGGCGAAATCCGACCTGCTCGAGATCAATAATATTGCCGCGGAAATAGAAGCCCGCGGTCACCGGCATCATGCGAAGGTCTTTCTTTTGGAAACGCTCATGACGCCGCCAGCCCTCACGACTGCCTTTGAATTCAAGAAGCGCCGGCTGGTCTATCATTCCATTGTCGTCCATTTCGAGAATGACGAACCGGTTCAAGTTGAGGAGCGGTTTGTCAATCCTGATCTTGCACCGGACTATGACCAACAGGATTTCAACAACCAAACCACTTTCGAATATCTCCAGCGGCAAACGCCGGTCACCGAAATCGAGCATGTCATATCCGCGATTGCCGCAGATAAGACCATTGCCGACTACCTGCGACTAACCCCCAGCGAGCCTTGTCTTCTGCTACAGCGCCGGACCTGGACAGGCGATGCCGTGGTCACGGTAAACCGGTTTACCTATGCCGGATCCCGCTACTCCCTGGGAAGCCGGTACTGGCCAAGTCGCAGGAAGTAGCCGGCGCCACTTCGGAACCTGAATGCCAGATCAAGACTGAAAATGTGCCGCCTTGCATCGGCTCGGAAGGGATCGGATTGCGATGAACGAAAAGACCAGCCGGACGGCAGAAATAAGGAGAATAGCCCGGGTTGAACAATCGCGGGCCGAGCGAATGCTGGCGGATTTGCTGCTCGACCTGTTTGCCATGCCCGCATCGGATCTGCGCATAAATTACGATCAGTACAGTCTCAATTCCTTGAATGGCTTTTTCAGCTGCGATGGCGAGGATTTCTTTTTCAAGTTTCATCAGGAGGAGGGTGAGGAAGACATGACCGGCGAGTATTATCGCGCGGACATCCTTGCCAATGCCGGTCTGCCCGTCGACCAGCCCGTGCACATGTCGGTTCTGCCTGGAGAACAGATTTTGATCTATCGCAGGCGCAACGATCCTCGCTTCTCCGACGTCCTGCGCGAACTTGATCTGACGGACGATCCAGAGGAACGCACAAGGGCTATTGAAGCCGAGAGGAACCTGAGTACAAAGCTGCTTGCCGTCTATCGGGAGACGCTGCACCCGATCAGTGTGGACGAGGCCGCCGCCGAACCAATTCACCGGCTTTTTCATGAACGCCTCATTGATCCTGCCACGCGGTCCTTTCCCGGCGGACGCTTTGCCGATTTCTACATGGGCAAGACGTTTCGCTTTCCCGGCGTCGAGCTCGGATGGGACGAATTCTCGCACCTGAAATTTGTGATCAACGGCCGCCGCTATGGATCAAGCATCGGCGAGCTCTTCCATGCGGCATATGTCCGGCTAAACCCGAGCCGACTTGCCGATAATGGCGGGGTCGTTGCTCATGGCGACGCTCACAATGCCAATGTCTGGTATACAGCCGTGTCCGGCGGGAAAGCGCAGCTTTCCTTTTTCGATCCGGCCTTTGCCGGTTCCAACGTTCCGGCGCTTCTGGCGGAAGTCAAGGCGACGTTTCACAATATTTTCGCGCATCCCTTCTGGCTTTATGACCCGGCGATCGCCGACCGGACTTTCAAGGCGTCGGTGCGGCGGGATGCCGATGAACTGCATGTCGAAACCGACTGGAAGCTGGCGCCTGTGCGCAGATCATTGCTTGAAGTGAAGGCGAAACATCTGTGGCGCCCGCTTCTGGGCGAGTTGAAACAGCGCGCATTGTTGCCCGATGATTGGCGCATGGTTGTCCGTCTGGCACTTTTCCTGTGCCCGACGCTCGTGATGGACCTGCGCGCCGGGGCAAGAAGCCACACGCCCGCCTCCTCGCTGATTGCCTTCTGCGTCGCGGTGATGGCCGGCAGCCCACCGGAACATGGCAGCGATGATATTGGCAGATTTCTTGATATGATCGATCCTGAAAGCTGACCGTCCGGGCATTGATGCGTCCAGCGGGCTGAGCTCTCAGAGGGGATTCGTTCGCCACCAGGCAGGGATTCAGCGCTCGGTCAGCACTTTCTCAAGGATCGTGAGAAACGCAGCAATGGAAAAGTTCAGTTATAATAAGTCATATATGAACACTTAATAGAACCCATTCTCCATATTTGGTGCGTTAAATGAGGAATGCCATCTCGATCTGATCCTTGATGAAGGCTGGCACGTGCCCCAGCTATCCGGCGCGGCGTCGGCGAAGACGCCCGCCAATGCGTCGCGCATGTTTCTGGGCTGACCAGATGTGTGAAATGGCCCAGCGTCAACGGGAAAGGTTGGCTGCACCGCGAAGGCGCGCGGATTTTCGATCCAGGCTGGATTCTGGGCAAAGGTCGAGAACTGCCGCGGCCCCGTCTGCGTGAACCGCAGTTGGCCAACGGGTGTCAAGCTTTCACCGAGAACGTCATGGGCCCTTTAGACGGGCATCAGAATGACGCGCCGTCCGCATCGACCAATCCGGATCATCCGGTGCCGTCCTACCCTTCGCCTCCTGTCTGCGGAGTGTGGCGACCAGCACGGACATCTCTCCATCGTCAAGTTTCCGGAGGTGACGACGACTACAGCATGGAGACATGGGCGGAGATCGCACATCACCGCGAAGAATTCCGGTGCTTGGCTTCCTTTGGTGCGTTGTCCGGTCCAAGGCAGCTCGCTCCCTCCGGGCACAACCAGTCGATTTCTTCGGCGAACAGCTCCCTCATGCCCTCAAGATCCTTGGCGAGGCCTGCGAACCGATAAAGTGTCCACGTCTTGCCTGACAAGCCAGGATGGCATGCGCGGCCGCCAAGAAGTGCCGCTTGCGGCCTGAATGGCGCAAGGGAAGCGTTGCCGCGGTCAGACCGGCACGGCTCCTTGTTGCAATCGCGCCCTTGCACCATTCGGCCTTCGCGGAGCCGAAGTGGTTGGCTCCCGAAGAAAGGGAGATCAGAAGAACAGGAGACGAAAAATGCAAAGAGAAGATATTGAGCACTTGCGCCAGAAAGTCCCCTGCGCCGCTATTTTGGAGGAGGCAGCCTTTGTGATCGATCCGAAAGAGAGCACCAGAGGCGCGACAAAATATCGGCGCGGCGACGGGATCATCATCGTCATTCATCAAGGCCGAGGATGGTTTGACCCGCTGTCAGACAAGAAGGGTGACGTATTTGCCCTGGCCTCTTACCTGCATCAGTGCGATTTCTGCCAAGCCCTGCAAAGGGTTGGCAAGCTGGTGAGCTTTCAGCCTGCACATATGACATGGTCGTCGCAAAGTTCTGTTCCCCGCCGGTTTGCCCCCATCGGTGAGCGTTGGGAAAGGCGGCGCAGGCTCTGCCCTTCCTCGCCGAGCTGGTTCTATCTCAGCCAGGTTCGGCGGATCCCCGCCAGCATTCTGCAGGCAGCGATTAACCACGACGTCGTACGCGAGGGACCCCGTGGCAGCATGTGCGCAAAACATATGGATCGGCAATGCCGGATAACCGGCTGGGAGGAGCGCGGCCCGGATTGGCGCAGCTTTTCAGCCGGCGGATCAAAGGCCCTGTTCCGGCTGGGCAATCAGCGCGGCTTGCGCATGTGCATAACCGAGGCCGCAATTGACGCGCTGAGCCTGGCGGCCCTTGAGAACATGCGATCCGACACCTTGTATGTCAGCACGGCGGGTGGCTGGTCGCAGGGCACAGTTGCCGATATCGAACATGCAGCCAAGGTCGGTGGTATGATTTTTGTCGCTGCGACGGATGCCAATCCGCAAGGAGAGGCGTTCGCTGATCGCATTCGTCAGATCGCGACGTCGTTGGATTGCGGATACGCGCGGCTGAGGCCCCGGGTTGACGACTGGAATGATGTCCTGCGACGAAGGCATGCGTGACGGCGCCGCAAAGGGGGGCAAGCGCTGCGGGAGAAATCCATTGGGCTTATCATTGCGATCTGCAGGTCGCTTTGCGTCAAAGCCCATGTGCTCCAGGTTGTTCGGAAGCTTTCGAGACAGCAACCACATATATTTCTCCACCACCGGAGCGTTGACCTTCTCGGTGACGACCGGCCCGCCGTTCGCATCTCCCGGTAGGGGCCCCGCTTGATTGCAAGGGGTGATCCCGCCTGCATGCACCGGCGCCCAGCTGGGACGGCGGCGAAGCGACCGGTCGATTTCCAATTTCCTCCAACCCTGGTCGAGAGGACCTGCCGGCCCGGTGTCCCGACATCTCCCGCCTCAGGTTGGCCGGATGCTGATGCTGCTGCAGCAGCTGTTGGCTATTGCTGGCCGGCAATGGCGCGGTTGACGAACTCGAGACGACTTTCTGCAAGCCGTCAAACTCCCGCAGCGCCAGCGTATGCCGGCGAGCCGCGCGTCGGGATGGGTTCAGCTCCCGTGGTTCCCGGCAAGCGCGCATGTGGAAAGTGCGGCGGGACCGCTCGAGTTGCCGAGGTGGGCCAAGCCGCCATGGTGTCCTTGCGCGATCGGAGATCCTGCTGGGCGTTCATTCATCCGGCTCTGTTCCTCGATGTTGCTGCGGTCTGACATGGCCGCGTCCCCGGTCCAAGGCCGCTGTCGCGCCGCCTTGCGACAGGATCGCTGCGACCGCACAAGGCAGCGCCGCGTCTGTCACAGGCCGCCCCGAGAGCGGCCCGCCCCATCCGCAACCCTGCCTCGCTTGGTCCGGCAGCGCCCTGGCCCTGGGCCGGCTCCTCAGCGCCCATGTCCTTTCGACCGCACCCGAGGAACAGAGCCAACGAACGAACCGGCTCGCGGGCATTTCTGAAACATCGCACATAAAGGACGCCATCATGACCAGCAATTCCCACTCCAGACAAAAGCCTAACCCCTCCAGATTCCAGCGCGTGACAACCTTCGAAATGGTGAGACACGTCTGCCCGGACGCGGCCCAGGCACTACGCCTATGCGAAAGCTTTGGCCTTGCCGTTCCCGATAGCGACGGCATCTGCCGTCTCCATCATTCGCAGCTGATCGAGAGCGCCGAAGCGCTGAAAGACGGGCTTGGCGAAAAAGCCATGCAGATCCACATGCATCGCATCGCCGGTTCCTTCGTCGGCTCCGCCTACGGCGCTGGTCAATTCTACAGCCGCTCGGTGACAGAAGCCCGCGACCTCACCAGCAAACTTGCAAACGAATATCGCGACGAAGATCTGACTGATCCCATCGGTTTTGACAGCCGGGCCCAACGCAAGCGCGAATTCGCCGCCGGTATGGGCCTGCAGGCTCATATGCTGAGGATGGCAGCCGAAGGTGCCGTCGCTGCCTATGAAGACATCACAGGCGAGACCTGGAAACCCTACGAGCGCGTCGTTGAACAGCCCGGCACATCGATTGATCAAAAGACGGCTCGGGCCCAGATGACGGCGTTCGACTAGGTCTTCTGCGGGGCTTCGGCCCCGCCTTCTCTTTTTAAAGCGGCCGCCACGATGGGCCGCGCGACTTTTGTGTCCTTGCCGCCTGCCATCGCGGAGGAGGGCCCAGCCTGTCTTCCACCGCGTTTCGGCTCGATCTCATCTCCCTGTCAACAGCGGCTGCGCCTGAGCAAAAGGCGAACAACTGGACGCCACCAGTCGATTGCGCAACTCGAAACATGGCGCTCAAACGAATGGAGAATGTCAACGTCCGCGAGGACGATAAGATTTCCATCCAAGCTCGGCCTCAACCTCGAAAGGCGAACCAGGGTCGAAGGCGAATGGACCGGGCGTACAACTGGCCTGCGCGATCAACGTGGCGACAATTGTCGCGATGCAATTACGGGCGGCTCTCCCGCTTCCTCATGCCGACTGCCGTCTCGGATCAGCGGGAGCGATGTGGCCTCGACTGCGGCGGGTTGGCGGAGGCGATATCCGCCTGACCTGCTTGACCCCGGAAAGCGCAGCCGGATTATTGTACGATACCGGCACATAGAGCTGACCGCTCGCACTATGGCTTTCGCAGATCGGCTTGCCGGCGCAGCCGAACTCCGGCGAAATCGTCGGCCTCGCCCGTGCTCCCGGCCGATGCAGATCCTTCGGTCTCGGTATCACACCAGCTGCGCCATACCTTTGCCGTAGGCTGGCGACGCTCATCCAACACCGTTAGCCCGCCCGGCGTGATCGGAGCGCGCAATGCCCGGCGCGTTCCACGCAACGGCTGGAAGCCGTCCTCCGCTGACGCTTCGGCTCTGCGAGTGCGTGGCCGCGCCTGAGGCATCGCAATCGGCTGCTCCGACGCCGGGACAGGCCCCGGCGGAGAAGGAGCAACGATCATGACAAGACAGAAAGACAGGAACAGCCGCCGGTATGGACGGCTGGAGAGAAAGACGGGAGTAGGGCGGTTGGTTGAAGGGGCGAGAATGGCCGACGCCGCCGACCGCGGAAAAACCCCAACGTCCAGCACTTCCACTTCGCTCGAGCGCGCCGCCGTCTATTCCCGCGTCACCGCCGAGATCATCGCCGCTATCGAGCAAGGAACAGGTGAATGGCGCGCTCCCTGGTTCCACGATGGAACCGGTAACGCGCGTCCGACCAACATCGTATCGGGCAAACGCTATCGCGGCATCAATACGTTGGCGCTCTGGGCCGCGGGTACAGCGGCCGGATATAGCGACGGCCTCTGGGGTACCTACAAGCAATGGCAGGATGCCGGCGCGCAGGTGCGTAAAGGAGAACGCTCCACCACAGTCGTGTTGTGGAGGGAGATTCAGGTTTCTGGGCAGAGCGACAACGAGGACACCGATGACGGGCATCAGCGGATGTTCGCCCGCGCATTCTGCGTTCTCAATATCGCGCAGGTTGACGGCTACGAGCGCCCGGTAACTCCAGCGCTGCCCGAAACCGAACGTCTCGCCCGGGCGGAGGCACTCATCGCCAACCTGGGCGTCGAGACCGTGTTCGGTGGGCCGCAAGCCCATTATCGCCCGTCGGCAGATACCGTGTTTATGCCCTCGTTCCCTTCGTTTCGCGACGCTGCGTCATTCTATGGTGTCTGGCTGCATGAGAACGGTCACGCCAGTGGCGCCAAGCACAGGCTGGGCCGCGATCTTTCCGGCCGCTTTGGGTCAGCGGCCTATGCCGCCGAAGAATGCTGCGTGGAAATTCTCAGCGGGCTCATCCTGGCTGATCTGGGAATAGCCCATCATCCGCGGCCCGATCATGCCGCCTATATTGCCTCGTGGCTCAAGGTCCTGAAGGAGGATCCCAAGGCCATCTTTACCGCCGCCAGGCAAGCGCAACAAGCGGCCGACTGGATGCACACACGGCAGATCCAGTCACAGGAGATGGCAGAATGATCGGCACCGCCTTCACTGTGCCGCTATTTAATTGGTTTCCCCGAGGCAGGGCGCGAGCGGATAACGCAAGCTGCATTCTGGCTCGCGGTCTTGAAGAATGATGAGGCTTCATTTTTCAGGCCGGCGGCCTATGCCCAGCGGGCGGAAACATTTCTTCACGATCCGCAGCCGCAGGATATGGTCTCCCGCTGTTGCTCAATGGCCGTCGTCCCGTCGATACACCGGTGCGAACTGCTCGGGCGTACCTCTTTTGGTACCCTGCGCCCCCGCATCCTTGACCGAATCCAGCCAGCGCAGGTGCTCACAGCCAGGCGAACGCCTGCCACTCGCCCCGCCGGAGTCGCTCGTAGTCGGACCGAGGCCAATGCTCGCAAGTCGGCGGGCAACGGTGCATCAACTGTCTGCCCGAAACCGGTGCATGCCGCGCGGCGCCATCCTCTGTTCCTTTAGCCCTTGCGTAAGACCCACCCTCTGCGGCTCGATGTGGCATGTCTGACCGGAGAGCGCCTCGCGTCGCTCGGCTCGATCGCTCTCGCAACGGCCGGCTCGTTTTCTTCCCCTGCCGGCTTCGCCGTCATTCCTCGCGCAACAAGAAAGCCTCGGCCCATGGCCGTCCTCCACTTCGTTGCGGCCCTGTCAGGTGCGGGCCGATCCCCTCCGGTCTTGTCGACAGCCATCGAGACCGCGATGGGCGCGGCTTGAGCAACAGTAAAGGAATACGACAATGGCAACCATCGGCTCTTTCACCGCTTCCGAAAACGGCTTTTCCGGCACAATCAAGACCCTCAATCTCAACGTCAAGGCGAAGATCCTCCGAGTTGAGCGCACCTCCGAGGACGCTCCTGACTTCCGGGTTCTGGCAGGCAATGTCGAGTTCGGCGCTGGTTGGCAAAAACAGGCCCGGGAAAGTGAACGCGACTACATTTCGGTCAAACTCGACGATCCGAGCTTTCCAGCCCCGATCTACGCGACGCTCGTCGAAGTCCAGGGCCACGAGGGACTGCAGCTGATCTGGTCGCGCAACGCTCGCCGATAGCCTCAGGCAAAAGAGCCCCGCTGTCGCAGCGGGGCTCACCGCATGTCACCTTTTCAAAGTCCCTGAGCGCATTGGCGAGCAGGTCAGTCTTCTTCATCCCTGCGGCAGCGCCGGCATGTCTCCGTCATGAATCCGCCAGATCCAGGAGCGCACGTCCGGCCGAGCATCGATCATATGGGCCAGTACAGATTCAAAGTCGTCACCGGCATCAGGCGGGACGACATAAAGTGCAACGGGCTTCGGTTTGGCCTCGGGCAGCGTCGCAACAGCGACAGGCTGCGCAGCCGGCAAATTGAAACGGAGCGCTTTGACGCTCTTCTGCCGCATTCTGGTCAGCTTCTCCAGCACACGTTCTTCGTAAACGCTTTCCACCGGAAGCCACTCTCCGGTCACGGTCATCAAGGCGATTTCGTTGATCATCGTCAGGCCGGATCCGTTCGCGCCAATTGTCATGATGGCCATCAGACGCGAGGCTTCATTGGCTTGCCACAGCTCCAGCTGAGGGCTGAAGCGCCTTTGCATCAATTTCAACGACGTATCATCAATGAAAAGTGCAAAACCTGGCATGTGCTTGATGACAACCTTGCGGCCGCTTCGCGCCTGGCAGAACTCCTTGATCTCGCCAATGAGCAGCATGAGCCTTGGCGGACCGGACGCGCGCCGGTGAATTCCCGCCAGCGCCATGGCGCGGCGTTGCTCAATTGCGGTCTTGTCTTCTGCCCGGAAAGGTTCGGGGACGAATAACCGGTCCACCAGTGGTTTTCCACGTATCATCATGGTGCTTGCTGCTTCGACAATGTGGCTGCGGACGTGCCACCAATGCCGCCTGCCGATCCAAAGCGACGTCCATTCGGTCAATCCGCCCTCATGCCAAAGGTAATGCAGGAGGGCACGAAGCGAGAGTTTGCGGGTCTCATTGTTGACTGCTGACGGACTTTCCGCGCCAGAGTTTCCGGCTAACGTGCGGGGTCCACGCTTCGTCAATGAGAAATCAAGCTTCAAGGCGGCACACCCGGTCGCATGATCGATCTGGATAGCACTTCCCACCAGAGGTCCCAGTCCTGTCAGTTCATATGGAGATTCGTAAGACTCGCATCGAGGATCATGTGCGCCGCCGCTGAGAGGCATACGCTTGATCACGAATTGATCGCCTATGCGCGCGACATACATCGGAATTCCGGGATTGCGGCAAAGGCATAGAGGGCGCAGCTTTTCGACATAGGCCGCGTTTAGCCGTTCGGGAAGATCGGCTGCCTGATCTTCAAAAGTTCCGTCGCCAATATGAAACCTTCTCGGCAAGCCTGCTTTCTCCGATGGGTGAACGTCATTGCCGACGTCCGAGAACAAAGTTCCGGTGCTTCGTGACGCTCATCATTATGTAAAGGCAATAACCCCCGAGACATACGGCCTTCTATCTGCCTTGGTCGCGTCCCGCAAAATCAGTTCCTCATGCACCGTTGCTGATGCGAAGCTTGACCCTCAACAATCCGGCGGACTTCTTTAGGTCAAACTCACAACCTCATTTAAAGTCCGCTTCAAACCAGAACCTTCCTCAGTAGCGAAAAGCCCGTGCTCGCATCGCGGCGTTTTCCAGTCGCATCAATAACTATTTTCAGACAAATAGTAATCGAGAGCGGCCTTCACGATCGCTGTCATCTTTAAATCATTTTCCAGTGCCGCCCGCTGCAAGCGGGCTTTCATCTCATAGTCCAACGCGATGTTGACAAAGAACTTAACGTGGCGCTGTTTCGCGCGCTTCATATTTTTCAGACTGTACCGCGTGTCTTCCTGTGCTCGCGCGCGCGTTTCGGCAGCGTCACGCCTTTGTTGCTCACTCGGCTTCGACAGCATGGGCGGAAAGTTATCGGCGGTTGCAGGACGAAGCGCCGATACGTCAGGCATCACTTCCGTTGCCGGTTCCGTCCTGCGTGCCGCAATGGAAAAATCCTTCAGCTCTAGCCCCGCCTTGCTCATGCGGCATCCTCGAAAGTCCCGGATGTTCGTCGCAGTTCTATCTCGTCGACAAGCCCTTGAACCTCCAGCCGGGCTTTGCGGACCGGATCCGTCAAGTCCTGCATTTGCAGTGTTCCAAGCCCGTTCTGGATCTCTCGATAGATGTTGCGCTCAAAGAGCTCGGTATCGAGAAGGAGTGTACGATATTGTGCTGCGATCAGACCCGCGACGAACGGTCTGATGTAGCGATACGCTTCGAGGTTTCGCCCGGGTACGGAGATGCGGGTCCGCACATTAAAATGGGCAATGTTCAAACCGAATTGGTCGTTAATCTCGTTGACAGCGGCGACCGTCTGACCTGCTGCCTCAAGTTCCTTGATCGCCGGCTGGATGGGCGAGACCACCAGTGCGGAGGATCGGATGATCGTCGTCTGCAACGAACTGTCCACGCCTGGCGCGTCAACGATTACGAGGTCGAACCCAGCGCCGCGATCTTTGATCGTCGCCTCGATCGAACGTTGTGTGGAGGCAACGGTAACATCGATAAGCTCCGGCACGTTGCTTTTCTCCGAACACAACCTCCACCACCCTGCGAGATTTTGCCGATTGTCCGCATCGATGAGGAGAACGCGCTCACCGCGCAGCGCGTATTCTCCCGCCAAAAGCGTTACAAGGGTTGTCTTCCCCGCTCCGCCTTTGTTGCTCACCGCCGCGTAGGTTCTTGCCATGGTCGCGTCCATATTCGTGCTGACGAGAAGCCCATCATGCATCGAAATGACGGGCCTGCGCAAGTCAAAACTGAATACATCATGTTCTTTTTGAAGACGAGCACTCTCGGCATGCATTCGCGCAATACAGTGTGGAATATATTCCACACCGCATGAACACGCGCGTCAAATGCATGAGGTGCACATGTAGAGTGGATGTGTGTTCACTCGATATATAGCGACAAAGCAATTGTCTGGCCCGCGGTTGAGAGGCATCTGGCGCAAAGTGCTGCTTATACAGTCTGCTTTGGTCTGGCCGGTCTCGACGGGCAATGCCAACGAGACGAATGCAAGGTGATGGCTTGAAACACGTTACCGTATCGGTAATAATGATTTTGGCAGGATACGGAAATTTGTGATACAAATTTTCTGACGATCGACGGACAAGCCGTCGATGGGGCCTGACTCCGACTGAGGGAAGATGGATGCATTTGCCAGCCAATGACCGAAGACGAAAGCGGAGAGACAAAGTTGTTCATGCGCGTTTTAGCAGGAGCGAAATCGAGCAGATCGAGCATGCTGCTGAGGCCGCCGGGATGACGGTCTCGGGGTTTTTGCGCTCCCTCAGCCTGGAAGGTGCAGGGGTGCGTCCGTTCTTTTCCGATGCGGACCGGGCGGTGCTTTTTCTGCTCCTGTCTGACATCAAAGCTGTCGGCGTCAATCTCAACCAGTTGGCACGAGCGCGCAACAGGGGTGAAACGGGCCAGTTGCTAGAGGAGAAAAGGACGATTGATGGTGTTCAACGCGTCGTTGCCATCGTGCTGTTTGAACTGCAGGCCTTTGCGGAACGCGGCTCGCGCAGGCATGCTGGGAGCGTGTGATGGAAATTTTTCTCGGTGCCTTCACGACCGAATGGGAGCAACGCAAGGCAGCTTTTCTCCATGATCTGACGCTCGGGCGCCGCACCTTGCCGGAAGAGGATGAGCGCCGTCGTGGAGGGAGTGTCCCGTCGGCAGTGTCAACCGAAACGCCAAAGTCAGGGTTTCGAGTTCGGACGGGAAGGCAGCGGCGTGCCGATCGGCCCATGCGCGCGCGATTTGTTGGGCTCGCCGCAGGAAGCCAGCCAGCCATTGTCAAAATGGCATCATTTGGCGGCGGATCTAGGCTGGGAGCGATGATTAATTATGTCGCCCGCAATGGCGCTGTTGTCGTCGAGAACGAACGTGGCGATCAGCTTCGTGGCCGTGACCAGCTCTCCACCGTCGGGGACGAGTGGGATCATCTGATGAAGAACAGGGCCGAAAGCCGGGATATTGGCCTGTTCAGGATTTCGGTTGCCGGCGGCGGACCCGCTGACGACGAACGATTCAACCGGGCTCGGAAGATTGTGACGCACGGTCTGGGGGACCGCGCCTTCGTGTTCAGTGTGACTGATCGCGCCGATGGAAGCGGATTCGAAATCGATGGCGTGACAGTGCTCAGAAATTCCGGCGGTGAGCGACTGACGGCCGACAATGCGGCAGCTGCGATAGTGCAGACGCGGATGGAGCGCGCGGAGACGGGGACGAAGTTTCAGTTTATGGGCTACGGCAACGGCACGGACTACGGTACGAGCCAGGTGCGATCGCTGGTGACCGCGCATAAGGGCCAAGTTCAGGATGAACAGGAACGTGTGATTGCAGATGCGAAGCAGGCTGGCGATCTCGTTCAACTCGAATGGCGAGATCAGCTTCACAGTCGAAAGCCGCGCGATGTTATGCATCTGGTTCTCTCGGCTCGGGCGGGCACGGACACGGACGCGTTTCACAATGCTGCGCGTGATTTTCTCGGCCAGCAGTTCGCGGGCCACCGTTACGTGTTCTCGCTTCACGATGCACAAAGCGATCCAAAGGCGGAGGCGGCAGGGGGCAAACGCCCGCACGTTCATGTCCACGCCATCATCGCGATGCAATCCGATGCCGGCGACAGGGTCGAGACAACCATTGCTGCTTTTCGCCAGTGGCGGCTGACGATGGCCGAGAAGGCGCGTGCATACGGAATCAACATGGAGATGACTGACCGCCGTGATCGCGCCAGTGCGCCCGCTTATTCGAGGAACCAGGTTCGTCCTGTGAACACGATCGGTCGTACGCAGCACAAAGGCACCAGTTCTGCAGCGGAGCGCCGTTACCATGCCAAACGGGATGATCAACCCAATTATTCAGCAACGACCCGCAGCCAGGCCTATATGCAGAAGGCACGCGAACAGTGGTGTGAACTCCAGCATTCTCAAGCGCTTGTAGCGCAACATAACTTTATCCAATCGCAGACGGTCCGGCTGGCGGATCCCAGAACCAAGGGATGGATACGAGAGACCGTTCGCAACGAAGCCGGAAATTCCGACTCGCAATTTCGAACACATTCGGTAAAGTTGACAGAGATTGTTTCTGAGGGTGACGATATGCGCCATATGACGCGGCCGGAATTCGATGCTTATGAAAAGCGGGTCGAGACCGCTCTGTTCCAGGCGGAGAAAACCATGTCGCCTGAGGAGCGCCGCGATTTTGACGACATTGCGCATGCGGCGCGCGAACTCGTGAATGTCCGCCGCGAGATCGTCGAACTGCTTGAGGTTGGTGGGACAGATCACCGATCCTCGGGCGCCGACGGTCCGCAGGATGACAAAAGGCATTGGATCGACGCGGTCGAGAGACACGGATTCGAGGCGGCCGATGCCGCAAACAAAACGCTTCTCGATATCGAGAGAACACGAGAAGCGATCGAGCGGATTGCGACGGAAAAGCCTGAAGAAGTCCCTGCTTTGAAGAAGGAGCTGGACACACACATCACCAAGGCGGCAGAGCTCGGTGCGTCCGGGAACGGCATCATTCGCGAGGTGGCGGAAATCGATGGCGACCTCAAAGCCGCGTTGCAATCGCTCGAACGCGATCGCCAGAAGCGAGAGTATGAAAATTCCTCCGCAAGGGTGCAATCCAACGAAGCCGCCAATTCCAATCGCGGTTTGCCCCAAGGAGAGCAGAAGCAGACACGGCCTGATGATCGTGATGCCCAGGGTCGAAAAAATCCAGGGGACACCGCGTCACGGGATGAACCCGGCAATACAACCAAGAGCGATCCCGCGAAACAGCATGATCCTCGCTTGGAAGAAATTCAACGCGTGACGAGAGAGCGGAACGAAGGCAACCACGATGAGCGCGAACGGTAGGAGACAATGTGATGCGTGACGAGAGGCGGATCATCGTGGTTGAGGAAGACCGCAAGAGCAGCGAGGGCGTGGCAGGAGTGTGCGGCGTTTTATTTTTCGCCATGATGGTATTCGCACTGGTGGATCGCGGTCTCACACTTGCGTGGAGAACTGTGTCGGCATGGTTCAATTGATATTCATTTGTTTGTGTCGGGACTGACACTTGACGGACATTTTGCACAAAATTATAGGCAAATTTCGCGGAAGTCCTAGTCTCGCGACAAAACCGCTGGCGCTGAAGATCGGGGAAATTTCCCCGCTCGGCAAAGTGCCCTGCCGACCCTCTGACGCGGGGCGGCACGTGGATGGATCGAGTTCGGTTCCTCCATCCTCTCGAACCTCTGGGATTCGAGACCGCCAAGGATGCTGAAGCTATGGTGCAAAGCGCTAAGCCCTGCTCGACAAGTTCGGCCGTGTTGAGGCCGAGTTAACCGAGGGGCCATTCTTCGCCGGCACGGCGTTCAGCCTGATTGATACGGTTTTCGCACCCATCTTCCGCTATCGATGTGTTTGACACCTTCGCGCCGGCGGCGTGTTCGACGGATTCCCAAGCTGACGTCATGGCCAAAGGCGCATGCGACCGAGCGTTCGAGAGGCCGTCGCCGACGACTATGCCGACAGGCTCAAGGTCTTTCTTAAGAAGCATGATGCATGGCTGCTGAAAGCAGCATGATGCATGGCTGCTGAAAGCCGCTAGCTAAAGGATTCGCAATAATCCCAATTGAAGCGGCTGTGTAAGACTGACAGTACGAGAATGCGAAATGGGACTTTTGCGCCTGCGGGCTATCGCGGCCGTGGGTGACAGGATAGGCTTTTGCACCCCCTACGCAAGCCCGACATCGGCCGGATCTGGAACGGTCTGCTTCAAAATTTCGGCGATGCTTAGTCTGCTTCGCGATGAGAGGCCTGCAGTGTGCTTTAGCTTTGCATCGATCGTCGCGAGTAGTCGTTCGGCGGTAGTCTTAAGTCGAGCCTCTATCTTTGCGGTCTCCTTATCAGTTGCATCAGATGGTCCTTCAGTGAGCTCAAAGTTTAACTTGACACTTTTCGTGCTAGGCGCCCACTGCAACGCCTTGGCGACGATAACGGGCGTTTCTTCGCCAGCGGCCTGATCTGCAGCTCGACCTTTTTCTTCTCCCACTGGCGTCAAGTTGCCCTCATAGCCTTCACCAACCACCGGAACCTTTGATAGGGCGACAAAATCGGCGTCCGGGACGGTCGGCTGGTTCTCAGAAGCAAATTGTGCTGCGGCTTTGAACGCAGCCAGCTCATGAAACCGGAGCTTTTGTCCAAATATAGCTCTCTGCCCTTCGACGAGCAGGAGCATCCGATCCTCCGGCATCTGGCGAACTTCCTGCGGCATCATCAGGTCGCGTTCGCGAATCTGCTCAACTTTCGTCCGACGCGACAGTCCCATCAAATTCAAAGTCCGAGACTCCGACTCGTACCGGATAGTTTTCTTCCCTAGTGCGCGCGAGGCATACTCGGCCGTCGCCTGGTCGTTCGCCCCAAGAATGAGCTGCAGCCCGCAATTGCCGAGCAGCGAATGTCGGGACGTCTCTCCGTAGATCTCATCCAGGCTTTTGAGATCCTGGATGATGAAGGCCATCTTGATCTTGTAGCCAGCTACATAGGGGAGCTTGTTCATGATCTCGTCCATCCTCTTTAACTGCCTGAACTCGTCGAGAAGGTAGTAAGTGGGAAGGGCACCGGGATCGAAGTCGCGCGTCAGAAGGTCCATGCTCTGCTGAACGAACAGCGTGAGGAGGGGACGTAGGATGGTAACGTCACTGATGTTAGGTGCGAGATAAATCGAAACGCGGCGCCGGCGCATCGAAGCGAGGTCAATGTCGGTGACATTGGTCGCTGCAATCACGCGTTCATTGCGAAACGGCTGCATCGCCTTTTGAATATCAAGGAGAGCCGAACGGGCCGCCCGTTCATTGAGAGAAATGTAGGCGTTAAAGCTGTCCGTAGTGAACCGTGAAAGACCTGGTTCCTTCTGTTTGATTAGCTTCATCAAGACCTGCAGATCGACACCCGCGTTGAAGATGCTGTTGACTTCACCAAGGTTGCGACGGTTCCTGTAGTGGCTGCTTTCCAACACATAGCTGATTACCCCGGCAATGACCTGCTGGGCTGTTCCCTGCCAGACGGCATTATCAGAGCCCAGCGTTTCTGGAATGAGAATGCTTGCCATGTTCTGGATGTCGATGGTGCGGCTGCCACGATCCTGCCGAATGAAATCCATCGGGTTCCAGCGATGGGTCTTTGAACTCCCAGGCGAAAACAAGAATACTTGGTGCCCGTTCGCTTTTCGATAGCCAGCCGTTTGCAGGAAGATCTCCCCTTTCAGATCGGTGACGATCATTGATCCCGGAAACATCAAAGCATTCGGAATGACATATCCCACGCCTTTTCCCGATCGGGTCGGGCCAATGACGAGATGATGCCGATCATCGAGCCGCCGCAGGATATTGCGCCCCATTCTGCCGAAGATGTGGCCTTCCTTGCGAAACCACTTTCCCTTCCGGATCGAAGCGATATCCTGGAACGCCGCGTCACCCAGCGGGTTGGAAGGACGGCGCAAGCCAAAAACTCCGGCTCCCGTGGCAACCGCGATTGCAAGAACGAGCGCTCCTGCCGCTGCGATCTGGAGTGCTTGATTGTCTGAATAGAGCCAGAATTGCTGTACCGGCGCAAACAGGTTGGCTGTGACGGTCAATTGGAGGACGCGGCTGTCCTTGTAGACGAACTGCAGGATCAAGCCATAGCCGATGATCCAGACGCCAACAGCGATGATCCCGCAAAACAACAGATAGGCGGCAAGATACGTCCTGCTCATGCCGTATGCCTTGCGTAATAGATCTCGGAAACGCCCCTGCGGCCGCCCTCGCGTCGCAATTGGATAACAACCGGGATCACCATCTGGATGTAGGACATCAGATCCTGCTTGGAGTACCCCGCCGACATTCCGCCTTGCTGCACCATCATTGCAAGTTGTTCGTATGCGCCAAGAGGTGTATCCGCGTGAACTGTCGACATGCTTCCGGGGTGACCCGTATTAATGGCGCGCAAGAAGGCGAAAGCCTCCGATCCCCTGATCTCACCGACGAACAAGCGATCCGGGCGCATTCGGAGCGACGCTTCGAGGAGCGACTGGATGGTGACCTGCGCTGTGCCCTGATCGCCACGAGATGCCAGGAGATGAACGGCGTTCCTTTGTGGCGGAAAGAGTTCGCGCGTATCCTCGAGGGTCAGGATGCGCTCGAAAGGGTCAATCGTCTTGAGGCAGGCATTGAGAAAGGTCGTTTTTCCTGTCGATGTCCCACCACTGATCAGGATCGAGATGCGCTGTCGAATGGCGGACCTGATGAACTCATAGATGCGCTCGGCTCTAAGATGTTCGATGAGGGCCTGCTCGACCTCGGTGAGGCCGCCTACTGCGACAGAGACCTTCTCCAGCGAGCCAGTGTCTCGATACTCTTCGAGGGTGAAGTCACTCGTCACCTGCTTGCGGATTGAGATGGCGCCTCCATCCGCCGCAGCCGGCGGCAGAACGATCTGGATTCGTTCACCCGTTGGCAAAGCTGCGGAGATGATCGGGTTTGCCCGGCTTATGTACTGGTGCGTTGCGCCAGCGACGCGTTCGCCGATGTTTTCGATCTCGCCCATGGTCAGCGCCGGAATTTTATGATGTTCCATCACGCCGGCACCGAGCCGTTCAATATAGATGTGCCCTGGCCGATTGACCGAAATTTCCACGACTGTCGGATCAGACAGAAAGTCGGCAAGAGGGTCAAGTGACCGCCACAGGAAATAGTACGGGCTATGATCAGCGGCTTTGATTTTGGCGGATGCCTCGCTCATGCTTGATTTCCTTCAGCGCTTCCACGACCGGATCCGGATAAATTGCGGAGAAGTCGAGGTCCTGGCGGACATAGACGAAGATGCGCTCGCCCTGGTGCACGCTGATCGTCGGCGGTATCTCGAGGGTTTCTGCGAGCGCCTGGTTGGCCATGTCTGAGAATGTCTGGGCGATGGTTTCGCGAGCAAGTTCAGCGGCACGGTCAGAATCGGAATCATTGTTCCCGCTGCTCGAGTAAGACCCACCACCATAACCTGTCAGATAGGAAGAACCGGCGCCGACAATCGAGAGCAAGATTGCGGAGCCGAAACGCTCTCGCCATTTGTTATCGACAATGCCTGTGAGGCCGGATCGTCCAAGGCTGTCGGTGCCGATGCTGTTGAGCCTAACCGTTACGCCATCATCTCGCTGCAACCGCGTCCAGATGACAAATATGCGCTTCTGCCCGCGGGTGAGTTCGGACTGGTATTCCCCGATTAGCCGTGTCCCAGCCGGTATCAGGAGGCGGCGGCCGTCGAAAGAATAGACATCCTGTGAGGTGATGGCGCGGATCTGCCCAGGCAGGTCACTGTTGATGGCCGTCTCAAGGATACCGGGAATCAAGGTGCCCTCAGAGATAATTGCATCGATGCGTTCGATCTGCCGGGCTTTGGCTGACCGGTCGCCTATCGCTGAGGCGGAAGCCAGAAACTTGCTATTTCGATCTTCGCCCGCCACGACCGGTCCGCCCTCCGTACTGCTTGCACCCAGGGTGTCGGGACCATTCTCGCCCTTGCTCGAATCGATCAGGACCTGCTTGGATAAAAACCGTTTGGGAAACTCCTCGATTTTTTCGGGCTGGCTGGCTGTTTCGTCAATCGTCTCCGCAATTCCGGGCGGAGCAGGGACCTCGAACTCAGTTGTATCTGATGGTTCCTCCTTTTTCTCCGCGACCGGGGGATCAGGCAGCTTGATGATAGGCTCAGGTTTCTTTTCAGGCTGCTTCTCACCCTCGCGAAGAAACGATGGTGGACGGAAGGTTGTTGTGCTGAATTCTTCGTCACCTCTGACGCTCTCCGGCCTGTGCTGCTCAGGAGCAAACACGACGACATAGGCCAGCGCCGCGCCGCCTAGAAGGAGGGCAGTCCCTCCGAGCAGTTGCTTTCGTCGGGCGCGCTTGTCTCTGACGTCAATCTTATCGTCGGCAAGCATCGCTTCGAGTTCTGGAGACCGCTGCATCAGTTTCCACCCCTTCGGCGTGTTTTCGCCTTATCGTCCAGGCTCGGCGCCATGATATCGGGATCGGGCGCCCCGAAGTCAGGCTTTCTCAAGTTAAAAATGCAGGTCCACTGGTTGCCGTCACGCAGCGTGTACTGGGTCGCGGTCCCATCGACGACGATGTATTCACCTTCGCGCCGGGAGTTCCGCAAGGTCTCCGAGAAGTCGGCATTGACGGCGAAGATTGCCGGAACAGTTGCGCCGAATTTGAAGAATGTTTTCTTGCCGTCATCGAACAGCATTGATGGTTTCAGCTTTCCGTCGCCTGAAAAGGAGTAATCGATATTAATGTTGGCCTTATCGATGCCAGCCATGTTTGGATTGGCGGTCCGCGCCTCAGCCTCTTTGCGAAGAGAAGCGTTGAGATCTTTCTCGGGGTAGACGAAGCGGATGCCAAAGACCTTCTTGGCGTCCTCGGGCGCGTAGTCATTGAGCTCAAGATAGTAGATCCGCTTGGTCGTCACCACATTCATGTTGGTGGTGACCTGTCGGGCTTTGGGTTTGACGAAGAGAATATTGCCATTGTCGGTCGGCACAACATCCCAGCTTTCGGTGTCGCCCAGCGCGATGGTCTCGAACTTCTCGTCCTCGTCGAAAATAATCATCGTTGAAATGCCATAGGTGGCAAAAACACGCACGACGTTGTTAGGCTGGTAGACGATGGTTGTGACCCGTGGATCAAGCCGACCAGCCGTTGGCGTCTGCGCAGCAAAGGCCGGTACGAAAGATCCGATTGCCACCAGTATGACTACAATAGGCGTGCGAGGGACCATCATCGGCTTCCCTCGGTCACCGTCTCCTGATCGCGACGGTAGTCGTAGACCTGGAAACCGAGCGGGTTCTCAAAACGCCATTCGTTGGTCGCAGGGGTGTCAGTATAACGATAACGCACGACAGCGATCCAGTGGCGGGGAATGGATTCCGTTTCCGATTGCTCGACAGTCGTGAAACGGACGATCCCGGTGCTTGTGTTGGGAAAGGTGACCGAGGCGATCTCCGTCGTTACGCGCTTGTTACGCCCGTAGACTCTTGAGGGGTTCTGTGGACTGGCAGCGCTGTAGAGATCCTGCAACTGGCGTGCCGCGTTGCCAGTCGACAGAAGTGCGGCAATGCCAAAATTCTGCTCGATGGCAAAGGGATCGTAGCCTTCGCGCGACCGGATGTAGCGAACGATATTGGCCTGGGTGATGGCCCGCTGCTCGGTCAGGTTGGTCGGCCTAGTGAGGCCGGTCTTGACCTCGACATAGCCTGTGTTCTTGTCAACCTCGACGATATACGGCTCGAAACTCTTCAAAGGAACGAGCATCGCGAGCGTCGCAAGGCTCACGAGCGTAATTGCCCCAAAGATGGTCGTGACAAACCATGCCAGCGCTCGCGACCGTTTGGCCTTCTTGACGACTTCCTGTTCCCAGACGTCTCCGCTCTGGTAGTAGGTTCGCAAGCGTTCGTCATTTGTCTCTGCCATTGGTTCCTCATGCCCTTCGAACGTTGGCACCCTCTTAAGCGGGCGTGCCGTTCTGAGTGATCTTCGTTTGCATCGCGACCTTGATGCCGGAGCTGTTTTTGTCCCCACTCCATCTGTACCTGTCGCGAAGTGCGCGGCCGCCGCGGTAGGCCGAGCGTCCCGCGGTTGCTCCTCCCTGCAAAGCCCTGAGTCCCAAGGTTTTTGTTGCTTGCCTCGCGGTTGTCCCGATTCCTGCGCTGATGCCGCCCGCGATGCCCTGTCCGATCGATTGGACGTACAGCATGACGAAGGCACCGGCGGCGCACAGGAGAAGAAAGCCGGCAATATCCGCAAGCGTGAGGGTTCTCGAGCCGCTCGCGGCGTCGATCTTCGAAAGCTCCGGATTCATTGCGGCAATCAGGAACGAGGCGACGACATAGATGAACAGGGGGATCAGGGCATAGGTGAGAACCTGGTTGAACCAGCCGACGCCATAGCCACGGGTTCTCTCGAACAGCATACAGGCGATGAAAATCGGCGCTGTGCCGATCAGGACCCACAACATGACCTTGGCCAGGATTAGGATCGCCAGAGCAACGGCGATGAAGATTCCCGCCCCTACCATGACCAATACGCCGATCATGCTGGGAAGGATCGAGAAGTATCCCGATTGCTCGGCGAAGACAGATGCCGCCTGATTGGCGGATCGCCAGATCTGCGAAAGGCCGTTGGTGGGCTCGGTTATTCCTGTTCCGGAAGCCGCGAGAATCGCACGGCCCACGTCTTCGGGCGTGTCATTGATCCAATGATAGAGCAGGTTGTTGAAATTCGTCCATGAACTGACGAGAGCAAGAATGATCATCATGCGGACGATACGACCTACAATCTCCGACACGCCGATACGCGCTGTCCCAAGGAAGAGCTGGAGGCCGTAATAGCCGACATAGGCAACGAGCATCAGTTGTAGGAGGGGCATGATCTCTTGGCCAACGACGGTGTAGGCTTGTTCGGAAAACGATGTTCCCGAGTCCTCGATGCGCTGAAGCAGATCTCCAAGAAAGTCTTCCATCACCGCCCTCTATTCCAACCCAATCGCAGCAAAGGCGATGGCTGGGTCGTTCACGCTCCGCATCGGCCCACAGCTTAATCGGCGATCGTCTGCATAGGACGTAACCTCCGCCGGCCGCTTGCACGGGGCAGTCTTTTCCTGGACGGTCCCGCAGCCTGTTAAAAGTGCCGCTGTAACCAGCAAGCCCATTGGAAGAAATCGCGAGCGGCCCTTAGTCACCATACTTGAGCGCTTTTTTGCTATTGGAAATGTCGGTCAGTCGACGTTGATTATCCGCCTGCAGCGATGACACCGCCCCGTTCATCACTCCGATCATTTCGTTGAGGGTGAGGCCGGATTGCACCTGCAACTGCGTATTCTGGTCGATAGAACCTTTGATGTCTTCGGCCGTGCCGATCTTCTGCCCGGCCGCCTCGAACGCACTGCGCCGCGTTTGCGTGGCCTTGTGCGATCCGTTGATGAGGGCGGAAACACCAAACACACTATTGACCAGTTGCTCGTAGGATCTATCGCCGGAGAAACCGCTGTTTTCTTTGCCGGACAGCGACTTCACCAGCTGCAGGCCGTTGATGAAAGTCGTTGCGAGCTTGGAGATGTCCCCACTCATATTACCGAAGTCGGGAACGCCGCCTTTGATGAGGCCGTCGAGGGAAGGCATCGAAGCGACGCTGAAACCCTGTCCGATGGCGAGGTTCTGCAGGGGTTGAGACATGCTGCCTCTGTCACCGGTCACGGCCTTTAGGGTATCCTCAACAGTCTCCAGAATGTTAGCGTTGGTGTCGAGGATCTTCGCGGTTGTGGCCGCCGTCTCTTGCGCGATCTCGTAGTTCTTCTTGTCGATCACCGGGACATCGGCATGGGCAACGCCAAGCGACAAAAAGGCGAGCGCAG
Organism: Phyllobacterium endophyticum; assembly: GCF_003010935.1. Classification (GTDB taxonomy): domain Bacteria; phylum Pseudomonadota; class Alphaproteobacteria; order Rhizobiales; family Rhizobiaceae; genus Phyllobacterium; species Phyllobacterium endophyticum. The sequence continues at coordinate 37,635 of NZ_PGGN01000003.1, forward strand.
CAGTCACTTTCAACAATTTCATGATTGGCTCCTATTGTGGTTGCAGCATCAACTGTATGTTCGAAGCAGTTTCCCGTTTCTCGATGCAGGCTCGTTTGTCGGGATCCCAAATGAGGTTCAGTTTCCGATCGCACAAACCTGTGGCGTCCCCAGGCCTGTCCTCACCCTTGTCTTTCGATGTCGTTTGCGACAAACCCGACAGGTTTGACATCGTGACGGCGTTGCGCGAGTTGATGAGGTCGGCCATGACTGTGCCGAGCTTGAAGACGTTATTCATCATTTCCAGATTGGCGTTGCGCGCTGTGGAATTGTTGTCCCAACTGTCCTGGATGGTTCCGGTCTGGAGCCGCGCCAACTGCTGATACCAGCTTCCAACGGTCGAGAGACTTTCCGTGGCGGCTCTGGTCGTGCCCATGGCGTTCAGCGTGGACTGTCGCATACCTGTATAGGCAGTCTCGCCACCACCAAAGTTCAGTGGAATGCCGGATTTGTCGGATCCGCCGAAGGCCGGCAGCCAATCCTGTGTGATACTGCGCACGTAGCCCTGCGTTTCCTTGAAGGGCGGGATGCCGCCAGATCTATCGACATTGCCAGCGCCAGAATTGTAGGCGGCAAGGGCTAGAGCCACATTGCCGTTGTAACGCCACAGCTGCTGCTTGTAATAACGTGCACCGCCGCGCAGGTTCTCCTCGATGTTGTGCTCGTCCACGCCAAGTTCAGCCGCAGTTCCCGGCATCAATTGCGCCAGGCCTGTGGCGCCCACGCGGGATTTGGCGCAAGGATTGAACCTGCTTTCTTGATAAACCAGCGCCAGGAACTCGTTTTCATTGACGCCTATTTCTCGGGCCACACGGCGTACGAGCCCGGAGATTTCGGCGTTTTGCTCCGCGGCGCCAACCGGATCGTTGCGGCGGGCTGAGCGGTACATGGAGCAGGTGACCAAGGTGTTGATCGCGTGGCGATCCTTGTCGGTCGTTTCGATTTTGCGCGCCATCGCGTCGCGCGCAGTGTCTTCTTTCAAGACGGACTTGTCGATCACGGGGACGTCGGCGCAGACATGAACAGGAATTTCGATCACAGCGACAGTCAATAAGGGGAGGGCGAAACGCTTCATGGCCATTCCTCCCAACTGCAAAATCGAGGAAGCCAAAGGAGAGGGTCATCGCTCAACGCATCTCTCAGGCGCGCGCATTCCTCAATGGTTTCCTTGCGGCCGGATAAGACCTTGACCATGTCGGGCATGGCGCTGAGATCAAGCCTCGCGATGACGCTGTCATTGCCGTGTTTGATCAGGAATGTCCGCTTTTCCGGGGGGGTGGATCGGATGAAGTTGAATTCCTTCACCGTCAGACCGAAGCGCCTGATGTAACTTTCCTCGTCCGCGCGCGGATTGGGAAAGTGAATGTTCGTAGAGGATTGCTCGATCAATGTGTGCGATGCTGGCGCTCGGGCAATATCGGCGGCCGACTGCGTGCCAAAGCCGACGATGCCGTTCAACTTGCGAATCGTTTTCATCTTGTCGACGATAAAGTCGCTGAACGTCGTATCACGCAAAAGGCGCCAGCCTTCGTCCATGAAGATCATCACCGGTCTGCCGTCGAGAAGCTCGTCAAGACGATGGAAAATATACATAAGCGCGGGCGTCCTGAGCTCCTCGTTGTCGAGGATGCTGGTCATGTCGAACCCGAATATCTGTCGCTCGGAGAAGGTGAGAACGTCGTGCTGGGCGTTAAAAAGCCAGGCCTTCTCGCCATCGATCCACGGCCTTAGCCGGGCATTCAGGTCGTTGGGGCCGGCGCGGGCGCGACCAATCAGAAGACCGGAGAGGTTTGCAAGGTTCCTCTGGGCTGCCGGTTCCTGCATCAGCCGGAGCAGCGCCTTTTCGAGAATGTCTTCCTCTTCCTGGTCGAAATGCCTGCCATCACTGTGTCTAAGCATGGCCTTGAGCAGGCGAAGGAGGAATTCGCGGTTTGGTCCGCTGTTTTCAAGCTGCAGGGGATTGAACCCAGATGATGTGCCGGGCGTCAGCACCTCGTAGGCACCGCTCATAGCCCGCACGAAGATCTCGCCGCCCCGATCCTTATCGAAGAAAACGGCTTTAGGGGCTGGTCGAACGCGAAATGCCTGGGCGAGTAGGAAGGTCAAGACGACGGTCTTGCCGGAACCCGTCGGTCCTGTGACCAGGAAATGGCCGATGTCCCTGCGGTGAAAATTGAACCGGTAGGGGGTCTGGCTAGTCGTCTCAAGGATGGTGATGGGGGTGTGCCAATGCGTGCCTTCCGGCTGGCCGCTTGCAAAGTTGTGCATGGACGACAGACCCGCGTAATTGGCGCTGGAGAGAAGTGCCTTTCGGGCGATGTAACTATGATTGCCAGGAAGTTGGGCCCAGAAGCCGGCCTCCAGATTGAGATCCTCCCGCAGCCAGTTGACGTTCATGTCGGTGAGGCACGCGCCTAGGTCAGAAACGGACTTGTTGAGCCCATCCAGATCGCGCGACAGGCATAGCAGGGTCAGGTGATGGAGGCCGAACACTGCCTCCTGGTTCATGAGGCTGTTCAGGGCAAAGTCGATATCGTTTTCGACATCGCTGCCGGCCTCATCCGACGCGGCGATCTGGCGTTTCAGCCGGGAAATGCGCTCCTGGGCGATCGGCTTGTCGGTGATGGTGAATGACTGGGTCAGAATGAATTCGTGATTGACCTGCAACAATCCATCCAGCATGCCCGGACCGGTGAAGGGAGGATACTCCTTGATCGACAGCATCGCGCCAAAGCGATCCTCTTCCTTGGTCGGCGCTTGAGCTTGCATCATGCGTCTGGAAAAATGCAGGCGCGAGCTTCCGATGTAGTTGGAAATGCTCATGCGGGGCAGGCGCATGCGGCGGGGCACGCCGCAGCTGAGGATCGTCTGGAAGAACTCGCACGGCTCTGAATATGGTTCTTGCCTGCGATGGACAATTCCGAGGGGACGTGCGGCATATTTCTGCAGATCCTTGCAGATATTGCCGACAAGTTCTTCGAGCTCACTGACCGATTCACGCGTCTGGTCGACGATGGCATCTCGCAACCCTGTTTTGTCGATGAGGCGCCGCGTTTTATCCCCAAGTGCGAGCGCACCGCGCATTCCAGACCGTATGACACTCAGATAGAGTTCGTTGGTGAACATGCGCTTTTCGCTCAACTGCGCCATGTAACGACGATTGAGCAGATCGCAGAATGGGTCAGCGAAATCGCCCTCCAGATCGCTCTCGACCTGACGTCTGATGACGGTCGACCATAGGGAAAAGCGGCTGGATCCGAGCGCTCGGATCATCGTGTTTTGTACTACGGATCGCATGTTGAGTTCGGCCTGGTCCTCGGTTTGAGAAAACAGCCCATCAAGGCGAATGACGGAGAGCAGCGCGCCACTCTCCAGCTTTACGACGGTGTCGGCGACATGTCGCAGGTATGGTATATGCTTCGCCATGGGTTTTTCGCAGCTGAGCCTGTTGCCAAACCCTAGTTCGTCTCGAATGAGTTTCAGCATGACGGTCACGGTCCGTAAGAGTTGGCACCCCAAAATGATTTGTTCGGGGTCTTGGGTGTCTGACGTGTTGCCACCTGCAGCACGTCGAGGATGCGGCTGTCCCAGGTGCACAGCGTGAAAAGAACCAAGTAGGCGACAGGTGCCGCCAGCAGCGCCCAGACGGTATTTGTGGCGAGCCAGGCGATGATCGTCAGGCCTATGACCATGACGACAGCTATGTAGGGAACCCCCCACAGCGTCGGCGACCGGGTCAGGCCGATGATGAGGGGGGTCAAGACCGGCTTGTCGTCCTCGAATTCAGCCATCGGTCAGTTCCCGACCGTCGACATCAACTGGTCAACGATCGCTGGTGCTCCAAATACCAGACCAATGCCGAGCACGACTGCGCCGGCGGTGAACCAGCTCAACCGGCCTGCAAAAGCCAGAAAGCCCAAGCCGATAACCGCGATGATGGCGACTAGACGCCCGAACGGGCCGGTGATGAAATCCACGACCGCCTGAACCACCGTCTGGAGCGGCGCAAAGGCCTGGTTGGTTGCCTGTGCCATGGCCATGTCGCTGGCAAGAAGTTGTGACACGGCGAGCATCAACAACGTCACCGTTATCTGCCTCGTCTTTTTTTGCCGACCGGAAAGGATGCTTCTCATTCACGCCTCCTTGACTTTAGAAATGCAAGACGCCCTTGACGAACCGGCTGGCTCGGCCGCTCGTGTCATCGTTTGCCTGTGAGCTGGAACCGTCTCCATCCCGCATCGCAATCGGACTACGGGGCGAAGTACTACCCTGATCAAGTTTAAGCCCCAGCTGGTAATTGATGACCGTCGCGACGTAGCGAATGGTTTCGCCATAAGGCGGAATCCCGCCACTGTCGTGCACAGCCCGGCTTCCGGCGTTGTACGCTGCAGCCGCAAGCAACGGGTTTTGAAACTCGTCGATCAGCGCTTTGAGATAACGAACGCCGCCGTCGACATTGGATTTCGGCTCACACGGGTCCTGCACACCGAGAGCAGATGCGGTGGAAGGCATAAGCTGCATCGGGCCGCGCGCACCTTTCGGACTGTTGCGAACCTGATCGTACCGGCTTTCCGCCCAGGCAATGGCTTTGGCAAAATGAGGGTCGATCGCGTAGGAGGCTGCGGCCGCGCCGACCAAAGCTTCGATTTCTGCTGGGCCTAGCGGAGAGGGGCCGCATTCCGGCACCACCGAACCTGACGTTCGACGTGAATATAATATGTTATTAAGTTCAGCCGGCTGCTGCGCGATGGATTCCACTCCGGTCACCGCCGAAAAGGACGGCATGCCGACTGAAGCGTTACCATATATATTCATGATGTTGCCGCTACCCGAATTTGCGAACTCGCCTGAAGATCGCAATACAAACTCTTGGTGAGAAGGCGCGCTCGTTGCTGAAATCGCGGCTTCGGTAGGCTTCGAAGAGACAGGTTTATCAGACAAAGAAGCTGAAATATCAATAGGGTAAGCTTTGGTTGCGCAGCATGCTATGAAAAAGCTGATGCCTGCGAAAGTGGTGATCTCCTTCGAACTCATATACACCTCGCCTTTGCTTCCGGTCCTGGGCCACGCCAAATTTTGCAGTCGAGCTATCGACAAGAACCTATTTTCATGCTCTAATGTGATTACCGAACATGTTCATTCCTACACGTGAAAAATCAGATTGAAAAGCAGAAAATTGTGCCAAGAGATAAAAACATGGGAACAAGAACGGTAAAGATCATCTATTTGAAGCTGACGGCGGCTTTGGCGGTTTGCGTGCTTGCAGGTCAGACATGGGCAGGTGGTGAGATCGACCGCGCCTACGTAAAATCACTGGCGGCCCCAGGAAAGAAAGTTGCCGTGGTGGAGTATTACGATCCAGCCGGGAAGGTGGTCGACCGCATGGGGTTTGCCTCACCTGTGGGTTTCGTGGCCGTGTCGCCTGTTGACATCGAAATAAACCAGAATACGAGGCTTCATCTTTACGGGCTCGAAATCTGTAGCGGCGAGATGGCCAACCTCAAAGAGGGTTTTACCGGCACATGCGCCGATTTTGCCCGGCAACAGCTTGAAGTCCTGGTTAGGGAAGCAAAAGTCCTGTTTTGTCGTGCCTTCCTGACGGAGCGGGACGCCTCACGGCAAGATGTGACCTGTTTCGGGTACTACTACTATCCAGGGTCACTCGACACCGTCGACAATCTCGAAGAACAACTCGTTTCGGTGGGTGCGCTCCGCCTCGCAAAAAAACCGGATGGCGCTCTGATGCGGCCCGATCTTGCGGAAGCGGAAAAAATTGGGCGCGGTGGCTTTGGCATGTGGGGGGACCCAAGGATGCGAGGCCAATGATGAGTCCATTCATCATTGTTCAGCACCTGCCAATTCCTTCGGGATCGTTGCCGGAATCCTCCTGTGGACCGCCGCGGCCTTGGCTGCGTTTGGCAGGCGCACAGCCCGGTTTCTCCAGCTTGCGCCCCAATTTTCTCGCGGTGCATACGCCTGATGCTATTACGGAGCAGGAGTCCGGCAAATTCAAAGGCGTCCAGCACAGAGCGATGCACCTCAGCAGGGTGACAACCGATTCATGGAGCGTCCAATGATCTTGCCCCTCGCACTTGTACTGGCTTTGATCTTTGGATCGGGCTACGGCAGAGCAGCTGACTTGCCGATTGGCTTAGCCCAGATTCAAACCGTCGGCCTTAACAAAGTTACTGGCCGCGTCGCAGTCGTAGACGGACGAACATTGTGGTTCGCCAACCGGCGGATTCTCGTAAGACTGAACCAAATCGACAGTTGCGAACTGCCGCAATGGGCCTTTGATCCGGAGCCAAACGACGATGAAAGGTTTCTATCCCCGGTGCCTTGCGGAGCTTTTGCCAAAGCTTGGTTAAAGCGGAGCATTGGTAGCCGTGCGGTTACCTGTAGAATCGTGAGCGTTTCCGGCCCCAATGACCTTAGCGGAATTTGTCATGCCGGTGACATCGATCTCGCCCATGAAATGCTGCGGGTTGGTTTGGGGCGATTGACCTCAGCTTTTCCAAGCAACCCTCGCTATTTCGCAACGCAGCAGCGTGCAGTCCGCGCGCGTTATGGGATGTGGGCAACGTATGCCCTCGATATGACGGAGTGGCGTCAAAAGGCAGTGGACAGGACGCTCGGACGCAAACCATTCGCCGACATCAATCTGCTTCCGAGCGCCAAAGCGAGATCACGCCTCCGTTCGCCGATGCACGCCGTCAGCCGAGCCGCCGAGACCGGTAGGCTTTTGAACAACAGACTGGGGGAACCTTTCCGTGAAAATCATCCGTGCATCAATACTCACAGTTCCATTTGCCCTGTGCTTGACCTCGGTCTTGCAAGCCAGCGATTGGGGTTGTGAGATTCTTTTGTGCGCTGCGTCTTCTAACCCGTCTTGGCAGGATGTCGCGAGCTGCCGCCCACCGATGGAGAAACTGATCACGGCTATGAAGAGGCCGGGGTTTTCGTGGCCGATCTGCCAGGGAGCCGGCACCGGAAAGCCAGGATATGAACGATACGCAGAGTGCCCGGAAGGCTGGACGCCGGTTGCCGGTGACAGTGTCCGCCACGAAGCCTCCGCGAAACTGCCCCAGTGCATGCGCCGCCAGACGACGTGCCGCCCCCGCGATCATTCGTTGCGGAACTCAGGCAATCGAACGGTGGCCTCCGACGACGGTGTGATGCGGGTCTTCTCAGCGGGTCGTTCCTGTGCAATCACTGAATTCATGCAGAGGCCATTGCGACGTGATCCCTATTATTTCGATCTAAAGGAGGACGTCTCAGGTCAACTCACCCGGTTCTGGTTCAACTTACGAAAATGAAGGATGAGCCCAACGCCAAACGTATCCGCTACCACGATCGATAAGCGCCTATTTGAATGAAACGCATAGCGTTTGGGCACCTTCGTGATGTATGACATCAGCGCAACGTTTTGGTGATTGGGGGAAATGAGTAAGGTTTTGAAAGAGCACATCGCGGAATTGGGACTGGTGCAAACCACTGATCCCGACAATGAAAAACCGGTCTACAGAAGACCAGGTTTCGACGGTATAGCGACATTCGGAGAATTGGATGATAGGCTCGGCGAAGCACTGCGGAGCTGTCGTCAAAAACAAGGTCTTAGCAGGGCGGATATAGCGATACTCGTCGGACTTAGCGAGCAGGTATACGGACGCTATGAACGAAACTCATCTAAAATGACCGTCAGCCGACTGATCCATCTCAGCGAAGTCCTCGGCGCATCACCACTTTCCATGCTGTTCACCACGGCACCTCACTTGTGGGGGAAGTCGGAAATGGAAGCTGAAAGCAGATTCCGGATAATGAAATTGCTGGAGGATCTTCCTGCAGAAACAATGGCGTCCGTCACAACGCTGCTTGAGACTGTTGCAATTCTCCAGGCAAAGGCGGGTGAGACTTAAGCTAGGCGGTTCGCAGCGTTGCAGTTAAAGAAAACGTTCTACCGATCTCATGACTCGCGCAAAGGAACTTTCACTCAAGGAGGTCCGGGTTTTCGCCAGCATTAGACTGAGATATATCAATTTGGATTGGGCTCCGTGGTTTGTAGACGGGCGGATGTCAATCAGTTGCTTGCGGAGGATTTGTTCTTCAAGGATTTTTATGGCGAGGATATGCCTGCTCTCGTGTGTTGAGGGCACTTTCGTTTGAAGCGCCTGGATAGATGTTGATAGACGAGCATGCCGATCCAAAATCGCCCAAAGCTCCTGATCCATGCAGTTTGCTGATATTCCTGCTGGTGCGTTTCGGGATATCGTGTGCATGCTTGTTTCCCTCAAGCGTGTGACCGCTAATGATCAGAATCGTGGATAGGGCAAATTAAGGGATTGATCATCAGGTACTCACCCACCGCGCAAGGTCGGTGTAAGGCTCCGGCTCATAGACGTATTCAACAGGTATCGCAGGATAGACCATTGATGACAGATAACGCCGAAGATTCTCCCTGCTGTTACTGGCCGCCAGTCCATAGAAGTTTCCGCTGTTCCATGTGACGATGCAGTGGTCAAATTGCGCGTATATGGCGCTCGCCATTTCTGCCAAGGTAACTTGGCAGTCGTGCATTGTTGTGAGCACGAGTTTCGTCTTCCTAGCTATCTCTTTGGAGTCGAAGTAATGCGTCTTGAAGCCAAAGTTCTTTTGAGATTCACGGCTTTGGTAGTCTCCGGGATCAACGGCCCGGAACTTCTCCAGCAATAAAAGAATGCCGTCAACTTTGAGATGTTGAGCGATAAACTCGATCTGCTTCTTCCGGTTGGGTGAGTACATCTGAAATGTCGTGTCTTCCAAGATGAAGTCGAATCCTTCAGAAAACGGTTCAAGCTTTTTGTCGGAACGGAGGTGTTCCTTGGTTAACCGATGAAAGGGACCCAGGAAAAAGCTGGCGTGAGTGGGCTCTCCAAAAGCCATGAAACACTTGTAGTTCTCTTCGTTGGGGCTGCAAGACAAGGATCGGATGCCCCCCCGGCTCATTTCGGATAGAGTGCGAGCCATTGTGCCTTCGGCGGTGCCAAGACTGTAAAGCAACACGTCATTCGTGTTCAATTGGCTGTATCGCAGGAGTGCATGCGCCATGCGGCATTCCTCCTCCAGGCGGTACGGAATGCTACTGTGATAGTGTTGGTCGAAGAAACCTTGGCGGCGTGAATGCAATTCGACAAACCTATGAAGGAGGGCGTCATATGGCAAAAGCCGCGTATCGACGGCGGGTTTGCGAAGTGGCATCCCACCCTTGCCGGCCGCGGTCTCCGCAAAGAAGCCGGCGAGTTGGTTCAAACGCGGGCCGCCGTCGCATTCTGCGATAAAGTCCGTACAAGCTTGCATCGGGGTACACCTCCATCATTGCACGCCAAGGTGAGACGCCGCCGGACTGCAAGATGGTATTCCGCAATCTGGTGCCGATCTGCCGCTAGCGCTTCGCCAATAATTTGTAGGCGTCTGCTCGATAACGCGCTTTCACCGCCATGCCGTTTTTTCATGAAAGTGCCAACTTCGCCAACTTGGGGTTACTGCCAGATTGTTTGACAACCTGAGATGAATCTATAATTCGTTGTGATTAGTTCTTTGGAGGGATCGCCTCTTTGACATCTCAATCTCGACCGGACGAGGTCCGCCGCTCGGTTCATCAAACTCTGGTCCACCACTTTATCGATTGGGGCATGGTGCGCGCCCAGATCGTTAAGAGAACCGGGTTAGCACGCCAGGAGACGCATATTGCCCGTGACCAGCATTCGTTTCTGATTAACCTGAAGGGTGGCGCACGCTTTGGGGAGGATTTCGTCGAAGGGCGTTCGATTGGGTTTACGCCGCGCCGACCGGGCTCCATTGTTTTCGTACCTGCTCACCGTGAATGGACAGGATGGGATGAGGGAGACGCCATCGGATCGTATCTCTTCGTATCAATCGACACCACATTCATTAACCAATGCATCGATTCTCGACACCTGGTGGGTTTAAAGCCCGCCATCGGATTTAGAGACGTTATGATCGAATACTCGCTTCAACGGATCGCGACCGAGCTCAACAACCCCGATCCAATCAGTGTTAGTATGGCTAAGAGCCAGGCCGTTCAGCTGTTCGTGCAGTTGCTCAGACTTAATGGCGTCGGCCTGGAGCCAGTTAAAGGCGGACTGTCACCGCATAATCTTAAGCGTATCAACGCCATGATCGAGAGCCGACCGGCGAACCCTCCTAGCGTTGATGAACTCATTCGCGAAAGTGGCGTAAGTCGACGTCATTTCTTTCGCGCGTTCAAACAATCTACAGGCAAAACACCTCATTCATATGTGTTAAGGCATCAGTTGAAATTTGCGGTCAATCTTCTTCGTGCCACCGATCTTTCGGCGACCGAGATTGCACTGGAATGCGGGTTTTCTAGTTCAAGTCATTTTACCATTGCCTTTAAACAAGCCTTTGGCGCCGCTCCGTCGCAGTTCCGAAAAGGGTGGCGCTGCTGATACATGTGCCAGGGATATTTTGGCACAGTTTCTAAAGCACGGCATGAATCTGAAAGCGCGCCCATCATAAATTCCCAACGATGATTGCACAACCAACTCGAAAGCTACCAATGCCACGTTTCTGTTCCGTCGCAGATTATGAAGCGCGGTCGTTCAACTGGTTCCTCGCGAGCACGTTTGCGTCGGCCATCGGGCGGAACTCCTACAACTTTGCCTGTGCCTGGATTCTCGTTGTTTCGGGACACGGCGTATCAGCCGTGGCCGTGTTTTTCGGATCCTTAAGCATGGCAGAACTGCTCGCGAGTCCACTCGCAGGATGGATGTCTGATCGCTACGATCGACGCTCTCTCTATTTGATAGCCGACTTCGTCCGCATTTTAACCGCGCTGGTTATGGGGGCAGTCATAATTACCGTGGATTTGCATTGGGCCATCTGGTTGTCGACAATTCCGTTCGCAGCTTGCGATCGGATCGCGCTCACAGCGTCTCAGTCAATGATACCATCCGTTGGCGCTGGTTTTCCGCTCGCGACAGCAAATTGCATTGCGTGCTTTTTGACGCAATCAGGAAGTTTGGTGGCAGCAACTCTCACTGGTGTCCTACTCCACGTTTGCACCCCGACGTTTACGTTCTCCGCAATAGCAACAGCTTTTGCGATTTCTGTATGCTGCATGTGTCTCGTACGGCGAGAACCGATCTCCTCTCAAGATGAACCAGAAACAACCCGATCGCAATTGCTTATCGACAAGCATTTGCTCCGACTCGGTGCCATCTATGCACTTCTGTACCTCGGCGGATTGTTGATAAGTGCCATTGGTCCGAGCTTCGTATTTGAAGAACTTGGAGGCAGCGCACTAGATTTTGGGCAGCTTGAGAGCGCTTGGTCCGCTGGTTCCATCCTAGGTGCCATACTTCTTATCTCGCTGGTGCGGGCCATTGACATTCCGAATTTGCAATTAATTGTCCTCGCTCTTTCCGCCTTGTCGTTTGCAGCTCTGAAAATATTGGATCTGCCCTGGGCGCTCCTCGCGTTCGCTGCACTGGGCATACTTTACAATTTAGGCAGGGTTAGCGCTGAGGTCACGCTTCAATCGAGCGTTCCGAGACTGACATTGGGCAGGGCAAAGGGTGCGTTGCACTGCACCGGAATGTTTCTAGGTTTGATCCTTTTGGGCATTGGAGCAGTATTTTCGGATGAGATGAGCCCCTCTACAATATTTCTGGTGTTCGCCGGAATTCTCGCTGTAAGTGCAATCGCCCTGACCGTTCTTCGCATCAATTGCTACCAGAAGGGTTGAACGGCTACTGATGGCTTACGAGGCGTTGGAACAATTAAGCAGGTAGTTCGGTTTGCCAACCGGCGCCTCCTCAGTGGTTCGCACGCCGCCAAGAGCGCCGATGCTTGTTAGAATCTCGGGTTGCGAGGGGACCACGAGGTTCGACCGTCGTAGCTACAATGCTAGTCGATTCGAAGGGATGGTCAGTTTCTCTAGTTCCTAGCGTGCAGCAGAGAGCGGCAACGATCTACGTCACCTGTCAAGAGTGGCATGCGGCGATCGCATGAGCCATATAGTCAACACCAAGTCCCATATTAACTCGATTCCAAGAAATAATTACCTTCAATGGCCAAGAACCTAATAACCTTGGCCAGCCACCCCTACTCATGTGAATTGTAGTATTGAGCTTCAGTTATTTGTTTCGCGTGGTGGTCGGCAACAACAATTCCAAATAATCAACTCCAAGCGCCTGCGCAAGTTCATATATTGTAATGACCGTAGGATTCCGCCGCCCTCTTTCAAGGCCGCTGAGATATTGTTGGCTGAAGCCTGAACGCTCTTCGATTTCTTCTTGGGTGAGCCCCTTTTCTCTCCGCAGACGTGAAAAGTTTTGGCCAACCAATTTGCGCATATCCATGCAAAAAGGGTGGCAAATTACACACTATAGTGTTATCAACTATAATATGTATTATGATCCTTCGCGACAGATTCGTATGACGCACGACATCCAAATTTTCCCCCTTCAGAAATTGTCTATGGCGGCCTTCTTCATGATGCTTCGGCTCCAACACTACTTGGCCACTAGAGAACATGAAGCGGCGCCAATCTTACGCCCAACGTTGCGAAGAAGGGGCGTGACTGCAGTTGATAGGAACCGATCGGCCGGATCCAGCGTCCCCGGCGCCAATCGCCGTTGTTCTTGGGACCCGCTGATCCTTCGAAAGTCGAGTGAGTCCTCTCGCAGGAGCGTACCGCGAGAAACTTACTTTACGGGGAGTGACAGATGCAGAACCGGAAGATCCAGTTGGCGCAAAGGCGGCCGCACCCGGGTTACCCGCAAGCGGCCGCGAGCGAGGTACCGCATGCTGCTGATCTTTATGTCGGGCGTCAGGTTGCCGGCGTGCGCATCCATTGCGACGTCACGCAGGCCGAGCTTGCCCGCGCTGTCGGGGTCAGCCCGCAGCAACTGCAAAAATACGAGAACGGCAAGAACCGCATCAGTGCGTCCATGCTGTTTGAAATCGCGACATTCCTCAGCGTGCCCGTCGGGCGTTTCTTCGAAGGGCTGCCGGGCAATGCAAGGGCGCAGGGCGAGGTGGCCCCGCTCCCCCTCGACGAGCGGATCACGTTCATAGCAAGCAGCGAGGGGCGCCGGCTGATCGAAGGGGTGATGCGGCTGCCTCCCCGCACACGCCGCCGCATATCCTCATTCATCGCCGCTTTGGGCGAGGAGTTGGCGGCTCTGAACGGCACCATGGCATGTCAGCTACGGGAGACAGAAAACGGCTGCGGCGGAGCACCAGGGCGGACAGGTTCTACATCCGATGATGAGGATCGGGAGCGGGCATGACGATCTGCGCGCCGCAACATTCCTTCAAGGTCGGCGACTGCCGCACAACTTCCCATCAGCAGAGATCATGGCACCGCGTGGAGGCCGATCTCGTCCGGCGTACCGGGCTTGCCAAAGAAGAGACGGCGATCACATCCAGCCGGCACCTTGTCCTTCTCAATGTGCAGGGCAATTCGGAGCGCGGCCAATATTTCATAGATGGCAGGAATGCCGCGTTTGTACGCCGCAAGCCCGGCGCAATCCTGTTTGTTCCTGCCGGATGCAACTGGCAGGGGTGGGAAGCTGGCGCCTCGACAGCTGCCTATCTGTCAATTCTTGTGCAACCGGCGCACGTGGTGGAGCTTCTTGCCGGAGTGCAGTCCGGCGCGCTGGCGTCACTGGCGCCGGATCTCGGCTTTGAGGATCCCATCATTCTCAACGCGGCTCGCGGCATAGGAGCAGAGATGCGTGAGCGCAATCCTCTCAGCGCCCTGCTTGTCGAGAGCTATACGGCCACAATTTTCGCCCAGCTGATGCGCCGGCAAAAATCTCCAGCCTCCGTCCGCAAGGGCGGGCTCGCCCCGGCGAACCTTAACCGTGTGATTGAGAAAATTGACGATGACCTTGCCGGGGACTTGTCGCTTCTACAGCTGGCCATCCTTGCCGATCTGAGCGTTCCCCACTTTTGCCGGGCATTCAGGCAAACGCTTGGCTGTCCGCCCTATGCTTACATCATCCGGCGCAGGATCGAGCGGGCCAAGGACTATCTGCGCCATTCCTCCATGCCTGTTACCGATATCGCCTTGTCCTGCGGTTTTTCCAGTTCAAGCCATTTTTCCAATGCCTTTCGGCGGGAAGTGGGAACGACCCCCTTGGCCTATCGCGCCACCTGGCCCTGTAAAGCACAATGATTTCCTATGCTGGTACTGGTAGGCGCCGGCATGCAACTCAGGTTTGCGCGCTATGCTTTGACCAAGATCTTGGGGGTAAATTATTGACCATTCGGTGGTGGCTTGCCTTTGTCATCGTTTAATGTACGGGCGGTAATATGGGGTTCGATTGCCGGTTGGAGCAGGCGGTAGTCTGACTCGGTAGAGCACCCCTCAGGGTGTTGAAGAACGTAAGATTGCCTCTCCCATTCGCAACATCGCTGACGGAGTCGTGCTGACTCTGTTTGCGGCAAGTCCAACCCAGCGGACGCTTGCACGGCAAATGTTTTGCACGATCCGGGGAAGCAGCATGCCGCCCCCAACTCGATCAATATGTATTGAGTTTCTACCGCGATTGAAACTCAATACACTTGCTTTGATATCCGTCCGCTCAAAGGAAAGAAGCCTTTGGTTTTCCATCGTATGGCTTTGTGCCTTGCCGCCGGCATGACACTCCTGGCTCTGCCGGCCCCCGCACAGGAGATCCCCCACCAGCTTGGCAGTGACAGTGGCGTCCCAGCGGCAAAGCCACCTTTAGGCTCGCCTTTCATCAATCGCGACAAGGCGAGTTCGTTCCAGCCTCAAGATCCGCCACCGTCGGGTATCCTTCGCCTGTTACCCGCGGACTCTGTTACAGACCACATCTTGAAGACCAAACCCCAGGATCTTGCCTATACGGCGACTGCGGGCACGCTCAGTATCTTTGGGCAAAATGGCGAGGTCAGCGCCAGGATTTTCTATACCGCCTATGTCGTCAACGGAGCGCCGGCCAACCGTCCGCTCACCTTTGTGTTCAACGGCGGTCCCGGCGCAGCCTCGGCCTATCTGCATTTGGGACTGGTTGGACCTCGCATTCTCGATTTTGGCCCAAACGGACAAGGCGGCACCGTTCCGGCCCTCGTGGATAATCCGAAGAGCTGGCTACGGTTCACGGACCTCGTGTTGATTGATCCAGTCGGTACCGGCTGGAGCCGCGCGGTAAACGACAACGTGGCAACGAACTTCTACGCAGTCGGCCCCGACGCAGAAAGCATCGCCAAGACGATTGCGCTCTACATCAATCACACGGACCGAATGGCCTCGCCCAAGTTTTTGCTGGGCGAGAGCTATGGCGGTTTTCGGGCGGCGAAGGTCGCCTCAGCGCTCAAGGCCGACCAGGGAATTCTCGTGTCAGGAATTATCATGCTGTCTCCATTGATCGAGGGGCAGCTTCTGTTTGGGGAACGGCGTTATCCGCTCGGTGCCGCCTTGCAGCTGCCTTCCCTTGCTGCGGCGGAACTGGAGCGCAAAGACAACTTCAGTTTGAAAGAGATGCAAGAAGCGGAAAAGTTTGCGATGACCGACTATCTCGTGACGCTTGCCGGGGCAGAACCGACAGGCGCAGACGCGACCAGTTTCTATGCGCGCGTTGCACGAATGACTGGCATCCCAATGGACGTGGTCAGTCGCACGCGTGGTTTTCTTGACGACAGCTACATCAAACAGTCGCAGGCCGCTGAGTTGAAGGTTGTCAGTCCCTATGATGCCTCGTTTGCAGTTGCCGACCCCTATCCCGAGATCGATAGCGATCAAAGCAATGACCCCATCCTTGAAGGGTTCACGCGGGCATATGGCGCAGCGTTTGCCAGCTATGCCCGCAATGAATTGGGTTTCAGGACCGAGTTGACTTACACACTGCTGGCGGACGACGTTAACCGTCGCTGGAACTGGAACCGTCGAGGACAGAGCAACGGTACGCGATCACAGGCCAGCGCCACTGGCGACATCCGCGATCTGCTCTCGGTGATTCCATCATTCCGCTTGCTGGTGGCGCAGGGCTACAGCGATGCCCTGACCCCCTATGGCATCAGCCAATATGTCATCAACCATCTTCCCTCGTCTCTCTCAGCGGGACGTGTCGATCTGAAGCTTTATCGCGGCGGCCATATGTTTTATACGAGGCCAACCTCCCGACAAGAGCTCACGATTGATGCTGAGGTCTTTGTCACCGGTCAATCCGGCATGCTTCGAGGTGAGTAGTCCGCGCCAGCGGCTTAGCGGGCGTAGGGACGCCGGTCCTGGCCGGCGAAGCGTGGGAACAATATAGTGGGCGCCGTTTCTAGTTTTTCCGGGATGTGCTGGCGCGATGTCGCGCTGACGTTTTCCCAACTATGGTTGCGCTGGTTTTTTCCCTGTGTTGACCGAAGTCAAGGAAATTGTGATCACCATAACCGCCGTTATCGTGAATATCGAGGGGGTCTGGCGTGCGGTCCGTAAACGGAATGCCGCCAGAGGGATCATACTGGTAAAAGTATCCCTCCGCGTTTGCTGTCAATGGCAGACTTGTCAGCCCTATCACAGCGATGAAAACCAATGGTTTGATAGACATTTCATCTCTCCTGGAAGTAGTCTTGTCAGCGCTTGATGGGTATTTCGGTCGTGGCAGCCCATTTCATCCAGACCTGGACCCAACGTGAAGGCTCACTAGAGCGTCGGAACCTGGATTCTGTGTCGTGACAAAGGTCAAAGTGATTGGGGATAGCGCCCCAAGCCTCGCGAGGTGGATCAGTGGTAATAACGGCGGTTTTCCAAAGATGTGCTGTCGTCAAATCTCATCAGAAGCCGCTTGTATTGGAAAGGATGGTTGAGACGAACCCAATCCGTCGCTCCATATAGAAATGCGATCTCTACAGCACTATTCAGCTTGACCCTGAGGTCTTCAACAGTCACCAGGCGATTTTGTGTCTGCCCGGCCGCAGGCAACAGCTCTCCTGCTAGTGTTTTGTTTGACATGTCAGTTCCCTTCATCATTCAGACTGCTTACTTCAGCAAATGTCGACGGATCGCCGTTTATCTTGGACAAAGATGGAGGGAACTCGTTTGTTTTGGTATTATACTCACGTATCGTCACGTCAAACATTGGTCCAACGGCAGTTATATCCCTGCCCTCAATTCCGGCCGCCTGATGGTGCTCGCTTCCCTCGGTAATGGCTTTGACTGTATACTCGATCTGCCCCGCTAACCGCTCAGCCAACTTGCTCGAACGAGGTCGTTTGCGCCGCGACGCCCGGCCCTGCCAGGTGCGGAGACGCACATTTGTCAAGTCTCTGATGTCCGCTGGCTCCAGCGCATCCTCGACGTCAGGTAAGGGCTTGTAAGGAGATGGGCGGCGTATACCTGTTCGATACGCCGCGCAGGATCGGTGGCACCACGCCTGTCATGGCAGCTGGGGCTATTTTAAGAACATTGTGATTGTCAAGATGTGACCGATCGCACCGAATATTCCCGGCCTTGTTAACTTTGTGGAAAGCCCATTGGCACCCTTGGCGATCTTCCGGCTTCGAAACACCGATACGCAGCCGCATCGCCGCACTGGACGTCATCCGCTAGCCGGTGTCAGGGAGGATGTTCACTTATAGAAGATGTAGTCAGCCGTGTAACCGGCACGCTGCTCTGACCCGACCGTCGTACACGTGCCGATCGGCCCGGCTCCGCCGGAAGTGTTGATGCGTTGGACAAAACGTACGCCGCCCAGTACCCCCGACGCCGAAGAATTCGCCGACAATAGCAGCCAGGGAATTGCGCCTGGCTTCGGTGCGGGTTCGGTTACCAAGGCCTTGCCGACGGCCTTGGAGCCGTCGCCCGCTTCCCATGTCGGTCCGCCATAGTGCTTGGCGAATGGCCTGCCCTGTGCATCGGTAAGCTCGGCCTCAGGTGCCTTGAAATCCCATTCGCGTGCGGTCCCTTTGACACGGCATACATAGATCTGGACGCCGCTTGCGGCGTACTTGCCTAACAGCGTAGCACCTTGCGGAGGCGCAAGGTCTGCAGGAAAGTCCTGAGCGGCAGCGGAAACCGAAAAAACCGCAAGAGCAGCAAAAGTGAATAGCGAGCGAGTGAACATCATCAAGGAATTCCAATCCGGTGAACGTTGATACGATACCTGCGTCAAAGCTGGCGTGTCATGCCGGCGCCTTTGATGTGAGACCTCTCACTTGGCCACGGCGAATTTTAGGTCCCTGGGAAGAAACCCATGATCGGCAGATCAAGGCACCGAACAACAGGATCGAATGAAAGGTAATTGCAAGTGGCAGCTTCATTTCTATTCCTGACGTCTTCCGCTGTGTAAGAACGAAAGACCGCCCGGTGGGCTTCGGGCGGTCTTTTGCGGACACGGGAGGATGTCCGGGCTTCAGTCGGGGGAAACTGAAGCGTGGTAACCGGGCGAACTACCTCGCCCGGCGGTGTTCGACAGGCGCGGTAGTAGAGGTACAAACAATCAGGCTGATGCGAAAGTATACGTAGGTATGGTTTGCCCAAACACGTGCTATTCTCCAGATCTGGCAGCCCGGGGTCTCGCCACAGCCATTCGCGGTTTCGGGCTTCGGAAGCAGCGCATGTTCGCTGCCATGCTTCATTGACGTCAGGCGGTCTGAGTCGAGATTGCCGTTGTTTTGCCAGGCCGGCTGAACAGGCGGTCGAGGATGATATAAATCACCGGCGTCGAGAACAGGGTGAGAGCCTGGCTCACAACCAGACCGCCCACCACCGCTACTCCAAGCGGCTGCCTTAATTCTGCGCCGGTGCCGAAAGCCAGCATCAAAGGCACCGCCGCAAGCAGGGCGGCAATCGTGGTCATGATGATTGGTCTGAAACGCGTCACCGCCGCCGCATAGATAGCTTCCTCGCTGTCGAGGTGTCGGGTGCGCTGTGCATTGAGGGCAAAGTCCACCATCAGGATACCGTTTTTCTTGACGATGCCGATCAACAGGACCACGCCTATCAGCGCCATGATCGAAAAATCGAGGCCCCAAAGCCAAAGGAGGCCGATCGCCCCGAGTCCGGCTGACGGCAAAGTGGAGAGAATGGTGAGGGGAGTGGAGAAGCTCTCATAGAGAACCCCAAGGATGACATAGACGGCGAAAATGGCGGCCAGTATGAGGTAAGGTTGTGTCGCAAGAGAGTCTTCGAACGCCCGGGCGGTGCCTTGGGTTTTTCCGGTGACGCTGGAAGGAACGCCTAGCTCAGCTTTGAGAGGCTCAATGGCCGCCACGGCGTCTCCAAGCGAGGTTCCGGCCGGCAGATTGAAGGAGATGTTCGCTGCGGGAGACTGTCCCGTCCGCGTGATGAGTAGAGGTCCTGATGTCTGTGATTCAATCTTTGCGACAGAGGAAAGAGGGACCAACGCATTACTGACAGCGGAACGGACATAAAGGGAATTGAGCGCCGAAACTTCCGAGAAATAGGCAGGATCCACTTCGACGATGATCCGGTATTGGTTGAGCTGCGTCTGATATTCGCTGATCTGACGCTGCCCGAAACTGTCATATAGCACGTCGTCGATGGCTTCGACTGATAGTCCGAAGCGGGCCGCGGCAACGCGGTCGATGGTGATGCGCTGCACCCGTGCGCCCAGTTGCATGTCATTGCGGACGTCGCGGAAAACCGGAGATTGACTCATCGCCTGCGTCAGTCGTTGCGTCCATACGGCCAGCTCATGGGGATCCGGGGAGGTCACAACATAGTTGTACTGTGCGCCGCCCCCGCCCACACCTAAATTGATGTCTTGAGCCGAACGCAACTGCACCGCGATTCCAGGCACACCGGCGAGCTTCGAGCGGATGCGTGTTATAAACCCTTCTGAAGATACGTCGCGGTCGCCCCGGTCCTTGAGAACGATCCAAAACCTTCCATTGGCAAGCGATTGGCTGCCTCCGGTTCGGCCGATAGACGTGGTAAAGCGCTGTACAGCTGGATCGTCTTGAATGATCCTGGACAAAACGAGATGCTTCGCGCGCATGTCCTCGTAGGAAATGTCTTCGGAGGCGATCGTGTTCCCCGTTACAAACGCGGTATCCTGAAGCGGAAAGAAACCTTTTGGGACCGCGATGTATGCGGCAACGGTCACGCCGACGGTGACCAAAAAAACAGCGAGCGTCAGCCGCTTATGGCGGAGCGTCAATCGGAGAGCACGGGCGTAACCTTCCACCAACCGGTCGGACAGAGTCGGCTTTCCCCGGGATCGTGCGTGAGCGGGCGCCTTCATGAACTGCGCACATAACATTGGAGCGACAGTGAGCGCGCTGGCGACGGAAATCGCCAGTGAAATAGCCACGGTCAAAGAGAATTCCCGGAACAGGCGTCCGACGATGCCTCCCATGAACAGGAGCGGTGTGAAGGCGGCGACGAGCGAAAGCGATATGGAGATGACGGTGAAACCCACTTCTCGTGCGCCTTCCAGCGCTGCTTCAACAGCACCAGCGCCCAGTTCCATATGCCTGTGGATGTTCTCAACCACAACAATGGCGTCATCGACAACAAAGCCGATAGCGATGACCAGGGCGACAAGCGTCAGATTGTTGAGACTGAAGCCCAAAAGGTACATGACGGCGAACGTTGCGACGATTGAGGTGCCCAGCACGACGGCGACGATCGCGGTGGCCGCTACCTGCCGCAGAAACAGCCCCATCACCCCGACAACGAGAACGAGCGTGATGACCAGCGTCAGTTCGACTTCGTGAAGCGACGAGCGGATGGTTCGCGTACGGTCGTTGAGGACGCTCACCTGAACGTCCGCAGGTAGATCAGCGGTAAGACGCGGCAATGCGGCCTGGATCGCATCGGCGATTTCGATGATGTTGGCGCCAGGTTGCCGCAAGATGATAATGCCCAGCCCAGCTTGCCCGTCGGGCCATGAGCCGACATAGGCATCCTCGGGCCCGACTATGACGTTCGCCACGTCGATCAGCCTGACGGGGGCGCCATTCCGCCATGTGACAACGATGCCCTTATACTCGTCTGCTGTAAAAAGCTGATCGTTCGTTTCGATAGTCAAAACGGCGTCGTTGGAGAAAATAGCGCCCTTTGCCTGGTTAACGCTGGCGCTTTGCACGGCGGTGCGGATGTCAGCGAGCGTGAGGCCATAGGCGGCGAGGCGGTCAGGTTGTGCCTGAATCCGCATCGCAGGCTTCTGCTGGCCGGCGATGAAGACCTGCGCGACGCCACTGATCTGACCGATCTGCCGTCCCAGCTGAGTGTCGGCGATGTCGCTGAGCTCGGTTGTGGGCATGCTCTGGGACGTCACCGCCAAAACCATGACCGGACCGTCGGTCGGGTTGACCTTGCGCCATGTCGGCAGATTTGGCAGGTCCTGTGGAAGGCGTCCCGCGACGCTGTTGATGGCTGCTTGAACTTCCTGGGCTGCGGTATCGATATTCTTGCTGAGATTGAATTGGATAGTGACGTTGGTCTGACCCAGCGCGCTAGTCGAGGTCATTTCGACAATGCCAGGTACGCCCGTAAAGGCTACCTCCAAGGGCGTGGCAACTGAGGACGCCATCGTTTCCGGACTAGCGCCGGGCAAGCTCGCGGTTACCTGAATAGTCGGAAAGTCTGCTTCCGGGAGCGGCGCGACAGGCAGGTTTGGAAGAGCGAACACCCCCATCAGAACGACAGAAATCGTTAGCAGTATTGTTGCCACCGGATGGCGGATGAACCATGCTGAGAAGCTTGTGCTCGAGAGTTTTTCCATGGGAGCGCTCATGAACCGGTTGCTCCCTTCGCTCCCAAAGGATCATCAGCGGCCGCGTTTTGTGACGTGGCTTCAACCTGCGCGCCGGCACTCAGCCGCGAATGACCGTCAACAACTACCGTGTCGCCAGCGGAAATCCCCTCCGAAATAACCGCGATATCGTCATTCGTGTACCCGACCTTGACATCGACCCGCTCCGCGACTTTGTCACGCACACGGTAAACGAAGCTGCCCCCGGGTCCCGGCCTGACGGCGATCTTCGGAACAGCTACTGCATTGTCGCTGTTTCCGGTCTGCACTTTCACCGACACGAATGCGCCGGGCGAAAGTTCCTCGTTGTTGTTGTCGAGGACAGCACGAACCCGCGCAGTGCCCGTCATGCTGTCTATCTGGTTGTCGAATGCGACAATTTTGCCCCGCGCCATAACGGTCTGCTTTTCCCGATCGATTGCCTCGATATCGGCCCCGGCCCCGGTTCGCGAATGCGCGCGGAGCTCCGCGAGGATCTGTTGGGGTACTGAAAAAACCACCGAAATCGGGCTGACCTGCACGACAGAGACCAAGCCGTTGGCATCGGATGAACGGACGGTGTTGCCGGCATCCACCTGGCGAAGCCCAACACGACCGTTCAAGGGCGAATGGATCCGGGTGTAGGAAAGGTTGACTTCGGCCATATCAATGTTGGCCTGATCGATGGCGGTAGTCGCGCGCAACTGGTCCACGACTGCTGTCTGCTGGTCAACAGTCTGCTGCGAAACCGTGTTCTGCTGGCGCAGTGCCTTTGCGCGGCCGAGATCGCTTTCGGCTGACTTGAGCTGTGCTCTGTCACGGGCCAGCTGGGCCTGCGCGGATTCCAGTGCCGCCCGGTAGGGTCGATCGTCAATGGTGGCAAGAAGTTGACCCTTTGCAACGAGGTCGCCCTCGTTGAACACGAGCTGCGTAAGTGCGCCGTCTATCTGGGGTCGGATGAGCGAGCTTTGCAAAGACTGAACGATACCCACAAAGCCGGTCAGGTGGGGCACGCTGCCAGCAGACGCACGGGCCGTCACCACGGGGACCACGGGCTTGCGGGGCGGTGCAATTGGCGACTGACTGGTCGAGGACGACGCAAACAAGGACAAGCCGATTGTGGCCGCAATGGCGACAGTGGAAAGAAGAGCAAGCTTCTTGGGCGTGAAAAAACGGGACGGCTTATATGAAAGGCGAGGCGAGCCGTTCAGAAGGTTAGCCTTTGGACCGGAATTTGTTTTTGCCCGCATCGGGAGCAACCTTTGTTCGCGACAGGATGAGGTTGCAGCGTTTCCATCTTCATGGGACTGGTCCGATTCATTGCGGCGTTCTCCGTCGTCAATGTGGAAGCCTTCTGCGGGAGGCGGGCAAACGGCCGTCAGTTGCCTAGCCATTTTCGGGCCGGAACGTTACTTGCACTTTCAAATGATCAACCCTCGCTGATTTTCCAATACGATGACTCATAGCGGGAGGTTGTCGCAGAGCTGTGCCGTTGCGACCGAATTTTGTCGCTAATTGTATCAACCGTCATCCGGACAGATCCTGCGTGCGACAGGTTTGCCACGGAGCTCGAGGCGCCAGCAGATTGCTGAGCAGCCAGGGGCTCGCGGTCCAGCAAGGCATGATACACTTCGCGACAAGTTTTCGCCGTCCTGACAAACCCCTGCGACAAACCCCGCCTATGCTCAATAGTGCGGGAAACGGGAACGGCTGCCGCAGCTGTTTCGATGGCCTGCCAACAGTTAGGTAAAAACTACAATGAGAGATGCTATGATCAAACACCTGATAACGCTTGCTGCAGCCGTCGGATTAACACTTTCCGCCGGATCAGCGTTTGCCTGCTCCAAGGTCGGTTTGGCGAGTGCCAAGACCGAGAACCCATCGGCGCCTCCCCGGCAGAGCACGGACCAGCAGGCGGGATGTTCTGCCGCCCACACAGCTTGCGTACCCACGGCACCACGAGACGGGTCAACGCAGACCAGCTCACGCGTCGCACCCATGTGAGCAATTGCGATCACGTGCCCTTACAGTTGAATTTGGCTGCGCCCAAAAACTTGGAGAAGCACGATGCCTCATACGGATGAACCCGATTATGTGCGGAATGGCATCGAAGGGACGCGCGAGCTTGGCAAAAAATACCTGATAAGCGTGATAATCTGCGCGCTGCTGCTTGCGCCTGCCTTACTGATGGAAAGGTCCATGTCTGGACCCGGTTCGGCGAACTCCGCCGAAATGACGACGTCGCACTGCAGTTAATATGAAAATGAAGCCACCTGGATGCCCAGATCAGCTGCAGTACCGGCAATTTGCTGACGAACATCATGCCTAGCCTGCACCGATACTCTTTGGATGGATTTGTCTCCTAACCTTGGGTCAGGACACAGTGTCTGGCCGACACCTCCTGACCCGAGGTGAAAGCGTCGAGGCTGTCGATGTGGAATTCACACGCCCCGCCGCTGAAGCCATCGAGGGGACCGGGGATGGCCGGCAGCGTGGGTTATGGCACAAGTCGTTCCCGCTGGACGATCTTATTGCAAGTCCCGGAAGTGGGTTTGGCTTCGATGTCCGCCAATGCAACCGTGATCCCATATTCAAAAAAATCCTCTGGTTATTTACGTTTGGCTTCTAGGGATTGAGATGATCGCTGCCTGTGATTTTGCGGCTTGACGGTGGTCTAAGCACGTCCAGGTCGTCCGCCCCTTCCTGATTGGCCGAGAGTGCGCCGGAGCAAAAGAACGATATGGATGCGGCGGCACGACCTCAAGACGCATTCTGGAAATACAATGAACGCACTGACCATGACCTGGGGCATGGCTGGGCTAAGGGCGCTCGGGGTGATCACCAGGCCTTCCGCTCGGCCGGAGGCCATCTGGGCGCCGATCGGCGTTGTCCCGCTCGTTCCCCCTGGTCTGATCGGTCCGGCCGATGCATGGGCTGGCCGTTACCTCCGACATGAGCGAAATTGGTCGGCCTCGAGCGGGGATGAGGGCATGGCATCGGCCTCAACTACGTCGAGCGTGACCGCCCCAGCCGCCGTAGCATGGGGTGCCTATTTTGGGTGGCTAGACATTGCCCACAGTTCGATGTTGTTCATGGGTTCGGTGTGGACAGCGGCCATCTTCACGATCCTTGCGGTAGTGGAACTCGTAACCGACCAGCTGCCTAGCACGCCGTCCCGCAAGGTTCCGATACAACACACGCATTATTATGGGTGGGCTGAGCGGCGCGACAATTGCAGCGGCCTGGTGGCCCGATCATAATCGGGTTGATCGCAGGGATCATTGGCGCTGTAATAGGGACCTGTGGTGGCGGGGCTGGCCGTGCTTATCTCGCCCATCACTTTGGGCATGACCCTGCCTGCGGCCCTTATCGAGGACGGTTTTGCCATAGCACTCGCGTTTCTAACTATGGCGGCCGTGTCATGAGGGAATATGATGCGATTTTATCGGCGCTGATCGAGCCGGGCAGTTGCTGGCAGCACGCATGGACATGTCGGATCGTTTCTCGTGGGATCGTTGCACACGCCACCTTATTGGAAATACCTCAACAAGCAGCAAATACGAGACCGGAATGCAGCGATAGAAATTCCGGAAGAAAAGCGCCCTGAAAGTATCGCACCCACATTCCTGAAGAGGACTGCCAGTCATGCTCACAGAACCCAAGATCATCACCAAGCCCGCTCAACCTTATGCGGCGATTATCCTCGAGCTGACCCAGCCGGAGATTGCCGAAACGGCCCCGCCGCTTACCGACGATGTTATCCGGTGGGTGAAGGCCAAGGGGGGCAAGATGTCAGGGCCGCCGTTTTTCAACTACGTGGCTTTCGCGCCGGGCGGGCGCATGACCATGCAGGTTGGCATGCCGACGACCACGGTGCTCCCAAGGGACGAGCAGGTGTCGACTGGAACGCTTCCCGGCGGGCGCTACGCGTCGCTGACGCACACAGGGCCCTACCACGAGCTCCATGAAGCTAACATGAAGCTCGGCACCTGGGTAAAGGCGCAAGGCTTGACCCTCGACGGGACGCTGGTGGGGGACTGCTATATCGGGACCAACCGCATCGAGATCTATCGCAAGGACCCCGGCGAGGATCCCTCGGGTGACCCGGTAACCGAGGTTGCTTTCCGGCTCGCGGACTAAGCTTGCTGCCGCCCAAAGTGCGCAGGTGGTCGCAGAGCACGTAGCAACCGCGCCCGGTGGCCCGACGAATGGACGAGCGGGATCCTCACTTAGGTCATACGATGTAACATCGAGGCGCCAAAGAACACGGCATCCGGCAAAAGCCCTTAGAGCCGGCCGACGAGCCTGTCGCCGTCCCCAAGAAAGCCTCTCCCGTGGCCGTCCTACACGGCGTTTCGGGCCTTTCAGGTGCAGGCCGATCGTCCTCAGCCTGGTCGACAGCCATCGAGACCGCGATGGGCGCGTGGCCCGACCAACAGAAAAGGAACACAACAAATGGCAACCACCGGTTCTTTCCACCGCTTCCGGCAACAGCTTCAACGCCACCATCAAGACCCTGAACCACAATGCCGAGGCAACTCTCCGCGCAGTCGAACGCACAACCGAAAAGGATCCTGACTTTCGCATCCTCGCCGGCAACGTCGAGTTCGGCGCAGTTTTGAAAGAAAACCTCGAACGAAGGCCGCGACGACCGCTTGGTCAAGTTCGACGATCCGACCTACGCAACCCTAATCGGGTCGCAGGCGAGGGAGGCCTCTCCCTCAACTGGTCTGGCCGAACCGGGACTAGCATCAACGACGGCGCCGCCGAACGTGAGCTTCTTGGAAGCTGCAACCGTCATTTTCTGGCCAGTCGAAGGGTCGCGATACTCGAGCTCGGGCGATGTCATTCACCTATGATCATTCAAAGTCGAAGATAGCGGCTCTTGGCTTCACCCTTCACCGGTCAAGCCCGAACCGCACACTTCTCGATGCGGCCTTGGCTAAGTCCAGCATCAAACTTCGATGGTTCTATGAAGTAACGCACCGTTCGACGTTCCTTGGTCTTGTCGAAGCCGGGCCTGGCATATCTGTGCTGCCGCAGATGGCAAGGCCCCAAGGGGAACTCCCTTCCTCACTAGCTGCCCGATACGCAATCGGGCAATTCCAAGAACAATCGGCATAGTGAGGCGTGGCGGAGGCACCCTGTCGCCGGCTGCAGAGCGGCCTTCAATATGCTAATTGGTACCTGGTCCGAAAGGTGAGTTCAAGTCTCGCAAGATATGGGTGAATTGGCGTCGAACGCCGACTCTCGAGCCGACTGCCATTAAACGGATGACTTACGACAAATTCATAGTGGCGGTGGGTCATCCTCGGCGCCGGTTCGTACTCCACCTAATTATGATGAGGGTTCGCAAGTCAGCCCGGAAAATGGGCGTACCCGGATGACATTCCATACGGATCAGCGTGCCATCGTGGATGTGGCAGTAGCCTCGACAACTTCATTGGTGCGCAACCCCGTGTCGAAGCTGCGGGTATTGTTGCCCACAATTTGGACCGTGTGACATCCCCCACCGTTGGCTTCATCGTTCCACAACGACGGTGTTCTGGCAGCGATCTCCTTCACGCCGCCATCAGCATGGAAGAGGCATCGAGCTGCGCGGCGTATAGGCGGAAGCTCAGCCCGCCCCATCGATCGAACGGACCAACGTCGTTCGCGCCGAGGTCATGTGGCGGAGGCAAGCGCGCTCGATTTCATGCGCGTCGCCGCTCGACAGAGCGTCGATGTAGGCGAGGTGCTCGCGTATCGCCGCCTCGTTGCGCTGTAGTTCATCTTTCTTGTTCCACTGGTAATGGTAGTGGAAAATCAAGGTAATGACCTCATAGAAATCATCGATGAAGCGGTTCGGAGCAGCGCGGTTTATAAGACGGTGCAGACGATTGTCCAACCGCGAAAAATCGTGGAAGCGCCGGCCTATTTCCAACAGCAACTGTTGGTGCGCGGTCTTGAGTTCGGCAAGTTCGGTCCAAAAGGGCGAGTCATCGGGTAGTTCGGAGAAGAGGACCGCCGAGCGCAGCTCGAACATGACGCGGATCTCGAACAGTTCGAGCGCGTATTCCTCGGTAAATCCCTTGAACAGCCACCCTGAATTCTGCTTTTTCTCGATGAGCCCGAAGCGGCTGAAGCGAATCAGGAATTCTCTGATGCCGTTTGTAGCCACGCCAAACTGCCTCGCCAGCTGCAGTTCATTAATGAGCGTACCCGGCTGGGTGTCCCCGCGCAGCATCCACTCCATGAACTGTTCTTCGACATGCTGGCGTTTTGATGTCGTCTCCGGATCGGGAAAATAGTCGGATTTCAGTATGGGCTTGCCTGCCCTCGGTCGCTTGCCGGTCGCCTGCGTTATACCGCGGGCATCAAGCTCGCTAAGCACCTTGCGCACGGTGGTGCGGCTGACGCCGATCCTTGCCCGGAGAGCGTTTTCGGAGGTTGCGCCGATGTCGACGTCGCCAGCCTCGACCAGTTGCAGCGTTCGGTTGAAAGCTTTCTTGAAAACTGAATCGGGCTTCACAGAATGCGCCTGTCTTTTTTGGCTTGCATATTACTTATAAAAAACAACTTGACCTTCGTCCAGTCCTGTCGCTTTTTATCGATAAGTATACAAGCCCCGGGTTGCATTGTCATCAGGAGGTTGTGTTGACGGGGATGGACGAATCGCTCGAACGAGAAGTCGCTGAACCGCGCTCGGCCGCTGTTGCCAACAGCGAGAACATCGCGGTCGCCGTTGGCCTCAAGCTGCTCGGTGCCGGTGCTGTCCTCATCCTGATCGGGCTGGTTTTGGTTTTAAGCCTCCTGTCGCCATACTTTCTGTCGCCGCGCAATCTCGGCAACATCCTCGCGCAGACCGCGGTGGTCTGCGTCGTCGCCATGGGACAGCATCTGGTCATCCTGACCAAGGGGATCGACCTTTCGGTCGGATCGAACCTCGCACTGGCTTCGGTGCTCGGGGCGCTGAGCTTTCACGCCGGCGCCTCGACGCTGACGGTCGTTGCCGTTATGGTCGTGGCCGGCGCGGCCGTCGGTGCCGTCAATGGCCTGTTTTATGTCTACGGACGTCTGCCGCACCCGTTTATCATCACGTTGGCGACCCTCAGCATCGCTAAAGGCATCGCCCTCCAGCTTGCCGACGGCCGCGCCATTCCAGGGATGCCGCCAGCCATCCGGAGCTTGGGCCAAGAGGCGTTTGCCGGGCTTCCCGGGTCGGTGTTCGTGGTCGCGGGGGTTGCGGGGCTGATGTTTGTCTTGACACAGTCGACGGTCTGGGGCCGCTGGGTGTATGCCGTAGGGGGCAAGGCCGACGCCGCCGTCCGCATGGGCATTCCGGTCTCCGCGGTCCTTGTTTCGACCTATGTCATTTCAGGAACCTGCGCAGGCATAGGAGCCGTACTTCTCGCAGGCCGCACCGATGCTGGATCGCCGCTCTTCGGTAATCTACTGGAGCTCGATACCATAGCCGCGGTCATCATCGGCGGGGCTAGTTTTCTCGGGGGTCGCGGGCACATCGGCCATGCCTTGATCGGCGCGATCATGATCGGCGTGATCCGCAATGCCCTCAATCTCTTGAACGTCGGGGTGTTCTACCAGCTGATCGTCATCGGCGTTGTCATCGTCATCGCCGTCGAAGCGGACGTCCTGCGCAATCATCTCGAGTCCCGCATGCGTGTGCTGCGGGCGGAGACCGGACCATGACGCAGCACCTGCCGGAAGCACACCCCCAACATCCGGTCCTGTCCGTCAGCGGTGCTTGCAAGCGCTTCGGCTCGGTGGTTGCGCTCGATAACGTCAGCATCGACGTCCATCGCGGCGAGATCCTCGCCCTGTTAGGAGATAACGGCGCTGGTAAATCCACGCTTATCAAGTGCATCAGCGGCGTTCACCGGCTGGACGCAGGCGACGTCGTGATAGACGGCGCGGCCAACGTTCTGAGATCGCCCGCCGACGCGCGGTTGGCCGGCATCGAGACTGTGTATCAGGACCTCGCGCTCTTTGACAACCTTACCCCGGCACAGAACTTCTTCGCCGGACGGGAGATCGCGGGTCCTCGGTGGTTCCCGCGCGCCATGCGCTTCCTCAACAAGCGGAAGATGGACGAACAGACGCGCTCTTTGATCCAATCGCTCAACGTGTCGCTGCCCCACCTTGACGCGGTAGTGGCGTTGATGTCCGGCGGACAGCGCCAGGCCATTGCCGTCGCCCGCTCGGCGGTCTTTGCCCGCAAGGTGGTCATCCTGGATGAACCGACCGCGGCGCTTGGCCAGCGCGAATCTCGCAAGGTGCTCGACCTCATCGGGGCGCTGCGCGACCGCGGAAATGCGATCATTTTGATCACCCACAACATGGAGCACGTAACGGAACTAGCCTGTCGAGCCGTGGTGCTCAGACAAGGGCGGAGAGTCGGCGAGCTCGTTCCGACACGCGATAACAAACAGGAACTGGTCTCGATGATCGTAGGGGCTTGAGCCGAAAAAATTGCGGGTTCGAAAGGCGGCCGCGAGGAGCCGCCGCAGGGCTCGTCAAACAGGGAGGAAGCGCGATGAAACTGCAGTTCTTTATAGGACCGGCGCTGGCCGTAGTATTGGCCAACCCGGCGACGGCCGAGAGCGTTAAGATCGGATTGATCACCAAGTTTCCGGTGCCGTTCTATTCAACGATGGAGGAGGCGGCCAAAAAATACGCTGCCGACCACCCGGGTATCGAGCTCCTCACCGGCCAAGGTCAATCGGCGACTGACATAGAGGGTCAGATCGCCCTGATCGAATCGATGGTTACGCAAGGCGTCAAGGGATTGGCCGTCACGCCCGTCGACCCTACCGTCGCGCCGGCGCTTGACAAGGCTGTCGCCGCCGGCATCAAGGTAGTGCTAGTCGACAACAGCATCCCGGGCTGGAAGGGCCAGGCGGCACTGGTGTCCACGAACAACCTCAACGGCGGCAAGATCGCCGGGGAGTTCCTCAAGACCAAGCTCAAGGATGGCGACAAGATCGCCATTCTCGAAGGGGTCCCGGGCGTGCCGGCGCTGGACGAACGCGTCACCGGGATGATGGAGGCTTTGGGCGGCGTCAAGGTCAACGTCGTCGCCAAGGGCGCTACCAACTGCACGCTCGAACTCGGTACCTCCGTCACCGAAGACATCTTGACAGCCAATCCGGATCTGAAGGCGATCTACGCGGCCTGTGGTCCTCCCATCCCCGGAGCCGTCAAGTCGCTGGCCAATGCGAACATTGCCAACGACAAAATCATCCTTGTTGGTTTTGACGCCTGTTGCGGCGAACTGGAAGCGATCAGGGATGGGACAGAAGATGCAAGCGTCGCGCAATTCCCCGCAAAGATGGGAGAGCTCGGCATCGCGACCGTGGTCAAGGCTATTCATGGTGAGCCAGTAGAGGCCAACGTCGACACCGGGGCGGGGCTCGTCACGCGGGAAAACGTCAAGGATTTTGAATAAGCCCGAAGAGCCCGACGGATGTCCGCCGGGCTCTTCCAACGCTTGCCTACGGATCGGCGATAAATGGCGGCGTTTTTCCACCGGCGGCGCGAAGCTGCTGTTCCGTTCGGTCATTCCGGTGCATTGCGTTTCTGTGTGACCGAGGCAGCAATCGTCGCCATGTGCCTCGCGGCACTGGACGGCGCGGCGTGACAGCCGTTATCTCAGACCGGTGGAGGATTTGCTCCCGCCAACGATGCGGCGATCCGGCTGCCGGCGGCGCGGCAAGGTGTGCCGCTGGTCGCCGCCATCGACAATAACACGCAGGGCAATGTTTACGCCGAGCGTCTCAAAGCGATCGCCACTGAGATAGAGTGCGATTTCGAGCGCATTCGTCCGGATCGTGAGGACTGGAACCAGGATCTTCGTGCTCAGCTGCGCGCGAATTCGAGAAGCGGGCGGATGTCGTGGTTGTCCGCGGCCTGAAGTGCCGCGACGTAGCCCGTGCGCAATTCGCCCACGTCGCCAAGGCTGCCGCTGCCCCAACTGAAGGGCTTTTCGCCCAGTTTCTCCACGAGCAGATCAGCCGCCATACGCGCGTGGCGTCCATTGCCATTCGGGAACGGATGGATAGCTACCAGACGGTGGTGAAACCGGATTGCGATTTCGTCCGGTGCAAAGGTTTGATGCTCGACCCAGTACCGGATGTCATCGAGCAAGGCCGCGAGCTCAACCGGGATTCGGTAGGCCTGGATGCCGATATTGCGCTCCGTCGTGCGGAAACTGCCGGCCCATTGCCAGACGTCGCCGAACATGCGCCGGTGCAATGTGCTCATAAAATCTTTGGTCAGCATACGGTCGACCGGCATGCGCCGCCGGCCGCGGGCCCAGGCTGCGCCATCGACGATGTTTTCCTGCTCGGCCTCATTGAGATCCTGCCTGTGGGTGATCCAGCTTTGGAGCAGGCCCTCGCGTTCCTGCGGCTCGAGCGGTGTTGCATCCTCGGGTTCTTGGAAGAGATCGGTCATTGTTCTGACCAAAGGTCCCGCTCGGTCAGCCGGTCGCGGATATAGGCCTGGACGCGAGCTTCAAGATCGGCATCGTCCGTTCCCTGCGCTTCCAGCCGCATCGTATGGGCGACGCGTTTGAGCTCGCGCAGCGCGATCTTGCGGGCACGTTCGTTGACGGCAGTCTCAAGCGAGGCGTTCGGGACCAGAGCATAGACGAGGGTGCAATCGAGCGCTTCGGCCGCGCGGCGCAGCGTGCTGAGTTGGATCGTGCCAGACGCTTCCGACTTCTCGATTGCTTCCACCGTCTGCGGCCGGATCCCCATCCGCGCGCCCAGTTGCGCGCCGGTCATGCCGAGCGCATCGCGCAAGGCCCGAACCCATCCTTTTGGCGGCGCCCTAAAACCCTCCGCCGGCTGCAGGACGCGAAGACGTTCGTCAAGCCGTTTTCGCGCTCGCTTGCGTGCCTCGCCCTTCATCGTCGTTTCCTTATCTTATTTAAGCAGACTACAGGCTGATCTGAATACAAAACTATCAGTCGGAAGATTGAGTTTCAATCACAAAATTAAGCCTGTAGTATGAATGCACTCAAAATGAAAACAGTCTGTGCTCTGATCCATTCAGCAATGCATAGACGCAGGAGAAGGAAGAAAAGATGGAAAAGGAGCAGACCAACAAAGAAAACGGCTGCCGCATGCCGGTCGGCCCCGTCCAGGTAAAGCCTCGCTTGGCCGAGACCGGCTGTCGCTTTGCTCTTAAAGGGGTTCATCCTCAATTTCTGTGATTCAGCGGCAGCATTCTTGCCCTCATCAGTTCTGGGCCGGCGCGACCGTACATTGCTCGCTTCAGCATCTTGAGACGATTGATCTGTCCTTCGGCCTGACCGTTGCTCCAAGGGAGTTCGATTGCATTTTTGACGGCATCAATATCCCGGCGCAAAACGCTGGCGAAACGCATGATCGCCGTGAGTTCGGTGTCAATGGCATCATCGATCCATCCATCCAGTGCCGCCGAATTCCTGCTGCGCAAGATGCCGTTGAAGCGCATGGCCAAGTCACGCATTGTGGCGAACACTGTCGAGCCCTGCTTCAAAGCATTGACCTTTTTGGTCTGAAGATCTGTCAGCAGGCAGCGCGGTTTTATGCACAAAGCTGCGGCCACCACAGACGAAATCACATGACCGGTATCAGGATCGCGGACGGGCTCTGAAACATGCACATCTAGAGGCGGGTCGTCGGGTTGGATGTTTTCGGCTTCACGCCACACCTTCAACAGGCGCTCCAGATTGGAACGGCTACCCGTGTAGCCGCGGTTTTTGATATCGTGAAATAGATGGCGCCCCAGGCGGTTTCCATTGTTCCAGCATTCAGCCAGAAAAGTTTCAAAATACAACGGCGATGTCGGATTCAATGCTGCCCGGTTTCTGTCTCGAGGTGCGTTAGAAGTGAGCCAATTCGCGATGCTGCGGCGCTCGTATCCGGTCCGCCTTGCAATCTCGCTGTAGGTGAGGCCCTGCTGGCGCAAAGCTTGAAGCGTGGCAAATATTTCCTGACGGGATTGTCTGTGCTGCAAGCGGGCTCGGCGATGTTGTGCCGTAGCGCTGGCGATCGCATCTTCGGAGAGAATGGATCTAACATGGGCGTGGCCATAAACGCTCATCTGTTCCTTGATCGCCGCCCTGAGATTTTGGACCAGATGAAAACGGTCAGCCACCTGGCGGGCCTGCGGTGGGCCCTCCCGGGCCGCGGTGACAAAAAGCGCATCTGAATATCCCTTTACTGTCGCTGAACTCCCTATTGCTAACGACAGTTGACGTTTGATTTCTGGATCAGATATTGCCGATGACAAGTGTCAAATTCTAGGTCAGATTCAGGAGCGATGACCATCAACACGGACGGCCGACTTGGGCCGGCAGCGGACCATCCGGTCTTGGGATCGAACTCTACGGAAAGCGACGTTCGGCCGCGTGCCCGAAATCAGCCTTCGTGATGAAGATAGCCAACGGCTGAGGTCAGCCATGTGAATCGGGACCTGTCCGAGTTCAGGATGAGGTTGATCGGCTGATCTGGGGAGAAAACCGTTTCAGACTTCGTCAGATATCTTCGGCCTTGATAGCGCAGATGGCAACGAGTGATCATATTATCCCCCACGTAGACAAAAGACCGCCGGGGTTTTTTAGCACTCCTATCATTCGAGTGCCAATGAGGGTATGAAGGCATGTGAGCCACATTGTCTGGCTGCAGAAAGAGTTCCCCATGAAATTCCGGCCACTTCACGACCGCGTCGTCATTCGACGCTCTGAAGGCGATATCAAATCCAAGGGCGGGATCATTATTCCCGACACTGCCAAGGAAAAACCGCAGGAAGGCACAGTGATTGCGGTGGGACCGGGAGCCCGTGATGAAAGCGGCGCCCTGATTGCACTCGATGTCAAGGCAGGCGATGCCGTTCTGTTCGGCAAATGGTCCGGTGCCGAAGTTAAGATTGACGGCGACGATCTCCTGATCATGAAGGAGACGGACATCATGGGCATCGTCGAGACCCTGTAGGCGGAACGAAGAATGCCCTTACGGGCAATTGCCGCACTTCTCAACTTCAAGAACGAACTGGACGAACAACATGTCTGCCAAAGAAATCAAATTTTCCACCGATGCCCGCGACCGGATCCTTCGCGGTGTCGAAATACTGAACAACGCCGTCAAGGTGACGCTGGGCCCAAAGGGACGCAATGTCATCATTGACCGCTCTTTTGGTGCGCCGCGCATAACCAAAGACGGCGTAACAGTCGCCAAGGAAATCGAGCTTGCCGACAAGTTCGAGAACATGGGCGCACAGATGGTGCGCGAAGTCGCGTCAAAGACCAATGACCTCGCCGGCGACGGAACCACCACGGCGACGGTGTTGGCCGCCTCGATTTTGCGCGAGGGTGCAAAGCTAGTTGCCGCCGGCTTGAATCCCATGGATCTAAAGCGCGGCATCGATCTTGCCGTGGCTGCTGTCGTCACCGACATTCAGGCGCGGGCAAAGAAGGTCAAAACTTCAGAAGAGATTGCCCAGGTCGGAACCATTGCCGCCAATGGCGATGCCACCGTTGGTGAGATGATTGCCAAGGCCATGAAGAAGGTTGGCAATGAGGGTGTTATTACCGTTGAAGAGGCAAAGACCGCCGACACCGAACTCGAAGTTGTCGAAGGGATGCAGTTCGATCGCGGTTATCTCTCGCCCTATTTCGTCACCGATGCCGAAAAGATGCGGGTCGAACTGGAGGACGCCTATATTCTCCTTCACGAAAAGAAGCTCGGCAATCTGCAGGCCTTGCTGCCGATCCTCGAAGCGGTGGTCCAGGGCGGCAAACCGCTTTTGATTATCTCCGAGGATGTTGAAGGCGAAGCATTGGCAACCCTTGTCGTCAACAAGTTGCGCGGCGGTCTCAAAGTCGCAGCGGTCAAGGCTCCTGGCTTCGGCGATCGTCGCAAGGCAATGCTGGAAGATATTGCGATCCTTACCGGCGGTCAGCTGATTTCCGAAGATCTCGGCATCAAGCTTGAGAATGTCACGATCGACATGCTCGGGCGGGCAAAACGCCTCCTCATCGACAAGGAAACCACCACGATCGTCGAGGGTGCAGGCGACAAGGCCGCCATCGCAGCGCGGGTCCAGCAGATCAAAGCGCAGATCGAAGAAACCACTTCAGACTATGACAAGGAAAAGCTGCAGGAGCGACTGGCAAAACTTGCCGGTGGCGTTGCGGTGATCCGTGTGGGTGGTGCAACCGAAACCGAGGTCAAGGAAAAGAAGGACCGCATTGACGATGCGCTGAACGCCACGCGTGCTGCGGTGGAAGAGGGCGTTGTTCCAGGCGGCGGTGTCGCGCTGTTGCGTGCCAAGGCATCCTTGGCTGCCCTTACCGGTGGAAATGCCGACGTGACCGCCGGTATTTCGATTGTGCTGCAAGCGCTTGAAGCGCCGATCCGACAGATTGCCGAAAATTCCGGTGTCGAAGGTTCGATCGTTGTCGGCAAACTTTTGGACAGCAAGAAACCCAATCAGGGGTTCGACGCGCAGACAGAACTTTATGTCAATATGATTGAGGCTGGCATCGTCGATCCGGCTAAAGTAGTCCGCACAGCCCTTCAGGATGCGGGCTCGATTGCCGGGCTTTTGATCACAGCGGAAGCCATGATCGCCGATATTTCACCCTCGGCAGCACTCGGAATGAATGACGCAAGAAGTACTGGATAATAAATCCCAGTTCCCGGTATCATGGCATCGCGTCAAACTTTTGGCGCGATGTTTGCCCATTACAAACATCGCGATTGAATTCCTGGAAGCTCGAATAAAGCGGTTTAGTCTAGGAGTGAGCCTTCCTCATGGTGCTACGACAGAGCCAGGAATTCGTCCGATTTGGGGTGCGTTCATAGCGTCGAAAAGCCGACACTAGAGGCGCCGACGGCGTTTTGCGGCAGCGACGATCGCGCCATCCGACACCCTTCCGGTCGAGGGCCGATTTTTCGGAAAGCCTTATCACCACGAACACATCATAAAGGCCGTACGAGAGATGGGATTGATGAATTGATGGAGGTGGCCATATAGCGACTTGAGGGGCGTGTGAATGCGGATGCTGTCGATCGCTATGTTGACGATGGTCAATGTGGAATATAAAGCGGAAGCGTTTGCAGCAGCCGTCTGGCGGTCTCCCCTTACTTGATTTCAATGAAATGGATTCGATCGACGTGGTCACGCGTAAAAAACAATCTGTCGTGAAAACCGGCATTGCCGGCCTGGATGAAATCCTCCGAGGCGGCTTGCCTTCTTCCAATTTTTACATCCTGCAAGGTGCTCCCGGATCGGGCAAGACAACTGCAGCGCTACAGTTCCTGCTCGCGGGCGTCGATGCCGGGGAACGCTGCCTTTACGTCAGTCTCTCCCAGACCGCGGCAGAGCTTGAATCGATCGCCATTTCTCACGGCTGGAGCCTCAAGGGTATCAGAGTTGAAGAGTTGTCGGCGTCCGATGCTGTGAATGGCGCTTCGGATCAAACGATCTTTCAAACCACGGAGCTCCGGCTCGACGAAACCCGGAAAGCCGTTGAGCAGGCAGTTGAAGATCACAAGCCCCACAGGCTTGTCTATGACTCGCTTCTGGAAATCCGCCTCATCACAGGAGATTCCCCGCGCTTTAGACGAGAACTGTTGGGTTTTAAGTCTTTCTTGGCGCAGCGGCAGGTGGTGGCCTTGCTACTGGATACACAGACGAACGGCTCAATTGAGCGCAGCGGCGAGGAGGTCGAGGGGATTGCCCATGGTGTCATCCGCTTCGACAAATCGCTCGAGGAATATGGCGGGGTCCGTCGCCGGGTGGAGGTAAGCAAGATGCGCGGTGTTCCCGTTGCCGACGGCTATCATGATATGGCCATACGGGAAGGAGAGGGGGTTATCATCTACCCCAGGATAATTCCCGGGGCGGCATCCGAAACAGTCAAACCGCAGCTGATCAAGTCGGGCGTTACAGCCCTCGATGAAATGTTTGGCGGCGGACAGGAGTCGGGAACGACGACGCTTGTTATCGGCCAGTCGGGGACCGGCAAATCGACCATGTCATCGCTCTACGCGACAGCTGCATTGAAACGGGGCGAGAGCGTTGCGCTTTTTCTGTTTGAGGAAAGATTGGAAACGTTTTTCCGGCGTTCCGAGGGACTTGGCATGGACCTGCGCCAGTTCCACAAGGATGGCCAGCTGATCATACGGGATTTCAACCCCAACGAGATATCGCCCGGTGAATTTGGCAAGATCGCGCAAGAGGTGGTCACCCGGGAGAAGTCGCGCGTTGTTGTGATCGACAGCTTCACCGGATATCTGAATTCACTGCCACACCGCGAGAAGGCAGTGCGCGATATCCAGTCTTTGCTGAAATATCTCGCCCGTTCGGGCGTACTGACCATGTTGATCGTCGCGCAACACGGTTTGCTTGGGCAAAATGTTGGCATTGACGTCGATGTCAGCTTCCTTGGAGACACGGTCCTGCTTCTCAGAATTTCCGAGCACGAAGGAAAGCTCAGACGCAGCATTACGGTCGTCAAGAAACGGCACGGTCCGCATGACCTGGACGTCAGGGAGCTCCTGATCGAAAGTTCGGGCGTTACCGTTGTTGCGTACAACCCCCTGCCAGAGGCGTAATGGACGCCAGCAATCACAGCGAACTGGACTGGGTGCTTGTCCTGGCCCCCTACAGGAAAGACGCAGCCTATATCGAGATGTTGCTCGTGGAGCATGGCATGGTCGTCAGGGCCTGTGCCGATACGGAGGATCTAGTGCGGTTGCTTCCGCAATCGCCGGGCGTGATCATTGCCACCCACGAGTCGCTGAATCCCCCGACGATCGAGGCCATCGCAAACCATTTGACCACCCAGCCAAACTGGTCGGACTTGCCAATTTTTGTGCTGTTGGATCGATCCGCACAGCAGTCGCGAATCCGAGCGGAATTGGACAGGCGATGGCCACGGTCACGCCAACTTTTCATTCAAAGACCCGTCGCTTCCCTGGAGCTTGTGAGCGGCATTCAGTCTGCTCTCCTTGTCCGGTTGCGCCAGCGGGAAGTCAGAGACTCCATAGAGCGGGAAAGGGAACTTCGTTTCGAACTCAACCACCGCGTCAAGAATATCCTTGCCAGTGTGACATCGATTTTTCGCATGACCCGCCGCGGTTCGGACACGATCGACGCTCTTACCGCAGATTTTGAAGGCCGCCTGAGCGCGCTAGCCAACGTCCACTCCGCAGTATTCGAAGCAGGGGGCGACGCCGTCGCACTGAGAGACATAATAAACTTCACTCTGGAGCCTTATCGTGCCGACGGGACTAATAGGTTTTATGTCGAAGGGCCTGATCTGATGCTCACCCGCGACGCGGGGACAACCCTGGCGTTATGCCTGCATGAACTTGTGACAAACGCCATCAAGTATGGTGCGCTTTTAACCCCCGAGGGGAGGGTAAGCGTGGTCTGGGAAATTTCTCCCACCGACACACAGACGGTGACCCTTGAGTGGGCCGAGACCGGGGGGCCGGTTGTCGCGCCGCCGACGAGGGCGGGTTACGGAACCAGATACGTGCGTGCGGCGCTGGCTGCCGTCTTTGGAGAAAAGCCCCTTGTGACTTTTGATCCTGCCGGCCTGCGGTGCGTTGTCAGTGGACCGCTTTCGAAGGTTTCACCAAGAGACTGAACCCGTGCCTCCGCCGAGTGCCGCCTCGCGGTTGCGATTTTTTGCGAGAGCTCACGTTTCATCACCTTGGAGCGTGCGACGGTCTCTATACATGGCACGTTGTGATTGGCTGCGTGGTCTCGCTGGCACTATCCATTTCATCAACGTAGCACCTCGACTTCGGCGTAATGTACACAGTCTACAAAGCATATCTGGACGTTTAGCCAAATGTGGCTGGCGTCTCGTTTTGGCGCAACCGCGACCTCAGCGTGGTCGTCGGCAATGTCTGCTTTCAGGCGGTGGCAAAACTCACCTCAACGGCCGACATGAGGGCGCAAAGCAGAAAACGAAGTGCACAACGATGCAGACAGTGTCATACATGAACAGCTGGAAAACTATTTGTACCTCGCAACATGCTACACGGGATCTGACCGGAGGGCGCTCGACGCCTTCGCATCGGAGCTATCGGCCTTAGCCGGCCTTTGTCCGCCCCGCATTACAATCGGGCCGGCACCTTCCTCTTGGTCGACGATCAAACCGATATATAACCGTGATTAGTACCGGATGCCGGCTCTATAAGCGTTTCGGTGAACCGCAGTCGCTGCGAGATGGCAAGTAGACATGGCGCTCGTCGGCAAGGCTGCGCGGCTGCGCCGTCTGGCATGCAGCCGGCTTGCACTGCGATGTTCCTGCAAGCTGGCGAACAACTCCACATCTCCAATGCGAGTTCGGTTGCACCTCATGCGAACCGAGCCACATAGCCTGAGTTCATTCCCTATGGACGCTTGCGCTGCTCGTGGAGACCTGTATCGCCAGCCTACGAGGCCGATAGGGGCCGATGCCGCCTTGGCGCGAGAGCGCAGCGCATCCACGATAAGCGAGAGCATGGCCATGGGGCTAACGCCGTCGCGGTCCGGGGCCAGGGTGAATAGTCTCGGATAAACCAGAGGATAGTGACTTCGCTACATGCCTGGGCTAAGATTCGGCTTCCTGCCAATGGGGGTAGGTAACGTAAGCGGTCACTGCTCCGTCTTCGTGCGAACGGATCGTTACTCGATCCCCGTCCTGCATCGCGATAATTTCGCCTGGTCCTGCATTGAACGTTTCCCCATTGCTAGTGACCGATAACCCCCCTTCAAGGATTACCATCGTGTCATGTACTGCAATAGTCGTTTCGAGGATTTGGTTTGGTCCGTATCGCCCAAAGCCGACGGTTACCGGTCCACCATGGCGTTGGTCCAGGACATTGCCGGTAAAGATGTCGGCCTGCTGCCCTGGTGAACGCTCGAAAGACGCATCCGCGAGGGCAAACTTGTAAACTGTCACGATTTTTCTCCATCGCATCGAGATCGCTTCATCGTCAAAACGGCCCGATGACTGTCCGGTTCCCTCGCTCCGAGATTACGACTGTCGGGCGCTTTTGGTGATTTCAAAGCTTCAGTTGGCTTCTAACCGTGACGAATCAAGAAGTTTCGCGTCAAGCTCACAGCTTCGTCGAGGTTAGTTTCCAGCAGCCAATGGCCGCCGTCTAAAAAATGCAATTCCGCGTCGGGCAAGTCTCGCAAATATGCTCTTGCTGATGCTTCAGGCATGTAGCCATCTTGCGGCCCCCAGATTATCAGAGTTGGCGGCCGATGGTCTCGAAGATAACTTTGATATCGAGGAAACCAGTCTAAATTGTCCTTTAATCCAGCGATGATATGGGCCGATATATCTTTCCGTCGATCGGTCATTAACGACCAATGCAGCATCCAAAGATCGGGCGCAATCGCGGCCGCCAGTTCTGGTCGAACATCGTTGAGGAATTCACGTTGGAACTCTTCCTTGGAGATGCCCTGCCTGATTTCTGCAAAGCTATTCTCAGGGTTTTTTTCCCAGATTGCTTTCAAGGTTGAATATTTTGGCCCCAAAACATCTTCGTAGATGTCGCCATTCTGGATGATCAATGATGCGATTGAATCGGGGCGACTGATGGCGAACCGTAATCCAATCTGTGATCCGAAGTCATGGAGATACAGGGTGAATTTGCTAAGTCCGAGTTTCGCCGTGAAACGTTCCAGAAAATCAGTGTAGCCGTCAAAGGTGTAGTCGAATTCCTCTGGCGTATCACTGTAACCGCAGCCAGGAAAATCCGGCGCAATTAGCCGCCACCTGTCAGCCAGCGGAGGCATGTAGTTGCGAAACTCATAAGATGAACACGGATAACCATGGGGAAGCAGGATGACCGGCGCGTCTCTCGGCCCAGCCTCGCGATAGAAAATCTTGATGCCATCTAGGTTCAGTTCTTTGTGATGTACAAGCCCGCTTGTCATGCTTCTTCCTTCTTCATTGAGGACATCGATGGCCTAATGGGAAGGTTCGCGATGGGTTCCGTTCACTACTGACAGAATGGATCGTGAAATTTATGAGGGCGGTAAGCCCACCCCCGGCCGCTCGATCATCCGCCTGACGGACGCAATTTCCAGTGACGTGCGCATCGATAGCAAGAATTTTCTCAAAGCGGGCAAATCTTCACCGATATCCGCGAAGCGCAGATGATCTTTCGGGACCTATTCTAAAGCCGCAATCCGCACATCCCGGCCAGGCGATTACAGGACCAATCGTCACCCATGGGCACGCGACAGCTTCGCAAGCCCGCCAGCGTGTCGGCGAGCTTTTAGAGGGTGTCGGTCTCTTTACGTCTCGATGGCCCGATCGTTTTCTGCACGAATTTTCCGACAGCCAGCGCGGGCACGTCTCTTGCCTGGGCAACGGCCAACGGGAAGCGCTGATCTATTCAAACCGTAAAAGTACCGGATATATTTTCTAACTGTGCAAATGTGGAGGTCAGCAGAGTCACATCGTGTAGTATGCTCTTCAGGACAGGATCGATAAACGCATCACTCCGATGCCATCTCGACGTGCAGAGGTTGATGATCCGACCCGTCAGCCTCCGCATCAATGTGGGCAGCCTTGACTCGCTTGGCCAAGCCAGGCGTCACGAAGCAGTAGTCGATACGCGGACCAATACCAGCCTGCACATCCTTGAAAAGCGTGACGCCAGAACGCTCATCATGACCGGCAGCAACCCATGCGTCGACGAAAGTTCCGAAGCCATTTAATCGCTGCGTTTCGCGGTTGGGTATCGCTGACATGGGACCCACGATAAGATCGTATTCGCATTCTGTGCTTTCGAGATTAAAATCACCGAGTAAGATCGCTTCGGTGGGAGGCGCAGGCAATAATTTTTCGTTCCAGCCATTGGTCAGATTGACACCCGAGTCGACGGAGCCTTCAGAAGGAGCGTTTTGGTTGACCTCAAGCAATCGCTGGATTTGTATGCCACGTTGACGCGGTGACAGGTGACAAAGGTGGGTTGAATAGACGCGTATTAAACCCAGCGGAGTTTCTATCGTCGCTTCAATCGCACCACGCTGAATGCTGTGCTGTTCCAGCGCGCCGAACTTTGGATAAAGATGATTTCTCACTGTCAAAATCGGATAGCGCGATAGGATCATATTGCCAAACTGGCGACGGCGATTGTCTGCCGCTCCATCCTGAAGGTAGCCCCCTTTCAGGATATCTATTGTCGCGCCAAATGCGACAAAATGATTGGGCAATAATCGGGCAAGTTCTGCGGGCTGATCAACATTGCCTGACCTGTCCCAAAGCCGTTCCACCTCCTGAAGCGCGATGATATCGCCGCCCCTGATAGTGTCCGCAATTTTTTCGATGTCGTATTGCCGGTTGCGTCCGAGACTAAACTGTATGTTGTAAGAGATGATTTTCATTTTAACTTGCCTATTTTTCGGATTCAACCAAGCCACGGACGAACCAGCGCTGCAGGACCAGAACTACGAGCACGGGCGGAAATGTAACGATGAGGGCCCCGGCCATGGTGATACTCCACGGCGCCTCCGCGTCGGATGATGGCAACGACTTTGCAATACCAATCAGAGCGGTAGTCATCGCCGGGTCGGTGGTGATCAACAGTGGCCAAAGATATTGATTCCAACCGTAGATAAAAACGATGACGGACAATGCAGCAAGGGGCGTGCGAGACATGGGTAAGAGGATGCTCCACAGAAACCTGATCGGGCCGGCGCCGTCGAGTTGTGCGGCCTCGCAGAGCTCAGGCGGGATTGTCATGAAGAATTGTCGGAACAGAAATGTACCTGTCGCTGATGCTATCAGCGGCAAAATCAATCCTGGATAACTATCAAGTAAGCTCCATTCCGCAGATATCGAGAAATCACGTCCAAGGATCATCGATATCAGGGCATTCAGTCCGGTGACATGGCTCAGCGAAATGACGGGATCAAGAATGTTGGCGGCCACGCTGTAAGTTGGTCCGATACGAACCTCAATCGGCAACATCAGCGTTATAAAAATTGCGTAGAAAGCTATCATTCGGAAGCGGAAGCGGAAATAAACAATAGCGAAAGCCGATAGGATCGATACAAAAAGCTTCCCGACGGTAATTCCAGCCGCCATGATTAACGAGTTAAATAGCTGTCGACCCAGATCGCGGTTAATCCATGCGGCCTCCAGATTTTGGAACAAGGCCGGGCCTGGGATGAGCTTTGCGGCATCCCGTTCGCTCCCCGGAGGCATCGAGGCCGCTATGAATGCGTAGTAGATTGGGAAGCAGACAGCTGCGATACCGATGATGAGGATCACGCCGCATGCATGGTCAAAGGTTCGGGTGTTCTCGATCATGGCTGTTACCGGTACGATATGCGTTTTTCGATGTAAGCGAACTGGATGAACGTGAGCCCACCGACGATTACCATGAGGATGACTGATTGCGCCGCCGAGCCCCCAATATCGTGCGATTTGAAACCATCAAGATAGACGCGGTACACCAATGTCATGGTGGCGCCGCCTGGTCCTCCAGACGTAATTGCATCAATCAGCCCGAACGTTTCAAAAAATGCATAAACGACGTTCATCGTAATGAGAAAAAATGTCGTGGGCGCCATCAGTGGCAACACAATTGAAACGGTCCTGCGGATCACGCCCGCCCCGTCGATGGCAGCGGCCTCCAGAAGTGACTTAGGAATGGCTTGAAAACCCGCAAGAAAGAAGACGAAGTTATAGCTGATCTGTTTCCACGCGGCGGCCCCGACGACCAACCAAAATGCCTGAGTGCCATTGAGCAGCGGGTTCCAATCCCAGCCTGCTGAAATCAGAAGATTGGCAATGGCCCCGTATGTGGGATGAAACAGAAAGAGCCACAAAATGCCTGCGATCGCGGGGGCAACTGCATATGGCCAGATAAGGAGAGTACGGGTGAGCATTTTCCCGCGGGTGGTGCGGTCTAC
The DNA here is from genome assembly GCF_003010935.1 of Phyllobacterium endophyticum. Lineage (GTDB taxonomy): Bacteria > Pseudomonadota > Alphaproteobacteria > Rhizobiales > Rhizobiaceae > Phyllobacterium > Phyllobacterium endophyticum. The sequence continues at coordinate 82,343 of NZ_PGGN01000003.1, forward strand.
AATGAATGCAAGTACGAAAGCAGTTCCCATCGATAGAACGGTTACTGCAACTGCAAAGGCGACACTGTTGTAGATCGCCTCATAGTACTCCGCGTTGCCCAAGAGATAGTGGAAGTTTTCGAAGGCGACAAATTGTGATGATTGGCCAAACGGGTCAGTGATAAAGAACGCCTCTTTTACCGCCTGACCGGCGGGCCAGAAAAAGAAAACAATCAAGATAATCGCTTGCGGTGCCAGTAAGATATAGGGCAACATTTTATGGCCGTTGAACGTACTTGACCCATCCATACCGTCCGCTCCTCCCGTAGCTTTTCATGATTATGCCTTGGGTGTACCTCGTAAGGGCGTACTAGCCAAACGACGTGTTTTCACAACGGCTATGAAGGAATCCTCATGTTGCGAATCCTGGCTCAAACCTCCTTAATCTGAACTGTTGCCACCGTCCCGCTCGTCGTAAAGCGCTTGGGCAACAGCAGCGTGCTTTAGTATCCAGGATTTGAATGCAGCAACTTTCGGGCGCTTTTCTGCGCCGGAAGCACAGACGAAGTGATAGACTAGCGGCGAGGGAACCGACATCTTGGAAAGCTTTACCAGTCTACCCGACGCCAATTCATCCGTGATGTGAGCACTTCTGACAAGCGCTACACCCTGGCCCGCAACGGCCGCTTCTATAGTCATGGCCGTGTCGGGAAATCTTGGTCCTGAGGATGGCACCACGTAGTCGAAGCCGAGTTTTTCGAACCAGAGCTCCCATCGCGGCACGGCACTATTGCCAGATCGCAAGATCAGCGGATAACGCAGAATGTCCGAGGTGTTTATGACTTCACCGTACTGCCCAATCAATTTCGGACTCGCGACCGGAAAGATATACTCCCGAAGCAAGGGCTCGGCGTGAAGAGGATAATAAGGGCCAGTTCCCAAACGAATTGCGACATCGATGTCTTCAACGTCAAATCGCGCGAGTTGGTCTGTCGTTGATATCCAGATGTTCACATTGGGTGTATTTTCGGAGAACTCGGGCAACCTTGGAAGCAGCCATTTTACTGCGAATGATTGGGTGAGACTGACCCTCAATGGTTCAACCAAGTCCGGGCTGCGCAAATCTGCGAGCGTATCTTCCAACGAGTTCAAAAATTGCCTGACGATGGGGGCAAGCTGCTGACCAGCAAAAGTAAGCGACAGTTTTCGCGTCCTGGTGAAAAGAGGCATCTGCCACAGGTCCTCCAAATGCCGCAACTGATGGCTGACCGCGCTCGGGGTGATGTTCAGTTCATTCGCGGCGGCTGTAAAACTGTTGTGGCGCGCAGCAGCTTCAAACGCGCGCAACGCCGCGGCGGGTGGGAGATGTACAACCAACTTTTTTCCTCGTGACTACATAGATGAACAAACGCTCAACAGAGTGCTGAATCCTTTTCGTTTGTAAATCAAGAAATTTTGCTGCCACGATTGGGGCTCGCACCACAAAACACACAAGGGGGAAGAAATGTTTTTTCGAGTTGTTAGAATGATGGCGCTGGCATTGGGCGTCTGCCTTGCATATGGCGCGCGCGCAGAGCCGATCCAGATCCAATGGTGGCATTCGCATCCATCCGACAGCCTGATCGGTAAGACCATGGAACGCTTTGCCGAAGAATTCAATGCGAGCCAAGCTAAATACCAGGTCGTTGCCACTTACAAAGGCACATACTACGAGACCCTGAATGCTACGATCGCCGCCTATCGGGCAAAAAAACAACCGGCCATCACTGAGGTGCTCGGCAACCTCACGCTGACCATGATGCTTTCCGGTGCCATCGTACCGGTTGAAGATCTCGTCAAGGAGAGCGGATACCAGATTGATTGGGCGGATTTTATCCCCTCGGTCTTGAATATATATCGCGATCCGTCCGGAAAGATCGTCAGCATGCCCTTCAACGCATCGGCGCCAATTCTTTGGATTAATCGAGACGCCTTCGACAAGGCCGGTATTGAAGGATCCCCCCAGACGTGGACAGAAGTCGGCGAAGCAGCACGTAAACTTAAGGCTGCCGGATATCCCTGTGGATTCACAGTTTCATGGCAGATCTACAGCCAAGTAGAGGCCTACAGTTTTGCAAACGATATTCCCTTGGCCACCGAAGCCAATGGCATGGATGGCTTCAACGTCAAACTACTGTTCAACAAGACAAGCTTGGTAAACCACATTTCCCAACTTCAGGATTGGGCCAAAGAGGGTATTTTCACATACACAGGGCGGAGTTGGCAGGGCGCCAACGAAGCGTTCTACAGTCAGAAATGCCCGATGTTTATCGAGTCGTCAGCCGGCCTTGGTGGAATTACCACCAACGCAAAGTTCAGATTTGATGCCGCCCCTTATCCTTCCGAACCGGGTGTCAAGCAGCTGAACACGCAAGTTGGCGGCGGTTCTATGTATGTGATGAAGGGGTTTTCGCCGGAAGTCTACAAGGGCGTAGCTGAGTTTTTTGCCTTCCTTGCAACTCCGGAGAAACAATTTGATTGGCACGATAAGTCGGGCTACGTGCCCATCACCAGAAAGGCCTACGAATATGCATCAGAAAAACAATACTATAAGCAAAAACCAATCCAGGAAATTGCCATTAAACAACTCTTGCGGGGTCCCCAAACCGACAATAGCCGCGGATTTCGCATAGGCGATTATGGAAAGATCACAGATATCTTGGATGAGGAACTTGAAAATATCTGGTCTCAGAAGAAGACGGCGCAACAAGGCTTGGACGACGCGGTGCGAAGAGGCGACGAAGTAATTCAGCGCTTCGTAAGGGCTGCAAGACTTTAGATTTATAGAGAATGGCCAACAGGTGACGGCGACTTTATCCGTCAACAATGGCCTTGTAGGGCAAGCACGGGCTTGCCCTGCAATTGTTTCAGAACGGCCGCGGAGCCGATTTGAATGAGCGCACCACGGTACAATCCATGGTCGACATCGTTGATGATCTCATCAAATGACGGTGGATCGCTTGTACGTGAGTAAGTCCGACTGTGGTTGCTGGAGATACGGTGGCCGTCAGGTCATTTTTTGACGCAGCGCTCGGTAAGACTGGACCAGGCGCAGTGACCTTTTATGGCCGTTGGTAAGCGGACCTGCGTTTCTTGCAAGCTGCTTTGCTGCAGAAATATTGTTCCGGTTCTTTGGACCCACGCATCTTCGTCAAGATGAGCAATCCCTCATAGAGCTTGTGAAAACACAGCGTTTGGCTCCCTGGTGTTTGCCAGCTAACCACAGAGGTCAGCCACAGCTAAGGAGCGAAAAAGGTGGAAGGGTTACGTACGTTCAACCGCGAACATCAGAGGTCATATCCTTCAAACAGGGATTACTCAACTAAACCCAGGCGTAACGACATCTGTTCAAGCAGCGCGCCGACGGGGATCAATCGATGGTCGAATGACTGGGTGGCTTCGCCAAACTCAGATCCAAGGCTTAAACCCACAAATTTATCATTCAATTCAATCCAGGTATTCGACAATCAGCGGCGCCGGTTCGAGATGTCGCCGGAGATAGCTACATGATTACAGTATTCGGCTCCATTAACGTCGATTTCATCACCAATACATCGCGTTTTCCAGAGTCTGGCGAGACCGTCCAGGCAAAGTCCTTCAGCACTTCTCCCGGAGGCAAGGGTGCCAATCAGGCGCTGGCCGCGAGACGGTGCGGGGGAACTGTTTCGTTTGTAGGCGCCATCGGGGGCGACAGATACGCTGCTGAGGCCACCGCTGCGCTCGACCACAGCGGGGTTTCGCTCGCGCATCTGCAGACCGTCGAAGCGAGAACAGGTGCAGCTTTTGTTACAGTCAATCAAATGGGAGAAAACACAATTGTCGTGGTGCCGGGTGCCAACGCACTTGTTGATCCGAAACGGCTGAACGTCCAAGCGGGTGACATCTTGCTGATGCAGTTTGAGATCCCGCTAGCTGCCGTAGTTGAGGCAGCAACACAAGCAAAGCGGGCAGGGGCCATGGTGGTTCTCAATGTTGCGCCGCCCTTGCCACTGCCTGATGAACTTCTCGAAGCAGTTGCCCTCCTGATAGTGAACGAAGGGGAGCTCGCAATCGTTGCTGGATCATCGGCAGGGTCGCTGAGGGACAAGGTGGCCGCCCTTAGCGCTGCCTACGATCTCACCATTGTCTGCACGCTTGGAGCTGCCGGTGCATTATTGGCTCACCAGGGCACGATGGTCAGCGTTCAAGCACCACAAATAAGAGTAGTTGATACGATAGGGGCCGGCGACGCGGCGATTGGTGCGTTTGTCGCTGCGCTGCAAGCTGGAAACTCTCCCGAACTATGTCTGGAATTGGCTGTTGCGTACGGCAGCGCAATCTGCACTGTTGCCGGGCCACAAGCGGCGCCGCGCTCCGGGCTGGTTCAAGCGTTGCGTCACCAGACACGGCACACAATCAGACGGGAGCAAGCGGTATGACCCCTCTCGTTCTCGGTTGTGTGATGTGTGCCGCTGTGATGCATGCCTGCTGGAATGCAGTCCTTCGCGGGGGACGCGATCCACTTTGGTCAATGACGTTGATGATGATGACCATTACAGTCGTGGCAGGAATTACTCTTGTCTTTGTACCTTTGCCGAATCCCGCCAGTTGGCCTTATGTCATAGCGTCAGCGATCATCCACATCGGCTATAACCTATCATTGGTACGCACCTATCGTTCCGGGGATCTTGGCCAAACTTACCCCGTTTCCAGAGGTTCATCACCCGTTTTAGTCGCATTGGCGGCCGCCTTTTTCGCCCAAGAGAAACTCGATATGGTGTCGTGTTTTGGCGTTGCATTGGTCTCAGGCGGAATTCTTTCTTTGGCTTTCCAAGGAAGGAAGATGCGCAAAGATTTTCTGCCCGCGGCTCTAACAACAGGCGTTCTTATAGGTGCGTATACCGTGGTTGATGGGATTGGCGTGCGGCTCTCCGGCAACAGTGTTTCGTACACGGCCAGCATGTTTTTCCTATGGAGCATTACCATGCCGGTCATCTTTTTCATATTACGGCGAAGGCCTCCAACTTACACCAGGAGCCAAACCGTTATGGCGATGACGGGGGGAGTCGTTTCATTGTTTGCCTACGGAATCGTAATATGGGCCATGCAATATGATGCGATGGGTGTAGTCTCCGCTTTGCGGGAAACCAGTGTCCTCTTTGCGGCCCTACTTGGAAAGTTCTTTTTAAAGGAGACCCTGACGATACGCCGAATGGCTTCATGTTTCGCGATAGCTATTGGAGCAGCATGCTTGGTTCATTGATCTATGACCGCAAGGATACTGCATATGCTGGCCCACCGTCGTTCGAAATCCGGCACATGGATCGCGGCGGCCTTGAGCGCTGCCTCCAGATTTTCGCGGTTCTGCACGCCTGAGGGCGGATAGCCGGTTTTCACGGCGAGCAAGGTCGCGGCCGCGCCGATCGTCGCGAGAAATACGCCGGCAATGAGGCCGCGGCCGCCGAGCTCGGCGATCACAGGCTGTGTCAAAACCACGACATCTGCATGTTCGCTCTTCTCAAGGCGCTACATCACAACACCCACGCCGGCGAAGAATGCATCGATGCGAAGGCCAGTCTTCGCGGTGAACGTTCCGCAAGCAGAACGCTCCTCCTCTTAGACCATGCGAAGCCTCAGCGCGTTCTGGTATTCGTCAAGGTCTATCGCATTCCGCGACGCTCCGGTTTCAAAAGCTGCCCGCACGACGGCAGGTGCAACCTCACTCAACAGCCGGGGATCGAATGGCGATGGAATGATATAGTCTCGACCAAACGAGAGATCTTTGCCGTGAATGCGCTTGACGCTCCCTGGCACCGTCGCGCGAGCAAGGTGAGCAAGAGCGACCGCGCACGCAATCTTCATCTCGTCGTTGATTTCTCTTGCTTTCGCATCGAGCGCTCCCCGGAAGATGTAGGGGAAGCAGAGAACATTGTTCACCTGATTGGGATAGTCGGATCGACCGGTTGCAACAATCGCATCGCTGCGAGCCTCAAGAGCTTCCTCCGGGGTGATCTCGGGGTCTGGATTTGCCAAGGCAAAGATAATTGGATCATTGCCCATGGCGCACACCATCTGTTTCGTCAGGGCACCCTTGACAGAAACCCCGATGAAAACGTCGGCTCCGACCAGCGCCTCTGGCAATGTTCTTGCGGAGGTCTCGACTGCCAGTTCGGACTTCCAGCGGTTCATACCATTTTCGCGACCGGACCAGACGGTCCCCTGTGAGTCGCACAGGATGGTGTTTTCCGGACGAGCACCCATCGCATGCAATAGTTTTAAGCACGCAATTCCAGCAGCACCGGCGCCGTTGAGCACGATTTTAGCGTTGTCGATCGTCTTGCCGGCGAGCTTCAGCGCATTTATCAAACCGGCGGCACAGACAACAGCCGTTCCGTGCTGGTCGTCGTGAAAAACCGGGATGTCCAGTATTTCCTTCAGTTGCTCCTCAATCAGGAAGCATTCAGGAGCCTTGATATCCTCCAGGTTGATGCCGCCAAACGTCGGCTGCATCAAATGGATCGCCTTGACCAGCTCGTCGACCTTTTCCGAGTCGAGCTCGATGTCGATGGCATTGATATCCGCGAAGAGTTTGAAAAGCGCAGCTTTGCCTTCCATCACAGGTTTGGAAGCAAGGGCGCCGAGATTACCGAGACCGAGGATTGCCGTACCGTTCGAGATGACTGCTACCATGTTCCCTTTTACGGTATAATTGTAAGCAGCGTCAGGGCATTTTGCGATGGCATGAACCGGGTGAGCCACGCCTGGGCTGTAGGCCAGCGACAAGTCGCGTGGTGTCCTCAACGGCTTGGAAGCGACGATTTGGAATTTTCCAGGGCTGGGTTCGCGATGATACGCAAGAGCTTCCTCAGCGGTGATATTGATCTTGCTCATCGTGATAACTCCGAAAAATAGATAATGATCTGGAATGGCTTTCATCGTGCCCGGCTGAAGGGGGCCGGGCGCGATGGGATGGCTGACCTACCGTATCGCCTCCAAGCTCAGGCAGGCGACGGGGGCCTGTGGAGTTACATGAAGCGGTCAGCGCCGCCGGACGCCTCGATTGTATCGCCGGTGACGAAGCCGTTCCTGTTGGAGCTCAGGAATGCTGCAATTGCTGCAATTTCGCGAGCCGAGCCAGCTCGGCCAACTGGAGTGCATTCAGCGGAGATGCGAGCAATCACGTCGTCATCCGACAGATCCGCAAAGTCTGCGCGCGCCCGGCGAACCGCAGGTACCATATTATTCGCCCAGTTGTCAGTTGCCACCGCGCCAATTCCGATCGCGTTCACAAGGATGCCGTCCTTTGCAACTTCCAGCGCAAGTGATTTAGTCAGGTTGTTGATGGCTCCGCTCAGGACGTGAGAAACGAAGAGCTTAGGATTGGGGTAGATACCTCCGATAGAGGACATATTGACAATACGGCCCCATTTTCTCTTCTGCATATGGGGAATTGCCGCCTTGCAAAGCCGCCTCATGGAGGTCAGCTTGACGCCAGTCATATCTTCCCAGTCTTTATCCGTCGAAGTCAGGAGCCCGCCGGCGTGAGCGCGCCCAGCATTGTTGACCAGGATATCGAGCCCGCCGAACGTCTCGATAGCACGATCGACGATGAGCTGAGCTGATTGCGGCTTGGAGACGTCTGCGGCCAGGGCGACGATGTCGCTGGCACGGCCAGCCGCCGTCAATGCGAGCTTATTGGCCGCGTCCGCCAGCCGCCCCTCGTCTCTCGCGATGATCAGCACACGAGTGCCATTGGCCAGAAGTTCTTCCGCAACCGCAAAGCCGATCCCGGCGCTTGCTCCGGTCACGACTGCTGTCTTACCTTGGATTTCGAGGTCCATCTTACATCTCCTTATTGAATTAGGTTCATCAGTTGGGCAGGGGCTTGCCGCGGGTCTCCGGCAAGAACCAAAGCGCAAAAATCGCGACGACATAGAGAAGGACCATCGAGAGGACCGTCATGTGGTAGCCGCCCAAGGTCGAAAACAGGAAAGCTGTCATGATCGGCAAAGGGAACGAGACCAGCCGGGCGAGATTGAAGACGATGCCTGAGGCGGTTGAGCGGATTTTCGTCTTGAAGAGTTCGGGCAGATAGATCGGCATCCAGGAAAAGACGCCAAGCGTAAACATTCCTAGAATAAAGACCGAGACCAATGACCACGTCAGCGTTTCGGGCACAAAGGCTTGGATCACGCCTGCAATGATTGCGCCACTAAACATGATCAGCATGTAAGGCTTGCGACCGATGCGATCGGCGATGAAGCCTGCGGATATGTAGCCGACAATGGATCCGCCGTTGTACACGAGCGCACTCATGGATGCCCATGAACTTGCAGTCAGACCTTCCTTTGCCGCGAGGGCACCGATATAGGGGCCGATAAGCGCCGATATCCCGTAAAATACAGATACGGTTACAGCTGCCATTACCAAGGTGGCAACTGCGCGCTTCAGTCCTTCCGGGTCGCCAAAGAGCCTAGTCAGGCCGGATTGGTGTTTTGCTGATATGGTTTCACCAGACGCCTGCTCACGGACTGCCTCCAACCAAAGCTTCGACTCCGGGACCTTCCGGCGGATGTACAAGAGAAGAAATGCGGGCAGCACGCCAATGACGAACATCAAGCGCCATGCTTCCGGTCCCCAATGTGGCTGGATCCACAGCCACAGGCCGGCGGCGAGGAAAAATCCAAAACCGTATCCGGATTGCATTATGCCAAGGGCTTTGGCGCGTGATCGATCCGGCCAGGTTTCAGCCACAAGTGCGGTTCCGGTGCTCCACTCAGATCCCAGAAACATGCCCGTCAGAAAGCGCAGAGCGATCAGTATCGTCCATGTAGGGCTGAACGCGGTCAGCGCCGTCAGCGCAGAGTAGCCGACGATCGATATCATCAGCATCTTCTTGCGGCCAATACGGTCTGCCATGATGCTCCCGATCGTGCCGCCTGCGGCCCACCCCAAAAGAGTGGCGCCGATGGCGATACCAACCGCCATCCTGATTTCTTCGGGTGTTGGATTGCCCAGCAGTGACATAGCGGCAACGCCGCCCACCAAAATCAGGGTACTGGTTTCAAAACCGTCGAACATCCAGCCGATAAAGCTGCTAAAGAGTGCTCGTCGTTGAACAGGGCCTATGCTTTGAACTTGTCGTTCGCTCATTTCATCCTCCATCATGAGCCTGCAGACGACGAGATTTCCTCCGGCGACAGCCCCTTGAAAGGGCTGCTCCAATCCGTCTATCTATTATTGTGAATTCGCTCGAAGTCACCCGAGCGGTTTAGTCCGGCGCCCCGGTGCGCATACGACGATTGAAGATCGGCAGAGCCAAGCCGAATACTTCGAACCGCGATAAGATCAGAAGCAGGAAGCCGGATGCGCCTGCGCGGTTCAAACGTCCGACGTCCCCAGATAAAAGCGCTGCCCGTTCATCCTGGGAGAACGGCATCGTCTGGAGGGCAGCTTCGGGCGATGTCAGGACACGCTTGCGGAACTCCTTGTCATGAAGAATGCGCCGGCAAAGGGTATGGATGAGATAGATATTCATCGCTCGCTCCTCGCGTCCCAGGCTGCGAAAGCATTGCCGAGCTGCGGCTGGTCTATCATGATCGTCGGAGCGGAAGGTTTGATCGTTCCCAGCGCGATGATCCAGTTGAGAAGTTCACCGGCAACATTGCCTGCCTGCAGCATGCGCGGCTCGCTCGCCTGTGAGAGGATTTCATCGTACCGCACCCCTCTGATCTCTTCGAGAATCCATGCTGCCCAGGCCGGGTCGGGTACGCCGAAGGTCTTGTCCACCTCCACTCTTGGGCCTCCAATTTCCAGGCTGAGAGAACCGCTTGTGACAATCACAACGCGCGCATCTTTGTCCCAAGAGCGGATTGCCTCAGCCAGCGCGCGGCCCAAGGCAAAGCAGCGTTGCGCGGCAGGGAGTGGCGGCACGACACAGTTTACAAAGATGGGCACGATCGGAATATGCATTTTCGGAGTAAGGAAATGGAGAGGTACGAGCGCGCCGTGGTCGATTTCGAAATCGACTGTGGAAGAGAAATCGAAGCCCGCGCCTATTAAGCTCGACAAGATATGTTTGGCGGCGGTGGCCTCCACCCGAATGTTGTACCAAGGCATTCCAGGGGTCTGATCGTTAGGTCCAGCCGTCATCTCGGCAGTGCCGATGGCAAATGTTGGCCAATTGTCAAAGAAGAACGTGTTGAAGTGATCGTTGTTAACCGTCACAATAACATCCGGCTTCGAAGCCTCGAGATGGTTACGAATTTCCGCAAAATAACGCACCGCCTCCGAATTCTCGCCGTCGCGCTGTGCGTCGGCGACAAAGCTCGGTGTGTGTGGGACGGCATACACTGCCACAAGTTCAGCCACTGCCTTCATTCTCCTTCATCGCGCGAGCAAGTGTCCGGCCATTGGGACCGCTTCATTGAAGGGTGACGGTATTGTCTGTTTCGATCAGAGACTATGGCGAGGATTTTCAGATGTCTGAAAATGTGAATGGCGCGTCGACCTGATCGCCCTTAACCCGGCCGTCAGCTAGGGCGGTCGGCGCTCGGGCGGCCGAACGGTTGAACTTTATTGACCCACTGCAGCACGTATAGGGTTTTTGCAGATCGAACGCGCGGCCTTGACGTACCTGCCGCTGGAGTTATCAGGAAATTCTTTGATCAGTTCGGCAAGCGCACGCACCGCCTTATGGAGAAGCCCACCGCACGCTTCATGGGATGCAAGGTCTATGCCGATCTTTAGTGCCCATGACAGGGCGTTCTGCGTGCGGGCTTGTTCCAGTTCGTCCCAAAGGTCAGCAATTGTCGCCGACGGCGATCCAGCCAGATGAAATGCGGCGCGGCGAAATTCGACATCCGCCCAGCACGGCTCGGCATCTGTTTCTTCCAGGAGGATAGTTGATATAGGCAAAAGCGGAGTTTTATCCCACGCATTTCGCTGCACGGCGAGAAGAATGTCGCTGAAAAGGTTCGAGTATTTTGGATGAAATCCGGCTCTGAAGACCGCTTCGACCAAGGATGAGAGTTCAGATGAAGGAACGACTTGTCCACTTTCCATAGTCGCCCAAGTGTCGAAAACCGCGGCGTAGGTGTCCCAAAATCCCAATCCATGCTGGCGGGCTGCATGCCGAAGGGCAGCGACCGCGCGCCGCACCGCCTCGACGTCGCCCTCAAGGCCGTGGACGGTGCATTCTCCTTCTGCAAGCGCACAACATAGAGTATTGGCATGATCGAGTTGCATCGCTTCCGACACGGCACGATCTGCAACGTCTTTCGCCTCATCGACGCGTCCCAACACCCATAGCGTACGCGCGAGAAACGATTTTCCGGCGACGCTTTGGTCGAGCCCGAACCGAAACCTCTGTGGCGGCAGATTCACCTGAAACCAATGAACGCTTCGCTCGAGAAGTTCACGTGCAAGATCGTGATTGCCTGAAAAATGTTGCGACACTCCGGCAATTCGTTCCGCAACCGCCACCGCCTCGTGATCACCGGCATCGAGTGAACACCGCAGCATTTCCCGCGAATGGTCCAAGGAGGCCTTGAATCGACCGGATCTAAGGTTGACAAGCCACAGACCATACCTCGCCTGGAGCTCGATCTCGGAAGCTCCATATGTCTGCGCCAGATGAAGCGCCCTTTGCCACGCGCCATCCGCCTCTGAAACCGGTCCCACAGCCCAGCTAAGTGCGGTTCCCAATGCTGCCTGCAGAGCCATCTCCTCCCTGGGCGCCAGAGAATTCGCAAACCGCTCAAGCGCGTCCGAGATACGATTTCGGCATTCGTCATGGAGCGATAGCTGCACCCAGTACGGTGTGGCACATGCCAGAATACTGGTCCCGACCTGCATATCGCCATGGGTGGAAAATGACCAGTCGAGCGCGCCGCGGAGGTCGTCGATGATTCCGGCGTGGGTTGACCGCCACTCATCCGTCGAAAGCGTCTTCCAATCTTCGTTCGCATGGCGAGCAGCGGTCAAGATCTGGGCGGCATATTGTTCCATTATGCATTTCAGATCTGCATCGTCCGCCAGCTTCTCCAACGCGTAAAATCGAATGGACTCAAGAAATCGATAGCGCGGCCGGGTCTGGCTCAGATCGAGCACCAATAAGGACTTGCTAACCAGCCGTCCCAGAATGTCCACCGCATGCCATGGATCGCTGTTTTCCGGCGTCGCCACCGCACGGACGGCGACGACATCAAAGGGTGAGGAAAACACCGATATGCGTCTGAGCATCAATTGCTCGTCCGGATCCAGCAGATGGTAGCTCCAATCAACGGTCGCCCTGAGCGTTCTGTGCTTGGCAAGGGCAGTCTTGCGCCCAGCCGTCAGCAGGTTGAAGCGGTCATTCAACGCTGCCAGAACGCCACTCAGGCCAAGTGTTGCGACGCGGGCTGCAGCCAACTCCAAAGCCAACGGCAATCCGTCAAGTCGATGGCAAATGGCGTTGGCCAACTCTACATCGATTTGAAAGGTCTGCACATTGGCCGAAGCGCGTTCCACGAGAAGCTCGAAGGCCGGAAATTGCAGAGCAGTTTTGATATCGGTGATATTTTGCGGCGGCACGGCCAACGGACCAAGCCGATAGACCTGCTCTCCGCTGATCCCCAGTGGTTCCTGGCTGGTCGTCAAGATCTTGATCTGCGGTGCGTTTGTCAGCAGCGCTTCGATTGCTTCGGCGATCGCGTCGGACAAATGTTCGCAATTGTCGACGATGAGTGTGAGTTGACTTGACTGGCTGCCACAAAGAGCCTGCCTGACGTGGTGCATGTCCAGACTGGGGATCAGGAGTGCGTTTGCGAGCGATAGCTCGACGAGCTGGGCGTCGGAGATTTTGGCCATCTCCGCCAGCCGCACATCATGTCCATATCGATCAGCGAGGCGCTGAGCAAATTCGAGTGCGGATCTGGTCTTTCCGACGCCTCCAGAACCAACGATTGTTAGAAGGCGAGACTTATCGAACAATTCGCCAAGTTCCAGCAGCTCTGTTTGTCGGCCGAGCAGTGGGGTCAGCGGAATAGGAAGCGCTCGCGTTACCGCCTTGTCGAGCACCGGTTCGGGGGCTGCCTCGTGGTTCTGTTTCTCGACAAGCCGATATCCGAGACCAAATTCGGTTCTGATCATATCCCGATCGGAGCCAAGAGCACGTCTTATGGCTGACATTTGTGCTTGCAGGTTGTTTTCTTCGACGACAACGCCGGACCAGACGATTTCGAGGAGATAGTCTTTTGTAACAAGCTCGCCCTTGGCCCTTACCAGGAGCCATAAAATGTCGATTGCTCGCGGGCCAATCTCGATCTTGATTCCGTTGCGCATGAGAATACGCAGGCGTGGAAAGATCCTGTAGCGGCCAAAATCGGTGCCCTCGTCATCTCGGTCGGAGACCTGGGTGTGAGAGGGGGTCTTTGCGGCCATAGGTCGTCCCTCCTTCGCCAATTGCTATAATTAGATAGCTGCCAATCAGCACCTTCGCAACTTTCTGAAAATGCGGCTCCCCCGATTACCGAAACCAGCCGACAGAAAATCAATCAGGTCACGCGCCGCCATCGGCAGGTGCTTGCGGGAAACGTAAAGGGCGGTGGCTGAGCCACCCGAGAGCAATTGCCGGTCTCTCATTCTTCGAAACGACCGGCTCGGCATTCTCAGGATCACATAGGCGTTAACCTCGAACACCTTTCCGTCGGCGCCATCGGAGGGTGGGCCGAGGCCCGCGCCCAGGAGCGTCACGGACTTAAGGTCTCCTGTCCGACGAAATACTGTATCGCCACAGGATATGCATTTTTGGTCGCGAGACACAGTAACTGTGTCACGCATAAGAACCAACTTCGCATTGCCGCGATCGATAGTTCGGTGAAGCCACGCAAATCACATAGAAATAGCGCCGCCTCCAACGATTCGACCTGACCGCGACGCATTCTGCCTCCAGGAATGCGTTGCGCGGTGGTGGCGCCGCTACAGGTATCGAGCAAAGTCAATTAGGTTCTACGCAAAGTGCGAAGATCGCAAGCATTGCGCAGCGAGGGCACGATGCGGTCGAGGACTGCGAGTTCAGTCTGGGTAAACCCGGAGCTTTGCAAGTGCAAAAAGACACCACTCTGACTGCACCGTCTACACTGCATAGCGGGAGGAAGACGTATTCGACGAGGCAACGTTTCGCAAATAGATCTGTGTGCACCCAAGAGGGGCCGCTGGATCATCAAGCTGCACAATGATCTTTTTGCAGGTCTCCATCACGCGTCGTGAGGGGCTTTCGGCAAAGCCACGCGAAACTTCGATCCCGTGTTCCCGATCACGGATCTCCACCGGCTCATTGGGCGCCCCGGCGATGGTATGACCAAGGATATCTGGATGAAGCATCCGCAGATTAATCGTCATATGATCGATTGGCAGGCCGACTGCCTTGAGCCGCAAGCCTAACCCAGAAGCGAGACCGTATCGTCAATTTCGTGACATTCATCTCCGGCCAAGCACTTTAATGAACCAATATTTAGGCCGGTTGGTCGGCCGATGACCGCTGCGGGTTTTCTGATTGTATTTGACACTCGCCACCTTCACGGTCGTTGCCAACGGCGATCCTCGCCCTCTGCGATTTCCAGCGGCGTTGAGTATGCACTGTTCGAAAGGCAAGATGTGTCAAGTCCCCTCCATATTGAGGAGTGAGTGTCCCCAATGGCGATTCCTGATGATCGTCAACTGGAAGAAGATCGGGAAGGACTGGAACGGTGCGTCGGAATCAACCTACCCGTGCAGCCACGACGTCCGACCTATCAACTATCCCACCGAGTTGCCACGCCGGCAAGTCCCGCATCGTATGAGGTCTAATCCGTTTCGTCTTCTTTCCAGCGTTTGACGAATGGCAGGTTTATGTCGAAAAGATCAAGCGCTCGTCCTACCGTCTGATTGACCATGTCGTCGATGGTGATTGGTTTGTTGTAAAACGCCGGAACCGGCGGCATGATGATGGCGCCATTGCGAGTTGCTTGATCCATCAGGGCTATATGTCCGGCGTGCAGTGGCGTTTCGCGGAGCAGCAGGACGACGCGCCGGCGCTCCTTCAGGCAAACATCGGCGGCGCGCACGATCAATTCATCATTATAGCAATTGGCAATGCCGCTCAGTGTCTTTACCGAACATGGCGCGACCAGCATGCCGGCGGTGCGAAAGGACCCGGACGAAATTGCCGCGCCAATATCGCGGTAGTTGTAGAGCTTGTCGCCGAGACCGCGAATTTCTTCGGCACTCATGTCGAGTTCGTCAGCGGCGGTGCGCAGTGCCGATGGCGATACGATTGCATGTGTCTCGACGTCTTCGACATCACGCAGGAGTTGCAACGCGCGAACGCCATAAATGACCCCGGAGGCGCCGGTTATGGCGATAATCAGACGGCGCATGACTAGTTCGCCGCCTCTGAAGCATGCAGCGCCGAGCGGGCGGAGTGCGCCACGTGCTCCTCGGCAGCAGCCTTTGCAGCAGCCTTGTCGCGTTTTGCAATGGAAGTGACGATTTTTTCGATCTCGGCAATGCTCTGGGCCCGTCGCTCCGGGCGCACTACGGAACGCCGGCGCAGCGGGGACGTCAGAACGGTCAGCTTGCTCAGAACGCCGAACGCAATAGGATTGCGCGCTCCGGTGCAAATGCGGTCATAAAAATCGCGTTTGCTGGCCACAATTTCCTCGGCATTGCCGTGCAGGTAAGCTTCCTTCAAACCCAGAAAGTGTGCTTTCAAGGCTTCGACCTCTGAATCAGGAGCATTCTCGATGAACTGTTCGACAATCAAGGGTTCAAGCACGCCGCGGATGCGGTAAATATTCTCCGCGTCTTCCGAAGTCACTGTGACCACGGCAAGTCCACGATTATTAAGGTCGGTCAAAATGCCTTCCGATTGCAATTGGCGCAGCGCTTCCCGCAGCGATGTGCGGCTGACATTGAGCTGCTGGCACAGATCTTTCTCAACGAGACGCGTGCCCGGCTCCAGCAATCCTGTCTCGATTGCCCGCCGCAGCGACTTGATGATCTTGTTCCTCAGAGGCGCAGACTCGTGTGTCAGCGGACCAAATGGTTCCATGACCGGATCGTTCATATTTCCCTCGCAATGCTGCTGCCTGCGTTTGTGTTGGTTGCCCCGAGCGCCAAGTCCGATCGGCACTCCGGCTTATCAGAATCGAGCGATAGTCGCCTGATTAGTCTGTCTTTTCAATATCGCGCGCCGGTGTTTCAGGTTTCATACCGCCCTTACGCCGCGAAAAGGTGTTTTCTCCGTTGGAGCGCCAGTCGCCGGCAACAGCCTTGGCGGCAAAGTCACTCCAGACATCGCTCCAGTCGCCAAGTGAATAGCCGTGCCATGGCGGCTGCGGCGATAGCGGAGGCAATTGCAGGTTTTCCCAGATCTCGCGGGCACGCAGCATGTAAGGTTCCGCGGGCAGGGCGAGCGGGGGCATGGGTGCCTTCAGCGTGGCATCGATGAGCAGCGTACCTTCGGCGTTCCTGCTTGCCGATTTCGGACCGTGCCCGCCGGAACGGTAGGGAGTGACGTGGACGTCGTCGATCATATTGGCACGGTATGCGAGTGACCAGAATACGGCATCGGCATTGCGGGAGTCTATATCGTCAGAGACGGCGATGACGATCTTGCCGCACTGAGCCTGGAGCATCGCCGCGCCTTGCAGACCACGCCAAATTTCCGATTGAGGCGCGCTGCGGTCGTACTCAAGGAAGATCACCTTGCGGATGTTGGTTAGCGGCTCATGCATCACCACGCGCTTGATGCCCTTGATGTTGAGCACCTTCTTCAAATGGTTGAAGAACAGCGGCTCATAGGCGACGCGCTTGAGAACGCTGGATTCGCTTGGGGTGACCTGACTGACGATCGAGACAAGCACGGGTTTGCGCTTGCGGGTGATCGCCGTCACGCGCATCGACATATTGAAATCTTCAAGTGCGACGTGGCCATGGCTTTCGCCAAAGGGACCCTCCGGCTCGAGGAGTTCGGTATCAATCAAGCCCTCAATAACGATTTCAGCGTCGGCCGGCACTTCGAGGTCGATAGTCTTGCACTTGACGATCCGGACGGCCTCACCGATGAGGCCGCCTGCAACGCCAAGTTCATCCTGATCAATAGGCAACTTCTGCGGCCCGGTGAAAAGCACAGCTGGGGCACAACCGATAACAATGGCGCAGGGCATGGGTTCGCCGCGCTTTTGATACTTCAGCCAATGCTGATAACCGCCGGCACCCGACAGGCGGCTTGCCATGCGCACGCCGAGCCGGTCTTCGGCTTTCAGCGCGGCGCGATAAGTGCCCATGTTGCGGATGCCGTTTTCCGGATCGCGCGTGACACAAAGCGTCGCGGTAAAATAGGGGGCACTGTCGAAGCCGGGTGTCGATACCGGAACCGGCAAGCTGCCAAGGCCCCGGCCCTCGAGCTTGAGATCATCGCCCGTGATGACGACTTCCTGGCACGGCGCGTCCTCGACCATGACAGGATTGATGGGGTTTTCCATGGCGTTGACCCAGACATCTCCTATCTCGTCCACGGGCACGCCGAGCCCGATGGCGTAGATCTCAGGCGAAGCGGCGAGGACGCCGACTGCAACCGGAATATCGTATTTCTCGCCCTTCGCATCTTTGACGTCGGTGAACAGAAAGCCGCGCCGCTGCGCTTCGGGCAACCCGCCCTGGAACTGCCAGCGCGCCAGCGGATGCAGTTCGCTATCCTTGTCAATCGGCACCTGAATTCGCGTCAGCAGGCCGCGTTCGTCCAGCCTTCCGAGATGTTCCTGCAGGTCCAGTGGAGCCTTGCGCTTGTGCGTCGTCATGTAAGTTCCGTTCTCCCTGATATGCGCCCCTCCAATGCCGTGCAGGCCAGGTGAAAAGCACAAAACCCACTCATAACCATAAGAGCGATCCGCCCAACCGGAAAGATTTTGCGTGCCCCGCTGCATCTTTTCGATTGCATTACTTCGCCATATTGTCATACATTAATACGAAGAGCAACAGAATGTCACCGACGTAATTTCAGCCTGCGAGGGTAGAGAATTTATGGAAAGCCCACCTAGTAACAGCACGCCTGGACATGGGACAGTGGTGCTGGAAATGCCTGAGGCAGCCGGTTTGTCGCCGGAAATGAAGCTTGTGCGCGATGCGCTGTTCCGCCACGTCGGCAAGCCGCTTCCACGCAAGGAAGACAGAAGGCTCATTACCGGCAAGGGGCGGTTTTCTGACGATTTCAATCTGCCTCGGCAGACATTCGCAGCAATGGTTCGCTCGCCATATCCGCATGCACGCATCCTCGGCATCGACACGTCGGAAGCGCTGTTAAGCCCGGGGGTGCTGGCAGTCTTGACTGGCGCAGACCTCTTGGCCGACGGACTTGAGCCTATCCCGCACAATCCGGTTCCTTCGACGAAATTCGACGTGAAACTGACCGCTGCCGGGGGCGGAACGCCCTTCACGGGCCCGCATTATCTGCTCCCGGCCGATAAAGCGCGGCATGTCGGCGAGGCCTTAGCGGTTGTGGTCGCCGAGACAGCGGCCGAGGCGGCGAATGCGGCTGAAAGGGTGTTGGTCGACTACGAGGAACTGCCGCACGTCACCGAAACCGCAAAGGCCGCCTTGCCCGGCGCTCCGGCAGTCTGGGACGAAGTTCCGGACAATGTCTTCATCGACTCCAGCTTTGGCGATGAAGCCGGTACAGCCGCGGCTTTCGCGGAGGCTGATCACGTGGTCAGGGCGGAGTTCCATATCGGCCGCGTGACTGCCGTACCCATCGAGCCGCGCTCGTCGCTCGGGCATTTCGATGACGAAACCGGGCGCTATACGCTTTATGCCGGCAGCGGCGGCGCCGTGCGCCAGAAGGGTGAGCTTGCCAGGGTTCTTGGTATCGAATCGAACAATTTGCGCGTGCTTTCATACGATGTCGGCGGGAATTTCGGGGCTCGCAATCGCGTCTATGTGGAGTTTGGCCTGGTGCTCTGGGCATCGAAGAAAATCGGGCGGCCGGTCAAATACACCGCGACACGTTCCGAGGCGTTTCTTACAGATTATCAAGGTCGCGATCTCATCACCAAAGTCGAACTGGCGCTGGATCGCGAAGGCAAGTTCCTGGCGATGCGGGCGGACAATCTCAGCAATGTCGGTGGCCGCTGTGTGTCGCTGTCGCCGCTCAGCAAGGGATCCGGTCTGATTACCGGCTCCTATCACATTCCGGTGGCGACGCTGCGCGCCCGCGCCGTCTTTACCAACACAATGTGCACCCAGGCCTACCGCAGTTCCGGCCGGCCGGAGGTGACTTACGCTATCGAGCGTCTGGTCGAAAAGGCCGCGCGCGAACTCGGTTTCGACAAGCTCGAACTGCGCCGCAAGAACCTCGTTACACCCGATATGATGCCTTACACCAACGCCGTCGGGTCGATTTATGACAGTGGCGAGTATGAGAGGAACATGGACCGAGCGCTCGAGCTCGCAGACTGGAATGGCTTCGAAGCGCGCCGCGAGGCAGCGGCCGGCCGCGGTAAATTGCTGGGCCGCGGCTTTGCCAATTACGTGGAGTCCTCCATCGGTTCGCCAAAGGAGCGAGCCGAGATCGAGATCAAACAAGATGGCACGGTCGAGGTCGTCATCGGTACCCAGCCGAGCGGCCAGGGCCACGAGACGAGTTTCGCGCAAGTCGTCGCCGACATGATCCAGGTCCCTGTCGAGAAGGTGTGGATCGTGCTTGGCGATACCGACATCGTCAGCGTCGGGGGTGGTTCGCATTCAGGCCGGTCGATGCGCCATGCGGGAACCGTGATGGCCATGGCATCTGCAGATCTCTTGAAGGAAGGCCGGCGGCGAGCGGCGGAATATTTTGGCGCGGACTCCGAAGCCATCGATTTCGAAAGCGGCCATTTCAAGCTGCGCGGCACCAACCAGACGATCGATATCTTCACGCTCGGTGATCTGACGCGTGAGAAGGACGGACCGCTGCGGGTGGCGCGCGACAATGAGATGCACACGCCGGTGTTTCCGAATGGCGCAGCAATCTGCGAGGTCGAAGTGGATCCCGAGACCGGACATGTTCTCATCACCAGCTACGCGACGGTCGACGATGTCGGGCGCTGCATCAATCCGCTGATCGTCCACGGCCAGACCCATGGCGGCATCGCGCAGGGCGTCGGGCAGGCGATGTGGGAGCTGTGCGCCGTAGACGCCGCGTCAGGCCAGCCGCTCGCCGGATCATTCATGGATTACGGCATGCCGCGCTCCGACAACATGCCCTCGTTCAAATGCGAGATTGCCGAAGTGATTTCGCCGACCAATCCGCTTGGCATCAAGGCGGGCGGTGAAGGCGGAACAACCCCGGCGCTGGCGACGGTCGTCAATGCTGTGCTCGACGCACTCAAAGACTACGGCGTCACCGATATTGACATGCCGGTCACGCCCCACGCCGTTTGGCGGGCCATTCATCAATCGAAAGGCGAGCGCGATGCTCGCGCGTCCTGAGAGGATTTGTCACAAATGACCCCCGAAACCAAGGCCGGTATTCGCATCATCGCTTTTCCCGGCGCTCCCAACCTGCCGACGTTCGCAGCGATGCAACAGGGGTTCTTCACTGAGGAGAACCTGTCGGTCGACCTAACGTTGACGGGAAGCTCGGTCGAGCAGGCGCAGCGGACTGCTGCGGGTGAGTTCGACATCGTCTTTACGGCCTTCGACAATGTCGTGGCCTACGGCGAGGGACAGGGCGCTGCTGGCGCCGGGGTCGATCCGGACTACGTGGTCCTGATGGGCGGGACGCAGCTTGAGCTTGCGATCGTCACTGCCCCTGAGATCAAGCAGTATGCGGACCTAAAAGGCAAATCTGTTGCGCTGGATGCTCTCTCGACGGGGTTCGCATTCGTGCTGTTCGACATGTTCGAAGATGGCGGGCTCAAGCGCGACGACGCGAACTACGCGCCGGTTGGAGCCACGCCGCAGCGCTGGCAATCGGTGAAGGGCGGGGAGCACGCTGCGACCCTGACGATCGAGCCATTCACCAGCATTGCCCGCCGTTCCGGCTTCAACGTCCTCGACGTGTCGACCCGGATCTATGACAGCTATCAGGGCGGCGTTGTTACAGCGAGGCGCGCCTGGGCAGCGGAGAATCCGCAAACCGTTCGTGCATTCATTCGCGGTTACCTGAAGGGGCTTGCCTGGACGCTCGATCCAGCCAATTGCCAGGCGGGAGAACAGCTTTTGCAGGCAAAGATGCCGGAAATTCAGCCTGCTGCGCTGCAGTCCGTGATGAACAGCCTGCTGTCGTCGAAATCGGGCCTGACACCCTATGCGAAAATCATCCCGGAAGGCATGAAACGCGTGCTGGAACTGCGCTCGCGTTACGGCTCGACGGGGGCACCACTGACCGACCCGGCAAAATATCTGGACCTGTCGCACTACGAGGCCGTGACCGGCGCAAAATGAGAGGAGAGTTGGATGGATCTCAAAGGCGAATACCGCATCGCTGCGCCGCGTGAAGACGTATGGGCGCTGATCAATGACCCGCAGGCGCTGCGCGAATGCATCCCCGGCTGCAACAGCCTGGAAGGCTCGCTGGAGGATGGCTTTACTGCTCGCGTAACCACCAAGATCGGCCCGGTCAAAGCGACATTTGAAGGTGAAGTCACTCTGAGCAACGTGATAGCGCCCGAGAGCTATACGATCTTTGGGGCTGGCAAGGGCGGCATAGCGGGTTTTGCCAAAGGTGGCGCCGACGTCAACCTTGCCGATGTCAACGGTGAAACAGTCCTGACCTATGTCGCCAAGGCGCAGGTCGGCGGCAAGCTGGCACAGCTTGGTTCCCGGCTCATCGATTCAACGGCCAAGAAGCTCGCGGACGAGTTCTTTGCCAGCCTCGCTGCCCGTGCGGCACCAGCCGATCCCACTGCTGTAGCGATTGAAACTCCGGCAGAGCGCCCCAAGGCGCGCTGGTTCTCCAGATAGTCAGAGGTACCATTCATGTCTAACGTCGCCATCACCGTCAACGGCACACCTCATACGAAGGAGATAGAAGACCGTACGTTGCTTGTGCAATTTCTGCGTGATCATCTTGGCCTTACGGGTACGCATGTGGGCTGCGACACGACGCAATGTGGCGCATGTACGGTCATCGTCGATGGTAAGGCTGTCAAGTCCTGCACGATACTCGCGGCCTCCATTGAAGGTGCATCGGTCACCACAATCGAAGGCCTGGCCGACGGCGAAAAGCTGCACGATGTTCAAGCCGCCTTTCATGAACATCACGGATTGCAGTGCGGTTTTTGCACGCCCGGCATGATCATGGCGTCGGTCAACATAATTGAACGTCATGACGGCGTTCTCGACGAGACAACGGTTCGCCACGAACTCGAAGGCAATCTTTGCCGTTGCACCGGATATCACAACATCATCAAGGCGGTGCTCTCCGCCTCTGAAAAGTATCGCACGGCGCATGCCGCCGCGGCGGCATGAACAAGGCGCACGCCCATGTATGAGACAATTTACCATAAGCCGGGGACGCTGCAGGAAGCAGTCAGTCTTTTCGCCGAAGTCGAGGAAGCCGCTTACCTCTCCGGCGGGCATACGCTGATCCCGACGATGAAAGGAAGACTGGCAGCTCCTGCCCATCTCATCGACGTCCGCCGCATTCCCGAACTTTCGGGCATTACAGTCGGTCCCGATCGCATCATCATCGGTGCTGCGACCACGCATGCCACTGTCGCTGCATCCGAAAAGATCAGAGCGCTTGTTCCATCGCTTTGCGGTCTTGCGGGTTCGATCGGTGACGTTCAGGTCAGACACGTCGGTACCATCGGTGGCTCGGTTGCCAATAATGATCCGGCAGCCGATTATCCGGCGGCCGTGCTGGCACTCGATTCGACGCTGCATACGGACCGGCGCAGCATCCCCGCCTCTGAATATTTCGACGGGCTTTACTCCACGGCGCTGGAGCCTGGTGAGATCCTGGTCCGTATCGAGTTCAAGGTGCCCGAGATTGCCGGGTACGCCAAGTTCCGCAATCCGGCATCGCGTTATGCTTTGGCGGCTGCCTTCGTCGCCCGGCATCGCGATGGCAATATCCGTGTGGCTATAACGGGGGCCGGCAACGCCGGCGTCTTCCGCTGGGCCGAGGCCGAGACAGCCCTGCAGGCACAGTTCGAGCCAAATGCAGTGAAGGGCTTGTTGCCGGATGACAACGATCTGATGGGCGACATGCACGCTCCCGCCGACTACCGCGCGCATCTCGTCGGGGTTGTGACCCGGCGTGCCGTGGAACATCTCGGCGGCACCGTTATCGAATAGAAAACGATAAGACGCTCCCAAGTGACCGGGCCGATGGCATGTCACGTGCCACCGGCCTTCTTTTTGGTTGCCGGGCTAAGCGAAGATTCGCAGGAATTGAACAAACAAAACCGCCGCGGTGCCCGCGGCGGTTTTTGTCAGCATCAGCTGCTATGATTCAGACGCTGTCGTGCCCGGTGATTTCGCTCTGCCATGGGGCAACGTATTTCTCCAGCCAGCCGACCAGCGCTGTCAGGGCCACAGCAAGCACCATGATCAGAATGACCGGCACGAACATTTCGGCAGTCCGGAAACTATTGGCCGAGGTGATGATGATGCCGCCGAGGCCCGAGATCGCGGTGAGGAACTCGGCAATGACGATACCGATGACCGCCTTGCCGATACCGAGACGCAGACCGGCCATGATGTAGGGGATCGTCGCCGGCAGAATGATGCCGCGCATGATGGCGGTCTGCGAGGCGCAGAAGGCGGTGCCGACCTCGATCATGGTCTTAGGCACGGCCTTCACACCGAACCAGGTGTTGATGCAGATCGGGAAAAAGGAGAGCAGAAACACCACGACGGCCTTGACCATAAAGCCAAGACCGAACCAAAGGATGAGCAAGGGAACGAGGGCAATCAGCGGTGTGGCATAGCCAGCGGTGACATAGATGCCCAGTGCAGATTCGAGAATTCGGTATCGGCCGAGCAACAGTCCGACCGGAATGCCAATAATCGCGGCGGCGACATAGCCGGCTACGAATGGCTGGCTGCTTTGAATGAGTGCATCCTGCAGCCGGCCGGCTTGCAGCATGGAGAAGAACGCCTTGATGATGGCGCTCGGATAGGTGCCAAGGAGTGGATTGACGTCGCGGCCGAAGAACTCCCATAGACCGGTCGCTACGGCCACCGATATGGTGGTGATCACCCACGCTGGTATGGTGGTTGTCCAGCTTGCCCTGGATGGGCGGCGCGCCACTCGGGCCGGCGCCTGAATTTCTGTGTCTATCGTCATTGTCTTTCCTTAAGTCCTGGCGCCTAGGCAGCCGCTGAAACGCCCGCATCGTGCAGGGCTTCCCAGATCAGCGTACGTTTCTTGGAATATTCGGCCGAAGTGCGGATGGCGCGCATATCGAGGCGCGGGCGTACCAGTTCGATCGGGATGATCTGGCTTATCTTGCCGGCATGCATGACGGCAACGCGATCTGCGAGCATCACCGCCTCGTCGAGATCATGGGTCACGAAGATGATGGTCTTGTGCGTCTTGGCATGAATGGACAGCAATTCGCCATGCAGCCCTTCGCGCGTCTGCGAATCCAGCGCGCCGAAGGGTTCGTCCATAAGGAGGACTTCCGGATCGATCGCCAGCGCGCGGGCAATGCCCACGCGCTGTTTCATGCCACCGGAAAGTTGGTGCGGGCGCCGGTCCTTCGCCTGGGTCAGCCCCACCAGCTCGAGATAGTGCATGGCCGTCCGGGAAAGTTCAGGCTCCTTCATGCCCTTCATCTCCAGCCCGTAGCCGATATTGCTGAGCGTATCGCGCCAAGGCAGCAGTTCGGCATGCTGGAACACCATGCCACGATCATGCCCGCAGCCGGAGACGGGACGCCCCGCGACCCTGACCTGACCGGAGGTGGCCGTCTCAAGGCCCATGATGATGCGCAGGGCAGTCGTCTTGCCGCATCCGCTTGGGCCGATCAGGGCAACGACGTCACCCTTTTCGACATTGAAGGAGACACCGTCGAGGGCATGATGCGTGCCAAAAGACTTGGTGATGTTCTGTACTTCCAGATGGGCCATATTCTTTCCAGTCATTTCTTGACGCGTGCGAGAGCCTCGGTGCGAACGCTGTCATCGACGAAATTTTTGGTATCGGCGTTGGCGTCGAGGAACTTCAGCTTGACCATCTCATCGTCAACCCACTGCAGCTTGTCCAAGGGGATGGCCAGATCCGCGTTGATCGCCTTGTACTCGAGAGCTTCATTGTAAATGAACTCCGCAGTCTTGTCGTCCTCGGGCAAGTGACCGACTTTGCGTGCAACCTCAAGCATGGCGTCCTTGTTGGCGATCGCATGGGCGAGGCCTTCCATCTCGGCGGCCAAAAAATTTGTCATAGCTTCGCGGCGCTCGGCGATTTTCTTGCCGGTGGTCATGATGCAGACCTTGAGGAATTGCGGCGTTACTTCGGCACCCTTCAAAAGCGGTTTTACGTTCAAGGCGTCCGCATCGACGGCGAACTCGCTTGAGCTTGCCGCCGCGGCAACGACTCCGCCGCCGACGGCCTTGACGCGATCGGCGCTGCCGCCGGCGTTGGCGAACGTCACGTCCGTACTCGCAACACCCGATGCTTCAAGGGCGAGGCGAGTAAATATATCGGGAAGCGAGCCGGGCGCAGAAACGCCAATCGTCTTGCCCTTAAGATCAGCCGCGCTCGCGATGTCCTTGCCGGAAAAAACCGTATAGGTCATGCCGGGCCAGTCGCAGCCAATGATCTTGACGTCGGCGCCCTGATGCAACGCGGAGAGCGCAATAACGGGGCTCGCTTCGAAACTGTCGAGATCGCCAGCTATGAGCGCCTTCAGCGCGGTTGGACCGCCCGTGAATTGCACCATATCGATGCTGATGCTGTGCTTGTCGTCAAAACCACCTTCTGCCGCCTGGAACAGAAAGCCGGAATCGCCCTTGGCTTCAACAATACCATGGCGCCACGCCTCTTGCGCGGGTGCTACCGAAGTCATTGCTGTCGACGCAAGGATCACGCCGGCGAAAGCGCAGGCAAGACGAGCATTAAAAGACCGGTGAATCATGAATTCCTCCTCAAAGGGCGCCCGTGCCGGGCATTCAGGCAAAATGCAGTAAGCTTATTCTCTTGTCATTCTGTTATAATGTATGTTTGCCATACAAACAAATATGTGGAAGAAGTCAAGAAGCCAAGGCGTCTTTTTGTCGGAAGAAAGGATACGCGGAAGCGTGGTTTCATCCGAACGGCGATGTCATGGCACGGTTTTCAATGATTTTTAGAGAATGGAGGAGAGATTCGATGGCAGAGCGGATTTGGGACAAGTTCCTGACCGAGCGCGACAAGCAAGTGTTCAAAGTGGCCGGGTATGGCGCGCGCGCCGGGTTTGGCAAGCGACCGGCGCTGCTGATCGTCGACGTCAATTATGCGTTCTGCGGTGACAAGCGCGAACCTCTGCTTGAATCGGTCAAGCGCTGGCGCCAGTCGGGTGGCGAAGCAGCCTGGGATGCTCTGCCTGTTCTTCAGAAAGTGATCGGGACGGCCCGCGACCGCGAGGTGCCGGTGATCTATACGACCGGAGTGCGGCGTTCCGACAATTGGGATGCGGGCAGCTGGGCCTGGAAGAACGAACGCAGCGGCGAAAAGCCGGGCGGCAGTAATCGCGACGGCAACCAGATCATGCCGCAAATCGCGCCCGAACCGCGCGACATCGTCATCTACAAGCAGAAGCCCAGCGCTTTTCATGGGACCAACCTTATCAGCTATTTGACGCTGCTCGGATGTGACAGCGTCATCGTAGCCGGCACCGCAACCAGTGGATGCGTGCGCGCGACGGTCGTCGATGCCTTCAGCCACGATCTGCGGGTGACGATGGTCGAAGACGGGTGCTTCGAGCGTTCGGAAGCAAGCCACGCCATGACGCTGTGCGATATGAATGCAAAATATGCGGATGTCATCGACAGCAGCGAAGTCATCGAATTTCTGTCGGAACTGCCGCGCGGCATGTATGATCTGCCGCGTGGTGCGAGCAAAAAGGCGGCCGAATAAGGTTCAAGACGGCGCGATCGCGCCGTCTCTCGCTTATGTCTAGGCTTTGGCGGACTCGATCAGCAGTTGCAAATTGTGGGCGATGATGGCCGGTACTTCCAGCGGGGTGAAATGGCGGGCGCCCTCGAGGACCGTCAACGTGGCCCCAGGTATGTTATCTGCGAGCACACGTGCCATTTCCGGCGGTGTCGCATAATCCTCGGTTCCAACAAGCACGCGGCATGGTAGGTCAAACTTCGGCAATGCTTCGCGCAAATCGGCTGCACCGAGCATGTTGCAGGTCGCGGCATAGGCATCGATTTCGTTGGCGAGGAAAGTCGAGACGGCGGCTTCCACCACATCCGGGTTTGCCTCGCGAAAGCCGTCGCTGAACCAGCGGGTCTTCTGAAAACCGACAAGAGCCTTCAAACCTTCGTTCCTGGCTTTTTCAGCGCGCTCAGCCCAAGCGGCGGGAGCGTTTTCTCCGTACCAGGCCGTGGTGTCGAACAAGCCAAGAGCCTCTACACGATCCGGATAGGCGGCGGCAAAGGCGAGGGCGACGCAACCACCCATCGACGCACCGGCGACAACGGCCGACGTCCAGCCGACGTGATCCATGAGGTCAGCGAGATCATCGGCGAACCGTGCGGTGCTGTATGGCCCCGCCGGCTTGCCGGAAACACCGTGCCCACGGCAATCGTAAATCAGTATCTCGGATGCACCGGCCAATGCCGTGGCGGTCGGCTCCCAAAAATACTTATCCATCGCCAGAGAGTGGAGGAGAACACAGCGACCTTCGCCGTTCCCAGGTATAATGCGATAGGAAAGTTGTATTCCATCGCGAGTGTTGGCAAATCCCATGATTTTGGGTGAGATCAGATCGTTCATGGTCATCCTTACCGTGTCTCCCACATGTCTCGATGTCGGATTGTATGACAGTACGTCAGAAAACAGTCAAGAGTACGGCTTTGGACGCAGCGACCATGGAAGCGATCAAGTTGGTCCAGCACGACGATGCGGCAAGCTGCTCGGGGTACCACAGGCTATGATGGACGATTGATCGTGCGGTATTGGTCCTATCGCGCAAATACGCGCGACCGACAAAGACAACGCGCATGCGCGCCATTCAAAGTCGTCCTGAGTCAACGGTTACTCAAGTAAAACAGGTTTGGGCTACTAGACCCTCTCTGTTTGACTGATCGTGAAACCCCCGTCAGGCGGGAATGACATCACGATGCTACTTTACCATGGAAGTCGCCTCCGTATAGCTCCCGAGCAGCTATTGATCGACAACGGATCCATCCTTGTGCAACCTCGTGTGTATTTTTCGGGGCCTATAAGGAAATCTTTCGGCAGCGTCCGCGCGCAGTGAGACGCCAATGCCAGGTTCATCGTTGATCGTCAGGAAGCCCTCACCATCGTGACGGGCCGCACCGATCAAAAAACTGTCGGAATCTGGACGCTTGTCAGTCACATCCCACGTGTCGTTTGGAAACTCCTGTAAAACGAAATTCGGCGCTGTCGCGGCAATCTGCAGGCAAGCAGCCGTTGATACCGCGCTGAGTGGATTATGCGGGACGACACCGGCATGCGAGGCTTCCGCCAACGCCGCGATTTTGCGGGCGCCTGAGATACCGCCGACGATGCAGACATCAGGTCTGATAAGCTGGACGGCGTTCCGCGCCAGCAGCATCTGGAATTCCCAAAGAGAGGTCATGCGCTCCCCGGTCGCAATCGGGATCGATATCTTTTCCGCGACGTATGCCATCTCGTCCAGATTGTCAGGCAGGATAGGATCTTCAATGAAAAGCGGATAGAAAAGTTCGATTGCCCGTCCCAGTTGCACTGCTTCATAGGGCATCATGCGCCGATGAATTTCGATGCAAAGGTCCATTTCCGGTCCGGCGATCTTGCGGTATTCCCGCACTGTCTCCACGGCATCGCCAATCTTCTGCGCATGGGTCTGAAAATAGGGCACATCATGTCGAGTGTCGAGAAAAGGTGTGAGATGTCCGACAGCTGTGAACCCCATTTTTTTGGCGTCTTCGATCCCGGAGAATAGCTCCTCCTTTGTTTCACCGAAGACGTGATAATAGGCTCGCGCCTTGTCGCGCACCTTGCCGCCCAGGAGCGCATGGACGGGTGCCTCGAAATGTTTCCCGGCGATGTCCCAGAGCGCAATGTCGATGGCACTGATTGCGGCCATGATGGCCGACCCGCGGAAATGGGCCCAGCGATACATATACTGCCAATGGTGTTCAATCCTGAGTGGATCCTGACCAAGAAGGTAGTCCTTGAATCGGAGTACGGCACCGGCCGTAGCTTCGTGGAAACCCCAAGCACCACCTTCACCAAGGCCGACAAGCCCATTGTCCGTGCGAACCTCGACAAATAGATACTTGTCGACAAAGATGCTTTCGACGCTTTCGATACGCATGAGAATTCCCTTTGCTTGGATAAGGCACTTGTTGTGTCAACTAGTGCTCCGAAATAAGTGTCACGGCCTCCGGATCGATGCGGACCGTAATTGTCTGCCCGACGTCGGGAGGATTTCGCGCGGGCAAATCGGCGCGAAGCAACACGCCGCCAATCTGGAGGAGACAGTTGACGATTGGTCCAAGGAAATTGACCGATTTGACGTAGGCCTCGTAGCAGTTGCCCACCCTTGAACCGTTGGTGACCGGTATGATGCTCTCGGCACGTATGCAGACCAGAACGGGTCCGAGTGCCGCCGATTGAGCACGCCAGGCGAAGCGACCCTCGATCGTGACCCCGTCTGTCAGGTTAATAAGGGTGTTTCCGCCACCCGCTGATTTGACGATCGTTCCTTCAAGGATATTCGCATTACCGATGAATTCCGCCGCAAACCGGCTCGCCGGGCGGTCATACAGATCCCTCGGCGTTCCGGACTGAACCATCTTCCCGTCTTTCATAAGAATGATCCGGTCGCTCATCAGCATCGCTTCAGACTGGTCATGCGTGACATAAAGCGACGTCTTGCCTAGCCGTCGCTGTAGTTCCACAAGCTCGAACCGCATACGGTCGCGCAATCCGGCATCCAGATTGCTCAAAGGCTCGTCAAACAATAGAAGTCTCGGCGACGTAACAATCGCTCGCGCAAGCGCAACGCGCTGCTGCTGGCCGCCGCTCAATTCAGTCCCGTAGCGATCGGAATATCCCGTCAGGCCGACAGTGCTCAGGGCTTCGCTTACTTTCGACTCGATTGTTGTTGCTGGCTCGTGCCGCGTCCTGAGACCGTAGGCAACATTCTCGTAGACGCTCATATGGGGCCAGACCGCATAGGATTGGAAAACCATATTGATGTCGCGTTTTTCTGGCGGCACGTCCCGTCCATGGGCCGCAACGATCTCTCCGTCGATACGGATTGTTCCACCGGAGGAGGCCTCCAGGCCAGCAATGCAGCGCAGAGTTGTGGTCTTCCCGCAACCACTGGGACCAAGGAGCGAAACAAATTCGCCGTCTTCGACCACGAAGCTCACATCCTTGACGGCTGTGACGCTCCCGTAGGTAACCACGAGGTCTTCAACGCTTAGCTGAGCCAAGTCATCACTCCATATTCACGCGGCCGCATGTCAGCCACTCTGAGAAAGTTTCACACGAAGAAGGAACCGGCTGACGAGAATTCCAGCCATCAGGATAACTGTCTGGAGAATGCCGATGATCGCTGCATTTTGAACATTGCCGAATTCCAGATAGTCCCACGACATCACAGACAGGACCCTGTTGCTTGGTGACGAGAGAATGATCGCCGCACTGATTTCCCGGATTGAGAAAATAAACACGAGAATCCACGCAGAAAGGACGCTTGGCCGGATCAACCGGAAAGTTATTTGAGATGCCGTGCGATAATGGGACGCTCCGCAAAGCGCCGATGCCTCTTCCAGAGACCTGTCGATCTGAATAATCGACGTATCGATCATGCGATAGGCATAAGGGATATAGGTTGCAACAAAGGCGATAACCAATATCCAAACTGTCCCGTAGACGGGAGTCATGAGATAGGTCCAAAAAATGCCCGTGCCAAATACGATGCCCGGCACGGCAATCGGGAACATGGCGATATAGTCGAGAATTCCTGCGCCACGGATACGAAGCCGCCGTATCGAATAGGCGAGAACAATCCCCAGAAGTACGCAAAAAGTCGGGGAGATCACTCCCACCAGCAATGTGTTGCCGATCGATTGTCGAACCGCAACAGAGGCGATTACGGAACGGAAATTATCGAGTGTGTAACTGGCAGTGAGGATGTTCGACGAGGTGAAGCGGGTAAAAGCGACATAAAACAGGGCAAGGTACGGGAGGATGATCGCCAGCGTCACATAGGTGAGGATGAAGCCGATGGCGGGAAGCCGCCAACTTCGTAGCTTGAGAAATCGTGTGCGAAAGCCACGCGCTGTTACCGTTACGAAGCGCGTGGCGACCTGGGATGCAAACCGGTAGAAGGCGACACCTATCAGTGAAATCCAAAATAACAATGTTCCGATGGCTGCAGCCCGGGCGTAGTCGACCGGATAGGTCGCGGTCGCACGATAAATGTCTATCGCCAGAAACGGCATAGCTTGTGTCCCGCCGAGCGCGGCGGGAATAGAGAATGTCCCGCAGGTCAGAACGAAGACGAAGAAGAACGCCGAGATGATCGACGGTCGTACGACGGGGAGGGTCACTTTCAGCGCGGTTGAGAAAACACCGGCTCCGTTGAGGTAGGATGCCTCTTCCATCGACGGGTCCATACCCTTGAGCGCAGCAGAAACGGTCATGTAAGCGTAAGGAATGTTGTAGAGCGCCATGACGAGAATGACCCCGGTTGCCGTCATCACGTTAATCGCATAGCCCGTCACGCCAAAAACCTCGCGGGCAAGGACATTGATCAAGCCGGCATTGGGCGAACCGAGAATGAGCCAGGCCAGAGCGCCGACGAATGGAGAGAGATAGAGCGGTGCGATAACTGCATTTTCCATCCACGCCTTGGCGGGAATATCGGTCCGCGAGATAAGCCAAGCCAAGGCGATCCCGATGAAACATGCGAGGAAGGAGACGGCGAGCGACGCTCCGATCGTCACGATCAAAGTCTTTAGGTACGGCATTGTCGCGTAGACAGCGATGACACTGCGCAAGGAAAAATGGGCACGTGGATCGACAAACGTGCCCGTCCGTACCGCACCGAGAAACATCAAGACGATCGGCAGCAAGACCAGAACCGCGAGGACTAGTCCGAGAATGACGGGAAGCGCCAATCTCTGGCGTTTCCGTCGGACCAGACCAACAGGAATTTTATGCATTATGGGTGTGGTTGCTGAAATTGTCATTGGACCGTCAGCGTCCGAAAAGCTGGTTCCACTCGGCAATGATCGGCTTGGCCGGATCCACGTATCCCGGATCTCCCAAATAGTCGATGTAGAGATTTTCCGGGTCCTTGTACCAGTCTTCCTTGTACCAATCCGCCTTGGCGGCCTTACGAGGATCAACCGTATCTTCACGCGCGGAGCTAACACCTGCAACGCTGAACCAGGCAGCTTGCCCTTCCTGGCTCATTGCCCAATCCTGGAACAACCGGGCGGCATTTGGGTGGGGGGCGCCGGCGGAGATAGTCTGCACGGTGAGGTTGGCAGGTGTCGGGGTAGGGAAAACCCAACGTATCGGTGCGCCTTTGAGGTAAAACCCGCCCATGTCGCTCTGGGATGCTTGATCGACGATGGCATGTTCTCCGGCCGCAAGCCGGTCATACATGGGCGACTTGCTGTCATAGACCTGAGGCTTAAGTGCTGCCATCTTGGCAAGAAAATCTGGCCCGAATTGATCGCGTTTGCCGCCTAGGAACATGTAAACATAGGAATAGCTGCTTCCGCCGGAAGCGGGCGTGCCCGTCGCAATGCGTCCTTTCCAGCGCGGGTCTGTAAGCACGTTCCAACCACCTTCCCGGATTAGTTTTTCTTCCTCTGGCGAGACGAGCTTCGAGTTCCATGCGATGCCCATGGCATTCACAAACGCGGTGTACCAAACCCCTTCCTTCTTCATCTCCGGGCGAATCCCGGCAGCGGAGGCAGGCGTATAGTCGGCGATCAGTTTTTCATCATGGGCAGATTCAATGAGGACGGTGTCGGTGATCTGAACAACGTCAGCCACGTGCTGGCCGACACGTTCCTCGGTCAACCAACGCTCAAAAAGCGGATAGCTAGGGCCCCGGACGTTCTGCGTGGTGATTCCATACTTTTTTGTAAACGCGCTAGTCCAGACGGCTGTGGGGTCTATGGCGGTGGTATGATAGAACGTTAGGGTACCCTCGGTTTTAGCCGCTGCAATCAAGTCTTCGCTCGGCTGCGGGGCGGATGATTGAGCCACCGCGACCTTTGGGAGAAATGACAAGCTCGCAGCACCAAGTCCTGCCACTGCGGCCATCCGCATGAGGTTGCGACGTGTGAAATTATATGTCGGCAAGCCGCCATGGGTGTCGTTCATATCGATCTCCTCCCAGAGTAACGATTTTTAAAAAGGCAGGTGCCTTTCACGAAGGTAGCTTCTGACTTTCGTACATTTGCGCAAATATACAAGTCTGTCAATTACATTTGCGCAAATATATTTGCCTTGGGGAGAGGCTTGGCGTAACCATAAGATTGATTGGTAAACAGAGAAGTGAGGTTGGACTTGTCGAAAAGCGTAGCCAAAATCGCACCACTGAATGAGCCAACCTATCTCCGCGTAAAGCGAGCTATCATTGGCGATTTGGTATCGGGGAATTTTACCCCCGGCACGCATCTGACGATCGAGACACTCACCTCGCGCTACGCAGTGAGCCACATGCCGATCCGCGAGGCGCTTCGCCAACTTGAGGGCGAGGGCATTCTGATTTCAATCGCCCATCGCGGTTTCAGGATTGAGGCGCTCACGGAAACCTACATACGAAACATCTATGATATTCGCGTGGGTATCGAATCAATGCTGGCGCACCGGGCTGTCGAAATGGCGACGGAAATCGATATCGCGGCCCTGCGTCAAATGCACGAAGAACTTAATGCCTTAATCCGGTCAGGAAAGCCCATGGTAGCGTCACAAGAGAATATCGCTTTCCACCAACGTATATACGGAATTGCAAACAACCCGGAAGCCGAACAGATACTTGAAGGCCGGACGAGGGTAGTGCGAACGGTTGCCGACAGTCTGGGTGGATACACCCCGGATGTGTTTGATGTGGTAATTGCCGAACATGAGAAGATAATTTTAGGCTTTGAAAGCCGGGATCCAGAGGCAGCCGGGCAAGCGGTGTTCGATCACGTGAGCGCCGCACGTGACAGGCTTCTCAGGCGCATGGCCGCGAAATGAAGTCCTTATCACGAAGGTGCTAGTGCTGGTGCCTGCCTGGACCGTTGGGAATATAGGAGCAGTTCAAATAGTGGATTGCCGCTAACGCCAGCTGGCAATCACAAGCACTTGGCCATTTTGAACGGCCAGGGATCGTTGCTTGCCTAAACCCGCTCAAAAAAACACTGCTCGCGACTATACAAAGGATGACATTGACATGTTCGGAGCAACGCTTCGCGGCATAGTAACAACGCAGTGTCTCGGAGCGCGGGCAGCATGGTCTGGACCTTGGTGGACTGAGATCACTGTTGCACTAAAGGGCTGAAAGACCGACGTTGGCCGCGTGATCAGCATAGATTCAATCGCGAGACCAAATCCACATAGTATGATGCACACGTCGCTTGAAGGGACGGTTGTTCCTCCCTTCATGTCCTCACGGTATTTCCACGGGAGGTTCCAGCCCTGGTTCTCTCTTGCCTCGGCCCACTGCCAACGGGAGGCGCTGATCTATTCACACATTAGAGGTAGCGGATATATTTTCTGACTGTGCAAATGTGGAAGTCAGCAGAGTCACATCGTGTAGAATGCTCTTCAGGACAGGATCGAGAAATGCCCAAGCATATTGTTTCCTTCGACCAGCTTGCCCAGGTCGATCGTCCGATCCGTATCGGCTTCTTTCTCATACCGGATTTTCCGCTCATGACCTTTTCCGCTGCGCTGGATTCGTTGCGACAGGGAAACAGACTGGCCAAGAAGGCGGCTTTTGAATGGTTGTTGATCTCCGCCGACGGTGGTCACGTCAAGTCGAGCAGTGGTCTTGGGTTCGATATGGATGCCTCGATGTCCGGGGCACCGCGATGTGACGTGGTATTGTTGTGCGCCGGAATCAACTACACGGATGCTTACGATCCCAATATATTCGCTTGGCTGCGGCGGATTTACGCTGAAGGATGTATCCTTGGTGCGGTCAGCACGGCGGTGTTTTTCCTCGCAAAAGCAGGGCTGCTGGAAGGCAGGCGGTGTGCGGTTCATTGGGAATCCCTTGCAAGTTTTCGCACCGAATTTCCGAATTGTCTGGCGACTGACGATATATTCGCCATCGATGGCCGGTTCCTCACATCTTCGGGCGGTACCGTCACCCTCGACATGATGCTGTATTTGATCGCCGCAGTTGAAGGCCGGGATCTGGCCTCACAAATTTCCGATCAATTCAATCATCCCCGCATTCGCCGGCAAAACGATGTGCAAAGAATGGATGCATTGGACCGGTTCGGCATCCGAAATCCGAAGCTCGGTTTTGTTATCCGCCGCATGGAGGCGACGCTAAACGATCCTGTCGAGATCGCGCAGCTCGCCAGCAGCATTACGATGTCCGTTCGTCAGCTCGAACGACTCTTTCAATCCAGCTTCAATAAGAGCCCCTCGAAATTCTACATTGAACTGCGGATGCTGCGTGCAAGGGAACTGCTGATTAATACCGAGCTCCCAATCAACGCTATCGCCGACATCTGCGGCTACGAATCTGCGTCGCACTTCAGCCGCTTCTATCGGCGACACTTCAAGGAAAGTCCTGCAGTAACGAGGCGAGAGAACCATAGATAGGGGCATATTGTTTGAATGACTATGTCGCTTCGCGCATAGAGACCGTCGAGTCGGTGCATATATTGCGGTGTGAATCGCTCGTAGATTATCCGGAGCCCAAGAGACGGACAGAAGTCCGCAACGAGGCGACGCCGGGGTTGCAACGACACCCTGGCCGATAAAAAACGGAACCGTCAGTGATCAAGAGGAGATAGCGATCATGGACAAAGATGAGCATCCCTACATACCCACCCTGATTGCCGACCTCAACAGCAGGGGCATCAGTCGCCGGGATTTTTTGCGTAAGGCAACCCTTCTTGGCATGTCTGCCGCCGCTGCCTATTCGCTTGCCGGTATTTCCGAACAGAGCGTCGCGAGGGCAGAAGACATGCCCAAAGGCGGCAATCTGCGTATCGGAATGCGCTGTATGGAAATCAAAGATCCGCACCTGGCCGACTTTGCCGAGAAATCCAATGTTATCCGCCAGGTCTGTGAATATCTGACCTTAACCGACCGCAATAATATCACCCATCCTTATCTTCTGGAAAAGTGGGAAGTCAGCGAAGACCTGAAGACCTGGACCCTGCATATTCGCAAGAACGTTAAGTGGCGCAAGGGTGGCAAAGTATTGACGGCAGACGATGTCGTCTGGAATTTGAAGCGTGTCTGTGATCCTGCAGTCGGATCGTCAATGCTGGGCTTGTTTACCGGCTATCTCGTACAGGAATATGACGGCGGCGAAAAGGACGACAAGGGGAATCCGAAAAAGTCGAGCAAACTCTGGGCAGAGAACGCCATTGAAAAGGTCGACGACGCTACCGTCCGCCTAAACTGCTTTGCCCCGCAAATCGCAGTTCCCGAACATCTTTATCACTATCCAATGTTCATCCTAGATCCGGCCGAGAACGGCGCCTTCGGCGCCGATGCCAATGGAACAGGTCCCTTCGAGATTGTCGAATACACGGTCGGCAAGGGCGCGAAATACAAGGCCCGCAGCGACTACTGGGGTACAGGTCCCTATCTCGACACGTTTGAGTATGTCGATCTTGGGGACAATCCTGGAGCGGGGATCGCTGCGGTGGCTTCAAAGCAGGTGGATGGTCTGTCCGAAGCCGATGCTGTGCAGGTCAATGCAATGCAAAACTTCCCGCACGTCGCAGTCTATAAGGTCGAAACCACTCAGACTGTTGTTGCCCGCATGCACCCCGATGCCGAGCAGTTCAAGGACAAGCGTGTTCGCCAGGCCATGCGGTATGCGATCGATCGGGAAAAGATTATCCAGACGGCACTTCTTGGAGCCGGCACACCGGCGGAGGATCATCACGTCGCTCCGTCTCATCCCGAATATGCAGCCCTTGCGAAATATCCCCGCGACGTGGAAAAGGCGAAAAAGTTACTTGCCGATGCAGGATACCCGGAGGGATTCGAATTTGAGATGGTAACCCGTCCAGATCCTATCTGGGAGTTGAATACGGCACAGGTTCTTGCGGAGCAATTCAAGGATATAGGGGTCACCATCAATATCAAGTCGCTGCCAAGCGCTCAATATTGGGAAGTTTGGACCACCGTACCCTTCAGTTTGACGGCCTGGGGCCATCGTCCCCTTGCAATCATGACGCTGTCGCTTGCCTATCGCTCGAATGCGGCCTGGAACGAATCTCATTATTCCAACGCCGAATTCGACCAGCTGCTGACCCAGGCCGAGGGGATCCTTGATCCGAAAGAACGCAGCGAGGTCATGGCGAAGATCGAGGCGATCATGCAGGATGACGGACCGATCGTTCAACCCTTTTGGCGCATCTTCTCGACTGTCATGGACAAGAAGGTCAAAGGCTTCGAACTCCACCCCTCACAATATATCTTTGCGCATCAATACGCGATCGCAGCGTAAATCTTCCGTGCCATCCCCAGTCGCTAAAGTGCGACCGGGGACAGTGCATATGGCGATGGAACGATGATATGGTAAAATTCCTGCTCAACCGATTGGCAATGATGTTGCTGACGATGCTCTGCGCATCGTTTCTGGTCTTCGCAGTGTGCGAATACACACCCGGCAGCGTCGCACGCAAATCTCTTGGACCTTTCGCGACACAACAGCAGGTCGACCTGCTGACGGCGAAGCTGAAGGCCAACGACCCGCTTGTCGTCCGTTATGGCCGTTGGCTCGGTGTTCTCGTTGGGGCTATCCCTGATCCGCTGCAGGACCCGAGCACTGGCCTGAATTTCAAAGATCCGCGCGGCGCGCAATATTTTGGCAACTTTGGCTATTCGACCCTCAACAAGCTGCCTGTCAACGACGTGATTTGGAACAGGTTGGGCAATACCGCCATTCTCGCCGGTCTCGCCTTTCTCCTCATTGTGCCGCTTTCGATCATCTTTGGCATCCTTTCGGGGCTGAAGGAGGGAGGAGCCCTCGACAGGACACTGTCGGTGATATGCATCACCTTCACATCGATTCCCGAATTCGCTTCCGGCGTCTTTCTGGTCACGCTTTTTGTCATTCTCTGGCCGATACTACCGGGGACGAGTCCTCTGACCAGTGACGGAGGTTGGGCAATTCCTTACCAGTTCGTCCTGCCCGTAGCTGTCCTGGTGATCTACGACTTTGGATATGTCGCCCGGATGATCCGCGTTTCCATGATCGCTGTAATGGAACGGCCCTATATTCGCACCGCAGTGCTCAAAGGCATGAGCACACGTCGTGTGATCCTTGGCCACGCCCTGCGCAACGCAATGATTGCACCGTTCACTGTGCTGCTCCTCCAGATCAACTTTCTCATCAGCGGCGTGGTCGTGACCGAGCTCGTCTTTGCATATCCGGGCTTCGGGCGATTGATACTCGAAGCCAGCCTGTTCGGAGATATCTCAACTCTCGAGGCTGCGACGCTGATCACTGTCGCCATTGCCGTCGTAACGCAGCTGCTGGGTGACCTCGGTTACATGCTGCTAGATCCGCGCATCCGGGTGAGGTAAATCATGGCAACTTTAGATATTCCGGATGCAGTTCAGGTAGCCCGTACAAAAAGTCAAACACGGTCAAACTGGATGCGGATCTTTTATTCCCGCACAGCTCTCGTCGGCCTGTTTCTCGTCACGTTCTGGGTTGCCGCGGCCTTGTTGGCCCCCATTCTGCCTCTGCCGTCTCCGACGGATTCCGATGTTATGGCTATGGCCAATCCATATCCCTCCGCGGCTCATTGGCTGGGCACTGATATTCTGGGACGGGACATACTGGCCCGGCTGATCTTCGGTGCAAGAACGGTGCTGTCGGTCGCCCCGCTTTCTGTGGCCGTCGCAATGATCGTTGGAATTACCATGGGCATGCTTGCCGGTTACTACGGTGGCTGGATCGACACCGTCATCAGCCGGTTTTCCGACATTATCCTCGCCTTCCCCGTTCTGGTCATCTACGTCATTCTGATCGCGAATATCGGTCCTTCGGTCATGAACATCGTGATTGCGACAACGATCGCATCGGCTCCCGGTATCGGGCGCATCACGCGTGGTCTGGTGCTTGGCCTCAAGGAGCAGGAATACATCGCGGCGGCGCGGCTGCGAGCAGAGAACACGCTCTATATCATGCTCGTCGAACTCCTTCCCAACTGCCGCAGCATGTTGATCGTCGATGCCTGTTTGCGCATCGGATATACGATCATCACTATTGGCATTCTGGGGTTCCTCGGTCTTGGACTGCCGCCTCCCAATCCGGACTGGGGCGGGATGGTCAAGGAGAGCGTTACCGTGCTCAACGTCTGGCCGTTGATGTCCCTGATCCCCTCCGCAGCACTCGTCAGCCTTGTACTTGGCTTTAACCTTCTCGCTGATGGCATGAGGGAGGCTTGGAAACCATGAACCTGATCGTCTCCAACCCACAAGGATCGGCTATGTCCGGCAGCTCACCGTCCCATACCGTTCTTGATGTCAACGATCTGAGGATCGAGTTTCACGGCAAGAGCGAGACTGTGGTCGCCGTTCCCACCTTGTCCTTTAGGGTCAAGGCGGGGGAAAGTTATGGTCTTGTCGGTGAATCCGGTTGCGGCAAGAGCACGACTGCCATGGCCATCATGGGATATCTCGGCAGCACGGGTGTGATCGCTGGTGGCAGCATCCGCTTCGAAGGCAAGGAACTGGTTGGCGCAAGTGCGAGAGAGCTGCGGGAAATCAGGGGCCGGCAGATTGCCATGGTCTATCAAGACCCGATGAGCGCACTCAATCCAGTCAAGACAATAGGGTCCCAACTTGCAGAAGTGCCACTTCTGCACCTCGGAGTTTCCCGCACGGAGGCCATGGAAATGGCTGCCGCGATGCTTGAAGATGTACGCTTGCCCGACGCCGGCGACATGCTCAAGCGTTATCCGCACCAACTTTCGGGCGGTCAACAACAGCGCGTGGTTATCGCTATGGCACTCCTGGCCCGCCCGTCTTTATTGCTTTTGGATGAGCCGACCACCGGTCTCGACGTGACCGTGGAAGCGGCGGTGATCGATCTGATTGGTGAATTGAGATCTCGCTATTCCACAAGCCTCCTGTTCATCTCGCACAATCTTGGATTGATCGCCGAGACCTGCGACCGGGTTGGCATTATGTATTCGGGCGAAATGGTGGAGGAAGGCCCCACCGGCGATCTCTTTCGCAGGCCACGCCATCCGTATACGCAGGGCCTGATCGATTGCATCCCCGATATTACCCATGACAAGCGCAGCCGCTCGCTTGCCGCTATCCCTGGCCATATCCCGTTGCCACAAGAGCGCCCCATTGGCTGTTTCTTCGCACCGCGCTGTACAGGATTTACGGCCGGTCTGTGTGACAGGCCGGATCTTGAGCTTGAACATATCGGCGGTGATCATATGGTTCGCTGCATTCGCTGGAGGGATATGAAACGCTCCCAACCTGCCCAACTTGCGCAGATAGGCAAGGCTCAGGTTCAAACGCAAGCCGTGGCAGTTTCTGGTCTGACCAAACTTTACAAGCTGGGCGGGGACAGAACCCTGAAAGCGAATGAATCGGTCTCATTCAACGCGGCGAAGGCAGAGATTGTCGCACTCGTGGGCGAGTCCGGTTGTGGGAAGTCAACCTTGGCTCGCATCGTTACGGGACTTGACCGGGCCACATCAGGAGAGGTTCGGATAGCTGGCGAAAACGTTGCGGAAATTCAGGCGAAAGACCGGCCACGCGACCTTCTGCAATCCGTCCAGATGATTTTCCAGAATCCGGACAGTACCCTCAATCCATCCCATTGCGCGGCATTCTCGATCCGCCGTTCCATCAAAAAGTTCGGCATCCGCAAGGGCAAGGCCGCGATCGAAGAGCGCGTTCGCGAGCTTCTTGAAATGGTGCGGCTGTCGCCTGCTATCGCTAACCGCAAGCCAAATCAGCTCTCAGGTGGGCAAAAGCAGAGAATCGCGATAGCGCGTGCCTTCGCAGCCGATCCGGCACTCATCGTTGCCGATGAACCTGTCTCGGCTCTCGATGTTTCGGTCCAAGCGGCCATTGTTACGCTTCTTCTCGATATCCAGCGAGAGAAACAATCGACGATGCTGTTTATCAGCCACGACCTGGCCTTGGTCAGGCATGTCGCTGACAAAGTTGTTGTCATGTATCTTGGCAAGGTAATGGAGCAGGGAACTGTCGAAGAGGTGTTCGACGGCGGTACGCATCCCTACACCGAAGCTCTGATTTCGGCTATCCGCAGCCCAAATCCGGATGAGAAGAGGCGCGATCGTGTCCATTTGACGGGTGATACACCCAGTCCGATCAATGTTCCCACCGGCTGCCGATTTGCGACCCGCTGCCACCGAAAGGTCGGCGCAGTATGCGATTCCGTTGCACCCCCATTGCGAAAAATGTCAGACACACATGAGATTGCCTGCCATATCGACGCTACCGAGCTGCGCACCACGCCATCTCGATATGGCGCATTAGGGCAGGGGCGTGCATAATCGTGACCCGGCCGTCAGCATCCGGAACAAGACTCTGGCAGAAAGTGGCTCGGTCCCGCGCCATTTTCCCGATCCTGATCAGTATATGCATCATTGGCACCGGCAATGGGTTGCTGACGACAGCGGTTTCACTTCATTTGAGCAATCCGGATGTGGACCCGCGCGTGGTTCAGATCGTATTGACCGCATTCCCGGCGGGCTTTCTTGCCGGTTGCCTCGTGACGCGGTCTCTTATTGCCAAACTTGGGCATCAGAGGACCTTTCTCCTGGTTTCGTTGCTTGCGGCGTTGGCGACCGCAGGTTTTACCCTGACGATATTCATGCCGGTGTGGGTGGGTCTTCGTCTGATGAACGGTCTGTCGATGGCCGCGCTGTTCATCGTTTCAGAAAGCTGGATCAATCTTTACGCTGACCAGCGCAATCGAGGCATCTATTTTGCGCTCTATATGCTGATGACCTCGCTTGCGGTCCTGTGCGGCCAATTGATGATCGAGGTGGCCGGGCCCCATTCACCGCACCTGTTCCTCCTTGCGACAATGACGATCGTCGCTGGTCTGGTCTATTGCAGATTGGTTGCCGCTCACTGGCCAGTATTGCCAGCCTGGGAACCCCAATCTGACCCGTTGACGATCGCGCCAGCCAGACAGCGCTATAGCCTGTGGAAACTTGCTGTCCTCGCGCCTGTTACAATC
The DNA here is from genome assembly GCF_003010935.1 of Phyllobacterium endophyticum. Classification (GTDB taxonomy): domain Bacteria; phylum Pseudomonadota; class Alphaproteobacteria; order Rhizobiales; family Rhizobiaceae; genus Phyllobacterium; species Phyllobacterium endophyticum. The sequence continues at coordinate 124,915 of NZ_PGGN01000003.1, forward strand.
CTTGGCGTCTTCCAGGCAGGCATGACCAATATGAATGTCTTTGCAATGACGCCGATATATGGTGTTCGTATCGGCCTTTCTGCGACTACGACTGTTGCATTGATCACAACCTTCAGTATCGGCGGTATGCTGGCCCAGGCCCCGATGGGCTGGTTGTCGGATCGCCTGGATCGCCGTCTGATGCTGTTGGTGCAAGGTGGTGTTGCTGCCTTGCTGTGCGCCGGGATTGTATGGTCCGGCCATCGGTATGTTCCCTTGCTCTTCGTGCTTTTTTTCGCCTATGGAGCGACGACTTTGACCATCTATCCCGTCGCTATCGCCTTTGCCAATTCCCAGATTGAGAGCCGACATATGGTGTCGGCATCCGGTGGACTGCTGCTTCTCTACTCTATCGGCAACGTCATGACGCCCGGCTTGGCCGCTGGTCTCATGGAACATGTCGCGCCGCAAGCGTTGTTTGTAATGCTGGGCAGCGGAGCAGCGCTTGTAGCAATCGCAGCGAGTTTCAATCTCATGCGCAGACACACCGTGATACCCGCCAGCAGCGGATCCAGTTGTGTAACCTCAGGAGTCAACGAATGAGCAGTGCATCTGATCTTGAGCTCGTCATTCGGGGTGGAAGGGTCGTCTCGCCAGATCAAATCCTTGAAGTTGATGTCGGGATTCGCGGTGGGAAAATTGCGGCGCTTGGCAAAGATTTGGGCAAGGGAGATACGGAAATATCGGCCGAAGGCCGGCTGGTGCTCCCCGGCGGCGTCGATAGCCACTGCCATATGGATCAGCAGCCGTGGGAAGGCAAAGCTACGGCTGATGACTTCAATACCGGAACGCTGTCGGCGATGTGCGGCGGCACGACGACCGTTATTCCCTTTGCTATGCAGATGCGCGGTCAATCGCTGCGAGACATTGTCATCGACTACCACGACCGGGCGCGCCCGAAGGCCCATATCGACTATGGGATCCATTTGATCGTCGGTGATCCGTCGGCGGAGGTTCTAAGAAATGAGATACCGGCCCTGATCGCTGAAGGCTGCACTTCAATGAAGATCTACCTCACCTATGACGGCCTGAAGCTCGATGACTATGAGGTATTGAACGTTCTCGATGTTGCCAGGTCAGAGGGCGCAATGGTCATGGTGCATGCGGAAAACGACGCGTGTATCCGCTGGCTCACCGAGAAGTTTATTGAAGCCCGCAAAACACAGCTGCGCTACCACGAGAAAGCTCACTCGGAGATTGGCGATCGGGAGGCCACCCACCGCGCAATCAGTTTGTCGGAACTGATCGAAACTCCCATTCTGGTCAGTCATGTTGCAGCCGGCGGTGCGGTCGAGGAAATCCGGCGTGCCAAGGCCAGAGGGTTGCCCATCTATGCCGAAACCTGTCCGCAATACCTGTTCCTGTCGGCTGAGGACATCGACACCCATGACCTTTCCGGATCGAAATGCGTCTGTACGCCGCCACCCCGTGACAAGTCCAATCAACCGGCGATTTGGGACGGGATACTTGACGGAACGCTTGAGGTTTTCTCATCCGACCATTCGCCCTGGAACTATGCCGACAAGATTGCGGGCGGCCCTGACACTCCATTTAACCGGATTCCAAATGGCATTCCTGGCATCGAGACGCGACTTGCGCTGCTTTTTTCGGCTGGTGTCAATGGTGGCCGCATCTCTCTCCAGAAATTCGTCGACCTGACTTCGGCCGCACCGGCACGTCTCTTCGGTCTCTACCCGCGCAAGGGAGCAATTGCGGTTGGATCAGATGCAGACTTGGCGATCTGGGATCCGGATCGAAGAGTCACCATCACTAACGCCATGTTGCATCATGCAACCGACCATACACCCTATGAAGGTCAAACGGTGCGGGGCTGGCCCGTCATGACCATTTCGCGCGGGGAACTGGTTTGGAATGATGGCAAGGTCCTGTCCACGCCTGGTCGCGGGCAATTCATTGCGCGACAACGACCTTTTCCGCCACGGCAGGACCTTTCACGGATACTTGCGTCATGATGGCAATTCCAGATCAATCGGGGAAAAGGCTTGGCGGAAAAGTGGTCTTCATCACTGGAGCTGCAAGCGCTATCGGGGCTGCGATCGCGCGGCGCTGCATTGCCGAAGGAGGAAGGGCGATCTGCGCGGACGCTTCGCCGGATAGCGTCGCAAATCTTGCTGCGGAACTAGGTTCTTGTGCTTTGGCGCTTGAATGCGATGTGACGGATCAACGTTCCATGGCGCGGTCAATGAGCGCAGCTTTTGACCATTTTGAGCGGGTTGATGGTTTGGTCCACAATGCTGCGGCACCTTCGCTCGATGGCACGGTCGTCGATCTCGATGAAGAGCAATGGCGGCTGGAAATCGACGTTACCCTGACGGGCGCATTTATCGCCAGCAAATTCGCGGTACCACTCATGATCTCCAGCGGGGGCGGATCAATAGTGCTTGTCGCGTCGCAATTTGGTCACGTGGCGACCGGAAAGGCGGTGGCCTATTGCGCGGCCAAGGCAGGCCTCGTCCATCTTGCCAAAGCCATGGCGGTCGATCATGCCGGCGATGGCATTCGCGTGAACAGCCTGTCGCCGGGGGCAGTGGCCACTTCCAGGCTTTTGCAACGATGGCCCGATCTTGAGACAGCCAATAAGGATCTCGGACCCGCGCATCTGCTCGGCCGGATCGCGCAACCCGATGAGATTGCCGCCGCTGCCGCCTTTCTACTGTCTCCGGACGCCTCCTTCGTAACCGGCACTGATTTGCTCGCTGATGGTGGTTTTGCAACTCGGTGAATCTCTTCGCCGCAATGAAATGGATCTCAAAATGACTCTCTTGGTAACCGGAGGTACGGGTTTTGTTATGAGTGTTCTGGTTCGCGAGTGGCTCGACCGCGACCCGCAAGCCCGTGTCGTCATTCTCGACCGGTCCGGACTTGACGACACGGCTGAGCGGTATTTCGCTCCAGTTCGAGACCGTCTTGCCGTGCTTACAGCCGATATCCTGGATTCACAGCAGTGGTCGAACGAACTTGATGGCCATGACATTTCGCTAGTGGTGCATGGCGCAACGATAACCCCCATCTCGCGAGGCAGTGCAACAGAAGCGAAGCGCCAGCCGGAAGCCGAGGACCCGGCGCGCATCGTCGACGTCAACCTGATGGGAACCGTGAGGGCGCTGGAATGGGCCCGGACCAAGCCGTCAGTCAAGCGTTTTGTCTATGTCAGCTCTGGTGCGATCTACCGCCATCACGGTCCGGACTGGGCGGGCGAGCCGCTGCCGGAAGATGGTTATGTCGCGCCGTTGACCCTTTACGGCATTTCTAAGTTCGCCTCGGAAATGGTTGTTAACTGTTACGCTGATCTCTTCGGCATATCGGCTTTAAGTGTTCGCCTCGCGTCCGTTTATGGTCCCATGGACCGGGCAACCACAAGCCGCAATTTCCGCCACGTACCAAATCGCGTCGCGCACATGGCCCTGGCAGGAGAGGTGATCCGTCCGAACAGCTTGGAACCGGTAGGGGACTATGCACACTCGGCGGACGTGGCACAGGCAATTATCGCTCTGCTCTTGGCGCCACGTCTTCGCTACCGCCATTACAATATAGGCAGCGGCGTCACGTCGACCATCGGCGACGTGATCAACTGGGCGCGGGAAAAAATACCGGATCTGATGGTCGAAGTCAGCCCTCCAGAGACAGCCAACATAGTTCAAGACACCGCACTGAAAGACGGCATGTGGGGTGCCTATGACCTTGCACGTATTGAGCGCGACACTGCCTGGCGTCCACGTCCAGGCAAGGAGGCCTTTCACGACTACATGCAATGGATTGTCGCCAATGAGAGCAACGCAGCAGGGGAGGCATTATGATGACGGGTGAGACCGTGCTGAATGATACGGAACACCAGCCGCGAGATTTCATAGGCTACGGCCCGAAGCCACCCTTTGTCCGCTGGCCAAACGGCGTGAAACTCGCCATCAATCTGGTGCTCAATTACGAAGAAGGCTCGGAGTATTCCTGGCTGGAAGATGGTCGTAACGACAATTGGGGTGAATACAATATTCCCAATAGTCCCCCGGTGCGCGATCTCGGCACCGAAACCCATTTCGAATACGGCAGCCGCGCGGGTGTCTGGCGTCTGGCGCGTCTTTTCGATCGCTATAACGTTCCGGTTACAGTCTCCGCCTGTGCTGTTGCGTTGGAGCGCAACCCGGCCGTCATCGAATGGATGAATGCGCGCGGTCACGATCTGCTTGGTCATGGCCTGCGCTGGAGCGAATATTCCACCCTGGATCGCAACGAAGAGGAGCGCCAGCTTCATGAGGCAATCGGGCTTTACAAGAAGCTGACGGGACGGCGCCCGCTGGGCTGGAACTGCCGCTCTTTTCCGAGCGTCAACACGCGTGACCTGATCGTCAAAGAAGGTGGTTTCCTGTATTACTCCGACCCTTGCAACGATGATCTTCCATATTACGCCGACCACGATGGGACGCGGCTCCTGGTCGTACCCTATTCCAAGACGCTGAACGACAGTCGCTACCTGATAGCGCCCGGCTATAGCAATCCGCGCGATTTTGCAGAGGATTGCCGTTCCGCCATCGACTATATGATTGACGAAGCCGACGAGACCGGGGGGCGGATGCTTACCATCGGTGTCCATGCCCGCTGGATGGGTCAGCCGAATCGTGCCTCGGGTTTGCGCGAGGTCATCGAGCACGTCAGCAACAAACCAGCTGCTGCCTTCATGCGGCGGGAAGACATCGCGCGTCATTGGCTCGAAAACCATGAATGAGTCAATCCGCGGGTTCGATGCGAGCGAGGCAGGCAGATTGATGATCAGCCCGATAAAGGGCGGAGGACAGACTATGTCCGGCGCGCAGATCGTCGCTTCGATCCTGAAGCTGGAAGGCATCAAGCAGATCATCGGCTTTCCCAACAGCGAACTGTTCGATGCCTGTGCAGCACGCGACATTCCACCGGTCATCGCTCGAACGCCGCGCGTCGCGGTTAACATTGCCGAAGGCTACGCCCGCACTGTGGCCGATGGTGAGTTGGCCGTCGTAACTGTGCAGTATGGGCCTGGCGCCGAGAGCGCGTTCGGTGGGATCGCCCAAGCGTTCAACGACCGAACCCCCATCCTGTTCTTGCCGACGGGATATCCGCGCGGGTCGGAAGCTGTGACCCCGAATTTCCACGCCAGCCGTAATTTCCGGCACGTGACCAAATGGTCCGAGACAGCAGGCTGCGTCGAACATCTGCCCAAATTAATGCATTCGGCCATTTCCCGCGTTCGCAATGGCCGACCGGCGCCAGTACTGCTGGAGTTGCCCGTCGATTTGCTTGCGGAAAGATTGGACCCCACTAACGAGGTCTATCAACGACCGCGGCGCAGCGCACCGCAGGGTGATGCGGGCGAGATTGCTGAACTTGTCAAAACACTTCTGGCCGCAAAAAACCCCGTAGTGCTTGCGGGACAGGGTGTACTTGCAGCCTTCGCCACCAAGGAACTGGTCGAGTTTGCCGAATTGCTGCGTATCCCGGTCATGACGACACCAAATGGGAAGAGTGGCTTTCCGGAAAACCATCCACTGGCGCTAGGTGCGGCAGGCAGGGCAAGGCCGACCACGGTGGATCACTTCATGGACAAGGCAGACGTCGTTCTGGCGCTGGGCACGAGCTTGACGCGATCCTATTACATATTGCCGATCCCGAAAGACAAGGTGCTCTTACACGTTACGGTGGACGAGGGCGACCTTGGCAAGGATTATCCCATCGCCCAGGGCGTCGTCAGCGATGCTCGCTCGGCTCTGAGGCAGATGAACGCCTATCTCAAGCAACACAAGCATGTCCTGGTGGATCGTGCCGACGTCATGGACGAAATCCGTTCGATACGGTCCGTGTTTAGAGAACGCTGGATGCCGCTACTGACTGCCGATAGCGAGCCGATCTCACCTTATCGCGTCGTTTGGGAAATCATGCAGGTGGTTGATCCCTCTAATTCTGTCGTCACTCACGACGCCGGTAATCCACGCGATCAATTCAGCCCATTTTACGAGGCCGTCATCCCGCGGAGCTACATAGGTTGGGGGAAGACAACTCAGCTTGGCAGCGGCCTCGGTTTTGCGCTTGGTGCCAAACTCGCGCGGCCCAAGGCCACTGTTGTCAACCTGATGGGTGAGTCTGCCTTCGGCATGGTTGGCATCGATTTCGAAACTGCAATCCGGTGTCACTTGCCGATTCTGACGGTGGTCTTACGCAACAATGTGCTCGGCGGTTATGCGGCCAGCATGCCGATAGCTTCCCGAAAATATGGAGCCAACCTTATGTCGGGCGCCTATGCCCCGATTGCAGAGGCCTTGGGCGGTTACGGGGAATGTGTGAGCCTTCCAAAAAACCTTCGGCCGGCACTCCTGCGCGGCCTTGAACGGGTGGGCAAGGGACAGGCAGCGCTGATCGAAGTCGTTACACATGAGGAGCCCCGCTTGCCGGGCCTGAGTTGACAAATGTGGGATCGGCCAAATGTTTGATACGCTGATCACAGGCGGTACCGTCGTCAATGCCGAAGGAGAGCGCAAAGCCGACATTGGCATCGCCAATGGACGGATTGAAGCGATCCTTTCTCCTGGAGAAACAGCAGGTGCCCGGACCCATGTGAATGCCACAGGGAAACATTTGCTTCCGGGACTTGTAGACGCGCATGCCCATCTGCGTGAACCGGGGCTCACGCACAAGGAAGATTTTGAAAGTGGCACGAAAGCCGCCGCTCTCGGGGGTGTCACTACTGTACTCGATATGCCGACGGACGAACCCTGGACAGCCACAGGCCAGGAGCTGCGCGACAAGATGGAATTGGCGAGAGGGCGTGTCAACGTCGATGTCGGATTCCAGGGGGTGATAAGCAAGGACATGAACGCCGTCGGAGAAATGCTCAAGCTTCGGCCCGTATCCCTTGAGCTATTTACTGCAGATGTACCCTCTGCCTATCTCTTTGACAGCGTCGATAGCATCCAGCAAATATTGCAGAAATTCGGCAAAGAAAATACCGTGATAGGCATTTCGCCTGGGGATCAGTCCATCTTGTCGGGCAGCCACGCGCGCGACCATGCCGGCATTCAGGGCTTTTTATCCAGCCGCCCGCCGCTGGCGGAGGCCAACGGGATCGCCCGCGCAGTTTTGGCTGCTGCGCAGTCCGCAGCAACCATTCACATTCGCCAGATCAATTCCCTCCTTGGCCTCGGTGTGTGGCGCCGCCTCAAAGACATGGCGGACGCAACAGTGGAGACGACGCCGCAGAATCTGTTCTTTACGGCCGAGGACTACGAGAAACTAGGCGCAAATCTGAAGGGCTCGCCACCGCTGCGCGGAAGCGATGATGTCCAGGCACTACGCGCGGCGCTTTCTGAAGGGTTGATCGATATTGTCGCGACCGACCATGCACCCCACAGCGCGGCGGAGAAGGCCGCGCCTTACGGTGCGTTCGCCGAAATTCCAGGCGGGATGCCCGGGCTGCAAACCCTTCTGCCGGTCATGCTGAAGCTGGTCGACGAAGGGGTGATAAAGCTGACAGATCTTGTGCGCATGTGCGCTCTGGCGCCAGCCCGGCGTTTTGGTCTCGGTCTCTCGAAAGGTGCCATAGTTGCGGGTTATGACGCCGATATTGTGATCATCGACCGGAGCCGGAAATCCAGGATCACCAACGCGCAACAAATGTCCCGGGCCGGCTACACGCCATTCGATGGTTGGACCGTTCCTGCTGAAATCACGGACGTCTTTCTGCGCGGCAGGGCGATCGTGTCTCACGGATCGCTTGTCGCAGCCGCGCAGGGCCAAGTCATAGCCCGGCAGGATTGAGGGAAAACCAATGCCCATATTGCAGAACAGAATATCGATCGTCACTGGCGCTAGTTCGGGCCTTGGCCGTGCCATGGCACTTCGCTACGCAATGGAGGGAGCGACAGTCGTCGTCGCCGATGTGATCGAGACGCCACTTGAGGGTGGGGAAATCACTTCAAATATGATCCGTGACGCAGGTGGAAGGGCCATCTTCGTCAAGACCGACATCTCCAGCTGGGATGCTGTCGACGGGCTGGTGGAAGAGACGGTCAGGCAGTTCGGTCGGCTCGACGTGATCGTCAACAACGCCGCCATATATTCTTCAACCAATCTGCTTGAAACGACGCCCGATCAATGGGCCCGTGTTATCGGGGTCAATCTCACCGGTTTCTTTTATTGCTGCAAGCGAGCTGCTCAGCAGTTCCTAAAGCAGGAACCGCTCAATGACATCCGCGGCCGGATCATTAACATCTCGTCCCAGCACGGCATGGTCGCTTGCCCCGGAGACTTCCCCTACGGCGTCAGCAAGGGCGGCGTTGTCCAGATGACCCGCCAGATAGCGGTTGACCACGCCGATGACCTCATCATCTGCAATGCGATCGCGCCGGGAAAGATCATCACCGGCAAACCCGGTGTGGCAAACGATCCGGAGGGCCTGGATTACTCGCGGCGGCGTACCCCTTGGCCGCGCCTTGGTGTTCCCGATGACGTCGCTGGCGCCGCCTTGTTCCTCGCGAGTGATATGGCGAGCTACATGACAGGCGTCAATCTCATGGTCGATGGCGGCTGGATGGCCGGTTGACGGGCAACTTTTAGCGAAGAACCGGCTTTTCCGGAAAATGGAAGGAAATACTCATGGATCTAGGAATCAAGGGCAAAACCGCCCTCGTTCTCGGCGCGGGTGGTGGTCTCGGTAGTGCGATTGCGAAATCATTGGCTGTTGAAGGTGCTCAAGTTGCTGTCGCGGATATCAACAAAGAGGCCGCTGAAAAGACCGTGGCCGATATCCAGGTCAACGGCGGTTCCGCCATGGCGGTTGGTTGGGATCTTGGAGATCTTTCCGCGGTCGAGCCTAATCTGTCCCTTATCGAAAAGCAATTGGGATCGGTGGACATCCTGGTCAACATCACCGGTGGCCCGCCTCCGACACTGGTTTCCGGTCAGGGTGCGGATAGCTGGCGGAAATATTTCGACAGCATGGTGCTTTCCGTGATCGCGATAAGCGATGCTGTCCTGCCAAAAATGCGGGCGAAAAAATGGGGGCGGATTATTACCTCAACCTCCTCCGGGGTTGTCGCTCCTATCCCCAACCTCGGCTTGTCGAACGCGCTGCGAATGTCACTCCTGGGCTGGTCAAAGACACTTGCCGGTGAAGTCGGACAGGATGGTGTCACGGTCAATATCGTGCTTCCCGGCCGTGTAGCAACGCAGCGGATCGCATTTCTCGATGAGCAGAAAGCGAAGCGCGAAGGAAAAGCGGTGGAAGAGGTGTCGGCCGCAAGTACAGCGTCTATCCCTGTTGGTCGCTACGGCGAACCGCAGGAATATGCTGACGTCGTTGCATTTCTGGTAAGCGCCCGCGCTTCCTATCTGACAGGATCTGTCATTCGCGTCGACGGCGGGTTGATTACTAGCATCTGAATGGAGCTGTCTGTCGATTAAAACACAGGTATCTTGGTATTTGCGGAGGTTCGCCGACAGAATTGTCGGCGCCTCTTACACTTGGGCTTGCCGGACTGAAAGACGGATGGCTAATGGCCTGCAATCTTATTTCAGCAGGAGCACTTTCGCAGCTTTGCCACCGTTTGCGTGTGCTTTCTTATGCAAGAACCCTTCGTGAAGGAATGACCGTGGGGCGGTGAAGGCACAGGATGCTGGGACTTGATCCTGGAACACCGAGGCCGCGAACTTAAAACGGGCCGCGGCCAGTTAATGCTCGCAAAATTCGATGTTGTTTCGCTCAAGGCAATTGCCCAAGCTTCGCCAGCGCTATTGATGGACCATAGAGTTGGTAGTTTCATCGGAGATTCGGCTCGGTAGTGTCGATAGGCCGGATCGCCGAGCCTCGATAGCGATCGCGGTATACTATCGCGAACTATTGGGCAGGGCTGTCAGAACAGAGGCAATCAAACTGGTGTGCGGCGCCTCCAAAACGCTTGGTGTTACATTGACTGGGCATTCGCGTCCTCGCCCAAAACGCGCGGGCAATTTTCCCTAGAGAAAATCAGCTTCGTCCTTGAAGATCGTGAACGGAAAACCGTTCTCGTCGATACAAGGTGGCACGATGATATCATCACGGGTTTGCTGGACTATGAACTCACTCACACATAAACCAGTCGAAAAGTTAGGCTGCTACGAGAGTTCTGCCATAATTTCCGATTGAATGGCGAGGTGTTTCTCACCGTCAGGCCTTCCAGCCCGGGGACGATCGACTTGCAAACCCGCGTTGTTAGCAAAGTTCAGACACAGATACTGAAGCACAAAGGTCGTCATAAGCGTATAGGCAAAGGCTCCCAAAACGCCATCCTGGGCGTTTACGGGAACGATCTGGCAGTTGGCGAGGCCAGCGAAAGAAGTGGCGATTTGTCTGCTGCGACGATGGACTAGTTCCGCGCCGGCAAGCAACAGAACTGAATCGACCGGCTCTACCATGAAATTCATGCCATGGATGAAATTCTCTGTTTCCGCCGCAATAGCGACGATACCGCCAGCCTCGTGGAATTTTGCTGCCCCATAATTGGCATTGGCAAGATCGGGACCCGCGCCGAGAAAGAACAGTTTTCCGTCCTGGTTGATCTTGCTACCCGTAGCCCATGCTATCTCGGAGGCGTTCTCCAACAAGACGGGAACTGTTTCGACAAGCTTCGATATTTCCTCCACTGGACGGCGTGCCCATGCGGAGGCCAGCGCCACGAGCGCCAACAGAGTAACTGTGTAATCCAGCGTGTGAGGTGTCTTGCGCGAAAGTGGAGTAAACGGCAGCACGATCGTCTCATCCGCTGCATTCGCAAGATTGCTATGTCCGTTGCAAGTTAACGCGATGACGTGTGCACCAGCCTTGCGAGCAACATTAGCGGCCTCGACAGTTCGTTTGGTGCCGCCTGAGATCGAACTTAATAGGACAGTGTCCGCCGAAACAAATTTCGTGAACGCGGACAACTCCATTGAGGTCCTCGGCTCCAAGTCTATTCCTAGTTCGGCAAAAACTCCGCCGAGTGCAGCGGGAGCGAAAGCGGAATCGCCGCAGCCTCCGGCAAAAATCCTGCCTGCAGGAACATCGATCTGGGCAACACGCTCGGCAAGGGGGGCAACGCAGGTTATAAGGATTTCGCTCTGAGCGGCAATCTCGCGCGCCATCATCTCGTTCATGGATATCAACTCCGTCATAGCGCTTTGAATACAGACCGTCCCAAATTCCAAATGGCCTGTGGTGGTACTGGTCCATATTCTGTCAATATTGCGGTGGTAAGTTCCGCAGGGATTACCTCAAGTTCGGGCGCATGCGTATCGGCTCGCCCTATGTCTTTGATCGTCAGTCCTCCGTGTAAGAGGCGGTCGTAGTTTCGAATGGCCGGCTCGGGGCGATGGCCTTCGTAGCTGCGCATATCGAGCTTCAGAAGGTCGGTGCAGCCGAACACTTCCTTGTCCTGCTCCCTTGCAAGTCGCGCGATCAGGCGGCTGCCGATCGTATTGAGAAAACTGCCATCGGCCCGCAACGTCTCGACACCAAAAACGGCGGTATCACACAGGGACAGTCCGAATTCGATTGCTGCGTCGGGGATATAGCGCATGGATAGACCGGCCGGGAGAAACTCTTCGAGATATCGCGCGCCGCCCGCGATGCTGCGGCTTTCAGGCACGACGATGGTCAGCTCAGGATTGGCCTTGGCAAGAGCAAGCACGATCGCAGCAACTGTGCTCGAATAATCGAAAGCCATGATGCCGCGCGACGCAGAAAGATGTTTGGTCGCAATGCTCACAAGTGTGTTTTTGCGCTCAGCGGCGGATTTGTTCCAGTTTTCAATTCTCTGCCGCAAGGCTGCTGCCTGTTCGGGTTCGCTATCCAGACCGGCAAGCAGCAACGCAAGGCTGTTTCCGATAACGGGCGTATCCTGGCCACGCGTGCGAGCGATGTAGTCTGCCACGCGGCGCGCCCTTTCCAGTGCTTCGCCCTTATCAGGATAAGCACCAAGTATGTGCAGCAGCAATTCATTACCAAGGTTCACATGCTTGCTGGCGCCAAGCACGCCCTCATCGACAATCTGCCAAAGATAATGCAGAGTTGTCTCATCCGGCGCTGACAGACCAGCCTTGGCAAGCTCTTCTACATGGTCGAAACGGCGATCAGGCATTGATGGATTCCGTAATGGTGTTGGAGCGCGGCTGGTGGTTGTCGCGCAAGAGTGTCTCGACTGCTCCCCGCTCGGGCAGGGCAGCTTGCGCGCCGAAATCGAGGGTCGCAAGCGCGGCTGCGGCATTGGCGAATATAAGGGCGTCACGCGGATCTGCATCGGTGCGGCGGCTTGCAAGGTAGGCCCCGGCAAAGCAGTCGCCTGCACCTGTCGTATCAACGGCATCAACTTTGAATCCCGGTACTTCGATCAGATCGTTCCCGAAAAGCCTGCGGCATCCTGCGGCGCCCATGGTGACGATAATCTCTCCGCCCGGCCGCAAAAGATTGGTGCTGAGAACGCCGCCCAGGACTTCGGACGCAGCGTCAAACGCTTCGCTGTTCAGGAAAAGCGTGTCGACCAGGCCTAGCATCCGGGTGAGATGTTCGGGCGCGCGGCGAATATCCGGCGGCTCAAGATCAAGTGACGTCCTGATGCCATGCTCATTTGCCATTTCCAGCGCATGAAGGGTCAGGGCGGCATTGCCATAGGTCAAGTGCATGTGCTTGATGCCCCGAAGGACCGCAGGTATGATATCGCCGGGGCGCGGCAGATAGGCGTCGGTTTCGAGCCTGATGAGGGATTTTTCTCCCGAGGGCGAGACAAGAATCACGCACATGAATGTCTTGCTGCCAGGCCTGACGGCAATAAAGCCGGTATCCACACCCACCGCCGCAAGCTGCTTCAAGGCTTCCTCGCCCGCGTGATCGTCACCAACAGCGGCAAGCAAGCGTGCCGGCCGCCCGAGTCTGGTCATGGCCACGGCTGCGTTAGCGGACATTCCCCCCGGCTTCTGGCCGAGATGCTTGCCTGACACCTTCTGGTCGAAACCGGGAATGGCGGGCAGGGAGATGAAAAGATCGACATCGAGATCACCGATGCACAGGATATCCGGGCTGTTTGTCACCGTATGGGGCTCCAGATTTGGCGCCATCCGCCAAATGAGGCCACCGATGCGATCAACAAAACACCAATTATGCCAAGCTGCCATGCTGCTGAAATGTTGGCGAGCTGAAGTCCGATCTGCAGCGTCGTGATGATGAGTATTGCAACCAAGGTACCCGGTATGCCGCCCGTACCCCCGAAAATATGCGTGCCACCCAAGACGGCGATCGTTACCGCAGCGAGTTCCATGCCCTTCCCAGCATCGGGACGGGCGGCGAGAAACCAGGACAGCGAGATGATGCTGCCGATAGCGGCCAGCACTCCGCTCAGGACGTAAAGTCCGATTCGTAGGCGAACTACATTCAAGCCCGACAGATGTGCGGCGCGATCATCATTGCCGCAGGCAACGATGTGCCTGCCGATGGTAGTTCGCGTCAGCATGATGTGCAGGATCAGTGCGACGGGTACCAGCACAAACAGAAAGGAATTGGGGATGGTCAGCGTGTCGCCCTGGCCAAGCCAGGCGAACTCTTGCGGAAAATTGCCGATCGGACGCCCCTCGGTGGTTGCCAGCGCTAGTCCGCCATAGGCGAACATTGTTGCGAGCGTCGCCATGAGCGATGGAATGCGCAGGACATTGATGAGCACGCCATTGATCATGCCAAGAACGCCCCCGAGAAGAATGCCAACCGCGCAGGCCGGCCATACACCAAGTCCCATGGTCATGAGCGCGCCGACACTGACGCCGACCAATGAGACGATTGAGCCGACGGAAAGATCGATGCCGGGACCACCCGCGAGGATCACTAGAGTTTGACCGAGGCCAAGCAGGCCGAGTATTGGGACATATTGGAGAAGGTAAGGAACGGTACTTGCCTGCAGGAAATAGGGTGAAAGCAGACTTACGACCAGAATGGCAACAACCCAAAGGCCGATCAGGATGAGAAGCCGCGTTCTCAACGGGTCGCCCTGCAAGCGCATCATTAGTACGGACATGGTCAAACTCTCGGGTTATTGCGATTGCGAATGGCATCGGCAGTGAGGACTACGATCAGAAGAATGCCGATGATGACGGTTTCCCACAGCGAGGAAACGCCAATAAGAACAAGGCCGTTCTGTATGATGCGGATGAAGATCACGCCGAGGAGTGTGCCTAGCAGGCTGCCGACGCCGCCACGGATGCTGGTGCCGCCCAATATGGTTGCAGCGATCGCTTCGAGCGCAACAGTGGTTCCGATATTGATTTCCACATTGCGCAGGCGTGCGACGTAAAGCAGTGCGGCAAATCCGGCGAGAAAGCCCAGAAGCGCGTAGGTCGCGATTTTCGTGCGATCAACGTTGATGCCGACAAGCTTTGCCGATGTTTCATTGCAGCCAATCGCATAGATGTGACGCCCAAAAGGCACTTTGCGCAGCAGGACCCAGCATGCGGCATAAACAACAAGGATGACGAGAGCAGAGGCGGGTATGTGAAGGACCGTTCCGTTGACGAGCGGCGACAGGGTTCCGGGCAGGCCGGAAATCCAGGCGCCGCCAATGACGATGAACATGATCGCCGAGAAGATATACATCGACCCGAGTGTTGCGATGATCGGTGGCACTTTCAGCTTCGTGGTTAGAAAGCCGTTCCAGGTTCCAAGTAGAGTACCGGTGGCAAGACCAATGGGGGCAACGAGGAAAGAGGATAGGCCCGCCTGATAGGATTTACCGATGACGATCGCGGTGACCGCGAGTATTCCACCGACGCTGACATCAATGCCGCCCATGATGATGACCAACGTCATTCCTGCGCTGACGATGGCGAGCTCCAAAGCGGCGCGCAGGGTTTGTATTAGATTTATTGGGGTGAGAAAATAGGGCGAAGCATAGGTAAAGCCCGCACCGACAAGCAAGATGGCGATGAATAGATATAGCTCTCGCGTGGCCGTGGGCGAACTCAAGCGCAAGACTGGACGTGTATCCGCGGCAATTGACATAAGACAATCTTTCGATGCGCGGAAAGCCGCCGGTTGCGGCTTTCCTCGTTAAAGATACCCGTCAGAAATTAAACTGGCCGATATTGTCCTTTGTGAAGACCATGGGATCGCCGAGAAGCAGAATGTTCTGGTCCGGGAGCCATTTCACCTTAGCGTCCAGCCCGTCGACTTTTGGCTCCGTATCAAGCTTCTTGCCTTCCGCGACTTCCTTGCCGGCCCAGACCGTCAGGTAGCCAAGGTCGGATGGGTTCCAAAGTACGGAATAGGTCATTGCACCGCTCATGACATAGTCCTTGACTGTGTTCGGCGAACAGAATCCCGTCGTAACGATTGATCCCACTCGTCCGGCAGCTTCGACAGCCTGACCGATGCCGGGGCAGGTGGTCGACGCGATGCCGATAATGCCCTTCAGGTCTGGATTGCGTGTCATGGAGTCGGTAGCGAATTGGAACGCGCGGGCCGCCGTTCCATCCGTATGGTCAATCGAGACGATTTTCAGGTCGGGATACGTCGACTTGGCGCGCTCCTGAATAGCAGCGATCCAGTTGTTGAGGCTAGCGATCGTCGGGGCATCGGAGATAATGGCAATCTTGACTTCCTTGCCGACACGAGCGACCATTTCGTCAAGAATCTTATAGCCGAGATCCTTGTCCATCGCTTGCGCTACGTAAAAGGCACGCTTGCTGCCGGCGGCATCGGCGTCGGAAGTGAGCACATGCACGCCCTTTTCTGTGGCGCGCGCTATGGCGGGCTTCAATGTTTCGACGTCAACCGGCGAGACTACGACGACATCAAAACCCTGGTTGACGAAACTTTCGAAGATGCGCAGCTGATCGGCGGCATTGGTAGCGGTCGGTCCCTGCTGCACATAGGTGACGCCGAATTTTTCGGCGGCCGCCTTTGCTCCGTTTTCCATGGCAACGTAATAGGGAATGCCTTGGATTTGCGGAACGAAGGCAACCCGGATATCCTTGGCTTCTGCCGCGCTGGCGAGTGTCGTGGTGGCCAGAAGGCAAATTGCTGCGAATTTCAAAAGCGTTCTCATTTGAATGGTTCCCCTTTTTCCTTTTGATTTTGAAGGGTTGATGTTGACCGCGCACTAGGAGGCAGCGCGTACCTCATAAGCCCCGGTTATGAGGCCGATGATTTCTTGTGGGGTAGTTTTGCGGGTCTCACGTACCGCGAGCAGCGACCATGCCGCATCACGGAAATTCTGTCGGAGACTTCGAAAACGTCCTGGATATTGTGTGAGATGAGCACGACAGATTTACCCTGCTCGCGCAGGCGGATAACAAAATCCAATACTTTGCGTACTTCGGCAACCGCGAGAGCGGCGGTCGGCTCGTCCATTATGATCAGACGCGCATCCATATTCAGCGCGCGAGCGATGGCGACACCCTGCCTCTGGCCGCCTGACATGGATTCCACCCAGCTATCGATGCCGGGAACATGAACGTCCAACTGCGTGAGCAGCTCATCCGTGCGCTTGCGCATTGCAGGAAGGTCAAGGAACGGAATGCCAAACCGGGGACGCTTCATCTCCCGTCCAAGAAAGATATTGTCCACCACCGTCATTTTCCCGGCCAATGCCAGTTCCTGATAGATCGTCGCAATGCCGTTCTGCCAGGCGTCCTGCGGCGAGCGGAAATGCATCACCTTGCCCAGCATTGTTATTTCACCCTCGTCCGGGATGTGGGCTCCCGACATAGTCTTGATCAATGTGGACTTCCCGGCGCCATTGTCACCGACCAGTGCCATGACTTCCGAGTCGGCGACGTGGAAATCAACGTGGTCAAGAGCGACAAGCCCTCCAAACCTTTTGACAATGCCGGACAGTTTGAAGACCATATCAATTTTCCTCTTGCGTCTTCACGAGACGGCTAAAACGGTAGATCATGCGGACGCCTTTAAGTTCGAGTCTGACAGTGCGGCCTCAAGATCGCTGAACGTTGAAACAAGGCCTTGAGCGCCTTCAGCCGTCGTTGTCAGGCTTGCCGCCATCGCCGCGTATTGTGCGGCCTTTTCCAGGGAAGCGCCGTGTAGCCACTGGCTCAGGAACACTCCGGCAAAGCTGTCGCCAGCGCCTGTGGCATCCACCATATTGACCGCGAGCGCCGGAACTTCGGTTATGCGCGATGAACCGTCGGCGAAAACAGCTGCACCCAGCTCGCCCAGGGTAAGCACGACCGTGCCACGCTTCTCAACGTCGGCGAGCATATCCCTGACCTGCTGCAGCATGGATGCGAGCGGAGTTCTTATCTCAAAGATCTCACGCAACATCACATCATTGATGAATGTCAGGTCGACGCGCGAGATAAGCTCTTTGAATGACTGCGGGGTGCGGGCATTTTGGGGCAGGCCGGTCGAATGGAGGCTTACCTTCCATCCCGCCTCGTGAAAGCGATCAATGGAACCGATCATCCTCTCGTAGTGATAGCCCTCGATATGAAGACAGGCAGGCCGTGGTTCAGACTTTACGGAAAGACTGGACGTGAGATCAACTTCGCTGAGCTCAAATGGCTCGTTGATGATCGTCCTGCTGCCGTTCGCCTCGATAATGACGATCGCGCGCGAAAGCCGGTTGTTAAAGGGGCGGCGGATCGGCAGGGCATGGACGCCCCGGCGCGAGAGCTCGGCCAATGCCCAGTCACTATCCGGATCATCGCCCACCGCAGTCGCCAATTGCACATCGAGACCATAGGGCTTTCCGACACCAGCAGCCGCAACAGCAACATTTGCGGCCGGACCGCCCAAGGCCTTCTCAATATGGTGCGCTGTAGTGCGGTCGTCCCGGTGCGGCAGAACATCGACGCGGCAAAGATAGTCAACGCTAATATAGCCGGTAACGAGCAGACGCGGTAAAGAGGAAACAGTTTCCGCATCGGGTTTCGATGCCAACCCTGGTAAAGACCTCGCGAGCGCGCTTGGACGATAGGTCAAATCAGAGATGGCTTTGGCTATACGGGCCTCGGTGTCTTTGCGAACAACGGCCGTTCGATTGATATAATTCGAAACCGTACCGATCGAAACACCGGCACTTCTAGCGACATCTGCAATTGTCGGACGTTTGCGTGACACTACCGTTCCACCGATTGAAGCGTTTCAAAAAATTGGGACAGATTTTTGCCAATGTCAATGCCATTGTTGAATATCGTGGCTGAATGAGCGGCTACTGTCGGTGAAATCGCCTTCAAATGAGGCAGGATTGAAATTATTTCAAATAGCGTTCGGATTTGACGAATGCGACTACATGGAGAAAAAATCACCACTGGCGACCGCGTTCAAAGGCGCCACACATGCGAGTTGGCGGAAGCGTTACTTCACGCTGATGTTGCGTCTCTTCAATCTTGCAGATTGCTCGTTCATGGGAGCCCCTCGGAATCGCACGTTCCATCCTTCCGCAATCGGCGCAGTTGAGCGACGAGGTTCGTCGGCAAACGGCTTCAAACAGTTGTGGTTAGTCACGGTCATCGAAGATACATTGCGCGCCGATGGATTATGCAATGAGAAGGGTGAATTTCGGACCTAAGAACGCGGGCGCAAAAGGTGACAAATGGCAAGGAAGGCAAGAGGATAACGCCCTCCCCGGCGCCGACTTTCCATTGATCACTTTTTCCCACCGTCAATCGCGCGAGACGTGACGCGGCGCACTATCTTGCCAAACGTCGATAAACCCGACTGACCTCATTGTTTTGGATTATCGCCTATCCTATTCGCAAAGACCGATCATATGGGGAGGCGATATCTCGCGCAATCAGATGGTTCATCACGATCGGCAGACAGCGCCAACAAAGGTCTTTCGCTACAGTAGGCCGGCCCGATTTTGCATCAGCACGCATCGCCCGTCAGGTTGAGAAAGCCCAATATTCAAGACCTAAGTTTCCGCCTGAGTTTTCGTTCTGAAACTAAGATCTGGGGGCCATCGCTTTTCGATAGCCAACTGATGAAGCTGTGATGTCAATTGCCTTCACCATCTCTTCCCAGACATCTTACCCCCCGAAGCCATCGATAATATTGCTGCGCATGAAGTCAATGTTAAGCCTAAGACCGAGGCCGGAACCAGCAGGTAATTTCAACCTCCCTCCGCTGTTGTCGAGCGGTTCCTCAAGGAATGAATTGTACTTGCTCAAATCGCATCTGCTTGTTTCTAGTCTATAAAAGTTGGGCACGGTCATCATAACGTGGCCGCCGGCGACAAGATTGATCGGCCCGCTCGCATCGTGGGGCGTGACCGGAACATAGTAAGCTTCCGCCATTGTCGCGATCTTTTTCAGCTCGGTGATCCCTCCGGTCCAAGTCACATCTGGCATAATGAATTCTGCCAGTTCTTGCTCAAAAACGGGCACGAAGTCCCAGCGTGTATGCAGCCTTTCGCCGACGGAAATAGCAGCGCCCACCTTATCGCGTACCTGTTTCAAGGCGTGATAACTTTCAGGTGGTACCGGTTCTTCAAACCAACCGATATCACCTGCATCTTCTAGGGTACGGCAAAGGCGGATAGCGGTAGGCACATTGAAACGGCCATGAGCGTCGATTAGAATCTCCATATCCGGCCCTGCTGTTTCGCGCACGAGAGCGGTCAGCTCAGCGGCGACACGCTCGTCTTTCCTGCTTAGTTGGCCATCAAGGTACCCGACATTCTCAGCGTGCGAACCCTCGGAATGTGGAAAAGGATCGAATTTTAACGCCGTGTGTCCACTGTCTACGATCTTCCGGATTTCTTCAATGGATGTTTCCTTATCAACCATATTGCGCCATTCAGGATGGGTGTAGAGGAGGAGGTCCTCGCGCAGTCGACCACCCAGCAAATCACAGATCGGTTGATTAAGAACTTTGCCGCGTATATCCCACAGCGCGATATCAATGCCGCTGATTAAATGGGTGGTGGCGCCACGGCTTCCCATGTAGGTAAATGACCTAAAAATCTTGTGCCAGATAAGGTCGATGTTTGCCGGATCATCACCAACTAGCAGTTCATTGACTTGCCGTAGAATGAGCGCCACCGCTCTGTTGGCCATGCGCGTTGTCGAAGTAATCTCACCCCAGCCGTTAACCCCTTCATCAGTTCGAACTTCGACAAAAAGAAACTCGCCCCAAAAGGTGCCTTCGGCTTTGACAAGCCAAGGTACAATCGACGTTATTTTCATTGGTTTGCTCCTGCGACTATTCCCGTGACTTCGGGCATATTGGCTTGAAGATTGTGTGGATTTGCTCAGGCTCGGATACGTTCGCCGGTTTTTGCGGAAAAAAGCACGGCCTGCTCAAGGTCCATCGAGACGCTTATCAATGTGCCTAGCTCGAGCTCACTATAGCCGGGGGTGGTGATTATGATCGTATTTGATGACTGGTCCTGTTCAACCGATGTCGCATCAGCCGTGAGTTCGACCGACACGTTGGATTCGGCACCGACCTGTTCAACCAAAACGACGGTGCCTTGCAACGCGTGTGGTTCATCTGATCGCCCAATCCGAAGAGCGTTGGGACGTACGCCGAGCAGCGTCGGGCAATTCGCTTTACGAGCTGCTGCCATGAGCCTATTCGGCAGGGTAATTTTCACGGGACCTATCCTGAACCCATCGTCGGAGTATCGCGACCGGATGAGATTCATAGATGGTACGCCGATGAAACCAGCCACGTAGGTGTTTGCCGGATCTTCGTAAATCTCCCGCGGAGTACCGAATTGCTGTAGCTGGCCATCGCGCAAAAGTGCGATCTTGGTGCCCATGGTCATTGCTTCCACTTGGTCATGGGTTACGTAGACAAACGTTCCTTTTAAGTCTCGGTGTAATTTCGTTATCTCCGCACGCATCGTCGTGCGCAGTTTTGCGTCAAGGTTGGAGAGGGGCTCGTCCATGAGGAAGACTTCAGGCTGGCGGACCATTGCCCGCCCGAGAGCCACGCGCTGACGCTGACCGCCTGAAAGCGTTCGCGGAAGCCGATCGAGCATTTCTGTCAGCCCCAGAATCTTGGCTGTACGCGTCACCGATTGAGCAATCTCAGGCGATCGCTCTACACGGCGCTTGGCAATGGTGCCAAGAATTGGAATATGAAACCACCAGCGGAAGTACCGCATCAGGAGGGGAAACCCGATATTTTCCCCGACGCTCTTATGGGGATAGAGCGCATAGGACTGGAATACGAAAGCCATGTCGCGTTCCGAGGGAGGCAATCCGTCAATTCGCCTGTCGCCAAGGTAGATAGCTCCGTCCGAAATCGTCTCAAGTCCCGCAAGCATACGCAAAAGTGTAGATTTGCCACATCCGGAAGGGCCAAGCAGAACCAAAAAATCGCCATCGACGACGTCGAGATTGATGTCTTTGATGGCCGTCACACTCCCAAAGCTTTTGGTGATGTGCGAGAGTTTTATTGAAGCCATTCCTGTTCCCTCAGCCCGACCCAGAGTTCCTCAACCTTTGACCGCTCCGCTCGTCATTCCAGCCACAACATATCGCTGAGCGACGAGATAGAAGGTGATGGCGGGCAGGGTGTAGATGATCCCAACCGCCATCACCGTTTCGATTGGCGTAATGAGCTCACCGACGAAGCCAGCCAGACCGACAGATGCAGTGCGCAGTCCCTCGCTGCTGACGAAAGTCAACGCGAAAACGTATTCGTTCCACCCGTGGAAGAAAGCAATGACCGAAGCTGCGGCAATCGTGGGTGCAATAAGAGGAGCCACAATAAGCAGCAGGATCTCGATGCGGGAACAACCGTCAACGCGGGCTGCCTCCTCCAACTCGACAGGGACGCTATCAATGGCACCTTTCAGGATCCAGATCACAACCGGAACGGTAAAGGCGCTGTTGACCAGGATCAGCCCCATCAACGTGTCGAGAAGCGCGAGCGTAACGAATATTGCATAAAGAGGCACCACCAGCATGACCTCGGGCAACATTTGGGAGGCGAACAGGCCGAGCCCGAGAAGCCCTTTGCCGCGAAACTGCAAGCGGGACAGAGCATAGGCGGGTAGTATAGCGAGGCTGATGCTGAGGACTGTAGTTCCGGCCGCGACAATCGCGCTGTTGACCAGCCAAACTCCGATCTGTGTTGTTGAGAACACTGCATTATAAATGGGGAGTTGCGATAGATCAGGAACAAGTCTTGGAGCATCTGCAAATGTTTCCGCTGATGATGTCAAGGACGTCACCAGCATCCAATAAATTGGAAACGCCGCGACACCGAGCAGCGCCAAAACTGCCGAAATATGCATCCCCTGACGCCATGACCCGCTCGTCATTCTCGGGTCCTCTCGGCACGCTGCATCACTTTGAAGTAAGCGAATGTGACGATAAAGGAAATCGCAATACCGACCATGCCGATGGCGGCCGCGCTGCCGAGCTCACGATAGACGAACCCTTGACGATACAGCTCTGTCACCAGCGTATTCGTCGCACCGACAGGTCCCCCTTGTGTCAATACCCATATGAGATCAAAGCGTCGCAGCGACCAAATGGTGGTGAACAACGCAATGAGCATGACAGTTGGTCTTATCGTCGGCCAGACGACTGCCTTATAGGCATTCAGTCGGTCGGCCTTATCAATGATAGCCGCCTCGCGAAGCTCAGGTGACACCCCTTGCAAGGCAGCAAGAAACACCACCGATGAAAACGGAAATATTTGCCAGACGGTGGTAAGGAGAACTGCAGGTAACGCGAGTGATGGAGAATCCAGCCAGTTTTCGCTGCCAAGGCGCCCGAATCCCAGGTGTCGGAGCGCGTGACCAAATATGCCGTATTGAGCGTTGTACATCCAGCTGAAGATCAGTGCTACCGCGACAGGTGGTGCCGCCCATGGGATCGTCACCAATGCCCGAGCAATGCCCCGTCCGCGCATCTGCTGATTTAGCAGAAGCGCGGTGGCCAGGCCCAAGCCTATGGAGAAGACAACGCTGGCAAGCGTATAAAGCGCAGTAATCATCAGAGTTCTGCGGAAGTCGCCTGTGCTGAAGAGTTGCAGATAGTTCCCAAATCCTACAAACCTCGATTGGTTGGGGGATAGTAAGGAGGTTTCTGTAAAGCTGAGCCTGAATTCCTGAAGGAGAGGATATCCTTGAAAAAGGAGCATGTAGACCACGGCCGGTGCAACGAAGAAATAAGGAGTCCAGCGCCCGCCAGTTCGAGCATTTCTCTCCAATAGTTGCTGGGCCATGGTTCAATCCTGGACTGGGTTGATTGCGTCGCGAGCGTGTGTCGTTACTTTGGAAGCACGCGGCCTTCAGCCATTTTTTGCGCCTCGTCCATCGCCGCCTGCGGGTCGAGATCTGTCTGGAGAACCTTGACCACTTGTTCCAATACGATCCTTTGAATTTCCGGGGTTTTGATCTCGTGGCCACTAACCAATTGCGGGATACTGACCGCTTTGTCTGAGTCGTAAACCTTGAGCCAAGGCCGCTTGGCAAGCTCCTCCTCTGTGTAAGCGACGGGCGTGGCCACAAATGAGGATCCGCCATAGGCAGTTTCCAGAGCCCTCTGGCTTTCCGGCAACATCATCCACTTCAAGAAAGCGAGGGCCGCTTCCTTGTGTTTGGTATTTGCATTCACGGTTATCGGCGAGAGGACGAAACCTTGAGCATCGGTCGGAAACGGCGAGCGGGCAACTTCGATGGGAAGATCAGGACCTTTGACCATCAATGACGCCATAACCGCCGAGTTGTCGATCTCCATGGCGACCTTGCCTTGTGAGAACATTCGGCGAAATGTCGCGGCATCGGCTCCTTTCGGTGTCACGTCGAGATCATACACCTGTTTGTAAGCTGCAATTCCGGCAACAACTTCGGGACTGTTGAGCGTCAGCTTTCCGCTATCGTCCGACCATCGGCCGCCAAATCCATAAACGAAATTGCACACATCCTGCCAGAAACCGCCGCTCTCGGCCATGGTGGCGCGGTATGCAAATCCGTAGACACCGTCACCAGATGCCGCCTTTGCTGAGGCGATAAATTCGGCGAAATTTGTGGGTACCTTACCATCCTTCAAAAGCGCTTTGTTGTAAATCAGAGCATAGTTGCTGATCTCAAAAGCTATGCCGTAACGCTTACCGTCCACTTTCAGATACTTGTCTACCGGGCGGAGACTAGCTTCATCCTCGATGATTCCGTCGATTGGCATAATCAGATTGGCGGCAACCGCCGGATAAAAATCGTAAAGGTCGAAGCGCACCAGATCCGGGCCACCTTTACCGCCCATCTGTGTGAACATTGTATTGGCAAAGCTCGCAAAGGGAATTGCGATCGGAGTAACCTCGATGTTTTCCTGGCTGTCGTTGAACTTCTTAACCCAGTCCTGGAGCTGTGGTCCTCGAGCCGAAGAAAATGGAGAGGCCGCGAAGGTAATGACTTCTTTTTCTGCAGCAAAAGCGTGCATCGTTGAACTTATTGTGAGGGTGGCAGCGACCAAGAGTGGTCCAACCGAGAGTCTGCGAAAGCATGCATTCATGAGTGGTATCCTCCCAGATACGTGTCGCTTTGGTTTTTTCCCCCGCCAGGGCGATAATTCACGACAGCAGATTAATCCCTTAGATGTGAGTGCATCGCATTTATTTTGTTCTTATTTGATCAGGATAATCACCTCTTGGTCTCATTTGGTCAAGCACTTAAATTCTAGAGACAGGAAATCTGTCACGTGCGACAGGTTGAGGTTCAGAGTTGAGTAAGTTTTTTGAAGCTTGGTGATGGCCTTTAAGACCGATGCAAGGTTCACCTCGGAATCTCCGCGGAAATCGATGCCGCGGTGTCAACAACTGCTTGACGAACGAATTCCCGTTCCGCCTTCTGCTTGTCGGAAAGAAAAGGAACGCTCAAGGCCGCCACGAATACACCACTGGGTTCGACGATTGGTGCGGCGAATGCGTGTATGTGGGTCCTATGTTCGCCGCGGTCCTGAGACCACCCTTGTCGACGTATGCGCGACAGTTCAACGCGAAGCTGTTCGGGGTCAGTAATTGTGCGGGGCGTATAGGCCTCCATAGGTCTTGCCAACTGGCGTTCGAGCTCTTGTGCCGGCAAATGGGCCAATACTATCTTGCTAGCGGCTCCTGCGTGCAGGGATATACTCATGCCAATCGTAGGGGTTAGCCCGTAATCGCGTGTCGCAGCCGTGACCGCCAGCGTCCGAACTTGGTCTTCATCCAAGACTGAGATTTTGTTCGCTTCCCCTGTGCGCTCGGCAAGTGCCCTGAGGTGAGGTTGAGCAAGAGAGACCAGATCGTAGCGTTTACCGTCAACAAGGACCTGAGCGGCCAGCGCCGTCAAACCGGGTCCAAGCTGGTAGGCTCCGTCGGATTTTCGACGAACAATCTCCCGCAGCCCCAAGGTGTTCACAATACGATATACGGTGCTGCGAGGGATCTGCAGCTGCAGCGTCAATTCGCGAATGTTGGCGCCTTCGGGCCGACCTTCCAGTATAGCGAGAATATCCAGCGCCCGCTCAAGCACGGGAACGCCATTCCAGCCCCTGTGAGCAGAATGTTCATCATCTTCTATCTTTGTAGCATCTGATTCCCGCATTTCCACATCACTCGTTCAATGGGTTGAGCCCTGAAATGTTCGTCCACCACGAAAATATGTTGACACGGGGAAGCCGCGTATCCAATCTCTATTGATCAGGGCGTTTCATATTTGAACAGGTAAACTATTTGCTTGTGAGTTTCCAGCCCCAACACGAGGAAAGATCATGGATACAGGCAGCAAGCGTGGTCGGATTATGCACACCATGATACGGGTGGGTGATCTTGATCGTTCCGTTGAATTTTACCGAACGCATTTTGGCATGGATGTTATCAGGAGGGTAGACGTTCCAGAGGGTAAGTATACCAACATATTCATTGGGTACGGTTCCGAAAATAGCGACCCGATGATTGAACTCACCTACAACTACGATGTTAGACAATATGAAAAAGGAACCGGGTTCGGTCACCTAGCGATTGGCGTTAGCGATATCTACGCTACATGCGATCGCATGCGGTCATCCGGTGTAACCGTCGTGCGGGAGCCTGGGCCGGTGAAATTTGGAACGACTGTTATTGCCTTCGTCGATGATCCAGACGGCTATCGAATAGAGTTGGTCGAGGAAAGGCTCTAGTCCCTACGGCCAAACTATCACCTTGAAGTGTCGAACGAGCGGCAAATCAAGAACTGTCTTAGACCAGCCTCGCAAAATTGTCGCAAATGGCCGGGGAGAAGCAATTTGAAAAAGCGCAAGCTTGGGCAACTTGAAGTGTCCGCCCTCGGCCTCGGCTGTATGGGGATGTCACCCGTTTATGGAGTTCCCGAGGACGCTGAGTCGATTGCTACGATACATCGGGCCCTGGAACTAGGAATTGATTTCATTGATACAGCGGACGCTTATGGTGATGGTCAAAATGAGGTGATCGTCGGCAACGCTATACGCGGACTAAGAGAAAAGGTTGTTTTGGCAAGCAAATTTGGAATCACGCGATCAGACGACGGCACTCTCGCGGTGAATGGCCGCCCGGAATATGTGTCCAAGGCATGTGATGCGAGTCTACAGCGTCTCGGCGTTGAAACCATTGACCTCTATTATCTTCACCGAGTTGACCCCGTGATTCCGATTGAGGACACGGTGGGAGCAATGGCAAGACTGGTCCAAACGGGCAAAGTGCGCTATATTGGCCTTTCGGAAGCGGGTGCCCAAACCGTGCGCCGCGCCCATGCCGTCCATCCCATTGCCGCGCTGCAAACGGAATATTCCCTCTGGAGTCGCGATCCGGAAACAGAATTGCTGTCTCTTTGCGCGGAATTGGACGTGGGGTTCGTAGCCTATTCTCCGTTGGGGCGTGGGTTTCTTACGGGTACGATTTCGCAGACCGATCATCTCACAGATGGTGACCGTCGTCGGGCGATGCCCCGGTTCGCCGACGGCAATTTCGAAGCAAACAATCAGCTCGTCTCTGTATTGCGTCAGGCGGCTCAGTCAGAAGGCTGTACGCCAGCACAATTGGCATTGGCATGGCTGATGTCACGGCCCGGATCGATCGTTCCCATTCCAGGCACCAAGCGGCTGAAATGGCTGGAGGAAAATGCCGCGGCCGTCGCAGTTGCGCCTTCCAGTGCAATTTTGGAACGTCTCGATGAGGTGTTTCGTCTCAACGCTGCCGCCGGAACCAGGCACCCGGCGGCACAAATGGCACGGCTGGGAATCTAATGCATGTCTTCTTCGGGAGACTGCAGCGGTACGGTAAACGAAGCTGCAGATTTCTCCTATTTTCGAAAGCTGTAATAGTTGTGCAAATGTCTGTGGACTGCCGAAGCCTCCCGATTTGGAAAGCAAGGTTACGCCTTCCCAATGTCCTCCACGCACACGTGATATGGGGACACCTGCCATTGCCTCTCCAACACACTCCAAGAACACCGCGCCGACGGTTTGAAGAACGATCGAAAGAGTAGCGCCACCGGTGACAACAACGGCTGTGTTTTGGGGATCATTGATATTGATTGCTTCGACAGATCTGCGGATCTCGCGGTTCGTCCCGGCCGCGCTTGTAGAGGTCAAGGCAGGCGCAAAGAGACTTGGGTGTTCAGGTGCCGATTCATTGGCCGGGTGCTCGTTGACTAGACTTAATTTACGCAGAACTCTTACTTGAGCAATGGATGCAGGGTGGTTCGTGCCGACAATGAAGTACCGGACTGGCGGAGACTTTGCGCTCAAGGGCATGCCGCCGAGAGCCGCTGCCAGTCCACCAGCGCCGCTCCAAAGAGTTGGCCTATCCATTAGTCGCTGCGAGAGGCCAGCAATCCGGGAGGTCAAGGTCTGCTGGTCCGCCGCGTCAACCAGCAATACCGCTGGCGCTGCCATGTTAAGGGAAAGACCGTCGAAGTCGACGACTAACGATGCCAGGCCAAACCCGTGAAATGCCTCTACAAGGTCCGGTCCGACGGGCGACGGCTTGCCACCCGGCGTCACCACGAACTGGGATCCGCCAACGGTTGTCCGCCCCATTGCGGGGAAAGCAGGTGCGAAGACACAATGACTGAAATTCCCAACAAAAAAAGCTGCCTGTGTCTCGGCTACCGGGTGACCTCGCAGAACGCTGTCAACCTTCTTGAACCATATCGCAGGGGCAGAGCTATCGAGTTTCAATTTGTGCACCATAGCGCCGACGCTCTCTACTGCGGCATCCGCAGTAAGGTCACGGCTTTCCGTACTGACAGCAATTCTCGGCCCGCTTGGTATCGGCCGCCAAGGAAGGCCGATGACGATTGGCTCCCGTTCGGAGGCAAATGCACAGCTGCTGTCCAAGGCACCCGTCAAGTCGTCTGCGATAAGGCGAATTTGCTGCATGGTGCTGTTTAAGATTTCCCCTGGGAATCGCTGGACACGAATTCGAGCGGCACACCGAGCACCTGGATCTTTGCCGCAAGCTCAGGGCGAAGTTTGTTGTCGGTGATGATGAGGTTCACGTCGCTTAGTCGGCCAAAGGTGCAAAAGGCCTTGCTGAAGAACTTGCTGCTGTCAGCGAGCAGCACCACAACATCGGCAGCACCAAGGATCGTATGTTTGATCTCCGCAAGTTCGGGAGACGTATCAGACAGAAACTCCTCGGTCAGGGCATGGGTACCGATAAAAGCAATGTCTGCCCGCAGGCGGCCAAGCATATGAGCCGCCGCAGCACCCATCAGCGTTGTCGAGCCCGGGCGGACATAGCCGCCTGTCACGGTCGTATGGATCGCCGGGTTTTCCGAAAGCATTGATCCAATGTGCAGGTCATTGGTGACGGCGGTGAAGGGAATGTTGCGCTCTCGCGCGGACTGCGCTGCCGCACCTGTCGTCGTTCCGCTATCGAAAATGACGGTCTGTCCGGGCTGAATCATTGCCGCTGCCCGTTGGCCAATCGCCTTTTTTTCGGCACTGGCAATTGCTGATGCAATCTCCGACGCCAGTTCAAAACCCTTCAGTTCGGCAACCGTGATTATCGCACCGCCATGAGTCCGTTGCAAATGCCCGGTCTCATGAAGGTACTCAACGTCGCGCCTGGCTGTTGAAAGCGAAATTTTGAGGGCGTCTGCCATATCGCGCAGCGAGGCTGCACCTTCGGTACGAAGGAGTTCGATGATACGTGCGCGTCGCTTTGCCGGTAACACCTTTGAACCTCATGTGCCTGAACTGGTGCAAGCTACGCGGCAAGCTCACTTTGTGTCAATAGGTAGCAAGATTGTTCATTTTCTTCCAAATCCTTTGGAATACCGGTTGCTGATCTAGGAAATTATGATAGATTTTGACGCGAATGGCGCCGTTGGTGCAATATTTTGGACTGAAATGACATCCTCGTCGCCATCAAACTCAAAGGGAGGAATTTAATGAACGTTTTGCGGACTATCGTCGCAGGCGTCAGCTTGCTCGCTGCCAGCTTGCTGACACCAGCCCTGGCTGCAGACAAGCCGACGATCGGCGTTGTCGTGCCGACGCTTGATGCTCAATTCTGGGCGTCCTACGTCGATTTTATGAAGAAGGGTGCCGATGAACTCGGCGTAAAGCTTGTCGTTTTGAATGCCGACAATAAGCCCGATCAGATGATCAAGAGTCTAGAGGACCTGGTTGCGCAGGGGGCCGATGGTATTATCTACACGCCCTATTGGGCCACCGCCGTACCGGGCCTGACACTCGCCGCCCAGAGCAACATTCCCGTTATTCTGACAGACAGCTACGCCGATTTTCCCCCGCAGGACCCGAAATTTCCCAACTATATTGCCTTTATCGGTCCAAGCGACCGTGACGCCGGCAAGCAAATGGGAGAAGCGCTCATTGCTGCGATTAAGCCCTCTGCCGATGGCAAAAAATATATCGCCGTTGTCAATGGCACGGCAGGTACATCGGTTGCTATTGACCGCCGCGCCGGACTTGGCGACGCGCTGAAGGCTCATCCGGATGTTGTTGTAGTCGGCGAAGTTGACGGCAACTTCGTTCGGGATACTTCGCAGACTGTCTTTGAAAGCCTGTGGCAGGGCAATCCCAACATTACTGGTGTCTGGGCTGCCAATGGTGGCACAGCAACCGGTGTATTGGCGGCAGTCACCAATGCGGGGAAGGTCCCCGGCAAAGACATTACGATTGTAGGTATGGATCTTAATCCTGAAAATGTAGATGCCGTCGAGCAAGGCAAATTATTGTTTGATATAGGCGACCATTGGTTGCAGGGCGGGTTTGCACTAGTGACAATGTACGACTACCTGAACGGCCACAAGATCGCGGCCGACAAGGCGAATATCAAGCTCGCGCTGCTGCCCCTGACGAAGGATCGCGTTGCACAGTTTAAAGCGGACTTTCCCGGCGGTGTGCCTTCGTACGATTTCAAGGCCCACTCGCTTACCTATAACAAAGACGCGCAATCGGCTGCTTTCGAAATGAAGTACAGCAAGTAAGGCATCCCGGGCGGGGAAGCAGCGCCTGTTCCCCGCCCTGCCGATTGCCAGTGCGCCGGTCGAAAGGTATTACATGCTGAGGGCAACCGACATTTCCAAAAAATTTGGAGCGTCCCAGGCTTTGCGCTCGGTTTCAGTCGAGTTCAATCGCGGAGAGGTCGTGTCGCTCGTTGGTGAAAACGGCGCCGGCAAATCCACGCTTCTAAAAATGCTTGCGGCGGTTTTCCCCTGGGACGAGGGCCGGGCCGTCATGGACGGCAAGATCTACGCGCCGACAAGTCTCATCGACGCCGAGCGGCAAGGAGTGGCGCTGGTTTTTCAGGAACTGAACGTCAACAAGTCGCTTTCCATCGCCGAGAACGTCATGCTTGGACGACTGAGGGACTACCGCAAGTTTGGTTTCGTAAATTGGAGCCGACTACATCGCGACGCGCAGGAGATTCTGGATCGACTTGAAGCTGGAATATCGGTGAGCGATGATGTTACAACGCTTGATCTTGGAAAGTTGAAAACAATAGAAGTTGCCAGAGCTTTGGCAGCCAACCCGCAATTCATCTTCTTTGACGAGTCCACAGCCTTCCTGAACAACCAGGAAGCGCGGCGGCTGCTGAAGGTAATATGGAACCTGCGTGCTCAGGATCTGGGCGTTGCTTTCGTATCCCACCATCTCAATGAAGTTTTTGAGATTTCGGACCGGCTTATAGTTCTGAAGGACGGAGCACTCGTTGGTTCGTTTCCGGCCGAAGAGATGACTGAAAGTCATCTGCATGAACTGATGGTTGGCCGCGACCTTGCGGGGGGATTGTTTCCTGTCGCCCGAAAAATCATCCCGGCGGGTAAGCCGAGTTTCGCAGCAAGGGAGATCAGCGCGGCCTCCGGAGCCGGCCCTTTTACCTTCGAAGTACCGGAAGGCGCTATTCTCGGCATTGGTGGCCTCAAAGGATCCGGGGGCGATGCATTGCTACAACTCGTCATGGGAACCGAAGGGATCATGGCGGGAAACATGTCCTTCCTTGGTGCCGAATATCGGCCGGCCAATCCGCGTGCGGCCTGGAGGAATGGCATCGCCTACGTTCCTGGCGACCGGGCTGGCGAGGGTCTGATTCCGGAATTTGCGATTGCGGAAAATTTGACCCTCGCGGTGCGTCCAAATCATGCTTGGGGACTGAACGACCGATCCACCGGCAAGGCAATAGCCCAGGACATGGTCGACAGGCTGAGAATCAAGATTTCCAACCTCAGTGCAGCCACGTCCTCGTTGAGCGGTGGAAACATGCAGAAAGTGGTTCTTGGCAAGTGCCTGGCAACCCAGCCAAAAATGCTGTTGCTGAACAATCCGACGCGCGGTGTCGACGTCGGCGCCAAAGCGGAAATATATCGGCTCATCCGGGAACTGGCTGATCAGGGCATGACGATCCTCATGGTCACTGAGGACTTATCCGAACTGATAGGGATGGCGGACCAGATAATTGTGACAAGACGCGGCGCGATCTCGAAGACATTCGAACCCGGTGCCCGGCCCTCTGAGGAGGAGGTGGTGAAATGGATGATGTAGTTCAAATGAAAGCGCCGGTGGACACAACGCCAAATCGCCGGCTTGTTGGTCGACTGGCAGGTTTCTTCCCCATTCTGTTGCTAGCGTCTCTGTGCATTGTGTTCGCACTGCTTTCCGATCGCTTCATAAGCGTGAACAACGGCTTGATCATTCTCCAGCAGAGCACTGTGCTGCTCGTCGCCGCGCTGGCGATGACTTTCGTCGTCGTCAACGGATCGATCGACCTCTCCGTTGGTTCGACCGTAGCCTTGAGTGCCCTTGCTGCTGCCGCTGCGTCGGCTCACATGGGAGCCTATGCAATTATTCCAGCTCTTGCTGTAGGTTTCGTCTGCGGCCTTCTCAACGGTGTCCTTTTCGCCTACGGCAAAATACCTTCCTTCATCGTGACCCTCGGTACCCTCGTCATCTATCGCGGCATCGTGCTGCTCTTCACAAAGGGAGCGCCTGTCTCAATTTCAGATCCCGGCTTTCTTCATGCCTATGCGACGAGGACGTGGGGCATTCCAAACTCGGTTGTGATCGCTGCTGTCGCATTGCTTATGGCAGCCGTTGTGTTTAATCACACTGTTTTCGGCAGAGAGGTACGTGCGGTTGGCGGGGGCGAACGGGTCGCGCTTCTGAGCGGCATTCCCGTTAATCGTGTCAAGCTAGGCGTCTTCGTGCTATGCGGAAGCCTCTGTGGGCTCGCTGGCCTACTGCAGAGTGCACGTACTATGGCCGCGACCGCCCAGCTTGCGCAGGGACTTGAGCTCGACGTGATCGCGGCGGTTGTTGTTGGCGGCACACCCTTGACCGGAGGCATCGGCCAGATGCGCGGCACGCTGCTCGGGGTAATGATCATTGCCATCCTGTCAAATGGCATGAACATGATCGGCATGGATCCCTACATGCAGAACATCATCAAAGGCGCGGTTCTGATTGGGGCGGTATTCCTGACAATTGATCGAACCAAAATCCTAATCATCAAATGAGAGTATTGCAATGCATATCAAGACCATAGCGGTCACCCTTGGCGACCCGGCTGGCATCGGGCCTGAGATAGCGCTGAAGGCCGTTCAGGCGCTGGAGAAACGTCTTTCTGCCAGAGAATTTCGCTTGTTGATCGTCGGCGACGTGGCAACTTTGCAAATGACCGGTGAGAGGCTCGGCTTGCGGGTCCCTCCTATTACCGATCTGCAAACTCTGCAGGACGCGCCGTCAGCCGCCATCCTCCCGACGTCCCGCCCAACTGAATCTATCAAGATCGGAACGGTGTCGGCCGAGAGCGGTCGCCAGGCGTTTGAAGCCGTCGAGATTGCTGTAAGACAGGCACAAGCGGGCACTATCGCGGCGCTCGTGACCGCGCCTCTCAACAAGGAGGCGCTGCATCTCGCAGGCTACGACTATGCCGGCCATACGGAGATGTTGGCCACTCTTACTGGCGTGAGTGACAGTGTTATGATGCTCGCGCATGATAGCTTTCGTGTCAGTCACGTCTCTACGCACTGCGCGCTCGAGGATGTTCCCAGAAAAGCCACCGCTCAGCGCATCGGCCGCGTCGTGGATCTCACCTATCAAACACTGCTCGGCCTCGGCATCGCGTCGCCCCGCATTGCGATTGCTGCCCTCAATCCGCACGCCGGCGAGGGCGGTATCTTCGGCCGCCACGATATCGACGTAACTTCTGTTTTGGTGAAGGACTACCAGAGCCGAAACATGAATATCGAGGGCCCGATCCCCGGCGACACCATCTTCGTGAAACTAAGAGCAGGCCACTATGATGCAGTCGTTGCAATGTACCACGATCAAGGTCACATCCCGGTGAAGTTGCTGGGTTTCAGCATCGACAAGGCGACCGGAGAATGGAATGCACTCAGCGGCGTTAACGTCACGCTTGGGCTGCCTATTATCCGCACATCGGTTGATCACGGCACGGCTTTCGACATTGCGGGCAAGGGGATAGCCCAGGCAAGCAGCCTCCTCGAGGCGATTGATTACGCGTTGAAACTGGCCGACCAGTCGGACAGACAGACTACGCTTTAGCACCCATTCTTGAAGGAGTAGTTCCAATGTTGAATGAAAATAACCTCATGCTGATCAACGGCAAATGGGAAAGCGGACTTGGTGGCACACGGGAGGTCATCAATCCCACAACTGGCAAGGTTTTGGCCGTGGTGTCGGAAGCAAGCCGAGAACAGGCGAGCGCGGCCGTTGCTGCCGCTCGTAAGGCTCAGCCCGCATGGGCTGCGATGTCGCCGCTCGAGCGCGGGGCGATCATGCACAGGATCGCCGCCCTTGTTACCGAAAATGCCGACGAACTCGCGCGTATCGTGGTTCAGGAACAGGGGAAACCGATCACCGAGGCACGCGGAGAAATCGGGGGAGCGGCGGGTTTCTTTACCTACTACGCGGAATTCGCCCGCCGCATCCAAGGAGAAATTCTGCCTTCGGATGCGCCGGGCGAGCAGATATGGATCCAGCGCGTTCCCATGGGCGTCGTCGCAGCGATCATTCCGTGGAACTATCCGGCAGCGCTGGTCAGCCGAAAAGTTGCGCCATCGATGATCGCCGGCAATACAATCGTCCTTAAACCTCATGAGGAAACACCACTTTCGGCACTCTTCATGGCGAAACTTTTCGAAAAGGCCGGTGTACCCGCTGGTGTGATCAATATCATCACCGGGAGCGGTGGCGAGATCGGCGAAGTTCTTACTTCGCACCCGGATATCGATTTGGTCACCATGACGGGCAGCGTGCCGACCGGCAAACGCATAATGGCGAACGCTGCGGCCAATTTGGTGCCGGTATCGCTTGAATTGGGTGGGAAGGCGCCATTCATCGTTATGGACGATTGTGACATCGATTACGCAGTGCGCTCGGCAGTGACATCGCGTTATATGAATTGCGGCCAGGTTTGCATTTGCAACGAACGAACCTTGGTGCATGAACGCGTTTATGATCAGTTTCTGGAAAAATTCGTGGCTGCTAGCCAAAAGCTGCGTCTCGGAGACCCTCTATCGGAGGCGACCGATCTGGGGCCAAAGGTCTCGCTTCGCGAACTCGAGAAGGTGGAGCAGATGATCGACAAGGCAATCGGCGCCGGCGCGGAGGCTGTTCTGCGGGGGGGCAGACCGGACAGGCCTCCAGTCGAAGGCGGTTTTTGGCTGACGCCAACCGTGCTCACGGGTGTGAACTCGAGCATGTCTATAATGCAGGATGAAATCTTCGGCCCTATCGTTCCGATCATGAAGGTCGCCGACTTCGATGAAGCCTTATCCGTCGCCAATGACAGTCGTTTCGGACTTTCAGCCTATCTTTTCACCAACGATTTTTCTAAGATCATGCGTGCAGTAAACGAGGTTAATTTCGGGGAGCTCTACATCAATCGCGTTGGTCCGGAAGCCTTACAGGGTTTCCATACCGGCTACCGCAGCAGTGGGCTGGGCGGCGATGACGGCAGCCACGGGCTGGAGGCATTTATGCGCAAGAAGACGGTTTACGCCAATTACTCTGGGACATCGCCCGTTGCACTGATGCCATATGCTTAAATGACTTCCGAGGTGGCGTTTCTGGCGGCTCGCCACCTCTCCGATAGGACGCCCCAAGTCGAGCTGTTCACCGTTGACTTTTAGGCGCCAACTCTGAACTGGGGAGAGGGCTTCTCGGCAAGAATACCGGCATTTCTCATAGAGTTCTTGATTGAACACTGCCTGGAGATGTACTTTCCCGCAGGCGCCGTTTGCTGCGGAGATCTAACGGCGACACTCCGCTCACGCTGACGCTTCCCGTCGCGCTCTCAATCAGCAATGAAGCCGCTGTCGTCCAAGCGCTTGCGGTGCGCGCCCGGTCTCCGCAAGATCTGACGATTCGCATCCAAGGCTAGCCGTTAAAAACAGCCTGCAGCCGGAAGAACAAGGGGAAATCGGGTTGTCAGGTAATCAACATTATTGCTTGCCGAGATCCTCATAGCTCGCGTGCAGCGCCCAATCGCCGTCGGAGAAGCGTTCCTTGGCGAAATTGTGCTGATGCCAATAAGGATAGATGTACGGCACACGGCTGACTTGGTTAAGACGTTCAAGTTCCTCGCCGCTCAGTTCGAGGCTAACCGCCGCAATGTTGTCTTTAAAATGCTGCTCATTCAGCCCCCCGACAACCAGCGACGCAACGCTGGGTCGGGTAAGGGTCCAGGCAAGCGCCACTTGTGCGGCGGAAATCCCACGTGAGTCTGCAATTTCAGTGAGTGTGTCCACGATGTTCCACAAGCGCTCCTTGTCGCGTATCGGAGGCTCGCTCCACCCTGCCGCCTGGCGCGAGGATGCTGGCGCTCGATCGCGCCCGAATGCGCCCGAAAGCAGTCCCGCAGCAAGCGGGCTCCACACCATGATACCTAACCCCTGATCGACCGAAATCGGCAGCAGTTCATATTCTGCTTCCCGGGCTTCAAGGGTGTAATGGATCTGCTGAGTGACAAAGCGTGGATAGTTTTTCGAATCGGAAACCGCGAGCGCTTTCATAATATGCCAACCGGAATAATTAGAGCAGCCGATGTAGCGAATTTTCCCATGCTTGGTCAGCGTATCGAGAGCAGCGAGCATCTCTTCGAGCGGCGTAAGCCCGTCCCATTCATGCATAAAGTAAATATCGATACGATCGGTTCGCAAGCGCTTGAGACTGCGCTCGCATTCGCGGATGAGATGATAGCGAGATACGCCTTCGTCATTTGGACCGTCGCCGATGCGCATGCGGGCTTTCGATGAGATAAGCACCTCATCGCGCTTACCCTCCAATACTTCCCCAAGGATTTCTTCGGACCGACCAAGCGAATACATATTTGACGTATCAAAAACGTTGATGCCGCCTTCGATACACACATCGACGAGACGTCGAGCATCCTTGACGCCTTGCTTTGCAACCATCGCAAAGTCTCCGGCTCCCCCAAAGGAAAAGGTGCCCATGGTGAGAGCCGAAATTTTTAGGCCGGAACGGCCAAGGGTTCTATATTGCATTCTTCAATCCCAATAGTTTGACGATACGAACGGTAGGCCGTGTGTCGGCGGTTAGGTAAGTGAAAGCTGTTTGGCGACGTAAGCCATGCCAAGTTGCGGACTGGTCAGGACCGCAACGCTTTTTTTGGATTCTGGGAGAGATGACAAAGCGTTTGCCATTGACGCTTGCGCGAGAACGATGATCTCGACCGATGCGGCAAGGTCCTGAACGCCGGCAACGATCAATTCGTCATGGCCAGGGCGGTCGCCGTGCTGCAGACGCGCAAAGGCACCTGAGCATAGCCTTTCCACAACCGTGCAGTTTTTGTTCAGATCGGTAGCGGTTTTCTCGATGAGTCGGGAGGTCGGGCCCAATGTTGTGGGTAACGTTGCAAGGACCCCGATGCGTGTAGCGGCCTCTACTGCAGCTAATGCCATGCCGCTGTCTATGCGAAAAAGCGGGACGGTAGAAAAAGGGCGGATGGAGTCAACTGCCTCGCCGAGCGAGGAACAGGTCACGACGATTGCATCCGCGCCAGCATCGATTGCGGAGAAAACATACAGCCCCAGTCGGCGCATTGTATTCTTTGAAAGCGCACCATCCCGGATGGTATGCTGCAGGAGACTTTCGTCGGCAATATTGAACCTATCCCAATCGGGCAGACCACGTTCAACCAGCGGCTTGAAAGTTTCTATCAACGCGGGAACCGTATGAATGAAAGCAATAGATGGCATTGGTGCAGGCCTCCTTACCTTGAATCATCGGATGAACCACAAATCCGTCGGTCAATCGACGGGAAGCTGGCGGTTCTCGTCCCTGTTCCCGGAAAATTTCCGGCGCTTTTGCCGTCCTTTCCCCTCGTCACTGGAGCGAGCGATAAGCTCAGCACCTACAAGTATTTTCACTGGAGGCTGGATTTCAGAAGCATTGATCAAATCATCCAGCACGGTCACGGCCAGATTTCCGATCTTGCGTTTTGAAACGTCGATTGTCGTCAGGGAAGGTTCCATAGTGGAACTTAAGGGAAGATTATCGAAGCCGATTATCGAAACATCATCGGGAATGGCAACAGCAAGTTCCTTCAATGCCTTGATGAAACCATGGGCAATAATGTCGTTGGTGCAGAAGTAGCATTCTGCAAGGTCTTTACCCGCCGCTCGCAGCAAGGAAAGTGCATCGCTGTGGGCGCCGTCATAGGTCGACTCGACTGAGATAACATCGGACTCAGTTACCTTGAGTCCCAAGCGCGACATGTTTTTGAAAAAGGCTTCCTGCCTTAATCGAAAGTTGGTCGTGTCAACGTGGCTTGCAACAAATCCGATGCGTTCGAAACCTTGGCTCTTGAACCTTGCGAGAACCTTATAGACGGCATCCTCATTGTTCATGTTGACGAAATTTGCCTCGACCACATCGTAGAAAGTATCGATGAATACGGTTGGAATGCCGAGACCTTGGATGATTCTGACGTCCGATTCCGACAGCTCAGTCCCGAGCGCGATCACACCTCTGACTGGCGCTCCGGCAAGTGATTCTGCAATCGCATTTATGGATTGGCCTTCATGGCTGACAACCTCCAGCGTGTATCCGCGGCGCGTGGCTTCGAGAGACATGCCGTCGATATAATCAGAAATGAAATGGCTGTGATCGCGGTTTACCGTATGGCCATGTTTTGCGATTTTTAGAAAGCGAAGCGTCTCGCTTGCCTCTGAACGGCTCTTTGCGACGCGAGGGACGTAGTTCAAGCTTGCAACCGCTTCGAGCACTCGTGCGCGCGTGGTGCCGGAGATTTCGCCTTTGCCATTGAGCACCAACGATACGGTTGCCGGCGAGACGCCTGCGGCATCCGCAATGTGGCGGATCGTGAGAGCTTTCTTTTCCGTCAAAGGTGCCATGATTGCCGTTTTGATCTGAATTGAGGTCGCGCGCAAGTGGCGCTTTCGTTTAGTAAACAACTTTTGCAATTCGGCGCGAAGGTAGGGGAAACGAACAGGCTTCGCAATCGAATTGAAACCAAAATCGCGCTTGCATAAGCAAGGCGGCTTTGCTATCGATTTAGTGAATGCCGCTTTAGTTTACTAAACATGGGAGGGAGACCATGCGTAAAACCGGTGGGCAGCTTATCGTGCTTGTTGCCATCAATTGCCTGGTTCTTCTCGTGGGAGCAGCCATATCCGGCGGTTCGTTTCTATCGATTTTCAATCTGCAATCGATGGCGAGCCAGGTTCCGGAAATAGGTCTTCTTGCTATCGGGGTGATGCTCGCCATGTGTGCCGGCAACGGCGGCATGGACCTCTCCGGTATTGCGCTGGCTAACCTGTCGGGTGTTCTTTCGGCAGTGTTGGTCACAAGCGTCGTGTCTGGCACTGAGCATCCTGCCGCTTTTACCTTTGCCTATATTGCAGTGGCCATCGCCATCGGATTTCTCGGTGGATTGATGAATGGTCTGCTTATCGCCCGCCTGAATATTACACCGATACTTTGCACGCTCGGCACGCAGATGGCCTTCACAGGGCTCGCTGTTGTCGTGTCCGATGGCAAAGCCGTGTCGGTGGGAAGCCCCGAGCCGCTTTCCAGCATCGGAAACGGTTTGTTGTTTCAAATTCCAATCGGATTTCTGATCTTTGCCGCCGCGGCGGTGCTCATGGCTGGTCTGCTGAAGTACACGCCCTACGGGTTTTGGCTCATGCTAACGGGTACGAATCCGAAGGCCGCACTCTATGCCGGCTTTCCCAAAAGTCGCGTCATCATCACGACCTACGCGCTAAGCGGTACACTCTCGGGCCTTGCTGGCGTGGTTATTGCGGCCCGAAACGTCAACGTGAAATGGGATTATGGGAGTTCCTATCTCCTCATTGCGATTCTAGTCGCAGTCATGGCCGGTGTGCGCCCGGAAGGCGGTTATGGCCGTGTCATATGTGTGGTGCTTGCGGCCGTCGCGCTTCAATTGCTGTCCAGCGTTTTGAATTTTGGCGGGCTGTCGAATTTCGTCCGCGATTTCGCCTGGGGTGCACTCCTGCTCACATTCCTGGCCGTGGGTCGATACGACTTGGTCGGTATTTTGTTCCCGGGCAACCGCCAACGGGCAGCTTTGATGCGTACCCCTCACGCATCAAAACGCGAAAGTTGAGGGAAATAATAGTGGAGGAAGTTATGCGAGTGAAATCCAAGAAAGTTCTTATGGGAGCCGTTGTTGCCGCACTTGTAACCGCCGGTTCCGTTGGGTCAATTTTGGCGCAGGACAAGCCGGTGATTGCGACCGTTGTTAAAATCAGTGGTATCCCCTGGTTCGATCGGATGGAAACGGGTGTCAAAGCCTTCGCCGAGCAAAATCCCGATGTCGTTGCGAGCCAGAGTGGGCCTGCAACCGCGGATGCGGCGCAGCAGCTGCAGATTGTACAAGACCTCGTCGCCAAGGGCGTCAAGGCCTTGGCCGTCGTGCCGATGGATCCAGCCGTCCTTGAAGGAACCCTGAAGCGCGCCATGGAACGGGGCACGATCGTGGTTACGCACGAAGCCGACAATCAGGTGAATACAAACGTCGATGTCGAGGCATTCAATAACGATGCCTACGGCACTGCTTTGAACGAACGGCTCGCCGAATGCATGGGCAAGAAGGGCAAATGGACGACCTTTGTTGGATCGCTTGGTAGCCGCACGCACCTGCAGTGGGTTGGTGCCGGTGAAGCCAATGCCAAGAAATATCCTGACATGCAACTCGTCGATTCAAACAATGAGTCCTTCGATGATGCCAATGGCACCTATGAAAAGGCTAAGGAAATCCTCCGCAAGCACCCTGATTTAAAAGGCTTCCAGACCTCAGCTGGCAATGACGTGCTTGGCGTGGGCCGCGCAATCGATGAAGCAGGACTTTCAGGCAAAGTATGCCTCGTTGGCACGGGTCTCCCAAATCCCTCCGCAGATCTTCTTGAAACAGGAGCGATCACAGCTATCGGCTTCTGGGATCCAAAATACGCAGGCATGGCCATGAATTCGATTGCCAAGCTCCTCGTGAATGGCAAGGAGATCACTGACGGCATGGACCTTGGTGTTGAAGGATATAACAAGGTAACTGTCACCAAGGGTGCGGGAGCCGGCCTGCTGGTTGTCGGCAACGGTATGGTTCTCGTGGATAAGTCAACCTACAAGGAACGTCTGTTTTAGGCGGATTGCACGAGCGTTCGCCGGGGGATTTAGTCATCTCTCGGCTGACGTTGTTTTTGACGGCTATGCTATCACGATTACAAAGGATTTAGCGGGTGCTAGAGACTTCGAACAGCCAAGGCCGATTTCTTGAATTGCGGCAAATCCACAAGCGCTTTGGCGGTGTCCATGCGCTGCGTGGGGTCAATTTCTCCTTGCATCTCGGTGAGGCATACCATCTTCTCGGGGAAAACGGTTGCGGCAAAAGCACCGTCATTAAGATCATGTCGGGAGCGCTGTCTCCTGACGATGGCGAGATCGTTCTCGACGGACGATCCTTCCGTGCCCTGTCTCCGATCCAGGCGCTCAGCGCCGGGATAGAGACGGTTTATCAGGATCTATCCTTGTTACCGAACCTTACCGTGGCCGAAAACGTTGCGCTGAGCGAGCAGCTGGTCGAGGGTGGCGGCCGTTTGGGACGTCTCTTCGACAAATCGAGATTGAACCGAACGGCGGCCTCGGCGCTGGATGCAGTAGGCCTGCCCAAGACTCCGGCGTTCATGGGCACTGTTGTGTCAGAACTGCCACTTGCCTCCCGCCAGCTGGTAGCCATTGCAAGGGCAATCGCCACACGGGCCAAACTTGTGATTATGGATGAGCCCACGACATCGCTCACCCGCCGGGAAGTCGATAATCTCATCCAGGTAGTCAATCGCCTGCGCTCAGAAAATGTGGCCGTACTGTTTGTCACGCACAAATTGGATGAATGTTACAGGATCGGTGGACATGCAATTATCTTCAGGGATGGCGAATGCGTAGCCCAGGGAGAGATCGCACAATATACGAAGACAGAGCTTGCCGGGTTGATGACAGGGAGGGTCATCAACTCTCGGCGGTACAGGACTGGAAGTCCGGCTGCATCACAACTCTTCAGCACAGATAATCTGGGTCAGGCATCAAACTTTAGAGATATAAGCTTAAGCGTTCGACAAGGTGAGATTGTCGGTATTACAGGTTTGGCCGATTCCGGCAGGAACGAACTTGCAATGGCCATTGCCGGAATCAAGCCTTCGACCAGCGGCAGCATGCTGATCGATGGTGTCGAGACAATGATACGCCGTCCCTCCGACGCAATTGAAAACGGCATTGGTTATGTGCCTGAGGACCGCCTTGCCGAAGGTCTGTTTCTGGATAAGTCGATCTTCGAAAATGAGATTGCTCTGATCGTAAAAAGGCTCAGCAACTCCCTTGGGATCGTCGACAAGCAGGAGGGCCGCCGCATCGCGGCAAAGCTCGCGAAGGAAATGCGGCTCAATACCAGCAACCTCGATATGCCGGTCGGTTCGCTTTCAGGCGGCAATCAACAACGCGTATTAATCGGGCGCTGGCTTAGCATATCGCCGAAACTTCTCGTTCTACATGGACCAACGGTCGGAGTGGATGTCGGCTCCAAAGATATGATTTACCGAACGATACAAACGCTCGCTGAAGCCGGTATGGGGCTTCTCATCGTCAGCGATGACTTGCCTGAGCTACTGCAGAATTGTGATCGTATCCTCGTTATGAACGCAGGAAGGATTATCGCAGAATTCGATGCCGACAAGACCGATGAGGATTCGCTTTACAAGGCCATGCTGGCTTCCACAACGGAGACTGTCCAATGAGCTCATCACCCTTTGAGGGGCTACAGGAGAGCCAGGACGGCGGTGTCCTTTCCCACATCGGCGGACTGATTCGCCGCAGGCCCGAAACTATAACATTCATGCTGCTGGTGATGATCTGCGTAGGCGTTGCCCTGATCAATCCCGCGTTTTTGCAAGCTTCATCACTGATCGATATTGGCAGGGCCAGCGTTGTCACGGGCCTTTTTGCGCTCGGAGTCTTCGTCATCCTTGCCGCTGGCGGTATCGACGTATCGTTCACTGCCATTGCTGCTTTTACGATGTATTCGATGACGCTCCTGGTTTCGAAACATCTTCCTGGCTTGCCCATGGTGGTCATCATCCTGACCTCCGTTGTCGGCGGAGCTGCGCTTGGCGTCATCAATGGCTTGCTGGTTCACAATCTCAAGGTGCCTTCGCTGATTGTCACCATCGGAACTCAATATCTTTTCCGCGGCATACTCCTGTCTTTCATCGGCACGGTCTGGATCATGTCGCTGCCGCCACAAATGGGCGCGTTTGGAAGACTGCCATTGCTACAGTTTGAATCCGCCAATGGGGCGACGATCACGCTGCCGATGTATTTTCTGGTGCTTCCAATCGCGGCGATCGCAACCTGGTTCATCATCAACCGCACCTTGATGGGACGGGCAATCTTCGCCGTAGGCGGAAATGCAAACGTTGCCGCGCGACTGGGCTACAGTTTGCGCACTGTGCATATATTTCTATTTGCCTATGCAGGTGCGCTGGCCGGTCTGGCTGGGATCATTCATGTCTGTGCCAACCGGCAGGCAAATCCCTTCGATCTGGTCGGCACCGAAATCAACGTCATTGCCGCTGTGGTACTCGGCGGCGCGCGTATTACAGGCGGCACCGGCACCGTTAGCGGTACTATACTTGGTGTACTCCTCGTTGTGGTCGTCAATAGCGTGCTGGTCATGATCGGCATTCCCAGCACGTGGCAACGCCTCGTCGTCGGAAGCTTCATTTTGCTTGCGGCAGCGTTTTTTGTCACGCGCGAGCGTATGAAATAAGCTTTCAATCTAGAGGACAGCATGAAGAAATTTCTCAATGATCCAGAGGACTTTGTCGATGAGATGTTGGACGGCATCTATCGCGCTCATCCGCAACTGACTTACGTTGCTGAGGATAGGCGCTGCATGGTTACCGCGAAGCCGAGAACCGGAAAGGTCGGGTTGGCGACCGGCGGAGGGTCTGGACACCTGCCGCTTTTCCTCGGCTATGTGGGTGAGGGAATGCTGGATGGCGCTGCGGTCGGCGGTGTTTTCCAGTCTCCCAGCGCGGAGCAGATGTATGAAGTGACGAAGCATATCGATCAGGGTGCTGGAGTTGTCTATATTTACGGCAACTATACGGG
Organism: Phyllobacterium endophyticum; assembly: GCF_003010935.1. Taxonomy (GTDB): domain Bacteria; phylum Pseudomonadota; class Alphaproteobacteria; order Rhizobiales; family Rhizobiaceae; genus Phyllobacterium; species Phyllobacterium endophyticum. The sequence continues at coordinate 169,063 of NZ_PGGN01000003.1, forward strand.
CGATATTATCAATTTCGATATGGCCGCCGAACTTGCGGACCTCGACGGCATTAAGGTGACACAGGTCGTTGGAAATGACGATATTGCGTCGTCGATTGTCGGTGAAGAGCACAAGCGGCGTGGCGTTGCTGGCATTTTCTTCGTCTTCAAAGCAGCAGGCGCAGCGGCTGCGGAAGGGCTCTCGTTAGATGAAGTAACGCGAATTGCCGACAAGGCCCGGTTGCGCACGCGCACCATCGGCGTGGCGCTTAGCAGCTGCGTGGTTCCGGAGATCGGGCATGCAACGTTCTCCATAGGACCGGATGAGATGGAAATCGGAATGGGGATTCATGGCGAACCTGGAATCAGCAGGAAAAAGCTTGCGCCAGCTGACAGCGTCATCGACGAGATGATGGAACGTGTTTTCGCCGAACAATCCTTCTCCGATAGAGATGAGGTGGCCGTACTGGTCAATGGTCTGGGCGGAACGCCGAAGGAAGAGCTTTATATTCTTTTCCGGCGAGTCTCCCAATTACTCGGCGTGCGCGGTGTCCAGGCCAAACATGTTTGGATTGGTGAGTTTGCGACGGCTATGGAAATGGCCGGTGCCTCAATCTCCATCCTGCATCTTGATGAGGAGTTAGATCGCCTCATCGGTGCCCCTGCTAACACTCCGTTTTTCAGTCATTACAAAGCGTAAGGTGCCTGCGATGGACGTAATCAGTGCGCGCGATCTTCCCGGCCTTTTTCACGCCTGGCAGACGGTATTTTCCGAGCAGCGCGAGTTTCTGATCGCGCTCGACGGCAAGGTTGGTGATAGCGATCTCGGCATCACCATGAACAAAGCTTTCGCCGCCGCTTCTGAGGCAGTGTCAAAGGAGGAGGAAGGTGCAACGATCGCCAAAATACTGCGGACAGCCGGTGTGATCATGGCAAAAACGGCGCCATCGACCATGGGAACCCTGACAGCCACAGGCTTCATTCGGGCAAGCAAAGCACTGGAGCGCGCAAGCGTTTTGGGAACCAAAGAGGTCGCCAAGTTTTGGAGGGCGTTTGCCGTCGGTGTTGCTGACCGCGGCAAAGCCCAAGTTGGAGATAAAACCTTGCTCGACGTCCTAGATCCTATCGCGGCATCCCTGGAAATTGCAGCAGCTTCCGGAGAAGATCTGGTGAATGCACTTTCCGCTGCAACACTCGTTGCTGCGCATGCCCTGGAGAATACCAAGTCGATGGTCGCTCAGCATGGCAAGGCGGCTGCTTTCCAGGACAAGACGCGCGGTTTACAGGACGCTGGAGCAACCGTCGGTTTTCTCATTTTGCAGACGATGCGAGATTTTGTGGCAAGCAAAACACCCATGTGATGAAGATCATTTTTCTGAGCGGGTTTGTTCACGGTGGAGCACAGGCTTTCGTGTCCCGTCAGAAGGTATAGCATTCACATTTCCGTTGTAGGGTTTGCCTTCAGCGAGTCGCCAGCGCCGATAGCCGGGGAGCCAGTCATCCATCATTAGCTAACGTGCTCGAGGCGCTCAGAACCGGGGCTCCATTGCCGGGCCTTCCGAAACCTTGACCCAAGTTCGATCTCGCCAACGACAGCCGTCTATTGCTTTTTCTCAAGGCCACCAACGGGCAAACACCGTTAATCCGTCGAATTCTGAGACTGAACGCTCGCGACAGACATGGCGTACAAGGTTCCCGCCGCCCGGCCTGACATGGAGGAGATGGTGCAGCAGGTGCCAGCGCAGCAAGCCCATCCCAGAGAGCTGGCCTCTACGGCCATCTCTCAATACGAATGGTCGTCCGGAGATTTTCGACTGCGCATCCGGCCTCATGCAAAATCGCATAGAGACCGATCATTATTGTCGGTTCTTCACGCTGACCTGCATGCCTACCTTAGCGTCATCACAACCAAATGGAGATGAAACATGCCCACAATGAAAGCTGCCATACTGGAAACGGCTGATGCTTCCTTTCGGATCGCTGAGATTGAAAGGCCGGTGCCGGCTGCGGGACAAGTCCTGGTTAGGATCGCCGCAAGCGGCGTCAATCCGCTCGACACGAAGATCCGCGCCGGAGCCGCCGCGCACGCACGGCATCCTTTTCCTGCGATCCTCGGGATTGACCTCGCTGGGGTAGTTCAAGAGGTGGGTGAGGGCGTTACTGCCTTCCGCAGTGGTGACGAAGTTTACGGGATGACGGGGGGTGTAGGTGGCCATCAGGGGTCTTTAGCGGAATATGCTTCCGTTGATGCCCGATTGCTGGCAACTAAACCTGCCAACCTGTCCATGCGTGAGGCTGCGGCACTGCCGCTGATATTCATCACTGCGTGGGAGGGCCTCGTTGACCGTGCAAGCGTTCAGCATGGGCAGCGCGTCCTGATTCTAGGTGCTGGCGGTGGCGTCGGTCATATGGCAATCCAGATTGCCATATCACGGGGCGCAGTTGTCTACGGAGGCGCTTCCGGTTCAAAAGCTGATTACATCCAGCCCCTCGGAGCCACGCCGATCGACTTCAATTCGCAAGACGTCGGCGATTATGTGCAGGTCTACACCGGAGGCAAGGGCTTCGACGTCGTCTATGACACCGTTGGAGGACCGAGTCTCGATACCGCTTTTCAGGCAGTTGGGCGCTTTGGACATGTGGTGAGCGCTTTGGGTTGGGGGACCCATGCTCTCGCCCCGCTTTCGTTCAAGGCGGCCAGCTATTCGGGAGTGTTTACGCTGCTGCCTCTCCTTACTGGGGAAGGGCGTGAACACCACGGGGAAATCATGCAGGAAGCCACGGCGCTGGCGGAAGCAGGAAAGTTGATCCCGCGCCTGGATCCGAACGAGTTCACACTCGAAACCGTTGGCGATGCTCATGAACTGATCACATCCCGTAAGGCACGTGGCAAGGTCGTGGTCAATATCGGCCGACCATAGATGCAGGCGCCCAGCCCTCGTATAGGGCTGGGCCTTCTCCAATCCTCGGGCGCATCGACGTACTGGTCAACAACGCTGGTTACGGCCTGATCGGCGGCATCGAAGAGGTGAACGCCCGAGAAGCGCATGCGCTGTTTTCGACCAATCTTGAAGGGACGCTCTACGTATTGCGCGCGGCCTTGCCCGGAATTCGCAGACGCCGATCGGAAAACATCGTCAATATCTCCTCCCTTGGCGGTTTTTCTGCATCTGCCGGTGGGGTGTCTACAACGCTACTAAATTCGCCGTGGGCTGAACGCATCATCGGGGATTACCATGAAAGCCTAAGCGGACTTTCCAACCGGATGGTTCAGCTTAGCTGCAAGCAGCCGGGCGATCCTGCACTGGCGGCAAAAGCGATCTTCGATGTGATCCATTCAGGCAGTGCCCCTCTGCGCCTGGCGCTCGGGTCTGATTGCCTACGACCGAATAGCCGCAAAGCTCAATTCCATGCGCCAAAATCTGCAGCAGTGGGTGCCGCTGACCAGATCCACATCGTTTTAGGACTGAAGTGGAGTTGACCAACGGGGCTCAGCAAAAGGAAATGCGCCAGTGATTGCCTTTGCAAAGCTTTCGGATCTGCAGCGGGACCCACAATGGGCCCATCCAGTATTTCACGTCCCCGAACGCCCAAGTCAATTTGAACTGATCGCCTCGAAGTCGATCGCTCAATAGGACAGCTCTCCCTGGTCCGAGGCGGATCTCGTCTTGTTGGTCCGCCGCCTGGCGTACGCCTGAAGCAGGGAGTCCTCATTTTGCGCTCAACTAACGCTTAATGGGCTCATTGCCAATCGGGAGCGCCATCAGGACCGCGACCGCCTTAAGCCTTTGCAATAGAAGCAGATGGCTTGCTTGAACCTTGTTCTGCAGTCGAGATATAACTTGCGCATCCGTCGGCCATCGAGCGGCAGTGACAACGCTTGCGAGAACAGCAGGCCTTCGAGGTAGCAAATAGCAAAGTCCGATGCGCTTAGCCGGAGTCGTCCGACCTCGACATCAGGCCGCCATCAATGGTCCTCCTTTGCCCGTCAGGTTTTCAGTGAGGAACTGGACGAGCGAGCGGACGATGTCACCACTTTTTCCATCCTCGCCGAGTACAGCGATCTCCGTCATCGGCAGGGCTGGCCAGTGATCAGGAGCTCGCAGGATCTGCATGCCTTGCTGAACAAAGGATCCGGCTAGCACGGTCACACCCAGCCCCCCTGCGACCGCGGCCTGGATACCCATGAGACTACTCGCTGTGCATACGGCGACCCATTCGCGGCGTACGGCGTCGAGCGCCGAAATCATGATGTCCCGATATGAACATGGCGCGCGCAGCATCACCAGCCTCGCGGGTTGGGTGAAGTCCAACTGGTAATCAGCCGACGCCATCCAAACGAGTGGCTCGCGCCAAATCACTCTACCACGCTGACCATGACCGTCCTTCTTGGCGATGACCGCATCCAACTTCTCGTCATCGTATGCCGCCAGCAGGTCGCCGCTCAGTCCGGTCATCAGGTCCAGGTGTACGCCCGGATAGATGCGGCCGAAACGGGCAAGCAACCGTGGCAACTGATCCGGAACAAAATCCTCCGACACTCCGAGCCGCAACGATCCGGTCGTTATCGGCTGCGTCAATTGCCGGACCAGGCTGTCGTTTAACTCGAGCATCTTGCGAGCGGCAACTAACATGCGCTCTCCGTCGCGGGTGAGGGCGAGCGATCGGCTGCTGCGGTCGAATACCCGCATCTGGAGAATTTCCTCCAGACGAAGCACCTTCTGCGAAACCGCCGATTGGGAACGGCCAATCGCGTCGCCGGCGAGCGTAAAGCTACCGGTCTCCGCCACAGCGATGAAAGCCCGAAGGAGGTCGATTTCCAAATCCGGATGACGCACTTGCCGCTGATCCTTTCCTTGATCAGCGGTATTGTAGCGGGTGGTAATGTCAAAGCAACGTGTCATGACCTGACAAGGTTCGCCATACGAAGCTCGTCGTCGAGCGCACTTACTTTATCATTCCCGATGTGTAGCTTGGAAAGCTCGGCAAGCGCGTCAGGTCTGACAAGCGCTTCCGCATCCTTGCGCACGAGCAGCGTCGCCTCGTCGCGGGTGCCCAGCAATCCAAGCGGCTCATCACACGCACGAATTTTATATCGGTTGTGCAGATACTGCGGATGCCAGAGTGGAATAACGACCCATCGTTCTCCCCGTAAGCTGCTTCGAACCTGTCGAAGCAGTCTGCCTCTGTCCCGGTTTCGAAGTGATAGCCGGCTCTGCCAAGGCCATAGCGGGAGATCATCTCCTGCGAGAAGCGGCTGATACCAGCTCCCGGATTAATGCCCTGGATCAAATCTTTCCATGCGGGAGAGGACCGGCTCCCTGACAAGGTCCGTGACGCTTGCCACCGCATCAACAGGCACAAAGTCCGGAACTCCCCAGATGCAGAATGGCGAGTAAAGCACAGTAAGTTTTCGAACGTCGTCAGCAATGGGGTCGAGATAGATCTGATGGCTCCATGGCAACCAGGCCGAGACGAGCATGTCAACCTCGCCCCGTCCAAGGCGCTTGAACATCTCCTCATGCGGTGCGGCGGAACGTTCGACCTGGAGGCCGTGCCGCTGAAGCACGCCCTCCACTAGCGCTTGCATCGTGAAACGATATGGCCAACGCGAATTACACGGGACATGATCTGTTTCCTTTATTTCAGCAAGACCGGGCCTGCATCGATCCTGATGCGCAGCAGCTTGTACGGTTTCTTGCGCAGGCCCTTGCCCTCATGAAAGCCTGGTTGCCGATCGAGCTGGTTCACAGTAAAATAAAGATATCCGTCGCTGCCGGTAGAAAAGGTATCCGGCCACTGGATTTCCGTATTCTGGGCTATGGTTTTCCACTTGCCGTTTTCCAGCATTCGCACCCGGTGGTTCTCATAATCCCCACCGTAGATGCGGCCTTTGTCATCAGCCTCAAGCCCGTCCGAGGCCCCTTTGAGACCCCAGTCCTTGCTTTGCTTTGCGAGGTCGGAGTCGCTGATCGACAGCTCCCTCAGTGCTGCCGCCGGAACAGAATAGAGATGCCGGCTCGATAGCGGCGAGTAATAGAGAGTCTCGCCGTCCGCGGACAAAGCGATGCCGTCACTGGCAACGTTGAAGGGTGTAGGCTTGCCGCCCTTTGGCCGGTTAAGCAGCTTCTGCCCGTCTATAGCGGGAATGAACGTTGGGTCTGGCGAAGTCGTCTTGTCGCCGGTCAGCCGGCGAAAGGCCTTGCCGCTTGCAATGTCCACCACGATCAATCCCCCGGGACCTGTAATTGAGGAATCGGTGAGATAGGCCACTCCTTCCTTGCCCTGACGCAAATCGAAGCGAACGTCGTTGACGTAGGTACTCGGCAGGATGACATCGGCCGGAAAGACGATGGTTTTGACGATCTGGTTGGTCGCAAGATCGATGGCGACCATCTTTGCACCGCCGGCTATCGGCGCCTGGAAGCCCGGAGCGGCAGTATCCAGGATCCACAGACGGTTTGCCGGATCCACCACGACGCTCTGGACGCTGAGAAAGCTTTCGGCAGGTTTGGATGGGTCGGCCTTGTTGATCTCGGCATTTGGGTAAGGGACTGCTTTCCCATCGACGATCTCCGCTACGGTAAACGGGACGTCATCGCCCCAGCGCGGATAGTTGACAAAGATGCGACCGTCGCCGGATACAGACACGCCGGTCGGCATAGCGTCATTGAAAGTGGCGACCGTCTCGATCTTGCCGATCGTGTTTTCCGCAGTAAAGCCAAGGCCAGCGCTCGAGTACAACGCGGCGGCTGTGAGGGCAGAGGTCATCATATATCTGAACATTTCATTCTCCTTCCTGATCCAGGTGGCGAGTTAAAAACCGCTGAGGACGATTTTCCCCACGCCGCGACCGCTTTCGAGCGTTGCATGCGCTCGCTTCAGGTTCTCGGCATTGATCGTGCCGTAATTCTCCTGAAGTGTCGATTGGATGACGCCACTATCAACGAGAGCCGCGATCTCGGTCAGGATGCGGTGTTGCTCCGTGATGTCGGGCGTGGCGTACAGCGTCGGCGTGAACATCAGCTCCCAATGCACTGACAGGCTTTTGCGCTTGAACGGCACAATATCGAACGTTTCCGGGTCGTCGATCATGGCGAGCGCACCATGAGGCTTTAGAGCTTCGATAATCGCCTTCTGGTGCTTGTCGGTCGCAGTAAGACCCGCGACATACCGCACGTGGGGAATGCCGATTTCCTTCAAGCCCTGGTCGAGGGGCATATGGTGGTCGATGACGTGATGTGCGCCCATTTCCTTGGTCCAAGCGATCGTTTCAGGACGCGATGCTGTGGCGATCACGGTAAGACCAGTCAGACGGCGAGCGATCTGCGTCAGGACCGAACCGACACCGCCGGCTCCATTGACGATGAGAATGGCTTCGTTGCGATCCTTGCGACCGTAGGGAACGCCCAACCGGTCGAATAAGAGTTCCCATGCGGTGAGTGAAGTCAGAGGAAGAGCTGCCGCCTGTTCGGCACTGATTGTTTTCGGCTTCAGGCCGACCACCCGCTCGTCAACAGTATGGTATTCGGCGTAGGTGCCCGGGCGGTTGATCGCCCCAGCATAGAAAACCTCGTCGCCGGGTCGAAACAAGCCAACGTTCGCTCCGACGGCTTCGACGGTGCCGACAGCGTCATACCCCAGGATACGTGCCTGTCCTTCGGACGGGGGGGAACCGGCGCGCAGCTTGACGTCGGCCGGATTGACCGAAATGGCCTGAACCTTGACAAGAAGGTCATGTGGACCAGGCGTCGGTTTGCCAATCTCGATGTCGATCAGGGACTGGAGATCGGTGACGGGCAGGTTCTTGTAATATCCGACGGCTTTCATTGTGTGTCTCCTTCAGTTGAATTTTGAGATGGTTTAATTGGATAGCTATTTGGCTTGTGTCTTGGGGATATCGCGTTGACTGCGATCCCTGCGAGAATGGCAATCGATCCGGCCGCAAGCGGCAACGTCATGCTTTCACCCAACAAGGCGAGAGACAGCGCCACACCAGTGACCGGGACACCAAGCATTGCGGTGGACATGGTCGTGGCTGGCAGCCACGTGCTTGCGGCGTTGACCGCTGCGAAACAAAACGCCGTGGCGACCGGGCCGATAAAAAGTGTCGTCGCAATGAAGGTTGTGGAACCGTCACCTGTAAAAGGCCCTTCAAAAATGAATGCGATCGGTACAAGCAAGCCGGTGGCCACCAGCAACTGCCATGGCGCCAGAGCGATAGCTGACGAGGCCGCCTTGAAGTAGCGCAGGTGCAGGATACAGCCCGCCCAACACAGCGATGCTGCGAGCAGCATGACGTTGGCATTGACGACGCCTGCATCGGTCCAATCGATGGCGAAAGGGTTCACCAGGATCGCCACGCCTAAAGCCGCCAAGGCGATCCCGCCAATACGCAATGCCGGGACTCGCTCATGGAAGAAGAAAATAGATGCAGGCGTAACCCAGAGAAGTGTCGTGTAACTCAGGATCGCCGAACGTCCTGCCGGAAGGTGGGTCATAGCGACTGCTCCCAACACCGTGAACACCATCATCTGAAGAATGCCGATCGTCGCGATGAAGGGCAGATCGTCACGCTTGGGTAAACGGATGCCGCCGCGAAACATCTGCACTGCGAAAATACACGCCGCGCCTGTTGAAGCGGTGGACGGCTTCGACCGTCCCGGCGAAATCGCAGCCCAGTTAAGCTGGTAAGTCCGGCCCAATAAGAAGCCCGCCGCGAATCTTGGTGTCGATCTGGTTCAACGATGCCGAGGCTATACGAACGAGTACTTCGCTGGGACGGGGTTTCGGGATCTGAAGATCCGCAATCTCGAAATTCTCGATCCCGCCGTGTTCCTTCAGAACGAGCGCTTTCATGTCGGTCTCCATCGGTTTGTTAACCCGATAATGGCGATGACACGTCCATCGGGCAAACGCATAATTCTCGTAGGTTGAATTGGAAAATCGAATAGACAGTCTTCGACCTCTATGAGTCCACGCCCGGCAGTCGCCGGCGGAGCGTGATGTATAGCCGCCTGGAGCTCGATGAGGTTTGCTCAAGGCTTGGATAGCGCTTTGCGCCGTTCACCGTTTCGGCCATGTCGCAAACGCTCGGATGGCGCGCCCACGGGCTTGCGTCGCTGCGGGCGAGCGAATCCGCGCCGATAGCGACGATCTGCAGAAAATCTACCGTGTCATCATTTGTCGGGGAATGGCAGCACGATATCATGCGCTTACTAGATGGCGCTGCGAACGGATTCAGGGTAGCGATCTAGCTCTTCGACGAGTTCCACGGTCATGCTATGGGCCTGTCATTGCCTTGCAGTCGCTGTTATTGGGTGGAATGATGGAGTGGAGTGACCTTCGAATATTCCTGGCGATCGCGCGTACGGGGACACTCGGAGGCGCGGCGAAGCGTATGGGGCAGACGCAGCCGACCATGGGACGGCGATTGCGCGCTTTGGAATCGGCGCTTGGACAGACTTTGTTCCAGCGCACTGCCGACGGCTTCGTTCTGACAGACGAAGGCACGGCCGTCCTTGGACATGCCGAACGAATGGAAGAAGAAGCGCTTGCTGTGGAACGGCAACTCGCCGGAGGCCAGGTCCAGCTGGAAGGTCTTCTGAGGCTGTCGTCCTCCGACTGGTTCGGCACCTATATGCTCGCGCCGGTACTTGCGGAGTTCGGACGCAACCATCCAAGGGACTGCGTCGAACTCCTCACCGATTCGCGGCTTTACAGCCTGCCGCGGCGGGAAGCGGATCTTGTATTCAGGATCACACCATTCGAAGAGCCTGAGATCATCTCTCGTCGGCTGCTTCGAATACCTTATGCGCTTTACGCGGCAGAAGGCACGGACATCGATCTGGGCTGCGACGGCGCAGGTCTGCGCGTCATCACGATGGATACGGCGTTTGCAGAAATGCCCGACGCGATATGGCTGAAAGAGAAGCTGCCGGCAGCGGAAATCGTCTTGCGCAGTAACAGCCGAGAAGTGCAGGCCGAGTTGTGCCGGCAGGGCGCAGGACTTGCCGTACTACCGCGGCCGCTTGCGGATCGTTTGCCCGGGATCACCGCGGTAAGAATGGATGATTCGCCTCCCGGCCGCGATACCTTTGTCGGTTACCATCGCGATATGCGCAGGCTTTCGCGATTACGTGCTCTTCTTGCCCTTGTCGTCGAAAGGCTCGCCAACTGACTTGCCTGCAACACCCACGTTGGTGATTGCCATTGGCGTTCGTCTATTGAAGATCCAGACACCGAGCAAATATCGTCGCGATTGCGACCGACTGCTTCAGCCGCTTGCCGCGGTATCGAGATGAGCGTCGTCCCATGCCTTCAATGAGCGGATAACCGGTTCAAGACTTTGGCCTTGTTTTGACAAGCGATACGTCAAGTGGTGCAATTCGACAAAAGGCTTTGGCTTTATTCAGCCTGACGACGGGGGCACAAACGTGTTTGTCCATATCTCTGCGGTTGAGCGTGCAGGATTTCCCAGCCTCAATGAGGTCAGAAGATTGGTGATGAGGTCGTGCAGGACAAGAGATCAGCTGATCAGTTGAGGGTGATCGGAGACAGGACTCGGCAAAGAATCCTGAGGGGCAAGAGCACCTGTCCCACGTGATGGCTATGCTCCTGCGTGGGGGCGTCTTGCACGATCCCGACTATTTCCCTTGGGTCTTCCGAACGATTTCGGAGTCGATCGCAGCACCGATGCGACCGTCATGGCAGCGCGATAGACAGCACGATGATCAGCATTTCCATACCCGACTTCGACATCGACAGACATGGCGCTGCCGCTACGGGACTGAACCACATCACCCTAGGGTCGCTGTGGTTCAGGTCCGGTCGCGTTTTTGATTGATATCCTATAAATGTCGGGGGCCGGTGAAGTCTGGTTGGCCTATAAAGGACTGCAAGGTTCGCCCCCGGCCTTTGTGGGTTCATTCAATTGACCCGTTGTCCCTTCTGGCCATCGAAAAGATGGATGTTTCGAGCTTCCCCCCGGACCGAAATCCGATCGCCGACCTGAACTTCTGTTGCTCTTGGGAATTCGACGGTGACGAGCTTGTCTGTGCCAGCATCGAGGTAACCGAAGGTCTGGCTGCCAAGGCGTTCGACCACCGCCAATTCGCCGGTGAACCAGCTCTCGCTGGCGTCGCAGACGGTCAGGTCTTCCGGACGGACGCCGAAGGTAATTTCCTTTGCTGACACGTGCGGTCCGTCTCCAGGTCCTATAGCGACGTTGCCTGCCGGCAATTGCAGGACGAGATTGTTCGCAGTGGAATGGAGAACGTTCACCCGGAAGGTATTCATGGTCGGACTGCCGATGAAGCGTGCCACGAAGAGACTTGCCGGCTTGCGGTAAAGGTCAAGCGGATGCCCGATCTGTTCGACGTTGCCTGCGTTCATAACGACAATCCGGTCAGCGAGCGTCATAGCCTCCACTTGATCGTGCGTGACGTAGACGGTCGTCGCCCGCATGCGGCGATGCAGCTTGGCAATTTCAAGCCGCATCTCGACGCGAAGTGCGGCGTCGAGATTTGACAGCGGTTCATCGAACAGGAATGCTTTTGGTCGGCGGACAATGGCGCGGCCCATTGCAACTCGCTGGCGCTGGCCGCCCGAAAGTTGTGCCGGCCGACGCCCAAGATAATCCTGAAGCTTGAGGATATCGGCCGCGCCTGTCACGCGCGTGTCAATTTCATTGATCGTCTCGCCGCGCATTTTCAGGCCAAACGCCATGTTTTCTTCAACGCTCATATGGGGGTAGAGCGCATAGTCCTGAAAGACCATGGCAATGTCGCGATCGGACGGTGGCAGGGCATTGACGACCTTGTCGCCAATCCTCAATTCACCCGCGCTGATTTCCTCCAGCCCGGCGATCATTCGAAGCAGGGTGGATTTCCCGCACCCGGACGGACCAACAAGAACGAGAAACTCGCCGCTCGCGACATCGATATTTACCCCGTGGATTACGGGAACCGTGCCGTAGAGTTTTCGGATCTGCTTCAGACTGATCGCGGTCATTTGATTATTCCTCCGGCCGATATGTTATTGACTCTAATTATCGATATCAATATCAATAATGATATCAGCGTCATCTGCAAACCAAGAGGAGAGCTTGCAGTGCCCGACGACACCATCGCTCGCCGATCAAATCGCTCCTCCTATAGTCCGCTTGCGGCAAAGGCGGCCGTGGCGTTCGATCAATTGAAGCGGGATATCATGCTGGGAGAGTTGCGCGCCGGCGAGCCATTGACAGAGCTTGATCTGGCGGCGCGGTTCCAGTGCAGTCAGGGTACCATTCGGGAAGCCCTTCTGCAGTTGCAGGAAGAAGGATTGGTGCGACGTCAGGGCCACCGGGGCACGCAGGTATCTGCCTGCACGGTCGATGAAGCCGTCGAAATGTTTCGCGTGCGCCAACAGATCGAATGTAATGGCATCGTTCGCGCGCTGCGCCACAAGAGCCGGACTCTCGTTTCCGATCTTCAGGAACTTGCGGACGATATGGCAGAGTCTGCAAATAGCGGCGACGAACTCCAGCTCGCGGCGCTCGACCGGGATTTCCATCGGCGGATTTTTCGCGACGCGGACCTGCCGGCGCTCGATCCGATCTTGCACCGGTGTCTCGTTCACAACCATCGCTTCAAAATATCAAGAAGTATCGGTTCCCGCGATCTGATGGCGACAGCACTACGCCACCGCGTCATAGTTGAAACGATAGAGCAGGGCGATGTGGCCGCGGCAATGCAAGCCCTGCATCATCATATCGCGACGATTGTCGACTTCGGGCCGACGGTGTTTCCGGACGCTGATCAATGAACGCGGCGGGTTTTTCCAATGAACTTTCGGCAGAAATGCGCGCTTTGTTGCTGCGCGTCGAAGAGGAGTTGGGGCCGCTGCCTGATCCCACTTTGCTGCCACCGGAAGAAGGCAGGGCGCAATCCGAACGTTCAAACCAGCGCAACAATGTAAACCTGCCGCCGCTTGTTCGGACGCGGGACGTCATCGTTGCTGCCAACACAGAACTTGGTTCCCAGGATTGCCGCATGCGGGTACTTGTGCCGCATGATGCGGGCATCGGTGCGGTACTTTTCGTTCACGGCGGAGGGTTCGCGTTCTGCAGTCCTGAAACGCATGAGCGTTGTGCCCGGGTTCTCGCCAACGAAACCGGGCTGCCCGTGCTTGTTCCCGATTATCGACTTGCCCCGGAACATCCATTTCCAGCGGGCCTACACGACGTTGTCGCCTGCCTGCGTGCCGCATTCGCAGCGACTGCAGAAGCAGGCATATCTGCGGGACCGCTAATCATCGCAGGAGATTCAGCGGGGGCCAATCTCGCGCTTGCAGCCGTCCTGCACGAAGAGAAAGATCGACGTTCACTGCCGTCAGGCATGCTTCTGTTCTACGGCGCGTTTGATGCCGACTTCACTACGGAGTCCTATGTGCAGTTTGCCGAGGGGCCCGGTCTGACGCGTGGCAAGATGCAGCGATACTGGAACTGGTACTGCGCGGATGAGGATGCCCGCCGCAATTCGTTGGCGGCGCCGCTACACGCCGATGACGATGTGTTGCGCGTATTGCCGCCGCTCTATCTCCTGGCCGCTGGCGTCGATCCCCTCTTGTCCGACACGCTTTTGTTCGCTGACAGGCTGAAGGCTGTTGGCCGCAACGATCCCCTCACTGTTGTGCCGGGGGTAACGCATGGATTTCTGCAAAACACGAATGAACTGGCTGCTGCGCGGGAGGCGCTTTTGGCGGCCGGGGAGGCTGCTCGAGGAATGATCCGCGGCAGTTGACGACCCATAACAAAGGTGGAGGAAACAATGAGCATTCTCAAGAAACTGGGTATCAGTTGCGCATTCATGGCCGGTCTGGCGGTGAGCGCCGCCAATGCGGCCGAAACGGTGCGGTTCTGGTATCATTTCGACAATCCGGAAAATCCGATGTCGGATCTCGTGGCGAAGTTCGAGGCGAAAAACCCCGATATCAAAATTGAAGCGGAAAATGTTCCGTGGAACAGCTACTACGACAATCTGTATACCTCCCTGGTTGGCGGCAATGCGCCGGACGCCGGGATGGTCAAGCTTTTTGCGCAGCCGCGACTGGCCGAAATGGGCGCGCTGGAGCCGATTGGCGACCGCATCAACGCTTGGCCAGGCAAAGCTGATCTTCTCGACAATCTGCTGGAATTGAACAAGGGACCGGATGGGCAACAGTATTACCTGCCGATCCAGTACGTCGTGCTCTATCTTTATTATCGCGCCGATCTATTCAAGGAGGCTGGCCTCAATCCTCCGGTGACATGCGAAGACTTCCGCACGGCAGCGCAGAAATTGACCAAAGCGCCTGACACATATGGTTTTGGCCTGCGCGGCGGCAAGGGCGGTTGGGATCAGTGGGGAACATTCGTCTTTTCGCAAGGCGCGGAACTCAAGCCGGGCGGTCTTACCAACCCTGAAGCTGTCGCGGCCAATCAGTGGGTGATCGATCTGTTCCAGAAAGACAAGGTTATCCCGCCATCGGCTCCGAATGACGGCTTCCAGGAAATCGTCGCAGCGTTCAAGGCTGGCAAGACGGCCATGACCATTCATCATATTGGCTCATCCAATGATTTGGTCAAAGCGTTGGGAGACAAGGTTTCCGCTGTTCCCGCCCCCAAATGCGGCGGCAAGCAATGGACCTCCTATGGCGATGAATCCCTGGCGATTTTCTCGTCGTCACAGGTTAAAGATGCTGCCTGGAAGTGGATATCCTTTCTTGCCGAGGGTGAAAACAACGTAGCCTTCAACAAGGCGACGGGCCAGATGACTGTAACCAAGAGCGGTTCTGAGCATTGGACCCTGCATGAACGCCGTTTCGTTGACGCCACGGTCCAGTCTCTGCCGTTTGCTCACGTGCTGCCGCAAAGCACCGCGACAGCGGAGTTCGTCAATACTGCGTGGCAAACGTCGATGCAGCAAGCGCTCACCGGCCAAATCACCTCGCAACAGATGATGCAGCAGCTTGAAAGCCTCTTCGCGCAGTAGCGGGGAGGGGTTTCCGAATACTGGTCGACACCCTGGAAAGTAAGATTGTCCATGTCAACGCTTGCACCATCAGCACCTCACGATCTCACGCAGGTTCGTCCGCTGCGCAGCCGGCTGATGCCGTACGCCCTGCTGGCGCCGGCAGTGCTCGTGACAGTGTTCATCGTTTTCTTCCCGATGGTTCAAGCGCTCGTCACCAGCTTTTACGACCTGGTCCTGTGGAAGCCCAACGCCGGCCGGTTCGTGGGCTTCGGCAACTACATCAAGCTCTTGCATGACCCGGTATTCTGGACTTCACTCGGCCATACGGCCATATGGATCGGCTTGACGGTGCCGTTGCAGATGGGGCTTGGCCTGGTCGCCGCGCTCCTGCTCAATCGCGAGTTCCCATGGCGCGGTCTGGCACGTGCTCTCGTCATAATTCCGTGGGCCTTGCCGAGCGTTGTCATAGCGTTGATGTGGCGCTGGATTTATGATCCAACCACCGGGGTGCTCAATGACATCCTAATTTACCTGTCGATCATTCATTCAACCGTGCCCTGGCTTGCCGATCCCAATCTCGCGCTCTATGCGGTGATTGCAACCTTGACCTGGCAGGGCTTTCCGTTTTTCGCGGTGATGATCCTTGCCGGTCTGCAGGGGATACCCCAAAGCCAGTACGAAGCCGCCTCTATCGACGGGGCCAGCACCTGGCGTCAGTTCGTCCATATTACACTTCCGGGGATCGCACCGGTGCTGGCGACGGCAGGTCTGCTGCGCATCATTTGGGTGGCAAATTCCATGGACGTCATCTTCGTCATGACAGGTGGCGGCCCGGGTTATGCCACGCACACATTGCCGCTCTATGCGTTTATCAAGGCCCGGCAAAATCTCGATTTCGGCTATGGCACCGCCATTGCCGTTACGTTCACGATCCTTCTTGGCGCCATCGTGGCCGCCTATATCGTCCGGACCATGCGCGAGGTAGAACGATGAACAAACCCTCGACGCTTCGTCGGATTCTCACGACGGATATTCCTGTCGGCTTCATCATAATGCTCGCCATGGGCCCTTTCGTCTGGATGATCCTGACGTCCCTGACACCGACCGCGCAATTATCTGCGTCTGGCGTATCCCTGTCTCCGGCGGGGTGGAGCATGGACAATTATATCCGCCTGCTGGAACAGACCTCGTTTCTCGGCAATATGCTGGACAGTCTGATCATTGCTGCGGGTACTGTCGTCCTCGGCCTTGCAGTTTCGGTCACTGCGGCCTACGCGCTGTCGCGTTTCCGCTTCCCTGGCCGCAAGCTGGTCATGCTGCAGTTTCTGCTCGTCAACATGTTCCCGATCGTGCTCCTGATCTTGCCGCTCTTTATCCTGATGCGGAAGGTTGGTCTTCTCGATACGCATCTTGCGCTGATCCTTGCCAATTCGACTGTCGCCATTCCGTTCGCGGTCTGGATGCTGAGGAGTTACATCGGCGCTATTCCCCGCAGTCTCGACGAAGCGGCGATGATCGATGGCTGTTCCCGGCTGCAAGCGTTGCGCCGCGTTGTTCTGCCGCTGGCCATGCCCGGCATCATTTCGACAGGCATCTATATCTTCATTACCGCGTGGAACGAATATCTCTACGCCCTGACGCTTGGCGGCCGCAACGTTCGCCCCGTTACCGTGGCGATCCAGACGCTGATAGGTGAATACCAGATCGAATGGGGTCTGCTCGCTGCCGGCGGTGTCGTCGGTGCGCTTCCCGCCACTTTGCTTTTCCTTCTCGTTCAGCGCCGGCTTATCGGCGGCCTCACCCAGGGCGCAGTGAAGGGATGACTCTTGTTAATATCAAAGAAGGACCCATGATGAATCCCATCGGATTGATCTCCATGCAATATGCAAGGCCGTTCATCGCCGAGCATTTCCATCTCTTCAAGAAAATGCGCGAGCTTGGCTTTGACTTCGTCGAACTCCTGGTGCCCGAGCCTGGCGAAATCGATCTTGCCGAAGCCCGGCGCGCTCTGGACGATGCAGGACTTGGCGTCGTCCTCGCCGCGCGCGTCAATCTGCAGCGCAACCTTTCATCGCACGAGAAAGATGCCCACCGCGCCGGCATAGACTACCTGCGCTATACGGCTGACTGCGCGGCGGAACTCGGGGCGACCGTTGTTGGCGGCCCTCTGACCGGCAACCCATTGGTGTTCGCCGGGCGTGCGCCAGTACCGGTAACCGAAGGGGAGCGGTTGGCGCGCAAGGACCGCTGTGTCGCGGGACTGAAGGAAGCGGGCGATCACGCTGCAAAGGCCGGTATTCTGCTCGCCGTCGAACCGCTCAATCGCTTCGAAAGCGATGTGTTGTGCACGACACAACAGGCCAAGGAGCTGCTCGATGCAGTGGACCATCCGGCAGTCAAATTGATGCTGGACACGTTTCACATGCACATGGAGGAGGCGTCGATCCCCGAGGCCATCCGGCTTGGCGGGGAGCACCTAGTGCATTTCCAGGCCAACGAAAATCATCGCGGCTTCCCCGGCACAGGTTCGACCGACTGGGTTGCAGTTTGTCGGGCGCTGCACGAAGTGCATTATAAAGGCCCGGTATCGCTTGAGCCTTTCCGCCGCAATGATGATCGTTTTGGCGTTCCATTCGCGCAGTGGCGCCCACCGCATGAGGACGAAAGCCAGCGCCTTGCGGCGAGCGCCGCCTTCATAAAATCCCATCTCACACTGACGGGATACCGGCGATGACATTGAAAATCGGCTGGATTGGTTGCGGCATTCACGCGACCCAGATGCTACTTCCCCAATTGGTCCGCCATGATGTCGAAATCGTCGCACTGTGCGATATCGATGGCAAGCGTCTTGGCGATGCGGGCCGGCAGTTTGGCGTTGCGCGCCTGACCAGCGACGCCGAGGAGTTGATCCGTATGCCCGGTATCGATGCCATCGGCATGGCCGTGGGACCGGATCATCACCTGCATTTCGGCAAGCTTGCGCTCGATCGGGGTCTGCCTGTGTTTATGGAAAAGCCCCCGTCGGGAACAGCGGCTGGCGCGCGCGAGCTTCGTGCTGCGTCGGAGCGCGCTGGGAAGCCGTTGCTTGTTGGTTTCATGAAACGGTATTCGGTCGGTAACAAGATTGCCCACAACATCATCAAGTCGGGGCGGTTTGGGCCGGTGCTTGGCCTTACCGGATACTACATGACCGCGCCGGGATATTTTACCGGCAATGTCGATTATACCGGCTTCTTCCTGCATCACTGCGTGCACTATATGGATCTGGTGTCATTCTTCGTGTCGCCGGTGCGAACCATTTCAGCGCGAAAAGTGGAAAAAACGCCGGGCAGGGTACTTTTCCACGTCGGGTTCGAGTTCGAGTGCGGCGCCATTGGAAATATCGCGATGGGTACGATCCAGTCGCGGGGCACGCCGGTCGAACGCATCGAGTTGATGGGTGACCACCAGCGTATCGAGGTGGATGACGTGATTGAGGTGCGGTGGAACCGCAATCCGCCCTTCAAAATCGATGATCCTGACGCGACACTCGCCGACGATGTCGACACTCTGACATGGAAGCCAAATTTTACGGCAGCGGCGAACGAAGATCCGAAGGGTTATTACTCACTCTTGACCGATGTGGTTCCGGCCCTCGGCGGTGCGTCGACTGCTGCCCCGACAATTCATGATGGCGTTAATGCCATGGAATGGCTGGAGATATTGCGGCGAGAGCTTGTTTTATAAGACCAAACGTCGGCCTGCAGTGATATCAGACGCGGAGACATTTGTTGATTGACGGGAGAAAGCAATGCGACGGAAGCCTCTCGCAACAGCGCATGTTTCCTGCTGTATGAAAGCAGCACAGCCCTACCCGCGAGAACTTCTTTCTCCGACTGTACCGCCGCGTCTACAACGTCATCAGTCAAGCCACCGGTCTCGGCCTCACCGGCAATGTTGTCGACTGTTATGCGGCGATCATCCGAATGTGGGAGCCGGGCGATCGCATCCTCCTTTTTGGCTTCAGCCGGGGTGCCTATACCGTCCGGTGTTTGGGTGGCGCACTGGCCTTTTTGCGGCGTCCCGACGCAGATGCCGGGTCCCGTGATCACGACTTCCAAGAAGATCGCGAGGGAAGCCGTGATGAACGTCTACCAGCACACGGCATCGGTCCATCCGGACAAGGCCTGTTCGCGCGAAAAAGAGTTACTTGAGCAGCGCAGGCTGCTCGCCTCACGTTCTCGGAAAGAAGCACGGCAGCGGCGACGAGACCGAACCAACAGAGGCGCCCTATTTCATCGGCGTGTTCGACACCGTGGCGTCTCTGGCCAATCCCATCGTGGTCGTTGTACTCGGGGTCATCGGGCTCTTTCTGATCGCCGGCTTAGCGTACCTGCTGTCGATCTGGCCCCTTTCATGGCGACTGTGGATGGTCGTTCTTGGCGGCGCGGCTGTACTTTTCTTTGGCGTTTGGTATGCACGCACGCATTTCAAAATGCCTGGTGCTCTTCCGGGATACCCGCTCTGGCAGACCTTCACGCTCACCGAAATGGTGATGAACTTCTACGACAACCGGCTCAGCCCGCGCGTCAAATATGCCGGCCACGCCGTCTCCATTGACGAGGATCGCAAGACGTTTCAGCGCGTTGGCAGGGGAACCGAAGGCGTTGCCAACCAGCCCGATGAGAGCGGGGTCAACTGGTTCGAGCAGTACTGGTTTGCCGGTAACCATCCGGCAATTGGCGGCAGCTACCCGGAGAACGAGGCTCGGCTATCGGATATCTCGCTGCAATGGATGCTGGACGCGGCGGCCAGCACAGGACTGAAATTCGACCCACGCTACACGCACCTTTATCCCGATCCGACTGGTCCGCAGCACGACGAACGTCAGTCATGGCTATTGCGATGCGCGGGCGTCAGGCTAACGGACATCGTGCCGACCGCAACGCTGCATGAATCGGTTGCAAGGCGCTTCGAGGCCCGCGCTGTCCTCCACCATGATGTTATGAAGCCGTACCGGCCGCTTTCGTTGCGTGAGCATGAGAACGTCCGGCAATGGTACGTCTGAGCGACGCCAGTTCGGAGCCGAGAGCCGATGGATCGTTTATAGGGGACGGGGGCAAGATAGTGGCCGCTGGACGAAGGCATGATTCCTGCGCCGGCACAATGACAGTTCGCCGTCCGGATGACGGTGGTGTCGGCGACAGATTTGTACCCTGCACAAGAATAATGTGACCCCGTCGATCGACGTTGGCTGCCACCTGGGATCGGAGCCGACATCGCCACCGCATCGTCGCTGTTGCTCTAGAGCAACGGCACAAGAATCCTTCCATTGCAGGCCTATGTGCGGACAACCAGTGGTTGCAGTTTTGAACAATTGCTTGGTATTGGGTAGCCAAGACGTTTCTCACGGGTGGGCGAGCATGAGCGGGACTATGGGGTCTCTTCTGTACAACCGAAAGCAAAAACGCCTCGCCGTTGCCTGCGTGGCAGCGCTGCGCCTCGATGCGGGCCACAACAGCTTTGGCCTTTCGGCGATCGGCCCGCAAGACCAGAGCTTGGGGTACTTTGCGACGATCCCCTATGTCGATTCTGAACTTTCGATGGGAATGTCTTCGGCGTGACACTGCGTGCAAATCTTCATCATATCCGAAATTTTTTTAGCTTCGACATCGGGTCGCGAGGCGGGTAAATATGAACCAGGCACGAGTGAACGCGCAATTTCATGGGTGTTGTTCGACCTCTGGACCATCGCTGCCCTCCAGACATATCCTCCGTACACGCATGTTGCAGGGCGGGCGCATGACGAAGTGGAAGGGCAAGGCGGCGAGCTTTGCGCCTAATTTTTCCCATTGCGTTTCAGCAGCGCCCCGTGCTGCGGTGGGACGCATCCTGACCGCGACGCTGCTTCTGGCTCTTGTTGCAAGTTCGGCGAGTGCTGCCGATAGATATTGGGATCCTAACGGCACCGCAGCCAACCGCGGCGGTACGGGCACATGGGACACAAGCGCGTCTTTCTGGAGCCCCAACGGGGATGGCGTCAGCGGCCCCTATGGCGCCTGGAGCAATGGCGCACTGGACGACGCTTTTTTTGGCGGAGCCACCGCCGCCACGGTGAACCTGGGAGTGCCGATCACCGTCCACAACCTGACGTTTGATGCCAGCACAACATATACACTCACCGGAAGCACCCTGACGCTGGGTGGCGCGACACCGACGATCACCACCAACGGCACCGCCACGGTCAACTCGATGATAGCCGGGAGCGCGGGGCTGACCAAGGCGGGCGCAGGCGCCCTGAACCTCACCGGTGCTAACACCTTCGCCGGCGGCATCAACATCTCTGCAGGCACCCTGAACGTCAGCGGCGATTCGTCGCTCGGCGCCGCGAGCAATACTATCAATCTGTCTTCGGGGGCAATCTTGCGGAGTACCGGCGCGCTGGCCAGCAGTCGCGTTGTCACACTGCTCTCCGGCTCCTCCTACATTGGTGGGGGTGTCGGCTCTGCCCACATCACCGGGTCCGGCGGCTTATCCCTGGTCGCGCAGACAACGCTGAACGACGACACCAACGATTTCACCGGTCCGGTAGGTACCGATGGCTCCCACTTGATCTTTACATCGATCCGCAATCTTGGCGAGACGAGCGCCCTGGGAGCGGCGACCACGGCGGCCAACGGCGCAGTTTACGTCCGCAACGCCTCCGCCATCTATATTGGTAGCGGCGATACATCAAACCGTGGCTGGAGCATGGCCCCCTTCACCGGCTCCTCCGCTCTGAGAAATCAGGGAAGCGGCACGCTAACGGTAACCGGAGATATAACCGCAGGAGGAGGGTATGCAGCGTCCGTCATTTTGGATGCGCAGACCGCAGATTTGGCGCTGTTGGGCGTCATCAGCAGCAACCTTCCAGCTCGACCGTTTATATTCATGGGCGGCGGGACAAACCGCAACATTACATTGAATAGTGCCAACACCTTTGGTGGCGCCGTAACGATCCAGAGCGTTACCGTAAGAGCGAGCTCGTTGGCCAACCAAGGCACCGGCAGTTCGCTGGGAACGGGTGCCGGCGCCGCGACAATCTCGCTCGCCAACGGTGCGCTCGCCTATACCGGCACGGGCGGCGGCACCAATCGCGGGCTGTGGCTCAACGGCGCCAACAGTGTCCTCAACGACGGTAACGGCGCGCTCGCCCTCAGTGGCACAGTGGCATTCAATGCCGCAGCCCCGGTCGACAGCCTCACCCTTGGCGGCAGCTTTACGGGCAACAACACATTGTCTGGCGTGCTTTCCGGCAATGGCGGCGTGATCATGAACGGCGCTGCCGGGAATGTCTGGCTGCTCAGCGGGACGAACTCCTATAACGGGGCGACCACCGTCGTGGGCGGCACCCTGCAGGCCGGCAGCGATCAGGCCTTTGGCGCACCCAACGCTGTGACCGTCAATGGCGGCACGCTCGATCTCAACACCCACGACATCACGGTCACATCGCTTGGCGGAACCGGCGGCAGCGTGGCGCTGAACGGCGGCGACCTGACGGTCAACGGCGCCGCCAGCACCAGCTATGCGGGCAGCATCACCGGCAACGGAAGCCTTCTGAAGCGGGGCACCGGCACGCTTACGCTTACCGGGCAAAACAGCTATACTGGCGGCACGACGATCAATGGCGGCACGCTGGGGCTGAATTTCGCGGCGGCCGGAGCACCGGCCAGCAACATCCTCTCGAGCGCGTCGACATTGAACATGGCCGGGGGCACGCTCACCCTCGTCGGCGCTTCTGGCGTGTCGAACAGTCAGACCTTCAACGGACTGAACGTCGCGGCGGGCAACAACCGCATCATTGCGACGTCCGGCGCCGGCGGCAGCATGACGCTCAACCTTGGCGCGCTCACGCACTCGGGCGGCCTGACGGATTTCACGCTGCCCACCAGCGGCGCGATCACCACGACCAATGGCGACGGAGCCCTTGGCTGGGCGACGGTCAACGGTACGGACCATGCGCAAGTGCTAGCGGGCACCATCACCGCTTTCACTAGCTATGCGAACAAGGACGATGCGAGCACCTGGCTGACCGGAGATGTCGTCAGTGACGCCGGAGGGGCGGCCAATACCGCTTTCTTCAACACCGTCACCGGCAACGTGCAGCTCGGCGGCCTCAAATATACCGCCGCGACCAATTCCACGGTCACCATTGGCGGCGGCAACACGCTCGGTGTGGGCGGCACGATCATCCTGGCTTCCAGCGTTGGCAATGCCAGCCAGACGATCACTGGCGGCACGCTCACCGGCGGCGCCGGCGGCAGCCCCTTCGGCGCCCTTCACAATGGTACGGGCACCGGCACGTTCACGATCGCATCGACGATCGTCAACAATGGCGGCGCCACCAGCTTCATCAAGGGCGGCACCGGTAAAGTCGCGCTGACCGGTGCCAACACCTACGCCGGCGGAACGACGCTCAGCGGCGGCACGCTCGCCATTGCCAGCGTCGCCAATGCCGGCGTTGCAAGCAGTATCGGCGCATCGACGGCGGATTCCGCGAATCTGGTGATCGAGAGCGGCACCCTGGAATATACAGGTATAGGTGCGGGGACGACCGATCGCGGCTTCACGCTTACGAACGGCGGTCCATCCCGAACGATCCAGGTCAACAACAGCGGCGCCAACCTGACCTTCGGCGGTGTGGTCGTCGGCTCCGATGACGCCAGCCTGATCAAGACCGGCGCGGGCACGCTGACGCTGGCGAACGCCGCCAATATTTTTACCGGCGTCACGACTGTGTCGGCAGGCACCCTCTCGGTCAACACGCTGGCGAACGGCGGTGTGGCGAGCGGCCTCGGCGCGTCGACTGCGGATTCCACGAACCTCGTGCTCCAGAGCACGGGCGGACTGCAATATACCGGCGGAACGGCCAGCACCGATCGAGGCTTCACGCTGGGAACGGGCAACGGCCGGATCGATGTCAGCAACGCTGCGACCGCGCTGACGATGAGCGGCGTGGCGACAGGCGCCGGCGGCCTGGTCAAGCAAGGCGCCGGCACGCTGGTGCTGTCCGGCACCAATCTCTATCAGGGTGGAACGACGGTCAGTGCCGGCACGCTGCGCGCCGGCTCCGTTCAGGCCTTCGGCAATCAGACCGCGCTGATGGATGTCGCCACAGGCGCGACGTTGGATCTTGCCGGTTTTTCCAACACTGTCGGCGCGCTCAACGGCGCTGGCAATGTCATTCTGGGTTCGGCGACGCTCACCTCGGGCGGTGCCAATGGCATCTTCACCGGCACGATCAGTGGGAGCGGCGCCTTCACGCGGATGGGGGGTGGCACTCAGGCGATCACAGGCTGCAACAACAGCTATACGGGCGCCACCGCAGTGAATGGCGGCGGAACGCTGAGCGTGAACTGTCTCGCCAATGGCGGCCTTGCAAGCGGCATCGGTGCGTCCGGCAGCGCTTCGTCCAATCTCGTCCTTACCGGCGGGACCCTAGCCTATACGGGAACCAATGTCACGACCAACCGCGGCTTCACCCTTGGCGGCGGTGACGGCAGCATTTCCGTCTCATCCGGCACGACGACGCTCGGGTTCACCGGTCAAGTCACCGGTGCGGGCCGGCTCAGGAAATTTGGTCCGGGCACACTCGCACTCTCCGGCACGAACAACTACAGCGGTGGTACCGTCGTCGATGCCGGCACGTTGCGCGCGGGCTCCGCCAGCGCCTTCGGAACCGGCGGCATGGCGTTCAACAGCGCAGACGCAACGCTGGATCTCGCGGGTAACAACAACAGCGTACTGAACCTTCAGAGCGTTGCGGGCCCTGGCCATGTGCTGTTGGGCGGCGCGACGCTGACGATCACTAACGGCAGCAACCTGAATTATTCCGGAACGATCGAGGGTACAGGAAACGTCGTGAAGTCTGGCGGCCCAGGGGCAGCCCAAGTGCTCGCGGGCTGCAACAGCAGCTACACCGGCAGCACGACAGTGGCGTCCGGCTGGCTGCAGGTCGCCTGCCTCAGCAACGGCAGCATCAACAGTTCGATCGGCGCTTCCACCTCTGGCGCGGGCAATCTCGTGCTCAATGGTGGTACGCTGCAATATATCGGCGCAGCCGGCAGTACCGATCGACAATTCACATTGGGCAGCAGTGGCGGCGGCCTCGACGCCTCCGGCACCGGCGCTATAAATTTCACCAGCACGGCGCCGGTCGCGCTGACCGGGAGCGGCAGCCGCACCCTGACGCTTGCGGGCTCCAATACGGGTGACAATAGGCTTTCAGCCCGGCTTGACGACCCGGCTGGCGGCACCACCGCGCTCACCAAGACCGGCACGGGCACCTGGATTCTCAACAATCCGAGCAGCACCTACACCGGCATCACCACGATCAACGGCGGCGTGCTCGGCGTCGACAAGCTGAGTAACGGCGGCTTGGCGAGCAGCGTCGGCGCGTCGTCGGCCGCCGCGTCCAATCTGGTGATCGGCAATGGGTCAACGTTGCGCTACACCGGCGCGGGTGATACCACCAACCGCCTGTTCACGCTTTCGGCGGGCACCACCTTCGTCGAATCCTCGGGCACCGGTGCAGTGGTCTTCACCGACACGGGACCGGTGACCCTGGCAGGCCTCAACCAGGCGCGCACGATCGCGCTCGGCGGCACCAACACAGGCAACAACACGCTCGCCGGATCGATCGGCAATGCCGGCACTGGCGTCACAACGCTGGCCAAGAACGACAGCGGCACCTGGGTGCTGACCGGCAACAACACCTTCACCGGCAACACCGTTATCAACAATGGCAATCTGATGGTCGGAAATGGTGGCACATCAGGCAATGCCGGGGCTGGCAACGTGATCGTCAATTCCCCGACCTCGACGTTGTCATTCAACCGCAGCGACTCCTTCAACTTCACGGGAACGCTGAGCGGCCCAGGCAGTATTGCGCAGGTCGGCACCGGAACAACTGTGCTCACCGCGGCAGGCAACGCCATAGGCGCGACCAGCATCAGTGCCGGCACGCTACAGGTGAACGGCGACCTGACCACCTCGACCATCGCCATCAACGGTGCCGGCACGCTGACGGTGAACGGTACGGTGCAGGGGCCGGCTGCCGCCACGTCCACGATCACGGGGGACGCCGGTTCGAGCACGATCATCGTTCATGCCGGTGGCACGTTGCGGGCCAATGGAGACCTCGGTGCCGGCAACGATGTCGTCAATGTGGGTGGCACCCTCAACACGGGTGCCGCCACGCTGAATCTCGGCGCCGGAAATGATACGCTGGCGCTCAATGACACCGCCGTATTCGGCGGCACCGGTGTCAATGCCGGCACCGGCGGCGAGACGGGGGCGGGCGACACGCTGCAGGTGATCAACAACGCAGCTCGAACGCTAGACGGCGGCTATGTCAGCGGTTTCGAGAACCTCAACAAGCAGGGCACGGCCACGCTGACGCTCACCGGCAATCACAGCTACAGCGGCGGCACGACTATTTCGGCAGGGACGCTCCAGGTGGGCAACGGCGTGGTAGCGGGTGGCTTGACGACGCCGACTGTCGCCAACAATGGCACGCTCGCTTTCAACCTGAACAGTGATTATGCCTTTGCCGGCGTCATTTCCGGCACGGGTTCAGTCAACAAGCTCGGTAGCGGCACTACGAGGCTTACCGGCGCCAATACCTATTCCGGGGCGACCAACGTCACTACCGGTACTCTCTTCGTCGACGGCAACCAGTCCGGCGCGAGCGGACCAACCAATGTCTCGGCGACGGGCACTCTGGGCGGCACCGGCATCATCGGGGGCAGCGTCACGATCGCCGACGGCGGCACGCTCAGTCCCGGCGATCTGGGCAATGCCCCGGGGACACTGACCATCAACGGTAACCTGGCGCTCGGCAATTCCAACCTCAACATCAATTTCGGCCAGGCGAATGTGCCCGGCGGTCCGTTCAACGACCTCATCAACGTCGGCGGCAACCTGTCGCTCGACGGGACGCTTAACGTCAGCCAAACGCCGGGCGGCACGTTCGGGCCAGGCGTCTATCGCGTCTTCACCTATGGCGGAACGCTGGCCGACAACGGGCTCGACGTCACCGATCCCGACTATTTCGTGCAGACTTCGGTTGCCAATCAGGTCAACCTTGTCAATTCGGCCGGACTTGAACTCAGCTATTGGGACGGCGATGCCGGCCCGCATTCAAACGGAGCCGTCAATGGCGGCAACGGCACCTGGCGCGCCGCGGGCGACCAGAACTGGACCGACAGTAGCGGCATTTTTGCTGCACCTTTTGCAAATGGCAGCTTTGCCATCTTCCAGGGAACGGCCGGCACGGTGACCGTCTATGACGCCGGCGGGTCGGTCGCAGCGCTCGGCATGCAGTTTGCCAGCAATGGCTATGTGGTGAATGGCGACGGCATCGCGCTGGTCGACGACAGCACGCAGGCTGGTCTCCAGTCGGTCATCCGCGTCGGCGACGGCACGAGTGCTTCAGCAGGTTACGTTGCCACCATCTCGTCGGATCTTTCCGGTGCGACGCAACTGGTAAAGACAGACCTCGGTACCCTGGTATTGTCAGGCAGCAACACCTATACCTCCGGTACTGCTGTCAATGGCGGCATTGTTGACATATCCGCAGACGCCAATCTCGGCGCGGCCGCAGGGACGCTCAGCCTTGACAGCGGTACACTGCGCAATACGGCCGCAGTTGTCTCGAACCGCACGGTAACGATCGCCAGTGCTGGCGGCACGTTCAATACGCTCGACAGCTTGATGCTCAATGGCACAATCGGCGGATCCGGATCGCTCACCAAGACGGGTGCGGGCACGTTGGCGCTGACCGGCTCCAACACCTATCAGGGCGGAACGGTCATCAATGGCGGCGTGCTATCGGTTTCAAACAACGCGAATCTGGGTGACGCTGCTGGCGGGATCACCTTGAACGGCGGCACGCTCAACAGTACTGCCAGCTTCAATTCGGCGCGCAGCGTTTTGCTCAATGCCGGTGGTGGTACGCTCGATACAGACAATCTGACGACGCTGACGCTTGCCGGGTCGATCAGCGGTACCGGCGCGCTGATTAAGGACGGTGACGGCACGCTGACGCTCACCAATACCAACACCTATACCGGCGGAACGACCATTGCGGCCGGAACCTTGCGGCTGGGCAATGCTGGCGCCGGTGGTTCTATCAACGGAGATGTCACCAACAACGGAACGCTCATCTTCAGCCGCAACAATACCTACAGCTTTGCCGGTCTTATCTCCGGCACAGGCGGCATCGAGCAGAACGGCAACGGTGGCATCAACGGCGGCATCACCGTTCTCACCGCCAATAACAGCTATGACGGCGCAACCAACGTGCGCGAAGGCACGCTCATTGTGAATGGCAACCAGTCGTCGGCAAACGGCGACACCACGGTCGAGGCCGGTGGCGTGCTGGGCGGCACAGGGACGATCGGCGGACATGTGACGGTGCAGGACTTCGGGGCGTTGAACCCGGGTGACCTGGCCTCGGCGCCCGGGACGTTGACCATCAACGGCGACCTCACACTTGGAACTACCGCGTCGCTCAACTACAATTTTGGCCAGGGGGGTGTCGTCGGCGGTGCTTATAACGATCTGACCGTCGTTCATGGCGATCTTCTGCTCGACGGGCAGCTGAACGTTGCCGAGACGGCGGGCGGGAATTTCGGGCCGGGCATCTACCGCGTGATCAGCTATGACGGGACGCTGACCAATCTGGGGCTCGCGGGGAGCTCACCCAATTACGTGGTGCAGACCTCAGTCGAGGGCCAAGTGAACCTGGTCGACATCAGCGCCATGACGCTGAACTTCTGGGACGGTGATGGCGGGCCGAAGGACAACTTTCTGGTCGATGGCGGCAACGGTGTCTGGCGCGCCGCCGGCGACGACAACTGGAGCGATGAGACCGGCGATATCAATGCAGCCTTCTCCAACGGCAGCTTTCCTATCTTTGCCGGCGCGGCGGGAACTGTCGAGGTCGATAACACCAACGGCCAGGTGCAGGCCTCTGGCATGCAGTTCGCCACCAGCGGCTATCTCATCGAGGGGGACAACATCACCCTGGTCGGGCCGCAGTCGACCATCCGGGTCGGCGACGGGACGTTGCCGGGGGCAGGCTATGTCGCAACCATCGGGTCCGTTCTCCTGGGCAGCTCGCAGCTGGTGAAGTCCGACCTCGGAACGCTCGTGCTGACGGGCGCCAACACCTATACCGGTGGCACCCGCGTCAACGCGGGCACGCTGCAGGTGGCGAGCGACGGGAATCTGGGCGATGCGGCCGGCGGGCTCAACCTTGATGGTGGCACACTGAACAATATGGCCGCTTTTGCTTCCGCTCGTGGTGTCGTGCTCGAAGCCGGCGGCGGTATCTTGGAGACCGATGCCGATCTGACGCTATCAGGTTTGGTCGGCGGCACGGGCGGCTTAACAAAGGCAGGCAGCGCGGCGCTGATCCTGTCCGGCAACAACATCTACTCTGGCCCAACGACGGTCAGTGCGGGCGGGCTCTATGTCGATGGTGACCAAAGCGGGGCAACCGGGCCCGTTTCGGTGCAAGTCGGCGCTGGCCTCGGCGGCAACGGCGTCATCGGCGGTGACGTCGCGGTGGCCGACGGGGCAACGCTGTCGCCCGGTTCCGCAAACGGTACGCCCGGCACACTCGCCATCAGCGGCAACCTTGCGCTTTCGAGCGGCTCGATCCTCAATTACAGCTTCGGCGAGGCGAATGTTCCTGGCGGCACGCTCAACGATCTGACCACCGTTGGCGGCAACCTCGTCCTTGATGGCACGCTCAACGTCTCGGTCTCGACAGGCGGCACTTTCGGCCCCGGCATCTACCGCGTATTCAGCTACAATGGCGCATTGACCAATAATGGGCTGTCGGTCGGGAGCATTCCTTCGACGAATTACTTCGTTCAGACGGCCATCGCCAACCAGGTGAATCTCGTCAATGCGCAGGGGCTGACCCTGAACTACTGGGACGGCGCTGCCGGTCCGAAATTTGACGGCGTCGTCAATGGCGGAGACGGTATCTGGCAGAGTGCGAGCGGCAACGACAGCTGGGCCGATGCGACGGGCATCATCAATGCTCCCTTCTCGGACGGTTCCTTTGCCATCTTCGCAGGCGCCCCCGGCAAGGTGACGGTCGAAAACGGTCCTGGCCAGGTGACGGCCTCAGGCATGCAGTTCACGACCGACGGCTATCTCATCCAGGGCGGTTCCATTGCCCTCGACGGCGGGGCGACATCGACCATCCGCGTTGGCGACGGCACGAGCGCCGGTGCAGACATCACGGCGACCATCGCCTCACAGTTCAGCGGCAACACGCAACTCGTCAAGACCGATCGCGGGACGCTCGTGCTCACCGGGACCAACAGCTATAGCGGCGGCACGGCGATCAATGGCGGCACGCTGCAGGTGTCGACCAATGCCAATCTTGGCGACGCGGCCGGTGCCCTGAGCTTCAACGGCGGCACGCTGCATACGACGGCAAGCTTCATCTCCCGCCGGAACATCGATCTGCTGGGGCAGGGGACCTTCCTCACCGATGATGCAACCACACTTACCCTCGACGGAACCCTCTCGGGCAGCGGGAGTTTCGTCAAGTCCGGCACCGGCAAGATGGTGCTTGCCTCCGACGGCTCCGGTTTTGCAGGCGTCACCTCGATTGATGGTGGCACTCTCGCAGTCAACGGCAGCCTGTGCGGCGAGGTTAACGTTCGCTCGAGTGCCCGCCTGCAAGGCACGGGCACCGTTTGCGATACCAACAACTTCGACGGTGGTACGATAGCGCCCGGCAATTCGATCGGCACCCTGACGGTCGCCGGTGACTATGCCGGCAGCGGCGGCACGCTGGAGATCGAGACCGTTCTCGGCGGGGATGCTTCGCCGACCGATCGGCTTGTCGTCTCCGGCAACACCGCGGGCACGACCAGGGTCAAGGTTATCAACCTTGATGGCGGCGGCGCGCAGACCCAAAACGGCATAGAGGTCGTCGATGTCGGCGGCGCCTCGAACGGCAGCTTTTCACTGGCAGGCGACTATGTCTTTGACGGTGAGCAGGCCGCGGTGGGTGGTGCCTATGCCTACCGGCTCTACAAGAACGGCATCAGCACTCCCAACGACGGAGACTGGTACTTGCGTTCCACCTATCTCAGTCCCGACAATCCCGCGCCGCAGCCCCTCTACGCACCCGGCTTGCCGCTTTATGAGGCCTATGCGGGCGTCCTGCAGAGCTTCAATGAACTCGGCACGCTGCAACAGCGTGTCGGCAACAGAACCTGGGGTGAGGGCGCTACACCGCAGGGGGCAGACGTTCCAGGCCAAGGCCCGGTTGACGGCAAGGCCATCTGGGCCCGCATCCAGGCAGCCCACAGCCAGCTCGATCCGGATGTCTCTACAACGGCGGCTGACTATGACGTGTCGACCTGGAAGCTGCAGGCAGGCCTCGACGGCCTGCTGCACGAAGGCGGGGCCGGTATGCTGATCGGAGGGCTCACCGTCCATTACGGAACGGTCTCCGCGGACGTGTCATCGCTCTTCGGCAATGGTTCGATCGACGCTACAGGCTATGGGTTCGGCGGGACGCTCACATGGTACGGGAACAACGGCTTATACATCGACGCCCAGGCCGAGGCGACCTGGTATGACAGCGATATCCGGTCGGCCACACTCGGCAGCACGCTTGCCAATGGCAATGACGGCTTCGGTTACGCGCTGAGCATAGAGGCGGGGCAGAAGATCGCGCTTGACGGCAATTGGTCGCTGACACCGCAGGCTCAGCTTGCTTATTCCGCAGTGGATTTTGTCGATTTCACCGACCCGTATGGTGCCGGCGTGGCGCTCGGCAACAGCGAT
The DNA here is from genome assembly GCF_003010935.1 of Phyllobacterium endophyticum. Lineage (GTDB taxonomy): Bacteria > Pseudomonadota > Alphaproteobacteria > Rhizobiales > Rhizobiaceae > Phyllobacterium > Phyllobacterium endophyticum. Next base: position 200,880 of record NZ_PGGN01000003.1, read on the forward strand.
GGCCTGATCGGACGCCTCGGCTTGTCCGTCGACTATGAGAGTCAATGGGCAAATGCGGCAGGACAGGCGAGCCGCTCGCATGTCTATGGCATCGCCAATCTCTATTATGACTTCCTCGACGGCTCCGACGTCAATGTGTCCGGCGTCAGTCTCGTCAGCCAGAACCAGGCCCTGTGGGGCGGGCTCGGGCTCGGCGGTTCAATAAGCTGGGCAGATAGCCGTTATACCCTCTATGGCGAGGCTATAGCGAGAGGAAGCTTCGAAGATATGTCAGACAACAACGCCATAAGCGCTAAAGTCGGGTTCAGTGTGAACTGGTGAGGAGCATATATATGATCCACGACGATGCTGTCTGTCTGATCGCATCGACAGCACACCAACTCACGTAACGTTTTCAGAAGCTACGGCGTCAGCATCAGAGAGGTAATCGCGTGCGCATACCCTGTTTGGCTCAATTGGCTGCAACCGCAGCTTTGGTGACCCCCCTCCTAACAGCCCCGGCCCTGGCACAGGAAGCGCGCTCAGTTTTGCCTGGCGGCGCCACTTCACTGCAGGAGACATACCAGGATTGGAGCCTGAACTGCCAAGGCACGCCACAGGCGATGTGTGTCGTGTCGCAACAGCAGATGCAGCAGAACGGTCAACGGGTTATGGCTATCGAACTACGTGGGAAGAGCGATGGCACCCTTTCCGGCAACCTGATCCTGCCCTTTGGGCTAACCCTCGACGCGGGTGCTGCACTTCAGATCGATGAGGCTGCGCCGCAGAAACCGTTGCGTTTTTCGACCTGTCTGCCAGCCGGTTGCCTGGTGCCGCTCAGTTTCGACGCGAAAACCGTAGCTACCTTGAGAACCGGCACTTCTCTCAAGGTCAAAGTACAAAGTGTCGATGCGAAGGAAGCCACGCTGTCGATTTCACTTAGTGGTCTTGCTGCGGCGGTTGATCGGCTGGCAGCTCTTGGTGGAGGTTGAGCAATCGCCGCCTCGGGTGTCATCAAGCAAATTTTGATTTCAACCGGCAGACCGATCCTACACCCTGCATGTTCGGAGTATCACGCAATTTATAGTTCGGGCGCGGAATTGGTTTCGATGCACTGGTTCCACTGACCAGGAGCGGCACCCGCTCTTGGCTTACTCGGCGAAGGATCGTCAGCGAACAGATCGATAATGCGCAGCAAGCCAAAATGGACGGCAAGCTGTGCAAACGGCACGAATATCCAGAGCTTCCGGTCATAGCGGAAACGTGAATCAGAACTGGCGAGACGACAACATTGGGGGTACGGGCTGCAAACTCGTGTAACAGCAATGTGATGCTCGTCAGAGCCGATCCACAAATCTTCATGTCTGGTCCGGATAGTTCATACCTGCTGCTCGGGCCCACATAGGATTGTATGACGGTGCCGATCAAATCGCCAAGCGTGGTCACTTTGCTCAAGGCGATCACCTGAGGTGGAGGAGCGCGGTACCGGCAGACTATCAAATCTTTTACTGGCGTTTGCGGCAAGTTCGTAGCGGCGAAGCGGGCACTCAGCGAAACTATTCCACTGGCAAGCGCAAACAGGTTCTTGATCCTGTGGTCATTTTCACGGATCAGCATATGCTGCTGTTGCTCGGCACGCCTTGGATCGGTCATGTCCCTGGCAATCTTCGATGCGAACGCCGCCTCGCAGCTTCCAATGTCGTCGGTTATCGTCGTTGAAGTCAAATCGATGAGGAGGGAACGCGTGCCCGTTTCCAGACCGATCTCAAGGATACGTTCCAGCCACAAGTCGCCTTGCATCACGGCTGGTCAAGACTATGGGTGACGGCATATTGCCCAAATTTCGCGGGATTTTTGGGCAGTCCCCGCAGGCGGCGAGCGTCCGCTAGCCCCGATAACCGCCTTCATCCAGATATTGCTGTTCTTCAGGGCGCATGGTGCGCCCCAAAATCGGATTGCGATGCGGAAAGCGTCCAAACCTTTGGACGATGGCGCAATGCCGCCGGGCATGTGAAAGGTTCGGTTCGCCAAGGCGCTTGCCAAGCTCTACGGATAGCAACTGGTCCGGCAGACTTTCCGAATGAGCAAACGGCAGATACAGGAACAGGCGCATTTCCGCTTCGATAGCTTCGTCGTAACCGGCCACTATCGCATCGCTGGCAATCTCCCGCGCCATTTGGTCCGTTTTGTACATGCGCGGCGTTCCGCGAAAGGCATTGCGCGGGAACTGATCGAGCAGAATGACCAACGCCAGCGCCCCTGTCGGTGTCGAAAGCCAATCGGAAAGCTCGCCGCGGGCCGCCGCCTCGTGCAGATCAAGGAATCGCTCTCGAAACCGGCGGTCGAAGTCGGCGTCTTTGGCGAACCAAAGTGTTGGGCCTGCTGCACGCCAGAATTCGACAACGGCTTCACCCGATATAACCTTGGTCGGATTTACTGAGTCTGAAATCGCGTGACCCGCATGGTTGCGGGCCGTCCTTCCGCGATCCGCCTGTGCAAAGGGTAGACCTCCAGCCAGCCATGCGATTTCCAGAAAGGCTTCCGGACTGGCGGGCGTTTTCACTTTCCAGGACATTTCAAGCTCCTATGTTGCTGGACCACAATTGGTGGTCGCAACATTTCAGATGCATAATGATGAATCCAATGATATGATTTCAACGACATGATGAAAGAAATTAATTTAGCCCGTATCGACCTTAACCTGCTCGTGCTTTTCGCGATCGTCTTCGATGAGCGCCATGTCGGCCGTGCTGCCGAGAAGCTCAATCTCTCGCCCTCGGCCGTCAGTCATGGTTTGAAGCGGCTGCGGCGGTTGTTGAACGATCCGCTGTTTCTCAGGATGCCGAAGGGCGTGGTGCCTACCGTCCGTGCAATAGAGTTGCGGGAACCGGTGTCGGACGTGCTCGCGCGCATTGGCGAGATTGTCTCGACAGCCGAAGCCTTTGATCCGTCCACATCACGACGGCGTTTTACGATTGGCGCACCGGATGGTGTTTCAGCGGTGTTACTGCCGCCGCTGCTCAATGAACTTCAGTTGTCCGCACCGCACATCGATCTTGGCGTACGACAGCTTCTGCCGCCCAACAGGGCAAGAGGCCTTCAGACCGCCTGGGAGCCTGTGCTCGATGAGCTGGAGGCGGGAACCCTAGACGTAGCAATTGCGCCCCTTCAGTCGGTACCCGCCCGCTTCACAAGGGCGATGCTGTACGAAGAGAGTTTCGTCGTTGTGACGAGGGCCGGTCATGGCTATCCCAAAGATCCCTCACTCGATCGGTACTGCGAAATGCAGCATATCGTTGTATCGCTTACAGGCGATAGTTACGGCATGTTTGACGATTATCTCACTGCGCTCGGCCGTTCGCGCAGGGTCGCTCTGACTGTACCCAACTTTATGCAGGCGATGCTGACGCTGTCCGGGACGGATTTCGTGACTGCGGTGCCCCGACGCCTGGCGGAGACACATGCAGGGCGGCTCGACCTTGAGATTGCCGAGATTCCTCTAGCACGGCCGCGCGATCAGATTCTGGCCGTCGCGACCAAGGCGGCAATGATGGACAGGGGAGTCGACTGGCTCTTTGGCGTGGTTGAGAAGACGGGGCGGCGTTGTTGACTGTAGGGTCTGGCCGGGCAAGCTAGGACGGGGTTGTTTCGCGCCTGCTGCTTTGCGGACACCGGATCATCGAGAAGAGCAGAGGTGACCACGCGCATCCAGCCTGGCTGGCCTGTCATGATGCGCACTCCTTGAACGGTCTTTCTTTCATCAGCAGCAAACGACTCCCTTTGCGACCCAGTTCCGTGACCCCGGATAGCCAATATTCATTAATGCCTTAATTAGCCGTGACTTTCTCGCGCCAGCGGATAATGATCCGCCAATGGAATATTATGTTCTGATTGTAGTGGTTGCGCTTGGAGTCGTTGTTCTTCTGACGATCTACTCAGTCCCCCACGACTAGGTCTCTGCGCAACCTATGCCGATCGTCATCCTGTTGCGGGATCTCGGCGCCGGCGGCAGCTATAACTGGAACATGACAAATGCCCGCTCTACAGCAAGGTCTCTCTCAACACCAGCTGTCCAACTTCGCGGAGAGCTACAGCGTCAATGGTACCGCAGGTTCAGGGAGAAGTTCTAGGAGAGCCCCGACGGGGTGGACTTGTCACGCTCTGAAAATGAGAGGCACCACGGCATGGGCTTGCGCGGTTCTGACTTCCGTAACGAGCAGGTTCCAGCTTGCGTCTACCTTTGCGAGACCAGCCCGATAGGCCAGGCGCAGGGTGGTGCTTTGCCAGCTCAATGATCTCGTCAAAAAGCGCTTCTCAAGCGCGAATCCTTTGGTGACGGCGATGCCGCCCTCGCCACTTTCACTTGGGAGCCGATTAAGCGGGAGACTGGAGCTCTGTTTGGAGAAGCCAGCGTGGCCCGATGCATAAACCTCAACAGACATACGCCCCTGCACGCAGCTTCAATCGCCATCGTCCCCATCATCATCACGAATATCGAGGGATCGACAAGACGAAAGCAGGAAGATGCCCCTGTCCCCGTGCAGTGCGTTCGCTTACGAGTGGCAAGTCAATGCTTGAGGCATTTGCGGCCCGCTGCCATTGCCCTGTAGGTCCCCTTGAGATCTACGATAAAGGTCCCCTTGGTTTCCGGAAACACAATCATTGTGTATTTCTTCGCCACGTCGCGCTTGAACTTAGGGTCGTCTGTCAGGATGTAGCCGCCAGAAAAGCCGCCCTTCAGTTCGCCGCTCGTGCTGGTGGCGACGCCCTTGTAGAGATTGCCGTCGATGGAGACGAAGATGTCTGAGGTGGTGCCGTTCCTTAGGCCGATATCCTGCTTCGTGAACACACCGAGATACCCGACCTCCTGATCTGCGGTAACACCCATTTGCACCGAACTGGGGCCATCCGAGCGCACGATCAGGCAGTCACCGCGGGTTTGATTTGTATAGACGGTCCATCCCTCGATATCGTCTCCATATCGGACTAGCACGTCGCTGGCCTTGGGAAGAGGATTTTGGTTTTGTGCGTAGGCTGCCGTCGCAGACAAAAGTGCTACGGACGTTACAGCGATGAGCGTCATGGAATTTCGCATGGATATTCCCTCGTTGGCGGGCTGAACTGTTCTGTGGACGTGTGCAACATATTGGATGGCTCCAAAATAATGTTGCTCCTCCAATGTCCTCACTGACACATCATCGGGTCATAGTCACGTAACCTACTGTATCCTACATGGAGTGGCGACGTTTAGGTCATTTCTCGGGCAGGCTTGGTCGGCAAGTCTGGTGCCTCAGTCGCCTGGGCGATGGAGACTGCGTTCAAATGGGTGAAGCAGGTGCCGCCGCACTTGGGTGGAACGGCGCAGGGCGTTGCAATGTCGTGCCCGGCCGCATTACCGATCTGGGTGGTATCCCCCGGCAGTTCCAGCACATGATCGACATTGTACCCTCCGCCCTGGCGGCGACCGGTGTTGCTGAACTCGAGATGATCAATGGCATCAAGCAGCAGCCCGGCGAAGGCACGAACATCATGTACGCTTGGGACAAGGCGAACGCCGACGCGCCGACGCGACACACGCCGCAATGTTTGAGATGCTCGGGGTTCTGTGCGAAAGGTCCATTGAGCACGCTTGGCGATCTCCGGGCTTGGGAACACCACAGGGTGGCGGTTGGTTCCCTCAAGGCGTTGGCAGACCCGAAAGCGGGCCTCCTATCGGACGAGTTTAACCAGACGCAAGTCGTCATGAGCCGACGGCGAAGTCGGTCGATACCGAGCCGGTGCGCCATTCAGATAGAATGGCTGAGACCGGCGGCTATCGTGCGGACCTCGCCGACAGTGTCTGCATAATCGCCGATGATCTTGCCGCTGATGGCCCGGCGCATGAAGGGCAGCACAGCACGGGTTACGTTGAGGAGGCCGAACACATTGGTGCGATAGACAGCCTCTATTTCGGATACCGTCGCCTCCCCGACAGCGCCCATCAGTCCGAAACCCGCATTGTTGAGCGGGATATCGACACGCCCGAAGCGATCGATCGCGGCTTTCGCCGCTGCGGCCGCCTGTTTGTCGCCGGTGACATCAGTGCGACCGGAAGCAGGTTGGGGTGCTCACCGAACAGCTCGACTGACGCCCGGATCGTGTGAAGGCCGCAGCAACATTGGTGGCGAGGCAGTCCGTAACCTCGTCGTCGCGCATGCTGAACAGGTCCTGTGCCCGCAACGACTGCGGCATTGAAAAGGACGCCCTTCAGCCCGCCGGTGATCCGTTTGGCCTCCGCGTTCGCCTTGCGCAGCGTGAGCGGGTCGGTCGCATCGGCTTGCAAAGTGGAGACGTGGAGACCTTGCTCGGAAAGGGGCGCGGACAGATCGGCCAGACTGAGCTCATCCGAGAGAGGAGTTGAACTAGCGGTCGTGATTGCTACACACATCGATGTCACCCCTTACAGCTGGCAAGGAGCAACCCGCCTGGCTTCAGCGCTCTGTATAAGACAGCAGTATGCGGTTGAGTGTGCGGGGGTCAGCCACCCAGTTTATGGAGCTCCACCCGGTTGCGACCGTTTTGTTTGGCACGATATAGCGCCGCGTCTGCCCGTCGCTGAAGCTGCTCTGGTAAGATGCTGTCGCCGGGTGCCTGAACTGCAACGCCGATGCTGAGTGTGATGCAATTTGAGGCACGGATTGAAGGATTCGGAAGGGCGGCCGCCTCGATGCTCTCTCGAATACGTTCAGCCACACCAAGGGCTTCCTGCTCCTCCATCTCAGGAAGAACGACAAGAAATTCCTCGCCACCATAACGAGCGACGTGATCGCGCTCTCGTCTCATATTGCTTTGAATGATGCCAGCCACTTTGATGAGACATCGATCGCCCTCGGCATGGCCAAGTCGATCGTTCAGATTCTTGAAGTCATCTATGTCGCACATCAGCATGGCGGCTCCACCACCGAATTCCGTGCTACGGCTCCAAAGCCGCTCAAGCGTTTCCATCATCCAGCGTCGGTTGGCGATCCCGGTTAAGGGGTCAGTCCTTGCAAGCTGCTCGAGCCTGGCATTTGCCTCCGCGAGTTGGCTGACTCGGCGCCTATCCCTAAGTTCGAGGAGAAAGGTCTTCTGGGCGAGAATGGTCATCGTTCGTCGCGCGGCAATTGTCGCGATGATGCCCGTTGCAAAAAACAACGTGGCATCCACAATGCTTGCAACTTTCAGATATGGATTGTGCAGTTGAAAGACGAGATAGAGGCCGAGTGCAATACCGGCAATCGTTATCGTCAACGACAGGGGAATTGCAAAGATGATGATCGCTGTGATCGCCACGAACAACATAATATTCAGATGCCGTTCGTAGAATTCTCCGCCGGCGCTCGTGCCAACCAATGCAACAGACAAGAGGATAAGAAGCATCCAGCCAAGAGGACGCTCCTCTGGAGCCAGGGCGGGCGAGGTTTGCGCCAAACGAAGGCGACACCGAGTGCGACTGGGGGCAGTAAAGAGCCGGGTAAAAGCATAGGTAGCGCTACCTCTGATGGCAGCATGAAAAAGTTGAGCGCCAGCGTCAAAACGCCCAGCACGGCGACCCAGATCATCCAGGCCCGGATAATCTTGGCAGTTTGCGACCAGATTCGGTTTCGAAATACGCGGCCTATTTTGCCTTTAAGGCGGATGTCGCGCGTTCGGCCAGCCAGCAGGCGCTCGACTTCAGCCACTATAAAAGGATCATTTTGTACGTCGTACTGTTTAGGAATAGCCGAATCTGTCTCCTGTATATTCATCCGAGAAGAGTTATAGGAAATTTGCGACTTGGCAAAGGAGATCAGACTTTTTGCGTTGATCCATAACTTTGCCGCTTAAGTCGCTGCTTCATCACGCCACCAGTCATTACCGACGCTACGACTATTTCGGAGATGGTGTTATGGCCGCCCTCTAGAATGGTTTGAACACGCGACGATTAAAACGTCGTCGCTAATAAGGCACTGATTTAGCCTCTGTTTTGCGCCAACGCTGGTTGAGCGTCGATCCACGAGCCGTGCGGACTACAGGAAACGGAATGGCGGATGCCAAAAGTTCACTTGCGATTCACTAAAGCGTCGCGTCTTGATGGTGAAACTAATCCATATGATCTATTATGCGAAGTAAATCGAGGAACGGAAATGAACATCATTCGCCTTTTTACCTATATCGCCTTGTCGATTGCCACAATCACAAATGCGTCCGCCGGGTCGCTTGCCAAGCCTGAAGGCAAGGCAATTCTAAGCATATCCGGAAAGATCGAAAACACGAATAATGGGACCGCGGCAGAATTTGATCGAACCATGCTGGAAAATATCGGATTGGAGACAATAGAAACAACCACTCCCTGGTACGACAGCCGCGTGCGCTTCGAGGGCGTGCCGCTTGATAAGCTCATGCAACTGGTGGGAGCCACAGGAACGAAGATGACTGCGATTGCGCTGAACGATTACGTCACCACCATTCCCATGGAGGACTTCAAGAAATTCAAGGTCGTGCTTGCCCTCAAACGCGATGGCAATTACATGCCCGTTCGCGATAAGGGGCCGTTATTCATTGTTTATCCTTACGAGAGCGATCCGCAGCTGCAAAGTCAAACCTATTACACCCGGTCAGCGTGGCAGGTAGCAAAACTGATTATCGAGTAAAGACGAAAGTGAAACGGGTTCTCGGGATCATCATTTGTTGCTTCGTCGTGGCCACGGCCTATATCGCCTATGTCATTGCCGAGCGGCAAACAGCGCTGCAGAAGTTTGCCCGCTATAATGACTCCTGGGCCGTCGGCCAGACCGTTTCCGAATATATGAGACTGGAACATCGCCTGGCCGCCTATGCTCTGGGTGTGGAAGGGGTTGACCGGGATGAGGTTCGCCTGCGTCTCGACATTATGATCGGCCGAGCCGAACTCCTGAAGCAGGGCAATCTTCGTGTTTTTGTGGAGCAAGACCCTCAACGACGCGAGCTCCTGGTAAAGCTCGCCAATGTTCTCGACATGCTCGATCGAGAGCTTGACGCCTTGGACACGGATCGTCTCAAAACTATATTGCAATCGTTGGCAGCCTTGGATGCATCAATGACATCGCTTGCATCCACAGCGGTCGAGTACGATGTGGCCTTGATTGATGCTGCACAGGAGGAGCTACGGCAGCTGCATTTGATCTACACTGGTCTGGCAGGGGGCCTGATCCTGTGCGGGGTAGTCCTGGTGGTTTTGCTCCTGCGCCACAACAGACTTTTGAATCGTGCTCACCGCAAGATGAAGGACCTGACGGACAATCTGAGTGAGGCGTCAGGGGAACTGAAGTCCCAAAATTCCCGACTGAACCATGTTGCCCATCACGACGCTCTTACCGGGCTGCCCAATCGTATTTTGTTTCGGCAGGATCTGGAAGCACGGTTGCAAACAGCGCTGGCAGGTGGACCTACTGCTCTGGTCTTTCTGCTTGACCTTGATGGCTTCAAGGATGTCAACGATGCGTTGGGGCATGATGTGGGGGACGGTCTTCTCCAGGCAGTCGCAATCCGCCTTACCAAACTCAGTCGCGAAGGTGACCTCGTCTGCAGGTTGGGAGGCGATGAGTTCGCCATTCTGACTGCAGGACTGACTGAGCAAGAGGCTTTGGATTTTGCCCGTATAATCATGGATGTGGTCAGTCTTGCGTACCAGATCAGCGAACGAGAAATAAAAATCGGCACTTGCGTTGGTGTTGCTCTATCAAACGCGCACTCCGGGACCGATGAGCTGTTCAAACATGCGGACCTGGCGCTTTATGAAGCAAAGTCTTTCGGCTCCGCGCATGCGTGTGTCTTCCAATCCGAGATGCAAACACGATTGATGGAGAAGAAGTCATTCGAAGCAGATCTTAGGCAGGCGCTGCGCAAAGGTGAGCTGCAGGTCTTCTATCAGCCGCAAGTAAACACTACCACTCGCGAAATTCGCGGTTACGAAGCCCTCATGCGATGGTTTCATCCGGTCCGCGGCGAGGTACCTCCTTCTGAATTTATTCCCGTGGCAGAAAACATCGGCTTAATCCATGAACTGGGAGGCTGGGTCTTGAGAACGGCTTGCACGGAGGCGGTTCGATGGCCAAGGCGGCTGAAAGTTGCGGTCAATCTGTCCCCCGTACAATTCCGCAGTCGAAATCTTATTCAGAGCGTCGTCGCCATACTTTCTCAAAGTGGCCTCGAGCCCGGTCGACTTGAGCTGGAAATCACTGAATCCGTGCTGCTGGACAAGAACGAACAGACGCTTGACACTTTGAAGGAATTGAAAGCTGTTGGCATTCAGATCGCCATGGACGATTTTGGCACAGGATACTCATCACTGGGCAGCCTGAGGAGTTTTCCCTTCGACAAAATCAAGATCGACCGCTCGTTCATCCGCGATATCACGACCCGCGCAGATGCGATCGCCATAGTGGAACTGGTGACCGGCGTCGCACGAAGCCTGGGAATGACGACGATCGCTGAAGGCATCGAAACCGAGGAACAATTCGCATGCGTCAAACAGGTGGGATGCGACCAGGTCCAAGGCTACCTGATTGGCAGGCCCGTACCAGCGGCGCAGTTGATCCATTTACGCCAAATAGGTCACCGGTTTGGGTCTATGGAGGACGAAGACCTGATCGATGCCCAAGCTGTGTCCGGCAGAATGTAAGACCGTGCGGTCCATTCCGTGTCCCCATAGTGTCCTGATGTCGTCACTCCACCTTGCCGCCTCAACCCACACAGACCGAAGGAGTTTGGTTTGGATTTGCTGACGATTCATGGGATTACGATACCTTTGTCACAAGACGAGGTTTCTCCGATTATTTGGCAATCGCTCACCTGTGGGAGCTATGAGGCGAAAGAGGCCAAATGGGTCTGCAAGGCCGTAAGACCGCATGACCGGGTGCTGGAGCTTGGGACAGGGCTCGGCGTGATAACCTCGCTGATAGCTAAAGTTCCTGATGTGCAGGTCTGGTCATTTGAGGCCAATCCCTCGACTGCAACGCTGGCACGACGCGTGATCGATGCAAACGATCTCGGCAATGTCGTGTTGATCCCAGGTCTTCTAGCGGCAGGCGAACCACGTACCTCGTCTTTCTATGTTCGAGAGGACCTCTGGATGTCGTCCATGGATAAAAATCAAGGACCGTACCAACGGGAAATATCACTGACGTCAGCCAACATCGATGAATTTATATCCGACCACTCCATAAATGTTCTGGTCATGGACATCGAGGGGGCCGAAAAGGATCTCCTTGGAAGATCCGAGCTTCTTGGCATCGAGCGGGTCTTTCTAGAGCTGCACGATCATCTCTACGGATTGTCAGGTATTCGTGAAATTATGCAGGCTTTGGCGGAAAAAGGCTTCGCATACGACCCGCGTGGGTCGTATGGCGCCTGCGTCCTTTTCGCCAAGGAGCATGGCCTCCGCGCATATGAGCCGGAGGTATTTTAGACGATGGTCATCCGTTCCCAATTTTCGGCCGTAATCGACTATCCTAACTGCAGAGACCCCATGCGGACGGAGTAATATAATGGTCCAGTCGATCGTGGAATTGCGCAATGTGGCGGGAACGGAAGCGGCAGTCGGTTGGGCCGGCGGCCATACGATCGTGGTCGATAGGCAAGAAGGAAAGGCCGGTGGAATGGGCCTCGGCTTCAATGGCGGCCAGTTGCTCGCTTTGGCAGTGGGAGGTTGCTACTGCAATGACCTCCGTTATGTGGCCCACGATCTCGGTATCGAGATCGGAGAAATAGCCGTGACGGTACAACTGGAACTGGATGGTGCGCCCCTGGTTGCCACCAACGCCGTCCTGTCCGTGAGATGCACGACATTGGATGGGTCCGACCCAAAGACCTTGATTGAGCATGCATGGTCAGTCTGCACAGTGGCGAACTCCCTTAATCGTGGCGTGCTGACGACGCTGAAGGTGGTCTGATTATAGGGGAAGGGGAATAATCCGCTTGCTCGAAAGCGCTGTCCTTATCGTGAAGGATATCTTCGATTCGAACCATTCGAGGCGACACCGACGCGGTGGACGCCGCCTTTATTGATTTTGATCCTTGACCAATTCAGGCGTTTCATTCGTTGGGCTGCGGCTATCCCAGCGTCGGCCCGACGCGGCGGACGAGCGGTTCTCAATGGCCGCGTTGATCGACATAGCGCTTGGGATCTGGTTGCGTCCGATCCCGGCGCTCTGCATTACCTCCAAAGCGGCTCTACAAGATCATGCCTGCGCTGCGCCGGCGTTCGCGCCGTCTATTGTCGGGAAATGTCGATCCAGCGTTTCGAGCAGTAACCGGGCACATCCGCGCAGCGACGCGACCGGTGCCGAGCGCACAAGTACGCTATGCTTGCCGATCGAGGGCTGTATCGATCAGCGTGGTGAGGTCGAGCAATATGAAGCTGAACCGCGACTCTGAATAGAGGGGCTCCCTAAAGCGAAAGCAGAACAGCAGCGGGATAGAAGTGGGGCCTCCTTGGCCATTGCGATTGGACGCACGAGGTTGCCCAGTTCGCTGGTGGTGTTGCTGAAATCCCCACCCGGGCTCAGCCGGGCCAGCATGTCGGCCGCGTCGCCAGTGCCGCCGGGCATCAAGTCGACGGTGGGCGCCAGGGCATGCCGCTCGCGGAGGGCGGAGTAGACCTGCACAAGAGAGCTCAGAACGAGCCACAGCACCGATGCGCCGATCAGCGCGTTGAAAAGGAAGAGGATGCGCGTCCAGTCGTGTGCGGCGAATATCGCTGCGAAGTCCCTACGTTCTGCGGTCGACGATGTACGTCACCGCATCTCACATTCAGGACTCGCCCTGGTTCCATCAGGGCTGGACTGACAAATCTTTCACCCTCTTCACGTTCGCTCCGCCAAAATGATCCGTCATGCTTATGAGATCTGCGCCGGCCCAAGGGGAGACAATCTGGTTTGCTCCAAGCTTCTGTTCGTCGTTGCGCTTAGGTCAGATGCGCGGCATTCGCTGCATTTGTTATGTTGCATTCGCTCGCGATACCCCGATTTGTACCCAACGATAAGTTTCTGGACGCTGGTCTAACGACAGGATCCGTCCAAAAAAGTAAAGACGATGTCAGGAACTGCATCGTCATTTGCCGGTCTTTTTTCCGGATAGGCAAACCACTGCAGCAACTTTCGTGAAACGGGCCGCTGCAAAGTCATGAACGCGACTCAAAGCACCCGAACGTTTTCTGCCTTTGATTTTCCAGTCTTGCTATCTTGACCCAAATCGTAGCTCACACGTTGCCCTTCATTCAGCGCATCACCCTCAATAGCGGAGACGTGCACGAACACATCCGTACCTCCACCTTCGGGCGCGATGAACCCGAAACCCTTCTGCGTATTGAAAAACTTGACTGTACCAGTTGCCATACACTTTTCCTCGAAGGTTCAGCAGCTGATTGCCACTGGGCAAACCTATAGCCAACGAAGCGGATTGGCAATGAGCGTGGTGCGCGAAACGAGCTTGAAGGATCGTTGAGCATCGTTGTTCAGTTCGGCTATTGATGAAGATCTTGCGTCTTGGCACGATAATGGTGAGTCGTTGGCTTCACGCCCTTTAGGATTGCCAAGTCTCGGCGTTTTACCCACATGAGTTGATTGGAAACATGTCTTCACCAAAGTGATGAAGGCGAGTGTGATGTCGCCGGCATAGCCAACGGACGTGCAGTGGCTCCTCGTATCGGTCGTGATGTGCGTCGACCGATGCAATACCGCAGACTTCACAGGCATGTCTTTCCAACTGTCCAGCTTTCAGCGCTCTTTGCACCGCCAAATGGGCATCATATTTTTTCGGGTTTGCTCGACGCCAATCTGCCTGCCTTGTGTCACTTTCAATCATTATGTCGGGTTCCTGTCACTGGAAGCGGCAACGAAGCTGAAATATAACATCAAACCTATTCGCAGGATATGATGGCCTGAAACCATTCTCCAACTACGTCATCTGGCAAAAGCCCAACGGTTCTATCTCACCGAGGAAAACGTACGCGAATTGTTCATATTGTCGGTGCGATCAGCCTGTTAGCGGCAAGCGATAAGATGATAGTGCTACTCGCCACTCCAGGATAGGCCTCTCGCCCGCCAGACGCTCTTCAGCTTCGTGAGAATTTCATCGACGCTGCGGTGGGGGAAGTCGCGTTGGAGTGCATTTGCCAACGCTAGTACGTCAGCTACCTTCGGGCGACCTTGCTCTGCGATCTGAGCTTGCGCACTGATCTCCGTCATTAGCTCTCGGTCATCGACGGTCATGCTAGTCACGCTCCTTCGACGCTTCGCTGGGCAGCAGTCCGTCAAAGACTTCCAAGAGCGCATGTGTAATTTCCTTGCCTAGCGCATTGCCAGCTTCCCTGATCGCATCCTCTCCACTCTCACGAGCCGCTAAGGCCAGCGCTGTCCCCTGATCAGATACGATTGCGTGGGCCCGTTCGATTGCCCAGAGCGCGAACTCATTGCGATTGTCGATTGCGGCGGTTTCCATGGCGCTGCCCCTCCTGTTAGCCTGCGTGGTGTAGCTCTACCTCGGCCTCCGCTTTTTGCAAACCCCGTCAACCGGGAGAAGAACTACCTCCGCCGTTCGAACCCGTCCTGGGCGCGCGCCCGTTATAGCCTGTGCCAACCGTGTTGCCGTACGCCAATTACGCATCATCGGAAATTTTGTGCAAATCCTTCAGCGTCTTTACCCGTTGCTTTCCCGCGCCTTTGTAAACGTGTCGCATAACGTCACTCCAACCATTGGTGAAAGATAAGTAGAGACATCCAGTTGAGAGGTTCGCACGAAGCGCTCTCCGTCCACGGCGTTGTCAGAGCTTTAATTCGAATCCGGCGTCGAGTGAAAGCACCGCTGTCGTACTGTTCGAAGCAACGCACCTGCGGTGCATGAAACCGTGCCGCCCCTGCGCTAGCGCGGTCGCGTCGCCTCTCGTTTGTTCACGCTCGGTAGGAACTGGCAACCGAAAACGCGCCGGAACCTGTCTCCCGCACACCTAGAACCACCTGACCACTCCCATACCAGGACAGGGTTCGCGACAGACACCGACATAGCTTCCAGAAGGCGACTTAATTACTGAACTTCCGGTTCAGCCAAAAGCTGCCACCTAGACGTACCATGCGGCGGAACAAGGCAGCGTCGTTTCTTTGGGACTGTTCAAGGCGCTTTATGAGCACCGCCAGTTTGTGAACTTCCCACATTTCATCTTCAATTATTAACTTATTGAACGCGATCTCATCCCCGTCGCTCGCTCGTAAAACGGTTCGCAATTCAAACAGTCTCCTTTGAGAGGCCTCGATGTTACGATGGTGCAAATCTAGCAGCGTTTTGTAGGACGCGATCTTCTCCTCGCGATTGGGCAACGTTCTGTCCCTCCGTTCCTCCAGCCCAACTTTACCATACTTCTCCTGGGCTTCCGACCGTCAGGGGTTAATTACTAAGGGGGGTAAAACGCGGACAGAGTGGCGAAGCTCGGATCGAATTAGATCCTAAGTCGCGTGTTGGTCGGGCCTTGCGAGGGAATGAATCTGCAAATCTGCAATTCGCGAATTGCTGCAGGCCTGTTGGCGGACCATTGTAAGCGCTGCCATGGCCGAACGATACACGAACTGTGTGATACTTTCTCGACTTTCCTTCGCGGTGAACGGAGGCTTCACAATGACAACTATTGGCAAGTAGCAGGCACTACGCAAGGGCTGCTTCGTGGGCGCGAAGCGGTCAGTCGCTCCACAATCGCCAAACGCCAGTTTCGGGGCCAAGATCGGACCGTTCCCTGCCAGGCCTGGAGCGGCAGGTGAACCAGAACGGCGGCTCGTCCTCCAAAAAGTGAGGCCCGCCGCCTGTGGTAACTTCTACAGGTGCGGAGAGCTTGGCGACGAGCCTCCATCGGAAAGGTGGCTTCCGACGCGCACGGAACTGCGACGTCGGCCTAATGTTCCGGCACTCGAACCCATAATCCACATCTAGGAATCGGCAAAGGGCCGTCGATTGGATGCAAGCTGGACGGCCTTTTGAAGCCCGGCAGAGCGACCGGTGGATTTAGCACCGGGTACGGCCGCACTCTGGCAAGATCGCATAGAACACCACATAGGTCCGGTGGCGCTTCCGTCTCCATGGCCCGGGAAGCCAGAACCTCAAGCGTTAGATTGGCGAGATCAAGCAGACGGGTCCGGGTTCTTCGGTCAGCGAGATCTGAACATGCAGGTACTCGTCAGACTGTAGCGCATTGAGAGAGATCGGCGTGCCGCCAGCCTTGAATAGAAACTGAATATATAATGTTCGTTTTCAAATGAGGCCCACTGTCCTTTGGTGGGGCTTTTTGCATTTAAGACGGAACTGATTGCTGGCCCAATTGTTCAGTAGAGGACAATTCAAGGAAATTGAGATGACAGAGAAGCCAGGCCATGTGGTGAGGCTGGAACCATTCAGGCCGGAATACCGTCTTGCGCTTCGTTTTCGTTTCCGCTTGTGGTGGGACTGCAAGTTCTTGCCGCTGCTGGATCGGCTGGACCGCGCCGAAGTGAGACGTCAAGTCCGTCGTTAAGGCTTGCTTGTGCCAGCGGAGGGTTTCTGCCTCAACAACCATTCGTAAAAAGAGCCGAGCTACCCGCTCGGCTCAATTATTGGGGCATGCGTCCAATAATCAGGGCAGATACTGGACATGTGTCTAACCTTTATTTTCGCCGATCGTTCCATTTTTTATGAGCGCTTTTTTCGCTTCGAGACCTCTTGCTCGATCTTTTCCCGATTGCCGTTGTATTTGAGAATAAGCTGCTCGGCATCGTCCCGGCCAAGCTTCAGCGCTTGCATCAGGTAATTGACCTCGTATTTCTCTTCTGCGGCAACCGTGCTGCGGTCGCGTGCACCTCGTTTGTTTTTGTCGTCAGCCATCGCCTTCCTCCTTGGCGGTCAGTTCAAACACCTCCGCATGGTCCGCGACTTCCCGCAGTCCCTTGAAGGACGTGTGTCGGAGCTTGCCGTCATGCGTCCACGCTCCGAACGTAACTTCCGCTATGAGTCTTGGTTCCGTGAAGACGAGTGTTTTGCCTTTGACCGCAGCGGCGGGTTTATCGGTACGAATGCCGTCCAGCTGCCTTTTAAGGTCCCTGGCGAGTTTTGCTGAGAAACCGGTTCCGACTGAACCGACATAGACCAGGTCATCACCCTTACGGGCGGCAAGCAACAGGCTGGCAATCGAGCCGCGCACCTTGACCGAAGGCTCATAACCGATGCCGGCAAAGCTCTCGCTCGTGTTGCATTTGATCTTGAGCCAGTCGCCATGCATGCTTGAGCAGAGCTTCGCCATCTCCCTCGATCTCTTCCGACAGCCGGATCGCACCATCTGCACCCTCCAAAAGACCGTTGAGCAGGTGCCGGCGGGTTGATAGCTCGGTACCGGTCAGATCGTGACCGTCGAAATACAGAAGGTCGAAGGCGTAGAGGATTGCATTTCGCGCAGCGCGCGTCGCACGCCGGCCGCCGAGGTCCTGTTGCAGCAGGCCGAAGTTCGGCAAGCCTCTCTCGTCAAGCACAACCGCCTCTCCATCTAGGATCATGGTTGCAGGTCCAAGTTCCTTTGCAGCCGCTACAATGCTCGGGAAATATGACGTCCAGTCGTGGCCGCCCCGGGTGATGATCCGTATGCGCCTCGGTTCAATGTGTACGGCAAGCCTATAGCCGTCCCATTTCACCTCGTAGAGCCACTGATCGCCACTTGGCGGCTTCTTGACCAGCAGGGCGAGGGCTGGTTCAACACGCGCTGGCATGGGATCGAATGCAAGCTGAGGTTGCCGCTCATCACGCAGTTTAGCCGGTTTGCTCTTGAGTGCGGCATCCGGATCGGAGAGAAGGCCGATTGTTTTTGGCTTTCGAGATGAGCTTCTTGCCATGCTTCTATTGAGGCAGACTTGAAGTGCGACGTAAATTACTCATAGTTCTTAGGGTTTCCAGAAGGTTTCAGGTGTGGTGAGGCCCGACGGGGTGGGATTGGGCGGTTACGCCGGGCCTCGTGCCGGAGTTGTCAACGCCCCGGCGGAAAACCAACCCGTCCTTCTGACCCACGCTCCGGGATTAGTACTAAGTGGTTAGCTGAGATGCCGCCCTTGGCTCCCGCCAAGCAGCAACTTCTTCCATCTGGTGCGCGTTTAAAGCTTCGGGAGGAACTGCCATGCGAAATCCAGCCACTGGTGGCAAAATCAGAAGGTCTCTAAACCGAGGTGATCCTGTCAAAGTTTTCCGAGGCGAATGGGTACAGGCAACAGTTGTCTCGAACTCCGAGGCTGCCATAAGAGTGAAATATTCAGATGACGGTCAGGAGGTCATACCCTGGGTATCAGGTCGCATCTGCGTAGAGGTGGCCCGCAAGGCTGGATAGGCCCAAACCAGCCCAACTGTAAGCGGATCCGCAAAAAACATGACCACGGCGAAGTAAACAACCGCGATCAGGATGAAGACGAGTATGCAAGCTACCAAGGCAAACATTCTCATAACGGCTCGTCCTCCGGAAAGTGAGGCCGGCCGCCTGTAACTTCTACATGTGCAGAGAGGTTGGCGACGATCCTCGCGTCCAAGGGGGGAGACTCCGACCCACATCGAACCATGGCGCCGGATAAATGTTCCTGCACTAACTGGTGAAAAAGGAGAGGCCCGACGCTTATCAAAGGGCTCTGTTTAGCGCCGGACCTCGGCCAACGGGGCGTCTCAGCTGCCTGATTAGCTTGCCTTAACAAGCTCAGCCACCACGTCCAGCAGCCGCGTGGTGCCTTTCATCGCCCCGCGCCCGTTATCCCAGAATTCGATCCAACCCTCGTTGAAGCCATCGATCATGCGTATGCGCGGTAGCGGATTGTGCGTGCCTTGGTCCCGGAAGATCGACTCCCAATTCTCACGGGCTATCGTCTCGACGCTGACCGGACGATTCAGCACCGAAGCGAAGGCTCGGGCAATATCATTCGGTGAGACGCGGACTGGACCTTCCAACTCGACTACTCGCGTGCCGCTCCAGGACTCGCGCAGCAAAGTGGCGGCTAGCCGCCCGACGTCCTGAGTGGCCACCATTGGGAATGCCTTGCCGGCGGGCTGCAAGAAGCTACGCAAGATACCTTCGTCGCGCGCCGGCGCAATGTCCCACATTGTGTTCTCCATGAACCAGGCGGGGCGCAGAAAGGTGATCGCGAGGCCTAGACCGCTAAGCGACTGTTCCAGCATTGTGCGCTGGGTCAACAGGTTCTCGTGCGGCGCATCGGCGCCGATGGTCGAGAGACACACGACTTTGCCGGGGCGGACTGCGGTAAGCGCGGCGCTCACTGCTTCAATTACGCGCTGAGCTTCGGGAAAACCGGGCTCTGGATCAAATTCCGACGGCGGCAGGATAAAGACGCCTTCGGCGCCCTGAAAGGCCGCAGTTAGGCTAGCAGCATCATCCATTTCGGCAATGGCGATCTGGCAGCCTAGCGCTCTCCATTCTGCCGCCTTTGCGGCATCGCGCATGATGGCGCGCGTCGTCAACTTGTCGGCGAGAAGTTTGCGGGCGAGCGACCCACCCACCTTCCCGGTTATTCCGGTAATTGCGTACATGATTTACTCCAAAGTCCGGCGTTTAAGCTCTGCGGGTCCTTACGTCAGGCCGCTCGCAGCAGCCATGAAGTATGGTTCGCATCCGTTATACGTTGTAAATTCATGTGATTATCGCGCATTAATGTCACTTCTGTAGTGACTGTGATTCACTACATTGAACGAGGGGAGATTTGGATGGTATTCGATACGCGATTGCTGACGGGTGTCGGTGTTCTGGCTGCTGTCTCCGAGGTGGGGAATTTCGCCAGAGCGGCGGAGATGCTGGGCCTCACTCCTTCAGGCGTGAGCCGGGCCGTCGCGCGTTTGGAGACGCGGGTGGGCGTTCGGTTGTTCGATCGAAATCCACGGCAGGTGACCCTCACCGACGAAGGCCGACGCTTCCACGCGCAAGTCATGCCGCTTCTTGCTGGTCTCGACGAGGCAGCGGCGGAAGCCGCAGGCGCGGCTGCAACGGTGCGCGGGCGACTGCGCGTATCGGTGGATCCTTGGTTCGCGCGAACGGTCCTGGCTTCGAGGCTCCAGCAGTTTCTCGCCTGCTATCCTGAGCTCACGATCGATTTCTTCACCAGCAACTACCGGGAGGAGATGATGGCTGGCGTCGACGTGGCAGTGCGCTTCGGTCCGCCGGACGCGTCATCACTCATCGCACGCAAACTGTTGGAAACTCCTATTCTGACAGTTGCAGCGCCAGCCTACCTCAAGCGGTGCGGCCAACCGCAATCACCTCACGATCTGGTTCATCACGAGGCGCTTCTCTTTCGTGACCCGCGGACCGGTCTGCCGTTTCCGTGGGGATTTCATAACCACGGGGAGTTCACCGAGGTCAAGGTCTCGGGCCGTCTGGTATTGGATGATCCGACCGTCGCGGTGTCTGCTTGCGTGGCGGGTCAAGGTATTTTCCAGAGTCTCGCTATCGGATTGGCGCCGTACATTGCGCGCGGCGAACTGGTCCAGATCCTGCCAGAATGGTCCGACGAGCTCTACCCGCTCTACGCCTATCATTCTTCTCGGCATCATCCGCCCGCCAAAGTGCGAGCGTTTCTGGAATTTATTCACGAGTCCGCCGCTGAAACTGCCGGCGCCTGAGATCATTGACCGGCAGAAACAGCTGCCGCATCGCTTCATGGGTGGTGGTTGCGTTGTAGAGGTTGCACATCGACTATTCTCTAGAAGGCTCTTTCTCCGGCGCGCAGAAAACAATCTGACCACTAGAAATGTTCCAGTATGCTCGGGCCGACGCTCTGGATGTCACTCTGTCCGCCAGCGGACAGGCAACCTAGTTCCAAACTAAGAGTTGTGTGATATGAACAAGCTCGAATTCTCCCCCCCGTCAATTTAGTAGGTCCTCGCA
Organism: Phyllobacterium endophyticum; assembly: GCF_003010935.1. Lineage (GTDB taxonomy): Bacteria > Pseudomonadota > Alphaproteobacteria > Rhizobiales > Rhizobiaceae > Phyllobacterium > Phyllobacterium endophyticum. Next base: position 221,773 of record NZ_PGGN01000003.1, read on the forward strand.
ACTATGAGAGCCGGGAACTGAACACCGTGCTCGCAGCATTAGCCTTCATGGAGGAGCATTGGCCCGGGGATACCGGACCCAAAAGACAAGTGGCTCTGGATGTGCTGACACTCGCAATCGCTGGAAATGCTTCCGCTGATGACGCACGAGCGGCGTTTGTGTATGCGGCTGATGAGGCGGGAATACTAGCCACGACGGTGTGATCTGAAGAGGTCTTCGGTTTGAGGAGCTCATTGAGGATTTGGAACGGAACCAGTCTCAATACTAGTTGGCCCATATACGCCTGCAGAAATGGTATAATGAGTTTTTCGAGAGCGCTGGATCGTCGCTTTGTTCCTCGCGGAGAGGGACGAAATGGACACGGTACAATCTTCGATCCAAAACAAGCTCCTTAGACTGCTGTCAGTCGAAGATTTCAATCTGCTTGCCCCGGATCTGGTTTACGTAACGTTCTCCGTGCGCGATCAAATCGAGGTTGCAGGCAGGACGATCGAGCACGCCATTTTTTTGGAGGACGGGATATCATCGACCGTGGCCAAAAGTCCCCAAGGCCGCGACGTAGAAGTCGGATTAACCGGCTATGATGGAGTGACAGGGACATCGCTTGTGCTGGGCGGCGAAAGCACACCGCTTTCCGTCTACATCCAGCTTGCCGGTTCGGGGTACCGTATAGCTGCGGACAAATTTCTGCTTGCCGTCGAGAAAAGTCGGTCACTTGAGCAGGTGCTGCTCAGGTATATTCAGTCAATGGTGATCCAGACCGCTACAACGGCCCTTGTTAACGGCCAGGCCGATGCCGAAACGCGACTGGCACGATGGCTTTTGATGGTGCACGACCGCAGCTCCGGGCACAATCTGCAGCTCACCCACGAGTTCATGTCGGTGATGCTTGGTGTAAGAAGGCCATGGGTCACGGAGACGCTGCACTTGCTCGAAGGCAAGGGATATATTCGCTCAACTCGTGGCAACGTCTCGATCCATGACCGTGTTGGCCTGGTAGCCGAGGCGGGAGGTTTTTATGGAGTAGCAGAGCGCGAATACGAGAAACTACTCGGCGTCAGTTTAAGCAAAACTTGCGGTTTTGACAGACGCTAGTCCGTAATTTCACGTGCTGTCCTTCTTCTGAGTAGCGCCGGATTGGAGGTGGATTCGGCTGTGCATGTCGAGCACCCTCCTCAGGGCACGACTGATCCATCTCCGCGAGTTACCCATACGCCTTCGGTATTTCATTCTGAGAAAGTTGCCCAGCTTTGCACCACTGTTTTTCATGATACCCTCTATTCGCCAGCATTTCCCTTGTGCTCGCTGTAAGATAGCTCTGTCCTGTAATGGACGGCAACATTTCACGCAATTGGATGTTTGGGCATTATGGACGAGCTTAGATTTGCAAGTGTATTTGTAAAAGGACCTCGCTTCGGTGAGTGCCGCGAACTGGACACGGTGCCCGCCGCACTGGCTTTCATGCTGGAGCACTGGTCGGGAGACACCGGACCAAAGAAAGTAATCGCCCTTGAAAAATTAATGCAAGCGGTTGCCGGGAATGCGTCAGCAGAGGACGCACGAGTAGGGTTTTTACAGGCCGCCTACGAGGCGGACCTGTTGGCATCACCTGATGTTTCGGAGTGAGCAGCTTTCGGCGCGGTATAATGGAACCATCATCGCGTTCCGTGGTTTATCGGCGGAATTGAAGCCGCAATAGCATCCTCATCTTTTGAATATATGGCCGTCATGTAGCTCGAATATTCCGCTCGATCCGCCCTGACTCATAAAACTACTTTCGACGTCATACCAGCGGCCAATATAGTTTCCGCAGGTAGTACAGAATACCGGACTATCAGTTGCAACTTGTTTAGGGATGCGCAGGTACGTCGTGCCGCATTCGGAGCACTCCATAAGGCCATTTAACTGCGTAGCCATGGCAGCCTCCATGTGTTTCAAAATTAAACGATATCGGCCCGCAAGTTTTGCGCAATACTATGTCCGGTAAAGGACATGCGACCGTTTGTTCCTACTCCTTTTGGAGGATCATCCGGATGGCCACACATACCTAGGGCGGCAACGGGTGTATCCTCTCCCCACTGACCGGACTATTTTTCCCTTCCGCCTTTAATAACGGTCAGCCTACTTGGGAGGAGAAAGAAGGTGGTGGGCTCTCTCCGTGCCCAATGCAGCATCCTTCCTCTTCTCCCTCTTCGATGTGACTATTTCCGTGCCCTCTTTGCCAGATAGCACCGCGGGTGCTCATAGACCTCAGGATGATGGTTTCACATGGACCACAACTTTGTTGTCTTTGCTGCGATAGTGGTTGGAGTTTATATCCTGTTGGCGATCTATCTCCCGCCACATGCCTAGGTGCCTATCTCTGCCCCGTGAACGGGTTTAAGTTTTTCCGGGGATTGGAGAGGCGACAGCCCGTTGGCTTGGTACTTCGGAAACCTGGCTTTCGCCTATTATCTCGCCGGTCGTCCTGCCGATGCCGTCGCCGCTGTATCACAGAAAATGGAGCATCCCTGGTACTCAACACTTGCTGCAGCCCATGCGCGCCTTGGTCACCTGGACGAAGCCCGTGCGAGCATTGACAAGTTTCTCCTTGAGAGGCCCGGCTGGACCATCGGAAAAGAAGCGGTCTGGCCTTCGGCCAAAAAGCCCCAGCTCACAGAGAAGCTTTTGAAGCCTTACCTAGCTGACCTCGCCAAGGCCGGTCTGCCAGCGGAATAGGTCGCGGTTGTCCAAAACAGGTGGGTCTAGTCAAAGTTGTTACAGAACAGAATATTCTTATTAAATTCGTCGTGATGGAGTGAGAAGAGATCATCGCTCCAAATATGGGAGATCCAGAATGGACATTGATATAGGCGCAGTGCTTGATCCCTTTAAAAGGCACGTCATCGACATCAAAGATGTACTTGCGCATGCCCGTTATCGCTACGATGGGCTTGAGCTGATATTGGAGGGGGTCGAAGATTCCAAGATCCGTGGTGCCTCGCAGGAAATATTTGCCTTAGCAGGCGAAAAGATGAACGTCGTCGATGACATGCTGGATGAACTTTATCGCCAGTTGTCCGAGGTGGATCGTATGCTGGAAACCTACGAATCGAAACAAGAATGAGGGCATCGATGCCCGTCAGCTCCGTGCTTAAAAATCAAGGCCTTAATTTGCGCAACGCAGCTTCCACCGATAACCCCATGTTTTTGTGCATTGCCAGGCTCGTATTGTTGGCAACCTCGATAATAGCCGCCAGAATTTCTGTCCGTGTCCACCCGGCCGTTATGGCATCACCAAGCAGCTCAAGCAAACGGTCCTCAATTGCCCTTTGGCAATCCGCAAAGCGGTCTGGATGGTTCTTAGGGTGATGAGGGCGGGGAATGGTCATAGCAGCAACGGCTCTTCCTCGGCAGTATCTGGTTGCGGCAAAACGATCAAACCCTCATCAGGCAAGGGTCTTTGTAGTTGCAGTGCTTCTTCGGCCGGCGCATTCATCCAGATATCGATCTCCTCGGCAGTACGCAGAATGACCGGCATCGCCTTTTCATGAATGGGCTTCACTACGGCGTTTGGCTCCGTTGTCAGGAAGGCAAAAATGTCGGCCTGCACCGGCCCCTCTTTTTTCTTTCTTATACTGTACCAAGGGGTCCAGATACCGGCGAACCAGAACAGCGGCTTTTCTTCATTAAGGGCAAACCAGAAGAGCGGCTTCTTCTTCGTGACGGGATCCAGGTGCGGGCCATATTCCGAAAAGCTCGTTGCCGGAACCACGCAGCGGCTTTCCGGTCCCATCCAGCGCCGCCAATGTGGTGACCGCGGATTGCGGATGTTGGTAACGCCGTAATCGACATCGCCTTTGATGAATTGCGGCGGTGTTGGCATGCCCCATCTGGCAATGGCCAATTCGCGGTCGCCGCTTGCATCCTTGCGGCCGATCGGGGCAGGGTAGTCGGGAAAGACGTCCATCTGCGGGGTCAGCCTGTTGGTGAGATCACTGACCGGCAGGAACAGCTGCCGCATCGCTTCATGAGTGGTGGTGGCGTTGTAAAGGTTGCACATGAGCAGAATGATAAACGATCAATTGATGTTCACAAGCCGCTGATCGCGGCTTCTTAACAAGGGCAATCTGCGATTGTGTTTCGTTAAGCCATTCGAACGTCGTGCCGTTGCCGAGAACCGGGAGGCCGACGAAAAACGCGCCGTTGTTCATCTCCGGATGGATGAGATCGTGCTCGAGGTCAGCGACACAGCGACATAAAGATCCATGTCGCCAACATCAATGGCCAAGTTGCAGACAGCAAGGCGTCACCGACGAGGTGCGCAAGTGGAAGCTGATGGGGATCGGCGCGCTCGGGGTTGTCGGCATTGGCGGAACGGCCCTCGGTGTCAGCTTACCCATCTCATTCGAGTGGGTCTCTCGGTTTTTTCAGAAATAGTAGGACTGATCCATGTGCCAATTTGCAGGGTGACGTGAAACCGTAACGCATGCCAATGAGTTAGGTCTCGTCCAGTTAAAGCATCTGTTCCACTCAAATGAGGCCACCTGTGCGCTTCCCTAGGCGGTTTTCCAGACTACGTGCGGGCCTATGGTTCATCCCGCTCACTTGTGTGCTGGCCGGCGTTGCCCTGTCGTTTGGCACGATCGCGATCGATCAGGCCTACGACTATAAGCTCGTGCCGCAATGGCTCAGTGGTGGGCCGGATGCGGCTATTGAAATCTTCGGAACGATAGCGGCGTCAATGATCAGCCTCGCGGCGCTTGTGCTGACAATCACAATGGTTGTGGTGCAGCTTGCCATGGGCCAATTCTCTCCTCGGATCGTTCAGCAAATCCTTCAGGACAAGCCAAGTCAGCTCGCGATCGGCATTTTCGTAGGTACATTCGCCCACGCCATGCTGGCAATTCGTGAGGTGCAAACGGATGAAGGCGTGGTTCCTGGCGTCGCGGTTCTGGTCGCTCTCGCGCTTGTAGTGGTAAGCATAATGGTTCTGGTCTGGTATGTTAATCATATCGGGCTAGCGCTCAGAGTGTCGGCACTGATTGAGCTTGTGGGCAACGATACGCGCAAACTGCTCGACCAGATCTATGCGGATCCTGGCGCTACAAACTCCGATCAGGCGACCATCCCCGCTCCCAAATCGGGGGTGATCATCCGAATAGACCAAGACAAGCTGGTCCGGCTTGCCAAGGCTGGCGGCTGTGTTCTCACGCTGCGGCCAGCACTGGGCGAGTTCGTGCCGGCTGGTGCCCCACTTTTTGAGATCACCGGAAACAGGGAGCGCCTCGACGTGAACGCAGCGATACGTTCCATCGAGCTCGGACTTGAGCGCACCCTTGACCAGGACATGGCATATGGTCTGCGACTGTTGGTTGACATCGGTGAACGGTCGCTGTCGGACGGACCCTTCCAAGACCCAACGACGTCGGTACAGGCCATTGATCGGCTCCACGATTGCCTTCGACAACTGGCGCCGCGTCCTTTTCCAGATGGTCGATACCGCGACGAGGCGGGCGAGGTTCGCCTGGTAACGTCGTCGATGACATGGGAAGACTACGTTCATCTTGCCTTCGATGAGATCCGACTTGCTGGTTCAGGCTCACCACAGATTGCACGACGGCTGCGCGCAGCCCTCGAAGATTTGCTCGCTGTCGCTCCGCCCGAACGCAAGCGCCCGCTGCAAGAACAACTCGACTTGCTGCGGTCCGAGACCGAGGATTCGATGAGTGAGGCTGTGGACCGGAATAATTCTTCGCACGCAGACTCAAGCGGACTCGGCTGATCAGGGCCGAAGGTTGCATCAGTGTCCGCTTCAAAATGCCCTCGACCGAAAGCTTCCAGCCCCAAATCGGCCGCAAAGCGTTCACGCATCCGACCCTCGTTCACGAAGCTGGATTCACCCGAGATGCGCGAACTGCCAGCGCGGGGAGTGAACGAGCAGGCCGGATGGCTGTTTTTTGCGTTTCGGGAGAACCGACAGTCGTGCCGGGTGGTTTTCTTACTTTGGGAGCGCGACAATGACTGAGAAGCCAGGGCAGGTGGTGAGGCTGGAGGCATTCAGGCTAGAGTACCGGTTTTCACTTTGCTTTCGCTTCCGTGTGTGGTGGGACTTCAAGTTCCTGCCCCTGCTGAATCGACCTGCCCGCGCCGATAAAAGATGGCTCGTCGATACTCAGTCATAAAAAGAGCCGAGCTTTTCATCCCGGCTCGATTTGAGACGTCCAAAATCAGCGCAGATACGGGAATGTGGCTAACCACTATTTTCGCCGATTGTTCCATTCTTATGGGCGCTTTTTTCGCTTGAAGACCTTGCTCGATCCTTGCCGATTGCCGTTGTAATTGAGAATGAGCTGCTCCGCGTCGTCACGGCCAAGCTTCAGCGCTTGCATCAGGTACTTGACCTCGTATTTCTCTTCTGCGGCAACCGTGCTGCGGTCGCGTGCACGTCGTTTGGTCTTGTCGTCAGCCATCGCCTTGCTCCTTGGCGGTTAGATCAAACACCTCCGCATGGTCGGCGACTTCCCGAAGTCCTTTGAAGGACGTGTGCCGTAGCTTGCCGCCATGCGTCCAGGCGCCAAATGTAACTTCGGCAACGAGTGGTTCCATGAAGACGGGCGTTTTGCCTTTCACGGGCGACTCGCCAGAGATCTCAAAAGGCAACTGGATGACATGCGATAATCCCGCGGGGAGTGAGGCCCGCCTCATGGGCCGCAATCCTGACGAAACGAGCCTCTGTCGGGGATTGAGCGCCCCGACTCGCATCGAACCGTAAGGTCGGTCTAATGTTCCTGCACTAGTGAAGATTGCGCATTTGCGGGCCAACACGTCCCGGTCCGCCTCATAGGGTACGCACAGATTAAACAGGCAGAGCGGGGTGCCGACACGTTGGTACATATCAGCTACACGAACGGGCGCTTGTATAATTAATAAAAGGTGTTCCCAACCTGCCGATAGCCATCAACCGGCTTCTTGCTCTGATATTCGGCTCGCCCGACGCACACACCCTCTAAGATGCACCTCAGTCAAGATTGACGGAGTCGCTTTATCCGGTCGGCAAGTTTCTGCGGGTGATAAGGATGGTCCAACGGGCCTTCTTCACATAGGTCATCCACTGCGGCTGAAGTTCGCTCGGCGGAGCGCGTAACGATGACCTTGATGCCTGGTCTAATCTCTTTCGCATGGGCCGATAGTTGAAAGCCGCTAGCATCTCGCAACTCGACGTCTGTTACGAGTACATGGACTTCATGGCTGCTGAGGACTTCGATAGCTTCGGCGGCGTTTGTGGCTTCAATCACGCGGTAGCCACAACCGCGCAAGTACTCTGACACTGTGGCTCGCAGAACAGGATGTGTCTCCACTAAGAGAATGGTCTCTAATTCTATCGACGTCATGAATTCTTGCTTTCCACCAGCCTTCTTAAAGTACCGGCAACGTCAAAAACAGGCTTTGAGAGAAACGCTTGGAAAAAAATCGTTTCATCATCCGCCGGAACGTGTTGGCCGGACATAACGACGACCTTAACTTCGGGACTGGTCTGGGTAACAATCCGGGCCAAGTCCAACCCGGTTAAATCCCCAGGCAGGTGGACGTCAGTTAGCACGAGATCAAATGACTCGGTCTTCAGGGCTGTCAAGGCATCGCCCACTGTCCCAGCCTCGACAACGTCCCACCCAGCAGCCCTCAAGCTGTCAGCAACATCCATCCGGATCAGGACTTCATCCTCTACAAGAAGAACTTTTAAGCGTGGAGCTCCCGCCGACTCAACATCAATCTTGTCTTGTGGTGACACTCGGATCGCCCCCTGCAGCGCTTTTGCATCCGAAGGACGAGCGCCCCCATATGCCTCAGTTCTGCTCAACTCTGACGCGGGACAATAGTTCCCGGCCCCTGTCAGAGGTGTGGGCTTCCGACTCGCACCGAACTGCGCCGCCGGTCTAATGTTCCGGCACCCTTGGGAAACATGGCCCGATCTACCGCTAGCCCCTCAGTCACCGATAAACCGGGCCTGACTGACGGGAGGACCTTCAGCGCCATCTAAAATACCCTCCAACCCGCCGATCAAGGAAATCACAAAATGAAACCCGTCCGTTATTGGCGCGTGGTGCTTCGCTATGGGTGGAGCATACGATTGATACTGCTCGCCGGTCTACCTTGACAATGCCGCACCCAGAAACTCGGCAAGTAAGCTGGGAGCAGCGCCAAAAATGCCTCCGATGATAAAGCGGATAATCCCATGCGCCTTTATTTGCTCATCCATATGGTAGAGCGAACCGTGCAGCGCCGGGTGAGAGCTCTCCCTCAAGGGATTTGAGCAGCGCGTGCTTCGTTGCGGTTAGGATCTCGCTTTCCTCGATCGGCCAATCTGTGAGGATCAGTTCTGCTGCTTGCAGTGCGGAAGTCACGACGCGCATCCGGCTGGGCTGGCTTGTCATGACGCGCACTTCCTTGAACGGTCTTTCTTCGATCGTTGGCAAACGACTCCTGTCGAGACTCAGTTCCGCGAACCCGGATAGTCAAATTTTGCTGCGGGAGTGAGATCAGCTTGACGGAGACTTTTTTGCGTCCAACGGCTGCGCTTCAACTGAAGCAGTTGCGCTGGCCGAGTTCAAGAGAGTCGCAACCGCTGTGATAAGTTGTGCGCCTACGAATGGCTTTTGCAGCATCACACTCTCCGGCACGCCGTTGGCTGACCAATCGTGCGCGCTATCGCCGCTCATGTAGATGATCGGCATAGACGGTACCAATTCCCTTGCGCGGCGTCCAACGTCCCAGCCGTCGGGTCCAGTACCCAGCCGTATGTCGGTAATCACGGCTTTGAACTCTGTTGCACCCGCCTCGAGTTCCTGAAGGGCGGTGTTGCCATCATGGGCGGTTACAACGTTGAAACCTTCGTCTGAAAGAGCATCTTCCAGAATTGGAACAAGAAGATTTTCATCTTCAACGAGCAACAAAACGGGGAAATTCGTGTCTGTGGACATCGCTGCTCTCCGAGCTAGGGGGAAAGCAGGACGGCGGGCCATCGACCTCTCGACGCCAGCAACCCGTTAAGCTGACGATACCAGATCATATCGCAGTTGATCCTGAGTTACAAATCACGGATTGAGGGCGCGTTAGGTGAGGCCCGACGCCGTCCTTGGGCTCGGAAGCGGGCGCCGGAGCCTCTGCCAACCCTTGTCAGGCCTATCATCTTCTTTCGCGGGTTGGCAGAATGATGCAGGCGGATGTAGTCTGTCGTTCTTGACCGGACTTGCCCCTTTCATTCACCGGTCAGGCTGCTTCGGGAGGGAGAGAAAGAGACTGCTGCGGTGGGGGGCCTCCGCTCGTCGTGTCTTCACTCACCTCTCGATTTCAGATCGACCAAGGGCTCTAAAGCCGCTTTTCGTCAACGTAGATATCTGCCTCTCTGGCAGCCTCAATAAAGGCATCCCTGCACTCCGTACAAGTAATCTCGCCATCGAGCGCATCCAGGCAGGCTTGTCTTGCAAGTTTGAATTTTTCACCCTGCACCGGCCAGTGTTCAACCAGCCAAAGTGCAGCTTCACCCACGGACGCGACGCTCTTCGTCTCGCCGGAGTCTCCCAACATCACTATCACTTGCGGAAATGGAAGGTTCTTGTGCATTTAATGGGGAACCGGCGTTAGTAGCGGTAATAGTCGGCCGAGCGACGAGAGCCGCGTTTGCACTTTCTCTCTTCCTTGTATTCGTCGCCGTCCCATTTTCGCTCAATCCTGCAGCCGCCGCGCCGGTCGCGGTAATAGCGGTCATTGTCACGCTAATAGTGCGGCCAAAATCCGTTACCGCTCTCGTCTTTCCATGGATCAGCTGTAGCTCCTGCAACAGCCGGGAAGCCAAGGGCGATGCCGAATGCAGTTATCAAACTGAGAGTTTTCCTAGGGTAACATACTTCTAGCGGGATTTATGACAAGCCTTCAGTTTCTCACTTCGAGCCTGAACACCAAGTGAACGCGTTAGACAGGAGCGGTAGATCAAGAATGTGAACCACAGCCCCTTCAAGCTTGCCGCTACAAGCGGGATGCCAAGACTTTGTCAACGCGGCGGTGATCGAGGTCAACGACCTCGAATCGCCAATTGTCGACTTCTATTGCCTCTCCCGTTACAGGTATCCTTTCAAGGTGAGCGATTACAAAGCCCGCCACCGTCTCGTATTGGCGGTGTTCTGGCAGGTCGAGACCAAGCAAATCCGCCATTTCATCGGCCGGCATCCACCCCGCAAGAAGCCAGGAGCCGTCCTCCCGCCGCACCGCCTCGTTCTCTGACTGATCCTCATCCGAGCGGAACGCCCCTGCAATGGCGTCGAGGATGTCGCCGGGTGTCAATAGTCCCTCAAAGTGACCATATTCGTCGTGGATGAGCGCCATTGGCACGTCCGCGTCTCGAAGCACCTTGAGCGCCGCCAAGGCATCCATCGTATCCGGAATGATCGGAGCATGACGCACATGTTCGCGGATGACCACTGCCGAGGATGCAAGCATCGGCTCGATCATATCCCGAAGCATAATGACGCCGACGACATTGTCGCGATCACCGTCAAACGCCGGGAGACAGGAGTGGTTGGCTGCGATAAGTTTACGTTTCAATGAGCCCGCATCTTCGCCGACGTCGACCATTTCGACCTCGGTTCGGGGCGTCATCACAGCCCGCACGCTGCGGTCACCGAGCCGGATGACACCGGATATCATGGAGCGCTCTGCTTCCTCGATTACCCCTGTGCTACCCGCCTCGGCAACAATCGTCAAGATTTCCTCATCAGTAATGGCGCTTTCGGAAGCAGTCGATATGCCAAGGAGCCTGAACACACCGCGCGTCGACGCATCCAGCGCCCATACCGCCGGGGCAGCGATCAGCGAGAGGACATTCATGGGGCGGGCGATGAAGCAGGCAATGCGCTCCGGGTTTTTCAATGCCAGATGTTTGGGAACAAGTTCGCCGATGATCACCGAGAGATAAGTGATGATGCCTATAACCAGGGTATATCCTGCGACATCGGCGATATCGGCACGCACGCCCATACCGGCAAGGAATACGCTCATGCGCGAACCGAGGGTTGCACCGGAGAATGCACCCGCGACGATACCGACGAGTGTGATGCCAATTTGTACTGTTGACAGAAACTTTCCAGGATTCTCGGCAAGCTCAATAGCGGCGCTCGCTCCTGCGACACCGCGATCGAGCAACATCTCCAGCCGAGCCTTGCGAGCCGAGACCACCGCGAGTTCAGAAAGTGCGAAAACTCCATTAAGGAGAATAAGAAAGCCGACGACCAGCAATTCAAACATAAGATTTGGGTTAACCTCGGGACGGAAGTTTCTGCAGACGGATTGATCAATGGCCAGCTGCAATCTATTAGGTGATTGCCCCATTAGCCAAGCATGGAAACCGGTCCGTTTGCAACCAATCCAGCGCACCTAGAAGAGGCGCCCTCGCAGATTTGACATCAACGCTTGCGCCTTAACTTGCGCAACTCTCTTTCTACCGACAGCAATATATTTTGGTGCATAGCCAGGTTCGTATTGTCGGCAACCTCGGTGACAGCCGTTAGAACTTCGCCTCTACTCCACCCTGCTATATAGGCTTCTCTGAGCAGCTCAAGCAAGCGGTCCTCAATTGCCCTTTGGCATTCCGTAAAGCGGTCTGGATGATTTCTAGGATGATGAGGACGGGGAATAGCCATTCTAGTAATCTTCAACGAGCGCCCGGAGGGGCATGTTGTTATTCACCCATCGGTGATAGTTGCGATCAACCCTGCCAGCGCGAATATCCTCGATCCGCTTCATAAAAGGGCTTTGCTTCAACGTCGAGCCTCCAGCCGAAGACTGGCGTTCCTGGGCCGGCGACAAACTGTGCATCTCTATAAATGTTCCGCTGTCAGGCCTTACGGATGATCTGGCCGTGGTCCACCTGGAATATGCCATCCCGGCCGCCTTGGGCGTAGAAGTCCGCCTGGAGTTCGGCCCACATTCCCAAATAGCGGTTGCAGCTGCTGCAATGGATGGGCGTGATCGGCGTCACATCCGTGGTTAGAGTGAGATATACTGTGCGACACTTGGGACACTCAAGTTTGTGGCCTAAGCGTTGCAGCATTGCGCTGTGCATCTTACGACCCCGAAGTGCGCTATGGCTATCGCGCCCTTTTTATCCAAGGCCAACGTTTAATCAAGCGCTTCTTGATCCAGGAGGTCAATGGTATGTCCGCCAGCGGACCGCAACCTAGTTCGGAACTGCGGGTTGTGTGTTATGAACAAGCTCGAATTTCCCCGCGTCAATTTAGTAGGTCCTCGCAACTATGAGAGCCGGGAACTGAGCACCGTTGTGGCGGCACTGGCCTTCATGACGGAGCATCGGCCGGGCGAGACAGGACCCAAGCGGCAGGTGGCTCTTGACGCGCTGACCCTTGCGATTGCCGGGAACGCTTCCGCTGACGACGCAAGAGCCGCCTTTGTGTACGCGGCTGACGGAGCGGGAATTCTGGCACCTGTCGAATGAGGACGGGGGCAATGGAATTGCTCTTTCTGATTGCCGTGGTCGTGCTTGGAGTTGGCGTTGTGCTGGCGATCTACTCAGGTCCACGCGACTAAGTCTCTCAGCAGCCTGAGCCTATATCTTCCTTTCGCGGATTGGCAGAACGATGCAGACGGATGTAGTCTGTAGTTCTTGACCGGGCTTGCCCCTTTCATTCACTGGTCAGGCTGCTTCGGGAAGGAGAGAAAGAGACTGCTGCGGTGGAGGGCCTCCGCTCGTTGTGTCTTCACTCACCTCTCGATTTCAGGTCGACCAAGGGCTCTAAAGCCGCCTTTCGTCAACGTAGACATGTGCCCCTTTGACAGCCTCGATGAAGGCATCCCTGCACTCCGTGCAAGTATTCTTGCCGTCGAGGGCATCCAAACAGGCCTGCTTTGCAAGCTTGAATTTTTCGCCATCCAGCACGGCGCTTTGCTCGAACAGCCACAGCGCCGCTTCACCGACGGAATCTACATTTTTCGTCGTGCCGGATGCGTCGATTGTGATCGTCACGCTCTGAAATAAGAGGCGCTGTTGCATGCCGCGTACAACGCCGCTTTCAAAGTACTGTTCAACGAACGCATCAACGGGTGAGTGATTGCAGTCTTGTTGCGTCCGGCGCTGTCGCTCGTCGATTTATGATCGTGCGGCCTTTCGCGTCTTTCATAATATAGCGGCCGTCTGTGATGCGTTCACTCATGCCATTTGTGTGTTGAACTTGCATCTGACCGCTTATACTCAACCCGGCAGGCGCTGCTGCTTGTCCGATATTGCCAGTTGCAGCGCTGCTCTTATTCCCAGCATTGTCGCCTTTCGCATCGCCTTTGTGGCTTGAACTGCCGCCTTTATTACCCGCAGCGTTGCCACTGGCTCCGCTGCCACTATTCGCTCCGCTGCCGTTGCTGGCTCCGTTGCCATTGCTGGCACCATTGCTGCTATTTCCTCCGTTGCCATTGCTCGCACCGTCGCCCTTGCCGGTGGCGCTACCGCCGTTGCCGTTGTTGCCACCTCCCTTGTTGCCGCCATTTCCGTTGTTACCACCATCACCGTTACCGCCGCCATTATTGCCGCCGCCTTTGTCTTTGGCCCAAGCGGCATCAGGCTGAAATCGTAAGAGGTTATCCTTAAAAGTTATCTTGAAGGGTGCTATTAAGAGCGCGACCGCGAACGTTGCGCAACAAAGCGTGGGAACTAGTTTTCTCAGGGTAGGCATCACTCGCACCGTCCTCCTGCAGTAACGAGACGATCATAAGCCGCCAGCATGAACTAGCCCCAGCGCGACCTTCCCTGGTGCTATAGAGAGTTTTTGATGATATTGTCGGGTATGTACCTTTTCAAGCCAACCCATTCAGTTAAAAAACGTTCCCCTGAGCGGTCCCGTTCTAAAGAGAAGGCGACCGCACCGGATATTTTCCCGTCGGTCGCCTGAGTTGAAGGTGGATTCTAAGTCCGTGAAAAACGCCGCTCTCACTCAAATGGCAAGTTTGAAATTTTTCTACCGACTCCAAAACATTCAGCCCATCGCTTTGTTCCGGCAGCTATGATTTGGCGGGGGATTTCAGACCTTTGCCTTCCCGGATCGGACCTTTGTCTGATGTCCGATACGATTTTCAAGCATCTAAGTGGCAGCCGCGAATTGTGTTCTGGTGATCTTGTATTATCTGCTGAGAGCCGGAGTTTTCAAAGTCTCTTACCGGACAAAGTGGTAAAAAACTTTGTCGACCTGCTATAGAATTTGCAGTGACTTTCCCTCGCCTGCAGATAGGGCGTATAGACCTTGTAACGTTCACTATTATTCTGCCGCCACCTTACGGCCCAGTTTGAAACAGTGTGCTTTTGCGACTGACTGCGCAGCCCATCGCAGCCTCCATGTGTTCCAAAGATCAAAGGATATCGGCTGGCAAATTTTGCACAATACTATGTCCGCCGGAGGACATGCGTCCGTTCGTTCCTACGCCTTTTGGGGGATAGCCAGATGGCCACACATACCACGGCGCGCAATGGGTGTATTCTCTCCATCCACTGATCGGATAATTTCCTCCAATCGAAATGACGGTCAGCTTAACTGGGAGGAGAAGGAGGTTGTGGGCGCTCTGTGGACTCATGCGAGCATCTTTCCTCTTCTCCCTCTTTGATGTGGCTTTTCCGCGCCCTCTTTGCCAGGCGGTACTGGGGGCGCCCCTAGACCTCCGGACGGGTTTTCGCGCATGGACTACAACTTTGCTGTCTTTGCGCACTAGGCATGGGCGAGAGATAGATCGCCAAACCTCTAAGGAAAAACACGATAGCAACTGATCTGCGCAAACTAGGAGGCAATATGACCGATCCTATTTCATTGCAGCAAGATTTTTGGAATAGATGGAACTCATCGACGCGGGAGAAACACATCGATGAAATATCATTCCGCCAAGCAGAGGTAGTGCGAAATTGGTTGGCGACGACACCTTTCCCCCGGCAAATTCTTGAGGTTGGTTGCGGAGCGGGGTGGTTCTGCCGAGAGCTCTCGACGTTCGGGGAGCTTACGGCGACCGATTTGTCGGACGAGGTGCTCGTGAGAGCGGCGGAGCGGCTGCCTCAAGTAGAATTTGTCGCCGGTGACTTCATGCAGCTCGACTTCGGCAGGAAGTTCGACGTGATCGTCACACTCGAAGTTTTGTCGCATGTGGCGAACCAGCAAGCGTTCGTCACCAAACTTGCCAGCCACCTGCGCGAAGGTGGCCAATTGATGCTGGCGACGCAAAACAAACCCGTGCTTCAGAAGTACAATCGTGTTCCGCCGCCAAGCCGCGGCCAGCTCCGGCGCTGGGTGGATAAGAAAGAACTGACCTTGCTTCTTTCGAAGGACTTCGACGTCGTAGAGCTTTTTTCGGTTACCCCCCGCGCGAATAAAGGGATTTTGCAGTTCTTACACTCCAGGACATTCAACCGACCAATTCGCGCCCTCATTGGCAAAAGGCTTGACGCCTTCAAGGAATCGATAGGCCTCGGTTGGACGCTGATGGCGAGGGCACGAAAAAAGGCAGTCACAATGGGCAGAGCCTGTTGATTAGTCTCGACTAAACAGAGCGGGTGGACGCTTCCTTTACTGCGGCATCCCAACGGTAAGCGGGGTCGCGAAAAACGTCACCGCGGCGAAGTAAACGAGCGCGATCAGGATGAAAACGAGTATGCAGGCCACCACTGCAAACATTCTCATGACGGCTTGACCTCGCGTTACCTCATTCGACGACGCGCAACGAAGAATAGGCAAACGATCACGATAGCGCCAATGGCCACAAGGGCATACATATTCAATGTTGAAAGGGTTGAAACCGCATCAGCTGACATGGGTGTCATGGGCTTTTCAAATCTTTACGGTCGATCGATTACAGGTCCACGACGCCAGACGACCTTTGAATAGTCCGCTAATGGACTGAGATAGTCAATCAAATACCAATAGTCGAACAGGAACTTGAGCTTACGCATGCACGGCCTGACGTCCCGGTCCGCCTTATGGGGTACGCACGAACTAAGAAGGCGGACCGGGTTGCCGACAAGTTGGTACATATCAGCGAAAGAACGTTGCGCTTGTATGATTAACAAAAGGTAAGCCCGACCTACCGGACCGCAATTACTGATAGATCGGGCTTTTGCTAATAAGGAGAGGCCCGACGCTCATCAAAAGGCTTTGCTTCAACGTCCGGCCCCAGCCGAAGACTGGTCCTTTCGGCTCCCCTGAACTGCTAGGATAGTAAACGTTTTGGTCTTCCTCAATGCTGTGTCCGCCTCCGGACATTGCATTACGGGTGGAACAATTTTCACGAGTCGTGGTTTGCTCCCGAAGTTTTCCTAAAGCCGCCCCATGAATGACGAAGAAGAAAATCCCGCAAGTCACCGGGTTCTGGAACAACGAGCCCGTCGTCGCGAACTCAACGAAGCGCTACGAGCAATTTTCCCCGCTGTAGCAACGGATGATCGATTCGAAGAGTTGCTGAAGCGATTGGACGATTCAGAACCGACGAAGCAAGACTGAGTTTGAACGACCATCAGCTCTGTCCGCTACAGGACAGCAACCTTTCTTGTGGTTCCGTATTCGGGATGAAATGGATGATCTCAAGTTTCCTAATGTCCCGATTCTCGGTCCACGCTCGGGAGAGCATCGGTTGATAAACTCCGTGAATGCGGCTCTCGCGTTCATGCTGGAACATTGGCTTGGCGAAACAGGACCCAAAAGGCAGATTGCTCTCGATGCCTTGGAAAGTGCAATTGCTGGCAATGTTTCCGCCGAAGACGCAAGAACCGCGTTCCTCTATGCAGCTGACGAAGCGGGTATTTTAGAACCTTTAGATAACCGAAGAGCCCCTGCATAGGTACCAGCAGGCCATGCTGCCCCGCTGGGTGCCGATAGCCGAGACCAGTGTTTCCTGATCAGCCGCAGCAACCGCAATCTCCTTTGGATCGCGCATCCCTTGATCTAATAGCTTCATGACCGCCGGGCTAACCGGTGCGTTCTCGTGGGTGTTGGATCGCGCTGAAGGATTGCCGAGACCATCATATGAGCCGTCTGCATCATCATCCAGCTTCGGTGGAGTAGGTGAGATTTTCTTTTATGCCGAACATGCTAATTCCCCGTCACTCGTACACGGCGGGAGCACATACCTCTTTACGCTCAGACTCGATCAATACCGCTCGAAGTTGTTCTGGGCCACCGCTGGCCAGTTCGTGCGCGTGCATAGTATCCTGATCGATCCTTGTAAAGTGGCCCTCATCGAGGCGAAACGCCCCATTCATACCACCTTGTGAGAAGAAATCGGCTTCGAGCTCTCCCCAGGTGCCAAGGAACTCGCCACACGTCGTGCACGTGATAGGTGTGTGATCCGACAGCACTGTTGGGAGTTTAAGGTAAGTCGTCCTGCAATTGGGGCAGTCCAGCTTGTGGTCCAGTTCCTGAGACATCTTGATGATCCCATGAAAGAGGCACTGTCTTGCATACGAATATTCTGAAATTTGCGGTTTGCAAGTATGTGTCTTCCAGCAGACACTGCGTCGCTGGTGCCATCTGAACGCAAATGCCCATGTTTGAACCTTTGGCACCTGTGGGAGTTCAACAAGAGTTGACAGAACCTCCTTTGGCCGTACTGGAGCAGCATAAGCACATGAGATGGGAAGCGCGTACACTTTTCCAGAATATTGGCTTGGGAACTACGTTTTCCCTTATGGCAACGGTTCAATCATCAATCATTAAAGTTGAACTGAAAGACGGGGATGACGTTTTTGTGGTGGACTTCGAGAACAAATACATTCCCTACAGAGCGCAACGACCGTCAAAGACACAGATAACTCTGTTACGCAAAAATTCCCCGACTCTCCATCTTGTGCCAGTCGCATCGGGACAGCTTGGCTCAAACATCACATCGTCGTTGGTAACTGAAGACTGGATCGTGGAAAGAACCTCCTGATACTGCATCAGAGCTCAGTTGCCGCACAAATCGCTTGCTTTATCACCAGATAGGCTGCTGTTAGCCGCCAAGCCCCGGAGGCGGCTGCTATGACAACCACTATATGTCCCATCTCAAATGAGCCTGTTGACCTCATTTCGACTGCCAGTGACTACTCAGAATTCAATTGCCCAAGTTGCGGGCGCTTCCGTATATCTCCCGCAGCATTGAAGCTGATCGTCAACCACTCCCGCAGGAGGCGGGAATCTTTGCTGGACAAGGCAAGGGCCGACGCACAAGGCGGCGATGGCATACCCTTTATCAGAAACATCCTCTAAAAACGGCGTACATTCGCGTCTTTTAATGCTTGGTGATGTACGATGGACTGGACGAAGTCCCTGCCTACCATCATGCGCACATTCTTAGACCGCCAAGTGCATTTCTTCCGCTGTTCTGGTGTAATCCATTCGCCATCGAACGCCTTGAGAAAGCACTCGGCGCTCTCCTTTTTATGAAAGCGATAGATGATGAAACCCTCGCCATCCACAGACAGACTCCTGTGCGGTCTCCAAGCTCCTAGCTTGTCAGCAAGGAACATCACGTTCTCAAACCGCCGGGATACCTCACAAGCAAGCACTGCGACCTGACAAGGATATCCGCGGTTAATCAGGCCTTCAGGCGGCTCGCCTCGACTTCTGCTCATGGGGATGTTCTCAGCAGTATAACCCTGTATGTTCTTTATTTGTTCCAGACGGGAAGCAAAGTCAATGAATGTTGCCTGGGATGACAGCCAAGCAGCAACTTGTTGTCCTCGTGGGAGTTTGGAGTCAGGAGGAAACTGCCATGCAACATCCAGATACGGGAGATAAGATCAGTTCGAAACGACGAGGCGATCCCATCAAAGTTCTCCGGCGCGGTCTTGCCGGCGAGGATGACGAAGAATGGGTATACGCAGTGGTTGTGTCGAATTTCGAAGCCGCTATGACCGTGCAATACTCAGACGGTGTGCAGGAAGTTATACCATGGGTATCAGGTCGCATCTGCGAACGACCCTGACCACTCATGAGACGAAAGCCGGATGCACATGCAGTGACGGCCCTGATGGCGTTTCAACTTCTGCTTCTTTTACCTAGGCTATCGCGCGCTGGAATCTGAAAGCTTTAAAACGACAATCTAACGGTCTGCCACGCCGGAATTCTACCATCACAAAAAACGCGCTTGCCGATCAGACTGCGCGAAGATCCGCGACAACGCGTTGTCCTCGCGCATGTTACTGTAACGTACTTGGCAACTCTACTGTTCGTGCCAAAGATTGCGCGTAGGCTGGTCCCAGGTTCGATACAAGAGCCAAGGGACACAAAAGTCCAGGCAGCCGATAATACTAAATGCATGCCTAACGGGGGTAATATCATGGCGTCGACATTGCGCAAATTTTCATTGTGGGCAGTGCTTTTGGCTGCAACCGTATCCAACGGCGGTGGAGAGGCCATCGCTCAAACGAAGTCCATGATCCCGCCCGCCCTTGTCACACCCGATAAGGTCGAGTCGCCGCTTGGTGCGCTCGAATTCAAGGACGGCGTGCCGAGCAAGGCAACCGCCGACAAACTCTACGACAATCTCGACTTCACCTACGCCCACCGTGCGTTCATGGACAATTTGCGTGGTGTCAGCATCCACGCGCTGCGCGACGGCATGATGAGTATTGGCATGAAGGACAACGAGGTCGTCGTCTTCGAAACGTTGATGGATGCCAAGTCGCTGTACCTGACCGCAAACGCCGATACGATCTACGTGATGGGCTTCCTCGATCTCAGCAAGGGTCCCGTCGTGGTGGAGACCCCGCCTAAGTTTCTTGGCGCTGTGCAGGACGCCTGGTTCCGCTGGGTGATTGATCTAGGTGCGCCTGGACCCGACCGCGGGGAGGGTGGGAAGTATCTGATTGTGGGGCCTGACTACACCGGAACGCTGCCGCAAGGCGGGTTCTTTGTCGCGCGTGCCCGCACCAATTCCATCGTGTGGTTCGGCCGGTCGTTCCTGGAGAGTCACAACGATCCCAAGCCGGTGGTCGAAGGGATCAAGAAGTTTACCAAGGTCTATCCTTACGAAGAAGGCGGTATCGGCACACCTGTCGCCGACTTCCTCGCCGGTAAGACCAAGCTTGGCAAAATCACCCCGCCGCCGCCGACCGTGTTCCACGACGGAAGCGGCAAGGTGATGAATACAATTCCGCCCAACGACTGGGGCTTCTACGAGATGCTCAATGAGATCGTGCAGAAGGAACCGGCCACTTCGCTCGACCCGGAACTGATGGGCCCGATTGCGGCGATCGGCATTGTCAAGGGCAAGCCCTTTGCGCCAGACGAGCGCATGAAGAAGCTCATGACCGAAGCGCTGGCTGTTGCCAACGCAAGCTCGCGCACCCTCTTCATATCGCCGCGTGATCCGAGTTGGTACTACTATCCCAACTCGTCGTGGTTCAACTACCTGTTCGAGACCGGATACGAATTCGAGACGCCAATCCCGGAAGTAACGCCCGAGGGCGTCAAGCCCTATCCAGCCACGGGATACCGGACAATGAATGAGCGGACCAACTTCTTTTATGGCGTCACCGGTATCACGCCTGGCATGGCCATGCGCCTCACGGGCATCGGCTCGCAGTATCTGTTGGCGATGACGGACGCGGATAAGAACCATTTCGACGGCGCCAAGACCTATAAGGTCACGCTTCCGAAGGGCATTCCCGAAGAAAACTTCTGGTCGCTCACGCTCTACGACAACATGACTCGCTCGATGCTCGATACGCCGCAGCGCTATCCTCGGGCCGGCAGCCAAAACTACCCTTCTCCTGCGGCAGAGGCTGCGGCCGATGGCTCCACGACCGTCTACTTCGGGCCATCTCAGCCCGACGGCGTGCCGCGCGGCAACTGGATCCAGACCGACCCAAAAAAAGGCTGGTTCACGATCCTGCGCCTCTATAGCCCTACCGAACCCTTCTTCACGAAGGAATGGCGGCTAAGCGAGATCGAGTTGGTTAACTGAGAGACAATTGATCGCGGCATTTGCCGGGCTTCTTCGCAAAGGAGGAACAGTCCTTCGGCGGGGAACCGCGCTTGCGGCACGCCTTGCCCTGCCTCGATGATGACCAGGTCAGCCATCTCTGGACGGATCCTTCAAAGCAGTTTGAGAATTTTCATACTCCACCGTACCAGACACACTTTGTCAGGGCCGCATCAAGGTTGGGGATAAACTCCCGGGCGGCCGGTAGCGGGATACGGTCAAACGCGAGATTGATTTTCTGCTCGCTGCCATCCGGCCGAATTTGATTGTAGTAACAATACTGCGTGGCCGGCGCCCTACTGCTACCGCTCGAATACCGCCATCCGGTGACAATCGTCCCTTGGCCGAATGAGACCTCATTGAACACAGTCACTTCGATTTTGATTGCGTCTCCGTCGCTTGTCTTGTGCGGTTGCGACGAGAGTTGCGGCTGGACCGGTTGCTGTGCCGTGATGGTACCCTTGACATCAACCGTTGCAGACGGATCGAAGCTGACGATGCCGCCATCTGCAATCTTGACTGTGCCTTCCTCCAGCCTGAACGGCGCCGGCTTTTCCCGTGTGAGCGCCGGGAGTTGGCATAGATGATGGCAGCTACGCCAATCCCGGCAACAACAAGAGCGGCGGGCTCATATGGTATATTGCGTGTAGTTGGGACTTTAGCGTGTGCGCGCTACCGATTCAGCTCTTAGAGCTCTCGTTAGATTAATGTCTTCAGGCAGACTGTCCATTTGAGGTCCGACCTTTCATCACTTCGGAAGCGGTCGATCGGACGAATGCCGCGGGCCTGCCGTCTGTGTTGATATCCAGATCGAACTTTTCCTGACGTTTCGCAGGCACTCGTTCGTAGGCGGCCATCATCAGCAAGGAAGATGCAAGGGCGATCATCAGCACGAAGAAGCGCAAGAATCAGTGAATTGCCGAATCCGAAACCTCGGTTTTCATCGACGTATCATTCTTACATGTCGATTGGATCGACACGACGCCCTCATATGTCGTTGAATTCAATTTATATCGACATATCGGGGTAGAAGCAGCCGGGCAAGCGGTGTTCGATCATGTGAGCGCCACACGTTACAGGCTTCTCAGGCGCATGGCCACAAGATGAAGTCCTGATCACGGTCACTTTACGTCGGTGATTAAATCTGCAGTGTGGAAGCTCTGCGAAACCAGAGAGTTCCAACGAGGCGTCCCTTGGACCTACGACAATTGACGTACTTCCTTCGGGTAGCGGAACGCAAGAGCATCACTCTTGCCGCGGAGGAACTCAACGTGGCGCAGCCAACCCTGACGAAGAGCATGAGACTGCTCGAGGAAGAACTTGGCAGTCAGCTCTTTTGCCGCTTACCACGAGGGGTAGAACTTACCGAAGCCGGCAAGCACCTCGTTCGCCACGCCCAGGGCATCAAAGTCCAGATGGCGGAAGCGCGTTCGGAACTCAATTCGCTTCAAAAAGGGGATAGCGGTACGGTCACAATTGGCGCTGGCCCGGCATGGTTGCGCCGGCATTTGCCAGAGGCTATTGCACGCTCGATCGCGACGCGGCCGGAGCTAAGGATAAACATCTATGACGGCTTTGATGAGGCGCTTTTTCGCAAGTTGCGCCGTGGTGAAGTCGACTTCGTAGTGTCTGAAACTCCCTCGCAGAATGCCGGCGACCTGGACGTCGAGGTCCTGACATCTATTGATGTATGTGTCATCGCACGAAAAGGCCACCCATTGGCACACAGGAAGTCTATCAGTCTGGTGGAACTGCTGGCTTATCCGTGGGTCCTGCCATTCGCAGTAACGCGCGCGCGACAAAGGCTCGACGCCCAGTTCATGCTGCGCAATGTTTCGCCGCCAGAACCTGCAGTCGAAACCGATTCACTTGCCTTCATGATCAGTATGGTGCGGTGTTCAGACGCGCTTTCCTATACGACGAGCACCGCGGTTACCAATCCGGAAGGAGCAGGGTTGGTGATACTCCCGATCACGGCGCTGACGTGCGAGCGCGATGCAGGCATTGTCAGACGTAAGGATTCGTGGGTCTCGCCAGCCGCTGCAATTGTCATCCAGGCCATCAGGTCAATAAGCGCCGAAGACCCCCACAACTAGCCCTGCCATTACTTCCAGCTATGGGTTTCGCATTCGAAGTTAGTTGTTAGAAAAAACTGAAAATGCCAGTCTTGCTGCGGTGGACCACACCGACGGGCTGGGAGGCCCCGTGTCCGACGATACGGGTAGGTGGTTGCGGTTTGCGAGAGGAGAGAAGAATGAACGTCAGTGCGAGAATACGAGGTGCACTCTTTGCGGTCTTTACCTTGCCCCTTGCCGCCATGAACGCATCAAACGCGCAAGACCAAGTTCCCATTACGATCGTTATCAATCAATCGCCCTGGTTTGCGGGATTTCAGACTGTTGTCGGGCAATATCAGGAAAAGACCGGCAACACGGTCTCGCTCGACGTCAATCCGTTCGCAGGAAGTCTGGAAAAGCAGCGGAGTGCGGTCCGTTCCAAAGAGAGCCCCTATGACATTCTCATCATGAATGCCGGCTTCTTTATCGAGATGTATAAGGGCGGCTTTTTGTCTCCGCTGAACGACATCGATCCGACGTTCGCCCTCGATAAGGATCTCTATACCTTTGACGATTCCGTCTACTGGGACGCATCGACCAACAAGATTGATGCAAAGAGCGGCAAACTTATGTCGGTTCCCATCAACCCGTTCATTCCGATCCTTCACTATCGGTCAGACCTTTATGCGGAGAAAGGACTGAAAGTCCCTGAAACCTGGGACGATCTCCTTGCCAATGCCAAGGCACTGAACAATCCTCCGAGCATGTACGGCATTGTTCAACGTGGCGCGCGCGGAACCTTCGATGTCACCTACGACGTCCTGCCTTATATCTGGAGCTATGGTGGCGGTCTGTTGAAGGATCAGAAGGCAGGCGACTACACCATAATCGTCAATAGCCCGGAGACCAAGGCGGCGATGGAGATGTACCTGAAGCTGGCCAAGGAAGCCGGACATCCGTCAACCGCCGGCCAGACGCAAGCCAACGTTCTCCAGAACATGGCTACGGGCAAGGCAGGCAATATCATTGCTGTTCTGGCTGCTTCCATATTTGACGATCCGAACCAGTCTGCCGTGGTCGACAAGGTCGGGTTCGCCCCGCCGCCGCATGCGCCGGGCTTCCCGTCGTCGCCCGGGCTCGGACATTGGCTGGGAGGCATCCCGAAGAACATCCCCGGAGATCGTCAAAAGGCTGCGCTCGCTTTTCTGAACTGGTTCCAGTCCAAGGACGCTCAAATGGCGTATGCCGAGGCAGGATCGCCACCCGTCAGCCGGGCCGTATTGGAATCGGACCTCGGAAATCAGCCTAAATACCGATGGATGAAGGCGCTCTCCAAAGGTTTGACTACCGCCCGGCTGCCATTTTTCATTGCCGAATCCGCTCAAATACTGGCAATCACCGAACTCGGATTCAATCAAATCATCTCCGGCCAAACGACCGTCAACGACGGACTGAACAATATGGCGAAAGAGATGGAGAAAGTGATGACTGCAGCCGGATACAAGGCTCCAGTCCTTCCTGACCTGAAGGATTGAAAGTGTATCTTTCCTCTACCGAGAATGCCCGCTCCGCCAGTCCGGAAGGTCTGGTGGACAATGGCAGCATTCATTCCTTCAGCCGTGACCGATTCTTTAGAAATCTTACGCTAGCGCCTGCGATAGTTTTGTTTTTCGCGCTGACGGTCTTGCCGATGATCAATCTGGCAGTCCTCAGCCTCCACGACATAGATTGGGCGCAAGGGCTTTCAAGCTGGACGTATGTTGGCCTGAAGCATTACGCATCTCTCGCAGCGGATTCTCTTTTCAAGGCAAGCATCCTCAATACTCTGGTCTTCGCCACCGTGGCGGTGTCGGTCCAAATGGTTCTTGGCTTTGGCCTTGCTCTGCTTACCAGTTCCATTGTCCATGGCCGGCTGTTTTACCGAACGATATTCCTGTTGCCGATACTTGTTCCGGGAATCATCATCGGTGCAATCTGGAAGTTGATGTTCAGCTTCGATTTCGGCGTGCTGAATGAAATGGCGGGCGCGATCGGCATCATGCCGCGTGACTGGCTGGGGGACGCCACCTATTCCCTTGCTTCGATCATTGTCGTCGACATCTGGCATTGGACGCCGTTCTGTTTCCTGCTTCTGCTCGCTTCACTGGAGACCTTGCCTCAGGATGTCTATGAAGCAGGCGATATCGACGGCGCAACCCGCTGGCAAAGTCTTTGGTACATCACAATCCCCCTGATGCTCCCGGCAATTGCAGTGACTTTCGTCTTCCGCCTGATTCTCGCGTTCAAGGTCTTTGATGAAGTCTATCTGCTGACGGGCGGGGGGCCGGGGACATCGACGGAAGTGGTCAGCTTTACCATTTTCCGCCGCTTTTTTACGGAGGATCGGCCCGGCTATGGGTCGGCGATGTCGATCACAACGTTTGCCTTCATTGGGCTGGTAATCGTTGTCGTCTCGGCAGTGACCCGGCGGAAAGGAAGCGCGTCATGAGTGCAGCTTATGGCGCTCCCTTGCGTCCCATGCTCGTTCGACACGGGCTTTTGCTTATAGCCGCAGCCCTGGTCCTGTTTCCCTTCCTGTGGATTGTGGCAGCCGCCTTCAAGACACAGATCGCGCTTCTGACCGGCCAGCTGCTGTTTCAGCCGACTTTGGCAAATTTCATGAACGTGCTTTTCTCCAGCACGTCCGACTATGTCCGCAACTTCAGCAACAGTTTGGTGATTGCGAGTGTCAGTACGGTTCTTGTCCTGGCGGTCGCGACGCTCGCTGCCTATTCGTTGCAATGCATGCAGTGGCCGTCATGGGTGCTTCACTCCCTGCTCGGTTGGTCCGTGATATTCCATATGGTGCCCCCGATCACCCTTGCTGGTGCTTGGTTTTCGATGTTCCGGACAATCGGACTCGATAATACCTATACGGGGCTCATACTGGCGCACACGACACTCAATCTGCCCATGGCGCTATGGATGATGGGGGTCTTTGTCCGGGACGTTCCGAAGGAACTGATCGAAGCCGCCAAGATCGACGGGGCCGGAACGCCTCGCATTTTACGGCATGTCATCGTGCCGCTTGTCAGTCCGGGTCTGGCCGCCGCCGGCATATTGTCGTTCATCTTCAGCTGGAATGAATTTGCGGTCGTATTGACGCTGAGCCAGCGGCAGACGGCCACTGTACCCGTCGCTATCGGCAAATATGCCCAGGAGAATACCATCGCCTACACCGAGATGGCGGCCGCCTCGGTGCTTTCAATGCTGCCCGCGGTGCTCCTGCTACTCATTGCCCAACGTTTCATTGTCCGCGGCCTCACCACGGGCGCGGTGAAATAACCGACCGAAGGAATGACGCCATGAAAGTTGTTTTCGCGCTTTTCGATTCGCTGAACCGCCATATGCTTGGTCCTTATGGCGGCACGCGCATCCCCACGCCGAACTTTGACCGTCTTGCTCAACATACCATTACCTTTGACAATCACTACGTTGGAAGCATGCCTTGTATGCCGGCCCGACGCGATCTGCTGACCGGGCGTTTGAGTTTCCTTCATCGCAGTTGGGGCCCGATGGAGCCTTATGACAATTCATTCCCGGAGCTGCTTGCTGCCTCCGGTGTCTACAGCCATCTCATCACGGATCATTATCATTACTTTGAAGATGGCGGAGCTACATATCACAACCGGTATGACTCTTATGATTTCGTCCGCGGACAGGAAGGTGACCGCTGGAAAGCGATGGTACAACCGCATTGGGAGCGGCTTCGCGAGATGTACCACGAGCGTCAATTCTCGGCCAAGCGGCGGGACTATAAGTCTCAGCACATCATCAACCGCGGGTTCATCAAAGAAGAAGAGGATTTCCCTTCGGTGCAGGTGTTCCAGGCGGGATTCGATTTCCTCGACCTGAACCGCGATGCGAACGATTGGATCGTGCAGATAGAAACGTTCGATCCACATGAGCCCTTCTATGCGCCAAAGCGGTTCAAGGACAAATTCGCCAGCGGATGGAATGGACCCATTCGCGACTGGCCGCGATACGGACGAGTGGATGAACTGCCGGAAGAATGTGAAGAACTGCGCGCCAACTACTATGCGACAGTCGCCTTATGCGATTCCTTGCTGGGCGATCTGTTGGATTATTTCGATCGGCACGACATGTGGAAGGACACCGCATTGGTCGTGACCACCGACCACGGCTTCTTATTGGGAGAACACGACTTCTGGGCAAAGAACCGCATGAACATGTATCAGGAGATCGTCCATATCCCATTGTTCATGCATGACCCGCGCAAGCCATCTTTTGACGGAACCAGATGCGGCAACCTGACCCAAACAGCCGACCTCGCTCCCACTTTTCTCGACTTCTTTAGCGTGCAGGCGCCGGCAGAAATGGCGGCACCGTCGCTGTTCGCCTCGTTGAAAAAACCAATGCGCGAGGGATTGTTGTTTGGGTATTTCGGTGGCGCAGTCAACGTCACGGACGGTCGATACAGTTATCACTGCTATCCCGCAGATCTTATACGGCAGGAGATCAACCAATATACGCTGATGCCTACGCACATTTCCAGTTTTTTCACAACGGAAGAACTGTCCAATGCGACCCTGTCAGAACCGTTTCAGTTCAGCAAAGGCGTTCCCCTTCTTAAAATCCCGGTCATCGAGCGCTCCCCCATGAATGAACACTATGGACCTGGAGCAATGATTGAAAATGATACGAGACTTTATGATTTGGTCTCGGATCCCGGACAAAACACTCCTCTTGATGATCCGGCAATGGAGGCCGAGATGTCCAATTTGATGGCCTGCCTCATGCGCGTCAACGAAGCGCCTCCCGAAGCATACCGACGTTTGGAAATTCCCGTTCCCGTTGCTGACTCTGTGGCTACCTGACCCATGTGGCAGGCAGCACAAGGTGGAAGAGAGCTTCGCCCCCTTGTTGGCGATTTGCGGCAGCTTGCATCTGTCCGTCGAATAATCCTCGATGATGGACCCGAACGAGGCGTTCAGGCTCTGGCATTTTCCACCGGCGGGGGTCTGGATTTTTGGGTTCTGTGCGACCGAAGCTTTGACATCGGTCCGCTGTGGTGGCGAGGCACGCCCATCGCTTGGCAAAGCCCGTCAGGTTTTGCTTCACCGTACCTGCGTGATCCCCATGGAGATGGCGGGTTTGGCTTTGAACGGTTGTTCTCGGGTTTTCTGGTGACTTGCGGACTCGAACACATCCGCCAACCGGCTGACGGGAAACCGCTGCACGGCCAATTGCCGTTCACACCTGGCAGATTGCTTTCTCATGGCGAGGACTGGGGTGCTGCCGAGCCGGTCATCTTCTGTGAAGGTGAGATTACGCAAGCACGGCTTAACGGCGAAAGACTGCGTTTAAGGCGCCGAATCGAGGCCCCAATTGGGGGAGCGATACTGAGGATCACCGATGAGGTCCTCAATATCGGCGGACGCCATGAGTCGCCTGCCATACTGTACCACATGAACTTCGGCTTCCCTATTGTGGGTTCTGGGACAACGGTATCGTTGAATGATGATCCTTTACTTGGCCCGCTCACTGACATCGACCCCGAGGCCCGGCCGACCGTGAGGTGTTTTGGCGTTGGTGATCAACCCCAAGCGAGATGTGTGATCCGGCGCGAGACAAGCGGTGCCGAGGCAATCGTGAGCTGGGACACTTCCACTTTGCCCCATGCTCAAATCTGGCACGATCTGCGTCCCTACAGCCAGGTGATCGGAATCGAACCGGTAACGACTGCTCGTGAAAACCTTATCGAGCGAGACAAATCCCTGCTTGCGCCCGGCAATGCATTGCCCTTCAGCTTAGCAGTTTCATTTGCGGACTTGTAAACTTGCTGATGCCGCTTTTGATGCGCCAGGTGACCTGGTATTAACAATGCCTAGGTGCTCATTAAGCCTGCATGGCAGACAAGCGATTTGGGCTGCCGCCTTTGGTTTGATCCGGTCAGGAAAACCCATGGCAGCGTCGCAAGAGAATATCGCTTTCCACAAACGCATTACGGAAAATCGCAAACGACCCGGAAGCTGAATAGATAGTT
The DNA here is from genome assembly GCF_003010935.1 of Phyllobacterium endophyticum. Taxonomy (GTDB): domain Bacteria; phylum Pseudomonadota; class Alphaproteobacteria; order Rhizobiales; family Rhizobiaceae; genus Phyllobacterium; species Phyllobacterium endophyticum. Next base: position 250,852 of record NZ_PGGN01000003.1, read on the forward strand.
GAAGGCGGAACCCCGGGTCGTGCGAACGGTCGCCGACAGTCTGGTGGATGAACACCCCCGGGTGTCCGGCGACTTCCACATCGTGTGCAGGCCAATTCGCAAGCTGCCACCACAGGTCAGATAGCAGGCGATTCCAACACAGGTTCGTCAAGTTGCTCGGGAATGAAGCCGCCTGTCTGGGGTTTCCACAAGCGGGCGAAGAGGCCAATTTTTTCGAGCAGCTTGTTTGGATTGCCTTCTTCCACGATGCGGCCTTGATCGAGCACGACGATTCGATCCATCCTGGCGATCGTTGAGAGGCGGTGTGCGATGGCAATCTTTGGGGCTTTTGAGTCTAGTGCGTCCAGAGTCCGAGAAAGCGTTCCAGTTAGGCATAGTCGATCTTATCTCTCGTCGGAGCTAACTCAAGCAAGCAGCCCTACGGATTGACCGTTGCTCGTTCGGCAACGCTTTGTCCCGCCGCAGGTGTCTAGTACGTGCGCCCCTCACGGGCGATACTAAAAGGCAACGAGGGAGACAAGCTTGGCCTACGAGGAATGCGAAGCAGTGGTCGACTACCTGGTCCGGTATCCGGCGACTATCAATAATCCAACTCAAGCTGCTGGAGTTCGAGAGGTCGCTGCGAGCATGCCGAACCTGAGAGCTGTCGACGCGCTTCCAAGCATGGCAGCTGAAGACTTTGCTTTCATGCTGCGCGATCAGACCGGATGCTATTTCTGGCGAGGAGCGGCGCGTCCCTCAGGCGAAAATCCAGGACTTCATTCTCCGAAATTCGACTTTGATGATGCTGTGTTGCCGCTAGCGGCCACGATGTGGGTATCACTGGTTCAGTCCGTATCGAGGGCGAGCTGGTGATTGTTGTTGACGCTCAGGCTGATCCGGAAGGCGCAGTTCGGGCTGCGTGCCAGGTCTTGCGCTCTGGCGAACCCGTCGCCATCCCAACCGAGACAGTCTATGGCCTTGCGGGAGACATCCATAATGAACGATCCATTCAACGCATCTTCGGGATAAAGGCACGCCCGAACGATAATCCCCTGATCTGTCATGTCGCGTCGATCGAAATGGCGCAGAACTACGTAATATTCGACGATATGGCGTTGACATTGGCACGCTCTTTTTGGCCAGGACCACTAACTCTCGTTCTCAAACGGAAGCTGGCAGGCAGGGCCATCGAGATGGCGGCCGCTTCCCTCCCGACCTTGGCCGTAAGAGTACCACAAGGCTTCTCGCGTGATCTGATCGAAAGCTTCGGTAGCGGGTTGGCAGCCCCGAGCGCAAATCTGTCGGGACGGTTGAGCCCAACCTCTGCGAATCATGTCACCACAAATCTTGGTAACCGGATGGCGATGGTGCTCGACGGCGGCCCATGTACAATCGGTTTGGAGTCCACGGTGGTCGAGGTCTCAGACGGCAAATGCAGACTGCTGCGACCGGGCGGGTTGGATGTAACTGCCATTCAGAGTGTCATCGGCACTTCTTTGGTTAACGTCGCGGCGGGACAGGGTTTCAAGTCGCCTGGAATGATGGCTTCTCACTACGCTCCAAGCGCCAAAGTGCGTCTGGACGCTAGACAAGTGTTCCCAGGGGAAGCGCTAATTCTATTTGGTCCCCACTCGGTGGCGGGTGCTGCGAACGCCGTTGCCGCTTTCAATCTCAGCGAAAAGGGCAATTTGAAGGAGGCTGCCTCACGCTTGTTTGATACGATGGTCCAAGCGGATGCCAGCGGTGCCGGGACCATAGCCGTTACGACAGTACCTTGCGTTGGCCTAGGTCTGGCGATCAACGATCGCCTCCGTCGGTCAGCTGCACCACGGCCATTGTAGCTGTTTCTCACATCGGGAATTACCGACTGCACGACGATCCCGTCCATCTCAGCAAGGTCACTCGGAGCAGCGACTCGAGACCGGCCTTCAAGATATTCGGGCAGCGGCGACCTCGATCAAATAGGCAGGCGCCAGTGTTCTGGCGAGGACACCCCGGGCGAGGTCGAAGCCGCCACCAATGGCTGCATCATGACCCTCAGCGATCAGATCGACCTATCGGTTCTCGAACATCCATTTACTCCGTATGAGAGGATATCAACTCAGTGGCCTCGCATGTTCGCTATCGTTCTGCGTGCTCCGCCATTCCCTTCACCATCGCACTCATTGGTTCTCAGCTCTTTTGTCGTTCGGGGTTGGAAAAAGCGGATCAAGTGAACCAGAGACGCGCAGTAGACGTTCGATACCCACCGGGGACATAGGACGGGACAGAAGAAAACCTTGGAGATCATCGCAGCCGATCTGGCGTAGATAGTCACTTTGCTCGATTGTTTCCACGCCTTCCGCCGTCGTGCGAAGACCTTTTGCGTGGGCAAGATTGACGATGGCTTTAACAATATCTTCGTCATTGGCCGAGCGGCCGAAGCCCTGAACAAAGCTTCGATCAATCTTAATGCGATCGACTTCAAGCTGCTGCAGTCGTCCAAGTGACGAAAAGCCTGTTCCAAAATCATCAATCGCGATGGTCACACCCAATGCGCGAAGAGCCCTGATGTTGTGTTCGCAATGTCCGGCGCTATCGGTAAGAGTACTTTCCGTAATCTCCAGCTCGAGCCGGCGGGGATCCATTCCGATTGCCAGTAGCAGTTTAGCAACCTTCATCGCGTAGGCCGGATTTCTCAATTCGACTGCCGAGACGTTTACTGCGAGGGTCTGGACTGGCCATGACCGCGATTCCGAACAAGCCTGGCGCATAGCACGTTCGCCCAACGCTTCGATCAGGCCTGCTTCTTCTGCTATGGGTATGAACACTTCCGGCGAAATCCAGCCACGTTCCGGATGTTGCCAACGCAGGAGAGCCTCAACTCCGGTGATACGCTGTTCCTCCGCCGAATAAAGCGGTTGATACTCAACCTTTATCTGGGTTTCAGACTTCACGGCATTACGCAAGTCGCGTTCCAGAGCACGCCGCTGCTGCAACATGGCGTCCATCTCTTTACCAAACACCGCAAACCGGCCTCGACCGGTCGTCTTTGCATGATAGAGCGCAATGTCGGCTTTTCTGACAAGCTCGTCGCCCCCAGTGCCGTCTAGTGGTGCGGTGGCAACGCCTATACTTACCCCGATGAAGATATGATTTCCATCGATATCGAATGGATACCGGACGACGGTGATTATTTGCTCGCAGAGCGCTTCGAGCACCGAAACTGGTCCGAAGTTGGGAACAATGATCGTGAATTCATCGCCCCCGACCCGGGCCATGAAAGTCTTGTGGTCGATGATGTCTTTCAGGCGCTTCGTGAACTGCCGGATGAGCTCATCACCCACCGGGTGTCCGAGTGTGTCGTTGACCTGCTTAAATCTATCGAGATCAAGATACAGCACCGCCACCGAGGCATTCCCGATAGTTGACAGTGTCTTATCGAGCTTGTCGTTGAAATGTGCCCGGTTGGGCAGACCGGTCATGGAATCATGCAGTGCGAGAAACTTCATCCGCACTTCGCTGTCGCGCAGCTTGGCGGACCTCAGGCGGAGGACCCCCAGAAGGACCGCCATGATGCATAACATAAACAGCACAATGCCGACAAATGCCGGGCCAATTTGCGTCATGACCGTGGAGCCGGGGCGATAGGGCTGCCAGATGAAATATCCAATGGTGTGCCCGGTGGTCGAGCGAAGTGGATAATTATACTCGCCGGCTTGCAGAGTGTCTTGTGGAGAGTATCGCAGGCCAGCAAATAAATAGTCCCGCGCAAGATCTTCGATGAAGCTCTTGTCCAGATAACGAACGGAAACGTGCAGGTAGGTTTCATCAACCGTCTGTGAAATATTGCCGCTGTCGGAGACAATCGGTTTGACGCTGACGATTGCCGGCCGACCATCCAAGGTCAAAATCTCCGAGGCGCCGGCGCTTAACACCCGGTCGCCATAGCCATCGGGATCGGGATGTCGCAAGGATTGCCTGAGCTTTGATGCGAGCGGCGCAACGCTAGCCTCGACGCTATCATAAGCCGCGCGATCGATCTGCTTGCCATCAGCAAAGGCGTGCAGAACATTGGCTTTTCCGTCGAGAACATAGACCACATCATGACCAAAATACGTGGTCATCCAGCCGCCAAGATTGTTGTTCAGCCACTCCGCACTGTCGGGGCTCTTGACGTGGCGGATCGCATCATCCCAGACGGTGGCGCTTTCCTGGTCATGAGCGACCGAGAACTGCGCCTGCGATAGTACCAAGGCGAGTAGCCGTTCCTGCCGCTCGACAGCAATCTGATCAGTCATGCGACTTGACCATGCGAGCAACGCGAAAACTGCAAAGCAGACAGCTATGGCAATGCTGAAAATTGGCAAAATCGTCCTGAACAGGAACTTTGGTGACGTCGAGGCTGTATCCGTCATTAAAAAAGGACTCGCATTCCGGTTGCTACAAAACAAATACTTAGTCGAGACGAGGCGGGGACGATAGCCAGCGCAAGAGTGGCAATCGCGCTACCTACGGTAGGGCTATCGAAAATCCTTTAACATTTTGACTGTTCCAATCATATCTCGAGGTATTGCAGATCGAAAGGGAGCCATTTCGAACGGTCATTCTGCTGTGGTGCGCACGTGTTGTGATGATGGGCTGAGCCTGCTTGGGCTGGTGCTTCTGTCACCTGCCTTCCGACCATTCTTGGGTGCAGAGCGGGGGCGCTGCCGACGAGAAAACCGTTCGACTTTCTCGGGATCTCGAAACGGTGTTTCCCTCGGGTGTTGGCACTCAAAAACGGCCGAATTCGAGCAATTGTCGACACCATTGCCAGCAACACTGTGTGCACTTCCAGGCCCCTGCAGGAGCCTTTTGTCAGGCGCGACTTCGAGTAGAAAGATCATTCACGATGTGGGCTTCGATGTCGTCGTCCCTGCCGCTAAGGGCGCTCACTGGTAATCGCTCATCCCGACATACTCTAAGATGGATTGTAGACGGTCTCGCTGAAATCAGAATGGATGCAAAATGGCTATTGTCGGCATTTTCAATGGAAGGTTTTTCGCCTCTGGCGATAATGTGCAGCCCCAGGGCAATCGAGCGAGCTACATCGCGGACGCAAACCGACGGCTTGATCGGGAATGGCGTCTGGTCTTTTGCTTTTCACTTTGAACCGACAGAGACGGGCAAGTCATGGCCACGATACGCCCACAGCGAACGGTCCTGATCAAGATGGCCAGGCAATTTCGCCAAGGTGACGTCGAAGCCATTTCGTTTCTTCCGATGCCGTGCGTCCGAAGTGCCGTTTGAAGTCTCGGCTGAATTGAGCCGGGCTCGCGTAGCCGACTGCATCCGCGACCTGCGCGATGGTCCTGCTCTGGCGTGCAATCATCAATCTTGCTTCGTGGAGCCGCATGGCCTTCACGTACTGCATTGGACTGCTGCCGGTGAGAGCCTTGAAATGGACGTGGTAGGAAGGAACGCTCATGCCTGCTTCTCTTGCCAGATCGGCGATGGAAATTTCCGAACTATAGTTTTCCCGCAACCAGATGAGGCTTTGGACGACCTTTCCAGATGTACCTTTCTGCTGGAGAGCGGCGATCATCGCCTTGCCTTGCGGGCCGACCAGTACCCGGTAATGCAGTTCGCGCAAAATGCCGGAACCAAGGACAGCGACTTCAACGGGGCTGCCAAGTGCCGTCAGAAGGCGCACGAGAACATCCTCGATATTGGCATCCATCCTGCTTGAGACGAGACCGCGTGGCTTGGTCATCGGCAATTCGGCGTGCATCTCCATTTGCAAGGCGATCTCGGCTGCCACCTGCATGTCGAAATCGATATAGACCGCAAGCAATGGCCGCTGCGCACTGGCCGTTGATTCCATACGGAATGGAACGGGTACTGAAACCGCCAGGTAGTGTTTCTCATCATAGAGGTAGGTTTCCCCTTCAAGAATGCCCTGCTTTTTTCCCTGCAATACAAACACCGCCCCTGGTTTGTAGAGGACCGGAACGTCATGGAGCACAGACTCGGTGCGGAGTATCCGGACGCAATCGAGCCCAGTTGGATTGTACCCGTGACGAGGGGCGAGGGTACCGGCGAGCCGGACCAACTCACGTCGCCGTGATCGCCGAGGTACGGCATTGATAGGATTTGGCAACGTATTAAGATAATCCGCAATAGAAGCACCCAGTTTCTCATACTATCTGTCAATCCTCGTATCAATCAGGAAAGTTCAGATCATGCCGCCAAAAACGTTCTTCATCACCGGAGCGAATTCTGGCTTCGGCCTCGCCATTGCGTCCGCCGCAGTCCAAATGGGTCACAAAGTGATTGGCACCGTCCGCTCTGAGATGTCACGCACGGGGCTCGCCGAAGCCCTTCCCGAAGTCCGAGCAGTCCTCTGCGACGTAACAGAATTCGACCGCATACCGGATATCGTCAGACGGGCGCAAGACGAGCATGGACCTGTTGATGTGTTGATCAACAATGCCGGTTACGGCCACGAGGGGATACTTGAGGAGTCGCCAATAGACGCGATGCGCCGGCAGTTCGACGTGAACGTCTTCGGCGCGGTTGCAATTGCCAAGGCATTTCTGCCGAGGTTTCGTGCGCGGCGCAGTGGTTTCATCGTCAACGTCACATCGATGGGCGGCATGATCACCATGCCCGGCATCGCATATTATTGCGCTAGCAAGTTCGCGCTCCAGGGCATTTCGGAAGTGATGCGTTCGGAAATGGCCCCGTTCGGTGTCCGCGTGACGGCCCTTTGCCCCGGTTCATTCCGGACGGACTGGGCCGGACGATCGATGGTCCGCACGGAAAGATCAATTGCCGACTACGATGAACTTTTCGATCCGATACGCGAGGCGCGCCAGGCGAAAAGCGGCAGACAGCTCGGGGACCCCGCCAAACTGGCGCTTGCCGTTCTAGGCCTGGTTGAGTCCGATAATCCGCCGCCGCAGCTTTTGCTTGGCAGCGATGCCCTCAAGCATGTGTCGGATAGAATCGATCGCCTCCAGCAGGAAATCGAGGCGTGGAAGTCTGTCAGCGTCTCGACCGACGGGTGACGGCGCCAATTCTGCCTTTCCGCTTGACAACCTTCCTACCAGAAGGTAGATAAAGGTGAATGAGCAATGTTTTGACGACATCCGACGAAATCCTGGCATCTGCGCGAACATTGATAATGAGCGGAGGATATAACGGCTTCAGCTACGCCGATATTGCTGAGGTCGTCGGCATTCGCAAGGCCAGCATCCATCACCATTTTCCGGGCAAGGTCGATCTGGTCCGCACGCTTGTAAAAGAATACCGCGAAGATGCCGAAAGAGCGGTAGCGGCTCTCGAACACGAACTACCCGATTCACTTGATATCCTGGAAGCGTATGCGGGCCACTGGGCCCAGTGCATCGAAGACGCAAGCAGGCCTTTTTGCGTGTGCGCTTTGCTGGCAAGTGAGCTGCCCGCCTTGCCGCCGGAAATCGCGGGGGAGGTGAAGGCTTTTTTCCGCTTTCTCTCGACGTGGCTGACCTCGGTCATGGAACGAGGCTCCAGGGAGGGGGCTTTGATTCTGTCAAGCCAGCCTCGCGTCGAGGCTGAGGCGTTCATGGCGTGCGTGCACGGAGCCATGCTTTCAGCGCGGGCCCATGGAACGCCGGAAGTCTTCCCCGCCATCCTGGCGCCTACCTTGCAGCGACTGTCTCCGACCGCCGTTCAATAAAGCTTCGGCGATCAATCGTCCGGAGTGACATGTTCAGCTCGTGAAACTACCAACCAGTAGGAAGACACCCAAATGATGAAGAATATTCTCTCCGCTCTCGTGCTAGGGCTATCCGGTATAGCGTCGACAGCGATCCTGGCGCCGCCTGTACATGCCGAAGACAAGAAGGCCGCGCAAGTCCACATCCGGGGCAGCATCGTGAGCTACAGCGCATCCAGCCTCAAGGTGACGACGCGCGAAGGAGAGACCGTCGATGTCGCCCTCGCGGACGGCTGGAAAGTATCCAGCGTGGCAAATGCAAAGGTGACCGACATCAAGCCTGGCGACTTCGTTGGGATAGCCTCCCTGCCGAAACAAGGCGGTGGTGACGGCGCGCTTGAAGTGCTCATCTTCCCGCCGGCACTGAAAGGTGCAGGTGAGGGCAGCTATGGTTGGGACCTCAAACCTGACAGCAGCATGACCAATGCTACGGTGGCAAACGCAGTCAAGGACGTCGACGGCCGCACGGTTACTGTTTCCTATCACGGCAAGGAAAAGAAGATTTCCATTCCGGACGGCACGCCTGTCGTGACCTTTGCTCCGGCGACCAAGGATGATCTCATTCCCGGCGCCGTCGTCTTCGTACCTGCCGAGAAGACCGTGACCGGTAGCATCGCCCATCAGGTTCTTGTCGGCAAGAAAGGCGTGGTTCCACCCATGTGAGCCACGCCGTCGCCGGTCGGTTTCGTGCCCCCACCGGTTCGACCGGCGATTGCTACGGCGCATACGAGCGGGTTGAGCGACCGTTTCCATGACCCCACTCAACAATTGGAAAGATATCCCTATGACACACTCCCAAACAACCGCCGCTTCTCGCTGGAAGGAGCAATGGCTGACGCGATACTATTTCACGCGAGCAGGGTTTTCTGCCGTCTGGGTCGCAACTGCTTTGACTGTCGGCCAGCAATCGGCTTCCATCGCCGCCACCTTGCTGATTATCTACCCCGCCTGGGATGCCGCAGCCAATTTCGTCGATGCATCGCGCAATGGCGGGCTGGGCAACAACCGAACACAGGCAATCAATGTCGCCGTCAGTTCTGTCATGACGCTCGCCGTTGTTTTCGCGCTCACAATGAGCATGAACTGGGTTCTTGCCGCCTTTGGTCTCTGGGCCATCTTCTCGGGTGTCTTGCAGCTTGGCACGGCCATTCGCCGCTGGAGGACAAGTGGCGGCCAGTGGGCGATGGTCCTCAGCGGCGGCCAGTCCGCCGTGGCCGGCATATTCTTCATTGCTCAGGCGCGACTGCCCGAACCGCCTTCCATTGCCAATATTGCAGGGTACGCCGGCCTCGGCGCCTTCTATTTCCTCGTTTCGGCGGTATGGCGTAGCGTCAGCCAGATGCGACGGAAGACTGCCTGACCTGGCGGTAAGAGCGTTCTCTTGCTGGCTATGAACCAAGCCAATCGTTTTTCTGACATTGGAAAGCGAAACACCCGTGCTGCCAACTATCGATCGTGGCATTTTGGCCGGCACGGGAGCCCGACAGAAAAGCTGCGGACTTGCAGCCGCTCCTCGTGTCGATCGTGATGAGCCTCGACAGCTTCAATACCGCAGACCTCACAGCCGTTCGCAAGCGATACTACTGATAGTTTCACATCAAGTGCCCTGTTATCGGCACTTTCAAGAACATTTATCTACATGTGCCAAGTTTGAACAAACGGCGAGCGGCCTGTGCAATTGCTGGTCGCAGGTTTGATCCCGTTCGTCCCAATCCATTAGATTGGACGCTTACGTCTCGCCATCCTTACCTTTGATGAAAACATTCTAGATGCCAGCTTTCGGCCGTCGCTTGTGGAACGGGATGATTTCGGCGGTCCCGAGCGCGGCTCTGATCTCTTTCGCCAGATCAACCACCAATTCGAGGTACTCTGCGCATCGCTCCTCGCGTTTTTCGTCGTTGGATTGTTGCCATCGCAGCAGCTCCGCTTCCGCATCGCCGAAATCAATGCAAAGATCGCGAAACTCTTCATCATGGGCGGCACGTTCTTCGATCGCCGCGCTTCGGGCGGGAAAACGGCGTTTGGCTGCCGCGACACCTTTATCCATGTCTCCTTTGCTCCTTCTCATCTCCAGCATCGTGGACGCAGCCGCGTTTGGGGAGTAGGTTACTGTAGGATACGCAAAAGAAATGCCGAAGTTTGCTGTCCATCGGGGGACAAGGAATGCAGGGGCCAAAGGATGCGCGGGTTGCCCGTGTGGAGCGGCCGTCGCCCGCTCCCGAGGATATCCGCGCCCAGCTGGAGCGCTTAATCGCCAACCCGGAATTTCCGAACACCGGGCACGCCCATGCGTTTCTGCGTTATGTGGTCGAGGAGACGCTCGCGGGTCGTGCCGAGCGGATCAAGGGTTACTCGGTCGCCATCGAAGTGTTCAACCGCGGCGAGGGGTTCACGCAGGATGATCCCGTGGTGCGGATCGAGGCCGGGCGGCTGCGCCGCGCGCTAGAGCGCTACTATCTGGTTGCCGGTCAGAATGATCCGGTCCGTATCGACATTCCGAAAGGCAAGTATGTGCCGCTCTTCACCTGGGTTGGTCCGGTGGTGGCGGACCCTGCCGAACCCAAACTTCAGCTTCCCCCAAGACATTCACGATGGCACATCACACGGCTCGTTCCGTTGGCGCTGATGGGCCTCTTTGCTGTTGCGATTACGGGCTATTGGATCATCGGTCGGCCAGCGACAGGACCATCCGTGCGGACTAATGCACCGGGTCCCGCCGTGCCGACACTCGTGGTCGCACCATTTGCCAATCTCGGCGAGGGACCGGAAGCCAATCTCTATGCACTGGGGCTGACCGAGGAGCTTTTGACGGCACTTCCCCGCTTCAAGGAACTGCAAGTGTTTGGCCGCGAGACATCGGAGTCCTTGCCACCCGAGGTTGATGCTTCACATATCCGTGGCAAGCTCGGGGCCAATTATCTGCTCGCAGGCGGCGTCCGTGTCGCAGAGGGCCGGATCCGCGTGACCACCAGACTTCTCGATACGGCGACGGGCGCAATCCTATGGTCGCAGACCTATGATGACGATTTGCGCTCGCGGGGTCTTTTCGCCATTCAGTCCGACGTCGCTGACAAGGTTGCGAAGAGCGTGGCACAGCCATATGGCATTATCGCGCAAGCCGATGCGACGAATCCGCCGCCGGACGATCTTGATGCTTATGGCTGCACGCTGCGTTTCTATGCCTATCGCGCCGAGTTGAGCGTGGAACGTCATGCCGAAGTTCGTGAGTGCCTGGAAAGCGCTGTTGCCCGCTATCCGTCCTATGCAACTGCCTGGGCGATGCTGTCGATCGTCTACCTTGATGAGGGTCGGTTTGAATACAATCCGAGAGCTGGCACACCCGCGCCATTGGAACGTTCGCTGAAGGCGGCGCGGCGGTCCGTCGAGCTCGATCCGGGCAACGCCCGTGCCCTTCAGGCGCTGATGACAGTCTTGTTCTTCAATCAGCAATTGGCGGAATCGATGCGTATTGGAGAGCGGGCGCTCGCAACCAACCCCAATGACACCGAACTTATGGGTGAATACGGCGTCCGACTGGCCATGGGCGGTGAGTGGAAGCGCGGCGCTAAGGTTCTGGATCAGGCCCTTGCCTTCAACCCCGGCGGGGCTGGATATTACCACGGCAACCGGGCACTCGCGGCCTACATGCTTGGCGACTTCGAAACGGCGGTTGTCGAGATCAGACAGGCCAATCTGCAGAAGTTCCCGCTCTTTCATCTGGTTGCGGCCATAATCTACGCCGAGCGCGGGATGACCGCGGAAGCACAAGACGCGGCGTCAACATTCGTCGCCATGCGTCCCGCCTTTTTGCCAAATCTCCAAGCGGAGCTCAATATCCGCAACATCCGCGCGGAGGATCAGGCCCGCCTGATGGCGGGCATTCGCAAAGCGGGTCTGGCGATACCGGCAGGCACGGCGGTCTTACCGGGTGGTTAGAGGTTTCTGCCGGCCACCCACGCAGTTTTAAAACCAGTCAGAAATCCCTCCGACGAACTGTAACATACCCGATGTTACAGTGCCGGGCGGCTTAACAAGATGTAAGCCTTGTCCATGCGCGGACAACCGACATTCCTAGGATAGGGGGAATGATCCGCCACCCGCTGAAGTGCAAAATCCAATGGAGGGCATACGTCAATGATGACGACTATTCGAAGCGCGAGGACGGTTGCTACCCGCACAGTTTCAAGGGCGGCGCTTGTCCTCGCAATAATTTCCATCATGCCCCCGATCGCGACCGCGGGTGAGACGGAAGCCAAGACATTACTCAAGGCGATGTCCGATTACCTGGCGGAACAAAAGGCCATTTCGTTCCAATACGACACCAATCTTGAGGTCGTCACCAAGGACCACCAGAAACTATTGCTGGCAAGTTCAGGCAAGATCGAGATGGGTCGGCCCGACAAGATCCGCGCGACGCGGCATGGCGGATTTGCCAATGTCGCGATCACGTTTGATGGAAAAACGCTGACGCTGCTCGGCAAAGACGCCAATCTCTACACGCAGGTCGAAGTGCCCGGCACTATCGATCATCTTGTCGATGAGTTGCGCGACACGCTGCATCGGCCGCTTCCTGCCGCCGACCTCCTCCTGCCCAATGTCTATGACGAATTGATGCGTGACGTTGTTGATGTGAAGGACCTTGGGAGCGGCGTGATTGGTGGCACCGAGTGCGATCATCTTGCGTTCCGCGCCAAGGATCTCGACTGGCAGATCTGGATCGCCCAAGGCGAGCATCCTTATCCTTGCCGATATGTCATCACTGCCAGCCAGGTCGACCAAGGGCCGCAATACAGCATCCAGATCAGCGACTGGAAGACCGGCACGGATGTTGTTGCGGATGACTTCGGCTTCAACAACGCAACGAAGGCCAAGCAGGTCGATCTCAAAGATCTCGTCGACATCGATGAACTGCCGAACCATTTTTCCGTAGGTGGCACCAAATGAACGTATCAGGGAAACTCAAGATCGTCGTGCTGACCGGGATCGTCGGGTTTTTTGCCGAGGCAGGATCGGAACTTCCTTACCCGGGCATTCCCGGTTTCGTCACCGCCGCCGAGGCCAGGGTGGGCCGCCCGCTCACGCCAGTCAGCGTCGCGGGAGTGGCACGACGGACGGCACGGCGTTGTGCCGTCGGCGTCTACTATTGCTAGGCCTGTAATCGGGGAGCAGTGCTGCCGGGCAACTCGGCGAGCGAACGAGCTCATAAATGTAGATGAACGTCCAGACCACCGTGCCGTGGGAGGCAGCAGATGACCGTGTCAAGGAAAGTCAAGATCGCGCTGACGGCCGGGATCGTCGCATTGCTCGGTATGGAAGCATTGGACGTTCCGAAACAGGGCGGCTTCGGTTATGTGACGACCGCGGAGGCCAGGGTGGGACGACCTCTCACCCCAGTCAGCGTTGCCGGGGCGGCCCGGCGGACCACCCGGCGGACGTTTCGCCGATCAACCATCTATCTCGCCGCTCTTCCGGCAGGTTGCGCACGCGTAACGGTTTACGGGACGCTGGTTTGGCGGTGCGGCGGGACCTACTATCAATCCTCCGGGTCGCGATACGTGGTCGTCTATGTGGATTGAGCGCGCCCATCCGTTCCTTTGCCGCTTCCGGTCACCTGCGGTCGCGCGACCTACAGGAAAGCAGCGGCGGCAGTTGTCAGTCGCGAGCCCGCGCCAGGGGTAGAAATGCGACCGACACGAAGAGGCATGAAGCCTTGCAAACGTCGGTTCAGTGAAACAACAGGTTCATAGTGAGGAACGCAATGTTGAAAACAAAGCATATTCTCGTCTCCACCGCACTGGCCGGCGCTAGCGTGCTCTTCGCATCGCCTGTCACAGCACAGTCTACGGTTACCGACATCGGCACCATCGATGCGGAAACCGTCGTCCCCGGCAAGGCGCCAGGCTATTCACCCTACGCCGGCCGCAACTTTCCGAGCCGCGTGTTCTGGGGCGATACGCATCTCCACACCAGCGCTTCCCTGGATGCCGGCGCTTTCGGCACTCGGCTCGGTTTCGAAGATGCCTATCGATTCGCACGCGGCGAGGAACTTACCGCCTCCGGCGGCGAGCGCGTGAAGCTGTCACGGCCACTCGACTTCCTGGTCATTTCCGACCATTCCGACAATATGGGCTTCTTTCCAGCCCTCTTCGCGGGTGATCCGAAGATGCTTGCCGACAAGACCGGCCGGCGCTGGTACGATCTGGTGCAGAAAGGCGGGCAGGACGGGGTCAAGGCGGCGCTCGAAATCATCGACAGTTTTTCGCGCGGCCAGTTCCCCAAGGCGCTGGAGTTCCTGCCGGGCTCCGACGGCTTTCGCTCGACCTGGGACCAGATCATCGCGGCGGCCGAGAAGTACAATGAGCCTGGGCGCTTCAGCGCCTTCATTGGCTACGAATGGACGTCGCAGGTACCGCCCGGCAACAATCTTCATCGCGTCGTGATCTACCGGGACGGCGGCGCCCAAGCGAAACAAACGCTGCCCTTCACGACCTATCCGCCGCAGGGCAGCACGACGCCCGAGGATCTGTGGAAGCATCTCCAGGCCTATGAGGACAAGACCGGTGGCCGAGTGCTGGCGATCGCGCATAACGGCAATCTGTCGAATGGCTGGATGTTCCCGATCGAGACCAATCCGTCTAACGGCCAGCCGCTATCGGCCGAATATGCCGAGACGCGCGCGCGCTGGGAGCCGCTCTACGAAGTCACCCAGATCAAGGGCGACGGCGAGGCGCATCCCTATCTGTCGCCAAACGACGAGTTCGCCGGCTACGAGCTGTGGGACAAGGGGAATTTGAACCTCAGCGAGGTGAAAAAGCCCGAGATGCTGGTTAGCGAATATGCGCGCGCCGCCCTGCAGACCGGCCTTCTGCTCGAAGGAAGGCTCGGCACCAACCCCTACAAATTCGGCATGATCGGCGCGACCGACAGCCACACGTCGCTGGCGACGGCCGAGGAGGACAACTTTTTCGGCAAACACACCGGTGCCGAGCCCAAGGCCGATCGCGCCTCGCACGAGTTCATGCGCAACGGCGATGTCTTCCTGATGGGTTGGCAGATGGTCTCGTCCGGCTATGCCGGGGTCTGGGCGAGCGACAACACCCGCGAGGCGATCTGGGATGCAATGCGCCGCAAGGAGGTCTACGCCACCACCGGCCCGCGCATGCTCGTGCGCTTCTTCGGCGGCTGGGAGTTCACCGATGCCGATGCCCAGTCGCGCACCCCCGCTTTCGCCGGCTACGCCAAAGGGGTTCCAATGGGCGGCGACCTCAGCGATGCGCCGGATGGCAAGGCGCCGACATTCCTGCTCGCCGCGCTCAAGGACCCGCTCGGCGGCAATCTTGACCGTATCCAGGTCGTCAAGGGCTGGATCGACGCCGCCGGCGCGCGCCAGGAGAAGGTCTACGACGTAGCCTCGTCTGATGGACGGGTCGCCGGCGCCGACGGCAAGCTGCCGGCGGTCGGCAACACGGTCGATGTCGCCACGGCAACCTGGGCGAATACGATCGGCGCCTCCGAACTGGTCAAGACCTGGACCGATCCGGACTTTGATCCCGCCCTCAGGGCCTTCTACTACGCGCGCGTCCTTGAAATTCCGACCCCTCGCTGGACCGCCTATGACGCAGTACGCTTCAGCGTAAAGATGCCGGACGGGGTGCCAATGTTTGGGCAGGAGCGCGCCTACACTTCGCCCATCTGGTACACGCCGCGAGGCTGAACGGAGGCCAACATGAAACTCCTTGGCGAACCCCTCGTCCACTTCCTCGTCATCGGCGGCATACTCTTCGGCGCGTACTATCTCGCCGATGCCGGTGGTGGCGAGCCTTCCGGCGAAGAGATTATCATCAGTTCGGGCGAGATCGCCAGCACCGCTGCGATTTTCAATCAGACATGGCAGCGGGCGCCGACTGCCGAGGAGCTCGACTCGCTGCTGAGCGAGCGCATTCGAGACGAGGTTTTTTATCGTCAAGGTGTGGCAATGGGCCTGGACCGGGACGACGTGGTTGTCCGGCGCCGGATACGGCAGAAGATGGAGTTCGTAGCCGATCTGACTGCGGACGTCGCACCGACCGACGCCGAGCTTAAGGCATTCGTTGCCGAGCATCCCGAATGGTTCCGCAAAGAGGCGCGCTTCAGTTTCGACCAGGTGTACTTTCCCGCATCCGGCGGAGCAATGCCAGATGCGGCAGCCTTGGCGGCTCTCCTGCGGGATCTGAACTCAGGCGCTGTCGATGCATCGACCGCCGGCAGCCCGTTCATGGCGGGCGCCGACTTCCGTGACCTTACGAAATCCGACGTCGCGCGGACGTTCGGCGAGGACTTCGCCGCCTCGCTCGGCAAGGTGGCACAGGGCCAATGGAACGGACCTGTCGCCTCCGCCTATGGATCCCACATGGTCCGGCTCACCGGGCGCGTCGAAGCGCGCGAACCTCCCTTCGGGCAGGTGAGGAAGGCGGCCGAGCGGGAGTGGCTGCACATCCGCAAGATCGCCTCCAATGATGCGCTGTATGAGCAGCTCCGGTCGCGCTACGTGATCAAGGTCGAGGCTGTCCCGGCGGGCATTGTGGAAGAGCGGCAGGCCGGGGTGACGCCGTGAGCCGCTTACTCCTCATCTTCTGGATCGCGCTAACATGCGCGGGCGGTGCGCATGCGCATGATCTCAGGCCCGCCTACCTGGCCATAACCGAAACGGCTCCGGAAGTCTTTTCGGTGCTGTGGAAGGCTCCGGCGATGGGGGACCTCAGGCTTGCGGTGTATCCCCGGCTCCCCAAGAACGTAGTCGAGACGACGCCGCGCGAAGCCGCCGTCCTCAATGACGCCTATATCGAGCGATGGACCGTGCATGCGCCTGCGGGCTTCGCCAGCGAAACCATCGCATTCGACGGGTTGCCAGAGAGCCGCACCGATGTGCTGGTGCGCATCGAGAGGTTGAGCGGTGAAGTCAGCACGGCGCGCGCGACGGCTGCAGATCCCTCCTTTACCGTTCCGCTGCAAACCGGCTGGCACCAGGTGGCCATCGCCTATGTCTCACTCGGCGTCGAGCACATCCTCTTCGGCATCGACCATCTGCTCTTCGTACTTGCGCTCATCCTTTTGGCGCGAAGCTGGAGTTCCGTCGCCGTCACCATCACGGCTTTCACTCTGGCACACAGCATCACGCTCGGCGCGGCGACGCTTGGCTACATTCATGTGCCCGGACCGCCGGTCGAGGCTACCATCGCGCTGAGCATCGTGCTTGTGGCCGCCGAGATCCTGAAATCCCGACAGGCAGGAGAACCGAGCCTCGCCGCGCGGCTACCCTGGCTGGTGGCCTTCGCCTTCGGCCTTCTGCACGGCCTCGGCTTCGCCGGCGCGCTGAGCGAAGTCGGCCTGCCCAACCATGCAATCCCGCTCGCGCTGCTGTTCTTCAACATCGGGGTTGAACTGGGGCAGCTCGCCTTTACCGCGGTTGTCTTCGTTGCTTTCGCGATCCTCGGCCGGCTTTCGCTCGCCCTCATCCGTTCGCAAGACAGCGACCCGCATGCCTGGGCTCGGGCCGTCGCGGCCTACTCGATCGGCGGCGTCGCCTCGTTCTGGCTGATCGAGCGGGTTGGCGGGTTCTGGGTTTGAGGACGCGAATGTGACGCTAACGAACAACATCGACGCCGCCGCCGTTGCCCAGGAGGTCGGGTATCGAACCAAAGGAACATGAACATGTCCGGACGCTACTACTCCACCCTCCTTTGCACCGCGCTTCTCTACGCCTCGCCGGCGCTCACCCAGGACAGCGACGTCGGGACTGTTACGCCCGAGCGGCTGGGAGGGATGGTGAAAAAGCGGCCTTATTCACCCTATGCGAACCGCACCTTCCCCGAGCGGCCGCTGTTTGGCGACACGCATCTGCACACAGCGATCTCGTTTGATGCCGGCATGCTCGGCACGACTTTGGGGCCGGCCGAAGCGTACCGCTTTGCCAAGGGCGAGCAACTGATCGCCTCAAGCGGGCAACCGGTCCGGCTAAGCCGTCCTCTCGACTTCCTCGTCGTCGCCGATCATTCCGACAATTTCGGTCTCGCAGCCGATATCGTTGCCGGAGCTCCCAACATCCTCGCCGTGCCGGAAGGGCAACGATGGTACAATATGATCCAGGAGGGAAAAGGCTTCGAGGCCGCCACTGAAGCCTACATGGCGACCGCCCAATCGAGACTCCCCGAAGCGCTCAACTATGCGCCTGGCACGCGTGCCTACCGGACAGCATGGGATCAGACGATAAAGGCGGCTGACGATGCGAACGACCCAGGTCGGTTCACTGCCTTCATTGGCTACGAATGGTCTTCAAATCCAGGCGGCAACCTCCACCGCAACGTAATCTTCCGCAACGACGGCGCCTTGGCGCGCCAGGTCGAGCCGCTGACCACAGTGCCACCGCTCGGCACCTCCGATCCGCGAGGGCTATGGCAGTGGATGCAAACCTACGAAGACAAGACCGGAGGAGATGTGCTGGCGATCGCCCATAATGGCAATCTGTCGAATGGGTTGATGTTCCCCATCATAGAGCCGGTCGACGGCAAGCCGATTGACCTTGCATATGCCGAAACCCGGGCGAAATGGGAGCCGCTGTTCGAAGTGACCCAAATCAAGGGTACCAGCGAGGCGCACCCGTTCCTTTCACCTACCGACGAGTTTGCGAACTCCGAGATCTGGGACAAGGGCAATCTCGATCTGACCGTCGCCAAGACAAGCGATATGCTGGAATATGAATACGCGCGCGCGGCTTTAAAAAACGGGCTTAAACTCGAGGAACAACTCGGCGTTAACCCTTACAAATTCGGCATGGTCGGATCGACCGACGCGCATACGGGCCTCGCGGCCGTCGAGGAGAACAACTACTTCGGCAAGATCACGCCTGAGGAACCCAGCGCCCATCGTATGAACAATATCTTCCAGAACGGCGCGGCAGGCTCATTCACGGGCTGGGAATTGTCGTCTTCGGGCTATGCCGCCGTCTGGGCAAAAGAGAACACACGCGAGGCAATTTTCGACGCCATGGAGCGACGGGAAACCTATGCCACGACGGGCACGCGCATGGTCGTGCGGTTTTTCGGCGGCTGGGACTTCGTAGCCGCGGATGCGACAGGCCGCACCCCGGCCGACGCCGGCTACACCCGGGGTGTGCCGATGGGCGGCAATCTGAGTGCCGGCCAGATGGGATTGCGCCGCGCTTCATTGTCATGGCCCTGCGTGACCCGATCGGCGCCAACCTCGACCGTATCCAGATCGTGAAGGGATGGCTCGGCAAGGACGGGAAACTCCAGGAGCAAGTCTACGACGTCGCCTGGTCCGACGATCGCGTTGCCGGCGCCGACCACAAGCTCCCGGCGATTGGCAATACCGTCGATGTGAAGAATGCCGCCTGGACAAACACGATCGGCTCGTCCGAACTGATCACGGTCTGGGAAGATCCAAGCTTCGATCCGGTCGAGCGCGCCTTCTACTATGCCCGCGTCATTGAGATCCCGACACCGCGCTGGACCGCCTACGATGCCAAGTATTTCGGGATAAACGATGTTTCTCCAAACGTCCCGATGACAACCCAGGAGCGCGCCTACACCTCACCTATCTGGTACACGCCAAAGAGCCAGTGACGCCTGTTTCCGAGCGGTTGCTGATGACGGCAGTGAGTCAACAATGTGAAGAGGTGCATTACGGCAATCGTCAAAGAAGTTAACCTGAATGGCTTGCATAAGAGACTACGGAATTTCGGCAATGGTCGCTCATCGCGTAGTACCTGCATTTGCTTTGAATATCCGAAGCTCTCATTTGCCGCCGCCGAGGATTGGAGAGTGTCCCAGCACGGGTAATTTCAAGGAAGGGTACAGACTATTCACGGCGTCGACATCCGCCGTAAGTTCGGCGATCATCCAGTCCCGGACCTTGCCGACGATTAGGCGCACTGGCTTGTCACGCAGTCTGACGAGATGGCAGCGGCGACCCGTGACCATGAGATGGTCGCGCGCCGGCACGAGTGCGCGGGTCCTCAACCAATGCGCGACGACATTGAGCCAGCCAAGTGCCACGCCCTGGCCTAACAGGGCCGCCTGTACGACGATCGCATAATCGGAGAAGATCATGGAATTTTGCGTGTCGCTGCCATTGGCGGGGGTAAACAGTTTGGACCAGTTCGGCTGTGCGTCGCTCAGGTTGATGGTCGTATCGGGCACGCGGCCGATCCCGCCACCGGACATGGCATGGCTCTCCAAATAATCAGGACTGCAGATCGGCAGCAGAACTTCCGGCATGACGAAAGCCGCCTCGTGACGCTCATCGGGGCCCTCGACAAAGCGCATGCCGAGATCGACATCGTTGACAGGTCCCGACAGGGCACCCATCACCAGTTGGAAACGGAGATCGACGGCGGGGAACTGCCGCTTGAACTCAGCCATTTTCGGCATCATCCAGTGTGTGGTGAAGCCGGTTGATACGGATAGCGAGACCGTGTCCATACCGGTCTTACGGTCCTCGATCTCTCGCAGGGCGCTTTCAATGCCGCCAAAGCCGCGCGCGATTGCATCAAAAAGCAATTGGCCCGATTCCGTCAGGGTAACGCCGACGGGCTGCCGAAGAAAAAGCGCAGTATCAAGATGTTGCTCAAGCCGCGACATCATCCGGCTCACTGCGGCAGGGGTCACGTTCAACTCGTCCGCGGCCCTTGAAAAGCTGCCCCAGCGCGCAGCCGCCTCGAAAGTAAAGAGGCCGTTCATGGATGGCAGGGAGCGGCGAAGGAATGTCATTACATTTTGTAACATCCCTTCGATTTTTTTTCAATTGCGCGTCTGTACGTTGTTTGGTTTGTTGCTAGCCAGCGAAGGCAGAAGATCTTCCATATAATCCGGGGACCGTGACGGTTTGATTGTTGGTGAGCGCTTTGCGCCATGTACCTGTCAGTCTGTTCGTGTTTCTGCAGAAACGCATCGCCAGGCCTCGGCATATTGCCGCGGTTGTCAGCCTTTGCAGTGGAATCACATGATTGATCAACCAAAAAACGAGCGCGTCAGCGTTTCCATCAAAAAGGCGACCAAGTCGTACGGGGCCTTTCTTGCACTTGATGACGTCAGCCTCGACGTCTCTCCCGGCGAATTCGTGTCCATTCTCGGCCCCTCCGGCTCGGGCAAGACGACTCTGCTCGGCATCCTGGGAGGTTTCGTCCAGCCGACGTCCGGCTCGATCTGGTTGGGAACCAGAGATATTACATTCGAGCCGCCACATAAGCGCGAGATTGGCATCGTCTTCCAGAATTATGCGCTGTTCCCACATATGAGCGTTGGCGAAAACATCACCTTTCCGCTCCGGGCGCGACGCCTGCCGAAGGCGACCTGGCCGGCTAGACTCAGGTCTGCGCTCGAGATGGTTGAGCTTGTCGGCTACGGGGGTCGGCGGATTCATGAATTGTCGGGCGGCCAGCGCCAGCGCGTGGCGCTGGCGCGTGCCATGATCTTCGAGCCTGGCCTCATACTCATGGATGAGCCGCTCTCGGCGCTCGACAAACAACTGCGCGAAACGATGCAGATCGAGCTCAAGCGACTGCACAAACGGCTTGGTGCCACGATCATATATGTCACGCACGATCAGCGCGAGGCACTGACAATGAGCGACCGCGTGGCAATCATGAACAAGGGACGGCTCGTGCAGGTCGACACGCCGGAGCGCCTGCACGATTATCCCGCCAATAGCTTTGTCGCCAGTTTCATTGGCGAAGCCACGCTGCTGGCGGTGCAGCGTGTGCAGGGCGATGCCGTACGCCTCGGTGACCAGGTGCTGAAAACAACGCGCCGCGTGCCCGAGGGCGACAGTCTGCATCTCGTGGTCCATTCTGAAAAGCTGATGGTGGCGGACGGGTCGCAGGCCGACAGTTGCAACAGGCTGACCTGCGTTATCACTGACACGCTCTACCAGGGCGAGAGCATTCGCGTTTTCGTCAGGCCTGATGCCGGCGGGGAGCTGAGCTTTCGGCTACCCAGCAATCATGCCGGCCGCGCACTGATGAAATCGCCGGGTGAGAGGATCACGCTGGCACTGCACCCGGAAGATACAATTATCGTCCCGGATGCGGGATGACAACTCCCATTCAGGACACTCAACAAGGATGAAGACGATGAAACTCATGCAATTCAAGGTCATGACCTTCGACGTGGTCGGCACTTTGATCGATTTTGAAAGCGGCGTGCTCAATGCGGTTCGTGCGCTTGGCGGCGAAAAGGCGGCGAAGGCGACCGACGATGAGATTTTCGAGCCCTACAAGCGTGGCCGCGACAAATTTTATGGCCGCTCTTCCTTTGCGATGAAGGATGTCTACCTTTCGCTTGCCAATGAAGTCGGCTTGCGCAATGACAATGCCACGGCTGAAGCCTTCCAGCTTGCCGTGTTGCGCTGGCCGGCCTTCGCCGACTCCATCGAAGCGCTTGCCCGACTGCGCAAGAATTTCCGCCTGGTCGCCATGACCAATGCCGACCGGACCGCCTTTTCGGCCTATTCCGACACGCTCGGCAATCCGTTCCACGACAGCGTCACCTGCGACGAAACGGGCTGTGCCAAGCCCAATCCGCAGTTCTTCGCTTTCAACAAGGGCCGCCAGACCGCCTTCGGCTTCAAACAGTCGGAAATCCTGCATGTCGCCCAAAGCCAGTACCACGACATCGGCGTCGCCAGCGAACTCGGCTATACGACCTGCTGGATCGAACGGCGCCAGGGGCAGCAGGGTTTTGGCGGCACACCGGAGCCCAAGGCGGTGACCAAGCCCGACTTCCACTTTTCCTCGCTCAAGCAACTGGCCGATGCCGTGGATGCGGAACTCGCGGGGACCGTCGCCACCGCAACGGCGGCCTGAACACAAGAGAAAAAGCCGATGACCGCCAATCCTCCCTATCCGGACATTCGATCCCTGTGGCAGGAGACCGTTTCCCGCCGCCCGGTCTTCGACGCGCTGACGGGCGGTCATCAGTTTGACGTTGCCATAATCGGCGGCGGCTATACCGGTCTGTCGACGGCTCGCTATCTTGCGCGGCGTGGTCTTTGCGCGGTGGTGCTGGAGGCAAGCCAGATCGGCTGGGGTGCAAGCGGCCGCAACGGCGGCGTGGTCTCGGGAAAGTTCAGATTGTCGTTTTCCGACATCGGGGCGCGTTACGGAGTTGAAACAGCGCGCCGCATGCATGATCTCGGCATCGAGGCGATCGATCATGTCGGCGAACTGGTGGAGGATTACGGCATTGCCTCTGCCGATTATCGCCCCACCGGCGCGCTTAGATGTGCCCACAACCAGATCTCCCTCGACAGCCTCAAAAAAGAAGTGGCGTGGCTGAAGACTGCACTCGGCGACCATGCATGCTCCATCCTGTCGACCGAACAGATGCAAGCCGAAACCGGCTCGCGCGACTTCGTCGGCGGCATGCTCAACACGCATGGCGGCGTCATACATCCGCTGAATTTCGTCCTGGGCATGGCAGCCGGCCTCAAGGCCGCAGGCATCGCCATCCATGAGAGGTCGCCGGTCACAGCGATCCGGCGCGATCGCGACGGCGTCGTGCTTGAAACACCCGGCGGGACCGTGTCGGCCGCTCAGGTCGTAATCGCCACCAATTCCTATTCCGACCTGACGCCGGCGACCTCGGCTGTGCGAAAATCCCTCATTCCGTTCCGCTCGGCGATGATCGCCACTGCTCCGCTGACGGGAAATCCTGGCGAAGGGCTTTTGTCGCAGCGCCGCAGCTACACCGAGACCCGCCGCATGATGCGCTGGTTCCGCAGGGCTGGCGACCGATTGATCTATGGTGGTCGCGGCGCCTTCGGCAAGAGCGATTCGGACAACGCCTTTGCCGCTCTTCACAAGGCGATGGTGCGCCAGTTTCCCGACCTTGCGTCGGTATCCGTCACGCACCGCTGGTCGGGGCTGGTCGCCATGACCATGGACAGCATTCCGCATCTTGGCCGGTTCGATGACCGCGTGATCTATGCGGTCGGCTACAACGGCACCGGCGTCGCATTGGCTTCCAACATGGGCCGCTATGTCGCGGCCATGATTGCGGGCGAGAAGCCCGATCTCGGGCTCCTGACGTGCGTGCCACTGAAGCCCGTGCCCCTCTATCCCATCAGGGAACCAGCCGTCCGGCTCGTCGCCGGCTGGTACCAGTTCCTCGATGCAATCGGGCGCTAAGACCCGCAAGTCGCATATCAACCGGGGCATCGCGTCCCCAGAGGAGAACCAACAATGACCTACAGACTTTGCATGATCGCGCTGTCCGCATCGGCCGCCGTCTTTCTGGCTGGCACGGCATCGGCCGAACAGATTACCTTCGTGTCGCAGGGCGGCGCCTATCAGGAAGCCCAGACCAAGGCGATCCTCGATCCGGTTGCTGAACTGCTCGGGATCACTGTCAATCAGGACAGCTCTCCGGACGCCTGGCCGGTCATCAAGACGCAGGCCGCCTCCGGCAAGATCATCTGGGACGTGATTGATACGCCTGCGAAAGATTGTATCCGGGGCGGCGAGCAGGGCATGATTGCGAAGCTCGATTTCTCCAAGATCCCGAACGCGGAGAAGATGCCGGCGGCCTATAAGAGCCCCTATTCGGTGGCCTACGAATTCTATTCGAGCGTGCTCGCCTATAACAAGGAGAAATTCGCCGACAATCCGCCCAAGACATGGGCTGACTTCTGGGACGTGAAGAAATTCCCCGGCACCCGTGCCTTGCGCAACCATCCGCTCGCCACTCTGGAAGCCGCATTGCTTGCCGATGGCGTGGCGGCCGACAAGCTCTATCCGCTCGATGTTGATCGCGCCTTCAAGAAGCTTGAGGAACTCAAGCCGCATGTATCGGTCTGGTGGACCTCGGGCGCACAGTCGGCACAGTTGCTCGCCGACGGCGAAGTCGACATGGAAATGGCCTGGAACGGCCGCGTGGCAGCGGTCGTCAAGGAAGGCGCGCCGATCGGCTACTCCTTCAATCAGGGATTCTTGCAATATACGTCGCTCTGCATCCTTAGCGGCGCGCCGAACATGGAAACCGCGGTCAAGTTCGTCAATACCGCGCTGACGCCGGATATTCAGGCGAACTTTCCGGCCTATATCGACTATGGACCGGGCAACCCTGAAGCCTACAAGACCGGCAAGATTTCGCCGGAACGCGCGGCTGAGATGCCAAGTTCGCCGGAAAATGCAGCTATTCAGGTACTGGTCGCCGACGAATGGTGGAGCTCGCCTGCCGGCGAGGATGCGCAAAAGCGCTGGGCCTCGTTCGTCCAGCAGTAACCTTCGGCCTTCGGAGGGTCACGGATGACAAAGTCGACACGAAATCCCTCGGAGCTGCATGAGCGGCGCGAGCAGAGGCTCATGCTGCTGCTGCTGGCTCCTGCGCTTCTGGTCATCGTCGTCTTACTGGTTCTGCCACTGCTGTGGCTGGCCTGGCAGTCGATCTGGCAGGACGGCCGCTTTACCTTCGCCCATTACGAGCGGTTTATGACGGATTCCGTCTATTGGCTGGCTTTCCTGCAGACCTTCCGCATCGCCGCCATCGTCACCCTGCTGACGGTCGTCCTCGGCTACCCCGTCGCCTATGTGGCGGCGGGGGCGCCCCAGCGCTGGAGCATCCTTATCCTGACCATGGTGCTGCTGCCGTTCTGGACCTCGGTGTTGGTGCGCGCCTATGCCTGGCTGATCCTGCTTCAGCGCAACGGCATCATCAATTCGGCGCTGACAGGATCCGGCTTGATCGATGCGCCGCTGCGCCTGGTCAACAACGAATTCGGCACAGTCATCGCAACAATCCATATCCTGCTGCCCTTCATGGTGCTGCCGCTTTATGCGACGATGAAGAAGATCCCGGGCGAATTGACCATGGCCGGCGCCAGCCTGGGCGGCTCGCCAATGCATGTCTTCCTGCGCGTGTTCCTGCCGCTGTCGCTGCCGGGCCTGATCGCCGGCATGGTGCTGGTCTTCGTGCTGACGCTTGGCTTCTACATCACGCCGGAGCTGCTCGGCGGCGGACGCACCTATATGGTCTCCATGCTGGTTTCGCGCAATATCGAGGTCTACAATGAATGGGGCGCCGCCTCGTCAATCAGCGTGGTGCTGATGATCTGCGTCTTCCTCGTCTTCCGCCTTGCGAGCCTGCTTATACCATTCGAACGCATCATGGGAACGAGGTGACGCATGAGCCCGTCGAAAGTCCTTCTCCACGGTTTCGTGGTCCTTATCCTCGCCTGGCTGATCATTCCGGTTCTGATCATCCTGCCGATGTCCTTTTCCGGTGCGCGCTTCCTCGCCTTTCCGCCACCTTCCTGGTCGCTGAGGTGGTACGAATCCTATCTGGGCAGCGCCGCCTGGATGCAGGCGACGCGCGTCAGCCTGATCGTCGGCGTCTGCAGCGCCGTGATTGCAACCATCTTCGGTACGGCTGCGGCCTATGCTCTGAACCTTACGCAGTCGCGCCTGGTTCGTAGTCTGCAAGCATTGCTG
The DNA here is from genome assembly GCF_003010935.1 of Phyllobacterium endophyticum. Lineage (GTDB taxonomy): Bacteria > Pseudomonadota > Alphaproteobacteria > Rhizobiales > Rhizobiaceae > Phyllobacterium > Phyllobacterium endophyticum. The sequence continues at coordinate 277,038 of NZ_PGGN01000003.1, forward strand.
CTACTGCCGCTGATCGTCCCGATTGTCATCACCGCCGTCGGCGTCTTCCTCGTTTACGCACAGGTCGGGCTGCTTGCCTCCATGACCGGGCTTATCCTCGCCAATGTGATGCTGGGACTGCCCTATGTCGTTACCTCGGTTCTGGTCGGGCTTCGCAAGTTCGATCCAACACAGGAAATGGTATCGCGCAGCCTCGGCATGAACAGATGGCGCACCTTCTTTGCTGTCACGCTGCCGCAAATCCGGCCGAGCGTGATTTCCGGTTTGCTGTTCGCCTTCATCTCGGCGATCGACGAGACGGTCGTATCGCTCTTCATCTCCGGCGGCGAGTACCAGACCCTGACCAAGAAAATGTTCACCGCGCTTCGAGACGAGATCGATCCGACGATCGCATCGATCAGCTCGCTGCTGACGACGATTTCCTTCATCCTGCTGATGTTGGCCGCACTGAACGCACGCAATACCGATCGCTCCCAGGGGCGGGCGACATGATCGTCGATCACCTGATCCTGGGCGGCGGGTCGGCCGGCTGTGTGCTGGCCGCCCGGCTCTCGGCCGATCCGAGACGAACCGTCGTGCTGGTCGAAGCCGGGCGCAATATCTCGGCCGACGATATTCCCGACGATATCCGCAGCCGCTATCCGGGACGTGCCTATCTCGACCGGCGCAATATCTGGTCTCAGTTGACGGCCAGGATGGCTTATGCCCCATCAGCAGCACCCAGTTCCTCGCGGTGCTACGAGCAGGCGCGACTTTTGGGCGGCGGGTCGGCGATCAATGCGTTGATGGCCAATCGCGGGGCCCCGGAAGATTATGCAGAATGGCAGGCGCTCGGCGCGGAGGGCTGGGGCTGGGACGATTGCCTTCCCTATTTCCTCAAGATCGAGACCGACAGGGATTTCAACGGCCCGCTGCATGGACAGGATGGCCCGCTCACCATCCGCCGCGTCTCCGATGACAAGATTTCGCCTTTCGTCGATCATGTCATGCAGACGCTTAACCGGCGCGGCCATCCGATCAGGCCGGACCAGAATGGGCCCTGGGAGGACGGCGTATTTCGCGGCGCCATCGCTGTCAGCGATCGCGGCGAGCGCATTCCGACCTCACTGGCCTATCTGACACCGGACGTGCGCCAACGGCCCAATCTTCGCATCATCACCCAAACGATAGCGACTCAAATACTGTTTGTCGGCCGTCGTGCCACCGGCGCGCAACTGTCGGGCGCAATGGCGGAGACGATCCATGCGGCGGAAGTGATCGTCTCGGCCGGCGCAATCCATTCGCCGGCCTTGCTGCTCCGATCCGGTATCGGGCCTGCAGGCGATCTCGCATCAGCGGGGGTAAATGTCCTGGTCGGGCGAAAGGGCGTCGGCCGCAATCTCATGGAACATCCCTCCATTGCTGTTGCCGCCTATCTGCCGCCGCATATGCGTGTGCGGGACCGGGCGGAGCACCACGAACAGGCGATCTGGCGCTTTTCCTCGGGCCTCGACGGCGCGCCGCGCGGCGACATGCATGCCGCCATCCTCTCGCGGTCCGGCTGGCATTCGGTCGGCTTGCGCCTTGGCAGCATGTTCTTCTGGGTCAACAAATCCTATTCGCGCGGCTCCGTGCGTCTTGCTGCCGCCAATCCAAAGGCCGAGCCAGATGTCGATTTCAGGATGCTGAGCGACGAACGCGATCTGAGCCGGCTCAAGCTCGCGCTTCGCATGGGCGCCGAGGCGCTGTGCGATCCTTTCATGAACGGCCATCGCGGCACGGTCTTCCCCTCCAGCTATTCGCCGCGGGTTGCGAAGCTGGCGGGGCCGGGAGCGTGGAACGCTTTGCAGCGCGGCATGCTCGCGGGTCTGCTGGACATGGCGGGGCCGCTCCGCTCTGCCCTTGTCCATTCGGCGATCACGCTGGGTACGACGATGCGAGATTTGCTGGCGGATGACGACGCCCTGACCGATTTTGTCAGGAGCCATGTCGGCGGCACATGGCACCCGTCGGGAACATGCCGCATGGGGTTGGCCGACGATCCTATGGCGGTGACGTCTGCGACCGGACGGGTCTACGGCATCGAGGGGTTGCGGGTCTGCGATGCATCGCTGATGCCCTCCATCCCATGCGCCAATACCAACCTGCCGACGATCATGATTGCGGAGCGGGTCGCCGATTTCATCCTGGCCAGTCGCTGAAGCAAGTGGAGACATCAATGGACACCTACCTGAAGTTCTACATTGACGGCGCCTGGGTCGATCCTGTCGCAGATGAGCGCAAGACGGTCATCGATCCTGCGACGGAGCAGCCCTTCGCCGAGATTGCTATGGGTTGCGCCGCCGACGCCGAGCGCGCCATCGCCGCGGCCCGCCATGCATTTACAACCTTCTCCTTGAGCACGCATGAAGAACGCCTCTCTCTGCTCGAGCGCATCCTTACCATATTGAAACGGCGCAAGGATGAGATGGGAGACGTGATCTCGCGCGAAATGGGAGCTCCCCGCCATATGGCACGGGAGGAGCAGGCCGGTATAGGCATCGCGCATTTCGAGCAGACTATAAGGGCGATGCGGGAATTCGCCTTCGAATACATGCAGGGCACAACCCGCATCCTGCATGAGCCGATCGGCGTCGTCGGCATGATCACCCCATGGAACTGGCCCATCAATCAGATCGCCTGCAAGGTCGCGCCGGCGCTTGCCACCGGTTGCACCATGGTGTTGAAGCCCTCCGAGGAAGCCCCGCTCAATGCTATTCTCTTTGCCGAGGTCCTGCACGAAGCCGGTGTGCCGAAGGGCGTGTTCAATCTTGTAAACGGCGACGGCCCGACCGTAGGCGCGGTGCTCTCCGGTCACCCCGATATCGACATGGTTTCCTTCACGGGCTCAACGCGCGCCGGCATTTCGGTGGCGCAGGCGGCAGCCCCGACGGTGAAGCGTGTGCACCAGGAGTTGGGCGGCAAGTCGCCCAACATCATTCTGCGAAGCGCCGACCTTGCTGCGGCCATGCGTGCCGGAGTGGACAAATGCTTTGCCAATTCCGGCCAATCCTGCAATGCACCGACCCGGCTTCTCGTACCACAGGAGAAGATGAAACAAGCGATCGGCATTGCCCGGCAGGCAGCTGAATCGGTTCGCGTCGGTTCTCCCGTCAATCCGGACAGCGACATCGGCCCTGTGGTCAGCCAGGCACAGTTCGACAAGATCCAGGGCCTCATTCGAAAAGGCATGGAGGAGGGCGCCGAACTCGTCGCCGGCGGCCCGGGCCGACCCGCCCATCTCAATGTCGGCTATTACGTGCGGCCGACGATCTTCGCACGGGTGACAAACGACATGGCGATCGCCCGCGAGGAGATCTTCGGGCCCGTTCTCGTGATCCTTGGCTATGACAGTGACGATGAGGCCGCCGCGATCGCCAACGACACACCCTATGGCCTGGCCTCCTATGTCCAGGGCGAAGCCGGTGAGGCGCGCGCTTTTGCAAGACGGCTCAGGACAGGCATCGTTCGTCTGAACAGCTCGGCCTGGGACGGTGCGGCTCCCTTCGGCGGCTACAAACAGTCCGGAAATGGCCGCGAATACAGCAAATTCGGGCTTCACGAATTTACGGAAATAAAGGCAATCGTCGGGTTCGGCGACTGACGGTGCCGTCACTGCGACAGGTCGCGCCATACAACACAGGTGAACACATGCTCAATCTCAAGGATCCGTCACTCTTCGTGCAGCAGGCGCTGATCGATGGCAATTGGACGGGTGCCAGCAGTGGCGCCACCGTTACGGTCGATAACCCGGCCACCGGCGATTTCCTCGGGACTGTGCCGGATTGCGGCAAGGACGACTCCGACCGGGCAATCGCGGCTGCGGCTGCGGCTTTCAAGACGTGGCGGCTGACCACAGCCGCGGAGCGGGCGCGGCTCCTCGACCGCTGGCACGACCTGCTGCTCGAAAATACTGACGATCTCGCGCTGATCATGACATGCGAGCAGGGCAAGCCCCTGGCCGAGGCACGGGGCGAAATCCTCTACGGCGCTTCCTTCATCAAGTGGTTCGCCGAGGAGGCTCGCCGCAGCTACGGCATGACCATCCCGGCACCAACGGTTGATCGCCGTATTCTGGTCAGCAAAGAGCCGGTTGGGGTCGCGGCAATCATTACACCCTGGAACTTTCCCAATGCGATGATTACGCGCAAGTGCGCGCCGGCACTGGCGGCCGGCTGCACCGTGGTCATCAAGCCATCTGAACTTACCCCATATTCGGCGTTGGCACTGGGACTGCTGGCCGAACGCGCGGGTATCCCGCCCGGCGTCATCAATATCGTCACCGGCCTGCCGAAGGCGATCGGCGCGTCGCTCACAAGCAGCCCGGACGTCCGCAAGGTGTCGTTCACCGGCTCCACGGCGGTGGGCTCGTTATTGATGGCACAGTGCGCTGCGACGGTGAAACGTCTCAGCCTGGAACTTGGCGGCAACGCGCCCTTTATCGTCTTCGAAGATGCCGACCTCGATGCGGCCGTGGAAGCGGCAATCGTTTCCAAATTCCGCAATGGCGGACAGACCTGCGTGTGCGCCAACCGCCTGCTCGTTCAGGATGGGATCTACGATACCTTTGCCGGGAAGCTTGCAGCGCGTGTCCGTGCCATGCCTGTCGGTTCCGGCGTCGATGACGATATCCAGATAGGTCCGATGATCAACGTCGCGGCCGTTGGCAAGATCAGCGCTCATATCGAGGACGCACTGGCACTCGGCGCTGCCAACATCACGCCGCGCGACGGCCTTCCGGCCGGCGACCGTTATGTCGCTCCGACGGTGCTGACCGGAGCGACCACCGCGATGCGACTTGCCAGTGAGGAAACCTTCGGCCCCGTGGCGCCGCTCTTCCGCTTCAAGACCGAGGCGGAGGCCATCGCGATTGCCAATTCGACACCCTATGGTCTCGCCGCCTATTTCTTCACCGAAAACCTTCATCGCGCCTGGCGCGTCGGCGAGGCGCTGGAATTCGGCATGGTCGGGCTCAACACCGGCAGCGTGTCGATGGAAGTCGCTCCCTTCGGCGGCATCAAGCAATCCGGTCTCGGCCGCGAGGGCGGTCCGAGCGGCATGGAGGAATATTTGGAGATCAAGGCCTTCCACTTAGGCGGATTGAAGACGCAGCCTGCCTGACGGGCGGCAGCAGGAGACAGATTATGACGCAACGCTTCTACGATATTGCTGTGATCGAAGGCGACGGTATCGGCAAGGAAGTCATACCCGAAGGCATAAGGGTGCTCGAAGCGGCCGCGCGCCGTCACGGCTTCACATTGAGGCAGAAATGGCACGACTTTGCCCATTGCGACTACTATGCCCGGCACGGCCGCATGATGCCCGAGAACTGGAAGGAAGAAATCGGCAAGCCCGCAGCGATCTTCTTCGGCGCGGTGGGCTGGCCGGACATCGTCCCGGATCACATCTCGCTTTGGGGCTCGCTGCTGCAGTTCCGGCGCGAGTATGACCAGTATGTCAATCTGCGCCCGGTCAGGCTGATGGACGGCGTGCCCTGTCCGCTGTCCGGTCGTAGGCCCGGCGATATCGACTTCTGGGTGGTACGCGAAAATACCGAAGGCGAATATTCCGCCATCGGCGGGCGAATGTTCGAGGGAACGGAACGCGAAATGGTGATGCAGGAGACGGTAATGACCCGCAAGGGTGTCGACCGTATCCTGAAGTTCGCCTTCGACCTCGCCCAGACCCGGCCACGCAAGCTGGTGACGTCGGCGACAAAGTCGAATGGGATCGCGATCACAATGCCCTATTGGGACGAGCGGGTTGAGGCGATGGCGTCGTCCTATCCCGAAGTCTCCTGGAACAAGTTCCACATCGATATTCTGACGGCAAATTTCGTGCTGAAACCGCAGATTTTCGACGTTGTGGTCGGCTCCAACCTGTTCGGCGACATCCTCTCCGACCTTGGCCCGGCCTGCGCCGGCACGATCGGGATTGCGCCGTCGGGCAACATCAATCCGGAGGGTGAACACCCTTCGCTGTTCGAGCCGGTCCATGGTTCAGCCCCCGATATCGCCGGCCGGAACCTTGCCAATCCTATCGGCCAGATCTGGTCGGCGGCGATGATGCTCGACCATCTCGGTGAGAAACAGGCCGCGGCCGACATCATGGGCGCCATTGAAATGGTGCTGAAACAGCCCAGCTTGCGCACTCGCGATCTTGGCGGGGCGGCCGATACACAAACCTGCGGCAAGGCGATTGCCGATCTCCTGGCCTGACAAATCACGAAAGATTAAAACAATGTCCAACCTGATCATCTTCGACCCGGAAAACCCTGGTACACCGCGCCAGAGCAAGGCCTTGCCCGATCGCCTCATCGACGGCGACCCGTGCTACAAGACCTGGGAACAGGACAATGTCGACAACGGCCGCATCCGCTCTGGCATCTGGGAAGCCACGCCCGGCGCAACGCGATCGATCAAGGGCGAGACCTGGGAATATTGCAGCATCCTGTCCGGGCTCATGGAACTGACCGAGGACGGCAAAGAGCCCCGCCGCTTCGCCGCCGGCGATACTTTCATCTTGCGGCCCGGCTTCGTCGGCACATGGCGTACGATCGAGACCGTACGCAAGCTGTGGGTCATCGTGTCTCCTTGACCCGGCAGGCCTCTCACACCTTGGTCTGCCCTGTTCGAAGGCGATGCGATGTCGCACCCTCGGGCTTTGAGCATTGAGTGGAAGAGTATATCTGCCAATTTGATCAACATCTTATGGGCATCAGCGAAACGGGCAGGGTGCTTGTTGACACGCCGTTTGGCAACAGAGGCGGGCGCCGCCATCATCGAGACCGGCATCGCCGATTTCGATGATATTGGCCTGACGCCAAAGGCATATCCACTGCTTGAAAAGGGTCTCTGCCGCGCCGGCACGGGAATGCTTGAAACACCGGCTCGTATCGACCTTTTTTGAGGACAGCATCCCCGTGGGCTTGGCTGATCTTAAAGTCGCGCTGCAGCGGGAGGCAGGACTTTGTTAGTCGTCCCGAGCGGGATTATGGACGGGGGGCCGAAAGGACCGCGACGGTTCAGTGAGGATTTGCTACGGCAACCGGCGCCTATCCGTCGATCCGTATGGTCCGACAGCCATTTCGGCATGGTTGAGCAGATCGACGAAGCAGCCTGATGCCGTGTTGCGGGGTACAGATCGAGCAACCTCAACTTGCATGGGCCCGATGGTCGGGACGACATCTTTGCAAGTCAGATCCGGTGCAACGACGCCCATTGGCAGCGGGCCAATATGGGCGTCGGTTCAAATGCCGAATATCCGGCAAACCGGATCAGATGAGACCATATTGTTCCGCCTTATTGCGCAGGAAGGGCAGACCCTTGTCCATGACCTCTTCCATATCGCGTGCAACGGGGCGCCAGACGGCCAAACCATAGGCTACTTCGGGCGGCATGTTGATGAAACTTTCCATGGCAAGTCCGCCCTTGAAGCCGATCGCTGCGAGCGCGGCATAGATCGCATCCCACGGAATGTTGCCATAGCCCGGCGTGCCGCGGTCGCTTTCGGAAAGATGGATGTATTTCAGGTGATCGCGGGCAATCAGGATGCCGTTTGCCGCCCCCTTTTCCTCGATATTCATATGGTAGGTGTCGAGGTGAACGAAGATATTGTCCGCGCCGACACGCTCCACCATATCGACGGCCTGCTGCGCCGAGTTGATCAGATGGTTCTCATAGCGGTTCACGGCCTCGACGCCGAGTTGGATGCCGTGCTTGTTCGCATGCTTTGCCGCTGTGTCGAGCACCTTGGCGATGTTGTCGTATTCGCCCTGTGTCGGTGGCACGCCGGTGCGCTCGCCAATGCCGCCAAAGATGACGCCGGACAGCGCCTCGGCGTTCATTTCTGCGGTTTTTTCGATCGCAACCTTCAAGTGCTCGATCGCGGCATCCGGGCGGACGGAGGCCCAGGCATGTTCCGGCAGTCCGAGCGAGCAGACCGCGCGCAATTTGTGCTTTTCAAGCAGGTCGCGGGTGTGTTTGGCATCGACGGCAGGCGCATTGAGCAGCGCGATCTCGATGAAATCCATCTTATAGTGCACGGCTCCGGCAATCGCCTTCTCGGCGCCTGCGCGGTCCCAGTTCATGGTCCACATGCTGGTGTGAACGCCGAAACCTTCCATGGTCGTATCTCCTATTTCACGAGTCTGATGAACTTGGCCGAGAGCCACCGCAGCACCATCACGACGATGAGCAGGATGCCCCAGACGGCAGTGGTGAGATGCTGGTTGGCGCCGAGCAGGTTGAGCCCCGAAGAGAGGAGCTGCAGCACGATGAGCGCCACGAAGACGGGCAGCACGCGGCCGAAGCCGCCGAAGGGGTTGATGCCGCCGAGGAAGCAGGCAAGCACGGTGATCAGCAGATAGGATTCGCCGTGGCCGACGCGCACCGAATTGAAACGCGCAAGCATGATGATCCCGGCAACCGCAGCCATCACGCCGGAGAGCATGTAGACCAGCACCAGGATCTTGCGGGTGTTGATGCCGGAATAGCGGGCCGACTCGATATTGGAGCCGATCATATAGGTGGAAAAGCCGAGCTTGGAGCGCGAGAGCAGGATGTGACTGGCGATGACGCAGGCGATCAGGATCAGCAAAGGGACGGGGATGCCAAGGATGCTGCCGTGGCCGATTGGAGCGATGAAGGTGGGAAAGCCCGAGATATCGCCGCCGCGTGTCATGAACTCGCCGAGGCCGCGCAGAAAGATCATCATCGATAGGGAAACGAGAATCGGATGGGCTCGGGTAAAGGCGATGACGAGGCCCATCACCAGGCCGCTTGCCGCGCCGACGGCAAGCGCCAGAGCCGTGCCGAGCAGGAAGGCGCCCGAGCCGGCATCGATGCCGCCATTGGCCTGCAGCGTCCAGGCAAGCGTCAGGCCGGCAATGTTGGCGGTAAAGGTGATTGCAAGGTTGAGGCCGCCGGTGAGGATCGGCATCAGCATGGCAAGCGCCAGAACGCCAAGCTCGGGAAGCTGAAAGGCAACCGATCCGAAGGTCGCGCCCGTCAGGAAATGCGGCGAGGCGAAACCGAAGACGATAAGCACCGCCGCCAGCGCGGCGAGGGGACCGGCCATGTCGGCCCCGAAGATGGCGTTGAAGCGGGCGGCGAGCGCGTTCATCAGCTCTCTCCCTTGTCTGCAGGCCTGGCATCGGTCGATTTACGGGTAGCGAATACCGGCGCCAGATTGCCGATGCGGGTGCTCGACAAGGTGATGGCAACGAGGATGATTGCGCCGACGATCATCTTGAAGGCGAAGGGCGAAACGCCCATCAGGTTGAGGCCGTTCTGGGTGATCGAGACAAGCAGCACGCCCAGCACACAACCGAGCACGGAGCCCTTGCCGCCGCCCAGCCGCGCCCCACCGAGCACCACCGCAGCCAGAACATCGAGCTCGCGGCCATAGAGTGCGTTTGGCACGACTTCCTGCGCATAATGCGCCTGCATGAGCCCGGCGATACCTGCCATCAATCCCAGCCAGCCGTAGGCGATGAACTGCATGGCGCCGATATTGATGCCGAAGCGGCGCGCCCCTTCCGGATTGTCGCCGAAGGCATAGAGCTGCCGGCCGGTCGTCGTGCGGGTAATGAAGAGCCAGGTGGCGAAGGTGCACACGGCCATCACGACAACCGGCAAGGTAATCTCAGCCCAGCTCCCGTCGGCCATTTCGCGCTCATAGAGGATGACGCGGCTCGTCAGCCAGTCGGGCAGATTGTAGATCGACACGCCTTTGGTGAAGAACATCAGCAGGCCGAAATAGACGTTGAAGGTTGCGATCGTCGCGACGATCGAGATGATGCGGAAGCGGTGAATCAGGAAGGCGTTGATCACGCCCAGCATGATGCCGAAGCAGGCCGCAATCAGGAGGCCGGATACCCATCCGCCGCCGCCGATCCGCTCGAGCGCAAGCACGGTGACATATTGTACGATCGAGGCGGCGACGGCGAAGGAGATGTCGATGCCGCCGGCAATCAACACCACGAGCAGGCCGACGGCAAAGATGATGTTGACCGCGCTGATATTCAGCAGGTCGAAGGCGTTGCCGAGCGTAAAGAAACGCTCCGTCGCAAAACCCAGGACGAAGCTCATCGCGATGATGACGGCAAACAGCACGAATTCAGTCGTGTGGGACAGGAACAGCTTACGCATAGACCGCCGCCTCCAGGTCCTTCAGTGTGGTCGCGCGCGGATCGTGCCAGCCGGCGATGCGTCCCTTTTCCATGTGGATGATCCGGTCGGCGTTGAAATAGACCTCCGGCACCTCGTCCGAAATGAGGAGGATCGCAAGGCCCGTCTCGGCAAGACGGGCAACGATCTCGAAAATGCCGGCGCGCGCGCCGACATCGACGCCGACCGTGGGTGCATCGAGGATCAACACTTTTGGATCGGTGGCGAGCCATTTGGCGATCGCGACGCGTTGCTGGTTGCCGCCCGAAAGCGTCGATATCGCATCGTCCTGCTTGCCGATCCTGATACCGAGTTCGGCGATCCAGCGCGCGACCAGCGCGCGCTTCTTGCCCGGCGAGATAAGCCGGCCGCTCAGGATACGGTTAAGCGAGGCCATGACCAGATTGTCGGCGATGGATTGCGGCTGGTTGAGACCGAGCGAAAGGCGGTCTTCGGACAGATAGGCGACGCCTGATGCGATCGCCTCGCGGTTGGAGGCAAAGCGCATGGCTCTGCCCTCCAGCACGATCGTGCCGGCGGCGGGCCGGCGCATGCCGAACAGCGTCAGCGCAAGCTCGGTGCGCCCGGAGCCGAGCAGGCCGGTTATCCCGAGCGTCTCCCCACGGCGCAGATCGAAGGAAATATCCTCGAACTCGCCAGGCCGGCAAAGCTTGCTGACGGAGAGCAGGACGGGGTTCTGCGCTACGTCGCGGGCGCGAACATTCTGGTCGAAGGTGCGCCCGGTCATCAGCTCGGTGATCCTGGACTGGGTCATGCCCTCCACCGGATAGACCCCGACAAGCGCGCCATCGCGCAGCACGGTGATGCGAGAGGAGATTTCCAGCACTTCCGCAAGGCGATGGCTGACGAAAACCACGGCAATGCCCGAGGCCGACAGCGTGCGCACGATCGCCAGCAGATGATCGGTCTCAGACTGGGTGAGGGAGGCGGTCGGCTCGTCCATGAAGACGATGCGGGCCTCTCCGACCAGCGCACGGGCAATGGCGACGATCTGGCGCTGGGCGATGGCGAAATCTTTGAGAGGTCTGTCGACGTCGAGGGTGACGCCAAGCCGGCCGAGCGCTTCCTCCGCTACTCCGCGGATCGCGGCATAGTTGACGAAGCGCGGGCGCGAACCGGAAAGGGTCTGGAAGGCGATGTTTTCCGCTACGCTCATTTCCGCAAAGAGCGCGAGGTCCTGCCAGATGATCTGGATGCCGCGGGACTGGGCCATGGCAGGCGTCATGTGAGATATCGTCTCACCGTCGAAAACGATCTCGGCGCCGTCTGCAGGCCGATAGACGCCGGAGATCACCTTGATCAACGTGCTCTTGCCGGATCCATTCTCGCCGGCCAGACAGTGCACTTCGCCGGGCAAGACTTCGAAGGAGACGTTCTTCAGTGCCTTGACACCACCGAAGGTCATGTTGATGCCGCGAAGCGAAAGAAGCGGCTTTGCCTTCACACCATCATTCGTTGCCGTGCTCATGCCGGTTGCCTGTCCAGTCGAATGCCATGAAAAACAAATGGTCCGGCCATGGCCGGATGCCGCTCTCAATCCCCGAGCCGGACCGGTCGCCATGGACCAGCCCGGCACCCGGGGAGGGGGGCTTTCAGAGGCCCATTGCGGCCAGGTCGTCGACCGTATCCTTGTTGATCGGCAGCAACTGATCGACGATGATGTCGTTGCCGACCGGCTTGATCACGCCGAGTCCTGGAATGTCATCACCTTCCTTGACGCTCTCACCCTTGATCAGGCGATCGGCGAGCGTGACGAAAACTTCGCCGGCCTGCTTCGGATTCCACATGAAGCCGCCCGATATCGCGTCGGACTTGATCAGCTTTTGACCCTGGCCAGGCGAGAACGGGCCGAGCACGAAGATTTTGCCCGTCTTGCGGCGTTCTTCGACAGCGCGCCCGGCACCGATCGGGCCCTGGCTGCCGAAGGCGAGGAAACCTTTCAGATCCGGATGGGCAGCGATGAGGTCGAGCGCTGTCGAGCGGCTTTTGTCGACATCTTCCGCGACGCCATAGCGATCGCCGACGAGTTTCATGTCCGGATAATTGGCTTTGATATAGGCGATTGCGGCGTCCGCCCAGGCATTGTGCAGCGGGACGGTCAGCGAGCCGACGAAGACCGCATACTCGCCCTTGCCGCCCATCTTTTCAGCGAGCAGCTTGCCATGCGCCTCGCCAAAACCGGTCGAGGATGCAAGTTCGAAATTCCAGTCGGCGCCCTTTTGCGAGGGCGATTCATGCGTAATGACCTTGATGCCGGCGGCTTGCGCCTTGGTCAGTACAGGCTCGAGCACCTTGGCATCGTTCGGAACCACACCGATGACCTTGACGCCCTGGGCGATCAGATCTTCGATGGCGCGCACCTGCAGCGCCGGGTCGGCGCTGGTCGGGCCGATCATGAAGGCATCGACGCCTAGTTTCTTGCCCTGTTCCTTGATGCCGGCTTCCATCGCGTTGAACCAGGGGATGCCGCCGATCTTGACGACAACGCCGACCTTCGGCGCATCCTGCGCAAACGCGACCACTGCCCCGGCAAGCGACAGTGATGCGGCAAATGCCGCTACGATAAGGCTCCTCATCCTCACTCCTCCTCAAAGATCGCTCATACGAGCGACGACCACCGGCCGGTTTGCGGCAGGTTGTTGCTGGTTGCTTCTTGGCGAGGGAATACCCTTGCCTCCCATCCCGCCTCCTCCGGCGAACCATCTTTGCACAATCGATCTTTCTTTTTTGCACAATCGATGGTGCAATGACTATCGATCAAGGTGGGACTTTCGTCAAGAGGGGCTTGTCTCTCAGGGGAAGCGGCAAGGAAAAAGCGAGATATGACCGGTATCGGCAAAAAGAAGGCGACGATCTATGATCTCTCGATCCTGTCCGGTGCCTCGCCATCCACGGTGAGCGCCGTTCTAAACGGAAGCTGGCGGAAGCGGCGTATCAAGGAGGCGACGGCGCAGCTCATTCGGCAGCTGGCGAACGAACATGGCTATACGGCAAACCTGCAGGCCCGTGGTCTGCGTTCGTCCCGCTCCGGCCTCGTCGGTCTTCTGCTTCCGGTGCACGACAACCGCTATTTCTCCTCCATGGCGCAGTCTTTCGAAGCGCAGGTCAGAAGCCGCGGCCAGTGTCCCCTCGTCGTCAGCGCCTGCCGCGATCCGGAGGAAGAGCGCCAGGTCGTAGAGACGCTGATCTCCTATTCGATCGACGAGCTTTTCATTGCCGGCGCGACCGATCCAGATGGCGTGCACAAGGTTTGCGAAAAGGCAGGGCTGAAGCACGTCAACATCGATCTGCCTGGCACGCTGGCGCCGTCAATCATCAGCGACAATTATGAAGGCGCGCGCATGCTGACACAGGCGATCATCGAACGCGCGCTAGAGGATGGCCCACTTTCACCTGACGATCTGTACCTGTTCGGCGGCCGCAACGACCATGCCAGCCATGAGCGAATTCGCGGTTTCCGCGATGTAAAGCGCGCATCGCTTGGCGCGGATCCCGACGTCTGCATCCAGCCGACCGGCTATTCCCCCGCCATGACTGCCCGCGCCTTCGAAGCCTTCTACGAAGACCACGGGAAGCTGCCGCGCGCATTCTTCGTCAATTCCTCGATCAACCTCGAAGGGCTGATGCGCTTTCTCGCCCTGCATCCGCACGAGACTTTCGCCGATATCATCGTCGGCTGCTATGACTACGATCCTTTTGGCTCCTTCCTGCCTTTCCCCGTCTTCATGATCCGGCAGGACAGCGATGCGATGATCACCAAGGGGTTTGCAATCCTCGACGCGGACCGCCGGCCGCCAACCACGCATCTCGTACGGCCGAGCCTCGTGCCCCCACGCACGGCGCTCATCGGCCCGCTGGATGCGCTGAAAGATATCGAGTAATGCGACCTGCCTCATTGGAGGGGCCGGGCTGACGGAGCGGTAGACCCATAAGCCGCCCCAATCGCTGGACCCGCGCTGTCATCGCTCGACCAGCTGGTTGTTGTCCGCTGGCGACCTTTCCTCTGCCCGTTAGCCCATAGGAAAGGGAATTTGCACGTCCGATGATTTCCCCGACATTATTGAAGGTCGTCGTCGATGCTATCGGGCCGAACGGTTCTTCCGACATTATCCGCGCATTGTCCGGTACGTCTCGTAAAAGGGTGGGCGCATAAAAGTAGCCTTCATTACCCACGCGCTCGCCACCAAATGGACTCTTCGACATAGAAGCGGGTGGGTGAGGTGCAAACCTGACCCATATTGCGAAACTTGGAGGCCACGACGGTGTCGGGCGCCTTTTCCAAATAGGCATCTTCAAAAACGATGACGGGTGCATGTCCGCCGAGTTCCATCGTGCAGCGCTTGAGTGTGTCCGCTGCCTGCTTTTGCACCAGCTTGCCAACGGCCGTCGACCCGGTGAGCGAACTTTCTTCGGAATGGGCGATGCAATCAAATAGGACGAAACCTCTGCCGGAACGCCGAAAACAATATTGAGAACGCCGTCAGGAAGGTCTGCATCCTAGCGCGGCAACATTGCCACCAAATTCCCTTGGCACGAGACGTGTGACAGCGATCACCAAAAAACAGATTGGATTTGGACGATCCCGAGCGCATTTGCGGTGTTGATATGTGATCAGCTTGGTTTGCCCCTGGAAAGATGGTCGGCCCGACATATCCGCAAGCAGGGCGCTAGAGGCGCGGTGTTTCATAATTGTCCAATCACCAGGGTTGCAGAATTCACAAAGGGATGCATTCACTTCTTTTATATTCGGAGACTTCGACATCTGCTGCTAGAATATCGATCCGACCGGCGACCAGTTTGAACGTGTACGACTGATGAGGTTCATTTGAAGTGACCAAAGGTTCTGATCTCCTGGTAGCCGCTCTCGAGAATGAAGGCACCGACCGTATCTTCGGGATTCCGGGTGAGGAAAATCTCGACGTCGTCGAATCCATTCGTAATTCTTCAATCCAGCTCATCTTGACCCGACACGAACAAGCGGCCGCTTTCATGGCCGCAACCTATGGACGCTTGACTGGCAAACCCGGCGTCTGCCTCACAACACTCGGGCCCGGCGCCTTGAATCTTTCTACTGGAGCAGCGTATGCCCTTCTCGGCGCGATGCCGATGATCATGATTACCGGTCAAAAGGGCATCCTCTCGTCTCGGCAAGCCCGCTTCCAGATCGTCGACGTCGTTGCGTCCATGAAACCGCTGACCAAGCTCTCAAGGCAGATCGTTTCCCCGCTCATGATCCCTACCATGGTGCGCGAGGCGTTTCGCGTGGCACAGGAGGAGCGTCCCGGTCCGGTCCATCTTGAGCTTCCCGAAGATATCGCTGCCGAGGAATGTGAAAACGTTGCACTGATCGCCCCGCATCCGGTCGATCTTGCAACTGCCAGCGACCAGGCCCTTGATCGGGCCGCCGAGATCATTCTCCGAGCCAGGCGACCACTTCTTATGCTTGGAGCAGCAGCCTCCCGTCCGCGGTCGACGTCCGATCTCGCCCAGTTCGTTCTGCGCACGCGAATTCCGTTTTTCACGACGCAGATGGGAAAGGGAACCGTTCCCGGAGGGACGGAGCTTTACATGGGAACGGCCGCGCTGTCGGAGAGGGACTACGTCCACGAGGCAATCGAGCAGGCGGATCTGATTATCACCATAGGTCACGACACTATCGAGAAGCCGCCGTTCCTCATGGGCGAGGGAGGTCCCAAGGTGGTTCACGTGGGCTATCAGCCGGCAAGCGTCGAGCAGGTCTATTTCCCCCAGTGCGAAGTCGTGGGTGATATCGGCCCGTCACTCAAGGCGTTGGCCGACCGGATAGAAGGTAAGCTCACAAACGCTGACGCCTTGCTGCATCTGCGCAAGCGCATTCTTGAACGGATCGGCGCACGGGCAACCGAGGACCGCTTCACGCCTCAGCGCCTCGTGCGCGCCGTTCGCGAGGTAATGCCTCACGACGGCATCCTCGCGCTCGACAACGGAATGTACAAGATCTGGTTTGCCCGGAACTACAGGACCGAGATGGCAAACACGCTCTTGCTCGACAACGCGCTGGCGACCATGGGAGCGGGTCTTCCATCAGCGATGACGGCGGCAATGCTCTATCCCGGCCGCCGCGTCATGGCGATCTGCGGCGACGGCGGGTTCATGATGAACAGCCAGGAACTCGAGACAGCTGTTCGGTTGAAGCTGAACCTGGTGGTGCTGGTTATCGAAGACAAGGCCTACGGGATGATCCGCTGGAAGCAGGCCGTCGACCGGTTCCCCGACTTTGGCATGACATTCAACAATCCGGACTTCGTGAAGTACGCGCAATCCTACGCGGCCAAGGGGACGCGGGTGAGCGACATCGGCGACTTCAAGGACGTTCTTGAAAAGGCCTTCGCGGACGGCGGCGTTCATCTGGTCAGCATACCCATCGACTATTCGGAAAACGAACGCGTTCTCGTAAAGGAACTCCGGGAGCGCCTTCCTGCGATCCTGGAGAGTTGAGCGACAGCAACCGAGTCGCGTTTTGACGTGTTGTGGTACTGGCCGGGCGCGCCGGAAACTGGACCCAAACGCGGGGTTGTGGCCCAAGGCGGGTCCTGGCCTTCGAACGCGCATCCTGGGCGGGGAACTTGCGGGTCGCGCGATAGACGCAAGACCACTTCTGGCCCAACGTGCCGCTTCATCTGGTCGCTCGGCGCCCGCCTGTTCGCAATTAGGATCTAGACCGGCTCATTGCGAACGTACGCTTATCTCGCTATCGTTACGATAGACGTCGATGTGGCAGGGGAGGGTTCATCTTGGCCAAAGGGACCGTTAAGTGGTTTAATTCTACAAAAGGTTTTGGGTTTATCCAGCCCGACGATGGCAGCGCCGACGTGTTTGTACATATCTCGGCGGTTGAGCGCGCTGGAATGCGCAGCCTCAATGATGGCCAGAAAATTAGTTACGAACTCGTGCAAGACAAGAGGTCGGGCAAGACGTCAGCTGATCAGCTGAGTGCGCTGTGACCCGAGAAATGTTGCGAGCAGCACAGTCGTTCCCACGTGACAATGGAACAGATTAGGGCCTTGGTCCCTGGTCACGGGCTGTGCCAAGCTGGCGAAGCTCCGCGCATTGCGTGGAAGTTCCACAGGGCACGGATTTTTATGGTTGCTGGGCCGAACATTCCTGGAATGTTGACGAAGGTTGCGCCTCAGTCAGCGCAGCCTTAGACGTGCGCTTTTTCACCGTTATGCCATGTTTCAGCAATTGTGGAAAACGCTTGTCATAGTGAAATATTCTGAGCGATTCTACTGTTTCTGCCACTTTCAGCAAAGGTTGGAGAGCGCGAGGATCAAGGAACGCGAAGAACAAGCGGCCTTTGCGGTCAAAAAGCTGCTCAACAACGTGCCTCTCGGTCAAGCCTATCGCCGACGGGAGCTCGGATAGGGCAATTGAAGGACCGAGAATGTATGACTTTCAGCACGCCCTCTGGTTGTTCTCGGCGTGACGGCAAAGTCGGATGACTTTGAAGTTTCTGGAGAGGAGGGAAGACAAATTGCCTTTGTCTGCCCAGCTCGAAGCTGGCCGGGCCGGGCGAAGGGATACGGTTGTACTTCTGCATTACCGGTGGGCAGCATCAATGGCCACAATCGCGCAAGTGGCTGGCGAGCTTCGTTAAAAACGCGGTTTGATCGGGAAGTGCTTGGGTTTGCGCGCCTTGGTTTTACCGACAGATCAGAGTGATAAGTTCTTTACCGGCAGGATGATGCTGCCTAAGGCGGCCTGGCGATGAAAAGCGTCAAGGTCGTCGTCCGACTGCATCGTCGCGCTGCGCGCCCTCGACAATGCCGTTCATCGCATCGGAATTCTCTCCGGGTCCATTTTCCGGTGTGATCGAGCGAAGGTCTCGGCGATCGCCAGCACCGCAGCATGAATCGGTCCTGCGGTGAGGTTGGGCATAATTGACGCGTCCACTACAAAAAGATTGTCGAGCGCCCTTAGTCGTAGATTTGCGTCGACGACGGCGTCCGGATCCTTACCCATCCTGCAAGTACCACAGGGATGATGGTGTGTAATGGCCGCCTGGGCGATAAAGTCGTCCATGTCGGCCGCACTGTTCAAGGTGGTTGGCAGGAGTTCGCGCTCTCTCCAGCCGGCGAGTTCATCTTTATGCCCGATTGTCCGTGCAGCCTGGAGAGCTTGGCGAAACAGCTCGCGGTCCCGACCGGTTTGCAGGTATGCCGGGTCGATGATCAATCGGTCGCTGACCTCCGGCCCGCTGATGCGCAGGCTGCCGCGGCTCGTTGGATGTGTGATCCCGAACAGCAGCGAATATGCAGTTCCAGCGGCAGGCGCGTGAAAGCGTTCGGACACGATGGGCGCGACGCCACAACCAACGACAATCTCGGGTTGACCGGTAGCGGTGCGCCCGTCAGTTCGCATATAGGCCATCGACTCCGAGTGTTGGAGGCGCGATGGAGGAACCGGCTTGCGTGCCGCATAAAGGTTGCCGGCACCAAGCAGGTGGTCCTGAAGGTTTCGACCGATTTCAGACATATCGATCAAGCAGCCAACGCCTGCGGCGTCGAGTACATCGTGCGGACCGATGCCCGAACGCATCAGCAAAGCCGGACTTTCCAGCGCGCCGGCACAAAGGACAACTTGATCCGCGAAGACTTCGACCGAACCCTGTCTGCCTAGGACCTCGAGGCTGCGGACCTGATGGCCCTCCAAGTTGAGCCGCCGCACCCGGGATCCCGTGAGGATGGTTAGGTTTTTGCGGTCTCGAACGGCCTTTGTGAGCCACGCGTCCGCCGTCGTAACCCGCCGCCCGTCGCGAATGTTCATAGAGTTTGGGGTGACACCGATCATCTCTCCACTGTTGTGACCCTCGAGGCGAGGCAGGCCCAACGATGCGCCTGCCTCGATGAAGGCACGAGCAAGCGGACTTACTTCGTCCGCCGGTAGATGGATCGGCAACGGCCCGCCCTTGCCGTGAATGCCGTCGCCACCAAGCGGGTGGTCTTCGATAGCCTGGAAAACCGGCAGCAGTTCATCCCAACTCCAGCGGCGATCTCCAGTCGCGTCGACCCAAGTCTGGAAGTCGGAGGGATGGCCACGCATGTAGCCCATCGCATGCAGGCAACTCGAGCCGCCGATCAACCGCCCGCGCGCCCAATGATGCACCCGGCCTGCGGTGCCGGCTTGCGGCTGCGTGCGATAGTCCCAATCATAGCTGCGGCCCTGCAACGACGGCCAGGCAGCGGGTTTCCAGATGTCGGGGTCTGCCGCCTCTTCGCCTGCCTCGATCAGCAGAACGCGGCTGTCCGGTTCTTCACTCAGTCGCGCGGCAAGCAACGTGCCGGCCGACCCACCGCCGACGATGACGATATCGGAATTCGGTTTGCGCTCAACATTGGCCATGGTCATCATCACTCCATCTGCCAGCTGCTGGCGGCCATTGCCGGCATGTCTGACACCGACACGGTGAAGACCCCGTGCACTGATCTGCGTTCGGCAGATACCCGATCCGGACCGTCATGAAGGTCTCAGACGGATCTGCAGTCTTTCGACGCACTCAAGGTTTGCTGTCCATGGATATCTTCGCTGCCGCCTTCGCCTTCAGGACGTGCTGTCTCGAGGCTTCTCTGGCGGCTTTCTCGTCGCCGGCGGCGATGGATTCGAATATCTCCCTCATCTCCGAGAGGCTGCTTTGTGCTCTGCCCTCCAATGACATCGATCGTCCTCGAAAGAAGCTTATCCTGGCCACCAGACCACGATGGACTTCCTCCAGGATCGGATTCCCGCAATTGGCGAGTATGATTGAATAGAAGTCTGCCGCGGTCATGACGCGCGCGAGGCTGTCATTGCTCGATGCCGCCGCTTTGAATGCGGAAAGAGATTTCTCAAGTTCATGCAACTGATCCGGGGAAATTCTCGACGCGCATCGCCCCGCCGCCTCGACTTCCAACAGCTCTCGAACCTCGTAGATGGCGGTTGCCACCTCCCACGAAAGTGCCGGTATCGACGGTCCGCGGTTGGGTACGATCTCGATCAGGCGCTCGGCCTCAAGACTTCGCAAGGCCTCTCTGAGCGACGGACGGCTGATGCCGAGCTGCGTGCATAGCTGACTTTCGATAAGGCGGCTTCCCGGTTGGAACATTCCGGAGAAGATGGCGAGCCGTAACTTATCTACGGTCTCCCGTTGCACTGAACGTGGCGAAATTCGCAAATTCAAATCTGGTGGCATCGGTGACGTCTCATGGGCCTTTGGGTCGCGATCTGACGCACAATACGCCAAGCGTCTAGACTTGACAGTAAGATAGCCAGATTGTCAAATCTGAAGATTGCAAGAATGTCAGACAATCCGCTTGACGGACCTTGCCTTATATGATCCTCTTGCATGAGAAACGGGCAGCGGCGGCGAGGATATGACATGGCGGCAGACATTCCTTGCGACCACTTCATCTTGCGGCGCATCGACGTCGGCCGCATCACCTTGAATGTGCGCGAGAAGGGCAGCGGCCCATTGATGCTATTCTTTCACGGCATTACCTCCAACTCGGCCGTCTTCGAGCCGTTGATGGCTCGGCTATCGGATCGGTTTACGACCATAGCGGTTGACCAAAGGGGGCATGGCCTCAGCGACAAGCCACAAACCGGTTACGAGGCGAATGACTACGCCGACGATATCGCCGGCCTTGTACGCACGCTCGATCGAGGCCATGCCATCCTCGTCGGACATTCGCTTGGTGCTAGAAATTCCGTCACCGCCGCAGCGAAATATCCGGATTTGGTGCGGTCTGTCATCGCAATCGACTTTACGCCGTACATAGAGACTGAAGCATTGGACGCACTGGAGGCGCGAGTGAACGCGGGAAGCCAGCTCTTCGAGAATGTAAAGGGCGTCGAGGCATACCTCGCCGGCCGCTATCCGAACATACCTGCTGACGCCATCAGGTTAAGGGCCAAGAGC
Source organism: Phyllobacterium endophyticum (assembly GCF_003010935.1). Taxonomy (GTDB): domain Bacteria; phylum Pseudomonadota; class Alphaproteobacteria; order Rhizobiales; family Rhizobiaceae; genus Phyllobacterium; species Phyllobacterium endophyticum. The sequence continues at coordinate 298,179 of NZ_PGGN01000003.1, forward strand.
GGCTATCGGCCGGTTGCCGGCGGATTGCGTCCATTGGCCTCGCCAGCGGCCATGGCGCAGACCGCCAAGGGCCTGCGATCAGACTTGGTGCCCGCCTACCGGGATGTGACGAAGCCCGTGCTCATCGTTCGGGGCGAGATGAGCAAATTGGTGTCAGCAGCGGCGCTGGCGAACACAAGTCGGCTGCGGCCTGATTTGCCTGTCGTCGTCGTTCCGGACGCCGACCATTACGTCAACGAGGTCTCTCCCGAGATCACGCTGAAAGCCATCAAAAACTTCATAGACGCCTGACGGCAAACGCGCCGTCTTCTGTACGCAGCAGGATCCAAAAAATGGCCAACGTAAACAGATTTTCGGGCAAAACGCGTCGTGCCGAGGTTGCCGGTGGCGGCTTTGCCGGCCTGACAGCCGCCATCGCCCTCAGGCAGAACGGCTGGGATGTCAGGCTGCACGAAAAGAGCTCGGAGCTGCGGGCATTCGGCGCAGGCATCTATCTCTGGCACAATGGCCTTCGCGTTCTCGAAGGTCTTGGCGCCTTGGATGATGTTCTAAAGGGCTCACACACGCCTCCGGCCTACGAGACTTGGATGCATAACAAGTCGGTGTCCAAGGAGACGTTCAACGGTCTCCCCTGGCGTATCATGACTCGCAGCCATCTGCATGATGCCCTGGTCAGTCGGGCCCGTGCCCTGGGTGTCGACATCCGCGTCAGTTCCGAAGCAGTCGCGGCCGATCCGGAAGGACGTATGACCCTCCAGACCGGCGAAGTTGTCGAAGCCGACTTGATCGTCGGCGCCGACGGCGTAGGTTCAAAGGTCAGGGATTCCATCGGCTTCAAACAGGATCGATGGGTTTCAAAAGATGGTCTCATCCGACTGATTGTCCCGCGCATGAAGAAACAGCTCGGCCACGGCGAGTGGGACAATACCATCGACATGTGGAACTTCTGGCCGCGTGTTCAGCGTATTCTCTACTCGCCCTGTAATGAAAATGAGCTCTACCTTGGCCTCATGGCTCCGGCCGCCGATCCCCGCGGATCAAGCGTTCCGATCGATCTCGAAGTCTGGGTCGAGATGTTTCCTTTCCTGGAGCCATGCCTGATCGAAGCGGCGAAGCTGAAAACCGCAAGATACGACAAGTACGAAACGACCAAGCTGGATAGCTGGACGAGAGGCAAGGTCGCCCTTGTTGGAGATGCCGCACATGCAATGTGCCCGGCTCTTGCCCAGGGCGCCGGTTGCGCGATGGTCAACGCCTTCAGTCTGTCGCAGGATCTGGAAGTGGGCTCTTCGGTCGAAGATGCGCTCGTTGGGTGGGAGAAGCGCATTCGTCCGATCACAGATCGCTGCCAGGCACTATCGGGCGACTATGCGGCGAACCGCTCGCTCTCGAAGGGAAACATGTTCACGCCAGCAGCACTGGAAGCCGCCCGCTTCGACCCGCTGCGCCGTGTTTACTCATGGCCGCAGTAGCGTCGGACAAAGCCGGGCAACGAATTAATTGGCGTGGGCAGAAGCTGCGCGCTCCCCTCAGGAGATAAAGATGAATTATTCCAGTGAAGTCGAAAGAGACTATGATGTCAGGGAATGGTATTCCTCAGTCCAGGAAAGCCGGCACGACGGCGGCAAGCCTGGCGAGACCCTTGTCAAAGTCGCAACAGGCGTTGTCATACGCAATCCGTTCGCCGGAAAGTTCGTCGTCGAACTGTCCGAGCTGACGAATCCGAGTTCGGCTATCGGTCATGCCCTCGGCGAGCGAGCCGTGGCACTGCTCGGCAACAGGCCGGTCGAAAGCTATGGCAAGGGCGGTATCGCAGGTACAGCCGGCGAGCAGGAACATGTCGTTGCCTGCATAACCACAGTATTCGGAGATCCGCTGCGGCAGCAGGTGGGCGGCGGCAAGGCCTGGATCTCCTCGGTGAGCAAGGTCGCTGTCGCCGGCACGACTATCGACATCCCGCTCGCCCACAAGGACGAACTCTATATCCGTTCCCACTATGATGCCGTCACCTTTTGCGTGCCGGATGCCCCGCGCCCCGACGAGCTTTTGATCTGCGTCGCCGTCGCGTCAGGTCCGCGCGTGCATCAGCGCGTGGGGGGAAAATCCGTAGCTGACCTGAAGGCCACCGCCGTCTAGTTCGATCGAAATTGGTGAAAGGACGAATATTCTATGCCGCTGAACATCAAGGACCTCAAGATTACTTCCGAGGATTTCCAGCCGCTCGGGAAATTGCGCGATGCGCACGCCGGCGACAAGGGCAACGTATTGCCCAAGCTTACGGTCAGTGGCGTACCGGCAGGTGCGAAAGAGCTCGCGGTCATCTGCCATGATCCAGACGCGCCCTTGCCTAACGGTTTCACGCATTGGGTTGTCTACGGCATCGATCCCTCGGCCACCGATCTTTCCGACGCGCAGGAAAAGTTTCGCGTAGGACCCAACGGCGCCGGTGACAGGCAATATTTTGGGCCTCAGCCACCTGCGGGCCATGGAGAACATCACTATTACTTCTGGGTCTATGCCCTGGACACGAAGGTCGAAGGGACGCCTACCAGGGAGGAATTTCTCCAAACATATGCCCAAAATATCATCGAGCAGAATCGGATCGTCGGCATTTACGAAAATAAGTGAAATTCCTGCATCGGCGATCAAAACCAATAATAAAAATGATCGCAGATGCCATGTATCGGGAGAATTGGAAATGACAGAGAGTAAATCCGCCCACGACAAGGTTTTCGCGGAGCTGGTTACGGCCACGAAAATCCTTATAAACGAAGGGATCATGGATACCTTCGGCCACATCAGTGTCCGTGTTCCAGAGGATCCCGAAAGCTTCTTCCTGGCGCAGAAGCTTGCTCCAAGCGCAATAACGGTCAATGACATCCAGCGCTTCAACCTCGACGGTGAGACGTCAGACAACCGCCCTTCCTATCTGGAGCGCTATATTCACAGCGAGATCTACAAGGCGCGTCCCGACGTTCAATGCGTGCTCCACACCCATTCGCCGGCTGTCCTGCCTTACTGTTTCGTCGACCAGCCGCTTCGGCCGGTCACCCATATGGGCGCTTTTATCGGCGATGCCGTCCCCGTTTACGAAATCCGCGACAAGCACGGCGACGAGACGGATCTCTTCGGCGGCAGCCCGAGCGTCTGTCGGGACATTGCCGAGAGCCTCGCAAGCTATCCTGTCGTTCTCATGGCGCGTCATGGCGTCGTCAATGTAGGCAAGTCCGTCAGGGAGGTTGTCTTCCGCGCCTTCTATCTTGAGCAGGAAGCGGCCGCGCTTACGGCCGGCTTGCAGATTGGCACGGTCAAGTATCTGTCGCCGGGTGAGATCAAAACGGCGGGAAAGCTTGTCGGCGCGCAGATCGACCGGGGCTGGGATCACTGGTCGCAGCGTCTCAGGCAGGCCGGCCTGGCCTAGTGCCGTGGCCTTGAAGATTACCTCTACCGTCCGGGTCTTTTGCCAGTTTCCAGTTTCCTGACGCAGGTGCGTCAAACGAAGGCCACGAAACACACTATGCCGCACGCGGAAAGTTACGATTACATCATCGTCGGGGCCGGATCCGCCGGTTGCGTGCTCGCCAACCGGCTGAGCGCTGATCCGCGATGTTCGGTGCTGTTGCTGGAGGCCGGCGGCTGGGACCGCGATCCCATGATCCATATACCGCTTGGATGGGGTAAGATCCTGACTGAGCGTCGCCATGACTGGATGTATTTCTGTGAGCCGGAAGACAATGTGGGCGGACGCCGGGTCGAGTGCGCCCGCGGCAAGGTTGTCGGCGGATCATCGTCTACCAACGCCATGGCCTATGTGCGGGGCAATCGCGGGGACTACGATCGTTGGGCAGCCGCAGGGCTCAGCGACTGGTCGTATGACAAGGTGCTGCCGTATTTTCGCAAGCAGGAAAGCTGGGAAGGCGGCGAGAACCAGTATCGTGGCGGCAACGGCCCGGTCAGCACCCAGTTCTGCCGCTACAAGGACACGCTGATCGACGCCTTTGAGCAAGCCAGCGTTCAGGCGGGCTACGCGCAGACGAACGACTACAATGGCGAGCGGCAGGAAGGATTCGGCCGTCTCCAGATGACGATCTCCAAAGGCCGGCGCAGCTCGACTGCGTCAGCCTATCTGCGACCGGTGCTGAAGCGGCCCAACCTGACCGTTGTGACAGAAGCGAGCGCCACAAAGATCGTGCTGGAGGGTGCGCGCGCCACCGGCGTCACCATCAAGCATCGCGGGGCCGAACGCACGGTCGTCGCCCGCAAGGAAGTTCTGCTTGCCGGCGGTGTGATCAACACGCCGCAGCTCATGATGCTGTCGGGCATAGGGGCGCAGGATGAACTTGCCGCGCACGGTATCCAGACACGGGTCAACCTACCGGCGGTCGGCAAGAACCTGCAGGATCACGTCTCGGTCATTCTCATGTACCGGCGCCGCAATCCGGGCCCGTTCCTGCGCAACATGCGTGCCGATCGAATCGGGTTCGATTTCCTCAAGACTTATCTCACGGGACGAGGTTTTTCGGCGGATGTGCCCGGCGGGATTGTTGCCTTCCTCAAGAGCGGTCCGACGCGACCGTTGCCGGATGTGCAACTGCTCTTCACGGCAGCTCCGCTCGCCGCATGGCCATATCTCAAGCCGTTCAAGCCACCGTTTGCGGACGGCTTTGCGACGCGGGTCGTGGCCACGCAGCCTGAAAGCCGGGGCGCGGTGAAACTGGCGTCGGCCGATCCTGCGGCGGCGCCCCTGATCCACCAGAATTTCCTGGCCTCGCCGAAGGATTGGGAGTCTCTGCGGGCCGGCTTCCGGGTGGCAAGGGATCTTGCGGCGCAGCCCGCCATGCAGCCCTTCATCGAGGCGGAGTTTTTTCCCGGCCCAAAGTGTCAGAGCGACGACGAGATCGACGAGCATATCCGCCGAACCTCCATCACCGTGCATCATCCGGCCGGGACCTGCCGGATGGGGGTCGATACGGCCTCGGTCGTCGACCCGCAATTGCGGGTTCGGGGCGTCGAAGGTCTGAGAGTGGTGGACGCTTCCGTCATGCCTGACCTGGTCTGCGGAAACATCAATGCGGCAGTGATCATGATTGCCGAGAAAGCCGCCGACCTCATCGCGAACTCGAAACAAAGCGGGGCAATGCAATGATCCGAAATATCGCCATCATCGGTCTGGGTACGATGGGACCGGGCATGGCCGCCCGGCTCGCCAGAGGCGGCCTTCAGGTGGTAGCCTACGATGTTGCCCCGGCAGCGATCGAGCGCGCCCGATCCATGCTGAGCGCGGCCGAGACCGTTCTCGACGCCTTGGATATCGCGTCACCGTCCGCCGACGTTGGAATGGTTCGCTTCGCCGATGATATCGGCGATGCGGTATCGGGTGCCGACCTTGTCATCGAGAACGTTCCTGAAAACATTTCGGTCAAGGCCGAAGTCTATCGTTCGATCGACGGCCTGATAGGCTCGGACACGATCGTCGCGTCCGACACGTCGGGTATCCCCATCACCAAGCTGCAGGCGCATATCTCGCATCCAGAGCGGATGGTGGGCATGCACTGGTCGAACCCGCCGCACATCATCCCGATGATCGAGGTGATCGGCGGCGAGAGGACCGCGCCGCAAACCGTAGCGACGATCCGCGAACTGATCCGCTCGATCGGCTTGCTGCCGGTGGTGGTGAAGAAGGACATTCCCGGCTTCGTCGAAAACCGTGTGCTCTATGCGCTGCTGCGTGAGGCGGTCGACCTTGTCGAGCGCGGGGTCATCGATCCGGAAGATCTCGACACGTGCGTGTCGTGGGGCATCGGCTATAAGATCGCCGTGATCGGGCCGATGGCCCTGCTCGATATGGCGGGCCTCGATATCTACAAGTCCGTCTCCTCCTTCCTCAACGCGGATCTGTCCAATCGCGATGATGTCGCGCCCGTGGTGCTGGAAAAGACGAAGGCGTCGAAGCTGGGCATCAAGTCGGGCGAGGGCATGTTTTTCTATACGCCCGAGCAGATCAAGGCGCTGCAAGGCGAGCGGGCGCGCAAACTCGTCGCTGTGCGGCGCATCCTGGAAGGCCGGGGGTAGCCAATGGTTCATCGTGATCACAAGACCCGCTGGGTTGGGACATTCGTAACGGCGGCTGCTGTTGGTGCCAAGCGCGCCTTCAAGGACCGGACGGTGCTTCTAGGCTTGACGACGGTGCGTGAGGTGGCAAGCCATGCGCGTTGAAACCATTCGAGCAGCCGGCAGCCGGCCTGCTCATATCCGCCATGACGACCTGATCTCCGCCAAGGGTGTTTCGGTGGTCATGGCCAGGCAGCTGGTTCTGCAGAATATCGATCTTTCGATATCGAAAGGGTCGTTTGTCTCCCTTATTGGCCCTTCCGGTTGCGGCAAAAGCACCTTGCTCAAGGTTCTGGCCGGGCTTGTCAACCCGACGAGCGGCAACGTTTCGATCGCCGGTCTTTCGCCGGTCGAGGCGACGCGAAAGCGAATGATCGGCCTCGTCTTCCAGGACGCCAACCTGCTTCCCTGGAAGAATGCCGTCGACAACGCATCGATGCTGCTTGGCATCGCCGACAGATCGCTGTCGCGCGCGGATTTGCGGGCGTGCGGGCACGAGATGTTGGAACTGGTGGGGTTGGGCGACAGCGCCCACAAGCGCCCTCATGAATTGTCCGGCGGCATGCGCCAGCGCGTCGCCATCGCGCGGGCCCTGGCGCTCGATCCGGCGGTTCTGCTGATGGACGAGCCGTTCGGCGCGCTGGACGCCATTACCCGCGATGCGATGGGTCAGTCGCTGCTCGAGATTTGGCAGCGCACCGGCAAGACCATTGTGCTCGTCACCCATTCTATAGACGAGGCCATTCACCTGTCGCGCCATGTCCACGTGATGGGGATCAAGCCTGGCCGGATCACCGGCAGCCTCGACATTGGTCTGCCCTATCCGCGCGATCTGTCTTTAGAGGAAGATCCGCAGTTCGTCAGGCTGTTGGTTCAGCTGCGAACGATGCTGCGCGCCAGCCATCAACCGGGAGGTGCGTCGTGAGCGATCAACCTGTCAGCAATCTCTCCGAGTCGCGGCCTGCCTCAAGCTGGGGTGCAGTGACAGGCAGCTGGCTTCCAGCGGCTATCCTACTTTTGGCGACGATCGTGGTGTGGGAAGCCGTGGTGCGGATTTTCGCCATATCCGCTTTCATCATTCCCGCCCCGTCCGAGATCGCGCAATCGCTCATCGCGCAATGGGGAGCGCTGATGCAGGCGACACTGGTAACGGCAGGCGAGATCCTGTTCGGATTCCTTGTCTCTATCGTGGTCGGCATTGCCATTGCGCTGGTCATCGTGCGCTTTGACTGGCTGGGGCGAGCGCTTTATCCGCTGGTGGTCCTGTTCCAGAACGTGCCCAAGGTGGCATTGGCGCCGATCTTCATCCTCTGGTTCGGCTACGGGCTCGCGCCCAAGATCGGCCTGATCCTGGTCATCGCCTTCTTCCCGGTGACATTATCGATGCTGGCGGGCATGCAATCGGTCGATCGCTCGCTGTTGTCGCTGATGCATTCGGTCGGCGCCAGCCCCACGCAGATTCTGTTCCGGATTCGTGTCCCGCATTCGTTGCCGAACCTGATGGCCGGCATCAAAATCGCCGCGACGCTCAGCGTCATCGGCGCCATCGTCGGCGAATTCGCCGGCGCCTCCGATGGGCTCGGCTACGTCATCCAGTTTGCTTCGACCCAGCTCGACACCGCGCTCGTCTTCGCGGCCCTGCTCCTCGTTTCGGTGCTGGGCATCGCCTTCTACTACGCAGCCGAAGTTCTCGAACGCATCATCGTGCCATGGGCACCGAAATTCAGCCACGCCTAGGGTTCCTAGGACAGTCAACGACAGGAAGGATCGATCAATGCTCAGACGCTCACTCTTAAAGGCAGCCACGCTCGCGGCGTTTGCCGGCGCGCTTGGCTTCTCCGGCGTAGCGCTGGCGGCCGACAAGGTCAGCGTGCAGCTCGACTGGGTGGTGCGCGGCAATCACGCCATGTTCTTCGTGGGCAAGGAGAAGGGCTTCTTCGCCAAGAACGACATCGACCTGGCCGAAATCCGCAAGGGTTCCGGCTCGCCGGACGCCATGCGGCTGGTGGGCAACGAGAACGCGGATTTCGGTTTCGGCGATCTTCCCACGCTCGCCGTTGCGCGCTCGCAGAATGTGCCGGTGGTGGCGGTGGCCGCGGTCAACCAGCACTCGCCGCTGGCGATCATCTCGCTGGCCAAGACGGTGAAGCTCACCAAGCCGGCTGATCTGAAGGGCCTCACCATCGGCATTCATCCGGCCGGTTCGACCTACATCTTCTTCAGGGGCTTCCTGGCGGCCAATGGCCTGACGGAGAAGGACATGACGCTCAACAGTGTCTCGCCGCCCTATGAAAGCTATCTGCTTCTAGGCCGGGTCCAGACGGTGGTCGGCTATGTCGACGCCGAGGTTCCCGAACTGGAGGCCAAGGCAGGCGGACCCGGTTCGCTCAGCGTCATGATGGGCGCGGACCATGGCTGGCAGGCTTATGGTTCGGGCCTGTTCACCTCCCAGAAGATGATCAAGGACAAGCCCGACGTCGTCGCCCGCTTCGTTAGGGCATACAGGGAGGCATTCGATTATGTCGTGGCCCACCCCGAAGAGGCCGCCGCGATCACGGCCAAGGCTGCACCCGGTTACGCGGACAAGAAGGATGTGCTGCTTGCGCAGATCAATGCAGATATCGCGTCGACCTTCACCGGCCCGGACACCAAGGAACACGGCCTCGGCTGGATGACGAAAACGCGGTGGGAGGAAACACTCAAGACGCTCACCGATCAGGGCGTGCTCAAGACGGCTCTCTCGGCGGACGATGTCTTCACCGACACGTTCCTGGCAAAGAAGTAAGAGGCGCACCGATGTTGGACGGGCAAGTCGATGAGCGGCTACCGGCAGACCAGAGCGTCCTGCCTCGTGACGCAGGACACGGTGCGCTCGCCTTTCGCGGCGTCGGTGCGCTGGAGCGTGATCTGCACGCGTGTGGCATATGCGCGACCCGACAGCCCGCACCGCAGCCGCTCGACTGGCAGGTTCTCGCGCTTGTCGTTGAGGATCGTGAACGTGCCGGTCTCGGGGTCGAACCAGAGTTCGAGGCGCGCGCTCTTGCCCGGCTCGACCGTCGCGATCCCGGCCGAATACCAGTGGGCGAAGTCGGCATTGCAGGACAGTGCTTCATTGCCGACGTTCGAAATCGTCAATGGCACCATGTCGAGCCCGTCGGTGCCCTTTCGCACGATGACATGGTGCAACTCAACCGCGTTGGCGAAGGATGTCAACGCCAGCGCCACAGGGAGAACATAACGAATCTTCACTTTGCCTGAACTCCATGGGTCAGTTTTCTCAGGCAGTCTACCTCGCATATGCACAATAACAACATAATATTGATTGGTAAATCAAACAGAGAGGGTAACATGTTTAAGATTCTGAAGAGTAGTGTGAGTGCAGCTATACTGAGTGGCGTCTTGCTGGGCAGCGCGCTTGCCGGCGAAGTCAAGTCGATCGCCATCCTGACGCCCGAAGAAGGCACCGATTACGGCTGGAACCAGCAGGGGATCGATGCCGCCAGGGCGGCGGGCAAGGCCGCCGGCGTCGAAGTGGTCGTCGCCCAGGGCCTCGGCTACGGCGATGTTCGTCCGACGCTGCGGGAGCTCGCGTCCGATGGCGCCAGCTTGCTGATCGCCCACGCCAGCGGTTACAACACTTCGGGGCCTGAAATCGCCAAGGAATTGAAGGTTCCGGTGGCGATCGTCGATACGCCGAGCGGCCTGGAGAAGGGTCTCGTCGCCGACTACACGCTGAGCGGTCACCAGGGCGCTTATCTCGCCGGCCGTCTTGCCGCCAAGATGTCGCGCTCGAAGTCGGTCGGCATCGTCGTGTCGGGCGAACCGCCCTCGTGGAATTCGCAGTCAGCGGCGTTCGCGCAGGGCGTGAAGGCGGAGAACCCAGAGGTCAAGATCACCTATGCGGTGATCGGACCCGCCGCCTACAGCGACGCAGCCGGCGGCAAGCGCGTCACCGAAAGCGTGATCGCCTCGGGCGCCGACATCATCTTCGGCCAGGGCAATGGTTCGAGCTTCGGCATGCTGCAGGCGGTCGAGACGACCAAGGCGGCTGACGGCGGCAAGGTCTATTTTATCGACGTCATCGGCGACAAGACGCCGATCGACAAGGGCTTCCTGCTGTCGTCGGTGGTGTGGAACATTGAGCCGGTCTACGCGGCGATGATCAACGACCTGAAGGCCGACACGTTCGGCACCAAGAGCTACTCGATCGGCCTCAAGGATGACTCGGTCAAGCTGCTGAAGACCGCTGCAATCCCGGACAAGGTCTGGACCGAGATCCAGATGCTGCGCGAGGAAGTCATTTCCGGCAAGATACCGGTCGAGCCGGTCTATGATGCAGCGGCTGTCAGGGCGCTGATGACCAGCGTCGCCCAGTAGGGCAATTTAAACCGGCTACCGGAAGGGTGACCCGTTCATCCCTCCGGACCGATTTCATGTTTTTGAGGTTGTGGGCTTTCATGGGCAGTCTTTCTTCATTACCGGGCGCCGACACATGCGACATCGTCGCGCTTGCAGGCGTGACCAAACGCTTCCCCGGCATTGTCGCCAATGACAGCATCGACCTGTCAATCCGTCCGGGCGAGGTGCATGTGCTGCTCGGCGAGAATGGCGCGGGAAAATCCACCTTGATCGGCATGCTGTCCGGCCTGCTGCAGCCGGACGAGGGACGCATACTGGTCGACGGCAAAGTGACACAGATCACCTCGCCGCGCCACGCGCTGGCGCTCGGTATTGGAACCGTCTTCCAGCACATGATGCTGGTGCCGGCTCTGAGCGTGGCCGAGAACCTTCTGCTTGGCGGGCCCTGGTGGCAGCGCCCCAGGATCGAGGCGCTTGAGGCGCGCGTCGCCAAGATCACACGCAGCCTCGGCATCACGGTGAAGCTGCATGCCAGGGTGTCGGAGCTTTCGCTTGGCGAGCAGCAGCAGGTGGAGATCCTGCGCGCCATGGTGCGCAACAGTCGGCTACTGATCCTCGACGAATCCACCTCTATGCTGACGCCGAAGGGCATCGACGAACTGGGCACGCTGATGCGCCGCCTCGTCAAGCAGGGACTGGCGATCGTCTTTATCACCCACAAGCTCAAGGAGGCGGCGGCCTTCGGCGACCGCATCTCGGTGCTGAAGCTCGGCCGCAAGGTCGGCGAGATTCCGCCCGAGCGCTTCCGCGCGCTGGGCGAACAGGAGATCATCTCGCAGATCGTGGATTTGATGTTCGGCAAGCAGAAGGACGATCCGGAAGCGGTCGAGCGCCCCATCCGCAAAGTCAGCGTTGAAGCCGCTCCGTTGCTTCAGGTCACGGATCTCGCGGCGGCGCCTACGGACAACGCACCGGGCCTGTCGTCGATCTCCTTTGACATTCGTCCAGGCGAGATCCTTGGCATAGCCGGCATCGATGGCAACGGCCAGAAACAACTGGCGGAGGCATTGGCAGGTCAACGCGTGACGACTGGTGGTTCGGTGCGGCTGGAGGGAACCGCCATCGAGATGCTGAGCGTTGGCGAACGCCGCCAGCGCGGTCTACGCTACCTGACCGACGACCGGCTGGGCGAAGGCACTGTCGGAACCTTCCCGGTCTCGATAAACTTCTTCCTCAAGCAGGTGGGCGCCCCTCCGTTCTGGCGCAACGGCTTCGAACAGCGCGCCGAGATCGACAAGCGCGCCGCCCAGCTCGTGCGCGAGTACGATGTACGCACGCCAAGCCTGAAGACGCCGGTCGCGCGGCTTTCGGGCGGCAATATCCAGAAGGTTCTGCTGGCGCGCGAACTGGCCGAAGGCGCCAAGGTCGTGATCTTCAACAAACCGACCTATGGGCTCGATCTCGCCAATACGCTGGCGTCGCGCCAGCGCATCTGCGCCACCGCAGCGCGCGGCCTTGCTGTATTGCTGATCTCCACCGACCTTGAGGAATTGCTCAGCATGTGCGACCGCATAGCCGTCATCGCCAGCGGAGCGCTGGTCGGCACCGTCGAGAACGTAGACGACGCCCGCACCAGGGTCGGTCGCCTGATGATCGGACTGGCCGCATGAGTATCGACACCCCCTCGGTCAATGCTACCGCACCCGATCCCACGAGCGCGGCGGCCGCGCGCCGTGACATCCTCCACAGGCTGCTGATGACGCTCGGCCCGATCCTGGCCGCACTGGTCATCGCCGGTTGCATCCTGCTTGCCGTCGGCGTCGACCCGCTCGCCTATTATGGCTATGTGTTGGAAAAGGGCCTGTTCTCGCCGCTTGGCATTCAGCAGACGCTGACGCGCATGGCGCCGCTGCTGTTTCTTGCCGCCGGTCTGATCGTGGCCTTTCGCGCCGGGATGTGGAATCTTGGCGGCGACGGCCAGTTCCTGCTTGGTGCCGTCACGGCAGCCGCCAGCGCTCCGGTGTTCGTCCAGTTGATGCCGGCCTGGCTGGCTCTCATCTGTTCGTTCCTGATCGCCGCAGCGGTAGCGATGATCTGGTCGCTGGTGCCGGCGCTGCTGCGGGGCTATCAGGGCGTCAACGAGATCATCACCACGCTGATGATGACGTTCCTGGGCACCTCGCTTGCCAATGTTCTGGTCAAGCTTGTGTTTCGCGATCCCGGCACGACCGTTCCCCAGACACGCACGCTACCGGTGGAGGACCGGCTGCCGCGCCTGTTCGATACGACCATCACCAGCGGGCTGCTGCTCGGCCTGGCAGCAATCATCATCGTGCATCTGGTGATGACGCGCACGGCGTTCGGGCTGAAACTGCGAATCGTCGGCGCCAATCCGCGAGCGGCGATTCATGCCGGGCTCGGCGTACCTGGTCTGACTGTTGCCGTCTTTGCCATTTCCGCCGGGCTCGCGGGCCTTGCCGGTGCCGTCGACATCATCGGCGTGCAGGGCAATGTCCGCGCCGACTGGAACCCCGCTTACGGGCTGGCAGTCATTCCGGCCGTGTTCCTCGCCCGCATGAACGGTTTTGCCGCCATAGGTTTCGTGTTCCTGCTTTCGGTGCTGTCGATCGGCGGCGAAAGCGCGGCACGGCGGCTTGGTGTGCCCAATCATTTCACACTGGTACTGGTCTCCATCGTGCTGATCGTGCTCGCTCTTGCCGAGTATGTCGACCACCGTTACAACCAGTCGAGAAAGGCTTGAGCATGACCGGGCTATTCAGCGAAGTCTTTCTCGGCGCGCTCATGTTCGGCGCCGTCACCGCGGCCATCCCGCTGCTGCTGGCCGGCCTCGGCGAGCAGATGTCGGAAAAAGCCGGCGTGCTCAACATCGGCATCGAAGGCATGATGCTGGCCGGTGCCTATCTTGGCTTCGTCGGCGCGTTCTATTCCGGGTCGCTGTGGCTGGGATTCCTAACAGGTGCCGCCGGCGGCGTCGCGGTGGCGCTGATCATGGCGCTGCTCTGCGTGCGCATCGGGCTGAACCAGATCGTCATCGGCATCGCGCTGACACTGGGTCTCGAAGGCCTGACGGCGCTGCTTCATCATTTCCAGTTCTCACGCAGCTATCCGCGCCTGCCAGCGGCGAACGCCACCGTCATTCCGCTGCTGTCGGATATTCCTGTCATCGGACCTGCCTTCTTCAAGCATCACCTGATCGTCTATCTGGCGCTCGCGCTGGTGTTCGGCATGCGTTACCTTTATCGGCACACCCAGCTCGGCCTCAACCTGCAGGCGGCGGGCGACAAGCCGGCTGCGCTCGATGTCGCCGGTATCGATGTCATCAAGACCCGGACCATCGCGGTGCTGACGACCGGCGCGCTGGCCGGGCTCGGCGGCGCCTATCTTGCCAATGTCGGGGCCGGCCTGTTCATTCCGTTCATCAGCAACGGCGCCGGTTTTCTCGGCATCGTGCTGGCCATGCTGGCGCGCGGGCGTCCGGTCTGGGTGCTGTTCGGCGCCCTGCTGTTCGGCGTGTGCCTGTCGCTGACGACTGCCATGCAGGTGGCGGGCATCAACATACCGACCGACGTCATCCAGATGCTGCCATTCCTGGCGGTGATGATCATGCTGGTGTTGTTCGGCCGGCGGGCCAGTCTACCGGCGGCGCTGGGTATTCCATATGAGCGCGGTACGCGCTGACAACAATCAGTTGCGCGATGGGACCCGCGCCAAACAGGAGGGAATAATGTCGGATACCAAGATCTACCTGCTCGATGGCGGCTCGCTCGTTCTCGACGGCTATCATGTGTTCTGGAATCGCGGCCCTGGCGGCGAAGTGCGCTTTCCGGTCTATTCGATCCTGATCGAGCATGCCGAGGGCCGCTTCCTGATCGATACGGGCTATGACTACGATCACGTCATGAAGGTGCTGCCCTTCGAGAAGCCGATCCAGGAAAAGCACCAGACCATTCCCGGCGCGCTTGCCTTGCTCGGGCTCGAGCCCAGGGACATCGACGTTGTCGTCAATTCGCATTTCCATTTCGACCATTGCGGCGGCAACAAGTATTTTCCGCATGCCAAGAAGATCTGCCACCGCAGCGAGATACCGCAGGCCTGCAATCCCCAACCCTTCGAACATCTGGGCTATTCGGACCTGAGCTTCTCGGCGGAGGCCGCGGAAGCACGTGGCGCGACCGCGCAACTGCTGGAAGGCACGACGCGCGCCAATTCGACCTTCGAGGGCATCGAGGGCGACATCGATCTGGCCAAGGGGGTAAAGCTGATCTCGACGCCCGGCCATTCGATCGGCCACTACAGCTTGCTCGTCGAGTTCCCCAAGCGCCAGCCGATGATGTTCACCATCGACGCGGCCTATACCCAGAAGAGCCTTGAAACCCTGTGCCAGGCGGCGTTCCATATCGACCCGGTGGCGGGCGTCAATTCGATGCGCAAAGTGAAGAAACTGGCCGAGGACCATGGTGCCGAACTGATGTATTCGCACGACATGGAAAACTTCAGGAACTACAAGACCGGCACGCAATTCTACGGCTGATCGCCCGCCAAGTCAGGAGAGAAGATGATGCGCTATCCCGAACACGCCGATCCGGTGATCACCCTGACCTCGGGGCCGGTGAACGCCTATGCGCAAGTGCTGCGCGGCCTCGGGCGCACGGTGCTTTACGACTACGACCCGGCGTTTCAGCTTCTCTACGAGAATGTGGTCAACAAGGCGCAGCAGGCGATGCGGCTGTCGAACAGGCCGGTCATTCTGCATGGCGAGCCGGTACTGGGCCTTGAAGCCGCCGCGGCTTCCCTGATCGCGCCCGACGACGTCGTGCTCAATCTTGCCTCCGGCGTTTACGGTAAGGGGTTCGGCTATTGGGCGAAGCGCTATTCGCCACACCTCATCGAAATCGAGGTGCCCTACAATGAAGCGATCGACCCGCAAGAGGTGGAGGCAATGCTGAAAGCGCATCCGGAAATCACCATCGTTTCCGTGTGCCATCATGACACGCCATCTGGCACCATTAATCCGATCGATGCCATCGGCGCGCTGGTCTCGGCGCATGGCGGTTATCTCATCGTCGACGCCGTCTCGTCTTTTGGCGGCATGAAGACGCATCCGGAGGATTGCAAGGCCGATATCTATGTCACCGGTCCCAACAAATGCCTGGGCGCGCCTCCCGGCCTCACCATGATGGGCGTCAGCGAGCGGGCCTGGTCCAAGATGAAGGCAAATCCACTAGCGCCGCGCGCATCGATGCTGAGCATCGTCGACTGGCAAAATGCGTGGTCAAGGCACGAGCCGTTTCCGTTCACGCCGTCGGTCTCGGAGATCAATGGGCTCGATGTCGCGCTCGACCTTTATCTCGACGAGGGACCGGAGGCGGTGTGGGCGCGCCACACGCTTACTGCCAAGGCAATGCGCGCCGGCGTCACCGCGATGGGCCTGTCGATCTGGGCCGCCAGCGACTGGATCGCCTCGCCAACCACCACTGCCGTTCGCACCCCCGAAGGTGTTGACGAGAAGCTGCTTCGACAGGCCGCGCGCGCCCGCTATGGCGTGGTGTTTTCGTCGGGTCGCGGCGAAACATTGGGCAAGCTGACGCGGATCGGCCATATGGGTCCGACCGCCCAGCCGATCTACGCGATCGCCGCGCTGACGGCGCTTGGCGGCGCCATGAATGCTTTGGGCCAGAAGCTTGCGATCGGCAAAGGCATCGAGGCGGCGCTCGCCATTATCGACGCCGACGCGTGAGTTGAAATCACAGGATCACAAATCATGGAGCATGCAAAATGAACGAACGGCTTGCGGGAAAGACGGCGCTGGTTACGGGGGCCGCACAAGGGATCGGCAAGGCTATCGCCGCGCGGTTGGCCGCCGATGGCGCGACCGTCATGGTCAGCGACATCAACGCGCAGGGCGCCGAGGCGGCGGCCGCATCGATCGGTGGAAAAGCGAGGGCGATTGCCGCCGACATTTCCGATCCGGCATCTGTTAAGGCACTGTTTGCCGAAATACAGGCGCTGACGGGCGGCATCGACATCCTGGTCAACAATGCCAGCATCGTGCCGTTCATTGCCTGGGACGACGTCGATCTTGAACATTGGCGCAAGATCATTGACGTCAATCTGACCGGCACCTTCATCGTCAGCCGCGCGGGAACTGACCAGATGCGCGACGCTGGCAAGGCCGGCCGGGTGATCAGCATCGCATCCAACACCTTTTTTGCCGGCACGCCGAACATGGCGGCCTATGTCGCGGCCAAGGGCGGCGTCATCGGCTTCACCAGGGCGCTCGCCACAGAACTTGGCAAATACAACATCACGGCAAATGCGGTGACGCCCGGCCTGATCGAGAGCGAAGGCGTCAAGGCGAGCCCGCACAATGAGGCGTTCGGCTTCGTCGAGATGCTTCAGGCGATGAAAGGCAAAGGGCAGCCTGAACATATCGCCGATGTGGTTTCGTTTCTTGCCTCCGACGATGCGCGCTGGATCACGGGCCAGACGTTGAATGTCGATGCCGGAATGGTACGCCACTAGCCTGATCCATGCCGACACAGCGACCGTCTAACCAGGTGCTTGACCAAGCAGCTCAGGGCCGAGCGGCGTCGGCGCTTGTCCAAAGGCAGCCCACGTGCGGGCTGCCTTCATCGGGCATATGAGGGGGTCAAACCTGCACATGGGTAAGACACTGTCCTTTTCCTGGCAAGCCCAGGTCCAGCCCAGCATCTGCTTTTTACCCTGGCGGCGTAGCTGGGGAGTGCCATCGACGCCGGTGCGCAAGATGTCGTGTATGCCGTAACGGCCGTCCGCAGTCATCCGGCAGATCGTATCAAATCGATTGTCGGCTGCATTGTCGGTCTCGAGTACGCAGCGCGCGACAAACCCGGATCGCACGACGGTAAATGCGATTGCATAGAAGAATTGGCGACAGTCGGCGTCACAAGGACAATTGACGAAAACATCCCGATTCACGCGGCCACTTATTCCTTGGCGTCGGCATTGTCGAGGAGGCAGCCTGGCCTTCAGGTCCTCCTTGGAGCATATCAGCCTGGACCTGGGATAGGCGTGGGAGCCACGATCGACGCGGATCCCACATTTCGCACCAAAAAAGAATGGATCTGCGCGATGACCGCCGCGCCCTCACCGACCGCGGCCGCGACCCTCTTGGTGGAGCCGGCCCGTGCGTCTCCAACGGCAAAGATGCCAGGGCAACTGGTTTCTAGCGGCAGTCGTTCGCCATGGCCTATAGCGTCCCCCGTGAGAACGAACCCCTTTGGGTCGATCGCGACACAGCCGTCAAGCCAGCTGGTATTAGGATCGGCGCCAATGAACAGGAAGAGATGGCGCGAAGCACACTCCTCGGTCTCGCCGGTTCGGGCGTCACGGAAGGTGGCGCCGGTCAGACCTGTCTCTCGGTCGCCATGTAAGCCCACAATCTCGCTGCCCACATGGAGTTCGACATTATCCAACCCCGCGATCCGGTCGATCAGATACTTTGACATGGTCTGCTCGAGCGGTCGCCGGACGACAAGGTGCAAGTGCCGGACCTGCGGCGCGAGGTAGGCAACGGCTTGGCCGGCCGAGTTTCCGCCGCCGACGAGGGTGACTTCCTCTCCGGCGCACAGGCGGGCCTCGATCGGCGATGCCCAGTAGGAAACGCCGGCCCCCTCCAGCTCGTCGACATTGGTGATTTCAGGCCGACGGTAGCGTGCTCCTGACGCGATCACAATGGAACGCGCCCGCGCGGTACACCCATTGCTGAGCTCGAGAGAGAAAGGAGCTTCCGACTCAGGTCCATGGCAGCACAGCTTTCCGACGGTCAATGGGATTGCAAGCTCGGCACCGAACTTCGTCGCCTGATTGAAGGCACGCCCTGCAAGAGCCTGTCCGGAGATACCAGTTGGGAAGCCGAGATAGTTTTCGATCCGGGCGGATGCGCCCGCTTGGCCGCCGAAAGCCCGCGAGTCGAGAACCAAAACAGACAGTCCCTCAGATGCCCCATAGACAGCGGTGGCCAGCCCAGCCGGTCCCGCTCCGACGACTGCCACGTCATAGACATTCTTCGGATCGAGATCCGGCATGATGCCAAGACAGGACGCAGCATCCGCGTCGCTCGGATTTCTGAGCAATGTGCCGTTTGGGCAGATCATCAATGGCAGATCTTCATGTGCAATGCCGAGCCGTTCGACCAGCTCGCGCCCCTCGGCCTCACATGCGGCGACGAGGGAGTGGGGATAGCCGTTGCGGGTGAGAAATCCGGACAACCTCACGATGTCGGGATCATCCCGGCGTCCAACCAGAATCGACCCCGCACCGCCGACCTGACCTTCTTGGATCAGCGAGACGCGACGGAGAATGTAGGCGCGCATGATTGCTTCACCAACATCCGCCGACCCGATGACAAGCGCGCGAAGATGTGGTGCATCAAAGGGTATTGCAGTAACGCCGTTGTCGCCCGCGACCACCGATGCCAGGGTTGCATGACCAGACAACTGATTGGTCTCGCCGGTGAACTGGCCGGTACCGTAGGAGGCGATTACGGACGACCTGCCAGACCCAGCGCGCTGAATTGCATCGGCGGAGCCCTCTAGGACAAGCCAGGCAGGCACGTTGCGGGTTCCGATCTCATAGACGATGTCGCCTGGGCCGAAGCGCCTCGGCTCGCCGCTCGCGAAGCGCCGAGCCATCCTGATTTGGAAAGTCGAAAGTGTTGGATATGCTTGCTCCCGTCGAGCATCGGTGATCGCCATTGTGTGAACTCCATATCGACATATCGGCCGGCCTATGGTCGTGCTCGTGAGCGACGGTATCCCGATCAGTTGTCAGTCTATCCTGCGCACCACCAAAGCCCAGGCTTGCCGCCTGCTGCCGCGGACATTTCCATGCAACCCATGGCGGGTCAAGCAGGCGCTGGCTGAGGAACCTTAGGCAAGGTGAGCGCAAAGACGAGCAGACCCAGAAGGGTCAGTCCAAAGCCCGCCCATACGGTGGAGAGAAGACCAAAGCCGGCCGCAATTGTCAGGCTGCCTGTCCAGGCACCGATCGCGTTGGCAATATTGAGCGCAGCAAGGTTCAGGGCGCCCATCAATGTAGGGGCATCCGGAGCAACACGCGTCAGGCGCACCTGGATCGTGGGAATGGCGACCATCATGGTGACGCCGACGCCGAACAGCGCTGGCATCAATATCCACACCTTGCCGCCACCGGTCGCCAGCACCGAAAGCACGATCAGGGCGCTGCCATAGCCCACGACCATTCCTCGCGCGGGATATGAATCCGCCAGCCGTCCTCCTATCCAATTACCCGCCGTCATTCCAAGGCCGAATAGTGCCAGCGCCACAGGAATCCATGCTTGATCTAGCGTTGCAAGGTCGGTAACGAAGGGACCGATAAAAGTATAGACAGCGAAGATGCTGGCCACGCCGAGTGCCGCGACGAGCATCATGGCCCAAACCGCCGGCCGGCGCAGAGAGGCCAATTCCTGCCTCACGGATCCGCCCTGAAGCGCCTGGGTTCGAGGCACCCAGGTCCACAAGGCAATCAAGGCCAGACCGGCTACCGCGGCGACGCTGAAATAGGTGTTTCGCCAGCCAAGACTCTGGCCGAGGAATGTCGCCAGGGGCGAGCCGATGATCGTGGCGACCGTCAGACCGGACATGACGAGTGCAAAGGCCTTGCCGGCATGACCAGGGCCAACGATGTACGACGCAACCACGGCGCCGGCACCGAAATAGGCTCCTTGCGGCATGCCGCTGATGAAGCGGGCGAAGGCGAACGTACCGAGATCGGTGGCGAGCGCAGACAGGACATTTCCCAGGATGAACAGGCCCATGAGGCACAGGAGAAGGGTTCTTCGGTTAAGCCGAGCCGCCGCCAGTGTAACGAGAGGAGCTCCGATCACTACACCGAAGGCGTAGGCAGCGATCGCATTGGTTGCTGAGGGGATGTCGATTCCAAGACTGGCGGAGAACAGCTGGAGCATCCCCATGCTAGCAAACTCGGACGTCCCGATGCAGAAGCTTCCGAGTGCCAGGGCGAACAACGTGAGGCCCCGCTTTCGCCGCTCCGCCTCGTTCGTGCAATGCACCTTTACGGCAGCGCATTGGCCACGATAGGCTTTCTCCAGCATCTCTGCCTCCTTTCACAATGGACCGAAGGATCACGCCGATCAGCACGAAACGGCCCACCCAAATGTCCGGTTGTCCGACCATGCGCACCGCGCCGCATGCGCATCGAACCACACCACAGTCTCCTCCTCAGTCCGGACAGGGCTGGCCGGCGGCTCCCCAAAGAGCCATGTCTTTGACGTGATCCTCGAAGGTTCCCGGCGGGGTCGTGCGGCCGGCGCCAGGCGCCCAGGCTCTTGGAATAAATCCGCTAAGTGATGCGTCGTGCCTCAAATGCTCGAGGAGACCGGCAGCGTCGCGGCCGCCATTGCGTTTGGGATCCTTCAGTTGGGTACAGATCTCGGCACCACTCTTGCCAAACCAGATGAATTCCACCGGCGCAAGCTGCCAGTCGATACCTGCATGCAAAGGCGCCGGTGCTGGATCGTTCGGTGCGGTCGAAGTCACGTGACACGTCGAACATGGGATTGTCTCTGCCCCTATCCGGCTTTCTCCACCATGGATATTCATGCCGTGCACTCGCGGCTTGCTTTCGCCAGCAGGTGTCCAGATCGGAATAGCCTGAGCATCGACGTGACAATTGGCGCAACGTGGGTGCGTCACCACCGCTTCAATTCTCTTCCAGGCCTGCAGCCCCTCGGCGGTGCTGACGCTGCCAGGCGGCAGCACATCGTTCGCCCCGTCTTCAGCCAGGACTATTCCCATCAGGGCGAAGATTGATGAACTGGCAAACGTGAGCGCGATCAGAGTTGTTCTTCTCATGGCCCGCCCTCACACGAAATCGATGAACTTGTTGAACGGCATCTCGCGGATACGCTTGCCGGTCGCGGCGAAGATGGCGTTAGCCAGCGCGGGCGCCGCAGGTGGTACGGGCGGCTCACCAATGCCCCTGACGGTGTAGTCGTTTTCCAGGCCACGCACCTCGATCACGGGACACTGATACATGCGCATAGCTTCGTGGTGGTTATAATTGGTCTGTTGCACAGCCCCTTTGGCATAGGTGAGTTCGCAGTTCATAGCATGGCCAAGACCCCACACGACGCCGCCCTGGACGAGATTCTCGAAGTTGACAGGATCGATAATCTTTCCGACATCAGCGGCCACCCACACCTTGTCGATTTTGATACCTGCGCCTGTCATAGTCACTTCGACGATCTCAGCAACAGCCGTGCCAAACGACTCGACAAACGCAACGCCGCGGCCTTTACCGCTTCCAAGGGGGCCTTTCCAGTCCGCCATCTCGCCAACGGTTTCCATAAGCTTCCGGTAGATGGGAATCTTGCACATTTCGATGCGCGCCATGAGCGGATCGAGCCCCGCTGCGTGAATCAACTCGTCGATAAAACTTTCGGTGAAAAATCCGTTGGCTGAAGCCCCAACGGACCGCCAGGTCGTCGACGGTGACAGTCCTTGTACTTCGAAGCTTGTCGCCCGGTAATTGGGAATGTTGTAGTACACGTTCCAGATGCCAACCGCCAGTTGGCCATCGGGGTCCTTCGTTGGCGCGCCCATCCTCGCCTGGAGCTCTTTGAATGGCGCTGTTGCGGCCACCTGCAAATCGGCCGCCATGATCTTTCCACCATTGACACTTCCCCGACACCTGCCCATCGCAATCTGCCGAGGAATGTCCTGCAAGAAGTCTTCTTTGCGTGAGAAGATGAGCTTTACAGGTATCCCTCGCATCTGGTTCGCGATCTCGGCAAGTACTCTGACATTTTCGAATTCGAGGCGATGCCCAAAGCTCCCACCCATCCACTCGTTATGGAAGGTCACCTGTTCCGGCTTCATGCCAATTGCTGTGGCAGCGATGTACTGCACGGATTGTGGCGTTTGATGTCCGACCCAGATTTCCATTCCCTTATCGGTGACGATGCCTATGCCGTTGAGCGGCTCCAACGGTTGATGCCCCACGTAAGGTGCGCGATATTCCGCCTCGACCAGCGTACCATCATTCAACCCGGCGTCGATCTTGCCGTCGTTGCGCCACTCCTTACCGAGAAATTGTGGAGCAAAGGAAGCGGCAACGACGTTCCAGTGGTCAGCCTGTTCGGCCGGATATTTGCTCGGCTCCCATATGCAGTCGACCATTTCGGCCGCTTGCATCGCGTACCAGCTGTTCGTCGCGATCACGGCGATACCATTCGATATCTTGAGAATGGTCTGGACCCCAGGCATCGACTGAGCTTTGCTGGCGTCGTATGACTTGATCGGCTGCCCCTTGTTGGGGTTCAGCTTGACGGCGGCGTAAACCATGCCGTCCATCGTCCGGTCGATACCGAATTTCATTTCGCCGGTGACTTTTGATCGGATATCGAGTCGCTCCATCGGCTTGCCGAGAATTCGCCATTGTGACGGTTCTCGGAGCTTGGCGACCGCGACGGGTGTAATCTTCGCCGCATCGGCCGAAAGCGCGACGTACGGAATTTTCGTCCCGTCGGGCAAGATCACGCTTCCGGCCTCCGTGCGTAAGTCGACGACCGCGATTCCTGTGCGCTTGGCTGCAGCCGCCTTGAGCGTTTCCCGCGCGATCGCGCCGGCCATGCGCAGCTTTTCGTAGGTATCGGGAATGGCACTCGAGCCCCCGGTCATCTGCAGGCCGGCTTTCCTGAGCCATTCCAGGGCCGCCGCGCGAGCCTTCTCGGCTTCAGGGCTTTGGTCTGCCGCCATGAACGGCGCAAGTTCGTGGGCAAAGCCAGTATTGAAATAGGCAGGACTAGGTCCGGCGAAGCGAACCTCGAATTGCCCAGGCTCCAAGTCCAACTCTTCGGCGATCATGAGAGGCTGGATAGAACCGACCCCTTGGCCTTTGTCGGCATGCTGGGCAATCAGTGTTATTTTTTCCGGACTGATCTCTACCCAAGGATTGAATGAAACCGAATTCGGGCCGAGGTCCGCCATCAGCGGATTCGACGCGGCAGCGGAAGGTGCCGGTTGCGCCTGACCATACTGCCCGAAAGCCACACCTCCAGCGACCGCGACGGAGCCGAAAACGAAAGTACGACGCGAGAGACCCGGTTTCTCGCTCATCTCAATTCCCTCCAATCTTCTGAGCGGCTGTGTGAATCGCGAGGCGAATACGTTCATATGTTCCACACCGGCAGAGATTTCCCGACATGACCTTGTTGATGTCCTCATCCGAGGGTTGGGGATTCAATTTGAGCAGGGAGATCGCTTGCATAATTTGGCCGGTTTGACAGTAGCCGCACTGCGGTACCTGATGTTCGATCCAGGCCTCCTGCACCGGGTGCAGCTTGCCATTACCCACGGCTTCAATCGTGGTTATGGCCTTGCCCGCAATATCAACCATACGTGCCTGACAGGAGCGCACGGCTGCTCCATTGACTTGCACCGTACAAGCGCCGCATTGGGCTATTCCGCAACCATACTTTGGACTTGTTATGCCAAGCTCATCGCGCAAAACCCAGAGCAAAGGCATCTCGGGAACCACGTCTACTTGATGCCTAACGCCATTTACCGTGATATCAAACATGGCAAGCCTTCCCTAAGTTGCTCGTACTTGGCTATTGCAGGCAACCGTACTCGCGGCTTTCAAAGCTGCAAAGAATAGTTGACCGAAAATTTACTTCTTTTAACCGGCGGTTTGACATCAGCAACGGCCAACGCGGCGCCGAGGGAAAGTCGCCGGGGCATGCTGTCCGAAGGCGGCATGTCCAGTGCGCGACAAGTTCAGGATCGGTATCTCGCCAGAACCCGAGCGGGTGGCATGAGCACTGCGCCAATTCCTCACGACCATGGCTCCCTGTCTCGAGGGTGTAATAGCCATGCACGGCTTTTTTATCCGGATGTCTGGTTAAGCGTTGCTTGAATCAAGTGCCGCGATTGCCGCCTCAGCGACCGAAATGTCTTGCTCTATCGTTCCGGCGCTCGCGCCCACCGCACCAACGATTTCGCCGTCCATGCGCACCGGTATGCCGCCGCCGAAGATGATGACCCGCCCGCCATTGCTGTGCTCAATGCCGAAGAGCGGCGCACCAGGCTGTGCCAGTTCACTTAAATAGGCGGTGGTCTTATCGAATAGACGTGCCGTCACTGCCTTGCCGATGGCAAGATCGATGCTTCCGATGAGCGCCCCGTCCTGACGCGCAAAAGCCACGAGAGCACCACCGTAGTCGACGACGGCAATGTTGTAGGAAACGCCGAAGCTTGCGGCTCTGGCTTCCCCCGCCTCCAGCATGCGTTTCGCATCAGACAGGGTGAGGGTGGTACGAGTACAAGGCATCGTTCTTCCTCGGCCGGTTTTGCGTTTCCGCGCCTGAATCGGGTTAATTCGATAAACTCACTGACAGCCCCTCGGTTGTTATTTTCCCGGGCAACAACGGGTCGAGAAGCAGCCGAGCTGCCATCGCTTGCTCTTCGCGATTGTCCTGGAACGGCACTGCTGCAAGAGACTGTGTGCGAAGCCGTGCGAAGTACATTACAACCGAACGCGCCAAAATGGGGTAAAAAAAGGTAATTCCGGTAGGAGAGCTGTCAAAACGGCGCTTTCCTTGGATAGCCGAAACAGCAGAGAGAACCAGCGCTCTGGTCGCGGCGGATAAACCAGAGGCTACGATCGCGAGATGAAAAGCAATGGAGCAAGCTCCCTGCTGCTCTAGCGTTGACCCGCCTTTGCGGCTTTTTCGACGTTCCGATCCCTATCGGCTCTTTGGAATGATCTCCCGCATACCTTTACGTTCAGAGACCTTGGGCATCGTCAGCAAGGACGAAACTCATCAGCTTCGCCTGGCCGAATACATTCGTCCACGACCAAGATCCAAATGGCAATATCGCCGCTCTACGACGTGTCACTTCCGACCTGCGCTTGCGAGCATGCTATACGCGCGCGGATTAAGAGGTTAAATTGGTCTGGCAGACCGAAGCTCACCTATCGAGCCTGGGGTGTGTTCTGGCAGATGCAGGAGTCGCTACTCGGAACATCGTGTTCATGACGGAGTCATTCGGGGGTGCATGGAACGATCTGGCAAACTAGACGGTAAGACATATTGCTTCGGGGACTATCGGTTCATTCCCAACCGACAATTGTTGATGCTTGGCGACAAACCGCTGCGGGTGGGAGCCCGGGCTCTCGATCTGCTCCACCTGCTCCTCATCCACGCGGGGGAAGTCGTCGGCAAGGATCAACTGATGAGCTTCGTCTGGCCGGACACCTTCGTGCATGAAAGC
This sequence comes from Phyllobacterium endophyticum, assembly GCF_003010935.1. GTDB lineage: Bacteria > Pseudomonadota > Alphaproteobacteria > Rhizobiales > Rhizobiaceae > Phyllobacterium > Phyllobacterium endophyticum. Next base: position 323,966 of record NZ_PGGN01000003.1, read on the forward strand.
AACCTGAAGGTAAACATCGCCGCCTTGCGCCGTGCTCTTCGGCAAGAAGCATCAGGACTGTCGTGCATCGCCACGGTAAGCGGCCGCGGCTATCGCTTTGTCGCGCCGTTGCGCGTCTATGGACGAGATCACTCGCCGTTGGCTTTCGATTCTGGCATGGCACCAGCGAGAGAACTGCCGAACATCGCGCCGATTATTGGTCGCGATCAAGTGATCACCGCGCTCGAAGCCAAGCTTGCGACGGAAAGATTAGTGACTGTTGTCGGCCCGGCCGGAGTCGGCAAGACGACGGTCGCATTGGCCACAGCGGGCCGCCTTCCGAAACGCTATGGCGATGGTGTTTGCTTCGTGGATCTCGCCACAATCGGTGACCCACAGCTTGTGGACGCGGCGATTGCGGCTTCGCTGGGGGTCAGCGGCAAATGGACCAATGTGCTTGCCGGCATCGTCGAGACATTGCGGCATTGCGAAATGCTGCTTGTGCTCGACAATTGCGAGCATGTTCTTAGCACGGCCTCCGCCATCGCGGAGCATCTGGGGCTGGCGCTTCCCAACATTCGCATTATTGCGACGAGCCGTGAACCGCTCCGCTCGCGGTGCGAGAATGTCTATCGGTTATCCCCGCTCCCGTATCCGGACGGGAACGGTAGCACCAACCGAAAGGATGCCCTGGCCTTTGCTGCCGTCGAGCTGTTTGTCAGGAAGGCACACGAGGCGTGTGGCTACGTGTTAGATGACATGGACGCGCCTACGGTGACGGCTATTTGTCGACGTCTCGACGGCATCCCGCTTGCGATCGAACTTGCCGCGTCGAGGCTGGCAACTATGAATCTGGCAACCTTGCTTGGTCTTCTCGAACGCAGCTTCGAGCCGCTCAACTCGGGACCTCGCAAGACTCTACCGCGCCACCAGACCCTTCTTGCGACCCTGGATTGGAGCTACCAACTCCTATCCGCGGATGAGGCTCGGCTCCTGCGATTGCTTTCGGTTTTTTCGGCAAACTTCTTTCTATCCGATGTGATCGGTGTCGGCGGAAGTATCGAGGAGATAGCGGCGTGCACTGAAAACCTCGCCGCGAAATCGCTCCTGTCGGTGGCGTACGACACCGGCGTGCCACGCTATCGCCTGCTCGACAGTACTCGCAGCTTTGCGGCCGAGCGGCTAATCTGGAGTGGAGAAGCCGCCGACGCTCAATCCAACCATGCTCGCCATCTTCTACGACTATTCGAGCAAGCCGAGCTGGAGTGGCAATGGCAGCCGAGGAACCAATGGACCGCCACTTACGAACCGCGGTTTAACGACTTGCTCAAGGCGATCGATTGGACTTTGGGCGAGGGCGCCGATCCTGAGGTCGGCGTGCGTCTTACCAGCGCTGCAATTCCGCTTTGGGACGAGTTGTCGACCGTCGCTGAAAGTCGTCGGCGCGTAGAACGGGCACTGCAATCAGTCGAAGCCCTTTCGCGATGCGACCCCGCTGTCAAAATGAAACTGATCGCCTCCTATGCCTCGGGCCTCAATTTCTCCGACCATCTCGGTCACGAAGCAGACGCGGCGTGGATGGATGCCAACCAATTGGCGCAGGAGATCGGCAATATCGACTACCAGCTTCGAACCTTGTGGGGACTTGGCATACTGCAAAGCTTCACCGGTCGGCACAGGCAGGCAATCACGACGCTCAGGCAATTTGCCGAGCTCGCCAGTGGGGAAAATGAACGGGCGGTCATAGCAGAGGGAGAGCGGGTAAGGCTGATGGCCGCCTTTTACTGCGGCGAGGTCCGGTTTGCCTACGATGACCTGAAGAAGCTCGTGCGCGAGCATGCGGCCACCGCAAAGCAATCGGGCGTAGCCCGATTCCAGATGGACCGGTACGTGTCGATCCGGGTGGCTTTGGCAATGACGGCCTGGGTGGCTGGCGATCGAAGCGAGGCGACGACGGCGCTCCAAGATGCGCTCGATCACAGCCTTGCGCTCGGTCACTTGGTTTCACATTCCAACGCCCTTGCACAGGCGGCCCTACCTATCGCGCTGTGGTCCGGCGAGACCGAAACTGCGCGCCGACATGTTGAGTTTCTAGCGCGCAATCTTACCTTGCGCGATATCGCCATCTGGCGACCCGTCTGTCATTTCTATGAGGGTGCCGTGAGGAGCATGGATGGCGACAGCGAGGGCGTCGACGTGATGCAACTGGCGATCAGGCAACTTGTTGCCAACAATTTCATCGTTCGGGTGCCGGTCTACCTCACCATCCTTGCGGAAGCCGCATTGTGTCATAAACGTTTCGCGCTCGCCCGCGACAGCCTGAGCTTTGCCTTCGATCGTGCCGAGCGTCAAGGCGAGTACTGGTCCCAGCCGGAACTGCAGCGGGTGCGCGGGCTGCTACAGTGGCGGGATGGCGACCTGTCAGGCGCCTCGGAAACGCTGCTGCTGGCAACGGAGACCGCAAGAGAGAGCGGTGCGCTTTTCTTCCGGCTGCGGGCCTCGACGTCTCTGGCGGAGCTGTGGTCGGAAACTAACCGCCATCGGGCAGCAGCCGATCTGCTGTCGCCCGTCTGCGCCCAATTCGATAATGTACCGCCCTGTGCGACAGTAGCAAAGGCGCGTCACCTTCTCGATACCCTCAGGCGATAGTACTTCTAGCCATTCTTGTTCGCGACCAGCGCGGGCTCAAGGACAAAGGCGTTGCGGTCCGCCAGGTCGTGGATTTTCGACAGATAGTTCTTGAAATGTGGCGTCTCGCGGTGGACCGCCACCGCTGCATTGTCGACATAGAGCTCGTCTAGCGCATAGCGGTCGGCCTTCGTCTGGTCCCGCCAGATATCCCAGCGCAGATTTCCCGGCTCCGCCCTACACTTGGGCGCCATGCTGAAAAGCAATGCCTCAAGTTCTTCTGCCTTGCCCGGCCTTGCCAACAAAGTCGCGATGATTTTGATGTGAGCCATGATCCGAATCTCTCAGTCTGCTATTTTGCACTACCCGCAGTTTCTATGAAGGCCGCGACCTCCTCCGGATGGGAGAGCATCACGGCATGGCTGCTGTTGATTTCCACAGTTGTGGCGTTAGACCGCTTCGCAAATGCCCGAAGAAAAGTCGGCGGAATCATCAAATCGTTGGTGGTAACCATGAAATGCGACGGCTTGGCCTTCCACGCGACCTTGGTGATTTTTGTCTGCACCGCTTCTAGCCCCCAAGGTACCTGGGCGATGGCCATAAAACGTGTAATCGAAGCATCGACATCAGCCGCGAAAGCATTCGGGAATTTTGCAGGATCCACGAGCAGGTAGCCGTCGTGGGGCGGCAGTAGCGGCGCGCCCGACTCTCCCGGCGGTACCGGCTGCTCTCCAAGCGACGCTACAGACTCTCCGGCGTCGGGCGCAAAAGCTGCGATATAGACCAGACCTCGTACTTTCGGATTGTCACCCGCCTCCGTGATGACCATTCCGCCATAGGAGTGGCCAACGAGAATTACCGGGTGTCTTGCAGCTGAAATAACCTGCTGCGTCGCCGCAACGTCGCCGTTGAGGCTGATCGTCGGGTTCTGGACCACCAGCACTTCATAGCCTTTGTTAGCCAGGATGTCGAATACCGCCTTCCAGCCGGAGCCGTCGACGAAGGCGCCATGCACAAGAACAATCGACACGGTCTTTTCGTTTGATTGAGCCAGCGCGGCTGCGGGAGCAATCAAAGACAAGAGGAGGGCTAGAGCAATGCGTATCATGAAATTAGCTTCCCTTTGGTTGAGGATGTACACCGCGAGGTACTACGCTCCGTTTGCTTCACGACGCCAAACTGGCGCGATCAAGTGCTTCAATGAGCTTTGCCGCGATCGGATGATCGGAGCGCGGGTTCTGGCCCGTGATAAGTTCCCGATCGACGACCACATGAGGCTCGAAATCTGTACCAACTGTCGTCTCGGCGCCGGCTAAGTCCAAGGTTTCGGGCATATTGAAGTAAAGCTTGCCGTGCAGGATGTTATCCTCGATGGGTTTTTCTTCAGTTGCCGAATAGACCGTCATCTTATAGCCGGCATATTGCCATCCCTTCGCAAGTTCTGCCGCCTTGACCCGGTCACCTTGAATCAGCGCCGCGCGAAATTCCGTCGCCCGAGGCATTGCGGAGATCGAGACGATCGGGCCGTGGCAGAGCAGGGCGGTGGGCTTTCCGGCTGCGTGGAAATGCCGAAGGATCTCTCCCGCGTCGGGATCCTGCATCAGATCGACGACGGGCCCTTGTCCGCCTGGCGCGAATACGCCGTCATACTCATCCAGCCCCTCCTTGATCACAGATTGCAGAGTGCGGCCCGTATTCGTCGAGGGATCGTTGGCGAAGAAATCCTTGCCACGAAGATACGCCGCCTCGTCGCCGCCGAAATGCTGGACTGCATCCGATGCCGGGTCAATGTAAGGCTTGGCGCCCGAAGGAGTGGCAAGCAGAACTTCATAGCCTGCGCCGACAAGCGCCAGCATAGGCACCACTGTTTCATTTAGATATTGTCCCATTGGCCCGGTGCCGCCGCCCTGAATTTCGATACGTGTGGCGTTCGAGCCCATCACCAGCACTTTTCCCTTGCTCATAAAACCTCCTGATGTTTCACGGCGGATGGCGGGTCGGAGTCAGCCGTCCGGAACTGGAGAGATGATATCGCGGCGACACCAAGACAGCCGGTTAAAAGAGGTAAAAACCAACATCGGTCATGACAGCCAGAATTGGTCCGGTGATGCTAGGCGAATGCCTTGTTCTCCCGGGTCGGATAGGGCCCCAGGAGCAGGATCGTTGCCGCACCAGCCACAAGCAGCAGCGCACAGCCTTTGAGTATTCCCGAATAGGTGCCCGTACTGTCGAATGCGTAACCAAATAGGCTGGGTCCTACAAAAGCGCCCACCACGAAAATGCCGTACAAAGTGGCGTAGGTCGTGGCATAGCTGCGCATCCCGAGGTAGCGGGCGACCAGATAGGCCATCAGGTCGAATTCCACCCCAGAAGTGAGGCCAAGCAACAAGATAGCAATGCAGGCCATGGGAAAGCTCACATGACCCTGCGAAAGTATGAGGCAGGAGGCAGCGCCCAACGTCAATATGACCGTACCTACTGCGGGCGCCCAGAAGCGATCGACCAGAATACCGCCAAGCAGTCTGCCGGCCACAGCTGCTATTCCGACGAGGGAGGCGAGCTGAACGATTTCGCTGGGAGATAGGCTCAATGAACGAAGTATGTTCTCGATATTGGGTAGTGGCGCGGCGACGGCGAGCGACATAGGCACGAAGACCATGGCCAAGAGCCAAAAATAGCGGGAGCGGAAGGCCTCACGAGCGGTCATGCCTTGCAAACCCTCGCTCGGCGCCGGCCCCGTGCCAGCATACGTATGTGGCAACCTGGCGAAGCCCCAGAGAACCATTGGGCACGCGATGAATATGGGCATTGCCCCAACCACCAAGATCGCGACACGCCAACCACCAGTTTCGATCAACAGTTGAGCCAGCGGCTTCACCACGAAGGCGAAAAGGCCCGCGCCCGATAGCACGATGCCAAGGGCAAGACCTCGGCGTTCTTCGAACGCATTGTTGATCACCCGCGTGAAGACGACGGGCGTCGCTCCCAACCCGAAGATCCCAATAGCCAGCCACGACACATAATATTGTTCGATAGAGCCGTTCGAGGCCGCGAGCGTCATGTAGCTCAGACCTAGACATGGCAGGGAGATTGACGCCACCAGGCGCGCACCAAACCTATCGATCAACGTCGCGAAAAAGGGGCCAATGATCAGAACAGCTGCCGCCAATAGCGACAAGCCGCCAAAAATAACGGCGAAAGACCAACCGAATTCTTCCGCGAAGATCGGCGCAAGGACGCCGATCGTGTAGAACGGAATTGCGGGTAAACCAAAAGCTGTTCCAAGCAAGCCGGCCAACACCAGCTGCCACCCGTTCCAGAACTCGGTGAAGTTTGTTCCTTTCAACGGGCACTTCCTGCTTTCGAAAGTTCGGCAATCGCATCGTTGGGCAAGACACTATGTGCGCAATGTATCCCTATGTGCAAGCCATGCGAGGTTTGCGACAATCTCGAAAACGGCGAATAGTCTCGAATGAATGCGGCATGGTGCTATCCGAACGCTCAGCGTCACCAACAGTTATGCGCAACGTGTCGCGCGCGGTTGCTATAATTCGCTCGGACCACGCGAAGACATTGCGCGTGCAGGAGCTCGCCGGGCGGCGGGAATAAGCGCCTCCGCATTCTATGAGCATTTTCGCATGATTACATCGCTGACCCCGCTGCAATTTCAAAAGCAGCTGCCCCTGATCGAGGCGAGGCGAATGCTCCTTGCCGAGGGCGCGATGATCAGCAACGCAGCCTATGCGGTTGGTTATGAAAGCCTGCCGCAGTTCACCTGCGAATATGGACGAATGTTCGGCCTGCCGCCGTCCCGCGATGTCCGGGCGGCTCGACATCGCATCCAGTCGACAGCCTGGGGGAATTCCTCGCTGCCTCGAATTGCGGTACCATGGTATCGTGAGCAACATTGAAGGACAGGAGAACCGGTGTCTGGAGCACTTTCATACGTGAATCCCTAACGATTGCGGCAAATCGGCATGGGGAGAGTCGCGCAGAAATTTGTCACCGCGATCATCCCATACATAGCCAGGAAGTGAGTGATGGACACGCCTGCTGCACGCCTGAGACCTTTCTGTCCCAAAGCATTGAACAGACCCGCGCGCATCCGACATGGTAACATTCCATCTACGTGCTTGAGTCGCTCGTAGGGCTCCTCTGGTCCCAGATCTCATGATGATCGGCTCGAACAACACAGGCGAGACCATCGTCGACCAGGTGTTGGACAACAAGATTATCCGTCGGGGTCGACGATCCGGCCCAGCGCAATATCCGTTGTTCCAGACGTCACACCGATTTCGACGGCGTCCTTGTCAAACAGGGTCAGCCGCAGCTTGATGTCGATCGCTTGCTCGCGCAACTGACGGGGTCTCGCGGCCATCAGCACGAATTCAACGTGCTGTTGGGAGCGATGGTAAAGCGCTAGGTGGCTCGAATCTGCTTTACAGGAATGCTTGGACAACAGAACTCCCCTCCAAAATCGTGAGCCTGTTTCAGGCGCATATGTCGACAGGAAGGACCAGCACCACTCGAGTAAAGAGCGGATACGCAATTGAACCCTCTACGTGATAGCGAATGTCTCAAGGTAATTGGCTGATCTGGGTCTTTATCTAGGACATAGTTCTTAATACGGCCTGGGTTCGGTTTTTGACGCCAAGCTTGGAGAAAAGATTTTTGGTATGGGATTTGACTGTATTGATATTGATGTTGAGCCTATTAGCGATTTCGCTGTTGGAAAGGCCCCAGCGTAATAGTTCCAGCACTTCTTCTTCCCGTTGCGTCAGAGTATTTGCGAAAAGATCTGCTGAGCTTGCAAGTCGTCTGTCCGCACGAGGAGGCAGGCTGGCCTGTGGGATATCCAGATAGATGTCGAGTGTATTGCCGAGGTCCGGGTGTTGCAGCGCCAACACTGAACTGCTGCCGCCTCCCAGGCGCGTCACCAGGCGGGCGACTTGAAGGGCGCTTAACGTGCGGCCTTGCTGGGCCGCCGTAGCCTCGACAGCGCGCAATTTTTCGAGAGCGAGGGCTCTCTGCCCGGTTTCAATCAACGCCCGTGCCTCAACGACATCGTACGCATCCCAAATCTGCCATGCTTGTGGCGGATAGCGACGCCGGGCCTCTGGCAAGTGGAGGGTGAGGCGCTCCCACTCGCGCAACCCCTCGACTGTATTCCCAAGGCGGAACGCCCGGCTGGCCCGCTCGACGGCAAGCTGGAATTCGAACCGGAAATCATCGGTTTCGTAGGCGCGGCGGCTGGCGCGCACCAACACGTTGGTTGCTTCGTCCGAACGGCCCGTCGCATCGTAGACGCGGGCAAGTCCGATCGTTGCGGTCAGCACGCGCTCACAGAGGCCGGAGACGTCGGTAGTATGCTCGGACGGCGTGGCGCGAAGCCAGAGCTGTTCGGCTTTATCGAACTCACCTCGATCGAAAGCAACAACGCCCAAAAGCACAGAGGGCAGCGCAACCATGTAGGAATGTTCGCCGAAATTGCTGCGCGCGATTCGTAGCGCGTCTTCCGCCACGCTCTCTGCCTCTCGCATATGGCCACGTGCAATATAGCACATGGCAGCGATGGAGCGGGAATGGAGGCCGCCCCAGTGCACCGCCATCTCGTCGTATATCCCTTTGGCCCGCCAGGTCAGCCTTTCAGCAAGCTCAAGGGCGCCAGCTTGAAGGGCAAGGTAACTGTGAATGGAATCGAGATCCACTTGGCCGAAGGCAAATTGGTCGAGCTCGTGGCCATCAAGCGCGTCGATATGGGAAAGGCCGCTCGTAAGGTCGCCACCATAAGCGCCGATGAGAGCACGCATCAGATGCAGGCGACCATCGATATCAAGTCCGGTTTCACGGGCAATGAGCGACATTCGGCTTGCCTTGTCGGCAGCGAGCGCCTCGATCGTGCGAAGTGTCTGCTCTGCCTGCAGAAAGCGCCGCATGTTGATGGAGCGCCAAACCTGCAGGAACAGCAGCAGCGGCCGTTCTTCGCGCGCATCGCGCGGCAGCTGCTGCATCCAGCGGGAAAAGACTTCGAACCGCCCGTGGCTTAGATAGTCGAAGAGGCAATAGCTCTCGATCATCTCCGCTGCCCATTCTGGACGGCGTGCAAGGAAGGCGTGCCGCACGGCATCCATCGGGGAGCCGCTCTCGATGAACCATCGGGCGGCGCGCGAATGAAGATCAGTGAGGTCGATGCCCGTTTCGGAATGAAGCCGAGTCTGCAGAAATTCCTGGAACAGGTGGTGATATTTATACCATTGCTGCGCTCCCGGCAGGGCGACCACGAAAAGCTGGGCTTCTTCGAGGAAAGACAGGATCTCGGTACTGTCGTTGCGCCTCGTCACGGCATCGCAGAGGCCAGCACTCAACGCGTCGAGAATCGAGGTCAAGGTCAGAAAGCTGCAGACCTTTTCCGGCAGGCCAAGGATCACTTCTTCAAGAAAATACTCTACAAAGGCGCGATGGCTTCCCGTCGGAGGCGTGTTGGAAAACGCGCCCGGCACGCGACCGAGGACGAGCGACGCGAGCCGGAGACCCGCTGCCCATCCTTCAGTGTAACCGTGCATCTGCCTGCTCTCTTCAGAGGTCATCGATACGCCTGGCGACGCCTGGAAAAAGGCCTCTGTCTCACTCTCGTCGAAAAACAGCTCCCCGACAGGTACTTCGAGGATCTCGCCGCTAACCCGCAGGCGGCCGATAGGGATTGAGGGACGGATGCGGCTGGCCAACACGATAGTCAAATTCGGGATACGAGCCGCAAGAATGCTACTTATCGTTTCGCCCCCATCTCCGCCTTCTACGAAATGATAATCATCGACAAACACGGCAAGGGGCGCCATTGCGGCATATCGCGCCGTCGTTGCCACTAGGCGAGCTAGGCCATTCGACTCGTCACGAGACTTTGCGGGCGCCCCGAACTGGATGAAGCTTGCTTCGACAGCGAAATTCAAAGCGTCGGCGAAGAAGAGCGGATCGCGGTCAGCCTCTCTGGCTGAATACCAAACTGTTTTGGAGCCGGCCGCTACCAGGGACTCATACCACTGCGCGAGCAGCGTGGTCTTGCCCGAACCGGCGGGGGCATGGACGAGGCAGAGCCGGTGTTGCTGCAGCAAGTCGGACATAGTCGTCAGCCGTGGCCGGTTGATTACCCCTTGCGAAGCGCGCGGTGGGGACGTGTAGCGATTGATGAGGCTCGATTGCTGCGACAAGAGACATCCACATTCAGTTCGGTTACATGCGAGCGTATCACTCTTTAGGGTGACACAAAATATTTCTGGATATCACCCTTCGGGATCATGCGAGGAATTTGGGCGTGATCTAGTCTCAGACCCTTACCTGAATTGGGGGTCTTTCAAGTTGCAGCTCAGCGAATACCGGAACTTCGACGCCACAGGACTGGCCGAACTCGTAGCCAAGCAAGAGGTGACGGCTAGCGAATTGCTTGATGCGGCGCTAGCCGGCGTTGCGGCGGTCGATGGCGAGCTCAATGCGGTGATCGCCACCTTCGAGGAGGAAGCCCGACGCTTCATCGCGCAGGAGCTTTCAGACGGTCCGTTCAAGGGCGTCCCTTTTCTGCTCAAGGATCTGACGGCGCACTATGGTGGACAGCCGACCGGCGCCGGATGGCCACCACGCGCAGCCGTCCGACCCGCCGAAGATTCCGAGCTTGTCCGTCGCTTCAAAAAGTCGGGTGTTGTGATCTTCGGCAAAACCTCGGTTCCCGAGCTTGCCATGGACTGGACGACACGCTCGCGCGCCCATGGCGTAACCAACAATCCCTGGGACACCACACGCACGGCCGGTACGTCAAGTGGCGGTACGGCGGCGGCGGTTGCGGCCGGCGTGGTGCCGATGGGGCACGGCAATGATGGCGGCGGTTCGATCCGTGTGCCATCGTCGGCCTGCGGCTGCTTCGGCCTGAAGCCGAGCCGCGGCCGCAACCCGGTCGCCCCGTCGGGCAGCACCTGGCAGGGCATGCTGGTCGAGCACGTGCTTTCGCGCTCTGTGCGCGACAGCGCCGGCATGCTGGACGCGACCCAGGGTCTGCATGTCGGCCAATTCTTCAACAGCCCGCCCGGCGAGGGATTCGCAAGCGAAGTCGGCCGCGATCCCGGGAAATTGCGCATAGGCGTCTCGACCAAAGCGCCCTATGGTGCGGCGACCCATCCCGATTGCGTCACGGCGATCGAGGAGACAATGAAGTTGCTCGAAGGCCTAGGCCATATCTGCGAGTCCCATGACATCGAGTTGCCGCCAGATGGCTGGAGTGCGTTCGAAACCTTCATCCTGGCGGAATATGCGACCGACATGAGGCTGGAGGAAGACGTTTTAGGACGCAAGCTGACGGCAGACGATTTTCCGCCCATGCTGTGGGAGATGATCGATGCCGGCAACGGTATCTCGGCGGTCGACGTCAATGTCGCAACGACACGCCTGCACGCGGTCGCCTCTGCCGTCACCTCCACGTTCAACCGCTATGATGTCTTTCTGTCGCCGACGCTTGCGCAGCCGCCGCTTGCGCACGACGCCTTCCCGCAGGCGACGTCGATGCGGGAGCATTATGAATTCTACCTCTCCTGGATGCCCTTCACCCATATCTTCAACGTCAACGGCTCACCAGCTATGTCGGTACCGCTCGTCTGGAATGCGGAAGGCCTGCCGATCGGCGTCCAGTTCGCCGCTGCTCCGGCCGCAGAAGGCCTGCTTTTTCGACTCGCATCGCAGCTTGAAATGGCAAGGCCATGGGAGGGCAAACGTCCGCCAATATCGGTGGCCTAATCCATGATTTGCAGTCCAATCATAAAAACAGGGAACATAGCTTATGACAAAGCACCATCTCCGCAAAGTTGTCTCCGCACTGCTGGCCGCAGCAGCGTTCGGCACCGGCCTGAGCCTGTCCGTCGCTGCCGCCACAGACCTGACCGTCGCTCGCGCCGTCGACGCCGACAGTCTTGATCCCGACAAGACCAGCACGACTCAGTCGCTGCAGATGACCAACCTGATCTTCGATACCATGCTGACCATGGACAAGGACGGCTCCTTGCATCCGGGCCTCGCCAGCGAGTGGTCCATGTCGGAGGATGGCAAGACCTATTCCTTCACCATTGGCGACGGATTGAAGTGCCATGATGGCAGCACCTTCGACGCCGCCGCAGCCAAGGCGAGAGTTGATCGCGCCATCGATCCGGCCACCATCAACCCGGACCGTTCGCTGTGGGGGCCGATCACAGGCACCAGCGTGGAAGGCAAAGTGCTTAAGGTGTCGCTGTCGGAACCCTACAGCCCGTTTTTCTCATTCCTGACCGGCATCCAGGCGGGCTTCATCTGCCCATCCTCATTTGCTACCGCCGATTTCAGGCCGATCGGAACCGGCCCATTCAAGTTCGTCAGTTGGACGCGCAACGATACCCTCCAGCTTCAGGCCAATGCTGACTACAAGAACTTTAATCCGCTTGTCGAAAACCCAGGCAAACCGCATGTCGACAAATTAACATTCAAGGTCATTCCGGAAGCGGTTGCCCGCATGGCGTCCCTACGCTCCGGCGAGGCCGATCTCGTTGAGCCTTCGTTGGAGGAAACGGCGGAGCTGAAGAGTGACGGCGCTTTCAAAGTCTATGCCGCCGAGCTGTCGGGCCAGCAGGTGTTGGCCGCATTCTCCTGGAAGGTCAAGCCGTTCGATAACCCGGAAATCCGAAAGGCGATCGGCATGGCGATGAATCGGGATGCCTATGCCAACATTGCATTCGAGGGTCTGGTCCATACCTCCAATTGCCCCGTCGCGCCAAATCTGTTTTCCACGGATGAGGAATTGTGCGCCACTTGGGGGGCGAAATACGATCCTGATGGCGCCAAGGCGATCTTGGAAAAGGCCGGGTACACGGCCGATGAGCCGCTGAAAATAAAGCTAGTAGCTCACAAATTGTCGGGCTGGGACCAGATGCATCAGATCATGCAGCAGGATTTGGCTGCTATCAACGTCCAGGCAGAGATCGAAACGCGCGAGGTCGCATCGCACTTCGATCACATGACGAGTGAGAATAAGCGCACTGATGGAATGCCGTATGTCTGGACCATGGGCATGTCGGGCGTGGATCCGGATTATCTTAACTTCCTTTGGAAGCGCCCCGGCTTCGTGAACATGGGCTTGAATGAACAAGTCGACACCATGCTCGACGAGCAGCGCAGGTTGTCGGGCGACGCTCGCGCTGCCAAAATCCACGACATCGAAAAATATCTGATGGAAAATGCCTATACCGTCCCGCTGCTATCGCCGGGCTGGAACTGGCTTATGGCATCAAGCGCAAAAGTCGAAGGCTTCAAGCTAGGGTTCATGGTATCTCTCCTGTTTAATGACGTGACCCTCAAGCAATAGTGGGTTTGAACCGCCCTGTCGCCAATAGACAGGGCGGTCAATGGCCGGAAGGGTCGTGATGCCGTTTCTGATATTAAAACGAGTGCTTGTCGCCTGCTCTACCGTCATAGCGGTGATCGTGCTGTCCGGCATGCTCATCCATGTGGTTCCGGGCGATCCGGTGACCGCCATGATGGCACAGTCCGTCTCTGCGACGCCGGAGGCGATGGCTGAGATGCGTGCCCGCCTCGGTCTGGACCTGCCGGTCTGGCAGCAGGTGATGCTCTATCTTACAAAGGTGCTGCAGGGTGACCTCGGCACGACCATCCGCGGCAATGAGTCTGTCCTGATGCTGCTTTTGCAACGGCTGCCCAACACCTTTGCATTAGCTGTCTCGGGCCTCGCGCTGGCGCTGGCGATCGGTATACCGCTCGGTTTCATGGCAGCCGTCAACCGGGGCCGGATCGCTGATACTGCCGTCATGTTCATTGCTGTGCTCGGCGTGTCGATCCCGGCATTCTGGCTGGGTCTCATCATGATCCAGCTCTTCGCGCTGAAGCTCAACTGGCTTCCCGTCGCTGGGTCGAGCTGGCGCAACATCCTCCTGCCGGCTCTGACGCTCGGCCTGACCTATTGCGCGCTTGTCGCCCGCATGACGCGTTCGGCGCTGGTTGATGTGCTGGAAGAGGACTATATCCGCACCGCCCGTGCAAAGGGACTGCGTGAACACGAGGTCTTGTTCGTACATGCGCTCAGACCGGCGCTGATCAGCATTGTCACCGTCGTCGGCCTCGTCTTCGCCTATCTGCTCGGTGGCCAGGTTATCATCGAAAACGTCTTCTCCTGGAACGGCATCGGCCGCCTGGCGGTCCAGGCCATGCTGGAACGGGATTATCCGATGATCCAGGGCTTTATCGTCGTCTTCGCCACCTCTGTGGTTATCGTCTCGATGCTGATCGACATTCTCTACAGTTTTCTTGATCCGCGCATGAGGCAGAAATGAGCACTACGACAGAGATTTCCATATGGACTCGGCGCCCGCCGTTCAGCGTCGTTCTCGGTCTCGCACTGGCGATCTTCATCATCGCTACATCGCTGCTTTCCCATTATTTGGCGCCATTCGATCCGACGCGGATGGCAGCCGGTCCACGGCTTGCCGCGCCTTCTGCCGCGCATCTGTTCGGCACGGACGAATTCGGCCGTGACCTTTTGAGCCGGCTGCTGGTCGGCGGCCGTTTGTCCCTCGGTATCGGCACCACCGCCGTGGTCAGCGGGCTCGTGATCGGCGGGCTGATGGGACTCATCGCCGCCTTTGCCGGCCGGTTCGTCGAGGCGGTGCTGCTGCGTCTCATCGACGTGCTTTATTCCTTCCCCGACACACTGATCGCGCTGGCGCTCGTCGCTTTTCTTGGGCCCGGGATCGAGAATGCCACGCTCGCCATCGCCATCAGCCTCGTGCCCTTCTACGCCCGAGTCACATACGGACTGGCGGCGGCTGAAAGGGCCAAGCCCTATATCGAGGCCGCTAGGCTTGCAGGCATCCGTTCCGGCCGGCTGGTCCGGGTGCACGTAATGCCGAATATCGGCCAGAGCCTGATCGTCATGGGAACGCTGGGCTTCTCTTCGGCAATCCTGTCTGCCGCCGGTCTTTCTTTCCTCGGCCTCGGCGTGCAGCCGCCGTCTCCGGAATGGGGCGCGATTCTTGCCTCCGGCCGCAATTACATCAACAAGGCGCCGTGGATCCTGATCTTCCCGGGCGTTGCCATTTGCCTGACCGTGCTTTCCTTCAACCTGATCGGTGACAGCCTGCGGGACCTCGTCGATCCCCGTCGCAAGGGACGATCATGAGTATTCCCTATCTCAGTGTCCGGGACCTCTCCGTCAGCTTTGTAACCGGGACAGGCAACTTCTATGCGATCGACGGCATCAGCTTCGATCTCGCGCGTGGCGAAATCCTCGCTCTCGTCGGGGAATCCGGCAGCGGCAAGAGCATGACCTCGCTGTCGATCATGAAGCTGCTTCCTGCGGTGGCGCAAATGAGCGGCCGCATCCAGATCGAGGGACAGGATATTTCGGCGTTCGGCCGTCGGCAGATGCAGGATGTGCGCGGCGCCAAGATCGGGATGATCTTTCAGGAGCCGATGACCTCGCTCAATCCGGTCTTGACCATCGCGCGGCAGATGACGGAGGGGCTGGTGCGTCACAACGGCGTCTCTCGGCGCGAGGCGCTGGCAACGTCCTATACTTGGCTCGAGGATGTCGGTATTCCCGAACCGGATCGCGTCCTGGCGCAATATCCGCATCAGCTTTCGGGCGGCATGCGCCAGCGTATCATGATTGCTGCAGCACTTGCACTACGGCCGGGCATCCTGATCGCCGACGAACCGACTACCGCGCTCGATGTCACTGTTCAGTCGCAGGTGCTCGACCTGCTGGTCGACCTCAAGTCGCGCTCAGGCTCCGGAATCCTGTTGATCACTCACGACATCGGTGTTGTTGCCGAGACCGCCGATCGCGTCGCCGTCATGCGCGGCGGGCGCATTGTGGAGACCGGAACGGTGGATGAGGTGCTCCGCTCACCGCAGCACGATTATACCAAGGCACTGCTTGCCTCGCACCTGACGGTGGACAAGGGGCTGAAGCAGCGCGAGGCGGAATTCGAAAGGGCTCGGCCATGATGTCCGAACCCGTGCTGAAGGTCGAAGGCTTGCGCAAATCCTTTACGGTCAACCGGCGCACGGTGCATGCGCTGAACGGTGTTTCCCTCGTGCTGCATCGAGGCGAGACGCTTGGGATCATCGGCGAAAGCGGTTCTGGCAAATCGACCCTCGGGCGCATCGCCGTCGGGCTTGATACGCCGACCGCGGGCGAGCTCCACATCGAGGGTATGCGCATCGATACCTTGCCGCCACCGGTGCGCCGCGAAAAGCAACGGCAGTGCCAGATGATCTTTCAGGACCCCTATTCCTCGCTCAATCCGCGATTGACAGTCGGCCGGCAGATTGGCGAAGGGCTGTTCGCGCGGGGCGAACGCGACTGGCCGGTGATCAAGACCACGGTCGCCGATCTGCTCGAGCGGGTCGGGCTGAAGCGGGAGTTCGCGAAACGCTATCCGCACGAATTCTCAGGCGGTCAGCGGCAGCGCATTGCTGTCGCCCGGGCGCTGGCGCCAAGCCCGCAAATCGTAGTCGCCGATGAGCCTGTTTCTGCGCTCGACGTCAGCATCCAGGCGCAGATACTCGATCTTCTTGCCGACCTGAAGAAGGATGGAAATCTTTCCTATCTCTTCATTTCGCATGACATGGCCGTGGTTGCGCGCCTCTGTGATCGCATCGCCGTCATGCACCGCGGGCGGATCGTCGAATGCGGGCCTGTCAGGGCCGTTATCGAAAATCCCCAGCATCCTTACACCCGCAACCTACTGGATGCAGTGCCGCGCTTCGGCCGGCGGCGCACAGGGCAGAAGCCGGTTCCCGTCCATCTGCCGCAGCATGGCGACGATGACACCTTCGTGACCGTGGCCGAAGGGCACACCGTGCTTCAGGCCGCCGGCGGCTTCTGATTGATGCGCATGTCCAGAACGGAGACAAGCTTCGCGTGTGGCTCAAAAACCCAATGGCGGTCATATGGCGGGCATTATGGCGAAAGTCTGTGAATTGGAACTTCGTTCCAAGGAGGCGGCTGCAAACGCATCCCTGGCGGAACGCATGAACAGCGCGTGGGCGGTTCCACGCAGTCGTAGAGTCGGCGCAAGAACTTGAACTCGCCACAGTCCGATCGGTGGCAATTCAATGCTGTCCGATGTTCAAAGACACGTTCTATCCAACCCAAGTATTTGCTCGCATTTTAAAGTGACCGCCGATCGCAGCCCATACAAATGGTAGCCGGGTCGCTATGCGGCCGGGGCGCCGCGCAGTCCTCGGCCTTAGCAAAACCCGTATATGCTGATCCATCGGCAGGATGGCATCACCGAATTGAACAATAGGGAGTTTTCATCGATAGTCCGGGAAGGCATTTGGACCGAAAGTTAGATTCATTGAAGGACTTTAGAAATCTTCCCCTCCCGACACTGCGGACTTTCGAGGCGGCAGCGCGTCATCAAAGCCTGTCGAAGGCCGCGGCTGAGCTGCACCTCACCGACAGTGCGGTCAGTCACCAGTTGCGGAAATTGGAAAGTGCGCTGGGTTATGATCTTTTCAACAAAGCGGGAAGAGGTGTTGTTTTAACCGAGGCGGGCCAAGTGTTCGCCAAAACCGTCGCCACGGCGCTGCAGAATATTCTGGCTTCGGCGCTCCTGCTTTCCGAGGTGGGACAGGAAGGCGGGCGGCTTGATATTGCCTGTCCTCCAATGTTTGCGGGTGGATGGCTTGCCAAGCATCTGAAGGGTTTCTGCCGGGACCATCCCAGCGTGGAGTGCCATATCCGGCTCGCCGAGAACCAGAAAATCCATGAGATTGCAGATATCGATGTCGGAATCCTGTTCGGTAGCGGCGGATGGCCCCACAAATGGTCAACCCTCTTGGCTCACGTCAATATCACCCCCGTCTGTAGCCCGAGGTTATTCAACCAAATCGGAAAGACCATCACAAAGGTATCGGATCTGCATGATGTGATTCTTTTGCACTGGGATGATGGTTCCGAATGGAGACGGTGGCTCACCGAGGCAGGTGCACAGGATCCGCACAGCTTTACGCGTGGCCTTTATTGCAGCGATCTGGGCATGGCGATAGACCTTGCCATCAACGGGACTGGCGTGGCCTTGGTCAGCGACACCCTCTCTTCGTCGGACCTTGCGACCGGAAATCTGCTGACGCCGTTTCCCTTCTCGATAGATGCGTTCGGCGGCTGGCATGTCGTTTGCAGTCAGGCGAGCTTGCAGCGCTCTAGCACGCGCGTTTTCATGAGATGGCTGCTTGGTCATTTTGGCGGTAGCGCAGCCCTTGACACTGCTTTGGCAGGCCCCGGCATGATGAACCCGTGACAAGCTATCACGTAAGGGTGGATTTCCGCACTTGTGAATGCTGAAAAGACCCCTGCAATACATGATGGATTTTCATGTATTGCAGGAAGAATCATCAATTGCCGAATTTTGTCTCATGCCATTAACTGCCACAACAATCAGGCAAAAAAGACCACGCTGCGACAGGGGTGTTTACGCAGTAAGTTGGGAGGCAGCATGGAAAAACTCTCCGTTACCGGTATTCGTAAATCCTATGGCGATGTTGAGGTATTGAAGGGTATATCGCTCACTGCCAATGCCGGGGATGTCATCAGCATCATCGGAGCCAGCGGCTCGGGCAAAAGCACGTTCCTGCGCTGCGTCAACTTCCTGGAACGTCCCAATTCGGGCAATGTTGTCATCAACGGCGAAACACTGAAGACCGCCACGGATCGTGACGGCCTTTTGAGGTCAAAAGACAAGGCGCAACTGCAGCGTATGCGTAGCAAGCTGGCGATGGTCTTTCAGAATTTTTGCCTTTGGTCGCATATGTCGGTCATATCCAATATCGTCGAAGCCCCGATAAGCGTACTCGGCGTATCGCGCGACGAAGCGACCGATCGGGCGAAAGCCAATCTGTCCAAGGTTGGGCTTGGCCATGATGTTTTGCAAAAATATCCCTCACACCTTTCCGGTGGCCAACAGCAGCGCGTGGCCATAGCCCGCGCGCTCAGCATGAATCCCGACGTCATGCTCTTTGACGAGCCGACATCGGCACTCGATCCTGAACTTGTCAGCGAGGTACTCAAAGTTATGCAGACGCTTGCCGATGAGGGTCGCACGATGGTTGTCGTGACCCACGAAATGGGATTTGCCCGGCACGCATCGAGCAAGGTGGTTTTCCTCCACAATGGCGCTGTCGAGGAAGAGGGGGCGCCAGGAGATCTATTCGCAAATGCCCGCAGTGAGCGGCTGCAGCAATTCATGGCTGGTCGTCTCAAGCACTAGCCATGAATTCGGCGATCGGGCGGCGGGGTCGCTGTCGCCAGCCGATTTTACAAGAACACCATCAATCACAATCCAGAGGACGGACTTATGAACAAGACTGTTAAATCTCTTCTTGCCGCGACAATGATCGCACTGATCACGACTGCATCTCACGCGGCCGACAAGATCAAGATTGCCACGGACGCCACCTTTCCGCCCTTCGAATCGATCGATTCCAGCGGCAAGCTCGTCGGCTATGATGTCGAGCTGATGCAAGCCGTTTGCGATGCTGTCAAACTTGACTGCGATATTTTCAATGCGGCTTGGGATGGAATGATTCCCGGCCTGATCGACGGCAAGTATGATGCACTGATCTCGCAATTGACAGTTACCGAAAAACGCCGCCAGATTCTCGCCTTCAGCGATATTTACGATCATCCAATTTTCCGTTTCGTTGCCAAGAGGGGCGCGTCGTTCGAGTTCACGCCCGAGGGACTCGCCGGCAAGACCATCGCGGTTCAGACAGGAACACCGATGGATGCATATATAACCAGCCATTATCCCAAGGCCATCATCAAACGCTACGATACGGGAAGTTCACCCTATCTCGAATTGACGGCGGGTCGCGCCGATCTCCATATCAGTTATCAGGCACAGATCATTCACGGCTTCCTCAACTCGGACTCCGGCAAGGGTTTCGAGCTCGTGGGCCCCGAGCTGACCGGCAAGGATGCCAAGGAGTTCGGTGAGGGTGTCGCCGTTGCCGTCAACAAGAAAAACAGCGAGCTCATCAGCCAAATCAACAAGGGCCTGGCAACCTTGCGCGGGAACGGTCAACTCGCGGCGTTGAACAAAAAATACTTCGGCGAATAAGCTGTTATGATCGCCGATTTCACCCGAACGATTCTTGCGGCAGGGGTAACAACCCTGCTGCTTGCCTTCGCATCCCTTATGGTCGCGATCGTGCTTGGGCTCATCGCTGCCTATTGCAAGCTGTCGCGCAGCTTCCTGCTTCGTGCCTGCGCGCAAATCTACACCTTCGTCGTTCGTGGTATCCCTGATCTCGTGGTCATTCTGTTGGTCTATTACAGTGTGCCCGCAGTGCTCAACCAGCTGGGCGACAATGCCGGTTTCGAGGTGCGTGTCGAGTTCTCTCCGCTTTTCGCGGGTGTTGCGACGCTTGGCCTGATCTTCGGCGCTTATATGACTGAAACCTTCAAGACCGCCTTGATTAACATTCCCAAGGGACAGATCGAAGCAGCTGTCGCATATGGGCTGCGTCCGCGACGGGTATTCACGCACATTGTGTTGCCGCAGATGATCAGACTCGCTCTGCCGGGCTTTACCAACAACTGGCTGGTACTTGTGAAAGCGACAGCACTTGTCTCGCTGATTGGCCTGCAGGACGTCATGTTCCGGGCCAAGGGTGCGGCTGAGGCGACCGGAAAGCCTTTTACCTTCTATCTGATTGCCGCCGGCTTCTATCTCGTCGTAACCATTATTTCCATGCTGATTCTCGCGATGATTGCGCGCCGCTTCGAGCGCGGCATAAGGGAGATCACGTCATGAATTGGGACATCATCGTCGAAAATCTCGGTCTTTACGCGGCAGGCGCAAAATTGACGCTGCTGTTGACCGTCGTATCGCTAGCCCTTTCGTTCTTTATCGCCGTACCGCTCGCCTTGGCGCGCAATAGTCCATCACCGTTGCTTCGCTATCCTGTCTTTGTCTATACCTTGATCTTTCGCGGAACGCCGCTCTTGGTACAGTTGTTTCTGATCTATTTCGGTCTTGCCCAATTTGAGCTGGTCCGAACGAGTATCGTATGGCCTTGGCTCTCAAGCCCGCTGGTCTGTGTGCTGATCGCCTTCGTAATGAACACGACGGCCTACAGCACAGAGATATTTGCCGGTGGTTTGCGCCACATCCCTTTTGGTGAAGTAGAAGCAGCGCGGGCCTATGGCATGTCGCCGCTGACCCGAGCCCGAAGGATACTCATCCCGGCGATGCTGACGCGCTCATTGCCGCTCTACGGCAACGAAACGATCATGATGCTGCAGGCAACTTCCCTTGCAAGTACGGTAACATTGCTTGAGATCACCGGCGTGGCGCGCAACATCACACTGACCTATTACGTGCAATTCGAGCCATACGCCACGGCAGCGATGATTTACCTGGTCTTTACGTTCATTCTGGTCGGGCTGTTTCAACTCGTCGAACGCAGATGGGCCGGGTATCTCGAACACAGGGTCGGCTGACATGCACCGACGTGGATGTCGCGCGTCGCCAGAATACGCCCCGACCCTGCGCCTATCGCGTCCCCATTAAAGACTTGTCCACCCAAGACAACAGAGGAAATCCTATGAATCAGAAAGCAGATCTCGGTGCCCTTTTCGGAGCGGCATCGGAAACGACGACCTTTCTCGGCCTTGAGGCTTGCAGTGATCTTGATACATTGGTCGCACCAATCGCCTTGATCGGGGCGCCTTGCGGTACTTCCTATCGTTCAGTGGGAGCTTATTGCCGCAACGGGCCTGACGCATTGCGGCAGGCAACCGGTTCTCTTACCGCCAACATCGATCGACATGATTTTGACAATGGCGGCGCTGTTTTTCCACAAACGCGTCTGCGGGCTGTCGACTGCGGAAACCTTCCCTATGACGAGAAGGATGGTGCCGGAAATCGTGCGTTGATCCGCAATGCGGTGCTCAAAGTCCTGCAGCGTGGCGCAGTGCCAATTCTGCTTGGCGGCGACGATTCCGTCCCCATTCCCATGGTGGAAGCGATCGGTGCGGCTGCTGATGGGAGAAAATATACCATTTTGCAGATCGACGCCCATATCGACTGGCGCGAAATCCACATGGGCGAGCGCATGGGCCTGTCTTCGACGATGCGTCGCGCGTCGGAAATGCCGCACATCGAGCGCATCATCCAGGTAGGTGCACGGGGAATTGGATCGGCGGCAACGCAGGATTATGAAGACGCAGTCGCATGGGGCGTTAACTTCGTTTCGGCATGCGATCTACACAGGCTTGGTGTCGAAGCAGCGCTTGGACTGATCCCGGAGGGCAGTGACATCATCATATGCATCGATGCCGATGCACTGGATCCTTCGCTCGTTCCGGGTGTTATCGGTCGCGCGCCGGGCGGGCTGAGCTACTATCAGGTTGTGGATCTCATCAAGGGGGCAGCAGGACGGGGCAGGATTGCTGCCATGGACTTCGTCGAGTTCATGCCGGAGCGCGATGTTGATGGGATTGGCGCGCTCACTTTCGCGCGGGTGATTACCACCGCGCTCGGGATCATTGCCCGTCAAGCCAAATGAAAAGTTAACGGTGATATTCAGAAAGGCTTTTTGAATGTACGCAAGGGCCGTGGGCCATATCGTCGCCGGGCAAGGGCAGAGCGAAGGAGGCCCATTGATCCTGCAAACCAGTGCCAATGAGAAATCGTTGCAGGCAAGTGTGGTGCCGGCAAGGGGATTGTTTGCATGGGCTGTTCGTCTCATTCTGTGGCCGCGTTGATTTCGGATCGGCCGCGCTCTCTCCAGCCTTGATGTCAACGCGCGTTGGAGGGTGGTTCGGTTTGCTGAATTTGCGCCCGCAACGATTTATGACCGCCAAGCCTGCTAATCGCGGGGTGTCAGATGAATTCCCGCAAGCGTGCAGCGGACCGACCCGCCGGCACGTTCTATCGTTGGGATATCCAGCGGGACAGGGCGGGCGCTTTCTTCGATCACGGCAACCTGATGGGGCTCCAGCGTAGCCAAAGCCGTGGTCGATAATGCAAGGACACGTCCGTCCTTGCCTTGGAGTTCTATCGCGTTGCCGGCAAACCGGGCAATCTGCTCGTTGCTCAGTGCGATAACCTGACGGCCAGATCGTTCTAATCTGGCAATGATTTCCTGCCGCCGCCCCGTGTCGGTCAGCATATCAAGACCCATCATGACAAATTCCGTTGCGACGCACATGAGGACATTGGTATGGTAGACCGCCCTGCCACGGCTATCGTGAGCGTCGAATGCCATGGGCTCGAAATTGAACTGGGTGCAGAAGCGTTCGAGCGCGATCGGATCTGTCCGGTCTGAACGGACTGCATAGGCAACGCGGTCGATGTGATCGAGAACCATCGCTCCCGTTCCTTCAAGAAAAAGGCCGTCATATTCGAGACCCGAATAGTCTATGATTTCCTGCACCCGGTATTGCTGCTTCAATAACTCAATCACGTCGCTACGCCGTTCGCGGCGGCGACTGATAACTTTCATCGGGTAAACGGCGATCTGACCGCCGGCATGGGTCGAGAACCAGTTGTTTGGAAAGACCGAATCCGGTGTTTGCATTCCCAAGTCCTCGAAAAGATGGATTTTTATACCATTGCTTTGCAGAACCTCGGTCGCGCGGGTTATCTCGCTATAGGCAAGCGGCGCGAGGTCTTTGTGGCTCTCATCACTTGCCTGAAAATGATTGTCGGCCGCTGTATCGGTGTTAACATTGAAATGGTGGGGTCGCACCATGACGGCGGCAGACGGTGCTTGGATTGAAAAGGAGGAATGTCGGGGCATAATTTGTGCTCCAGGAATTATTGGCGGCAGCGTTGCAACATGCCGAAGAGGTCGCGTGGGTCATCCGGGTCTGCGATGATATCGAGGTTCTGGCACAAATCAGTGCCCGCAAGCCGGGCGCGGACGAAACGGAGCGCCGAGAAATCCTCAATAGCGAAGCCTACGCTGTCGAACAGCGTGATCTGTTGCGGGTTGCATCGTCCTGCCGCTTCACCCGAGACAACGCGCCAAAGTTCGGTCACCGGAAAATCTGCTGGCATTTGCTGAATCTCACCTTCGATGCGGGTCTGCGGCGCAAATTCGACGAAAGTATCGGATCGAAGCAGGATGTCACGGTGGAGTTCCGTTTTGCCGGGGCAATCGCCACCAATCGCATTGATGTGAATGCCCGCCCCAATCATATTGTCGGTCAAGATGGTGGCGAACTGCTTGTCAGCGGTGCAGGTGGTGATAATCTCGGCCCTCTCGATCGCCGCTTGCGGCGAGCAACAGCCAATAACTTCAAGTCCAGATCCGGCCAGATTGCGCCGGGTTTTCTCGGTGGCGCGGGGATCAATATCATAGAGCTTGATCGTTTCGATGCCGCAGACGGCCTTCATCGCGAGCGCCTGGAATTCGGCTTGGGCGCCATTGCCTATTATCGCCATTGTGCGAGCGCCAGAAGGAGCCAGATTTCTGGCAGCCATCGCAGATGTGGCCGCCGTGCGCAGTGCCGTGAGCATTGTCATTTCCGATATAAGCACAGGGTAACCGGTGGATACTTCGGCAAGCAACCCGAAAGCGGTAACGGTCTGCAGTCCTTCGATGGTGTTCCTCGGGTGTCCATTCACATATTTGAAGCTATAGACAGCCCCATCTGATGTTGGCATGAGTTCGATCACGCCCTGACGGGAATGACTGGCGATACGAGGTGTCTTGTCAAAACTCTCCCATCGCCGGAAGTCGTCCTCGATGACGTCGGTCAGTTCGCAAAGGAACTTTTCGATGCCAACGTGATGGATGAGGTGCATCATGTTTTCGACGCTGACGAAAGGAACCATTGCCTTATCGGACGGAGGGGAAAAGCTCATCATGATTCTCCTGTGCGCTGTAACGTTCGGTTGACAGGAAGCCTACAAAATCAGATATGCTGTCCGAAATCGCAATCTTGTGTAATTATAGGCAATAAATTGCCTGATGTGGCAGCTGACTTGTACTAATTGTAAAGGAACGTGATGCGGGCTGACGTTGCCAAATACACGCCTGATCAGCTGGACCGGATGATTATCGCACATTTGCGGGTTGACGGTCGCGCTTCGCTTTCGACGCTTGCCCAAGCCATGGGCGTGGCACGCGGTACAGTGCAAAACAGGTTGGATCGACTTACTGCCACAGGCACTCTGATGGGTTTTACAGTGCGTGTTCGGGAAGATTATGATGACAATGCGGTCCACGCGGTCATGATGATTGAGGTTGTCGGCAAATCGACGACGCAGGTGATACGCAAATTGCGCGGCCTACCCGAGGTTCACACTTTGCACACGACGAATGGCAATTGGGACCTCGTGGCCAATATTCGCGCAGCAAACCTCAATGGGTTCGACCGTGTCCTACGAGAGGTCCGGATGATCGACGGTGTCTCGAACAGCGAAACGAGCTTGCTGCTTAGTAGTGTGTAACCTCCAAGGCTTCCTGCCCATTCGTGTGTGTGCTCTGGAACGGCGGCGGCCGCATCTGCCGTGGAGCGGTCCTTCATGATGGGGCGGCGTCGCAGGTGGAAACGCTATCAACCGATCCCATTGGAGCGAGGATATGTCTTGCGGAACGCTTACCGTTCCCTCTTGCGAGGTCGCCGCTGCAAGGTCTGGCCGACGCTATACAAGCTCGCAATCCCGCGCTGTTGATCGCATCGTCGTGAAAGTCCCAGAACTCACGTGCAAACCGGCCCATGAGGCCCGAGCGGGCTGGTTCGCTGAGCGGATGGCTAGGAAACTGGCGTCAACGGGAACGCCGAAGGGCCGGACAACGACGCCTCTTTCGACAAATTCACAAGCGGATGCGGCATTGATGATGGCAATGCCCGCACCCTCGCTAACGAGGGTGAAAGCCGTATGCGACAGACGGGTTTCCAGCCTCGAAAGACGGGGCACTCCAGCCAGCGTCACCTCCACGCGCATCGCAAAGATGGTGCCCGCTCAAGGCTGATCATTCGCTGTGTTTCAAGGTCGAGGGGGTTAACGACCGCTCTGTCCCGAAGAGGATGGTCTTTGGGCATTGCCACGACGGCCATGAGGGGACTTGTCTCAAGGATGAAGCCGAAACGGTCCCACCGGCCATCCGCATAACCGATGTCGTTTTGGCCGGAGGCTACGCCTCATTTCGTAGGTCGAGGTTAGGTTTAGCCGTTATGAGAGATGCCGTCTCCACTGAGATCCGCAGACTGCTTGATGTGCTTGACCGTAACGCGCTTCAGTTCTTCGGTATCCTTCGCAACCAGAGCATCGATCATCTGGTGGTGCTCCCGCGAAGATTGTTCAATCCGGGCCCGTGTTTTCCATTGTGACACCGGCGCCGAGGACGTCCTCTGGCGGATTTCGGTCACAAGGTTCACAAGTTCGCTGTTGCCACAAAGCGCAAGCAGTTCGCGGTGAAAGGCGAGATTGGCTTCGTAGAGCTCAATCATGGTTCCGTTCATGATGAGATCGTCAAAACGGCATGCGAGGTCCCTGAGCTTTTTCGTCGTCAGTTCCGAGGCCCTGGCAACGATCTTGTCCGCGACCGCAGTCTCAAGGATAACACGAACATCGCTCACTTCTGTCGCCTGACGGCCATCGGGCTCATAAACGTGATAACCGCGATTGGGGACATGTTCGACAAGACGTCTTTGAACAAGTCGGTCAAGCGCACGCCGCACTTCCGGCCGGGTGCTTTGGTACCGTTGTTCGAGATCGATCTGTTTCAACCACACGCCCGGCGCGAGCACGCCCGCGAGGATATCGTGCAGGATCAAATCGGTGACATCGACGGTTTTGAGCTGTGACCTTGTTTTCGCTTTTGCTTCACTCATCCCTCTCTCCCGTGTCCCAGCCAAATGCGCGGGGCTCTGAGGCATTCATCCTCACGAGATGTACGCCAGACAAATAGTTTTACCCAGAGGTTGCGTAAAAATTATTTGCGTCTAAATTGGTGCCAATTTTGGTTACTATCACAAAACAACCAGTCGGGAAAAGATGAGAAATTCGGAAGAGGTCTGGCAAATCGTCGAGTCCAAGCGTGATGCATTCTTTGAATTGAGCGATCGCGTATGGGAGATGCCTGAGACGAACTACGAAGAATACCGCTCGTCGGACGCGCATGCCCATCTGCTTGTGAAAGAAGGGTTTCGCATCACCCGCGCCATCGCCAATTTGCCAACGGCGGTGGTGGGCGAAGCAGGAGAGGGCGGACCAATCATCGCCATTCTCGGCGAATTCGACGCGCTCCCGGGCCTTAGCCAGGTAGCTGGACTGGCCGAAGAGCGGCCGATTGTCGAAGGCGGCAACGGGCATGGCTGTGGCCACAACCTTCTCGGGTCAGGGTCGATGCTGGCAGCAACTGCGGTCAAGGATTACCTGGCGAAAAACGGACTGAAGGGTCGCGTCCGCTACTATGGCTGTCCCGCTGAAGAAGGCGGCTCATCGAAGGGCTTCATGGTGCGTGCCGGCCTATTCGACGACGTCGACATTGCCATTTCCTGGCATCCGGCAGCCTTTGCCGGCGTGAACAATCCAATCTCGCTTGCCTGCAACGAAATCAATTTCCATTTCAGCGGCCGCGCGTCGCACGCCTCGGCAACGCCGCATCTGGGACGCAGCGCCCTGGACGCTGTCGAACTGATGAATGTCGGCGTGAACTACATGCGCGAACATATGCCATCGAGCGCGCGTATCCACTATGCCGTTACCGACACAGGCGGCTCTGCCCCGAATGTGGTTCAGGCCCGGGCCACCGTACGCTACCTGGTACGGGCGCGTGACCTGCCGGAGCTCAATAGCCTTGTCGCGCGGGTCAAGAAGGTCGCAGACGGTGCGGCATTAATGACCGAGACCACCGTCCGCAGCCGCATTATCAGTGGCGATGCCAATCTTGTTGGCAACACGCCGCTCGAAACCTTGATGCATGCGCAACTGGAGCGTCTTGGCCCGCCTAATTTCGACGAGGCCGACCATGAGACGGCGCGGAAATTTCAGGAAACGTTCTCGCAAGAGGATATTCTATCCTCCTACAAGCGCTTCAATGTGACGCCCAAAAAAGGCCAGGCGTTGTGCGGCAGCATTTTCCCCCCCCAAAGTGGTGACGGATCGATCGTCGGCTCGACGGATGTTGGGACGGTGAGCTGGGTTGTCCCGACAGTACAGATGCGCGGGGCGACCTATGCCATCGGCACGCCGGGACATTCATGGCAGCTGGTCGCTCAAGGCAAGCTGCCTGCGGCGCACAAGGGCATGGAACATGCTGCCAAAGTGATGGCGGCGACCGCCATCGACCTATTTGCCAATCCCGATCTCGTTGAGGCCGCCAAGGCCGATCATCGACAGCGTCTGGACGGAAAACCGTTCATCAACCCCATACCGGATGATGTCGAGCCGCCATTGCCGGAGAACACGGATGTCTGAGACAGGTTTTGAACCGGACAAAGATCAGCTGATGGAACACATTCGCGAGTTTTCGCGCAGGGTGAAACTGTCCGGTACGGCCGAAGAACTTGAAAGTTTCCGCTATCTGCAAGCGCAGATGGAAAGCTATGGTTACGATGTCCGGCTCATCCAGCACGATGCTTATATCAGTCTACCAGGCAAGGCGCGCGTCATTGTGGATAGCCGCATGCTGCGCTGCATTACCCATTCGATGTCCGTATCCACATCAGGCGTTTCGGCTGAAATCGTTTACG
The DNA here is from genome assembly GCF_003010935.1 of Phyllobacterium endophyticum. Lineage (GTDB taxonomy): Bacteria > Pseudomonadota > Alphaproteobacteria > Rhizobiales > Rhizobiaceae > Phyllobacterium > Phyllobacterium endophyticum. The sequence continues at coordinate 352,317 of NZ_PGGN01000003.1, forward strand.
TCGGCGAAGGCACAGCGGCCGAGTTCAGCACAACGGACGTTGCCGGGAAAATCGTCCTCGTCGATGGTATAGCGAGCGAAGAGGTCGCTGCGCTTGCCAGCGTTGCCGGGGCGATCGGTCAGCTTCATATCAGTCCCAACGAGCATCTCTATGAAATGTGCGTGTCGCCTGTGTGGGGCAGCCCTTCACAGCATACACGTTCAATACTGCCGTCCACGGTCATCTGTTCCGTGCCAAATGATGAAGGGGCGAAGCTGCGGACACGCTGCGAGCAAGGGGAGGCAGTCACTATTTCCATGCAGGCCGAGGTCGATACCGGTTGGCGCAAAACGCCTCTGCTGATTGCTGAGCTGGGGTCGTTGGTCGGCAATCAAGACGAACCTTTCGTGTTGTTCTCGGGCCATCACGACACATGGCACTACGGCGTCATGGATAATGGCGGCGCCAATGCGACAATGCTGGAGGCTGGGCGCCTGCTTGCCGCCCATCGCTGCGAATGGCGAAGGGGGCTGCGCATCTGCTTCTGGTCGGGTCACTCACACGGGCGCTATTCGGGCTCGGCATGGTATGCGGACGAATATTGGACCGAGTTGGAGCAGCGCTGCATCGCCCACGTCAACGTGGATTCGACCGGCGGCAAGGGGGCAAGTGTGCTCACCAATTCAGGAGTGGTCGACGAGTTGAAGGCAGTGGCGTTTGAGGCGGTCGAAGTCATCAGCGGCCAGAAACATGCCGGGCGGCGCCATGGTCGCGCCGCCGACCAGTCGTTCTGGGGCATCGGCATTCCTTCGATGTTCGGAAGTCTCAGCCATCAGCCTGCGGGACCTGTCAAAATGCTGACGGCGCTCGGCTGGTGGTGGCATACCCCGCATGATACGATCGAGCACATCGATCCGCAAAACCTTGTACGCGATACGCGGATCGTTCTTGGCGCTCTGCGAGCGCTGCTGATGTCCCGTATCCTGCCTTATGATTATACGGCCTATGCCGGTTCCCTGGCGGATGAAATCGCGCACCTCAAGCGGCAACTCGGCGACAGGCTGGATATCAGCGCCCTTGAATCGGGTGTGTCGTTTCTGCGGGACAATGCGGCAAACCTGGTTGCCCGGTCGAAATCCGCTAGCGATGAAGAGACCCCACGTATCAATGCTGCGCTCATGCGCGCATCGCGCCGGCTTGTCCCGCTCAACTATACGACCGGCGAGCGCTTCCACCACGATTCAGCCCTGCCGCATCCGGTCTGGCCATCATTGGAGGGGATCAGACAACTGGCGCGGCAACCGGAAGGTTCGGCCGACCTACCGTTTTATGCGGTGCACGCGCGTCAAACGCGAAATCGCATTTGCCATGCCTTGCGTGAAGCCAATGCGGAACTGGAGGCGGTGCTGACCTGAACGCGGTCCGGCAACAGTTCGCGGATAATGAGGCCTTGCGGCCTCCAAACAAAGGGGAATGAACATGAAGAAAAAATTGCTGCTGGCTATCATAGCAACCACTTTGGCATTCACGGGTACGGCGGCAAACGCCAAGGACTGGACCCGTGTCAAAGTCGGAATCGAAGGTGCCTTTCCGCCCTGGAACATGATTGACTCTGCCGGCAAATTGTCGGGCTTCGATGTCGACCTGATCCAGGATCTGTGCACGCGCGCCAAGGTCGAATGCGAACTCATCACGGGCGAATGGACGAGCCTTATCCCCAGTCTGAACGCCGGCAAGTTCGACCTCGTCATGACGCTCGGCATCAATGAAAAGCGCAAGCAGGTCGTCGACTTCACGGTGCCCTATGCGAGTGGCGTTGCCAGCTTTCTGACGGTGAAGGACGGAACGGTAGCCGCTCTTCCCATGACAGGCGAGCGCCTCAACCTGAATGACCATGCCAAGGCCGACCCCGTGATGACCGAGATCGGCAAGGAGCTCAAGGGCAAGTCTGTCGGCGTTGTCGGCTCGACAAGCCAGGAACAGCTTATCCAATCCTATTTTGGCAATACCGTTACGGTCCGCACCTATAAGAGTTCGCCCGAACGCGATCTCGACCTGAAGGCAGGCCGTATTGATGCGGGTTTCGACAGTGGCGTCTACGCAACCTCGATGTTGGCCAAGCCAGGCAATGAGGACCTGCAGATGTCCGGCCCCCTTGTCAAAGGCGCCATGCTTGCAACGGAAGTAGCGCTTGGCACGCGCAAGGGCGAGACCGACCTTCGCGAAAAGTTCGATGCTGCGATCAAAGCTGCGGCCGAGGCAGGCGTCATCAAGACGCTTTCGGAAAAGTGGAGCAAGCTCGATCTCACGCCAACATTCAGCGGAAACTGAACGCGCAGTTTCATGAGTAGGGCACAGCTATGCCGTTCAATCATCTCCATGAAGTCGGATCGCACGCGTCATGAACCAGCCAGACTTCCTTGACGTCGTCAGCTTTGCACCGGGTGGGTGGGGCGGTGCCCTTCTGGCTGGAGCCTGGATGACGATACTCATCGCCATATCGGGATTTCTGATCGGTTCGATCATCGGCACATTCGGTGCTTGGGCAAAGGTCTCCGGCGGCAGGACCATACGGGCCATCGCTGATGGATATACGACTGTGCTGCGCGGTATTCCCGACCTTCTCGTCATCTATCTGTTCTATTTCGGCGGCAGTGCAGCGGTAACAGCGATCGGGCGTTTTTTCGGTTCGGAGGGGTTTATCGGCTTTCCGGGTTTTTTGGCCGGTGCATTGGCGGTGGGTATTACGTCGGGCGCGCAGCAGACAGAGGTGTTTCGCGGGGCATTCAAGGCCGTGCACCGGGGTGAAATAGAAGCGGCTGTCGCTTGCGGCATGTCGCGCGCTGTGCGGTTCCGCCGGATCATCGCACCATTGACGCTGCGTCATGCGTTGCCCGGTATGGGCAATGTCTGGCAGGTCGTGTTGAAGGAATCGGCTCTCGTTTCGATTACGGGCGTCGCGGAATTGCTGCGTCAGGCCCAGGTGGGCGCCGGATCAACCGGAATGCCTTTCAACTTCTATGTCGTGGCCGGTGCGATTTACCTGATGATCTCGACCTTCTCAGGTGCGCTGCTGCAATGGTCCGAGCGCTACTTTTCACGCGGCGTCAGGAGGAACTGATGGATTGGACATTCACGTTTGAAACGTTCATCAGCCTCGTTGCGGCCATTCCATTGACGCTGCAACTTGCTGCCGCGTCGATCCTGCTCGGCGCTTTTCTCGCCCTCGGTCTGGCGTTGTTCAGGCTTTCCGGAGTTCGCATTCTGGACTGGTTTGCCAGGTTTTACGTATTCGTGTTTCGCGGCACGCCGCTCCTGGTGCAAATATTTCTCATCTACTACGGGCTCAGCCAGTTTCCGGCGGTGCGCCATACGATTTTGTGGCCGATATTGCGCGAGCCCTACTGGTGCGCCGTCATTGCACTGACGCTCAATACTGCCGCCTATGCCAGCGAAATCATCCGCGGCGGTCTGTTGTCGGTTCCGCACGGCCAAATAGAAGCCGCCCGTGCCTGCGGCATGCCGCGCCTTATGGTTTTCCGGCGGATCGTCCTGCCTCTTGCGATTCGGCAGGCATTGCCGGGATATGGCAACGAGATGATTTCCATGGTCAAGGCGACATCGCTTGCCTCGATCATCACGCTGATGGAAGTCACCGGGGTTGCCGCGAAAATCATCTCGGAAACCTACCGCGCCATCGAGGTCTTCATCGTCGCTGGCGTGATTTACCTGACCATCAATTTCCTGCTCACGCGGCTGGTGCATGTCGTCGAATACATGCTGAGCCCGCATCTTCGCGCGCCGCGGCTGCAGACCCCCGTTCAAGGAGAGAGCAAATGAACGCTCAGGTGCCTGCAATCACGCCATTGGCGCTCGACGTCAAGGATCTGCACAAGAGTTTCGGTAATGTCGAGGTGCTGAAAGGGATTTCGCTCGGCGCACGCGAAGGCGAGGTCGTTTCGATCCTCGGGTCTTCAGGTTCCGGCAAGTCGACCCTGCTGCGCTGCATCAATCTTCTTGAAGTGCCCGATTGCGGCGACGTAACGGTCGGCGACGAGACGATCCGCATGCAGCGCACGCGCGATGGCAAGAGCCGGGCGGCGGACCAGGCACAGGTCGAACGTATTCGCTCACGGCTCGGCATGGTGTTCCAAAGCTTCAACCTGTGGTCGCACAAGACCATCCTCGAAAACGTCATCGAAGCGCCGGTCCACGTGCAAAAGCGCCCACGCAAGGAGTGCGTGGAAGAGGCCGAAGCGCTTCTGGCGAAAGTTGGTATCGCTGAAAAACGCGATCATTATCCCTCGCACCTGTCAGGTGGCCAGCAGCAACGCGCCGCCATAGCGCGCGCTCTCGCCATGCGGCCGAAGGTGATGCTGTTCGACGAGCCGACCTCGGCGCTCGATCCGGAGCTTGTCGGCGAGGTGCTGCGCGTCATGCGTGGTCTGGCCGAAGAGGGCCGCACCATGCTGGTGGTCACCCACGAAATGGGCTTTGCCCGCGATGTCTCAAGCCGTGTCGTCTTCCTGCACAAGGGACTCGTTGAGGAGGACGGCCGGCCTGACCATGTTTTCGTCAAGTCTAAATCCGAACGATTTAAACAGTTTATCAAAGGTTGAATTGATCAGCCGCGATCAAAAAGGGGAATTCCTGGAAATGAAATACGTAATCTTTACGCTCAAAGCCCTGCTGTTGGCGGCGTTTGTCTTTTCGGCTACCGCCCATGCGGAAGGCAAGAAATGGACGCAGGTCACCATCGCCACGGAAGGCGCCTTCAAGCCGTATAACTTTACCAGGCCCGACGGAACACTCGACGGTTATGAGATAGAGCTTTCGAAGTATCTTTGCAATTACATGAAAGTTGAGTGCAAGATCGTCGTGCAGGACTTCGACGGGATGATCCCGGCGCTCAATGCCGGCAAGTTCGACGCCATCATGTCGGGCATGTCGGCGACCACGAAGCGTGAGCAGATTATCGACTTCAGCCAGTCCTATGGTTCTACCGGCCAGGCTTTCGCAACGTTGAAATCAAGCCCGCTGGCAAGCATGGAATTCACAGGGGAGGTTTTCTCGCTGGCGTCCAATGAGGCAGGCGCCGTCAACGCTTTGGAGAAGCTGAAGCCACTCTTGCAAGGCAAGACCATCGGCGTGCAGACCGCTTCGACAGGCGCGACCTTCGTCGAAAAATACCTGAAGGATGTTGTCGACGTTCGCGAGTACAAGACCACCGAGCAACATGATCTTGATCTTGCTGCGGGCCGTGTTGATCTCGTTATGGCCTCCATGGCTTATCTGACGACATCGACCGCCAAGCCAGGCAATGAGGAAATGACCGTCGCTGGTCCAAGGTTTCAAGGTGGGTTCCTGGGCAAAGGCAGCTCGGTCGGTATGCGCAAGAACGAACCGAAATTGAAAGCTATGTTTGACAAGGCCATCGATGCAGCCAAGGCCGATGGCACGATCAAAACATTGTCGCAGAAGTGGTTTGGCTTCGACGTTACGCCCCTTTGATGGATTGAACATGCCGGGCACTCAGGCGACCGTACTGATGGCCGGCTGTCCCACGATCGGTGCATCGATCAGCTGGGCAAGATCTCACCGAATGCCGGAATCGTCTTTAGCAGCGTGACGTTGGCTTTGGCCTTGGTCATCGCCCGGATTGTCACTTCGATTGCTTGATCTGCTACCAACCCATGCACCAGAGTTTCGTCAAGGGTCCAGGCAGGAGCAAATCGTCATCTTACCCTTCTGGACCTGCCAAAGATCGCCTGCGTAAGATGGAAGCTTAAGATCCCAATTGCGAGCAGGGAGATGACGGGGCGTTTATAAATTTGCTTTTCACCTTCGTACCGTAGCCGTGTCGGCGCCTGGGCGACAATTATTGCTACTTCTTCAGCGATAAGACTTGCCGACTCGGCAAGGCGGCTAATCTCCGCACGCAGTGCCGCCAGTTGCTCTGACATGGATGGCTCATGCGATTGTTCTGCGTTCACAGCTGCTTTGTTTTGTGCAAGAACCTGATCGACCAGGTAGGTGTCACTTTCGGTTTCGTCTGCATGACGGGGAGGTTCGATTTGCATTGAACGATCCTGCATTGTTCTGGAGGACTGGTAACCTCATCATCGACCGCGCTGAGTAATTCCAACAAGATCTTGTTCAGCCGAGCCGAGGCTAACGGTCTCACAACGCCTTAGTTCCCGTGACCATCGGGCACGCTGCTTTCCACGCTGCCTGCGACAAGCGCTTAAGTTGATTTCTGGCTCGCGCCAGACCGGCATGGTCCAGCTATTGACGATTCGGTTTCAAATGGGCGACCTTCCCAGAAAGCGCGGAAAGCCACGAGCACTTTGACATTCATTTGGCCGAATCGATCTTGAACTGAGGTGAGCCGGAAACTTGCTTTCCCTTCCGATACGCTGTTGATGGTTTTTCGCCTGTAGGAGGTGTCCAATCTCGGGTGATCGGGCTAGTGCTGTGCCGACTACCAGCAACGACTATGAATTTGGCTCGTGTATCGGTTTTGACATTGGAGCACCTCACAGCGCTGTCTCGACAGAAAGAGAGGCTCTGCTCAGCAAGCCAAAAGAAATGTCCAAGGCGGTGAGGCGATAGCCTGCATGAGAAGCATCTACTCGTGAGAGAAAACAAGGCGCTGTTCCTACAGATCATGGCTTTTGCTTCCAATTTCTGTCTACCTGTGTTCCATCGTTTTGACCAAGAGTTTGGGTTGGTTGCCTTCGATGAAACCGCGCTAACCCGCAACAAGGAAAGCTCCTCCGGCGCGCGGCCTGGAAACTACGGGGTCTTTGAACCCTGATGATCACGCGTCAACCTGCCAGTCCCACCTTACGGAGGCCTTCTACGCGGCGCTGAAAGTCATCCGGGTTCTGGAACGGAAGGACGCGGCGGCGGCGTTCAATGGAAAATGTAGGATTGAGCTGAATGGCCTGTTCCCAGGCCTTAAGGCTTTCTCCAGGTCGTCCAAGGTGGCCATAGCAGGAAGCGAGCAGGGCATGGGCGATGTCCGACTGAGGGTTGCGTGCGAGCCGCTCCATGAGTGCGCCAACAGCTTTCTCATAGTCGCCGAGGGAAAAGTGCGCATCGGCGAGAAATTGTAGCAGGACATCCGGGTAGTGCGGGTCCAACTGCATCGAAACAGCAAGCGTCTCGAGCGCAGATGCTGGATCGCTAGAAAATATCTGGATATGGGCAAATAACAAAAGGAGGTCGATTGAGTTGGGGGAAAGCATAAGTCCCCGTTGCGCCTCTGCCCGAGCACGGTCAAGATCCCGGCTCCACATGCAAGCCATACCCAGGGCGAAGTGACCATTGTGTTGTTGCTCGTCCATTTCGACTGCTTGATGTGCGAGTTCCAATCCGGTCCGCAGTGAGTTGTCAGGCTCAGTGCTCCAGGCGTTGATGTAATCAAGCACATGCGTGAAGGCGATGAGGGCGTGGGCCGCCGCATATGCCGGATCGACAGCGATTGCAGCCCCTGCCAAGTTGCGCGCCGCGATGTTTCCGGGTCGGGTGCAAGCCAAGCTCTGCTCGCGGCCGCGCAACAGGAATTCATAGGCCTCGATGTTCGTCGCACGCTCATGGGCCAGGTGGTCTCGTTCGCTAGCCGTGAGCTTGAGCTTGAGGGCAGACACGATTTCCTGAGTGAGTTCATCCTGAACTGCGAAAATATCGGTCAGGTCGCGATCGAAGCGGCTGGCCCAGACATGTCCGCCGCTCATTGAATCGATCAATTGCGCTGTAACCCGAACCCTGTTGCCCGCTTTGCGAACGCTACCTTCAAGCAGGTAGCGGACGCCGAGCATCCTGGCCATATCCGGAACGGAAACCGACGTCTTCTTATATACGAACGATGAGTTGCGGGCGATCACGTGCAATTCCGACAGCTTCGAAAGGTCCGTAATAATGTCTTCGCTTATACCGTCAGAGAAGTATTCCTGCTCTGCGTCGCCGCTCATGTTGTTGAACGCAAGCACGGCGATGGAGGGTTTGTCAGGAATGGACGGTGGCGCTGAAGGTTCTCCTGAAGCCTGGGTCTGTGATGCTGCGGATTTCGGCTGGGCTGGCAGGCCAACTTGGAGCGAATAAACCCTTACCGGGTCGGTGATGTTCTTGAGCTGCATTGCACCGCGGTCGTCGATTACCAGATCAAGCCTGGCCTTGACCTGCCAGTAGGCCTGCTCGGACAGACAGATACATCCGGGCTCGCAAATGCTCTCAAGGCGTGCGGCAATATTGACGCCGTCACCCATCAGGTCCCCGTCACTCTCCTCCACAACGTCACCCAGATGGATACCGATGCGAAATTCAATGCGGCGGTCGGGCGGCAGGCCTGCATTGCGCTCAACCATAGCATTTTGCACTTCGATGGCACAGCGTACGGCATCCACGACACTGCGGAATTCGACCAGGCTCCCATCGCCGGTGCGCTTGACCACGCGGCCATGATGCACGGCGATTGTAGGATCGATCAAATCGCTGCGCAGGGCCCGCAACCTTGCCAGGATGCGATCCTCGTCGGCACCAGCGAGCCGACTGTAGCCGACCACGTCGGAAACCAGGATTGCTGCAATCTTCCGCATCTCGCCCATGTAGCGCCAGTCTCCCTTGGACCACACTACCATAAAGTCGAGGCCAACACTTCCCACGTTCGATTTTTGTGTACGACCGTCGGCCGAGCGCTTTGTACAAAGGTAGGGATAGCCGAGAGAGTTGCTTCGTCAAATCACAAGGTGGAGGATCGACACCAATCAACGTTCAAATGCAAGGTTTCGCAGAAGCTTCGCATTTTCGGCGGAGAAATTGGCGACGCGACGCAACCAGAATCATCGCTATTCAGGTATCGGCCCTGGCTACCACTGGCAAGGCCAGTCTGGAGAACCCTCATTCGCGCCAAGACCGGTCGCAATCCCGCTGGCATCATCCTGTTGTAAGGCAAAAATTTCAGAGTAGTGCCATTTCCAATGTAGCAAATGTCGGGCGACCTCCTTGCTCCATAGCACCCAATGCTGGAAATCCTATTTGATTGCACGTGGAGCCAGGTCTTATCGACCTCATCATCGCTTCCCGTCGCCGAGGGTGGCGTCAATTACAAGCTGGCGAACGAATTCTCTCGCGGTCATTCCGCACAATGCGTGAACTTCCCGGCTCAAATGGGGCTGATCGGCATAGCCTGCGTCGATCGCAAGACTTGCCAGGGAGCCCTGCGGCAACACTTCGGCACAGGCCTTCAGGCGTTGCAGGCGAAGAATCCGGTCCAGCGTCTTCGGTCCGTACCCAAAGTGTCTTCGGCTCCACCTGCGCAGCGTTCGCTCGCTCATGTTTAAATGGTCCGGGAGAGCGCTCACCGGTACTCGCCCCTCCGTCTGTGTGTCGAGGAGCCTCACCATCACCGAAGCTTCGGCCGGCGGAGGCCGAATGGCCACCGCCACGTCCGCCATGAGTTCCTGGAACAGCGCAAGACGGTTGCCAGCGATGGGCTCGGCTTCCAGCTCTTCGGCCACCTCGATGGCTCTCTTTCCCCACAACTCGAACATCGACACTTCCTGCCCCACGATCGCATCGAGCGGCAGGCCCAGCCACTTTTCGGCGGCGCCCGGCCGAAACCGTAGTCCCAAGATCGTGCCGGGTCGCAGCACCCGCCGGGCGGCCGAGGCATCGGGGCCGACGACGGTGAACCTGTTGTCGCGCCAGAGAAGGTCGACGCACCCGTCCGGGATCACAGTCGACTGGACCCTTTTGACGGCAGCGATCTCGTTGGTCCAGGCGCACAGGAAATGCGGGCGGAGCGTGGGGATCGCCAGTGTTTCGTTGTAGGTGCCGGCGCGGAAGGCGAGGATATGGCATTCATCGGCGGGGATCATTGCGCAGACCACTGCTAGGGTGCAACACACTCAGAATAGCCTACGGGGCTACGGGCCGTCAAATCACGGCGATCTGCTGAATGCCATCTTTGGTTTAGAGCACCAACTCGTAGCCGTCCGGATCGGGGAAATGGAAGACGTTGGCCGGAGAAAATCGTAGATTAGCCTGATGATCCTGCCGCCAGCCTGCTCGACCCGCGTGACGGTCCCGGCAGTCCGTTGGAATAGAGAAGAAGGACGAGCGGCCTGCTGCCCAACCTCACCGGAGCTGCCGTGCTGGGGCCACCACCCTACAGCGTCCGTCGATGAACTCGTATATTTCGGACGGCAACCGGTGAAGGTCCACCCAAAGGCCCGCCCGTGAGCGCTGCGGGTGGCCGTTTCGTTCAAGACCCTCGCGGGGCCACGACTTTATCATGTGACCTCGGTCAACCCGGGAACAACGATGAAACCGCGCATTTCCGTCCTGACAATTGCCGTCGCCGACCTCGAGCGCTCGCTGCGATTCTACCGCGACGGCCTCGGATTGCCGACGGAAGGGATCATCGGCCGCGAGTTCGCGCATGGCGCCGTGGCTTTTTTTGAGCTGTCCGGTGGGTTGAAGCTGGCAATATGGGCGCAGGACGACCTCGCCTATGATACAGGTCTGCCCAAGGCGCCGATAACCTCCACCTCCTTTACCATCGGGCACAACGTCGTGCTGCAGGAAGAGGTCGACCAGCTGATGGCCGAGGCCGCCCGCGCCGGCGGCGAGATCATCAAGTCCGCGCAGAACACCTTCTATGGCGGCTACGCGGGATACTTCCGTGACCCGAATGGGCATCTGTGGGAATCGTCTGGAATCCCGCTGCCATACCCGATGAAAGCTCCGCCTGAATGCGACCGGCCTCCCACGGTACTCCAGCTGCTGTCCTACGGATGATCCCGGTTGTTGCAAATAGCTTGTGGCAGCAGCTAGCGCCTCTCCAACCCTGGTGTGACTGCTGCAACTCTCATCATCCATGGGAAAATGAACAATGGTCGTAAAACGTATCGTTGCCAATGTCGCAGCAGATTCGGTCCAAGAGGTTAGAACGTTCTACTCCGCCCTTTTTGGGTTGGACGTTCTAATGGACCTTGGCTGGGTGGTTACGCTGGGAACCGCCGAAGTGGCGGTCATCCAGATGAGCATTCTTAGCGAGGGAGGGTCGGGAGCGCCGGTCCCCGACCTATCGATAGAGGTTGATGACGTGGATGTCGTGTACAGCCGCGCGAAGGCGATGGGCTGCGAGGTAGTCCACGATCTTAGGAACGAACCATGGGGCGTCAGGCGCTTCTTTATCGTCGATCCCACCGGAAAGTTGATCAACGTGCTGAATCATCTGACGTAGCAGACCCGCTACGGGTCACTAAAATCGTGACGTGTGTCTTGGACTCCCGGCCTTGATAAGATCTGCGTGACGGCTCTGTTCTGAGGTAGGGGAGTTTTGCTGGGTAGGTCCGCTTTCCAGTCTATGACCTTCCAAGTGGTCATGCCGCTTCCCACGCTGAAGTTCGCCAATGCCACGGTCGCGATAAAACCGCAGGGGTTCCGGCTTGTTGCGGCCGCAACCAGACTGTCTGGTTGCGGGCGCGGGAGATCAGTTTTCTGCATTAGGCTCAGAGGATTGCCTCTGTCGCGGCGCTCCCGTCCGGGTTCGCAGACAGCCCATAAAACACCTGGAGGCCGGCGATGATTGGCGTGCCTTTGGCTGAGTGTATCTGCGTCCTTATGCGGATACAACGCGCCCGCGTATGCCGGTCCGAGTGCCTAACTTCCAGTGGATGCTGGAAATTGCTTTGGTTGCGGGGAGAGGCGCTACTAAGAAGTGCTGTGGTGTAAGTTAACAATCGGACAACGTGTAGACCGTCGAGAGTGATTAGAACGAAGCAGTCGTCTCGCCCAACATTCCAGTCAATTAGCAGCTCTGGGGTGAGCACGCAGCCGTGACCATGGCGAAGGCTGGATCGAGACGTCGTTGCTCAATAAATCCGGTTCGCAACGTAATCTTTGCGCGTAGAAATCCCCACTTATGAAGAGCATTGCGGCAACTATCAAAGTTCTCATGAAATGTCCGATTGCGGGCGAATAACTGCATGTTATTCTGCCGTCTCAGCTTAACTAGGCCTGACCCGACGGAGTGGAAGAAATGAACAGGAAAGAGCTACTTTCTAGGCTGAAGATCAGACGGTCTGTTGCAATCGCCGGGATGTTAAAGAGTGGCGAGAACGACAAATCACTTCGCGCTCTTAGTGAGATTCAGGGATCGATCGCTGCCATTGAGGTATACTTAACGGAAAATATGGAGCTAACGAAGTCCCCATCCGAAGACCCCAACTTTACCCTCAACAGGTAGAGCCCAAGTTGTCGGATCATCATTGGAGAACCTTACTCTTCTCAAGTGTGAATGTCGCGAAGTTGAAGCGGAGCCATTCCATGTTTCAACAGGCGGGGCGCTGCTTGAGCATCGGAATCCCTGTTATAGTGCCGTGCGATTCTCGATTGTGCGTAGCCTGACCGCGACGCTGCTTCCGGCTCTTGTTGCAAGTTCGGCGAGTGCTGCCGATATATATTGGGATCCTAACGGCACCGCCGCCAACCGCGGCGGTACGCAGATGGGACAAGCTCGTCTTTCTGGAGCCCAACGGGGATGGCGTCAGCGGCCCCTATGGCGCCTGGAGCAATGGCGCACTCGACAACGCCTTCTTCGGCGGGGCCGCCGCCGGCACGGTGAACCTGGGAGTGCCGGTCACTGTCCACAACGATCTTGACCGGGAACGCCGGGCTGACCAAGCGGGGGCCGGTGCCCTGACCCTCACGGGCACCAACACCTTCAACGGCGGACTCAACATCACTGCACGCACCCTGAGCGTCAGCGGCGATGCGTCGCTTGGCGCCGCGAGCAAGGGCATCGCCTTGTCGGCCGGCACCACTCTGCGAAGCAACCGGCTCCCAGGAAAATATTGCGCTCGACACAAGATTACACCCCAGCAACGCCTTGAGTGATATCGTAGTAGCTCGGCTACTTCGGTGGGCCCTGATAAGAACATCGCCAAACTATAGGTGTCTGGAGAGGAACCACAGCAACAATAGGGGTTCATTTGCGGCACGCGGAGAACTGCTACCTTCTCATGACGGTCAGGCAGGTGCGTCGCAAAAAGTCGGTTTTCACGCGACAGCCTTGGGCCGGCCATTGCTCATCAGCTCGATGAGTCTTTGGAGACGGGCCACCACGTCACTGGTTTCCAAGAGTTGCTGCTTCTGTTCGAGACTGGTCGATAGCAAAGGGGCGACTGTGTCGGCTAACAGGCCGGGATTTCCGATCGAAGGCAGGGCGAACCTGGCTTTGGATCCCGGCGGTAGTGCAGAAAAATCGACCCGGGCGTAAATCTGGTACGCATCGAGAACCGCACTCGACAGAGCGGCTGCCTCCGTCGACTGGCCGCGTTCGTCGTCAATTGGCGTAACCTCCGCCGCCAGGAACCCGTCATCGGTCAGCCGGACCATGCCCGTTCGCTGAAGCCCGCAGACGGTAACCTTGAGGGTCCCGTCCACCTGTGTCTGGCGATCGACCATGTTTGCTATGACTCCCACTGGATAGAGGGCTTCAAGAGTGCTGGGATGATCGTTGTCGCCATGCCTTTGGGCGACAACGAGAACGCGCCGGTCGCTGGCAAGAGCGTGTTCCACGGCCTGTCGGGTTTTCTCGCGTGCCACGAAAATCCTCGAGATCATGTGCGGAAACAGGACCAAGTCCCGCATAGGAACGAGGGGGATCTCCGCCCCCGCTGGATTAGACGGTTCGGCACTCACCGATGTCGCTGTCGACTGCCTTGCCTGGATCGTTGCGGCCAATACGTTCCAGTCTCGAAAGCCAAGAATTCGAGCAACGAGCTCCTGGCTCTCACTGTTGGTGAAGGTGACAGATTTGGCGTGAAGCGCTTCACGTAGGGTTTTCGCCATAGCTTTGGCATCGCGGAAATCGCGCATGAGATGGTCCTCTGCATAAACGAACGGAAAACGTCAGGGGCTTGCGTTGCTGACCCGTTCGTTCGGGCAAAGGGAGCCATGAGTGGCTCGATACATTCACCGTACCCCGAGGGGCGCAAGCAGCAGGCTGTATCCACCGAGCGCAAATTGTGCGCAGAAGCCTTTTACTTGTCAACCTCAAGCTGGGCTACAGTTCGTTTTGGGGTAGGAAGCCGCCGCTCCCCTGTCGCGCAAGTCCCGACTGACGACACTTGCCTTCCCGAATCTGCCGCGTCGCAGAATATGGAGTTCTGCGAGAGCCGCCAATGACCGGTATGGCGTGACTTGGACCCTAGCTATTCCCTTTGGTTGGCTTGCAATCGATTTCAGAGGTATTTTGAGTTTCTTCAACCGCGTCCGTTGCTGTTTGAAGCTGCCTGGGGTCCCATAGCGGCTCTTGATCGCGAACGACCTGCCGACGACCGTTGCGTTTGATTTCAACGACAAATGATTTTGCGGGTTTCATAGGATCTCTGGTTGAATGTCTCGGGGGTCAAATCAATCATAGGCCATCAGCGTTATAAAACATATCCTCTAGGAAGAATATTCTGGTCGGGCGGCCTCCAAAGTCACAGCGCAAAACCGCGGGGCGAAACCGCCCAACGCTTGGTCCATAAGCCGGGCTCAGAGAGGCTCATCGAGAATCTCCTGCCTGATACCGAGCATCAGCCGCATGATCCTTATTGTACCCGCCGCTTCAAGCATAATCGCCTTCGTTTCGTCCGCGTACCTGAAATCGATGTCGTCGGCGAACTGGCTCAACCGAGCCGCAATATCAGAACCTGGGTAATTTGCGGGCTCGCCGGATAAAGCAAAGAGGGCCTGGTACCAGTGGATGACTGTCGAGGTCTCCCGCAATAACGCTTGTTTCTCGCCGTTGGAAAGAACCACGGCATCGTTTGCGCACCGGATAAGATCCCGACTGATGCCGTCTCGTACCCGCATCCTCACTCCGTCTCTGCTACTTCGCCGCATGCGAAGAGCGCAGTTGGCAGGCCGAAAGCATCGATATGGGTTGGACCCCGCGGCTCCATGGCGGAACGTCGGCGCGCTTTGCAGTTAAACAGCAGCCCCATGCTAACAGCCTCTTCTGGAGTATCGAATTGCATAGGATCATAGGCAGACACAAGCTCATCATTGTCAGCGCGGTCGAATTCGACGACGATGAGGCGAGAGCCAGTGCTCATTCATGGAAACAAGCCCCGGGGGCGGCTTTTAGAAGGCCGTCACGGTCCCTCAACTGGCTGTAGCCCCGTAACAACCTGCATCGCGTCTCTTAGCTCCACTACAGCGACCTTAGGCGCAGATGCGCCGCATGTACGGTGCGGCGGTGCATCAATGCTGGTCCGTGAGGGTCCTAGCCAAAGCTTGCCTCTATTCAGTCGTCTCTGGCGGAAACTTGATGGGCGCAAGACTCTGCAGAACGGGGAGCTTGTTTGCGGTCGTCACGGGTTGGTCCACATGTCGGTGATTGGATCGGCAGCATTGGTCAGTTCGTCATCGACATCGTGCGGGTGCATCTTCAACGACCAAGCAATGCCCATAAATCCCCTGATCGCGACGTCTCGCAGGAAGTGTTATTCGACCATTAACAAAAAGGGCAAGATGATGAGTGACACCGCCCTTGTAGCGCTTGACTAGATGAGGCCTCGGGTATTTTCAACAAAACCTTCTGCCCGGTAGAAACTTCTTAGGATGAATTTCACACGCATGAAGCAGTGTGAGTGCTAGCCGCGTCACAGCTTTGCAGCATCGATTATGCGTTTTCCGTCCCACGAGAAGACCCACAACAAAGGTCTAGGTCAAATTCTGGAGCCAGGCGACGATTTTCCAGGACCTGGCTGAGTGTATCTGTCTCCTTGGGCGGGTTCCGCATAACAATCCTTGGGCTGGCGCGTATATCAGCCTTTTAACCGCGCTCCCCTATACTGACGCCTATACGCTGGCGCGTATATTGGTGTTTGGCGACATGAACGAACAGATCGTCCGCCGGATCCCGCGCAAGAAATTCAAACTTGCAATGGCGGTTGGCAAAAACCGCCACTGTGCTATCCATGACATCCTACCCCCGTCACTTCATGCAGGCAGCGGACCTTTGCGGTGTCGGCACCCTGGCGATGAAAGCGATGTTTGAAGACATCGAGGCGAACGCCGAACAGCCGGCAGGGGCCGCTATCGCGGCGCTGCCCAATGGTTTTCCCGACCAGCTCGTAACGTCGACCCTGGCGGCCATCAGCCACCGCGTCCGGCTCGTTGCCGATTTACTATCGCGAACGCCTCATGTCTGAAGCAGGAAATTGCCCGCATTGCATTCTCGGTCAGGTTTCGATCCGTCACGTTGGGCCGTAAAGGACGGTTGCTTCGGGGCGTTAACAGACCGCCGCCTGCTTTGGGCACTCGGGGCTGGTCGGGTTTTGGCCAAGGTGACAAAATGCTCGTTCAAACTTCAATCGCACCGCGTGAACGGCCGGCCTTTTATGCAATGGGCCGCGAGTTGTTATCGCCCGCCTACTCGGCACTCAGCGACGCTTGGAGATGGCAGCGAAATCCGGATGGGGCGTAGATCATTTCCACCTGGCCGCCGCGCTCCGCCGACAAGAGCCCCTGGATCAATTGCGAACCAAATCCTCTGCGTGTCGGCGAAGCGACAGGCGGTCCTCCTCTTTCGATCCAGTCTATGAGCAGCTTCGGTTCCTCGGCCCGCACCACTGACCAAACCACGCTTACCTTTCCAGTGTCCGTCGACAGCGGTCCATATTTCGCAGCGTTGGTGGAGAGTTCATGCAGAATGAGTGATAGTGCGACCACCAGTTTCGGCGGAGCGGAGATTTCGGGACCTTCGATCTGAAAACGACTTGCGGGATAAGGCGCGACTGCTTCGCGGACGAGGCGTTCCAAACTGGCACTTTGCCAGTCTCCATGGGTGAGGAGATCGTGCGCTCGAGCCAGCGACTGCAAACGCGCCTCGAACGTGGCGCCGGCGAGTTCGAGGTCGGTCGCCTTGCCGAAGGTCTGCCTCGCGATGGCAGTGACGGTCGCCAACACGTTTTTGACACGGTGGTTCAGCTCGGCAATGAGAACGTTCTTCGTTCGCTCAGCTTCAATACGCACGCTGATGTCTCGGGCATTTTTCGAAGCGCCAACGATGCGGCCATAAGCATCGTAGATGGGCGAAACGGATAGGGAAACCTGGACCTCGCGGCCGCTCTTGTGACGGCGGACGGTATCGTGCGGATCGACCCGCTCCCCGGCCTTGATGCGGTCGATGATACGTCTTTCCTCATCGACCCGATGCTCCGGTATGAGGATGGCAACGGACTTGCCGAGAACTTCTCCGGCCGTGTATCCATAGACCTTCTCCGCTCCGCCGTTCCAATCCGTTATCATCATGTTCAGGTCGATTCCAAGGATGGCATCTTCCGATGATGCGATGATCGCTGCCAAGTGTCGTTCGGCTTCCAATGCGCGGCGACGTGCGGTGATATCGACGACCACCGCGACGACTTCCCCAACCCTGCCGTCGCGATCCTTCACGGCTGAGACATGGTTGGAAACCCAGATCGGAGTGCCGTCCTTGCGTATATATCGCTTTTCGATCACGAAGCTCTTGCCCTCCACACCAAGGTTCCGCACCTGCGCCATGTCTTCGGGCAAATCTTCAGGGTGGGTAATGTCCTTGAGCGTTAGTGTCAGCAATTCCTCTCGCGTGTAGCCGACAATGTGGCAAAACCCTGGATTTACGAATGATAAGTGTCCTTCCAGATCAGCTTGGATGACACCAACCATCGTGTGCTCGATCATTGAGCGCAGGCGCTCCTCGCTTCTACGAAGCGCGACCTCGTACCCCACCCGTTCGGTCGTCTCGTTGACGATGCAGAAAACCGCAAGCACTTTTCCATTGGCGTCATAGATTGGCGAATAGGAAATGTCGAAATACACCGTTTCCGGCACCGGACGCTCAATATAAAACGGCCTATCCTTCGCCGTGACAGTTTCGCCGTTCTCGAACACGCGGCGAAGCATCGGCTCGAGGTCTTCCCAAAGCTCGGCCCAGTTCTCCCTCGCGGGTCTCCCAAGAGCTGCGGGGTGTTTGGTGCCAATGCTGGGGGCATAGGCATCGTTGTAGATCGCAACAAACTCTGGGCCGCAAAACATGACGATCTGCGCCTGGGACGGCAACGCAAGATCAACGGCGCACTTCAGCGGGACCGGCCACGAGGACATGGGACCAAGACTTGTGGCCGCCCAGTCGTAGTCGCGAATGAGCGCAGCCATGGTATTGTCTTCGCGTGTCAGGTCTGTGGGGTTGTCGAGCATCCTGCCTCCGTGGGTCTCTGTTCATCAGAGGGCCAGCCCCCCCGGAAGTCAATAATCAACGACAAGGCTGGCGAAGCCGTGTGACCATCTGCTTGTCCGCCAACCGGCGCGAGAGATAGCTGTCGCCCTCGCCTGCGGGAACGGCGGCAGCAATAGGTCAGCTTGGAAAGACAGCTCCGTCTCAGGATTTCTTTCGAAAACGGATTTGCTTGAGCCGCCAGCGACGGCGTACATGTACGCTCTCTCATCGCTCCCCCTGATCGAAGCAACCCACCAGAAGGTGGCCGCTCCTTGGTTATCCACCAAGCCCCAACTTTTTTGAAGTCGCGTGGGCCTGAACTTCCCGCCTTCGTCGACTGGCCGGATGCCAGCTAAACCCGGCCGGAACGTAAGCCACCCTGACTCACAGCGGTACTCCAGGAAACGCACGCAGGCGCGGGAGCCAATCACAATCGCGATGCTTCATGCGCCATCGTCCGAGGGCGCTGATGCCATTGGGGCCCGCTACGATAGGGCGTTTATGCGCAGCGAGGAGAGTAGTGTCTGCTTTGATGTGCGCAGGTGATCGCGCGCTGCCGCGAGTGCGCAGGCTTCGTCGCGCGATTTCAAGGCCGCGATCAGCCGCAAATGTTCGTCGATCGCGGCTGCGTTACGCTCGCGTTCGTCCTTCTTATCCCACTGATAATGGTAGTGGAAAATCAAGGAGATCACCTTCTGGAACTCGGCGACGAAGCGATTGTGCGTGACGCTGCCTATTGCCAGGTGAAAGCGCTCGTCCAGCAGGGAGAAATCATGGAAGCGCTCATCGATTGCCGCTGCCAATGCGCGATGCGCGTCGTCGAGCTCCTCGATCTTGTGCCAGATCTGGTGGTTGTCGGGCAGAGCTATGAGTTGCGAAATCGCGTTGAGCTCAATCATCATTCGAAAATCGGAAAGTTCGATCGCGAAATCCGAAGTAAATCCAACCAGCTCCCAACCGTTTTTGGGCCGACGTTTGACAAGGCCGAACCGGCTGAGCGACGCCAAAAACTCCTGCAAGCCGTAGACGCTGACCCGAAACTGTCGGGCAAGTTCGGCGACATTGAGCGGCGTGCCCGGCGGGACGTCAAAACGCAGGATCCAGTAGAGAAACTGACGTTCGAGCTCTTCGGGAGAAACCTGGCTGGCACTGACCGGCAGCCATTCGCCGGGGCGCGGCATGCGCATGAGCGCTTTCTGACGCCCCCTCCATTGCACCACCCCGATCATGTTCAAACGCTCGAGAATCGAACGGATCACGGTACGGCTCACGTCAAATTGCGCGGCAAGCGCGAGTTCCGAAGCCAGGAGGTCACCTGGTTTCAACGTGGAGCACTCATCGAGAACCGCGTTGAAAGTTACCCTGAAACGGTCGTCCGTCCGCGCCATCGCGAGTGCCTCCTGTCGCGGCCTGCATATATGAAAGTACAAGTGTCGACAATAATTAAAAACAATTGACAGTGGGGATGTCGACCGGGCACTCTGCATTTAATTATTTTGTACCGCCTGGGGAGGGGCGTTATGTCAGTTGTAGTGGAGAGGCTGGCCGTGCCGTTAACGCGGGTGAAAATTTCATCCGATGCCCTGCATAAGCTTTCAGCGTTGTTCACGCTTTTCATGCTGGTTGGACTTTTCGCTTTTGGCAATGCCGCTTTCCTGAGCGTCGGCAACGGACTGACGGTGCTCTTGCAGACGTCTGTAATCGGTCTGCTCGGGATTGGTATGACGCTGGTAATCGTCACCGGAGGGATCGATCTTAGCGTGGGTTCGGTGCTGGCGCTTTCCGGAACCGTGGCTGGGCTGGCGGTCAAGGCCGGAATTCCTGTACCGCTCGGCATGGCCATGGGGATCGCGGTCGGGGCTCTGTGTGGGGTCGTCAATGGGATCGTGGTCACGAAGATGCGCATCACGCCATTTGTTGCCACGCTCGGCATGATGCTGATCGCGCGGGGTACTGCTTTGCAGATCACCGGCGCCGCTCCGATTTCGCAGCTGGGCGAGGCGTTCGGCAGGCTGGGAAACGGTTCGCTTTTCCGAATGATCGGCATGGGTTCAAATGGGCTGCCCAAGGTCATCTTTCCGGGAATTCCCTACCCGGCCATCCTGCTTGTCGTCGTCGCGGTTGCCGTCGGCTTCATGCTGCGCCGGCGCTCCATCGGCCGTCACATCTATGCCACGGGCTCGAATGAGGAAGCCGCGCGGCTTTCCGGTGTTGAGGTCGACCGAACCAAGATCGCCGCCTATGTCATGTCCGGCGCCCTCGCCGGACTGGCCGGGATCGTTTTGATGTCCCGACTGGTTACTGCCCAGCCCAACGAGGGCGTCATGTACGAGCTCGACGCGATCGCTGCGGCCGTCATAGGCGGGGCCTCGCTGATGGGCGGGGTCGGCAACGTGTCCGGAACCATGATCGGCGCCTTCATCATCGGCGTCCTGCGCAACGGCCTGAATATGGCAGGCGTCTCAGCCTTCATCCAGCAGATCATCATCGGCTTCGTCGTCATCATGGCGGTCTATGTCGATCAGTTGAGAAGCCGCCGTTAACCGGCAAAACTGTCTTCATCAGAGGAGGAGAATATGAAGAAGACCTTGAAAGCACTGCTTCTGGCAAGCACAATGATTGCCGCGCCCGCCACGGTCATGGCGGGAGAAATCGCGGTGATCGTCAAGACGACGAACTCGAATTTCTGGCAGAATGTCAACAAGGGCGCTTCGGCCGCGATCGCCGGCCAGAGTGAACACACGATGACCTTCAACGGCCCGGCCGCAGAATCGGCGATTGCCGATGAACTGAGCATGGTCGAAAACGCTATCAACCGCGGCGTAATTGGCATCGTGCTCGCACCCTCGGATCCGGACGCGCTTGCTCCGGCCGTCAAAAAGGCCCACGAAGCTGGCATCCCGGTCGCAATCATCGACTCCGCGCTCTCGGATGCCGGCAAGGGCAGCTTCCAGACCTTCCTTTCGACAGATAATTGCGCGGCCGGCAAGCTGGCCGCATCGATGATGATCGACAAGGTCGGCAAAGAAGGCAAGGTGGCCGTGATGTCCTATGTGGCGGGGGTCGGTTCGGAAGTCGGTCGCGTCGGCTGCTTTGTCGATCATCTGAAGGCGAATTCCAAGCTGGAAATCGTCGGCCCATACTATTCGCAGTCTCAGATGGCAACGGCGCTCAACCAGACGACCGACGTGCTTGCCGCCAATCCGGATCTCAAAGGCATCTTCGGCGCCAACGAGCCGACAGCGGTCGGCATGGGCCGTGCTCTTGTCCAGGCCAGCAAGGCGGGCGAGGTCGTGGCCATCGGCTTTGACGGCAACGAAGACCTGCAGGCCTTCGTCAAGGATGGCACTCTCGTCGCCACCATGGTCCAGGGTTCGTACCAAATGGGCGAACTCGGCGTGAAGGCCATTCTCGACATCGTCGGCGGCAAGAAGGTCGAGCCGCAGATCGATACGGGCGTGGTCGCCGTCACCAAGGACAATATCGCCGCTCCCGAAGCCAAGAACGTTCTTTACTGAACGGCGGGCCGCGAGAAGGCAGGGGCTTCTAGCCTCTGCCGTCTCTTTCGTCAGGAGAACCTCATGAATGCTCATGCCACACGATCACGGCCGCTGGTCGAGATGATCAATATCCACAAGAGCTTTGGCGGCGTGCACGCCGTCGAAGACGTGTCGATTGATCTGTTTGCCGGAGAGGTCGTTGGAGTCCTCGGTCATAATGGCGCGGGAAAATCCTGTCTGATGCGGGTTCTCTCCGGTGCCATGGCGCCGAACGCAGGCACAATCAGGATGGGGGACGAGGATGTCCGGTTTCTGTCACCTCAGGATGCCCGACGTCAGGGGGTCGAAACCATCTATCAGACGCTTGCCCTTGCGGATCATCTCGATGCTCCGTCCAATCTGTTTCTCGGCCGCGAGCTGAAGACGCGCTGGGGTAATATTGACGACAAGACCATGATGGAGGAGGCACGCCGGGTGCTGCATCGGCTTAATCCCAACTTCAAGAATCTGAGCGACCCGGTTTCCCGATTGTCCGGCGGTCAGCGGCAGGTCATTGCCATTGCCCGCGCCATCTATTTCAAGGTGAAGATCCTCATCATGGACGAGCCAACGGCCGCGCTCGGACCAGCCGAGACAGCAATGGTGGCCGATCTCATCCGGCAATTGCGAAGTGAAGGTATCGGAATCTTTCTTATCAGCCACGACATGCACGACGTTTTCCACCTGTGCGACCGTATTGTCGTGATGAACCGGGGGCGCAACGTGGGCGGTTACAGGATCGAGGAAGTGACCAAGGATGATGTGCTGAGCCTGATCATCAAGGGCGAGATGCCGGACGGCTGGCAGCCACGCGGTACGAAAAGGACACGACAACCCGGCCAAAACTCAATTTAGGGAAGAAGACAAATGTTGTGCGGCACTTGCGTCGAACCTGGACGTTTCGAACTCATTGAACGGCCTCTTCCCGTGGAGTTGCCGCTAGGCTGGGCCTTTGTCGATGTCGCGGCAGTCGGCATTTGTGGAACGGACTACCACATCTATGCCGGAAAACACCCCTATCTCAATTATCCGCGCGTGATCGGCCATGAACTCAGTGGCCGACTGGTCACACCTGTTGGCGGCATCGAGGTCGGAAGCCTTGTCGTGATCAATCCCTATATTGCCTGCGATAAATGCCGCGCCTGCCTGCGCGGCAAACCCAATTGCTGCTCTCACCTTGCAGTCTTGGGCGTTCATTGCGACGGTGGCCTGTGCCAGCGCATCGCTGTCCCGGCAGGCAACCTCATAGCCGCCGAAGGGCTCGACGAAATTCAGGCCGCCATGGTCGAATTCCTGGCGATCGGGGCTCATGCCGTGGCCCGTTCGGGACTTTGCGCCGGCGATCGGGTACTCGTCACTGGCGCCGGACCGATCGGCATTGGGACTGCGCTCTTTGCGCGATTGGCGGGCGCCGAGGTCCATCTTTTGGATTTGAGTTCGCAGCGGCTGGCATTGGCGCGCAAGACGTTCGGTTTTCAAGATACTTATGAAGATCCATCGCGGGTGCTTGAGGAGGATCGTGCCGACGGCTTCGATACCGTTTTCGACGCGACCGGGACGGCGGGCGCCATCGAAGCGGGATTTCCCTTCCTCGCGCATGGCAGCAGCTATGTGCTCGTCAGTGTCGTGAAGGATCATATCCGTTTCGACGACGCGGAATTCCACAAGCGGGAGACGCGCGTTATCGGCAGCCGCAATGCCGTTCAGTCAGATTTCGCAACCGTCATGGCCGCCATCCGATCGGGCAAGATCTCGACCGATGCCCTCTGCTCGGTAATTTTGCCGCTGTCTGCCCTGCCGAAGCGCCTGCCCGAACTCGCGCAGGACCGAGCCGGCCTGATCAAGGCGGTGGTAAGGCTCTGATGCAGCGCCTATGCTTGCATCCAGGAGATGATGGGTTAAGGGAAATCTGGTCAGAGGCATTGTGTGGCGAACGGGATGGTCCATGCAATGTTGCACCAACGCCTCGCCGTATTTACGGTTGTTGCCAGCTTGCGATACCTTCAAGTGGTCCCGGACGCATCGAAACGCAAGGTTGATGAGTAGCAGTAAGCGCGGATTTATCATCGCAACGATGGCTCCTACGAGGACGATAAGGATCAACATCCAGCATCTTTTTGTTCATCGTGATCTCCCAAGCCCATGGCAACTATCTTGCGGATTTGCCCACTGCGAGCAAAAGCACATTTTCTTGGTCTAACTGGTCCTTCATCAGAATTCCGGAAATTTGTCCTTCGTTGCATACCGCGACGCGGTCCGAAACACCGATTACCTCTTCCATGTCGCTCGAAATCATGAGTACCGCCACACCGGCATCGGCGAGAACATGCATGAGACGATAGATTTCTGCCTTGGCGCCGATGTCGATCCCGCGCGTCGGTTCATCGAAGATCATGATTTTGGGCTGCATCGCCAACCATTTTGCCAGCACGAGTTTCTGCTTGTTGCCGCCTGACAATGTTCCGGCACGGCTCGCTATCGATGAGCCTTGATACCAAGGCTGCTGCGCTGCGTTTCGGCAGTGGCGTTCTCGCTTGCGGCCGAAACGATGAAGTTGCGCGCGTGCGCCGGCATCGAGCGGGTCCTTCTTGCGCTGCACGATCATCTCTACGGATTGTCAGGTATTCGTGAAATTATGCAGGCTTTGGCGGTAAAAGCCTTCGCCTACGAGCCGCGTGGGTCGTAGGGCGCCTGTATCCCTTTGGCCAGGGAGCATGGTCTCCGCGCATATGAACCGGAGGTATTGCAGACGATGGATGATGGTTTCCCGGTCCCAGCAACCAGAGCCGAAGAAGTGCGATGGCGTCGAAGCTCGGGGGCTGAGTTGCAGCAGCCGGTGGGAGTTGCTGACATCGTTACCGAAACGCAGCCCGGAAAAACTACGTTCTGACCAACTTCAGGCAACTTGCCGGGCCCGGGTGTGTTGGGATTTACCTGGTCGCCATGCTCGCGACCAGATCGCTGAACCGTTCGCCCTGAATGCCGACATGTCCCCGCAACAGGCGGCGGGCTTCCTCCCCGTCTCCGGCAAAGATCGCGTCAACGATGGCGCAATGTTCCAAATAGGACGTCGACACGCGGTTGCGGACGCGTAACTGCAGGCGGCGGTAGGGCCGCAAACGCCGGTGCAACTGCGCGCATTGCTCCTCGAGAAAGTCGCTCCGGCCGGCCGCGTAAATCGCCTTATGGAATTCCTCATTGTCGTAGTAATAGGCGTCGCTGTCACCCGCGGCGGCCGATCGCTCGCAGCGGCCATGCGTGGCCATGATCGCTTCGCGGGACGCCTTGTCCAGTCGGCGTGCGGCGAGCAAGCCGGCTAAGCCCTCGAGTTCGGCCATCACCTCGAACATTTCATAGACGCGATGAGGCCCCGGATCGATCACCACGGCGCCTCGCCGCGGCCGAATTTCGATGAGGCCAATTGCGTCGAGTTGCATCAGGGCCTCGCGAACCGGCGTTCGCGAGACGCCGAAACGGGTCGCCAGCACCATTTCATCGAGCCGCTCACCGGGACGGAACTCATTGGAAAGAATCGAATTCTCGATTTCATCCCGAAGCCATCGGCCGACATTCTCGGACATTCGTTTCCTTCCAAATACACAAACGGAGTTCTTGTATACACGATTGTTGACCGCGTGTACGAAGCATGACATTCTACATACTAGCAATGAAGCCCCGCCAGAGGAAGCGGCGCAATCGCCACAAGGCCCAAGTCGGGTCGGAAGACAGGAGAATGGCATGTCTGACACTTCTTTCTTCGCCGACATGCTCCAGAGCATTACGGATCGCGGACGCCAGCTTCTGTTTTCCGGCTCGCGCGCTACGCAGGTCGCGGCCAGGGTCGATCTCCAGACACTCTGTGAAATGCTGCTGTCAAGTCGCGGCGAAGCCTCCGGCATGGCTCTTGCAGCAGAGATACTGGACCGTTGGGCCGCGCTCGAAAAAGAGGGGGCGCAAAAATTCCTGCATATGCTCCATGAGAAATTCGGTGCCGATACGGCCATGCTGGAACAGACGATCGAACACTACCGCACCGACAAGAGCTCCGCCGCGGTCATTGCGCTGCATCAGGCAGCGGAGCCGCGGCGACAGGAACTCCTGCGCCGTCTAAATCACGCGCCGAACGGCACCGCGAGGCTTGTCCGCATGCGCGAGCAGCTGCTGGCTTCCGAGGATCGATCCGCGGAATATCACGCGCTTGACGCCGACTTTACGCATCTGTTCGGCTCCTGGTTCAATCGCGGCTTTCTGACGTTGCGCCCCATCGACTGGTCGACGCCGGCTTACATTCTTGAAAAGATCATCAAATACGAGGCCGTGCACGAGATCGCCGGCTGGGAGGAACTGCGCCGCCGCTTGGCACCGGCGGACCGGCGTTGCTTTGCCTTCTTCCACCCGCGGCTGGCCGACGAGCCGCTGGTGTTTGTCGAGGTAGCGCTCACACGATCCGTACCAAGTGCGATCGCAGATGTCCTTGATGAGGCCAGGGAGCAGATCAACGCTGACGAAGCGATGACGGCTGTCTTTTATTCGATCTCCAACTGCCAGGATGGCCTGCGGGGAATCTCGTTCGGCAACTTCCTGATCAAGCAGGTCGTGGATGACCTGCGCAGGGATCTGCCTGGCCTGAAGAATTTCGTCACGTTGTCGCCAGTTCCGGGCTTTGCCCGCTGGCTTGCCAAGGCGCGCGCCTCGGCAACCGAGCCATTGCTGCCGGACGTGATCGGCCAAGCACTAACCTTGCTCGATGACCCGAACTGGGCAGAAGTCGAGAGCTCGGTGGTCGAGGTGCAGCGTATATTGTTGCCGCTCGCGGCGCGTTATTTCCTGATCGAGCGGACACCGGAGGGCCGTCCGGTCGATCCGGTCGCCCGCTTCCATCTCGGCAACGGCGCTCGACTGGAAAGACTGAATTTTCTCGGCGACCGCTCTTCCAAGGCGATGCAGCAGGCACACGGTCTCATGGTCAATTATCTCTACAAGCTTGATGACATCGTGGCCAACCACGAAGCACTGGCGCAGCGCGGCGAAGTGATTGCTTCACCGGCGGTCAAAAGCTTGCTCACTCAGAACGAGGAAAGCCGCCGAGGCGGCAATGGCCAACAGGGCTCCCGGCCATTTGCACACATCATGAACTCAAAGCTTGGAGGAGGGCGAAAGTGAGCAACCATCTTTTTGACGCCATACGGGTTGCCGCGCCCGGCGAGGCCCCCTTTATCAGAATCGATAGCGCGCGCACATGGACCTACAATGACGCGCTCGCTCTTTCCGGCCGCATTGCCAGCGCGATGGACGCGCTCGGAATTCGCCCCGGCGACCGAGTGGCAGTGCAAGTGGAAAAAAGTGCCGAGGCAGTGATTCTCTATCTCGCCTGCCTTCGCTGCGGGGCGGTGTACCTGCCGCTCAACACCGCCTATACGCTGGCCGAGCTCGATTACTTTATCGGTGACGCGGAGCCGCGTTTGGTGGTTGTTGCGTCGGCTGATCAAGGGGGCGTGAAGAAGATCACCAAGCCGCACGGCGCGATCGTCGAAACGCTCGACGCTGATGGCACGGGCTCGTTGCTTGATCTTGCACGCGATGAGCCGGCCGACTTTGTCGATGCCGCGCGCGCCGCCGACGACCTGGCTGCGATTCTTTATACATCGGGCACTACCGGGCGTTCCAAGGGGGCGATGCTCACGCACGGGAACCTGTTGTCGAATGCCCTGACCTTGCGCGACTATTGGCACGTCACAGAGAACGACCGGCTGATCCATGCCTTGCCCATCTTCCACACGCATGGGCTGTTCGTTGCCACCAACGTCACACTGCTTGCCGGCGCCTCGATGTTCCTGCTGTCGAAATTCGACGCCGACGAAGTCATTTCATTGCTGCCGCAGGCAACCATGCTGATGGGAGTGCCGACCTTCTACGTGCGGCTCCTGCAAAGCCCTCGCCTCGATGAAGAGGCGGTCGCCAACATCCGCCTGTTCATTTCCGGCTCCGCTCCGCTGCTTGCAGAAACGCATACCGAGTTCCAGGCCCGCACCGGTCACGCAATTCTTGAGCGCTACGGCATGACGGAAACCAACATGAACACGTCCAATCCTTTTGACGGCAAACGTATTGCCGGAACGGTTGGCTTCCCCCTGCCGGGCGTGAAGGTGCGCGTTACCGATCCCGTCACCGGCGCCATGCTGGCGCCTGAAGAAACCGGCATGATCGAGATCAAGGGGCCGAATGTCTTCAAGGGTTATTGGCGCATGCCGGAAAAGACGGCGGCGGAATTTACAGCCGACGGGTTCTTCATCAGCGGCGATCTCGGCAAGATCGACCGCGACGGCTATGTACACATCGTCGGTCGCGGGAAAGACCTGGTGATTTCGGGTGGATACAACATCTACCCGAAAGAGGTCGAGGGCGAGATCGATCAGATCGAGGGGGTGGTCGAGAGCGCCGTGATCGGCGTGCCGCATCCCGATTTCGGAGAAGGCGTGACGGCGGTTGTCGTGTGCAAGCCCGGCGCAGCCCTGGATGAAAAGACCATCGTCGGCGCCCTCCAGGATCGTCTTGCACGCTACAAACAACCCAAGCGCATCATCTTTGCCGCGGACTTGCCGCGCAACACGATGGGAAAGGTGCAAAAGAACGTCCTGCGGCAGCAATACGCCGATCTTTACACCAGGTCGTAAGGCGGCAATGCCCTCTGGGAGGAGGGTGCGCCGAATCGCGCATCAATCTTGAACACAACAATGGCGGCGCTGGAGGCGTCGGAGGGAGGGGACTCATGGGTATTGAATTACTGTCCATAGGGCTGCTTGTTGCCATGTTTATCATTGCGACCATCCAGCCAATCAACATGGGCGCACTGGCGTTTGCCGGCGCCTTTGTGCTGGGCTCGCTGATCATCGGGATGAAAACCAGCGACATTTTCGCCGGCTTTCCAAGTGATTTGTTCTTGACGCTCGTCGCCGTCACCTACCTGTTTGCCATAGCCCAGATCAACGGCACGATCGACTGGCTCGTCGAATGTGCCGTTCGCCTGGTGCGCGGGCGGATCGGCTTGATTCCCTGGGTAATGTTCCTCGTCGCCGCTATCATCACTGGTTTCGGCGCTCTTGGGCCTGCAGCGGTCGCCATCCTCGCACCCGTCGCCTTAAGCTTTGCCGTGCAATACCGCATCAGTCCGGCGATGATGGGCTTGATGGTGATTCATGGCGCGCAGGCCGGCGGCTTTTCGCCGATCAGCGTCTATGGCGGCATAACCAATCAGATTGTCGCAAAGGCAGGCTTGCCTTTCGCACCAACATCGCTGTTTCTCTCCAGCTTCTTCTTTAATCTCGCGATTGCCGTCCTGGTTTTCTTGGTTTTCGGCGGCGCAAAGGTAATGAAACAAAAAACTGCATCATTCGGCCCCTTGCCCGAACTGCACCCCGAAGGCGTATCGGCGTCGATCAGGGGTCATGGCGGCACACCTGCCAAACCGATCAGGGAGCATGCTTACGGCACGGCCGCTGACACAGCGGCAACGTTGCGCCTGACCAATGAGAGAATTTTCACCTTGATCGGCCTGACGGCGCTTGGCATCGGCGCCCTGGTTTTCAAGTTCAACGTTGGTCTGGTGGCGATAACAGTTGCCGTCATGCTTGCGCTGCTGTCGCCGGAGACCCAGAAAGCGGCAATCGACAAGGTAAGCTGGTCGACCGTGCTGCTGATCGCCGGCATTATCACCTATGTCGGGGTCATGGAGAAGGCTGGAACGGTCGACTATGTGGCGAACGGCATATCCAGTCTCGGCATGCCGCTCTTGGTGGCGCTCCTGCTTTGCTTCACCGGTGCCATCGTCTCAGCCTTTGCCTCCTCGACCGCGCTGCTCGGTGCGATCATCCCGCTCGCGGTTCCGTTTCTCCTGCAAGGGCACGTCAGCGCCATCGGCGTGGTCGCGGCGATCGCGATCTCGACCACAATCGTCGACACCAGTCCATTTTCCACCAATGGTGCGCTTGTCGTCGCCAATGCACCGGATGACAAGCGAGAACAGGTGCTGCGGCAGCTGCTGATCTACAGCGCCCTGATCGCCATCATTGGACCGATCGTGGCCTGGCTGGTGTTTGTCGTGCCTGGACTGGTCTGAAAGCGGCTCACATCCTGAAAGCGTGCCGAATGCTCTTCGGCACGTTTCTATCAAGGCCCACGCTGGGGTTTTGAGAACTTCGGTTTTTCGCTCGAGCGCAGGTGACGTGCTTCATTGCGCTGGAAATTATTTCACACTATTTCATCAAACCTGCCGCTCGCAGTGCGTATTCTATGGCTTCCGCCGAGCGGCTTTTCGTGGGTGGAACTTGGTAATTCGGCTCCTTCAATTGTCGTGGCTCAAGGCCCACTGCTGGTTTTCGTTCCCCATCCAGCAGACCCCAGGTCATAGCGATGTGCCAAGTTGACGAAATATTCGCGTCAAGCATGAAGGGTTGCGCTCTTCCGCAACTGTTTGGTCCCGAGAGCCTGATGGGCGTTCCGTGTCCCATCCCCGCTATCGTATAAGCGTCGATAACAATGGTTCCGTTGCTATCCCTCCACTGGCGAAGAGTGTGACCATCGACGATCCTGACCACCGGTCTCTCGCCAATGGCATGTACGCTGTGCCACTGTGCAACGATCGCCTCCATATTGACAGGCAGGACGGTTTTATCTGCGTTCCCATGCCAAATGGATAGCAAAGGCCAAGGTCCCTTATGATCGGAGGCCTGTCTGACACGGTCTGCAAGTGTCTTACTATCTTCCAGACCGTGTCCTCGCATGCGATCGAAAGCTTCGGGAATGGTTGATGCAGTTCCGTAGGGCAATCCGGCGATGATCGCACCCGCTTTGAATGTTTCGGGGTAGGTAGCCAGCATGGCCGAGGTCATGGCGCCCCCCGCGGACAAGCCGGTGATAAAGGTCCGCTGGCTATCCAGTGAGTGTTCCGCAATAACGTTTTCTATCATCTGCCTGATGGACAACACCTCTCCATGACCCCGAGTGGTTTGTGACGGGGAGAACCAGTTGAAGCAAAGGTTGGGATTGTTGACCCGCTGTTGTTCAGGGAAAAGCAAGGCAAATCCAAACCTGTCGGCAAGTGCTGACCAGCCCGAGCCGAGATCGTACTCCGCAGCCGTCTGGGTGCAGCCATGGAGAATGACCACGAGCGGAGAGTTGGCAGGAAGAGCAGCGGGTATATACTTCCAGGCGCGCAATCTGCCTGGGTTTGATCCAAAATCCGGAAGGATGTCTAGGCGGCTGTTCGTCCTGATGTCGCCGAAGTTGTTAACGATATTCTTAACATTCAGTCTTCGTATCGTGTCGGCGATATTCCTCATGGGCGCTCCTTCGCTTTATCCCAACCCCATTAGCATCAGCTGAAATGCTGCAAGTGCGAGAAGGTTGCTGCTTTGCACAAACAAAACGGACGGGCGCCATCCGGAGTTGCCGCTCAGGGTGGGATGAACTCACCGACCTCGTTTCCCTCACGCCGATCTCAATTGCCAACGATTCGGAGCGAGGAGTTAAAGGCGACAGAGACAAACGCATAGTTTACCAGAGCGGCCCGATGAATGGCAGAAGACGCCACAGGCCATTTAGCGCCGACGCCGGATGGCTTGCGTTCAGCCCACCTACGACAGTTCCGTGGAGAACGCCCTGAACCGGAAGCGGACATTTATCGACTTGCTGCTTCCGCAGCCGGACTCTCCTTGCTAAAGAGCGACCAAGTTCCAACCGACCAAATGGTGTGCCATGTCAGTGAGCGTCCCACGCGAGCGCATTGTCCTTTACGCGCTCCTAACTTCGCTGGCCGCCATCAGCATCGATGCGCTGCTTCCCGGCCTGCGCGAGGTCGGGCTGGAACTTGGCGTCGCGCCGCCTCTTTCCACCCAGCATATCGTCTCCCTTTTCGTGCTCGGGATGGTTTTCGGGGAACTGTTTCTCGGCCCCATATCGGACGCGATGGGCCGTAAGCGGGCGCTGGTGTTTGGACTGTGCATTTACGCTATAGGCACGCTTGTGGCGCTGTTGGCGCAATCGCTGGAGGGGCTGATCCTTGGGCGCGTCCTCCAGGGTGGCGGCGTAGCGGGGCCCAAGATCGCGACCCGCGCCATGATCCGCGACCAGTTTGAGGGCGAGGCCATGGCCCGCATTATGTCCTTCCTGTTCTCGCTATTCATCCTTGTTCCCATGATCGCTCCCGCCTTGGGCCAGGCCGTGATCGCCGTGGCGGGATGGCGAGGGATGTTCGCGCTCTACCTCATTCTCGCCTCTGGGCTCGGAGCTTGGCTCGTCCTGCGTCATCCGGAAACGCTGCCGCCCGAGCGTCGCATTCCTTTTCGCCCGCATACCCTTCTCGCCAACGGACGCCGCATCCTCGCCAATCGGCGCGTCACACTCCTGATCTCGGCGACCGGCCTCGTGTTCGGGGCGCAGCTTCTCTATCTGAGCACTGCTGCTGACCTGTTTGCGGACGCCTACGGGGTTCACGACACATTCCCCCTCTACTTCGCCCTCTTGGCGGGCGGGATTGGGCTTGCCTCCTACCTCAATGGCCGGCTCGTCGGACGCTTCGGGATGGACGCCATGGCGCGTGGCGGCTTTGTCGGCCTGACGCTGGCTGGGTTGGTGCTGCTCGGTGCATGCGCAATCTCGGATGGCCATCCGCCACTCGCCATCCTCCTGGCGCTCGGTTTTGCGGCCTTCTTTGCGATCGGCATTCTCTTCGGCAACCTAAACGCCATGGCGATGCGCTCGCTGGGACAGGTCGCCGGGCTCGGCGCCTCGTTGATCGCGTCGGGATCGAGCTTGGTCGCCACGCTGTATGCGGTCGCGCTAGGCGCGCTATACGATGGTACAGTCAGTGTTCTGGCGTTCGGCATCTTCCTGGCGGGCGCCATCTCGCTGCTGCTTGGCGAACTTTCATCTCGCAGCGCCGATACGCCCGTCATGGCAGTGCGCTAGACAGCACGATGGCGTTTTCCCTGCGGATTGCCGCCCTATCTCGACAGCCTGCTGGCGTGGAACTACAGTCTGGCGGCAATTTGCGCAGCCTCGGGGGAGCTGATCTTCGGGAGCGGGAACCACATGATTGTTCAAGCCTGTCTTAATGGCGCACGCGCCAGCGACTTCCATCCGCGAATTCCACTCAAACTGGAAGACATGGTGCATGATAGCGCACTTAGCGTTGCCGCAGGGGCGGCTGAGCTTCATCTCCATCCGCGTACAATCGAAGGGAAGGAGAGCCTTATGGCCGTGGACGAGACCATTTTGGCTGTTCGCCGCAGCTGCCCGGGCACGCTTATTGGCGTTTCCACGGGAGCGTGGATTGAAAATGACGAAGGTCGAACACGCTCCTGCATTGGCCAATGGCGGGAGCTGCCGGATTACGCCTCTGTGAATCTGTCGGAGCATGACGCACCTGGGATCATGGAATTGCTACGACATCGTGGCGTCGGCATAGAAGCCGGGCTCGCCTCGATCGCCGATGCCGAGCGTTTTGTAAAACTCCCCGGTCATAGTCGAGTTTTGCGTGTTCTGATAGAAATCGAAGAGCAGGCTCTGAATCTAGCCCGTCAGCTCGCTGATGATATTGCCGCCGTGCTTGATCGTGCTGGCCTGCGGCGCCCCGTTCTCCTGCATGGGGTTGATGCTACCGTGTGGCCCTTCGTCGAACTTGCATACCGACGTCGCTGGTCCACGCGGGTCGGCCTGGAAGATGGCAAACACCTTAAGGATGGGACCATCGCGCCCGACAACGCTGCCCTTGTGGCGCAAGCCGTCAGAATTTTCCGCGGAACGTTTGCTGGTTGACCCAGCTGGTCGCCGGCACGCTGGTCCAGATACCGCTTCTTGGCACTTGTACTCTCAAGGCCATGCCCGCAAATTGGTCCGATGTTGTCATCGCTGACTGCTGCCAGGGCAGCCAGCGCGATGGTTAACCGGGCAATTACCCTGGCTTATTCCGTGCTGAGCACTAAGTGTTGGTTGGACACCACCTCTGATTGCGGATGTATTCGAGGAAAGCCCGCATGGCCGCGCTGGTGTGCCGCCGGCTCGGATAATACAAATACCAGCTCGGCAGCCTTTGCTTCCACTCGCTGAGCAATTCGACAACTCTGCCCTGTTCGACGTGATCACGGACATAATCTTCAAACAGGTGAGCGACTCCAGATCCCGCCAGTGCGGCCTGCAACTCTTGATGTGCTGAACTCAGTGTCAAGCGACCATGCGGTGTAATTTCCACTTGCTCGCCAGCCTTTTCAAATTTCCACGTCACCATGGTTCCGCCGGGAAAACGGCGACGAATACAGTCGTGCTGCAAGAGATCGCGGGGTGCGTCAGGCCGCCCGCGCCTGCGAAGATAATCGGGCGAGGCCACGATCGCATACCGCAAGGCGGGACCGAGGGGCAGGGCAATCATGTCCTGGTCGAGTTGGTTCCCGAAGCGAACGCCAGCATCGAAACCCTGCTCCACAATATCGATGATAGCGGCATCGCTGACGATCTCGATGTTGACGTCGGGGTAGACTTTCATGAACTCAAAGGTCAGGGGGCATAGAACGTGGTCGGCGGCCGGACCCGGCGCGTTGACCCGCACCGTGCCGGATGGGCGCTCGCGAAGCTGATTGAGATCGTCGATCGCTGTTCTGATATGGTGAAGTGCCGGCCTTAATTGCTCGAGAAGCTGCTCGCCTGCTTCAGTCGGCGCAACGCTCCGCGTCGTTCGGTTCAGCAGCCGGATACCTAGCGCTTCCTCGAGCACGCTGATTGACTGACTGATGGCGGATGATGAAACGCCTCTGGCGAGCGCGGCGGCTCTAAAACCACCACAGCGCACGACGTCCTCGAAGAGTTCCAGGCTGTCAAGGCGTAGTGGCCGCATTGCAAAGTCCTGCTTAATAAGCTGATCCGTTTTGATCAGCTTATCCGCACACCGGATCTGTGTCATCCTTGCAAAACATGTCGCGAGGCGGCGTTACGAATAAAGCGGTTCGGGCCGTCGGGCTCAGGTCGACGCACCCGTGACCAGCTATTTAGAACGGGATCAGAAATATGGCTGAAATCACTCTCAATCGGAGAAAGATCATGCTGACAGCCGCATCGGCCGTGATGGGACTGGTCCTGCCGACCGGTATAGCCTTTGCGCAAGCGGCTCCAGCCCGGTTGCCGCGCGCCAAGGGGGAAAATGCCGGCCATTATCGCTTTCGCGTTGGCGACATCTCAGCGACCGTTCTGAGCGACGGGTTGATCGGCGGCCCTGCGCGGGTCTACGCCAGTGATGCGCCAGAGGCAGATCTGCAGGATGTTCTTAGGCGCGCCTTCCTGCCGACCGATCGCCTGACGCTGAATCTCAACACGCTTGTTATCGAAACGAGTGGCAGGCGGGTCCTCCTTGAAGCCGGAGCCGGGCAGACCATGGGTCCGCAAGGCGGCCGCATCTTCGAGAACCTTGCCGCCATTGGTTTACAAGCTGAGGACATCGACGTTGTGGTGGTCTCCCACACGCACCCGGACCATGTCGGCAACCTTCGAACCGCGGACGGCGGCAAGGCATTTCCACGGGCAACAGTCTTTGCGCCCCGCGCTGATTGGGACTTCTTCGTCCGCAACGATCCGGACCTTTCCTATATGCCGGTGCCCGAGGATTTCCGCCGCAATTTCGCAGCCGCCATCAGGCGCAGCGTCGAACCCGTCACCCACGGTATCGAGCTATATGAAGCCGGCGTGCAGATTGTCCCTGGGCTGACCACGCTGCCGGCATTCGGCCACACCCCCGGCATGGCGAACTTCCTTGTTCAATCCGGGAACGATCAGCTCCTGCTGACGGCCGATCTCGCCTACCACCCGATCGTCAATGTCGACCGGCCATGGGTACCAGGACCAGATCGCGACAAAGATGCCGCCCTCGCATCGCGCCGCCGCATCTTCGACATGGCGGCGGCAGACCGGCTCCTCGTTCTCGGCTTCCACTATCCATTCCCCGGCCTTGGCCGAATGCTCAAGACGGATGCCGGCTACGCTTGGGTCCCGGTTAGCTGGCAGTTCTAACCAGGAGCGAGCGCTTGCGCACAGGAGGCGCCGATGCTACCGCTGACACGCGCCTGGGACGACGGAGACGAAGCCCGGCCCGCCCGCGAGGCCGGATCGTACTTCAAGCACAATTCACCGTTGAGACAGGATCTTTATCTGGACGCGCCCCGGGGCGAGCGCAGACTCGTCCGACCACCATCATCGACCAGCTTGGCCGCTAAAGCGGCCGCCGCGCCCGTCGGTCAGATGGTGAACGCGGGAAGCCGGGCCTTTTCCGGCGGGAACGGTTGACAGCTGTCAACGTAATTGCGTCGAGGCAACAACGCCTGGGGAATTGCCAAAGCCCTCGCGTGGCGCATCTGTTTATGCGATCCTGCCTCCCAGTTTACATTTCTACTACTCCAGATCGCATTTTGGTGCGCATCTCATCCAGGCTCGATCGGGACTCAAATGGCCGATGACACGTTTGCCAGCCTCACGCATGGCTCCTCACCGAAAAGTCCGTCGGAGGCGATGACCACCGCAGGCAATGCGTGCATGGATTTGCAACCCTCTCAATGCACGCAGCGGCAGCTGGCTCTTGCCGAAGACTTCATCCGCAAAAATATCTGCAATGCCATCAGCATCTCAGACATTGCCGATGCCGCCGGCATCAATGTTCGTGCCCTGCAGCGATTGTTCCGAAAATACCACGGTGTCGCGCCGATTCAGATACTGCTCAACCGCCGTATCGCAGCGGCACATGAAATAATCGGCCGCGGGCATGCGACTTCGGTGCGCGATCTGGCAGCGAAGCTTCATTTCTCCAATCCGGGCCGGTTCTCAAAACTCTACCGCCGGACTTACTCGGCAGTCCCATCCGAAAGGATCCGCGCATTTCGGCATGGCCGCAGGGACTCGTAACCGGCGGGAATACGCGCGCTTTCCCGCAGGATCAGGAGCGTTGCCAGCCGCTCATGTGCTGGCGGCCGGTCAGGTTCAGCCAGGCGGCGATCCAATAGAGCCACCGCATGGGCTGCCATTGTCGCGGGGTCCTGCCGGAAGGTGGTCAAGTTGTAGGCGTCCCATGAAGCTTCCGGAACATCGTCGAATCCGATAACCGAGAGATCATCCGGAATAACAAGCCGCGTCTGCTTTCGCACATAGTCGATCAAACCGAACGCCACCAGATCATTGACGCAGAACACCGCCTGCGGCCAATCGCTTTCGCGCTCGAACAGCTGCCGGGCGGCCTCCTGACCACCGGCGTAGTCGGAATTGCCACCGTTTCCGATCACAGTGGCACAACCCTGAAATTGCGCTTCCTGTACAAACCCGCGCTCGCGCTCAACCGTCGTCGGTGCGCGCGAAAGAGCCCCGGCAAATCCAAGTCTCGTCGCGCCGCCCGCAACAAAGAACCGCGCCGCTTCACGACCCGCGCCCTCATTGTCGATATTGACGTCGTCGGCCCCTGTTTCGGAGCGCCCGAGAACAATCAATGGCTGGCCGTTGCGACGGGCAAGGTCGACGAAGGAGGAGGGCGGCGAACCGGAAAGAATGATGGTCGCCTCGGCCCGATAGCCGAAAAGAATTTTTTGGGCCGCGACCAGTTCCTCCTCGGTGCGCCCGGTGTTGATCACGATAGGGACACTGCCGCGATGTATGAGGGCTTTGGTCAACGCAGCGACAAGATGGGAACGATAGCCGAGTTCCGGCTGTGTCACGACAAGGCCTACCAGGCGGCTCCTGCGGGCAAGGAGTCCGCGCGCCAGATCGTTCACCTGGTAACCGAGCGCTTCCGCCGCCTCCATGATCTTCTCACGCTTCTTGGCAGAGACACTTGCTCCGGGGGTAAAGGCTCTTGAAACTGCAGAACGGGAAACGCCAGCATGTCTGGCAACTTGCAA
Organism: Phyllobacterium endophyticum; assembly: GCF_003010935.1. Taxonomy (GTDB): domain Bacteria; phylum Pseudomonadota; class Alphaproteobacteria; order Rhizobiales; family Rhizobiaceae; genus Phyllobacterium; species Phyllobacterium endophyticum. The sequence goes on from NZ_PGGN01000003.1 coordinate 390,020, forward strand.
CGCGCTTACATATTGATTGTCATGCTTGTCCTTGGATTTCATGGTTTCATTACCCGACCTAGACCTATCCACCCGAGAGATTCCCTTCCGCTCACACGGATCCTTTTGAGCTAACGAGTATCAGCAGAGCGGAGGTGCATGCAATCAAGTCGTTGCAACGACGCCGATAGCGGGCGGCGTGAAACGTCCATACATTCGGAACAAATCATGACCTTGACCATCCTGTGAGCATCTCGTCGATCATGGCATGGCTCCGTCAAAAGAGGGGAGGGGCTGGCCCGACGCAGGTGGAGGGCCCTACAGCCGCTCAAACCGTCTGGCATTGGGTGCTTGCGTAACATTTGTGTGACGGGCAGTTGAACCAGGCGCCCTCAGCGTCAAAAAACGCGAGGTGCCGCCTGAGTTTTTCCCCTGGTGCACCAGCAGCGCTTCAAATCATTACGAAACGATAATTTGAAACGGCTTCGCAGATAGTTAGTGCTTGCGCTTCAGGGATTTGCGGTATCCCACGTCATTCCTGTCACGAAAGAGATACTCCCATGAAGCGTATCGGCCTTCTGTTAGGCGCAGCATTTATCCTCGGTATTGGCTCTTTCGTCGTTTATCCAAGACTGTTGCCGCGCTCGCCTTCGCCGGTTTCCGGTGCGCCACTCGCCGATGCATCATCGGCAGTCAGCAAAGGGCACAAAGGCGGAGGTGCGGCCTCCGTCGTAGTCGCATCGGTGAAGTCGGAAAATGTGCCGGTCACAAAAACGGTCGTTGGTACGATTGAGCCGATCGACACAGTCGCCATCAAGCCGCAGATCGACGGGATCGTCGTCGAAACCGAAGTCACCGACGGCCAGGTCGTAAAATCCGGAGATGTGCTCTTGCGGCTCGACGATCGGGCGATCCGCGCCATGCTCGACAAGGATCAAGCGCTGCTAGCCAAGGATCAGGCGAGCCTGGTCGCGGCGAATCTTGATCTCCAGAGTGCCATGGACCTGCAAAAACGCAGTGTGGACACCAACCAGCAGGTCTATCAGGCAGATGCCGCGGCGAAAGTGCTACAAGCGACGATTGCCATGGACAAGGCGCAGATCTCTGCCGATCAGGTCCAGCTATCCTATACGATCATTGCGGCGCCAATGGGCGGGCGCGTGGGGGTCGTCAATACATCCGTAGGCAATCTCGTACGCACAGCGGATACGAGCAGTTTGCTGACGATAATCCGCATGGCGCCGCTGCGCGTCGCCTTCACCATCGCCGAACGGGATTTGCCCGGGCTGCGGGCGGCCGTCGCCAATCATCCAACGCCGGTTGAGATCAAACTTCCCGGACAAAAGGAAACGATTGCGTCAGGCACTTTGAATTTCATCGACTCGAGCGTGGATACGTCGACCGGTACCGTGGTCATGAAGGCGGACCTCGCCAACACGGACGGCGCATTGTGGCCCGGTCAATATGTCACCGCCGTCGTGGAACTCACCGTCCACAAGAATGCAACCACTGTACCACTCGTGGCTATCCAGCAGGGCAATGACGGGACATTCGTCTTCCTCGTCCATCCCGACAAGAGCGTCGCGAAGCAGAATGTCACGCTCACGGACACTGTCGGCGATACGGCAGTGATTGCTTCCGGACTAGAACCCGGAGATCAGGTGGTTGTCGATGGACAACTTCATTTGCAGGATGGCTCCCTTGTTCAGACAGGTTCGCCGGCGGCAGATGTTGATTCCCACAATTCGACCGGCCGAGCGGATACCCGAGAGGCGGCCAAATGAACCTTTCTTCGGTCTTCATCCGCCGGCCCATTGCAACCATCCTCCTTTCCGTCGCGCTGGCGGCATCGGGGCTGTTCGCCTACGATTTCATCCCCGTCGCGGCCCTTCCGGAGGTTGATTTCCCGATCATAACCGTGTCCGCGCAGCTCCCAGGCGCCGCCCCGGACACGATGGCGAGTGCCGTCGCAACACCCCTGATCAAACAGTTCTCGACCATCCAGGCCATATCGACGATCAGTTCGACCAGCACCGAGGGCGCGACACGTATCGCGCTCGAATTCGATCTCGACCGTAACATCGATCAGGCCGCCGCCGATGTTCAGGCAGCAATCGCAAGCACTCTTCGCCAGTTACCAGCCAATATGACCAACCCACCAAGCTATCGGAAAACCAATCCTGCGGATGCGCCGGTCGTGTTGGTGGCTTTGCAAAGCGACACGATGCAGTTGTCGAAGCTGGACGATTACGCCGAGAACGTGATGTCCCCGGCCTTCTCGACCATCAACGGCGTTGGGGAGGTCCAGGTCTTCGGCACCAAACAATATGCAGTTCGCGTCGAGGTTGATCCGGAGGCGGTGACTGCACGCGGCATAGGGCTCGACGACCTGACAGCTGCCGTCGCCGGTAAAAATTCAATCGCCCCCGTCGGCACGATCTCAAGTCCAACGCAGCAAATGGCCATAGAAGCAGATACGCAGGCCCAGAACGCAGATTCGTTCCGCCAGATCATCGTCAAATCGGAAAGTGGCAAGCTCGTCCGCCTGGGCGATGTGGCACGTGTTATCGATTCCGTTGCGACGACACAGACCGAGAGCAGATATGACGGAAAGCCATCCCTGGTCCTCGGTGTCTTTCGCCAGCCCGGAGCCAACACCATCGATGTGGTGGACCGCGTCAAGGCGATCCTTCCGCAGTTCGAACAGGATCTCGGTCCTTCCGCGAGCATTCACCTTCTGAACGACCGCTCCGCCTCAATCCGTCAGGCAGTATCCGACGTCCAGTTCACGCTTCTCCTGACGATAGGACTTGTCATCCTTGTCATTTTCATTTTTCTGCGCCGCATAAGCGCTACAATGATCCCGATAGTGGCCGTTCCCCTGTCGCTGATTGCCACCTTGGGAGCAATGTATGCGCTCGGATTCTCGATCGACAACATTTCTCTGCTCGGTCTGACATTGTCCGTCGGGCTGGTTGTCGACGATGCGATCGTCATGCTTGAGAACATAGCGCGCCACATCGAAGACGGCATGGAACCGCTCGCTGCCGCGATGAAGGGCAGCGAGGAGATTGGCTTCACGATCATATCGATCACCACGTCGCTTGTAGCCGTATTCATCCCGATCCTGCTGATGGGCGGCGTCGTCGGGCGCATCTTCAACGAATTCGCCGTCGTCGTGACGGTCGCCATCATTGCTTCGGCGCTGATATCGCTTACGCTGACGCCCATGCTCTGCAGCCATCTGCCGAGGGAAGAGTACACGGACGGCGAAAAAGCCGTCCCGCTGACGGAACGTGTGTTCAACGCGGTACAATCCAGTTATGAACGCGTTCTCGACCTGTGCTTGCGCGCTCGTCCGGTCGTTCTTGGTATCTTCCTCTTGACTGTCGTCGCAACCGGCTATCTCTTCTCGACGATCAATAAGGGCTTCCTGCCAACCGAAGATATCGGGCAATTGCAGATATCGACGGAAGCGCGCCAGGACATTTCTTTCGATGCCATGGTGGTTCTGCAAAAGAAGGTGGCTGATGCGATCTCCAGCAAGCCCTATGTCACGCATGTCGTTTCGACAGTTGGCGGCGGTTTCAACTCGGCAAGTCTCAACCAGGGGCGCATGTTCGTTGAACTGAAGCCGAAGTCGGAGCGGATGGCGCTTGAGCCGCTTTTGCGCGACCTTCGTCGAACGCTTTCGAAAATTCCCGGCATAACCAGCTATCCGGTCGCAGTGCAGAACCTGCGTATCGGCGGCGTCTCCTCCAATGCACAATATCAGTACAACCTCCAGAGCATCAGCTCGACAGACCTTTATCCCTGGTCGCAGAAAATCCTTCTGGCGATGCAGCAGCAACCGCAGACCTTCGTCGACGTGTCGAGTAACCTGCAGAACAATGCGCTTCAGGCAAACCTCGTGATTGACCAGGACAAGGCGCAAATGCTGGGCATCAATTCCGACCAGCTTCGCAACACATTCTACTATGCGTTCGGCACCAATCAGGCATCGACCATCTTCTCCACGGCAGATAGTTATCAGGTCATTCTCGAACTGGACCCGGACATCCCATGGACGACGGACAAGCTGGATCAGATGCAGATCCGCTCGCCGGCAAGTGGCAAGCTCATCCCTCTGTCGGCCTTCGCCCATGTCGAGCGTAAAACAGGGCTCCTGGCGGTCAGCCAGCTCGGGCAGTTGCCTGCCGTCACCATCTCCTTTAACCTGCCGCAAGGTGTCTCTCTTGGTGAGGCGGTGCAGCAGCTGGAGGCGCTGAAAACAAATCTCGGCGTTCCTGCAACAATCACATCGAGCTTCACCGGGACGGCCCAGGTCTTTCAGCAATCTCTTGCCAATCAGGGACTGCTGGTCGGTGCCGCTATTTTGACGATCTATATCGTGCTCGGCATCCTCTATGAGAGCTTCGTCCATCCGCTCACCATCCTGACCGGGCTCCCGGCGGCGGCGGCAGGCGCACTCGCAACGCTCGAAGTGTTTGGCTATGATCTGAGCGTGATCGCCATCATCGGCATTTTGATGCTGATCGGCATCGTCAAGAAGAACGCCATCATGATGGTCGACTTTGCACTCGTTCGCCAAAGAGCCGGTGAAATACCGTTCGACGCCATTCGTGAAGCTTGCCTCGTGCGCTTCCGGCCCATCATGATGACGACGCTGGCTGCGCTGATGGGAACAATTCCCATCGCCATTGGGGCGGGGGCAAGCTCCGAACTTCGCCAGCCGCTTGGCGTGGCAGTGGTCGGCGGACTTGTGGTCTCGCAGATACTGACTCTTTTCATCACGCCGGTTATTTTCCTCTACATGGAGGATTTATCCCGAACGCTGACCACGATAGGCCGGCGTCTGCGCGGCACCCGCGCTCCAGCCGCTGCAGCGGAATGACGAGAGTTCATGCGACAGCCGAACACACCGCCACGAAGTGGATGCTCGCTGCGATCAGCACGAAAGCGTGCCATATCGCGTTGTGAAACGGCAATTTCTCGAAGACGTGGAAGATAACACCGAAGGAATAGACGAGGCCGCCCGCCAGAATAAGCCAAAGCACATCTGCCGAAAGCGCCCCGGAAAACTCCTGATAGGCAGCAGCGCCGCTCCAGCCCAGTCCGAGATAAAGGCCTATGGACAGCCTGTCGAAGCGATCAGGCTTCAACAGTTTCAGGAACACCCCGACGACGGCGATTGCCCACACCCCGATCAGTAGCCACCAGGTTCCGGTCTTGGCCATGAAAGGCGTATAGGTTCCGGCAATCAGGAGATAGATCGCCGAGTGATCAAAGCGCCTCAGGAACCGCTTCGCCGGCGAGACAGGCCAGATATTGTACAGGGCCGACAATGACATCGAGAGTACCAGCGTAATGACATAGACCGCTGTAGCGAGGTAGGAACCGCCCGCTGCCCGGTCATCAACCATGAAGGACAGGAGCGCTATTGATCCGGCCAGAGCCAGAGTGACCCCGACGATATGAACGGCGCCGTCGGCGCGCAATTCGGCGAGCGTGTAATCCCGACAGGTGACGGCCGGTGCCGTTGAAACATCTGCTGCGCGCATCGGAGGCCTTTCCCGCTTCACGCCCAGCATCGACTCTCGGGGAGGGCTTGTCCAGCATCTGTGTTATTTTCGATCGATCTCGCCACGTCCATAGGCCAGCAGCATCACGAGAATAACCAGGCCATAGATGATCTGCCGCCCGGCCTCAGGCATCTGCATCACCGCAAGGATCGATTGCAGCAGAGTTATCAAGACGACACCCGCAATTGTGCCGAGATAATTGCCGCGCCCGCCGAGGATATTGGTACCTCCAAGGACGACGGCGGCAATAGCCGGAAGCAGATAGGGATCGCCCATGGCCTGATAGGCCTTGGTCGAATAGCCTGCAAGGAGGACACCCGCGAAAGCGGCGGCGGCACCCGAAAGGATAAAGCAGCCGATGATGACAGCATTGGTATTGACGCCGGAGAGATAGGCGGCGGCTTCGCGGTTGCCCACCGCATAGACGCGGCGGCCAAAAGCCGTGCGGGTCAAAAGAAAGATCGTGATTGCACCAACGACGATCCATATCAGCAGAGCGTTCGGAATCCCGAGGATCGGACGTCCCACGGCGAGAAAGTGCATCGCCTCGGTCGCATGGTCCTGAGGCGCGAATCCACCCGTATGCAAGACCATCAGCCCTTGGACGACGGCGTTCATGCCGAGCGTAAAGATCATCGAAGGCAGGCGCAGATAGGCAACGCCAAGCCCGTTCAGCAGCCCCACCATTGCTCCGCAAAGCACCCCGACCGGTATCGCCAGCACGTTGCCGGTCTCGCCGTACCAGCCCGCAACCGCAGTTGCCATCATCGCCCCGAGGGTTACCGTCCAGGGGATAGACAGATCGATGTGACCGATCAGGATGACCATCATGGCTCCCGACGCGATGATGCCGAGGAAAGCACTGATCTGCAGCTGTTGCAGGAGATATTCAGGAGAAAGGAACTCGCGGGAATAAAGCGCGCCGCCGAGCAGCATGAGAATGATGCAGCCGAAGGCAATGACAAGGGACCGGTCGACGGCGAAGCGAAGGACAGGAATGGCATTGGCCGGAGTTTTTGACTCGCTCATGCAAAAAGCTCCAGACGGTTGCGGATGCGCAGAACACGCACGGCGCCAAGACTGACTGCCGCCAGCAGCACCACACCCTGGAACAGCGGTTGCCACAGCGGGTCCAGATCGAAGACGAAGAGCAGATCCTCGATGGTGCGAAGCACGAACGCGCCGAAGATCGAGCCGATGGCGGAGCCCCAGCCACCGAATAGCGACGTTCCTCCGATCACCACGGCCGCGATGGAATTGAGCGTATAGGTTCCGGCGATCGGTGACGAAGCCTCGCCTGAATAGGTGTTGAAGGTCAGCATCAGGCCGCCAATGGCAGCGAGCAGGCCTGCCAGCGTATAGGCCAATAGCTTCGCCCGCTGCACCGGAACGCCGGACATGTAGGCCGCCTGCTCGTTGGATCCCACAGCATAGGCTGCGCGACCAAGCACAGAATGACGATATGGCAGCCAGACGATCAGAACCGTTGCAAGCAACACAACCAGCGCCGCGGGCACGACGCCAAATAGCTGGCCCGTTGCGAGATCGGCGATATCGGATTGCACGTCGCCGCCGGGGCCTGGGCGGACATAAAGCGCTATGCCGTAATAGACCGCCCCCGTCGCCAGCGTCGTGATGATGGGCTGAAGCCGGCCCCAGACTATGATTGCCCCGTTGATAAAGCCCGCCAGCGCACCGGCGCCCAGAACCAGGACAATGCCAAGCAAACCCTCTCCGATTGTGCCCACCACGAAGACCGATGCGAGGCAATTGGCCAGGATGAAAACCATTCCGACGGAAAGGTCGAGACCACGGGTCAGCACCGGCAGGGTCTGCGCCATGGCAACCAGCGCGAGTAGAACGGCCTTGTTGGTGGCGGTGGTCGCCACGGCCGCAGTCAGGCCGACCGGATGATTGCTGATATAAATGATGAACATCACGATGAAGAGAGCGATAGCCGCCAAAAGGCCGCCATTGTGATGGATGCGGTGGCGAAGATCGTTCATGCCGCCTGTTCCTTGTCATCGACGTTCAGTGCGGTCTCGATGATCGTGCGCTCGTTCAGGTGCTGGCCTTCGAGTTCCCGCGCAATCCCGCCATTGTACATGACGAGAACGCGGTCGCAGCAGCCGATCAGTTCCGCATAGTCGGTGGAATAGAAGAGAATGGCGACGCCTTTGTCCGCAAGGTCCCGAAGCAGCTGGTACACCTCCTGTTTGGTCCCTACATCGATACCGCGCGTCGGGTCATTGAGCAGAATGATGCCCGGGCCAGTCATCAGCCATTTCGCAAGCACGACCTTTTGCTGGTTGCCACCCGACAGGGTGGAAACCGCCGCAGCAAGATCGGCGACCTTGATCTTCAGGCTGTCGATCATTTTTTCCACAGCCGAGTGTTCCTTGCTGCCATCCAGACCCAACCCCCGCTTGAAGCGTGACAACGATGCAAGGCTGATATTGTCGCGGATGTTCATAGGCAGCATCAGGCCCTCGGTCTTTCGGTCTTCCGGAATGAGCGCTACGGGCAAGGCCGCCCTCATCGCGGAACGAGGCCCCGAAAGACGGTGCGGTTTTCCCATTATCTCGACCGTACCGGTGACGCCCTTGAGCACTCCGAAAAGCGCCAGCAGCAATGATCGCTGTCCCTGGCCATCCAGCCCTCCAAGACCGACGATTTCTCCCTTGCGAATGTCGAGCGAGATATCGCGCAACTGCGTACCCCAGGAAAGGTTCTTGGCAGACAGTGCTACCGGTTCCATCGGCTTCGGTGCCGGCTTGTCGGGGTAATGATGTGTCAATTCACGACCGATCATCATCTGGACGATGGCGCTGACCGAGCGCTCGCCCTTTTTGAACGTCTCGATCCTGCGGCCATTGCGGAAAACGGTTGCAACGTCCGCAAGCGCCTCGATCTCGTGCATCCGGTGCGAAACGTAGAGTATGCCGGTACCGTCAGATCTCAGCTTGCGAATAATCGCATAGACGCGTTCAACGTCAGCGGCCGTCAATGCCGAGGTTGCCTCGTCCAGAATGAGCAGTTTGGGCCTTTTGCCAAGTGCCTTGGCAATTTCGACCATCTGACGCCGCGAAAGCGGCAGGTCGCGCACGAGCTCCAGTGGATGCACATCCTCACAGCCGATCATCGCCAGCAACTCGCGCGCTCGCTGGCGCTGTCCGGCACTGTCGATCAAACCGCCGCGAAGGGGAGGGGAGACAATCGAGAGATTATCCGCGACCGTCATGTCAGGCAGAAGCGAAAGTTCCTGAAACACGCAAACAACGCCTGCGGCCATCGCTTCCACCGGGTTGCGGAAATTCACACGACGGCCCTCGACGAAAAGCTCGCCGTCGCTCGGGTCGGTCACACCGGCCGCGATCTTGATCAGCGTCGATTTGCCAGCACCGTTCTCGCCGAGAACCGCGTGAATTTGGCCGGGATACGCGACGAAATCCACGTCGTTCAACGCGGCAATGCCACCATAGCGTTTCGAGACATGTTTCATTTCCAGAATTGGTGCAGTGTCAGACACGAACAGCCCTCCCAGGAGTTCCGGAGCGCACGGCTGCGCCCCGGAAGTACCGATTTATTGATCGGCCTTGCTTTGCCCCATGATCTCCTGCGCCGTGAAGTTTATGCCGCAGGTCGGGAAGGAATTGCCCACGAAGAAATTATCCGTTTCCTTAGAATAGAAGCTGTCGCCATCCTTGAAATCGGGATCTTCCACAACGGACAATGGCAGGGAAATCGACTGCGGAACCACCTCTCCCTCGAGTGCGGCAATCGCCGTCTTTATCGCAACCGCAACCTGTGCAGGACCCGTGCCCGCAGAGGTGCATTTCAGTCCTTCCTTGGAATATTGCGAACAGAGCTTGCGAAAGCCGTTTTCTGTTTCACCACCAACGGGAACGAACGGATGCTTGGCATCGATCATGGCACGAACAGTTCCGGTCGATCCACCCTGGACGGAAACACCGTCAAAACGTTTGTGGACCGCAATCGCATCGGCGACGACCTTCTGGGCCGTGCCATCGTCCCAGCGGCCGACTACCTCAACAGTTTCCCAATCCCCGCCTGATTTCTTCAGCACCTCCTGAATACCTTCGTGACGATCGCGATCGACCGAGGTTCCGGTAACGCCGCGGACTTCGAGCAGCTTGCCCTTGTTGCCAGGCACATTCTTGACAAGCCAGTTGCCCCACAATTCACCAAGCCCCTTCTGATCGACATTCACATTGATTGCCTCATCGGTATCAAGCGTGTTGTCGAATGCGACAAGGATGACACCGGCGGCATTGGCGCGCTTGATGACCGGCTTGAAAGCTGTCGGGTTCTGCGCGTTCACGACGATTGCGTCGTAGCCGGAATTGATGAAATTATCGACCGCGGCAATCTGGGCAGCGACATCGTCACCCGTGGAGACCACCTTGAATTCCTTGAGCTTTGCCTTCACCTCCGGCAAGGCAGCATAGGCCTTGGCGGTCTGGATCATCTGGATACGCCAGGTGTTGCCGATGAAACCATTGGCCAGCGCGATGCGGTAGGGCCCTTCCTTCTTGGGCCATTGGAAAAACTTTGTTTCGGCCGTCAACGGTTTGAAACATTGCGCGTCCTTGCTCGGGCCCTTGACGATTTCGGGCCCCGCCGCATAGGCAGATACCGTCATCACCAGGCTGGCAGCCGTAGCCGTCAGCAGATATTTCAGCGTCGTTTTCATTTCGGTTCCTCCTCCTCGTTGATTTCTTCTTGCTTTGCTTCGGTTATGGGTTTTGCACACCTCGCCGGGTCGTCTCGACTGCATAGATCGAACTCGTGGCCGCAATGAACAGCCGCGACTTTTCCGGGCCGCCAAAGGTGAGATTGGCGACCACCTCCGGCACAAGGATGCGGCCGAGCCTTGTGCCACCCGGCGTGTAGCAGTGAACTCCGTCCTCCGCGGATATCCACAGCAGACCCTCGCTGTCGACGCGCAGCCCGTCCGGCACCATGTCGATATCGGCAACCACGCGGCTATTGCCAAGCCTCTTTCCGTCGACCACGTCCATGGCGCGCACATTGTGGGGACGCGCATCGTCAAAACCGAAGCCATGGCCGCGAGCCCGCCCGGAATCGGCGATATAGAGCACGGACTCGTCGGGGGAAAAGGCAAGTCCGTTCGGCCGGTCGAAATCATCCGCAACCACCTCTATGAGGTGCGTCTGCGGGTCGATCCGGTAGACCTGGTTGCTGCCGATTTCGCTTGGCGCACGGATACCCTCATGATCGGAAATGATGCCGTAGGGCGGATCGGTGAACCAGATGGAGCCATCGGATTTGACCACAACGTCATTGGGAGAGTTCAGCCGCTTGCCATTCCAGTGGGTGGCAAGAACTTCGTAGCTGCCATCCTTGTTGGTACGGCTGACGCAGCGCCCGCCATGTTCGCACGATATCATGGCGCCGTCCCGGTCCAGCGTGTTGCCATTGGCACGTTGCGATGGCTGGCGGAAGACCTGCAGGCCGTTCGCGTGCGACCATGACATGATCCGATTGTTGGGAATGTCGGAGAACCGCAATTCATGGGTCTCGTTGATCCAGACGGGACCTTCCGCCCAGATGAAGCCCGTCGCAATTTGCTCCAGTCTGGCACCGGACTGGAAAAAGGAGCTGAATCGCTCATCATCGGATGAAAGAAAGTCTTGTGCCGCTGCCATTTCCCGGCCCTCCCGTGCCGATCGTTGCTCTAGCCACCGCATAACCGGCGGCGACTATTTTCCCGCCTTCAACCGTCGCTCGCCGCCCCGCGTCGATCTGCTGTCCCCTGCGGGCAATCCGAGCAGGTCTATGTAAGAAGAACGCGTCCATTCGATGTGCCAGGCAAGCAGCTCCGCCACTTTTTCGGCCTCGCCACCTGCGGCAAGTGCCACCAGGCGCTTGTGCTCTCCATGCGACTTTTCGTTGAGTGCCGGGTCAAGAGAGAGCCGATTGCGCAACGCCTGAATGCGGAATGCGATGACCGTGAACGTCTCGGATAGAAACTGGTTTTCAGCAAGGTCGAACATCACCTGATGAAACACGCCGTCCAGGACGCGGTAATCCTCGGTGTTTTCGTTTGCCATGGCAACGTCCATGGCGGCGACGAGTTCGGCCCAGCGCAGGCTAAGGGCTTGTCCATTGCGGTCCATCGCGAGGCGGAGGGCCGCAAGTTCCAGTATCGAGCGCATTTCGGCGAGTTGCACGACTTGGGCTGAACTCATCTCGAACACGAACGTGCCGCGCTGGGGATGTATTTCGACGAGTCCCTGTCGCTTCAGTTCGAGGAGAGCCTCGCGAACCGGGGTTTTGCTGACGCCGAGTTCCTGCGCCAGCGCCAGCTCGGACAAGGGTTCGCCACACTGCAATGTTCCGTGTACGATGCGGCCACGAATATGCGCGGCCGCTTGTTCCGTCAGTGAAGGACCTCGCGCAAGCGTCAGCGTCACAAAGACATCTCCAGTCGTACTCATATCTGAGATATCATATATTAGAATTCCGGACACCTAGATATTTAAGGGGATGGTGGATCAGATGGCGGAAATTCTTGTTACGGCCGACGAACTTGCGAAACGCCTTATGGCGGCGCTTGCGGCGGAAGGCGTGGACGAGGAAGGAGCAGCGGCAACGACGATGGCGCTGATGCACGCATCCCGCCTTGGCGTGGATAGTCACGGGGCCCGCTTGATCAAGCATTATTGCAAGGTTCTGCGCGGAGGACGCGTCAATGCGCACGCAGTGGTCTCATGCCACCGCACCGGTCCTGCCACCGCCATGGTCGACGGCGATAATGGGCTCGGGCACCTGACATCCTATCGTGCCGTATCCGTCGCCATCGAAATCGCGCGGGAAAGCGGAGTAGGTGCTGTCGGTGCTACCCGCTCCTCGCACTTCGGGGCTGCCGGAGCTTATGCCCTTGCCATTGCGGAGGCGGGCATGATCGGCTTTGCCACCACCAACACCGATTCGATCGTGGGTCTTTTCGAGGGAACCGAACCCTTTCACGGAACGAACCCGCTCGCTTTTGCCGCGCCCGTGACAGGCGAGAAGCCATGGCTGCTTGACATGGCTACCTCCTCGATCCCGCTCAACCGCGTGCTGCTCTACCGCTCGCTTGGAAAAGAACTGCCCGACGGCGTTGCAGCGGACGAAAATGGCGCGCCGACCCGAGATCCAAATGTTGCACAGATGTTATTGCCGCTCGGAGGGGAGGGGTTCGGCTTCAAGGGTGCGGGGCTTGCCGGCGTTGCGACGCTGCTTTCAGCCGTGCTGACCGGTACGACCCTCGATCCTGACTTTATCCCGATGGTCAACACAGACAACATATCCACCCCGCGCAACATGGGGCACTTCTTCCTTGCAATCGACCCCGCCCGCTTTGCAGGCGCCAATGTCTTTGCGGCGGGTATGCGCGCTTACCTCGATTCACTCCGGAAGGTTCCTGCTGCCGATGGCGGCAAGGTCATGGCGCCAGGTGATCGGGAGTGGGACGTCGAAGCGCAGCGCCTGCGCGATGGAATTCCAATCGATAGTGAGACGGCTGCCTTCCTGAACTTCAGCCACTGACGATCCTATCGCCGCAGTCCAACGCCTCAGCCCGGAACTCTTCTGTCGCGCCATGCGTTCGATAACGAACGTCTCTACCGACACAGGAGTGCGAAAGATGTCATCGACGCAATCAACGACGGATCACGAAGTTATTCGCAAGTGGGTGGAAGAGCGCGACGGCACCCCTTCGAAGGTCGCCGGGCGCGGTGAAGGAGGCATTCTGCGGATCGATTTCGGAAAGCCCGAGGAAAATCTGGAAAAGATTTCCTGGGATGATTTCTTCGAAGTATTCGACGACCGCCAGCTTGCCTTCCTTTACCAGGACAAGACCAGCGACGGCAAGCCAAGCAGATTCAACAAGTTCGTTGCACGAGAGGGCGCCTGATTGCGGGTTCCCGAACCGCGTAAGGGGACGCCCAGTCCAAGGCTGGGCGAGGCTGAATTCCGGGCGCGGTTCCTGGGCCAGTTCAAGGACGATGCTTTCCACGGCTTGAAGGCCGAGCTCGACAGCATCGCCAGCGCCGCTTGGGATGCATATAGCGATCAGCGCAAGAGCCCGCAAACCCGCAAGGCCGGGCCTGAGTTTCACGATCCGGAATACGATCTAGCCGTCGATTGGATCGATGCCCGGGAAAGGATCCGGGCGGCGGAACGCCGGCATGAAGATCCGGCACAGAAGCGGCGCATTCTGTTGATCAGTGGATCGTCCCGCAGCGAACATACCTGTCCGGGCGAGGCGTCGAAGTCTTTCCGCTTGATGGAGATCGCCCGCGGCGTGCTGCAGGCGCGCGGCGATATCGAAGTCGAGATTCTCGACCTCGCAAGGCTTGCGTCGGAATATGGTCGGAATATCCATCCCTGCAAGGCGTGTTTCTCGACATCGCCGGCACTGTGCCATTGGCCCTGCTCCTGCTATCCCAACTACTCGCTTGGGCAGACGCAGGACTGGATGAACGATATATACCCCATGTGGGTTGCGGCGCACGGTGTGATGATCGTCACACCCGTAAACTGGTATCAGGTCAGTTCGCCGGTAAAACTCATGATGGACCGTCTCGTCTGCGCAGATGGCGGTAATCCCGACCCGACGCTCACCCAGGGTAAAGACGCCAGGCTTGCCAAGGAGATCGAATTGCGAGGCTGGGATTATCCCCGGCACCTGCAGGGGCGGCTGTTCTCGGTCGTCGTCCACGGCGACGTGGAGGGAGCCGAGAACGTCCGCCGCAGCCTGTCAGATTGGCTTCGTTTCATGCAGATGGTTCCCGCCGGGCCACTCGCCGAAATAGATCGCTACATCGGGTATTGGAAGCCTTACGCCACCAGTCACGAAGAACTGGATGCGGATGCTGCCATGCAGGAGGAAGTGCGTAACGCGGCACGCACTCTGCTCGAAGCGGTCATCGCACAAAAGGAAGGGAGCATGGTCGCCGCCGGGTCTGGTCTGCCGCAGCCGCGCGAGAAATAGCGTTTTCCCATCAAAACCACTCAAAAAGAGTTGCACACCTCATTTCCCTCATCTAGACTTTGGTCGGAGGAGAATTCTCGTGGGGAAGATGACGCTCGAAGACGTCGCGCGGGAAGCCGGTGTCAGTCTTGCAACGGTTGATCGTGTCGTGAACGGACGAATTGGTGTGCATGCGCGCACCATCGAACGCGTCAATGCGGCCATCAAACAGCTTGGTTTCCTACCCGATCCTCACGCATCGCGCCTTGCACGCGGCCGCGACTATGATTTCCGCATCATCCTGCCCAAGGGCGAAAACGAGTTCATGCGGGCCCTCGGCGAAGAGTTCAGCGCTACCCGCGAACGGCAACTGCAAGAGCGCGTCCGGCTGTCCATACAGCATGTCGATACATTTGACGGCGAGGCCTTGGCCGCGGCGCTTGAGAGGCTTCCCGGCGGCATCGATGGCGTTGCCGTGGTTGCGCTCGACCATCCCGCGGTCACGGAGGCGATCAACGCGCTGGCAGATGCCGGCGTGGTCGTATTGACTCTCGTGTCCGATGTGCCGAATTCCCGACGCGCGCATTATGTCGGCATCGATAATTTCGCCGCAGGGCGCACGGCAGCCTCGCTGATCGGCCGCTTTGTAGGGCCACGCAGGGGCAAGGTCGGCATGATCGCCGGTTCGCTGGCACTGCGCGACCACGTGGAGCGCCAGTTCGGTTTCGAACAGATCTTGTCCCGAGAATATTCCAACCTCGAGGTCTTGCCCGTACGTGAGGCCCGCGATGAAAATGCGCGCGTTGAAGCAGTCAGCCGCTCGCTGCTGCAGGACCATCCGGACCTTGTCGCCATCTACAATGCCGGCGGAGGCCAGGCGGGTGTCATCGCCGCGTTGGAAGCGACGAACCGCGTAGGCGACGTCATCTTTGTCGCACACGAACTGACGGCCTCGACCCGCCGCCATCTCGTGCGCGGCACGGTGGACGCAATCATAAACCAGGATGCCGGGCATATGGCCCGCAGCGCAGCCCGCATCCTGACAGCCTTGCGCGAGGGACGGCCGATCGTTCCGGGCCAGGAGCACATCCGCATCGATATTTTCATCAGAGACAACATGCCTTGACAACAACGCACAGAATTGGAGGAGAGATATGAAGACGATCAAGGGACCGGCGATTTTCCTCGCGCAGTTCGCGGGCGACGCAGCGCCATTCAACTCGCTCGATGCGATGTGCGCATGGGTGGCAGGGTTGGGCTACAAAGGCATCCAGATTCCGGCCTGGGACGGACGCCTCATCGATCTGAAGAAGGCCTCCGATTCCAAGGATTATTGCGACGAGATTGCAGGGGTTGCGGCTTCGCATGGCCTGGCGATCACGGAACTCGCAACTCACCTTCAGGGGCAGCTCGTGGCCGTTCATCCGGTCTACGATGAGTTGATGGACGGTTTTGCCGCGCCGGAAGTGCACGGCAACCCGAAGGCACGGCAGGAATGGGCGGTCGATCAGCTCAAGCGTGCCGCCCGGGCATCAAAGCACCTTGGCCTGAAAGCCATACCGACGTTTTCCGGCGCACTCGCCTGGCCCTTCATTTACCCGTTTCCGCAGCGTCCGGCAGGTCTCGTCGAAGCCGCATTCAACGAACTGGCAAAACGCTGGACGCCCATTCTGAATTATTTCGACGAGCATGGCGTCGATGCCGCCTATGAGATCCACCCTGGCGAAGACCTGCACGACGGCATCACCTACGAAATGTTTCTGGAAAGCACGAAAAACCATCCGCGCGCCAACCTGCTTTATGATCCGTCTCATTACGTCCTGCAGCAGCTCGACTATCTCGAGTTCATCGACATCTACCATGAGAAGATCAAAGCCTTCCACGTCAAGGACGCCGAGTTCAATCCTACCGGACGGCAGGGCGTCTATGGCGGCTACCAGTCGTGGGTCAATCGTGCGGGCCGCTTCCGCTCGCTCGGCGACGGGCAAGTCGATTTCGGAGCGGTATTCTCGAAATTGACCGCCAATGATTTCGATGGCTGGGCGGTACTTGAATGGGAATGCGCGTTGAAACACCCGGAGGACGGCGCACGCGAAGGGGCTCAGTTCATCGACGCCCACCTGATTCGCGTTACCGAGCGTGCCTTCGATGATTTCGCCGGCTCCGGCACCGACGACGCGGCCAATCGCCGTATTCTTGGCTTGAAGTAAGAGGATCAAACAATGGCTATCGGGGCATCGAGGGAAAAAACTGCAAGCCGCCGCATTCGTATCGGCATGGTCGGTGGCGGGCAGGGCGCCTTCATCGGCGCAGTCCACCGCATCGCGCTGCGCATGGATGATCAGTACGAGTTCGTCGCGGGTGCGCTCTCGTCGGATCCGGCGCGCGCCAAGGCTTCCGCGAAGGAAATCGGCATCGCCGAAGACCGCGCCTATGCGTCCTTCGAGGAGATGGCCAAGGCCGAGGCAAAACGTCCGGACGGTATTGAAGCGGTATCCATCGTCACGCCCAACCATATGCACGCTCCGGCGGCCAAGGCCTTCCTGAAAGCCGGAATTCACGTCATCTGCGACAAGCCGCTGACCACTACCGTCAAGGAGGCAAAGGAGCTGGTTTCGCTGGTCGGCAAGACAGGCAAGCTGTTCGTTGTTACCCATAATTACACTGGCTATCCGATGATGCGTCAGGCGCGCGCCATGGTGGCAAAGGGGTTGCTCGGCGACATTCGCGTGGTACAGGCGGAATACCCGCAGGATTGGATGACGGAAAAAACCGAAGCCACGGGCAACAAGCAGGCCGAGTGGCGCATCGATCCGAAGCGTTCGGGCGCAGGCGGAGCCATTGGCGATATCGGCACCCACGCCTATAATCTTGCCTGTTTCGTTTCGGGCCTCAAGCTCAAGCAGCTTTGCGCCGAGCTGACCAGTTTCGGCGAGGGCAGGGTGCTCGATGACGATGTTCAGATCCTCATGCGTTTCGAAGGCGGCGCGAAGGGCATGATCTGGGCGAGCCAGGTGGCGCCGGGCAATGAGAACGGCTTGAAGCTGCGCATCTATGGCACCAAGGGCGGGCTAGAATGGACGCAGGCCGATCCGAACTATCTCTGGTACACGCCTTTCGGCAAGCCGAAACAGTTGCTCACGCGCGGCGGTGCCGGCGCATCCCCTGAGGCGGCACGCCTGACGCGTGTTCCGTCCGGCCATCCGGAAGGCTATCTTGAAGGCTTTGCGAATATCTACACGGAGGCAGCGCAAGCCATCCTCGCCGCGCGCACCGGCAAGAAGCCGCCGAAGGATGTCTTCTTTCCGACTGTCGAGGACGGTCTTGCGGGTATGGAATTCATCGAAGCTGCCGTGAAATCGTCGAAGGCCGGCGGCGTTTGGACGAAGGTGTGATGAGCGGCAACCAAACCACCAGGCCTGCGACAGTGCCGGTGCTCGAAGCGCGCGGCATAGCCAAGGCGTTCGGGCCAGTCGAGGTGCTGACCGATATCAGCCTGACGATCATGCCCGGTGAAGTCCACGCGATCATTGGCGAGAACGGTGCTGGCAAATCGACATTGATGAAGCTCCTCAGCGGGCATCTCAAGCCAACGCGGGGCACAGTGGCGATCGACGGTGAGCCGGTGACTTTTGCCGGCCCCGTCGACGCGGAGCACCGCGGCCTCGTTCTGGTGCATCAGGAGATCCTGCTCGCGCCTGATCTTACGGTAGCGCAGAACATCTTCATGGGCCGCGAGTTGAAACGCGGCCTCATGGTGAATGACCGCGAGATGAACCGCCAGTCTGCCGAAGCCGTGCAAAGCCTTGGCGCCGACATCGATCCGACGACGCAGATTTCGCGGCTTTCCATCGCACGGCGGCAATTGGTGCAGATCGCCCGGGCGCTTCAGGTGCCGCATCGCGTCGTCATCTTCGATGAGCCCACCGCATCGCTGACGCCGTTCGAGACCGAAGCGCTGCTGAAGGTCATTCGTGATCTCAGGGACAAGGGCGTGGCCATTCTCTACATCTCGCATCGTCTGCCGGAAGTCGGCGCGATCGCCGACCGCATCACGGTGCTGCGCGATGGCAAGCTCGTCGCCACGCGCGAGGCCTCGCAATTGCAGCCGGTCGACATGGCGCGGCTGATGGTCGGTCGTGACATGTCGAAACTCTATCCGGAACGCGAGGACACGGCGAGCCGCCAGAACGTGCTTGAAGTCGCCAATTTCAATGTTCCGGGCTATGCCCGCGATGCATCTTTCAACCTGCGCAAGGGCGAAATACTCGGCTTTGCCGGACTGATCGGCGCAGGACGAACCGAGCTCCTCGAAGGCATCGTCGGGCTGCGTACGGCTCATGGTGAAGTCAAACTCAACGGGAAACCTGTCACGTTTCATACCGTGCGCGACAGCATGGCGGCCGGGATCGTTTATCTCAGCGAGGACCGCAAAGGGAAAGGGCTGCTCCTTTCGCAGGACCTGCGTACCAATCTCACGCTGGCGACGCTGGAGAAATTCACCAGGGGACCGCTCATCGAACGCAGGCGCGAGGATGCCAGCCTCGACAAGGCGGTCAGCGATTTCGACATCCGCGCGCGCCGGCGCGACCTCCTCGCCGGCCAGCTTTCCGGCGGCAACCAGCAGAAGCTGCTCCTGGCCAAGATGATGCTGCTGGAGCCCAGCATCGTCATCATCGATGAACCCACGCGTGGCATCGACATCGGCACCAAGGAACAAATCTACAAATTCATTGCAGACCTCGCCAAGGCGGGCAAATCGGTCATCGTCATCTCGTCTGAAATGCAGGAACTCATCGGCATCTGCCACCGCATCCTCGTCATGCGGTCGGCTCGGATTGTCGGAGAGGTTACCGGCGATGCAATGACCGAAGACGAGATCGTCGTCTACGCCACTGGCGTCAAGATCAACGAAGCAGAGCTTTACAGTGCGGGGAACGCATGAGCGATACAAAAACAATCACCGACACACGCGGCTTTGGCCGCAAGCTGGCGGATCTCGACAAGACGGCCGTTGCGCCATTCCTGGCGCTCGCCGCCTTGTTCGTTCTCGGCGCGCTGGTAAATCCGAACTTTCTTTCGATCGACAACCTGCTCAACGTTCTAACCCGGTCCTCCTTCATCGCGATCATCGCGATTGGTGCCACATTCGTCATCTCCGCAGGCGGGCTTGATCTTTCGGTCGGGTCGATGGCTGCGCTTGTCGCCGGCATCATGATCCTGTTCCTGAACTCGGCTTCGATAGATGGCGATGTTTTGATGCTGGCCGCCGGCGTTGCCGTCGCAATCGGGGTCGGTGCGCTTGCCGGATTGCTTAATGGCGCGGTCATCACCATTGGCAAGATCGAACCTTTCATCGTTACGCTCGGCACCATGGCGATCTTCCGGTCAGTGACGGTATGGCTCGCGGACGGCGGTTCCATAGCGATGAAGTCCATTGCCATGCGCAACATGTTCCGTCCGGTCTATACGGGCGTGTTCCTTGGCCTGCCAATCCCGGTCTGGATCATCATTGCGGCCGGACTGCTCGGAGCGTTCATTCTCTACAAGACATCGTTCGGCCGGCATGTGATCGCGGTGGGTTCAAACGAGGATGTGGCAAAGTACTCGGGTATTCACGTCAACCGCGTTCGCGCCATGACCTATATCATCCAGGGCATCTGCGTCGCCATAGCCGTGGTCGTCTATGTCCCGCGCCTTGGCGCCGCGACAACCACGACCGGCATGCTGTGGGAACTCCAGGCAATTACCGCCGTGGTTATCGGTGGTACCGCGCTTCGGGGCGGCGTCGGCCGTATATGGGGCACGATCTGCGGCGCGTTCATGCTGGAGATCGTCGGCAATATCATGGTGCTTTCGAACATCGTCAGTGAATATCTGATCGGAGCCGTACAGGGCACGATTATTATCATCGCCATGCTCGTTCAGCGCACGCTGCAGAAGAAGAAGTGAGGCAGCTGTTCACTGGAAATTATGCTTCATGAAAACCGCAAACGAGAAAACCGCCATTTGCAAACCGCTATGACCTGAATACCGTCATAGCCTAAACGGGACGGGGGAAAGGGCCGCCACCGATCCGCAATCAAGGCCTAATCTGAAACTGGGAGAAATTTAATGCGTAAACTCTTGATCGGTCTTGCCGGGGCAGCACTCGCCTCGACCATGACCTTCGCCTACGCGCAGGACAAGGAAGTCAATATCGCCGTGTCGATTCCGGCAGCTGACCACGGCTGGACCGGCGGCGTCGTTTACCACGCCGAACGGGCAGCAAAGCTGCTTGAAACTGCACATCCGGGATTGAAGATCACCATCAAGACTTCACCTGACGGCGCCTCGCAGGCCAATGCACTCGAGGATCTGACGACACAGGGAATCGACGCTCTCGTTACCCTGCCGCACAATTCCGACGAACTGACCGATCCGCTGCGTCAGGTCAAGGAAAAGGGTGTGTTCGTCACTGTGGTTGACCGCGCCTTGTCGGATCCGACCATCCAGGATCTCTATGTTGCCGGCAATAACCCTGAACTTGGCCGTGTCGCCGGCGAATATCTGAAGAACACGCTCAAGACGGGCGACGTCGTGGTTATTCGTGGTCTGCCCATCGTCATCGACGAAGAGCGCCAGAAGGGCTTCGACGACGCGATTGCCGGAAGTGGCATCAAGGTTCTCGACAAGCAGTTCGGCAACTGGTCCCGCGACGATGCATTCAAGATCATGCAGGATTACCTGACCAAGTTTCCGAAGATCGACGCTGTCTGGTGCCAGGACGACGACATGGCCGTTGGCGTCCTCGAAGCCATCAGTCAGGCCAAGCGCACCGACATCAAGATGGTTATCGGCGGTGCCGGCATGAAGGATATGATCAAGCGCGTTGCCGATGGCGACGCCATGACACCGATCAACGTTCTCTATCCGCCATCGATGATCGCGACAGCAATGGAACTGACCGTTGCGAACTTCTACGATCAGGTTCCGGTACGCGGCAAGTACATTCTCGATGCGACGCTTGTCACCAAGGAAAACGCCAAGGAATTCTACTTTCCGGATTCTCCCTTCTGATCAGCAACGGATTGACGTTGGAATGCGAAAGGGCCCGATGGGGCCCTTTTTCTTTCCGTCCACGTCCAGGGCACAGCCTCCAACGTCGGTCTTTTTCGATATCGCTTAATATGAGTAGTTGACTCCTATTTCAGTTGAGACATAAAGGTGAGTATAGACATCAAGTTTCAGGGGAACATCCCCCGCGGAGGAGCAGGAAGGCCAAACGCCATGTCCCGACGTCACATCATCGATATGCAGGTCCGTGTCCCCAACGTGGCGCAGATGCGCTCCAGTTTCACCCAGCCAGTCCAATCCGATATCCGCGTTTTTGGCAGTGATATTCTGTTCGACGGCTCAACCGAGGTCGGCATCGAACATGCAGGCTCGCTTTACCGGCTCAAGATCACCCGGCAGGGCAAACTGATCCTCAACAAGTAGCAAGAAACGAATGGGCTCGAGACATGACTGACGCTGCAAAACCCACACCCGAGGCGATCCGCCAGGCGAGGGCAGATAATCCGAAGATGCGCGAGCGCGATCTTGCGCAGCAGCTGCAGATCTCTGAAGCCGATCTGGTGGCTTCCTATTGCGGTCTCAACGTCATACGCATCAGCCCTCGTATCGAAACGTTCCTGACCGAGATCGAGGCATTGGGCGAAGTCATGGCACTTACCCGCAATGAGAGCGCCGTGCACGAGAAGATCGGCATCTATGACAAGCCAATCGTCGGCAAGCACGCATGCATGATGCTCGGTGAACAGATCGACATGCGGCTTTTCCCGAATTCATGGGCCCATGGCTTTGCAGTGGAAAAGCAGGACGGCGAAGACATTCGCCGCAGCATGCAGTTCTTCGATGCGGCCGGTGAGGCCATTCACAAGATTCACCTGCGTCCAAACTCCAATGTAGAAGCCTATCACTCCCTCGTCGCCAAGCTGCGCCTCGACGATCAGTCGCAAAGCGTGGAATTGACGCCGCTTGCAAAGCCCGAGGAAAAGACCCTTGAGCTGGAGAAGCTGGACGCCGCCGCGTTACGCGACCGCTGGACCCAGATGAAGGACGTGCACGAATTTTTCGGTATCCTGCGCTCCTTCAACATGACACGCCATCAGGCGGTGCAGGTGATTGGGCAGGATTTTGCGTGGCAGCTCGATACGGGTGCGCTGATCACGATGATGCACGACGCCGCGCAAGCGCAGCTGCCTATCATGTGCTTCGTCGGCAATCGTGGCTGCATCCAGATCCATTCCGGACCGATCCAAAACGTGAAGCCGATGGGTCCGTGGATCAACATTCTTGACGAAACATTTCATATGCACCTGCGCACAGACCATATTGCCGAGCTGTGGGCCGTACGCAAACCGACCAAGGACGGCCATGTCACCTCGCTCGAAGCCTATGGCGGCGAGGGTGAAATGATCATTCAGTTCTTTGGCAAGAGGCACGAGGGTTCTGGCGAGCGCCAGGACTGGCGCCAGCTCGTCGAAGCTCTGCCGCGCCTGATGCGCGAGGCTGCATAGGAAATGGCGATGATGAAGCTCCCGCTCGTTGCCGCGTGCCTCGCCATTCTGGCAGCGCCCGCCGCGTCTTTGGCAGACGAAATCTCCGGCCCCATTCCTGATGCAAGCCGTGTCGTTTCCATCGGCGGGTCCATCACCGAAATCATTTTCGATCTGGGTGAAGAGGGTCGGCTCGTTGGTCGCGATACGACCAGCGTCTTTCCTGAAGCGGCACACAAGATTCCCGATGTGGGCTATATGCGCGCGCTGTCGCCGGAAGGCGTCCTGTCGATCAATCCGACCGCGATCATCGCCGTCGAAGGTTCCGGTCCGCGGGAGGCCATCGATGTCCTGAAGAAAGCAAGCGTACCCTTCGTGTTCGTTCCCGAAAACTACACGGCGGCAAGCGTATCGGAAAAAATCCGCATCGTCGGCAAGGCGCTTGGTGTCGATGACAAGGCCCGGAAGCTCTCTGCCAAGGTCGAGCAGGAACTGGAGGCGGCACAGGCCGAAACCAAAAACGTCAAGATACGCAAACGGGTGCTTTTCGTCCTCAGTGCCGCCGGTGGCAAGATCATGGCCGCAGGCACCAACACAGCTGCTGACGGTATTATCGGGCTTGCCGGCGCGGAAAATGTCGTCACCGGATACACCGGCTACAAGACGATGACAGAAGAGGCCATCCTTACAGCCAGGCCCGATGTCATTCTTGTCATGGACGGGGGCGGGCCGCGCACCACCACCGATGCCGACCTTCTCGCCAATACGGCGATTGCGGCGACGCCTGCGGGACAATCGAAGACCATCGTGCGCATGGGCGGGCAATATCTGCTCGGCTTCGGTCCGCGGACGGCAAAGGCCGTGCACGATCTTGCCAAGTCACTTTACGGCAACGAAGTCAGCCAATGAGTGAGTCGGCGCTGATGAGACCGGCTGCTCTACGATCGGAACAGGGTGGCAGCACACGCGCCGAGGGCGACCGGTCGTTCCTCGCCAGGCTCGTCATCGCCGCGCTGGCCTTTGCATTGCTCGTGACGATCGTGTTCAGCCTTGCCGCAGGGGCCTCCGATGCGTCGCTCGTCTCGGCAATCACGGCGTTGCTGCCAGGGGACAGTGATGTTCTATCCCTGCGCGACAGCATCATCATCTATGATATCCGCCTGCCGCGGATCGTTCTCGGCGCATTGATCGGTGCTTCGCTGGCCGTATCCGGCGCGGTGATGCAGGGCCTTTTCCGCAACCCGCTTGCGGATCCCGGCATCGTCGGCGTGTCGGCTGGTGCAGGCCTTGGTGCGGTCAGCGTCATCGTTCTTGGCGGGACAATTCTTGCGCCATTCATCGCCATCTTCAGTTTCTATGCCCTGCCAGTCGCAGCGTTCTTCGGAGCGCTCGTCTTCACGCTCATTCTCTATGCGGTTGCCACGAGACGGGGGCAGACCTCGATTGCCACGATGCTGCTGGCAGGCATCGCCCTTGGCGCCATGGCCTTGGCCTATATCGGTCTTCTGACATTTCTCGCCGATGACAGGCAGTTGCGCGATCTGACGTTCTGGACACTGGGGTCGCTCGCCGGCTCCAACTGGCCCAAGATGGCGGCGGCCGGGCCCTTCATCGTATCCGCGCTCGCAATTTCGCCCTTTCTCGCGCGCGGCCTCAATGGGCTCGCACTCGGTGAAGCCTCGGCAAGCCACCTCGGTATTCCTGTCCAGCGTTTCAAGCGCATCGCCATTGTCGTGGTCGCTGCGGCAACCGGCGCCTCCGTCGCCGTCAGCGGTGGCATCGGCTTCGTCGGTGTCGTCGTGCCGCATCTGCTTCGGCTGATCATCGGCCCGGACCATCGTTATCTGCTGCCCGCGTCGGCGCTTCTCGGGGCAAGCCTGCTGCTGCTGGCGGATGCCGTCAGCCGCACCATCGTCGCGCCGTCCGAATTGCCGATCGGCATCGTTACGGCAGCCGTGGGCGCACCTGTCTTCCTGTGGATATTGCTGCGCCGCCGCGGCATTGTGGATCTTTGACAATGATTAGCGTTTCCAACGTCAGCGTCATTCTCGGACGCAAGACGATTATCAAAGATGTCAGCTTCAATGCCCAGGCGGGGGAGATGACTGTCATCGTCGGCCCGAACGGTTCCGGAAAGACGACCCTGATGCGGGCCCTTTCCGGCGATCTGCCATTTGCCGGAAAGATCACGATCAACGGACACTCCCTCAGCCATCTCAAACCTTGGCAAATGGCGGCTATGCGGGCGATCCTGCCGCAATCGACCTCGTTGTCATTTCCCTTCACCGTACGCGAAATCGTCAGGCTCGGTCTGACCAGCGGCCGTTCCGGCGCAGCGCCTCACGTCGCCGCAGATCTTCCGGACGAGGCGCTGGCACTCGTCGATCTTGCCGGCTTTGGCGGCCGCTTCTACCAGGAGCTTTCCGGAGGCGAACAGCAGCGCGTCCAACTTGCGCGCGTTCTCTGCCAGGTCTGGCAGCCGGTTCTGGACGACCAGCCGCGCTTCCTCTTTCTGGACGAGCCCGTTTCCAGTCTGGATATCAAGCATCAGCTCATCATCATGCAGATTGCCCGTGCCTTCGCCACACGCGGCGGCGGGGTAATCGCGATCCTGCATGATCTCAACCTGACGTCGATGTATGCGGATCGCGTCGTCGTCATGCACGGGGGCCGCGTGGATTGTGTCGGCACGGCTCAGGAAGTGCTGACTGACGACCGCATTCTTCGCGTTTATGAATGCGCGTTGAAAGTCGGAGCTTTGCCCAGCAGGCAAGTACCCTTCATCCTGCCGCAGTCGGCGGTGATGTGAAATCCAGCCGAACATCTAAAGCAGTCGGGCGTCGAGCGTGAACGGCTCCAGCGCGAGAACTTTGATCTTCGCAGCCAATTGATGCGAATGATTGATCAGCACGTTGAGATCGGGTGAACCGGCAATAGGAACGATCGCTGATGGCACCATCAGCAGCGGCGATGTTTTGGCTCGGTGCCACTCGTCGCCCATGCGCTGGGTCAGTCCTTCCTGGCGCCGCCAGTCTAAGGGCAAAGTTTCAGCTGCAACCTTCTCGACGGGAAGATCGTCCGAAACCTCATAGGTCACCATGATGAGCTCAGGCAACAGTGCCGGATCTTCAATATGTACCAGTTTTTCCAAGACACAAAGGGCGGGAGACGTCGCGCAATAGGTCACCGCATGCCCGATGCTGTTCCAGCGGCCATCGAACAGCAATCCATAGCCGCCGTCGAAAGTCTCCGCATGCTGCTTGCCGGATAATCGCCAAAGTCGCATCACCGCAAGAAGCTCTAAGCGGCGGCACCCCAAGCAATTTTGCCAAGGATCGTTTCGATGACGCGCGCGCCGGCCTCGGTCTGGGCGATCACGAGCGGCGTTTCCCCGCCGAGTTCGGCCAGAGTTCCCCTCAGCCAGCGGTTAGCCTTCTCCTTGTCGCCGAACGTTTCTTCCGCGAGCGTCTGGATGCGCACCAAACGGACTGCCCTGTCTGATTCGTCCACCGTTAGCGGTTGCTTTTTGTCGGCGCGATGCCGCCGCGTGCGCTGCGGAATCACCAATTGTTCTATCTCCTGGTTGCTCATCCCGGCGAGGGTCAATCCCTTCAAGGCACTCAGGGGCAGTCGGTTGCGTACAGCGGTCGCCAGATCAGCTTGCGAATGAATTTCGGTTCCGAGCACGACGGCTCCCCCGAGCTTTCGGGCGACTTCTTCAGCGATGGTTCTCGACATTTTGACACCTCCACCGGAACGGCAACTTGCCTTAATATATACAGCACATTGCCGCTTTGCAAGCAGCGCGATTGCTCAGAGCTCTACGTGTTTGCGACATTTCCTGGCGCACTTAGAGTTCGCTTGTTGACATAAACATATCTTTATGTGAGTTTGCCGCTTCATCCAGATTGTGGAAATGCAGGCGTGCCGGATCATGAATATTGCTGTCGATAAGTTGTTCGGTCCCATGGGTGCTCCAAGGGACGGCTCCGAAGTTTTCGCTGCCCTCACCAGGGCGGCGCAGGAGCGGATATTGATTCTCGATGGCGCGATGGGCACGCAAATCCAGGGACTTGGCCTCAATGAGGATGATTTTCGCGGCGATCGATTTGCCGATTGCTCCTGCCATCTCCAAGGCAATAACGACCTCCTCATTCTTACGCAGCCGCAGGCGATCGAAGATATCCATTACGCCTACGCTATGGCTGGTGCCGATATTCTCGAGACCAATACATTTTCTTCGACGACCATCGCCCAGGCAGACTACAGCATGGAAGAGGTCGTATATGATCTGAACCGCGATGGTGCGCGGCTTGCCCGCCGTGCCGCATTGAAGGCCGAGCAGAAGGACGGCCGTCGCCGCTTCGTCGCCGGGGCACTCGGGCCCACCAATAGAACGGCTTCGATCTCCCCGGATGTCAACAATCCCGGCTACCGCGCTGTGACCTTTGACGATCTGCGCATTGCTTATGCGGAACAGGTGCGCGGCCTTGTCGATGGCGGTGCTGATATAATCCTTATCGAAACCATCTTTGACACGCTCAACGCCAAGGCCGCGATCTTCGCCACCAACGAGGTGTTCGGCGAAAAGGGCATCACCCTTCCGGTAATGATTTCCGGTACGATCACGGACCTGTCGGGCCGGACACTCTCCGGGCAGACGCCGACCGCGTTCTGGCATTCGGTGCGTCACGCCAGGCCGTTCACCATCGGCCTCAATTGTGCACTCGGCGCAAATGCAATGCGTGCGCATCTGGCGGAGATCTCCAGTGTCGCCGATACATTCGTCTGCGCCTATCCCAATGCCGGCCTGCCCAATGAATTCGGTCAGTACGACGAGAGCCCGCAAGCGATGGCAGCGCAGCTTGAGGGCTTCGCCAGCGAGGGTCTGCTGAACGTCGTAGGTGGCTGCTGCGGGTCGACACCGGACCATATCAAGGCGATCGCCCAAGCCGTTGGCAAATACAAACCGCGCGAAATTCCCGAGACGGAAACCCATATGCGGCTGTCGGGCCTCGAACCCTTCACGCTGACCAAGGACATTCCCTTTGTCAATGTCGGTGAACGCACCAACATCACCGGCTCGGCAAAATTCCGCAAGCTCATCACTGCGGGCGATTTTGCGACGGCACTGGACGTTGCGCGCGATCAGGTCGCCAATGGCGCACAGATCATCGATATCAATATGGATGAAGGCTTGATCGACAGCGAAAAGGCCATGGTCGACTTCCTCAATCTTATCGCTGCCGAGCCGGATATCGCCCGCGTTCCCGTCATGATCGACAGTTCGAAATGGGATGTCATCGAGGCCGGATTGAAATGCGTTCAGGGCAAGCCCCTGGTCAATTCGATATCCATGAAGGAAGGCGAACAGGCTTTTCTTGATCACGCAAAAAAAGTGCGTGCCTATGGTGCTGCGGTCGTCGTCATGGCTTTCGATACGGAGGGGCAGGCCGATACGCTGGAGCGTAAAGTCGCCATCTGTACACGCGCTTATGAGCTCCTGACCAGGGACGCCGGCTTTCCGCCGGAAGACATCGTCTTCGACCCGAATGTTTTCGCGGTTGCCACAGGCATCGAAGAACACAACGGCTATGGCGTTGCCTTCATCGAGGCAACCAAGCAGATCATCGAGACCTTGCCGCACGTGCATATTTCCGGCGGCATCTCCAATCTCTCCTTCTCGTTCCGCGGCAATGAGCCCGTGCGCGAAGCGATGCATGCAGTGTTCCTCTACCACGCCATCCAGAACGGCATGGACATGGGTATCGTCAATGCGGGTCAGCTGGCGGTCTATGAATCCATCGACCCTGAACTGCGCGAGGCCTGCGAAGATGTGGTGCTCAATCGTCGCGACGATGCAACCGAGCGGCTGCTCGATCTCGCCGAGCGCTACAAGGGTTCTGCCGGCAAGGAAGCACGCGAACGCGATCTCGCCTGGCGCGAATGGAGCGTCGCCAAGCGCATCGAGCACGCGCTGGTCAATGGCATAACCGAGTTCATCGATGTCGATACGGAAGAGGCGCGGCTCGAGGCGGAGCGTCCCTTGCATGTAATCGAGGGGCCATTGATGGCAGGCATGAATGTGGTCGGCGATCTCTTCGGCGCAGGCAAGATGTTCCTGCCGCAGGTCGTCAAATCGGCGCGTGTCATGAAACAGGCGGTGGCACTTCTGCTTCCATACATGGAAGCAGAGAAGCTTGCCAATGGCGGCACGGGTGAACGGACCAGCGCCGGCAAGGTGCTGATGGCTACCGTGAAGGGCGACGTGCATGATATCGGCAAGAATATCGTGGGTGTCGTCCTCGCTTGCAATAATTACGAGATCATCGATCTTGGCGTCATGGTGCCTGCAACAAAGATCCTGCAGACCGCCCGCGACGAAAAGGTCGACATTATCGGGCTTTCCGGCCTGATCACCCCGTCACTGGATGAGATGGTGCATGTTGCCTCCGAAATGGAGCGCGAGGGCTTCGACATTCCGCTTTTGATCGGCGGCGCCACGACGAGCCGCGTGCATACCGCGGTCAAGATCAATCCTCGCTACAACAAGGGCCAGACCATCTATGTCACCGATGCGAGCCGCGCGGTTGGCGTCGTCTCGAACCTTCTTTCGAACGAGACCAGGCCCGGCTACATCGAAGCGGTCGAGGCCGAGTATATCAAGGTTGCCGATGCACATGCTCGCAACGAGGCCGACAAGCAGCGCCTGCCCTTGGCAAGGGCCCGCGCCAATGCGCACAAGATCGACTGGACCGCGTATGAACCGACCAGGCCGAGTTTCATCGGCACGCGTGTCTTCGAAAACTACGATCTGGCGGAAATCGCCCGCTATATCGACTGGACGCCGTTCTTCCAGACCTGGGAGCTGAAAGGCCGCTATCCCGCCATCCTCGACGACGACAAGCAGGGCGAAGCCGCCCGGCAATTGTTCGACGATGCCCAGGCCATGCTCAAGAAAATCATCGCGGAAAAGTGGTTCAATCCCAAAGCTGTCGTGGGGCTTTGGCCCGCAGGCACAGTCGGCGACGATATCCGCGTCTTTGCCGACGAGCGCCGAAGCGAGGAACTTGCGACGTTCTACACCCTGCGCCAGCAGCTCTCCAAGCGTGACGGCCGGCCGAATGTGGCGCTCAGCGATTTCATCGCGCCCGAAGATAGCGCCGTCAAGGACTATATGGGCGCTTTCGTCGTCACCGCGGGGATCGAGGAAATCGCCATCGCCGAGCGCTTCGAGCGCGCCAACGATGATTATTCCTCCATCCTCGTCAAGGCGCTGGCGGATCGTTTCGCCGAGGCCTTTGCCGAACTGATGCACGAGAGGGTCCGCAAGGAGTTCTGGTCCTATGCACCGGATGAAAACCTTTCGCCCGAGGAACTAATCGGCGAACCCTATCGTGGCATCCGCCCCGCGCCGGGTTATCCGGCCCAGCCGGATCATACCGAGAAGGCGACGCTGTTCCGCATCCTTGATGCCGAGGCGCAGATCAACGTCCGCCTGACTGAAAGCTTCGCCATGTGGCCGGGCTCATCCGTTTCGGGCATTTATATCGGCCATCCGGAATCATATTACTTTGGCGTCGCCAAAGTCGAACGCGACCAGGTCGAGGATTATTCCGTACGCAAACAGATGCCGGTCGAACAGGTTGAGCGCTGGCTCGGGCCGATCCTCAACTACGTGCCGGGTCCGAGAGTTCAGGCTGCCGAGTAAAGATAATGCCGCGGCGGCGCGCCAAGCATGCGCTTGAACATGGTTGTAAAGGCCGGCACGCTATTATAGCCGAGATCGAGTGCGACACTTGTCACCGGCTCACCTTCTGTCAGCCGTGGCAGCGCCGCCAGGAGGCAAGCCTGCTGGCGCCATGTCGAAAGGCTCAAGCCTGTTTCCCGGCGGAACATGCGGGTGAATGTGCGCCGGCTCATGCCAAGCCTGTCAGCCCAGTCATCGATATTGGTGTGGGGCGACGGGTCCTTGAGAAAACCCCGGCACAGTGCCGCCAGCCGCCTGTCTTCCGGGAAGGGCAATCCCAAAGGCCGCTCCGGCAAGTTCGGGATTTCATGCAGCAGCAGCCCCATGACAAAGGTCGTGCGCGTATCCGTTGGCGCTTCGGCCGGCGCAGCCACAGCCTCGCGAATAAGGTTGTCCATCAGCGGCGTCAGTCCGACCACGTGCAGATGGCTCTTCAGGCCGGCGACGGCTTGCGGCCGCACATAGATCGAGTGCATGGAGAGGTCGCCGAGCATGTCCACCGCGTGCTCGATCCCCGCCGGCAGCCATAATGCATGACCGGGCGGTACCATCCAGCGGCCAAACTTCGTCGTCACCATGGCAACACCTGTGATGGCGTGGAGCAGTTGCGACTGGCTGTGATGATGATCCGGGATATGAAAGCCGGATGGGTAGTGCGCGGCAAGGGCGAAGACATCGCCCTCCGCCTGCTCAAGCCAGTCGAGCCGGAGCCTGTGGAGTTGTTCAAGTTCAACGCCCGCCGCATTGCTGGCAGCAAAGGTTTGATAGCGCATAATTTGGCCCACTTGAGAA
This sequence comes from Phyllobacterium endophyticum, assembly GCF_003010935.1. GTDB lineage: Bacteria > Pseudomonadota > Alphaproteobacteria > Rhizobiales > Rhizobiaceae > Phyllobacterium > Phyllobacterium endophyticum. The sequence goes on from NZ_PGGN01000003.1 coordinate 421,664, forward strand.
AGAATTGGACCAAACCACGAAAGCAGGGTGCGCGCAACAGGTATATCAGTGTCGCAAGAGGGTGGCCGATCTGCGGTAGCACCCCATCTTCTGTGATGGAAACGCCCGATGACCGATACCGCCCTGCCTGCCCAGCGCTCTTCCGCCGAGAACACTGTATTCGCCATCATCTTTGCGGTCAGCTTCTGCCATTTCCTCAATGATATGATGCAGTCGCTGCTTGCAGCCATTTATCCGATGCTCAAGGAGAACTATGGCCTGAATTTCAAGCAGATCGGCTTTCTGACACTGACGTTCCAGGTGACGGCGTCCCTGTTGCAACCCGTCGTCGGCACCTATACCGATAAGCATCCAATGCCTTATTCGCTGACCGTCGGCATGGCATTCTCCCTGGTCGGGCTCGGTCTTTTGTCCATTGCGACCCACTATGTCATGCTGCTCGCCGGCGCCGCTTTCATTGGCATCGGCTCATCGATCTTCCACCCCGAGTCCTCGCGCGTCGCGCGCCTCGCTTCCGGCGGTCGTCACGGCCTGGCACAATCATTCTTCCAGGTCGGCGGCAATTTCGGTACGGCGCTTGGGCCGTTGCTTGCCGCCTTCATCGTCCTGCCACGCGGCCAGCAAAGCATTGCCTGGTTTTCCGCGGCGGCTCTGATCGGCATGATCATCCTCTATCAGGTTGGCAACTGGTATCAGCGCTACCGCCTCGCCAATGCCAATAGACCTGCCGCCAGCAAGGTCCTGAAACTGCCACGCAAGAAGGTGATCACATCGCTTTTGATCCTGACGCTGCTTGTCTTCACCAAGAACATCTATCTTGCGAGTATCTCGAGCTATTACACCTTCTACGTGATCCATAAGTTCGGCATCTCCGTGCAGCAATCGCAGATGATGCTGTTCCTGTTTCTCGGCGCCGCTGCTGTCGGCACTGTCCTTGGCGGTCCGATCGGCGACAGGATCGGCACGAAGGCCGTCATCTGGTTCTCGATACTGGGTGTCCTGCCTTTCACACTCATGATGCCCTATGCGAACCTTTTATGGACAGGCGTGCTCACGGTGTTCATCGGCTTCATCCTCTCGTCCGCCTTCCCTGCTATCGTCGTTTTTGCCCAGGAGCTTGTGCCCGGCCGGGTCGGAATGATCGCGGGGATCTTCTTTGGCTTTGCCTTCGGCATGGCCGGCATTGCCGCTGCGGTGCTCGGCTTCGTTGCCGATGCCAGGGGTATCGATTATGTCTATACGATCTGTTCTTATCTGCCGTTTCTGGGATTGTTGACGATCTTCCTGCCGAGCATGCGGGAAGTACGGGGCGAACCGGCAAAAGCCTGAACCACGAAAAGCCGGCTTGGGCCGGGTTTTCTGTGCCGCGCATCGATCCTGCTGACATCAATGTCAGCAATGCCGGTTTGTAAAACCTTATTCAACACCATATAAGGAACACCATTCTCAAGGGGCGCTCCGGCGCCTTGCATGTCGTTCCATCAGATACGTCCAGACCGAAGTTCCTTTCCAGGTAAATTCATGTCCTCAGCTATCTCTGTCTCTGGCCTCTATAAAACCTACGCTACTGGTTTCGAAGCGCTGAAGAACATCAATCTCGACATCCGTCACGGCGAAATATTCGCGTTGCTGGGGCCAAATGGTGCCGGCAAGACCACGCTCATTTCCGCGATCTGCGGTATTGTCAATCCAACGTCCGGAACGATCCTTGCTGACGGCCATGACATCATCAAGGAATATCGCGCCGCCAGGAGCAAGATCGGGCTCGTGCCGCAGGAACTGACGACGGACGCATTCGAGACTGTCTGGAACACCGTCAGCTTCAGTCGCGGCCTCTTCGGCAAACCGGCGAAGCCCGCGCACATAGAAAAGATCCTGAAAGAACTCTCCTTGTGGGAAAAGAGGGATTCGAAGATCATCACCCTGTCGGGCGGTATGAAGCGCCGCGTGATGATCGCCAAGGCGCTGTCGCACGAACCGGAGATACTTTTTCTGGACGAGCCTACCGCGGGTGTCGATGTGGAGCTGAGACGTGACATGTGGAATGTCGTGCGGGCGCTGCGCGAGTCCGGTGTCACCATCATCCTGACCACTCATTATATCGAAGAGGCCCAGCAGATGGCCGATCGCATTGGCGTCATCAGCCACGGCGAAATCATTCTCGTCGAAGAGAAAGCGGAGCTGATGCGCTCTCTCGGCAAGAAGCAGCTGCGGCTGTTTCTCCAGGAAAAACGCGGTGAAGTGCCGGAAGCATTGGCCAGATACGAGCTTGAGCTATCCGCCGATGGTGGCGAACTCATCTATCACTATGACACGCAAAAGGATCGCACTGGAATAACCGCCCTGCTGAAAGACCTCGACAAGGCCGGTGTCCGGTTCAAGGATATCCAGACGCGGGAAAGTTCATTGGAAGAAATCTTCGTGAACCTCGTGAGGGAACGCAAATGAACCTCTATGCCATCAAGGCGATCTACCTGTTCGAGATGCATCGCACCTGGCGCACGATCATGCAGAGCGTCATATCGCCAGTCATTTCCACAAGCCTCTATTTCGTCGTGTTCGGCTCGGCTATCGGCGGGCGCATTCCGGAAATCAGCGGTGTCAGTTATGGCGCGTTCATCGTACCCGGACTGATCATGCTGTCGCTGCTGACGCAGAGCATCTCCAACGCTTCATTTGGCATTTATTTTCCAAAGTTCGTCGGCACGATCTACGAGCTTCTTTCAGCACCCGTATCCTATCTGGAAATCGTCATCGCCTATGTGGGCGCCGCGGCGACCAAGTCGATCATTCTCGGCGTCATTATCCTCGGCACCGCCGCGCTGTTCGTGCCGCTGAGGATCGATCATCCCTTCATGATGCTGCTCTTCCTGGTATTGACGGCCGTTACCTTCAGCCTGTTCGGCTTCATCATCGGCATATGGGCGGACGGCTTTGAAAAACTGCAGCTTGTACCGCTGATGATCATCACGCCACTGACCTTTCTTGGCGGCAGTTTCTATTCCATCGAAATGCTGCCGCCCTTCTGGCAGAAGGTGACGCTGTTCAACCCGGTCGTATATCTGATCAGCGGCTTCCGCTGGAGCTTTTTCAGCCTCTCGGATGTGCATATCGGCATCAGCCTCGCCATGACCGCGGCATTTCTTCTGGCCTGTATCTTGCTGCTGCGCTGGATCTTCAAGACGGGATACAGACTTAAAAGTTAGGGTGCACGGTCACTAGGCGATCAGGTGAAGGTTATCTTTTCCACCGGCCACAGCGTCGGTCACCAAGCGCCGGTCAAAAGTTGCCAATTGACCTTCATTGGATCGTGCAAGTGCAAGAAGGTAGGTGTCTGTAATCTGACTTGAAATCAGCAGCCTCGACGGATCAGGTTTGACTTCATAAGGCTGATACTGTCCCGCCAGAACTCATGGCGAGACCTGGACATAAAAATTGCCAACGACGACGCAATGGCAGCTGGAGAACCGGGCAATTTGGATAGCGCGGGTCTCCGATAATGCGAAACGACGCCATTCTCCGTAACGGGGCAGGTGGCCCAAGCGGTCTGACCAATTTCTGCGAACCAGTTGCGCGCGGAATTGTGATGAATATGGGCTGGGTCAAATAATGCGATCAGAACATTGACGTCGAGCAAAAATGCCATCAGGACGTTTCATCGCGCAACTGATTGACGAATTCCATCGTGACCGGAGTGCCATCCTTTACAACAAGCAGTGGTACGCCGTTGCGCTCGCTTGTGTTGGCGACAGCCGTCTGCAGGGATTTCCGGGCAAGCATCGAAATGACCTCGCCGATTGTCTTGTTTTCGAGTTCCGCCAGCCCTTTTGCTGCCGCAAGCACGTCGTCATCGATAGCTAGTGTGGTTCGCATCGCATTCGCTCCAGCATCACGCATCAAACATCATGCTCCATCTTTCATGTGAATTTCAAGAATCATCGGCTGTCATGTAACCTCTCCAACGCGGCCAATCCTGCTATCAGTCCGCTTTCGCCTCGTTTCCCGAGATGCGCAAGCAGTTCGGTTTCGAATTGATGCGCGACCTTGGCAAGCTCGGCATAGGCCTTGCGCCCGGCTGACGTGAGTTCCAGATTCTCGATGCGCCTGTCGCTCCCGTCGCGTTTGCGCCGCAGCCAGCGGCGCTTCTCGAGGGCCAGGACTGCTCTTGAAACTTTGGTCTTGTGCATGGAGGAATGGGTGCCGATTACTGTGGCAGTCGCGGTGCCGAATTGACCAAGTGTCGCCAGCGTGCGCCATTCGGGCCGCGTCAACCCGTACTGCTCGCGGTAAAGCCTGGCGAAACGTTGACTGACCGCCTCTGCCGCCTTGTTGAGGCGGTAGGGTATGAAATTCTCCAGCACCAGCGGCGGCGCCTTCTCGTCCCTGATCATAGCAATCTCCCCATTTGCCGTTGATAGTTACAAAATAGATCGTCACAATTGCAACTAGTACCCGGTTTCCCATTCGGCCGGAGCGTAGAGAACCCGCCTCGCGGTCCGGCATCACCAGGAATGCATAATGTGGTACCAATATCGGGAGGTACGATCATGACCCTTCATTACATGCCGGGTTTCGGCAATGATTTCGAAACCGAATCTCTGCCGGGAGCCTTGCCACAGGGGCAAAATTCGCCGCAGCGCTGCGCCTACGGGCTCTATGCAGAACAATTGTCCGGCTCGCCGTTCACCGCTCCCCGCGGTATCAACGAACGCTCCTGGCTCTATCGTATCAGGCCTTCCGTCAAGCATGGCGGGCGGTTCAGCCCGGCAAGACGCCAGCACTGGAAGACCGCGCCCAATCTCGATGATCATGAGCTCCCCATCGGCCAGCTGCGCTGGAACCCGACGCCGATGCCGAACGAGCCCACCAAGTTCATCGACGGCATCCGCACCATGACCACGGCAGGCGACGTCCATGGCCAGGCGGGCATGGCGGCGCACGTCTATGCTTTCAACCGCAATATGGAAGACGACTATTTCTTCAATGCCGATGGCGAGATGCTGCTGGTCCCCGAGAAGGGGCGCCTCAGCATCTTCACCGAGATGGGTATCATCGAAATCGAGCCCTCGGAAATCTGCGTGATACCGCGCGGCATGATGTTCAAGGTTGCCGCTCTTGATGAGGAAGCCCGCGGCTATATCTGCGAAAACTATGGCGCGAAGTTCTCGCTGCCGGACCGGGGCCCGATCGGCGCCAATTGTCTTGCCAATCCGCGTGACTTCAAGACACCCGTCGCCGCCTTCGAAGACAAGGAGACGGCGTGCCGCCTTCATGTCAAATGGTGCGGCAAGTTTTACGAAACGCTACTGGATCATTCACCCCTTGACGTGGTCGCATGGCATGGCAATTACGCGCCATACAAATACGACCTGCGGACTTTTTCGCCCGTCGGCGCCATTCTGTTCGATCATCCGGATCCGTCTATCTTCACGGTTCTGACCGCACCATCCGGCGAAGAGGGCACGGCAAACGTTGATTTCGTCATTTTCCCGCCACGCTGGCTGGTGGCCGAGCATAGTTTCCGGCCGCCGTGGTATCACCGCAATATCATGTCGGAATTCATGGGGCTGGTATATGGTCAGTATGACGCCAAGCAGGAGGGGTTCGTGCCCGGCGGTATGAGCCTGCACAACATGATGCTGGCACATGGTCCCGACGCGATGGGGTTTAACAAGGCTTCCACGGTGGAACTCAAGCCGCAGCGCCTGGAGAATACTCTGGCATTCATGTTCGAGACCCGTTTCCCGCAGCACCTGACGCGCTTTGCCGCAGAACTGGAAACGCTTCAGGACAATTATGCCGATTGCTGGAAAGATCTGAGGAAACGGTTCGACGGAACACCGGAGGGAGACTGGTCAGAGGAGATCAAGAGCAAATGAAACTCGCCTCACTGAACGATGGCACGCGCGACGGCAGGCTGGTGGTCGTGACGAAGGACCTGACGAGGTACACCGATGCTTCGTTTCTCGTGCCGACCCTCCAATCGGCGGTCGACAATTGGGCGCGTATCTCCCCGCATCTCGAAGCGCTGGCCGGAAGCCTCGAACTCGGCGCGGTGCCGTCCCAACGCTTCCACGAACACGATGCCCTGTCGCCATTGCCTCGCGCATTTCAGTGGGCGGACGGCTCCGCCTATGTCAATCACGTTGAGCTGGTGCGCAAGGCGCGTGGAGCCGGGATGCCGGAAAGCTTCTGGACAGACCCGTTGATCTACCAGGGCGGATCGGACAGTTTTCTCCGACCACGCGAGCCGATCCGCGTGGCAGATGAAGCCTATGGAATAGATATGGAGGGCGAGGTCGCCGTCATCGTCGACGACGTGCGCATTGGCGTCACAATTGACGAGGCGCGTGCTGCAATCCGCCTCGTCATGCTTGTCAATGATGTCAGTTTGCGCGGGTTGATCCCGGACGAACTTGCCAAGGGCTTCGGCTTCTTCCAGTCCAAACCATCGTCGGCGTTTTCACCCGTTGCCGTAACGCCGGACGAGCTCGGCGATGCATGGGATGGCAGCAAGGTTCACCTGCCCCTGAGCGTTGACCTGAACGGCAGGGCTTTTGGCCGGGCAAACGCCGGTGTCGACATGACCTTTGATTTCCCGGCGCTGATCGCCCATGCGGCGAGGACAAGGCCGCTGTGTGCGGGAACCATCATCGGCTCCGGCACGGTTTCCAACAAACGCGATGGAGCACCGGGCAAGCCTGTCGAAGAGGGCGGCGTGGGCTACTCGTGCCTTGCGGAACTGCGCATGATCGAAACGATCGATGAAGGCGAACCACGAACGCCGTTCCTGCGCTTCGGTGATCTGGTCCGCATCGAGATGAAGGACGCCTATGGCCACTCGATCTTCGGCGCCATCGAACAACAGGTCATCAATTACGGGCGCGAGGCATGAACGACGGCATCGTTCTTTATGACTATTGGCGTTCGTCTGCGAGCTACCGCGTCCGCATAGCTCTCAACAGTCTCGGTCTTGAATACGAAACTGTTCCTGTCAATCTTCTAAAGGATGAGCACAAGGGCGCTGACAATCTCAGCCGCAATCCGCAAGGCCTCGTGCCGACACTCGCCATGGATGGGCGGATGATGACGCAGTCCCTCGCCATCATCGAATATCTCGACGAGATCTACCTTGCCGCCGGGTTTCTGCCGCAGGATCCAGCCGGGCGGCAACGGGTGAGGGCGCTTTCCTATGCCATCGCCATGGAGATCCACCCCGTGTGCAATATGGGGGTCATGGCGCATGTCCTGCTTGTGACCGAAGGCGGCGACAAGGTTCGCACCGCGTGGATGCGCAAGTTCATCGCCGAGGGTCTGGCGGCTTTCGAGGCGATGCTGGACCATCCGGACACCGGGAAATTCTGCCACGGCGACAAGCCCGGCATGGCTGACTTCTGCCTCGTGCCGCAAGTCTACAATGCCAAGCGTTGGGGCGTGAAAACCGGCGGCTTCAAACGCGTTAGCGCCATCGTAAAACGCTGCCGGGCTCTCGCCGCATTTGCGGCGGCACATCCCGACAAGGTGAAGCCTGGCCTTTGACGACGCAAATCAGACGACCATGACGTCATAGCGGCGGAATATCGTATCTGATGTGAGGATGGTGAGACTTTCGACCTGGGCTTGAGCAATGAGTAACCGGTCGAATGGATCCCGGTGGTGATCGCCAAGGTGCTCCGTGCGCGCGGCATGGCGTTCATTGATCGCCAGGAACGGAATATTGCGTGATTTCACCGCGTCTACGATGTCGCCGTTCAAGACAGGCTTGCCTAACGCTCGCTTCTTGGCGATCTCCCATATGGATACAGCGCTCACAACAAGGGCGTCGCCTTGGTGCAATATTTGCCTCTGCCGTTTGGAAAGTCTGGGATCATCGCTGACGGCCCACAGCAATAGGTGCGTATCGATGAGTAGAGCGGGCGGCTCACTTCACATACTCGTCCCACTCGGGAGCAAGTTCATCGAAATCATCGGATATTTCCACTTGCCCCGTCATCGAGCCTATCAAACTACCAGGCTTTTTATGCGGGCCGGACAAGGGGGAAATGGTGGCAACAGCTTTACCATGCCGTGTCAGCACGATCTCCTCGCCCGATTGCGCGCGGGTAATCAGTTCAGAAAATTTCGCTTTGGCTTCAGCGATAGAGATGTTCACAGCAAAACTCCTGATGACCGTAATTTGGGTCATAATCGAGCCGAATGCAACGTTTGAACTGGAGCCTGTTGAGATTCATGTCACGGCGGGCGTCAACGGTGGTTTTCGAGCCCCGGACCGAGCCTACATTCGGTACCTGAGCACCGGAGCGCAAAAGAACGCCGTTGGACGGCCATGGCACGAAGTAACGACAGGCTCTACTCCGCTGCCGCGATTTTTATTATACCGCGGCGGATTTGATCCTCCTCGATAGACTCGAACAGAGCACGAAAATTGCCCTCGCCGAAGCCTTCGTCGCCCTTGCGCTGGATGAATTCGAAGAAGATCGGGCCGATCACGGTCTTAGAAAATATTTGCAGCAATATCCTGGTCATGCCGCCATCGACCACGCCTTCGCCATCGATGAGAATTCCGTGCTTTTTCATGCGTTCGATCGGCTCGTCATGGCCGTTCACGCGGTCATGCGACTTCTCGTAGTAAGTCTCGGGCGGACCGGGCATGAACTTCAAGCCATTGTCCGCAAGCTTGTCGGTCGCATCGTAGATCGCCTCGGTACCGACAGCGATGTGCTGGATGCCTTCGCCCTTGTACTTGCGTAGATATTCCTCGATCTGGCTCTTGTCATCCGTGGACTCGTTCAGCGGAATGCGGATTTTTCCGCAAGGCGAAGTGATCGCCCGGGATACGAGACCGGTAAACCTGCCGGCAATATCGAAGAAATGGATTTGCCTGAAGCCAAAGAGTTCGCGATAAAATGCCCACCACTTGTCCATATTGCCGCGATAGACATTGTGCGTCAGGTGGTCGAGATAATAAAATCCAACACCTTCGGGCTTGGGGTCACGCTCGCCCAGCCATTCGAATTCAGCCTCATAGGCCGAACCCCTGTCGCCATAGGTCTCGATAAAGTACAGCAGCGATCCGCCAATGCCGACGATCGCTGGAACGTCCAGCGCCTTGTCGTCGCCCTCATAGGGTGTCGCGCCTTTTGCCACCGCGTGCTCGAAAGCGTGCCTGGCATCGACCACACGCCAGGCCATGGACGGTGCACATGGCCCATGTTTTTCCACGAATTTCGTCGCATGCGAGCCAGGCTCGGCATTAAGGATGTAGTTGATATCGCCCTGCCGCCAGACAGCAATCTTTTTGGTCCGGTGTCGCGCCACCGCGACATAGCCCATGCGGGTAAAAAGCTCTTCCAGCTTCTCCGGCTCTGGATGGGAGAATTCGACGAACTCGAAGCCATCCGTGCCGGCGGGGTTGTCTTTGGAAATCTCTGCCTTCGGTGCGTCGTGCGGAAACGGGCCCATGTCATCCTCCATCAAGAAGACACATTATCGCGCGGATCGCCTGCAATGTGCTTGCATTTCACGGCTTCGTACACCTAGTATCTGCACGTTCCGTGCATAAACTTATGAAAAGGTGCATGAATGAGCCAGCTCGACGCTGCGGACCGCAAAATACTCATCTGCCTGCAGGAGGATGGACGCCTGACGAACAATGAACTGTCCGAGCGCATCAACCTTTCGCCTTCGCAATGTTCGCGACGCCGCTCGCGGTTGGAGGAAGAGGGATACATTCGCGGCTACCGGGCAGAAATAGACCGGGAAAAGCTCGGACTTGGGATCGTCAACATCATCTCGGTGACCTTGGCGACGCATAATCGTGACAACGCCCGGCACTTTTCGGAGCTGATCTCGCGCTTGCCCCAAGTGATGGAGGCGCATGCGCTGACGGGCGAGATGGATTATTTCATCAAGGTGGTGACGCCGGATCTGCGCGCGCTATCGGCCTTCGTCAACGAAATTCTGTTGCCGCACGAATCCGTCCAGAACGTCAAAACCGCCATTGTCCTCGACACATTGAAGGAAGATGGACGCCTGCCGATCTGATCGAGTGACATCGACCCTCTAGAACTGAGTATGAACACCGAATTATAAACGGTATCAACATGTGTGTTTTGGAGATCAACATGCAGGGCGTTGAAGCCGGTCGTCGTGAGCGTTTCCGACCTCAAGAAAAGTCCGACAGCCATTATGCATGAGGCGAATGGTGAGTCCGTAGCTGGCTCAACCACAATTGCATCATGGCCTATATGGTCCCGGCAGACGTTTATGAAACTATGCTCGATAGGCTCGACGATCTCTATCTGGCCGAAATTAGTCAAATCCCGTTCTGGTGAGAAGGGCATTCCCGTCGACATCAATGACCATTGAGCTTGGGTTTCTACCTTCAGCACGCAAGGAGTGGGACAAGCTGGGGCGAGCATCCGTCCTCAATTCGTCCAAAAGCTGAAAGAATGGCTAACTAGCCCGCGCGTGTCGAGCGCTGCACGGCATTCCCGACCACTACAAGATCAAGCTGCGTCGAGCGGGCTGTCGGCTTGTGTACCGCGTGAATGATGAGACCGTAACCGTGCTGGTCGTTGCTTTAGGCAAAGGCGAACAAAACCAGATCCATGACGCAGCGAAGACGCGCTAGAAAAACAGCGCTGTTCTCAGCATAGGATAGACGCGCGCCTGTCCAAGCATATAGGCCGTCATCGCCTTTGCATCAAAAAGCCCCTGAAATGCGCGGCCGAGTATGTTCATGCCGCCCGCATAGGCGCCGAATGCCGGCATGATCATGCGCGATTGATCGCTGACGAAACAGCGTCGTTGCACCGCCTGTCCGCGCCGAACCACCTTGGCCGCGGGGTGCAGATGCCCGGCGATCTCGCCTGGACTTGCCTTCTTCGACGGCTCGTGCCGGAAGGTGAGATTGCCGAGTGCAAGCTCCGAAAAGGTTTCGCCCGGCAAGTCGGCCGGATGCTCCGGATCGTGGTTGCCGGTTATCCATATCCACTCGCGCCCGGCCATGAGGGCGGCGAGCTCCGCCGCATAGCGCGCCGGCAGCCGCGCGGCCGCCTGTCCGTCGTGAAAACTGTCGCCAAGGCTGATGACGCAGGCCGGCTCGTAACGTGCAATGATCCTGGCCAGCGCGGTTAGCGTTGTTGCCGTATCGTAGGGGGGTAGCATCATGCCGCGCCGGGCAAAGGACGAGCCCTTTTCGAAATGCAGGTCGGAGACGATGAGTATGCGGTCGTCTTCGAGGTATAACGCGCCCGACGGATCGCAGACCCCGCCATGTCCGGCCACAACGACATCCGCCGTCCCGTGCAAAGCTGTCCTGATCGTCTGGAATGCCGCGCTCATTTGTGTTCCATCATCTCCCGGGTCAGCTCATCGGCAATTTCTTCAAGCAGCGTCTCATGCGCTTCGCCGGGAACACGCTCCCTGCCGATCTCCATCATGACGGGAACGGCAAGCGGTGAAATCCGGTCGAGATCCTTGTGAACGATATGACCCTTGATTCGTCCCAGCATATCGCTCAGGCGCCGAATGTCGAGAAGACCCGTTGCGGCATCGGCGCGCGTTGCCTGAATGAGGATATGGTCGGGTTCGTGTTCGCGCAGCACATCATAGATCAGATCGGTGGAAACCGTGACTTGCCGTCCGGACTTTTCCTGACCGGGATGACGCTTTTCAACGAGGCCGGAGATCAGCGCGCAATTGCGAAAGGTCCGCTTGAGCATGAAGCTTTCCGACAGCCAGGCCTCGAGATCATCGCCCAGCATGTCCTCGTCTAAAAGCTCGGAAAGCGGCAGTTCGCCGTTCTTGAACATGCGCCCCATGTCGCGCAGGCTCCAGACCGATACGGCATAATCGGTGGCGATAAAGCCGAGCGGCCTCGCCTTGGCCCGCTCCAGCCGCCGCGTCAAAAGCATGCCGAGCGTTTGATGCGCCAATCGGCCTTCGAAGGGATACATGACCATATAGGAGCGCTCGCCGCGCGGGAATGTCTCGACAAGCAGGCTTCCCGGCTGCGGCAGCACGGATTTTTCCTTCTGGATGCGCAACCAGTCACTCACCTGATCGGGAAGGGCACCCCAGCGCAGGGGATCGGCCAAAATGGCGCGCACCTGAGTGGCAAGATATGTGGTCAGCGGAAACTTGCCCCCCGCATAGGACGGTATCTTGGCGTCGAACCCTTCCGCGCTGGTGACGATGCATTCGTTGTCGCGAATTCCCTCGAAGCGCAGCACCCGGCCGGAAAAGAAGAAAGTTTCGCCCGGGCTCAGCGCCTCGATGAAACTCTCCTCCACCTTGCCGAGTACCGGGCCACCCCTGTTTGCCATCGCCCGCACATTCGCGCCTTTACCGCGCTGGCGGGTCAGTCGCACGTTGAGCGACGGCGCCTCGATAATGGTGCCGACATTGAGCCGGTATTGCTGGACAACGCGCGGATGCGTCACCCGCCATGTACCGTCAGCCGTCTGGCGGATCTTGGCAAAACGGTCATACGTTTTCAGCGCATAGCCGCCGGTCGCGACGAAGTCGACGATGCGGTCAAAAGTTTCGCGCGGCAGAAAGGCGTAGGGCAGGGCGGTGGTGACCTCCGCAAAGAGATCTCCCGCATGAAAAGGCTCGGCGCAGGCCATGCCGAGCACATGCTGCGCCAAAACGTCGAGCGAGCCTTCACCCAGCGGGGGCGTGTCCTGCGCGCCGATATAATTGGCGTCCAGCGCCGCCTGGCACTCCATCACCTCAAAGCGGTTGGCCGGCACGAGAATTGCGAGGGAGGGTTCATCCATGCGATGGTTGGAACGGCCGATACGCTGGGCAAGGCGGCTGGCGCCCTTCGGTGCGCCGACATGGATGACGAGGTCGACATCGCCCCAATCGATGCCGAGGTCGAGTGTCGATGTAGCGACGACAGCCCGCAAGGCATTCGACGCCATGGCCTGTTCCACCTTGCGGCGCTTGGCAACGTCGAGAGACCCGTGATGCAGCGCTATCGCCAGGTTGTCGTCATTGACCATCCACAGGTCATGGAACAACCTTTCGGCCTGGCTGCGCGTGTTGACGAAGATCAGCGTCGTGCCATGCCGCTTGATCGCATCATAGATGCCGGGTAGCGCATAGACGGCCGAATGCCCCGCCCACGGCACATGGTCTTCCGATTCGAGAATCGTGATGTGCGGTTTTGCTCCCCCCTCCACCGTTACAAGGCTCGCCATCGCCGAATTGCCGCTCTGAGGCAGCAGCCAGCTCCGCAAGGCATCGGGCTCGGCAACAGTGGCGGAAAGGCCGATCGTCTGCAGGCCGGGCTGCAGGCGCCGCAGCCTTGCCAGCCCGAGAGCAAGGAGATGGCCCCTTTTTGACGTGACGAGGGAGTGCAGCTCATCGAAGATCACATAGCGCAGATCTTCGAAAAACCGCCTTGCGTCCTTGGCTGCGATCAGCAGCGCCAGCTGTTCCGGCGTCGTCAACAATATGTCGGGCGGTGCCAGTTTCTGCCGCTGCCGCTTGTAGGCCGGGGTGTCGCCGGTCCGGGTCTCGAGCGAGATATCGAGCTTCATCTCGGATATCGGCTTTTCGAGGTTGCGATGGATATCGACAGCCAGCGCCTTCAGCGGCGAGATGTAAAGCGTGTGTATGCCCCGGCTTGCGGCATTGCTTTTGCCGCGCTGCGCCAGATCGACCAGCGCCGGCAGAAACCCTGCCAGGGTCTTGCCGGCCCCCGTCGGCGCTATCAGCAGCGTCGAGTTTCCCTGTTGTGATTCCCGCAGCAGATCCAGCTGATGCTCGCGCGGCGCCCAGCCCTTGGCCTGAAACCAGTCCAGGAAAGGCACGGGCAGAAAAGGGGTGCCGGTCTCGGCTGGGCGATTTCTGGTGCTCACCGCCCCGAATGTAGTGGCGCAGCTTCGATGCGCCAAGTTTCTTTTGTCAGGATTGCACGGAGCCAAATGCGGACTATCTTCGTTACTCCCGTTGAATCAGAGGTGCGCTTGTTGAAACGTCCCGAATCCCTGCTGTGCTCCACACCGGCCGGCCTCTATTCGCCCGCCGGTGATTTTTATATCGATCCGGTGCGCCCGGTCGAACGGGCATTGATCACACACGGCCACTCGGACCATGCGCGTTCCGGCCACGCCAAGGTCATGGCGACGCAGCAGACCCTCGACATCATGGGTCTGCGCTACGGCGCCAGTTTCGCCGGCGAGACACAGGCCGCCGAGCTCGGCAAGCCCATCGGCCTCAATGGCGTCAGCATCAGCTTTCATCCCGCAGGCCATGTGCTCGGGTCGGCGCAGATCGCTGTCGAGAAAGATGGCACGCGCATCGTCGCCTCGGGCGACTACAAGCGCCGCGCCGATCCGACCTGCCTCGGGTTCGAGCCGGTCGCCTGCGATGTCTTCATCACCGAAGCCACCTTCGCGCTGCCGGTCTTTCGCCACCCGGACAGCCGCGACGAGATCGCCAAGCTGCTGAAATCCGTCGAGCAGTTTCCGGAGCGTTCGCACCTCGTCGGCGCCTATGCGCTTGGCAAGGCGCAGCGGGTCATTCGCATGCTGCGCGATGCCGGATATGACCAGACGATCTACATCCATGGTGCTCTCGGCAAGCTTTGCGACTATTACGAGACGCAAGGCATCGCGCTCGGTCCGCTTGCGCCCGCTACGATAGAAAAGGGCAGCACGAGCGACTTCGCCGGCGCGATCGTCATCGGCCCTCCTTCTGCCTTCCTGGATCGCTGGGCCCGGCGCTTCCCCGATCCGGTCTCGTGCTTTGCCTCCGGCTGGATGCGCATTCGCCAGCGGGCGCGGCAAGGCGGCGTCGAGCTGCCGATCATCCTTTCCGATCATTGCGACTGGGATGAGCTGACAGGCACGATCACCGAGCTCGGCCCGCAACAGGTCTGGGTCACGCATGGCCGTGAAGAGGCACTGGTCCGCTGGTGCGATCTCAACGGCTTCGCAGCGCGTCCATTGCATCTCGTCGGCTATGAAGATGAGGGGGACTGATGGAAGAATTCGCTCAACTCCTCGATCGGCTGGTCCTCACTCCCGCCCGGAACGGCAAGCTGACACTGCTCGTCGACTATTTCCGCGATACGCCGGATCCGGATCGCGGCCTTGCTCTTGCCGCCATCACCGGCGATCTCGACATCGCCAATGTCAAGCCTGCCATGATCCGCGCCCTCATAGCAGAGCGCATGGACGAGCAGCTTTTCGCCTATTCCTATGATTACGTCGGCGATCTTGCCGAAACCATCTCGCTTGTATGGTCCAGCGATGAGCCGGTGCGCGCCAATGCGGTGCCAACGCTTGGCGATATCGTCACCTCCCTCGAGCACGCTTCGCGCAGCGACGCCCTGCGGCTCGTGGAAAAATGGCTGGACCAACTCGATGCATCCGCACGCTATGCCCTGCTCAAGCTCGTTACCGGCGGCATGCGCATCGGTGTTTCGGCCCGCCTCGCCAAACAGGCGCTGGCCCAGTTCGGCGATGTCGACGTCACCGAGATCGAAGAGCTCTGGCATGGTCTGAAGCCGCCCTACCAACCCTTGTTCGCCTGGCTGGAAAAAACGGCGGAGAAGCCGGAAAGCCTTGGCTTGGCGCCATTTCGCCCGGTGATGCTGTCCACACCCCTTGAAGCGCCCGATTATTCCCGCATCGATGCGCAGGCCTACGCTGCAGAATGGAAATGGGACGGCATCCGCGTACAGCTGACGGCCGAAGGCGGACGTCGGCGCATCTATTCGCGCACTGGCGATGATATCTCCCATGCATTCCCCGACATTGCCGACTTCATGCGTTTCGAAGGCACGCTCGACGGCGAGTTGCTGGTTGGGCGAAGCACGCAGGCGGGTATCGAAATCGGCGTTTTCGGCGATTTGCAACAGCGGCTCAACCGCAAGACCGTCTCGGCCAGACAGCTGGAAAGCTACCCGGCCTTTGTCCGGCTCTACGATCTGCTTTTCGACGGCGGGGAGGATATTCGCGCATTGCCGTTTATAGAGCGCCGCAACCGCCTCGAAAGCTTCGTCAAACACCTGGAGCCGACGCGGTTCGACCTTTCACCTCTGGTTGCATTCGAACGCTTCGAAGATCTCGTTGAACTGCGCAAGAACCCGCCGCATCCGATCATCGAAGGGCTGATGCTGAAGCAACGCTCCTCCGCCTATGTGCCGGGGCGGCCAAAGGGGCCGTGGTTCAAGTGGAAGCGCGATCCGTTCATAATCGATGCTGTCCTCGTCTACGCCCAGCGTGGTCACGGCAAGCGCTCCAGTTATTATTCGGATTATACGTTCGCCGTGTGGACGGGGCCGGAAACGGAGCCCCAGCTGGTTCCGGTCGGAAAGGCCTATTTCGGTTTCACCGACGAAGAGTTGAAACAGCTCGACGCCTTCGTGCGCAACAACACGACCGAGCGTTTTGGTCCTGTACGTTCCGTGCGCGCCGAGCCGGAGCACGGGCTCGTGCTCGAAGTCGCCTTCGAAGGGCTCAATCGCTCCAAGCGGCACAAGTCCGGTGTCGCGATGCGGTTTCCCCGCATTTCCCGCTTGCGCTGGGACAAGCCACCTATCGAAGCCGACCGGCTGGAGACACTCGAGGCGCTGTTGCGTGATTCAGAAACGGCGCAATAGAGGCCCGTCACCGGCAGTTTGTTATTGAACGCATGTCATTTCTACATCAGTTCCGCGTTGATCAATCCGGACCTTCGTCTAATCCTTCGTGCATTGGCAGCGTTCTCGGGGCTACTTCGCAAGCAACACACCACATTGTCACCGCGTTTTCCACATGTTCGAAGACTACGGATCATTGCAGCTGCAAATGGCGCGTTTGTTGCCCCAAAACGCCGTAAAAAGCCAATAGGGTCCACATGGTGCAACATTTGATTGACGTTCCCGTAACCCCCCTCCGAAGAAAATATTACGACGAAAGCATTAGAGCCTGCTTGCGTTCGGTCATTTTTTGGCCTTTGTTCATGCCTTCGCAATTCTCTTAGAGGGGAAGGAACAGAAAAATGACCCTTATGAAACTCAATCTCCGCGCAGCGTTGCTGCTCGGCTCGCTGATGCTGGGCGCCAGCCCGGCACTCGCCGAAATGGTGCTGCATCGTGGTAACAGCGGAGAACCCCAAACCCTCGACCAGTCGCAGACGTCGATCGATATCGAAGCGTTCGTGTTGAAGGACCTGTACGAGGGTCTGACCGTTTACGACGCCAATGGCAAGATCGTTCCTGGTGCCGCGGAGAGCTGGAAGGTCTCCGATGATGGCCTGGTCTATACGTTCAAGATTCGCGACAGTGCCAAATGGTCGGACGGCTCGCCGGTCGTCGCCGAGGATTTCATTTTCTCGATGCGCCGCGAAGAAGATCCGAAGACCGCTGCCGGTTACGCCAATATTCTTTATCCGATCAAGAATGCCGAGGCCATCAACAAGGGCACATTGCCGGTCGATCAGCTCGGCATGAAAGCCATTGACGACAAGACGCTGGAAATCACGCTCGAGCACCCGACGCCTTTCTTCATCGAACTCCTGTCGCATCAGTCTGCCTTGCCCATCAACAAGGCAAGCTTCGAAAAGAACGGCGCTGATTTCGTCAAGCCGGGCAAGCTGGTTGGCAATGGCGCATTCAAGCTCGTGGAGCACGTCCCGAATGATCACCTGACCGTGGTCAAGAACGAGCACTATTGGGATGCGGCCAATGTAAAGCTCGACAAGGTCATCTTCTATCCGCTTGAGGATCAGGCCGCCGCCGTGCGCCGTTATGAAGCCGGCGAGCTCGATCTTGTCTATAATTTCGCCTCGGACCAGATGGAGCGCCTGCGCGCGGCAAACGCCAAGCAGGTTCATGTGACACCCGCATTCGCAACCTATTATTATCCCTTCGACACGCGCACCGAGCCATTCAACGATGTGCGCGTACGCCGCGCGCTTTCGATGTCGGTCGATCGCGACTTCCTGGCCAAGGAAATTTTCAACGGCTCCAAGCTGCCGGTCTATTCCCTGGTTCCTCCGGGGCTCCAGAACTACGGTGAACCGTCCAAGGCCGATTTTGCCGACATGTCCCAGCTTGACCGCGAAGACAAGGCCATCGAGCTGATGAAGGAAGCAGGCTACGGCGAGGGCGGCAAGCCGCTGAATATCGAGATTCGATACAATACCAACCCGAACCACCAGAAGGCAGCGACCGCCGTTGCCGATATGTGGAAGAAGACCTTCGGCGCAAACGTCACGCTGATGAACCTCGATATCAGCGCTCACTACGCGTATCTGCAGGAGGGCGGCAAGTTCAACGTCGCGCGCGCCGGCTGGACCGCCGACTATGCCGATGCGGAAAACTTCCTCAACCTCAATGTCAGCACCAACAAGACCTTCAACTACGGTCACTATGAAAACCCGGAATTCGATGCGCTGATGAAGAAGTCCTACCAGGAGCGGGATCCGGCCGCCCGTTCCAAGATTTTGCATGAAGCGGAAGCTTTGATCATGCGCGACCAGCCGATTGCTCCGCTGGTCAACGACGCCAATTTCTGGCTGGTGGCCGACAAGGTCAAGGGCTGGGGCGACAACGGAAATAACGAACATCTGAGCAAGTATCTGAGCATCGAAGAATAGCTGTCGGTTCCGGATCGTGCGGACGCAGCCGCCTTCTGTGCCTTCCCCTGCGGGGGAAGGACGGACCTTGCGTCCGGGGAGGGTTTCGGCTGGTCATGGAATGCCATACCAGGGCGGGAAAACGCTTGCGCCGGCCTGGTATAAGCTCATCATGACCCGGAGCGACGTTTGGAAGTCGCTGCGGCGGGCAACATGTCAGAAGACCGCTGCGGCACAATTTCTGATCGGGCAGCCCGTACCTGAGACTGCGTCACCCAAGTAGAAGAGACTGTCTCAATGCTCAATTTTGTTCTCCGCCGACTGGCGAGCGCGGTGCCGACATTGTTTATCGTCGTCACCATTTCCTTCTTCCTTATGCGCTTTGCGCCCGGAGGACCGTTCAATCTGGAACGACCCCTGCCGCCGGCGACCATGGAAAATCTGATGCGGGCCTACCATCTCGATCAGCCTCTGTGGAACCAGTATCTGCAATATCTGAAGAATGCCGTGACCGGCGATTTTGGTCCGAGTTATATCTACAAGGACAATACGATCGCCGAGTTGATCGGCAAGGGCCTGCCCTATTCGGTCGAACTGGGTACTTACGCGCTGCTTTTTGCGCTGATCGGCGGGGTGCTCATCGGCACGCTTGCAGCGCTGCGGCAGAACAGCTTCCTCGACTTTCTCGTCATGTCCGTTGCAACGACAGGCGTCACGGTGCCAAATTTTGTCGTCGGACCCATACTCACCCTGATTTTCGGCCTGATGCTCTCATGGGTTCCGACAGGCAGCTGGGGAGATGGATCGTTCAGGTACCTCATTCTTCCGGTAATCACCCTCGGACTGCCGCAACTGGCGGTATTTGCCCGTCTGACGCGCGGCTCGATGATAGAAGGCCTGCACACCGACCATATCAGGACGGCGCGTGCTTACGGGCTGCCACCGCGGGTGGTGGTCGTCACCCACGCCATGCGCGGCGCACTTCTTCCGGTCGTATCCTATCTCGCCCCTTGTGCTGCCGCACTTCTCACTGGCTCCGCCGTCGTCGAATCCATTTTTACAATCCCGGGTGTAGGACGCTATTTCGTGCTCGGCGCGATCAATCGCGACTACACGCTTGTCATGGGGACAGTCGTTCTCGTGGCTATATTCGTCATTGTTTTCAATCTTGTGGTCGACATCCTCTACGGCCTTCTTGATCCGAGGGTTCGTCATGACTGACCTGACCGGCATTCCCACAACGATAATCCCGCCGGAAGAATCTCAGGGTCGCAGCCTGTTCCAGCTCGCACTCCTGCGTTTCCGCCGCAACCGCGCTGCCATGAGCGGCTGTGTCATGCTGCTCCTCATCACGTTCTTCTCGTTCTTCGGCCCCTATTTCATAAGCCACACCTATGATCAGGTCTTTCCCTCCTACGTGAATGCCGCGCCGAGCCTCGAGCCCCTGCCAAGGGCCGATACGCTCGACGGCGTCGTCAAGAGCATTGCGGATCGCGCCCGGGTCGAGCTCCGGGATTTTGCCGTCGATGGCAATAGTTTCACCGCGACCATCCATTCCGACCAGCCGATCGATCCGCGCTCCACGCGTTACTTCGACCGGGCCAACGAATTCGACAATACAAAGATCGCAGCCACCGAGGAAGACGGCCGCACACTGAAGCTGACCGGCGAAGTTCATCGCGAATACTTTCTCTTCGGTACCGACCAGAACGGGCGCGACCTCATGGCACGCATCATGCTGGGCGGCCAGATATCGCTCGCGGTCGGCTTTCTCGCCAGCCTTGTTTCGCTTGCAATCGGCGTGTCCTATGGCGCCATTTCCGGCTACATCGGCGGACGCGTCGACAATGTCATGATGCGTCTTGTCGAGATCATCTATGCACTGCCTTTCGTGTTTCTCGTTGTTGT
This sequence comes from Phyllobacterium endophyticum, assembly GCF_003010935.1. GTDB lineage: Bacteria > Pseudomonadota > Alphaproteobacteria > Rhizobiales > Rhizobiaceae > Phyllobacterium > Phyllobacterium endophyticum. The sequence goes on from NZ_PGGN01000003.1 coordinate 442,154, forward strand.
GCTCGTCGTGTTCTTCGGCCGCAGCTTCATCCTGATCTTTCTCGTCATTGGCGCGGTGGAGTGGCTGGACATGGCCCGTATCGTGCGCGGACAGACACTGGCCTTGAAGCGGCGCGAATTCATCGGCGCCGCTCAGGCGCTGGGACTTACCGACTGGCAGATCATTCGCAGGCATATCATCCCGAACACTATCGGCCCTGTCGTGGTTTTCGTCACTGTCGTCGTCCCCAAGGTCATATTGCTTGAGAGCTTCCTGTCGTTCCTCGGGCTTGGCGTGCAGGAGCCGCTGACCAGCTGGGGTGCCCTGATTGCGGCCGGTGCGGAAAAGATGCAATCGTCGCCCTGGTACCTGATCTTCCCCGCTATTTTCTTCGTCGTCACTCTTTTTTCGCTGAATTTCATCGGCGACGGGCTGCGTGACGCTCTCGACCCGAAGGACCGCTGAAATGGACATGCAAGCCACTGTATTGTCGGTGCGCGATCTCAGGGTCGACTTCACCACGCCGGATGGCGACGTGAAGGCCGTCAAGGGTATCGACCTCGATGTGAAGCCGGGCGAAACGCTGGCCGTTGTCGGTGAATCCGGCTCGGGCAAGAGCCAGACGATGATGGGCATCATGGGCCTCCTCGCCAACAACGGGCGGGTCACGGGTTCGGCGAAATATCGCGGCAAGGAGCTTATCGGTTTGCCGGTCAAGGGCCTCAACGAAGTGCGGGGGGCGAAGATCACGATGATCTTCCAGGAGCCCATGACCTCGCTCGATCCGCTCTACACGATCGGGCGGCAGATTGCCGAACCCATCGTGCATCACAGGGGCGTCAGCTTCAAACAGGCAAGGGTGCGTGTGCTCGAACTCCTGAAGCTTGTCGGCATTCCGGAGCCCGAACGCCGCATCGATTCCTATCCGCACGAGATGTCGGGTGGTCAGCGGCAACGCGTCATGATCGCCATGGCGCTTGCCAACGAGCCGGACCTGCTCATCGCCGATGAGCCGACAACGGCCCTCGACGTCACGATCCAGGCGCAGATCCTTGACCTTCTGCGCGATCTGCAGAAGCGCTTCGGTATGGCGATCGTCCTCATCACGCACGATCTTGGCATCGTCAGGCATTTTGCCGATCGCGTCGTCGTCATGCGTCGCGGCGAAGCGGTCGAGCGCGGCAGCATCGAGGAAATCTTCGAGCATCCGAAAGAGGACTATACCAGGATGCTGCTGGCTGCCGAACCGAGCGGCAGCAAGGCGCCGCCGCCTGACGATGCGCCCATAATCCTGGAAGGCCGCAATGTGGCCGTGGATTTCGCCATCGGAGGCGGGTTTTTCACCAAGGCAAACAAGCTCTTCCGGGCGGTCGATGGTGTCACGGTCCGGCTGAAGCGCGGCCAGACGATCGGTATTGTCGGCGAATCCGGCTCCGGGAAATCGACGCTCGGACGAGCGCTCCTGCGGCTGTTGCCAAGCAGCGGTCACTACCATTTCGGCGACAGGAACATCTCGGATTTCGACCGCTCGGCAATGCGACCGCTGCGCAAGGAATTGCAGCTTGTGTTCCAGGACCCGTACGGCTCGCTGTCGCCACGCCAGACCGTCGGCGAAATCATCACCGAAGGCCTGCTCATCCACGAGCCGCAATTGTCACGGACGGAACGTGACAGGCGCGCCATCGCCGCCTTGAAGGAAGTCGGGCTCGATCCAGCCGCACGCAACCGCTATCCGCATGAGTTCTCCGGCGGCCAGCGTCAGCGTATCGCTATCGCCCGCGCCATGATCCTGAAGCCGAAAGTGGTCATTCTCGACGAGCCGACATCGGCACTCGACCGTTCCGTGCAAGGTCAGGTCATCGAGCTCCTGCTCGACCTGCAGGAGAAGCACGGCCTCTCTTATATCTTCATCAGCCACGATCTCGCGGTCATCAAGGCCATGTCTGACTACGTGATCGTCATGAAGAACGGCAAGATCGTCGAGGAAGGCGAGACGCAGGACATTTTCGAGACGCCCCATCACACCTACACGAAGACGCTGATGGCCGCGGCATTCGATCTGGAATGATGGACCCCCTCGTCCGAAAGCGGGTATGCCAATTGATGAGGCACAGGAAATGATCGAGGATTTTATGGCTGCCACTCAGGCGCAAATCATCGACATCACCGATCGGTAGAAATGTTGTCTAGGCGTTCAACACCTTCGGTCGCCGGCGGCACAAGGCCGCTCTCAATATGGGCGATTGCTTTGCCTATGCCTGCGCCAAGGCGCATGGCCTGTCGCTATTGTGCAAAGGCAGTGATTTTCCCTTGACCGATATCGAAATAGCCTGAGTTCAAGGCTGCGTTGAAATTCGCGATCACGATGAGGCGAAAACGCTGTTTTTCGAGAACGGGAGCGGAGCTTACTTCAGGTGCTGAGAACTGGAAACCCAGGAAATATGCCGTGTGCAGACCATCACGGCATGTATACCAACGCACCCCTAGAGTTCGTTGCGCCATGGCGGGTTGGCGCCGGCGCGTGAGACAGTCACCGCCGCTGCCTTGACACCCAAGGTCAGCGCGTCGCGGATTCGCGCTTCGGTCAGCGTCGTCAGCGCTGATTTGACCAGAACGCCGGCCTCCTGCAGCGAGGCGAGGACCCCCGCCGTGAATGTATCGCCAGCTCCGACCGTATCGACCACCGATACGCGCTGCGCCGGGACATGAACGGTATGATCGCCGGTATATCCCGTTACGCCATCGGCACCGTGGGTGACGAGAATGAGTTTGGGACCCTGCTGTCCCGCCGGTACGATCCAGCGCCGGGCGATCTCGTCCATCGTGCCGCTTTCGCCGAACCAGCGCATGTCCTCATCGGAAATCTTGACGATATCGGTCATGGCTATCATGCGCCGCATGCGTGCAAGGTGCTTCTCCCTGTCGGGAATGAAGCCGGGTCGGATATTCGGGTCGAGAATGATCACGCGCTTTTCGTGTTCGCGCGCCATCAGAGTCTCATAGGTCGAGCCGCATGGTTCCGGGATCAGGCTGATCGCGCCGAACTGCACCGCGGTCACATTGTCATCGAGCGCCGGCAGGTGTTCGATGGCGAGAGAACGCCCGGCGCTGTTCTCGTCATAGAACATGTAGCTCGCCTGACCATCGGTCAGCCGCACGAAAGCCAGCGTCGTCGGCAGCGGCGAAATATGCGCGTACCTTGTGCCGACATGATTGGCGGCGAGACTGTCAAGCAGCATCTGTCCGAAGAAATCCGCCGATATGCCGGAGAAGAACTCCGTTGGCACGCCGAACCGCCCCAGCGCGATTGCGGTGTTGAAGACGGCGCCGCCGACATAGGGTGCAAAGGCCGGTTCGCCTGCATCGCTCGTCCGCTGCAGCATGTCGATCAAGGCTTCACCGCAACATAAAATCATCTCTAGATCTCTTTTCCCGGGTAGATGACACCCTTGCGGATGATGATATTGGCATAAAGACGCGGCTCGCCAGTCGCGACAATCGCGTGGGCGTTTTTCACACGCGCATAGAATGGTTCGCCGCCGAGCGCAACCAGCGAACGACCCGGCGCGCGCCGGGTGCATACCATTTCCATCTCCTCGTGGACTTGATCCGCCAGCGGTGCGTTTCCCTTCACCGAAGCGCGAAAAAGCGCTTGCGGCACGAAGTCGTCCACCGGCAGCACCTGCAATATGGCGTCGAGCAAGGGGATCAGTGGCAGGCCATCGGCGCGGATCAGCAGCCGTGCATGCGTGAGCGCTGGATAATTGCCATCGACAAGCGCGATCTCGTCGCCGTGCCCCATGGCGCGCAATGTCGCCAGAAGCTCAGGGCCGAGCATGGGCGGAATACCGATCAACAATTAATTGCCCTTCCTGAAAAGCTTCTGTCCCAGCAGATACCGGTCCGACAACGGCAGACTGGCCGCACCGAGCGCTCGTGCATGAATGCCAACGGTGCCTTCGAAGATCGCCGGCAGTTGAATGCCTTCCAGGTCGAACGTCTCCACATGTCTGCGTACCGCTTCGACAATTCGCGCCCGGACATTTTCCGGTATCCAGCCGTCGATTATGGCGGCCTCGAAATCCACCACCGATGAGGCCGCGATCACCGCCTGCGCGATCGCCCGGCCGGCACGATCGATCCAGGCGTCCAGTTCGGCGCCCATCTCGCCCCAGTCCTCCGGTGAAGCCCAGAGCGGCGAGGGTTCCCGGCCGAGCGCAGTAACGTCCCGTTCAAGCGCGGTTATGGATGCGACATCGATCAGCTGCAGCGCTTCTCCATCAGGACCAGGCACCGGCATCGACCCGAGAGCGCCGGCATTGCCGCTACGTCCCGCATAAAGGCTGCCGTTGATCACGATACCGCCGCCGATAAAGGAACCTATGTAGAAATATACGAAGTCGTTGACATCCTTGGTTTGCCCGAAGACGAGTTCGGCCCCGCAGGCAGCGGTCATGTCGTTCTGCAGATAGACGGGATAGGAACAAATTGCCGCGATCCTTGCTCTTATATCGCAGCTTCGCCATTCGTCCATGATCTCCTGCGGCGCGCCGACGGTGTCGGCCCATTTCCACAATTCGAAAGGGGCGGCAATGCCAATCCCGGCAATTCTCTCCTGGTGCTTCGGGGTGAGCGCCTGCGTCATCTCGCTCACGCCCGTTGCCGCGAAGGCGAAGATCGGCTCCGGCGCCGGGTAATCATAGGGCATGTGGCGCATGGAACGGATGCGACCGAGAAAATCGATGAGCACGAGATCGGCGCTGCGGCGGCCTATCTTGAGCCCGAAGAAGAATGCACCTTCCGGATTGAGCGACATCGGGACCAGCGGCTGGCCGATGCGCCCGCGCAGCGGTTCCTCGCGCGACAGGAGCTCATCCGCCTCAAGCATGCGCATGATGATCGAACTTGTCTGCGCGGAGAGGCCGGTCATCCGGGCGATAGCGGTCTTGGCAAGGCTGCCATGCTGACGCAGCAGCGAAAGCACCACGCGCTCGTTATGATCGCGCATGCCACTTTGATTGGTACCGTGATGAAGCGACGGCCTGGTTCCTCCCGTGCCGCTGCGCTCCGTTACTCGACTGTTCAAGGACAGGGTCCCTCCCATCAACAGACGGACAATGGCGACAATCAGGAATTCTGTCAATGATAAATCAGAGTGATTTATTAATGTTGACACGTCGCAATGAGTAGTATTTGCTAAGGTCATAGCACCTGGCGGGAGGACTGTCCGGGGTGTTTACGAGGAACAGGGCGCGACCGATGTCGGCCCGTCGCAAGCGCGATTTTTGGGAGGAACTGACATGCGTAGAAGCATCTATCTGAGATCCACAATCTTCAGTGCGGCCGTTGTCGCCATCGGCGCGTTGGCCGTTCCGGCACAAGCAGCCGGGGTCGGCGCTTGCCTCATCACCAAGACCGACACCAACCCGTTTTTCGTCAAGATGAAGGAGGGCGCGCTTGCCAAGGCAAAGGAACTCGGCGTTGAGCTGAAGACCTATGCGGGCAAGATCGACGGCGACAGCGAAAGCCAGGTTGCCGCTATCGAAACCTGCATCGCCGATGGCGCCAAGGGTATACTCATTACCGCATCCGACACCGCGGGCATCGTCTCCTCGGTCAAGCAGGCACGCGATGCCGGCCTCCTCGTTATCGCCCTCGACACCCCGCTGGATCCGGCTGACGCTGCCGACGCCACTTTCGCGACGGACAACCTCCTGGCCGGCGAGTTGATCGGCAAATGGGCTGCCGGCACGCTGGGCGACAAGGCCAAGGACGCCAAGATAGCTTTCCTCGATCTCACACCCTCGCAGCCGACCGTCGACGTCCTGCGCGACCAGGGTTTCATGAAGGGCTTCGGCATCGACGTTGTCGACATCAACAAGATCGGCGACGAGAAAGACCCGCGCATCGTCGGTCATGACGTGACCAACGGCAATGAAGAAGGCGGCCGCAAGGCGATGGAAAGCCTTCTGCAGAAAGACCCGGACATCAACGTCGTTCACACGATCAACGAGCCTGCCGCTGCCGGTGCCTATGAAGCGCTGAAGGCGTTCGGCAAGGAAAAAGACGTCCTCATCGTTTCCGTTGATGGCGGCTGCCCAGGCGTCAAGAACGTCGAGGCCGGCGTGATCGGCGCGACATCGCAGCAGTACCCGTTGCTTATGGCATCGCTAGGCATTGAGGCCATCAAGAAGTTCGCCGACAGCGGCGAAAAGCCGAAGCCGACAGAGGGCAAGTCGTTCTTCGATACGGGCGTGTCTCTCGTCACTGACAAGCCGGTCAAGGGCCTGGAATCCATCGACGTCAAGACCGGCATGAGCAAATGCTGGGGCTGATACGGTCGCTGGCTATTGCATAAATCCATTTAGCATCGGGGAAGGATAGTTGCTATTCTTCCCCCCTCATTTGCCCAATTGTCGATAACCAAGTTTTTTCACGTTTGCGGGAGAGAGAACGATGACAGAAACCAAGCAAGCTTCGGTTCCAAAACAGGAATTCGAGAACGTTCTGGTCAACAGCGCGACAGCTGTTGCCAGTTTCGACAGCCATGAGAAAAGCCTTCTCGAAAGGATCCGGCATTTCCTTCATTCGAGCCCGGCTTCTGTTCCGCTTATCGTTCTGGTGCTGTCGCTGGTGATCTTCGCGGTCATTGTCGGCTCGCGCTTTTTCACCCCGTTTGCGCTGTCGCTCATCCTGCAGCAGGTGGCGATCGTCGGCATTGTCGGCGCTGCGCAAACACTGGTCGTGCTGACAGCCGGCATCGACCTTTCGGTCGGCGCCATCATGGTGCTGACGTCGGTCGTCATGGGCCAGTTCACCTTCCGCTATGGCATGCCGGTCGAGTTGGCCATCGCGTGCGGGGTCGCGCTTGGCGCGCTGTGCGGTTTCATCAACGGCGTCCTCATCGCATATCTCAAGTTGCCACCCTTCATCGTCACGCTCGGTACCTGGCAGATCTATCTTGCTACGACCTATATCTATTCCGCGAACGAGACGATCCGTGCCCAGGATATCGAGGCGAACGCCAAGCTCCTGCAGTTCTTTGGCGAGAAGGTGCCCATAGGCGGCGCCACCTTCACCTATGGCGTCTTCATCATGATCCTGCTGATCGCCATACTCTGGTATGTGCTCAACCACACCGCCTGGGGCCGTCATGTCTATGCCATCGGCGATGATCCGGAGGCGGCAAAGCTCTCCGGTGTCAGTACCAAGCGCGTGCTCATTGCGGTCTACGTGCTTGCCGGCCTCATTTGTGCGCTGGCCGGCTGGGTTTCGATCGGGCGCAATGGCTCGGTCTCCCCGCAGATCGGTCAGTTCGCCAATATCGAATCGATCACCGCTGTCGTGATTGGCGGCATGTCGCTCTTCGGCGGACGCGGCTCCATCATGGGCATGCTCTTCGGCGCATTGATCGTCGGTGTCTTCTCATTTGGCATGCGCATGTACGGTACCGACGTGCAATGGACGTATCTCATCATCGGTGTGTTGATCATCCTCGCCGTCGCTATCGACCAGTGGATCAGAAAGGTAGCAGGCTGATGTCAAGAGAACCCATCCTTACCGCACCCATCTTGACTGCACGGGGACTGGTCAAGCGCTACGGCCGCGTTACAGCACTCGATCACGCGGATTTCGACCTTTACCCAGGCGAAGTGCTGGCGGTGATCGGCGATAACGGCGCCGGCAAATCATCGCTCATCAAAGCTATTTCCGGTGCAGTACGTCCGGATGAGGGCGAAATGACGCTGGAAGGCAAGACGATCAATTTCCGCTCGCCCATGGAAGCACGCGATGCCGGGATCGAAACCGTCTACCAGAATCTCGCGCTTTCACCGGCGTTGTCGATTGCCGACAACATGTTTCTCGGCCGCGAAATCCGCAAGCCGGGCGTCATGGGCAGCTGGTTCAGGATGCTCGACCGCAAGGCGATGGAAAAGAAGGCGCGTGACAAGCTGACCGAACTCGGCTTGATGACCATCCAGAACATCTCCCAGTCGGTGGAAACGCTTTCGGGCGGACAGCGTCAGGGCGTGGCGGTTGCACGTGCGGCCGCCTTCGGTTCCAAGGTCGTCATCATGGACGAGCCGACCGCAGCGCTCGGCGTCAAGGAATCGCGACGCGTCCTCGAACTCATCCAGGACGTGAAAAAACGCGGATTGCCGATTGTGCTGATCTCTCACAACATGCCACACGTTTTCGAGGTCGCGGACCGGATCCATATCCATCGTCTTGGAAAGCGTCTTACTGTGATCGATCCGAAGGAATATACGATGTCGGATGCCGTCGCCTTCATGACGGGTGCCAAGGTGCCGCCTGTTAATTGAGCGCCGGATTATCTCCCCCCTTTGTGGGGGAGAAAGCGATTCAGCATCTTAGCCTTGCTAAGTGCAAGAAATCGCAAGAGAGGGGATTTTCTTTACTGAGCTACCCCTCAATTGGCTTTTCCAAGGATCTAGCCAAGAGGCTAAATCCAGGAAAATCCTTTCTCTCCTCAAGGGGAGAGATATCGGCCACCTGCTTGTATGGGAATTAAAGGAAATCGTTTAAGAAATGAAGCGTTCTGAAGTCAATGAGATCATCCGCGAAAGCGACAAGTTCATCCGTTCGTTCGGCTATGTCATGCCGCCCTTCGCCTATTGGTCGCCGGAAGAATTGAAGACCCGTACCGCCACGGATTCAAAAGCCATCCTTCAGGCTCGCCTCGGCTGGGATATCACCGATTACGGCCAGGGCAAGTTCGATGAGCTTGGCCTCTTCCTCTTCACCACGCGCAACGGCAATCAGGAAGATCTGAAAAAGGGCGGCGGCATGCTCTATGCCGAGAAGATCATGATCTCGCGCGAGAAGCAGCTCTCGCCGATGCATCGCCATATCGTCAAGGCGGAAGATATCATCAACCGGGGCGGCGGCACGCTGGTGCTTGAACTCTTCAACTCCAATCCCGACGGCAGCGTTGACGAGACGACCGATGTCGAAGTCGCCACCGACGGGCGTATTGTCCGTCAGAAAGCCGGCGGTCTCTTGAAGCTTCAGCCCGGTGAAAGCGTCACGCTTCTGCCTGGCAACTGGCATGCGTTCTGGGGCGAGGGCGGCGACGTGCTGATCGGCGAGGTCTCCACCGTCAATGACGATCTCACCGACAATATCTTCCGCGAGCCCATCGGCCGTTTCTCCTCGATCGACGAGGACGAGGCACCGCTGCATCTGCTCGTCTCCGATTATGATAAATGGCTGGGGTGAGCGACCGGGCGGGTTAAGGTGGGAGAGTTCCGTCCCACCTTAACCATTTGCTGTGCGTGGTTCGACAAGCTCACCATGAGGGAGGTGGGGTGATTGCAGGGAGCCAGGAATTGCAGCGTTGATGCCTGTCGCGACGCCTCCGGTTATCATGCAATCCACTCATCTCCTCAGGGTGAGCTCGTCGAACCACGCACAGCAGCAATGCGACAGGATATAGGCTCGTCGCCGACGTTGCAGTTCTTGACACCCTGCCATCAACCCACTTCCCTCATGGTGAGCTTGTCCAACCACGAACCACCCTTAGGCAATCTTGTCGTCCAGCTAGAGGGGAGATACAACCACCTCCTCCATGCTGTAATATCCCCAATGAGCACACAACCATGCTGACCACCCTTGAAGATCTGGTTCCAGAGATACTGGCCCGCGCAGCCGAGACCTCCCGGTTGATCGTGGCGATTGCCGGTCCTCCCGGATCCGGCAAATCCACCGTATCCGCCTCGCTCTGCGCTGCCATCAACCTGCAAGAACCGGATGCAGCGGTTGTCGTGCCGATGGATGGCTTTCATCTCGACAATGCCATTCTCGACGCGATGGACCTGCGCAAGCGCAAAGGCTCACCGGCGACTTTCGACGTTGCCGGTTTCGAGGTGCTGTTGCGGCGGCTGCGCGAGACACGCGAGGATGTCGTCATTCCGCTGTTCGAGCGCAAGCTCGATCTGGCAAGGGCGGGGGCCGGCATCGTCAAGGCGGATCAGCGCATCCTTCTCGTCGAGGGCAACTACCTGTTGCTCGACCAGTCGCCATGGGACCGCCTTGCGCCCTATTTCGATTTGACACTGTTTCTGGATGTCGACCGGCTGGAGCTGGAAAACCGACTGGTGCAGCGCTGGCTCGCCCACGGCCACAATGTCGGCTCGGCGCAGAAGCGAGCCTGGTCCAATGATATCCCGAATGCCGAACTGGTGCTGGAAAAATCAAGGCCCGCCGATTACGTAGTGCGGAATTAGAATTTTCAGGAAGCTTCGAACGGATTGAGGACCGGAACATTGAACCTTTCAAAATCCGCGACATTACGTGTAGCAACCGTAAGGCGGTGCAAGGCGGCTGTGGCCGCAATCATCGCGTCTTCATAGACCGTATCCGACTGGCGATGCATGAACTTCGCCCACTGACGGAACGCAGCGGTATCCATGGGCAGGATATTCCAGACAGTGGAGATCTGGTCTGCCCACGCCTCTATTTCCGTAGCTTTCACAAGGTCCTGCTCACGCGTCAGCTCTATACCGGCCTGAATTTCGCCGAGGGTGACGGCAGATACGAAAAGCTCGGCGTCCGGGACGGCTTCGATCCATGCGAGCACGGCACCATGCGGTCTGATCCGCCGCAGTTCCGAAACGATATTGGTATCGAGAAGAAACATGTTTTATTCCAAGCTGGCAGCCATGCGCCGCCGCCCGCCCGCGCGTGGCGGGATCAAACTGTCGGTTCGCCCTTCTGGCGACAGGAGCAATTCCTTCAGGGAAGGGCGCGCGCGCATGCTTAATTGCCGCCATTGCCCGATAGGAACGAGAACCGCCGTTTCTGCGCCACGTTTGGTGACGATCTGCGGCCCTTCCGCCACGCAAGTTTCAAGCAATTCGCTGAAATGCGCTTTCGCATCCTGTACAGGCCAGGTTTTCATGACGCCTCCAAAACCAGTCAGATAACTAGTCAGATAACTAGTCATACATCGTTTTTGTCGCTGGCGCAACCATCTCTATGGCAACAGCGGCATCAATCTCATCAATGGTGGCCTCGATAATGACTATATCGAAGGCAAGGGCGGAGCCGATCAGCTCAGTGGCGGCGATGGTAATTCGAAACGCTGATTCACATTTGGAAAATATTAGTGGGGGAGGGAGTCCCACCCCGCCCCTTAGGCGCAACGCAGGCAATGCCCATCCGTGTTCCTCCGGCACGGGCATTGCAGCTATTCCGCGTTCCAGTCGCTCAGCCCATTGCCGACATCCGCGTTGCTGTTATCTCGGCCCGGCCCCTTAAGATGGATCAGTAGGCCATTGCCGTCTAATGAAGTTTGAGCCGGCAAGTACCAACCGGGAATCGGGAGAACCCGCCGGTACTGCGCTTCGTCCCCCTTCCGATCACAAGTTTTCGGCTTGGCTCGACATGGTGCATTTATCAGGGAGTTCCGGTTCGGAACCATTGCTCAAAAATCGGTTGGCTGGTTTTTTCCGGATCGGAACCGGTTTTGGTGCGGCTAGAAGCGGAATTGGAGCGCGTTGGGAACGAGCTTGAAGGCTTGCCGCAGCAAAAAAGTGGGATTGGATTCAAAACGCCCGGAATTGGCACGAAAATTTCCACTTGGGCGGGAATTTTGCGTGCATCAGGTAGCATTCCCGTCTCTTGACTTTCACCCTCGCAAGATGACAATCCTGCTCGGCCGAATTTCGCCGCGCCAGTCGATCATTTCAACGAGTTCCTGCCATGATGCCCTCCGCCATTTTTCCCGATCTGAAAGATCGCTCCGTTCTGATAACCGGGGGCGGCTCCGGGATCGGCGCGGCGCTCACCGAAGGCTTCATCGCCCAGGGTTCACGCGTCGCCTTCATCGATATTGCCGATGAGGTCTCGCAGACTCTCGTGGAAACGCTCGGTACGCGCTATGGAAACCGGCCGCATTATCTCAAGGCCGATCTGTCCGATGTCGAAGCCCTGCGCAATGCGATTGCGCAAGCCATTGATTTCAATGGGCCGATCACCGTTCTTGTCAACAATGCGGCCTGGGATGACCGGCATGACATCGATGATGTGACGGTCGAATATTGGGACAGGAACCAGTCGATCAACCTGCGTCCGCAGTTCTTCGCGGCCCAGGCCGTCGTGCCCGGCATGCGCCAGTCGGGCGGCGGTTCGATCATCAATTTCACCTCGACCTCCTTCATGATCAACCAGGGAAACATGCCGTCCTATACGGCGGCGAAAGCCGGAATCATCGGTCTTACCAAGGGTTTAGCCGGACGGCTCGGACCTGAAAGGATCCGCGTCAATGCCATCGCGCCAGGTTGGGTGATGACCGAACGCCAGCGTACGCATTGGGTGACGGAAGACGGGCTTCGCGCTCACCTCGGCAAACAGGTCTTGCGTGAGGAACTCATGCCCGGCGACATGGTTGGACCCTGTCTGTTTCTCGCCTCCGACGCCTCGCGCATGCTCAGCGCCCAGACGCTGATCGTCGATGGCGGCTACCTGTGAGCGACATTGCCCACTACGCGCTAAGTGATTGGGGAACCAGCCGTTTTCGCCTTTGGCTGGTCGACGCTGCCGGCAACGTCATCGCGGAAAAACGCTCCGACGACGGCCTCGATGCGTCGAGAAACCGCGGCTTTGCCGATACGCTGGAAGGCCATCTGTCGGCGCTCGGCGCGCCTGCCGATCTGCCGGTCATCGTCTGTGGCATGGCCGGCTCGCGCCAGGGCTGGGTCGAGGCGCGCTACGTGCCCGTTCCGGCCGATCTGAGGGCGATCCTCTCAGGCGCGGCCAGGATCGAAAACATCGCGCGTGATGTGCGCATCATTCCGGGGCTGTCGCAATCGGGACATTCTCCAAACGTGATGCGCGGGGAGGAAACGCAGCTGCTCGGCGCGATCCTCGCTCGCAATTTATCCAATAGAATCATCGCGATGCCGGGGACGCACTCCAAATGGGTCAGCTTGCAGGAGGGGAGGGCGACGGGCTTTTCGACCTACCTGACCGGCGAACTCTATGCGCTTCTCTCGTCGCAATCTATCTTGCGCCATTCCATCGGTGACGCCGCAAGTTCCGCTTCACCCGATCACCCGCAATTTGCCGCTTCGATCGAGCTCATGTTGTCGGGCGAGCGTATGCTGGGCGAGCTCTTCGGCATTCGCGCCGCGATGCTGCTCGACGATTTGTCGCCGGAGGGCGCCGCATCGCGTTTGTCCGGCCTGCTGATCGGCGCGGAAATCGCAGGCGCCAAGGCAAAATCTTCAGACGGGATAACGCTTGTCGCATCCGGTGCGATGGCAGCGCTTTACGGTGCGGCCCTTCGTATCGCCCATCTGGATTTTGACCTCGTTGATGCCGACGAGGCCGTTCGCAAGGGACTTTTCGTAGCCGCATCAAGCATTTGGCCATCCAAGGGGTAAACACATGTCTCGAATTTCCGCTCCATGGCCGAAGCTGAAGCGCGACCTCATCGCCATATTGCGCGGTGTCGGGCCGGACGAGGTATTGGCCATCGGCGAGGAACTGGTGGCGGCGGGCATCGAGGTAATCGAAGTCCCGCTGAACTCCCCTGACCCGTTCCATTCCATTGAAACTCTTGCGAAAAATCTGCCTTCTCACGTGTTGGTCGGCGCCGGTACAGTGCTCGACCCCGCCGACGTTGAGAGGCTCGCCGCCGCCGGCGGGCGGCTGATGATCAGCCCGAATGTGGATGCATCGGTCCTCGCTGCCGCGGCATCAGCGGGAATGGTTACGATGCCCGGCGTCTTCACGCCGACTGAAGCCCTTGCCGCGTTGAAAGCCGGCGCCTCGGGCCTCAAGTTTTTTCCGGCCAGCGTGCTTGGTCCTGATGGCATCAAGGCGATCAGTGCCATTCTGCCGAAGGGCACAATCATTGGCGCCGTTGGCGGCGTGGACGAAACCACGTTCGCGGACTACAAGGCAGTCGGCATTCGTACATTCGGGCTCGGCTCCAGCCTGTATAAGGTCGGCGCCCCGTCTGATTTTGTCCGCGACCGTGCAAAAGCGACGGTCAGAGCCTACGACAATATTTTTTCCAAGTGAGCATAGTGAACCAGCCAGAAATCAGCGTATTTCATGACGAGCCGATCCAACTTGGCGAGGGCCCGGGCTACGATCCTCTGACACAAACGGTCTGGTGGTTCGATATCGTGACCGGACGCCTGTTTGAGAAGCCACTGTCAGGCGGCGAGGCGAAGATCCACGCTCTCGGGCAAATGGCGAGCGCCCTTGCCATTATTGATGCCGAACGGCAACTGGTCGCCACCGAAACCGGCCTGTTCATCCGCCATCAGCGGACCGGCCACACGACCATGCGTCAGCCTGTCGAAGCTGATAATCCCGCCACCCGCTCCAATGACGCGCGTGTGCATCCCTCCGGTGCCTTCTGGATCGGAACAATGGGCAAGAAAGGCGAGGTGGGCGCCGGCTCCATCTATTGGTACAGGGAGGGGACCTTACGCAAGCTTTTCGACGGGATATCGATACCAAACTCGATCTGTTTTGCGCCGGACGGTCGCACCGCCTATTACGCCGACACGAAAACAAACACCATTTGGCGTGTCGACACAGCTCCGGACACTGGCCTTCCTGCTGGGGAACCCGCCTTATTCTACCAGCATCGCGAGAAAGGTGGCGTTGATGGGTCGGTGGTCGACGCCCAAGGATATTTGTGGAATGCCTGCTGGGGAGGTTCCTGCATCAATGTCTTCTCGCCCCAAGGCTCGCGCGTGCGATCGATCGAGATGCCAATCCTTCAGCCCTCCTGTCCTGCCTTTGTCAGCGAAGGTAGTGCAAATATCATCGTCACGACGGCCTATCACGAGATGACGGAGCTTGTGCATCGATCCGATCCGGACGCGGGAAAGACCTATCTGGTGGAAATCGAGGGCAGGGGACGCTTCGACCCGCCCGTCCGCCTGTAGTATTGCCGGCAAGGAACCATTGCCCCGGCTCGTCGTTACTTTCCTGTAAAAACCAGGCCGAAGAGCTACTCTTTTGTGCGGAAGCCGCGAGGCTGCCGGAGGAGAGTTCGTGCGCCGAACAGGAGGACGAAATGGGATTTTTTTCCAAGGATATTAAGACAATGGACGATCTCTTCGTCCATACGTTGCGAGACATCTACTACGCAGAAAATCAGATTGTGAAGGCCCTTCCCGAAATGATCGACAAGGCATCCGATCAGGAATTGAGGAATGGGTTCGAAAAACACCTGCAGGAAACCGAGGTCCAGATTGAGCGTCTGGAGCAGGTCTTCAAGCTGCACGGCGTGAACGTGGCTGGCGTTAATTGCCCAGCCATCGATGGCATCCTTGAGGAAGCCGACGAGGTCTCGGGCGAGGTTGACGACGATCAGGTGCTCGATGCTGCCCTCATCGCCGCCGGGCAAGCGGTCGAACATTACGAGATTACAAGATACGGTACCCTCGTCGCATGGGCAAAGCAGCTCGGACGCAATGACTGCGCTGCGCTACTGGAACAAAATCTTCAGGAAGAGTTGAAGACAGACAAGGCCCTCACGGCTTTGGCCGAGAGCCACGTCAACGCCGCCGCTGCCTAAGTGGTGCGTCATTCAAAAGCCCGCATCCTCGTGGTGCGGGCTTCCTTTTTATGGCGGTCCATTGCCTCGCAGTAACCACGCAGGCCTCATATCCCTTGGTCAGAATTGCGCTTGACAAGTTGCACAGGCTGTCATTCTATTGGAAATCCATTATTAAGTAGTGTATTCCATAATAACGGATAACAATAACATTCGCTAGACGAATAGGGGAACGAAGATGATCAATCGACTGCGTGTTGCGGCCGCTGTAGCCGCATTCGCGATGTTGCCGTCCATTACGGCATTCGCACAGGAAACCAAAAGCAAACTCGATGAGGTTCTGGCTCGAGGCCATCTTGTTCTCGGCACGGGCAGTACCAATGCGCCATGGCACTTCAAGAGTGCAGACGACAAGCTTCAGGGCTTCGATGTCGATATGGGCCGCATTATTGCCAAGGCGCTGTTCAATGACCCGGAAAAGATCGAATTCGTCAATCAATCTTCCGATGCACGCATTCCGAACATCACGACGGACAAGGTCGACCTCACCTGCCAGTTCATGACAGTGACCGGCGAACGGGCACAGCAGATTGCGTTCACCATTCCCTACTATAGGGAAGGCGTAGGACTCATGCTCAAGGCAGACAGCAAATACGCGGACTATGCTGCGCTGAAGGGTGCCGGGTCGTCGGTCACTATTTCTGTATTGCAGAACGTTTATGCCGAAAGCATGGTTCATGCAGCGCTGCCGGATGCCAAGGTCGATCAATACGAATCCGTAGACCTCATCTATCAGGCTCTCGAATCCGGTCGCGCTGATGCGGCGGCGACCGATCAGTCGTCGCTCGCCTGGTACATGACTCAGAACCAGGGCCGCTACAAGGATGCCGGCTACGGCTGGAACCCGCAAACCTATGCCTGCGGCGTCAAGCGTGGCGATCAGGATTGGCTGAACTTCGTCAACACGACACTGCACGAGGCAATGACCGGAGTCGAATTCGACTTCTATGCAAAATCGTTCAAGACCTGGTTCGGCAAGGACCTGACACCTCCGCAAATCGGCTTTCCTGTCGAATACAAGTGACGATCGCGCGCTGCGGCTTCAGGATGTCTTGAAGCCGCACCCTTTCTTGCACCGGATCAACGTGCCATCATGGGTTACACACTCAATTTTGCCGCAGTATGGCGGAGCTTCGATCTTTTGCTGGAGGGGTTGGCACTCAGCCTTGCGCTGGCCTTTGCCGCAATTCTGATAGGCGCAGTGATAGGCTTGTTCACGGCGTTCTGCCTGATCTCGAAACATGGCCTTGCGCGCCGTCCCGCTGGAATTTACGTGACGATCATCCGCAACACGCCAATCCTGGTGTTGGTTTTGTTCACCTATTTTGCGCTGCCGCAGCTCGGCTTCCGGCTCGGCAAGATCGAAAGCTTCGTCTTCACGCTCGCACTCTATTCCGGTGCATACCTCGCCGAAGTCTTTCGGGCCGGTCTGCTATCGATTCCAGCCGGCTTACGTGAAGCGGGCCTCGCCATCGGACTGACTGAGATGCAGATCCGCACCTCGATCATAGCGCCGCTCATGTTCCGCAATGTTCTGCCGTCGCTGAGCAGTACGATAATTTCACTGTTCAAGGATACTTCGCTTGCCGCGGCAATCGCCGTCCCCGAACTGACCTTCGAGGCGCGCAAGATCAATGTCGAAACTTTTCGCGTCATTGAAACCTGGATCGTCGCCAGCTGCCTCTACGTCGTAACCTGTTCGATCCTCGCCGCCCTGATGCGTGCTGTCGAACGCCGCCTGTCATTGCCGAGGTGATGTGATGGATATTGCTCATTTCCTCGAAATCCTGTGGCTCGCGCGCATACCGATCCTCAAAGGTTTGGGTATGACCATCTCGATTTCGCTGCTGGCAATTTGCGTCGGTACCGTGCTCGGCGTCTTCGTTGGATTGGCCTTGACCTATGGCGCGCGGCCGCTGCGCTGGATCGTTCGCATCTATACGGATTTCATACGCGGTACGCCTGTACTCGTGCTTGTCCTCGCCAGCTATTATGTACTTGGCACGATCGGGCTCGATCTCAATCCATTTCAGGCCGGCATATTGGCGCTCGCTGTATTTTGCAGTTCTCATGTCGGCGAAATCGTGCGTGGCGCCCTGCAATCGATCCCTCGCGGCCAGACAGAAGCCGCGAAGGCGATCGGCCTTACATTCCCGCAAACCTTTGCCTACGTGCTGGGTCCCCAGGCATTGCGCCAGGTGTTACCTGCCTGGGTCAACACCGCCGCCGAAATGGTCAAGGCATCGACCCTGCTCTCGATTATCGGAGTAGCGGAGTTGCTGTTGCGTACCCAGGAAATCATTTCCCGCTCGTTCCTCAGCCTCGAATTCTATTTCTTCGCCGGCTTTCTCTATTTTATCATCAACTACGCCATCGAGCGTTTTGGCCGCTACGTCGAACGCAAGACCGCGGTTCCATCCTGAGGCGACATACGATGACAGGCAATCTTCTCGAAATCCGCGACCTGCATAAAAGCTACGGCGATGTCGAGGTGCTGAAAGGTGTCGATTGCACGATGGTGCAGGGCGATGTCATCAGCATCATTGGCTCGAGTGGTTCCGGCAAGACAACGATGCTGCGCTGTATCAATATGCTCGAGGAATTTCAGGGCGGGTCGATCCGCATCGACGGCCAGGAGATTGGCTACGAGACAGTTGGCGGTCAGCGCCGCCGCAAGAGCGAAAAGGAGATTGCCCGCCAGAGAGCTTTGACCGGCATGGCGTTTCAGCAGTTCAATCTGTTTCCGCATATGAGCGCTGCCCGCAATGTCATGTTGGGCTTGATGAAGGTCAAGAAGCTGAGCAAGGAGGAGGCGCGCTCCATCGCGGAGAAATGGCTCGATCGGGTCGGCCTTCGGGCGCGCGCCGATCATTTTCCTGGCCAGCTTTCCGGCGGTCAGCAGCAGCGCGTGGCGATCGCACGGGCCATCGCGATGAACCCCAAGCTCATGCTGTTCGATGAGGTAACATCCGCGCTGGATCCGGAACTCGTCAATGAAGTATTGCAAGTCATCAAGACGCTCGCCCAGGAGGGAATGAGCATGCTGCTCGTCACCCACGAGATGCGCTTTGCCTACGAGGTGTCGAACCGCGTCATCTTCATGAACCAGGGCCGGATCGGTGAAGAGGGAAACCCGCGTGAAATGTTTCATAAGCCGAGGACCGAACGACTCTCCGAATTTCTGAAGACGTCAAGCTTCAACTAGGTGCGCCTGCGCCGTTCATCGATCGAAAGTGCACCCGGGCCGAGCGCAGCCAGCGCCAGAAATCCACAATGGCAATGTTCTTGTTGAAGTTTATGAGCTGTTCCACGTTTGCGAAGTCCGTATGGAAGAGCAACGCAGTGAGCAGACAAAAGCCCGCGAGCGCGAGCGCGGCGTAACGGGCCATGAACCCCAATGTGACAAGGATCCCACCACCCAGTTCAGTCATGATGACGAGAGGCAGGAGGGAGGCAGGGACGCCGTTGGCGTCCATATATGCTGCAGTTCCTTCGTAGCGGAAAAGTTTTTCCCACCCCTCCACGACGAAAATATATGCGAGAAACAGCCTCGCCAGCAATGCAAGTGGTGCCTGAAACTTTTCCATCAGAGCTCCGCCGGAGAATGGACCAAACAAACAGACACCTGCAATCGCGCAATCAAAACTGGATCAGCAATCGGACAGTGTCGATGGCTATGGCAATAAACACGCCTGACCCTGTGATGATCACGCCATTGAGGAACAGCCGGCTCGCCTTGTCATAGACGACTTTCTTCAACGACGACGTTTGCAGGAGGAGAGATAAAGAACGCAGTTGGAAGACGATGCCTATCGCAATGACAACCAGTGTAGGCAGGTCAGCAAGCCTCCACGGTATGGGATTGCTCGCCCACTGCGTCAGAAACCCGAGCGAGAATGACAACACCACGCCAACGACGGTGATCGTGCCGTTGCGAAAGAGCGTCTCTATCATGTGTTCGTCGTCATCACCGGGATTCATTCTAACCTCCACACCATGACTATCCACTGTTTCAAGCGACAATCAATGTTTCTGATGAATGGGGGTCAGCGCCATATTCGACATGTTCCATAATGCTTGTTATGCCACATCTGCTGCAGCCGGGGGCACATTCTATTTTCAATTGCGACACGTACAAAACCCTCTTTGTTTTCAGGAGGATGGAATGCCCCGCACTTTTACGCAATTGACGATGGGTGAACGCCGCATTGTTGCACAGATGCTGCAAGGCAAGGCATGTTTGGCGCAGGTTGCCGTCGCTCTTGGCGGTCACCGCTCAACGATCCACCGCGGGATCAAACGCAACTGGTGGCACGGATCAAACCTTATCTGTGATAGACGGTTCGATGGTAGGTTACGAAATGCGTCGGGAAATGTGAGACTGCGAAGGCGGGCCCAAAGATGAATATTGGAATTACATTCGATCTTAAGGACGACTATGCGAAGGACGGATATACCGAGGAAGAGATCGCCGAGTTCGACAGGCCAGAGACCATCGAGGCAATCGAATACGCGTTGCACTCGCTAGGTCACTCCACGCAACGAATCGGCACCTCTCGCGCTCTTGCAATGCGTTTGAGCAAAGGCGATCGTTGGGACCTCGTTTTCAACAGTGCTGAAGGAATGTACGGTTTCGGCCGCCAAGCGTTGGCACCTGCCCTTCTGGACGCCTATGAGGTTCCTTATATTTTTGCCGATCCGCTTTGTCTTGCTGTCACATTGCATAAGGCGACGGCGAAGCGGATCGTTCGTGACAGTGGCATCCGAACACCCGATTTCGCAGTTGTCGAAACTATTGCTGATGTCGAAAAGATCGTCCTGCCATTCCCCCTGTTCGTAAAACCCGTTGCCGAGGGTACCAGCAAGGGTATCTCCGCGGCGGCGAAAATCCACGATCGGAGAGAATTGCAGTCGCGCTGCGAAATGCTGCTCTCCCGCTACAGACAACCGGTGCTCGTCGAAATCTATTTGCCCGGGCGCGAGTTCACGGTGGGTGTTCTAGGTACCGGGTCGGCTGCTTATGTACTCGGGACCATGGAGATAATCCTCAAGGATGGGCCGGATCCTGGAATATACTCGTACGATAACAAGAAGCATTTCGACGAGCGCGTCGCGCCTCGTTTGGTCGATGACGCAACGAGCAGAGCCGCCGCCGGCATAGCGCTCGCGGCATGGAAGTGTCTGGGAGCGCGCGATGGTGGCCGGATCGACGTTCGTTGCGATGACGCCGGGGAAGTCAATTTTATAGAAGCAAATCCGCTTGCAGGCATGCATCCCAGAGATTCGGATCTCCCGCTCATCGCCCGGATGACCGGCGTGTCTTACGCCTCGCTGATCGAGAGGATTGTGGCTTCGGCCTCAACACGTTTTTCTCGGTAGCTTTTTTGCGTTTTTTGCTTGCCAAGTCGGACACATCACTACGGCTTAAGCCAGACTGGCTACAGCCGTAAGTCACCCGTGCCTGCCCAAACATGGTATACAGGTGGGGGGAAGGATCATGCTGCAACGCAGGCTTGTCACGATTTTGGCCGCTGACGCGGTCGAGTACAGCCGTCTCGTCGGGCACGACGAGGAAGGTGCTCTCGCGCTGTTCAAAGATTGTGCAGCAATCATCCATGATCGTGTTCAAGCCCACAATGGTCGGGTATTTGGCGGCGCTGGTGATAGCGTGATTGCGGCATTCCACAGTCCAGTCGAAGCCATGCGTTGCGCTATAGAAATCCAAAATGGAATAATGCAACTGGACGAGAAACTGTCCAAGGACTGGCGAATGCTTTTCCGTGTTGGCCTAAACTTGGGTGATGCTGTTGTTGAGCAGGACAATCTGCTTGGCGACGCAGTGAATGTCGCGGCGCGTCTGGAAGGGATGTCCGAGCCTGGTGGAATTTGCGTATCAGGCAGTCTTTACGAGCAGGTGAAACACTTGCCCAACCTTGGTTTTCAGGACCTTGGGTCTAAAAGGCTGAAAAACATCCCGATTCCTGTACACGTATATTCGATCAAGGGAGTGAGTTCCGCGCGCTCGCGCCAGCGCTACCCCAAGTGGGGCTTGCCGATAGCAATTGTGACGCTTCTTGCTGTTCTTGCTGTTCCTGTTTTGTGGAAGTACAAATCACATTTAACCTTCAAAAGCGAAGCCGGATTGCAGGTCCTGTCTCCTTCGCAGCCTTCGATCGCGGTCTTGCCGCTTGACAATCTCACCGGAGACCCAACGCAAGAGTACTTCAGCGATGGCATCACAAATGACATCACTAGTGATCTTTCCAAGTTTTCCGGTCTCATGGTGATTGCCAACAACTCAGCGGCAACATTCAAGGGCAAGCCGACCAAAGTCCAGGACATAGGCAAGGCGCTGAGGGTGCGTTACGTCCTGGAAGGCACGGTGCAAAAGACTCCGGACCGACTCAGGATCAACGCCCAGCTTATCGATGCCGAGACTGGCTATCACTTGTGGGCAAATCGCTATGACCAAACTTTAGGGGACACGTTTAGCGTACAGGAGGATATCACCAAAAATATCGTCACGGCGCTGGCGGTTAAGATTACCAACGCCGAAGAACAGCGGTCCAATGCGAAGCTTACTTCCAGCATGAGCGCCTACGATTACTATCTCCAGGGTAAGGCGATTTGGGCCGATTCAAGCAAAGTCACGCCTGAGGGGAATGCCGAGGCGCGCCAACTATTTCAAAAGGCTATTGAATTGGATCCCAAGTATTCAGCAGCCTACGCGGAACTGTCATATGTTAATGTCAGGGCGGCCCAGAACGGCTGGACCGATGACAGTAAAGCTTCACTCCAACAAGCCGAAGACCTTGCGAATAAAGCGCTTTCCTTGAGCGACAATTTCAGCGGCCATTGGTATCTGGCGATTATTGCATGGAATAAAGGCGATTTCGACAAGAGTTACCGGGAATACGAACGGGCACGTCAAATAAATCCGAACGATCCGGACCTCGCTGCCGATATGGCTGAGGCGCTGGTTTACGGTGGTGAGCCTGAAAAGGCCATCGAGCAGATCGAAGCAGCCAAGCGTCGCAACCCATTTTATGACTATTGGTACGATTGGAACGAAGGCAGGGCCAGGTATATGGCCGGCCAGTATCAGGAGGCGATCGACGCCATAGGCAGAATAAACTCGCCTCCGAACGACGTTCGGCTGATCACTGCGGCCAGCAAGGCACAGCTGGGGGACATCCCCGCAGCCAAATCCATAATGGCTGAGTTCAGCAAAATTGATCCAGACTGGTCGATCGCGAAATCGGCTGCATATTTTTATCGGAAGGATAGGGACCGGCAGCACTGGCTGGATGGTTTACGGAAAGCCGGATTGAAGGAGCTGTAAAGCCAAACGCGAACCCTTTCTTAATCGGGCGGAAATTTGAACAGCCTCGAGGAATGAGTGGTGATCTCATCATTCACAACAAAGAACAACAAAGGGGATAAACATGACTAGTGAAAAAGCCAAGGAGAATAGCCGCCTTGCTAGACAGCAGCCGTTGACTCCAGCGGGAAACGAAGAGGCAAAACGGCTCTTCAGGTTGGCGATCGACGAAGATATCGATTATATGCCCGCCTATGCTGAGTTTTCCTACGTGTGGTTGCGGGAGTGTGAGAATGGCTGGGGCGAAAGTTCAAACGCACTTGGGGAGGCGGAGCGGCTAGCCGATAAAGCCGTCGAATTGAGCAAGGATGAGACCAAAGGGTGGCTCAATGATTTCAGAGCCCTCTGGTATCGCGCGATGGTGACTTGGCATCAGAATGATTTTGCTAAAAGCCTCCAAGAATACAACGATGCCCGCGCACTGATCAGCAATCCTGAGTGGATTAACAAGAACACAGCCGAACTTGACGCCGATATGGCGGAGGCATTGATCTACTTTGGCGATCCAAAGCGGGCAATTCAGCTTGTCCTCGATGCCATGGAACTCTATCCCGAGCACCCCTATTGGTTCCATTGGATCTTGGCGCGGGGATATTACCAGGCTGGGCGTTACCAAGACGCCGTCGACGAAATCGAAAAAATTGAAGCCGACAAAAAGCCCAACGACGTTCGCCTGATAGTGGCTGCAAGCTTGGCTCAGATTGCAACCACCGACTCGATGTTGAATGAGGCAAAAGCGCTCATGAAGGAGTTTAGCGACATCGAGCCGACCTGGACACTCGCAAAGTCAGCAGCCTATCCCTATGACAGCGCTTCTGAACGGTACCACTGGATCGACGGACTTCGCAAGGCAGGACTACAGTAGAACTGAGGTTCCAAACCTCTGGGACCGCCCATCGCGAGCTACTGGAGGGAATCGCGCTGATACTGGCGACCTGGTCCTGTGGTAGAGCGTTGACACCATAAAATCGGAAACTCTGTCCTTCAGCAGGGTAGCGTAACCCGCCCGTTGGTCCCCAATACAGGAAAGATGAGGGACTGCCGATGCAGCCCAAGTTCATCAATTTTATATTCGGTTGCTCTGTTCACCATCGTACCGTCGTTGAACGTACTATTAACTCTACCACCAGGGGTGTCGCACCAACAATGATGCCAATGGAGATGAGGCGCCGCTTAAACGGCAAGACCGCGTCGACACCAACAGGCAAGACCTAGCCTGAGGCCGCCGGCCTCGTCCACACGTCTCCGTTATTTTGCTGAAATTCATTTCCCGAGCAGGCGAACCGGCAAAGCTGGAACAATATGACGCTCCGAAGGTTTGACCGGCAATTGCACCCATCACCCGTGCACACGCCCCGCAATCGATCGAGCAAGGAGAGAGCACCATGAAAGCATTGACCTGGCACGGGAAAGGCGACATGCGCTGCGAGAGCGTTCCCGATCCAAAGATTGAACATGCCCGCGATGCCATCATCAAGGTAACGGCCTGTGCGATCTGCGGATCCGATCTGCATATCTTTGATGGTATCATCCCGTCGATGGAACATGGAGATATCCTCGGCCATGAGACCATGGGCGAAGTGGTCGAGGTTGGCTCCGAGAACAAGACTTTGAAAATCGGTGATCGTGTCGTCGTGCCCTTCACGATTGCATGCGGCGAGTGCTTCTTTTGCAAGCGAGGGTATTTCTCCGGGTGCGAACGCTCCAACCCCAATAAGGAAAAAGCAGCAAAGCTCTGGGGAAACTCACCGGCGGGACTGTTCGGATATTCGCACCTTCTGGGGGGCTACAGCGGCGGCCAGGCCGAATATTTGCGCGTACCATATGCGGACTCCGGACCGATAGTGGTTCCGGAAGGCCTTTCCGACGAGCAGGTCCTGTTTCTCTCTGACATATTTCCCACCGGCTATATGGCAGCGGAGTTCTGCGACATACAGGGCGGCGATACAATTGCCATCTGGGGCTGCGGTCCCGTTGGCCAGATGGCAATTCGCAGCGCCTTCTTGCTCGGCGCCGAACGGGTCATCGCTATCGACACTGTACCAGAACGTCTCGCGCTGGCGCGGGAAGGAGGAGCAGAGACGCTCGATTTCCGCGAAGACGACATCTACGACCGCATCATGGATTTGACAGAGGGTAGAGGCGCCGATGCCTGTATCGATGCCGTAGGAACGGAGCCCGCCACTATGGCGAGCTTCGACTCTGTCGTTGACCGCATCAAGGTAGCCACCTTCATGGGAACGGACAGGCCGCACGTTCTTCGCCAGGCAATCCATTGCTGCCGCAATTTCGGAACGGTCTCGGTAGTGGGCGTGTATGGTGGCTTTCTGGACAAGATTCCAATGGGGTCGGCCATAAACCGTGGCCTCACTTTCCGGATGGCCCAAACCCCGGTGCAGCGTTACCTGCCCCTTCTCATGAAACGTATCCAAGAAGGTGAGATCGACCCGTCATTCGTCATCACCCACCGCGCCGGACTCGAAGACGGGCCCGACCTCTACAAGACGTTCCGCGATAAAAAGGACGGCTGCATCAAGGTCGTCCTTCAACCCTGACCGGAGGATCAAAGATGGCAACCCAACCGCGTCCCCTCGCCGTCGTCACCGGCGCATCATCCGGTATAGGGCTGGAACTGGCCAGGATCGCCGCGCAGGAAGGCTATGACCTGATCGTCGTAGCCGATGAGCCACAAATTGAAGATGCTGCGATGGAACTGCGCGCCCATGGCACGAATGTCGATGCGCGGCAAGCTGATCTGTCCAGCCTGCAGAACGTCGAGAATTTCTACCGGTTCATCGCAGCAACTGGCCGCCCTGTCGATATCCTTCTGGCTAATGCGGGCCGCGGGCTCGGCAGAGCGTTTCTGGATCAAAATCTTGAGGAAGCGCTGCACGTGGTTGACACCAACATCACTGGGACGATCGCTTTAATCCACATGATCGGCAACGATATGCGCGCGCGCGGTGAAGGACGTATCCTGATCACCGGGTCGATTGCCGGCTTCATTCCTGGCACGTATCAGGCTGTCTATAACGGCACGAAGGCTTTTCTCAACAGCTTTTCCTTCGCGCTTCGCGAGGAGCTGGAGGACACAGGAGTGAGCGTCAGTTGCCTCATGCCAGGCCCAACGGAAACACGCTTTTTTGAACGCGCCCATATGCTGGATACTGCGGTTGGGCAGGCGAAAAGGACGATCCTGCCGCGGTCGCACGACAAGGATTTGACTCGATGATGGACAATGAAGGAGATGTCGTGACCGGTTGGAAGAACAAATTTCAAACGGCAATTGCAAACTTTACCCCTTCGGGGATGCTGGCGGGGCAGCATGCCAAGACAGCGGCACCCGGATCGGCAAAGGATGCTCGATAAAGGGTGCCACCTCTGCGTCACGGCAGCCATTCTGGCTTTCTGATCATTGTATCTACCCGGATTGTGGCTGAGGTCCTCGATATCCAGAGCGCGGCGCAAACCAACGCTGCCCCGGCGTAGACGAGACCCGACGGTATCCACATCACAAGGCCTGCCAATTGCTGATCTTCGAGCGGCCCAAGTCCCCAGGCCGCGCCGCCTGCACTTTGCAGTGGATACAAGATGCGCGGAGAGAGAAAGAAAATAAGGCCGAGGAGACTCGTGTGTCCTGCGGTAGCAAATAGATGACCAATCGACTGTCCGTAAACGCTGCGAGCCGCCGGCGCGGCAAACAATGACCACCAGAACAACAATGCAGTAAACAGGAAGCTTGCATGCTGCAGCCAGTGAAGCGGTTCATTGACGAGAGCAGCATCGAAGAAAGCGGGCAAGTGCCATAGCCATATCGCGATCCCGTGCAACGCCGTTGCAACTAGCGGAATGGTCAGAAGATGCCAAGTGTGCACCCACCAGCTGCTCTTGAACAACAATCCTATTCGCCGCCGCGCCGGCTGCGGCAACGTCCACAGGAGAGGACCCAAGGGTTTCGCGACGACCATCAACGGTGCCGCAACAACCATGACAAGCTCATGCTCGATCATATGCGCTGTGAACACATTCCGGGAGGCTTCATGCAATGGCGAAACCAAGGCAGTGGCGAGCACGAGCCAACCCGCAGAAAAGCATGCCACTTGAGTGAGACTTGCGCCATGGAAGCGCCCTGCCCGGAGCCAAAGCCGCGCCACTCCGGCATAATATAGAGCGGCAGTGATCAGCAATGGTAGCGTTACAGTTGCATCAAACGTCCAGCCGAACACGGTTGCGCCGGCGAAGCATCGGCTTGTATCGATGTAGGTGCCATAGGCGCCAAGCCAGTCTGTAACTGCGTTCATAGTTCGCAGCCCTCGAATATGAAAGCCGCCGCCATCTGCAGGAGTATGACGATGGCAAACAACCCACCTGCGGCGGACGCGATAGTGGCCATGAAATAACGTGGACCTTTCACATCGAAAGCCCCTCGCGAGCTCCATGAAGCACCAGCGCCCGCCACGGCGATCAATACGCCGGCAACTGTAGTCGCCAGCGCGTAAAAACTTCCATTGCCGCACTCCGCGGATATGAGTGCATAAGCGGTCTGAAATGTGGCGCCCCAAGCCAGCGGACCGGCGACAAGGCCGGTGTAAAACAGGTTTCGACGCAGTGCTTTCATGTTTGCCACCGCGGAAAAACATAGATCACGAAATAGATTACCACCCAGGAGGCAACGACGAAGTCCCAGTAGAAGGCATTGTCGGAAACATCGCTGAAGCGCCGGCCCGACTTGCCATGGCGTGTGAACATAAGGACCATCAATACGAGCGTGTCGCCCACGTCAGTCAACAGATGAAAAGTGTGCAGCCCGAGGAGCAGCCAGAGGATGGAACCATAAGCGTTTTCATCCCAGGAAAGGCCAAGCGCCGGAAATTCGTAGATGCGCACGATCAGCGGCATGATGCCCGCGATCGACATGATAGTGAG
This sequence comes from Phyllobacterium endophyticum, assembly GCF_003010935.1. Classification (GTDB taxonomy): domain Bacteria; phylum Pseudomonadota; class Alphaproteobacteria; order Rhizobiales; family Rhizobiaceae; genus Phyllobacterium; species Phyllobacterium endophyticum. The sequence continues at coordinate 470,045 of NZ_PGGN01000003.1, forward strand.
GCCGATCTGGGTCTTGCCTAAATCCTCCTTCTTGGCCCAACTCTCTACCAGGTGGTTTGGAACGACGCTGACAAGCAGCATGACCAGGACAATCGTACCGGGCCAGATGTTCGGAGGCGGGGCGGAGATCGGCCATCCCTGAGCGATGAACGCAAGGTAAAAATATGTGCCGATCGCCAGCGCAAATCCGGTAGCCTCCAGCGAGATGAAGGCCAATGTGCCCCACCACATCGGACTTTCCGTGCCAAACCCGTAGGTAGGCAGGTCTCGCAGGTTGAGAACCAGGCGCTGTTTCATTCCTCATCCTCCGGATTGCCTTTTGGCCAGAACCATCCGATCAACCCTATTGCAATCGGAATGCCGCCCCATACGACTGCCCAAGGCGTGAAAATCGAACCTATGAACGTGGCTCCCACCGCGAGAGCACTCAGGAATGGCCAAATCGAATTGTCTACCGACGGCTCGCGTAGCTGAGGAGCAGCATCCGCAACTGTTCCGGAGACAAGTTCTCTTGCGTCCACCCTCAGGCCGGAAACAACATCCAGGAACTGGCGCTGCGCCCACAGCGGTTCGCGGTGAGAGACAACTGGAATGCGTGAGAAATTATAGCTTCGCGGTGGGGAAGAGGTTGCCCATTCCAGCGTCGGGGCGTCCCACGGATTGTCCCCAGCCGCCGCGCCGCTTTTCAAGCTTTTGACGGCGTTCCAGGCGAACAGGATGAGTCCGGCCACAAGAAGCGATGAGGACAGACTGACGAAAAGGTTGGTCCCCGCCCATCCGGTTTCTGGCATATAGGTATAGACGCGGCGCGGCATGCCTTGCAGACCCAATATATGCATGGGAAAGAACGTTGCGTTGAAGCCGATGAAAATAAGCGCGAAACTCCATAGGCCGAGCTGCTCGCCCATCATTCTGCCTGTAACTTTGGGGTACCAGTAGTGGACGGCACCCAGGAGGGGAAAGACGGCTCCGCCCACGAGAACGTAGTGAAAATGGGCAACTACGAAATAGGTGTCGTGGACCTGAAGATCGAGCGGTACCGATGCCACCATCACGCCCGTCAAACCGCCCAGGACAAATGTAACGATGAATCCGAGCACAAAAAGCATGGGCGTTTTGAAAATCGGGCGCCCGCCCCAAATGGTGGCTATCCAGCAAAAGATCTGCAATCCGCTCGGTATGGCTATTGCCATGGACGAGGCCGTAAAGAAACTTTCTCCCAGTTGCGGAAGTCCCGTTGCGAACATGTGGTGAACCCACAAGCCGAACGACAAGAAGCCAATCGAGATTAGCGCCAGGACAATCGCCAGATGTCCGAACATCGGGCGGCGGACGAATGTCGGGATGATTGCCGAGACGAAACCGGTGGCCGGAATGAAGATAATGTAAACCTCGGGATGGCCAAAGAACCAGAAGAGGTGCTGCCACAACAGGGCGTCGCCTCCTTCGGCCGGGTTGAAGAAATGCGTGCCAACCAGCCTGTCCAGGATCAACATCGTGCTCGCAATCATGACCGCTGGCATGGCAAACAAGATGACAAAGGAGGTGACAAGCATCGACCATACGAAGATCGGTATCCGGTCGAGACTCATTCCCGGCGCACGCTGCTTGAAAATCGTGGCGATTATTTCAACTGCCACGGCGAGACCCGCTACCTCGGTGAATGTCACCATCTGCGCCCAGAAATCGCTGCGCTTGCCGACACCGAATTCCGGTCCGGCCAAGGGAACGTAAGAGAACCAGCCAGCGTCGGCGCCCGTGTTCAGGGCGAAGGCAACCCACAGCATGATCCCGCCCGAGAGATAGACCCAATAACTGAAGGCATTGAGGCGCGGGAACGCGATGTTGCGCGTCCCGATCATCAACGGGACCAGGTAAACGCCGAAAGCTTCCATAATCGGCACCGCGAACAGAAACATCATCGTTGTGCCATGCATCGTAAAAAGCTGATTATAGAGGTCAGGCCCAACAAGCTGGTTTTCTGGAACAGCAAGCTGCAAGCGCATGGCGACCGCTGCAAGACCTGCCAGCAGGAAGAAGATGAACGCGGTGACGATATAGCGACGCCCAATCGCCTTATGATCGACCGTCGCAAGCCAGCCATACAATCCCTTTGGTGTTTCCCACGTCTTTTTCAGCAACCGGTCAAGCGTTGCATCATCGAGCTCCGTGTCACGCAGGCCTGAGGTAACTGGAGGGGACGTGTCCTTCATTTCAGGCTTCCGACATAGGCGACCACCGCGTCGAGCTCGCGTTCGTCGAGATCAGCCTTGGGCATTTTTGTGCCCGGTTTTATGGCTTGGGGATCGGATATCCAGCGTGCGAGATCTGTCATTGTCATGCGCAATGTGCCCGCCGCCAGCGTCTGACGACTGGCCACATGCGTCAAATCCGGCGCGACGCGTCCACCGGCATCTGTGCCACGCACCGTGTGGCAGAGACCGCAGCCACGCGACAGGAACACGTCACGCCCCTGCTGCTGTTCCAGCGCTGCGGGTATCGCGGCCTGAGCCAGTTGTTCCCGGCGCCATTCATCGAATGCCGGGCGCGGTTCAGCAACGATGGTGAAACCCATATGCGCATGTTGGAAACCGCAGAACTCTGCACATTGTCCCCGATAAACGCCGGGTTTCTCCGCTATGAAAGTCAGTTCGTTATGCTGTCCCGGGATAAGATCGCGCTTGCCGAAAAGACTGGGCACCCAAATACTGTGGATGACATCGCCCGCATCGAGCTTGATTTTCACTGCTTCACCGACAGGAACGTGCAGTTCATTGGCTGTGTAAATGGTGCGGTCCGGACGGGTGTCCTCGTATTCCACGTCCCACCACCACTGATATCCCGTCACATGAATGGTGACTGTCTCCGTTCCAGTGATATCGGCAATAGTCTTGCCGGCCAGATAGCTCGAGAGGGTCAGCACAGCCAGAATTGCGACCGTAAGTGCGACAAAGCTTCCGACGATCCAGTTGGCCTTGCCATCGAATTCTGCGGCGGATTGCAAGGGCGAACCGGCGGCCGGGGTCGGCCTTTTCAGTGCCGCGTAAGCCAGCGCAGCCACTACTGCAACCCAGATGACCATGCAAACCCACATGAACAGATGCAGCAATCCAGCGATGGAACCGGCGCTTTGTCCTTGAGGTTCCAGAACAGCATAGGGCGCGCACCCCGCCAAGAACACAGCTGCCAGCAGCAAAGCCTTTCCACGAAGCCTTGTCATGGGCCTTTGCCGTTGAATGGAGAGGGGGTTGGTGCGCGATTTTCCGCTGGCGCCGCGTTCAAATCATCGTTGCGAGATGGCGCAACATCCTTGGCGACGAAGCCGCCTACGGACCGAACATAGGCTGCCAGCTGCCAGACCTCTTTCTCGGGGACCAGCCCTTTGAAGGACGGCATTCCATTCGGACGGCCTTCCTTGATCGTCGCGACAATGTTCTCGATCGATGACCCGTAAAACCACTTATCATCCATGAGCGCGGGGCCGATGCCGCCTCCCCCGTTGAAGTGACAGCCACTGCAATTAAACCATTGAAACAGACGCTTTCCTTCGGCAACGTCGAAGGCGGTCTCTTCATATTTGCTTCTTGCTGGTGCTGGATTGTTACCATCGCCCGGATGCAGCACAGATTGCTCGATGCCAGCAGCAGGCTTTTCGGGTACGCTTCCGGTAAGGTCCCGTTCTTCTCGCTGGCACGAAGCGGGGGCGACCAAGAGTGCCAACAGCATTATTGCTCTCATCATGGCAGCGTCACTTTTCTGCCCCCGGTATATCGCTACGAGGAACACCGTAGGCAGCCAGAACTGCATCGATATCCTTTCGGCGTTTCGCCATTGCTGCGTCGATATCCGAGCGAAGTCCCGCGTCCTCGCGGCGGACTCCCATGGCAATATCGAAGACCATTGGCAGCATGGGTAGATCTATCTGCGGAGTGACTGGCATCACCTCGAGTTTTACGTTGTCGAGTAATGCGAAATATCCGGCCGTGGGTCCCCACACGACCGCAATATCGATGTCCCCACGATCGAGCGCGGAGATGACCTCACGACCAGGCGCTGCATCCGCGTAATTGCCGTAGACGGGATAGCCACGCATGTTCTTCGCAAGTCCCCGGCGCGCAAGAGCATGTGCGGGCGGCGTGTTACTGCCGTCGTCGCCAACAAGCTGAACTCCAATACGTTTGCTGTGCAATAGCGGATCGTCCAGGGAAGAGATGTGCAGATTGTCGCTACGCCGTGTCACAAACACATAGGTCGAACGGTAGTAAGGCTTTGTCGTCGACAGCATGCCCATGGACGCCGCCGTGCCTGGCACGATGTCACAGCGCCTCGCCTGCAGAGTTTCGCGAACAAAGCCACGCCTCTGCGCCCACCATACGTAAGTGACTTCCGCGTTTAGTTCATCGGCCAGGATTCGAATGATCCTGTTTTCGAACCCGTTCTCATCCTTGTTGGAAAAAGGCAGATTGTTTGGATCAGCGCAAACTCTCAATTCGCGAGTGTCGGCGGCAACCGTGAATACCGCTGATATCAAGGCAGTAAATACAAGTAGTCTATGGGAGGCGGAAAACATAAAGCATGCCTCCCTTGGTCGTCGCAGTTGGCAAATCCTGCATCGCCCCGACAAAACCCAATGCAGCTGTGCGGTCGCGCGTATCCAGCTCGTTGGCAACGACCACGCCTGCCCAGCCCCCTACGCCTGACAAAATTGCCACATATTGATGACCGTCAGGACCGCGATACGTTGTCGGCTGACCAATAATCCCGGAACCGGTTTTATATTGCCAGAGGAGTTCCCCCGTTTGGGCGTCCAGAGCCTTGAACCAGCCTTCCATGTTCCCGTAGAAAACAACATTCCCTGCCGTAGCGAGCGTACCGCTCCACACCGGAAAGCGTTCATTGATCGTCCAGACTTCCTTACCGGCACTGATGTCCCATGCGGTGTACTCTCCGCGGTGACCATCGCCAGGACCCGCCTTCATGGCGACATTGGCACCAACGAACGGAGTTCCCGCAATGTAGTTCGGTTCGATGCCTTCAAAGTCCATGCACAGGTTATTATGCGGAATGTATAAGTAGCCTGTTTTTGGCGAGTAGGCGGTCGGGTTCCAATCCTTCGCTCCGGGCGCAGCCGGACAGATATCCCGCACCACTTTTCCCGTCTCTGGTTCCTTGTCGGGGCTCATCTGCAGCCGCCCCGTTTTCAGATCGACAGCGGTTGAGCTATTGACGGCAGCAAACGGCGTCGCCGACAGGACTTCCCCGGTTATACGGTCCATCACATAGACATATCCGTTGCGCTCGGCACGCACGAGAACCTTGCGGGGCTTCCCCTGCCAGTTCAGATCCAGGAGGATTTGTTCGTTCACGCCGTCGTGGTCATAGAGGTCATGCGGGCTCCACTGATAGAACCAGCGCGCGGCGCCGGTATCGGCGTCCCTGGCAAAAATACCGGCCGTCCATTTATTATCGCCAGGCCGAGCGTCAGGATTCCAGGGTCCGGGATTGCCGGTTCCATAGTAGATCGCATTGAATTCAGGATCATAGGAGATCCAGCCCCAAACATTCCCGCCGCCGTGTTGCCATGCATCGGGTGGCCAGCTTGTCACCCCGAGATCCTGGCCTTGATCCATCGAATAGAACGGTCGAAACTCGGGCCCTATGAGCACATCCTTGTCAGGGCCAGTGCTCCAGGCCTTCCAGAGTGTCTTGCCGCTCGTGGCGTCGAGTGCCTGCAGCCATCCCCGAACCCCAAACTCTCCCCCGGAATTACCAACATAGACTTTGCCCTTTGCGAAAAGCGGCGCCATCGTCATCGTCTCGCCGATGTTGATGTCGCCAAGCTTTACGTTCCATATCTCCTGTCCAGTCTCCGCATCGACAGCAATCGTGTGACCGTCGAGCGTATTGAAGTAGATCCGACCATCTCCTGACACGGGCCCCCTGTTGACAGTATCGCAACAGGCCACCCCTTGAGCGGAGGCTTCGGTCTTGGGTTCATACTTCCATTTTACCGGCGCGCCGGGCTTGGTGAGGTCAAGTGCATAAAGGATGTTTGGATACGGCGTAACGACGAAAAGGCTGTTGCCCACGACGATCGGCGCCGACTCCTGCCCACGATTGATCCCCATTGAAAATGTGAATGCCACCTGCAATTTGGAAGCATTGCCGCTATTGATCTCATCCAGTTCGCTAAAGCGGGTACTTGCATAATCTTTCGCCGGCATGACCCAATTGCCAACATCGGTCTGCGCTGCGGAAGTTGGAGAGCCGGACTGCTGAGCAGGAACGGGGGAATTGAACAAAAGAGCAAAAAGGAGTGGCACGAAACTTCGTCGATCGATGTAACGCGTCCAGATCATCTGCATTTTCTCCACGCCATTTCCAGCGCCAATGCTAAACTCCAGAAGAAGATCACTGTTCCCGCCAGGTGGTTCGCGCTATTCGCAGGCGCAGGTGTAATTATAGCGGTTCATGGTCCGGCCTAGGTTGCCGGGCTAATGATAGGGGGGCGCTCGGCAGCGTAGTGACGCTTGCCCCGGGTCAACAGATAGACCTCGCGTTCAGGATTTGACTCGATCACAAACCCTGCACTCCGGAGCATCGCCTCCACCGCCGCCTTGTTTGGTATGAACCAATTGGTTGGATCTCCAGCGTAGCGGTCCTCGATGAAGAAGAGTTTCGGATATTCTCGAACCTCGAATATGTCCCATTCGGAAAAATCGTAATCGTTCTGCAACAACGGTTTTTGAGCACTGCCGCGCTGCATACATTGGAAGAGCATCTGATCGCCGACAACGTGTTCATATAGTAGATCCAGCGCCAGCAATGGGTGGCGCAGGTGGTACAGCACGCCCATGAAGATCACGAGATCGAATTGTTCCCTTAGCTCTGCAACATCGTAGACGGACATCTGTCTGAATTCGATATCGTAACCTGTCTCCTGTGCCGCAAAGCGCGCCTGGCGGAGATAGTGCGGATCGGAATCGATCCCGACCACCCGTCCGGCATTCCGCCGCTTCATTTCCAGCGAGTAGAAGCCGGCATTGCAACCAATATCCAGAACACTGCGTCCTTCAAGATCGTCAGGAACGGCTTTTTCGAAACCTGCCCATTTGAATGACGGATAATCTCCGAGAAAATGGTCCGGAGCCGTCTCGACACCACGGATTCGCAAGTTGTGAAACCAGGGACCGAGTTCAGCAATGCGGCGCTTTAGGCCAGTCTGGTCTGCGGGTTGATGTGACATGATCAAATCCCCTGTGGAACGCCCGTTGCCCCGGCAACTTTCGGCACAGTCTTCGAACTTCGGGGGCTTGCTTGTTCCAGAAGTGTATTTTGAAACCACGCAATCGTGCGGGACAGACCCTCATCAAGAGAAACCTTGGGCTCCCAACCGAGAAGTTCACGCGCCCGGGCGATATCAGGACGGCGACGCTGGGGATCATCAGCCGGTAGCGGCTTGTTGACCACCTTCGAACGTGTCGGAAGCATCGAACGCACCATGTCGGCCAGTTCTGCAATAGTGAACTCGCCAGGGTTGCCTATGTTCACGGGTACAGCCGGATTGGGCTGGACATTCATCAGCCGGACCAAGCCATCGACCAGATCAGATACATAGCAGAACGAACGCGTTTGCGCACCGTCGCCATAAATTGTGAGCGGCTCATCGCGCAGTGCCTGAACAATGAGATTTGACACGATACGCCCGTCGTTCGGCTGCATGCGCGGCCCGTATGTATTGAATATTCGGACGACGCGCGCGTCCACATCTCCCGCACGCAAGCTGTCGAAGCACAAGGCCTCGGCCGCCCGCTTACCCTCGTCGTAGCAAGCACGCGGGCCCGTGCAGTTCACGTGGCCCCAATAGTCTTCGTTTTGCGGGTGTTCTTCCGGGTCCCCATAGACTTCGCTGGTGGATGCCTGCAGAAAGGATGCGTTGTTGCGCGCTGCCAATTTGAGCAGGTTGCCCGTCCCGCTAACGCTCGTCATCATGGTGTGGATTGGATCAGCCTGGTAGAGCGGCGGAGAGGCTGGACAAGCGAGATTGTAAATTTGATCCAGGTGATCGTTCAATTTCAGCGGATTGCAGATGTCATGCTTGATCATCGTAAAGTGGGGATGGTTCTGCAAGGGCGCGACATTGGCCGGCGAACTTGTCAGATAGCTGTCGACGCAGATCACCCGGTTGCCAGCCGCCAGGAGTTCGTCACACAAATGCGACCCCACGAACCCTGCTCCACCGGCTACGAGGATGGTTTTCCGTCTTCTGGCGTTTGAACTGTCCAGCATCAAACTCCTCCTTCTACGCATTTACCTCTTGGTGGTGCCGGCTCGAAATGCCAGCAGCAACCTCGTTGGGCTCAATGAGAGCCCGAGCCAATTGTTGCGCCCGCACCCTGCCCGTATGATTTGCGATTACCCTTGTATGGGCGCTCTGTGCCAGCGCCTTGCGGTCAATGTCGGCAATGCTGGTAAGCGCTCTGACTACATCACCACTGTTGCGGGCAACGATCGCCGCTTCGTTAACTGGAAACAGTGCTTCGAGACCTTCCCAGAAATCACTGATGATCGCTGTCTGACAGGCGCCAGCCTCGAATAACCTCACACTTGGAGACCAACCCGCCGCAATCATGTCGGAACGAGTGATGTTCAGAGTGAAGCGCTGCCTGCTATAGAAAGACGCATGGCCGGAAGGTGGAAGATGTTCGATCCGCTCCACATTGGGCGGCCAGTCGATGTCATCGGGATATTGCGGGCCGGCTACGACGAAGCGCATTGTCGAAAGCTGTCGCGCAGGTTCAAGCAGAAGACGCAGCAGCGTTGGCTGACGATCGCGGCTGTAGGTGCCCAAGTAGCCCAGGTCCCACTTCGCTCGCTCGCCCGTATGGCGATAGCGCTCCGCATCCACGGAACAGTAAAGCGCGACAGCTCGCCGAGCACCGTATTGATCTTCCAGTCGATCAAGAACCCTGCCGCCGGAGAAGGAGAAATAGACATCGAAGCGTGGAACTTGCCGCCGCGCCAGATATTCCTCACTGCCTTGGTCCAGCGCGGCAAGCGTCACGGGGGTGTCGATGTCATAAAAGCAAAGAAGGTTCGGATTTAGCGCGGCGACGGCGTCGATGATCTGCACACCATCAGGAACGAACGAGCCCACGATCACGGCGTCGGCTTGTTTCATGACCGTCGCAAAACGGTCGAGGAGTTCTTGTGGACTACGATAATAAGAAAGGCTGCAGAAGTCGGGTTCGGCTAAATCGCGATTGTTCGCATACCAGGGCACGTCACGTTCCAAGAATATCACCTCATGGCCTTCTTCATGCAAACCCCGCACAAGTGACCTATACGTCGTCGCGTGACCATTGCCCCAGGAAGACGAGAGTGACAAACCGAGTATGACTATCTTTAGAGGCCGGGTCATTCAGCAGCCTCCGTCCGATGCAGGCGCGAGCGAAATATCTTGTCCGCCTCGGCAGCCCGATGTTCATAGGTATGTTCATTCAGCACACGTGCCAGGGCGCGTCTGCCAATCTCTCTCGCCCGCTCATGTGTGAGGCCCGACAGGACATCAACCAGATCCTGTCCATCCCGCACGACCAAGATTTCTTCATCAGGCTTCAGAAACAGCTCGATACCTTCCCAATAATCAGTGATTATGCAGGCCCCCGCTCCTGCGGCTTCAAAAACCCTCGTTGCTGGAGAAAACCCGTTCTCGGCCATGCTGGACCTTGATATGTTCAGAACTGCTTTCGGCGTAACGTTGAACGCGTTGTGGTCACGGGTCGGGACGTGGCCGATATACTTGATATTGGGTGGCCTTGGCTTGTCCTGCCAACCCGACCCGCCAAACAGAAATGTCTGTTTTTCGAGCCGCTTGGCAGGCTCCAGGAAAAACTGTTCCACGCGAGCTTCGCGGTCCGGCAGGCGGTTGCCCAGAAATCCCAGGTCAGCTTCGAAACGGCGGTCTGGCGAAACAGGGTGGTGCGTTTCGGGATCAAGCCCATTATAGACCGGGATGCACTCGGCAGCGCCCATACCCCGGTATGCCCTGATTACCGGATCGCCACCTCCATAGGTCAGAACAACATCGATACCCTTTAGTGCCCCGTGCAACGAAAGAGCGGGATCCGTCCGCAGCTCGGCCAAGGTCGCGGGTGCGTCCACATCCCAGAAGACCTTGAGAGCGGAAGGGCGCGCCGCAGCCATCACCCGGTCCAGTAGCAGATCGTCCTCGAAGCCGACGCCACTAGCCTTGATCACGATGTCGGCAGCCGCCGCTTCTTTGGCCGCTCGTTGCAGTGCATCCACTGTGCCTTCGTAGACCACGACCTTGCACCAATCCGGTGGCTCGATGTCTCGGTTCTTTTGTCGATCATAAACGTCAGGCTCGTAGAACGTGATGTCGTAGCCTTTGGCCGCCAGTGCCCTCAGCAACCCGCGATAGTAGGTGGCGGCGCCGTTCCAATAAGCCGAGACCAGGCTTGATCCGTAGAATGCGATCTTCATTCTGCTGCCTCCCTCACACGCAACGTTCCGTTCACCGCCAAAATAGACAGAAGTTCGTCGACGCGATGCCGGCACGTGTGACGCGACCGAACAGTTTCCAAACCCGACGCTGCAAGTTCAGCGGCAAGCGAATCGTCGTTGAGGATATCATCCAGGTGGCGCGTCATTTGCTGCCCGTCGCGCGCAAACAGGAAGTCCTTGCCAGGACGGAAAAGTCCCTCCGCATCTTGCCAAGGCGCAGAGACTAGGGGGATTCCACACGCCAGCGCCTCGAACATGCGAATTGTCGGTATCCCCGGTAGCGCTTCGACATAGGGCCGGCGGGGTACATGCACTGTCACCCGGTTCTCAGCAAAAACACGCGGAACCTCGGCATTGGCTATCCAGCCACGATAGCCAATTCCCGCCCGGCGCAACCTTTCGAGTGCCCCATCCGGATAACGCACGCCATGAACCGTCGTTTTTAACGCCAAGCCGCGGGCGGGCTCCACAAGAAAACTGTCAATTTCCCTGCTGCGCTCCTCGTCACCCCAATTGCCAATCCAGACAAGATCGCCGGACTTCAGCCGGCCGGGCATCGGGTGAAACAGCGTGTCATCGGCGGCCTCATGCCAGGTGAAGACATTGCGGCCCCAGCCGGCGCGCAAATAGCGCTCTTTCAGTGTCTCACCGAAGGCAAGGATAATGTCATAATCGGCAAGTGCCAGTCCCGCCATTTCTTTGCCGGCAGAAACGGCTCGGTGATGGGTATCGTGAAAGATAAGTGTAAACCCTCCGCCCTCCTTGCGGGCACGTCCAAGCCGGGCAACCAGGGCTGGATCGGTCCATTCATGGACAATGACGACGTCGGCAGCATCGACCGCTGCCTCGTGATCGAAGTTGTCATCGTAGGAGTGTGTGACCAGGTCTGGAAACGTCCGTTCGAAAGCATGGAGAGGTTCACGGCCATGCTCAGCGACAAGGTTGTTCCGGCTCCAGCCATTCGCTGGCTCCAGTGCCATCGCCTCATGTCCCCGGCGAACGATATCACGCATGACGCCACGCAGAAAATGCGCGTTACCGTGGTTCCAGTCCGAGACGAGCGAGTGCGTGTAAAAGACAAACTTCATGCCAGGCTCCAGTGTTGGGGCGCGGTAAATCCTCGTGTCAGCCGGGTGTAGATCTCCGCCATCTCGCCGGCTTGAGCTCCGGGAGAGAACGTTGACGAGCGCTTTTGCGCGAGCCGGGCAAGATCTATTCGTAACTTCGCGTCGGACGTTAGTCGGTTGATTGCATCGGCAAATGCTCGGGGATCGCGAGGATCCGCAAAGAGCGCCGCGCCATCCCAAAGCTCGCGGTATGTCGGGATATCAGCAAGAACGAGCGCCGCGCCGCACCGGGCAGCCTCAAGGGGCACGAGACCAAATGGCTCGTAAAGCGAGGGAGATGCCACTATGGCCGCACGGGACATGAGCGCCATTGTCTCCTCATGAGCAAGATGTTCGACATGTTTAGCGTTGATGATCGTGCATTGTTGACCATTGGGCCCAAAGCTTGCCCCTGCCATCACGAGCGGCCATGTTAAACATGGCGCAGCGAGGTCAAGCACCGCGCCGTTTTTGCCTTCGTCCCACCAACGCCCGGCCGCAAACACGAAATCTTCCTTTGGTAGCGAGCACAATGGAGCGCGGCTGGAATTGTGGACCACTTGCAGATTTGGAATCTGTCCATAGTTAAGGCGCAACGCTTCGGCGTGGCTTTCGCTTGGTGACAAGACGATGTCCGCGCGGTCGAAGCCGCTACGGTTGCGTTGTTTCTGCCAAACCCAATCGGCCGGAGGCGCGCTGTTCCGCACTGCCCTGAACCAGGTTACGACACAGGAGTGAGACATGACAACGACGGGAACATCGACGTCGAGGCCAGCACCCTGCGATGGCAGGTTCAGATGAACGATATCAATTCCATTGCTTGCAACGAGATTCGCGAGCAGATCAGGAACTTCATCTAGCCTTTCCTCTCGGTCAGTCGTCCAGTCAAGCGGGGCGTCGGTCCAGATAACAATGCGCTTGCCGGATACCTCCCGCAACTGCCGCTCGGAGGGCGGTGGTCCGAAACCGGCAAAGACCGTCTCGATGCCCCATTCAACAAGCTCGGTTGCCAGATCCATGGCGTATCGCCAGACTCCTCCTACGGCGTCGATGGTCATGAGAATTCGCGGCTGTTTGCCGTTTGACTTCGAAATCTGATGCCTGACCCGGAGCTGCTGGAGATCGCTATTGCCGAGTGAGAAAGTCATGCCCGCACTCTTCTGGGTTGCGATAGTTGCGCGTGGCCAAGCCGGTGCTCGAGCAGCCAATCCTGCAAGTCCCGGAGGCCATTGCGCCACCTCACCTGCACATCCCATCCGACTGCCCGGTGCAGGGAACGTGTATCGGCCACGAAGAACAGTTGGTCGCCCGCTCGCCAGTCGTCATATGTGACGTCGAGCCGCCGGCCCGTCAGCCGCTCGATCTCCCGCAATACGATTTGCACGCTAACGGAGTTGAGCGGTCCTCCACCAAGATTGAATGCCCGGCCCTTGACCTTGTCGATTTCTTCAAGCACGCGTCGGTAAGCTGCGACCGCGTCGGACACGTGGAGAATGTCGCGTACCTGCTTTCCGTCACCGTAAACAGAAACCGGCTCTCCTTTGAGCGCCCGGATCATGAAGTGCGCTACCCACCCCTGATCTTCTGTCCCAAACTGCCGCGGTCCATAGACACAGCTCATGCGCAAGACCGCAGTTCGCAAGCCGTAGGACTTACCGTAATCGAGGACGTACTGATCCGCGACGCCCTTGGAACACCCATAAGGCGTGCAGAAATCGAGCTTGCGATCTTCGTTCACGCCGTGCTCGCGTATGGTCTCATCTGCCGGAACATAGCGGTCATCCAGAGCCATCATCTCCATGTCTTCGAGACCGCCATACACTTTGTTGGTACTCGCGAAGACCACAGCCGCATCGCGCCCGGCGCTGCGCACCGCCTCAAGAACGTTGATCGTGCCACGAGCATTGGTCTCGAAATCGTCCAGGGGGTAGGCAAGACTTGTGGTTACAGCGGTTTGCGCAGCGAAGTGGAACACTGCCTTGGCGTCCTGAAATGCCGGTTCTATACTGCGAAGATCGCGCACGTCCGCCAGCAAGGGATGAACGTGATCACCGTGACGTTCCTTTAGCCAGCTGAGATTCTGATCCACACCTGCCCTGCTCAGATTGTCGAGTATGATGACGTCTTCACCTTCGCTCAGAAGATTGTCTGCCACATTGCACCCGATAAATCCGCTGCCGCCCACCACGACGATGGGAGCGGCCTTATGGGACAGGGATGGTTTGGCAAGGGCAGCAACGTCCTCCAGCCGCTGCACGCCTCCCTCCATCAGCAGGCGAGCAAGCAGCTTCGGCTCATTGTTCGCGTCAACTGCCCCAAGATGATAGTGACGGGGATCGAACCAGAGCCCCTCCTGAACCGGCACATCAGCCGGCACGTCACGCCAGCCATACCAGTACATGCGGTCAGCAGGCACGGACAGCGCTCGTGTAAAGCGCCGCACCTGCTCAATCTCATCGTTGCGCCACGTCGAGTATCCGGTTTCTGTGACCCAGATTTCCGCATCTTCGTTGTAACGATCGAGAATTGATCTCATCTCGCCAAGGTGCAGGTCCCAGCCGCCCCAAGTGCTCGCTTCACTGTCCCAGGTGCCGGGAAAACCGTGGAAACCAACCGCGGAGACCACGTTCAGGACACCGCGCTCGCCCATCAGGTTTAGCCAGTAAGGGTCGAACGGGCATGGCCCGCCCAATACGGGCTTCCAGCCGCGATGTTTGGCCCAGTAAGCGGCGCCGCCAACCATTTTACAAAAGAGTTTGAAGTCGCCATCCTCGCGCCAATCCCAATCGAGAAGATTGTTAGGCTCGTTCCAGAGCTCGACGTGGCGGAAATGTCGCCCGTAACGGTCGAGAACATGATCGACGAAATCGGCGTAGTCTTTCAGAACTTTTGGCGCGCCTGACGACCGTCCACTGCGCGACAGGCTTGGGGGAGTGTAATGGATGCAAGGCAGCAAATCAAAGTGCTGGCCTAGTTTTGGGAGCAGCCAGTCAAACCACTCCTGACCGCCGGGGGTCAGATACTCGGCCCAGGAGAGATGGGTCCGAAGGTATGCCGTTCCGGCGGCCAGCAAACCCGGTATGATCTCCTCTGTCCGCTCGTACTCGCCCCTGCGGAACCATTCGACAAAACCAAATCGTTTGGTGCTGAGTGGCCTGTGGCGCATATTCATGACACCAGACCCCGGTTTTCGAGCTGACGTTTCATTTCAGCACTTCGGTCGACCACGCTGGTACTGCGAACCCATTCGGTAAATGGACCAAGCGAATCCTCCAGCCGATGTCGTGGTTCGAAACCCAGGAGTTCCCTTGCACGTGAGATATCGGCAAAACAGTTTCTGATATCGCCGGAGCGGGCCTTGCCCAGTATCTCCGCTGTGATCTCGGGTACGCCCATTGCGTCTGCGAGCAGCGAGGCCACCTCCGCTATGGTGTAAGAACCGCCGCTGCCGACATTGATAACATGCGAACGTGCCGCTGGCTGCTCGAGCGCAAGGCGAAACGCTCGCGCCACGTCGAGCACATGCACGAAATCACGCCGCTGCCGCCCATCTTCAAAAATGAGAGGCGGCTGTGAGTTGGCCAATCGCGAAGCGAAATTGGCCAGGACTCCCGTATAAGGATTGGATAGTGCCTGCCCGACGCCAAAGACGTTGAAGAGGCGCAGCGCGACAGCTTCCACCCCGTAGGCCTCGCCGAAGATGAGCACCTGGCGCTCCTGCGAGTATTTTGTCAGTGCATAGATCGAAGAAAGATCCACCGGCTTGTCTTCGTCGGTCGCGATGGGGTTTAGTTTGCCCCCATCGGCTCCAACCAGGTCCCACCGTCCTGCCTTGATCTGGTCAGTCGTGCGGCGAACGAAATTGAGGCGGTCTCCAGCGACTGTGACGTAAAGTCCTTCACCATAGACACTCATCGAGGATGCCACGACGATTCTTCTGATGGGCAGACCAATCATCGCCTCGAGCAAAACGGCCGTGCCAAGGTCGTTGGCACCAACGTAACGCTCGATTTCATACATGGACTGCCCCACACCGACTTCCGCCGCCAGATGGATTACGCCTTCCACATCCTGCAGCGCTTCACGAACCGCCGTCCTGTCGCGAATATCGGCACGGACAATTTCAACTTCTCCGGGAATGACAGTTTCCGAGTCTGCGTGAACCTGATCTATAAACCCATCTAGAATTCGGATATCGTATCCTTTGTCGAGGAGTTCGGCCGTGACATGCCGTCCGATAAAACCACAACCTCCAGTGACGAGAATCTTTGACATGGCGCACCTGACTTTGATTTCAATCCGGGATTTCGTGTGCATCAACTAACGGAGTTGAGGAAAGTTCCTTCACCATCGGCTTCTATGACTTCTATGACTTCTATGACTTCTTCTTTGACATCGTTCCCTGAAATCCGATTGCTGATCCAGCAGCCATTCCTCCGGAACAAAACGAACAATCGTAAGTTGTTGGCAGGCCGCGTGGTTTCTCTGAACAGAGATTAAGCGCATTCCGCACGTTCAAATTAATTGGAGGGATCGACCATGAACTTCGTAGGGCATGCTAAAGCCCGGACGATGAAAGCCGCAGTTGTTACTGGTGCAGGCAGGATAAAAATCGATAACTTCCCTCTCCCGATACCAGCGAAAAATCAGGTGAGAATCAAACTGGAAGGTTGCGGCGTCTGTGCCTCCAATCTCGGTCCCTGGGCGGGGCCGGAATGGATGAACTTTCCGACCGAGCCAGGCGGGCTGGGTCACGAGGGGTGGGGGGTCATTGACGCAATCGGCGACGACGTTCGGGGCATCGAGATTGGTAACCGCGTGGCGGCGCTTTCCTTCCATGCATATGCGACCCATGATATCGCGGATGAACAGGCCGTTGTTCCTTTGCCAGCAACATTGGCTGGGCTGCCCTTCCCGGGCGAACCTCTCGGCTGTGCCATGAATATATTCAGGCGCAGCAATATCGAGCCTGGACAAACGGTGGCCATAGTGGGGATCGGGTTTCTTGGAGCGCTTCTTACCCAGCTTGCAGTTTCCGCCGGGGCCCGGGTTATCGCGATTTCCCGCCGCCCGTTTGCGCTAAAGGCGGCACAGGATGCCGGAGCTTCCACTGTCATCGCCATGGAGGATCACTGGCAAATCCTGGATGAGGTGAAGTCGCTTACCGACGGGCATTTTTGTGACTGCGTCATCGAGGCTGTCGGCAAGCAATGGCCGCTTGATCTTGCCGCCGAGTTGACCAAGGAACGCGGCCGCCTGATCATTGCCGGTTACCACCAGGACGGTCCGCGGCAAGTCAACATGCAGCTTTGGAACTGGCGAGGGCTTGATGTGGTAAACGCTCACGAGCGCGACCCAGCCATTTATGCAAGCGGCATTCGCAGTGCGATTGGAGCCGTGCTCGATGGGCGGCTGAACCCCTCACCGCTCTATACGCATTCATTCCCGCTTGAACAGCTCGGTACCGCACTCAACATGATGCGTGATCGTCCCGACGGGTTCCTGAAAGCGCTGGTGCATTACCCATGAGTGGGCTTCGTCTTGGCTTTTTGGGCGTGGGGAGAATCGGGCGTGATCGAATGACTCGAATTCTGCAATCGGGCATTGTAGACGCGGCCATAATCTGCGATGCCTCTCCGGACATGATCGAGGAAACGATCAAGGTCACGCCCCAGGCACAGGTCGTGGCCAGTTTCGATGAATTACTTGAACGGCATATCGACGGTATCGTCATAGCCACGCCGAGTGCGCTCCATGCGGAGCAATCGATCAAGGCGCTGGAACGCGGCGTCGCCGTGTTCTGCCAGAAGCCGCTTGGTCGTACGAAGGGCGAAGTTGCCGATGTGGTGGAGGTGGCGCGCCGAAGCAACCGGCTCCTCGGCGTCGATCTCTCTTACCGATACACCGCCGGGATGCAGAAGATCAGGGACATTGTACGTTCCGGCGAGTTGGAGAATGTGTTTGCCGTCGATCTCGTGTTTCACAATGCTTATGGTCCCGACAAGGCATGGTTTTACGACAAAGCATTGTCTGGCGGCGGCTGTGTCATAGATCTTGGCGTCCACCTCGTCGATCTCGCGCTTTGGGCTTTGGATTTCCCGGAAGTGTTAAACGTGCAATCAGCACTTTTTTCTCAGGGTTCGCCGATAAGGGATGCGGATCAGGTCGAAGACTTCGCGGTAGCTACAATCGAACTCGCCACTGGAACAGTCGTCCGTCTCACCTGCTCGTGGCGCTTGAGTGCAGGCTGCGATGCCGTCATCGGTGCGAGCTTTTACGGAACCGGCGGCGGTCTGGAGTTTCGCAATATCGAGGGCTCCTTCCACAATTTCAGCGCAGAGCGATATAGAGGAACCATGCGGGAATTGCTTGTATCTCCGCCTGACGATTGGGCGGGTAGGGCAGCGATCAATTGGGCCAAGCAACTCTCTGGCGGTGGAAAGTTTGACGAGGCTTCCGAGAGCTTTGTCACGGTAGCGGCCGTCCTGGATGCGATATATGCTCGTTGAGGCCTGAGATTATCCCATTTCTTTCACGAGTCTGGCTTCCTCTTCAAGCGTCGCGGCGATCTCCTCCTTCGACATGTGTGTTGCCATCAAATTGATGGCGCACTCCAGAAAGGTAATGGATGACCGCTTGAGAAAATCGTCCACCTGACTTGCCGATATCTGCGAGAGCTGGTCCAGGGCTTCCTGCGGGATTTTGCGAGTCATATTCTTGCTCCTTTGATACGTGCCATTCCCAACAACCTTTGGAAGCCTTTGTTCCGGCCTGCTGCCGAGAGCACAAACTTCCGGTTGAACTGGCACAAAAGAGCTCCGGTTGCGTTTTGTAAAAAACAGGAGATTTGCGATGAACAGTTCGAGAAAAATCACCACCGGTAACAATGATCGGCCGCGGGATGAGACCATTGCCCAGTCAGGACCAGGTATTCCTGACGATAGCGGGACGCCTGTAGAGGTTGACGAAGTCCAAGTAGAACGCGCCAAAGCATCCTTGCAGGAAGGCCCAGAACGCAAGCTTAAACGGCAGGTCGCCGATACGATCAAATCCACCCAACGAGGCGCTGAGTAGCTGTGTTTCCAAAGCTTGAACGACAGGGGGCAAGAGGTTGAGACGCGAAATTCTGCATCTTCAACCCAATGGCTCCATACCCAATAACCTAGTCTTGCCTGTGCTCGTCTATCGCAGCGTCATCGCAACGAGTGGCGAGGAGGCAGCCACCGCTTTCGAAGAGCTGTTCGGAAACAATGGCTGGCCGGCGCAGTGGCGAAACGGCGTCTACTCCTATCACCATTATCACTCCACTGCACATGAGGTACTGGGTTTTGCCGCAGGCCCCGCTCGTCTGATGATTGGCGGCGAAACGGGCCGCGAGCTTTTTGTCCAGCCTGGCGACGTGGCGGTACTCCCGGCAGGTACCGGTCATTGTCTCCTGGAAGCCGGCTCGGGCTTTCTCGTGGTGGGCGCCTATCCACCTGGACAAGAGGCGGACATTTGCACAGATCCTCCAACGCCAGATATTCTGGCGCGAATAGAGCGTGTCAAGTTTCCGCTATCCGATCCTGTTGAGGGCGCGGAGGGCCATCTGGTGAAACTGTGGCGATCTGGAAAGAAATGAGCTAACGCTCGTTAATTGAACCAGGTTGCAATCAACGCCAGGCTCGCTGCAAAAATGGCTGCTGTCGTTGTCCAACCGATGGCGTTCATAGCGCGAGAGTTCACCTGATCGCCCATTATCCTCCTGTTATTTGTCATAAGCATGATCAGGAGCAATAAAGGTGGGGTGGAAAAGCCTTGAACAATTCCCGACCAAACCAGTGCTTCCATGGGATTGAAGTTTAGAAAGTTCATGCCCACCGCGATCACGGTCACGACACCTATGGCCACATAGAATTTGGGAGCTTCTTTCGCCGTAGCGTTGAGACTTCCCTTCCATCCCATCGACTGTGCGATATCGTAGGCCGCTCCCGTCGTCATGACAGGCACCGCGAGAAATCCGACGGAGATTATGCCTGCGGCAAACAGGAAGCCAGCGGCGTCGCCTGCAATGGGCCTGAGTGCCTCCGCCGCCTGTGCCGCAGTTTCGATATGTGTTTGTCCGCTGGCATGTAGCGACGCCCCGGTCGACAGCATGATGAAATACATGATGAAGTTGGAGAACATCATCCCGACGAGAATATCGCGCCGCGATTGCCGCAGGTCCTCGGAGGAGGCACCCTGCCGCTCCCTCAGTGTTGTCTTGCCTTCGGCTATTTGCTCCTCGACTTCTTCATTGGATTGCCAGGTGTAGAGATAGGCGGAAAGTGTCGTACCGATGATGGCGACAAGAATCGAGAGGAACTCCTTGTTGAACTGCACCGTGGGAATCAACGTCCCTTTCAGCGTTGCTATTAAATCCGGCTTAGCCAGAACGGCCGCACCGGCATAGGCAAGCAGTGTCAGCGCCAGCCACCTGAATATCGTGCGAATGAGCTCATAAGACCCAAACACTTGCAGTAAAAAGATAATGGTTGCGATACCGGTGACGAGCACCGGCACTGGGACAGGCACAAAAATGTTGACGGAGGCAGCCATGCCTCCGAGATCGGCGGCCGCTTCGACTGTATTGCCAAACACCACGCCCACAAGGACGACCCACAGAATCCATCTTGGATAAAAGTCGTGGATAGCCTGGAACAAACCCCGTCCGGAAACTTGGCCGAGCTTCGAGGAGAGGTATACAACGGTGAACATCATGGGCAGCGTAACCGGGGCTGTCCATAAAATGTCGGGGCCGAAGCGTGCACCTGCGCTAGCGTAAGTGCCGATGGCGGAAGGATCATCATCCGCTGCCCCAGAGATGATGCCCCTGCGAAGAATTGCGCCGAAGCCGCTTTCTCCGGCATTCTTGGCACTATCCTTTCGGTTGCGGCCAGCCATAGAGAAGTCAGCCCTCGAAGGACGGTCGTCTTGAATAAACGACCGACGCCGGTGGCAGGTAGACGCCCCTGCTCCGCAGGCGCGTGACACAATCGGTCGTATCCTGGCTAAAGCCTCGCCTCGCGAACCAGTCGCAAATTCGAACGCACCGTGATCGAAGCATCCTTACCTCCGGGTTTGATGCCCCGAACACGGCTTGAGAAGAATAGTTCCGTGGAAGCTGATGCTTCATCAAGCCAAGTGAAATCTCGAAGTGCACTGCTGCTGAATCAAGGATAAAGTAGCGGAGGATCCGTATAAGGATGCGGTTCTGTACCCTCTACGAGCCGTTTACCAGGTTGAGGATCAACTGATGTATGTTGGCGCCTTCGCTAAGTTCAGCCCGGTCGAACTCCCGGCTTCGCTGACGCTGTGCAAGCGACAGCTCGGAAAGACGCTTCGTTAAGTCTGCCTTGAGTTTACGGCAATCGCGGTCACCAGGCACCGACATACCCACCGATGCGGTCTCGATCGCCTTGACCATATCCTTGATCATAACTCCGTGCACATTCTCGTGATTCCGTATCCCGGTGATGAACGTGTCCCAATTCTTTGCCGTGTCGGGTGGTAGCCGCTCTGCCGGCTTCGGAAGGGTGTAGGTTATCGTGAGGTTCGGTCGCGCCGATACCAAAGTACAGGCCCCGCTCACGGTCTCATATTTTCTCGACCAGGTCAGCTTGAAATTGGTAAATGCGACAGTGCGCGTCTTACCGCCAACCAAAGGGCCCCTTTCGCCGATGGAAGCGTAAAGCTCGGCACCGGATTTTCCCGCTATCGCATAGGTTTTCACCTGTTCAACGGCTTGCCAGTCGGCCCTTGCGATCGCCGGCGACAAGCTACTAAAGGCGGCGAGCAATACAGCAACTGTTTTCAAACGAACCCCCACGCCTGAATTGCACTTGGTGAACATGCTCCTTCCGCCGAAGCGAAAGGAGCATAAAACATAGCGTTTAGTTGATTGACGCCAGCGTCATCGATGTACCGGTGGCTGCCAGGTTGAGGCCGATCTGGCCCGTCACGCTGACCGCCTGAAGGTGAATTGAGCCCGCAGTGCCGCCAAAGAGTACGTTGGTACCAACGCCAGCGCCGACTGTTGCTTCAGCGGTCGCCCCCCGATAGACGCCGGCGAGCGAGCCGTGATGATAGCCGGCCGTCGGCGCGAATACAGCCCAAATGAGCCGGCTGCGCGTCGTGAAGCCGAGGTCGACACCCAGCTTTTTGATTGCCCCGCTATAGTGATCGGAACGTTCGCCGCTGAGGCTCGAGCGGAAGTCGCATTCGACTTCCTTGGCTGAACCCAGGACGTAACCGAGGCCACCGCCAATCGTGCAGTCGAGATAACCTATCCTGACGCCGCTACGAACATCCTGTTCTTCATATCGTTGAACGTCTGCCGCACTTGCAGCAGTCGCGGCGGTCATGGCCAGTGACAATGTGGCAAGCGCCGTTGCAAGAGTTTTCTTCATCATTATCTCCTTCTCAGGTTGTGATAAGTTCGTCGCAAATCGGCTCTTTAGCCAACAAGAATGTATGCCCCCTCGCAAGCGAGATGAAGCAGCGTAGACGTTGATCCGGTTACGAGGGTGCAAGTAACAGAGCGACCACAGTTCAACGCCCATTGGGACATTTTGAAGGCGTTCGGGCACATGTTCGTTGGCCCTTTCCGGTATCCACGATTGCATCAAGCTCATTGCGCGGCCTTATTGGTGAAATGAGCATTTCCTAGCCCTGTACCGATAGTCAGAACGCCCCAATGAGCAACGTCCCGCATGAAAGGCACTTGCGATAGCCCCTGCACAACCGCGTCGTTATGCATGATAATGAAGGTTGAATGATCGCCAATTTTTGGAATGGCATCGGCAAGTGCCTCCGGCAGATTGAAGTGCTTGCTTTCCCAATTGCCACCGGGCAGATTCTGGCCCCCGCGCGCTATGGAGCCATCAGGTTCGATGATACCCGGGCATCCGATTCCTATTACGGGTGCTGGATCAAGATCGCTCTTTCGGGCTTTGGCAATGAGTCGTTCTATCATGTCGACGAGGCGCTCTAGGGTAGCGCTCCGTTTGGGCGCATCGTCAGCGTGCCTCCACAGTTCGGACTTCCAAACCTTGGCCTTCGACAGATCCACCTCTTCCTTCAGTCGGGTCTCGACGATGCCAGCCCGAATGTTCGTGCCTCCTATATCTACCGCTATGATCGAATCGTGGCCCTGGAGCATCCAGCTCGGCATGAGATGGGCAGCGCCGATAAGACCCGCCTCGTCCGGGTGATGAACGATAGGCACAAGCTCGATGTTCAAGCCCTCCGCCTTCATCAATACCATTGCGCGGGCGATTGCGAGTTCTCCGAAAGCACTGTCCTTCAACCCTCCCCCGACAACGACCCGTTCCGTTTTTTTCCAGCTTTTATCTTTCAAATAGCGGGTGAGCACCTTTGCCAGTTCGCCGGCGAAATCATCAACTGCTCCGAGAACAAGGGCCGAAGCCTCCTTGTCCTTTCCCTTTATGAGCGCATCGATCTGCTTCTTGGATAAATCCTCTGTCGGGATGTCTCCCAGAGGATCGTCGCCGCCACCCTTCTTCAAACGTTTGCGCCAGTCGTCAAGCTTTTGCTGGAAAGCCGACTTGCTGGCCTTGTCACCGATGAAGCCATCTTTGTCACGCAGCATGAGATTGTAACCGTCTACGACCACCGAAGGCAGCGATGCAGCACCGTGGGCAATCGGCGGAGCATTCTCCGGCGGTGATTTACGTTCGCTTTTTGCCATGCTTTCCCCTTCGCAAGGATAAGTCTCGAGTGAGGGGAACGCGACTCCAGAGGTGAAGTTCCGGGCGAACTCTGCAGAC
This sequence comes from Phyllobacterium endophyticum, assembly GCF_003010935.1. Lineage (GTDB taxonomy): Bacteria > Pseudomonadota > Alphaproteobacteria > Rhizobiales > Rhizobiaceae > Phyllobacterium > Phyllobacterium endophyticum. The sequence goes on from NZ_PGGN01000003.1 coordinate 493,485, forward strand.
GTGGCGAACTCCATTGCGGCTGTTGGAACCTCGATAAATGTATATCGTTGACGGACACAATATCCCAAGCCCTCCGCTGCAAGATGGATTGCAACAATGAAACGACTTGCTTTATTGGTACCGGTCATCGCTATGGTGACGCTCACAGCGCAACCGTCTCGTGCTAATGAAGGTGTGTTCCTTCGCTCCCTCGCAGGTGCCTGGGCCGGCACGGGTACGGTGAAGGTGCGCACGGACGCTAGACCAATCAAAGTCAGGTGCCGTTTTGAATCCACCGCGAACACGTCGTCCCTCGATCTAAACGGCAAATGCACGGGATTGATCTTGATATCACGTGCGATCAACTCGCATCTGGTATCAGGTGGCCATAGCAGGTACACGGGAACTTATACTGGTGCAGGTACCGGAGTGGCCGGTCTGATGGGAACGCGGCGCGGCGACGCCATATACCTTGAAGTACGCTGGGCCAAGAATGTTAACGGCGACCGCAGTGCCCAGATGATATTGCAGAAGATTGGCGACGACGGTTTGAAGCTCAGCACGAAAGACGTCGATCCTAAATCCGGCAAACTTGTCACCACCAGCGAGATCAACTTGCGGCGGAGCGCACCACGATAGGACGCCTGCTTGCATCATTTCCTGTGGAACCAACACTGTGGCTTAGCGGTTGGGAGCAGCAAGCCGCCTGTTTTCAACTAGTTAGCGAAGGATTTCCGGGCAATTGAACTTGATTCAGGTTGAACCTAACTCTGAAACGTCCGTCAGGGATACTGGATCGATATTGAAGGCTGGCGACACTGTCTGGCGTGTTGTTCATGCCGGCAGGGTTGCGATGGTCGTCGATGCTGCAGATTATTTTCGCCATCTCGAAAGAGCCTTCGCAAACGCCCGTCGCTCCATCCTGATCGCCGGATGGGACTTCAACGGCAGCATCTCTCTCCAACCCGATCGGCCTGGCACCGAACAGCTCGGACAATATCTCAGGCGATTGGTCGAAGAACGTCCGGAACTGACAATTCACGTCTTGGTATGGGCGTACGGGCCGATCTATTCCTCCAGGCAAATGCGCGTGTTCCCAAAGGAACCATGGGCGGACCATCCAAGGATCCATATCTGCTACGATCGTCATCACCCCTGGCGCGGTTGCCATCACCAGAAGATTGTCTGCATCGATGATGCAATGGCGTTCTGCGGGGGCATAGACCTGACAGTCCATCGATGGGATACTCGCGACCATCTTGCCATCGACCGGCGGCGAAAAGATCTAGGCGGCGGGCTCTACACGCCCGTGCATGATGTGCAGCTTGCCTTGGAGGGTGAAGCGGCCAGCGCCTTGGGCGATCTTCTGCGCGAGCGCTGGCGGGCATGCAAGGGCGATAGGCTCGAACCAGCGAGCGCAGACGGTGAGTATTGGCCCGATGAACTAGAACCCGACCTTCGCAATATCCCAGTGGGTATATCCCGGACGATACCTTCGTCTTTAGCCCGCAGAAACATTGGCGAAATTGAGAAGTTGAACGAGGCAGCGCTAAAAGCCGCAAATTATCTCATCTACATTGAGACTCAGTATCTGACATGTCGAAGGATTGGACACATTCTGGCTCGAAAGCTGCTGGACCCTCGGGGGCCAGAGGTCGTTATTGTTGTCCCCCAACAATGCCATGGCGGGGTGCTGGAGCAGATATTCATGGGAGGCAACCGCAATCGCCTCGTACGCAGCCTTCGCCGAGCTGACATTCACGACCGGCTGCGCGTCGTCTATCCGGTCGTTGTTGACAAAAATGGCCACGATGAAATCCCAATCTTCGTCCATTCCAAACTCATGATTATCGACAACTGGTTTGCACGGATTGGCTCATCCAATCTGAACAACCGTTCGCGTGGGATGGATACCGAGTGTGACGTCTCTTTCGAAGCGCGAACACCAGGAGAGCAAAAAGCTGTCGAACGAATGTGTCATGACCTGCTGGCGGAACATTTGGGCATGTCCCGGGACGCGGTCAGCGCCTACGTCGACAAACATCATTCACTAGCCAAGCTGCTCGATCAGCAACGTGGCAGCAGGCGCCGATTGAAGCCAGTCAGAATTGGTTCATCAGACGGTCCTGAGGCTCCGGTTCCGCTAACAACGATTGTCGATCCCAAGAAGCCGCTTCGACCTATAAGATATCTCAGGAAACTACTGGAAATCGTTGGAGCCAAATCAGCCAGCAAATGATCTCGCCGTTCCTGACGAGCGCCGAAACTCCCGCTCCGACAGCGCGAAGAGAACCATGCCAAGCGGCAACGGCAAGAAGAAATAGACACACCGAAATGCGATGACCGCGCCGATCGTGGCGGCCTGTGGCAAGAGAAACTGCGTGGAGGCTTCCAGAACGCCGAGGCCGCCAGGAACGTGGCTGGCGATGACCGCTCCGTTTGCAATCGAATAGGCGGTCGCTACGTCCCAGTAGCTCACCTTCTGGTAGGCCAATAGCAGTTGCTGCAGGCTCGCGGCTATGAGGGCGAAATTCAATGTTCCCACCACCAATTGTCCGGTTGCCAGGCGAAGGGACGGTAGCTTGAAGGTCCATTTCCGCACTCTCAAGGGTAGTCTCAGCCGCCAACACAAAACAAGATAGACGCCAAGGGCTAACATGGCCGCCAGGCCCGACAGCCAAACCTGATATGGGCTCAAGCCTATAATCCTGGCGGCCGAGTCCGACCTGAACAGCATGGCCCAACTGCAAAGCGATAGAAGGCCTATACCCACGGTTATTCCTGAAAACAGCACTACTTTGGCGACATCTTCGACACCCAATCCCCAGCGCGAATAGAAGCGATAGCGAATGGCTCCACTACTCAAGGCGGCCAGACCCACATTATGTCCTATCGAAAGACTTACGAATGACGTCAGCGCAGTCTTGCCGTAGGGCAGTGGCTTGCCGGCATAAATGAGCCCGAGTACGTCGAAGCCGGTAAGCGCAATGTAACTGGCGCTTGTGAAAGCGATTGACAACAGCAGGTGTCGAACGGGAATCGAGCCAAGCGATTGCATGATGTCGGTCAGGCTGTATCTGCTGACGCCATTGTAGATCAGCGCGAGGGATAGAACAATGGCTGCCGCAACCAGGATGTTCACCAGATTTTTTCTTGCCTGCATTCGCTTCCTCGTCGCGCGGTATGGTCCCGTTGACTGGATGGGAACGGAAGTACGGCAAGGAAGTTCCCCTAAGAATAAGCCAGGAGCTGGATCATCAAGATACTCACTTACAACGTTCACAGCTGCGTCGGCAGTGACGGGCAAGCATCACCGGGTCGGATAGCCGAGATAATCGCGGGCTGCGATCCGGACATTGTTGCCTTGCAGGAGCTCGATGTAGGGCGCAAACGCACTGGCGGGGTAGACCAGGCTCATGCAATTGCGGCCCATCTCGGCATGGGAGTAGTCTTCAACCCGACGATCCATATCGCTGAAGAGCAATATGGCGATGCCATACTCACTCCGTTGGAGATGCGTCTGGTCAAGTCAGGCCCCCTGCCCTCCATCGGCGAGCGTCGAGGCGCTCTATGCGTGGAAGTCGTTTATGATGGCGGTACCGTAACGATCGTCAACACGCATCTGGGGCTCTCAAGACGTGACCGTTCGGCTCAGGTGGCAGCCTTGCTCGGACCGGGATGGCTCGACAACCCCCTCAACAAATCGCCCAGGATACTTTTGGGCGATTTCAATCTGGTCCCCTCCTCGCTCGTCTACAAACAGATTACGCGCGAACTGGTTGACGTTTGGTCGGGCAGTAGCAGTCGGCCGGGCAAGACCTTTCCTTCCCGTCTTCCATTGCTAAGGATCGATCACATATTTACGGATCGGGCCGTCCGCGTTATCGACGTAGGCGTGATCAGGACGCGCGCGGCGCGCGCGGCCTCTGATCACCTTCCTCTATTTGCGCACCTCGATATAATACCGCAGTTACACCGCCCGCAACGACACCCGAGCTTGGCCCGTCGACGGGAAGAAGTGCGCGTCCTGCCTCCGGCGTAACTCAAGCAGGCGAGAATCCTCGGCAGTCACATCGCCGAGACGCACTGCGCTGCCTGCCTTGACGGGACGAACCAGCCTTCGATTGGCGACGAGATAGAACGGTGCCGGTTGTTCAGACTCCAAAGGCCTGGCCGGAACAAGTGCCGACGATATATCCTTGATCGCGTGATGATGACCAACAGCCGTCAATATTGTTCCGGCGTCGAGATCGGCGTCGGCGATCGCTATCAGGTCGAAGCGCGGCTGCGGCTCCCTAGCGCCACTGGAACGACCATTCACTGCAGCTTCGAGAACACTTGTGGCTGCCTCGAGACCAAGAAGATGGCGCGGCAGATAGATCATTGCCGTTGTACCATTGCGGCTGATTACATGTCCCTTTCCAGCAAGAAGCTCCCAGCTCACCTCATCTTCACATCTGACAACGATGAAAACGCCGCCTGCGAAACTGACTTCGCCGGGGAGGCGCAGGCAGTGGAAGACGTCCATCCGCCGTTCCCCGTTAAGAAGCCCCCCGTCTGTTCGCGTGGAGAAGAAGGTCGGAACCTCCGAAATTCGCGCGATCGGACAATGAAGCTCCGGACGGTCAGGCGAGACATTGACCGAGTGAGAGACGACGGCAAGTTCGCAAAGATCGGGAACCGCTCGCTGGGGCAGTTTAGACGCCGCAGCCGATCTGGCCGCGACGAGTTCAGCAACGTCTCGCCCGCCAAGTTCGAAATGCCCGGCGAACCCTGGAGCGGGAACAGAAATACCGTTGCTGGTCAATGTTTCCGTTGCCGGGTCGAACACAAAATCATACTCACTCGACTTTCCGGCACAGATTATCTCAAAACCGAGAATTTCTGCCCAAGTGACGAGGCCGATAAGAAGGCTTGGCTGATCGCCGTCAACAGGCGTGACCACTCGCCCGTTGCCGGCGGCCATTTTTGCCAGACCTGGACCCACCACGCTGTCTACCTCCTTGGAAACCAGTGCGACGTGTTTGCCTGCTGCGATGGCAAGTTGAGCGTGACCGGCACCGGCTTCAGGGTGTCCGGTGGCTTCGACCAGAACATCGAACGGCAAATGAACAACATGTTGCAAGTCGCCGGCTGCGATGGGGCGACCGCTGTTCCAGGCTGCGCTTGCTTCGTCCCTGTTGCAGCACTCGGCGACGTCGTCCAGCCCAACGGATCGTAGGGCAGCGGCGGCAGTATCGACGTCGATGTCGACAGCGATGCGGGTCTCCATAAGCGGAACGTGCAAACTTTGCGCGAGAAAGCTGCGCCCAAAACCGCCCGTGCCAACGATACAGACCTCAACCGGCTTGGCCGCGCCAGCGAAGTGGTCATGATAATTCATCGAAACCATCCCTTTAAATTTCTAGGAAGCAGGCGAAGTTCGAACGTCAAGCCTTGGCGGACTGCCCCGCACGGCGGCGAGAACCACGTAGCCCGATCGCAGTGGCAATCAGAGGCCAAACAAGCATGAGAAGTCCGAGCGCCATGATCGCGCTGACGAGCGGGTTGGACCAGAAGATGGTCAAGGACCCGTTCGACATGAGCATGGATTGGCGAAAGGCATCCTCTGCCTTGTCCCCGAGGACCATTGCAAGCACCAAGGGAGCAATCGGGTAGTCCAGCTTCTTGAAGAGATAGCCGAATACACCGAACCCGAGGACAAGCCACAAATCGAAAGTAGAATTGGCAATCTGATAGGCGCCGGAGAAGATGATAGCGACGATCACGGGCCCAACTATGGAGAAGGGCACGCGCAAGATAGAGGCGTAAAGCGGCACTGTCGTAAGCACCAGTAGAACTGCAACCACATTGCCGATGTACATCGATGCGATCAGTCCCCAGACAAAATCCGGACGATCGATAAAGAGCATGGGCCCCGGCGTCAGGCCCCAGATCATCAGCCCGCCCATCATCACAGCAGCCGTTGCTGATCCCGGAACCCCTAAGGCAAGCATGGGCAACAATGCGGACGTCCCGGCCGAATGATCGGCAGTTTCCGGCGATACGATGCCGCGCGGGTCGCCCTTGCCGAATTGAGATTTGTCCTTGGCGAAACGCCGGGCCAGACCATAGCTCATGAAAGACGCCGCGGTCGGGCCGGCCGGCGTTATTCCCATCCAGATGCCGATGATTGTCGAGCGCAGGATCGACCAGCCGTAGCGCGGCATTTCCTTCAGCGTCCGCACCACGTCGATCGCCCTAACCCGCGCCTTGATACCTTCGAATCTCAGCCCTTCCTCGGTGGTCAGCAGCAATTCCCCCAACCCGAACAGCCCCATCACGGCGACCAGGAAGGAGACGCCCTTGATGAGATCTGTGAGGCCAAAGGTCAGTCGCAATCCGCCGGAAATCGTATCCATGCCGACTGTAGCGAAGGCGAAGCCCAGCATCATCATTACCAATGTCTTGGCCGCTGAGTTGGAGCCCATGCCAATGAAGCTTGCAAAGGCCAAAAAGTAGACCGCGAAGAACTCTGGCGATGAGAATTGCAGCGCGAAGCGGGCAACCCAGCTTGACAGCAATGTGATCATCATCACGCCAGCGAGCGCTCCAATCCCGGCTGACATGAAGGCGAGCGTTAGAGCGCGCGTCGCCTGCCCGCTGCGGGCCATCGGATAACCGTCGAACGTCGTCGCGACAGAGGAAGGCTCGCCGGGGATGTTGAAGAGTATTGAGGTGGTCGATCCGCCGAAGAGTGCACCCCAGTACATACAGGAGAGAAGTATGATGGCCGAGATTGGATCCATCGTGAAGGTGAGCGGCAAAAGCAGGGAAACGCCATTGGGGGCGCCCAGACCCGGCAGCACACCAACGAGGATGCCAAGCATAACCCCCGCTATCATGATGACGATGTGGTGCATGGTAATGACAGTGGCGAAACCATCCATCAAGTAGCCGAAATTGCCCATTTTCTGGTTCCTCCCAACCCGATCTTCTTCGCGCAACCCGCCGAATGGATCAGTAGATGCCGAGCCAGTTTTCAACCGGGCCCTTGAGCAGCGGGACCTGAAAACCAATCTCAAAAACGATGTAAAACAGCGCTGAAACGGCCAGAGCCGCGAGGATGCAGATCCACCAGCGGTAGCCTCCTTGCCATTTCATCGACGCGAAAATGTACAGCGCAGTACCAATATAAAGGCCCAGGAACAGCGAAACGATGAGGAAGGCGACAATTGGCAGGAAGAAGCCAAAAACCGACCTGGCTCTCTTGCCATCAATGAATATTTCGCCCCTGAACCTGGACAGGAAAATGCTGCGAAGCAAGGTTACGAGACTGCCGAGAATAATCAGCACACCGATGTAGAAGGGGAAATAACCCGCGCCGGGGCCCATCTCGCTCCAGCCGATACCGCTTCGCCAGGAGCCATAGCAAACCGAAAGTCCTGCGGCCGAAGTCAGGAGCGCAGTGACGATCTCCATCGTCCTTCGGGATACGGAACCCTTGTCAAACTCGGCCATGCGCGCCTCCCAAGCGTTGTAGAGGTTCGGGACGCAAATGTGCGTCCCGAAATGATCTTATTTCACCAGCCAACCTTCGCGCTGCAGCACCTTGCGAACATTCTCGCGGTCAGCGGTCTGGTAGGCATTGAAGTCATCACCCGCCATGAACTTCGATGTCTGAGATGTCTTGGCAACGTAATCTGCCCATTCAGGAGTTTCCGACACCTTCTTCAGAACGTCCCTATAAAACGCAACGACATCGTCCTCGACTCCGGCAGGCAGCCAGACAGTGCGCGGCATACGGTAACTGTCGATCGCCAGGCCAGCTTCTGCGCAGGTTGGGATATCGTGCCAGCCCTTGCCATCATGTACTGCCGTGCCCTTTGGAAAACGGTCAGGCCGGAAAACACAAAGCGGCTTCACCATGCCGGCCTGCCACTGGCCGCGGTTCTCATTTGGATTGTTCACATTGGCATCGATGTGACCGCCGGCAAGCTGCACAGCAGCCTCGCCGCCACTTTTGAACGGAATATAGCGGAACTCCGCCCCCGCGGTCGCCGCGATCGTGGATACGAGGATTTGGTCAGTATCCTTGGACTGGCTGCCGCCGAACTGTACTGCCTTCGGCTCGGCTTTCGCTGCAGCAACAAAATCCTTGATATTGTTGAATTTGGATTCACCGTTGACCCATACGATAAATTCATCGAGCGCCAAGGCAGCTACGGGCGTTAGATCCTCAGGGGCGTAGGGAACGTCAGCTACGCTGGGAAGCAGATATTCATTGTTGGTGCCGAAGGTCAGCTTGTAAGGATCACCCTTGTAACCCGCGGCGTAAACAAAGCCTTCCGCTCCGCTGCCGCCGCCCTTGTTCGTAACCACTACCGGTGCCTTCATCAACTTGTGCTTGGAGATGATCGATTGCACGGTGCGGGCGAAATTGTCTGTGCCGCCACCCGGCCCGGATGTTACGACGAATTCGACAGGACGTGTCGGCTCGAAAGCCAGCGCAGGCGCTGCCATGGTCATTGCAAGCAATGCCAGAGTGATTTTTCTCAACATATTGGGTCCTCCCGGTAGTTGAACCGCCCGCCGCAAGCTCCTACCCCGGCGGTTCGGCTCTGTTTCGTGTTGATCGTTTATGCGACGCCTTTCAATGTACCCTGCCGCGCAGCCATTCTCGCCGCCAGCAGTACTGCTTCGCGCGAAGCTCCTACGTCGGCGATGCCCCGGCCGGCGATGTCGTAGGCAGTGCCATGAGCCGGCGTGCAGAGCGGAAAAGGTAAGCCACCCATCATCGTCACGCCTTTGTCGAATCCCATCATCTTCATCGCGATCTGACCTTGGTCGTGATACATCGTCAGCACCGCGTGGAAGCCCTCCTTCACGGCACGAAGAAAGACAGTATCAGCCGGAAAGGGACCCTCGACGGCATGGCCTTTGGCTTTTGCGCGGGCGACGGCGGGCTCGATGATCTCGATCTCCTCCATTCCGAAGCTGCCCCCATCGCCGGCGTGGGGGTTGAGCCCCGCGACCGCAATCCTGGGCGTGTCAATTCCGGCGAGACGCAGGCAAGTCTCGGTCAATTCTATTTCGGCGAGTATCGCATCCTCGTTGATATGGGCCGACACTGCCGATAACGGAATATGTGAGGTCACCCGCGCGTTCCATATACGGTCGAGTACATTGAACTCGCGCATCCGGCCCTTGAACGAGAGAACATCGGAAACGAATCGAATCTCGTCGTCGTAGTTCGGGTAGGCGAAACGCATCGCCTTTTTATTGAATGGGGTAAAGCACACACCATCGACGCGGCCTTCATTGGCCAAGAGCAGTGCGAAGCGAAAGTTCTCCGTCGCAAAGGTGCCACCGGCAAGTGTTGCTTCACCGCGGATCACGTCAGCAGGATCGAGGTGTTCAAGGTCGACAAAGACAGGCCGTGCTGCAGGTTCGACCGAGAAATCATCTGCTTTGCGGTAATCAAGATCGAGCACGACATCTGCGACAGCACTGCCCTCTTCCAGAATGCGACGATCGCCGATCACCACGAAATGAGCCGCCTGCTTGAGCTCTGGCAACGATAGTATTTTGGCGGTCAACTCCGCACTGATGCCGGCGGGATCTCCCATGGCTAGCGCCAGGACAGGCCGATTTCTGCTAACGTCGACAGCTTCAGCAAGCGCCATGAAAAGTTCTCCTCCGATGATCGCCACTGATTACCCGCAAAATTCCGACGGCGCAAGTATTTTGTATACAGTATAAAACATTATGTATGGGAACCCGTATCATTTTGCCGGATTCGATGCGAAACTGAGCCCGATTCCGGCTCGCTAGGAGCCTTGCAGGAGAGAGATAATGGCCTCTGAAGTGTTCGAACCGGTTGGAAAGCGCACAGTTGCCACGATCTCGCGGCAGTCGCTGCACGGTGAGATAGTAACGCGGCTGCGCGACATGATCATCGAGGGGGAGCTGCAGCCCGGAGAGCGGATATATGAAAATCAGCTGGGCGAAGAGTTGGGCGTCTCCCGCACGCCTTTACGCGAGGCTTTGAAATTTCTCGCCAGCGAAGGGCTGGTCGAACTGGTGCCAAGCCGCGGGGCAGTGGTCAAGCGGTTTTCTGCCAAGGACGTTGAGGACATGCTTATAGTCATCCGCTCCCTGGAGATGCTTGCCGGACGCCTGGCATGCGTGCAGGCCAGTGATGAAGATATCGCAAGGATACGCCAGCTTCACGATGCGATGGTGAACCATTACAGCCGGGGCGAAAGGCTCGAATATTACAAATTAAATCAGCAGATCCATACGGGAATCGTCTCCTTGGCCAATAGCGCGCCGCTTGCCGAGGTCCATGGGCTGTTGCAGTCGCGTGTCAAGCGCATCCGCTTCATCGGGCATGAGGGAGCGGAGCGCTGGGCAGGTGCCGTCGCCGAACATGAGCGCATTATCGGCGCGCTGGAAGCTCGAGACGCCGAAACATTGGCCCGTGAACTGGATACTCACCTCGTCAACGGCTGGGAACGGGTGAAGTCGGTCGTCTGATTTGGCGGCCAAAATCGTTCGGCACTGTTATTCGCTATGATCGTGGCCATGCTCATGATCTGGAAGGTCAAGATCAAAATTCTTGGCGAGATCGCCAACCTGCGCCGGGCTGAGATAACGTGGATTGAGATTTCGCAATAGGAGGTAAAGTTTCGCCGTCTCCTCCAGTTCCTCGGTCGCAAAAACCGCGGTTTCAAGACTGTCGCCCGCCACTACCGGCCCGTGATTTGCCAGCAGAACGGATGAATACCTGCCCGCAAGTCCGCGGATCGCATCGGCTACAGCCGGATCACCAGGGCGGTAGTAAGGTAGGAGAGCGGTCTGGCCAGCTCGCATGAGATAATAGGGCGTCATTGGCGGCAAAGCGGCGCGTGGATCGATCTCGGGCAACATTGTCAAGGCAACCGCATGAGTCGAATGGAGGTGGACAATCGCCCGCGCGCTTCCTCGTGATTCATAAAGGGCGTTGTGAAGGGGGATCTCCTTCGTGGGCTGATCCCCTGAGACCAGCACTCCCCCGGCGTCGAGGCGAGCCAGCCGGGCGGGGTCGAGAAAGCCCAGAGACGCATTCGTCGGGGTTACCAACCAACCTCCGTCATCAAGCCGTAGGGATATGTTCCCCGACGAGCCGGGCGTCAGACCTCGTTCGAACAGCGAACGCCCGTATCGGCAAATTTCCTCTCGCAGGCGCGATTCAGACATAAGTACCTCCGGTGTCAGGCAGTTGCCCCTTCAATGAGCTCGAAGCCGAGATCGACAACCTGCGGGGACGCGTTGTCCATGATGAGTTTTGCCGCTAACTCTCCAGCCGCGACGCGCGGCGTGCGTATGGTGGAAAGAGCTTGCGGCATCACTCGGCCGAGATCGAGGCCATTATAGCCGAAAATCGCCAGTTGGGACGGGATGACGATTCCCCGCGCCAAACAATGGAAATAGCCACCGAGCGCCATGTCGTCGTTGGAAAAATAGACGGCGTCTAAATCCGGGGTCCGGGCCAACAGCCGATCAAGACCCAAACGCCCCCGTTCGACAGAAGACGCTTCACGATAAATTTCCTGATCCGCAAGCGGCGTGCCGTTCGCACTCAATGTATCGCAGAAACTCGAGTAGCGTTTGCCGGCGCGTGTATCGCGGTCAATATCATGACCCACATAGCCAATCCGGCGATAACCGCGCTTCAATAGAAACTCTGCGCTTTGACGACCCGCCGCTCGATTCGAAAAACCGACGGCAAGATCCAGCGCCGTACCGTCGACATCGAGTAGTTCAACTGCACGGCAATTCGACGCTCGAAGCATCTTGATGGTACGCTCCGTATGCTCATACCCTGCCAATATGACCGCCGCAGGCCGCCAAGCCAGCATAGACGCCACCAGCGCCTCCTCCCGAGCCGGATCATAGTCGGTTACCGCGAAAACCGCCTGATACTGATTATTTTCCAGCGTCGCGCTTGCGCCTCGAAGGACATCGGCAAAGACGATGTTGGACAGCGACGGTATGACAAAGGCGACGAGGCGAGAACCGGCCGAGGCGAGCGTACCGGCGATCCGGTTGGGAACATAGCCGAGCCGTTCAACGGCGGTCATGACACGTTCTCTTGTCTTGCCGGAGTAAGATCCGTGATTTCGCAGGACCCGGGAGACAGTGCTTTCGCCGACGCCGGCCGCCTTGGCAACCTGCGCGAGCGTCACTGACACCTGATCTCTGGACGTCATCATTCCTCGTATTTCTTAAATCCGCATGACCTCGGGCGCTGAACCTATCCTTACCTATTCAAGTTTTTTTGGCAGCGCTACCATTTTGTCATTGGCAGCGCTGCCATTCTCGGTTTATCACTGGTGCACTGAACCCCACGAGCGATCCACGCCATATCCGGGAGGCTACCCATGTCAGAAACCGTTACCGTCCGTCAGAATACCGTGGTGGCGGCAGTTATTGGACTTGGCTCAATGGGTATGGGGATGGCCAGATCCATGAATCAGGCCGGCCTCGATGTGGTCGGTTGTGACATTACACCCGATGCGGTCGATCGTTTCGTCGCCAATGGCGGTCGTGGCGCCACCACGGCAATCGAAGCCGCAACAGATGCCGATATTGTCGTCTCCGTGGTTGTCAATGCCGCGCAGACGGAGGCGATACTATTCGGCCCCGATGGCATAGCCGGCACGATGAAGCCCGGCGCAGTGTTCATCTCATCGGCCACGATGGATCCCGCTATCGCACGTGATCTGTCGCGACGGGTCGAAGCTTGCGGCCACCATTATCTGGATGCCCCGATATCTGGCGGTGCGGCAAAGGCAGCGAGCGGTGAACTTACGATCATGGCCTCTGGATCCAGGCAGGCTTTCGAGCTTGCCCGTCCAGCTCTGGATGCAATGGCCGCCAAGGTTTACGAACTCGGCGATGCTGCTGGTGCTGGTGCAGCCTTCAAGATGGTCAATCAGCTTCTTGCCGGCGTCCATATTGCGGCGGCCTGCGAGGCAATAAGCTTTGCTGCCAAGCAAGGCCTTGATCTCGATAAGGTGTACGAAGTAATCACCGCATCCGCAGGCAATTCCTGGATGTTTCAAAATAGGGTTCCCCACGTGCTGGCGGGAGACTACACGCCCCTCAGTACCGTCGAAATCTTCGTCAAGGATCTTGGCATCGTTCAGGACATGGCGCGTGCCGAACGGTATCCTGTACCGCTCGTAGCTGCGGCTTTGCAGATGTATCTTGCTGCCTCAGGTGCTGGCATGGGCCGGGATGACGACGCGTCTCTTGCACGGATCTACGCCTTGCTTTCCGGCGCTAAGCTGCCGAATACCAGCGGCGGTTCGCTAGCCTGACGAGAGGATTCACTATGCCCGTATTTGCCGCCAACCTGTCCATGATGTTCAACGAGTGGCCGTTTCTGGACCGTTTCGCTGCTGCTGCCGATGCTGGCTTTGCGGCTGTTGAATATCTGTTCCCCTATGAAGTCACGCCCGAATCTATCTCGGAGAGGCTCCGCCGCAACAATCTTCAGCAGGCGTTGTTCAATCTTCCCCCTGGCGACTGGGCCGCGGGTGAGCGTGGCATTGCCGCGCTCCCCGGTCGGTTCGATGACTTGAAATCGGATGTGGAACGGGCGCTCGATTATGCATCGGCAACCGGCGTTAAGCGAATGCACCTGATGGCGGGCATCGCCGATCCCCATGACGATGTGGCTGCGTCCTGCTATCGGCGCTCTGTAACCTACACTGCCGGTCGGCTTGCCGAAGCGGGTATCGATCTGATGTTGGAGCCGATCAACGCGCGAAACATGCCAGGATATTTCCTCGATGATTTCGGCACTGCAGAACGGCTCATTGCGAATCTCGGCTTCGCAAACCTCAAGCTCCAGTTCGATATCTACCATCGCCAGATCATGCACGGCGATGTGACCATGGCTCTGCGCCGCCTGATGCCTGTGACTGGCCATGTTCAAATCGCCAGCGTTCCTTCGCGCCACGAACCCGACGGTGAAGAACTGAACTTCCCGTTTATTCTCCAGGAGATCGACCGTCTCGGCTATGATGGCTTCGTGGGTTGCGAATATATCCCAAGAACCGGAACTCTGGACGGTTTGAGCTGGTTCGAACCCTTTAGACGGAGCTAGGCCATGACGATATTGCTTGGATCAATTGCGGATGACTATACGGGGGCGTCTGATCTTGCCAATACGCTGACAAAAAATGGCCTGCGCACGATCCAGACGGTAGGCATCCCCGACGCAGCCTTGGACCTGCCAGATGTCGATGCCATCGTTATCGCCCTGAAGATTCGCTCCGTCCCTGCCGCGAGCGCTATATTTCTTGCGTCTGAAGCGTATCGATGGCTGTACGGTCTTGGCGCCAGACACGTCCTTTACAAGATTTGTTCGACATTCGACTCCACGGATGCCGGGAACATCGGCCCGGTTACCGAAGCACTCGGCAGCATGGCAGGAGCCGACACAGTCCTCGTGACGCCGGCTTTTCCCGAGACGGGTCGTACCGTCTATTTCGGTAATCTTTTTGTCAACGGACAACCGCTGAACGAAAGCCCGCTTAAAGATCATCCCCTCAATCCAATGCACGATGCCAATCTGGTACGCGTCCTGGCAAGACAGTCGCGGGGTGGCGTCGGGCTCGTCGAGCTCCCGACCGTCTCAGCAGGCACCGCTGCCGTGAAGTCGCGACTGTATGCGTTGCGCGACAAAGGTTTTTCGGCAGCGATTGCTGACGCACTCGTGGAGCGTGACCTTGAAACACTCGGTGCTGTCGCGCTTCAGATGAAGGTTTCGACAGGAGCATCCGGGCTGGGCTTGGGTCTTGCCCGGGCGCTCGTACAATCCGGTGATGTGCCGCTGAACCCCACAACTGCAGCCGACATTATTCGTCCCGTCGGCGGACTGGCCGCCATTGTTGTCGGCAGTTGCTCCAGCGCAACGCTCCGGCAAGTCGAGATTGCCGAACAGTCGATGCCCGTGCTGAGGCTTGACAGCGAAAGACTGATTGGCGGGTCTGACGAGATTTCCGCCGCGATATCCTGGGCAGGCGAGCGCGTCGCGAAAGGTCCTGTGCTTATCTCTGCCAGCGGGACGCCCGAAGCCGTCGCCGAGCTTCAATCGCGATACGGTCGCGATGTTTCAGGTCATGCTATCGAGGCTGCCACGTCACACATAGCGGCCGAGCTCGTGACAAGGGGCGTTCGTCGTCTCGTGATCGCAGGAGGCGAGACGTCCGGCGCGGCAGTTGACAGGCTTGGCATCCCAGCCTTCCTGATTGGACCCGAAATCGCGCCGGGTGTACCGGTTTTGCGCACCGTGGGAAATGCTCAGGGAGAAATGCTACTGGCCCTAAAGTCCGGCAATTTTGGAGGCGAGAACTTCTTTGCAACTGCTATGAGCATGATGCGTTGATAGCAATAGCTCGCACACGAGCAGCGTTCGATCGTCATCTAGACTAGGCAGCAATCGTGGCCAAGCCCAAATCATTGATCGTTACAATCCGTGGCAAAGTGCAGGGTGTCGGTTTCCGCTACTGGACACAAACTGAGGCACAAAAGCTGGGACTTCGAGGCTGGGTGCGTAACGAAAGCGATGGCTCCGTTTGCGCCCTCATCGTCGGACCGGAACATGCTGTAGACAAGATGCTGAAGCGTTTCGAGGAGGGGCCGGGAGCAGCTTCGGTCTCGCGCGTCACCAGCGAATCCAGTGGTAAGGGCCAGTCCGCTGACGGCTTCAATATTGTCGGTTCCGATTAAGCAAGTAACTCCTCTAAAGACGGAACCTCTGGCCTTTTTTCGTGTTTACGAAGAATGGGAACCTTCGGGCGAAAGCTCGGGGTCTTCTTGCGTAACGATGGAGTATTATCATGATCAGGAAACTCATAGCCGCCACAGCATGTGTGGCTTTTATGTCCGGGACAGCGTTGAGCCAAGGTGTCTCTCCGGCACCCGCCGAGAATCCTGCTCCGCTTACAGTCACCAGCAAGGAAATCTTCAAGCCAGCGCCTGGCAGTCCGCCAGCAGCGGATGCAGCCAACCTTACCAAAGTATCGGACGGACAGATTCTCGCCTCCGGATTCATTGGCAAAGCCGTGTACAACGGCGATGACGACAATGCAGAGACAATAGGAAAGCTCAATGACCTGCTGATTGGACCTGACGGTATGGTTCAGGCCGCAATCGTCGGCGTCGGAGGGTTCCTTGGCGTGGGCGACAAGGATGTAGCGGTGGCTCCGGCGCAGTTGAAACTTTCGATGCGCAGCGATGGCGAAACATGGCTGGTGATGAACACGACGAAGGACCAGCTGAACGCCGCCCCGGCCTTCGACAGGTCAACGAATTTCACGGACGGCGTGGCTGATCCGATGAAAACCGGAGCAAACCCACCGGCAACGGAGCCTGCTAAATAATATCACGCGGAAGGCCGCTGCATTTCGCCGGCGGCCTTCCTACTGGCGGCATGCCGACACATCAACCTGGAGAGTGTCGTACCCTTTGGCGCGGTATATGATGACCGAGATCATCCAGCTCATGATGAATATCGCGACGACGGCGTAACCAAAGTTGGCCAAATCGTCATTCAGTCCCCCAATGAAGTGCCAGAACGGCCCCTGAAGTTCGAGTTTGTCGCTGATCAACCCGAGCGCTTCAACTCCGCCGATGAAAACAGCCACTATGACGGACGCTCCGGTGATTGTAAGATTGTACCAGAGCTTGCGCATCGGGTTTATGGACGCCCAACCATAGGCCCCCGTCATCAATACGCTGTCGGTGGTGTCCATCAACGACATGCCTGCAGTGAAGAGCGCTGGAAACACGAGAATTGTCCAGAAAGACATGCCTTGGGTTGCTTGCGCTGCCGAAATTCCGAGCAGACCAATTTCGGTCGCAGTGTCGAACCCCAATCCGAACAGGAATCCGATTGGATACATATGCCATGACCGGGATACGACACGAAAAATCGGGCGGAAGATGCGCGCAAGCAGCCCGCGGCCCGCGAGCAGCGCATCGAGGTCCTCGTCGACGATTCGCTCGCCGCGACGCGCACGGCTGAAAGCCGACCATATGCCCCGCAGGATGAAAAGATTGGCCAGACCGATGACGAGTAGGAAAACAGCCGAGACGGATGTGCCTATCACACCCCCTACGTCGTGAAAGGATTCGAGATTGCTCTGCATGGCGGCCGCAGTGGCGGCAATGACAAGTGAAGCGATCACCACGATGGTGGAATGGCCAAGCGAGAAAAAGAAGCCTACCGAGTAGGGTGCCTTGCCCTCCTGGATCAGCCGGCGGACGACGTTATCGATCGCCGCTATGTGGTCGGCGTCAAATGCATGCCGTAGACCGAACATATAGGCGAGGAGAGCCATGCCCAGCAATGAAGGACTATCCGAAAAAGCTAACCAGGCCCAGGCCCAGGCGCCGACATTGGCGGCGACCAGGATAATATAGGTAAAAATGAGCTTGGCTTTCAGTCGGGCGGGTTGATCGTCGAAGGGATTGGGAATCACATAAGTCTCCTCTGCTGGCGGGTACCCACATGCTGGTCATGCGAGCCCTGCCGCGCGGCATCGAAGTGACCATAGAAAAATGGAAAGTGTGATGTCTACGCGAAAACGTCTTACTCACCTGTGAATCATTTCGGAGCAAACAATCACCTTCGATGACGATCTGATGCAGGAACTAGGCATGGTGAAGGCCTAGCAAATCGCCGGGCGCACTCCGGTATCTTGCAAGAGCTAAGGGTTAAGGCACGCCGATAGAACAGGCGCGGCTGCCATGTGCACGCCGTCCCTTGAGATAGCGAGCGGCCCTCAAGCACGCGAACACATTGCTCTTGGCTGTCTCTGCGGCCTGGAGCCTTATGGTTCGGGGCTTACCCTGTTTGATATCGCTTCGAATGTGTCCTTGATATTCGTGCCAAGCTTGCTGCTGGCGCCAATAATGGCGACTGCTATCAACGCAACGATCAGCGCGTATTCAACGGCACTCGCGCCGGTTTCGTCCCTGAGGAAGTGCGCGAAGAGCTTTGTCATGTTCGCCTCTCCTGTCTTTACTCACGTCGCAGGATGGTCCTCCTCATCGCATCAATTGGCAAAAGGGACTACTTCTGATAGTTAATTAATTCCTTAGCGAAGCCGAAACAATTTAATAAATTACTATTGAACCTATAATGTTCTGACCGGTCACTCCAAGAAGTCTTCGTAACGGCTTTGAATGCGGGCAATTTGATTGACTTTGGTAAAGATAACTTAAGCAACAAATTGAGTCACAGTTCGGTAACTATATTAATTAGGGAAACCGAAATTGCCCGATACCTATCTTGACGACGGTTCAACGAAACCATGCACAACAACAGGATAGGCAATCAAATGAACAAGCTCATCGCACGCTTCCTCAAGGACGAATCCGGCGCGACCGCCATCGAATACGGCCTTATCGCTGCCCTCATCTCCGTCGGTATCATCGCTGGCGCTACCTCGCTGGGCGGCAGCATCAACAACACGTTCAATAAGCTCGGCGGCACAATGACCAACGCTGCGCCGAAATAAGTCAGTGACTTGGGGCTGCTGTTGCGCAGCCCCAATATACCTTGAATATTGTGAAATCCGGCTAGTGCCGGATCTCGCCAT
The DNA here is from genome assembly GCF_003010935.1 of Phyllobacterium endophyticum. GTDB lineage: Bacteria > Pseudomonadota > Alphaproteobacteria > Rhizobiales > Rhizobiaceae > Phyllobacterium > Phyllobacterium endophyticum. The sequence continues at coordinate 512,105 of NZ_PGGN01000003.1, forward strand.
GCCTTGCCACGCCAGACGCGAGTAAGGCCGCGACGCGCTTCAAACCAAACTGTCCAACTGCCAGGCAAGAGCTTGCAGGCAAAGCATAGAGCGAGCACCGATTAGAATGGTCGACGACACCTACGCTACACGGGCAGTCACCAGCGCAAGCTCATCTATAGAAGACGAAAACCTGCGTGTCAGGCTGCTCTTCTGTCTGGTACTTGCGGTCGCAAAAACGGCACTGCTGCTCTTCTCTGCAGGTTTACTTTTGCGGGATCCGGACAATTGGTGGCACGTGAAGGTTGGGCTCGACATGCTGTCAACCCGGACTTTTCCCACGGTAGACACCTATTCCTATACGTTCGCAGGATCTCCCTGGATATCCAAGGAGTGGCTGGCGCAGCTATTCTTCGCACTCGCTTATGACAGCAACAGCTGGAGCGGGGTCACATTGCTGACTGCCGCGACCGTCGGCCTGACCACTTTCCTGCTTGCGTGGTATCTCAGCGCCGCTTTCAAGCCGACGATTGCATTGGCACTGGCCGCCCTCCTGTCGTTTCTCATCAACCCCATCATGACGGCGCGTCCGCTTATATTCACCCTCCCGATAATCATTGTCTGGACCGCGCAATTATTCCAGGCCGCGCGACGCGAACAATCACCGCCTTTATGGCTCCTGCCTCTGCTATGCCTGTGGGCAAACCTCCACGGCACGTTCACATTCGGCTTTGTCATTGCGGCCTTCGCGGCCCTGGACCTGCTCGTCCGCGTGCGACTTACCGAGCCTCGTGTCCTGGGCGCCTGGGTAAGTTTTGGGTTGCTCTGCCCCATTGTAACCCTGCTGAACCCGTACGGGATCAAGGCAATTCTCGCGACCTTTACCGTGGCCTACGGGAACGAAGCAGTTCCCTATATTGACGAATGGCAGCCCTTCAACGCCTCCAATTCCTACGTCACTGAAGCTTTTCTGCTGCTGGCGCTTCTGGGATTGCTCGTCTCCAGACTGCAGATCGCTTGGCCGAAAGCCTTGTTTCTCCTCTTTACACTCCACCTGTTTCTCACACACCAGCGGTTTTGTTATCTGTTCGTCTTACTGGTTCCGCTTGTCCTTGCGGTGGAAGTCGGTGAGCAATTCACGTGGGTCTCAGCGCGAAAGTGGGCGAGCGAGAAGCGCGACCGGCTCGAGCAAATACTTGCCCACCGCTTCCATTCTGTTCTCGCAGTCACGTGCATCTTGGGCGTGTTCACAGCCGCGATATTCGCGTCAAGTTCAAAGGTGGAGCCAAGCCACGATACTTCCGCGAAGGGTGCACTCGCCTACGCTAAAGAGCACAATTTGTCGGGCCGGGTCTTCAACTCGTATAATTTCGGCGGAACGCTCGTCTTTCACGGGATCAAGACCTTCATCGATGGAAGAACTGACCAACTCTTCCTCGGTGGCTTCATGGACAAGACGATGTCAGCAGGAAGCAGTTCGGGCAGACCTGTCTTGCAGGAGTTGTTGAAGACCTATGGAGTTGAGTGGGCGTTGCTGGTCACCGGTGACAGCCGTATTCCGTTCTTCGAGGATCTTGGCTGGCGCCGGGCGTACTCCGACGCAGATTCCGTTATCTTCGTGCCGCGGCACTAACTCGTTTTGAGTTCGCACGCGATGTCCTACCGTTGATCTCAATACGTTCCAAACGCGCCGCATGCTACTTCATCAAGCCGATGATAGATCAGGCAAAACGTGCTTTTCGCGTAAGTTGACCATCAGTGAACAGCCGTGACTGGCGCCAGGGCATCGAACAACGTCCCCCATTAGATCCCCTCGCCGTGCATATGGCCTTCATGGGTCAGCGTAGCGATAAAGCGTCTTGTGCGCTCATGCTTCGGCTTCGTGAATATGTCCCGCGACGCACCAGTCTCAACAATAACGCCACCATCCAGCACGGTCACCTCATTGGCGATCCTCGACGCCAGCCGAAGATCATGGGTCGCCATGACCATGGTCGTACCTTCACGCGCCAATTGTGCAAGTACATCGACCACTTCCCCGGAAAGTTCAGGATCGAGCGCCGACGTCGGCTCATCACAGAGAAGCACTTTAGGCGATGGGGCCAGTGCACGGGCGATTGCCACGCGCTGTTGCTGGCCGCCGGAGAGCGTTGACGGCCAGACATCCGTCTTATGCGCCAGCCCAACCTTCGCAAGCAAGGCGATTGCCCGCTCCCTCGCCCGTTCCTTTGGCCATTTGAGAACTGTGGTCAGCCCCTCGGTCACATTCTCGATGACGGTACGATGCGGGAATAGCTGGAAGTTCTGAAAAACCATGCCCGTATGGCGGCGCAGCAGTTGGATTTGCCTCATGCCAACACGCACGCCCGATTGGAACTCCAAGCGGTCTCCGGCCACTTCAACCGAACCTGACGTTGGGATTTCCAGAAGGTTCATGCAGCGCAGCAGGGTGCTTTTGCCACCACCGGACGGACCGACAAGAGCCATGACGGAGCCTTCGGCCACGCTGATGGAGACGTTTTTGAGCACGGTGTGGTCGCCAAAACGCTTTTCGATATTCGTCAGTTCAACCATCATGACCGTGCCTCCAGGAAGCCACCATAGCGGTTAAGGCGAGTCTCGATCCGCGCTTGAAGCGACGATAATACCGAACTCAGGGCGAGATAGATCAACGCAGCTTCTATGTAGAGTATGAGAGGTTCATAGCTGGTGGCAACGATGCGTTGCGCCGCTTGAAACAGTTCGGGTACGGTGATGGCGGCCGCAAGCGAGGTATCCTTTACGAGAGAAATAAAGGTATTCGAAAGGGGCGGAACAGCAACTCTGGCCGCTTGTGGAAGAATTGTCCGCTGCATTGCCTGGCGCCAGTTCATGCCAATGGAATAAGCGGCTTCCCACTGACCCTTGGGCACAGAGGATATGACGGCGCGCAGAATCTCAGATGTATAGGCGCCGATATTCAAGGTGAAGCCGATCAGCGCTGCGGTGAAGGCATCGAGGATGATACCAACGCTCGGCAGACCATAGAAAATGAGGAAAAGCTGGACCAGCAGCGGCGTGCCTCGGATGATCCAGACATAGAACCTTACGATTGCCGCCAACGGACCGGGTAAGAAAAGCCTGATCAATGCAGCTGATAGGCCGACCGCGAGCCCAAACATGAATGATAGGAGCGTGAGCGGAATGGTGAAAATCAATCCCGCCCACAACAGCGACGGAAGCGATTCAAGCATCAAGGTCAGCCAATGAGGCAAAGTCGATCTCCCTCAAAAGATAAAGGCAGGGAATTCATGTTCCCTGCCCTCTTAGAGCGTAATTTGTAACGGCCGTAAACGATCGTTACTTGGAAACGTCCTGCCCGAAATATTTGTCGGCGATCTTCTTGTAGGTACCGTCCGCCTTGATAGTTTCCAGCGCTTTATTGATTGCGGCCAGAAAATCCGGTTCTCCCTTGCGGATGATGATACCTGAGAAATCCGCATTTTCCTGCTGTGCTGCTATCTTAACAGGAGCATTGGGCTTGTGCTTCTTGAAATCCAGGAAGGACAGGCTGTCATTGATCGTCGCATCAGCGCGGCCATTGATCAACAATTGGATCGATTGGTCAAAACCGTCGGTACCCACGAGTTCGGCGCCATTGCTCTCGGCGATCTTGCCAAAGTTGCTGGTAAGTGACTGCGCCGATTTCTTGCCCTTCAAATCAGCGAAACCCTTGATCTCGTCATTGTCGCTTTTGACAATGAGGACGGCCTTGGAGGCGATATACGGTTCCGAAAAGTCGTACTTCGCCTTGCGTGCCTCCGTGATGCCGACCTGGTTGATCACCGCGTCGTACCGGTCGGCGTCAAGACCGGCGATCAGGCCATCCCACTTGCCCTCCAGGAACTGCGCCTTGACGCCCAGGGCCTTGGCAATCGCCTCCCCGATCTCCACGTCGAAACCTACCAGTTTGCCAGAGGCATCATGATAGGTAAAAGGGGCATATGTCCCCTCCGTACCAATCCTGAAGACGCCGGTTGTCTTGATTTGTTCGAGTTTGGAGGCAGCTTGTGCCTGAACAGTAAGGCTTGCTAGCGCGCCGGCGACGAGGAGTGTTTTCAACCAGTTCATTGTGTTTCCATCCGTTTGTTATTGCCTTATTGGCGTGATCGAAAAATGTCACTTTGCCGCGAGGCTGCATAGGCATCCATGGCCGTGAGCAACGACAGAACGGTGAAATTTATACCAGAACTTGCCCTTTCCGGAAAATCCCATTCCTGGGGCGGCCCGGATTACACGATGTGCTAGGCAATCCGCAGCCCGCTCGCCTCATGAAAGACATGCACATCAGCCTGTTTGATACCGAGACTGATCGTCTCTCCTGGAGCCCGATCGGTGCGGCCCATGGCGAATATACAGACCTGCTTATCGGCAAGTTTGACATAGAACTGTGTGGAGAGCCCCAACGGCTCGATCACTTCGATCGTTGCTTGAAGATCTTCTCCGCCAACCTCGATATTCTCGGGCCGGATGCCTACAGTCACCCGGTCGCCATCGTCCACGCCAAGTTCTGGGCTCAATGCGATCATCTGGCGGTCGGCTATTTCCGCCATGAGCTTGCCGCCTGTGCGCCTCACGACGGCCGGCAAGAAATTCATTCCCGGCGAACCTATGAACCCGGCGACGAATATATTGGCTGGACGATCATAAAGTTCAAGCGGTGTCCCCACCTGCTGGATATAGCCGTCGTGCATGACGACGATGCGGTCGGCCATCGTCATGGCCTCTATCTGATCATGTGTGACATAGACCGACGTCGTCTTCAGCTGTTGGTGCAGCGCCTTTATTTCTGTCCGCATATGGACGCGCAGTTTCGCATCCAGGTTCGAGAGTGGTTCATCGAACAAAAAAACCTTCGGATCACGCACGATGGCACGTCCCATCGCTACGCGCTGACGTTGCCCACCCGAGAGCTGCCGCGGCAGGCGCTGCAGCAGAAGGTCGAGGCCGAGCCGCTTTGCCGTGCTGCCGACGCGGTTCATCACAAGTTCCTTGGCCGTTTTTCGCAAGAGCAGACTGAAACCCATGTTCGACGCCACATCCATGTGCGGGTAGAGCGCATAGGACTGAAATACCATGGCTATGTCCCGGTCCTTGGGCGCGACATCGTTGACAACCCTTTCGCCAATCCTGATCTCGCCTGCGGAGATTTCCTCAAGACCGGCTATCATCCGCAAAAGAGTGGACTTGCCGCATCCGGATGGACCAACCAGAACAACAAACTCACCATCGGCAATTGAAAGATCCACCGCCGAAAGCACATTCATGGCGCCGTAGTTTTTCTGGACATTGGAAATTGTGACAGAAGCCATCGATTGATTATCCCTTGACTGCGCCAGCGGTAAGACCGGTGACGAGGTAGCGTTGCAGGAAAGCGAAGAACAGGCAGGCGGGAATAAGGGCGAGTACTGACGCCGCCATCATCTGTCCCCAGTCGACCGCGAACTTGCCTATGAAGGTCAGAAGCCCGACAGCGAAGGTCTTCTGACTGTCACTGCTGATGAGCATCAGCGCAAACAGCAGTTCGCTCCATGCGGCCGTGAAGACAAATCCCAGCGTCGCCCCCATCCCCGGCAATGTCAGGGGAATGATGACCTTGCGCAGCGCCTGGGAGCGGCTGCATCCGTCGATCATTGCTGCCTCCTCGAGGTCTTTTGGGATGCCATCGAAGAATGACTGCATCAGGAACGTCGCAAAGGCGATGTTGAACGCGACATAGATGATGATGAGGCCCGTCAGGCTATTCGTGAGTCCGAGTTGGCCCATGATGCGGTATATCGGTGGTATCACCATGACCAGCGGAAAGGTCTGCGTCAGCAGCAGCATTATTGCCACCGTCGATTTGCCCCGGAATGAGAACCGGGACATGGCATAGCCAGCCGCCGAGGCAACCACGGTGACAAGCACGGCGGTGATTACCGAAACGATGACGCTGTTCATGAAATAACGCGGGAAATCCGTGGCTCGCAACACGGTTTTGTAGTTCTCCCATGTCGCGATCGAGGGCCACAGGGTGATGCCCTCCGAATAGAGCAATGACTGCGGCGTCACCGAAATCTTCAACGTCCAGAACAATGGAAACAGCGCGAAAATCACATAGGCACCGACTGCTGCGTAGAGGCCGAAGCCGCCAAGCATGCGCGCGTTGCGGGAACGACCTGCGATCATGACGCCCTCACAAGCGATTTTCGGATACGGATCAAAACAACGGCATAGAGGATGAGAAGGACCAGCAACAGCACTGCCACCGCTGAGGCATAGCCCTTGTCGAGCGTCTTGAACGCGCTGACATAGATATATGTTGCAACCGTGTTGGTCGCGCCGGCGGGGCCGCCCTCTGTCATCACATAGATCAAATCGGCAAACGTCGCGATCCATATCGTCCGCAGCATCACTGTGATCGCGATGGTCGGCGCCAGGAACGGCAGCGTCACCTTGGTGAAGCGTTGCCATGGATTGGCGCCGTCGATTGCCGCGGCCTCGTGCAACTCCCCCGGAATCGACTTCAGTGCGGCTAGAAGCGTGATTGCGAAGAACGGTACACCGAACCAAACATTTGCGATGATCGGGCCCCACATAGCAGTAGCGGGGTTGGAGAGAATATTGGTCGGCGCTGACTGGATGCCGAGCGCATAGAGCCAGTGGGGCAAAGGCCCGACGATCGGGTTAAACAGCCATGCCCAGGTCAAGCCCGACAGAAAGGATGGCACGGCCCAAGGCAGGAAGACAATCGCCTGCACGAACCTTTTGCCAACGAACTCCCTGTCGAGGAGTAGCGCGAGGCCGAGACCAAGAAAGAATTGCAGAAACAGGCTTGCGACTGTCCACCACAGGGTATTCATCAGCGCCTGCGCGAGGTTGGGATCGTGCAGAAGGGCCTGATATTGCGCAAGGCCGACATATTCGGATTTGAAAGCCGAGAACTTCCGGAACGAATAGCTGATGCCGAAGATCAGCGGCACCACCAACACCAGCATGAGCAAAACCATGGCGGGGCTTAGATAAAGCCATGGTTCGAAAATGGTGGCAAAGCCACGCTTGCCAGCCTTTTCTCTGTCATGCGGCAGGCCCGCCGTCGTCGATTGCATCACCATGTTTATTGGCCCCTCATTGGTCGGCTCCTCTTACGCTCGTGCGCAAAAAGAATATGCTCCGGCACGTAAGCACCGGAGCATCTTTTCATTGCTTGTTATTTCTTGTTTTTGGCCATCCATGCCTGCTGCTGTTCGGTCAGGAACGCGGCCCACTCGTCGGCGACAGCCTTTGCAGTTTTCTGGCCAAGCAGCACTTCCTGGAAATTCTTGACTGAAACGGAGTCGTAGAAGTTGCCGAGGTTCTCGAGATAGGTCGGAGGGGTGACGAACTCGAACGTCTTCGGATCGTTCATTTCCTCGAACCAGCCCTTGAAGCTGTCGGCACCAAAATAAGGATCCTTGTCAGCGCCGTTGTGGATAGGAATGACGCCGACGTTCTTCGCGAATTCGAGGTTGTCCTCCGGCGAGAGTAGCGTTCCCATCAACTTCCAGGCATCGTCCTTGACCTTGGAATTGGCAAACATCGCCCAGCCTGCATAGCCTAGTGTCGGATAGGATTTTCCGTTCGGCCCGGTTGGCAGCGGCGCAACGCCAAAATCTTCCGCTTTCATCTTCTCCGCAATACCGATCAATGCATCCGGATCCTGATCGAGCATGGCGCAGGTACCGGAATAGAAACCGGTCACGACTTCGTTGAAGCCCCAACTGACGCTGTCCTTGGGCGCATAGCCGTTCTTGTAGATGTCGGCTAGCATCTCGAGACCTTTGACGGCGCCCGGCTCGTTCAGGGTCGCGGTGCCATCTGCGTTGAAGTAGCCACCCTTGCCATTGGCGATGTTCATGAACATCTGAACGCCGTTGAAGCCCCCAGGACCGCCGCGAAGGCAATAGCCATACTTGCCCTCTAGCGCCGAGATTTTCTTGTTGGCTTCCATGAACTCGTCAAGCGTCTTCGGTGCTTCCTTCAGACCGGCCTCGGCGAAGAGCTTCTTGTTCCAGAACATGGCCCGGATATAGTAGCCGTAGGGGATCATGTACTGCTTGTTATCGACGACCGATCCGAATTGTTTTGCCCGCTCGCCGAGCGTGCCTGCATCCTTCCACTTGGCCATATAGGGCCCAAGATCCTCAAGCTGGCCGTTGGTTGCATAAAGACCCATCCAACGTTCCGGCATCTCGACAATATCAGGCGTGTCGCCGGCCTGAACCATGGTCAGGAATTTCTCGAATGCCTGCCCCCAAGGCAGTGATACAAGCTCTACCTTGCTTCCGGGATTGGCCTGCTCGAAGCTGGCGATCTGCTTCTTAAGCAGTTCTGTGCGAGGTGGGCTGGTAATCACCTCCACCACCTTGATCGTCGTGTCAGCCAGCGCCGTCGTAGCGGTCATCGACAGGGCAGCGATTGCACCTGCCAGAAATGTTCCCATTCGTTTCTGCATTGTTTAGCTCCCATTTTTAGAGTTCAGCGTTTTGCTATTGTCAGTGCATTCACGAGGTCCGCCCAAAGTTCCTCTACACTTTCAAGTCCCACGTGAAGGCGGATCGTCCGGGGGCTGACACCGAAGCGCCCGATCGAATTGGCATCCGGTGTCTGCTGCAAGGACGCGAGTGCCGGAACCACGAGACTTTCGTGACCGCCCCAGCTGACGCCGATGCGGAACAGCTTCAGCGCATCGACGAAGGCAGGCACATCGATGTCGTCCGTAACCTCAAAGGAAAACAGGCCCGAGTAGCCCGTCAGCGTCGCCTTGCCCGGATGATTGGAATAGACCGGATGCATTACGCGCTCCACATTGCCATGCGCCATGAGGCGTTCGGCAATAGTCAATCCGCTTTTCATGTGATGCGGCAGCCGGAGTGTCAGCGTGCGCAGACCGCGCAGCAGAAGCCAGGCCTCGAACGGCGACAGCTTGGCGCCGAGATAGGAATAGGTCCGCCCGTTGATCCGTTCGATCATTTCGCGCGATCCGGCGACAACGCCGGCAACGGTGTCACTGTGCCCGCCCAAATATTTCGAAGCCGAGTGCATGACAAGATCGATGCCATGGCTGATTGGCTTCTGAAAAAGCGGCGTTGCCCACGAGTTGTCGATGGTGGTCACGATGCCATGCTGCTTTGCGAGTTTCGCATAATGCGCAATGTCCTGCAGTTCGAACATCATCGAACTCGGGCTTTCAAGGTATAACAATTTTGCACCTGGTAAGGCAGAAGCAACCGCATCCGGGTCAGAGCCGTCCACGTAGTCGACCCTGATGCCAAGGTGCGGTAAAAGCCTCTCGAACAGACGATACGCATCGCCATAACAGTTCCGTACCGCAACGATACGATCGCCTGCTCCGACAAAGGCGAGCACCATCGCGCTGATGGCACCCATTCCGCTGGAAAACGCACGCGCGGCTTCCGCTCCTTCGAGCGCAGCAATCTTGCTCTCGAATTCCATGACGGTCGGATTGTCACCACGCGAATACATCGGCTGGCGCTTGCGACCGGCAAATGCATCTGCCATTGCCGCATAATTTTCGAAAGTAAAAAGCGATGTTTGATAGATCGGGGGAACAACAGACCCACCGGGGAAAGGTTCATCATGCGCGAGCAATGTTGCAGCTTGCGCCATCATGTCCTGGTCGTGAAAATATGGATTATCGCTCATTCTGCGGCTCTGCTCTTGTTCTGTTTTTTCAGGTTTGCGGCACCGCGCCTGAGGTCATCCTCGACGGTCGCTATCAGCTTCAGTGCCTCCGCACGTGCGGCAACCGGGTCGCGGGCCGCAATCGCGTTGAAAAGCGTCCTATGATAGGGGAAGCTCGCATGACCAAAATCCCGTACACCCAGGGGATGCTCCCAGAACCGGTGAAACATCTCGTACATCGCGGCGATGATCTGCTCGAACAACGGATTTCCGGACGTTCGGAATACGGCAAGGTGAAAGTCCCAATCCTCATCGGCGGACATGCCGTGGCGAACGTGGAAGGCTTCTTCCATTACAATCAGTTTGTGTTCAATCAGCGCGAGATCGGCATCATTGGCGCGCTCGGCACAAAGAACCGCCGCTTCGGCCTCGAGGCCGCGACGGATTTCCAGCGTGTGCATCAAACTGTTGAAATCATTGCCTGACGGCAGCGTCAACGGCATATGCAGCATGTTGCGTGTGACAACCGCCTTTAGATATGTACCGCTGCCTTGCCTGCGCTCTACAAGCCCGAGTTCCTGCCAGCGGGTCAGCGCTTCACGCACGGTTGTTCGGCTGACTTTCAAATGTTCCGCGAGCAGTCGTTCGGTCGGCAGCCGGTCTCCGGGGTTCAATGCCTCCCCGGTGACGAAATCCACCAGCGCTTGCAGCACCGCGTCATCACGTGATGCCGTCTGAACCGGCAAAAGAACCGAACCTGTCACGGAGCGCATGCCTCAATTGGTTGGACCATTGGGCCAATCCACCACATATAGAAGCCGAAGTCAAACGCCGGGCATGACTTTTGCCGCGGGAAAGAGCGCCGGGTGTCGTGTTGTTCCTGAGCGCCTGTTAACCGACTGCCGCACCGCGCACTGGAATGATGCGCCGCTTCGACAGACAAACCAAAAGGGTAAGGCTGGACACAAGTTAATGGAGCAGTTCGATACTTACACTGCGAATTCTGTGTAAACGCCTATCCGGCCCATCATCCTCAAACAGTAACCAACCTGAGGGAAATACCGAGTTGCGTTCAAGAACTTCATTATTAACGCAGATTAACCAAAACGGCGGGGCAATCGAAGTGTTTCACCACTTCTTTTTCTTGCGTTTTTGATCCGCCGGCTTCGGCTCGAACAGATCGGTATCGGATACTTCCCTGGCATCCGATGACTCCGGTTCGGTAGATTTCAGTGCGGTTGGTTTAGTCTCGGGCTGGGACTTTGAACCGGTGTCTTTCAACGCGAATTTGATCGCCATTACGAACTGCTTTCTGATGTAAAATCTGCGCAAGGCAGAGAATGCTGGTGCTTAGCATGAAGGGCAAATAATTGCGCGTGAAATCGAGCCCCGATCGTCGGAAGTAGCGACTTGTTAACCTTGGTTTTCTATTCAGGATAAGCCCCCCTTTGGGTCAACTCACATAGTTCCGCTGCAGGCATCATGCGTATCCCCAGAACAAACTTTCCCCTAAAGGCAGATGAATTCGAGTTCGAAAGTCGCGACAGGAAGGACCCGATTCACGTGCCGGTTCCACCGGCGCCCAGGCTGGACCCTGCGAATGAAGAACCTGGCGGGCTCTACGAGAGCGTCGTCGTCAGGAGGTCAACGGCCCCAGCGTCGCCAAAGACGTTGTTCGAGGCAAAGCGCTCGGCCATTTCTGACCAAAACATATTTGGTACGGATAAATCGTCAGCGCCGATCTCAAAACGTATGTTCTCGCTATCAGAAAATGTCCGCTTCACCCGGACCCCCGACAGTGAACTTGTGAAAGGCAAGGGTTCGGTCACGGAGCAAGCAATCACACTTCCGGAAGACGAACCTATGGTTGCCGAACACCTGCCCTCAAGCCCGAAGACGGTTGAGGTACCCGGCCTGGCGGCCGAAACCTTACCGTCTCTCCTCTTCAGCCAGGCCATACAAGTTCAGTCTCCCGGGGCTGCCCACCCGCAGACACTCGCCAAAGCCCTTCCCGACATAAAAGCAACGCCGCTGACCGCTTCACCACTCGTTTACGTGTCCGATTATGCTTTCTTCGAGACCGCTAGCTTTATTGGCGCGATCGCCCCTGTTGTTACCGCTGCTGCAAAGCCAGGTCCGAGATTCAGTCCCGATGAAATCACGGCTCGCTTCCGCGTGCTGGAGTACAATAAGACTAAGGCGCACGAGGAACCGATCAAGCCACAGCCTATCTCGCCGCTCCTGCCACCGGCTGTCGAAACACACCAGGATGAGCCAACGGCAGAACAGCGACTGGAAAAGCGCAACGTCATTGACGTGAATACGAGCGACATTTGCCCACCAGGTCCGCCGCTCGCCGTTCAGCGCACTCTTCCCCGCCGCCGGGATATTGCACCTGCCCAGTCGCCGCTTCCACCCCGGCGCACCGCAATGCTGGATTCTGCCGAACCGCGGATTTCTCCGGCCAGCCACATCACCTACGAAAAGCCGTCCGTAACCCTGCTGCAGGAAGCGGTCACGCATGATGTAATTACCATTTCGCAGGAAACCCTTGAGCAGAACGCAGGGCTTCTTGAAAGCGTGCTTGAGGACTTCGGCATTCGCGGAGAGATCATCCACGTGCGTCCCGGACCGGTCGTCACACTCTATGAGTTTGAGCCGGCTCCGGGCGTAAAATCCTCACGTGTCATAGGCTTGGCCGACGACATCGCTCGTTCCATGTCCGCGCTGTCCGCGCGCGTTGCCGTCGTCCCCGGTCGCAATGTTATCGGTATCGAATTGCCCAATGCCACGCGCGAAACCGTCTATCTGCGCGAGATGGTAGCATCGGAAAACTTCGACAAGACGAGGTTCAAACTTGCGCTGTGCCTCGGCAAGACAATTGGAGGAGAGCCTGTCATCGCCGAACTGGCGAAGATGCCGCATCTACTCGTTGCCGGGACGACAGGTTCGGGCAAATCAGTTGCCATCAACACGATGATATTGTCGCTGCTTTACCGGCTGACGCCGGAGGAGTGCCGTCTGATCATGGTCGATCCGAAAATGCTCGAACTGTCCATTTATGACGGCATCCCACATCTGCTTACCCCGGTGGTCACCGATCCGAAGAAAGCCGTGATGGCTCTCAAATGGGCTGTGCGTGAGATGGAAGACCGCTACCGGAAAATGTCGAAGTTGGGGGTTCGCAACATCGATGGCTTCAACGCCCGCGTTACCGCCGCGCAGGAAAAGGGTGAGACGGTGATGTGCACGGTACAAACAGGTTTCGACAAGGGAACAGGCGAGGCCCAGTATCAGCAGGAGCCGCTGGATCTCACGCCGATGCCCTATATCGTCATCATCGTGGACGAGATGGCCGACCTGATGATGGTAGCTGGCAAAGACATTGAGGGTGCCATCCAGCGGCTCGCCCAGATGGCGCGCGCCGCCGGAATTCACCTCATCATGGCGACACAGCGTCCGTCGGTCGATGTCATCACCGGAACCATAAAGGCAAACTTCCCCACGCGTATTTCGTTTCAGGTAACCTCCAAGATCGACAGCCGCACCATCCTCGGCGAGCAGGGTGCGGAGCAACTGCTCGGCCAGGGCGACATGCTGCATATGGTCGGTGGCGGCCGGATTTCCCGCGTCCATGGCCCATTCGTTTCGGATGAAGAAGTCGAAAAGGTTGTCGCGCACCTGAAGACACAAGGCCAGCCGGACTATCTCGATACCGTAACGGCCGATGAAAGCGACGAGGAAGACGCGGATGCCGACGACAGTTCTGTCTTCGACAAGGGCGCCGTCGCCGCTGAAGATGGCAACGAGCTCTATGATCAGGCAGTCAAGGTGATGCTGCGTGACAAGAAGTGCTCGACGTCCTACATCCAGCGACGGCTGCAGATCGGTTATAACCGCGCTGCTTCGCTGGTGGAGAGGATGGAAAAGGAAGGCCTCGTCGGCCCCGCCAACCACGTTGGCAAGCGTGAGATTCTCAACAGCAGCAGGGACACATCCTGAGCGTCGACAGCCACGAACCTATTGACGCAGAGCAGCCTTGACGGACTTTAATGGCGAACATCTGATCTTGATGAACTCGTCAGGTGAACGACCGACGATTGCTGTGCGGGCGACAAAAGCTTGTCCCTGCATCCCGCACATCATGGCATTGCTGGTCTGTGGCCCATAGATTACGTCCAGAGCGGTACTGGATTGGCAATCCATAGGCGATAGGCTTGTTGAGCAAATGAGTATGACGACCTGGAGCATGCTAGTATCCCCTTGCGAACGGTTGCTCCTCCCGATCGGCGTAAGAGTACGGCAGTTTTGCTGCAATGCAACCTAAATTTTGTTGCAGTGCAGAAGAGTCAGCGTTTCAAGAGTTCATCCAGTTGACCACGCCTGACCAGTTCTTCACGGATCAGTTTCTTGCTGATCTTGCCATATGCCGATTTGGGCATCTCGGACCAGAACACCAGCCGTTTCGGTATTTTGTACCGGGCGACCTTGTCTGAAAGCCAGTCGATAATTTCCGCGCAATCAGGGGCCGTGCCGGGGCGGGCAACGCAAACTGCGATCCCGACCTCACCCCATACCAGATCTGGAACACCCAATACCGCAACTTCACTTATGTCCGGATGGGAAAGCATCTTCTCCTCGATCTCACGCGGATAAATGTTGGAACCACCCGAAATATACATGTCCGAGGCTCTTCCCGTGATAAACAGAAATCCCGCCTCGTCCATATGCCCAAGATCGCCGGTCCGAAACCAGCCATTGCGGAAGGCTTTCGCATTGGCTTCCGGATTATTGTAATAGCCTGCAAAAACCGCAGGACCGATTACACAGATTTCGCCGGTTTTGCCTGGAGCAATTTCATTGCCGTCACTATCCTGAATGGATATCTGCATTCCGGTTCGCGTATAGCCGCAGGTGCCTGGCCGCGGATCGGCATCATGGTCCAGATAATGCGCGGCTGCCGGCAGTACGGTGATATTCCCGGTGACCTCACCCAGACCGTAATATTGCACGATAACCTGGCCCAACGTCTTCAAGGCGTTGTTCTGGTCGGTCTGGTACATCGGCGCGCCTGCATAGATTACATGGCGCAGGTACGAGTGATCCCGCTTGTGCACGTCAGGGTGTTCGACCAGCATCTTGAGGATGGTCGGCACGGTGAACATGTTGCTTACCCGCCATTCTTCGACAAGACGCCAAGCTTCGGCGATGTCGAGCTTTTCCGTGGGCAGCAAAATGGTCTTGGCGCCGCGTGCGACCTGGGTCAACTGATGTATGCCGGCGCCGTGTGACAGAGGCGCCACCACCAGCGACGCGTCTTCGTGTGTCGTGTCAGGCATCAGATCGCATAGATGGCTCGTCACCACAAAAGCCATTTGGCCATGCGTCAGAACTGCAGCTTTTGCCCGCCCCGTCGTTCCGGAAGTGAAGAAGAACCAGCATGGATCGTCGTGATCCACAATGGCCGTCGGCGTCGTTTCACCATCGAAACGGTTTATAATGTCGTCATAATCCTCCGCAAAAGCAGCGCTTCCAATGGCAATGACGAATTTCAGAGCGGGGCTTCCTCTCCGGCAGGCCTCCACATGCTCTGGAAATGACTGCCCGCAGATCATACCTACTGCGCCGCTGGCTGAGGCCAGATACGCAACTTCATCGGGCGTCTGCCGGAAGTTTGTCGGCACCCATACGGCTCCGATTTGGAAGCAGGCAAACATGGATTCGAACATTTGGTTGCAGTTTTGGGATTGAACAAGCACACGATCGCCTTTGACGACGCCGAATTGCCTTTGCAACGCTGCGGCCATGGCGCTGACACGCCGCTGTAGCTGCGAAAAGGTCCAGGTTTCTTCCCCCCACACAAGTGCAATATCGTCCGGGAATCGCCGCGCCGATTGCGCGAGAAGCCCATGAAGGTTCATGACCCGTTTCGACATAGGCTCGATCATCAATCCATGTCTGCCGGTCATGTCGCCACCTTCGAGGCATTCGGCCGCCTTGGTCGATCATCTTGAGACTGGAGATGCGCCAACCGCGCTTCGATTTTCCTGGTTTCACTTCGCATCAGCGCCGCCAGTTCCCCTTGGCGTCCAGGCTGCATGCGGCTGTCGATAGCCGCTATGCTGAGAGCGCCCGCTGGTCGCCCGTCCGGGTAGCGAATGGCGATTCCGATCCCCCAGGAATTGGTGAGGATCAGACCGGGATTGAGAGCAAAGCCCTTGTCACGGGCCGCTGCAATATCAGCGCGAATGCGATCGGGATTAAGATTTGGGTATTCGGCGAGAAGCGTGGCTTCGTTCACGGCCAGAATGGTTTCAACTTCATCATCGGGCATCGCGGCCAGAATCGCCAACGACCCGGCGCCAACACCCAGGGGATGGCGATAGCCTGCCTGCAAGGCATGAGTGCGGATGGGATAAGTCCCTTCCTCCCGGTGCAGGCAGACGGAATAGCTATCACGCTGGATGGAAAGAAAGCTGGTGTCCTGCGTCTTGGCCGAAAGGAACCCGAGGCTGTCACGAGATATCTGTAAAAGCCCATATCGCCGTGTCGCCAAAGTGCCAAGTACGTAGGCTTCCTGACCAAGATAGTAGCGTCTCGTCAAGCGGTCCTGCTCCAGCAAGCCGGATCGTATGAGCGCCAGGAGCAGTCGCCGAGCAGTAGGTTTGTTGAGGCCGCTTTGTTCGACAATATCAGTGAGCGTGCTGCCGTCGTCGCCGGAATAACTGACAAGGCTAAGGAGACCAAGCGCCCGATCGACGCTTTGTGAACCATTGAGACCAGCCATCGGCCTGACTTCTTGCTCCATCCCGTTTCCTCTGTTGATCCACATTGTGGATCATTTTGCTCATTTGTGGAACTATGCCACAAGTCTGCCGGCTGAGTTCAAAATTAGGAAAGCTCCAAGTTGATATTCGTCATGCAACACATTTGGCGGTGACCTGTGCCCAAACGTTTCTTGCGACAACCCGGACCCTCACGCTCACAGCGCTTCGAAAGTTTCGAGGGCGTCGGCCGGCGCCTGGAATTCGTTCTTGAACCGGGCCGCAATCTCAACGAGGCCGTCGCCGGGCCGCTCAAGGCGTCCGGCATCAAGGCAGCGTCACTTGTTCTCGAAGGCGGAGCTCTCGATCCGCTCCACTATCTTATGCCGGCACTTGCGAGTGACGGCCACCACGCGGCCTGGTACAGCGATATATTTTCGCTGGCCGGCGAAACGCGGCTCAGCAATGGCAACGTCACGTTCGGTGAGCGTGACGGCTCTCCTTTCATTCACTGCCACGCAGCTTGGGTCGGGCCGGATGACAAGCCCGGCGTTGGACACGTACTGCCGCATGAAACCATCGTAAGCCAGCCCATTCGTGCAATCAGCTGGGGTGTCGAAGAGGTGCGGATGGTGTCGGAACCCGATGGGGAAACCGCTTTCACGCTGTTTCGTCCAATACCTTCGGTAGGGACAAATGCCGCCAAGAGAGGTCCGCGGACGGTGATCGCACGTGTTGGTCCCAATGAGGATGTCATCACAGCCGTGGAAGCGATCTGCCTGAAGCACGACTTCACAGCAGCAATGCTGCGTGGTGGCGTAGGCAGCTTGATCGGTGTGCGCTACGCGAACGCTTTGCAAGTTGACGATATTGCGACCGAGGTTTTCGTTATCGGCGGCTCTGTGGTGAGCCAGTCGGCCCGCGTCGCAATCATGGCGGTCGACACCCGTGGCAGCATTACACACGGGGAACTCCTTCGTGGTGAAAACCCGGTCTGCATCACATTTGAACTGTGCCTCGAAGAAGCCTGAGTGAAGAGCAAGCGGAAGTTGCTAACGCTGATCGTGTTGGCCGGGAGAGCTGAGGCTCTGCAATTCCCGCGCATCCACGCCTTCTATGCGCCGCAACACTGCTCGCGCCAGCTCGCGCCCGGCGTGGCGGACGTCTTCATTGAACACGATGATCTGCGGACGAAACCATTGCAGCACGTCGGTGGATTGCTTCGACACCAGATCCACATCCTCGCCAATTTTCAATCCAGCGGCTTCGATTCCCGCGACAATCGCGATAGCCGCGCTGCCGCTGCAGCTGACGATGCCGTCGGGGCGGTGCGGTCCTGACATGATCTCCTCCATTCGGTCACGGATACGGCCGAGCGAGGTGTCGACGTCGATATCGGGCACTGGAACTGACGTAGCGCGCCCCTCCTCCACAGCACGTTTGAAACCGCGATCAAGGTGCCGGTAATAGGTGACGGAAGGTGACGGCCCGGCAACCATTGCGATTCTGTGGCGTCCCCTTGCTATTAGTCTCTTCACGGAAAGATAGGCGAAAGCCTCATTGTCGAAATCGTGAAATGGATGCTCTATCCCCATCTCGGTCCGCCCGTGCGTGGCGAATGGTATGCCATGTTCGGTCAGGTATCTGACCCTCGGGTCATCTGGCTCCGTACGCGACATGATGATCCCGTCTGCCGAGCCGGTTTCGACAATGTAACGAATCGGCTGCATCGGGTCATTTTTCACCGAATAGGGGGTGACGGTCAGATGATAAGGTGTCTCCGACAGCACTTCGGAAATTCCGTAGACCATGTTGGAGGTAAGCCCCATAATCTCCGATTGAGAATTGAGCACAAGGCTGATCACATTCGTCTTGCCGGTGCGAAGTCGCACACCCGCACGATTGGGCCGGTAACCGATTTGCTTGGCGATGAGCTGCACGCGGTTTTTGGTTGCCTGGCCGATTTCAGGCGCGTCCTTGAGCGCACGGGAAACCGTGGTGACACCAAGGCCCGCCATAAAAGCGATGGTCCTCAACGTTGGCCTTTCGCCCTCGCCGAGTTCGCCTGGTTCCGCTGATTCTTTCTGACCGGCCGCCTTCGTCTTCATATCGTGAACTACTCGAGTCCTTCTTCAGTCTCTGTATCGTTTCAGCAATCAAGTGCAATCGATTGGTGCACCATAGGGCACTTCATGGCGTAACCATAGCTGAAATTTGCCTGGCTTGGCAATGGCGTACTTTAGCTAGAATTAACTAGTTGACTGATTTCATTAAACTTTTTTGACACGTTTTCAATATTGTAACAATATCAGCAAAAATGTGGCTTGCGGCGATTGCGCTCGGCTTGGGTTTGGACTAGCCTACCTGTAACGTTTCAGATTTGGGAGGATGCGATGCGTTACCGTTCCATCATGGCTGTTCTTGCGACATCCACATTTCTTTTCGCCGCCAGCCAGGTTCGAGCCGCCGACCTTGAGGTAACCCACTGGTGGACGTCTGGCGGTGAGGCAGCTGCTGCCAAGGTTCTCGCCTCGTCCTACGACAAGCTTGGCGGTGACAAATGGGTGGATGGCGCGATCGCAGGTAGCGGCAGCACTGCTCGCCCAATCATTGTCAGCCGCATTCTGGGGGGAAATCCCATGGGCGCGACGCAGCTTAACACCGGTCGCGACGCCGAGGATCTGGTCAAAGCCGGATTGATGACGGATTTAACCGAGCTTGCTACCAAGGAGGGTTGGGCTGATTTCATCCGCCCCTCCAAACTGCTCGACGCATGCAAGTATGAGGGAAAGATTTATTGCGTTCCAGTCAATATTCACTCCTGGCAATGGATGTGGATCAATCCGAATGCTTTCAAGCAAGCAGGCGCGGCGGTTCCCACCAACTGGCAAGAATTCGTGGCTGCAGCACCCAAGCTCAAGGAAAAAGGCATTATTCCGCTCGCGACTGGTGACGCTTGGCAGATTGACGGTGTGTTCCGCGTGATGTTGGCCAATCTTGGCGGCAAGGACCTCTATCTCAAGATCTTGGACCAGAAGAGCACCGAAGCGGCGGGCGGTCCCGAGACGAAGGCTATCTGGCAAGCGTTTGCAGACGCGCGAGAGCTTGCCGACCCCGGCTATGTTGGACGGCAGTGGAATGAAGCAACGTCACTTGTCCTTACGGGTAAGGCCGCCGGCCAGATCATGGGGGATTGGGCACAGGGCGAATTCGGCGTGGCCGGAAAGGTCGCAGGAACCGATTACGATTGCCTTCCCGGCTTGGGGGTTCATCCTGCACTCGACACAGGCGGCGATGCCTTTTACTTTCCAAAGAATGCAAATCCCGAAATCACCAAGGCCCAACTGAAGCTTGCCAGCATGCTGGTTTCCAAGGAGACTCAGGTCGCCTTCAATCTCGCCAAGGGCTCGTTGCCGATCCGCGGTGACATAGACATGCAAGCCGCCAATGAATGCATGAAAAAAGGCATTAAAATATTGACCGACAGCAATAATGTGCTGCCTTCGTACGAACAGGCTTTCTCCTCCGACACTCAAGGCCAGATCGAAGATCTGACGACGGAGTTTTTCGCAGATAAGACTATGACGGTCGAGGACGCTCAAGCCCGTTACGTCGAGATCATCGGCGAAGCAAAGTAGAAATTGAACCTATCGACGTGAGATATGCCGGCCAACCCTTGGGCCGGCATACACCGAGAGGCTGGAGATTTCCGTGAGCCGACGCCCCTTTGCCCCCCTGCGCAACTTGAACGCCAAGATCGCTGCGGTACCGATGATCGTCACGGTGCTTGTTGTCTTTGTCGGCTGCACTTTGTGGACGGTGCTCTATTCCTTCACATCCTCACGGTCGCTGCCAACGCTCGATTTCGTTGGGTTTGACCAATATACGCGGCTGTTCCGAACATCGCGCTGGACTGTGTCTCTTAAAAACCTGGCAATCTTCGGCCTGTTGTCATTGGCCTTCTCCCTCATTATCGGCTTCATACTGGCTGCCTTGATGGATCAGAAAATCCGCTTCGAGAATACTTTTCGCACGATTTTTCTCTATCCGCACGCCCTGTCGTTCATCGTCACAGGTCTCGTCTGGCAGTGGATCCTCACGCCGGCCTACGGCGTGCAGAAGGTCGTCCGGGATCTCGGTTTTGAAACTTTCAGTTTTCCGATCCTGACCGACGGCCGTTTCACCATCTATGCGATCGTCATCGCGGGCCTTTGGCAAGGGACAGGCCTTGTCATGGCTTTGATGCTCGCGGGCCTGCGCAACATTGATGACGAAATCTGGAAAGCCGCGCGGGTCGATGGAATACCGGCGTGGAAGACGTATCTTTTCATCATCATTCCGATGATGCGGCCTGTCTTCATCACTACGCTGGTCATCATTTCAGCGGCTATCGTCAAGGTTTATGACCTCGTCGTTGCGCTGACGAATGGCGGTCCCGGCATCTCCTCCGAGGTTCCCGCCAAATACGTCTACGATCTCATGTTCTCGCGCGGGAATCTGGGTCAGGGCCTTGCCGCCTCGACGATCATGCTCACCACGGTGCTCATCATTCTCGTTCCCTGGGCACTACTGGAGTTCCGGCCACGATACCGCAAGGGGAAAATCCCGAAATGAACTCAAGTCTCTCTGGTGCAGAACCGCGAGGAAGTCGCCCGAAGCGTTTCCTGTCGCCCGCGTCGATCATGATCTATTCCATACTTTTCATAGCCGCGGTTTATTACCTCATTCCCCTCTACGTAATGGTCATGACATCGCTGAAAGGCATGCCGGAGATCCGGCTCGGCAACATCTTCTCGCCGCCTGTCGAGGTCACCTTTCAGCCCTGGGCGACGGCCTGGAACAGTGCATGTACCGGGCTTTACTGCGAGGGCATCAAGGTCGGTTTCTTCAATTCGATGAAGATCCTCGTTCCAAGTGTAATCCTCTCCATAATCATCGCATCGGTTAACGGTTACGCGCTTGCCAATTGGCGCTTCAAAGGATCGGAGCTGTTCTTCACGACGCTTATTTTCGGCGCCTTCATTCCCTATCAGGTGATGCTCTACCCGCTGGTGATCATTACGCGAAACCTCGGCATCTTCGGTACGCTGACCGGCGTCATCGTCATCCATACGATCTTCGGCATGCCGATCCTCACCCTGCTCTTCCGCAATTATTTTGTCTCGCTACCTCCGGAGCTATTCAAAGCCGCACGCGTCGATGGCGCCGGCTTCTGGCGC
Organism: Phyllobacterium endophyticum; assembly: GCF_003010935.1. GTDB lineage: Bacteria > Pseudomonadota > Alphaproteobacteria > Rhizobiales > Rhizobiaceae > Phyllobacterium > Phyllobacterium endophyticum. The sequence goes on from NZ_PGGN01000003.1 coordinate 533,769, forward strand.
ATCTTCCTGCAGATCATGCTTCCCATGTCACTGCCGATATTCGTCGTAGCGGTGATCCTGCAGGTGACGGGCATTTGGAACGACTTCCTCTTCGGCGTGATCTTCGCCGGTACGAAGAACTTCCCCATGACCGTGCAGCTCAACAACATCGTCAACTCAACCCAAGGGGTGAAGGAATACAACGTCAACATGGCGGCAACCATTCTCACCGGAGCCGTACCCCTCCTCGTTTATTTCTTCTCAGGCAAATATTTCGTCAGGGGCATTGCCGCTGGCGCCGTAAAAGGGTGACCTCAGTGCATAGCGTTCTCATCAAGGATCTCTCACTCAATTTCGGTTCGATCAGCGTCTTGAAGAACCTCAATATCGAGGTGGCAGATGGCGAATTCCTCGTGCTTCTCGGACCATCCGGTTGCGGAAAATCCACCTTGCTCAATTGCATCGCAGGGCTGCTCGATATCTCCGACGGACAGATCTTCATCAAGGGCAAGAACGTAACCTGGGAAGAGCCGAAGGATCGCGGCATCGGCATGGTATTCCAGTCCTATGCGCTCTACCCGCAAATGACTGTCGAGAAAAACCTGTCATTCGGCCTGCGGGTGGCTGGACTGCCCGCTGCGGAAATCCAGAAGCGCATCGCGCACGCCGCCGAGATTTTGCAGATCGGGCCATTGCTCAACCGCAAGCCCGCCGAGTTATCCGGCGGCCAGCGGCAGCGCGTCGCCATCGGCCGCGCGCTGGTTCGCGATGTCGATGTATTCCTCTTCGACGAACCTTTGTCCAACCTCGATGCAAAGCTCCGCTCGGAACTGCGCGTGGAGATCAAGCGCTTGCACCACAAGCTTGCCAATACGATGATCTATGTCACCCATGACCAGATCGAGGCACTCACTCTGGCGGATCGCATCGCTGTCATGAAGGGCGGTCTGATCCAGCAGCTCGATGATCCGCTGACTATCTATAACAGACCGCGCAATCTTTTTGTCGCAAGCTTCATAGGCTCACCCGCCATGAACTTTCTCAAGGGCGAGATCGTCGATAAGGACGGCTCGCCGGTCTTCCGCGCCGCAGACCTTGACATCTCGCTCGCCGCCTATCGGCCGCAACAGCGGCTCGCGCCGGGCCATGCCGTCATTTTTGGTTTCCGTCCGGAACACATCGCCATCAGCGGCCAGGCCGGACCAGCCGGCTGCTCCTGTGAGGCCATCGTCGATCTTGATGAGCCGATGGGTGCCGATAGTCTTGTCTGGTTGAAGGTCGCGGGAAAAGCCATCTCGGTTCGCGTCGATTCCGGCAGGCGCTATCAGCCTGGTGAAAAAGTCTTCCTGACATTCAACCCAGCCATGGCTTCGCTATTCGATGCCGTGACCGAAAATCGCCTTTAACCTTCCCAAGCATTCATGGAGAAATGACGTGACCGACTTTTCCTATCAGCTCTACAGCTCCCGAAACTTCCCGCCGCTCGAGCAGACGTTCGAAATGTTGAAGCGCAATGGTTATGCCCAGGTCGAGGCCTATGGCGGAGTCTACGCCGATCCCGAAGCAACGAAGCTCGCGCTCGATGCCAACGGGTTGACCATGCCTACGGGCCATTTCAGCATCGACCTTCTTGAAAAAGAACCGCAAAAGGTCCTCGATATCGCCGGCGCGCTCGGCATGAAAGCCATTTATTGCCCGCACCTTGCCGTCGATGTGCGTCCCCTTGATGCAGCAGGCTGGTCGGCTTTCGGAGAGAGATTGGAAGCGGCGCATGCCACCTACAGCAAGGCAGGATATGTTTTCGGCTGGCACAATCATGACTTCGAATTCAAAGCGCTGCCTGACAACTCGCTGCCGCAGAAGCTGATATTCGATGCAGCCCCAAGCATATCGTGGGAGGCGGACATTGCCTGGATCATCCGCGGCGGCGGCGACCCGTTCGAATGGATCGGGAACTATGGCTCACGCATCAGTGCCGTGCACGTCAAGGATATCGCTGCTCCCGGCCAGAATACGGACGAGGACGGCTGGGCTGATGTCGGTTATGGCACGGTCGACTGGAAGGCGTTGATGACGAGGCTCAAAGACACGCCTGTCCAGTACTTCATCATGGAGCACGACAATCCATCGGACGATGAGCGCTTCGCCCGCCGCTCGATCGCCACAGTCAATTCATTCTGAGGAACATCCCCATGGCCAGGACACTTGGCATCGGCATAATCGGTGCTGGCAATATCTCTGCGACCTATCTGCGCCTTGCCCCACTCTTCAGAGGCATTGAAATGCGCGCCATCGCGGACATCAGCAAGGCGGCTGCCATTGCACGGGCATCCGAATACGGTGTCGAAGCGCGAACTATCGACGACCTGCTCTCCAGCGAGGACATCGATCTTGTTGTCAATCTCACGGTTCCTGACGCGCATTTTGACGTGTCGAAGCAGATCCTGTCGGGGGGCAAGCACCTTTACTCGGAAAAGCCGCTGACGCTGTCGCTCAAAGAAGGGCTTGAACTGCAAAAGATTGCTTCAAAGAACAAGTTGAAGGCGGGATGCGCTCCCGATACTTATCTCGGCGGTGCACACCAGCTTGCACGCAAGCTCATCGATGACGGTCAGCTTGGAACCATTACCTCCGGCACCGCTCACGTCATGAATCATGGCATGGAACATTGGCATCCGAACCCGGATTTCTTCTATCGCCCGGGTGGTGGGCCCATACTCGATCTTGGCCCTTACTACATCGCCAATTTGATCAATCTCATCGGTCCGGTCAGGCGCGTTGCCGCGCTCACTTCAACGGCAACGCCTACCCGCACGATTTCAAGCGAGCCGCGTAAGGGTGAGACAATAAAGGTGACGACGCCGACGACCATTCAGGCCCTGCTCGAGTTTGAAAGCGGTGCATCGATCACCTTGTCGGCCAGCTGGGATGTCTGGGCACATCACCATCCCAACATGGAGCTCTACGGCACGGAAGGCTCAATCTTCCTACCGGATCCGAACTTCTTCGGCGGGGAAGTCAAGCTGGCGAAGCCGGGCAAGAAACCGCGCGCTGTCAAGGCTTGGGCCCATCCTTTCGGCGCACCAAATCAAAAACATGCAGCGGGAATGATGGCTAATTATCGCACGGCCGGGCTCGCCGATATGGCCGCCGCCATTCTCACAGGCCGAGACATCCGCTGCTCGATCGACAGAGCTTTGCACGGGGTTGAAATTATGGTTTCGATCCTGCGTTCCGGCGAGGAGAGGAAGTTTATCGACATCAAGACAACCTGCTCGCGGCCGGAGGCCCTGGGCATCAGGGAAGCCAAGTCTCTTTTGAAAAAGGCTTGAAGCATCGTTCCCAAGCGATTGCGGTCATGATCGGGCGCCACTATGTTGGCCGCTCGATCATGATTCATGGAATATCTCGTGACTATTGCAAATACTGTCCGCATTGCTCGCCTTATCGCCGCTGAGATCAACGCGAGGCCGGAACAGGCAAGTGCGGCGATTGAACTCCTCGATGGTGGGGCGACAGTTCCTTTCATTGCGCGCTATCGCAAGGAGGTTACCGGCGGCCTGGACGATACGCAGCTCCGTAATCTCGATGAGCGGCTGGTTTACCTGCGTGAGCTCGAGGCCCGCCGCGATACGATCATCGAGTCCATTCGCGTCCAGAGCAAGCTCACGGATGAGCTTGAAAACAAGATTGCCTCCGCCGTGACCAAGGCGGAACTGGAAGATATATATCTGCCCTATAAGCCCAAACGGCGGACCAAAGCCGAGATCGCGCGTGAACGCGGACTTGGTCCATTGGCGGAAACAATCCTGTCAGACCGACGCACCATTCCTTCCGGCCTGGCAACGGAGTTTCTCTCTGAGGATGTTCCCGATGTAAAGGCCGCGCTCGACGGCGCGCGGGACATTCTTGTGGAGACGTTTTCGGAAAACGCCGACCTCGTCGGCAGGCTGCGCAACCACATGAAGGATCGCGCCATTCTTCGAGCGAAAGTTATAGATGGCAAACAAGAGCCGGGCGCAAAGTTTGCCGATTACTTCAATCATTTCGAGCGCTGGGCAGCGGTGCCCGGCCACCGCGCACTCGCCATGCTGCGTGGCCGCAATGAGGACGTGCTCTCTCTTGAAATCGAGGTCGATGCCGACGACAGCTCTGCGGTCAAGCCGGTCGAGCGCATGATTGCCGAGACCTACGCGATCCGGGCAAATGGCGGTGCCGCCGATAGCTGGTTGATGGAAGTGGTGCGTTGGACATGGCGTATCCGGCTGTCGCTCAATCTCTCCGTCGATCTCATGACCGCCCTGCGAGAGCGCGCCGAGGAAGAGGCGATCCACGTCTTTGCCCGCAATCTGAAGGATTTGCTGCTGGCAGCGCCTGCGGGCTCGCGCACAACCATGGGCCTGGATCCCGGCATCCGTACAGGCGTCAAGGTCGCGGTCATCGACGGCACCGGCAAAGTGCTCGATACAACGACGGTCTACCCTTTCCCGCCTCGCAATGACGTGCGCGGAACGCAGGGCGAACTCGCGCGACTTCTCATCAAGCACAAGGTCGAGCTCATCGCGATCGGCAACGGGACTGGCAGCCGCGAGACGGAACGGCTGGTTGCCGACATGCTGGCGGATATGCCAGCGCCAAAACCGCTGAAGGTCATCGTGAGCGAGGCTGGAGCTTCTGTCTATTCCGCATCTGCCACCGCTGCTGCTGAATTTCCGGGGCTTGACGTGTCGCTGCGCGGTGCAGTCTCTATTGGCCGCCGGTTGCAGGATCCGCTGGCCGAACTCGTGAAAATCGAACCGAAATCAATTGGCGTGGGGCAGTACCAGCATGATGTTGACCAATTCCGCCTTGCGCGGTCACTGGAAGGTGTCGTGGAAGACGCGGTAAATGCCGTCGGCGTCGATCTGAACACAGCATCCGCATCACTTCTTGCGCGTATCTCCGGACTTGGGACCTCACTTGCTGAAGCCATCATCGCCTATCGCGACGATGTGGGTCCGTTCAGGACACGTCGCGATCTGCTCAAAGTCGCCCGGCTCGGACCGCGCGCCTTTGAACAATGCGCAGGGTTCCTGCGCATCACTGACGGCACTGAACCCCTCGACGCTTCCGCGGTGCATCCGGAGGCCTATGGCGTCGCCAAGAAAATCGTCAGCGCATGTGGCCGGGATGTGCGCTCATTGATGAATGACAGCAGTGCGTTGAAAGCACTTGATCCGCGGGTCTTTGTCGACGACCGATTCGGCCTGCCGACGGTGCGCGACATTATTGCAGAACTCGAAAAGCCCGGCCGCGATCCCCGGCCTGAATTCAAGACGGCATCGTTTACTGACGGTATCGACAGTATAAAGGATCTCAGGCCCGGAATGCTTTTGGAAGGGACGGTTACCAATGTTGCCGCTTTCGGAGCGTTCGTCGATATTGGCGTGCATCAGGACGGTCTCGTGCACCTGTCACAACTGGCGGATCGTTTCGTCAAGGATGCGCATGAGGTGGTCAAGGCGGGGGATGTCGTCAAAGTGCGGGTTGTCGATGTTGATCCGAAGCGAAATCGCATCAGCCTGACCATGCGCAAGGATGGCGGCACCGCTCAGCCGCCGAGGGGTTCACGTCCTGTCGATGACGCCCCCCGGACGCGCGTGCCGGCTCCCGGCCCGAAGCAACAACCTGCATCTCAAGGCGCATTCGGTGCGGCTTTGGCAGACGCGCTGCGCAAGAAATAGCTGGCACAATCATGGGGAGAGAGACCGTGGATATGCGCGCAATAGGCAATACGCCACTCGCAGTAACGCAATTCGGATTTGGTGGGGCGGCGATCGGCGGACTCTACCGGGAATGCACGCGAGAAGCAGCGATGGAGACGTTGCAGGCCGCGTGGGACGCAGGAATGCGTTATTTCGACACCGCGCCTTTTTATGGTTTCGGCTTGTCCGAACGGCGGATGGGCGATTTCCTGCGCAACAAGCCCAGGGAGACCTATGTTCTCTCGACCAAGGTCGGTCGCCTCTTGCGCCCGGTCCCGGAAGACAAGGTTCCGGACCATTCCTATGTCAATCCGCTGCCGTTCACAGTCGATTATGACTATAGCTATGACGGCATTATGCGGTCATTCGAGTTCAGCTTTGCACGGCTGGGGTTGAACAGGATCGACATCCTCTATGTGCACGATATCGGCGTCTACACCCACGGCGCGGAGAAAAATGCAGTCTACCAACGCCAGCTTCTCGATAGCGGCATGAAGGCCTTGGATGAACTGAAAACGTCCGGAGCGATCTCCGCCTATGGTCTCGGCGTCAATGAGGTCGAGGTCTGCCTCGACGTGATTGCCAGACACCCGATTGACTGCATCCTTCTCGCCGGGCGTTATTCGCTACTGGACCGGTCCGCCGAGCGCGGTTTGCTTGAAGCCTGCCGCAGACAAAAGATTTCGCTGGTGATCGGCGGTGTTTTCAACTCCGGCATCCTCGCAACCGGCCCGGTTCCGGGCGCTAATTTCGATTACGGCCCCGCGTCGGAAGATATTGTTGAGCGCGTGCGCGCCATGCAAGCAATAGCAGAAGCAAATCTGGTTCCGCTCGCCGCAGCAGCCATGCAATTTCCGTTGCGCGAGCCAGTTGTCGCCAATGTCCTGATAGGAACGGCCAAACCATCGAGCCTGGCCCGAAACATGGAACTGCTGAACGTCACTGTGCCGGATGCGGCCTATTCCGCCTTTGAGCCATTCACAATTAGATAGGTGGCAAAGACGCGGCCATGCAGCTCGCCGCGTCTTCGAACCTTACGCTGCTATTCGGCGGCTATTGACCATCTCCACGAGCTTCCGCGCGCGAGCAAGGCTATCCGCTTGCTCACCGGCAAAACGGTCCCCGGTTATTTCCATGATCAGCATCGTGTCCGGCAGGAATGTAAGCTTTGAAAAAATCTCCTCCCAAGGAATGTCGCCCCAGCCGATCGGCAGATGCAGGTCGCCTATGCCGAGCGCGGTTGCTTCGGCCGGGTGATAAAACTTCGTCATGCTGTATGGACGGCCAAAGCTGTCATGCACATGCAAATGGCCGGTGACCGGAGCCATGGCTCCGATCTGCTCCTGCCAATCGAGACCAAGCCTTGTGCACTCGATATAGGCATGGCTGAAGTCGATAAGCGCACAGACGTTCGGACTGTTGACGGCGCAAACAGTTTCACCAATCTTTGCCGGCGTCTGGCGATAATCCGCATCGCTGAGCGCAAAGATGTTTTCCAATGCAATCCTGACGCCGTAGCCCTGCGCAACTTCGGCCATTTCTGCCAATGTATCGCGCTCCATCTGGTCGAGATCGCCAATCCGCGTCAGCGCCGGCATCTTGGCATGCCCGCCATGGTGGACGAGAATTCCCGCCTCCACGCGATTGCACAACTCGAGCATCGCGCGAACGACCGACTTCTGCAGCGCCAGATGTTCCCTGTCCATGAAGTTGGATACGATCTGGCCGTGGACGCTATAACGCAGATCGAACTGGCGGGTAATTTCCAGCAGGCGCTCTGCCCGTCCGGGGATGATCCGGCCCCCGGAAATGAGTTGTTCGCCATAGAGTGAGAGTTCGGCAGCGGTCGCGCCAAGGTCACTGATCGACCGCAACGAACCCTCCAGCACGTCGAAATTGCCGACGCCTGTATAGGTGCAGAAACCAACGGCCGATATGATAGATCCGGCATTCATGATTGTTCCTTTCGAATGCAGCCTAAGCTGCCGCGATCGACTTTTTTCTATTGTGTTTCAACTTGGGCGCCTCGTCGAGACGCAAACCTCCCGGGAGAACAAATAGCTGGCGATTACCACATTGCCATGTTTGGCTGCTAAACCACCCGTCGAAACCTGAAGGAGACCTCGATGGCCTATGAACTCTACTACTGGGACGGATTGCAGGGTCGCGGCGAATTCGTGCGGCTGGCCTTCGAAGAGGCTGGTGTCGAATATATAGACGTTGCGCGGCAGGAGGATGGTACCGGATCGATGATGAAATGGATGAAGAGCAAATCCGACGCCCACATCCCCTTTGCGCCGCCCTTCATAAAAGACGGCGATCTCATCGTGTCCCATGTGGCCAATATTTTGCTCTATCTCGGACCCAGGCTGGACCTTGCGCCGCAGGATGAAGCATTGCGCTTTGTCGCGAACGGGTTGCAGTTAACGATCACCGACTTTGTGGCCGAGGTGCATGATACGCACCATCCAATCGCCACGACCCGATATTATGAGGACCAGAAGGACGCCGCAAAACAGCGCTCGGCCGACTTCATCGAGAATCGCATACCGAAATTCATGTCCTACTTCGAGCGTGTGCTTGAGAACAATCCGGAGGGGAGCGAACGCGCTGTGGGGAGCGCACTCAGCTATGTCGACCTGTCCCTGTTCCAGATAGTCGAAGGCTTGCGATATGCATTTCCGCGAGGCACGAAGCATCTTGGCGTCCGCTATCCAAAGATCATCGCCGTTCACGATGCTGTCGAAAAGCGGCCCAACATTCAAAGTTATCTTGCCTCGGGTCGCCGGCTCAAATTTAATGAATCCGGCATTTTCCGTCATTATCCCGAACTCGATCAGGACAATTGAACCACCCTCCCGCGTGCTTTTATGCTGGACATAAAGTGCAGGAACGGTTCCATTGCAGCGCAAGATTTTTCATGTGGGAGGGATGATCATGGACTGTCGTTCTCTGAGAACCAGCGTGTTTGGCCTGGCGTTGAGCATTGCCACGATGCCCGCGTTTACGGCCTTCGCCGCATCGCCGGACCCGGTCAAGGCAGAGCATGGCATGGTGGTCACCGCGCAGCATCTGGCATCGCAGGTCGGCGTGGACGTTCTGAAAAATGGCGGCAACGCCGTCGATGCAGCTGTGGCTGTCGGGTATGCGCTGGCGGTTGTTTATCCGACAGCGGGCAATATCGGCGGCGGGGGCTTCATGACCATCCGCCTGAAAGATGGCAAGACCACCTTCCTTGATTTTCGCGAGCGTGCACCACTTGCTTCGACCAAGACCATGTACCTGGATGACAAGGGCAATATGGTCAAAGGTCTAAGCACCGATGGATATCTTGCCATCGGCGTGCCCGGTTCCGTTCTCGGCTTCGAAACGGCAAGAACGAAATATGGGACCAAATCGCGCGAAGAGTTGATGGGCCCCGCCATTCGTTACGCACGCGATGGTTTCGTCCTTGATCAGGGTGATGTGACCTCGCTCCAAAGCGGCGCAAAAAAACTTGGCAAGGACAAAGCGGCAGCGGAGATATTCCTGAAGCCTGACGGCAAGACCTACGCGATTGGAGAAACCCTGATCCAGACGGACCTGGCGGCGACCCTCTCCGGCATTTCGCAGAAAGGTCCGGAAGCCTTCTACAAGGGTCCCACGGCCGATGCCATCGTCAAAGCCAGCGAGGCGACCGGCGGCATCCTCGCCAAGGCCGATTTCGAACAATATACGGTTCGCGAGCTCGAACCGGTCAAATGCAATTACCGGGGATATGAAATCGCGTCCTCTCCGCCGCCAAGCTCTGGAGGCGTCATCATTTGCGAGATTTTGAACATCCTTGAGGGCTACCCGCTGGGATACCTGGGATATGGCTCGGCTGAGACTGTTCACGCAATGATCGAAGCGATGCGCTTTGCCTATGTCGATCGCAACACGTCTCTTGGCGACCCGGATTTTGTCGACAATCCCGTCAAGAAATTGCTCGACAAGCAATATGCCAGGGAAATCCGCGAGAAAATAAGCCCCTTCAAGGCGGGCGTGTCCCAGGAATTGATGCCGAAAGGCTTTGGCGAAAGCACAGAGACGACACATTATTCAATTGTCGACGACGAAGGAAACGCAGTCGCCGTGACCTACACGCTCAATGGCTCCTTCGGCGCCGGGGTGGTTGCACCGGGAACTGGCATATTGCTCAACAATGAAATGGACGATTTCACTGCTAAGCCCGGTGCGCCCAATCTCTACGGCCTGGTCCAAGGCGAAGCGAACGCCATTCAGCCGAAGAAAACGCCGCTATCCTCGATGAGCCCGACGATCATCTCTAAAGACGGGAAGCCGTTCATGGTCATTGGCAGCCCGGGGGGCGCGCGCATCATCACGATTACGCTTGAAGCGATTGTCAATGTCGTTGACCACGGCATGAATATCCAGGAAGCCATCGATACGCCACGCATTCATCATCAGTGGCTGCCGGACAAGGTCTACATGGAGCCCTATGCACTTTCCGCCGATACTCGCAAGATTTTGGCGGAGATGGGTCATGATGTCGAGATCGACAAGAGCTGGACCATCTGGGGACAAGCTGCCGGCATTCTCGTTGGCGGCGAAAGCCTTGGCGATATCGAAAAGGGCGGTGGCGCACGCTATAACGGAGCTATCGACAGCCGCTCGGGATCAGGGGAAGCGCTAGGATACTAGCCGTCTAAAGCTTGAGATCCAGCATTCGCCCACGCAATTGCCGGATCGTCCCGGCATTGGCATTGGCGAAGGCAAAGCGAAGAAACTGTTTTTGCCCGGCGCCAAAATACTCGCCGGGGACGCTAAGTATGCCAGCCTCCTTGGCCAGGTGCTCCGCTACTTCCGCCGATGCCCGGTCCTCAAATGGGTGACGGACAAAGGCAAAATAGGCGCCAAGCGCTTCAAGCCGCCAGCCGCCGAGATCGGTCATGTTTTCGGATAGCGCCTGCGCACGCGCTTCAATCTCCAACCGGTTGCCCGCTCGCCATTCAGCCAGGGCCGGCAAGGCCCGCGCGACCGCACCTTGTGCGGCGCGAGGCGCGCAAATCTGCAGATTGTCCATGATCTTGGCGATTTCTTCTACGACGTTTTCGCCGGCAGTGAGTGCGCCCAGCCGATGTCCGGGAATACAGAACGATTTTGAGAAACTGTAGAGCTGGATCAGGTGGTCCTGCCAGTTTTCCTCGCTGAGCAAGCCATGCGGTACTCCGAAATCGCTGGGCAGGAAATCGCGATAGGTTTCGTCCAGAATAAGCCAGATAGCATTTTTCCTGCAGACATCGAAAATCGCTTGCAACTGCGCAGGCGGATAGATGGCGCCCGTCGGATTGTTCGGCGTCACCAATGCAAGCGCACGCACGCCGGGGGTGAGAGCCTCCTCGACGGCTTCGACGGTAGGCACGAAACCCTTGGCAGCGCCGCACTCGACCAAGCCTGTCTTGATCCCCAGCATGGAAAGCGTCGTTTCATGGTTGAAATAGAAGGGATCGGTCATCAGCACAGTGTCACCAGCTTTCGCAACAGCCATAACTGCGCAGATAAAGGCCTGATTGCAGCCCGATGTGACATGGATGTTGGCACCGGAGATGTTTGCGCGATAGAGCTCGCACACATGTGCCGCGTAGGCCTCGCGCAGGTCTGCTTCACCCTCGATTGCGCCGTAGTTGGTGTAGGCAAGCGATGAGGCGGCTTCACCCAGCCAACGCAGCATGTCCGGATGTGGCGGATAGCCGGGAACGGCCTGAGAGAGATCGATCAAAGGGCCGAAGCTGCCATTGTAGTCTTTGCCCCAAGCTTGTACGGCCGGTATGGGCGGGGGCGACAGGCGGGTGACAAGCGGGTTGAGCAATGCAGCAGTCATGGGATTGTCCTATCGGGTATCGGTCTTGGCACGGCGCTTGAGAGCCGCGCGATCAAGCCGTTTCGGGCGTGTCGTCGGAATGGATGGGGGTGCTGCCAGGCGCTCCGGCGAGCTTACCTTGCCGCCGTTGCGCCGCCGGATGATCCGGCGAGCCGATGTTTGCGGTTCCGTGATCGTATCGGTCTCCAGCGATGCAAACAGCCAGTCGATGAAAACCTTGACAATGGGGGCATTGCGCACCTCGTTGCGGCAGGCGACATAGAACGCATCATTGGCGGGTACCGTCAGGTCGAAGGGCACGATCAACTCGCCCTTTGCAATAAGATTACTTGCCGTAATCGTATCACCCAAGGCCACGCCCTGGCTGTAGACCGCAGCCTCCGTCGAGAGCCGTGCATCGCTCATGAAGTGCTGGGCGCCACGGGCATGCTCCGTCGCGTCGGCAGCCGCGAGCCAGGTGTTCCACTCGCGTCCATCATCACCATGCAGGAGAACGTGATTGCGAAGATCGCGCACGGATCGCAGCGGCCGCATGTTGAGCAGGGTCGGGCTGGCGACAGGAAAAAGTTTAAGCGTGGTCCAGAGACGTACCCAGCAGTCGGTCCAATTGCCATGACCATAAAGCACGCAGACGTCGACATCCGCCGAGTGCAACTGGCTCGATTCGTTCGAGGCGATAAGGGTAAGCCTGATATCAGGATATTGCTCGGTAAACTGGTTCATCCTTGGAATAAGCCAAAGTGAAAGCAGCGCCGGCACGCACGTCACTGTCAGCTCGCCGCTCGTCGTCGGACGCTTTATCAATGCGGTCGTCGCCGCAATGTCTTCGAATGCTTTCGACACCGTCGGCAGCAGGAGCGCACCCTGTGGCGTCAGCTTGAGCCGTTGCGCCCCGCGTTCGAAAAGCTGGACATCGAGCGTGGCCTCCAGAGCCTTGATCTGATGGCTGATCGCTCCGTGGGTTACGTTGAGCTCGCGCGCGGCGGCGCTTACAGAGCCATGCCGCGCGGTCGCCTCGAAAGCGCGCAGGGGGTTCAGGGGGGGCAGCCGGCCTGGGGTCATGCATTTCCCTTAGCTGTCAAACGTTCAAAAGTCATGTGAGATTTACTCACGCGGCAAGCTATAACAATGTCAATTGCTTTTCCGTTCGTTTTGCAACGATAATGGGCCCAACGAGGCAAAAGCCCGGGGAACAGATTGCGACGGATTTATTCATAAGCCCGAGAGGCCACGTCCTTCTTACCCCCCGCGGCCGCAGATAATGGGACATTGTCATGGCATCCTGGGATGAGGCAAAGCTAAATGAGCTTCGCGCGAAATATGGCGAGAGCCATGGCGGCGAGCTTTTTGATCCGACGTTCCGCAAAGTCGCAGACAAGATATTCTCCAAGAGCGGTACCCGCCTTGCGCCTTATGCCGGCGTCCCTACGTTTCTTGCTGCCCCCCACATGTCCGTCGACGCTGCAGCGCCGGATTTTGGCAATCTGCAGGTGGCCATTGTTGGCGTTCCCATGGATCTTGGCGTGACCAATCGCACCGGCTCGCGCTTCGGACCACGGGCACTGCGCACAATTGAACGGATCGGGCCCTACAACCACGTCCTCGAATGCGCGCCGGTATTTGACCTGCGCGTCGCTGATATCGGCGATGTCCCATTTGCCAGCCGCTACAGGCTGGAGCAGAGCCATGATGATATCGAACGCCGCATCAATCAGATCGTCGATGCAGGCGTGGTACCGCTCAGCGTAGGTGGCGACCACTCGATCACCCACCCGATCCTTAAAGCAATCGGCAAGAACCGGCCCGTGGGCTTGATCCACATCGACGCCCATTGCGACACCGGTGGCGCTTTCGACCAGACCAAGTTCCACCACGGCGGTCCTTTCCGCAATGCTGTTCTCGATGGCGTGCTCGATTCGAGCCGCACCATCCAGATCGGCATTCGCGGTTCGGCGGAATACCTGTGGGAGTTCTCGTACGAATCGGGAATGACCGTCATACATGCGGAAGAAGTGACCGGCATGGGCATCCCTGCCATCATAGCGAAAGCACGCGAAATCATCGGGGATGGTCCGACCTATCTTTCCTTCGACATCGACAGTCTCGATCCGAGTTTCGCGCCGGGTACCGGAACGCCTGAAATCGGCGGCCTGACGACGCGCGAGGTCCTTGAACTCATCCGGGGCCTGAAGGGTATCAATCTCGTCGGCGGCGACGTGGTGGAAGTAGCACCGCAGTATGACTCGACGACAAACACGGCCCATGCAGGCGCACAGGTCCTGTTCGAGATACTCAGCCTGATGGTGTTCAGCCCGTTTGTACAGGGCACACGCTGATGCACAAAAAATCCGGAAACCAAGAATGTTGAAGCCAAAGATGGCATCATCCGGATTGTCCCAAACAAATAACAACGAAGGGGAATACAGATGACAATCTACAACACACTGAAATCATCGTTTGCGGCGCTGTTGCTGTTCGGCGGAGCAACCATCGGCGCTATCACGCATGCTCAGGCGGACGCGATCGACGACATCACCAAGGCAGGCGTGCTCAATGTCGGTGTCTTTGCCGATTTTCCGCCATTCTCGTCAGCCAGCGCCGATATGACCCTCAAGGGGTACGACATGGACGTCGCTCAGGCTCTCGCAGACGCCCTCAAGGTCAAGCTCGTTCCGGTCAGTGTTACCGGACAGAACCGCATTCCTTATCTGACCGAGCATCGCGTCGATCTGTTGATGAGCGTCGGTTATAGCAAGGAGCGCGAACAGGTTATCGACTTCGCCGCTGCCTATGCGCCCTATTACATTGCTGTGATCGGGCCCAAGGCTCTTGAAGTAAGGAACAAGGACGATCTCGCCGGCAAAAGCATCGCAGTCAATCGCGGCACCCTGGAGGACACATCACTGACCGAAGTTGTTCCAGCGTCTGCTGACGTCAAGCGTTTCGACAATTACAATTCAGTTATTCAGGCGTTCATCTCGGGCCAGACACAGCTCATGGTGGTCGGCAACGACGTCGGTGCACAGGTTCTTTCCCGTCAGGAAGCACTCGCGCCCGAGCAGAAGTTTCAGTTGCTGACGTCGCCTTCCCACATAGCACTCAACAAGAACGAAGATCGTCTCAAGCAGGCCATCAACGATACGGTCACCAAGATGCTGGCGGATGGCAGCCTGAACAAAAGCTCTGAGGCATGGCTCAAGACACCGCTCAATCCAGCGAACCTCAAGGATTGATTGGTGGGCTACACGCTCGACTTCGGTTGGTTGAACGGAGCCGTCGGCATGATCGCCAGAGGCGCGGCCATGACGATCTTCCTGATCGCCGTGACCTCCGTCGCCGGCACGATCCTCAGCATTTTCGGGGCGGCTGCACGGCGCAGCCGCTATCCGATTTTGCGCGGGGCCGTCGGCGCCTATGTCGAGCTGATACGTAACACGCCTTTTCTGGTTCAGCTTTTTTTCATCTTCTTTGGGCTGCCGCGTTTGGGCATCCGGCTTGATCCGGTCATCGCCGCGATGCTCGCCATGACGTTGAACATGTCCGCTTATACGACGGAAATCGTCGGGTCCGGTCTGGATGCGGTGCCGAAGGGCCAGAAAGAAGCCGCCGCGGCGCTCGGTCTTCAGCCCTGGCTGATATTCATCAAGATTATCCTGCCGCAGGCGCTGAAGGTCATCTTTCCAGCCCTCACCAGCCAGATCGTCATCATGATGCTGGAGTCTGCGGTCGTCTCGCAGATTGCCGTGCGCGAACTCACCTATGAAGCAGACATGCTGCAGGCGCGGACCTTCCGTGCTTTCGAAACCTATTTCGTCATCACCCTGGTTTATCTCGGCATGAGCATCGGCCTGCGCCGTCTGCTGTTTGCCGCCGGGCGCCGCGCGATAGCCGGGGGCATGGCATGATCGAGTTCACCTTCTGGGACATATTGCGCAATCTCCTTTTGGCCGCCCGCTGGACGATCCTTCTGTCGATCGTCGCTTTTGCCGGAGGCACGATCGCCGGCCTGGCAATCTTGCTGCTGCGCATATCCAAGCGGCGCTGGCTGCGTCGTGCCGCCGAATATTACATCGGCCTCTTCCAGGGAACGCCGCTTCTGATGCAACTGTTCCTGCTGTTTTTCGGTTTGCCCCTGCTCGGTTTTCGAATAGAGGCCTGGACCGCCGCGGTTCTGGGGCTGACACTTTGCGCAAGTGCATTCCTTGCCGAAATCTGGCGCGGCGGTGTGCAGTCACTGCCAAGCGGACAATGGGATGCCGGAAGCAGCCTCGGTCTACATTATTTTACACAGCTGCGACTTATCATACTTCCCCAGGCGTTTGTTATCACCCGCGCGCCGACGGTGGGCTTTCTGGTGCAGTTGATCAAGAGCACTGCATTGACCTCGATCATTGGTTTTGAGGAACTCGTCAGAACATCAAATGCCATCAACAACGCGACTTTTGAACCTTTTACCGTCTATGGCCTGGTAGCGCTCATCTATTTTGTTCTGTGCTATCCGCTGACGCGTTATACAAAGATATTGGAGCTTCGCGCCGTAAACCAGCATTGATTGGCGAACGGTCACTTGACAACAAAGCGGGAAATCAGCCGGAACAACGGCTTCAAAAAAGGAGAGATGATTATGAACAATATGCTCAAGAAGAGCGTCAGCCGCCGCGCCGTGCTGGGTGCCGGTGTGATGGGTGCCGCTATCCTTGCCATGCCCACTATCTTGCGCGCTCAGGACAAGTCGCTGAAGGTCGGCGTCTATGGCGGCTACTTCAAGGATTCCTTCGACAAGAATATCTTCCCGGAGTTCACCAAGGCAAGCGGTATTGCCATTGAATCGGTAGCCGAGCCAACTGGCGAAGCCTGGCTGGTACAGCTCGAGCAGGCCGCCAAGGCCGGCGCCGCGCCCGCAGACGTTTCCATGATGTCGCAGGTCGCCATGCTCAAGGGTCAGACGACCAAGCTATGGGCGCCGCTCGACATGGCCAAGATTCCCAATTCGAAGAACCTGATCGACCATTTCATAAATAAATACCCGGATGGCGGCGTTGCGGGCATTGGCGCGGTCGCCTGGTACATCACCCTTGTCACCAACACGCAGGCCTATAAGGAAGCACCGGAATCCTGGGCGGCTTTCTGGGATAAGGCAAACGCCGACAAGCTCGGCTTGCTGGCGCTCGTTTCCAACTCCTTCCTGCTGGAGATCACCGCAAAGACTTTTCTTGGCGGAACCAATGCTCTCGACACGGAAGAAGGACTATTGAAGGCCTTCGACAAGCTCGCCGAGGTCAAGCCGAACGTTCGTCTCTGGTACCGCGACGAGGCGCAGTTCGAACAGTCTCTGAAGTCCGGTGAAATTCCAATGGGCCAATATTACCACGATGTTACCGGTCTTGCCGCTTCCGAAGGGCATCCCGTTCGTTCCACATTCCCGAAAGAGGGCGGTGTTCAGGACTCCGGTTGCTGGGCACTCTCCCGCGCATCGAAAAAGGTGGAGGAAGCCCATGTCTTCATCGACTACATGAGCCAGCCGGCAATCCAGGCAACGCTATCGCGCAAGGTAGGTACGGCGCCGACAGTCAAGCGCGAACTGCTTGATCTCAATGAAAAGGAGTTCGGCGCCGTGTCGTCTGCCATCGCGCCGATCATCCCGCGCTATGATCTGTATACGACGAAGTCGGACTGGCTCAACCAGAAGTGGACAGAGTTGATAGTCGGCTGATTCCGGTCAGTCACACCACCCCGCGCCAGCGGGTGCAGGGTGGTATTCTATTTTGTACGAAAGCATGTGAGGGCGGATGTCCGGACTGGTCTTGAACAACGTTAGCAAGCAATTCGGCACTTTCACGGCGGTCGAGAATGTACAGCTGTCGGTGCCGCATGGCACGTTCGTGTGCATGCTCGGACCATCCGGCTGTGGCAAGACCACGTTGCTGCGCATGATTGCGGGGCTGGACGATCCAACCAGCGGCTCGATCCTTCTCGACGGTCAAGACATCACAAAAGTCCCGACCCACAAGCGAAACCTCGGCATGGTGTTTCAGTCGCTGGCCCTGTTCCCGCATTTGACTGTTGGCGAGAACATCGCCTACCCGCTCCGCATTCGAGGTGCTGCACGCGAGGACCAAAAGAAGCGGGTCGACGAGCTTCTTGCCCTCATTCACCTGACGGGGTTTGGCGACAGGCCGGTGTCAAAGCTGTCAGGCGGTCAGCGCCAGCGCGTCGCGATCGCACGGGCTCTGGCTCTCTCGCCGAAACTCTTTCTGCTGGACGAGCCACTTTCCGCGCTCGATGCGAAGCTGCGCGAGGCGATGCAGGTGGAATTGCGCCAGCTTCAGCAGAAGCTCGGTATCACAACCATCGTGGTAACCCATGATCAGCGCGAAGCGATGACCATGGCCGATACGGTGGTTGTCATGAATGGCGGTCACATAAGACAGGCCGCCTCACCCATCGAGATCTATCGCAGGCCCGCCGATACTTTCGTCGCCGATTTCATCGGTTCGACAAATCTGATCGAGACGCGGGCAAATAGTTCCGGCGTAGCGACAGTCTTCGGCAACCCCGTTCCTGGTTTCGCATTGCCCGATGGTGTTCAGACGGCAACGATCTCGGTGCGCCCCGAAGACGTTCATCTGACGGCACCCGGCAACGGCGCTATCGACGGAACGGTCACGTTCGTGCGTGACCTCGGCGGCACGATCGAAACATTCGTCGAAACCGGCGGCAAGCAGATCATTGCTGTCTCGACCCCGCGCGAACGGCCTGATGTCGTAGCTGGACAGGCGGTCGGTATCGTCCTTTCGCCCGAGGTCTGCGTGGTACTGAAGCAATGAAGCGCGAACCTCCCCAATCGATCGCCGATTACGGGCCTCTTTTCTTTCCGGCGGGAATGCTGCTGCTCTTCTTCGTCGTGCCCTTTGGCACGATGATCGCGGTCAGCTTCTTCCAGAGACAGGAGGGCGGCTTTTACACACCAGCTTTCGTCTTCTCCAACTATGAGCGCTTCCTCAGCGCCTTCTTTGGAGGGGTGCTTGGTTTTTCGCTAATGCTCGCTGTGACGGTTGCCATCTGCTGCGTCGTCCTCGCCCTTCCCTTCACCTATCTTCTGACCAAGCTCACGCGGCGCCTCCAGGTATTCTGGCTTGTGGCCCTGCTCTCCGTGCTTTCGCTTTCAGAAGTAATTATCGGCTTTGCCTGGTCAACGCTCCTGTCGCGCACGGCCGGCATCAGCAACTTGCTGGTAAGGACCGGACTGCTCGATCAACCGGTCGCACTGTTTCCGAGCTTCGGCGCAGTGCTGACCGGGATGGTATACCAGGCGCTACCTTATACGATCCTCGTACTCTATCCCGCCATTATCCGGCTCGACCCGACCCTGATGGAAGCGGCACGAACATTGGGGTCTTCCCCGATACGCGCTTTTTTCAACGTGCTCGTACCCGCGCTTCGCAACACAATCATGGCGACGCTGATCATGGTCTTTATCTTCGCATTGGGCTCTTACCTTCTTCCGCAGATCCTCGGCCGTCCACAGCATTGGACCCTCTCCGTGCTCATCACGGACCAGGCGATCTACCAATCGAACATGCCCTTCGCCGCAGCGATGGCTGTTTTTCTGGTGCTTGTTACCCTTGGCCTGGTTGCCCTGACTTTGCTTGTCGGGCGCAAGGGAGAAAAAGCATGATCCATTGGCTCAAGCGCTTTTACTTTCTGGGGATCGGTCTATTCCTTGCCCTTCCGCTGATCGTCGTGGCGGGTGTCTCGGTGAATGCAAAGCAGACGCTGGCCTTTCCCCCTCAAGGATTCTCCCTTGGTTGGTATGGCGAGATCTTCACCAATCCGGAATGGCGCGCCGCCCTTGTCGCCTCCGTTGTGCTGGCCACGACCTCGGCCGCGCTGGCGGTTCTGATTGCCTTGCCGCTCTCCTGGTTTCTCTGGCGGCGCATTGCTCCTTGGGCCAACATCTTCCAGGTGCTGGGGATCGCGCCTTTCACCCTTCCGCCGGTAATCACAGCCCTCGGGCTGCTTACGTTCTGGGCAACGACAGGGTTCTACGGTCAGCCGTGGACCGCCGTAATTGGCCACGCAATCTTTTTCGTCACCTTGCCGCTGGTGACCTTGTCACTGGGTTTTTCCGCAATCGATCGTTCCTTTGTCGAGGCGGCCGCCACCATGGGCGCGAATGACAGGACGATTTTTCGCACGATCGTTCTGCCGCTGATCCTGCCATATCTGGTCTCCGGCTATGCGTTTGCCTTCGTGCTGTCGCTTAATGAATATATCGTTGCCTATATGACCGTGGGTTTCACTCTGGAGACATTGCCGATCAAGATTTTCAACGCGCTTCGTTATGGTTATACGCCAACGATGGCATCGGTAACGGTTCTCTTCGTGTTCATTGCTGCCCTCATCTTTTCGCTCGTTGCGAGATTCGGTGATCTGCCCAAGCTACTTGGGGCAATGGCGTCGGATGAACCATGAAGATCGCAGCACTCCAGATGCAGTCCGCCACAGGCGATGTGCGAGACAACCTCAACCATATTGAGCGAGCGGCTGTCGAGGCCGCGAGAGCTGGGGCCAAACTCCTGATCACCCCCGAGCTCTGCGTCACAGGCTATGGCGCCGGTCCTGAAATTATCTCGTTGGCGGAACCATGCGATGGTGACCAGATCAAGGCTTTGCAAGCCGTGTCATCAAGCCACCATATCGCAATCGTCGCGGGATTTGCCGAACGCGCCGTCGCGGACGTTTACAACAGTGCTGCGTTCATAGACGGCTTCAAGGAACCCGCGATCTATCGCAAGTCACACCTTTATGGTGATTATGAAAAATCACTCTTCAAGCCTTCGAAGCCTGAAAATTGCATTGTCGAAATGGAGGGTTTGAAGTTCGGCCTGCTCATTTGTTATGACGTGGAGTTTCCCGAGAACGTTCGGCGTCTTGCTCTCGGCGGCGTCGATGCAATCCTCGTGCCGACGGCCCTACCCGCCGGACCCTCCGGAAGCTTCATCGCCAACCATATGATCCAGGTCCGTGCGTTCGAAAACCAGATCTTCATCGCCTATGTCAACCATGCAGGGGCAGACGCACGCTTTACATTTGCCGGAAACTCGCGCATTGCCGCGCCGGACGGCAGCCTGATAGCATCCAGTGACGATACCGCGGAGCACTTGCTATTCGCCGATATCGAACCCGCCATTTTTGCTGCATCGATCGGCGACAACCCCTACCTGAAAGACGTGACTCCTCTATGAGCGAAATAATCGAAACGGATGTCCTCGTTATCGGAGCCGGCATTGCTGGCGTGGGCGTCGCAGCCGCGTTGGCAGATACGCACAGGGTCGTCGTCCTCGAGCGCGAGAGCCAGCCGGGATATCATTCTACGGGCCGCTCCGCCGCGATCTTTCTGCCGAATTATGGCAACGCCGTTATTCGCGGCCTGAACCGGGCAAGTGCGCCGCTTTTCGCCGATCGCGATACAAGCCTTTTCCCCGACCCGCTGCTTACCCAGCGCGGCTCATTGACCGTTGCCGATGAGAACGGCGTCGAGGCTTGCGCACAATTCGTACGCGATGGGACGGGCGTCGAGGCGATCAGCGTCGACCGTGCTCTGTCGATGGTTCCGATACTCAGCCGCGACTATGTCAAGGCGGCGGCATATCAAGATGATGCGCAGGATATCGATGTGAATGCCTTGCATCAGGGCTGGATGCGCAAGGCAACGGCTCTCGGCGTGAAGCTTTTCACACGCCAGGAGGTGGTCAGGGCCGAACGCGCGGCAGGGGGATGGCGGGTCGAGACCGCCGATCGGACCTTCATCGCTGAAGGCGTGGTGAACGCCTCGGGCGCATGGGCGGATGTGACAGCCGGGCTGTTCGGCGCAACACCTCTCGGATTGATACCGATGCGCCGCTCGATCGCCGTACTCCCCGCGCCTGACGGTTACGACACGCGCGGCTGGCCGCTTGTCGATGAGATCAATGAGACCTGGTATCTGAAGCCGGATGGCGGACGGATGTTCGTCTCACCCTGCGATGAAACGCCTGTCGAGCCGCATGACGCTTATGTCGATGACATGATCCTTGCCGAAGGCCTTTATAGATTTGAACAGGCGGTCACCATACCCGTCACCCGTGTGGAGAGCAGCTGGGCGGGCCTGCGCACGTTCGCCCCTGACCGGACACCTGTCGCCGGGTTCGACAGCAAGGTGGATGGCTTCTTCTGGCTGGCGGGTCAGGGCGGCTACGGCATCCAGACTTCCCCTGCCCTCTCAGCTCTTGCAGCAGCGCTCATTGGCGGACGAGATCCGGACAGCACCGTCGAGCCGCTCCTTGCACAATTGTCTCCCGGCCGCTTCGTCTAGGGTCGATATTCAATCCAGAAGCGGCTGGCCCGCAAAGGCAAGAGCCTGGCTTTCCAGTTCCGACTTGATGAAGTTGCTCAGCACTCTTATCCGCGGCGTGTTGACGATATCCTCGTGGCAGATCAGCCAATAATCCCGGTTCAGGTGCAACTCCTTCGGCATGACCGGCACCAACTCCGGATAGTTGCAGGCGATATAATAGGGCAGGATGCATAACCCAAAGCCTGAGCGAGCCGCGCTGAGCTGTGCGAAAATGCTGGAACTCTGGTACGAGGCGCGCAAACCCGGCAGGATTTCTCGCATATAATCGAGCCCCGGCGTGAAGATCATGTCTTCGATATAGCCAATGAACTGATGGTTCGAGAGGTCCGATTGCCGATTTATCCGGGGATGGCGCGAAAGATAGTCTTTCGAGCCATAAATGAACAGCCGGTAAGGCATCAGCTTTTCCTGGTGATAGGACCCCGTTCGTGTCGCGTGCAGCGTGATCGAAAGATCAGCTTCGCGCCGGGACAATGAAACAATCTGTTGAATCGTGACCATTTCTATCGAGAGACTTGGATAGTTCTGCGCCATATGCGGCAGCCGGTCGGCCAAAAAAAAATTTGCAAAGCCCTCCAAAATGCTGAGGCGGACGACGCCGCTGAGGGAGATTGTTCCGCCGGAGGCCTCGTTCTGGAACCGGTCAGCCTCGCGTTCCACGATCTCAGCCGACTCGATAAGCTTCTCGCCAAGTGCGGTCAGGATATAGCCGCGCGGATTACGTTCGAAGAGCCGCGCCGACAGAGCTTCTTCCAGCCGGTCGATACGTCTGGAAACGGTTACATGATTGGTGCGCAAGCGGCGGGCCGCTGTGGTCAACTGCCCCGTGCGTGCGACTGCGAGAAAATATTGCAGATCGTCCCAAGTAAACTGCCGCATCACCCAGCTTCTGCATCTATGTACATTTTTGTACTTTATATGTGCAAAAATAGGTGTTTGTGTACCTATTTGTCAATGTTACAGTTTTTTCAACAACGTGGTTGCCGGTCGGAAGAAACAGGGCAATCATGAGGGTGAAGATTGTCCGGCTTGACAGTCGAGCTGGATTGAGGAGGACAGGCAACCGGAAGATGCTGGCGGTACCCGCAGCATCTTCGTCGACGTTTTTCAATTGAACCGTTCCGTCCGCGACAGCCATCGAGTGATGATCCTGTCAGCGGTCAATCTTTGGGAGGAGATACGAATGAAATTACTCGCAATTGCAACTGCTGCACTGATGGCAGCCACAGTCATTCCTGCGGCGAGTGCCGAGCTATCCGACGGCAAGGTCAAGATCGGCATTTTGAACGACCAGTCCGGCGTCTATGCAGATTTTGGCGGCAAGTGGTCGTTCGAGGCTGCCAAGATGGCCGCCGAGGATTTCGGCGGCAAGGTGCTTGACGCGCCGATCGAGATCATCACAGCGGATCACCAGAACAAGCCCGACATCGCTTCCAACATCGCGCGCCAGTGGTACGACACCGAACAGGTCGATAGTATCATGGAACTGACCACTTCTTCCGTTGCACTCGCCGTGCAGGGCATCTCCAAGGAAAAGAAGAAGATTAATCTTGTCACCGGCGCCGCCACCACAGAACTGACCGGCAAGCAATGCTCGCCCTACGGGTTCCATTGGGCCTATGACACCCACGCACTCGCAGTCGGCACCGGCGGCGCGCTCGTCGCCCAAGGCGGCGACAGCTGGTTCTTCCTGACCGCCGACTATGCGTTCGGTTATTCGCTCGAAGAACAAACGTCCAAGTTTGTAACCTCCAAGGGAGGCAAGGTCGTGGGTTCCGTCCGCCACCCCTTGGCAACCACCGACTATTCTTCGTTTCTGTTGCAGGCGCAGTCCTCCGGTGCCAAAGTCATCGGTCTCGCCAATGCTGGCCTTGATACTGCCAACGCCATCAAGCAAGCGTCGGAGTTCGGGATAGTCTCAGGTGGCCAACGTCTGGCCGCACTGCTCTTCACTTTGGCGGAAGTGCATGGACTCGGTCTTGAGGCGGCGCAGGGGCTGACCCTTACCGAAAGCTTCTATTGGGATCGCGACGATCAATCACGTGAATTCGGACAGAAGTTCTTCAAGCGCACCGGTCGCATGCCCAATATGATCCAGGCCGCGACATATTCCGGCGTGACGCAATATTTGAAAGCAATCCAGAAGGCAGGCACTGACGACACCGAGAAGGTTGCGGCCGCTATGCATGAAATGCCCGTTGACGACGTTTTCGGGCGCGGCGCCAAAGTCGGCGCCAATGGCCGCCTGATCAGCGACGTTTTCCTGATGGAAGTGAAGAAGCCGGACGAGAGCAAGCAGCCGTGGGATTACTACAAGGTGCTGGCGACCGTCCCCGGCGCGGAAGCCTATATCAAGCCAGCCGAAAGCGGCTGCGAATTGGCCAAGTAGAACGCATGTCCACAATATCCGACACCGCGCCCGGGGGAGCACTTTCCTCTCCCGGCGCCACCGGCCAGCAGACATCACGTGTCGTTCTCTCTGCACGTGGCTTGCGCCGTGATTTTGGCGGGTTTGTTGCCGTCAACAATGTTGATCTCGACGTCCATCATGCCAAGGTTCATGCGCTGATTGGGCCGAATGGGGCGGGCAAGACGACGGTCTTCAATCTTCTGACGAAATTTCTGCAGCCTTCCAGCGGAACCATCACGCTGCTCGACCAGGATATCACCAAGACCGACCCTGCCAAGGTCGCCCGGATGGGGCTCGTTCGTTCGTTCCAGATTTCCGCGGTGTTTCCGCATCTGACCGTTCTCGACAATGTCCGCGTTGCCCTTCAGCGCCCAAGTGGTCTTTCCACCCAGTTCTGGCTGCCCATAGGTGCCTTGGACCGCCTGAACGAGCGGGCGATGGAGTTGATTGCGGCAGTCGGACTGCAGGACGCGCGCGATAAACTCGCTGCTGATCTGTCCTATGGCCGCAAGCGCGTGCTTGAGATCGCAACCACGCTCGCGCTCGATCCTAAGGTACTCTTGCTCGATGAACCCATGGCCGGCATGGGGCATGAAGACGTTCACATCGTCTCCGATATCATCCGCGAGGTTGCCAAGGACCGTGCCATACTCATGGTCGAGCACAATCTGAAAGTTGTCGCTGATTTGTGCGATCAGGTAACCGTGCTTCAGCGCGGCGAGATCCTGACGTCCGGGGATTATCGCACTGTCAGTCAGGACGACCGCGTGCGCGTAGCCTATATGGGGACTGACCATGAGTGACGGTAAAGCCCTTCTATCGGTCCGCGACCTTCATGCCTGGTATGGCGAAGGTCACGCGCTGCATGGGGTCAATCTTGACATTCACCAGGGCGAGACCGTCACCCTGCTTGGCCGCAACGGTGTCGGCAAGACCACGACATTGCGTGCCATCGTGGGCATCATCCGCAAGCGCACGGGGACCATAAGCTTCGACGGCAAGGACATGATGCGTGTGCCGCTACACAGGACCGCCCATGCCGGGATCGGTTTCGTTCCGGAAGAGCGCGGTATCTTCGCTACTCTTTCCGTGGACGAAAATCTCAATCTCCCGCCAATCGTCGCCGCAGGCGGCATGACGGTCGCGGAGATTTACGATCTCTTCCCCAATCTGAAAGAGCGGCGAAACAGTCCCGGCACCAAATTGTCCGGCGGTGAGCAGCAGATGCTGGCAATTGCCCGCATCCTGCGCACAGGAGTCAAACTCCTGCTTCTCGATGAGCCGACGGAGGGTCTCGCACCCGTAATCATCCAGCGCATCGGCGAGGTCCTGGTGACGCTCAAGCAAAGGGGAATGACCATTCTCCTCGTCGAACAGAACTTTCGTTTCGCCAGCAAGGTAGCCGACCGTTTTTACGTCGTCGATCATGGCAGGGTCATCGATAATTTCCACGTCAAGGAGTTGCCTGACCGCATGAACATGCTCAACGAAGCGTTGGGGGTCTGACCATGACAATGATCTTCGGGGTTCCTATTCAGGCTTTTCTCGGACAGCTCCTTATCGGGCTCATCAATGGCTCCTTCTACGCCATGCTCAGCCTCGGGCTCGCCATCATTTTCGGGCTGTTGCGGGTGATAAATTTTGCCCATGGGGCGCAATACATGGTTGGCGCTTTCGTGGGCTACCTTCTCCTGGCTGAACTCGGCATCGGTTACTGGCCCGCACTCGTTCTGGCGCCCGTCGTCGTCGGTCTTGCCGGCGCTGTCATCGAGCGCGTCGCCTTGTCACGGCTGTACAATCTCGACCATCTCTATGGCCTGTTGTTTACGTTCGGGCTTGCGCTCGTCCTCGAAGGCACGTTCCGCTACTACTATGGTGCAGCGGGTCAACCCTATGCTGTTCCCTCCGCGCTGGCGGGCGGTTACAATCTCGGCTTCATGTTCCTGCCGAAATACCGGGCCTGGGTCGTCATTGCGTCACTCGCGGTCTGTCTCGGCACATGGTTGTTGATCGAGAAAACGCGCCTCGGCTCTTATCTGCGGGCCGCAACGGAAAATCCCACATTGGTGCGTGCCTTCGGTATCAACGTACCGCTGCTGTTGACCTTCACCTATGGGCTCGGGGCTGGCCTTGCAGGGCTGGCGGGCATCATGGCCGCGCCAATCTATCAAGTCAGTCCGCTCATGGGATCCAACATGATCATCGTCGTCTTCGCCGTTGTCGTCGTCGGCGGGATGGGATCAATTCTTGGTGCGATCGTCACCGGCTATATGCTTGGTATTTTCGAAGGTCTGACGAAGGTCTTCTATCCGGAAGCGTCGAGCATCGTCATCTTCGTCATCATGGCGATCGTCCTGCTCGTCCGGCCCGCCGGCCTGTTCGGAAAGGATGCTTGATATGACCCGAGCGACCGCTGCATCACTACCGAAGCAACGTCTTTTCAAACTCGAAACAGCGCTGATCCTGATCGGCATCGCTGGATTGGTTCTGGCGCCTTTCTATTTCTATCCGGTCTTCCTCATGAAGGTTCTGTGCTTTGCGCTCTTTGCCTGCGCCTTCAACCTTCTTCTCGGCTACACCGGCATACTTTCTTTCGGTCACGCCGCGTTCTTTGGCGGCGCTGCCTATTTCACGGCCCACGCCGTAAAGGAATGGGGTCTCCCGACGGAACTGGGTATCCTCGTCGGCGTTGCCGGCGCAACGGTTCTTGGCTTGATCATCGGCTTCTTCGCCATCCGGCGCCAGGGCATCTACTCGACGATGATTACGCTTGCGCTCGCACAGATGTTCGCCTTCTTCTGCCTGCAAGCTCCGTTCACGCACGGCGAGGACGGGATCCAGGGCGTACCCCGCGGCTACCTCCTTGGCTTCATCGATCTCAATCAACCCTTGAACATGTATTTCTTCGTGCTGGCGGTATTCCTGGTCGGTCTGTTCATCATCTGGCGCATCATCAATTCTCCATTCGGCATGATCCTGAAATCGGTACGTGAGAATGAGCCTCGCGCCATCTCCTTGGGTTATTCGGTAGCCCGCTACAAGCTCGCGGCTTTCGTCATGTCGGCCGCGCTGACCGGATTGGCCGGCGGCCTGAAAGCGATCGTGTTCCAGTTCGCCACGCTGACCGACGTCAGCTGGCAAATGTCCGGTGAGGTCGTGTTGATGACGCTGCTCGGAGGCATAGGTACGCTCACAGGGCCGATATTTGGTGCAGCACTCGTTGCAGCGCTGGAGAACTATCTCGCGACGTCAGAATTCCCTGTCACCGTGATCACCGGGGTCATTTTCATGGTCTGCGTGCTCGTGTTCCGCCGCGGCATCATCGGAGAACTTTATGCTTCAAGGCTTGGCAAAAGACTTGAGGGCA
Source organism: Phyllobacterium endophyticum (assembly GCF_003010935.1). Lineage (GTDB taxonomy): Bacteria > Pseudomonadota > Alphaproteobacteria > Rhizobiales > Rhizobiaceae > Phyllobacterium > Phyllobacterium endophyticum. Next base: position 561,531 of record NZ_PGGN01000003.1, read on the forward strand.
AGCCGGACAACTGAAATGTCGACCTATGACTACATCGTGGTCGGTGCGGGCACCGCCGGCTGCACGCTCGCCAATCGCCTCTCCGAAAACCGAGACGTTTCGGTGCTGCTGCTCGAGGCTGGCGGCAGGGATAATTATCACTGGATTCACATCCCTGTCGGTTACCTCTACTGTATCTCCAATCCACGTACCGACTGGTGCTTTTCAACGGAACCGGAGCCGGGGCTCAACGGTCGCTCCCTCGCTTACCCTCGTGGCAAGGTACTGGGCGGCTGCTCGTCCATCAATGGAATGATCTATATGCGCGGGCAGGCGCGGGACTATGATCTGTGGCGTCAGGACGGCTGTACCGGCTGGGGCTGGAATGACGTCCTGCCCTATTTCAAGAAGTCGGAGGATTACTATCTCGGCGCCGATGAATTTCACGGTTCGGGCGGCGAGTGGCGCGTCGAAGAGGCCCGGCTGCACTGGGATGTTCTCGATGCCTTTCGTGATGCGGCAGAGGCGGCAGGTATTCCCCGCACGGATGATTTCAATCGCGGCGACAACGAAGGCTCGTCCTATTTCAAGGTCAATCAGCGGCGCGGTATTCGCTGGAATACGGCGAAGGCCTTCCTGCGGCCAGCTCTTGGCCGGCCCAATCTGAAGGTCGAGACAGGTGCGCATGTGCGAAAACTGGTCCTGAAGGATCTTGCTGTCAAAGGTGTGGAATTTGAACAGGCCGGAATGCTCCGTTCTGTTGAATGCAGGCGCGAGGTCATCCTGGCTGCCGGTTCGATCGGCTCACCACATATCCTCGAGCTATCGGGCATAGGCCGCGGTGATGTGCTGCAGGCAGCCGGAATCGAAATGACACTCGAGCGCCGTGGTGTCGGGGAAAACCTGCAGGATCATTTGCAATTGCGTTGCGCCTACAAGGTTACGGGCATCCCGACGCTCAACGAGAAGGCCAACCGCCTTCTTGGCAAGGCCGCGATTGCGCTGGAATATCTTGTCAGCCGATCCGGGCCCATGTCCATGGCGCCAAGCCAGCTCGGCGTCTTCACCCGCTCCGACCCGTCTTTCGCCACAGCCAATCTGCAATATCATGTACAACCATTGTCGCTTGAAAAATTCGGCGAGAAAGTCCACGCTTTTCCGGCCTTCACGGCAAGTGTCTGCAACCTGAGGCCGGACAGCCGTGGCTCCGTCCATGTCAGATCACCGGATCACCGTTCGCAGCCCGCAATCCGGCCCAACTACCTGGCGACGGAAAGCGACCGCCGCGTGGCGGCAGATTCGATCCGGATTACCCGCAACATTGTCGCGCAAAAGCCCTTGCAGCGTTTCAAACCGGAGGAATTCAAACCCGGCCCCGCGTTTCAGACCGAAGAAGAACTGTTCGAAGCCGCCGGTAGCATTGGCACGACGATTTTCCACCCTGTTGGGACCTGCCGCATGGGTGCTGATCCGGCGTCGGTGGTCGATCCGCAACTGCGTGTTCGCGGCATCCTGGGCCTGCGCGTTGCCGATGCCTCCATCATGCCCTCGATTACCTCAGGCAACACCAACTCTCCGACAATCATGATTGCCGAAAAGGCTGCCGAGATGATTATTGGACGTTGATGCCTGCAACCCCCGTGCGTCTTTGATCTCAATGAGATCGTTGCCGGCCGTATGGCTGGCAATCTGACTGTAGGCAAGCTTGCTGCCGACTTGCAGCGGGCAGCGCAATCTTACCTGATTTGAAACGGCACGGTGAAGCTCTGCCGGGCAACGTCAAGACCCTCCGGCGCTGACGGAACGGGCGATGCGCGCCGGATCGTTTCGAGCACGCTCTGGTCGAGTTGCGGCATTCCGGAGCTGCCGACGACGCTTGAGGAAACGATGTCTCCCCCGTTGGTGACCACGAAACGTATCCTGACTGTCCCCTGCCCTTCGGTACGTGCGCGATTTGCCCGCCTCGCCAGATAGGTCTGCACGCGCGAACGCCACGTTTCCGACTGTCTGGCGGATGATGCTGCTCTCGGTGCGCTTGCCTGCTGCTTGGCTTCTCGCGGCGTCGCGTCTTGCACCGTCGCGGTACTCACCTTTCTTGCCGGCTTGCGTATGATCTTCTCGGCGACTTGCTTCTTCGGAGTTTCGAGTTCCTTCGGAGCATCCGGTTTCTTCACGCTTGGACGCACCGCAGGCAATGGAACCTCTGCCTTCGGCAGTTCAACGATCTCTTCAGGGGTTTCTTCCGGCGGTTCCACCGCCTCTGGTTCCGGTTGAGCCTCTTCGACCGGCTCAGGTTCTGGCTGATCTGGAACGAGTTCTTCAACGGGGTCGAGGATCGGCTCAGGCTCGGGCTGCAACGCCGGCTCTGGTGCCGCTGCCTCCTGTTCCACCGCTTCAGGTTTGACTGCTTCGGATACGATCGGCTGCGGCTCTGGTACCGGCTGAGGTGTCACGGGTGCAGGGAGCGGCTCCAATTCGATCATCACGGCCGCCGCGATGTCCCCAGAGGGTCGTTCCGGCTGGTATTTTTGAAAGTACCAAGCAGCGCCAGCATGGGCTCCGATAACCGCTAGACCCGCAATGGCCCAAAGACCGACCTCCCGCCAATCAGGGCGCAAAAAACCTCTCCTGAAAGCGGTTGAATGGTCCTGCATTATTGATGGCCTTCATTTGCTGGCACCGCGGGAGATGGTGCTCGCTCGACCCCGACCAAGGCGATCTTCAGATAACCGCTGTCACGCAAGCTATTCATCAAATCCATGAGAGCGCCATAGTCGACGGACTGGTCTGCTCGAAGAAAAACCCGCGTTTCCTTGTCGCCCTGCGTATGTTGATCCAGGAAGCTTCCGAGGGTCTCGCGAGATATGGTCTCATTCCCAATAGCGATGGACCGGTCTTCCTTGAGAGTAAGGTAAAGCGGCTCGTCGGGGCGGGGCGCGGCGGTTGCTGTCGAAGCCGGCAGGTCTACATTGATGTCGACCGTCGCCAGCGGCGCTGCCACCATGAAGATTATGAGCAAGACCAGCATCACGTCGATGAACGGCGTTACATTGATTTCGTGGTTTTCCTGGAGATCGTCCGATCCACTGTCTCTGATGCCGCCAGCCATTTTAGCTCCCCTACTCCGCAGCTGCGCGCGACTTGTGTGCAGACGGCAGCAAAGCAAAATCCACATCGCGGCTGACAAGCCGCTCGACACCCGCGGATGCATCGGCGAGCAGTTGGCGGTAACCGGTTATCGATCGAGCGAAGACATTATAGATAACGACGGCGGGTATGGCGGCCACGAGGCCTATGGCCGTCGCGAGCAGCGCCTCGGCAATACCCGGTGCCACGATCGCAAGATTGGTCGTTTGCGATTCCGAAATGCCGATGAACGAATTCATGATGCCCCAGACCGTTCCGAACAGCCCGACGAATGGCGCAGTCGACCCGATCGTTGCGAGCACGCCGGTGCCACGCGCCATGCGCCGGCCGGCCAGTGCTTCAATGCGCGAAAGGCGTGAGGCCACCCGCTCCTTCAGGCCGTCCGCACTCGCGTATCCCTGGACCTCGCGCGAAAGACGCACCTCTTCCTGCGCAGCATTCACAAACATGGCGCATGGCCCCGCACGGCCTTCGAGTGTTCGTTCGGCATCGGCAAGCGTGCGCGCATTGCCAATGGCATTAAGCGCCCGGTAAGCGCGCATTCTGGCTCCGGCCAGTTCAAGCGTTTTTGCCAGCCAGACCGTCCATGTCACCAGCGACGCGAATGCGAGGCCTATCATCACCGCTTTGACGACCCAGTCCGCAGCCATGAACATGCCCCAGGGCGAAAGGTTATGCGGAAGCGCAGCTTTCATCTGGCTTGGTTCGGACGTTGGGACAGGTGTTGCCGGCTGCGTCGCGGGCTGAGGTATTGTGCTCGGCTGCTGAACCGGTTGGGGCGCGACCTCGGTCTGTCCTGGTGGCGGTCCACTATCCTGAGCGTATGCTGCCGGCGCAAGAATGCAGATCGCCATTGCGCATACGAGAGCGGAGCTTCTCCACGTCATCGCGCATTTTTGGCGACCTGATGAATTTTTCGGGGCTCGTCGCATTGCTTCGCCATCCTTTGATAGGTTCTTGTGGTCGAACCGCCTGTTCGGCTGACAGGGCTTATTATTTATGAGTAAAATAATCAACTATTTTTTGGAAGTGTAAAAGCACGTCATGCCGGTCAAAAAAACCCGGCAAGAACGTTTAGACTATTCCCCACGCCCTGTAGCGGCCCCTGCCCGTCATCTCGCGAATGCCGAGTTCCGCCACCAGATTGAGTGCTGCGCGTGGGGATACCTTCAACTCCTTGGCGACAAGCGCCGTCGATACCATCGGACGTGACAGGACAAGGTCGATCATCGCCGGCAGATTTGACGTCGAACGTCGATCCTTCAGCTTCCTCTCCATTTGCATGCGCGCAAGGCTCAGCCGTTCTATCTCCTTCAAGTTCGTGATGCTTGATAGCTGAACGGCTTCGAGAAAGGCAACGAGCCTGGTTGTTTGATCGCGTGCGCGCCGGCGGTCCCGGGGAATTGAGCGCAAACCCGCGTTGAAGGCCGCAAGATGCGAGCGGGTTTTTCCCCGCTCCCTCAGCATGGCCGATACCAGCATCGGGCCAAGCCAATGCTGGTGCTGCAAGGGTTCAAGGTCCTCCCATGCGTCCCAGGCTATGGCGGCGGCAAGCAAAGGCGGTAATGCGCGCGCACGATCGTAAACCAGGAGCCAACGCTCCAGGCGCGCATCCTCATCCCAGTCCGGATCGTACACCAATGGGTCACCGTCCGGCGTTACGTCATCCGGCGACGAATTGCGTCTTGCCCTGCCCGGCCGAGCCTCTGTCGAAGGCTCTGCAAGCAGCTGGGCAGAATGGTCCAGCAGCGCATCCAGCCTTGCGAGTTCGTTTTCGAACGCACTTTCCGCCGCCGATCTTGCCCCGGCCATATCCTCGACAACCGGATCCGTTTCTGTCGCGCTGTTGACAGATGCCATGGCGTTCTCACTGACAGAGCGACCACGCAGGACCGCAAGGCCCTTGGCGCCGAGCGCCCAGGCAGGCGGGTTTGCAGCGATTTGCCGCCGGATCCGCAAAATGGCATGAGCTCTTGTCAATTCATGTGTGGGGGTGCGAATGTCCATGTGTGAATCGTGCAAGACCAGGTCTTCGACATGAACGAGCTCGCCCGCCAGCCAAAGAGCATTGCAGGCTTCGACAAAGTGCGAGCGCTCTATCCAGCCTTCATTTTCCCGCAAAAGGCCGTCGCGCAGCCGGCGCCCGTGCAATTCTCCAAGATCAGACTTGCGCCCTAGCCTGTCATCCAGCCGCGCCAGAGCATCCTCCGCGGCAATGAGCGGTCGCAGGAGATCGGCGAAGGGCAATTGGCGAGAATCGTTGACCATGCAACGAAGGTAAACGAAAGCCGGAGCGGAAGACATAACGGATTTAGCTTCCGCCATCCGTATAGCAGTACATCGTCACCCAATTGGCTCACCAAAAAGGTGCAGCCTTGACGGCCAGCATTTGTGGGTTAGCCAACCACAACTGTCGCCTTTCCAGGCACGCGGTTGTAGAGATCAATAATGTCCTGATTGATGAGCCGCACGCAACCCGAGGACATTGACTGGCCAATGGACCACCATTCGGGCGATCCGTGAATCCGGTAGCCAGTGTCTACATTGTCTTTGAAAATATAAAGGGCCCTTGCACCGAGCGGATTTTGTGGACCTGGCTCCATACCCTTCTCATACTTGGCCAATTCTGGTTTGCGCTGGATCATTTCACGCGGAGGTGTCCAGCGCGGCCATTCCTTCTTGTACTGAATATTGGCGCGACCGCTCCAAAGAAATCCGTCCTTACCGACGCCGACGCCGTAGCGAATGGCATCGCCCCCCGGTTGGACGAGATAGAGAAAGCGCTCCTGCAGGCGGACAACGATCGTCCCCGGTTGCTCACCGGTCGGATCGACAACGACCTGACGGCGGAACTGGACCGGGATCTTCTGATACGGAACCGCCGGTAGCGAATATTGTCCCTCTTGTACGGCGGCATACATCACGTCGGGAACAGTGACGGATTTATCGATACTGATCTGCGGCCGTATGCCATTTGTCGGCATTGCGTCAATATTCATGGACGGCAGCTCAAGCGTTGTCTGGGTGCAGCCCGCCACGCTGAGGACGGCCAAGGAGCCGGCACCCATCAAAACGTGTCGACGGGAGATTGCGGGAACATGCAGTGCGGTGGCGGCATCTTTACGCTGGGACAATTGACGACTCGCTTACGACTATTGGCAATTGCGCAAATTGTAAGCAGATGTGGTTTATAAACCATGAATCGCGCCAGTCGGCATTAACGATCTGGTTCGGCCTTTCACGATCTTTCCAGGTGGCAAGCTCGCATGAAAACTGGACTGGTCGAACACATAAGGACCTAGATGGCGTCACGTCGCACGTGCTGGAACGCCAATGCCGAAATCAGTGCTAGGGCAGCGAGAACTGCGGCAATTCCGATGCCGCTGACGCGCCACCCCCATTCGGATATTGCGGGACTGCTGATAAGTGGCGAGAGGAATTGCCCGAGAAAGACCGATCCCGTCAGCAAGGCTCCCGTCTTTCCCCGTCGCTCCGGAGCGGTCGCGCCAAGGGAAAGCGCTATAAACCCTGGTATGGCCAACGCGTAGCCTGCACCAATGGCTGCGCAACCGAAAAACACCGCCATTCCTGTCTTGGTCGTAACGAGTGCCGCGAACCCCAAAGCCATCAATCCAAAACCACAGGCCCAATTGCCGGCATGGCCAATCGCCGCGCGAAGATGGGAGTAGTAAAGCGCCGCGCTCCCGCCCGCGAGCATGAGTGTCCCAAGCGCAGCTCCGGTCACGGCGGGGGAGGAGTAACCTTGTCCTGATAAGAAGAAGGGCAATTGGGTCGGCATAACGAAGAACAACATCGTTGTGACCATCTGGCCCAAGGCCAGGAAATAGACGATTGGTTGCAACCTGCTGGGAGCGGCGCTTGTGGTGTGTTGTTCAACAGGCATGCTCGACGGCGGATCGGCGATTATGCGCCAGAAGAATGGCAAGGCAAGTGCTGGCAGGGCATAGACTGCAAAAGGAAGCCTAGCCTCTATCGTCGCAAGCAAGCCAGCGATCACAATGAAAACGAAGCCGCCAAAATTCCGGGCAGAGACCTGAGCACTCGAGATAGAATGCAAAGCTCTGCCGGAGAAATAATCCCCCATAAGCGCGGTTTGCGCTGTCATGATCATGGCGAGCGCAACACCCAGGCAAAACCTGCTGACCATGATCGATGCTAGCGTCGGTAGGACCAGCCCAGCGCTCCCGGAGATAATAAACAAGACCAACCCCGCCAGGAGCATCCGTCGTCGGCCTGATCGATCAGCAATAGCGCCACACCAGGGAGCGACGAGGATGACTGCCAAGGATGGAGCCGGGACCAGCAGCCGAATAAGAAGCGTGTGGGTTTCGCCGCTCGCAAATTGCTTTTCCAGGCCGGGCAAGGCGGGACTGATCGTGGCGGCCGTCATTACCGTAAGAGATGCGGTCATCATAAGAGCCACTGCGCGCGGGTCGCGCCAGATTGGCCGGTATTCAAGTTCGGCGGTTGGTTCCATTCCTATCATCTCCATTGCGTTTTCAACCAAGAGCGGGCAGCATACGAATTCAAGTCAACTTGAGGTCAAGCATGAAGTTTCTGGATATAGCAGAGGTGGTTATGGCAAGCGGTCTGCCCGCCTCGACCCTGCGATACTACGAGGAGCAGCGACTTATCGCTTCGGCAGGCAGACACGGGTTGCGACGCCAGTATGAGCCGGAAGTGCTCAGCCGGCTTGCCTTGATCAACATGGCTCGCGCAGCAGGTTTTCTGTTAAGTGACGTCGCCAAGATCTTCGGTCGCAACAAGGAACTCGCAATCCCACGTGAGGAACTGCGCGCCCGCGCTGATGCTCTGGATCAAAAGGCGCAAGAGATGAAGGCTTTGGCGGCTATGATGCGTCATGTGGCGGATTGCCCTGCCCCCTCGCACCTGGATTGTTCCACTTTCCAGAAATTGTTGCGGGTAGGGACAAAGCATCAATCGCGCTTGCGCAGGCAAAAGCATAGAAAGCGTGGACCTCTGTCCGGCAAAATAACTGCAATCTGAACGCAGATCATTCTGAAGGCCATTGCTTCATTCTTTAATCCGGCGCCGTCCTTTCTCCTCCGCCTTTGCATCGCCGCCAATCTGGCGAGGAAAACATGGCGGATTATTTTGATAGAACGGCAGACAGGTTTCCCGCCTTGAAGGGAACCGATACCTACGCAGCCAAAGCAAAGTCAATCACAGCAAGTAAGTAAAGTGCGGCCGAAGGTTGCCGTCTGGATGAATAATACCGGTGATAGCCGCAAAGGCGCACCCAGTCCTCCAGGACATGCACGAACCTGGCTTGTATTGGCTAGCGGCGCGGGCATCCCAATGCAGCGCAGGCGAGTGTCGACATCCTCGTATTGCGACATTTGCAACTCGTCGGCCGTCGCACTGGCGGCCCGCAAGGAAGGCACGAATGATGCCGCACATTTGCCGCAAGGAATGAACGTGCCCCAGGGCTAATCTTCCACTGGCCCGGCAATGTCAGCCTGAAAGTTCGGCATTGCTCCGCCTGCCGAGGCTATATTCCGCCTATCCACCAGCCGACGTTGTTGTCATGGAAAACCAGCCGTGACGGAATCTCATGATTGTGCGCCAGCAACAACGGTGATGCGCGGTTTTCTGGAGAGGCTGCCGTCAGGCTCAGCCGAGTTCGCAATAAAAATCGCACATCAAGTCGGCCACCCTGACCGCCTCCAGGTCAGTCATATGCGCCGCGTTCTCCACCGCCGCGGTCTCTAGATCAAGGTGATCATCGATGGCCAGCAGATCGAGCAGCCGGGCGAATTTGATCTTGAGTTCGCTGTCGCCTTCAAATTCCTCGATGGTGACCTGCAGGATGCTTTGTGTGGCGGCGATGACTCGGGTCTGGATGCTGTCGGCCGAGGCTGCAAGAGTGCGTATCGCGGCGAAGAATTGCTCGCGCGCATTGGCGTGTCGTTCGTTCATGCACGTGCTTTCTTGTGATCCGGGCATCCGGACGGGAGAGTATGGGGACGGCATACAAGGTCGGGGGGCGTCACCCGGAAACAGTTCATCTGATCTTGCCGCGACCATGGCTTAGCACCCCCAAGCAGCATTTGGCAATCACATCCGGCATTGGGCCGGGACATTTCGCATCTCGCAGTGGCAACCTGGTCGGGTGGCGAGGATTCTCTTCCTCCGACATCGCTGCGTGATCAAGCAATAGCGGAGTCTTCGAGCAAATAGCATGCCCTTGTCACCACCCCGAACAGGAAAGGAGCGAGCGCTGATTGAACCAAAGGTCTGAAAGTTGGAGCTTTGCCGCCTGGAATCGAGGTCTTTTACGACAGACCATCAATCTGCCAGTACAACGGGTTAGGCAGGATCGGCCGGAGCGCCAAAGCCAAGCTTGTGTAGTTCAGTCCGCTAAGTCGGCTCCAGCCTCAAGGCTGCCGAAAGTTTGGGGTTTTGGGCAGGCAGCAATGTCAGCATCTGCACGAAGTAAAAAGTGCAGTCGGTACAATCCCTTAGACAGTTAGTCTGATTTACTATGTGAATTGGCAATCCGCCCTTGTTCCAGTCGGTCTGGCGAACTGGCCACTGTCGGGTGCGTGTGACTTTCGGCAAGATCGTGGCGGGAGTGGCAATGGCTGCTCGTGACATGAATAGGCATGCCGACAGGGGCGGTGCCGCATAATTAAAAAAGCACAGGCCAATCCCTCTCAAAGCTGGTTCACTTCGACACCAAATCCGCGCCGAACCATTTGAGGCTTATCTCCTTCAGCGTCCCATCCACTTTGATTGAATCGATCGCATTATCGAACCGTTGGACAAGTTCCATGTCCTGCTTGCGCAAGCCGATGCCAACACCTGGGCCGAAGAGACCACCCGAAATTCTGGGGCCGTAGAGCGTGGTCATCGCACCATCTTTGGACTCCAGAAATGCCTTCCAGACGGAGTAATCAGCCAGTCCAACATCGATCCGGCCTGCCACCAGATCGAGATTGAGATTATCCTGCTTGTCATATGTCCGAACTTCGATTGTATCGCCAAAATACTCCCGGACGAACGCTTCGGCGTTCGTTGATCCCTGCACGCCGATGACTTTTCCCTTCAAGCTCTCCTTCAGGGCCTGGAGAAGGCTCTTGTCCCCTTCAGCTTTGGAGGAAAGATCGAGTTTCAAATGCTTGGCCATCTGGGGAAGATCAAGCGATTTTCTGACAACGAAATAATTGGAGGTCAGTGCATAGGGTTTGGAAAAGGCGATAACCTGCTTTCTTTTTTCCGTCACCGACATTCCGGCCATGATCGCATCGAACTTGCCTACGGTCAGAGCGGGAATAATACCATCCCATGCCTGCGTGACGAATTCGCATTTGAATTTCGCACGCGCGCAAAGCGCCGTGCCGACATCGATGTCAAAACCCACGGGTTTTCCAGATGTGTCGACTGCATTCCAGGGCGGAAAGGCCCCTTCCGTGGCGATCCGGATCATTTTGCCGTCCTGCGCACTTGCCTGCGTGACAATTGCGCCAGCGAAGAGCAAAGACAGCGGCAGTTTTAAACTATTCATGGGGGATTTCCTTTGTGGTTTGCATGGCGGCGTAAATCCTCGGAATATGATCTCTCAGCTGCGCATAGAGGCCGACGATATCGGTTCCCCAGAGGGTAGCGACTTCTTCATGCGTGATGGATTGATTACCTTGACGGCCGAGCAGAACGACCTCGTCTCCAAAGCGAGCGTCTGGAACATCGGTCAAGTCGATACGAATGTGTTCAAGATGGGCGGGAGGCAGCAACCGGGCGCGTTTCCCTCGTATAAGGCCCACTGCACCGCGTGGAACGTCCCTTGGAAACCCGTCCCCCCAGCCCATGCCAATCACCCCGAGAGTCATCCCTGGATTGACCCCGAAAATGCCAGGGACAGGGCCGAGTGACGCGTCGAGGCGCTTGACCGAAACCAGGCTTGCAGAAATGGTTTTCAGTGCCGGGCGCAACATGACCGGGCGGGTGGGCCGGTCGGAATCTGGAAGGCCAAAAAACAGTGCCCCTGGATCAACGGCGTCGAAGTCCATCTCCGGATGGTTTAGCACGCCCTCTGTACTCGACATCATCACCACTGCTGGGCGCAAGCCAAGAACGCTCGCTTCGCGCAAGATGGCATGCATTCTGTCGAGTTGCTCTTTCGCATTTGACGTGTGCGTGGTCGGCAACTCGCTCATGTGGGCGTAAATGCCTTCGACTTGCACGTCGGCAAAACCTGCCGCTCTGGCGAGAAGTTTACAAGCTTCGAAAGGCGTTGCTCCAGCCCGGAAGAACCCAAGGTCGACCTTTATGAAGATACGCGGTCTGGTGATGGTCGCTCGCCATTGCTCCAGCTCGTCAACACTCGAGACGCTGACGGTCAAATCCAGCGACTGAATTGTCGGTGCTGCCACAGGCAGAGCGCCCGGATAGAGCAGAAGCGGATGAGATACGCCTTCCTGGCGAATGGCGACCGCGTCGAGCACAGAAGCCACCGCGAAACCATCGACATCCTCCTTGGCCAATGCACAAGCGACAGGACCAGCACCGCATCCATAGGCGTTGCGCTTCAGGCAGGCATAAACCTTGACGTGGCGAGGCAGCTGGCCGCGCAGTTGGCGGTAATTGTGACGAATTGCATCAAGATCGATCTCGTACCAGTTCCCGCGCAACATTGCAGCGGTGGCATGATCCGCACCGCATATTCCCGAAAGTGGCATCAGAGCGGGCTTCATGGTGCCACTTTCTGCGAGGCGGATATTATCCCGGCGGTTCTTGCCCGCAATTGACTGTTGTTCCCCGGCTCGGCGCGCTTTTGATGTTTTGCCATACGGGTTTCCAGGCGGCCAAACAGATGAACGATCACAAATGTGAAGCCGAGATAGATCAGTGCCGCCGATATGAAGACCTCATAAGGAGAGAAGGTCTGCGCCACGATCTTGCGTGCCGTGCCGGTTAATTCCATGAGAGTGATCGTACTGGCGAGAGAACTCGCTTTCAGCATCAAGACAACCTCATTGGCGTAGGCCGGAAGAGCCAGCCGAAAGCCGGCGGGAAGGATGATCCGCCGAATGCGCAGCGCGTAGGGCATACCCAGCGCTTTCGCCGCTTCAACTTCGCCGGAAGGAACCGCGCGTAGTCCACCACGCAAGATCTCCGTCGTGTAGGCAGCATTGTTCAAGGAAAACGTGATGAGTGCGCACCAAAAGGGCTCTCTCAACATGCTCCAGGCCACGCTTGAACGTATCCACTCAACCTGGCCGGCGCCGTAATAGACAAGAAAAAGCTGTACCAACAGCGGGGTTCCGCGGAACAGGAACGTGTAGAGGAAAATGGCATGCGAGAAAACCGGCCACGGCGATGTTCGCAGCAACGCCAGTGGAACGGCAATGAAAAGGCCAATCGCAACGGAGGCCAGCGTCAGTTGCGCCGTGAGGAGCATGCCTTCGCAAAGCAGGGGCAAAACGTCGACCATGAGAGCCAAGTTCATGACCAATGTCTCATTTCGCGAACCGGACGCCGCGTTCGGCGCATCGTTCAAGCCATGTCAGGCCGACCAGTGAAATGGAGGTGAAAAACAGATAGAGGCCGGCAGCGATCGAATAGAATGTCAGTGGGTCATGGGTGGATCCCGCAGCGATACTGGTCTTTCGCATCAGATCTTCAAGACCGACCACGGAAATCAGCGCCGTATCTTTTAGCAGCGTGAGCCAAAGGTTGCCGAGCCCAGGCAGCGCGTGGCGCCACATCTGCGGAAGAATAACGAGGCGCCACATGCAGAACTTCGACAGACCAAGAGCTTGAGCTGCCTCAATCTGTCCTGAGGGCACCGCCTGGATTGCCGCTCTGAAGACTTCGGTCGCGTACGCTCCGAAAACGATCGTCAGTGCAAATACGCCAGCGGCGAACGCATCGACTTCGACGTAGTGACCGAACAGCGTTGTCATCGCGACGGTGCCGCCAAAGTACAGGATAAGAATGATAAGCAGCTCGGGAACACCGCGAACAATTGTGGTGTAGCAGTCAGCCAGGCGCCGAATGATCCGCATCCGGCTGCGCTTTGCCAGTGCCCCACAGAGACCGACGCAGACACCGAGCGCCAGACTTGCGAAGGCCGTGCGAAGTGTGGTGAATGCACCGACGGCTATTTGGTCGCCAAAGCCTTGCAGGTCTATCACGGGCAACCTTCCCCTATCTGCGCCGACAAAAATTGTTTGAACCGCGGTGAGGTGGGCCGGCGAAAGAGTTCGTCCGGATGGCCCTCTTCTTCGACCTGCCCCTGATGAAAAAACACGACGTGGTTGGACACCTGACGGGCAAATGCGAGTTCGTGCGTTACGATAAGCATCGTACGCCCTTCGTCGGCGAGCGAGCGGATGACCTTCAACACCTCCCCGACCAGCTCTGGGTCGAGCGCCGAGGTCGGTTCGTCAAAAAGAAGGATCTCCGGTTCCATGGCCAGGGCGCGCGCGATCGCGGCCCTTTGTTGTTGCCCGCCGGAAAGATGAGCCGGGTAATCGTGACGCTTATCGGCGAGGCCCACTTTGAGCAGCAACTCCTCTGCCCGAAGACATGCCTCTTGTTTGGCGATGCCGAGAACATGGATCGGTGCTTCAATGATGTTTTCGAGGACAGTCTTGCACGACCAAAGGTTGAAGTGCTGGAACACCATCCCCAGCTTGGCGCGCAACGCATTGACCTCTCGGGGGCTTCCAAGACGGCCTCTCGCCTTGACATGTCTGCCCGCAATCCAGATTTCCCCATCCGTGGGCTCTTCCAGAAGGTTCAGGCAGCGTAGAAAGGTGCTTTTTCCTGAACCGCTGCTTCCAAGGATAGAAATCACATCGCCGCTCTGCGCGGTCATGGAAATCCCTTTGAGGACATCGAGCCTGCCAAAGCGTTTCTTCAGATTCTTGACGCGCAGCGGGATCCTGCTCTCAGAGGGGACCGTTTGAAATTGACTGTTTTCAGATTGAGTAAGCACTAGAGACCCTCGCCTGGTTTTCGCAAGGATGCGACAGCGAGGGCGACTGTGCTTGCAGTAAATTGATGCAGGTGCAGGATCTGATCAGTAAATCACAGGATGCCCGGCCAGGTGTTGCGATAGGCCGTGGGACCCAACCGGAGACCGACTGAACCTTCAAAGGATCGGCGCATCGGCTACTGGGCAAGGCGAACCCAGTGTCGAGGTCTATGGGCGCATCCAAATCGGGTGACGGCACTTTCGCACTCGGCACCGCACGATGCTCCGTTGATGGCAGCCAGGTGGTTGGGACCGAATAGTCGAACAAACATCTCGGCCATCCCATTATGGAATGCGCTCGCGGGTCCTACCCCTGATCACTTGCTGCCGCTGAGTGCCGACCGCGAAAAGAAGGATGAACCCAGGGCGAGCGTTCCTTGACAAACCTAAACACCAAAACTGGTTCTCAGGATGCCATTTTGTAGAGAATACTCCGTGGTGAAATACTCTTCAAGCGTCTGCTCTCGTTGTTATGGATATTCGCGAGATTTTTGCACGCAACCTGAGAACTCTGCGGCAGGCCAAAGACCTGTCCCAGGAAGAGCTTGCGCATCGGGCGGGGATCGATCGCACCTATATCAGTGCATTGGAGCGCAACGTATATAACCCCAGTATCGATGTTGTAGAACGGCTCGCTAACGCTCTAGGAGTGGAAGCAGCGGAACTATTAAAGCGATCTTTTCGGGATTTGCAGGGAACAAAGACTGAGCTTGACGAATAGACGACCAAGAACACTACAAAAGCCAGTGCCGCGTGGTGATTGAGGCAGACCAGCAACGAGCATTGACTATGCTTTGGCAGCAGGGGAAGAAAACGATCCAGCCGTTGCGGGTCCTGACGGAGCTGTGCTTCAGCGGTCTACGGGCAGACATCTCCCATCGAGACCGCAGTGGCTGAGCCAGATTGTAAACATCCAACCGCGCGCTCCAGCACGCACAGTTCCCCAAACCAGGCTCTTCACGGCGCTGTCCGTTTCATTCAATAGTCCGAGCCTCATACCCAGCGGCTCCGGTGAGCAAAAACGCCCGTGAATCAGGAGCCCAATCTAGACGCCGTATAATGCGTGCAAGAGACAAACCGTTCGTACGCAAAGCCCAGTTTACCAATGAAGTGGCGACGCTGTCTTGTACCGAGCGTGGGGCTGCGGTGGTGGAATTGGTGCTTATTCACAGTAACCTATGATCGGGCGGATTGCTTCCGTTGGATCTGTTCGCCCAAGTGCGGAAGCACTATAGAATTTCTGGAGGCAGCCGAGAAATATGGATTGTATGCATCAAGACCGGTCATGTTCGCGGTATGTTCTTCAGCAACGCATAAGGTCGGTCTTGATTGTCGCCGGGCGAAATAAAAGCATTCACGCTTGCAGCGGGTGTGAGCATCCTGTGGATCATGCTCGGCTTAGTCAGGAGATCAGCGATGATCCTTAAGTCGTATAGGGCTACATGGGTCGGGCTTTCTGGATGGTGGTACTGACTGCTTCTGGAATGCCAGGTGAGAGCTCACAACTGTTCGAACATCCTGCCGCACACTTTACCCGGTGCGCCGCGCACTCTGTCATGCCGAAAACGTTCGACGTGGATTACCGCCATCAGTGGGCAGGATCGGCAAGCATGCTCGAAGCTATCGCTACGCTAGTTCTGCTGTGTGAAGCTGTTAATCATCAAAATTTCTGCTTCGGCCTCTACAGCAACATAGGCATGTGGCTGATCGGCATCGAAGAGAATACTGTCTCCTTCATTCAGCACGATGGTGTCATAGTACGCCGTATACAATTGCAGCTTTCCCGAAAGAACGAGGAGAAATTCCTGCCCAGGGTGCTGCCGCCATCCCCCGTTTTCCTCGAATGTCGCGGCGGTGACTTTCACGCGCCAGAAAAGATTGTGCTTTTCTTTGAAATCGGGACAGAGAATCTCAAGATCTAGGCCTGGTGTTTGATGATGATCGCCCGATCCAGCCCGCGTTATCGACCGTCGAGCCATGGCCACGGGTGCCTGTTCGGTCAGAAAGATTGACGCTGGAACCTGTAATATACCCGCCAGCTTGAGTGCGATCTCGATCGTCAATTTTGCCTTGCCCGTCTCAAGTTTTGAAAGCTGGGACGCGGAAATGCCGGAGGTCTTCGCAAGATCGCGTAGGCTCAAGTGCTTGAGTTTGCGGTAATGGCGTATTTGCAGCGCGGCGGCGGACATGCCTTCTCCTCCAGCGAACACCGGCGGCAAATCCGCAACGGCATCGACTGTGTCGTTTACCTTGGCTCATCTGTTCAAGCAAGTTGCGCAATGGCAAGAACGTTCGTATTGGGAAACATTGTTGTTAAAGGTGCAATCAATGCTCAAACTTGCTCACCAGATTTGAGACGGGATGGACGCGGTGCAGATGAGATCGGGAGATCTCGGCAAGGCAGCAAGGCAGAGTTCTGTGGGCGATCGCGGACTCAGATTATTGCCGGCTTGATGTGCCGGGACTAGATGCGCTCGAACAGCCTGCGTTTTTCCCAATCCGTCACGAACCCGTCATATTGGTATACCTCCCATTTGGCGGCATGGACGTAGTGGTCGACTACCACGTTGCCGAAAGCCTGGCGCAGCATGGCCGAACCGTGTGCTCTTGCGATCGCTTCGTTCAGAGATTTTGGAATTTCGTGGAGGGAGGGATCTGCGTAAGCATTGCCGTTGGTCTCGTCGGGCATCTGTAGTTCGTCGGCTATTCCCTTCAAACCCGCGGCAATAATGGCGGCGAATGCGGTGTGGACATTTGCGTCGGCCCCCGGAATTCGAACCTCCATTCGGGTGCTTTTCCCGTGACCGACCAGACGGAAGGCGGTCGTCCGATTATCTCTGCCCCAACAAATCCGCGTTGGAGCAAACGATCCGGATTGAAAACGCTTATACGAGTTGATGTTCGGCGCGAAAAACAATGTGATCTCAGCCGCATGGGCCATTACGCCAGCCATAAAATGCTTGAACTCCTTCGATAACCCATCGGGTGATGATGGATCCACTGAGCGAGAACGCGATCCATCGACCGACCATAGGGATGCGTGAATGTGGCAGCTGGATCCGGCGATGTCCGAGCTGGGCTTAGCCATGAATGTAGCTGATTTCTGGTGTTTGGCGGCGATCTCCTTGACCGCCTGCTTATAATAGACATGATTGTCGGCATTGGTAAGCGGATCCGCATATCTGAGGCTGATCTCCTGCTGGCCCGGTCCCCATTCGCCTTTTGTCGTCTCCACCTCGATACCCATGGCATCGAGAGCTGCTCGCAGCTCGGCGAGCAGCGGTTCGACAGCAGTTGTGCGAAGAAGATTGTAATCCTGGCTGTAGGGCGAGGACGGGGTAAGGCCCTTGAAATCCTTCGCGATGCAGCCGTCATAGCTGTCTTCATATAGATAAAATTCAAGCTCAGACGCAAAGTTGAAGCTGAAGCCAAGCTCGGCTGCCTTCTGGATCTGTTTCTTCAACATCGCCCTGGGCGCGGTCGGAACGAGAGCCCCGTCCGGGAGGATGCAATCACCGATGACGATCGCCTGGCCGGAAAGCCAGGGCATGTTTCGCCACGTTCGGATATCAGGCTTGACGACAAAGTCGCCGTAACCCTTCTCCCAAGACGCTGATTGAAATCCCGGGATCGGATTGCCCTCCACATCGACCGTGAAAAGATAGTCGCACATGTGACTTCCTTCCCCCGCAGCGCCAAGGAAGTATTTGGCGCCCTCGCGCTTGCCCATGAGGCGTCCTGCCATATCGGGAAAGCAAATCGCCACGGTGTCGATGTCACCGTCCGCAAGTAAATTTTTAATCTCCTCCAACATCATCTACCTCAATATTTTAGGAGAACGCCGCCATCGACGATGAGGTCGATACCGGTGATGTAGGAAGAACCGTCTGAGAGGAGGAACAACGCGGCGTTTGCGAGCTCGGCCGGCGTGCCGACGCGTCCCATGGGAACATGTTCTCCAACAGCCGACACCTTCTCGGAAGAGTCCCACCGGTCCTGCAGCGGCGTCAACGTCAAGCCGGGAAAGATGGTATTTGATCGAATGTTCTCTCTCGCGAGCTGCATGGCTAGCGATTTCGACACCGCGCTTACCCCTGCCTTCGAGGCTGCATAGGCGTCCTGCGGCGAGGCATCCCCGCGCAGGCACTGGATTGTCGAGAAATGGACCATGGACCCGCCGCCGGCCTTACGCAAATGGGGGACCACCGCCCTCGCCGTGTGCGTCATGGATTTGAGGTTGATCTTGAAGACTTGGTCCCAGACATCGAGATCCATGTCGAGAAGGCTCATGTCTTTCCCGAACCACAGAACACCGGCCACATTGGCCAGATAGTCGATCCGCCCAAACCGTTCCGCGGCATCAGCTACAGCATTTTCCACGAATCCGGCGTCTGTCAGGTCGCCCTGCGCATAGATAACGCGCTCACCCTCCCTAATCTCGGCTGGCCGCTCCTTGACGTCGATCATCAGGACCGAGCCACCAGCCTGCAGCATCTGTTTCGAGATTGCGAGCCCCATACCACCGCCTGCTCCCGTAACGACGGCAACTTTTTCTGAAAAATCAAACGTTAACACCTTCATTGCTCCTAGCATCCGATTTTGGAAAGTTCGCACATAAAATGTATTTTAGCAACATTAATTGGAGACTTGTTTCGTATATGGAAATATCATACGATTATGGAAACATGATTTAGGAAACCAGGATGTCAGTAGAAAATCAGTTCAAGATCATTTCGCCCGTCGATGGCCGCGTCTATGCCACGCGTTCTTATTCGGAGTCCTCAAACGTGGCGGCCGCACTGGATCGTGCTGGGGCCGCCTTCCGGACGTGGAGATCCAGCCTCATCTCCGAGCGCGCCAGTCTTATCACTGCTCTGGCGGATGCCCTCTTGGCACGAAAGGAGCATCTAGGCGAGATCGTGGCCTGGCAAATCGGGCGCCCGATCGCACAGGCGGATGAGACCGCTCGTTTCAAGCTAGTGTCTGAAAAACATATCGAGGCGGTTTCGGTTCTTGAACACGAACCCTATCCAAGCGAACCATCAATTGAACGTCATGTCCGCCGATCCGGCCAGGGGATTCATTTTTCCATCGCGCCCTGGAATTATCCGCTCGGCCTTCTTCCCTGGCTGATCGTCGCGCCTGTCCTCGGCGGTAATACGGTGATCCTCAAGCACTCCGACCAGACCGCGCTCGTCGCGGAAGTTATCAATGAAGCGCTCGCAGCCATCGGCGCGCCTGAAGGTGTGCTCCAAACCATCGCAGTCAACCATCGAACGGCTGGCGAGATCATCAGTTCGGGTCGGGTAAAGGCCATCAATTTCATTGGCTCGGTGCGCGGGGGTCTCGAGATACACAAAGCCGCGGCTGGTACGCTGACACATGTGCATCTGGAGCTCGGCGGCAAGGATCCGGCCTATATTCGACCTGACGCCGATATCGGTTCGGCGGTAGCGGACATCGCCGACGGCAGTTTCTCAAACTCCGGTCAGTCGTGCTGCTCTGTAGAACGGATTTACGTTCACGAATCTGTTCATGATGCTTTCGTTGAGCGCTTCAAGCAGGAGATGCAGAACTGGAGCGTTGGCAATCCGATCACGGAAGCTCCTGCGATCGGGCCGATGGTCAAGCACGCCGCAGCCGAATACGTGAGAACCCAGATCGCAGACGCTGTTATCAATGGGGCAAAAAAATATGTCGCAGAGACTTTCGCAGGTTTGGCCACAGACGAAAACGCCTATGTCACACCCACGCTGCTGACAAATCTCGATCACTCGATGAGCATCATGCGGGACGAGCTTTTTGGCCCCGTGGCATGCATTCAAAAGGTTGCCAGCGATGAAGAGGCGGTGTTGCTGATGAACGACAGCGAGTTTGGTCTTACTGCCAGCATCTGGACTGCCGATACAGAGCGAGGTGTAGAGCTCGGCGATCAACTGGAAACAGGGACGGTGTTCGTGAACCGCTGCGATCACGCAGACCTATACCTGCCTTGGGGTGGAGAAAAGAATTCGGGCCTTGGTCGCGTTAACGGCCGTGACGGTCTACTCGGCGTCACCGCATCAAAATCCTTCCATGTAAAGGCTGTATGATGGACGTCCAAAAGCTCACGCAAGCGGATGTCGACCGCTATGTCAGCGGCGCTGTCGATATCCGACCCGGAATGAGCTATCCGAATGTCGTCCTACTGTGCGAGCACGGTAGGAATTCGGTACCTTCAGCGTGGAACAACCTCGGAATATCGCACGCTTTTTTCGCGACCCATTTCGGAGCCGACCTCGGCGCCGCCGATCTGACGATTGAAGTCGCACAGAGACTCGGAGCGACTGCGATCGTATCAAACTATTCGCGCCTGTTCCTCGACTATAATCGCCATTCCAACGATCCGGACTGTTTTAAACTCGACATGGGGGGCATCCCGATTCCGGGCAATTTAGATTTGTCGGCGGAGGAGATAGCACTCAGAGACAGGATCGCCCGAACTCCTGTGGAAAAGGCTGTTGATAGATGGACGATGTTCGGTGGGAGGGAGCCGCCGTTGCTGATCTCTCTGCATTCGTTCTCACCGATTTGGGCAAATCAGGTCCGAAGCTGTGAAATCGGCGTCATGTGGCGTGAGGACGAACGCCTCGCGCCACGATTGATCGAGGCGTTAAAAAAATTCGAGGACATCGATATCGGAGATAATGAGCCCTACGATTTCCGCACCAGCGATTGGTACACCTTGAAGCGCCACGGGCTCGATGCGAATGTTCCTGCCGCCTATATCGAAGTTCGCAACAGCTATCTGATCGACGAGACTATGCGAAGCAGGGTCTCGGATCTGATCACCCGCGCCATCCAAGAATGCATAACGGCACGCGGCAAAGGCTGATCCCACGCAGAAAAGCGGAATTTGTTGGGCTCCGGTTGTTCGCTGGCTATTCGCCTTGTGCAGGGTGACGCGCACGGGGCAATATTCAACTTCGGACAATAGGTCCTCGTCCGGCGAAGGCTGCTGAAATAGTCGCGTCTGCAGCACGTCGACCGGGTGATGCGGAGCGCGTAGTCGCTGGGAGGTCCGCCCGGCGGTGCGCGGCCCGGACCAAGCTGCAATGGTCAGTTGGTCCGTCCGGCAGTCCCGTCGGAGCGAGCAAAAATGCGAGGGGTATGCCTACCTCTAGTCTAGCAGTGAATCTCGACTGATGAACGCATCCAGAACGTTGTTGACCAGCTTTGCTATGTTATTTTCAAACTCGTTCCAGGCGATGGCACCTACGAATGCGATCGAGCTTGCCGAAAAAACCCCGCCTCCACCGTGTATCGGCACGAAAACCATGTCGGAACGGACTCGATCGGGTCGCGTGGTCCCGTCCTGATGAGGCATCGGGATCAGCATGTCCTCGTTGACGATCTGGTATTCGACGCCAAAGCCGGTCGCGGAGGCGAGGATAATTGTTTGGGGCGGCGACCCCAGCGAGAGGTCGAAACGATCGCATTCATCGCCGGCGGCGCCTCCAAGGATGTAGCCGAAATTTCCTATGAGATCCTCTCCAATTCCTTTGAAGAAATAGCCGGCCTTTGCCCCATAACTCTCGCTCGTCCGCTTGTAACCCTGCGCCTTTGACCATCCTTCCATTGCAAAGGCGACACCACAGATTTTGTTTGGCCCTCTTCCGCGGTAACGCCATAGCCCCCCGGGCTCGCCGGTATGAGCATGCGTGCGTTCACCGGGCGGAGCGTTCCAGGCGCGCAGCCCCGCATTGTCGCGGCGTACTTCAATAATCCAGGGGCGGGCCGGGTCGTGGGTGGTGACCCAGTAGAACCCGTTGCCCCCCAGATACATCATCCTTCCGCCCTCACGCAGGTACGCGTCGAGCGTCGACAGTGCCTGTGAAGTCCAATACTCCGGATGGGATCCGGTAATCACAACCTTGTATTTCGACAGGAGTTCCGATCCGGAGAGATGAAGATCCTCATCTGTCGCGACATGATAGGAATGGCCGGTTCTTTCCAGCCATTCCACAAAGAAGAGGTCCACGGCCAGATGCCGGAATGTACCAGTCAGAAAATTCGGATAATGCGGGCGCACATTCACAAGCGGTCGACGGCGGCTACTGTAGCGCACTGGGCTTCCGTCCGCATGCACATCGTAACAGGATAGCCCAAATTCGGGATGCTGATTGAGATATCTCTCGTCTTCAGAAACCAACATATCATGGCCGAGGACGCTTGTAAGGTCGGCGCCGGCGAAGTGATCGTTGCCATAAGCGAGATAAGTGTTGGTGGGGATTAAAAAGAGTACGTCCGCTTTAGCTTCCGGCTTACCACGCACGAACAGAGGATACCTGTCTTCAAACCCGCCGGCGCTTAGAACGACGTTATATACGCCGCTGACACTATCTTCGGGGAGTTTAAATTCTAGATTGTAGTCCCAGTTCGCATCGACCATTTCGTCAGAATGGAAGTAGATTGCCGAATATTGTTCAGGCACCTCGTGGAACGAGTCGCTTTCACCCGTCCAATTTCGCCCCGTTACGCCCCGTTCCGCTCCGTTGATGATCCGTCCTGGTGGAACACGCCCCGCCTCTTCCCGAATGTCTTGCGAACTGAAATGTTCGCCGATAACCCAGGCAAGATCGGCTTTGGGAGCAGCATCGCCGGCTCTGTGAATCATTTCTCGTTCGGGCGTCGCGAGGGGTCGACTGAAATATCTGGGACTATCGATCTTCCCGTTGAAGCCGTCGATGGCGGAGCCGATATCGTCGCACGCCATCGCTGCAAGGGTAAGAAGCGCTGCTGGGCGGTAGGCGGCGTCGAAATCTGCGGCCTCTACATTGCGCAATGCTCTCGATGGCAATGTGTCAGCTTGCGACACGTCGACGGTGACTCGTGTCTTCGTCGCAATCTCCTCGACATTGATGACAAGAGAATACCATACGTGTGCATCAATGGACAGATTGAGTTTCTCGACCGTGCTATCCAAGCTGACATACAGCTTGCTACCACACACGCCGACCGCGATTCGCCTGGAGTCGCGCTCCGTCGCGAAGGCCAAGATGGTCTGGTTTACGTCCCAATCAGGTACGCTTGACAGAAACCAAAGATGAGCGGAGTAGCCGCGCCCTGCAGCACCGGGGCGAAGCGGCAGCTCGGCGAAAGAGCCCATGGCGGTAGACTGGCGTCGCCCCGCGACGGTTACGTCCACCCCCTCGACAACTGTTCCAAAGGAATGATTTGCAACCGTGTTCCGGTCACGCGGGCCACGCGTCACACGCTCGAGTCTTACTCGAACGGTCGGGTGTTCGGTGCTCACCGCCATGCGAACAATTTCGCCAGGCAACAGGGACCATTCCTCGAGGTAAGCTTCGATCTGCATCGTCATCTCCCATATGCGCAATTCATTGCCTTGGTAGGGATCAAGGCGCTATTTCTCGGTAGGCTTGGCAATCTGCGCTCTTCGCCAGCGGGAAAAATGCTGAGGTCATTCCTTCTGTTTGAGGTAACCCCGCACAGCCTCGAGCGCAGCTGCACATGCCAGAACTGCTCCCGTGATGATCAGGCTGAACTCAGTACCGACATTCATCAGTGTCAGGCCATTTCGCAAAACTCCCATCAACCAGACCCCTGCCAACACACGCCAGATACTGCCCCTACCACCTGTGAAAGGGATACCTCCAAGCAAGACAGCGGTAAGAATGGTAACTTCGAAACCGACACCCAGCGTTCCCGACGGCGCGCTGTTGAGCCTGGCAATCATCAACAGGGCGGCGATGCCAACAGCGAATCCCGTTAGCGTATAGAGAGCAAAGATGATGAAGTTGACCCGGATACCAAGCAAGAAAGCGGCACGCGGATTGACACCGATAGCGATGATACGGCGACCGATGGGAAAGAAGACTGTCACGAGCAACACGGTGCCACAGATGATGGCCGCGATGATCGCAAGATTTGGAATGCCCCAGACATCACCTGATCCGAAATCAACAAACACGTCAGGAAAGCCATAGACTGACCCCTGCCCGAGGTACTGCGCGACGCCGCGCTCGGCAGCGAGTCCCCCAAGGGTGACGACGATCGGGGAGAAACGCCAGTAGCCGATGAGAACGCCGTTAACCGCACCTGTCGTCGTGGCGACCGCGACTCCGGTCAACACGCCGGGAATCAAACCCCAATTGTTCATTGCAATACCGGCCGTCACCCCGGCCAACGCAAGTGTCGAGCCGACGGACAAATCCACATACCCGGCCATCAGCAAAAGCGCGAAGACAGATGCGACGACAAATGTCGGAGCATTCTGGGACACGATTGCCAAGAGATTGTCTGTGGACAGAAAAACATGGCTCTTGGCAGCGAAGTAGATCATTAGTGCGATGATTGAAATCGGCAACAGCCAGGTAATCACAAACGTCCCCAAGTGACGTTTAGAAAAAAGATTGCCGTTCATTGAACCATTCTTGATAGAAACATTGCTAATTTGGGTCATGCGAGTTGTCCTGATTTGCCGCAGCATGAAATGAATGCCCGTGCGCAAGCGCAATAAGCGCCTGTTCGCCGACACGCGGATTGACAGAGGCAACGATTTTACCGGCCGATAAAATCAACACGCGATCTGCCAGAGCTATGAGCTCCTCAGGATCGCTCGACGCGAAGACAATCGCGCGCCCCGGGACGTCAACAAAGCTGCGCAAGAGAGCATAAAGGTCACGGCGAGCGCCTATGTCTACCCCTTGCGTCGGTTCGTCGAGCAGAAGCAGCCGCGTCGCATCCAGACCCGATATCCATCGGCCAATCACCAATTTTTGGGCGTTGCCACCTGAAAACTTGTCGGCGTCACGGTGTGGATCATTTGGTTGCAGCCCGATTGACCGGCTGATTCGCTCGAAGATACTCAGCTCGCGCGCCTTAAGGCGGATTGGTCGTGCCGTCTGACCGTAGTGCGGCATCAGCAGATTCTCCATGGCGCTCAGCTCGCCGAACAGGGACTGCTGCTTTCGGTCCGACGCCACGAGGGCGATACCGCTCTCGCGTGCCGAACCCGGTCCCGTTGCTTCAACTGAACCGCCGTCCAGAAGCACCTGGCCGGTACGTGGCCGGGCACCGGCGAGGGCTTCCAAAAGGTCCGTTCGACCGGAGCCCAAAATGCCGAAAACGCCAATGATCTCGCCATCCCGGGCATCAAAGGAGATTGGCCCGCTCCAGTTTGTCCTCAGGTCTTCGACCCCCAATAAGACACGATCGTCCAGCGTCCTGGTCCGTCTGGTTGCCTCGATTGCATCCGGCGAAATCGCAAAGATGATGTCGTCCAGCTCAATTGACGTTCTCGCACGTTGCCACAACACGGCGCCGTCCCGAATGACCGTCACTGTGTCGGCAACCTGCATGACCTCATCGAGAAGGTGGGTGACATACACGATTGTTAACCCATGCTCGTCGGCAAGCCGGCGAACCAGCGCGAGCAGAGCCTCCACCTCTTTTTCGCTGAGTGCTGCCGTGGGCTCGTCGAGGATGAGGACGGATGGCCGACGCGACAGAGCTCTTGCAATCTCCACGATTTGCTGTTCGCCAATGTTCAAGCTGCCGACGATGGTAGCCGGGTTGATCGCGACCCCAAGTGAGTTGAAAAGAGCGCGTGTCTGTCGGTTCTGCTCGGCAAAATCGATCGCGCCGAAGCGGGTGCGAAGTTCTCGACCGAGGAAAATGTTGTCACTGCATGAAAGTGAGTCCACGAGCTGAAAGTGCTGGTAGATGATGCTGATGCCGGCGCCGAACGCTTCTGTCGGCGTCAGGCTGTGATACTGCCTACCATCTACGATGATCGATCCACTATCGGGCTCGATCGCGCCGCTTAGACAGCTAAGCAGGCTCGACTTCCCGGCCCCATTAGGGCCGAGGAGAGCGTGAACATAACCTGGTTCCAAATTCAGATCGATGCCCTTTAGGACTTCGTGCGTTCCAAATGCCTTTCGGATTGAATGGATGCGAAGCCCCTTCGCTGCCCGAGCTTCCATCGCCTCAATCCTTGTACTGGGCGATGAGCTTTTCCAGTTCGGCAGAATTGCGCTGAGTTGCTAGTTCGACGCCGACCTGTTCGTTGCTGCCGGGTGCGCCGGTTGCGGCGGCGATCGAGTTTTTCACGATAAGTTCGGCCAACTTGTCCAGAAGGATTGCAGCGGATGCGCGATATGCGCCACCGGCCCTGACGGCTTCTAAGGCCTCCGGCGTGCCGTCCTGACCCGCGACATAAACTTCGTTTGGATCGATCTTGGCGTTTGTGAACGCACGCAACGCACCTACGGCCGCATCATCGTTGAAGCCTATGAAAACACGAAGATCTGGGTTTTGGCGGATCGCATCTTCGGCGATGCGCAGGCCGCATTCCTGGTCACCGCAGTCCTGCGTCGAAATCACGGAAAGCCCGGCCTCCTTGAACCGGTCGAGCGGCTCCTGCCAGCGGCCGATAAACGCGCCCTTGAGAGGCGTTAGTGTGGTGACCGCAGCTGAAACGCCGCCGTTCGGATAGCGCGTCTTGACCCAGGCGAGCGCGTCCTCTGCAAGGATTCTGCCGCTCTGGACATTATCGAAACCGACCGAACCGTCCGCACCCGGCGTGGGTGCAGCATATGTCAACCACTTAATGCCCTTAGCCTGTGCCTGCTTTTGAAGGCCGGAAAGTGCTTTGGCATCAACCGGCAACACGACGATGGCATCGACCTTCTGGATTATCCAGCTTTCAAGGGCTACGCGCTGTGTTTCCAGATTATTCGCCTGAGTGTTGTCGATAAGCATGTTTACGCAGCCATTTTCCTGCGCGAACCGCTCAACCTTTTTCCTCAATGACGTCACGAACGCAGCTCCACCGGTCGGATGGCTGAAACCGATCGTATATGTTCTATCGCAGGCGGCGGCAGTTTTTGCACCAGAAGCTAGCGCCAAGATAGACACTCCCGTTGCTAACACCAAAGTCACAACCCTATTGTTCATTGTGTTCTCCTCTTTAGGCTACAGCGTAGCTTATTGCCACGTTCTTTACACAAAAAGCCTAACTTGTTTCCAATTTGGATACAAGTTAATTTTTGACAACGAACACCAAGGTCCCGAGACACCAGCGCGCCGGCTGAACCGAGGTGAAATAATTGGATAAGCGGAGAAGGCAGCGGTATTTATAGGCGTCGAGCTTCTAGGGATCGTCTAAATCATGGGCTTCCGCGGCCAAAACGTTCGGCATATGCCGCGGGACTGATACCAAGCCCTCTTATAAAAGCTCGGCGCATAATCTCCTTGGAAGCGAACCCGCATTTTGCGGCGACAATCGGGATCGACTTGCCGTTTTCGATAAGTCGCCGAGCAGCATCAACCCTTATTTGCTCCACTGCATTGGCGGGCGTTCTACCGGTTGCGGCCTTGTAATGCCTGCTGAAACTGCGCGTACTCATGCCCGCAAAGTCACTGAGCGTCTCAAGTCTTAGGTCCCGGTTCAGGTTCTGGCTGATCCAGCAATGGAGACGATCGAAACGGCTATCTGCCTGAAGAGAAAGCAATACGCTAAACTGAGACTGTCCACCTGGCCTCTTTAAGAACATCACAAGGTATTGCGCAATCGCCAGGGCCGCTTTGCGCCCAAGATCCTCCTCCACAAGCGCAAGGCTCAAATCCATTCCTGCAGTTACACCCGCTGACGTCCAAATATTTCCATCCTTCGTGAATATCCTGTCCGGCTGGAGCGCCACCTTCGGGAATCTCGTGCTGAACTCCTGACAAAATTGCCAATGTGTCGTTGCAACCCGAGCGTCCAGCAGTCCAGCTTCCGCGAGGATGAAGGCTCCGGTGCAGACCGACGTCACCCGCCGGGCGTGTGCAGCTCGCTCTTGGAGCCATTTCAGGAAATCACGATCACGACAACTGTCCGGAAAACCATTGCCGCCAACGACGATCAAGGTATCGAGGCTCGTACCTGGATCGGGTAGCAAGGCGGTAGTAATTTCAAGGCCTGCCGTCTTGATGCTACGGCCACGGGAGACGACGCAATATTCATATGGCTCGGGGCCACCGGTCTTCGCGACAAACTCGTTTGCCGTCGCAAACACCTGCAGGGGTCCACAGATGTCAAGCAACTGTGCTTCGTCATACGTGACGATTTCGACGCGCCGAGCCGGCTTCAGCATGAATCTTGGCTTCATCGACCTCACTATCAATCAGGATTAAACCGTTTACACCCTGACATGGTCCGTGCGTCGAACTCCTAGCAGCAGGTTGCGGCAGAACGAGTGGGATGCTAGCGCTGCCTGTACGTCATGGCAATGCGGCTTCGTTCGCATCCCGGCCACGATTCCCTCCATACTCATAGACATACAGGCGCCGTCCCGCGCCACCCAAACTCTAAAACCAGCCACAAGTCGCGCTGCGGACTACTTGAGTGGAGGATTTGCCGGCGGCGACGTTTGGCGAGAATCGTTGTCATTCTGGCGTTCGGGCCTTGATGAACGGACATATGATGGCGATGGTAAAACAATGGAGGATCGCAATGCCATTCAAAGTCGGATTTCTCATCTTTCCCATGGTCCAGCAGCTGGACCTAACTGGGCCTTATGAAGTGTTCGCCACGGCTGAAGGCATTGATGTCGAGCTCATTTGGAAGCACAAGAACCCTGTTCCCTCGGCGACAGGCATTCCCCTACAAGCAACCAAGACGTTTTCGGACATTGGACAGCTAGACGTTCTGATCGTGCCGGGCGGTGAAGGTACCGGCGCCCTGCTCTCGGATGAAGAAACGCTTGAATTCATTCGCAGTCAGGCCAAGGCGGCTCGATACACCACATCCGTGTGTACGGGAGCGCTGGTGCTCGGCGCAGCCGGCCTGCTCAAGGGCAAACGGGCAACCACCCATTGGTATTTCCTGGATTATCTGAAGTCCTTCGGCGCAATTCCGGTGAGCGAACGTGTTGTAACACAGGGAAGCATTGTCAGTGCGGCAGGTGTCAGCGCAGGGATCGATTTCGCTTTTTCCCTGCTAGAAGAGACCGTCGGTCGAGATGAAGCCGAAACGGTTCAGCTCTGGTTGGAATATGCACCCCATCCGCCGTTTCATTCCGGAAATCCGCAAGAGGCATCAAGGCACAGGGTCGAAGCGACGGGACAAAGATATGCGTTTCATCGCCGTGGACTGGACGATCTCTTCGACAAGCTCGCCCTGATGCGACCTTAGCAAGTGACGCGATACCTGTCACATGACGCAGCGGTTGCGCTCCTACAGATCGCCGCTGAAATCGGGAGCCAAGAAGAGCGGAGATTTTGGGATCTTTCATCTCTTCTAGCGAGGGTGATGTTGTTGGCATCAGCAGTCTTCATGTCGATGAGCTACTGATGATACGGCTGCCGACAATCATGCCGTCGCCGATAGCCACAGCCTGCTTCCACTTTGAGGTAGCCGGGCTAACACAGGGAAATCAATGTCCTGGCGCGACCTGAAAGAAGAGCGTTGGATTGATGCTGCTTAGCTTCACATCATGCCTGTCAGGAAACTTTCTTTGAAACAGCAGATAATGAGCGATTTGATTGGTGGCTCGAATTCCACAATCGCTGATCTGCAGCAATGTCCGGACGTTATAAAAGTCTTTGCGCGCCAAAAGCGGCTGCAACGGACTGGCATTGTAACTGTAACGTACTTCCGCGGCATTTGAGCTTGTTTATACCTTGGGGATCTGGACTGAGGCGCGTGTGGGCCGGGAAACACCAGCGCCTGCAAAGGGCTGAAATGTGAATGGTTGGAGGATTCGGTTCGGGGCATGCGGTCGAAAGGTATGTCGTCCGAGACCGGCATTTGCCGGCTCCCGATACGCTACAACAAGCTCACCGAAACTCGGCGTAGAAAAGGAGCGTTCGTGCGATGGCAGGCAGCGCCGACAACAGTTTGTTTCGCTTCACGCTTCTGCGTGCCGCGAAGTCCGAATTTCGCCAGTCAGCGCCCGGCAGGTCGCCAGTTGACTCAGCCTCGACGGTCCATGTGCCCGCGCTGCGATCCGCGACGGCAAGGCCGTCCGCGATTGTCAACCCCCCGCTGTTCAATCCGCTGCGCGAGTCCAGAGATCTGGTAAGCGCCCAGCGCGAATTTGAGAGGCTCGATCCGATCCGCGATCTTAACCTGTCAATCGCGCGTGGCATGTTCACGTTGCAGGCCAGCGCCATCAAGCGTTTGTCGTCTAGGACAAAGTCAACGCTGGAAAAACTCGGTGTGTCGCTGGCAGACACCCATATCGGTGAGCTTGTCGCTGCGATCAATGGCGCGCTGACGCCGTCTCAGCCAGAGGAAACGCCCGGAGAACCACCGGCGCCGAGTCCGCGTCCTGCCCAATTGAGTGCGGTCGGTGTCGCCGATCTGCTCGTGGTAAAACAGCAAATCAAGCGCTATGAAGCCGGCGAAATTGCGCATATCGAAAATATTCTCGACGGTGAATCCAAACTCCGTACCCATCGCCAGCTCAACCGAACCGAAGAAGTGATCAGCACGCTTAAAGAGCAGGAGCACGAAAAAGAGACCGAGTTGCAAACTACAGAGCGTTTCGAGCTTAACCGCGAGACCACGCGCACCCAGCAAGCCGATCAGAAGGTCGGATTCGGTTTGTCACTCTCCGGCAAGTACGGCCCGACTGTAGAGTTCGAAAGCAAGTTCGATGTGAGCAACCAAACCAGCGAGGAAAATGGACTTAAGAACTCCGTCACCTACGCAAAGGACGTCGTCGAGCGCTCCAAGGAGCGCATTGTCGAGCGTGTCCGAGAAGAACGGCGGCTTACAATTCTGCGCGAAGTCGAGGAAGTAAACGAGCATCGCCTGACAAATGACAGCGGCGAGCACAGTGCAGGCATCTATCAGTTCGTCGACAAGATTTACGAGTCGCAGGTGTTCAACTACGGGCTGCGCCAGATGTTCGACTTTATGATTCCGGAGCCGGCGTCGTACATGTGGCACCTCGAAAAGATGCCGCAACCGGATCCGGAATTGCCTATTCCGCCTATCAGACTGGAGGTCGAGGCACCGGACGCGAGCCACATTCACGAGGGCAACTATCTGCGTCTTGGTGCCCGTTACGGCACCAAAGGTCTTAGGGCGCCACCACCGATTTTCCTGGTGAGGAGCGCGAGCGTCACACAAGGCCTGGGCAACGACTCAGAGGAGAATCAGCCTCGCAGCCGCAACCAAATCGAGATCCAGATTCCGAAGGGTTACCGACCCGTCTGGGCATTGACGACGGTGATGGGCGTCACGGACGAGGACCCTCACTTCGCCTTCAGTCTCGGCAACGAATACGATTACTGGCGTCCGACGGCGCAGGACGAGCGGATCGATGTTCAAGAAGGAGCTCTTCGCTTCTACCGTCCCAATGCCAATCGCGTGACGGTATTCCCAAGTGACGGCGGCCTCTACGCCGACGACGACAAGCTCACCATCCATATTTTCGCGCATGAGACCGCTAACTATAGTGTGCACACGAAGGTCACCTTCCAGCGCCAGGCCGAAGGGCTGCGCGACTGGGCCACATCGACCTATGACACGATCGCCGAGGCGTATTCGAATGTCTTGCTTAGGTATCAGCAAGAAGTCGAGACGCTGAAACAGAAGAAAGAAGCGGAAAAGGGGCTCGCCTTTGAGTTCGGCAATCCGCCGTCCGTTAATGAACGGATCATCCGGACGGAGTTGAAAAAGCACTGCCTCGCGTTCATTCGCAATGAACATGCCGGCCTATTGAACACCGCACACACCGGCGGCGGCTCACTCTATCCGCCGCACTTCGACATCGAGGATGCCAAAGCCGACGGGGCGATCATCCGCTTCTTCGAGCATGCCTTCGAGTGGGATCAAATCCAGTATGTCTTCTACCCTTATTTCTGGGCACGACCCGGAGGATGGGCAGACCGATTCCGTGCACGGAACATGGATGCCGAACTTGAAGAGTTCCTGAAGGCGGGCTACGCGCGCGTCGTCGTGCCGGTTCGGGTGGGTTTCGAAGCGGCGGTCTCCTATTTCATGCAGGAGGGGCACGTGTGGAACGATGAGGGCGAGCCGCCGATCGATCATCCTCTCTACAAGCCGATCGTCGATGAAATCAAGGAGCGCACCGGAGGCGATCGCGGCGAAGTGCCGGTTGGCGAGCCGTGGGAAACGCATCTGCCGACAACGGCCGTCCTGGTGCGCAAGGGTCACACGCTGCCCGAATGGGAGCGGTTGTCGCCGAACGAGTGGAAATGGAGGCCCAAGGTCTAGAGTTCGAGCGCGACTATGGCGAATGGCTCAAGCGCAAGCGTTTTCTACAGGGAGGTGGACGACGCGATCGCGAGAAATCCTCCGAACGTCAGCGATTTGGTCGTCCTCAAAGGGCTCTGCGAAGCCGTCGAACTGGGCGAGAGGTCTGCTGTCGCGCGACTTACGCGCGATCTCGTCAAGCTGTCCGGTTTTGAAGATCCTTTACACGCCATATCCTACGAGCTTTTTCACTCTCTTATGGCCCGCATCCTTTTGAGTGGATGGTTTGAGGAGTTCCAGCTCCTGGTCAATTGGCCCCAAACCCTGTTCGGCGATAAGAACAGGCGCGTGGCAGGCAATTGGGACGGCATCGTTACGATCGTGAAGAAGCAGCCGCGATCATTGGGGCTGCTGACTCTGCCCAATCGCGAGAAGGAGTGGCAGCGGGCGTTGAACGGGCTGGAGGGCGCGATGCGACATTTCGAGAAGGCCGATTTGCCCCCAGCTCCGAGGATGGGTGCGCCGCCCGAAGGACCGTCCTTTCACGAGAGAGTACTGCCCGAGCAACTGCTTGAGGCGATCGAGCAATTCTATCGCGTTCTGCAAATGCTTTTTCAGCAGCTCCTCGAATTCGCAGTCGCGAAACTGGAGCAAGATAGCAATGACGCCTCCGGTCTGCGCAAATTGCAAGATCTGCAACTGTCGCTGTGGAGGCTTCTAAGTCCGAAGGATCTTCCGAGGGACGTGAAAGCAGGGAAGATATACGATGAAATGGAGCGGCAGAACGACCGCCGCACCATGATTCTGAACAAAGTGATACGCATCACCGAGTTCCATTATGGACGTGGTCGCGCGAAACTCCACCGCTTTCTCGACGCGTTTGAGCCGCATAATGCTCGCAGCGTCATCTTCAACTCGCTGGATCGTGAAGATACGCACGAGCCGCACGTCCGCGGCGAAAGGATCGGCAACATACAGGTGTCGAGAGATCGTCAACTTGCGTACTTACTGATCACTTACGGACACGCTTGGGAGCCCAACAGGCGTCCGGCGCCAGCGCACACATTTCGGCGCGCCCTGATCAACGGGCGACATGGCGGGCGGCTCAGGCTGGTCGAGAACGACGAGTTGATCGCGTTCCTGTATAGCGTTTTTGCAGAGACACTCATCGAGTTCACTCGCCAGGCCCAAACCGCCGCGGACAAGAGCAAGGCAGGTGTCAATGCCTGGCGTGAGACCGTCGAAACGGCCAGCGTGTATTTCGGCCAAGTGACGACTCACTCCAGGCTCAATCTGACGGAAGGACCCCCGAACTATCTGACACATACGTTTCCGCGTAACCTCATCGGCCGATTACTTCACGACTGCGGGGTTCACTCGGTAAAATCGGCTTACGTGCTTTTGTCGGTCTTGAACCGGATCAACGGGGCACACGTGGAGCTTGCCGGCCAAATTCGTGCGCGTTGGGTGCGTCTGCCTCTTCACGTCGGTATGGTGATACAAACCAGCAATTTCGGCGTGGTCGTACAACACAACGAGTACAGCTCGGTAACCGACAATGATGAATTGAAGAGCACCATGACTGCGTGGGAGCAGGCGTCTGACGAGACAGATCCTTCGAACCCCGACGATGTCACGATCAAATTCCTCGAGGATCTCACAGCCAATGGCTTCAGCAGCGACCTGGATATGCCGATCAGCTCGATTCCTATCCTGAAGCCAGGGGAGCCTGTTACGACGCACACCATCTGGAACTCCTATCAACAGAAGGTTGTGCCGTCACAACTGTTCACGCGCCTGGTGGGTGCTAGCAACGCGCCGCAGTACCAGTTTGACGTTCGCTACCTGCAACTCTCGGAGTTGGAGCGCGAGTGGTATAATAGGCACGTGCTCCGGTTCTGGAATAAGGAGTGCCTGGCAATTTGGGAGGAGTGGGCAGCCGTTCTGACCAGCACCAAGGTGAGTGACAAGGATTACGAAAAGCACAAGCGGGCCTATATGAAGGCGCTGAACGAAGCGTTGGATAGGGTAGAAGAAAGCTATGAAAAGCAGATCCTGCCGAAAAAGAATGAACTGAGCAGCGCCCTTCGCGGCGAACCCAAGCTCCTGGTACCTGGGATACGCATCGTCTCCGCGTCGCGCCTGGAAACCGTTCTGCCGGCGGTCGAGAAAGTCGCGGATCACTTGAACGACATCTCGCAGCTGAATTTCAGGCTCAGTCCGGACTTTATTCCGCTTTTCGCCAGAAAAGAGGAGGTCCTGCTAGAGGTGCCCTAGGGCGGGGGCGAGGCGTCCGTTAGCAAAATAAGACCCTGCCCCGCATAGCCGTTTGGCGCAGAACGGTGCGCGTCACAACAACCATCAACCTCTTTGAATGCCGGCCAACGGCCAACGGTCGCCGAAAACGCGACAGAGGGAAGTGATCCAGGCGTTTTGCAGGTCAGAGACGAAGTTTTCAAGAAAAGCTCTCATCCTCGGCAGTTTTGTACTGGAAGAATGACTTCGAAGGATAAATCCTTGAAAATTCAACTGGTGAATGCAGCTCCAGTCGAATGGTTATGGGACTTTCGAAGCACAGTCCGAGCAGTTGTACTCGATAGCGGCGGGGTTGAAGATGTCTCACATGCCGAGCACCACGTAAATACGGCCAATTCTCACAAGCCCCAAAACACCTTTGCAGGCCGCGCTGATCGACGAGTGTTTAAGCAACAATAACCGTCGGATCATGTTATATTTACGGATAGGAGGCAGTGTTGCACAAACGGTGCGTAAATCCCTTCTAATGTGGAAATCTGTATGAAGCCTGGCGTCAGTGATCTCCTGCTCCACATCCAGAATGAAATTCTGGAAGCCGTGGCCTCTGGTGATACGCTGCACGATATTGCCGGTTTGCTGTGCCGCAGGATCGAGAATCTGGTCCCGGCCATCGTATGTTCAGTGTTGACAGTAGACCCGGACCAGAAGCTTCATCCGCTGGCGGGACCCAGTTTGCCTGACGCCTATTCTGAGGCGCTCGAGGGCATCCAGGCTGGCCCCAACGTCGGATCGTGCGGAACGGCAGCCTATCGAGGTGAAGCCGTAATCGTTTCAGATATAGAATCCGATCCGCTCTGGGCCGATTTCAAGGCTCTGGCTCTGCCACTTGGACTTCGAGCCTGCTGGTCTACTCCTATAAAGTCGCGCGATGGCCGCGTGGTGGGTACATTTGCTTTCTATTACAGAACAGTCCGGACCCCTGATGAACTGGAGAGGCGAATCGTTCAGACCTGTGTTCATCTGTGCGCTATTGCCATCGAGCATGAAGAGGTGCAGGCGCGCGATTATAGGCTTGCATACTTTGACGCGCTGACCGGGCTTTCCAATCGAACCCGCTTTGATGAAACGCTTTGCGGGCGGGTTCACGACAAAGCCGGTTTCGGGCTTCTTCTGGTAGATATCGATCATTTGAAATCTGTCAATGATACTATGGGACACCTGGTAGGCGACTTCCTGATCAAAAGTGTGGCCAACATGATTGGCAAGGACCGTCCCGGGGAGACAGCCTTCCGGCTGGGTGGGGACGAATTTGCAGTCATCATTGATGGTGTCACAACTGCAGAAGATCTGGCTGCCTCTGCTCAAGGCATTCTTCACAGAACCAGCGGTCCCGTAACTGCTGGAGTGGACACAATTTTTCCCAGCGTCACCATCGGCGGAGCCCTGTTCGGAGCCGACGGCGTTGAAGCAAATACGTTGCGGCAGAATGCGGATTTTGCGCTTTACCACGCAAAGGAGACAAACCGGGGAGGCTATGTTCAATTTCGCACCGAGCTTCGCACCTCGATCATCGACCGTATCTGCGCAATCCGCACTGTGGACGCTGCATTGGCCGAGGGCCGCATAACCGCACATTACCAACCGATAGCACAGCTGGCGTCATCAGAAATTGTAGGCCTGGAGGCTTTGGTCCGCATAACCGATCTGAAAGGCACTGTCTCCCCGGCCGGCGATTTTGCCGCTGCGTTCTCCGATACCAAGATAGCCTCGCGTGTTACTGAGATAATGCTGAACCAGGTTGCCTCCGACATTCGCGAATGGTTGGATCTTGGAATCCCCGTGGAGCACGTCGGCATCAACGTGACGACCGGGGACTTTCAATACGGAAATCTCCAGGCGAAGATCGAGGCATGCTTCGCCAAACAAAACGTCCCGCTCAAACACATCGTACTGGAGGTTAACGAGTCTGTATTTATGGGCGGCAGCGACCAGTTCGTGGCAAAAGCGGTAAAGCGGCTCCGCGATAAAGGACTGCTTGTTGCACTTGATGATTTCGGCACGGGATACGCTTCCCTTACCCATCTGATGAGCTTCCCGGTCGACGTCATAAAAATAGATCGGTCCTTCGTGGGAACTTTGGCCATAGGAAAAGCAAGTTCAGTCATTGTCGCAGCTATCATGGACATGGCGAACCGGTTGGACATGCGTGTGATTGCAGAGGGTATTGAATCTCTTGAGCAGGTGCGCCAACTGAGCGAGCTCGGTTGTCAGTTCGGTCAAGGATACCTCTTTGGCAAACCGGTCTCTGCGGCAGACATTAGGGAACTGCTACTGGAGCAGCATCGTAGGGCGCATGCGCGATCGGGCATCTATCCATCCTGGTATTAGCGCAGAAATTATATATAAGGACAGCGACAGCAAACGCACTGGCGACGGGTATGCATGGGGCCAAACGACCTCCTCCGGGGTGTGGCCACGCTCGTAAACAGCGCAATACCTGAAACTAGGGCGCCAATACGGTGACGCTGGGTCGTTCAAGGCTCTGGGTTGGGCGGACGAGTTTACAATCCTGCTGATCCCATCTCACTTTACAACTGAAAACTCGAATCTGTCCGACTGGGTTATAAAGAAATATTCGTTGTTTCCTTCAGGTCTGTCTGAAAACGAGCGCGCGTACCTTCTTCGTCGATTTGGCTTAAGCGGCTATAACCAACGACATCGGCAATCAGGACGGCTGCGAGGTGGCTCTCCATATCCGGCTCTTCGCGGTGCGCGATGCACTCCGCCCAATATCCTACAGCAGGTAAGGCTGGGTGCCATTGTGGTGCTCCAGTTAAGCTGGGCAAATCCTGCCCTGGTCAGACCGATGCCCCCCTGGCCCATCCAGACAGCTCGCGAGGTCGTGCCCGTCCGGATTGAGCCAGTGCTGATTGCCGAGGGCAAGACGTTGGGCAAAAAAAGCTGACACTTTGCATGGAAAATGCGGTCCTTGTGAATTCTGATTGGCTCGTTCGAACCCTGCATCCCAGCACCACGATATCTTTGTTTTTATTCAATATTTAGCTGTTTCCGTGTTTTTAGGATTCCTTGTACGGTTCGCCAAGCATGGTGAACGGGGCTCGCCGGTCGACGTGAGTTGAAGAGGCGCCTGTTCTGGAACGCAGGGCTAATACAAATGGGTGATACGGCCCGCCGGGCAGCAACCAGGTGGCTTGTCTCGAGGACCTTTGTTGTCCGTCCCGAATGCGTTGAAGAATCAGACGGTCAGTCAGATTGCCTTGATGATCTAACCCGTTGTTGGTTGACAAGAGCGGCCATCGGTACCCGTGGGCTGTGACCACCGAGTGATCCACGTCTGATCCACAACACAGGTAATACCTATTGGTGTATTGATTTCCACTTTCATAAACGTGATACCCATAGCTCAAGTCGTCGAAACTGCATCAAAGGTTGTTGCCACCTTCGTGCGTAGCAACAAGTACCGATCACCGGCCATTGTAACAGAAATAACCTTTTACAATGTCTAAGAAACATTCCATCTGCGATGGAAATACTTTGTCGGCTACAAGGCAACCCGTCATAATCGGGTGTTTACCTGCGCCAGCAGAGGAGCAGCAGCCTGACAGTGCCTTTCTGCTCATAGCTGCTTTCAATCTTGGGGCAGCGCGCAATACGGTCGTACAGGGAGGACCAATAATGACTGTTATGTTTCAATCTCATGGCGGCACAGAAAAATCTGAAGGCGCACCGGGCGCACCAGACTTGAGCTTGTCACGGGCCGCCCCTCCTGCGGATGGGGACATTGCTGTCGATGAACAGGCAGATTTTGGTTATCTGGTTCCTCCACTCGACGCCCCGAAAACTACCTTCCTGAGAGTGGCGAGACGCTCGGCGAACTGGATGAACTCGGAAGCCTGATGATTGATCAGGCCGCAAGTGAGACCACCGACACCGATTCAACGCTGCCTCCTGTCTTGACATACTGGGGACAGTTTCTGGATCACGAGCTCACCGCACGGACTGATCGGGAAAGCCTGATCACCAGTTTTAGCAATGCGCATCCGCCACAATCCTCCTCGGTTGTCGAGGCGCAGCTGCGGAATGCCCGCACACCCCGTTTTGATCTCGACAGCGTCTATGGCGGCATTCCAACCGGTGACGGTGTCTCGGCAGACGTGGCAACGGTAATTTCGGGCATGCGCCACCCCACCCAGATTAACAAGATGCGGGTCGGCACCGCGATAGAGCCTGGACCTCTACCAGACAGCCTCGATGAGCATCGCGACCTTCCGCGCTATTCCCAGGTGCAGGACAGCGTAAGACAAGCCGCCCTTCGCCTGGCTCAGGCATCGATGTCGGGTGAGGACTTTGCTGCGTTCGAGGCGACGCTTCCGCTGCGGGCACTGATAGGCGATCAACGAAATGATGAAAACCTGATCGTCGCCCAGTTTCATCTGAGTTTTCTTCGCTTCCACAACAAGGCGGTGGACTTTCTGGCAAGTCACGATACCGGTTGGATTGCCGATTTCCACTCAGCGCAGTTGCTGACGCGCCTCCACTATCAATGGTTGATCGTGGAAGGCTACTTGAAAGGTATCTGCCAGCCGGCGGTCGTCAGCAGAATCGTCGACAGCCGCGCGACGCATTTTTTCAAGTTCCGGGCAGAATATGATGCCCGTCAGCCAGCGATACGACTTGGCAATGCACTGCCGCTTGAATTTTCGGCCGCGGCCTACAGGTTCGGCCATTCCATGGTACGAGCCGCCTACGATCATAATAATACGTTTGGCAGACCGAACAATCCGGCCGCTTTTGACCTGCTGTTTACGTTCACGGGTGGGGGCGGCATGTTCGGTAGTCCCAAACTTCCAAAGAATTGGGTGATTGACTGGAGCCGCTTTGTGGTTGCCAATCCGCCGAAAATCAATGACGGGCAGGCAGAGCGCGTTGCACGCAAGATCGACACCGAACTGGCGCCTCCCCTCGGCGTGATGCAGAAGGAGGGTAACAATCTGCCTGCAGGTCAGCTTCAAGACCTTTTCAAGCACCTGGCAAGGCGCAATCTCAGGCGTGGATACAATCTGCGCCTTCCCACAGGACAGGCCGTCCACCGCTACCTGAGGCAGCACGGCGCAGTCACTTCCCCGCCAATTGAAGACGTGAGTACGATTTTTGCTGGCAAACCCAACATGCAAGACTTCCTCACCAATTCTGGTGCGAAGTTTCATCAACGCACGCCGCTTTGGTTCTACTGTCTGGCAGAGGCCGAACAGAGTGGCGGTCAATCACTGGGCGAAGTGGGCAGCTGGCTCGTCG
The DNA here is from genome assembly GCF_003010935.1 of Phyllobacterium endophyticum. GTDB lineage: Bacteria > Pseudomonadota > Alphaproteobacteria > Rhizobiales > Rhizobiaceae > Phyllobacterium > Phyllobacterium endophyticum. The sequence goes on from NZ_PGGN01000003.1 coordinate 601,469, forward strand.
CCTCGACGATCATCGGCGTGCTGCTTTCGGACCCCGATTCGGCGCTTTCACGCGATTTCACGCCCAGCCAGAGTCCCCTGAGGATGAACGACGACAGCCCGATCGACTCTATTGCCAAATGGATGAAGTTTGCCGTCGTAATGGAGTAGCAGCCAAGAACAAGCGGTGTGAGCTTGTAGGCAAAGCTGCAATCACGTTGACTTTGAGGCTGGAGGAGGAGAGCCGAGGCGTAAATTTCACGTTGGTCTTCGGCAGAGTGGCCGGTGGTTGTGGAGGAGCACCGACCGCATCGCCCGTACCGCTATGAATACTCCGGGCCTTTTGCGCGCCTGATGCTGGCAGTCTGTAAATTCGCTGGATCCGCCGAGAAAAAGCCGAATGTCGATCAGCAGGTTTGCCATTTGACTTCAAGATAGTTCTTCGTGATCAATCACTATCGGATGCAATCCGGGCTCAGCCGTCCAATCGTGGCAGTGAGTCGAGCCATGAACTCTCGTTTCTCGGCTCCTCCTTGTCGGTTTCCTGCGCAGTTTCTTGTCGAGATGCAGCGGGAACATGATGCGACGCGATCATCGTGGTCAGCCGCGCCGTTCTTCCGATGTTTGACCAGAGTCTTACGTCAATTTCAGATGCGTTTGAAAGGTTGATCCGGCTGCTCGACCTACCCTATCAGCCCAGCAAAGGACGGCAGCTGTTTTGCTACACTTCATCGCGATGTTCCGCGGTGTTTTTGGTAGTCTTGGCGCTTTTCCCATGTCGATCGAGGCAGTCGTCCTCAAACATTGGGGAGCGTGCAGGTCGCATGTCCTCCGCGTTTGGCGCTAAACACAGACAACGATCGCCGATCATGCCGGCTGCAATTTTGAAGTTGTTGCCGTTGTGGCATGATCCGCTTGCGCATCTCCAGGCAGACAGAAGGGCATCATATCTCCGTCTACAGGGCGTTCTTACTCCGGAGAGGCCAGTACCCCAGATCCATCTAACTCAGAAAAGATTCGGCTTTCATCGTTGCCGGAACGGGTGCGCCCAGTCGTTCGAGGACAGTCGGGGCAAGTTGCAGTTGGTCGAGCAGGACACCGTCTTCAGGTCCTTTGCCGGCGCCGAAATAATAGAGCGCAAAATCCTGCATTTCGTCGCCGCTACCGCCATGATGACCTCGGTCCGTCTGGCCGTGATCGGCTGTCACCATCACCTCGTAGCCTGCTTTGAGCCAGCGCGGCAAAAAAGCGGCCAGGATTGCGTCCATGGCAAAGAGTGCATCGTCCATCTCGCGACAATCATGACCATAGCGGTGTCCCATCGAATCTAGCGTACAGGTATGGAGAATGCCGTAGTCGATGCCGTGACGCTCTATGAGCATGGTCAGCGTGGCAAACAAATCCGTATCGCTGGGCGTCATTTGATTTTTGTGATTGTAGCCGGTCATCGTGTGAAAACGACCATGGGTGATCGGTCCGTCAGGTTCGTCATACTCGATGTCGCCGACGGGATCGAAGGGCACACGGTTGAAGAACATTGACCAGAACGAATGCGTGACCGCTCCTGTCATGCCGCCCGCTTTTACAACTTCGGAAAATATATCGGGCTGTTCTACCCGAAACAGTGTTTCGTTGGAAAACACATGGTGGACCTGAGGCGATACGCCGGTGTGGATAGACGCGTAACAGGAGGCGGAGGTCGATGGCAGGACGGAGCGCATCTTCCAAACGCGCGCCTCGCCCGACTTTACCCAGCCCTCGAGGTTACCCATATATTTGCGCCAGTTGCGCCAGGGCAGGCCGTCGAGGACAATAAGCAGAAGTTTCGCGCGAAGCGGCATGCATTATCCTTTGCTATGGGATCAGGCAAACGAGCGCATCAAAGATGCACAAAGATCGTCGTGTCTTCAACCGTTAACCGGGAAGTTCTTGCCCGTCTTTTCGGATCGACTAGGCAGATGCTGCTAGGGTAGCGGATTCCCGATCGTGTCAAGCCAGCAGGCCAGTTCCCCGAGCGCTCCCCGACGAATTCGCGGCTGTCGATCTGCTTTTTGTCGGGCCACAAACCGGTCCCTGGCAGATGCAAATCCGTCGTGGCATAACAGTTCGCATCAGGTGCCAACCACTAGCGGCCGCGTCGGAGTACTGGCGCATCCTGAAAAGGGCGCGGATCTTGAATGCCGGCAGCGGTGGCAAGCATTTCGAAGAAAAAATGTTGTGAATTTGACTATCGACGACACACCTTCCCAGTACAGTTGACACCCCGCGTCACCGTCCTGCTTCTCTCAGCACTCGCCTTCCCTTATAGTCACTTTCCCAACAGAGAGGAGTTCCACCATGAGTGAAGACGCCTTCAACATTTCGATCCGCAAGTTCCTGAAGGAAGTCGGCGTCACCTCACAGCGCAAGATCGAGGAGACGGCGCGCGAAGGAGAGATCAGCGGCAAGAAGCTGAAAGTCCGCATGACGCTGACGGCGGAAGGCACGAGCCTCACCCACGTGGTGGACGGCGAGATCGAACTTCCGTAAGCTCGGTGACGCAGTCAAGTGACCGGGTAGAGAACGACTCATCTGGGTACCCTTGAGAAGCCTGGTTTACTGGCCTGGCGCGAACGCGAGAACCTGAGGAACCAGCCGGCTTTCCAGCAGATGCTGAGGCCAAGGCCGAGGGTGAATGGATGCTTGTCTTAGATGCTCGACGGCGAGAAAATGTGGCATAGGCAAGCCGTCCCGTGCCGCGAAATAGCCAAAACGTTGCAACACATTCATCAGACCAGCAACGGGTGGAGTTCTCATGAAGAAAACTGTCGTTAGGGTTGTCTGTGCCATCGGCAAAGCGGGACAACTCGGCCTCAAAGGCGGCCTTCCATGGGAAGGCGACCGGTCGCCGGAGTTCGTCGCTGACGTAGCACGGTTTTTCGACCTCACGAGAGGACACGTCTTGCTCGCCGGTCCCAAGACGATCGCGAGCGTTCCGGATTTTGCTCGCGCGGATCGGGAACTTGTTGTCGTTCGCTCCAGCATGGATCCCGAGGACACGCTCAGGCGCTTTGCTGGCCGTGTCGTCTTCATCGGCGGCGGCCCACCGGTGTGGGACGCCTATGCACGCTTCGTCAGCCACTGGGATGTCACGCGGTTGCCCTATGACGGGCCGGCTGATCGCTGGTTCGATGCAAGATGGCTTGTAGGGGGTGGCGAAGTTGCCGTAAATCACCGCGACCAATGAAGGCCTGGCTCGTATCGATCTGGGATGCTCCATCCATGCGTGAAGCACTTACATGTAGAGTAGAATAATGAAGGCTGGGAACACCACCATCAAATGGCTGATGGAGATCGATCCCTCAGTCCGGTGGCAGGTCATGCGGGATCTACTTGGCGAACCGGAGCCCACCTGGCGGGCGGAGCGCGCCAAAGTGGAGACCGAAGGCTGGGGCGCCCGACTGCTTTCATATCGGGATGAGGATGGTCAATGGGCCGGTGGCGCATTCGCTCCAAGAGACTTCGACTGGTCGCAGTGGAAATCGTTGGGTCAGCCTTGGACAGCTACGGGTTTTGCCATCACGCAGCTTCGAGAGTTCGGGCTTGATCCGGAATCGGACAGTGCCCGCCGAATGACGACGCTGGTTGGCGATAACTGCCGATGGGAGGAAGGTGGGCAGCCCTTCTGGCAAGGCGAAGTCGAAGAATGCATCAACGGCAGGACGCTGGCCGATGGTATTTACTTCGGCGCAGACGTCTCGCCGATCGTAGAAAAGCTCCTCGACGCCATTCAAGTGGATGGGGGCTGGAACTGCCGGCGCGCTGAAGGATCAGCGCGATCTTCATTCGCGAGTACGATCAATGTTCTCGAGGGTATACTGGAATATGAGATCGCCAATGGTGGATCGGAGGATGTAAAGAAGGCGCGTCGAACCGGCGAAGCATTCTTACTTGACCGACACCTCTTCAGGCGTCTGTCAACCGGTGCCACTGCCGACGAATCTTTTTTCATTCCGATCTACCCGCACCGTTGGAAATACGACATCCTGCGGGCACTCGATTATTTCAGGAAAGCAAGCAGTCTCAGTTCGTCGCTGCCCGATCGCAGACTCGGGGAGGCTGTCGATTTGCTCAGGTCTCGCCAGCAGGCCGGCGGCTATTGGCTGACCGAGACTCGATTGCCCGGTCGCGTCTGGTTCCATCTCGATGAAGGACCGGGCTTCCCATCGCCGTGGATCACGTTGAAGGCGCTGCGGGTTCTCGAGTGGTGGGAATCAAGCGCTGAGATGTCTTCTGCCACCGGCACGGTTTGATCTCTAGGACGAGAGGCGCCTGAGATGAAGAAGGCCGTTGAAGTTGCCAGAACAATCAAGGCAGCGCCTGCTGAGGTCTGGAAGATAATGGTTCTACAAAGTTGTTTGCAGGCGTTAAGGTCGAGACCGACTGGCTGGAGAGTGGAGCGGGAAGCCCTATCAGGATCGAGGCAAGATCGTAGCCCTCGAACAGCGAGGAAACTCGTGTTCACGCATTGGAGCGAATTTTCAGGCAAGAAAGATCCCCCCGAGAACTCCCACGCCGTCCCATACACGCTCGAAGGTGATGACAGAAGCACCCCCGTCACGGTGACACAGTTCAATCACGATGGCGAGATATCGACGAAAAGACTAAGAAGAACTTGACTGACGCTGGGGACACGCTGGTGATGCGTTCGAGTGCGCGCGGCGCTGACCGCGCAAACTCCATGACGAAGCGGCCAGCGCGCAAGTCATAGCCAGATGGTCGTGTCACCACACGTCGAACGTTTTGTTCAAATCCACATATGACACGCGAATTGAGCAATTTCCATTGGTACAATCCACTTCGGAAATAACCAAATGAAATATGGCTGGTTCGCGCCGCACGTTAGATAATCACTCCGATCGAAAATTGGGGAAATTACAGGGACGTTAGCCCCACAGATTTAAGTGAGGCAACTGGCCTTTTAACACCCTGGCGTCTTTCGCAGTCTTCGCTAGGTAGCTCGTGTCGACGGCGTGTCTATCCCTCTGAACGGCCGGATCGATCATACCTCGGGAATAGAAACTCCCGCTTTCTTGAGGCCATCGATGAAATGCAGCTGGTCCTCGCGGCGAACGAGCCGGACGGCGATTTCATTGCGTATATTGTCCATGAAGGCTGACGCATGGGTTTTGAGCCATTGCTGTTGGCTGCGAGCTTCCTCGATTTTGCCGAGTTGCCCGAGGATTGCCGTCAATATGACATGGTAGATCGGGTTGTCAGGTATGTCCGCCCCTCGCGCCCAGCGCTCGGCTTCTATATAGTTCTTATCCACGTAAGCGCAGACAGCAAGCCCGGACTCGAAATATCCTGAGGGCCGCGGGTTGCGCGAAACGGCAGAAGCAATCAGCTTGCATCCCGATTTCCATTGCCCCGACAGGGCAAGTCTGAATCCATACTCACCCGCCAATTCGGTGTCGTTGGGGTTAATCGCATAAGCTCGCGCGCCGATTTCCAACGCCTTTGCGATCTCGCCTCGAAAAAAATAACTCAGCATTTCGGCTTGGAGCGCACGCACGTTTTGCGGATCAAGTTCGACCGCCCGCAATGCTGCGTTCGTTGCCAGGTCAAGCGATGGGACCGCTGAATTGAGGCGGTATCGAAAGCGAAGTTCATCGAGATAGGTCAAGGAGAGCAAGGCCCAGGCTGTCGCGTAATTGGGGAAACGTTCTACGGCCCGGCGCAAGCAACTCTTTACAGACGCGTGCGTCGCAGGGTCAAGATCAGTGCGGTAGCGGTAGTAGGCCAAGGTACATTTATAGGCCTCCAGATCATTTGGCGGCGACGGCGCAAGGTCGGCGGCATCCGCCTGGAAAATGATCCCGTAGGGCTGGGCCAACGCTGTCGCCACCTCGCGAGCGATGCCGGCTTCGAGCTGAAGCAGGTCTTGAACCTGAACAATGCTATCGTAGTTGTTTGTCCAGACCACTGATCCGCTGTTTCGATCAACGAGCCGTGCGTTCAGCCGAAGCTTTTCGCCGTGCAGCCTCACCCGTCCTTCCAGTGCAAAGAGTGCCTGGGGATATCCTGTCGCCAGCAGCTTGCTCGTACCGCGCCATGCATCGCCCGCAACGACGATAATTTCCTTAAACTTAGCCAGCTGGAGAATGACCTCGTCGGTCAAGCCTTGGGCGATGATCGCGGAGTGGGGGGTGCCGGAAAGGTCCTCAAACGTTTCTATGACCAATCTTGGAACGCCGGGAGCAGGCTCGACCGCATGAATGCCACTGATTGTCAAATCATTGGTCCTGCTGAGATAGGCAAACGCCCCGGTTAACAGGGCGAGACCCACCAGCGCCGATCCCGCGAAGGCCAGCAACATCCACAGCCGCATATTCTTCACAACAGCTAGGAGCTCTGATGGAGACGTCCTCGCCAACCTGCGAAAACTGACTGTCGTCGGCATCATCATCTTCATGGCAGTTTCACTGTCCGTGATTCCGTTGTTGGAAACCGGGTTCTTCCCAGCATCTGACGACTCGCAGACCAAAGTCACGTTGACGCTGCAGCCCGGCAGCCAAATTCGGACAACCGACGCTTTGGCACGTCGTGCTGCAGAAATCGTAAAGACTGTCCCGGACGTCGTGACCGTTTTCGTTGCTGTCGGGTCTGCGTCCAGTGGCGGTGGCCTTGACACGTCCATCTCTTCGGACACTGCTTCTGCCACCCTTGTGGTCAACCTTACGCCTTTGGATGATCGTGATCGCGCCCAGAGTGCGATTGAAGGCGACATCCGACGCGCCCTTGCCGTTTTGCCAGGGGCACGGGTCGAAGTTGGATCTGGAGGAAGAGGCACAACGCTGGAAATTACCCTTGCAAGCGACGATGCAGACGCCCTCGATCAAGCCGCAATGGCGGTGGAGAAAGATTTGCGCACCCTCGGCGGCGTCGGCGCAATCACCTCAAGCGCGTCCCTACAGGCGCCGGAAATTCAAATCGTTCCAGATTTTGCACGCGCCGCGGCAGTTGGAATTACCTCGGAAGCCATTGCCGATGTTCTTCGTGTAGCCACGAATGGCGGCTACGCCTCGTCATTGTCGAAGTTAAACCTGCCTCAACGGCAAATTTCTATCCGGGTGAGGTTGAAGCCCGAAATGAGAACCGGGATCGACTCGATATCGCAGTTACGTGTGAGCGGCACAAACGGCAGCGTTGCGCTCGGTTCCATAGCACAAATCCGCATAGGCGGAAGTTCATCTGAGATCGACCGCATCGATCGTGAACGCAACGTGACCCTGTCAGTGGAGCTAAACGGGCGTGCATTGGGCGATGTCAATCGGGAAGCACGAGCACTCCCCGCCATGAAAAGTCTACCCGGCCGCGTTCACGTCGTTGAACAGGGGGAGCTTCAGCGCATGTCGGAGATGTTCGAAAGCTTTGGTGTCGCGATGGCAATTGGGGTGTTTTGCATTTACGCGGTGTTGGTCCTCCTGTTCCACGACTTTCTGCAGCCCGTCACCATTCTCATGGCTCTTCCGCTCGCTCTTGGAGGGGCACTGGGGCCTCTCCTGGTAACCGGCACCACCTTCTCGATGCCCGCTGTCATTGGTTTGCTGATGCTGATGGGGATTGTAACCAAGAATTCCATCCTGCTTGTTGAGTACGTGATCATGGCTCGCCGACAGGGAATGGAACGATTTGATGCGTTGATTGATGCATGCCAAAAACGCGCTCGGCCGATTATCATGACATCCATCGCCATGGGCGCTGGCATGATGCCAATTGCTTTAAGCCTCAGTGGCGGCGACTCCGGTTTCCGTCAACCTATGGCGATCGTGGTTCTGGGCGGCCTGATTACCTCGACCTTCCTGAGCCTTATGGTGATCCCAGTTGTCTTCACGTTTATTGATGATCTTTTGCAGATTTTGATAAAGCCCTTTCGTGGGGATGTGGCTGTGCAAACGTCGCCAGAGGTCCACTTACCCCAATGATCGGCAATCTTGTCGGCGCTGAGCGCTGCACCGAATTCGACAATGCCGGGCCCAGGTTGGATCCAGCCTTGACCTCGACCGCCAGCACCAACAAACTGGTCAGGACCGAAGAGGTTGATGCTCGTTGCATCGACAGCAAAGGCCGCAGTGTTCTCCTCTTTTTCCGGTAAAGCGCGGTTCAAGCGTTCATGGTCTGGCACCGACCAATGGCGTTAGCATCGTATCGGCCCCGCCGGCTCGACTACGTCGATGCTGCCGTCGAAGGTGCGCTTACCAGGTCCCTGCACCGGTTTGGAAGAATACCGAGAACCTAAGTTTCTTCCGGCCACCAGCCTTTTTTCCCAGGTCGAACGCCGGGCATTTTGCCGTGAAACTGACGCGCAGGATCACAATCAGGCGAGCCACTGCTACCCCTTGGCGGATCAGATGCTGAGTCAAGGGAACGGCGACTAATATCCCGGGACAACGGTGCCGGCGCGGGTGGCCGTCCGGGCCGAACCACACATACAAGATGATGTATTTGCCTCGACACAGAGTGGAAGCAACATGACCCATCCACAGTTCAAGCCCGTCGGGCAAGTGTTCGAAGTCATCATGAACGGGGACCGGTGTGGCTGACGCCCGAAAATTGGACGACAGCCCGCAGAACTCTTGTATGCTGGCAAGAGCTCTATCCCACCCTGAAGTCGAGATACTTATGAAAATCGTAAACGCGAGTGTAAAAGCCTATCGTCTGCCGCCAGCATCCCTATGGGAAGATGCCACAAACAAGGTCGAGAGTCTGGAGTTTGTTATTGTCGAACTGGTCTCTGATACAGGCGCGACCGGCGTAGGTGTCAGCTACACGGTGGATATAGGCGGCACCGCCATCAAGGCACTCATCGACGATTATTTAATCCCGCTCGTGATCGGAATGGACGTCCGCAACTACGAGAATATCTGGAACAGACTCAGCCGCCAGTCCCGCCGTCTCGGCCTTGGCGTCAACTCAATGGCCATTGCCGCCATTGATATTGCTGTGTGGGACCTGCTCGGCAAGCTTTACCAGCAGCCCATTTTTCGTCTTCTTGGGGGAGCGAGGGAACAGATAGCCAGCTATATCAGCGAAATTAACCTCAGCGCAGATGACACAGTCGACGATCTGGTTCGCCGCGTAGATGAATACAAGGCGCAGAAATATGACACGGTCAAAATCAAGATCGGCAAGCCCGATTTTTCAGAGGATTTGGAGCGAATTGCCAAAGTCAAGGAGCGCTTGGGTTCCGCGGGCAGGCTGCTGGTTGACCTCAATCAAAAATGGTCCTCGGCTGAGGCCATTCAGAAGGGCGCCCAGCTCGACAAGTTCGATCTCGGCTGGATCGAAGAGCCGATGATGTGTCAGGACATCGCCGGACATGCCGCGCTGAAGCGGTCGATCCGAACGCCAATAGCGCTGGGCGAAAGTCTTTATAGCCGGCAGCAGTTTCTGGAGTATCTGCGGGCCGACGCCGTGGATGTTGTGCAGGCCGATGTTGCCTTTGTCGGCGGCATAACAGAATGGCACAAGATTGCACACCTGGCCAATGCGTTCGGCAAACAGGTTGCTCCTCATTACATGATGGAACTATCTCTTCAGCTCCTTTGCGGGGTTCAAAACAGTTTTATGCTCGAGAACGTGATCGGCGGAAGCTTTACCGAACTTGGCCTGCTCGAGGAGCCAATTGTCGTCAAGAACGGCGTGGGGGTCCCATCCAACCGTCCAGGGCACGGGCTCATTTTCAACAGGTCTGCACTGGAAATGCACGAGTTGAGTGCCGAGAAGATAAAAAGCAATTTCAGCGGTGGTAGTAAGTGAGCTTCTGGATCCGCTGATGACGTCGACGCGTCGGCGTTCGGAGCCTGTCCAAGCTCTGTCTCGGTGGATTTGAAGGGACAGGACAATCTCCTGCAGCCTACCTGCAAGGAGGGAATGGACGCGCTACCAATTGCACGCCGATCGGCATTCCCGAGGGGTAGAGGGCCCGCCGGGATCGAGAGGGCGGGCATTCCCAAAGGCGCCCGGATACGACCCTGTGGATTTGTTGAAATTACATCTACAACTCAGATGCGTTCATGCCGATCGCTGGAGGCCAAGGCCCCCGCATCATCGAGGTAATCTGGCTGCTGCGGCACCTTAAGTCAGATATGGGCACCATCGCGGCATTCTGCAGAATGAACCGGTTGGCATTTGGCAGATCTTGGAGAGTTCATCATCCAGGCCAGCGCTCACAATCGGCCTTAGGAAGATACTCGAGCTCAATCGGGGCCGGAGAGGTTCGCTTTCTTAAGCGCGTCGTCTATTGATATGGCTCCAAGCGTCACCAGCGCGCGCGCCAGGCAAGTCTGGACCTCTTCAAGGCTCTTACCCTCAAGGGATGCGATTTCGGAGAGGGATCTGCCTCGGGAAACCCACTGAAGGCAGCTTCGTTCATGCGGTGACAATATTCGTTTGTTCATGCATATACTTTCAACTCGGATCGCGCCTTGCTCTTGCGTGAATTCGAAGTCACTGCACCCCACCGCGACGTACGACGCTTAACAAAATCATGTTCGCGTAGCTCATCGCCATGAGCACTCCAGTGAGCTTTCCTATATCTCTTGAACGGCAATATTCAGCAGCGTCCACGACACGTCTTGCACAAAATTGGCATTCCACAACGTCTGCTCCTGCGGCGTTGTCTGACCTTGCCAAGGGGTCACTGCGGAAGCGAGGACTTCGGGGCGGGTCGTGACAACGTGGAATGTACTGGCCGCTATCACAGGGGCCGCTCGAACATGCAATTTGCAATAGCGCGTTCCATGCAAGACAGAGCGCGTCAGATCGAGATGATGTCGTGCGCGCACAACAGCACAGGACAAACTCAATGAGCATGATCACTTCTTCAATATCGCTCGACGACGACGGTGTGAGATACGGGCACCTTCGAATTCCTCACTCGGTGCATGAATCGGCTTACGGACATATTCCCGTTCCCATCGCCGTGGCCAAGCAAGGTGCAGGGCCGACATTGCTGCTGACGGCAGGTGTGCATGGCGACGAATATGAAGGGCCGCTTGCCCTCTATGGACTATTGGCGCAGCTGGAGAAATTGGATATTAGCGGCCGTCTGATCATACTTCCGTCGATCAACCAACCGGCGTTCCTTGCCGCCACGCGATGTTCGCCGATTGACAAGCTCAATCTCAACAGAAGTTTTCCTGGTTCTCCAAACGGGAGCATCACGCAATTGATTGCGGACTATATTTCAACCGAATTGCTGCACCGTGCCGACTACGCAATCGACATGCATTCAGGCGGATCATCGCTTCAATACCTGCCGCTGCTGCTGGCGCCAACCTGGCCAGATGGGGAAAAGCGCGAGACGATTGACGGTCTGGTGAAGGCCTTTTCTTCGCCACTGGTCGGATATTTCGACAGCCTAAGGGCATTGGATGGAGGAAATAATGTATTCGGCCATATAGCCGACAAACACAATTGTCACTTGCTCACCGGCGAGTTCGGCGGAGGGTCGACGGTCAATCTCGATGGGCTGTCAATGTTAAGCAGCGGCCTGCGAAGGATATTTCGCCATATCGGATTGACGACAGAAACCATCGAGGAACCAGATCGAAAAACTGCAATCCGCTGTCTCAGTCTGCATGACCCGGACCTGTTTGCCTTCTCCCCCGCCTACGGAATATTTGAACCTGCCTACAAACTCGGCGATGAGCTTGCGCCCGGAGCGCTGGCGGGCAGGATTTTTGATGCCACACAGCCGTGGAAACCACCCGTCGAAATTCGATTTAGGTCCGGCGGGCTGGCGATCTGCATCCGGACTTTCGCCATGGTCAAGCCGGGCGACTGCCTGGGTCATTTGGCAACCGATTTGTAGACCTTGTGTTCGAGTGCGGTGTGCCAATCCCGAAGGTATCGATCAACTGAGCAGATCAAAACGAGGTGAATAAATCTCTAGTGTTCACTCGGATGGCTGAACTTGTATTTGCCGGCAATAGCGATCATCGCGGCACATTGTTTGGCGGCAAGGCGCTTTCCCCTGTGCACGGCGCCGTCAAAATTGGGATACTGCCACCGACGGTGAACATTTCCAGGACGGCGTTAGGCGCCGAATCGCCATTGACGAAGGTAATTCAAACCCCACCCCGTTGCAGCGGGTCTCTGTTCGAAACGACAGTTTGAACGGTTGTGATCAATTGACCGACTGCCATTGCCGCATCGCGGACTTGCTGGGTCAGGCTGCATGGCCGCCCTGCCCTGGCCGGGCTGGACTGAAATGCGGCCCTCGGCAGGTGCCGGACGAAACGATCCTCTCCCAACATGCAGATAGCTCCACCCTCCTGGATGAACAAACGTGATCGCAAGACGCGGCATCCTAGACGGCCGCTGCCCAAGCATTTCTGAATGAGCCCGGCGTCAATCCGATCATGCGTACGAATTCTCGCGTAAAATGGGCTTGATCGAAAAATCCTCCGTCCAGGGCAGCTTCGACCAATGACTCTCGCTGCTGTAGGAGCTTCTTGGCTTTGTGAAGTGCGAGCACGACATGGAAATTGTGCAGGCTGGTGCCAACCTGATTGCGAAAAATACGCGAGAGATGGCCCGGGGAAACGGCGCAGGCATTCGCAACGCTCACGACATCGGTTTGCAGTGTGGGTCTTGTAGAAAGTTCCTGCGTTACACGTTCAATAATCGCGCTTCGCCCGCCCTTCCAGACGACGTTTGGACCGGAAACAAATCTCGAGCAAAAGGCCCAGCCCTCTCGATCAAGAGCTTCAAAACGATGCACGGTACCAGCCGGTACGAGTCCTGTTTCGCCCGCTTCGAAATCACGATAACCCGATGCGGTTCGAAGGCGTGCTCGACCTTCACTGATCGTCACCAGCTCGTCACCTGAGTGATAATGCGCTCGAAATGACCAGCGATGCCGTTTGCCTTGCACGACTTCGACGCTCCTGTCGTGCTCGATTTGAACATGAAGACTAGTGCGAAGTCTGTCTAAAGATCCATGTGATGACATCGCTCCTCCCTTCAAGATCGCCCGCTCTCAATATCATGAACGAAGGTTCACCGCGAACCATTTGCAGGTCATTTCTGTCCAAGACGCGGTGCTGCGCCTGGAGTCATCATCGCTCTTGAAGAGCCGGAAAAAGGGCCAACGCACAATGAAAACCTGACAGAGGGAACGAACGATGACTGAGAGGATAATGGCGGTAAATCCGCCGGGTGTGTTCGCGGGAACCCGCCTTGCCAAACTGTTCTTCTGCGCGGCGGCATGCGTGCTTGTCGCCGAACTTATCGGAACCTTGACCATCCCGCTCGGCGGAAAGCTCCAAATCATCCTGATGCCGCTATTGTGGGCGTTGTTGATCGGAGCCGTATGGGGCATCTCAAGCCCAAGGTTGCCGCAGGCGCTTCAGATCGACCGGAAAATGCAGGTTCTGTCGGCTGCAGTGCTGCAGCCTGCACTGCTGATTTTCGTGGCAAAGCTTGGATTGCTGGTGGGCGGCAACTTGCCGACAATACTGCAATCGGGCTGGGCGCTGGCGTTTCAAGAACTCGGGCACTTCTTCGGGACGATGGTGTTCGGGCTTCCATTGGCACTGCTGCTTGGCATCAAGCGGGAAGCCATCGGCGCAACCTTTTCGGTCGGACGCGAGCCCAGCCTTGCCATCATTGGCGAGAAATACGGGATGGACAGTCCCGAAGGACACGGCGTTCTGGCCGAGTATATTACTGGCACCATCTTCGGTGCGGCTTTTATTGCGATATTCGCCGGATTGATCGCCAGTCTAGGGATCTTCAATCCACTTGCCCTTGCAATGGGTGCAGGGGTCGGGTCGGGTAGCATGATGGCAGCAGCCTCTGGCGCCATTGCTGCGCAGGAGACACCCGAAGTCGCAAAGCAGGTCGCCGCATTCGCAGCTGCCGCCAATCTCGTCACCGTGACCATCGGAACGTATTTCACGTTGTTCCTGTCGCTGCCGTTCACGGTCTGGCTCTACGGAAAACTAGAACCCGTTCTTGGTCGAACACGCGCGATCTCATCTGTCGCGTGGGACAAGGGCCTGCAAAGGGAGACGTCAGAAAATTTGCCCCAACTTTCAGCCGTGCATCTCCTGGCAATCTGGCTTGCCTCGGGTTTGATGGCATTGTTCGGCAACTGGTACAGCTACAAGGCATGGCCCGACCGAGAGATTCTGGCAGGACTGGCGATCATCGTGGCGGTTGTTGCAGTGGGATTCGCAATATACCGCCTGACGAAGAACGCCCTGCCCGCCGTACTGTTCGTCTCACTCATCGCCATGGTGCTGACCTATCCGGGTGTGCCGTACGCCGACGCGGTGAGCGTCTCGACAGGCAAAATCAACTTTCTCGCACTTGCTACTCCCGTGATCGCATATGCAGGGCTGTCGATCGCGAAGGATGTGCCAGTCTTCCGCAAACTCGGCTGGCGTATCGTCCTTGTGTCCCTTGTCGCCAATGCCGGCACATTCATCGGAGCGACTTTGATCGCGCAATTCTTTGTGCACCCTCACATTTGACGATCAGTTGCCCGGCTTCCAACGCACCAATCAAGCGATCCCTAAGGAGATTTCAATGCTGCACAATGATCCCATTGCCCCTCTCACCGATGAAGTTATCAGCTGGCGACACCATATTCACGCCAATCCGGAACTTGGGTTTCAAGAAAAAGAAACAGCACGTTTCGTGGCCAAAAAGCTACGCTCCTTCGGCGTGGATGAGGTTCACGAAAATATCGGTGGCACCGGCGTCGTCGGGGTGCTTCGCAACGGCAACAGTACGCATGCTATCGGTCTTCGCGCGGAGCTGGATGCCCTTCCCGTAGTAGAAAAAGCCGACGTGCCGTACATCTCAAAAAGCGAGGGCGTGATGCACGCCTGTGGTCATGACGGACATTCGGCGATGCTGTTGGGGGCGGCAAAGCTGCTCTCAGAAACACGGTCCTTTGACGGCACGATCTACTTCATCTTTCAACCGGCGGAGGAAAACGAAGGCGGCAGCATGCGCATGATCGAAGACGGGCTTTTTCGCCGTTTCCCGGTCGAGGCCGTCTATGCGGTCCATAACTGGCCCGGCCTGAAATTCGGGACAATCGCTACGCGCGTTGGTCCACAAATGGCGGCTGTAGACAATTTCGAACTGACGTTTGAAGGCCTGGGCAGCCACGCAGCCATGCCTCAGATCGGCGACGACCCGATCCTGGCCGCCTCGGCATTCGTTCAGACTGTACAGCGGATCGTCAGTCGCTCGGTGGATCCGCTGTCGCCGCTTGTTGTCAGCATCACGCAGGTCCACGGGGGTAATGTCGGCAATATCGTGCCGAAGAAGGTCTGGGTGCAAGGCACCTGCCGCTTCTTCGAGCCCGGCTTATCGGATCATTGCGAGAAGCTCGTTGGCCAGATTGCCCAAGGAATTGCATCCGCGCATTCGCTGGGCGCGAATCTGCAATACAAGAAGGGCTACCCTCCTGTGGTGAACACACCGGAGGCCACGGCGCGGGCAATCGAGGCCGCATCGAGCGTGCTTGGCAGTGAGAATGTAGTGACCGACTTCGCTGCGAGCCTTGGTTGCGAAGATTTCGCCTACATGGTTCGCGCCGTGGGCGGATGTTATGTGTGGATCGGTGCCGGCGAAGTCGGCCCTTCTGAAGGATTGCATGGCGATAAATTCGTCTTTAACGATGGAATCGTCCCCGCCGTGCTGCGTTATTGGCAAACTCTCGTCGAGCAGGTGTTGCCGCTGCACTCGCGTGAGGCTGCCCAATGAGTTCAACGTCGCAGAGCGGCCTGCCGCTTATCAGTAGTCGCCGGGGCGGACACGCGGTGATCGATGGCATCGACATGATCATGCTGGGTTCGAACGACTATCTCAGCCTCTCCCTCGACGAACGTGTTATTGCAGCCACGCGGGAGGCGCTGGACATCTACGGTACGGGAGCCGGCATCTACCCTGTTTTGGCGACAACGGCCCTCCACCTCGAACTCTGCGAGGGCCTTGCCGAATTTCTTGGCACGGAATCCGCGGCAGTCTACTCCTCGGGAGGTGCTGCCAATTCAGGCGTGCTCACGACGCTTGTTGAGCAAGGTGATATCATCATCTCTGATCGCCTGAACCATGCCAGCATCATCGACGGTTGCCGACTGAGCAAGGCAGATGTCGTCGCATACGAAAACAGGAATGTTGTCAAGCTGCGCGAGGCGCTCGAAAATGCCGGGGCCAGACGCCGAAAGCTCATTGTCACCGACGGGATCTTCAGCATGGAGGGCGGCGCCGCGCCGCTGATGGAAATCTACAAACTCGCTCGTGCGCATGACGCCTTGCTGGTCGTGGACGAGGCGCATGCAACGGCCGTGGTCGGCCCGAAGGGCGCCGGTACGGCACCTATGTGCGGAATTCCAAACGGCTCCCCGGGATTGTTGCTCACCGGATCTTTGTCGAAAGCCCTTGGCGGCGCGAGCGGCGGGTTTGTGGCAGGCTCGCAGGAGTTCGTTGATGAACTGCACAGCTTCCGCTTTGATGCCATCATCGTCACGCGAACTTTCGTGGGCAGTCAGGATTGCATGTGCCAGTTCGCGATCATTAATAAGCGGACGGGAGAATACTGGCACATCAATCTGGCCGAGTTCCTCGCTGATAGAAGACATAAGATCGAGTGTCGGATAAAGCGTTAGATACGACCAACCGGCCTCCGTACCTGCTTGCCCGTCATGACATTCTTCGGGATTCACAACAGCGATTGTACCGGGGGTTGCACTTACGTTCTTGTTACCGATTCTGATACGCTCGCAACCCCCTGTTATGAGGGCGATGACATATGTCGAGTGCGTGTGCAGATGATATCTGTGGTCCTGGAATCGTGCCTTGAGCATGCCAAGGTTCTCAAACCGGGGGTGTCGCCAAAATTCAGTAACATCTGGCATTCGTTCCCTCCAAATGCATTTGTAGCAGGAGCTTGCCTTGCGCTCCTACAGCGTCTGTTTTGAATGCGCTTCGCGATTGCGAGTCTCTCCCTTGATGGCGAAAAATATATGAGCCAAGAACATGTCGAACTCAAATAGGGTATGAAACATACCTCAAACCCCAGCCTTGTATTGTATGAAATTGACCTGAGTTGGATCGGTGACGCCTCCCCGCAGCCGTCAAAGCGCCCGGTCAATTCTCATCGTGGCAATGGATCATTGGCGCTCTTGCGTCATAAGGCATCCGTGAACTCCGGCAGTCGTTCGAAGAGATCGCCAACGAGGCGGTAGTCGGTGATCTGGAAGGTCGGCGCCTCTTCTCCTTGTTGACAGCGGACGATCACTTTTGAACGCTTGCCGGCAAGATGCTGGACAGCGCCTGAATGCCGCAGGCGATGTAGAGCTGCGGGGCGGCGACCTTCCAGTCCGGCCAAGCTGCCAGCCGCTGAGCGCATAGCAGGCATCGACGGCGGCTCGCGATGTCGACCAGCTGTCGGCCACAGGCAGGATGACTTCGAGGAGTTTTTCCAGAGCCCAGCGCAGGCAGCGCGAGATGATGATCTTCGCCAAGGTCAGTGCGTAGCGGCAAAGCTCTTCTTGTCAGCCACCGGCGCACTTCACAACCTCGACGAAACGTATAGGGGCTTTGCAACCAGGGATAACCAGCCGGTCACAGGATGATCCCTACTTCGTTCAAACGTGGCGGCGATCACGGCCCGGCTGTTCCTGCCCCCTGGAACAATGGTCCGACCGCGCGGTTCTGTGGAAGGCTGCCTTCGAAGCTACCATCAGCGGTTGCAGCATCGATGCGGTTTGAGCAAGGTCCGGCAAGATCGATTTGCTGTCCAGATTTGTATGCTACACGTTGTCTCTTCGCCAGCCAGAAATCCGGGGCGCTTCAAGTTCCGTCGAACTATGTTGATGAAAGATTATGTCGGAACCTTGTCACCCAGCATCCGGTGAACCCTGACAACTGCTGAATGGTCGAGCGCTGACCCTCCCCCCGCACTGCACGCTGAAAAGAGCTGCTGCGCCAGGGCTGTCGCGGGCAAAAACGATTTCAGTTTGCGTGCAGCGTCCAAGGCGTTGTTCAAGTCCTTCTGGTGGAGCTCGATTCTGAACCCGGGCGCGAAACTGTCTTTGACAGCTCAGCGTGAACTATTTTTCGCATGCTTGTCCGGGCAAACTACAGGGCACCGGACTTTTTTTACCACGCGTTGCGCATGAACCTGCTTTTTTCGAAACCCGCAGTTGCTGGAGCGTAGCGGTAACATAACCAAAGTCCAACGTACCGGAGTACAGGATGAAGCCGGGTTTTGCTTGGAGTGGCCCTTGCCTTGCGCAATGTTCCACGACAACCATGAAGGCGTTCACAAGCTTGGACAGGAGAGACACCACGATCCTGGTGCGCCGACGGAGCACTCCCCAAGAAATGCTCAGGCAAAGCACTGTCAAAGCTAAATGATCTGGAGAGCAGCGCCGGGTGCGTTCACCGAAGGGACCTTCCCTGCAGGAGCAAGAATCTTGCAGGTAACAGGACAGATGCGGACGAGGACTGGCGGACGACCCGACCATTGCCTTGTTGGAGAGTTTTAATGTCTTACATTGTCGTTTTGGCGGCGCTACAAGCGCATAGGCCCTGTTGCCGCGGGGACACAGGTGACCTGTTATAGACCGTCATCATTATCCAGCCATGGAAACTGCATCGCCTGCGCCGCTTTGGGACGCGTCGCCCAACTACACTCGACGATCTCGCTGCAGCCTTGAACCAGGCAAATTGCGAGGCGCCGACGAACCAGTCCAGTCGAGCCTTGGCTTTTGATTGACAGCGCCGTTGCAACAGAATTGCGCCAAAGCCAAGAAGCAGGTCAAGTCGAAACCTTGGCGACAAACCTCGCCAAATTCGCCGAAAGAATATAAGGTTGAAGAGTTTCGCAATCAGGTGAGAAAAATGGCAGTTTCACGGCAAACTTGTTTCAATACCATCCTGGCCACTATCGTAGTCTTCGCTGCGTGTAATCACATGA
Source organism: Phyllobacterium endophyticum (assembly GCF_003010935.1). Lineage (GTDB taxonomy): Bacteria > Pseudomonadota > Alphaproteobacteria > Rhizobiales > Rhizobiaceae > Phyllobacterium > Phyllobacterium endophyticum. The sequence goes on from NZ_PGGN01000003.1 coordinate 620,438, forward strand.
CCCGGAGCACCCTGCTGGGATTTGTTCAAAGCGCGGACAATACGGCATACGTTGTATCCGTTACCAAGCAAAACGCGTTTCGTGCGCTGTTCTCAGGCCAATAGTGCTTGGCGTTCTAGAACGATCCTGCTTTCCTACGATTGAGGCGATGCCAATTTGCTAGGGTATCTTTGAGCTACGCGATTCCCGAACGTCTGTTGTGGAGAAGAATGTCGGCTCGCATAGGCGGGTCAGCGCCCTGGAACCAACGACACCGGATATACAGCCCGGCCTGGAAGTGTTCATTTTTCAGGCTTCATGCAGAAAGCGATTTGCTGCGATCAGAATATCGCCGCCCTGTTCTGCCCGCCCCCCGTAGTGGTGGTCACAAGCCCGCCAGAATTTCGATGATGGGTATCAACACCAGATGTCACACGGTTGAATTCCGGTCTCCACACATGGATCTCTTTGCCAGTTGCAAGCATATTCACCCCCATAGCGGGTCATTCTGGCGAGTTCACGTATCAAATAGCATCCGATTGCGTTTCGGTTGTGCTCGATCTCAGAGGATGCCTTCAGGCAGGACTGTCCGTCCAAAAGGCGCTCGCGTGCGCCAAAACGTTTCCCCGCTTGTAGGGGTTTCCGCCTTATTCAAAGCCGCGTTACGCCATCAACAGTCAGACCGATAAGAGTACTTCAGACCGGGGTGTCGCCCATATGAAAGGGTGCCAGCGACAGGATCAATAACCCATTTTATTGGACCGTCAGCATTTGATCCAAACTCCTCAGCAAGATTGCATGACCAGGAAATTCGCTGGAAATGCGTTCGCGGATTGCGCGCTCGGCCTCCCGTCTGCCGCTGTCACTGGATCGAAGCGGTAGCCGGCTTCAGTTTGCTCTCCATGGCCAGTTTCAGGCGAAACCCGAAAAGCGTTTCCGCTGGTGCTGCATCTACCAAGCGGAATAAATTCAATAGCCGGAAGCTCACTCATAAGTTTGGTGATCGGGTTCATATCTGTTTCGACCAGTCAGTAAGACGGCTGCCTGACGCAACCGTTATCATCGCCACGGCGATGAAAACGAAGCTTGTTACGAGCGATGTGGATTGTGCGATAAATCCGATAAAGGGGGGCCCCAGCAATAATCCGGCATATCCCATAGTCGCAACCCGGGACATCGCCACGCTTGAGGGAATACTCTGCGAGCGCCCGGCCGATGAAAAGATACGTGGAACCAAATTTGAAATGCCTAGTCCTGCAAAAAAAAGTGCAAGAAAAACCAATGCCAGATTGCCAGTAGACAATGTGCAACTGACCGACACTGCAACAATGAGCGCTCCGCCGCGGAACACCCGGATCGAGCCAAGCCGGTTGTTGCAGTAGTCTCCTATCGACCGGCCCAATGCCATCGCTCCGGCGAAGGTGGCAAAACCAAATGCAGCGGTACTCTCCGTCGTGTGCAGAATATCAACGAGGTAAATAGCAATCCAGTCGCACAAGGCCCCTTCGGCAAAGAGTGCAAGGAAGGCAATGCCCCCGAGCAGAAGGAGGCGCCTGTTTTCAGCGCTGTTGTAGGATGTGCGGGTGCTGCTTCCAACCTTGCGTGCTTGGAAAGACTGGGGGTCGGATGGGCTGCGCCGGTAGGCAAATACAACCAACGCGCCGACACATATGCCCGCTGTTCCGAGGCAGCTGGCGATGTTGTAATCTTGGCGCAGCAGCATTCCGCATATCCCCGCCCCCGCCAGATTTCCGACACTGAACAGCGCATGAAATGAAGACATTGACGACTTGGCCAGTCTGCTTTCCAGTGCGGCAGCTTCCGTGTTCATTGCAACATCCAGAGCTCCGAAGGCGGCACCGGCTATCAGGACTATTGCTCCCAAACTGATCGCGTCGGGCATGTGAGGAATTGCCCCCAGGCCAGCAGCAAATACCAGGGCTCCAGCGAATGAAATCTTGTTCGCCCCCAGGACCGGAATAATTGTGCCGACCCGCAGCATCATTAAGATTGCCCCGAAGGCGAAACACAGCAATGTCATGCCGAGTTCACCTTTGGTGAGACTGAGTTGCTGGCTTATAGAGGGTATGCTCGCAGCCCAAGAACCGATACCGATACCGGCAGCCAGGAAGAAGGCGAAAACGCCCGTGCGCGACTGTAATGCGCTGTTCAGCATGATCGGTTCCAATGCGGGTAATGTCCAAGTCGGCCTGGAGACGCCAAATTCGAATATTGCAGCAAACTAACTTCACCGGGAAAGAGTTGCAATCACGTTATTGCCGACTTCGGCATATTTTCTTTACTATTTAGGCATAAACAGGCATTGGGTATTGGCTTTGTGCAGCGCCGAACAGGAATCCTCACAATGAAGAAAGATCTTTCCCCAGACGAACGCAAAGAAATTATCCTTAAGCAGATTGGCGATTCAGGCCGTGTCCTGGCAAATGTCGCCGCCGCCCAATTTGGCGTATCTGAAGATTCCATCCGCAGAGATCTTAGGGAATTGGCGGACCTCGGCCTGGTAAAACGTTTTCACGGCGGGGCCACGCGTATGAGCTCTGGCCGCCGAAATTTTCAGCAGCGCGCTGATGAAAAGATGCCTGAGAGGAAATTGCTTGCGACTGCCGCAGCCAGCAGAATACCTGACAAAAGCACGATGCTTCTAGATTCCAGCACAACTGTGCTGGAATTTGTCAGGGCGATGCCCAATGGCTTGGAAGTTTCCATCATGACCGGAACACCTGAGATCGCCTCGGCAGCCTTGGATCGCGATAACGGGGAAGTTATCTTGATCGGTGGGACCTTAAACCCTTCAACGCGCAGCACGGTAGGAGCATCCGCACTGGCCGTCATCCAGTCGTCAAGATTTGATGTCTGCGTTTTGGGTGCCTGCGCCATCGATGCAGATCTGGTCTTGCGGGCAGAAAGCTATGACGATGCGTACCTGAAAACCGCGATGGGCGCCGCCTGTACCGAAATCATCGTTCTGGCCACCTCTGACAAGCTGTTCAAACAGGCAAATTTCGCAATCGGTCCGGTCTCAATGATAACCACCCTTTTCACGGATGACGGGGCGGACGAATCGATCGTGCAACGCATACGGGATGAAGGTGTAGAGGTGGTCGTCGTCGAAAGGGCATAGTTCCATCATCTGCTCAGCTGAATTTTTTTAGGCCCGACAAGTCACGTCGCTTGCTTGATGAGATCAGCGACCTTCTCGCCAATCATGATACAGACAGCGTTGGGATTTCCGGAAATCAGCGTTGGCATAATTGAAGCGTCAGCGACACGCAACCCACTGGTTCCCCTCACTTTCAAACCGGGATCGACAACGGCAAAACCATCGGTTCCCGCACGGCACGTGCCGGCGGGATGCAGCGCCGCATGGGCTTGGCTTCTGCAGAATTCCCGCATTGCGTCGCGGCTGAGCATATGCCCGCCAGGAACGTGTCGGCGCGACAGGTACCGTTGTATCGCTGGCTGATCCATAATCTCCATGGCGAACAACGCTCCATCGACCACGGCCTCAAGATCATACGGATCACTGAAATAGTTGGGGGCCACCAGAGGTACCTCAGCCGGATCAGCACTGTTTAGCTGCACGTAACCTCTCGATCGCGGGCGTATCTGCCCCAGATTGATGGTGCATCCATTCCCCCCAGGTACCGCATCCACGCCCTCCTCGATACCCGCACCGACAACCAAAAAATATTGGATGTCCGGAATGGCCTCGCTTTTGTTTCCCCACCAAAAAGCCCCTCCCTCGATCAAGTTAGACGCGGCCGGTCCGCCCTTGAAAAGTAAATAGTTGAGGCCTGCTGCCATTTTCCAATGAAGTTTCTTGTACTTGTCATAACTGTGGGGTCCGTTAAGCTGGTATACGAATGAGATCTCGATGTGATCCTGCAGATTTTGCCCCACTCCCGGTAAGTCTACCTTCGTCTTTATCCCAAGACCTTCAAGATGCCTCGCGGGTCCAATGCCTGACAACATCAACAGTTTCGGCGAGTTGATGGCTCCCGCCGAAAGAATGACCTCCCGTTCAGCTGGCAAGACATGCGTTCGCCCAGACTTTATATATTCAACACCGGTGGCTGTACCGTTTTCGACAATGATACGCGTTACCCTTGCGCCGGTCATGACGGACAGGTTTTTCCGTTTGCGCGCTGGGCCAAGATAGGCGACGGAAGAGCTGCTGCGCCTGCCATCGCGAGCGGTGATCTGGTACAGACCACAACCAGTTTGATCACCAGAGTTGAAATCCGGGTTATAGGGCAGTCCCGCTTGTTGGCAAGCATGTAACCACGCCCTTGTCAGCGGATGAATTTGCTCGATATCCGACACGCCGAGATAACCGCCGGTGGCATGAACAGCATTGGAGAAACGGTTGTTATCCTCGGCCCGAAGAAAGTATGGCAGCACCTCATCGTATCCCCAACCTTCCGCGCCCAGTTTCTCCCATCGTTCGTAGTCGGAAGGGACACCTCGTATGTAGATCATGGCATTGACCGAGCTTCCGCCCCCAAGCACGCTAGCTTGGACCATCGTTGGATTCTCGTCTTTGCGACTGTCGTCCGTGGCTCGCCACGGAATCCGCTTCAACAGTGGTCCCTGTGCCGTCTTATAGTAAGCACCGGGAATATGAATGTACGGATTTATATCGCGCGGGCCTTCTTCCAGCAGCACGACCGAGACGTTGGGATCTTCTGAGAGACGCGATGCGACAACGCATCCGGTAGAGCCTCCCCCAACAATTATGTAGTCTACCATTAAGATCGCTCCCGCACCCTTCTCTGACTGGTTTTCACCCGCCGCCCGCTTTTTATTCTCCCTTTCTTCGCCAGCTTAGCAATTTCGCGAACCATCATATCATGATGCAAACAGACGCACATATTCGACCAAGATGCGTCAGATATAAGTCACGTGCGCAATGGTGCCGGGAGCGTTCCGGTGATCTTCTTATACGCTTAACCGGGCGCTTGCTTTGGTACATTTTCGGTTCTCAAGCATATGGCTGAGCAAGCCAGGTCGGGGATCAAGAATTGAATGGGAGAACTCTTATGGGGACCAATGCCAACAGGCTGTTGCTGCATTCGACCGTAACGAAGTATTCGGCCCTTGCTATGGACATTGAGTTCGCCAACGCGGCTGGCTTCGATGGGATTGAAGTCACTAGCAATAAGCTGGTGAACTATCTGGATGCCGGATATTCTGAAGCAGAGTTGCAGGGACTCCTGCAAAACATACAGGTTCCCGCAATCGGTTTCATCACCGACCTTGAGAGACAAGGGATCGATGAAGTACCGCTTTTGAAAGAAGCTGAGCAGTTGTTTCATCTGGCCAAACTCGTCGGGGCAAAGGGCGTCCAGGTATTGACCGGCCCAATCAACGTCCAGGCTGTTCTGGACTTCAAAGAAAAGAGAAGCTCGCGCTTTTACGCCGGGTTGCTCGGCACTTGCGAGCAAGAACAGATTGCGTTGACAGCGAAAAACTTGGCGAAACTTGCTGATATTGCCAAAAATTATGATCTCCTTCTTTATTTTGAAGCCTTGGCGTGGACGCCTCTTAACACCGTCGCGAAGCAATTGGCGGTTCTCGACAGTGCCGAACGCGACAATGTCAAGCTGGTGATAGACTATTGGCACTATTACGCCTCGGGGGACGGGCCAGAGGCTATCGCAAAGTTAAACAAGGAAGTCATCTTTGGTGTCCACATCTGTGACTCCCTGCCCTTTGAGGGAGGGGTGCCCAACGAGGAAGTCTTGCGCAACGTATCCACCGGGAAGGGCGTTCTCGATCTTAGAGAATGGACCGATGCGGTCAAATCCACGGGATACACCGGCTGGTGGAGCTGCGAGCTCTTCGCCAAAAAAGATCAACAGGCCAACAGTTTTCGAGTTGCCGCACAACTGAAGACCCTCATGGATGATCTGGTCTTGGGCGTTCGATAAGTCTCACCGATCCCAGCAATGCCGCCTGTACGCGCACGATCCTCATGGACATGCCAAGACTATCGCAAGTTGGCGCTTAGGTGATTGGCGGCACGCAACGTGAGAGCAGCTATTGTTAAAGCCGGATTCACCGCGGCCGAGGTCGGAAGCACACTGGCATCCATAATGTGAAGATTGGCAATATCGTGAGAGGCGCACCATGGATCAACCACCGAGTCAGCCCCGTTGATGCCCATTTTGGCCGTTCCGCATTGATGCGACGGAGTGCGTCGATCAAAAGCCCGCGCCAGCACAATTGGAAAGCCCGCCGCGCGGAATGTTTCCCGTACTCTTTTTACTAGGGTCTGGTGGCCAAGCATATTTGATCGTTGCCAATCAAGCGTGATCGTGTCGCCGTCAACGGTAACACGACTTTCCGGGTTAGGCAGATCCTCGCTCATAACATACCAGTCAAAGGAATATCTGGCGATCATGCCAGCGAAAAGCTCCGGCATGCGCGGCATGTTTGCCTTGAAGATCGGTCCGGAAATTTTCCCAAGCAGTTGGACGTTACCAAGCGGAAAGCCGGTGACCGGATCCTTAAGATAGAAATCGTTAAATCCAAACGTCTTTTGATGGACCGATGTATTGCGGAGCCTTGGATCAATCGTAATCATCGCAGTGCAATTATGATTCATGAAGTTCCGGCCAACCTGGTCGGAACTGTTAGCCAGACCCTTTTCATGCTTTGAACTTGCAGAGCGTAACAGGAGAGCGGCAGAGTTGACCGCGCCGGCTGCTAGGACAAATCGGCCTGCTCTCACTTTTATTTTTTCACCCCGGTGGCGTACCACAGCATGGGTAATGGATTTACCGGTGCCGTCTGTTTCTAGAGTGAGGACCTCACTGTCGGTAAGAATCCTCACGTTCTCATGTTTGAGCGCATGGTTGAGCGGCCCCGTCTCTGCATCAATTTTTCCCGTGAACGTGTCAGGGAAGCCATCCCATGGAGTTGCCGCGCGTTTGAGCCATTGTGAGTGGTCTATGGCGATGGGCAATGAACTCGCGTGGATCCCTTGCCGTTTCAAGCGTTCTCTGGCAATTGCCAAAGATGGTTCGTCAGGCACTGCCGGATAATCGTAGGGGGTGGAATGGTAGGGCTCAGTCGGATCCTCTCCCAACTTGCCGCGCACACGAAAGAGTTTCTCAGCCATGCCGTACCAGGGTTCAAGCTCTTCATAACTCAACGGCCAGCCCGCAGTAGATCCTTCCATGTGCTCGCGGGCGGTGAAGTCTTCGGCCCGGTAGCGATAAAGGATCGCCCCGTAGAATTTCGAATTGCCTCCGACGTTGTAGAAATTGCCAGGACTGAACGGTTCACCATTGCCGTCACGCCACAACTCCTTGGTGCGGAAAAACCCTCTTTGAAATATCGCGCGGTCATCCCGGGTTTCTGGTGTGTCTTGAAGGCGTTCTCCGCGTTCTAGAATCAGGATCTTGGCCCCTGTAGGGGCAAGCACGGACGCTGCCGTTGCCCCGCCTATGCCCGAGCCGATGATTACGATGTCCGCATCAAGATTCATGGAAAACCCGCCCTCTAGAAATGTGCCTCAATGGCCACAGCGTGGATGTGGGTCACAAAATCCGAAAATTCACCAATAGATGCAATTGCGCAGCTAGCTCATTCCTGAAGCGTTCTGACGCACCCTTATGGGCAAACGATCTCAAACGCTGTTCCAGACTGATGGCGCGCAAACTGCGTCAGAACGCTTCATTTAACTGTATCTTGCGAAATTGTGTACCTTTTGGATTGAGTGAAAAATGCCCTCCAGAAGAGAGCACAAATGGAGGTGGTAGCCTCCTTGCAAGTGCCGTGCAATGGGAACAACCGGTCTGCATTGAGCGATTGGGCTGGACTTGGCCGCCGTCGGCCGGGCCGCGATCGCGATGATATTCCGCCTCTCAGTGCCCGCTCAAACTCTTTCGGGTGACTGAGGCGCTCTCGCGGCGCGTTGATGAAGGCATTAGGATCGATGAATCTTTCACGAACAAAAATCGGAGCAATTCTCGCAGCGCCGACGGTCGTCTATATGGTCATCTTCTTTGTCGTGCCCAGCCTGATACTGTTTTCGTACAGCTTCTGGAGTTCGGAATCCTATCGGGTGGTTCCAGACTTTGTATTTACCAACTATCTGGATTCGCTGCATTCAGCCGTCTTCTGGAAAGTTACAATCAACGCAGTGCGGATAGGATTGACTACCGCAGCGATCTCGCTGGTACTGGCAGTCCCGGTTGGCTACTATCTGGTCTACGTGAGCCGTTCCCAAACGATGCTCTACCTGATCTTGATCACGTGGTTCTCAAGTTACCTCGTGCGGATCTATGCGTGGCGCACACTCCTGGGCACTAACGGGGTCCTCAATGCGGTGCTTTTACAATTGGGCATCGTTGACCATCCCGTCGATGCGTTCCTGTTCAGTTCCTTCGCCGTGACCATAACTCTGGTCCACATATATCTTCCATTTTGCATCCTTCTCGTTACATCGTCATTGAGCGAGATCAAGCCGGATCTGATCGACGCAGCGCGCGATCTCGGAACATCCTCGCTTGGCGCATTCTTCCGCGTTATCGCACCGAATGCCGCCAACGGGCTTGCGGGGGCGTTCATGCTGACATTCATTCTTGTGGCAGGCGATTATGTGACCCCACAAATGCTTGGTGGATCATCAGGTCAGACAACCGGCTTGCTCATTGCGGATCAGTTTCGCAAAACCGGCAACTGGCCCTTGGGAGCCGCGCAGGCTTTTGTAATGTTCGTCATTTCCATCGCGCTCTATTTCATTCTCGTCAGTCTCGGCCGGGCGACCGGTTTGATTGTAAAACGGCGTACGATAAACCCAAAGGGGATTTGAAATGTTGCTCCGGATCCTCGTTTGGGCTGTTCTGGCGTTCCTCATTTCGCCTTTGATTGTCATTGTCCTTTTCAGCTTCCACTCATCGCCGGCGCTGTCATTTCCGTTCGCGGGTTTCAGCCTTCGTTGGTATGCGGAACTATTCAATAATGCGCAACTGGGCTCGGCGGTTATGAAAAGCCTGACCGTTGCGTTTCTCACTTCTGTTGTGACGCTTCTGATCGGTACCACGGCATCGCTCGCATGGTTGCGTCTCGGTAAGGTTGGCCGCGGTTTTATCGAGGCGGTGTCGGTAACGCCGATCGCCCTGCCAGGGTTGTTCGTGGGCGTTTCGCTGCTCGTGCTTTTTGCCCAGGCGGGGCTGCAGCTTTCAACACTTACCATTGTAATCTCGCATGTCGTTATCGCTCTGCCCATTCTCATTGTTGCGATGAAAGCGCGGCTCGCACTTTTCGACCCCTCACTGGAAGAAGCGTCAAGAGACCTCGGCGCAAGCCAGTTTCAGACTTTCCGGCGTGTTACACTTCCATTGATCGCTCCAACGCTCATTTCTTCCGCAATTCTGGCATTCGCCGTTTCCTTCGACGAGTTCGTGGTGACGTCCTTTGTTGCCGGAACGGAGACGACCCTTCCGATGTATATCTGGTCAATGATGCGCCGCACCGTTACCCCGCTGATCAATGCGATCTCAACGCTCGCCCTGCTTTTCTCAATTCTCATCCTACTCGGCGCATGGTTGATCAGCCACGTTCGCAGGCGATCCGCCGTTGCCGCGCGCATCGAATCTTAAGGAGACTGATGATGGCTGCCATCGCCCCAATCATTGAAATTCGCAATGGTACGAAAATGTTCGGCAGCTTCACCGCTCTGGCCGATATAAATCTGTCGATCAACCAGGGGGAGATACTGACGCTTCTCGGTCCGAGCGGATGCGGCAAGACAACGCTGATGCGCTTGATCGCCGGTTTTGAAAACCTCACATCGGGGACAATCCAGATCGGCGGCGTTGATATCGCCAACATTCCGCCGGAGCGGCGGCCCGTCAATATGGTTTTCCAGCGCTATGCGCTCTTCCCTCATCTTGATGTGTTCGAGAATGTCGCATTCGGGTTGAAGGTCAAGGGCATGCCGAAAGAAGAAAGAACCGAACGGGTCAACCGCATGCTCCATATTGTCCAGCTTGAAAGTTTCGCCAACCGTTACATCGATCAGCTCAGCGGCGGCCAATGCCAACGCGTGGCCTTGGCTCGTGCCCTCGTCAATGGCCCAAAGGTCCTCCTTCTCGACGAACCCCTTGCCGCGCTCGATCTCAAGATACGACAGCATATGCTGGCGGAGATGAAGAGGATTCACATCGAGACAGGAGCAACTTTCGTCTATGTGACGCACGATCAGGACGAGGCGCTAATCCTGTCCGACCGCGTTGTGTTGATGGAGAAGGGGCGTGTTGTCCAGGTTGACCGCCCGACCGAAATGTACGCGAAGCCGAAATCGCTTTTCGCTGCCAAGTTCCTTGGCGAGACCAATATTTTTGAGACCACAATCACGGCTGTCAACGGCATCGGAACCACGGCCAGAACCTCCTCGGGCATTCAATTTCACAGTTCAGAAACACTGACAAAAAAACCATCTGAGAAGATCGCCGTTTCCATAAGGCCGGAGTCGCTCACCTTTCAGCATAAGAATCCTGATGCCCAGTCGGCCGAATGCGTGGTCGACGACATTGTCTTCATGGGGAGCCGGTCGTTCTATACCGTGCGACTGAACGATCAAAGCAAGGTCCGCGTGCAGGTCCAGCGCGACGGCAGGTTATCCGTTCCGTCCCCTGGAGACAAGGCGACCATCTTTTGGGATGCGTCCAATGTCGTGATGCTGCCGCGCGACTGAAGCGGGTGAGCCTACCCTTTGTTATTGGCGCAATCTGACGCACTAAGCGAATATTTTCGCGCCGAGTTTCCAATCAATGCGAAATTGTACCTTGGCAAAAAAGGCTCACAATTCCTTCCATACCAATCAACAAAGGGGAACCGATATGAGGAAAATTTGGTCGACTGAAGACATTCTTCAACTTCATTTGAGCCGCCGCGTATTTCTTGGCGGCGCGACAGCGCTCGCAGGTGGGGTGGCATTGGGGCCCTTTTTGCCGGGATCCGCACATGCTGCCGGTGGTGATCTCCAGATCATGGCCTGGGAGGGCTGGGAGTTGAGCGATGAACTCGCTGACTGGCGCACCAAGAACGGCGTCAATGTCGAGGTGAGTGCCATAGGCAACCAAGATGATGTAACCAGCAAGTTCAGTTCTGGCAATCCTCCGCCATTCGATGCGGCGGAGTATAATCAAGGATATTCCGACCTCTACATCGATGTGCTGAAAATAACCAAGCCGCTGGATAAGGCTAAGATTCCAAACTACAGCAAAGAAAATCTGTTCGACGTATTTTATGATAAGCCGACTTGGTATCGGGACGGAAAGCTGCACGGAGTGCCTTATGCTTGGGGGCTGAATGCCTTGGTATACGCTCCGGACAAAGTGGAAAAACCTGCGTCTTATACCGATTTGCTCAAGCCAGAATTCAAAGGAAAGATTGCGATTGTCGATGACACGCTTGCCACGTGGCCCCTGGCGGCGACCCTCGCAGGGTTCGGGAGCAAGTTCCCTCACCTCACGAAGGACGAAATGGCAAGCACGTTCGAGAATCTTGTCAAATACCGAGATCAGGCCCGCGTCATCAGCTTGACCTATGGCGATGCCGTATCGCTGATGGTGTCCGGAGAAGTAGTGGCAGTGTTGATAGGCTGGACCGGCATTCCCGTGGAAACCGCCAAACAAGGTCTGAAAACGGAATACACGATACCAAAAGAAGGTGCCACGACCTGGTGTGACGCCTGGTTCATGCCCCCTTCCGTTGACAATGAAGAGACCTCTTACAAGTTCATAAACGAGGCAATTTCACCCGAGATCCAGGCAAAGGTCGTGACCCGGAACGCAGCTGGCGTTGTGTCGTCGAAAGCAGTGGAATTGCTCCCACCTGAGACAAAGGCGCTGTTTGATTATTCAGACGTGAATGGCATCTTCAAAGCGGCACCTCTACTTGGGATTCCACCGCTAAAGTCAGCCGAACATGCGACATATGCAGACTGGGTTGCGGCTTGGAACGAATTCAAGGCCGGATAGGGATTTAGGCCGGGCGACATCCTCCCTTCGCCCGACCGAAGGCGGCAAGCTTCAGGCGAGCTTGCCGCCTTCGGTTTGTCGAGGATGAAATCAAACCAGGACATACTGATGCCAGATTACATTATCGTAGGGGGCGGGTCTGCCGGTTGCGTTATTGCGTCCCGGCTTTCTGCAGATTCTGGCTACTCCGTTCTCCTGCTTGAGGAAGGACCTGAAGACCGCGACATCGCCATTCATCTGCCTGTCATGGTCTACAAGACCGCGACCGGAAACTTGCTGCAGCGCTTCGAACAGGAACCGGGCGTGGATAGTCTCAAGGCCACGGCGCCAACCATGGTCCAAGCGCGCGTGCTCGGCGGCGGCAGTTCGGTCAATGCGATGCTGTATATTCGAGGCGTGCCGTCCGATTACGACCGGTGGAGCGAGCAAGGGGCCGAGGGTTGGTCATATAAAGACGTGCTACCTTACTTTTTGCGCTCTGAAGACAATGACACTTTGTTCGGTGAGGCACATGCCATTGGCGGGCCGCTGTCCGTCTCCAATCCGGAATATGTCAGCCCGCTGACGAAAGTCTGGCTGCAAGCATGCCAGCAGGCGGAAATCCCTCTCGTTACCGATTTCAACGCCGGCCAGCAAGCAGGATCCGGGCTCTATCAGCTGACGCTAAGGAATGGACGAAGGGCCAGCGCTGCCGTCTGCTTCCTGAAACCAGCCCGCAAGCGCGGCAATCTTGAAGTATCAACAAACTGCCGTGTTACCCGCATCGTCGTTGAGAACAACAGGGCCGTCGGTGTGGAATACATCAAGGATGGACGGAGAGCGACAATTCGTGCCGAGCGCGAAGTCATCCTTTGCGCAGGAGCTATCAATTCGCCCCGCCTGCTTATGTTGTCCGGCATAGGTCCGGCTGCTCATCTCCAGAAGGTCGGCGTACCGGTCATCCACGATCTGCCCGGCGTTGGTCAAAATCTTCAGGATCATATGGATGTGTACTTGGTGTATGAACTGACCGGTCGCCATGGCTATGACAAATACAAGAAATTGCGTTGGAAAGCCTGGGCCGGACTCCAGTATGCACTTTTCCGCAAGGGGCCTGTGTGTTCCAACGTGATTGAAGGCGGTGCATTCTGCCGCGTCAACCGCGATGATCCCCTGCCCGATATGCAGTTCGCCTTTCTGGCCGGATCGGGCGTTGAGGAGGGTGTCGAGCCCATAGACAGCGGTAACGGTTGTACCCTGAACGCTTGCCAGACGCGGCCCCGTTCTCGAGGTTGGTTGGGCCTGCGATCGTCGGACCCCTTCGATCCGCCCCGGATCGTTCCCAACTACCTGTCAGACCCTTATGATCTTGACACGATGGCAAAAGGCGTGAGGCTCGGACAACACATCATGAGCCGACCGGCGTTAAGTTCTTACATTCGGCGCGAGCATTTGCCCGGACGTGTCCTGAAAACCGATGATGACTATCGCCAATACGTCAAGGAGCAAGCGCAAGGGGCATTGCACCCCACGGGCACTTGCAGGATCGGTTCTGACACGATGGCTGTGGTTGACGCAAAGTTGCGCGTGCATGGCATTTCCGGGCTGCGGGTTGCCGACGCCTCTGTAATGCCGAACCTACCATCTGGAAATACCAATGCGCCCTCGATCATGATTGGAGAGCGGGCGGCGGAATTCATCCGTTTTGGGCGCAATGACCGCTAAACTTGCAGAGTGAAGCCGCTCCCAATGCGGCTGTGATAGCTGTTCGCGAAAGCCGGGCCTACACGAAAACCCGTTAGGTACACGCTTGAGCCAACCAAGGCATCGGGCTAATGCGCGAACGGCTGCGACACGGGATCCGTTTGCTGCTCCGAGACGCTCGGGGCAAGTGACGCTGTTAGACGCTCAAAGAGCATAATAACGCGCCTACTTTTGCATCAGCGCGAAATTGAACCGGAAGGATTTAAGTGGTCGTATGTGTGACAAATCCAGGAGCGTAGACTAAATATGCCAACAGCAGCTAACATAACGCGCGACTTGAATTTCGCCGATGAGTTTATAATGGCCCAGCTTGTGGAAAATCCTAGCGGGTTTCAAGTTGATGATGCCATTGTTGTCAACCTATCGCCACGACCAATGTATGTTGGCGGAAGCGGAACTGTCACGTCGATCGTTCCTGCCTGGCGCTCAACCACATTAAGGGGCGCTTCGATTCTTGATGCAGAACGAGCCGCGATCTTGAAAATGAAGAAACTGACCAATCTTGGCGGATGCATGTTCCGTGGTTGGGATTGGTTCGGTAACAGGATACGGAGCTTTCCGCGGGATACGCCACTTTATATCTCGCCGCAGGACACGATTGGCCATGTTATTACTGATCCTTACCTGTTTACCAATGAACGGCATTCTATCGAGCGGGAACAACGATTCGAACTTAAGCTCAACTTGTGGTGGGCACCGGGCACAACCGATTGCTTCGTTCACAACGAGCACCCTTTTCTTGAAGTGCACACCCAAATTCATGGTGTCGGCCGCATGCAAAAGTTTTGGCAGCGTAGGGAAGAAACGCTCTATGAAGATATCGTCATGAGCCCCGGTTACACGCACGAACCATTTTGTCGGGTGGCCGGGAGCAATGAGTGGGAATACCCGTGGCACCGCTATTATGCTGATACTGATGCCGTTTGGCTTGCCATCGAGTTGCATCCGCAGCGCTAGATCCGGCGGACCATCATGTTGGGCTAAAACCCGGGAAATGCGAGGAGGTCCGTCCAATCCTGTTTCCCAGATTCGAAACTGGGTCTCGGCAAAAGCGATGTCAGCGGTCTACAGCTCGACCGTTTTCGGGTGGAACTGCCAGGCAAACATCTCTACCACTTGCGACGTTGACCGCTCTGCCTGATGCAATCGCTGCGGCGACAGCTTCAGCTGCCATGATAGCTGCTAATCCATCCCAGCCCGTTGCGAGCGGACGCGAATTCGATCCAATCGCTCCGAGAAAGCTCTGGATCATTTCGGCGTCGGGATCAAGGATTTCTGACGGGATGGTCTTGACCTCGCCTGTCGTGACACAAGTGAGACTGCCGCTGGGGTGCTGGTTCAGAGTGCCCCTGGCATGCAGATAGCCTAGTGAACCCAGAACGAATACTTGGCTTTGTACGAACGGAGAGGCGAAACTTTCATGCACCTGCAGGAAGGCCCCTCCACTCATCACGATGGAGTACATTGCTTGATCCTGCAACAAGCTGGCGCTGCCGGCGCAAGCCGAGCCGACGCCTACGACCGTCAGTGGCTCCTGCTTGAGTAAGAACCGGGCCAGGTCAATGTCCTGAACGGCAAGGTCGGAGATTGCTCGGCCGTGCGCCGTGTCAAGGCGAAAATTGTCGGGCAATGCATTTACGTGGACTATCAGGATTGAACGAACGTCGCCGATGACTCCTTGTGCGATCATCTCCTGCATGCGGCGATGCAGCCGAGAGGCTCTCAGAAAATGGTTTACTCCAAATGTCACGCCGTGCCGCTCACAAGTCCGTATCATCTCAAGCACCTCCCTGGTGCGGGCCAATAGCCTTTCACACAGCACGTGCTTGCCGGATTTTGCAGCTACGAGAGCAGTTTTGATATGGTCGGAATCATGGGAAGCGATATACACAGCGCTTACCTTTGGGTCTGAAAGCGCTTCGGGCAACTTTGCGGTGGCCCCAAGAATGCGGTTTGAATCAGCGAAGTGCCTCGCGTGCTTCTCAGTTCCGCTCACCACCCATGCGGTCTCACCCCCGGAACTGCGTACGGCTTCCACAATCTTTCTGCGTAAATCGCTTTTTCCGCCAACTATCACCCAGTTGTGAGGACCGGTCGACCGAGGGTCGGCGATTTTCATGACGTGTCTATTTCCCTACCACCTGGTTCAAGCTGGCTTTCCCCGCAATCTGCTGCGAGAGGTCAGACATTTTGACAACAAGCCACATAAGAGCCCGTGAAAATTGGCAAACCATCTGGCCCTCGCGTGCCATAGTTTGGAAGGTGCAAAGCGCGTAAATGCACTTGCGTCTTTATTCTACCGCGCCGCCATAGGGCACGTTGCGGCGCCCGTAGCGCCGTACCCTTATATTTGCTTGTTCAGCGTGGCCGGCAAATCCTTCCATGATGCTTAATCGCGAACAATATTCTCCTATCAGGACCGAGGCCTCATCAGTCACAATCTTCTGGTAGGTGCATGTTTTGATGAATTTGCCGACCCAGAGTCCGCCGGTATAACGAGCTGCCCGCTTCGTCGGAAGCGTATGATTGGTGCCGATCACTTTGTCGCCATAAGCGACTGTTGTCCTCTGACCCAGAAAGAGAGCCCCATAATTTTTCATTCTGTCGAGAAAGTATTGGGGATCCCGTGTCATGACCTGTACATGTTCAGAGGCGATACGGTCGGCAACTTCGACCATCTCCTCCAGAGTGTCGCAAACAATTATCTCACCGCAGTCCTCCCAGGCCTTCCGGGCGATTTCTCTCGTGGGAAGAATTTCAAGTAGCCTGTCGATTTCGCGCAATGTATCACGTGCCAGTTTCTCTGAATTGGTGATGAGAACAGCTGGAGAGTTGACGCCATGTTCCGCTTGCCCCAGCAAATCGGTTGCGCAGATCTCGCCATCTACGGTTTCGTCGGCGATCACGAGCGTCTCGGTGGGGCCTGCAAACAGATCGATACCCACACGGCCGAAGAGCAGTCTCTTGGCTTCCGCGACGTAGGCATTGCCCGGACCTGCCAGCATATCTACCGCATCGATGGTTTCCGTGCCCAACGCCATTGCAGCAATTGCCTGCACACCGCCCAGACAGTAGATTTCGTCAGCACCTGCCAAATGCTGAGCGGCGACTATAAGCGGCGCAATTTCCCCGTTGAAGGGTGGTGCACAGGTGATAACCCGTTCACAACCGGCAACCTTAGCGGTCAACACAGACATGTGGGCTGAGGCCAAGAGAGGATATTTCCCGCCTGGCACATAACATCCAACGTTAGCGATCGGCACATTCTTGTGGCCCAGAACAACCCCCGGGAGGGTTTCGACCTCTATATCCCGTAAGGCATTTTTCTGTGCTTGGGCGAAATTCCGGACCTGGTCTTGCGCAAAATCTATATCTGCTCGCTGTTGGCGTGTGAGATTGTCGACGCAGTTTTTGATCTCCGCGTCGGTCAAACGGTAGGATCGGCGGTCCAGCCCGTCAAATCTGACTGACAGCGCATGCACAGCTTCATCGCCTCCCTTTTCGACTTGCGTCAACAGGCTCTCAACGGCTTTCGTTAGGAGCGCATCCTGAGATATATCGGACGCCGGCAAGGCTGATTTTAGCTGTCTAATCATCTCAAAAAACCTCTGTGACGCCGCGCAAATCCCGCAGCGCCGATAACCATCCGGCGCTTAGTTGCTTTGCAGCGGACTGGCAGGCGGCGCTTGGTCCGCCTCATCGCTTACATATGTTGTTCTAGTTCACGGCCTTCGGCGTAGGCCGCCTGCTCTTTTTCGTAATATTCCGGCGACGGGAAATCCCACCAGCCAGTCACAAACGGGCCTGCCGCGTCGCGTGAGGTCGTCACTTCGACGAGAGCTGGGGCGCCACAATCGAGCGCCGCTTTGAGCGTGGATTCAAGTTGTTCGGAGGCTTCGACCTTCCACGACTGCATGCCGAAATTCTTGGCAACTTCGGAAATATTGGCAGTGTATGGCTCACCATTGCCCTTGTGGTAGTTGAACTCACTGGCAACGTGCCTGCCCATAAACTTCCGCTGCCCTCCGCGAATGGACATGTATCCGCGATTGTTCTGTACGAGAAACACCGCAGGGATGTCGTTCATGACCGCTGTGCCCATTTCCGGCAGTGACATCATGAAATCTCCGTCTCCGACGACCGCAACCACCTGCCGGTCGGGCATGGCAAGCTTTGCGCCCAACGCGGCCGGTATGGCCCAGCCCATCGGCGAGAAGGAACCCGATGTGATATGCGTCCGCGGCTCATAAACTGGAAATGTCTGCTTTACTGCGCCCTGCGTGTTGCCAGATCCGGCAATAATGATGCCATCGCGGTCCATGACCTTGCGTAACGCGCCCAAGGGTCGCTGGGATGTGAACGGCGCTTCATGGGAGTCCCGGCGCGGTGCGAGCATTTGTTCCCACTCGGCCTTGGCGCACTGCACGTCCGACAGGAACCTTTCGCGGCTGTTCAGGGCCTTGCCAGCTTGCTGATCTGAAATCATGGCCAGGATAGCTTCAAGAGTGGCCCGCGCGTCGGCAACGATGCCAACCTCCGTGGCGTAATTCTTGCCGATCTCATGGTGGTCTAGGTCGATATGGATAAGCTTCCCAGGCGGGATCGAGATGCTGGCCCCCTTGCGATAGCTGGACGCCGACCAGTCAGTAAAGCGGCAGCCAACGGACATGACGACATCGGCGCTGGCGGTGATTTTATTGCCGCAGGAGGTGCCCGTCTGACCGATTGCGCCGATCGACAGCATGTGATCTTCGGAGATTGCGCCTTTGCCGTTCCAGGTTGTGGAAACTGCCGCTCCGATCTTCTCGGCCAGCGCGGTCAAGGCCTGTGAGGCGTTCGCGCTGATGGCGCCGCCGCCCGCGAGGATCACAGGACGTTGCGCCGAGAGCAGCAATGCAACAGCCTTCTCAACAGCAATGGGGTCGGGATAGGCGACGCCGACGGCCATGCGGTGCTGCAGGGGATGGATAACGACGTCTGCAGCTTCCGTCTGTATATCCATCGGCACTTCGACATGGACTGGTCCGGGGCGACCGGAAAGCATTGTATTGAACGCGCGGTGCATGATGAACGGCAGCTCATCGACACGGCCGGCCTTGTAAGCACGTTTGGTCACCTGCTCGGTAATCCGGGGGAAAGCGTTTTCCTGCTGGCGCTCAAGTTCTTGCATGACGCCGTGACCCTTCATATGAGTCGCCGGACCGCCGGACACGTAAAATGTTGGAATTGAATCCGTATAACAGGTCGCCAGCCCAATGATGGTATTGGTGGCTCCCGGTCCAATCGAGGTCGAGCAGGCCATTGGCTTTCCGCTCGCCCTGAAATAGCCGTCGGCCATGTGGACGGCACTTTGTTCATGCATCACCTGGATAAACGGTATCTCCGATCCTTCCGCAAGAAAGGCGTCGAACAGCGACCAAATTCCGTGACCTGGCACACCTGCAACATATTCGATACCGTATTCTTTCAGCGCCTTCGCGACGATCTGACCACCGGTCAATCTCATGGCAGTTCCCCTTTGCTGGACTCCCCGCATTCTGCAAGGAAGTTTTCCACTGTTTGACTGGACGGATAGTCGGTCAAAACCACGTGTGTCACAACTTCGCATCACATTGATTATTGAAGCGAATTGATGCATTTATTGAAGCTTATTGCTTCATTTTGAGGGAAGTAACATGGACTATAACGAGGGCAGGGCTGCCGACTTCGCAGCAAATCTGAGATTTCTGTGCGAACAGCGTGGCTCGATCACCACGGTCTGCAAAAAGATAGGCCTCAACAGGCAACAGTTTAACAAATATCTTTCCGGCCTGCATTTGCCCTCGCCGCAAAATATGCGTCTTATCGCGAATTTCTTTGGCCTGAGTGTCGCAATAATGTTTTCCGACCCGGTCGAGTTCCAGACGTTAGTGGAAGGAAATTTCTTTAACATTGTAGACAGCCTGCGCAAGTCGCCCGAGCTTCAGAAATTTATGGATGCAGCGATAATAGGAGCGAAATCCGATGATACCGACGTCGTTGGCATCTATGATCGTTATCAATATTCGTCGATTTATAAGGGGTCGATACTAAGATCGTCTTTCTGCATCTACAAGAACAATGACTTCTACCAGCATTATTACATTGAGCGGTTCCCGAGCTATGACTCGCCGAATAAGATCGACTATGTCTTCAAGTACCACGGATTCGTATTTTCAATTGCTGGGCGTGTTTTCACTGTCGACTTCGAAGGCGTGCAGAAGAACGAGATGACGTTCGGGGTATTTGCGCCAGTCCAAAGAAGTGCCAAAAAATTCATGTTCGGTATTGCCAGTGGTATTTCGGCGACCATGTTCCGGCAGCCATTCTCAACCAAAGTAGCCCTGCACTATCGAGGTCCGGGATTAATTGGAAGAGGCGAACTGGCCAAATTGACGGTCCTAAGTCCGCAGGATACGTCCATCCCGAGGGAGGCTTTGCAATTTTTGGGCAATGGTACCGATATGATACAAATCTCCTAGGACTAAGAACTGCTCCCACGCAGATGTGCCGGCGTTTTTCTTACAATGGCTCACAAGCTATCATTACGTCCAAGAAGTAAACTTTGTCATGCAGTTTGAATTCCCGGTGGAATCATCTTCGTTTCCCTCGTGAAGGCACCGCCAGGAACGGCATTGGACGAAATGTCAGGGTCGTTGCCAGTCGTTGGCAACCTCAAATCCCAAAATGCGGTGTCGTGACAATCTCAAATGCTCTTGCATTGCCGCGTAAGCGGCATGAGCGTCGTGGGAAATGATCGCATCGACGATGGCCTGATGCTCGCGCCGGACGATGCTCACGCGCGAGCCTTCATCCGAGGAGCGGAATTCACCGCTTAGTCGCATGCCGAGGATAATCTGCGAATGAAGCATCTCGAGCGTCGATGCAAACATCTCGTTTCCAGTTGCCTTGGCAATCGCCAAGTGGAATCTGAGATCAAGATCGCCGAACGCCTCGTCATCGGTTGTGTCGGTAAAAGCCTCGTGGGCCGCACGAACCGCGGCGACCTGATCGGCACTCGCGCGGCGAGCCGCAATGGCGGTTGCGTCGCATTCCACCGATTGTCGGAATTCAAAGGTGTGGATGAGGTCCGCAATATTTTCGATCGGCTTGTAACTGCCGACCGAGCCTTGAACGCCATTGCTGGCCAGAACAATGCTCCCAGAGCCGCGACGGGAGTCGATCATCCCTTCGGAACGCAGACGAAAAAGCGCTTCGCGCACGACAGGCCGCGAGACGCTATAGATTGCGGCAAGTTCGACTTCGGTCGGAATCCGGGTTCCTTCGGGCCATTCACCCGCAGCTATCTGACCGCTAAGGCTCTCGTAAACTTTGTCGGACAGCTTCACCCGTTCTTCCGACCGTGTCCTCAAGTCTGTCAATCGTGCAACTCCGCTTGTCTGACAATAACGACCTCTTCTATCATTGTCTGCGCTTGCGGGTCTATTCGTTTTCCCGGTCCGCTCGCTTCGCCTGACAATTTGACAAGGTCTAACCCTTCCAGGAGAATTGGACATGCCTTAGCGTATCGGAAAAGGGCAATTCGGCCGGTGGAATTGGCCCGGTAAACGGTTGGCAAGCCAGACCAGAGCAGCTCAATGGCCCTTCCCGACAGAATCGAGTTACGGGGAGCAATGCTTGAAACAACGCACCAACGAGCGGTCGTGCGCTCAAAGGGGAGTGCAGACGGAACCAGGGCCGCTTGTACGGACAATTAGATAGACTTGACCGATGGAGGTCAGCTTACGGGTCAGCGGATTGCGACCGGTTGCGAGCCGCAAGAACAAGCCTTCCTTTCCCTGAGCTGCGAAACTTCAGGAATGAGGAGTCCTGATCCAGCAAGACGCTGGCCCGGCGTCCTGTCGAAGACTGTTGCGGACTGCACCATGACTTGCCGGCCTGCAGGCTCTCAACCTGATCCCCTCCTGCCCGCCTGATGACAGTCCGGAACGGTTTGGCGGGCAGCCATGGATCCTGTTTCAAGCTAAGGATCGCTTCGCGTTTCATGATTTAGAAAGCCCGCCGGCTGGCACCGCCGGGGCTTTTACGAGCTGGTCGCTTCAAGTTTTGTCAGTGCCCGGCTGCGTTTTTCCTGACGCGAGCGGCTGCATCGGCCAGACGTCCGGCGGAAAGCGTCCCCCTCCGCACGGCCGCCACGACGCCATCACACAGAGCTTCGATATGGGGTCCTCCGGCGACCAGGAGGAGATCCGCCCCGGCAGTGAGCGAAGCAACCGCCGTTTCCAGCAGTGAATTGCCGCGCATTGTTGCGGGTGCGTCGAGATCATCGCTCACGATCAAGCCATCAAAGCCAAACTGCCCTCTCAGAAGTGCAATGACGGTCGCTGATGTGCTTGCCGCGTTCGTCCCGTCAAGCGCAACAACCGGTGCCGGTCCGGTCATGATCGCCTTGGTGCCGGCGGCAATCGCAGCCGCGAAGGGTAACGCATTCGCCAGGATGCGGTCGGGAGCCGTCTGCAGGGAAACATCGACCAGCGCGGGGTCGGCATCCAGATCATTGAAACCTGGAAAGTGCTTCGTTACAGCAGTGATCCCGGCCCTCTGCACACCTTTTACGTAGGCGGAAACCAGCCGTGATACGGTTTGCGCATCCGGGCCCATCGTCCGGTTTCGGAGCCAGGGATTTTGACCATCGACCACATCCGCTATCGGTGCCAGAAACATCGACACGCCTAGCCTCCTTGCTGCCTGCGCTGTGAGGAAGCAGCGTTCGGCAAGCGCGTCATCTGTGAGCTTGTTGGCATCGGCAAGTTCCGGGAGGGCGGGAACAAGTCCCTGCAGTCTGCGGATGCCGCCCATTTCCTGGTCGACGGCAACGATCAGGTCCGGGCAGCAGGCTTTCAGCTTCTCTACGAAGGCCTGAAACAGTGCGGGAGTTTCGGCGGCAAGCCGCTCGTTCGACATTGCTCGCGACACATACTCCGCCCGCGTTTCCCCGATCAAAACGGAACAGCCGCCATTCTGCAGGAACGGCTCCACTACGTGTGCAAAATTAAGATTGTCGAACGCCGGCAAAAGGATGGCCCTGGCGTCTTGGTCGAGCGAGTAGGTCATTATAGTCTCCTTGAAGAAAGTGCTTGTTGTTTCAGGTCTCTCGTCATCGACACCAAACTTATGGATCCGCCTTGGCTCGATAGCGCTGGCGCCAGTCGCATTGGGTCAGCCCGCCCCCGATCATGATCACGTCGGCGCGGATGGTTGAGTGCCGCTGTTGCGACATCCACGGCCGCCGTGACGATGCCCACGGAAAGTACCGGCGAGAGGCGCCGCAGAAAGTGGATGACGGTCGCGCTCAAATCAACGAGTAGCGCCGTGCCCTGTGGAACCGTTGCGGCGGCTTGCCGGCCGATCAGTTGTTTCTCGTGCGCTCTTAACATTTCACGCCGGTGGAAATCCAGGAAGCGTCACGAGGCGCGGGGCTCCCCGCGTGGAAGCGCTGCGTCAGAAACTTCGCGCCGGTCGCGTTCACCTTCTGCGCAATGAGGGCTCGACCGACTGCAGACTCATGCTTGTCCATTCTGATCCATTTGTCCGCTCGTTCTCAGGAAGAAGACCCATAGCGGTCAGCCGCCGTTCGAGTGCATCAGCCGTGTCAAAATGCTCCGTCTTGAAGCCAAGCGATGCTGCAGCCGCGATGTTGGCAAGATTGTCGTCGATAAAGATACAGTCCCCGGCGGCAACCCCTGCACGTTGCAGGAACAGTTCGAAAATCGCACTGTCGGGTTTTACGAGTCTCTCCCGTCCTGAAACGACCAGAATGTCGAAGGCGTCGAGAAAAGGGAACAGTTCTCGCGCCCGCGGGAAGGTCTCAGCCGACCAGTTGGAAATTGCATGCATCTGGACTCCGGCCGATTTCAAACGCTCCAGAATTCTTGAGGTGCCAGGTACTTCACCGCCCAGCATCTCGTGCCATCGGTGCCAGTAGGCCTCGATGAGATCGGCCCGTTCAGGATGGCTTTTTGCCAGCGCGGCAATGCCGTCGGCAAAGGGCATTCCGGCATCAAACTGCTCGTTCCAGGCAGGTGTGCAGATCTCACTTAGGAATTGCTCGACGCTCGCTTCATCCGGCAGCAGCTTGCGATACAAATAGGCAGGGTTCCAATCAATCAGGACCCCGCCAATATCAAAAACAACCACGCGTGCATTCACTTTATAACCCTTCCAGTAAAACTGATCGTTTCACGAATATGCACGAAGTTACCTAAATGTGCAATATCTTGTGCCGACTTATGCACATTTGGGAAATGGCAGCAACGGTGGCGCTGAGAGGTATGGACAATAGCAAACCCGTTCGCACCTCGATGCATCACCACGAACAGGAACAGCCGGACTTAGCCTGCGAGCCCTGGCGGTGCTGGGTCCCCATACTCTGACTCTGTCGGCAATTACCGGCCTTTTCCAGTGAGACGTTCGCCAGCTGACCGTCCCTGACCTCATCGCCGTCCAGTGCGCAATTCAGGCGCCTTGCAATTGCGCGGATGTCATTTCATTCGATGCCTTCCGGCAGATGATCGACGAATAAGAAAATTCACCGATAAGGTTCCTCAAACGGATCGAACACGCGACTTAGCTCAAGTGTGAGATCAGTCGCCGGTCAGTTCGTCCATGCGTGATTTGTTGAAGGGATGGTGGTTTCCGGTGCCGAAGTTGGCAAGGTAGGTGTCGTGACGGAGCCCTTTGGCCTCCAGCGCAATGGCGATTGCCGCCCATAGGGGAACGACTAGCCCCAGACCGATTGCAATTGCCATGATCCAATAGTGCGCCAGGCCGGTTGCAACTGCGCCCAGAGCTGAGACAAGGGTGAAGTAACCCACTGTTTTATGGACTGCCTCAAACCACCGTCGCCTAGGGCTCATATCGTAATGATCACCTGGAATGAAGGCCGGTTGGTCTGGCGTTGAAATCGATGGGTCGCGCCCTCCGTGTGTTCCCCGAAGCCATGCGCTGACTAGCTGTAGAAGACCTAAGGCAATCGTTGTATTTCCGAAGAAGGCATGAAGCGATGTACTCAATCCGCCATTTGCTGCGATAGCAATCAATCCGGCAAAAAGGCTTGCAAGGGTCAGCAGAAACAGCCCTGCCCGGTGAAGGGTGAACCAAAGGAGCTTGCGTCCGAGCTTCGGGCTAGCCTTCGGTATCCCCTCAGCCGAGGGCCTGGGTTTTCCAAAGCGAGTTATAACCACAACGAATGGAACAAGTATTATCCAGATCGTGAACATGACCCAGGCGTGCCGATCCCAGTGAGCTGTGAACTCCAAGGCATTTTTCAGTTCCATAGTCCATTCCGCTAGATCCATTTCATCTCTCTGTGACATTCGTTCTCGACCCAATCCTCATCTTCCGGGCGCTGCCCATCGGCAAATGCCGGAGGGAAGTACCAGTTTCCTTGGTGCCGAGAATCGCGAACTGGTCATGAAAAAAGACCGGTCGCAGACTGCTGGGGCTCAGAGCGTCACCCTTTCACGGAGCCCGCCATGAGCCCGCGGAGGAAATATTTTCCGGCAAAAACGTAGATGGCTAGTGTCGGCAGCGCAGTGATCACGACCGATGCCATATCGATATTGTAGGTTTTGACACCTGTCGTCGTGTTAACGATGTTGTTCAAAGCGACCGTCACTGGAACGTTGCCGCCCGATGTGAACGTCGTTCCGAATATAAAATCGTTCCAAATGTTGGTGAACTGCCAGATTACTGCAACGACGATGCACGGAATGGAGATCGGAAGAACAACTCGAAAAAAGGTTTGGTAGAACCCGGCGCCGTCGACCTTGGCTGCCTTGACCAATTCGGATGGCAGGGAGATGAAGTAATTTCTGAAGAAAAGGGTTGTAAACGGAATCCCGTAAACGACGTGGACCGTTATCAGACCGACCATAGTGTTTGCGATACCGAGAGCTCCGAGCGAGCGCGCCATAGGGATAAGTATGATTTGAAATGGAATGAAGACACCAAATAAGAGGAGCGCGAAAACGAAGTTGGAGCCCCGGAAAGTCCACCGCGTGAGCGCGAAACCATTGATCGCGCCCATTGCCGTCGAGACGACGACCGCTGGAACAATCATCATCAAGGAATTGGCAAAGAAGCCTTTAAGACCTGAACACTCCAGACCAACGCAGGCTCCGGACCACGCCTGTCGCCAAGGCTCAAATGTAGGCGCCTTCGGTAGCGACAGTATTGAACCGTCCCTTATTTCCTCAAGATCCTTTAATGACGTCAGCGCCACAACCAGGAAAGGCAGGAGATAGACGGCCGCGATAAGCCCAAGGCACAAGTAGATGAATATGCGTCCGGTTCGGTGACGAACGCCTCTTTGACGAACAATCGGATTATACGTCATCGCGCTGGTTCCTCAGGTCGGAGTAGAGGTAGGGCACAACAATGGCCGCAACGGTCATAAAAATCATGACGGCACTGGCAGCCCCAACGGCCATTTGGTCCCGGCCGAAAGTTTGCGTGTACATGAAGGTGGCCGGAAGATGAGTGCTATTGCCTGGCCCACCCGCGGTCAGTGCCACGACGAGATCAAAGCTCTTGACTGCCTGCTGAGTGAGAATAACGAGAACTGTTAGAAAGGTTGGGCCCAATTGAGGAATGATGATCCGTCTGTACACTGCGATGCCATTTGCCCCGTCCAGCCTGGCTGCTTTGATGATGTCCTCGTCAATACCCCTCAGCGCAGCCAGGAACAGAGCCATAACAAAGCCCGACGACTGCCACACCCCAGCGATCACCAGGGTGTAAATCGCATATTGCGGGTTGATGAGCCAGTCGAAGCGGAAGCTCTCCCATCCCCAAAGGTGAACCAGTCGTTCAATTCCTAAGCCGGGGTTGAGGATCCATTTCCAGGCGGTACCCGTGACAATAAAGGAGAGCGCCATTGGGTAGAGATAGATGGTGCGAAAAAAACCTTCAATCCGGATGCGTTGATCGATAAGAATTGCCAAGGCGAGTCCAACGAGCGTTGAAATCGAGATGAACAACAAACCGAAAGTAAATATAT
Source organism: Phyllobacterium endophyticum (assembly GCF_003010935.1). Taxonomy (GTDB): domain Bacteria; phylum Pseudomonadota; class Alphaproteobacteria; order Rhizobiales; family Rhizobiaceae; genus Phyllobacterium; species Phyllobacterium endophyticum. The sequence goes on from NZ_PGGN01000003.1 coordinate 647,216, forward strand.
TGCTGACGGCAATCCGCCAGATGGGATTGCTCCAGAGCCTGACATATTGATCGAAGCCGACGAAGTTGTAATTTGGCAGCATTTTCGATGCTGTGAACGATACGACGCCGGTCCACACCATAAAGCCATAGACGGCAATCAAAACGATTGCGATTGACGGTGACACGGCCACTTGCGAGGCATATTTGGCAAACCAGCCTCTCAACCCCGCGCCGTCCAGCACTTGCCGACGGGGGAGCACTGTCTGGCTGCTTGTCTGAAACATCGACATAAAGATCCTTTCGGCGATCATGGGCGAGTAATCTCTCCCGCCTTTGGGCCGCACCACACTCTGGAGCAGCGCGGTTCGGTGACGATCACCGTCCAGACGAATCCGGCGTGTCGCCACCAAGCCCGTTTTGTTTACTGGGCGGACTTCAGGCCCGCGACCAACTGATCGATTGCCTGCTTCGAGGTCACGCTCGGCGTTTCAAAGAAGGTAGATACTACATCCAGAAATACGCCCGTCTTCGTTGCGTCGGCCGCTGCGTTGTGCGCCAGTGACGGGAGAGATTTTTCGCTTTTTTGGGCCTCGGCGCGGTCTGCGTAAGCAGCCTTGCCGCAAAAATCAAACTTGTCCATCGAGACATCAATTCGCGAGGGAATTGAACCCTTTTTGAGGTTGAAGGCTTCTTGGAACCCCTTATCAAGAATTGCGGAAGCCATTGCTGTCTGTCCCGCCTGCTTATTGGGATCTTTAGTAACAAAAAAGCCGAAGTTGTCGGTCAACCACACGTAGCTGCCCTTCGTACCGGGAGCGGGGACACATCCGTAGTCGACATTGGGCTGCATGTTCGCCAGCGCCAGTTCGCCCTTCGCCCAGTCGCCCATGATCTGCATTGCTGCCTCGCCTTTGATCAGCATTTGAGTTGCAAGGTTCCAATCGCGACCGGGATAGTTGGAATCAACGTATTTGTTCATCTTTCGCAACTGGTCGAAGACTTTGACCATAGTGTCACTCTGGAGAGCTTTCTCGTCTAGCTGGAGGATGGCCTGACGATAAAAATCAGGCCCGCCGAGACCAAGGACGGCGCTTTCAAACAGATCCAGTTCCTGCCAAGGCTGGCCCCCAAGTGCCAATGGGGTAACACCAGCGGCCAGCAGCTTGTCGGAGACGGCGTTGAACTCTTCCCAGCTGGTAGGCGGTTGAAGTCCGGCGTTGTCGAATACCTTTTTGTTGTACCAAAGCCAATTGGAACGGTGAACGTTGACCGGTACAGCGACATACTTCCCGTTGGACGTGATCAGGGGCACGAGTTCAGGAGCGATGACGCTTGCCCAATCGTCCTTTTGTGCGACATCCGATAGGTCGGCAAGCACATCTTCGGCCGCCCAGGCCTGGACCTGCTGAGCGTGCATTTGGGCCGCAGCTGGGGCGGTGTCTGAGGCAATGCGGGCGCGTAGCACCTGCACCATGTTCATGCCCGTCCCGCCTGCGACGGGCGAGTCGGCCCATTTCACGCCCTCTTTCTCCAACAGTGTCTTGAGCACGTCCAGGCCGGCAGCTTCACTGCCGCTCGTCCAATAATGCATCACTTCCACGTTAGGTTCATCTGCCAGCGCCAGCGACGAGGTAGACAGAAGCAGTCCCGTGGCAACAATTAGGTTTCGAATAGACATTATCATTCCCCTTTTTTCAGATTGCGTACCCGATTGTCTCGTTATCTCCGACCGATCGAACATCCCTCCAGTACAAAACCTGGCAGGTGATCAGGTGGAAACTGTGCACCTGTAGTTAGAGCAAACAGGTTGTTCGCGCCGACGCGCGCGCTGTGTCCGATCTCACGCCAAATGTCAGACTAATGGTAATTAACATTACACATATGTCAACACCAAACCGGAAGGCGTGGCTAAAATCGCGTTCACAAGCGAGGAAACCCAGCACCATTTGCCAGATTCGCATGACCACAGGCCTCTCGCAACCTTGCAATAGGCGCAGCAGCGTATTGACAAATCAGTATATAGTCTGACAACTGATGCAAGCTGAGCGCTGCTGGCCAGTCACTGCTATACAAGGGAGTACCGAAAATGGACGAGAAAGCCCTCACTTGGGGTATCGTAGGGGCGAGCACAATCGCGCGAGAATGGATTGTCGATTCGATCCGGAAGCACCCGCTGGGCAGGGTCAAGGCCGTGACAAGCAGTGATCTGCGCCGAGCCGAAGAGTTTGCATCACAGATGAACATCGCTGACGCTTACGATTCACTGGCATCTTTGCTAGCGGATCGAGAGATACAGGCGGTCTACATCAGCACGAAAAATGATCGGCATCTGTCTGATGCACTTGAAGCGATCAGCGCGGGTAAACACGTGCTTTGCGAAAAACCGCTCGCTTTGGAGCCTTCGGACGCGCAAACTATCGTCGATGCGGCACAGCGCAGGGGCGTCGTCCTCGCCACAAATCATCATCTACGCAACATGGAAAGCCATCGAGCAATCAAACGGCTCATGGATGAAGGCGCCGTAGGTGTTGTGAATTCTGCCCGAGTTTTCCACGCCGGTTCGTTGCCCGAGGGCCTTAAAACATGGCGGCTTCATGAAAAGGGTGCGGGTGCCGGCGTCATTTATGACATCTCTGTGCACAACGCAGATTTGCTTCGGTTCTATTTCGGCGTCAACCCGCTTAAAATCACCGCCATCGCGACGACAGCGGGCGATGGTGACCGCGAGATTGAAGACAGCGTGATGTCTGTATGGGAGTTTCCGAACAACGTCCTTGTTCAATGTCATGATAGTTTCGTGGTGCCCTTTGGACCACGCGGGGTGGAAGTTCACGGCTCGAAAGGCAGCATACTCGGCCTGGATATCATGTCACAGACTCCAGGCGGTCGCGTTGTCCTGCGCACAGCGGAGGGCGACCAGGAAATCCCGCTGGTGCACAAGGTCGCTTACGACCGGAGCATCGTCGACTTCATAGCCGCGATCCAAGGAACTGGGGCACCGTCGGCAACAGGTGACGACGGCGTTTGGAGTCTGAGGCTGGCAAGGGCGGTAGCTCGGTCGGCGCAGATCGGCCAGACCGTGACAGTCGGGAAAGTTCAATAGGGGTTGGATGAGCATGTTGCAAATACCATGCCTGAGCCACGATGACGCCTCGCGAGCAGTCGATGTGATTTTGCATGCGCTGAAAGCCACCAACAGATCCGCAGTGGTCGCCGTGGCTGATCAGCAGGGAGAACTGATTGTTCTATCCCGTCTCGACGGCGCGCCCTACGCATCGATCCAAATTGCTGCAAACAAGGCGTGGACGGCGTCTCGCGAACGATGCCCCTCGTTGGCAATCGGTCAGGCCTCCAGGAGCGGTGAAGCGGGCTTCGACATGGTGTCTTACGGTGACATCCGCTACACCGGGTTTGGTGGAGGGCTTCCTGTCATCGTCGGAGACGCGGTGATTGGAGCGGTTGCCGTAAGCGGTCTGTCAACGCAGGAAGATATCGCTCTTGCCCAAGATGGTGTTGCAGCCATTTTGAAAGGTTTTGAGAGCAAGAACACTCCAGCCTGACCGACACCACAATACAACCGAGCCTGACGCCTCGTCCCTTGCTCGTCCTAAAGTTCAAGATACGGCGCCGCGGCCCTTGCGTCCCGTTGTGCAGACCGGGTCGTGGTGCTGGCGCCAGACGTCTAACACGTCGCGTCAGTAACATCGGCCCTCAAAAAGGTCGCGCTGTCGCTGGCCGGACTGCTCGTCCTTTCGACACGTCGTTGTAAAAGCACGCCCGGCCGACGACGATCTAGGCGGATGACTGCGGGCGGCGAAATGATTTGGTCTCATGCTTGGATGACTGTGACGCACGCGCTGCCTGAGACCGCTGCGCTCATTCGAGTGCGCCTGCAGCGCCCTCCAGGCACGTGTCGGCATAAGTGAAGATCGCAGGCAACCCGCCAGTGTGGATGAAAACGACGCGGTCGCTCGACGTTAGACGGCCGACCTTGATATCTCCGAGCAGGCCAGAAAACCCCTTGCCTGAATAAACCGGATCGACGAGCAACCCTTCGGTCCGGGCCAAGAGGGCCGCGCCACGCAAAGCTGCCGATGACGGTAGACCGTAGTCGCTGCCAACCCAGTCCGTGGAATTATTGATCTCTTCGGGCAACAGGGACAGATCATATCCGAGGATACGCGCTGCTGCTTCGCACTGATGGGCAATGCTCGCTGGTGCCTCATAGGCTTCATTGCGATGATCCATCGGATTGATGCCGCAGATACGGGTAGAGTGACCAAGCAATCTCACAGCTGACTGCAGGCCGGCCTGTGTACTGCCTTGTGATGTTACATAGATATGGGTGGGCAGCGGCTCGCTTAGGCGCTCGAACTGATCGACAATTTCCAGGTAAGCTGCGACATAGGCTACCGCAGCCAAGCTTAGCGCTTTCTCAGATCCCATGCCCAGAATAGCAGGATTGCGTCCCTCTGCGCGCAGTTTCGCAGCCATGTCCTCCTTGGCTTTTTTCACCGATTCGGTGGGCTCAATGGGAACAATCTTCGCACCGAACAGCCGCGCGATCAGCTGGTTGCCTTGAACACTTTGAAACAGCGCGTCCTTGCGCGGCATCAAAATACATTCCAGTCCCAGTCGGGCCGCGGCCGCCGCAAGTTGGCGCGACTGGTTCGATTGTGACGCAGCACCCTGGATCACCACATCCACGCCGCGGTGTACCGCATCGCCGAGGATGAATTCATGCTGACGCGCTTTGTTGCCACCGAATGCCAAGCCGGTGCAGTCGTCCCGCTTGATCCAGATTTTCGGTCCGTTCATCAGTCGTGAGAGCCGCGGGCAAAAGTCCAAAGGTGTCGGGAGATGGGCCAGATGTACGCGCGGTAGCTGATTGAGAGCTTCACTTAGTCTTTGTTTGGAGACGATCGTCATGATGAAAAGATCCTGTCAGCTCTGCGTCGAAATCCCCCAGAAACGCTCTTCGGAAACGCGCTCAAATCTCGACCACCTGGTGCGTTTCGGCCGCTTGGCGCGCGGCGATGGCGAATTGGAGGGAGGCAAGGCCGTCCTCGCCTGAGACGAGCGGTCGGCCTTTGCCTTGTGCCGCGGTGGCGAAGGCGGCAATCACGCGCGGATAGGCATTCTCGTGCTCGATCTTGATTTCCTGCCGCTCGCCTTGAATACTGAGTTCGAGCTTTCCGCCTGGACTTTGCAGCAGGACCCCTTCGGCGAAAACGGAAGCCGTCGTGCCGTGCAGTTCAAGCGAGGTCTTGGCATGCTCGACAGCAAAGCTTTCGGTGATCTGAACCGTGAGACCCGAAGCGGTTTGGGCGACAATCGCCACCCCGTCCTCGATGCCTTCAGCAGAAACACCGTTATTCGACGTGAAGGTGGCAACCCGTTTGAACTTTTCTCCGAGGATGAAATGGAGGCTGTCCGCATCATGAACCGTCAGGTCGAAGAATACCCCTGCGCCGGCAACCGCACTTTCAGTCCGCCATCCGCGGTTAGCTTGCGGCAGCAGAACACCGAACATAGCGCGAACCGCCACCAACTCGCCAAGCGCACCGCTTTCGACCAGATCACGCAGTTTGCGGTGACTATTCATGCCGCGCAGATGATGATTGATCGCCAGCGTCAGTCCCTTCTCGTGCGCCAGCGCAACCATTGCCTTGGCTTCATCGAGCGACGTTGCCATCGGCTTTTCGCCGAGCACGTGCTTGCCGGCGTTGAGCGCCGCAATGGCGCAAGGCGCGTGCTTCTCGTTGGTGTTCGAGATGTAGACCGCGTCAAGATCGGCGGCCAGCAACTCTTCCACCGACGTGAACGCATTGGCGATAGAATGATTACGGGCGTAGTCTGAAACCCGCAAAGCATCGCCGCCCTGAACGGCCACGATTTCGTTCCCAGGCGTCGACCTGATAGCAGGGATGATCCACTCCGCACCGATCCGACTGGCCCCAATCAGGCCCCATTTGAGGTTTTTCATCATATTCTCAGCTCCTGGATTTCGAGTGACTGTTCCGCGTATCTGTTCCGCACAATGACCAGCCAGCCAAAGAGGTTGTGCGAATTTGGGACAAGAGAGCGACCGTTCATCGTTTCGGCCTGGCGTAAATCAGCATCGGTTTCAGATTGTCCGTTGCCGCTGCAGAACGGCGACCTCGCATTCTACTGCCTTACGAGAAGGCTGCTCGCGAGAAGACCAGAGTGGTGCTCATCTCAAGCGCTCACCTGTTGCACGATCAAAGATGTTGAGTCGGCTGGTGTCGATGCGTAGGCGCGCTTGACCGGTTTTTTGAATCAGGCCGGCGCGTAAAGACGCGGATTGCTCAACGCCCGAGTGCCGAAAGAGCACCACGTCGTCGGAGCCCGTCGGTTCGATCAGGATAACTTCTACATCGATATCAATTGCCTTGGCATCGGCAACTCCATCAGCAACTCCATAATGCTCTGGCCGAATTCCCACGTCGATCTTCTGATCATCCTGACGAAGCGCAGAAGCAAACTCCTGCGGCACGGGCAATGTGGTGGCCGATCCCTCCAATACCGCCCGTCCGCCGCGGCTGACCGCAGGCAATAGATTGATACGTGGGCTGCCAATAAAGTTGGCGACGAAGAGGTTTGCTGGCCGATTGTAAACCTCGTTGGGAGTGCCAAGCTGCTGCACGATACCCTTATCCAAGATGGCGATGCGGCTTGCGAGGGTCATGGCCTCGATTTGGTCATGGGTGACGTAAACGGTCGTGCGGCCCATGCGTTGATGTAACTTCTTCAGCTCGGTCCGCATTTCAACACGCAGCAGGGCATCAAGGTTGGAAAGCGGCTCATCGAATAGAAACAGGCTTGGTTCCCGCACGAGCGCCCGCCCGATCGCTACGCGCTGCCGTTGACCGCCGGAAAGTTGGCTAGGCTTGCGATCAAGCAGGTGCCCGATCTGCAACAGTGCGGCGACATCAGAAACCGCTTTTTGCCGCTTGGCCCTCGGCACACTCCTCATCTCCAGCGGAAATGAAATATTTTCCGCCACTGTCATTGAGGGATAAAGCGCGTAGGACTGAAAAACCATCGCGATGTCACGGTTCTGGCAAGGCACGTCGTTAAGCACATTGCCGCCTAGGGCTATAGTGCCCGAGCTGATTTGGTGGAGCCCCGCTATGGCGTGTAGCAATGTCGACTTACCGCACCCCGACGGTCCCAGAAGAACCAGGAACTCGCCAGATGCGACATCGATATTGATATCCTTTAGAACGCACAGCTGCGGTCCATAATATTTGTAGACTTTATCAAGCGTGAGTGAGGACATGCGATGTTAGCCTTTCATCGAGCCAGCGATGTCATTGCAGACAACGAAGGCGCGAAACGAGTGACAGTTAGTGGCGCAGACCGCTCTTGCGCAGAGCAACGAGCGCCCTCTCCCGAATTCCTTCGAGTAAATTGTGCGGCACTTCACCGCAAAGTTATTGTCCAATTGCGCATGCAAGTCTCACGCGCCTGAGCTCTGAACCGCGAAGCATTATATGCGAGCATTTGACGATGAATGTTCATGCGCGTTACCGCTGACTTGAGCAGGAACGATCTGGGTACCTGACGACGAACGCACCCAATCTGCCGTGATATCGAAGCCAAGAATTCGCAATCGGGAGTTCATCAAGTGCCTTCCCATGATCTGGTAGGCGTCGGCGGCTTGCCTTTTTGCGATGGCTGCAACAATTGCCTCGTGTTCTTCATATACGGTCTCTGATCGAGTTTTGACGCTCTGCTGGGCGAATCCCCCGACAAGTCGCATGCCAAATACAATTTGCGCCCGCAACATATTGAGCGTTGATTCATACATGCTGTTTCGACTTGCTCGTGCCAGCGCGAAATGGAAAGCGAAGTCTGCCTCGCCGAAGCCATCATCGTTCGGCTGACCTGCCACAAGATGCGCTGCATGGTGGATCGCCTGCAGGTCTTCATGCGTGTGTCGCAGCGCCGCAAGAGCAGCTACATCGCATTCTATCGAATAGCGGAACTCGAACGCTTGGATCAGATCAGCCACGTTCTCGATGGGCCGGTACCCACTTGGCTCTACGGATGTGCTGCCAATGACAAAGCTTCCCGATCCTTGACGCGAACCGATAAGGCCATCGGCTCTCAACCGGATCAAAGCTTCACGGACGACCGGCCGCGATACCCCGTGCTTGAGTACGAGTACCGACTCTGGGGGAATTCGGGTGCCTTCGGGCCACTCGCCGCCTTCCACGAGCTGGCGCAGGGTGTCGTAAAGTCGATCCGAAAGCTTAAGCTTTTTTGCCACCGCCCGTTTTCCTATGTTACATATTTGTAAATATAACAGCGAGATTGTTTTACATCAAGGCTATTTTTGCTATTTAGTCAGACATAAGTTGACGTTCAATTGCGTCGCTCCCTACCGGCCCGCATTCGGCGGTATTCACGTTGGTCAACAGAAAGGACTCCAGTGGACACATCATTCACCTACAACGGTCAGGAAATTCCGGCCTACCAGCCACCGGCCTATGGCTACACGTCTGTTATGGTTCATGCGGGGCTCGCTTGGGTAAGCGGCAATGTCCCGAAAACCGGCGACAGCGATCTTTATCCCGGCAAGGTGGGGGCTGATGTAACGCTCGATCAGGCGAAGGCGGCTGCCGTCCTAGCCATACAAAACGCATTGGCAGCGCTGTCCCACACGATCGGCGGACTGGACAACGTGATCCAGATTGTCAAAATCACAGTGTTCGTCGCATCTGCGCCGGGTTTTAATCTACAGCCGCAAGTCGCGGATGCAGCGACCTATTTCCTCCGGGACGTTCTTCAAGAGCGTGGCAGCCATGCGCGCTCTGCTGTAGGCGTGGCTGAACTGCCACGCAATTCGAGTGTCGAAATTGAACTGGTTGCAGCTGTTAAATAGGCCAGTTTGCCGAATGGAACGCGGCATCTCTCCTGCCGCGCTCCCTCCTGTCTGATCAAGCCGGCACAGGTTCAAGGGGAAGTTTTGCACCTTTGATTGCATCCGCGCCGCGCTCGCCAATCATGATAGAAGGCGCATTGGTGTTTCCTGAAACCAGCGTCGGCATGATCGAGGCATCGATAACGCGCAGCCCATCAATGCCGCGCACATTGAGATTGGGGTCAACCACGGCCAAGTCATCCGATCCCATTTTGCAGGTGCCGGCGGGATGGAAGTCGGTCTTGCTCCATTGCCGGACATATGCGCGCAAATCTTCTTCACTCGCTGAAGCGCTGCCAGGCAGATGCTCGGATTTGTAAAGCTTGGAAAATGCCGGCTGAGCAAAAATCTCGCGGGCAATCTTGAAACCATTGATCGTATGCGCCCAATCATTTTGATGTGTCATATATTTCGGATCGATTATCGGCTCATCCGCTGGATTGGCCGAAGCAAGGCTGACTTCCCCACGGCTTTCGGGGCGGAGATAGGCGGTATTCAAGGTCATCCCATGGCCCCTCACTTTCACGCGTCCGTGGTCGATGACATATGCTGGCAGGAAGTGCATTTGGATGTCCGGCCAATCTGTATTGCCGTCAGTAGAAACGAACCCTCCTCCCTCGCAAACGTTGGAAGTGACTGCCCCGGTCCCAAACGCCAGAAATTGCGTGGCGTGCCAGAGCGCCATCAGGCCTTTGTCGTGGCCATTGTATGAGACAGGCTCTCTCAAACTGGCACAGCAATACACGTCCAAATGGTCCTGGAGATTCTTGCCGACACCTGGCAGATCATGACGTACTTCCACTCCGGCTTTCTTCAGCGCACCAGAGGGCCCGACTCCCGAGAGCAGCAGGATCTTTGGCGAATTGATTGCCCCGGCGCACAGGATAACTTCGCTGCCTGCAGCGATCCGGTTGACGTTGCCATTGACGGCAACGTCAACGCCAACTGCCCGCCCCTTCTCAACATGCACCTTGAGCACGCGCGCCTGCGTCTGAACTGTGAGGTTCCTGCGGTCTGAAAAAGGATAGATGAAGGCCTGCGCAGAGCTCGACCGTCGCACCGCACGCTGCGTTACCTGGTAGTATCCGACACCATATTGTTGAGCACCGTTGAAGTCCGTATTGTACGGGTATCCCGCCTGTTGCGCCGCCCTGAGATAAACGCGAGTGAGATCAATCGGCGAGCGCTGGTCGGATACGCCAAGAAGGCCGCCCTGCCCGTGATAGTCGTCAATATACCGCTCGTTGTCTTCGGATTTGCGGAAATAAGGCAATAGATCATCATAGCCCCATCCCTCATTGCCAAGGTCGCGCCACTGATCGTAATCCCGCCGATTTCCGCGGATGTATACCATCGAGTTTACTGAAGACCCGCCTCCGAGAATCTTGCCTTGGGGGAAAAGCAGTCTGCGATTGTTCAGTGCCGTCTGTGGAACGGTCTCCCATTCATAGCGGAATTTCGGTCCCTGCAGCTTGGCATAGCCAGCTGGCCAGCGAACCAAGGGACCGTCATTCTTTTTTCCGAACTCAAGAAGAAGTACGCGCGCGTTGCTGTCTTCACTAAGTCTGGAGGCCACAACACAGCCCGCCGACCCGCCTCCGACGACGATGTAGTCATATTCCCTATCCATCATGATTCCTTTCAGATGGCCTTACCGATCCAGCGCGTTTGATAATTGCCACTGCGAAACTGCACGGTCTTTATGTCCATGAATTCTTCGCAACCCAGCCTGCCGACTTCACGCCCGATACCGCTTGCCCCCACGCCGCCGAACGGCAGCTCGGCTGGACCGTCAAGGTAGGTGTTCACCCAAACGGTACCGGCTTCAAGGCGACGGGCCGCCTGCAACGCGGCGGAAGTGTTGGCTGTCCAGATCCCAGCAGACAAGCCATATTCGGTACCATTCGCAATTTCGAAAGCTTCTTCGAGGGTATCGAAAGTCTGTATCGTGCAAACCGGTCCAAAAATCTCTTCCTGCGCGATCTGCATATTTGCTGCCACGCCCGTGAAAACAGTCGGATCGATATAACGGCCGCCGTTTTCTTCCCGGTGTGTACCTCCGAGCGCGAGCGTAGCTCCTTCGGACTTTCCGATCTCGATGTAACTCAGGATCTTGCGGTACTGCGTTTCGTTGATGATCGGACCCACCAGAACATCGTCTCGCAACGTATCCCCGACCGGAATTTTCCGAGCCGCGTCGACGAATCGACGGGTGAAGTCCGCAGCAATGCCTTTTTGCAACAGCAAGCGTCCGCCCTGATTGCACGATTGGCCAGCATTCAAGAAAGCGCCATGCAACGCGGCGTCGAGCGCGGCATCCAGATCAGCATCGTTCATGACGATATGAGCATTCTTGCCGCCAAGCTCGAGCGAGACCTTTTTCAATCCGTCAGCGCCGATTTTCATGGCGTGCTTTCCGACGCCGGTCGAACCGGTAAACGAGATAATTCCGGTCAGCGGGTTGCGAAGCAGGGCCTCCCCGGTCCCACGACCGCTGCCGGTGACAAAGTTGCAGGCGCCATCGGGCAGTCCTGCTTCTTTGAGGATCGGGCCCAGAAGCAAAGTTGTCGCGGATGTCATTTCGGACGGCTTTACGACCACCGAGCAACCAGCGGCAAGAGCGAATGGAAGCTTCTGGCTGACAATCAAGAATGGAAAATTCCAAGGCGTGATAATGGCAGCCACCCCAATCGGTACGCGCATCGTCAAAGCAAGATAGTCCCGCCCGAGGCCGGCGAAACTATCGCCGGTCAAAGAGCGCGCCTGTGTTGACGCATAGTCCCACAACATCGCGGATCGCTCAATTTCGGCCCGCGCTTGCCGGTATGGCTTTCCACTCTCCACCATCTCGTACCAGGCCAGCTCTTCTAAGTTGGCTCGTATGCCAGCAGCCGCGTGCAGCAGCACGTTCGCCCGCTGCTCGCCGGTGGATTTGCCCCATTCATCTCCGAAAGCATCGTGCGCAGATCGGCAGGCACGGTTCACCATCGCCTGGCTCGTCTGGCGCAGCACTGTCACGGCTTGTCCCGATGCCGGATTGACAACGACAGTTTCCGGGCCGTCGCCTGGCACCCAGGCCCCGTCTATCCAATTGTCAAATTGCCGGGCCTGACTTGGAGGAGTGAAAAGAACGGTCATCTCTGATCCTTGAGTGTGATTTCGACAGTTTTGATGGCAGAAGCACAGAAGTGGCTCATCGGAGCGGCATAAGCGATCAGTTGCCGGCCCCTGCCTTGGTACGAAGGGGGCAGCCCGGCGGCGATTTTTTTGGCAACTGCTGGACTAGCACGGCGGGCAACGTCGCGGTGGTCCTTGCAACACACGAGCTTTCCTTGCGCAGATGATCGTCGTGACACACTTGTATCGTCCTTTGTCGCTCCGTTACGGCGAATGCCATTGCGGCTCCTGCAGAATTGACCCGGGGGAAAGTGCGGCGCCGGTAGCAGCAGCCTTGGCGAATGTCCGTCAAAAACCTGGGCAACGCTAAGAAACTTACTTATTTGTAATTTTAATGTCAATGCAGGTGACGGCGATTCTGGTTTCAAGTTACGAGAAGCGGCCCAAACAAGCGAGTTTTATGCCCATATGGCGCGATCTGTCCAGTATTCCACGTTTCGGCACTCCAGAAGTTGATTGACAAATACTGACCTTTATTACAAATATGCAAATAGGAAGTGGAGCAATTATGAAACCTCGCATCAACAGAGCATCCGCCGACATCGGAGGCACTTTCACCGATATCGTCATCGAAATTGACGGCATCCGCGCCTCAACCAAGGTGCTCACGACCCACCAGGCACCCGAACGCGCCGTTATCGAGGGCGTCTTCGGTCTGCTGCAAAAACAGCGTCTTGGCTTGGCGGACATTGATATTTTTTTGCACGGGACAACGCTCGCTACAAATGCCATCATCGAACGCCGCGGGGCAAGGACGGCCTTGATCACGACCCGAGGCTTTCGCGATACGATCGAAATAGGATCTGAAAGTCGCCACGATCAGTATGACATTTTCATAAAGAAGCCCCAGCCGCTGGTTGGGCGCGGATTGCGTTATACTGTAGCCGAGCGGGTCGCCGCGGATGGGTCGACATTGCTGGCACTTGATGAAAATGAAGTCGAAGCGCTTGCCGAGAAGCTGGAGCAGGCACAGGTTGAATCCATCGCCGTTTCTTTGATTAATGCCTATGCAAACTCTTCACACGAGCAGCGAGTGCGCGAAATCCTATCCGCCCGGCTGCCCCGCACGTATTTCAGTCTTTCAAGCGAGACCTGCCCCGAGATCCGCGAGTACGAAAGGACCTCCACGACAGTAGCAAATGCCTATATTCGTCCGATCATGGCGGGATACCTCGGTCGCCTGAAATCCGAACTGAGCGAAAAGGGGATGAAAGCTCCGATCCTCCTGATGACTTCTGGCGGTGGCCTGACGACTGTGGAACAAGCTGCGGATTATCCAATCCGCCTGGTGGAGTCAGGACCAGCCGGCGGCGCAATTCTTGCCGCAAAGATCGCCCAGGAATGTGCGCTAGATAAAATAATTTCTTTTGACATGGGCGGCACAACCGCGAAAATCTGCCTCATCGATCACGGGGAACCTCTCAAGTCGCGAAGTTTCGAGGTGGATCGAACCGAACGTTTCCTCAAGGGGTCAGGCCTTCCAGTCCGAATCCCGGTAATCGAAATGGTAGAGATCGGCGCCGGCGGCGGTTCCATTGCCCAGGTAGACTCGTTGGGTCGTCTGACCGTCGGACCTGAAAGTGCTTCGTCCGAGCCTGGGCCTGCTTGCTACGGATTAGGTGGTCGTCATGCTACAGTGACAGATGGTGACTTTGTGCTTGGACGCATCGATACGCGCAAGTTCGCCGACGGACGCATGACGCTGCGTCGGGATCTTGCCGAAAAAGCCCTGGCGACCCACGTGGGCGGTGCGCTGTCACTGGGCCCAGTTGAAGCGGCCGCAGCGGTCACGGCGATCGTCGAAGAGAACATGTCGAATGCCAGTCGCGTTCATGCCGCAGAGCACGGCAAGGATCTTCGTCAGCGTGCTATGGTCGCCTTTGGAGGCGCAGCTCCCATGCACGCCGCGCAGTTGGCACGAAAACTATCGCTTGTGAGCGTTGTCATTCCTAAGGGAGCAGGTGTCGGTTCAGCCATTGGGTTCCTTGAGGCGCCTATGGCGTATGAGGTAGTTCGCAGTAGACACAGCCGCCTGGATGCGGTCAACGATGTCGCCATCACTGAACTGCTTGCTTCTATGCAACTTGAGGCCAAAGCGGTCGTATTTCCGGCCGCTCGGGGCCTGCCCATAGATATGCGAGTGTCGGCCTTTCTACGTTACGTCGGCCAGGGCCATGAGCTGGAAGTTGGCATCCCGGTGGTCTCTAATGGCCGTATTGACGCGCGGGAACTAAAGGACGCGTTCGATCAACGATATAGCGAAGTGTTCGGCCGCTTTTTGCCGAACCATGAGATCGAGGTTCTAACTTGGGCAGTGACGGCATCAGCAACGCAGCCCGTGCCTGTCGCCGACCTAGCCCCCATAGGGACGCGTGAGTCGGTGTCGCCTTCAGGGACCACCAACTTCACTGACATGGACGGGATGACAGCGGACGCGCCGATTTATGAACGCACGGAGCTTGCTCCTGGCGTTCTCCTCACCGGTCCATTGGTCGTCACCGAACGTGAGACCAATACTGTTGTGCCAACTGGCTTTACTGTCGAGTGCAACTCATTTGGACACCTTGTCCTGACCAATCTCGCCGCTCAGGCGGCATTATCCGCATGACTCGATTGGAGAAGCAGATGACCGCAAAATCCGAAGCCCAAGCCATCGGCGAAATCGAATTTCAGATCATGTGGAACCGTTTGATCGCGGTCGTCGAAGAGCAAGCACAGGCCTTACGCCGCACCGCGTTTAGTCCAATTGTGCGGGAGTCCGGCGATCTTTCTGCGGGCTACTTCCATCCAGACGGCCGGATGATCGCACAGGCGGTTACCGGTACGCCCGGCCACGTCAACACCATGGCGGCATCTGTGCTGCACTTCCTGAGGATCTACCCCGCTCACTCCATGCACGATGGCGATGTCTATATCACCAACGATCCATGGATGGGCACTGGTCATCTACACGATTTCGTCGCGGTGACACCGGCTTTCTACCAGGGTCAGCTGGTTGGATTGTTCGCCTCGACCTGCCATTTCATGGACGTGGGCGGTATCGGCTTCGGGCCAGACGGCAGAGACGTTTTCGAAGAAGGCTTCTATGTACCGCCACTGCCTCTGATCACAAGCGGCGAAATCGACAAGACGTTGATCACGCTTGCGCGCTCAAATTCACGCTACCCCGCCGAGTTCGAGGGAGACTTGATGTCTTTGGTTGCCTGCAACCAGATCGGTGTGAACCGCCTTTCCGACATGCTCGACGAGTTTGCCCTGCGCGACCTGAATCCACTTTGCGATCAGATTGTCATTCGTTCACGGGCGGCCGCATTGAAAGCGATCTCCACCTTGCCTCAAGGTGTCGCAGAAGCTGAGATGGTAGTTGATGGATACGACCGCCCCGTCACGCTGAAAGCGACTGCCCGTATCGATAGTGACCACATTTCGGTTGATTTTACCGGGACATCCGGATTGTCGGCGCGTGGCATCAATGTGCCCCTCAGCTATGCGCAAGCCTATTCTACCTATGCTATAGCTTGCGCGCTTTTCCCCGACGTTCCCAACAACTCGGGCTCTCTTTCAGTCGTTACCGTAACAGCGCCTGAAGATACGATCGTCAACGCACCGCGTCCGGCCCCCGTGTCATCCCGTCACGTCATCGGTCAAATGCTGCCAGACGTCGTTTATGGCTGCTTGGCGCACCTCGTTCCGGAGCGCGTCCTTGCCGAAGGTGCATCCGCTCTCTGGAACCTCATCCTCGAGGACGCCCACGATGCTTGCCTGACGCAGGGAATTGCTGGCACTCGCCGCTTCTCTGCTCTGTCGGTTCAGACCGGCGGTACAGGCGCACGCTCGCGCCTCGATGGGTTGAGCGCGACGGCGTTTCCTTCCGGCGTCTCAGGCGTGCCAATTGAAATTCTTGAAACACTGACGCCGTTGGTTTTCTGGCGAAAGGAGTTGCGACCCGGTTCCGGGGGTGCTGGTGAGTACCGGGGCGGTCTTGGTCAAAGCATTGAAATTGGCCATAGAGAGGGTCATCCGTTCTATATTTACGCTGCTCTCGACCGCATCCAGAACCCCGCACGCGGCCGGTTCGGTGGCGAGAATGGCGGCCCCGGGAAGGTCGCACTCAAGTCCGGTGGCATTCTCAAGGGGAAGGGTAAACAACTTGTACCGGCGGGTGACCGTCTCGTCGTCGAGACGCCGGGCGGAGGTGGTTATGGGCCGTCCGCCAAACGAGATGCCGAGAGTCTGGCAGCTGACCGCCAGAACGGCATCACCGAGCAAATGAGGAAACCATGAGCGATATAACTTTCTCAGACGAAACGCGCGCCAAGCTGAAAACGGTCTCGACCGCTTCTATCGCTACAGCGCTTTACAGGCGCGGGATGCGTAACCAATTCATACAGGGAGTTGTGCCTGTCGCTGCCAAGGACGAGAATATGGTGGGTCCGGCTTTCACGCTGCGGTACATTCCTGCACGCGAAGATCGCAACCCGATCACTGTCTTTCGCAATCCAGAACACCCTCAGCGAGTTGCAGTGGAAACCTGCCCACCTGGCCATGTGCTCATCATGGACGCGCGCAAGGACGCGCGCGCGGCCACCGCAGGGTCAATTTTGATCACACGACTTGCACTTCGTGGCGCCGCTGGGGTTGTCTCGGACGGGGGGTTCCGCGATGCTGAAGGCATAGGCGCGCTCGACATGCCAGCCTATTTTGCCAGGCCGTCTGCCCCAACAAACCTGACGCTGCATGAGGCCTTGGATATCAACGTGCCAATCTCCTGTGGTGATGCACCGGTATTTCCGGGCGACATACTGGTCGGCGACAAAGATGGCGTCATGGTGATTCCCGCGCATCTTGCTGACGAGGTTGCCGAAGAATGCACCGGCATGGAAAGCTTCGAGGAATTTGTTTTAGAAGAGGTTCGTGCCGGAGCGCCAATCATCGGCCTTTATCCCTGCACAAAGGAAGAAAACCAACAGAAATATGAAGCGTGGCGGACAACATCCGCCCGATAAGATCGGCGCTTTTTCTCCTCCCTGGTAACCGCGTAGAGGGCTGCCGATTGAATTCCGCAGCCCTTCCCGACGAGGGAGCTATTGCGCCCGGCAAAGCGAACACAATGCTTCTCTGAACTTGAACCCGGCCTGGCACATGCGTTTTCGCCAGGGACAGTCGAACTGGTTGACCGGCCTGCAATACGGCAGAGGCAGCCTTTTGCCATATGGCGTTAGCGGTACTCACTAGGCATCGGCAGCTCGCACGGGTCCTTGCGTCTCCCGACCAGCCGGTTTGTGATCAATATCTTCAAGAGCTGTAATTATTTTTGAGAAACCCTTTTCTCAACGTCGATCTTACGCTATAACCAGGTGAGAAACCGGTTTCTCAAGCCTGGAGCTGTACTTGTCCCGCATCAACCTGTCAGAGCGAGTGACTATCTATGATGTTGCTGCGGCAGCGGGCGTGAGCACCGCCACGGCGTCAAAGGCGCTCAATGACACGGGCCGTATGTCGGCAGAGACCCGCGACCGCATCAGACGAGTTGCGCGGGAGCTCGGATTTCGGCCCAACGCATTGGCCCGCAGTTTGACCCGCAAGCGCAGTTTTACAGTGGGGCTGCTCACAGACGACACCTACGGCCGCTTCACACTTCCTGTCATGGCCGGCATCTCCGAAGGGTTGATCGATCACGGCGTCTCCGTTTTCCTGTGTGCAGTCGAAGACAATCCTGCACTTGCCAAGGTCCATGTGGACGCCATGCTTGACAAGCAGGTCGATGGCATCATTGCCACTGGCAAGCGCATCGACAAACCTCTGCCTGTCGATCTGTCCCACCTTTCGGTTCCGGTCGTCTACGCGCTGACGGCGGCGCCGCTGGAGGCGGTGACGTTTGTCCCGGACGACCGGCAGGGCGCCCAGGAGGCGGTCGACCATCTTATTGCAGCGGGCAGAACCAAGATCGTTCACATTACCGGTCCGGGCAGTTTCAGAGTGGTCCAGGAACGTGCCAGCGCATTCGCGGAGACAATGCAATCTGCAGGCCTTCCTGTCTCCCAAGCTGCAATCCTGCAAGGAACCTGGTCTGAGCGGTGGGGTCATGAGGCGGTGGAAGCACTCTGGTCCGGAGAAAATCACCCCGATGGCATCTTCTGCGGTAACGACCAGATAGCACGAGGCGTGATAGACGCGCTTCGGGAGCGGACGATCGAAGTTCCGACAGACGTCTCTGTGGTCGGATTCGACAATTGGGAGATTGTTGCCGAACAAACGCGCCCTCCCCTGACCACAGTCGACATGAATTTGAAGGAACTCGGACGGCAGGCCGGCCAGGCGCTCGTGCGCCTTGTCAATGGCGAAACCGTCGAGCAAGGACTTTGGAAGTTGCCATGTATGCTGGTTGTTCGTGGCTCATGATGACTTGGCAAGAAAATAGCAGGCCAGACTCAGTTCAATAACCACGGCTTTACAGGGAGGAGACCCAATCATGAAGCTGCTCAAGATTATGACACTTGCCGCGACGGCGCTGGGCGTACTGTCGACGTGCGCCCTTGCGCAAGAGAAGGTGACGATGTGGTCGCGCTCGACCAGCGAAGCGTTCATGCCTGCGCTGATCAAAGCGTTCAATGCCTCCCATGAGACACAGATCGAACTGCAGATCGTGCCCTCCAGCGAAATGGTGCAGAAATACGCCACCGCCGCGGCCGGCGGTTCCGCGCCTGACTTCGTTTCGCTCGACCTTGTCTACGCACCGGCTTTCGCCAAGTCAGGGGCGCTTGAAGACTTGACTGATCTTGCCAAGAGCCTGCCCTATTTCGATCAGCTATCGAAAGCTCATGTCGGAACTGGCACCTATGATGGCAGGATCTATGCATTGCCGATGTCGGCGGATGCATCCGTTCTGCTTTGGAACAAAAGACTGTTCAAGCAGGCCGGACTCGATCCGGAAAAGGGGCCAACCAATTGGTCTGAAATCGAAGAGGCAGCAGGTAAGGTCAACGCGCTGGGCGGCGATGTTCACGGCTTTTATTTCTCGGGCGCGTGCGGCGGCTGCAACGCCTTCACTTTCATGCCTCTCATTTGGGCGTCCGGCGGCGACATTCTGGTCGATGATGGCAAGCGTGCGACCATCGATACTCCCCAGATGCACGAGGCGATCAATTTCTATCGCAATTTGGTGGCCAAGGGTCTTGTTCCCGAAAGTGCAAAGACAGATTCAGGCAAGAACTTCTTCGGCGGTTTTGCAACCGACAAGATCGGCCTGTCACCCATCGGCGCTTTCGCAATTGGCAATCTGGTCAAGAACTATCCAACGGTCGAATTCGGTGTCACCTTCATTCCTGGTAAGAACGGGGGCAAAGCGTCTTTCGCCGGCGGCGACAATTTTGTGGTTACAGCCGGCCGAGACAATACCAAGGCCGCAAAGGAGTTTTTGGAATTCGTCTACTCGATAGAGGGACAAACCCTCCTTGCAAAGGGCGGAAGCCTGCCGACTCGCGCCGACATCGCCGCCGAGGCAATCAAGTCGCTGGACGAGCGCTATCAAATTGCAACTGAGGCCATGAAGATTGGCCGCACCCCCTCATCTCCCGTCTATAATGACATCATCAACAGCAGTACCGGTCCATGGAAGCAGATGTTAAACGAGGCTTTTTTTGGTGACGATGCTAGGGGATCTGTTGCCAAGGCGCAGGCCGCGATGCAGTCGATCCTCGACTCCTCGAACTAAGCAATTGACTGCATTCGGAGTCCCCTCCCGACTTCGGATGCCGGCCCGGACGCTCCTACCGTCCGGGCCAA
Source organism: Phyllobacterium endophyticum (assembly GCF_003010935.1). Classification (GTDB taxonomy): domain Bacteria; phylum Pseudomonadota; class Alphaproteobacteria; order Rhizobiales; family Rhizobiaceae; genus Phyllobacterium; species Phyllobacterium endophyticum. Next base: position 667,109 of record NZ_PGGN01000003.1, read on the forward strand.
CCCCGCTCATCCGATGGACCTGAAGCAATGACCTCTCAACCGCAGATTCACAACGGCGTGCCAATCCCCCGAAGGAACCAAAGGCAACGCCGCAAGCAGCTTGCCGGGCTCCTGTTCGTGTCTCCGGCCCTCATCCTTGTGCTGACCTTCTTCGTCATTCCCCTCGGGATGGCCTTCTGGATGTCGCTGCACAATTGGCCATTGCTCGGAAAACCGCGATTCATCTGGTTCAACAACTACACCAGGCTCGCGCAGGATGGGCAATTTTGGGCGTCGATGCGCTTTACGGTTTACTATACATTGGTGGTGACTGTTGCGATCTTTGCGGTAGCCTTTCCGCTGGCACTTTTTGCTGAGAAGTCACGCAAGCTCACCAAAATATACCGCACCGCGTTTTTCCTGCCTGTCGTCGTCGGCTTCGGCTCAGCCAGCCTGCTCTGGGCGTGGCTGCTGGATGTCGACTCTGGCCTGTTTTCCCCCGCGGCCCAGTCGCTGGGTTTTACGGCCAAGCGCGTGAATTTACTTGCCGATTTTGATACGACCTTCTGGTCGATCATCATCATGGTTGTCTGGAAGACCGCCGGTTTCAACATGATCATCTTGCTGACCGGTCTGCAGGGTATTTCAACCGAGGTTCAGGAGGCCGCACGCATGGACGGCGCTTCTGCCTGGCAGCGTTTCAGGCGGGTCACGCTTCCCCTCATGCGCCGCACGATCGCGCTCGCGCTCATTCTTTCCGTTTCCGGTTCAATGCTTGCTTTCGACCAGTTCTACATTATCGCCGACGGCGGTCCACAAAACAGTACCGTGACGGCCGTCTATTGGATATTCAGTCAGTCCTTCGTCTCCTTCCATCTTGGGTACGGCTCGGCACTGTCGATGGTGCTCCTGGTCATCCTTGTCTTCATCAGTGTCTTGCAGTTGCGGCTGCTCCGCAACCCGGAGGGCATGTGATGGCCCGCAGCCGCACCTCTACCACACACCGGCTTCACGAGGCCATTCGCTATCACGGCTTCGGCATTGCCGCGGCCCTGCTTTTCCTCGCACCGCTCGCCTGGAGCGTTCTGGTCAGCTTCAAGCCGTCCATCGAAGCCAGGCAGCCACCGCTGCCGCCGTGGCCTGTTGGCGGCTTTAGCGTACAGAGCTACGAAAACCTCGCACAATACGGGGCGGGCATCTGGACCTACACCGGGAACAGTTTGATCGTCTCGGCTGCAACCGTGGTGGCATCGGTTGTGATCAGTCTGTTCGCAGGCTACGGCTTTTCACGCTTCCAATTCCCCTTGAAAAACGCACTGTTCGTTTTGATCATCTCGACGGTGATGATCCCGTTCCAGTCGATTCTGACGCCCCTTTTCCTGATCCTGACGAAGCTTGGGCTGCAGAATACCCTGACCGGGATCGTACTCGTCTATGTGACGCTGCAACTGCCTTTCTCCATCTTTATGATGCGCAACGCTTTCGACGCGGTGCCGAAGGAAATCGAGGATGCTGCCCGCGTCGACGGAGCGTCGGTCTTTGCTGTACTCTATCGCATCATGTTGCCGCTCGTCTTGCCGGGCGTCGCCACCGTGGCAATCTTCGCCTTCCTGGCGTCCTGGAACGAATTCCTCGCCGCGCTGATCCTGCTCACGGACCAAAACAAGTACACACTGCCTGTCTTGATGGCGGCAGTCCGCTCCGGCCAGTTTGGCACAATTGACTGGGGTGCAGTGCAGTCCGGCGTAACGCTCATGATGGCGCCATGCCTCGTGATTTTCCTCGCCCTGCAGCGCTATTACATCCGCGGTCTGACCGCGGGCGCCGTCAAATAACATCAACCAGTGAACTGAATGGGTAGATCAAATATGACATCCTTGAATATACCAACCGCAGGCGGTTTCCGTCCACCGGCTGTGCCGGAAGTCGACGTCCACGGCTTCTGGGGCGAGCGAATAGATGCGGTCGCCGACAAGACCGTCATGATCCTTTACGACCGCTGCGTTGCGGCGGGAATGCTCGACCAGATCGATCCTGACAGACTGGTGCCGGAAATCCGCATGCCATTCCATACGCGCGCCGACGGGTCGCCTGATACGGTCAATGTCCAGATGTTCTGGGACTCCGACGTCGCCAAGGTGATCGAAGCCGCAGCATATGCCCTCTACCGGAAGCCGAATCCGGATCTCGAGGCGAAGACCGACGCGATCATCGACATGTTCGAGAAACTTCAGCAGCCTGACGGGTATCTCAATTCCTGGTTCATCCGCATGCAGCCCGGCAAGCGCTGGACAAATCTGCGCGATTGCCACGAACTATATTGCGCTGGACATCTGATGGAGGCCGCGGTTGCCTACTTCCATGCAACCGGCAAGCGCAAGTTTCTGGACGTCATGTGCCGCTATGCCGACCATATCGATCACATGTTCGGTCCACGTCCTGGCCAGAGGCCGGGATATTGCGGTCATGAAGAGATCGAGCTCGCTTTGGTCCGACTTGGCCGCACGACCGGCGAGCAACGATATCTTGATCTCGCCCGCTTCTTCGTGGATGAGCGCGGGAAGCGGCCACACTATTTCGACGTCGAAGCGAAAGAGCGCGGCGCCGACCCCAAACAGTTCAGGCATCGGACATACGAGTACAACCAGTCGCATGCGCCGGTGCGCGAACAGACAAAAGTCACCGGTCACGCGGTGCGCGCGATGTACCTTTACGCGGGAATGGCCGACATCGCGACGGAATTCACCGACGACAGTCTCACCGACGCTTTGAAGATCCTGTGGGACGATCTGACGACCAAGCAGATGTACGTTACCGGAGGCATAGGTCCAGCGGCCAGCAACGAAGGCTTTACCGACTATTTTGATTTACCGAACGAAAGCGCCTATGCCGAAACCTGCGCCGCCGTCGGCCTGATCATGTGGGCAAGCCGCATGCTGGGTCGCGGCCCGGACCGGCGCTATGCCGATATCATGGAGCAGGCCCTCTACAACGGTGCACTGTCCGGCTTGGCGACGGATGGCGCAAAGTTCTTCTACGACAACCCGCTGGAAAGCCGGGGGACGCATCATCGCTGGATCTGGCACCGCTGCCCGTGCTGCCCACCGAATATCGCCCGGACCGTGTTATCCATTGGTAGCTACATGTATGGTGTGTCCACAGGGGAACTCGCCGTCCATTTGTATGGCGAAAGCACTGCCCGGCTCGCCGTAGGTGCAGCGCCCGTAACGCTCACGCAGCGCACAGATTATCCATGGGATGGCCGCATCGCCATTACCGTTGGTCTGGACGTTCCGGTTTCTTTTAAGCTTGCGCTGCGCCTACCAGCCTGGTGCCGCGGTGCAAAACTGTCCATCGATGGCGAGAGCATCGATGTCGCTGTTGCTGAGGATAAGGGCTATGCGCGCATCGAACGCCTCTGGCGCGGTGGTGAAACGATCCTCCTGGATCTGCCGATGGATATTCGCGCCTTGCACGCCAACCCTGCGGTCAGAGCGGATATTGGCCGCGTATGTCTCGCCCGTGGCCCGATCATCTATTGCGCAGAGGAAGTCGATAACGGAGCAGGCCTCAACAGTGTAATCCTGCCGGGCGACCTCAGTCACGCCGGTGCCGGTTCCATCGAACAACTCGGGAAAGCGGTGGCGATTGACGTTGCGGCCAAGCGTGAGCGTTGGGACGACTGGCGAGGGAAACTCTACGACGCAAAAAAGCCAATTCTGGAAGACGTAACAACGCGATTCGTGCCTTACCATCTGTGGGACAACCGCGAGCCGGGTGAAATGCTCGTCTGGGTAAGGACGGAAAGATGAGGGATAGCGCACAGGAAAAGGCGAAGATCGAGCTTCGCAATGTCCGAAAAAGCTTCGGTAATGTTGACGTAATCCATGGTCTTGATCTCATGATCGAAGGCGGCGAATTCGTCGTGTTCGTTGGGCCATCCGGCTGCGGCAAATCCACACTCCTGCGCATGATTGCAGGGCTGGAGGATGTTACCTCTGGCGACATCTTGATTGCTGACCGGGATGTGACTGATCTTGATCCTTCCAAACGTGGTATTGCGATGGTGTTTCAATCTTATGCGCTCTATCCGCATATGAACGTTCGCCAGAACCTCTCGTTCGGCCTTGAGATGGCAAAGACCTCGCCTGAGGAAATTGAGCGCCAGGTTCAGGCCGCGGCACAGGTGCTTAAAATTGAGGTGCTGCTCGACCGTCGCCCGGGGCAGCTATCGGGTGGACAACGCCAGCGCGTGGCGATCGGCCGCGCCATTGTTCGCAAGCCGCTCGCGTTTCTGTTTGACGAACCGCTCAGCAACCTCGATGCGGAACTGCGCGTCAGCATGCGCATCGAGATCGCCCGCCTGCATCGCGAACTCGGCAACACGATGATCTACGTCACCCATGATCAGACGGAAGCCATGACGCTTGCGGATCGAATTGTTGTGCTCAAAGACGGACGCATCGAACAGGTAGGCACGCCCCGCGAAGTCTATGAGGATCCGAACAGCCTTTTCGTCGCCGGCTTCATCGGTTCGCCGCGGATGAACATAGTCGATGCGGTCTACATGCCAGAAAATCGCCTCGGAGTGGCCGAGGGGCTTATTTCCCTGCACCAGCCACTGGCAGACATATCGGAGGGAACCACTGTCAAGCTCGGCATCCGGCCTGAACATCTGGCGCTGGGGGATCGCCAGGAGAGTTCGTTGCATGCCACCATTGACTTCACCGAGTATCTGGGAAGCACCCGTTACCTCTATTGCTATCTTCCAGGCGGTGAGAGCATCACCGTCGAACAACGCGATGGACGAGACTATGTACCAGGTGAAGACGTTTGGATGAATTTCGACCTAGAATACCTCCGGCTATTTTCGGCCCAAGGCGAGCGGCTGCGCCCCGTCGCGCTGGAAACGGCGTCGGCTAAATCAACGAAAGGATGAGCAACTCACCCGCCGAACGCGCTCGCCATGGGCGATCCAGCCGGCGTCAGTCCCGAACCCGCCTCCAACCCACAATCGCCGTCAAGGCAGACCTCGTTGTAAGTGGTGATGGGCTGGCTCATGGCAATGATCAATATCGACATTTCATCAAGCTACAAACCATGCCACAGCACATTCCCAGCCCGTGTCAACGCTTGGACAGCCGGCACACAACAGACTTTTGTTTTCGTTGAATTCTCCAATTTCTGCCTTGCGTCAAGAAGATGCCTCCAACAGCGCGGACAGCAAATTTCAGGGTACCGTTCATCGTGGAGCTGGGCGCAGCTTCCTCTGAGCAATTGACCCAAGCATACGGAGCCTAGATCTTTGAAGCTTCGATTGGCCTGAAATTCGTCAATTTCTGCGTGGCTGCGTTCGCGAGCATCAAATGTCCGGCGACTTGTTCGGCACTGCCGACGATCGTCTGGGCACCGGCCAAGCGCTGTAGAACCTCAAAGGATACTTGCGTTGAGGAGAGAGCCGCAAGAGTGGCGGTCACCACAGCATTTTCCAACGCCGCCGGTATGGTACTCCTCGTGGTAGGTTCGTTCAGGCAATCGCTGGAATTTCGATGCGTACGATCAAACCACGCGGATGATTGTCGGACAAGGATAGTTTGCCCTTGTGGTCTTCGACAATCTCAGCCACGATTGATAGACCCAAACCAAAGCCACTACGAATACCCAGAGCCTTACGAGCGGGATCGGCTTTGAAAAAAGGTTCAAGCACAAGATCACGCAGACCTGGCGCAATCCCCTGACCATCGTCGGAGACATCGATCCAAATGTGGGATCCGTGATGTGTCAAATGCACCGTCACGTTCTCAGCAAATTTGATACCGTTATCACATAGGTTGCTGACTGCGCGAGTGAGAGCCAATGATTTACAGGTACCTATTAACTTATCAGGACCTTCGTACGCGACTGCCTTACCTATATCGGAATACTCATTGCATATCGTCTGCAGCAGACTGGCGATATCCGTGCGCTCAAGTTTTTCCGTGTTTACGGCGCTGCTCATGTAGTCGAGTGTATCTTGAATGAGAGCATCAATATGGTCGAGGTCGGAAAGTATGGACTCGCTGCCCTCTTGAGAAAGTCTTTCAATTCGCAGCCTTACTCTGGTCAAGGGTGTTCGTAGATCGTGGCTGACGTTTCGAAGCAGCCGCGTGCGGATATCTATCAGCTTCTTGATCCTGGCCTGCATTTCATTGAGCGCTCGCGCGAGAGCAATGAGTTCAACTGTCCCGCGCTCCTCAAACACGGGTGCAAGATAATCACCTTCCACCTCTTTGAGCCGATTGGTGATCGAAGCAAGTGGCTCCGTAAGAGCCCGTGAGGCATAGGCTGAAAAAAGCCCCAGGAGTATTACAAAAGCAAGGACATAGTAGGAAAGCGGACCCACAACATCTGAGGTTACAACCGTATCTGGCATGTCTTTGAATACCACAGACATATTACCATCCAACGGAAATACAAGAGCCGGCAGACCGTCCAGCATGACCTGGCGACCACCTGCTGACAGGGGATTGTCTGCAGGAAATAACCTAGCGACGATCCATCTAACAGATGGAAACGATGCTTCCGGTGCGGTGCGATTTGCCAGAGAAACTGTCGGGATCATCTCCAGCGGCATGCCAGCCCCGCCGGACCATTCGATCAAATTGGACCGCTCGTCAATTGGCACCTTCTGCAAGAGCAGCGCCATTGTTGAAGCTTTTGAGTTGGCTAAATCTATGTCTTCAATGCCCATATACCTTTTGAAGACGTCTATCCAGTCACCGATCACGACTACCAGAACAATGGCGACAAGGATGACCACCATGAATTGCCCGCGCATAGTTCGTGGGAAAAACCCATGAAGAGCTGACGTCATTTGCTTTCCCATTCATTCTTCTGATCGCCCGCTTTATGTATGTCAGCCTCGCTGCGTACAATATCGACCAGTTTGTCGGAGCCATATTTGTTATGTGAAAGTTATAACCTCGATGAACCTGTGTGCCATGGCCAACTATGTTGGAACCGTCATTCTTGCGATCTTGCTCGATCAGGCCCAAAAACAAAACTTGAAATCTTACCGACACGCTGTGCAAGATCGGCCAAGAGCATATACAGAGCCGGGACAACGACGAGAGACAATAAAGTCGATGCCGTCAGTCCTCCAATGACAGCAACGGCCATAGGCGCGCGAAATTCGCCACCCTCCCCGTTTCCAAGCGCGGCGGGAATCATCCCGGCGACCATGGCGATGGTGGTCATGACAATAGGTCGCGCCCGCTCGGTTGCTGCTCCTATTATCGACGCCCGACGCGTCCACCCGGCGGCTTCCCTTTCAATTGCAAAGTCAACCAGCATGATGGCGTTTTTCGTTACGATTCCCATCAGCATCAAAATACCAATCACAACAGGAAGAGAGACCGGGCTGCTGGTAATGACGAGCGCCGCCACAACTCCGCCTATAGACAGCGGAAGAGATGCAAGAATAGTCAGGGGCGTGAATGCGCTACCAAACAGCAAGATGAGCACGACCATGACGAGCATTACACCGGAAGACATGGCAACTGCAAAACTGGTGAAAACATCACCCTGTGCGTGGGAGTCACCGGTTGCCTCTATCCGAACCCCTTCAGGCAACGCCTTCACACTCTTAAGATCACGGACCATCGCAAGCCCCTGGCCTGACGACAGGTTCCCCGTCATGTCGGCAGCTATTTCGATGCGCCGCTCGCGATCGAAGCGCTCTATTGTCGACACACTCTGACCGAAGTCGATATCTGCAACGCTCGCAAGAGGTACTGTCCCGCCAGCCGAGTTCGGGATACGCAACAACGACAGCGTCGCGAGATCGTTACGGCTGGCGTTAGCCAATTGTGTCCTGATGGGAATTTGTCGGCTCCCGTCATTGAAATGAGCAAGGTTGCTGTCGACATCGCCTATTGTCGAGACTCTCATGGTTCGTGCAATGTCAGCAGCACTGACACCCGCGTCTGCGGCGATCTCCGAATGAACGCTGATTTGCAGTTCCGGCCGCATTGCAGACTCGGATGAGGTGGGGTTGTGAAATTGGACCATCAAAGCCATTTCGGCTCGTATCTGGCTCGCAGCTCGGCTTGCTGCTTGCCCGTCCGTGCTCAAGACGGCGAACGAAACATCTCGGCCGCCACGGTTATTGATAAACTCATAGCGGATGTCAGGCACGGAACTAAGGATGGTTGAGAGTTCGGCCTGCATTTCAGAAGCTGTACGAGAACGTTGCGACTTTGGCACAAGATTGACAGTAACTGCCGATCTGCGCAATTCTTCAATCCCCGCAACACTCACGCCCCCTCGAATGAAGACATTTCTTACCTCGGGCAAACCTCCAAATTGTGCGGCGATCTGGTGGGCCCTCGCAGCGGTTTCTTTCAAGGTCGATCCCGGTGGAAGTTCTATCGAGACTGCCACGCGACCAGTGTCCTCATCGGGAAGAAAGCTCGTCGGCAAGAAAGTTGCAGACCAAATCGAGAAGGCAAAAAGCAGCAGCGCTGTCGTAAGCGTCGTGCCACGCCACAACAAAGTGGTTTCCAACAGTTTTTGATAAGCGCATATGACGAGACTCTTCGAAACTGGCCTTGTTGAATGATACCGCATGAAATAGGCCGCCAGTACTGGGGTGATCAGACGAGCAACAAGCAGCGAAAAGAAAACCGCGATAGCGACGGTTACACCAAACTGTTTGAAATATTGCCCGATTACATCGCCCATGAAACCCACGGGCAGGAAAACGGCAATGATCGTAGCCGAAATCGCAATGACTGCCAGACCGATTTCGTCTGATGCATCCAGGGCAGCTTGGTACGGACGTTTACCCATATTTCCATGCCTGACGATATTCTCGATCTCGACGATCGCATCGTCAACCAGAATACCGGTCACCAGGGTCAGTCCGAGCAAGCTGATTATATTGAGCGAAAACCCGAGCATATCCATTGCCCAGAAGGTTGGGACAGCTGACAGTGGCAGGGTTACTGCGGCAATCAGGGTAGCGCGCCAGTCGCGCAAAAAGAGAAACACAACGATCACGGCCAACACAGCACCCTCGAACAACGTGCTCATGGCCGCTTCGTAGTTACCCAACGTATAAGTCACACTGTCATCTATGAGTGTGAAGGTCGCTTGGGGATATGCCTTATTCAAGTTTTGAATTTCTTGCGCGGTTGCAAGTGCGACTTCTACATCGCTCGCGCCGCGGGCCCGGAAAATGGAAAGGCTGACAACGTCTTTGCCGTTCAAGGTTGTAAAATTCCGCCTCTCCTTTATTGTATCGGACACCGTACTCACGTCCGAAAGTGATAGATTTCCCCCACTTGGTAGAATAATTCTGCTCTTGGCCAGATCCGCCACCGACCGAGCTGTCGCATTGACCGTCATGGAACGTTCGCGACCTGCCAACTCGGCCCTTCCGCCGGAGAGATCAATTTGGCTTGATGCCAGTCGATCATCGACCTGTGTGGCACTGAGACCCGCGGCTTGCAACTGATCGGGGTCAAGCAGGATCTGCACCTCGCGTTCAACATTGCCTAACCTGTCGATTTGGCCAATGCCGGGCACATGCTGAAGTCTGCGGGTCACAATGTTTTCGACAAACCACGATAACTCGTCACCCGTCATGGTCGGATCAGCAACGCTGTAAGTAACGACGGGCTGGCTTTCGGCTTCCACGCGTTCGATGGTTGGTTCATCGATTGTGGCCGGAAGTTTCGAACGGATCCTGGATACGGCATCGCGTACATCCGACACCGCCCTGTCTATCGGAACCTCAAGTTCGAACTCGACAGTGGTAACAGATGCTCCTTCGCCGACCGTTGAACTCATTTCTTCGATACCGACCAGAGAGGCGATGGAGTCTTCCACGACCTGTGTAACCTGTAATTCCATCTGGGCGGGAGACATCCCCGGTTGAGATATTTCCAACTTGACAACCGGGACATCAATGACGGGAAAATGGGTGATCGGCAGGCTGGCGAAGCTGAAGAGTCCCAAAATTGTCAGAACAACAAACAATAGAACAGGTGGTAACGGATTGCGGATGGCCCAAGCGGAAAAACTTGCGTTCATTGCAAGGCTACCGGTGCAAATGCTGACGCCGCCTGTGCTTCACCCGGCACGTGGAAGACTACTTTGACGGGGGTGATCGGTTCACCTTCAGACAAGAAATTGTCGCCTTTTAAAACGACGGTCTCTCCTGCCGAAAGACCTGAATTCAACTGCACCAGGCCATTGGACCGGACGCCGATTGCGACGACTCGCGTTTGTATTTTGCCATTCGAAATGACTTGCACACGGTCGGAGCCGGCAAGATTGACTACCGAGGTGTCGGGCACGATCACTCCAATTGCCCTCTTGACGACGACATCCGCTCGGGCGAAAGCACCGATGAAGATCCCACTGGGATTTGGCATGGATATCCGTATTCGGCCAAGCCGACTCCCGGCGCTCAATTCTGCCGATTTGAGCCGAACCCTGCCTTCTACAGGCGCACGCCCATCGAGAAGTTCGACACGCGCTGAAGAGTTGTCTTGAATGCGGGAGAATTCAGCTTGGGCAACTTCGCCACTCAATTCCACATCGCCATCGCGTGCGATTGAAAAAAATGCTTCGGTCGACGAGGATCCGAGCGCGCCCAATTGAACAGATCGCCGAATGATAAAACCGGCATTGGGGGCGATGATGCTGGTTCTAGCCAATCTCGACCTGACATCACTGCGCTCTGCCTCGGCGAGAAGCCGATCGGCTTGTGCCATTCCCAATGTTTGTTGGGCGAGCCCGACTGCTGAGATAGCCCGCATCAAAGCCGTCTCGTTTTCCTCAAGCGCTTGATTTGAGACTGCCCCTTTTGCTTGGAGTTTTACACTGCGGTCGCGGGTTGAACGGGTTTGAACTTCCACCGCCCGCGCATCTTCAATTTGACTGAGTGCTTGCTTGATCGCTGCGTCTGCGCGTGCAACTTTCGCATCACTTTGCATCAATTCGATTTCGATACGACTGCTGTCCAAACGCGCAAGAAGCTGGCCGGCCCGCACCCTGTCACCAGCCTCCGCCAGAATTTCCACAACTTTCGCATGGTCATCGCTGTCGAGGCCAGCGTGGACCAGGACTTCTTCTTTGGCCACAAGGGTCCCGATGACACGAACGGTCTGATCGAGTTCCCCCGACCTAGCCGCAACAACGCTGACGGCACGACCAGCACCCTGTGCACCCGCGACGCGAACCTTAGGAAGGACACAGATCAACGTGAGCGCAAGCGCCCAGTTTAAGAATTTGGCTGCCATATTTGTCTCCTGGTGTTGTGCGAACGCACGACAATTTCCTTGGAATTTGCAACAACATGCGACGACGCAAAGGTGGATTGTGTCGTGTTGCTAAGTTGTATGTCAGCCGATCGGCGTTATACTGGCAGGGCTTGTGCGCCTGAACTTGCCTGGCTGGCGGATGGATCACCCGGATCAGTACGATGCGGTCGCGGCCAAAGCGCTCCCGCATCCCAGGCAATTCAAATCAGAAGCGGTATGCGACGAACAGGCCGAATTCCGGTTGAGTTTTTTTCTGGACTATGGGGCTGTCGGCGGCGTCGCCCAAGAGCAGACCAAGGCCGGCCTTACCACGTACAATCCAGTTTTCCGTGGCGAGATAGGTTGCGGTTAAAGCGAAATCAGCCCTTTGAAATCCGGCGTCCGCCTTGTATTCCCCGAATCTTGAGTTAGCGGCCTGGTTGTTGTTCACGCTAAAGTAAGAATCCATATAGTTTTCGTCCGCCACTGTCACAGAGGCATCAAGTCCCAGAATAAAATTTTCGGAAAGTGGCTGCTTCACCTCAACGCCCATTTTACCGAGCAGACCGTCACTTCCACCGATCGTTTTGTTGATCGTGCCATAGAACTCCGCTGGACCATATTCCAGTGCTGCTTTCACGCCAAGGTTAACCCCAAAATCAACGTTACCCAGTCCTCTCAGGTAATCATCATCGCCATCATCTTCATCTCGTCCCGAATCATATCCGACCAAAAGTCCGAGTGTGAACGGACCATGCTTGTAGGCGTCAAGTTCCAAGCCAGTCGGATCGATGGCAAGGCGGTCGAACAATCTGGCGGAGACGAAAGGGATCGGAGAAAGTTCCATTTTGTCGCTGCCTTCAAAGGAAGGCTTGTACATGGCCCCGCCGCCTACGGTAACTTCCCAATCGTGCAGCTTGGTCCTGATTGGGCCGTATCGCGCCGGATCAGGTTGAGTGGGGGTGGGAACAAGCTCGTCTGAAGGATCTGGTGTATCCGCCGCCCACGAGGCTGAAGCAAGGGAAGCGCCAACGATAAAGGTTGCGCTTGCGAGCGACAGCAAAGCCCGCGTTGGCAGATCAGCCGGAAAGAGATACATATAAGGCTCCAATGTTCAAGCGCCCGGCCCGAAAGCGTGGCGGCGTCGTAGGTCAACAAACCCACGTTTAATGAGCCCGGAGGGTGGAGTTGTTATATTATGTGAAGTTCTGTTGCAGTCCGTGGCGAAATGATGCCCTACCCGTTCCATGCGCTGGCAATAAAACTTAATATTTTGAAACATCGCTGTTTGATTTTGACGCTAGTGTTCTGGAAGAACACTTCTCACAGGTACGGATATCCACATGAAAAATGCCCGCGAAGGCAACGTGATTCTGATCGTCGAAGATGATTACCAGATTGCCAAACTGTTAGCCGACACGCTCAGAGAAAATGGGATGACGGTTGAAATTGCCTGCGATGGGTCGGAGATGGATTCGCAGTTCGCGAGGAATGAATTTGACCTTGTCGTCCTCGACGTCATGCTTCCTGGTGAAGACGGCCTCAGCCTGTGCCGTCGTTTGAGGACAAAAACGACCGTTCCTATTCTCATGCTGACTGCGCTTGGTCATGAAATCGATCGAATTCTCGGTATCGAAATCGGCGCTGATGACTACATGACGAAGCCTTTCAGCGCCCGCGAGGTCACCACACGCATACGGGGGCTTCTGCGGCGCGCATCATATGCCCCTGTGAGTCGGGAGCGACCAAAATTATATCGCTTTGAAGGTTGGAGAATTGATCCTCTTCGCCGTCAGGTCCACGATCCGAGCAATGCACGGGTACCAATGACCACCCACGAGTTCGATCTGCTTCTTGCCTTTTGTAGAAACCCCGGTTGTATTTTGACCCGCGAAGAACTTCTCGCTGTCTCGCATGCGGGGCTGGCAGGACCGATCGAAAGGAGCGTAGATGTCCACATGAGCCGCCTGAGAAAGAAATTTGAGAAGGACGCGAAGGACCCGGTGTTCTTCAAAACGGTACGGCTGGGCGGATACATGTTAACTGCCGCGGTTGAAGTTACATAGGATTGGCGACAGACAGCTTGGCGGACGTTGCCGCACCAGCCTGAATTGCACGTCCGATCAGTTCCCCGTAGTGCCAGCCGTTAAGCGTCCGGCTATCGCTCATCTTGAGATAATCAACGCCGTTACAAAAGATGGAAGAAACTGGGTATGATTCCACTCTGTACGAGGAATTGCTTGATTTCCATCAAGGGAATGACCAACAAAAAATACAAAGCGTGAAGGAACGTTTTCCTGAGAACTGCGGGATTGAACACTGCCTCCTTGCGCTCCCGATACAGCCTGAAATCCGGCCAAAATGCAGGGACGCGACGTGCATAATCCTGGTAAGGCGCTCCGAATTTCGTTTCCAAGTATGTGGCCTCACGCCGAGATGTGATGGACAAAATCACTCCGCATGCTACGCCAAAGCTGGCAGCAAGAATGAAGCTATGCAGTATCAGCCCGATTGCACTAGCCCCAATAGTTGAGAACAAATAAAGAGGATTTCTGCTGACCGAATAGGGGCCTTCCATCACGAGTTCGCGATTTTTTCGTCCCCCGCTATATAGTATCGACCAGAGGCGTCCGAGTATACAAACGGCGAGCAATAGCTGTCCCACGAGCGTCATCATGCTGGCAATAAAAGAATTGGTAGGCCAAGCGGACGTGGAAAACGCGACAATCGGAATGATTGAAACAACAGCAAATTGAATGGTTCTTAGTCGTATGATCTGATTGACCGGCGATGGGGCAGGTACGGTATTCATCGAAATCCCTTATGGAAGCACGGAGCCAGGATGGCACGGCTAAACTTCTCGATTGGTGGTCGTGCAATTTTTGATGGGCTAACGATACCCTCACCTGATCGCAGGTCGTCAGGGCTGGAAGCAACCTGCGAATGGATGAGATAACTTCGCATCTGAGGTGCCAGCGCCTGGCGCTTATCAAGTTGATCGTTTTGAACTCAATGCATCGTCGCACCTCACCGTAAAATTACGATGGCTTGATCTCACGCATAGGGGGCTTGGTGGGTTAAGTTATATGAAGATTTGTTACCAAGTAGCCCGGAAGTAAGGCAGTCTCTTCCCGGCGGCGGATCGCAAGATGAACTCGGCGTTTGAGGTTCCGAACCATCCTGGAAAGGAAAACCCTTCACCTGAAACGGACCGCCTGGTACCGTCCAACGATATTCCCGGCTGAAGGCGTACTCTATCAAGGAGAACGACATGATCCCACCTTGTTGCAATTCACATTCTCCAAGAGCGGTCAGACGCAGCAAGTCAAAGGTGGAAGCTTATAAATGGAGCCAGCGACCCGACCCAGTGCGAATGGACACCAGGAGTAGGGATCGCCAACCTCCGGCGCCTCGTAACGAACGGCCGGCCCTGAAGCCGGCAGTGACGGCGCCTTCTGGATGACGGCTTTCCGTCAGCCATCTCTCCGATCGCCTAGCGCTCGACCTCGTCGTTTGGGCATACCTGAGCGGATCCGTCTGTTGGCGTGCATCGGGCAGCGGGCGCAGGCGCAAGCGTGACCGAAAGGATCTGCCCACCCGGATCGCCGCGCCGCCCGTTCGTTACGAACCACAGCTTTCCGTCTATACCCTCAAATACATCACGAACCCGACCGTATTGGCCGACGTAGTGCGCCCTTGCTTGCGGATTGCCGGTGGCGTCCATTGTCACCGACCACAGCCGCTCTCCAGTCAGACCGGCAATGAACAAGGTGCCCCTGACGTAAGCAAGCCCGCTGGGACCCATTTCCTGCGTATGCCATTGCATGACCGGGTCGATGTAAGCCGGGTTGCCGCCTCGGCCTTCAACAACCGGCCAGCCGTAGTTTCCGCCCGGCCTAATTCGATTGAGTTCATCCCATGTATCGTCGCCAAAGTCGGTTGCCCACAGCTGCCCGTCTTCGTCCCACGCCAGCCCTTGGGGGTTGCGCAGTCCAAAGGCATAGACGAGGGAGCCTTTGATCGGGTTGTCCGCCGGGATGCCGCCGTCCGGCGTCATGCGGAGGATCTTGCCCGCAAGTGAATTCTGGTCCTGGGAGAGATCTGGATTTCGCGTTTCGCCGACCGTAGCATAAAGCATCCCATCGGGACCAAAGGCGATCCGTCCGCCGTTGTGACCACGACCGCCAGGCAAGCTGTCAAGTATGACCTGAACATTCCCAAGCACACCGTCGCTGTACGCCATCCGAACAATGCGATTGCCCGAAGTCGTGCTGTGGTAGGCATAGACCCAGACCTCCGCGCCCTGTGCGAGCGCTGCCAGTCCAAGCATACCGCCATCCCCGCGGGCAACGACGCCGGGCACAACCCCGACCGATCGCGACGTCGCGCCTGGCCGCAGAGCGACTATATCTCCTGTGCCACGCTGGCTGACGAGCACCTCGCGGCCCACCGGCACCGCCGACCAGGGTAAATCGAGGCTTGCGACAATCTGGACGGGAGTGTCAACGGGCATTACGCCTGTATCTGGGTATCCTGGCAAATTTGATGACTGAGCATTTGTGTCTGAGGACACCACAAGCGGCATGATCCCGAGCAGAACGGGTGCGAGGCTGATCACTGAGATTCGGACCAATGCAATCGCTGCGCCGTACGCGCCCCTTGCGAGCATACTGCGCCGCATATATCCAGCGCCGCCTCTATCTTCGAAATCCCGATACGGCATGGACAGCTCTCCCTTGGATCGTGCTATTCTCACATCAACGACATGCTCTTCAGCTACGCCAACACCAAAGTCGCAGCCTGCTCGCTTGGCGCGTGACTAGTCGGTTCTGCCAGTCTCCGTTGCCTGATGCGCGACGTTTTTCCATTGCCCGTCTTTATGGACGTAGACGCGGAGATGCCGGGCTCTTTTTTCCACGGACGCCCCGCCGCTGGTTTTATACGCATTGCGATAGGATCCAGCGACAACAGCAACGTTGCAGTAGATCGTCGCTTTGTTTTCTTCGATGACGAAGGTCGAGAACAACGCGCGTTGACCACGACGACCTGCGATGAATTGGGCCTTGTCACGAACACCCCCAGAACTCTCGACATGCGTATAGTCGTCGTCTGTGATGGACTCCAGCAGGGCCACATCATTGTGGAGCAATGCGTCGATACGCCTTTCATCCAGGGCGAGAACTTCTTTTTCAGCCTCGGCTCGATCCCTGCATTGTCCACTCAATTGGGCCATTGCCACCGGCGTCGAAACCAACAGCGAGGCGATTCCCGCGACGTAGAGAAAAATCTTGGTCATTTGGCATCCTCCTTGTTTGCGAGGTCAAGATGACAGCCTGGCGTCGGCGTCCGGTTGCACACCAAAGTGACAAGTGGTCCATTGAGGCACGGCTTGGTTAGGATCTCATCGAACCCATCGGAAGTCGTCATCAGGCAAGTTGCTTCCGGCCTCCTGCTCGCTCCTTAAGGGGCAGCCAAAACCGCATCATCGGTCGGTACAAGTGCACGCCTCGAACGGGCCGGCGTTCCAATATCACGATGCTTCCGCTATATTGGTGACGCTCGCTTTGGCGTTGCTTTCCAGCAAGCCATCCAAGCTCCAGGCACCCGGACCGGCAGCAGAAAAGTAGAGAAAGGTGAAGCAGTAAAGCATGGCTGCTTCGCCGTGATTGAGCACGGGGAAGAAACCATCCGAACTGTGTGCGATGAAATAGGCAAAGGCCATCAAGCCAGAGACAACGAAGGCAGCCGGACGAGTGAAAAGTCCCAATATCAGCAGCAAACCGCCAAGGACTTCAAGAAGTCCGGCGGTGTATAGCAAGGGATTGAGAGGATACTCAAAAGGCGCGGGCCATCCGAACAGCTTCATCGTGCCATGGGTGAAAAACGATCCTGCGGCAAAGATGCGCAAGACACTCAAAAGGTGCGGAGCGAACTTGCTGGTGTAATTTGCTTTCCAAGTAGGCATATCTCTCTCCAGGTTAACCGAAATGTCTATGAGCCCGGTATTTGACAATACCGTTCGATGGGTCTGTGTCCGTCAAAGGACATCTTCAATGCGAATGGGAAGTTTTCGTATGCGCTTACCCGTTGCGTGATAGATCGCGTTTGCTATCGCAGGAGCGGTTCCCAGCATCACAAGCTCACCCATCCCCTTCACTCCAACGGAGTTGATCCTGGGATCGGGTTGGTCGATCAGACCCACATCAATGTTTCCGATATCGGCGTTGACTGCTATTACGTAATCGGCCAAGTCGTCATTGAGATAACCGGCAAAGCGCGGGTCGACCTCCGTTTCTTCCCTGAGCGCTGTACTGAATCCCCAGACAACTCCGCCGTACATCTGGCCTTTCGCGGTCCTGGGGCTTACGACCCGTCCAATATCGGCAATACTGACTGCGCGCGGCATGCGAATTCGGCGCGTCATCGGGTCGATATGGATTTCCACAAACTGCGCAATATAGCTCATGGACGTGAAGCCGGGGTAGTCTGGCCCTGCCCCTGCACGGCCCCCTGATCGGAACGCCTTGAGAGCGGAAGGGTCTTGCCCGGGCGCGAGCTCCGTGGCCGTAACTTCGATATATGGTCGTTTCAGTCGCGCCAATTGCTCATGCAAGTTACCGGCTGGAGGGTTGGATCCGGCAAGTTCCTCAAATTTGGCTCGCAGGGCGTGCACGGCCTTTAACGCCACCGGAATACAGCTTGCCGTACCGCGTTCTCCGACGGTGGCTATCTGCGGCCCCCGTGTCGTATCCCCAAGCTGGATTTCCAACCGATCGGGATTGATGTCGAGTCCTTGCGTGATGACATTGGCGATTGCAGTGAGCATCCCCTGGCCCATCTCGTGACCGGAGCTGATCATGCGTGTGGTGCCATTTGCGCGGACCCTGAGCGTCGCCTCGCTGGCGGACATCGATGCCCCGAATATTCCGCAGGCGACGCCGAAACCCACAAGTGTTCCATCGTCCAGCCGCATTGAGCCCGGTTCGGGCACGCGTTTGCTCCAGCCGAACCGCTTGGCACCCTCTGTCAGACAGTCATTGAGGAAATGTGGCGACAAGGGTTGGCCGGCAATGATGTCCTTTTTGGCCTGATGATCCAGGCGAAATTGTACAGGGTCCTTCCCAAGCTTGTGGGCCATCTCGTCGATGAGACTTTCTAAGGCAAATCCCGCGGGAAAGGGATGGGTGCCTCGCGTGTGGCGCGGCATCTGGCGGTCAATATGGACATCAGCTGCCGTTGCCCGGAAATTCTCGATGGCATACAGACGCGCAATATCTTCGTGATATCCGGTCGAACGAAATCCACCGTCCGGGATGTTTTCTTGGACAACATCATATGAGATGGCGTCCAGGCGCCCTGCTGCGTTGGCGGCAAGGCGCATATTGTGGATACTGCGTGGCCGATAGTTTGCGATATGAAAAACCTGTCCACGCGGCGCAACCAGCTTGACCGGTCGCCGTGTCAGCCTGGCTGCCTGGGCCACCAATGCCGTCTGGATCTTGGGAGGAGACTTTTGCCCGAACCCACCGCCGACATGTTCGGATTTGACCGCGACCGCGTCGGGAGAAAGATTCAAAGCCTTTGCCAGCGCGCCCTTGACCGCATCGACGTTCTGACAACCCTCATAAACAGTCAGTCGTCCGCCCGACCATTCCGCGACAGTGCCGAACAGTTCCATGGGATTGTGATGCTGGGTTGGCGTTTCGAACGTGCCCTCTACTATCGTGGCGGCGTTCTGAAAAGCACTCTCGACGTCTCCTGTACTAAAGCCCTCGGCCGGGACGCGGTGCGCACCAGGGCTACTCATCAAGGCAACAAACGGCGAAGCCTCATAGACAGCGGTTACCGCTTCGGCACCCTCAATCGCGGCCTCGATCGTCTCGGCAACGACCAGCGCGATAGGTTGGCCGAGAAAGGATATTTCCGGGCGAAGTGTCGGGAAGTCTCCTATGGACAACACCTGCACAACGCCAGCGGTTTCAGTCGCACGCCTGACGTCGAGTTCGCCCACCCTGCCTTTTGCAATCGTGGCAGGTACCAGCATCGCGTAGAGCATTCCCGGCAGATTAATATCAGCCCCGTATAGCGCCTGCCCGAGCACCTTATCCCTGGCGTCGACGCGTGCAATTTCCGGGAAGACTTGTGAAGGCATCACGCTCTCCTCTCAGCGGCAATGATCAGGGCATCAGCGACGACCCGGGCGCCAAGCTCTATTTTGAATGCATTTTGCTTGCCGCTTCGGGCGTCGGCGAATGCAGCCCGTCCGGCCTGGATGGCCAACTCGCGAGTCAGAGTTGACCCTGTGACGACTGCCTCGGCAGCGCTGGACCGCCATGGGGTGGTTGCTACCCCGCCGAGGGCGATACGGGCAGCTCGCACGGTGGCGCCTTCCATCTCGACTGCCACTGCAGCAGAAGCCAGTGCGAAGGCATAGCTTTCGCGGTCGCGGACTTTATGATAGGTCGATCTACGGCCCGCCGGCGTTTTCCGAACGGTAATCGCGGTCACCAGTTCACCCGGATTGAGGTTGAATTCGCTGTGAGGCGTATCACCAGGAAGGCGATAGAATTCGGCAATTGGAAGCGCGCGCGCCCCTTGCGGGCCTAGCGTCTCGATCGTCGCATCCATCGCCATCAGCGCCACCGGCCAGTCGCCCGGCGCTACCGCTGTGCATGCCTGGCTGGTGCCCAGAACCGCTTGGGTACGATCCACCCCGCCGATCGCCGAGCAGCCCGAGTGAGGCTCGCGCTTGTTACAAGGGTAAACACCAACCATTGAGGAGGACCCTGCTCCATTGCGGAAATACATGCAACGCGTGCGTTGTAGAAGGTTGCCACCGACCGTGGCCATGTTACGCAACTGCTGGGACGCAGCCTTGAGCAGGCTTTGCGAAAGAAGCGGATATTCGTCGCGAACAACCGGCGCGTAGGCAACATCGGCCATGAGCGCGCGCCCCCCGAACCGCAGAACCTCACCATCAGTTTCAATCGCGTCCATACCGTCGATACGGCTTACGTCGATCAGGTGAGCCGGGCGCTCGATCCCCAGCTTCATGAGGTCGTAAAGGTTGGTGCCCCCCGCGATATAGCGGGCGGATCCACCCGCCCCGGCGAATTGCGCGACGGCTTCCTCGGCAGACCGAGCAAAAGTATAGTTCAATCCCTGCATCTTTCAGCCCTCCATGACCTTCGCCGCTTGCTCGACGGCGGCCAGAATCCCGACATAGGCTCCGCATCTACAGATATTGCCGCTCATAAACTCACGGATAGCATCGGGATCTGTCGCGCGGCCTTGGGTCACGCAAGCAACCGCGGACATGATCTGTCCTGGCGTGCAGTAGCCACACTGAAGTGCATCATTGTCTATGAAGGCTTGCTGCATCGGGTGAAGGTCTTGACCCGTCGAGAGGCCCTCGATTGTGGTAACCTGCCGCCCATCGATCTTGGCCGCCATGGTCAGACACGCCGAAACGGGCCGATCGTCCAAATGAACCGTACAAGCGCCGCACTGTCCGTGATCACAGCCTTTTTTCGTCCCGGTATATCCGAGCCGTTCACGCAGCAAGTCGAGGAGAGATGCGCGTGAGTCAAGTTCAAGGCTGACCCGCTGACCGTTTATCAGCGCCGAGAGGTGGACTTTTCTGCCGGTTTCGACATGAGCAGACGGCATTTGAGCCTGCGCTGACTCGTCGAGCGGCAATATGCTTGCAGCGGCTGCCCCGGCTCCGGTGGCAAGGACAACACGGCGCGTGACACCGGCGGTTTGTGTCTTTGTAGATCCTTCGTCTGCCATATTTGCCATCCCTCGTGCTTCAAAGTTGTATCGAGCAGCGGTTGTGCGACGGCGATTGGCTTAAGAACCATTCAGTAAGTCGCTAACGCGCTTTCTGTGGTGCCTGTTCTCCAACGCCTCGCCATGAAATATGCCTGCTCGTTCAACTTGGAAGCTGCATCCATTGTCAGGTTCTGACAATGTTTAGCACTATTGTCAGAACCTGACAATTGACATAAATTCACAAAATCGCGAGGGATATGAAATGGTACAGAGAGCGGAAAATGCACGCGAACGCTTCGAGGCCGCCGCCTTCAAGCTTTTTGGCGAGCAGGGATATGCCGCCACCACCGTACCCGATATTGCCGAGAATGCGGGGCTGACGGAACGAACCTTTTATCGCTACTTCCCCGATAAGCGAGAAGTCCTATTTTGGCGTGCCACTGACCATCAGATCAGCATACGCAACGAAATTGCCAGCGCAACTTGCAGCAGGCACCCACTTGCGATGGTGGCTCACGCGTTCAAATCAGTCGCCCCCTTTATCGATGGGCATCGGCCGATCGTAAAGCTGCGCCAGGCCCTGATATCGTCTCACAGCGACTTGCAGGAGCGGGAACTGATGAAGCTGCATGCGCTCGCGTCTGCTATTGACCTAACGCTGCAACAGCGTGGCATCCGGCCCTCCCCTGCCCGTGTGATAGCGGAGGTGGGCTCAGCCATCTGGAAAGTCGCACTAGAGAACTGGCGCAGCGACGAAAATGAGGCAAGCTTTGCAAATCACCTCGATAGGGTGCTTGCCGAATTCCAGACGGAGTTTCATCTTCTGGTTTGAAAGATAGTCGCTCGACAAGCGACAAGTTCAACTCTGTGGAGCGTCTTCCAGAGGCGTACCGCGATTGGGCCGCCCACCTGATCTCACGCGGGATTTCGGCCCAATCCTTATTGCGGCAACGATAGAATAGACGATCTGGCCCGGCACGAGATGCAACGAAGAAAGCAAGGCAGAACGCCACGACTTTCCTTGCGGTGTGGAGATGAGGACAACGCAGTTCAAACACGCCAAGCACGAAGTCAGTTGGATTGTTCAGGCAGTGGTATACTCGGTTCCGGCGCGCCAGTCGTGCGCGAGACGCTCACGACATTCTTAACGTTCCACAAGCGAGACTTCCGCGCCGGTACCTCGCTCAAAATGCCTTCTCTAGGAAGCGAGATGACAGCTTGCATACCGCTTTCACCGTTGGACAAAGATATGTCGCCCCCATGTTGCCGGGCTACCGCGCGCGCTATGGAGAGACCGAGGCCGATGCCTCCTGTCTGTCTGTTACGCGAAGTTTCCAGCCGGACAAAAGGCGCGAAAACCTTCTCTATCATGTCATGGGGAATCCCTTTGCCCCGATCTTCCACCACGATATCAACAGTCGACCCGGCGTGCCGAAGAGATACTTTGGCCTCCCCACCATAACGGACCGCGTTCTCGACAAGATTTCTGATCGCACGGCGGAGGCTGTCCGGTCGACAGAAGTACTTCATCTTCACGCCCTCGATATGTATGACGGGATGCCCCAAATCCGCTTGATCGTCACAAATGCTTCCAACCAGCGCCTCCAGATCTATGACACGGGTCTCCTCTCTCACCGATTCCCCTCGTGCGAAAGAAATCGCAGCTTCTGTCATCGACTGGAGCTCGTCGATGGTCGATAGCATCTTGCGTTTGATTTCTTCGTCGTTGACGAATTCTGCTCTTAGCCGAAGCGATGTCAGCGGCGTTCGCAAATCATGGCCGATCGCTGCCAACATTTCCGTCCTGTCTTCGACGAAACGATGCAGACGGCTTTGCATCGTATTGAACGACTGAGCCGTCCGCTTGATCTCCTCCGGGCCGTTTTCCGACAGCGGCGGCAGGTTTTGTCCTCTGCCAAGGGCTTCAGCAGATGTTGCCAGGCTTTGTAGTGGTCGCGCGATGCGCCTTGCGATAAAAACGCCGATCGATGCAAGAATAAAAGCGGTGAGCCCAAGTGACATGAGTGACCTGGATGTCCACGAGCTTCTCTTGTCGTGCTGATAAAAGGCCGCGTTCAGCCAGCGTCCGTCATCGAGTTGCGTCATAAACCCATATCCCAAACTGCCCGAGAAACGGAGAACCTTCGCTGGCTGCGGCAGCATCCACAAATAAGGCGTCGGCGTCACCCACGGGTCATTTGCGTTTGCGGTGGCCACTTCGTCGGTGTCTGGCAATTGCGGATGCGACGCCCCAGCCCAGCCGAGCGTGCCGCTCGGGTCGACTGAACTGTCCAGAGGCCGGGAAAGGTGAGCAAGGGCCCTCAACCTCCAAGAATTGGCGTTCGCCGGCTCGCTTTCGCTCAACCAGAACCGCAGATAGCTTCCCTCACTTGCACGCAGCGCTTGCTCCCTCGTTTGAGGCGAGAGCGTTCCCATCAAGCGGGTTATCGCTGCCGCTCGGCTGATGAACTCACCTTTCACCGCGGCGTCGAATTTTTTGGTGTATTCATCCCAAGAAATGAGGACGGTGAGCGCCTGTGAGGCGAGCAACGCCGCAAGGGTCAGACCTATAAATTGCGTCGCCAGGCTTTTTCGCCAAAAAGCAGTCATTCGAATGCAACCTCTGTACACAGGCTGTAGCCGCCACCCCAATGAGTCCTGATGATCGAGGGACTTCTTGGGTTCTCCTCAAGTTTCTTTCGAAGACGACTGATCTGGTTATCAATGCTGCGGTCAAAGATATCGGCTGTCCTTCCGACCGTCATGTCAAGGAGCTGCTCCCGGCTGAGGATCAACCCGGGCCGCTCGATAAACACCTTCAGAAGGCGAAACTCTGCCGTGCTGAGCGGTATCCCGGCGCCATCATCGCCGAAGATTTCCTGACGACCCAAATCGACCTTCCAGTGACCCATACGAACAATCCTGCGGTCAAGAATAGGACGTGCCGACGCAGCACTTGTAGCACGCCGGAGCACAGCTCTAATCCGAGCAAGAAGTTCACGTGGGTTGAATGGCTTCACCAGATAATCGTCGGCCCCGAGTTCGAGACCGACTATCCGATCGGTATCTTCAGCCATCGCAGTCAGAAATATGATGGGAATGTCACCGGAAGCTCGAACCTGCCTGCACAGCGTAATGCCATCTTCGCCGGGCATCATGACGTCGAGGATGATCAAGTCGACAACCTGCCGTTCAAGGATTCGCCGCATGGCCGGCCCACCCTCCGCCACGCTGACCTTGTAGCCTTGTTGCTCGAGATATTGTCGAACCAGATCACGGATGTCGTTATGATCATCAACAACGACGACATGTATGGGGTCTTGCATTACCCTACCTTTTTCTTGGGCATTCTACACTGGAACACGATTGCCGCCATAGAACCAATGCTCTTGGGATCTAACCAATTTTTGCCCGCTTTATCCATCCCGAGCCGTCGACCTTGCATGCTGCGAATCCCCCGTCACAAACCGGACCCCGATACATCCTCGAACCGGCATAGCGGTGGCCGACGAGAGCACCCTTGCCAAGGATTTGAACCGCTCGTCAGAAGAAGCTTTGACCGGTCGTCTTGGCAAGCTCCTCGTGTAGTTGCGGAGCCAGTTTGGAGCTGATGGCAGCCGCGTGGTCTTCGCTGATCCCGACTTCGCCCTGATCATTTACAGGACCGTAGTAGGCCCCTGCCTGCGCTGCCGGATCGGTGGCGGCAAAGAGTGTCGAAAGCGCCCCGAGCTCAGACGGTTTAAAGCGCTCCGGGTGAGATGTGAGACTGCGCCCGAAGTCGCTATCGGGGCCGGGGCCGCTCGGAATCAGGAAGGTTTTTGCGGTGCCCGGATGAGTTGCGGTGACGTGGACGCCCCAACCTGCTTCGGTACTGCGCTGATTGAGGTCTCGCGCCAGAACGAGAATTGCTGCCTTAGAAAGAGCGTAGGCCTTTAACGGCGTGTAGTCTTTTTCGGTTTGCAGATCCTCGAAATCTTTGGCGCGTCTTGCCGCACCGCTACTCAGGAACACAACGCGGGGACTCTCGCCCTTTCGCAAGAGGGGTAATAGATGAGCGGTGAGGCTGAAATGGCCTACCGTATTGATCGCCCAGCATAGTTCTTGTCCGGCGCCGTTTACCTTTCGCTCGGGCGTCCCGGCAGTTGCTGCATTATTGATCAGCGTATCGACGCGATCGACTTGCGTCCGAAGTCGCTCACTGAACGCCGTCACCGATGCCAGATCGCTAAGGTCAAGCGGTTCAAATCGGACATTCGCGCCCGGATGCTGCGCCTTGATCAGAGAAATCGCCTCGCGCCCTTTGTCGGCATTCCTTGAGGCGATGATAACGTTTGCTCCCTTGCCGGCAAGCGCCAGCGCATCCTGATAGCCGAGGCCACTATAGATGCCGCTAGGTGGAAACGTTCCGGTCGGGATGGTCACTGGAACACCGTTTCCACCAGTGATAACGATGGTGCGCCCGGCTTGAGATGGAATGTCTACAGCGCTCCAGCCGGGCGCCACTGACTTGTTGGCAGACACCTGTGCTTCGGCACCCGTTCCGATGGCGGCTGCAAACGAGGCCGTCGCAGATAGCGCCAGGAAACGCCGCCGATCAATCAACACAGATGCAGTGGCACGTGAGAAAGCAGAAAGTTTCTTATGATCGGTCATGTCGTCATTCTCCTGGTTGAAAGGGTGGGCGATGGAATGGCAAAGCGGGCTCGCGTTGGCATGGAAAGGCTCGGCGCCGACGGCATCTTCCGCAAACGATAGCCAATTACGTGCAAACTCGCTTGGCGGGAGCGCCGGCTGCTCCAACAAGGGTGCCTTGGCCGAGACCCTCGACACCAGCACGATGAAGGAGACGCCGAGCTTGCCCATGTCGGCGCTAACGGGGACGCGATACTCGCTGGTATCCGCATTCCGCCAGCCGAATCGCTGATCGGCTTCATGCGTTCCTGAGGCCCCCACCACGCCGCCTTGCACCTGGCTTTGGGCATTGCGTGACCCGACGATCGGCCGGCTGTCTGCGGTCGTGCGTGGCACTCGGACCCGCCGGGTGCTGGCCCCGACATACACCTCGACAAAGTGAACGATGATGCCATCGACAGGCGTAGGGTCGAACAGAGGCAGGTGGGCGACTGCCACCTTCAGTCTGGAACCTTGGGTACCTTCGTCGATCTTCAAGCAAACCACGGCCGTCGAGTGACGCTCTATCGGGTTGTGGTCGTTGGCCCTCGTCGTATAGACCGCCTCAATCATCGTTCCCGCGCGGGCCGGCAGTCCACTGGCATTCTCAAGGTGAGGTGCTTCGCTATTCTCTCGCGTCACCGTTGGAACCGTTGGGATTCTCTCCCCGGCGATGCAAACGTCGCAGACCGTGAGGCGATCGGCTTCGACCCCCACGCCCACGGCGGTGAACGAAAAGACCTCCTGATCAAACGAATATTGTAATGGAACAGTTTCCAAGGTCGCGCCAATTCTCCTGTGCGCGCAACCAATATCTTGGAGACGCGCACCCAGCAGGTTAGCGAAGTGATTACTATCATTTTGTCGTGCAAATGTGCCGAACTGTCACCAAATTGTCTCAAAGTGTCTTCGATCAAACAAAGCCCCCGGCAAGAGGAGCACTCAGCAAACAATCGCAAGCGATGCTAAGGTGCTTGGGCATCCAAGGAGGAAGTGACGAAGGTCTTTCGGAAGGGATCGACTGCGTACGCGAGTATCGTGAGCGGGAAAACTCTTCAACCAGCTACGCGGGACACCGAAAGTTGTCTGAAGCGCACGGGAGAAATCAAGGTGCCTTTGAAACGCCGTTCTGAAGTGATCCGTCATGTCGAGGTCGCTCGATTCGAAGATGGAATAGCGGATCATTCATTCCTTGGCGTGGCCAGCCGTTGCGGCGCGGCGCTTATGGGTAAGGAGCACGAAGCGGCGCTCCCGGTTTGCCGACGCGACCTTGCGTCGATTTAGCCGACCTTTGGAACGGCACCGTCCACAGCCGGCTTGACCGACGCGATCGGTTGGGGAGTTGGGTCATCGGGAGCGCAAGTTTGGATGTTTCTGAACCTCCCGTATCTTCAGCGGATCTCGACACAGTACTGCGACCCGTGCACGGTTACGGCCGCCGCGCGGGCGTTTGTACTGTCGACGAAGCGGCAGCGCTGGGCTGCTTTCCATGATCACTTCAGCGGGCGCTCGCCGCGTTGTTGAGGATACTCATGCGGATCACGGTGACCCCGCCATTGGCCAGCTCGGGCAGGCGCGCGAACCAAGACTGCACATGCGGCGTCTGGTTATGCGCTTCGAAATCGGCTTGGCTGGCGAAGATCTCATAGAAAATGAAATGCCCGGGCGCCTCGCGGCTCTCCTGAAGGAAGTAGAGCAGGTTATTCGGTTCGGCGCGGACCTTCGGCACGAGCGATAATGTGATGGCGCGCAGCGCGTCCTCCTTGCCAGGCTTGGCGTGAACCTGCGCAACGACGGCATAGGCGTCGGCGGGCATATCGGCGTAGCGCAGGCCGCCGGCGTCGTGGGCAATCGCCGGGGGCGTTGCAAAAGCGGCCGCAATCAGCGCTGCCGGCGCGATGTGAGACAGGACTCTCCGGGGCATTTCTAATCTCCTTCTTTCATGGGATTGGGACCGGGTCGCAGATAGCGGCCTCGAGGGCCGGACCGATCTCGCCGACATTTCCTCGGTCGTGTGTTCGCCCGTCATCGGTGTATAGACGCCTATGCGGAGGAGGTTGGCGGCAAGGTCGTTCATTGCCTGCACTCCGCTCAGCGCGCCACCATTTTGCGCCGCGCTTCCAGCGCACTGTCGAAGGTTTGTTTGACCGGACCCAGCGCCTGCACGAACTCGAGCTGCTCGCCTTCCGAGCCGGTGCAGTAGATCAGCCGCCACCCATCCGACTTGCCTTGCGTGATCGGATTGGAATTGGCGTCGAGCGGGGCTGCGCTCCGTTCCGACTCGCTCGTTACGGTTACGACGCGGTTCGCGCGGACATGCGTCATGCCGCGCCGTGCCGCGTCCGCCTCAAGGTCGGCGATGAACTGGTTGAAGTCGACATCGTCACGAATGTGAAAGCAGATATGCATCATCCGCGGAAAGGCGGGGCTCATATGATCGAGTGGCTCGGCGAACGCTCGCGGACCGCCCATTGGCTGGTCGGCGTCGCGATATTGCAGAAGCTCGATGACGACATTGTCGAACTGGATGAAGCGCACGTCCAGCCGCTGGGCACCGCCGCGAAGGTCGGGAATTCCCATCGTGCGCGGATTGACACCGCGTGCGTGCGCTTCGATTTCCTGACCGGTCAACAGCGTATTGTGAATACGCTCACCTTGAAAATCACCGTCCCGCATTACCTCGGTGCCGCCGAGGACCTCGGTATAGAAGGTGAAGGCGCGTTCCATGTCCTGGACCGTCAGGCCGAAATGCTGGACGCCTTGCAATCGCCGGCCAATCGGTAGCTGGGGGTGGGCCGACGAAGCCGTCTGCCGCCCCTGCGCGGCGGCTGGCGTTGCCATCCCGGTCATCGATGCGGCCAGCACCGCGCCTGTGCTTTTCAACGCGTCCCGGCGATTGAGGCCGCCTGAAATCTGCCCATGATTTTTTACCATCGTTGTCTCCCTGAACTTGCGCGCACGCGCGGCGACCCGACCTGCTGCTGCCTGACGCAGCAACCCTGTTGCGTCATTCACATGATTGCCGTGCACTCCCGCGGTTTCGTTATCCCCACGCGCCACACGAAGTGAACGCCGATGTCAGATAAGGGGCCCGCGGCTGGCGCGTATTTCAGAATCTTGCTATTTTGCAGCGACAGGCGCTTCGATGCTTCGCATGAATTTGCGCCACCAAAAGCCTTTGGGCGGCCTGGAGGGCGGGCGGTTGAAATTCGACGAGGCCTGGCGGGAGTTCGGCCACAGTGAAGGCGACGGCGCCGGGCTTGCTTCCTGCAGGGCGATCAATACGTCTGCGGTGCCGCGATACTGGACGGATCATCTGATC
Organism: Phyllobacterium endophyticum; assembly: GCF_003010935.1. GTDB lineage: Bacteria > Pseudomonadota > Alphaproteobacteria > Rhizobiales > Rhizobiaceae > Phyllobacterium > Phyllobacterium endophyticum. The sequence goes on from NZ_PGGN01000003.1 coordinate 696,143, forward strand.
GCACCGGTACGCATGATCGGCGCCGGAACGGCGTCGCTCAAATTGAGCTATTGGTTCTCGACGATCGAGGATTCCCCGCAAGAGGGTGATCCGAACTTCGTCAGTGCCTCGCTCCGAACGAGCGCAGCGACGGCCTGGCGCGATGCGGCTTCGTCGGGCCTAATATCCATGTTGCCGTTCGAGGGCGCACAATGGCGCTTTGAGCAGCCGGTGAGCTTCATGCAATTTCACATTCCATTCGAGCTGATGGGCATGGTTTGCCTTTCACTGTTTGGAAAAGACCTCACGCACGATCATATCCGGATGCCTGCCGATGTACTCGATGTCCAGCTACACCACTGCCTGGAGCGCATACGGCATACGGCCTCAATGATCGAGCCTAGCAATCTTCTCCTCGACAGTTGGGCGATCCTCGCTGAAAAATTCCTTTTGCAATTATCGAGTCACGGCGAGCGAAACGGGCACGGACCATTCGGCAAGCTTCCGGCCAGGGGTGTTGCACGTGTCGTCGATTATATCGAAGATGCGATCGACCACGATCTGCGACTGTCAACGCTCGCTGCGATCGCAGGGATGAGCACTCATCATTTTGCCCATAGTTTCCAACAGACAATTGGCATGTCGCCCCATTCTTATGTGCTGGTACGGCGGATCGAGCGGGCTCGAGCCTTGTTGCACCGGGGAGGCGCGCCGCTCGTCGATGTCGCCCTTGCTTGCGGTTTTTCCAGCCAGTCCCATTTGACGACCGTGTTCCGCCGTTGTCTCGGCCTCACCCCCGGCGAATATCGCCGGCGCGCAGTATTCTAGGTCGACAATACGATAGGAACCGACGAAAAGGTATCACAGGTGCGATGGGTATCCGCTCTCATAAGACAGCCAGTTGGAGAGTGTGTTCTCACCCGATCAAATATCCGCTACCATCTTGGATGCCCTGAAGCTGCCTGTCTGCAACCGGCGCCATCTCTATGGATAGCATCAGTTTAGTTGCCGCTATCCACGGCTTACTAAAAAACTCACTTAAATCCCCGCCTCAAGCGCCAACCCAATTCAGACCCGCCAATGCTGTTTTCTGAAGTGCTATTCCAGACGACCCATTGTCCGATCTTTGGAGAACCTGGCAAGAACCATTGCAACTCAGCGATGCGACCGGCGGGACGACGGTTTCGAAGGTGCCGATAAGAGCGGGTGCATCGTGTCCGGTTCGACGCAGAATTCCGCGGCGGCAATCAGAAAGGAAAGATCCATTACTAACTTGATTTCGTTGAAGGAGGACGCCTGGCGCAAAATGATCGACCCATCGCATGAGATTTCGCCCATCAAATAGAACTCGGGCAACTCACCCAGCCCCGGATCAGGGCTGGGTGAGTTCTGATTGTCAGTTGGTTGCTTTGGAGGCAGCCGCCACCCACTGTTTAAACTGTTCTTTGTTGTCGGATATCCAGCTGTCGGCCAGCTTGTTGATCTGACTGGTGCTTCCACCCTTTTCATTAATCGTGTGTTCCCACTCCGACCACGTTGCAAGTGGAAACTTCATTTCTTCAAGGAGGATCTTAACCTGCGGGTTGGCCGCAATGAACTCGCGATTGGCTACGGAAATCCAGTTCCATGAGGCCATCGCCATCCGGCATGGATCTGCACCGCCTGCACATCCTGTAACACCCTTGACCTCGGCAGATCCTTTATTCGGCACTGATGGAGGAAGCGCATCGAAGGGCGTTGGCAACCAAACAACATCTTTGCCCGGAACCAGTGCATTGTTCACCCATGACGGGCTCCACGCGTAGAAGAACGCTGGCTCCCCGCGTTTCACCCGGGCGACAGCTTCCACCATGAGCGCTTCATACTTGCCTCTGACGGAATTGATCGTGTCCTTCAACTGGAACTTCTCCAGCTGAAAATCCACAACATCCCCGCAACTCCAGCCTGGATCGCAGTTGATGAGATCTGCTTTGCCCTTCTTGCCGAAAAGAGCCGCTATCTTCGGATCTTTCATCTGTTCCAGTGAGGTGATGTTGTTGGCATCAGCTGTCTTCTTGTCAATCAGATAGCCATTAATACCGCCGCCGACGATCATACCGTCGCCGATGGCCATGGCCTGTTTTTCTACCTTGAGGTAGCCCGGTTCACGTTGGGGGAAATTGATGTCCGATGCGACATCAAGATCACCTTGTGCGGCGGCTTGAAAGAACAGAGTCGTATTGATGGTGCTGAGTTTTACGTCATAACCCATCTCCTTTAAGGCAGCCATGACAATCTGTGCCGTCACATAATTTGCCCCGAGACTATCGGATTGTGCAAAACGGATTGTCTTGCCGCTACCCGGTAGATTCTGGGCAATTGCGGCCTGCCCACAGGTCATGACTCCTGCAATAGCCAATGCCGCCGTCGCTCGCATGATTGTTTTGATGATGAATTTCATATGCGTTCTCCTTCTGGATCGTTTCTTTTTTCATTGTTGGTGCATCCCTTCGTGACGATTCAATCTCCTCTCTCCAAGATCCGCGTGGTAGCGTGTTTCAAACTGTGCGCCGCCCTGTGGGAAGCGGCAGCTGTTGCACACGACCGATCTGCAGCAGGGCAAGAAGGCTGCGGAACCAGGACTTTGCCTTCACGTCCTTGGGCTGCGCCATTTTCTGAGTGATCCGGTCCAGCATCATGGCCAGGAGAACAATGGCGATACCGCCAACAGCGGCACGCCCGACATCCAGTCGTCCAAGCCCCTGAAGAACGACAAGGCCAAGTCCTTCCGCTCCAATCATTGCGACCACGACAGACATGACCATCGCTGTCAGAACCGTCTGATTGAGCCCCCCCAATATGGTGGGTATGGCAAGCGGCAACTGGATTTCCCAAAGTAACTGACGATTATTGGCACCAAAGGCGAGCCCGGCCTCGACCATTTCCTTCTCGACCATGCGAATGCCTATGTTGGTAAAGCGGATGAGCGGTGGCGCAGCGGCAGTAACAACCGCAACTTCGCCCGGCACCGTTCCCACACCGAACAACATAACCACCGGGACCAGATAGACGAAGGTCGGCGTGGTCTGCATGACATCGAGCACCGGTCGGACAATGTTCCAGACAGAATCGCTGCGGGCGCATAGAATACCGATAGGCACCCCTATGATCGTGCAGATAAGAATTGCGGTTGTGATGAGCGACAGGGTGGTCATGGCTTCGGACCACACACCCATGAAGGCAATTGCAATCAGGGAGACAGCGCTGAAAAGGGCGATCCCCCGGCTTGCCAGCCTGTAAGCCAGCAAAGCAATGAGAAGGACGAAAACCGGGAACGGGATTTGGTGCAGCACATAGTCATTAAAAGAAAGCAGCGTTTCAACCGGCCATTTGATGGCAAGAAAGATCGGCCGGAGGTTGAGCGCAAGCCATTCGACTCCCTTTTGTATCCACACGTCTACGGGGAAGATGTAAAGGTCTTCAGCGTCAAACATTTTGATCACCAGGAGAGGATGGTTGCGGATGGGAAGTCGCGGCGATGCGCGACAATATCTGTTCTGCGGCAAGCGTGCCGATGAGCTTGCCGCTCTCGTCTATGACTGCCATTGGCTGGCCGGACCTGTAGACCCGCGCCACGTCGACGAGTTTGGCATTGGCAGGAACGGTGACATATTCGCCTGAGAGCAGCGGCCCGGGGGATGTTCCGCCATTGACTCGCCGCTGGTCTGTGGCACTGAGAGCGCCAAGAATACGATTGTCTGCATCGACGATAAAGACTGGTTCGCCCGTAGCAGCAAATTTGGTCGTGACACTGCCCGTTGCTGTCTGCGATATGCCCTGAGCTGCTGTCATGATCGAGCGTGCATCGAAGAGTCTGGATCGGTCTATTTCCCGGGTGAAAGCGGCAACGTAGTCGCTGCCGGGTTCAAGCACGATCTGCTGAGGCGTCCCCTCGCGCACAAGTTCGCCTTCGGACATGATCGCGATACGCGTACCGAGCTTTAGCGCTTCCTGAAAATCATGTGTGATGAACAGGATGGTTTTCTTGAAGGTTCGCTGCAAGCGCAGGAGTTCGTCCTGCATCTCCGTCCGGATCAGCGGATCGAGCGCACTGAATGCCTCATCCATGATCAGCACATCGGCATCAGTCGCCAGCGCACGGGCGAGCCCGACCCGCTGCCGCATCCCGCCGCTAAGTTCATGGGGGAAGTGATAGGCCCAACGCGCAAGACCAACAACGGATAGAACTTCCTCAGCCCGCCTACGCCGCTCCTGCAGGGGAACGCCGCGCAGCTTTAATCCAAATTCCGTGTTCTCGATTACACGCTTGTTAGGCAGCAGAGCGAAATGCTGGAAAACCATAGAAATGCGGGTCCGGCGAATTTCACGCAACCGCTCTTCATCGAGGGGGACTAGATCCTCGCCGTCAAGAAGAATTTTTCCCGAACTGGGTTCATTCAACCGGTTGATACAGCGGGCCAGCGTCGACTTGCCGGAACCCGATAGGCCCATGATCATGTAGATGGCCCCCGCCGGGACCGACAAGGTCACGTTGTTCAGGCCGACCACCGCGCCAGTCTTGGCAAGGACATCATCCTTGTTGCTGCCAGCCGCAAGCATCTGCATTGCCCGATCCGGCGATCGAGCGAAAATCTTGTAGAGATTCTCAATCTTTAGACACTCTGTCACGATCGGTTCCCATCTTGTTGGCGCTTGCTCTCTTTGCGGACGCTCCGGCGCTGATTGTTAATGAAAAAGCTAACTGCATGATCCGTCTTCCAGCGATGCGTAGGAGAATTGCGACGGTCGTTCCTTACAAGAACCGGAACGGTCCCTGGCCAGAACAACGCGTTTATTTGGTTACACGCGCAATTTCGTTACGGCATCGTTCATTCTGAACTCTTCCCTTTCATTGGCGAAGAAGCCTGTTGCGAGGCCTGCGATATTCTGCGTCAAACGCGGGAAAAATGCCGGCCAACGCGTATCTTCAGCCAGGATTTTACGCCGACGCATCCGGTGCTCGAAATCGCTATAACCCCACAGATGGTTGCCTTGATTGAGTGTTCCGGTCTCTGTCGTAAAGCAGCCGATCGGGTTTGCGAGAATGGGCTGCTGGATAGCCAGCCCCTCTTGTCTGACAAGCTTCAAACAGCACGCGAGCCTGCCAGACTTGATCCGGTTCATGCGTTGCTCGCCTATCACGGCCGCTGCTCCGCTTTCATTTCGTTACGGATGGCCTGAGCCACGCGGAAACATTCGACTCCGGCCGGTATCCCGCAATAGACCGCGATCTGGATCAGGGCGGCACGAAGTTCTGCCTCCGTCAGCCCGTTGCGAACAGCCCCGCGAAAATGGACGCCGAATTCGTGCATGCGTCCTGTCGCTGCCAACATACCAAGATTGAGCAGACTACGCTGCTTAAGATCGAGCGCTTCATCCGTCCAGGCGGCACCCCAGCAATATTCGTTCAGCACATCCTGAAACGGCCGCGAAAATTCATCCGCATTGTTCAGCGCCCGGTCCACATAATCATCGCCCAGGACCTTGCGCCTGACCGCCTCGCCTTCCTGTTGCAAATGCTTATCCATGGCCTACCAAATCCTCCTCCATGAGAAAACCCTTCATCATGCCAGCAACAAGCTCCGGCGCCTCGATGAGGATCGAATGGCGTAAGCCCGGCAAGATCTGAAGCCGTGATCCGACGATGCGTTCATGCATATAGCGTGCCATGCGCGGATTTGAACCGGCGTCTTCCTCGCCGGTGGCAATCAATGTGGGACAACGAATCTGATCAAGAAGGCCACCAAAATCCGTCTCCGCCAGCACGCGGTACGCAGAGGCGTAACATTCAGGAACGTTCAATGCATTGCGCGCACGCAGGGCATCAATCTTTTCTGGATTTTGCGCCTGGAAATTCTCGGTAAGCCAGCGCGATAGCGAAGCGTTATAATGGGAGCCCGGTTCACCTGCCTGCAGTGCGGCAAGCCTTGACAGCACACGCTCTCGCTCGTCCGGCGTGCGTCCGGCCACAGTGGAAAGCAGAACGAGGCGGCGGATGCGATCGAGATGCGTCAGGGCAAGCCGCTGCGCGATCAGACCGCCAAGCGAAAAGCCGGCGAGATGAAAGCTTTGAAAATCCATATGATCCGCGAGTGACAATGTCTCGGCAACAAAATCATCTATATCGTAACGGCCCTTGATCTTGGTGGAATCGCCGTGCCCGCGAAGATCGAAGGTCAGTATCGTGAAGTCGCCCGCCAACCGTTCAACGACTCCGCTCCACGCTTCGAGGGAGGAACCAACGCCGTGAATGCAGACCAAAGGATCCGGCCCGTTTCCATCGACACGGTAGTTCAAATTGACGCTTCCTACGCGGTGGTGGAGCGGGCCGACCATCTTACTCACCTGCAACGGCAAGGCGGGTACTTTCACGCTCGCGCCGGGCAAAGAAGGGCATCACCTCTTCAGCAAACAATCGCAATGTATTCTTCTGCAATTCAAATGGCAGGTTGAATGACAGACCAAGACAATATTGATCGACGCCGGCTGCCTCGTAGTCCAGCAGCTTTTCGATCACCTCATCGGGCGTCCCGAACATAAGATTCTTGCGAATACTCTCCGGATTATAATTGTCGCGGCCTTTGACGGTGTCGAAAGGCACGGCTTCCGGGAACCCGTTGGTCACAGTACCGATATTCTGGAACAAGTTCTCGAAAGTCCTGCCATAATCCATGCTGTGCTGGACTGCCACCTGCCAGTCGTCAGGCTTGGCATAGACGCAGGTGCGACGTTGCATCATAAATTTCGGCCGAGGAACATGGGGATGATCCGCAACAGCCTTGCGGAACTTTTCACCAAGCACGGCAATTTCCGCGGCTGGTGCGGAGAGCGGCGTTGACAATATGTTCGCACCATTGGCCACGGCCCAGTCGAATGTGCCGGGGTCTCTTGCAGCGACCCAGATGCGCGGATGCGGCTTCTGCAACGGCTTTGGGACGGATGTAGCCAAAGGGAATTTCCAGTAGTGACCATCATGGGCATAGTCGCCGGCCCAAAGCTTCTGCACGGCTGGCACCAGTTCCTTCATATAGGCGACACCCTCCTGCTGGGGGATACCGCCGGCCATGCGATCGAACTCGTATTGATAAGCGCCGCGGGCGATGCCGAATTCGAGCCGCCCGCCGGTCAGGTGATCACAAAGCGCGGCCTCTCCTGCCAGCCGGATTGGCGTCCAGTAAGGCGCAACCAGCGTCGCCGTGCCAAGCCTTATCCGATCGGTGTGCTGCGCCAGCCAGGTAAGCACTGTAAAGGGATTGGGCGAGATCGTGCATTCGATCGTGTGATGCTCCGCTGTCCACAATGTTTCAAAGCCACCTGTATCTGCCAGTTTTACGAGCTCGAGCATATTGCCCAGCACGCTCTTCATTGGTGTTTCGGGTGAAAACCGCTCCATGCTGAGTGAGACTGCAAATTTCATGTTTGTCCCTTCCCGGGCTTTTTCGATGTGATTGCTATTTGAGCCGGATTACGAACGGGTCCTGCATGGCGCCCGAATAATCGATCACCACGTTCTTTGATCGCGAGAATTCCCGCATGACGTCGAAACCGCCGCGTCTTCCGTATCCACTTTCCTTGAAGCCGCCATTCGACGACATGTAAGCAGCTGACCGGTACGTATTGACCCACACCGTCCCCGCATCGATATTGCGGGCAAAGCGCATCGCCCGGTCGATGTCCTGGGTCCAGATTCCGGAAGCCAGCCCGTAGTTCGTGTCATTGGCAAGGGTGATCATCTCTTCCTCGCTCGAAAAAGGCATGACGCCGACCACGGGGCCGAATATTTCGTCGCGCATGAACCCCATGTCGTTGTGCGCATCGCTCAGTATGGTCGGTTCGTAATACCAGCCACGCGCCAGGTCTTCCGATTGCGGCCTGCCTCCGCCAAAAGCAACCTTTGCACCATCACGCACACCAGAGGCGACATAGGCCTCGACTTTCTCCAGCTGCGCCGACAGCGCCAGCGGTCCGACATCCGTATCCTCATCAAGGGGATGACCCACCTTTATACGGCGCGTGCGTTCAACAAGCGCGTCCATGAACTCGTCGTAAATACTGGCTTCGACAAAACATCTCGATCCGGCGACGCAGGTCTGTCCGGCTGCCGCGAACACCCCTGCCACAACGCCATTGACCGCACGTTCGATATTCACGTCGCCAAAAACGACATGCGGTGATTTTCCGCCCAGCTCCATCTGGCAAGGCACGAGATTGGCGGCAGCGTTTGCGGCGATCCGGCGACCTGTCTGGGTGCTTCCGGTAAATACAACCTTCGTGATGCCCCTGTGGCGGGTAAGGGCTTCGCCAGCCGTCGCGCCATTGCCGGTTACGACATTGACCACGCCCGCCGGAAAGCCCGCCTTTGCAATCAGTTCGGCGAACGCCAATGTCGAGGCGGAGGCGTGTTCGGAAGGCTTGATGACAACCGTATTGCCAATGGCAAGACAGGGAGCCAGCGTCCCCGTGAGCAGCATGAGCGGCGAGTTCCACGGTGTTATCATGGCGATGACCCCGAGGGGTTCGCGCATATTGAAGTTGATCATGTCAAGCTTGTTGACGGGTATGGTATCACCCTGCAGCTTGTCGGCCATGCCTGCAAAATATGTATAGGCATCGGGCATGGCGCGCATCTGCGCCAGCATTTCCTTGAGCAGCTTGCCATTGTCCCGCGTTTCGATCATTGCCAATTCATCGGCATGCTCGGTTACGAGTTCTGCAAGACGGCGTACCAGCTTGCCGCGATCCGTCTGCGTCATCCGTCGCCATGCCGGGTTTACCAGCGCAGCGCGCGCAGCTTTCACCGCCTTGTCAACATCAGCTTCATTCGCGTCCGCCAGCTGATACCAGGCTTCACCATTGGTCGGATCATAACTGGGAATATAGACGCCGCTTGCCGGTTGTACAAAAGCACCGCCAATGAACAGGTTCTGGCGTGAGCCCTCTAGTGTCTTTACCGTCGTTTGCATAGGCTGGGTCCTGCATTGCTAAGATTGTTCGCGCATAGTTTTCTGCCAGGGCTGGGCATCACCCTCGATCATTGCGAGGCGTCCACCGTCCCTTGAATCCATGTAGATGCCGAAGCGTGCATCGAGCCTCTCGCGCACGTAACGGCGCAGCATTGCGCGCAGCTCGCGTGTTGGAATGGCATCATAGGGAAGCGCCTGGATGGGGAAGAATTTGAGGTCGGCTGGCAATGCGACGCCCATTGAATCCTGAGAAAGCCGGGCACGATAGATCAGGTAACCTGGATCGCTGTCGGCAACGTCGAAAACCGAATAGAGAAAGGTGTTATCTGGAAGCAGAGTAAGAGCTCCACCATCGTCGAGCTTCAGTTCATTGTCGGCGATACGGCGTTTTGCGCTGGGCAGCACCCATCCACCCCTAGCGTCCGAGCGCAGCAGGATATTGCCCTCCGCCTCGATGAGGTAGCCAACAACCATGCCGTGAGAAGCGAGCCACCCCGCAGGCAATGGATCTTTGACATTGGCATAACGCCCGCGACAGAAGCCAAGCGGCGCCGAAGGGCTGGTGCCGAACGCGCGCACCTGGCCGATGAGAATGATATGATCACCGGCATCAATACTGTTGTGCGTGGTGCAGTCGAACCAGGTCAGGCAATCGGTCAGGACCGGCGCACCGGTATGGACCCGGTCATGGCTGACCGATTGAAACTTGTCCGGCGATTTCGATGCGAAGACGCCTGATATTTCCGCTTGCCCCTCATGCAGGAAGTTGACCGCAAAAAACTGAGCTTGATTGAACACCGGGAAACTCGTGGCGCCCTTGCCAACGCAAACCAGCAGCAATGGCGGATCGAGGGATACCGAGGTGAAGGAATTGGCAGTCATCCCTCGTGGATTGCCTTCGCAGTCGATGGTGGTGATGATCGTCACCCCGGTCACAAAAGTCCCGAAGGCCCTGCGCAAGGCGATGGGATCAATGGCTGTTTCGGTTTGCGGGGCTGGTGCCAACATGCACACGTTACCTTGCTGCTCTCTGCTCGTCATGGAAGCAGGCTAGGCGCTATTCTTTTTCCGTTCTTCCTCCCATAAGACGGAAAGCTTCGTCGCAATGTTCCTCCGGTACAGAGGACGAGACATCGAGCAGGCCGATCTCAGTTTTGACGCGGGGAATGGCTGTCGATGACACTGTGCAGGCGGATCGCGAGTTCCACTGCGAACCGCCGGTCGGGCGTGTCGACCTCGACGCCGAACAGGTCGTGTATCCGCGACAGGCGATAGCGCAGGGTCGTGACATGCAGACCCATCGCATCGGCGCAGGCCTGGCTACGGCAACCCTCCTTGAGAAAAGCTGAAAGCGTTTCGAGGTAAGGAGTCTCGTGAGTGCGGTCATGCGCAACGATGGCGCCAATCGACTCCTCGACGAACCCCTTCACCTCTCCAACATCGGCTGCAGCGACGAACATGGGAAGGGGCCCGAAATCCTGCCCAGACAGAACGCCGCGTCGCCCGAAGGCCCGTGCGATATTTATCGTTCGCCAGCACCTGTCCCAGTTTTCAGGATAATCGGTCAAGGTCACGCACCGGTTGCCGACAACGACGATTGGTTCCTCCTCCAGATGCCGTTTCAGTTCCTCGGCGATGCGGCGCATCAGCTTCGCTGTTCGCTCCTGGCCCTTGCCGGCTTCGAATGGCACAAGACAGACAAGCCCGTCCGCTATTGAGACGACACTCGCGTGAGCCGTATTTTGCTGGACAAGGCGCAGGACCGTGTGATGCAGGTCAGCCGACTTGCCTGCAAGTGTGCGTGTCTGTTCCGGAAAGTCCACTACGATCATCTGTGAGGGGGAAGTGAGGTTCAAGCCGAGCCTTTGACTTCGCTGCAATAGATCGCTGGCATCGCGCCAGCGATGCTCGACCAGTTCCATGAACAGTTCTGTCAGGGTCCGCGTTTCAAAACGAAAACGGATGAAACTGCGCATCATCTGCACACTCAGTGCAAATTTGGCGCTGTCAAGCAGCAGAAGATCGAGATCGCTGAACGCCTGTGCCGTCGGAAAGATGAAGAGGGCGCCGACTGCCTCGCCATCGACGCTCAGCGGTTCGATTCGAACCGATAGATGAAACCGTCTCGTCCCATCGTCGAGGAACAGTGTTTGCGGCTCGGCGCGGGGATTGTCGACCGCTTCGCGCGCGGATTTCATCAGCTGCCGGTTGAGAGAAGTTGCAGTGGCATTGTGCCATGTATCATCGGTGAAATGCGCGGGATCGGGGGATTTTCCCCCGATCAACAAATTGGCGTTGAAGTCCACCACGATCACCGGATTGGCAAGAAGATCGCCAATCGTTGTGGCCAGCGTGGGAATGGAACCCCCTGCCAGCACATCCTGAAGCAGTGACGTGTGCGCGTGCAAAACAGTTTGCAAACGCTCGCCGGCCAAACGCTCGGCCCGAAGCCGGTGCTGCTTTTCGATTGCTATGGCGCCCAGGTGTACGATCATGCCGAGAAAGGCGAGGTCATCATCGGATACGTCCACGATTTCGCGGGAAACTACATTGAGTACCATGGGCCGGCCATCCGCATCGGCGCATTGCATCGGCATAACCAGCACGGTGCGGTAGTCACGCTCAAAGGCTTCCTTGCGATAGCCGGGAAACTCTTCCGAAACGCGGGCGTCGCGTATGTAAACAGGCTCGTTGCGCTTCAGCGCGATCAGTGAGGGGCTGGTTGCCAGCTCCCAGCGGTCTTTCAGCACCCGTTGCAGCAATGTCGGATCGTGGCGCAGCATGACGTGGGCATAACCATGCGCTGCATCGATGCTCATGATCGAGCCCATCGTCCAGCCTGCCTGGCGGCAGGCGACCTGCAACAGATGGCGCAGCACAGTCGTCAGATCACCTCCCGAATTGATCAGGCTGGCGGCTTCGCGAAGCGATATTATCTGATCCTTGTAGTTCACCTTGTTCCAAGCTCCCGCGTCGCGCGGTGCAACTTAATTCATTTGCTGGCAGTGAATGCTACACCGCTTCTGAGGGGAAGCCAGCAGCTTTTTGCTCGCAACCATAGGAAGACATCCCGTCTGCCGCACCGTTAGCTTCATGCATCACCGACCGGATCGAAAGCACTGCAAGATGACACTTGAAATCAGAAAGATCGCCACCTTTGTGGAAGAAACCATGATCGAGGGTGGCCGCAAGGCCGAGCGCCCCGTTACCATGGTCGTTGTGGCAGCAGTTTTGAAGAACCCCTGGGCAGGCAAAGGTTTCGTCGAGAACCTGCGCCCGGAAATCCTGCGTCTGGCACCACCGCTCGGGGCTGAAATGACCCGCCGTCTGGTGGCGTTGATGCCCGCTGACAAGGTCGAGGCCTACGGGAAAGCTGCGGCTGTTGGCGTCAACGGAGAGATCGAGCATGCTTCCGCGCTGATCCATACACTGCGCTTCGGCAACATGTTGCGGGAAGCCGTGAATGGTACGACATATCTCAGCTTCACCAACACCCGCAACGCTCCGGGCTCGCTCTTGTCTCTGCCGATGACTCACAAAAGCGAAACCGGCAAACGCTCGCACTTCCTGACTGCAACATTCCAGATAAACGATGCGCCCGCACCCGACGAGGTGCTGATCGCTATAGGCGCTTGCGACAATGGCCGCGCGCACCCGCGCATTGCTGACCGGTTTCAGGACATGGCGGAAATGGAACAGGAAAAGGCCTTGGTCTGATACTGCGATTCGTCGGCGGGAGCATTGCAGAAAATGACGTTTCTCTACCACGCGGACGCCGAGCGGGGCATGGAATGGGCTGCCCTTTTTGCGCAAAGGGCACCGGATATTGCCTTTTCTTTTCGGCCGCATGAGACCCATCCTGCTGATGTGCGCTATCTCGGCGTATGGCATCCTCCGGCTGATATCGTCACAACCTATCCCAACCTGCAGGTTCTGTTTTCACTGGGTGCTGGTGTGGACCAGATTGACTTGGCCGCCTTGCCATCGGATCTGCCTGTCGTGCGCATGATCGAACCCGGAATTTGCGACGGCATGGCAGAATATGCCACCCTTGGAGTTCTCGCGCTGCACCGGCATCTCCTTTCCTATGTTTCGCAGCAAAGGCATGGCGACTGGCGCGGCATCCGGTTCGGTCCTGCTGCGGAGCTGCGCGTCGGCATAATGGGCCTCGGCGTCCTTGCGCGGGCCGTCATCAACAGGCTGCGTCCCTTTGGCTATGTTTTGTCTGGCTGGAGCCGTTCGGCCCATCAGATCGAGGGCGTGCACTGCCATTCAGGCGAGTCTGGACTTCCTGCATTCCTTGCGCACTGCAATATCGTGATCTGTCTCTTGCCGCTGACCGGTGAGACCGCCGGCATCCTCAATTCGACCCTGTTCAATATGCTTCCAAAGGGCAGCGCATTGATCAATTGCGGGCGGGGTGAACATCTGGTTCAGGCCGATCTATTGGTGGCTCTCGAGACGGGCCAGTTATCGGGTGCCGTTCTCGACGTGACCGACCCCGAGCCCCTTGCCGCGAACCATCCTTTCTGGTCGCACGAGAAAATATTGCTCACGCCGCACATAGCCAGCATGACCCAGCCCGACACGGCGGTTGACGCGGTGATCGCCAACATTCGCCGCCATCGCAGTGGAACTGCAATGGTCGGTCTCGTCGACCGGACTCGTTCTTATTGAGGAATATGATGAACCCGCTTGGACTAAACGACCCGACCCTGTTCGTACAGCAAGCCTATATCGGCGGTAGATGGACAGACGCATCCGGCTGCCAAACGCTTAACGTAGACAATCCATATTCTGGCGCCATCATAGGCAGCGTGCCTGACTGCGGTCGCGATGATACCTCTGAAGCCATTGCCGCCGCGGATCTTGCCTTGCGCAACTGGCGTGCCAGACCGGCAGCAGAAAGAGCAGCGCTCCTGGAGCGCTGGCACGCGCTCATCATTGACAATGCTCCTGATCTGGCACGGATCATGACTGCGGAACAGGGAAAGCCACTGGCGGAAGCGGAAGGCGAAGTGCGTTATGGCGCAAGCTTCGTGAAATGGTTTGCCGAAGAGGCCCGTCGCATCTGCGGGTTTACCGTTCCCGCTCCGACGGCTGACCGGCGAATCATGATGATGAAGGAAGCTGTCGGCGTTACCGCTGCCATTACCCCCTGGAATTTTCCAAATGCCATGATCACCCGCAAAGCCGCCCCGGCGCTGGCCGCCGGATGCACTATCGTCGTCAAACCCTCGGAACTCACACCATTTTCCGCGCTGGCGTTGGCGGTGCTGGCCGAACGTGCCGGTTTGCCGGAAGGGGTAATCAGCGTCGTCACTGGCCGTCCGGAAGCCATTGGAGCAATGCTGACAGAAAGCGCCACCGTGCGAAAAATTTCTTTTACCGGATCAACTCGCGTCGGTGCCATGCTGATGCAGCAAAGTTCGGCGACTCTGAAACGCCTCAGTCTTGAGCTGGGTGGCAATGCTCCATTTATCGTGTTTGACGATGCGGATATCGAGCTTGCGGTTAGCGGCGTTATCGCCAGCAAATTCCGCAATGCCGGTCAAACCTGCATATGCGCAAATCGTATCCTGGTGCAGGACGAGATCTACGATCGTTTTGCTACAAGACTGGTGGAAGCAGTCGGCAAGTTGCGCACTGGTGACGGGCTTGTCGCCGGCAGCACCATTGGACCGCTGATAAACGCGGCTGCGGTCGCGAAGGTACGCGTGCATGTAAGCGACGCGCTTGGAAAAGGCGGGACACTCCTCACGCCCGCAGACGCGGACAAAGGTGGCGGCCGCATCGTATCGCCAGTCATCGTCGGCAATGCCACGACCGCCATGCTTCTTGCCAATGAGGAAACGTTCGGCCCGGTTGCTCCGCTCTTTCGCTTCCAAGCAGAAAGCGAGGCTATTCATATAGCCAATGCAACCCCTTACGGACTCGCCGCCTATTTCTATACGCGCGATCTCAACCGGTCCTGGCGTGTCGCCGAACAATTAGAATTCGGCATGGTTGGCCTCAACACAGGCAGCATTTCCATGGAAGTTGCACCTTTCGGCGGGGTCAAGCAATCCGGCATAGGCCGTGAGGGCGGCGCACTGGGGATCGAGGAATATCTCGAAGTCAAAAGCTTTCACATCGCCGGCCTCGACGCCGTCTACTAGCTGCACAAATACCGGAGACCACCTGATGACCAGTACCGCCCCAAAGACGCAGGATTTGCTTGAGCGGCGTGACCGCAATATCGCGCGCGGCATTGCTACCGCTCACCCCATTCTTGCCAGCAAGGCGAAAGGGACCGAACTTTGGGATGTGGAGGGCAGACGCTATCTGGATTTCGTTGGTGGAATCGGAGTCCTCAATGTCGGGCATAACCATCCGCGGGTCGTCGACGCCGTGAAGAGACAGATCGAGACCTTGTCCCATGCCTGTTTCCAGGTTCTCGGCTATGAGCCCTATGTCGCGCTGGCGGAAAAACTGAATACCTTGATTGGAAAGGACTACAAAAGCGCCTTTTTCACCTCTGGCGCGGAGGCTGTCGAAAATTCGGTGAAGATTGCTCGCGGTTACACCAATCGCCCGGCCGTCATTGCATTTCGTGGCGGCTTTCATGGCCGCACATTGCTAGGTGTTTCGCTGACGGGAATGAGCCAGCCCTACAAGCAGAATTTCGGTCCGTTCGCACCAGAGATTTTCCATATTCCGTACCCCAATGCCTATCGGGGTGTAACCACTGCCGATGCGCTCGCGGCCCTTGCAGAGGTCTTCGCAACAGACGTCGCCCCGGAGCGCGTAGCCGCCATCATTATCGAGCCTGTGCAGGGCGACGGGGGTTTCCATCCTGCCCCGGTGAATTTCGTCGCGGCGCTCCGTGAGATAACAAACAAGCACGGCATTGTCCTTATTCTGGACGAGATACAGACAGGATTTGGACGGACAGGCGAGATGTTCGGTTTTCAGCACTCGGGCATCGAGCCCGATCTCGTAACCATTGCTAAGAGCTTGGCCGGAGGCCTCCCTCTGTCAGCCGTCGTTGGGAAAGCAGAGATCATGGATGCGCCAACACCGGGCGGTCTTGGCGGAACCTATGGTGGCAACGCCCTCGCCTGTGCTGCCGCATTGGCCGTCATCGAGACATTCGAACGGGATGATATACTTAGGAACGGAAGACAACGCGCAGCGCAATTACGAAAAGGGTTGATAGCCCTCCAGCAAAGACATGCCTTCATCGGCGATGTCAGAGGATTAGGCTTTATGCTGGCTATCGAGATCGTCAGCGATCGCGCAACGAAGGCACCGGATGCCGATCGGACACAACATGTGCTCGATGAAGCCCGCAAAGGCGGACTGCTTCTCATTAAGTGCGGCATTCATCGCAACACGGTTCGCTTTCTCGCACCGCTTGTCGCTACTGAAGCTGAAATCGATGAAGCGCTGGCCGCCCTTGGCGAAGCATTGGAGCGCGTTGATTAACGACCGATCCAGGAAGAGACTATCGGGAAGGATTATTTTCACTGGGCGCCTTGAAAGAATACGAACCGTGGCCACCATTGAGGATGGTAAATCGGCCAGCATGTAAAACCCACCGCCTCAAAATGCTGCAACCGGATAGTTTTTATCACCAAATGGTGCTATTTCCCGCGCTTCAATCAGGGAGCTACAGCATTGCCCATCCAGCACGGCTGAATTTTGGCCATGGCTTTTCCTATGCCTGTGCGAAGGATCATCGGTTATCCTTGCTTTTCAGGGGCAATGACTTTTCACAAACCGACATCGAGGCGGCATAACGCAGTTTGGAAAGGGAGCGATGTTCCCTCGCCCCCTTCGCAAAGGCTTCCCCCCTCTCCCGTCCTTGCTCCTGTGTTGGTGCGCCCATCGGACGGGCGGTATCACCATATGGCCATTAGCCCGGTAGCAACGTGAAGATGATCAGAAACTACCGACAAGAAAATATCGCTGATATTTCAGTAGCATCGCGTCGAGAACTCACGAAGAAACCGGACTATTCGATTTTGAGATTTGTAGGTTTTTGCAACCTATGACACGCGGCCTTCCGGGAAAAAACCAACAACATCACTGCTTCTTCTTCCACGCCAATATTACAGGAACGGCTTGGCAACATGCCGAACATCACGGGAGGAGGTGTGCCTATACCTTTAGAACTGTTCTGGTGGAATTTGACCAACGGAGCGCCAAACCTGAGTACCGGGCATGGCGATCTGCTTCATGTTTTGTCATCAATGTCCTGGACCCGTTGCATCGCAGGTATTGTGAGAAACGATAAATATGGTGAAACCCGCCATCTATATAACTGGCGCATCGTGTTCGGGCGTAACGACGCTCGGTCGCGCTGTCGCTGCATCATCGGAGGTGGCCCATGTGGACTGCGATGATTTCGATGGCTTTCGACAAGTCCTCCGTTCACGACCAAGCGTCCACCTGCGGATCGCGTGGGCTTGATAGAAGAAGCATTGGAAGAGAAGGGCTGGGTATTATCCGGCTCATTCGATGGTTGGGAGACACTCTTATCGAGGAGGTTGATATGATCGTGTTTGTCTACGCTCCTACGCCCATACGGATGGAACGCCTTATTTCCCGGGAATGGCATGGGGACTAGGTATTGGCTTCGGGCGATATGTACGAAATCCATACCGCTTTTGCCGCTTGGGCCGCCCAGTACGACAAACCGGACTTCCCGGAACGAAATATCGCTCGGCACAACGCTTGGTTAGAGCGGCAAACTGCCCCCGTGCTGTGCCTTGATGGAACCCAAGAGCCGCAGGCTCTTGTATCCAGCGTGCTGTCCAGTCAATAATGCCACGCTAGATCGGGCTTTTTTGGACCACCGGCGTGTGCCGAGTTTTAATTCGCGCTTTGGGTGGCTTCCATTGCAATCACGACCGCCCTGCGCTGATCGGCCGAAACGCCTCCCTGATCATCGTGGCCATACCATCGATAGCGGCGCTTTTCATGCGAGGATTGCGTCTGAGAACCACGTTCGAGGAATCAATCGGACGGTAGCCATCTGCTTCCGTAAGGGCGCGGCAACCGGCCGGGATATTGCTGCTGGCAAGGGGCGCGATCGCCAGACCCGATACGGCTGCGATCTTGAGGCCGCCACTCGTGTCGCAACTATAGGCAACGCGATAGTTAATCTTGGCTTTGTCCAAGGATCCGATAGCGAATTTCTTACACCAGTTGGAGCGCTCATAGATCGCAACCGGGACGATGTCATTCTCATGAACGCAGTGCACTTCCGAAGTCACCCAAACCGTCGGATCAACAAAAAGCACCTCCCCGCTCGTCGGCTGTTCCTGGTCGAAAATTACCGCGAGGTCGAGTTCGTCTGCGTCGATGGCCGCTAGCTGTGCGGCCGAATAGCCACATTTCACAGTCACTTCGACATGCGGATGCTGGTTGGCAAAGGCTGCCAACGCCCGCGGCAGTATAGTGTAGCCATACTCTTCCGGAATACCGATCCGGACAGGACCCCCGAGCGGCTTTGCCCGGATCGCGGCGGCCGCCTCGTCCAGCAATCCAATAATCCGGTTGGCGCTGGTGAGCAGGCGCTTTCCTTGCGGAGTCAACGTCACGCCGCGTGAACCCCGCTCAAAAAGAATTTCACCCAAGGTTTCTTCCAGCTTCCTGATCTGAATGCTGACAGCCGATTGGGTTCTGCCGACTTGTTCTGCGGCGCGGGTGACATTCCCGGCAGCAGCCACGGCCACAAACGTACGCAGCAGTTCACTGTCTAATGGCAGATTCACAAAGATGCTCGCGATAAAAATTTCAGATGACAGCCATGAATTCTATTTGTTTGTTAAATGTCAAGCCGCGGCCGATCCTCTATCGGTCCCGGGAGCGCCAGAATGCATAACGTCCGACATCGTGTGATAAGATTCTTCAAAACCTGGAGGGCCGCCAGACGTGAGCGGCGGTTATTAATGGACATCCTGTGCAAGCCAGGTGATCGATTGCTCGTCGACGCCGGCATCACCAGGGAGGAGGCACTTCGGGTCGTTCGCGGCAATTTGAAGACGTCGCTCTAGTGGCATTCGTCTGTCCCGCAATGTATCTCCAAAATGCGTGCACCACCGATGGTTTGATTTTCGATACCATCGAGGGGCGGGATACCACACTGAAACTGTTCCGGAGGCAGGCCGATTACGTCAGCCCAACACACGAAATCGCTGGCGATAAGGAAGGGAACTCATTTCGTCTGGCCGGCAGCATTCAGCAGCATGGCAAACGCCTGCCCTTCCATTGACGAGCCAGCTGGCGCTGTATAAGCGTGGTGCCGATGTCGCGTCCGTTACTGAAATCAAAGCAAGGGTTCTTCCGTGTTTGTCAGTCATCCTGCCTGTTTTTAGGATCACCCCGGACGATATGGAATTCTTTGCCTTCGAGGAGTCCGAGCTGACCCAAGGGAAATAGACAGGGATCAGCCAAAGACGATCCACGCTGGCCCATGGCTATCGCATGGGACAGGTGCTGTTGCCCGCAGGATTTCTTGCTGAGTCCTTGCTTCAAAGCACGCTCAACTGATCAGCTGATGTTTTGCCTGCTCTCTTGTCCTGCACAAGCTCGTAACTAATCTTCTGACCATCATTGAGGCTGCGCAATCCCGCGCGCTCAACCGCAGAGATATGGACAAACACATCTGTGCCGCCGTCGTCGGGCTGGATAAAGCCAAAGCCTTTTGTCGAATTGAACCACTTAACGGTGCCTTTGGCCATGTGAACTCTCCCTGTCGCAATACGGAGCAACACATCGATAGCGCGATATACCCATCGTCACAAGGACGTCGCTCGATATGGTCGTGATACTCGGCATCGAACGTTTTGTTCAAATTCGCCTGCCATTGATAAAATCTGGAGGCCGCATGGATTAACCGCGATCTGGGTCGACAGCTATTCAACTCGTTCATCATGGCGGCTGGACACTCTCGGTTTTGCCAAAGAAGTTGCGCGGGAAGGCATACCCGTCAACTGCATTCGCCCTGGGCACATCTACACGGACATGCATGCCAGCGGCGGAGAGCCGGCACGGGTGGATCGCGTCAAGGACTCGATACCCATGGGACGAGGCGGCCAACCTGAAGAGGTGCCCGGGCGATCCTATGGCTGGCAGGCGACGAAGCCTCCTTCATCACAGGCACGTTCCTCGATGTCACCGGCGGTAAATAAGCAACGGAGTGCGGCGCCCGGCTCTGGCAATGATTGCGTACGGCTGATGAATGGCCCCAGCACCTGAACTGTTGGCCTCTTTGCCGCTACGGCGAGCGCGCGATGCACCGGTGCGGGCAGTAGAACTTACCTATTGAACTTTCGAGCGCAAGCGATCCGTAGCCAACTCCATAACTACGACGATGGCGAAGATGACGAGAATAATGGTCGAGGCGTTCCTATACTGGAACAGGTCGAAGGCGACCTTGAGTTCCTGGCCAATGCCGCCCGCTCCAACAAGGCCAAGGACCACGGAGGAACGCACGGCCTTTTCAAGTGCAAAGAGCGTGGTATTGATCAAGGATGGCATGGCGTCCGGAAGGACTGCCCCGCAAAGCACCGAGAACCGTTTGGCGCCAATGGCAAACAGCGCCTCTTGAGGCTTTTTGTCGGCGTCCTCCATCGCCTCGGCGAAGAACCGTCCGCAGAATCCAATCGTATCAATGACGATGGTCATGGTTCCAGCTACTGCACCGAGACCAACGGCGGACACGAACAGCAGCGCCCACACGAGGTCCGGAACGGTTCGGAACAGAGAGACCAGCATCCTGGAAATATGCCGAAAAGGGCCTATCGGCGTTATGTCTCTTGCCGAGAGCCAGGCAAACGGCAAGCTTAGCACCACACCGACCACTGTTCCCACAAGTGCTATCTGGAAGGTTTCGACCATCCGCCAAAACACCCGTAACAGGAAATCCGGTTCGAGATTGGGTGGCATCATGCGGTCGACGAGATTGGCCATGCGGGGTATCCCGCCAGCCAATTGTCCAGGCGAAGGGGCAACCTGCCCGGCGGAGACAATCACAAGAGCGGCAAGAGCGACAGCAAGGCTGAAGGTGATCGGCGAGATCGGCGGCAGCCGCCGCAGCATCAGGCGATCATGCATCGAAGACGTCTCGAAGGTCAGCGCGTGTCACGTCGGCGGTCGACCGGTCGAAAAAGACCTTGCCGGCTTTAAGCGCAATGATGCGATCGGAATATTCGAGCGCATGCTGCATATCATGGGTGGTGTAGATGAAAGTGATACCGTGTTCCAGGGCGAGATCGGAAAAGATGCTCATCACGTCGCGTCCTGCCGTCGGATCAAGACTTGCCGCAGGCTCGTCTGCTATCAGGAGCTTCGGACGCCGAACCAGCGCCCTGGCAATCGCCACCCGCTGCGCCTGCCCGCCGGAAAGCGCATCGGCACGGGCTCCGGCCTTGTCGAGAAGCCGCACATCGGCGAGTGACTGCATTGCCTCCTCGCGCCAATGCTGTTTTGCAATGGAATGGTGCCAGGCGCGCCAGCCACCGGGAAGGCCAAGCTTGCCCTGCAAAACATTGGTAAGAACGGATTGGCGATTCACCAGTCCGTGATGCTGGAAGACAAATCCGATCTGCCTGCGTATGCGCTGCAACTGAGCCAGGGATGGCGTCGAGCGGAAACGTTCGCCCAGGGTGACGATCTCGCCATCACTGGACGGCAAAAGGCCGATGAGGCACTTGAGCAGTGTGGATTTTCCAGCGCCGTTTGAACCGATCAAGGCAACGCGTTCGCGTGCTACTATATTCAGGCCGATATTGGAGAACACGGCCTTTCCGTTCGGATAGTTTTTTGCAAGATCACGTGCAAGAATGATTGCTGTCATGGTGCCCCGTAGCCTTTCGGCCCTCGACCGGTCGCCGAAGACCAGACTTTTAAGCTGAAGGAAAGGACAAGCTTCAGTTTACGAAGTCCGTAAAGCTCTCGATCCCGATTGTCCGATACATCGAGCGGACATAGTCATAGTCCGAATCCTTGACCTCGGTCAGGAAGAAGCCACCTTTGAATTTCTGGTTGTCCTTGCCGTTCAAAACTGCATTCATCAGTTCGGTGCCTTTTTCCGCAAACGCCTTACGGACCTTGATGAGCACATCATCTGCGATGTCCTTACGCGCCACGAGTATATCATTCGGCAGGTCGCGGCCCCGGGCTACAACCGAAAAAGCAATATCGGGAAATGCTTCGCGCACCGAGTTAAGGTGACCGAAGTTCAGGCCGATAGCAGCGATATCGCCACGAATAAGGGCCTCGGCAGCAATATTGCGCGATATGATCACCGGCTCGTAATCGGCGGTATATTTCAGATTGAAATCAGCCAGTGCTTGTGCGGGGCCGAGATGCTGTGAGGTGGAGCCGACCGAACCGAATGCAACTTTCTTGCCCTTCAGGTCTTCAATGGAACGAATTGGTCCGTTTGCCAGTACGGCGATCTGGGCGAAGTAGTCGGGACGCTGCCAGGCAACAACGATTCTCGGCTGGCTCAATTCCTTCATGACCACATACTCAGCTGGCCCTGTCAGGACAAGATCAACCTGCCCGGAGTTCATGGCTTCAACGGCTGTGGTTCGCGAGCTGACCGGATAGAGCTCGATATCAAGGCCGGTGGCTTCTTCGAGAGCGGTCTGAAAGGCACCGAATTCCTGCTGCAGGGCTTCCAGTCCCTCCATATCGGTAACCGCGAATTTGACGGGTGCAGCCAGAACCGGAGCTATAGAGGCAAACGTGATGGCCAGTGCGGTGGCGAGAGTGCGGATCATCTTTTTCCTTTGCTGTATAGACAGGAGGCGGCTGTCCGCTTATCTCTATACGCATCACATGACGTGTTCGTGACGGCTGCCCCTGTTTGGAGAATTTAATGGATTGGCACATTCAGGCAGGGCGCATTCTTGCCGACCAGAAGCTTGCGACACGGGATTTGAGTGTCACCAACGGTCTACTGACAGAGGCTCCTGCACGCAATGTGTCCGTGATCGATGCCTCTGGTCTGCTTGTGCTTCCGGGAATAGTCGATATCCATGGCGATAGTTTCGAGCGACAAATCATGCCTCGTCCCGGTGTTCACTTTGACATCGCTTTGGCGCTAAGGGACACCGACCGTCAGCTTGTCGCCAATGGTATAACTACAGCCTTTCACGGGATCACGGTGTCGTGGGAACCCGGACTGCGTTCGGTCCAAGCAGCCGAAGAGCTGATCAGCGTGCTGGTCGGTATCCGCGATAATCTTGCATGCGACACGCGTGTGCATCTGCGCTGGGAAACTTTTGCACTTGATCAAATGGCGACAGTCATGAAGTGGCTGGCGCTCACCCCGCGACCGATCCTCGCCTTCAACGATCATACCACCGGTTCGGTGCTGAAGGGCACGATTGCCCGCAAGATCGGACAGATGGCCGAACGGTCCGGCCTGAACCGGACCGACTATATGTCATTGCTCGACCAGGTCTGGTCACGCCGGGACGAAGTGCCGATGGCAATCGAGGCACTGGCTTCGGCCGCGCGGGCAAACGGAAATGTTCTGCTTGCCCATGACGAGGCGTCGCCAGAAGATCGGGTGTATTTTCGTGCGCTGGGTGCAAGGGCCTCGGAATTCCCACTGACTGTCGAAACAGCGAAAGTTGCCCGGCAAAAGAGCGAGGACGTGATCCTTGGCGCACCCAATGTGGTGCGCGGCGGCAGCCATAATGGTGCGCTCAATGCCGCCGAAGCTATCAAGGCTGGGCTCTGCACGGTGCTGACCAGCGATTACCACTATCCCTCGCCATTGCATGCAGCTTTCAAACTGTCTTCCCCGGGTGGAAGCGATTTGCCTTTGATCTGGGATCTTGTCTCGGCAAACCCAGCGCGCGCGGCAGGGCTCAATGATCGTGGATCGCTCAAAGCTGGGCGCCGGGCTGATCTGATTCTCGTCAACGCAGAAGATCCGGCCCACCCGCATGTGGTTGCAACAATGGTCAAGGGAGAGATTGTCTATTCCTCCCGGCTTCTCCGGGTTAGATCGGCCATCGGTGTATCGATTGCCGCGGAATAAGACGTCGTGACCCAGAAAATCATAAATCCGGCACAGCTTGAGGGCAGGGAGAATAATCTTTCAGCCTTTGACGGGCTGACCTTCCGCCCGCGCAGCGACACTGCAATCTGGCAACAAATATACAACCACATCCTTGGACTGATCGAGGATGGCTTTCTTCAACCGGGTAGCCAGCTTCCAGGTGAGACGCATTTGGCGGAAAAACTCAAAGTCACACGCATTACGCTTCGTCGGGCGCTGCAACAATTGCAACAGGAAAGTCAACTCACTGCTCGTAAGGGCGTGGGGATCTTCGTGCGCAACTTGCCCTCCACGTTCACGGTTCGCGACGGGCGGCGCTTTCTCGATAGTTTCGAAACCCACGGCGAGGTGGTCGATACAAAGACACTGCTGATTATCCGCGAGCCGGCCGGACCGGCCGTGGCCGCGCGGCTCCGTGTCGCAGCGGAGGCCACCATTATCCGGCTTTGCCGAATACGAACTTCCGGCAAGCAGCCGGTTTACGTTAATACCAAAGTCTTTCCGGCGCAGCTCTTTCCCGATTTCGAACAGGTATATGGCGTGAGTCAGTCGGTTACCGATGTTTTCCGCACTCACGGGATCGAAAACTATCGGAGGATTGAGACGCGGATCAGCGGCGGCTTTGCCGCCTCCGATGAAGCGCAAATCCTGCAGCTGACACCCGGAACGCCGGTGTTCCACGTCAATGCTATCAATGAGGACGGCAATGGCGTACCCATCGAATGGACGCGCGGCAGCTGGCCGCTGACCTCCGTCGAATTCGTATTCTAATTGTTTTTCATCTGAGCCGCTTGGCCAAACTTACCCTGAGCTCTGGCGAGGTTGGCCAATATTCAGCAGTTGGTCGGGAAAGCCATTTCTGATGGTGAGCCATTTATCCTAGATGAGGCACAGAACGCGCCGCAACTCCTAAGGGAGACGTGCCAGAACCCCGTTTGCCCGATTTGTTCAATCTCAAAACTGCCAGCAACCCTTCGTTTGAAAATGCTGATAATAGCAGTATTAGGCCGACTTTTATTGATGCTTGAAAGGCTACAATTGCCGCATCTCAAAACCTTTGATCCTGTTTTCTGCGAGAGCAGCTCAGCCAGCCAGATGATCACTTAACAGCCCCCTCAAGGGGATCCAACCGTAGCCCCGCAAATCTCCTCACGTGGTTGCGGGCAGCGGATCGGTGCCTTCGCTAAGGATTGTGAGGTATCGTCTATACCGGAAGACACGACCTCGCTTCCGGCCCGTCACCTCCTCGACTATGCCGAGACGCTCCAGGTCGGCGAGTGCCGCATTGACGGTAGGCGCTGATAGCCCTGTCTTCTGAACAAGTTGATTGGCTGTCAGAAAAGGATTTTGCTGAAAGAGATCATGAATGCGCAGCGCCGAGCCGGCTCGGTCGCTTTGGGCTGTGATGCTCTCCCGGTCTTCTTTGAACAAATCGACAATGCGGGTGGCGGCGTCGAATGCCTGGTTAGCTGTGTCGGCGACGCCGGCAAGGAAGAAGTCGAGCCAAGCTTCCCAATTGCCCTGCTCACGGACCTGTTGAAGCAGTCGATAATATTCCGTTCGATGAGTCTTCAGGTAAAGGCTGAGATAGAGCAGGGGCTTACGCAACACACCATTTACACAAAGATATAGCGTGACTAGCAAGCGACCGATGCGGCCGTTGCCATCCAGGAAGGGATGAATAGTTTCGAACTGGACGTGCAGAAGGCCGGCTTTTATGAGTGCTGGCAGTCGCGATTGATCTTCATGCATGAAACGTTCGAGCGTATCCAGGCAGACGTCCATCTCGGTGACTGGCGGCGGCACGAAGAGTGCGTTGCCAGGTCGCGAGCCGCCAATCCAGTTCTGCGAACGACGGAACTCGCCAGGGCTCTTGGTCCCTCCTCGCCCGCTTTGCAGCAACCGCGCGTGCATTTCACGAATCAGACGCAGTGACATCGGTAGGGCTTCCAGCCGCTCCAGACCGAACATCATGGCATCAACGTAGTTCGAGACTTCGCGGATGTCGTCTATAGGCTTGCCCGCCTGCGCTTCCATCTCAAAACGAAGAAGATCTGACAGCGTCGATTGTGTTCCTTCGATCTGTGACGATAAAACAGCCTCCTTCCTCACGTACATGTAAAGAAACAGCTCCTGGCGAGGGAGCAGCATCGTGATACCGTCCAGCCGTCCCAGGGCTCGTTCCGCTAAACTAAGCCGTTCCAAAAGTGAAAGGACGTCAATCGACGGTGTGGGCGGTAAAGGCGGAGGTACGAATGCCCGCACCATCTCGCCTGCAACGGGTGTTTCGACAAAGCGGCCGAGCCGCTTATTTGGTTCAGAATCAGACATGTACCAAGTATGGTTTCTCGCCACTATTTAAGCAAGACGGCCTTCGCTTAAATAGTGGGGAACCTAAGGTAAGCGCCTTTAAATAAGCCCGAGCACTTACCGAAGTCTGTTCCACTTGAGCCCTTATGCGTTTTCGACGCACAGATCGAGAACATTTGCAAAATAAGCCTATAGAGACGCGGCGCGATGGGGCTCCGTGGTCACAGGTTGAACGGGTTCGTTGAAATAGCGACTGAAAACAACCGTGGGCCCTTGCAGTTATTGCGCTTCATATCATTGTCAGACCCGTGCTAGTTCGCACCAGGGGACAATAGAAATGAAGCCAACACTTTTTGCCGGCGTTGCCCTTTCGGCGATGCTTACGTTCTGCAGTCTTGCCTATGGCGATATTCTTATCGGTATCGGTGCGCCGTTCAGTGGGGATTACAGCGCGTTTGGAACCCAGATTCTGAAGGGCGCTGAAGCGGCTGCCGCTAAAATCAATGCCGCCGGCGGCATCAATGGCGAGAAGGATTCTGTTCACAGTGGGTGACGACGGCTTTGACCCCGCGCAAGGCATGGCCGTGGCTAATAAGTTTGTTGCCGATGGCGTGAAGTTCGTCATCGGCCACTACAATTCCGGCGTGTCGATTCCTACATCCGACATCTATGCCAAAAATGGAATTCTCATGGTGTCGCCCGCTTCGACCAATCCGTATTTTACCGATAGACCCAAACCGCTCTGGAACACATTCCGCACCTGCGGTCGGGACGATCGGCAGGGGGATGTCGCAGGTGCATACATTGCCGATAACTTTAAAGATGCAAAGATCGCAATCGTCGACGACAAAACGCGCTATGGGAAGGGACTGGCCAACGCAACAAGAAAGGCTCTGAATGCCAGAGGCGTTAAGGAAGCATTCCGCCAAAGCCTGGATTACCGGCGGGAGGATTTTTCGGCATTGGTTGCGAGGGTGAGAAACGCCGGGGTCACCGTGTTGTACTGGGGCGGCCTCGACAAGCAGGCTGGGCAGATAATGCGCCAGCTCGCTGATGACGGCCTTAAGGTCCAGTTCGTCTCCGGTGATGGTATCATTACAAACAAACTCGCCTCGATTGCCGGCGAGGCCGTTGCAGGGACCTTAAACACCTTTGCGCCTCAACCCGCCAACAATCCAGCGAACAAAATTCTCGTCGAGAAGTTTCGTGCCGCGGGGATCGAGCCAATCGATTACACCTTCAACGCTTATGCTGCCGTCCAAAGTATTGCCGCAGCGGCCACTGCTGCAAAATCAAACCACCCCAAAACGGTGGCCAAAGCCATGAGGGAGAAAGGGCCGTTCAAGACTGTTCTTGGTGAGATCTCGTACGACAAAACAGGCGACTCAACTCTCCCGGGTTATGTGATGTACAAATGGCAGAAGGCAGCGGATGGATCATACAGCTACTACCAGCAATGAATGGATCTCCGACTATTTCGCTTTCCCCAAATCCGGCTGAGCGGTCGGTGGCACATATGCGTTGTATGCTTCTAGAGGTGGGGGCGGCCCGCGGTCATAGGTGTATCTGTCAACTAAAGATCGACCGAGAAAACCAAAATAGTCACTGGACTCGCCGACCGCCGTAAAGAACCGTTCAGTTTGAACTAATTTTCCTGTCCCTTTCGAAAACCATAGTTTTCCCTTGGCTCTGGCGCCATTGCGCTGCCAATCGGCTTGGAAAACCATCGTAATAGTTCCATTGATGGTTTCAGTGCCAAGCCTAGAGCAACCTTGAAAGACCGGCCGCCCAGACTCGGAAATACGATCGAGCGTTCCACGCCTATATGAGAGCCAAAGAGAATCTGGTTCGCGGATATAGATGATCCGGTCATAAAAATAGACCCAGCTCCGAAGCTTTCCGCTATCCTGCCCCGGCCCTGTAACCGTCGAGACGATTTGGTATCGCCCCGTGTTAACTGTGTGTTCGTACGCCCCGTTGAGGTCAGCACATGCATTATCGTCTGCCTGTGCGCTTGCAACTCCAGCAAAAATGCAAACCCCTACCCAAAACAATTTCATGAGCTGCTCCAGGCGGAAGGTGCGATTACGAAACACATCAACAATAGCAACATTGGCCGATGTCGGGAACTTCGACCATAGAAATAAGGCTTCGTGAGATTGGCAAGCACTATGGGAAAAGCCGACTGCAGCGGTCTGCTTGCCGCGTGGTGTCATCAGCCGCCTGCTCACAGCTCTAGACGGCGCCAATATTCTCTCGCGCGTCACAAACCGCGCCAAGCACGGGTTGGAATCTGGCAAGGTCTCTCCACGTCTAGAACGCGCGCCCTGCAAGTAGGTCGCCATCGTAAAGCCGAGACAGCATTTCACTCCTTGTTGCGCAGGCCGAACCGAAATCAAACAAAGCTGTCCCATGGCTGTGAGTCTCTCCTGCTACCGCTCCTGCATGGCCTGCGATGAAATCTCCTCGAGCGGCGAAAAGAGATATTCCAGGATCCGCCGCTTGCCCGGTCTTGGCTTCGCCCGCTTGCATTTCAATCGGTCAGTGAAATATGTGGGTTTGTTCGATGGGGACGTCGAAGATCGAGTTATCATCAATACACTTGACGATATTTACGATCACACAGATCGGCTGAAAGCCACAGCATCAAGGTTTGTCTAGCGGATCGTCATGCCCAGATCAGCGTCCACCCCAGTAGACGCGTCCCCGACCCGAAAAGCCTGCAGGCACTTTTATTCTTCGCTTTCCCCGCAGCCCTGGCGCCGCGCCCAGCGATACAATCCCTGTAGGGGAGATTATTTCGCCGCGTCTGATATACGCCGGTCGGTCATGTCCCCCGAACAAGTGTCACGTCTGAGCTTACCCACTCTTGGAGTCGCTCAGGGAGGACAATTTGTTGACATCATCCACTGGAAATTCCTCCATATTGTCCCCGGGCGAGTGACGCGATGTTTGGAACGTGCGATGCTCAAACTGCTAGAACTTGCCCGAAGGATGCATGCCTTTTCGTTTCATTCATACTGCCGACATTCACTTGGACTCGCCGTTGCGTTCATTGTCGCTTCGCGATCCTGATCTGGCTGGCTTGATCGGGGACGCGACGCGTCAGGCACTTATCGCGATCGTTGATCTTTGCCTAGAGGAACAGGTCCACGCTTTGATCATCGCTGGCGATCTTTACGACGGCGATCAGACTTCCATGAAAACCGCCCGGTTTCTGGCAACGCAGATGGAGCGGCTGCATGCGGCCGGTATAAGCGTTTATAAGATTCGGGGCAATCACGATGCGTTGTCGAAAATAACGCAAGAACTGGTCTTGCCACCCTCGGTGAAAATCTTTGGATCTCGGGCCGAGGCCATGGAGCTGCGACACGATGGTATGAACATTGTCATCCACGGATTGAGCTTTGCCAAACCGCATGCCCCGGATAGCCTGTTGCCGAAATACAGACCGCCTGTGGCAGATGGCATAAATATCGGAATCATGCATACGAGTCTCGCTGGTGCTTCCGGCCATGATCCTTATGGACCGTGCAACGTCGCCGATCTCCATGCCTCGGATTTCGACTACTGGGCACTCGGTCATATTCATCAGCGGTCGCATCACCTCGGGCAGCGAACGGTAATCATGCCGGGAATGCCGCAGGGTCGCGACATCAACGAGGCGGGCGAGAAAACCGTTTCCCTGGTGACCATAGGCGATGATCGTTCCATTGTCATTGAAGAGCGCTTGACCAGCATTGCCCAATTCGAACGCCTAGTCGTTGATGTGACGGACATTCAGGAGTGGCGGGACGTTATCAGCAGTATTGAAAATGCCCTTGTTAAGCAGCGCGATCGGACACGGTCGGAACATCTCGTCGGTCGCCTGAAACTTATCGGCAACACGCGACTGGCCTGGCGTCTTCGTCGTGACCTGGATTTGCTGCAGGCGGAGGCCGACCAGCGTGCACAAGGCATTGGCAGAACCTGGGTGGAAAAAATCGACCTTAGTGTCCGACCAGCCGACCTGCTCCAAACCTTCGCCGTCGCCGATCCTTTGATTGAACTTGGCGAGTTGATGCAAACGGAGGTCATGACCTCCCACGGCTTTCGCGAGGACATCCGGCAGATGGTCCAGGAACTCCTCGACGATTTGCCGGCCGAAAGCCGCAAGTTTGCGGGAAATAACGAACTTGAATTCGACGTCTTCATCGATGACTTGATGGTGCAAAGTGGTGACGACATCATCGCCCGCCTCCAGGCTCCCGCAAGGGAGCCTAAGTGATGCGGCTGCGCAAACTCGATTTAACGCGTTACGGCAAGTTCACGGATTACTCACTGGATTTTGGCGAGGCAGTCGCTGGAACACCGGACCTGCATATCGTCTATGGCCTGAACGAGGCCGGCAAATCGACGGCCTTTGCAGCTTATCTCGATTTCCTCTTTGGCATCGAGGAACGCAGCCGCTTTAATTTTCTGCACCCATACAGCGCCATGCAGATTGGTGCATGCTTGGACTTTAACGGTACCGAGCGCAAACTTGTCCGGACAAAGCAGCGGACGAATTCGCTGCTCGACGAGCATGGGCAGCCGGTTAATGAGACCTTGCTCGGCATGCCACTTGCGGGTCTCGGCCGCGACGCATACCGCACGATGTTTTCGCTTGACGAGCGCTCCCTGGAGGACGGCGGAAACGCCATCATCCAGAGCAAGGGTGATCTCGGCGAATTGCTGTTTTCCGCAAGCGCAGGTCTTGCCGGCCTCAGTCAAACACTGGACGCAACAGCGGGGGAAGCGAACCTCATTCACAAGAAGCGGGGACGCAACACGCATCTGGCAGAATTGAAACAAACGCTTGTCAATCTGAAGGCACAGCGCGATGAGATCGATACCTTCGCCTCTATCCATTCGCACCTGATTGCAACGTACAAGCAGGCTCAATCATCCTATGGCGAAGCCATGGGCGACCTTGGTAACAGCAGGACAAAACATAGTGAACTTGCGCGGATTATGCGCGCCCTCCCGCTTGCCGCTGAGCATGCCCGTCTGACGAGTCAGTTTGCTGTCTTTGCCGACTTGCCACGACCGCCCACAGACTGGGCCTCTGAACTTCCACAGCTGACGAAAGACCAGACCAGGATCCAGACGCAGATCGACGGCGTCGAAAAGGAACTCGCCCGCTTGCAAGCGGAGATCGATCTCATTGACGTTGACGAACAGCTGGAGCCGGTGGCCGACCGCATACTTGGATTGGAGGATGGACGGGCGCGGTTCCGAACTGCTGAAAACGACCTGCCTCGTCGTCGCGTGGCGCTGGCCGAACACGAAGCTGCCCTTTCAATCATCCTTGCTTCACTTGAACAGACTGACAACAAGACCCCAGAAGCGCTGCTGTTGCCTGCCTCTCTCATTGGTGCTTTGCGCGATTTGATCGAAACGCGTTCAGGACTTGATGCCACGCTTCAGACAGCAACGCGCGAATTAACGAGAGCGAAGCAGCTTGTTGATCGAGCCGCCGAAGAAAACGCCAAATTTGCAACGACTGGCGGAGTGTTAGACCAAGCAGCAACGGCGCCGATTGAAACAGCGCTCACCAAACTGCAAAGCACCGACCATCAGGCAAGGTTGCGGGTGTCGGAACGCGATCGCGGACAGCTGGCGCGAAACTACGAAAATCTGTTGAGCAACTTGCGCCCGTGGACTGGAGATGGAACAGCTCTCCACGCTATTGCCCCGCCTGAGGCACGGCAGATCGAATCGTGGAGAAGCGAAGCGCTGTTGGTCGAAAAACGCCTCAGAGGTCACAAGGAACGGCTGCGCGATCTGATTACGCAGCAACGCGATGCTCAAGCGCGCATTGAGGCGATACAGGCAGCAGCTGGATTGATCGATGATGCCAAGGCTCAGCAATCACGCGAGGCTCGGACCAAGGCCTGGGATGAGCATCTCGCACATCTCGACATAACAACGGCCCAAGTGTTCGAGCAGAAAATGCGAACGGACGACGACCTCAACGACGCCCGTCTGGCGCGATCACGAGACTTGGCAGAGCTGCGGCAGTTGACGCAAACACTGGCGGTGCACGCGTCAGCCATAGTACGCGAAGAAGAACTGTTAGTGGAGGCGGACGCTGAGCGCTTGCAACTCTCCACCCGAATTCGCAAAGCCACTCCGCTTGCCATCGAATGGCCGGAGGATCGGTCAGCGGAGGATTGGCTCTCATATCTTGAACGCTGGAGCAGTGGTAGGAAGGCAACGCTTGTCGCGTGGAACGCTCTGCAACAAGTGGACGAGGACATCGCGCAGGCAAGGGCCGAATTTGGCAATGAAGTCGCCGCACTTGTCGACGCAATGCGTGTTGCCGGCGTCGAAGGAGTTGAAACGTTATCAGCGGCAGGTTTGATGCAAGCGGCCGGCGCACTCTTGTCTCAAGCCGTCAGCCTGCGGGCCGAAAGAGCGACTGCAGCGACAAATCTTCTCGAGCGCCAACGAGAACTGGCCGAGCGGCAGCAAGATTTCACGGACGCTGATAAGGCAGCAAAACTCTGGGATGGCAATTGGAGAGATGCACTTGCAAAAACATGGTTCGAAACAAATGCACCGACCGTCGCCGAAGTGCGCGAAATCCTCAAGGCGCTTGCCGACCTGCCTGCAACTTTGCGTGAGCGCGATCAGATGGCACAGCGCATCGCGACTATGGAGAATGATCGGAATGCTTTTCAGGCTGAAGTCGGCCACATTCTGAAAAAGCTTGGCGAAATCTTCGATCCTGCACAATGCGTCGCTGAGGCAGAAGCCCTTACAATAAGATATGACGCCAGCCAGAGGGCGCATCAATTCCATTCCATCAAAATGGATGAATATGCGCGCCTGTTGGAGACCCGACGTGGGCTCGAGCAGGAGCTTGCCGTGCATGAAGCTCGCAAGACGGCGCTCACAACCTTCTTTGGCGTCGAGACATTATCCGATGTCAGCAACAAGCTGGAACAGGTCGCTGAAAAACAGAGGTTTGAGCGCCGTATTGTCGAGTTGAGTGATCAGATCGTGGGAGAGTTACGTTCCACAACATTCGGCGCAGCAGAAGAGCTACTTGCCCAGGTCAACGTTTCTCAAATCGAAACGGAGGCCGCTGAACTATCGGCCAGGGTCGACAACCTCGAGGAGCGAACAAAACTGCTCTTTGCCGATCTGACACGTGCCAAGGATAAGGTCGAGCAAGTAGGCGGCGACGGTGCTGTAGCCAGGATAGAGCTACAGCGCCGAACAGTCCTCCTTGAAATCGAGGATCTGGCACAAAAGTACCTGCGCCTGAGAACCGGTGCCATGGCCGCCGAGAACGCATTGCATCTCTATCGTGATAGGCATCGAAGCTCGATGATGAAAAGAGCATCGGAAGCGTTCCGCCGGATCACGCGTGGCGAATATTCCGGTCTCGCTGCAAAGCCCGAGAAGGATAAAGAAATTCTCATCGGCGTTCCACGGCAGGGTGGCTCGAAAATGTCAGATGCCATGTCCACGGGCACGCAGTTCCAACTTTATCTGGCGCTGCGTCTTGCCGGATATCAGGAATTTGCACAGGTTCGCCCCTCGGTTCCGTTCATCGCCGACGACATCATGGAGACCTTTGATGAACCGCGATCGGAGGAAGTTTTCCGGTTGTTAGCGGAGATGGCGAAGATCGGTCAGGTTATCTATCTCACCCATCATAGGCACCTTTGCGAGATCGCTCAGAAGGTTGTGCCAACGGTACGTATTCACGAACTGGGCGTGGACACGTCACATTCCCCACGAAACGCCCCTGAACGCATGAAACCGTCTCTGGTGCTGGGATGAAGTGCGTATGAAGCTGTGGCCCGTAGTGGAGGCGCGTCATGCGGAAATTTCTAGGACTCTTGAAATTGGCGCATCTGTTCAAGTCGATAAGCACTGATAACCCTTCCTTTGAAAACGCCGATAGTAACGGATTTTCCGCCGAATCCGATTGGTTCCTAGAATTCTACAATCACGCTTCAGAGCATTGTCCGGGTGTGCGATTTCCAATGAGCGCCTTGAATGGGAACGAACCGAATCCTCACCTGTTCAGATGTTCCCCGGTGACCACCAAGCGTCCGATCAGGCGCACCTTTTTGCATAATCAACTATAGCACCTATAAGCGCGGCCTGCCTTGAGACTTTATCGCTGCCCCGACGCCAAAAGACTACGTACTCATGAACAACACCGGGACGGAATGGGATAGTCTTCAGGTTAAATACCTCACATTGACGAGCGATGAAGTCGTTTACAACCGTGATGCCGGAACCATAGGCGGCAAATGCTGCGCTGAAGCCCACTGCATCTGTCCGGACGTTGACGAATGGGGTATGCCCTTTGTGAGCAAATGAGTTCATCACCATAAGATTGGACGAAAACTCGCGATCGAGCGTAATCATGCGCTCGGAGGCTACATCCTCGGCAGTGAGAAATTTCTTACCGGCCAGAGCATGGTCCGGCCGCAGGAGGCAGACGCTTCGGCTCGCCATAATCGACTGCCATTCAAAAAACCGCTCGTCGAGCGGCAGTCTGGACAAACCGACATCCGCCTCTCCGGTCAGCACGAGTTGGGCAATCTGGTCATAGCTTTGCGCCCTGACGTAGAACTCCAGCGAAGGGTCAGTTCTCTCCAGCTCGGCGACAAGCTTCGGCAACAGCGAGAGACATACGATATGTGGAGCGGCTATTGTCAGGCTGTTCCGTGCCACAGCAAATGACCCGAATATTTCGCGCTCGATATGGCCAAGCGTGTCAAAATACCGGTCGATCCTGTTATAGATTTCGACAGCGCGCGTCGTGGGGATCAGACCACGGCGATCCCGTATGAACAGTTTTTCGCCGACGTGTTCTTCGAAAAGCTTGAGCTGCTGGCTGACGGCCGACTGGGTTATGCGCAAGACTTTCGAGGCGCGCCGGGTCGATCCCGATCGAATGATCTCCCTGAAAATCTGCGCTCGCCTCAAACCTATGCCCGCCTCTTCCGGCATATCAGTCATCTCACTTCAATCTCCCTTCTCAAACACGGCACGGTCTATATTAGCCAATCTAATATAGGGGCGTAAAATCTTAATAAATTGACGACTCTCGCTGTTTTCTCAATGTTAGCGCTCAGGCTTTTCGGCAGCGCTTCGCGTTGGTTCAGCGCGGCCCTCTCAAGGCTTCACACAATAATAAGGGGATCCTAAATGAAAATCGGAAAACATGTGCGTCCAATCGCTTTCGGCGCCGGTGCGATATTAATGGGGCTTTTCAGTGTGGCACCGGCTGATGTTGTTGCGCAGGAGCTGCGCATCGCCACGTCCTACAAGCTGATGACGCTCGACCCTCATTTCGCCAACCTCAACGAAACCAATTCGCTCCTGTCGCAGATCTACGAGCGGCTCGTCTACCAGGACGAGAAGCTCGAGATGAAGCCAAGCCTTGCGACATCATGGCGACGTTTATCGGAGACACGGTGGGAGTTTAAGCTCCGTGAGAACGTCAAGTTTCACAATGGCGCGGCGTTTACATCTGCAGACGTTGTCCATTCCATCGACCGGATTCAGAACCTCCTGAAGCCTCCTAGCGGCGGTTACCAATCCTATGTGAAAGGCATCAAGAGTGTTTCTGCGCCGGACGCGCTTACCGTTACCTTCGAGACCAACGGCAGCCTTCCGTCTCTGCCTCTCTTTCTGTCATCGATTTTCATCGTCTCGAAGCAAGCTTCCGGTTTTCTGACAACGGAACAATTGAACGGCGGCACTCCTCCCCCCAATGGCACCGGACCTTACACATTCAAGAACTGGCGATCTGGCGAAAGCTTCGAAGTCGTCAGAAACGACGACTATTGGGGTGGACGCCCATCTTGGTCGGACGTGACGTTTCGCATCATCGAAAATCCGGCGGCGCGTGTGGCAGCACTTTCGACCGGCGACGTTGACATTGCCGACTTCATACCTGCACGAGATGTCCCGTCGCTGAAGCAGCGTGGGGCCACAGTTGCCAATATTAGTGCGGCCCGTTTGAACTTCGTGCAGTTCGATGTCGCGAACGACCAAGCACCCGGTGTCACCGATAAGGCTGGCAAGTCCATTCCCAACCCGTTTCGCGATGTCAAGGTAAGACGCGCGCTTGCCATGGCTGTTGACCGCAACGTGATCGTCGACAAGATCCTGTCCGGGTTCGGAACTGCGGCGGCACAGGTCTTTCCAAACGGCCTGCCTGGGACATCTGCAAACCTTGTAACCGAGCCCCCTCGCTATCCGGAGGCTAAGGCACTCCTTGCCGAAGCAGGTTATCCAAACGGCTTCAATGTCGTTCTTGCCGGGCCGGCTGGACGTTATCCGGGCGACTTGGAGTCGCTGCAAGCGATCGCACAGAGCTGGGCGCGCATAGGCGTCGGCGTACAGCCGCTTGCGGTTCCGTTCTCCGTCTTCAATACCAAGCGGGCAGCGGGTGAATACGGCATCTGGTACGGTGGAGGGTCCGGAGAATCGGCTGATATCCTGGTCAGCGCGTTACTTGGCACGGCAAATTCCCAGGGCGACAGGGGCTCACTGAATTACGGCAAATACTCCAACCCGGCCTTCGACGAGATGCTTGGCAAGGCACAAGGCATTGAGGTTGGTCCCGAACGATACGGGGCAATCGCGACTGCAACGGAATTCGTTTTGCGTGACCAGCCAATCATTCCGCTTTATCATTTCGACCATGTCTTTGGTTATGGCAAGAAGGTGGCTACCTATACCATGCATCCGCGGGGCTGGACCACTGCCATGCAGGCTGCCCCCTCAACAGAAGCCAAGTGATCGCCGATGGCTCTCCTTTCCGTCATTACAGGGAGGCTTTCACAAGCTTTCCTTCTCATCTTCGTCATGTCGCTGGTCGGGTTCATCGGCATCCACAGCGTCGGCAATCCGGTCTACAATGTGGTCAACATAGAGACAGCAACGCCAGAGGAAATCCGGCGGGCAACTATCCTGCTCGGTCTCGACCAGCCGGTATGGCGTCAATATTTGGTCTTTGTCCAAAACGTTGCGACCGGCACGTTCGGCACGTCCTATATCTACCATCAGCCGGCCTTCGGACTGGTTCTCGACAAGCTGTCGGCGACCTTCGAGCTGGCGCTTTTTGCGATGCTCGTCGCGACGGTCCTCGGCCTAGGGCTCGGGGTGCTGGCAGGTACCCGCCCCGGAAGCCCCCTCGATCGTGTGATTGTCACGTCGAGCGTCTATGCGCTGAGTGTGCCCTCGTTCTGGCTGAGTATGATGCTCATTCTTGTTGGCGCCGTCATGACCGGCTGGTTCCCTCCGGGAGGTCGCGGTCTAACTGCGAACCTGCTCGGCTTCGACTGGAGTTTCCTGACGAGCGATGGACTGAGGCATCTCGTTCTGCCAGTCCTGGCGCTCGCCATTCCCAACATCGCCTTGATTGCCCGCCTTGCACGCGCCGGCACGGTCGAAGTCGAACGAATGGAGTTCACCCGCTTCTGCGTCGCCAAGGGGCTGTCAAGGCGAAGGATACTGTTCCATCATACATTGCCGAACATTAGCCTGCCGATCGTCACCATTGTCGGGCTCCAGTTTGGCGGCATGCTGGCGTTTGCGGTCGTTGTCGAATCGATCTTCGCCTGGCCCGGCGTCGGCAAGCTGCTGATCGATTCCATTCAGCTCTTGGATCGCCCGGTCGTGATGGCGACGCTTACCTTCACGGCCATCGCCTTCGTGGCGCTGAACACGCTGGTAGATCTTGTCTATGTCGTGCTCGACCCGCGCGTGCGGATTTCCACTTGAGCGAGGTAGCACGGTGAAGATTTCGACTTTCAAACCGACAGGTTTCAAGATGCCGGATCGCGCGTCCTATCGGCAATTCCTCACGATGCCCAACATCGTGCTGGCGTGCTATGTGGCAGTCGCACTTGCCGCTCCGCTGATCGCCCACCAGAACCCTTACGATCCACTGCAGGTCTACGGCTGGGAAGCTTCCTTGCCTCCCGGCACCGAGGGCTCGGGCGGCTTCAACTATCTTCTTGGCACCGATGGTCTTGGCCGGGATATCGCCAGTTCCATCATGTACGGGCTCAGGA
This sequence comes from Phyllobacterium endophyticum, assembly GCF_003010935.1. GTDB lineage: Bacteria > Pseudomonadota > Alphaproteobacteria > Rhizobiales > Rhizobiaceae > Phyllobacterium > Phyllobacterium endophyticum. Next base: position 734,581 of record NZ_PGGN01000003.1, read on the forward strand.
TCAGCCTGCTGGTCTCGATCGTCAGCGCGCTTGCCGCCGCCGTCATCGGCCTGACCGCCGGCGTGAGCGCCGCCTATTTTGGCAGATGGGTCGACGCCCTGATCATGCGGGTGGTCGATCTGCAGCTCAGTTTGCCAACAATGCTTGTGGCGCTGATCGCAATCGTCACGCTCGGACCGGGCATCGATCGGATCATCCTCGCACTCATCATCGTTCAGTGGGCGACTTATGCCCGCGTGGCGCGCAGCGTCGCCCTCAGCGAAGCGGGCAAATCCTATATCGACGCTGTCCGGACCATGCCGTTGCCCAGGATCAGGATCATCTTCCGGCATCTGCTGCCGAACAGCATCGCGCCCGCGATGACGCTTTTGCCCATCGAGATCGGGCATGCGGTGGCGCTGGAGGCGACGCTCTCCTTTTTGGGACTTGGCGTCCCGCTCGACCAGCCGTCGCTTGGCTCCACCGTCGCCAACGGCTTCCAATACCTCATGACCGGACAGTACTGGATCAGCCTTTTTCCCGGCTTCGCGCTGTTCGGGCTCATAGCAACAATCAATTTCGTTGGCGAGGATATGCGCCGTATATGGGACCCGAGGAGCAGATCGATATGAGCGCTTCGACCACCACAACTCCGCTTCTCGAAGTGCGCGACCTTACTCTCCGGCACAACGGCAGGGGCGGCCAGACGACAATCGTGCAAAATGTAAGCTTCACCCTCGGCCGCGGCGAAGTGCTCGGCATCATCGGCGAATCCGGTGCGGGCAAGTCGACCATCGGCAATGCCGTCATCGGCCTCGTCGGAAAATCCTTCGAACAATCCTTCGGCACGATCCGGCTAGACGGTGTCGCGCTCGAAACCCTTAGCGACAGGGAGCGCCGGAAATTGAGGGGAAAGACGATCGCAAGCATCTTCCAGGATCATACTTCTTCGCTCGATCCATTGATGACAGTCGGAAACCAGCTCGGAGAAACGATATCGGCAATCCATCCCGGCCTGCCGCGATCCGAGATCCGTCGCCGCACCATCGAACTGCTTGGATGGGTCGGCATCGCGGATCCCGCCGGGCGCCACGACAGCTACCCTCATCAATTGTCGGGCGGGCAGCGGCAGCGTGTCGTCATTGCCATAGCGCTTGCGGGTTCGCCGTCGATCATCGTCGCTGACGAGCCGACCTCGGCGCTCGACGCAACGGTGCAGAAACAGATCCTCGACATATTGCGGAACCTGGTCGATACCATCGGTCTTTCGCTTATTCTCATCACCCATGACATGGGCGTTGTCGCCGCGATCGCGGACAAAGTTGTGGTGATGAAGGACGGCGAAATCGTGGAGCAGGATGCCACATCGACCGTTCTGGAAAACCCGAAGGAGCTCTATACGCAGCAGCTGCTTTCCGCAGTGCCCCGCCTGCATTTGTCGCCATCGGCGGCTCACAGCCAGCCCGAGGAACCTGCGCCAATCCTCGTCGTAGAAAACCTGTCTCGCAGCTTCGGCGGCGGCAACATTCGCGGCCTTCTCGGCAAGCCCTCAGCCAAGTTCGCGCTGAAGAATGTAAGCCTGCGTGTCCCGCGCGGGAGCGTGCTCGGTATCGTGGGCGAGAGCGGCAGCGGCAAGACGACGATCGGCAGGATACTGGCCGGGCTCGAAAAAGGCGACTCCGGCAAGGTCACACTCGATGGCAGGGCGCGCGACATCTCCCGAAGCGGAGACGAAGGATTGCTTGGCCATGTCCAGATGATCTTCCAGGACCCTGCCCTCTCGCTCAATCCGCGGATGACGGTCGCAGAGACACTTCGCGAATGCCTGCGATTTACTGCAAGGAAGGAAGGTCCCCGCAACCCCGACGAGATCACCAGGATGACCGACAGGATGGGGCTTGCGCGTACACTGCTGTCGCGTTACCCGCACCAGCTTTCCGGTGGCCAGAAGCAACGGGTGTGCATCGCCCGGGCGCTCCTGGCTCGACCCGCACTAATCGTCGCGGACGAGCCGACATCGGCCCTGGATGTCTCCGTCCAGGCAGAGATCGTTTCGCTTCTCAAGCAAACGGTTACGGAAAGCGGTCTTTCGATGGTCTTCATCTCGCACGACCTGGCGATCGTCCAGGGCATCTGCGACGCAGTCGGCATCATGAAGGACGGCCGGATGGAGGATTTCGGGCCGTCAGACTTTATCTTCGGGCGGTCTGAGAACGCCTATACGCGGCGCCTGATCGACGCCCGGCCGAAGATTTTTACGCATTGAAAGCCTGATCAGAGAGAGCAGAAGTGCCGGCGGCATGTCGCCGGCTCAGTGGAGACCCGCGCCCTCAAGACAGGTTTGCCAAACCGCATACATGCCAAGCGAAACGAGGATTTACGATGAAAAATGACTTTGTACTGGCCGTCGCTGGCCAATCGCTCATCAAGCGCGATACCAGACAGGCAAGCGCGCCGGCCTTCGAGGAGGTGAAGCGTCTGATTAAGACTGCCGATCTGGCTTTCACCAACTTTGAAAGCACCGTTATCGGAAGCCATGGCGGCTGGCCCCTCAAGGGATCCTTTTTTGGAAGCAGCAAGCCGGAAATGCTTGATGCACTGACCGACATCGGGTTCCGGGCACTGTCTCTTTCGAATAATCATGCTTTCGATCTTGGACCCTCCGGCGTGCTTTCGACTCTTGACGAAGCTACGCGGCGCGGCTTCCTGCATGCCGGTATCGGCAGGAATGTCACCGATGCGGCAAAACCCGGCATAGGTGAGATTGACGGTCGCAGCGTCGCTTTTGTTGCCATGGACGGCGGACCTGGGCCAGATTTCATGTACGCCGCTGACGCGGGAGATAGCCGGCCAGAGCGTCCCGGTGTCAACCGCATCAAAATATCCCAGATCCTCGATGTCGACACCGAGGCCTTTCAGCAACTGAGCATAATCAGGGACAGGATCGGATACACCGCTGTGGACCTTGCCAACGACACCCAGCCGAACGACACACCCACCGTCGATCCCCAAACCGAGATCGGTATCGCAGGCGCTATATTTCGTCGATCCGATCGCTTTGGAAAAACGGTCAGGATCGACGAAAGGGACTTCGCCCGAAATCTCGAAGCAATTTCCGCTGCGGCAAATGCCGGACGTCTGGTAGTCGCCTATCTCCACCACCACCACTGGGCATCGGACTGGCTGCAGGTTCCTGATTGGGTCGGAGCTTTCGCGCGGAAGTGCATCGACGCCGGCGCCTCGATGTTTGTTAGCCATGGTGCACCGGTGCTGCAGCCGATCGAGATCTATAGCGAGCGGCCAATCTTTTACAGCTTGGGTAATTTCATCTTCCATACGCGGTCGGAAGTCGCGACCTGGAGACGCAGGGAAGTCTGGGAGAGCGTTGTCGGCCTCTGCGCCTTCAGTTCCGACAATCGCCTGACCGGCATGAAGCTCTATCCCGTCCTGATCGGCGGCGAGGAAGCCCTGGAGGATCCGGTCGTGGAACGGCGCCTTGTGCCGCACCTTGCAGTCGGCGCCAGCGCCGATCGTATATTGCAAAGACTTGCAGCCCAATCGGAAAAACTTGGATCGAGAATAGAGATTACCGATGGCGTCGGCATCCTGAGAACAAGCTAGTTTATCCTCTCGGATATTTCGTTCGGACAACTGCCAGGGACGGGTTAATCATGGATCTTCGCGACGAACTGATTGAGCGGTTCTTCCGCTATCTCGCCATCGAAAGCCAAAGCGACGCGAAGTCCTCCACCCTGCCCTCGACGCCGGGGCAGGCCCGTCTCGCAGCGCTTCTGCACGATGAGTTGAAGGCTCTCGGCCTTGCGGACGTCACGATCGACGATCATGCCACCGTGGTGGCGGTGAAGCATGGCTCGGTTCCGGACGCGCCGCGCATCGGTTTCATCGCGCATCTTGATACCGTCGATGTCGGCCTGTCGCCAGTCATCCGGCCACAGATCCTTCGTTTCGAGGGAGCAGACCTCTGTCTCAACAGGGACAGGGATATCTGGCTTCGGGTAGACGAGCATGCGGAGATTCGCGGCTGGGAAGGTGAGGACATCATCTTCGGCGACGGAACAAGCGTGCTCGGAGCCGACAACAAGGCGGCGATCGCCGTCATCATGACCTTGCTCAACAGGCTTGAGGCGGCAGGTCCACACGGCGACATCTACATCGCCTTCGTTCCTGACGAGGAGATCGGGCTGCGTGGCGCAAAGGCGCTCGATCTTGCCCGTTTTCCCTGCGACTTCGCCTATACGATCGATTGTTGTGAACAAGGCGAAGTCGTGTTCGAAACCTTCAACGCAGCGCGGGGAGAGATCGTGTTCACCGGCGTCAGCGCCCATCCGATGTCGGCCAAGGGCTTCATGGTCAACCCGCTTTTGATGGCAATGGATTTCATCGCCCGTTTTGACCGCTCCGAAACACCCGAGCGAACGGCCGGGCGGGAAGGTTATATCTGGTTCAAAGACCTAATCGCCAATGATACGGAGGCGCGCCTCACAGCGATGATCCGCGATTTCGACAAAGCCGCCTTCGAGGGTCGAAAGCGGAAGATCGCGGAGTCCGTCCGAGCCATCGGAGCCCTTTATCCGGCAGGAAAGGTAACTTGTGCGGTCAAAGATCAATATCACAACATCAATGATTACCTTGGCGGCAACAGTCGCCCGGCAAACTTGCTTGTTTCGGCGCTGGAAAGTTTGAAAATCCAGCCGAAGCTGATTGCCATGCGCGGTGGAACCGACGGATCGGCGCTGTCAGGCCGAGGCCTGCCCACACCGAACTTCTTCACCGGCGCCTATAATTTCCATTCGCGTTTCGAATTCCTTCCGGTTCGGGCTTTCGAGGCATCGTTCAACGTCGCTTTGACTATCTGCCGGCTGGCCGCGAATGAACCTATTCCTCGATGATCAAGGACGGGAAAATGAGATAAGCTTGAATGGAGCCGATCCGCAGACCCACACAATGCGGTTTTCTTGGGTGGGTTCCAGTGGAGGCGTTATGCGATTTTCGAAGCACCGAGCGAGAACACCTGCAGGAAGTGACCACACGCAGCCGCTCATGGCCTCGCTATTTCATGGGCAATCCCGCCACCGTGAGATCAGCTAAGTATGTCTTGAGGAATGGTTCCGCGTACTGGGGTTTCTTGGTTGTCGGCCACAGTGCTTCCTTTTCGATGGTCCAGTTCGGGTTGTCTTTGCGAAAGGTCGCCATTATGGCACGTGCCTCCTCCAGCATTCCAAGGCGAACGTAGGCTACAGCCAAACTCGTTTTCCAAGGTTCTTTCATTTTCTTCAAAGCAGTCAGTGAATCCGATGGACGATCGGCGAAATAATAGGCAATTCCCAAGGCTCCGTAAGCAAAGTCCTGAGGAGTTGGGTCGCGTCGAATGGAGTCCTCCAGCCATTGTAGGGCCAGGTCGTATTTCCCAGCGTTGACCAAATATGATCCCAGGTCAGTGCGGGCGAAGGCATCATACGGAACGAGATCGCCAGCAGTCATAGCCTCTACAACGGAGCGTTCGAAATCACCTTCATGCAACTGATACAAAGGCACCATTACCCAGTGTGACAACAAAGTTTCTAGGCGAGATTTGTGTTCAGTGGCCTGAGCCTCCGTGCCAAGCTTCCATGCCTTTTCAGTCACGCCCCATGGATCGTCCGTACTCTCCCAATAAACGTCGCGAATGTAAGTGAATGCTATCTTGGTTCGTAACAGTGTCGAGTCCGGAAATTTGTTTAGTCCCTCCTGCCAGACTGCACGCGCCTTTTCGTTGCCTTCCTTAGTGATCTGAAAGAACAATTGATGGCCGCGAAGATAGTAGTCGTATTCTTCCAGACTTGGAGCGGACTTGGTCCACGCATCCGCCTCTTCCTGCTTACGGATTTTGCCACTCAACCCCGCCAACGTGTCGTATATCTTGTTGGCAACGTTGTTCTGCAACGCCGCAACGTCACCGCTTTCTTCGTCGTAACGGTTCGCCCAAACATGCTCGCCTGTGGATGCATTGATCAATTGAGCGGTGACCCGCACCTTGTCTCCCGCTCTTCTGACGCTTCCTTCAATCACGTAGTTGACTTTCAGGTCATCCCCGACCTGTTGCACTTTCACAGGCTTATCGTAAACGAAACTCGAGGTGCGCGAGACGACGCGCAAGCTTGGAAATGACGAAAGCATCGTGATGATGTCTTCTGCGATGCCAGCGCCGAAATAGTTCTGGGCCGGATCACCGCTCATATTGGCAAACGGCAAGACCGCGATGGACGGTTCGCTTGCGTGGGCTTTTGGAGGCTGCAGAGCGTACCACGCACCGCCTCCCGCAATCATCAGGGCAAAGAGACTGCCCATCGCGGCCGGCCAAAATTTTATCTTTTTGCCACTGCGTCTGAGCGGTAGAGGAATTCCATCGAACTTGACCCTGAAGGTTTGTATCGGCTCAGTAATGTTCTTGACCTTCTGCTCCCCCATTTCCTCGAAGCCGAAGGAAAGTGTCTTTTCGACCTCACGCGCCACCTTGGCCGACACGCAGATGCCGCCGGGATCGGCCAGCTGTTCGAGCCGCGCGGCTATGTTGACGCCGTCGCCGTAACAGTCATCTCCCTCAACAATCACTTCGCCGAGATTGATGCCGATGCGTACCTTAATGCGTCGATCTTCGGAAATGTTAACGTTGCGTTCCGCCAGGCCTCGCTGCAGGCTCACCGCGCATTCGACGGCATCAACGACGCTGCCGAACTCAGCCAGGAGACCATCTCCCATCAGCTTGAAGATGCGGCCATGATGGCGGGCGATTTCGGGCTCGAAAAGTTCCTTGCGTCCCGAGCGCAAACGCTCAAAGGTCCCCTGTTCGTCCTTCTCCATTCGTTGGCTGGCGCACTTGTGAAAACGCTGCCCTTAGTTCTCTGGTAAAAATCATCGGCTGTTCCCATGCAGCAAAGTGACCGCCCTTCTCCGCACGGTTATAATAGATGAGCTTGGGATATGCCTGCTCGGTCCAGCTACGCGGGGCTTCATACTGTTCGCCCGGAAATACTGTAACTGCTACCGGGATGGTAACGCCCTTCGCGTTGAAAAAACCGCCTTTGTATTCCCAGTAAAGGCGAGATGCCGAAACCCCGGTATTTGTCAGCCAATAAAGCGTGATGTTATCGAGAATCTCGTCGCGAGTGAGTTCGCCTGTGCTGCTCGTGATCCTGTTCAGCGCCGAGGCGACCGCAGCCGCCGGTTGACCGTCAGCGTCATTGTGATCGAGAAGCCAGGCCGCAAGGCCCACCGGCGAGTCCGCGATACCATATAAGGTTTGCGGTCGTGAGCCCATCAACCGCGCGTAATCAACCTGCTTGAAAGTTCTCACCAATTGCTCATATGCGCGCCGCTCGTCAGTTGTGAGACCCGATGGAGCAGGACCGCCGGCCAGCAGGGCCTTGTCGACATCTTTTGGAACGGTGGCGGGCATGTTTGTGTGAATTGCCAGTAGTCCCGCAGGTGCTTGCAAGCCCATTTGATCAACGACGAATGCACCCCAGTCCCCTCCTTGGGCAACGTAACGCGTGTAACCGAGGCGTTTCATCAATTCTGCCCAGGCACGGGCCATGCGCTCCGGCCCCCAGCCGGTGCTCGTAGGCTTTCCGGAGAAACCGTAACCGGGCATTGAAGGAATGACGACGTCAAAAGAGTCTTCTACCCCGCCGCCGTGTTGAGTGGGATCGGTCAGCGGTCCAATGAGCTTGATCTGCTCAAGCACCGAGCCTGGCCACCCGTGCGAGATGACCATCGGTAGGGCATTGGGGTTCTTCGAGCGCACGTGGATGAAATGAATGTCTAGCCCATCGATCTCTGTTATGAACTGTGGCAGTGCGTTCAATTTTGTTTCGCAATTGCGCCAATCGTAATCCGTAGCCCAGTATTGCGCGAGCTCCCGCATCGTCCCCAGTTGGACGCCCTGCGACTGATCTGCGACTGTCTCCTTGTCAGGCCACTGTGTCGTGGCAACGCGCCGGCGAAGTTCGCGGAGCTTCTCTTCCGGAACATTGACGCGGAACGGGCGGATTTTGTCTGTCGTGGCTGCATGGGTGGAATACGGGACGAAGCTAACAGCACCCGCAATTGCCATGCCAATCGCACCTGCTCCCAGGAGCCAACGGCGGTTCGGATCGATATTGTCGTCATCAAGTCGCGTACGCATTTTTTGCTCCCTGTTCGGTTGCGTCGACAACGACTGTCAACGGCTTGGCCATTTTGACCAATGTTTTGTAAAGGCTCGTGGAGTTGGGGCACTAGGATCGGCCTTTACACTGTACTGCGACCGTAGGCTGCGGTGCTTCTTCAGTCGACTTAAGCAATGTTAGCGAACCTGAAAAATGCTGAAATTCAGATGGTTGATCATGGATTTATGTAGAGCGCGGCTATCATTCAGCCCGGCCTGAGCGGATAGCGTTTCCGCTTGCCAACTTGGTCCCGGCGGGGCCGAGAGCAGCCGTGTTTGTCTAAAGACCTGTCGAACTATTTTTGCGCGCCCGTGTACGGGAGGTGATCGGCTGCATCGTTGACTTCGCTCGCCGCCCGATGGCCCGACCGCACAGCGCCTTCGATCCACGCGGCATACTCCGACGTGTGCTCGCCTGCGAAATGCACACGGCCTTCCGGCACAGCAATCCTGCCTTTCCATCTGGTCAGATCACCGGCCCGCGCAATACCATAGGCGCCTTTCGCCCAGGGATCGAGCTGCCAAGAGTAACTGACAGTTTCTTCGATATGCCGTTCAGCGCCGGGGAAGACCTCCTCGATGCGCTCTATCGCCCACCGCGTCTTTTCTGTCTCGCTCATGCTATCCATCTCCAGGGCACGGTCTCCCTGCTGATAGAACTGGAGCACGCCTTTCTCGCCGTTGCTCGGCCACTGCGGGCTCCAGACTTCGGCTCCGGTATCAAGTTGGGCAAATCCGCTGAAGTGTTCAGCCTCCCAAAATCGAAAGCTTGTGCGAAAGGCGACTTTTGAGGCGTTGATATAGCGCATTTCGGCGACGATCTGTTGTTTCTCCGGGCTCAGTGGCGGATCGAACGTCACGTTCGTGAGAACAGAATATGGAATGGTACATATCAACGCATCGGCCACCAACATGACCGTTTTATCTTCACTGCTAAAGGTGACCTCTACCCGATCGGGATACTGCCTCACCGCCCTGATCGGAGCGTCCAGCACAATCGTTGAGCGGAGACGCGCCGCGACTGCCCTTGGGAGGCTATCATTGCCACCGTCTATGATCGACAGGCTGTTGCGGTCGTAGTGCGCCAAAACCCGGGACAGCATAAGGGGCGAAATCGCCGTCGGGAACGCTCCGAGCGTCAGAAGCTTGATGGCCTCGCGTGATACGCCGAGCTCGCGGAGATGGTCTATAATGTTGAAGCGATCCAGGTCCGCCATGTCATGAGGAGGCCATGAGGGCGTGTCGATCACTTTGGCGGCAAGCAGCCGCTCCACATTGTCGAGGAGGTATGTCTTGACGAGGCCTTCATACCCAAGTGCACGCTCGTTGTCCGGCAACGAGACCGTTGTTGCAAGGTCGAGGTCTGGATCGATGGGCCAACGCTTTCCATTTATTAGCGCCGCAGGTCGCAGGCCACTAGGATATAGTGGATGAACGGTCAGGCCCATTTGCTCGATGTAGTTAAAGGCCCATCGGTGAGAACGGGGTATTCTACCTGCCCCCGCCTCGGCAATGGGCATGCCATCGCTTCCCCGCTGTGTATACACACGGCCGCCGACGCGATCGCGGGCTTCAATGATCGTGACGTCGTGGCCGGCGCGCTCGAGTTCAAGAGCAGCAATCAAACCACTCATGCCAGCGCCAGCAATGATGATCTTCTTAGGGTGATCGGTCCGAGGAAGCCTCGGCGGCAAAATAGACATGGGTCGTCCTCACTTACGATGGTTGAGCGCGCTTGGCTGGCTTGGAATCACTGCGGTGTCCTCGCCGATGTTGAGCCTATTGGCAGTCGCGGCCGCCGTGGGCCACGTTGATTTTTGTAGCGGATAGTTGCATAACGATGGTGCTAAAGACGCGCGTAAGGATGGCCTAAATTGGCAGAAATACGAATTTATTGGATCGAAAATGAGCAATAACACCAATTTTGCCTTGGATGCGATTGACCTCAAGATTCTGCTCGAGCTCCAGACTGACGCGCGTCTACCCAACATCACCCTTGCCGATCGCGTCGGACTTTCGCCGTCGCCGTGCTCCCGGCGCGTAAAGTTGCTGGAGGACGCAGGTGTTATTGAAGGCTATCGTGCTGTCCTAAGCCGCCAGGCGGTGGGGCTTGGGCTTACGGTCTTCGCTGGTGTGCGCGTCGAGCGTCATGCACAAGACCAGGCTGACGCGTTTGTGGAGGCGGTCCTCGCCATGCCCGAGGTCATAGCGTGTCATCTTGTTTCAGGCGATGTCGATTTTCTGGTCGAGGTCGTCGTTCCCGACATGGCCACATACGAAGCAACCGTACTGCGGCAGCTGCTTTCTCTGGCGACCGTTCGGGATATTCGATCAGGTTTCGCCATGCGTAGTTACTCCGCTGGTCGAGCATTGCCCTTAGATAGGGTACGGAACAGATGATTTATCTCGATCAAAGCGGAAAAGACCTGCAGCCTTATTTTCGTTGTCCGACATAGTCTCGAAAGTCTGGGGGTTGCAGATTGACATCATTAAGAGATTCAATCTTGCTCTCGACATAGGCGATCATTCGATCCAGATGGTCACGTTTGTCGACAAGTTTGGCGAGTTGCTCTGCAAGCAACTCCTTCGACCGCTCTGGAGTCAGAATGCCGGCTGCATCTTGCTCAAGCAAGGGCGCAATTTCTCGCAACGCATAGCCAAGAGATTGCAGGATCGAGATTTTCATAGCTCGATCGAGGTCTTTCTCGGAAAAAATCATATAGGGATGTCTGCCGCCCTTGCTTGTCGTTTCGGGTTTCAAGAGACCAAGCCTGACGTAAAAGCGCACGGTATCAGTGGTCATTTCGGTCGCTTTCGCGAAACTTGAGATCAGCATGAAAAACCCTCTTGACTATGGACTATACTCCATACTTATAAACCCTGCTTGTCAACATCAGGAGGTCAGAGATGACAAGCAAAACACAAATTCGAGCAGTTAAACTTGGGATGAACGGCCCCACCGTAGGGGCGCAGGGTCTCGGCGCCATGGCCATGGCCACCGATATTTACGGTGCAACAGATGAGTCCGAAAGCATGGCCACTCTCAACCACGCTCTTGATCGTGGTGTAACCCTTATCGATACTGCCGACATGTACGGCAATGGTGCGAACGAAACGTTTCTCGGTCCGTTCGTTCGCGCCAATCGGGACAGGGTAGTCCTGGCGACGAAGTTCGGTTTTTTTCCCCATGATGATCCCGCGAAGGGCTACTTCATCGACAACCGGCCTGAGTATATATTTCAGGCAGCCGAAGCTTCTCTTCGTCGCCTCGGCATCGAGACGATCGACATCTACTACATGCACCGCCGCAATCGTAAGGTCCCGCTCGAAGATTCCGTCGGCGCGATGGCCGACTTGGTCGCTTCCGGTAAAGTCCGATATATAGGGCTTTCGGAAGTTACGGGCGAAGAGCTTCGCCTCGCTAACAGCATCCATCCCATCGCGGCCCTCGAATCGGAATGGTCACTCTTTTCCCGTGACGTCGAGGAAAGCGTTGTCCCCGCCGCCGCAGAGCTGAACATCGCTTTCGTCCCCTATTCTCCTCTTGGCCGCGGCATGTTGACGGGCACCGTGAAGGCGACCGCTCTTGAAGCTGGTGACGTCCGGAATGTCTTCCCCCGCTTTGCCGGAGAGCATATTGATGCAAACGCGAGACTGGTGTCGGTCATATCGACCCTCGCGCAAGCACGTGGCGTGACGCCGGCTCAAATCGCCATGGCGTGGGTTCACGGTCGGGCAACCGTTCACGGCCTCACTGTCGTGCCAATTCCCGGGACGCGCAAACGTAGTCGTCTCGACGAAAACCTGGCGGCTATCGACGTTCATCTGACAGACGACGAACTGAAGGTGCTGGAGCCTCTAGGCGATGCCGTTCAGGGTATCAGACCGGTCTTCTCAGACGATATGTAGTCGATCGCTTGACCTGTTGCCGACAATGAAGCCGCAACACGAGCGCGCCGTCGAGTTCTTCGGTGTGCTCCTGAACGTTGTCCGGGTCGACAATGTCGACATCGTAATTTTCGCGCGCCCGACGCCTGACAACGGCAACCAGTTTGCCGGAAAGGAGCTGTGGCCAGAAGATGGCTTCCGCCCGACCGAGGGAAGCGTCATCAACCACCTCGCCTTCTCATATGTGGCTGCGGGCTCCGCCTTGACGCGAATAAAGAACGCCGGTGTTCCGATTGTTCAGGAACTGCAGATCGATCCGCGACACGGGCATACAAGCTTTTACGTCCGTGGGCCCGACGGCCTCCTTATCGAGATCGTCGAGGATCGGCCCATCCCGGCAGGAAACTGGTCTAAAAAGTAACAGTAAATTGCCACGACATGGCTCGAGAGGCTCGCCGCTGCGTTGAGCATTCTAAAGTCAATGGTGAACGCGTGACTTGGCTCCGGGAGTGTCTCAAAGGTGAGGCCTCAGAGGACGGTCCGAAGCCCCAGTTGTTAGTAATCGCATTGCCGCTGGTATTCGCTCCCTTCTCAGATCGTAACACATTGGGTGACCTGACGTCTGAAACGCGAAACGTCACGGTCGTGTGTTGGTTTGTTGCCCGGCAGGGTTCCCCATGGCGATATAATCCTCACTTTGGAATTCCCGGCGCATGCGTTTCGTTGCAAAGTCTATGAACGCTCGCAACTTTGGGAGCGACTGGCTGCGACTTGGGTAATAGAGCGACAGGCCGGGAATACCAGTCGCAAACTCGTCAAGGACGGTTTCAAGCGCTCCCGCAACGAGATGGTGCATCACGATCGATCGTGGTAGTCGAAACAACCCAACACCTCTTAAGGCGGCTCGCACGCATGTATCGACATCGTTAGCGACGAGAACTCCACGAATTTGAACGGCCACAGGAACATCGTCCTCTTGCATGTGCCATTGGCTATCCGCGTCACTGTCAAGTTTCAGCTCAATGCAACGGAAATCTTTCAATTGGTCGGGACGACTTGGCCTTCCATTTCGAGCAAATAAATCCGGGCTACCAATGATGATAAACGGCTCTGGAGGGGTCAGCCAGATGGAAATCATATCCAGCTGAACATAATTTCCGAGGCGTATGCCGGCATCGAACCCCTCTTCGACAATATCCGCCAAGCTATCGTCGCCGACCAGTTCCAGTTGCACTTTCGGGTACTCTTCCAGGAAATCCGGCAAGAGACGATTGACTAGAAGCGGCAGGCTCGGGCGCGGTGCGTTGATGCGGAGGCGACCTCCGATCTCGGCGCCAAGATCGGACGCGGCCGCCAAGCCTGTCGTTAACATCTCCATCGCCGGACGGGCATGCGACAGCAGCCGCATTCCGGCCTCCGTCAAGCCGACGCTCCTTGTGGTCCGCAGAAACAGGGGGGCACCAACCCGTTCTTCAAGTGTGCGGATCGACTGACTGATCGCCGAAGGTGTCAGCCCCAACCGCTTTGCAGCAGCCCGAAAACCATGCAACTCGGCTACTGCCAAAAAGACGGCCATCCCGTCAAACGTCGATCGATCCATTGTTCAGCCCTGCTACACACGCTGTGCATACTGAACCGGATTATGTAACAATGCTAGTCGGATTACCTTTTTGTTTGAACAAGAAGGAACGACACCATGACAAAATCTTCAATGAGAACCTATCGTCTAGAAGAGCTCGGGGGAGCTTCGGGCGTGACGCTGAAAGAGGAGGCAATCCCATCGCCGGCTCATGGGCAAGTCCTACTCCGCGTGAGAGCAAGCTCAATCAATTTCCGGGACATCATCATCGCCAACGGCTGGTATCCCCTTCCAATTCCGGTGGGACGCGTCCCCTTCTCCGACGGTGCCGGAGAGGTCATCGAAGTTGGACACGGGGTGAAACGCTTCGCTGTAGGCGATAGAGTCCTGGGGAACTTTTTCCCTAATCTTTTTGGCGGAAAATATACCGCAGACACCGAGCAATGGGTCGCGCACCACGATGGCTGGCTGACGGAATATAAAGTCGTAGATGCTGAAGCCGTTGTTGCCGTTCCGGAACATTTGTCCTTTGAAGAAGCTGCGTCGCTACCTTGCGCGGCCTTGACGGCATGGTCGGCGGTAAAGGGCGTCCGTGCCGGCGATACGGTCTTGACGCAAGGCACGGGTGGTGTCTCGCTGTTCGCTCTGCAACTGGCGAAGGCGTTCGGTGCGAAGGTTGTTGCAACCACATCGAGCCGAGAAAAGGCCGAAAGGCTCAAGAGTCTGGGTGCCGATCACGTCATCGATTACAAGGCCTCCCCGGAATGGGGTGCTGCCGTGAAAGAACTCTGCGGCGGCTCGGGCGTAGATCACGTCGTTGAGGTTGGCGGTCCTGAGACGCTCACAGAGTCGCTCAAAGCTGTTGCTCTCGGCGGTCACATCTCCATTGTAGGGGTCCTCGCCGGCGTCGCTGGCGGAATTGATTTCATGTCCCTTTTTCAAAGCCAGGCCACTCTGCGGCCAACGGTGGTCGGCAACCGGCTCGACCTCGAAGAAATGCTGAGGGTATTCGATCAACATTCCATCAAGCCTGTAATTGACAACGTCTACGAGTTTGAGGACCTGAAATCAGCCTGGGATCATTTTGCAGCCCGTAACGTCTTTGGCAAGGTCGTCATCCGACACTGACGTGAAGAGCGCGTCAGCAGCCACGCTGACGCGCTGTCAAAAAGGGAAAATCAAATGAGCGTCTATGTTATTTTTATCCGTGCAGAGACCCTTGATCAGGCGGAACTCGACATCTACAAGGCCAAGGCAGCTCCCACCCCTGCGGGAATTGTCGTTCAGTTCCTGGCTGCATTTGGCCGGCAAGAGGTCCTTGAAGGACCGATACCTGAAGGAGTGGCAATCGCGAAGTTTCCCAGCTTTGAAGCTCTACGGAGTTGGTACAACGGAACTGGTTATCAACAGGCAGCGCACCATCGCTATAGAGGCGCGCGGTACCGGGCTTTCGCTGTCGAAGGTCTGGAATAAAGATCTCGGGGTCGTTGTTTAGACCTCTAATCAACGATTGGATCGCGTCGCCGCCAGCTAACGATGTACAGGATGTGAGCAGGATAAAGATGATTTCCGTCTCGGCTGATTCCCTGAGGATAATTACCGCCGCTCCGCTCAAACCTCCGGACCGCAGATCCTTCAGTGCGGTATTGGCTTCGTACAATGAGTAGCGACTGGTAGTTGGCCGGACTCCGGCCTCGGCCGCAATTGGAAAGAATTCCCTGGTGTCCTCTCGTGTCAGGTTCGCGACTGGAACGAGCTCGCGTTCGCCCCAGATTGCCGCATATGGCATGCTCGGAATATCGCTCATATGAATACCACCGCAAACAACACGGCCACCCTTGCGGACGGTTCGTAATGCTCTTGGTACAAAATCGCCTGCCGGCGCGAAAATGATCGCGGCATCAAGTTCCTCGGGCGGTTTTTCGTCCGAGCTACCTGACCAAGCAGCACCCAGCTTTCTGGCAAAGCTTTGTGCTTGCAAGTCTCCTTTACGGGTAAACGCATAGACTTCCCGCCCTTGCCACTTGCATATTTGCGCGATGATGTGCGCTGCGGCACCGAAACCATAAAGTCCGATTTTCCTGGCTTCGCCAGCCTTCTTGAGAGAACGCAAACCGATCAACCCGGCACATAAAAGCGGTGCTAGAGAAACCGCATCCGCACCTGGATCAAGGTCAATGGAGAAACTATCGTCGGCAATTACGTGCGTAGCGAATCCGCCGTCACGAGTGTATCCAGTGAATATAGGGGCGTCGCAGAGGTTCTCGGCCCCTCTCCTGCAATAATCGCATCGCCCGCACGTGTGTCCCAGCCATGGTACGCCGACACGTTGCCCAAGACGTGTTGCAATAACGCCCTCTCCAACTTCAACGACCTTCCCGACTACTTCGTGTCCTCGAGATGAGCGGCAACCGTGCATTTTTGAGATCGCCGTCGACCACGTGAAGGTCTGTACGGCACACGGCGCAGGCCTCGACTTCGATCAGCAGCTCGCCGGGGCCCGGCTGCGGAATTTCGCGTTTTTCGAAAAGCAATGGTTCTCCAGTTTTATGGAGAACCATTGCTTGCATTTCCTTTCTCATGCCGTCTCCAACATGAGTGCAACGCGTGTTCAAATTCCGCTTCCCACGGCCCATCATACAACGACGATGCGGTCGTCCACAATTTTTACTCCGGGCGCTGACCAAGCTGCACGCACTACGGCCATGCGTTCCGACCACGCTTTCACGTTTCCTTCGAGTTTCACCTTCCCAAAGCCGTCGACATCCACAACGATGCTCTTCGCTTCGACTTCCGCTACTCTTTTCAGCGCGTCCTCGATCCGTTTCTTGACATCATAGGCGGTGACCCGTGGTTGAACTTCGATGTGGTTGAATACGTCGATTACACCACTCAGGCCACGAACGGCTTCGGCAGCGGCAATCTTTTGATAGTTCCACTCTACCTTGCCCGTGAGCGTCACAACGCCATTTTGCGCTTTGACCAAAACGGCTCCCTCGGGAATGACCGTGTTCCACCGGATCACGCTCAATGCCCGCTTGGCGATTTCATCGTCTGCGGTACGATGTTCGCCCCGAGGGCGAACCTCAATTTCCTGGGCGATTCCGCGCACGCCTTTTACCCTGCATACCACGTCGGCAATCTTGTTCTTCTCAGCATACGTCTTGACGTGACCCGAAAGTGTGACCACTCCATTTTCGGCCGTCACGCCGATGTGGGCACCATCTATGCTTGGTTCGAACTCAAGTTCATCAATGACGTTCTGTCTTAAAATAATATCGTTCACGGTAGGGATTCCTTCTATTCGAAGCAGGCGGAATCGCCGCTCCTTCCAACGATCGATTATGGTTTTATGGCGGTGTATCGGCATTGACTCGGATCAACTCAGCGCGCCATGAGGATGGGAAGCTTCGGAGCGTCGATCATCGATCATCGATTTGGTCACACCGCCGAACACGCGTTCACGCAGACGAGAGTGACCATATCCTCCCATCACAATTAGATCGGCAGAGACGTCCACGGCGTGCTGATTGAGGACAGTTGCAATCGGATCGCCGCCACTCGGCAGCCTATCCACAATCACCTTCACCCCATGGCGGGCCAAGTACGTGCCGACATCGGCTCCGGGCTCCGGTCCATTCATTGCCGAGCTCGTGTCTGGATCGACAAGTGTCACGTGAACATCTTCGGCCTTGATGAGCATGTCGATCGCCTCTCGGGCCGCGCGGGCAGCTTCCACACGCGAATCCCATGCCAGGAGCACATGTTTTGGAGTTAATGTCGGTGTCGTTCCGGAAGGCGCAATCAGGACGGGCCTGCCGGATTCGAACAAAGCACCCTCCACGACCTTGGAGTTTAGTACCTCGGATTTCAAAACTTCGGGGCCGACAACAATCAGATCCGAATAACGGGCATGGCGGCCGATCTCTTCGGCTGCCCCGACGAATTCAGCATATTCGCTTTGGACGCTGGCCGAAATTCCCGATTGCCCAAGCAGTTGCGCGATTTTGCTGGCACGTTTTTCCAATCCCTGAAGGTCGTGTTGCCGCTCCTTCAGCCAGGCATCCGATAGTGTGGCTGCGTAGTCACCGATGGGAGGTGGCGAAGCCAATGAGATGACAAGGACCGAAAGGTGGGCATTGTTCTCAGTACACAGATCAACCGCCGACTTGAGATCCTCATCTCCCACCTTCATGCCCACAACGCACATTATCGTTTTGATGGACATTGGATTTCCCTTGAATGCTGCTGCGCCCAAGTTTGGACGTTTGAAGTCACAGGATATGTAGTCCTGCGTACGAATGCCTTGATCCAAATCAACTCACACGAGCGTCGGCATGATAGGATTGCGCACAGATTCGGAACATTGAATGCGTTCGCGTGATGCGTGAGTGCGCGAGGGCAACTGCTGGAAAGCCGACACAATGTGTCATGATCAAAGCGAGACGATTGAGTTCCTAAAACGTCCCGAAAGCTACGGCCTGGATGGCACGGTCGAGCTGATTGAAACGCACATATCGCTGGTTTTCCTCATAGCAAACAGAGCATTCAAACTTAAGCGCGCTGTCAAATTTCCATATGCCGATTTCTCAACGCCAGCATTGCGGCTTGCCTGTTGCCTGAAGGAGGTCGAGCTCAACAGCAAGACGGCACCAGAACTCTATCTCGGCGTTCGTCGGGTTACGCGGGGTGCTAATGGAAAGCTGTGTTTTGATGACACAAATGAAACGATCGATGCTGTCGTTGAAATGCAGCGGTTCTCCCAAGAACATTTGTTCGACACAATGGCTGGAGCGGGCCAACTTACGCCGAGGCTGATGGACACCACCGCGCTGGAGATCGCGAAATTCCATCGGACAATTGCTGCTGTCCACGCCACTAGCGGTTCGTCCAATATCGAAGCGGTGCTTGACGTCAACGAGCGTGGTTTTGCAACAAGCCACGTGTTTTCCGAGTCCGAAGCTGAGGCGTTCAGCGATGCATTCCGGACAGCACTGGAAGCGCATCGCAGACAGCTGGACCGCCGCGAAATTGCGGGAATGATCAGGCGCTGCCACGGAGATCTTCATCTGCGAAACATCTATCTGTCCGAGGATGGACCCAGGCTTTTCGATTGCATCGAATTCAACGACCAGATTGCGACTGTCGATGTCCTCTATGATCTGGCATTTCTGTTGATGGACCTTTGGCATCGTGACCTGCGCGACCACGCAAATCTGATCATGAACCATTATCTCGACCTAGCGGATGACGACGAGGGAGTTGCAGTCCTTCCTTTCTTCATGGCGCTGCGTGCTGCGGTTCGCGCCCACGTCACCGCAACCCAGGTGGAATTGGGCGCGGAAAAGTCCACCAGGCTGCGACAGGAGGCTCGATCGTACTTCAATCTTGCGATTGCTCTGCTGGGTCCGCCCTTGCCGCTTTTGATCGCGATCGGCGGGTTAAGCGGATCCGGCAAGTCAACCACCGCAGAGGCACTGGCCCCATATATCGGATGCGCGCCGGGCGCGCGAATTTTTGAAAGCGACCGCATACGCAAGGCTATGTTCGGTGTCAGAGCAACCGAAAGACTTCCCACTGAGGCTTATTGACCGGAAATTTCAGAAGTCGTTTACAAGAGCCTGTACGATAAAGCAGGGAGCCGCACTGACCTGCCGGGGTTCTGTCATTGTCGACGCCGTTTTTGACAAGCCCTGCAATCGCATTTTGATCGAACGTGTTGGGAAGGCACTTGGAGCCCCGTTCGTGGGAATTTGGCTCAAGGCGGATCATTCAACATTAACCTCACGGATAGAAGCGCGGACGAACAGTGCGTCAGATGCAACCGTAGAGGTACTGGAGATGCAGGAGGCCAATGATGCCGGTACCGTCCGTTGGCGGCACATTGACGCCGACCAATCGGTTGATACCGTTGTCCAACTGGTCCTCGAGGAGATTGAGACGGCATGCAGTCATGTTACTTTGCCTGCACGAACATGCGTGGGGTGTTAGGCCATGTGCGCTATCAGGCGGCTGCTGCTAACACGGCATGGTGGGAGGCGGGTTGCCTCGAATGGTACCTGTGTCGTACTGATCTCGTTCCTGGTTTTCCTGGTGTCGAGCCTAACGCCGGCAAACGCGAACAACCAACGATCGGCAGTGGCTGGTGGCAGATCTTTGGTGGAGAGATACTGTTCCGGATGCCATGCAGTCGGGCGGAGCGGTAAAAGCAGGCGTCCCGACGCTCCTGCATTTCGCACCCTTTCAAAACGCTATCCGCTGATCAATCTTGAGGAATCATTGGCCGAAGGCATATCCACTGGCCATCCTGATATGCCGGAGTTTCAGGTTGGACCGAGAGAAATCTCAAGCATCATCAGATACCTCGATACGATCCAAGAAAAATGAACGAGAGGGAACCCAAAGGCGTCCATGATACCCGGGCTCGTCAATAATAGATCAATAGCGATGCCGCGCCGAGTCCAAGTGCCAGCACGGTGATCCCCATCAGCGGCAATGCATATTTCGGACCACCTGTAGCTGCCGCCAAGATCGCGCGCCCCGCCGTTGGTGGCCAGTGCAATCAAAATAGCATTGCCAATGACCCTTTGATTACTCGGATCTATATTTAGTCGCAGCGCGCTCAGGACCGCGATGTCCACATCGGCATTACCTGTCAAGCTTGAAACCATTGATCCCGTGTCAATGAGAGGCGCGAGTTTCGCGTCCGGATCAATGGATCCCAAAATCGCCGCCGCCGCCGAATTCGCCCAGACCACCGGAAAATCCGCATACATTGGTTCTCTTGGAGACGCTGCCGCCATCCTGCAAGGTATGGAAGGCACGCGCATCGGCGTTGGAGCAGACAGCACACCTTGAGATGAGCAGTCGGCCTCAACAGAATTTCCCTTGCACTGATTTGCCTGAGATTCTGTTTTGCTGTTTGGCTATGGAGCATAGACTAAAGAGAGCTCTCATCGCTTATCCAAAATGAGCTTGTTAGCTCTCGGCTTGCGATGGATCAAAGCACAGTCCAACGGCATGTCATAAGCTCACACCCATAAGTAACGACTGATACTGTGCAGGTGCATTGCGGCCTTCAGTCGCCCGAAAGAACAGGAGAAAGCAGATGCGCACATTGGGATTTTTACCGTTGTTGACTTACCCCGACGCGAGTTCGGAGAAGTTCGTCATGAACGCCATCGCCGTGGCAAAACACCTCGATCTGGATGTGCGCGCACAGTGTATTTACGTGGACATCCCTGACGTTTCCAACGCTTTCTCCGGAATTTTACTGGATGTTCCGCAGATGATCCGGGAAGCCGAAAACAAGAGCCGCGCGGCGGGGAAAACATTGTTGGACGCTTTGAGGACCGCGGCCGTCGAAGCAGGTGTAGCCGTAACGACAGATGAAACAAATGCGCCTCCTTCTGGCATCGGCGAAATTGCTGCCACACAAGCAAGATACGGCGATCTCTCGCTGATGGAATGGGATTCCGCTAACTCTTCAATTCGAGTAGTAGCCGAGGAGGTCCTCTTCAACTCCGGCCGTCCTGTCATTCTCCTTCCTTCTGCCATGACTGTTGGCGTTATCGACCATGTGATGATCGCATGGGACGGGAGCCGGGTTGCCGCGCGGGCCCTCGCCGACGCAACGCCATTCTTGCTGCGCGCGAAGCGAATCTCGGTTGCCACGGTGCTGGATGAAAAGCCCATCGACAAGAACAGCGGCGAACAACTAGCGCTTGCATTACAGCGGCGCGGTCTCGACGCTGAGGTTCTCACTCTCCGCGTGGGGGACCGCGCGATTGGAGAGGCCATTCAGGCACATGCGCTGGAATTTGGAGTGCAGCTTCTGGTCATGGGCGGATTTGGTCATTCGCGTATCAGAGATTTCGTCCTGGGTGGCGCGACGGCAGACGTTTTGAACGATGTTCGCCTGCCAATCCTGTTTTCGCACTGAAAGGCGGCAGCGAGATCAGGCGCACTGCGCCTAATAGCGGCTTACCCGCGCCGCAAGTAGCGATCGGCGTTGTGTTCATCACCGCGTGTGCTCGTCGATAATAATGTTGTATGCGGATGGTCGGCCGCAGTATGGCCTTCGTCAGACATTCGCGCGGGAAACACTGCGTTTTTCTGATGGCAATTTCATCAATTCAACGGCAATCGCCTTTTCTTCATCGGTTGGGATGACGAACACCTCGACTGCGGAGTGTGGGCCGCTGATCAATTCATCACCCCGCCCGTTGCGCTGCGCATCGATCTCCACGCCAAGCCATCGAGCAGCCTCTCCGATCCTTTGGCGGATAAGCGGTGAGTTCTCGCCTATGCCCGCGCAGAAAACCAATGTGTCTAACCCAGACAGAGCCGCGGCCATGGATCCAATCTCCCTGCCAGCTCGATAGACAAAAAGATCGACTGCTTCTTTGGCAGACGGTTCATCGGATTCAATGAGCGACTGCATGTCTCCCGAGATGCCGGAGACGCCTAGCATGCCGGATTCATTGTGGAGCATCTGAACGACCTGTTCGATCGACATGCCGCGCTGCTGCAACAAATGCAAGACAACGCCAGGATCAATCGACCCGCAGCGCGTACTCATTACAAGACCATCCAAGGTCGAAAAACCCATTGTCGTTGCAACGCTCTTGCCGCCCTTCATGGCGCACAAGCTCGAACCACTGCCGAGATGGGCAACAATAACCCTTCCTCCAGCACGCGCACCGTGTCGCGATTTCAGCCGCGATGCAATGTAGGCGTAGGAAATCCCGTGAAACCCGTAGGCCCGCAAACCCTGCTGTTCCAGCGCGCGTGGAAGCCCGTAGAGTGTGGCCAGCCTTGGACGGCCGAAGTGAAACGACGTATCAAAGCATCCGAATTGAATGGCTTTCGGGAAAACTCTTGCTGCGCCATCGATAATCTCGAGGTTTCGCGGCTGGTGCATAGGTGCCAGTGGCACAAAGCCACGCAATTTATCAATCACCGAAGCATCCAGCACCGTGGGCCGCGTAAATTCCGAACCTCCGTGGACAATCCGGTGTCCGACGGCCGTGATAAGAGGAGTAAGGCCACGGTTGCAAATTTCATCAACAGCAAGCTGCATCGCACCCTTGATGTCGCTCGATTCCATATCCAGGCGAACATGTTCCGCTTGTGTGCTGTCATCAACCACAAGCTTCATCTGCGGGTTCTTGTCCAAAGACGAAATGTTGCCGCGCAGAAGGGGCGGCAACCCCTTCCTATTTTGGAACACTGCGAACTTCAGGCTTGAAGACCCGGCATTGAGAACAAGTATCGCGTTGGCCATGATGTCAGCAGCACCGGAGTTGTTGCGCGTTGTCCTCACGATAGCACGGGACGACTTCAATGCGGGCTGGTGGACGGTGATGCAGGAGGCGCTTGCCCGGCGTTCGCTTTCCATTGCCAGTTCAGGATCTCCGGCATGTCCTGGCCATGCTGGCGGATGTAGTCATGATGGGCCAGCAATTTTGCCTGCATGAGTTGTTTCAGTTGCGCTGCCTGCGGATCCGTTGGAGCAACTTGTTCGATCACGCTCAAAACGAGGCTGAACCGGTCGAGACCGTTCAGTACCGTCATGTCGAAAGGCGTCGTTGTCGTGCCCTCCTCGTTGTAGCCGCGCACATGGAAATTATGGTGATTGGTCCTGCGATAAGTCAGACGATGGATCGTCCACGGATAGCCGTGATAGGAGAAAATGACGGGCCTGTCCTTTGTGAACATCGCATCGAACTCGGTATCGGCGAGCCCATGCGGATGGCGTTCCTTCGGTTGCAGCGCCATAAGGTCAACAACATTGACCACCCGAACGCGAAGCTCTGGCATGAATTCACGCAAGATGCCGACGGCCGCCAGTGTTTCGAGGGTGGGCACATCGCCAGCGCATGCCAAGACAACGTCCGGCTCAAGGCCACCCTCGGTCGAGGCCCAATGCCAGATCCCTAGCCCTGCCTTGCAGTGGACCCGCGCCTCTTCCAGCGATAGCCACTGCCATAGCGGCGGCTTTCCCGCCACGACGATATTGATCCGATCCCAGGTGCGCAACACATGGTCAGTTATGCAAAGCAATGTGTTGGCATCCGGGGGGAGATAAACACGTACAACATCGGCTTTCTTGTTGAGGGCGACGTCAATGAAACCAGGATCCTGGTGACTGAATCCGTTGTGTTCCTGATGCCAGACATGGCTTGTTATGAGATAGTTGAGCGAGGAGATCGGTTGACGCCATGGAATGTCTCGGGCCGCGTCCAACCATTTGGCGTGCTGGTTGAACATTGAGTCGACGATGTGGATGAAGGCTTCGTAACACGAGAAGAAACCGTGCCTGCCCGTGAGAAGATAACCCTCAAGCCATCCCTGGCAGGTATGCTCAGACAGGATTTCCATCACCCTCCCATTGGGACCAAGGTTGGTGTCCTCCGGCAATACGCTAGCCATCCAGGTGCGGTCTGTGACTTCGAACACGTTCTGAAGGCGGTTCGACGCGGTTTCGTCGGGGCCCACAATACGAAAGTTTCTTGATGTGACGTTCGCCTGCATCACATCGCGCAAAAACGCGCCCATCACTTTGGTGCCTTCCGCCTTCACAGCGCCTGGCTCCGACAAGGACACCGCGTAGGCCTCAAGGTCTGGCATTTCAAGCGACTTGCGCAACATTCCGCCGTTGGCATGCGGGTTGCTGCCCATTCTACGGCTGCCTTGAGGCGTGGTTTCAACAATTTCGGCGATCGGCGCTCCCTTGGCATCAAAGAGTTCTTCCGGCCCATAGCTGAGCAACCATTCCTCAAGAAGCTTGAGGTGTTTTGGATTGTCGGCAAGTCCGGAAAGCGGGACCTGGTGGGAACGCCAGAATCCTTCGGTTTTCAAGCCGTCGACCTCCTTTGGTCCCGTCCACCCCTTCGGGCTGCGCAGGATGATCATCGGCCAACGCGGGCGGTTCGCATGTGCATCGTAGTCCTCCCTGGAAGCCGTCTGGATGGACTGAATTCTCGTCATCGCCTCGTCTAATGCCGCCGCCATCATTTGGTGCATCGACGCGGGATCGTCTCCCTCGACGAAAATCGGATCATAGCCATATCCGACAAAAAGCGAGCATAGTTCTTCGTGCGGAATTCTGGCCAGTAACGTCGGGTTGGCGATTTTGTAGCCATTGAGATGCAAAATAGGCAGAACGGCCCCGTCCCGCTGCGGATTCAGAAATTTGTTGGAGTGCCACGCTGTGGCGAGCGCCCCGGTTTCAGCTTCGCCGTCTCCGACGACGCACGCGACAACAAGGTCTGGATTATCGAAAGCCGCGCCGAAGGCGTGCGACAGCGAGTATCCCAGCTCGCCGCCTTCATTAATGGATCCCGGAACGTCCGGTGCGGCGTGGCTTGGAATGCCTCCCGGAAATGAAAACTGCCGGAACAGCTTGCCCATGCCTTTTTCGTTGCGGGTGACGTCCGGATAACGGGCGGTGTAGCTCCCTTCCAGATAGGCGTTCGCAACCATTGCGGGGCCACCGTGACCCGGCCCGCATATGTAAATCATGTTCGCGTCCTGTTTTCGGATGATCCGGTTCAGGTGAGCGTATATGAAACTCAAGCCCGGCGACGTTCCCCAATGACCGAGCAGCCGCGGCTTTACATGCTCAAGTTTCAGCGGCTTCCGGAGCAAAGGATTGTCGAGGAGATAGATTTGCCCCACCGTCAGATAGTTGGCGGCCCGCCAGTACACATCGATCTGTTCCACCTCTTGACGGGAGAGATGCTTTGCGGTGCTTGCTGCATCGTCGGACATTTCGGCCTCCTTGGGTATTAGAATAATGCCAGCGCGAAGAAACGGTACAATCAGCAGTCCGAATTGGCTCAAGGTCCGATGGTTCGCGCGGTCACGTCTTCGAAAACGCTGTCGACTTCGCCGTTGGCAAATTTAGCCGAATCGGCGACGATCCGACGTCCGATGGACATCAGCTTGCGGGTTTCGTTGGCGTAGGCCGAAGCTGCGTCGCGGCAAAATTCTCCATAAACCCCAAACGTGTTGTGATACTTCTCTGAAGTGACGAGATCGTCGATCAGCTTCACGTCCTGCTCGCAACGGCTTTGGACGAACGCCAGAGACTCGATTTGCAGGCAGGTCAAGGCTTTTATCCAATGAGCCTGTATATGCACAGCTGCCATCGCCAATGTCCGGCTGGTCTGGGCAAAGGGAACCGAGTTAAACAGGGATACCGAGGGCTGAGATGCAAAGGCGTAGGACATATGGGATTCTTCGATCGAAGCCTGAAAGCAGAATGCAATCAGGTCACCGACCATCCCACGCAGGTCGCGGCGCTTCATTGACATAGGTCAAACGGAACGCACACAAATATTTCGACCTGCAGAGGCCCGGGTCGGGCAAACCTGAATTTGCTTCGAAGCCGACCTCCAGCGTCTTTGACCGAGATCAAAGTGCAAGTTTTCGACCAGACTACTATAGACCATCACCTTCTCCTTGATCCGGCAACATGAGAAGCCGCAAGGACCTTCGGCGTGAAAGGAAATCTGATGATCGCGAGACCGCAACGCTGCCTGAACGATCCCAAGCGCGCGGAGGATTGCGAACTGGCCATCCAATTGCGGTTGATGGAGCTGCTCAGCGACGCCTTCGCCGCGGGATGGGGAAAGCTCGAAGTGCTAGCCGCCATGAACAGAATTGCTGACCAGGCCGCTCTCAAACTAGACGCCAAAATTCGGGTCGACGTCGCGAGTTACCTGGGAAAGTTCAGCAGGAAGAGTTGATATTGTTCGTAATTGCCGTCCAATCTTTCGCTATGCAAGCCACGTGGCATGCCGGAACGCAAGGGCCTCGGCCAAGGATCGAGAATGGAAATGTACCGTTATTTGCCTGCCCTGATAGGCGGTATGCTGATTGGATTGTCCGCAACGATGTTCCTCCTGTTCAACGGCCGGGTTGCCGGCATCAGCGGAATTGTCGGGCGGTTGGCGCAGGGCGTCAACACAGGTCTCAACGCTGCGTTTGTCGCGGGACTGATGTTGGGCCCTATCCTGTTTCATGGATTGTTCGGTCGTTGGCCGGTCGTTGCGGTCACTTCATCTTGGCCGCTTATCATTTGCGCGGGATTTCTGGTTGGACTCGGGACACGGATGGGATCCGGCTGCACCAGTGGCCATGGTGTGCTCGGCCTCGCCCGATTTTCGCGCCGCTCGGTGGCAGCAGTGGTCACTTTTCTGGCCACAGGCATCGCCGCTGTGACGATCCTGAGGATTGCCGGGCTATGAAACATTCATACGCACAACTAGCCATAGCCTTGGTTTCTGGATCGTTGTTCGGCTTTGGACTATCCCTTGCCGGAATGCTGAATCCGCAACGTGTGCAAGGTTTCTTGGATGTCTTTGGCGCATGGGACCCCAGCCTCGCTTTCGTCCTCGGCGGAGCGGTCGCCGTGGCAATGCTCGGAATGCAGATCATACGGATATCCACTCACCCCATCCTGGAACCGAGATACCATATATCGACGCAGACCGGGGTCGATCCGACGCTCATCCTTGGCTCGGCCATCTTTGGGATCGGGTGGGGCCTTGGAGGGTTGTGCCCGGGCCCAGCAGTTGCGTTGTTGTCCATGGGGTTGGTTAAGCCGACGGTTTTCGTCGTCTGCATGGTTGTCGGTATGCAGGTGCACGACCGTTTGCTTGGAGCGAGCGGGACCAGTGACCCGCCGATTGACCTTCACCCGCTTCGCTAAGAGAAGACGTCACCGTTACGAACGGTCACTTCATCGCCTTATGTCCCGTCTTGTCGGTGATCAGGATGCGAAAATAGACGGGCTCGAGCCGGCGCACATGATCGCGGATCACTGTTTTCACATAGGCTGGTTCCCACCATTCAGCTCGCTTGCTCAGAAGTCCATAGGCCTCGTTCCGTGCTTCGTTGGTGTCCTGACCGTGCGTGAGTTCTTCGTATTGCCCCATGACGATGACGCTCTGCCAATCGTTGGTTGCAGAGACGTTGTCGAATTCCACGCAAACCTTCGGATTGCTCCGCATCCATTCGACCTTGCGCCCGAATGTTGTGAAGGCATAGAGCGCGCCAAAATGATGGGCAAAATTCAGCGGGACAATGTAGGGCTGGCCGTCATGTACACAGGCCAGCCGTCCCACGGTCGCGTTCTCAATCACTTGCATGATTTCGAATTGGTTCATCTCGATAATTTGCATGGTGGACTACTCCCTGTTCGCGCTGTTCCGATTTCCTTCCTCAACGTGCCATGAGGATGGGCACGCTCGGATCCTCGATCATGGATCTGGTCACGCCACCAAAAATCCACTCCCGTGTGCGCGAATGTCCGTACCCGCCCATGACGACGAGATCTGCAGAGATGTCCGTTGCATGTTGTTTGAGAACATCGGCAATCGGTTCGCCTCCGCTCGGAAGACGATCCACGTCAACCTTGATTCCGTGATGGGCGAGATAGCCGGCAATGTCAGCTCCCGGTTCTGGACCATTGGCGATCGAACTGGTGTCGGGATCAACTATGGTCACGTGCACCGCTTCAGCAGATGCCATGATGTCAAGGGCCTCGCGAGCTGCCCTCGCGCATTCTATGGCAAAATCCCAGGCAAGTAAGACACGTTTCGGACGCAGCGTCGGCTTGGTGCCATGCGGAATCAGAAAGATCGGTCGGCCGGACTCAAACAAGGCTCCGTCGATTACCTTGGACTTCAATGTTTCATTGGCGAGAAGATCGGGACCAACAATCGTCGCGTCTGCATAGCGCGCATATCTGCCGACGATGTGTCCAATTTGCGCCGGTTCGGGATATTCGTCTGTTATACTAGCCGAAATGCCGGCATCCCTAACCAGCATCTCCACGGTGTTGACCCTCTCTTTGAGAGCAGCAAGATCGCTCTGACGCTCCTTCACCCATACATCGGCAGTGCCAATAGGGTAGTCCCCGATTGGCGGCAAAGACGCGACAGCGAAAACCATCATCGATAGATGGGCGTTGATTTCCGAACAGAGGTCAATTGCAATCTTTAAGTCGTTGTCGGTTTGATTCACCTCCACGATGCTCAGCAAGCTCTTGAAGCGCATTTTAATCCCTCCGGATGAAACAGCGATGTCGTGACCAAGCACTAGAGGTGAGCCCGCAAGTCTGCATTGCGCTAGATCAATGTGCGAGACACGTTTGGCGCTATATTCTGGGCTGCGATTGACCGAGACATTATCCGGGAATTCAACGCATTTCTGACAGGAGGAGAAAATGGACTTGCACGATTTGAGGGGTCGACTCGCCAAGGTAAATGAAGACGCCGAAGCGCTTATTAGAGATATTCAAGAAATGCTTGCTTTGGGTAAAATGCCGGGTAGCCGAGCATGGACGGCGATGTGCAACGGGATGGTGGTGCGCTATCAGAATACCATCGAGGCCAACGAAGAAGTCATATCCAGGATTGATCATCATTTATCGGCAGGAGACTGACTCGCCCGGCCGACGGGCCGTTACTCTAAGGTGTTTACAGCAGCATTGGAACGACAGCTATGTCGGGTTCTGTGACCTCAGGGAGATTATACCTTGAGCTGGTCTTCGAAGATTTCACCAAGCGCGAGCCGTTATTGATTGGACGGGTTAGCGCCGATCAACCAAATGAACTGCCTGGGGCAACACCCAATGCTAAAGTCACAAATGACCCACAGTCCTATTTCTCACGTCTTCAATTGCCTATATTCTCACAATGAAGGAATTTGCTCGCGTTTGAGCGACAGCGGTCAATAAACACGACTTTTTGTATGCTGCGATCATCTCGTCCTCGACGCTCTTTACACCCGGCACGCCCTCGACAAGTGCTCTAAGCGCCTTGCGTTCTTCTTCCGAGCCGACGAGTCCCCACAGATGAACTTTGCCGCCCGTTACAATGACGTTGCGATTTCCGAAACCCGTCCACTTTTGCTGCTCCGACCGCGACAATAGAATCTCGACCCGTTTCCCTCGGGCGTTACAGCGAGACCTTTTCACGCCAAACGCTGCGACAGCACTGTGTTCCGACCACGTTTCACTGGAGTTTGATGCGCATCAATGCGGGCGGCTCGCATATCACCGAGGCTTGCAACACCCGGAAAATAAATCCCGGATGATCAAAATCGGAGGACTCGTCATGAATTTCCTGGTGCTTTATTCCACGATTGAGGGTCAGACCCGAAAGATCGCCGAAGCGGTTGCCAGCCACCTGGAGACGCAAGGCCACATGGTGATGTTGACCGATGCAAACCAGGTCGGATTTGCCGACCCGGGCACAAGCGATGGCGCGATCCTGTGCGCACCTATTCATATTGGTCGCTATCCGTCTCCATTTGTCCACTATGTCCATGATTGGGGTACGGTTCTCAACGACATGCCCTCAGCCTTCATTTCCGTGTCGCTCTCCATTGCAAGTGCCGATGAGGAGGAAAAGACCGAGGCGAGAAATTATCCGGTCAGGCTTATGGATGAGACGGGATGGAAGCCTCGATTTGTCCTACACTGTGCCGGCGCACTCAAGTATACGGAGTACGACTTTTTCAAGCGCTGGATGCTCAAGCGCATCGCATCGGCCGAGGGCGGACCGATTGACACAAAACACGATTACGAGCTGACCAATTGGACTGAGATCAAGCGCTTTGTCGACGACTTCTCGCAGGCCCTCGTCAAAGTACGCGATTTGGCGGGCGAGTAACGGCGATGTTTGGCTGGTTCGTTCGCGTGCTGTTGATTGTCGCCGGGGTGATCACCGGATGGTTTGTGGCGCGCGATGCTACAAACTTTGGGGTTCTGCAGATGTTTGTGATGCTGGCCCTGATCACGATCTGCGTCGCAGCATTGGCCTTCTGGCCAACGCTCTTGTCGTGGTTCAGAGGCCAACGGTAAAGCTTCGAAAGTTTCCGATCATCGGCTGCAACGCTGCAGCAGCCAATCTTCCGCCTAGCCGATAATTCGTCGGACACCAGATAGAAACTTCACCATGTCGAACGGCAACACCGCAACCACTCCGGCACCTGCAGCGAGCGCGGCCTGTCCGATTTCGGGCCGGGTAAATCCGAATAGTTCGGCCAGATTGGGTTGGACAATGCAAATTGAAACAACCGACGCTGCGATCGCCGCGGCGATCCAGAATGTCATTCGACCGCGTTCAAACATGTGCACAATGACCGCCTCGCGGCTGCTGTTTACCAAGGCTAGCGACAAGTTCCCGGCCGTTACGGCAATGAAAGCGGCAGTTCGGGCCGTTTCGACCGATGCTTCCTGCAACAACAGTCCATGATAAAGCGCAAGGCTCACGATGAGGAGCACGCTGCCTTGCAGAAGGCCAAAGATAACCTGAGGAATGCCTGCAAGCGGATCTTCAACCGACCGCGGCGGGCGCATCATAATATCTCGCTCGGCCGGCGTGCGTTCAAAAACAATCGAGCACATCGGGTCGATGATCATCTCGATCACCACAACATGCGCCGGAAAGAAAAGCGGCGGCATGCCTGCAAGCAGCGGTACAAGCGCCAACCCAGCGATCGGGACATGGATCGCGGAAATATAGATCATCACCTTCCGCAGATTGTCGAAGATGCGCCTTCCCATCTTGACTGCGCTGACGATGCTTCCAAAATCTTCGTCGAGCAGCACTATCCCTGCCGCTTCGCGGGCGACGTCTGTGCCACGTTTTCCCATTGCAATGCCGATATGTGCCGCCTTGAGCGCTGGCGCATCGTTAACGCCATCGCCAGTCATGGCAACGATCTCACCCTGGCGTTTGAGAGCTTCGACAATTCGTAGCTTTTGTTCGGGCATGATGCGGGCAAAGACATTCGCGCAGGAAACCAGCCGCTTCATCTCTGCATCGTCCGCATGTTCGAGTTCGTCGCCAGTGACAGCGCCATCTTTAGTGTCTATGCCGGCAGCAAAAGCGATCGCCAATGCCGTCGCTGGATAATCACCTGTGATCATTTTGACCGAGATTCCCGCGCGGAATGCTTCACTCACCGCGGCTGGCACAGTTGTCCGCAAAGGATCCTCGAAGCCGACCAGCCCGGCAAAGGTGAAATCGAAATCGTGCTGTGATTCAGGCAGTTCACCGCGCGCGGCCGTCCCGATGCCAACGCCGAGGACACGCAAGCCTTTTTCGGCCATGGCCTGAACATGTTCCATAATCGCAGCTGCCTTTTCACCGGTAAGGTGGCACAGGTCGACGATGGCCTCCGGTGCACCCTTACAAGCAATGGCAAAGTTGCCCATGTCATCCTTCCAGACGACAGACATTGCCAGGAGTTCCGGCCTCAGGCCGTATTCGCGAACCATCGGCCATTCCGTCGATCGGTACTCTCCGGCCCGAGACGCCAGTCCCGCTACCGCCCGATCCATCGGATCGATGGATGCGTGCCGAGTCGCGAGCCATGCGGCATTTACGAGCGGTCGGAAGGCGTACGGTACGTCACGTAAGTCTGGCTCAACTTCGAGTTGGTCGGTCAAGGTGTCGAGGTGCCGGACACGCATGCGGTTTTCAGTGAGCGTCCCGGTCTTGTCCACGCAAAGAACGGTGGCGGCTCCAAGAGTTTCGATGACAGCCGGCCGGCGGGCCAATACCTTGATACGTGCC
Source organism: Phyllobacterium endophyticum (assembly GCF_003010935.1). GTDB lineage: Bacteria > Pseudomonadota > Alphaproteobacteria > Rhizobiales > Rhizobiaceae > Phyllobacterium > Phyllobacterium endophyticum. The sequence goes on from NZ_PGGN01000003.1 coordinate 766,832, forward strand.
AGCCGCCATGCGCCGATGGCCAGGAAAATTGTCAAAACGACCGGGAATTCTTCCGGCAGCATGCCCATGGCAAGCGCGATGCCTGAGAGTACGCCCTGCAGCCAGTCCTCGCGATAGACACCGTAGAAGACGACCAAGGCGCAGCACACGATCGCGGCCAGTCCTGCGAAAAGCCGAACGATACGGTTCACCGAGATCTGGAGTCGGGTCCTTTCCACGACGATTGAAGCCAACGAGACGCCGATCCTTCCCGCACGGGTTCGGGGTCCGGTATCCAACACAATCGCCGCTCCATGGCCCTTGACGACAAGGGTTCCGGAATAGACGAATGGCTGGTCGTCGCCTCCAGGCACGGCCAACTGACCGCCATCGCCTGCACGCTTGCGGACGGGAACACTCTCTCCCGTCAAGAGTGATTCATCGACAACCAACCCTGAGTTGCTTATCAACATCCCGTCGGCTGGAACGCGTTCCCCTTCATCGAGCAGCATCAGGTCTCCTGCCACGACTTCGTTCGCTCCAATGGTGCACTCCTTGCCGTCGCGCAAGACCCGCGCCGTGGGTGCGCCCAGCATCCGCAGCGCGGCAAGCGCGTTTTCGCTTCGCTGCTGCTGATACAAGATGAGCCCGATGGTGAGAATAGCAAAACCAGCCAGTAGGAGACCTTCCGCAAGATCGCCAATCAAGAGATAAAGCGCTGCCGCCACAACGAGGAGCAACAACATCGGTTCGGTCAAAATTTCTCTCGCGATAGCGAATACCGACCTGCTGGCGTCTTCCCGGATGGTGTTGGGGCCATATTTTTCAAGTTGATGCTTCGCCTCGGCACTGGTCAGCCCCGCATGCATTAGGCTCGAAGATATGGCTGAGCGGGCAATGGGTTGCGGCATATTCATCTCGTCACCTTGGTAAGAAACTGTCAGCGCATCATGAAAACGGGGATTGGCGATGTTTCGATCATGGTCCTGGTTACGCCGCCAAAGAGCCGCTCGCGCAGGCGCGAGTGTCCGTATGCCCCCATGACGATCATGTCGGCGGAGATTTCGCTCGCATGCTGTTTCAAAAGGTCTGCGACTGACATGCCGCATGTGCGCAACCGATCAATCTTCACCTTTATGCCATGTCTGGCCAGGTAGGCGGCAATGTTTGCTCGTGGACTGCCATCGGACACGCCGTCTGAATCGCCATCGACTATCGCGACGTGGACATCGACGGACGCTGCCATGACATTGACGGCTTCACGCGCCGCACGCACAGCCTCGATCCGCCCGTCCCAGGCGAGCATGACGTTGTGCGGATGCAAGGTGGCACGCGCGCCTGTCGGCACTACCAAGATCGGCCTTCCGGAATGGAACAGAGCTCCGCTTAATGCAGGCGATTTTAGCGCGGGCTGGTGCAGAAGATCTGGACCGACAATGGTGACGTCCGAAAATCGCGCACGCTGCCCGATGATCTCCTCCGCCCATTCCCCTTCGCAATAGTAACTGTCGACGTCAGCCCTGAGTCCAGCATGCTGGACAAGCGATATGATTTGCTTTTCGCGCTTCTTCATCGCGGCGATATCTGCCTCGCGCTCCAGCAACCATGCTCCGGAAACCACAACCCCATAACCACCGATCGGAGTAGGTGCAAGCGACACGATGAGGACACTCAGATGCGCGTCCTGCTCCTTGCAGAGGTGGATGGCATTCAAAATGTCGCGGTCACACTGATCGATCCCGATGACACTAAACACGCTCCTGCACGACATGGCAGCTATCCTTGTTTGATGAACCATATGTCCAAGCCTTGAGCGTAGGCCGGAGCATTGCAGGGCTCCTTGCGCTGGATCAAAGCGCGCCGAAAATTTGTTCGATAGATTCCACACCAACAAGGAGATTTACGATGATCAAATTGACAGATCTGACTTCCAAATTCCGCCATGTGCGGCTGGTGTTGGCACGCGGGAAAGGTCATCCCGAGGGCGATTCCCACGAAGGCTATGATTTGCTGGTGCCTCTTGACGGGTACGGACAGCTTGACGCCGTAGAATGGAAAGAAAACCAGAGCCTGTGCCGCGTTCGCCGCTTTCGCCGCAAGGGCGAGGACTTGATTGGCAGGCTGCGAAGGAAACCAGGCGGTCAATGGTATTTCGACTACGCGCAAGGCTGGTCCGACGACGAACTTGCCTTTTATCTGAGCGACGAACGCTTCGCCCAGGGCGAATACATCTCCATCGGCAACGGCGAGGCCATGCGTCCCTACCGGATCACCTTGGTGGAAAAGCCATAGGTCATCCGGCGCTGCAAGAACCAGTATTTTTGAAAGGTGACAGCGATGTCCTACAGAACCATACTCGCCAATCTCAACATCGACGGTCCGGTTGCGCCGCTCATGGACTACGCGATCAATCTCGCTGCTCGATTCAACTCCCACCTGATTGGCTTTGCAGCTGCGGTTCCATCAGCTCCGATGGCATGGCCCGAAGGTGTGGTGACCGACGGCGACATGGCTCACGAACGCGAAGAAATCGAGCTACGGATGAAAAATTTGCGTCGTGAATTTGAGAGTCATGCAGGAACCAACGTCTCGCGCGAATGGCGCGATGGTGTCGCCAATCCAACTCGGCTCATTATTGAAATGTCGAGGGTGACCGATCTGATTGTCACGGGGTGTGAAGACGATTTTACCCTCGGTCATCCCGAGCGCTTCATCAATTTGGGCAATCTCGTGCTGCAAGCTGGTCGGCCCGTCCTCGTTGCGGCAAAGGGCGCGAGGCGCATTTTTACCAATACCGCCCTGATTGCATGGAAGGACACCCGCGAAGCGCGCCGCGCTGTGGTCGATGCCCTTCCGTTGTTGTGCCAAGCCAGCGAGGTGGTGGTCGTGACGGTCGACCGGGGCGCGGACATTCTCACTCAGGAGAGCATCGACGACGTTTGCCAATTCCTTCGCCGTCATGGCGTGACCGCGCGAAGCGAGATCATCAAGGACAGACACGAGAGTGAAAGCCTTCTTCGTTTCGCCAGGCAGATGGGCGCGGAACTGGTCGTCTCAGGCGCGTACGGCCACAGCAGGGTACGGGAATTGGTTTTTGGCGGCGTCACGCGTTCCCTCCTCGCAGAAGAGAGTTTCAGTCGATTCCTGTCGAGCTGAACGTCGACCGTGTCATCAGGCTCGCTGCAGATTGAGCGTTGCCAGCATGAGACTTTGATCTGATGGATGGTGTGAAATTGAAAATCCAAATTCTCGGCACAATGTCAGCATCTTCTTGTTCTCGCTGAGTATGAGCCCTTCAATCTGTTTCACCCCGTCCGCTCTTGCAAAATTGATCAATTGACGGAGCAATTCCCAACCAAGGCCCTGCCCCTGCAAGTCGGTTCTGACAAGGACTGCGTATTCTGCGATTTCGTGATCCGGATCGGAGTTGAGTCGAGCTATCCCGGCCAGTTCCCCACTTGGTTTGTTTGCTTGCCAAACAAATACTCCTAAACAATTTCCTATCGGACTTGCCGTCCCTAGCGATCTCGACTGACAATGTCGATGAGGATCAGACCAGGATGCCAAGACATTGGGACATTGCCTTTGTCCGGCGCTTCATGCTGACCTTTGGCATCGTCAGCAGCTTCTTTGATTTTATGACATTTGGCTTTCTAATTTTTGTTGCCCATGCAACGGCCGAGACGTTCCAGACTGCCTGGTTAATCGAGTCCCTTATCACAGAGCTGGCGATCGTTCTCGTCGTTCGCACCAGAAAGGCCTTTTGGCAAAGTCGGCCGAGTGCCCTCCTCGTCTGGCTGACGGCCGGAACTTTCCTGGTGGCTGTCGCGACGCCTATATTACCGTACGCAGCTTGGTTCGGATTTGTGCCATTGCCGCTGCCGATAATGGCCGGCCTCTTTGCCATTACCATCATGTATCTCATCGCATCCGAAGCCACCAAGCATTGGTTCTTCTCTGGCACCCACGCCGGCACGAGACACGGCAAGAGTACACATCATTTGAGCACAGACCCCCGAAACAGACTGTCGCACCCGTTTCCTGCGCGTAAGGCCCCGGTGGCCGACAACAATAAGTCCGGGCATCTTTGACATGGATCAAAGAAGAGATGTGGCGGCACGTTAGGTTGCTCTCAACGGATTCTACACAAAACGGACGCGGATTGGACTGATCACAGCCAAACCAATCGATGCGACGGCTTTCATTAACGCGGGGCGATCGAAGTGATTTCACAATTGACTGGCAATGAGCGTGTTCTTGCAGCGTTTACGTTCCTCATCCTTGTTTGTGTTGGCGTGGCGATGGCCGCTGCTGGCCGCGATGATCTTATCGGGACGCACGGTTGGGTCATCGCAGTCAGCGCAATAGCTGGTGCCGTGGCGCTGCTGCGTTCCTACGACGCGCCCGAGCCTTCGGCAACGCGGCTCTCCGAATATTACGACGACCCCAGCAAGGTCGGTATCATCCTGACCTTGATCTGGGGGGTCATCGGCATGCTCGTCGGCGTATGGGTCGCGGCCCTTCTGGCCTGGCCGGAACTTACCATCGACGCCGCGTGGGCAAGCTTCGGCCGTCTGCGCCCGATCCACACCAGTGGCGTGATTTTCGGTTTCGGCGGCAACGCCCTCATCGCTACGTCATTTCATGTTCTTCAAAGGACAACCCGCGCGCGCCTGCCGGATCAGTTCAGTCCATGGTTCGTGCTATTGGGCTATAACCTGTTCTGCGTGCTGGCTGCGAGCGGCTATCTCATGGGCATAACCCAGTCGAAGGAGTATGCCGAGCCGGAATGGTATGCGGACATCTGGCTGGTCGTGGTCTGGGTCGTGTATTTCTCAATCTACCTTCGAACCCTTCTGCGCCGCAAGGAACCGCATATCTACGTGGCCAATTGGTATTACATGGCCTTCATCCTGGTCGTCGCTCTTCTGCACATCATCAACAACCTCGCCGTCCCCATCTCCTTCGGACACGCCAAAAGCTATTCACTGTTCTCCGGCGTGCAGGATGCGATGACGCAGTGGTGGTACGGCCACAACGCCGTCGCCTTTTTCCTGACGGCGGGTTTTCTCGGGATGATGTACTACTACCTACCCAAGCGTGCGGGCCGTCCGATCTATTCCTACAGAACGTCGATCATCAGCTTCTGGGGCATCACCTTCATGTATATGTGGGCGGGTTCGCACCACCTCCATTACACGGCCCTGCCCCACTGGGTTCAGAGCCTTGGCATGGCGTTCTCAGTGGTCCTGCTCGTACCGTCCTGGGCCTCCGCCGGAAATGCGCTGCTGACGCTCAACGGAGCCTGGCACAAGGTGCGTGACGATGCCGTCCTTCGTTTCATGATGCTGGCAGCAATCTTCTACGGCCTTGCCACCTTCGAAGGCTCTTTCATGGCAATTCGCGCTGTCAATTCACTATCCCACTATACAGATTGGACGATCGGCCACGTTCATGCCGGCGCGCTCGGTTGGGTCGCCATGATCACATACGGCTCGCTCTACGCACTGACGCCTTGGTTATGGAAGCGCCCGGCACTCTATTCCGCCAAGCTGGTAGAATGGCACTTCTGGCTCGCACTGTCCGGGACGATTGTCTACGTCTTCGCAATGTGGAACTCCGGCGTGATCCAGGGTCTCATGTGGCGGACCTACAACGACAGCGGCACGTTGAGCTATTCCTTTGTCGACTCACTGGTCGCCATGCAGCCCTACTACATCGCGCGCGCATTCGGTGGCCTGCTGTTCCTGTCAGGTGCGGTGATCGCTCTCTACAACATTGTCATGACGATCCGGTTGCCCGTACCTGTCTCGTCCGATTCTGCTTCCGACATTCCTTTGGGCCTGCAGCCCGCGGCACCAGTCGCCCTGGCCGGAGAATAAGACATGTTCAATTTTCATTATCGGCTTGAGCGCAATGCGATCGGCTTTGTCCTTGCCATCATTGTTGTCGCCAGCATTGGCGGCTTCATCGAAATCGCCCCGCTGTTCACGATCGACGAGACCGTCGAAAAAGCGCCTGACATGCGCGTCTACACGCCGCTCGAGGTCGCCGGCCGCAACATCTATATCCGGGAGGGTTGTTATGCATGCCACTCCCAGATGATCCGCACGTTGCGCGACGAGGTGGAGAGATACGGGCCGTATTCACTGGCGGTTGAGTCGAAATATGATCATCCCATGCTGTGGGGCTCGAAGCGAACGGGACCGGATCTGGCCCGCGTCGGGGGGAAATATTCCGACGACTGGATGACTGCTCACCTCAACAACCCGCGTGACGTGGTTCCGGAGTCCAACATGCCTGCCTATCGCTGGCTGCTGCGCAACCAGTTGGAGACGGGTGACCTTGGCGAGCATCTGGCAGCATTGCGGGCGGTGGGCGTGCCTTACACCGATGACATGATCGCCAATGCGCCGAAGGACGCGGTCGGCCAGGCCAATCCGGACACGGATTTGGCCACTGGCGTTCTCGAGCGATATGGCGAGAAGACGGATGTGAGCCTGTTTGACGGCAATCAGGGCTCCGTCACCGAAATGGATGCGCTGGTGGCCTATCTTCAGGTGCTCGGACACCTGACAGACGCGGCCCATACCACGCCGCAAAACGAGGTGGAGTGACATGACGATCGATCATGAAATGCTGACGGGTTTTTCCAAATCATTCGGACTGTTCTATCTGATCGCCATGTCGATCGGTGTGTTGGTCTACACCTACTGGCCGTCAAATAGGAAGCCTTTTGAACATGCCGCGAAAGCGGTGGTATCCGACGAAGAGGATAGGCCATGTCTGTAGGCGAACGTGATCCATTCACTGGCCATCAAACGACCGGGCATGAATGGAATGGCATCAAGGAACTGAACACACCAGTTCCGAGACCTGTGTACTTTTTTCTCATCACCATGGGCGTCTTCGCTTTGGGCTGGACCCTTCTGATGCCGAGTTGGCCCTATGGGACCGGGTATTTCAAAGGGCTGCTCGGAGTGGATCAGAAGCAGGCTGTTGCCAGATCGATCAAAGAGGCCACCGCAGAACGCGCGAACTGGATGACCCGGATCGAAAAGGAAGATCTCGCACAGATCCAGTCCGACACTGATTTGATGCGCACTGTCCGCGAGGACGGGCGCACGCTGTTCGGCGACAACTGCGCAGCCTGCCATGGGGCGAACGCAAGGGGCAACAAGGGTTTCCCGAACATAGCAGACTCGCCAATGCTGTGGGGCGACGATCCCCAAACAGTGTTGCAGACTGTGACAGCCGGCATCAATGGTGCCGATCCCAACACACGGGTTTCGCAAATGCTTGCCTTTGGCCGCGACGGGATGTTGACGCAGGAACAGGTTTCGCTGCTGGCTGGCTTTGTGACGTCGCTGTCCGACCCCGCCATGGTCACCGACAAAAACAAGGAAGATATTGCGAAGGGAAAAGACCTCTTCGTCACCAATTGCGTCGCCTGTCATGGCAAAGACGCCAAAGGCCTGGTCGAGAGTGGTGCTCCCAATCTTACCGACCAATACTGGATTTACGGCGGAAACCGCGGCGATATCTATCAGACCATCTTTTCCGGTCGTCAGGGCCACATGCCGAGCTGGGGTGCACGCCTGACGCCGGCGCAGATCAAGATCATCACGCTTTATCTGCTCGATCTAAGGAAGAAACGAGCCGAGACCACGACGGGAGGCGCGACATGAACATCATCATCGCACGGCCAAAGCGCTGGATATTTCTCGTCGTTGCTTTGGGATTGAGTGTGGTCATCCTGGCGAACATTCATCTGGTTTACGTTGCGTTTCAGTCGCGCCCCGACTGCGTCGACCACCTGAAGGTCAAGAGCCGGCAAAACGGCACGTACCGCGCGGCGAATTCAGCATGTTGAGTAAAATCCGCACAGTCAAGCGCCACAGGGAGAGGCTTCTTATGAAAATTCCCGAAACTGTTCCGCCTCTTCCAAAGGCCGTGGATCGCAACAGACATCTTTCACCGAGCGTGGCTTTCACCTGGTTTGGTCAAGGCTGGCACGACCTGTGGACGGTCCCGTTTCCCAGCCTTGTTTATGGCGCTGGCGTAGCCTTGATCTCGCTTGCAATCGCCGCCGGAATTCTCGTCTACAGACTGGACTTTGCGCTCTTTCCGGCGCTTGCGGGCTTCCTGGTGGTTGGTCCTGCACTTGCGACAGGCCTTTATGTCAAGAGCCAGCGCCTGTCCAAGGGGTCGTCCGTCACACTGGCCTCAATGCTTGTTCCTGAGCACGGCACCAGTCAGCACGTTCTGTTCGTCGGGGCCGTCCTGGTGGGTTTGATGCTGCTGTGGATGCGTGCTGCTGTGCTTCTGTATGCTCTGTTCTTTGGTTGGAAACCGTTCCCGGGCATGGATCAAATCCTACCCATGCTTTTCGGTACGCCGGTTGGTGTGGCGATGCTGACGGTCGGCATGGTCATCGGCGGTATTTTCGCGGCATTCGCCTTCGCCATCAGCGTTTTCTCCATCCCAATGGTGCTGGACAAGAAATTCGACGCGTTTACTGCCATGGGAACGAGCATGTCGATCGTCTGGAACAATCTTCCGGTGATGTTGTTGTGGGGAGCAATCGTGCTCAGTCTTACCGTGATCGCCTTGCTTTCGGGAATGATCGGCTTCGTCGTTATTTTCCCATTGCTCGGTCATGCCACCTGGCATGCCTACATGACGATGCGGGATCTGGATTAACGATATGACCTGCTGTACGCCCGCATCCACAACTATCTCGGCCGATGCCTTCCGCCCGTCAGACCCGTTTGTGGAAGAATTCAGACTGGTAAGCCGAAGTATCGGCGAAGGCATCCTGCAGACTGAGATCTCCGTCCCGTCGATCCACTGCGGCGGCTGCATTAACAAAATCGAGCGGGGACTGGCAAAGCTGGACGGCGTGCAGAACGTGCGGGTCAATCTGTCGAACAAACGTTTGACGATACGCTGGTCGGACCGGGGGACTCCTCCCGATGCGATCGGCGCGCTCAAGCAGCTTGGCTATGATGGACATCTGTTCGATCCCACCGAAGCCGCCAAGCCTGACGGCGAACTTCCAAGGATGCTCAGGGCCCTGGCGGTTGCTGCATTTGCCTCCATGAACATCATGTCCTTGTCGGTCTCCGTCTGGGCTGGTGCGGAAGGGTCCACCCGAAACATCCTTCATTGGATATGTGCCAGCATAGCCCTGCCAGCGCTTCTCTATTCCGGACGAGTGTTTTATCAATCGGCCTGGCGCGCGCTCCGGCACGGACAAACGAATATGGACGTTCCGATCTCCATCGGGATTGCCGCGGCATTCGCGCTCAGCCTCTACGACACCTATCACGGCTATGAACACGCCTATTTCGATGCGGCAACGTCATTGGTGTTCTTCCTGCTGATCGGGCGTACGCTGGATTACGTGATGCGCGAGCGGACACGGACCGCGGTGAAAGGACTCGCACAACTATCGCCCCGGGGTGCGATGACGATCAACACGGACGGCGAATATGCGTATCTTCCGTTGAAAGAGATCAGACAGGGGACGCGTCTGTTGATTACAGCCGGCGAACGCGTTCCTGTCGATTGCGAGGTTGAGCGCGGTATCTCAGACATAGACTTCTCGCTCGTAACTGGCGAAAGCACCCCACGCCAGGTCGAATCGGGTGCAGCCCTGCAGGCCGGAACATTGAACATCACCGGGTCGCTGGTGGTTGTCGCCACAGCTGTTGCCGATGATTCGTTTCTCGCCGACATGATACGCCTGATGGAAGCCGCCGAATCCGGCAAGTCGGTTTACCGGCGTCTTGCCGACCGCGCCTCTCGTCTTTACGCGCCGGCGGTTCATTTGACGTCGCTCCTCAGCTTCGCGGGTTGGATGATTTTCCAAGGCGATATGCATCAGGCCGCGACAGTCGCCATTGCTGTCTTGATCATCACCTGCCCTTGCGCGCTCGGTCTTGCGGTGCCGATGGTCCAGGTGATGGCCGCACGCCGGCTCTTCGAAAGCAGGGTCATGGTCAAAGACGGATCGGCTCTGGAACGCCTCAATGAGATCGACACCGTCGTCTTCGACAAGACGGGAACGCTGACGCTGGGGCAAATGCAGGTCACGAATATCGACGAGATTGATCCCAGGGCCCTCTCCATGGCTGTCGAGCTTGCTTCCCATTCACGCCATCCAAGCGCACAGGCAATTCACTTGGCCGCACCACACGCAGCGGGACATTCCGCGTTGCACTTTGACCAAGTACAGGAATTTCCCGGCCTCGGATTGGAAGGCATTTCCCAAGGCAAGGTCTATCGGCTCGGGCGAGCGTCATTCGCCCTTAGGGACGATGGGGGGCAAATTCCGGCCGAGACGGTATTTTCTTGCGATGGGCGGAAGCTCGCGTCGTTCATTTTCTCCGACAGGATCCGGCCGGGCGCGCATTGCCTAATCAAGAAATTGCGCAAGGCCGGAATTGCTATGGAGATAGTATCCGGCGACAGCGAACCCGCGGTGCGTGAAATTGCCGATCAGCTCGGCATTCCGAATTACACGCCAGGCATCCTGCCGGGCGGGAAGCTTGAGCGCATAAGAATGCTCACAAGGCAGGGCCGGAAGGTCCTGATGGTCGGTGACGGCCTGAACGACGCCCCCGCGTTAGTGGCAGCGCACGTGTCCATGGCCCCGGCAACCGCCGCCGACGTTGGTCGTAACAATGCCGACTTCGTCTTTCTTCAGGAGAGCCTCGAGACGGTGTTCCTTGCCTACCGGGTATCACGGGATGCCGGGAAACTGATCGGACAGAATTTCATTATTGCCATCGGCTACAATGTCGTGGCGCTTCCTGTCGCAATCCTCGGTCACGCAACCCCCTTTGTCGCGGCAATCGCTATGTCCCTGTCATCGATCGTGGTTGTGGCCAACGCGCTCAGGCTCAAAGGTGAGCCGATGCAGGGAAAGACAAAGCAACCGAGCTTCAAGTTACGGTTGGGGCGTCTGGCGAAATGAGCGACTTCTTTTACTTGATCCCCATTTCTCTCGCGCTCGGTCTGGCAGGACTGGTTCTGTTTCTTTGGTCCCTGAAGAATGGTCAGTACGAAGACATGGACGGTGCATCGGAGCGTATTTTATATGACGACGATATGCCTTCCCAATAGCGACCTGAGATCGCGGTAAGTACATTGTGGCAAACCTGCCTGTGGGCCTAGCAGTCCAAATCCGGCGGTCAAGGCTCATATGACTTGAGTGGTAAGGAAGCCAGGCAGTGGCGAAACTGATCCGCCGATATTTCCTATGAGTGGGAACCCGGTTCGAATTTGATCTACCGCAATGTGATGGATTTCAACCGCGCTAGTGCAATCGCAAAACATTGGCGTAGGAGAATATCAAATGAGCAGATTCCGCTGGCAAGATTGCTGCTTAGCCATCATTGGTTTGTGGCTGATTATCTCGCCTTTTGGCCTTGGTTACGACTTGCCCTCCCCCGGCAAAGTTTCCTGGATCTCGTGGAATTTCATATCAAGTGGTACCGCCGTCTTCGCGGTCAGCGTCCTCACGGTGATCAATGATCGCTTGTGGCAAAAGTGGGCTCAGATCATGGTCGGAATCTGGCTCTCGGCCTCTCCGTGGCTTCTCGAATTCGCAGGAGTGTTCTCCGCCCGAGTTAACGCTTGCACAGCCGGCATCGCCATTGCCGCGCTGGCTCTTTCGGTGATTTCCGATGAACACGAACCGTTTGGTACAACTCGAAGGCGGGCTCGATATCGGCGGTAACTCGGTTCTGCCAAGAAAGCCTCTTCCTCGGCGAAGCCTTTGCAGCACCCGGACTGAAACAGAAGTCGCGACGTCACAAAAAGGTCCGCGCAAATTGCACACGAAGTATTCTCGATAAACGGGCACTGCCCAACTGACAGGCAATGTTTGTGATTGAAACCTTTAAATTTTTATTGCTGTGTGTTGGCAGGCAATTTTGAACACGAACTCCATCTGGAACCGCGAAACAGCCATGCCCGCACGTGACATACCAGGCTTTCGGGGACGGTTCCTCCAAGCCGCCCTCTCCTCCCGTTTTGAGGGGGTGAAAGGTTATGTCCTGGCCGCTGCAGCAGTCCTAGCCGCTTTGCTACTCCGATTGGCGCTGCAGGATCTGCTCGAAGACCGCGCTATATTCATTCTGTTCATCCCTTCGATCCTTGTGGCATCGATCGCAGGAGGAATTGGACCGGGGCTGGCAGCGGTGTGCCTTTCGTTGATCTTCTCACTTTTTCTGGGCGGCACGCAATTCGACCACCCGGAAAACGTGGTCGAGTTTGCCATTCTGATTGTCATTGGTTTGGTGATTGCCTGGATGGGGGGACTGCTTCACCATGCGCGGCGGGTCACCGACAAGACGGTGAGCGACCTTGACGCCCGGGAAGCGCATCTCCGGTCGATCCTGGACACAGTGTTCGATGCGACGGTTGTCATTGAAAAGGATGGCACAATCACGTCATTCAACGCGGCCGCCGTTCGGCAGTTCGGTTACACCGAAGCCGAGGTTGTCGGCCGGAATGTCCGCATCTTGATGCCGGAGCCCTACCAGCGGGAGCACGACGGTTACATAAGCAGGTATTTGAAAACTGGCGAAAAGCGCATCATAGGCATTGATCGCGTCGTCGTCGGCAAACGCAAGGATGGTTCGACCTTTCCGATGAAACTTGCAGTTGGAGAGATAAAGACCGGAGACAAGGTCTTCTTCACCGGATTTGTTCGGGACCTAACGGAGCGCGAAGAATCCGCCGCGCGGCTGCATGAAATTCAGGGCGAGCTGGCGCGGCTGGCGCGACTTAACGAACTGGGGGAAATGGCTTCGACGCTGGCCCATGAACTCAACCAGCCGCTGTCTGCCATAGCCAACTATGCCCAAGGGTGCACACGACTGTTGCGCGACATGGATGATGCCCTCGCGTCGAAAATGCGCGAGGCTTTGGAAGAAACATCGAGGCAAGCCCTGCGTGCGGGCCAAATTATCAGGCATCTAAGGGAATTCGTGACACGCGGCGAAACCGACAAGGCGCAGGAAGACATTCGCAAACTGGTCGAGGAAGCTGGTGCTCTGGCACTCGTGGGGTCGCGTGAACGCGGTGTCAGGTCCGTGTTCGAGTTTGGCCCCGACGCCAAGTTCGTCATGGTCGACGGCGTGCAAATCCAACAGGTCTTGATCAACCTGATGCGCAATGCGATGGAAGCGATGCGGGACAGTGAAAAACGTGACCTGCTTGTGCAAACGAGTTTGGACGAGAATGGGTGGGTCGTGGTCGAGGTTGCCGATACTGGACCCGGCATTCCCGATGAAATCGCTGCCCAGCTGTTCAAGCCCTTCATGACCACCAAACCTGGTGGCATGGGGGTCGGTTTGTCGATTTCCAAGCGAATTGTCGAGTCACATGGTGGCAGCATAACGGTAAAGAAGAACGAGAGCGGGGGTACCACATTCCGCTTCACGCTTCCGGCAATTGAGGATAGGCACCCGAATGGCGATTGACGACTACACTGTCCACGTTGTGGACGATGAAGAGGCCGTCAGAAAGTCTCTCGCGTTCTTGCTGACCATGTCCGGCTTCACCGTTCGCGTGCACGAGTCGGCAACAGGATTCCTTGCGAGCGCACCGACAATCCGCAATGGCTGCCTGGTTACAGATTTGCGAATGCCAGACATGAGCGGCGTGGAATTGTTGCGCAACTTGAAATCTGCCGACCTTCATATTCCCTCTATCGTTATAACGGGGCATGGAGACGTGCCGATGGCTGTGGAAGCCATGAAGGCCGGGGCTTTGGACTTCATAGAAAAGCCATTTGAAGACGAAGTCTTGATTGAAGCGGTAAAGCGGGCGGCGGCACAATTAACGGACACCGCCTATGAACTGGATGACTCTTCGGCCATTCAGGCGCGGTTGGAGGAGTTGACCGACCGCGAAAAGCAAGTCCTTTCAGGCGTGGTGGCAGGTTTTGCCAACAAAACCATCGCCTATGATCTGAATATCAGTCCACGTACGGTTGAAGTCCATCGGGCCAACGTAATGGCAAAAATGAAAGCGAGGAGCTTGCCGGAACTTGTGCGAATGGCGCTCAATGCGAAGCTCGACATCGACTGACTATTCAATGCGGTCAATCCGCTGATTTGACCTAGCGCAATGCGCACTGTCGAAAACACAGTCAAGGTATTAGGGCCATTTGCCGCCCACGATCGTTGGGTCATGTTAAGAGGGAATGCCCGTTGTCGAATCCATTCCAAGTGCTCGTTATTGCTCCGGACTATGGGTTGCGACGGTCGCTTGAGTTTGCGCTCGAGGTTGAAGGCTTTGCGGTTCTCTCGTTCGACGACGTGAACGCCGCCCTTGCATCACCGGGCACAGCCGCGGGCAGTTGCGTCGTCGTAGACGAAGAAGCACTTTTGAACGACCCGTTAGCGATGGCGGCGGTCCGCCGATTCCACAAGGCCGTATTGCTGCTCGTGGACCGCTCTCGATCCATGCCTGATATACTTGGCGTCAGGGTGCTTCGAAAGCCCATCTTGGGCAACGCGTTAATCACAGCCATTAGATTGACCGACCAATCTGCCGGCACAGGTCAACCTACGTAGAAACGCGTAGGTACATAAACGAATTTCGGAGCATGATGATATCAGCCAGTGTTGTCCCATAAGCTTGAATGGGAGATCGTCATGCTAGCCTACACCACAATGCCAACGCAGCTCAGATCAAATGGCATTGATCACCCTATCGTTCCATTGCCGTTCGGCCCCGCTCATCTGCAACAAATTTCGTTCTTTGATCCAGGCTGCGAGATTTACGCCCAAGGCGAAAAAGCGGGCAACATCTACCAGGTCGAATTTGGTGCTGTGCGTGTCTATCGGTTACTCGCCGACGGTCGCAGACAGATCAGCGCATTTTGTCTATCCGGCGAAGTCTTCGGTCTTGAAGACGATGCAAATCACCATTTCTTTGCGGAAGCGATAACGGGCACAAGCCTCCGGTTATTTCCGCGCTCGAAGTTCGGCGACATCTCCCAGGAACTGTTCTCATTGACATTGCGAAGTCTTACGCGTGCACAGGAGCATTTGCTCGTTCTCGGCCGTCAGACGGCCGTCGAGCGCGTGGCTGCTTTCCTCCTCGATCTGGCGGAACGTCAGGGTGGATTGGAACAGGTCGAGCTTCCTATGTCACGCATGGACATAGGCGACTATCTTGGTCTCACCATCGAAACTGTTTCCCGGGCATTTTCAAAGTTGAAAGACAATGGGATCATCGCCCTTCCAACGCTGCGAAGTGCCGAGATCAAAAAGTGGAACGCCTTACAGGCAATGAGTGAGTAACCCCAAATCATTCATCCTTAAAGCTCGCGGCCAAATCATGAGAAATTATCTACGGCGGCTGACGGGACGGGTGAGAAGCGACCCTGCCGACCGCCACTTGGCCTACATTTTGACTTTTGTCGCGGGTGCGGCGAATGCCGGAGGTTTTCTGGCAGTACAACAGTACACCTCGCACATGTCGGGCATCGTGTCGGCAATGGCCGACAGCTTCGCTTTGGGCGATGTCAAATTTGCACTTTCCGGATTGGCCGCGTTTGCCTCGTTTGTCACAGGCGCGGCCGTTTCGGCTATCCTCGTCAATTGGGGCCGGCGACAGTCGCTGCAAAGCGAATACGCCTTTCCGATCATGATCGAGGCTGCCCTGCTGCTTTGCTTTGGCCTAATGGGCAGCAACCTGTCCCAGCACGAATGGCTGTTTGTTCCCGCGACCGTGATGCTCCTATGCTTTATAATGGGCCTGCAAAACGCCGTGATCACCAAGCTTTCCAACGCTCGAATTCGGACGACCCACGTTACGGGGATGACGACAGATATGGGAATTGAACTGGGGAAGCTTTTTTATTGGAATATAGCGCGCTCCGACACTGCCGGACCCATGGTTCGCGCGGACCGCGCGAAACTGAAGGTTCATTCATCGCTGGTGTTCCTGTTCTTTGCCGGGGGCATCGTTGGCGCAGTGGGGTTCAGATTTGCCGGCTTTGGTGCAACGATATTTCTAGCCCTCGTCCTCCTAGTCGCTGCGGCCGTGCCGTTCTTCGACGATGTGAAAACAACGCTGAGTAAGACCTTGGCGCGGTGAATGTCGTGTCCATCGGTTTGACCCGGATCAATACGCTTCAGGATTATTGGATAGAAAGTCTGACCAATTCAGGCCTCGATTGCTCGCCCAACCCAGATGGAAGCTAACGCAATGCTAGATCCCAGACTGCACTTCCATGGAGCGGCGCACGGAGTGACAGGCTCCTGTTTTGAAATTAAAACAGAAGGGACGCGCATTCTGATCGACTGCGGGATGTTTCAAGGTTCGAAATCTGAGCGCGCGCTCAACTATGAGCCATTCCCTTTTGACCCTACGGCAATAGACGCCGTCGTTCTTACACATGCTCACATAGACCACAGCGGCCTGTTGCCGAAGCTCGTCAAGCAGGGCTTCGCAAGACATTTTTTGGCAACGGTGGCGACGGTCGATCTATGTTCAGTGATGTTGCCGGATTCTGCGCATATTCAGGAAATGGAAGTCGAGCAGCTTAACCGCCGCAACGCAAGGCGCGGTAGGGAAATGGTTGCTCCAATCTACACGCGGGAAGATGCGGCAGCCTGCATGCTGTTGTTTCGACCTGAACAATATTTGCAATGGGTTCTGGTGGCCGATGGCATCAAAGCTCGCTTCTGGAACGCCGGCCATCTTTTGGGATCCGCTTCTGTCGAGATCGAAATCGAAAGAGGTGAAAGCCGTTCACTCCGTCTTCTTTTTTCCGGAGACATCGGGCCGCACCACAAGCTCCTGCATTTCGAACCAGAGGGGCCCGTCGAGCTGGATTACCTTATATGCGAATCCACCTATGGCGATCGGGATCGCGGTGATGTTTCAGAGAAGCAACGCCGACAATGTTTGCACGACGAGGTGCGGCGTGCAGCCGAGGCCGGGGGGCCGCTCATCATCCCTTCCTTCGCGGTGGAACGCACCCAGGAATTGCTTGTGGACTTGTTCTTGTTGATGAAAGACGGAAGCGTTCCGACGACGTCGATTTTCGTCGACTCGCCCTTGGCGACGCGGGCGTCCGAAATTTTTGGGCGCCATGCGGCGGAGATCGACAACGGCGAAGTTCTCCTTGAGGCCCTTTCTGCTGCCAATGTTCATTTCACGCAGACAGTGGAACAGAGCAGGGCAATCAATAAGATAAGCGGCAATTTCGTCGTCATAGCGGCAAGTGGCATGTGTGATGCGGGGCGCATCCGCCATCACCTCAAGGCCAACCTGTGGCGTAGGGAAGCTACGTTGCTGCTTGTCGGCTTCCAGGCCCAGGGCACGTTAGGACGGATACTGCTTGACCGAGCCAGTCGTGTAAGAATTCAAGGCGAGGAGATAGAGGTCAAGGCACAAATTCGTCAGCTCGACCTCTATTCGGGCCATGCGGACGCGCCGGAACTCCAAAGCTGGGTGCACAAACGCTTTCCAATAACGCATGCGATTTTTCTCACGCATGGTGAAGAAAGCGGGCTCAACGCCATGAAAACGCGTCTTTCGACGCTCTCACCGACAGGAATTACAGCTCCCATTCTGGATGAAGCATTTGAATTGACCAAGGACGGAGCCCGTCGTGTCGAAACCGGCCGTCCACGCCGTTTGCCGTCGACGGACGTAGCGCATCTCGACTGGCACAACGAACTTTCGCGCTTGTTGCTGGACATCAACCAGGCGGTTGGCAACCAGGCGGACGAGCGGGGAAGAGCAAGTGTAATTCGTCGCCTTAGGAAGGCGCTGGAACCCGTTTGAGGAAAGTGAAGAATTGTAGCCGGCGGCCCTTGTGGCTGCCGGACCTCGGATAATCAGGCAATGGTGAGCAAATTCTCAACCGCTTTCACGCCCGGTGCCGACCATGCTGCCCCCGCCGCGGTGCTTCGCTCCGCCCAAACCTTCACGTGCCCTTCGAGAACTACCTTGCCAGAATCGTCGACCGTTACTCGAATGTCGGATGGCTCAATCCGGGAACTTCTCTTCAACGCATCCTCAATCCGCTTCTTCACGTCGAATGACGACACATGCGGTTTGACCTGAATATTGTTGGCAACGTCGAACACACCCGCCAGCGCTCGCACGGCGTCCGTGGCGGCGATCTTCTGATAGTTCCATTCGACCGTGCCAGTGAGTACCACCCATCCCTTATCGACCTGAACCTGAACGGCACCATCGGGAATAGCGGCGCTCCAGCTGAGAATATTCAAGGCACGCTTGGCGATCTCATCATCAGCTGTACGATGACTACCGACAGGACGCACCTCCATATCCTGCGCAATCCCACGAACCCCCTTGACGCGGCACACGACGTCGGCGGCGGTGTTCTTTTCCATGTAGGTCGGCACATGGCCGGTCAATGTGACGACTCCATTTTCGACAGAGACGCCGATGTTTACAGCGTTGAGGCTCGGTTCGAATTCGAGTTCGTCGAGAATGTTTTGTCGCAAAACCATGTCGTTCATGAATGCTTTCCTTTTCCTGCGACCGAAGCCAATTGTTCAAGAACATGTATCGCTTCGCACCTAGGTGCATTGACCGAGGTCAAAGCATGTACTCGCAGGGCATTCGCGCTTGAACAAAATCGAGTGTGATGGCCATGGCATCCTCATTTCAAAGCGGCAGATTGTTTGCTTCAATGGATGTCGGAGAACCCGCCGATATTTTGCATATCCAGACAATGCCAAGCCCATACATGGATTTTGCCTGCAGCAGTCTGCACTTGCGTGGGGGGTGGTGTCTTCTCTCTGATCTGCTGCAACAGAATAGGCGGTTGTCAACGCGAGCGCGCCGACGCAAGAGCGTGCACAACTTCCTTATCGCGGCTCGAACGCCCACGTTCGCCCAGCGCGCGCTGGAGTTGGTTGCTGCGTTCTGACTTCCCTCAAAAAAACATGGGGACAGAATTTCTGGCGCAAGCTCACCGCGCAGTCTTTCCGGCCGAGACTAACGGCCTTTTCGCGGTGATCTCCCTGATAACTCCCGCAATGTCAGCACCGATCGTCGGTAACCTCGACCTGCGCGAGAATTTCGCTGACAGGTTGATAGAGGTGCTCCACAGCGTCGACGCGCCGTAGGCGAGACCAGGCCTTTAATTGTCAATCGGCCGAACCACTCAATGCCTACGGCCGCATGAACGCCTGGACTTCCTCGGGCGTCACTTTGCCATCCTTATCGGCGTCCACTTTGTCGAAGATTCGCTTATGGATGGTCGTCACTTCTTCAAAGGAAAGTGCACCGTCGCCATCAACGTCAGCGACAGCGAACATGATCTTCATCATATGGCCGCGCTTACCCATCATCGGCATGCCGGACTGCATCATATTGCGGCCCATCATTCCGGGCTGAGCTGGCTGTTCGTTCTGGCCTTGACTGCCCATATCATCGGACCCGGGCGAGGGGGCCGCCTGTGAGGTCGTATCGGTATGATGTGGATCAGCCGTTTGCGCAGTGGCCGCATTTAATACGCCGGCCGCAACGACGGCGGCTAGCAAGACCGTGCGTGGCAACGTATTGAACGTCATAATTCCTCTCCTTGCTCCAGCTTCCTGAGATCCGTTCGACGTCACTGGCTCTCATTGCCCTTGTATATCGCGATCTCACGGCGGCGGCAGTGCCGCCATAGGTTTCATACCACCATAGGCTAAAAACCATGTGTCGATTTGCTTTAGATCAATGGCGGTGAATTGATTGAAGAAGCGAGCAGCCGCGGAGGCAAGGCTGTGCCATCTAAACTAACTCAACAAGCCATATCTAGGATCGATGATCATTGATCTGGCGCAAACCGATGCGGCTGAGGATAGGAGTCGCCAGCCCGCCAGAGCCCTTGCTTCCACACCAAAACTGCTCCGCGAACCGTGCGATCATCCATCAACTCAGATTATGAACAAACAAGAGATGCCGGGTCTGGTGCGACGTTGGAGTCCGCAGATAAGATTCTAGCTTGGCATTTCTTTTGGAGCTTTTTGCATTTCGATCTGGGTATGAAGAAAGTTTTTCAAGGCAATTGCAGTGTCCAGGTCAATACGGAGACGGGCCGAAACGCCAGGACCAGCCTCAAGTCTTCCGTCCAAAGTGGGAGTGTGCCTGTCCCGGGGTGCATTGGAAGTAAGCCAATTCGCGATACTGCGGCGTTGATATCCGGTTCGCCTCGAAATCTCACTATAAGAGAGACCCTGCTGGCGCAGTGCGTGAAGCATCTCGATGATGTCTTGACGGGACTGCCTGTCCGCCATGCGGGCGCGGCGGCGCTGTGCCGTGGTGCTAACAATAGCATCTTCTGACAAAATCGGCCTAACATGAGCGTGGCCGTAAAAGCTCATTTGTTCTTTGATCGCTGCGCTAAGATTTTGGACCAGATGAAACCGATCAGCCACCTGCCGAGCCTGCGGAGCACCCTCTCTGGCGGCCTGAGCATACAGGCCGCAGCGATCATCGGCTGATGACCTCGATAGCAGGGCGTTCTTGCAACCATGCTTTTGCGCTCTCAACGCTGCGGTCGTCCAGAACATCGACAACCGATCGTCGCTCGAGATCGACCATGATAGTGCCGTAACGCGTGGCGTGCCGCCAGCTCCAATCATCAATGCCCACAACTCGGATATTGTCGGCTTGTCTGCAGGCCAGAGCCTCGCGCTTCAATTGTCGCAAGATCGTGTCGTCGCTGACCGGCATACCGAGCCGATGCATCAAGCACTCACCCGGGCGACCGCCTATGCTGTGGCCAATCAAGCCGACAATCTCATCCATCCGTGCTGTTCGGCGCGTGTAGGGTAAAGCAAACTTGAGCAACCGGTCTACGAAAGCTCGCTTTTGTACAAAATCGATTCCCACCGATAAACCTTCCTTTGAAAATGCCGATAGCACGCGAATTTCGAGCAATTTGGATTGTGGCTTTATTGTCTACAATGCATGTCCAAGCCCACCTTACACCAATTCGCCTATGATAACGCCTCGACAAGATATGGGCTACGGAGTCGCTCACTTCCCAAGGTTGCACTTTCCGCTATGCGGTCCTTTCGGCAAAACGGTAATGGAGGGGCATGCCAAACGACGACGGCTTCGCGCCCCATTTCGGTCATTAGGGTCTGTTTGGCGATTACCTAAAAGCTGCCATTGTCGAGAACGGCCAACCGCATCGTGCTGTCTTGCAGCACACATCGTGCGGAACGTATCCTCTATCTGGCTTTACATAACTCTAAACTTTTCCTCATCTGCCGACAGGTGCCCGGTCGCAGTTTTCCTGTGTAGCGGCAGGCTGAGGCGGTATGCCGACATTATCTCTTTAGCAATCACCGCGAGGGCAGCTACTGGCTGACGACGACGCCTGCGCTGCCTAAACCCGCTTAGCGGGCGCGCTGAGGGGAGCAGTATAAGACGTTCATCGCGGCAAGCCGGCCAAGGCTCAGGCGAGAAATTTCGGGAGACGTCATTCCGCACACCAGGCGGAATAATTGCGCCAGCACGGCTATAGCAACAAGCGCATCTATCGGTGATCTCCAGCATCAATTCCGGACGATCGAAAGGCTATCGCGGATTTCCAAGCATAGATCGTTTCCACCGGCGTCTCTATCGTTCACCTGACAATGGAGGCGATACAAGTGATTTGCACCACGATCCATGCCACAGCCGCGCCTGCAGGCGATCGCATCAAAGGACAGGCGGAAGCTAGGTTTACTATCCTTATGGTCATTGCTGGGCTGTTCTTTTCGTTTTCGGCCGTCGCTCAGGAGGCAGATGGACAGCGCTTGTTCCTGCAACGTTGCGCCGCCTGTCACAACATCGAGCAGGGACAAAACAAAATGGGCCCCCGTCTCCTTGGCGTCGTCGGCCGGGTGGCCGGAAGCGTCGAGGGCGCGAACTATTCCGACGCGATGCGATCTTCCGGCATCACCTGGGATCGCCAGTCACTCAACACGTTCCTTGCCGCGCCGCGCCAAATGATACGCGGGACACGGATGACCGTCAGCATCCCAGACGCAACACAACGGATCGCAATCATCGAATACCTCGAACGCCAATCGCCAGACTGAGGAGAAGCTTTCATGACAGCCTTTACGATCAACGGGCATGCGGTTGATGTCGCCGCCGAAGCCGACACGCCACTCCTTTGGGTTATCCGCGAGCATCTGAAGCTCACCGGCACTAAATTCGGTTGCGGTATCGCGCAATGCGGCGCCTGCACCGTCCATATCGACGGCGAGCCGACACGCTCCTGCCAGACCTTCCTGGAAGACGTTGCGGGCCGAGAAGTGACCACCATTGAAGGTCTGTCGCCGGACGCCAGCCATCCACTGCAGAAGGCCTGGATTGTCGAGCAGGTGCCGCAATGCGGCTACTGTCAGTCCGGCCAGATCATGCAGGCGGCAGCACTCCTCGAACACACTCCCGCCCCCACCCGCGAGCAGATCATCGCTCACATGGACGGCAACATTTGTCGTTGCGGGACCTATGTCCGCATCATCAGCGCGATCCAACGCGCCGCACAGGAGGGCTGAGCCATGACCCACATCTTGCAGCCTCAGAGCCGCGCACTGTCGCGCCGCAGCTTCCTCGTCACTGTCGGCGGCTTAGGCATAGCAGTCGCGTTCGGGAGATCGCCCGGCCTTGCATACGGTGCAGACATGGCCCCCTCCGCCCAAGGTGACTTCCGTCCGAACGCCTGGGTCACGATCGCGGCGGACGGCACCGTCAGCATCATCGCGCCTGCGGTCGAGATGGGCCAGGGCATCACAACGACACTGCCGCTCCTCGTCGCCGAGGAGCTAGATGCCGATTGGAACCGTGTGCGGGTCGTGCAGGCGCCCTCCGATGCCGAGACCTACGGTAATCCCGGTTTCTATGGCATACAACTCACTGGCGGCAGCGAGTCTACGCGCGGCTACAATGCACTGCTCCGCCTGACCGGCGCCCAGACCCGCCTGGTCCTTCTGGCCGGCGCGGCCGGCATGCTGAACGTGCCAGTGAAGGAGCTCGAGACGGAGCCCCATAAGGTCGTGCATCCACCCTCGGGCCGCTCGCTCGACTACGGTGAGATCGCTGTCAGGGCAGTGCTTCCGGATCCAATGCCGCAGGCGACTGAGGCTGATCTAAAGCCAAGCGACAGGTGGCGCTATATCGGAAGCAGGACAATCCGGCGCATCGACGTGCCCTCCAAGGTCAATGGAACCGCAGTCTTCGGTATCGACGTCCAGCTTCCGAACATGCTCTTTGGAGCGGTTCTGCGGGCGCCGGTTCAGGACGAACGGCCTGAGATCATCGACGACGCCGAAGCGCGAAACGTGCCCGGCATCACCCATATCGTCCCGCTGCCCTACGGCGTCGGCATTATCGGCGAAACGGTCGAAGCTACGAAGCGTGCTAAAGATCTGCTCAAGGTGACCTGGAGCACCACATCACGGGTCAGAAATTATACAAGCCAGCGACTGCTCGACGAGTATCGCGCCGTCGGCCGCGACCTTGGCCAGCAAGGTGTTCCTGCGCACACCAATGGTGACGCTGAGGCTGCGATCGCCGGGGCCGCGAGGGTAATCGAGGTCGACTACATGAGCGACCATGTCGCCCACGCGACCATGGAGCCGATGAACGCCACGGCGCTTGTCACCGGCGACAGGGTGGAGATCTGGGCGCCGACCCAGGGTCCGACGGGCACACAGGGTTTCGCGGCAGAGGTGGTGCGCACTGCGCCCGACAAGGTCAAGGTCAACACAACCCTGCTCGGCGGCGGCTTCGGGCGCAAGGCGGAGGCAGATTTCATCGTCGATGCGGTGTCGCTGGCCAAGGCCGTGGAGGGCCGGCCGGTTAAGGTCATCTGGAGCCGGGAAGATGACGTCCGGCACGACACGTTCCGGCCACTCGAGGCACAGCACGTTAAGGTCGGACTCGATGCCGAGGGGAACATCGTCGGCTGGCGGCATCGCATCGTGGCGGACTCGATCTTTGCACGCACATTGCCGCCCGTCTTCGCGGAGGCAGGCGGTCACGACGACGTCGTGACCGAAGGCGCAAAATTCAATTACGCCGTGCCGGCCCACCAGATCGAATACCTGCGGCAGGACAAGGGTCTCGCCATCGGATTCTGGTTCGCGGTGGGGGTCGGCTATACGCGGTTTGCGATCGAATGTGTCATCGACGAGATTGCAGCCGCCAGAGGCATCGATCCCGCCGCGTTGCGGCTGGAACTTCTCAAGGACCAGCCGCGCGCGCGCAAAGTGATCGAGACCGTTGCCCGGATGGCTGAGTGGGATCGCGCCCGGGACGGTAGGGGGCTCGGCTTGGCTTACTCCGATGCCTTCGGCTCGCATTGCGCCCAGGTCGCCGAGGTTTCGCTCAACCGCGACACTGGCGAAATCCGAGTGCACAAGGTCTGGTGCGCGATCGATCCCGGCGTGGCGATCCAGCCCCTCCATATCGAGGCCATGATGATGACTGGAATCACCAACGGTACCGGCCATGCCCTCTTCGAGCAAATCAACGTCGTCAATGGCGAGGTTCAGGAGTCAAATTTCGACACGTATCGGGTGATCCGCATGTCCGAGGCGCCTGAGATCGAGGTCGCCGTGGTGCCGACGCCCGGGAGTCCGTTTGGCGGCATTGGTCAGGCTGGCCTCCCTCCCACGGGTCCGGCAATCGCCAACGCCGTCGCGCACCTCACAGGGGGTGTGCGACTTCGGCACTATCCGTTCACTCCAGACCGAGTTAAGGCAGCGCTCGAAGCCTGACCTTCTTCGGGCCACGCGGTGGATTAGCCCATCCCACATAGCCGCGCGACATCGCAGCCATGTGGAGGCCCTTTTTTAATCTCTGCGCCGCCTTACCTGCAGGCCATGATCACCTTGTGTCGGTGGCATTCCCACCGCTTGAAGCTGCTTTGACCTATAATGCGCATTACCTTGCTGCTCGATTACGGCATCGTGGGCCATGCGCCGACCACCCGCCCCTTGTCCACACTACGGCAGAAGGCTTCCGGTGAAAGCGACTCTCCCACTTTATCGAATTGAAGGTGCGGCGATTCCTTCGTCCCATCAAGACGGCCAATCATCCATTTGTAGGAATGGGCAATTTATTTAAAGGATCGCGTGTGTTCGTCTGAGCCGGAAAAGAATAGCCTCTCAGGTGAAATAGCTGAAATCCCGAGAGTTGTTCATGTCGTATGCGATCTCCGTTAATGGCCAAGTTCACCACGTCGAAGATGACGGACAAACTCCCCTCCTCTGGGTGCTTCGCGATACGTTGAAGCTGTCCGGCACGAAGTATGGCTGCGGTGCAGCGCAATGTGGCGCATGCACGGTGCATGTCGATGGCAAGCCGATGCGTTCATGTACACTCTCGCTCGAGAGGGCTTCGTCCGCCCGGATCACCACGATAGAGGCTGTAGAAGGCGCCGACGTGAGGGCGATCCAGGACGCCTGGGTCGCGCACGACGTCCCGCAATGTGGCTTCTGTCAATCGGGGCAGGTCATGAGCGCGATCGCGTTGCTTCGCACCGTCGAGAAACCTACCGACCGCGATATCGATCTGGCCATGAGCGGCAACCTCTGTCGATGCGCCACTTACAATCGCATCCGCGCCGCCATCCACGATGCCGCATCGAAGTTGGGTACACCGACATGAGCTGGCGTGCATCCGCCTTCGGAAACTGGCGTCGCCGACTTAAGGTTGGCGTCTTGTCTGTACTTGGACTGATCGTGGTGGTGGGTGCGGGCGGCCTTGCCTACGCGCTGTACCCTAGAACCATGCCGCAGACACAGTCTATCGAAATTAAGCTGCAACCTGCCGAGGTCGAACGCCTGCGCCTGGCGTCTGATTTCGCTGCGATAGCCGATCTGAACGAACGTTCGGTCGCGCTGTTCGAGGAAGCGGGTCGCGTGATCCAGCATCCACGCTGTATGAATTGTCATCCGCAAACGGATCGGCCGACACAGACTGATGCCATGCGCGCCCACGTGCCATGGGTCACGCGCGGCCTGGACGGCGGCGGTGCTTCGACACTGCGCTGCTCAACCTGCCACGGGGACACGAATTTCGAGCCATCCGGCGTGCCCGGCAATCCAACGTGGATGCTCGCGCCGATCGAAATGGCCTGGCAGGGCAAGACGCTCGGCGATATCTGCAGGCAACTTCTGGATCCCACACGCTCGCACATGACACGAGAAGAACTGCTCCGTCACATGACAGAGGACGAACTGGTCGGCTGGGCATGGCATCCGGGCGCAAACCGGCGGCCTGTGCCCGGCGCTCAGGCGGAGTTCGGAGCGCTGATCAAAGCCTGGCTGGAAACCGGTGCAGCCTGCCCGCCATGAGCAAGCCCCGCCAACCCTGATAAGAGGATACCCATGATCGATTTGCCCGAAAAGAAATCGCGCTTCCGGATGACGCGCCGCCGGTTGATCCTGGGTGGATCGCTGATCGGCGGCGCACTGGTCGTCGGCTACATCGCAACCAACCCGATGCAGGTCGCCGGCGCGATCCTGCAAGGCGGCGGTGATGATCCGCGGCCCAGCGCTTTCGGACCCTTCATCCGTATTACCGATGACGGCTGGATAACAGTCGTTAACAAGCAGCAGGAACTGGGTCAGGGCATCCATGCCGGTCTCGCCGCGATCGTCGCCGAGGAGCTCGACGCGGATTGGGACAGAGTGCGCGTCGTCGATTCGCGCAGCAATTTTCGCGCCTACGGCCCGCAGATGACAGGAGCGTCGAACGGCATTGCATCCAATTGGGACCTGATGCGCAATGCCGGTGCCGCGGCACGTGCCATGTTCGTGGCCGCGGCCGCTCTCCGGTGGGGCGTTCCGAGCGGCTCGATCGATATCCGCAACGGCATTGTGTCACACCTCGACTCACGTCGCACTGCCACCTTCCCGGAACTCCTCGCCGACGCTTCGCGCCAGCCGCCGCCGGACTCGCCCATGCTTAAACAGCCGGCGGACTATCGGCTGATCGGGACCGACAAGGTGCGGCGCAAGGATAGCCTTTCGAAGAGCACGGGCGCCCAGGTCTACACGCAGGACATCCAGCGCCCGGACATGCTGGTCGCGATGGTCGCGCATAGCCCCCGCTTCGGCGGCACGCTGGCGCGGTTCGATGCATCCGACGCGCGCAAGGTGAAGGGCGTCGTCGATGTCTTCGCGACCGAAACCGGCGTTGCCGTGGTCGCCGAAACGACTTTTGCCGCATGGAAGGGGCGCGATGCGCTTCGCATCGAATGGGACGACAGCGAAGCCGAAACGCGCTCCACGCACGAACTCGTCCGCTACTATCACGATATCGCGGCAGGACGCAGCGATGTGGAACCGGCCGAGTTCGATTCCAAGGGCGACGACTCTGAGGTCCCGTTCGATGATGATGTAGCGGATTTCGCCTTCGACTTTCCCTATCTCGCGCATGCGCCCATGGAGACACTCGACTGTGTTGCCCAGGTGAACGGCTGGGACGTGTCGATCACATCGGGCGCGCATCTGGCGACGGTTGATCAGGTCTATGCGGCGTTTGCCGCCCGCACCATTCCCGGCAAGGTCGACATCGAAGTGGTGCCTGCCGGCGGGTCGTTCGGCCGCCGCGGCGTTCTGAGCTCTGACTATCTCGTCGAATGTGTGCGGATCGCCAAGCGGACCGATGGCCGCCCTGTCAAGCTGATGTGGAGCCGCGAGGACGAGATAGCATCCGGCTATTTCCGGCCGATGTCGCATCACCGTGTGTGGGTTCAATTGGGTCGGGACGGATTTCCGACGCGCTGGCGCATCCACAGCGTCTGCCAATCGCTTCTTCCCGTTGGGCCGAACTCTCTGGCGACCGAAGGGATCACCCACTCGCCCTATTTCTCGACCGCTTCGACCGTCGATGGCAAGATCTTCACACCGACCTTTCCGGTCGTGGTCGGCTTATGGCGCTCGGTCGGTCATTCCTATACCGCCCTGGTGATGGAGCATATCATCGATCAACTTGCCCGGCGGGCCGGCCTCGACCCGGCAGCGTACCGACGTGTGTTCTACGAAAAAGTGGAGGATAAGCGACGGCTGGCAGTACTTGACGAGCTTTGCCTGAAGGCAGGATGGGGCACGCCGCTCGAAACCGGCTGGGCGCGGGGCCTCGCTATTCACGAAGCCTTCGGCACGATCGTTGGCCAGGTCGCCGAGGTGCGTTTGGTCGACGGCCGGCCCCTCGTGCGCCGCGTCGTGGCCGTCGTCGATTGCGGTATCGCCATCGCGCACGACCAGATCGCAGCGCAAATGGAGGGGAGCATCGGCTTCGGTCTGTCTGCTGCTCTTTATGGCGCGATCACGCTAAAGGACGGTATCGTTCAGGAAACCAATTTCGATCGGTACCTCGTTTTGCGTATGAACGAGATGCCCGTCGTCGAAACCCACATTATCGCCTCCACGAGCAGGCCAACCGGAATGGGCGAGCCGGGGGTAGCACCAATTGCACCGGCGGTCGCAAACGCAATTCTGGCATTGACTGGGCAGCCAACATCACGCCTGCCGTTCCTCGACGGAAACGCGCGCAGCAATACGGACGTGTCCGCGCAATTTAACGGTTAGCGAGTCATGCAGGTCCTGGGTCCGGCGCAGGTCGCCCGCCCATTGCCACCGCAACAACATTGTGCTGAACGCGACGGCTACCATTCTCGGAATCTGGGCGCCGCTCATGGGACAGCGAGCTTGCGGCAACGGAAATCGCCTCCGGCTCCGCCTTCCGAAAGCGCCCGTATTGGCGAGGCGAGCATCCCATGACGCGTTTGAAGGCCGTGCTAAACGCACTTTCCGATTCATAGCCGAGCGAAGCGGCAACCGTCGAGACGGGATCGCTTGAATTCTCCAGCCTGTCGCAGGCAAGCAGCATTCGCCACCTTGCCACGTACTGCATCGGAGGCTCGCCCACGCGCTCCTTGAACCTGAGCGCAAATGTTGAACGTGACATGCCGGCAATCTCACCAAGCTCTTGTAGGGCCCATGGATATGCGGGTTCGGCATGGATAGCCTTGATCGCGGCGCCAAGTTGTTTATCCGCCAGAGAGAAGAACCAGCCGACACGGTCGCCGCCACCCGTGTCCAGATGCACACGCAGAGCCTGCACCAGCATCAGATGGGCCAAGTGCTGCGCCACGAGGGCGTTGCCGGGCTGCTCTTCTCGCAGCTCCTTCATCATTTGCTCGACCGACCAGCGCAGGGCTGCCCGCTCGGGTTGCTCGTGAATGTGGACGATCGGCGGAAGCAGGCCCAGCAGCATATCGGCGTGATTGCCCTTCACGCCAAAGCGGCTTCCGACAAGAAACAATCCGCCGCCGCCGTTGAGCGTGACCACACCACCCCTTCGCGCCGCCGGGAATATCTCCCCGGCCCCGACCGCAGGCCCATCGATGTCGCTGCCAAGCCGGAAGGGGCGACCCGTCGGCAGCACGAAGCAATCGCCAGCCTCCAGGCGCACCGCATCGCTGACACCCTCGACGGTGAGCCAGCAGCCACCCGACACGACCGCATAACATTTGATGAGCTTGTGCTGATCGCCGAACTGGACAGCCCAGTCACCGCCAGCGTCGAAGCCGGAAGACACATAGGCATGAGGTTTTAGAAGCGAAAGGACGTCAGATAGGGGATCCATGGACTCATCTCGGACGATTGCGAAGGTAAAGCGGATTATGCAGCATAGAACGTCCTAAAGCAACCGCCTACGTCTTAAGCCCAGACATAAATGCTGGCGGCGCCATGTCTGCCTTGCCAACTCGGTGGGCGCGGCCGCCGACCGCGCTTTGGCCTTTGAACACCGGAGTAAAACATGATCGTTGTAACCGCCCCCACTGGCGATACTGGCCGTCAAGTCGTGCAGAAACTTCTCCAATCAGGCGCACCAATTCGGGTGATCGCACGCGATCCATCCCATCTTACCGAAGAGGTGCGAGATAGCGTCGAGGTCGTCCAAGGTTCGCACGGGGATCCTGGCATCGTCAATGAAGCGTTCAGCGGCGCCGACGCCGTATTCTGGCTGGTGCCTCCCGACCCGAAGGCCGTTTCCGTCAAGGCGGCCTACGTCGATTTCACCCGTCCCGCAGCAGCGGCTTTGATGGAGCAAAGCGTCAAGCGCGTCGTTGCGATCACGGCACTCGGGCGCGGCTCGCCGCTCGCCGACAAGGCGGGTTTCGTCTCCGGATCGCTGGCTACGGACGACTTGATTGCCGGCACGGGCGTCGCATTCCGTGGTTTGGCTAACCCGTCCTTCATGGACAACATCGCCCGGCAAGCGAGCGCGATCAGGGATCTGGACAAGTTCTTCATGCCCATCTCGGGCGACCTCAAGCTACCGTGCGTTGCAACGCGCGACATCGCAGCGGTCGCGGCACGCTGGCTGCTCGACGACAATTGGACTGACCAGGGCGAGGTGCCGGTTCTCGGGCCCGAGGACATTTCGTTCAACGACATGGCCGCGATTATATCCGATGTGCTCGGCAAGGTGGTCACCTACCAGCAGATCAGCTTCGACGCCTACAAGGCTCGCTTCATACAGTTCGGCTTCTCCGATGCCATGGCCCAGGGCATGTCGGACATGGCCTGGGCAAAGGCTAACGGCCTCGATTTGGCAGTGTCGAGGATGCCGGAAAATGCAACGCCGACCGGCTTCCGGCAGTGGTGCGAGGATACGCTCAAGCCCGCCATCAACACTTGAGCCCGAACTCAAATACCTCAACAACAGGAGTATCAAAGCATGCATCTGACTGGTCGCACCATTCTCATCACCGGCGGGTCGAGCGGCATTGGGCGCGGGCTCGCCGAAGCGTTCCATCGGGGCGGCAACCACGTCATCATCGCGGGACGGCGCCAAGCGCTTCTTGACGAGATCACCGAAGCGCATCCGGGGATGCATGGGCTGCAGGTGGATATGCAGGCCCCCGAGGCGATCACTCGTCTGGCCGAAGACGTTCAATCCCTTTTTCCCGACCTCGACGTTCTTGTGAACAATGCCGGCATTTCCCGTCTCGAGGCGTGGGATCGCGACGCGATCGACATCGACACATCGCTCTCCATCATCGAGACCAATATTCTGGGCGTCCTACGGCTGACGGCGGCCCTGCTGCCGACACTCGCGAGGCAGCCAAACTCGACCATCATCACCACAACATCGGGTCTCGCCTTCGTACCGCGCTTCAACTACCCCACCTATTGCGCGAGCAAGGCGTTTCTCCATTCCTGGCTGCAGTTCCTGCGTCATCAGTTGCGGCATAAACCGATCGAAGTCATCGAGCTTCCACCGCCCTATGTGCAGACCGAACTCGCGGGGCCTCAGCAGGCGAACGATCCCGTTGCCATGCCGCTGGCCGACTACATAGCCGAAGTTGTCAGGCTTCTCGGAGAGCCCACACCGGCCGATGGCGAAATCCTGGTCGAGCGGGTCAAGGGTCTGCGCATGGCGGAACGGCGCGGCATCTATCCGGACATATACGCCAATCTGAACCAGGCTTAGGCGTCCCGTTTATCGTCGCACGGTCGGAGCGAAACGCCGGGAGCGTAGCTCGGTGTGCCCGGTCCTTACCTAAAACCTCCTCTGGAGGCCAACGAAAGGAGACTTCGAGATGAGCAGTGTACACGTTCAAAAAGCGCCCCAAAGGCGGCCGCAGGCCGATCACCGCCTGCACCGCGGCAAATTCATCCTGTGGACAGTCATCGCTTCCGTCGTCGCGGCCTTTGCCGCCTGGCTCAGCGCAGCGCTCAGCCTGGAGGTCTGGGTGATGTTCGCGGGATTCATCGCGTGGTTCACACGGCCGACATCACCGAAGAACAGCTCGGCGGCGATGCTGTGCCTCTGGCTCGGCATCGCGATAGGTGCCTTGTCCCACATCCTGACCGGTGCCCTGATCCCTTCGCTCGACCAGCTGGCTCTTCCGGCTGTCGTGTTCCTCGTTGCGATCGTCATCGTCGGCCTGCGAACACACAGCGTTCTCGGCAACATGCTTTCGTGGTTCCTCGGAATGGTAACGTACTTCGCGGCCGAACTCGATTTTGCCGTCGCGTCGTTCATGCATCTGGCCATCGCGACCGGAATCGGTGGACTTGCCGGCTACACTTGCCAAGCTCTCAACAGGCGCTTCGCCGAGTAGCGTCCAGTTGCATCGGTTTGCAAAAGCCGTGGCAAGATGCGGCTGAGGACGATACTCTTGTGCTCAGCCGCAATCATGTGCATGACGTTGAAGCGCCTCAGCCCCTATCTCGTGAGGATGTTGGATTGATGCTGTTGCGTTACCGGACAACGGGACACTCCATCCTACGCGCCGAGATGCTTCGAATAGAAGGGCGCCAGCCGTTCAATGGCCTGATCCACATAGTCGGGGACATAGTGCATATCGTAATGGCCTGCACTTCAACGACGAAGAATACTTCTCAGTGGCCGGTGAAAGGATGAACAGGCGCTCGCCGTCCTCATACTGACCTGTCGCGCCGCGACCGCCGGCCACGATCACCTGAAGCGGTTGCGTCAGCAGCTCGGGTACGAGGTTGAAAGCGTCGAAGCCGATGAGGTAGGCATTGCTCCTGAAGAGCAGTCGGATTGATGAATTGGGATGGCGATAGGGCGACTCCCGATAGCAATAGACCGCTTTCAGAAGGTCCGGGTCGGTAGCGCCCTGCTCTTTTGCCTCCGCAAGACTGTCAGGATCCACGGATCAAGCCTCAAATCGGCGCCGCGTGCTTCGGCGGTCCGCTGCTTCCCCACTGCCTCCAACGTCCCAAGAACATCGCCGCCCGGCTGCATCGCGCGGAAGGCCGCGCCGATGTTGCTGGCGACCACGGTCCCGATCGCCCTGAAACGGCGTTCAGTTAGAGCGGCGGTTATTCCATAGCCGCCACCAGCGCAGATCGACAATAGACCAACGCGGGCCTCATCGATGAACGGAAGCGTCATCAGATAGTCAACGGCGCAATGAATATCCTCGACGCGCGCAGCCGGGTCGTCCAGATGACGAGGTTCTCCGCCGCTCTCGCCTTGGTAGGATGGATCGAAGGTCAAAGCGACGAAACCGCGGTCGGCCATCTTCTCGGCGTAGACGGCGCCGATCTGCTCCTTGACGCCGCTGCCTGGCGTCGTCAGCACGATCGCGGATATGACTTGGTTTCATCAAAGCCGTCCGGCAGATGCAGATTCCCTGCGATGTCGATATTTTTGTTTTTGAACGAGATGCGTTTCAAGTTACCTGTCCTCATCATTTCATCAAGGGCGCTTGCAGCACGTTTCGGCACCGCTGTGAGGCGGTTGCGCCGGCGGCGACCAGGACATCTCGCCTTGAAAAACGCGGATTTGGATCGACCATGTCACTTGCCTCCGTCACATAAGGAACCTTACCTCATGACGTTTCACGCGAACTTCACGTTGGTCAATTCCCCGGAAATATCCCAAAGACGAGCCGCAACAGCGGTATCCAGAGCTTGGCGAGGAGGCTTCTCCTCGGTCGGATAACCACGCGTCCCGCCCAGCCTGTCAGGCCCGTAATAAGCGCCGTCGCGCGCTGCCGGATCGGTCGCGGCATACAGCGTGGGTAATGCCCCCTGCCACACGGGTTGAAACAGAAACGGCAGGAAACGGCGCGCCATCCCAGCCGCGCTCCACTCGCCCGCTCCATTCGGAAGCAGGTCGGTGCGTGAGACGCCGGGGTGCGCCGCCAGGCTTTCCACGCCCCAGCCGGCCGCCTTGCTGCGCCGACTCAGCTCGAAGGCGAACATCACGCAGGCGAGTTTCGACTGGCTGTAGACCGGCCCCGGCTTGTATCCGCGCTGAGCTTGAAGGTCATCGAAATTGATCGCTCCACTCCGCGCCGCCACGCTGCCGAGGGTGACGACACGCGCATTTCGTCCCTTCTTCAGCAATGGCAGCAAATGTCCGGTCAGGGCGAAATGGCTGAGATAGTTGGTGCCGAACTGCAATTCGAATCCGTCGCTAGTCTGGCGACGCTCCGGCGGCGTCATGACGCCGGCATTGTTGATCAGGAGATCGAGGCCGTCTAGCTCCCGTGCAAGCTGTGTGGCAAAATCGGCGATCGATGCGAGGCTGGCGAGATCCACCTTACCAAACCGCACTTGCCCGCCCGGCACGGCTTGTCTGATCGCCGCCACGGCTTCAGCCCCCTTCTGGGGATTGCGCCCGGCGATCACGACACTTGCACCTGCTCGGGCCAAGGCCAGCGCGTCCTCGTAGCCCAATCCTCCGGTTCCGGTGACAACCGCTGTACGGCCATGTTGCGATGGAATGTTCTTGCTCGTCCACTTGGTCATATGGGATCCATGCCTTCTCGAAAGTTCTGCGAGATCTCTTGTGACGCTTGTCGCAGTGCGCCCGCTGTTAACCCTCCCCCATAGAAGGACGTGGGCTACGAAACGCCATGCCTGAACCGGTAAGAAACCTGCCTATTCCTACATTAAATCGATGAGCGAAGGAGGGCGAATGCCGATCCTGCCGCGCCTATGGTGACGACATCAAGGTCCGCGAGCCTCCTATCTGGAAGTCCACGTTGGTCAGTTCCAGCGAGGTCTGCCAGAGGCGAGCTGCCACCGCTGCGTCCAGCGCTTGGCCCGGAGGCGTCTCCTCGGTCGGATAGCCGCGCGTCCCGCCGAGCCTGTCCGGTCCGTAGTAAGCGCCGTCGCGCGCGGCCGGGTCTGTCGCCGCAAACAGCGTGGGCAAGGCGCCCTTCCACACGGGCTGGTAAAGAAACCATAGATAGCGGCGCGCGAACCCCGGTACGCTCGACCAGCCCGGTCCGTTCGCAATCAGGTCGGTGCGTGAGATGCCGGGGTGAGCCGCGAGGCTCTCGATGCCCCATCCGGCTGCCTGGCTGCGCCGGTTCAGTTCGAAGGCGAACATGACGCAGGCCAGCTTCGACTGGCAGTAAACCTTTATCGGCCTGTAGCCGCGCGCGGCTTGAAGATCGTCGAAGTCAATCGCTCCCCACCGTGCCGCAATGCTACCCAGGGTCACGACGCGAGGCTTCTGCCCCCTCATCAGGAGCGGCAGCAGATGCGCAGTGAGAGCGAAATGACCTAGATAGTTCGTGCCCAATTGTAGCTCGAAACCGTCGCTGGTCTCGCGACGCTCCGGCGTTCTCATGACGCCCGCGTTATTCACCAGGAGCTCGACGCTGTCTTGCTCCTGTACGAGCTGCGCGGCAAATTCCGCGATCGAAGCGAGATTTGCGAGATCCAGCTTGCCGAACCGCACCTGCGCGCCAGGGACAGTCTCTCTGATCGCATCGACCGCTTTAGCGCCCTTGTCGGGATTGCGCCCGGCGATCACAACATCAGCGCCGGCTCGCACCAGTGCCAGCGCGGTCTCGAAACCCAGCCCGCCGGTGCCGGTGACGATCGCTGAGCGGCCGCGCTGTGTTGGAATGTTCCCGAATGTCCACTTTGACATCAATCGTTCTGCCTTGTCTAACGCTGGGCGGAGCCTTTGACTAATGATGGTCTCCAAGCCTGCCTTTCTTCTTCATTGCCAGCATGCCCGGGGCACGGCAGACCCTCCATGCCGGAACCCGCAAAAATCATGCCTGATCCTGCATCCCTACGGCAGGCTATTGAAGGCCAAGTACGCCCCGGGTTCTGGTGGCGCTCAGGTTCACGCAAAGCGGGGCTCGTCTGCCACCCCAGTATCGGTTGGTGGACGGCCTATAGCGACATCTCCGTGATACCGCTGATCAATCCCGGCCCCCAACTGCGAGCAGTGAAGCTCCAGGTCGCGAAGATGATGATGGCGCTTGCAGCCAGAAGCACCGTTGCTGCTCCAAAGCTGGCAACCTCGCCGAAATCCCGGCGGCGCGCCCGGATTAAGAGTTCGGCGACGACGATATTGGGGACATAGAAAAAGAACATCATGATCGCGTCGAACCAGCCGGTAAAACCGCTGCCCGTCCCAATGCCACCTGATAGCAGGAACCCAGGCGCCATATTCCATCCGGTAGAGCCAGGAGCCGACCGTCAGCGCGAACAACCTGATCGCCCAGGCGCGATGCTGATCGTATTTGTCGGCGCGGGCTCGGGCATAGGCCATGGCTGCGCATAGCACCATCAGCGCGCCGTAGATGCCAATGCCGGTATCCATTAGCGGGCCGCCGATCGTACCTCTTCCCCATATGAAGCCAAGACCAGCCAGCCCGGCCAAGCCGGCCGAAAGGACGTAGATTCGGCCGAGCCAACGATGGAGGGCGGGAACGCTGCGGCGCACGCTTCCGATCAACTGAACAGGCCCAAGCAGCAGGAGCACGCCCCCAGCCATGAAATGCGAGCCGATGGCTGCCGTCGAAAGCAATGCCTCGCCATCGTACAAATCGGGAAACAACTCGTTCCATCGCTCACCGGCGCCGGCCACGATCACGCCGCCGAAGAACGCGATGATGTAGATGGCGAAGATGGCGCCGCTGATCCAGCTTGCGGCGACGAGAAGCCGAGCGCTCCAGCGCAGTGCAGCGCCATGCGAGCCGCCGCTTGGCTCGGCGGGCCTTCCTTCGCGTTTCATTGCGCGCGGCGAAGCACCATGGTCCGACCGAGTATGGCGGTGCCCATATACGCGCGAAGCTCCAGCTTTCCGCTCACCAGCGTTGCTCGAGCGGAGTGGGTCTGACCGGTTGCCCCACTGTAAAAATTTCCGCCTTCCCACCGACGGTCAGCGGCATCCCACTTGAGGTTGGTCACGAGAACAGCGCGCTCTAGTGAGCGGCTCCTAAGGTTCGGATCCGGATTGAGGGTGTCCTTCTTGAAGGTCTTGCCGTCGGCCTCCATCAGAAGCTTTCCGTAGAGGACGCGGGCCGCATAGGTTTCTCCGGCGTCGAACATCTCGAGTTTGATGTTGCCGTCCTCGGATTGCCATACGCCGACAATCTGGTCCGGCGAAGAGGCTTGTGCGAAAGCATCTCCAACGGGGAGACCTGTCATTCCTGCCGAGAGCGCCGCGGCCAGCAAGGGCCCCATTAGCGATTTCACCATTCTATACTTCCTTTTTTGCCGATTTGGAGCGGACGTCGACATGAGAGTCGTGTCGCCCCAGACTTCCGTGGATGCCAATGATCCTGCGGCTCTCCTCAAAAGGAGCCCGGTCTTGGAACCGGCCGGACAGCTGCCGGGACATTGCGCCAGTGAAGCTACACGCTCGCGGCGCGGCGCCGAATGCCCAGAAGCTCAAATTTCCTGCCTGATCCTGCAGTTGAGCAAAGGGAGGATGGCTCATCCCAGTTCGCGCAGCAGTTCGTGAAGAGGCGAGGAAACCGGCCTTCGTTCGATCCGCCGATGCTGCCTCCTCTCCCTCCTGCAAGTGATCAGAGCAAAGCAGATCCCCTTGACATTCGTTTGGTACCTCACATATTTTGCTAGGTAGCTAGCGAGATTGGAGCGTGTATTGATGGGTCGGGAGCAGAAAGATACGGATCGCGACCTTATCGGAGCCTGGACAAAGCGGTGTTACTTCGCCGGCCGGGCGGTCATGGACTCTGCCCTGCGTCCTTACGATCTCGGGTCCGTGCAGTGGTACGTGCTCTATCAACTCGCAATCGCGGGACCGACCATGCAGCGTGATCTCGTGCGGTTGCTTACGATCGAACGTGCCACAATGACCGGCATCGTTGCGACCCTCGTGCGCAAGGGTCTCGTCGAGCAAGAGCCCGACGGGGTCGATCAGCGCCAGAAGCGTCTACGCATCACCGCTACCGGCGCAAAGCTGTGGGGCGAACTGCCCGATCTCTCTTTCATCCGCTCGGTCGCGTTCGACGGCATCGACGAGGCCGACATCGCAGTCGCGGTCCGGGTTCTTCAGACCGCAACGAAGCGTCTCGAAAACCTGCTACAGAAAGGAACAACGTCATGACAGTCTTGGTAACCGGCGCAACAGGGCTCGTCGGAGCCCGTCTTCTTCCGCGCCTTGTCGATGCGGCTGTGAATTGCCGTGTCCTGATGCGCGACGGGAAGCGGAGGCCCCTCGGCGTCAGCTCGGTAGAAGCGGACCTTCTCGATCCCGCATCCCTCATGCGGGCGGTGGAGGGCGTTTCGGCGATCATCCATCTTGCCGCGGTTTTCCGCACGCCCGACACCGATCTTATCTGGAGAAGCAACCTCGAAGGCACGCGCAACCTCATCGCCGCGGCGAAAGCGGGTGCGCCTGAGGCGCGTTTCATCATGGCAAGCACGTCCAATGTCTATGACGCGGACAGCCCGCACCCTGGCCGCGAGGACGATGCGGCCAACCCGCAACAAGCCTATCCGGCCAGCAAGCTCGC
The DNA here is from genome assembly GCF_003010935.1 of Phyllobacterium endophyticum. Classification (GTDB taxonomy): domain Bacteria; phylum Pseudomonadota; class Alphaproteobacteria; order Rhizobiales; family Rhizobiaceae; genus Phyllobacterium; species Phyllobacterium endophyticum. The sequence continues at coordinate 805,110 of NZ_PGGN01000003.1, forward strand.
CGCCGAGAACGCGCTGCGCGAAAGCGGTCTGAACTGGTCGATCCAGCGGTTCGGCTTCGTTTATGGCGACAAGGACGGACATCTCGAAGAGTTGCCGCGACTGGTCTCCAGCTTCAAAATGCATCCAGCCCAGAGGATGAGCATGGTTCATCATCGCGATATCGCCACCGCGATGAACCTCGCCCTGACCGGCACGATGGATGGGCGCATCGTCAATATCGCCGATGAGGCGCCGACCTCGATCTACGAGCTCGTCGCCCTGGTCGGCGGAACAATGGAACCGTCCTCAGCGCCGCTGGGCGATCCTTGGCGCCTGCAGATGGATGTCTCGCTCGCTCGCAGTCTTGGTTTTCAACCAATCGTGAGGACCGTTTATCAGGCAATGCAGGAAAACTTGATGTGACGCCCGCCCGTCGGCAGCTGACGGCCGGAGGCATATTCGCGCCACTCACAATGGCATTTCTTCACGGCATATCGGCAAGGCCGCTCCGAGCCGAGCCGGCAAGGAGCGACCTGCTGCAACGCGGTGCCTAGGCTGTTCGCGCCTTGCGGCTGGCGTACTGGCTATACATGCGCTGGTGGTTCAGCGCGTCCTGCTTTGGGGCAACGCCGAACATCCGGGAATATTCGCGGCTGAACTGCGAAGCGCTTTCGTAGCCCACCTTGTAGGCGGCTTCCTCGACGCTCGCAGCGTCCGCGACCATTAGGCGTCGCGACTCAAGGAGGCGCAACTGCTTCTGGAACTGAAGCGGCGTCACCGAGGTGAGCTGCTTGAAGTGCTGGTGAAACGATGACGGGCTCATGCGCGCGACCTCGGCCATTTGCTCCACACGCAGCGTCTGGGCGAAATTGGCGCGCAGAAAATAGATCGCCTTGGCGACCCGCATGAAATTCGATTCCGGAACGGCCAGGCTGCAGAGTTCGGCGCCCTGCGGGCCGGTGAGAAGCCAGTAGCAGATTTCGCGCATGACGGATGGGTAGAGGATCGGTATCGCCTTCGGCGTCTGGGACATGCGGATCAGACGCAGCACACATTCGGACAACGGTTCGTCGACCTTGCCGACGAACACGCATGGACCGGGGGTGGCCGGTGGAACGGGCGGTGTCTCCAACTGCTCCAGCACCTCGCGCAGCATCGTGACGTCGAGATCGATGGTGACGCCGATGTAGGGTGCCTGCGGACTCGCGTCGACGACCCGTCCACTGGCTGGCATTTCCATACTGACGACCAGGCACTCCATGGCGCCGTAGCGAAGCGTGTCCTCGCCGAAGAGAATTTCCTTCGCCCCCTGGACCACGACGCAGAGCGACGGTCGGTAGATCAGCCGCATCGGCATCCGCTGCTGGTAGGAACGGGTGATGTTGACGCTGGCGATCTGCGTCGGAAACAGGCCCTCACCGCCGCCCTGGCTTTCGATGTAAGTGGTGACCCCGCCAAGTAGCGATGATGACACGCGAACCTCCGATTGGTTTCGAGGCCAGCGCAGAACTTGCCCTTCAACCGCCAGCATATCGCGGCTTGTAGGAATAGGCAAGTTTATTGAGGTATCGGGCATTCTGGTCATTTGAGACTTCCTCTAGCTTGGTGATGCCAGTCACAGCCAGGGAAGCGCCAATCATGACAGAAACCGCCGCGTCGTCAATAGATCAGCAAACTGTGCTGCCCAATATAGCGAAGGCGAGCGGCGATGAACACGTCCGTGGGTGGCGTATCCCGGTGCTGCTTACTACGCTGTTTCTAGTCAGCGCAACCTCCCAGATCGACCGGATGCTTCCCTTCGTTCTCGCCGAGTCAATCAAGCAAGACCTCGATCTGAGCGACACCGAAATGGGTTTGCTCACCGGCATCGCCTTTGCGGTCTGCTACACGCTGCTGTCGATGCCGCTCGCCCGCGCCGCTGATCGAGGATCGCCCCGGTTCGTCCTCATTTTGTGCATCCTGCTCTGGAGTGCGATGACATTGCTCGGCGGTCTCGCCATGAGTTTCCTGTGCCTCGCCTTCACCCGCTTCGGCGTCGCGTTCGGCGAGGCCGGCGGGACGCCCACCAGCCACGCGATCATCGCCCGCAAGATCCCGCCCGAGCGCCGCGGGCTGGCGCTCGGCATTTTCTCGATGGGCATTCCGCTCGGCACCATGGTGGGTTTCGCCGTCGGCGGCGCGATCGGCGATACGCTCGGCTGGCGTACAGCCCTGGTAGGCGCAGGCGTCATGGGCGTGCTGATCGGTCTGCTGGCTCTCGTTGTCGTCGGTCCGACCCCGCCGCTCAAGCGCACGCTCGCCAATAGCGAGCCGTTCTTGAAGGCAAGCCTGCGGTTGCTTTCGTCCCCGGCATTCCGTTGGCTGTTCATCGGCTCGATCGCTCTCGGTTTCGCCGCAGCGCCCTTCTACGCGTTCGCCGTTCCCTTTCTCATCCGCACCCACGGCTTCAGCACCAGCGAGGCCGGACTGGCGTTCGGCCTGCTGCAAGGCGCGATGGGGATTTGCGGTACGCTCGTGGGCGGACGCCTCTTCGATCACGCGGTGCGCTCCGGAACCGGCCGGGTCCTCGGTCCGCCCGCTATCCTCTTCATGATCGCAAGCCTGACGACGACGGCGGCATTGTTCGCGCCGGTCGGATGGCTTTCCATCCTCCTCTTCGTCCCCGGCATGCTGTCCTTCGCATTTCTGCTGCCGTGGTGCTTCGGCGCCGCGCATCTGGTGGCCGGCAAGGGCAAGGAGGCGATGGCGACGAGCCTTGCGATGATCGGCTCCGGCCTTTTGGGGCCAGCCCTCGGTCCCCTCATGGTCGGCATGATCAGTGACGCGGCGACAGCGGCGCAAGTTTCCAATGGCCTCGGGCTCGGCCTGCTCATCGTCCCCGTCGCAAGCGTCCTGACCGGCATCGCCATGCTGATCGCAAACCAGCGCATCGCCGCCGCACTCCGGCGCCAGTGACTACCAAACGCGGCCACGGTCGTACCCGCAAGCCGGGCTTTTTTGAGAAAGAGAGGCTTTCCCATGTCTGGATATCCGGCGAACGCTGTCCGCTGTCCCAGCGATCGATTGAAGAGGAACCGCTTATGGAATTCGACCCGGTAGGAGCAATCATGGCGTGGATCGGCGCTTATGGGCTTGTTGGTCTTTTGGCCGTCGCACTGGCGGAACGCTTCGTGCCGGTCATCCCATCCTACGGGCTGCTGCTGGCGGTCGGCATCGGCGCGGCGGACGAGGCCTGGTCGCTGCCGGCCGCCTTCCTGTCAACTGTCGCTGGCGGCATACTCGGCTGCGCAGCCTTGTTCTACGCCCTCCGGGGGCTGGGCGTCGCGCGATCCACGCGCCTCCTCAACAGAGCTGGCAGGCTCTTCGGGATGTCCGTCGATCGCATCGAGCAAGGGACCGTTTCCTTCCGCCGGAACCAGACCACACTGGCCTTCGCGCTGCAGCTCGTGCCGACGGTCAGGCTGTTCGCTCCCGCCTTCGCCGCCCTCCTTCGTGGGAACTCTCGTAGCTTCCTGGCTGCTTCGGCGGCCGGCGTCGCGGTCTGGAATGGCCTGTTCGTCGGTGTTGGCTACTTCGCTTCGCACTCGCTCGAGACAGCGAATACGACAATCCTCGCCCTGACTGCCCTCGGCTGCCTGCTCGGTGCGGAAGCCGCCTTGTTCTGGATCGCTCGGCGGGTTCGCGCCCGTCGTACACCAAGTGCCGCGATATGCGAGACCTGATGACACCTCGCAGCGGCGCGCCATCGGCCAAAGAAACATGTTCGAGGTTATTTCCAATGAAAAAACAGCATATGGCCGAGACGTTCGGCTTTTTCCAGGCGTGGCTCAAGAACCCTCTACGCGTGGCCGCGATCGCACCGTCAGGACGTGCGCTAGCCAGCTTGATCACCTCCGAGACTTCGCACGACACCGGCCCGGTGATCGAACTGGGGCCAGGGACCGGCGCGTTCACGCGCGCACTCATCGCGCGCGGCGTCAGACAAGAAGACCTCGCCCTGATCGAGTTCGGATCCGAGTTCGCCGCCGCGCTCCAGTTCCACTACCCCAGAGCACGCACGCTCTGCATGGATGCCGCTCGCCTGCGGACCGTCGACCTCTTCGATGGGAGGTCGGCCGGTGCCGTGGTCAGCGGGCTGCCCCTGTTGTCGATGCCGCCACGCAAGGTGATCGCGATCCTCATAGGCGCGTTCCGCAAGATGGAGCCGGACGGCGCGCTCTACCAATTCACCTACGGCCCGCGCTGCCCGGTTCCACCCAGATTGCTGGATCATCTGGGGCTCGAAGCGGAGCGGATTGGTGGGGCGTTCGCCAACCTTCCGCCTGCCGCGGTATACCGGATCAGGCGCACGCACCCACCCCTTTCCACGTTGTCCCGCTTCTCATCGCGGCAGCATGTGCTCGTTGAGTAACCGGGTGCCATCTCACGTTGATTGCTTCGCCGCTGAGCGTGCGGATCAGTAAGGGAGTCGAAGTCCCGCCATGAGTAGCGCCACCATCTTCCTCGCATGACTCAGGAGATCATCATGCACGACAAGCCCGTCGCCCTCGTTACCGGCGCCAATCGAGGTATCGGCCTCCAGATCGCCAAGGAGCTGACTGCCAGGGGCCTTACCGTCCTTATAGGGTCGCGCGACTTCGAGCGCGGCCAAGCCGCTGCTATAGAAGTGGGACCGACCGCTGTTGCGCTTCAGCTGGACGTGACCGACAAGACATCGATCGCAGCGGCCGCAGAACGCGTTCGTCGGGAGTTTGGCATCGGAAATGTCATCAGGGATAGGGACACCCATCCAGACCATGTCGGCAATCTGCGAACCGCAGATGGCGGGAAGGCTTTCCCTCGCGCCACAGTTTTCCTGCCAAAGGCGGACTGGGAATTTTTCGTTCGCAACGATCCGGATCTTTCCTATATGCCCGTGCCGGAGGATTTTCGTGTGCGCTTCGGTGCTGCAATCAAGAGCAGCCTCGAACCCGTCACCAAGGATGTCGAATTGTACGAGGCTGGCGCCGAGATCGTGCCGGGCCTAACGACGATCGTTGCACCCGGTAACACGCCCGGCATGGCGACCTTCCTCGTCCATTCCGGAAATGATCAATTGTTGCTGACAGCGGACCTTGCCTATCACCCCGTTGTCAATATCGACAATCCCTGGCTGCCCGGCCCTGATCGCGACAAGGAGACTGCCCTTGCTTCTCGCCGCCGCATCTTCGACATGGCCGCCGCTGATCGCATCCCGGTGCTTGATTTCCACTATCCGTTTCCCGGCCTTGGCCGGATGCTCAAGACCGATGGCGGCTACGCCTGGGTCCCAGCCGGCTGGCAGTTTTGAAACCGACGACAGCCAAACAGGAGAAATTTATGGATCAGTCTAAAATCAATCGCCGCGGTTTTCTCGGAACGGTCGGCGCGGCCGCAACTGGACTGGCATTAGCCGTCCCCGCGACCGTTCATGCTCAGGATACGAATTCAAAGTCGACAGGGTCCGGATCGAACCCGGATGTTCTGACCCGTGCGTTGCCGCGCACCGGTGAAAAGGTCACAGCCCTTGGTCTGGGCACGTTTTTGACCTTCGACAAGATGCCGGGTGATCGTCGCGATGACCTTCGGCAGGTCTTCGATCGATACGTTGCCGCTGGCGGTCGCGTGGTGGACACCTCCCCGCTTTACGGCTCGGCTGAAGTCAGTGTTGGCCAGTTCATGGGGGAACTTCCCGGATCGGACGAACTCTTCTTGCCAACAAGGTGTGGTCGACGGGAGAATATCTCGGCGATGAAAGCCACGCGCAGGAGAGCTTCCGGCAGTCGCGACTGCGCACCTGGCGGGAAACGATCAACCTCATGCAGTGCCACAGCATCACCAATGCGCCTGTCGTCATCCCGCTGATGAAGGCATGGAAACAGGAAGGTCTGATACGCCATGTCGGCGTGACCCATCACGAGTCCGCGGCGCACCATCAACTCACGGTAATCGTAGAACGTGGCGATGTCGACTTTGTGCAAACGAACTATTCGATCTTCAACCGCGACGCCGAGCGACGTTTGCTTCCCGCCGCGGCCGACAAGGGCGTTGGCGTTCTGATCAATCTTCCACTCGAAAAGGCGCGGCTGATGAAAGTGGTGGAAGGACGTGCTCTTCCGGACTTCGCGCAGGAATTCGGCGCAACGACCTGGGCTCAGTTCTTTCTGAAGTGGGTCATGGCTCATCCCGCCGTGACAAGCGTCCTCTGCGGGACGTCAAATCCTGATCATATGAGCGACAATGTTCAGGCGATGACTGGTCCGCTTCCGGACGAGCGCATGCTTGCACGTATGGTCGCGCATATGGAAACGATCCCTGGGTTCGATTCCATCGGAACCATGCCATGGTATCCGGGCAAGGAGAAGATGTACTCCGGCCTTATCCGAGAGGCGCAGGCAAACGCTGCGAAGCGCCTAAAGTAGCGCGAGGTCAACCGCTGCACGCATCAGGCTTTCTAAAGACCGGAGAATATCATGCGCTCGACCCGACGCTCTCTTCTGACAGCATTTCTGTCGCTACCACTCCTTGAGGCTGCCAACAGGAGCGCATTCGCGCAAGTCGCGCCGGAACTGCCCCTTACCCGTGCATGCGACGATGGGGACGATCTCACCCTTGAACGCGAAGCGGGCCCATTCTTCAAGCCGAACACGCCGCTCAATCGAGATCTCTTCCCCGGTTCGCCCGGTGGGGAACGGATAACCGTGGCGGGGTTTGTCGTCGACAATCGCTGCCGACCGCTTCCCGGCAGCCTTGTTGAGATTTGGCATGCGGACGAAAACGGCGAATACGACCAGGATGGGTTTCGATTGCGCGGACACCAGTTTGCCGACGCCCAAGGGCGCTGGTGGTTCCACACGATTATGCCAGCGCTTTATCCTGGCCGAACACGTCATTTCCATTTCAAGGTTCAGCGTCCCGGCGGAAGTGTGTTGACAACCCAGCTTTACTTTCCTGGAGAACCAAGAAACGCCGGAGATAGGATTTTCCACGACTCTCTGCTCCTCGACATGCTGGATACCGGAGATGGCTTTTTTGGGCGCTTCGACTTCGTCGTCTAGATCGATCTGCACCAGCGACTCGAGCGCCATGCACGTCAGGCGACTAGGACTCAAGATCGATCCGTTCAATCGGCCTGTTTGTACTTCGACGCTAAAACGGCGTCCTGAGTTGTGCGGAAGCAAATACGTAAGGAATGTATAACCGGCCCCAGCATCTGAGATGTCAGTTTGCACATCTGACAGACTAGAATGATCGACCTAAGAGCTACCGACTGTGCACTCGCGAAGCTCGTACATTTTGATACAAAATGGGTTTTGCCGGGCATATGTCTGCGACAACTGGACTGTAGCATCCCTATGACAAACCTACCCCGCGCCTCTAGGCGATGAAGCTTGTGTTGTGTGTCCCCGGCTCAATTCGGGACCCAGACACGGAAGGATGAAACAATGACGAACGACCGTGATCCGTATTATGTCCACCGCTGCATTGATGCCGCTGCCCACACCCCAAGGCGGTGGATCGCCGATATCGGCTTGATTTTCGTTCTTTTCGCGGTGGTCAGCTTAGCGACCGCATCTCCAGGTGTCTTTATCGAAGAGCGGCAGCACAAGGACTTGCCGATGGCCGGCAAGATCTTTGACACCTGACGCCACCATCCGCGCTCTCTTCAGACAGATCAGAAAGGACATGACAATGCTACGCGCAACACTTCTCAGCCTTCTCCTCGCTTTTCCACCGATGACGGTTTTCGCGCAGACCGGCCCGGCTAATCAAGTTGTCGGCACCTGGCGTATGGTCGCGGCCCGGATCGATCCGGATGGGAAAAACCTTCCCGCCTACGGCGAAAAGCCCAATGGGTTGCTCGTTTTCACACCGGACATGCGCAGCGATCCTTTGTCAAGGGTTTTGGGATAGACGCTTTCATCGAGCTGGTGACCGGTCACTGAGGGACCGGTCTCAATCTTCACACATTTGTGAGCGGTTTTGATGACCGCTCGACCATCTACCGTACTAATATGAACGGCGTCGCGAATTATAAGCAGTTCCAGCACGTTCAAGGCCAATCCGTCGGGAGACCAATAATGCAACGCAAGCTCGCGGCAATCATGGCCGCCGACATTGTCGGCTACAGTCTTCTGATGGCTGAAAACGAGACTGCCACTTATGCGGAGTTGCGCACTGTCTTCGACGCTCTGATCGACCCCACTGTCAACCGCCATGGTGGACGGACGTTCAAAACGACGGGTGACGGCTTCCTTACGATGTTCCCGAGCGTCAATGAGGCTGTTGATGCGGCGATTGCAATCCAGCAAGGCTTCGACAAAGGGCCTTTCCAGCTGCGCATAGGCATCAACCTCGGCGATGTCATCGAGGACAATGGCGATGTGTATGGCGACGGGGTCAACGTAGCGGCCCGGCTTGAGGCAATGACAGAACCCGGCCACATATTCGTCAGCGGTGCTGTGGTAATGGCGGCCGAGCGCAATCGCGGCGATCTGTTCGCCAAGGTCGGCCGCAGGCGCGCAAAGAACATTCCCGAGCTCCTTAATGTTTACCGCGTGCGGCGCTCGGGCTCTCCATGGGCCGCCTGGCAACGGGTGCCCCAGGTTCTGCGCGGCACGGCAGCGCGCTGGTCCTATGGCGTGGCCGCGGTAACCCTCATTCTCATCGGAACCCAGATTACGCCTCTGCCGCTGGCGGCAATGGTCAGCCGTATCCCGGCGGTGCTTTCTCTTGGCCAGACCCGAACCCGTCCAGACCCAAGACCCTCCGTTGCCGTGATGCCCTTCGCCACCATGAGCGGCAGCGTCGACCAACCTTACTTTGCCGATGGCCTGACGGAGGATGTGACCACCGCTCTCGCGCGGAATTCCGAGCTTCAGGTTATCGCGCGCGACTCGACTTACGCCGTTCGTGGGCAGGATACGGATATACGCAAGCTCGGGGCAAAGCTTGGCGTTGACTATGTTATCGAAGGCAGCGCGCGCCGCGAGGGCGATCAGCTAAGGGTCTCGGCGCAGCTCATTGATGTCGGCAACGGCGCACACTTATGGTCGCGCAGCTATGACAGGAAGGTCGCGGACGTCTTCACCGTCCAGAGCGAACTTACCACCGAAATCGTCGCACAGCTTGCGCCTTATATCGGCAGGAGTGAAGCGGCAGCGGCGGCGCAGCGGCCGACAGACAATCTGCAGGCGTATGATCTTGTCCTGCAGGCCCGCGACCGTTATCGGCACGGCGCGACTGACCAGAACGCCATCCTCGAAGCCCGTGGGCTTTATCAGCGCGCGCTGGAAATGGACCCGGCCTATGCCGCGGCCCGCGCGGGCCTCGCGCTGACCTATATAGCCGAAGTCGCGCAAAGACCGGGCGGTCAGTCGGCCGCGCCCGAACTCGACCTCGGCCTCAGCGAAGCACGCCAGGCCGTGCGCCTTGATCCTAATCTCGGCCTTGGATACCAGGTCATCAGCTTCGGGCTCGCGCTGCAGGCCGACTATTCCGGTGGGCTTCAAGCTGCCCAACGCGCCGTAGACCTGAACCCTAACGATCCCGACAGTATGATGGCCCTTGCCAAGGCGCAGGTTCGATTCGGGGATTATGGAGATGCCGTCGCCAATGCTGAGCGCGCGCGCCGCCTGCATCCCATGGCACCGGAATACTATGCGTACGTGCACGGTCAGGCACTTTATGCTGACGGCCGCCGCAAAGAGGCCGCTACAGTCATTGGCGAATGTCTCGTTAGGGCGCCCCGCGATTCAAACTGCCTTCTCATTCAGGCGGCCCTTCAGGGTGCGAACGGGGATCTGGAGAAAGCGCAGGCGACCCTAACGAGCCTGATCGAAACTCGTCCTACATTTTCCCTGGAAGCGGAAAGAGCCTATCGCCGTTTTGGCGACAAACCGTTAATGGATGAATTTTTGCAAGACCTGGCGCGGGCCAAAGCGCCGGAAACGGCATGAGCAGAGAGATCATTCTGCGGGGCAGACTCGGCAACTGTCGGTAGCGCAACGCATCGACCAGCAACGCGAAAGCTGGCGTGGGCTGCCGGTGGCTGGGATATAGAGATGGTATCCCGAAGAAAGGGGAGACCAGACCGCAAGCTGGCACGAGGCGTGCCCTGACCCCTAGTTGATGACGGCACTGCGGTTTGATACGAATGTCCCCTGAACATATCAGGCCTCCGAAAATCATCGATGGTACATAAGCCCATTCAAGTTATGAAGACAGTCTGCGATAGACCTACAAATGCCAGTCGCAGATTTGTCGCTTAATAGGAGCTTTGCGAAACTCCCCGCAGTTGAATGTCTCTGTCAAGAGTCTCGTGCCACTGTCGGCTTCCTCTTCCGAGGGTCCAGAAAAGCCTAGCAGCAGCCTCGTCGTGTCAGAAGATGAGACGTTCATCCGGGAAAGGGGCATGACGACAACGCCTTTCCTCAGGGCGGCCGCTGAGACTGCGGTATCGCTATCCCACGTTCCCGTGCTGCATGCGGTCAGATTGATACCCTGATCCGGCAGCATGACGGTGAGGTGTTCGCCGGCGCGTTCTATCAGGAGACCCGCGAGCAAATCCCGAGAAGTGCGCAACCGCTCTCTGAGACGGCGCAGATGTGCCGGAAAATAACCCTCATTGAGGAAGTCAGCGACAACACGTTGCCTGCTAACGTTACGGAAATGGTGCTTTATAGCATCGCGACAACAACGGCCCGGGAAATCGACTGGATCACCCGCGGTGTTGGCGTTTTCTTTCCGCAGGCGTCGGAGCGGTTTCGCGAGGGCGCTGCCACAGTGGATTGCCGCGGCAATCTCGTCGAAGCCTATCACTATCTGCTGATGAGTCCGGATCCCGCCGTTCGCGACAAGGCCGCACGTTGCTGGGCTACTGGGAAATGGCCATCGTATCAGTGCATTCAAACCACAAGCCAAATCCTCGCTGGGAGAATGCATCCTTTCGGCTGGGATTTGCCCGTCTCGTCACGCGCTACTGGCGGCACAAGGGCTGGCATGAGGATGATATTCTTGTTCAAAGCGCCGGCCTTCTTTCTGGCACTCCTGGCATCTTGATCCATGGCCGCCTGGACATAGGAGGACCACTGATCACCCCCTGGCGGCTCAACACGAATTGGCCAGGCAGCGAACTTGTGCTTGTCGATGAGGCCGGGCATGATGCGCGCGATCAGGTATGAGTGAGAATATCGTCGCTGCTACCGATTGGTTTGCGCTTCCAGTGTAATCGACTGCCTTCATCGTACAGTGTGAGTTCATGGCGTTTGTACGAAATCGATATCCGTCGATAACTCTTCCTTTGAAAAAGCCGATAACAGCGGGTTACAGCGGGTTTTCCCCATTCTTTGATTGTCGCCTAGAATTCTACAATCAGTTCAAGCGCTGCGAACCGAGCCAAAGTAAGTATGACCCGGACCACTTATTAAGCGGAGCATCTTGCTGTCGTTAAAGGTCCGCGCTTAGGATAGAAGCCTCGCGCGGATGGCGCTACACGCTACGCTTACGTAGACATTCGTCCAGATCTCGCTTGTATTTGATGGATCGTCTGATATGTTCCCTTTTTGTTCCGGATCGATAGTCCGCTCGGGCAAGGATATGCGGTTGCACACTGAACCTGATACTGATTGGAAGAACATCTTTCAGCTGTGGCGCGAAGGTGGAGAGGCTTTGCCGTTCCAGGTCGCCAAGAGCTCCTGGGCAGCCGATGCTGGTCATTTCCTGGTCGTCGAGCGTGTTGAAATCAAGAAGTGGCCGTATGGAGCGGCTGGGGTCAGTATCATTGGAGAGGAGAGCCAGGCGCGAAAGGAGAGAAGATCAATCAGCCCGGAACGTACATGTGGAAAAAGCTCTAATTCGCAGATGTACCTGCAGGAGGACACAAGGAACCGTTAAGGGCTTCATGCGATATATAGAGATAGCTTCTTTACAACCTGAATGAGTATCTGTGGACAGATCCACGTCCAAAACGGCGAAGACGAAATATCTGACACATTGAAAGGTATAGACGCTAAGGTGTCTTGGCACCGATAAGCTGACCGGCGAATAGTTCGAGAATATGACCACTGCCCAACACATCGTAGCTCTGCTGAAAAGCCATGTTGACGGAGACGAAGCTCGCTTCCTTTCCGTTGCGACGCAGCTTGCGGCGCATGAAGCCCGGCAGGGTCATGGCAAGCTTGCTCAAGAGCTCAGAGAACTTATTGACGCAGCGCGTGGCAAGACGTCGACGGTAGCTCGCGTTGGCGCAGGTCCAGTCCCAATTGCACAACCGAAAGGCGAGTTGACGAGATTGCTCGCCGCTCGTTTCTCGGATACACGATTGGGCGACATGATTTTGTCTGACGAGCTTCGCGAACGCTTGGGACGAGTTATCGCAGAACAGCGGCATCAGGAGCGTTTAAGGGCGCACGGTCTAACACCTCGCCGCAAACTGCTTCTTGTCGGCCCGCCCGGATCTGGCAAAACGATGACCGCAGCAGCGCTCGCGCACGAACTGAAGTTGCCGCTTTTTACAGTTCTGTATGACGGCCTCATCGGCAAACTCATGGGAGAGACAGCTTCGCGCTTGAGATTGGTGTTCGATGCCGTCGCCGCGCAACGGGGCGTTTATTTCTTCGACGAGTTCGATGCGATCGGATCGCAGCGGTCCGGGCCAAATGATGTCGGCGAGATTCGTCGTGTGCTGAACTCCTTTCTCCAGTTCATCGAGAACGACCACGGCCCGAGCCTAATCATCGCTGCTACGAACCATCCGGAACTTCTCGATAGGGCGATCTTTCGCCGCTTCGACGACGTCATCACGTACGAGCTACCGGACGAGCGCATCACGCGCGGAATTCTGGAGACACATTTGTCACGCTTCATGCCAAAGAAGATGGATTGGACGGCAATCCTGGATGCAGCCAAGGGGCTCAGTCAGGCTGAGATAGCGCGAGCTGCGGACGAAGCGGCAAAGATCGCGATCTTGAGTGACAAGCCGACGGTCGAGACCTCTCTTCTGCTTGGCGCCCTGTCGGAACGTCACAACACGATGCGATAAGGTGACCACCAGTACATGGCCCGACCGCCTCGCAATCGATCTCACTTTTTCCTGGATGGTCGTGGCCAAGGCGAGGCCTATACCTCCCCACGTACGGTTATTTCCGGTCTTCCCCCTGCCCGAGCAAGAGCACAGCACGCAGCTAAACTCTCTCAATCGTTTGCGACTGCTATTGCTGGCGCGCAGCAGCTCATGGCGGATCGGGAGGCGGGAATTGCCGAAGGCGAACACGGCTTTTATCTACAGTTTGATATTCCCGTCGCAGAGCGCGGCGCAGTGGAGGCTTTGGAAAACAAGCCGGCTGGCATTGAGCTCGTAGCTGTTCCCCAGGTTGCCGATGGGGAGGTGATTGTCACCGCCACGGTCTTCGTCCCTGAGCGCTCCGTCGAATTTTACAGTAAGAAAGTTGACGCTTATCGCGATGAGGAAACGAAAGCAGGGCACCCTAAGAACCAAAACCTGATCGCGCGTATTGAAGACGTTCGTCTCGCTACCGTCCGATCACTCTTTACGGACGCGCCGGATTTCTATCCTCAACCAAATGTCGTCTCATGGTGGGAAGTCTGGATCAGGGACGGAAAACTCGTGTCGTTTCGAACAGTGGCGGGCCGTTTGAATATTCCACTCAAGGATCACGCTATTCGTTTCCCGGAACGGGACGTTGTGCTCGCCCATGGCACAGAGGCTATTATTGCGCGTCTCCTGATCAATTCCGATGCTGTCGCTGAACTACGGCTCGCCAAGGACACGCCATCGACCTTCCTGGAGATGGGTGCCGTCGAGCAGGTCGAGTGGGCAGAAGACCTTGTGGACCGTCTTGTCGCCCCGGACGCGCTGGCGCCGGCGATATGCTTGCTCGACAGCGGAGCAACACGGGAACACCCTTTGATCGCTCCAGCTTTGCCGGTGGCGAACCAGCATGCTTACGACAATAATTGGGGAGTTGGCGACAGCCCGTTCTGGAACGGGCATGGCACTTCAATGTCCGGGGTGGCGCTCTATGGTGACCTCCAACAGGCGCTCGCGCAGCAAGGTGCCGTCGAATTGCCGTACTGGCTTGAAACCGTAAAAATCCTCCCGCCAAATGGCAGCAATGATCCGCTGCTATACGGCGCGATTACCGAGATCGGCATGACCAAAGCCGAGGTAAGCGCGCCCCTTCGAAAGCGGGTCTTTTGTATGGCGGTCACAAGTGAGATTGGGCTCGCACGCGGACGTCCCTCATCCTGGTCGGCTGCCGTTGACCAACTAACCTATGGCGGAGGAACTCTCCACCGTCTAATTGTAATCGCCGCTGGCAATCTGCGCGGTGACATCCATGCAGCGGAGTACCCGGATCGAAATGATTTGGAAGAGGCAGAAAGCCCGGCACAGGCCTGGAACGCTCTCGTCGTTGGAGCCTTTACTGACAAGGTCAACATCATTGATCCAGCGTTTGATGCTTGGGCTGCAGTCGCTCCGGCCGGAGATCTATCACCGGCGAGCAGAACCTCGGGAACGTGGGATCGTCAATGGCCGGTTAGACCGGATGTCGTTTTCGAAGGGGGAAACTTCGCCCACGATGGGGTGAACCCGAGTTCACACGTGGATGACTTGCAACTCCTTACAACACACTACCGGCCAAATATTCGGCTATTCGATACGTTTGGCGATACGAGCGCCGCCGCCGCGCTCGGCGCGAACTTTTGTGCAAACATCATTGCCGCGCGGCCAACACTATGGCTGGAGACAGTACGGGGTCTTGCCATCCATTCTGCCGAGTGGACACCTGCGATGCGAGCCCATTTTGACGGCGCCGCAACGCAAACCATGAAAATGGCAATGCTTCGACGCTACGGCTGGGGCGTGCCTGACCTTACTCGCGCCCTAAAGAGTGCCGCCGATGACGCCACATTGGTGGTAGAGGACGTGCTGCTGCCGTTCAAAAAGGAAAAATCGGTAATCAAAACTCGAAGCATGAACCTGCACGCCTTGCCTTGGCCCCGTGACGAGTTGTTGGAGCTTGGCGCTGCCGACGTCGAACTGCGCGTCACGCTTTCATATTTTATCGAACCGAATCCTGGAGAGCGCGGCTGGACGCGCCGCCATCGTTATTCGTCACACTCCTTGCGATTTGCAGTCAAACGCTCCCTTGAGAGCCTACAGCAGTTCCGAGCGAGGATTAACAAGGCGGCCGAAGCAGAAGAAGAGGGCGCTGTGGGCGCTGCTGCAGGCGGCGACAACTGGTTTCTGGGAATGATACGAGATCGCGGGTCGGTTCATTCCGATATCTGGCGCGGGAGTGCTGCAGCACTTGCTGAACGCGACGCGATTGGCGTCTTTCCAGTTAGCGGATGGTGGAAAGAGAAGCCCGGTTTGCAGCGTTGGGACCGAGCGGCACGCTATGCGCTCGTTGTATCCATCAGGGCGCCGGGCGCAGATATCGACATCTACACCGCAATTGAGAACAAGCTCGAGATCGAGGTTCCGGCCGGATGACGCAAGTTCATCCGCACAAAAATCGTCCGATCATGGAGTGAACCGCGACAAACGTATCCAAATCAGCTCGCGACCGCAGATCAAGGATCTGAGGCTCCGCCGTTCGAACAGACAAAAATGCAATGTCCACGTTCCGCGTTCAAAGCCTCAGATGAGAGATAAATTCCCAGAAGGCCGGATGTCAACTTTAGCCGCGCCGGGATCGAATCCCTCAGTCAACGTACCAACTTACGCACCATTGAGTGAAATTGTCTGGATCCAAGTTGAGCAAGTTCGTGTCCCTTGGTCGCCTTGAAAGGGTACGAACGGACGACCGCCATATCGGGTGCTTACGGATCATCGTCTTATTGTCTCCGAGCCTCACACGGCTTTTGACACTGGAAGATGCCGAGCCAGTTCAGTTCGCCACATCTCTCTTAGAGGGCCTGGGGATCCGCTTTCGGCTCGATGCCCGAGACTGATGTAGTTCGATGGCTGCGGTATATGTAGACGCAGGGCAAGGATCGAACTCGGCGATCGAATGGGAAGAAACGCTCGAAAAGGGAGGGTGATCCGATCTCCAGGGCCACCGTCGCGCACCTTCCGCAAAATATCGGCCGCCTCCATTGAATTAAACTTTGGTGTCTCCCAGAGACCACTGGCGACTGCCGACGCGTAGAAAATGTCGAAGTAGAAGTAGGAGATTTGAAGATCGTCTGCTTTCGCGGCCTCGGCATCAATTAAATGCAGAAGGACGCCTCCCATAGCTCCTTCCCCGCCACCAATGGGCCAACCATCGATGCTCGGCGATAGGTCACGCTCTTGGAGTGGAACGTTTAAGTGCATTGGATGAATCTTCCACATGCTAACGTTTGCATCGTCCAAGGTTGCTTTGTTTTGTAGATAAACCTGATCGTAACCGACGGCCGCGATAAAGTCATACCCTTGGTTATCTATCTCCGGCTCAGTCAGATGCAATTGAATCCCGTGCTGTGCGGCTGTCTGCTTCAGGTCCAACGCTGCCTTCATATGCAGGAGCTTTTCCCGGGCAACAAAGTTATTTGGCTCTTTGAAAAAGGAATACAGGCTCATAGCGGGCGACTCTAGATGTAGTTGAAATTCAATCGTACGGTCAGCCCCTGAGGCCCCGATGGATTAGAGCGTACCGCCCCTTTTCTGCTGGTGTTCATAATCTTAAGCCCCTTCCCTTCGCCCCAGTCTGTTTCGCCAGCAACCTCTTTCAGCCACTGGAACATACGAGGAAAGTGACGATTTTCACCAACGTTGATACGTCCAGTCAAACCTTTAGCATCCCAAAGATGATCTAGAGAACGGCGAAGAAACTGGTCTAACAGAATATCTTCCCCGTCATTCCCACTTTCACGCGCTTGATCAGCGACGGAATAGACCGCGGCTTTAAACTCATTCGGAGTGATATAGTCTATATTCCGAATTCCCGAGGGGTTTGGGGCCAGCAAGCTTTTGAATAACTGGTCCGGGTTGGCCGGGTCAGTTAGATCGTAGCCGCGATCCCTTAGTTCCTCAACGATCTTCTCGAGCCCGCGTTTCTCGACGAGTTTGCTTTTGATCTCGTCTAAGAGACGCTTGAAGCCGGCTTTACCTTGCACTGCGACTTCAATGTGCTCGCCGTAAATCTCCAACCATACGTCCCTCACGGCGTTGACGGCATTCCAGTAAATTTGGCCGCCAAGCTTGGCGCCCCAAGGGGTGTATCCGGATTCGTCGTCTCTCATTACCCAAAGCTCCTAACATTAGCGACGGCGCGCAGTTTTCCAGAATAATTTAGGCGCCCTGCAGTTTTTTAATTGCCGATTCTTCCGATTGCAGTTATTACGAACATCAAGATGTCCTAGCAGTTATCATGGCGCGATTAGAGCATGACCGTAATTCTCACCGCATGCACGATGCGCAAGCGTTTTTCCCCAGATGTATTGCTCAATGCGAGGACAATCACCGCGGGAACGACGCATTCTGTGGGAGAAGATTGGCGCGACCGGGTGCGACGTGCAGAGCCACAAGTTTTGGCATCCGACCTGTACGCCGGAAGAAGTATGGCAGAGGCCAAAGCGGCTGCCCGAGCAATCGGAGCTAAATTGACCATAGCGTCAGCCGGTCTTGGGTTAGTACCGGCAGATATGAAGATTCCAAGCTACAACCTTACTGTCTCCCCTGGTTCAGCAGATTCCATTTTGAGAAAGCTTCCGCCCGGAGCCAATGCCTACGATTGGTGGATGGAGGTATTCTCCAGTCGCCAGGCCGAGGCGGTCTCCACGGTGCTGCAAGGTAACTCTCAAGCCTTACTGTTGGTGTCGCTCCCACATTCGTACCTTCGCATGCTAACGCCGCTTCTCATCTCCCTATCAACCGCAAATGCAGGGCGATTGCGGATCATGACGGCCTCGACCAAAGTGGATCTCGCCCCTGCCTTGAAACCTTTCCTGCTTCCATACGACGAGCGTTTGGACGGCCCCGACAGCCCCATCCCAGGAACCATCGGCGACTATGCGCCGCGCGCGCTGAGGCACTTCGTATCCAACGTTCTGCTCGATAATCCGCAAGGAAACATAGCTGATCATGCTGCGTCAGTCCGCTCCAGGCAACTAGAATGGCGGATCCCCGAGCGAAAAACAGGCAAGCGTGTAGGTGATCAAGAAGTATTAAAATTGCTGCGCGACAATTGGGCCATGGCTAACGGCAGTTCTACGAAACTGTTGCGGGTGTTCCGAGACGAAATGAATATCGCCTGCGAGCAAGGCCGCTTCGCTCGTCTGGCCGCAATTGTGCGGAATGAGGTAGCAACCCGATGAGCACACAAGATCATATCGCGGTGCGGGCGGTCAAAACCCAGCAGGGCGTCGAAACCGATGTGTACGCGTTTTTTCTTCCAGGATCCGAAGTGATGAAAATCGCTGGAATCAGTCGGATTCAACGCGACGACAATGAACTAAAAGGGTTCCAGCGGCAGGAAATCCGCAGCCACGTCAATTCCATCGTCGAATTTCTGGATAGTGGCCCTGTTCTCTTTCCAAATGCGATCATTCTTGCCCTCTCAAAAGACGTGACGTTTACAGCGGCGCGAGGCTCCAAGCCTTCTGAAGCAGTGGAAATCGTAACCTCTGGCACCTTGCGCATTCCGGTTCCAGCAACCGGCGATAAGGCTGCGTGGATCGTAGATGGCCAGCAGCGATCGCTCGCGCTTTCGCGGACGCAAAACAAAGATATACCTGTCCCGGTCATTGCTTTTGTTTCCCATGATATCGAGGTTCAGCGTCAGCAATTCATTTTGGTGAATAAGGTGAAAGCACTGGATACGCGTCTGATTGATGAACTGCTTCCCGAAGTCAGCACGCTTTTGCCGAAGGATTTGGCTGAAAACAAATTGCCTAGCGAACTTTGCAATTTGCTCAACACACACAAGGATTCTCCCTTCTACAGACTGATAAAAAGAAAGTCTGACAAGAAAACCTCGAACGCGGTGATTATAGACTCTGCCCTTATCGCCGCGATCAAAGCAAATCTGAAACTGCATACCAGTGCGCTCAGCCAATATGTGAATTCAGATGGCACGTCTGACGCCGACGAGATGTTCAGCATGTTGGTGAAGTACTGGACCGCGGTGAAAGATACCTTCCCTGAGGCTTGGGGAAAGGGACCGGAAAAAAGCAGGCTGATGCATATGGCCGGCATCCGGTCGATGGGCGCGCTCATGGATCCCGTCATGTTGCGTGCCGAAAGCAGCACAGATGTCGAGGGAGACATTCGGCAATCTCTCGGTCGTTTGAAGCAGTATTGCTGCTGGACCGCAGGCAAGTGGGACGATCTCGGCTGGAAGTGGAATGACCTTCAAGGTACGTCGCAACACATCGACAGGCTATCGCAGTATCTCATTCAACTTGATCGCAAGCTTTCGAAGGCATCACGATGAAGTTCATTTTTGCCGATAGCCTTGACCATGTCGATCCTGGATACGATTTCCTCCGCGACCGGTATTCTGAAAACCGCCAGCCCTATTGGGATGACGTCTATCCTCATGAGATCATGGGTTATGCGCCTTACGATGGCATGCTTGTTTCGCGCGGGATTGTCGGGGGCACAGCAGTTGGCGGCAAATACACAGAGGCTCAGGCCATGCGCTTTCGTCGCGACGGCGCCCGGAGTTTCCTTCGTCTGGATAAGCCCCCGTTCAGCCAACTTCCTATTTTTGGAGATTGCGGAGCGTTCACGTATCACAAGGAAGAGCGACCGCCGTACACGCCGGAAGATACCGCCGAGTTCTACGATGACGGCCGTTTCACCCATGGCTGCTCCGTCGACCATATCATTTTCGACTTCGACGAAGACCTGGCGGGTTTTGAGGGTGGAACCGAAGACGCCCGCCGCCGGTTCGATATCACTCTCGAAAACGCCGCCGAGTTCAAAGTCTCGACCCGCCACATGTCTGGCCGGTTCACGCCACTTGGGGTTATCCAGGGATGGTCGCCGGGAAGCATGGCGGAGGCCGCCCGCCGCCTCGTCGCTATGGGCTACGACTATCTCGCTCTCGGGGGCACCGTTCCTCTCAAAGCCTCGCAGATCAAAGCCTGCCTTCGGGAAATCAGAGAGGCAATACCGCAAAGCACGAGGATCCACGTCCTTGGATTTGCGAAGGCGGACGAAATTGAAACTTTCGAACCTTTCAACATCACGAGTTTCGACACAACGTCGCCGCTTATTCGTGCTTTCAAAGATGCGAAGGCGAATTATTACCTGCCGAATTCTGCGGGAAAACTAAACTATTACACGGCAATTCGGGTCCCTCAGGCGCTGGAAAATCCGAAGCTTCAACGCCTTGCGAAGCGCGGCGCATTGAACCAGGAAGAATTGGTCAAGATGGAACGTAGCGCCTTAGATGCGCTGCGAGCTTATGACCGCAATGAAGCACCGATCGACGACACCCTTGAGGCTGTTCTAACCTACGCTACGCCAGCATTGATGGGCGCCCCACTTGCCGATTTGCCGGGAACGCGGGCTGTCGACGAACTGCGGGCGCGTTATAGGCGAACGCTGGAAGATCGGCCCTGGAAGGCATGTTCCTGCCCGATCTGCAAAGCCCTTTCGATCGAGGTCCTGATTTTCAGGGCGAGTAACCGCAACAAGCGACGCGGAATTCATAACCTGGGCGTCTACAAATCGCTCGTAAACAAACTCCCATCTAGAAGTGAATTACATGACGAAGCTGACATTCCAGGCGATACAAGCAAAGCAAAGCCAGACCCACACGGTTCTATCGTTTGCAGTCCTTGCATCTGAACTTCAGCAGTTTGCCACCATCCAGCGTGTTGCTCGCAACGAAGCCGGAGCACTGAGTGGTTTTCAGCGGCCTCAGATTGCTGGTCACATCAGGGAAATCCGGGACTATCTCGAAAAGCCGGAAGCCATCCTTCCCAATCCTATCGTGGTTGCATTTACCGACCGCGTCGAGGTTGGACCTGTCGATGCTGACGGACGATGTGCGGTGACGATTGACCTTAAACTAGGCGCGCCCGGGCTCGTCGTCGATGGACAACAACGCCTGACAGCACTCTCCCAAGTCCACGACAAGGATTTCCAGATCTTCGTCTCGGCCGTGATCTGTGCGGATGAAGCCGAATTGCGCCGACAGTTTGTCCTCATTAACAACACACGACCATTGCCCAAATCTCTGATCTACGAACTGTTGCCCACTGTTCGGGGTTTGCCGCGCAGGCTTGGCGATCGCTCTCTTGCTGCGGAATTGGCTGCAAAGCTCAATTATGACCAGCATTCATCGCTGAAGGGGTATATCTACCAGCACACCAACCCGACGGGTATTATCCGCGACACCGCCATTCAACGCGTGATCATCAACTCGGTCAGCGATGGCATCATGCGCGAGATGGTCAAAGAGCCAAATGGCATAGAATTGTGCTTTGATCTGGTGAGTGAATTCTATCGGGCCGTTCAGTACGTATTTCGGGAAGAGTGGCGCGATCACACTCCAAAAACGTCACGCTTGGTCCATGGCGCAGGCATCATGGCCTTGGGATACGTTATGGAAATCCTGGCGCTCCTCGATGGGGCTAGGTCATGGCAAGATTTCGCCAGAGGCTTGGCGTGCCTCGTCGGCCGTACCGCATGGACATCCGGACAGTGGGACTTTGGCAATGGCGACCAGCGGCATTGGAAATCGGTGCAAAACGTCAATCGTGACATTGTCAGTCTGGCACAATACCTGAATACAATTGTAAGAAATGACGTCAAAGCGCGTCGGGCGGCTGCGGCCGAAGCACTTGACCTGGAAGTGTCGGTACTAAGCGCGAGGGCTCAATGACCTATGCGGTAAAAGAGCTTTTCAAAACATTGCAAGGAGAAGGCGCGCAGGCCGGCCGCGCGGCAGTTTTCTGCCGCTTCGCCGGCTGCAATTTGTGGTCCGGCCGCGAGCAGGACCGCCACAGTGCGGTTTGTAAGTTTTGCGATACGGATTTCATTGGGATAGATGGTGAAGGCGGCGGGAAGTTTCGCGACGCCAGCGAGCTTGCTTCGGCGATCGCTCGGACATGGGGGAGCGCTGAGAGCAGGCGCTATGTCGTCTTCACCGGCGGCGAACCGCTGCTGCAGATTGATGATGCGCTGATTGTGGCGGTCCACGAACACGGTTTCGAGATCGCAATCGAGACCAACGGGACGATCGAACCGCCGGAGGGCATCGATTGGATCTGCGTCAGTCCGAAGGCCGGCGCGCCATTCAATCTCAAATTCGGCAGCGAACTGAAGCTCGTTTATCCGCAGGCGCAGTTGCTACCTGACGATCTCCCCGATGTTTCCTTCGAGCACTACTTCTTGCAGCCGATGGACGGACCGGAGCAGATCGAGAATATTGCGGCCGTGACGGCATTTTGTCTTGAAAACCCCCGCTGGCGGCTCAGCCTGCAGACACACAAAATGATCGGGATCCCATGAAAATCACACAAGCATTTACATTCGAGGCGGCCCACAGACTTCCGAATGTACCCACAACGCACAAATGCCACCGCATGCACGGACATTCTTATCGGGTCGAGTTGCAACTCAAAGGCGTCGTCGGTCCACGAACTGGATTTGTGATCGACTTCTTTGATGTGGAGAAAGTTTTCGGGCCGGTTCTCGAAGGCCTTGATCATCATACACTCAACGATATCGACGGTCTCGAAAACCCGACTGCAGAAAATATCGCTGTCTGGATTTGGCAGAAGGTCAAGCCGCTACTCGACGAGTTGAATTCCGTGAAGGTATTCGAAACGCCATCCTGCTGGGCGGAATTTGAAGGCAATTAAAAGGAACTGGGCGATGTCGACAACTGCACTTGTGTTGTTTTCGGGCGGCCAAGATTCAACGACCTGCTTGGCCTGGGCACTCGATCGCTTTGAACGCGTGGAAACCGTCGGTTTCGATTATGGTCAGCGCCATCGGATCGAGCTCGCGTGCCGGGATACGTTGCGCGCTGAATTGAGCGCGCTCAATCCTGTATGGGCAGATCGCCTTGGAGATGATCACACGATATCGCTTGCGGCGCTCGGTGAGATCTCGGATACCGCGCTGACCAGCGGCATGCAGATCGAGATGTCCGAATCCGGACTTCCAAACACGTTCGTGCCGGGCCGAAACTTGATATTTCTGACCTTTGCGGCGGCCCTGGCCTATCGGCGAGGCCTGAAGCATATCGTTGGGGGAATGTGCGAGACGGATTATTCCGGTTATCCCGACTGCCGTGACGATACGATCAAAGCCTTGCAGGTGGCGCTCAACATCGGAATGGAAAAGCGTTTCGTCCTCGACACGCCGTTGATGTGGATCGACAAAGCGCAAACCTGGCAACTGGCCAAGGATTTGGGTGGCCGGGCCCTGGTGGATATCATCGTGAAGGATAGCCACACCTGCTATCTCGGCGAGCGTGGCGAGTTTCATGATTGGGGTTATGGCTGTGGCACCTGCCCGGCCTGTGATCTGCGGGCAAAAGGCCACGAAAAATTCGTCGCCGAAGAAGAGTGACAAGGAGGGCGGATGACGACGCGCAACAGGCAGTGGATCGAGGGCGGAATCTTTCTGGCTGGCTTTGCCGCCTGCATCCCACTCGCCAATTATATGATCGGTCATGTCGGCACGATCTGCGTCCCTGACGGTCCCTGCCTTATCCCCGTCGGCTTTGGTCTGACGGCACCGAGCGGGGTACTGCTTGTCGGGCTTGCGCTCGTTCTGCGTGACCTGGTGCAGCGTCGCCTCGGCCTTCTGTGGTCACTCGGAGCGATCATTGTTGGCGCGTTCCTGTCGACGACCTTCACGGCGCCATCTTTGGCGCTGGCCTCTGCGAGCGCCTTCGTTACCTCCGAGCTTGCTGACCTACTGGTGTTCACGCCTCTCCAGAAAAAGGGCCTGATCAAAGCGGCTTTTGCAAGCAGCATTGTCGGCCTCATCGTCGACAGCGTGATGTTTCTTTGGCTGGCATTTGGTTCGCTTGATTTTCTGGCTGGACAGGTTCTAGGGAAATTGATCATGGTTGTATTGACGCTTCCAATGCTGTTCTGGATCCGCAACCGAGACCGGCGATTGGGGCTGATGGCAGTATGACGACAGAGGCCGATGATAAATTGGGATGCGCGCAGGCCATTTTTGAGGCCATTGCTGGCAAGTCCATCTCTTTCTTTCCTCGGGCCGACGACAATCGCGCTCCTGGCAGGCTCCGGACGCTCACCGACAAAGAAGCGATCGAAGCGATCAGTGCCGAGGTAAAACACTTAGCGCCTGACGAAGACACGCTCGAGGACGCGCTGAAGGTCGCTCGCGAGTCTCTCGACGAAGTCACTGCCCAAACCAACTATCAGGACGGAAAAGCCACGCGCCTTCTGACCATCCTAACCTTTATGTCGGCATTTTCCGGTTTCGCCTTCAATAGACTAGCGGATGGCTATCCACTCTCGATCATCTCCTGGGTGGATAAAAGGTCTTCGTTCAACAGCGGCTTGGTTGTGGTCAGCTATTTGCTCTTCGCAGCGTTTGCCTTGCTCGCCACCTCTGGGGCGCTGGTGACGTTTCATGCGATCCGGGCTCGCTTCCGCTACCCAAGAGCAGCCGCGAAGGACAGGCCTCCGGCATCTATGCTTTTTTGGATGGGGATCTCGCGCACTCAGCCAAACAGGTGGGCAAAAGCCTTCATTGATCCTGCCGATCCTAAAAAAGTCGCACCGGAACTGCGCATTGAATACCTTAGGAACTACATTGTCGAAACCTATCTAGTCGCCGCCAAGGTCGCAGACAAAGTTAGGTTTCTGGAGCCGGCGCAGCGCATCCAGTCTTGGGCGATCAAGGCCCTGTTCTTTTGGATTATTGTAACGGCTTTCGTATTTGCCTTTGTGCAGCCGGTAAAAAAGGAGTCTAATCCGGTGATTCGAATAGAAACGCCGATCTCCTCGGTGTGTATCACTGGTGGAAACAATGTCTCCACGGCAGCAAACGGCCAGCCTTGCAGCCCCTCGCCTTGACACGGGTCGCGCGGGACCGCTGGTCCTGATTGACGCGGACAATACCCTCTGGGACACAGATGGCGTTTTTGCGGAAGCGCAATTGGGTCTTCTGGAGGCAGTCGAGCATGCTGCCAATCTGGCTGGTCCTAAGGCCGACCGCCTAGAGTTCGTTCGGGAATTCGATCAGAAATTGGCCCAAAAGCATCATCTTGGACTTCGCTACCCTACCCGCCTGCTGATCGACGCGTTGACGCTCGGACTACGGGGCGTGGGCTCCCAAGAGGCTGTGCGGCGTGCTTGGAGCAACGGTGCGGATTCGGGTCTCGACCGTGCTTTGGTGGGTAAGATGGAGAGCGACTTCTTCGCAAACATCGCAAAACAACCAAAGCTCCATGTCGGCGTCATTAAGGGTTTGCGCGACCTTGCCTCCATCGGCGCGACGTCGGTCGTTTTCACGGAAGGGAGTCGCAAGCGTGTGATGCGCACGATCGAATCGCACCAACTCAGCGGGTTCGTAGACCGTGTCTTTGAAGCGCCAAAAACGGTCCGCATGTTTGAGCGAGTGAAGAAACTGGCGACGGTAAACCAGTCAATCTATGTGATTGGCGATCAGCTTACCCGCGACATCCGACCTGCAAACGAGGCTGGTGTCAAGACCATCTATATACCTGGCGGCTTTCAGCCGAAGTGGGAGTTCGAAGCCGGCGCCCTGCCGACGTTCCAAGCCCCCTCGTTCGATGCGGCGGTTACTTTCCTGCTTCACTCCGAAGATGATGCCCGCCCGACCAATTAGGCGGTTAAAACCCGGACTATTTGCGGGTCCAGAACAGGACGCAATCGTCACCGACCTCCTCGTATTCACGCCGCTCGAGAAGAAGGGGCTCGTGAAGGCTGCTTTTGTCAGCAGTGTTGACGGCCTCATCGTCGACAGCAGAATGTTTCTTGGCTCGTCTTCGGCTCGCTCGATTTCCTAGCTGGCCGAGTTGTCAGTAAACTTATCACGGTGATCGCGACAATACCGGTTCTAATCTGGATCCGGAGCCGAGATCGGCGTCTGGGGCTATCGCAAGCATGAATCAGATCTGCAGGATCACCCTAACATCTGGTCAGGGGCGGCCACATCGATTACTCGATCATTTGACCCGATCACCCGCTTCGGAGTTCGGAGGTGGTAATTTTCAGCTTCAGTTGAGCCGATCGAGGACTGCCCGTAGGATGCTCGCCGTTCCTTTACCCGGCGCCCAGATCGGCTCTTTACCGACCAGCGCATCCTTCACGCAGTAGAAGGCTTGATGGCTACTGCTCTTCCAGGCGAAGACGAACAGGTCTGCAGTCTTGGCGAGATTCGTCAGTTGAGTCGTCGCGACCAGGTCCGAATTGACGACCACTTTGCAGCCGGGAAACAGCTTTTCAAGCGCGATTTTCGCCCGACTGCCCGCCGCTTCGGCCAGCGTGTAGATTCCGATTGTCCTGCCCTCAAGGTTGGGCAGAGCAGCGGCGGCAACGTCGTCCAGGCCTTGCTCGCGCTTGAGGGCGTTGACCGCCTCGGGCCCGACGCCATAGTCTTTCGCCAGCGTGTCGACCGAAACTAGATCAGCTGGCGCCAGTCGATGGGCAAAACCGGCGGCTTGGCCAAGCACCTGGAGAAAAAGCCTCAGCCGGGCGTCGCGGGCCTGATCCGACGGGCTGGGAAGGATCGCGAGCGACTCAGCGACGTCGAGGCTCCACGGCAGATAGGCGTAGGAGCCGATCCTCTTCTGCACATCTTCGAGATCATTCATCAGCGACACGTACTCGGATGATGACAATCCCTGCTCGATTAGCAATGTCGTCAACTGTGCGAGTAGGTCGAGGTCCGATCGTGATAGCGTATCGCTCACCGCGATCAGCAGGAACAGCAACGACGCGATCGGCTTCGCTGCCGGCGACACCTTCACGTCATCGGGGAAGAAGCCCGCGAAGATCTGGGGAACGGCAGCGCGAGCGATCGCGCTGGCCTCGCCGTCGAGGCCGCCGATGATATCGACGAACTGCTGGGCGAGTGGACTGCTTTCTCTTATCTCTGACGCATTCCAGTTGGTCGGAGCGGATTGCACGTCGCGCTCGGCGACGACGAGATTTCGCCCCGCCTGCAACTGCTGTGCCCACCGCAACCAAGGGCTGACCACGGCTGCGGGCGTCGGTTCGGCTCGCGCAGGCGTTGCACCGTCGGTCTGCGATTGCCTCAGGCTCTCGATTTTCGCCGCGACGGCGGGCGCCAAAGAATCGAGGAGCGCCGGGTCGGAGCCTTCGAGTAGCGCAATGAAACGATCCTGAGCCTCGTCGGTCCCGATCGTTCCCACGCAGGACACCAACCTGCTGATAGTCTTCCTGCTCGGCGGCAGCCGCATGTAAAATTCGAAGGCGCGATCGATCTGCCCGTCGTCAAATGCTTCGTCCGCCTCGTCCAACGTCGTGGCAGATGGGGACTTGGGCTCTGCGACAGGAGCCGGCTCGAACACCGCGGTTTGCGTTCCTGCAGGCAACAGCGCGAGGAGCGAAGCGACGATCGCCAGGTCTGGGCTCGGTTGCATTTGCTCGAACAGCGCGAACGCCTTGACCACGCGTGGTGCGCGAATGCCCCGACGCGACGCAAACAGTTTGGGATACGGTGTTGCGACGTGAACGGTGAAGGCTTCGCGCAGCGCGGCCGGATCGCCACTCGCCTCCGCCTCGTCGACATAGGTGCGGTAGAGCGCCTCGATCAGGTCTGCGAGAATCTGCGGCGGAAGGGCAAGATCCGCGAGCGTCTTGATGAGCCAGTGATCGCGCGCGATCTGCGGCCAGAGCCCGAGGCCCGCGCTCAGCCTCACGTCGAGGTATTTGAGGTTCTCCTCGCTGAGGCGTCCGGTCTGCTTCAACTCGGCGATCATTGCCTCGGCCTGCGTCTCGTCGCCAGTCAGCAGCGCGCGCTCGAAGTCGCCACGGATCGCTCCGACCGGGCGGATCTGCGCGCGTGTCACTCGCGGCTTTCGCTCGAGCAGCGCTGCAAAATCACCTAAGCGGTCGGCAATCGTCCGCATTGCTGCGGCATCGGGTCCGGTGAAGCGATATACAGTCCCACCAAAGCGGCTGCGAAGCGCGGCCGCCATCGGATCTGGGGCATCGCTTGGCACTCGGTCGCAGCGACTCAGCCATGTCGGCCCAAGCCACGCATTGAGTTCGTCCCCGAGTTCATATCCGCCTGCGGCTCCTTGCGTAGTGGCATACCAGCCCGTCACCTCTCCGCCACGCACGAACGGAAGTACCAGCGGCGCGTTGGCTTTCTCGACGCCGAGATGGGTGAGCCATCGCCGAACCTGATCCGCCTGTTCCGCAGGGGCGGAGCCGCTGAGAAGCGACCTCCAACTCAGCTCGTTGGGAGATACGAAGAAGCCCTCTAGCCATTCTTGCTCACTCGCGGGCAGATGTTCGATCATGCGGCCTTGCCCACATATGATTCAAAGTTGATCTGTGCTTCGGCGAGCGTCTTCGGCGTGGTGTCGTAGACCACCATCTCGTCGTTCAATTCGAGGCCGTTGTAAGTGAGGTTCATCGACCCGGTGAGCAGTCCTCGTTTGAGCAGCACGCCCTTAATGTGAAGAT
Source organism: Phyllobacterium endophyticum (assembly GCF_003010935.1). Lineage (GTDB taxonomy): Bacteria > Pseudomonadota > Alphaproteobacteria > Rhizobiales > Rhizobiaceae > Phyllobacterium > Phyllobacterium endophyticum. The sequence goes on from NZ_PGGN01000003.1 coordinate 833,746, forward strand.
GCTGTCGCCGGACGACGCACAACTTGTCAGTGAGGCCGGCCTCGTCGGCTGCCGTCGCGAGCGCATTGATTAGCGGATCGTTGTGATCGTCTAAGCTCGTTGCAATGCCGAGCGCCGTGCCGCGCGCCATGACGTCGGTCAGAACCTCGACCAATCTGATCTCGCGGCTGCCCCACTCCGGATTGATCGAGCCGAAACCGCCTGCGCGGTTGTCGAATAACACCACGTTGCTGATCCAGGGGCTGACCAGCCAAGCGCGCTCTCCGCCCGGCGCAAGGAGTTCGCCGAGGAACATCATTTGCAGGAGTTCACGAATGAGATTTTGGCTGGTCACCGCGCTCTTGAAGATCCGTCGCGTCTCAAAGCTCATTGCAGCGCCTCCGCGACATCGAGATCGACATGGAAGGCATCCTCCATCCGCCGCACCGCCTGGACGCGGGCAAAGACCGACAGATAGCCGGACTGCACCGGATTGGTCGCCAGAAAGCTCAGAGCGTCCGCCAGCAGCGGTGAAGCCGCCATTGGGCAGACCAACGTCGCGGCGCCGACGTCGGCGAGACGATCGAGGCAAAGATCCTGCCAGCCGTCAGCCTCGAGATTGATGAGCGCAGCATCCTCCGCCAGATAGGTCCGCAACAGCAGCGGATCAGGCAGCGGCAGATCGGCAAATGGCGAATAGGGCCGAAGGCCCGATTGCCGAATTTGCGCGCCGCGCGGCCAGAGCAGTCCGTAGATCACGCCGAATCGCCACTGATCCGGATTGACCGTCGGCGGTTCGATGCCGGCCAGGGCAAGTGCCGCATCAATGTCGTCGGAGCGCGCGAGCCGGTAGGCGAGCACGCGGGCATCCAGTTCGATGCCGAGACGCGCCTCCTCGGCGTCCCACAACCGCACTGCGTCGAGGAAGAAGGCATCGCTGTCGCCGCTCGAGCCGGGCCGGAGGATGCGGTTGGCGAGCGCGACAACGAACGCGTGAAATGTGACGAATCCTTCCTCCGCGAGCGCGTGACGCAACGCGGTGAAACTCGCATGGCTTTCCTCCGCGCCCGAGGCATGCCGGAACGCACGCGTTGCGGTCAGCAATGGATCGTCGCTGTCGCCCTCCACGACCGACGCGAGGAAGCGACCGAGTTGATAGTCGCTGAGGGAGAAATCATTGTCGCGTAGCGTCGCCGTCATCAGGCTGAAGAACCGCCGTGGGTCCTCGACGTATTGACGCTGCGCCTCCTCGATCTGCCCGTTGCCGCCCGGCGCCATCTCACTGATCCAGATCTCACCACCGGGTGTGCCGGCGAGGACGTCATCTTCTTCCCGAACCCCTGCCGTCACATCGAGGATCAGACTCTCGCCGTCGATCTGCGGGCATAAGCTTGTGATGGCGCTGAGCGCAGCCGCGCCGACGGTCGAAGCGTATCGCTCGCGCAGCCATGGCTCCCAACCCGCGTCGATAGGCGTCCATAGGATCGCAGCCAAATCAAATAGGCTGGCCACCACTTGCCGGTCGGCGAGGAAGCCGGCCAGATCCTGGCGCAGCTTGTCCTGCCGGTTGCCTAGAGCATTGGCATCATCGACGATCGCCGACTGAAACAGGATATTGAGCGTCTGATCGAGGCTGAGTTCGGCGTTCCTGTCCGCTAACCGTGCGGCCGCTTCCCTCAACGAGATCCCACGCGCCATCGCTTCATTGCTGAGGGCTGCAAGCATTAGATGGGCCAACCACTCTCGCGCGAACGGATTCTCCACCCTTTCGCCAAGCGGCCCGTGCAATGCCTGATGGTGGAAGCGCGCCGTGCGCATCGCCCGATATCGTGGGTCCGACTCCGCTCCGAGGTTCGACCACAAGGCCTCGGGGAATCGCAGGCGCATGCACATCGCATCGACAGCAAGACTGAACCCAAGGGCGACCGGTTCACCACCAACTTCGAAGTGGAACTCTTTGGCGAGTGATCCGCCGTCGCGGAAGCTAATCTCCGCATTGCTCCCAAGCGTCGTCCGGCGGACCTCGATCGGGCTCAGCCCTTCGTGAGAGTAGAACCGCACGTCTTCGATCAGTGGTGTCCAAGAACTGCCGCGCGGCGGATCGAGCACTAAGCCCTGATCGCGCGCGACAAGCTGACTGCGCCAGCGAAGTCGGGCGTTGGACGTATCGACGACAGTACCGGGCGGCGGCTGGACTTCGAGAACGCGCGGCCGATAGACGGGGACCAGCCGAACCGAACCGGCGACATTGATGGGCCAATCGCCGAGGCGGTCGAGACGAGCGAGTGGCTCGAGCGGCACGGCTTGCTCGCGGTTCTGGTCGAGTGCCGGGCATAACCAATGCCGCTCGAACGCGTGGCTGATGCCGTATCGCCGCGACACGCGGCCGGGGGCGAACTCGCGCAGGGCCTGCACGATCGGCATAGCAGCCCGCTCGGGCGTTGCGCTGCCGGGTTGCGGCAGGACGATATCGACTTCGGGAAGGTTGAGGTCGCTGAACAGGTTGGCTGGCGCGAATTCGGGTAGAGGCGAGTTGAAGACCTGATGATCCTCACCCGCACGGCCCCTGGCGCGCCAGTTGCTCTCGAGCCGGCGAAGGGCAGTCGGCAGGACCTGCGTCATCAGCGGCCGGGGGTGATCCCAGAGCAATGGCGTGACCGCGCTTTCTTCGACCTTCAGCGCCGAGGCGAGATAGGACGCATAGCGGTCGAGTTCGGCGGGGATGCTGAGGATGCGGCGGATAAGGCCGGCGAGCGCTGTCTGCCGCGCCCGCTGGTAATTGTTGTCAGTACTGCTCGACAGGTCCAGCCACACGCTCCCCTGGGGGGAGGAACCGAGCATCTGGCTCAGATAGTCGAGCGTCGCATAGACCGCCTGAATGCGCATCACATAGCGGTTAGCGATCGGCAGCGTACGCAGCGGCAACTCGGGATCGAACAGCAGGTCGTAGCTCTGATATGCGAGACGGTCCCGGCCATAGTCGGACAGCACCGCGACGGTCCAAGGCCGCATCTGGCGCGATCGGCCAGCCCGACCTTTGCGCTGGAGAAATTGCGCAACGTCGCGCGGTGCCTTGTGCTGGATGACCGCACCGACGCGCGGATCGTTGAATCCAACTTCGAGCGAAGCGGTCGCGACAATGATGTCGAGATTGTTGCCGACACCCGGATCCATCGACATCACGCGCCCGATCGCCTTGCGATCCTGCGGCTGGAGAGTGTGGCCGATCTCAACCACCGCCTCCCAATCCTGCCCATGCAGCTTGCGGTGCTGGGCCGGCAGCGGACGGCGCAGCGAAGCCAGGCCGCCGTCCGGCTTGTTCGCCAAGTCGGGCACGCCGCTGCTCCGTCGGCCCTCGGCATCGAGCATGGCGAAATACATGCGGTTGGTAACATCGATGTCATCTGTGAACAGGAATACACGTTCCCCGATGATGCCCCGGCTCTTGCGTTCATCCGGCGCGTCGAGAAGCCGGGAAAGGAGCATCCCCGTCTGGATCGTCGTCGACAGCAGTGCGGTGCGCGACACGGGATCGCCCCGCAACGCGAGCAGATACTCGGCGCCTTCCGCGATCATGTCACGGTTGGAAGGGGCGATTTCGGCCGACGCCTGTTCGTACAAGCCGGTCAATTGTGCGAAGAAGCGCGCACCGTCCTTGAGCGTCGCGGACAAGCCCACAAAGCTAACGTGCCGCCGGAGGAGTCGCCGCCAGCGACGCAAGAGGAAGGCGACTTGAGCACCAGAACTGCCGGCATAGGTATGGACCTCGTCCAGCAGCATCATTTCCACCGGTCGCTGCGCACGCTCTCCGATTCCGAAGAGATGCCGGAAACGGTCGTCCCCAATGCGCTGGTTGAGCATCTCGGTGGTGGTGAACAGGATGTCGGGCGCCTCCCTCTGCAACCGGTCGCGGGTGAGAATGATCTCGTCGCTCTCGATGGCGGCGGAACATTCGAGGCATTCGAGCCGCTCGCGCCCCGTGCGCCGGTCCGCGTCCCGCCACGCCATGTCGCCGTCACAGCCCGTCGAGGGACAACGGAGATACTCGCAGACGAGACCGGCGGAGGTTTGCCGCCAGCCGCTACGCGCCTCGGGGGCTTTTTCCGCCGACCGAGGCGTCGGACCGAAGAACGTGCCGATCAGTATCTTCCTGCGCCCGCGCACCGCGAGCAAGGCATCGAGACGGCGCGCCTTGCCATAGACTTCGGCGAACTGGTCCTTCAGAAGTTCGTTGCGCGGATAAAGGGCGAGGACCTTGACCCACCGCTCGCCGACGGCATCACGCTGGATATGCGAGGCGATCCGCGACAGCGCGGGCAGATAGAAGGCCAAGGTCTTGCCGCTACCGGTGCCGGCACTGACCAGCGTGGCTGTCGAGTGAGAGCCCTCAAAGCTCCCAAGTATCCGCGCAGCGGCCGCGACTTGAAAGCCTGCAAGCGCAAATCTTGGCCCATAGCTATCGACGAGCGCCGAGAGGGCAGCGCGTGCGGCCCTATCGGGCGTTGCTGACGCGATTGTTGCGAGCGCAGTCGCCGCGTCGATATCGCGCCGCGGATATAGGCGCCGGCGCCAAATAAAGCGGAAGTCGGCAACGAGGGTCGGAGCGGTCTGCCAGCCGATGGGCCCACGATGTTGCGGAAACAGTTGGCGTAACCGGAACAGTAGACGCACGCCTTCTGCCATCCGCGACCGATATCGCAAGCCCGATACCTCACCGACATCGAACAGGAGAGCACGATCGATCAGCGCGATAATGACGTGACCTGCATCCGCGAACGAAACCCCGGCGCCCAATCTCGGATCGTCGAGCAGTGCATCGATAATGCCGTGCAGTTCGCCCGCCGAAACGTGGCCATCGACAAGGCCCCATGTCAGGAGCCGGGCTTCACGTTGCTCGATCTCATCAAGCGCGGCGAGCATCAAAGGTTCATCGGCTTCCATCGGCACTCCCCGGCACGATCCGGTAATTGTCAAACGCATCATTCTCGTTGAGCCATTTGAGGACCGCTTCGGTCAGTAGGTCGAGCTTCGCTCCCCCGCTCTGGATGGCTTCGAGGAAGCGCTTCACGTCGACCGGCACGTTGAAGTCGAATTCCTTCGCCGTCTCGGTAAGCCGTGCCGCCAGTGCCTTCACGCGTTCGATCGCTGCGTGGTCCGCGGGGAACTTGTCGAACTCGGCTCGGAACGCTTGGTGGAGTTGTTCATAGGTCTTAAATGCGGCATTATTCGCCGGCGTGAAGGCAATGCGGCCTTTCACCAACGCTGGCGCCTCGCCGGTGAACAGGGTTTGCCGATATCCTTTCCATGCACGCACGACGGAGGCGGAGACGTCCGTGGAGGCCGTCTTTATCTCCTTGAGGAGATTGGCCCAACCAGTACCCTTCTTGAGTGCGGCTGCCTTTCGCTCCGCCGAAAAGCGATCGAGCAGTGTCGCGGCCCGTTTACGTGCCGTCTCGAGCGAGGGTGGTTCGGGCGTTTCGATTTCCGAACCCAGCAGCAGCGCACGCTGGTCGAGGGCACGGCTGAGTTCGACCGCGGGCGGCGCGAGGTCGGAGCGCAGGTCCTCGAGCAACCCTGTTTCCTCGACATTCGCACCAAGCAGGTCGAGCGCAACCAACCGTTCGCGAAGCGCCTTGGTGCGAGCAGGAAGGGAGGTGCTCATTCTGCGGCCTCCGCAGCCACGTGTGACGTTCCACTCACGCCTTCGAGCAGGCTAGTGATCTCCGCCGCAACAGCGTTAGGATCTGACTGGCCCCGAACCGCCTCCTGCTGAGTGACGCGCGGCTCAGCTTGCGACACAATCTGGGTGGCGAGAGTCAGGAACGACATGGTCCGCTGGATCAATCCGAGATCGAGCGACCCAAGCGCGTTGAGCAACTTGGGGATTTGTTCGCGGTCAGCTTCATCGACGATCATCGCCGTCTTTTCCACTAAGTCAACGAAGCGGCTGGTCTGGAACTCTGTTAGGCGAATTTCGAACTCGCTGTTCTTGATCGTGACATTGTCGGGCCAGCAGTTGGTCTTCTGCAGCAGTGGGATAATTTCGCGCAGATCCGCAACGAAAGTGCCTTTGTCGAAGCTTTCGTCGACATAATCGGCGGTCTCGATGCGAAATGCACGGAGCTTGGCTATGACCGACTGCAGCTTTCCCCAGATGCGCGCGTCGGTCATGGTCGGAATAAAGGTCCGAGCCTCGTCCGGCAGCCCGTCTGGAAGCGGCCCAGTTGGCGGATCCCCGGCAAGCACATCGAGCAGCCTAGGGCTGTCGACCGCGAAGGGCTTACTTCCGGTGCCCTGGAAGCTGGCGCTGCGATCGAGCAGCAGTTGTTGCAGGATCGTGCGCGTACTTCGGCCGTTAACCGACCCCGTCGCCTGGGCGCGAAGTTGATCCCAGCCTTCTTCGAAAGCGTGCGTCTCCACCTGCGGCGGCGGCGAGAAGAGGCCGCGCAGAAGTGGTTCGGCACTAGCCGGCCGAACCGGAGGGGAAAGGCCGACAATGCGTGATTGATTGAGCAGGGCTCGGCCGATCACCGCGGTCTGCGCATTTGCTTCCGCGACGAGCATCGGAACCAACTGCGCGACCAAACGATCGATGATCGCGGCGCTCGCGACGTAGTCAATATCTGCCTCGGGATAATCCCAGCGATAACCGTTGAACCCGAACCGCAGCGCGCCGAGAAACCCTTCGCGCAATGTCCCTTCCAAGTCGTCATGGTTATCGCAAACGACAAGAATACGACCGCCGATCGGATTGTTTCGAGCCCCGGCGATAGCGAGCCATGTGGCCTTGATTTCCTGATCTGGAATGCGAAGTGCGGGCCAATTGATTGCGCCCTTCAGCATCGCCGCCAGGGCGCTTCGAAGTTCACGCGCGTCAGCCTGAACCAACTCGGTGCCAGACGCCCAAGCATCCAGCTTCTTCGACCATGCCGCGGCACGCGGATCCTGCTCGGCTCCTGCTGGAGGCGGCGCGGAGGGCGGAGTTTCTATGGGAGCCGCGCCTGCCGTTGAGGTAGGCAGAGCATGTGAAGGTACAAACACCACGCTAGCGAGTTCGGCTGGCGTCGGCAGCGCGAAGGTGGAAAAGATCGCCGGGGGCACATGGGCAAGCGCGGCCTGATCTGCCGCATTGCCGCCCCATACCGCCAGCGCCGAGCCCAAGCGCCGCTTGACGGGTTCGGGTTGGCTTGCTTGCCGGACCAGCCCAGCGAGATATGCGTTCGGGCGCAGCCCGTGGAATTCGGGCGGGGGGAAATTCCCGCTGAGAAAATTCCCCCGCATAAGCAGCGGACGGCGGAGGATCTCGTTGATTACCCGGCGCGGGTTAAAGATGAGCCGGTCAGCCTCGGTCAGATGTCGGTGGACGAGTTGCTCGATTGCCAGATGGTTGTATGGAAATAGCGCGTGGCCGCGTGCCGAGTATCCGAAGGCGGTCAGCGCCTCAGCCTCCTCGTCGCTCTGCTCCTCGTCCCGCCAGGGCGGCAACCAGCCGGTGAGCCCGTCGTCGGCACCGCGGCGGTTGAAGCGTTTGCGCAGGCCGTCTTCACCCCAACGGCCCGCATTCAAATACGCGCCGACCATCTCGGTAACGGCGCGCTTGATCTCCTGGTCGCTCTGCTCACGGTGGCCGATCACCCAAACGCGCTGCGCGCGCGTCAGGATCGTGTCGCGCGAGGCAAGATAACCGTCGGTGAGCGCGAGCGCCGTACGCATGGTGGCGCGCACCTTCTTCCCATCATGAGTGCCTTCCTGCACGCATACCTTGAGTAGCACATCCTGAATGCCCGACAGCGCGGCAAAATCCTCGACGAGCAGGACTAGGTCTTTATCGTCCTTTAGCAGGATTTCACGGATGCCGAGAATGATGTCCTGCAAGGTAATGCCGCCCGTGCTCTGCTCAAGCTGGAAGACATTTCCAATCGCCGTGTCGACAATTGTGTTGAGAAGGTCGGCCGCGGCCTGACGGCGGCGGACATCCTGAACAGCGAGTTGAGTCTGATAATAGGTCTTTACCGGCAGTGCCGCTTCATTGAGATCGATCTCGTCGGGGAGGAGGAAATCTTCGGCGAAAAATTGTGACTGAGTTTCGTCTCCCTCCGCACCGTCTTCCCGGCCTCGCAGCGCGCGAGCGACCACCCTGGCCAACACGGTGTCATCGAAATAGTCCCTGAGCGCCGCGTCGCTGAACAATTTCGGCAAGTCTCTTGCGTGACCGATCATGACCGATAGCTCGGCGCGTCGTTCTTTGTGCTCGCGTGCCTCCACAATCAGTGCGTCCGCTCGGCTCGCCAGCGCATTCTCGATCTGTGCGCGGAACAGCACCACTGCCTTGCGCTTATCGACCTCCGCAACCGCGCGCGTTAGCTCCGATCGCGACGCCTCGAAACGCGGATCGCCTTCCAGCGGCTCGAGAATGAGTTCGACAACGCGTCGGAGACTTGCACTCTTTGGAATACGGATAATGTGGAGGCGATCCCGCTTGGGCGAGCGCTGTAGCTGCGCGTCGAGCCAGCGGATGATGTGTGACTTGCCGACGCCGGAGGGTCCGGTGATCGGAAACAGTAGATATCCGCCCGGCACGTCGTTGGAAAGAAAAGCATCGAGCAGTTCCTGCTCGCTTGCCGAAGCCTCGATGTTCGTACCGGCATTGCGAGTCGTGAGCGGAGTCGGCTGATGAACTGCCAGCAAGACCGACACGTCCGCGGTCTCAGCTTCGTTCTTGATGCACGCGTTGACCTCCTCGGTCTCAGGCCAATATCTCTCGAGCATCAGCGCGCCTTTCCTGTTTGCGCCAGGGCTACATGGGATACGTCCCGCCAGGTGCGGGCATTGCTGCCGGTGAGCGTCACAACCCCTTCAGGGTCGCTTCGGTTTGAGAGCGCGATGGACCCCTCATGATCGAGGCGTTGGATCGCCCGGGATAAGGACGAGGAGACGAGGCCAGCACGGAGCTTAGGCCGAGCGCTTTCCTTCAACGCGCCCTCGACCTGGACCCGATAGGCCCCACCGTCGAGGACCGGAAGCACAGCGGCAGCCCGCTCCATAAAAGCTGGAGCGGACAATTCTGGGTTCGAACCGAATATCTCGGGGAGAGTCTCGCGCAAAGCCTGCGTTGGATCCACGACCCACTGCACGCCGTCGCGGGCGAACCCCAGATAGAGCATCCAGGTTTTGAGGCCGTTCCAGCGCGTATTGTTCTGGGCAATCTTCTGCGCGCCGCTGTCGAGCAGCTGCCGCCCCTCTAGGTCAGCCAGACGTTCTGAATTGGCGTCGAGCGTATATATGTCCTGGGCGAGCATCCACGCCACGCCGCGCGACAGGTCCGCGCTCTTGGCTTCCTCACTCTCCCAAAAACGCGCATTGTTTGCCGACTGCAGCGCCACTGTGCGCGCCACTTTCGGAAGGCGATTTTCCGCTCCCTCGGCGTTCTTGCCAAGCGCAGAACGGTACGGCTCAGCAATGATAACCAACCCGTTTTCCTCGCCAAACAGGCCAAGCTCGGTCCAGCGGTTCAGCGTCCTTGTCAACTGGCTGGTGTCGAAAGCGTCAGCGGCGGCGCCACATGCAAGGAGTAGATCCTCGCGACCCTTTGGCCCAAAGCGAACGAGCGCACGAACCAGCACGATCAGCACATTGAACAGCCCGTCGCTGGTTTGGTTGAGGACACTCACAGGCGCGCTCCGAGGTTGAATTGATCGACGGCTAGCACATTGGAGCCAGTGTCGGCAATGCGGCGTGCAAAGTTCCATGGGTCTGGCGTCGAGGCCGATAATATGATGACATGCAGCGGTCGTTTCATGAAGAATAATTCTCTCGGCAAGGTCCTGCCCATCGCGTCCGTCCAGAGCGTTACCCGGGGAAGCTCGTAGGACGAGGGACGAAGCATTTCTTCTTCGAGCGTCTGCAATAACAGCACATGATCATCGCTTTGCTTGTGCAGGACTGACAGCGCGGCGCTGCGCTTGCGAAACGACGAAGAGGTCGCAATCTCGCGCACGCCGAACATCGCGACAAAATTGCGGAGCAGGCTACCGATCTCATCGTCGTCGAGCGGGTCCTCGAGGGGCAGTATAATCGGCTGGCTTACGTCGAGGTGCGGGAAGCGAGCGGAAAAGAGACTGAGGTCGAAGTGCCCGACCTGCTCGATGCCGTAGGCGGGAGGCGCCGGATAGTCGGTTGTAGCCGTCCCATCGCGTCGATGCGTCGGGCATCCCCCACAGGCGCGTGAAACAATCACCGAACGCCCCGGTGCATTACTGCGATAAAGATGATCCAGCAGCAGTGAAACCTCGGTCGAACCGCTGAGCAGCTTGTCGAGCACGGCGCGGTTCTCGGTCGCTGTATCGAACGAGCGCTGCCGCTCCTGACCGATCAGCGCTTCGAAGCGTTCGCGGCTGAGGTGGCCGAACTCCGACATGCCAACAACGGTGCGCTGAAAAAATTTGGACCAATGCTCATCACTGCGTAGTTCAAAGGCGGATTCGCCCTCGTCTTCCAGCTGCGCGATGCGGGACGGCGGCTGCGATTCCAATTCGAGCAAGCCGGCCCTAGCCATCATGATCAACGTACGCATGTTCCAGGACTGGTTATAGTCTGACTGTCTGCGCAGCCGCGGCGGAACGACCGCTAAGTCCACCTCGAGCAACTGCCCTATGGCATCGAGTTGCACGCTTTGACCATACATGGTCGTCCACCGCTCAAACGCGAGATCGTCGCTTATCAAAGAAGGCGAGGCGATCTGATAGGCCGTCTCCTGGTCCTCTCGCGAGTAGATCAGGAACGACGCCGAGGGACACCCATCGCGTCCACCACGCCCCACTTCCTGATAGAAGCGATCAAGCGTCTCAGGCACGGCGGCATGAATAACCGTCCGTACGTCGCGTTTGTCGATGCCGACCCCAAAGGCTGATGTGGCGACGATTCCATCGAGTCCTCCCTCAGACCACTGGTCGATAATCCGCAGACGATCGGCATGGGGCGTCTCGCCGTGAAAGCATTCGATGCGAGCATAACCTTCGCTCCGCAACAACCGCATCCATCGTTTCGCATCACTGCGCTTTGTCACATAGAGGATGAACGGGCGCGGTGCTTGCCGCAGGAGTTCGAGAACTTTACGATCCTTGTCTTCGGGATCGTCCTCGCGATGCACCCAGTATTGCGGCTCTGGTCGAAGATGGACGGAGGCGACCATCTGGACAGTGCGCGCGGGCCCGAACAACGCGTCGATTGTTTCCACCGTGTCAGGCGCCAGGGTCGCGGACATCAGAAGCGTCCTAAACCGCCGGGCCTCAGGGCATGCTTCAAGCAGACCGCGACGCACGCCCGCCAGCATTTGAAAGGCGGGGCGGAAGCCATCACCCCATTGGCTCACCAGATGGGCTTCATCGACGATAATATACGAGATCAGCCCTGCGCGCGCCGCATCGTAAAGTGAAGGCAGCAGCGCGCCCGTCACCGCCTCGGGCGAACAATACAGAATGCCTTGGCGACCTTCGCGAATGGCGGACTTGATGGCGGCGCGCTCCTCCGTGCGCAGGCCGGCATGCCATGCAAGCGCGGGCACTTCGCGGCGTGGGTAGCGGCGTCTCAGCATCTGCCGCATCTGCCGCGCTTGATCGAGCGCCAGTGCCGTCGTCGGCACAACACAGAGCGATAGACCGCCTTCGAGGCCCCGCGCGAGAACGGGGGCCTGGGCGACAAAGCTCTTGCCCGATCCAGTCGGCAGAGCGACCACCAAAGTCTCTCCGGTCGGCAGCAGAAAGGCGCTGCGCACGGCTTCTCGCTGTCCCGGGGACACGTAGGTATCAAAACCGCTCGCCTCGCCAAGGAACGGATCGATCGGCCGTTGCCAGTCGAGCCGGACATTCCGCTCGGCAAAGACATCCTCGAAGACTGGGTTATCACTGTCCCCGAGCCAGGCCGCACGCCATGGTCGGGCCTCGATTAGGAGATGCCCGCTCGATTCACTGTGGGCACGGATGCCAAAGCTCGCCCAATCGGTTCGGGTGGGCCAACCTACTCCCGAAGGAACGCGCAACTGCGCCTGCTGACCCGCGCGCAGCGATTGCCGGCGCAGCACGTGCCGGAAAAGCGCCATCGCGTCATGCGGACTGTTTAGCCGCCCCGCTTCCTTCGCAGCTAGGAGCACTTGGGTCAGCCTGTCAAAAATGCCGTCTGTGAGCGGCGACTGTCTGACAACCTTGGTGGGGTCTAGCAAAGCATCCTGCAAGCTTCCGAAGTCATGCACGGCCATCAGATGCCGCCCGAAATTTGGTCGGTCGCCGATCGGCTCGCAGAGATGAAGACTGCACCAATCGTATCAAGCCGAACATGAGGGAAATTGATGCCGACTCGCAGTTTTGCGCCGAGTTGCTCCTCGAACATAAGCTCGGCACTTTCTCCTTCGGCGGTCGACGTACGTGCCCGTACCCGCAATTGCCCGAGTCGCCCTTGATCGACGCGAGCTGCCCGCTGCTCTGCTTGGCCAAGGCTTGCGATCAGTTCGGGATCAGCACGAAGCGCGTCCTCTGCCACCGATCTAGCCTTTCCGCAAAGCTCTCTCCAATAGGCGAGTTCCGGGAGGTGCAACTGCAGCAGACGCTGCCATCTTCTCGAGTTCAGGTTGAGATCGAGGGCCCCGCTACGGTCAGGCTTGACGCTATACGGACGCCCCAAGCGCGCCAACAGCGCCTCATCGTCCACCAGATTTAATTCACGATCGAGCCAAATCGAGCGGTAAAATGGGGCGAGCGCCATGTCGCCTCGTCGGCGAACGGCCGCGCGGGCGGCGCTCGTCTCACGATGATATGCAGCCAGCACGCCCATCGCCGGGGCGATGTCCGCCTCTAAGATGAAATCGAAGCGAAAATAGAATTCGGCAAGCGGGTCGCCGATATGATCGGGCACAAAGCGCCACATAGCGAAGGATCGACCGCGATCATCAGCTTCCGTGAGCGCGGTCAGTCCGCTGATCAGGGGATCACCGTAGCGCAAAAGACGAACGCCATTGGCGCGCGCGGCATGACTGAGCGCAGTTCGTCTGCGGAATGTGTACGGAATCGTTCTGACCGTCCGCCCGCCCCTCGACCCGAGCACCAGATCGAGTGCGGCCGCGCACTGCGTCATGAACGCCGGAAGGGAGATCAGAGTTTGCGGATTGGAGGTCGAATAGACGTAACGAAATGGTGCTGCCGCACTGGCGCCGCCGGCGAGCAGGCGCGCCTCGTCGGCGCGGCCGAATTGGAGAGTCTGGTCGAGCCAGGCTGCCGTATCGCTTGCGAGCGACTGCCAATCCTCGTCGACTTCCGAAATCTCATCTATCATATCGGTCGGAGGCGCTCCCAGCGCATCAAGCGCATCCTGTTGATCCATCGATTTGATCTCGCGTTCGATTGAACCCTGCTCGCCTGCGCCGCTTGCTGTCAGATCGGTAATTGCCTCGGCACCATCCGTGAAAAGTGAGCGCGCGATCTCACGAACGGTCTCCTCGATCAAATATTGAAGGCTCGCAACCGAGCGGTCGAATACCCTCAGGGCGGTGTCGAGATACCCTATCCAAGCCACTTCCAAGGGATCGTCCTCGCAAGCCAGCACGAGTGAACGCACTGCCTCCCCGGATCCATAGCGATCTACCCGTCCGAGCCGCTGCTCGATCCGGTTCGGGTTGAGCGGCAGGTCATAATGGACAACCACCTTCTTTCCGCCCTGGAGGTTGAGGCCCTCCTCGGCCCGTCGGTCGCAGACGAGCACAGGATGATCGGCCGCCCCTCCAAATGCTATCCATGAATCGTCCTCGGGATCGTGCCGATCGACCGTAATCTCCAGCGCGTCTCGGATAAGCCTCGCAAGGGCGTCGGCGGTCTTCGGATCGGAACAAAAAACGACGCACTGGGCGCGACTACGCACCAGCGGAGCGAGCACTTCAAGCAGTGCCTGTGCTCGGTCTTCAAACAAGCCGGCGCGCTCGAGAGAACGGTTGATCTTCGCAAAGCGTTCGTGATCGCCCATCATCACGGTTTGGCCGGCGAGGAATCCGTTCTTCCCTTCGCCAGGAATGGGATATTGCGAAGCGCGGTCGAGCACCTGCCAGAAGGTGCGTACACGATCGCTCCGGAGCTTTTCGGAGCCGGCAGCGTCGAGTTTAACGGCCTCATCGAACCGCCAGTCATCCAAAGCGGTTGTCAATGCTGCGCGATCAGTGCTCGCATATCGGATGATCTCCGCGCCAGAGCGGTCAGGAGTTAGCCCCCCGATGTTCCGTCGCCGATGGCGCAAGATGCGTCGGTGCAACCTGTAGACTTCGCTGAGATGGGCGTGTAGCCGGCCGATCGCCTCGACGAGTGCAGGATCCTCGGGATCGGGCATCGTCTCGACGACGCTGCGCAAATCCCCCGCATGCTCCTGCAGCAATTCGTCATGAGGAAATAGCGTCGCCAACTGGTCGATAGTATAGTCCAGGTATAGCGCGTTTTCGGGTGTCAGACCGGCAACAATCTCCGCCAGCGCCTGGCGGCGTTCGATCTTCCGCCGAAACGATATTTCGCCGTTAAGCGGATAAGTGGCGGGGTCGAGCAGGTGTAGCATTTCAAGAAAGCCACGCTCGTTGCGGAGCGCCGGCGTCGCCGACAATAACAGGACACGGTCGATTGACGGTGACGCAGCAGCGATGTCGTCGTAAATTCCGTTACCGACGCCCATCTTTTGCCCAGTCAGATGATGCGCTTCGTCGATCACCAGCATCGTAGTGCTAGGCAGAAGCGCGCGTATACTTTCGTAGTCGCTGAGTGCAACAACGTGGAGGCTGCGATCCAGGCAGCGCCCGAGAAAAAATTTATTCGCAAGCTCACTTCGCCACTGACCGACCAGCGCTGCGGGTGCAATCACGAGGATGCTGCATTTCTGCTGCGCATCAATAATGCATTGCCGGATAAGGACGCCGGCTTCTATCGTTTTGCCCAGCCCAACCTCGTCCGCGAGCAAATATCGCTGCACCGGGTCCTGAAGGATGCGCCGCACCACCTCGACTTGATGCGCCTCAAGTTCGATCGCCGACCCAAGTAGGGCCGACATTCCCACCGACGCTGCACGTTGGCGCGTCTGTGAACGGACGAAAACACTGCGTCCATCGGAAAATCTTGGGCTCTCGTTGATCCGGTTCGCGAGGAACGGCGTTGGGTCTTCGATGGGGCGAGCCCACCGCACAAAGAGCGCCCCGACCTTCAGGTGCTTCGCCTTGCCGTTCGGGAACTGGATGAGTTGGCTGTCGCCATGATCATCGAGCAGCCGACCGATCTCCCAAGACCCCGCCGCTTCGTCGAAATGATAGATGCGGGTCTGCTCAGCGAGCGTCACGCGCTCCATCAGATCACTTTCAATCTGATGCACGACCAACTCGGTCATCGGTGAATCGAAATACTCGACAACGCAGAGAGACCGGGTTCGGCCGACTAGCTTGCCTATACCCAGCGATGCGTACTGCCCCTCGTTCGACTGAACGAACACTGCTCAACCCCCGTGCTATTAGATCGTCTTATGCCACTAAGGTTGACGATTCGCTGCTCAATAGCAAAGTATCTGCATTTTACTGAAAGTAGTTTTCGAACCCATCGACACTTTGTCACAAATTCCTAGCGTCGAATTCTGAAATCGATCGTGTTATGAATTCGGCATGGGGTGCAAATGAGCAGGACTGACACTTTGCGGAGCGAGCTGGCTAGACTCGTAAAGAACGAGGCGGACGCTCAGCAGGAGGTCGCTAAGCACGCACGCGACGCCAATAAACACGCGGCAGACGCATCGAAGAAGATCCAAGCTGCTTCCAAGACGAAGAGTCCGATGTCGCGTGCAAGCTATATCCGGCAGGCCGAGAGCAGTGCAGCGAAAGCGGCCGCTTCCGAAAAGAAGGTCGCCGCTGCCAAGAAGCATCTGGCGGACCTGGCAAAAGCGAATGCGGCCAAACAAAAAAGTCTGGATAATGCCGAAAAATCTGAACGAGCAGCTTTAGCGCGCCAGACTTCGAAAGATCGAAGGGCAGAGGAAAGCCATATTCGTCGAATGGCCTCACTTCGGAATGGCATGGCCGCCCTGCCGGCGCCCAAGCCCGAGCCATTGCGGGTTTTGTATCTGACCACAAATCCTGAGATGCTTTCCGGAGGTGCTCTGAGAACAGATGCTGAGGTGCGCAATGTGCAGAATGAACTGCGCGGCACGCGGTACCGCGACAGCGTGGTGGTGCGGCATCTTCCGGCAGCAACGTTTGAAGACATGCTGAACGGGATGAACGATATCAGACCCCATGTCGTCCACTTTTCGGGCCACGGCGGCGGTTCGGGTATCCTCTTCGACAATGGTAGCGTTGCATTGCCAGCCGGTGTCGGTATCGATTACTCACAGTTGACAAGATTCCTGTCGGCGACAGACGAGCCGCCAAGGCTCCTGGTCTTGAACGCTTGTGACACCCTAGACGGAGCGGACGAGTTGTTGAGCGCGGTCCCCGTCGTCGTCGCCATGTCGGATAAAATAACAGACACCGCCGCGGTCGTGTTCGCAACAAAATTTTATTCCGCAATCGCCAGTGCACAATCCGTCGGTAGTGCCTTAAATCAAGCACGCGCCGTCCTTTCCGTTTTGGCGTCAGCGGAAGATCATTTGCCCGAATGCGTTTGTCGAGAAGATGTCGATGTGGACAATCTGGTTCTGGTGACTCCCGACTGAGCGGCTATTAGCAAAATGTCAGTGGCGATTGGAGCAACGGGATGACACCCCGCTTTCGGAGCACAATAGGATTGAGGGGCAGACGGTATGTCAGGTCGGTTCGTCCGCATACCCGGCTGTCCGGCCGTTCATTCAACCGCAGCACGAATTCGCCGCATGGACGAGTTGGTTCAACATCTCTCCATCACTTCTGAAGTCACCCAAGTCAGACGTCTCGAACAGCCGATAAGGTTCAATGGTCCACTTCCGGTAAAAGTCCAGAAATCAATACCTTGCGCATTGCGTACCTTCGTTCGAACCAGATTAGCGCGAATTGCACACGCCAGCAAAATTGAAGTCCTTAGCCAGAAATTGACACCGTATTCCTGGCTAAGCGTTTCAAATTGAAATCGTTAGTCAGAAGCCACACCCGGAATCTGCTCCGCTTATCCCGCGCATCTGGTGAAGAGCAAATTCCCGCTCGCGTGCCATTGATTTCATGTGTTTTTTATTGCAAACCGGAAGCTATTTCAACATTCACTATCGTTACCATCTATTAACCATACTTGCCCCATAACTATCGATAACTAACCCTTATCGATAGGCGTATACAGCCAAGACATGCGCATCTGTCGCTGCTTAAAACGCCCATAGTCCTTGCTTTTCGGACATCTCTACGATCGCATGGACGCTCATCTGCCTATTATCGGCATTTTCAAACGACCCATTTCTAATCACTCGCATTATTGTACAAGGACAATCCGCCCCGGTTAATCTCGAACAGTCCTGCCTCGCCCATGCTGGGTCTAGACCAAGGCAGATAACGTTCGACACGTTCTGGCATCGGATCAAGGGCAAGTTGCGGCTGTGCCGTGTTGCCCTGCAGGGAGGCCCTTGACGACGCAGCGGGTGGGAGACAGTCGTGGAGCATTGACACTTCATACGAAGATTGTTCTACGGGTTGAGACTTGATGCCTGTTGGACTGAAGCGGGTCATTTCGGCACCAACTGCAGATGGGATCCCTTCGACCGTAGTGCTGCCATGAGCATCTGGCCCACGGAGAACTCCCCTGCCCTCGCCTTGTCGGTGAGTGTACGCAGATAAGCGCCGGCTGAATTGATGCTTTGTATCCGCCGCAGCATGCAGGCAATAACAATGGCGGTTTCTTGAATTCCCAAAACGTTGACTGCGTCGTTATAGGTTGATGGCGAGATGCCCAGATAACCGCGAACCTGGGTTGCCGTTCGGATCAAATCGCTCCAGCCGCCAATGCCGTTGATGGCATAATCTGCAATTTCGGGACAGGCTTTCATCACCATGCTCAAGGGATAGTTCGTTACATTTTTCTTTTCCTTCTGAGCTTTTTGGACCTGTTTGAGCGTTGCCTCTTGGTCGGTCCGAATGCGAGGTTCAGAATTAACTATAGTATCGGTATGTGAATTCTGTTGCTGCCGCTCGTTATTGGACTCATTGGCGCTCGCATTTTGGGTATTTACATGGTTTTCCAATGCTTTGGCCACTAGCTCGTGAAGTGCAGCCAATTCGCACAGGAAAGGCTCCAGGGCCGCGATTGTGGCTCGCCGAGGGATTGCGTCAACGACTGCGCGGAACCGTATCCACACGTCGTCCCACTGGCCTGGTATGTCTTGGGCGACGGCAACCTCGATCAATTTGGCAATATCGCGCCTGTGAAGCGTCATCCGCTCGCGAATGAGCCTGAGTGCCATTGCCGAGGCGCGAACGCTTGCTGCGGCGTTCTGCAACTCCTCTGCGCGCGCCAGCAACGGCGCCAGTGAGAAGCCGAAAGCATCGGTGATCTCTCCTGCCCCGTCCTTGCGCGAATAGCGCTTGCCGTTGGGGCTGTCCTTCCGCGTTATCAGGCCACATTCAACGAGCAGGGCAAGATGTCGGCGCAGCGTTGCGGGAGCCATGCCGTGGGCGCGCAGGCTCAGCTGGATGTTTGAGGGGAACACAACCAGGCCGTTGTCTTCGGACAGTTCGTCGTCGGGTAGAAACGACAGAAGAGCGTTGAGAACAGCCAGGGAGCGATCGCTAACCCCGACGATGCTCTTGGCTTCACACAGCCAGCGATAGAGCTGCCATTTGTCGACGGTTTTTCCTTCTTCAACCTCTTTTGCCCTATGTTGTGCTTTCAAATGCGCAAGCGTCATCGCGCGGCCCCCGAAAGGGGTCGTTATAGGAATTCCAAGCATCTCCGTTCACCTTTTTAAAAGGCAAAAGACTTCCGCTCGCCAAAACGACGTCAAATACTCTTGACAGGGATTCGGGGAAATGCGATTCTCTAGCTGTTCAGACTTATGAGAAGGGCTTCCGCGACTACGTCGTTAGGGGGCCTTTTTCTTTTGCGTTGTCAGTCTCCTGTTGTTTCGCCTTTTGACCTTTTGAATGCCTCATAAAGGCCATCCAACCTGCCTGTGATAAACTCTGCAAACTCCCGACCATAGTCTGCCTTGATGCTGATTGAAGCCTTCTTGGCGGTGCCGTTAACGGAAATACTGCCTGATTTGTCAGCTGGGCTCCAGGCTGCAAGGGGTGGGGGTTCGCTGACCTTCTCGGCTTTGTCGTTGAGAAGATCAATCATCCGTTGAAAACGTTGTTCGCTGGGCAGCGCCCTAAAGTTGTCCGCGGACAACAATACCATCAGGTCATTCCTTTTAGCCTTCGACAGCAACTCTGCGAGTTCCATCCATCGCCGTCTTCCGACCTCGGGTGCAGCCCCGATGGCTTCAATCAACTCGATTGGTACTTGACGCACAACCGAGATCATCTTCGAAAGGGCCGCCTTGTCGATCCCGAGAGCAGCCATGATCGTGTCCCTGGAAAATGCCCGATCCTCGAGCCGAACCGCAAACAGGGCTCTCTCGATGTAGGAAAGGTTGGTCCGAGTGTTGTTCTCCTGGCCTTGGCTAACCACAAGCTGATCATCGGACAGTTCGCGGATGACAGCCCGGACCTTGATGCCAAGCTCCTTGACGGCCGCTAACCTGCGATGACCATATGCCACCTGATAGCGGCCATTGGTCTGCGGGTGCGGTCGGACAAGAATTGGTACCTGCTGTCCATGGTCTTTGATCTGGGAGACAAGTTCGGCAAGTTCCACGGGATCGATGCCAAGTCGGTCACTGATAAACGATCCGTCGATCAAGGCAGGATCAAGTTCGACAATCAATTGGCCTTCTGCCAATTGTTTCTCAAGGTCCTGAGCACGTTCAAATTTCTGAGTGATATTGCCCAGCGTTTTGGTGATACCCCCGATAGGAGTGCTGCGGACCGCGGGAGTGACGAACCCTGCGATGGGCCTTGCCGCAGAAATTGCCGTTGCTTGTTGGAGCGTTGCATCTCCGTCGGCAGAAACTTCAATCAAATTCTTGCGAGCCATTATTTGCGCCCCCATGTTGATTTCAGCAGGCTCTCGATTTCAGAATTGACCAAGTTCAAGGATTCCATCGCGCGATCATAGGTGCCACGAGTGAACTGGCTTCGGTCAACCTCATAGAGTGTTTGTTTAGTGACGCCGGCGTCGGAGATGGCGGTGGATTTCAGCATATGATTGTGCAGCATCCGATTGCCGAAGATGGCGCGCATGAAGCCAGTCATTTGACTTTGCGGGCCGTCGTTAGGCTCATATCTGGTAACGAGATAGCGCATCCAGTCGTAGCTGGTGCGTCCTCCTGCTCTTTCGACGACGGCCATCATCTCACTCGTCATGGCGAGAAATTGCGACATGGACATCACATCCAGCATCTGCGGATGCACGGTGATCAAAACCGACGTCGCTGCACACAAGGCGGACATCGTCAAAAAGCCAAGCTGAGGCGGACAGTCGATAATGACCACATCGTAGAGACTCTCGATATCCGTTAGGACCTCCCCTATGCGGGCAAAGAACATGGATTCTGCCGATCCGGACGTAATCGCTCTCGGGGTCTCGTGCTCGAACTCCATCAGTTCGAGGTTACCCGGAACGATATGCAGGCTCTGAGTGTATGTTGCCCGAACGATGTCCGCGATTGGACGTGGCTCTTCGTAGCGGATCGCACCGTAGAGCGTCTCACCCTCGCCGACATCCAGTTCGGGTTGATGCCCGAAAAGTGCCGACAAAGAGGCCTGTGGATCCAGGTCAATCGCCAGAACCTTGTGTCCGCGCAGGGCAAGATACTGGGCAAGGTGCGCCGACGTTGTCGTCTTGGCCGACCCGCCCTTGAAATTCATCACGGCGATGACTTGAAGTTTTTCACCCGGACGGCGGTTCGGGCTGTATTTAGGGGCTCCGTTTTTCTCGTCGAGAGATCGACGGATATTGTCCATATCATCGGGTGTGTACAACCGCCTGCCGTTTGCCAGAGGCTCGGGTCCGTGTCCTTCGGAAGCTACCTGGCGAAGATACCCTTCGCCAATACCGATATAGAAGGCGGCCTCCGCGGGTGTGAAGTGACGGATGGTCTTTTGGGATGTTGGTGGAAATATTTTCTGTTGATGCAGTTGGAGTTGCCGTGACAACTCGATCGAATCCGCCGACAACATTGACGGCAGGTGTTCCTGCTCACTGTTCTGCATAGGTGTTTGTAACATCGGCGAATCCTCGAACTGCGCAATTGCCGCAGAATTTTATCGAACTGCGCAGTTATAATATGCTCCGATTCGTAAACGATTCACAAATGTTTAACCATAGGGCAGCAAATAGTGCCCCGGAGCTGTTGACGGGGCGATGGATCGCAACAATTGCGGCCAGTTGTCCGCGGACAACTTTGGCAGGTGGCACCGCACCACAACTGCGCGCGATGGCATTTCCACAGGTCTACCAACGGGAAATACGCGGTCAACTTTCGCGGAGCCGAATTTGCCCAAGATCAGCATTGGGGAAAAATGCGGTCCGGGTTCAGCAGTCAGCCAACCTAAAGCCGGTGAATCTTGAAATCGGCGCAGCGCAATCCTACCATTATTACGTCAAGCGGCTTACCCTCCCAAGCCGCTTTAATCGGACGGGCAGGACACCTCCCAGGCTGTCGGTCAATATAGAAGCCCGGCGCCCTCCCCCCAGAGCCGGGCTTTTTACGTGCAAGGTCTCGCATAGCAGGCACGGGCATTCGGGTGTTCTTCTCGCTCACTTTCCAGGATAAACGACGGTTTGCACGGGACGGCCAATTTCTGCGAAACGTTATCGGCTGGAACACTGCCGCTTGGGCGATCAACCGAGCTGAGCGATTACACCGCAACTAAGCTGTGGCGCCGCAGCTGTGGGAACCTTATCACGCGACTGTTCGAGTGCATCCAGCAGCCGGACGCTCTGGTTTACCGTCAGCCGGAGTCGAACCCATGCCGGCGAAACGGCAATGGGATGGAGCTCGAGCCGGCGATTGGCGGTTTCAGCATCAGATTGTTCGATACGGCGTCAGAGGCTGGCGATCGATGTCCACCACCGATAGTGCCGTTCCTACTAACGACTGCTTAGCCCAGGCAGCAATCGATGCGGGTTACTCATCGTTGGCTTACGCGGTTTCAGCCTTGCCATGCTGGACGGAAAATGAGGGCAGGGGACGGGTGTCTTTTGCGCCGGTAGGCAAGAGTCGCGGCATGGCGGGTGCGTCGCAGCTTGGCACTGGCCTATATAATCCAGCTTCACATTCCGGGCGACCCCTAATCAGCGCTGGCACCGCATACTGGATTCCACTGGAATGGACCACAAACGTCAGCAACGGGCCTGCTGCGGCCAGCCGGGGAAGGGGAGCCTGACAAAGACGCAGCCGGGCCGTACGCCATACAATGCTGCCAGATGCTTGAGTCTTGCGACGTCTTTCCAGAGCCATCCAGGGCTGCGATCGAAGCGTCAAGCCGACGAGACATGGTCACAAATGGCCCTTCATCGTGCCACGCGCGGATTTCCGGGTGACAGGCGCGGCTATTTCCCGCGTTGCCTTGGATTCGGCAATTCGTTGCGAGATTGTTTTTCCCTGCGGATGCACGTCAGCGCAGCGATTGGAAAGTTGCTTTAGGAAATGATGGCCGTCGCCCGCGTCGATCTATGCCGGCAACTTCGAAGGATGAACCTTGGCCTCGCAATCCTGTTTGCCACGCTCGGGATGGTTTCTGATTGGATCGACGAAGCCGCATTCCTCATATTTGCTCGAAACCGTAGCAAAACGCACGTTGGCCAATGAACCTGCGGATGCCATCGAGAGCAGTCGACTCAAATAGGTCGGCGGTAGTGATACGCAGCTGCGGGATAGCTTCACTAACGCCAGAAAAACCATGGAAATTCAATATGGTTTTCTCCGCACCAAACCGGCCAGAGCCTGCGTCCCGAAAGCGGGGTGGCAATTGCAATGATAAGGCAGTTGATCGCCAGAATCCACGCATTTACTTGATCCGGATGAAATTCTTGCTTCTAACACATCCTGGGAAACCGGTTCGAAGCAATCAAGACCATCCTTCGCACGAAGCTGAAGTCACCTAATCCTCGATGCCAGAGCTGCCAGGCGAGTATGTTCCGTCCCCGCCGACCTCAACACCTCTGGGATGCCCGCGCTGGTGCAACGATCCTGCCGGCGCAAGTCAGTCCAGCTGTCCAAACCGGATGCGTGGCTGCGAGGCATCCAGGCGGATAGCCTCCACAGCTGCCTGCCAGGCTTCGCGCAAAACTTCTTATGCCGCCGCCAGCGCAATAAATGAGATCAGTCGAGCCGGGGCCTTGTAGGTGTCTTCCACCTGTTCTGCCGACTGCCTGGAAGAAATACCGGCATGACCCGGAAATCCCTGGTGCCATCGAACAGGGGAGTGAGGCACTGGCACGCCGACGCGATCGATAACGCCCTCCTCGCTCAACTTGTTGCGCCAGCCTGTCGATATGAAGATGATCGACCCCGGCAATGCGCCAGAATTTCTGCCAGTCGACGAAGCTGACCCGATATCAGGGGAGCGTGAGAACAGGCCCCAGCCATTGCAGTGGCCATGTATCGGCAGATCCATATGGGTCGCGGCGTGAAGCCCCATGCTGTAACGCACGTGCGATTCGCATCGCAGGAGATCGGCGTTGCGCTTCATTTCATCCATCTCGCCGGTAATCTTGAAAGAACACATCGGCTTCTTGCCGATTCTGGCCTCAAAGTCGTTGAGTACCTTCGTTACGGCTCCGACACGATCAGCCAACGGGCAGTTCGGCCATTGGCCAGCTGCGCATCATCCTTCGGAAATCTATTCCCCCTCAGCCAGTTGCGAGACTAGGCTGGCAGTCTGTGCCGGATCAAGGCCGACGCTTGGCTTGATGATCTACCAATCAAAGGTCGCAGCGGCGGCACCCGCGAGTTTGCGCGTTCCGCCTATGCCTGCCTCGGCCTGGGGCAGGCGACGGCAAATTCTCGTGGAATTCCACCTCAAGCAGACAAGGTGCAGAGAGACCTCTCGCAATTCCAAAAATTGCCTGCAACGCTTGCCAGAACATTGGCAAGCGATGCACCCTGATTGGCCAGCGACCAGGACAGCGAATTGCAATGTATACAATCAAACCCGAACACAAGATCTGCCAGCAAGATACGCTGAGGGCCGCGCCTGTCAGTTCGCCATGGACGGAAGGTCTGATTTACTTTTTAGCCATGAGAGAAAAAGGCCGGCGGCTTTGGGATGTCGTGTGCGTTTCGGCAGAATGACGAAGTAGGCGTTCCTGGTCTTCACCGCTGCCTCGCTCACTCTGACTAGCCGGTTCTGGGCCAGCAGGTCTCCGACCAAGAGTCTCCAGCCCAGGGCGATACCTTGGCCATTGAGTGCAGCGTAGATGGCCTCGGTATAAAAGCTGCAGCGGAACCCGAGCGTTTTCCTGGGGGCCTTGACCGAGAAGGCTGCGAGCCATTCGGTCCACCCGATCCAGGTGGGATCGTCAACATCGTTGGCAATGAGCGGATGGCCTGTCAGGTTGTCCGGCGTCATGATCTGAGCAGCTCCCTTGGCGTAATCTGGACTGCAGACCGGAAAAACCTCCTCCTCGAAAAGCAATTCGGCCTGGCCATCCGCCCACATGCCACTGCCGAACCTGATTGCAACGTCCAGTTCCCCAGATTCGATGTTCGGCGTTTTGTCCTGGGTGACGATACGAAGATTGATCTGCGGATGTTGACGAGAGAACTCGGAAATTCTTGGCAGCAACCAAAAATGCGAAAACGCCACAGTTGCAGAAATCGTCAGTTCATCTTTGTGTCCGTCCCTCAAGATTTCGGCCACCGAACCGGCGATGAGGTCGAACGCATCTCCGGCTGCGGCTGACAAGGTCATGCCTTTCTCCGTCAGCTCGATCTTCCGATGCAACCGGATGAAGAGCGGAAATCCGAACTGCTGTTCCAGAAGGTGGATTTGGCGGCTCACGGCCGCTTGCGTGACGCCAAGCTCATCGGCAGCCTTGGTAAAGCTCGCGAGACGGGCTGCAGCCTCAAAAGCCGTCAGTGCTGTCAAAGGCGGCAGCTTTCGGCGACGATGCATGGAAAGGACCTTTCAGCTTTGGCCGTGGTTCGCAACAGCTACTGCATTACATTTGATTATGTCAATGGCAACTATTTGTGGCGTTGAAGCGCTTGGTTTTCGCGAGCATTATGGCGCAACAACGGTCATAAGGTGAGATTATGCTAAACAAGGTCTCGTCATCCATTACAACGCTGCTGGACGAACGCCGTGCCGGGCATTCGCTGCCTGCTGGCCTTTACACACGCGACGACGTGTTCGAAGCTGATGTTGAAGTGTTCTTCATGAATCACTGGATCCAGGTGGGCGTGGAATGCGACGTTCCAGAACCTGGTGATGCCAGCGTCATCGATATCGGGTCCACCAGTCTCATCTTGCTCAGAGACGATGACAACCAGATCCGTGTCATGCGCAACGTCTGCCGCCATCGCGGCTCTCGCCTGCTCGACGCCGGCTCCAGCGTGATTTCCAAGCTTGTATGTCCCTACCACCAATGGACCTACGAGCTTTCGGGAGAACTCAGCTATGCACCGCATATGGGCAAGGACTTTGACAAAAGCTGCCGGAGCCTGAAACCGGTGAACTTTCGGTCGATTGGCGGTCTTATTTACGTATGCCTTTCCGACGACCCCCCGACAGATATCAAACGCCTTGAAGAGGTTATGGAGAAACGCCTTGCTCCCTATGATCTGCGCAACACAAAGGTCGCGCATCAGGTCGACGTCATTGAAAAGGGGAACTGGAAACTCACGATGGAGAACAACCGCGAGTGCTACCATTGCTCGGCCAATCACCCTGAGCTCTGCGTCTCGTTTGTTGACCTCGATTTTGGTTTCGATCCCGATTCCCTTAGCCCTGAAGATCGCAATGAGGCAGAGGAGCATTTTGCCCTCTATGCCGAACGCACGAGAGGCTGGGAGGAGGCGGGCTTTCCGTCGGCAACGGTTGAACAGGTCAGACATTGCGAAACGAACTTTCGCACGCAGCGCCTCATCATCTCCGGAGCGGGCGAATCCCAGACAGAGGATGCAACGGCCGCATCGTCCAAGCTTTTGGGAACGATGGCGCGCAAGGATCTTGGTGACCTGCACCTGTGGGGTCACAACAGCTGGAACCACGTCATGGGCGACCACGCAGTCACATCCACGGCAGTTCCCCTGTCGGCAGATACCACTTTGGTGCGGACAAAGTGGCTTGTGCACAAGGACGCGGTGGAAGGGGTCGACTATGATCTTGACAAGCTGACCCATGTTTGGGTCGCCACGACCGAGCAGGACTCCGAACTTGTTGCACGCTCCTATGCCGGCATTCAGGATTCCGCCTACGAGCCTGGCCCCTATTCAAAGTTCAGCGAGGGCGCCTTGGATGACTTTTCGAGCTGGTATGTCGAGCGTATGCGCGCCCATGGCTACTGAGATGCTTGCAACGGCGGGAATATCTGCAAGTGGGGAATTGTGGGATCCGCAGTCGGACGATACGCTCGTGTGCATCGACATCCATGCGGAAACGCACGATGTAAAAAGCTTCACTTTCGTCTCACCCGACCGCAAACAGTTCGCCTTCAGTGCCGGGCAATACTTTCTGTTCGAGCTCGGACCCGGCGACGGGGACGCCAGCCGCTGCTATAGCATATCTTCTTCGCCGCTTCGCAAGAACGCCATCACCATCACCGTGAAGCGCGTTCCCGGGGGAAAAGTCTCGAATTGGCTGCATGATACTCTGGCGCAGAACGCCGTTATCCGTGCGAGGGGACCACTGGGGCGTTTCGTGCGGCCAGCAGCAAAAAAGTACCTTTTCCTGTCGGCTGGTTCGGGAATCACGCCGCTCATGTCCATGGCGCGCGAGCTCGCGGATACCGCTGAGCCCACCGATGTCATCTTTGTTCATGCCGGACGCAGCCCGCAAGACCTCATTTTCCGCAGCGAGCTGGCGAACCTGGCAAGCCGGATCAAGGGTTTTAGGCTTCACCTGCTTCCGGAAGACATTGGCACCGAGCGGTGCTGGCCAGGCCTGTCGGGCCGGATCTCCAGCGAGTACCTGGCTCTGGCGGTTCCGGACATGGCTGAGCGGGTCATTATGTGTTGCGGGCCGGCGCCGTTCATGGCGGCAGCTCGAAACATCAGCGCAGAACTTGGCGTACCCCGGTCCAATTATTACGAGGAAAGTTTCGATGCCGCGGCGACCGAGGCCGCTCCGGTGCCCAACGAAGAGGTGATCGAGGCGAAATCTTTCCGGGTTCACTTTTCGAAGCAGAACAAGTCGATTGACGTGCGAGCCGACCAGACCGTCCTTTCCTGCGCCAGGAAATCCGCAGTGAGAATTCCATCATCGTGTGCCAACGGTATCTGTGGAACCTGCAAGTCCCGGCTGACCAGCGGCATCGTCGACATGAAGCACGATGGCGGCATCAGGCAAAGGGAGATTGAGGCCGGCTTCTTCCTGCCATGCTGTTCCAAACCGTTAAGCGACTTGGTCATTGACCGATAGTTGATCAAATACGATTGACGGAGGGGTCGCGTGCCCGCCTTCACGCCCACGGCGACGGGTCAGCCGGCCGATCAACGCGTCATGCACATGGCGTTGTTACTGGCTCCTTCTTGTTTCCGCAGATAGGCGATGCGCCGCTCTATCGGCACGGCATTTTTCGCCCATATTCGCCCGGTGCGCGCCAAACATATTCTGTTGCTTGATGTACCCAGCCCATTGAGCCGATGAAAACAGCCGCGGGAAGGGCCCTGGCATCTGGACACCCGGGATTGCGCAAGGCGGGCAAAGACACCCGCCGGGATCGGGCGGCTCTTGTCTAGCTAGGGAAAAGGGCGGCCGTGACTTTGGTTGATGCTCCTGCGGATGTGATGCACCGCTTTAAAGACCGCAAAAAGCACCAGAGGAATGGCCGCCAGAACGGCAAGTTTTGCCACATGCGGATCAAGCCCCAGCCCCGACATGCTTTCAAGACTTATCTTGGCAAGACCAACGCCGTAATAGGTAATCGCGATGACCGAAAAACCCTCGACGGCCTGTTGAATATGCACCTGGACCCGCGCCCGCTCCTCCATGGACGTCAGGAGGGAGGCATTTTGATCCTCCAGTTGAACCTGAACCGTGGTCCGGAGCAGGTCTCCCGCCAAACTGATACGCCCGGCCAGTTCATCAAGGCGTCTTTCTGCGGCGCGAAAGGAACGGATCGCAGGCTGGAACCGTCGATCGATGAACGTGCCGATCCGTTGCCGCTGTTCGACGCGGCCCTCGCGCAGTTCCTCCATCCTGCTGGTGACAATCTCCGCATAGGCCATCGTTGCTCCGAAGCGTTGTCGGGCAATCGCGGAGAAGTTGAGCACGTCCGATGACAGCCGCGTTACGTCGGACAAGAGTGTCTTGTCGACCTTGATTGTGCTGTGCATATGGGCGATCAGGTGTTTCAGGCGCCGATCGAATAGCTCAAGATTCAGGACGGTTTCCCTGGCCACCGGCATGGCCAGCAATGCCATCATCCGGTAGGTCTCGATTTCGAGCAGCCGGCGGACCATACGTCCGGTCCGATAGGCATTGAGATTTCGGTTAAAGAGCAGAAGTTCGACAAAGCCGCTTTGCGTGAGACGAAAATTCGAGTGCACCTCCGCATCACCGCCGCCGACCTCGGACGCCACAAAGTCGGCGCCGGGTTTTTCAAGCCGCTGGCCGTCCTTTTCATCGCGCACAATGACGCGCACGGCGGCGATGACCTGTCCGTCAGCGCGGTCGCAAAGTTCCTGAAACGCCTGGGGAGGTGTGCCGCCAACACTGTCAGAGGGGCGCACGACAAAGGTCAGTGTCAAGAATTCGGTGTGGAGTTCCCACTTGAGGCGGCCGCCAGCGAAACGTGCGATCCCATGCTTGCCTTGCTGCGTGGTCGACACCTCCTCCAGCCCGGGAAGACCATCCGGGGCCGAAGGAGGGCCGTCTTTGCCGATGATTGCGACATGCCACACGTCGGTGTCCCCATCAAAGTAGAGCGATGGACGCGCGTGAAGCTCGTTGTGAAGCTCGTCTCGCAAGGGATGTTCAAAACGAAAGCGCATGGCGTCAATCCCCAATTCCGTTTGTTCATCCCTGCTATTCAGCCGCAGCCCTGGACGTGAGATGGCTTATCGGCGTGACCATCGCCTGAATCAGGCTGTTCATGCTGATGATGCCTGTGGCCTTTCCATTGTCGTCCACGACTGTAGCAAACTGCTGGTTGGCGTCCGTCATGGTCTTGGCCGCTTCTTCGAGAATGGTGCCGGTTCTGACGGTTACGCCGCCTGTGGACGCCGGCATGCCCGACTGCGTGGCGATGGTATCGACCATGATCACGCGTCCCCGGTTAACCTCCTTCACAAAGCTGGAAATATACTCGTCGGCGGGTTGCAGGACGATATCCTGGCCTGTCCCCTGTTGAACGACTTCGCCATCGCGCAGAATCGCGATCCGATCTCCGAGCCGCAATGCTTCGTCAAGATCGTGAGTGATGAAGACGACCGTTTTCTTGATCTCTTTCTGCAGGTCGAGAAGGACAGATTGCATGTCCATCCGGATCAGCGGATCGAGTGCGGAAAAAGCTTCGTCCATCAGAAGTATGGGAGCATCATTGGTGAGCGCACGAG
>NZ_PGGN01000004.1 GCF_003010935.1 Phyllobacterium endophyticum
CTCGTGCGCTCACCAATGATGCTCCCATACTTCTGATGGACGAAGCTTTTTCCGCACTCGATCCGCTGATCCGGATGGACATGCAATCTGTCCTTCTCGACCTGCAGAAAGAGATCAAGAAAACGGTGGTCTTCATCACTCACGATCTTGATGAAGCATTGCGCTTGGGGGACCGGATCGCGATTCTGCGCGATGGTGAGGTCGTTCAACAGGGGACCGGCCAGGATATCGTCCTGCAACCCGCGGACGAGTATATCTCCAGCTTTGTGAAGGAGGTTAACCGGGGACGCGTAATCATGGTTGACACCATCGCCACGCAGTCGGGCATGCCGGCGTCCACAGGCGGCGTAACCGTCAGAACCGGCACCATTCTCGAAGAAGCGGCCAAGACCATGACCGACGCCAACCAGCAGTTTGCTACCGTCGTGGACGACAATGGAAAGGCCACAGGCATCATCAGCATGAACAGCCTGATTCAGGCAATGGTCACGCCGATAAGCCATCTCACGTCCAGGGCTGCGGCTGAATAGCTGGAACGCCAGGGAACGGTGTCGCTTCCCTTGCGCTCAGCGTCGCTCACGCCGCGCACCCTCAAAGCTCCTCTGGCGATATTGGTTCATCGCCTGCCGGGGGCGCGAAATGAGGGCATAGGAAATGGCTGAACCTGCAATCGAATCCAACACAAGTGCATCCTCGCGGGATCATGGCAGGCGTGGTGGTCGGGCACGGCCGCGCAGCGTGGAGAGCGGCGCGTTCGATCAGCCGGCCACGCGCCAGCTCAGAATCCCTTTCGCCCCAACGAAGGTCGTTTCCGACGATGAACTGGAATCTATTCACGACGCTTCGCTGAAGGTCCTGCAGGAAATCGGTGTCGACGTGTTGCACAATGGTGCGCGCGAAATCATGAAAAAGGCAGGCGCCGATGTAGCCCCCGGCACGATGCGCGTTCGATTCGAGAAGGACATGATCCTCGACTATGTCGGGCAGGCGCCGTCCGAGTTTACGCTGCACGCGCGCAATCCCGCTCACAATGTCCGTTTCGGCGGCAATAATCTCATCTTCGCGCAGATGGGTTCCGCCCCGAATTGTTCGGACACCGACAATGGCAGGCGGTCGGGTAATCAGGCTGATTTCCGCAATTTCCTGAAACTGGCGCAGATGCATAATATCATCAATGCGACAGGGGGATATCCTGTAGAACCCATCGACATTCATCCCTCGGTGCGTCACCTCGAGTGTATTCGGGATCTGGCCACCCTGACCGACAAGCCGTTTCACATTTATTCGCTGGGCAAGGAGCGCAACCAGGACGGGATTGAGATCGCGCGCCTCGCTCGCGGCATTAGTCAGGAGCAAATGCAAAGCGAAGCGTCCTGTTATACGATCATAAATACCAATTCTCCGCTCAAGCTTGACATACCGATGATGGAGGGCATCATTCAGATGTCCGGCAACGGCCAGATCGTCATAGTGACGCCGTTTACTCTCGCAGGCGCCATGGCGCCGGTGACGATCGCCGGTGCTTTGGTCCAGCAGAACGCCGAAGCGCTAGCTGGAATATCCTTTACCCAGATGGTGAAGAAAGGCGCGCCGGTAGGCTATGGCGGATTTACGTCCAATGTCGACATGAAGTCCGGCGCGCCGGCTTTCGGCACCCCCGAATACATGAAGGCGCAAATGATCGGCGGCCAATTGGCCCGACGCTACAATATCCCCTATCGCACATCGAACGTTTGCGCTGCCAATACCGTAGATGCTCAAGCGGCCTATGAATCGGTCTTCTCCCTTTGGGGTGCCATTCAGGGCGGCGGGAATTTTATGCTCCACTCGGCCGGTTGGCTCGAGGGTGGGCTCTGCTGTTCTTATGAGAAGATGGTTCTCGATTTTGATCTCCTGCAAATGGTCGCGGAATTCCTGACGCCACTCGACCTTTCCGATGATGCGCTCGGCCTAGATGCGATGCGGGATGTGGGCCCAGGCGGCCATTTCTTCGGCACTGCTCACACGCAATCGCGCTACAAGAATGCTTTCTACGCGCCCATCATCTCCGATTGGCGCAATTATGAGAGCTGGCAGGAAGCTGGCTCGCCGACGGCTATCGAGCGGGCAAATCGCGTGTGGAAAGAACGGCTGGCCACCTATGTCAAACCCCCGATCGATCCCGCGATTGAAGAGGAAATCAATGCCTTCGTTGCAGGACGCAAGGCAGAGGGCGGCGCTCCAACCGATTTCTGATCTTTGACTCAAACTCTCAACACGTTGAATCACATTTTCATAGACGAGGCATAAGATTATGAAATCCCACGTTAAAGCAGTTGTCATTGGCGGCGGCGTTGTCGGGTGTTCCGTGCTCTATCATCTTGCGCGTGCCGGGTGGACCGATGTGCTGTTGATCGAACGGTCGGAACTTACGTCCGGTTCGTCCTGGCATGCTGCTGGCGGCTTTCACACTCTGAATGGCGATCCGAACGTCGCAAAGCTGCAGGCCTACACTGTCAGCCTCTATAAGGAGATCGAGGAACTTTCCGGTCAGTCCTGCGGACTGCATTTAACCGGCGGCGTGATGATGGCGGACAGTCCGGAACGGATGGACTTCCTGCGTCTCGCCCATGCCCGTGGCCGCTATCTCGGCATGGACACGGAACTGATTACGCCATCCGAAGCCAAGGCAATGTTCCCGCTGATGGATGAGACGAATTTCGTAGGCGCCATGTGGGATCCCGTGGAAGGTCATCTCGATCCATCCGGCACCACTCACGCCTATGCCAAAGCCGCACGTAAGCTCGGCGCCGATATATCGTTGCGAAATCGGGTCGTTGAACTGACGCAAGAAGTCGATGGGACCTGGAATGTCGTTACGGAGCAAGGGACCGTCAAAGCCGAGCACGTGGTCAATTGCGGCGGTCTCTGGGCGCGGGAGGTCGGACGCATGGTGGGCCTCGAATTGCCCGTCCTGGCGATGGAGCACATGTATCTTCTGACCGAAGACATGCCTGAGGTCATGGAGTTCAACAAGTCGACGGGCCGCGAACTCATTGGCGTGATGGATTTCAAGGGCGAGATATACACCCGTCAGGAGCGCAACGGCATTCTGCTCGGCACCTATGAAAAGGCGGCCAAGCCATGGTCACCGGTCAACACCCCCTGGGACTTCGGCCACGAACTTCTGCCACCGGATATCGATCGAATTGCCCCTTCCCTTGAAGTCGGGTTCAAGCATTTCCCTGGAATCGAGAAGGCCGGTATCAAGCAAATCATCAATGGCCCCTTCACCTTCGCGCCTGATGGCAATCCGCTCGTGGGTCCTGTTCCTGGCCTCACCAATTACTGGACAGCCTGTGCGGTAATGGCCGGCTTCAGCCAGGGAGGCGGCGTTGGCCTTGCGCTCTCAAATTGGATGGTGCACGGCGAACCCGGCTTCGACGTGTGGGGCATGGACGTGGCGCGCTTCGGCGAGTGGGCGACTTTGCGCTATACCAATGCTAAAGTCCGCGAAAATTACTCACGGCGCTTCTCCATACGTTTCCCAAACGAGGAGTTACCGGCAGGACGTCCACAGCAGACGACCCCGCTTTACGATACGATGCTTGCCCAAAACGCTGTCATGGGCGACTCATGGGGTCTTGAAACACCGCTCTGGTTCGCTCCCAAGGGTACTGATCCGCGCGACGTCGTTTCCTATCATCGTTCCAACGATTTCGAGCATGTCGGGAATGAAGTTCGCGCCACGCGTAACAGCGTCGGAGTCACCGAAATAGCCAACTTTGCCAAATACGAGGTAACGGGCTCGGGTGCTGACGCCTTCTTGTCCCGCCTGATGACCAACACGATGCCGAAGGTCGGACGACTTGTTCTTACGCCTATGCTCAACCACGAAGGCAAGCTCATTGGCGATTTCACGATCGCAAGAGCCGCTGACGAGCGGTTCCTTATCTGGGGATCGTCTGCCGCTCAACGCTATCACATGCGCTGGTTTCGAAAACAGCAGCCGAGGGACGGCTCCGTGCGCATCCATCGCTTCGACCAGACGCTCGTCGGGCTCTCGATCGCAGGGCCAAAAGCTCGCGCTGTTCTCGGCAAACTCGTCGACGAAGATGTCTCCAACGCAGCGTTCCGCTTCATGGACTTCCGTGAAATGGCTGTCGGCGGTGCACCTTGCAAAGTGAATCGGATCTCCTACACGGGCGATCTCGGCTATGAGATATGGATGGAACCTGCCTATCAGCGTCTTGTCTACAAGGCGATCAAGGCAGCCGGCGCCGAATACGGGATCGTTGATTTTGGTATGCGCGCCCTGCTCTCGATGCGGCTCGAGAAGAATTTCCCCACCTGGTACCGCGAGTTACGACCGATCTACGGGCCCTATGAAGGATCGATGGACCGATTTGTAAAGCTGTCGAAGAATGATTTCATTGGGCGCGAGGCCGCTGCGCGGGAAAAAGCAGAATTCGACTCGGGCGACACGGCCAAACTTCGCCGGATTTCGTTGATGGTTGACGTTCCCGAAGGAGAAGGTGCTGCCGACGTGATGGGTGACGAGCCGATCTGGGCCAAGGTCACTAAAGACTACGGCGTCGTGCAGGCGAGCCACGGGGTGGGCGCACCACGCTTTGACGGAACTGGACAAGTGGTTGCCAATGAAGGTGATATTGGCGCAGTGCAGGGTGAGTGGCGGGTTGTCGGATGGGTAACATCCGGCGGCTATGCCCACTATGTCGGGAAGTCGATGGCGCAAGGCTACGTACCGGCAGAACTTGCCAAGAGCCAGGAGCGAGGATTGTTCGAGGTGGAAATCCTCGGTATTCGCCGGCCGGCCCAAATCAACCTTGAGCCGCCATTCGATCCCTCAGGCGAAAAGATGCGCGGGTAGATCAAACTTCGAGATAAAGGGCAAGCCCTTGCGCTTGCCCGTCCAGCCCGCGACGATCAAGGCACTGGCGGCTTCGTCGTAACGCTGCGCCAGTTCCCAGGACTTGCAGTCGATTGCAGCTATGTCCGCGCGGCCGGTTGCAACAGCTTCAATCGAGTGGCGATGGCCGGCGGTTTCTCCATGGCTGGCAAATATGTCCAGCGTTTCTCCCTGGCCGGCAAGGTCCCGTTGAAGAGCGATATAGCCGGACATTGAATCGTGACTATTGAATGCGAAGCGCTTGTTCCGCATCGCGTTCAAAGGGAGTGTGGCCTTCCCGTCAGGCGGTACGACCACCTGCATTGCCTCACCGCGCCGCATCACCAGGGCACTTGAGTAAAACTCGCCATCTCCCCCCTCGACACCGGAATAGTCATCCTGACCTACGATATGGACATGCGCCTGCAGGCCTAGTTCAAGCGGACCCCAGCACGTTTGGGCAAACAGCAAGTCAGGGTGAAGCCAAAGCGTTGCGCGGTCTAGCTCATCAGGTGGAAGCATAGCCGGATCCGGGGCGATGACGTTGCCCGCAGCATCCCTGATTCCACCCGGGACAGCAGGTAAATCGGCGTTGCGGCGTACGAGCACGTCTGGCGCATTGAACCCGGCCGATCGGAGTCTGTCGCGCAGCATCGTCCATTGCGCGTCAACTTCGACGCGCCGTTCCGGCCAATCGTACATCGGTAAAGCCGCTACAAGGGTCATGCCTGATACTTAGTCTTTCGGCGGCTCGGCGGGAATAGGTAAGCTTGTGCCACCTTGCAGGCTGATGCCGTGGCGACGCGGTCGGAACGCCCGCGCTGGAGCCGGTTCGCGGCGCAAAATAGGATGTACAACTTCCTGCTTTTTACGGAATGCGTATGCGCGCAGAATCTCGAAATAATTGCGGAACACATAGCCACCGTTCATCCGCTGCCATTCCTCTGGCTGTTCGCGATAAAGTTTCGGAAGATCATACCAGGGTGCCGTTGGCTTTTTGTGATGAACGAAATGCAGATTGTTATTGAGAAAAATCAGCGCCAAGGGCGAGCTTTCCACGATTATCGTGCGTCCGTCGGGCCTTTCCGACCATTGATGCTCACAATAACTGCGGATGGCGATGATAGAAAGACCCCAATAAACGGAAGTGAGCACATACAGCCAAAGCGGAACGTCGAAGATCAGCCACACGATGCCGACCATGGGGACGAGCCCGGCCAAGTGCAACAACCATGCATTTCGCGTCTTCCTGTCGCCCCCAGCGACGAGTTTCACCTCGGAGATCACAAACCCGATGATCATCAGTAGGGGGCCGATGACGATCCGGCCAATCAGCGTGTTGTTCCAATTGAGCATCAGTTTAACGAATGCCGGGAATTTCCCCCAATCGCTCATGGCATGGTAATAGCTTTCCGGATCGTCATAGGGATCGGTCAGCCGTTCATCCGCGTGATGTTTCAAATGCAGATGCTTGTATCGGCGGTAGGGAAAGACAATGCCAAGAGGCAGTGAAACGAGAAGTTCGTTCAGAGAACCACGGCGTGTAGGGTGACCGTGCAGGGCCTCATGTTGCAACGACGAATGCAGTGCAACGGACAGCGCCATCGCCGCAAGAGCAACAACTGGCATGGTATGATAGACGTAGGTCCCGGATATGAACCAGAGTCCGTAACAGACTATCATCAGACCAACCGTCGGCCATTCAATGCCGGTACGTTTTCGCGGATGCTGCGATCGTGACGAGGGTATTTCGGTATGTCTTTCTGATTCCATGTTTTTCATCGTCTCACTGTCAGTAGCTGTCAGCAACGAGATTTTTGTGAGTAAGTGTTGATATTGCGCACCAAACAGCGCAAATGTTGTGGATTGTAAACGACGGGGTGAGACTATGGATAAACGCGATCTGTCCCGCCTGTTCCAGGAGCGGATAAAAAGTCTCCTTCTCCGGAGTGGGGAAAACC
Organism: Phyllobacterium endophyticum; assembly: GCF_003010935.1. Classification (GTDB taxonomy): domain Bacteria; phylum Pseudomonadota; class Alphaproteobacteria; order Rhizobiales; family Rhizobiaceae; genus Phyllobacterium; species Phyllobacterium endophyticum. The sequence goes on from NZ_PGGN01000004.1 coordinate 6,850, forward strand.
AGTCGTCCTTTGCCGCCTCGGTTGGCATCGACCGTTCCGCCCTGTCACAGCTGTTGTCTGGCCAGTCTACAAGGCTGCCGCGGGTCGAAACCTTGCTCAACATTGCCGAACGTCATTCCGTATCCCTGGATTGGCTGCTGGGCCTCAGCCAGGATGAAGGCATCACCGGCGAGCTTCGCCCAAGTATGGAGATCGAGGAGGGATCCGATAATTTCGAACGCACCCTTCTTGTAAAATGGCATGCGGAAGCGACCGGCAGCAAAATCCGTTATGTTCCCGCACGTATTCCGGACCTTTTGCGCACACAGGCAGTCGTTGCCTATGAAACCTCGATGGTTCATCGCGATCCAGCAATTCAATTGAGCGAGACCGCGTTCCGGCTGGACTACAACCGCCAACCAGGGACCGACATGGAAGTCTGCATGCCATTTCAGACGCTGAATGATTTCGCCGGTGGTTGCAGTATCTGGAGCGATCTTCCTCGCAAGGTGCGGCAGGAACAGCTGAAGCATATGGCTGAGCTGCTTGATGAACTATATCCATCGTTCCGGCTCTACCTCTTTGACGGGCGCGAGCGTTTTTCTGTTCCATACACCGTTTTTGGCCCCTATCGCACAGCCATATTTGTCGGAGAGATGTATCTCGTTCTGAACACCACCGAGGCGGTATTGACCATGCAACGACATTTCGACGGGCTCATCCGTGTAGCCAGGATCAATGCGCACGAGGCCGCTCAATACATATCGTCATTGAAGGTAACCTGATCCTGCGGCACGTCTTGTCGCAAATGATGATTGACCACATATAAAGACTTCCTTATATCGTTATTTAGTTGATACCCATAGGAACGCGCGTCATGACGATTGCAAACCCACTCGCTGATCTCATTGCTGAAAAGGGCGTTCTGCTCGCCGATGGGGCTACGGGTACAAATCTCTTTGCTGCGGGCCTGGAAGCTGGAGAAGCGCCAGAGCTTTGGAATGAAGCGCAACCGCAAAAGATTGTTGCACTGCATCAGGGTTTTGTCGATGCGGGGGCGGATATAATTCTCACCAATTCCTTTGGCGGCACCCGTCATCGTTTGAAGCTGCATCATGCGCACGACCGTGTGTTCGAACTTAATAAAAAGGCCGCCGAGCTGGCGCGTAGCGTCGCCGACAAGGCGGGTCGCAAGGTCATCGTCGCTGGATCGGTCGGTCCGACCGGCGAACTCCTGATACCCCTCGGTGCATTGACGGAAGAGGACGCCGTTGCGGCCTTCACCGAACAATTGGAGGGTTTGAAGGCGGGGGGCGTGGACGTCGCCTGGATTGAAACGATGTCTGCCCCTGGGGAAATACGTGCCGCTGCCGAAGCTGCTGTAAAAGTGGGCCTGCCTTACGTCTATACGGGTTCGTTTGATACAGCGGGAAAGACCATGATGGGTCTGCCGCCAAAAGAAATCCACGGCGTTGTGGACGGGCTTTCGCAACCTCCTGTGGCTGTCGGCGCCAATTGCGGCGTCGGTGCGTCGGATATCCTCGCAACACTTCTCGACATGAGTGACGCCGATCCTTCTGCGACCATCGTCATCAAGGGCAATTGCGGCATACCCGAATTCAGGGGTGCCGAAATCTTCTATTCCGGAACTCCGGAGCTGATGGCCGACTACGCTCACCTGGCGATCAATGGCGGCGCGAAGATCATTGGCGGTTGCTGCGGCACATCGTTCGAGCATCTGGCGGCAATGCGTAAGGCGCTCGACAGTCATACGCACGGCGCCCGCCCTTCGGTCGAGACAATCATCGAGACCATCGGACCCATGCGCAACAAGCTTGCAGCGCACGCCGATGATATGCCAAAGCGGGAGCGGCGCGGACGCCGTGGCTGATCATATGCCGGCGAAAGCCGCCATATGAAAGCGCTGTTGATCCTGCGCATAGGCATGCCCTCGCCCAACCGGACAGGCTAGCCGGGCCAGGCAACCACCATCCATGCAGGTCGCACCTTGCGGTCCGGCAAGATGATGACGGCAGCTATCCACGGCGAAGCTCGCACTGTTGAAAGCCCCGGCTGGACATGTGGACAGACAGGGTTTCTCCGCGCAAGTGTCGCAAGGATGGCAAGCCGGAGCATGATGCGTCGGAAATGCCACGGGATGATCAAACAGAAGTGCGCCGCGATAAGCGTGCCAGAGACCGTATTCGGGATGGATCAGCATCCCCAAGGGAGAGGTCCGTAGACCCTCCGCACGGCCGGCCCATTGCTGGAACGGCAAATAGGGTCTGTCGGAGGGAAACACTGACTTCGCACCGAAATCCGCGGCGATCTCGGACAACGCCTGCTTCGACCAGGCATCGAGAGGATCGATCATGTTCGGGTGCCATTGCCGCCATTCCATAAAATGCGGCCATATGGACGAGCCGTAATGTCCAACCAGAACCACGCTTTTGGCGATCATCCCTTCGCCCGGCGGCGGCGCTTGATCCACTTCATCGAAAACAAGTCCGCCGCGGGGGACGAGACCATAGGGCTCCAGCGCGGCGGCAACTTCATCTAGAATCGAAACAGCGTCACTCATCGGATGCCTAGCCCTTCACAGCGGAGGCCCAGACTTCCTGATGGATCAGATCGGCCACTTTAGCCCGGCCGTCATCGGGCTTCTTTCAGGTGAAAGCGTCGGGCATGGATGCCTTTTTCTTGGCAATGAACTCTTTGAGAGATTCGTCGATGGCGGGATCGAGATGAGGCGCCTCATAAGTCTCCAGCCACCGGCGGGCAAGTTCATTGGCTCTTTGATCGGCGCGTTTCTCACCTTCGGCCAGCCATTGCTCATATGAGTTGTTATCTGCAATGCTCGACCGATAAAACGCCGTCTGGAAGTTGGCCTGGGTGTGGTCGCAACCGAGATAATGGCTGCCGGGCCCAACTTGCCGGATGGCGTCCATGGCCTGACCATTCTCGGACAGGTCGACACCTTCCGCGATCTTCTGCGCCATGCCAAGCTGGTCTATATCCATCATGAACTTTTCATAGGACGAGACCAACCCGCCCTCGAGCCAGCCGGCCCCGTGCAGCACGAAATTCGTCCCCGCAAGGAGCGTCGAATTCAACGTATTGGCACTCTCATAAGCAGCTTGTGCGTCGGAGACTTTCGAGGCACAAAGCGAGCCGCCGGTGCGGAATGGCAGCCCGCAGCGCCGTGCCAGTTGCGCGGCGCCATAAGATACAAGTGACGGCTCCGGCGTGCCGAAGGTTGGCGCACCGGATTGCATCGAGATCGACGACGCAAAGGTGCCAAATATCACAGGTGCGCCCGGCCGGATCAACTGCGTGAACGACGCCCCGGCCAACACTTCCGCCAAGACCTGCGTAAGCGTGCCGGCCACGGTTACCGGGCTCATGGCGCCTGCAAGAATGAACGGGGTAACGATACAAGCCTGGTTGTTGCGCGCATACACTTTCAAAGCGCCCAACATCGTTTCGTCGAAGACCATCGGCGAGTTCGCATTGATCAGGCTCGTCAGCACCGTGTTCTGGTCGAGATAATCCTCGCCGAACACCAGCTTGCACATAGCTATTGTATCTTCCGCGCGTTCCGGAGCCGTGACGGATCCCATGAAAGGCTTGTCGGAATATTTGATATGGGCGTACACCATATCGAGATGGCGCTTGTTGACGGGCACATCTACCGGCTCGCAAACAGTCCCGCCTGAATGGTGGATGGACGGTGCCATATACGCGAGCTTCACGAAATTATTGAAGTCTTCGATAGTTGCGTAGCGGCGATTGCCGTCAAGGTCGCGCACAAAGGGCGGCCCGTAGACCGGTGCGAAAACGGTCGCATTGCCGCCGATCTGAACGGAACGCTCCGGGTTGCGCGCGCGCTGCGTGTAGATTGGGGGGGCCGTCTTCAGCAGGGAGCGCGGCAGGCCTTTGGGGAAATGTACGCGTTCGCCTTTGACGTCGGCGCCCGCGTCCCTCCAGAGCGCCAGAGCTTCGGCGTCGTCGCGGAACTCGATACCGATCTCTTCCAGAACGGTGTCAGCGTTCGCCTCGATAATCGCCAGCCCCTCTTCGTCCAACACTTCAAAAGTGCGTATCTTGCGCGTAATATAGGTCAGCGACTTGCCGGGACCGCCGCCCGAACGGGCCGCACGACGGGCAGCTGCACCTGCCCCAGCGCCGCGACCGCGACGTCCACTGCTTGTCTCCGCTTCCGCAGGTGCATCGACTGACGTTTCCTCAACCATTTTCTGTCTCCTCAGCGCTCGCGAGCGCGGACTTCGTCCTAAGCTAGTCGAATCTAGACGTGACGCCAGCGAGAGCGTTTCCGTGTGCGGCACCCAGTGGCGCATCGGAGACAAACTGCCGGTCGTTTTCGTCATTTACTAGGTCGCATTTAAGCGATGCGTTTTCAGCAACTTGCCCGATATGTTAAACAAACACCAGTTATGTTAGTGACATTGCATAACGCTTGAGAGGAAGCATAAAAATGGCCGATGATGAAATCATTCTTTCGGAGCTTTCGGACGATGAACTCGTCGAGCAAATGCATGACGACCTCTATGACGGTCTCAAGGAAGAAATCGAGGAGGGCACCAACATTCTGCTCGAGCGTGGCTGGGCACCCTACAAGGTCCTCACCGAAGCGTTGGTCGAAGGCATGCGAATTGTGGGTGAAGACTTTCGCGACGGTATCCTCTTCGTACCAGAAGTGCTGCTATCGGCAAATGCGATGAAGGCCGGCATGTTCATCCTGCGCCCTTTGCTTGCTGCAACCGGGGCCCCCAAGCAGGGCAAGCTTGTCATAGGTACCGTCAAAGGTGACATTCATGACATCGGAAAAAATCTCGTCGGCATGATGATGGAAGGTGCGGGCTTCGATGTCATCGATCTTGGCATCAACAACCCTGTCGAGAAGTATCTTGACGCGATCGAGGAACATAAGCCCGACATTCTCGGGATGTCTGCCCTGCTTACGACTACCATGCCCTACATGAAAGTCGTCATCGATACGATGAAGGAGAAGGGTATCCGGGACGATTATGTCGTGCTTGTCGGTGGTGCACCCTTGAATGAGGAATTCGGCAAGGCGGTCGGTGCCGATGCCTATTGCCGTGATGCGGCAGTTGCGGTCGAAACCGCCAAAGCTTACATGAAGCGGAAACACAACCAGCTCTCAGGAGCTTGAGCGAAAAACGGCCGCATATTTGCGACCGTTTTCAAAGCAATAAATCAATAACGGCTGAGGCCCGGACCGGGCCTTAAGCGTTAATTAATTGGCAGCCTTTGCTACGCGGTGACCAGCGCCCTGGGTTGCGTTTACGGTGTTGGCCGTATCCTGACCCATTCCGCGGATAGTGTTTGCGCAACCGGCAAGTGCAACAACTGCGAGTACAGCGGCAATCGGAACGATATGTGATAGTTTCATGGACGGTATCTCCCGTTCTGGTAATATTAAAAACCAACGTTCGCACAACGCGATGGAGCCAGATCAGTTCCATGGATGCAAGCCGAAAGTCGACTAAGTCACCGGAGATCGTAAGGGTCATCGCTTGCGGGATGATCGCACGAGAAATTCTGGCCATACGTGAACAGTGTGGGCTCGATCATATTGATCTTAAATGCCTTCCTGCGATCTACCATCACTATCCCGACAGGATTGCGCCGTCGGTCGACCGAGCGATCGTCGAAGCCAGGGCGCAGGGCATAACGCGCATCTTTGTAGGCTATGCCGATTGCGGCACGGGAGGAATGCTCGACCGCGTCTGCGAGAAACATGGAGTTGAACGCATCGCCGGACCCCATTGCTTCTCGTTCTATGCCGGGAACGAAGCGTTCGCCGCACAATGGGAGGACGACATGACCTCGTTTTTCATGACTGATTTCCTGGCTCGTCATTTCGAAGCTTTCATGGTCAAGCCTCTGGGCCTTGATCGGCACCCGGAACTGCGTGAGATGTACTTTGGCAACTATACGAAGATGATCTACATGGCACAAACGGATGATCCCGAGTTAAGCGCTAAAGCGGAGAAGGCAGCCGCGTTTCTCGGGCTTGAGTATGAGCGGCGCCTTACAGGCTATGGCGACCTCGTACCTGCGTTGACCTCCGCTGCTGCTCTCAGCTAGATCTTGTCGCCATCAACCTGCGCGACAGTCGTTTGAATAGGTATCAACCACCAATCAATCATCCGGGTAGCACACATGATACTTCGCACGGGTCTTGGCGCGATTTTCCTGATTGCCTGCACTAATTTCGTCCAGGCGGACGGCGCTATATCGAAAATAATCACAAAGACTGATCAAGCAAAGCTGGACGGATATGAAGAAAACAGGAGTGCGGCAGTTGATGCTGCCAGAAAAGGCGGCGCTCCGGCCGATGTAATGCAATTGGAGGAAATTCTGGCGAGACCCAGACTGGCTTTCAGTGAAAATTTTGACATGACCGGCGAATGGAAATGCCGGACGATAAAGCTTGGTAAAGAACCGGCGCTGGTGATTTACCAGTGGTTCAAGTGCCGTGTTACCGATGATGGATCCGGTTGGATGCTTGAAAAAACAAGCGGTTCCCAACGCACGAAGGGGCGCTTCTATACCGAAAGCGACACTCGCCTCACCTATCTCGGCGTCGGCTATGTTTCAGGTGAAATGCCGGGAAAATATGGCGGCGGTCCTGACGTTGACCAGACAGGATATGCATATCGCACAGGAAAGGATGAGTTCCATATCGAATTTCCCGAACCCGCCCGCGAATCGCTGTTGGACATACTCGAACTGAAGCGTTGAGGGATTTTCGTCATTGCAATGTCATCGACCTCGCGCCATATGCGTCAGCATGTGGAACGAAGACGTTAAGATGGCTGCAATCGACGCCGAAGAAAAGAACGAGCCAGACCGCGCCGCTGTACATCGGACACCGGACAATGACCCTCGCTCGCTCTCGCAGGTTTTCAAGGATTTATCCTTGTCTGCAACGGCCCCCGTGTCCTTCAATGAACTTGAGGATGCCTTCACCGACCGTAGCTTTGCCGCCCTGCTCACATTTTTTGCCATCTTGAATCTCATACCGCTGCCGCCGGGAACCGGCGTCCTTACTGGCATTCCGCTTGTACTCGTCTCCGTGCAAATGGTGATGGGCCGCGAATCGGTCTGGCTCCCCGCGTTCCTGCGCACGAAATCCATAGCACCCGATCGTTTCCGGCTGATCTCGGACAGGGTCGTTCCCTGGTTGGAATGGCTGGAAAAATTCATCCGGCCGCGTAATTGGCCCTTTGGCCGCAAGCGTGGGGATCGTTGGCTGGGCGCGTTCACGACCATTCTCGGCTTGTCTGTCGTATTGCCAATGCCGCTTTCGAACTGGCTGCCTGCTTTCGCGACCGCCGTTATCGGAATTGCGCTTTGCGAGCGCGATGGCCGGCTACTGCTCGCGGGCGTCGTCGTCGGCATAGTCTCCATTGCCATTGTCACCGGCTTCGCTTTCATTGCGGCGAACGTGTTTTCATACCTCGCGACATTCTTGCCTTTTTGAGCTGTCGCAAAAACACTAGTCGGGCACGTCGCATTTGAGTGGACCCGCGTCGTGAGATAGCAAGCTTGGCCCATGTTTTTCCGGCAAAAGAGGTCCTCGTCGGAGGATGAAATGCATGGCTGATCTCATTGTCGTTTATTGGCGGGATATTCCTGCTCAAGTGACCGTCAAAAAAGGGCGCCAGGCAGCAAAGCGCGAACTACCGATCCGTTTCACCGAAGCCATCGACATGTGTGCAATGCGCATCGGTGCCAAAGATTCAGACGCCTATCTGGCGGAATGGCGCCGCGGAACTCCGGTGCCGGTAAGTGATGATCTGGAGACCGAGGCGGACAGCGCCCTCGCCCGAATTGATTCTGAATATAACCGGGAACGCCTTGTGGCGCTCGTAAAGGCAGGTGGACATGAGCATTCATGAATTCAAAGCGAAGTCGCAGCAGGATCCAATGACCAAGATCGCAGCATCTATCGAAGTCGCGGCACGCCAGGCAATCGAGTCGCAGGATTTACCGGGTTTGTTCCCTGCTGGCACCCGCGTCTATATCACAGATATGGGGACTGATAGCGTCGATACTCTCACGACAGCTGCCAAACGGATTTACGATCTGGGTTACAAACCCGTTCCGCATTTTGCCTCTCGCCGTCTGTCGACCAGGGTCGCTCTTGAGACACGCATCCGCCGTGCCGCCGAGGAAGCTGGCGTGACAGACGTTCTTGTCATCGGTGGTGGCCTTGAGCGTCAGGCGGGTGAATTCTCTTCCACGATGGAAGTTCTGGAAACGGGCCTCTTCGACAAGTACGGCATAAATGAAATGGGTGTGGCGGGACACCCGGAAGGCAGCCCTGAGTTCTCCGAAGCAGTTGCTCTTGAAGCGCTTCGCTTGAAGAAGAATTTCGGCGAACGTACCGGCGCAAAGCTGCGCGTCGTCACCCAGTTTGGTTTCGATGCAGAGCGCTTCATTCGGTACTCGGAATCGCTGCGCCAACATGGTGTCGACCTGCCAGTACATCTCGGCGTTGCAGGCCCTGCCAAGATTACGACCCTGATTAAATACGCGGCCATGTGCGGCGTCGGCAATTCAATCAGCTTTCTGAAGAAGAATGCATTGTCCCTGACCGCCCTTGCCACAAGCCATTCACCGGAAGGCGTGGTCGGCCCAATCGAGCAGCACGTCTTGGCCACGCCGGCTTCTGCCATCAAGCAGATTCACGTATTCCCGTTCGGAGGGTTGAAGAAATCGTCCGAATGGCTCGTTGATCGCGGCTCATGGAATGTAAACACGCAATACGCAAACGCAGCGAGCAACTGAGGTAATCTGCATGACCCGCACGATCGTCGCTTCGGCGACCAGAGAAATCATCATTGGTTTTGATCAGCCTTTCTGCGTGATTGGTGAAAGGATCAATCCAACTGGTCGCAAGAAGCTCGCCGCTGAAATGATCGAAGGCAACTTCGACACGGTCATCAGGGATGCGCTGGAGCAGGTTGCCGCGGGCGCGACCATGCTGGATGTCAATGCGGGGGTGACCGCGGTTGATCCCAATGCGACGGAGCCGGGCCTGCTGGTCCAGACGCTGGAAATCGTTCAGAACCTCGTTGATGTTCCCTTGTCGATCGACAGCTCTGTAAGCGCTGCCATCGAGGCGGCGTTAAAGGTTGCCAAGGGCCGTCCGCTGGTGAATTCGGTAACCGGCGAGGAGGAAAAACTCGAAGCCATCCTGCCGCTGATCAAGAAGTACAACGTTCCTGTCGTCGCCATTTCCAATGATGAGACCGGCATCTCGATGGATCCGGACGTTAGATTCGCCGTCGCCAAGAAGATTGTCGAGCGAGCGGCCGATTTCGGTATTCCCGCCCATGATATCGTCGTCGACCCGCTGGTCATGCCGATCGGAGCCCTCGGTGACGCCGGACGACAGGTTTTCGCTTTGCTCCGCCGGTTGCGCGAAGAACTTAAGGTCAACACGACCTGCGGCCTGTCCAATATCTCTTTCGGCCTTCCGCACCGTCATGGCATCAATGCTGGCTTCATTCCGATGGTGATTGGTGCCGGCATGACGTCGGCGATCATGAATCCATGCCGACCACAAGAAATGGAGGCAGTTCACGCCGCCAACGTTCTGAACGGCACGGACGCCAATTGCACCTACTGGATCAAGAAGTATCGCGATCATCAACCGGCTGCGCCAGGTGTAGCCGCTTCCGTTTCAGTTCCTGCCGATTCTGCCGGTGGCGGGCGCCGGCGCGGTGGCCGTGAGGCGCGGCGCGGGGTTGCAAGCTAGTTGCGGGGTATTTAATACCTCCTTCAACCCCGATGGGGACGAACAGACGGAGCTATGGTGCCTTTCTTTCTTCTCCCGCTCGGGGAGAAGTTGGTCCACAGGGCCGAATAAGGGAGCTATTTTGGAGCATAGATTTTGAACGCACCCGTCAAAGCACCGGAGGCAACGGCAAAGGAAGCTCTCGTTCTCTTTATGCCGTCTGGCAAGCGCGGACGTTTTGCAGTCGGCACGCCGATATTGGAAGCTGCCCGCACGCTCGGCGTATATGTTGAAAGCGTATGCGGTGGACGCGGCATTTGCGGGCGCTGCCAGGTAGAAGTCCAGGAGGGCCGTTTTGCCAAGCACGGCATCACTTCCTCCAACGATCATATTTCCGAGTTTGGGCCGAAAGAACAACGTTATGCGGAAAAGCGTGATTTAAAGCAAGGCAGGCGCCTCTCCTGCTCTGCCACCATTCTAGGCGATCTTGTCGTCGACGTTCCGCAGGACGTGCAGATCAATGCCCAAGTCGTTCGCAAAGACGTCGATACCCGCGTCATCGAGCGCAATCCAGCCGTTCGCATGTGCTATGTCGAGGTGGAAGAACCGGATATGCACAAGCCGCTGGGCGATCTTGACCGGTTGAAGATAGCCCTTGAGAACGAATGGGGCGTGCGTAATCTAAACGTGGATGCTTATCTTCTGGCAAACGTGCAGCAGATCCTCCGCAAAGGCGAATGGGGCGTGACCGCCGCTATCCATCACGATGAAGAAACCGATCGTCCAACCATGATCGGACTCTGGCCGGGTTTGAAGAACGAAGCCTATGGCATCGCCTGCGACATCGGCTCGACCACGATCGCAATGCATCTCTCGTCGCTTCTCTCGGTGCGGACAATTGCATCGGCTGGTACATCCAACCCCCAGATACGCTTCGGCGAAGATCTGATGAGCCGCGTTTCATACGTGATGATGAATCCGGATGGCCGCGAGGGCATGACACTCGCGGTTCGCGAGGCAATAAACGGCCTGATCGACAAGGTTTGCCTTGAGGGAGGCGTCGCGCGCGAAGATATCCTTGACGCTGTATTCGTCGGCAACCCCATCATGCACCACCTCTTTCTTGGCATAGACCCGACGGAACTTGGCGGCGCACCCTTCGCGCTGGCTGTTTCCGGCGCTGTGCATCTGAAATCTTCCGACATCGGTTTGCCGATGAACCCGGGCACGCGAGTCTATATGCTACCGTGTATTGCGGGGCATGTTGGCGCGGATGCAGCCGCAGCCACACTGGCGGAAGGCCCGCACCGCCAGGACGAAATGATGCTTCTCGTCGATGTCGGTACCAATGCGGAGATCGTCCTCGGTAACAGGCAGCGCACGGTTGCCGCGTCCTCCCCCACCGGTCCTGCGTTCGAGGGTGCAGAAATTTCCGGCGGTCAGCGTGCTGCACCCGGCGCCATCGAGCGTGTCCGTATCGATCCTGTTACGCTGGAGCCAAAATTTCGCGTAATCGGCACCGAGAAATGGTCAGACGAGCCAGGGTTTGAAGAGGCTGTGCAGGCAAGCGGAATTACCGGCATTTGCGGCTCGGCCATCATCGAAGTCATTGCGGAAATGTATCTATCCGGAATTATCTCGGAGGATGGCGTCGTCGATGGCACCCTCAGCGTGAAATCGCCCCGTGTCATGGCGAATGGGCGTACCTTCTCTTACCTTTTGCACGAGGGCTCGCCGACGATAACAATCACCCAAAACGACGTGCGCGCGATCCAGCTTGCCAAGGCGGCGCTTTATGCCGGCGTGAAGCTCCTCATGGACAAGTTAGGTATCGATCATGTCGATCAAATCCGTTTTGCCGGGGCTTTCGGTTCATTCATCGATCCGAAATATGCCATGGTTCTTGGCCTGATCCCGGATTGCGATCTGGACAAGGTGCAAGCCGTCGGCAATGCTGCTGGCACAGGTGCCCGTATGGCCCTGCTCAATCGCAACTATCGCCGCGAAATCGAGGCTACCGTCACGCGCATCGAGAAAATCGAGACGGCGCTGGAGCCAAAGTTCCAGGAACATTTCGTCTACGCCATGGCGATGCCCAACAAGATCGACCCGTTTCCAAAATTATCGATGGCAGTCACGTTGCCGCCCCGCAAGAACGTCAGCGAGGACGGTGTCGCAGGCGATGCGTCTCCGCGCAGGCGCTCCCGTGAAGATCGGGCCGCAAGGCGTTCACGCGAATAGCTTTGTGGGCAGGGAGTTTTCCGCTATCAAACATCCACGATGATTGATTCCGGAAATAGCTTGCCATGATAGCCTGCTTTGACATTGGCGGTTCTGCCATCAAAGGCGCGATCGCCTATTCGCCTGAAGATATAAGGCCGCTGCCGAAGGTCCCGACGCCGCTCGACGACTTTGATGCATTCGCATCAGCTTTAGCCAAGATAGCAGCCGATGGCGGTGCCGATCCCACTGGCTTGATATCAATCTCAATAGCTGGGGTCGTCGATTCCGATACCGGCAAAATCACCTGTGCCAACATTCCATGCATACATGGACGGACATTGGTCGCCGACCTCAGCGCCAGGCTACAAAGACCAGTACTGGTGGCCAATGATGCGGATTGCTTTGCGCTCTCGGAAGCTGTCGTTGGCGCGGGACGCGAGCACCGCGTCGTGTTTGGTGTCATCCTCGGAACAGGTGTCGGCGGCGGCATCGTCATCGACGGAAAGATTCACGAAGGCGCAGGCGGTTTTGCCGGCGAATGGGGCCATGGGCCTGTCTCGGCTACGTTGGCGGGAAATCCGCCGATAGCAATTCCCCGATATGCCTGCGGCTGCGGTCAGGTCGGCTGCGTCGACCCAGTCGGCGCCGCGCGAGGCATGGAACGGTTGCATACGCATCTGCATGGCGTGAACCTGACGAGTACTGCCATAATGGTCGCCTGGAATGCCGGCGACGCAGCAGCCGAACGTACCATAGAGGTCTATATCGACATCGTCAGTGGCCCGCTTGCGATGACGATCAATATCGTGGGCGCGTCTATCGTGCCGGTGGGCGGGGGGCTGGCCAATTCTGTTGAGCTTGTCCAGCGGCTTGACGAGGCAGTGCGCGCGCGCATCCTGCGAAAAACCGGCCAACCGCTGGTCGTGCCGGCAGAATTGAAGATTGAACCCGGTCTCATTGGCGCAGGTGTTCTAGGACTGATGGGAATTCGCTGATGAGCATTCTGCTGGAAGTCTGCGTTGACAGTCCCAGCGGGCTGGCGGCGGCTATCTCCGGAGGGGCCGACCGCATTGAACTCTGTTCTGCGCTTGAGCTCGGTGGGTTGACGCCAACATCGGGTCTCGTAGGACAGGCCGCACTAGCACCAGTTCCAGTCTACGCCATGATCCGGCCACGGCCCGGAAATTTCGTCTTTGGTGAAGCCGATATCGACGCGATGCTGCGCGAAATCGACGTGGTGCGTTCTGCCGGTTTGGCGGGTGTGGTCTTCGGTGCAAATCACGCCAGCGGTCAGCTGGAACATACCACTCTCGAACGCCTCATCAGGCAATGCGACGGTTTGGGTGTTACGCTCCACCGCTCGTTCGATCTCGTGCCGGACCTTGCCGAAGCTGTGAATATGGCTGTCGACCTCGGATTCGAACGTGTTCTGACATCGGGCCGAGCGCTCACGTCCCTTGCCGGGCTGGACGACCTGGAAAAGACATTCCAACTCGCAGCCGGCAGGATCAAAATCATGCCAGGCTCCGGCATCAACATCGATAATGTCGACCTGCTGCTACAGCGCGTCCCCTTCACAGAAATTCACGCATCGTGCGCCGCAGCCGTCAAGCCACTCAGCGAAGCCGCAGCGAGGCTCGGTTTCGAAACCGGCGCGCGCAAGCAGACCAGCATAGAACTGGTTAGAGCACTGAAGAATTATTGCGTTGCGATCAGTTGAGCGGAAAAACCGTAACGTACGTGGAGAGACGACGACACGCCCTAGCAGCTGAGCTTGCCAGTCCGCTCGTAGCCTTCAAAATAAACGCGCAAGTGCTGGGCAACCGCTTTGACATGCGCAGCGGCATTCTTCGCGACAAGCATGCCGAGCTTGGATTCGCCTAGCGGCGGCAAGCCATGTTCGGCGCCGAGCTGGACCATGTTGTCTTCCAGGAGAAACTTCGAGAAAGGTGCGACGGCAAGATCGGCAACGATGGCGGCACGTTGTCCCATCGTGTGCGCACTCATATAGGCGACGCGATACTCGCGACCTGCGCTCTCGAGCGCACTGATCGCATTGGCACGCCAGATGCACCCCTCTTCCCACATGGAAAGCGGCAGCGGATTGCGCTCATGGGCATTGCCGCATTTGGCTCCCGCCCAGATGATTTCTTCAGTCATGAGCACTTCTATGTCATCAACCTTTGCAAGTGTCTCATTGACATTGACCAGAGTGACGTCGAGGCGTTGCTCGTCGAGGCGCTTGCGAAGGTTGTTGCTCTGGTCGATGACCACATCGACGGTCACGTCCGGATGGGATTCGGCAAATCGTTTCAGAACGAACGGTAACACTTTCTCGCCAACGTCATCCGGCGCACCAAGGCGCACGACGCCTGAAACGGTAGGCGCGATGAATTTGGCAACTGTTTCGCGGTTGAGAGCAAGCATGCGCCTCGCGTAACCAAGTAGAACTTCACCGCTCGGTGTCAGTCTGACAGATCGCGCATCCCGCTCGAGCAAAACATGCCCGAGTGTTTCCTCCAGTTTCTTGATCTGCATGGAAACAGCCGAGGGCGTGCGGAACACGGCATTGGCAGCACTTGAAAAACTACCCGTCTCGGCGATCATCGCGAATGTGCGCAGGACGTCGAGATCCAGTATCGGGATCGGATGATGCATCGGGGCTGACATCAAGCATTCTCCTTCATCAATTTTTCTGAAACATAATGTTCCTCAATTTCGTTTGATTGAACATCAAGACGGTGAGATAGTCAAGCTTATGAAGCCGGGAGCAAACAAAATGGCTTCCTTAATGGAGAAGGAGAAGGAAAATGAGCACCTGTGACGAATTCTATCAAAGAAGCTCGAGCAGTCTTGCCGAACGATTCGTAACGTCAATCTCGGATTTCGCCACGCATCTGGCTCAACGTGTTGAGACTGCGCGCGAGATTTTCATCAGGCAACGTCGCCTGCGTGCTACGGAAACGGCCTTGGATGGGTTGCCGGACCATATGCGTTGCGACATTGGTTGGCCGGACCTCTACGAGCGCCAGGTCGGTGAACGCGATGAGCTCGGCAAAGCGCGGTCATAGATCATGAAGCACTCCAAGCCAGGGAGCAGATAATCTCCATCTGCTCCCTTTTATTTTTATGTCATACCTGCGCGTTTGCGACACACGTTTCTCTCTTCCATTTAGAATAATTCTATGGTTCTATCTGCAAAAAAGCTCTAGAGACCACGCCCGTAAGTTGAAGTTGTTACTTCAGTTGCGACATGGCCTTAAAGCCAGATACGGGAACCTGGAATCACCATGGATCACATTGGTCTCAATAAGCGCTCTTTCGTTTTTTTCCTCGTGCCGAATTTTTCGATGATCGCGTTTGCGACAGCCATCGAGCCGCTGCGGATCGCCAATCGCATGCTCGGGTACGAAGCCTATCGTTGGCGGCTGGCATCCGTAGACGCAAAGCCCGTTACTGCCTCCAACGGCGTTGAATGCGCGGCCAATTCCTCTCTTGAAGACGAACGCCGGTATCTGACAGGCGAAGAACGGCCCTCGATGGTTTTCGTTTGTGCTGGTGTTCATGTGGAGAAGTTCCAGAACAAATCGGTATTCGCCTGGCTTCGCGAAGAATTCAATCGGGGCGTTGCCGTGGGAGGACTGTGCACCGGCGCACATATCCTGGCGGCTGCCGGGCTGCTTTCGGGCAAGCGCTGCGCCATCCATTGGGAGAACCTGCCCGGATTTGCCGAGGCATTTCCAAAAGCCGATGTATATGCCGACCTGTTCGAGGTCGATGGCAATATCTATACCTGTGCCGGCGGAACCGCAGCGCTGGACATGATGCTGAAGCTTATCGGCGATGATTTTGGCGACAATATTGTCAACCGGGTCTGCGAACAGGCATTGACCGACCGTGTGCGCAGTCCTCATGACCGTCAGCGACTGCCGTTACGTGCACGTCTGGGCGTCCAAAACTCCAAAGTACTGACCATCATCGAATTGATGGAAGCCCGGCTCTCGGAACCGTTGTCGTTAATCGAGATTGCAGACCATGTGGGCCTGTCCCGGCGGCAAATAGAGCGGCTATTCCGGCAGGAAATGGGCCGTTCCCCTGCCCGTTACTACCTGGAAATCCGCCTTGATCGGGCCCGCCACCTGTTGATCCAGTCGTCCATGCCGATCGTGGAAGTGGCGGTAGCGTGCGGATTTGTGTCGGCATCGCATTTTTCCAAGTGCTACCGCGAGCTTTACGGCCGCTCGCCCCAGCAGGAACGCGCCGACCGCAAGCAGTTGATGGCGGCCTGAGGCCGCTCCAGATCCTATGTGGATGTGAATGGTGGGACGCTCACTGGAGCGAAATAAGACACTAGTTACAAGCAAATACGGTAGAATTAACGGGATTCCCAATCCTGCATCCGCCTCTGCCAAATCCGCTCACCGGAGAGACAATCTATCTGCGGTTTGTCCTGCACGAGCACCAGCGGCCACGCGTGCCCTGGCTTCCATTCTGCCCTCTGCATCAGAGGGGTGACGCCAGCCAGTTCCAGAACCAGTTTGCGGCGCACAGCCTCGGGAAACTGATCCCAGGAATTGACCGGTATCATGAACGCCCCCGGTCCGCCGATAACGCAATTGCTGTAGTATAAATCGAGGTCCTTCACGGCCCAGTCGGAGTAGAAGTCTCCGCGTGTCATCAACGGCAATCCGTTGATCGTTATGCCCTTGGCAACTGCCTGGTCGCGTGCGTCAGCCACTGGCCTGCCATTGTTGTTCGCGCCGTCGCCTGAAACGTCGATGACCTTTCTCAAGGCCTTGAAGCCATTGTCGTCAAAGAGCGTGCTGCCGAAATCGATGGCGCCTGAAATAGATGTCCGGCTCTGCGTCGAGGGGATCGGCTGATCGAGAGCAGCAGCCAACTTTTCGGCGGAATCCGCGCCGTCCACCAATGTCCAGGGCACTATGATCCGCTGCACGTTGGACCCGGCCCATTCGACATAGGTGATCGCCACGCGGCCGTGTATCCCGTCGCGGATCGCATCTATGACTTCCTTGCGGCGGAATGCGGCAACATAGCCGTCGCGCTGGATCTTCTGTTCGAAGGTTTCCATGGACCTCGATGCATCGACTGCCAGAACCAACTCCACGTCGACATCGATATCGGCTGATTGTGCGCGCGTGGAAAAACTGGCCAACAGAGCCGCCAGTGACAGAAAACTACAAAGAGCCTTCATGCGCGATGACATGAATCGAGTGTAACTCAAATCGCCCGAACGCAAAGCAACTTCCAGGCCGATCACACTGTGTTGAACAAAGCTGCGAACGGGAAATGGCGCCTCTTGGCGCCATTTCTCGATTTAGACACGGATGGGTTACGCTTTCAGGCGTTCATTCTCGGCATCGAATGGAGATTCTGGAATGACGGTTGCCTTGTGGGTTTTGCCGAGGATCTTTATCTCGAGCTGCGTACCAAGGGCAGAATATTCAGGTTTCACCATGGCGAGCGCAATGCTTTTGCCAAGACGCCACCCGTAACCGCCATGGGTGGCACGGCCGATAAGTTCGCCCTTGGCGTAGATCGGCTCGCTGCCCCGCGCATCTACATCGGAAACGCCGGGAACGTGTACTTCGAGCGTGACAAAGTTCCACTTGAGGCCGTCTTCGCGCGCCTTGACAACCGCATTGCGGCCGATGAACTCGCCCTTGTTGGGATGAACGAAGCGGTCGAGCCCGCTCTCAAAGGCGTTGTATTCAATCGACAGCTCCCGCGGAATCAGGCGGTACGATTTCTCCACCGCCATGGCTGTCATGGCGCGAATACCGAATGGCTTGATACCGAATTCCGCGCCGGCCTCAAGCAACAGATCATAGATGGTATTTTGTTGTTCGATAGGATGGTGCAGTTCCCAGCCAAGCTCGCCGACGAAATTGACGCGCAGTGCGTGAGCCGTGGCCGTGCCCACACTGATTTCCTTGCCTGACAGCCACGGAAATGCTTCGTTCGACAGATCCGCACGGGTGAGCTTTGCCAGAACCTGGCGGCTCTTGGGTCCCGCCAGAACGAGAACGCCGTACATCTGCGTAATTGGACGCAACACAACCGAACCGTCGTCGGGCAGCAGCTTGTGCAAATAATCATGGTCGTGATTTTCGTAAGCACCCGCCGAAACCAGGTAGAACTTGCCTGGCGACCACTCATAGACCGTGAATTCCGAACGGACGCCGCCCAACGGTGTCAGGAGGTGGCACAGCGCGATGCGGCCTTGCTTCTTCGGGATTCGATTGGCCAGTATGGAATCGAGCCACGCCCGGGCGCCCGGTCCGGAAACCTCCATCTTGGCGAAAGCCGACATGTCCAGAAGCCCGACATTGTTCGTCACATTCTTGATCTCGTGACCGACGTGCTCGAAATAGTTGGAGCGCCGGAACGACCAGAGTTCCTTGACCCTGCCGTCCGCATCCGGCCTTGGATGGTTGTGGTTCATCAGAACATCGGGCTTCTCAAGCTTGGCAACATCAAGCCCGTAGCCTTGAGGAGCAAACCAGTTGGCACGCTCCCAGCCATAAACAGTGCCGAACACCGCGCCAAGCGCCTTCTGGCGATCATAGGAAGGCGATCGCTTCAATGGTCTGGCGGCACCGCGTTCCTCATCCGGGTAATGAACCGAGAATACCTCGGCATAAGCTTCCTCGTTCTTCTCCTTGAGGTAACCCTCGGTCGCGTAGGGACCGAAGCGCCGCGGGTCCACACCCATCATGTCGATGGACGGCTCACCCTCGACGATCCATTCGGCCAGCTGCCAACCGGCACCGCCGGCAGCGGTAACACCAAAGGAATGCCCTTCATTCAACCAGAAGTTCTTCAGCCGTGGAGCCGGTCCGATAATTGGGGAACCATCGGGCGTATAGGCAATCGCACCATTGTAGACTTTCTTGATGCCTACTTCGCCAAACGCCGGAACACGGGCAATGGCCGTTTCGATATAAGGCTCCAGCCGGTCGAGATCTTCCTGGAAGAGCTCATATTCACTCCCGTCCGAGGGGCCGTCGACATAGCAGACGGGAGCGCCCCGCTCATAGGGTCCGAGCAACAGGCCGCCGTTCTCCTCACGCATATACCAGGAACTGTCGCTTTCGCGCAGGACACCCATTTCCGGCAAGCCCTTCGCCTTGCGTTCAACAATCGCAGGATGCGGCTCGGTGACGATATACTGATGTTCGACGGGGATAACCGGCACATCGAGCCCGACCATCCTGCCCGTCTTGCGGGCGAAGTTGCCCGTTGCGGAAACCACATGGTCCGCGGTGATATCACCCTTGTCCGTCTTCACGAGCCATTGACCGGTCGGCAATTGTTCGATGCCGAGCACAGTCGTGTAGCGGTAGATTGTTGCTCCGCGATCGCGCGCACCTTTGGCAAGCGCCTGCGTCAGGTCGGCAGGCTGGATATAGCCATCGTCTGGATGCTGAATCGCGCCGATGATACCGTCCATCTCGGCAAGCGGCCAGATCTCCTTGACCTGCTCGGGCGTCAGCAATTTGACCGGAACTCCGATCGTCTCGGCTACGCCAGCATAATACATATACTCGTCCCAGCGGTCCTGCGTCCGGGCGAGACGAATATTGCTGCAATTGGTGAAGCCGACATTCATGCCGGTTTCTTCTTGCAGTTCCTGATAGAACTTGACCGAATATTTGTGAATCTGGCCAACGGAATAGCTCATGTTGAACAATGGCAGAAGCCCTGCGGCATGCCAGGTGGAACCGGACGTCAGTTCCTTGCGCTCGATCAGGACGACATCACTCCAGCCCTTCTTGGCCAAATGGTAGAGAGTTGAAACACCCACCACACCACCGCCGATGACAACAACACGCGCCTCAGTCTTCATTTGATTCTGTCCTTTGGTATCGATCGACGGCCGGAAAGGCTTCCGACAATTTTTTGCACTATGGCGTTTCGTATGTCCATCGCTAAGGCCTGTTTGCGACATGGCGAAAACACGCCGCGACGCGCATCCGGAAGGCCGTATTTTATGGTAGAACTTGGCGTATTTCCGCGCCGGTTTAACACAATGTGGAGAATTAAACCTCTAAGGATAGCGTGCACGCGCCGCGAAACCTTAGATCGAAGCCTTATGCCGGATATGTCCAGCCCCTCCACCAGAACGTCGACACGAATTTCCACACCCTTGTTGGTTCTCGCGCTCTTTCTGTTGGGCCTGGCAGTCCTTCTGTCCCTGCCCTTGGTCATTCCCATCGGGCCAATGTACTGGGACACCTATATCTATCTCGACGCGGCCCAGCGCATCAAATTGGGCCAGGTGCCTGCAGCGGATTTTCTCGCGCCCGTCGGCGCGCTTGAATACTACCAGTTCTATTGGCTGCAGACACTGTTTCCCGCCGCGCAACCCACGTTGATTGCGCAATGGTCCGTGCTGATATCTGCAGCGCCCTTGATCGCCGTCACGATCGCTCAAATCGACAAGGAAAGCCGGAGGACCGCATTTGCCGTGCTCATTCCTTTCCTCATTTTTGTTCTATGCCCCACCAATACGCAAAGTTTCAACTCCTTCCCGGGGGTTGACGGATTCGGAATTTATAACAGGCACACGTCGCTGCTGCTCTACGTCCTGGTTACCGCACTCGTTTTCTTGCCAGCCGGTCGCAAGCTTGCCGTTGTCGCAGCCCTGTCGATGCTCGCGCTCTTCTTCACGAAAATCACCGGATTCGTCGCGGGCGGGATGATCGGGCTGTTTGCGATATTCGCCGGCCGGTTCATGTGGCGGCAAGCGTTCCTGGCCCTGTTCATATTTGCCGCGGCACTGGTGTTGCTCGAACTAAACCGTGGAATGGTTTCGGCCTATCTCGAAAGCATCGCTTCATTGGTCCGGCTGAACGAGAGTCTGCTTCTTCCACGCTTCCTGACTGTTTTCTCAATTAAGCTTGACGTGATCCTTGCCGCGGCAGCTTTGATCCTGTTCCTGTTCTGGATCGACCGGGCAGACCTGGCGGAGCATTTGCGTTCCCGGCGCCAGAGCTCGACAGGCAAAACTACCGGAGGACTTCTGGACCGGGATTGGTTGTGGATTGGCGTCACTTTGGCGGCCGGCATATTTCTTGAAACTCAAAATACCGGAAGTCAGGAGTTCATCTTTCTATGGCCGGTACTCCTGGCAATGTTGCGCAAGACCCCGGCGCTGGACGGGCGGCACAGGCTGATTGTCTATTGTCTCGTCGCGTTTACTGCCATTCCGACTATCACGAAAATAGTCCACGGAAGCCTGCGTTTTGTGGCTGTGGCACCGACCTACGAGGCGGCGCCAGTCACCGACGTGAAAACCATGGGACTCGTCTCCGCCCGCCGGGATATCATGAAACGAGCCAGCCTCCTCGAATCCCACTATTCCTCGAACGCTGTCACCTATCGCCAACTGGCCGAGGCGGACCAGCTGCCCAGCTGGCAGCTTTTTTCCGAACTCGACTACCAGATGTACTGGATCGTCTCCGCAGATCGCATGGTCAAAGCGCTTAAGGAGTTCGAGAGCAAGAATGGTGTACATCTGAACAGTCTGATGACACTAGACTTCGTCAATCCGTTTCCGTGGATACTTGACCGCGACGCAACCCGGAATGTGCAAATCGGCGCCGATCCATTCCGCACGGTCGATGAACTGACGGCAGCGGAAGCAACCTCGATACGGCAGACAGATGGAATATTGCGCCCATCCTGCCCCATCACAAGTGCGCGTATCGCACTGCAACATATCTATCGGAAAGCCCTGGAAGACCGGATCGTCGTAAAGCTCAATGACTGCTGGGATCTCCTCCTCCGTTCGGACGTGAAGCTTTCAGCGAAGTTCTGAACTTGTGAAGCCGGCCCAGAGACCGGCACCCGTTTTCACTTGACCTGCGCTTTGACGAAATCCTTGACGATCCGAACGATACCCCGCGACAGCACTTCATCGAGCGCCTTGATGAATTCGTCTACATGTTCCCGCCCGCAAATCAGCGGCGGCTCCAGTCGGATGACGTTTCGATTATACTCCGTAAATGCAACCAGCACTCCATGATCGCGCAAAAGGTGACTGCCGATAAAGCCCGGGAGTGATCCCTTCAGCTTGTCATCGAGAACTGCGAGAACCGGGCGCAACACCATTGGCACCGTCTTGGAAAAATCGTGGAATTCAAGGCCGATCATAAGGCCCTTCCCGCGCACATCCTTGATCATCGTCGGATATTTGACTTTCAGTTCATCGAGCTTTTGCAACAAATATTCGCCCGTCGCGGCAGCATTGTCGATCAAATGCTCGTCATAAAGAATGTTGATCGCTTCGATGGAGGTGACGCATGCCTCCCCGATCCCGCCGAATGTGGCCATGGCATGGATCATCGCCGTCTTGGGCGTGCCGTAAGCCTTCATGTAAACCTCGCGACGCGCGATCATCGCCCCCACGGCCGCCTTGCCGCCTCCAAGCGATTTTGCCAGGGCCGTCACATCTGGTATGACGCCCGCATGTTCGAAGGCATAGAATTTCCCCGAGCGCCCGAAGCCACACTGCACCTCATCGGCCACCCAGAGCACCCCGTATTGGTCGCATAGCACTCTAAGCCTTTGCCAATATTCGCTCGGCGCCTGGATGATGCCACCACCACCCTGAATGGTCTCCAAGACGATGACGCCGATTTCAGGATCGGACCGGAAGGCGCTCTCAACGGCGTCGATATCGCCAAAAGGAACGCGAACAGTATTGTCGACGAGTTTGAACTCGCCACGGTAGAGTTGCCCGTCAGTGATCGACAGCACGCCCTTGGTCTTGCCGTGAAAGGAATTTTCGGCGTAAGCGATCTTCGGCTTCTTGGGGCCAGCAGCCCGTTCGGCGACCTTGATTGCCGCCTCCATCGCCTCGGAGCCGGAGGAGCCGAGAAAGACCATGTCGAGATCGCCGGGTGAGCAGGCGGCGAGATTGTGGGCTAGAGCAGTCGCGTATTGGGACATGAAAGCGATAGCTATCTCTTGGCGCCCCTCGTCTTGGAACTTTTTACGCGCCTCGACGATCCGTGGATGGTTGTGACCAAAAGCCAGTGAACCGAAGCCGCCGAAGAAGTCGAGAATGGGCCGTCCGTTCTGATCATAATAGTGCATTCCTTCAGCACGCTCGATTTTCACCTTGTGGAATCCCAGCAGTTTCATGAAATGCAGCTGACCGGGATTGAGGTGTTTGGTGAAAAGCTCGGTCATGCGCGGCAGTGTCATTGACTTCGCATCTTCGACCGTAAGCAAATTCGGCTTGCCAGTAAGTCCCTGCGCCGTTCTCTGGAGTGATGCCGTAGCAATCTTGTTCATCGCCATTCCCCGTTATTCCGCCGCTATCGACGATGGTTGCTCTACGGCCTGGCCGTCCTTGATGTTGCGATATTCCTTATATGCCGCAATCAACATATCCTCGTCGCGATACTGCGGCACCCAGCCCAACTGGCGCTCGGCTTTGGACACATCGAGTACGCACATTTCATCCGCAATCAGATATTGCTCCGGATCCATGATCGGTCGGTTCATCCAATCGAAGAAATCCAATGTCCTTTTTACCGCCCAGGCCGGCGTGGGCAGCAGGAACGATTTCGACCCTGCGAATTTCACGAGGTCACCGAGCAGCTTGCGGACTGGGGGCGGATTGAGGGAGCCAAGATTATATGCCTCATTCGGGACGCCAGCCTTCCATGCTGCACGTGCCGCCTCGGCGCAATCGAAGACGGAAATGAACTGGTAAGGGTTCTTTCCGGACCCGATCATCGGGACAGGCAGGTTGTAATCGATCAGCTTGAACAGCTTTTCAAGAATGCCAAGGCGGCCCGGCCCGATGATCAGGCGCGGCCGAAACAGCGAAATGTTCATTCCGCGCATGCGCCATTCTGCTGCCAGTTCCTCGGTCTTGAGTTTTGACATTCCATATTCGCCGAGCGGCGCGGCAGGATGGTCCTCAGTCTGCGGCCAGACATAGGTATGGCCATAGATCATATCGGTCGTGTAGTGGACCAGCTTCCTGGCACCCGCCTTGTCCATCGCCTTGATTATATTCTCGGTGCCGTAATAATTTACCGGGAAGAAGAAGTCGTGGCGCTTGGATCGGATCTGCAAGGGCGAAAGCATCTTGGCTGACAGGTTGTAAACCATGTCATCAGCCTTGACACCAACCGCTGCAACCGAGCTGGGATCGGTGACATCGCACCTGGCGAACTCCACGTCGCCGTAGTGGGCGAAATTGCTCTTCAAGATGTCAGCAACGATGACTTGCTCACCGCCCGCAACCAGCTTCGGCGCAAGGTGCCGCCCTACGAAGCCGTCCCCACCAAAAATAATGTGTCTCATCTGTTCAACTCACTCACGACGATGTTGTGGAGGCGGGCGGCGTTTGCTCGCCCGGTGTTTCATGACGCCCGCTCTGCGCAATCAGAATGGTGCCGATCATGATGAAGGCAATGCCCGCGATCTTGAATGTTCCGAGTTCCTCCTTGAACACTGCCCAGGCGAACAGTGCTACCGCCACGTAGGCGAGGCTGAGGAATGGATAGGCGAAGGATAGATCGACCTTTGATAGCACATAGAGGTGCGAGGCCATGGATATGACAAACATCGTCAGTCCAGCGAAGACCCAAGGATTGAAAATGATCTGGAATATCCGCTGGATCATCGTATCCGCACTGAAGCTGATCGGCCCCAGCGTTATCATGCCGTATTTCAGCATCACTTGGGCCGCTGCGTTGGTCATGACCGTGAACAGGATAAACGGAATGTATTTTGTCATGTCAGAACGGTCCCCACTTCATCGACTGCATAGCAAAGCTGCGTTGAGAAGACCCCAAGCGCATCGTTAAAATTCGACACATCAGGCAGTCTCGCCAGCCAATGCCGTTCGTGCCCAGAAATTCGAACTGAATGCCGGGTCGCGTTCGTACTCCAGCTCTTTCCATCTGGAAAATCCGGACTTGAAGATTGCAGGGCTCATCCGCTGGTCCTTGTATGGATTGACCCGCCCACCGGCATCGATCGTCATCCGGTCCAGGCGTTCCAGGAGCGCGAGAGTACGAGTTCCCCTATTGGGGAAATCCACCGTCAGCGTGTAGCCTGCCTGCGGAAAAGACAGGATGCCAGGTGAAGCCATGCTGCCGAAGCGTTTCAGCACTGTTAGAAACGAATGCTGCCCCGCCTGACGCGTTGCATGCAGCATCTGCGGCACCACACTTGGTGCGAGTTCTTCCGGAATAAGGCTCTGATGCTGATATAGGCCCGCCCTTCCATAGAGACGATTCCAGTTCGACACCTGATCGAGGGGGTAGAAGAAGGTTTGGTAGCTGCTGAGATGCGGGGCCTGTCTACGGCTCTTCAGAAGAAAGTAAGCAGCGTTGAACAGCTTGAGGCTCGGATAGTTCAGCGCTGATACGGGAAGCTCGAATGGTACGCCCAGTCGCGATTTCTTCGTCGCCGCTGTGAAATTGCCGTTATCCGCATGATTTCCCGTGATCAGAATGCCACGCCCTGCATTTCTGCCTGAACTCAGCTGATCGACCCAGCCGACAGCGTATTCATTGTCCTCATCGGCGCGTTGCGCCATCTGAAAATACTCGGCAAGACCGGAAAACGGCGTAACGCGCTCTTCCACGTCAAGCGAGTTCACCTTCATCAATCGGATACGGGCGAAAAGAATGATCCCGGTTAGCCCAAGCCCGCCAACTGTCGCAGCAAACAGCTTCGAATTCATCGATGCAGAACAGGTTACAACCTCTCCATCCGATTTCAGCAGGTCGAATTGCTCGACATGGCAGCCAAACGTCCCGCGCCGATGGTGATTCTTGCCATGCACATCATTGGCGATGGCTCCGCCAAGGGTGACGAAACGCGTGCCGGGTGTGACCGCGGGAAAAAATCCATGCGGTGCGGCGATTGCTATCAGATCTGACAACAGAAGCCCGGCCTCCGCGGCGAGTACCCCGGTTTGCGGATCGAACGAGATAAGCTTGTCGTGCCCTCGCATGTCCACCAGGGTGCCGCGGTCATTGTGACAGGTATCGCCATAGGATTTGCCGTTGCCGAACGGCAGAAAGCCACCCTGCCTGGGATGCCCGTCTTTGAAGATCTCTCGCGCCGCCCCGAGCGATATCGCGGCGCGCTGCCGCCTGTCGACAAGCCCAAAACTGTCATAGCCAGGACTCATGAACGCATCCCGCCATAGAGAAGCAATACCGCGCCAATAGCGATCACGATCTGGCTGCGCCAATCGGAGATGATGAACACGACGGGATCGTCATGCATTTCGCCGCGGTGGGCCAGGATCCATATGCGGATATTCAGATAGAGAACAATCGGGCACAGGGGCCAGATCATCCACGGATATGAATAAAGACTGACGACCGCGTCGCTGTTTACATACAGCGCCAGGACCAGCGCCGCAGCGAAAGCGGACGACACACCGCACTGCGCAACTACTTCGCGATCCGCCTGCCTGTATCCCCTGCCGGCAATGCGATTCTTTTCAACGAGTGCCGTGTTCTGCAATTCGACGTACCGTTTGACGAGAGCCAGGGAGAGGAAGAAGAACGACGAGAAGGCGAGAAGCCAGAAGGAACCCTCGATCTCGTTGGCCGCCGAGCCGGCGAGAATCCGGAGCGTATAAAGACCTGCCAGCGTCAGGACATCGATGAGCAGCATGCGCTTGAGCGAAAGCGAATAGGCTGTCGTCGAGATTAGATACACAAGGAGTACCGCACCGAATATCCAATTAAGCTGTGCAGCCAGCAGACCAGCGAGTGCCAGCAGGAGAACAGCCATCTTCAAACCGAAGGAAATCGGCAATGCGCCGCTGGCAAAGGCGCGGTTCCTCTTTCGGGCATGCTGCCGATCCAGCGGCAGGTCGAACAGATCATTGACGATATAAATCGCCGAAGCCGCGAACGAAAAAGCAAAGAAGGCGATGACTGCCTCGATCACGATTTGCCATCGCATGATATCATGGTCGAGTATGGCGGGAACGAAGATCAGCGTATTCTTCATCCACTGATGCACGCGCAACATCTTGACGAAGGTCTTCAAGTCCGTCTTCGGAGCCTCGAACAACCGCGCCGAGTTGACGCGCTGCCACTTTGCCGCCGCCCTGTCGGGGGCAACCACAACAACTTCGCTGGCCGCGTCAAAAACTGGAACATCTGCCTTGCTGTTGCCCGCATAGGCGAACTTGGTGCCCGCGAAGGTTTCGAGCAGAAATTTTGTCTTCTGGGATGTGAGGTTACGGCTCTCGTCGGTCGCATAGACCGCGTCGAAAAATCCGAGATAGTCGGCAATACTCTGGGCAAACCTGTGTGCAGCCCCAGTGGCGAGCACCAAACGGCGCCCTTTCGCATGCTCTTCCCGCAAATAGGCGACGAACTCTGCGCGGTAGGGAAGTGTTGCCGGATCTACCGCGACACGAAGCGATATCTGGTGCTTGAGGCAACCCCTACCTTTCAAGGCCCAAACAGGCAGAAGAAAGATGTACAATAGATTCTTCTTGAGCAGCTGGAACGTACTTTCCCA
The DNA here is from genome assembly GCF_003010935.1 of Phyllobacterium endophyticum. GTDB lineage: Bacteria > Pseudomonadota > Alphaproteobacteria > Rhizobiales > Rhizobiaceae > Phyllobacterium > Phyllobacterium endophyticum. The sequence continues at coordinate 34,391 of NZ_PGGN01000004.1, forward strand.
GAGAAGATCAGTAGCTATCAGGGTACCATCGAGATCTACTACCAGATCGACAGCTTTATCGTCAGAACGAGCATCCACCACAACACATCCCTGAAGTCTCATACCGGCTGAACGGCCAAGAAATATTGTCTACCAGTGGACGGCATATCGGGTAAATAGAAATGAAGCGTGAAGCACGCTCTCTACCGCATGGCGATAATGTGAAAAATATTATCGACAGTGAACAAAATATTAAAAAACCGGCCAAACAGATACTAGCCGGTTTAATAACTACGTTTGTTTATCAAGGTTATTTGATTGAAACCTTGCCACCCTTGATTTCTACGGTTTCGCCGCCAGTCAGGGCTTCGCGATCGCCATTGGGAAATGTGACGAAGCAACCTCCATTGCAGAATTCGACAGTCTCACCGGGGCCAACCTGCAACTCTGTCTTGCTCGAGCCCTCTGTAACTACAATGGTCTGGGCGCTGGATTCATCATTCTTGACACTGGCAGCAAATGACGGTTGAGCAGAAATTATGGTCAATAGAGCGGCCCAAGCGAACTTGTTCATGTCTTCACGGTGTCACCACCGCCTCTGTTACAAAAAGCCCTTATTGGCTCTCTGTGAATAGTTATAGCGGCATCAAGTTGAACGGCAACTGAACGGCGACCGATTTTCCGTTCACGCAAACACGAGGACGCGAAGATCTTTCCTCGGCGGCTCGAGTGACGGGCTCGCAACCCGGCTACGGCTTTAGCAGGCTAGGTCAAAAACGAGTCGGCAGAGCGATACTGCCTGACGTTATCGTCAGGGCTCGGACAATAATTCGACAGTAGCTTACTATAAGTAAGAAGATAATCAGGCTCATAAAGTATTTTTTCATGTGCGCATCAGACGTTTATGCCACCGCCAACCTTGACCAGTCGCAGCACTATCTGTTGATTGGTCGCAAACACGCACTTTCATCCCGATACGGCCAGGGTTTCGCGATCGAGACAATGAGACCATGATAATCAGATGCCCTTATTGCGGTCCCCGCGATGTCATCGAATTCACTTATCAGGGCGACGCCACCCGCAGGCGTCCTGATCCCGCGTCGAGCGATCAGGATGCCTGGAATTCATACATCTATGATCGCACCAACCCGGGCGGTTCCCATCGCGAGTTCTGGTTGCATGGTGGCGGCTGCCGTCAGCATCTCGTCATCACACGGGATATGACGACACACGCCATTTCATCGGTCGCCTTCGCACGCAGTATCGTGGCAGGCGAAAGCTCATGACGAGTTCGCGGCTGTCAAAGGGCGGACGCATCGACCGTTCCAGGTCGATAAGGTTCCTGTTCGATGGCAAGGCTTATAGCGGCCACCCTGGCGACACGCTCGCCTCCGCGCTTCTGGCCAATGGCATCACGCTTTTCGGGCGTTCGTTCAAATATCACCGGCCCCGGGGTGTCTTTGCCGCAGGCAGCGACGAGCCGAACGCCCTTGTCACAGTTCTATCCGGCGACGTGCGCGAGCCGAACGTCCGGGCGACGGAACTTGAAATTTTCGACGGTTTGGTGACCCGTAGCCAGAATAGGTTTCCTTCGCTCGAACACGACTTCCTGGCGGTCAACCAGTTGGCTGGCCCACTATTCTCGGCGGGATTTTACTACAAGACCTTCATGGGACCGGCAATCGGTCCTCTGCGAGGCACACGCTTCTGGATGTTCTGCGAAAAATTTATTCGCCGGGCAGCCGGGCTCGGCAAAGCGGGCACCTCGCCCGACCCCGAACGCTACGAGCGAATGAACGCGTTTTGCGATATCCTTGTCGTCGGTAGCGGCCCCGGCGGCCTGATTGCCGCCGAAGCGGCGGCAGCAACCGGAGCTCGCGTCATCATTGCCGAAGAGCGCCCGCTGGCCGGGGGCTCGCTTCTCGCTTCTGGTGAGATGATCGATGGCCGCAACCCGGCGGTGTGGGCCCGCGAGAAAGCCGAGGCTCTGGCCAGTCTGCCCAATGTGCGGTTTCTGACCCGTACGTCCGTATGGGGATATTATGACGGCAATGTCCTGACGGCAGTCGAACATGTTTCCGATTACAAGCCGAACCGGACAAAGGGCCTCGCACGCCAGCGTCACTGGGTCATTCGAACCGGCAGGGTGATTCTGGCGACGGGCGCATTCGAGCGCCCCATGGTTTTCCCTGGCAATGATCGCCCTGGCGTCATGCTCGCCGATGCCATGCGGCGCTACGCAATCGAATATGGTGTCGCGACAGGGAGTGCTGTCACCCTCTTCACCAATAATGACAGCGCTTATGACGCCGCGCGAGCTCTCTCCATTGGCGGGGTCAATGTGGTCGCCATTGTCGATGTTCGCCCCGATATATCCGGCACGTGCAGGGATATCGCAAGCGTTGCAGGTGCCGAGCTTTTGCTCGGACACGCTGTTACAGCCACCCATGCCGGCAAGACATTGAGTTCCATCACCGTCCAGCATTTCAACGCGGAGACCGGCCGGGTTTCAGGCGCACCCCGCGAGATCAGGACTGATTCGCTTGGCGTCTCCGGCGGCTGGTCACCCGCGATCCATCTTGCCAGCCAGGCGGGCGGCAAGCCGGAGTGGGACGAAGATCTCCAGGCATTCCTGCCGCCGGAGCCCAATCAGAATTGGGTCATGACGGGTTCGGCCGCAGGCTACATGGACACGATCAGCGTGATGTCGGACGCTGCAACCAAGGGCTCGGCCAAGAGCAGGCTTGTGCTTCCGGCGGTCGAGGCGCCGATGCTGGATTCATCTCCTGCCCCGGTATTTGAAATCGAGCCGGCAATCAAATCCCAGAAGGCTTTCGTTGATTTTCAGCACGACGTCACAGCTGACGACATCCGCCTCGCCTATAGGGAGGGCTTTCACTCGGTCGAGCATCTGAAGCGTTACACCACGCTCGGCATGGCAACCGATCAGGGGAAAACATCCAATGTGCCCGGCCTTGCGATCATGGCGGATGTACGCGGCATATCGATCCCGCAAGCCGGTACCACAAGGTTTCGTCCGCCTTTCACGCCGGTATCCCTCGGCGCACTCGCTGCCGAACGCCACGGCGACCTGCGTCCGCACCGGCTGACGCCCATGCATGATTGGCATCTGGCCAACGGCGCGAAAACCTATGAAGCTGGCCTGTGGCATCGCCCGATGATTTATTCCAGCCACGGCGAAACGATCGAACAGGCATATACGCGTGAGGCCAAGGCAGTTCGCGACAGTGTCGGCATCGTGGATGTGTCGACGCTTGGCAAGATCGATATACAGGGCCCCGATGCTGCCGAATTTCTCGACCGCGTTTACACCAACATGTTTTCGACCCTGCCCGTAGGCAAGGCCCGATATGGTCTCATGTTGAGAGAAGACGGTATCGCGTTCGACGATGGCACAACGTGGCGCCTGGGGGAAACGCAGTTCCTCATGACGACGACCACCGCCAATGCCGGCCCTGTCATGCAGCATCTGGAATATTATCTCGATTGCGTCTGGCCGGAGTTGCGCGTGCATCTGACCTCGGTCACGGATGTCTGGGCAGGTTCCGCGGTATCTGGTCCAAAGGCTCGAGCAGTGCTGGAAGGATGCGTGACCGGCACCAAGGTCGACAACGATACTCTTCCTTTCATGGGTATCGTCCGTGGCAAGATCGCGGATGTGCCGGTGATGATCTGCCGCTTGTCCTTTTCCGGCGAGCTTGCCTACGAGGTCTATTGCGGAGCCGGATACGGCGTTCATATCTGGGAGGCGCTGCTGGCTGCCGGCAAGCCATTCGCTATCCTCCCATATGGGCTTGAGGCGCTCGGGACGCTGCGTATCGAAAAGGGTCACGTCACCGGCGCGGAGATTGACGGCAGAACCACGGCTCACGATCTGCATCTCGATTGGATGCTGTCGAAAAAGAAGCCCTTTATCGGCTCGGCAATGGTCCACCGGGAAGGCCTGAAGAATGAGAACCGCCTGTCCCTTGTCGGATTGATCTCGCTCGACAACCAGTCGATCAACGGCGGTAGCCACATCGTGACGGATCCCCGGCCGCGCGAGCCCGCTGATAGCTTTGGTCATGTAACCGCAGCGTGTTACTCACCGGCACTTGGCAAATATATCGCGCTGGCGCTGGTAAAGCACGGGACATCGATGATCGGCAATCGCGCCTTCGCGACTGACCTGCTCCGCGACAAACATTGCGCCGTAGAAATCGTCAGCCATCATATGTTCGATGCAGAAGGGAGCCGGATGCATGGCTGAACCTCGATCTCCGCTCGGTAAGGCTTTCGTAGCGGGCGACCACGGGAACCATGCGGCCGGTATTGGCGTGACATTACGTGAGCGCAAAAATCTGTCGATCATCCAGATTACAGCGTGGGCAGATTCGATACCTGCCGTGCTGACCGCCATCGGCAGCGCCACTGGCCTTGTGCTGCAAAACAAGCCAGGTCTCGGACGGGTTGCTGGCGAAAAATCCGTCTTTGGTTTTGCGCCCGGCCGCTACTTCGTGGTGAGCGCAACGCCCGATCTCGAAACCCGGTTGCGCTCCGCCATATCTGCCGAACTCGGGACGATGGTCGACCTCACCCATGGTCGCACAGTCATCCGTATCGGCGGACCGCGCTCCGAATGGGTAATATCGAAGCTCTTTGCTATCGACTTCTCCGAGCACGCCTTTCCTGTTGCCTACGGGCGCGCCACCCTCCACCACGATATTCATACCAACATTCAGAGGATCGACGATGAAACGTTCGATCTTTATGTGTTTCGCACCTTCGCCCGTTCTTTCTGGCTGACATTGGGGCACGCGGCGGAAGAAGTCGGCTACCGCGTGGAATAGTCACTTTACCAGCGTGCTTTTCGCAGGGCGTCCCGCAACATAGACTTCTGCGATCGCCCGATCATCCCCCATGGTCTGCATCAGCATGAGTTCTTCCACCAGCGTCTCCACCGTTTCCATGCGAATGCGCATCGCAGGCGTTGCCCGCGCGTCGAGCACGATGCAATCGGCCTCGGCACCGGCAGCGAACGACCCCACGACGCCCTCCAGCGACAAGGCCCGGGCATTTCCCAGCGTCGCCTGGTAGAACGAGCGCAACGGATGGTAGCGCTGCCCCTGGATATTGAGGATTTTGTAGCCTTCATCCAGCGTTCGCAGCATGGAATATGAGGTACCGCCGCCAATATCCGTTGCGATCGCATTGCGAACATTCGATGCCCGGAGCCGTGCGAGATCGAACAGGCCACTGCCGATGAACAGGTTGGAAGTTGGGCAAAAAACAGCGATCGACCCGCTATTGGCGATGGTGCCGACTTCCGCATCGCTCAAATGGATACAGTGGCCCAGCAGCGTCTTGGGTCCCAGAAGTTCATAATGTTCGTAGACTTGCGTGTAATCGCGGCTCCAGGGAAACAGTTCCGCCACGAAAGCGATTTCGGCAGGGTTCTCGCATAGGTGCGTCTGCACATGCATGTCGGAGAATTCTCGCGCCAGTGCGCCGCTCATTTCCAGTTGTTCCGGTGTCGAAGTCGGCGCGAAGCGCGGCGTGATCGCGTAGAGCTGGCGCCCCTTGCCGTGCCATTCTCCGATCAGTGCTTTACTATCGTCATAGCCGGACTGTGGCGTATCGAGCAGACCAGGCGGGGCGTTGCGGTCCATCATGACCTTGCCGGCAACCATGCGCATGTTGCGCCGGTGCGCCTCTGAAAAGAACGCGTGCACCGATGGTCTGTGAACCGAGCAGTAGACGGACGCAGTCGTCGTCCCGTGCCTTATCAACTCGTCGAAGAATGCCGAAGCGATACGTTCCGGGTGACCTTGATTGGAAAATTTCTGCTCCTCGACAAAGGTGTACCTGTCCAGCCATTCCAGCAAGGCACCGGCATAGGAGCCGACCACCTGCATTTGCGGAAAATGGATGTGGCAGTCGATGAAACCGGGCATGATCAGATGCGGATGATGATCAGTGACCTCGGCGCTTGCGCCCTCGCCTGCCCGCAATCGTGCGTAATCATCCATCGCCACGATCTTGCCGTCACGGATGAGCAGCCCGCCATCCTCGATATAGGTGAATGTTTCAGCGCTGGCTTCGCCGTTCAGCGGCTCGTCGCGAAAGGTCAGGATTCGGCCACGTAACAATATCTCCGTCATGGTATGGCACTCCCCGCTGTCGCGCCGCGATACCACGCGACGATTTGCGCGCGTTCATCATCGGTAATATGCGTCAGGTTGCCCGGCGGCATGGCATGACTGGCCCCTGCCTGAAGGTAAATCTGGCTGGCGTTCACCGCGATCAATTCATCCGTATCGAGGCGGACGCCCTTTGGGGGCAGAACTATACCTTCCCAGGCTGGCTCCGCGGCGTGACACATCGAACACCGGCCGAGTATCGTATCGCGAACCTGCGGGAAATTTTCGGCGGTCAGAAAAGGTTCGGCTGCGCGGGAAATCTTCTCCTCGCCCGTCAGGACCTTGGGAACTGTCGAAAGCCAGATGATGATGATGAACAGAATGGTACTGGCGAGCCATGTCCAGTGCGGGTTGCCCCTCCCGGCATGCCTCGAGTTGAAATAATGCCGGATAAGCACTCCGATGATGAATATTATTGCGGCTATGAGCCAGTTGAACTCGGTCGAAGTAGCAAGCGGATAGTGGTTGGACAACATCAGGAAAATAACGGGAAGGGTCAGATAATTGTTGTGCGTTGAACGCTGCTTGGCCTGCTTGCCGAGTTTCGGATCGGGTGTTCTACCTGCGATCAGATCGGCCACGACTTTTTTCTGGTTGGGGATGATGAGTAGGAACACATTCCCGGTCATGATGGTTGCGGTAAATGCCCCGAGATGCAACAGCGCGGCACGCCCGGTGAACAAATGCGTATAACCCCACGCCATGAACACGATCACCCCATAGAGAATCAGCATCAGCAGGGTATCATTGGACTCCAGCGGAGACCTGCAGAGAAGATCGTAGATCAGCCAGCCGATCGAAATAGAGGCAAGCGAGATCGCGATGGCCAGGGGCGTCGACATATCGAGCACGTTGCGATCGATCAGGAACAGATCGGCACTGCCGTAATAAATCACGCAGAGCAGCGCGAAACCGGACAGCCAGGTGAAGTAGGACTCCCATTTGAACCAGATGAGATGTTCCGGCATATGGGCCGGCGCGATCATATATTTCTGTATGTGATAGAAACCGCCCCCATGAACCTGCCACTCCTCGCCATTGACGCCGAGCGGAAGAGCGGCATGTCTGCGCAGTCCCAGATCGAGCGCGATGAAATAGAAGGACGAGCCGATCCAGGCTATTGCCGTGATCACATGCAGCCAGCGCGCGGCAAAGCTTAGCCATTCCCAGAAAATCAGATAATCCATCAGTGCCCCATGCGAAATTCAGCTTACACACAATGCTGATGTTGAGGAACCGATGCAACCAGCTATACCGGAGTGCGTGGAGAATCCGGCGGTATAATCGAGCGTAGAGCCGATCGATCATCCCCGCAGAGACAAACCATTTCCATAGATCGCCTGGCCATATCCGCGGCTTTACTTCGAATCGTGGAAGATAATGCCGAGTGTATGGCGCTTGCCACTGCGCAGGCGGCTGACACCGTGGCGCATGTTGACACGGTAATGGCCGCGCGTGCCCTTCACCGGGCGCTGACTGACTGGAAAGATCACCGCGTCGCCCTGCCCTAGCGGCACGATCTCCACTCGCGATTGCATACGCGGCCGCTGCTCCGTCAGCACGAATTCACCCCCGGTAAAATCCTCCTGCGGCCTGGACAACAGGAACGCCACCTGCAGCGGAAAAACGTGCTCGCCGTAAATGTCCTGGTGCAGGCAATTGTAGTCGCCCTCGCCATACTCCAGCAGCAGCGGCGTCGGCCGGTCCTGGCCCGCAGCGTGACAGCGTTCGATGAAGGCTTCATGCCGGGCAGGATAGCGGACATCGATACCCATCATTTCGTTCCAGCGGTTGGCAATCGTCGCCAACGGCGGATAGAGCGATTGACGCAATCCGTTGATGTCGTCAGGCAGCGGATAGCTGAAATATTTGTACTCGCCCCGGCCGAACCCATGCCGTGACATGACGATGCGCTTGCGAAACTGACTGTCGTCCGGATAGCCCGCCGCTATGCTTTCGCATTGCGTTCGTGACAACGCGCCTTTCAACATGGCGCATCCGAAATTGTCGAGCTCTGCTTCGATTGTATCCCATCGAATGGTCGATACACTGTTGATCGCATCAGCCATGATGACCTCTCCATTCAAACTAAAGTTCAAACCAGAGTGCCAACTTTCAAGTTTCGTTCCACCCGTTTCCTGCAAAACGACATATTTCCGGCCCATTGGTATCGTTGCACGACGATTTTGAGTGACTCACGTTCCCAGACTTCATAAATAGAGTCGCTGCCAGGTGCTTTGTGCCGCAAAAAAATTGACATTGGATACTCGTATGAGCCCTTGGGATAATAGGAAATCAGGAAAGCGCAGCGCAGCTCCGCTCCTGATCTCTATTTTCTGGCTGGTATCGACTATTATTACTGCCTTGGGGACTGTCTACCTGACTGGCCCCGAGACCAATATAACTGCAAAAGATGCCGGCTCGCCCACGGGCAACGAAACGCGCGTGGCGCATGAGACCGGCGATCAATCCGCCCCTGTTCAAAGGCCGATGCGGGTCACCTCGCTGGAAGCGTTGCACCTGAAGATCAAGAGCGGCCTCCGCATGGCTGGCAACCCGTTGGACGCCTTGGCTCCCGCCGAGCCTGTCTCGATGCTGTTAGCCAGGGTGCACACCAAAGCCGTTGCAACAGGATCGAGCCTCACTTTCGGCTATAGCTCTTTTTTCAGCGCCCGCGCTCCACCCGTTGCCGTGGCCTGAAATCACCGTTTCCAGACAGGAAGCGACGAAAACAAACACCGGCGGCCGCCAGGCAACTCTTGGATCAGTTCTCGGCAGCGCGCCCGCACTTCATAACGGAACATAAGATATGCGTACGTCGAGATGGGTCCTGTGGACCTACATTGCTATTATTCTGGTGGGTATTGTCCTCGCCCTTCCCAATGCGTTCACCAAGGCACAGCTGGAGGCCCTGCCGAGCTGGTTCCCCAAGAAACAGGTCGCTCTTGGTCTTGACCTTCGCGGCGGATCCTATCTGGTTCTTGAAGTTGATGCGGCAGCGCTCAAGAAAGACCGCATGCGGTCAATCCTTGATGACACGCGAGGTCATCTTCGCACGGCTAAGATCCAGCCGCAGTCTGTCCGGGTCGCCGGAGACAGCGTCGTTGTCACGCTCGCCGATGCAAGCCAGAGCGATGCAGCCGTTGCCGCGTTGCGCGATCTGACGACGCAGGTTGCGCAGGTCGGGTTCGCAGCGCCGGTCAGCGATATCGATATCACCACGAATGACAATCAGGTTCGCCTGACGCTGACAGCAGCCGGCATGAAGGACAAACTTGACAACGCGCTGACGCAAAGTCTCGAAATTGTCCGCCGCCGCGTCGACCAGGTCGGTGTCGCCGAACCATCCATCCAGCGCGTCGGATCCGATCGTATCGTGGTCCAGCTTCCGGGTCTGCAGGATCCAAGCCAGTTGCGCGCCCTGCTCGGCAGCACCGCCAAGATGACATTCCATATGGTTGCGGATCGCAACGCTGGCGATACGCCTCCTCCCGGCGTGTCGATATTGCCTGATGCAAAGGATCCGGCGATCACCTATCCGGTCGAAGACCGCGTTGCGCTCAGTGGTGAACGTTTGACCGATGCCCGCGCTGCGTTCGATCAACAGACCAATCAGCCGATCATTTCATTCCGCTTCGACAATGTCGGCGCTCGTCAGTTTGCCGATATCACCAGCCAGAATGTCGGCCGGCCCTTCGCCATCGTGCTCGACGGGAAAGTGCTGACGGCACCGGTCATCCAGGTGCCAATCACCGGCGGCTCCGGCCAGATTACAGGTAATTTCACGGTCGAGGACACAGTCACCACCGCAGCTCTCCTGCGTGCCGGCGCTCTGCCCGCCCCGCTCACCGTCATCGAAGAACGGACCGTCGGTCCTGATCTTGGCGGCGACGTCATCAAAATGGGTCTGCTGACCGGGCTTATCGGATTTGCGCTGGTTGTCGGCTTCATTTTCGTACTTTACAGCGGCTGGGGTCTTATCGCCAACTTCGCGCTTGCCCTGAACGTCATCCTGACTTTCGGGATTTTGAGCCTGATCGGAGCGACTCTTACCCTGCCCGGCATTGCCGCTATTATCCTCGGCATCGGTTTTGCGGTCGACGCGAACATCCTCATCAACGAGCGCATTCGTGAAGAAGCCCGCAAAGGCATCGGGGCAATGGCGGCGGTCGACCGGGGCTTCAAACTGGCCTATTCCACCATTGTCGATGCCAATGCCACGCACCTTATCGCGACCTTCCTGCTCTTCCTGTTTGGCACAGGCCCGGTACGCGGCTTCGCCATCACGATGATCATCGGCGCGCTCGTCTCGATGTTCACCGCCGTCACCGTGGTTCGCATCATCATGACGGCAATTGTCCGCCGCCGTAAGATGAAGACCATTCGTATCGAGCATCTGTTCAAACTCGTGCCCGAAAATACTAATATCTCCTTCATGAACGCCCGTTTTTTCGGCATTGGCGTCTCCATCTTCCTGTCGATAGCCTCGGTTGTCCTGTTCATACATCCAGGGCTCAACTACGGCATCGACTTCAAGGGCGGTATTCAGGTTGAGGTAACAACCTCCAAGCCTGCGGATCTTGCTACGATGCGCGCCACCCTCGAAGGCCTTGGGCTTGGCGAAGTTGCACTTCAGCAAGCAGGCGGCGACGACAAGGTGCTTATCCGCGTCCAGCGGCAGGAAGGTGGCGAGGAAGCGCAGACCGCGGCAGTGACCAAGGTCAAGGCGTCCATCCAGCAGCTTGATCCTGGCGTCAAGATAGAAAGCTCCGAGGTGGTCGGCCCGAAGGTCAGCAGTGAGCTTGCGCGCTCCGGTATTCTCGCCGTCGTGCTCGCCAGCATCGCCATGCTGCTCTATATCTGGTGGCGGTTCGAGTGGCACTTCGCTCTTGGCGCTATCGCGACCCTGATCCTCGACACGACGAAGACCGTAGGCTTCTTTGCCCTGATGGGGCTTGATTTCAACCTCACGGCAATTGCCGCCCTTTTGACGATCATCGGTTACTCGGTCAACGACAAGGTCGTGGTCTATGACCGCATGCGAGAGAACCTGCGCATTCATAAGAAAATGCCGTTGCGCCAGATCATCGACCTGTCTATCAACCAGACCCTGGCACGTTGTATATACACATCGCTCACGGTGTTCCTTGCCATGCTTCCCATGGCGATATGGGGAGGCAAGGCGGTGGAAAACTTCGCACTGCCAATGCTCTTCGGCGTGGTCATCGCAACCAGTTCATCCCTCTTTATCGCAGCGCCGATTCTCCTGCTGCTCGGGACGTGGTGGGAAAAGAACCATGCACACCGCATCGGCTCCAGCGAGAAGCCGCTCATCCAGAGCTGATAGGCCAGAAACTTAGCGTTCAACGCTAACTATTTGCGGCGCGGGAGAAAATCGCATCTCCCGCGCCGCACTATGGACGAAATCGGTTTGCAAGCCTTCCCCGGTACGCAATACTGCTGCAACACAGATTGTTCGCAGGACATCAATCACCGCAAACAGAGTTCAGGGTGCGTTGAGATTCAGTTCAGGGCGAGCCGAAATGGTAGTTTCTAGAACCGGAGCAGCGTGAATTCGACACGTGAGCACTCGATCACAGAACAACGCCATCACAGGCCGCCGTGGCAAGAATAGCAACGTACCTCAAGGAGGAGACGCCGACATATGCCTCATGAAACGCCGCTGATTGCGACAATCGTCATAGGCCTGGTGCTGGCCTTCATCTTCGGTGCGATTGCCAATCGTCTGCGTATTCCTCCCCTCGTCGGCTATCTTGTCGCCGGGGTGCTCGCCGGCTCGCATACTCCAGGATTTGTCGCGGATCAGGAACTTGCCTCGGAACTCGCCGAAATAGGCGTCATTCTGCTCATGTTTGGCGTGGGATTGCATTTCTCCCTCAAGGATCTCCTTTCTGTTCGCGCCATCGCCATCCCCGGAGCGATCGTCCAGATTGTCGCCGCAACCCTGTTGGGTGCTGCACTCGCCTGGATTCTGGGCTGGAACATGCAGGCCGGCTTCGTCTTCGGCCTTGCCCTGTCCGTTGCCAGCACCGTGGTCCTGCTTCGTGCCATGCAGGAGCGCCGTCTGATTGAGACCGAACGCGGGCGCATCGCCGTCGGCTGGCTGATAGTAGAAGACCTTGCAATGGTTCTGGCGCTCGTCCTGCTGCCCGCCATTGCCGGAGCCCTCAATGGAAGCAGCGCCAATGGCGGCGCGATACATGCGGCCAGCGATCCGCTCGTGGCCTATTTCGACCTCGGCATTGGCGGCGTCATTGCCCTCACCTTCGGCAAGGTTGCTGCCTTTGTCGCACTCATGCTGATTGTCGGGCGCCGCGTCATACCGTGGACCCTGCATGCAATCGCGCACACGGGTTCACGCGAGCTCTTCCGGCTTGCCGTACTGGCAATCGCTCTCGGTGCCGCTTTCGGTGCGTCGAAGCTGTTCGGGGTTTCGCTCGCGCTCGGAGCGTTTTTCGCGGGCATGATCATGAGCGAATCAGAACTCAGCCACCGCGCCGCCGAAGAATCCCTGCCGTTGCGCGACGCTTTCGCCGTGCTCTTCTTTGTCTCGGTCGGCATGCTGTTCGATCCCATGACGATCGTCAACGATCCGCTGCCATTGCTTGCGACCCTTGCCATCATCGTTATCGGCAAGTCTCTCGCTGCCTTTGCGATCGTGCGTGCCTTCGGTTATCCCACGGGGACTGCCCTCATCATTTCAGCGAGCCTGGCGCAGATCGGCGAGTTTTCTTTCATCCTCGCCGAACTCGGAGTCGGATTGGGAATGTTGCCCGAAGAAGGCCGCGACCTCATTCTCGGGGGCGCCATTCTTTCGATCCTTCTAAACCCCCTGGTATTTGCCGGCGTCACCTATCTGCGGCCAAGACTCGAAAAACGCCCCCCTGAGGAACCTGCGGCCGAAAAAACCGCCGCAGAGCTTGAACCTGACGTGGAAGAGATTCGCCCAACGACATTGACCGATCACGCCGTACTTGTAGGCTATGGCCGCGTCGGCAGCCTGGTGGGTGATGCGCTGAAGGAAGTGGGCAAGCCATTCCTTGTCATCGAGGACGCTGATAAGACCGTGGCAAAACTGCTCGATGACAACATCGAGACGATCGTCGGCAACGCAGCGAGTGGCGATATTCTTGCCGCAGCCAATCTGGCACAGGCGCGTCAACTCATTATCGCCATTCCGAATGCGTTCGAAGCGGGACAGATCGTAGTCAAGGCGCGCGCGGCAAACCCGCTCATCAGCATCCTGGCCAGGGCCCATTCGGATGCGGAGGTACAGCATCTTCAGGATTTGGGTGCGGACGCGGTCATCATGGGCGAACGGGAAATCGCTCGCGGTATCGTGGCACATATTCTCGATCTGGATAAACCTGAGCTGGAGCAGCCATTGACCGAAAAACAATAATAAACGGTTCAGTAACAGGAATGGGTGAGCAGGAAATAGCATGAAGTTGAAGGACTATGTATGGCCGGTCGTCGGGCTGGCGGCCGTCGGAATTTCCGTTTGGCTCCTTTACAAGGAGTTGCGGAGTATTTCGCTGGATGACGTGCTCCATAGCCTTTATGCCATTCCGCCGCATCGCTGGTTTCTGGCCGCCCTTGCATCCCTCGTAGCCTATGCGGCCCTGGCCGGTTATGATCGCATCGCCTTGCTGCATCTTCGCCGCAAGATATCGTGGTTGTTCATCGCGCTTTGCTCGTTTACCACCTATGCGCTTTCGCATAATATAGGCGCGTCGGTCCTTTCAGGCGCAGTTGTTCGATACCGCGCCTACTCCTCGCAAGGGATGAGCGGCCCGGAAATTGCCCTGCTGATTGCTTTTTGCTCGTTCACCTTCATTTTGGGTGTAATGGCACTGAGTGCAGTCGTTCTCCTCATCGAGCCGCAGCTCCTGCAGCGATTCAACGCGGAACTGCCGATTTCCCTGAGTTACGTGCTGGGTCTTGGTGCTCTGGCGATTGTGTTGCTTTACGTGTTCGGCAGCTGGCTGCACTTCAAGCCGCTCCGCATCCGCCGCTTCACGCTGGAATATCCACGGCTTCCGGTCGTGGCGCAGCAATTGATCGTTGGTCCGCTGGAACTCATCGGTGCAGCCGCAATCATCTATTTCACCCTTCCGGCCGCAGGAAATCCGGGCTACCTGGTCATTCTCGGGATATTTCTCGTTTCATTTTCTGCAGCCCTGATCTCGCATGCGCCAGGTGGCCTTGGTGTGCTTGAGCTGGTTTTTCTGACGGGATTGCCCGACATGAACCAGGCCGACGTGCTCGCGGCGCTGATCATCTTCCGGCTTTTCTACCTGCTGATTCCATTTGCCCTCTCGCTCCTTGTGGTTTTGTACTTCGAGCGCTCGCAACTGCTGTTGCGCTGGTACAAGAAGGATGGCGAGACCTGAAGCCAATTTCAACTTGGCGGGATCTCACGCAAGGAATATTTCCATATCCGTTGGACTTTAGTGCGCCATTTCTTCAAGAACTGGCTTCGCCGCCCTATTCATACAGTCACTTCGCCTCAACAACGCATCTACTACAAGGAGTGGTGGCGCATGACGACATTGATCATTCCGGGCTATCGCGGATCGGATAAGGGCCATTGGCAACGTCAGTGGCTGCTCGAGGATGAGACAGCCCGTCTGGTTCAGCAGGACGATTGGGAAAATCCGGTCCTGACCCAATGGCTTCACGTTCTCGAGGCGGCGCTTGCCGAAACACCCGGCGCCGTTCTCGTGGCGCATAGTCTTGGATGCGTTCTCGTCACCCACCTCGCAAGCCGTCCGTCAGCGGCGCATGTCGCCGGGGCGCTTTTGGTCGCGCCCGCCGACGCTGAACGCATGGCTGTCCAGGATCCAAAGTTTCGCAGCTTTGCCCCATTGCCACGCCAAAAGCTCGGCTTCCCCTCTATCGTTGTTGCCAGCCGCGACGATCCCTATATGTCCTTTAACAAGGCACGGGCACTGTCGGAAGTTTGGGGATCTGGTTTCGTCGACGTGAAAAACGCCGGACATATCAATGTCGAAAGCGGTTTTGGCTCTTGGCCGGAGGCCCATATCCTCGCCGGTTCCCTGCGTCGGCCCCGGATTGATCTTCGCACCCGGCGAGCGGCCTAGCTCATCTGCTTGCGTTCAAGCAGATACTTCAAAATGAGCGTCACCACGGCGATCAATGCCAATGTCGATGAAGCAGCAAATGCTCCGGTCACGTTGTAGTCGTTGAACAGGAGTTCAATCTGCAGAGGCAATGTGTTGGTCTGACCCCGGATGGCGCCGGAGACAACAGACACGGCGCCGAACTCTCCCATGACGCGCGCGTTGCACAGAACCGCGCCATAAAGCAGTGCCCAGCGGATATTCGGCAAGGTGACGTAAAAGAACGTCTGCAAGCCCGTTGCGCCGAGCGTGATCGCTGCCTCCTCGTCTTCGCTACCCTGGGCTTGCATCAACGGAATGAGCTCACGCGCCACGAACGGGCTGGTCACAAACAGACTTACCAGAAAGATCGCCGGCACAGTGAACATGATCTTGATGTCGTAGCTCTCCAGCAGCGGCCCGAGAAGACCCTGGCTGCCGTAGAGAAAAAGATACGTCACACCCGCGACGATGGGAGAAACTGAGAATGGAATCTCGATGAACGTGACCAGAAGCTGCCTCCCGGGAAAGCGAAAGCGCGTCACCAGCCATGCCACGCAGATGCCGAAGACCATGTTGATCGGCACCACGACCAGTGCCGTAAGCACGGTCAGCCACACTGCATGCAGTGTGGCGGGTTGGGCGATCTGCGAGAAATAGACGGCGACACCTTCCCGGAAAGCGTAGGTGAAGATCACCGCCATCGGAACGCCTATGATCAGAACCGACAGGATGATGGCAGTCATGACCAGCAACCACTGCGACCGGCGCAAGGGCGCGATGCCGTGCCGTCTCGTTGATCGGCCAGCTGTCGCGGGAACAGCGAGATTAGTTGCGGTCTGCATAGCGTAACTGCCAGGCTTGAATTGAGTTGGTGATGAACAGCATCGCGAAAGCGGTTACGAGCATCACCGTGGCCAGCGCCGCGGCCGCCGGATAATCGTATTCATCCAGGCGGATAAAAACGAGAAGCGACATGACTTCGGTCTCGAACGGCAGATTACCGGAGATGAAGACGATTGCGCCAAACTCACCAAGGCTGCGCGCAAAGGAAAGGCTGCATCCCGCAATGAATGCCGGAAGGATGGCGGGCCAGATAATCCTTGCAAATATCTGCCAATTAGTCGCGCCCAGTGAACGCGCCGCCTCCTCGACGTCGGTGGCAACATCTTCCAGCACAGGCTGCACGGTTCGGATAACGAAGGGGATACTGGTAAACATCATCGCGAGAGCGATGCCGAGTGGCGCATAGGCGACCTTGATACCCAGCGGTTCCAGATATTGGCCAAACCAGCCATTGGACGAAAAGACCGTCACCAGTGCAAGTCCGGCAACCGCCGTTGGAAGGGCAAACGGCAAATCGACCGCCGCATCGAGAAGACGGCGACCCGGAAACTCGTATCGAACGAGGACCCAAGCCAGTAAAACTCCGAAAATGGCGTTGAACACAGTCGCGAGCGCCGCGGCGCCGATCGTAATGCGGTAAGTCGCCAGAGCTCGTTCCGATGAAACGATCGTCCAGAAATCAATCCAGCCTAGATTGTACGACTTATAGAGCATGGCCAGAAGCGGCAGGGCGACAATAATGACGAAGTAAAGCAGGGTCACACCGAGCGTGAGACCAAATCCGGGCAATATACCACGCTGACTGGAACTAAAAAACATGAGGAAGTTCTAGCTTATGTCGGAACGAACGCAAGCGTTGGTTGAGAGAAAGTGGCGCGTTCACACACCGCGCCACTATTGTCAAAAAAATCAGCGTTTCGTAAATACCTTGTCCAGGATTCCACCTTCTGAAAACTGGTCCTTCGTCACTTTGGTCCAGCCACCGAAAACGTCGTCAACAGTCAAGAGACGGGTTTCTGGAAATTGTGCAGCATATTTTGCCTTCACACTTTCATCGTTCACGCGGTTGTAGTTGCGCGCAAGAATGTCCTGCCCTTCCCCTGAGTAAAGGAACTTCAGATAGCTCTCGGCGATTGTGCGCGAGCCGCGCTGGTCCACGACCTTGTCGACCACTGTCACCGGAAATTCCGCCAGAAGGCTGACTGGCGGTACGACCGCCTCGTATTTGTCTTCGCCGAGCTGCTTGCGCGTGCCGAGAACCTCGGCCTCGAATGTGATGAGCACGTCCCCTATGCCGCGCTCGGCGAAAGTCGTCGTGGACCCGCGCCCGCCGGTATCGAACACCGGAACATTTGCAAGCAGCTTCTTCACGAATTCCTGGGCTTTTGCATCGTCCTTGTTGAACTTTTCCAATGCAAAGGCATAGGCGGCCAGATAGGTGTAGCGCGCATTGCCCGAAGTCTTCGGATTGGGGAAGATCACCTTGACATCATCACGAACGAGATCGTCCCAGCTCTTGATGTTCTTTGGATTTCCCGCCCGGACGAGGAAAGCTGGCAATGAATAATAGGGAGAAGAATTGTTCGGAAGGCGCGTCTGCCAGTCCGCAGGGATGAGGTTACCCTTGTCGTGCAATACCTGAACGTCTGTCACCTGATTGAAGGTGACGACATCGGCCTGAAGACCTTCAAGGATCGACCGCGCCTGTTTAGAAGATCCGGCATGCGATTGATTGACGGTGATATCCTTGCCGGATTGCTTTTTGTAGTCGGCTGCGAATGCCGTGTCGATCTGCTCGTATAGCTCGCGGGAAATATCGTAGGAAACGTTCAGGATTTCGGTTGGTTCGTCGGCGGCCTTGACCGGTGTCAAACTCACACCCAGAGCCAGGGCTGCGTATACAAAAAGTCTTTTCATTGGATTCTCCCGCTGCCACGCCTGCATCAAGGTGCTAGACGTTTTTTGCGAGAGTGACGGTAAACCGGCCATTACGGAAGGATATTTTTTCCAACTTGCCCGGCGTAAACGGAATCGAATGCTGCGGACTGAGCGGTATTCAGCACGCGAGTTTGCCAACGACCAGGTCACGCACCTTTTGGTCAGGGACCGTCATCTCGTCACCAGAACCCGCGATGCTGCCAGCACCAGAGAAAATCATCCTCTGTCCGCCTGCGCGTCTTTCCGGTTGAGGCTCGTTCGCCGTCGCGCTGCCCGCAATCCGCGGCATCACCATCAAGAGTCTCTGCGGCAAAAACCTCGCGCCACAACCGTTCTGCCCGGCTGAAAATGCCTGATACTTCACTGTACATTGCCACCTCCATCTAACAGCTCGGTTGCAGTGCCTTATGAGCCAGCTGATACCTGATGATGACCGCTTGAAATCATTTGTCAATAATCACTACCAAACTAATCGTGTATCAGAACCGCTGCGCCGCGGTGCAATAGGTTAATGAAGCATTATTTTTCAGCGCCTTACACATTGTTTTGAAGACACTTCTCCATCAGCAAAAAAACAAAATTTTAGCATTTTCACACTAGAAAATGCGCCGCGAGGGACTATGACTGCACCACACTGGTAGTCAGGCAAAGAAAAATGATATCGCAAAAGGCTAAATATGCTCTGCGGGCACTGGTCGTTCTTGCCAGGGCAGATGCCGGGAAAGCCCTCTTCATCTCGGACATCGCAGAAGAACAGAACATTCCGAAGAAGTTCCTCGAGCAGATATTGCTGGACCTGAAGCGCCAGGGTCTCGTCATGAGCCGTCGCGGTAAAATGGGTGGCTATCTACTGCTCAAGCCCGCCGAAACGATCACGTTTGGCGAGGTGCTGCGCCTCATTGATGGTCCCATCGCCCCCCTGCCATGCCTCAGCAAGATCGCCTATCGTCGCTGCGAGGATTGCCAGGATGAAGCGACATGCGAAATTCGGCACGTCTTCAACGAGGTTGCCGATGTCACCCGCGCCGTGCTGGACAAGACGACCATCGCCGATTGCCTCGTCTACGGTCAGACCACAAAACTCGCCGAACTGATCGGCTGAAACAGAGCCGTCAGGTGAACACCGCCCGGCCGATAACCGGGGTCGAAGGCACTGCGACGTCGCGTGGCTCGAGCATCCCTGCGTGAAAAGCCGTGTACCCCGCATCAACGGCCGTCGCAAAAGCTCTCGCCATTGCCACGGGATCGCCAGCCTTCGCCACGGCCGTGTTCAGCAGAATGGCATCGAACCCAAGCTCCATGACCGTTACAGCATGCGATGGACGGCCGAGACCTGCGTCAACGATCATCGTCACGTCCGGAAAATGGGCGCGTAAGGAACGTAGTGCGTGCAAGTTGAGCGGTCCGAGAGCAGAGCCGATCGGGGCGCACCAGGGCATCAGGACCTTGCACCCGGCGTCGAGCAGGCGTTCGGCAACGATCAGATCGTCCGTTGTATAGGGAAAGACGTTGAAGCCATCCTCCGATAGTACCCGGGCGGCCTCCACCAGCGCGAATACATCCGGCTGCAATGTATCATGATTGCCGATAATCTCGAGCTTGATCCAGTCGGTCCCAAAAACATCCCGAGCCATTTGCGCCGTGAGCACGGCTTCTTTCACACTATGACATCCCGCCGTGTTCGGCAGCACGTGCGTCCCGAGTGATCGGATCAAGGACCAGAACCCGTCGCCGGATTTGCCCCCTGCCATTTCCCGCCGCAGCGAAACAGTGACGATCTTCGTGCCGGATGCCTTTATTGCATCCATCAGGGTGGCGGGCGAAGGATATTGCGCCGTGCCGAGCAACAGGCGCGACATCAACTCGGTGTCATAGAGCTTCAGCATGCTCAGCCTCCTTGCCTCGGTGTAAGAATCTCGACCCGGTCGCCCTCGCTCAGGTGGCAAGTCGGACGTTCCCTCGGACGCACGAGTTCACCATTCACCGCCGTGGCCAGCCATTCGCCGTCAAACTCGAGTTCGGCAAGTAGTCCATCGAGTAATCGCGCCGACACATCATGCGGCTCTCCGTTGACGATCAATTTCAATGTCTTGCACTCCTTTCCTTCAAGATCAGGTCCGCCGCCTGCGCTGCCATCGCGGGCGCCAGCAGAAAGCCATGCCTATAGAGCCCGTTGATGCTGATGATGTTTCCCATGCGGATGACGCGCGGCAGATTGTCGTTATACGCCGGGCGAATGCCTACTCCCGTCTCCAGTATCTCGGCCTCGCCGAATGCCGGATGCAGGCTATAGGCGGCATTCAGCAATTCCATCATGGAGCGGGCAGTAATCGGCCCTTGCCAATCGCTCTCTATCATCGTCGCGCCCACCATGAATGTATGGTCGGTTCGCGGTACGACATAGACAGGAATGCGCGGATGTACGAGCCGAACGGGACGGGACAAAGAGATGTCCCGCGTTCGCAAGATCAGCATCTCGCCGCGCACCCCCCGCATATCCGCATTGTCAGGGGAATAACCAGTGCACTGGACAGTCCAGTCGAATCCGGCCGTTGCGGCCGGGTCATTCTCGAATGCGACACCGGCACTTGCAAGTGAAGTTGCGAGATCGATCAGCGCGCGACGGGGATCGAGATGCGCTTCCTCCCTGAAAAAGAGGCCTTTGCGAAAACGTCCCGCCAGGTCCGGTTCCAGCACGGCGATTGAGTCTCCATCAGTCCACTCGAATCCCGACGTCCGCGATCCGAACCTTTCGAGCTCCTTGACGTCACGTGCTGGCGCGAGGACCAGCGTGCCATTGCGAATAACAGAGCCTGGCAGCACTGCCTCCCACCATCCGGCGGCTCGCTGGCCAAGCGCGACGACAGCCTGCTCAGCGCTTTCCCGCTCGCAATAAGGTGCCAGCATGCCTCCTGCAAACCAGGATGCAGCCTGGTTGCCCTTCGCCGGGTTGAGTACCGTAACGCGGGCGCCGCGTGATGCGAGTTCGTGCGCGACCGCAAGCCCTGCAACACCGGCGCCCTGCACGAGTACGCTCAAACCGTCAGGCACTTTCGTTCAGCGGCATGTATAGACTGCCGCCCTCGCGAAACTTCTCCGCCATGGCGGCCATGCCTTCTTTTTGCGCCTCGGCCCGGATATCGTGGGAGATGCGCATGGAGCAGAATTTCGGGCCGCACATCGAGCAGAAATGCGCCACCTTGTGTGCCTCTTTCGGCAAGGTCTCATCATGATAGAGACGTGCAGTCTCCGGATCGAGCGACAGGTTGAACTGGTCCTCCCAGCGAAATTCGAAACGCGCCCGCGATAGGGCATCATCGCGAAGTTGCGCCGCGGGATGTCCTTTGGCGAGGTCGGCGGCATGGGCGGCGATCTTGTAGGTAATCACGCCAATTTTCACATCGTCGCGGTTTGGCAGGCCGAGGTGCTCTTTCGGCGTGACGTAGCAAAGCATCGCCGTGCCGAACCAGCCGATCATCGCGGCACCGATCCCCGACGTGATGTGATCGTAGCCGGGAGCAATATCGGTTGTGAGCGGTCCAAGCGTATAAAACGGCGCCTCGCCGCAAACGGCGAGTTGCTTATCCATGTTTTCCTTGATCTTGTGCATCGGCACGTGGCCCGGACCCTCGATCATCACCTGGCAATCCTTGGCCCACGCAATCTGCGTAAGTTCTCCAAGCGTCTCGAGCTCGGCAAACTGCGCTGCATCGTTGGCATCGGCGATCGACCCCGGGCGTAGACCATCGCCCAGGGAAAAACTCACATCATAGGCGCGGCAAATATCGCAGATCTCCCCGAAATGTTCGTAGAGGAAGCTTTCGCGATGGTGATGCAGGCACCACTTCGCCATGATCGATCCGCCCCGCGACACAATTCCGGTCACGCGGTTCACGGTCAGCGGAATATAGTGGAGCCGCACGCCCGCATGAA
Source organism: Phyllobacterium endophyticum (assembly GCF_003010935.1). GTDB lineage: Bacteria > Pseudomonadota > Alphaproteobacteria > Rhizobiales > Rhizobiaceae > Phyllobacterium > Phyllobacterium endophyticum. The sequence goes on from NZ_PGGN01000004.1 coordinate 56,430, forward strand.
TGGTGAAATAATCCACACCCTGTTCGGCCTGCTCGATCAACGTGTCGCGGTATGTTTCCCACGTCAGGTTCTCGGCAATGCCGTCGACTTTTTCCAGCGCCTGATAGAGCGGAACAGTGCCGATCGGCACTGGCGAGTTGCGGATGATCCATTCGCGAATGTTGTGGATGTTGCGCCCGGTGGAAAGGTCCATCACCGTGTCGGCGCCCCAGCGTATCGCCCAGACCATCTTTTCCACCTCCTCTTCCATGGAGGACGTCACTGCAGAATTTCCGATATTGGCGTTGATCTTGACCAGGAAATTGCGGCCGATGATCATCGGTTCGAGCTCGGGATGATTGACATTGGCAGGAATGATCGCCCGCCCCCGGGCAATTTCGTCGCGTACGAACTCCGGAGTCACATGATCGGGGATCGATGCCCCGAACGATTCGCCATCGCGCAGGACGCCGCTCCTTGCGGCCTCGCGACCGAGATTTTCGCGAATCGCGACATATTCCATTTCGGGCGTGATGATCCCGGCCCGCGCATAGGCAAGCTGGGTTACCGCTTTGCCGCCGGCCGCCTTCAGCGGCCGGTTGCGGACAGGAAATTCCGGGGTGAGCCGTTCGCCCGTGGCAAAGCCATTGTCCGCAGGGATCACGCAACGGCCATCATAGGCATGGAGGTCGCCTTGCCCCACAAGCCAGCTTTCGCGAATGCGCGCAATTCCCTTGGCGATATCGATCCCTGCTGTCGGATCGCTGTAGGGACCCGAGGAATCATAGACTGCCACGTTGGGCTCACCGGCCGTTGGATGGACGGCGATCTCGCGCATCGGCACACGGATATTGGGATGTATCTGCCCGGCCTTGTATATCTTTGTCGAGGCAGGCAAAGGCCCCGTCGAAACGGCTGGTGCCTTGGAAGTTGTCGGATTGGATACGGTCATCATCAGGTTCCTTTGCCCGCTCATGACCCCAAAAAGCGCTTCCTTTTTGGATAAGGATCATGAGCCATTAAAAGTGTTGCTGGCCATGATGCGTCCAATCAGTGGATGCGTGGCGCAGCAAGTGCGTGGAAACCCAGTTCTGTGCCGGAAGGATGAAAGGAGTTCGCGAGTCGGATGATAGACCGAGTGCCTGAACACTCCACGCGAAGACTTTTGCACCGTCCCTACGCCAGTATGAACTGGATCAGGTTCAACGGGTCACTGCGCTGCAAAAGCCAGCAGTATCTCAGCCCCTTGTCGGGACCCCCCTGGTGAATGTGTTCATGTGACCCGCTGGAAACATGATTGTCAAGCGGGTCGAGGCCTCAGGAAGCGCGGAGAGGCTTCAGCGCTGTCGCCCATTTGAGCAATTCGCTCAGCATTGTCGCTGCACCGGCTGTCATCGGATCGTTCGCCTCGAACACACCCTCGTCATTGATGAACTGCCTGTAATTGGGGACCGGCACACCTTCGGGAATCGGAACCATGTGCAACCCTGCAATCAACCCCTTGATGGATTCGACCGAGCGCAGACCACCCGATATACCGCCATAGCTGACAAAGGCCGCCGGCTTGTAGCTCCATTCATTGAACAGATAAATCAGGGCGTTGGTCAAGGATGGCGGCGCGTTGTAATCATACTCGGGCGTGACGAAAACATAAGCGTCGGCGGAATCGACGATATCGCTCCACTTTTTCGTGTGTGCATGTTCATACTTCTTCATTTTCGGATGGTTCGGCTCGTCGAGGATCGGAAGGTTCACTTCGGCAAGGTCGACAAGTACCGGTTCGAACCGCCCATCCTTCCTGGCGAATTCGTAAAACCAGTTTGCAACCGCAGGGCCACCGCGGCCCGGCCGTGTACTGGCGATTATGGTATTCAGTCTCAATGCCATCTGATGAGCCTCCATAGGATTCGATATGTGTAACATGAGAGCGGTTGGAGAGTTCCGTCGGGCAAGTTCTCCGGAGAACGCCGCATCTTTTAACTCAAGGTGGAACGCCGGGGTAATCACAAAAACAAACCCGCGACGGCCTGGGCCATGCGGGTTCTGCGTTTATAGAATGACCGGGTGACCGGTCATGGATTATCGGTTGTTGAAATCGCTGCCATTGTTGCCGGCTGGGCGGGCAATACGTTCTTTCTTCTTCGGACCGGGCAACAGGCCTTCGCGCTGAGCCTGCTTGCGTGCAGCTTTGCGAGCGCGGCTCACGGCTTCTGCCTTTTCACGGACACGGCGCTCGGATGGCTTTTCAAACGCCTGGCGCGCCTTCATTTCGCGGAAGAGACCTTCCCGCTGCATCTTCTTCTTCAGTACCCGGAGGGCCTGTTCAACATTGTTATCACGGACGAGAACTTGCAATCGTTTTCCTTACCCATGCTTGTCTCGCCTTGCAGGTGAGAATTTAACCGCAATCAGACAAGCGTTTGAAGAATTGCCACTACGGCAATCCCGGAGAAGCGCGGACTTTATTCATTTCCGCGCCAAAAATCCAGTGCGTTGAAGCAATTTACTTGCGTATTTCAGCCACAGGAACAGTTAATCTCACCAGCGTCCGGTTATTCAGCGCCCAACCGGCCGCGTGGATTAAATTGCCGCGGTGACGATGATTTCAACCTTGTACTCCGGCGTTGCAAGCTTGGCTTCGCCGGTCGCGCGGGCAGGTGTATTGGCAGGATCGACCCAGGCGTCCCAAACGGCATTCATCTCACCGAAATCCTTCATATCGTCGAGCCAGATGATAGCCTGCAACAGCTTCGATTTGTCGGTGCCTGCTTCCTTGAGCAGCCGATCGACCGCAGCCAGAACATCCTTCGTCTGCTCTGTTACGCTCTTGCCGGGACCGCCGACCTGTCCAGCGAGATAAACAGTGTTGCCGTGGATGACGGCCTGGCTCATACGCGGTCCAACTTCGATGCGGCGGATGCTCATGGAGATCTCCTCTAGTTTTCTCAGACATGAAAAAAGGGCCGTGCGGCCCTTTGGCAAAAGAGTGGTGGGCACAGTAGGGATCGACCTGCGATCCGCTGATCAAGAGTCAGCTCCCTACATTTGGCGCTTGTTACCGTACTTCATCATTCGTTTGCAAGCGCAATCACTCGGGCGATCAGGACAACCTATGATCAGCGACTGACGCTGATATTCTCGTTCTTACCGCGCCAGCCATCCACCATCCACGGGAAGGATCGTGCCGTGCACGTAGTCCGACGCGCGGGAAGCGAGGAAGACGGCCGCTCCAGCCATATCGTCGGCTCGCGCCCAGCGCCCGGCCGGGATGCGTTTCAGGATATCGGCATTGCGTTCGGCATCCGCCCGCAGCGCCGCGGTGTTGTTGGTCTCGACATAGCCCGGGGCAATGGCGTTGACGTTGATGCCATGGGCTGCCCACTCGTTTGCCATCAGCCGTGTCAGGCCTGCAAGGCCGCTCTTTGCCGCCGTGTAGGATGCAACGCGAATGCCGCCCTGGAACGACAGGAGCGAGGCGATGTTGATGATCTTGGCGGGCATCTTGGCCGCCATCGCCACGCGAGCGAAGGACTGGGAGAGAAAGAACGCCGATTTCAGATTGGTGTCCATGACGGCATCCCAGTCCTCCTCGGTGAAATCGATCGTATCGGCCCGGCGGATGATTCCGGCATTATTGACAAGAATATTCGGGCGGTTGCCAACGGCTGCTGTTTGCTCCACCACTCCGCGCACCTCGTCCATCCTGGAAAGATCTGCAAAAAGAGGATGAAACGACCGGCCGCGGGCCACCACAAGGGCTGCGGTTTCCTCCATTGGCGAACGCCCGACGCCGATAATGTCGGCACCGGCACCTGCAAGGCCGACGGCAATCGCCTGGCCGATGCCCGTGTTGGCACCGGTGACAACGGCGCACTGGCCGGAAAGATCGAACGGATTCATCGCAAACCTTCCATCGGAACCTTGTCCATGTCGGTGAAGCTCATGTTATCGCCAGCCATTGCCCAGATAAAGGAATACCGGCCGGTGCCGGCGCCGGAGTGGATGGACCATCCCGGCGACAGTACCGCATCATGGCTTTTCAGAACCAGATGCCGCGTTTCGTGCGGTTCACCCATGAAATGGAAGACACGGGTCGCCTCTTCCATGCCGAAGTAGAGATACACCTCCATGCGCCGGTCATGGACATGCGCGGGCATGGTGTTCCAGACGGAACCGGGCTCGAATATCGTCAGACCGACAAGGAGTTGGCAGCTTTCGCAGACATCCGGATGCACATATTGGTTGATCGTACGGGCATTGGCCTCTTCGGCCGACCCCATGCGCACCTTCCTGGCCATCTCGAGCGTGATCAGCACTGTCGGGCAAGCACGGTGCGCAGGTGCACTCAGCAGATAGAATTCGGCAGGATTCTCCGGTTCGTCGCTGCGGAACGAAAGACGCCCCTGGCCCATGCCGGCATAAAGCGCATCCTGAAACCCAAGAGGATAATCGGCGCCGCCAACAGTGACCATGCCCTTTCCGCCGATATTGAGAATGGCGGCCTCGCGGCGTTCGAGGAAATGGCTGGTGCCGGTTTCCTTGACCTGATCGATGACCAGATCTTCTCCCACGGGAACAATGCCGCCGACAATCATCCGGTCGAGATGGCTGTAGGTGAGATTGACGTTGCCCTTTGAAAAGAGCCCTTCGATGAGGAAGCCTTCGCGCAAGGCTTTCGTGTTGCGCCCGGCAGCGTCTTCTGGGCCAACGACCTGGCGCACGTTTACGGAAATTGTCACGACATTTGCCTCTTGGCGTTTGATGGAAAGGTCAGGTGAGAACGACATATTCGGTAAGCTGGCTGATACTGGTATCTGCCTTGTTCACATCGAACACCTTGGTCCCATGGCTCATGATCACAAACCGGTCGCAGACCTGGTAGGCGTGGTAGAGATTATGCGTCACCAGCACGCTCGACACTCCCTCGGCCTTCAGCTTCAGCACCTGCGCCAGCAGGGCTTCCGTTTCGCGCACCGACAGGGCCGAGGTCGGCTCGTCGAGAAGCAGCACTCGCCGTTTGAAAAAGACCGCGCGCGCGATGGCGACGGCCTGCTTCTGGCCGCCGGACAGGTCCCCGACCAACTTGTCGGGAGAATCTATACCGGAAATATGGACGGCCTTCTCCAGCACCTCCATGGCGATGTCGCGCATCTCGACCTGTTTGAGAAAGCCGAAAACATCGGTGCGCTCGCGGCCCATGAAGATATTGCGGGTGATCGAGAGCGAATCCACCAGCGCAGTATTCTGGTAGATCGTTTCAATGCCTGCATCGGCGGAATCCGACCGGCAGGTGAACAGCGTCCTTTGACCGTCAACGCTCAAGTAGCCGGAGGTCGGTTTGTAAATTCCCGAAATGAGATTGACTGTCGTGGATTTGCCGGCGCCGTTGTCGCCGAGAAGGCCGACGACTTCGCTTGGGCCGATGTGGAAGCTCAGATCCCTGAGCGCCGTCAGCGCGCCAAAGCTCTTGGAAATATTGTGCAGTTCGAGAAGATTGGATGCCGGCATCATGCGGCCCCCCGGCGTTCGATGAGATGATTGAAGGCGGCTGCGACCACGATCAGCGTTGCGATAAACATGTCGAGGTAGAAGCCTGGGGCTCTGAGCAGCAGAAGCACATCGGTGATCGTGTGGATCAGCATGACCCCGAGGAAGATGCCGATGATCGAGCCGCGGCCGCCACGCAGCGAAAGCCCGCCAATGACGCAGGCGGCAATCGCCTGAAGCTCCAGCCCGGCACCCTGCCCCGGCTGAACGCTTCCGACACGCGCCGTGGCGATGATGCCGGCAACCGCCGCCATACCGCCGGCAATGGCAAAGGCCACCAGCTTGACCCGGTCAGTGTTGATGCCGATCGCCGTTGCCGCGGCAGGATTGCCACCGGTGGCGAACACATGGTTGCCGAATTTGTGACGGTGCAGCAGCAAATAGAAACCGGCAACGAACAGCATGATCCAGATGAAGGCGGCATTGATGCCGAGGAGTGTCCCGGCAAACAGGCTCGAAAAGGCAGGTTCCGGATCGAACCGTACCTGGACGGCGCCGTTATAAAGCAGCACGGCGCCGCGCCAGAACAAGAGGCCACCGAGCGTGACGATAAAGGATGGCAGGCCGAAGCGCAGCGTGATCGTGCCGTTGAGGAGACCAATCATCACTCCCAGCAGAATGCCGAGCGGTGCCGCGATGAAAGCACTCATGCCACCATCGACGAGGCTCGCCATCAGGACCGCCGTCAAGGTGTAGACGGAGCCGATAGAGAGATCGAACTCACCGGCAATCATCAAGATGCCAGCGCCCAGCGCCAGGCATCCCAGTACCGGTATGGCCTTCATGAGGATCGTCAGATTCTGCGGTGACAGGTAACGGAAGTCGTCGGGATAGGCGAGCGCTCCGGCGATGCAGACGATTTGGAGGGCCGCGAAAACCAGGAGAATCGCTCCGGCCGGCATGGTCATGATCTGCTTCAGCAGCGATTGCTTTTTCGTGCGCGATTTCGGCACGGCACTGTCGGTCATGGCGTGGGTCACTGTCGTTACTCTGTTCCAGGAATAGGTGAGCCTTCCGGCCGTTGCCGGAAGGTCTTCACGCGCTGCGCTCTATCGGTAGCTGCCGATCAGCGGCTTGACTGAACTGATGCGCGACTTATCGAGAAAGGCGCCCTGGCCCGTATCGACGTCGGTCGGGGTCAGACCGTATTTCTTTGCCAGAGCGATCTGGGCAATCGGATAATAACCCTGCAGGTAAGGTTGCTGATCCATCGTCGCGAACATGGCGCCGGATTCCACGGCATTAACGATTTCGACGGCGAGATCGAAGCCGCCGAAGGGAATGTTGACGCCGGCATCCTTGATGGCGCCTGCTCCGACCGTCGAAGTGACAGACCCGGTGCCGAACAGTGCCTTGACTGTCGGGTTCGCGATCAGGAACTGGGCGATGATGTTCTGTGCTTCGGCCGGATCAAGCCCGGAGCGCACCGTTTCCACCTTGATGCCCTTTTCCTTCATCGCCTTTTCGATGCCGCCGCCACGCGCAACCGCGAAGCTGGCTTCGGGAATCTCGCGCGGGTTGAAGACCACGTCGCCTTCCTTCAGGCCGAACTGCTCGATCATCCGATTGCCGAGCTCGACCCCGGAGGCAAACTCGTTCATGCCGACATAGGCCTGGCGGCAATTGCCCTTGGCGCCCTCCAGATCGTCATTGTTGAAACCGATGACGATGATGCCCGCCTTGACAGCGGCGCAGATGCTTGCATCGAACGCATCCGAACTGGAGATTGCAACGGCAATGCCGTCGACGCCGCTGACCGTGGCGCTCTCGATCAGGTCGTTTTGGCGGACCGGGTCGTTGTTGGCATATTGCACGTCGAGATCGACGCCAAACTGCGCCGCGGCATCTTGTGCGCCTTTGACGACGGGGTTAAAGAACTGGACACTTGGATCAAGGTATATGATCATCGTCGCCTTGACATCGGCCGCTACGGCTGTCGATGTGAAGGCCAAAGCTGCGCACGCCGCAAGCATTGCGGTTTTCAATCTGGTCAATTTCATTTTGCGTATCCTCCCTTTGGATGTGCAATCGGGTCGAAAGACCCATGTCTCGGCTGGCGGGCTCCGACCAAAGATCGCGCCAGCCGAGATTTTCCTCCTCTACCCCAGTTTCCGAGTGAGCTACCCCACTAGAACCAGGGATCCGGCCGTCCCAAGGTCACGTGAATGCCCTTGAACTGAGAATACTCATCAAAACCGTAACGTCCGAGCTCGCGCCCTAGGCCACTTTTCTTGTAGCCGCCGATAGGCAACTCGGGCGCGCCGTCAATGACGCTGTTGATCCAGCAGCGTCCCGCGCGGATGCGCCGGATGCTCTGAAGCGCATTTTCGAGATTGGTGGACCAGACGCTGGCCGACAGGCCGTACTCCGATGCATTGGCCAGGGCGACCGCCTCATCGGCGGTCTTGAAGGTCAGCGTCGAGAGCACCGGTCCGAAGATTTCTTCGCGGGCGATCGACATGTCGGCGGTGACACCCGTAAAAACGGTTGGGGCATAGTAGAGTCCAACCCCCTGCCCGATCCTTGCGCCGCCGAGCAGGAGTTCAGCGCCCTCGGCCTGTCCTGCCTCGACATAGGAATGCACCTTGGCGGCATGCGCCTCCGAGATCATAGCGCCGATTTTCGTTCGCTCGTTCAGGGGATCGCCGAAAGTGACCTTGCGGGAAATATCGAGTAGACGGTCGAGGAGCGCATCGCGGATACCCTCCTGCACCAGCAGCCGGCTTCCGGAAATGCAACACTGGCCGGCATTGTGGTACACGCCGTAGGCAATGCCGTCCGCCGCCGCTTCCAGGTCGGCATCGGCAAAAACGATCTGCGGCCCCTTGCCGCCCAGTTCAAGGCCGACGCGCTTGACGCTTCGGGCAGCGATCTCGCCAAGTTTCGTGCCGACCCTCACCGAACCCGTGAAGGCGATCATGTCGGTACCGGGATCTTCCGCCAGGACCTGGCCGGCCGGATCGCCGTAGCCAGTGACGACGTTGAAGACGCCGTCGGGAATGCCAGCCTCGCGCGCCAGTTCCGCCATGCGGATCGAGGTGCCGGAGGTGAATTCGGACGGCTTCAGCACGACCGTGCAGCCGCCGCCGATCGCCCATGGCACCCGCTCGGAGGCTATGATGAAGGGAAAGTTCCAGGGCGTGATGATGCCGACGACGCCGACGGGCTCCCTGAGCACGAGACCGAGACGGTTGTCGCCGATATTATTATGCGTCTGGCCTTCCAGCGCCCGCGCCTGACCGGCCGCATAGGACCAGAGATCCGCGCAGAAAGTGATTTCGCCGCGTGCCTGGGCAATCGGCTTTCCAACCTCCAGGCTTTCGATCAGGGCGATCTCTTCCACATGGGCGAGAATAAGCTCGGCCGTCTTGAACATCAGTCGCGAGCGTTCGGCACCCGACATGCGGGGCCATGGCCCCGTGTCGAAGGCGCGCCGCGCGGCTGCGATGGCGGCACGAACATCGCCCGCTGACGCGTCCGGCCAGGTCCCGACTACAATGCCGGCATGGCCCGGGCTTACCCGGTCTATCGTCTTGCCCGATGCTGCATCGACGGACTTGCCATCGACAAGCATTCTGTAGCGGGCTTTACTCTGCAAACGCGGATCACTGGAATCGGGGCTTATGAAATTGGACTGTATCGTCATTGACCAACCGGGTTCTATGTCCCGGCTCCTCCCTCTTGGCATATCGAGTGCCAAGCTTGTGCTTCCGTTAAGTTGTATGGTACTGTATGGTGGCTCAAAACAAATGTCAACGAGATGACGGTTACGAAAAGCATGAACCTTGAGACACTGAAAATCGAAACGGGGGAAACCACCGCCGCGCAGGTGGAACGCGACTTGCGCGAGGCGATCATCCGTCTCGATCTCGCACCCGGCTCACGCCTGTCCGAACAGGAAATCGCGTCCCGCCTCGGCGTTTCCCGCCAGCCGGTCCGGGAGGCGCTGATCGCCCTTGGGAAATCCAAGCTTGTCGAGATCCGCCCCAATCGAGGAACCGTCGTGGTCCGCATCTCGGCGCGCCAGATGATGGAAGCCCGCTTCGTGCGCGAGGCGATCGAAGTTGCCGTTGCCCGCCGAGCCAGCGAAAGCTTCGACACGTGGACGAGGCGAAAGATAGACAGCATCCTCGAGCGACAGCGTATGGCAATGACCGACCACGACCACAATGCGTTCCGGCGCGAAGATGAGCAGTTTCATATTGCGATTGCAGAAGGCGCCGGCTGTGGTCTCGCCTGGAACGCGATTTCAGACATCAAGGCGCATATGGATCGGGTTTGCAATTTGCAGCTCCGTAACCCCGCCTCCATGAAAAATCTCATCGAACAGCACCAGAAGATCGTCACCGCCATCGACACCCGAAACCCCGATGCTGCAGCCGACGCCATGAGAGCACATCTGAACGGCATACTGACCGATCTGCCACAGATCGAATCCGATAATCGTGAGCTGTTCGAATAACGACTTGCCGCGTTGTGTATGGTACCAGGCTCAGTCGCGCGATACGGACAGCCCCGCGAGAAGCGGCGCATACGCGGCGAGCCTGCCGGATACGAACTCGGTAAAGAGCCGCACGCGCTTCGTCTTGCGTGTCTCTCCTTGCGTAAGAAGCCAGAGCGTTCCGTACATATGCAGGTCGGTGCCTGGCACCCTCACCAGTAGCGGGTCGGCATCTCCGACGAAGCACGGCAGTGTCGTGATCCCAAGCCCTTGCCGTACAGCAACGATCTGCGCCCCTGCGTCCGTGGTCCTGAAAGGAACCCCTGTGGTGCGAACCTCACCCTCGCTGGCCCAATCCGGGATGCCATGTATGCTTATGACGATCCAACGGATGGGATCCGGCGCACCCGCACGCCACGCGACCAGTCGATCGCGAGACATGTAGACGCCGCCGAATATTTCCGGTCCCTTCACGCCGTGAAGATTGAGCGGCAGGGTTTTTCGGTCGTAGACGACGCGGATCGCCACATCGGCGTCTCGGTTGGTCAGATTTACCAGGTCGCCGGACGACGAGATTTCCATCTCGATGTCCGGATGCAGGCGCGTAAATTCAGCGAAGTCCGGCATAAGCAAGTGCGTCGCGAGGGTCGGAGCTAACGTCACCCGCAAAAGCCCCCGCACGCTTTGGTCGCGCCCGAAGACACGCGTCTCCAGCCGGTTCGACGATGCATCCATCTCCTCCGCGAACTCGAGGACCTCCTCGCCCGCAGCCGTCAGGCGGTAGCCTGAGGGCAGCTTCTCGAACATCTGCGCCCCGAGGCGTTCCTCCAGCTGGGCAATGCGCCGCAGCACGGTGGTGTGGTTCACCCCGGCGCGCTCGGCGGCGGCTCGAACCGAGCCCCCACGCGCGACGGCGAGAAAGTAGCGAACGTCGTCCCAGTCGATCATGGTGCAATCCCGCACCTCCCGGTGCGCCTTCCATAGTCCCGTATCGAACACACCCAACGGCGGTACGTAGGGTCATCATAGCCTATGTAGCCTAAATCCGAACGACAGACACTGACCGCCGTGGCTGGCGCCAATCGTCCAGCCGGATCGATTTTGCACCACCCATGTGCGCGCTTCCGCACTCAACAACTGATACCGGCACTCCTATTTCGGGGTTCTCGGAGGCAGACGCCGTCCGACATCACGAAAGGAGAAGTCATGGGAAAGCTTGAGAGTAAGATTGCCGTCATCACGGGTGGGTCGAGCGGCATGGCGCTGGCGAGCGCCAAGCGGTTCGTTGAAGAAGGCGCATATGTTTTCATCACGGGCCGGAGACAGGAGACGTTGGACGAGGCCGTCAAGCTGATCGGCCGCAACGTGACCGGCGTGCGCGGCGACGCATCCAATCTCGACGACCTCGACCGCCTGTTCGATACTGTCAAGCGAGAAAAGGGCAGCATTGACGTTCTCTACGCGAGTGCTGGCACGGGCGAAGCGCTCCCACTGGGCCAAATTACCGAGCAGCACTTCGATGCGACCTTCAACCTGAATACGCGCGGCACGCTGTTTACCGTGCAGAAGGCGTTGCCGCTGTTCAACGATGGCGGATCGATCTTCATGACCGGGTCGGTCGCTTCGATCAAGGGTTTTCCCGGCTACAGCGTCTATGCCGCGAGCAAGGCGGCGCTGCACGCATACGCCCGCGGGTGGCTCAACGAGCTCAAGGGCAGGAATATACGGGTGAACGTGCTGCATCCAGGGCCGATCGCTACGCCGATGCAGGACCAGGTTCTCACCGAAGAGGCGAAGCAGATGTTCGAATCCCTGATCCCGCGGGGAAAGATGGGGCGTCCTGAGGAAATTGCGGCGGCCGCGCTGTTTCTCGCTTCAGACGATTCGAGCTTCGTGAATGGCGTCGAATTGTCTGTCGACGGCGGCTTCTCGGCCATCTGAGATCGCTTCGGATAGCAGTAGGCGGCTAACCGTCCCGCCGTGCAAAAGTTGTTCACGGCAGGACGTCTACGCGTTGATTCAAATCGATGACGCGCATCCCTTGGCGTGGCGGTCTGACGACTCGCGAAGGTCATCAGGAAACGAAACGGATAACCCAGCGCCTTTGTGGGCTGGCAATCGATATCAAAATCGGATTGGAGAAATATTATGAGCTATGCGATTGTAGGTTTCGGTGCGGTAGGCCAGGCTCTCGCCCACGCCTTCGCCCGTAATAACATCGAGGTGGCCGTAGCGAGCCGCCGGCCGCCCGAGGCATTGGCACCGCAGGCTCGGGCGATTGGCACGACCGTCGTCGCCAAGTCGCTGCGCGATGCACTCGACGCCGACACAATCATCTTGGCGGTTCCGTTCGGCGAGCATCGCGAGGTTGCGAGGGCCCTGCCGAGCTGGCAAGGCAAGACGATCATCGACGCGACGAACGCGTTTGGAGTTCTCCCTGAAGAGCTTGACGGGCTCCCGTCCTCCGCATTCGTCGCGAAGTCATTCGCCGGCGCCAAGCTTGTGAAAGGTTTCAACCACCTGGTTGCAGCCATCCTGGCTGCCGATCCGGTCGTCGAGGGCGGGCACCGGGTCGTCTTCATGTCTGGTGACGACGAGGACGCGATCACTCCCGTGGCGAGCTTGGCCAAACAACTCGGGTTCGCACCTATCAAGCTGGGAAAGCTCGACGGGGGTGGCGCGCTGGTGCACGCACGCGGCCGCACTTGGGGCGCACTCATCTTCAAGGACTTGTTCAAGAAGGAGCAGTAAACGATCGCTCTTCAGGTGCGGGCGCAAGGGTGCGTCGGCGAATGATGCGCCGGCGTGCCCTCGATGCCGGCGCGTTTCGGTGAAAGAACATCTCCCGTGCGAGACGTTGCGGGTTCCCGGGAGCCGGCAGTTATTCTGCCGGTGCAGGGATCATGCCTTCGTCCATGGTCGGGCGCTGGTATGGCTGGTTGCGTGCCGCCGCGCGGGCAAGAACAGCCTGCCGGTTGACCGATTTACGCTCGTCATCGATACGGCGGATCAAAAGCTCGGCGCGTTCGATGGAGCCGAGAAGCGCGAGGATCGTGCCGCGTTCGGCGGCGCCTGCGTTCGGCCCCAGCGACAATGTCCGGGCACGAAGTTCCGCGACCTCGGGAAAGCTGACATGACCCGCCGGCATGTTGGGCTCCTTGACGCCGTAGTTTGGCAGGATGTCGCGCAGCGAAGCGTCGAGCTTGTTCAGCGCAACATCGACGATCGCCTGGGCCTGCGCGGAGAATGTCTCGCGTTTGACACGCCGGGCAACCTGATGCATCGATTCCGTCAGTGCGGCGGTAAAATCAGCCTCCTCGATCAGACTTGCGACCAGGTCGAGTTGTTCATAGGGGAGATCTTCCTGCATCAGCGAGGCGGTGTAGGCTCGGATATCGCGACTGAGGATATCCGTTGCCAGATAGTGTTCTCCCGGATCCGATGGTGCCGTTTTGGCAGAACGGGCGATCTGCAGGAATATCGCGCCAGCTTGCAAATGCCGGGCGGTCTCCTGCTGCACGGCCGGGATTGCTTTTGCAAAGTCACCTGCGAGCTTGCGATCGAGGAACTTCGGCGTGGAATAATCTTCGATGTCTTCCGCATCTGTGCGGCCGACCCGTGCCAGGACGCGTTCGAAAACGCCGATGAAGGGAAAGAGCAACAGCGTGTTGAAGACATTGAAGAATGTCGAGAAAAGACCGACTGCGACAGGAACCAGCGGGAAGGTTTCCTTTCCGTCGACGAGCACCGGAATTCCCGGATCGCCGCCAAACCATTGCATGGCCCATCCCAGGACGTCGATCGACAGGAAGAAAAGTGGGACGGTAATGCAGACACCGATGATGTTGAACGAGATATGGGCATAGGCGGCGCGTTTGGCGTTCTTCGAAAGATTGAGCGACGCGATCCAGGAGGTAATGGTCGTGCCAAGATCCGCACCGAGCGAGAAGGCGACAGCTGTCGTCCAGTCGAGTATGCCGGCGGCGCCAAGGCCCATGACGATACCGATCGTAGCAGACGAAGAGTGAATCATCGCGGTGACGAGTGCGGCGATCAGAACGCATTTGATGAGATTGAAGTAGGAATCAGCCTGCAATGTCGACAATACGTCCATCACTTCCGGCATGTTGCGCAGCGGGCGGAGGCCGCCTGTCATCAAGTTGAGGCCGTAGAAAATCAGCGCGAAGCCCATGCAGGCCAGAGCGATATTGCGAACCTTCTCGTTCTTGGAGAAACAATAGACCAGCGAGAAGACACCGGCGAGGATGAGGCCCAGCGGACCGAGCGGCAGGGCGATCAGGCCGTTGCCAAGCGTGGTGCCGATATTGGCGCCCATGATGACGCTGATGGCGGGCCGGAGCGCGACAACGCCGGCATTGACGAGGCCAACCACCATGACTGTCATGGCGGTCGATGATTGGATTACCCCGGTGATCAGCGTGCCGGCGATAACGCCTTTGACCGGCGTTCCAGCCGCCTTTGCGAGAAAGGCCCGCATTTTTGTAACCGAAAGCGCCTGAATGCCATTCGACATGAACTCGAGACCGAGCATAAAGATGCCCAGCCCGCCGATGACTGGAACGAGGATGTCCTTGAAGATATCTATGTTCATTCTGCTTGTTCCCCAAAAGCCGCCATTGCGGCGTCATATATATTGCCCATGCGGTGCAGCCCTCGCTGCAGGGCGCCGGCGCGTCTTCAGTCTTCGATGTCGGGCTTTTTCGCCCAGTATTGCTCGATCTGCCGGACCAATGCGCTTGGCACCGGCACATAGCCGAGTTCGGTCGCTTTGACCGCGCCGGCATGGAAGGCGAGGCGGAAGAGGTCATGGACCCGGCCATGGCGTTCAACTGAACGTCCTTCCACTGGAACCACGGCGAAAGTCGCCGCGGCCATGGGATAGACGCCTTGGCCGGGCAGATCGGTCAAGGTGGCGTTGAAGTGTGGCGCTCTTTGCCAGGCGATCGCGTTTATTGCTGCATGCACACCCTCAGGACCCGGCTTGACGAAACTGCCCGCCCTGTTCTGGAGCGAGACATAATTAAGTCCAGCGCGCTCGACCTGACCATATTCCGCATAGGCAATTGCACCCTTCGTCGCCCGTGCGGCGCGGATCAATTCCTGCGTGCCTTCGGTGCCGGTTCCCAGTGGCCATGAGATCAGCGTGTCGGCGCCGTAGGCCTTTTTCCAATCGGCACTGACGGCCGAAAGATATTCGGTAAAGACGAAAGTGGTCCCGGAACCATCCTTGCGGTAGAGCACACTGATCGAGAGTTCCGGCAGTGCAACATCGGGATTTAAAGCCTTGATGGCCGGATCGGACCAGGACCGGATCTTGCCGAGATAAATGTCGGCCAGAACCGGACCGGAAAGGCGCAGCGCGCCATTTTTTAAGCCGTCGATATTGGCGATCACCGCCACACTTCCAAACACGATCGGAAATTGTTCACGCCCATGTTTTTCGAGCACGGCCGGATTTAACGGGACATCGGTTGCGGCAAAGTCGAGGTCGATCTGATCAAGTCGCATGACACCGGCCAGTGAGCCTACGCGCTCATAGTCGACGGTCCAGTCCGGCAAGATGAAGTCACCGCCATCCGCCCGCGCTTCCTGATAAGCCTGCGACCACTGCGCGATTACCGGCGCTGCAAAGGTCGAACCCGCGCCGCGAATGGGTTCTGCCTGGGCAGCACTGCTGAAGCCGACAACCAGGACAGTGGCGCACGCAATTGCGGCGGCGGCCACGTGAAGCGGGCGGTGCCAGGGAGAAATGCGTTCCATCACTAATGCCTCGCCAGTCATCTGTTGCAGCCGGTCATATTCACGGCATCGCCTATACGCAGCCGCGCGCAAGCCGCCCTGCGCGCTCCGAAATCTCGAAATATGGGTATTTCATTTGGTTAACACTTAGATGACGAAACCGTCAGGTTTGGCGTGTCGATCAGCAATCTGTTTCTTGGGAAAAATCTCGATCAACTTACACGTCAGATAGGTACTCTGCCGAGGACTGAACGTTTTACGAAGAGAAACAATGAGAGGTTCGTCTGCAGACCGGCAATCAAGCGGCTCACTGCCGTGTTGCCGATGACATGCAATTTCAAATTTCTTTCACGTCGTTATGGCATAAACAGCAGCACATCAGCATGATACCGGTAGCCTCTGGATGGCGCGGGTGAACCTGGAGACGTTAGATGAGAGATCCGAAGGACGAGATTGCACGCCCGGACTGGCTTGAGGCCGAGCTGGCCGATACACTCGACGAGGACTACGAACTCGAACTCTCGGAGCCGGCGCTCTCCGAGGAGATCCGCAAGATCTATCGCAATGCGCATCCGCCCTCCATGCCGCGCATAGACTATTTTCGCGCCTTGCTTACCCTGCAGGCCGAATTGATCAAACTGCAGGACTGGGTCGCCTACCACAAGGAAAAGGTCGTGGTGATCTTCGAAGGACGCGACTCTGCCGGCAAGGGCGGCGTGATTAAACGCATCACCCAGCGGCTCAATCCTCGGATCGTGCGGGTGGTGGCACTGCCTGCTCCTTCGGATCGCGAGAAGACCCAGTGGTACTTCCAGCGTTACGTGCCGCACCTGCCCGCCGGCGGCGAGATCGTACTGTTTGACCGCTCCTGGTACAATCGCTCGGGTGTAGAGCGCGTCATGGGTTTGCGACCGAAGATCAGGTGACAGAATTCTTCAACGATGTGCCCGAATTCGAGCGCATGTTGGTGCGTTCCGGCATCCGGCTGGTCAAATATTGGTTCTCGATCACCGATGAGGAGCAGCAGATGCGCTTTCTCGTGCGCATTCACGACCCCCTGAAGCAGTGGAAACTGTCACCCATGGATCTGCAGTCGCGTGTGCGCTGGGAAGCCTACACCAAGGCCAAGGAAGAGACCTTTGCCAGGACCAACATCCCCGAAGCGCCGTGGTACATTGTCGAGGGCAATGACAAGAAGCGGGCGCGCCTCAATTGTATGGATCATCTGCTAAAACAAATACCCTACGAGGACGTGCCGCACGAGGATATCACCCTGCCCGATCGGGTGTTCAACCCGGATTATGAGCGCAAGGTCCTGCCGCCGGAACTCTATGTGCCTTCAAAATACTGATCTGGCAGCCAAGGCAAGGGAGGGAGAAAACCAGCGTCTTCAGCGGTGGTCCGAACGCGCGCTCGTCGCCTTGGGTGACGCATCCCACGGAAGCATCGAGGAAATGCACTTGCAGGCCGGCCTCGGGATTTCGCGCATGTATCTGCAAGGCGGCCGCGACACGTCGCACACCGCGCTCAATCGTAGTCTTCAAATCGCCGACGCGCGCGGCAACACCGCGAAGGAAAGTCGAGCAAGTATCACACAGTTCGTGTATCGTTAGGCCATCACCATGCGAGGGGAGTGGAGATGACCGAAGCTGCAAAGCGATATGCCAGGCCTATCCGCGTCTTGTGCCTGCAACTTCTCGTTGGGGTCGTGTTGGCGGGCATTCACCCAGTTGCCAGCCAGGCCCAGTCCTTCGAGCACGCGACAAAAGAAAAGATCTTGGCAGCCTTGCCAAAGTTGGAACAGGCCGCGCAACAAATCATCGGCAATGGCGGGGTTCCGGGTATTTCTGTTGCCGTCGTCTATCGAGATGAGGTGGTCTACCTAAAAGGCTTCGGCGTCAGGGAGGAAGGCAAGAGTGATCTGGTCGACGCCGATACGGTGTTCCAGCTTGCCTCCTTCTCCAAGCCGATGGCCTCGACCGTCGTGGCGGCGATCGTGAGCGAAGGGGTCGCGAGTTGGGATTCTCGGATTGCCGACATCTACCCATCCTTCCAACTCTATGACGCCTATCCGACCACACAAGTGACCGTGCGCGATCTCTTCTCTCACCGCAGCGGCCTTCCCGGAGGGGCCGGAAACGAACTCGAAGAGATCGGCTACGACCGCGACGCGATCCTTCAACGGCTCCGCCAGGTCAAGCCGGAGAGCAGCTTTCGATCGGGCTATGCCTACAGCAATTTCGGCCTTACCGCGGGAGCGGTCGCCGTGGCCAAGGCGGCAGGCATGAGCTGGGAGAATGCGGCAGAGGCGAAGCTGTACAAACCGCTTGGAATGTCATCGACCAGCTCGCGCTACGCCGATTTCCTGACGCGAACAAACCGCGCCACCCTCCACGCCCAGTTTGACGGCAAATGGAGAGCACTTGCGAAGCGCGATCCAGACGCGCAGTCACCCGCAGGCGGCGTCAGCTCCAATGCGCGTGATCTCGCTCAATGGCTTCGGCTTGAGCTCGGCAAAGGCAATTACGATGGCAAGCCCCTGATCGACGCAGAAGCGATCAGCCAGACCCATATACCGCTGATGGCGCGTGGCAAGAATCCGATGACCGGCGGATGGTCGTTCTACGGACTTGGCTGGAATGTGGAGTATGGCCGTTACGGCGAAGTTTGGGGCCATGCCGGCGCCTTCAGCACCGGCGCACGGACGCTGGTCAGTTTGCTCCCCGCCGAGGAACTCGGCATCGTCGTCCTTACCAACGCCTTCCCGACCGGTGTTCCCGAAGGGCTTGCCGACACGTTCTTCGAGGTCGTGATGACGGGAAGGACAACGAAGGACTGGGTTCTTGAATGGAACAACATTTACGGGCAGCTCTTCGGCCCGGCGATCGAAGCTGCCATCAATCGTTATGGGACGCCGCCGGCCTCCCCGCTTCCGGCATTGCCGCTGTCGGCCTATGCCGGCACCTATTCCAACCCTTATATTGGCAAGGCAGTAGTAGCCGAAAAAGATGGCACGCTCGAAATTCGCCTGGGGCCGGAAGGCAAGACGGTTTTCCCGCTCAGCCATTTCGATAGGGACCTTTACACGTACCGGCCGTCTGCCGAGATGCCAAACATGCCCGTTGCGGTCACGTTCGAAATCGGGCCGGACCAAAAGGCGGCGCAGGTCAAGATCGACGACCTGAACGAGCTTGGACTTGGCGTGTTGACACGCCTCGAGACTGATCGCCCCGCATCGCCTTAGCCTCGCCACACCGATCATCTGAGTGCTCGTCAGTATGCTCGATTGGTGGACGAATGGGTAACTATTTCGTCACCGCCCACGTGCTGCCTATCCGGGAGGCTGCAGAAGATGCATCGGGCGGATAGCCTGAAGCTGCCATCATACCAACGGGAATCAATAACTTGCGGGCGCTGCGGTATTTACACCCGGGATGACGCCGGACAATCCAGCGCTTCAAAATCTTGCTCTTTATCGCCAACGTCTTGAAATATTGCTTTGCGCGTCACTGAGCGGACTTGGCTTGTGCGGTCATTGAGTAGTAGTGTGTGGTCGGGGCACATAGCCTCGTGCTTTGGGAGGAGCAAATGACCAAATCAAGAAACCAAACATGGGAGAAGACTTCGCGCCGCAAGTTCCTGGGTGGAGCTGCGGTGGCGGGCGCGGCTATGATAGCTGCGCCGAGCGTCGTCAAGGCGCAAGGGCCTGTCAACATGCGCTGGCAAAGCACATGGCCATCCAAGGATATCTTTCACGAGTTCGCGCTCGATTTCGCCAAGAAGATTAACGACATGACAGGCGGCGATCTCAAGATAGAGGTGCTGCCGGCAGGCGCCGTTGTGCCTGCGTTCGGCCTGCTTGATGCGGTGTCACAAGGCACACTCGACGGCGGCCACGGCGTACTTGTCTATCATTACGGCAAGCAAACAGCGTTGGCACTTTGGGGATCAGGCCCTGGCTTCGCCATGGATGCGAACATGCTGCTCGCGTGGCACAAATACGGCGGCGGAAAGGAGCTGCTCGCAAAGCTCTATGAGTCCATCGGGGCCAATGTTGTTTCCTTCCCTTATGGACCAATGCCGACACAGCCCCTTGGCTGGTTCAAAAATCCGGTTGCCAAAGTCGAAGATATCAACGGCCTGAAGTTCCGTACCGTTGGCATCTCCATTGATGTCTTCACGGGTCTGGGCGCGGCGGTCAACGCGCTCCCGGGAGGCGAAATCGTCTCGGCGTTGGACCGCGGATTGCTTGATGCGGCCGAATTCAACAATGCCTCGTCTGACCGGGTACTTGGTTTTCCTGACGTTTCCAAGATCTGCATGCTGCAAAGCTATCACCAGAATGCGGAGCAGTTTGAAATCCTGTTCAACAAGACGAAATACGATGCACTGCCTGATCAGATGAAAGCCATCATCGGTAATGCGACCGAAGCTGCCTCGCAGGATATGCACTGGAAGGCAATTGATCGCTATTCGAAAGATTATCGTGAGATGCAGACGGCGGATAAGGTCAAATTCTACAAGACACCGGACGCGATCCTCAAGAAGCAATTGGAGGTCTATGACCAGGTCGTGAAGAAAAAGGCAGGGGAGAACCCGCTTTTCAAGGAGATCCTGGTATCGCAGCTCGCTTTCGCCGAGCGTGCAACGCGATGGGAACAGGACACCGTTGTCAACCGCCGAATGGCATTTGATCACTATTTTGGAGAGAACGCGGCGGCGAAGAAGATCTGACGCGCGTTTTGGACAAAGCATCCATGGGTTCGTGACCTGGGGTGCTTTGTTCGCCTATAGTATTATCTCGCCATCGGGGGCATGCGTGAACGTTCAGCATTTTCTGAATACGGTCGATGCAATCAGCGTATGGGTCGGAAAGGCCGCAGCGTGGCTTATCATCGGGCTGATGACCCTCGTCTGTGTCGAAGTTTTCAAGCGCTACATAATGAACATGCCGACGGCATGGATATTCGACGCCAGCAGCATGTTCTACGGCAGTTTGTTCATGCTCGCGGGAGCATACACATTGGCGCAGAACGCCCATGTGCGCGGCGACTTTCTCTATAGCTCTATGCGGCCACGGACGCAGGCGGCGCTTGATCTGGTATTATACATCGTCTTCTTTCTGCCGGGCATCGCCGCCCTTGTTTACGCGGGCTATGACTACGCAGCGCTCTCGTGGCGGATCGGCGAGCATTCGACTGTGACGGCCGAAGGTCCGCCGATCTACTACTTCAAATCCGTCATTCCCCTGGCTGGCGCCCTTTTGATGCTTCAGGGAATAGCCGAAATCACGCGCTGTATCGTCTGTCTCAAGACCGGAGAATGGCCTAGCCGGCTCAAGGATGTCGCGGAGATCGACGTGGTCGAGGAGCAGCTCGCGCACAGCGAGCATGTGGATGAGGAAACGCGCAAACTGGCGATCGAGCGCGCGCAGCAAATCGATGAAACCGCGCGCAAACGCGGCTCGGGGGGAGACCTGCAAACGTGAGCGATCCAGTTCTTGGAATAACGATGCTGATGCTCATAGTCGTGGTTATCGTGATGGGCTTCCCGACGGCCTTCACTCTAATGGGCCTCGGCATGTTTTTCGGCTTCTATGCGTTCTACAATCCAGCGGAACACTGGATAGACAATCGCGTCTTCGATCTGATGGTTCAGCGCACCTATGGAGCCATGACCAACGACGTTCTCATCTCCATACCGCTGTTCGTACTCATGGGGTACGTGATGGAACGTGGAGCCTTGGTCGACAAGATGTTCTACAGCATCCAGCTTTCCTTCCGCCGCGTGCCTGCATCGCTCGCCATTGCAACGCTCATCGTCTGCACGTTCTGGGGCATCGCCAGCGGCCTCGTTGGCGCAGTAGTCGTTCTGATGGGAGTGATTGCCTTCAACCCGATGCTGCGCGCCGGATATGATGTAAAGCTCGCTTCCGGCGTGATCACCGCGGGCGGTACGCTGGGAATTCTGATCCCGCCGTCCGTCATGATCATTGTCTATGCGGCGGTCGCGGGACAGTCTGTCGTGAAGCTCTACGCCGCCGCAATGTTTCCCGGCTTTTTCCTCGCCTTCCTTTATCTCGTCTACATTCTCGCCTGGGCGACAATCAATCCGAAGATTGCTCCACCTCTGCCGGAGGAACAAACAAGGGTTCCGGTTCCTGCATGGATGAAAAGCTTTCAGGCAGCCTACTCACGCAACATGTTTGCCGGGCTTTTTTCAGCTTTGTTCGCTCCATCGAGGGCTATGTCGCTCGTGGCCGAGGATGGACCTCTTACCTATTTAAAGCTGCTCAAGAATTTTTGTGCCGCATTAATACCCTTCGTCCTCACAGCTCTCACCTTCTTACTGGTGTGGTGGTATGTCGTCATCCATCAGCAAGCCTCGGCCGACGCCGAAGCGCCAGCTGGATTGGAGCAGCTCGGCTCACCGGTGGTGGACGCGGCACCGACCGGAACTGTCGGGCCGTCCACCAGCTTCTACGTTTCTTTCGGCGTTATTGCCATTCTTGCTGCGATCGTGCTTGTGCGGTACTACCGGAAGATGGATGCCGAGCGACTGGAGGTTGTGAAGCTCCTGACCTCATCCGTGATGCCGCTGGGCGTTCTGACTATTGTCGTGCTCGCCGTTATTCTTTTCGGAATCACGACGGCTACGGAGTCTGCAGCAGTCGGCGCAGCCGGTGCCTTTCTGCTGGCGTTCCACGCCAGAACGCTCAACTGGAAGCGCACCAAGGAAGCGGTATTCCTCACCGCGAAAACCACGGCGATGGTCTGTTGGCTCTTTGTCGGCTCGGCGCTGTTCTCCGCGGTTTTCGCAATCCTCGGCGGTCAGGCGCTCCTTGAGCAATGGGTGCTGTCGCTCAACCTGACGCCAATACAGTTCATGATCCTGTCGCAAGCGATCATCTTTATTCTCGGCTGGCCGCTTGAGTGGACTGAGATCATCATCATCTTCGTGCCGATCTTTCTACCCATGTTGAAGCACTTCGGCATCGACCCCATTCTCTGGGGGGTTCTCGTCTTCGTAAATCTGCAAGCGGCGTTCTTGTCGCCTCCGGTGGCAATGTCGGCGTTTTATCTCAAGGGCGTCTCTCCGCCGCACGTCACACTCAACCAGATATTCGCCGGCATGATGCCTTATATGCTCATCGTCATCGTTTGCATGATCATCATGTATATCTGGCCCGGCATAACGCTCTGGCTGCCGAACTACCTTTACGGCGGTTGACGTCACTATGCTCGAGGTAGTCGACAACCGGATTCATTGTCAGGAAAATCAATCTGTGCGATACTTCTTGGCGTTGAGTAAGACTTGCAAAGTCTACGCCCGGTGCCGGAAATCCAAACAAAAAAGAACAGCCCGTAGCGTAGTATCTGGTCCCGTGGGAGGATACCGTGTTCAAGAAACTCGCTTTCGCTTTATCGTGCGCAGTCGTCTTTAGTTTAACGTCCGCCTCTGCGCAAAACTCCAATCTCGAAAAACTTGGCGGCTTCAAAACCACCGGCACACCGATGATGGAGCCTATTCCCCAGACTGGGGAGAATGCCGAAGCTCTCAAAGCAATCGCGGCGAAAATCAAAGTGCCGGAAGGCTTCAAGGTCAGTCTCTATGCCATCGTTCCTGATGCCCGCCATATGGCGGTGGGACCGCAGGGCGTGGTGACCTTCGTTGGCACCCGCAAGGAATTGGTCTATTCAATGACCGATCGGGACAAGAACCGCGTCGCCGACGACGTGAAGGTGTTCGCGCCTTCGATCAAAATGGCCGTGCCAAACGGCGTTTGTTTTTCAAGGGACGGCCACCTTTATCTCGCCGAGCAGAACCGGGTTCTGTGGTTCCCGGCAGCAGAGTTTTTCTATGAAGGCCCGGATGTCGCGGCTTTCGCCATCGTCAAGGAAGGTGAACTGATCCCCGCGTCTAATGAAAGCTACAATCACACAGCGCGCACCTGCCGTGTCGGGCCTGATGGCCGGATCTATATCACTATCGGCCAGCCCTTCAATGTGCCAGCGCCCGAAGTGCTTCCGGAGTTTCAACGACTGGGCATCGGCGGCATCATAAGCATGAAGCAGGACGGTTCCGACCGTAAGATATACGCGCGCGGCATGCGTAATCCCCTTGGCCTGGACTTCAATCCAAAGGACAAGACAATTTGGGTGAATGACAATCAGGTCGACGGCATGGGCGACACCATCCCGCCGGGTGAAATGAACCATGTTACCGGGCCGGACCAGAATTTTGGCTTCCCATGGTATGGCGGCGGTAAGACCCGCACAAATGAGTACAAGGATGCCACAGTGCCCGACGGCGTGATTTTCCCGGCGGTGGAGCAAGACGCTCACGCGGCCGACCTTGGCCTGTCATTCTACACGGGCAAACAGTTTCCCGAAAAATACCGGGGCGGCATTTTTTCGACGCAGCATGGTTCCTGGAACCGTGTAGAGCCTGTGGGTGCTCGGGTCATGTTCACCTCGCTCAAGGCAGACGGATCAGCGGACAAGACGGAGGTGTTCGCAGAAGGCTGGTTGAGCGAGGATGGCGAATATCTCGGCCGTCCGGTCGATGTTCAGGTGCTCAACGACGGTTCATTGCTGGTATCCGACGATCTGGCCGGTGCAGTCTGGCGGATTTCCTATGGTACCAAGTGACGTTCGCCTCATATCGTCATAGGAGGTCGATATTCGTGGTTTGATAATAAGTCTGGCCGCTCTCGTTGCGTGTTCCACTGTTGCGGAGGCCGCAGGCGATGCCGCTTCAGGCAAAAAAATCATGTCGAAGTGTCAGGTTTGCCATGGAAAGGACGGCCTCGCCAAGCTGCCGGACGCGCCGAACATAGCTGGCCAAAAGGAGGCTTATCTCGTGAAGGCGTTGATCGCCTTCAAGGACGGCGAGCGAAAGAATGAGCAGATGACGGTTGTGGTCAAAGGTTTGAGCGATGAGGACATAGCGAATGTCGCCGCTTATTATTCATCGATCAAGATCAGCGTTCAGGTTCCGCCATGAGGCGAAGAACGGCTCTGTCTGCTCCAAACCGCTGAGACGAGCGTCAAAGCGAGAGCTGAGCTCGGTAGCCATGCCTCAGGCGATCCCATCGCCCACAGCGTTGTTGTTGTGATAAGACACCAAATTACGGGAACCAGGAAAAGAACTGGCACCAAGCTGCCGCGCGCCATCAGCAACAATCCCATCGTTCCGATCGCGGTTGGATCCGGCGCAATCCCGAAAACTTCCGCGTTCGGCAAGGATGAGCCAGAAAGATAAGGCAGCGCTGGATACAGGAAGAGCGCGATGCTGGTGAGGAGCCCCCCGATCCACCGCGCAAATCCGCGGCGCCCAAAAACGAGCCCAGTTGGTACCGTGACGGCGATCAGCAGGAGAAGCGACTGAAGCACAAAGAACGGGGCTACATAGGCCATGGCCCAGTTGATGGTTGCGTAGCGGTGCCAGACAAAGGTCCATCCAACGAAAGTCCAAAGGACGGCAAGAACGAACGCGATCCAGCGATGTTTACCGTTCGGACGGGCAATAACAACGAAGATGATTGCAAAGCCTGCAATGAACGTACCCAGTTGCAAGGGCCACACCGCGGCATTTTGCAGTTCGAACATCCGCCAATAGACGCGCGGCGAAAACAGCAGAAAGTCTCCTGGACGGTAAGTCAACCATTCTGACATCAGAGCGCCTGCACGTAGGACGATATTCTTGCACGCATGGTGCTGTCCGGCATGGGACCCTTTGCGGCGGCTAGATTCTCGCGCACATGCTCGACGCTGGTCGTCGCCGGAATGACGACTGTTACGGCCGGATGCGAAATGATGTACTTCAGGATAAGCTGTGCCCAAGTGGAGGCGCCAATCTGGGCTGCCCATTCGGGCAAGCGCTCGGCCTGGAGGCGGCGGGTGAGCGCACCCTGTTGGTATGGCCGATTGACGATCACCGCAATACCGCGATCCCTGGCCAAGGGGAGCAATCGTTGCTCGGGCTCGCGGTCAACAACATTGTAGGTAAATTGCACAAAGTCGAGTGGCTGTGTCCGCATGATCTCCTCCAGAAGATCGTGGCGCCGTCCTTCCGAAGTCGTTATTCCGACGTAGCGGAGCCGGCCGGCGGCTTTCATTTCTATCAACGTTTTTAGGTGCTGCTCCCAGTTCAGAAGGTTGTGGACCTGGACAAGATCGAATCGGGGCACCTGCCAGAACTCACGCGACCGCTCGATCTGCTCTGGAGCGTCCGGACCGGACGTCCACACCTTCTCTGCCGAAAACAGCGTCTCGGGATGTCCCAGCTTTTGAAGGCCATATCCGATCACGGGTTGGGACGAGCCATACATTGGCGAGGAATCGATCATGCGCCCGCCGGCTGCGAAGAAGGCGGATATGACTTCGGCACATTCGTCCATCAGGAGGATGTCCTCGCCAACATTGAAGGTAATCCAACTGCCGAGACCAACCGCCGGTATTGCTTCTCCCGATGAGGGAATACGCCGAGTCGACAACGTACCTTCCTGTGTCCGTGCATGCGACAGCGTCAAGCCGGTAGCACCCCCCGCCAGCAATCCTTTCAGAAATGTCCGTCGCCTTATCCGCATGCAACCTCCCTGCGGCCATGAAGTGGACAATGATCCCGCATCAAAGCGTTAATGATAGAGCGGCAAACCATCATGGTGGCTTCCTGAACAGTGAGAAAGAACGCATTTAGCTCATAGGCGTTCTTCATACCAGCTAACCGGTATAACTCGCACGGCATTGAAGTTGTTGCCGGCCTTGGTATTCCGTTCACTCATCTTCCTCAATTAAGGCGCCGGCGCACTCACTGCGCCTGCGAAATGTATGCGTTCAGGACGCTAGCGACCGCTCGGGTCCGCTGGCCCGCTCCATTCGCTTGTGGCTGAGGCGCGCACGGCGAGCCTGGACCCAAAACTGGATGATTGAATTGAGTTCAACGCGCGTGCCGGAGCATCGGGACGAGCGTCGGCGACGAACCGACCTGGATCGCACCGAGCGGTTCGAAGCCATAGCGCCGGTAGAACGGAATGTTGCGCGGGTTTGAGGATTCCAAATAGGCTGGCACGTGATCGAGATCGCACCGTGCGAGCGCGTAAGCCATCAACGCGTCGCCGTGACCTTCGCCTTGATGTGCCGGGTCTACGCCGATCAGGGGCAGGTACCAGTGTGGTTCGGTCGGGTGGTACTTGGCCATTTGCTCGAATATGGCCGTTGTTTCGGGCGCACGTGAGCGCGCGACCGTGCTCTGGAGCACCGCACCAAGTCCTTCCTCGTCGGAATGCGCGCCGGGCGATAGCCACAGCGCCATTCCGGCGTAGCCCTCGGTGCAAAAGGCCGTTCCCCTGGTGAACGCGTTACTCCCGAACGCCCGGATCATTCGAGGCATCGCCGCAAGGTACTGGTGTGCATGCGGCCAGGTCCATCGTGTCATTGGGTCCGTTGCAAACGCCAGCATGATCGTTTCGACGGCCAGATCTTCCTCGACCGGGGCCATTACCCTCACGGTTTGCGATTTCATATTGCCCTCCTGAGTGGTGGTCCAACGCGGCGACCGCGCCTGTTCTCAGCTATGCATCATAACCCGGATGACGAAGTGAGTGATACCAGTTGCTGCTGGCTCACAGGTAAAGCAACTCAAGGCAATGGCAGAAGATTCTGCTACCAAGGGGAAAACCAGCGCCCTTAACAAAATCGTCTAAAGCGCTGGTTTTGATTGGTGGGCACAGTAGGGATCGAACCTACGACCCGCTGATTAAGAGTCAGCTGCTCTACCAACTGAGCTATGTGCCCGTCAGCCGTTTGGCGGCGACAGTGAAGGCTCTATAACGGGGCATCTCCTGCCTGTCCAGTCCTTGTTGAAAACTTTATGACAGCTCGTAACAGCAACGGCGCCAGGTCCGGATTCATACCAGCAGCCGCCCCTCGGCGACCTTGACTGCCGAACCGCCGATGCGTCCGCCGGCAAGTTTGTGATCGGCGATATCCAGTTCGAGCTGCAGGCGCGACGGTCTTCCCATCTCATATCCCTGCTCTATCGAAAGCCGCACCACGCCATCCAGTGGCTCGTCGAAAGCGTGAATTGCACCGGCAAATGCCGCTGTCGCCGAGCCGGTTGCCGGATCCTCATACGTCCCCTCGTCGCTTACGAACATGCGCGCGTGAAAATGACTGTCGTGCAGCACGGTCTCGCGGCAATAGGCATAGACAGGCAGCTGGCGATGGCCGATGGTTGGGGCCACGTCCTTCATCGCAATCTGATTGACGACGATGCGTTCCGCCGCCTTGAGCCCGTGGACCGGCACCAGCAGGAATGGCACCCCGGCGTCCCAGATACTCGGAACATGATTTTCGAAACCGATTTCCTTCGGTTCAAGCCGCAGCGCGCTCGCGATGGCGATCCTGTCATACTTGTAGGGAACTTCCTGCGGGAGCTTCGGCAGATCGAACTCCGCAAATGCGCTGTCCGCGCTCAATCTCACACCGCAACGAACGGGGCCGACCTGTTCCTCCAGGATGATCAGCGCGTCCTGCGTGCCGGAAATGTCGCCGAAGCGATCATGTGCCAGCGCTATGGCTGTTCCAACGGTCGGGTGCCCGGCAAAAGGCATCTCATAATCAGGCGTAAATATGCGCGCCCAGGCAGTGTGCGCAGGGTTTCTGGCCGGCAGGATGAAAACCGTTTCTGAAAGATTGAACTCACGCGCGATCCGCTGCATCGCGGTGCCATCGAGGCCGTCCGTATCGTGCACGATGGCCAGGGGGTTCCCCGCCAGAACCTTGTCCGTGAAAACGTCGTAAACCTCGTAGCGGCGGCCATCCATCTGCGTTCTCCCGAATGATATTCGGTGAACATAGAGTAAGGCCTGTCCTCGGCAAGTCAAACCTTGTGTCGGTGACATTCAGCTCCGGCTGGCGTCTCCAAAGTGCCAGCGCGTGAAAATATGGAAGATTTCAGGTGTCGATTCGTCAAGCTGCCCAGCGTTGGAAACGGCGATGACCCCGTCCAGTTCAGGGACTGCCTCCGAAGCGATATGATCGTATATGTCGCTTATGATCCGGCTGGCCCGGCGATCGAAGAAAAACCGCCGGAACAACGCGATGCTCCTGTTGGCGGAAACGAGATAAAGACCGTTGTCCCGGTGGGTCGCCCTGGCCAGATCCAGGCCCGTCTCTTCCTTGACTTCCCGGTGCATGTTGCCGTCGATGTCGATGCGATGATCGACGACGTCTCCATCGTCGAAGGAACCGGCGGGGAAATAGATGCGCCCGGCAGCCGATGTGGAGGCAGACATTCGCCCGGCAATGAGCTTGTTGTCGCTGGAGACGATCACACCGACCGCGAAGACATGCCAGGGCTTCTGTGTCGTGTTGTGCCGCTTCCAGTGCATCATGGTGGCAAAATCGGCGCGGTGATAGCGCGCGCGGAATATTCCCTCGGCGAGCTCTGCATGTTCAGCCATGAAGAAAGCGCCATTGAACAGCGCCGGATTGGCGAGGGTTGCATCGGCCCAATTGGCTGCAATATCTGCGTGATGGTGATCCCTGTAACCGAGCGCTTCGGCGTCGATGCCGATCACGGCACGTTCGCACGCAATCACTGTTCTTTCAGGCACATCATGCATCGTCAAACCAGATTCAATGTTACGGCAACCGGGCAGTGATCGCTGGCTTTCGGGCGATCCCAGCCCGTGCGTGGAAACAGCTCCACTTTTTGATCCGGCGGAAAGATCGTCCGGTACGGCTGACCACGACGGATGATGTCGGGCAGTACAGTGGCATTGCTTTGCGCCAGTGCTGGTGAAGCGAGTATATAATCGAGCTGGCACAGATGCCGCTCGTCGGGCCCGCGGGTATGATAGAGCGTCCAGCGATCCATGACCGCCCGGCGTTCCACCAGGTTCACGCAAAACCCGCCGTCCAGCAGGACGTCGAGGCAGCTTACCGGTTCGCTCACCGGCGAGAACGTGTATCCGGCAAGTGTATCCCCGCCAATGATGATCCTTTCGCGATAATCGTTGAAGTCGCCGCAGATTACCCAGCGCTTGCCCTCTGCCCCGCCGCTATCGGAAAACTTGTTCTCGACAATCCGCCGCACTGCTTTCGCCTCGGCTAAGCGCACCGGCATGGTCGATGTCCGGCCATCGGTGCCGTTGCGGGATGGTCCCATGGATTTGAAATGAATGACGAAGAGCGTCAGGGGCTTGTCGCCGATGCGCACAGCGATTTCCAGGCAATCGCGTTTGAATATGCGCTCATGCGGCTCGATCCCGAGGAGCGCGAGTTCCGGATTATGGATACCGAAATCATTATAAGTCACATGCGCATGGCTTGTCATGCCAACGAACTCGATCGGCTCGCCATGACGGGTCTCGTCTCGCATGAGCACGGCCACGTCGATACCGCGGCTGTCATTGCCCTCGATCATGTATTTGTGACGGTAACCCTCACCCACCATCTTGTACAGATAGCCGTATTCGAACGCGTTCAAGGCGCCGACATTGTCCACCTCCTGCAGGCAGAGAATATCCGCATGCGTCTCAGCCACCGCCAGCGCAGTCAATTGCCGCGTATCGTCCGCATGTGCGATGGCCCGCGCCTGTTCGAGCTGCCGATACTGTTCCAGATCGTCGATTTGAAAGAGCTGCAGCGTCCGGTCCTTGTTGAGGTTGTTCTTGAATCCGGAGAAATCAAAACGATTCATCAGGTTTTCAACGTTGAATGTAGCGATGCGGACGGACATGCAGGAACTCGAAACTGGAATCATCAGGTGGAAACGGAATTCCACTTTATGAGCCTAGCTCCAATCCGGGGCAGCCACCAGTGGCCATGTCCCAACAAATACCTATATGAGTAAATATCGAATGAGGACAGGATGACAGATGAAACTCTTATACAACATCCTTGCCGCGCTAGGGCTTGTTCTGGCAATGCAGATTGCCAGCGCCGGCGCTTCCGCCCAGGAGATCAAAACCTATCGCCCTGCACCGCGTGGCCTCGACACTGTGCCCCGAAAGCCGATCATTCTCCGCAATGGCTCGCCCGCGAATATTGCTTCGCCCGACTGTACCGGGTCATCTCGCTGCTATGATTTTCGCGTCCACCGCCCAATCGGACCTACCGGCCGGACACAGGTTCAACGTTGCAGCGCGCGGTATCAGTCGTACCGGGCTTTCGACAATACCTACCAGCCTTATACCGGCCCGCGCCGCCGCTGCGATCTGTAGCGGCAGCATTTTTTGTGATCCTGCGCCGAAGCGAATTGTGTCAATTTGATGATTGACATTTTACGTTAAAGCAAGGTACCCGTTTTATTGAGGAGATTTTCAACATATCGTTTTTTTATTTTTTATATGTTCTGGGAGGAATTCATTTGCCAATTTTTCACGACTGGAATCGCAGGTATTTTTACGCTGCGCATTAACCCGGCACTTCATCTTTAATCTGACCTGGCGGCTCAGCAACCCTGTGATCATGCTGTTCAGAATGATTTCTTTCCGCCGTTGACGCGCGGCAGAATTACCCTGTTGGCAATAGCACTTGGCAATCCAGGGCGCCATCGACGCCGGACAAATTTCATTGCTCCACATTGAAAATACAATCGAAAATCAATCGGATTTGTTCACTGAGCACTTTTTTAAGGATTTATTTCATGAAGAAATTTACGAAGGCGGCTCTCGCATCCGTCGCAACAATGGCTCTGGTCACGGGCCAACCCGGATCGGCTTTCAGCGACGCTATAAAGGTCGGTGGCCAGCAAAGCTTTCTCTTTGATCGAAACGTGACGTTCGGCGACAGCCTGTCGGATAATGGTTCGTTGGCTGCTGATATCAAGTCTATCAAAGCTAATGTTCTTCTCATGGGAACATTGACACTCCTACTACCCGATACAGCAAAGTTACTAGGCAAGGCCGATGGTATGGCAGGAGGCCGCGCGAGCAATGGTCGCGTCTGGATCGAGTACATCGTAAGCCAGCAAGATCGCGGTATCATTCACGATCCGAACGTATTGAATTCCACACTTGCGGATGCAAGCGTTCGTTTTGGGTTGGCAAAGGCGCTCGAAGCATTGACGGCATGGGCCGGAGGGAAACCATTCGTTCTCTCTGAATTCCTTAAAACCGTCAAGCCGATCTGGAATGGTGGCCCAAATTACGGCTACGAATCAATCAACGGCAAAAAAAGCGTGAACTATGCTGTAGCCGGTTCGAAATTCCTGCCCGGACCTCTGGATCTCGCAATTCCTACCCTTGCCAGTCAGGTCGACGCATTCATGAAACCGCTCAAAGATAAAACGAAAGGGTTTGGCAAGAACGATCTGGTAACCGTCTGGGAAGGAGCCAACGACGCTTTCGGGCTCATCCCCGACAAGGGAAAAGCAATGAATCAGGCGGACTTCGACAAGACAGTTGCCGCCTCCAAAGCAGCGCTGATAAGCAATCTTGAAAAGCTATATGCTGCAGGAGGGCGCAATTTCCTGATACCAAATCTGCCGGATTTTGGTCTGACGCCCGATCATCGACCAAACGCCGAAAATGCGAACAAAGCCAGCGGCGCTTTTGTCAAGATCACGGCGGAGGCTATCGATGAATTCAGGGCCAAGTATGCTGACGCGATTGTCTACGCACCGGAACTGAGGCCTGCCATCACTCTTTTCAACAAAAGCCCGCAAGTGCTTGGCTTCAACAACGTTACTATCGGCTGCCAGCATGTTCCAAAATGCAAGGATAGACCCGTGGATGTTCCGGGGTTTTTGAACGAACAAAACAAGAAGACCGATAGTGCAGGAAAAATCATTGATGTACAGAATGAGTATGTCTTCTGGGATGGGGTCCATCCGAACACAAGGGCCCATGCTTACCTCGCCAGTTATTTCGAACAATATTGGCTGAATCCTGATCTTAAGGGCGCCTATCTCGTTTCTCCTGAAGGTTTGTTCAAGACGCGGCGGCATTTCCTCTTTCCCGCAGCGGATCTCGTCATGAAGAACTATCTGGAAGGCGATGCCGCTCTCTACAAGCTTGAAAAAGGCAAGCTCGTTATCACTGGAGATAACACCTATACTGGAGGGACTATCATCGAAGAAGGCACGTTACAGATCGGCGATGGCAAAGCCACCGGCTCTATCACCGGCGATGTGACCACGAAGGATGAAACCATTCTCGCGTTTGATCGCTCGGATCTTATCGCTTTCGATGGAGCGATCGTTGGAACCGGTAGCGTGCAGCAAAACGGGACAGGCGGTACGCTATTGACAGGCAAGAACACCTATACGGGCGATACGATCATCAATGGCGGGCTTTTGGCCGTAAACGGCTCGCTGATATCGAAGGTTCTGGTGAACGACACGGGCATTCTTGGTGGAAATGGCGCCATCGGCTCGCTTGTCGCCAATAGCGGCGGCTGGGTTTCGCCGGGCAATTCTGTCGGCAAACTGACTGTTGCGGGCGATGCGACATTTGACAAGGGCAGCGTCTTCGATGTGGAGATCCGCGCGGACAAAAGTGCGGCCGATCAGCTTGATGTGAAAGGCAAGGTGATCCTGCTTGGCGGCGTCGTCCAAACGCGCATTGAGGGCACACCAGCGTTCTTTACCGCCGATCAGGTCAAGGGGCTGTTCACGAAACCCTATGAGATTCTTCTGGCTGGCAAAGGAGTGACGGGCACATTCGAAAATGCCAAGCAGTATAAATATTTGACAACCCAGCTCGATTATAGCGCTGACAGGGTCAGCCTGCGCTTTGTGGAAAAGGCGCAGCCGCGTGTTGCATTGCCGGTTGATATTGCGATTGCCGAAGAGCCAAAGATCGACCCTCCTGCCCTGCCCATTGCACCAACGCATATTCATGTGGGCGATGATGCGGTGACGCAGAACCAGAAAGCGGTAGCCGCTGCCATCGACAAAATGCAGGCGGGCGATGCGATCTACAACACCGTGCTGTTCACCAGAGTGAACGCAATCCCAAACTATGATGCGCTCTCCGGCGAGGTTCACGCCACGCTTTCCGGTGTTCTGATCGAGGATAACCATTTTATCAGCGATGCGGCGAGTGCCCGGGTTCGAACTGCCTTTGGCGGCGTGACCGGACCAGACCAGCAGACCGCAACACCTCTGGCCTTTGGGCCCGGAGGCAAGGTCAAAGCCAAAGGAAGCGAAGCGTTCGATAGCGTGGCGCCAGCGCCTGCAACGACGGCACTTTGGGGTCAGGCTTATGGCGCATGGGCCCATGCGGATGCAAACGGCAATGCAGCCGGGTATAGCCGCAAGACCGGCGGTCTCGTCACCGGGTTTGACGGCGTGGTGGCTGAAACATGGCGCTTCGGGCTTCTGGCCGGCTATGGCAACAGCTCGGTCAGTGGCGGTCGGGGCCGTGCTTTGGTCGACAGCTATCAGCTCGGGCTTTATGGCGGCACGCAGATTGATGCCTTCGGTCTACGCCTTGGAGTTAACCTTGCACAGCACGAGATTGACAGCAGGCGCCGGACCGACTTCGGCGCTTTGTTGGATCGGCACAGCACGAAATATGAGGCGCAGACCGTGCAGGTATTCGGTGAGCTTGGCTATGAAATCAACACCGCCTATGCCGATTTCGAACCCTTTGCCGGCGCAAGCTACGTGCATTTGAAGACGGACTCTTTCCAAGAAGATGGCGCGATCAGCAATCTGACCGGCCTGTCATCCACCTCGGATGTGACCATCACCACGTTGGGTCTCCGGGGGAGCCACGCTTTTGCGCTCACGGAAAGCACCATTCTAACTGCGCGCGGGCTTCTCGGCTGGAATCACGCTTTTGGCGATGTCACACCGGAATCCAGGCTCGCCTTTACCGGCGGCCAGAGCTTTACCGCGAAAGG
The DNA here is from genome assembly GCF_003010935.1 of Phyllobacterium endophyticum. Lineage (GTDB taxonomy): Bacteria > Pseudomonadota > Alphaproteobacteria > Rhizobiales > Rhizobiaceae > Phyllobacterium > Phyllobacterium endophyticum. Next base: position 91,017 of record NZ_PGGN01000004.1, read on the forward strand.
CCTGCCGATCGCCGAAGATGCGGCCGTGGTTGAGGCTGGGCTCGATCTCGGGCTCGGTCGCAACACGACGCTGGGCCTCACCTATACCGGCCAATTCTCGGCACAGGCCAGCGACAATGTGGTGAAGGCCGATTTGAGCGTGCGCTTCTGATATGAAACAGCCGGTGGAGCAATCCGCCGGCTGTTTTGTTCTGGTACGGGGCTAAAGTCCGTTTGAGAATCCGGCCCGGCGAGTCAGCTGAAGACCACCGGGGCGGATTCGCATAGGCCTTTAGTTCTTCGCCTTGTCGACAAGCTTGTTGCTGCCGATCCAAGGCATCATGCCGCGCAGCTTCTCGCCAACCTCTTCGATCTGGTGCTTGTCATTGTTGCGGCGGATCGCCTTGAAGCGCGATGCACCGGCCTTGTATTCCTGCATCCAGTCGGAGGTGAACTTGCCGGTCTGAATGTCGGTGAGAACGCGCTTCATTTCTGCCTTTGTCTCGGCGGTGATGATGCGCGGGCCGGAGACATATTCGCCCCATTCTGCCGTATTGGAGATCGAGTAGTTCATGTTCGCGATGCCGCCTTCGTAGATCAGGTCGACGATCAGCTTTACCTCGTGCAGGCATTCGAAATAAGCCATTTCCGGCGCATAACCAGCCTCGACGAGCGTCTCGAAACCAGCGCGGATCAATTCAACCAGACCGCCGCACAGAACGACCTGCTCGCCGAAAAGATCGGTTTCGCACTCTTCGCGGAAATTGGTTTCGATGACGCCTGAACGGCCGCCGCCAACGCCGCAGGCATAGGACAAAGCCAGGTCATGCGCGTTGCCCGATGCATCCTGGTGGATGGCTATGAGGCAGGGAACGCCGCCGCCCTTCTGGTATTCGCCGCGGACCGTGTGACCCGGGCCCTTCGGAGCTATCATCACGACGTCAACGGACTTCTTTGGCTCGATGAGCCCAAAATGCACGTTGAGGCCATGGGCGAACGCAATTGCGGCACCATCGCGAATATTGTCGGCGATATGATCTTTGTAGATGTCGGCCTGAAGTTCGTCAGGTGTCGCCATCATCATCAGGTCGGCCCACTTTGCCGCCTCGGCGACATTGACGACCTGAAAACCATCGGCCTCGGCCTTCTTGGCGGTCGCCGAACCCTGGCGGAGCGCAATGCGCACGTCCTTGGCGCCGCTGTCCTTCAGGTTGAGCGCATGGGCGCGGCCCTGCGAACCATAGCCGATGATGGCAACCTTCTTCGACTTGATCAGGTTGATGTCCGCATCGCGATCGTAATATACACGCATTGATCTTTCCTTCCGATGGTGTGGTGTCAGTGGCCGCCTTCGGCCGCTTTTGTTTGAGCTCCGTAAAGAGCCAGAAACTGTTGTGTCGCGCGAATGGAATCCCGTTCGATCGTCGCATCAGTCAATTCCAGCCGGTCGCCAAGCAGCAACCGGATTTGCACATCCCGAACGACAAGCCCGAAAAAGGTGCGAAATGCTTCATCCGTCTCCTCGAAATGGAGGAGATCCCTATCGCGGCCGAGTTCCAGCAGCGGCTTGAGACGCCGCGCCATGGCGAAGGGGCCGTTTTCAAGAACGATCGCGCCGAGGTCATGCTTGTCGCTCCCGGCATGGCCCACCGCCACGCGGTTGAGGGCCACGGAAATATTGCCAGAGATCACGTGGAGCCAGTCCGACGCAAAGCGTTGAAGGCCGGAGGTCAAGGATGCGACACCGAACGCCTCCGGATCCAGCGGCACGCCCCTCACCTTCGAAGCCTGCCATTGCACGGTCGCCGTCAACAGACCGTCACGGTCTCCGAACCACTTGTAGAGACTTTCCTTGGAGCAACTGGCACGACGCGCGACACTTGTCATCGTCAGCGTGTCGCCTGCTTCGACGAGAAGCGCGAGCGCGGCATCGAGAACGTCCTTCTGACGTTCCGTCAATGCACTCTCGTTGACCTCAACCGCCAGCTGCACGCCTCTACCCCCATCAGTACCGTACCGTACGTTACGGCAATCTTCTAGTACGCGGCAAGATTAATGACAAGGGCTACGCCGATCAATTTTTCGGCTGTTTGGAGACGTTCCGACTCCTAACCGACAACATTGGTGCCGAAATTCGCGGTAATTGCATGAAAACCTGGGAAAACGGCGCAGAAAATTCCACCGGAACTTGCAAATTAGTTGCGACGGGTTGAGTGGTCAGATGTTGACCTGGGTGCCGATCTCCACGACGCGCCCTGTTGGAATCTGGAAATATTCAGTGGCATCACTCGCGGTGCGAGCCAGGGCGATGAACAACCGATCCTGCCAGTGTGGCATTTCAGAGCGAGCAGACGCTTTCAACGAGCGGCGCGACAGGAAGAAAGAAGTCGTCATGATGTCGAACTTCCAGCCCTGCTTCCGGCAGATTGCCAATGTACGCGGAATATTCGGGCGCTCCATGTAACCAAACGTCAAAGTAACGCGCATGAAGAGATCGTTTATAGGTTCGATGCGTACGCGGTCGCTCTTCTTTACCAGCGGACTCGGCGCGGTAATCACCGTGAGGATCACGTTATTCTGGTGCAGGACTTTGTAATGCTTGAGACTATGCATCAGCGCAGTTGGCGTGCTCTTGGGATCTCCGGTCAGGAAGACAGCAGTACCCGGCACAAGTGTCGGGGGATTTTCCGCCATCTTTCTGGAAATGAGGTCGAGCGGCACTTCGCCTTTGCGGGTTTTTTCAAAGAGCTGACGGCTGCCCCGCACCCACGTGAACATGATAAGAACGACAAGGAGCGCGACCACCAGCGAAGCCCAACCGCCATCAACGACCTTGATAAGGTTGGCGCTGACAAAGGTCAGATCGATAACGAGGAAGCCGAGCGTCAGTGACACAGCCGCCCACAAGCGCCACTTCCAAATCCTTACCATTACAAAGAACAGCAACGTCGTGGTTACGAGCATATTGCCCGTTACAGCTATACCATAGGCCGACGCCAGGTTGGTTGAACGTTCGAAACCAAGTACCAAAAGGATAACAACAATTCCGAGCAGTGCGTTGATTCGGGGCAGATAGACTTGGCCAGACAATTTTTCCGACGTGTGTTCAATGTTCAGCCGCGGCAGGAGATTAAGCTGTACTGCCTGCCTCGATAGCGAATAGGCGCCCGATATTACAGCCTGACTGGCGATAACCGTTGCCATGGTAGCAAGCAGCACCATTGGCAGAAGCGCCCAGTTCGGAAACATTTCGAAGAACGGGTTCTTGGCCGCGTCGCCATTTGCCAGGATGAAGGCGCCCTGCCCGAAATAATTGAGCAAGAGACAAGGAAATACGATCCACATCCACGCCGTGGCGATTGGCTTGCGACCAAAATGACCAAGGTCCGCATAGAGTGCCTCAGCACCTGTAACCGCCAGGAAAACCGTTCCGATCGTGGGAAATGCGGTCTGCGGGTTGTTTACGATATACTCGAAAGCATAGACCGGATTGACCGCATAAAAAACGCTCAGGTCGTCGGCAAGGTGCCAAAGCCCAAAGAAGCCGAGTGCCAGAAACCACAGCAGGGTGATCGGTCCGAAGATCGTGGCGACCCGGGCGGTGCCAAAACGCTGCACCGAGAACAGCGTCAATAGGATTACCAGCGTTATCGGAACGATGAAAGGTTCCAGTCGAGGCGTCACGATTTCAAGGCCTTCAACGGCCGAGAGCACCGAAATCGCTGGGGTGATCACGGCGTCGCCGTAAAAGAGCGACGCACCAACGATACCGAGAGCCAAAATGAGTTGCGGGCGAGTTTTGAAGCTCGCCCGTGCCAAAGCCATCAATGAGAGGATTCCGCCCTCGCCGTCATTATCGGCGCGCAACACGAACAGGATGTACTTTATCGTTACTATCAGGGCCAACGCCCAGAAGATCATCGAAACAACGCCAAGAACATCGGTTCGGCTTAGAGTTCCATCGAGTGATGCAGCATGGAGCGCCTCACGAAACGCGTAGATAGGGCTCGTACCGATATCGCCATAGACGACACCAAGAGCACCGAGAACAAGAACCGGAAAGGCCTCTTTATGATGCGGTTCCGATTCATGAACGACGGGACCATTATCATAGTTCTCGTCATCCAGCTGTTGTTCACTCATACAGGTTTTCCCTCGCTCTGACAGCGTGGGCGGACGAGTTAGTCGTGTTGCACCGCAATATCAATCGCCATTTTTTCATAGCTCACAACTCACGATATGCAAAAATGCATGACAAAGCGAATACTGCACCATTATCAAGGGTCTATGGTTGGAGCGCATTGAGATATCTTCCCACCGCGCCGGCCATACCGTGTACTAAAGCGTCCGCTGTAAGCCCGTGTCCGATGGAGACCTCAACCAGATTTGGGATCTTTTTGACCAAGGCGGGCAGATTTTCCACTGTCAAATCATGTCCGGCATTGACCGCAATCCCTGCTTTCGCCGCCGCTTTTGCGGTTATTTCGAGTTTCTCGAGCTCATTCGCTTCTCGAATTGGGTCATCGTGAGCGCCTCCATAGGGACCAGTATAAAGCTCGATCCGATCGGCACCGAGCATCTTGGCTGCGGCAGGCGCCTCTGGATCCGCATCGACAAACAATGAAACACGAATAGCTTGGCGTTTGAGATCGGTGATGATCGGCCGGAGGAAATCTGCATCCCTTTCCAAATCCCAGCCATGATCGGATGTCGATTGCGCTGGGTCGTCGGGGACTAGCGTTACCTGTTCGGGTTCGTTGGCCGCGACGAGGTCGAGGAATTCCCGCGTCGGATATCCCTCGATGTTGAATTCAGCCTGCGGAAACTCATCGTCGATAAGTGCACGGATCGCTGGCAGATCGGAAAAACGAATATGTCTCTCATCCGGACGGGGATGCACGGTCAACCCGGACGCGCCGGCAGCTAACGCGATCCTGCCGAGCCCGATTAGGTTTGGCCAGGGGAGATCGCGTCTGTTGCGCAACATGGCAATCGCATTGATGTTGACGGAGAGTGATGCGGTCATGATGGAAACCTGTACGCGGAAGCACTTGGGTTATTCTTACAGCAGAACTCTGACATTAAACATTGCTATCTCGGTTGAAGCCGACGATTGTGAATGCTGCGAATTACCGCACAACGGTCAGCCGTTCGGCAGCGCGCGTGATGGCCGTATAAAGCCAGCGTTCTCGCGTATCGCGAAACGCGTAGCTTTCGTCAAACAGCACAACTTCATCCCACTGCGAGCCCTGCGCTTTGTGGGTCGTGAGAGCATATCCATAGTCGAAGTCATCGAATCGTTTCTTCGTCTGCCACGGGATCTCCGCATCAGGATCGTCGAATTGCGATTTCAGGAGCTTGATCTTGGCGACACCCCGCCCCGGCTCTTCATCTTCGGGCGCGACCAGAAGATTGATCCCGGGCTTAACTGTCTCGCGGGACGATGTCATGACTTTCCATAGCGAGCCATTGAGCAGACCTTTCGCGGGATCATTTCGCAGGCAAACCAACTTGTCGCCTGCTTGTGGAAACGACGCGGAAAATCCCTTCAGTTCACGCAGACGCTGATTATAGCGCCGGCGCGTGCGATTGGTCCCCACGAGAACCTGGTCCGCGCCAAGTACCAGTTCCTGTGTGACATCAGTCTTGGAGATAACCTTGGCAGCACCAAAATCACCGAAGGTGAATTCCCGGCCCTCGCGCACGTCGAGCGCGAGACGAATGATCGGATTGTCACGCGCCTGACGATGGATTTCGCTCAAAAGAAAATCGGGCTCGTGCTCGGTAAAAAAACCGCCACCGGAAATGGGCGGGAGCTGACCAGGGTCACCGAGCACGAGAATTGGCGTTCCGAAACTCATCAAATCGCGTCCCAACTGCTCATCGACCATGGAGCATTCGTCAACAACGATAAGCTTCGCCTTTGATACAGGGCTTTGACGATTCAATGAAAACGTCGGAGCGATGCTGGTCTTGCCCGTGGTTTCGTTCTCAACCGCCTCTTCGCCGCGCGGGCGATAGATCAGTGAATGCAAAGTTCGGGCGTTGGACGCTCCTTTCGAGCGAAGAACCTGGGCCGCCTTGCCGGTAAAGGCTGCAAACTGAACGTCGCCTTCGATATGTTCGGCAAAATAGCGCGCGAGCGTCGTCTTGCCCGTACCAGCATATCCGAAAAGCCGGAAAATGGGGCTGCGGCCGTCTTTCAGCCACTTTGAAACTGCCCGAAGCGCTTCATCCTGTTGCGGTGATAATTGCATGGTTCTGACTGACAGGATTCGCCGAGAAAGGGCAAGGAAAATGGTCCGGGCAGATGTTAGACTTATAGGTTATCCGGGTTTCCCGGCCGGATTTGCCCTTCGCCGACGCGGCCAAACTGTTGGTCGATCATGCGGAAACGGTCTTCCTTGACCTGCAACTTCCAGCAAATCTTCTGTTCTTCTCCCTCGTAAGTGAGGCAAAGACTGTCCTTTTCCAGCGTCCAGTCGCCAGCATAGGACATGCCCTTCGTTGCAACCTCCTCCGGCTTGCAGCATTGGATCATCTTGCCACGCGACTTGCCATCCGGCCCAAGATATTCAGTGAAGTTGAACGGTGGCTCTGCCTTGACTTCACCCGTAAGGGTTGCCCCGGTAATGACCTTGCGCAAGTCATCTTCGTTGGCTGTCGGCCAGGGTCCATCCTGCGCTATCGCCCAGCCGGGAGGAAGTATCGAACCGCAAACAAGCAGCATCGTCAGCAGGCGTATCTTGGAGAAAATCGGCATTTTCAGGATCGATCCGGGTCGTTGTCGAGACGTATTGGTTGACCGTGCGGCGTTGCATGAGCGGCGCGCTGCCAGGAGGCAGCCAGTTGATCAACATCATGCTTGCTCGCAACATTTTTCGAAGCGATCAGCGTTTCCAGCGCCTCCAGCCAAAAATGATAGTAGTCACTGGCGTCGTCCATCGCGCCGGCACGCTTCAGTTTCGCAGATAGCGTCGCCGCCCATTCCTCCCAGGTAAATAGACCCCGGTCGTGCAGCGAGATGACCATGGCGAATGCCTCGGCCTGCCAAGGCTCGGCGAATACCGGCGCATCATCATAGGCGGGTAGTCCACGTGAATGGGTGATCAACTCACGCAGGCTCAAGGTAACTCTCCCAGGCATCGATGCTGACGGTCAAGGTGGCGTCGGCTTCATCGCCCCATAGTTCAGGCGCAGAGAACACAACAGTATAGACGTATTGCGGGTTCTCTCCACCGCCATGGGCATTTGTGTCCGGAAACACAAACCCGCCACGCACGGCTTCGATTACGCCGAATTTGCCGCGTGCATAGCGCGGCAGTCGCGTGTGCGTTTCCGGGTTGAAGTTGCGCGTTCGGATGCGATCACCGACTTTAAAACGCGCCTCACCTGCCACCGATCGGCCACAGGGACCGCCTTTAGCGAGGACTGCGGAGACATTCTCCGGCGCCAAGACACGTTTCGGCGTGGTACCTGGGGCGAGAGTGCGGCCGTCTCCGAGTTCCTGCGGCGAGACGAACCCATGACGCGCGAGCAATACCTCCAATGCTTTGATCCATATCTCGTAATAGGTGGAGGAATAATAATCCGCGGGGTGGAGGCTTTCGCGTGCGTGGCGGCTCTCGTCGATGTTCCAGTGCCCCATCGCTCCAGCGGCGATCGTCATGCCGAGTGCACGCTTCTCCCAATCGGCATGAAACAGCGGCTCGCGTTTTTCCGGCGCAACTGGGCCAAAGCCCATTTGTCCACCAAGATCCTGCGGCCCGTTCATGCTGGCTCCGGTATGAGAGGTAGTCCTGTTCCGATCATTGAATCGCGCGTGACGAGATCGGCAAGCTGTTCTTCGCTCAAGCCGTCGGTACCTTCAGGGCGCATCGGAACGACGAGGTAACGCAGTTCGGCTGTTGAATCCCACACCCGGATCTTTGTTGTCTCGGGAAGGATCAGATCGAATTCCGCCAGCACCCCGCGAGGGTCGATGACGGCCCTCGACCGATAGGGCGGCGATTTATACCAGACGGGAGGCAAGCCAAGCACCGACCACGGGTAGCACGAGCAAAGCGTGCAGACGACGAGATTATGCGTATCCGGTGTGTTGAATACTACCTGCATGTGCTCGCCCTGACGCCCCGTGTAACCAAGGTCTGCGATGGCTGCGGTTGCATCGCGCTTCAGCCAGTCGGCATAATCGGGGTTGGACCAGGCTTTTGCCACTACCCTCGCTCCGTTGCGTGGCCCGACCTTGGTCTCGTACGTGTCGACGATCGCATCGATTGCCGCCGGGTCGATCAGGCCTTTTTCGGTGAGAATCGTCTCCAAAGCCCGCACGCGCGCCGCCATGGGATCTAGCTCATTGTCGTGATGGTGGTGGTCGTCATGATCGTGTGGCATGAGAAAAATCCTATGCGCCAATAGCTGCCAACGCAAGCTCACTTCAACATCGGCCAGAGACTTGCGACAAGCAGGCAAGCCATCGTGATGTTGAACCATTTCAATCGCATTGGATCGGCAAGCCAGCCGCGCATGACCTGGCCGAAGGCGGCCCAACTAGAAACCGATGGGACGTTTACGACAGCAAAGGCAATTCCGACGATCAGAACTGTCATGTAATAGGCTTCCGGAGACGTATATGTGGCCATCGCGGTGACGGCCATCACCCATGCTTTAGGATTGACCCATTGGAATCCGGCAGCTTGCAGGAATGTCATCGGCCGTTCATTGCCGCCAACAGCATTCAGCGAACGGGATACAGCGATCTTGTAGGCGAGATAAACCAGATAGGCACCGCCGGTAAACTTCAGGATCGTATAGAGAACCGGAAGTGACTGGACCACCGCACCGAGCCCCAATCCGACGCCGATCAGCAACGTGAAAAAGCCAGAGCCGATTCCGAACATGTGTGGAATGGTGCGCCTGAAGCCAAAATTAACACCCGAAGCCAGCAGCATCAAATTGTTCGGGCCCGGCGTTATCGAAGTAACGAAGGCGAAAACCAGAAGCGTCAGAAAGACTTCAAACGTCATCGTGAAAACCAGATTTATGGAGGCATTCATAGGATGCGGCCGGTCTGGCCTCAATGACAGATTTGTCAGGGATACAATCAAGCATCCCCGACGAACGGGCTGGCTACATGCCCCTTGGGCCGCGATTCATGGCGGCGACGCCGGTCCGGCAAATTTCAACGAGACCGAGCGGCTTCATGATTGCGATGAATTGATCGATTTTCGAGCCTTTGCCAGTGATCTCAAAGATGAAATGCTCAGTCGTTGCATCTGACACCTTGGCGTGGAACGCATCGGCCAGACGCAAAGCCTCATTGCGGTGTTCGCCTAGACCGGCAACTTTGACCAAAGCCAGCTCGCGCTGGATCGGACCGCTCTGGCCAAGTTCGTCGGCGCGCACGGACAAATCGACCACGCGGTGCACCGGCACTATACGCTCCAGCTGATGGCGTATCTGGTCCAGGATATGCGGCGTGCCACGAGTGACGATGGTGATGCGCGACAGGTGCTGTTCGTGCTCCGTCTCGGAAACCGTAAGACTTTCAATATTGTAGCCGCGTCCCGAGAAGAGACCGATCACGCGCGCAAGCACGCCCGGCTCATTGTCGACGAGAACCGATAGGACAGTTGTGACTGGTAGTTCAGTCTCCTTGGCAATGAAATATGCCGAACCGGAGGCTAGATTTTGAGCGTTCATAATTGGTCCTTCCGGTTCTTTAAACGAGTTGTCTACCCTTGGCGTCGATGGCATTGGCGACTGCGTCATCTGTTGCTTCGTCGGGCAATAGCATCTCGTTGTGCGCCTTGCCGGAAGGAATCATCGGAAAGCAATTGGCGAGGTTGGCGACGCGGCAATCGAAAAGAACCGGCTTCTTGACGTCGATCATTTCCTGAATAGCGTCGTCCAGGTCGCCAGGTTTCTCGCAGCGGATACCATGACCGCCGTAAGCTTCCGCAAGCTTGACGAAATCCGGCAAAGCTTCCGTATAGGAATGCGATAGCCGGTTTCCGTGCAGCAATTGCTGCCACTGGCGCACCATTCCCATATACTGGTTGTTCAGAATGAAGATTTTGATCGGCGCCTCGTATTGAACGGCAGCACTCATTTCCTGCATGTTCATCTGAACCGACGCATCTCCGGCGATATCGATGACCAGTGAGTCTGGATGAGCGATCTGAACGCCCAATGCGGCAGGCAGGCCATAGCCCATTGTCCCAAGGCCGCCCGATGTCATCCAGCGATTGGGCTTCTCGAAATGGTAGAACTGCGCAGCCCACATCTGGTGCTGGCCAACTTCAGTGGTGATGTAAGTATCACGATCCTTCGTCAGCGCGTATAAACGTTCCAGCGCATATTGCGGCATGATTACGTCCTTGTTGCGCGTATAGGACAGCGATTTGCGCGAGCGCCATTTGTCGATCTGCGACCACCATGCGCCCATGGCCTTCTCATCCGGCTTTGTCGAGGAGGCGCGAATCAGGCGAATCATGTCCTCGAGCACATGGGCGACATCACCTATTACCGGGACATCGACCCGCACAGCCTTATTGATCGAGGACGGATCGATATCGATGTGGATCTTCTTGGAATTGGGAGAAAAACCGCTGATACGGCCGGTAATCCGGTCGTCGAATCGTGCGCCGATGTTCACCATGACATCGCAATCATGCATCGTCATGTTGGCTTCATAGGTTCCATGCATGCCCAACATGCCGAGCCAGTTCTTCCCTGACGCCGGATAAGCACCGAGCCCCATCAGTGTCGAAGTAATCGGGAAATTTGTGAGTTCGACGAGTTCGCGAAGCAACTTGCTTGCTTCGTTACCGGAATTGATAACTCCGCCGCCCGAATAGATCACAGGGCGCTTTGCAGTCAGCATCAGAGCGACAGCCTGCTTGATCGCCTCGATATCGCCCTGGATCCTGGGATGGTAACTGGTACGCGGCGAAACTTCCGGCGGCGTGTAGATGCCGGTTGCGAATTGAACATCCTTGGGAACGTCGACGAGGACGGGGCCCGGCCGCCCGGTCTTGGCAACATGAAACGCCTCGTGCAGTACACGCGCAAGATCGTTGACGTCCTTTACAAGCCAATTGTGCTTGGTGCACGGGCGCGTAATTCCGACAGTGTCGCATTCCTGGAAGGCGTCCGACCCGATAAGGCTGGTTGGAACCTGGCCGCTGATACAGACCAGCGGAATGGAATCCATCAGCGCATCCTGCAGCGGTGTCACTGCGTTCGTCGCACCGGGCCCTGATGTCACCAGCATGACGCCCACCTTGCCGGTGGAGCGCGCATAACCCTCCGCCGCATGGCCCGCACCCTGCTCGTGCCGAACGAGAATGTGGTTGATCCTGTCCTGCTGGAAGAGTTCATCATAAATTGGAAGCACGGCGCCGCCGGGATAACCGAAAATATCGGTCACGCCCTGATCGATGAGAGCCTGGACCACCATTTCGGCGCCAGTCATTTCCCGTCGTTGCGATGAGTGGCTTTCACTTGCCAGTTTTTCTGCGGTCATCGGTCTCTTCCCGTATATTCTGCGGCACTCGGCCCGTCAGAAGGTGTTTTGCTCTAACTGAAATGCTGGAAATAAAAAAGGCCCCCGAGGGAGCCTGTGTTTCGCGCATGGGAGCTTTCGCCGGGTGCTTACTACACCCTGCCCATGCGCGATCCCACGACGATAAGAACTGTTTTCATGGTCGCGGACGATAGTTAAGCAAATTGGATCCGTCAACGGCAAAAATGTAGACCGGTCGGAGACGGCACTTAACCGCACCAGTCGCAACAATTGTCGGTATCGCGCTAAGATAATTTCAACGCCTCGCAACTACGGTAACGGACAGTCCGCCGGCAGACCTGCTGTCAGTTTCAAGGGAATGGTCGAACCAACGATGAGCGCTGAAGCCTTGCCTGTTGAACAGCCCCGGCCCTTTGCGCGCAATCGGACCGATGGACATGTCATCGAATGCAACGGCGAAAAAGCTGTTATTTATGCCACGACCGGACCGTCTGTTACAGCATCGGAAGACTACTGGACGGTAGGCCAACTGATCTCCATTCGCGTCGGGACTACCCGCGTCGTCGGACTTGTCTATGAAGTCGAGGTTGCGGACGCGCAGTGGGTCGCCGAAGCTGATCAGAGCATTCATGTCCATGTCGAGCTGATAGGGCAGGTCAACGAGCATGACGATGGCTCGTTGACGTTCTCGTCCGGCATCGCCAACTATCCACACATGGGCGCCGTAGCGCACCGGATCCGATCTACGGATCTCGCAACCATCTATACGTCCAGCCTGAAAAACACTGTTTCCGTAGGGCACCTGTCACAAAACGCATCAATTCCGGCCCTGATTTCAATCGACAGTCTGGTTTCGCGACACTTCGCGGTTCTTGGCAGCACCGGCGTCGGTAAATCAAGCGCTGTCTCTCTGCTGTTGCGCAAGATCATTGCTCAGCGGCCCGATTTGCGCGTGCTGATTCTCGATCCGCACAACGAATTCGCAAGTGCTTTTCCAGAGCACTCGATTTCAATAGATTACAACACTTTGGAGCTGCCCTATTGGCTGTTCAGGCTGGAAGAGTTTGCTGAGGCCGTCTTCCGCGGGAGGCCCACTGTGCCGGCCGAAGTTGATGCCCTGCGTGATCTTATTCCACTCGCGAGGGAGCGGTTTGCCAGTTCCGAGGCGACGCACGCGGCGTCCCTTCTCAAAAAAGACCGCGACTATTCCTCGATGACTGCCGATACGCCGACACCCTATCGTATCGCGGATCTCATCAAGCTGATCGACGAGCGCATCGGTCAATTGGAAGGCAAGACGGACCGGCCGATCATGAAGGCATTGCGCCAGCGCTTGCAAGCACTGGTCGCCGACCCGCGTTACCGCTTCATGTTCTCCGCTCCGACGACCATGGACACGATGCGCGAAACTATTGGTCATATTTTCCGCATACCCAAGAACGACAGGCCGATCTGCGTGTTTCAATTGGCGGGATTGCCGTCAGAGGTCGTCAATTCCGTTGCTTCGGTCCTCTGCCGCATGGCCTTCGACCTTGCCGTGTCCAGCGATGGGCGGGTGCAGACGCTCGTTGTCTGCGAGGAAGCGCATCGTTATATACCGGCGGACGCAAATGGAGGTTTCTGGCCAACGCGTCAGGCAATCGCCCGTATTGCCAAGGAAGGCCGCAAATACGGCGTCTACCTCGCCGTTATCACGCAGCGTCCAGGCGAGCTTGATGCAACAATTCTTTCCCAATGCAGTACCGTTTTCGCCATGCGCCTCGGAAATGAGCGGGATCAGGAGATCATTCGCGGCGCAATCACCGGCGCGTCACAAAGCACGATCGGATTTCTGTCATCCATCGCCAATCGGGAAGCGATTGCTTTCGGAGAGGCCGTTCCGACACCGATGCGCATGATGTTCGAGACAATTACGCCAGACCAGCTGCCGGCCGCCCATATGACCAAAAGCCAGCAATCGATGCGCCTTGGCGATTCTCACCTGTCGCTCGACACGATCTTGATGCGGATGCGCCAGCTTAACGCTGCGGAAAGCACAAGCAGCCAGGATGACGCGATGGACATCCCCGAGAGCATGGGCCGGCCCATCGCGAGTCAGAGGCACTCGGTTCCGCTGGCTCAGGAGCACATAAGAACGCAGTGGCGCAATATCGATGCGGCAATCCGCAAGGACGAGCCACCAAAACCGCAGCAGGAAAATACCGAACGGTTCCGAACCAGCGACCTCATCCGTACATTCCGCAACGACAAGACCTAGGTCTATCCCGATGGCGGAAAGGGTAACCTTTCCCAATCGTCGCCAAGCTGGTTGCGGAACCATGTCATCTGCCGTTTCGCATATTGACGTGTCGCGATCGTTGCAAGCTCAGCCGCCTCCTCGACGCTGAGCCTTTTGGCAAGAACTTCGCATATTTCGCGCACGCCGATCGCCCGCATGGCAGGGAGTTCATTCGGAAGACCGAGCGTTAACAATGACTTGACCTCATCGATTGCACCTGTTTTCATCATGGCTGCAAATCGCGATGCGATGCGGGAACCAAGCCATTTCCGATCCGGTTCGATGACGATCTTGCGGGCAAGTGCGGGGTCTATCAGCGGAATTCCGGCCTCCTTTTGCCATTCGACTATGGACCGGCCAGACGCATCGAAAACCTCGAGTGCGCGAACGACGCGCTGGCTGTCCGTCGTCCGCAGGGTGGACGCCGCCAGTGGGTCTTTCCGGGCGAGTATGGCGTGCAGGTTCTCGGAGCCCAACGCCGAATCCTGCTGACGCCAATGCGCCCGGACGTCCGGCGGAATAGCGGGCATCGCAGAAAGTCCTCCGAGAAGGGCACGGAAGTAGAGCCCGGTCCCACCGACAAAAATCATTGTCTTTTCAGCAAGTTCGGCTCTTTTCAAGAGCCCTTCGACATCAATCAGCCAGCGCCCCGTCGAGTAGGCTATGCCCGGCGAGACATGGCCGTAGAGATAATGGGGAGCAGACTTGAGATCGTCGGGACCGGGACGTGCGGTCAACACGTTCAGCACGTCATACACCTGCATGGAATCGGCATTGACGATCACGCCCCCGGTCTCGCCGGCCAAGCGAAGCGCAAGCGCCGACTTGCCGCTTGCCGTCGGTCCGGCTATCAGGATTACTTGTCTTGTCGCCACACCAATACCCAACTGGAAATCACCCATGCCCTTGATGGCCACGCTCATCGCCAATCCCGCCACATCGGAGCTTGTGCCATCGCTGGGGATTAAAGCCTCGGCGGCGGTCAATGCAACAGGTCTTTATTGGCTGGCGGACGGGATCGCCTGTGATCTGGCTCTGAGAGATGGCACTGAAGCCACGCAAGTACATGGTCAACTGGCCCATGCGATGGATGGCGCACCAATCGATATTGTCCTGCAAGATCAACACACTAGGCGAAAGAGAATCCTGATTGCGGACATGGATTCGACCATGATCCAGCAGGAATGCATCGATGAACTTGCCGAAGAAGCCGGTCTGCGCGACAAAGTCGCGGCGATCACCGCACGGGCCATGAATGGCGAAATCGCCTTCGAACCTGCCTTGCGCGAACGCGTGGCGCTGTTGAAGGGCTTGCCCTATGCGGTGATCGACAAAGTCATTGCCAGTCGCATCACCCTGATGCCCGGCGGTCCCGAACTCGTGCGAACGATGAAGAAACACGGCGCCTATACCTCGCTTGTCTCGGGTGGTTTTACGGTGTTCACCCAGCGTATCGCCGATATGGTCGGCTTCAATGAGAACAGCGCCAACACATTGATAGATAACGGCAAAGTCTTGACCGGCGAGGTCAAGGAACCCATCCTCGGCCGCGAAGCCAAGGTTGCGGCACTCGTCTCCATCTGCCAGCGTTTCGGCCTCTCACCCCAGGAAGCCATAGCGGTTGGCGATGGCGCCAATGATCTTGGCATGCTGCAATTGGCGGGAACAGGTGTAGCGCTTCACGCCAAACCGATAGTTGCAGAACAGGCAAAGGTGCGCATCGACCATGGCGACCTGACCGCTCTCCTCTACATCCAGGGCTACCGAAAAACCGACTTCGTCACCTGAACTCGCGCTCCTGCAACTATTTTTCTCGTCCTGGTTGATATTCTCAGGTCAAATTCGATCGTTTTGCCGCGGAACCGAACAATTTCGGTGTGAAACTGGCGGCAAGTCGTTCTGAACGTCTCTGAAACAGGAAATTCCTGCACGAAACCGGGCGGGCAATCCTCGGTCGCGCAAAGAGGTTTTTTTGGGTATGGCCATACCGCAATCGAACTTGCGATTTTCCGAATCGAGGCGTTCCCGCTCAATCCATCTGGAGCGTGACGAAGCGCAGTTCGCCGGTCTTTGACGCAAGCATAAGCAGCGCGTTTTTCCGGCCTTCATCCCGGAGCTTTTCGATCCTTGCCGCGACATCCTCGGGTGTGGACACGGTCTCCTGAGCGATGTCGACGATGACGTCACCCGGAGCGATGCGCTTGTTGGCGGCGATCGAGCCATTCTGCACTTCGGTCACGAGCACGCCCTCCACCTCCTTGGCGATACCGAAGGTCTTGCGAGTGGCCTCGTCGAGTTTTCCGAGACTCATGCCGAGCACATCGACGTTCTGGGCGGCGCCGTCCTCACCGGTCGCCGGATCATCTTTCTTGGCCGTCTGATCCTCGTCTTCAAGCCGTCCGAGCGTGACCTTGACGGTCTGTTCCTTGCCCTTGCGAACCACGACGACTTCGACTTCCTTGCCGATGGGGCTTTCCGCCACCACACGCGGAAGATCCTTGACATTGCTGACCTCCCTGCCGTCGAAACGCGTGATGACATCACCCGGCAGGATCGATCCATTGGCGACCGGACCGCCTTCGATGATCCCCGCAACCAGCGCGCCCTTGCTGGAGGTCATGCCGAGACTTTCGGCTATATCGTCGGTCACGGGCTGGATACGCACGCCGAGCCAGCCGCGACGCGCCTCGCCGAACTGGCGTATCTGCGAGATGACACCCGATGCCAGTTCGGCCGGAATGGCGAAGCCGATGCCGATCGAGCCCCCGGTCGGCGATATGATGGCGGTATTGATACCGATGACCTGCCCGTACATGTCGAACAGCGGCCCGCCGGAATTGCCGCGGTTGATTGCGGCATCGGTCTGGATGAAATTGTCGTAGGGGCCGGAATTGATATCGCGGTTGCGCGCCGAAACGATGCCGACGGTCACAGTGCCGCCAAGCCCGAAAGGATTGCCGATCGCCATGACCCAATCGCCGATGCGCGTCTTGGATGAATCGCCGAATTTGACCGCAATGAGCTTGTGCTTCGCGGGATCGACCTTGAGCACCGCGAGATCGGTCTTGGTATCCTTGCCGATAAGCGTCGCCTTCAGCTTGGACCCGTCATTGAAATTGACCTCGATCTCGTCGGCATCGGCAATGACGTGATTGTTGGTGACGACGATGCCCTGCTCGGCATCGACCACGAAACCCGAACCAAGGGACTGGACCTTGCGCGAGGGATTGCTTTCGCCGGGCCTCTGCTTGCCGAAATATTCGTCGAAGAACTCCTGGAAAGGCGAGCCATCCGGCACTTTCGGCATCGGCACAGGGCCGGATTCACCATCCTGTCCCTTGACCGTCTGCGACGTCGAAATATTCACCACCGCATCGAGCAAGCCTTCCGCAAGATCGGCAACGGAGGCCGGTCCCTGGGCGCGCGGCTGCTGGCTGTTGGGGACCGCAGGCGCCTGCACCTGCGCCTGCTCCTGAGCCGGGGCGACGCCGACGAATGCCGGAATGAGGCTGGTTACAGTCAACGCAACCAGCGCGGTAGCCGCGGTTGCGGAACGGAGAGCGATGCGACCAGTCTTGAAAAACATGCGTTCGGGCCCTTATCGGAAAACAGAATGATACAACAGAACGGCGAGTGACGACATAAATATGACCGAGCGGCTATTGCAGCATTTATTTCAGATCAGTCAATTCAAGAGTTGATGAAGTGGCTGCAGATCCGAGGTCGCTTAAGAGGCTCACTGTTTATGTACGCGATATCAAAATGGGATCTCGTCATCCAACTGGTGGCTGCTTAAGGAGGGCTCGGAAACTTTCACTTCGCCTTGCAGCAAAACGAAAACAGATGATGCATCCTCGCTGATACGGTAGCGACGGGCGACCCTCTGCGCAGTTTCGGTAAAAGGGCTTTCTCCCTCGGTCGTCATAAGACCGGCCTCAATATAAAAACTTGACAGACGGTCTAGAGTTCCTTTGCCGATTTTGAAAAATCCTGACGTATCCACTACGGCAACTTCACCAGCAAGAGCCGATCCTATGGCGACACATGACTCATCGTCATCGATACGATGGTAGTAATCACCATTCCAATCATTTGACTGCCATTTGAGGTTGCTAAAGAAGACTGGGAATACGGAAATCCACGAAGTTCTAGTTCGAGCCTGACTGCCGGATGATATGGTGCCAAATCCACTTCGAACGGATACAGGTAGAAGATCGATTTCTAGTATGTCACTAGCGGCAGGTATGGTTGGCAGCGGCACCTCGATCTCCAAACTTCCAAGCGCTTGCCGAAATCGTTCGTTTTCTTTTCTGACATTATTCAACTCTTCTAAGGTTTCCAAACTCGTCACTGCGTCGCCACGCACCCACCCAATTCTTGGCTTGGTGGCTTTAGCGTGGTCCAGAGCCTCGCGAGCAGCCAACTTCAGGCCATCCAGGGTGTCCCACGTTTTACGCAACCTGTTGGCTTCGGCCTCTGAGATAAAATCATCCAGACGTTTCTTGCCGACGTCAGTCTTTTCCGATTTGTCTAAGCTTATGTTACCCCGCTCGCCATGCAGCATCACTAGGACTGGCACACCTTTTGAAACCGCATATTTGAATTCTTTGTGGGTGTAGCTCAGACCGTCTTCCGCAACCGTGCCATAACGTCCGCCGATGATCAAAATATAGTAGTCGCACTGGTCAATGAGCGACTTGATGAATTCAAATTGATCTTGGTCGGCTGCTGGAAAGGATTCCATCTGCACTGGAAAATCGCCCGTGCTTATCACAACGTCTTGGACGGCTCTGCGCTCATTTTGGAGGTCTTGGAATGTGGAGCTAATAAAAACCTGATACCGTTTGTCTTGCACAGCAGTTCCCCATGCTTCGCAAATTTAACACTATTTTCTCCTTGGCTTGCGGCTGACAAGTTGAGAGCTAGTGAGTGGTAGCTTGGGATCGATGAGGGATGCAAGCGATATGAACAGGCCAGAGGCTCTTGGCCCCCCTTGTGAGGGATGCTACGAAGCAGTGGGTCGGGTCTTTGACTATTAGTTTGATAATTTGAAGAAATGCCCCTCCCCGGACCTGCGGTCCGACCCTCCCCACAAGGGAGTGCAAAGAGGCGATCATCGCGTTAATACAGGCAGACCCGGCCCTACCCCCGGGCGAGCCAAACCACTCCTACGCCGACGGCGACGGAAGCAACGCCGGCGATGCGCAGAAAGCCGTCCGGTTGTTCGCTGACATCCCGTGCGACACGCTTTGCAACGAGCGGGAAGAGACCGTAGAGCAGCCCCTCGAATACGAGGAACAGCCCTACGGCATCAATGAAGTCGGTCATGCCCGGCCCGCCCTATTGAGGGGCGGGTGGCGATGCCGGATCGGGCGTCGCTGTGGCCGGAGGCGTCGTACCGCTGACCGGCGGCAACTGGCCATTCGAGTCCTGGAAGTAACGGAAGAACTCTGAATTGGGCGAAAGCACCATCGTCGTTCCGGTATTATCCAGCGCCGTGCCATAGGCGGTCATCGAGCGGTAGAAGGCAAAGAAATCCGGATCCTTCGAGAACACGTCGGCGAAGATGCGGCTGCGCTCGCCTTCACCCTGACCTCTTGCGATTTCCGATTCCTTGCGCGCCTCGGCGATGATTTCGACAACCTGGCGATCAGCGATGGCCTTGATACGCTGTGCAGCTTCCCGGCCGCGTGCACGCAGGCGTTCGGCTTCCGCCAGACGTTCTGCCTTCATGCGGTCGAAGGTCTGCTGGGACACTTCCTGCGTCAGGTCCGTCCGGCGGATCCGCACGTCGGTGATCTGCAGGCCGAGCGATTCCGCATCCGGACGCAGCTGCTCGCGCACTTCGTTCATCATTCCGGCGCGCTCGTCAGACAGGGCAGCCTCAAAGCCGCGCAAACCATAGACACCACGCAACGCCGCATCGAGACGCGTACGCAACCGGGCTTCGGCCAGCGTGATATCGCCCGAGACGGTCTGGCGGAACTTGCGGGGATCCGTGATCTGATAGACGAGGAACGCATCGACTTCGTAGAACTTGCCGCCCGAAACCTGAACGCGGATATTGTCGAGTTCGAAGCTGAGGAGACGATCTTCGATCATCTGGACATTATCGGCTTCAAGGAAGCCGAAAGGCAGCTTGAAATAGATGCCAGGATCAGACTTCACATCGACGATTTCACCAAACCTGAGGACAATGGCCTGCTGGCCCGCCCTGACGACGAAGAGGGACGAATAGGTCAGCAAGGCGAGGAACGCGATGAGACCAACGATAAGCGGAACACGATTCTGGTTCATTGCTTTGTCCCCTCTGCGGCGGTGGCAGGGGCAGGTTTGCCGGTCAACCCCGGCAGCGGAAGATAAGGCACGACACCCTGTCCGCTTTGATCGACGATCACCTTGTTCGAATCCTTCAGCACACGCTCCATCGTTTCAAGGAAGAGACGCTTGCGCGTAACCTCCGGCGCCTTGACATACTGGTCATAGACCGAGGTGAAGCGCTGGGCCTCACCTTCCGCTTCCTGGACGATACGGTTCTTGTATGCAGCCGCATCCTCGCGAATCTGCGCGCCCTCACCGCGAGCCTGACCGAGCTTCTGGTTGGAATATTGGTTGGACTCCTCAACGAAACGGTCTTCGTCCTGCTCGGCCCTCTGCACTTCATCGAAGGCATCCGCCACTTCGCGCGGCGGCGCTGCGTCTTCGATTGACAGGGCGTTGATCGCGATGCCGGCGCCATAGTCGTCCAATGTCTTCTGGATGATGCCGCGCACGTCATTGGCGATGCCTGCGCGGTTGTCACGGAAGATATCCTGGGCGGGACTGCGGCCGACGATCTCGCGCATCGCGCTTTCCGAAACCTGCTGGACCAGGTTTTCCGGATTTTCGACGTGGAACAGATAGGCTACCGGATCGGAAACGCGATAAAGCACCGAGAACTGAACATCGACGATATTCTGGTCACCGGAAAGCATCAGGCCTTCCTTGGCACCGCGAGCACCCTGGCCGCCAATATTCTTCTGCTTCTCGACGATCTCGACCTTTTCGTAGGATTCGATCGGCCAGAAGTGAAAATGCAGCCCGGGCTCGGCGATATCCGGCTTGGGCTTGCCGAAGCGCAACTCCACGGCGCGCTCGTCGGGCTGGACCGTATAAACGGACTGGAAGAGCCAGAAGGCCACGACAGCCAGAGCGGCAAGACCCCAGATAGCCGGGCTGCCGCCCGAACCGCCCGGCAGCGCCTGGCGTAAACGGTCTTGGCCACGGCGGAAAATATCTTCGAGATCGGGAGGATTCTTGCCCCCGCCCCCTTGCGGCTTCTGGCCCCAGGGACCACCGCCGCCACTATTATTACCGCCGCCACCCCATGGGCCGCCGCCGCCGTTCTGATTACTCCAGGGCATTCCTACCTCTTAATTTGAACGAAAGCGCCACCCCGTGGCTTCCTCCCGCTAACACGATGTCCCGTTTATAGGGATGGCGGGGCACGCTTTCAACGCGCACCGCAGCTTTTCAAGCAGAATTGGTAAAAAGCAGAACGATTAGCACCTTCCATCACAAGATTTTAAGGCAATCCCTTGGCTGCGGATCAATTCAGCGGCGCTCATAGACGACAAAACGCGTTGGGTAATTGTCTTTCTCGCCCGCAGGAAAATCTTCGCTGGATGTTTCGGCCCAGATCTTCGGATCGATGGGAGGAAAAACGACGTCGCCTTCGATCTCGGCCAGAACCCAGGTAACATAGAGCCTGTCCGCCCGATTGAGCGCCTGGCGGAAAATATCGCCGCCGCCGATAATGCATATCTCGTCGACCTTGTCCGCGCCGGCGTGGCTCCCCGCGATCATCAGCGCCTGGTCGATGGAACGGGCCGCGATGACGCCATCGACGGAAAAGGCGGGGTCGCGGGTGATGACGATATTGGTACGGCCTGGCAGCGGCCGGCCGAGCGAATCCCACGTCTTGCGCCCCATGACGATGGGCTTGCCCATCGTGGTCGCCTTGAACCGCTTCAGATCGGAGGACAACCGCCACGGCAAGCCATTCTCACGGCCGATAACACCATTTTCTGCGATCGCAACAACAAAACTTATCATTTGAACAAGACCGCCATTTTCGAAATTCGTTGCGCCCCCCTGCTTCTTGCCCGATCTCTTCGACCTGCGACAGCCCGGACAGCCTTGCGCTCAAGATGACATCCGGCGCCTGTACGTCAATCGCCAAAGCTGCGGATCAAGAACTAAAGTGGTGATACCCACATCCGGCAGAGGCCTGATGTTCAATCGCCAACATGCGAATATCATCGAGCCGATCGCCCCGCAAACCTTTGATGTGCCCGCGTTCCGCAGGCCAGTCGATTGACAGTAAAGCCCATGCTGTTTAACGGATCAGCCCTGAGGTCAACTGGCGACGCTGAGTTTAGCCGGTTGGTCGCTTCCCGAGACCGCTCCTCCATGCTGCCGCCACCCTCCAACATTGCTGGTGGAACCGGATGCCGCATGGAACCGCCGCGGCATCGGGTATAAAGGGGCCACCACTCGGCAACGGCAAGTCACGATCCACGACAGAAAGACACGCGTCCATGACCATAGCGAAGTCCCAAAAAATAACCGCCTGGGAAGACGTCGCGGCCGCGGTTCGCAATTTCCGCCTTGCCGCGCTGCTTGGCTGGCAGGACGTGGCCCAGCGCTACAGGCGATCGACCGTCGGCGCGTTCTGGCTCACCATCAACATGGGTGTCCTCATCGGTGCGCTGGGTCTTATTTTCGGGACCATTTTCAGGTCACCAATGTCTGAATTCCTGCCGTTTATCTGTGTGGGCCTCATTGTATGGGGCTACTACTCCCAATTGATCAACGAGGGGTGCTTGAGCTTCATATCCAATACGGAGACAATGCTTCAACTCCCGTTGCCGTTTTTTACCTATGTTCTGAGGACATGGTGGAGAAACTCGATCATACTTTTTCATAATCTCGTTATCTTCCCGGTTGTTCTTCTGATTTTCGGTAAGTTCATCAACTTCAACGCGTTGCTCGTCATCCCCGCGTTCCTCCTGGTCTCGCTCAATCTATTGTGGATGATGACGTTTCTGTCCGTGATATGCACCCGCTACCGCGATCTGACCCAAATCATCCAGAACATCATGCAAGTTGGACTCTATGTTACCCCCATCATGTGGCAGCCTCATCAACTGCCAACCGACAAGTCCATTCTGATCCTCGACTTCAATCCGTTCTATCATCTCATCAGCGTGATCAGAGAACCCCTGCTTGGCGGCACGGGTACTCTGCTCAACTGGGGCGTCGTCGTCGTCATGGCCATTGTCGGATGGACCATAGCCCTGCTCTTTCTCAACCGCTTTCGCTCACGCGTTACCTATTGGTTATAAAAACGGCCCAAAACGAATTCGCGAAGGTGATCATGACTTCAATGATTCTCGAAAACGTCACTGTAGATTTCCCCATCTACAATGCAAAAAGCAGGTCTCTCAAGAACCAGGTGATCAGCCTGGCGACCGGAGGCACCATCGGATCGAACGCTGAAGGACACGTCGTCATCCGAGGGTTGGAGGCGATCAACCTGTCTCTCAAAGACGGCGACCGGCTGGGACTGATAGGTCACAATGGTTCGGGGAAGACAACTCTCCTGCGGGTCATGAGCGGTGTCTATTATCCCTCCGGCGGCCAGATTTCGATCAACGGAAAATGTACCTCACTGATCAATATTTCCCTGGGGATAGACCCAGAAGCGACAGGTCGGGAAAACATCAGGATCCGGGGCGCCCTTCTCGGCTTCACGCGGCGCGAGATGGCCGAGAAACAGGCTGAAATCGAGGAATTCTCGGAGCTCGGTAACTTCCTCGACATGCCGGTAAGGACATTTTCGACGGGTATGCAACTTCGGCTGGCATTTTCGATCTCGACCGTCATCCAGCCCGAAATTCTCATCATGGATGAGTGGCTGGCAGCAGGCGATGAAAGGTTTCAGCACAAGGCGAACGAGCGCCTGCACGAGCTTGTCAACAAGACCAAGATACTCATCATCGCCAGTCACTCGAAAGAACTGCTGGTCAAGAATTGCACCCGCATCGTCTGGCTCGAACACGGCAAGATCAAGATGGAAGGCGACGCGGAAACTGTGTCGGACGCCTATTTCGGCCATCAATAATCCGGTGCGCTGCATCTATACCGCGATTGGCGCCTTGATGTTCGGTTCGGCTACATAGTCAATCAGCTGGAAATCGTCGTACTTGAAATCAAAGATATCGGCGACATCCGGATTGATCCGCATCGTTGGCAATGGGCCGGGTGTGCGCATCAATTGCTGCCGCGCCTGCTCGAAATGATTGGAATAGATGTGGGCATCGCCGAGCGTGTGAACGAAATCGCCCGGCTTGAGGCCGGAGACCTGCGCCACCATCATCGTCAATAGCGCGTACGATGCGATATTGAACGGCACCCCGAGGAAAATGTCAGCCGAGCGCTGGTACATCTGGCAGGACAGCTTGCCATTCGCCACGTAGAACTGGAACAGGCAGTGGCAGGGCGGCAGCGCCATCTCATCCACCAGCGCCGGATTCCACGCCGAAACGATCAAACGTCTTGATTGAGGATTCGCGCGTATCTGATTCAAAAGATTCGCGATCTGGTCGATATGCCGACCGTCAGGAGCCGGCCATGAACGCCACTGCGCGCCGTAAACCGGACCAAGATCGCCATTCTCGTCGGCCCACTCATCCCAGATGGTGACGCCGTTTTCCCTGAGGTAGGCGATATTGGTATCGCCCTTCAGGAACCAGAGGAGTTCATGGATGATGGATTTCAGATGCAGCTTCTTTGTGGTCAGGACCGGAAAGCCAGCCGCCAGATCGAAACGCATCTGATACCCGAAAAGGGAACGCGTACCGGTGCCGGTCCGGTCGCCGCGATCGACGCCGTTGTCAAGCACATGCTGAAGGAGATCGAGATAGACACGCATGGTTTCTTTTAGCAGATTCGCCCGCTGAAACACCTAAACTTGTGCGTGATCCACAGTCCTGCGGCGGCAATTTTCGCTCCGCAGATGAAAAATCCCCGGGACTAGCGGGGATAATCCGGATTTCCGCTTTCAGATGATCAGAGCTTGCCGAGCGCTCCGAGCGCTTTCGCGGTAAGATAGTAGAAGGTAACGCGGCTCTTGGTATTGTCCGCCTTCATCGCCGCACAAACGGATTCGATGGCCGCATCGGCCTTGGCGGCGTCGGTCAGGCCGAGCTTCTTTTCGACCCAATTGGTACGAACGCGCTGCAATTCGTCCGGATCCGTGCAAGAAACAAGCGACGAATCCCTGTTGCGCAGGGCAATTCCGAGATGTTTGACGATCTTTGCGACAATTGCCTCATCAGCGGCCGCATCGTAATGACGAACATCCTTTAGATACTCACTCATCGAAAAATCCCCCGATTGCTAGGTCCAATGCCTGGCATTGGCAACCTTCCTGACAATGTTGACACCGCGCAGACTGGCAGATGCATGAGCGATGACTCTCTAGACACTGTGGAACATTCCCCAGCATCAGTTGCAAGTCAATGCACTGTTTAAATTGGGGCACTGTTTCAATCGGGGCACTGTTTCAATCGGAGCATTGTTTCAATCGGCCACCCTTTCAATTGATCTCAACAAGCCCTATATAGGACCTGCTGGCTTCGGCCAGCTATGGCGATAAACGGACGATGTAATAAGCTCATTGGACCCGGGGGCGGTACCCGGCGCCTCCACCACAGCTCAGCTGGTAATGCTGCGTTGTGGCGGGGGCGAAACAGGATCGACAAGAGTGTAAAGATCGAACTTTTGCCCGGCATTGTACCACCGTTATCGGGCTAACCTAGTAGTTGCAAACGACAACTATGCGGAAGCACGTCTCGCCGCTTAATGCGGTGCGATAGCTTCAAATCAAGTCCTAGGGGTTCGCACTTCTAGGCGGGGTTCGAAGGCACCTGGCAACAGAAGCCTTCACTTTCTCTCCTCCTATTGTCCACCTTATATCCCGCCCTGTACCCGCGCAGGCTTGACGTCTATTCATTTGTGCCGTATAAAACCTTTAAGTTAAATAACTGACTGGTTTACTATGTCATCCGATCGTCTCGACAACATTTTTTCGGCACTTGCAGATCCAACGCGCAGGGCGATCCTGGCGCGTCTGGCGCTTGGCACCACGACCGTGACGGAATTGGCCGAGCCCTTCCGCATGTCTGGTCCTGCGGTGACAAAGCACCTCAAGGTCCTCGAACGGGCCGGATTGATCATTCGCGGCCGCGAGGCGCAATGGCGTCCTTGCAGCCTCGACGCCGCCCCCCTCAAGGAGGTGCGAGACTGGCTCGAACATTACCGGCGCTTCTGGGAGACCAGCTTCGACCGGCTCGACGAGTATTTGCAGGAGGTTCAGACAAATGGAGACCATGATGGCCAAGACAAAAATTGAAGCCAACGCGTCAGCCGGTCGTGTTCTGACTATAACGCGCCTCTTCAATGCGCCGCCCGCGCTGGTGTTCGACGCCTTCTCCGATCCGAAACGCATGTTGCAGTGGCTCGGACCGCGTGACTATCCGGCAAGCTATGTCGAAAACGACTTGCGCATCGGCGGCAAATGGCGTGCCTGCCTCGACAGCAAGGCCAGCGGCGAGAAGCTGTGGCATGGCGGGGTCTATCGCGAAATCGTCCCAGCCGAGCGCCTTGCATTCACATTTGCCTGGGACCAGGCAGATGGCAGGCCCGGCCTTCAGACCATCGTCAGTATCGATTTCGAAGGCAAGAACGGCAAGACACTGATGACATTCCAGCAGAGCGAATTCGATACGCCCGAGACTTGCGATGGTCATCGGATGGGTTGGAACGGCGCCTTCGATCGCCTCGAAGAACTGCTGGCCCAGGATTGAACCCTTGCGGGAAACCAGGCATCCGGCAAACGGAGGAAGCCATGCAACATGAGATCGTATCGCGCGACGAGTGGTTGAAAGCACGCGTGGCGCTGCTCGCCAACGAAAAGGCCTTCACACACGCCCAGGAGGAGATGAGCGCACAGCGTCGGGCCCTGCCCTGGGTCAAGGTGGAGAAGGAGTATGTTTTCGATAGCCGCTCCGGTAAAATGACGCTCTCCGATCTCTTCGACGGGCGAAGTCAGCTATTCATCAAGCACTTCATGATGGGCCCGGGCCAGGAACAGCAATGCGTTGGCTGCACACTTGAAGTAGACCATGTGGACGGCTTGCTGGAACATCTTCAAAACCATGATGTCTCCTACGTCGCCGTGGCGCGGGCCCCTGTCGGCGAAATCGAAACCCTGCGCAAGGCGATGGGCTGGCGCTTCCCCTGGGTGTCGTCGTTTCACAGCGATTTCAACTATGATTTCCACGTGTCCTTCACTCCGAAAGAAGTCGCGGAGAAGAATGCCTTTTACAATTTTCGCCACACGCATGCGGGGCTCGAGGACTTGTCCGGCGAAAGCATCTTCTACAAGGATGACGACGGCCAGATTTATCACACCTACTCGGCCTATAGCCGTGGCGGCGAACAGTTCCTCGGCATCTATGGCTATCTCGATGTCATGCCCAAAGGGCGGAACGAGACCGGCCCACGTTACAATCTCGTAGACTGGGCACGGCCGAGGCCGACATATGGCAAAGGCGGCATGGTCGGCAACAATGGCCGGTATCATGCGCCAGATTGCGCTTGTTCAGCCCACACTTGAAGAACGCCGATGTGCTGCGTGCTCACGGCCCTGCTGGTTACCTTCTTTACGGCTTGGCGAGCGCGGCTCAAAACCATGATCGAGTGCTGGCCGCAGGTGCGGATCGCCACCACATTAGTTACCGCGACGATAGTATTCGTCGCGGTCTCGGCCGTGGCGGCGGAGCACGCGTGGCATTATCTTTCTCGCGCCCAGGCGAATGAACGCACGGTCCTGGCCGAGTTCATGGCGCAGCCGATTTGCCGCGGGAGCAATTGACAGCTCAAGGCGGCATCGATCACCGCAATCTGTTGCCAATTCTGGCGCGGACCGACTTCATTCCGGAAAGGTCCAAGGAATAGAAAAAGGCCCGGGAGATCATACCGGGCCTTGTTCGTCGCACCTATCGAATATCCGATGAGAATCCCGCTATTCTGCCGCGGCTTCCACCTCGACGATCCTGCGGCGGGCAATGGTGGTTTGCGTGACGATCAACGCACCCGTAGCGCAAAGCGCGATGCCCGCCGCCATTGGCAAGGCGGTACCGTCAAAGAACAGACCAGCGACACCCATGGCGAGAGCGGCGGTGACGAATTGCAGCGTGCCCATCAAAGCCGAGGCTGTGCCGGCAATTTCCCCGTGATCCTCGAGCGCAAGCACGCCGGTTGTCGGCAGGACAAGGCCAAGAAAGCCATAGCCAATGAAAAGGAAGGTTGCCATGACCGGCAGTTGATTGAAGCCGAGGCTCATGACCAGGACCATGGCAAGCATGGATAGCGAAAAGCCGGTGACGGCATTGCGCATCACGCGAACGAGGCCGTATCGGGCCCCGAGCCAGCCCGTCAATTGCGAGACAGCGAAGAACGACACGGCATTGACCGAGAAGGCGAAGCTGTACTGGGTGGGTGTCAAACCGTAGTGGTCGATGAGTACGAAGGGCGAGTTCGCGAGATAAACCAGGAAGCTCGAGAGGCCAAGACCGCCTATAAAGGTGAGCGTCAGGAAGTTCCCATCCTTCAACAGCAGGCGATAGGCTGCCATGGCACTGCCCAGACCGCTTTCCGAGCGCGCGTCCTTCGTCCGCGTTTCTTTCAACTGCGCTGAGAGAAGAATCAGGCCGAGAAACGCTGCGATCATGACCGCCCAGAACACGCCGCGCCAGCCAAAGAAGACGATGACGGCGCTGCCTGTCAGCGGAGCGAGGATCGGCGAGATGCTGAAAACGAGCATCAGCAGTGACATCAGCCGTGCAGCCTGCACGCCGGTATGCATGTCGCGAACGATGGCACGCGGAATAACCATCCCGGCCGCGCCGCCGATACCCTGCAGGAAGCGGAAGGCGATCAATGTTTCAACATCACTTGCCAGCGCACAGCCGATACTGGCAACCGCGAACAGCCCTATGCCCATATAAAGCGGCGCCTTCCGGCCCCACATATCAGAAATCGGCCCATAGAAGAGCTGGGCAACTGCAAACGGGATGAAGAAGGCGAGAAGGCTCATCTGCACGGCATTGTTGCTGGCACCGAGATCCTGGCCGATCGATGGCATAGCCGGCAGATACATGTCGATCGCGAAGGGACCGATGGCTGTCAGGAGACCAAGGATGAGGGCAGTACGAAAGAATGAGCTTGTCATGGTGGTGATCTTTCAGAAAAACGGCGCGACGGGACTTGCTTCGCGCCACATCGCTCTCAGGAGAGGTTTAACTGTCGGGAGCCAGCATGAGTGCGCGACATCGGGAGGAAAGCACATTCGGCTGGCGAAAAAAGCCGTGTCAACAAACTTGGACACCCGCGTCAAAACTAGACACCATTGTCTAAAACGTCAAGACGCATTATCTTCTCGTCATGAAAGATCGCGAACAGTCGAAGGCAACCGGGCATACCCAGCGCGGCCAACGCGCCAAACGTATTTCCATATTGGACGCTGCTGCGCAGGTTTTCTGCCGCGAAGGGTTTTCAGGGGCGAGTATCGACGAGATTGCGGTAGAGGCAAGCGTATCCCGCCAGACGATATATAATCACTACCGCGAAAAGGAAACTCTGTTTACGGCAGTGGTCGAGGATATCATGGATCGTGCGAACGCCACGCTTTTCTCCATATTATCGACGTTTCCCGACAAGCCCGACCACCTTGAGGACGATCTGACGGCTTTTGCCATTCGTTTCACCAAGAACTGCCTGTGCAATCAGGACGGCAAGTTTCTTCGCAAGCTCGTACAGTCCGAAGGCGAGCGCTACCCCCACCTTTTTGCGACATGGCGCCAGCACGGTCCCGGCAAGATCGGGGCGGCGCTGGGCGCACTTTTTGCCCGGCTCAGCCACAAGGGCGCGCTCAAGATCGACGATTTCGATCTCGCTGCCCGGCAATTTCTCGCCTTGATCACCGCAGATTTGCAGATGATCACCCTGTTTGGCGGAACGCCTACGGATGAGGAACTTGAGCGCGCTGCACGCAATGCTGTCCAGACCTTTCTGCGCGCCTATGCTGGGCAGATCGGCGAAACAGTATCCCGCGCGCCGGAGCTCGCCATCATCAGCTGACGTTGTCGGATTTGCGCCAATTTGCTTCCAGTTTCGCTCTTTCTGTTCCTCCATTACGGCGGGAAATGCTAAATTCATCCGGTGGGCTGACAAGCAGTCGCAATTCCGCTAGCCATGGGCCATAATGGTTGATGATGACCGCCATCTCCGCTTGACAGGGAGGGGTAAATTCATGGGATAAAGAGTGCATGCCACAGGATATGATCCGCTACGATATACTTGCCCAGGAAGCGCTACGCGGCGTGATCCGGAAAGTGCTTGGCGAAGTCGCCAAGGCAGGTCTGCCCGGCAACCATCATTTCTTCGTGACGTTTCTCACTGGTGCGGCGGGCGTTCGCATATCCTCGCGCCTGCATGAAAAATATCCCGAACAGATGACGATCGTCCTGCAACACCAGTTCTGGGACCTGCAGGTTACGGACACGCTGTTCGAAGTTGGACTGTCCTTTGGCGATGTTCCCGAACGTCTGGTCGTGCCCTTCTCGGCGATTCGCGGATTTTACGATCCTTCTGTCAATTTCGAGCTTGAGTTCGATGTCGAGGTGGAAGAGACCGTGGGCGACAATGACCAGGGTATCACAAGCATAGCCCCCATTCCCCAGGCCGATAAGCCGAAGCTCGCAACGCCGGGCGCCAAGCCGAAGCCGCCGGCAAAGACGCTTAAGAAACCGGTCAAGGCTGCCGATGACAAGCAGGACGCCGACGGCAGCGGAGACAAATCCACCGCCTCCGTGGTATCGCTGGATTCTTTCCGCAAGAAGAAATGACGCGGCCATGGCCGAGCTTGTGAACCTTCGACTGGTAAGAAAGCGCAAGGCCAAAGAGGCTGCGGAGAAAACCGCCGCCGAAAACAGGATCCTGTCCGGACGGACCAAGGCCGAAAAGCAGTTTGATCGGCAAGCCAAGCGCAAGACCGCGCGTTTTCTGGACGATCACCGCCTTGGAACAAGGAATGCCGCCACGGAAGACGAGCCAGGCGGCAAGTGAGCGTCCGCAAGCGCTCCGTTACAATCCGCGGGCACCGCACGAGCTTCTCGCTCGAAGACCCGTTTTATGAAATCATTGCATCGATAGCCGCCGACCGCGGATTGACCCTTGCGGGTTTGATCGCCGAGATCGACGAAGGCCGGGATCGCAATTTCAACCTGTCATCGGCGCTTCGCATCTATGCGTTGAACTGGGTGAGAAGCGACAGCAGGAAAAGCGTCCAGACACCTGTTTCGACTCATGAATATCCCGAACGATAAATTTTCGTCCCGCTGTGTCGGATCGGCGCCGCCTGCTTCGTCCTAGTGATAGTTGCAGCCCTCATGAAAGGAAAAACAATGCCTGCCAAACAAAAGATCACTCCCTGCCTCTGGTTCAATGGAAACGCCGCGGAGGCGATGGATTTTTACATGTCCATTTTCGAGGACAGCAAAATCCTGAACACGACCAACTGGGGCAAAGAGGGAGGCAGCAAGGAAGGCTCACTGCTCGTCGCGACTTTCCAGCTTGCAGGCCAGGAATATATCGCTCTGAATGGCGGGCCGGACTTCCAGTTTTCCGAGGGCATTTCGCTATCCATCGCTTGCGAAACCCAGGAGGAGGTCGATAGGCTGACCGAAAAACTGACGGCCGATGGCGGGCAGATTCGGCCCTGCAGCTGGGTCAAGGACAAGTTTGGCCTGTCTTGGCAGATAGTTCCGACCATTCTTCCGGAGATGCTGCGGGACAAGGACCAGGCGAAAGCCGACCGTGTCATGGCAGCGATGATGAAGATGTACAAAATCGACATCCAGAAAATCAAGGACGCCTACAACCAGGCATAAGCAGTCGATGTCTGCGTTACTGAACCTTCGGTACCGCAGACCGGGGCTCCAGCGTCTTCAGGAACTCGTCCACTGACTGCTTGTCCAACGCGCCGACGCCCGGCGGTGCGGTCCCACCTTGGACAGGCGGTGCCTGTGGGCCCGGGACGGAGGCTGGTGCGGGCTGCGACTGCTCGATCGCCTTGCGCGCGGCATCTTCGGCCGCTCGCCTTTCGTCCGCCGCGCGCTGCTCGGCCGCTCGCTTCTCGTCGGCCGCACGCTGCTCGGCCCCGCGCCTTTCCGCTTCGGCTCGTTCAGCGGCGGCGCGCGCCTCCTGCTCCGCCCTGAGCCGGGCTTCTTCGGCAAGCCGCACGCGTTCGTTTGCACGAGCCTGGTAGAGTTGCACTTCCCGGCGCAGGCGCTGTTTTTCCACAAGCGCCGCCTGCATCGTTTCGACGCGCTGTTGCTCGCGCTCGAGCGTGCGCTGCGTCAGGAATTGTTCGAGCGGCTGACGATTCAGTGTCAGCTTTGGATTGTCCGCTGGACCAGCCAGTGTGAATTCGATGACGGGATCCGCTCCCGCAACGACAGCCTTGCCCGGGTCGAATGCGAGACGCCCCTGCGACGCGACGCTCATATCCGGAAAACTCAGGCGCAGATCAGCACCGAGAGTCGCGGCGTCGCTCTGGAGCTGGAATGTCGATGTTCGCGCGATGCCGCCGGCAATGGTGAAAGCGAACTCTGCCGCTCCGGCATTGAACGTCCCGTTGTAAAGGTGTTGTCCGATAGTGGCGGTTACGGCGGCAGCGTCGACGGGACCTTCCATCGCATCCGCTTCGCCGAGAATTGGTTTCAAGGCATCAGGATTGATGGCATCGATGGCAAGATCGGCGACGGACACAACGCCTGAACCGGCGATGGATTCCATCATCTCCGCAATGGTCGTGCCTGTCGCGTTGACCGACGCGGATATGTTCGCCTGACCCTTCAGCGGTGTCTGCTCGTCATTGCGCTTGTAGAGAGCCTCGAGACTTGTCCGGTCGAGGGAGAACTGCCCCGTTGCAAGCCCGGTGCCGCTGGTGTTGCGCAACTCGAACATGCCATGAAACTCGCCGCCAAGGAGTTCACCCTTTGCGTCCGCCAGGCGCAATGAGCCGTCCTTCAACACGGCGTTCGTCTGGAATTTTCCGATCGTGCCGAGGATACCGGCAGGCGCTTGCGCCGCATTGACCTTCACATTGAAGCTGACCGGAAAGAGCGGTGCGGCAGCGAAACTCTGACTGGGCCAGGCGCTGCGGCCATCCGTATCGAGCGCACTCGTACCGAGCATGAATTGCGCCAATGACGGAAGATCGAGTTGTGCCAGCGTCAGATCGCCTTGGGCCGCAGGCACGCCATTCTCGATATCGAAGCCGAGGCGACCGGCGATTTTCGTGCCGCTCACGTCGCCATTCAGATCGGGTAGCGTCAGCCTACCCTTCGAAAACTGGAAACTGCTCGCCATGTCCACCGGCATTCCATTGCCGAAACCCGGAAATGAATAGCCTGCCGTCGCGACGTAGGGTTCAAGGTCCACGGCCTTGATCGACGCACGGCCCTCGCCGCTGAGTTCGCCGCCTACGGTTCTGAAACTGCCGTCGAGCAGCGCTTGAGCGTCGGAGGACTTGAGCGAAAGCTGCGTCTGCAGGCCCTCGTTCTCGTTGCCCTTCAATGCAAGGTCCGCTTCGAGCTCGCCAGCCATGCCGAGCGGCAGCGCAGGGAGCCCTAAAAGTGCCATGAGCGCCTCGGCATGTTCGCTGCGGGCATCCATCGTCAGCTCCAGCGAACGCAACTTGTCTGTGTTCTCCGTGGTCGTGCCAGAAAGTGTCACGTTCATTCCGCCGGTCTTTCCGGCGGCACTCAATGACAATTCTGACCCGTTTTTGCCGTGCACGGTGTTGGCGAGAACATTCAGGTGGGTTTCTTCGAACAAACCGGGGAAGCGAGCGGCATTTGCGCTGAGGGTCCTGATGAACGGAAACTCCGGGAAGCGCGCCGTCACTGCTGCAAGGAATGGAGCAAGGTTGTCGGACAGGATCGTCGAGTCTATCGATCCCGAAGGTTCCTGCCTGAACGGTTCGAGTTTGCCGGTGGCGGTGATGGTCGTACCCGCGACGTTGCCGATGGTCAGGCGATCAATGTCAAAAACGCCGTCCCTCAGACGAAAGGCGGTATCCAGCGTTTCCGCGACCATCCTGTCATGGGTGACCGGCCCGGCCTTCAGTTGAACGTCGAGATCCTCCCCGCGCAATTGCGGCGAGCCGCCGGCCGATGTTGTGCCATTGTAGCCGAAGATGGCCGCGAAAGCCTCCAATGCATCGGCGTCCAGCGCCCCGCCCTCAAGCGTCAGCTGCGTCAATGGCAGCGACTCTCCCTTGGCACTACGTACCAGCCAACCTTTGAGCGATGCACCGCCAAGCGCCAGCTCAAGATTATCGACCTTCTGCAACTCGTCGTGCAGGCTGACATCGGCGGAGAAACCGGCACCGGGCAAGCGCCGGATAGATTCATCGACCGAATCCGTCAGCCATGCGGCGAGCCCCGAGGGCTGACGCGAAGCGACGAGCAACTGGCCGTCAAAGCCGAAACCTTCGCCAACCTGCAATGTACCCTTGGCCTCGAACTGGGTTCTCCCCGGCAGTTCCGCCTTGACCTGATTGATCTGCCACGCCCCGTTGGCCGGCGCCGCATCGATCGTCACGGAACGGATCGTCGTATCGCCCGCCACAATCGCCGGAAGTTTCAGATCGATGGTGCCGGGAACCGTCGGAATGGGCAGTTGATCCATCAGACGCCGGAAGACTCCCAGCCGCTCCGCCGCAGTGGCCGCATCGGGAGCAGTGCCTTTGGCCTCCTGGGGCTCGTCCTTGAAAGTGACCTGCTGTCCGTCCGCCTTGATTTCAAAGCGAGGATCACTGCCATAGTCGAAAAGTGCGTTGCCATTGACGATATAGGGATCGTCGACTGTGCCCTGTTCCATGCGGAATTCCGGGACGTTGATTTTCGCATGATCGGCCTCGAACCGGCCGGTGACGCGAATGCTCGAAAGCAGTGGCTTTTCGGTTTTTCCGGCAGTCCTGGTTCCCTCGGCAACCGCGACCTGGTCAGCCGAGCGGATGTCGATGTTCCCGGCATATTTGAGCACACCTTCATTGACGGTCAACTCGCCGTCGGTTTCGAACGCCGCCGGTATGCGATCGGGTGAGATGCGTGCACGTACATTCAGCGAACCGTCCGGCTTTACTGCTCCCGTGGAAGCAGAGATGTCGGTCTTGGCTCCGTTGAACAGCAGAGTACCATCGAACTTCCATGGCCCGGAAAGGTCGGATGCCGACAATGACGCGTCGAGGCCCTGGATCGCGCGAGTGGTCCCGGTCGACGCATCCCGAATGACAATGGAACCGTTGGTGATGCGCATGTCCTCGAGCCTGACCTGGGCCGAACGGAACGGCGCTCGGGGACGTATGGCCCAGTCGATGACGCCGTCCTTGTCGATCGATACCTTTGCTGTCGGCTTTTCGATGCGCATGTCGAAGATCAGAATCTGCCCGCGGACGAAGGGCGCAAGTTCCGCATCCATCGAAAACTTCTCGATCGTCATGACAGGTTCGACGCCGGGGTCGCCCACTCTTACGTCGGAAAATGTGACTGAGGGAAACGGCAGGAGCCGCGCACTGGCGCTGCCTGCAACGGTCACGGGACGGCCGAGCAGCGTGGATGCCTCGCGTTCGAAGGACGACCTGTAGCCTGCCCAGTCGACAAAATATGGGACGACCAGTGCCGCGGTCAGCAGCAATACCAGTAATCCGCCAATGAATACGAACAGGCGTGCCAGTGTCCTACTCCGATTCTATGCCGCAAAGACCACAGCGACGCGACCGGCCGTCGTCTTCCGGCGCGCAGGGCCGACGACAATCTTCACATCGCGCCCGAGCCGTGTCAGGCACTCGAGCATCTTCGCTTCACTGATACCCCTGAACTGTCCGCGCAGCATAAGCGACAGTTTCGGTTGGGTGAGACCAAGCACTTCGGCCGCCTGCTGCTGGCTCCATTTCCTGGCTTTGACAATTTCGCCTATCTTAGTTGCCAATTGGGCCTTTACAAGCAACTCTTCGGCATCCTCCATGCCGAGATCGGCATAGACATTGCCGCTGAATTCTTCGATCTCCGTCACGTCTGCTCTCCTTTGGCATGCGCTTCCGCAACCTTCAATCTCTCATATATCACGTTCATGTCGAACTTCGGCGTTGTGATGCCTTCCTAACGAAACGCTATACCTAAATGGGTATAAACACGCAATATCTCAACTATATTATTGTCGTTTCATGACTTCAGACAGCGGTTTAGCTCCCTGAATCTATCTGTCATCCTAAAGCCGTAAGATCTTGCCGGGATTCATGATATTGCCCGGATCGATTGCGCGTTTGATCGCTTCCATGACGTCGACAGCGCCTCCAAGCTCCGCCCGCAGGAATTTTCTCTTGCCCTGGCCTATGCCATGTTCACCGGTGCAGGTTCCATCCATCGCTATCGCCCGCAAATTGAGCCGGTCGACGAACGCCTCGACCTTCTCGATCTCGGCTGGGTCCTTCTCGTCGAAGAGAACCAGGACATGGAAATTGCCGTCGCCCGCATGGCCGACGATGGGCGCGATCAGGCCGCTTGCCTCGATGTCTCTCTCGGTCTCCACGATACATTCCGCCAGACGCGAAATCGGCACGCATACATCGGTCGAAAGCGACTGCTTGCCAGGCGCAAGCGTCATGCAGGCGAAATATGAATTGTGCCGCGCCGACCACAGTCTCTCCCGCTCTTCCGAATTGACAGTCCACCTGAATTCGCCGCCGCCATTGGCAGCGGCGATCTCACCGAAAAGCTCTGCCTGCTCGGACACGCTGGTTTCACTGCCGTGGAACTCTAGAAAGAGATAGGGCGCGGGCTCGTAGTCGAGCTTCGAATAAGCAATCATCGCTCGCATTTCGAGTTCATTGACGAGTTCGATGCGTGCCACCGGAATACCCATCTGGATGGTCTCGATCACCGCATTGCAGGCGCTTTCAAGATCGGGGAAAGCACATATGCCGCCGGAGATCGCCTGCGGAATGCCATAAAGCTTCAGCGTCAGTTCGGTGATGATGCCGAGCGTGCCCTCCGAACCGACCAGAAGCCGTGTCAGATCGTAACCTGCCGAGGTCTTCTTCACCCTTCTCGACGTGGTGATCAGGCGGCCATCCGGCATGACTGCCTTCAGCGCAAGGACGTTCTCGCGCATCGTGCCATAACGCACTGCATTGGTGCCGGAAGCACGGGTTGCCGCCATGCCGCCGAGGCTGGCATTGGCACCCGGGTCGATGGGGAAAAACAGCCCGGTGTCGCGCAGGTATTCGTTCAATTCCCTGCGGGTAACGCCGGGCTCGACGACGACGTTGAGATCCTCGCTGTAAACCTTGAGAATACGATTCATCCGCGAAAGATCGATCGAGATGCCACCCGCCGGCGCATTGACATGGCCTTCGAGAGACGTACCCGTTCCAAAAGCGATGACAGGAACACCCCACTCACTGCACAGCCGCACGATTTCCTGCACGTCTTCGGACGATTCAACGAACACGACGAGATCGGGTGCCTGATTTGGCACATAGCTTGTCGTATGGGCGTGCTGTTCGCGGATGGACTTGCCTGACTGGGCGTTGTCACCAAAGCGCTTCTTCAGGATCGAAACAACCGTTGCGATACCGTTTTCGTTGCGCAGCAAAGCTTCTGCATCTGCCAATGCCATTCCCGTCTCCACCCATGCGGACGTCCATATCGTATGCATTTTCGAGGAATGCACACGACTTGTCCAGTTGTAACTCTCTGTGATCAATTGTACGGCGATCTACTCGTCGTCATCCTCATCGTCTTCCCCGGGCTGCCAGTCGGTCACGGCGACGAAGCGCTCCTGTTCACCGGTTTTTTCGAACACGCTGCCCACCGGTGCGTCCAGAAGAGGTATGATGCTGGGATCATAATTGGCGATCGTATTGACGTCGAAGATACCGCTATTATCCGGATCTTCCATATAGTCATCGCTCTCGAAGCCGGAGAGGAAACGCCAGCCGCTATCCATTTCGTTGTCCGGATCTTCGCGATACATGAAGCGAACCGGATAGCCATCGATCGTGATCGTATCCGTCGCGATACAGCCGCCATAATTACGGATCAGTGGCCGTATCTCATTCTTGGTGAGTCGGTAGCTTTTCTCCATGGCCAATTTTAGTTGATCGTCATGGATTTGGCTAGTTTACGGAAGCGCTCGGAATATTTGTCCTTCTCGCTCTCCTTCACGATCAGGATCGCCCGCACGTATCGGCTGGTTTCAAAGCGCGCGATCTGCGCGACATAGAGCGGCTCGCCGCTGGCGGAATCCTTGCCGCTACCGTCGATCTCGACCCATTCCGCGCCGTTCGCCTGAGAACTCGTTTCATTGTTGGATTGTACATCCTTGATCCCGGTCAGTGACGCGAATGCCTGTTTGGCGAAATCCATTCGCAACGAGGGCTCCGGAGCCGTGTTCAGATTTGACGCAATGATGATCATCGGCTGGGACGGGTTCGTCGCAATGTCATTGGGCCCATCCGTCAAGAGGTAGGTCGCCCCTGCAATCACGCGAACCGGCCGGAAACCGGCGGTGTCCGACAATTTGAACGGCAAGGCCGCAACCTGCTCGTCGAGGCTGGGCGGCGTTCGCACCGCTATCGTCCGCAGGGCAGTTTCGACGTCCGCATCGCTCAAACCGCCAGGTACGCCATCAGGAATCTGCACCGTCACCATGGCTGTGGTGGTCTTGGCACCGACCAGAACAACCCACTTCCGGTATTTGATTCCCGCCGCAACCTGGCTGCCGCGAATGAGCTTCGATACGACTGCCCCCTCGACCGGCCAGTTTTCCGCCGGGCCGGCCTCGATGCCGGTCTCGCGCAAACCTTCAGGATTGAATTTCGCCGCGAGCGCGGCATAGGCATCGGTGGGAAGTTCGGTTACAACGATGGAAGTACCCTTGGCCGCATCTTCGAACCCGCTGAAATTGGTCGACAGAACGACGCCGGGCGGCGGCACCAGTCCAACGCCGGAGCCTCCCGGGAACACCGGCTCCTGCGCAAATACCGGCTGGACGATGACCAGCATCGACAGCGCAAGGCTCATGACAAGGGCAACAACTCGCATCAGGGACATTCCTTCTTTCGACCAGAAGTAATGGCCTTGGAACGATCCCGCAAGCGCTTCGCTCGTTCTTCGATCCCGGCCGTCAGCCCCGATACTTTTTAAACAAGGCTCCGGCCGTTCAGGCCAGATTCTTTTGAAAGAAGGCTATTGTGCGGCTCCAGGCAAGATCGGCCGCACTCTTGTCGTAGCGCGCTTCCGACGTGTCATTGTTAAATGCATGGTTTGCGCCGTCATAGATATGAATTTCGAACGTCTTGCCATTTTCCTCAAGAGCTTTCTTGTAGGCCTCGATACCGGCATTGATCCGGGTGTCCAGTCCCGCATATTGCAGCAGCAACGGCGCCTTGATCTTCGCGACGTCCTCGGCTTTCGCCTGGCGGCCATAATAGGCAACCCCCGCATCGAGATCGGGAGAGTTGACGGCAAGGTCATTGACCATGCCGCCGCCCCAGCAAAAGCCCAAGGCACCGACCTTGCCTGTCGCTCCCTTGTCCTGCTTGAGATAGTTGATGGTGGCGACGCCCTGCGCAATCGCGGTTTTCGGATCGAGGGCGCCGATCATTTCCCGCGCTTTCTCCTCGTCACCCGGTGTGCCGCCGGCAGACGACAAAAGATCCGGGGCCAACGCTACGAACCCTTCAAGGGCAATGCGCCGGGTGACATCGCGAATATGCTCGTTCAGGCCGCGGTTCTCGTGAATGACGATTACAGCAGGAAGCTTGCCGGAACGTTCCGCGGGGCTGACGCGATAGGCCTTTATCTCACCGGCGGGCGAGGAGAAAACCATGTCCTTAGTGCGAAGCCTCGGATCGTCTATCGCGATGATGCCGGCCTGTGCGGCATTTGCCGCCAGCATCGGAGCGATGATCGCCGCAGCGGCGCCGGAACCGGCGAGCCTTGTCAATTTGTCCATGAAGGCACGGCGGTCAAGCGAAAGATGGGTATACTCGTCATAGGCTTCGACCATCGCCTGGGTGATTGTCGGCTTGTTCATAACTTGCTTCCTCCGAGGCGGTGGAGAACGAGGCGTGCGTCCTCGCATCAATATTTGGCGCGATGCGAAAGGACACCGGTTGAAAGGGCAACGCCAAGTCCGGTGACCAGTGCTGCGACAATCTCCCAAACGCCGACCGTCTCGTCAAGGAATATGGCGCCGCCCAAGGCAGCGAGCACCGGAGTCAAGGCGCTGAACGCGGCTGCCTGGCTGCCGCCAAGCGAACGGACGGCGATACCGTAAGCCAGCATCGCGGCAAGACCCGACAGAATGCCCTGGCTGAGAAACTGCAGGCCGAGTTCAGGCAGCGGCACCTCGAGCATAGAGCTGCCATAGACACCTGCCAGGCCAAGATGGATGAGAAACGACCAGATCGCGATCAGCGCACCACCCTCAAGGGCGGTCAGGCCTGAACGCTTGAATGCATGCGTATAGGCGGCCCAGAGCAGCGCACCGGCGGGCAAAAGGACGAAACTGACCCAGGTGATCTCATGGTCGTTCAGCGCAAGCACAAGGAGAATGGCAAGACCGGCGAGGATGGAGGCAAGGCCGAGCCAGCGCGTGAAATCCGGCCGCTCGCCAAACAGCAATACGCCGATAAGCGCAGCGGCAAGCGGCATCGAACCACCGAGCAAGACGCCAACAGCGGAGGCGGGCGTCGAATGAATGGCAAAGGTGGTGACCTGAAAGAACAATGCACCAGCGCCGCATACCATGACCGCTAACAGGGCAAGCGGAACATCGCGGGGGACCAGCCCAGTCTTCAGCCACACTGGTGCCAGGACCAGCGCCGGCAGACCGTATCGGACAAGGCCAAGGTCGATGGTTCCCATATGCGTGCCGCTGCTATGGCGGGTAGCAATGATCCAGGTTGCCCAGATGAGAACGGTGATCAGAGCACCGGCATAGCCTGTGGCAAGGGAATTGGACTTCCTTGATTCTGAACTGAGAGCGACCATCGGAATATCCTTTTCAAAACTGTCTGAATTGTTTCGGTTGAACGGCAGGATAGTTCGAATGGCGTGAGCATGTCCTTGCAAGTTGATGCCACGCCAGCTAGTGCTTCAGCAACTTTCCAGATAATCATGCGCTCTTTGAGGTTGATTATGCCAAACATTGATAAATTCGACATCGGGATACTCGAAGCGCTCCAGGAGGATGCCAGGGCGACGAATGTCGAAATCGCCGAGAGGGTGAACCTGTCACCCTCGCCTTGCCTGCGCCGGATCCGCAATCTCGAGAAGTCGGGTGTCATCCGCGGCTACCGCGCGGACATCGACCGCAAGGAAGTCGGTCTCGGTCTCACCGTGTTCGTCGAGATCAAGGTCGGCCAGCACAGCCGAGAAAATTCGGATGCGCAACAGGCGGCGCTGATTGCCATGCCCGAAGTGACAGCGGCATTTCTTATTTCCGGCACGGCAGACTTTCTCGCCGAGGTGGTTGTCGAAGACTTGAGCGCCTATGAGCGGTTCCTTACCGAGAAGCTGTTGTCACTTCCGGGCGTTGCGGACATCCGATCGAACTTCGCCATCCGCACAGTGAAAACGGGAGCTCCCTTGAAGCTCCCGCAGAGAGGATAGATCTGTCTCGTCAAACTACTCGCAGAACGAGATACGATTGCTGAAAGGATCGATGACCATCACCTCTCGTCCCCAATCCTGCTGTTCAATATCGGGTTTCATGAAGCGATAGTTTTTGGAGTGAAGTTCTTTATGCAGCGCATCAATACCCTTCATGCGGACGAAGACGCGCGCGCCCGGGCTGGCGTCTCCGGAATGCTCACTCAGATGCAGCGTGAGTCCCGAGCGCGAGACCTGACAATACAGGGGGAAATTATCGCCAAAGCGATGTTCCCAATCGAGCGTGAACCCGAGAAAATCGAGATAGAATTCCTTGGCCTTCTTCACGTCGAATATCCGCAGGATCGGAATAGCCGGCCCGAACGAAGCGGTGACACTCGTCGTTGGCGACTCATTTTCGATCTTCGCCGAAAGGACGTTCCAACTGTCGAAGCCGAATCCAGCCGCGACGAGTTCCAGCCCCTCGCTGTGGGAAATTTCGATGTTCTTTTGCTTGAGTGCCTGGCGCAGCGACTTGGCGATCGTCTTGGCGTCATTGAATGTACGCATCGTTTTTCCTTTGCATACGGTGAACGAAGAAAATCGGTGCCCGCATTGCCGACCCGTTCACCAATCAAAGGATGAAACGACGTTTTTTTCCGATACATTCACCTTGAGCCGTCAGGCCCGCGAGCGGCCGGCTGCATCTGCCGCCTCAATTGTTAGAGGCGGTTTGAAGCGCAGTCAATCCGGCCCATACCCTAGTTCGGCAGCGTATAGGCGATGACGTAGTCGCCGGGCTTGGTCCCGACCGAGCCGTGCCCGCCAGCGACGATCACCACATATTGCTTGCCGCCGAGAGCGAAGGACATGGGGGTAGATTGGCCGCCTGCCGGAAGGCGGGCTTCCCAAAGCTGCTTGCCGCTCGTCACGTCATAGGCGCGCAGAAAGTCGTCGACGGCTGCCCCAAGGAACGCCACGCCTCCCGCCGTAATGATGGGGCCGCCGATACCTGGCACGCCCACCTTGAACGGCAGGGGCAGCGGCGAAGAATCCCGGACGGTACCATTGCGGTGTTTCCACGCGATCTTGCCGGTACGCAGGTCGGCGCCAGCCACATAGCCCCATGGTGGAGCCTGGCACGGGAGGCCGAGGGGCGAGACGAACGGGCCCATGTACACGGCGTATGGCGCTCCCTCATTGCGGTTGAGCCCCTGCTCGCTGCCCTTGGCGGCGGCGTCTGGCGGCGGCACTTCAGAGCGTGGGACCAGTCGTGACGTGAAGGCAAGATATGTCGGCATGCCGAACATGATCTGACGCTCGGGATCGACCGCGACGCCGCCCCAGTTGAACACTCCGAAATTGCCCGGATAGATCAACGAACCCTCGAGGGATGGCGGCGTATAACGTCCCTCATAGCGCAACCTCAGGAACTCGATGCGGCAGGCCAACTGGTCGAACATCGAGACACCCCACATGTCCTTGCCTGTCAGGGGCGGTGGCATGAAGGTCAGATCGGAAACCGGCTGTGTCGGCGATGTGAAATCACCTTCGATGGCGCCGGTCGGCGCCGGCACTTCCTTGATGGGCAGGATGGGCTCGCCCGTGCGCCGGTCAAGCACATAGATGTCGCCCTGCTTGGTTGGACCGACCAGCGCGGGTATGGCGCCGGTGGCCGTGTTGATATCGACGAGAGTGGGCTGCGCCGGTATGTCCATGTCCCACAGGTCGTGGTGAACTGTCTGGCGGACCCATCGCAATTGCCCCGTATTGACATCGAGCGCCACGATCGAAGACGAGAATTTCTCGACATTCTCCGAACGCCCGGCCCCGAGCTGATCGGGAGTCTGGTTTCCGAGCGGCACGTAGAGTAGACCGAGCTTCTCATCCACGCTCGAAACCGACCAGCTATTGGGTGAATTGTGCGTGTAGGTCTGCCCATCCGGCAAGGGCGTCGTGACATCGGGATTGCCTGAATCCCAGTTCCAGACAAGCGCACCCGTATTGATATCGAAGGCGCGTATGACGCCGGATTGCTCGTGAATGGAATAGTTGTCGTTTACCGCTCCACCGACGATGATCTTACCCGCGGCGATCACCGGCGGCGATGTCGAATAATAATAACCCGCCGGATTGTACGGCATGCCTTTTTCAAGATGCAGCGTGCCCTTGTCGCCGAAAGACGGGCATACCTGGCCGTTTGCCGCATCGAGGGCGATCAGGCGCGCGTCAGATGTTGGCAGGTAGACCCGTTCCGCACAAGGCTGGCCTGGTTGCACGGCCGGATCGGCATAGTAGGAAACGCCGCGGCATGTCTGGTGCTGACGATCAGGATTGAGCCCGACATTGGGATCGAACTTCCACTTTTCCTTGCCGGTTGCTGCGTCGAGCGCGATGGCCCAATTGTGCGGCGTGCAGAGGTAAAGCGTATCGCGCACCTTGAGCGGCGTCACCTGATAAGTGGTCTCACCAACGTCGTCGGGAAGTTTCACGTCCCCGGTCTGGTAGGTCCAGGCCACCTGCAAATTATTCACATTGTCCGGCGTGATCTCCTTCAGGGGTGAATAGCGCTGGCCATAAGGTGTGCGACCATACTGATGCCAGTCATCGGCGGCGACATTACCGCCGAGATCAGGTGAAGCGACGATCACCTCTTTGCTAAGCTCACCCGTGATTTGCAGCGGATCCTCCATCATGGAGTAACCCGCAACCACGAGCGCCGCGAAGACCGCCAGCAGCAGGGGAACGGCCGGGCCCCACGAGGCACGCCGTGTGCCTTCGCCCGCATTCAATCCCCG
Organism: Phyllobacterium endophyticum; assembly: GCF_003010935.1. GTDB lineage: Bacteria > Pseudomonadota > Alphaproteobacteria > Rhizobiales > Rhizobiaceae > Phyllobacterium > Phyllobacterium endophyticum. Next base: position 135,435 of record NZ_PGGN01000004.1, read on the forward strand.
GCGAATCCAGGGCATGAGCAGCCAGAGCCCGAGCAGGATGATAACGCCGCCGCGTGGCGCAAGCTGCCACCAGTCGAAACCGATTTCCCATATCGCCCACCCGAGCGTGCCGATGACGAGCAGGGCAAATACCAGCAAGGCCGATGTGCGCCTGCGGAAGAGAAGGTACGAAGTGAGGAGAAAGGCGAGTGACGCGACGATGTAGTACCAGCTGCCGCCAAGCAGAGCGAGCCAGACACCTCCCGCACCGAGCGCCGCACCGATCAGAAGAAAAACAAGAGCTGTCAGAGTGATTGCCATGCGTGGGTGTCCTTTTCCAAGCCAGGCTCCATCAAGTAAAGCGCCATAGCAGCGAGACTTTCAGTGGTAGGATGCTCACGTATCAATGTGATACGCTGCGCACGGTTCCTCGCAAATCACCGTTTTCGGCTGACGTGAATCTTGGCAGAACCTAAATCTCCATCGATTTTCCGGCGGATGACAGCGAATGCGTCAAGGCATGCCAGAATTGCTTTAACAGAAGAATCGCTTTCAGGTTGTAGCTTAGGTCGTAGTCCAAATGGGTAAGCCTTAAATTCGGGAGGTGCAATATCGCGGCCGGAATTTCATCAACCGGTCAGGTAAACAACAGCCTCCAATTGCAATTGTTCTCTTTTTGTATCGCATTTATCTGGTTTTTCGGTCCCGAATCACTACATTGGGTTCAAATGTCCGGATTGCCCGACGATATTCCAATTTTTGACGAAGCTGATGTGCCGCGCCAGCCTTCGGGTATAGCTGCACGCGCCATGCAGGCGCGCGGTGCGCCACCTTATCTGAGCGGCCTCAATCCCGAACAGCGACTGGCGGTCGAAACGACGGAAGGGCCGGTACTCGTCCTGGCTGGTGCCGGTACGGGCAAGACCCGCGTTCTGACGTCGCGCATCGCCCATATCCTGTCGCTCGGCAAAGCCTGGCCAAGCCAGATTCTTGCGGTGACCTTCACCAACAAGGCAGCACGCGAAATGAAGGAACGTATCGGCGTTCTGGTCGGCGGTGCAGTCGAAGGCATGCCTTGGCTAGGCACGTTCCACTCCATCGGCGTAAAGCTGCTACGACGCCACGCCGAACTCGTTGGGCTCAAGTCCGATTTCACCATACTCGACACGGATGACGTGGTCCGCCTGATCAAGCAGATCATCCAGGCGGAAGGCCTCGACGACAAGCGCTGGCCCGCCAAGCAGTTTGCGCTCATGATCGATGGCTGGAAGAACAAGGGCCTTGGTCCCTCCGAAATACCCGAAGGCGACGCCCGCGCTTTTGCCAATGGCAAGGGACGCGAACTCTATAGCGCATACCAGAACCGCCTTAAGACCCTGAACGCCTGCGACTTCGGAGACCTGCTCTGCCACCCGATCCGCATGTTCCGGGCTCATCCGGATGTGCTCAAGGAGTATCACGCTAAGTTCCGCTATATCCTCGTCGACGAGTATCAGGATACCAATACAGCCCAATATATGTGGCTACGACTGATCGCGCAGGGTTCCAAGAACGTCTGTTGCGTCGGCGATGACGACCAGTCGATCTACGGATGGCGCGGCGCGGAAGTCGACAACATCCTGCGTTTCGAGAAGGACTTTCCAGGCGCCGTCGTGATCCGGCTGGAGCGTAACTATCGCTCGACCGCCCATATTCTCGGCACCGCTTCTTTCCTTATCTCGCATAATGAGGGACGCCTCGGCAAAACCCTGTTTACAGACGCGGCCAATCCTGAAGACGCAAAGGTCAATGTACACGCTGCCTGGGACTCCGAAGAGGAGGCTCGCGCCGTCGGCGAGGAAATCGAGCAGGCCCAGCGCAAGGGCCACAAGCTCAATGACATGGCAATCCTTGTGCGCGCCTCGTTCCAGATGCGCGAATTCGAAGACCGCTTCGTCACGCTCGGCCTGAACTACAGGGTTGTCGGTGGCCCCCGCTTCTACGAACGTCTCGAAATTCGCGACGCGCTGGCCTATTTCCGCGTTGTCGCGCAAGGCGCTGACGATCTTGCGCTCGAACGTATCATCAACACGCCGAAACGCGGGCTGGGCGAAGCAGCGATCCGGCAGGTGCATGATTATGCGCGTGCGCGCGATATCAGCATGCTCGATGCTGCAGCCGATCTCGTGCAAACGGAAGAGTTGAAGCCCAAGCCGCGCTCTGCCATGCGTGAAGTCGTGGAGAATTTCCAGCGCTGGCAGGCACAGATAGATTCAACACCGCATACGGAACTTGCCGAGAAAATTCTTGACGAGTCCGGCTATACGGCCATGTGGCAGGCGGATCGTTCCGCGGAAGCACCGGGGCGGCTGGAGAATCTTAAAGAACTGATCCGCTCCATGGAAGAATATGAGTCGCTGCGCTCCTTCCTCGAACATGTCGCGCTGGTCATGGATGCCGAGCAGAACGAAAACCTCGATGCTGTCAACATCATGACGCTTCACTCGGCCAAGGGTCTGGAGTTCGAAACGGTGATCTTGCCTGGTTGGGAAGAAGGCCTCTTCCCGCACCAGCGTGCCCTGGATGAAGGCGGTCGCTCGGGGCTCGAGGAAGAGCGCCGCCTCGCCTATGTCGGGCTGACGCGCGCCAAGAAAAACCTGCATATCTGGTTTGTATCCAACCGACGCATCCACGGCCTCTGGCAATCGACCATTCCTTCCCGCTTCCTCGAAGAACTGCCCGAGGCGCATGTGGAGGTTGTGGCGGGCGGCGATTCGTATGGCGGCTATGGAGGACGGGGCGGCTATGGCCAATCCCGCTTCGACCGCGCCGATCCGTTTGAGAACACCTATTCGACCCCGGGCTGGCAGCGCGCCCAGCAAAACCGCTCCGATGCAACCCGCAACAACTGGGGCTCACGGTCCGGTTCCAAGGTGGAGCGCATCGGCTATGGCGAGACGGATTCGGTTCTCGGCGCCGGGCGTGGCTCGGTCAAGGGCCGCACCATCGATGGCGAACTGGTGGCGAAATCCGTCAGCGAGACGCCCTCGAATTTCGACGTTGGCGACCGCGTGTTTCACATCAAGTTCGGCAACGGCAATGTCTCGTCGATCGAAGGCAACAAGCTGACGATCAACTTCGACAAGGCCGGTCAGAAGCGCGTACTGGACAGTTTTGTGAAATCGATTTGAGCTCGCGACCTAAATTGTTGCGGATCGGATGTCTCTCTCGCCGTCGCCCTGAACGCTTCCATGTCCCAGGCGGGCCCGGGATCAGACTTGCGGCCAGGCGCGATGTCATCATGGCCCATAATGTCTACGATGGCATATTCACGGCAGATGGCTCGCGCGGCCGCGATGGCGGCCTCGACCTGCGCAGCCGTGAAGACCTCCCAGCCGCATGAGGGCACGCCGAACTTGTGCCGGGCCTCGATGACCTTCGATGCGTCAACCGCAGCCCCGGTCCAGGACGTCCAGCCTGTATTGCCTTTGTGAAGGGGGCCCCAATTTTCCATTTCGATGCCAATGGCGCTGTTGTTCAATCCGGAGTAATGGACCCCGTTTTTGGCTGTCCATTCACTCTTGCCGGCATGCCATGCGACAACATTGAATGGCACGCATTGCGTAACCGAACCATCGCGCCGGACCACCAGATGAGCCGAGACATTGGCGGCTTTTTTCGAGAAGTATTTCGCGATATCAGTGTCAGGACCGCTCGCCGTATAGTGCATGATAAGGAATATCGGTTTCAACGCGCCGGCGGTATTAGGCGAAGCGAGAAAATCCGCATTCGAGATGCCGGTGCCCAGCCTGTGGTTCCTTATTTCAAAATTCATGATCAAACCTTTCTGAAAGTCCGATCAATCCTGAAGCAATTAAGATTGAATTCCTATTAGCCAATGGTCTAAGTTGCTTGCTTTCCTGCAATGAATCCCAGGCGCCAGGGCAATTATTCCGGTTTTCCTCTGGACCAGCTGACATTCCCGGCAAAGAGCGGGATTGTCGAGATCGACGTTTTGGCCGAGCCATCCTGTACCTGTGATGCGTGCGCGAGGTAGATCAACGCGTTATTCGCCTTGTCGTAGATGCGCGTGATGACGAGCTTCTTCCAGATGAGGCTCGTGCGTTCGGAAAAGACGCGCTCGCCCCCTTCGCCAAGCGCGATGTCGTCGATGGTGATCGGGCCGGTCTGCTGACAGGAGATCGAGGAATTGGACGGATCTTCGAACCAGTTACCCTTCTGCAGCCGGTCGATAATGCCTCGTGAGAACGATGCGAGATGACAGGTGACGCCTTGGACCTTCGGGTCTGTTACCGCGTCGATGACGATATCATTGCCGAGCCAGTCAACGCCGACCTTGCCGACCTCTTCAGCCTGGACGGGCAGGACCATCGCGCCCGTAAGGGCCATTGCAGCAAGAAAGCGCTTCATCATCAGGTACTCCAGGGGGTTCGTTTGGCAAAACACAATTGGATACGCAGTGGTTCGATTACAAGCGAAGGCGGAAACTCAACCTTCCCATTTGGACAGGAAATCCTCGATGCCAAGCGACTGAATATCCGGGATGGCTTCAAAGAGCTTTTCGTGTGGCCAGTCCCACCAAGCCAGCCGCTCCAGCCGCGCGGCGATCTCCGCCGGGAAGCGAAGGCGGATCAAGCGCGCTGGATTGCCTGCGACTATCGTATAGGGCGCGACATTCTTCGTCACCACCGCATTGGCACCTATGACTGCTCCATCACCGATCTGAATAGCCGGCATGACAACCGCACCATGCCCGATCCACACGTCATGGCCGATGCTCACGCGCTTCGCCTGCCGCCGGGCCCGGAATGCGCCGTCCACACCGCGGTACTTGAAGAATTCGTTCGGCCGGTAGCTGATCTTATGCGTCGTCAGCCGCTCCATCGGGTGTTCGAGCGCGTTAATGCGGACATTTGCAGCAATCGAGCAAAACCGCCCGACATCGGCATATATTCCTTCACAATGCCGCTCGAAATAGGTGAAATCGCCGGCAGTCACATCGCGCAGGATGACGCGTTCGCCGACCTCGGAAAACTTGCCGAGCTTGACGGCCTTCAGCTGGGCGCTTGGATGGATGCGCGGCTGGTCGTTCGAGAAGCGCGGATCGTCAGTATCTGCCATATTGTTTTCTCTATCTTCAGTGGGCAATTCTTTTGCATAAAGCCGGGCAAAATCCTATAATCAAGGCATGAAAACATCATCGCCCACCAGCACGCCGAGAATGATGCTTTACGCAGCGCTTGCGCTCGCCGCTTCCATAGTATCGGGGCTTACCTTTGCTGCATGGTTCAACAAGGGTGATTCCATCTTCCTTTCCCTCGTCAATGCGGGACTGGCCTGGTGTATGTAGGGTCACGGCTCCAGGGTAACCATCCATGAACAGACGACTGCTGCCTCTTCTGATCGTGGCAATCGGCTTGCTTGCCATTGCTGCCGGCTGGATTGCCTTCCAGGCGTCGCGCCAGCCGGCGAACGGCAGCCAGGGACCTTTCGGCACACCGTTCCAGCTCACGACAATGGATGGCGAGCCAATCACCGAGGCCGCATTCCGGCAAAAGCCGTCGGCGATATTCTTCGGCTTCACACATTGTCCGGAAGTCTGTCCAACGACATTGTTCGAGCTGGATGGCTGGCTCAAGAAACTTGGTACCGAGGGCACGGAAATCAACGCATATTTCGTCACCGTGGACCCGGAGCGGGACACGGTTCCCGTCATGAAGTCCTATGTGAGCAATGTGTCTGACCGCATAACCGGCGTGACCGGCGATCCTGAGAAAATGGCGGCGATGCTGAAGGGCTACGGAGTCTATGCCCGGAAGGTCCCTGTCGAAGGCAATAATTATACGATGGACCACACGGCATCGATTTTTCTGCTGGACAGCGAAGGCGGCTTCTTCGGAACCATTGCCTATGGCGAAAATCCTGATACGGCTGTCGAGAAACTGAAACGTCTCGCACTAGAGTCCTGATGACCACCCAGACCCGCCTATTCGTTACCGCCGGCAAGATCGAAGCCGAGCGCATCTTCACGATGCTCGAACGTGAGTTCGAGGAGGACGGTCTGCCCGTCTCCAACGCCGAGATCGATGAAGACCGCGAAATATTCGAGGTTTCCGTCTACACGTTCGAGCCCGACGAAATCGAGCCGCGCATTCGGGATGTGCTCGGAAGCGATGCATTTGGCCTTCAATTGCAGCGCGAGCAGGTGCCGGATATCGACTGGGTCGCGCATTCGCTCGAGGGATTGAAGCCTGTCCGTGCCGGGCGTTTTTTCGTGCACGGCTCGCACGATAGCGGCAGGCGCCGCGTCAATGAACTGGGCATCGAGATCGACGCCGGACAAGCGTTCGGGACCGGCCACCACGGGACGACCTCCGGCTGTCTCGACATGATCAACGACGTGATCCGCCGGGAACACCCGCGCAATGCGCTGGACCTTGGAACGGGAAGCGCCGTTCTCGCCATCGGCATCGCCAAGCTCGCCCCTATTCCGGTGCTTGCGACAGACATCGATCCCGTCGCAGTCGCGGTGGCTCAGGAAAACGTGGTGAAGAACGGCGTCGCGGCCCGGGTGCATACTGCGACGGCAACCGGTTTCCATCACCCCGCAATGCGTGCCGCCGCGCCGTTCGACCTGATTGTCGCAAACATCCTTGCCCGGCCGCTCATGCAGCTTGCGCCAGGGATGCGCAAGCATCTTGCCTGGGGAGGCTCGCTCATCCTCTCGGGTATTCTCGAGACGCAACGGGAAAAGGTTCTCGCAGCCTACCGCGTGCAGGGCCTGTTTCATATGAAGACCCTGCGCCGCGAGGGGTGGGTCACCCTGCATCTGAAGGCCAAAGCGACGTTTTAAAACTTTTTCTGGGTGACGTTCCCACATTCCAATTGACAGCTCTGACGGTTTCACCCCGATCAGCCACGCGTGCCGGCGGGAAATCCCGATGGAGACAGGCGAAATGCCGTCGATGCAACGGATCATTGCCAACGATGCCCTTACCGTAACGGACGAAGAAGAAGGCAGACATTAGGTGGCTGGGGCGGTTCATTCAACTATTGGGATATGCCTTTATCAATGTATCGACGCAGTACATCAATTTGGAAGACGACAAAGAGGAAATATTTGTCGACTGCGAGCTAGGGGGAAGCTGCCGACTCAACATCTATTACAGCGATCTGCAATTGAGTTTGAGGGCGGAGATTCCTGGTGATGCCTTTCCCCAATGGCGGGCGGTCAAAGACGGCGCCCGCACTTTGCGCGAACGCTGGATGGTGCGGTAGCAATTCAGCGTTCACTGGGGAAAAGCATTCGAACCCCGATTAAATCGGTTGCCAGATGCACTCCTCCATTGCGTGCGTAAAAACGGGAGGCTAGGTTTCGACCCTATCATTGGCGCATGATCCTTGTTCAAAAAATCGCAAAGATTTTGGGTCGTATGCCAAGCAAAGAGGTCCAGATTCCCATGTTCCAGTCGTTTGAGGTCACAAGCAATCCTGCCACTGGAGCGCCCCGTGTCGCCAAGCTGCGAGCCGAACTCGAAAACCTTGGCCTCGATGGTTTTCTTGTGCCGCGCGCCGATGAACATCAGGGCGAATATGTGCCCGCCCGCGCCCGCCGTCTGGCATGGCTGACGGGTTTTACCGGCTCCGCAGGCGTTGCGCTGATCATGAAATACAAGGCCTATCTGTTCGTGGACGGCCGCTATACGTTGCAGGCCGTTGAGCAGACCGACCCGGACGTTTTCACCATTGAAAGCCTTGTCGACACACCGCCGCCGGTGTGGCTGCGCAATGCAGAGAAGAAGCTGACCATCGGGTTCGACCCTTGGCTGCACACGATCAGCGAGACCAAGTCACTGCGCGAGGCCTTGGAGAAAAATGGGGGCAGTCTCGTCGCGGTCAGGGACAATCTTGTCGATCTGATCTGGGACGACCAGCCCGCGCCGCCGCTGGAAGCCGTCACCATCCAGCCGGAGAAATATGCCGGCAAGCTCGCCAGCCAGAAGTTGCATGAACTGGCCGAAGCTGTCGCCAAGGCCAAAGCCGATGCGACTGTTCTCACCGATCCATCCTCTATTGCCTGGGCCTTCAACATTCGCGGCAATGATGTCAGCAACACGCCGCTTCCCCTCGCCTTCGCGCTTATTCCAGCGACGGGAGAACCGCTGCTTTTCATCGACAAGCGCAAGCTGCCTATCGAGACCGAAGCCTACCTTACGCAATTGTCGACGCTGCGCGCGCCTTCGACACTGGAAAGTGACGTGGCTGCCTTCGCCGCCGAAGGCAAGACCGTGATGCTCGACCCAGCGCTGGCGGCGGAAAAGCTGCGGCTGATCGTCGAAAAAGCCGGCGGGAAAGTCGTGGATGGCGTTGATCCGGCGCGCCTGCCCCGGGCGCTCAAGAACAAGGTGGAGCTTGAAGGCGCGCGCAAATCGCATGAGCGCGATGGCGTGGCAATGGTATCGTTCCTGTCCTGGATCGATGCGCAAGCCCCAGGAACAATCGACGAGATTATCGCTGCGACGAAACTGGAAGAGACGCGCCAGACCGTGGCAGAGAGCTTTCAGATGCCGCTGGAGAACCTGTCGTTCGACACTATTTCCGGTGCCGGCCCGAATGGCGCTTTTGCCCATTACCGCGTCAGCACGGAGTCCAACCGGAAATTGCAGGACGGCGAGCTTTTCCTGATCGACAGCGGCGGACAGTACCGCGACGGCACAACCGACATCACGCGCACGCTACCGGTCGGCCAGCCGACCGCGGACATGAAGCGCAAGTTTACTCTGGTGCTCAAGGGCATGATCGCCATTTCCACCGCGCGTTTCCCGAAGGGGACACGTGGCATGGATATCGATGTGCTCGCGCGCATAGAATTGTGGAAGCAAGGCTACGACTATGGCCATGGAACCGGCCATGGTGTCGGCTCATTCCTTTCGGTACATGAAGGGCCACAGAGCATCTCGCGGCGGGGTACGCACGAACTCCTGCCAGGAATGATCCTGTCGAACGAGCCCGGCTATTACAAGCCCGGACCCGGAGGGTATGGCATCCGCATCGAAAACCTGTTGATCGTTACCGAGCCGGACGTGCCGGAAGGCGGCGACATTCCAATGATGGGCTTCGAGACGATCACGCTATGTCCGATCGACAAGCGGCTGATCGATACCAGCCTGCTGATAAGGGAAGAGCTGATCTGGCTGGATGCGTATCATGCGCGCGTGCGCGAGGCGCTGCTGCCGCACACGCAGGGTCCGGCACGCGAATGGCTGATCAGCGCGACCGAGCCTTTCGGCCACGAGAGCTAGGCCCTTATCACGCGAACTGGCGCAGCAGGATAATCACGGCTGCGCCCGCAAGGAACATTGTCAGCGCATTGAATCGCAGGGCCACGAGACCTGCGAAGCCAAGCGCGACCAATCCGCGCCAATCGGCCTCCGCTGCCGCCGGAGCAACCAGCGTCGTCAAAACCGCTGCGGGGACAGCATTGAGCGCGACTTCGACGCGCGGGTGAATGCGCTCGAAACGCGAGAGCACCAGATGACCGCCGATACGCGTCAGGTATGTCAGGACGGCGCCGGCTATGATAATCCAGGTTATCGACGACATCAGTGCTGCTCCTGCGATTTTTCCGGCTTGGCGACGATGACGGCCACCAGAATGCCGGCAAGAGCGCCGATGCTGACGTGCCAGGGGGAACCGATCGTCTTATAGGCAATGATCGACACAAAGGCGCTTGCGATCACGATCGCGGCCCAGTTGTCACGCTTGCGAAACCCCATGACCAGACCGAGAAAGTAGATCGGCAGCAACATGTCGATGCCGAAAGCATGCGTATCCGAAATGAGATTGCCGAACAGCGCTCCTACACCGGCCTCCAGAACCCACATCACGTAGATCGGCGTGGCCACGCCCAAATACCAGATGAAGGTCACGGGCCTGCCCGATTCCGCGCGCTTTTCCGTTTCCGCATATTGCGGGTCTGTAAGCACAAAATAGCTGAGAAGGCTCTGCAGCGGCTTGAAGTGGCTGATGCGGCGGCCAACGGCGGCCGAGTAAAGGACATGCCTGAAGTTCACGGCAAAGATCGAAAAGACGATCAGCCATGCCGGGATGTTCTGGCCGAACAGTTCGATGCCGACCATCTGGCTGGCGCCGCCGAAAATGGCAGCGCTCATCAGGACCGTTTCAAAAAGGCTGAAACCATTGTCGATGGCGAGCGCGCCGAACAGCAGGCCGAAGGGAGCCGACGCCACCATGATCGGCAGGCCCTTGGCAAAGCCTTCCCAAAACTGGGAGCGTGCGGTCCCCGCATCTGCCGGGCCCGCTTGCCGCTGATGTATGTGTTCATCCATCGGTCTGCTCTAGGACAGGTTGAACAAGCTGTCACGTGAGATTTGTTGATTGATACTATCAATGTTGCTGTAGTGGATACACGCATCATACGATGGATATGACGCCAGCGACTTTTTCGTAACCGAATGGCTTGAGTAGGCGATCTCCACCGCGAGGGCGGAGATCGACGGGCTCAGAACTTTTGGGTCAAGGAAACGCGGAAACTGCGTCCAACTTCGGTATAACGATCAGCTACAGCGGGAGAAATACCGTCCGGCACGTCAAGGGCATTCCAGTACTTCGTATCGAACACGTTGAAAATGCCCGCTTGAAGCTTCATGCCGTTGGCGAATTTCGGTTCCCACCAGACCGTCGTATCCACAAGCGCATAGCCCGGAGCGACGAAGCCGCCATCGCTGACCTTGTCACGGCGCGAGGCCATGGTCAGCGAGACATCGCTGCCCCAATCTTCGACCGCGTATCCCAGCCCCACGATCGCGCGGACCGGCGGAACCGAATTCAGGTACTCGTCGTTCTCGGTATCCTTGCCGACTGTCCAGGCGACGGACGCCCAGGTGCGCCAATGTTCGGCAAAGTTTACGTGGCCGCGCAGTTCGGCACCATAAATCTGCACACGCTCGAGATTGGCATAGCCTGTGATGCCGCCGACGGGGAACTCGCCGCCCGGAGGCGCGATCGTCACTTCTTCGATAAAGTTGCGATAGTAATTGTTGAAGATGCTGCCGCCAAAACCATAGGTCTCGTTCTGGAATTTGGCGCCGATTTCAAAGCCGTTGCTGGTTTCAGGCTTCAGATCAGGATTGCCGATCCTGGCGTAAGAGCCGGGAGCGCCATAGTTCTGGTAGAGCTCCAGAGCGGTTGGAGCGCGGAACGCCTGTGCCCATTGGGCATAGAAGTCGAGATCGGGAGCAGCGTGCCAGGTGGCGCGCAGCTTGGGAGAGAAGCGCGAGTCGCTGTTGGACGCAGGCAGCGTACCGTCGAAAATCGGGCTTTCTTCATAGGCGGCGGTCAATTGCGGGCGATGATCGTACCAGTCGAAGCGCGCCCCGGGGGTGATTGTGACGCGGCCATCCAGGATATCGATGTCATCTTCGGCGTAGAGACCGACTGCAATGGACTCGACATCCGGCATGTCAGACGAATTAGAGTGCAGCATGCGGCAGGATTGCGGGCCGAACGGTTGCGGGATCGTCGACCAGTCGACGTCTGGGCAATTGTCGACGCCCGCCGAATACTGGTGGGTATCCTGGCGATAAATCTCACCACCAACACGGAAAGTGTGCGTCAGATTGCCGATCTCGGCGCTTTTCAGCACATTGCCGGTAAAACCGTAATTATCCTGCGTCAGTTCATTGTTGCGTTTGTAGATGCCTGAGGGATAGCCGTAGAAGAATGGATCGCCCGGGATGATAAATGATCGTCCATCACGAACGCGGATGCCATCGGTCGTCTTGGTCAACGTCTGCTGCTGCCAATAGGCAATGGCATGAGCTTCGTCGATCCAGCCTGTCTTGTCCGGGGATATATAGTCGTAGCTCGCCGATATCCGCTTCCGCTCGACATCATCCCCCGATTCGAGGCTACCCGGAACGTAGCTCGCAGTCGAACCGATCTTGTCATCGATATCCGCATCGCGCTTGAAATATTCTCCCGTCAGGCCAATACGGTGGCCGCCTTCGATGTTCTGGTAGATCTTGGCGAGGAAATTGCCCTGGTCGAAATCGAGGGGATTGGCTTCGGTTCGCGTTGCGCCATAGCCACCGACATCGCCCATGTTTTCCAGTTCATGGCCCTGCCTGTAGCCGCCCTGAATCAGGAATTCGGTGTCGTTTGCGCGCCCTGCCACGGCGGCATTGGTGCGCCAGCTCTGGTCGGCGCTGTCATAGACGCCCTTGGTTATCGCGCCCCAATTGCGCCCATCCGTCAGAAGGTCCTCCGGATCGAGCGTTTGCAGTTGCACGACACCGCCCAGGGCGCCGGAACCGTAGCGGCTGGAGTCAGCGCCTTTCGTGATGTCAATGGCGGAAAGCCCATCGAAATCCACCGCATTCAGCCCGCCCGAATTGCTGCGGGGATCCGTCAGCCATGGAACGCGTATGCCATCGATCGTCGTCAAAACACGGGATGAATCAAGGCCGCGCAGATTGATACTGTTGTTTTGAGTGCTGAAATTGACACCGGCATCGACGCGGCGCCCGAGATCCTCGAAGCTTTCGACCATTCGCTCCTGAATCTCTTGCCGATCAGTCGTGGTCGTGAGCGGGGATTTTTCACCCTCTGCCGCCTTCGGCCTGGCGCCTTTTACGACAATGGTCTCCAACTCGATATTCTCACCGACATTCGTCGCATTTTGTGCAAGGGATATACCCGTGCTCAAGCCAATCGCCGCCAAGGTACCGGCGCTGCCACACATGAGGCGCGCAAGCAGATAATTCCTAGTCATGTCCCAGTTCCCCAAACCCGAAGAGAGTGCCTGGCTGGCTCTACGCCCACGAGCTGTCGTGGAGCGTCACTGGCTTGCTGAGCGGATGAAAAGCGTGCAACCACGCTGTACAAATGTTCAGTACTAAAAGTTGAGTATGTAAGTCAACATTAATAGTATGATTCTCATCGGGATTGTGATTCCGCTAAAAGCGTGGTGGATCAGGAGGTTGTGGTGCCGCTGATCGCCCTGCCCCAGTCGATCAACGGCCTGGCCCTCAGTGCAAAATCCAAAAGATCATCGGCAAGCTTTGGCGAAGTGATGGCGGATGGATCGATAGGATATCGGACGACAAAATTCCGGTTGCGCAGAGCCTCGATCAGGTCCGGGTCTGTGACGGCTTCAAAGCCGCGCGGCGTGCGCTTCAGAGCGTCAGTATCTTTCATGGCGAGCCCGTTTTTCTTGAGCGCGTTGACCATGGCGCGATAGTTTTCCGGCTTTTCGACGATTGCCTTGCGCATCGCCAGCAGAAGTTCCGGTTTTTGCTGCCACCATGCGACAGCGGCGTAACAGCCCCGATAGTCCTCGTGGCCGATACAGACATAAAAACAGCCGCTCTCAGCCCACTTGTTGCCGTCGGGGGAGAGCAATGCCGATAGATGCCGGTTGTACGGGCTCTTGTCCTTGGAAAAACGCACGTCGCGCTTGATCCGGAACTGCGATTTCTTCCGGTCCCCCCTGAAGGGCAAACCAGCCTTTTCGAAGCGAGCAAGCAGATCCTCGACCAGGTCCCCCAGCGGCTCGTAGAGATGAGCTTCGAAAATGTCCTTGTTCTCCAGGAACCATTCGCGGTTCTGATGGAAATCAAGCGCCTTGAGAAACGGCATTGCCTTTTCGCCGAAGCCTTTGAAAATCACGTCGTTCATGCGCCCACCAGTGTAAACCAGGAGTCCTCATCGATGACTTCGATGCCGAGAGTCTGGGCCTGTGCAAGTTTCGATCCTGCGCCGGGTCCCGCCACCACGAGATCGGTTTTCTTGGAGACGGAACCCGCCGTCTTGGCGCCATAACGCTCGGCCATAGCCTTGGCCTCGTCGCGCGACATCCGCTCCAGCGACCCGGTGAAGACGATGGTCTTGCCAGCCACCGGCGAATGGCTCACGGTTCTGACTTCCTCATCGAGCGGCGTGACCTCGGCGAGGAGCGCATCGAGAGCGTGGCGATTGTGCTCCTCGGCATAGAAATCGACCAGCGCCTCGGCGACGATACTGCCGATGCCCTCCACCTCGTTCAACTCGCGCCAGGCATCATTGCCCTTGTCGGCTTTATCTCTGGGGGGTTCGGCAGCCATCGCCACACTGGCAAGCGCATCATAGGAACGATAGGCTCTGGCAAGCCGCTTCGCATTGACTTCGCCCACGTGACGAATGCCAAGTGCATATATGAACCTGCCAAGGGATACTTCGCGCCGGGCATCGATCGCGTCATAAAGTTTCCTGACAGAGGTCGCGCCAAAACCGTCGATGTTTTCGAGCTTGGCCAGCGAGCCTGCCTGACGCTTCTTGAGTGTAAAAATATCGGCGGGGGTGCCGATATGCAGCGCCGGATCTTCCGATTTGAAGAAGAACTCCACCTGTTTTTCGCCAAGCCCCTCGATATCGAAGGCATTGCGCGAGACGAAATGCCGGATGCGCTCGACAGCCTGCGCCGGGCAGATCAACCCGCCTGTGCAGCGCCGAACCGCTTCGCCTTCCTCGCGCACCGCATGCGATCCGCAAGCCGGGCAAATCTCCGGGAAGATATAGGGCGTGGTTCCACGCGGCTTGTCCGCCACGACATCGACGATCTGCGGGATGACATCACCCGCACGTTGCACCACGACCGTATCACCGATACGCAGGTCCCGCCCCTCGCGGATAGGCTGGCCGTTCTGGCCGATACCCTTGATGTAGTCCTCATTGTGCAGGGTCACGTTGGTGACGACCACACCGCCGACTGTAACCGGCTCAAGCCGCGCCACCGGGGTCAGCGCTCCGGTACGGCCGACCTGAATATCGATGCCCTTGAGGATCGTCATGGCACGTTCGGCAGGAAATTTATGTGCTATCGCCCAGCGGGGGCTGCGCGAGACAAAGCCGAGCCGCTGCTGCAGCGCCAGATCATCGACCTTGTAGACCACGCCATCGATATCGTAGCCGAGCAGCGCCCGTTGTTCCTCGATCTGGTGATAGTGCTTTACCAGCGCTTCTACCGTCTCGAACCGTTGCATCAACGGGTTGACGCGAAAGCCATAGGATTTGAACGCTTCGACCATCCCCATCTGTGTCCTGGCAGGCATGTCGCTGACCTCGCCCCAGGCATAGGCAAAGAATTGCAGCGGCCGCGATGCCGTGACCGCAGGGTCGAGCTGGCGCAGCGAACCTGCCGCGGCGTTGCGCGGATTGGCAAATATCTGCTTGCCATCCCTTGCCTGCCGTTCGTTCAGTGCCGCAAAATCCGCGTGACTCATATAGACCTCGCCGCGCACCTCCAGCACTTCGGGCGGCTTGCCGCTGAGCACATTGGGTATACTCGCAACTGTCCGGGCGTTTAGCGTGACGTTCTCGCCTGTCGTGCCGTCGCCGCGGGTAGCCGCCGTCACCAGCCTGCCAAGTTCGTAGCGAAGCGAAAGCGAAAGGCCATCGATCTTGGGTTCCGCCGTGATGCCTATCTTCGCTTCGGCTCCGAGCTTGAGGAACCTGCGGATGCGGAGGGCGAAATCTTCGACATCGCTGTCATGGAAGGCATTATCCAAGGACAACATCGGGATCGAATGGGTGACCTTGCCGAACTTTTCCGACGCGACCGCGCCGACTTTATTGGATGGCGAGTCTTCGCGCTTTAAATGCGGAAAACGCTGTTCAATCGCCAGATTGCGGCGCCGCAGCGCATCATATTCGGCATCCGAGATGATCGGGGCATCTTCTGTATTGTAACGGTAATCATGCTGGGCAATCTCGGCTGCAAGGCGCCCAAGTTCCTCAGCGGCATCCGCCTCGCTCAACTGTTCTACGGGAATATCTGCCATCACTATCGTCTAATTGTTGCGCATTGTCATCCGTGCAACGTTATCCATCCTTTGGCGGAAGAGAAAGCGATTCCAGCATCTTGGTGAATTATTGGTTCTGGCTTTTGGTTGTTGTACCCCCAGCTTTGGTGTTCACCGCAAGACCAGAGGAAGATGACTGGCTTAAAACGGGGCGATTGGTCGGCGCAGTTGCGCTGGCCGCGTTGTTTAGTCAGCTTGTGGTGGATTTCGATGAAAGGATTGCAGCCGAGTTTTATGCAGAATGTCTCGCCCGCATTCCCTCCAGTGAAGAGGTGAAGCGTATGCGTTTCAATTGCCTATCATTAAAGTATGATTTCCTCGGAGTCCGAGACATTTTTCTAGGAAACTTTGCGTGGATATCAAACGTTGGGTATGTCACCTCCCTTGAAATCATTCGGCGCATCCAGCTTCTTCACACAACATCGATATTTTGCAGGAAACATTTGATAAGCAACATATTTATCTTCTTATGTTTTCCGCTCGTTGCCGCTTTGCTCTTTCTATCGCTTGTATTTTTTTTCTATGCGTTTGGCGACTACATACTTTTGACGCATAGCGTCGTTTATGGGAAATAGACACTCATTCCGGCCATCGATACATACTCTCGGTCGCACTCAATTTCGCTTCGCTTTTAAAATTGGTGGTCCATGTATCTGTAATCGAGAACGGTGTGCCTCTTAGTTCTGTCCATTGCCACGATTCGGGTGTCAAGGCAGAGGAACCAGTCGCCATCTGTCGCAAATCTGCAGGATCGGTAAATTCATCGGCGTATTGGTAAGAGATGCTGCCCTCAATGAACATCATACCGTTTTGAGTTTTGACAGATCCAACAAACTGTCCACTAACGACACTTTTTCCGAAAGCAAAAACATATCCTATAAACTGATACGTCCCGGCGAACCCATAGGTGAAATGACCGAATTTCGCCTTTCTCGCTGCGTCAATAATCTGCGCGTTAATACGATCTATCACCAATGCTGCATAGAAAAAGTAGAAGATCAAACCTGCCAAGTTGCCTGTTTTAGAGAGTGTGACCGCCTCGCCGCCACCAGTTCTAAAATAGTCCAAGAACTTACCTGTGTTCCACTGCGGAGTCGCGTCATCGATGTCGCTGGTAATCGTCTGATAAGCATATTCGCTGGTCCCCCGTTCATAGGGCTCCGCTGTGCAGCGGCAGCCATAGTCCTCGCCCGGATGGCCGGTCTCCGGTGGATTGTCCCATGCGAATAGCTTCCCATTATTTTCTATATGTGATGGGCGCACCTGCGGGTCGCCGCGCGTACGCCAGATATAGTGCGTGGTCTGACGGCCCAGGTCTTCTGCCTTTAGCGCCAGCCGTATCGGTACCCCGCGGCGGAGATAGTCGTTAAAAGCCTTGCGGTATTCCAGTGAATTGAGAGGGTTCATCGTGTCTTGTCCGGTTGCGTCGAGACGATGATACGGCCGAAAAAGTGAGCGTGGATAAGTGACCAGTGGGAAACCACTGGAACCCCGTCAATATCGCGCATTCAGGCGCTTCGGCTATTAAGGTGCGGCCGGAGCGTTTTCCCGGAGCAACCGCACCGCTGCGGCGCGCGCTTCATCGGTGACGCTGGCGCCAGCCAGCATGCGGGCGATTTCTTCCTGCCTGTCGCCGGTTTCCATCGCCCGTATGGAAGTCGCCACGCGGTCATTACCGGCGGCGGCCTTGGCGATAAGGAAATGCGTCTGAGCCCGGGCGGCAACCTGCGGCGCATGGGTGACGGAGAGAACCTGAACAGTACCCGCCAAGCGCCGCAGACGCTGGCCGATAGCGTCGGCGACCGCACCGCCCACACCCGTGTCGATCTCGTCGAACACCAGTGTCGGCGCAGAACCGCGATCGGCAAGTGCTACTTTCAGCGCCAGGAGGAATCGCGAAAGTTCGCCGCCGGACGCGACTTTCATCATGGGACCGGCGCGCGTGCCCGGATTGGTACGTACCCAATATTCGACCGTATCGATCCCGTCGGCAGTACGGCTCCCTGCATCCGTCGTCATCTCGACGATGAACTCGGCGCGCTCCAGTTTCAGGGCGGGAAGCTCCGCCATGACAGCCTGTTTCAAGTGCTCGGCGGTCTCGCGGCGGTCTTTCGAAAGTGCGAGCGCCGCCAGATCATAAGCGTCCCGTGCCGCCAAGGCTTCTTTTTCGAGCGCAGCCAGTCTTTCTGCTCCCGCATCGATATCGGCAAGGTCCGCGTCCATCCGGTCACGCAATGCCGGAAGATCATCGACGGCAACGGAATATTTACGCGCCGCGGCCCGCAATGCGAACAGCCGTTCCTCCGTCTGCTCAAGCACACGCGGATCGAAATCGATGGCGCGGATCGCCTGTTCAATGCCATTTTGAGCTTCGGCCAACGCATTGAGGGCCTCGTCGATGGCCTTGACCACAGGCTCCAGCAATTGCGGCGCTTCCGGAACCTTTCGCTCCAGGCGGCGAACGAGGCTGGCAAGTGAGGGGACGGGAGACGCATTGCCGGACAGAACCTCATTGGCATCGTTGACGTCGCCAGCGATTTTTTCCGAGCGCATCATATCCGTACGCCTGATCGCCAGCGCTTCTTCCTCAAGCGGTTCCGGATCAAGCTTGGCAAGTTCCTCGACCGAGGCGCGCAGATAATCCGCCTCGCGCGTCGCCGCTTCCACCTTGGCACGATGGCGGACCAGAGCGTGCTCCGTATCCCGCCAGGTCTTATGGAGCGCGCGAACAAGCGTGGCCTTGGTTTCAAGCGCTCCGAATGCATCGAGAAGGGTGCGGTGAATATCGGTATCGACAAGCGCACGATCGTCGTGCTGGCCGTGGATCTCCACCAGCCTGCGGCCAAGCTCTCTCAGCAGCGTCACACTCGCCGCCTGGTCGTTGATGAAGACACGGCTACGGCCATCGGCATTCTGTACACGGCGCAGGATGATATCGCCATCGTCGTCAATGTCGTTCTCGCGCAATAGAGTGCGCGCCGGGTGGCTTCCCACAATGTCGAATACCGCCGTAACCTGCCCCTGCTCGGCGCCGTGGCGCACAAGCGAAGCATCGCCGCGCGCGCCCAAGGCCAGCGACAACGCATCGAGCAGGATGGATTTGCCCGCACCTGTCTCGCCTGTCAGCACCGACAGACCTTCGCGAAACTCGATGTCGAGCCGTTCAATCAGAACAATATCGCGGATCGACAGATGCGAAAGCATGGTTGCTCAGGTTATGGTTTCTTCGTTTTACGCAATTCCGGACTGAAAACCGGTTCCCACTTTTCCTGGAATTGCTTTAGACGCCGTCTTTGCCACCAGTGATAGCTTCTGCGGCTTTGGAAAGCCATGAGCCGGAATTCTGTCGAGGTTCAAGTCCACCACTCTGCAGGAGCTTGTAGCTGTCCTTGTACCACTCGCTGTCCGGGTAGTTCTGGCCAAGAACGGCCGCGGCCGTCTGTGCTTCATTGGTGATGCCCAAGGCGTAATAGGCCTCGACCAGGCGAGCCAAGGCTTCCTCGACCTGCCGCGTATTCGAATATTGCTCGACGACACCGCGGAAGCGTTTGATAGCCGCCAGATATTCCTTGCGCTCTAGATAATAGCGGCCGACCTGCATTTCCTTGCCGGCGAGCTGATCGCGGCCAAAGCGTATCTTTGCCTTGGAATCCTCGACATATTCAGAGTCGGGATAACGCTCTACGACCTCGTTGAACGCAGCGATCGAACGGCGCGTCATGCTTTGTTCGCGCGTCACATCGGGGATCTGGCGATAGTAGCAAAGGCCGGTGATGTAATAGGCGTATGCCGCTTCGGGTTGCGTCGGATAGAGCGCGATATAGCGCTTGGTCATTGCCACCGCCTCGTCATATTTGCCTGCGCGATAATTGGCGAAGGCACCCATGACCAGCGATTTGCGGGCAAATTCCGAATAAGGATGCTGGCGATCCACCGCATCGAACTTCTTGGCAGCCTCATCGAGACGGCCGGAGTTCAGATTGGCAAGCGCCTGGTTATAAAGCACGTCTGCAGGCTCGATCGTATCGACATAAGCGTTGAGGTCGATATCATCGTCCTTCGAGGCACACCCGGAAATGGCTATGGCGCTGGCAACTGGAAGTAGAAGAAAGGCCATTCTGGCTTTGGTACCGAAGCCTTTATTCATCGACATTCTGCTATTCGCCATACTGTTTCCGGCCCCACGTAATAAATTTAAGAGCAATGATCGCAACCCGTTATCACGTTTGCGGCTCATACTCTAGGCATAGTCAATCTGCCGTCGGTTGGGCGCTCATAAACCACAAGCGACGAGAATCAGCAATCTTATTGCCATGTAATCGTCCAATTTTGTGGCGGAGCCGAAAAACAGTTTCAAATCCCCTCTATTGCGGGCCTTTTGAAAGGCGTCACGCGTTTTCAAGCAATTGTGCCTCGCCATTGCTGAATGACCATTCGTCCCGGCTGGAGGTGCTGATGATGATCATAACATCCTCGGGCCTTACGCCGGGTGCCTCCGCAAGCAGCGTAACGAGGCGCTTGTAGAATGCCTGTTTCGTCGCGGCATCACGCGGCCTGCCGATATTGATGGCGAACATCATGAAATCGTCCGAGCGCGGGCCGCCGAAGTAATTGCGGTCAAAGATAAGCTCTCCCGGGCGAAACTGCTGAATAGCCTGAAACCGGTCATCGGCAGGAACATTAAAGGCTTCGACCAGCGCCTTGTGCAGGCTCTCTGACACGGATTTCAGGTATTCGGGAGATTTGCCTTCGAGGAGCGAAATGCGAGTGAACGGCATTGTACTGTCCTTCCTTTGATAAAGCGCAAACACTTGACCCCACTGTTGTACAACAGCATAATCGTCCTGAAAATTCGATAATATCGGACAAACTATCCTGGAAAAGAGGATAATCAAAATGCAAAGGATCACGTTCGATCTCGATTGTCTGCGCACTTTCTCCACGGGTATGGAACTTGGCAGTTTTTCCAAGGCAGCGGTCCGGCTTGGCCGCTCCACCTCGGCGGTCAGTGCACAATTGAAGAAGTTGGAGCAACAGGCGGGAACGCCGATTTTCGTCAAGTCCGGCAGGGGCCTTGCCCTCACTGAAGCCGGCGAGACCATGCTGGCCTATGCACGCAGATTGCTTGATCTCAACGATGAAGCCGTAACTGCCATTCAAGGGAGTGAACTTGAGGGATGGGTGCGGCTCGGACTGCAGGAGGATTTCGGTGAGACCGTTCTTCCCAAGGTGCTTGGACAGTTCGCCAGGGCGCATCCCAAGGTGCGGATCGAGGCGCGCGTGGCACGCAATGCCGAGTTGATCGAACGGATCACTTCCGGTCGCCTGGACCTGGCATTGGCATGGAGCGATGGATCGGTGACGACGCCCCACCATGAGCGGGTAATGGATGTGCCGATGTGCTGGGTTGGACCGGCCGGTGAGCCGCGAGTCTGGCAGGCGACGGCGGACGAACCGCTGCCGCTGGCCTCGCTTGAGGCACCTTGTCTCCTTCGGACCGCCGCCACTGATGCGCTGGACCGAGCCCACATACCCTGGCGGCTTTCATTTGTCAGTCCGAGCCTCGCAGGTCTGTGGGCAGCAACGGTCGCCGGCCTTGGCGTGACCATTCGCACACCCATCGGCTTACCCGCAACCGTACAGCAACTGGTACCGGTCGTCAGCGGACTGCCGCCATTGCCTTCACTTGGACTTGTCCTTCATCGCGCGCAAGCACAGCCGGATCCGGCAACCGCACGCCTCGCAACGATCATGCTGCAGGCATTGCAGGACGTCAGACCGGATTGACAGGGATCAGAGTACCGAGGGCGCCAAGGTAGCGTTCACGGCGACGAGGGGTGCGCCGCGCGATTGACCCCGCGTGCCGGCCGTTTCCACGATCTCGAACGCTGCCGTATCTGAAAGAAGCGCGCGCAGCGCGGCGGCGTTCAACCGATGCCCGCCACGATACGAGCGGAAACAACCGATGAACGGTGCGCCGGCAAGAGCGAGATCGCCGATGGCGTCCAGCGTCTTGTGACGCACAAACTCATCCTTGTACCGAAGCCCGCCGGGATTGATGACGGAATGATCGTCGCCGATGACCAGCGAATTATCGAGGGATGACCCAAGCGCCAAACCCGCCGCCCAGAGCTTCTCCACATCACGCATGAAACCGAAGGTGCGTGCTCGCGAGATCTCCTTGCGAAATATCGTCTCGTCCATGTCGCTGGCAAATTTCTGACGGCCGATGGCCGGCGTGTCGAAATCGATCTCCACCTCATAGCGGGTGCCCTCATAGGGGCTGAACTCCGCCCACGAAGCTCCAGCCTCGATGCGCGAAGTCTTGAGGATGCGGATGAAACGGCGCTTTGCCGCCTGCCGCACGAATCCTGCCTGTTCGAACGCATCGAGGAACATGGACGATGTTCCGTCAAGGATCGGAACTTCCGGGCCATCGATCTCCGCGATCATATTGTCGATGCCCGAACCGGCAATAGCCGCCATCACGTGCTCGACGGTACTGACCGTGACCCCTGCCCTATCGGTCAATGTCGTGGACAGATCCGTCGTACCGACTTCCGAGACGAGCGCCTTGATTTCATGACTGGAGCCGGCACCGCCCAGCCTGTGGAAAACGATGCCCGTTCCGGGATCGGCGGGCAGGAAAGTAATCGTCACCGGGGCACCGGAGTGCACACCCGCGCCCGCAAGCGAAATCCGCTCGGCAATCGTTGTCTGGTACTCGCGCAATGGAAACCTCGTGCCCATGTGCCGCAACGGACAGTCTGTCCGATTGCAGCCGATATAGTGCGGCGCTGTACGCTTCAGGACCAGCATCGCTCATGATTCATTTGCGGTGCAACATACAATCGGCATGGCTTGACGCAAAATCACGGTTTGGCGACGTCTGTTACGAAGCCGCGACCCATCCAGCCAAAAAGTATGGCTTGAATTTCAATGGTTTAAAAGAAAATTCCGCCAGTGAAGTCAATGGCGGAATTCACGTTCGTTAACAATCCGTGATCGGATCAGTTTGCCTGGCGGCGAAGAAACGCCGGGATTTCAAGCTGATCGTCCTCGGAAGCCTGCCGCGCCTGTGGTTGTACACGGCCCTGCTCGTCGAGCTGGCCACGGCGTGGCGCATAGATCGACGCGTCCTGCGAAAGCGGCCGGCGCTGTTCGACCGGACGCATGGCGGGTTCACGCGGCTGCGCGGGTTCCAGCCGGGCAGTCTCGTCTTCGCGGCGGGTCAAACCGGCGGTCAGGCGCTTCAGAAGGCCCATGGGACCACGGTCTTCCTGGCTTTCATAGGAAGGCTCCCGGCTATTGTCGCGCGTACCCATGTCACGCGCGTTGAGTTCCGCCTGAACCACCGGCGGGAAATCCGCTACGTTAGGCATGCGCGGAGCAACCGGCAGAGGCGCAGGTGCCGCCTGCATCTGTGGTTGCGGTGCTGGTTGATGCACAGGAGCCTGTGGCGCGGCCGCAAAAGGAGCGTCGAATACTTCCGGAGCCGGAGCCTGGAAAATGCGGCTCTGCGGACGGAATTCTTCGGCGGGCTGCGGTGCGCGCTGCACCATATCCTGCTCGGCAGCGCGGATGGCATCCGCTACCGGATCTGCCATGCGCGCGGCTGGCTGCTGAACAACCGGACGAGCGTTTATGCTTGCGGCCGCCTGCTGCGCGGGCTTGGCAATGGGCTTCAAAGGCTGGCGAAATTCGATCGGCGCGGGCGCCGACTCTCCAATCTGCTTATCGATGCCAGTTGCCACGACAGAAACGCGGATGATGCCTTCAAGGCTTTCGTCGAAGGTTGCACCAAGGATGATATTGGCATCCTGGTCGACTTCTTCACGGATACGAGTTGCAGCCTCGTCGACTTCGAACAGCGTCATGTCGCGGCCGCCGGTGATAGAAATCAGCAGACCCTTGGCGCCGCGCATCGACGTTTCGTCGAGCAGCGGGTTGGCAATTGCAGCTTCGGCGGCAGCCATCGCACGGCCATCACCGGATGCCTCGCCAGTGCCCATCATTGCCTTGCCCATCTCGCGCATGACCGAGCGAACGTCGGCAAAGTCGAGATTGATGAGACCTTCCTTCACCATCAGATCGGTGATGCAGGCAACGCCTGAGTAGAGCACCTGATCTGCCATCGCGAATGCATCGGCAAAGGTTGTCTTGTCGTTGGCGATGCGGAAGAGATTCTGGTTCGGGATGACGATGAGCGTATCGACATTCTTCTGCAGGTCTTCGATCCCCATATCGGCGGTGCGCATGCGGCGCTGACCTTCGAAGTGGAAAGGCTTGGTGACGACACCAACAGTCAGAATGCCCTTTTCGCGGGCTGCGCGGGCAACGACAGGGGCAGCGCCTGTCCCGGTGCCACCGCCCATGCCTGCGGTAACGAAGCACATGTGCGTGCCCTGCAGGTGGTCGTTTATCTCGTCGATGCATTCTTCGGCCGCTGCACGGCCAACTTCTGGTTGCGAGCCCGCGCCAAGACCTTCGGTCACAGCCGCACCAAGCTGAACAAGACGTTCGGCCTTCGACTGCGACAGCGCCTGTGCATCAGTATTGGCTACCACGAATTCAACACCGCGCAAGCCGGCATTGATCATGTTATTGACCGCGTTGCCACCACCACCGCCAACACCGAAAACGGTGATCCGTGGCTTAAGCTCGGTAATGTCCGGCTTTTGCAGATTGATACTCATTTGGTCCGTTCCTTTTCGTCTCTACCGCCTCGCCGCTGCGGTGTTTTTTTTGGGTTTCCCCGTTTGCGCGTGACCCCAAAAATCGTTCCCGATTCCAGGAAAAGCTCATGCGCCATTTAAGTGCTGCTGCGTCCAGTACGTCCTGAGGACGCGTGGCGCAGTATTCTAGAAACTCTCTTTCAGCCATTGGCCGATACGCTGGAAACGCCCACCCGTGCCTGTCATCAATGAAGATGAACCAGCTTTTACAGAACGCTCTTCAATTCCCGCCACCTGCGGATAGATCAGAAGTCCGACCGCCGCGGAGAAGGCCGGTCCCTTGGCCGCTTCGGGAAGCCCCGTAACCCCAAGGGGACGGCCGATACGCACATTGCGCGCCAGGATGCGGCGTGCCGCTTCCGGCAATCCCGCCAGCTGACTGGCACCACCCGTAAGCACCACGCGCTTGCCAACGATCTGGCCATAGCCGGACTGATTGAGCCGGTCACGCGCCAATTCCAGCGTCTCCTCGACGCGGGCACGGATGATGCGGGTGAGCACGGCCCGCGGATATTGATTGGGAACATCGCGGGCGTCATTGCCGAGCGGTGAGACGCTGATCATGTCCCGGTCGTCGGCTGCACTTGGCAGCGCCGAACCATGCATGACCTTCAGCCGCTCGGCGTCGTCCATATGGGCGGAGAGACCGCGGGCCACATCCATGGTCACATGATTTCCGCCAATGGCGATTGCATCGGCGTGGATGAACTTGCCCTCGGAGAAGACCGAGATCGTCGTCGTGCCGCCACCCATGTCGATGCAGGCTGCTCCCATCTCCGCTTCATCGTCGACGAGTGCCGAGAGGCCGCTGGCATAGGGCGTCGCAATCATGGCTTCCACGGACAGATGGCAGCGATTGACGCACAGCTCGAGATTGCGCAGCGGCGCAGCATCGGCAGTCAGGACATGCATTTCAACGCCGAGTGTATCGCCAATCATGCCGAGCGGATCGCGAATGCCGCGCTCACCATCAAGGCCATAGGCGATCGGGAGCGAATGGACGAGATGGCGTTCAGCAGCCAGCGCCTGCTTGGCGCCTGCGGCAAGCACGCGGCGGATGTCCGCTTGATCCACTTCATGGCCGCCAAGGTTGATACTGGCAGAAAAGCTCTCGCTCTTCAGACGGCCCGACGAGATATTGACGATCATGGAATCGACCGTGAGACCGGCCATGCGCTCGGCAGCGTCGACGGCAAGGCGGATTGCCTGCTCGGCAGCATCAAGATTGACGATAACGCCCGACTTGATACCGCGCGACTTCTGATGGCCGATGCCCAGAACCTCGATACGGTGCGTACGGCCTGGCAGGTGCGCACTTTCTTCACGCGGACGCAACCGCGCAATGATGCAGCAAACCTTGCTCGACCCGATGTCCAGAACAGTCAACGAGCGCGTCCGCTTGGCGGATGGCGCTCCAGTCGATGTGCCTTTTCCGTTCAGAATACTCATACACGCTTCTCCGAACGCTTTGGCGCCTTGTCTCGGGCCTTCAAATACTCAACGCGTTGCACCATCGCTTCCGGCGTAAGCCGGACCACCACGCGATCCGCCAGACGCATATCGACCGACGCGATGTCGCGGGACAGGAGCCCGGCCTTGCTGTCCATGCCGGCAATATCAGTCAACGCTTCATCGATCCGCGTTTCCGGAAGCATCAGACTTACGCCGTTTTTCAGCAGCAAATCCCAACGGCGGTCTCCGACCCGCTGATAGGCCTTTACCTCGCTGGCGATCTGCGGAAAGCCGGCCATTTGCGTCAACAGCAGCTTTGCCTGCTTGTCGGCACCCGCACCGATGACCAGGGGCAAGGAAGCACTGCGACCGCCGGTAAATGGCACGATCATGCGACCGTCGGCATCGATTACCGAGAGCTGATCGCCATTTTGCCAGACCGCGAGAGCCGTGCGCTCATGGATCGATATCTGAATCGTATTCGGATATACTTTGAACACATCGACCGATTCTACCCAGGGCAGCCCTGCGACCGCCTTCTGCGCGTCGGCGGCGCTCAATCCGACGAGCGATGTCTCGCCGTCCAGGCCAAGAGCACCAAGAACGTCGATCTCCGAAGTTTCCTTGTTTCCAACGACCTTCACATCTTCGATAGCGAAGCCAAACGTCGAAGTCGTGACCTTGACGACTTCCGGCGCGTGACCGCCGAGGATCGCACCGTAGGCGCCGGTAAGGGCGAGGAAAGCTACGGCTCCGATCGTTCCCACATGATTGGGAATAGAGACCTCGCCTTCGATCATGCGGGAGACGACGCGCACGGGCTTGCGCAGAAACTTCGGCAGCACGATGGGGAAACGGCCAAAAGCAGCCGGCCTGCCCGAAGACACCAGCTTTGCACCACGCGGGTGCGCATTTTTGCCCTTCAACGCAAACACGATGCGTCCTCCACCATCCAACTCAACAATTCACCAAAGGTATGCCCCGCGGCTTTGGCGATATCAGGTACGAGAGAGGTGGGGGTCATGCCTGGCTGGGTATTGATTTCCAGCCAGATCAGTTCGCCATCCTCGGAAAAACGGTCGTCGTAACGGAAGTCCGACCGGCTAATCCCTTTACATCCAATTGCCTGATGCGCCTTGAGTGACAGTGTTTGTATTTTTTGGTAAATTTTTAGTGAAATTTTAGCCGGCGTTACATGATTTGATCCACCTTCAACGTATTTTGAATCATAATCGTAGAACTGATGACCAACCGGTATGATTTCGCACACGCCTATGGCCACATCACCCATCACGGCGCAGGTCAGCTCGCGGCCATGGATGTAGCGCTCGACCATGACGGTACCTCCGAATTTCCACTCATCGGAAGTAATGATTTGCGGTGGATGCGACTGATCTTCCTTGACGATGACAACACCGAAGCTTGAGCCCTCGCTGACGGGCTTGACCACGTAAGGCGGCTTCATCGGGTGCTTCGAGGTAAAGTCCAGACGGCTCATCGTCCTGGCTTCTGCAACCGGAATGCCAGCCGCCTTGGCGACGATCTTCGCCTGCTCCTTGTTCATCGCCAGGGCGGAGGCAAGCACACCGGAATGCGTGTAAGGAATTTCAAGATATTCCAGGATGCCCTGGATGGTTCCGTCCTCACCGAAGGGACCATGCAGCGCATTGAAGACTACGTCGGGCTTAACTTGAACGAGCGTACTGGCGACATCGCGGGTGACGTCGACGCGCGTTACGGTATAGCCCTCCGCCTCCAAAGCATCCGCGCAAGAATTGCCAGAGGACAGCGACACCGGACGCTCCGATGAAAAGCCACCCATCAGCACCGCAACATGCTTTTTCGCCATCAAGGCAACCCCTCGTATGCTTCCCCATCGAAGCTGAAAACGAGATGAGCGAGATACATCCGGCGGCCGGGACCGCAGATACCCGAGACTAGTAAAACCAGCCGACTCAAATCAGTTAACGCTTGCCCCTAAAGAATCAGAGAGTTGATTCGCTGACAAGTCCCCAATGATTCAACAATGGAATTTCAGGTAAAAAATTGTGTCAGGAGGAGGCGCTGGCCTTCGATAAAAGAGCCGAAGTCGATTTCACCGGAAGACCCGCTCGCCTCTCCTTCGATCAGCGCAGACCGCAGGGCCTGAATTTTCAATTCGTGCTCTTCGAGTAGTCGGAGCCCGGCCTGACGACTTCGCTTGCAGGCGCGAACCTGCCGCGCGATACATCGTCGTCGATAAATTCACTCAAGTGGTCGCCTGGTGAAATGGAGTGTTTTTGGACATCAGGCTTTTCCTGGTATCTAACAACTGGCTGCTACAGCAATTGCCCCATGAACTCATGCACTTCCTGACCGGGGCGGAAACCGCCGAGGCGCTTTATTTCCCAATGCAGGCGAATACCGGAATTCTGCACCACCCGTGAGCGGATGGTTTCGCCGAGCGTCTCCAGATCATGACCTGAGGCAGTACCTGTGTTGATCATGAAATTGCAATGCATCGGAGACATCTGCGCGCCGCCAATCATCAGTCCGCGCCCGCCTGCCTTGTCGATCTCTTTCCACGCGGACGAACCCTCCGGATTCTTGAACGTCGAACCGCCGGTCTTTTCGCGGATGGGCTGCACTGTTTCGCGGTGGTGCTGCACGGCATCCATCGCCGACTGGATTTCCCCTCGGTCGCCCGGCACGCCCTCGAAAAGAGCCGAGGTGAAGATCAGGTCGCTGGCCGCTCCTGAATGGCGATAGGCATAGCCCATGTCGGCATTGGAAAGAATGCGGAGTTCGCCGCTCCGATCGAGCGCTCGCACTTCCACCACCCGCTCGCGCGTTTCGACGCCATTGGCGCCTGCGTTCATACGAAGAGCGCCGCCGATGCCTCCGGGAATACCATGATAGAAATGGAAACCTGCGATGCCTGCATCGAGGGCTGCCGCCGCCACGCGCTTATCCGGCGTGGCGCTTCCCGCTCGCAACTGCATTTCGCCAACACGCTCCACTTCGCCGAAGCCCTTGGCCGACAGGCGAACCACGAAACCCTGAATGCCGCCATCGCGCACCAGAAGATTTGAACCAATTCCAACGGTCTGGATCGGATATTCCTCAGGTACGGCCTTGAGGAAGGCCGACAAATCTTCTTCATCGGCCGGCTGGAACATGACTTCAGCCGGGCCGCCAGCACGAAACCACGTGACTTTTTCCATGCTCATATTGGGCGTCAGCCGGCCCCGGAGACCGGACAATCGATCTCCAAGCTTCTTCAGCAGGGCTTCGCCATCGACGAGTGAAGACATGTTTTCCTTCCGGCGCTCCGGCCCTGTGGGCAACCGCCAAATCTAGAGCGCTGCGAGTTCCTTTGGCAAGGCATATGCCCACTGCGTGATATTGCCAGCACCAAGAAAAATCACGAAATCGTCCGGTTTGGCGATCTCGGCAATCAAAGGCGCAACATCTTGTGGCCCGCTGATATAACGAGCGTCGCGATGCGCGGCGGTTTTGATGCGTGCAACCAGTTCCTGCGAGCTGATCCCTTCGATCGGATCCTCCCCGGCTGCATAGACCGGGGCCAGGATGACCGTGTCGGCGTCGTTGAAACAGGCAGCGAACTCGTCGAACAGGCTCGCGAGGCGTGTGTAACGATGCGGTTGCACGACGGCGATGACGCGGCCCCTGGCGGAATCCCGTGCCGCGCGCAGCACGGCTTTTATTTCAACGGGATGATGGCCATAGTCATCGAATATCTCCACACCGTTCCACGAACCGGTGTGGGTGAAGCGACGCTTGACGCCGCCGAACGAGGAAAGGCCGCTCTTGATATCCTCAGCCGATATGCCGAGCTCATGCGCTACGGCAATCGCGGCCGTCGCATTGGAAACGTTGTGGCGCCCGGGCATCGGCAAACGCAGGCCGGTGATCTCGGTGATCCCGCCCGTCTTGCGCTTGGCAATGTGAACATCGAAACGCGAGGCCGCTCCATCGACGACGAGATTGACGAAACGAACATCGGCCTGCGGATTTTCGCCATATGTGATGACCCTGCGATCTTCGATACGCGACACCAGCGACTGTACTTCCGGATGATCGAGACACATGACGCCGAAGCCGTAGAACGGCACGTTTTCCACGAATTGCCGGAACGCCTCACGAACCCTGTCGAAGGTACCATAATGGTCGAGATGCTCGGGATCGATGTTGGTGACGACTGCAACATCGGCGGGAAGCTTCAAGAATGTACCGTCGCTTTCGTCCGCTTCGACGACCATCCAGTCGCCCTCGCCCATGCGCGCGTTCGTGCCATAGGCGTTGATAATGCCGCCATTGATCACGGTTGGATCGATCTTGCCGGCGTCGAGGAGCGCTGCGACCATCGAGGTCGTTGTCGTCTTGCCGTGGGTGCCTCCGATGGCAACTGCCTTGCGAAAGCGCATCAGTTCAGCCAGCATCTCCGCCCGGAGCACGACAGGGAGCAGCTTCTCGCGAGCCGCTATCAGTTCAGGATTGGACTTCTTGATAGCTGTCGAGACAACAACGACCTCGGCTTCGCCAATGTTCTCGGCCTTGTGGCCCACATAGACCTCGATGCCTTTCTCGCGCAGACGTTGCACATTGGCGCTATCGGCCTGGTCCGAACCCTGAACGTCGTAGCCGAGATTATGCAGGACTTCGGCGATTCCACTCATGCCGATACCGCCGATACCGATAAAATGAACAAGGCCGATGTTGAGCGGCATCTTCATGGACGCACTCCTTTTTTGAAATCTTCAATCCGTTGACCGGAGGCAATAGCTTCTGCAAGGTCGGCAAGCAACCTCGTGGCCTCAGGTTTGCCCGTGGCGCGCGCCTTTTCCGCAACAAACGCCAGTCTTGTGGGTTCGCTCATCGCGCTCGTCAGAATAGACGCAATTCGCTCGGGCGAAAGGTCGGACTGTTTGACGACCTCTGCTCCGCCGGCAGCCTGGAGTGCCGCTGCATTCGCCGCCTGATCATGATCGAGTGCATGCGGGAATGGCACAAGAATAGCGGGCCGGCCTATTGCGGCTATTTCTGAAACAGTGGACGCCCCGGACCTGGACAGGATGAAATGTGATTCCGCAATGCGGTGTGGCATATCAACGAAGAACGGCGCGACGTCTGCCTTGATGCCTAGTGATTGATAGGCGGAGCGAACGTGCGACTCATCTTCGGCACGGGCTTGCTGAGTCAGGAAGAGACGTTCCCGAAGTTCCGGCGCCAGCAGTTCGATGGCCGCGGGAACGGCGGTGGAAAAGTATTGTGCGCCCTGGCTGCCTCCAAAAACGAGAAAATGGAATGGCTGGTGTGCCTGTGAAGCCTTGTAGGCTTTGCCGACCTCCGCCAGAACGGCCGGCCGCACCGGGTTGCCGGTGGTGATTATCTTTTGCGACAATGAGCCAGTATCTGACAGGAAACCGCCTGCGATCGCATTGACCCTAGGTGCAAGGGCCTTGTTGGCGCGGCCCATCACAGCGTTCTGCTCGTGCACGAGCGTCGGTATCCCCATGCCGCTCGCTGCATATAGCGGCGGCAACGTTGGGTAGCCGCCAAACCCGGCGACCAGCTTCGGCTTCATCGCCCGGAAAATTTTACGGGAATCGAGATTGCCCAGCCACAGGGTCCAGAAGGTCCGCGCCAGCGCCACCGGATTACGCCCGGCTATCGTCGCAGACCTCACGACATGAATCTTCTCCGCGGGAAAAGAGCTGGTGAACCGCCGGGCGCGGTCATCGGTTACCAGATGAATTTCCCAATCGCGCGCGATCAATTCATACGCCAGCGCTTCGGCCGGAAACAGGTGTCCGCCAGTCCCCCCGGCGGCAAGAAAAATGACCCCCTTCGGCATGGATCAGGTCGCGCCGGCCATAGAGTGCATTTTCGAATTGGCGAGCGTTGCCGAGCGGCGGGCCTCGGGGCGGCGGCGCGTGAGCGCAAGGAGAAGCCCTGTCGAAATCGCCACTGCGATCAAGGATGAACCGCCGTAGGAGATGAATGGCAAGGTCATTCCTTTCGCCGGCATCAGGTGCAGATTGACGGAGATATTGATGATCGATTGGAAGCCGAACAGAATGACCAGGCCTGAAACCGCAAGCCGGGTGAAATCATCGCGCTCTTTTAGCGCAATCGACAAGCCGCGGATGACGATGAAGCCAAAGATCAGCACGATGAGCAGACAGAGGGCGATGCCGTATTCTTCGGCCGTCACGGAAAAGATAAAGTCGGTGTGGCTATCGGGAATAATGCGCTTGATCGTTCCCTCGCCCGGTCCCTGGCCGAACCAGCCACCCCGGACAATCGCCTCACGTCCAGCATCTACCTGGAATGTATCACCTTCGCCGGTCATGAAGCGGTCGATACGGCCCGCCACGTGCGGGAACACCGTGTAGGCTCCGAAGAAACCGCCAACTGCCATCACACCAAGGAGGATGATCCAGAACCAGGGTACGCCGGCCATGAAGAACATCGCGCCCCAGGTGACGGCGGTCAGGATCGTTTGTCCAAGATCCGGCTGTGCAACCAGCAATGCGGCGACAACGGCAAACAGGACCATGGCGAAGAAATTGCCCGGTATATCCTTACGGCGCTCGTTTTCGGCAAACAGCCACGCGCAGATGATGACGAAGGCGGGTTTCATGAACTCCGACGGCTGGATTGAAATGCCAGCGAGAGAGACCCAGCGCCTTGCGCCCTTGACTTCAATACCGAAAAACAGAGCGCCGACCATGGCCACCAGCGAAATACCCAGCATGATCATGGCAAAGCGGCGGATAGTCTTCGGCGCCATGAAGGAAACAGCAAACATCACCATCACCGCCGGTACCATGAACAGTGTCTGCCGCTTGACGAAATGGAAACTGTCGAGGCCAATACGCTCGGCTACCGCGGGGCTTGCCGCAAAGGACAGCAAAATGCCAAGTCCCATGAGCGCGAGGCAGGCGGCAAGAAGAAAACGATCGATTGTCCACCACCAGTCGGCGACAGGACCACGGTCAACGCGACTAACCATTATGAGAACCCCCGATTGGTACAACGCCCTCAAGCGCGAGAACGGCGGAGCGGAATGCTTCGCCGCGTTTTTCAAAGTTCTGGAACTGATCGAAACTGGCGCAGGCAGGCGAGAGCAGGACCACCGGCTCGCTCGTGCCATCGCGGGCCGCGTCGCGAGCGGCATGATCAACCGCCGCGCCGATTGTGCCGGATATCTCGAATGGTGCGGCGTCGCCGAGCGTGGCCGCAAATTGCGGCGCTGCTTCACCAATCAGATAGGCCTTGGCAATGCGCGGGAAGAAGCCGGATAGCGAAGCGATGCCGCCTTCTTTGGGTAGTCCCCCTGCAATCCAGTAAATGCGCGGAAAAGACGAAAGCGCCGGCGCCGCAGCTTCGGCATTCGTCGCCTTGGAGTCGTTGACGAACAAGGTATTGCCCAGTCGTGCCACCTGTTCCATGCGATGGGCAAGGCCCGGAAACGTTCTCAATCCGGAATTGATTTCTTCCCTTGAAAGGCCGACCGCGCGGCAGGCGGCGAAGGCCGCCAATGCATTTTGCGCATTGTGTTCGCCGCGTAGCGACCCTATGCCCGCAAGCGACCCGACGACCGTTCTGTCGCCGTTCTTTGCAAATAGCAACTCGGTACCTTCTGCGAAATATCCGTTGGCTATCTGCATTCGTTTTGAGATGCGGATGACGGATTTACCTGTCCGCTCCAGGCGGTCGCCGATTGCAGCCGAAAAACTGTCATCGCAACCGACGATGGCGGTGTCGCTTCCGGCAACGAGACGTTCCTTGATCTCGGCGTAATGCTGCATCGTGCCATGGCGGTCGAGGTGATCCGGCGTCAGGTTTAGCAGGATACCGGCCGTGGGGTTGAGCGAAGGTGCTAGATCGATCTGGTACGAGGAACACTCAACCACATAGACGCGACCGTCTGCAGGAGGCTGCAATGTCATCACCGCGGTGCCTATATTGCCTCCAAGCTGCATATCGCGTCCTGAGGACTTGATGATATGAGCGATCAGCGCCGTGGTCGTCGACTTACCGTTGGTGCCGGTAATCGCAATGAACGGGCTGTTCTTGTTCGCAAGATTGCGCTCGCGCACAAAGAGCTCGACATCTCCGATTATCTCGACGCCGGCGGCCCGTGCCAGATCGACGGTCCAATGCGGGCGAGGATGAGTAAGAGGCACGCCGGGCGACAGGACGAAGGACGAAAACGCCCTCCAGTCAACCTGCCTGAGGTCAGCGGTCTTGATACCAGCACTGTTCGCGCGCGCCACGCTCTCCGGATTGTCATCCCAGGCGATCACGCTCGCTCCGCCAGCGGCAATCGCCTGTGCCGTCGCAATGCCCGAACCGCCGAGCCCGAAGAGCGCGACGGTCTTGTCCTTCATGGAGTGGGCGATGATCATGCGGACGCCTACCGGAGTTTCAGTGTGGAAAGGCCGATGAGCGCCAGGATCACGGCGATGATCCAGAAGCGGATCACCACCTGGCTCTCGGTCCAGCCCTTCTTTTCGAAATGGTGGTGGATCGGCGCCATCAGGAAGACGCGCTTGCCTGTCATCTTGAACGATGCCACTTGAATGATCACTGACATCGCCTCCATGACGAATACGCCACCGATGATTGCAAGGACGATCTCGTGCTTGGTAGCGACGGCAACGGCACCGATGAGCCCGCCAAGCGCCAGCGACCCGGTGTCACCCATGAAAATGGCCGCTGGGGGGGCGTTGAACCAGAGAAAGCCGAGACCCGCGCCGATGACGGAACCGAGAACCACGGCGAGCTCGCCCGTGCCAGGTGTGAAATGGATTTGCAAATAATCCGCAAAAATCGCGTTACCGGCGAGATAAGCGATCACCCCGAACGAGGCGGCGGCAATCATCACCGGTACGGTGGCCAGACCGTCCAGACCATCGGTGAAATTCACGGCATTGCCTGCGCCGACCATGACGAAGGCGGCGAAAGGAATGAAGAAAATACCGAGATTGAGGATGAATTCCTTGGCAAACGGAAAGGTCAGCGATGACGAAAACGGCTCCTGCCCCGCGCGCATGATCGCGAGCCCGGCAATGGCAGCGACCAGGAACTCGATGCCAAGGCGCGCGCGGGCGGAGAAGCCTTTGAACGACTGTTTGCTGACCTTGAGGTAATCGTCGTAGAAACCGATCGCCCCGAAGAACAGCGCGACCAGCAGAACGATCCACACATAGACGTTCGACCAGTTTGCCCAAAGCAGGGACGACAGGACGATACCCGTCATGATCATCAGTCCGCCCATGGTCGGGGTGCCGGCCTTCTTGAAATGTGTCTGCGGGCCATCTGCACGGATCGGCTGGCCACGCCCCTGTCGGATGCGCAAAGAGTCGATGATGCGTGGCCCGAAGAGGAAGACAATCAGCGCAGATGTGATCAGCGCGCCGCCGGTCCTGAACGTGATGTAGCGGAACACGTTGAGAATCTGGATATGTTCCGCCAGACCGGCGAGATAGTAGAGCATTTAGCTAATTCCCCATGACCGCAAACTACTCGGCAGGACCGAGAGGCTCTACGGTGTTGTATTTCTGCAAGAGCGTTTTCACGATCTGCGCGAAGCCGGTCCCCTTGGACGACTTGACCATGATCACATCCCCCGCCCGGATCGTGTTCAGCAATTGCGGTTGCAATTCGTCTACGCTCTGCCTGTATTCGGCATGAAATTCAACCGGCATGGCCGCCTTCAGAGCCGCCATTTCGGGTCCGCCGAGAAAAACCATGTTGATAGGATTGGCAAGGATCACCGAGGAAATATCCGCATGGAGCTTGGGGGCCTGCTTGCCAAGTTCCAGCATATCGCCAAGCACGGCTATGCGACGCCCTTTGCCTTGGGGCGTTGCAGCCGCCAGAAGCTCGATTGCAGCGCGCATAGAGGCTGGGTTGGCATTGTAGCTCTCGTCGATTAGCGTGAATGTACCACCGGGAACTTCAAGCGAGTGGCGTGCGCCGCGACCGCTTTCCGGACGCAGGGACGCAAGCGCCAATGTCACTTTGGCCATGTCTGCGCCGGTCAGATGCGCGGCGCCCAGAACGGCCAGAACATTTTGCACGATATGCCTGCCCGGCGCTCCGATCTTGACGACCGCCTCCTCGCCGGCGAGACGGGCCGTCAGGCAAGAGCATCCATCGTGGAGCTTCAGCTTTATCAGGCGATAATCGGCACGCGCGTTCTCGCCGAAGGTCTTGATGTGCTCGACACCCGCGTCGACAGCCAGCTTCTCCAAAAGTTTGAAGTGCTTGTCGTCGCGGTTGAGCAATGCATAGCCGCCTGGCACAAGTCCTTCGAATATTTCAGCCTTGGCGACGGCGATTTCCTGCAGGTTCCGGAAGTGTCCGAGATGCGCTGGCGCAATCAATGTGATCAAGGAAACGTGCGGGCGAACCATCTTGACGAGCGGGCGGATTTCATCCGCATGGTTCATGCCGATTTCAAAAACACCGTAATCGGTGTCCGCCGGCATGCGCGCGAGCGTCAGCGGCACACCCCAATGATTATTGAAGGACGCAACCGAGGCATGGACTTTTCCGGCCTGTGCAAGGACGTGACGCAGCGCTTCCTTGGTCGTTGTCTTGCCGACCGATCCTGTGACGGCGATGATCTGCGCATGCGAACGCTGCCGCGAGGCGATGCCCAACCGGGTCATGGCGGCCAATACGTCGTCAACGACAATCATCGGCACCTTCAATTTGCCGAGCGCAGGCAGCTTCGCTTCGGCGACGACGAGCAGCGCAGCGCCAGCGGCCACGGCAGCGGTCGCATAGTCATGGCCGTCCAGTGCGTCGCCTTTTATGGCAAAGAACGCTTCGCCCGGTTGCAGGGTTCGCGTATCGATGGATATCCCTGTGATCCCCTCGGGCAATCTTCCGACGGGCCGCCCATTCATGGCCTCGACCATAGAATCGGAAGTCCAGAGCAGGCTCATGCACCCTTCTCCCGAGCCAGCCGCGCCTTCAGGGCCTCGGCAACTTCAACATGGTCCGAGAACGGGAGTACGATGTCGCCGATGGTTTGGCCCTCCTCGTGCCCCTTTCCCGCAACAATCAGCGTGTCGCCGGTTTTCATCATGGCGACGGCTTCATGGATTGCTTCGCGGCGATCGGCAATCTCCCGGGCACTGGGGGCCGCGGCCAAAATCTCGGCTCTGATCGTGGCGGGCACTTCGGAACGAGGATTGTCATCGGTCACGATGACCACATCCGCCAGACGCGTTGCGATCTCGCCCATCATCGGGCGCTTGCCCTTGTCACGATCACCTCCACAACCGAAAACGACGATAACGCGGCCGGTCGTGAACGGGCGAACCGACGTCAGCACGTTTTCGAGCGCATCGGGTTTGTGGGCATAGTCTACATACGCAGGCGCGCCATCTTCAGTCGCGCCAACAAGATCAAGCCGCCCCGGCGCACCTTTAAGGCGCTCGAGGCCGCGCATGGCTGCTGCCGCGGGAACACCGGTGGCGATCGCCAGTCCCGCCGCAACAAGTCCGTTGGCAACCTGGAAATCGCCAGCAAGCGGCAGGGTAATCTCAAAGATCTCACCGGCAATGTGGACTTCGACGTGCTGGCGGAAGCGCTCGTGCTCGACGCGTTTAACCGTAATGAAATCGCCCTTTCGACCAACGGTCAAAACCAAGCAACCGGCGTCAGTGGCAGCGGCGATAGTCGCTTTGGAAAACGGATCATCCGCAAAGATGATTGCGGGCGAACCCTTCGGCAGAAGCTCTCTGAACAGGCGCAGCTTGGCCGCATGATATTCATCCACGGTCGCATGATAATCCATATGGTCGCGGCCGAGATTGGTGAAGGCACCTGCCGAGAGCCTGACACCGTCCAGCCGACGCTGGTCCAGACCATGCGACGACGCTTCCATCGCCGCATGCGTGACGCCCTCGTCGACGAGTTCCCGGAGCAATTTGTGGAGTTCGACCGGGTCCGGTGTCGTCAGCGAGCCATAGTCATCGCGCTTCGGCGAAACGACCCCTGTCGTGCCGATACTGGCGGAGGCAAAGCCCGCCTGCGCCCAGATCTGACGCGTAAAAGAAGCGACCGATGTCTTGCCGCTCGTGCCCGTGATGGCAACCATGACGTCGGGCTGCGCCTTGTAGAAGCTGGCAGCAGCCAGAGCCAACGTCCGGCGAGCGTCATCGACGTAGATGATCGGCACGGAAATATTGCCAAGCTTCGCCCCTCGCGACGCTACGATGACAGCCGCTCCCCGCGCAGCCGCATCAGCAGCATAGGCCACACCGTCGGCCTTAGAGCCTTTCAATGCCGCGAACAGGAAACCACGCTCGACCTGACGGGAATCCGACGTAAGGCCACGGATGTTCTTATCTCCGAGTTCGGAGATGGCCAGGGCGGGAATGCCGTTCAGATCTTTCAGTTTCATGGCCGGACTGGACTCATCTTCACTTGAAAACTGCCGAAAACACGACCCGTTGATTCGCGTTTCGCTAGGTTATTGGTCAAAGTTTACCATCAATGGAGCGGATTCTTGTTCTTCGCGGAAATCAGGCTGTACCCCCAGGAATGAAGCGGACCTGCGAATGATATCTGCAACCATCGGCGCCGCATTGAAACCAGCGGTCGCACCAACTTTGCCTTCCTCCGCCTTGGGCTCATCGATAATGGTCAAAACCACATATTCCGGCTTGTCGATCGGAAATGCTGCGACGAAGGCGTTGAAGCGAACATCGCTCGAATAGCGTCCGTTGATAACCTTTTCGGCCGTACCGGTCTTGCCGCCAACCCGATAGCCTTTGACATTGGCGCGAGAGCCTGAGCCGCCCGAACCCGTCTCACTGTTGAGCCGGTAGAGATAGCGCATATCCTCGCTGGTCTTCTCGCTGACGACCTGCTTTGCAACCTTGCTTGCCTCATCGATCGTGCGAGGAAGGAACGTCGGCTGGATCAGCTTGCCGCCATTCATCAATGCAGCCGCGCCGACTGCCGTCTGCAGGGGCGTCGTTGCCATGCCATGACCGAAGGCAATGGTAATGGAATGCACTTTCTTCCAGACCTTCGGCTCCATCGGACGGGCGACCTCGGGCAATTCCGTCTGCATCCGATCAAGCAGACCCATGCGATGCAGGAATTCACGGTGTCCTTCGATACCAACAACGTCCGCCTCCTTCGCGGAGCCGATGTTCGAAGAATAGATGAACACTTCCGGCATTGTCAGGATACGATTCTTCCCGTGGAAATCGCGGATCGTCTGGCGACCTATGGTGATCGGGCGCCTCGCGTCGAAAGTACTTTGCAGATTCACCTTACCAGAATCGAGCGCCATCGCCGTCGTAAAACTCTTGATGGTGGAGCCCATCTCATATGTTCCAGCAGACATGCGGTTGAGGTGATCTTTGTCCAACACGTTGAACGGATTGTTGGGATCGAAGTCTGGCGCAGAGGCCATCGCAAGCACTTCGCCCGTGTGAATGTTGAGCACCACGGCACCGGCGGCAATTGCCCGGTATTTCTGCATGGCGGTCACCACGACATCGCGGACGACATGCTGGACCCGCAGATCGATGGACAATTTCACCGGTTCAAGCGACCGGCTGTCGGCAAGGCCGACATCGCGCAGATCCGACAGCCCCTGCTCGTCGATGTACTTTTCCATGCCGGCAGTACCCTGGTTGTCGATATTGACGAGGCCAAGGATGTGCGAGGCGGTGGGGCCACCGGGATAGAAGCGCGACTTCTCCGTGCGAAACCCTATGCCCGGAATGCCCAGCGCCATGATCTGGCTCTTTTGCTGCGGTGTCATTCCGCGCTTCAGCCAGGCGAATCCTGTCCCGCTCTTGAGGCGGCTATAGGTCTGTTCGAAGTTGAGATCGGGCAGAACCGTCGAAAGCAGCTCTATCGCTTCATCCGGATCGACAATCTTGCGAGGTTCGGCATAGAGCGATGCTGTCTTGATGTCGGTGGCAAGGACCTCGCCATTACGGTCGAGGATATCGGGGCGCGACGCGAGCACGGCTCCGGTCGGACCATTATAGCCCGTCGTGTCTTCCTGCATTCCGTAATAAACGAGCCGCCCGCCGATGATCCCATATATGCCGACGAAACAAGCTATGGCCATGACGACACGATTGCGGGCGCGATTGCCGGATTTCTTCTTCCTGGCATCCAGCGCGAACGCGGGGGCTTTGACTGTTTCCAGTTCGGTTTTCTTCCGTTTGATCCAGGTCGCAGTCATCAATAGAGCCCCACGCTCTTAGGGGTTGCATTCGAAACTACCCGTTTGACAGGCTTCGGCGCTGCCGCCTCAACCTTCTTCGTGACGGGTTTCGGCTTTGCGACACTGCCCGTAACCGTCGTGTCCGGCTTGATCGTGTCACCTGCATTTGCCTCGGTGATGATGTTCGCTGCATCATCGAGATCAAGCGAGGCGGGCTTCGGCTGCGGCAACTCGTCAAGGCTAACGATCTGCTGCGCTTCCACCTGCTGCAGATCGAGCTGGCCCTGAAACGTCTCGACGAGTTTTTGCAGACGGTTCGGTTGGGTCAAGAGGCTCCAATCGGCCTTTAGCAGGTCGATCGTATCTCGTTCATCGGTTATCATACGCTGCAGCCGGGTGACCTGTGTCATCTGCTTTTCGGCATCGTGCTTGATCTTGTAGGTCACGGCGGCCGCAAGGATCATCAGCCCTATCAATATTATGTCGAAGGTACGCAGCACGGATCAGTTCCTCGCCGTTTCGATGAACACAGGAAGATTTGGCAGGCCATAGATTGCATGATCCTCCGCCAGCGCAGGATTTACGGTGCGGATGCCTGCACGCAGCTTGGCAGAGCGGGCGCGCGGGTTGCGAAGGGCCTCGTCCTCTGCGGGTATGACAACTCCCTTGCCGACAGGCGTGAAGCTTGCAAGCCGCTGGTCGCGCTGGGGCAGATGACGTGATCCCCCGCCCGCACCCGAACGATCCGAGAAAAAGCGTTTGACAATGCGGTCTTCCAGCGAATGGAACGTGACGACAACAAGCCGGCCACCGGGTTTCAGGACGCGTTCGGCGGCGTGCAACGCACGCACCAGTTCCCCAAGCTCATCATTGACGAAAATGCGCAAAGCCTGGAATACCCGCGTCGCAGGATGGATCGGCACCTTCGGATTTCTGCCAACCAGTGCTTCAATCGCATTGGCGAGATCGCGTGTGCGGGTGAATGGCTCGGCGGTACGGCGCTTGTCGATCATGCGGGCAATGCGCCCGGCATGACGCTCCTCGCCGAGAAAGTTGAAAATGCGCGCCAGGTCGCCGATCTTCAGACGATTGACCACATCGGCAGCGCTTGGACCAGAGCTCGACATGCGCATGTCGAGCGGGCCATCCTTCTGGAACGAAAAGCCGCGCTCGGCCTCGTCGATCTGCATGGACGAGACACCAATATCCAGGACGATACCGTCGGGCGCGCCAAGCAACGCCACCTGATCCAGCGTCGAGAATGTACCCTGTACAAGGGTCAGCCGACCGGCAAATTCATTCTCCATCGCACGACCGGCCTCGATAGCCGAAGGGTCGCGATCAACAGCCGTGACGAAAGCTCCGGTTTCAAGAATACGCCTGGTATAGCCGCCGGCGCCGAACGTTCCATCGATGATCCGCTGACCCTTCTCCGGCTGGAGTGCCGCAATCACCTCGTCGAGCAGGACAGGAATGTGGCGGCCATCGCTCGCATGTGGAGATTCCGGCATCAGCTGTTCCCCGCGTGCACGTTTTCCTGGCGACGCTTTTCCGCCAGGCGCTGCCGGACCTTTGCC
Organism: Phyllobacterium endophyticum; assembly: GCF_003010935.1. GTDB lineage: Bacteria > Pseudomonadota > Alphaproteobacteria > Rhizobiales > Rhizobiaceae > Phyllobacterium > Phyllobacterium endophyticum. Next base: position 177,262 of record NZ_PGGN01000004.1, read on the forward strand.
CGGTGCGCTTCGAACTTGTCCGGGTGCCACATCTGAAAATGTGTGTTGGCACCCGCGAACGTCACGTCCGACGAAATGCCCGTATGCTCGCGCATGAAATCTGTAACCGTTATCCGTCCATCCCCGTCCAGCTTCAGAAATCCCCCATCCGCGTGAAGATAGAACGACATGTCGTCCGACGTTTCCGCGAAGGGATCCTCGCTGTCCAGACGCTTGTCGAATCGTGTCAGAAGTTCCGGACCACCCGCATCGAGCGCCGGCAGATGCAGGGAACGAAGGGCGTAAAGTTCCGTATGACCGGCCGTCTGGATTATCGAACGAAAGTGCGCCGGGACGGAAACCCGCCCCTTTGCATCGATCTTGTTCGTTACATGTCCGAGGAACCGGTTCAAAATCCAATACCGCCGTTTCCGCCCCTATCACGTCGATCTTCGGGGCATCTGCCATCTTCAGTTCTGCCCGGAGCATCGATTGAATCGAAGGACGAGCACTGCCAACAGGAGTTCGAGCGCCGGCAAACTGATCCGAATGCCAGGCCTTGCATGCCAAATCGTATTTCGGGAAACACCGTCTCGACTGAACGCTACTGATGAAACCGATCGATATCATGGGGCACTATGGGCGTCAATGGGATTACGAGGTGTAAGATGGGAATGAGCCGCGATTTCAGCACACTACCGGCGATTCTGAATTTATCGCTCATTAAGCTTAATGAAGGGTTAGGACTCTTCATCAAGTTGTAAGGGCGTTCATGCCCGGGGTACCGGACAAGCGCCGCGAAATCGGTCTGTTGAAATTGCCAGCTGGCCTGTAAGCCGGGTTCTGTATGGCTGGATCTTCATCCAGCGCGGCAGCCATTCATCTTGGACGGATGTCGCCACCCGCCTCCTGCAACCCACCCGGACGACTGACCCGGAAACTGATCGCCGGGCTTTCGCCCGGCACGCCGTCCCTATTCGGTTTTGCTCCCGGTGGGGTTTGCCATGCCGCCCCTGTTACCAGTTGCGCGGTGGGCTCTTACCCCACCCTTTCACCCTTACCCCGTCATTCCTTGCGTCCCACGCGAACCGTATGCGGCGCAACGAAAGACGGGGCGGTTTCCTTTCTGTGGCACTTTCCCTGGGGTCACCCCCGCCGGACGTTATCCGGCACCGTGTTTCCATGGAGCCCGGACTTTCCTCACATGCCGCCTTTCGGCGTATGACATGCGCGGCTGCCCGGCCAGCTGGCGACCCGTATAAATGCGCTTCAGAAAGAAAACGCAATAAAAAAAGGGAGTCAGCCGGAATATGCCCCTGGGAAGACTAGTCCCAACCTCACATGGCAGCCATTTGCAGTTTTACCTTGCTGCAATAATTTGCGGAGATCGGATTCATCCGCGTTGCGCCATGACCCGCATTGTAGCGCAAGATCGTACCGCAGGTTGTACCATTGCCGAGCTTGTGCGCACCGGCAAGATATTTCATGCCCCAGCGGATGTTGGTTTCCGGATGATAGAGCGCCTGACGCGAACCGGTATAACCAAGGCCGCGTGCCGTTTCGAGCTTGATCTGCATCAGCCCGATTTCACCAGCGCTTCCGGTCATATCGGGACGATAATTGCTCTCGACCCTCACGACGGCATTTGCCAAGGCAACTGGAACGCCATAGGACGAAGCATAGGAGCTGATGATCGTCGAATAATTGGTCGACGGCTTTGCAGAAGCGACGCTGCCCGTGGTCATCGTATCAACACGGTTGATCGTTTCGTTTCGCACAACAGTCTTGACGCGAGCTTTCGCCTGAACCACCGGACGCTTGTATGTCGAAGCCTTCCTGTTTACCCGCTGCGCCTTTGACGCAACTTTCTTCGTGGCCGGAGCTTTTGCCACGCTGCGCTTGACCGGGTCCTTTGCGCGCACCGATTTCGCAGACTTGCTCGCAGCTTGCACTTTTGCAGCCTCCGCGCGCTTTACCTTGATATAGTCAGCCAGGTTCGTTGGTTCCTTCGGAGCAGCAGCTGCTGAATTCGAGCCGTAGAAAGCCATCGCCCCAAGGAGGGCGAAAATCATACCAAAATTTTTTGTCATCGTTTTCCGTCTAGAAGCTTGAGCCGCACGAACGTGCGCGCCAGGATCGTTCCGTACCCACAAAGCACAAGGGCCATGCCCGGAACACTGGAGCTAGGATTTGACGGCGCAATGCAGCCGAATATTGATGGACCAAATAACTTTGTGTAACCCATTGAAATATATATGCTGCAATGCACAAAGTGATTCGAAAAAGCCTTTTCGACTCAATAGTTTATCGAGCGAAACCCGGAAGCTCCGAAAGCAGCCTGTGCAGGGTCTCGACGGTTGACACGTCCGCGACTCCATCGACCTTCTGGACGCGAAAGTGGCGCTGAAAGGCTAAAACGCCCAATTGTGTCGATGCTCCGAACACCCCGTCGATGGGAACGTCATAGCCATATAGCGCGAGCAGAGACTGCAGGGCTTCGACCGGCTGCCCTTCATCACCGAGTGAAAAGAAACGTCCGCCGCGCACCGGCGACGGCGCTACCCAATGGCCGACGCCTGCATCATAGAGGGTCGACCACGGAAACCTCTCGCCTGGATCGATCTTGCGCCCCGGGGCAATATCCGAATGCGCCAGAACATTCTCCGGTCGTATCGCGTGACGGGAGATTATCCCCTTGCAGAGGTCAATCACCGCATCGATTTGCTGATCGGGAAACTGCGGAAAGTCGAGAAGCGGTCCGCCATTGACGATCTCGATCCCGATCGAAGAGGAGTTGATGTCTGCCTCCCCTTTCCATGAGCTCTGCCCCGCATGCCATGCGCGTTCGTTCTCTGGAACCATCTGCACGATACGCCCTCCTTCGTGAACGACGTAATGTGCCGACACCTCACTGAGCGGATTCGCCAGCCAGCTCTCCGCCGCCGTGCCGGTCTCCATGCCGGTATAATGCAGGACGACGATGGAAGGGCGTTTCCCCTCCCTGCGCGGGCCGAAATTTGGCGAAGCGTGAACATCGGCACCCGGATGATCAGGCTTGAACGCGCTCATACGGGCTCGAACGCCTTGAGATCTTTCTCGACGCGATCCCAGGCCGCGTTGATTGCGGCTATGCGGTGATTGGCTATGGCAATGAATTCTTCGGGAACACCGCGCGCGATGAGCATATCCGGGTGGTTCTCGCGAACCAGCGTCCGATATTGCCTGCGTGCGGTTTCAAAGCTGACATCGCGCGGCAAGCCGAGAACCACATATGGATCAGCTTGGCCGCGACCGACATGGCGGGCGAGAATTCTGTCGAACTCTTCCTCATCAAGTGCGAAAATCTCAGCAACAGTGCCAAGAAATATCAGTTCTTTGTCGTGCAAAGCGCCGTCAGATTTGGCAATGTGAAAGAGCCCATCAAGGATGTCCTCGAGCATCTTGCAATTGCGCTGGCCTGAGCCGCACAGAGAGGCCAGTTGAGCGGCATAGGCCTCGTAACCAGCCACGTCCTGCTTGGCGAGATTATAGAGGCGCGTAACCTGACCCTGATATTGTTGGGGTACGTCGAAGATGTCGTTGAAAGCGTTGATTTCGACTTGCGTCACCACACCATCGGCCTTCGCCATCTTGGCCGACAACGCAATCATTGCAATGGAAAATGCCACCCGCCGCCGCGTTTCCGGATCGCCTTCGAATGTAGTTCGCACAGCTTCGATGACGCTCGAAAAGGCATCGATCGCTGTACTGGTAATGAAATCGCTGATGCGGCGCCAAATCGACATATGCCCGTTTTATTCAAATTCTTTCGCAAATGCGAGAGAGATATCGCAAGACAAAAGCAGTTTTGGCGGGACGGGTTGACGCAGGAAGTCGGAAGCAATGGAGAAACGGCCAGCAGCCAGGCTGGCCGTTTGCCTGCGCTCTTTTACTGGACCCCGAGCGCGTCCTTGATGGTTTTTTCCGCAGAATCCGCAGCAGCCTTGGCCTGCTCGGGTGTCTGACCAGCTGCCGTTGCCGCATCCTCAGCCGCCTTTCGGGCGGTCGCGACGGCGGCCTGCTTCTGCTCGGGCGTCATGGTCGCTGCCTGCTCCTTGATCTTGGTCAAGGTCTCGTCAGCGTTCATCGGTGTCGCAGGCGCCGGCTCTGGCGTGGCAGTCGCCGCTGGTGCAGCCGGAGCGGGTGCAGGTGCTGGCTGCTCAACCTTTGCCGGAGCCGGTTCCGATTTCTGCTCGCTTTCGCCACATCCGGCCAGCGCCAGAAGCGAAACCGCCGCCAGCGAAACGATAATCCTGTTTTTCATGATGTCCTCTCCACAAGTCGCAGTTGCCCCTCGTATCCACCTTATCGAAAATAAGGCGAAGGTGGAGTTTGTTTTCGGTTCCCGGCAATTCGCGTGTGGATAACACGTTCACTACAGAAAATTCGAGCCCAACGCCGGGGCCGATTGCACTTGTCCGCCCCGCCTGTCTATTGTCGCCAGTTGATATCTTGCGCATTACCAATTTTGAGGCCGAGCGGATAAATGAGCGAAAAATGGGACTTCTGGATCGATCGCGGCGGGACGTTCACCGATATTATCGCACGTGATCCTGGAGGGCGCCTGCTAGCACACAAGCTCCTTTCCGAAAATCCGGAAGCTTATAAGGACGCCGCTATCCAGGGCATCCGCGAGCTTCTTGGCGTCGAAAAGGCTGACCCTATACCCTCCCGTCGCATTGGCGAGGTCAGGATGGGAACAACCGTCGCAACGAATGCTCTGCTGGAGCGCAAGGGTGACAGAGCCGCACTCGTCATCACCAAAGGCTTTCGGGACGCGCTGAAGATCGCCTATCAGGCGCGGCCCGATATTTTCGCCAAGGAGATTATTCTTCCCGAACAATTATACGAGCGAGTGGTCGAAGTCGGGGAGCGTGTGCGATCAGACGGCACGGTGGAAATATGCCCTGATTTGGAACAAATCCGCGCCGAGCTGGCGGAAATCAAGAGCTCCGGCATAGATGCAGTTGCCATTGTCTTCATGCATGCCTGGAACTACCCCGAACACGAACAGACGGCAGCCCGGGTCGCACGCGAACTGGGCTTCGGTCAGGTTTCGGTCAGCCATGAAGTCTCACCACTCGCCAAGCTCGTCGGACGCGGCGACACCACAGTCGTCGACGCGTATCTCTCCCCTATCCTGCGTCGGTATGTCGAGCAGGTCGCGCGGGAGCTCGGCATCGCGGCCAACTCCGGTGGCGGCCCGCGCCTTTCCTTCATGATGTCTTCCGGAGGTCTGACGGCGGCAGATTTGTTTCAAGGCAAGGATGCCATTCTTTCGGGTCCGGCTGGCGGGGTCGTCGGCATGGTTGAAACAGCAAAGCTTGCCGGCTTCGACAAGGTGATCGGCTTTGACATGGGCGGCACTTCGACGGATGTCGCACATTTCGAGGGCGATTACGAACGCGCCTTTGATACGGAAGTCGCGGGGGTTCGCATCCGCGCGCCCATGATGCGCATCCATACGGTAGCGGCGGGCGGGGGCTCCATCCTGCATTACAGCGCTGGTCGTTTCCAGGCTGGGCCCGATTCAGCCGGGGCCAATCCAGGTCCGGCGTGTTATCGACGCGGCGGGCCCCTGGCCGTGACTGATGCCAATGTCATGCTCGGTAAGTTGCGGCCTAAATATTTTCCAGCGATATTCGGCCCGGGCCAGGATGAACGCCTGGACCGCGAAATAGTGGCACGGAAGTTCGCTGCGCTCGCCTCTGAAATAGGCGATGGGAAAACACCGGAAGAGGTTGCCGAAGGCTTCGTCACCATTGCCGTCGAAAACATGGCGAACGCCGTGAAAAAGATCTCCGTGCAGCGCGGCTACGACGTTACCCGGTATCTCCTCAACTGTTTCGGCGGCGCCGGAGGCCAACATGCTTGTCTTGTTGCCGATGCGCTTGGCATGGAAGCCGTGCTCATACATCCGTTCTCCGGTCTGCTCTCGGCGTACGGGATCGGATTGTCCTCCATCTTTGCCTCGCGCCAGCAGGCTTTGGTGAAAGCGTTGTCCCTGGAGACACTCCGCGAGATACGGCGGCTGTCGGACCGTCTCGCCGACGCTGTTACCATCGAAATCACCGGACAGGGCGTGCCGCAGGAATACGTTACTTCACGCCCTATCCTTCATCTCCGCTATGATGGCACCGACACGACGATCCCGGTCGATTTCAGTAATTTCTCCATCGATGAGGCACGAACCGCGTTTGAAGCGGCACACAAGGCGCAGTTTGGTTTCATTTACGACAACAAGCATATCGTCGTCGAAGCTGTCGGGGTCGAGGGCTCAGACAGTCGAGGGCACAACCAGGTTGAAAGCGAGGAACATCGAGACAGTTCGGTGCCCGACGCTGATGAAACCTGCAAGCTCTACTCCGGGGGCGCGTTCCACAATGCGCTCACGTTCCAACGCGCGAAACTCAAACCCGGACACAGGATCAAGGGCCCTTCCCTGATCATCGAGACACACCAGACAATTGTTGTGGAGCCAGGCTGGCAGGCGGAAATCACGCCGCTAAACCATGTTCTGATGCGCCGGATCGAAAAGAAGGCCCGCGCCGCTGCTCTCGGTACGCAGGCCGACCCGATCATGCTGGAAGTGTTCAACAATCTGTTCATGTCAATTGCCGAACAGATGGGTGTGACGCTGCAAAACACCGCCTATTCCGTCAATATCAAGGAGCGGCTCGATTTTTCTTGTGCGGTTTTCGATCGCAATGGCGCGCTGGTTGCAAATGCACCGCATATGCCGGTCCATCTCGGTTCAATGGATCGTTCGGTCGAAACGATCATCAAGCTCAACGAGGGCGATATTCACCCGGGTGACGTCTTCGCGCTCAATGCACCCTATAATGGCGGCACGCACCTTCCCGATATTACCGTCGTTACCCCGGTCTTCGACGAGACGGGCAGGACAATTCTGTTTTACACGGCCTCCCGGGGTCACCACGCTGACATCGGTGGGTCGGCGCCTGGCTCGATGACGCCACTTGCAACGACAGTGGATGAAGAAGGGGTTCTGATCGACAATTTCCGACTTGTTGAGCGCGGCCGCTTCCGCGAGAAAGAACTGACAGAACTTTTGACCGACCATCCATGGCCCGCGCGCAACGTTCACCAGAACATCGCGGACCTGAAGGCGCAGATCGCCGCCAATGAAAAAGGCGTCAATGAACTCAGGAAGATGATCGCTCATTTCGGTCTGGACGTCGTCGAGGCCTATATGGGGCATGTCCAGGACAACGCCGCCGAGAGCGTTCGCAACGTTCTCGACCGTCTGCCGGAACATTCGGAATGTTCCTACGCGACCGACACGGGACAGATCATCAAGGTCAAGATAAGCGTGGACAAGACGGCACGCCGGGCGACAGTCGATTTCACGGGCACATCGCCTGTCATGAAGAACAACTTCAATGCACCTGAACCCGTAGCGCGCGCGGCGGTGCTTTATGTGTTCCGCGTCATGGTTGAGGACGCGATCCCGATGAATGCTGGCTGCCTGCGGCCGATCGACATCGTCATTCCCGACGGGTCGATGCTCAAGCCAAGCTACCCTGCCGCAGTCGTGGCGGGCAATGTGGAGACGTCCCAACACGTCACCAACGCGTTGTTCTCGGCTTTGGGAGCGATGTCGAATGCGCAAGGGACAATGAACAACCTGACCTTCGGCAATGACAAGTATCAATATTACGAGACCATCTGTTCAGGTTCGCCAGCCGGTCGTTTCAACAATGGGAGGGGATTCTCCGGAACACCCGGTGTTCACACCCACATGACGAATTCGCGCCTCACCGACCCGGAGATACTGGAAATGCGGTTCCCGGTCCTGCTTGAGGATTTCCACGTCCGCGAGGGCACCGGCGGCCGCGGCAAGTTGCCGGGAGGCGATGGTACCGAGCGAACTATCCGGTTTCTCGAACGTATGGATTGCTCCATCCTCTCATCCCATCGCAACCGCCCGCCCGAAGGCCTCGATGGCGGCGGCAGTGGTGAAGTTGGCAAGACCGAGGTTCGACGCATCGATGGCAGGGTCGACATATTGGGAGCCTGCGACCAGACTGTGCTCGAGGCAGGTGAAGCCGTCATCGTGACGACGCCGACGCCGGGCGGCTATGGCAGGATCGGAAGCTGATATATGGCGCACGCACCTGACCCCTCGATAAGGATTCTGAACGGCAGCGATGCCGAAACCTTTCATGCGCTGCGACTGCATGGATTGCGCAGCGCGCCAGAGGCTTTCGGTTCGAGCTATGAAGAGGAACGCGAGCTTGGTATTGAGGAAATCCGCCGGCGCCTCGATGACAGACCCAACGCTGTCTTCGGTGCCTTCGCGGATGGGGTTCTAGTGGGTATGGCCGGATTTGCCATGAGCACCAAGGTCAAACAAAGGCACAAGGGCTTGCTGTGGGGCGTGTTCGTCGACAATGACTGGCGCGGGCACAATCTCGGGAAACGTTTGACCGAAACCGTCATTGATTATGCTCACCTGCATGTCGATACGCTGCACGCAACGGTCATGGCCGCAAACATATCCGCGCGAACGCTTTATCTCGGACTTGGCTTTACTGTGTTCGGTCTGGAGAAAGATGCACTGCGCGTTGACGGGCAATCGTATGACGACGAGTTACTGCGGCTTGACCTCAGATGAAAGCAGGCTCAGCTTGCTGGCCCATGCGCCTTCATCTCAGGGAAGAACTTGTCGAGCCCCGCCCGTTCGCCAAACATCATGTCGTATTGCAATAACCGGAACCTGTTGATGAGCGGATCGGTATCGCTCTTTTCGCTCCAGTCCGGAGTAGACACGTCCTCCGAAGATAAGAGCATATGGCGATCTATAACCTTGTACCGATCGCGAATCGACCCGAGAAAGCCCGTGTAATACGGGTGGCTTAAGCCGGCAAGTTCAAGTACATGCAAGGGCAGGAACGAGGGACTGACCGTGCCGATACCATGGTCCGTTCCTGTCTGGTTTGACCAGATAACCAGGGGGGTTTCATGTTGTTTCAGCATATCTGCGAGAGGAGCGCGCCTGTCTGCGACGCGTCCCTTCATATACCCTGTGGAGATATAGGCATCGCCCAGCGGAGGCAGATGATCGCCAAAAAATACCAGGATCGTGTGACGCTGGCGCTTGGCAGCCCATCGCATGAGCTTCTTCAAACTCCGGTCCGCATCGGCGGCACCTTCAGAATAGGTCCTGATAGCTTCGCGTTCCGCAACGCCTGATTCTGTCGCAACATCGATCGATGGATTCTTGTAGCGGTAGGGTTCGTAAGGGCCGTGACCCTGTAGCGTCACAGTAAAGAAAAAGAACGGACCTTCGGTTTCATCGGCCTCACGAATGACTTCTTCAATAAGGGACGCATCGGAAACCAGCGGTCCCCGCGAGGCGAGCCTGGGCAGATTTTCCTCCGAGCGGAAGGTGTCGAAGCCGAACGCCTGATATACGTTGCGGCGATTCCAGAACCATTCGCGATAGGGATGAATGGCTTTTGTCGCGTAGCCTTCGCTTTTCAGGAACGTTGCAAGGGAAGGCAATGGGTGGCGGACATATTGCTGATAGGGAATGCTGCCATAGGGTAGAAAGGCGTTGGAGAAGCCGGTAAGCGCTTCAAACTCCACATTGGCCGTCATCCCGCCGAACTCAGGGGAGAAAACTGCGCCCGACTGCCTGGCACGTACCGTCGGGATCGGATCGCGGTTGAAGCTTACCCCAGGTAGCCGCGTGGGGTCCCAGAAGGACTCGCTCATCACCATGATGATGTCGGGCTTCTCCCCTGTACCGGAGGCTGAAGACCGCACGGACATCGCGTTGATCGCCTCAGGCGAATAGCCTTGCGGAGCGGATACATTGACCATCGGCAGATTGAGCGCGAAGGCCATGGTGAAACCATTATGCGCGTAGTTCTCCTTCTGGTCCCACATGATCGGCTGCACCCTTAGCCGATCGCGAGCCCACGAGAAATTGTTGTAGTCCATGATTGAGACGAACGAGACCAGCACCGGAACCACGACCGCGAGCCGCCACAGCCTGCCTTTGGCGTTCAATCTCAACGTGCGTTGGCGCCAGTACCGCCACGTCAGGATCAATCCGGCAACCGCCAGTATCGTAGCTACCGCAATGGCAAAGGCGGTCCATGGACGTTCTCTTGCCAGCAATGGCAGAAGATCGACAATCTGGCGTGAATAAAGAAAATCCGTCGGATAAAGCGGATCACCGAGATACAGCGCTTTCTGCCGGCCGATCCATGTGAACAGTAATGCGCCTGGAGCAACTACCAGCAACCCATTGTGGGAACGTCCAAGCAGCGCATCGAACGCGATCATGACAAGCGCGTACAAGCCAACAGTCGTCCACGCAGGCCTGTAGAGTTCCTGGAAAAACAGCATTGTATCCGAGAACGAGCCCCGTGATATCAGCTCCACGGCAAAAACCAGAAGTGTCGAGAGGACGAAAACCGCGAGGAAATGGCTGACGTGCCGTAGGTAAACAGGGATCGCAGGGGACTGAACCGTGGAAGTATCGGGTCGAAGCACACCATCAGTTTCAAGTTCAGCTCGCCCGATCTGCCTGTCCACCACTATCTCCACCGCCTGCTTTGGCGGCTGTTACAAAACCGTCATCGTAACGACATATAACAACCAACGGTTCCCGGAAAAGTGGGAAAATCAACCAATTAGCTCAATTTGATCAAATATCCTGCAGCGCTGTCACATAGTGAGAACAACGGAGTAGCAACAACTTGCGCGGATAAGTTGAATCGATACAGCAAGTCACTAGGTCAGCACGTCACCCGGCTGTTACATCGAAATGTTAGGCGAGCAGGAATTTCCAACAAAGGGGATTCGATTAGATGCCGTTTGCCAGACGATCCACAAATGCCCCTCTCCCGCGCCGCGCGAAGCTCGACAAGGCGATCCGTCAAAACAGCATCCTGTCACGTGCGGGGCTGTCCGAGCGGCTTTTTGCCTATGTCTTCAAGGGACTGGTCTATCCGCAGATATGGGAAGACCCAAAAGTAGACATGGAGGCCCTGCAAATCGGCTCCGGGCACCGTATTGTCACCATAGCGTCCGGCGGCTGCAACGCCATGTCCTATCTTACCGCTGATCCCGCGAGTGTCGAGGCCGTGGACTTGAACACCGCCCACGTCGCCTTCAATCGTCTGAAGCTTGCGGCAGTGGCGAACCTGCCAAATTACGATGCGTTCTACCGCTTCTATGGCACAGCCGACGACAAGGCCAATCTTGCTGCCTATGAGCGGTTTATTCGTCATCATCTGGATCCCACCAGCCGCGCCTATTGGGAAAAGCGCATGTTGTCGGGACGCCGGCGTATCACGATCTTTTCGCGCGACCTCTATCGCCACGGGTTGCTCGGACTGTTCATCGGCATGGGGCACCGCGTGGCGAAACTCTACGGCATCGATCCGCGCGACATCCTCAAATCATCGACGATGGAGGAGCAGCGCGTTTATTTCGACAGCGCGCTTGCCCCGCTCTTTGACAAGCGTATGATCCGCTGGGCAACGAAACGAAAATCCTCGCTGTTTGGTTTGGGCATTCCGCCGCAGCAATATGATGCTCTGGCTACCGCCGGGAACGGCGACATGGCTCAGGTTCTGCGTGGTCGCCTGGAGAAACTCGCATGCGGCTTTCCGCTTTCCGAAAACTATTTCGCATGGCAGGCTTTTGGCCGCGGCTATAGTGACGACGCGGAAACGGGGCCCTTGCCGCCATATCTTTCACGCGGCAATTTCGCCACCGTGCGGGAGCGCGCCGGGAGAATGAGTGTCGTCAACGCGTCACTGACCGAATTCCTGGCGGCCAAGCCCGCGGCATCTGTTGACCGCTTCATACTCCTCGACGCGCAGGACTGGATGAACGACGCGCAGCTCAACGAACTTTGGCACGAAATCACGCGCACCGCCGCTCCGGAAGCCAGGGTCATATTTCGAACTGCGGCGGAGCCAACCATCCTGCCTGGTCGCATCGACGATGCCGTCCTTGGGCGATGGGAATACAAAAAGAAGCAATCGCTTGCCCTCCACGCGCGAGACCGCTCGTCGATCTATGGGGGCTTCCATCTCTACACGCTCGGGGATTGAAGCTTATGCTCGCCAAGATCGAACATCGCACGCTGATGGACAGGGTCTATCGGCATCAGCGCCATTTCTACGATGTGACGCGCAAGTATTACCTTCTCGGGCGCGATCCCATGATCGCCGGCCTGAATCCTCCTGAGAATGGAAGTATACTCGAGATTGGGTGCGGTACCGGCAGAAACCTGATCCTGGCCGGCAAAAGCTACCCCCACGCTTCCCTGCATGGCCTGGACATCTCCAATGAAATGCTGGCGACTGCCGCCAGGAAGACCGCGGCAGCCGGGTTGAGCGATCGGGTTGGTCTCGCCTACGCCGACGCCGCCGATTTCAACCCGGTAGCACTTTTCGGACGGGGTGAGTTCGACCGGATCTTCATCTCCTATGCAGTCTCGATGATACCGCAATGGCAAGACGTCATTCGCCAAGCCGCCAGCCATCTGGCGCCCGGTGGTTCATTGCACATCGTCGATTTTGGCGACCTGAAGGACCTGCCGGGATTCACCAGGACAGCGCTTTATAAATGGCTGGAATGGTATCACGTCACACCGCGCAAGGACCTGTTCGACGTGGCAGAGCGGATAGCCGCCGGAACGCATTGCGAAAGCGAGGCTCGCCGGCTCTACAGGGGATTCGCCTGGATCTCCGTAATCCGGCGCAGATACTGAGAATCTATTTGCACAAATCTCCCTTCGAACCTTCCGAGTTCGGCCCGGCAAGACAGTAAAGCATCGACATATCCGCCGCCGTGCGGTTGCTTTGCGGGTTGGCTTCCGGAGCATCCCCGCTGGTGGTTTTGTTCAATTCGCAGTCGGAACGAAGCAGACACATGACCGGTATTCGCGCCATGGCAACGGCCGCCCTTTGCATCCCTTGCGGCCCGGAGAAGTTTCCGGCATTGCGGACGCGATACCATTGGTGCACGCGCGAAACACGGAAGAACGCACGGGGGTTTGGAAGGATTGCCATTCTCGAGGGAAGCGAGTTATCGGCAAAGAGATCGACGACCTGCCCATCATATTGCTCCGCCAAGCGGCGATTGTTCGATATGAACGATGAATTGAAAACGATGGCGGCCGTACAGGGAAACGCCGCTGCCATGTGGCGCGCGAGCCCACCACCAAGTCCATGCCCGACCATGATATACTCGACCGGAACACCGTCCGAATTCCGCTGTGCCTCCCTGCGGATCCTGGCAAACTCCTTACGCGCTGTGCGGTATTGATCCCAGGGATTTATCATCTGGGTGAAGTAGGTGTTTTCGCTGATCAGATCGGTCAGGCTGGTGGCGCTGTCCTTGCCCCTGAAGACCACCATCACCGACAAGCGATCAGCCGCCTTGCGGTAATAGAGCTCTGCATAGAAGCCGCCCGGCCTGACGATCGGTTCGCCTTGGGGCGTCCAGCCGAAACTGTCTGGCTGCAATTTGAAACGTTCGCGAGGGATCGGCTGATACGCGTTGGATGCATAGGCGGCGTAGATGCCAAAATAGTCGGCAATCAATTCATTATCATAGTCGGGATAGCCGCGATAATTCCTCCAGAAGCTGGGAATATCCGGGCGGACACAGCTTCCGGTCTGTCCGGTGGAAACTGCGAGGTCGTTCCGGTCGATCGTTACCCAGGTTGCCAAAAAGGCATTTGCGAACGCTACCAAGCCGACGAGCAAAACCAGCAAGCCAAGTCTTCTCATCATTTCCTGTCCCCAAATGGCGATCCGAGCTGACAGACTCAAACTCAGGTTGCAACGAGTAACACGGGCCAGAACATCATGCAGCCACCAAAATGGAGGCTATTATCTCTGCGACGATCGCCAGGGGCACAGTCGCTCACGATCTGTTAAGCATAATGAAGCATCAGTATCGATGCGTAAGTCGCACAGCCCACGATTCGATCACGGAACGCCTTCATGAAACAACTTGCAGCCACTCTACTGACCCTCTTGCTTGCTGGCTGCACAACAGTTGACTATGACTTCTCGGAAGCCAAGCGGCCTTCGGCCATTCAACAGATTGCAGCCCCATCTGGCAGTATAAGCGCGCCGCGCTTTGGAGATAGCGATCCCCACGATTGGACAGGCAGGACGCCGTGGCGCTATCCGATCCATGGAACAGACGTTTCCAAATATCAATCTACGATTGATTGGCAGACGGTACGCGGTAGCCGGATTTCCTTTGTGTTCATAAAGGCAACAGAAGGCGGCGACCGGTTCGACGAACGCTTCGCGCAGAACTGGGCGGGGGCACGTGCTGCCGGTATTCCACGCGGAGCCTATCACTTCTATTATTTCTGCCGTACTGCAAAGGAGCAGGCGCGCTGGTTCATCGAGCATGTTCCCAATGATCCTGGCGCCTTGCCACCTGTGCTCGACATGGAGTGGAACGCCGCATCTCCTTCCTGCAAGCTCCGCCCGAACGCCGCCATTGTCCGCAGCGAAATGCGCACATTCCTGGATATCGTTGAACGCCACTATGGCAAGCGGCCGATCATCTATACGACTGTCGATTTCTTCGACGATAACGATCTGCGGCAACTCTCAGCCTATCCGTTTTGGCTGCGCTCGGTTGCGGGTCATCCGGACGAGAAATACGGACCGCATCCCTGGACGTTCTGGCAATATACCGGGACTGGAGCAATTCCCGGCATTCGGGGCGACGCTGACATCAATGTGTTTGCGGGCAATGAGAGCGCCTGGAAACAGTGGCTGGTGCGCAACAAAGTGCGATAAAGCTCAGAACCGGCGCCTTCTCCCGCTTCTTTGACTTCACGCCATCGGCATATTCGTGCATTAGCAGGAAAGTCCGCGCGTCATCTTGTTGCGCTCTGTACCCATGAGATTTTCCCGATGAACAAACTATCGATTGCACTTGCCGCCAGCCTCTTCTCCCTATCAAGCGCCCACGCGCTGGATCACGTAGCGGCTGAGCAACCGGTTGTTGCGAAGCCTGCCTGCGGCGGCGAACTGGAGCCGTGGTTCAATGGGCTGATTGCCGAGGCAAGAGCAGCAGGCGTGGGCGAGAAGGGGTTGAGTGAACTCCTCAAGGCATCGATGGATGACAAGGTGTTGGAGCGCGATCGCGCACAAGGTGTCTTCAATCAAACCTTTCTTACGTTTTCGTCGCGCATGGTTTCTGACTACCGTTTGAAACAGGGTGCGGCAAACCTGAAGAAATATGCGGACATTTTTGCCAGGGCCGAAGCAGAATTCGGCGTACCGGGCCCGGTGATCGCTTCCTTCTGGGGGCTGGAGACGGATTTCGGCGCGGTTCAAGGTGATTTCGACACGCTGAACTCTCTGCTCACTCTCTCATTCGATTGCCGTCGCCCGGAGCTCTTTCGCCCGCAGTTGATTGCTCTTCTGAAGCTCTTCGATCGCGGTGTCGTCGATGCCAAGACGACTGGCGCCTGGGCTGGCGAGATCGGCCAGATGCAGATGCTGCCAACCGATTATCTCGAACGCGGCGTCGATGGTGATGGCGATGGCAAGGTCGATCTGAAACACAGCGCACCGGACGCCATCATGACCGCTGCACGTGTGATGCGTGATCTCGGTTGGCGCAAGGGTGAACCATGGCTGGAAGAAGTAAAGCTCACGCAGGAACTGCCTTGGGAAAACGCCATGCGGACAAACCGCCTGCCACATTCAAAATGGGCCGCGTGGGGCGTTACCGGCATGAAAGGACCGCTTGGTCCGGACGATGGCGATGCATCGCTATTATTGCCGATGGGGCGAAAAGGACCGGCATTTCTTTCCTACGCCAATTTCGATATTTTCGTCGAATGGAACAAATCGATCATCTATGCGACAACGGCAGCTTACTTCGCTACCCGGCTGGCTGGCGCTGGCCCGCTTGAGCCAACGACACCTGAACAGGGGCTGAGCCCTGAACAGATGAAAGAGTTGCAGCAGAAGCTTGCGGCCCGCGGACACGATATGGGACCAAAGATCGATGGCGTGTTCGGCATTCTCACACGCGATGCGGTGCGCGAGGAGCAGATTCGGCTGGGTATGCCGGCTGATTCCTGGCCGACACCGGAGCTTCTGAGCAGGCTATAAGTTCGATAGTCACCAGAGAATTGGAGCGCCCAATTCTCTGACTGGGGCTATTGCTTGTTATTTCAGGCCCATACAACTTGCGTAGTAGCTTACCGTTTCGGGCCAATTGGAGAATACGCCCTTTGCACCGTTCTTGGCGAGGACGTCAACGTATTATATATTTCATCGCCGCCCCTTGAGGGCGTCTGATACTCGACTGTCCATGCAATTACATCAAGTTTTGCTTTTGTTGCTGCTAAAAGTGTTTTTGTCGCAGAATATTTTCCATCCTTGTCCTTTGAAACAAGGTCGGGATAAAACACTGCTACAGTTCTGATGCCTTCATCGTAAAGATCTTGCATGTATCTATTCGCATGTCAGCATTATTACATCTTTAAATCGATAGGAACGTCAGGAAGCTGTACTTACTGCGCAGGCGCCATCGTCTCCAGCGAGGCGAAGCCTTCCGGCCTGTCGCCCTCGTCGAAAGGTGTTTCCACCTCAACGAAAGTGTCGGGATAGAAACCGTTGAAGCGGGTGCGCAGCGACAGAGAATAGGCGCCGATATTTCCTATCTCGATCCAATCGCCAGTATCGACTGTTTCCGGCAGCCAGAACGGGCGTGACAGAATATCAACTGAGTCACACGTTGCGCCACAGACGCGGAACGGCACAATTTCCTTTGGATCGCCATTGCGGTGCTTCTTGGCAGGGTCGGGGATAAAGCGGGCGGGAAGCGTGATCTTGCCGGTCCAAGAGTCCGACAGGGATGCCCATATGCCATCGTTGATGTAGAGCCGCCTGCCCTTGCGCAAGAGCACTCGGACAATAAGTGAGAAAGAGCGGGCGACGATGACGCGGCCAGGCTCTGCCACAAGGGGCAAATTACCAAAGCCATATTCAACGATATCGCCGCGAAGCCGCGACATCAATTGGCCGAGTGAGGGCATTTCGACCTGCTTGCGTCGCGGATCATGTCTGTATTCGGCGGGAAAGCCACCACCGACGTCCAGACCAGCCAAGGGCACCCCGGCGCGGTTGCGCACCCAGTCAGCCGAGCTCAAGGCACGCTCATAGGTATCCGGATCCTCGATCTGGCTGCCTACGTGGAAACACAGGCCAACCTTGTAGCCGACCTTGTCAGAACGCTGCAGAAGCTCGACTGCATGTGCCGGTGCCGCACCGAACTTCTTCGACAGCTCATAGGCCGCATGGCCTTTGGTTTGCAGGCGTATATAGAGCGTTATGCTGGCCGGATCGATGTCGAGCGCCCGAACGATACGCGTGATTTTGGCGATCTCATCTTCGTGGTCCACCGCCAGAACACGAATGCCATACGTCTCGAGAGCGAGCCGGATGTCCGACTGGGCCTTGATCGGGTGCATGTAAAGCATTTGCGCGTCTGGCGCGACCTTGCGAACGGCGGCAAATTCCCCCGGCGAGGCTACATCGAACGTATTGATGCCATTGCGCGCGAGCGTCTCCAGCACAAGGTTTTCTCCATTGGTCTTGACCGCATAAGCGGTCTCACCCGGGAACATTTTCATGAACTGATGGGCATCCTCGATCAGAACCTGCGGGCGGAAGCAATATACGGGCTGATCTGGCCGCAGGGTAAGCGCTGCATCGCGGGCGGAGGCGAATCGTTGCATCTGAGTGTTCTGCGTCATGTCAGCGTTCTAGCAAGGACACGTGACGGGCGAAAGTCGGATATTCTCGCAAGAAACGGGTGGCTTTTTACCGGCACATGCATAAAAGCGCTGGTACTGCACTCTGGCCGAAAGGTTGAGAATTTTGTCCACTACCCAAGCGGCTTCGCGCGATCCACTTTCGATGTCCGGATTCGTATGGTTCCAGTTGCTATTGCTCGGCACCATCTGGGGCAGTTCGTTCTTCTTTGCCCGCGTTGCAGTTCAAGTTGTGCCGCCGCTGACGCTCGTGCTGTTCCGCGTAGCGATTGCAGCTTTGGCTCTGCACCTCTATCTCCTTTGCCGCGGCATCCGTTTCTGGGATTACCGGGAGCATGCGCTCGGCTTTGCAGGGCTGGGGCTGCTGATGAACGTAATCCCTTTCTCGCTGCTTTTTATCGGACAGACGGTTCTTGGCGCTGGTGTCGAGTCGATTCTCAACGCCATGACGCCGATCTGGACAGTGCTCATTGCTGCCGTGCTTACGGTTGACGAGAAGGTTACCGCGAACAAGCTTGGCGGCATTCTTCTCGGGCTGCTCGGTCTCATTGTCATGGTCGGGCCAGGCGCGCTTACCGGGTTGGGCGGTCCGCTTTGGGCAAAAGCAGCCGTAATCGGCGCAACCCTCTCCTATGCATTTGCCGGTATACTTGCCAAGCGCTTCAAAGAGGTTCCATCCACCGTAACGTCGACAGGCCAGATGACGGCGTCGACGCTGATCATGATTCCGACAGCGCTGATATATGACGGAGTACCGGATCTGGCATCGATTGATAGCGGCGTTTGGTCCGCCATTCTTGGTCTCGGACTCCTGTCGACTGCCTTCGCCTATATCCTGTATTTTTCCATCGTCCGCGCTGCCGGGGCGACCAACTCATCGCTCGTCACCCTGATCGTTCCTGTGAGTGCCATCCTGCTCGGAACGGTTTTTCTTGACGAAGTATTGGCCGTGCACGACTTCTTCGGAATGGCGTTGATCGGGCTCGGACTATTGACCATAGACGGACGATTTGTTGCAGCTATCAGGAAGCGCTCAAAAGCGTAGAGTTTTCAACGTCTGGCTACTACCC
Organism: Phyllobacterium endophyticum; assembly: GCF_003010935.1. Taxonomy (GTDB): domain Bacteria; phylum Pseudomonadota; class Alphaproteobacteria; order Rhizobiales; family Rhizobiaceae; genus Phyllobacterium; species Phyllobacterium endophyticum. The sequence continues at coordinate 196,165 of NZ_PGGN01000004.1, forward strand.
TGCTGTTAAAGTCCGCGACTTAAATCTGTCTCAAATGTGGCAGAGCTAAGCAATAGAGGGGTCGTGTGTCATTTTTGCTGCAGTGCAAAAATATACCGCTCGCATTACTATTTCTCGTCAAAGTAACATTTTTTAACCGCTCTAAATGGGTTTAAATTCAGAAACTTAGTGTTGTTGCGCAAAAAAATTCTAGGCTAGATGTCACAGGAGCGTAATATTTGGGCTTTTTATGTGGCGAATTTGCGCTATGATGAATGGGTTAACTGCAGGAGACAAACGATGGGACTAACTCGATCGATGAATGTCCTTATGATCTGTGCAGCGTTCGCATTTATCGGTGCAATGGTCGTAGGACTAATCCCCTGAATCAAAGAAAGAACGCTACAAAGATGGTCTCTGACCGTTAAGCGACTTAACAACTGGACGGCCCGGTTATAGCAACCGGGCCGTTTCCCTATTCACAATCCTTCAGGCAGCAGCACCAGCCAGATTGACCTCGACCGCGTTTCCACTGGCGGGACGAATGCCAATGAGATGACAGATTGCGAAGGGCAGATCAGCCCGGTTCATCGTGTAGAAGTGGAAATCCTGGATACCGCGTTCGACCAGATCAAGCACCTGTTCGGCCGCAACCGCTGACGAGACCAGAGCATGCGTCTGCGGATCATTTTCCAGCCCATCAAACCGCTCGGCCAGCCAGGCAGGAATGTGCGTTCCAGCTTTGGAGCAGAAATTCGTAACCTGCGCGAAATTATGGATCGGCAGGATACCTGGCAGGATCGGAATATAGATGCCGGCGCGGCGAACCTTTTCTACGTAGCGTTCATAAAGATCGTTCTCGAAAAAGAACTGTGTGATCGCTCGCGTAGCGCCGTTATCGACCTTGCGCTTCAGCATGTCGATGTCTGTAGCAAAATCCGGGCTTTCCGGATGCTTTTCCGGGTATGCGGAAACGGAAATATCGAAATCGGCAAAGGCCTTCAAACCAGCCACCAGTTCGGCACCATTCTCATAGCCACCGGGTGTAGGTTTATAATGAGCGCCCACGCCGCCAGCCGGGTCGCCGCGCAACGCCACGAAGCGCTTGACTCCCATGGCTGCAAACTCGCGAACAATCGCATCGACCTCTTCTTTGGTCGCATCGACGCAGGTCAAGTGAGCCGCCGCGTTGACGTCCGTTTCGGTCAGAATGCGCTTGATCGTGCGTGCCGTGCGTTCGCGGGTCGAGCCGCCGGCGCCATAGGTCACCGACACGAAGTCCGGATTGAGAGGCGCAAGACGCGTCACGGTTTCCCAAAGCCGCTCTTCCATGAGTTCGGTCTTTGGGGGGAAGAATTCGAACGAAACCCGGATGTTCGTACCGAGATCGGAACGGCGGGACTGTCGGAAAAAACTCATTATACGCTCTCCGTGACGCGGGAGTTTAAATCAGGATCGGCCATAAGCAGGCGCGGGTCGCGTGCCAGCCACAACTTGACCGTAAGCTTATCTTTGTCTTTCGGCTCAAGCTCGTGACTTTCTTCAAGCATCAAACCGGCTTCGGTGAGCCATTCACGCATTTGCCTGTCATTGAAGCCCAGCCGCACATGCGCATGATTGTCGCGCAGGAATTCCAGCTCGTGCGGGGCAAAATCAACGATCAGCATTCGCCCGCCCGCCCGCATGGCACGGGCCGCTTCGCGAATTGCTTCAGCCGGATTGTCGAGGAAGTGCAACACCTGATGAATGGTCACCAGGTCGAAAGACTCTCGCTCGACCGGCAGCGAATAAACGTCCCCGTGGCGCACCTGGGCGTTCGTGATGCCGTCCCGGTCCAGATTCGAACGTGCAATGGTCAGCATGTCACGATTGATGTCGATGCCGACACCGCGCACGTAAAGCGGCGAGAACAGTTCGAGCAGGCGGCCAGTGCCTGTCCCGACATCCAGCATGGCCTGGAAGGGCTTGCGACCGATGATCTTGATCAGAGCGTCTTCTACCGCTCCATCCGGAACATGCAGCGATCGGATCGCGTCCCAGCTGGTGGCATTGGCACTGAAATAGGCTGCAGCACGCTCGCGGCGTTGCAGTTTGACAGCAGAGAGGCGTTCAAGATCGCGCTCCAGCAGAGGATCGGCATAGTCGAGCCGATGCAGGAGCGAGCGAGCGATGTCGCCGACGATGAGCGATTCCGCCAAGCGGAAATAAGCCCAGGAACCCTCCTGATAACGATTGATGAGACTGGCTTCGAACAGCAGCTTGAGGTGTCGCGAGACACGTGGCTGTGACTGACCAAGAATGGTTGTAAGATCCGAGACGGTCAGATCGCCACGGGACAACAATGCCAGAATACGCAGACGGCTTGGCTCCGCCGCCGCTTTGAGCGTATCGACCATCAGGTCAAGATTGAGATCACGTTTGTCCATCATTCACCTCAAAAGACATAAAGATATGTTTATGTGAGAAATCGCAATTTCGCAAGCTGTTTTTGCCGCTGACGACAAATTTCGCCGCGTTTGAAATATGGAAGGAATCATACAGGATAGCCGGATGAGCACAGGGACAAACCGGCAGCGCGCAATCAACAAAGCCCTGACGCTACTGCTGCCGGCTGTGCCCTATTCGGATTCCGAGCCGATAAGAGCCGCTGCCGGCGCGCCGCATATGAGGTCCCTTCCACCGCCTATTGCCGTGTGGCTTGCGGCGGTTGCTCATGTCCGCCATCAACACACTGACTACGACGCTTTACGCGATGAGGGTTACGACAAAGAGTCCGCCCGGTTCTTCGTACTTGATGCGATCAATCGGAAGTTGACGGAATGGCGCGCAACGCGCCTGCTCGATCCCGACGAGGAGGACCCTAGCTAGCAGGTTGCTGCCATACCTCTTCGAAGATCAGCTCCTGCAGCGGCAGCCGGTTGCGCCAGCCGCGCTTTTCCAGTTCGGGCGCATCGTAGAGTTCACTGATATAGCCGATACAGAGATAGGCTATGATCTCGACGTGATCAGGGACGCAGAGGACACCGCGCACGTCCTGATCGTGGTAGATGCTGACCCAGCCTACTCCGATCCCCTCGGCGCGAGCTGCGAGCCACAGGTTTTGCACCGCGCATACCGTGCTATACAGATCCATCTGCCGGTTATGCGTACGTCCAAGCACTACCTTGCCGCCGCGCGTGCGGTCACAGGTGATGCACAGATTCAACGGCGCTTTCAAGATGCCTTCGAGCTTCAGCGAGGAATACAGCGCCTGACGCTCGTCCCCAAACAGGAGCTTAGCTTCCTCGTTAGCGCGGGTGAATGCACGATGTATCTGTGCCTTTCGCGCCTCCTCCCGGATAACTATAAAATTCCAGGGCTGCATGAATCCGACCGAGGGTGCGTGATGCGCCGCGTCGAGCAACCGCATCAGCACGTCGCCCGGGATAGGCTGCGGCAGAAACTGGTCGCGAACGTCGCGTCTCGTGTGGATGGCTTTATAGACCGCCGCGCGTTCATCATCTGAGAATGTCTCGGCGGCAAGGGGACCTTGCGAAACTTCTGGCATGGCGCTTCCCCCTCAGGGATGATAAATCCACTGCTCGGGCACGCGCACATCGACCTTTTCGCCTGCCCGGATGATTCCCGGCTTTTCGACCCAGGCGACGATGCCGCGAAGACGTTTTGATACCCGGACGAAATCCAGCGCTGTCGTCAAATGATCGTCTGTGCCTGCACGTTCTCCGATGGAACGTCCTGCAACCTTGCACGGGGCATTCTGGCCATCCACCTTCAAGGTGACGCCGCCCTCGAAAAACATCAACGTCCGTGGCGGCAGCATGGAGAGGGAGGCAATGCCATCGAGAACCATATTGGCGCCTATCCATTCAGCCTTCAACTCCGGCAATCCCATACCAGCTGCAATATCGGCCAGTTCGTCCGATGCGAGAATGGACAGCTGGCGCTCATTGCGCATTTCCGTGCCGCGCGGATACCAGGGTTCGCGCCCCCCCCGACCTGCGGGTTGAACCGGCGTGGAAATCGCCGGTAATACCCTCGAAGGTGAGCTCGAGCGAAGCGGCTGGCGTCGTGACAAAATCGCCAGCGAGTGCTTCAAATAACCCGCTCACCCGGCCGCTGATCTTGCGGGAAGGAAGTATTTCTGTCCGGGTTCCAAACAGGTCAGTCATTCCGCTACTCCATGAATTTCCCGCATACTAGAAGTTCGGGCTACGATCACCAGCGAATATGTCTGATAGCTTCGTCAAAAACGGTGATGGAAGGGCCTGTGTGCTTGCCCCCCTCACTACCTAGCGCGTCAGCGGCTTGTAACTCGGGCGCTTGGGATTGACGCTGTCCGGACCTAGACGACGGATCTTGTCATTTTCGTAGTCCTCGAAGTTTCCTTCGAACCATTCCACGTGACTGTCGCCCTCGAACGCGAGAATATGCGTCGCCAGGCGATCGAGGAACATGCGATCGTGGCTGATGATCACGGCGCAGCCTGCATATTTCTCCAAGGCGTCCTCAAGCGCCGCCAGCGTCTCGGTGTCGAGATCATTGGTCGGCTCGTCGAGCAATAGCACATTGCCGCCGGCCTGCAGCATTTTCGCCAGATGTACGCGATTGCGCTGACCGCCGGAGAGATTGCCGACCTTCTGCTGCTGGTCGCCGCCCTTGAAATTGAACGCCGAGACATAGGCGCGTGAATTCATCTCGTACTTGCCGAGCTTGATAATTTCATTGCCGCCCGAGATCTCTTCCCAGACGTTCTTGTCTGCCTTCAGGTGATCGCGGCTCTGATCCACATAGCCAAGATGAACCGTCTCGCCGATGCGGATCGTGCCGGAATCCGGCTTCTCCTGACCTGTGATCATCTTGAACAGGGTCGTTTTACCGGCACCATTCGGGCCAATAATGCCGACAATGCCGCCGGGCGGCAGCTTGAACGTAAGATTCTCGATCAATAGGCGATCTCCGAAAGACTTGGTGAGACCTTCCGCTTCGATCACTACCTGGCCGAGACGTTCGCCTGCCGGAATAAGGATTTGTGCATCGCCAGGGCGCTGATCGTTGGCGGCATCGACCAGGGCGTCATAGGCCTTGATTCGCGCCTTGGACTTCGCCTGACGGGCCTTGGGGCTCGCCGATATCCACTCGCGCTCACGTTCCAGAGCTTTCTGGCGCGAGTCGTCTTCGCGGCCTTCCTGCTGCATGCGCTTGGCCTTGGCGCCGAGATAGGCCGAGTAATTGCCCTCATAAGGAATACCGCGACCGCGGTCGAGTTCAAGAATCCAGCCGGTCACATTGTCGAGGAAATAGCGATCGTGGGTGATCAGCAGGACCGAGCCCTTGTATTCGCGCAGGTGCTTCTCAAGCCAGGCAGTGGTTTCCGCATCCAGGTGGTTCGTAGGCTCATCGAGGAGCAGGAGATCAGGCTGCGACAGGAGGAGCCGGCACAGCGCGACGCGGCGGCGTTCACCACCGGAAAGATTGGTCACTTCGCTATCGCCCGGCGGACAGCGCAGCGCTTCCATTGCCATCTCCACCTGCGATTCCAGATCCCAGAGGTTCTTGGAATCGATGATATCCTGCAGCTTTGCGCCCTCGTCGGCTGTTTCGTCAGAATAGTTCATCATGACTTCATTGTAGCGGTCGAGAATCGCCTTCTTGTCGGCGACCCCGTCCATGACATTGCCCATCACATCCTTGCTCGGGTCGAGCACTGGCTCCTGAGCGAGATAGCCGACAGTCGCGCCTTCGGCGAGCCACGCCTCGCCGGTATATTCCTTGTCCATCCCGGCCATGATCTTGAGGATCGTCGACTTGCCGGCGCCGTTCGGTCCGAGGATGCCGATCTTGGCATCGGGATAGAAGGAAAGATGAATGTTTTCGAGAACCTTCTTGGTTCCATATGCCTTGTTCAGGCCGGCCATATGATAGATGAATTGGCGTGCCATAACGCGCGTCACTCCGGTGTTCGGGATTTTAGGGACATGAATTTGCGCCGTATGTAGGCGAAAGGGGCTCCTGTGGCAATGGATGGACGGACTATTTCGGGCAAATCACTGGGGTCAAGCTCTATCCTTCTCACGCCCTCACCCCAAGTCTGACCATTTGGTTTGACGCCGCCATTTGCGGGATAGCAATGCTGTGCGTGGCTATCCGGACAGAAGGAAGTGGATTCATAGGAAGCGACGTTGAATGATCAAAGCCAACCTCTCAAACGAGCGAAACCGGGCGCGGATATTTCCGTCACCCGGTTTCCCCTCTGGTGCCGCAGTCGGGGAGCGTCCTCTTCTCCCCTGAACGGCCATGTAACTGGCAGGCGTCGATCGTAATTGCCGCATCCCCGCGTGGCTCGCCTAACAGCGTACTTGCAGTTGCAACAATCGAGGATAAGACGTCCTTCGGACTGAACTTCTGAGGCATGTTTTTGAGGATTGCAAGGGGGTTTGCAAATTAATGTTGCATATGTTTTCTGATGATTATTATTTGTGCATCAGCGCTTTGAATTGAGCGCGTTTCATTGGAAATTATTCCGGATTGACTATTCATGCGCCACCGCTTCAACTGCGACGGGAGGCACTGAATGACTTTCGAAGGCGTTGAAACGGTTGCGAGCCCGACAGGGGCGGCGCTTGCCATGCGGTTTTCCGCATCTCGCGGCCGAGCGCGCGCCATTGTTCAGATCAGCCACGGTGTCAGCGAGCATTCGCTGCGCTACATGCGTTTTGCCGAGTTCCTCAACGAACAGAGCTTTCATGTTTACGCCCACGATCACCGGGGGCACGGACTGACCAGAGCGAACGGAGCTCCGTTGGGGCGTTTCGCTCCCGCAGACGGACCGAACTATGTTCTCGACGACCTTGACGCAATCAATAACCTGGCACGCGCGCGTCACCCCGACCTGCCTGTTATCTTGTTTGGTCATTCCATGGGTGGTCTGATTGCTCTGAACTACGTCGTGACGCACCCGGATAAAGTGGACGCGGTGGCCATCTGGAATGCCAATTTCTCCGCGGGCCTTGCAGGCAGGATTGCTCAGGGTATCCTGCGCGCAGAGCGGATGCTTCTCGGATCAGATGTGCCGAGCATGATCCTGCCGAAATTGACCTTCCAGCAATGGGGCCGAAGCATTGCCAATGCACGCACGGCCTCCGACTGGTTGTCGCGCGACCCGGACGAAGTAGACGCCTATCTCACCGATCCATTGTCAGGATGGAACCCGACTGTGAGCATGTGGCGTGACATTCTCGAGTTCATGTTCGATGGTGCAGATAATGCACGGCTTTCCAAGGTACCGCACTCGCTGCCTTTCAATCTCGTCGGAGGCTCCGAAGATCCTGCTACCGCGAAGGGCCAAGCTGTAAGGGATCTTGAGAGCAGAATGGAGAAACTCGGATTCACGAATGTCACCACAAAGATCTATGAAGACACGCGGCATGAAGGCCTGAACGAGATGAACCGGGAGTCAATCATGCAGGATTTCGCAGACTGGGCTTCGCGCTCGGTCTCAAAACGACCGACCAAACTGGCGAGTGCTTGAAATATGGCTGATGCTCCTTTGACGGGTGTGCGGGTTATCGAACTTGCCCGCGTCCTGGCTGGACCATGGGCCGGACAGGTGCTTGCAGATCTCGGCGCTGACGTCATCAAGGTCGAGAATCCCGCCGGAGGCGACGAGACACGAGGCTGGGGGCCCCCCTTTATCAACAGCAGCGAAGGCGAGAGCCTTTCTGCGGCCTATTTCCACTCCTGCAATCGCGGCAAGCGCTCTATTACGCTTGATTTCACCACCCCGGGAGGGCGGGAGACCGTCAGGGCGCTTTGCCGTAGCGCTGATGTTGTTCTGGAGAATTTCAAAGTCGGTGGATTGAAGAAGTACGGGCTCGACTACGAATCCCTGAACACCGAAAACCCGCGTCTTGTTTATTGTTCGATTACCGGCTTTGGGCAGGATGGCCCCTATGCCAGCCAAGCAGGTTACGATTTCATCATTCAGGGCATGTCCGGCCTGATGTCCGTCACCGGAGAACCTGATCGCGAACCGCAAAAAGTCGGCCTGGCCGTCGCCGATGTCTTCACTGGCCTCTATTCCGTCATTGCCATCCAGGCAGCGCTCGCACATGCAGCAAAGACAGGCGAAGGTCAGTTGATCGACATGGCACTGTTCGACGTGCAATCGGCTGTCATGGCAAACCAGGCAATGAATTATCTTGCGACGGGCAAAAGCCCGCACCGAATGGGCAACGCACACCCGAACATCTCGCCCTATGAGGTTGTACCGACATCAGACGGTCATATGATTCTTGCAGTTGGCAATGACGGGCAGTTCGCAAGGTTTTGCGCAATTGTCGGCCTGGAGGGACTTGCCAGCGATCCGCGTTTCCTGAGTAACCGCGCAAGGCTGGAGAATCGTGCCGAGCTGACCTTACTGATCAGAGCCGAAACGAGAAAGCGTACCCGCGCCGAGCTACTGGACGCCTGCTCCCGCAATGCAGTGCCCGCCGGGCCCATCAACCAGATCGGCGAGATGTTCGACGATCCGCAGATCGTATCGCGGCGATTGCGCCTTGATCTCGAGGACAGTCACGGCAGCACGATCCCATCGGTGCGAACGCCGATCGTGATGTCGAAAACGCCGCTTTCCTACCAACGGCCCTCGCCGCGTCTCGGCGAGCACAGCGCTGAAATTCTCGGGGAACTCAAGGATGCATCTGATGAAAACGGGCGGTGAACTGATCGTCGAAGCCTTGGCTGCCAATCAAGTGGAGCGGTTGTTCTGCGTGCCAGGCGAGAGCTATCTTGCTGTTCTCGATGCACTTTACGATACAGGAATCGGAGTTACGGTGTGCCGCGCCGAAGGCGGTGCTGCCATGATGGCCGAGGCGTGGGGCAAGCTTACCGGCAAACCGGGCATCTGCTTTGTCACGCGTGGTCCAGGCGCAACCAACGCCTCTCCCGGTATCCATATCGCGAGGCAGGATTCAACCCCGCTGATCCTGTTTATAGGACAGGTGCAGCGCGACGCCCGCGAGCGCGAGGCCTTTCAGGAGGTGGAATATCGACGCTTCTTTGCTAATACTGCAAAATGGGTTGCTGAGATCGACGATGCGCGGCGTATTCCCGAATTCGTCACGCGCGCGTTTTCTGTTGCCACCTCGGGCCGACCGGGTCCGGTGGTCCTGGCTTTGCCGGAAGACATGCTGACGGACAAGGTTGAAGCAGTGGCCGCGCAGGGATGGCAACCGGTGGAGACCGGTCCCTCACCCGCCTGCATCGAGAAACTGGCCGATCTTCTGCAAGGCGCGACAAAGCCGTTCATGATCCTCGGCGGCTCGCGCTGGAGCGAACATGCTGTCCGGTCGATCACACGGTTCGCCGAGAAATGGCATCTTCCTGTCGGCTGCTCCTTCCGGCGCCAGATGCTGTTCGATCATCTGCATCCCAACTATGCGGGCGATGTCGGCATCGGCATCAATCCGGCATTGGCAACGCGGGTGAAAGAAGCTGACGTGTTGCTGCTTGTTGGCGGGCGTTTTGGTGAAATGCCGTCCTCCGGCTATACGCTGATTGACAGCCCTTATCCGAAGCAGACATTAATCCACGTCTATCCGGACGCGGATGAACTTGGACGGGTATATCGCCCAAGCCTCGCGATCAATTCAGCACCCGACACGTTTGCCGAAGCTGTCGAACATCTCGCACCGCCGTCCCACATCAACTGGCCGGGGGAAGCGGAAACCGCGCATGAATCCTACCTCGCCTGGTCGACCCCGCCCAAGACCGGACCCGGCGAGGTCGCAATGGGACCGATCATGTCCTATCTCGAGAGCGTCCTGCCGGAGGATGCAATCATGACCAACGGTGCGGGCAACTATGCAACGTGGCTGCATCGGTTCCACCGCTTCCGGCGATTTGGGACGCAGGCAGCGCCGACATCCGGTTCCATGGGCTATGGTCTGCCAGCGGCGGTAGCGGCAAAGCAGCTTAATCCGGAACGGATGGTCATATGCTTTGCCGGGGATGGATGTTTCCTCATGAACGGCCAGGATTTTGCGACTGCTGTAAAATACGGCCTGCCAATCATCGTTCTTGTCATCAACAACAATATTTACGGCACAATCCGCATGCATCAGGAACGGGAATACCCCGGCCGAGTGTCAGCAACTGACCTGACCAACCCGGATTTCGCCATGCTTGCCCGCGCCTATGGCGGACACGGAGAGACAGTGGCCGCAACGGAGGAGTTTGAAGGTGCGTGGCAACGGGCGGTCGAGAGCGGCAAGCCCGCAATCATAGAGATTCAACTCGATCCTGAAGCGATTACACCGGCAAGGACCCTATCCGACATCCGCAACAAAAGGCCTTAAAAAATCCATTATGACGGTCATCTGATGCGTTTCTCTGCGCTTCAATGCTCATGGACAAGAATGTCCGCTGCGCTCCGGTCTCTCGAGAACCGCACCAATTGACTCATCACATTGAATTTTTCAAAAGACCTCTCAGCGGTGATGACAGACAAATGAGGATGGCACGGCGGCGCTTTCGATGTTATGAGCGCGCCTGAAGTCCCACTACGAAAGCCTGCAACTTGAGCAATCCGGCAATTACAATCGTCATTCCGTGCCGAAATGAGGCCGCCAATCTAGCCTTTCTCCTCGATGAAGTGGATGCAGCCATGGAAGGCCGCAGCTACGAAGTGATCGTGGTCGATGACGGCTCGACCGATACGACGGGTGAGGCACTTTGCGAGCGGATCAAGGCCGGAAAGCCGTTGCGCCACGTCCGCCACGACAGGTCCGCAGGCCAAAGCGCAGCCGTTCGCTCCGGGGTATTCGCCGCGAAAGGCAAGGTTGTGGTTACCATGGATGGCGATGGTCAAAACAATCCGGCCTATCTGCCTCTGCTGGCCGATGCATTGCTGGAAGCGGGGCCGGCAACCGGTATCGCAGCCGGGCAACGGCTCAAGCGCACGGACACCAAGCTGAAACAGCTTGCATCCAGGTATGCCAACAAGCTGCGCAGCGCGATCCTCAAGGATGATACGCGCGACAGCGGCTGCGGCCTCAAGGCCGTGCACACGCAGCTTTTCCGCGAACTGCCTTTCTTCGACGGCTGGCATCGCTACCTGCCTGCGCTGGTCCTGCGTGAGGGCTACGGCGTGGTTCATGTCGACGTCGTTGACCGCGAACGTCGTCACGGCAAGTCGAACTACGGCATTCTTGACCGCGGCCTGCGCGGTATTCTCGACCTATACGGTGTCTGGTGGCTGAGAAAACGTCGCAAGACCGTTCCAACGATTACGGAGATCAGTCATGGCTGATGCGATTACCAATTGGCTGCACTCGGTCTTCATCGCCCAGTTCGATGCGTGGGTTCTCCTCGGCTTTTTTGCCCAGGGATGTTTTACGATGCGCTTCGTCGTGCAGTGGATTGCCTCGGAGCGCGCCAAGCGCAGTGTCGTGCCAGTGACATTCTGGTTCTTTTCGCTGTTCGGCGGAGCTTTGCTTTTCATCTATGCCGTCGTTCGAAAGGACCCTGTGTTCATCGCCGGTCAGGGACTCGGCCTTTTCGTCTACATCCGCAATCTTTGGCTCATCGCCAATGAAAAAAAGGCAATGACGCAGGACACGTAAGCAAGGATAGCTGATGACGAATTCCTATCCGGTTCCCGGCAGCATGAGGCTGCGCGCGGCTCACTATCTGTTGCTGATCTTCATTTGTCTCGTGTCGTTCGTTCCGGGAATCGCCTCCATACCGCCATTGGACCGCGACGAATCGCGCTACGTTCAGGCGACGCGCCAAATGGCAGAGAGCGGCGACTATGTCGACATCCGCTTTCAGGACGCATCGCGATACAAGAAGCCGATTGGTATTTACTGGTTGCAGAGTGCCGCGCTGAAACTGACTGGTTACGATACGAGCGCACCGGTTTGGGTTTACCGCCTCGTCTCGGTGACCGGTGCAACAATTGCAGTTCTGGGAACTGCGGCCCTGGGGGCCTTCCTATTCGGGCAGAGCGCCGGACTCATGGCCGGCATCGCCCTTGCCGCCATCGTCATGCTCGGCTTCGAAGCTCGCGTCGCAAAGACCGACGCAACTGTGCTGGCAACCGTTGTCATCGCGCAGGGTGCGCTTGCATCAATCTGGATGGCGAGCCGCAGGCAGGCAGCGGGAAAATGGGCGCCAGCGATAATATTCTGGGTGGCGACGGCAATTGGGGTTCTTATCAAGGGACCGATAACGCCCTTCGTCGGGCTTTTGACGATGGGATCGCTCAGCCTCTTCTACCGCGAGTGGCGATGGCTGAAACGACTGAAGCCTTTCAGCGGCATCCTCATCCTGCTGGCCATTGTGCTGCCTTGGCTAATTTTGATTACGATCAAGAGCGGCGGTGCCTTCTTCAACGAATCCGTCAACAAGGATTTCCTGTCTAAGGTCGGCGATGGGCAGGAAAGCCATGGCGCACCGCCAGGTTATTTTGCTCTGATCTTTGTTGTGTTCATCTGGCCGTTCGGCGTTCTTGCCATTCGTGGCGGCCTGCAAGCCTTGAGCCGCATTCGGGAAGATCCGCGATTAGCCTTTCTGATGGCCTGGTACGTGCCGTTCTGGCTGGTAACGGAACTCATCCCGACCAAGCTTCCGCACTACATCCTGCCAGCCTATCCGGCCCTTCTGTTGATGATGGCCTGGGCCATCGACACGGGTATCGCCACGCAGCCCTATCGCTGGCGCTGGCAGAAATGGATGGAACGGCTCACGCTGGTAGGTCTGGCCGCAGCCACACTCGGCTTCATGGGCGCCGGACTTGTCCTGCCCTATGTCATGACCGGATCGTTCTCATTTGCTGGAATCATCGCGTTCTTCACGGCGCTCGCTGCAGGGGTATTTGCCAGCGGGCTGGTGTTGAATCACAATCTGAAGCGTGCGCTGCAAGCTGCTGCAACCTTTGCGATTATTACCCTTGTACTGCTGACATGGGGCGTAGTCCCCGCACTTACTCCCATGTGGCTGAGCCCCGCAATCGCCAATGCATTCAACGCGGTCAAAAAATGCGAGAACAGCGTATTGGCCTCCGCCAGCTATGCCGAACCAAGCCTGGTATTTCTTGCCGGTACGCCGACAATTCTCACCGATGGAGCGGGCGCAGCCAAACATCTGACCGGCGATCCTGCCTGTGCCATTTCAGCGGTGGACGAACGAGAGCGCACCGCTTTCATCCAGGCTTTGCCAGAGGGCGAGAAGTCAGTTGCGGCAGTCGCAACCCTCACCGGGATCAATTATAGCAAGGGCCGCAACACGACTATAACTCTGTACAGGGCGGTCAAATAGCGGCCTGAAGTCAGGCGCTATTGCCAACCAGCGGCCGCCCGACAGAGCGATATTCCAGGCCAGATCCGTCAAGGTCCTGCGCGTTGAAAACGTTGCGCAAGTCGAACAGGAGCTTGCCGCTCATAAGTGTCGAGACCCGCTTCAGATCCAGCGCACGGTAGGCATTCCACTCGGTCAGCAGAAGGGTGATCCCTGCCCCGTCGACGGCTTCGTAAGCGGACTTGCACCAGACAACGCCAGGCAGAACGGCCTCTCCCGCTGCACGTGCCTCTGGATCATGCGCCCGCACGGTCAGGCCAGCCTTTTGCAGCGCCGGAATGATGTCGAGCGCCGGAGCTTCCCGGATGTCATCGGTATTGGGCTTGAAGGCGATGCCGAGCACTGCAACCGAAGTCGCTCCGGTCTGCTTTGCTGCCTCAATCACACGTTCCGCCATGGAACGCTTGCGCTGCTCGTTGATGGTAACGACCTGTTCGATGAGCGTCTGCGGCGCGTTCACCTTGCGTCCCGTCGCAGCATAAGCGCGTGTATCCTTCGGGAAGCACGATCCGCCAAACCCCGGCCCGGCGTGCAGGAACTTCGAACCGATACGATTGTCCATGCCGATGGCGCGCGCCACATCCTGTACGTTTCCTCCCGCTTTTTCGCACAGGTCGGCTACTTCGTTGATAAACGTAACCTTCATGGCCAGGAAAGCGTTGGCCGCGTATTTGATGATCTCGGCGTTTTCCAGCGTCGTGACGATCATCGGCGTCTCGCGCAGGTATAGCGGCCGGTAAACGCGCTTCATCGCCGCTGCGCCGGCATCATCATGAACGCCGACAACGACACGATCGGGCCGCAGGAAATCTTCGACGGCGGAGCCTTCTCGCAGGAACTCCGGATTGGAAACCATCGAAAACGGCACATCCGGCCGCGCTTTGGCGATACGGGCACGCACGTCGGCATTGGTGCCCACGACCACGGTGGATTTGATGACAATGACCGCGTTTGGCTTCATCGCTGCGGCAATCTCATCGGCAGCCGCATGTATATACTGCAGGTCGGCCTCGCCGTCGCCGCGCCGCGAGGGCGTGCCCACCGCAACAAAGATCACATCGGCATCGGCAACGGTGGCCGCAAGTTCAGTCGTGAACGTCAATCGCCCGTCGCGCGCGTTGCGCACCAGCAACTCGTCCAAGCCAGGTTCATAGATCGTTACTTCGCCGGCCTGCAGCCGCTCGATAATCGATGGATTCTTGTCGACACAGGTAACCTGAAAACCAAACTCGGCAAAACAGACGCCCGACACCAGACCGACATACCCGGTACCTATCATCGCAATCTTCATTGAACGATCCAATCCTTATCAGTTACTGACGAGACGTTTCGCACATTCGTAACGCCATGCCAATTTCACTTTGCATCGAGGGTGGTGTTTTACTTGCGCTGCGGGCCTTTGCGCTCTGCAGATGCGGCCCAGAGATTGACATTCGCGTCGCTGGCGAAGCTGTCGATCTCGGCAAGTTCAGCATCGGTGAATTCGAGATTTTCAAGTGATTTCACGCAGTCGATCACCTGTTGCGGTTTGCTGGCGCCGATAAGCGCTGTGGTAATGCGGCCTTTCCTGAGAACCCAGGCAATTGCCATCTGAGCGAGCGTCTGGCCGCGCTTGGACGCAATCTCATTGAGCGCACGAATGTTCGCGATATTGCTTTCGGTCAGGAAATCTGGATTGAGCGACTTCCCCTGCGCGGCCCGGCTTTGATCCGGCACACCCTTCAGATACTTGTCGGTAAGCATGCCTTGCGCCAATGGAGAAAACACCATGGAGCCGATGCCGAGATCTTCCAGAGTGTCGATCAATCCGTCTTCCTCGATCCAGCGGTTGATCATCGAATAGCTTGGCTGATGGATGAGGCAAGGTGTCCCGAGTTCCTCGAGGATAGCCGCCGCTTCGCGGGTGCGGTGCGAGTTATACGACGAAATGCCGACATATTGAGCCCGGCCGGATCGCACAATGTGATCGAGGGCCATCATCGTTTCTTCGAGAGGTGTATCCGGATCGAACCGGTGCGAATAGAAGATGTCGACATAGTCGAGGCCAAGACGCTTCAGACTTTGATCGCAGCTGGCGATGACGTATTTACGGCTTCCCCATTCGCCGTAGGGCCCTGGCCACATGTTGTAGCCCGCCTTGGACGAGATAATCAGCTCGTCACGATAGCCCTTGAAATCACTTCGCAAGATTTCGCCGAACGCTTCTTCAGCCGCCCCTGGAGGCGGGCCATAATTATTGGCAAGGTCGAAATGCGTAATGCCGAGGTCGAATGCCTGCCGGCAGATCGCCCGCTTGACATTGTGCGGCGTATCATGACCGAAATTGTGCCACAGACCCAATGAAATAGCTGGAAGTTTTAGCCCACTCCTGCCGCAACGGTTATATTTCATCGAATCGTAGCGCTTTGAATCCGGCGTCCAGCCCATAGCATCCGTCCTGTTCTCATCATGTATAGCAGCGCAGGGAAACGACTCCTGTTACGCGCGCCGGACTATGCCCCATACGCATGGTGATGTCATGATATGAATAGTGGCTGTTCTGTGATCTCAATTTTCCAGAGTGAGGTGAGCAATATATCCCGAGCGGCTTTCTCCGGCCGCTTGAGCCAAGGCATCAAGGCGACGCAGGACACGGCGGGGAAGAGTAATGTTCACACGCTCGATAGTATCGTCCAGAAGCGCTGGGTCGAGGGTGATGACGCCAATCAGCCACCCTGCATATTCAGGATTGGTTCGCAGCGCCTCCAACCCCGAAGGAGCAGGAATTGACTCTCCGGCATCAAGCGCGGCATCGATCCATGCGGCTGCGGCTTCTTCGGCGCCCGACATCGCTTCGTCCAGAGTGTCACCTGCAGAAAAGCATCCAGGCAAATCAGGAACAACGACCCCGAATGCTGTGGTTTCAGAACCAGGTTCAATGGCAATGGGATAACGCAAATCTTCCTCCTACAAGCCGGCCTGTTTATAGATGGCCTTAGCGAGCCCCACGCCCAAATCCTTCCTTGGATGTGGTACAACGACACAACCAGGTCGATCCGGATGTTTGAAGACGTGGTGCGAACCACGAATGCGGTCCAAAATCCATCCTGCCATGACAAGTTCCCGGATAATGTCCGCACTCTTCATGATGCGCATCATACACACTCAGACCTGATCCGTCAATTTCGAAGTGCTGAAGGCTAGCCATCCTTTATGACCTGGTCCTCATTGTCGAACCGATATATCCGGCCTGCATCAGGAGTTGCATAAAGTACGCCATCAACATCGAACCTGTGCTCTCCGAACAGGCGAACAGTCAGGGGGCCAAAATCGGTCTGAAGATAGATGATCGTATCGGCACCGAGGTGTTCGACATGGATAACCGCGCCTTTCCATTCGCCGGATGTCTTGCTGACCTGAATATGCTCCGGACGAATTCCAATCGTTTTGGCGCCACTTAGACCCAGCTTTGTGGCATCGATCAAGTTCATTTGCGGCGATCCGATAAAGCCGGCGACAAACACGGTCTGCGGCGCATTGTACAATTCCATGGGCGAGCCAACTTGTTCGATCCGTCCCTTGTTCAGCACGACGATCTTGTCGGCCAATGTCATCGCCTCGACCTGATCATGCGTCACATAGATCATCGTCGCCTTGAGTTGCCGGTGCAGACGCGCAATTTCGATGCGCGTGTTGACGCGCAGGGCCGCATCGAGGTTCGACAGCGGCTCGTCAAAAAGGAATAGCTGCGGCTCGCGAACGATGGCACGACCGATAGCGACGCGCTGACGTTGGCCACCGGAAAGCTCTGCCGGACGGCGTTCGAGATAGTCATCCAGCGACAACATGCTCGAGGCGATTCCAATGCGCTCCTTAATCTCTTCCGCGGGTTTTCCGGCCTGCTTCAGACCGAGCCCCATATTGTCTCGAACGGAAAGATGTGGATAGAGCGCATAAGTCTGGAAAACCATGGCGATGCCGCGCTTGGCCGGCGGTGTATTATTGACCTTTTTGCCATCGATGAGGATGTCGCCCGAAGTTGCGTCTTCAAGTCCGGCAATAACCCGCAACAATGTGGATTTGCCGCAACCGGACGGTCCGACAAAAATCACGAACTCGCCATCCTTGACTTCAAGATCGATGCCTTTCAGCACATCGACCTGACCGAAGGATTTGCGGATATTTTCAATCTTCAAAGAACCCAATGTCTTGTTCCCGCTTCTTGATTCAAATTCATAGATCAACTGGTTGGCCGGTGCGGACGCTTTGGTCCGCAGCAAGGCAGACACCGAGCGAGCGCACGGCATCCTGCATGTGCCGGCCAAGGTCGAGATCTTCGCGTATGGCCTTGAGAACAAACGCCTGTTCCAGATCACACAGTTCCTGATGTTCCGGTTCGCCGGCCATGCTTAGAAGTTCGTCGGCCCCGGCGAAGCGGCCATCCCGGCCGGTCTTCGCCGAGTGCAGGCGGATGGTAGACGTCTTGGTATGCGAGTCGATATCATCCGACTTTGCGTTCTGGTCCATGACGATGGAAACGCAACCGTTAGGTGAAATCACATCCTTCACGAAGAAAGCGGTTTCTGAGATCATCGGTCCCCACCCGGCCTCGTACCAGCCGACCGTCTTGTCATCGAACAACACCTGGAGATGACCGTAATTATACATGTCGGGGTCAATCTCATTGGAGAGGCGCACGCCCATGCCGCGCACCTGAACGGGGTTGGCGTCGGTAATTTGAAGCATGACATCGAGGTAGTGCACACCACAATCGACGATAGGCGACGTGGTCTTCATCAGCGACTTGTGCGTTTCCCACGTCGCGCCGCTCGATTGCTGATTGAGGTTCATGCGGAAAACATAGGGGCCGCCGAGTTTGCGTGCCTCGCTGATCAGTCGCATCCAGGAGGGGTGGTGGCGGAGGATATAGCCGATGACCAGTTTGCGTCCATGTGTTCTGGCGGCGGCCACAACGCGCTCTGCGTCTGCAACCGTCGTTGCCAATGGCTTCTCGACGAAAACGTCCGCGCCTGCCTCCATGGCGGCAATCGCATATCCCGCATGGCTATCGGAATAGGTATTGATCGAAACAAGATCCGGCTTCAAGTCCACCAGCGCCTGCTCGAAGGAGGAGTGGATCGTGTAGCCGGCAAGTTCATCCGGCAATGGCACAACGGAACGGTTGACAAGCCCGACGATCTTGAAGCCGGGGTTGTTGTGATAGGCGAGCGCATGGCTGCGCCCCATATTGCCCAGTCCCGCCACGAGTACCCGAACCGGCTTTTCTTCGATCATTTTACCGCTCCCGAGGTAATGCCGCGGATGAGCTGCCGCGAGAAAATGAGATAGAGAACAAGAACCGGCACAATAGCCAACGTTAACGCCGCAAGCACCGCATTCCAGTTGGTCACGAACTGGCCAATGAACACCTGCGAGCCGAGCGTCACGGTCTTGGTAGCGTCGCTCGGCGCAAGGATGAGCGGGAACCAAAGATCGTTCCAGATCGGGATCATGGTGAAAACAGCCACAGTGGCCATAGCGGGCCGCACGAGTGGCAGCACCAGCCGGAAGAAGATCGAGTACTCAGACAAGCCATCGATGCGCCCGGCATTCTTCAAATCATCCGACACGGTTTGCATGAATTCCGTTAGAATGAAGACGGCCAGGGGCAGGCCTTGTGCGGTGTAGACGAGTATGAGAGCGGTGAGCGTGTTGACCAGTCCGGCAGCAACCATGCCCTGCAGGATCGCCACCGTGCCGAGGCGGATCGGGATCATGATACCAAGCGCCAGATAAAGCCCCATCAACGTATTGCCGCGAAAGCGATATTCCGACAGTGCGAAAGCTGCCATTGCTCCGAACAGAAGGACGAAGAAGATCGAGACGCCTGTCACGATGAAACTGTTCTGGAAGTACAGAACGAAATCACCCTGTCCAAGTACAGTCTGGTAGCCGATCAGGCTGAAGGTCGACGGCGTAGGCAATCCCAGCGGATCGCGGAAAATCGATGCACGATCCTTGAACGAGTTGATGACGGTCAGAAATACCGGAAACAACGCGATCAGCGTATAGATGATGAGCGCCAGATGGACGATACCGGTGCGGACGGGCGATGCTGTTGGCTTTGCCATGATCTCGAGCCCTCAGAACTGATAGCGGCGCATTCGCCGCTGGATGGCAAACAGATAGAGGCAGACACCCGACAGAATGATGAGAAACATCACTGTCGCGATCGTCGCGCCCATGGATTTGTCGCCGATTTGCAACTGAAAACCGAAGAACGTCCGGTAAAGCAAGGTGCCTAGAATATCCGTCGCGCCGTCCGGTCCCGCGAGCGCACCCTGAACTGTATAAACCAGATCGAACGCATTGAAATTGCCGACGAAAGTCAGGATCGAGATGATGCCGATGGACGGCAGGATAAGCGGCAGCTTTATCTTCCAGAATTGGCTCCAGCCGGTAACGCCATCGCATTCCGCCGCCTCAAGAACCTCGTCGGGAATATTCAGCATGGCGGCATAGATCAGCATCATCGGAATGCCGACATATTGCCAGACCGAGATCAGCGAAACAGCGATCAAGGCGCTGCCAGGCTTGCCAAGCCACGGCGAGAACAGCGATTTCAGTCCGACCAGATCGAGCAGGAAAGGCGAAACGCCCCATATCGGCGAGAGAATGAGCTTCCAGATAAACCCTACGATGACAAAGGACAGCAATGTCGGCAGGAACATTGCGGTACGATAGAAGGCACCGAAGCGCAGCTTCGGCACTGACAACAGCGCAGCAAGGGCTACCCCGATCGGGTTTTGAACCAGCATATGGATGACAAAGAACACGAAGTTGTTGCGCAGCGCATTCCAGAAGCTGGCGGCCCATCGCGGATCGCCGAACAGGACCTGGAAATTGTCGAGGCCAACGAAGACACTCTGGTTATCCCTGACGTTGAACAGCGAAAGCCGGAGCGTTTCGACAAGCGGCAGGATCATCACAGCCGTGTAGACGAGCAGGGCTGGCAACAGGAAAACAAGGATGTGCCAGCGCCGGCGCCGCTTATCCTCGCCTTGACTGACAAATGATTGTTCGACTGTGCTCATTGATTTTGAGACCCCTGCTTATGATTATTGGTCGCAGAAGAACGCGGCCCGCGACTGCCGCTTTTCGATCATGGTAGCGCAAGGGCGGACCCGGCGACCAGATAAGGAAATAGCCGGGACCATCGCAAAGACGGCCCCGGCAATAGACTAATTATTTCGCAGGCTTGTACCAGCTGTCGAGACCGTCCTGAAGCTTCTTGGCGGCAGCCTCGGGCGTATCCGTGCCGTTGATGACGTTGGCCGCTTCAACCCAAGTTTCGTTCTCGAGATTCGGCGTGCCGCGCGACAGGATCTGATAGGTCGAACGGATTGTCGGCTTGCACTTTTCACGCCATGACACGAATTCCTGTGCCAGCGGATCCTGCATCTTTACCGGCGTTGAATTCAGGCTGAAGAAGCCCGGCAGAGCGTTGGCATAGATTTCGGCGAATTCCGGCGAGGCGACCCAGTCCAGGAACTTCTTTGCTTCTTCCGCATGCGCGCTCTTGGCATTCAGGCCAACACCGATATCGTTGTGGTCCGAGATGTAGCAGGCGTCACCGGCATTCTTCACCGGCGGCGGGAATGCTCCCATCTTGAACTGCGCCTGCGTATTGAACAGGCCGATTTCCCACGAACCGGCCGGATAGATAGCCGCACGTCCAAGGGTGAACAGGTTCTGGCTATCCGGATAGGTCTGTGCTTCAAAGCCATCACCGAGATAATCCTTCCACTTGAGAAGAACCTTGTAGGGCTCGACCCACTCGGGATCAGTCAGCTTTGCCTCGCCTTTGATGAGCTTGGCGCGACCTTCCTCGCCCTTCCAGTATGTTGGCCCGATGTTCTGGTAGCCCATCGTCGCGGCTTCCCAGAGGTCCTTGGTGCCCATGGCCATCGGTATGTACGTGCCATCGGCCTTGATCTTGTCGAGAGCCGCGAAAAACTCGGCTTCTGTCGTCGGAACGGCAATCCCGAGCTTGTCGAAGGCGTCCTTGTTGTAGATGAAGCCGTGGATGACCGATGCCATCGGCACGCAGAACGTGTCCTTGCCGTCGTCGGTCGTCCACGCGGACTTGGCTACGTCAGAGAAGTTCTTCATGCCCGGAAGGTCATTGAGGCTCGTCAGATTGCCGCGCTTGAACTGTTCCAGTGACTTGTCGAAAGGACGGCAGGTGATGATATCACCAGCACTGCCGGCATCGAAGCGCGCACCGAGGGCAGCATCATATTCCGTCGGCGGCGTCGGAGCGAATTTCACTTTGATACCCGGGTTCTTGGCTTCGAAAGCGGGAATGAGTTTTTCCTGCCAGACGCTAAGGTCGTCGGTACGCCAGCTTTCGATCGTCAGAGTTGTGTCGGCAGCGCGCGCAAATCCGGCAGTAGCCAGAATGCTCGTCGCCATAAGCAAAGTTTTTAAAGTCGTGCTTCCCATTTTAGTCTCCTGTTGCACCCTTTTGAGCAGTGCCGTTGATGAGAGCCCCGGATTCTTAACGAGAACCGAGACCCTCTTTGAGTTCCGAAAGCGCCGGGCGAAGCCTCTGTTGATTGCTTTCGAGAAGGTTTGATGCATTTTCGGCGTTCTCCGCACCAGCGGCGAGAAGAATCGCCAGCTTGACCGAGCCGCCGCTTGCTTTCAGCAATTTTGCTGCATGGCTCTCATCACAAGCGCTGATCGCCGAGACGATGCGCGTTGCACGCTCGCGCAGCTTGATATTGTCCGCTACGAGATTGACCATATACCCGTCATGGACATGACCAAGACGGATGGCCATCAAAGTGGACAACAGATTGAGTGCGATTTTCTGCGCGGTGCCCGCCCCCATGCGGGTTGAACCCGCAACCATTTCCGCCGGTGTTTCCAGCGCAATCGCTACGTCCGCCTTTTCAAACATCGGCACGGCAGGATTATTGGCGATCGAAATGACCTTGAGGCCGCGTTTCTTCGCTTCGTCGATTGCGGCGAGTGCATAGGGAGTTGTGCCGCTGGCGGAAATCGCGATCAGGCAATCACCTGCGACAAGTCCGGCCGCTGAAATATCGCTAGCGGCCTGGCTGGCGTCATCTTCGTAGGTTCCCGCCAGACGGTTGAGACTGGCGACACCGCCAGCCAACAGAATAACGACACGGTCGGGAGCAATACCATAGGTGCCGGGCAGTTCAAGCGCATCCGCCATCGCCATCAGCCCTGAACTGCCCGCTGCGGCATAGGCAAGACGCCCACCTGACGCGAGCGTGGTGGCAGCGATGATGGAAGCTTCTGCGATTGATTGCATGGCCTGCACGACCGAAGCGGCAGCTTCAAGCTGCGCCTCATGCAGCAGCCGCAAAACATCTACTGGAGATCTTTCGTCCAGCCCCCATGCCTTGTCGTTGTGCTGCTCTGTGCGGGTAAGTGCCACTGTTTGCTCCTCGTTCCCATAATTAATGCCAAAAAAATACCACTTGTCCAGCAATTCTTAAAATAAATCGGCAATCATTTAGTCCATAGGCAATTTAGTAAGCAAAATCAGCTACATTAAGAAAACAGAGGTCACACAGAAATTAACGCTTGGCTATTGGTATTTTATTGGTATTCTGAGTGCTGGAGGACGATTGAACGTGACTTATCTCCTTGGAATTGACGGTGGTGGAACGGCCTGCAGGGCGGCATTGGCCGACTTGAACGGCAATGTTATTGGCATCGGCAGGAGTGGTTCGGCCAATATCATGACCGACATGAACACCGCGCGCCTGAACATACTTGATGCGACGGAAGCAGCATTCAAGGCGGCGGGCATTGACGCTGCCGCCAGCGGAACGGTTTTTGCTGTGCTCGGTCTGGCGGGAGCCAATGTTGGCGGCAACGGCGCAAAGCTCGAAGCCTTGCTGCCGTTTCAAAAATCGCTTGTATATTCAGACGGGCTGATCGCGCTTCAGGGTGCACTCGGCGATCATGACGGTACTGTAGTGATACTCGGCACCGGTTCGGCCTATGTGACGAGGCTCGGCAACGATATCCGTTTCGCCGGCGGCTGGGGCTTCAAGGTTAGCGATCTCGGAGGCGGCGCCAGGCTTGGTCGGGACGCCCTGGAAGAGACCTTGCTAGCCTACGATCGGTTTCACCGCCGCTCGTTGATGACGGATGCCATCATGGAACGATTCGGTGGGAATCCGCACCGGATCGTTCAATTCGCTCATTCGGCAACGCCGAGTGATTTTGGCACGTTTGCTCCCCTTGTCTTCGAATATGCCTCGAAGAACGACGAAGTCGCGCTTGCTCTTTTGGACAAGACCCTTGCGCAGATCGAGGAAGGGCTGGACGCCATCATGCCCGATACCGGGATGCGCCTTTCCCTGTTGGGGGGCCTCGGCGCTCTCTACGGTGCGCGTCTGTCACCGCATTATCGCGCCATACTGCAGGCACCATCGAATGATGCGCTGACAGGCGCAGTCCAGCTCGCTGCGCGCAATTTCGCATCAAGGGAGGTTGCTCATGGGTGACGGACTGATCGATATTCTCCCCTCGCTGAACGATAGTTCTGCAGTCGGCGGTCCGCTTTACGTCAAGCTTCAACGGTTGATTGAAAAAGCGGTGCGCGACGGGAGGCTTATGCCCGGAGATGCGCTGCCGCCAGAGCGAGAACTTGCTGCAATCGCGGAGATATCGCGGGTGACCGTTCGCAAAGCCGTTCAGGGCCTCGTGAATGAAGGCCTTCTTGTTCAGCGTCATGGGTCCGGCACGTTTGTTGCACCGCGTTCGGCACGCGTCGAGCAATCCTTGTCCCACCTCACATCTTTCACGGAAGACATGGCAAGGCGTGGAATGATCGTCCGCTCCACGTGGCTCGACCGCGGAGTTTATGCACCTTCGCCAGAAGAAATGGTAACGCTCGGGTTATCGTCCGGAGAAAAGGTGGCCCGGATCAGCCGATTACGCGTGGCCAACGATACGCCAATGGCTATCGAACGAGCCGCGCTGTCCATTCATGTACTGCCAAATCCGGAACTCGTCACACTTTCACTCTATGCGGTATTGGCAGAGAGCGGAAACCGCCCGGTAAGAGCCATCCAACGCATTTCAGCGGCCATACTGAAGGAAAATGATGCTAAACTGCTCCAGGTTCCGGCGGGTTCCGCCAGCTTGAACATCGAGCGGATATCTTATCTCGAGTCGGGGAAGGTGATCGAGTTTACCCGGTCGATATACCGGGCCGACGCCTATGAATTCGTCGCCGAATTGAAGCTCGGCGAATCTTCGGAAATATCAGGAGCAGTGCTGTGAACACCAAAACGACCCTCATGCGGGAAGAAATCGTATCGATCCCCGATGTGACAGCTCGGTTCCTCGACGCCTCCCGCGAGACCCTTGCTGCCGCTGGCGCAAAGTTGCGCGAGAAGAACCCGCCCTTCCTTGCATCGATCGCCCGTGGCTCGTCCGATCATGTAAGTGCGTTCCTGAAATATTCGAGTGAGCTTACCGCAGGTATTCCCGTCGCCTCGCTCGGTCCTTCCGTTGCATCGATCTACGGGGTGACGTTGAAGCTCGGCTCCGCTGCAACACTGTCCATCTCGCAATCGGGCAAAAGCCCGGATATTGTCAGCATGACCAAAGCCGCAAGCGACAGTGGAGCGCTTACCATCGCCATCACCAACGTCATCAACTCTGATCTGGCCAATGCCGTCGACTTCCCGATCGACATTCTGGCCGGGGCAGAACGCAGTGTCGCCGCCACGAAATCGTTCGTAAGTTCGGCCGTTGCCGGCCTGGCACTGATCGGTCACTGGACGGGTGATCGGAAATTGCTGGCCGCCATTGACGATCTTCCGGCGGCTCTTGCCAAGGCAGTCGCCTGTGACTGGTCGCCCTTTGCAGGCGCGGTGACGGACGAGAATTCGCTATTCGTGCTGGGACGCGGTCCATCGCTGGCTATTGCTAACGAAATGGCATTGAAGTTCAAAGAAACAAGTGCGGTTCACGCGGAAGCGTTCAGTGCTGCGGAAGTCATGCATGGGCCCAAAGCGATTGTCGGCAAGGGCTTCCCGATCCTTGTTCTCGCGGCACGAGATGCAGCCGAAGATTCCCTGGTCGACGCTGCAGGTCGTTTGGCCGAGCAAGGCGCTGCGGTCTTTTTGACATCATCCAAACCATCGAAAGCGACTGGACTGCCGTTTGTGGCAACCTCACACCCGCTGACCGATCCACTGGCGCTGCTTGTCTCGTTCTATGCTTTCGTGGAAGGCTTCGCCCGCAGCCGCGGGCTCAATCCCGACGAACCGCCGCATCTACGAAAAGTGACCGAAACCATATGAGCACGATTTATGCCCTGACGGGCTCCGAGATTTTCGACGGCGAAATCTGGCACAGGGATTCAGCGCTGGTTGTCGAGGGTGGCGTGATCAAGAGCATCACGGCGCGATCGGATGTGTCGAATGACATTCGACATGTCGAATTGAATGGCGGCAAGCTGGTGCCGGGATTCATCGACGTCCAGGTCAACGGCGGTGGCGGCGTACTTCTCAACGACGGGCCAAATGTCGACGCTATTCGCACCATATGCGATGCGCATTTTGCGTTCGGCACCACTGCTTTGCTCCCGACGTTGATTACCGACACGCCAGAAATCACGGCAGCAGCTATCGCCGCTGGTAAGGCAGCCGCCCAGGAAAAAGTCGCAGGCTTCATTGGCCTGCACCTAGAAGGGCCGCACCTGTCATTGACGCATAAGGGTACGCACGACCCCAAATTGATCCGGCCAATGGGCGACGCCGATCTGCTCGCCATCATCGAAGCCGTGCAGCATTTGCCGGTGCTGCTCACCACCGTCGCACCGGAAACCGTGCCGGCTGACAAGATCAGGGCGATGGTAGATGCGGGGGTCATCGTCAGTCTCGGCCATAGCGGCGCCTCCTACGAAATAGCTATGGCGGCCAAGGATGCAGGCGCAACCATGGCAACGCATCTGTTCAACGCCATGAGCCAACTTGGCCATCGCAGTCCAGGCGTCGTGGGTGCCGTACTTGAATCAGGTGACCTGTCGGCCGGATTGATCGCCGACGGGTTTCATGTCGACAAGGCGTCGATGAGGATCGCGCTGCGAGCGAAGAAGGGGCCGGCGAAGATATTCCTGGTCACGGACGCGATGTCGACGATAGGCACCGACATAACTTCGTTCACGCTCAATGGCCGTACGATAACGCGCGCCGGTGGTCGCCTTACACTGGACGATGGTACGCTTGCAGGTGCCGACCTCGATATGATCTCCGCCGTCCGCTTCGTGCACCGCGAACTCGGTCTACCGCTGGATGAAGCCCTCCGGATGGCATCACTCTATCCGGCCGAAAGCATCCGCATCGACCATCATTATGGCCGGCTCGCCCCGGGCTATAGTGCAAACATCGTACATCTCGACGACGAGCTGGAGGTCGATCACGTCTGGATTGGCGGAGACTCTCACTACGTCCGTTGACGGAACAGGCCCGCCGGCCATACTTATCACCATCACCTCATGGGAGAACCGAGATGGCCAAGGACGCGCTGATCGTCGTCGATGTGCAGAACGACTTCTGTCCGGGGGGCGCCCTGGCGGTAGATGGCGGCGATGAGATCGTCCCCATCATCAACAAGCTTATCCAGCGCTTCGATCGCGTTATCCTCACGCAGGATTGGCATACACAAGGGCATTCGAGCTTTGCATCCTCGCATCGAGGCAAGGCACCGTTCGAAACGATCGTCATGCCCTATGGTGAGCAGACGCTCTGGCCGGATCATTGTATCCAGGGTTCGACAGGGGCAGACTTTCACCCCGATCTGGTCTGGACAAAAGCCGAGCTGGTGGTCCGCAAAGGTTTCCATCCTCACATCGACAGCTACTCGACGTTCTTTGAAAACGATCGCAAGACCCCTACCGGCCTTGCCGGCTATCTGCGCGAGCGCGGTATCACGAATGTAACTTTCGCTGGCCTCGCGACGGATTATTGCGTCGCATATTCCGCGCTGGACGCTATCGAGCACGGGTTTACCGCAGAGGTGCTGCTCGATGCATGCCGCGGCATCGATCTGGGCGGTTCGCTCGCTGCCATGACGGCAAAGATGCGCAAGGCCGGCGTTGTGCTGGTTTGACAGGCCCTCAAGAGTGAACAGCTGAGCATTTTTCCACAGCCTTCAACCAGGATATGAGTTTGCGGCCATAAAACTGTTGTTTGTCTGTCACATAATGAGGATACTGCTCCCAAGCGCACCTAGATGACGCCTTGTATGTTATGGGAGATTCATATGACCTTTCGCGGCACTTCACTGAGCCTGGCCCTCGCCGTTGTCCTCGCCTCATCCACCTCCTCGTTCGCCGTCACGGAGATAAGCTGGTGGCATGCGATGTCTGGTGCCAACAACGAGGTTGTCAATACGCTTTCCAAGGAATTCAACGAAAGCCAGAGCGACTATAAGGTCGTTCCGGTGTTCAAAGGCACTTATCCCGAGACGCTGAATGCAGGCATCGCGGCCTTCCGCGCCAAGCAGGCACCTGACATTATCCAGGTATTCGACGCCGGCACCGGGGTCATGATGGCTGCCGAGGGCGCGATCAAGCCCGTGGCCGACATCCTTTCCATGGGCGGTGCCAAGTTCGACAAGAGCCTCTACCTGCCTGGCATCGTCGCCTATTATTCCAAACCCGACGGCACGATGCTGTCTTTCCCTTATAACAGCTCCTCGCCAATCCTTTATTACAACAAGGACATTTTCAAGAAGGCCGGGATCGACGACAGCAATCCGCCGAAGACATGGCCGGAAGTCTGGGAAGCAGCGAAGAAAATCAAGACAAGCGGTGCTGCCAAATGCGGCTACACATCGGCTTGGCTGACCTGGATCCACACGGAAAATTTCGCCGCCTGGAACAACCTGCCCTGGGGTTCGAACGAAAACGGCATCGGCGGCACCGATGTCGAGCTGGAGATCAACGCACCGATCTACGTCAAGCACTTCCAGGAACTCGCCGATCTCGCGAAGGATGGTACTTTCCGTTACGGAGGCCGTACTTCTGAAGCCAAACAGCTTTTCCTTTCGGGCGAATGCGGCATTTACAACGACTCGTCCGGCGGTCTTGGTGATGTCATCAAGTCGGGTATGAATTACGGCACCGGACAGTTGCCCTATGAGCCCGAGGCAAAGGACGCTCCCCAGAACACGATCCCTGGCGGTGCAAGCCTCTGGGTCTTCGCAGGCAAGAGCGACGACCAGTACAAGGGCGTAGCAGCCTTCTTCAATTTCCTCTCCAAGACCGAAATCCAGGCCCGCCTGCATCAGGTTTCGGGCTATTTGCCGGTAACTCTGGCGGCCTACGAGGAAACGAAAAAGTCTGGATTCTACGACAAGAATCCCGGCCGCGAGACGCCGATCCAGCAGATGATGGGCAAGGCACCGACCGAAAACTCCAAGGGTGTCCGGCTTGTCAACCTGCCGCAGGTTCGCGATATTCAGAATGAGGAATTCGAAAACATGCTGTCTGGAAAGCAGACTGCCCAGCAGGCTCTCGACAATGCCGTCAAGCGTGGCAATGCTGCAATAAAACAGGCAATCGGCCAGTAGATTTTCACGTGGTGACCGCCCCGTCCGTAATCCTGCGGGCGGGGCTTTTTACGAACGGGACATTCATGGCATCGTCAACGCGCGTCACTTTCCCAAACAAGCTATTGCCCTATGTTCTCCTGGCACCACAACTCGCCATCACAGCAATATTCTTTTATTGGCCCGCATCACAGGCAATCTATCAATCCGTTCTGCGGGAGGATCCTTTCGGGTTGTCCACGCAGTTTGTTGGTCTCGACAATTTCCGGCGGGTACTCGGGGACCCGAACTATCTTAATTCGCTCCAGGTCACTCTGATTTTCTCCGTAGCCACTGCGCTCATCGCTATGGCGCTTGCCTTGCTCCTTGCCGTAATGGCCGACAAGGTTATCCGCGGCAAAGGCATCTATCGAACGCTGATGATCTGGCCCTATGCGGTCGCACCGGCTATTGCCGGCATGCTTTGGCTTTTTCTGTTCAATCCGTCTATGGGCACTCTCGCCTATCTTGTCCGCTCGACTGGCTATAATTGGGACCCTCTACTTAATGGCGATCAGGCGATGGTTTTGATCGTCTCGGCAGCCGCATGGAAACAGATCAGCTATAATTTCCTGTTCTTCGTCGCCGGCCTGCAGTCCATCCCGAAATCACTGATCGAAGCCGCAGCCATCGATGGGGCAGGCGAAACAAAGCGCTTCTGGACCATCGTCTTTCCGCTGCTTGCTCCGACAACGTTCTTTCTGCTGGTGGTCAATACCGTCTATGCCTTCTTCGATACGTTCGGCATCATTCACGCGGTAACCGGAGGCGGCCCAGGCAAGGCTACGGAAACACTGGTCTACAAGGTATACAATGACGGCTTCGTCAATCTCATCCTTGGCGACTCGGCCGCTCAATCAGTGATCCTCATGATCATTGTCATCGGTCTGACGGCGATTCAGTTCCGCTATGTCGAGCGCAAAGTGCACTATGGCTGAGGACAGATCATGATCCAGAACAATCCCATCGGCCGGCTGATCGCCCATGCCATATTGATCATCGGTATATTGATCGTGGCGTTCCCGATCTACTATACGTTCATCGCCTCGACCCAATCGCTCCAGGAAATCCTGCGCCCGCCATTATCATTGCTGCCCGGTGGGCACTTTTGGGAGAATTACTCGGCAGCGCTCTTCGGTGGCGTAGGCCGCATCGGTGGTGTCGGCGTGGATCGGCTCCTGTTCAACACTCTGGTCATGGCTCTCGGAATTGCGATCGGCAAGATCTGTATTTCGATCCTGTCGGCTTACGCGATCGTCTTTTTCCGCTTTCCCGGGCGCATGATCTTTTTCTGGCTCATCTTCATAACCCTGATGCTGCCCGTCGAAGTCCGCATATTGCCCACCTACAAGATTATGGTCGATCTCGGTCTGATCGACACTTATACGGGGTTGATCCTGCCGCTCATGGCCTCTGCAACCGCAACCCTGCTCTTTCGCCAGTTTTTCATGACAATCCCCGGCGAACTTGTCGAAGCTGCACGCGTCGACGGCGCAGGACCATGGCGGTTCTTCAAGGATATTCTGCTACCGCTGTCGAAGACCAATATCGCGGCCCTCTTCGTGATCCTCTTCATCTATGGCTGGACGCAATATCTCTGGCCCCTTTTGATGACGAACCGCAACGACATGTCGACCATCGTCATTGGTCTGCGAAAAATGATTTCCTTCGCCGATGCCGATACCGAATGGCACCTGGTGATGGTGACCTGCATTCTCGCCATACTGCCTCCAGTCCTCGTCGTCGTGTTGATGCAGCGATGGTTCGTGCGCGGTTTGGTCGAAACGGAGAAATGATACCGATATGGCAAATGTAGAATTGACAAATGTCCGCAAAGTCTATGGTAGCTCCGTCGAAGCAGTGAAGGGCATCAACATCGCCATCGATGATGGTGCGCTGTGCGTGCTGGTCGGTCCCTCGGGTTGCGGGAAATCGACCCTCTTGCGCATGATCGCGGGGCTCGAATCCATTACGGATGGCACCGTCAAAATCGACAACAAGCTGGTCAATGACCTCGGACCTGCCGAACGCGATATCGCGATGGTATTTCAGAATTATGCGCTCTATCCGCATATGAAAGTCTACGACAACATGGCCTACGGTCTGCGAAACCGTGGAATGCCAAAGGACCAGATCGACAAACGTGTGAAAGATGCGGCCCAAATCCTTGAACTGACTCAGCTTCTGGAACGCCGCCCCAAGGAACTCTCAGGCGGCCAGCGCCAGCGTGTCGCCATGGGCCGCGCTATAGTGCGCAGTCCGAAAGTGTTTCTTTTCGATGAGCCACTTTCCAACCTTGATGCCAAGCTGCGCGGCCAGATGCGGGTCGAGATCAAGAACCTGCAGCGGCAGTTGGGCGTGACGAGCGTCTATGTTACCCATGACCAGCTTGAAGCCATGACACTTGCAGACATTCTTGTTGTCATGAACGCCGGTTCGGTAGAACAGATCGGCGCACCGCTCGATATTTACGAGAAGCCGGCCAGCACGTTCGTCGCCAGCTTCATCGGCGCACCGCCCATGAATCTCGTGCCGGTCACAGCCGACGGCTCGGGACTGGTGCTGGGTGATGGCACACGCATCGGTGCTGAAGGACTGGTTATTCCAGGCAATGGAGCGTTGATCGGTTTCCGTCCCGAAGACCTTGAAGTATCCGCTGGCACAGACACGCATGCCGGAGGGCTGGCTCTTGATCTCAAGGTCCTCGGCGTCGAGCCGGTGGGCGCGGAAAGTTACGTCTATGGCATGGTTGGCGGTGAACGTGTTGTGGTGAGGGTTCCTGGCCGCTCAACCTCGCAGACCGAGGATCACCTGCGTGTGATCATACCGGCGGACAAGCTGCATCTCTTTGGAACCGACGGAAAGAGAATCTCATCCGAGTAAGCTGAGACTCTCTTTCAACTGCACGTTACCAGCTTGGAACAGCGGCACCCTTGTACTTTTCAAGAATAAACTGCTTCACCGGATCCGAGTGGTAGGACTCGATGAGCGTCTTCACCCAAGGCTTGTCCTTGTCGGCGGTGCGAACAGCGATAAGATTGATGTAGGGTGCTTTTTCGCCTTCCTTGAGGATCGTGCCGTTCATCGGATCGAGACCCGCCTCGAGTGCGTAGTTGGTATTGATCGCGGCGGCATCCACGTCGTCAATCGAACGCGGCAATTGGGCGGCATCAAGCTCGACGAACTTGAAGTTCTTCTTGTTTTCCGTGATGTCGGCAGGCGTCACCTTCAGGCCTGTGCCTTCCTTCAACTTGATCGCGCCCCTGTCGGCCAAGATCAGCAGGGCACGGCCACCATTCGTCGGATCGTTCGGAATTGCGATGGTTGCCCCATCGGCCAACTCATCGAAACTCTTCACCTTTTTCGAATAGACGCCCATGGGAAAATTGACTGTATAGGCGACATCGACCAGATCGAACTTGCGATCAGCGATCTGATTGTCGAGGTAAGGCTTGTGCTGGAATGAGTTTGCATCGAGCTCACCGTCGTTCAGCGCCTGATTTGGTACGACGTAGTCTGAGAACTCCAGAATCTCTATATCGAGACCCTTCGGCTTGGCGACCTCCGCGACCTTTTCCAGAATTTGCGCGTGCTCGCCGGGTGTAACTCCGATCTTGATAGTTTCGGCCAGCGCACCGGTCGCGCCGAGGATAGCCGCCAGGGCTGCTACGCCAAGTATTTTTTTCAACATTTCATACTCCTGCTTTTTATATGAATTCAACGGGGCCGGCTGCGCTTGTCGAATTGCCGCGCCAACCGGTCGCCTGCGCTCTGGACGAGTTGGACCAGCACGATAAGCACCACGACCACCACCGCCATGACGTCAGGCATGAAGCGCTGATAGCCGTAGCGAATACCGAGGTCGCCCAGACCACCGCCGCCAATCGCGCCGACCATTGCCGCATATCCTATCAGGCTTACGATCGTCAGGGTGAGCGCGGACGCAATGCCGGGCCGGGCCTCGGCAAGCAGCACCTTGAAGACGATCTGCATCGGGCTTGCACCCATGGCACGCGCTGCTTCAGTCAGACCAGGATCGACTTCGCGAACTGCTGTTTCGACCAGTCGGGCAACGAAGGGAATTGTCGCAATCGTCAGCGGAACGATTGCAGCAGTGGTTCCGATCGAGGTCCCGGCGACGAGCCGTGTGAACGGAATGATGGCAACCACAAGGATGATGAATGGCGTGGAACGCGTCGCGTTGACGATGGCGCCAAGCACCTTGTTGACCCAAGGTGCAGCAAAAAGTTCACCCCGGCCGCTCGTCGCCAGAAAAACGCCGAGGGGGATACCGAACAGGGAACCGATCAGGCCAGCGACCGCCACCATGTACAATGTCTGACCCGTAGCCTTGACGATAAGAGCGATGATGTCAGCGGACATAACCTACCACCTCCGATAACAGGCCGTGAGTGGCGAGGAACTGCCGGGCCGCAGCAATTTTTACCTCGTCGGCACGCAGGGAAACCACCAGCATACCGAATGGACGTCCGGCAATTTCATCGACCGCACCGGCCATGATGTTGACTTCGATACCCAGTTCGCTGCCGAGTCGAGCAAGCATGGGCTCCGTCGCATTCTCGCCCTTGAATATGACACGGAGAATGGTGCGCGAGCCGGGCTCGGGTTGCGGCGACATACGGCTCGTCAGGAACTCCGGCAGGTGCATGCCCGCAAGGCCGCCGAGCAGCGCCTGCGTCGTTTCGTGTGTATGTCCGGTGAACACATCGAATGTCGACCCCTTCTCGACGATGCGGCCACCGTCGATGACCGCCACATGGTCGGCGATGGCCTTCACAACTTCCATTTCATGGGTGATCAGAAGAACGGTAAGGCCGAGTTCCTTGTTGATCGTCCGCAGCAAGGCAAGGATTGAACGCGTAGTTTCCGGGTCAAGTGCCGAGGTGGCTTCGTCGGAGAGCAAAAGCTTCGGCTCGGTCGCAAGCGCTCGGGCGATGCCGATGCGCTGCTTCTGACCGCCTGAAAGCTCCGAAGGATAACGCCCACGCTTGTCAGCCAGGCCGACCAGATCTAGCAGAGGCCCCACGCGGTTTTCTATGTCTTGCTTGCCCATGCCGGCAATCTCCAGCGGCAAGGCGACATTGCCGAAGGCAGTACGCGAGGAGAGCAAATTGAAATGCTGGAAGATCATGCCAATCGAACGGCGCACAGCGCGCAAGTTCTTTTCGTCCACTCCCGAAATATCCACACCGTCGACGAGAACACGGCCTGAACTTGGCTTTTCCAGTCCATTGACGAGCCGGATCAGAGTTGACTTTCCCGCGCCGGAACGTCCGAT
The DNA here is from genome assembly GCF_003010935.1 of Phyllobacterium endophyticum. Classification (GTDB taxonomy): domain Bacteria; phylum Pseudomonadota; class Alphaproteobacteria; order Rhizobiales; family Rhizobiaceae; genus Phyllobacterium; species Phyllobacterium endophyticum. The sequence continues at coordinate 230,432 of NZ_PGGN01000004.1, forward strand.
GATTCCGGTTACCGACCCACGGGGTACCACGAGTTCGATGTCGTCCAGCGCCACCACTTCGGCGCCGGTTTTCCCAGCGGCAAAGCGCTTGGAGACGCGTTCGAACGCAACCATTGGATTGGTCGTCCTGGACATGGTCGCTTTGTCAACCGGAAGCACTTGCGGCGCGCTCGTTGCCGCGTCTCTTATAACAGCCATATTCATTTGCGGCGCTCGCACGTCCGCCCTGTTGCCTTTTTACGGCCGTCTATACAGACCATCTGCGAGTTTCGATAGACCTTGACGGAAGACATCGACATTTTCGGCTCTGATTGGGGAGAACAACACATTGTTGAACAGACGATAAGCAATGACGTGTGTCGCTTACACACAGCTCATTTCATATTTGCCCAGGTTTCGGGAATGTCTTTCCAGTAAGGAGGCATCAGATAGAACATCGACTTCCGATCCTGCTCGATGACATAATTCGACTTGAAAGCGCTTGATATTTGCTCAATAAGAGCTAATGCCTAAGAGCTACCCGATCGGTCTGGTCACAGATTGAAAAAACCTTGGTCACCGAATATATTTGAGTAACAAAAGAATTTTTGAGCAATATTACTTTTGAGGTTAAGCCTAAATTCAACATATAGTTGCAAATAAAGAAATAGCCGCGTTTTCAGGTGTTAATACCGTGTAGTCCCCAAATTTTATCTTAACCACGCTGCACCACAAAGGGATAAAGACATTGGTAACTAACAGAAAAAATGCTAAGTATATTAACCAATGCCGAACGCAAAAAAACTAACATGGGTCAAAGATGAACTCACCTGCCTGAGGTCTGTGCGTGCGATTGTCCAATTTCCATACATTTGAGGCTATCCGATCGATGTTCGGAATGCGCGGGGCCATCAACCCGGCAGTAAAACGTCGTGTCTATGCCGAGCAGATGGACGTCGCACTCAGACTGGCACCCTTTACAGTCCTGGTGGCGATGTGCGTCGTATTCGTCGTGGCGTTCGTATTCTGGGATCTCGGCCCCCGCCCCTATCTTGCCGGCGTATCCATCATGGTCGCGCTCATGACCGCGGGCTCGCTCGTTGCCTGCTGGCAGTGGTACACGGTCCCCAAGGTCAAGGAACTTGGCTTCGATGCGATTAAATATCTGATCATCATCTCGGCCCTCTATGGCATCTGTCTCGCCAGCATACCGCTGATGCTGTTTCTCGACGCCGATGCCTACCACCGGCTTTTGATCGCCTGCACGGCAGCAGGTCTGATGGCCACGGGGATAGGCGTGGCTGTGGTCCCCCTTGCCGCAATCGCCTATTCTGGCACGATCATTACAGGTTCGTTCTTCGCCCTCGCGTCTACTGGCGAAGATTTCTTTCTTTTCATAGCCATCCTGCTGGCATTTTATGCGCTCTTCATTCTTTTCACCATCGTTCACATGAGCAATCTTATCGTCATGCGTACGCTCGACCAGATCAAAGTCGAGCAGCAGAAGGAAGTCATCAGTCTGCTTCTGTATGATTTCGAAGAAAACGCCAGCGACTGGATCTGGGAAACCGACGCGGATCTCAAGCTGCAGCATACATCACCCCGCTTGGCGCAGATCGCGGCCAAAACGACCAAAGAGCTCCAGGGGATGCCGTTTGCCCAACTGTTCAAGATCGACCAGTCGCATGCGGAAGAAGCCGTCAAGGTTGGCTCCATCTGGCAGGCAATTGAGAACCGCACGACGTTTCGCAACCATATTCTGCCGATCAATATAAAGGGAGAGACACGCTGGTGGTCTCTGACCGGCAAGGCGATCTTCGATAATGCGGGCCAGTTTGTCGGCTACCGCGGCGTGGGTTCCGATGTGACCGCTGCAAAGCAGTCGGACGATCAACTCTCCTATCTTGCCCGCTATGACGTTCTGACGGACCTGCCGAACCGCACGCTGTTTACTGACCAGCTTTCGCAGGCCACCAAAGACCTTGAGAAAGGGCTCCGCAGCTTTGCAGTATTCTGTATCGATCTCGATGAATTCAAGACGGTTAATGACAGTTTCGGTCATGGCATAGGTGATCAGTTGCTCAAACAGGTCGCTGATCGCCTGCGTGGTGCAGCCCCGGCAACTTATGTGGTCGCCCGCCTGTCGGGCGACGAATTTGCCATCCTGGCTCGCGGCGCGGACCAGACCGCCGCCACCGAGCTAGCCGAGCAGCTTGTCCAGAGCATTGCCCAGCCTTTCTGGATCGATGGTATTCAGATCAACATTCACATCAGTGTTGGTATCGCAATCGCGCCGACCGACAGCGTCAACGATATCATGCGCTGTGCTGATCTCGCCCTTTACCGTACCAAGAACGAAGGCCGCAACAGCTTCCGTTTCTACGAGGTGGAGATGGACGCGCGGATTGAAGCCAAACGCGCGCTGGCCATGGATCTGCGCGGGGCACTGGCCCGGGATGAATTCATCCTGCATTTCCAGCCGATCATTTCGGCTCAGACGCTGAAAACTGTTGGATTTGAGACGCTCCTGCGCTGGAAGCATCCCGTGCACGGTTTCATCTCCCCGACCATCTTTATTCCCATCGCGGAAGAGACAGGCAACATCATTCCGCTTGGCGAGTGGATCATTCAGGAAGCCTGCCGTATCGCCGTCTCATGGCCGCAGGACATCCACGTCGCGATCAATATATCGGCGATACAGTTTCGGCATTCCGACCTTGCTTCAATCGTTCGCGATGCCTTGACGAAGAACAAACTGAAGCCGAACAGGCTTGAACTTGAGATCACTGAGTCCGTTTTCCTCGAGGCCAACGTCGCCGCAATTTCGCTGCTGCGCCAGTTTCGCGCCATGGGCGTCAGCATCGCGCTCGATGATTTTGGAACCGGCTATTCCAGCTTGAGCTACCTGCGCAAGATGCCGTTCGACAAAATCAAGATCGACCAGTCCTTCGTGCGCGATCTCCCACACAATCGGGGCAGTCTTGCGATCATTCGTGCCGTAATGGGCCTAGGCGCTAGCATGGGCATGAAGATAACTGCCGAAGGAGTCGAAACGCGCGAGCAACTTGCCTGCCTCCAAAAGGAAGGCTGCGATCAGGTGCAAGGCTTTCTGTTCAGCCCGGCAGAACCGGTCGAAAAGACTTTCGAATTGCTCGCTTTCGATCGTGATCGTTACCAGGTAGCCAGCTGATACTTCGCTGAGATCACGCCTGCCGCTTGGCGGCATCCTGAATGTTGGCAGGGCGGTAGCTCGCAGACAGGCGCGAGTCCTTGGGCCAATATGGCAGGAACCCTTTGATGACTTCACCCGGAATATCGAGAGGATTATAGTGTTCGCGGTCGACGAACATCAATGACTGCTCGCCGTGCCCCAGCAAGCCCTGCGCAGCGCTGTGGATCTCATGCTGCAATGTCACGAACTTCCGGTTGTGGCGAGCGATCTTGATGCGAACGGTGATCTGCTCGAATTCTTTCGACTCGCGCCGGTAGTCGTGGGTGAACGAGCGCGTGAGGATGTAGAACCGCGTCGTTGCCAGGTCAAAATCGGGCATGCAAACATTGAAGAATAGTTCCCGCGCTTTGCCGACCCAGCGCACGTAGTTGGCAAAATATACATTGCCGACGGAGTTCGTGTCGTCATAGGTCGGAACGAGTTGCATGACGAACCATTCGCCGTCAAATCCATGCGAAGGCGTGGCGTCCTGGCTGCCCGCGACGGTGGCAAGCGGCGAAGGCGACATCATGCGGATAGGTTGATCGACTATTTCAACGGGGATGGCCTTGGAGGCAGGCCTGAACAGCTCGATCATTGCCGGCAAGGCGCCTATCAGGCCGATAAAAGGGGAAATGAGCAAGAAACCCGGCACCGGTTGAATATAGCCGATGATGAAGATGAGTGACGAGCCGCAACCAATCATGAAGCTGAGCACAGGATCAAACTTTGGTTTGGTACCCAAGGCCTCACATACGAGGTTGGCAGACGCGCTCACGAACAAGGTCGCAAACGGCATCATGAAATACATGAGCGAGAAATTGGCGGGAACCGCGGTGAAAGCGATCCACGTGGCGCCGATCAACAGCCAAAGCGGCGATGAAGCGACCCCATCAGGGATGAGGGCTAGCAACGGACTGTTACTGCGCAGATTCTTGCCCTTCAGGAACCAGGATGTTGCACAATAAAAACTGTCGACGGTCGATGCCAGGGCAATGACTGTCCAGATAACGAAAGCAAGTGCGAGGTATGGCTGCCCGTTTTCCGCGGCGAGGACCGTTGCTGCCGATACCGAACCCTGGGCACTGGGCAGGCCATCGATGGACAGTATACTGCCTATCGGGCCGACTGCCGAAGCGGTAAGCGCATTGAGAAACAGAAAGCCGAAGAACAACAGGGCGCCGACACCGTAGGCCATGCCGACATCGCCGCCTTCCCGCTTGATGGTAACCGCCCGGTGCCAATGCTGAATATCTAGCCAGGGTCCGAGCAAGAACCCGATGAGCGTAGGCATGATAAGCCCATAGAAGCGGCTGTCGAACTGCTCAAGCGGTACGCCCGGGTAGTCTGATGTTTGCCGCAGCCCAAGGAGCAGCACAATGCCGGCCGCGACCCCAACGATCGTATAAAAGATATGCAAGAGCTTGAGCTGCTGTAACGACAGCGCATGGCCGATGGCACATGCAAACAACAACAATAGCGCAACGCCGACCGGAGACCCCTCCCCGACGATTGGCTGCCAAAGATACGCGACAAACCCGAAGATCGTCACTACCAGTGCGGCCATCTGAAACAGCAGGAATACGCCGGCGTAACGGCCTTCTATATCCTTGATGATCTGATCGGGCGATCGCTTGGTGCGCCCGAGAATATAGCCAAACAGCCACAGCCCTGCGACATTGGCTATGGCGAAGCCAAAAAAACCCAACCAGCCATAGGTCAATGTGACGTGGATGGAGTAAAAGAAACCCAACCCCCACAGCCAGGATAAGCCTATTGTTGGTGCCCACAAAAGATTCCGCACGACCGTCATGACTACCCAGCTTTACAAGACACGCTGATTTACAGCACCCTACTTTAGTCGATGTTATTCGCCGAAATAAGTCAAATGTTCTGTTCTTGCGCCGCCTTGAAGAAATACCGTTTCAGTAATGTTGCAGGTACTTGGCGTTAGACGATGAGCAGACCATGAAACTTGTCCGTGGCGAATTCACAACTTGTTCACCATGCTAGCACGCAAAGGTGTCCAAACCGTTGCACACCGGCAAAATGCACGGCGAGCGTCGGATAAATTTTAAAGTCAGCCTGGCAAACAGAAAGCTCGTTGATCGAGACGAATTCTGGCTGCTTGTCATGTTCCGTCACAGATGCTCTAACGCCTGGCAAACATGCGGACGTAGAGGGACAGTTTCATGAATCGCAATATGCTTTATCTGGTTATCGGCGGCCTTATCGTTATCGTTGCAGGTCTCGGCTACTACGTCTATGACAAGGAAACCAGACCTCAGGGCATCGAGCTGAAGATCGGCGAGGGTGGCGTTTCGATACAGGAGAATTGATCTCAAAGACGGCGCAGACTTTCCGCGAGTGCCGAAACATCCGCTCCAAGCGCCCTGTCGGTTTCCAGCCCAGGCGAGATCGTCCGAACGCTATCACAGCCTAGCCTGGCGCCCTTTCCGCAGCGATGCTCCGGCCTCAAATCCATGGCCTGAGCTGCAGCCAGCATTTCGCAGGCAACGAGCTGTCGCCAAAGGTCGACGATCTCAGCACATTTCGCCACCGCGAGCGGAGTCTGCGTCGCATGATCCTCCACGCCCTCGGAAACTGCAAGGAAATCCAGCAGTACAGGATTGGCCTTGTGGCGAATGGCACCGGCGAGTGCGGCCACAGTTTTTTGCAACGGCACAAATCCGGCCGAAGCTCCGCCAACAGGACTCAGATACCGCGGCAGGCCATGACGGCCAGAACCAGTGATCTGAATGAAACGCGCAGCACTTGCCAGCGCCGTTTGCGCGATCGCGAGCCCAAGGGTTTCGAAAGCCAGCGCCAATGATGGCGTGTGAAAATTCCCCGTCGAAAGTACCCGCTCTTCATCGATGATCACCAGCGGATTGTCCGCCGCCGAATTGAGCTCGATTTCGACCGCACCCGTGGTCGTCTCCAGGGTATGCGCAAGCGCCCCCTGGATTGAAGCCACGCAACGCAGGCTCAGCGCATCCTGTATGGCTGTCTTTGTTTCGAACAATGACGAGCCGTCAAGCAGAGCCAGAAGCTTTTCCGCCTCTTCCACCTGACCCGCTGCGGGGCGCGCGCGCTGGATCGCCGGCGTCAGAATTTGTGGGTTGCCGCCCAAAGCTTCAAAGCTCATGGCAACCGCTCGCCGCTGGAGCTCCAGAAGCAACGTTGCGTCGGCGGCAACCAGCGCACCTTGGCCGACAGATACAGCCGAGGCGTTGAGCAGCGACAACCCGTCTTTGGGTCCAAGCGAAGCCGGTTCGAGACCTGCCATTTTCAAAGCGCGAGCGGACGGATGAACCGTTCCCATATATTCTGCTTCGCCTTCGCCGATCAGCGTTTGCGCCAAAGCCGACAGCAAGACCAGATCGCCAGCGCCTATGGAACCAATGGAGGGAAGGACCGGGTGAATCTGTTTGTTGAGCAATGCGAGCAAATCATTGAAAACAGCAGGGGAAATTCCGGATCCGCCGACCGAGAGCATTGCGAGCCTCGCGGCCAAGACAGCCCGGGTGACGTCGCGTTGCATAGACGGCCCGACGCCCATGCCGCGTCCGCGCACCAGTTGCTGCTGGAATGCGGCTATGCCATCGGTCACCGGCGTTTTCAGGTTTGCGCCAAGCCCCGTATTCAAACCATAGATTTGCTGTCCCGATGCTGCGGCCCTGTCGAGAATTACGCGTGCCATTTCCAGTCTGCCATAAACGTCGGGCTCGACTTCGATCAACGCATTCTCGCGCGCGATCGCGGCGATATCAGCGATCGTGGTGGCCGCACCACTGAAGACCACCCGTTTCATGCAAAGCGCAACCGCTGGCCGATATTCAATGCGTGGGCCTTCTCCAGCATGGCATAGCCCAAGGCGATATCACTTAGCGACAACCCGCGGTGCCAGAAAAGAATAGTCTCATCCTCACTCTCCCGCCCAGGCTTGTGCCCGGCAACGATCTGTCCAAGCTCGGCATGCAATGTCTGTTCAGACAGCCTGCCCGCCTCCACATGCGCACGCAGCGATCCAAATTTTCCACCCTTGCATTGACCCCAGTCATCGACGACAAGCTTGTCCATTATATCCGTCAGCGACAACTCCACTGCGCTCATCGTTCCATATGGCACGACGAATGCGCCGGGCTTGATCCATTCTGTTTTCAGCATTGGCTGTGGCTCCGGCAGGCGCGACGCCTCGACGACGATGTCGGCGCCTTCGACACAGGAGCGCCAGTCGTCGGTAACGATGATCCGCTTGCCGAGGTCATGCGAAAGCTTCTTGGCAAATGCGCCGCGGCTCTCGGGACGGCGCGAATGCACACGAATTTCATCAAAATCATAGAGATGATCGAGCAGCCTTACATTCCAGTATGCCGTGCCACGTGCACCGATATGGCCAAGCACCTTGGAATTCTTCCGCGCGAGATACTTCGCCCCCAGTGCTGTTATGGCACCCGTACGCATATCGGTGATGACAGTGGCGTCGAGGATGGCGCGAGGCACGCCTGTACGCGGATCGAAAAGGTTGAGTACGCCAAACTCCGAGGGAAAATTCAGCTTGTAGTTATCGACAAAGTCCCCGACGATTTTCACGCCCGCCAGATTCAAAGGAGCAACATATCCGCGCAACACGTTGAAATGACCATTGAAAGTTGCATCAGGTTCCAAATGCACCCGTGGCTCTATCACAGTCTGGCCATTCCCCTGCGCGGCGAGCGAAGTTTCGATTGCGGCAAGTATCTCTTCATCGGTCAGCGCCAGCGCGTCAATGTCGAGTGCATTCAGATAGTCGATGTAAATAGGTTTCATGTCTTTGCTCATGCTGCGCGTGCCGGGATACTGATTCCGAGATTTTCCCGCAATGTGCGCCCTTCATACTCATCGCGGAAGAGCCCACGGCGGCGGAGTTCGGGGATGACCAGCTCAATGAAATCCTCAAGCGCACCAGGGAAATACGCGCCCATGACGTTGAAGCCATCAGCGGCTTTACCATGAAATCGCTCTTCAAGTTCATCGACGATCTGAGCCGGCGTGCCTATCAATTGCCAATGCCCGCGTGCGCCGGCGAACTGGCGCGCCACTTGACGGATAGTGAGGTTCTCACGTCGCGCGAGATCGATGATCAATTGCTGACGGCTCTGGATACCGTCTGTGTCAGGCATTTGTGGCAATGGCCCTTCCAGCGGATATTGCGACAAGTCCTTGATGCTGAGATAGCTGGCGAGCAACGCCACCCCCACCTCGTCGGGTATGAGTTCCTGCAAGGCATCATATTTTGCCCGCGCTTCGCTTTCGGTTCGCCCGACGATGGGAGATACGCCGGGAAGTATCTTCAGATCATCGGGAACGCGACCGAAAGCTGGCATGCGTGACTTCAAGTCGGCGTAGTAGGTTTGCGCTTCCTGCAAAGTCTGCGCCGCCACGAACACAACGTCCGCCGTTCGCGCCGCAAGGTTCTTGCCTGCGTCCGAAGCACCCGCCTGTACCATCAGCGGTCGGCCCTGAGGCGAACGCGGACTGTCCAGCAAGCCTTGGACGGTGAAATGCGCACCGTGATGATCGACGGGACATAGCTTGGCTCGATCCGCGTAGGTTTTTCCATCAACAACGTAGGCACCTGCATCGACGCTGTCCCAAACCGCCCTTGCCGCTTTCTCGAACTCCTCTGCGCGTTCATAACGCTGCGCATGAGGCCGCAAGCCGCTTGACACGAAATTTTCGGCCTCGAGTTCACTCGCCGAGGTTACGAGATTCCAGCCAACCCGGCCACCGCTCAACTGATCGATGGAGGCCAAAGTCCGGGCCAGACCATAGGGCTCGTTGTAGGTCGTGGAGGCTGTAGCGACCAACCCGATGCGTGATGTGTTGACCGCCAATGCTGCAAGCAAGCTAAGCGGCTCGAACATGGTTGATCGCGCCGCCTGACTTGCCGTATTGACGTTGCGCTCGCGGATCGCAGCCGCGTCTTCAAAGAAGACCATGTCGAATTTGCCAGCTTCGGCCATTTGCGTCAGGTCAATGAAGTGGTCGACATCCACACCGGCTTCAGCAACCGCATCTGGATGCCGCCAGGCCGCAATGTGATGCCCGCCCGCCATGAGAAAGGCACCAAGCTTCATATGGGCCTTGCTCATGAGATTCGCCTCTCTGCGATTGCGGGATGTTCCGGATACGAAAGTCCAAGATGCTCCCGCAGGGTGCCACCCTCATAGGCGCTACGGAACAATCCGCGCCTTCTCAGTTCAGGTATGACGTGGTCTACGAATGCATCGGTGCTCTCCGGCACCAGCGGTGGCAGAACGGTAAAGCCATCAACGATGCGGGACCACTCCTCCAACACATCCGCAATCTCCGCTGGCGTGCCGGTAATTTCCAGACCCGAAGGCTTCTCTCCATCGAAGCTCAGCGCATCCAGCCTCTCGTGCAGCTCCTTCGCGTCAGCTTTCGTCGTGCCGATGAATGGGATTACATTTGCAAGGACCCTTACATCCGACCGCGAGCGACCATGGCGCTGAAGTCTTTGCGCAAGGTCCAGGACGAGGGTCTCGGCCTCGTCCGCGGTCGACGGATCGATGAAGACAAGTTCAGCCGAGCGTGCCGCAATTTCCAAGGTATCGGCTGTCAGCACGTGCGAAACGACTGGCTTGCCCTGAGGCGAGCGATTGACGTTAAGCGGACCACGTACGGAGAAATATTCTCCCCTATGGTCAAGGACGTGCATCTTTTCCGGCAGGAAAAAGCGCCCTGACGCTTTGTCATAAGCAAAGGCGTCGTCCTCCCAGCTGTCCCAGAGACCGTTGATAACGTCGATATATTCCAGATCCCGTGCGGCTGCTTCCGGCGATACGACGACGTTCCACCCCGCCTTGCCCTTGCTGATAATGTCCAGCGAGGCAAAGCGGCGCGCCAGGTTGTAGGGCTCGTGCTGGCTGGTCGCAGCGGCTGCTATCAGTCCGATTTTGCGGACTAGCGTGGCAAGTGCCGCGACCAGCGTTGTTGGCTCGAATGGCACGGCTTGCGGCGACAGATCGTTCAGAGGGCGCTCGCCAAGCTGATCGGTGAAGAATACGAAGTCCAAACCGCCTTCTTCTGCTTTCTTCACCTGCGCTGCCAAGGCGTTGAAATGAATCGCATCTTCCGTCTTTTCACGCCAAGCGCCGGGATGATGGCCGAATGGCGTGATCGATACTCCGATGTGCATGTTGAGAACCCTTGCTTTCATACTGGCTGTCAAACCGCAAAAATAGCGTCCCGCGTCACCTCGCCTTTCACTGCCCCGCTTTCGTCCACCACAGCAAGCACATCGCTATTGGCGGCAACCATCAACGCCAGCGCATCGCGCAGATTACTGGTCAGCGCCACTGTGCTGGTACCGGATCGAGGCGAAGCAACATTCATTGCATCGCTCACAGTGAACAGGCTGAGCCGCTTGATCGCGCGGTCTATTCCGACAAAGTTTTCGACAAAAGCGTCGGCGGGACGAGACAACACTGCGTCCGGCGTATCATATTGAACGATCTTGCCGCTTTTCATGATGGCGATGCGGTCTCCAAGCCGGATAGCCTCGTCGAGATCATGGGTGACGAGCACAACCGTCTTGCGCACACGCTGCAGAATCTGGCGAAATTCGTCCTGGAGCCTCGTCCGGGCGATTGGATCGATCGCCCCGAAGGGTTCGTCCATCAACAGCACTGGCGGATCAGCTGCAAGCGCGCGTGCCACGCCGATGCGCTGGCGTTGCCCGCCTGAAAGCTGGCGCGGGTACCGCTTCAGCATTTCACCCGCGTCAAGCCCGACCAGATCCAACAATTCTTCCGTGCGCTTCTTTGTTCTTGTTTCGGCCCAGCCCAGCAATTTGGGAACGGCAGCGATATTCTGGGCGATTGTCATGTGGGGAAACAGACCGACCTGCTGGATCACATAGCCAATGTGCCGGCGCAGTTCGACCGGGTCGACCTTGGTGACGTCCTCGCCATTGACAATGATCTTTCCTTCGCTTGGGTCAATCAGACGATTGATCATGCGCATAGTTGTCGTCTTTCCGCAGCCGGATGGTCCGATGAGCGCCGTCGTTGTCCCTTCCGGAACAACAAGTGAAAGATCGTCGACCGAGGCGGGTCCGTCTGCGACGAAACGTTTGGTCACATGTTCCATGTTGATCATGCGGTAGATCTCTCAGCAAAAAAGAACTTTTCGGCCAGGCCGAGGGTGAACTCGGTTGTGAGCGCGAGCAGCGCAATGGGAACGGCACCGACCAGCAGCCTCGACATATCCATCATACTGATGCCGACGGCTATGAAATCGCCAAGTCCGCCACCGCCGATGAACGGGGCGAGTGTTGCGCCAGCAAGAACCTGCACCGCCGCTGTACGTGCGCCCGCAAACATTGCCGGTGCTGCAAGGGGAACACGAATTTTCCGCAGAACCTGGCCGCGGCTCATCCCCATGCCAATCGCCGCCTCGACGGCATCCGGGTCAACATCGCGCAGTCCGATGAAGGCATTGAGCAGGATCGGCGGCAATGCGAGAATGGTGAGGGCAACGATGGAAGGCCATAATCCTATTCCGAGCAAGGGCATCATGATCGCGAGGATGGCAAGACTTGGAATGGTTCTCAGGGCATTGATTATGTTGATGACAGCGAAAGCAAGTCCGCCGCGATTGATGATCAGGATCGCCAGCGGCAGGCCGATGGCCAAGGCAAATGCCAGCGAGACGCCAGACATGATTAGATGCTGGCCAAGGGCCTGGTAGAATTCGGGTTGATGATCGATGATCCAGTTGAAGGCGGTCATCAGCATGTCATGACCTCCCCCGAACCAGATATTTTTCAGCCTGGCTGAGCACGACATCGAAAAAGATAGCCATCAAGGATGTCAGGATACCGCCGACCAGTATTTTCTCCGTGTAGTTCTGATCGATCCCCATCAGGATGATAGTACCCAGTCCGCCCCCGTCGATGAATGCAGCTACGGTGGCAATACCGATCACGGTCACGAGCGCGATGCGTATACCAGACACGATGAGCGGCAACGCAAGCGGGAGTTCAATGCCAATTAGCCGCTGCCAGGGACTGTAACCCATGCCGTCTGCCGCATCGAGAACATCGGCGGACACGCCGCGCAACCCCGTAACGACGTTACGCAGAAGTATGAGCAGGCAATAGGAAGAAAGCCCGACCAGCGCGGGCTTGGTGCCGAGTCCAAGCCAAGGGATCAGAAGCGCGAACAGCGCCAGACTGGGAATGACGAAGATAATCCCGGTTATCGTCAGGACGACGGCATAGAGCTTTGGACGGCGGGCGCTGATGATCCCGAGAATCAACGCGATCAAAAGTCCTATCAGCACCGAAGACACCGAGAGCACCAGATGCTGCCACGTTGCGGTGAGTATTTCCGGAATGTTCTTAGGGGCCCAGTTCAAGGGTGCCGTCCTGCCTGCGTCGTCGCTCTAGCAATGAAATAGCGGAGATGTGGCCATCTCCGCCATACGTTTGGATCATGGGCGGGACGGAATGCGCCGCCGACGCCGAAATCAGATATTTTTTTCCTTCAGGAACTCCGCAGCAACTTCCTTCGGCTCTTTCTTGTCGCGCTCGACTGCGGCGTTGAGGTCGCGCATGATTTCATTCGTCAGAAGCGGGCTCACTTTATTCAGGACTTCGGCGATCTTCGGATTCTTCGTCAAAGCATCCTGACGAATTACAGGCACGAGATAGTAGGGCGGGAACAGATGCTTGTCGTCATCGAGTACGACCAGGCTGCTGTCGGCGATCTGCCAGTCTGTGCTGAAACCATAGGATACATCGATGTTCTTGCTGGTCAGAGCGCTGTAGCGGATGCCAAGCTTGGCGAAGATGCGGAAATCCTTGAACTCGATGCCGTAAACCTGTTTCAGCCCAGGCAGTCCATCCTTGCGCTCGCCGAAACCGCCTTCGGCACCAAAGGAGAGCTCCTTGGAGGCTGGACCAAGATCCGTGAGCGTCTTGAGCTTGTATTTCTCCGCGGTCTCGGGGAGCGTAATAATGGCATAACCATTGTTGATCTGCGTCGGTTCGAGCAGGGTCAATTGCAGGTTCTTCTCGTAATAGTCTTTGACATCTTTGTAGATCTTGTCGGCAGAGCCTGAGAGATCACCCTTGACGACTGCAGCAAGCGCGGTCCCGGTATATTCCGGATAAAGATCAATTTCGCCGCTCGTCAAAGCCGAGTGAGCGATGAGCGTAGCGCCGAGATTGAGCCGCCGCTCGACTGTGACGCCAGCCTTCTCCAGCGCCTGCGCATAAATTTCGGCTACGACGAACTGTTCCGTAAAATTCTTGCTGCCGATTTTCACGGTCTGGGCAAAGCCGGACGTAGCCGCGGTCAATGCGACCAACACGCCGAACCCAATGGAGGCGACACTTCTCAAGATCATGGTTTTCCCTGCAGCTACTGTGGGATATCGTTTTTATCCCACTGGTTTCGTTGTTCGCATGCTAGCAATCTCGGGTATCAAGGGGGCAGAACGATATGCCAATGTTTCCCGTGGAAGTAGAAATTATTTACCAGACGATTGCAACTGGCGATCGGCGCAAATCCTGACAGGGCTCCTACTCTGGCGCCATCGCCCTCCTCCCGTTACAATGCAGGTCACGATGCAAATTCGCAGGGAGGAACTTATGTCAGACGATCACCAACATGGCGGCACAGTCGACCACGATCATCTGATTGACTGGCGCGAGCATGGCGTGAAAATCATCCCTGGCGATTCACTTGATCCCAACACGGCCCAGACGCCGGGCATGAACCGTGCTGCTGCGATCAATCGCGCTCGAGCCGGGGCAGAGAAGATCTGGGCTGGAACAGTTATCATCGATGCCAACGCCAAGACGGGAGCGCATCATCACGGCGATCTGGAAAGCATCATATACGTCGTCAAGGGCCGGGCGCGCATGCGCTGGGGTGACAAACTGGAATATGTCGCAGAAGCCGGGCCAGGCGATTTCATCTTCGTTCCGCCCTATGTGCCGCACCAGGAAATCAATGCCAGCCGGGACGAAGTGCTCCAATGCGTTGTCGTTCGATCAGGCCAGGAGCCGATCGTCGTGAATCTGGACATCGAGCCTGTCGAAAAGCCTGAAGGCGTTCTGTGGAAAGATCCTATTCACAAGTGAGCGCGCTGCAGCTTTTCATAGCGTTTTACCACACGGTCACGCCGCAGTTTCGACAGGCGATAGATCCAGAATACTCCATCGAGTTGATCAATTTCGTGCTGAAGGCAGACTGCCAGAAGGCCGCTCGCCTCTTCTGTGCGTGACATGCCTGACAGGTCTTGATAACGAAACCGGATGGCGGCCGGCCGCTCGACCTCGTCCGAAACGCCGGGCATGGAAACGCTACCCTCCTCGTGCCTGACCAACTCCGGGGACGACCATTCGATAACGGGATTGACGTAGAAGTCGGGCATTCTTGCACGATCGATTTCAAGAGCGACAAGGCGGCTCGAGATGCCGATATGCGGGGCAGTGATCCCTATCCCTGGAGCATTGCGCATCGTGTCGAGGAGATCCTCGCTCAGCAGGTGAAGCTCATCCCCGAACTCGGCAACCGGCTGTGCAGGTGAACGGAGCGCCGGATGTGGAAATTTCATGATGGGTCGTATCGTCAAAAATCTGCGCCTTTTTGCATATCAGTGCTCTGATGGCGGCATCGCCGCGAACTCTGTTGCCGCAAATCCGGCACCAGACGCAAGCTTCCTTTACAACTAACGCTGCGAGAGATAATCGACAGCAGATGAGCAAGACCCTTGTCAAACCGCAGGTTCTGCCGAAAGGCGCGTTGATCATGACGCTCCTCTCGCTGGCAACGACCATTGTCTCGTTCGTCATCATGATGGGCGTCACCGACATTTCACCCACGAAGCAGACGACGCAGATCGTTATCGCCGCCAACGCTGTCTCGATTTTGGTGCTCGTCTACCTGTCCTACGCCACCCTTCGGAAGTTGTTCCTCTTCAAAAGCAAGGAAAAGCACAGAGATCTTCATACGAACCTTGCGATCATCTTCGCATTGATCGCTTCTATTCCCTCTATCATAGTCGCCTGTTTCTCGCTCGTCGTACTCGATAGCCGGTTGAACTCCTGGATCAATCCAGAGAACAACCAGATCATCGACATGTCGATCAAGGCGGCGCAATCCTACACGGAAGACAACGCGCAGAGCCTTTTGACTACCACGCTCTCCATGGCAATCGATCTCGATCAGCGCCGCATGCTCTACAGCCTCGATCGCGGGGCTTTCGCCAATTGGTTGACCTATGATGCCGACCGCAACAATTTGCTGGGCGCATCCTTGGTCAAGTCGAATGGCGAGGTTGTCGTGAGCGCGCAGCTCGTTAATGACCACACCTTGCCTCCACCCCCCCTGGAGGCCCTGAGGAGCGCAGCGGGCGACAGGCCAGTGCTGATACCGCCCGGGTCCACCAGCCTTGTGGGTGCAATCATCAAGACGCAGGCACTGCCGGATTTGTATCTCTATACGATCCGCGCGGTCGACTCGTCCGCTCTCAATAATATGCGCGTGATGACCGACAATAACGCCGAGTACCAATCCCTCGCCAGCAACAGGAGGAACACGCAGATCGCCTATGCGCTGCTCTATATCGAGTTGACGTTGTTGCTGCTGCTGACTGCCGTGTGGACGGGAATTGCCGTTGCCAATCGCGTGGTCAGGCCCATTCGTCTGCTAATCGGCGCAGCCAGCGATGTTTCGACCGGCAATTTCGACGTCTCCGTGCCGGTTCGAGCATCGGATGGCGATATCGGTTCGTTATCACACACATTCAATAATATGGTCGGGCAACTCAAAACCCAGCACCATGATCTGATCTCTGCGAAGGACGAAATCGACGAGCGCCGGCGCTTTACGGAAGCGGTGCTTTCCGGCGTCACGGCCGGCGTCATCAGCGTAAACTCACATGGCGATATTGCAGGCCTCAACCGGCCGGCCGAACAAATGCTCTCGATTGATGGCGGAGAGGCGATAGGCAAAAATCTCATCGATATACTTCCGGAAATCGGCGCTGTCTTCGCGGCGGCACGCGAAAATGGCAGGTCTTCCAGCCGCAAACAGGTCAGCATTACCCGCAACGGATTGGCGCGCTCGTTCAACGTGCAGATCACACGCGAAGACGCCGACACGCAAAACACCTCATATGTCGTCACCGTCGACGATATTACGGATCTTGTCGCGGCGCATCGTTCCTCAGCATGGGCCGACGTAGCGCGGCGCATTGCCCACGAGATCAAGAACCCGCTGACACCTATCCAGCTTTCCGCCGAACGGATACGCCGTCGCTATGGAAAGGTGATTACCGAGGATCGCGAGGTTTTCGACCAATGCACCGAGACCATCATCCGTCAGGTTGGCGACATAGGCCGCATGGTGGACGAATTTTCGGAATTCGCACGGATGCCCAAGCCGCAGCTGGCGCCGACTGACATCCGCGATGTGCTACGTGATGCGTCGTTCCTCGTGGAAATCAGCAATAGTCAGATCAGGTTTCAGCATGACTTTGCCGACGAACCGCTCGTCGGCAATTTCGATAATCGCCTGCTCGGTCAAGCCTTCGGCAATATCATCAAGAACGCTTCAGAAGCCATCGAGGCGGTGGTCAAGGCTGGAACAGTCGAGGAGGGGCTTATCCTCGTTCGCGCGGCGAGCACCGGTTCATCTATCATTGTCGAGGTTCTGGACAATGGCAAAGGGCTGCCTGCGGAGAACCGTCATCAACTGCTGGAACCTTACGTGACAACCCGTGAAAAGGGCACCGGGCTCGGGCTCGCCATCGTCAAGAAAATTGTCGAGGACCATGGCGGCCACTTGGAGATGCTCGACGTGCCGGCGAGTTTTGCGGGGCGTGGGGCAATGGTGCGAATGACCTTTCCCAAGCTTGTCGAGGCGAACGCGGCATAGGAATCGGCTGGTATCACATTCCTTTCACTCGATATCAAAATGTGATGAAACGGAGGCATGGCGCAAATTGCAGTCTACATTGAAAGCGCTATAATCCCCTCCGGTGAAGTAGGCGATGGGATGGATTTTCCGTTGTTCTGGTTCGCACATGATCACAAAAATTCAGATTGATCGCTGGCAGAGAATGTCAGCGACGGGTGCTCATGATTTTTTGAGAACGCGCCGGTCCCCCCGGCTACGCTCATGAGGAGTCAGGCGATGCGACATACGAAAGAAAACGGCGATATCTCCAATTGGATGACATGCTCTATGATTTTGTTTGGCGCACTGGCGGTTGCAGCTGTCGTCTTCGCGGTTTGACAGTCATATTGTAAACTCGCATTGACAGTTCATCCACTTGATTACAGGCGCGCATGAACCTTGTTCGTGCGCCGTTTCAGTTCGTTCTGATTATCGAAATGAGCATGGCGACAAGTGCAATGAAATTCAGGATTGCGCTTGCGGCGTGTGAGTACTCCCATTGTAAACGGATCGCCTCCCAACCTTCCGGTAAAACGGTCCAGTTATGCGTCGCCCTGTTGGCTGGAAAAGTGAACAGCCAGAAAACGGCCTGGGTGCCGGCGACGCAAAGAAATGCCGTTACCGTCAGTGCATAAGGCTCCCCTGAGCGATAAAGCCTTACGGCAAGCGCGAACAACAAGATCAACGCGCCGAACACCACAATCCCAAAGAGGCTCCATCCATCGTAGGCCCTTTGCGCGGCTAGGTATTCCGCGCGGCTGAGCCGCAACTTGCCAAGCATGGAGAAAAGATGAGCACCTGCCGGAACGAGGGCGAGCACGACAAACAGCAGACTTGTAAATCTCAGCGCGTAGGTCACAGCGAACCTCCTCACCCCCATTTGCCTCATGTAACGCGAAAGCTGCCACACCAATCCATCAGACTTGAATAGTGGAACCAAAAGCCTCTAACGACAGTTTGGGGATGAGCGTTGGACTTTGTTGTAGATGGGGGGCTATTCACTTATATTGGATAGTCGATACGTTACCGAGCAGGAAAAATAGTGGATATTGCGCAAAGCAATTTTGCTTCTTCACTTGCGGCTTTGCATAGCCTAGACAGCTTCAGCCGTGATTCCTTGGTCATGTCTTTACCGATTCCGGTCTATACGACGGATAAGTCTGGTGTCATCACATTCTACAATCGTGCAGCAGCCGAGTTCTGGGGACGCGAGCCCCGGATCGGCGAGGAAATGTGGTGCGGTACGTGGAAGCTGTATTACACAGACGGAACGCCGATGCGGCACGACGAATGTCCGATGGCAATAAGCTTGCACGAGGATCGCGAAGTTCGAGGACTTGAGGCTATAGCCGAGCGCCCGGATGGCAGTCGGATTATCTTTCGCCCCTTCCCCGTGCTGCTCCGAAATGGCTTCGGCGAAACCATTGGCGCTCTGAACATGCTGGTCGATGTTACGGACCAGAAACGAAACGAAGAGTCGGCGCAGCATCTCGCGGCAATCGTCGAATCGTCTGACGACGGCATCGTCAGCAAATCCCTCCAAGGTATCGTACGCAGCTGGAACAAGGCCGCGGAGCGTATTTTTGGCTACACGGCCGAAGAAATGGTCGGCGCTTCAATTACCAAGATCATCCCGCCGGAAAGATTGAGCGAAGAGGCGTCGATCGTCAATAAGGTCGGCAAGGGCGAGCGGATAGATCATTATGAGACGATCCGCAGGCGGAAGGATGGAACGCGTATTCACGTGTCGCTAACCGTATCGCCAGTCAAGGATTCCACGGGGCGGATTGTTGGAGCCTCCAAGATCGCTCGGGACATCTCCGAAAGGAAAGAGAAGGAAGATCGCATCGTCATGTTGATGCGCGAGGTCAACCATCGCGTTAAAAACCAATATGCCGTCATCCTTTCCATGATCCGCGAAACCAGCAATCGCGCTGGAGACAGCGCTGAGTTCGAGCAACAGGTTCGCGAAAGGATCATGGCGCTCGCGCGCTCGCATGATCTTCTCGTCCACGCCGAATGGCGCGGCGCAACCGTGGCGGATTTGCTTCTGGCGCAAATCAAACCGTTCGGCGATGAGAATAGCATAGCCATCTCTGGTCCCTCGATTGTCCTCCAGCCCAATGCTGTTCAGTATCTGGGAATTGCGTTCCATGAACTTGCGACGAATTCGGCCAAGTATGGCGTTTTTTCGGCTGAGCGCGGTAATATCGCCGTCGACTGGCATGTTGGCGATAGCGGCAAAACCTTCTATCTCGCCTGGACGGAGACTGAAGGACCACCGGTAAAGCTCCACCCCAACAAGGGATTTGGCAGGGTTGTTCTGGAGCGCGTGACGCCGCTGTCGCTTGGCGGAGAAGGCATCCTTGAGCAAACACCGACCCGCGTCGTCTGGACCGTACGCGCCCCGATGGAAAATATTGCGGCAGCCGCCCCCGTGCCCCCTCATTCTTAATGATTAAGTCAACTTGCTGGAAACACGCCCAGCTCGGGTGTATTGTCCCTGCTAAGCGTTAAACACGGGTTCGGGGGAGCCAAATGCCACAGATTTCTCAGCTTTTCTTCAAGACGGCGGTCATTTGCCTCATCGTCGGGCTGGCAATGGGCCTGCAAATGGGAATTTCCGGCAATCACATTGTGATCGGAGCTCATGCCCATCTAAATCTCCTCGGGTGGGTAACTTGCGCGATATTCGGCGGTTATTACGCGCTCAATCCATCCAAGGCGGGCAAGAAATTGGCGATGGTCCAATATTTCGTATATACATTGGGTCTCATCGTAATGCTGCCGGCGCTCTACTTCATGGAACTCGGCAATCGGCAGCTGGAGCCACTCGTGGGCATAGGTTCCATCATAGTTCTCGTTGGTGTTCTGCTCTTCGCCGTGATCATCTTTTCCAGGGCGATAGCCGTTGTCCCCGAAGCCGGACGGGCGTGAAGGCACTGCTTCGTCCGGAACCATACGCTCCGTCCCGGATTTAACGAGGAGACCGGAGGGATGTCATGCACAGACGAACAACGATCCTCATTGCAGCAGTTGCACTGGTGGTAGTCATTGCCGCCTTCTTCTTGACGGGCAATCGGACTGGGGAGTCTGAAAATCCGGGGCAGCCTGCTCCGCATGCCCTCGACCAATCCAACTGAACTTTCCAAGATATAGCGTGGTGGGGCCGGGTCTGCGCCTCCATACGAAAATGTAGTCAGGCGACGTTCCGAAAAGTTTCGGATAGTATAGCCGCATAATCAATAATCGTGATGCTTGGGGGCCGCGTGGAACGTCGACTGACCACTATTCTTGTTGCCGATGTAGCGGGTTACAGCAGGCTTATGAGCAACGATGAGGCGGCAACGTTCGCCGCTCTTGATCGGCACCGGTCTGAATTGATCGACCCGAGGATAGCGGAAAACCAGGGGCGCATAGTGAAGATGACCGGAGATGGGCTGCTCGTTGAGTTTACGAGCGTTGTCAATGCCGTCTTCTGTGCTGCCGAAATCCAGCGCGGCATGCGCGAGCGCAATGAAAACGTTCAACCCGATCGCCGTATCGAGTTCCGGATCGGCATCAATCTCGGCGATGTGATAGTTCAGAACGGTGACATTTTCGGGGATGGCGTCAACGTGGCGGCTCGCCTCGAAGGTATCGCGGCTCCGGGGGGCATTTCGGTTTCCGCGTCGGTACGGGAACACGTCGGCAGCCGGCTCGATCTCGCATTCGAAGATATGGGTGAACGTGCGCTAAAGAATATCGAGCGCCCAATCCGCGTTTATAATATCGTGCTCAACGCGGGTTCCACAACGCAGCCTCGCCCGCCCGCAGCGGTTTCCGCCAAGGACATGAGCGACCTGTCCATCGCCGTGCTCCCGTTCACAAACATGAGCGGCGACCCCGAACAGGAATATTTCTCAGACGGTATTACAGAAGACATCATCACCGACCTCTCGAAGATTTCGGGCCTGCACGTCGTTGCTCGCAATACGGTTTTCACCTACAAGGGCAAGTCCGTAAAGGTAAAGCAGGTCGCCCAGGAACTCGGTATCCGTTTTGTGCTCGAGGGAAGTGTCCGCAAGGCTGGAGAGCGCATACGCATCACGGGACAACTCATCGATGCGAAGAATGGCGGACATCTGTGGGCCGATCGCTACGATCGCAGCATGACAGATATTTTCTCCATTCAGGATGAAATCACGCGTTCTATTGTCGATCAATTGAAGGTCAAACTGCTGCCCGAAGAAAGCGCAGCTGTTGCACGCCCGCCGACGGAAAACGTCGAAGCCTATACATATTACCTTAGAGGGCGGCAGTTCTCGCATGAATGGACCAAGGCCTACTTGCTGCTTGCGCGCCGAATGTTCACCAGGGCCGTGGAAATCGATCCGCATTATGCCCGTGCCTATGCCGGAATTGCCAATTGCGACTCAGCCCTGCACGGCTGGCATTCCGAAGAAGTGTCTCTCGATGGCATTTTGGAAATGAGTGCAAAGGCCCTGGCGCTCGACCCGGACCTCGCCGAGGCGCACGCGGCCAGAGGACTGGCCTTGCTGCGCAATGAAAGGCGCGCGGAAGGGATCGTCGAACTCAAGCGTGCGCTGGAACTCGAGCCGGACCTATACGAAGCCAACTATTTCTACGCGCGGTTGCTCTATACTCAGGGCGATCTCCACGACGCAGCCATCTATTTTGTCAGGGCTGCGGAAATAAGACCCGATGATTACGTCTCGCCGATCCTGTTGACTTCGGTGTACCAGGCGCTGGGAATGAAAACGGAGACCGAAAACTGGGCCCAACGCGGAATAGAGCGAGCCGAGCGCGCGCTGCTCCTGCATCCGGAAAACTCAAGCCCGGCCCATCGGGGCGCACTCGCGCTCGCTCACCTTGGCCAAAAGGAGCGGGCGAGAGACTGGGCTGCCCGCGCGCTGGCGATTGCACCTGACGATATCTATGGTCACTACAATGTCGCGTGCGCCTATTCTATCCTCGGTGACGCCGAGCAGGCGCTTGACCTCCTCCAGCACGTCGTACCGCGCAACACAAGAGAGCAGATGATGTGGTTCAAGTATGATTCGGATCTTGATCCCCTAAGGGAGCATCCCCGCTTCAGGCAGATGTGTTCAACACGAGCGAAGGAACTCGGTCTCGAAGGCGAAATTGAATGCTAGGTGGTCATGTGTCGGGGTCAGGCATGCCTTTTCCGCCTTGGCCATCATTGTTTTCTGCGGAAAATGGCCAAGAGACAGCGGATAGGTCAAGTCGGGGATTGCATTCGATATTTTTCCCGCTATTGATCGCGGTCAGACGTTCGGCTTCTGTCGCGAGGTCTGATTTTCAGGTGGGGCCTGTAGCTCAATTGGTTAGAGCCGGCGGCTCATAACCGCTTGGTTGGGGGTTCGAGTCCCTCCGGGCCCACCATTCTTCTTGACCGTTGTAGCTTGTCGCGCAGTTTTGAGATTTTGACACCCAGTTTTAGAGCAAATCGCTTTCCAAATTTGCTGCGCTATCTTCGCTGAAGTAGCGATTACTGTACAGGCGGTCGGAATGGACACGCCATGGAATCCATGACGTGTCCAGCTTCACTTAGACAGAGTGTTCGCACTCGCGTTCAATTTCCGTTACCGAACACATTTCACAAAATGAAATCGGCGGCTGACAGCCCCCAATATGAGTTGGCTTCGGTGTTTACGGTCATTACACCTGCTTGACCGACAATCTGCACCGTCCACTGATTGACCGATATGTAAGATAAAAGAATTTGCCCGGCCGCACTCCCCATCGTGAAAGTTCCATTTCCGTTGCTCGGATTGCCGTCTGGATCGATCGCACTGAAATCAAGTGTGTCGTCAAACTTCGTGCCGTCATGACAATGAAAGTGGTTTATTACATCTCCGATCAAATCGGCCTTGGTGAGGAACTGGAAAGTATCGTTACCTTTATCAGCGTTGCCGGTGCCACCGGTTAGAACGCCACCCCCGTCCATCACGTCTGCGCCCAAGCCTCCGATGATGATGTCGTCTCCTCCGGCTTCATGGAAAGGAATTCTGCAGTCGCCGTAGATTGTATCATTGCCGGCAAGCCCACTCAGGATGTTGACACCCAAACTGCCATGGATCCTATCATCCTGGTTTGTTCCAATTATGTTTTCGAAACCTACAAGCACTTCATCTAAGCCGGCGTTGCTGTCTTCAGGGTCGAAAATAGGCAAGTCCATATCTCCACCCTCAAGAACTAGAATGATGCCTCCACCTGTCGTGGCCCCATAGTTCAACGTGTCGATGCCATCGCCGCCATTGAGCGTATCCGCACCCGCGCCGCCTACGAGTGTATCGTTGCCAGCACTGCCGATCAGTGTGTCATCGCCAACCCCACCATTCAGCGTGTCGTTGCCGTCAAGGCCAATAAGCTTGTTTGCCTCGGTATTGCCGGTGATCCAATCATTCAGGTTGGTGCCGACGACGTTTTCAAAGCCGCCAATGATAACATCGACCCCGGCATTGCTTCTGCCGGGAAGGAACTGGCCGACATTGACGCCACCGCTTGCGTTAAGCGTTAGAGTGATACCGCCGCCTGTCGCGCTCTCATAGCTCAGCGTGTCATCACCATCGCCGCCATTGAGCGTATCGATGCCTCCCCCGCCTTCAATATAATCATTGTCTGCACCACCATCTATGATGTTGATGCCGGCACCGCCATATATCTGATCGCTGCCGATACCACCCTGCACAGTGCCGGCGAGGCCGGTGACGCGTATACGGTCATCACCGCCCCCTCCATCGACCGCAAGACCGGCGAGAAGACCGGTAATCAGAATATCGTCATCGCCGGTGGTCCCACCGCCCCGATTGATGGGAAGCGGCACCCAACTTCCATTATAAACTTCTAGAAATGCAAAAAGTGCGGGATCTAATGCCATGGTCATGCACTCCCTGTTCGGGCTGCATGAGCCGGTTTCCCTTCCGAGGCCTGCTACTCCGCAGCCAACAGAAATGAACTCTACGCCGTTTTATTTAGAACGCAATTATACTATACTTAAAAAATAGTTACATGGCTGATATTGCTCGCAGAACTCTCGCCGGCTGCCAAAGATGATCTTAAAGCACGTTCAAATGGCATTTAAGACTGTTCCTAACCATTCTTCGCAACGGCGCGCGGCAAGGCTAGATTTCAAGAAAGATGCTACTACTAGCCAATATCATTCTTATGGAAGCAGCGCTTGGAAAGACGCTCGGGCGTGATGACATGTACACGCCGACTGTACTGGACCTGCTCCATCGGTGGGCGAAGGCCGAATGATCTACGATCTACGCGTTCGGGTGGAGCGTCACTCCGGTGCGCTTCAGATGGCACAGCAACACATAAATGAAGATCAGTATCCCTGCCATTTCGAGACCTTCCTCGAGATTCGTCAATATCCGGTAACGAAACGACGCGATGCCCTCCACTTCCGCGACACTGCCCCCCACCATCTCGAACCCGACGGCGCCGCCAAGAAAAATCAGCGCGGAAAGCATGAGAAGCCCGGCGAGAGCCAAGGGAAACGATCGTATAAACGGGATGAAGGCAGCAAGACCGATCAGGCTGAGGATACCGGCCGGCGCGGCCCAGGCAAAATACATCAGGCCGGTGTGCTCCATCCTTCCCGATAAGGCGGCCGAGATCTTTTCGTGAATGCCTGCGAATTCGTCGAATGACAGCAATAGAAAAAGGACTGTGAGTGCGTACCAGTGGTATCTGAACCGGCCGCCGCGCATGGCCGCCTCATTGCTTGCCAGAAAAAGCAGCCATGCAGCGGAAAACGCCACCACGACAGAAAGCCACGTGAAAGCACTCTCCTCCGAGTCGACGTCGAGCAGCCAAATCTTGCTGGAAAGGTCCGGTTTGGCGTTAGAATAGAGTAACAGATCCTGCAGGAGACCGGCCCCTAGCAGCAGCGCCGAAACCATGCAGGCAAGTAAAAACACTCCACCCGGCTTCATAGAAGCGGACGCCGTCAATGGGAGATCGCTATTGGCTACATCGGTGAGCCGGACACTCATGAACCACCCGATCTACGTGAACTTGACATGTCACAAAACCATCACAAATCTGTCGCATTTTCCTCAATTCAATGTCAACGCATGGAGGCACCAAATGGCTCCCGGTGGACAACATTTAAATTTGGCGGTCAGTCTGTTCGTGCTGGCGACACTGACGATGCTCGCCATATCAGTCGTGGCCCTTGATATCGAGATCGCGCTGCCGAGAGGCTGACTGGCCATGGCATTGGTTTTGCCCTGCGCATGTGTGAACGCAGGACGCCCGAGCTTGTCCGCCTGTCTTGTTGCACCTACATTCAAATGATCTGGGCATTCTTGCCCACACCTCAGACAATCCCGGAGCAGAAGATGCGTTTGTTATTCGTTATTGTGCTGGCGATGTTGAGCGGCTGTGTGTCCAACGTTTCCCCGGAAAACGACGGAATTCCGCGCCGGCCCTCGTGGGCGGGCAATAGCTAGCAGCCGGCCTGCCTCAAGCGTCGGGTGTGGCAATCTCGGGCAACATCGTTTACGAGCAAAGTGGGCGCGACTGCCATTAAATCTAGAATGGGGTCGGGCGGGCGATTGACGTCTACCTCGCCGCCGCGAATGAACGTGGCCGCTCCATCGCCTTTTGACTGAAACGTGGCATGTTAGCCTCGCTGCCGCCCCCGCCCCCCGGGCAGTATCAATCGAGGAAGTCGGCGCGGTGTGGCGTGAAAGTGTCCACCAGTCTTCCGGCTTCCAGCGCCTTCACACCGTGGACGAGATTCGAGGGGACGATGTAACTGCTCCCTTGCTCCAGCACTTCTGTCTTTCCATCGATCGTAACTTCGAACCGACCTTCGGCTACATAGCTTGCCTGCACATGCGGGTGGGAATGCAGGGCACCTATTCCCCCCTTCTCGAAGGCAAACTCCACCAGCATCAACTCGTCCGTGTGAAGGAGAACGCGCCGCCGGTTGCCGTCTGGCGTCCCGGTCCAAGTTCCTTCGTCCGCATGGTTGAATATCTTCGTTGCGGTCATGAAAAGCCTCCTGTCGGCAATGCGCTCATCGCAGATCTTCGATTGCTACGGGATCGACGTCCGTATAGTCGACATTGTCGCCGGCCATCGCCCATATGAAAGCATAGTTCGAGGTGCCAGCACCGGAATGTATCGACCAGCCCGGAGACAGAACCGCTTCTTCGTTCCGCATCACGATATGGCGCGTCTCATCGGGTTCACCCATGAAATGGAACACGCAAGCAGTCTCCGGCAAATCGAAATAGAGATATGCCTCCATGCGCCGATCGTGCACGTGGCAAGGCATCGTGTTCCAGACAGACCCCTTCGCCAATTGCGTCATTCCGACGACGAGCTGGCAGGTCTTTACACCGTCCGCATGGATGAACTGGAAGATCGACCGCTCGTTGGACGTTGCCTGGCTACCGAGATCGACACGCTTGGCGTCGCCAATACGAATGTGGCGGGTAGGATATGTTTGATGCGCCGGGGCGCTCAGGAGGTAAAACTTCGCCGGCAAGTCCCTGTCGGTGGAGGTGAATGACACTTCGTTGGTTCCCATGCCCAGATAGAGCATGTCGCGCTGAGCCAGGTTGTATGACTGCCCATCCGCACTGATCTGGCCCGTGCCGCCGATGTTGACGACGATCATCTCGCGGCGATCGAGGAGATTTTTTGTTCCCGCCGGTTTAATCGTCTCAAGGGCGAGCGGTCCGCCAATCGGCGTGGCACCTCCAACAATCATGCGATCGTAATGTGTGTAATGGAGAAGAACGCGGTTTTGCTGAAACAGGTCTCCGATGTGAAAGTTATGTCGTAGTTCATCTGTTCCCATCACTGCGGCAGCGGCAGGATCGATGGCATAGCGGGAGGTATATTCGGTTCGGTCCTGAGTCATGTAATCCTGCAATTCTGTTCATTTATTCGACGGTACCGCCGAGGCGGATTTGTAAAAGCTTTGGCGCGCCTGAAGCCGTTCGCGGTAGCGCTTCTGACTGGCGGTGAGGTGCAGCCGCATCGCATTGCGGGCAGTCTCGGCATCACCCGCAGAGATGGCCCCCAGGATCGCCAGGTGCTCGCGCTGCAACCCGCGCTGATAGTTATCTGACTGCACGATCTCGGTGGACCAGGGCGAAGTCACGTCGCAGGGAATGGCACGCCTTCCTAGCACGTCAAGCATTTCGACATAGAAAGGATTGTTGGTCGCACTGGCAATCGCCCTGTGAAAGGCAAGATCCGCAGGCCCTGTCGGTTCGCTCTTGAGCAGCAAGTCGTCGAACTCGAAGAATGCTTCCTGTATCGCCGCTTCCTGCGCGGCATTGCGGCGGATGGCAGCAAGGCCCGCCGATTCGATCTCGATCGCCAACCTCACCTCGAGCACATTGAGCGCGATGGAATCCTTGGTGCCCATCTCCGATGTGAGAGCGCCGAATGCTGTCGATATCTGCTCGACAACGAAGACGCCCGCGCCCTGCCGTGGCTCCACGAGACCTGAGGCTGCAAGCGTTGCCAGCGCTTCTCGGATGACTGTCCTGCTGACACCGAATGCTTCGGTGAGCTGACCTTCGGTCGGCAATTTCTGTCCCGGCTGGATCATGCCGGATCGCAGTTGCTCGCGAATTGCATCAACCACGGTCTCCGACAATTTGGGCTTTCGAGCGACCTTGAGATTACCGACTATGTCCGTTGCCATTCTGCCTCCTATTTGAAGACGCTCGGAAGCCAGAGCGAGATCGCCGGAATATAAGTCACCAGTCCCAGAACCACAATTCCGGCACCATAGAACGGCCAGATCGAACGCATCGATTCCCACACGGTGATCTTGCCTACCGCACAGGCAACGAACTGGACCGTACCGACAGGCGGCGTGTTCAGCCCAATGCCAAGGTTGAGGATAAGAATGACGCCGAAATGCACGGGGTCCACACCGTAGTGCTGTGCCATGGGCAGAAAGATCGGGGTGCAGATGATGATCATCGGCCCCATATCCATGAATGTGCCCAGCACCAGCATCAGAACATTGAGCAGCAGAAGCACTACCAGCGGATCAGTGGAGATGGCGTTCATTCCCGCGATCAGCGCCAACGGCACCTTCAGATAAGCCATGAGCCAGCTGAAGGAGGCCGCTGTACCGATGATAAGAAGAACCATCGCTGTCGTTCGAACAGCCCCGAGTGTCGCATGGACGAAGTCCGTCCATTTCATCGACTTGTATCCGAGTACTGTCACAAGGATCGCATAGATGACAGCTATGCAGGAACTTTCACTGGCGGTAAACACGCCGGAACGAACGCCACCGAATATGATGCCGATAAGCAGCAAACCAGGCAGTGCGATCATCGCGAGATGGCCGGCCCTGGCGAAGCCAAGAAATTTCTCGATCGGGTAGCCGCGGCTTCGCGCTACGAGATAGGCTGTGATCATGAGCGCCAAGGCAAGCAGCAAACCGGGAAGAATGCCGGCGGTAAACAGGTCGGCAATGGAGATCTTGCCGCCGCCTGCGATAGAATAGATGATCATGTTTTGCGAGGGTGGCAGCAGCAAAGCGATGAGCGCCGCCATCGAGGTCACATTGACTGCATAGTCGGCGCCGTAGCCGCGAGCTTTCATCTGTGGAATCATCAGTCCGCCAACAGCTGCCGCCTCGGCGACTGCCGATCCGGAGATACCGCCGAACAGGGTCGCCGCAATGATATTGACTTGCCCCAGCCCGCCCCTCAGGTGACCCACCAGAGATCCGGCAAATGCAACGATGCGCTGGGCAATGCCACCGCGGACCATCAGATCCCCGGCATAGATGAAGAACGGTATCGCCATCAACGAGAAGACGCTCATGCCGGAATTCAAACGTTGGAACACAACCATGGGCGGCAGCCCCAGGTAGACCACCGTGGCAAAGCTGGCAGCACCAAGACAAAAGGCGATGGGCGTGCCGATAAACATCAGCAGCGTGAATACCCCGAACAATACCCAGAGGTCCATGTGTCAGGCCTCCTGCACGACAGGCATGTCGGGCACTTCTTCGAGGTTGATGTCCTTGTCGACACTGACCCCCGCCCACCGCAGCATCATGCGTTCCAAGGAGAAGAGACAGATCAACGCTCCTCCCGTTGCCAGCGGCAAGTAATCGAAACCGCCCGGCAGACCGAGTGACGGGATGGTCGATTGCCAGGTAAGAGCAACAAGCTTGCAGCCATACCAGACCATGCCCAGACCGAAAGTTAGCGCGATGAGGTCCGAAACCAGCCGCAGGACACCCTTGCTGCCTTGCGGCAATACATAAAGCAGTACATCGAAGCCCATATGGAAGTTTTCGCGTACACCGACCGCTGCGCCGAGAAAAATGAACCAGCTCATCACCATGATGGCCCCCGTCTCGGTCCAGCTTGGTGACGAATTGAGGACGAAACGGGAAAACACCTGATAGGCAACAAGCATCGTCATGAGAACAAGTCCAAAGCCGGCCACATAAAGCGCTCCGTCGCATATTCTGGATAGTACCGCGCTATAGCGAAGAATGCGTCCTCGCCGTGAAGCGCCAGTCAGACCTTCAACTGGGCCATTGGCATTAGCCATATCGATCTCCCACAAATCCCTTGGTAGCTTGGGCCGGATACGCCACGGCATCCGGCCTTCGTCAGCATCGACCGCTACTCGGTAGCCTGGATGCGGGTGGCGAGATCTTTCAACTCAGGCGTGGACAAGTACTTGTCATAGACCGGCTTCATGGCATCGATCAGCGGTTGCTTGTCAATTTCGCTGACCTTGACACCCGCTGCTTCCACGATCGCGCGTGACTTCTTTTCCCGTGCATCCCAGAGTTCACGCATCTTGCTGACGCTATCCTTCGCTGCCTGCTTTACAATCGCCTGATCCTCAGAGCTGAGCTTGTCCCAGCTCGTCTTTGACATCACCAGCACTTCCGGTACCATCTGGTGCTGGTCAAGCGTGATGTATTTTGCGACTTCATAGTGTTTTGCGGATTCGAAGCTTGGCCAATTGTTTTCAGCTCCATCGATGACGCCAGTCTCAAGGGCGGAATAGACCTCGCCATATCCCATCGGGGTGGCGTTGGCGCCAAGTTGATTTACCATATCGACGAAGACGTCGGATTGAATGACACGGAACTTCATCCCCTTCATATCTGCAAGCGAGGTTATCGGCTTTTTGCTGTTGTAGAACGAGCGTGCACCAGAGTCGTAAAAGGCCAGACCCACGAGATTATGGGCTTCGAATGCTTTGAGAAGTTCACCTCCGATCGGCCCGTCCATAGTGTGTCGCATATGATCGGCCGAACGGAAGATATAGGGCAACGAGGGTACCCGCGTTTCCGGGACGATGCCGTTGAAGGGTCCCATGGAAACACGGTTGAAATCCAAAACGCCGGCTTGCGTCTGCTCGATAGTGTCTTTCTCCTCGCCCAACTGCGCAGAGGGATAGACTTCAACCGCATACCGTCCGCCTGTGCGCTCCTTGATGAGCTCACCCATATACTTCACTGCCTCCACTGTCGGATAGCCATCCGGGTGAGTATCAGCCGAGCGCAGTACCGTCTGGGCGCTGGCAGAGCTGGCCAGCAATGAAGCGAAAGCAAAGGCCATCGTCGTTAATCGTGAAAAATGCATCAAAAGTTCCTCCCTTTTTGAACGATCTCGCCCTGCATGCAATTCGGCCACTTCAGGAACAGGCGAATGGCAGCTTGGCGTGGTCGGTATTCTCCCAAGCCATTGGGTAAAGGGACGATTTCATAATGTCAATATACAAGTATTTGCTTTTTGTATGATGACTTCAATCAAACATGACAACCCTCGTCCCATTGGGACGATCGCTACACTACGCGTTCCATACAAGCTGCTCTATGATTGGAATGGCGTCCGTCACCAGGGGCAATGCCAGCCTGCTGCCAGTCACAATTCCGTTTGTGCCACTACCAACAACTGCCTGGCGCTTTCCTCATCGGTAATGAATACCGTCGGCCGAATTAGCTTCATCGCTCCATAAAGAGCGTTGATTTTCTCCTTGCCACCCGAGGTCAGGACTCGCACCGGAACGCGCTGGACGGTGTCGATACCCACCGACATCACCAGGTCATGGATCGGATGATCGACCAGGCGACCCTCCTTGTCATAAAAATGGAAAAGGAGATCTCCCACGGCGCCCCGCTCCGCCAAGGATGACTGGTGGCCTTCGTTGAGAAAGCCAATGCGGTAAGGAGTGCTGGACGCCGTTTCGATGGCGCCGACGCTGAGCAGGACAAGGTCCAGGTCTTCGGCCATCTCGAATACGCTCTTCAACCCGCATCGCTCGATGAGAGCCGTCTTGGTTTCGACGCTGTCTACCATGGCGGGCGCAGGTATAAGGTATCCGTCGCCTTGAAAAAGTTGAGCGAACTGCCAGGCAAATTCCGCCGGGTTGAAACGGCGCGGCTGGCTTATGCCGCCCAGAAGCGAGATGACGGTAAAATCGTCAAGCGCCCGCGCCTCAAGATAGGACAACGTACTAAGAAGCGTCCTGCCCCAGCCGACGCCGACCCGCATCCCATTGCTCACGACACCGGAGAGATAGGCCCCGGTTGCTGCGCTGATCGCAGGAATCGGATCGTTGTCCGGATGCGACAATGGCGCGATGATCACCTTTTCCAGGCCGAATTGCTGCTCGACCTGCCGTTCGAGCGCGATGAGATCCGATAGATAACCCTGGATGCCGATCTTGACTTCATTGCGCGCCCGCGCCTCCGCCAACATTCGTACAATGGTCACCCGGCCAACGCCGAGAATTTCTGCGATTTCGTTCTGCGTCATCTGCTCGATGTAATACATCCAGGCGGCACGCATGCGCATCCGGCTTATCTTGGTGTCCGGCTGGCCTACATCCAATGCGGCCTTTTTCTGATTCGCAGTCGTGTTGGTTCGCTTGCGTCGATCGCTCAATCGTCCCCCCTTTGATCGCTCCCGTTCTCCCGCGGCGGCAATGCTGCATAGATGAAGCGCGACTTACATACTAAACCTCACGAGAATGTTGTTTAGCAAGCCACCAAAACAAGGTACAAACGATTATCCAGTTGCGTGCAAAGGTTTGCCACAATGATCCGGGACTTTTCGAACGAGATTGTCGTTAGCCTGAAAGACAGGTTGCGCGATGTGCGTCATCTGATCAGAGCGAGCCGGAAAGATAGCGAACCTGCTACCCAGGATTTGCCGGATATGTTGCTGGGTAAAGCCGCCCGTGTGATGGACAAGGCTTTGACCGCCGCCGAAACCATCTCCATTTCCCTGGTCTCGCAAGACCCGGCCGCTCATTC
The DNA here is from genome assembly GCF_003010935.1 of Phyllobacterium endophyticum. Taxonomy (GTDB): domain Bacteria; phylum Pseudomonadota; class Alphaproteobacteria; order Rhizobiales; family Rhizobiaceae; genus Phyllobacterium; species Phyllobacterium endophyticum. Next base: position 262,914 of record NZ_PGGN01000004.1, read on the forward strand.
GACGACCATCGAAGCGTGCAGCCTAGATATCTATTTCCCTGCTGACACCGCCAAAGGCGAGGCACGGTTCCGGCGTGATGTGTATTATCTGACGAAGCGCCTGTTGAGCGTCTTGGGATCGCGCAACGCACTTATCCACGAATCGACGTTCACATCCGTTCACACGGCTATGATTCGGCGTCATGGGGTATTGCTGTACGAGGCGAGGGATGGAGATCTGCGGCACATTTCAGACGCATGCGCCCGTCTGGCGATCGAACTGCAATCGCAGTACCAGTCTGCGCATATTCCGCTGCCTGGATATACCGAACAGCGTCCGGAGCTGAAGTCCCAGCATCTGTGCTTTTCCTCGATCGCTCTCGCAATCGCCCTTGCGACCTATGCCGATCACGAGCCCGGCGGTGAAAGACTGGTCGATAGTGCTCTATTGGCTCTACAGGCCCGCCAGGAAAAGTTCGATGCGGCTATCGAGGCAACCGACAGGGCAAAAACGCTTGCGGCTCTGTTCGCGTTCCTGATTCCCCACCTACCCTAGGGCAAGTTCCGACACGCATTTCTTGGCGCGCTGTATGGATGACGGGCTCATGCTGAGTTCTGTCAGGCCCATCTTCACGAACGCCGGAATGAGATCGACGCGGCCGGCCGCCTCACCGCACATGCCTACCATGATACCGGCATCGACGCCGGCTTTGGTAGTCAGTTCGATTGCCGCCATCACAGCGGGATGCGTGACATCATTCAACTTCGCAACTGTAGGATTAAGGCGATCGGCCGCCATGATGTATTGGGTCAGGTCATTGGTGCCGATGGAAAAGAACGCCACCTCCTTGGCGAGCATCGGTGCAATCATCACTGCAGCTGGTGTCTCGACCATGACACCAAGGTCGAACTGCCTGTGGTCCTTACCCTCGACCACGAGTTCTGCGGCACACTCGTCGATCAGCCTGCGTGTGGCGCGGACTTCGCCAATATCGGAGACCATAGGCAGCATGACCTTGATGTTCCCATGCACGGCAGCACGTAGAAGAGCACGCAACTGGGGTTTGAAGACATCCGGGCGGTCAAGACACATGCGAATACCACGCCAGCCTAGAAAAGGATTTTCTTCGTCAGGAAAATCAATGCCCGATATCGGCTTGTCGCCTCCGATGTCCAACGTTCGGACGATGACGGGATCGGGCGCAAACGCTGTGGCAAGCTTCATGTAAGTTTCTGTCTGCAGGTCTTCCGATGGCAAATGAATGTGCCGCATGAAAAGAAGTTCGGTGCGGAACAGGCCAACCCCCATGGCACCCGCTTCCTGCGCCGTTTCGATTTCCTCAAGAGAGCCGAGATTGGCTGCTATCTCGATGATCGTGCCGTCGGCGCGTTTAGGTATGATATTCTTGTAGGCTTTCAATGCCTGCCTTTCCGTTTCCTCAGCACCAATTTGCGCGTGGAAGCGATCGGCAGTCGACTGGTCCGGATCGGGGAATACATCTCCACTATTGCCGTCGAGCGCGATGGTCTTGACCTCTTGCAGGTCGTGGATGGAAGGCCCGAGCCCCAGCGCAGCCGGTATTCCGTGCGCGCGGGCGATAATCGCCACATGCGATGTGGCGCCGCCATGCCCGCATATGACGCCCGCGATGCGGTTCAAGGGTGCGCGGGCAAGATCCCATGCCCCAATGTCGTCGGCGATCAGAATTGCACCGGAAGGAATGGCGTCCAGATTGGCATCGTCCTGTCCCAATAGCGCAAGGCAGATCTGCCGCCCGACTGCGTTCACGTCGTCCGCGCGGGCGTTGAGGTAAGGATCATCCATCGATGCGAAATCCGCCGCAATCCTTGACGTGGCGCCAATAACAGCGGACACCGCATCCATTCCATCCTTCACCAGAGCTTCAGCGGCCCGTGTAAGTTCATCGTCGCAGGCAATATCCTTAAGCGCAGCGATAATGCCGCGATCGCTTTCCGCAAGATCCGTCGCAGCCAGCGACGCATCCATGCGACGCTGAACCGTTGCGAAAGCCTGGGTCAGTCTTCCAGCCTCTGCGGAAATTTCATCCTGCGAGAGCAGGCGGTTTTCCTGTTTGATCTCTGCAGGGAAGAAGCCGAAGGCGGGTCCGATAGCAAAACCTTCGCTCGCGGCAACACCGCGAATCTTGCGAGTGCCTGGGATGATTGTATCCGCCGAAGCGACCGTGGATTTGACAGGCGCAGCAGATTCAGCAGCACGTGCTTCAGCACTTGCCTCATCCGCCGTACCTGCATGCGGATCTTCAAGGTAGCCGATGAGTGCCTCAATGGCCTCGATCTCGTCGGCGCCGGTCGCACGGACGGTGACTTCCTCGTTCTCCTTGACACCCAACAGCATCAGCTTGACGGAACTTTTGGCGCTGACCGACTTGTCCATCTTGATCAACTCGATATCCGATTCGAAACCCTTGGCGAGTTTGACGAACCTGGTGGCCGGCCGTGCATGCAATCCGTCATGCACCCGAACGATTGTCGAGCGTTCCATTCAAATCTCTCTTCGATAATTCATGTGTCGATAATTACCCGATGGTAATCGTCGTTCCAACTTTCAACGCCGAAACCAGCTCGGCCGCATCGATTTCCGAGGCGCAGATTTCGCCCGGGCGTTCCACCTGACCCGATCCGTTGAAGGTAATGACCACATGGCCGATATCCTTGACCTTCTGCCAGGCATAATCGCCAATTCCGGTTATGCTGGCAGATACGTCCCCGATGCGGATCGCAGATCCAATGGGAGGGGCTGCATCGGATGGCTTGCCCTCCATGGCATGCAGGATCGAAACCTCCGCGAGTTCAGGCGGCGCGCCATCCGCAAACAGAATGACGACGCCTCCCTCGGCAAGATCCGCCACTTCAGGTCCGACGGCTGTTACCCGTGTTTTCAATAGGACTGACATGATGGCGAACCTCTTTTTCTTCTCGTTAATCAGAATACGATCAGGCTGACGACCCAAGCGATAACAACGGAGACGGGCCCCATGATCTGGCGGCTGATCAGAACCGCTGGGACACCGATTTCGATTGTCTTGGGCTTGGCCTCACCAAGCGCCAACCCAACGGGGACAAAGTCGCAGCCTACCTGCGTGTTATAGGCGAACAGCGCAGGCAGGGCCATTGCTGGCGAGATCGTGCCATTGGCGATCTGCGGTCCGATGATCGCAACTCCGATAACCTGGGCGATAACCGCACCTGGCCCCAGTATCGGTGACAGGAATGGCAGGCCGCAGATGGCCGAGAGGATCAGCAAGCCCACGATATTGTTGGCAAGCGGCCCCATGGGCTGCGCCAGCACATCGCCGATTCCGGTATAAAGGATGAAGCCGATCAACATGGTCACGAAGGCCATGAACGGCAGCACGTTGCGCACGACCTGATCGATAGTACGCCGTCCCGCGTTAAAGAATATGCCAACCACACGGCCCATGGCCCGCCCGATTGTACTTATAAAGCCAATCAAACCGCCCTCACCGGCGTCCGATGCTTCCGCCCGGCCTGCCATCGATGCGGCAAGTTCGGCGGGCGTGGGTGGAGAGGATTGCGATGATCTTGCGCCCGCAACAGCTGCGGGCTGCGATCCGTCGGCAAGCTCGATATTCGCCTCTTTCACGCCTGAAACATAGATATCTTCGGTAATGAACTGCGCCAGCGGACCCGATTGACCAACCGGCGTCAGATTCACGGTCGGAATGCGTTTCCGTGGATACACGCCGCAGCGGGCAGTACCGCCGCAATCGACGACGACGACGCCCATTTCACCTTCGACGGGAGGCGCCTTGAAGCCGTCCACCGCTTCACCGCCCGTCAGTTCGGCGATCCGCCGTGCAACCGGATGGATCCCGCCACCTGTCACCGACACGACCTTGTTGCGCTCTGGGGTCAACTGGATGACCAGCGGGCCGCCCCAACCATTATTGCCCTTTGAAATTTTGACTGCCTTATAGGTTTTCGACATTTTGCTGCTCCCCACCCCAACTTAAAGTTCAATGCCTTGACGGCGCGCCATGATGGCAGTAATGCGCTCGGTCAGCATGCCCTTGAGAAGGATGACAACCAGACCAACGAGCGCATACCAGATGGCCACGTTGATGTGATAGCCGGCGGGAACCGCGCCTTTTTTCTCAAGTTCGAGAAGCGCGACGAGAATACCGCCCCATACGAAATATTCGCCGGGGTTGATATGCGGAAAGAGGCCGAGCGGCGGATGAACATAGGAAACCGCCGCGTCGTAGAAGGCAGGTTTGTGCTTCTCCTCAAGGAACGAACCGAACGTATAGGCCATCGGGTTTGTGAGAAAGAACACCGAGAGGACGGGCAAAACAGTGTAACGCGTCAACGCAATACGGCCTGCACCTCGTGCGATCCCGTGCACACGCTCTTCGCCAACCAGTTCCGTCAAAGCGTAGAAGGCGGTCATCAGCACAACGAGCGTCGGGATGATACCCGTGACAAAGCCGGCAAAAACTTCGCCGCCCTTCTGGAAGATACCAATGAAGTATTTGCCGATATTCGTCAGCCAGCCGAGTTGCTCTTCCTGCTGGACGTTCTTCAGCCTGTCTTTGAACTCTTCGACGGTGATGTCTCCCGTCGACTGAGCGAGAACGACAAGGTCGTTGCCCGCGTGTGTAATGGCCTGTTTGCCATGGAGCGCCGCATCCGAGACCATCGACCCAGCAACCGAAATATGGTGCGCGGCGATGTCCGCATGTTGCGCCAGCATTGTTAGAATTGACATGTTCCCTCCTCCTTTACGACCGTTGTCCAAACGGCCGGTCCCTATGCGTTGACTGGCTTGATCCCGATTAGTCCGGGCCGCTTTGGCTCCGCCCTGGCCTTGTCTATCTGTTCTATTGCACGTTCCGCCGCTTTGGCGATGTTCGGCTCTCCTAAACCTGTCATCACAGGATCGGTGCGCAACGCACTCAGCGAAATACCTTCAAATTCTTCGCGCCGCTTGAATTTCGCAAACACCGATCTGCCGCTCATCACGAGGAACCGCTGAACCACGAGATCCGGTGTAACCAGAATGAGAACGATCACGCCCTTGCCAAAGCGGCCGCGAACATTGCCCGCGCCAACAAATCCGTCATTATAGTTGGAAGTGATGCCCTTCATCACGTCGCTGTAGTGGCGCATCTGATACCAGACGCCCAGTGATTGCAGCGCCCACAGAATTCCAAGGGCAAGCAATCCCCATTGCCACATTGCCATGTCGTCAACCTCCCAACGCCCGACCGCAAACATATGCTATGATCGAACGAAAAAACATAGAACATTTGTTTTTCGTAATGTCAATATGTATGATTTCTGTTCTGTTAACCCTTGGCTTGTGCTGCATCACAGCCTATGACGTGTTACAATGGAATTGAAGGTGAGAAGGCATGGATTTTCTGTTCAGGGACGAATTGATCCACATGCCGGATTTACGGCATCGGCTGCGCCAGCTGCGTTGGTTCCGCATGGCTTTTCGCAAGAATGCCGCGCTGATTGCGGAGCATTACGGCTATCAATTTGCCATCGATGAGACGAGGCTGACGCGTGCTTTTCTCAACTGGGTCGAGACTGTCGAGCAACAAAAGTCCTATGCGCGGATCGATCGCAAGGATTTCATCATCTTCGCCGCAGGCCTTGTATTAAAAGAGCTGATCATCGAAGCACCGGCAAAGGTGCAAAGTCGGCCGGCTCAGCCCGTTTCTGAACTCACCCAGATGCAAAGCATCATCGAGTTCTGGCCCGAGGGTTTCCTGTACACCAACTATTGCGTGGGTGCGATTGCGGCCATCTGCGAACAGGAATTCGGGACGGCACCTGCAATCGACAGCTGTGCCGATGACCTGCGCACCTGGTGGTCCTATCGCGAAAACGTCCGGGAGATTCCGGACTCTGCAATAGCCTTTCTCGACAAGTTCCTTGGCGCGGAGCCAAATTGGATCATGCCCAATCTGGCTTCGGCACGTAGCGCCGTTCAACGAGCGCTGGTTTCGCCAAAACCCGGCAGCGCTAGGCTACCGAACGGCTGACTTCCCCCAGAATACGCATGATCTTTTCACGTTGTTCGAGCTGAGGCATGTGGCCTGTAGCGGCGAAGAGATGCACCGCAATCTCCCCCGGCAATCCGGCCGCGTGCGTGGCAGGGATGACCCGGTCGGCTGCGCCGAAAATAACCCGGACGGGAATGGACAGGCTTCCGAGGCTTTGCCTGACATCGATCACCTGCGTTCCATCTGCGAAGAAGCGGTCCGCCACAAGTTGCTGAGCCTCGCGCAGCGCCACATTTCGCGATTGAGCCAGTGTCGCTTCGATAAAAGGCTTGGTCAGGATGCTCTCATCCTGGACCAGCTGCTTCATCCATGCCACGAGGCTCGGCTCAGTCCTGGCGCGGACAAAACCCGAGATGAATGCGCTGTTTATCTCGGGACCGAGGCCTGCCGGTGCGATCAGGATGAGTGCACGAATGTCCAGATGGCTGCGCGCAGCCATTTCGGTCGCAACCGCGCCGCCAAACGAGTGTGCGACAAGTATGATGGGCCCGGAGTGATAGGCGGCAATCGTTTGTTCTACCAGGCTGGCGATAGTATGAAGGTCATCCGGGATATTGTGCGTGGAAGCGCCGTGACCGGGCAGATCAATGGCAAGGATGGGGTTATCCAGCGCGCCGCCACCAAGCATCGGCCTCCAGCTGTTGAGGTCGGAGCCGAACCCATGGATCAGGACGAGCGGAGCAAGTTCTGAATTCTTGCCTTCCCGCAGCCACGAGGCATGAAGCGCGGCCTCCGGTTCAACAGCTGTCGGTCGAACATGCACGGCAGGTTTTGCGACAGCGTCATTTCGCACGCCACTCTCGACATCCTTCTTCTGGATACGCCCCTTCGGTCCCGATCCTGAAACAGATGCCAGATCGATACCTGCTTCCTTCGCGACACGCCGGGCAAGGGGCGTCGCGCGGATCCCCGCGTCTCTCTCAGCGCTCGTTGCCACCGCGGGAAGCTGCGCATCAGCTGGCCCTGGTACGGAGGTCGGCTTCTGGGTGACAAGTGCCGGCGCCTCTGCCCTGCTTGCTGGCGTCGCCGCAGTATGAGCCTCATCTTCGGCAAAGATCCAAGCTACGGCCTGACCGACGGGAACTGTCGTTCCCTCCGCTGCTGTCACGTTGCGCAGAATTCCAGAAGACGGTGCATCCACTTCCATGGCCGCCTTATCCGTCTCGATCTCGAATAACACCTGCCCTTTGGTTACAGCATCACCATCCTTGGCGTACCACCGCGATATCTGGCCGCTCTCCATATCCATATCGACCTTGGGCAGGATTACTTCGACGGGCATCTAACGCACCCCTTTGACGAGATCGCGCGCACTGGTCACAATTCCCGGAACTTGCGGCACAGTCGCCTTCTCTAGCTCCGGATTATAGGGAATAGGCGTTTCCGCGCCACCAAGGCGCACGATCGGCGCATCTAAATAATCGAAGGCTTCGCTCTCGGCGATCATGGCGCTGACTTCCGCCCCGATGCCGAGCGTCTTGACGCCTTCATAGACGCACATCAGCTTCGACGTCTTCTTGACGCTGGCGATGATTGTTTCCTTGTCCATCGGTCGCACTGTTCGCAGGTCGACTACCTCGACATTGATGCCTTCTTTCTCGAGCTCGCGGGCCGCTTCCAGGGCCTTGTGCACCATGATGGCCGAAGCAACGATCGTCAGGTCGGTTCCTTCACGCATCACGGCAGCCTTGCCTATCGGCACGGTGTAATGCCCTTCCGGAACGTGTCCCTTCATCTTGTAGAGCAACTTGTGCTCGAAGATCATGACCGGATCTGGGTCCTCGATGGCCGCAAGCAACATACCTTTGGCATCATACGGCGTCGACGGCTGGATCACTTTCAAGCCAGGTACGTGGCCGAACCAGGCTTCCAGACTTTGGCTGTGCTGTGCGGCAGCGCCTGTACCCGAGCCCGCAGGAAACCGCATTACCAGCGGAACCGAGACCGCGCCACCCAACATGTAACGGATCTTTGCCGCCTGGTTAACGATCTGTTCCATTGCCAGCGCTGCGAAATCCGAAAACTGGAACTCGAAGATTGGCCGCATGCCGGTCAGGGCCGCACCGACGGCAACGCCCGCACCGCCGAGCTCGGAGATCGGCGTGTCCATCACCCGGTCTTCACCAAAACGGTGCACGAGATCACCAGTCACCTGGAATGCGCCACCATAGACGCCAATGTCCTCACCCATGAGGAACACACGGTCATCGGCTTCCATGGCAATTGCCATAGCTTCCTGTATTGCCTGCGAATAGCTCAGCTCACGGATCGTATTGTCCATCAAATTTCAACCGTATAGACGTCGCGTGTCAGATTATCCAAGGTCGGCGATGGGCTGTTCTTGGCGAATTCGATCGCCTCGGCAATCTCCGCCTCAGCACTTGTACGGATCGTTTCGATGTCGGCATCGTTGACGAAACCGAATTCCTTGAGCTGATCCTCGAACAGGTGGATCGGATCGCGATTGGTGATCCAGTCTTCGATCTCTTCCTTGGTCCGATAGCGGTTGCGATCGCTCTTGGAGTGGCCGCGATGACGATAGGTCTTGCATTCGATCAGGGTAGGTCCTTCGCCCCGTCGCGCCCGCTCAACAGCCTCATGCGAGGCCTCCGCCACGTCAGATAGATTATTGCCGTCAACGATGACACCCGGCATGTTGTAGGCAACTGCACGGTCGGCGACGTTGGCGACGGCGGTCGAACGCTTGGTCGACGTCGACATGCCGTAACCATTGTTCTCGCAGACGAAAACCACAGGCAGCTTCCACACTGAAGCCATGTTGAGTGCTTCGTGAAATGCACCTTCATTGTTGGCGCCATCGCCGAAATAGGAGATGACGACCTTGCCGTTCTTCTGCTTTTTCGCTGACAGAGCCGCGCCGACCGCAATCGGAATTCCGCCGCCGACAATGCCATTGGCACCGAGATTTCCCTTCGATACATCGGCGATATGCATGGAACCACCACGACCCTTGCAGTAACCGGTTTCCTTGCCGAAAAACTCCGCGAACATTTTCGAGACTTCCGCGCCCTTGGCGATGCAGTGTCCATGACCGCGATGCGTCGAGGTGATCATGTCATCTTCGGCGAGCGGCATGGAAATGCCGACCGCGCTCGCTTCCTGACCAATGGACAAATGCATGGTGCCGTGGATGAGACCACGCGTATAGGATTCCTCTGCGCCCTCTTCGAAGCGGCGTATCAAATACATCTTGCGCAGCGCTTCCTTCAGCTGTTCCGGCGGATAGTGCCGGAAGGCAAACGGAAGATTGCTGCCGTCATCGCGGCGCTTTGCACTTGAGCTTCTGGCGGATGCCATATCGGCACTCCTTGTCCTATTGTAGCGGGATACGTTCGAGGTTCACGAGCCATAAACCAGCCTGTCCTGCCTCGCGCGCAGCTCGACGATCTTCGAGCCTGGCGCGGGGGCGGCATTGGCGCTGGTGATGAGTTCGCCCTTCCGGATCGATGCGGTGACGCTGCCGCCCTGCAACAGGCCGCAAGGGATGGCACCCGCCTGGCGGGCTTCGCCCGCCGTCATGATCCAGGCGCGGTAGCAATATTCGCCGATCGCATCGAGCCGGTCGCCGGGTTTCAGGTCCTTCTTGGCGACGGCGCAGACCTCGGCGACCGGCTTGGCCAGCGGCACCATGTCGGCCTTGCCGTAGAGCACGACGCGCGCGCAGGTCAGCGGCACCTCCAGCGAGGTCAGGTGATAGGGGCGGTGGAAGGTGAAATAGGGACCCTTGCCCATCTTCAGGTCCTCCATGCGCTCCGAAATGCGCGGATGCGACATGTCGGCAACGACAAACACACCCGGCGCCACGCCCTTGCCGATCGAATAATCGACGACACCGACCCTCGAGAGCACGCCGCCATCCTTTTCCGGCACGAGCACCTTCGACAGCTGGTCGAGCGTTGCCGCCGGACCATGCATGCCCGGCCTGTCCGGCACGAGCCCGGTGGCATTGGCGATCGCCGCCATCTCCACCATGGTCTTCGAGCCGTCGACGAACTCGACCAGCATGCGCACATTCATGTGGCGGCGCCTGGCCTCTTCCTCGTAATCGTCGGGTATGGCATCGATGTTGAGCGGATTGTTCTTGCCTTTGCCGGCGGCAACGATCGGATGGCCCATGGCCGAGACGAACTCGATCAGTTCCATGCACGAAGACGGCTCGTCGCCGGCACCGAGCGAATAGGTGACGCCGAGCCGGTCGGCCTCGCTCTTCAGGTAGGCGCCGATGGTCACGTCCGCCTCGACATTCATCATGACGAGGTGCTTGCCGCGTTCCATCGCCTTCAGGCCGATCTCGGCCCCGACCGCCGGAACCCCGGTCGCATCGATGACAACGTCGATCAGATCGCTGTCAAGCACCAGATCGGCATCATCGGTGACGGCGATCCTGCCGGCTTCCATTGCCGCGGTGAGCGCCGGTGCATTCGACACCTCGCGCCAATGGCCTTCCTCCTGATAGGCGATGTCCACGGCCTTCAGCGCACCCGCAAGGTTCAGTTCGCAAATCGCCCCGATCTCGATGCCGGGCATATGCGCCACCCGCGTGACGATGTCCGTGCCCATCTCGCCCGAACCGATCAGGCCGATGCGGATCGGACGGCCCGTATCCGCCCGCGCCTGCATGTCCCGCGCCAATCCCGTCAATGCAACATTCGTAGCCATCAATGCCTCCACTTTGCTGGGACCGGCATAGGACGGGAAATTGTGATTGGCAAGTTAGACGTTATGAAAGCGGAATTCAGTGCGCTGGCGATAGGTCTCGCCGGGGCGAAGCGCCGTACCCGGAAACTGCGGCTGGTTAGGGCTGTCGGGGAAATGCTGCGCTTCCAGACAAAGTCCGGCATGCGGGCCATATTGCGTGCCACCATGGCCGGTAACAGCCGCAATCTTCGCCCCATCATAGAATTGCAGACCGGGCTCGCTTGTGTGAACCTGCATGGCAAGGCCATTGCCCGCCACCAGCGATGCGGCAAACCTCATGCCATCGCTTATGGGCTCGCTCAGGACGAAATTATGGTCGTAGAGGGTTGAACCGCTCGTGCCGATCCGGCGCGGCAGGCGAAAATCGTAGGCCGTTTCACCGACTGCGGCGATCTCGCCTGTTGGAATAAGATTGCCGTCGACGGGCGTATAGGCATCGGCAAGGATCCGCAGCTTGTGATTGCGGATATCGCTGGACCCATCAAGATTGAAATAGGAGTGCTGGGCAAAATTGGCGACCGTTGGCGCATCTGTGACCGCCTCAACCTCGACGCGAAGCGTAAGGTCGTCGACGAGGCTATAGGTGCATTGCACATCCATACTGCCCGGAAAACCCTGATCGCCATCGGGCAAATTCATGGCGAGCGTGACTGAAGACCGGGTAAGGGCAGCGATGGTCCACAAGCGCTGCGAAACCCCGCCGCTTCCGCCGTGCAAGGTCTGGATACCGTGTTCATTGAGGTCGAGCTGAACCGTCTTTCCATCAAGCTGGAAACGCCCGGCCGCTATGCGGTTGGCGTAGCGCCCGACCAGAGCCCCGAAATAGGGCGAACGGGCGGGATAATCGCCGAACTCGTCAAAGCCAAGGACAACGCGCTGGAGGGCCCCGTCCGTCAGGGGGATTTGCAAGTCCCTGATGACTGCACCCCAGTTCAAAATCCTGGCAACGGCACCGGCAGGCGAGCGGATCGTTACCTGGAATACCGGCTCGCCGTGGAATGTGCCGAATGGCTCGGGGTTCGCATCGTCACGCATCAATGATCCCTGACAGCGACGCTGCCGCGCGAGGAAAGTTTGGCCTGCAGAATCACGACGACCAGCAGGAACAGGCCACGTATCACCGATTGCCAGTAGGCGGAGAGCGAAATCCAGCCTTTTCCATTCTCAAAATTGAGAACGTTGAAGAGGATGCCGAGCAGGAGCACGCCCGCCAGTGTCGCGCCGACCGACCCCACGCCGCCTGTGAGCAAAGTGCCGCCGACAACGACTGCCGCTATGGCGAAGAGCTCCCAGCCGACGCCTTCGATGGGTTGCCCGGCCCCGAACTGCGAAGCAAGGATAACGCCGGCGAGACCCGCCAGCCCGCCGCTGGCAAGATAGACCAGGAACTTGATCCGGTCGGCGGGCAGGCCCATCAGACGTGTCGCGTCCTCATTGCCGCCGATGGCAAGCACGCCCCGGCCGGTACTGGTGAAATTCAGGACGATCCAGCCGATCACATAGGCGACAAGCGCAATCCAGGCGGGTATCGGAAAGCCAAGGAAATTGTCCTGGCCGATCGACGTGAAGCCGCTTTCATAAGACACCGAGACAGATTGGTTGTCGGCGAGAAGCAGCGCCGTGCCGCTGGCGGCGAGCATCATGGCAAGGGTTGCGACAAAGGGCATGATCTTCAACCGGGTGACCATAATGGCATTGATGAAGCCAACGAGGAGACCGGCGCCGAGACCGGCACCGAGACCGATCCAGGGACCCTGCGGACTGGCAAGGGCGGCAACGACACTGCCGAGCGCAGCCGTCGAACCGACTGACAGATCGATGCCGCCGGTCATGATGACAAAACACATGCCGAGGGCCACGAGCGCGAACATCGAATTATAGCGCAGCACGCTGGTGATGTTGAACAGGCCCAGAAAATAATCATAGCGCGCCCAGCCGAAGAGGATGAGCAGCAGCAGCGCCAGAACGACGCCATAGCTGCCGAGCAGGGAGATCAGGCGAGTTCCAGGGCGGTTTTCAGTCATGCGGCCCTACCCTGTTGCTGAATCCACACGGCGAGAACGATGATGCCCGCCTTCACCACCAGGGCCGCGGCGTCCGGCACGCCATTGGCGAGCAGAGTATAACGCACGAGCTGGATTGTCATGGCGCCAAGCAATGTGCCGATGATGGTTGCCTTGCCGCCGCTCAACAGGGTGCCGCCGACGGCAACAGCAGCAATGGCGTCAAGTTCCATGCCCATTCCAACCAGATTGGCGTCGCTGGACGAATTGATGGCGATCACGACGAGACCAGCAATTCCGGCACAAAGACCACTGATCGCATAAACGATGAGCTTCACTTTGGCGACTGCGATACCGGAGAGCTCTGCCGCACGTTCGTTGCCGCCAATGGCGATGATCTGACGGCCGAAAACAGTCCGTTTCAGCACAAAGGCCGCGGCAATGACCAAGAGGACCATAAGCACGACCTGCACGGGAACGCCGAAGAGGCGGCCAAGACCGATCCATTGGAACTCCGGAACGCGGAATGTCTGAAGATTGCCATTGGTCAGAACCTGGGCAATGCCGCGACCGGCAATGAACAAAACCAGCGTGGCGACGATGGGCTGGATGCGAAACCTGGCGATGAGCCAGCCGTTGAAGAGACCGAAAAGTCCGGCAACGCCGATTGCAATGATCATGGCTGCCGCGACTGCGAGAGCAACATTGTCGATGGGAACGATCTTCCCCAGGAAAATCATCGGCGCAAGCGCGCCGGAGATCGCCATCAGGGATCCGACAGAAAGATCGATGCCGCCGGTAGCGATGACGAGCGTCATGCCGACCGCGACGATGACGATCGTGCAAACCTGCGTGAGATTGACATTGAGCGTCTGCATCGTGGCGAAGTTGCGGGTGAAAGCGAAGTTGAACAGGATGAGCAGAGCAAGTGCAATCAAGGTGCCGTAGCGCGCCATGAACTCAAACAGGTCGAGCGGGCGCGAAACGCGTTGTTGACGCGCAGTATCGGTCATGTTGCAGCCTCCGCTATGGCTGGTGCGCTGCCATGTGCCATGGCGGACATGACGGCGTCCTCCGTCGCCTCGTCGCGACCGAATTGCGCGACGCTGACGCCTTCGCGCAGGACGAAAACACGATCGGCTCCCTCAATCACCTCCTCGAGTTCGGAGGAGATCATCAGGACCGCAAGCCCCTGATCGGCGAGCGTCTTGATAAGTGCCTGGATTTCGCCCTTGGCTCCGACATCGATGCCGCGCGTCGGCTCGTCCAGGATGAGGAGGCGCGGGTTCATTGCCAGCCAGCGGCCAAGCAGAACCTTCTGCTGATTGCCCCCGGAAAGCTCGCGGACTTTCTGATCAGGACCGGAGCATTTGATCCCGAGTTGCCGGATGAAGCGCTCGACGATTTCGCGCTGCGCCTTCTCGTCGATGATGCCGGACTTTGAGAGCTTCGGCATCAGCGCCAGCATCATGTTCTCTGCAACGCTCATGTCGGGGACGATGCCCTCGCTCTTGCGATCCTCGGTACAGAATCCCATACCGGCGGCAATGGCGTCGGAGGGATTGTGCGGATCAAACTCCTGGCCGTTGAAGGTCATCTTTCCCGCACGGGGCCGGTCTATGCCGAAAACAAGCCGGGCCGTCTCGGTACGTCCAGCACCGAGCAGCCCGGCGAACCCGGCGATTTCGCCGCTGCGCACGTTGAACGATACGTCCCGCACGATCTGGCCTATGGCGAGACTTTCAGCCGACAGCAGCACCTCGCCGATCTTCTTCTCGTCGCGATCACTGAACGCGGTGGCGTGGCCTTCGGCGCGATCGATGGTGCGCCCCAGCATGGACGACACGAGACCGATCCTGTCGATCTCGTTCATGGCAGCGGTCCTGACGGTCCGCCCATCGCGCATGATCGTGACGCGATCGCAGACCTCATAGAGCTCATCCAGCTTGTGGCTGACGAAAACAACCGAAACGCCTTCCTGCTTCAACTGCCGGATGACATTGAACAGCACAGATACTTCGCGTTCATCGAGCGATGAAGTGGGCTCGTCCATGATGACGAGTTTTGCAGAAAAACCTATCGCACGGGCAATCGCCACCATCTGCTGGGTGGCGGTATTGAATTCCATCAACGGTCGGCGCACATCGGCGCGCACGTTGAAACGCTGGAGCAGTGCCTCGGCTTCCTGGTGCATGCACTTCCAGTCGAGCAGCCCGTAACGGCGAGCTTCGCGGCCAAGGCAAATGTTCTCGGTGATCGAGCGATAAGGAACGAGATTGATTTCCTGATAGATGGTGCTGATGCCGCTTGCCTGCGCCTGCTGGGGGGACGTAACCTCGAATGGCTTGCCATCGAATATCACTTCACCGGCGTCTCGCCTGTAGTAGCCGGTCAGTACCTTGATAAGCGTCGATTTGCCCGCACCGTTCTGACCGATCAGTGCATGAACCTCCCCGCGCCCGACCGAAAACGAAGCAGCCGCCAGAGCAGGAATCCCGGCAAAGCGCTTGTCGATACCGGTCATCGATAAAAGACTGTCGGTGTTCATAACGATGCCAATTCTCGAACCATCAAAAAGCACCGGCACCATAGTGCCGAAAAAAAGCCAGCGCTCCATAAGAGCGCTGGCGGAGCTACAAAATCAATAGGCGGTGCTCAGCAAATCCTTGGCGTTGCTGGCATCGTAGAATTGATCCGGATTGATGATCTTTTCCGGAATCTTTTCTCCATTGGCATAGGCAACAGCCGTGTCGAACGCCTTTGGCCCAAAGCGCGGATTACATTCAACGACAGCTGCAATCTTGCCATCGACCACGGCCTGAACTGCTTCCTTGCCGCCGTCGATGGACAGGACAAGGATATCCTTGCCTGGCACCTTGCCCGCAGCTTCGATCGCGGAAATCGCTCCCATCGCCATCTCGTCATTATGTGCATAGATCACATTGGCGTCGGGATGCGCCTGCAACAGCGTTTCGGCAACCTGGCGCCCCTTGTCGCGGGCGAAATCGCCGGTCTGCGAGGCGACGATCTTGAACTCCGGATGTTTGGCGATCACATCGTCAAAGCCCTTCTTGCGGTCATTGGCCGGGGAAGAGCCGGTGGTGCCTTCAAGCTCGATGATCGTGGTCTTGCCATTGGCGTTCTTGACCAGCCAGTCGGCAACGCGTTGGCCTTCCTCGATGAAATTGGAGCCGATGAAGGTGACATAATCCTCACCGGCCTTGGCCAGCGAAGCGTCGACGTTACGATCAAGCAGGATCACCGGGATACCGGCGTTCTTGGCTGCCTTGATTGCTGGAATAAGCGGCTTTTCCTCACGTGGCGCAAGGAAGATCAGATCCACCCCCTGGGCGATCATGGAATTGACGTCGGCGACCTGCTTGGCGGCGGAACTCGCGGCATCGGTGTAAACCAGTTGCCAACCTCGCTTCTTGGCCTCTTCCTGCATGCTGGCGGTCTGGGCCAGACGCCAGGGATTGTTGCTCTCGGTCTGTGCGAAGCCGACCTTGTAGGTGTCTTTCTTCTTGAGCGGCGGCGCCGCGGCAAATGCGCTGCCAGCAACCATTGTCGCAGCCAGTCCAACAACCGATGTGAAGAGCAGAGTCCGACGGGTCATAGTCATTGAAAATTTCCTCCCAGAAATTAGCTCGTGGGGATTCCACTGCCCGCGATCATCGCTGCTTATAATAATTAGTCAATAATTATTTATGTTGATTAGTCACTCCAACTGTTCGTAATATTCGCTGCAACTTCATCGATTCCGGCCAGTCTACGGATAGCGGGAAGCGTCGTTCCGGGTGGGTGATACGGTGGACAATTCGACCACTGGGAAGAGCAAGGCCACGCGGCTTGCAATGCGCCGCAAGCGCGTCAGCAAGCGTGTGACGATGACCGACATTGCCCGTGCCGCAGGTTGTTCACAGGCCACCGTCTCCTTCGTCTTGAACAAGACGCCAGGCATCAAACTCGCCGCCGAAACGCGCGAAAGGGTGATAGACGCAGCGCGCGCGCTTGGCTATGCGGCGCCGAATTTCGCCCATCTCGACACCGCGGATATCCTCGCGCCCGCATTGGACGGCAAGATTGGCTTTGTGGTCGATCAGCTTGCAACCAGTCCCGAGGCAGTGGTCGCCATCGAGGGTGCGCGCCAGGCTTCATGGAATGCGGGAAACATCATACTCGTTGCCCAGACACTCAACGATCCCGAGATGGAACCGCGCACGATACGCGCCTTGCGCGAGCAGGGGATATCGGCGCTGATTTATATGGCGATCTTTACACGTGAGGTTGTCCTGCCGGCGGCGGTTTACGAACTGGATGTACCGGTCGTTCTCATCAACTGCTATACGGCGGACCACGCGTTTCCTGCCGTCGTGCCGAGCGAGATCGCCGGCGGCCAGCATTCGACCCGTCACCTGATCCAGCACGGTCACCGGCGCATTGGCACGATCACTGGCGAGCCATGGATGGAGGCAGCCAAGGACAGGCTCAAGGGCTATCGTCGCGCCCTGGCGACGGCAGATATTCCCTTCGACGCGAAACTGGTGATCGACGGCGACTGGTCGGCAAGCGCCGGATACGACGCCACAAGAAAACTGCTGACGTTGCATGATCGCCCCACCGCCATTTTCTGCCAAAACGATCGCACCGCGATTGGCTGCTACGAAGCCCTGAAGGAAGCCGGAATGCGGATTCCCGAGGATATCTCCGTCATCGGCTATGACGACGAGGAAATCTCCCGCCATCTCCATCCGCAATTGACGACGTCGGTCCTGCCGCATCGAGCCATGGGGCGATGGGCAATAGAGCAACTGGATGGATATGCCCCGTCATCATCAGGCACGCGCTATCCGATCACCAAACTCGAGTGCCCGCTGGTGGAGCGGCTGTCTGTTGCGGAGTGCGCCGAAAAACTCGCGGTCTTCAGCTAGTCTCCGGGCGTCCGCTGCGCATAGTCGGAGCGATCGATCCCGTGACGTTGCAACTTGTCATAGAAGGTCTTGCGCGGAATTCCCAAGGTTTCGATGGTCGAGCGCACGTCGCCATTGTTCGCGCTCAGTGCATCGCGGATCAGTTTCGCTTCGTGCTGTTCCATTGCCAACGGCAGATTGAGAATGCTCGTGTCCGGACCGGCGGGTTGAATAGCCGTCTCCTCGAGCCCCAGCGCAACACGCTCGGCAAAATGTGACAACTCGCGCACATTTCCCGGCCAATCATGGTCCATAAGGCGCGAGCGCAACGCCCCTGTCAATTCTGGCGTTTCGCTCTTGAACCGCGCTGCAGCCCGTTGCAGGAAATGCGTGAACAGCAAAGGAATATCGTCCCGGCGCTCGCGCAGCGGCGGGATCGAGATCGTGACGACGTTCAAACGATAGAACAGGTCTTCGCGAAAATTCGCGCGCTGTTGCGGGCTGCCGAGGTCGACCTTTGCGGCGGCCACGACACGCAGGTCAACAGCACGATGATCATTGGTGCCCAGCGGCGTGATCTCGCGGGTTTCAAGTACGCGCAGCAATTTGACCTGTGTCGACAGCGGCATGCTTTCTATCTCATCGAGAAACAGCGTGCCTCCACTGGCATGTTCGATACGCCCGACGCGCTTTTTCTGCGCTCCGGTAAATGCCCCCGCCTCATGCCCGAACAGTTCACTTTCGATCACTGTTTCCGGCAGCGCTCCGCAATTGAGAGCGACGAAATTGCCTCGCTTGCGACGGCTCCATTCGTGCAGCAGGCTTGCCGCAACTTCCTTGCCGGTGCCGGTTTCACCGGCAATCAGGACGTCGACATCCGCATTGGCCACGTGACGCAAGGTCTTGCGCAGGTTCTGCATGACGGGGGTCTGGCCAATCAACGGGAGATTGTCATCGGATGTCTCGAGCGCGAGGCGCAGCTCGCGGTTTTCAATCACCAAGCGCCGCTTTTCAGCCCCACGCATGATGCTCTGGACAAGCCGCTCGGCCGGATAGGGCTTGGCGATGAAATCATAGGCTCCATCCTGCATGGCCTCGACGGCCATATCGATATCACCATGACCTGTGACCAGAATGACGGGCAGGTCGGCGTCCATGGCGCGCAGGCGCCGGAACAATTCCAGGCCGTCGATGTGCGGCATGCGCACATCGGTGACGACGACGCCGGTAAAATCCGGCGTCAGAACCTGCAGCGCGCTCATGGAATCCGCAAAGGGCATGACACTGAAACCCGCAAGCTCCAGGGTCTGACGATTGGCGTTGCGCAGGTCGTCGTCGTCGTCGATAAACGCTACGGTGGTCTGAATATCCATGTCAGCTGGCCCTCGGAAGATGAACCGTGAACTCGGTTCCGGCACTGGTGCTCCTGACCTCGATCCGTCCCCCGTAGTCAGCGACGATGTCGTGGCAGATAACAAGGCCAAGCCCAAGACCGCGCTCCTTCGACGTGTTGAACGGAGTGAACAGAGCGCGCATGACCGCCTCGGGAATACCCGGCCCGTTGTCGGAGACGATCAGATGGACATCGCCGTCGGTAACAGCGGTCCGTACGCTGATCCTGCTCGCGGGGCCGCCTTCCGTTGCCTCCAGCGCGTTTTGCATGAGATTGATGAGCACCTGTTCCAACCGGATGCGGTTGCCGTGAACCTTGATATCAGGCGGTGGCGCCTGCGTGATGATCTGTCCGGCCCGCTGACGGAACCGGCTGCCCAGCAGCAGGAGAGCACCTTCGATGACATCGCTGACACTGATCGGACCCGTGTCGCCCGTGCCCTTGCGGGCGAAAGTCCGCAGCTCTTCGGTGATCCCGCCGATGCGCTCGGTCAGCCCGGCGATGGCTTTCAGATTGCCCTTGGCGGAATCGATCTGATTGCGGCCAAGAAAGGTCTCGGCATTGTCTGCATAGGCGCGGATGGCGGCGACAGGCTGGTTGATCTCGTGGGCGACACCAGCCGTGACCTGTCCGAGAATGGCTAGACGGTTTGCCTGTACCAGGTCCTGTTGGACCGTCTGAAGCTTCGTCTCCATTTTCTGGCGTTCCTCGACCTGCATCACGAGTTCGGCATGGGCGGTACTGAGATCTTCCGTGCGTTCGGCAACACGCCGCTCAAGCTCAAGCCGTGCCGCCTCCTGCGCGCGGGCGCGCCGAAGCGCCAATCCGCGCCGGCGCAGGAAAAAGGCCGTCAAGGCGAGCAGCGGCGCAAGAACGATCAATGCCAGCAATTGGGCAGTTCGGACTGCCTCCGCAACCGCAGGGGCCGCAGGCGCGAGCAATTGCAGCTTCCAGCTCGTGGTGGGAACCGGCGTCTGTACGCGGACGAACTCTTCAGCCTTCGCCGTACCCGGCAGCCGGGCCTGGACGATGTCAGGCTGGCCCTGCGGCAAGGCTGGCTTGATGTCGAGCGGTGCAAGTGGTGCATCGCCAAATTGCAGGCTCTCACGGATCGGGCCCATCTGGCTATCAAGGATCGGACCCTCTGTCATGAAACGCCACTCAGGGACGCTCGCGATCAGCACGATGCCGCGCTGGTCGATCACGAGCGAGGGATCGGTGTTACGCCTCCAATCGGTTTCAAGGTCGTCAAACTCGAGCTTGACGACGATTACGCCGAGCACCCCCGACGGCCCGTCGACACGTTTCGATATGTAAAGCCCTGGACGTTTGCTGACAGTCCCAAGTGCGTAGTGCTCGGCGCTTCCGGCGGCGACAGCGCGGGTATAGTAGGGCCGAAAGCTGTAATTGGTGCCGACGAAGCTTGTCGGTTCGCGCCAGTTGCTAGATGCAAGGGTCAGGCCATCCGCGTTCAAAAGGTAAATGACCGAAGAGCGGGTTTCCCCGACCAGACTTTCAAGCTTGCGGTCGACCAGTTGCAACAGACTGTCGCTTCGCGTCGTCAATGCCCCGATCACATCGCGGTCCTGCGCAAGGACGAAAGGCAGGGATCGTTGCTTTTCAAGGACCGTTCGCAGCAGTACCGCATTGAGTTCGGCCGCGCTTCGCGCGCGTACCTCGAGTGTTTCGTAGGCGCGGTTGCGACCATATTCATTGGCAATGAAAAACGCACCTGCGACAACCGCGACGGCGACAGCGGCGTAGACCAGCTGTGCAACCCGGCCGTTCGATACCGCCCAGGGACCGCTCTCCGGGCGCATTGCCAACCTACTTTCCATGACAGCATTGTGCCGAAATTCGCACATACCTCAAGGAAAATGTGCGGCCATCCGCACACGCAGAGGTAGCGGCGCGAGCGGGATTACCAAGTTTTACAAAGACTTCAACTGATTAGGTGATGGCGCCAACTTGGCACGGTGCTTGCAATGACTTGTCGAGAGGGGCTGGTTTGCCCGCCCCTGTAACGAGAGCCCAGGAGGCTGGCAAGCTATTGCGCCAGACGCGGCTCGCACCTTTGGAGGAAGTTATGAGTCCTGTGACGATCAACACAGTCCCGCAGCCGCGTGGCAAAACACCTATTTACGCCCACCTTTATTTCCAGGTCATCGTTGCCATCACGATCGGTATCCTGCTCGGGCACTACTATCCTGATATCGGCACCAGCATGAAGCCGCTCGGGGACGCCTTCATCAAGCTGGTGAAAATGATCATCGCCCCGGTGATTTTCCTAACCGTCACAACAGGGATTGCCGGCATGAGCGACCTGAAGAAGGTCGGCCGCGTTGCCGGTAAGGCGATGCTGTATTTCCTGACCTTCTCGACGCTCGCGCTGATTGTGGGCCTGATCGTTGCCAATATCGTGCAGCCAGGCGCCGGCATGAATATCGATGCAGCATCACTCGATCCCGCTGCCGTGGCAACCTATACGCAACAGGCGCATGAACAAAGCATTACAGGATTCCTTACGAACATAATCCCGACGACAATCGTCGGCGCCTTCGCCTCGGGTGATATTCTGCAGGTCCTGTTCTTCTCGGTACTTTTTGGCCTTTCGCTTGCCATGGTTGGCGAGAAGGCGGAACCGGTGACCAATTTCCTGCAGGTGCTTTCGGCGCCGATCTTCAAGCTCGTTGCGATCCTGATGAAGGCTGCACCCATTGGCGCCTTTGGTGCGATGGCCTTCACCATCGGGAAATATGGTATTGGCTCGGTGGCCAACCTGATCTTCCTGATTGGAACCTTCTATCTCACTTCCTTGCTTTTTGTGATCGTGGTGCTTGGCGCCGTCGCCTGGTATAATGGGTTTTCCATCTTTGCACTGATCCGTTATATCAAGGAAGAACTGCTGCTTGTTCTTGGAACGAGCTCGTCGGAAGCCGCACTGCCGACGCTGATGGCAAAGATGGAGAAGGCAGGCTGCAAGAAGTCAGTTGTCGGTCTCGTCATTCCGACCGGTTATTCGTTTAATCTCGATGGTACAAATATCTACATGACCTTGGCCGCCCTGTTCATTGCGCAGGCGACAAACACCCACCTGACGATCACGGATCAGGTACTGCTCCTGCTCGTTGCGATGTTGAGTTCCAAGGGTGCTGCAGGCATCACCGGCGCTGGCTTCATCACGCTTGCCGCGACGCTCTCCGTCGTTCCGGCGGTTCCCGTAGCAGGGATGGCGCTGATCCTCGGCATAGACCGTTTCATGTCCGAATGCCGTGCTCTCACCAACCTCGTGGGCAATGCAGTCGCGACTATCGTCGTCGCCCGCTGGGAGGGCGAGCTTGACACCAACAGGCTTGCGCAAGCACTCAACGGCGATTTCGCCGACGAGGATGCACTGGTGCTCGCAAGCTGAATGCATCCGGCTGGTTGAAGCAGAAGGCGGGCCACCAGGGCCCGCCTTCAATCCGGTTATTTCTCTCGGCGCGAACAGATGCGCATCAGCTGTTCAGCACTGCGTTCACCGCCGCCGCCGCGTCAAGCAGCCCCGCTCCAAAGAAGTACCTTGGATCGATGACGTCTTCATTATCCGCGTTCATGCAGTCGGGGGTGAGAGGTCGTACACCTGGTTCGACATTGATGTTACGATTGGACGCCTCCTCCAGGATGCTCTTCAGAGCGACGCCGCTCAACTTTCCTGATCCGTGAACGGCGCGATGGGCTCTTTGCACGAGAGCGGCAACGCCGCCGACCAGAGCTGCCGCGCCGGATGTACCGCCAAAGCTCGTATAGTAGCCCCCACCCACGCCCGGATTGTTTGCAGACGGAAGCAGTGAGGACCATGGTGCTTTGCCTTCATCATAACCGAAGACGCCTGGAAGGTCAGTACTGAGGAGACTGAAGTAGGAATAGCAATATTCCTTTCCGGTACCTGCACTATACTGATGTTTGGCCGTGAAGGGAGACCGGCGATCGACACGCAATTGATGACGATTTAAAACCTCACTATCGTCAGAAGGGGCAACCAAGGTGAGGCCTTCGCCGTAATTGCTGTAGCCTGCCCGAAAACCCTCGACTGTTACGGCGCCGACCGCGACAATGCCATTGTCGTGAGCTGCCAGGTTCGCTGGATAGATAAGCTGGCTTTCACCACTATTGCCGGCGGCGCAGATTACCGGGATCTTGCGACTGACTCCAATGATCAGACTTCTGAGGATATTCCACAATCTGTCCGGGTTCGAACCTGGCTGGATGGCCTTGGGTTCGAGTTCCGCCGTGCCTTGTTCGGCCACCGATATGCGCGCAAACAGATCCGCAGCATCCCGATTTGCCCAGCGCTCGAGATCAGCCTTCAATTCGTTCTTGGGTTCGACGACGCTTCGCTTCGGATCGGGTATGCCCCGGGGTATGACGATGACATCGACGTTCTGCGAATAGGCATAAAGGAAAGCCGCAACGAACTGTCTCGCATCTTCTTCAAATGATGTCGTAATGTTCACGAGACGGGAAAAAGGATCGGCGCCAAAATAAGGCAAGAGGTTGGGATTCTTGTTGGGACGTGTCTCACCTGGCTTTGAACTGGTGAGAAAGGTTTCTGGAGGCGATAAACTTTCGCCACCTTCAGATAACAGCGCGGCCGGCTCACCCACAATCAAGCCGGCGCAGGCGGTACCGTGAGATGCGAACATCGTGTTCGAATCGAGAATGCGCCGCAAAGTGCCATAGGAGGCTGCATACTCGGTTACAATATCGTCCAGGTACTCCTTGTCGTCCTCCGACAGCCCGAGGTTTCCAAGTCCTGAAATGTCCAGCCCGGCGAAGAATGCCTTTTTCTCCTCCTTGTAGGAGGTATTTGTGTCGTCGAGTATTTCGAGGGCGCGCGCACCATACTTGTGCGTTGCAAGGTCGATCGAGGCATCATGGTCGATCCTCGTCGTGAGATTTGGATGATCGGGAGATATTCCCACGTCAATCAGTGCGACCCTGGCCGGCGAAGTCTGACCCAGATTGGCGATACTATCCCAGACCGAACCGTTGATATGGGGAGAAGAAGCAGTCCGCACCGCACTTTCTTCGTTGGAGGTCGGCGGCTCACCAGGGGGCCCGAAGTCCACGGAAACTACCTTTAGAGCAGCCAGGTGCCAGAGAAAATAGTAACTGGCGGGTGGCCTCATGTTGTCTGACTGGCGGGACATTACAAACCTCGTTCACTTAGAGGAACCACTGAAGATGAATGTATCTTCGTCACACCCATTCCTTGTGTACTGCATTATACGTCGCAGCGAACGCGTCTCTCAGATAAGGAGCAAAACGGCGGGCAAGATCACGTCCCGCCTTTGTATCGCTCGGATAGTGAAGACCTGCCCATTCACGGTTCTCTGCAACATTTTGGGCAACTCGCGCCAATTCTTCGGTCGCAGGATGCTCTGGAAGGATCGTGTTGAACGCAAATACAATGGAAAAGCATTGGAATGCATGATTGCTTGGGAAAGCTTCGTGCGCTGGAACTGGCAAAAGCGGCCGGAGGCGCGGTTCGAACTGGTTGGGTCGCAGCCGGTTGAACTTACTCTTGTAAATCAGCCCAACATATTCGCACGCCGTCAGAATGCCCTGAAAAAGGCCGTCGGTCTGTTCATATCCCGCTATGTTCTCGATGTAGAGAGGTCGCGTAAACTCGGCGACAGTCAGCGCCGTTTCCTGTTGAATATCGGGCAACCTTCTAACCCGTTCGCGGTCGCGCTTCTGCATCGACAGGAGCACTTTGGTTTCAAGGCGAGTGAAATCCGGACCTGGCGGAGGGGTGATGTCGAGCAGTTCCCATGTGAACCGCGCCGCGGCCGTGAAGGCATTCCTGGAAGGTTGCTGATGTAGCCTGCGCAACTGGAACGCGGGTATCAATTGCCCATCGCCGGTACTGATTCCGCCGAATGCGGCTTTATTCTTATTCTTATTCTTATTCTTGTTCAGCGAGGACTTGTTCAATACGGCTTTGTTGGCGACGCCGCCGCTCGCCACGGCTGCCCCCGCCATCGGCAAGGCCGGACTGTCGATACCGGGTTGATCTGCCGAAGGCATTGCCGGTCGCCGGTCAGTCGCCACGAATGGTGGTTGAGGGCAGGGCGACACGTGGTCAGCATCAACCTGAAAGCGAAAACTGTTGAGGAACTGAGTCAGTGGCGATTGCGGCGCATGGTCCATCGTCTGGTATCCTTCATGAGCTCGAACAGAAATCGATGAAGGGAAGGGTTACCGGAGCTTGACGCCGGCTTTTCTAAGGCCGGCGATGAGCATCTTGCCTCCCCCAGTGTTCAACAGCGGATAGCGATTCTCCTGAAGAGACTCGATCGAGAAATTCGGTTCGACAGTCTCAAGCCGTTCAACGTATCTTCTTGCCGTATCCATCTCTCCGCGCTGTGCATGACTTGCCGCCAAATATCGCAAGAGAGAATTGAAATCCGGCCGCATCTTTAGCGCCTCTTCTCCCGCAGAAATGGCGGCGGCGTGATCGCCTGCGAGAGCCGCACTGATGCACTTGGTCGTATCGAAATAATATTTGTGCGCGCTGTAGAAACCGAGGTTCTGAACCCAATTGGCCATGGCCATCGCCTTTTCGGGCTGTCCGGCATAGCAATGTAACATGGCGTAGAGATCCCAGCCGAGGGGCTGGGCGGGATTGAGCTTTATCGCCCGCTCGAACAGTCCGGCGGCATAGTCGTATTCGCAAAAAAGGAATGAATGGACGTGTCCGACGAGGGCCAGCGCTATGGAATTGTTGCCACCCAACTCGAGCGCCTTGCGGGCATAGAGTTGAGCCTCTTCGACTATCGTCGAGTCATGGGCACTAAAACGCTGCCCGACCCGGAAGGTCCTGATAAAGGCGAGCCACGCGTAGACAGAAGCGGAGGGCCGGTCAGCAGCAATGTTGAGAAGGATGCGCTCCGCCCTGTCGAGATCATCTCGAGACAATCGAAAAATCGAGTTGACCGCTTCGATCATCGTGGTTTCGCGCGCGAGGTTTCCTCCCTCGGCGCGAATAAGAAAGCAACCTTGGACCTCATCGATCAGGTGATTGATCAGACCGTGCAACTGACTGGTTTCGCCTCTTTCAAGGGACAAGCGATCGGCGATGCAACTGTCTTTCCAGAGGAGGCTGTGATCGCTCAAACGCACGATGCTCACGATTATATGTGCGGTTTGACTGGCGAGCGTCAGTTCCAGCTGTATGCCGAGGGGGGTTGCAAGCGAGATTTCATTGCCTGCTGGATCAATGTTCGGCGAGCCCGGCCAGCCGCCTCCGCCAAAGGAGAAATCAGTAACGCGAATATCTGTCCCCTCAACGAGCGACTTGGCGATCAGGCCCGTTACTTCCGATGCGAGAACCTGTCCATGTTCGCTTTGTCCGCCAATGCGCGAGGGTAAAATCGCGACAACCCATTGTCTCGAGCCGACACCGGCAAGCGAACTCTGAACAGCGGCATCACTCGGCGATTGGATTGTTCGATCATCTCTCCCGGGATTGATTGCCGTCAATGGGACCAGAGCGGTCTTTGGCCGATCCTCCCGAACCAACTCGAGCTTCGGCTCGAATTTGTGCTGGAGCAATCCCTCATCCTGACGGCGCTGCCAGACCTGCCGCTCAAGCGTCAGCCATTCTTCGAATTCCGGATCTCTGACATCCAGGCCCTCGAGAAAATGTTCGGCGGCCAGTTCGTCTTTTCCTGTATGACTGCCAGTCAGGATATCGTCGATATCCAGTCTTATGCGGTCCATGCGGAGCGAAACGGTGTTCTTGTCCGCTACGAGGATATCGCGTGCATCGCCCAGACATTTGCGAATATCGAGCAATGCCTGGCGAAGACTGGCGGATGCCTGGTCTTCCGGCCTGTCGCTCCAAAGCTTGTCACGCAGCCAAACTCTTGAGCGTGATCCCCTGAGCGAAAGAGCCAGCATGGCGAGCACGGCCTGAGACTTTTGCGATTTGGGCGTGAGAGGTTTCCCCTCCGGATCTGTGATCGCGAAGGGTCCGATAAGATACATGCAATAAGCCGCTTCGTTCTGATGACTGAGGTTCATCAGGGCTTGTCCCCGAGTAGCGTCGTGGGTTACTTCATCTTCCCTGCCATAATGCTCTTCCCCCAAGTGTGGCACAAAACACGACTTTAGCAATACGTCTGCTGGTGCTGGAAGCCCGCGCAGGTAAGCGGGAACGCTTATTGCAGAAAGATCGTGCACTGGTTTGTCTCCGTTGATGACAGTTCTTCCGCCCGAAGTGCTAGGAATACCGTTCATCTGTCATTGCAGCGTGAGACCAACGTGAATTGACGAAAATTATAAGTGCGACCGACGCCTGCGCCCCCGTTGTCCTAGCGAGGCTGCTTTTCGGCCACGATGGCATACCTGTGCTGAAGACCGCGTGCGACGGCTTTGAAGTAGCCTAGATGTGACGCTTGCGCCTTGTGGATTTGCCGCAGGTCAGTGTCAGATGTAACTGGCGAGAAGCCTGCCTCATCGAGCAGACGACACACGGCGTCGACCCGGGCTCCGCCCGAAAAGTGGACGCGCGACAGGATGCTCCTGTGCGTGTCGGATGCGGCGGCGGGCGCATGCGGCGCTTGTGTCTTCACGAGCCCGGTTTTTTCCAGAAGGGCAGCAAGCCTGATTACCAACTTCTCGGCGACGCTGGTATTGACGAAATCGCCGTCGATAATCAGCAGTTTTCCGCCCGGCTTCAGGACGCGCAGCCATTCTCGAAAGCACGCGCTCGGATCCACCAACGTCCAGACGAGATGACGCGTGACAATGACATCATAGCTGTCATCCGCTTCCATCGTGTTTTCGGCATCGCCGAGATGAAACCGGATGGAGCGCCCCCGCGATGCCGCCTTGGCACGCGCCAGCGTCAGCATGGACTCCGACCAGTCGATGCCGGTCACGCTATAGCCGAGGTCGTCCATAAGGTGAGAAATCACGCCGGTTCCGCTTGCAAGGTCAAGCGCCCGGCGGCCTTCGCCGCGCCCGAGCTTTTTCCCGATCAGTTCGTGCCAGGCCGACCGTTCATCCTCAGAGAAGATTTCATGGCCCGGCGAAAGGTCGAACGTCGCGGCCCTGGCAGACCAGTAGGCCTTGATCTCCTCGCGCAGAGAAAAGTTGGCTTCGATCGTTCGATCGCTTTGCATGCGAGGCTCCTCATATTCAACTTCGAATGCTTCTAAAAGATAAACCTTGACTAGGAAAGTCATCAAATAATAAGTGCCCGCAGTTTCCACGGGAGATAGATTCATGCGCTTTTCTGGCAAATCGGCAATGCTCGCCCTCGGCCTTCTTATGTCCACGGTTCTTCCCGCCTTTGCGGAGGCCGTCATATTGAGGGACGTGACCGGGCGCGACGTTGAAGTCAACGTGCCGGTAAAGCACGTCATCCTGGGCGAGGGGCGGCAGATCTATTTCCTCGCTGCGCTCGACAAGGAAAACCCGTTCGAACATGTGGTTGGCTGGCGCGACGACCTGCCAAAGGCGGATCCGGAGTCCTACGCTGCCTATCTCGCCAAATATCCAGAGGTCGCCAAGCTGCCGACGTTCGGCGGCATGAAGGACGGCACTTTCAATATAGAGCAGGCGGTGGCGCTCAAGCCCGACGTTATCCTGATGAACATAGACGCCAAGACCGCAACGGAAGAGGCAGGCTATATCGAGAAGCTGGCCAAGGTCGGTATTCCACTCGTCTATGTCGACTTCCGCGAAAAGCCGATGGAAAACACCGAGCCGAGCATGCGCATCATGGGCAAGCTCATGGGCAAGGAACAGGTAGCTGAAGACTTCATCTCGTTCCGTGCCGATGCGATCAAACAGGTGACCGACGTTCTCGAAAAGAGCAATCCAAAGAGGCCGGTCGTCTTCGTTGAACGGGCAGGGGGCTATTCCGACGATTGCTGCATGTCCTTTGGCAACGAGAATTTTGGCAAGATGGTCGAGCTTGCGGGCGGTACCAACATGGCAAAAAACATCATTCCCGGCACCTTCGGAACGGTCAACCCCGAGCAGGTCATTGCCTCCAATCCGGATCAGGTCATCATTACCGGCGGCATGTGGGAAGGCTACATGCCAGGCGGCGACTGGGTGGGCGTCGGCTATGGTGCGGATATTACCGAAGCACATCGCAAGCTGGAAAACCTGACGAAGCGGCCGGCCTTCACCGGCATCAAGGCGGTTAGCGACGGCAATGTCCATGCAATCTGGCATCAGTTCTACAACAATCCCTATCAGTTCGTTGCCATCCAGCAGATCGCCAAGTGGCTGCACCCCGATCTTTTCGAGGATCTCGATCCGGAAGCCACCTTCAAGGAACTGCATGCACGCTTCCTGCCGCTGGACTACAAGCCGGGCTATTTCGTCTCCCTGAAAGACCAGTAGGCGATGACCGTTCACACCATCGAGACGCAGGAAACGGGGCGCGATCAGTATCGCGCCCTTGCCTTTCGGCGCATCCTCATTCTCGTCGCCCTGGCTGTCGCACTTGCCGCAAGCATAGCCATCGACATGGCGTTGGGGCCGGCAAACTACAGTCTGTCACAGGTGCTGTCCGCCCTGTTTTCACCCGAGAGTGCTGGTGACCAGTTGCGCGTGGTCATCTGGGATATTCGCATGCCGATTGCACTCATGGCTGTCACAGTGGGCGCATCGCTCTCCGTTGCAGGCGCCCAGATGCAGACAATCCTCTCCAATCCGCTCGCAAGTCCCTTCACTCTCGGTATCTCCGCCGCGGCGAGCTTCGGCGCGGCGCTGGGGCTGGTGGGCGGCGTCGCCCTCTTTCCTGGCGCGGTCCAGTATATGGTGCCGATCAATGCCTTTCTAATGGCGATGATGGCGGCAATGTTCATCCATTTCGCCTCGACGCTGCGTGGCGTGACGGTAGAAACGATCGTGCTTCTGGGGATCGCGCTCGTCTTCACCTTCAATGCTGCCCTGTCGCTTCTCGAATACCTTGCTTCCGAGCAGGCGCTCGCAGCCGTCGTCTTCTGGACAATGGGCAGCCTCACCAAGGCGACCTGGGGCAAGGTCTTCGTCACTGGCGCGATCCTCGTCCTGATCCTGCCGCTCTTCATGCGCAATGCCTGGGCGCTGACCGCGCTGAGGTTGGGTGATGACAAAGCAGCGAGCATGGGCGTCAACGTGCGGCGCCTGCGCCTCCAGACCATGCTGATCGTCAGCCTGCTCGCCGCCATTCCCGTTTCCTTTGTCGGCACGATCGGATTCGTCGGTCTCGTTGGCCCGCACATCGCCCGCATGGTCGTCGGTGAAGACCAGCGCTTCTTCCTGCCAGGGGCGGTGATCTGCGGCGCCTTGCTGCTGTCGGCCACGTCGGTGGTGAGCAAGGTGCTGATCCCCGGCGCGATCTTACCGATCGGCGTCATCACGGCGCTCGTCGGCGTTCCCTTCTTCTTCGTTCTCATTTTCTCCAACCGGAGGCGCGCATGGTAAGCCTGGTTCTGAAGGACCTCGGCGCTGCCTATGGCCGCACTACCGTCCTTTCCAAGGTGGCAATCGAGCTCTTGACGCCCGGCACGACCACCGCTGTCATCGGCCCGAATGCCGCGGGAAAATCGACGCTGTTCAAACGCATCGCGGGCCTTATCTCCGGCCCCGGCGTCGTCCAACTTTCCGACGCGACGCGCGGCTCGCGGTCTATCGGCTATATGCCGCAAGATACTGGCGCCAACGCGGTATTGACCGTCTACGAGTCCCTGCTTCTTGCCGCCAAGCAGGGCGGCGGCTGGCGGGTGAAGGACGAAGAGCTTTTCGAAATCGATGCAATCCTGAAGGCGCTGCGCATCGAAAATCTTGCTTTTCGGGGGCTTGACGCACTCTCCGGGGGCCAGAGGCAACTCGTCTCGTTGGGCCAGGCGCTTGTGCGTAAACCCGAGGTGCTGCTGATGGACGAGCCGACCTCGGCGCTCGATCTACATCGCCAGATCGATGTACTCGAGTTCGTCGGCGAGCTTGCTGCCCGCACGGGCATGATCGTCATGATCGCGTTGCATGACCTCAATCACGCACTGCGCTACTGTGCGAACACAATGGTCATCGCCAATGGTGAAATGGCATCGAGCGGTCCGACGAACGAGGTCATCACCTCGGCGATGTTGCGCGACATATACCGCATCGATGCGCGCATCGAAGCGTGCTCCCGCGGGCGCCCGATGGTCATCGTCGACGGCGCGCTGTAGTTGCGGCGAGGCGCGATTTTCCATCAATTACGATAACATTCAGATACGCCGGCACATCTCCCAGGTGTAGCGTCCTGCCATTCTTGAGCGTGCCGGTTCCGGGCGAATCCGGGTCCGCGCTTGTTGATGGCAGGTTGTGTAGTACAATAGCGGGAAGAGCTTGATGGCCAAGCGGTCGAGCGGTTGGCCGTACCGGCACCAATATGGTTACGCTGAATTCAGTGGGAAGCGACAATGGCCATTTTCATGGACCGGCATGATCTGAAGGGAGCTACTGCGGCGGAGATCGCAGAAGCGCATCGCAAGGATCTGGAAATACAGGACCACTATGGCGTAAAGTTCCTGACATATTGGTTTGATGAGCAGCGAGGCACTACGTTCTGCCTGATCGATGCGCCGGACGAGAGCACTGTGCAGTGCGTGCACCGGGAGGCGCATGGGCATGTTCCCGGAGAAATCGTGGAGGTCGCCCTTTCTGCAGTGGAGGCATTCCTCGGTAGAATTCAGGATCCGGAACCGCCACCGGGCCGCCTATCCGAAGGGGTGGATTCAGGACACAGAGCGATCATGTTCACCGACATCGTGGGATCAACAGCGATGACCGAGCGACTTGGCGATCGCAGGGCGACCGAGCTGGTGCGGGCACACGATGCCATCGTGCGCAGGTGCCTGAAACATTCAGGCGGGCGGGAAATAAAACACACCGGCGACGGGATCATGGCCTCCTTTTCTTCTACGCCTGAGGCAGTCGCTTGCGCAGCTTTGATCCAGCAGGAGTTTCGGCGATTTAACAACGGCAATGTCGAGCCAATTCACGTTCGCATCGGCCTTGATTGCGGTGAACCGGTCGAGGACAGCAACGATCTTTTCGGCTCTACGGTTCAACTTGCTGCACGCTTGTGTTCCGCAGCCCCTGCCGACCAAATACTCGTTTCCGAAAATATATGCCGCGAATGCCGGGATCCTGGCATCTTCGAGGCGTCAGCACAGCGGAACCTGAAGGGCTTCACCGCCCCTGTCGCTGCATTCGTCTGCCACTGGGACGACGACAGAAACGGCTGACGCCGGTACGCTCCGAAGGTAATTCACAAAAAGCCTGGCAGGCGCTGAAGTTGCAAATCAATAACGAGTCTTGCGGCCATCTTCAGTGTAGGGACGAATCCATACAATCTGAAGTTGGTCCCTCTAAGCGTTTTGCTGATGCCCGGAGCTTCTTCAGTACTCTTTGTTTCGTATCGCCCTGACCGTTGCCATACCGCGCAATCCATCCTTGCTTCCCGTAGCCGCCACGGCTTCGAAAACCCTTTGTGCGTCGGCGAGGCGGTTCAGGTTCATGTAGGCATAACCGCGCAAAACCATGAGATCATTCCGCTCCGGCGCTATTCGCGCCCGCTGGTCCAGCGCCAGCAAAGCCTCGTTGTATCGTCCGGCCGTGAAAGCATCCGTGGCGCGGGAGGAGAGCAACGCGATGTCAAGCTCAATTTGCCGGGACTGCTGCTGGCGTGCCTTGGACGCGGCGACGGCTGCCTTGTCGGCGAGACCGACCCGCAAATAAGCGAGACTTTGGCCGTAGGCGGCATCGCTTCTTGCTGCATCCGAACGGCTAAGCAAGCCGCGCTCGAAAGCGGCTGCCGCTTCGAGCGGACGGTTGATGTCCATCAGGCACCAGCCACGATTCAACGCACTCTCCGGCGAAATCGTTTGCGGGTCGAGCGTGGTCGTGCAGCCCGCAGGCAGGCGTTGTCCACTGGCCTTCATTTGTCGGGATGGGCGAACTCGGCTTGGCGCAGGCGCCGTCTGCAATGGTGCCGTCTGCGACTGCAACTCCTCTGGCCGGGTGACGCTTGTGCGCGCAATGGTTGCTGCGACCCGATCGGCAAGCGAATTGGCTGCGACGGCAGGATCGGTTTGGGGCGGCGTAGCCGCGGCCGCGGGCCCATCCGTCGGCTGCGTCGCAGGGAGAAGCGCATCAGGGTCACGCGTGCCAAAGCGCTCCGGTGACGGAACCAATCCGCGCTCGCGCGCCTGACGAAGTTCCCCGAGCCTGCCGATGCGTTCAGATTTGCCCGACCAGAGCCGCTGGATCTCGGCAACGCCTGCCATATCCCCAAGCTGCTCACGGGCGAGAACGAGGCCATATGAGGATGGTTCGTCGTCGGGCTTCCATTGCAGGGCTGTGGAGAACCAGCCCGCCGCTGTTTCGAACTGGTTGAGCAGGAAGGCGTACCAGCCAAATTGCTGCGCGGCGTTGGCATCCTTGGCCTCTACGACCTCGGGAACCATGCGCTGGAGTACCGCCGGCGCAATATCAACAGGAGGATCCTGCGCCAAAAGGTTGGCAACTGCAGCCATATAGACGGCTTTGGCGCCATCTGAACTATCCCGCCATTCGTAGATCGTCTGCTCGGCCTCTGCTGGCCGCGACTGTGCGATCATCGCAAGCGCCATACCCTGTGACGAGGATGGGGCGTTTTCGCGCTCATGCGAAAGTTTGAACCACTTTTCCGCATTTGCGTGATCATCATGGCGCAGATAGTACCAGCCAAGAATCAGCGGGTCGGACGGCTCGACAATATCGTTCGCCAATTTCTCGACGCGCTCCAGGTCAGTTGGAGGTACAATCAGTTTTGGGTCTGTACCCGCATCAGCAACTGCCTTGCGTGCAAGGTCATTGCGAATGGTATCGAATTCCCTGGCCCCGTCTTGCGTGGTTTTCTCTTTTGCAAGCAGAGCCTCCAGATCGGGGCGCGTCAGAAGCGGCAAAGCTTTCTGCACAGTCGCAAGCCGTTCTTCCGGCTTGGGACAATTGTCGAGGATATAGCCATAGGCATCTTTCGCACGGGAGGTTCGATTGGTTCTGGCAAACGCTTCGGCAACCCGCCAAAGCAGATCGACATCGCTACAGGTCAGCAGGCTGCTATGAGAGGATCCTATGCGGATGACGGTTTCGTATTGCTTGAGATCAGATGCGTTGATCAGTTGTTCCCGCGACTCTGCCAGTTCGACGCGGTCCATGAGGTCAGCTGGCGGCTTCCATTGCGGCTCGGAAGTCAGGCGTAGCTGAATAGCCTTGCGCAATTCCGGCAGCTTTCCAGCCGCATAGAGTTTCCACATTGCGTCAAGCGCTGTGTCAGTTTCAGGAGCAACGGCACTGGGATCCGCCGGCGGGGTCCAACCGGGATAAAGCGCGCGCAAACGCGCGATTTCGGCCTCGAGCCTGCGTTTATCACCTTGACGGGCAAAATAGCGAAGCGCAGTTTCATCCACTTTGGGCGCAACTGCCGCATCTGGCGCTGGCGAAGCCGGCGTCGTCGTCCTCGTTTTCGGCGCCCTGCCGGACTGAGCTACGTCATACTGATCATCAATGCCGGTGTCTGCCTCCGGTTCGCTGCTCCCGGGCATCGCCAAACTGCCGGAATTGATAACGGTGGCGAAGGCGGGAACATAATCCGACTGAACCGCAACGACCCCGGCGAAAACGGCGATGACAGGAACTATGAGGAGTGACTTCTTCATAGGCATTCCGAATGTTGGCTGTAGATAAAGGAAAGCGACAACAGGTGGAGTGTCGATGGATAGTAGAGTGTAGGTCTGAAGGACGTGACACTTGCAGGAAGCTTCTTCTTGTCGAGCACGCAATCGATCAAGGCGGGAATGATCAAATAACCAGGATCGTGCAGAGTTTCAGTAACGCTTCCGCTTGGAATATCGACGATTGCGACACCGGTACCATCGGGCGACATTCCCTGGCGAAGCGGTCGGAGTTGGCCAGCATCGGCTATACCGGCGCGCATCATGTAAAGCGGGATGCGCAAGGCATTGTAGCCGAACTCGGGTTTGAAGCCCTTCGCCGGTCTGAGCGTTGTCTTCGCGGATAACCAGTCCGCGGGCAAGGACCGCTGCCCGCCGCGTGCCGCTTCAATCAACGACAAGCCATCCTTGCTCAGCCTGGTCCAGTCGGTTGTGTTGTCGACGCTGGCGAATTTTGGAAAAGCCTCGAAAATCCAGTAGGACAGGTTGACCAGCGGACCATCCTCCCGGTCGCGCTCGGAAAAGCCAGTCACGGCTGGCAGCAGGAGAAGCCTTCCCTGTTGCTCGATGACATTGGCTTTGCCGATTGCCCCGACCATGGTCCTTGCCGTTGCCGCCAGATCATTGCGGTTCCATCCGGAACCAGCCAGCGCAAGCGCATATGCTATCAGAATGTCGCCATCGGAGGCGTTATTGCTGTCTGTTACGTGCGGCTTGCTATTCGGGTCCCATTTCCACACGGCAAGACCATCATCGCGCAGAAGAAACTCGGTTCGCGTGAAAGACCAGATGAGATCGAAATCCGCCTTGTTGTTTGCAAGATATGAAAGCAGCAAGCCGTAGCCCTGGCCTTCACTGTGACTGATATTACCGTTGGCATCGTCGATGACGCGCCCGCGTTCGTCGATAAAGCGCGACTTGTAGGCCTGCCAGTCATCCGGTCGTACCTGACCCGCCTTGAGGTTCTGCGCCATGGTAGTGCTGCATAATATAGCCAGCATCGTGAGGGCAAGACCGTACCGCTTCATACTCGCCTCCCCAAATTGGAAAGGAGCCGCGAGGTAGCGATCCCGAGCAAGGTCGAAACGATGATGAGCAGCAGCGAAAACGAAAGGATATTGCCGGACAGCCAGTTTGCAACGATCAGGCGCATGTTGGCGAAGGATATGGGCTGTGTGGGCACGAAGGTAAACTCACCCACCGGCACCTCCTGTATTTCATCGGTGCCGCTTTTGTAAATGGAGATATGACCGTCTAGCTTGGACCAGCGGTCCTGCTGTGTCATCGCCGTGACGCTCTCGATCAGGCTGTCGTCCGTCGGCGCTGTCACCAGAGTCCAAACACCATCACCCGCAGGATTGGCCCTCTGGGCCATCAGCAGCGATGCGGCAGGTTCCGGCGCATAGGGCTCATCAGCGCCGGGATAAAAGGAGAATGAGGTCAAAGAGATATTGAAGGTACGGTTCAGCCATTCGTCGAAGAAGGCGAGCTGGCCACGCCAGCCGCGCCCGGCGAGCCGCTCTCGCCACAGGTCGAATTCGTCCTGTCCGGGTCCAGCATCGGCGGCCGGTTCGACGTCCCTGACGTCGCTCCAGACCGCGCGGATGGACTCGGCGATGCCAGTCTGGGTCAGCACCGTCGACTCGATCTGCGGAATTGCGCCAACAATCAGCGCATTTTTATTGACGGTAGAGTTCGCCGTAGCGCGCGGATCAATCTCGAGCGGCCTTCCTGCTGCGACCGACATGCGCGCAAGCAGGGTAGCGGCGGCGGAGTAACTCTTTTCGCCGCCATTGTTGATGATAAGGGGCAGCGGTTTATCGGAACGGCCATAGGGAAAGCTTGTGCCGCTAAGGCCGGCGAGGTTGGGCATGATGCCAATCCTGGCGAACCTCGGCATGATAAACTCCGAAGTGTCGAACAAGGCGAACCGCGTCGGGGAC
Source organism: Phyllobacterium endophyticum (assembly GCF_003010935.1). Lineage (GTDB taxonomy): Bacteria > Pseudomonadota > Alphaproteobacteria > Rhizobiales > Rhizobiaceae > Phyllobacterium > Phyllobacterium endophyticum. Next base: position 299,690 of record NZ_PGGN01000004.1, read on the forward strand.
GTTGAGCCGGTTCCTGGCGCACAAACAGTATCGGAACGCGTGTTGAGTACAGCTTCCATCGTGATCAGGTTGGCGCCGGGGCGAAAATGCCGCATCGTGAAGCTGATGGGAAAATGCCTGAGGATTGCACCGCCCTTGGTGGTGATGGGAAGCGTCGCCGCAATATTGTCATTGACGTATATGTTCAGCTGGCTGCCCGGGAGAACGTCCTCGGAGTAAGCTGCGTCGATCAAAACCGTCGCCGTGCCATATTCATTGGCGTAGAAGTCCGATGGAACGCCGATAGCAAACTCCGTGCGCAAACGCCGTCCGTTGAAATTGCGGGTGGCCACACCGAGCTCACTGAACCTGGCCCGCGACGCAGCCGTGAACAAGGGAACATTTGGTGAGCGCCATGTCTGCGTTGACAGGAACGAACGCGGCACTCCGATTTCGCGCTTCAAAGGGTCAACGATGCTGGCAACGGCAGTCGTTACGGTTTGCCAATCAGGTCCGCGCACGCGCAGAACCGAACCGCCCGTCGCGGGGTCGTCAACGAAAGCGGCAGCCGGCGCTCCCGGGGTGCTTGCAAGCAGCGCTGTGGGCAAGCCCTGAAAGTCTTCGTCGGTACCTAGCAGGATTGTGAGTGCGCCCGGCAATTGTTCTTTCGGCAGCGCAGGAGAAATCGTGACGGCCTGATTGGGCATATTGGCAAGTACTGCCAGTGCCTCGGCGAGATGCAGCATTGGCGCTGTCGCGGCTATGCGATCGATGGCGGGAACGACCAGATTGAAGGTTGTGCGGCCCTGCGCATCAACGCCTATTGCCCTTATGTCGTCGATTTTCCTGAACTTTTGGGCAGCATCTCCGGCAAAGGTCAAGAAAGTTCTGGATGGATCGACCTCAGTCCATAATTCGTAGGTCGACTGCACATCGCAATCCGTCCGGTGACGCAGGCTTGTGCTCATCTTGAATACGTTGAGACCAGCTTTCAAAACCCCGCCTGGTATGTCGACGGTCAGGGTCTTTGCATTTTCGGAAGATTGCACAGGCTCGTTGATGATACGCGCGTTGTTGATCGCCAAGGTCAGGGTCGACCATTCCGGCGCAACGATGAGGCTGTTCTGGTAAGTCAGTGACAATGTTGCTGAGGATGCGGCTTGTTCCTCCGTTATGAAGACCGCCCAGGTTTTCTCACCGGTCTCCCCGCTAAAGGACAAGCTGTCTTGAGGGATGACGAAACGCTTTCCCGTAACTGGCGGGGCGGGAGCGATTTTGGGCGGCGACAGGGGCGCTGCCGGCTGTTCCTGCTGCGGGGCTGGTTCCTTCGCGGGCCGTTCAGGAGACATGTCAAACGGCGAGACCTGCGCGTGCAACGGCATTGTTGCAAGCATTGTCATGAAGCAGGTGGCGAGCAGCCGTTTCATCACGTGCGTTCCCATTCCGCCTTGTTCCTGCCGGTGATCTGCCGAACCAGATAGGCAAAACCCCGGTAGGTCTGGAACATGGCGACGCCGAAGAACCAGATGGTTCCCCTGATCAGCCCGGGATTGCCGCGCCTGTCGAGCTGGAATTTCGTCCATTGTGACGAGTTTGCAAAGATAAGGTCTGCAATCAGCCTGTGGTCCGAAGGGTCATCCGGCTTGAACAAACAGCCGACGGCCGTTTCCCCCGCCTGTTTGCGCACGTTGCGCACTTGAATTGGAAGATCCCCCATTTCGCCGGTCGCCGCCGTTTTGAAGCGGACGTCCGATGCCATCTCGACGGACAGCTCGTCGGTCAGATTTCCCAGCAATTGTATGCGTATACCGTTGACCGAAACGTCATCTATCGTACCCGGAACCCACTTTTCACCAATCCTGAATTCGCAGCGTCTCGATACTTTGACGCGGCGGGATGGCCGTTTATCGCCACGTTCGGAGACGACGCCGAGGGCGCAGCCGGCAAAAATCAGGTTGAGCAGGTTCCAGGCGCCAACAACCAAAGTCACGTCCGCCTTATACGGCTCCGAATAGATACGGTAGACCGTCACTCCGACGCCAACGAGAAGCACGAAGAATATGACGAAGAAGGGCGCGGCAAGTTCCGACAGGCGACTCCGATCAATCCGTTCATCCTTGGCAGTCACCTTGAAAGTGGGCTTGCGCGGGTTGAGCATTACCGAAATAACGGCCGGCAAAAGATGGATTGTTTGCACGTATTCATACAGTTCCGAAATCCACGGCCAGCGGAATGCGCCGTAGAGATAGTTTTGCATCATCAGGTTCACGATCATGTAGATGAGCGTGTAGGCAAGGAACTCGCCGCCGGATGCGGTGAAAATTTCAAGACCGAAGAAGAGATAGAACAGGGGCGCGACGAGGAATATGGCGCGGGGAAACGGGAACAGCCAGAAGAGCGTGGACGAGAGATAGCAAAGGCGTTGCGGCAGGGAGAGCCCGCCATTGAATAGCGGAAAACGGAAACGCAGGATCTGCATCATGCCTTGTGCCCAGCGACTTCTCTGGCCGATAAAGCTTGCAAAGGTTGCAGGCTGCAGTCCTGCAATGAGCGGCTTGTCGAGATAGACACTGTTCCATCCGCGCGAATGTAGGGCGATCGCCGTCTCGCAATCTTCGGTGATGCTAATGCCGCTGAATCCGCCTGTGACATTCAAAGCTTCGCGGCGCAGCACAGCGGCTGATCCACAGAAGAACGCGGCATTCCACTTATCGAGCCCCCGCTGAATGATGCCATAGAACATTTCGTTTTCGGACGGCATCTGTTCGAATGTGCGTAAATTTCGCTCAAGGGGATCGGGATTAAGAAAGAAGTGCGGCGTCTGGACGAGAAACAACTTCTCGTCCTCATCGAAGTAGCCAACGGTTTCCAGCAGAAAATCGCGTGCGGGTGCGTGGTCCGCATCGAAAACCGCGATCAGTTCACCGCTCGAATGTTCAAGGCCGTTGTTGAGATTGCCGGCCTTGGCGTGAGCATTCTTTTCGCGGGTAAGGTATCGGACGTCAAGCGCCTCGCAAAGTGCAGTCAGATCGCTGAACCGCTTTTCGGCCGTATGAGCCTCGACGATTTTCTCGGCATTGCGTTTTTGTACTGTTCCACCATCGTCAAGTATCCACACGGTCATTCTGTCGGAGGGATAGTCCATTGCCTTCGCCGCAGCCATAGTATTGGCAAGGAGTTCGATGTCCTCGTTATATGTCGGTATGAATATATCCACGCTCGGAAGTTTGCCCTTGGGCGTCGGCCGCTCAGGCCGGTGCGGCAGCGGCATAGCGACCACAAAAAGGCTCAGCGCCAGCATCATCACACTGTACATTTCCGCCAGATACAGGAGGAAGCCGGGGATGAAGTTTTCCAACTGGTTGATCGGGGGCAGGGTACTGGTCGTACGCCAGTAAACGTAGCGCATAACGATCGCCGTACCGAAGGCCAGCGCGATCAATCGCCAGATGCCCCCGGCATTCAGCGTCTTGAGCACCATCATGATGAACAGCACTGTGGCACCGGCGATGAGCTGGGTCTGCAGGTTTACCGGCAAGGTGACGAGCAGGAGCACGCATATGGACATGAACATCCAAATGAAGATGATGCCGACTCTACGCATGATTCACAGCTTCGTCTAAGTGGGTGGCAATGTGGCCGTCCATACCTGTTCCCGCGTGTCTGTCGTTGACGTTACATAGATTTCGAGGCTTCCTTCTTCACAAGTTCATCGCTCAAGGTTGTTGCTGCCCGGTTGCCGAAGGGGGTGGAACGATAGGGATACCCGCAGCACTCGGCGCAGTGGCGTTTCCCGCCGGCACCGTGAGAACGGAATCAGGTGTCTGCCTCGTTGTCGACGTTCCTCGCATGCCCGGCGGAGGTGGAACCAATGGCCCGGTAGGCTGCCGCCGGACAGGTTTCGCAAGAGCGGCCGGACTGGGAGGAGCAGCTTGGGTGACGGAGGTGCGTCGAACCTGCCGCGGGGGAGCCTGTCGCTCCGGTTCAGGCGACGGCATAAGAGCTGCAGTTGGCGGCACACCAGGACCTGATGGATAGACATTCTCGCCCGATTTGCCGAGATTCTCGGCCGGACCGGGTGCGTCCCCATAAGGGTTCCAGCTGTAATCGTTGAAAGCTGCATTGACGCTGTAGGCGTACATGAATGCCAGTAGTTGGTGCTCCGTCAGGCCTGAATCGCACAGGCGCAGTCGGACCTGGATTGAACCACGGCCGGTGAGCCACCGGCTTTTGCTTTCCCCGGGTCGGATGCGCTGCCAGGCGTAGATACAGGTATCGCCGGAACGCGAACGGCCCGTCGCATAGCCGAACGGTCCGTATCGATTTTGCACATAGTTGGGCGAGCGCTGCATCGCGACCCCGGGCAACGTGCCGCGAAGTTCTCGCCAAATGTCGGTGGTCCCCAGTTGCGAGTCACGCAATTTCTCGCCCCCGGCCAGATTAGCCTTTACAGGCCCGAAAAACTGAACGCGCAACACGTTCTGACCGGGTGTGCGTGCGGATGTAGCAAGCAGGATTTCTTGTTGAACCGCATTGTTATAGGGCCGCTCGATGACGCTGACGATTGAAGGTCCGCCGGGCGGAGGAAGCGCAAAGGCCTGACTGGCATCCACTGTGCGAGTTGAAACCAATATTTCCGGTGGCCCACCGGAAGCGCAACCCGCCAGCAAGGAAATCAGGCTCAGAGGTACTACCTTCATGTACATCAAAAAAGCGTAGGTCATTGAACTGATTCGTTCAAAGGTTGTGTTCTAAATACCTTGGGAAAAGTCTGAATATTGCTTAACGGGCCGCTCAACTTCGAAGGGCAGGGTTATATGGCGTCCACATTATAGAAGACCCGCCCTGTGCCCCGGCCCCGTTTGGAACGTATGCGAAGCTGATTTGTTATGCAAAAACATCTCATCTGTCAGGGCAGAAATGCAGAAGGTCGCAATTCTTACGTTTCATCGCTGCATCAATTATGGATCCTACTGGCAGGCTCGTTGCCTGGCTGAAGGTGTCGGCTCCATGGGCGTCGAGGCCATTCTTCTCGAACACACGTCCAGTCGCGTGAACCGCGCGGAATGGCGATGCGCCATGCAACCGCTTCTTCCTGCCGTAACACCGAAAGACGATTACCCCCTCTACAAGGCAAAGATCCGCAAATTCTTCCGATCGTTCGCCGCCTTGCCTCTCTCGTCGCCTTTTTCGCTGGAGGACCCCGCCACGATGGACGATTATCCGCTCGTCCTCGTCGGCAGCGACGAGGTGTGGAATCTCCGGCATCCCTGGTATGGGGGCTATCCATTATTCTATGGCGAAGGTCTTCGTTGCGGACGCATCGCATCGTACGGCGCCACCTTTGGAAGCCTCGGCGCCTCGGAGCGATTGGACGGTTGGGCGGAGAAGTTGCGCAGATTCTCACATCTTTCAGTGCGCGATCTCCACTCCGAAAGGATAATTCGCGACAGGCTGGGACTGGAGCCAGAGCTCGTCCTTGACCCGTGCCTGCAATTTCCAGAGGCGATAACCGCGAGTACAGACCACCGGAACCGCGAGCCCTACGTCGCCGTTTACGGACACAGCTTTCCAATCTGGTTTCAGAAGACCATCCGGGGATGGGCGGCAGATCGAGATTATCGCCTCGTCAGCATCGGTTACCGGAATGATTGGACGGATGAGCAATGGATCGACGCGGGGCCGGAGGACTTCGCCGGGTTCGTGGCTGGTGCCGAGGCGGTGGTGACGAACTTTTTTCATGGATGCGTATTCTCGCTTGTCAACGAGAAGCCGTTTGCTTGTGTTCTTTCCGACTATCGCACCAACAAGATACGCGATCTGGCTATGACGGTTGGCGCCGACCGCCACATCCTGACCGAAGAAACGGACCCGTCGACGCTTAACTTCATTCTCGACAACCCGCTTTCGCCAGCCATTTCTGAACGCATCACTTCCTTGCGCCGCACATCGAACGCCTTTCTCAGCCATGTCCTGCAATAGCGTCGTTCCGCATGATCGCAAGCCCGCAAGCGTAGCGCCCAAGGATATCATGCGCTCTGGTCTCTGCATCGGCTGCGGTGCCTGCGTCGATGCGACGGCGCCTCCTGACGTGCGTATGGAGCTTGACCGGTATGGCCAGTTGAGGCCGATAGGACCGGCACGCTGGCTGCGCGACCGCAATTCGGGATTTTCCGAAATTTGTCCGTTTTCCCCTTTTGCTCTGGACGAAAATGATCTCGCGGCCGAATACCTTCCATTTACAAAACATCGCCACCAGCTTCTTGGTGGTTACACGGGTACCTTCGTCGGGCATGTCGAGGAAGACGATTATCGGCTGAGCGGCAGTTCCGGGGGCATGGTCACCTGGGTGGCGGCGGAGTTGCTCCGCCTTGGGCTCGTAGATGGCGTCGCTCATGTGAAGGAGAGCAATGATCCGCAAACGGAAGGACGCCTCTTTCGCTACTCACTGTCGCGCAATATGTCCGACCTCAGGGCGGGGGCAAAGTCCCGGTATTATCCTGTCGAGCTTTCCGACGTGCTTCAAATAATACGTGAGACGCCCGGCCGATATGCGGTTGTCGGCATTCCCTGCTTCATCAAGGCAGTACGTCTGGCTTGTATGCGGGAGCCTGTCGTGAGGGAGCGGATTGCCTTTACCCTTGGATTGTTTTGCGGTCACATGAAGAGCGCGCGCATGGCCGAGAGCTTTGCGTGGCAGATGGGAGAAGTCATCGAACAGGTAGAGCGGTTCGACTATCGAATGAAGGCACCCGAGCGGCCGGCGAATTGGTATCGGGCCCAACTGACGCTCACCAACGGCAAAACCCGCGCCAAGGATTGGTGGCATCTGGCCGACGGGGATTGGGGGGCAGGGTTCTTTCAGAACTCCGCCTGCAATTTCTGTGACGACGTCGTTGCAGAAACGGCCGATATCGCCTTTGGCGATGCGTGGAAAGAGCCGTATTCTTCTGATGGAAGGGGAACCAACGTCATCATCGTGCGGTCTCAAGCGCTTCTCGATATTCTTCATGCGGCATTGGATGCGAAGCGGATCGCACTTGACCCTGTCGATGCCGATTTCGTCGTCGCCACACAGGCAGCCGGGTTCCGCCAGCGCCGGGAAGGCCTGGCTTTCCGGCTGACCTGGCCCCGCCTCGGCATACGCCCCCGCAAGAGAGTCCGTGCCGGCAGCCACGACCTGACTGCACAACGCAGGCTGATATATATCATCCGCTATGGGATCAGCTTCTGGAGTCACCGGGTTTTCCTGGCCGCCCGTCTCCTTCATCGCCCCAAGCTTTACATCTCGTGGGCTTCTGCTGCCCTGGCGTTTTACCAGGGGGTAGCTTACGGGCGGGGACTGGTCGGCAGGTTAGCCCGTCGGCTCTGCCTAACCGGTTCCGAAGGCGGCACGTGATTCAAGTCTCGGTGCTCGAGACGTCGAACTGACGGGTAGCGGTTCGTATCTGCCGACCTGTCGCGGTGCGTAGCGCTCGACCATTTCCTCGCAGAACTGGGCGAATTCTTCGGGCACAAGCGGTGGACTGGTGTGGTGTGGCGCCACGCCTCGGTGTTCGGGCGTGAAGCAGAATGTAGCGGTCACATTGAAGTCTTCCAGAGCCCGCATCTGCCGGTCGAACCAGTCGAGCGCATTTGGCCTGAACCTGTCGGCCCATGATAATCCGGTGCGCACGGACGTAACTCCGAGCCGCTTCATCCAGCCGACAGCTTCATCCAAACGAGGGTCTTCGAAATGGAACCATTGAACGAGCCCCAGTTCGGGTGTGTGCTTGGCGAACTCTTCGAGTGCCGGTTTGGGTGTCCCGTCCTCACGCAAGAGGCCCATGTGGTAATGCCTGTAGTAGGAGGAGCCCTCCGCTTCCCTATGGCGGGTCGTGGCCTCCCACGATTGTGGAAGGTCGTAGAGGCTGTACCACTGGAACCGTTCGACTTTGCCCTTCAGCAGTTCGGCAGTCCGTTTCAAGCCCCATAGCTGGACTTCTTCCGCTCCGAAGGTGGACACACCTACTTCACTGACCCAGATGGGCAGATCGGTGACATTGCGGATCTCGTTGATCTTCTCGGGCCACTCGTGAATTTTCCAGAGATTCCAGTCAAGAGGGAAGCCATGCACGGCGACTGCGTCAAGACGGTCGAGCACGCCATAATCCTTCATCCGCGTCATAAAGGAAGGGTCGATCGGGGATATGCCGCCGAGCACTTTGGTCAATGCGGGGTTTTTTGCTGCAATGGCGTCAGCGGCGAGGATTGCCATCTGCGCAAATTGGCTCCACTCGGGATCGATCTCCGGATCCCAGTGCGACTTGTTATTCGGCTCATTCCATATCATGGCAGCTTCGATCATTTTGTTTTCCCGTCAGGATCAGCTTGTGGGTTCAAAGATCATTTCGTTGAGTGTCATCAATTTTGCACCCCAGTCTCCGATGACGAATGTCGTGACGGAGGCGGGCGCGATCTCAAACCGTGGCCAGGCGTCAATAGGTAAACCGAGGACATGGCTGACGGCCGCCTTGATGACGTCGCTGTGAGTTACCAATGCCAAGCGCCGGCCGCTGTTGCCACTTGCCAAGCCCTCGACAAGGCGCACAACCCGGCTCTGAACGTCGAGCATCGTCTCGCCCCCCGGCGTACGTGCGAGGCTGCGGATGGAATTCCATCGACGCCACAAGGGGTCGGCCTCGAGGACTGCAAACGATTTTCCCGACCATTCGCCAAAGTCGACCTCATCCAGTTCGTCGGCAACTTTCGGCTCCTGAAGGCGAGAAAGCGACGTGATCGCGTGTGCGGTTTCGCGTGTGCGTTCGCGCGGGCTAGTGAAAACCGCGTCGACGTTCTCACGCTGCATCCGTTCCGCAAGCGCCCGGGCTTGCGCGCGCCCGGCTTCGCCAAGAGTGATCCCGGTCGCCCGCCCCGCCAGAAAGCTCCCGACATTGTTGTGGGCGGCATGGCGTACCAGGAAAAACGTTACCGTCATTCCGCTGCTCCGTGCAGCATCTCCTCTTGGTCATCGATGAAAAGCTGCGTTCGGTGGCGTGCCTCATGATCGGTGAACTGCCGCGGCGGCGATTTCATGAAGTAACTCGATGGTCCCGTAAGCACTCCGCCCACGCCGCGATCAAGGGCAAGCCTTGCGCAGCGGATTGCGTCGATCACGACGCCGGCGGAATTGGGGGAGTCCCATACTTCAAGCTTGAGTTCGGCATTGAGGGGTACGCCGCCGAAGGTGGTGCCTTCAAGCCTGATATAAGCCCATTTTCGGTCCGCCAGCCATGGAACATGGTCGCTCGGGCCGACATGCACATCATCTGCGGGAAGCGGAACATCCAACTGGCTGGTGACGGATTGAGTTTTGGAGATCTTCTTCGACTCGAGGCGCTCGCGTTCCAGCATATTGAGGAAATCGGTATTGCCTCCGAAATTGAGTTGATACGTGCGGTCCACTCGGACCCCGCGTTCGCAAAAGAGATTGACAAGCATTCTGTGGATGATTGTCGCGCCCACCTGACTTTTTATGTCATCGCCGATGATCGGCAGGTTGCGGGCGGCAAACTTCTGCTGCCACTCCGACTTGGAAGCAATGAATACCGGAATGCAATTGATAAAGGCACAGCCTGCCGCCAGCGCCTGTTCAGCGTACCATTTGGTCGCTTCTTCGGAGCCGACTGGCAAGTACGAGACGAGAACATCCGTCCGGCTCTGCCTCAGGATGTCGGCGACATCGGCCACTGGCTCCGGTGATTCCTCAATCCGGTCGAGGAGATACTTTCCTATCCCGTCCAGCGTTCTGCCGCGCTTCACTTCGACGCCAATCGGAGTGACGTCGGCAAACCGGTGTGTGTTGTTCGGTTCGGCATAGATGGCCTCTGCCACATCATGCCCGACCTTTGCAGCGGCGACGTCGAAAGCAGCGGATATCTCGATATCACGCACGTGGTATCCGCCAAGGTCGATATGCATGAGGCCTGGAACCGGCTCGTTATCTTGGACGTTACGATAGTAGGTGAGCCCCTGGACCAATGACGAGGCGCAGTTGCCCACTCCCACCAATCCAACGCGAATGGATTTCGAACGCATAGTTCCCTCCAGCGGCTTCTAGCATCTACAAAGCAACAACGGTAAGCGGCCAAAGTTCCAGGCAACTCTCTTTTTCTTGCTCTTTGATGGATCGCTCTTGCTTTTCAATTGTTCGGTGCTGTTCAACGGAGAGGACGGCCGATGCTGGTCTACGGCGATGTCGAGCGCTTTGAAAAGCCTGCAGCGACACGCGCATCGATCGCCAGATTGATGATGGCTTGCAGCGAGCTGGAGCCGGGTCGTGAGCGCCATGAAACTTTGGTCAGAGCGTTCATTGCGACTGGGGAACTCGTTCAAGGTCTTGCCGATCGGGAGTTCGATAAGACAGGCGCTGACGACGTGTCCATGATTCAGGATGCGGGCGCCAAGCTCCTGCTCGGGCAGGCCCAGGCCATACTGCAATCATGGCGGAACGGGTTTGACGGATTATTGCCGCTGCCAGAGAACTGGCGCACCACATTGAGGCATCTGGATAGCGGCGAACCCGTGCGGATGAAGCGGGGAGAGGGCTACGCTTTTTACGCGCTTTATCCCGAAACCTACATCGAAGCGGCATCAAAGTCGAAATTGACGCCTGAAGCGATCGTTATCGGGATAAGAAGTATCGGTCTCGGACTTGCAGCTCTCGTCTGTGCAACAATCGGGGCTCGGCCCGCGTACTCGCTCCGGCCGGTCGGAAATCCCTACGAGCGATGCGTGCGGCTCACATCGAAGCTCTCGCGGTGCATACTCGCCAATCCCCGCGCCGATTTCGCCGTCGTCGATGAGGGGCCGGGGTTGTCGGGGAGTTCCTTTGGCAGTGTTGCAGACTGGCTGGAGGCCAACGGGGTGGCCCCCAATCGAATTCATTTCTTCCCAAGCCACGCCTGCGATCCTGGACCCCATGCAAGTGCGCCGCACCGGATGCGCTGGAAACAAAGGCCACGTCACGTGGTCGGGTTCGACGACGCCATTCTCAATTCCCCGTCTCACGAGCATCGCCTCCAAACATGGGTAACCGATCTTGTTGGAAGTGCGAATTGGTCGCGTCGCGACTTATCCGGCGGAGCATGGCGTTCCGTTCGGTATAGTGATCCCTCACTCTGGCCCCCGAGCTATAGCCAGATGGAAAAACGCAAGTTCCTGATGCAGGCAGAAGGTGGTGCGTGGCATGTGAAGTTTGCGGGTCTGCATGAAAGTGCGCACAAGGCGCAAAGAGGCTCTCTACTTGCTGAAGCCGGGTTCAGTCCGAAGATTGCCGGCGCCTGTTACGGTTTCATCGTGGAAAGATGGGCCGATGGTGCCAGTCTGGACAGTGTGAATGTGCGCAAACGCAAGATGGTAGATCATCTTGGCAGATACCTGAGCTTTCGAGCGCGCCATCTTCCGGCACCCGGCGGGGGTGCATCGATCCAGATGTTGTGCGACATGGCTGTATTCAACGTTGAAAAAGCGGTTGGCGCCAAGTCAGCGGAAAAGCTTCGTCCGCTGATTGGCTCGCCCGATCGGCTTTGCCGGAACTTGCACAGGGTCGATACGGATAATCGGCTGCATCCCTGGGAATGGCTGATTACGGGGGATCAGAATTTGCTCAAGACCGACGCGCTCGATCACAGTAGCGCCCATGATCTGGTCGGTTGCCAGGATGTCGCCTGGGACGTCGCTGGCGCCTGCGTCGAATTCGACCTTTCGAGCGGGGAACGGCAACGCCTTGCTGAACTCATCGCACAGGAGGTGGACTGTGATTTGCGCGATCATGTACTCGATGTATTCGAGGCCTGTTATCTCGGGTTTCAGATTGGGCTGTGGTCGCAGGCAAGTGCAATAGCCGATGGCGCCGAAAGACCGCGCATCGAAGGCACTATCAAGCGGTACCTGACGCGGTTGCGACAATTCTCGGATCGGCTCGACTGACTCATCAGGGACAATGAGCTCTGGATGGATCATTCCCGCGAATGCGCCACAGAACTGTGTTTTCTGGTGCGGCTGAACTTCCTGATTGCCGACCGGATCAGCTTGACGGATCGGGGTCCAACTCCAGGGAGCTTCAGGAGCTCGGCATTCTTTTTGCCCGAAAGCTGGCTCATTCGATCGATCCCACTCATCGACAAGGATCGTGCAATCCATCCAGGCAGGCAATCGTGCAGCAAGAGATCTTCGTCATCTTGCCATAAATTTTGCATTCCCATTTGAGACGTCCGCGGCATGTGTTCCTTTGCCGGCTGCTCGGATTTGCGATCGAACTGTTTTGACGGGCGTCTGTTCCCGGAGAAATGAAAATTCCGGCGATAGGTCCCAGGTATTCCCCTGATGAAAGAACTGCTGGGCACAGTTTTGATCGAACTTAGGGTCACCCGGTTTTTCGCCCTCGCGGGAACTTGCTGGTGACACGTCCGTTTAGCCATTCCTTGGAAGGAAATCACAGGAGACAATCAGGAGTGCCGAACAGGAGCAGCACCTGGTACGAAGAGGCCGTGATTTACAGCATTGATGTCGAGAAGTTTGCCGATGGAAATGGCGATGGCATCGGGGACTTCGTCGGGCTCACGGAGAAGCTGACCTATCTGTCAGAACTCGGCATCACTTGCATCTGGCTTCTGCCCTTCTACCGCAGCCCCGACCGCGACAATGGCTATGATGTCAGCGATTTTTATTCCATCAATCCAAAGGTCGGCACGCTCGACGACTTCCTGAAATTTCTGCACAGCGCTGGAGAACACGGCATACGGGTGATAATCGATCTGGTCGTCAATCACACGTCCGACCAGCACCCCTGGTTTCAGGCAGCGCGGCGGGACGACCAGACGCGGTATCGCGACTACTACATCTGGACCAGCGATCCTCCCCCCGTCGCGGCGGGCGCGAAATCGATCTTTCCAGGCGAAGTCGATAGTCTCTGGACATATGACGAGGTTGCCCGCGCCTACTATTTTCATCACTTCTATGATTTTCAGCCGGAGCTGAATGCCGCAAATCCCGACGTTCGCGAAGAAGTGCTGCGGATCGTGGACTACTGGATTGCATTTGGTGTCAGCGGCTTCCGGTTGGATGCGGCCCCGCTGATCATCGCAAACAAGGGGCTGGAACATGCCAACCCCCGCGACCCGCATGGCATTCTCCGGCAAATAGGTGCCTACCTGCAGAGCCGCCGGCCAGGCGGCGTCATTCTCGGGGAAGTTAATCTGCCGCCCGAAGACTCCGATGCTTTCTTTGGCGAGGGTGATCAACTTCAGCTCCTTCTCAACTTCATGCTGGCTTGCTATGTCTTCGCTGGCTTGGCGAAAGAGAACGCTGACATCATCAACCAGGGCCTGAGCCTCCTTCCCGAGCCTCCGCCGGGCTGCGGGTGGGTGAATTTTCTCCGCAATCTGGACGAACTCGACTTCTCAAGGGTACCGCCGGACTTGAAGCAAGCGGTGTTTGAGGTCTTTGCGCCGAAGGAGGACATGCAGGTCTTCGGACGCGGAGTTCGACGTCGTGTCGCACCCATGTTGAATGGAGATCGGCGCCGGATCGAATTGGCCCTCAGCATCGTGTTCTCCCTGAGGGGACCGCCGATGATCGTGTACGGAGACGAGATTGGGATCGGCGAGGACCTCTCACAACCCGGGCGAAACTCCGTGCGGGTTCCGATGCAATGGTCGACCGAGAAGAACGGTGGGTTTTCCAGCGCAAACGCCGGAAAGCTGTGTCAGCCAGTCATCACCGAGGGGCCGTTTTCCTTTGAAAGGGTGAACGTCGCAGATCAGCAAAAGGATGCCGACTCCCTCTTGAACAGGGTTAAACGGTTTATTCGCATGCGCCGCATGCAGCCGATCTTTACAAAGGGGCGACCGGTGAGACTGAGCGCAGGCGATCCCGCAGTTCTGGTGCATGGTTTCGAAGATGCAGGCGACCTTCTTTTGCTCGTACACAACCTGTCTGGACGAAAAATCGAGACAGAGATCGATTTCGGCGGAATGCAGCCTAAGCGCTTCCGCGACCTTTTGAACGAGGTCGAACACGACATCGCCAAAAAGCCGCGCCTGGTATTGGAACCATATGCCTATCGCTGGCTGATTTCGCAGGGCAATGGATCATGACGCTTGTTGGTTACCACGCCTCCCATGAACAATTTTCGCCGAGCGAACTCCTGTCCTATGTCCAGGCCGCGGAGGCAGCAGGCTTCGGAGCGGTAATGTCCTCTGATCATCTGACTCCCTGGAGCGAGCGACAGGGCCAGTCAGGATTTGCCTGGGCCTGGCTGGGTGCGGCGTTGCAGGTTACCCAAGCCATTCCGTTCGGGATTATCACGGTTCCGTCGGGATGGCGCTATCACCCGGTGGTGACAGCCCAGGCAGCCGCAACAATCGCCGAGATGTTTCCCCGCCGGTTCCCGTGGATGGCGGTTGGCAGCGGGCAGGCCATGAATGAACACGTTACCGGCGAGCGCTGGCCCTCAAAGCGGGAGCGGAATGAACGGCTTCAGGCAGCCGTGGAAACCATCCGCGATTTGTGGTCGGGTAAGCTGGTCAGCCGCGACGAATCTATCAAGGTCGACGAGGCGCGCATTTACACCCTTCCCGGGGAACTACCCCGCCTTGTCGCGGGGGCCTTGTCGCCGGAGACAGCAAGATGGGCGGGAAGCTGGGCCGACGCGCTGATTACAGTCAACCAAACTCCGGAGAAACTCAAGGAGATCGTGGAGGCCTTCAGACGTGGAGGTGGCCAGGGCAAGCCGCTCTACCTGCAGGCGCATGTGTCTTATGCCTCTTCCGAGGAAGAGGCGCGGGCGAATGCCTTCGATCAGTGGCGGAGTAACGCGGTGACGGCAGCGGTTTCGGAAACCCTGCGTCTACCCGAGGAATTCGATCAGGCATGTGCCAAGGTGCGGCCGGAGGATATGGATCAGCATGTGCGCATCTCTTCCGACATATCTCAGCATGTCGAGTGGCTTAGAGCCGATGCGGCCATGGGTTTCGAGCAGATCTACGTCCATAATGTCGGCCGCAACCAGCGGGAATTTATCGAGGCTTTCGGACGGCAGGTCCTCCCGAAGTTCGATGCGCTCGAGTGCGGCAAGTCAACTTGATCGTTGCTCGACGTTGTTCAAGCCGGGATTCGCACTGAGACGGAGGCCCATGACAACACAACAGATATTGGCTTTCACGGTGATCGGCCTGATGATGGCTGCATTTGTGTGGGGGCGCATCCGCTACGATGTGGTGGCGATGTGTTCGCTGCTGATGGCCATCGCTCTCGGAGTGGTTCCTTTCAGCGTCGCTTTCAGCGGGTTCAGCGATGAGATCGTTATTATCGTCGGCAGCGCGCTCGTCGTCAGTGCGGGGGTGGCGCGTTCCGGCCTTGTGGAGGCAGCGGTACAGCGCTTCGTGCCGCAATTGTCCTCCGTAAGGGGGCAACTTGCCGTGCTCGTGATCGTTGTGACGCTTTTGTCGGCGTTTGTGAAGAATATCGGCGCGCTCGCTATCATGATCCCCGTTGCCTTCCAGTTCGCCCGTCGCTCCAATGTTTCGGCGTCGGTGTTTCTCATGCCCATGGCTTTTGGAGCCCTGATAGGCGGACTCATGACCCAGGTTGGCACTTCGCCGAACATCGTGGTTTCGCGTGTGCGCGCAGAGATGGTTGGCGAGCGCTTTTCGATGTTCGATTTCACCCCGGTCGGCGCAACGCTCGCTGTCGTAGGCATCATCTATCTCGTCGTGTTCTACCGGCTGGTACCGGAGAGGACGCGGGAAACAGCCTCGACCGACGAAGCGATAGAAATACGCAATTATGTCTCGGAGGCTGCGGTAGCGAAGGGTTCGGCGGCAGTCGGCAAGACGGTGACAGATCTCGTCAAGCCTGCAGAAGGCGGGGCGATGGTGACATCGATCGTTCGGGCCGATCACCGCGTTACGCCGCTACCCGATTCCGTGCTCGCCGAAGGAGACGTTCTGGTACTTGAAGGCAATCCTCATGCGCTCGACGCCATCGTGACCAGCGGAAAGCTGAAGCTGTCAAGCGATCGCTCGCCGTTGGACAAGGAGCGGTCATCTGAAATCGAATCCATAGAAGCGGTCATCGGCCAACGTTCGCCATTGATCGATACGTCGGCACAACGCCTTGCAATGTTCGATCGCTACAATGTCAACCTGCTTGCCGTCAGCCGCCATGGCGAAAGGATAAAGGAGCGCCTCGGCGAAATCAGGTTCCGGTTCGGCGATGTCATTGTGCTGCAAGGACAAAGCAATGTGTTGCCGACACTGCTGCGCGAGTTTGGCTGCCTGCCCCTGGCGAAACGCACGATCATGCTGGGCAGCGTCAGGCGTGGGCTCATTCCATTGTTCATCTTGATTGCAGCCATCGGAACGACCGCATTCGGCTTGCTTCCCGTATCCATCGCATTCTTTGCAGGTGCAGTTGCGATGGTCGTATTTCGCGCCATTCCTCTCGGCGAAGTTTATACGGCGATCGATGGCCCGATACTGATCATGCTGGCGACGCTCATTCCTGTCAGCGACGCCTTGAGGGCGACAGGCGGCACCGATCTGATCGCGCAGTGGCTCACCCATATAGCGCACCAGTTGCCGCCCTTCGGCGCGTTAGGCTTGATACTGATGGCAGCGATGGCAGTTACGCCTTTTCTGAACAATGCCGCGACCGTTCTGGTCATGGCACCGATTGCCACAAGCTTTGCGAGCACGCTTGGCTTCCGGCCCGAGGCGTTTCTGATGGCGGTCGCGATCGGCGCCGGCTGTGATTTCCTGACGCCGATAGGGCATCAATGCAATACGCTGGTGATGGGACCGGGTGGCTACAGGTTCAGCGATTATCCGCGCCTGGGCTTGCCTCTATCGGTGATCATAGTGCTTACCGCAGTACCGGCACTGATGCTCTTCTGGCCACTGAAATAAGCTGCAAGCGCGGCATCATCGAGACCCGTTCATTCGCCATTCATATTGAGGAATTATTTTCTCGTAAACGGGGGCATGTTGAAAGGAGGTATGTCAAATGTCGCTAAAATCAGGACTTTCTGCACTTGTGCTTCTGGGCGGATTGGTTTCTTTCGGCACCCCCGCCTGGTCGTCCCCGATAATGCTTGTGGGAGGCTCACCGGAAGTGTCGGGTTCAGTTGAGCAAGTTGGTTGGCGCTGCGGTCGCGGATGGCATATGAACCGTTGGGGGCGTTGCGTACCCAATCGAAGAGTCATGCGTTGTGGCCCTGGCAGGCACATGAACCGCTTCGGCGACTGTGTCCGGAACCGTCCGGCATATCGAGTGTGCCCACGCGGTTTTCACTTAACGCGGCGCGGGTTTTGCGTACCCAATTAGCGGTGTATTCTTGAGCTGGCGCCCTCAGAGGCGCCAGCGTTGCGAAACAGATCGATAGAGGGTCCGAGCATCGCCCTCCGGCAGTGAGAGCCGTTATCCGCGCCGGCTCAACCGCGACCGGCCTCCCGGAACAAACAATCCGAATGATTGTTTCGACGTTTTCAGGCTGGAGGCAATGACAATGGCACGTGAACTTTTGGGCTTGGCGACGACGGCCAAGATCGGAGGACATCCAATACACCCGATGCTCATCCCATTTCCTATCGCGTTTCTTGTTGCAGCTTTTTTATGTGACCTCGCTTATTGGATTTTAGCGGAAGCATTTTGGGCTGATGCGTCCGTTTGGGCTATCGGAAGTGCACTTGTGTTTTCTCTTGCGGCCGCGGTCGCAGGACTGGCGGATTTCTTCGGCAATCCGGCTATTCGCGCCTTAACTACGGCTTGGCAGCACATGATCGGGAACATCGTTGCGGTGTTGCTGTCATTAGGAAATTTCGCCCTGCGTTTGAGCCAAGGCTCAAGTGAAGCAGTGCTGCCCTGGGGCTTCGCCCTGTCGGCAGTCGTTGTCCTGCTTCTCCTCTACACAGGGTGGAAGGGCGGCGATCTCGTCTACCGCCACCGCGTCGGCATGCATCCTGAGGCTACAAAAGAAAATACTGAACAAGTCCCGAGCAGGCGAACGGCAATACCTTGATGCATTAGCACTTCGACGTGGGGAAACAGCGCCTGTTCATCGGGGAAGTGGCGGAGTTCATGGTATCAGTCAATCATCCGCGTCGGATCGATCCGTATCGCCATTCTGGAACATGCGCCGTTTCCTTTTGGCTTTGGGGACCTCGACGGGCGTCGCAGGACCATTTGGCACAGCTGTGGCGCCGATCGAGGCTACCCTGTCCGTGTTTTCCTGTTCTTTCGTGCTGTCATTCGACCGGTCGTCGTCCATTTGTCTTCCTCCTGGTTAGCATACGAACTCCGCAACCGGTTGATTGTTTCAACTGATGTAGGGCGCGCTGTGCCATTTATTCGGAACGAAATTCGATGCGAGCGGTTCAACCTCTCACAGGAGGAATGCGACATGAACCAGGACAATCCGAAGCGTCAAGTACGAGAAACTGCCTCAGAAGCGCGACAGGGTCGCCGCGGAGCTCCGGTGCTTTGGGTATTGGTCATCGGGTTGATCTTGGCGGGAATAGCCTGGGGTGCTGCAGAAATATTCGGAGAAGCTTCTGATAATAGCGCAACTATGGAGAAGGGCGGGGATCAGCCGCAACCTGCGGCGCCGACCAACAACGCTCCCGGGGGGACGTCTCAATAATTGGAGCCTGAGTTGTCAAAGCAGCCTGGGGCCCCCGGGGGCGACGTCCTTGTGGCTGACAAGCCGAATTACTCATCCCATCATTGTGGTTCCATTCGCGTGGCAGCGGCGCTGATCCAAGTGGAGAACGCGAGCATGGCGGGAGTTAGCGGGCGCGACTGAAGGCGCGTCAACCAATAGCTGCCGAGCGAGATTGTCACCGGAAAGGGTTGCTCGAGGGCTCCCGACGCGAGATGTCTTGAAAACATCGACGGCGGAGCCAATGCGACGCCGATCCCTTGCAGAGCAGCCTCGACCATTGCAAGCGAGGAATCGAAGACGACGGCTTTGTTGGCCTGTGGCGGCAGCGGAATTCCGGCAGCCGCAAACCACTTCGGCCATTCGTCCGATCGGTAGCTTCTCAGGAGCGTGCAATGCGCAAGGTCCGCTGGATCACGCAGCGTTTCGGCCAGCCCTGGGGCACAGAGTGGCGATAACGGCGCCTCGAAAAGCCGGGTTGTATCCGTGGCGTGCCATGCTCCGTTGCCGAACCGGATGGCAAAATCGAGGCCTTCAGCGGCAAGATCGACGCGGTTGTTGTTTGTCGACAGCCGAATGTCGACATAGGGAAACTGCTGATGAAAGTCTGCCAGCCGCGGTAGCAACCAGCCGATGGCGAAGGTGCCGACTGCGCCGACAAAGAGCAATTCTCGAAGCTGTCCGCCTTCAACCCTCCCCAACGTATCCGCTAGCTGATCAAAAGAATGCGAAACCGTAGGCAGCAGCGCTTCGCCTTCTGCTGTCAACATGAGCCCTCGCGGCAGGCGATGAAAGAGCTTTACGCCGAGTCTCGTTTCCAGGCTCTTGACCTGCTGGCTTACAGCCGCCTGGGTGACGAACAGCTCGATGGCCGCTCGAGTAAAACTTAGATGTCTTGCCGATGCCTCGAATGCCCGAAGCCCGTTAAGAGGAAGAAACGGTCGCACCCAGTCAGCCCCAAGAATTTCTAATGTGAGCTTGCAGATATCATTGTTTGTGAGCCGACGACAGCTCCCTTATGGCTCAAGTCCCTGCAGAATACGTTGGAAGGAAAAGTAGATGAGCTTGAAATGTTTCGCACCCGCGCTGGTCGCCGTTCTTCTTTCGGCAGCCGCATTAAACACAGTCCAGGCGGCGGAAATTTCGCGAAGCCGGGTTGAGGGCTGGGTCAATGAGGCAGTACGGCCCGTGATGAAACAGTACGACATTCCAGGCATGGCGGTGGGTATCATCATTCGAGGTAAATCGTTCGTTTTCAACCATGGTAGTGTCACTATGGACGGTTCGAGGCCGATAACCGATAGAACGTTGTTCGAGATAGGCTCAATCAGCAAGACCTTCACGGCAACCCTTGCTTCCTACGCCGAAGTCAACGGCGATCTTTCGTTGACGGATGCCACCGAAAAATATGTCCCGGTTCTGCGTGGCTCTCCCTTTGGTGCTGTCGACCTCGTGCATCTGGCGACACACACCCCGGGCGGATTTCCGCTACAATTTCCGGATCATGTCAAAAACGAAAAGCAGATGCTGGACTATTTCAGACAATGGCAGCCGGCTTTTCGTCCAGGAACGCACCGGACCTATGCCAATCCCAGTATCGGTATGCTCGGCTATATAGCCGCCCGATCGATGCGAGAGGACTTCTCGACCCTGGTTGAGCAGAAACTGTTCGGGCCGCTCGATATGAGCAGCAGCTATGTCAACGTGCCAAACGAGAGGATGGCGGACTACGCCCAAGGATACACCAAGGATGGCCGGCCGGTACGTATGAGCAATGCGGTCCTGTCTGCAGAGGCATACGGCGTCCGCACCACGGCTAGAGATCTTGTACAATTCCTCAAGGCCAACATGAGCCTCGTACCGTTGGATAAAAAGCTTGGTGTCGCCATAACAAATACGCATGCCGGCTATTTCAGAGTTGGCGCGATGACCCAGGATCTCGTTTGGGAACAATATGATTATCCGGCAAAACTTGCCACATTGCTCGAAGGTAATTCCCAGACGACTTCCAGGTCGTCGCCTGCCGTGGAGCAGATACAGCCGCCGCTACCCCCACGAGATGACGTGCTTATCAACAAGACGGGATCGACCAACGGGTTTGGCGCCTACGTTGCTTTCATTCCTGAAGAGCAAATGGGCTTTGTGATCCTGGCGAACAGGTATTATCCTAATGAGGAACGAGTGAGGATCGTCCATCAACTATTGGAACGCCTGGCCGGTGCGAATCAAGACTGAAGCGCTTGACGTATAGTCGTATAGGTGACCTCCGGCCCCCAATATCCATCGCCTCTAATCTTGTCGCCTGTGGCTTTGCAGGCGACGAACAAGTCAGGCACGCAGTTGCGTTCCGCCCGATAGTATTCAATCAAGCCAGTGTCTCGTAGTGGACAGTTTCAAGACATAAGGGAACCCTCATCAAAAATAATCATTGAACTTTCCGAAGGGAGAGTTTTCTTGAGCATTAGCCAAGATGTTGACAATACGGACGATATTCGCAGCCAATTCGTGGCCTTGCTGCCCGCGCTGAGGTCGTTTGCCCGCGGTTTCTACCCCAACCCGGATGAGGCGGACGATCTGGTACAGGAGACATTGGGCCGGGCGCTTGGCGGCTTGCATACGTTCACACCCGGCACAAGCCTCAAGTCCTGGATGTTCACCATTATGCGCAATACTTTCTACACGGCGATCAAGCGCCGCAGGCGGGAACCGGCGGGAATGAAGGCTGATGTTGCCGAAAGTGAAATTCCGCGTGAGCCAAGCCAGGAATGGGTTCTTCGTGCAAAAGAACTGGAAGCAGCGCTGCACCAGCTTGAGCCGGAAAACCGGGAGGCGATCATGCTGGTATGCGTGTCCGGTGTATCCTATGCGGAGGCTTCGGAGATTTGCGGCTGCGCTATAGGAACGATCAAGAGTCGCATTAGCAGAGGCAAAGCGCAGCTCCTGCTGACGCTCGGCAATGAAACTCGAAGCTCCATCGTCGAAAAAATATGAGCAGAGACAAAAAACGAGCAAAGCGAGGAACTTTGCCCCCGGACCGGGGTTGAAGGCTCTCCAGCCGGAGATGTCATTGCGGTGAAATTCCAAAAGTCGAATGAGCTCTATCCCTCCTCCTCCGTAACACGCGGGCGCGCCTTCCGTCTTCCCGACATGTCCGCGGCGAGGATAGCGATCGAAAACGTCACGCCCGAAATCAATGCGGGCAGGTTTCCCGCCAAAGCCATCCAAACGGAGGACTTCGTCGTTGAGGCGGATATTTTCAGCGATGGTCATGATGTCCTTCAGGCCGCGCTCGTGCTCGACCGAGGAGGCAAATCGGTTGAATATCCAATGCGCCTTGTTGACAACGACAGGTGGGAAACTCGAGTACAGCTCGCTGACCTTGGCCTCTACAAATACACCATCGTTGCGTGGAGGGATCTGTTTGCAAGCTGGTCGAAGGAAATCCGCAAGAAAATAGAGGCGGCGCAGGACGTTACGGTTGAGATAGTCGAAGGGCACGATCTCGTTCAATCGGCGCTCGCAGCCTTGAAGCGGGGAACGCGTTCGAAGCTAGACGAATATTCGAAGCGCTTGGCGGCCGCCTCGAATGATGAAGAGAAACTCGCGATACTGCTATCGGGGCAGCTGCTCGATGAGATGGCTCGCACCGGAATTAAATCCAATCTGAGCCGCTACGACAGAGAATTAGAGGTCATCGTCGATCGTTCACTGGCAGGTTTCGGAGCCTGGTACGAACTTTTTCCCCGGTCCCAATCCACGATCCCGGGAAGGCACGGAACGTTCGAGGATGTCATTCAAAGGCTGCCTTATGTGAAGCAGCTCGGATTTGACGTGCTATATTTTCCACCGATCCACCCCATTGGCACAACGAACCGCAAGGGGCCAAACAACAGTCTGATAGCAAGCCCTGGAGATCCGGGTAGCCCCTATGCCATTGGCGCGGAGGCAGGTGGACACGATGCCATACATCCGGAACTCGGGACGATCGAGGACTTCGAGCGGCTCGTCAGGGCTGCGTACGACGAGGGCCTGGAAATTGCATTGGATTTCGCCATCCAATGTTCTCCCGATCATCCTTGGGTGAAAGATCACCCCGAATGGTTCAATCGACGTCCCGACGGCAGCATAAAGTTTGCCGAGAATCCTCCCAAGAAATACGAGGATATCGTCAATGTGGAGTTTTATGGTAGCGGCAAGGAAGAGGTGTGGGCGGCTCTCCTGGACGTCGTGCTGTTCTGGATAGCGCGAGGCGTGAAGATATTCCGCGTCGACAACCCGCATACGAAACCATTTCCTTTTTGGGAATGGCTCATTGCCGAAGCACGCAGGGTCGATCCAGCGGTGATATTCCTTGCCGAAGCCTTCACTCGGCCAAAGATCATGGCCCGCCTCGCCAAGCTCGGTTTCACGCAATCCTACAGCTACTTCACCTGGCGGAACGAAAAACATGAATTGCAGGAATATCTGACGCAACTCACGCAAGGTGAAGCGAAGCACTTCATGCGCCCCAACTTCTTTGCCAATACGCCGGATATAAATCCATTTTATCTGCAGGGGAGCGGCAGGCCGGGCTTTCAGGTTCGTCTCATACTCGCGGCAACACTTGCAGGCAGCTACGGCATCTATAATGGATTTGAAATCTGCGAGGCAGCAGCTGTTCCCGGTAAGGAGGAATATCTCAACTCGGAAAAGTACCAGTTGCGAGAATGGAAGCTCGACGGGCCTGGGAATATCAGCGAAGACATTAGTCGGATCAATCGGCTTCGGCGCGAGCATCCGGCATTACGCTCCTATACAAGTTTGAAGTTTTATAATGCCTGGAATGATAACATTCTGTACTACGGCAAGATCGACGGTGCGAGAGACAGTTTCCTCCTGTTCCACGTAAACCTCGACCCCAACAGTGCCCAGGAATTTCAGTTCGAGGTACCGCTGTGGGAGTTCGATCTTCCCGACGATGCCTCTGTCGAAGTGGAAGACCTTGTTCACGGAAACCGCTTTACCTGGCACGGCAAGGTTCACACCCTGCGTCTCGATCCGAACGTTCTTCCCTATGCCATCTGGCGGCTTTTCCCACCGGGCTCAGGTCGCTGACCATGGATGCATCTGTCAAGGAAAAGCCAGCGATCGATCGTACCCAGTCCGACTGGTACAAGGACGCGATCATTTACCAGCTCCATATCAAGGCATTTCAGGATACGAACGATGATGGAGTTGGCGATTTCGCGGGGTTGCTGAGGCGTCTCGACCACATCGAGCAGCTGGGTGCGAACACGATCTGGCTGCTGCCCTTCTATCCTTCGCCGCTTCGCGATGATGGCTACGACATCTCCGACTACAGAGCCATCAATCCGTCCTATGGCGACATGCGTGATTTTCGAAGGTTTATCACTGAAGCTCATTTGAGAGGCTTGCGTGTCGTGACGGAACTTGTGATCAACCACACATCCGATCAGCACCCGTGGTTCCAGCGCGCCCGCAGGGCGAAACCCGGCTCCAATGCCAGAAATTTCTACGTTTGGAGCGATACGGACAAGAAGTTCCCGGAAACCCGTATCATCTTCACCGATACGGAAAAGTCAAACTGGACGTGGGACGAGGTTGCCGGGGCGTACTTCTGGCACCGGTTCTATTCGCACCAGCCCGATCTCAACTTCGACAATCCGCGGGTTTTCAGAGAAGTCCTCAGGGCCATGCACTTCTGGCTGGAGATGGGTGTGGACGGATTGCGGCTCGATGCGATCCCGTACCTTGTCGAACGGGAAGGCACGAACAATGAGAACCTGCCCGAAACTCACGACGTGCTGAAGCGCATTCGCGCCGAGCTCGATGCGCATTACGGTGACCGCATGCTTCTTGCGGAAGCCAATCAATGGCCGGAAGATACACGGCCCTATTTCGGTGCAGGCGATGAATGCCACATGGGCTTTCATTTCCCGATCATGCCTCGGATGTACATGGCGGTTGCGCAGGAGGATCGGCATCCGCTGACCGATATTATCCGGCAGACGCCAGACATTCCTGAAAGCTGTCAGTGGGGCATCTTTCTCCGGAACCATGATGAGTTGACA
The DNA here is from genome assembly GCF_003010935.1 of Phyllobacterium endophyticum. Lineage (GTDB taxonomy): Bacteria > Pseudomonadota > Alphaproteobacteria > Rhizobiales > Rhizobiaceae > Phyllobacterium > Phyllobacterium endophyticum. The sequence continues at coordinate 324,440 of NZ_PGGN01000004.1, forward strand.
CTGGAAATGGTCACGGAAAAAGAACGTGACTATCTGTGGCAGACATATGCCGAGGACAGCCGCGCCCGCATCAATCTTGGAATCCGCCGCAGGTTGGCGCCTCTGATGCAGAACGACCGGCGCAAGATCGAGTTGATGAACTCCTTGCTTCTATCACTGCCAGGCTCACCCATTCTCTACTACGGTGACGAGATCGGCATGGGTGATAACTACTATCTCGGGGACCGGGACGGCGTGCGGACGCCCATGCAGTGGTCGAGCGACAGGAATGGCGGCTTTTCCCGCGCCGATCCGCAGAGGCTATATCTGCCGGCGATCTCCGACCCGATCTATGGCTTCCAGGCTATCAATGTCGAAACCCAGAATCGTGACACGTCGTCCCTCCTGAACTGGATGCGCCGGATGGTCGCGGTCCGAAAGGAACACCTAGCGTTTGGACGCGGTACAATGACCTTGCTGTACCCGCTCAACCGCAAAATATTTGCCTATGTACGGTCGTATGGCGACGAGATAATCCTTTGTGTCGCAAATCTTTCCCGTACGGCGGAGGCAGTCGAGCTTGATCTTTCGGCTTGGAAATCCTTTGTTCCGGTCGAACTGAATGGACGCTCCAGTTTCCCCCCGATCGGCGATCTTCCTTATCTACTCACCCTAAGTCCGTATGGGTTTTACTGGTTCCGCTTGGCTGACAAGGTTGATGCGCCTGCCTGGCACCAGCAGATGCCGGAAATATTACCGGAATTCGTTACCCTCACCGCACGTGACGGCCAGCTGAGTTCCGTTCTTGATGGACGGGAAAAACTCCAGTTGGAACGAGACGTCTTGCCGAAGTTCCTCCCGCTTCAACGGTGGTTCGGAGAAAAGGGCCAGAAGATCGAGAGCGTGCAGCTCGAAGCCATCGCAACCATTGGTAAGGAAAACTTTGCGCTTACCCGCGCGGAAGTTTCCGTCGGCGGTGAGGTGCAGAATTACTTCATTCCCTTGTCGGCGCGGTGGGGCGAGGAAAATCTGGCATTTGGTTCTCCGAAGCTCTCTTATACGATGGCCAAGTTGCGGCACGGGCCGAAGGTCGGGGCCCTGCTGGACGGAGCCCAGGATGAAGCATTCGCGGCCGCAATCGTCCAAGCATTGCAGAATGCCGAAGCGAACGAAACAGATGGTCTCATGTTCCACTGTTCTCAAAAACTCAGGCTCTCGGACACGCTCCCGGCGCCGCGCCTCCTCATGGCCGACCAGAGCAATGTTTCCCTGGCGTTCGGAGATACCATTCTGCTCAAGCTGTACAGGCGGTTGAAACCGGGACTACAGCCTGAAGTAGAGATGGTGCGTATGCTAACCGAACGGACGGGCTTCGAGAACACCCCGGCCTACCTCGGACATATCGAGGCCACAGGACCAGACGCGGGCCCTGCGACCATAGCGGCAGTCTTTGCGTTCGTCAGAAATCAAGGTAACGCATGGGAGGGCATTACCAGCGCTATGAAACGGATCGCCGATGAGGCGATAACCGGCTCAATACCGGATCCTTTGCCGGAGTCGATGCCCGACCATTCGCTTTTGCCTGTAAATGTCGGTGAATTGCTGGGGCGCCGCACTGCCGAGTTACACCAGGCACTTGCAAGCCCGGTCGATGATCCGGCCTTCGTGCCGGAGGAAATTACCCCGGCATATGTTCGGTCGGTCGTCAAAAGCGCCTTGGCAGACGTCGACGGACTGTTTGACCGGCTGCGGGGTAGCCAGCCGGCACTTGCTCAAAGTGAGCAGCTGGAAGTCATCCTTTCGGGCCGCGAAAACCTCGTCGAGACAATTCGCGACCTTGAGAAGTTACCTCCGTCCGGAGGTTGCTCGAGGATCCATGGGGATTATCATCTCGGCCAAGTGCTGGTTGTTGAAAATGATCTGATGATCATCGACTTCGAGGGTGAGCCGGGCCGGCCTCTTGAGCACCGGCGGCGCAAAGCCTCACCGCTGGTCGACGTGGCGGGAATGCTGCGGTCCCTCGACTACGCCGCCGAGTCCGTTGTCGCTGAGAGCCTGTCTACGGTAGGTGCAACGGCAAACCATCCGGTTCTCAAATGCCGCGACGCAATGACGGCGTCGTTCTTGTCCGCATATCACGAGCACATGTCTGGCAGCGTCACCTATCCCGAACAGACAGAATTCTCCAAGCGCCTGCTACAGGTGTTCCTGATCCAAAAGGCCTCGTATGAAATCGTCTACGAACTGGACAACCGCCCGGCCTGGCAGCACATCCCCTTGCGTGGCCTGGCGAAGCTCTTGAAGGACGGTGACCGATGAACCTGCGCCCTCAAGAAATCGAGGCGATCCTGCGCGGGCGTCACGAAAATCCCTTCTCCATCCTGGGCATGCATCGCGGCGACGATGACCTTATCTATGTAAACGCGTTCGCTCCGCAGGCAGCAACAGTTGAAGTCATTGAAAAAGCGTCCGATGCGCCTTTGGCCAAGTTGGTCCGCCTCAGCGACGAGGGTTTCTTTTCGGGCCCTGTAGCAAACAGGAACACAAGATTCCCCTATCTCTTGAGATTTGGCGCCGGCGATCAAAGCTGGACCTCGGAGGACCCCTTCCGGTTTCCTCCACTCCTCGGTGATCTCGACGACTACCTGTTCGCCGAGGGAAAGCACTTTGACCTTTATCGCCGCCTTGGCGCCCATCCTTGTACCCTTGAGGGCGTGGACGGCACGGCCTTTTCGGTATGGGCACCGAATGCCCGGAGAGTAAGCGTCGTCGGTGACTTCAACGCCTGGGACGGAAGGAGGCACCCAATGCGCAAACGCCTGGGGTCAGGCATCTGGGAAATATTCATTCCCGAACTGGCTCATGGTGCGCGGTACAAACTCGAAATACTCGGCGTCCACGGAGAGATCATGCCGCTCAAGGCAGATCCCGTATCGCTGTCTCAAGAAGCGCCTCCCGCAACTGCTTCAATTGTGACGGGGATCCCGGATCATGACTGGGGTGACAAAAATTGGCTTGCCGAACGAGCCAACCGGCAATCGGTTTCCTCGCCGATATCCATTTATGAAGTTCACCTCGGCAGTTGGCGGCGCGATGAAAATAACCAGCTCCTGAACTATGACGAGCTTGCAGACTATCTCGTTGACTATGTCACAGACATGGGCTTCACCCATGTCGAACTCATGCCGGTCACGGAGCATCCTTTTACCGGCTCCTGGGGTTATCAGCCGATCGGCCTTTTTGCACCAACCAAGCGCTTCGGAACGCCTCAACAATTCTGCCAGTTCGTAGACCGCCTTCACCGCGCCGGTATCGGGGTCATCGCCGATTGGGTGCCTGCCCATTTTCCTTCCGACACGCATGGACTTGCGCGCTTCGACGGTACGGCGCTCTACGAACATGAGGATCCGCGACTGGGCTTTCACCAGGACTGGAACACGCTCATCTATAATTTCGGCCGTACCGAGGTGGCCAATTTCCTGCAGGCGAGTGCTTTATACTGGCTGGATACTTTTCACATCGACGCACTGCGCGTCGATGCCGTCGCATCGATGCTCTATCTCGACTACAGCCGAAAGGAGGGCGAATGGATACCCAACAGGCTTGGCGGCAATCACAATCTGGACGCTGTTGATTTTTTAAGAACCACGAACGAGAACGTTCACGCGCGCCACTTGGGAGCGCTTACGATAGCCGAGGAGTCCACCGCATGGCCGGGCGTCAGCCGCCCGGTAAGGGATGGTGGCCTGGGCTTCGATTTCAAATGGAACATGGGCTGGATGCACGACACGCTCGAGTACATGAAGCGCGATCCGATCCATCGCAGATTTCACCACTGGGAAATGACGTTCGGATTGCTTTACGCCTACAGCGAAAACTTCGTGTTGCCGCTTTCGCATGACGAAGTCGTCCATGGAAAGGGTTCGCTTTTGCAGAAGATGCCCGGCGACCCGTGGCAGAAGTTCGCCAACCTGCGCGCCTATCTCGCTTTCATGTGGGCGCATCCTGGAAAGAAGCTGCTTTTCATGGGCGGAGAGTTTGCGCAGGAACGCGAGTGGAACCATGACCACTCCCTGGATTGGCACCTGCTTGCGGATCATTCGCATCGAGGAATTCAGGATCTGGTGCGGGATCTCAATAGTACCTACCGGAATAATGGCGCGCTGCACGAACTCGACTGCGACCCGGACGGTTTCGAGTGGATAGAGCAGAATGATGCCGACAGAAGCATTTTTGCCTTTCTTCGCAAGGGGAAGAATGGGAGCCCGCCTATACTCGCGGTTTGCAACATGACGCCTGTTCCGCACACTGACTACCGCATCGGCGTTCCCCTTCACGGAAGGTGGACGGAGATACTCAATAGCGATGCCGAACGGTATGGGGGTTCGAATGTCGGCAATTGCGGGGGACTGGATGCTCAGGACATCCCGTCGCACGGAAGACCTGCATCTTTGTCAATGACGTTGCCTCCTCTGGCGACAATAATGTTCCGGCCGGAAAGGCATCATGGTTAGACAGAGATCAACGGTAAGAGCAGGATCGTCCTTCCCGCTCGGGGCGCATTGGGATGGAGCAGGCGTAAACTTCGCCATCTTTTCTGCCAATGCCACAAAGGTCGAGCTCTGCCTGTTCGACAGCGCCGGACGCCGGGAACTGGAGCGCGTTGCTCTGCCAGAGTACACGCATGAGATCTGGCATGGGTATCTTCCCGATATTCGCCCCGGACAATTATACGGCTACCGCGTTCATGGTCCGTATGCGCCCGAAGCAGGGCACCGTTTCAACCCAAACAAGCTGCTCCTTGACCCGTACGCTCTGGCGTTCCACGGCGAAATAAAATGGCATGATGCAGTGTTTGGCTACCGCGTGGGCCATCCGCGCCAGGATCTTACCTTGGATCGCCGGGATTCCGCCTTCGTCATGCCAAAGTGCGTGGTGGTTGATCCCGCCGTCACCTGGGGTCCTGATATACGGCCGAATGTCCCTTGGTCAGAAACAATTATCTACGAGGCGCATGTCAAGGGCATGACCGCCCGCTATGAGGCTCTGCAAGAGCATATGCGGGGAACCTTTGCCGGTCTGTCCGACGAGCGCGTGATCGAGCGCCTCGTCAAGCTCGGTGTGACCTCGATCGAACTTTTGCCGATCCAGTCATTCTTCAATGACCGCTACCTGGTCGAGCGCGGCTTGACCAATTATTGGGGCTACAACACCGCCGGCTTCTTCGCTCCGGCCGCGCGGTACATCTCTCCTGGCGGGACCATACATGAATTCAAATTCATGGTGCGAAAACTGCACGAAGCAGGTTTGGAAGTCATTCTCGACGTCGTTTACAACCATACCGCAGAGGGCAATGAACTCGGCCCTACATTGTCGTTCCGCGGCATCGACAATGCGAGCTACTACATGCTCGGCGACGACCCTCGTTTTTACTTCGACACGACCGGATGCGGCAATACGGTCAACCTGAGGAATCAGCGCGTCCTGCAAATGGTCATGGATTCCCTGCGATACTGGGTCCAGGAATGCCACGTGGATGGATTTCGCTTCGATCTTGCCTCTGCTCTCGGTCGAGACCGCGCAAGTTTCGACCACGATGCAGTCTTCTTCGAAGCCGTCAGGCAGGATCCCACACTCTCGATGGTCAAGCTTATCGCAGAGCCTTGGGACATGGGTCCCGAAGGATACCAGCTTGGCAATTATCCCCCGGGATGGGCGGAGTGGAATGATCAGTTCCGGGACACGGCACGATCATTCTGGAAGGGCGATGAAGGCGTGGCGTCGGCGCTCTCCAGCAAATTACTCGGATCTGCCGAGCTGTTTGAAAAGCGTGGACGACGCCCTTGGGCGAGTGTGAACTTCGTGGCGGCACATGATGGATTCACCCTGCGGGACCTTGTCAGCTACAACGAAAAACACAACGAAGCCAATGGCGAAGATAATAATGATGGGCATTCGGCGAACTTCAGCTGGAACTGTGGCGTCGAAGGCGAGACCGACGACGCCAATGTTCTCGACTTGCGTGATCGCCTCAGGCGAAGTCTCCTTGCGACAGTGTTTCTATCGCAAGGAACGCCGATGTTGCTGATGGGCGATGAGCGCGGGCGATCGCAGCAGGGCAACAATAATTCCTACTGCCAGGATAACGAGACGACCTGGCTAGATTGGAGCGAGCCCAGCGACCGCGACCATGCCTTCATGGAGTTTGTCCGCGAGATCATCGCCATCCGCAGGGCTCGTCCTTTGCTGCGGCAGGAAAAATATGTTCACGATCAACCAGCCGACGGAAACAGCCTGGCGGAGCCAGAATGGTTGAGACCAGATGGCAAGCGCCTGGAAATCTCCGACTGGGAAGACCCTCAAACAAGGAGCATGGCGCTCCTCCTGTCGCGGCAAGGAGAACGGCTCTGCGTCCTGCTCAACGCTCATTTCGATGAGGTAACGTTTGAACTTCCGCCAACAGAACATGGCAAATGGCTAGTTCTGGCCGATACGTCTAACGGCGAAGCGTCAGTGGCTGGTGTCCGTGGGATCGATGGAGACGCGCTTCCTGTTTCCGGACGATCGCTGATCCTGCTCGAGGACCGGAAATGAAACAGGCCAACCTGCGAACGGAGCGCGCAACATACTCCTGGGGACCACAGAAGATTGCAGACGATCAGGTTCGCTTTCGCTTGTGGGCTCCGGACTGCCAGTCGATAAGCGTTCAAATTGGCGATCGAGATCTTTCCATGCAGAACGCCGGAGACGGCTGGCACGAGATCGTCGCAAACGGTGTCACACCCGGCTGCGAATACTTGTTCCTCCTCCCAGATGGCTCGGTGGTTCCCGACCCGGCAAGCCGTCGTCAGGCAGGTGACGTTCACGGACCCTCGGTGGTCGTCGATCATAGTGCCTATCGCTGGACCAATTTGGAATGGCAGGGGAGGCCGTGGGAGCAAGCGGTCATATACGAATTGCACATGGGCACCTTCACCGCAGAGGGAACATTTCGTGCTGCGATAGAAAAACTGCACTTGCTTTCAGAGCTGGGAATTACTGCGGTAGAAGTGATGCCCGTCGCCCAATTCGGTGGCAGACGCGGATGGGGTTACGACGGCACGCTGCTTTTCGCGCCTCACAACGAGTATGGCACGCCGGAAGACATGAAAGCCTTTGTTGATGCCGCCCATGGCTATGGAATCATGGTTTTTCTAGACGTCGTCTATAATCACTTCGGTCCGGAAGGGAACTATATCGGAAACTACGCATCAGCCTTTTTTGATCCCGCCCGTCAGACCCCTTGGGGCTCTGCCATCAATTTCAGCCAGCCAGCGGTGCGTGATTTCTTTATCGACAATGCGCTCTACTGGCTTGCAGAGTTCCGGCTGGATGGGCTGCGTTTCGATGCGGTCGATCATCTGGCGGATAACGAGTCCGAGGTAGAGATCCTTGTCGAGCTTGGGCAGCGCATTCGCGCCGCTTTTCCAGAGAGGGAAATCCATCTGACGACGGAAGACAACCGCAACGTCACGTATCTGCACCGCCGTGAAAGCGGCCTACTGCACACTGCCGAGTGGAATGATGATTTCCACAGTGTTGCGCACGTGATTGCAACAGGGGAGACCGAGGGACACTACAAGGATTTCGTTGCGGACAGGTGGACCAAGCTGGCCCGTGCGCTGGCGGAGGGCTACGTCTACCAAGGAGAGATTTCCAGCCTATCGGGCCGCCCGCGCGGAGAACGAAGCGCCGGTCTTCCCCCGGTCGCCTTTGTGGATTTTCTGCAAAACCACGATCAGATCGGCAACCGGGCTTTGGGTGAGCGGCTGACCTGTCTCACCAATCAAGAAATGCTGAAAGCTTTCACCTCGATCCTGATGCTATCGCCGCAGATGCCGCTGCTTTTCATGGGCCAGGAATGGGGCGAGACGCAGCCATTTCAGTTTTTCACGGATTTCAGCGGCGAACTCGCAGACGCGGTGAGGGAAGGACGCAGGCGCGAGTTCGCCAACTTCTCGGCTTTCAACAAGTGTGAATCAGGAACGGATACCATTCCAGATCCGAACGACCCAGGAACATTTCGTAATTCGAAAATCAACTGGCATGGGCGAGAGGAGGGAAAGGGTAGGGCATGGCTTCTGTTTTTCCGTGAACTTATCACGCTGCGCAGGACGCACATCGTTCCGTTGCTGGAAACAACCGGCGGCAGTGCCGGGCGTATTCTCAAGGCGCAAGATGGAGCGGTCGCCGTCGAATGGCAATTGAGCGAGACGGCGATCTTGAGACTCTTTGCAAACCTTTCAGATGATCGCCGCGAATTCGACAGCCTTCCCCGCAATCCACTGTTCAGCTGTGTTCCAGCGGACCTCGAGGTGAACGAGACATCTCTACCGCCGTTGTCAGTTGTGGTTGCGCTTGAGCAGGAAAGCCGTAAGGCATGACCTCCAGGATCGACCTTTTGGCAGCGCAGCATGGTATCTCGAGAGAATATGAGGGTGCTGACGGTGTCAGAAGGCTTGCCCCCCATGATACCAAGCTCAAGTTGTTGAAGGCGTTGGGAGTCGACCCGGAAACCCCTGGAGGGGAAGCGCACCTCGGGTCAACAGATTGCCCGCATCAGGAATCATTGCGGTGCTTCCTGCCAGACTGGCTTGAAAGCGCCCGTTGCTGGGGCATTTCGCTGCAACTGTATGAGCTTCGTTCGGCACGAAACTGGGGCATCGGCGATTTTGCCGATTTGCTCAAGGCAATCCAGCTGTTCGCAAACGCCGGCGCGGATTTCATCGGGCTAAACCCGCTACACGCCTTGTTCCTCGCCGAGCCGGAACGCAACAGCCCGTTCTCCCCTTCCAATCGCCGCTTCCTGAACCCGCTTTATATATCTGTTCCAAACGTCCCGGGATATCAACCCGTGGCCGATGAGCTCGAAGAGTGTGAAAGAATAAGGGAGGGCGATCTTGTCGACTATGGTGGGGTCGCTGCGCTCAAGGTTCGTGCACTGCGCCGATTATGGGCTCGGTGGCGCGACGAAATCGGCGCGAGAGAGTTGGCTAAAGACTTTGAGCGCTTTCAGGACGATAATGGTCCTGAGTTAAGGGCCCACGCGCTGTTTGAGAGCCTTTCTTCGGAAATGACGCGGAGGGGTCACGGGGCGGGATGGAAAAGCTGGCCAAAGCAGTTTCAGAACCGGGAAACCCCTGCCGTCCGGTCCTATGCCTCGACACATGCTGGCGATGTCAATTTCCATATGTGGTTGCAATGGCTGGCAAAACAACAATTGGACGTTGCGCAAAAGGAAGCTCGCAGACTCGGCATGCGAGTGGGTCTTTACCTCGACTTTGCCGTTGGAGAAGCGCCGGACGGCTCGGCGACATGGATCAATCGCGACGCCTATATCGAGGGCTTCAACATAGGGGCACCGCCGGACTTTTTCAGCGCTATCGGCCAAGACTGGGGCCTTGTGCCACCGTCCCCGGCTGCTTTGCTGAATCCGCACGGGACTTGGGCCAATCTTCTGGGCCGCACCATGTCAAACGGCGGGGCGCTGCGACTTGACCACGCCATGTCGCTTAGGCAACTTTTCCTTGTGCCCAACGGCGAACCTGCATCTTCGGGCACCTACCTGCGCTATCCGTTTCGAATATTGCTGGAACACCTCGCGAAGGCTTCGCTCGACCAGAGCTGTATGGTCATTGGAGAGGACCTCGGCAACGTGCCGGGAGGATTCCGCGAGGAAATGGAACGCGCAGCAGTCCTTTCCTACCGCGTTTTCTGTTTTGAAAAGGAAGGCACTTCATTCGTGCCGCCCGAACGATATCCGCGTCTGGCCCTTGCTTGCCTGTCCACCCATGACTTGCCCACGCTGCGGGCCTGGTGGGGATGCGATGACATTGCCCTGCGTCAAGAGCACAACCTCATCGATCAAAAACAGGCCGCTGCGCAGACGGAACAGCGTTTGTCAGAACGCGAGAGTTTGCTGGAGATCATGGCGCGCTATCACTTGATCGACCCGCTGAGCGCTGCCGAAGTGACCGGACGTATCAGGGACGTGGCGTTTCCATTACCGGACACTGTCATGATCGCAGCCCATTGCTTGATTGCGAGGACGCCCTCCTTGCTGGTCAGCATCAGGCTGGCGGACCTGACGGGCGAAGAGCATCCTACGAACTTGCCCGGAACCGATCCATCCATCTATCCGAATTGGCGCCGGAAGAATTCCATTGATCTGGATGAGCTCGCCGGAGGGGAGCGGTTCAGGTCACTCGTTGCGGCGGTGAACCAGGAGCGGCCGAGGTGAAAAGATGATCCCGATCGCAACCTACCGCCTGCAGTTTCGCAATGGCATGACCTTTAGCCGTGCCTGCTCCCTCATCCCCCACTTGAAAGAGCTCGGAATAAGCCATCTCTATGCCTCGCCAATTTTCACAGCCGCAACCGGCTCGACCCATGGATATGACGTTGTCAACTGCAATGAAATCGATCCGGCGCTTGGAGGACAGCAAGGGTTCAACCGACTTCACGCAGAGTTGCTAAAGCACGGTATGGGGATCATTCTCGACATTGTTCCCAACCACATGGCGGCCTCTCTTGAGAACCCCTGGTGGTATGATCTGATTGAATGGGGTCAAAGAAGCCCCTACAGCGGCCATTTCGATATAGACTGGCGATCAAGGCTGAGCCTGCCGGTGCTTGACAGGCCGTTCACGCAATTGGTGAGCGCCCGAGAGGTCGCGCTGGTTCTTGCAGACGATCATGTTATTGCGATTGAAGCTGCAGGTGGGAAATATCCCCTCAGCCCGCAGAGCTATGCTGTGGTCTTTGAAACACTGGAGAGCCCGGTTGGTTCGCAGCTCATCCAGGCTGCCACCGAGGCGACACCGCGTGGAACCGCGAGCTTCCACGCCAGAATAAACAATGTCCTATCCACGCCGTCGGCAAGGAACGTCACCTTATCGTTTCTCGAGCACCTCTCGTCGGACGAGAAGATGATGGAGCGCATCCATGACGCGCAGCCATGGCATCTGATCCCGTGGCGCGATGCTTCGAGGCACCTGAACTACCGGCGTTTTTTCGACATTAACGGCCTTGTAGGCCTAAGGGTTGAAGACCCTGGTGTGTTCGAGGACGTCCACCAGTTGGCTTTCAAGCTCATTGATGCCGGGCAGATAGACGGACTGAGGATAGACCACATCGACGGTCTGGCAGACCCAACGGACTATCTGGCGCGGCTGCGGGATCGCATCGGAAAGGACAAGTATCTGATCGTTGAAAAGATACTTCAGCACGATGAAACTTTGCCGGCCGAATGGCCGGTCGACGGGACGACAGGTTATGAATTCATCGCTGCGGCAGCGGACGTGTTTGTCGACCCCGCCGGATGGTCCGCGCTTGGCGACGCATATGCCTCGACGCGAGACGAACCTTTGGACATCGTCGCCGAAAAAAGAAGAGCCAAGCTTCAGCTATTGCGCCAGAATTTTCAAACTGAGTTGTCCGCGCTTGCCGCTCTTGCGGCAAAATTGTCCGGAGGCACATCCGGTGGACAGAATCCAGAGGCGTTCGAAGCCGCCATCGCAGAGCTTATTGCGGCGTTCCCTGTTTACCGCACCTATGGTACCCGCGGAGGGATGACGGACCGCGACGCCGAGCTAATCGACGACGTGACCGCAGCCGCTTCAAAAGCGAACTTGGCCTCTGATCCTGAAACATTGTGGCAGGTTGTTACCTTGCTTAAGCGCTGCGACGATGACCGGTCGTGGGAATTACGCAAGAGATTTCAGCAATTGAGTGGACCAGTCATGGCCAAGGCAGTGGAGGATACGCTTTTCTACAGACACAATCAGCTCCTGGGCTTAAACGAAGTTGGAGGTGAGCTGACACCAGATACCGCAGGAGCGCAGCATTTTCACCAACTGATGGTCCAGCGTGTCGTCTCGCGCGATCACTCGCTGTCGGCCACCTCAACCCACGATACGAAGCGAGGTGAGGATGCGCGTGCATTGCTTTACTCACTCAGTGATGCGCCCCAACGCTGGATCGACGGATTTCAGCGATGGCGGCAAATGAACGACGCTCTGCGCCAAACAGAATGTGCAGTTCCAGACGCCAGCGATGAATGGTTTATCTATCAAGGGCTCGCCGGTGTCTGGCCATCACGAACGTCCGGTGCGGGGGGATGGTCTCAATTTCAAAGCCGTTTTGCGCAATATCTGGAAAAGGCAATGCGCGAGGCCAAGCTCCATACATCATGGCACGAAGTGAATGCGCCGTACGAGGATGCCATGCAGAAGTTTGTCGCGAAGATTCTGGGGGATGCACGTTCCAGTTTTGTCAAAGATTTCGAAACCACTCTGCGGCCGTTCGAGGACGCTGGGCGCATCAAATCCCTTGCTCAGACGCTGATGAAGATTACCGCCCCAGGAGTTCCGGACTTCTACCAGGGAACCGAGCTATGGGATTATAGCCTCGTCGATCCCGATAATCGCCGGCCACTGAGCGAGAATGTGATCTCCGCTCGGACGGATGGATCCGCGGTAACAATCGCCAAGCGGGAAATCATTATTCGGGCCTTGGAGTTCAGGTCGAAAAATTTGACGCTCTTTGAACTTGGGGAGTACCGCGCCCTTGAGATCGAAGGCGGTCATCATGGAAAATACTTCGCCTTCTTACGCGAATACCAAGAGGCAATTGCAATTACACTCGTCACTGTGTCGCCGCTTGCGGAGGGATCTGCACCCGTCACTCTCGACCTGCCCCCACAGTATCATGCGAGGCGCTTCACCGACATCATTTCAGGCAAGACCGGCATTGAAGCAGGCCGGGAAGTCGCGGAGATTCTTGCCGAATCGCCCGTTGCGCTACTCGTCTCAATTTAGTGGCTGATGCGATGAACTTTTCCTCGTCTCGGTAGTTCGGAGCCAAGAAATATCATGTGAGGATTGTGAAAATGGAAGACGAAAAGAATAACCGCCTCAAGACCCGCGCATACGAACTGTGGGAAAAGCAGGGCAGGCCGGAAGGGAAGCACGAAGAACATTGGCAACTAGCAGAGAAAGAGTTCAGCAGCGAAGAGGGATTTACGACTTCGGAAACTCCTCATGACGGGGCAGGAACAGGTCAAGCACCTTCCGAGCCCCTGGAGCAGACTAAGCGGAGGTCCCGAAAGACAATCATCTGAACAGCTTTTTCTATGGTGGGAGGTGCCCCTACCTGTAACGTTGCCCCGAAATCGGCATTCGCGCGGAGTGCGTCAGGGCTGCGCCCTTCGCCTGTTTCTTAGGAACAAAACGGCGCTCCTTTTCATTGTACCCTAGCGACGAAAATAGGGAGCGCAATATCCATGGAAGCTATAGGCGTGCAGGTTCATCCCGAACGGGGCGGCAAAGATGGTTACACAGTCGAATTCATTTCCGGCGGAGGCGATGTGGCTGCTATCACCTTGAGAGCTTCGCCGGATCGCGACATCAATCGTCTGTCTGCCATCAAAGTCGCGAAAGAATTGATGGCTCAACTGGCGAAAAACGCACCCGACGAAGAAATTTCAGGCGAAGCGGGTGCCACCCGCAAGAGTGCTCGGACGGCAGGAGACAAGCAAGCTTTGGAAGAACAGCTCGACGAGGGCCTGGAAGATACATTCCCCTGCAGCGATCCCGTGTCAGTCGTGACCTCCACCGTTTCTGGTTCCAAGGATTAGCTGGCAGCTTCAAACTGGCAGCCTATCACTCGTGTATGGTGAACTTGACGGTTCCGTCCGCTCCGGGACCCACCAGGCTAATATGGAGGACCTCACCATCCTCAAGCCTGAGACTGACCGCTGAAGCATTTTTGAACTGTTGCAGAATTTCCGGTGCGATGTTGGTTATAGCTCCGACCGGGCTTCTTTCCTTGAGCGCGTCTCCCTTGTCGCCAATCGTATAAGACACAGTAGTCTCCGTGTCCCTGTCGAACAGGGTCCCTGTTCCTGATGCGTTGGTAACCTGAGCCATCGAGGTTCCTCTTTTCGATTCTGAACGCAAGCTTTCAACACTTGGAAAGGCGTTCTGTTCCAGCCTGCTCCCCTGGTGAGCAACTGATCCGACACTTGGCAAAAAACGCCGGAACCTCATTTCCCAACAAACGTTGCGCCTTGATCGGACAGAAAAAGAGGTATGTGACATGTCAACCTATCCCACCCCCCCATTTCCCTCCCAACCCCAACCAATGCCAGGTCTGACGGGCGCTATGGATCCCGTGCCGGACCACGGAGAAAACTCCTACAAGGGCGCGGGCCGGCTGGTCGGCAAAAAGGCGGTCATCACCGGCGGCGACAGCGGCATTGGACGCGCCGTCGCGATCGCCTATGCAAGGGAGGGAGCAGACGTGTTGATCGCCTATCTTGACGAACACGAGGATGCACAGGAGACCAAACGTTTCGTAGAGGAGGCCGGACGCAAGGCCATCCTTATGGCTGGAGATATCCAGTCATCGGCCCATTGCCGCTCCATTGTCGAGAAAGCCGTATCGGAACTCGGTGGCATCGATATTCTTGTAAACAATGCTGCGCATCAGGCAAGCTTCAACGACATTGGCGAAATCTCCGACGAGGAGTGGGAGCTTACCTTCAAGGTCAACATCCATGCGATGTTCTATCTTACCAAGGCCGCGGTGCCACACATGCGCCCTGGCAGCGCTATTATCAACACCGCATCGATAAATGCAGACACTCCGAGCCCTTCGCTCCTTGCCTATGCGACGACGAAAGGTGCCATCCAGAATTTCACAGCCGGCCTCGCGCAGCTCCTTGCGGAGAAGAATATCCGCGCCAATGCTGTTGCGCCCGGTCCCATCTGGACGCCGCTCATTCCTTCGACCATGCCCGATGAGGCTGTGAAAAACTTCGGAAAACAGGTGCCAATGAAGCGCCCGGGTCAGCCGGCTGAGCTTGCAACTGCCTATGTCATGCTCGCGGACCCCGCATCCAGCTACGTGTCGGGTGCAACGATTGCGGTAACCGGCGGCAAGCCCATTCTTTGAACACGAAGCTCGGTCGCGAGTGCCTGCTCGTTCTCCGATCTAGGGATCGAAGGAACATTCCGGAGCTACGCGAGTTCGGCCAGCAACCACAGGAGAACTAACATGAAGATATACGCAATCGGCGCCATCGCTCTCGTCCTGGCTGCACCCGCTTATGCACAGTCTGCAGCCGAGAAAACGGGTGTCAATTCATTGGCGGGCGTCGCTCCGAAAACAGAAGATTTTGTTCTTGAAGCAGCGTCAAGCGACATGTTCGAAATCGAGTCGAGCAAACTTGCCGTTGAGCGCGCAGATGCGTCGACGAAAACATTCGCGCAACAGATGATCGATGACCATCAGAAAACATCGATGGAAATGAAGCAGCTTGTCGAAAGCGGTAAGGTCAAGGCAGCGATTCCCGCCGCCATGACGGCCGCACAGCAGGAAACCCTCGACAAACTGAAGAGCCTGCAGGGTGCTGACTTCACCAAACAGTATCATGCTGATCAAGTCGACGCGCATGAGGACGCCGTTGATCTCTTCAAGCGGTACGGCGAGGAAGGCGAAAATGCGGATCTGAAAGCGTGGGCCGCCAAGACTCGTCCTGCCCTGGAGCATCACCTCCACATGGCGCAAGAATTGAACAAATAGCTTTATCTGCGGAGAGAACGTCCAGGCGGAGTATCGGTTACGCTGCCTTTGTGCGTTCCCTCGGCTCCGCCCCCGGCATTTGACGTTCCTGAAACAGCGCGGCTATCAGGTCGGACTGCGTCACGATGCCGACGACGCGGTTGTCTGCGTCGACGACCGGCATGTGATGCAAGCCCATGTCGGCCATAGGCGGTACAAGCTTGGCAATCATTGTCTCGGGCAGTGCAGACTGTACCTTTCGCGTCATGATATCGCTGACCACGTGCTTCGGTTGCCGCGCTAGCCTCAACGTCGTTCCGACACGCATTCGCCAGCCAAGATGAAGGCGGCCATCCTCGGCAAGGAGCGATGCACGCATGAAGTCCGTCTGGGTGACTATGCCCACTAATTCTCCATTATCCCCAGTGACTGGCAGCGCTTTGATACGATGATCGATGAGGAGCCGCCATGCCTCTCGTAAGGCCGTTCCGGGCCGCACGGTGGCAACATCTCTGGACATGATATGCGAGCAAGTGATCTCGCCTGACCGTCTCTCGTAAGCGCGAATTTGAGCTTGGTGTAGCAAAGCGTCAAGCTCGTCTGGACTGACATTTACGATTTCGTCATATTGCGCAAGCACCTCCTGCAGATCGCTTGGAACAAACCCGATCCGCTCGGAGGGAACCGGATCCGTTGTCTTGTGAGGACTCACGGGCTTCGCTGGCGCAAGATGTGGATACCGGCGGCCCGTCAAGTTGTTAAAAAGCAAGGCTGCGCCCAGCAAAAGCAGCGAGTTCAACCCGACCGGCCAAAACACGAAGGCATATCCCTCAGCGTGTAGTGCGGGGCCGCCCAAGACAGCGGTCAGAGCCACCGCGCCGCTAGGAGGATGCAAGCAGCCCAGCGCGAGCATCAGACCGATCGCCACGGAAACGGCAAGCGCCGAGGCGACGATCGGGTCGGTTACAAACAATGCGAAAGTCACGCCAACGAGCGCCGAAAGAACGTTTCCACCAAGGATGGACCAAGGCTGCGCCAATGGACTTGTTGGAGCGGCAAAGAGGAGAACCGCTGATGCCCCCATTGGCGCGATCAAAAGCGGCAGGTTAACGTCCGGGCCAAGTGCCAGCTTACTGGTGAAGCCCGTCAGCATGATACCGACGAGAGCACCAACACAGGCCCTTATCCGCTCGGTCGGACTGGTTGGCGCAACAGAAGGGCGCAGGCGCTTGAGTGTGCTGAAAAGCATCGGGATTCAATCTGAGATGTGGGGCGCGGTTTCTGGCGGCGCTATCGCGGGAGTCGCGGGGATTGCCTAAAGTCATAGCAGGCAGGCTATATTTTCGGCAACGGTAAAACTTCCTCATTTTGGCCGGATCGAAGAAATGAGTTTCCACGCGTTGCCCGAAGAGAGAAAACCCTGATCAATTGGAAGAGCAGATGTGGTCAGAGGTGGATGGAACGGCCCGGTGCCGCCTCTACAACAAAGTCATCGCGCATCTGTGGGATTGGGAGTGTCGACAGCGCTCGGTGGTTTCTTTTCCACATCAAGAGGTGCTTCGGCACCGACCTCCGGCGTCTCGGGACCGACGATCGGGGCTGCGCGACGATCTTGAACGTAAAGATAGAAGCCTCCAGCAGTTACAGCGACTATTGCTGCGAAGACAACTGCGTATGTTTGCCATCGTTTCAACATCAGCGAGCTCCTTGAAGGTACTCTAACTCGCACTTGTCTGTATCGTTCCAGAGAACCGGAATCGGCCGGCGTGCTGCTGCAGCTAGCCGAAGTGATTCAGGTCAGGAACTGACGAATTATCAGGCCGACGGCAGCGACGGAGATAACGCCTGCGATCCACAGACCGACAAACCACAAGATGCGGCCGAGCCACATGCGACCGCCGGTCAATGGTATCCCTCTTCAGGATCGATCTTCCCGCGGAACACCCAATATGCGTATCCAGTGTAGGCAAGAATTATCGGTATCAAAACAACAGCGCCGACCAGCAGGAAAATTAGACTGCTGTCGGGTGCCGCTGCTTCCTCGATGGTCAATGCACCGGGGACAATATAGGGATAGAAGCTGATCCCCAAACCGGCGTAGCTGAGTACGAAGAGGCCAAGCGCTGCAAGAAATGGCTGCAAATGCTTGTCTTGTGTCAATCCGTGCCACAACGCGACAGCACACATGGCCACGAGCAATGGCACGAACGCTGAGAAGAACGCGGTAGGCCAGCCGAACCATCGCTCGAAGTAGAGATGGTTGATGAACGGTGTCCAAAGCGAAACGACGGCAATAAGCACCAGGAGAGCGACGCCAAGGGCCATGGCCATTCTCCGTGCTCGGTGCTGGAGCTCCCCCGTCGTTTTCAAATTCAGCCAAGTTGCTCCCAGCAACGCGTAGCCAACAACAACGGCAACTCCCGTCAGAATTGAAAACGGTGTCAGCCAATCCCACCAACCACCGGCGTAGGAGCGATTTTCGATCTTGATGCCCTGAACCAGCGCCCCCAAGGCTATGCCCTGCATCATTGCCGCGACGGAGGAACCAAGCCAGAAGCCGCCATCCCACAGACGGGAATCAGGCCCGCTGCGCCAGCGGAACTCAAAAGCGACGCCACGAAATATCAGCCCCAGGAGCATCAGAATGATTGGCATGTAAAGCGCAGGCAACACCGTTGCGTAAGCGAGCGGAAATACGGCCATAAGGCCCCCGCCGCCCAGCACCAGCCATGTCTCGTTTCCGTCCCATACGGGCGCTATCGAGTTGGTCATCACGTCGCGGTCATGGCGATGCGGAAAGAGCGGAAACAATATGCCCACTCCAAGGTCAAACCCGTCGAGCACAACATAAGCCAGTACCGCAAAGGCGATAATCGCTGCCCAGATTATTGGAAGGTCAATGGACATTCTCGCCTCCCATCGGATCGTCTTGCGCCGGGCCCGGCGTCGTGCCTGCCGCCCGAGTGGGTCCCCTGTCGAGTTCGGGGTCCTCAGTGAGTTCCGGCACGCGCCGCATCAGCTTTAGCAGGTAAAACGTGCCGGTACCGAAGACAATAAAATACACTGCGATGAATGCCAGCAAAGACGTTCCCACCGCAGGTGCCGACACGGGGGAGAGACTGTCGCTCGTACGCAGCAGGCCGTAGATCGTGTACGGCTGTCTGCCCACCTCAGTAGTATACCATCCAGCCAGTACGGCGACAAAGCCGGACGGGCCCATGATGAGTGCTGACCGAAGGAGAGCTCTATTGGAATAAAGCGATCCTTTCGCACGTGCATAGAGCGACCAGATCCCGAGAGCAAGCATCAGGAAACCTATGCCGACCATGACCCGGAACGTGATGAACGGCATCAGCGCCGGAGGACGGTCCTGCCGCGGCCAGTCCTTCAGACCCTGCACTCTCCCATTCAGATGATGCGTCAAGATCAGCGAGCCGAGCTTTGGTATTTCTAAGGCATAGCGCGTTACTTCGGCTTCATCGTCAGGGATTCCGAACAGGATGAGGGGAGCGCCGTTCTCGTGTGTCTCGAAATGCCCTTCCATCGCAGCGATTTTGGCTGGCTGATGCTCCAACGTGTTTAAGCCATGCTGATCGCCTACAAAGATTTGAATGGGAGTTACGATGGCTGCCATCCACATCGCCATCGAAAACATGATGCGGGATTGGCGGTTCTCCTCGTTGTGGAGGAGATGCCATGCACCCACGCCACCGACAGCGAATGCTGTCGTCAGGAATGCCGCGAGTACCGTGTGAGTCATCCGGTAGGGAAACGACGGGTTGAATACGATTGCCCACCAATCCTCAGGCACGAAGCTGCCGGCTGCGTCGATACTAAATCCGGCGGGCGTATGCATCCAACTGTTGGCTGATGTGATCCAAGTGGCCGAGATGAGTGTTCCCACGGCAACCGCAACGACAGCTACCATGTGCATTGTATCGCCTACCCGCTTGCGCCCGAAGAGCGCAATGCCAAGAAATCCTGCCTCCAGGAAGAAGGCGGTCAGAACCTCGTACCCCATCAAAGGTCCGATGACCGCGCCGGCCTTGTCGGAGAACCGGGCCCAGTTCGTACCGAATTGATAGCTCATCACAATACCCGAGACGACGCCCATGCCGAAGGTAATGGCGAAGATCGTTTTCCAGTATTCGAACAGCTTCAGATACGCCTCGTCGCGTTTCCACAGCCACAGGCCATTTAAAACGGCAAGAAAACTGGCAGTTCCAATTGAGAATGCCGGAAAAAGGAAGTGGAATGAAACGGTAAACGCAAATTGGAGCCGCGCCAGCATTTCGGCTGTAAGGCCAAGAAAGGTCATGGATATCTCCACACGATTTGCTTGCTCTGGCGTGACTGCGTAAAGCGTATCACGACTCGCGTCTGTATTGGATCACCATTTCAAAGGAACTTGCCTAGCGCCATTAGTCTTTTTGTCACGACTGTCATACTGTCACGCCTCCACGGCAAAAACGCGGAGGAGGTCGTCGGAGGATGAGGGTTGTAATGGTGGCAAGTTTTCGCGCCAGCCATTTTGTTATCAGCCATGGAACTCCAAGCTATGAAGTGGCGTTCAGCGCGGTATGGAGGACGTTCATTTCAAAGCCGTCGCGATAGAGGCTGCCCATCCTGAGGAGATCAGGTGCGTGCGCACTGCCAAAGAGGCGTACGAGTGCCTGGTTAATGAATGGCATGACCGGCGTCGTGGTCCCGCTTACGCACGTGCAAAACTTGCATGTATGGGTGCAATGGACGGAAGTTCATCCGCCGATGAGGCAAGAGCAGCATTCATCGATGCCGCATCGGAAGCCGATATACTGGTGGCAACACATACCAGGGTATTCAACGCTATCCTGCCTGGGTAACCAGTCCTTCGCGTATCTCGATGCCATCGCTACCACCCTGCGCGATGAACGATGCCTCAGTCTCGAGCCATGTCCCAAGCGGCATGTCGCAGGTGCTACAGTAAATCACCGTTGAGTTTGTGATCCCGTTCGGGATGTGGAGATATATGACACCGCAGTCTCGGCACAGAAGCTTGAAATTAAATCTCTGGGGCATGTCGCGTGCTCCCTTGGATCGGCGGGAGCGTTGCATCTCTCAAGCGCTGGGGTGCCGTTGCGTGGTCCAGCGACGCCAATCATTAAAAAACTGAAGCATGCCTGCGTCAATGGCATGTCTGCTTGCGGACAGTCAGTGACCTACCCTTTTTGAGCGAAGCATCGCCGGGTGGATCAGGTCTTCACATCTGGAAGTTATCTCCTCAGGCTGGCGGTACGCTGCCAATACCGAGCTCCAGCAGGGTCCGTGCCGCTATGAGGTGACGAATGCCCAATCTGACCTCCTCGGGCTCCCACCCGGCATCCATCGCCTCGGCAGAAAGTTTGAAGAAGTTGGGGGTGTTGTAGAGTTCGTTGAATCGCATTTGCATGGCTTCTTCGCAGGCAACATCCCGGTCCGGATGATCGTAGGGCAGCTTCGGCAATTTGATGGGCATGACTGAATTCCTTGTAATTGGGTCAACCTTTCCTGAAATTCCTCCAATCGAGATAGGTTCCTTGTCGCCTGTCCAAACAGGAGCGTTCCTACAGCTCTATGCTCGGTGCCACATCCTTCGCATGTAGCCGGAACCAACAAGCTTCACCCGTGTTGTGTTCCTGCAAAACCACACGGTGAGGGCGGCAAGGGAATGGAAATAAAGCCGAGTAGCAGGACGAACGAATATATCGTCGAGTTCGAAAACGAGGACGGGGCGAGCGTCTCGATTGTCGTGGAAAATGATAACCCGGGGGGTTACGACGAGGATTATCTCATCGGCAAGGCACGTGCCATGCTGGCTCGACGAGAGGCGGACGGCAATCTCCAGCCTGAAATGACGCACCAGCAACCAGCCCAACCCGAAGGTCCAGTCCCAAAACCCAATCCGTTGCTTGAAGAACAGGGTCAGGACGGAAACGTTGTTCGGGTAAAAGGTGAGGGTTTCATTGAGCCCTGAGCTGCTCACGCAAAATAGCGGGGTTTGAGCCGGTCTCGTTAACCTTTAATCGCTTGACGACTCACGCAGACTCAGTTGAATTTACGCTTTAATCGTAGAAATTGGATTTAGAGCGTTTATGCTGTCTCCAACTGAAAAAGACCAGAGTCACCGGACCGGCAAGAGGGTGCGCTCGCTGACGCGTCTGGTGGAGGCAGATGCTGATCTCCTGAGCGCGCAGCTGCAGGAGCTGCGCTCACGGGCTTTCCCGCCTACGGCAGAAAAGCAACTTCGAAAGTTCACATCCGGCGAGGCTGCCAAGCTGATCGGTATAACGGACGCCTATATACGGCATCTATCGCTGGCAGGCGAGGGCCCGGAAGCGGAAAAGACCTCTGGTGGGCGAAGGCTCTATTCGCTTGAACAGGTTCATGAAATCCGCCGTTACCTTGCGAAATCGAAGAAGAGCTATCTTCCAATCCGCCAGGCCAATGAACATATGCAGGTCATTGCCGTCACCAACTTCAAGGGCGGTTCCGGCAAGACAACGACTGCGGCTCACGTGGCGCAATATTTTGCCATGCGTGGCTATCGCACACTCGCGATCGACCTTGATCCGCAGGCTTCGCTCTCTGCTTTGTTTGGAATCCAGCCGGAATTTGACCTTGAGGACAATGATACGATTTATGGTGCGATCCGCTATGATGATCAGCAGCGCCCGCTGACAGATATCATTCGCAAAACCTATTTCCATGGACTCGATATTATTCCGGGCAATCTGGAACTGCAGGAATTCGAACACGACACGCCACGCATACTTGCCGAGAAGAGGCGCGGCGCCGAGCGCCTTTTCTTCTCGCGTATTGCCGGTGCGCTGGCAACAGTTGACGATCGTTACGACGTGGTCGTCCTTGACTGTCCACCCTCGCTGGGCTTCCTGACACTCTCGGCATTATGCGCAGCGCGCAGCGTTCTCGTCACCATCCATCCGCAAATGCTCGATGTTGCCTCCATGTCGCAGTTTTTGCATATGACAGCTGGATTGCTCGATGTGGTCGAGCAGGCGGGCGGAGACGCTGACTATGATTTCTTTCGGTATGTCATCACACGCTATGAACCGAGCGATGGCCCGCAAGGACAGATTGTCGGGTTGATGAAGAGCCTGTTCGGAGAACGTGTGCTGACCAACGCTTTGCTCAAGTCGACTGCGATTTCGGATGCGGGCCTGACCAAGCAGACGCTGTACGAAGTAGGCCGCGAATATTTTACTCGCGCAACCTATGACCGCGCTATCGAGGCACTCGATGCGGTCAACCTGGAGATTGAAGATCTTGTGCGCGAAGCATGGGGCCGTGCGCCATGAACAAGCGGAGAGATGCCCTTAAAGCAATGATGACGCCTATAAACGAGGCGTCGCAGAACGAGCACCGATTGGCGAAGCCGGCGCAGAAGTCCGGATCGTTGAAAGCCATGGGTCTGTCACTGCAAAGTCTCTCCGACGATGCCGAAGATGCACAGGCTTTACGTGAACAACTTCAGTCCGGCGAATATGTCGTCGACATCGACCCGAAATTGATCGATGCGTCGTTCATTCGCGATCGGCTCGAAGATATTGATACAGCTGACTTCGAAGAGCTGAAGGCGAGTATTGAAGAGCACGGGCAGCAGGTGCCGATCCTGGTGCGGCCCCATCCCCAAAGTGCAGATCGCTATCAGGTCGCCTATGGCCACCGCCGCCTCGCTGCACTGCAAGCCCTTGGCCGCCCAGTGAAAGCTGTCGTGCGCGATCTTTCCGACGAGGACCTGATCGTCGCTCAGGGCAAAGAAAATCTGGAGCGCAAGGACCTATCATTTATCGAGCGGGCGCTGTTTGCCGCAAGACTTGAGGCGCACGGGATCGAGCGGCAGGCGCTCATGGCCGCCCTGTCGGTGCACAAAGGCAACTTATCTACCATGATCGCTGTCGCCAATTCGCTGCCATTAGAGTTGATCGAGGCGATTGGAGCTGCGCCCAAGGTAGGCCGGCCGCGCTGGGAGCAACTATCGCAACTGCTGCGGCAAACGTCAGAATATTGGAAGGATCGGGTGGACATGGAACGGTTCATGCGACTCGATAGCAATGCGCGCTTCGCGCTGCTCCTGAAAAGCCTGACGCCGAAGAGGAAGTCAGGCACCTATCTCTATCCGCTCAAATCCAGCGATGGGGTGTCTTTCGCCCAGATCGAGCAGAACGGTAGCAAGACCAAGGTGACCGTTGATGAGGCAATAGCCCCGGAGTTCGGTAGCTACTTGATAACCCACCTGCCGGATCTCTACGCTGCCTATTTGCGCGGCGGGGAGAGTGAACCGCGTATTAGAAAACTCTAACGGAGAGATCGCAAAAGAAAAGGCCCCCGAAACAAGTCCCGGAAGCCCTCTCAAAGTCTAAGCAGCTTGAGAATCGCATTTCCGAGAATCACTGTCAAGCATTAAGCGTCGTTTCGGCGAGCAGATTTCTTTTGCCTGATTGAGGGTAAAAGCTATGAACAGGGAAATGACAACGACGCCCTTTGGGCGGCGGCCGGTGTCGCACGTCATGCTGGAAACGCAGGCTTCGGTGCGAAATTGTCCGTCCACACAGGTCGCCGACAAGTGGCGATTGTTCCGTACGATTACCGAGGCACGGCCGGTTCTTGGCGTCTCCGACAGAGCTTTGGCAGTGCTGCATGCGCTGCTGAGTTTTCACAAACCGGTGGAACTCGACAGTGAGAGCAACCTTATCGTCTTTCCCTCCAATCGCGAACTCTCGATGCGTGCGCACGGCATGGCGGCGGTCACGTTGCGCCGGCATTTGGCTGCGCTGGTTGAGGCTGGCCTTATCGTCAGGCGTGACAGTCCCAACGGCAAGCGTTATGTGCGCCGCGACCAGGAGGGCGATGTTAAAACGGCTTTTGGCTTTGATTTGACCCCGTTGGTGGCACGGGCAGTTGAGCTGGAACAATTTGCGAGCGCTATTCGCGACGAAGATCTGTCAAAGCGACTTCTTCGGGAACATATCAGCCTGCACCGCCGCGACATCGCGAAGATGATCATTTTTGCCGACGAGCAGCAACTGGACGGCCCCTGGGATGCTATCAGAGAGCGCTTCTCTCCACTCACTCGATCATTATTGCGCAGCTATGACAAGGAGGGCCTCACAGCATTGGCAGAGTCGCTTGATGATCTGCGCGCTGACGTAGAGAAGCTCATGAATATTCATGCTAATTTCGATAAAACGAACGGCAATGACGTTCGAAATGAACGGCACATACAGAATCAAAATTCCGACTTGCAATCTGATCTTGAACCCGGCTTTAGAAAAGACCAGGGGGCAAACGCTGGTACGAGCTGGAACAATGCTGGCGAACAGAGGGACGAAGACGCTGTTTATGACGAAGTGTCCGATCAACCCCTACATGACGGCGGCAGGTTACCGCCTAAGGCCTTTCCCCTCGGTTTGATCCTGAAAGCTTGTCCGGACATTGTGGACTACGCCTTACGGGGCATCGATAGCTGGTCCGACCTCGTGCAAACGGCCAACCTTGTTCGTGTGACGCTCGGGGTCAGCCCTGACGCCTGGAACCAGGCGGTCGAAACTTTTGGACGCGATGAGGCGGCAATAGTTTTGGCGGCAATCCTGCAAAAAGGTGAAACCATCGCCAGCCCAGGCGGTTATCTACGATCCCTTACTGATAAGGCTCGCACTGGTTCGTTTTCCTCGGGTCCGTTGCTGATGGGGCTTCTGAAGGCCAACCAGCAACGGCAGGATGCCAGGACGGGATGATAGAAAATTGTTAGTTAACAAAAGCTTGATAACCATGCGAAACGCATGCCATCGACCCCGCGAACATCCGGTGCTAAGCGAGGTGATCTGCACATCAACCATGGACCTTTTCAATTTATGAGTCGTCTCGACAGCTTCATCCGCCGCATGACGGCGCAGCGCGATGTTCTTAACCATATTGGTGATATGGTGAAAGAGTTGGAGGGCCCCGTTCTTGAATTGGGCCTGGGCAACGGGCGGACCTTCGACCATTTGCGAACGCACTTTCCGGAACGCAGGATCATTGCTTTTGATCGCGCATTGGCGTGCCACAAGAGTTCGACGCCCGATAAGGAAGATCTTGTCATCGGCGAGATCCGGGATACGGCGCAGCAATTCACCGGTATCAATGCGGCTCTTGTGCATGTGGACATCGGCACCGGGTACGAAGAAAGAGATGCAGTGACGTTGACATGGCTGCCCCAACTTGCGGCCGCGCTACTTGCGCCGGGCGGTATCGTTGCCAGTGGGCTCGAGCTAAACCATTCGCAGCTCGAAAACTTGCCCTTGCCGCATCACGTCAAGAAGGGCCGGTACTTCCTATACCGTCGAATCGAATAACAGAACGTCGAATTGTTTTTCATTGACCGGAATGTCTTTTACCTTGGCTGACCTGTCGACACCTTCGTGGAAGATCAGACATTCGTCGTAAAACTTCGCAAGGTATTGCACGAAGGCTGCGGATTCCCGCGCGCCGTAGAATTCCGGCGAGAATTCCATGTAGACCGGAGTCCTCCGGGCGAGGAGAGGTTGCATCGAGCGGCAGGCGACAGGCTCATAGCCCTCGATGTCCATCCATACGAGCCCAACCTCATTGAAATCCGTGCCGGATTCGTCGAGTATCGAACCAACAGACTTGACCGGCACTACGATCTTGCAATCTTTAGCACTCTTGCGGCTGGCGCTGCTCTTGCCGTGGTTATTCTGATGTTGAAAGAAATCAATCTCGCCTGACCTCTCGCCAGCAGCACAATTGATCGTAATTACACAGTGTTCCAACTTGTTCTGAGCGACGTTGGCACGCAGTAACGCGAAGTTGCGAGGATCCGGTTCGACACTGATGATGCGGCCGAAGTGGCCACTTAAGGCGAAGTAGACCGTCTGCGTACCGATATTTCCACCAAGTTCCAGTACTGTGGTACCTTCCTGCAGAAGACGCCGCTCCTTTAAAATGCCAATCAACCGATCGACGTGCTCGCGTTCGAAATGGCCCTTCCGGAACACTTTTCTGCCGATATAGTCGTTCGGCGAGAAAGTCAGGAAATGATCGCCGCAATCCAGTGTGATCGTCTGAACGCGGGGGCCAAGCGAGCTTACCAGCAGCTCTCGTCCGTAACGCGTGTCGAAGAACATTCGACTCCAGTTATTTCTGGTTTCACGCAGATGGCGGCGGATCGATTTAAGCCTCAGCATTCTTGGTCCCTGTCCAGCTTCACTCTTCACTTCCACAAGATGCGAATGATCGCGATACGGATAGTACTCTCATCAGGCAAACCTCCCGGTGAGTTCCTCGTGAATTATGTAAACACGCAGCGGCTCGGCTCGGCCGCGGATGGTGATCTCTTGACTTTGCAGTTCAGAAACATCGGAGCCGGCAAGGAGAATAGTCGGTTCTGAGACGACAAGCGTCGAATCAAGCTCCTTGGCCACGGTTTCTAGTCGGCTGGCAACATTGACGGTGTCACCAATGGCAGTGAGATTTTTCACGTTTCCATAACCCATTGCGCCGACTATGGCGGGTCCGCTATGGACCCCAATGGCAACACGGAGCGGCATGGAAAGCTCGGTAGACAGTTCGTCGTTTAGCCGGTCTATTTCGCTGGCGATCCTCGCGGCCGCTTTCAGAGCATTGCGGCAGGCTTCCTCGGGAGAGCCCCTTAGCCCGAAAAGCGCCATGGCACCATCGCCTATGAACTTGTCCAGGCGGCCTCCCGAGCCTTCTACGGCCTGTCCCACGATGGCGAAATAACGGTTGAGCAGGAAAACGATGTCATAGGGGAGCTGTGACTGGGTAAGCATGGTAAAGTTGCGGATGTCGCAAAAGAGAATGACGATCTCCTGCTCGCGTCCCGGATTGGTTTGCTGGCTGCCGATCGGGAGGGCGGCCTCAAGGGTTGGTACAAGCATCGGCACCACGCTGATATCGTTGGTCGGGCGCAATTGACAGGCGAGACGCACGCCGGGATCTGCATTGATGCGGTCGAGCGTTGCCAGTTCTGTTGTTTCAGCTGGAGGAAGAGACGCCGCGCCTTGCAAAACCTGGACCCGGCAAGTCGAGCAGCGGCCCTTGCCGCCGCAGACCGCATAATGCGGGATTCCGCCCAGCCGGCTCGCTTCAAGCACACTGAAGCCCCGCGGAACGTTGACGACCTGCCCTTCCGGATAACGGATTGCGATCTGATCGGACCGCTCGCGCCAATTGCGGCGCGTACGCATGGCAAAGACCGTCAGCAGACCGCCGGCAAAACCGCCATAGAGGGTGAACTTGGCCAATCGAACCCGTTCCTTGCCGACCACGGTGGCTGACGAATAGGCGGCGTTATCGCTTTTAAGAGCGCTACCTGAAGCGGGGTATCCGCTTCCAAGGCTGGACTGCAGCGGCTCGCTGGCGAGTATCCGCCCCGTGCTAGCAAACCCGAGCAAAGCGAGTACGGGTAGGAGAATTGCGAAGGTAAGAAGAAGTGGTGCCGCCCTGTGATACCAAGGGCGGTAGCGCAGCCAGAAATGAACCCCGATACAGCCGTGCATCCAAACCACGACGAGTGCGATCGATTGGCGCAGGCCGCTCATTGGCGAGTTGATCCATAGCGAGCGGATCACCGACGCGTAGACGTCAGGCGTGCCCAACAGCTCGGAGCTGATGCGTGTTGCGATGACATGTTCAATGATCAAAAGGGGGATGAGGAGGCCCAAAATGATCTGCATGGCCTCTCGAAGCGGCATGACGAGAGTTCTGCGTTTATAGAGCGAGCGCATGACGAGCAGGATGTGAACGAGAACTGAACCATAAAGCAGAGCGCTGCCAAGCGGATTGCGCCATGTGGCGGTAAACCACAGTCTGCCCTTTTCCGCGGCATCGAGAGAGATCAGGTTCAGCGCATGATTTGCAAGATGAAGGGTCACGAAGACAAGCATGACCAACCCCGAAACCAATCGCGCCCTTCGCAGGGATCGCTCGGACAAGAGGGGAAATGTGTCGACTACTGTCATGAATACCGTGGATTTCTCTCGAATCAATCTATGCGACGAATGCTGATTTGGCGAGACGATGAAGCTACCCCGAATCGTTCTATAATGTGATGTGACACCGCTCTTGCAATTGCAGCCGGAACGTTCGAAAGCTAGCCGAGATGCAATGCTCAAAGCACGAAGACAAATGCATATCGCGTTCTATGCTCCGCTGAAATCGCCCAATCATCCGGTTCCTTCGGGCGATCGTCAGATGGCGAAGCTGCTTGTCGCTGCGCTTCGCCTGGCTGGACATGAGGTTGACGTGGTGTCGGAGTTGCGTAGTTTTACGCCGACGCCTGATGCTGCCGAACGTGGGAAAATTGTGGCGTTGGCCAAACGTGAAGTGGAGCGGCTTTTGCGGCAATGGCAGCATGGCGCCAAGCCCGATTTGTGGTTCTGTTATCATCCCTACTACAAAGCACCTGATTTGATCGGTACACCGATCACCACTGCTCTTCGTCTACCATCTGTAACGGCGGAAGCTTCCTATTCAAAGCGAAGGGACGACAGTGGCTGGGCCGAGATGCAATCGCTGGTGGTGGATGCAATTCAGCAAGCCTCGGTTAACATCTGTTTTACCAAGAGGGACGAGATAGGACTGGCCAGTCAAGTCGCGACGGCCAGGCTGGCGCGCATGCAGCCATTCATAGACGCTTCCGCTTTTCTGAAGGAACCGGCTGCAAATGACCGGAACCGGTTGATAACCGTCGCGATGATGCGGCATGGCGACAAGCTCATGAGCTATCGGATGCTGGCAGAGGCGCTGACCCTGCTGGGCGACAGACCCTTCAAGTTAAGCATTATTGGCGATGGTCCAGCTCGCGAGGCTGTACAATCGATGTTCGCGCATTTCGGCGAACAGGTAGAGTGGCTCGGGCAGAAGCGGGCAGGGGAGGTCGTAGATATCCTTTACCGTGGCGGAACTTATATCTGGCCAGGTACCGGTGAAGCCTACGGCCTCGCCTATCTGGAGGCGCAAGCGGCCGGTTTGCCGGTAGTGGCGCAGAATACGGCCGGCGTTCCCGAAGTCGTAAGCGACGGCGTGACAGGAACGCTGACCGAGGCTGGCGATACGCAAGCGTTTGCCGACGCCATAGCAACGATGATGGATTTCGACGAGCAACGTAGTGCAATGGGCCGCGCGGCGCGACGTTTCGTGGTGGAGGAGCGATCACTGGAAATTGCGGCGAGGCGGCTGGATACGATATTGAGGGAGTACGTGGCCGATGGAGGCTGATGCGGTGTGGCGGCCCTTGCAGGAAGAACTTGCACGCTGGAGTGATGCCAATCGATGCGCCCGTTTTTGGCTGCGTGACGATGACGCGGTCGAGCCAACTGATGCGCTGGAGCGGCTACTCAGTTTGAGCGACGGATACGGCATACCCCTGACGCTCGCAGTGATACCGTTGCGAGCGGATGCACGGCTGGCGAGGCGATTGGCACAGCAGCAGAACGTCACTGTCGCCGTGCATGGATGGTCGCACCGTAATTACGCGCCGCCGGATGAGAAAAAGCAGGAGTTGGGGCCTCACCGGGCGCAGGAGGTAGTATCTGATGAGCTACGTGGCGGGCACAGGCGCCTGAACGAGCTATTTCCCGCAAGTTTTGTACCTGTGCTGGTACCGCCCTGGAACCGTATCGATCCGCTGCTCGTATCCGTGTTGCAGGGCATCGGGTTCAAAGCCCTGTCAGTTTTCGGTCCCACCAGGATGAATCATGCTGCATACCTGCCTGTGGTCAATACGCACATTGACCTGATGGATTGGCACGGGACGCGCGGTTGCCGGGATCATGGACAATTGGTCGAAGCGCTCGTCAACGAACTACGGCTTCGCTTCGGGGGCGACGAGGAGCCCATCGGTATTCTCACGCATCATCTTGTGCATGATGAATCCGCTTGGTCTTTCTTGCAAAAGCTTTTCGCCATTATGGCCGCGGGTTCAGGAGCTCGTTGGGTTTCACTGCGAGAGCTGATCTAGAGCTCGATCACCTGAAAATCACGCGCCGCAAATGCGCCAGCGAACCGCTCTCTGGAAAGGCGCTCGAATGCGTCGAGTTCGTCATCCGTCCTGTCTGGTGCATGATGGAATAAGGCGAGTCTGCCGATTTTCGCCGCCTTCGCCAACAGGACTCCATGTTGCCATGTTGAGTGGCCGTAGCCGAACCGCCTTGGCATTTCGTCTTCGGTATAGGTGCAGTCGTATACGACAAGATCGGCGTTCTGAATCAACTCGAGCACGATGGGGTCAAGCTTACCGGCTTCATGCTCCGTGTCGTAGATTAGTGCGAGTACGCGGCCGGCAAATTCGATTCGATAGCCGATACAGCCGCCGGGATGATTAAGGCTGCGGGTATGGATCGCGACCGCGGGGAACGGTTCCAATGTGTCGCCGGAGCGGAAGTCGCGAAAGCCGAGACTCGCCTTGCAGATGTCCGGCTCCACCGGAAACCAGGGCGGACGCATGAATTGTTTGACCATTTCCCGCGTCGTCATGATCCCGGCCAGGTGCCCGGACCAGAGACGGACATTCATCATCGGATTGTAAAGTGGCATGAAATAAGGAAGACCAATAATGTGGTCGTAGTGGCAATGCGTGTAGAAGATATCGAGATTATCGACGCCTTCCAGTGTCAGGGCGTCACCGGCCTGTCGTATGCCGGTACCAGAATCGAAGATCAAACGACGCTTGCCGCACTGGACTTCGATACATGCGGTATTACCACCATACCGCCTGAAGTCGGGACCCGATACGGAAACGCTCCCCCGCGTTCCCCAGAATTTCACCCGAAACACTTCGTCGTTCATTATGCTTTTTTCACCCAATCCCCTTTTCGCGGCATCGTAACCAAACTCCAATCGTTAGGCGAGGCTTCGCTTTCGATTTATTTGGCTCCACGCAATAAAAAGCTGCGATAAATGACATATAAGCGATAGCAGTCTGGATTTTAAGCTTTACTACAATCATTGATAGCAACGTATACGCAAGGCAGTTTTCATCAATTCAGAACCTGGATTTCATGTCTTCTTCGAAGTTCCCACAAATTGCTGTCATAGCTGATGCCCATTTCCACGATCTTTACGGCGATTATGATTTCGACGGCATCGACGTAAGCGGTCGCAGGATGACAGCACGCCGTCTTACCGATACAATGCGTTCTACTCGCGTGTTCAACGAAAGCTATCAGGCCTTGCGGGCCGCTCTCGACGACGCGGTAACGCGTGGCATAAAGCACATCGTACTCCTTGGTGACTATTCCGACGACGGGCAAAACGCAACTCTTGCTGCGCTGCGGCGATTGCTCGACACTTATGTTCGCGAACACGGATTGATCTTTGCGGCAACGCCGGGAAATCACGATATTTTCGGACTGAACGGCAGGCACCATGCCAAACGTCTGCTCAACTCCGATGGATCTTACACTATCGTGGCGAGCGATAGTGAGTTCGTTGATGACGACGCGGCCGGTATGGTTGTCACCGAAAAGATGTATTGCCCCGGGTACCCGGGCGGCCTCCAGGCATTGGCGAGTACCGGCTTTTTCCGGCGCCAGGCGGACTTGCATTGGGAGACACCTTTCGGAACTGACGATGACCCGGCGGCACGATCATACTCGGTCTTTTCGGAAGACGGACAGAACCACTACCGCCTGATGGATGGCTCCTACCTGGTCGAGCCTGTTCCAGATCTTTGGCTGATGATGATTGACGCGAATGTTTTTGAGCCGCGCAATGGAGCTTATCTTGCTGGTGACGCCGGAGCATTCATAGACAGCACCAACGCTGGATGGAATGCTGTTTTGAGACACAAGCGCTTTATCCTCGACTGGATCAAAGATGTAACGGCAAGAGCCACGCGTTCTGGCAAGCAACTGCTGACATTCTCGCACTATCCGATGCTGGACATGCTTAACGCAACGGAGAAGGACGAACGAGCGCTGATGGGTGAAACTAGTTCCGTAAGGAGAACCCCCAGCCAAGATGTGGCCGATGCAGCGCTGGACGCCGGCCTGCACCTTCATTTCAGCGGACATCTCCATATCAACGATACCGCACTCCTCAAGCGAGGAACCGAGTACCTCGTCAATATTGGCGTGCCGTCCCTCGTTGCATTTCCGGCGGCTTTCAAGGTGATCACACTCGACGATACAAGTCTGAACGTCGAAACCGTGAGCCTTGATCACCTGCCGATTGATCCTTCTATCAGTCGGCAGTACCGTATCGAGATTGAACTCACCGGAAAAAGCGCCGGCCGCATGCTCCAGGCAACGAACTATGGAGAGTTCATTTCTGAACACGTTCAGCAACTCGTCGTGTATCGCTATTTACGCCGCGAGTGGCCACTAGACATGGCACGAATAATTCCGCTGCTCAGTTTGGCCGATTTGTATGTCCTCGGCCGTTGCCAGCAATCGGTTGCTGCCGATGATGTCCTTGCGCTTGTCCGTTCGGAGCGTTCCCGCAAGGGATTCGAAGGTGATGACGCCTTGCTGGAAAGGCTCGATGCGTTATCCGTGGTTGAACTTCTTGGCGACTGGTACAGGCTGCGCACAGCCCGCGAAATGGCATTGGAATACATCCGTTCAGAACGACTTGCCATATACCGTTTGCTGATTACGACTTACGCAGATAGTTCGGCAATAGAGTTAGGAAGCGTCAGGGAGAAATTTGCTCGAATGCTGCGGATGATGGGCCAATACATGACGGGCGTGCCGTCGCGTGACTTTTGCGTCGACCTGACGACGGGAGCAATCACTAGAGAAAAGCAGTAGTGCCGGCAATTTGCCCAACCACGCGGATCTGACCCGGGGCTTGCTGCTGCCAATGCTGCTATTTCGCCGCCTGCCTTTGCTTGCTGCGGGCTTCGCTGAGTTCCGTAGTGGTGTGGCTTAGACGGTCTGCGAGGACACGCATGATCTCAATGGTCATTTCCGGGTAGTCGCTCAAGAGCTTGAGAAAGTGGTCCTTGCTGATCCGCAGGGCCTCGAGAGCCGAGTTTGCCCGGACAGTCGCCGTGCGGGAAACGTCGCAGAGAATTGCGATTTCGCCAACGATCGAATCGTGTTCGATCTCTGCAACCTTGATCTCGCCGCTAGGGGTGTCAGAAAGAATATCGGCACCACCCGACAGGATGACGTAAGCCGCGTCGGCCGGGTCACCTTGGCGAAAAAGTGTCTGGCCCGATTTGTAACTCACGCGCTCCGATGTGAACGCCAGAAGCTTGAGCTTTGCCGGCGCAACTCCCGAAAACAGCGGTATTCGCCGCAACATTTCAACTTCATCTTTCAGCAGCATGAACGTCCAATACCCCCTGCTAAGACCCTTCTACGATTTCAAACGCGCCAAGCGAATTCTCAAAGTCCCCGCCATTACGATACCAGCTCTCTGAATATACCGTCTTTCTCCAAAAGAGTCGCGTGAGTTCCATCTTCGACCAGTGTTCCCTTGTCGAATACAATCACGCGGTCGAACAGGTTTGCAAGCGCAGTATTGGATAGGACCCAGATGATCGCCGGCGCGTGACCCTCCTCATGCAGGTCCTTCATTATGTTGCGGGTGATTTGGTCCTGAACACGTTGGTCGAGGGCAGGAAGCGGGCGATTCAGGATGACGTAATCGGCCCGTTTGAGCAGGGCTCTGGCAACATTGAGCTTTTGCCTCTGTACATTTGTCAGTCGCTTGCCCCCAGAACCTACATCGAAATCCATGCCTATCGAAAGCACGCTTTCGAATAGCCCAAGCCGATCAAACAGATCGCGCAGAATGGTGCGAATACGGTCCGAGCCGTCGGCTTGGGTGAAGCCGATGCGGCCAAACAGTACATTGTCCAACAGGGTTGCCGAAGCTGCAAACCGCTCGGGGTCGTAACGCTCGATCACCGCTTTGAGATCGTCGGGCATGTTCTGATGGAATCGGGCACGGGCATCGACAATCTTGGCCATGAGTTGAGCGTTCAAGAGGCCGAAGCGATGCCTGGGTTCGATATAGGAGAAGCTGAGGCGGATGATACTTGTCCGCTCGTCCGCCGATGCAGCTTCAATGCCGCGACCTTGCAGTTTCTGCAGGAGAGCCTGATAGGTTGGTATATCATCGGCGGTCATGAACGTAAGTTGCTGGAAGAAGGGATGATCTGGAGGCAGATCCTGGAATAATTCGACGGCATTGGCGGCGATCTCGAGCCCCATTGTATAGAGATCGATATAAAGGTCGTTCTCGCGCAGGATCGACCGGAAATATGGATGCGCCGCCAGTTTCCTGTTGGTCATCATCGGACGCTTCATGCTACCGAACAGAAGGTTTTCGCCTATGGTCGCCTGCGGATTATATTCGTCCAGCCTGAACGGCACGACGAGATCGTCGAGTTGTTCTTTTTTCAGGCGTTTTCGCAGTGCCTGGCGCAACTCTACGATGCGGTCGGTAAGATCGGTATGCGTAGCCGTATTTACCAAGGAGCGCAGAGCCATATCCAGAATATCCTGGGAGATCAGCACTGCATCAAGCACCGGGCGCACCACCTTGAACAAGTCCTCCGGGCCCGTCACACCCGCAGAGGCATAGTCGACCCAATCGCTATTGAGGTCGAGTTCGGGATTGCCGGCGCGGCGCGCTTCGTTGATTTCCCATCTATACCTCGTGGCGCTCTTACCTTCATACTCGACCTTTGTAAGCGGGGCGTGCTTGAGGCCGTAGAGCAAATTGTCTCTCAGTGTTCCGTGGAAGAAATAGGTATCCGATGCAGCGTAGGCTATGCGGCGGCCTGTAACGGATTCCGGCAGCTCCAGGATGTCGGTTCCATCGATGGTTATGCGTCCCTGTTCGGGCCAGACGAGCCGCGCGAAAGCTTCGGCAAGGGCCTCTGCACCGCTACCGCTATTTCCCACGATCGCGACGGTTTCACCCGGCTTGATCTCGAGAGTGACATGCCTGAGTAGTGGTGCGCCACTGTCATCGGAGACCGTCAGGTTTACCGCATTCAGTGAATGTTCGAGACGGTTTACCGGCTGGGGTACCAGAGCCTGAATCTTGGGGTCGACGAGCCTGTCGACATTAAACTGTTCCACCACCTGATTGTATTTGACCTGAACGTCCTGACGAGCCTGATCCCAGTCGATCAGCTCCTTCAACGGTCCAGGAAGGTCCTTATATGCATTGATGACAGCGACAAGTTGGCCGATATCGAGTCGTCCCTGCAGGGCGAGAAACCCGCCGATCGAATAGAACAGGAAGGGAGTAACCTGCGCCAGAAAATTATTGATGAACTTGACCAGAAATTTCCACTGATAGAGATCATAGCGAATCGAAAAGATGAGACCGAGGCGCGCTGCGATATCGGCCCGTTCGAAGTTCGACGTGTCGTTGCCGTGGATGGTGCCGATGCCCTCGACGATTTCGCCGACGCGACCCGAAAGTTCGCGCGCCGTCAATTGACGCTGGCGTCCGAGTTCAAGCAGCCGCTTGCGCATGCGCGGAATGACGACGCCCTGGATCGCGACGATACCGGCTGCGATCATGCCGAGCCAGAAATTCTGCATGATGATGAATACAAGGGCGGTAATCGCCTGTCCACCCAAGAGAGCGGGCTGGACGAAAGCGTCCCCGGTGAAGCCGCCCATAGGCTCCACTTCGTCCTTGATCATGGTTGCTATTTCGGCTGATTTAATGCGTTTGAATTGCGCAGGCGGAAAGCGCAACACACGATCGATCAATTCGAAGCGTATGCGTCGCAACATACGCTCACCGAGGCGGCCCTTGTAGGTATTGATGTAGAGCTTGAATAGGCCGTTGATGATGACCAGCAACAAGAAAACGAGACTGAGTGCCATCAACGTCTGGAAGCGCGTGAGCTCGAGCCCTTGAAACAACTCTATCTTGCCCAGAAGCGGGACATCGTATTCCAGATGCATGAACGTGCGGGTGGCGCCCGGCGTCTCAAAGCCGTTCCCTTGTATCGGCCCATTGACGATCTGCTTCGGCAGATCGAATGACATGAAATAGGGAATCATGGAGACTGCCACGACAAACAGAATCCATATCTGCTGTAGCCGTGTGTTCGACCAGATGTAACGTGTTAGACTTGTTTCCATTGAAAACCGGGGGCTGTGAATTCAGCAAGAATCGCAAGTACTGAAACGTTTGAAGTGCACATGGACGAACTCCATGGATTGTATTGGCTTAGCCTACAGCATCAGGTTCGTGAAGGCTATATGACATGGGTGTGGGACATTGTATTGTCAATTCAAGGAAGCAGGTTGTTAGCGTTCCAACAAGTTCCGCAGGATCTCCGCCGTACGCTCGGCGCCGTCCAGATTGAGCCTATGTGATGGCGGTTTCGGCTGTTCCATAGCTGCCGTGATCGCTTCGGAGAGAATATCGCCATTCAAACCATTCTCGGGCAGTGCGATTGCAAGCCCGAGCGCTTCCAGCCGGGTTGCCCGGACACTCTGCTCCGTCTCACCGCCTGCGGTAAAGGGAACCAGTATCGAGCGACATTGCGCCCGGAGAATGTCGCAGACCGTGTTATATCCCGCTTGAGATATCGAAAGCTCGGCTCCTTTGAGCAATGAGGGAAAGTCCCGTCGGAAACGAAAAAGACTGACATTGTCAGGCGCTTCAGCTGCCAGAGCGGCGAAATCAGTTTTTGGCATGTTGGGGCCGGCGATCAGGCACCATGCTCCACCAAAGTTCGAATTTCTTGCGGCATAGAGGGCCGAACGAATGAGTTCAGTTCCCACTGCCCCACCTCCAGCCGACACAACTATGTCGAAAACATCGGACGGGTTGTCCGGAGAAGGTCCTGCTACGAGCCCGGTATAGATGATCTTCTTCGAGATTTCCCCTGAAAGTGGAAACGTATCCTGCAGGGCCACAAACGAAGGATCGCCATGTACGAGCACATGGCCGAAATGCTTGTTGATGAGGCTGACGGTCTCCTGATCCCGTCCGGGCTTCATCCGCTCCTGCAGAATATCCCGGACTGAGGTCAACAGAAGCGGGCGTGGCCTGGATCGTTCGATCGCCTCAAGCAATGGCATCAGTTCGAAGCGCATTTGCCTGCGGCCGAAGGGAAAGGCCTCAATGATTACGACGTCAGCTTGTGTCGTGCTGAACGCTTCAAGCAGGAGATCACGACGTCGGGCGAGATAGCCGTCATCTGCGGAATCGCCGTGATGATCGACCAAGCCGGAAAATCCGGCGCTGTCGGCAAACAGAGGTGGTAGTGCAAGTGACTTGACGTCGGGTCCGGGAAAGCCGGGAACACTGGAACCGCCGGTCACCACAGTGACATCAAAACGATTTGCCGCTAGAGCAGAGGCGATGCGGCTGGCGCGAGCCAGGTGGCCGATACCGAGGAGGTGCTGGACATAAAAGAAGACACGCGGCTCACTCATATTTTTGCCCACTCTGTTTCAAACAGCCCGGTCAACTGGCGAATGCTGGAATCGTGGTCAAAGTGTTCGAGCACCCTTTTCTCCGCAGCTTTGCCCAAGCGGTACCTTAGATCAGGCTCACGAATGGCGCGTTCGAGGGCGATAGCGAACAACCGGGGGTCTTCTGGCGGCACGACAAAGCCGTTTTCTCCGCCAGTAAGAAGTTCCGGGACACCGGAAATGGCGGTCGAAATGCAAACAAGGTTCTGGCTACAAGCCTCAACGAGGACATTTGGAAGACCGTCTCGATCTCCATCCTGCGCTATCCTGCAGGCAAGCGCAAAAATGTCAGCGCGACGGTAGTGGGCGAGTACCTCTTCCTGCGCAAGTGCCCCTTTCCAGACGATGCGATTTTCAATGCCAAGCCTTTTTGCCAGCGATCTCAGTCGCGGGAGTTCGTCACCGCCGCCAATATGAACAAAGCGCCATTGAAGGCGCGCCGGGAGCATCGCCAAGGCATTCAGCAGAATGTCATATCCCTTCTTGGGAACAGCACGTCCAACGCTCAAGATCTCG
The DNA here is from genome assembly GCF_003010935.1 of Phyllobacterium endophyticum. Taxonomy (GTDB): domain Bacteria; phylum Pseudomonadota; class Alphaproteobacteria; order Rhizobiales; family Rhizobiaceae; genus Phyllobacterium; species Phyllobacterium endophyticum. The sequence continues at coordinate 363,007 of NZ_PGGN01000004.1, forward strand.
ACCGGTTGGGCTCGATCCGACCCATCCCGGCCAGGCCGAACCGCGGTAAAGCGCCCGAAGCGACCAAGATCAAGACCATGATAACTCAGATGCACCTGCTCCTTTCGGGGTGTCAGCGCGCGCATATGTTCAAATCCGGAGCGCGTGCAAGTAACGCTCCAGCGTGCCTCGGCGAGCTTCTCGGTCAGCTCCCAGTCAGGAGATGTCCAAATGTCCTTGGCATGCGCGGAGCAGCTCCAGGGGATACCGGTCAAAATGCTCGTATATCGCGCAACAGAAGCCGGGGTATGTATGAAATGGGCGTGCAACCATCTGCCTGCATCGGGCCATTCATGGGCAAGGACCAGCGCCTGACCGAGACGCCGCACACGATTGCGAGAGATATCCCGTTTCAGATCGTCCCAAAAACGTCGCAGCAGGGGCTTGAAGTTCGGTTTCCTCCAGGTCGCAGCCAAGGCTCGGAACACTCTAAATGGCTCTTCATGGAGATACTCGGGCAAGTAAACCACACGAGCTTTAATCTCGTCATGGATCGGATGGCGTTTCTTGTCCGTTGGCCGGCGCATGGAAATGAGAGTCAGGTCGAACCCGGCTCGTTCGAGTCCTAGCAGTTCCTGTGCAATAAAGGTTTCCGACAGCCGCGGATAACCCTTCAGAAGCACCAAAGTTTTGAGGCGATGAGGCAAACTGATGCTCTTATTCCGCTACAGCTGGCAGGGGCCGTTCGCGTTCGTCCAGCCAGTCGCCGACGATTTCGGAGATATGCACGAGACCTTCCAGGCGCATACCATCGCCCTTGCCCGTTTGAGAAGGCGGTGCCCGGTCGGGCAGGCGCTTAAGCACCTGCGCAAATCGCAAGGGATCTTCGGCTTCCTCGGGTCGCAGCATTTCAATGAGACCGAGTTCGGTAGCGCGTGTGGCCCGGATCAACTGTTCCTCGCGCGGCAGCACGCGCGGTACGATCAGCGCCGGCTTATCGAAAGAGAGTATCTCGCAATAGGTATTGTAGCCGCCCATGGCAACCACGGCCTTGGCGCCAGCGATGAGCTCCTCCATCCGATTGTCGAACTCGATAACCTGGATATAGGGAATCTTGCCGCCCTTCTTGACAAGCTTCGCTCGCTGCTTGGCCGGCATGTAAGGCCCCAGAACGATGAATGCCTTGTGCTGGAGAGTGGGATCCTGCTGATAAGCATGGATGACATTATGGACGAGATCGGCGCCGTCGCCGCCACCGCCGGTGGTGACGAGAATATAATCGCCCTCGGGAACATGGGTGGGCGCGTTATCATTCGACAGACTGCGCTGCAGAAAACCCACGAATTTCATCTTGTCACGGAGCGTGGCGGGCACATCCAGATCCACCAGGGGGTCGTAGAAATCAGGCGGACCATAGACCCAGACAGTATCGTAAAACTGGTCTATCTTACGCATCACGTTGTTGTTCTTCCACTCGGCTTCGAGCAGATGCGGTGCATCCATGACCTCACGCAGCCCAAGGACGAGTGTGGTGCCTCGCGATTTCAGATAGGCGAGGGTTTCCTCGATCTCACCCTTGAGTCCCATTGGCTCCTTGTCGACGATGAAAATATCCGGCTGAAACGTCTCCGCGGTGTGACGGATAATCGACTGGCGCATCTTCAGCGTTTCATGCAGATCGATATGCCTGGCGAGTGACGTGTACTCGCCATTGCGCAGCTTGATGACGCTCGGCACTTTCACGAAATCCACCCGCGCCCGATAGTCGAAGGCGCCTGCAATCGTCGCGCCTGAAATGATCAGTATGTTGAGACCACGAAAATCCTCGACGAGCGAATGGGCGATTGTCCTGCACCGCCGCAAATGACCAAGGCCGAAGGTGTCGTGGCTGTACATCAAGATCCGGGCATCTTCGAAACGCCGCATCATGGTCAAAACCCTCTATTACGCGGGTTGACCCGCCCAGTGCATTCGAAAGCTAAGTGAGAACGCGAACTCATGGCCTCAACCTCCACTATCTGTAGGGATCGGCGGCGTCGCGCAACCCATCTCCAAGGAAATTGAACGCCAGGATAACAAGAATGACAGGAATCATTGGAAAAAGCAGCCAGGGATAAAATGCAATAACGCTCACACTGCGCGCCTCGGTCAACAGAATACCCCAGCTCGTGATCGGCGGCCTTAGGCCAAGACCGAGGAAGCTCAGCGCTGTCTCGCCCAGAATCATTCCGGGAATCGAGATGGTGGCCGTCGCGATCAGGTGCGACATGAAACCTGGAACAAGATGGCGCCCGATGATACGCGGACTTTTGGCACCCATCAGCTGCGCTGCCAATACGTAATCTTCCTCACGAAGCGCCAGGAGCTTGGAACGAACCGAGCGGGCGAGACCAGTCCAGTCCAGCATTCCGAGAATGATGGTGATGCCAAAATAGATCAGGATTGGGCTCCATGTCACAGGCATAATCGCCGCAAGCGCCATCCAGAGCGGTAAACTAGGCAATGATTGCAACACCTCGATGACACGTTGGACCAGCAAATCAAACACTCCGCCGTGGTAACCGGCAAGACCGCCGATTACAATTCCCAGAACGAAACTGATGGTGATTCCAATCAAACCGATGGTCAGCGATATTCGAGCGCCATAAATGATGCGCGACAGGACATCACGACCAAGCCGATCAGTCCCCAGCAGGAACATCTGCCCGTCCTTGGCCGGGCAGACAAGATGGATATTACTGTCGATCAAACCCCAGAATCGGTAACTGTCACCGCGACAAAAGAAGCGAAGCGGTTCGACGTCAGCGCCATTGTTCGTGTAGACACGTTTCAGCGATTCCATGTCGAGCTTCATTTCCCGGCCGTACACGAATGGCCCGACAAAATTCCCGTCATGGAAGAAATGCACACGCTGTGGCGGCGAATGGATGAAATCGACATTCCGGGTGTGCAAATTATAGGGCGCAAGGAATTCGGCAATGACGATCATGCCGTAGAGTAGAAGAAGGAAAATCCCGGACACGAGTGCAAGCTTGTGACGTTTGAATTTCCACCACATCAGCCGCGTCTGCGATGCGAGATGGATCCTGGCCTGTTCGTCGGTCATTACCTCCACTGACATAGGATCAAAAGGAGCAGTGGAAACGTAGTGCTGGAGGGGCGCGCCGGGCGAGGGAAGCGGTGCTGTCACTTGGTGCTCCTGCCTTGCAGACGAATGCGCGGATCGAGAAAAGCAAGGGCAATATCGGAAATGAGCACGCCGATTACGGTGAGGAATGCCAAAAACATCAGGAAAGACCCTGCAAGATACATATCCTGGCTTTGCAGCGCTTTGATGAGCATTGGCCCCGTCGTCTCCAAGGAGAGTACAATGGCGGTGATTTCGGCCCCGGATATGATGGAAGGCAAGATCGAGCCGATATCGGAGACGAAGAAATTGAGCGCCATGCGCAGCGGATACTTGACGAGCGTGCGGAACGGGTGAAGTCCCTTGGCGCGAGCCGTCATGACATATTGCTTCTGCAACTCGTCCAGGAGATTGGCGCGCAAGCGCCGGATCATGCCCGCCGTACCGGCTGTACCAACGATGATCACCGGAATCCACAAATGGGAAAGGATCGATCTTGCCTTCTCCCAACTCATCGGTTCGTTGAGATACTGCTGATCCATCAAATGGCCGATCGACGTGCCGAACCAGATATTGGCAAAGTACATCAGGATCAACGCCAACATGAAGTTCGGGATAGCGATGCCGATCAAGCCAAGGAACGTGAGGCCGTAATCGCTCCAGCTATACTGGTGGGTCGCGGAGTACATGCCGATTGGAAAAGCGATCAACCAAGTGAAGAGGATTGTGACAAAGGAGACGAGGATCGTCAGCCACAGGCGGTCACCGACCACCTCGCTTACCGGTAGCTGGTATTCGAAGGAATAGCCGAAATCACCCTGCAACATGCCGCCGAGCCAATGAAAATATCGCAACACCGGAGGCCGGTCGAAACCGTACTGATGGCGCAATTCTTCGATTTCCTGCAGATTGACCGTTTCACCTTGGGCTCGCAGCTCGGCGATCTGACTTTCAAAGAAATTGCCGGGCGGCAGTTCTATTATGGTAAAGACCAGGGCTGAAATAACCAGCAGGGTGGGGATCATCGCGGCAATACGCCAAAGTATGTAACGCAGCATTCGCTAGACCTGCTCCTCACTCAGCCAGAAGGTATCCGGCATGTAAATGCCGAGGTAGCTCGTAGGATCAAATCCATAGAGGCCCTTCTCAGGTACATTCTGCAATCGCGACGAACGTACGATTGGTTGTAGCGTGCCATTGACAAGTCCGATGGAAAACACCTGCTGGCTGTAAATGCTGAGCATTTTCTGCCAAATTTCTGTCCGCTCCGCCAAATGGCCAGATCTCTGCCATCGTCCCAGCAAATCGGTGAGTTCCATGGCTTCAGGAAGATCCGGTGCCTTGCCCTGGCTGCCATGTGACAGGTAGTACATGCCCCAAAGAGGCCATTGCAATTGGTCGTCCATCGTTGGAGCCAACTGTCCCGGATTCATGTCGGCCGTCGCCACACCATTGTCCATTCCGTACCATATGGACATCATGATCCGACCGCCCATTGCACGGCTGCGGAATATGTCCCGCTGCGAGGTCCGTATAAAAAGCGCAATGCCGATCTTGCGCCAATGATCGGTGACAAGTTCGAGAACATCCGTGTCGACAGAACTTTCGCCCGGTGTCTCGATCGTGATTTCGGCAGGCCTGCCATCAGGTAAAAGGCGGATGCCGTCCTCTCCGCGGTCCTGTAGGCCGGCCTCATCCAGCAGCGCATTGGCTTTATCGGGATCGTGATCGATCCAGGCACTCGCATATTCAGGTTTGAACAGTGGGCTCTCAGGCAGGAGCGTATCCGCGCTGGGGACACCGAGGCCGTAGAATACCGCCATGTTGATCTCATGCCGGTCAATCGCAAGAGACAAGGCTCTTCTTACCCTGACGTCGTGGAACAATGCGCGCCAGACGTCGTCGCCGCAGTTCAAATTGGGCAAGATAGCGACACGCGAACCGCGCGTTGCCTTCCATAGATCAACCTTTATCGGATAGCGATCTTCGGCATCCTTCAAGAATGTGTAGTCGGCAAAATCGATGCCCGTAGCTTGCAGGTCCGTTTCTCCAGCACCTGTCTTGGCCGCAATGATGGAGGATGAACTTACGTTGAGGATAAAGCGATCGACGTAGGGCAGTTGCCTGCCGTTTTCATCCACGCGGTGGAAGAACGGGTTGCGCTCGAAGACAAACTGCTCAGCCGGCGCTGCTGTGGTGTTTCGCCAAGGATCGAGCGTTGGCAGCTCGGGGTTTTCTGGACGGTATGTCCGCGACATCTTGATATGCAGGTCGGCCCATTTCTTCACCCGCTGTTCCTGCATCAAGGCGGAGAGCCTGAATTGATCCTGATATTTCTTGTGAAATCGTTTGAGATAGGCTGACGGTCCGACAAGAACCAGAGGCTGCGGCCCAGCAAGACTTGGTAGAAAGTCCGGATTGGGCTTATCCCAGGAATAGCGGATGGTCCATTCGTCGAGGATTTCGAAGCGTGGAAGGTTACCGTCGACACGCAACACCATGGAGCCACCGCCGGGTGTCAGATCCTTGTTAAGGAGCACGTCGTCCCACCAGTAGCGGAAATCGTCGGTGGTAAAAGCCGAACCGTCGGACCATCTGTGCCCCTCACGAATCGTAAACGTGAACACCGTGTCGTTGTCGGAATGGAACGCCTCGAGAATGTCAGGCTGGAAAACGAGGTGTTCGTCATATCCGATCAGCCGCGCGTAGCCATAGATCGTCATGAACCGAATATCTTTTGCGCTGCCAATGATCGTGCGAACCGTTCCACCATAGCGGCCGGGCGTGCGGCCCATTTCCTTGAGGCCGACAATGCGCGGCCTTTTTGGTAGTCGCTCAACAAGAGGTGGCAAGCTGCGGGCCCGAAGTTGATCAGCCAGATACTCAGGTTCAAGCTCCCGATCGGCTGCTTTACCCATGCTCGGCATCAGCGCCCAACCCATCGCAGCCAGGCTGGTGCCAAGTACGGAGCGGCGGCTTACCACGACCGTAGCTCCCTTGCGTCGGCGTTGCGCCGAGCCAGGACAAGATGGCCACCGCCAAGATCCGCAGGTGCAAGCGTTTCGGTGCCGCCTGTGAATTGTGAGCCCCAGGCCTGCTTGTTCGATGTATCGTTAGCCTTCAAAGTATCAAAGTCGAGCGGTCTGTCGAGATCGGGGAAAGGAATGGCCGCAAGAAGCGAGCGCGTATATGGGTGGACAGGATCGCGCAGAATTATCTCACGGGGAGCAATCTCCACAATGCGCCCCGCGTACATGACGGCAATGCGGTCAGCCATGTAATCGACAACAGCGAGATTGTGCGAGATGAAGAGGTAGGTCAGGCCTAGTTCTTTTTGGAGGTCCTTGAGGAGATTGAGAATTTGCGCCTGCACCGAAACATCAAGGGCCGATACAGGTTCGTCGCAGATTAGGAGTTGGGGGCCAAGTGCCAGGGCCCTTGCGATGCCGATCCGTTGTCGCTGGCCGCCGGAAAAGCTGTGGGGATAGCGATTGAGAAATCGCTGATCGAGGCCTATCGCCTGCATGAGCGCGCGTACCTTCTTCAGACGATAGGCACTATCGCCAAGCCCGTGTATCTCCAACGGCTCGCTGAGGATGTTCTGCACGGTCATGCGCGGCGAGAGCGATGAAACCGGATCCTGAAAAACCATCTGCATGCGGGTGCGCAACTGCATGAGTTCGGCACCCTCTGCTTTGAGGACATCGATCTTGCCCCTGCCGTCGTCGAAAATGACGGAGCCACCGTCAGGCGTGACAGCGCGCATCAGGATCTTGCTCACGGTCGTCTTGCCGCTACCGCTCTCGCCGACGAGGCCGAGACATTCACCGCGCTTGATGTCGAAGCTGATGCCGTCCACAGCCTTAACCAGGGTCTTGTCCTGCTTGCCGAAAAGGCCAGACTTGCGAATACCATAGGTTTTTACCAGATCCCGGACAGACAGGAGAATCTCCGGAGCGTTTTCAACCGGTTTCTTCTTAGCCCAAAGTGTCTCCGAATTGACCGGAACTTCGCGAAGAGCCTTCAGGCGCTCGCCGGGTTTCATGTCGAAATGCGGAACGGCAGCCATCAGACCTTTCAGATAGGCATGTTGCGGTTTTCGGTAGATGGCTCCGACGGTACCTGCTTCCATTATTTCGCCGTGATAAATGACCACCACCTCGTCTGCCATATTTGCGACGACGCCAAGATCATGCGTGATGAGAAGCATTGCCATGTTCAGCTTGTGCTGAAGATCACGTAGCAACTCCAGAATCTGCGCTTGAATCGTTACGTCGAGCGCCGTCGTCGGCTCGTCGGCGATAAGCAGGGCAGGGCGGCAGATTAGCGCCATAGCGATCATGGCGCGCTGTCGCATTCCTCCGGATAATTCGAAGGGATACATATCATAGGTCCGGCTTGGCTTGGCGAAGCCAACGAGCCCGAGCATCTCCTCGGTTTTGAAGCGGCGCTCGTCCTTTGTCGATTCAGTATGGATCGCCAGGACCTCGCTGATCTGATTGCCCACAGTGTGCAACGGCGAAAGCGAAGTCATTGGCTCCTGGAAGATTTTCGCCATGCGACTACCGCGCAACGCGCGAATTTCAGGTCCGTCGCGCGATAACCTCAGGATGTCGGTACTCCTGCCGTCGACTGGATCCGTGAAGAGAATTTTGCCAGTCACCTTGGCGGTATTTGGCAGGATTCCCATGACCGACTGGCTGATCACAGACTTGCCGGAACCGGACTCACCCACAAGGGCTGTCACTTTTCCGGGCAGGACGCGGAGGTTCACGCCCCTAACGACCTCTAACCGCCCACCAAGCATCGAAAAGGAAATGCCCAGATTTTCAATACGCAGCAGATCAGTTTCGGACTTCATGCCAGTCAATCGTTCCCTCGGAGCCTTTTGTCAGCTGCTCACTTGAATTTGAACCTATCGTACGGCTTCAGGCGAGTCTAGTTGGCTCTATATGGCGATGCCGCTGTGTCTGTTGAAGCTAAAGGGCGTCTGAGTGCACCCGTTGGGACAAGGGCGCATCCCGCCAACGTATGGTCCCCACCGCATGGGATGGGTTCAAGAAGAAACTTGGAGAGAGTTCCTACACGCACGCCTTGCGTCGCCAATTTGGGCCAATCACCACGGCCTCGCTGTCACGGCGAGCGGTCAAACGGAAGAACAGTCGAAACGATCGGAAAGTCGATGATCAGAAAGCGGGGCACACACCAGTGCCCATCACATCCTCGCAGCGCGGCGAGCGGCGAAAATTATCGTAGTAAAGCGTCCACTCGGTTGTGTCGGCGGCTCTATAGGGGCCAAACTTAAAATACTGGTTTGCACCGAGACCCTTGTCGCCGTGGCCAATGTGGCCCTTGACCGTTACGACCCACTTGCTGTTGGCGTAAATTTCGACATGACCCGACCCGTCGGGACCCGGCTTCGTATAGATAGCGAAATCAATCCAGCCGCTGTCCGGTGACGGTATCTTATTGCCACGGTCGATCACTGTAATCGCGTTCGTGCAACTGTTGAACTGGCTTCCGTCTTGAGGCGTCCAGTTCCCGTCCGTTGCGACAAGCGCCCGCATCTGGTTCGTGTCCGGTCGATACCACACCGGTGTCTGGGCGTCGCCACAGGCCTGAACCGTGGTCGCGCCCTCCGCTTTTGCCGGTGGCACATAATTGGTCTCGACGGTGGCGAATAGCTTACCGTTATTGAGACGCAGCGCCAGGAAAGGGCTGAAATCACCGACGGCATCGGGTCCAATCTCACGCTTCCACTGTGCGATGAGATAGCGATGGTCGCCTTCCGGGATCGGGTCGCCAAACTTGACCGCGAAACCGTACCAGACACCCTGCGTATAGGGTACGCGCCGATCGGTTTTCTCCCATATCTCGGCCCGCTCGCTGCAATTCTTTTTCACATCCGGGCAAAATGGCTTTACGCTTAGCTTCAGTGCGCCCGTACCCGTCTGTTTGACTTCCGACTGAAACTCGAAGGTTCCCGCCCGCTGCTCGAAATTCTTGCGATAATAAAGCCCGCCGCTTGCAGCAAAATCCGTGCCGTCAAACCCGTCGAAGAGCATATCGGCATTTGGCTCTGCGGCCGCACCGGCTAGATTGAGGCTGGTGGCGAGAAAAGCCATGGTGAGGATCTTTCCGGTCATTGCATGAATTTGTCGATCATGGGACGCCGGTCCTGAGTTTTGCCGTCGCGGTGCAACAGCATCACCTGCTCCGCATCCGACAGGCCGTCGTAGGTAACCTGATCATAGGCGTCATCCAACTGTCCCGTCTGTTCGGAGGATTTCGGCAATAGAACCGTAACTTTCTGCCCAACCCCGCGCAATTTTTCCTCACCCAATGTGACCCAATCGCCGCCACAATAGGTTGCAAATGCTTGGCTGGCGATGACCTCACGCGAATATTTCTTGGTTAGACCCTGCAGCCGCTGAACCTCGTTAACTGCAGACCCAAAAGCCGAGAAGGTCAGCCGGTCTTTGAGGCCGACATTGCCAAACATGACGTTGCCGACATGCAGACCGATACCGTAGCGAATGTCGCCAAGGCCATCGCTACGCCGTTCCTTGTTGAGTTCAGCGACACGTGCCTGCGCCTTGAAGACCGCGTTCAGAGCTGTCTGGCAGGCGATCTTCGATGGATCCTTGTGACGACCGCAGGGATAAACCGCGAGAAAGCCATCGCCCATGAAGCTTAGAATTTCTCCGCCACCGCGATTGAATGGCGCTGCGATTGCATCGAAAAAATGGTTGAGCGTATCGATATACGCCTGCCTGCCTTCTTTTTCCGCCAGCACGGTCGACTCGCGCATGTCTCCCATGACGAGAGCTGCGCGAATAGTGTCACCATCGCCGCGCCGAATCTGACCGTTCAGGACGCGCTTGCCCGCATTGCCACCGAGATATGTTGTCAGCATGTTATCGGCAAGTTTGCCCAGGACGGCCATTTTGGCGGCAACGGCGAGATGATTCTGCAACCGCAAGAGCGCGGCGATCATGGCATCGCTGAATCCTTCCTTGCCGTCTGTTGACCATGAGCCCATCATTCCCTGCGTCGACTGACCACCGAAAGGCTGCAGGAAAGCCAAATAGTCGGTGACCCCCTCGGCCTTGAGTTCATCGAGGACGGGAAACTCATGGGGGCCGTCGACATCGATTCGCCGGCGCAGATGCTCCAGATTGTTGCTGAGAAGGTAAAAATAGGGGCTCAGCAGGAATCTCTCCGGTTTTCCGGCAGGGTCATGCCGGTAACCTTCGACGCTCATGCCACTTGAACGTTTCCAAGTGAATCCCAACGCGTCATAAAGGGGGTGCAGCATAGAGAATGACAGGTTGACACGAGCTATTGGCAGCCCTGCGGCGGCGATGCGCTCACAGAACCCGCGCACGATCGTTTCCAGGTTTTCACCAGCAAGCGAAGTTTGCGTGAGCCAGTCAGCAACCTTGTCGAGAAGTATCGTCGATACGTCAAATTGGGTCGTGCTCATCCGTCGTCCTTGCAAATGCGAGCCACGTCCACTTTGCACGCACGGTCTTTCTCCTGACAAGAGTGCTAAGAATCGCACACAATTGGCAGAAAACAGGGAAAAGATGAGCGAATCGGGCAATTGTGTCAACGCTGGCAGCAAATGCGCCAGTAGTCATGCTCTTACCGGTCCGAGTTGCTCAGGCGGGCAGTTGGTGGGCGGTCCTCTAGCGGTCACTGTTGAAATTTTCAAATGGGCATTTCACCGATCAGAAACAATAGGCGATTGTCACTGATTGCGAGCACAGCACGACAGAACCCACCGTCGTACTCGCTTGACACCCAACTTCAGAGCGGTCATCTAAACGCCAACCCGCAACGGTGTTTGACTTGAAGAGAATGTCTTGGCCACTTCTGCTTTTCTAGAACTCTCTGGTAAAATCGAGACACGGCGTGCCCACGCCGGTGTCATTGGACTTGGTTATGTCGGGCTACCGTTGGCCATCACGCTTGCGCGCAGCGGCTTTTCTGTAACTGGTTTCGATATCGACCCAGGCAAAATCATCGCACTCGACGCCGCGAACTCATATATCGAAGCGGTTACGAATGCGGCTCTTGCAGAGGCAATGGCCACCAAGCGGTTTGTTTCGACCGCCGACTTTTCAACGCTGTCAAAGTGCGACGTGATCATCATCTGCGTGCCGACGCCATTGTCAAAACACCGCGACCCCGATCTCTCTTTCGTTGAGCAGACGTGCCGCTCGATTGCCGCCTCGCTGCGGCGGGGCCAACTCGTCGTGCTTGAGTCCACAACCTATCCAGGTACAACGGATGACGTGGTCAAGGTGATCCTGGAAAAGACCGGACTCAAATCAGGCGTCGACTTCTTTCTCGGTTTCTCGCCGGAGCGTGAAGACCCGGGAAATCGCGATTTTCAAACCGCAACGATTCCCAAAATCGTCGCCGGCGATGGCGATGAGGCACGCGAGTTGATGGTAAGTTTTTACGGCGCGGCGGTAAAAACAATTGTTCCCGTTTCGTCGAACGCGACTGCGGAAGCAGTGAAACTTACCGAGAACATCTTCAGATCCGTCAATATTGCGCTCGTTAATGAACTCAAGACTGTCTACGCTGCGATGGGCATCGATATATGGGAAGTCATCGAGGCAGCCAAGACAAAGCCTTTCGGCTATATGCCCTTTTATCCCGGGCCAGGTCTCGGTGGCCATTGCATACCCATCGATCCGTTTTATCTTACCTGGAAGTCACGAGAGTTCGAGCTGCCAACACGCTTCATCGAGCTTGCAGGCGAGATCAATTCTGCAATGCCTCGCCTTGTCGTGGGCAAACTCGCCGAGGCGCTCGACAGGTTTTCAGGCAAGGCGCTCAGCCGCTCTCGAATTCTTGTCATAGGGCTGGCCTACAAGAAAAACGTTCCGGATATTCGTGAGAGCCCATCGCTTCGTCTAATCGAAATCATTGAGGAGCGCGGCGGAAGAGCTGATTATCACGACCCCTTCGTAGTCGAGATACCGGCAACACGCGAACATATGGCACTAAAGGGCCGAAAGTCGGTGGAATTGAATGAGTCTTCTATCAAATCTTACGATGCCGTTTTGATCTCCACTGACCATGATAACATCAACTATGCAGATCTGGCACAATGGGCGCCGCTTATCGTCGACACGCGGAACGTCTTCGCAAGATTGGGTCTGAATTCAGGCCGCGTAGTGAAAGCCTAACCGCCAGTTCGAACGTCAAGAAAGTTTTGCCTTCAAATTGCTGGCGGCCATCGCATAACCGCCCGTTGCTCCGTCGATAAAATGAATATGGTCGCGCTCGCGTGGCGTAGGCACGAAACAGGTTATCAGCGCCGAATCCTGCCGGTGCAGACCATACCGCACTATGCCAGACTCCGATGCCTTCTCGAGTAGCGTTTCTATACGCCGCAAACGCTCTCCATCAATATCGATGGTCATCTTTAGACCATCGTCAAACTTGCGGAAATCCGAGTTCTGTGAAAGCTCGATTTTATAGCGCCTTGGATCGAAACCTCCTGCGGTGAGTCCAAGCCTGTCCAGTGCGAATGTCAATCCAATTTGTCCTAAGATGGCAATTTTCCGCGAAAGACGTTTCGCTGGGGGCGCCGTCGCCCGAGCTTCAGCATCGACACCCTTGACAGTCATAGTGATCGGAGGTCCGTCCCGAGGGAGCGGGTGAGCGCCGCGGCCCTGCTCTGCTGCAACGGCGATGATATCATTCACCAACATCTGAAATTCGTTGGTCGCGCCTGAATTCCCCGGTATGGCAATGATCGAGACGATCTCGCCATTGCGCGCCTGGATAGGTCTCCATCGGCAGGAAAGACCGCTGAGATCGGGCCTGGTCCCGGGGGGAGCAGGTGTGATGGCATACCTGCCAGCCTTCATCTGGGCCTCAGCCCAACTTGATCCGCCTCCTGAAAACATGGCGTAAGAAACGTCAGAACTGACCTCGAAACGCGCGACGCGCACATCAAGACCTTCAGCACGAATATCAGACATCGGAACGATCGCGGCGCGCAGGACCAGATCGATATCATCTGAAACCCAAGATTGCACCGCCGCCAAGGTTTCCCGAGCGAGGGAGGTGGCGGATGAGGGAAGTGCTACCAATGCCCCGTCGCCACCGAACACGAAAGGATAGTTCTTTTTTCCAAGCGCGTTCATCAAAGCAGAAATCACGCTAGCACCGGCCATGTTTACCGCTTTGTAGCGTCCGGCCTCAATTGCTTTGGTGGAATCCACGATATCCGCAATCGCCAACGCCCAATCATCTGGAAGAGACTTGTAGTTGCTAGTCTCGGTGACTCCCGAAAATTGGGTGAAGACCGGAAGCGTATCGTAGAAATCGTTGTCAGGTTCTGTCGCCATGTCTTGGCACTAGCACAATCCTCTGACGCGGGCGACAACTAGTGCAATAATCACGCTGGCTCACAAAAAATCAAGGCACACACCCTATACAATCGCGTCGGCTCTTCAGTCAGCACAAATACAACGATAAATAGCATTGGGATTGTAAATTGTGGTTTATCAACGATGCATTTGTTCATCGCCTTGTGCGGTGGGTAAAGGTCGTGCAACCATATACACGTTACTGATTCTTTGACCCTTAAGAGCGAAACTTTTAAGTACCGATGAAGATGCGGCACATTATGCCCGCCAAGAGGAATGATTCAAGTCCCGATGCATTTTGATCTGGCCCATTTCCCGGACTTCGATGATCTACGTGGCACCGCCAAGCACGCCACCCTTGAATTGCTTATGGAAATCAGGCAGCAAATCGGTTGTCGCCATATTACTCATGTAGGCCACAGCGACCATTCGGGCCCCTATCACCGTCCCGCTCCTGATGTATCTGTGCTGACTACAGTCCCAATGAACTGGATGTTGCGTTACGCGGCCAAGAATTACTTCATGGTCGACCCCGTCATGCAGGTTATGCATTTATCCGCACATGCCCGAACTACGCCCGGAACCATTCGCAATCTTTCGGCCGATACAGAATTGCCTGCAAAGTCTAAACACTTTCTGCGCGACTGCGAGTTGCGGGGACTGGGCAATCTGTATCTGACGGTCGATACCTCCAACGCGCATGGTTTTCGAGGTGTGACGCTGTTCACCTTCGACGTTGGTCCGGAGGATGCGAATATATTTGTCGAGGGGATGCGCAAAAGACTGGCGGCAGTATCTGCGCGCCTGCACAATGTACTTCATGGGAATCGCAACCCAGGTCTCGCCGCCATTGTCGCCAAGCTAGTTACGAAGCGTGAGATCGATTGTCTATATTGGGCCGCAAACGGTAAAACTGACGGCGAGATCGGCGAAATACTGAACATCGCGCGCTGGACGGTGGTTACTTATCTGCAGAACGCCAAGAACAAACTCGGGTGCTCGAACCGAACATCGACGGTCGCCACCGCCCTTGCACTTGGCATCATAGAAATGCCTGCAATTACAAGCCGGTTCTAGGCGCTATTCAGGTGCAGTCAGTTGTGGGAGACGAGCATTATTGAACGCGGCTGCCAGCAATGCCGTGTTGTCTGCGGGGGTTCTGCCGGTGTCGGCGAACCGAATATGATGCAGATCGATTTCGCTTTTTTCGCCTGAAAGTGTCAGTCTGAAATAGGCGTTTACGCCCATATTGCTGAATTCAAGATCGAGCATGACTTTCGGCGTTGAACTCCAGTCAAGCGAGTATTCGCCGCCGAGGCCAAAGGTGAGCGTGTCCGCATGGAAGGTCAGTTCCGTGGCGGAATTGACGATATCGGCGATGTTGCCAAAAAGCTCGCAACGTATGAACGCGATATAATCTGCGACGTCCACAAGGCGAAGATCGTTTATCACCTCGGCAAGATGTGACGATATGATCTCGACGCGTGCAAGGGAGTATTGTGTTCGCTTCATATGGATCCGCTCGATTGACGCAATTCATTTGCGCCTTGCATTAACAAATTGGATAAGCTCGGCCACGGCCTTGTAGAATTCTGGAGCAATCACGTTGTTGACCTGGACCTGCTTGTATAAGGCGCGAGCCAGGGGGATATTCTCGAATATGGGTATTCTGTTTGCTTCGGCGATTTCCCTTATTTTAAGAGCAATGATGTCCTGACCCTTCGCAACTACGACGGGCGCCCCATCTTGCGCCGGGTTGTAACGGAGAGCAACCGAGAAGTGTGTCGGATTTGCGACGATCAGTGTTGCGGTCGGCACCGATGCAATCATGCGCTGTCGCGCCCGGTTTCGGCCCAATGAACGAAGGCGGGATTTCAGCAATGGGTCGCCTTCCGCCTGTTTGTGTTCGTCCTTGATTTCCTGGCGCGTCATGCGAAGCTCGCTGCGCCAATGAATACGCGCCCATGCAAGATCGAATGCTGCAAGAACGGTCACGGCAATCGCGATGGACGCGAGCAATCGCACGATGTGGGCGCGGATGAGCTCAGGCAACTGGCTTGGTTCAGTGATTATCGCATCGACAAAAAAATGGCTGTCTTCGAAGAAAATCATGAAGACAATTATGCTCGCGGCGGCAAACTTGAACGTGGACTTAAAGAACTCGACGCGACCTGCGGACCCGAAAAGGCGCGACCAGCCCTTGGCGACCGAGATTCGCGATGTCTCCGGCTGAATACGGTTCAACACGACACGCGGGGCATTTTGAAGAACAGACGCCAGAATGCCGGCACCTGGAACAAGGACAAGCACCGGCAGCAAGGCCAAGCCCACGGCTCCTCCGATGATTGCGAACAACTCCCTGGCATCGTCGGCATTGTTGAGCCGCCAATCGTCCGATTTGTCGAGCAGCTCGGTAAGAAACGACGCAAGTTTGGCGCCGCTGGGCACAACGACGAATACCATGATGATGAGAAAGGCAATGATTGAGGCGAGGATTGGCGCTTCCCGCGAGAAGGGCAGGTTGCCCTTTTCGATCGCGTCACTGACTTTCTTCTCAGTGGCTTCCTCGGTTTTGCTATCCTTGTCAGCCGCATCAGACATCTGCTAGCGAACCTGCATCACACGCTCGGCTCTTCGGCTGCAAGCTTGAGATCGCCGCGGTCCGCCAACATTATGGCGGTCCGGGCTATGGCGCGCCGTGCTTCGGTCACGGCATTGGCGTTGATATTCGTCTGGTTGGAGAGTTCGGTCTCTACCATGCGGCGTCCGCGCGTCGATAGCGATTGCAGGATGAGTTCCTGTAGTTGCGGCTCGCAGCCGAGCAAAGCCGTTGTGACCACATCGGTCTGGATCTCGTCGAACAGAACGAGCCGTGCTCGCTGCGAAATCCTCACGATATCCTCGAAGGTGAAGAGCTTCGCCTTGATCTTCGCAAGGTCGTCGGCTCCGAGATCCGAGAGTCCGGCCAGCAACTCGTCAATTTCTGACTTCTCAAGCTGGTTTATGATGTTCGCTACCGTGCCATGATGACTTTTTTCAGATTTTGAATTGTCCCTGCCAGTGACTTCCCGCTGCAAGATGCCCTCGAGCATTGCTGAAACCGCTGGGTCGACCTTACGGATATGCAGGGTGCGCTGAATAATGGCGGTTCGCTCGGCTGGACCGAAACGGATCAAGAGCTTTGCCGCTACATCCGACGGCAGGCGAGAAATCACATAGGCGCCTACCTGGGGGTGTTGTGCGTTGAGATACACATGTAAAACATCAGGAGGTATTCTTGGCAACTGGTCCCAGACGGACTCTTGGGTCAACAGTTCGGGACGCCTGTTCTCGATGACAGCGCTGGCCTCATCGGCGGAGAGTGTTTCGCGCAACAGTCCCTCAAAGCGCATCCCTGCTTCCGACACCGGGGCACCATCGGCGAACGCATTTTCAAACTGCTTCACCAACTCTTCGAAATCGCCAGGCGTAATCGGTTCGAGCTTGCGCGCGTGGCCTGCAAGCGAACGCAGATCGTCCGCGGTGAAGTGCTTGAGGAGCCGCGATGCCGACGGCCGCCCGATCGCAACGAGCAAGGCTGCTACCTTCTCCGGTCCAGACAGATCCATGATGGCGCTGCTGCTTTGGGTCGTTTCTTGATCGCTCATGCGGAATAGGCTTCCAGGAGTTATTTAATGGAGTTGATCATGCGCCGCTGCCGATGACTTCTGTCAGGCTGACACCAAACCGTGACGAATCATCTTCCAGAACGATAACCTCGCCGCGTGCAATGACGCGACCATTGACGACGATATCGACGGGGTCGCCAATCTGCTTGTCAAGGGTGACAACGGCGCCGCGGCCAAGCTTCATAAGATTCGCCACCGGCATGGATGTGCTGCCAAGTACGACCTGGACATCGACAGGAATTCCCATGATGAGATCGATGTTCGGCTTTGCACCTGCAGGCTTGTGGCTACGCTGCGGTTCATCACGCTTGAGATCCTCGATGGCTTCGTTCAGCTCGTCTTCGATGGAGTTCTTGTCTGTGGCCATGGTTCAGGAGATCCGGAGTTAGAGGACGGCGCTTGCAACATCGGCACTGCGCACGATGCGGTTGACGAAAACGGGCAGGGTTCTGGCAGGAGCAACGGGAGCAGCATCGGCCAAAACTGCAGGCGCACCAGCGACAAGAGGTGATTGTTGCGCTGGTGTGGCCCGCACTCTGTCATTCAGATCGCTCTTTGCCTGCTCGACGAGATCGATTGCCCGCGCAATCTCGGAACGCACTCGGTCCGAATCACGTAGCCTTGCTTCCAGCCGGACACTTTCGTCGTGGCAGGATTCCCGCTCGGCCTGAAGAATAGCAAGTGCCTGCTGGAGATTGGCAGCGGAACTTGCAACCTGATGCGCCATGACGTGGCTCATGGCGGAAATGCGATTGGCCTTCCGCAGGGCGGCGAGGAAAATGACGAGCGACAATGCGGTCAATATGACCGAAATCATGTTAGCCAGCGGCAAGTTCATCAAGCAGATCCTCTTCTTCGTTGACAGGATCGGTGATCCGGACGGTGAATGCACTTCCGGTCTTGCCAAGGCGGCAGCGATAAAGTGCCTGCTTGCCGCTACGCAACCGCACCTGGTCGATAGCGTCCTTTGGCAGATGCAACACTTGTCCAGGTTGCAGCAGGCTTATCTGCTCCAGCGTCATGGTACCCTGCTGTAGATACGCCTCCACATCGATTCGGGCACGGCTGACTTCGAGCCGCAGCTTCTTGGCCCAGGTTGGGTCAGAATGATGTGCAGGCCGACGCAGCAGGCGAGCGATTGCTTCCTGCATCGGCTTGAAACTCGAGCGTGGGAGGAGGATCCGCAAATAACCTGATCGTCCCGAAACTCTGAGTGCAAGGGTGCAGCAGATCATGCGTGTCTCGCCGAGCGTGGCTGGAGCAAGATGTGCCGCCTCCACAAGCTCCCCGATCTGGAAAAGAGGTTCGCTGGCCCCTGAAAACATGTGATCGAGCGATGCCGTCACCTCGGCAAAGATCTGCCTGACCACGCCAAGATCAACGGAGGTCAGTGGCCGTTTTTCTGCCGCACTATCATTACTCGCACCTGCACCGAAGAGTGCTTCGACGCTGCAATCGACGAAGCCACGGTCAGCGGCGAGCATGAGCTGCGATCCCCACTTTGTGGCCGGTACCATGCCAACGAGTGCGGCACTGCGAACTGCCTCGGCAATTGCCTCTCTTTCAAGCGCCTCAATGCCCGAAAAATCCGTGCCAATTGCGACGTCCGTCCGCGCGGCAATCCTGATGGTGAACGACGCCGCAAGATCACGGAACACCGTTTCCAGCGATTTGAGATCTTCAAGCGACAGACCAGCCGCGCGC
This sequence comes from Phyllobacterium endophyticum, assembly GCF_003010935.1. Lineage (GTDB taxonomy): Bacteria > Pseudomonadota > Alphaproteobacteria > Rhizobiales > Rhizobiaceae > Phyllobacterium > Phyllobacterium endophyticum. Next base: position 381,882 of record NZ_PGGN01000004.1, read on the forward strand.
AGGATACTGTCGGCGAGCGCATCTGGCCGTTTCTGTTCAGCTTCCCCGTCCATGATCGTCCTATGCCGCTTGCTGCAGGGCGGCAGGGGCCGACGGTGTCAGTGTTTCCTGCTCTACTACATCGATGGAGGGGCGGTCATAGGCCGAAATGGTTTTGCGGCCATACTCAAGCGCGATCTGCGGCAATGCACCATTCATGTAGGCCAGCAATGTCTGCTTGACGATCATGTAAAGCCGGTTCTGCTTTTCGCGTGTAGTCTTTATTTTCGTTGCGATGGGACCAACCACACCGTAGGACAGAAATATGCCGGCAAAGGTGCCGACGAGCGCCGCGCCGATAAGGTGTCCGAGCACCTCCGGCGATTCGTTGAGCGCGCCCATGGCCTTGATCACGCCCAGCACCGCCGCAACGATGCCAAGCGCGGGAAGACCTTCCGACACGCTTACCATGGCGTTATATGGTTTCAGCTTGTCACGCGCGATGGTGTGGATCTCCTCATCCATGAGCGCTTCGATTTCATGTGAACGCGCGTTGCCGATGATGATGAGACGGCAATAATCACAGATGAAATGCGTCAGGTCATGGTTTTTCAAAACGCTCGGGAAGGCTTGGAAAATCGCCGATTCCGTAGGGTTGTCGATATGAACTTCAACCTCGTTACGCGACTTGGCTCGTAGCTCGCGCATCAAAGCATAGAGAACACCTAGAACATCGAGATAGTCCCGCTGTTTGGGGATCTTGTTGGTGAATGCTTCCATACAAGCTCGGCCGGTATCCTTGACCGCTGAGAAAGGATTAGCGACCAGGAAGGTGCCAAGCGCCGATCCCCCGATGATGACGAATTCCCACGGTTGTACGAGCACGGCGACATGGCCACCCATCGCGATAAATCCGCCGAGCAGACATCCCATCGTCACAATGAGTCCAACAAGAATACCCAAGCCACCACTCCTGCACGTTTATGAATATTGGCTAACAGCGTCGGCTTGTGTGAACCTTGCAGAAGATGCGGCTTGGCCCTGTGGCGCTGGTCCAGCCCCGCCAGTTTCAGGCAAGCTTGATTTGTCACATCTGGGCAAACGTTCTCAGAAAGGCGCATCATGATCAACACGATGACCGGCTACAGGCTGATTGCTGCCGACTTGCCGCGCTCACTGACCCGCGTGTCGAAGGAACCGGTCGTTCAACGCGAGAGCGACTATTACCTGAAGAACATAGAAAATGTGAAATCAATCGACGATTTCATGAAAGACACAAAGCTTTACAACTATGCATTGAAGGCCCTCGGTCTCCAGGACATGGCCTACGCCAAGGCGTTCATTCGTAAAGTCCTGACGGAAGGCGTAGACGACCCCAACAGCTTCGCCAACAAACTCACCGATCGCCGGTACAAGGAACTCGCCACGACATTCAACTTCGTAAAGCTTGGTGACAAGACAACGCAGCAGCCGGCAGCGAAACAGCAAATAACAGAGAAATATGTGCGGCAGACGCTCGAACTGGAGACTGGCCGGCAGAACGAAGGGGTAAGGCTTGCGCTTTACTTCGCGCGCAAGGCTCCGACAATTACAAGCGCCTTCGAGATTCTTGGGGACAAGGCGTTGCTCCAAGTATTTCAGGCGACGTTCAACATGCCCGCGCAAATGTCCAATCTCGATATCGATCGGCAGGCACAGCTCGTTGAAAGCAAGCTCAATCTCAAGGACCTCAAGGACCCGGCCAAGCTTGACAAACTACTGACGCGTTTTACCGCCATGTATGAAATGAAAAATCCATCGACTACGGCAAGCGCGCCCTCCATGTTGCTGGGAGGAACATCTGCCATTGGGATATCGGCAAGCATTCTGGCGACATTGCAGTCGTTCAAGCTGGGTGGCCGCTGATGGAAAATTCGATATACGTGGGTCTGTCTGCGCAGATTTCGCTGGAGCGTCGCCTTGACGTCCTAGCCCACAATATAGCGAATATGTCGACGCCTGGCTTTCGAGCAACGGGCATGAAGTTTGACGCAATGATCTCGAAGGCCGCTGAAAACTCGAGTTTTGTGACAGCCGGTGAGAGCTATATCGAAACGAACGCAGGTCCGATTACCCAGACCGGCAATCCACTAGATGTGGCCGCAAAGGGCGATGTGTGGTTTTCGCTCCAATCGCCGGCAGGACAAGTTTATACCCGCGATGGCCGAATGCAGATGTCGATTACAGGCGAACTGCTTTCCGTCAAGGGTTATCCCATGCTGGATGCGGGCGGTCAGCCGCTAACCATCGATCCCAACGGCGGACCTCCCGACATCTCATCGGACGGCGCGGTCTATCAGAATGGCAGGCAGGTAGGTGCGATCGGATTGTTCACGATCAGTCCGAATGCCAAACTGACGTATTTCGACAATTCCTCCATCGTTCCAAGCGTGGCGGCGCAGCCCGCGATAGACAATCCGAACGCCGGGGTCATTCAGGGCTCCATCGAGGGATCCAATGTCGACGCAATCAGTGAAATGACAAGGCTGATGAGCGTGACACGCGCCTTTGAGCGGGTCGATGCATTGCTTCGCGGCAACGAGAACACCTTCTCGGAAGCGATCAAGACACTCGGCTCGAAGTCATGAGCTGACCATGCATTCATTTGAATCGATTCTTCCTGCGATACACAACAAAACAAGCTCTTTGGAAACCCTGGCCCGGTTGGTTTCGCAGATTGAGCAGGAGCGGACCGCCGTTGCCGTGGGGGGGTATGTCAATCAGGTGTCTCGTTCGAGTATCGGCGTACGTGGAATATCCAATCGTGTTCAACTTGGCGACGTGGTGGCTATCCGCTCCAACAATGAACTTTTGGCGGCGGAAGTGATCCGGCTCGAGCAGGACCAGGTCCTGATCAAGCCGTTCGATGACCGCGTCATGCCTGGACTTGGAATGTCGGTTTTTCCGGGAGGCCCCCTACAAATTGCGCCCGGACCCGATTGGAAGGGCAGGGTGATCAATGCGCTCGCTTGTCCCCTGGACAACAAGGGACCTTTGTCTGCAGGACCTGACCCGAAACCTGTAGACGGCCTGGCACCTTCGGCTATGAACCGACGCCGGGTTGAAAAGGGACTGCGAACGGGCGTCAACGTCGTCGACGTGTTCGTGCCGATGTGCTTTGGCCAGCGCATAGGTGTCTTCGCCGGCTCCGGTGTCGGCAAGTCGACGTTGCTTGGTATGATGACCAAAGCTACGGACTTCGATACTGTCGTCTTGGCGCTGACGGGCGAGCGCGGGCGCGAAGTGCGCGATATACTTGAAGATACGATGGCTGGGAAGCTCGACAAAACCATCGCGGTTGTCGCGACCGGCGATGAAAGTCCTATGATGCGTCGGCTTGCTCCCAACACCGCAACGGCCATTGCAGAATATTTTAGCGAACGCGGCGACAACGTCCTGCTGATTGTGGATTCCATTACGCGTTTCGCCCACGCAGCGCGCGAAATCGCCATTGCATCGGGCGAACCGCCAGTATCGCGCGGGTATCCGCCGACCGTATTCAGTCAGTTGCCGCGGCTGCTTGAGCGGGCCGGTCCAGGTCTTGCCAGTGGCGGCACGATCACAGGTATTTACGCGGTTCTTGTTGATGGCGACGATCATAACGATCCAATTTCCGATGCCATCCGAGGCACGCTCGACGGCCATATCGTTCTAGACCGAATCATCGCGGCGCAAGGACGGTTTCCCGCAGTCGATATCCTCGGTTCCATCTCGCGCCTTGCACAGCATAACTGGAGCCGAGACCAACAGAAGTTGGTAACAGGTTTACGGAGCCTGATCGCGCGTTACGAGGAAACGCGCGATCTGCGCATGATCGGCGCCTATCAGACCGGCAGCGACCCTCTTGTCGATCAGGCGGTAAATCTTGTCCCGCTAATCTATGACGCCATGCAGCAAACGCCCGCCTCGCCGCTTTCGCAGGACCCCTACGAAGATCTTGCAGCATCACTACGGCCAAAGGAGCCATCATGAAAAAGCAAGAAGCTGCGGCGCAAACAGCCGCGGAGGCCACGGGAATCACTCGTCGGCGTGACAAAGGCTTCGATGGCTATTTGAAAAGCACCGGATTGCTGCTTGCGGTTGGCTCATTCGTTTTGCCCTTCATCATGTATTACGATGTCCTCGATGCACGGCCTGAGCCAGTTTCCGCAGGCAAAAAGGTCAATGACCCCCTAGATCGGTCCAATCAAAAGGTCGTACGCGCAACCAACGGAAGGAGCGGCGGCACCGCGCCAGATAATAAACCTGGTGAGGAACTTGATCCCATGACTACGGCCACCACTGCAGAGCTGAAGGAAAGCAGGGTGGCGCGTATAGATGACGCGATCAAGCAGCCATTTCCCGGCAAGCCCGCATTCCTGCTGCGTGAGGTCGTAGGCGGCCTCGTCATGATTGAGGACGATGCGGGCTACTGGTTCGTCGAAAAAGGCTCCACACTACCGGACGGGAGCAAGCTTATCGCCATCGAACATGGCAGCGGCGCCGACAGCTGGCAGATCAAAACGTCGGACGGCGATGTGATAACCCGAACCAACTAGCTCCGTGTGCCGCAAGTCTCACGCAAGTTTGGAAGATTAGGTTAAGGACAGATTAACCCGGTCAGGCTTGCGAGGAAACACATGCAGGGCATCCATCTGTTCGAGCTGGCATCGCGTCAGGCCGAATGGCTTTCCGTGAGGCAGGCGGCGGTCTCAGGAAACGTCGCCAATGCGAACACGCCAGGCTTTAAGGCACGCGACGTTGAGCCGTTCAGGGATGTGCTGGAGCAGACGCAGCTGACGATGGCAGCGACTAACCCTGTGCATCTTGAAATAGATGCATCCGGTGTGGCTGCAACGCAGCTACGCACCGACGCGACGACCGAGCAGAACCACTCGAAAAACACTGTCAGTCTTGAAGAGGAAATGGTGAAATCCGGTGAGATCAACCGCCAGTTTTCACTCAACACAAGCATCGTGAAAGCGTTTCACCGCATGATGCTCTCAGCTGTGAGGAGTTGAGCCTCATGTCGGATCCTCTGCAAGCTGCCCTGAAAGTCGCGGCCTCTGGCCTTTCCGCACAGTCGACGCGCCTACGAATCGTGTCGGAAAACCTCGCCAACGCACAATCTACCGGCAAGACAGCTGGCAGCGACCCTTATCGTCGCAAGACCGTTTCATTTGCAACCGAGCTCGATCGTGCCAACGGCGTCGAGACCGTGCGTGTTGCCGAAGTAGGCAAGGACACATCTCCCTTCATTCAAGACTATGACCCCAGCCACCCAGCAGCGGATGCCAATGGCTATGTCAAACTACCCAATGTCAGCATGGTTGTCGAAATGGCGGACATGCGCGAAGCAAATCGCTCCTATGAAGCCAATCTCCAGGTAGTCAAGCAAGCACGCGAACTGATTGCAATGACTGTCGATCTTTTGAGGAATTCCTGATGATTGACCAACTTCTCAGTGTTTCCACGCGTAACGCTCTCTCCAGCTTGTCGGAAACTGTGTCTCAAGGCGGTGTAACACCCCCTGCCGTTAGCCAGCCTTCTTTCGGCAACGTGCTGTCACAGCTCACCGGATCGGTCAGCAACAAGCTTGAAGGTGCGGAGGCAATCTCCATGAAAAGTATGACCGGGGATGTACCGACCCGCGATGTGGTGAATGCAGTCATGGATGCAGAACAGTCCCTGCAAACGGCCATCGCCATCCGCGACAAGATTGTCCAGGCCTATCTGGAAATAAGCCGTATGCCAATCTAAGGAATGTCGATGAAAGCCCTGACCATCGCAGCAACCGGCATGAATGCCCAGCAGCTTAATCTGGAAGTGATTGCCAACAATATCGCCAATATAAACACGACAGGGTTCAAGCGAGCCAAGGCTGAATTCTCCGATCTATTATATCAGGCGGAACGCACCGCAGGCGTGCCAAACGCTGCAAACCAGAGCATAATCCCAGAAGGCGCTATGGTAGGGCTTGGTGTGCAGACCTCCGCCGTCCGCAATCTTCACATACAGGGTAGTCTGAACCAGACTGGCAACCCGTTCGACGTTGCACTGGTGGGTCGAGGCTGGTTTCAAATCCAAAACCCGGCCGGCGAGACACTCTATAGTCGCGCTGGCACATTCAACACGAATGCTACCGGCCAATTGGTGACGCTAGATGGCAATCTGGTTGAGCCGAACATCATTGTCCCCACCGATGCGGTTGAGGTCAAGATTTCCGACACAGGTCAGGTGTTCGCTAAGATGGCAGATCAAACTGAACTACAAAATCTGGGGCAGCTGACGATCGCGAATTTTGCCAATGAAGCTGGGCTGGAGCCCCTGGGTGACAATCTGTACAAGCAGACCGACGCATCCGGAGATCCGGTTGTCGGTGTTCCCGGTGATCCCGGATTTGCGACATTGAAGCAGGCTTATCTCGAAAATTCCAACGTCGACCCTGTCAAGGAAATCACGGATCTGATCACAGCCCAGCGTGCCTATGAAATGAATTCGAAAGTGATCCAGGCTGCGGACGAAATGGCTCAGGTCGTTTCCAAGAATCTGCGCTGAGGACTATCATGACGACGGCGATCCATTGGGGTGATAAAATTACACGCATGCTGGCATACGCCTTTTGCGTTCTGCCGATACCTGTCGTGGCGTATGCTGATCGCATAGCGTTTCTTGTACCCACCCAGATTATCTATCCTGGTGAGATAATCGGCGGTTCAGGACTGCACGAGAAGCATTTCACGATCAGGGCAAGTGCGGCCGGTCAATACGTGCTGTCACCACAACAGCTTATCGGTAAAGTGGCGCGCCGGACGCTCCTTCCGGGTCAACCCATTCTTGTCAGCGCTCTGAATGAACCCGATTTGGTCGAGCGCGGCGTACCGGTTGCGCTGGTCTATAATACCGGTGCGCTTGTCATCACGGCCAAGGGAACGCCGCTGGAAGCGGGGCACGCCGGAGATTTCATCAAGGTTCGCAACATGGACAGCGGTATAATCGTATCGGGAACTGTGCTTGCCGATGGCAGCATTCAGGTCGGTATGCGATGATACGCCTCGTGGCCGCTCTCCTGATGACGATGTCGGGCATATATGCGGCACAGGCAGCCGAACCGTCGGCAGATGCCAAGTTTTATCGAACGCCCGGTGAGGCCAAAGCCGCCTGGCGCAAGGCCGAAGCACAGGCCGCCTTGAACGATGACGGACGTTGGGGAGGTGCTGCGTCGCCACTAGGGGAAGGCGGTGCTATCGCCCGCCTGAAAGACATCGCCAATATTCAGGGCGTGCGCGATAATCAGCTTGTCGGCTATGGCCTGGTGATAGGTTTGAACGGTACGGGTGACAGTTTGCGCAGCGCGCCCTTCACCGAACAGTCATTGCGAGCGATGCTGGATAATCTCGGCATCAGTCCACCAGCCGGTACATCGCGCGTGAAGAACGTCGCGGCTGTCATAGTAACTGCCAATTTGCCGCCTTTCGCAGGACGTGGTTCGCGCATCGATATTACGGTGTCCTCGCTGGGTGACGCAACGTCGCTAGCCGGCGGAACGCTGGTGATGACTCCTCTCGCAGCAGCGGATGGCCAGACCTACGCCGTTGCCCAAGGCAATATGGTCGTCTCAGGTTTCGTCGCTTCGGGGCAGGCTGAAACCTTGACGCAGGGCGTTCCCACCAGTGGCCGCATTCCCAATGGCGCTCTCGTTGAAAAAGAAGTTACCGGCAATTTTGGCCAGGAGGAGCTTGTAGTCGAATTGCGCGAGCCTGACTTCACGACGGCCGTCCGGATCACCGATACTATCAATGCCTTTGCAAAGCGCCGTTACAATCAGGCTGTGGCCAAGGAGCGCGATTCAAAGTCCATTCGGTTGAGAAAGCCAAAGAACATTTCCGCCACGCGTTTTCTCGCCGAAATAGAGGGCTTGCCGGTCGTCACGGATGAGGTTGCGCGCGTGGTTGTCGATGAGCGCACGGGGACCGTCGTGATCGGCGAAAAGGTCAGGATATCGCGAGTTGCAATCAGTCATGGCAGCCTGTCCGTACGTGTGACTGAAACACCTACTATCGTGCAACCGGAGCCGTTTTCCGACGGCGTTACGGCTGTCGAGCCAAACACCAGCATCGATGCTACGCAATCCTCAAAGCTTGGCATTCTCGGTGGTACAGATCTTGAGAGTCTCGTCAAAGGCCTGAACCAGATCGGCGTCAAACCCCAGGGTATCATTGCTATCCTGCAGGGCATCAAGACTGCCGGTGCGCTTCATGCGGAACTGGTGGTCCAATGATGAGGATCTTCGCATCGGTTGGATCAGCCAGGTTCGCTGTTACTGCACTTGCCCTCGCTTTAGCTCTGACGCTTCCGGTTGCCCCAAGTCGTTCGCAGGAGACGGGTTCCAGGGAAGAAGGAAGCCAGGAAATCGACCGCTACTGCACAAACATCAGTGACAAGGCAGCCGACGAACGACACGCAATGCAGACACGTGAACTGACGCAGCTCCGTGCCGATATAGACAGCCGCATCGAGCAGCTGGACGCCAAGCGCAAGGAATACGAGGTCTGGCTGAAGCGCCGTGACGATTTCATCGACAAGGCTGAAGACTCCCTCGTAGGCATCATCTCCAAGATGAGACCGGATGCTGCGGCCGCGCAGATGGCACTTATGGGGGACGAGGCTGCCGCGGCTCTGTTGCTCAAGCTCAATCCGCGGGTTTCAAGTGTGATCTTGAACGAAATGCCTGCGGATAAATCATCAAAGCTCGCGAGGGTTATCGTCGGCTCGCGTACAGTTCCAGCTGAAAGAACCGCCCAATGAGAAAAGCGGCGCCATCAATCGTTATCATAGGTATTCTCGCACTTGCAGGCTGCTCGAACATCCGAGACTTCAACCGCGCTCCCGAGATGTCCCCGGTCGGCACTGGTGTCGGGCAGGCATTCAATGTTGCTGACCCGGCATATTATCCAAGACAGCCTAGACCGCAGAAATACTCCTTGTGGCAAGACGGCCAGGCGAGTTTCTTCCGCGATCCGCGTGCGAGCAACCCCGGCGATGTGCTGACCGTCGACATTACGATCGATGACGAAGCCAAACTCGACAATAAATCTGACCGGTCACGGGTAGCGTCATCCGGTTACGGGTTGTCGGCGGATATTGGTGGCAGTGGGGTCTCGGCCAGTGACATCAGCGGCAATCTCAACCTGGATTCGGACAGCCGCTCGAAGGGCGAAGGCAAGATCGACCGGTCGGAGAAGATCAACCTGCAGGTTGCAGTGATCGTGACGGAAATTTTGCCGAACGGCAACATGGTCATAAGAGGCTCCCAGGAAATCGGGGTCAACAATGAATTGCGCATTCTCAATGTTGCTGGTGTCGTTCGACCGCGCGATATTACCAACCTGAACAGAATCGAATACGACAAGATCGCCGAAGCCCGGATATTTTATGGCGGCCGCGGGCGCCAGAGCGAGGTGCAACAGCCGCCTTGGGGTCAGCAGATCCTTGATACCGTCTCGCCGATCTAGGACTGATTATGAGTATTGCTGAAGATGCCCGCACGCCACCAAAGGGCCCCTCGCTCGTTGCGTTGTTGTGCGTTGTTACGGCGCTGACTCTGATTGCTGCAGGTGGCGGCTGGCTTCTGGGCGGCCAACTGGGTTTGCATCTTCCGGGCGCTACAAAGGTTGAGGATACGAAACGTGTGGTCGGCGAGGAGGTGCCTACCGGCAGCGTCGTTCCGCTTAAGCCTATCCTGACCAATATCAAGATACCGCAGGACGTGTGGATCAGGCTCGAAACTGGCATTGTCGCACGGCCCGGCGAGAAAGTCTCCGACGAGCTCGCGGCGACGATCGCCGGAGATTTCATGGCCTTTATGAGAACCGTTAATCTCATGCAGCTGCGCGGGCCCGCAGGTATCGAATATCTGAGAACGGATCTGCAGGAGCGTGCGGCAATGCGTTCGGAAGGCAAGATCGAGAAGGTCTATATCTGGGCGTTGGTGATGGAATGAACAGATACTTTCTGACACCAGTGTTTCTCCTCATGTTGACCCGAAGCGGGATGGCGCAGACGTCTTTGCTCGAGGGCTTGCTTCCACCCGGCAGCGCCTCGACAAGTGGGCAAATCATGCAAATGCTGGCGGCGCTGACAGTGCTGTCCATTGCGCCCGGTCTGCTGATCATGGTGACGAGCTTTACCCGATTCGCCATTGCATTCTCGATGCTGCGCTCCGGTCTTGGCTTGCAGACAACACCGGCTAATCTGGTCATGATCAGCCTTGCCTTGTTCATGACATTTTATGTCATGGCGCCCGTGTTTGATCGCGCCTGGCAGAATGGCGTTCAGCCGCTTGTCAACAATCAGATCACACAGGACGTGGCCATCAATGAAATCGCTACTCCATTTCGCGAATTCATGCTGCGGCAGGTGCGTGACAAGGACCTTCGGCTTTTCGAGGATCTCGCCGACGAATCCTTCCGCACCAAGGCTGACGAAGTCGTCGACATGCGCATACTCATCCCGGCTTTCATGATTTCTGAATTGCGCCGCGGGTTCGAAATCGGCTTTCTCATCGTACTGCCGTTCCTGGTGATCGACCTGATCGTCGCGACGCTGACGATGTCGATGGGTATGATGATGCTGCCGCCAACTGTTTTGTCGCTTCCTTTCAAGATATTGTTCTTCGTCCTCATCGATGGCTGGAATATCCTCGTCGGCAGCCTCATACGATCCTTTTCGTAGCTATGTAGAACTAAAGTCGAATTGCAGATTGGATCTGCGTTCAGCTACTATCGGGTATGACGGATCGTATCGATTTCAAGCGATAGGCATCAGGCCGCGCCGTCATACCGGCCGCCCCGGTATGTCCCTACCAAATTTTCTCCAAGGGATTTTTCAATGTCCAGTATTTTGACAAATGCGTCGGCAATGACCGCGCTTCAGACACTTGCACAAACCAACAAGAATCTTGCCACCACCCAGAACCGCATCTCGACGGGTTTGCGCGTGACCGAGGCTTCGGATAATGTGGCCTATTGGTCAATAGCGACTGGGATGCGCACCCAGAATTCTGTTCTTGCGGCCGTTCAGGACGGGCTTGGTTTAGGCAAGGCAATTGTCGACACCGCCTACACCGCACTGGATAAATCGATCAAGATCGCTCAAGATATTCAGGCCAAGTATGTTGCCAAGGAGACGTCGGGAACCGATGAGGATATCATTGAAGCAGAGATAGCCAATCTCAAGGCACAAATCGTCCAAATAGCACAAAGTGCAACTTTCCAGGGCGTCAATTTGCTGAAGGCCAACGCTGAAGCACAGAAGGTCGTCACTGGCTTTGATGCAGGTGGTGATACTCCCGGCATCACCACCATGGAGGTTGCCGTCTATGATCTTGAAGCTGCGCTGACCCAAGCGACCACTTCGGGAACGGTGGGCGGCGCCATTGATGCCATGAAAGCCGCCGCCGCCGCCCTTGGCTCGTCCAAGACACGCATCACAACACAGACGGAATATACGAAGGATCTCGTGGATGCCCTTAACCGGGGCATCGGAACGCTTGTCGACGCTGACATGAATGCCGAATCCGCCCGTTTGGCGGCCCTTCAAGTTCAGCAACAGCTCGGCATTCAGGGCCTGTCGATCGCCAACACAAACAGCCAGAATATCTTGTCTCTGTTCCGCAACTAATCGATTAGCGAATTCAACATTGGTTTGGGGGCTGCGCTTGAGCGGCCCCCATTTTTGTTCGATGTCGACAATCGAAATTTGACCAGCACCATACCAGCGAAGCCCCCTTGTTATTAAAACGGTAATACTTTAGTCGTAGTCAATGCAACCATGACGGGTTGTCGTTGAAGACAATAGGCATCATGCCGCTCCGTCAAATCGGTAAATCCGATATGTCCCGATTAAAGTATTTCAGGGGCTTCATCCTATGACCAGCATTCTAACAAACGCGTCAGCAATGACTGCGCTGCAGACACTCAACACAACCAACAAGAATCTTGCTACCACTCAGGATCGCATCGCTACTGGCCAGCGCGTTTCCACAGCTTCCGACAATGCCGCTTATTGGTCGATCGCGACCGGTATGCGCACGCAGAATTCGGCTCTCTCGGCAGTCAAGGACGGTCTCGGTCTCGGGGCTTCGATCGTTGACACTGCCTATACCGCATTGACCAGTGCCATCGACCTCGCCAGCAAGATTCAGGCGAAATACGTTGCCAAGGAAACGCCCGGTACCGACGGAACGATCATTGACGCTGACATCGCTGAAATGAAGGCTCAGATCGTTGAAATGGCGCAAGGTGCAACATTCCAGGGTGTGAACCTGTTGGAGACCGGTGGTGCGGCACAGAATATCGTGACCGGCTACACGTCTGGTACCGGGGTAACGACAATGAGCGTTGCGGCCTACGACCTTGAAGCCGCATTGACCGCAGCAACGTCGTCCTCAACCGTTGAAACAGCCGTCAACGCCATGAAGGCAGCAGCAGCCGCTCTCGGTTCTGCCAAGACTCGTATCGATACACAGCAGACGTTCACTGGCAATCTGATGGATGCGATCGATCGTGGCGTTGGCCAGCTCGTGGATGCTGACATGAACGCCGAATCGGCACGCTTGTCGGCGCTTCAAGTCCAGCAGCAGCTCGGTATCCAAGCTCTCTCGATTGCCAACTCGAGCAACCAGAGCATCTTGTCGCTTTTCCGCGGCTAAAACAGGTACTACTAAAAGTAGCGAATTCAGGCCACGCTCGAGCGTGGCCTTTTTCTTTGCGTCGCCCACGGATCCGTCGCTCTAACTTCGCGCAAGGTTCGCACTCTATGATTCAATCATGCGACCGGGTGGGGACTGATGGAAAAGAATATACGGCAGACATTCGTACAGCTTGCGACGGCAATGCAAAAGCTTGGAGCGAGGCGACTTATTGCTCTTGGCGTCATCGGTGTTACGCTGTTCAGTGCTATTCTCGTATCGAGCTTCTATCTAAATCGCCCGCAATACGAGACACTCTATGTCGGTCTAAGCCGCGACGACGTAAATCGCATGGGCATGGCGCTCGGTGAAGCGGGAATTCCATTCGATGTGAAATCGGACGGCACCTCGATTCTCGTGGCCTTTGGTAAAGCCGACCAGGCGCGAATGTATCTGGCGGAAAAGGGTCTACCCACCAGCAACAATGCGGGCTATGAGCTCTTCGATAATATGGGTTCGCTCGGCCTCACGTCTTTCATGCAGGAAATCACCAGGGTTCGGGCGCTTGAAGGCGAAATCTCCCGAACAATTCAGGCGATCCGTGGCATCAAGGCCGCGCGCGTCCACATCGTCCTGCCGGAAAAGGGGAGCTTCCGCCGTGGCGACCAAGCGCCATCAGCCTCCGTGGTAATCCGGACGGAGGGCGATTTCGCCATCGAATCAGCTCAGTCCATACGCCAGCTCGTGGCTGCAGCCGTGCCACAGCTTACAGCTGCGGAAGTCACCATTCTGGACACCAATGGCCGTCTCCTTGCGTCCAAGGATGATGGTACGAATGCAGGGGCTGTCATGTCAGCGACACTCGAACAGAACGTTTCTGCATCGGTGGACGAGAACATTCGCAAGGCGCTCGCACCCTATCTAGGCGTTGGACACTTTCAGACCAGCGTGCAGGTGGCGCTTGATACCGATCGCCGCCAGACGAACGAGACGGTATTCGATCCGGAATCTCGCGTCGAACGGTCGGTAAGGGTCGTTCGTGAGAGTGGCGACTCGAAAAACTCGACGAGTGACAATGCAACTGGCGTTGAACAAAATATTCCACAGGAAGAAATCGCCAGCAAGAATGGCGATAATTCCTCCGAAAAGACCGACAAGCGTGAGGAACTTACCAATTACGAACTGAACTCGAAGACCGTATCGACGACGAGTGACAGCTATCAAATCAAACGCTTGTCCATCGCTGTCGTCATTGATCAAGCACGCCTGCTGGCAACCGCCGGCGCCGCGCCGGTTCCGGAGAACTTCGTCGATCAGCAGATTGCAAAAATAACGGAACTCGTAGCGACGGCGGCCGGTCTCGATCAGAAGCGCGGTGATATCATCAATGTGACTGCGGTCAATTTCATGGAGGCGGCGGATGAACAACTGGCGCCAGCCTCAACGCCTATATCTGAGATGATCTTCCGTCAGTCGGGAAGCATCATCAATGCTGCCGCGCTTGTTGCAGCAGTTGGGCTTGTTCTATGGTTCGGCGTGCGACCGTTGATGCGCGAAATGAACGCGCCGCAGGATGCTCTACAACTCGCCGGTGGCTCTGATCTATCCGTACCCGGTCTGGCACCGACGACCAATCTACCAATAGTCGCCAAGGTTACGACGGAGCAGAGCCTCCCCTATGACGATCTAAGCGACCTCAGGAAGCGCATGCGCGTGCCTGCACAAAACCGACTCGAGCAGATGATCGACATGGATGAAGAGCGTGTGGCCGCTATCCTGAAACAGTGGGTTCACGAGGCAGCCTGATGGTCTCACGAACCGTTGCCAGTGTCTTGACCGATTTCACGCCGAGGCAAGTACCCGCTGATCGAGTCACCTTATTTACGACCGTCATCGATCGATCGGAGGTCTTGGCAGCAGAGATAAAAGAGGGATCCGAGGATGCCGTCGATCTGATCGATTATGAATTGAAGATCAAGGAGGCCTTTGTCGCGGGCCGCGAAGCTGGACAAGCCGAGGCAGCCGTTCTGTTCGAAGCGGAGAAGGTCCGGCTTGAACGGGAATTCGAGGATCAGCTCGCGGCCGCGGAAGCTCTTTTCATGCAGCAGACGGGGGCGCGGCTGACACGAGAAATGGTCGACGGACTAGCGTCGATCTCTGCAGATATCTCTGCATCCCTTGCCGCAGTCCTCAGCCCTTTCATAGAAGAGAAACTGCGCGAAAGATCGGTGAACGCTTTCGTCGAGGAGGTCGAGCGGATGACGAAAGGGTTAGCCGCAATTAATCTTGAAATCTCTGGGCCACCCCATCTTCTCGACGTGCTTCGCATGCGTTCGGAGATCGATCAGTCACGTTTCACACTGACCGAAGCCATTCAATCGGAACTGTGCTTGAGACTGGACGAAGCCGTGGTTGAAACCCGGCTCGGGCGCCTGATCGATGCGTTGAGAGATACCGCCAATGAACATTGATCCAGAGACTCACCGCGAAATCATCATTGTCAGGCGCGGCCGGGAACACGAAGAGGGTCACCACGGCGGAGTCTGGAAAATCGCCTATGCGGACTTCATGACCGCGATGATGGCATTTTTTCTGGTCATGTGGCTGATCAATGCTGCCAACGAGGAGACAAAAGCCGCGGTCGCCGCCTACTTCAACCCCGTCAAGCTCATGGACCGGCAAACGAGACCCAAAGGCATCGAAGAGACTGATAATCAGGAAGGCAAGGTCCGCTTCGAAAGCCCAGATTCTACTGAGGCGGAAACCAAGAGTGCCCGCAACGAAAAACAGATGCAATTGCCTCCGGCCACCGAGGAACGGCAAATTTTCAAGGATCCTTACGCCGTGCTCGCCGAGATAGCGACAGAGACAGGAGTTCTTCAAAACCGATCAGCGGAAGGAGCGGGAGGTTCAAATCGGGCTGGGCCGTCTACTGGCGCAGAGGGTGGGGACGCCTACCGTGATCCCTTCAATCCGAATTACTGGTCGACGCACGTCAAAGACGAGATATTCCCGCTAACGGACAGTCCGGTTACCCCACCTCCTTCGCGGGACAGCGAGTTGAAGCCCCAGCCGGAAAAAGCAGTTGGTACCGATAAGTTAGCCAAGCAGGCAGAGTTCGATCAACGGATGGCGGCCGGCGAACCGATCGGAGACAAAGATCCTGTTCTCGATAGTGCGAAATCGGTTGATCCCGAAAAAAGCACACCGGCTAAGGATAAGCAACCAGGAGCAGTGGAGATCAACTCTGCCAGAGAGATGGCTGCCGAGATTATCAGGAAAACCGGCGCAACTTCGGACGAACGCGCACCTGATATTTCGGTCGTGCCTATGGACGATGGTGTGTTGATCCAGCTTACCGACAAAGTTGACTATGGCATGTTTGCAATTGGATCGGCGAAACCGGACAGGCGCGTCGTGCAGGTGCTTGATGAAATTGCCAAAATTATTACCGCGCGCCAGGGCAAGGTCATCATCAGCGGGCACACGGACGCCCGGCCATTCAAAAGTGAGACCTATGACAATTGGCGGCTGTCGTCTGCACGGGCGCATATGGCCTATTACATGTTGACGCGAGGCGGCCTCGACGGTCGGCGCGTCTTGCGCGTAGAAGGCTATGCCGATCGTGAACCGAAGATTTCAGCTGATCCCTATGCCGCTCAGAACCGGCGTATCGACATCTTTCTCAAGACGGACGAAAGATGATAGCGAGACAAACCATAGGTTGGTTGCTGTTTGGGATATTCAGCCTCCCGCTGAGATCGGCGCAGGCGGAAATACCGTCGCCGGAGCCTTATCTGCTCGTACGCTCCATGCGCATGTTGCAAGACCAGGTCGCCTCGGGAAAGGCGGAGGCGTTGCCCATGCTAAACCGCGTACTTGGCCATATTGCCGGTCAACTTCAAGCGGCTGAACCGAAAGTCTGGACGAATCCCGCGAACGTTTACGCGATTGTTATTTACCTCCTTAATGGCGGCAATCCGGCCGTCGTTCGTTCCATATTGACATCCGCGAAGCTCGATCTGGTCGATCCGAAACTCGTGGCAGGGTCCTTGGCCTATGCCGATGGCGACATGATGCGAATCATAGAGAATTTCCAGGAACTGCCATCCAACGTCCCCATCGAACTAGTCGCTTCGGTCTATCTGGTTACGGCAACCCAGCTCGCCTCGAACGATGCAGGAACCGCACTGAAGCGCCTCGATTATATACGCCTCAATGTCCCTGGAACTCTGCTGGAAGAGGCCGCCCTTCGGCGGGGCTTGATGATCGCGGCGCGTCTTGGTGACAAGGACAAAGTCAGGCTGCTTGCCCGCAATTATCTGCAACGCTTTGCGCTTTCCCCTTATTCTGAAGATTTTTTTCGTCAGCTTGTCGATGCCTTGATGATCATCAAGGGCAAGATAAGCAATGAGGAAATCGCAGAAATCGCCTCGCTGGCATGGCCTGGCGCCCGTTTGCCCTTCTTCCTGCGCATTGCCAGAGGTGCGATAGTCGACGGCGATATGCAGCGGGCGCGGTTCGCATCGCAGCAGGCTGATGCTCTCGCAACCGCCCTCAACGCAGACGATACCCAGGCCAAGCTCTATATGGCGGTAAGCAGCGTCGGCTCGGACAAGACCCGAGAGGCCCATGTGATCCTATCCAAGTTGCCCAAAGATCGTCTGCATGGTCGGGATGTCAAGTTGCTCGAGGCCGCAGCTGCGATGGCAAACAGAATCCTTGCACAACCGATCCCGCAGACTGACGACCCCCGCAAAATGGAAGTTGCGGACAGTGCCACATCCCTCAAGGCTGCATCAGCCCCATCGGAATTCGTTGATCCGATTGTCGACGGGACTCGCAAGAAACTTGACGCCATTGACGCCCTTCTCGGGAAGGCTAGCAAATGACCATTGGAGTTCAGATGCCATTCAGATCGATGATCGACGCCATTGTACGCGGCAAAGGCAAGGACGATGTGGCTAATCACAAGCCGGCGAAAGGGGAGGACTCTCTTCCGGATTTCAGCTCCATGATCAAGGTCAGCTCAAAGCCCAAGTTCGAAAGTTCAGATGCAACAGCGGACAAGGACATCGTTCAAACTCCTGATGCTGCGGAACCTGACAGCGATAAGGGTGCTATTCTCGGGCAAGGTGTGTTCGGTCAGGCCATCCTAGCATTTGAGCAATTGCTTGATCATCAAAAGCGGGAGGGGGGCAGCCGGCCCCGACCAGCTGATGAACATACTACTTTGTCCAAGAATGAGAAGGCCGCCGCGCCGACACAGATTGCCGAACCTGTTCATGTGAGTAAAAAGGCAGTGGCCTTCCGCGAGGAAGAGCCGGGACAGAAGGGGACTGTGTCGCCCGCAGGCCATTCGGAAGCCCCGACAGCTCCCACTAAGAAAGACGACCAGACGAAGCCTGAGCCTGGTGGGCAGTTGGGAATGCCAGTTGTTCAATCCTCCGAGGCTCCGAAGCCCAGAGTGAGTGTCAAGGCTGCCCCGGAACCGGCGTCAGCGCCTTCTCCTGATACGCCGGCGCCGCTCGCATCATCACCGCCGGTTCAAGCAGAAGCCAGGCTAGTTACTACAGTCGGCGAAACGGCCGCGCCCCGCAACATCGGTCCCGGGGTGATTGACCTCCAGGTGGTTTCGGAGCGAAGCGCTGCCGGAAGTATCAAAACGCTGGTTATTCAGTTGCAGCCCATTGAACTTGGAACCGTAACTGCGCGCATGCGCCTCATACCCGAAGGTTTGCATGTCCAACTCATAGCGGAGAACACCGCTGCCGCCGAACATCTTGCGAAAGATCACGACGCGCTCGGTAGAGCGTTGCAGCGGGCAGGGGTCACCGACGATGCGTCATCCGTGATCATTTCGGTAATCGACCGCTCCAGCGCCTCTTCAAGCACGCAAACCGGTCAGCAGCACCTTTCGGGCCAAGATCAACAGCCTGAGCCGCGTGCCGGTGGCCAGGGCGCGTCGCATGGCCCATCCGGCGGACGTTCTGACGATCAACATGCAATGGGGAAGGTGGAGGCGGATGAGCGTGGGGAAAGGACGGTTAGGCTGGAGGTCGAGCGTAATCCTCTTCGCGGTTTGGTTGTTTAACCTATGCCTGACATTGCAAGGGGCTTCAGCGAAGAACCTTTGCGAACAGCAATTGCATCGGGCATCTTCGAAATATGATATCCCAATCGGCATTCTCTATGCCGTTGGTCTCACAGAGACCGGACATAAGGACTCTCTGCAGCCATATGCAATGAACGTCGAGGGCAAGACGTTCTTCATGCCTTCGGTGGCAGCCGCTGTAGCACGTTTCGGGGACGCCCAGTCACAGGGTGCGAAGCTGATCGATCTTGGCTGTATGCAGATCAATCACCATTTTCATGCAAACAAGTTTTCATCTTTAGGTGCGATGCTAGACCCTGCTACCAATGTCGACTATGCCGCGCGCTTTCTGAAAGAGTTAAAAGCGCGCGAGGGTAGCTGGACAATGGCTGTTGCTCGCTACCACGCGGGCCCCAACAACAACCCTGCTCAAAAGCAGTATGTTTGCCGCGTAATTGAAAATATGGTGGTTGCCGGTTTCGGAAATTGGACGACGAAGGCGCGAATGTTTTGCGACAAGTGATCGTGGTAATACTTGGTAATAAAACGTGAATTTGTAGTCGCAGCTATATTTTGTAAAGTGACAGACAGTATTATTTCTCTGGTATAAAAACCTGCCATTCCTCCCCAAACTTCCACCTACATCGAAGTATTTATGACTCCCAATAAATTAGGTGCAATATCTTGGGAATTGTCGCCGAGTCGTCGGCCCCGCTAGTTGTGTGTTGCTTGGGGCAAAATAAATGATTCGGAAGGTGGGGCAGTGATTGTAGTCGTCGACGAACGAAGTCTGGTGACGAGTGGGTATTCGGCGTGGTTCGCCCGCGAGGGCATAACGACAACAGGTTTTACTCCGGACGATTTTGGCGATTGGGTCGCCAGCGTTCAGAAGAACGATATTATGGCGGTGGAGGCATTTCTCATAGGAGAATGTGTGAATCGCAGCCAGTTTCCACAAAAGATACGCGAACGCTGTTCGGCGCCGGTCATTGCAGTCAACGAGTCGCAGTCATTGGAACATACGCTTGAGCTTTTCCAGGCGGGCGTTGATGATGTCGTGCGCAAACCGATGCACGTAAGAGAAATTCTTGCGCGGATCAATGCCATTCGGCGCCGATACGGTACCGGCGAGCCTGGTACGCAGGTTGGCCCAATCCGGGTTTTCTCGGATGGTCGCGATCCGCAAATTAACGGTATCGATTTCTCGCTGCCGCGGCGCGAGCGCCGAATTCTTGAGTACCTGATCGCAAATCGCGGGCGGCGTCTTAACAAGGCACAGATATTCAGTGCCATCTACGGCATCTTCGACAGTGATGTAGAAGAAAGCGTCGTCGAAAGTCACATCAGCAAGCTTCGCAAGAAACTGCGTGAGCAACTTGGTTACGATCCCATCGATTCCAAGCGCTTCCTCGGCTATTGCATCGATTTGAACTGACGGACTGCCACACCAGGTTATGGCCGTCGGCGATCAAGTCGAAGTCCAACTTATCACTCCACTAATTCCATCCGAAACGTCAGCTTCGCGCAAGTCATGCGCGCTAACGATTCTGGACGGAATCACGTGCAAGGAGACGGAAATGAGCCTCTATGGAATGATGCGAACCGGTGTGTCTGGCATGAACGCCCAGGCCAACAGGTTGTCGACCGTAGCCGATAATATAGCCAACTCCAGCACAACGGGTTACAAGCGTGCCAGCACGCAGTTCGCATCACTGGTGCTCCCGAGTTCAGGCGGGGCTTATAATTCCGGTGGTGTCGAAACGGTTATTCGACACCACATTTCCCAAGATGGCGCCCAGCGATTCACGGACTCTTCCACGGACCTTGCGCTGAAAGGCAACGGTTTCTTCATCGTCGGCAATGCCGATGATACGCCCTATCTGACCCGCGCCGGTTCATTCGTGCCTGATGCGCAAGGTAATCTTGTCAACTCGGCCGGCTACTTCCTGATGGGTTATCCGGTGGTCAATGGCAACGTCAATCCGGTTGCCAATGGCTTTCAGGGGCTCGAAAAGGTCAGTATTGCTCAAAATGATCTTATTGCAGATCCGAGCAGGACCGGTATTTTCACCGCCAATCTCCCGGCGGGCGCTTCGATCATTGCCGCGGCTGATCGCCCTCCGACAAAGACCGATGCGTCCGCGCAATATTCGGCCAAGACATCCGTGCAGACATTCGACAATCTCGGTAACGTCGTCGTCGTTGACCTTTATTTCACCAAAACTGCAGACAATACTTGGCAAGTTGCTGCCTATAATCACGCCAATGCGTCAGCGGCGGGTGGGTTTCCCTATATTCCTACCACGCCGTTGGCCGAGCAAAATTATACGTTCGATGGCGTTACCGGCAAGCTCACTGGTGCAACGTCGTTTACGGTTCCAGGTATGCCTGGTGCACTGTCTGGGCGGCCCAACAGCCCAGATCTCATTCTTGATTTTTCCGCCACCAAACAGCTGGCAGGTGACTACACGCCTATCGAGGTAAAGATCGACGGCAACACGCCAAGTCCGATCGACAATGTCAGCATCGGCAAAGACGGCACTGTCACGGCCATCTACAAGAATGGCGCCAAGCGCGACATTTACAAGATTGCGCTGGCCGATGTTCCCAGTCCTGACAACCTGCTCGTCATGACCGGCAACGTGTTCTCTCCAAGCGCAGACTCAGGTGACGTCCAGCTCGGCTTTGCCGGCACTGGCAGCTTTGGCGCGTTGACCTCCAGTGCGCTCGAGGAATCGAATGCCGACATCGCGCAGGAACTGACGGAAATGATTGAATCCCAGAGAAGCTACACGGCAAATTCGAAGGTCTTTCAGACCGGCGCGGATTTGATGGACGTGCTGGTGAATCTCAAGAGATAGCTGAACTTCGAACCGTGAATGGACACAGGGCATGTCATTAACTTCGGCGCTCCTTACTGCTCAGAGTGCTCTCAATACCACAGCGAAACAGACAGCGCTGGTCACGCGCAACATCGCGGGCGCCAACGATCCTGATTTCACGAGGCGTATTGGTTCCGTCGTGAGTGGGTCCAACGGCTCGACCTATCTCTCCATGACCCGTTCTGCCGACGCTGCGCTGCTGTCGAAATTCATTGAAAGCAGGAGTCAATACAGCGCATCCAGCACGCTGCAGAAAGGTCTCGATCGGCTGTCGGGAATCTATTCGGCCGATGATGCTTCGGGATCGCCAAGTTCGCTCCTCGGCAATCTGCGCGATTCACTGCAACTCTACGCGTCGCAGCCCGGCAATACGTCTGTGGGAGAAGCTGCCGTTAGCAAGGCAACAGAACTTGCCAATGCCTTGAACCGGGGTACGGAGGAAACACAGAAGCTGCGCCTGGACGCCGACAGCGACATCAGCAGCTCCGTCAAGAACCTGAATTCACTGCTGGCACAGTTCGAGACTGTCAACGACCGAATAATCAATGGCACGCGTTCAGGGGCGGATGTCGCTGACTACCTCGACCAGCGCGATGGTTTGCTCAAGCAGATGTCGAGCGAGATCGGAATCACTACGCTTGTCCGCAGCGATAATGACATGGTCGTGTTTGCCGAATCCGGCGTAACTCTTTTCGAAGGTTCGCCGCGCACGGTCAGTTTTACGCCGTCGAGCGCGTTCAGCGCGGGTACGGAAGGCAACGACGTTTATATCGACGGCGTGCCGCTATCACATGGAACCTTCCAGCAGCCTTACGGTACAGGCCGACTCAGCGGTTTATTGCAGTTGCGGAACGATACGGCGCCGGGCTACCAAAGCCAGTTGGATGAAATCGCGCGCAGTCTTGTCAGCATGTTCGCGGAAATCGACCAAAAAACACCCGCGACATTACCAGCCGTTCCGGGTCTTTTCACCTATTCCGGCGCACCTTTAATGCCACCCGATGCGTCAATTCTCCCGGGCATTGCCGGGACTATCAAAGTGGCTTCCGCGTTCATTCTGACCGAGGGCGGCGACCCTGCTCGGTTGCGAGATGGTGGGGCGGGCGGCGCAGACTATGTGCAGAATCCAAATGGCTCGGCAGGATTTTCAGCGCGGCTCCAAAATTTAATAGGCGCTATCTCCGCGCCTCGCAGCTACGATCCAAACGCAGACGCCGGCGATGGGCAGAGCCTGCTTGCTTTTTCGGCGGCTACGATCAGTTCGCTTGAGGCCAAGCGCAAAACCGCGACCCAGACCAATCAGTATAACAGCGTTCTTGAGTCGCGAGCCGAAGAGGCAGTTTCCAATGCCGGCGGGGTAAACATCGACGAGGAGATGGAGTCGATGCTTGCTCTTGAACATTCCTATAAGGCATCGGCGCGGATCATCTCCGCCGTGGATGCCATGTTGAACGAACTCCTGCAGGCGGTGAGATAGATATGAAAACCCAGTCGGTTTCATCCTACATGCTATCCAACTCCACACGTAATATCATCGCGAGGGCACAGGCAGATCTGGTCAGGGCGAGCCAGGAAGCTACGAGCGGCGTTGTCTTCGACAAAGGACTTACGCTTGGTAGCCGCGCCGGCCAGTCGATCTCATTGCGCAAGGAGCATGATCGGTTGACGGTTTTGACCGAGACCAACGGGCTGATATCGGAACGCATGAAAGCCTCCCAAAATGCTCTGACCAATGTCATCAAGGGTTCGCAGGACTTTTTAGGCAACGTGACTGCGATGCGCGGAGCGAGCGAGGGGCGGTCCATTCTTGTAGACAAAGCCAAGGGTCTTTTGCAGACCGCTACTGACCTGGTCAACACCAGCTACAACGGCGAGTATGTATTTGCTGGAGAGAACACGGACGTGAAGCCGCTGGGTGACTACGGGTCGGCAGGCGATCCGGCTCGGGCTGCCATATTGAAATCGTTTCAAGACCGTTTCGGCTTCGCCACCACTGACCCACAGGTGGCAACGATCAGCGCCGCAGACATGACAACGTATCTGAACACGTCTTTCGCCGCCGAATTCGATGCAGGTTCCTGGTCCAATTGGTCCTCGGCGTCCGATACGCTCGTCAAGAGCCGAATAGCGCCGACAGAGCTTGCCGAGACTTCGGTCAGCGCCAACAATGCGGGATTTCGTCAGCTTGCGATGAGCTACACCATGATGGCGGAACTCGGCGATATCGGTCTCAACCAAGCAGCATTTGACGCGGTCATCGACAAGGTTGCCGAGACGACGAACCGGAACTCCACGCTGTTGGCAGGTGCGCAGTCTTTCCTCGGTAATGCACAAGCCAGAACCAAGGACGCCACCGACCGGCTGACGGTGCAGATCAATGTTCTCAAGAGCTCGGTCCTGGATCTGGAGGCGGTGGATCCCTATGAGGCCGCCAGCCGTGTCGAAGCTTTGAGGACCCAGATCGACGCCTCTTACGCACTGACCGTCAGGATTCAGAGCCTGAGCCTGCTCAATCACTTGAAGTGACAACGAATGCGGGAGTTCCTCCCGTCAAACGCCGGAAGGTGACATGTACCAGGCACGATACGACGACATCATGAATGATGGTGCAGACGAGGCCAAGGAGCGGGAGCGTTCGCTGTTCGATCAGTCCATCTTGATGCTTGAAGCGGCACGTGATGAGGGAAAATACTCCCACAAAGGTATCGAGGCAGTGTATTTCACGTCACGGTTGTGGATGATCGTGATTGAGGACTTGGGGAGTCCGGCCAATGGATTGCCGGAGAAAATACGCGCTTCGTTGATTTCGATAGGTCTCTTCATTCTCAAAGAGTTGGAGGCAATCCGGCAGGAGACTTCCAGGGACTATGACAGCATTATCGATATCACCAAGACCATACGCGACGGGCTTTGATCATGAAACTCTCGTTGCGCGCCGGTGAAAAAGTCTATGTGAATGGAGCCGTTCTGCGCGTTGACCGCAAGGTTTCGATCGAATTCATGAACGATGTCAGCTTCCTCCTTGAAACCC
This sequence comes from Phyllobacterium endophyticum, assembly GCF_003010935.1. Classification (GTDB taxonomy): domain Bacteria; phylum Pseudomonadota; class Alphaproteobacteria; order Rhizobiales; family Rhizobiaceae; genus Phyllobacterium; species Phyllobacterium endophyticum. The sequence continues at coordinate 406,577 of NZ_PGGN01000004.1, forward strand.
ACGTCATTCAGGCGGATCAGACGACCACACCTCTACGACAGCTTTACTTCGCTGCACAGATCATGCTGATCAATCCCGCAATCAAGGAAGAGGCTAATCGCACTTTCAAGCGCATGTTGGCTTCGCTTCTTGCAACATTCGACAACCAGCAGATGCTCAAAGAATTGAAGCTGATCGATGAGATGATGTGCAAGGGAAGGGTATTCGATTCCCTGAAATCCATTCGGCTGCTTTATACGCTGGAAGCACAGATTCTGTCCGGCACAACCGAGCCGATCATTTCCTCTCAAGCTGAACAGGCCCTTAGGCCGGAGGCAAGCGCATGACCACTATCCCTCCCGTCGGAACACAGTCCGAAACAACAGAGGCGCCTAAGGCGACCGGGCCTGGCGTCGATTATCAGGCGTTCTTGAAGTTGCTCGTGGCCGAGATGAAAAATCAGGATCCGACCGAACCCATGGATGCAACACAGCAAATTTCGCAGCTGGCGCAGTTTTCGAGTGTCGAGCAGGCGGTTCAGACCAACAAGAAACTTGACCAATTGCTGGCAAGTTCATCGCTCTCCCAAGCCGATGGTATCATCGGCCGTACTGTCACAAGTGCCGACGGTACCGTAAGCGGTATCGTTGAGTCCGTTCAAATCTATAGCGATGGTATGATCGCCACGCTAAAGGGTGGTGCAAAACTCCCAATCATGGCCGGAATCGTCGTTAGCTAAATGAACGAGGCGGACGCCCTCGATATAGTCAATCAGGCTATCTGGACTGTCATAGTGGCTTCCGGTCCTGCCGTGGGGGCAGCGATGCTGGCGGGGGTCTGCATTGCGCTGTTTCAGGCATTGACACAAATTCAGGAAATAACGCTCACATTCGTGCCGAAGATTCTCGTCATCCTCGCGGTCCTCGCATTGACCGCGCCTTTCGTCGGCTCACAAATCAACACGCTGACACTATTGACCTATTCGCGAATCGAGAAGGGATTCTAGTTCAGCTCACGCCACGCCACTGGTTGGTTTCGCGCAAGCTTCACCCTCTATCGTCGACTCGTTAATAGGAGAATGACGTGCAGCAGGCTGCAGTAAAGCGATTGGGCGACAAGGGATATCTGACCGGCAGTGATGTCGGTCTTGCCCTCGGTATCGTCATCATCCTGACAGTGCTGTTCCTCCCTGTTTCGCCGGTTGTTCTTGATATCGGGCTTGCATTCTCGATCGCCCTCTCGGTGCTCATTTTGATGGTGTCATTGTGGATCCAGCGGCCGCTCGATTTTTCCGCCTTTCCGACCGTATTGCTGATTGCGACGATGATGCGCCTGTCGCTCAATATCGCGACGACGCGTGTCATCCTCACTCATGGCGACGAAGGATACGCTGCGGCGGGTCAGGTCATCCACGGTTTCTCGCAGTTCGTCATGGGCGGCGATTTTGTTATCGGCCTGGTCGTTTTCGCGATCCTGATCATCGTTAACTTCCTCGTTATCACCAAAGGCGCTACACGTATCGCGGAAGTAGGAGCGCGCTTCACCCTTGACGCAATTCCCGGCAAACAAATGGCGATCGACGCGGATCTTTCGTCTGGCTTGATAGACGAGAAGGAAGCGCAGCACCGGCGGCGTGAACTCGAAGAGGAAAGCTCATTCTTTGGCTCGATGGATGGAGCCTCGAAGTTCGTGCGCGGCGACGCGATCGCGGGCCTCATCATCACCGCAGTCAACATCTTCGGCGGCATTATCATTGGTGTGACGCGGCACGGAATGGAGGTGAGCGAGGCGGCCGATGTGTTTACCAAACTCTCCGTCGGTGATGGACTGGTCACGCAGATCCCGGCGCTGATCGTGTCGCTCGCGGCCGGCCTTCTGGTGTCGAAAGGCGGCACCCGCGGCTCTACCGACAAGGCTGTGTTCGGGCAGCTCGGTGCGTATCCAAAGGCCCTGTTCGTCGCCGCCCTGTTGCTTTTCGTACTCGGTATACTGCCCGGGCTACCGGCATTCCCCTTTTTTGTGCTCGCCGCCGGGCTTGTGGCGATTGGCATATCTGTGCCGCGTAAGTTGGCACGGGTTGCTGCTGCTGCCGAAGCAGAGTCAGCGCTGAAGAAAAAACAGGCCCAAGAAGAAGATCGCAACTCCGTTCGCGCTTCCCTTGAGACGGCGCAGATCGAGCTTTGCCTGGGCAAGCAAATATCGGCAAGACTCCTCGCATCGCAGCTTGAGCTTGCACACCGTGTCAACAAGATGCGCAAGAAGTTTGCTGTCGAATACGGCTTTGTGGTGCCCGAGATAAAAGTGACCGATGATGTTCTTTTGCCGCCCAAAACCTACCGTATCAAGATCCATGGAACGGTCGTCGCTTCGCACGAGCTGAGGGTCGGTGAAATCCTTGTTATACCAGGTGACCGTCCACCTCCTCACGTACCTGGCGAAGAGGTGAGAGAGCCGGCGTTCGGCATGAAAGCCTATTCCGTACCGGAGACGTTCGCAGCCGACCTGAAGCGCGACAACTATATGACGGTGGACAACCTCTCCGTGTTGTTGACGCATCTTAGCGAAATTGTCCGCAACAATCTGGCGCAGCTTCTTTCATACAAGGATATGCGTGCCTTGCTGGACCGGCTCGGACCTGAATACCGCAAGCTTCTCGATGATATCTGCCCGGCCAACCTCTCCTATTCAGGCCTGCAGGCGGTTCTCAAACTTTTGTTGACGGAGCGGGTGTCGATCCGGAACCTGAACCTTATCCTTGAGGCGATAGCGGAAGTTGCCCCACATATTCGCCGGTCGGAAATGATAGTGGAACATGTGCGAATGCGCATGGCGCAGCAAATTTGTGGCGATCTTGCTGATAATGGCGTTCTTTCGGTGCTACGTCTCGGCAACCGTTGGGACATGGTTTTCCACCAAAGCCTCAAGCGTGATGCAAAAGGCGAGATCACGGAGTTCGACATTGATCCACGTCTCCTGGAGCAATTTGGCGCCGAGGCGAGTGTGGCGATCCGGAAGTATCTCGATGCGGGCGAGCGTTTCGTACTCGTCGCTTCGCCGGAAGCGCGACCCTATATCAGGATGATCATCGAGCGGCTGTTTGCGACATTGTCGGTGCTGTCGCATGTAGAAATCGCGCGCGGCGTTGAAGTGCGGTCGCTTGGCACAATCTCGTGAGGCCCCGGACGTGCCGCCGCTGAGCGACAGTGTCATCGCGGCTCTGCTGGTTTTTGCCCGCGTCGGATCGTGTCTAATGATCATGCCTGGCATCTCCAGTCCGCGTATCCCCATGCAAATCCGGTTATTCCTGGCACTTGCCTGCTCACTGATGGTGGTGCCGCTGGTGTTGACGCAGGTAACGCCCGTTGTAAGGACCGAGCCCTTGATGCTGATGCGAATCTTCGCCGTAGAAGCGATCGTCGGTGCGTTGATTGGTATCCTGTCTCGGTTGTATTTTTGGGCATTGCAGTTCATGGCCAACGCCATGGCGATGGCAACCGGATACTCGGGCGCGCCGGAGCGTGCAATCGAAGCGGATGAGCCGCAGGCGGCAATTGCCAGCCTCTTCACATTTTCCGCCTTGTGCCTGTTCTTTGTCTCGGACCTGCATCTGGAGGTGTTGCGCGCGCTACTTTCATCCTACTCAACCATTCCGGTCGATGGTGTTTTCCAGCCGGCGACAGCGATGATCAATCTGACAGACACAATCTCGGCAGCCTTCATGAGTACCATTCGCATCGCCGCGCCCTTCATCGTATTCGCCGTCGTGGTCAATATCGCGGTGGGCCTCATCAACAAGCTGACGCCATCCATTCCCGTCTACTTCATCTCGCTGCCTTTCGTTTTGGCAGGCGGCTTGATGCTGCTCTATTTCAGCATGTCCGATCTTCTGCGGTTCTTTACCAACGAAACCGCCACCTATTTGAGGAACTTCTAACAATGGCAAGTAGCTCGCGAGCTTCAAGTCTGACTTTGATCAGACTGCAGAAACTAACCAAAGCCCGCTGTGAACTCCATCTATCACGTCTTAACGAGCAGTACCTCGCAAGAGAGGATGAGAACGACGGTCTCGTCAAATTGCAGGACGACCTCTTCTCAGCGAGCTCGAAGGTCGCCGCTCCTGCGCAAATCATTACGAAGCGCCTGGAGACAAACAAGGCGCTACAGACCCGGCTCGGTGACGAAATCGTCGAAGCAAAACACGATCTGTTGAAAGCGGCGCGTACACTGGACGCGCTTGGCGCGCGGCTTCGTGCAATCGAGAAAGAGATGGCGAGGGCCGAATTGATGTACCAGATGGAGGAGTATCAGGGTTTCCTGCTCGCGAAGTCGGCAATCTAAAGATGCACGGCTCAAGCCTCCCGTAAGTTTGGCGAGGTAGACTAGGATCATGAAAAGCGATGGAACTGGAATCGATGGCTATTAATCCACCTTCCGATCTGGTGCTGGATGTTGCGATGGCCGCTGATCCGAACACGTTGCGGGCGTCAGTGGAGAAGCTGCGCAGCATGGTTTCTGATCGGGTTTCGGCAGCGGGGCAACTGCCACGGGAGAATTTTGCTCGCGTGCAGCAATCGGTTTTACCTGATGCCGCTGGCCGGGAAGTTCATGAGGCGCCAATTCCTGCGTTCAGAAAATTTGAAGCCTTCATGCTGCAGTCTTTCGTCGAATCGATGTTTACAGGAGACAACCAGGCTGTCTATGGCGAGGGGATCGCCGGCAACTATTGGAAATCGATGATGGCTGAAGCCGTCGCTAACAAAATGGCCGACGCCGGCGGCATAGGCGTGGCGAAAATGCTGGAACATCAGAGAGCCATAAAATCGAACGAGGGGGGGTCTACTGTCCAGCAACCTGTTCAAACACGGGATTCCAATGCCATTTTGGACCTGATTGAACGTCCGTCCATTCAAAAGCAATTCAAGTCCACGGATACCGTTGGCAACTCCAGGCAGGGTTAGAGCGCGAGCCTCAAGGCCGATGAGATTGGAGGAACAGATATGGAAATAGAGATTATGCACAAGGATCAAATCCACAGCAGAGCGATCGAGCCGGCCCTGGAGCCCGTCTTTTTTGCCATCCGGCGTCTGGAGGATGTTGTGGAGCAAGAGACGCGAATGCTTCTTGAGGGTCAAGCTGTCGATCTGGCCGATATCAATGCCCACAAAAGCCGCGGTTTGCGCGACTTCAACAAGGCGCTGGGCAAGGCGTTGAAAACAGTTGATATTACCGCGCTCAAGGCTCTCCAGCCGGTTCTCGACAATCTGCGGCAGAAGCTGGACCGCAACTGTGATGCGATAAAATTGCACCTGCGCGCAGTGACGGAACTCGCTGGCATCATACGCGATGCACTGGAAACCCAGGAGGCAGACGGAACCTATACGGCAAGCCAGGTAAGGAACGGACTCGGCGCATGATCCGAATCTTGCTGATTGGCTTGTGGATTTGCGCCGTCGCACTTGGATCGCTTTATGTTGCCGTTTGGCAGAACTCCGCGACAGCCGCCGTCGGGTCTGAGGCAATCGAGATCTTGGATGACGGTAAAACAGATGTATTCAGCGTTCCTATTATCATCGACAACGCGGTTCAGGGCTATGTAGTCTCACAGTTGGCCTACACGCTGGATCATGGTGTAAACGCGTCGTTCGGTATTCCCGTTTCCTACTTCATCAATGACGAGATTTTTAGACAGTTCTACGGGCACTATTCTGACGTCAAAGAGGTCCAGAAGGTGAACTTCGATGATGTCAGGAAAGCGATAATCGATGGGGTAAATGCCCGGTTCCCGCAACCACTGGTGAAAGATCTTCTCGTAGAACAGTTCAACTATATCACGGCGCAGGAGATTCGTGATCAGAACACCAAGGGCGTGAAGCGTCAGTAGCCCTAAAGGGAATAATATTTGCCGGAGAGTGCGTTGAGCATCGCGTCCGACAGATACGGTACACCTGCATTGTCAACGAAACGCACACCAAGTTCAGCATCCTTGCGCCACACAATTTCCGTGATAAGAGCGCTGCGGTGCTGATCATCGAAGAGCCAGAACCGGATGGGAATGGCACATTGGCCAACAACCCTGATCCGGGCGCCACCGCCCGCAATGTTGTGAAAGTGGCATTCGGTAATGAAACGACCATCGAGAGTAACAAGCTTACCGGAACGCAAGCGTGTCCGGGTCCGTTCCTCGATCCGCTTTTCGCTGGTGAGATGGGCCTGGTATGGTGGCATCCCTAGTCGTCCGGCAAGGGTGATGGCCGCATTAAACGCGCTGACCGCCACCTTGCATCCGGCGGTTCATTCTATCCTTGTAGCGGTAGATAATTGCAAATCCGTTATGATGTGCTAGGTGCTTGCGTCCCCGAGGCTTTCGAGGGTAGGTACAGCCATGATTGAAAGCCCTCTCAGGTGATACACTTGCCAACCACCGCTCTACTCCGGATCGCAACCTACATATTGTCGTTTATTGCACTCGTTGCAGTGCTGGAACTCGGATTGCTATCGGCGCTGCTCTCAGGGCTTCTCGTATACAACCTCGTCCACTATTCGGCTCCACTGCTTGGTAGACTGGGCATCTCCGGGCATCTAGCCAAGACGATTGCACTGGCACTACTGGCCCTTGTTTTCATCCTCGTGATCGTCGCAGCCGTTACAAGCAGCATGGCCCTACTCACGGACAGTTCGGACGAAGGGATCATATCGCTGTTCCAGAAGATGGCGGAAATCATCGATACGGCCCAACTTCACCTGCCCAATTGGGCCCGCGATTATTTCCCGTCGAATCTTGAAGAGCTGGAAACACTGGCGGCGAAATGGCTGCGCGAACATGCGGGGCAACTCCAACTCGTCGGACGGGAACTCGGCGTTCTCCTGGTAAGGATCATCGTAGGGATGGTGATCGGCGGGATGATTGCCCTCAGTTCGTCGATTGCTTCCATACGCGAACCGGGTCCACTGGCGGTTGAGCTAGGCGAACGTGTCGCGCTGTTCAGCGCAGCTTTCCGCAATATCGTGTTCTCGCAGCTTCGCATATCGGCCCTCAACACAGTTTTTACCGCTATCTTTCTCCTAGTGATCCTGCCTTTCTTTGGCGTTCACCTCCCGCTGGTGAAAACAATGATTGCTGTAACGTTTATCGCTGGTCTTCTTCCAGTTGTCGGAAACTTGATCTCCAACACTGTCATAGTAGTCGTGGCTCTCAGTGTTTCTTTTGTCGCAGCGGTGGGTTCTCTCGCCTTCCTGGTGATCATCCACAAGCTCGAATATTTCTTGAATGCCCGGATCATCGGATCGCGCATAAAATCCCGCTCATGGGAGTTGCTGCTTGCTATGATCGTGATGGAGGCGTGGTTTGGTATTGCTGGTCTCATCGCAGCGCCGATCTACTATGCTTACCTCAAAGACGAGCTAAAGAAGCAGAGGCTGCTCTAGTCGTCTAATTTGCCTTTCTGTGATAATATTTTTAACGAACGGGAATAAATTCGCGGCTGCTCCGTATACCTGATATGAAGGCTCAAACTTCCCGCTTTAATGTCATTGGCCAGCTTGACTCGCTTCGCCGGTACGCGCGCTCCCTGACGCGCAACGAAGCCGATGCGGAAGATCTGGTGCAGGATACGCTTGTGCGTGCCTATGAAAAACGGAGCCACTTTCGCCAAGGCGGTAACCTAAAGGGTTGGCTTCTGACGATCCTCCACAACGGCTTCATCGACAACAAGCGCTCAAATCGGGCCGAGGCCAGCCGCGCGGAAGCGATGGCAAGTGTGGCGGACACGAGTCTGCAACCCCCACAGGAGCACTCCGTGCATCTGTCCGATATTCGCCGAGCCTTTTTTGCACTGCCGGAAGAGCAGAGGGCAGCGCTTCATCTCGTTGCGATTGAGAACCTTTCCTACGAGGAGGCTGCAGCAACCTTGGGGATACCCATTGGAACGCTGATGTCTAGAATCAGCCGGGCTCGTGCAGCGCTACGTTTACTGGAAGCCGAGCCGCAAGCCGGCAAGATCGCACGTCTGAGGATTGTTGGAGGCCGCGATGAGTGACGTGATCGATCCTGTCGTCGAGAGCGACCTTGATGCCTATGTCGACGATCAGCTCGATGCGAGCCGACGTATCGAAATTGCCCGTTATCTCTCACATCATCCTGAACAGGCTGCTCGCGTGATGTCGGATCTGCAGGCTCGCGACGAGTTGCGCATGGCGCTTACCGGTATGCAAAGTAGGGGAACGCTGGAAACGAGTGAAGCGGCGCGTCGCCTCGAAAGGGGTCTGATGCGCAACCGACTGCTTGGTAGTTTGCAACGTGCCGCAGCCATAGCGGTTCTGGTCGCTCTGGGCTGGTTGGCGCATGCCGGTTTCGGCCCCCTGACGATCTCTCAGGTCGTCGCCTCTACGCCGCCACCAAGCTTTGTGTCGGACGCGGTCATGGCGCATAAAACGTCTCTGGTCAGGGCAGGGATGAAGTCGCAGTCCGACGTGAACCCTTATGATCCTGCCGAGATACGAGCAGCGACGGCAATCACCATGCCGCAATTGCCTGCCCAGTGGAGTGTCAAAGATGCGCAGCTTTTCCCATCGCCTTTTGGGCCGAGCGTCGAAATGGAAATCGCGTCGGACAATTTGGGCAAGATATCGCTTTTCGCGGTCCGTCCGGGAACCTTCGATGTCGTAAAGCCGAAGGGGCTCCGCGTAGGCGCTAGCTCGGCCGCCTATTTCCAGATTGGCGATGTCGCCTATGCGCTTGTGTCGAATGCGAGTCCTGCCGATCTCGAAGCCGCCGCATCGCAGCTTTCAAATACTCTATACTGAACAACCGACAGAGGATCACACGATGAATACACCACTTCGTTATGGACTGGACACGGCACGCGGCCAATCCGCGGCATTGTTCGATGAAGGATTGCGCCAGCACATGCTGCGCATCTACAACTATATGGGTCTTGGTTTAGTGCTGACGGGGGTCGTCGCATTTGTCGTCGCCTCAACACCAGCACTATATGTACCAATCTTTTCGACACCACTGAAATGGGTCGTCATGCTGGCACCGCTCGCCTTCGTGATGTTCTTCTCATTCAAGATGCAGACCATGTCCGCAGCATCGGCGCAGGCCATGTTCTGGGCTTTTTGTGCGGTGATGGGACTTTCGCTGGCATCCGTATTCCTGGTATTTACCGGAACCAGCATCGCCCGCACGTTCTTTATCGCGGCGACAATGTTCGGTGCCACCAGCCTCTATGGTTATACGACAAAACGCGATCTCTCCCAGTTCAGTTCGTTCCTGATCATGGGGCTGATTGGCGTCGTAGTGGCAAGTCTCGTCAATCTCTTCCTCGGTTCATCGATGCTGCAGTTCGTGGTCTCGGTTGCCGGCGTCCTGGTGTTCATCGGCTTGACTGCCTGGGACACGCAGTCGATCAAGGAACAGTATGCCGAAAGCTTCGATTCAGAATCGCAGCAGAAACTGGCAGTGTTTGGGGCCTTTTCGCTCTACCTCAACTTCATAAATCTGTTTCAGCTACTGCTGAGCCTGACGGGTCAACGCGAGGAATAGACTTACAAACCATCTAAGGAGCCGCCATGATCCCGACATTCTCGGAGCATGGCGGCTTCTTCTTTGACAGGCGGCTCGCTGAGTGCCTGATGGCAAGTTTATTCCAAAGTAACGATTGTTCAGTGATTTTGGTTCATGTAGGTGCAGGCGGGTGAATGGAACCCAGACGAGAGACTTGCCCTCTATGAACGAACATGTCGACAATCACACCGATATCGAGACATTCGATCTGGCTCCCATCTCGCTGTGGCTGGAGGATTTCAGTAGCGTCAGAGACCTTTTTGAGGAATGGCGTCAATCAGGTGTCGCCGACATAAGAGCCTATCTGCGTGAAGACGAAAACCGCATCAAACAATGTTCAAGCCTGATACGCGTTCTGAAGGTCAACAAGAAAACATTATCCCTTTTCGAAGCTGAAGATTTTGGCCACCTGACAGGAAATCTCGACGCTATTTTTCGCGACGACATGCTGCAATCTCACATCCAGGAACTGTCGGCTCTGTGGGACGGTCACACCGAGTTCTCGAGCGATACGGTCAACTACACATTGAGTGGCCGTCGGCTCGACATACAATTGCGGGGGGCGGTCCTGCCGGGTTATGAACAGACCTGGAAGCGAGTCTTACTTTCAATCGAAGATGTCACCGAACGCGAGGATGCGCGGCGACAGCAGATCGAAAGCAAACGCTATGCCCAAGGGTTGTTCGAATACTCTCCCGTGTCGCTCTGGGTTGAAGATTTTAGCCGTATCAAGCGTCTACTGGATGAGTTGCGTGACCGGGGAATAACGGATTTCCGCGTCTTCACCGACGTCCATCCTGAATTCGTCGGGCAATGTGCAAGTGAGATACGCGTCATTGATGTGAACAATGAAACGCTTAGGCTATTTCTTGCGCCTGACAAATTGACGTTGTTGCGCCGGCTACCAGATATTTTCAGAGACCGGATGAATGTGCACTTCAGGGAACAGCTCATAGAACTGTGGAATGGCAACCTTTTCCATCAGCGGGAAACGGTAAACTATGCGCTGGACGGTACCGAGCGGCATGTTCTGCTGCAATTTTCCGTTTTGCCTGGTCACGAGCAGGACTGGTCTCTGGTTCAAATATCTCTGACGGATATCACCGCCAGAAAAAAGGCGGAGGCCTATCTTGAATATCTTGGGAAGCATGACGTGCTCACCAAGCTTTATAATCGGGCTTTTTATGTGGATGAAATGAACAGGCTTGAGCGTCATGAATTCCACCCCGTGTCGATCATCATTCTCGATCTGAATGGATTGAAGGTGGTCAACGACCAATGGGGGCATGGTGTGGGCGACGCATTATTGCGTCGCGTAGGGGAGGTTCTTGCAGAAGCCATCAAGCCCCCCTGTTACGCCGCACGCATCGGCGGAGACGAGTTTGCTGTTCTTCTCCCGGCCATTGACGAGCTCGGTGCAACAAGCATGGTTGAGGAGATTCGCAGCCTTATCGAGATCAACAATCAGTACTACTCAAACATACCGCTCAATACAGCCATCGGCTGGGCCACCAGCAATGCCGGCGAAAAGATGGAAGCCGTGGCCAAGCGGGCTGATTTGTTGATGTATGAGGACAAGCGGTTGCACTATTCCTCGGAGAACGAGCGCCGCAAGTTCGATTAGTCACGGCTGCTCAGGCTTCGCAGTCAGGCGCTTTGGCGAATCTTGAATAAATCTGCGTGTTCTCGAGGCTGGGATCGCCAATATTGTTCTGGAGCTATCACTTGTGCGCCCAGTTCCGCCGCGGCATGCCACGGCCAGCGCGGGTCGTACAAGATTGCCCGCGCCAGCCCGATTGCATCGGCATCACCATCCGCGATGATCGCTTCTGCTTGCTTTGCCCGAGTGATCAGTCCGACGGCAATAACAGGCATGTTAACAGCCTGCTTGATTTGCCGGGCGAATGGCACCTGATAATTCGGTTCCACCGGCATCTTTTGCAAAGGGGAGAGGCCGCCGCTGCTGACGTGGACGGCAGCACAGCCACGCGCCTCGAGCTCTTTAGCAAAGACGATCGAATTCTCGATGTCCCAGCCGCCATCGACCCAATCGGAGGCGGAAATACGTACCCAAACCGGCTTATTACCGGGATACGCCGACCGTACTGCATCGAACACTTCCAAGGGGAATCGCATGCGATTCTCAAGGCTACCGCCATACTGGTCGTTGCGTTTGTTTGACAATGGCGACAGGAACTCATGCAGCAAATATCCATGTGCCGCGTGGATCTCGATGCCGTCGATCCCGATCCTTTCTGCACGTAGCGCCGCTTCAACGAACCCGTTTCGTATCCGCACAAGGCCAGCTTCATCCAAGGCGATGGGAGCGTCGTATTCCTCAAGGTAGGGCACAGGCGAGGGCGCGGTTGTCTTCCAGCCGGTCGGCGCGGCCGGTGCAATTTGCTTGCCGCCCTCCCATGGCACACGGGTCGAAGCTTTCCGCCCTGCATGGGCCAACTGGACGGCAAACGGTATAGGCGAATAATCCCGTATGGCAGCGACAATGCGCCCAAGAGCCGCTTCATTTTCATCGGAATAGAGGCCTAGGTCGCTGGGCGAAATTCTCCCCTCCGGCGTTACCGCCGTCGCTTCAACAACGAGCAGCCCAGCACCCGACAGCGCAAGATGACCAAGGTGCATCATGTGCCAGTCGGATGCCGAGCCATCTTCAGCCGAATATTGACACATCGGTGCGATGACGATCCTGTTTGCAAGTTCAAGCGAATTCAACCGCAGTGGCTGAAACAACTGGCTCATCTCTAATACCTCAACTCTCTGGTGGCCGCGCTTTTGGATTGGGAGTTCCGGGCAGCAACAATTCATCTGAAACAGGACACAGATGGATGCTGAGATCAGCAAGTCAAGTCACGGGTCCGTCAATCGTTGGTGAGCAAACGGGAGGAATTCGAAACTGAAAAAGTGGAGGGCGCCGCCAGCACCCTACCGAGTCACGCGATTTGCCCGCGAAGTGATGGCAAACTACCTGTACGCACCAGTGGACGATGATAGATATGCCTCTTCATCCTCGTCCCTCTGCCTACCTCCAAGCGCGGCTGCTACGCTGGCTATGAAGGCGCCAATCAGCAACGAAAATGCTGCCATAAATGCCGCTGTCGCCGTCGCCTTTCTCGCGGTATCGGCGGTTTCCAGGGCGGCTTTCTTGGCTTCGTCCGCACGGGCCAAAACAGCATCGACCCGTGCCTTTGCATCAGGCGCGCTCAGTCCGCTGCGCGCAGCAACAACCTGCTCAAGGTAGGCCCTATCTTCGGCAGGAAGGCTGCCCGTTGTTGCGGCATTTATGAGTATTCTTGAAACTTCTGCACTCGCATCACCCGCAGCATCCTGTGGAGGTGAGCCGGGAGTGCCAGGGCGAAGAAGGCTGTCGACGTAATATGCGACGGACGCATTGTTGGCTGTGGCTCCTGCCGCCTCAGTCGCCGCCCCTGCAGCTCCCGAAGCTACGTTCGAAGCTGCCTGGACACCGGCGCCGACGGTGGAAGTCACTGCAGATCCAAGCATGGCCGCAACGAACAGTGTAGAAACCGCCCACGTTACAAATCCATGAGCAGTGTCCCGGAAATATACTTCGTTTGTGTGCGCACCAGTCCATTTTGTTCTCAGACGGCCTGTCAAATAACCGCCAACGCCGGCCGATATCCACTGGACGAGCACCAGCCATATCGCTGCCGAAACCGCAAAGGTTGTAGCCGACGAATTTTCAGGAGCCCAAGGCGACACCATGGTCAGGCCAAATCCGGATCCCAGTAATGTTAACAACAAGGTTATTGCCGCTGCAGCAACAGATCCGGCTAGTATCGGACCCCAGCTGAGCGCGCTGGAACTCGACTCATTTGTTGCGTCCACACCCGCGTTCAAGTCGGTGAGAGACATGGCGCTCTCCTATCGCATAAACAAAAAGAGAAGCAGAATTATTGGAATTGGCACTCCGAGCAACCAGAGAAGTATACCGCGACCCATTAGAACCTCCTATATTCTTGCGTAAGGCAGCTACGAGGACGAAAGGACCTGATCGTAGTTGCCCGCCTTGATAATAAAGGCGACGCGGGACAATTTGTTCCTTGGAAATGGAAACAAAGGGATCTGATGATCGAGTTTTTTGAACGAAGTCCGGATCTGGTCGCCCGGGACCTCATTGGGATGAGACTTATGGTCCACGGCATCGGTGGCACGATTGTTGAAACCGAAGCCTATGCCTCGGATGATCCTGCTTCTCATAGTTTCCGCGGACCCACCTTGGCAAACCGCAGCATGTTTGGCCCGGCCGCGCATGCATATGTCTACCGTTCCTACGGCATCCACTGGTGCCTCAACTTTGTCTGCTATCCAGGGTCCGCCGTTCTGATCCGGGCGTTGCAGCCGGAACTGGGTCTGGATGCGATGAAGCTGCGGCGATTGACCGAGGACGTTCGCCTTCTATGTTCGGGACCTGGGAAACTCGCCCAAGCCCTCGCCATCGATAGGTCATATGACGGGTTATCCCTGCTTTCGCCGCCTTTTACACTTGAAGCTCGGGCCGAGGTCGTGGAGATAGCGACAGGAGTTCGCATTGGTATCAGCAAGGCACCTGCCACGCCATGGCGGTTCGGCCTGCGTAACTCTCCCTTTTTGAGCCGCAGGTTCGCCTCTTCTGACGATGCCATGGAGCGCAGGCAGGCGCAGAAGCGACTGATCAAACCAGGAAACGTCAGGAGCGATTTATAAGGCCCACAGCTTCAGTTCTAAGCCACCAATTTTGGTGTAGTCCCAATTGCCTAAGGACAGAATGACAGAATAGGTGCCTAATAGTGGCAGAAGCCGCAAAGGCACGGGGGGGGCGCAAAACTATGGCACCAATAACGATCGCTCTGGTGGACGACCACCCGCTCATGCTCGCGGGGGTCGTCAATCTCTTCGAGGTGAATGACGATTTTTCGGTCGTCGCCAAAGGGACAACCGCCGACGACGCGCTGCAGATAAACAAACAGCTGCGTCCGGACGTCATGGTCCTCGATCTCTTCATGCCAGGTAATGTCTTCGAGACCATCAACGAGATCGTGACCAAGTCAAGCGGTACGAAAGTCGTGGCCTTTACAGCCATGACAGCAAGCGATTATGCGGTGAAAGCACTCAATGCCGGTGCGAGCGGTTACATACTGAAGGGGAGTAGTGCTGAAGAACTCGTTCAAGGTGTGCGTGCAGCTCACAGCGGCGAAACCTTCATCACGCCAAGCTTTGCCTGTAAGGTAATCGAAGCCCTTCGGGTCGCTTCCTTGCGCCGCATGTCGAACGGACCGATCAAGCTCAGCATTCGTGAGGAGCAGATCGTTCGGCTTTTGCTTCGGGGCTTTACAAATCGCGAGATCGCCATTGGGTTGGGCATCGGAGAAAAGACAGTGAAGAACTATATGACGATTCTGATGCAGAAACTGCATGCGAGAAATCGGCTGGAAGTCCTCATCGCTGCCCAAAAGCTCGAAGTCGGCAGCCATGGCGAGCCCATGTCGCGCCATTAGAGGCGCTCTCTACGCCGAGTTTCCTTCAAGCGGAACTGAGACGATCAACTGCGTGCCTTTCGCCCGGCGCTGCTTCAGCTCAACTGACCCGCCAAAGGTCTGCACGCGATTACGGATCCCTTGAAGTCCCAAGGGCCTGTTGCGTTCAGATGGTGCATCGGCGCGTGCCAAACCTGGTCCCGCATCGCTGACGATGACTGTAATCAAGGTTCTGTCGGCCGAAGCGATGACCTGCTGGTCCAATGCAGAGGCATGCCTGAACGCATTGTTGAGTCCCTCCTGGACTACGCGGTAGAGGCATATCTTCAAAGGATAGGCTACGTTCTCCGGCAGGTCTTCATAGCTTGCGGTGACGACTGAACCGGTTGCATATTCGTGACGCTCTACAGCAACCCGGAGCGCTTCACGAAGCGGCATGTTCTCAATCTCGGGCAGAACGAGGCCCGTTGAAAGTTCACGTAGTTCCGCAAGAACGCGGCTCGCGAGTCGCACCGGGTGAAGTTCATCTGGCGCAGTTTCAGAGACATCTGCTGGCTGTGCTGCGCCTGGAGTACCTGCTAGTCTCAGGATTAGTAAACTAAGCAGCTGGACCGGCCCGTCGTGCAGATCAGAACCGATGCGATTAAGCAGTGCCTCGTTGGATTTGCTAGCGTCCAGGCGGGCGTGATCGGCAGCAGTGCGCAGCTTTTCGTTCTGCTCCGCCAGCGCCTGCGCATCGGCCAACTGCGACTTGAGCTTTAAACGCTGGCTCTCGATAATACCGCTAGCACGCCTGACGATTAGAAAAAGCAGGGCCATGATCGCAATTGTCGTTGCACCGACGAGGGCCCAGGTACGACGCTGAACGCGGTTGCGTTCAGAGATGAATCCTTGTGCTTCTTCGTAGAGTTCACCCACGGCGATCACCTCCTGTGAGCCAGGACGGTAAATCGGTGCGTAGATCTCGACCATCGGATGATCGTCCCCATGAGCCTCAT
This sequence comes from Phyllobacterium endophyticum, assembly GCF_003010935.1. Lineage (GTDB taxonomy): Bacteria > Pseudomonadota > Alphaproteobacteria > Rhizobiales > Rhizobiaceae > Phyllobacterium > Phyllobacterium endophyticum. The sequence continues at coordinate 422,611 of NZ_PGGN01000004.1, forward strand.
CTCCTTCATCGTCATGTCCGATCTCGAGCTGCGACACGACTGTTCCTGTAAACGCTTGGTCGATATCACCTGATGGAAGCCTCTTGCCCATCAAGGATTTGTCCGTGCTGTAAACGACACTTCCGTCTTGACGCCAGATTCGGAAACCTTCGACGCGCTTCGCGAGCTCCGTTCCAATCAGCAGGTCGTCCAGTTCCTTCTGACGGGCAGCGGAAACATATAGTCCATCGGGACCTTCTTCTACGTGACGAGCCAAAAAGCCTTCCATGTAGAGAGCACCCGCCTCGGCTCGGCTGCGCAGCTGACTTGCTGCCATCTGTGAGCTCAGCCATTCGCCCAAGATCGCCATTGAACCACAAACGATAAGCGTCGCCACAATCAGGAACTGTGCCGTCAGCCCGAGGCTCTGCCAGTAGCGGAACGCAGTTTTTGGCCCCGACCTGTCGCCCTCGTCCTTAGGGTCAAAGGTCACATTTGCCTCCGGGCCCAAAGTCCCGTCTTTCTGGCGACGAAAGTCTGTGTATTTGACTGGACCTTCCGAACTATCAAATTTGCCTCCCCCCCGACATCATCCGACCATCGAAACCCGTGCCGAAGTTCTTTTGGACCAGTTTGTTCCTTTGTTTTGGAAGTGGTCAAGAGAAACCCGGTCGAAGGTCAAAGTTTAATTGCGTCGGCATGAGCAGACGCAAGTGGGGATTGTCGCCGCACCGGCGTGTCTTGTGTCTAATGGGAGAGTAACATGGTTACCTATATTCGTTCGGATCTCGATTTCATCCTGAAGCAAATTGAGATCGCAGAAGATCACGCTCTATACGTACAGACGAACGGAGCCGAGGGCGCACCCCTGTATGGCACGAGCCTGAACGCAAACCCTGCATCGATCCCTTCATATAACGTCGCTTGGGGCCTTCGCACTGTCGACGGCTCGTACAACCATCTCTTGCCCGGTCAGGAACAGTGGGGCGCGGCCGACCAGGAGTTCCTCGAGCTACTCAACCCGCAATACCGGACTGTCATGGTTGATCCCGACGGCGCGGGACCATCGCCGGCCATTCCGATTACCTACACGCCCGGAAACGACGTGGATGGTCCGGGAACGTTCGCAAACCCAGGCGATGTTATCGATCCTGAAGTTCGGACGATCTCCAACCTTATCGTCGATCAGACCCTTGGCAATCCTGCCGCGATTCTGACGGCACTGCAGCGCGCCGGCAACGATGATCCGGGCATGCTGATCACCGCTTCGATCTCGGCTGCCTATTTTCCCCTCCAGGACGAATTCCGAGCAGTGGCCGATGCCCAGCGCGTGGAGGCAGCTGCCGCGGCAGCTGCCTCGGCTAACCCCACCAATGCTGCGCTGCAGGTGGCTGCCGCGAATGCGGCCGCAGCGCTTGCGGCTGCGCAGGCGACCCTGGATGGTGCAGCCGGCGTGCCCGGCGGACTATACGACCTCTTGGCTAATAACGGCATCGAACTCGACGGCGCCAATGTCCACCTTCCCAATATCGCGCCGGATGAAGGTCTGTCGGCTCCGTTCAACTCGTGGTTCACATTGTTTGGTCAGTTCTTCGACCACGGTCTTGACCTCGTCAACAAAGGCGGTAACGGCGCGGTAATGATTCCGTTGCAACCGGATGACCCGCTGTATGTTGAAGGTAGTTCGACCAATTTTATGGTGCTGACGCGCGCCACCACTTCCCCTGGCGCTGACGGCGTCTTGGGCGACAATCCCGCAACCGTCGGCGTGGACGAAAGTCTGGACGACGGCCGACCCGTCAATACGACTACCTCCTATGTCGACCAAAACCAGACCTATACGTCGAATCCCGCGCATCAGGTGTTCATCCGGCAGTACGTGTCAACGCCGGATGGTCCGGCGGCAACCGGCAAGTTGATCGAGGGCGCCAACGGTGGCATGGCAACCTGGGCCGAACTCAAGGCACAAGCAGCAAACGTCCTCGGCATCCAATTGACCGACCAGGATGTTGCCGCGGTTCCGCTACTGCGGACCGATCCTTACGGCAACTTTATCCCAGGTCCCAATGGCTACCCGCAGCTGGTCATCGGCATTGGACCTGACGGCATTCCCAACACTAATGATGATCTGGTAGTTGAGGGTGATCCTAACAATCCAGTCAATCCCCACAATGTCTTCGGAGCGACCGATCCCCTGCTTGCAGTTCGTTCGGTCTTCACAAATCACGCCTTCCTTGCCGACATCGCACATGGCGCAGCGCCTGATGGTCTTGCCGACGGTGACACCGAAATCGGCGGCAACATTCCTGTCGACGGAGAGTATGACAATGAACTGCTCGACGCACACTTCATCGCCGGTGACGGCCGCGTCAATGAGAACATCGGCCTGACCGCCGTTCACCATGTATTCCATGCCGAGCACAATCGGCTGGTCGAACATACCAAGGAGGTCGCTTTCGCCGACGCCCAAGCCATTCTTGATGGCGGCGGATCGGAGGCCGAAGCCGTTGCCTTCCTGAATGAGTGGCTCATCAATGATGTTACCACGGTTCCCGCCACTGCCGCTGGCCTCAACTGGGATGGCGAACGACTGTTCCAGGCGGCCAAGTTTGGCACCGAGATGCAGTACCAGCACCTCGTCTTTGAAGAATTCGCCCGCAAAATCCAGCCAAATATCAACGTCTTCCTAGTGCCGGACGGCTTCGACACGACGCTGAATCCATCGATTGTGGCCGAGTTCGCCCACGTCGTCTACCGCTTCGGCCACTCGATGCTGACTGAGTCGATCGACAAGTACGACGCGTCCTTCACGCCCGACCACATTAGCCTGATCCAAGGCTTCCTCAACCCAACGGCTTTCGACGGCGTCAATCATGCCATCACAGACGATGTTGCCGCCGGTGCGATCATCCGCGGCATGACTCGCCAGGTTGGCAACCAAATTGACGAGTTCGTTACCAGCGCGCTGCGTAACAACCTGCTCGGCCTGCCGCTTGACCTCGCGACCATCAACCTGGCGCGTGGCCGTGATACCGGCGTGCCCTCACTGAATGCGGCCCGCGCCGAATTCTATGAGGCAAGCAACCAGAATGTTCTTCTCAAGCCCTATGAAAGCTGGGTCGACTTTGCCGGCCATCTCAAGAACGAAGCCTCGATCATCAACTTCATCGCCTCCTACGGCACGCATCCGCTGATTACCGGCGCGGACACACTTCAGGAAAAGCGCGATGCGGCACTGACCATTATCACCGGCGTGTCAGTCGGCGGCATGACTGTTCCTGCCGATGCCCTCGATTTCCTTAACGCTACGGGTTTCTATGCGGGCGGCTCGCTCGGCGGCCTCAACAATGTCGACCTCTGGATCGGGGGCTTGGCCGAAGAGACCATGCCTTTCGGCGGCATGCTTGGTTCCACCTTCAACTTCGTCTTCGAAGTGCAGATGGAGAATCTGCAGAGCGGTGATCGTTTCTACTATCTGCAACGGCTCGACGGTCTGCATCTGTTCGGTGAAATGGAGAACAATTCTTTTGCCGCGATGATCATGCGCAACACCGATGCGACGCATCTGCCGTCCGACGTATTCTCGACGCCTGGCCTGATCCTCGAGGTCAATCAGAGCCGCCAGTTCAACGACTTGAATGGAGACGGGACGCTTGAGAGCACCGATCCAACCGGCGGTGGCATACTCACGCCGCTCGTGGTTCGCAATAATCCCGGCACGGTCGGACCTGACACAAACTACCTCCGCTACACCGGTGACGACCATGTGGTGCTCGGCGGCACTGAAGCAGCCGACATTATGATTGCAGGCATCGGCGACGACACGCTCTTTGGCGATGGTGGCAACGACAACCTGGAAGGGGGCTTTGGCAACGACATCATCAACGGTGGCGACGGCGACGACATCATCAAGGACTCTGGTGGTGACGACAATATCAAGGCCGGCAAGGGCAACGACGTGGTCCATGCTGGACCGGGTCTCGACCTGGTTATGGGCAATGACGGCCAGGATTTCATCTTTCTCGGCACAGATGCAGGCTCGGAAGTCTTCGCAGGCACGGGGAACGACTTCATCTACGGCAACAAGAACGCCGAACGCATCCTCGGCAACGAAGGCAATGACTGGATCGAAACTGGTACCTTCGACGGTGCCCCCGGCGACAACTTCGACGAAGTCTTCGCCCACGACGGCATCGACGGACACGATGTGTTCCTCGGCGATGGTGGCTTTGACGAGTTCATCGGCGAAGGCGGCGACGACATCATGGTCGGCAGTGCCGGCCGCGGCAAGATGGTGGGCATGTCCGGCTTCGACTGGGCGACCTACAAGGATAATCTGACTGGCGTAAATGCCGACCTGTCCATCCCCATTATCTTCGATGAAGCACCGACCCTGCCGCAGAACGCGGCTCTCGACGAGTATGAGTCGGTGGAAGGTCTCTCGGGTACGAGATTCAACGACGTTCTGAAAGGCACTGAGGACGTGGCCGCAGATCGCGCACCGCTGGCTGACGGCGGAACGACGGGCTATCGCGGCAGCGTGCTGGACGCAGAGGGTATCGCCCTTATCCAGGGCCTGCAGGAGGTTCTCGGCGCTGACGTGACGATCTTTGATGGTGGTGACATCATCCTCGGCGGCGACGGCAGCGATGCAATCACCGGCAATGCCGGCGATGACATCATCGACGGTGACAAGTATCTCGACGTTCAGATTGCAGTATATGCTGCAAATGATACGGAGCATGCTGGTACGCCTATCGCTCTGCACAAGTCGATGACGACACTTGCCGCCAGCATGTTCAACGGCTCGATCAATCCCGGACAGCTCGGCATCGTTCGAATGATCAAGAACAGCAATGACGATACCGACAGCGACGGCATTGCCGATGTCGATCGGGCGATCTTCTCCGGAGCACGAGACGAATACGATATCGACTTCAACACCGATGGAACAATCACTGTAGCCCATACTGGTGGGCTTGCGACAGATGGCACTGATACCATTCGCAATGTTGAAATTCTCGACTTCACCGACCAGGATATTTCTCTGCAAGCACCTACCCTGGATCTCCATGGTGATGTCACAAATACATCCACCGTATCTGTTCCTCAGGCGTTTCGTGACACGTTCGATACACCAGCCTTCAACAACAGCAATGGCACCGTCAACTGGGCTGGAACACCTTGGGTGGAGGCCAATGACAGCGGCGGCGTGACTGCCGGGCAGATCCAACTCGACAACGGCACCAATGACCTTCGTTTCCTGGCGGGGGACGGCGCGACGATCACACGTACCGTCAATCTCTCAGGCCTTACGACTGCTGTGTTGTCGTTCGAGTATGATCGAAACAACGGCTTTGGTGGCAGCATCGATGTCGGGGAAACCGTCCAGGTGCAATATTCAGCCTCAGGGAGCTTCACGCCCGGGAATTTCACCATTCTCGAAACGATAGGCAGCATCTCCGGGGGATTTGATGGCGCGGATAATCCTAGTTTCAACCTGAACCTCGCCGGCGCTGGGCCGAACTCAGCCATCCGCTTTGTCGCCTCGACGATCACTGGAACGGGAGAAGACGTCCGCATAAACAACGTCAATATTGCCACCACGACCAGCACGACAACCACAACCCCTGGCACGCCCGGCAACAACTATCAAACGAGCTATACGGAAAACGGCCTAGGCGTCGCGATTGCTAACGGTGCACTGATCACCGACGACGGTACGACCATGAGTTCAGCTCGGGTTGTGCTGACCAATGCCAGTGCAGGCGATGCCCTTTCGGTACTCGGCTTGCTTCCAGGCGGCATCAGCTCATCGGTGGATACCTCCGTAGCAGGTCAGATCACCCTGAACCTTTCAGGTACAGCCTCAATCGCCAATTACCGGACGGCTATCCAACAAGTGCGCTATGCAAACACATCGGATAACCCGTCTCCTGGCGCCAGAGCCATTCAGGTTACAGTCAATGATGGGCTATTGAACAGCAATATCGCGACCGCGACGGTCACCGTCACAGCCTCGAACGATGCACCGTCAGCCAACAACGACACGGTCATCACCAATGTGGCTGCGAATACCGCATTCTCCGTCTCGCAGGCAGCGCTGCTTGCCAACGATACGGACCCCGAGGGCTCGCCGGTCAGTATTACGGCAGTGGGCGGAGCCATTGGACTTGCTACTGGCCCAACGCTGGGGGCGGGAATTATTACCCTTGCCGATAACACGATCGCCGGCGGCTCCTTCACCTATACCGTAAGCGACGGCACTCTGACCGACCCGGCCACCGTGACGATAAATCGCGTTACAACCGCCAATATCACGGGAACCGGCGGCAACGATATCATTGTCGGCAATGGCGCCATCAATGCGATCAACGGCGGCGGCGGCAATGACAATATCAATGCTGGCGACGGCAACGACACGATCGCTGGCGGTACAGGCAACGATATCATCGTGGCCGGAACCGGCAACGACACGATCGTCTGGAATACCAACGCCTCCGGTGACACCGATGGTTTCGACATCATCGATGGTGGAGCCGGCGCTACCGACACCTTCAACTTGAACGGGCGGGACGGGCTAGCCGAGACATTCCGGATTTATGCGAAAGCGGAAGCTCTCTTGGCCGGCATTGCGGTGTCAGGAGCCAACACTGAAATCGTCATAACTCGTACGGTTGGGCTAACGACGACCATCATTGCCGAACTCGACAATATCGAAGAAATTACCGTCAATACCCTCAATACCACTGCCAACAACAACAACAATCCGAACACGCCGGATGGAGGGGTGAACAACGGCGATACGATCGAGGTTATCGGTAACTTCAATGCACCGTTTACGAGCTTGAATTTCAATACCATCACCATCGATGGGAATGCAGGCGATGATACGGTAGATATATCGGCCTTGAGTTCGGCTCACCGCATCGTCTTCAGGTCAAATGGCGGCAACGACACCATCGTCGGCAACCTCCGTCCGCAGGACGTGGTCGAACTGCCGGAAGGCGCAACCGTCGCTGACTACGAAGTCACGATAGAGGATGGCGTCACCACCATGACGAGCAGTGAACATACGATCAAATTCACTGCACCCGGTGGCATGCCGCAAATTGGCGGGGATCCAGTCGATGATGAAGACGAGGACGACGAGGACAACGATGATCACAACCACAATGGCGGTTCCTGTAACGATGACGATGATGACGACGATGCTCCGGCACCTGGCAATACACCAGGCGCTCCAGTTGTGGGTACAGCCAATGCCGACGTTCTCCTAGGCACGGTTAAGGGCGAAAATATCATTGCCCTTGGCGGCAACGATACGGTCCTCGGTGGCGACGGCGCGGATGTTGTTCGCGGCGACGAGGGCGATGACTTCATCAGTGCTGAAGGTGGTAACGACATGGCTTTCGGCGGTGCCGGAAGTGACGACATCCTCGGCGGGGCAGGCAATGACATGCTCTACGGTGATGCTGGGTCCGATCGCATCTTTGGGGATGCAGGGAACGATCTGATCGATGCCGGTATCGGCAACGATACGGCTCATGGCGGCGACGGTAACGACATGTTTGTCGGTGGATCCGGCGATGGGGACGACGCCTACCACGGTGACGCCGGTATCGATACACTCGACCTGGCCGCGATCACGGCCAACCTAAGTGTTGATCTTGGTACGGGCTTCATGGGCCGGGGCAGTGCGTCGAGCACTCAATCGGGCAATGACACGCTATGGAATGTCGAAAACGTCGTGACGGGTTCCGGCAACGATACGATTACAGCAAGCAGTGTCGTCAACATCATCGATGGTGGTGCCGGCAATGACACATTCCGCTTCCTCTCCGCAGGGGATGCAGATGGGGATACGATCGCGGGCTTCCAGCCCGGGGACAAGATCGATCTTAGCGGGGTCGATGCCAATGGCGGCGCAGGCGGCAACCAGTCCTTCACCTTGGTAGCCGGTTCGAACCTAAGCGGTGCTGCACAACTGGTTGTCACGCATGAAACCCGCGAGGATGGTGACTACACGATCGTTCAGGGCAGTGTGGATGGCGACAGCGGAGCAGAGCTGCGACTGAGCATCAAGGGCAACCACAACCTCACCAACGCAGATTTCAATCTGTGATCAGGAGCGATAGCGAGCCGGTCTACGCCGGCTCGCTGATCCAGCCAACAAAACCAAGAAACGGTGATGGTAATGCGTTCGAAAACCCCTTTGATCGGTACGAAGCGGAAAAATGCAGAAAAGCTTACGCAAGGCTTTCGCGGCATGTTCGTGTTCCTCTTCACCACCTCCGGCGTCATCAACATCCTCGCGTTGACCGGCTCGTTTTACATGCTTCAGATCTATGATCGCGCGCTCACCAGCGGCAGCGTCCCAACGCTTCTGGCCTTGTCGGCGCTGGCGATCGGACTTTACCTTTTCCAGGGCATGTTCGATATTATCCGCTCGCAGGTGTTGGTGCGTATCGGAGCGCGTCTCGATAGCAAAATCGCACCGATGGCGCATCAAGTCGCGATCGATATGCCTCGCTTCGGCTTTTCGACGGCAGAATCGCTGGAACGGGGCCGCGATGTAGATACGGTGCGCGGCTTTCTCGGCAGCCAGGGACCGGTTGCACTATTCGATCTGCCGTGGATGCCGCTATATCTTATTTTCGTCTATATGCTTCATCCCTATCTCGGTGCTTTGACCTTCGCCGGCGCGTTCATCCTGTCCATGCTGACCATTGCCACCGAGCTGATGACCAGGCGCCTTTCAAGCGCAACTCATCAGGCGGCGATTGCCCGCAATGCGATTGCCGATTCCAATGCCCGTAACGCCGACATACTCAAGGCCATGGGTTTCGCAGGCCGGGCGGTCAATCGCTTCAATGTGGCCAACCGGGATCACCTCGAGCTTCAAACCCGGACGAATGACATCAGCGGAACGTTCGGTGCGATTTCTCGTGTCCTACGCATGATCCTACAATCGGCAGTGCTCGGACTTGGTGCCTGGCTGACGATTCAGGGCGAACTTTCTGCCGGCGCAATTATTGCCGCCTCGGTTGCTTCGGCCCGTGCTCTGGCACCCGTCGACCTTGCAATCGGTAACTGGAAGGGTGTTGTTGCCGCGCGAACGGCGTTTCAACGGTTGAAGGAAACTGTGGTTGCACTTGCTGCCTCAGATACTCCGATGGATCTGCCTGCTCCTAAGGCGACTTTGAAAGTTGAAAAGATTACAGTGGCGGCCCCAGGGTCCGGCCGTGTACTCCTGAGCGATGTGAGCTTCGAGATCAATGCAGGGCAGGCGCTCGGCATCATTGGGCCGAGCGGCGGCGGCAAGACGACGCTTGCCCGCGCACTGACCGGTATTTGGCCTACGCTACGCGGGAGCGTACGACTGGACGATGCCGAACTGACCCAATGGGCCGACAGCAACCTCGGCAAATATATGGGTTATCTGCCGCAGGACGTAGCCTTGCTCGACGCAACGGTCGAAGAGAATATCTCGCGACTTGAATCAAAGGTCGACGCAAGGGCGATCGTGGAGGCCGCCAAGATTACAGGCATTCACGAGATGATCGTGCGCATGCCGGATGGCTACCGTACGGCACTCGGTCCGCAGGGCGCGTCTCTGTCAGCCGGACAACGCCAGCGCATAGGGCTCGCACGCGCTCTTTATCGCAACCCGTTCATCGTCGTCATGGATGAGCCAAATTCGAATCTAGACGGCGAAGGCGAGATGGCGCTGACGCAGACAATCAAGACTATTCGTGAGCGAGGTGGTATCGCGATCGTTATCGCGCACCGGCCAAGCGCGCTTGCGGCGGTCGACATGGTCGCAGTCATCCAAAATGGCAAGATGGTGGCATTCGGGCCGAAAGAGGAAATTCTCAAATCGTCTACTCCCGCAGAAACGGTCAAAAGACCCGCGCCTGCCGCACAAAATGCGCCGCGCGTCACATCGAGGGTTTCAGCATGATAATAGATGTCAAAGGGACCAAATCCGAAAAAACGGAGCCGGACGAGTCTCACGAACATTATGTCCTGAAGAACGCGGACAAGCGCTCCAATGCACCGCTCTTCTTTACGGTGTTTCTAACAGGGCTTGCGCTTTACCTTAAAAGTGCATTCCCCCGTCTCGGCGGTGAGGAGCGGCATGAAGAGGCTAAGATTCCGCCACCGGATCAGGCTGGCTCACCCGAGGTAGCCGCAGCGGGCGCTCCCGAAGTGACGAGTGTGATGGAAGAGCGGACAAGGGAGAAACCGGGCTCCGGTGGGCAATTGTTCGGTAACGGCGATTGGCGCTATGAGCTTTCCGATTCGCCAATGATCGAGTTCCAAAGGCTCAACTTGCCAAACTCTGCGCTTTTGAAGAACTTCGGTGGGGTTTCGTTCTCTTTCCATGCTGCAAACGACAATGCCTGGCGCGGTGGCCGCGTGTCCAACATCGGCCATAGCGGAGGCTCGAACGTTCAGCTTGCGCCTGTCCAGGAGGTCGATCACCGCGAAGATGAAGATGAGGATGACGATACAGACGAGGAGAAAGTCGCCAATCGTGCACCGCGGATCAACGGACCCGTCTATTTGACTGACGTCTTTGGCTGCGCGGTTGCTATGATCGGGCTGTCCGATCTACTGCGCGGCGCGTCGGATCCGGATGGTGATGCGCTCCGCATCCAGAATATCAGCGTGTCCTCCGGAACGCTGACGCAGACGTCGAGTGGCTGGTACTTCGACGCAGCGATGCTCGGTCCCGTGACCATCACCTACCAGATCACCGACGGCAAACTCTCGATCCTGCAGACCGCCCAGTTCTCAGTGCTGAAGACCCCTCCGGTCATCGGCACCCAAGGCGATGATATTCTCGTCGGAACCAACTGCGCCGATGATATCGACGGGCGTGACGGCAATGATAATATCGACGCCAGGGGCGGCAACGACACCGTCAATGGCGGCAATGGCGATGATCATATTGTTGCCGGCAGTGGAAATGACATCATCTTCGCGGGGGCCGGCGATGACATCGTCCTTGCCGGGCTCGGCGACGATCAGGTTTGGGGCGGCAGCGGCAATGACCGGCTCTTCGGCGAGGAGGGGCGCGATACGATATTCGGTGACAGCGGTAACGACACAATCAACGGCGGGCGTGATGACGACCTGCTTTTCGGCGGCGAAGGCAATGACAGTATGGCGGGCGAACATGGCCGCGATACGATTCACGGCGACGGCGGCGACGACAAACTGGACGGCGGCGACGGTAATGACATCATTCTCGGCCAGGCGGGTGCTGACGAGCTCAACGGTGGCTTTGGCGATGATATTCTCAGTGGCGGTAATAACAAGGACGTCGTGCGTGGCGGCGATGGCAACGATACTGTCATAGGCGATGCCGATCAGGTGGCCGACCAGTATGATGGCGGCCCCGGCCGTGATACACTCGACTATACGGCTGCCCAAAATGGCAGCATGATCGATCTCGCCGCAGGAACTGCCTCCAGTGAGGAGATCGGTGAAGATACGTTCTCGCCCTTCGAGGTTCTGCGGGCCGGGTCAGGACAGGACGACATCAAGGGCAGTGATGGCGCCGATGAAATTTACGGCAACGGCGGCAATGACCGTATCGATGGCGCCAGCGGCGCAGACGTCGTGTCGGGCGGCGAGGGCGATGATCAGCTATCGGATGGGGCAGGGGCGGATACTGTAAGCGGAAACAATGGTGATGATACCGTCACCGCCGCCATGGACAGTGAAGTAGACACATATGATGGCGGTGCCGACATCGACACGCTGGACTATTCGGCTGCACTGATGGACGTGGTTGTCGATCTGGTCGCTGCAAATGCTAGCGGCACGGAAATTGGCGAGGACAGCATAGTTAATTTCGAAGTAATCAAGACAGGAGATGGTGACGATAAGATCACCGGCGGTGCCGAAGATGAGACGCTGATAGCTTGCTGCGGTGATGATGTGGTTTCGGGCGGCGGCGGGGACGACATCCTCTGCGGTGGCGAAGGCCACGACGTGCTAAGCGATGGCGAAGGCGCGGATGTCGTACTGGCTGGCGCAGGCGACGATTCCGTGCTCGCCGCGGCGGACGCCGCCAACGACAGATACGAGGGAGAGGAAGGCTTCGACACCCTCGACTATTCGCAGGCTGCGCAGGGCGTGCTTGTCGACCTGAACACCGGCACGGCGACTGGATTCGACATCGGCCAAGATGTGATTTCCGGTTTCGAACAGGTAGTCGGAAGCACTTCCAACGATCAGATAAATGTGGGTACGACCGCCATGATCCTGGAAGGCAATGGTGGCGCTGACACATTCCAGTTCGCGATACCCGAAGGCAGTTCCAGCGCCGAGGTCATCCACCAAATCCTCGACTTCATGGTGGGGGATCGCATCGAGATGTCGAGATACGAGATATTCGAAGACGTCATCGATACGCTGGAAGACCGGTTCGAGGATACTTATGGGGAGGAAGCTGGCGCGCAACCGCTGCCTATCCGGGTTCGACATGAGGGAACGGACGAACTTCAGAAGACACTGATCGAAGTCGATATGGACCGCGATGAACACTATGAAATGACGATTAATCTAACAGGCCATCACATGTTGATGGTCGTCGAAAATACTTGAAGAACACCATCTGGATGTGAGCGGGAGTGAAATATGTTCGGCCGACAAAAACACAAAAACAATGCCAGCGGCTCTACAAGCCTGATCGAGGGCGACAATAGTTTTCCAGTTGGGCCGCGCGTCTTTGCGGGGATCACCCTCGGTATGCTTCTCTTTGTGGGAGCAGGAGGTTGGGCCGCAACGGCCCAGCTCACCGGGGCGATCATTGCTCCGGGAATGGTCAAGGTAGATCAGAACTTGAAATCAATTCAGCACCGGGATGGCGGCATCATCAGCGAGATCGCCGTCAGAGAGGGTGATTTTGTCACAAAGGGACAAGTTATGCTGCGGCTGGACGACGCCGAAACGCGCGCAGAACTTTCGATCGTTCGGACCCAACTTGTTGAGCTAATGGCAAAACAGGCCCGGCTCATGGCGGAGCGCGATAATCGCGATTCAATAGAATTCTCGCCCGAACTGACGTCCAGGGTAAAGGATTTCCCACACGTCTTTTTCGGCGAGAACCGCATGTTTGATGGCAATCGGCAGAACCGCAAAAGCCAGAAGGAACAACTTACACTGGGTATCGATCAGCTCGGCGAGGAGATAAAAGGGCTGCAATCGCAGCGCGATGCCAAAATCGATGAGATTGCGCTGGTGACGACCGAACATGGCAAGATAAAGGGGCTGACAGACAAGCGGCTGATCGAAACGTCACGCAAATATATCATTGATCGAGAAATGGCCAAGCTACTGGGCGAACGCGGCGAGGTGGAGGCCAATATTGCCAGGGCCAAGGCCCGCATGGGTGAAATCCGCCTGCAGATACTAGCCATTGACGAGACGGCACGGACGGAAGCACAACGCGAACTGAGTTCGATCGAACCGAAACTCTCAGAACTCAGGGAGCGGCGGGTGGCAATCGAAGACCGTCTGGCGCGCGCGGATATAAGAGCGCCGCTCTCCGGCACGGTCAACGAACTGTCTGTACATACGATTGGCGGCGTCATCACGCCTGCCGAGAAGCTGGTCACGCTCGTTCCGGAAGACGCGGCACTGAAGATCGAGGCCAAGCTGGCGCCAACCGATATCGACCAGGTTTTCGTCGGCCAGCCGGCAAAGCTGCGTTTTTCGGCCTTCAACCAGCGCACAACACCTGAACTCTTTGGCCGTATTGCCTATGTCTCCGCCGCAACCAGCAGCGATCCCGCGACTGGTCAGGTATTCTACCTGGCGGACGTGGTTGTGCCGTCAGACGAACTTGAAAAGCTTGGAGGAAGTACGCTCCTGCCAGGCATGCCAGTAGAAGTCTTCGTTTCGACAGAACAGCGCACCGCCATGTCGTTCCTCTCCAAACCTCTGGCTGATCAATTCAACCGTGCATTCCGCGAGCAATAACGCTCGTAATCCAATACGAATTAATCTATCGCGCCGGACAAATTCCCCGGCGCGACTTCCTTCGTTTTGATATTGACTTAGAAGCTGAAGTCGTGCCCCATGTTGCGCTTCCAAGATCGGTCACGAGGATATACCAGTTCGGCCTCTATTTTTATGGCTATCCCCGAATTTAGACCTTCAACGGGACGTTAACCTCGCTGTGCGATGAAGGCACGTCGGGTTTACTCATCGTACGACAGGAAAACCGGTTTCCGTTGTCAGGAGGATAGATTTGCCAGACGCCAGAAAAGGCAAACAGCTGTCACAACCGCTCGCGTCACCGGATGATACAGGAGGCGATGCCCCGCCAGTGCATGGAGAACGACGCCGTTGGCCCCGGTCCGCAAGACCTGTCGAGGATGCGGTTGCGGCCACGTTCCCCGCCCTCCAACCCTTGAAATTCACCACCCGCGATTTGCCCCCTAGCGATCAGTTTGCCGCTTGGCAGACGTATTTGGCGCCGCTCGTCGACATCAAATTGCCGGAAGGTGCCGGTACGGAGAGCGGGTTTCCCGCGGATCATACAGCTTGGAATCTTGGCAGCATGCTTGTCGTGCAGCAGGACGCCCCCGCCCACAGTTATCTAAGATCATCCGCAAGACTGCGGTCCAATACAATTGACCATTGGCACGTCGTCGTGCTGCGCTCCGGCCGGACATGGACGGAAGTGGACGGACTTGTTTGCGAGGGAGAACCGGGCAAAGTCGAGTTCAGATCGCTCGGGTACCCATTTCGAGGCCGCACGACCGACGCAAAAAGTATGTCTGTATTCCTGCCACGCGAGTTGTTTACTGAAATCGGCAAAGATATAAAGAACAACACGAGCATATCCGGAAACTATACCAAGTTGCTGATCGAATACCTCGACAGTATCGAAACCAATCTTGCCAGTCTGACCGCGAAGGATCTTCCTCAGATAGTGCAGACGACGAGGGATATGATCATTACTTGCGTCTCATCATCCACCGACACATCCGGTACAACTGAAACGCAGGGCAATCTGGCGCTTATGGAGCGAGTTCGCCGCCACGTGCAGCGAAATCTGAATTCACCCGATCTCACACCGGATACGCTGTGCCGCGAACTTGGGATTTCGCGGACACGGCTTTACCAGTTGTTCGAGCCAAGCGGCGGTGTTCTTCACTACATACAAAAGCGGCGCCTCTTGTCGGCGCACGCGGCACTTAGCAATTCGGCCAACCGGCAGCAGATCATCGAAATAGCGGCCGCCGTAGGCTACACGTCCGCAGCCCATTTCAGTCGGGCATTCAGCAAGGAATTCGGCTACAGCCCGCGCGAGGCGCGCAGCGTTGCGGTGCCGCCATATTTTGCGCATGCTGTTTCACCGGCGGAAATCGGCGAGACCGGACATTCTTTCGACGAGTGGCTTAAATCGCTCGGCCATTGAGGGTGAACGGAACGCCGGCATTCCCACGCGTATCCGCAACAATCCAGAATATCGTCTGAGCCCCGTAGCCGCCGCAACGGGCGAGGGCAGCGACGCCCGCCATATTCTGCCGATACGCGTTTTTTCTATCAAACTCCGGCTGTGCAGCCCAAATATGGACGGAGCGGCAAGTTCCCGGATGCGCATCTAACGACAGTCCAAGGGCAAGAAAGTATACCAAAAACAAGAACGACGACGGCGTCAAAACAAATTCGACGGTTCGGATTGAAGAAAAACGGACGCCGCCGATCGAAAAGAAAAACAAGTTTTTGGGGTCAGATCAATGAAAACAATGCGCCCGCTATCTTCCCGTCCAAATGTGAACGCACTCTTCGGTGATGTGCGAGTGGTCCGCTCAAAACAACGGCCGCGCCATGTTCTCGTAACCGGCGGCGCTGGTTTTCTCGGGTCGCATCTTTGCGAACGGCTTCTCAAGGCCGGCCACACTGTTATCTGCGTCGATAATTTTTCGACGGGGCTCGAGCGCAACATTCGTCATCTGCGCAATTTCGATCGCTTTAGTGTTTTGAAGCATGACGTGGTCGATCCGATCGATATCGAAGTTGACGAGATCTACAATCTTGCTTGCCCGGCATCGCCTCCGCATTACCAGGCAGATCCGGTACACACGATGAAGACGTGCGTTCTGGGAGCGCTCAATCTGCTGGAGTTGGCGGCGCGCACCGGAGCACGCATTTTCCAGGCGTCGACATCCGAAATATACGGCGATCCACTGGTTCACCCACAGGTCGAGGGATATTGGGGTAACGTCAACTCATTCGGCCCACGTTCCTGCTATGACGAAGGCAAGCGTAGCGCCGAAACGCTGTTCTTCGATTTCAACAAGAAGCATCACGTCGAGATCAAGGTAGCGCGGATATTCAATACGTATGGACCGCATATGCGTCCCGATGATGGCCGGGTCGTCTCCAACTTCATCGTGCAGGCGTTAAAGGGCCAGGACATTACCATTTATGGTGATGGCTCGCAGACACGCTCGTTCTGCTTTGTTAACGATCTCATTGATGGGTTCCAGCAATTAATGGCAACCGAGCCATCGTTCACCGGACCGGTCAATCTCGGAAATCCGGTTGAATTTACCATTCTTGAACTTGCAGAGATGGTAATCCAGATGACAGGCTCCCGTTCGAAGACCATTCGCAATCCTTTGCCGACAGATGATCCGCGCCAGCGCCGCCCAGACATTTCTCTGGCTCAGCGTGAGTTGGGGTGGCAGCCCATGGTGCCACTCGCCACCGGCCTTGAAAAGACGATCCATTACTTCGACCGACTTCTCTCCGAGGAAGCACATGAACTTGCGGAGATTGCATAATGTCTCCGCGCAGAGTTCTCGTTGCGGGCGGTGCCGGCTATATCGGTAGTCATACCGCCAAGCTGTTGCACGCGAACGGCCTTGAGCCGATCGTCTTTGATAATCTGGTTACCGGAAATCATTCGTCAGTGCGCTGGGGACCGTTCGTGCACGGCGACATCCTCGACACGAGCAGCCTAGCCCGGACACTCGCACAGTATGAGCCGGATGCAGTAGTGCACTTTGCAGCATCGGCCTATGTTGGCGAGTCCGTAGAGGACCCTGCGAAATACTATCGCAACAACGTGGCCGGGACGCTGTCCCTTCTGGATGCCTGCCGCCACGCAGCAATCGACAAGGTTATCTTCTCGTCGAGCTGTGCCACATATGGTGTGCCGGACGTACTGCCTATCACCGAGGATACACCTCAGCGACCGATTAATCCGTACGGTAGGACCAAGCTGATTGCGGAGCAAATTCTCCAGGACTATGCAGCGGCCTATGCACTGAGGTACGTGGCACTGCGGTATTTCAATGCCTGTGGTGCCGATCCTGAAGGGGAACTCGGCGAGTGGCACGAGCCCGAAACGCATCTGATCCCGCGAGCACTGCTCGCTGCGGGAGGATCGATCGGGCACCTGAGTGTTTACGGTGACGATTATGCCACTGATGATGGCACCTGCGTTCGCGATTACATTCATGTGACGGACCTCGCACGTGCACATGTGCAGGCGTTGGATCATCTCCTTGCCGGGGGCGAAAACCTCGCCGTCAATCTCGGAACGGGCCGCGGCTCTTCGATAGGGGAAATCATCGAAACAATTGGGCGCGTTACGAAACGCGAAGTGCCTGTCGAAATGCACCCCAGGCGCGCCGGCGATCCGCCAGCGCTCTATGCGGACCCGACCTTTGCTCGCAGCGCGCTTGGGTTTGCACCTGAATATTCCGATCTGGAAACGATTGTCCGCACCGCCGCTCCATTCTTTGGACTGGAGTCACGGGCATGAGCGAAATACAAGAAAGTAGCGTAGAGCAGGAGCCATTTCTGGTACCGGTTCTGACGGGATCCAGGAAGACGGAATACCTCGTTGGTGCAGCGATCTGGCTGGCCTTCCTCGTCTATTTCTGGTCTTGGTGGCTGCAGCCGGAGCACTATATCGGCTTTTGGGGCTTCGTCTCCGTTACTGCCATTCTCGCTTGGGTAACACTGTTGCCAGGCTACTTCATGGCCATTTTCTATCGTGCGAGGAAGCCGAACGGAGCGCTCAGGTTGCCAGCCGGTAGCCGGGTCGCCATGGTTGTGACGAAAGCGCCCTCTGAACCTTTTTCCATAGTGGCAACAACCCTGAAGGCGATGCTAGCCCAGGAGTTCCCCCATGACGTGTGGCTTGCGGACGAAGATCCGACACTCGAAACACTGAGATGGTGCAAGCAGCACGGCGTTTTCGTTTCCACGCGAAAGAACCGACCGGACTATCATCTATCCACCTGGCCACGCCGCACGCGCTGCAAGGAAGGCAATCTCGCGTTTTTCTACGATCACTACGGCTATGACAGGTATGATTTCGTTGTGCAGCTAGACGCCGATCATGTCCCCGAGGCGGGATATCTCATCGAGATGCTGCGCCCGTTTGCCGATCCTGGTGTTGGCTACGTATCGGCACCGAGCATTTGCGATCAAAATGCTTCGAAAAGCTGGTCCGCACGGGGAAGACTCTATGCCGAAGCTAACATGCATGGCTCGCTTCAGGCGGGCTACACCGGAGGCCTGGCCCCACTTTGCATCGGATCGCATTACGCCGTGCGGACGGCTGCACTCAAGCAAATTGGGGGCCTTGGGCCGGAACTAGCCGAAGATCACTCCACGACCTTGATCATGAGCGCTTATGGCTGGCGCGGTGTGCATGCGCTTGACGCCATTGCCCATGGAGACGGCCCGAGCACATTCGCCGATCTTGTTACACAGGAATTCCAGTGGTCTCGCAGCTTAGTCATGCTGCTCCTGCAGTATTCGCCAATCTACGTCCCGCGCCTGTCATTGAAGCTGAAATTCTCGTTTCTGTTTGCTCAGCTTTGGTATCCGCTTTTTGCCTTCTTCATGGCACTGATGTTCGCAATGCCGATCTTGGCTCTCCTTAGCAAACAAAACTTTGTAGCCGTGACCTATGTAGATTTTCTTGCTCACTTCACGCCGCTCTACATTGCATTGATGGTATTGGTCTATCGTTGGCGCGCCACCGGCTCGTTTCGGCCGTTCGATTCAAAAATCCTGTGCTGGGAAACGATGTTTTTTCTATTTGCACGTTGGCCGTGGGCGCTGGTGGGAACCGTTGCTGCTGTCCGCGACTGGATCACGGGTTCACACGTCGATTTTCGCATTACACCTAAAGGTGCGTCCGAAGTCGATCCGTTACCTTCGCGGGTTCTCATGCCCTATGGGCTTCTGTCGATAGCGTCCGTTCTGCCAGTTTTACTGGTGCAGGATGCGGGGGAAACACGCGGGTTCTATATCTTCGCGATCGTCAATGCTGTGCTCTATACGCTCCTGTTTCTGACCATTGTCGTCCAGCATGCAAGAGAGAATATCGTTAGATTCCGGACAAGGACCTATCGTCCGGCTATGGCCGCGAGCCTCCTCGCTCTCATCGTCCTGCCAGGATTTGCAACTTTTGAACGCGGGAAAGAAGGACTGGATTCACTCGCGTGGGGTGCAGGCAGATTGCAACTCTACGAGACGAGGTACGCAGTGTCAGGCGCCGGAATCGGGAGCGGAGAGCTGCGGAGCCTGACATTCAAGCCACGGTGGCTGCCAGTAGCGCCTACCAACAACTTCTCACAAGAAGAAGGGCTCGAGGAGAGCGACACAAAATGAAACTAAGAACAATACTAACTAACCAATTTGAGCGCCGGGGAGCTACGCAAGGAAACATTCAGCCAAGGCTGAGCGCCAAAGGATTACGCCGTGCCGTTCTCGTGTCGCTCTGTCTGCCGGCTTTCGCCTTCATTCATGGCGCTTATGCCGAGGAGAGTGCCGTTCCGTCGGCGGATGCAAAGCCAATGACAGGTGTTGAGCTTTACATGCTGTACCGCGACAGGTCGTGGGCTTGGGCCGACGGTGCCGGCCGCTTTGACGATGCTGGACGTCGTTTCACGGCAAGCACCGGTGCAGGAGATACAACCGCATGGGCACAAGGCCGGTGGGTGGTAACCGACGACGGCCGCCTATGCCTCAATGCCGAATGGCACACCGTTTCCGGGGTTCATCCCAATACAATCTGTTTCAGCCATAAGCGCGCTGGTGAAACCATCTATCAAAAGAAGGAGCCGTCCGGCTCCTGGTACATCTTCCGGCATGCCGTGCCGGCTGAAACTGACGAGTTCAAAAAGCTCGTGAAGGAAAATCTTGTGTCTGCGGACATAGGAACAATCAAATCCGATCTTCAAAATCAAAAAAGACTAGCAGGCAACACGTTGACGAATGCTAGCAGGAGGACAAGACCATGAACAATAACAAAACACGCACAGCAATCGCAGTTTCATTTGCATCATTGCTGTTAACTGGAACGGTGCTCGCGGCCAGTGTGCCCCGAGGGATACCCACCAACATCAAGCCGAATGCGAATCATGCTTTAGACAAGCGGCCGATCATCGGCCCCAACTCGGTAACGTTTGGTGCGTATGATCCGCATGCCGACTTTAGCGCCGATCCGAACTCCAAGATCGAGCACCTCTTTCTGCCATGGGAAGACGTCGACCTTTCATCCTTGTCCATCGCCGACGATTATGCCCAGCAACGCGGAAGAAAGCTTTTCATCACGGTCGAGCCGTGGTCTTGGGCCGTTGACTGGAGATCATCGCCGGAACAACTGATCAGCGGTATTCTGGCCGGCAAGTACGATGCCAATATGGCTGCGGTCTGTTCGACTGCGGCGGGGCTCAAGAGCGATGTCACCATCCGCTGGGCACAGGAAATGGATGCGACAGACAACCAGTTCACCTGGTCGCACTGGAAGGCTGCTGATTACGCCTCGGCCTACAGGCGGATGGTGACAGTCTGCCGCCAGCATAACAAGACGGCGAAATACATGTGGTCGCCTAAGGGTGAGCCTGATCTTGCGGCCTTCTATCCCGGCGATGACGTCGTCGACCTCATCGGTCTGTCGGTGTTCGGGTTGCAGCAATACGACGTCGACAAGTTCGGAAAAGAAAGAACTTTCGCCGAAATACTTGCGCCCGGCTACCGCCTTGCCGCCGCCTTTGGGAAACCAATTGTCGTAGCCGAGTTGGGCTATGAGGGCGATGCCGACTACGTCCGCAACTGGGCCGACAATGCAGCCAAACAATATCCGGAATTCCCGGACCTGACGGCTGTCGTCTACTTCAACGACAAGGAAGTTTACCCTTGGCCGAAGCCTTACGGGCTGCCTAACTGGCGCGTCGTCAGCGACGAAGTCGTAAACTAGCGCATTGATCAATCCCGTTCAGGAGGACGAACAAATGAAAAAGATAAGAACACTATCGCTTCTGTGCGCGATCATTGCTGCCATGGGTGCAGTTGCCTTTGACGCCGATGCCGCACAGACCAAGATGACGAAGCCACCGGCGATGTCCGAACCCCTGACCAGCAATGAATTGGTCAAGCTCTATGGCAATCGATCCTGGCTATGGAAGGATGGTGCTGGCTATTTTGCCGTGAAACAGCGCGAGTTCAGGGCTTGGACGGGTGAGGGGTCTGGATCATACGGCGCGGGCCGGTGGTTCGTTACCGATCCTGGGAAACTTTGCTTCAAAGCTATGTGGTATGCAAAGACCGGTAAAGCCGATGCTTTGACTTGCTTCAGCCACCGCAAGAAGGGAAACGCGATATTTCAGAAGCGCGAACCCGATGGGGAATGGTATGCATTTAAAACCAGCCCCGCGGGTTCGGGCGACGAATATCGCAAATTGCAGCCTGGTGATTATGCTACCGCGCGTTTCGACCGGATGCGGGCGAAATTTTCAACTGTGAAGTAGGACGTTCGTTGAAGCCGTCCGGATTGCCGGCCGGCTTCAACTATTCACCTGCTGGCGGCATGCGGCGGATACGCCCGGCGGCTCAGCGTGCGAAGCAAGATGATTTCTGGCCAAAACCGCTTGGTGTGCAAATAAAGGGGGCGCGGCCTAGAAAAGATGCCTTGATAGCCAGCTTTCTGGTCTTGACTACCTTCGCCGTTTTGACCGAATTTTTCAGGTTCCGGGCATAGGAAATCTCAAGCGAAGATGATTGTGCTTGGGCAGCTTCGGTGAACCCAACCGCACCCATCAGAACGGCCGCTAGCGCAATTTTCGCCAGTCTTGACGTAAATAGTGACAAAACATTCTTGCGCTGTGTAGAAAACGAGATTTCGGTTACTTCGGTTGCGATAATCATCTTTAGGAACTCTCCTTGTCTTGATGTAAAGACGTTTACCACGGGGAGATTTCCCGCCATTTAAGCAATTAAGTACAATTAGAACGACCTGTATATTATACCTTCGTCCTGCAAATTGAAACAACCTGATCCTGCCCGCTAATGGATTGGCCATGCCGAGGCGGTGCATCCGAACTGTACACGAGGTCAGCTGCTTGTTCTTAGTTCGCGGAAGGTGATGGAATATCGCAAGCGATCCACTGGCGGAATGGAGTGTTCCCACTCTGTCCGCGCCGATCCGCTCATCAAATATGCAGAACCGGGTTCGGCGATGATCGACACACGCTCCCATTTTCCATTGATTTTTCGCCGTAACCGGAATGTACACGCAGAAAGCAGGGATATTCCAACGACGACGCCGAAGACAGCCTTGTCCTTATGCCAGCCGATAGGAGCGCCTGGGCTATACTCTGTGATCAGGGCGTGCTGGAGTTGCTCGGATGATAGGCCTGCGAAGCGCGCGGCCACCCTCCGTACAGGAAATAGAAAGCGCGGTATCTCAGGGCCGGCCCCCAGCTTCTCGGCATCGAAATCATACTTCCAGCCATAGGAAACCACACGCCGTCTACCCTTGAAGCCGTGAAAGTCAAAGGCCTCGAAGGGCAGCTTGGGAAGCTCCTGCAACAAAGATTGCTGCAAGGCGGAGGACACTACATCAGGAGCGTATTTAAATCCTTCTGGAAGCTCTGTCGGCAATTTTCCAAAGAGATCTGTTTGCATCGTCGGTAGGGCCGTTAGTTTGCGGAGTGTGGTGCGAATGTGTCGTCGGATATATACATGAGGAGGGCTGCACACACATGCAAATCAATATTTGAGATAACGCTCTTTTCGGCGCACTTCATAAAACACGTGGCGGGGCCTGATGAGTTCTCTAGCTAGAGAACTTTGTAAATCCGCCGTTCAGCTTGCGCTGATACAATGACTGTGTTCACTTTGAACCGATCGGAGATGAAATGCCTGAAAATGATAAAGCCGCTGGTGCCGGAAGTTCTCTCCTGCAGCTTGAGGACCAGCTAAAGGCACTTGGCAAAATGATCGCGCAGGAGCCGGTTGATCCCAAGATCCGCATGCTATGGAAGACCTTCGAAAAGCGGTTCCTCGAACACGTAAAAGAGGTAAACAGGAGCGTCGAGTCATAGGGAGGGCATGATCGTCGAACTGCTGCAAAGTAAATCGTTAGCACTCGATTGCAACGGCTGCTAACCTGCTGTAATGGAACAATAAACTGTTTACATCGTTGTCGAACAACTACATGCTGCAGAAAGTGTCTACGATGGAGAATCTCATGCGACTTTCCTCAGATATGGAACGACAGCTTCATGGCTACGGATTGACTACGGCTCACATCCTTTACCGCATGCCGAATTTCAAGTCCGTGCTCCAGACGTTCATTTGGCAGGAATACGATCTTGCTCCCGACTTTCCGGAGATGACGCGGTTCTTGGAGTTCTGGCAACGCAAGCTGGATGGACCGCTGCATTCCGTCCGATACACGCACCAGCGATTGATCGGACCGAGCGAATGGCGTCAGGTAGAGGGTGAGTTCAGGCTTCATTGAAATATCGGAAAGGTCGCGTCCGATCAACGTTCCGAACCGAGTCTGGCGATGAGGGTTGCCACTAGGTTCTCGTCGATAGGCTTCTCGCAACGAGGAACGTCCTCATATACATCGGGAACAGTGAATGCGTCGTAGCCGGTAGTAAATACGAAAGGCACGCCACGATTAGCCAAGGCGTCCGCGACAGGGAACACCCGCCCGCCACGAAGATTGATATCAAGAATCGCACCATCTAGTGCGTCGTACGATTCCACGAGCTTTAGCGCGTCCTCGATCGAACCGGCGGGGCCGACGATTTTGGCACCGAGCTTCTCGAGAAAATGAGAAAGGTCCATCGCTATCAGATATTCGTCTTCGACGACTAGAAGCCGTTTGCCTTCAAGATTTACCGTGTCAGCATCAACCATACTGCCCTCCATTCAAGATTGACCAGCGGAAACTGTTATTGCGCACCGGACACCGTCGGTCGCAAATTCAAGCTTGGTTTCAGCGTTGAGCTGATATGGCAATGCGCGTTCGATCAATTCACTGCCATAACCTTTACGCTTTGGCCGCTCCTTGTTTGGCATATTCACGCCGCTCTCGTTCCAATTCAGCGTGACTCGTCCGTCTGGTGATACTTTCCAGACCACGTCAAGCTTTCCATCGTCCTGAGCGAGCGCGCCGTGCTTTACCGCATTTGTTGCAAGCTCATGCAGCGCGAGACCCAGTGCCTGGGCAGAAGCTGCTGGCAGCGCTACCGACTGGCCTTCAATGCGGATATTATCCTCTTTGGACGAATTTACATGTGCCGCAAGCTCGGAATTGACGATGTCGCGCAGGTCGACATTTGCCTCGGCTCGGGCAAGAAGACCCTGCACGCGGCCAAGAGCACGCAACCGGCTTGAATATTCCGAACCGAATGTCTCCAGCGATGTACTCGTGCGGAGCGTTTGATTGGCGATCGACTGGACGACGGCAAGCAGGTTGCGTGTGCGGTGCTGAAGCTCTGCCATCAACATCTGCTGCCGGTCCTTCAGGCCACGTAGATCGTGAACGTCCGTCATGGTGCCAACCCAGTCTCCGCTCATGATCTCATCGCCCTCGACGCGGCGCGCACGCGTTTGATGCCATCGAAATTCGCCGTCTGACTGTCGGCGTACGCGATGTTCCACATAGTAGTCACCAGTTGTTGCAGCATCTCGCCAAGCCGAGTGTGTCAGTTCGTGGTCGTCGGGGTGAATGGCATCAAGCCAACCGAAGCCGACACTTTCCTTAAGGCTGAGCCCGGTAAATTCAACCCATTGCGGGCTGCCCCATGTCCTGTTGCCATCGCCGCGTGAGCGGAATACGAGTTGCGGAATGCTGGTTGCGAGGATCCGAAAGCGCTCTTCGTTTTCCCTCAGGCGTGCTTCTGCCTGATGCTGTTCCGTTCTGTCGCGTAAGATTTTAACGAACCCGAGACTCCTGTCCTCCAGTGGCATGGTCAGGCCCGAGGCGAAGAGATATGAGCCATCGCTGCGCACCTGCCAACGGTCATCCTCGGCCCGACCGTGTACTTGGGCGTGCATCCGCTCCTCGTCCGGAACGCCCGCCTCCCTGTCTTCGGGTGTGAAAATAACGTCAGCCGAGTGACCGATCATTTCCTCGTCGCTATAGCCGAGCACCCGCTCTGCGCCGGAATTCCAGCTTGTGACTATTCCGTTGGGATCCATGGAAAAGATCGCGTAGTCCTTGGCGCTCTCGATGACCAGCCGCAGCAGCTCATCGCTGCTCGGAGTCCCTTGAGGACTTTGTCTATTTGCGACCACGAATACCTCCTGTCAGGAACTTGCGGCGATCAGCGCGTTATCGCTTGGCGCAAAAGGGCGCCGTCTGCTCCGGCGCCAACCACTTCTCTAACCCCGGTGCCTTGCTTAAGTTCCTTAATTTCAACGCCCTTCTGGGCACGAGAGAATACTGGCGCAATCTTCCGTGGAAGCTCAACAAATCTCTTGGGCAGGGACGACGGGGACGGCCATGGCGATTGTTGATTCTTGGATACTTTCACTGCCCGAGGCACCCTTTTTACCTGGCGGTGTCGCCACGACTTGGCCAAGAGGTGTTGGAATGTTAGGGTAATGCGCAGTGGTGCTGGGCGGTGCAGGGCTGGGATAAGATGAAGAATGCGAAATTGACGCGTCGTGGTTTGGTTTTGTCTGGACTGGTTCTGATGGTGGCTGGCTGTTCCCCAGCCCGTGAAACTTGGCAGCCGTTCTCGTTTGGCTTGGGAGGACGCCCCTACCTGGATCGTCGTCTGCGACGGCAGCGCGTTGCTTATACCGGATCCGAGGCGCCCGGTACGATTGTCGTTAACACCTATGAGCGGTTCCTTTACGCCGTTGAGGAAAACGGTTCGGCAACCCGATATGGCATATCGGTCGGCGAGGAGGGGCTGACGATGAAGGGCAGGGCGACCATTGGGCGGAAGGAAGAATGGCCCTCATGGACACCAACGACACGTATGATCCAGCGAAAGCCGCACCTCGCGCAGTATGCAGGAGGCGTACCGGGAGGGCCCAATAATCCGCTGGGTGCTTGTGCCCTCTATCTCTATCGGAATGGGCGCGACACGATGTTCCGTCTTCACGGCACAAACCAGCCTTGGCTGATCGGTCAAGCTGTTTCCAACGGATGCATCCGGCTCACCAACGAAGATGCCCTTTACCTTTACGAACGTACGCCGCTGGGGACGCCAGTCCTGATCATATAACAACCAGCATGTACAGATTTTCCGTGGCAAGAGCAGGATTGTGACAAATGTGACACGATCCGTGTGTTTCCGCCCAGCGGGTATTAGCAACAACTACTATTTGTGGTAGTCTGCGGTTGTTAGGCCTACTTAACTTGAGGAAAGGAATATCTGATGAAGAGAATTCTGATCACCGTAGCTGCCGTACTTTCAGTTTTCAGTTTGAGCGCCTGCGGATCGATTGGTAAGGGGAAAGCTCCCCCGCCGATGGAAGAACCGGCAGCGGCGCCAGTCTATAAATAATACCCCTTTCTGTGCTGTGGGAAAGTATTTGCTTTCCTGTCTCCGTCGAACAAAGTCGCCGGCACCTATGGGTGTCATCGGCCGCCGTCAATTGGCGCTGATAAAGCGCTCAAGGTGGTGAGGATGGTATGATGTTGTTGAATGGCCGGTTGTGGTTGCTCGCATTGGGAATGGTTGTGCTTGCTGGATGTGCGCCGAACGCGCAAATAAAACCCAATGTAGTGTCTTACAACAACCAGGGTTCAGGGCATGTAACGGCGACGTCGCGGGCTCGCACCAGTACACAAGCATTGCAGCAAGCGGGAGAGGGGCGGTATTTCATTGAGTTCCGCTCCCGCTATGCTCTCACCTATGGCCATTCATATGTAATGTTTGGCCGGCTCAATAAAGCCGGTCAGATGATCGACAAGGACGTGGCTGGACTCCACCCCGCCTCAAACAGCCCAGTTCCCTACGTTCTAGGTCATTATATACCCGTACCAGCCGAGACCGGGGCAAGTGACGGTGATCTGGAGGACCGTTACAAGTCGGCAAGCTGGCGGGTCATGTTGAACGAAACCGAATATCGTACAGTCGTTGCATATATACGCAAGTTGCAGGCGCGATCCCGTTTCTGGCAAGCGACCGTTTACAATTGCAATGCTTTCGTCGGGGAGATCGCGCGCTCGATGGGCTACAAGACCCCGGGTCACTTGATGCGCCCCCAACAGTATATAACGAAACTTAGACAGATGAACGGCGGGCCAAATGCGATCGGTTATACGGGTCCTGCAGGTTAACGGCTTCAGCTTTTCGTCGAGTGGTCTCGGGAAGGAGCAACCCGTCCGTGGCCTGCCTAATGGAAGAGTCAAGCCTCGGGTTTGTGGCAAACCACTTCGATGTTGTGCCCATCTGGACCAATGACGAAAGCCGCATAGTAGTTCGCGTGGTAGTGTGGGCGCAGACCTGGCGCGCCATTATCGTTACCTCCCGCCTCCAGAGCCGCGCGGTAGAAAGCTTCCACTTGCTGACGATCCTCAGCGGTGAACGCAAGGTGAAGGTGCGCCGGTTTCTCCTCGGTTTTGTACAGGCACAACGAGGCCTTGCCCTGTGGGCTAAGCTCGACACCGTATGTCGGCGTCCCCTCCGAGACAACGGCTACTCCGAGCGGTTCTAGTGCTTTGAGGAAAAACGCTTTGCTCGCCGAATAGTCGCTGACTCCGAATTTGACGTGGTCAAACATCAGTTCTCCTTGATTGTATAACCTTGCTTGCGCGCGTTTCGAGGCTGAATTTTGTCTTGGATGTTAATGCCATGTCTGCCAGCGCCGCTAGGTGGCTCCTAAAAACTGGTCCGGGCAAATGACGCGTTCTGTAAATTATCCGTGCGACCACCTCCGTCCGGCACCCTTCCGATCCCTCAGAGCCAGCAATATCTACTTATCTCTCGCGATAGAAGATCATTCCGCCATGATGGAGCTCGTCCTGGCCAACGAACGTGCCGTCGGCGGTGAAGCCAGTATCATCCCAGTAGTCGATGCGGTTTCCTCTGATTTCGTATCGTCCCTGATATGAGCTCTTGCGTGTTCCGCGCGCTTCATCGTATCGCCCGTTACTTAGTAGTTCCTGCCTGATAATGCCGTCGGCAGTGACCCACATGCCGACATAGGTGTGGTGTTTCATCTTCTTGTCCTGTGCTGTTGTTGCGAACTGGTCAGCGCTCGCCGCGCCCAACTGCGTGAGCGGGGCGACACCGAAGGCGGCGGTGAAAGTCACTCCGGCGAGCGCCGCAAGCCGGCGTGCCAAAATCAGATTGTCTGTCATTGCGCGCCTTCTTCCCCGGGTGCCGGGATGCGCCGTAGCACGTCGTCATAAGGCGCGAGGTCAAGGAACGCGTTGACCTCGGTGGCCTTGCCTCCTGCCATGCGGAATATCCACACATAGCGGTTTCGATATGGGCGACCGTCTTGGGCGATGGCTTCGCCTTCCCAATTGATGATGACATGATCGCCATCTGCCCAAAGCCGTTTGGACAACGGACGCACCGGTATACGCAAGCGACTGACGAAGGGGCGTACTGCGCCTGACATGAATGCCTCACGACCCCGGTAAGTGGCCGCGTTCGGCCCTGATCCTTCAACCGTCCATTCGATGTCTGGCGCGAGCATCTCGTTGAAGAAGTCCGAGCTGCCATCCGCCCAGCGATCGAACGCTGCAGTGACTATTTGTTTGTTGCGCTTCGCCTGCACTTCTTGCGAGTTCGTAGTCGACTCAGCCTGCGATGTTGCCGGGTGGGATGTTAAGCAAAACAGAGTGCCAACGACGAGAATGGTCCTTCCCTTGGTGAGAATGGTAAATATCATGGCGTCATCTCCTGCTTTCGACCGTAGACGTGCCAAAGATCAACTGCTGACCCATCGGCCTGCCGATGAAGTTCTCCGGGAAAATTGGCGGAACCGCGCTCGCCCGATTCAGTCGATCGAGGTGATCGTCGGTAAACGCAACGCTCAGCGCTCCGAAATTGTCCTCAGCCTGCTTCAGGGTGCGCGCTCCCATGACTGGTGAGACTACAGCTGGATTTTGCAATGTCCAGGCAAGCGCGACCTGCGAGCACGAGGCGCCGAGTTCTTTGGCGACGTCGCCTACGATGTCTGCGACCAGCAAGGAGTGTTCATTAAGATGGCCCGAAGAGGCGATTACCCCCTTGCGCGTCGCGGAGACGTTCGCATTATTGTCATCCGACAGGTCGGCGCGGCTGTACTTGCCGGTAAGGATACCGCCGCCGAGGGGTGACCACGGGAGAACCCCAAGTCCCATCGCCTGCGCCATTGGCAGCAACTCGTGCTCGACGGTCCGCTCGACTAGGCTGTATCCGATCTGCAGGGCGACAAAGGGCGACCACCCGCGCAGGTCAGCTAGCGTCTGCATTTGCGCTACCCGCCATGCAGGCGTGTTGCAGATGCCGACATAGAGGATTTTACCGGATCGGACGAGATCATCAAGCGCCCGCAGGACCTCCTCAGGTGTCGTCGTGAAGTCCCAGACGTGGAGGTAGAAAAGATCGATGCGATCTGTGTCGAGCTGGCGAAGGCTAGTTTCAACGGAGCGCACGAGATTGAGACGGTGATTGCCGCCGGAATTCACATTGGCGGGATCGCGTGCCATGGTGAACTTGGTGGCAATGACGGTGCGCTCGCTCTTGTCCTTGACGAGGCTGCCGAGGATGCGCTCCGACGCGCCATTGGTGTAGTTGACGGACGTATCGACGAAGTTACCACCGCGATCGCTATAGGCGTCGAAGATGCGCTTGGCCTCGCACGGATCGGCGCCCCAGCCCCAATCCTGACCAAAGGTCATGGTGCCGAGCGCCAGTGGCGAAACGCGTAGGCCGGACCGGCCAAGCAGCCGGTAGTGGTCTAGAGAAGATGGTGCAGTCATATTGAGACGCTCCTTGTAATGTCGTTCGATGCACCCCTATTTGCTGCTGATCAGTGCGAGAGAGGTAGTCAACGTTTCCAAAATTCTTGCACGATCATCCGATTGTCGCCGCTCAACTCTTTTTTGCGACTGGGGTCTGTGGGATAAAAGGAAATGACCAGACTAAAGATGTTAATCGATATAATCGCTCGGCATGCACCGCACGATGGAACGTTCGATGGCGCGATTCCGGGCGTGAAGCTTCTTCGATCGTCCACGCCGACGATGCCTATGCCTGTGATTTATGAGCCGACAGTCTGCTTCGTCGCACAAGGGCGCAAGCAGGCGGCACTGGGAACGACAGCCTACATTTATGATCCGGCAAGATATCTTGTTGCTTCCGTCGGCCTGCCGGTCATGGGATCTGTGATCGAAGCCACCAAAGCGGAGCCGTATCTCAGCCTCCAACTCGACCTTGACTTGCCAGTGCTCGGGGAACTCGCTGCTCGGCATCCGCTCGCCCCAGACGAACCCGTCGCCCTTGCAATGGGCTTGACGCTCAATCAAACCAATCCAGCCATGCTGGACGCGGTCGTTCGGCTGGCGAGCCTGCTCGACGAGCCACGCGACATCGAGGCGCTGGCCCCGCTTACGATCAGCGAAATCCTGTATCGGCTTCTGACCGGGTCCGGAGGCATTGTCATCCGGCACATGACACAGGCCGACAGCCGACTTAGCCAAGTCGCGCGCGCCATCGTGTGGCTCCGAAAGCATTTTCAGGAAGCCTGCCGCATCGAGGAGGCTGCGGAGATTGCGGGGATGAGCCGCTCTTCTTTCCACCAGCACTTCAGGGCTGTCACCGCAATGAGCCCGATCGAGTTCCGAACCCAGTTGCGCATACAGGAAGCGCGCCGGCTGATGGTGAGCAGCGCCATGGACGCAGCCAGTGCCGGCTTCCACGTCGGGTATGACAGTCCCTCGCAGTTCAGTCGCGACTATTCACGCATCTTTGGAATTCCTCCGGCGAAACACGCCAGGCGGTTGCGTATTGTGACCACTGATCGATGATGTGGACAATGTCTCTATTGAATGGACGAGGATCGTAGTAATTCGACCATTCAATGTGTGATATCTGACATCATTTCCACAAACCGCGGAGCGAATAATGAACGTGACCGTCACGATCTCATTGCAGCCGCGCAAAGATGGCAGAAGGCGTGCTCCAATCTATGCTTTGCGTAGAATTTGGCCCTCTTTCATCTCGAAAATACCTTCCTGTCCGCCTTGACGGTCAAAATCCCGCGACAACTCCCCCCAGTAGCCAAGGAATTGGCCACACAAGGTACATTCAATCGGCGTGATGAGGCGCACCTCATCGGGAATCTTGAGATAGATAGTACCGCAGGACTTACAGTCGAGCTTGTGATCCAGGCGCTCCATCGACGTCCCCGTGTCATCGGCAAAATATAACTAACCATTATCACACATTGTTCGTGCACACCTCCGCGGCGAATTGCCCGAATCGTATGGACTGTTCACACCTTGCGCGGGGACTGAATGGCGACAGTATGACTTACGAGTGGATACGACGAAAGGCCAAACGACAGCGTTGCCCATTGACCATAAGCTATCAAGTTGCACTTCATCCTTGAACCCATCCCGCTTGACGCAGATTGAGGCATAACGTCGGTTATGGAACTTCCCTAACTTACCAGCTCAGGACAACTTTGCCGGAGCTTCCGGAGCGCATCGCGTCAAAGCCGGTCTGAAAATCGTCGATTGGCAGCCTGTGTGTGATAATGGGTGACAGATCAAGGCCGCCTTGGACAAACGCGATCATCTTGTACCAGGTCTCGAACATTTCGCGGCCATAGATGCCTTTGAGATTTAGCATCTTGAAGATTACCTTGTTCCAGTCAATCTCGAAACCGGTCGGTGCGATGCCGAGAATGGCGATCTTGCCGCCATTGTTCATCTTGTCGATCATGTCCCGAAATGCTGGTGCTGCCCCTGACATTTCAAGACCGACATCGAAACCTTCAGTCATGCCGATGTCCTTCATGACATCGGCGAGATTTTGCACCGATGCATCGACCACATGATCTATCCCGAGTTTGCGCGCGAGGGCGAGGCGCGCCGGGTTGATATCGGTGATGACAACCTTGCGGGCTCCTGATCGCTTTGCGACCAGTGCCCCCATGATACCGATTGGGCCCGCACCGGTAACGAGCACATCTTCTCCAACAAGATCGAAGCTCAGAGCTGTATGCACGGCATTGCCGAAAGGATCGAATATTGCGGCGATTTCATCCGAAATATCATCTGGAATCGGCACTACATTGTCTTCCGGAATGCAGACATACTCGCCAAAGGAACCAGGACGATGTACGCCGACACCAAGCGTGTTGCGGCAAAGATGTCCCCTGCCTGCGCGGCAATTGCGGCAAATGCCGCAAACGATATGACCTTCTCCCGATACACGCTGTCCCACGTTGTATTTGGTCACCGACGAGCCGATCTCGGCGATTTCGCCGCTGAACTCGTGACCCACGACCATCGGCACCGGGATCGTAGCTTCAGCCCATTTGTCCCAGTTGTAGATATGGACGTCAGTGCCGCAAATGGCAGACTTTTTAACTCGTATCAGCACGTCGTTAGGACCAGGCTCCGGGACCGGAACGCGTTGCATCCAGATTCCAGGTTCGGCCTTCGCCTTGACCAGTGCCTTCATCATGTTCGACATGGTTCTATCCTATTTTATGACGCCGAGATCACGCCCGACTTCAGCAAAAACCTCGATCACGCGAGCGACGTCTTCGGTGGTATGGGCGGCAGACATTTGCGTGCGAATGCGAGCTTGGCCTTTCGGCACCACCGGAAAGGCAAAACCGATGACATAGACGCCCTTCTCCAGCATGCGTGAAGCCATCTCCTGCGCCAGCGTGGCTTCGCCAAGCATCACCGGAATAATG
Organism: Phyllobacterium endophyticum; assembly: GCF_003010935.1. Classification (GTDB taxonomy): domain Bacteria; phylum Pseudomonadota; class Alphaproteobacteria; order Rhizobiales; family Rhizobiaceae; genus Phyllobacterium; species Phyllobacterium endophyticum. The sequence goes on from NZ_PGGN01000004.1 coordinate 455,773, forward strand.
GGGTGATCAGCACCGGCCAAATTGAAGCCAAGCCTTGTCATATCACGACGAAAATGGGCGGCATTGGCGCTGAGACGAGCGCGCAGGTCCGCGCCCTGCTCAATCAGATCAAACACTTTCAGCGATGCTGCTGCAATTACGGGAGCGAGGGTGTTCGAAAAAAGATAGGGCCGCGAGCGCTGACGCAGCCAGTCGACCACCTCGCGCTTGCCGGACGTGTAGCCGCCCGACGCGCCGCCAAGCGCCTTACCCAACGTGCCGGTAATAATATCGACGCGACCTTCGACGCCGCAATGCTCGGCAGAGCCGCGACCGTTTTCGCCGACGAAACCGACCGCATGGCTATCGTCCACCATGACCAAGGCGCCATATTTTTCGGCAAGATCACAGACTCCCTGCAAATTCGCAATGATACCGTCCATCGAAAATACGCCGTCGGTAGCGATCATCTTGAAGCGGCTACTCTCGGCTTTCTTCAGTTCTTCCTCCAGCGCTGCCATGTCATTATTGGCGTACCGGAAGCGTTTCGCCTTGGACAGACGCACGCCGTCGATGATCGAGGCGTGATTGAGTGCATCGGAAATGATTGCATCTTCTTCGGCAAGCAACGTTTCGAACAGACCGCCATTGGCATCGAAGCAGCTGGAATAAAGAATGGTGTCGTCGAGGCCGAGGAAGCTGGAGATGCGGGCTTCGAGCTGCTTATGTTCTTCCTGGGTGCCGCAGATGAACCGCACCGAGGCCATCCCATAGCCATAACGGTCGAGTGCTGCCTTGCCCGCTGCTGCAAGTTCTTCGTTGTCGGCAAGCCCAAGATAATTGTTGGCGCAGAAGTTGAGTACCTTTGCGCCTGAATCTACAACGATCTGTCCCGCTTGTTTCGAAGTTATGACGCGCTCGGTCTTGTAAAGCCCGGACTGTTTCAGTCCCGCGAGTTCGGAAGAAAGGTGGTCGATGAAAGCCTTGGTCATGACGAATCCTGCTCTATGCTGCGGGCAACTCTGGCAGTGTCATCTCACGATCGGATGAATGTCTCAAGCCCGGATCAAATCAGATCTGAACCAGATGCCCTGACGCGACTTCGGCGTAGTGGCGGAGCGGAACCACGTAGTCCGGAGCCCGGACGGGGCTTTTAATCTCGTCACTGGAGGCAGGCCGCTTGACACCCCTTCGCGAAGGATCTGGAACGGGTACGGCTGCAATCAGCCTTTTGGTATAGGGATGTTGCGGATTTTCAAAGATCGCGGCGCGGGGCCCGATCTCGACGATTTCGCCCAGATACATGACGGCGATACGGTGACTGACGCGTTCGACCACGGCGATATCATGCGAGATGAACAGATAAGCGAGGTTGAGGCTTGCCTGGAGGTCGAGCAGAAGGTTGATGACTTGCGCCTTGATCGAAACGTCGAGCGCCGAAACAGACTCATCCGCAACGATGATCTTTGGGTCAAGCGCCAATGCGCGGGCGATACAGACGCGCTGGCGCTGACCGCCGGAAAATTCATGCGGATAGCGGCTCGCCATGTCTGCGGCAAGACCCACTCGCTCGAGCAGATCGGCAACGCGCTCACGTGCTTCGGCACGGGTTCCAAGTTTGTGTTCCAGATACGGCTCTGCAATGGCCGCGCCGACGGTCATGCGCGGATTTAAACTGGCGAACGGGTCCTGGAATATCATCTGCATGGTCCGGCGCATGTCACGCAACTGCTTCGCGTCCATGGTCAGGATGTCCTGACCATTGAGGAGCACTTCGCCGGCCTGGGCCTGAACAAGGCGCATGATCGAGCGCCCTGTCGTCGACTTGCCACAGCCGGACTCGCCGACAAGTGACAAGGTTTCACCGGGCTGCAGTGTGAAGGACAGGTTTTCGACAGCGTGCACTCTGCCCTCGAGCTGGCCGAACATACCGGAATGGATGTTGAAACGCGTCGTAAGATTGCGTACTTCGAGCAGCGGCTGGACCCCCGCTTGCACCGTATCGGCCGCTTCGACCGGCGTGTCGGATGTGCCGGTAGCGCGATCGACCACCGGAAATCGCAAAGGCCGCTCGTGCCCTTTCATCGAGCCCAGAACCGGAACTGCCGACAACAGCGAACGCGTGTACGGATGCTGCGGCCGCGCGAAGATGTCTTCGGTCTTGCCGGTTTCGACCGCCTCGCCATTATACATGACCACGGTCCGGTCGGCGATCTCCGCCACTACGCCCATATCGTGGGTGATAAAGAGAACAGAGGTACCCTCCTCGTCCTGCAACAATTTTATAAGATCGAGGATCTGGCCCTGAATGGTCACGTCCAGAGCTGTGGTCGGTTCATCGGCGATAAGCAGTTTTGGTTTGCTTGCCAGCGCCATCGCAATCATCACGCGCTGGCGCATTCCGCCCGAGAAGCGATGTGGATACTCATTGGATCGCGATTTCGCGGCAGGTATCCGCACCTTTTCGAGGAGCCGGATTGTCTCCGCCTTCGCTTCGGCGCGCGACATGGCGTGATGGCAAAGCAGTGCTTCGCTGATCTGTTGGCCAACTGTGAACAGCGGGTTGAGACTTGTCATGGGTTCCTGGAAGATCATGGCGACGTCATTGCCGCGTACGCCGCGCATCTGGTTCTCCGGCAAGGCGAGTATGTCCTTTCCGCCCAGCATGATCTTCCCCTCGATGCGGCTCTTGTCTCCCTGGAGAAGTCGCATGATAGAAAGCGACGTGACGCTCTTGCCCGATCCGGACTCACCCACAATTGCCACGGTTTCTCCGGGCCTGACATCAAAAGAGACATCACGCACCACAGGGCGCCACTTGCCGTCGGTCAGAAACGATGTGGTTAGGTTTGAAACCGAAAGAACCGGGGCGACGTAGTTTTCCATGTTCCTATCCTTCGATCAATCGGGCCAGCGCATCATGCCGGCAATACGGCGGGCGTAGCGTTCTTCCAATGGCGTCGCGATGATATCATTCGAGGCTCGGGCCTTGCCAAGCTCCTCTTCAAGACGCCTTGCCACGATCTTCTCCTCACCCGGATGCAGGTTGCACGGATCCATGTAAAAAAAGCCATGCTCGGCTTCGTGATCCCGCACAATGATGGGCTGTGCACCCTTCGCTAGTGCATCGGCGAAATCCCAAGCTGTAATATGGGCTTCTTCTGGAATGACTGTCACTTTTAGACGGTCAAGCGGATTGTGGGTCGGGTCCGGTTCAATCTCGGCGGCGATACCGCGCTTGCCGGATAGCGTCTGCTTCCATAAATTCAGATATCCGGTTTCTTTTGCGCGGATACCGGCATGATCGCGCTTTTCCCAAGCTTCAAGTGCCGCGATGGTACCAAGGATGCTTTCCTTGCCCAGTTTCATACCCCGACCAATGCCCATATTCTGAAGGAAGGCATTTCGAACCAGGTCCTTGCGTCCGGCAACAATGCCGCCAGTCGGGCCGCCAAGAAATTTATGCGAAGAATAAAGCGCAATGTCGGCGCCCTGGGCGAGAAATATCTTCAGGTCGTACTCCGACGCAGCATCAACGATGACCGGAACGCCGTGCGCATGACAGATTTCGGCGAACGTCCTCAGGGCGATCAAACCATACTGGACTGTGTGGTGCGAAACCACGAAGACGGCTGCGGCTGTTCGTTCATTGATGGCACCCTCTAGGTGGTAGGGATGGCACGAGGTGGCTTGGCCGATGAGAACTGGCTTGGCTCCTGGAAGCCGGATGCCCTGGTCAACCGGCGCCCCGTAGCTGACAACATGGCCCATCTGTATGATGACCTCACTCTTCAGCCCAGTTGTGTCCGGCAGCCGTTCGATAGCTGCGAGGTCGCTTCCCGTCATTGTTGCAGCCACGGCGAGACTGATCCCCGCCGAACAGGACGCTGTCACAAAGCCTGCCTCGCCCCCGGTCAGGCGTGCTATCACGGGGCTCGCCTTTTTATGGAGATCGTTGATTTCCACAAATTGCGGGAGTATGGCATTCATCGCCGTAATGGCCTCCGGCACAACGATGGACGCCCCGAGTGATGTCATCGTTCCCGAGACATTGATAACCGGCCTTAGTCCAAGCGACTGGCGGATGTCGGGCGACGTATGAGAGTCGGTCATGATATTCTCCTCAAAAGGTATTCCGCTTGCTTGGCATATATGCCGCTATAATGTAATAATGCGCCAGAGAACTTCATCGATTGTACCAGGAGCCTGAAAGTGGACGCGAAGGCATCAGACATGGACGCATCCGACGGCATTCAGCAATCGGCTGATGCGCCCGCTAGGCGCTCGCGCGTCAGCGGTATCGATCGCGCCCTGCAGGTTCTGGATTATCTCTATGAAACAGGAAGTCCGGCCGGCGTCTACGCGATAGCCAAGGCTATAGGCGCACCGCTGTCGACGGTTTACGTGATCATTGACGATCTCGTGGAAAAGAACCTTCTGTCGCGCAACGGCGACAGCACTGTCTGGCTCGGAGCGCGCCTTTATCACTACGGTCTTGCCTATGCGCGCTCGCTGGATTTTCTCAATGTGGCCAATCACGAGATGCATAATCTCAGCCGCGTTTCGGGCGAAACGGTGCAGGTCTGTGGCCGCGATGGTGATCATATGATGGTGCTCGCGATGGCTGATGGGCCAGGTCATTTCCAGGTGACGTCGCGTGTCGGCACCCGCGTCCCACTCAATTGGACGGCATCCGGCCGCCTGCTCGTTGGACATCTCCCGGAACAGGAACGGCTGGATCTGTTCGAGCATTGCGCGAAATCTTCCCCGACAGGACGTGCCGTTATTGATCCCTCCGTCTTGTCGCAATCGGCCAAACAAGCCCTGCAGGCACGCATTTCCATACAGGCGGGCGAATCCGATTATGCCGTCGCGTGCGTTGCCTCTCCAATCTGCGACGACAAGGGCGCCTGTATCGCGACCATTTCCATTGTTCTTCCCGAGCAGAAAATCGCCGAGAATCCCGACCGCTATACGGCCGAGGTAAAAGCCTCGGCGGAACGGATCGAAACGGTGATGGGTTGGCGCAGTCATTCCTGATCTAATCCTTCAAAGATATGATTGCCTCGATTTCCACGGTGATATTGCCAGGCAGAGAACTGAACCCGACGGCTGAACGGGCATGGTTGCCGGCCTCCCCGAACACATTGATCAGCAAGTCCGAGCATCCGTTGATGACGGATGGGTGATCGGCAAAATCAGGTACTGCATTGACCATGCCCAGAAGCTTCACCACGCGTTTGACGCGCCGCAAATCTCCTAGCGCCGAATGCATGACCGCAAGCAGGTTGATACCAGTGAGACGTGCGTGCTTGTAGGCCTCTTCGACGCTTACATAGGCGCCGACCTTACCGGTGTGCATGTACCCGTCCTCTTCCCGCGGTCCCTGCCCCGACAGGTACAGCATATTGCCTTCCTGAATGTGGGTGACGAAATTCGCGATCGGGCTCGGGGCCGGGGGAAGAACTATGCCCAGCGCCTTGAGACGATCATAGGGGGAAACGTCGGCATCGATTGCCGGACTTGGTAGGTCACTCAAGGCGAATTCCTCAACGGTATGAATAGGGCGCAATGGCGCCGGATGTTTCAGGCTTGACGGGCTGGTAGCGGCTGGCGGCGATTGGCTCATTACCGAGGACTGCCCAGTGTGGTTCGAACAACTTGTCGAGCCTTGCTTCGTAACCCATGGAGTCGATGACTGTGAGATCGGAATCGGCGAGTTCGAAGATGGTGAAATCGGCACGCGTCCCGACCGACAGGAGGTTCTCCGTCGGCAGATTGATCGCCGATGCCGGAGAGATCGTCACTGCTTCCACCACCTTGTCGAATGGCATGCCTACGCTCAGCAGCTTGGACATGGTGGTGCCTAGGTCCCACACTGCGAAGTTCAAGCTACGCAGATGAATATCGGTCGAGATCGAAAATGGCAGGAGTCCGCGCTGGATCGCGACTTCCGCCACGCGGAACGAGAACGAGGCGCCGCCGTGTCCGATGTCGAGACGTATCCCCTCACCCGCACAACGTGCCGCCAGTTCAAACAGATCATCGTCCTCGATGATGCTGCTGCCGACCTTGCCGTTGAAGCAATGGGTGATGATGTCTCCCGGACCGAGGATTTCCAGCACCTCGTCGTAGAGCGCCGGCGGTTCGCCAACATGCACCATCATCGGGATCTTCAGGATTTTTGCGAGCTTCTTACCGACTTTGACCGGCGTCACTCCCCAGGAGCCGGTAATCACATGGCTGGCACGCACCTTCAGTCCAACGATGTGATCGCGGTTTTCATTAACGCAGGCAACAGTACGATCGATGTCGATCGACTTGATGTCGCTGAGTTCGCTTACCCGATTGCAGGCTACGAGCCCGATCGAGCCCAGGTTTAGAAACGCCTTGATACGTTCACGTGCCGGATCAATGATGTATTCACGAAATCCGTGGAAGTTGGCTTCACCCGCCGAACCTGCGTCAACGATGGTGGTGACGCCCCGCTCGGCGCCGCAGAGTTGCGGGCGCACCGAAATATCCGTGCCGCCATGCCAGATGTGTGTGTGCAGATCGACCCAGCCCGGGGAAATCCATGCGCCCTTGCCGTCGACACGGCGCACATCGCCATGGACATTCAGCGAAGGCCCAAACTCGGCAATCCTGCCGTCAGCGTCGATCAGGATATCGATGGCGGACGAAGGCGTATTCGGTCCGAACGAAACCGGTTTGATATTGGTCAGCAGCAAGCGCCCTTCGATTGGAGAATTGGCGGTTGCAGAAGAGGCAGGCATAATCAGAGATCCTTTCTGAGACGGGGGTCGAGAAGGTCGCGGAAACCGTCGCCAACCATCTGCAGGGAAAGTACGGCAAGCACGATGGCAATCCCGGGGAATAGCGTCATCCAATCGGCCGTTCCGATATACTGACGGCCTGAGGCGATCATCGTGCCCCACGTGGGGACTTCCGGGCTGACCCCGAGGCCGAGGAATGAAAGACCTGCTTCGGCTAGCATGGCATTGGCAAAAAGGAACGTGCCCTGTACCAAAATGGGCGAGAGCAGGTTTCGCAGGATATGCCGCGTCATGATGTGCGACGTTGAAATTCCGAGCGATGTGGCGGCTTCGACATAGGGTAGTTCCCGGATGACCAGTGTCGAGGCGCGAACGATACGAGCGAGGCGTGGTGCGTAGACGATGCTTAGGGCGACGATAACCGTTGTCAATGACGGCCCGAGCGCTGCAACGAGCGCTATCGCCAGCAGAATGTCCGGGAAGGCCATCATCGCATCTATCAGGCGGGTGATCGGCGCATCCAGCTTATGGAAATATCCAGCAAGTATACCGAGGGTCACACCGATCAGCGATGCAAGCACGACCACGGCGAAACCGACCAATAGGGATAACCGCGCCGAAAAGATCGTCCGCGAGAATACGTCGCGGCCGAATTCGTCCGTGCCGAAGAACCACTTCATGCTCGGCGGCTTCAGACGGTTGACGATGGACAATTTGCTGGGCGAATAGGGTGTGATCAGGGGCGCGAAGACCGCAAGGAGCACGAAGATGGCGAGAACGATCAGGCCGAACAGAACGGTCTTGCGCCGTATCAAAATCCGGAAAAACTTCGAGCGCTCGCTTGTCGGGATGTTGGTTGCAATATCGGCCATCAGTAGCGCACCCTTGGATCGACGACGAGGTAGAGCATATCAATGGCAAAGTTGATGAGGACGTAGAGCGCAGCGATGATCAACAGAGCGCCTTGGATGACTGGGTAGTCCCGCCTCAACACCGCCGACACGACGAGACTGCCGACACCGGGAAGACCAAATACAGTTTCTGTGACAACAGCACCCGAGATCAGCACGGCAGCTGTCAAACCCAGCACGGTGAGGATCGGAATCAGCGCGTTTTTGAAGGCATGTTTTAGGACGACCCGGCGCTCATCCACACCCTTGGCACGTGCTGTGCGAATATAGTCGTCGCCAAGCACATCCAACATAGAGGCGCGGGTGAAACGCATGATGAGCGCGGAGGAAACGATGCCGAGCGCAAACGCCGGTAGCACCAGGTATCCAAGTCGTTCCATCAACGATGTTCCCGGCCCGCCATAGCCGGATACCGGAAACAGCCCAAATCGTACGGCGAATATCTGCATCAAGATGAGTCCCAGCCAGAAGCTTGGGATGCTTGCGGCAAGCATCGCTACCGCTGTTGCTGCCTGATCGAAGAATGACCCGCGCCGGTATGCAGCATAGATGCCGATCGGAATGGCGATGACGCTGGCAATCAACAGTGAGAAGATTGTGAGAAAGAAGGTCGGTTCGGCGCGCTGGGCCAGCGCCTGGAGTACGGGCTGGTTGAGAAAGATGGACTGTCCCAGATCGCCCTTGAACAGATTGCCGATGAAATAGAGATATTGCAGCAGGATGGATTGATCGAGCCCTAGTTGCTGACGGAGCGCCGTAATGTCCGCCGCAGTCGCCTCCGGCCCGAGCATCACGGCAGCGGGATCACCCGGCGTGACGCGTACGATGACGAAAACTATCGTCACCACCAGGAACATCACGATGATCATGCCGATAAAGCGTTGGAGTATGTAGCGGAGCATATGGTCGAATCGTTTTCTCTTGCAGTTTTACTGAAGAATGGTCGCAGGAGTGGAAAGTCCCTGCCCGCGACTGTTGCACTCTGCGCTATTGCTTCAGCGAGACGTTCCAGAAATAAGGCCACGGCGCCGGCGTAAAGCCCTCGAGCTTGGATGATTTTGCCGATAGCGCGTTGAAATCACCGATCTTGATGATCGGGACTTCAGCATAGATCACCTTCTGTACTTCGGCCCAAAGTGCGACGCGCTTCTTTGGATCGACCTCAGAATTGAAGGCATCGACGGCCGTCTTGCGAGCGGGGGTATCCCAATTGCCGGGCGCGCTGGTCGACATGGCGCCAATCAAAGCGGGTTCCGGCAGGAAGGGGCTGTGACTGATATAAATGTCCCAAAGCTTCGGGTCGGCGCGTCGCTGGGTCAGCGTTGCCCAGTCCACGACCTGCATATCCACCGTGAAGCCCGCAGCCTTCAGATACTCGGCGGCAACCTGCGCCATCTTGTAGTGGAACTCATATTGGCGGCTGGTCAGGATGCGAATCGGTTCGCCATTGTAGCCGGCCTTCTTCATCAGCTCGGCAGCCTTTTCCGGATCGGCGACATTATAAGCGTTTTCGGTGCCCGCATCCGTCTTCCAGCTATATCCGTCGGGGTACATAGACGCATTGAGCGAATAGAAATCGGTACTGCCGAAGGCCGCGGCCATCATGTCTTCCATGCTGAGCGAATCTCGAATTGCCAGTCTGATATCCTGGTTCTTGGTGATTCCCGTACTGGTGTTCATGACGAAGACCGGCCAGCCGAATGGCTTGAGCAAAACGGCTTCAGTCGTTTTCTGGTCCTTCAGCCGATCATAGGCTTCAACTGGAAGGCTGTCGACGTAGTCGAACTGACCCGAAACCGCACCTTCGACACGTGTATTGGCATCCGGCACAGGAACAAAGCGGATTTCATCGAGATATTGATGACGCGCACCACCATAGCCATTTTCGTCACCCTCGGGTGATTTGTAGCCGTCGAAACGCGCCAGCTGGATGTATTGGTCAGCCTTGCGTTCCTTCAGCATATATGGGCCCGTACCAACCGGATCGGTCATCGGGTTCTGCTGCTTCTCGCTCGGGAGGATGATCGCGGCGGCATTGTTGAAAGCCAGCAGCGAAACGAGCGGGGCATAAGGTGCGTTGAGAGAGATTTTCAAAGTCACAGGATCGGCAGCTTCGATCGAAGCGATCATCGAGGCTGTCTGCTTGCCGCGCGAGGCAACTTCCGTCCAGCGCTTCAACGAGGCGACGACGTCGGTCGAATCCATATCCGTGCCGTCATGGAACTTGACGCCGGTGCGAAGTTTTATGGTGTAGACTTTGCCGTCGCCCGAAACTTCGGGAAGACTGGCAGCGAGAAGTGGTGTGACGTTCCAGCTTTTGTCGAACGTGTAGAGAGTTTCGAAAATATGCTGCGAGACAATGCCGACAAGATCCGCCGTCGAGGCCATAGCATCGAGCGTGGGCGGCTCGCCGATCGTGGCGACGTTGATGACCCCGCCTTTTGTCTGAGCGAAAGCGGAGGGGCTAACAGCAATCAGCGCTGAACCAAGAAGGAGTGCGAGCTTCAGTGATTTCATGACGGTTCCCTTTGTTATTCCACTATAATGGATCATAGTGTTTTATAGTAGAATAAGAACAAATGGCGGCGGGACTGTCAATTCAAAAAAGAAAAGGGCCGCGCGATGAAGCGCCGCCCTTTTGTTTTAACAGAGGTACGTCGATTAAATTATCCCGCCGCCGCCAGCGGCAGTTAGCGGTCGTTCCTTGCCGACCAATTCGCGGTAACCACTCTTGCGGTAAGTGGCGACAGGATCGATCGCTCCGGCTGATCGCCGGCGTGCCTCCGCGAGGATCGGTTCGACATCCGTGCGATAGGCGCGCTTCAACGCGTCTGAAGCCATCAGAGCATCGTTCTCATCCTGGTAAGCGCTCAATGCCTTTCGATCCACCAGCAAAGCCTGAGCGTAAGCCCGGCGAATTTCATTGGCGCTTGAGATCAGGCTTTCGATCGGATCCGTGACATTGTGCGACTGATCAATCATGTGAGCGGGATGGAAGTTCTCTACGCCGCGATCTTCCGCGTCGACCAGTTCATTGAAGACAAGAAACAGGCGATAGGGATCGATCGAACCCGCATCGAGATCGTCATCGCCATATTTGGAATCATTGAAATGGAAGCCGCCTAGTTTCTTGAACTGGATCAGCCGCGAAACGATCATCTCTATATTGGTATTCGCCGCATGGTGGCCCAGATCGACAAGGCAATAGGCTTTCGGCCCCAATGTCTGCGCGATCAGATAGTTTGTCCCCCAATCCTGCACTACCGTGGAATAGAAGGCCGGCTCATACATTTTGTGCTCGGAGAAAATGCGCCAATTATCAGGCAGCGCTTTATATATCTCCGTCATCGATCCGAGATAACGCTCGAAGGCTTTGGCGAAATTGCTCTGCCCCGGAAAATTGGAACCATCGCCAATCCACACAGTCAGGGCTTTCGAGCCAATCGCCGCACCGATCTCGATACATTCGATGTTGTGCTCGATTGCCTGTGTCCGCGTCGCCGCATTCACATGGCTGAGCGATCCATATTTGTAGGAGTGCGCCTGATCGGGCGCATCGGAGAATGTGTTCGAATTCATTGCATCGAAACCAAGTCCGTGCGCATCGGCATGGGCCTTCAGATGTTTCGGATCCGCCTTGTCCCAAGGGATATGCAACGACACATTCGGGGTTGTCCGCGTCAATTGCTGGATCACCGCACAGTCGTCGAGCTTATCGAAGATGCCGCGCGGCTCGCCTATGCCGGGAAAGCGCGCAAACCGTGTTCCACCCGTGCCAACACCCCAGGACGGTATTGCGACGAAAAATTCCGCAACCTTGTTGGTGATTGCATCGATATCGATGTTGCGTCGCGCGAGATGAGCGCCCAGCGCCTCGTAGTCGCTCTTGTGTGCAGCGAGCAGCCGGTCGTTTTCGGCCGCAATCAGTTCACCGGAAATATGTAACTCAGCCATGACGTTCTCCCGAGACTGGACAGTACTAACGCGTAAAGCTCTGCGCGTTGCCCGCATCAACGTTGATGATATTGCCAGTCGATTTGGCAGATGCATCCGAGGCAAGAAAATATACCGCTTCGGCGATGTCTTCCGGCAGCACATTAAGCTTCAGCAGTGAACGCTTGCGGTAGTGTTCCTCGAGTTCGTCAACCTGCAGATTGGAGGAGGCGGCGCGCTGCTCCCGCCACTCTCCGTTCCAGATTTTCGAACCCCGCAGCACCGCATCGGGATTGACCGTATTGACGCGAATGCCACCTTCCGCGCCTTCCAGCGCGAGACAGCGGGCGAGATGGATTTCCGCAGCCTTGGCAGCACAATAGGCGCTTGCATTGGGCGATGCGGCAAGGCCGTTCTTCGATGCAACGAAGACAACGTTACCGCCAATCTTCTGCCTGCGGAACAGCCGGAACGCCTCGCGTGAGACCAGAAAGTAGCCAGTTGCAAGAATGTCGATATTGCGCGTCCACATCGAAAGCTCAGTCGTCTCGATTGGCGCCGAGGATGCGATGCCCGCATTGGAAACGAGAATGTCGACGCCGCCAAACTCCACGGAAGCTTCGGCGTAGCTCGCGATCACCCCCGCCTCATCCGTCACGTTCAACTGAACGCTGCGCACGGCGTCCGCCGTATAGCGTTTGGCGAAATCGTCATGCGCCGTCTTCAGTGCTTCAGCATCAATGTCGGCAAGCACCACACAGGCGCCCTCGCCCAAAAGCCGTTCCGCCGTCGCCCGGCCGATGCCGCCGGCGCCGCCGGTGACGAAAGCCACTCGGCCGGCCAATGACTTGGATTTCGGCATGCGCTGGAGCTTGGCTTCTTCGAGTAGCCAGTACTCGATGTCGAAGGCCTCCTGCTCGGGCAGGCCTTGATATTCGGAAACCAGGGAGGAGCCACGCATGACGTTGATCGCATTAACATAGAATTCGCCAGCAATCCGAGCGGTCGCCTTGTCTTTGGCGAATGACAGCATGCCGACGCCGGGAATGAGGAAAATCACGGGGTTTGGATCACGCATTGCCGGCGAATTGTTGTGCTTGCATTCATTGTAGTAGCGGGCGTAATCGGCGCGGTATGCTTGCAGAGCGTTGTCGAGCGATGCTGCTACCGCTTCGGCGTCCGGTTTGGCCGGATCGAGATCGAGCACAAGCGGCCGGATTTTCGTGCGAAGAAAATGGTCCGGGCAGCTGGTACCGAGAGCTGCGAGAGGGCGCAGATTGTTTGAGTTTACGAATTCGAGCACCGCCGGTTGATCATCGAAATGACCGAGCTTGCGCTCCGACACGCCGATTCTTCCACGAATTTCCGGCATCAATTTTGCTGCAAGAGCACGCCGTTCGGAGGCACTCAGACTCTTGGCAACCTCTCCGCCGAAGGCAGGTTTTCCCGCTGTTTTCCGATCGAACCAGATAATCGCCTTGTTGATGATGTCCAGCGTCAGTTCATAGCATTCCTTGGCATCATTGGCCCACGTGAATAGACCATGGCTTTCGAGCACAACACCTTTTGAATTTGGATGGTTAGCCGCATAGGCGCCAAGATCGAGACCAAGCTGGAAACCGGGTCGGCGCCACGGCAGCCAACCGATCTCGTCGCCGAAGATTTCCTGCGTCAATTCCCGGGAGTTTTTTGACGCGGCAATGGCGATGATCGCATCCGGATGCATGTGATCGACATGTTTAAACGGCACCAATCCGTGCAGCGGCGTATCGATGGAAGCGGCACGGCTATTGAGGTTGAAGGTGCAGTGCGGCAGGAAGCCGACCATGCGATCCTCTTCCTCGACGCCCTTGTAGATGGACTTCAGCGATTCCAGCTTTTCCATATAAAGCGTGGCAAAACCATCGAGCTTGATCGTGCCGACATCGCCGCCCGATCCCTTGACCCACAGCACCTCGACCGGGTTTCCAGTCAGCGGATCGGTTTCCATGATTTTCGCAGAGGTATTGCCACCACCGTAATTGGTAATGCGCTTGTCGGCACCCAGCAGATTGGAGCGGTAAAGCAGCTTGCCCGGCTCATCCAGATCAGCGGCCTTTTGATCATTCCAACGATTATCCAGAAGTTGGACCTTGTCTGCCATACTCGCCTCCCGAAAAGTCAATTGCCAGCTCAGGACAGATCGTCCGGCCGTTGCTATTTGCACCTAGCTATGGAGCAGATCGCATTTTGTTGTCAATCATAAACGGTCAATTTCAATCATAAACTTACGATTGTGCAGTGCAATATGAAACTATTTGACTGAAGTTGATTGACACCAGCGCCGTTTTTGCGCCATAGATTATCACAAGAGGAGGATAAGCATGCACGAGCGTGAGCGCCACCGCATCATTCTGAGCGCTGTTCAGGAAAAGCCGGTCATCACCATTCAGGACATTGCCGAACTGACGGAAGCGTCGGAAGCAACGATCCGTCGTGACATTGCCTCGCTCCATGTCAAAGGCAAGCTGCGCCGGGTGCGTGGGGGCGCCGAAGCCGTACATCCACCGCAACTGACGCCCCTCGCCGGACGGCACTTTCATGTTTCCGAATCGGAAAACGCCGACAAAAAGCGCGCCATCGCCCGCGAGGCCGTTGCGCTGTGCGAAGAAGGCGATGCCATCATCATCAATGGCGGCACGACAACATTCCAGATGGTTCATTTCCTTGCGTCGCGGCGGTTGCAGGTGATGACCAATTCATTCGCGATTGCCGAGCATCTGGTGAAGAATTCCAAGAGTTCGGTCACTGTGCCGGGCGGGGCGATCTACCGCGAGCAAAGCATCATCCTTTCGCCCTTCGACAATGATGTGACGCGTAACTTCTACGGAAAGCGCATGTTCATGGGCTCGCAGGGCGTTGGCCCGTTTGGAGTCATGGAATCCGACGCGCTCATTATTCAAGGCGAGCAGAAACTGATCAATCAGGCCGATGAGCTTGTCCTGCTCGTCGATTCGACCAAGTTCGCTCGCCGCTCGAGTCTCATCCTCTGTCCGTTGCAGCGCGTTGCTACCATCATCACCGATGACGGCATTTTGGATGCGGACCGAAAAATGGTCGAGAATGCAGGCGTTAAACTCATCATCGCAAGCGTAAGTCAGGAAAAATCAAGGAATTCCGTTTCCGTCGCATGATCGAAACGGTGAAGACCAACAATATAGCTCAATCTCTGGGAGGACAGACAATGAAACTTTTGAAGCAACTCGCTTTGGGATCGGCATTCGCCTTTGCCATGCTCGCATCGCAGGCGCATGCCGATACCGTCAAGATCGGCCTCGTCGTCAAATCGCTTGGCAACGGCTTCTTCGAAGCGGCCAACAAGGGTGCGCAGGAGGCTGCGAAAGAGCTCGGGGACGTTGAGGTCATCTATACCGGCCCGACATCGACGACGGCAGAGGGCCAGATCGAGGTGATCAACGCTCTGATCGCGCAGAACGTCAATGCAATCGCGATTTCCGCTAATGACCCCGACGCTGTCATTCCGGCGCTGAAGAAGGCCATGGCGCGCGGGATCAAGGTCATTTCGTGGGATTCCGCCGTCGCCAAGGATGGCCGCATCATGCACCTCAATCCATCATCCAACGAACTGATCGGCAAGATGTGCCTGCAGCTTGCCGCCGATCATCTGAAGGACGGCAAGGGTGATTTCGCCATTCTTTCCGCTACGACTACCTCGACCAACCAAAATACCTGGATCGAGGAAATGAAGAAGCAACTGCCGAATTTCCCGGGCCTCAATCTCGTGACGACCGTCTATGGTGACGACCTTTCCGACAAGAGTTACCGCGAAGCACAGGGCTTGCTGACCTCGCAGCCGAATGTGAAGGTCATCGTCGCGCCGACGACTGTCGGCGTCCTTGCCGCGTCGCAAGCCGTGGCCGATGCCAAGAAGATCGGCGACGTCTATGTAACTGGTCTTGGTCTTCCTTCTGAAATGGCCGGCGCGATCAAGTCGGGTGCGACCAAGGAATTCGCTATCTGGAACCCGATCGATCTCGGCTATTCGGCAACCCAGATCGCCTATCGCCTGGTCAAGGGTGAGACGGACGGTGCTCCCGGCAGCGAAATTGCAGCCGGACGCATGGGCAAGATCAAGGTCGGCGACAATGGCGAAGCCGCCATGGCCGATCCCTTCGTATATGACGCCAAAAATATCGATCAGTTCTCCAAGATGTTCTAATCCGCACGTCTCGTGGCCAGCCCGGCAGATTTTCTGCCGGGCATTTTTTCCCTTCCGGTATATTTGATGAACAAGATTACCTCGCCCGAGCCAATGTCAGAGACGCCTCTTCTCGAGATGCGTGGCATCTCGAAGTCGTTCCCTGGCGTGAAGGCGTTGAACGATGTCAACATCTCGTTGTTCCCCGGCAAAGTGACGGCGCTGATCGGCGAGAATGGTGCGGGAAAGTCGACGCTCGTCAAAATCCTCACCGGCATTTACGCATCCGAGGAGGGCGAAATTCAGGTCGATGGCAAGCCGGTAGCCTTTGCAAATGCGCAGGACGCAATGGATTTCGGTGTCACCGCGATCCATCAGGAGACTGTGCTTTTTGACGAATTGTCGGTCGCCGAGAATATCTTTCTCGGGCATGCACCGAAAACCAGGCTAGGCTTGGTCAACTGGAAAGCTGTCAACGCGCGGGCGCTGGCCTTGCTCCATTCACTTGAGAGCAATATAGATCCGCGTGTCCGTCTGAAGGATCTCTCGATTGCGCAGCGCCATCTTGTGGCCATTGCCCGGGCACTGTCCGTCGATGCGCGGATTGTCATCATGGATGAGCCCACCGCCGCTCTCTCACGCAAGGAAGTCGACGATTTATTCCAGATCGTCAAACGCCTGAAAGCCCAGGGCAAGGCCATCCTGTTTATCAGTCACAAATTCGATGAGGTCTACGAGATAGCCGATCATTATGCGGTCTTCCGCGATGGCAAGGCGGTTGGCAGCGGCGCACTTGCAGGTGTTGGACAGGATGAGATCGTCAAGCTCATGGTCGGCCGTTCCATCGAACATGCCTTCCCAAAAGTGGACATTCCTCTCGGCGAGACGGTGCTTTCGGTTGAAAACTACACACATCCGACCGAGTTTCGCGACATCAACTTTGCCCTCAGAAAGGGCGAGATTTTCGGGATCTACGGTCTGGTCGGCGCGGGCCGCTCCGAAATTTGCCAGTCTCTCTTTGGCGTCACAAGGCCCTCTGGAGGCAGCCTGAAACTCGACGGCAGGGAGATCGCAATCCACTCCCCAAGCGATGCCATCAAAGCCGGTATAGTCTACGTGCCTGAGGAACGTGGCCGCCATGGCGCGGTATTGCAGCTCCCGATCTACCAGAACATTTCGCTGCCCTCACTGACACGAACTTCTCGCTTGGGTTTATTGCGCGCGGCGGAGGAGTTTGCCCTCGCACGGAAGTATGCGGAGCGTTTCGACTTGCGCGCTGCCGCACTTTCCGTGCCCGTGGGTACCTTGTCCGGGGGCAATCAACAAAAGGTCGTCATCGGCAAATGGCTGGCGACGCAGCCGAAAATTCTCATTCTCGATGAACCGACCAAGGGCATCGATATCGGGTCAAAGGCTGCGGTCCACGCCTTCATCAGTGAACTCGCCAGCGAAGGCCTCAGCATCATCATGGTCTCGTCGGAGTTGCCGGAGATTCTCGGCATGTCGGATCGGGTGCTGGTCATGCGTGAAGGATTGTCGGCCGGTATCTTCGAGCGTTCGCACCTGAATGCTGAAACTCTGGTCCGCGCCGCTACAGGCAATGCGTAAAGGTTATAAATGATCAGGCAATTGTTCAAATTTCGCGAGATGCTGCTGGTGATCATCATCGCCATTCTGCTTGCCGTGTTTTCAACCCGTTCGCAGGGCTTTGCCACGCCGGGCAACCTTGCGAATATCTTCAATGACACGTCGATCCTGATCATTCTTGCACTTGGACAGATGACGGTGATCCTGACGAAATCCATCGATCTTTCCGTCGCAGCCAATGTGGCGTTTACCGGCATGGCGGTTGGTATGTTGAATGCCGCCCAGCCGGAACTGCCACTCATGCTCATCCTCGTTGTCGCTCTCGGCATCGGTGGCGTTCTCGGCGCAATCAACGGAATGTTCGTGTGGAAGCTCAATATTCCTTCCATTGTCGTCACGCTCGGAACACTCACCATATATCGAGGCATGGCGTTCGTTCTCTCTGGGGGAGCCTGGGTGAATGCGCACCAGATGACAGCGCCCTTCCTGCAGACGCCGCGCCAGCTCTTCCTTGGCCTGCCCATCCTTGGCTGGACGGCCATCGTGATTGTTGCCGTAATGTATCTCGTCATGTCGCGCACGTTTCTTGGCCGGGCGATCTATGCCTCTGGCGGCAACCCGACAGCGGCGGTCTATGCCGGCATCGATGTCGGGCGCACCCGCTTTTTCGCGTTCGTCATCTCCGGAACCCTCGCGGGTCTCTGCGGCTATCTCTGGGTGTCGCGCTACGCGGTCGGCTATGTTGATATCGCAGCAGGCTTCGAGCTCGATACCGTTGCCGCCTGTGTCATTGGCGGTATCTCGACGCTTGGCGGCATTGGTTCGGTCGCCGGCGCCGTCCTCGGTGCGCTGTTTCTTGGCGTCATCAAGAATGCGCTGCCAGTTATCAACATCTCGCCCTTTGCACAGATGGCGATATCAGGCTCAGTGATCATTACCGCGGTGATCTTCAATGCCCGTCAGGAACGGCGGCGCGGCCGTATCATCCTGCGTGATCGCGGCGCATCGGAACAGATCGAGGTGGCAGCATGAGCGCGATACCTGAAAAGCGGTTTATCCCGGACCGGCTTGGCACATCGGCAACGCGTCTGTTTGGGAGTTGGGAAGCACTCCTTTTTGCCGTCGCCGTGCTGATCTTCATCGCCAATTCCCTCGCCTCGCCCTATTTCCTGAATGCGTGGAATCTTTCCGACGCCACGTTCAATTTTACTGAAAAGGCCATGGTAGCGTTTGCCATGGCGCTGCTGATCATCTCCGGGGAGATCGATCTCTCGGTCGCGGCGATCATAGCGCTGGCATCCACCGCCATGGGCGCAGCAGCGCAGGTGGGCATCGGTACGCCTGGCCTCGTTGCTATCGGGATCGGCGTTGGTGTCGGTTGCGGCGTGGCAAACGGCATCCTCGTTGCAGGACTTCGTCTGCCTTCCATCGTCGTCACGATCGGCACGATGAGCCTGTTTCGCGGCATCGCTTATATCGTCCTTGGCGACAAGGCCTATGGGGGCTATCCGGCTTCCTTTGCCTATTTCGGCCAAGGCTATGTCTTCTGGGTGTTTTCCTTCGAGTTCGTGCTCTTCGCCGTGCTGTCGATCGTCTTCGCGATCCTGCTGCATGCGACAAATTTTGGCCGCCGGATCTATGCCATCGGCAATAATGAATTTGCCGCACGCTTCTCCGGTATTCGTGTCGAACGCATCAAATTCACGCTGTTTCTCCTGACCGGCCTGATGTCCGGCATCGCGGCCGTCTGCCTCACCTCGCGCCTCGGGTCCACCCGGCCGTCGATCGCACAGGGCTGGGAGCTCGAGATCGTCACCATGGTCGTCCTTGGCGGTGTGTCGATCCTTGGCGGTGCCGGAACCATCGGCGGCGTGGTTATTGCTGCCTTCGTCATGGGGCTCGTTACCTTCGGACTGGGCCTCCTGAACGTTCCCGGTATTGTCATGTCGATCTTCATCGGCCTGCTTTTGATCGTCACCATTACACTGCCGGTCGTCATTCGTCAGTTCCGTCACAGGAAGTCCGCATGAGCGCGATGGAAAAATATGCTTTCACGATGACACTCAATCCCGGGATGGAAGCCGAATACAGGCGCCGTCACAACGAAATCTGGCCGGAACTCGTGGATCTCCTACAACAGCATGGCGTAAGCGATTATTCAATTCATTTGGACCGTGTCACCAATACGCTTTTTGGCGTGTTGACCCGACCCGTTGGTCACACGATGCAAACTCTGCCCGATCATCCGCTCATGAAGATATGGTGGGCCTATATGGCAGATATCATGGCCACCAATCCAGACAATTCTCCAGTCCAGACAGATCTCGAAATGCTCTTCCATCTGCTATGAGCGATAATCGCCGGATAGCCGTCATCGATGTCGGTAAGACCAACGCCAAGGTCGTTGTCGTCGATGCGATGACTGGTGCCGAGATTGCCGCGCGCAGTATGGCGAACCGTGTTATCCAGAACGGGCTGTATCCGCATTATGACATTGAGGCGCTGTGGGCTTTTTTTGTCGATACACTGACAATCTTTGCCCAATCGCCGGGCTTCGATGCAATTTCTGTCACCGCACATGGCGCGGCAGCCGCATTGCTGGGCGACAATGATCTGGCGATGCCGGTCATCGACTACGAGCATGTCTATCCTGGCGAGGTGCGCGCAGCCTATGCTGCCTTGCGGCCGGATTTCGCGGAGACCCGCTCGCCGCTTCTCTCCGGGGGCCTCAATGTCGGTGCGCAAATCCATTACCAGAAGACGCAGTTTCCGGCTGAATTTTCCGCAGCCAAGACCATCGTCACCTACGCACAATACTGGGTTTGGCGCCTGACCGGCGTTGCCGCGAACGAAGTTACCTCCCTTGGTTGCCATACGGATCTATGGAACCCGCAAGAGGGTAAATATTCCAGTCTTGTCGATACGCTTGAGCTTCGTCCTTTGATGGCGCCGATACGCTCTGCGTTCGACCGTATCGGTGATCTTCGTGAGCCGCTCGCCAGCCAGATCGGTGTGGTGAAGGCAATTCCGGTTCATTGCGGCATCCATGACTCCAACGCGTCGCTGCTGCCGCATCTGATCAGCCGTACATCGCCCTTCTCCGTCGTATCGACCGGAACCTGGGTGGTGTCTTTTGCGGTCGGCGGAAGGTTGGATCAGCTCGACCCGGCACGGGATACGCTTGCCAATGTCGATGCCTATGGGAAGGCGGTGCCATCGGCACGGTTCATGGGCGGACGCGAATTCGATCTCTTGACCGGCGGCAGTGCTCTCGAACCGGATGCTGATACGCTGAACCGGGTGATCCGAAATCAGTTTATGATACTGCCGAGTGTCGTACAGGGGTCCGGGCCGTACCCTACGTTGCAATCTATCTGTCTGAATGATGGATCGAGGTCAGCCACCGACCTCAATGCTGCTGCCTCGCTTTATACGGCGTTGATGACAGATACCTGCCTTGAGTTGATCGGTGCATCCGGCACGACGATCGTTGAAGGGCCGTTTTCCCGCAACAGAACCTACCTGTCCGCGTTGCGGTCTCTGACCGGTCGCGAGGTCATTGCTCTTCCCGGCACAACAGGAACCAGCCTCGGCGCGGCCTTGCTTGCCGGAGCTCAGTATCCACTTAACATCACCACGCAGGATGTAGCCCCTTTGAGTGGCACGTTTGATATCTATGTACAGAGTTGGCGGGATAACCTCGCTCGCAAATGAAGACGCGAGCCTGAGGCCCAACCGCTCGCGGGTCCTTTTTACGTTTTCCTCACTTTTGACGCTGCTCTGACGACCGCAAAGCGATCGGGAGACGCCTCTACCTTAGTATCCCAACAATGGTCCCGTACCTGAGAACGAGACTGGAATAGAACGTTCATGGAACTCAGTGGATTTAGGAGGAAACGATGTCACAAGGTCTCACAGCATTTGCAAACCTGATCAACCAGCCGATTTCACCAGCCAACTGGCGCTTTGATTGCAAGGGCTTCAAGGCGTTTATGGGGAAGGAGATCGGGGTCATCCACGCCTTGATTCTGGCTCCATTGCTCAAGCCAACTTTTGTGCCGTGTCCAATCATGAACAGCTTGGTGCAGCGATATCCTAAGCAGCGCGGCAGCTCGCGCAATTTTCGATGAGCGCACAGGCATCACTTAACAACTTGCGATCGGAGCTCGAGGGACATGGTTCGAATGAGTGAACTCTCCATAGATGAATGGAATGCACTGAACCGCCTGTCGCGGGGCGAAACAATCCGGCGAATAGACGGCCAAACGGTCAAACGCCTGACAGACATCGGCGCACTTCGAAGCAGCGGAGGAGTAATCAAACTCTCCTATCCCGCAATGCAGCTCTTGATAGAACGCTCGGCGAGAATCGGCCGCGCCCGAAACGGCAACAGCCAAACTTGGTGCAGCTAAATATGTGAGCCAACTCATTAGGCTTTTTGGGAGTAAGGAAATGTCGGGAACTGTATACGAACGAATAGCAAACGCCGTTATCAATGGAGGTGCTGGAAGGGGCCGCTCAGAGTTCGGTATTGCATCAACCGAGCTTCGTCCACAGCGACGCCTTGCCATCATCGATGGGCGAATCCTTGCTCGACAGAACCTTCAATGGGGGCTTCTATCGCACCGGCTAGGGCTGCGCACGTGCACATACGGTTCGATAGAAGAGATTGAACCGCGCGAGGCGGCGGAGCTTTCAGTCATTCTTGTCTGCACCGACGAGATCAGTTCGGGAGACAATTTGATTTCTTGCGATATCGAAGCTTTGGTCCAAAGATTTCCCGAAGTCCCGGTACTAATTAGAGCAGAAGGATGCGGGCTTCAACAAGTCCAGAGTTTTCTTGAGCAAGGTGCATGTGGTTGCCTGCCTGCCAATGCCGGATTGTCCGTGTGTATGGAAGCTATATCGATGGCTCTCTCCGGAGGCGTTTTCATCGCCGCTGAAAGCCTGCAAGATATGCAACGTTTGCTGGGAACCAGGCGCCGCCAGCCCAAGCGAAAGCTGATGTTCACACCACGCGAACAAGACGTTATCGAGGCCCTGCGACAGGGGAAGGCAAACAAGACGATTGCATATGCTCTCAACCTCGCTCCGAATACGGTGAAAGTTCACGTAGGTCATATACTCAAAAAGCTTCGGGCAACGAACCGGACAGAAGCAATTTACAAGATCAACGCCGCCATGTTTGACGAAATGGTTTAGCGCGCCTTCCGGCGATCGAATAACGTAGGGGCGACGGGGGCCGTTCCTGCATCTGGCCCTCCCACTAGTGGGAGGGCCTTTCGATGGCCAACACCGCATGCGTTAGTCGTACCCGATTGGGCCGGGATCGTGAAAGAAGATCAGCCGAACGAACCAGTCAAGCAGCGCAGCTTTCGCACCCTGTGTAAACTAGGAGGGCGGGAAGAGAATTCCTACGCACCGAACTGTGAGTAGCTGAAGTTGCCGTTAAGTAGTATCCTTGGGCGCGGAGTATGAGGGTCGAACGTGGAACGGAAGCTCGCTGCAATCATAGCCGGCGACATTGCTGGGTATAGCCGCCTCATGGCCGAGGATGAGGCAGCGACCTATGCGGAACTGTGCTCAGTCCTCGAGGACGTAATCAAACCATCGGTCGAGCGTCACGGTGGGCGGATTTTCAAGAGTACGGGAGATGGGTTTCTCGCAGCATTTCCAAGTGTGAACGAAGCCCTTGATGCCGCCATTGGTATTCAGTCCGGCTTTGCCAAGAGACGTTTCCGTCTGCGTCTGGGTATAAATCTTGGAGACGTGATCGAAGACAATGGCGACGTGTTTGGCGATGGCGTCAACGTCGCATCGCGGCTGGAAACCATTGCGGAGCCCGGAAGTATTTTTGTGAGTGAGGCGGTCGTGCGAAGCGCGGACCGAAGCCGTAGTGAGCATTTTTGCAAAATCGGACGCCGGCACGTCAAAAACATTCCTCAGGAACTTGAAGTTTATACAGTTAAGTTATCTGGCAACGAGGCTCTAGCATTGAGCCGGTCCCCGCGCGTGCGGCATCTGCTGCGGAGGCTGATGCCCTACGCGCTTGGAACGGCCGCTCTTTTGCTCGTGATGGCGGCGATCCAAGCGCCTGGATTTGTGGGGATGACAGGCGCCATCGCCGATAAGGTCGCATGGCTTTCCGGTACGACAAGCGTGGATGGGCGTCCATCGGTTGCTGTGCTCCCGTTCGACAATTTGAGCGGTGATGCCGAGCAGAACTATTTTGCCGATGGGCTTACGGAGGATGTCATAACGGAATTGGCACGAACTCCCGAACTCCAGGTGATCGCTCGCAATTCCACATTTGCGTTACGCGGCCAAGCGACCGATATTCGCGAAGTGGGGCAAAAGTTGGGTGCTGGCTACGTCGTAGAAGGTAGCGCGCGGCGAGTGGGCGACCAGCTTCGGGTCGTGGCACAGTTGATCGATACCCGCAGTGGGGCCCATCTTTGGTCCCGCAGTTATGATCGCGATGTTGCTGATGTCTTTGCAGTCCAGACCGAACTCACTAGCGAGATCGTCTCGCACCTCGTCTCGTATGTTCGCGAATCCGAAGTTGCTGAAGCTGCCCAGCGGCCTCCGCAAAATCTGCAAGCCTATGATCTCGTTCTCCAGGCACGAAACCGATACAAACATGGGGCGAAAGATGCCGAAGCGCTTCTTGCCGCACGGCTGCTTTACCACCGTGCGCTAGAGTTGGATCCAGGATACGCGGTGGCGCGAGCTAATCTCGCGATGACTTACATTGTGGATATGATGCAAACCGTCAGCGGTCGTGCCACGATGGCCGACGTAGAAATGGGATTGAGCGAGGCGCGGCAAGCAATCCGTCTCGATCCTAATCTGGCTATCGGCTACCAGGTATTGAGCTTCGGTCTCTCGGCCAGCGGTGATTATTCCGGCGCCATGCAGGCTGCGCGTCGGGCGGTGGAGTTGAATCCCAACGATCCCGACAGTTTGATGGCGCTCGCAAAGGCTCAAGTCCGGTTCGGAGACTATCGCGACGCTGTCAGTCATGCCGAGCGGGCGCGGCGCCTGCATCCTATTGCACCGGACTACTACACTTACGTTCACGGTCAGGCGCTTTATGCCGCTGGTCGCCTTGATGAGGCCGACAACGTCATCAGGGAGTGCCTGTTACGTGCGCCACAGGAGGTGAACTGCCTCCTCATCCGCACCGCATTGTTGGCCGGTCGGGGCGAGGTGGCGCAAGCGCAAGTCGCGATGGCGCGATTGGTGCAGAGCAATCCTAAGTTTTCGCTGGCAGCCGAACGCGACTACCGGCGCTTCGGAACCTCACCCCTCATGGACCGCTTCCTGCAAGACCTCGCCCGTGCCAAGGCGCCGGAAACCGCTGCCAGATCGAATCTTACACGTGAGCGAACACCATCATGAGCGCATCCTGACATTCATGGAATTATCTCTCAGCGGTATGTTGGTCGCGGAGCTGCTGCAGTGGGAGGAGTTAGACATTATGACTTCCCCGCCGACCCTACCGAATTCAGGGCACGAAAACTGGAACGGCGTTCTCACGAATCCTAAATCTTACCGGGGTCTCGGTCTTCAATTCGCCATCCAGGTTCACAGCACGTGGTTTGCTTGTGTGGATTGTAAGATCCTTGGTGGAAAAAGCTCGGACGTCGTCCCATTCACCATGGGTCCCTTTGCGCAAACTCGGAAGGAGCCTAAGAAGCTTCCCCCAATGGTCGACTTCCAAGCTGTAGAAGTCGAGCATTCCGTCGGTCGCAGTGGCATCCGCTTGAACAGTCATTCCCCCGCCATAGAAACGGCCGTTACCAACTGCTACCTGTAACGTCCGCAGTTCCTCGATTTTTCCGTCATGATCCAATGTTGCGGTAAAAAGTCGAGAGCTTGCGAGGAGCTTGGCAGCCACCAGCGCATATCCAAGCTTGCCCCATCGCTTTTTGGCTTTATCGGTAAGCGACATTGCCAGATCGGCGCTGAAGCCAATACTGGCGACATTGAAAAAGGGGTGACCGTTCGCTTCGCCAAGATCGATGGTTGCCGTTTTGCCTTTGGCAATGACGTCTACGGCAGTCGCGAGGTCTAAGGGAAGACCGATGGTTCGTGCAAAATCGTTTGCAGTCCCCAGCGGAAGAACACCGAGTGGAAGCCCTGTATCGAGCAGCCCTTTCGCAGCTGAGTTCAAGCTGCCGTCCCCCCCACCAACGATAACACTGTTCACACGACCGGCGAGACGGGCTATTGCGTTGGAAGGAAGTTCTGCGCTTTCGGGTGGCAGTTCAAGATAGGCGACACCCGCTCGTGATAGATGTTGGCGAACAACCGGGAGACTTTCCTTGCCTCGCCTTGAGTTCGGATTGACCAGAAGGAGCGCGCTACTTGTATTCATGCCACTCTCCTCGCCTCAAAGGCTTTAGACAAGGAGCGACAGATAGCAAAAGACGGTGTAACGGGATTAATGTCATCGCCACTATATGTGCGCCGCAACATAAACATTCAACGCCAATCCTGTTCAACATGAGCTGCATTTCGAGCCGGCGGAGTTTCTCGATGAGAAAGCAGTCATTCGGGGCAGGCACAACGCATATGGCGGGTTTAGCGCATTGCTCATCCGGAACATGACCACAGTGAGGTCGATCGAACTATTGAAGACATTGCCGTGTGTCGGCACATTGGTAGGTGTTGTTAGGCAAAGCTACACCTTGTCTCAGTCAAGTACCCGGTGGAGAATCTCATGACCACAGACGATCTTGCTGCCATCTATCGCGACTACATTTCCTGTCTCAACACGAAGGATTGGGCGTCACTTGGCCGCTTCGTTCACGAGGAGGTACGGCACAATGGCCGACGGTTGGCCCTGCAAGGCTATCGCAGGATGATCGAGGACGACTTCGAGCGAATTCCCGACCTGCATTTCGACATTCAGATACTCGTCTCCGAACCGCCCCGTATCGCGAGCAGGCTTCTATTCGACGTTACGCCCAAAGGCGAGTTTCTCGGTCTGCCCGTGAATGGCCGTAAGGTCGTTTTTTGCGAGAATGTCTTCTATGACTTCCAGGATCAGCGGATCAACGAGGTTTGGTCGGTGATAGACAAAGCCGCCATCGAAATTCAACTTCGACCATGACCCTCCAGGTCCGGCAGCGCGAGCTATGGCAATAGCTGCTAAGCAACGACATTCCCCAGCATCCATAAGAGTAGAGGTTAGGGGCAAAGCGTGGTCAGCGAGCGAGACCCGGATCAGCGGATTGCAGTGATGAAGATAGTTCGGAAATCAAGAACGGTGTCTTTGCTGACGTGACAGCGCCTTCGTCCGTCAATCAAAAGCAGGCATGATTCTTCGGTCGTCGCCGGTCGAACCGGTGGGGGCGGCCGAACGACCGGCGACGACGTGGCTCACATGGGCGGAACCACGCCGTTCTTGCCGACAAGGACCTGGTGAGCAATCGTCCCGGTTGCAGTCTTCTCGGCAGGCACGAAGACCGCGGCGCCGGAAACAAGATCATCTTTTGTCGCCGGAGCAAAGGTCACTATGGGCGTGCCGTCAGGAATCGAAATCTCTTTTTCCTTTCCGTGATACGAAACAGTGACCGCGCGGCCGTCGACGTTCTTGACCGCATTTGCAACGGTAGCATTGGTCATGCTGCTGTTGGGTTTAAGGTCCCAGCCATAGCTGCCCTCCCCTGTGCCCTTCAGTTCCGGCGGGAAGATGAGCACTTCGAGTGCGCCGTCACCGCCGCCTGCTTTCGGCAGGGAGGCTATCCCAACGAAGTCGCCGGGCTTGATGTCGGTCACCTTTGCGTTTGCCACACTGGAGAGTTTCCAACCATTGACGAGGGCAATCCCAACGATATCTCCCTCGCGCGTCTTCACCTTGAGAGTGGACCCATCAAAGCTGGCTATGCTGCCCCGGATGTGGACCTGCTCGTCCGGCTTGTTCTCGGCATATGTTGTCGACGGCAGGGTAGCCGCTGACATAGCGGATAGCCCCAAGATAAGTGTGGTCATAAAGTTCTTAGTCATTTTGCGTTCTTCCTACTAGTTGGTAGTTTAAATCCGAGCGATCATTCCGACAAAGCTGATTGGTCCGATTTTAGTGAGTGACGCTCGTAGACAGCCGCGTCAGGGTGGGCGCCAGAATGGTGGCGAAGACTTTCGGAGTTCCGTATGCTCGCGCCGATAGCATGGCCCCGTGCACCGACGCCATGAATGCTTCAGCTTCGACCCGAGGTTCGTTTGACAGATACAGGCCCTCCTCTTTGGAGCCCCGTTCCATGACTGAAGTCAGCCAGTTTGACGCAAAACAAAAAAAGGCCTTTACCTCGGCTGCGACTTCCGGCGGCAATACGGGTAGCTCACTCGCAAGGAGAGCGCATACGCAAAAAGGCCTACTCGCGTCTTCGATACACTGGGCCCAGTGGTCCGCGTAAGTTCTTAGGAGATCGAGCGGATTTTGAATGTTCTGTTCCAGACTCGACACGGCACTCTCGGCATCACAACGATATTGTTTTACAAGGGTGCGGACCAGATCGACTTTGGTTGGGAAGTGGTGATGGATGCTGGCCTTACGGATACCGACGGCGTCAGCAATGTCGGCGTAGCTAAAGCCGTTATACCCTCCGCTCGTTATCAATGATCGCGCAGAAGCCAGGATTGCATCAGATGTAGTCAAGAGATTGCTCATAATTGTGTCTACCTTCTAGTAGGAAGGAAGTCAAACCAAAAATCCGAACGACGCACTTGCTTGCCGGATGATCGGCATCTATCTTGGCTAAATGCTTGACCATTCGTCCAGACATTCTTCGTCGTCACGTATCCCGATAGATGCACTAAGCGAGGTCCTACAGGACTTTCGCTTAAGTGGCGTCAACTATGGCCGCTGCGAGCTCCGACACCCATGGAGCATTATTTTCCCGCAGCAACCGTTGCTTCGTTTTCACTTTGTTAGCCAAGGTCCATGCTGGATCCATACAGAAGTAGAAGGCTGGCAGCAGTTGCAAGATGGCGATCTGGTGCTCCTGCCGCAAGGGATCGGTCACCGGTTGGCTAGTGCGCCGGATGTCGTTGGTGACTCGCTTGAAGGGTGTCAGGTGACCAAGTTGGGGAGCAACGTCTGCGAGGTCGTGCGGGAGGGAACGGGCGCGACCAGCACCTTGTTCTGTGGCTCCATGGCCTTGGGCGCCTGTGCACTTAACCCCCTGATCAGTTTGATGCCGCCAATCATCAGGGGCTGCGACGTTGCCGGAAATGACCCGATCGTTCGGCCCTTGCTCGCCGCTATGACTGCTGAGGCCGCGCAACCGCAGGTGGGCAGCGCCACCATCTTGTCACGAATGGCGGACCTGCTCACAGCGCGGCTCATCCGCTGTTGGGTCAATTGCACTGGAGCCACGACGACGGGTTGGTTGGCGGCCATCCGCGACCCGCATATAGGCCGCGCCCTGGCAGCCATGCACCGGGACCCCGGCCATAACTGGACCCTTGAAAGCCTCGCCGGCCTGGCAGGCCAATCGCGTTCTATTTTCGCCGAGCGTTTCAGTGCAGTTTTAGGGGAAGGCGCGGCTCGATACCTCGCCCGCCTGCGCATGCAGCTCGCTCGCGACCTGTTGGGGCAAAGCGGCATGTCGGTTGCCGAGGTCGCCACCCGTTTGGGCTATGAGTCCGAGGCGTCGTTCGCTCGCGCGTTCAAACGCATCACCAATGTGTCGCCTGGCGTTGTGCGACGCACAATTCCCGGACGATCAGACATAGATTTCGGATTTTAAGATACATATCATCCGGTACGAGTCGTCTATGAATATTCTCCAGAACCTTGGAGATAGCGCAATGACGGACACAACATTACAGTTGCATGATCAGACAAAAGACCTTGATGCTGCGCCAGTTGCATGGAACTCGACGACCTGGTTCGCGGTCCTTTCAATGGCGGCCACCAGCTTTGCGCTTGTGTCAGCGGAGTTTTTGCCAGCAGGCCTATTGACGCCAATGGCGCGCGATCTCGGAATCAGCGAGGGGACTGCCGGACAAGTCGTCACGGCCACCGCGTCGGTCGGAGCCGTGACGGCCATGTTGAGCAATGTTCTCATCGGTCGGCTTGATCGCAAGACGGTGCTGGTAGGTCTCAGCGCCTTGGCAATTGGTTCCAATATTCTTGCTGCGGTGGCAACCGATTTCTGGCTGTTATTGTTAGGCCGGGCCGGGTTGGGCATCGCCCTCAGTGCCTTTTGGGCACTTTCGGTTGCCGTCGTGGCCAGGCTGGTGGGCGCCAGTGCGACCGGCAGAGGCATGGCGATCGTTACCCTCGGCGTCTCGCTCGCCACCATTGCCGCGCCTTCGATGGGTGCATTGATCAGCGACTGGTTGGGTTGGCGCAGCGCCATGGCTATGACAGCTGGGCTCGCCGCCCTTGCTATGCTCCTGCAGTTACTCAGTCTGCCGACTTTGCCTGCTACGACAAGCAACAGTCTTGCCGATGTCCTTCGGTTGACACGGCGGCGTGGCATTCAACTGGGCATGCTTGCAATCCTTTTGCTCATGACGGGGCATTTTGCTGGCTCGGTTTATGTGCGCCCCTTCCTGGAACAGGTTACGCTCCTTACGACTGGTCCGATTGCCTTGGCGCTGCTCGGATTTGGTATCGCCGCAGTGATCGGTAATATTGCCGGTGGCCGCATGGCCGATGCCAATATCCGCATCGCCCTCGTGGCAACCGCCGTGTTGATGGCGTTTGCGGCGCTGGCTTTGGTACTTTGGGGCGTGCACATTGGCGTTGCCTTTGTCTTTGCTACGCTGTGGGGCTTCGCATTTGGCATGGCACCGGTGGTGCTGCCGACCAATCTTTCTCGCGCAGCGCCTGACGCCTTGGAAGCAGCGGGCAGCCTGATGGTCACCTCTTTTCAGGTCGCCATAACCATTGGCGCGGTACTCGGCGGCTATGTCGTCGACACCTATGGCGCGACGGGCCCCTTAACCCTTACTGCAATACTTGCCGCATCGACAGCAGTGCTGGCGCTGCTACAGCCCCGCAGCTAGGCCCATACTACTGTGCGGGCGGGCGACTTTGTGGAAAGGTCGCCCGACGCTCTCGAAAAATGCCTGCGTCCGCGTACTTGGAACGACTATTCTTCGTGGAACATCTTCAGCGCGACTTTATTTTACCAGACATGAAAGTATTCGCCGTAATGTCAGCATTCTTCCTGATCGGTTCAGTCATCGTCGCTGAAGCCGTTGAGATCAAGCCCGACGCGATAAATTCTGCGTCCCTAGCGACCATATCGGAGGAACACGCGGCCGAACCCTCAGCGGGTCCGGATCCTGCGATTGTCCGTCTTCAGGTTCTTCTAGACCGCGCCGGTATATCGCCGGGCGTGATCGATGGTGTTCATGGGAGGAACGTTACAAAGGCGGTGGCCAGCTTCGAAAAGATGAAGGGGTTGCCTGCCGACGGCGCAATGGACCCCGATGTAGTCAGTAGGCTGGAGACGGGCGGCCCGATCATCGAAACCTATACGGTCACGGCCGACGACGCGAAAGGTCTAGTGGACCGCATCCCGGAAGACTACGGCGAAAAGGCAAGAATGCCCAGCTTGGGATACACCAGCGTTGCTGAAACAATTTCGGAGCGTTTTCACATGCATTCCAACTTGCTGAACGCACTGAATCCAGGTTCGGATTACGCCCCTGGGGCAACACTCCAGGTGACCATGCCGGGCGCGCCGCTCCAGGGAAAGGTGGCCCGCATCGAAGCCGACAAGTCGGCTGGGCTCGTTACCGCCTACGATGATCGGGGTGTTATCCTGGCGGCCTATCCCGCTACCGTGGGCAGCGAAGACAATCCTTCGCCTAGGGGTACGCACAAGGTGAAGGGCGTCGCACGTATGCCCGTTTTTAGGTACAACCCGATGGTCAACTTCAAGCAAGGGAAGAACAACAAGATCCTTACGATCCCCAAGGGCCCCAACGGACCGGTCGGAAGTGTCTGGATCGATTTAACCAAGCCAACATACGGCATTCACGGAACGCCTGATCCTGAGCTCATCGACAAGGTAGAATCACATGGCTGCGTTCGCCTGACGAACTGGGACGCCGAGGAGTTGGCTGGAATGGTGAAGCCCGGGGTTATTGTGAGATTCACCAACTAGGCGTTGCTGCTTTTACAGCAATTTCTGCCGGCGGCAACGACCCCCGGAGCTTCTTCTTGCTACTGCTTGCTATCTGGACACGTTCCAAGAAGACACGGGTTGGTCATCTCTGTAGAAGGCAGAAAGAAATCCGCCAGCACGAGTGCCAGCGGATACAAGGGTCTCACGAAGCCTGCTGTCGCAGATGCAGAGCGTCTTTCAGGGAGACCTCGCCGCGAAACCCGCCGTTGGAGATGCTTTTTTCGCCTCGCTCAATGGCGTGTGCGAACCGCACGCCTGGATCGTCCTCAAGCCTTTCAAATAGATTCTGGACAGCTGGATAGTCGCGGCGGTCAAGCACATCGTGGTACTTCGTCCACCGCGCGATCCCCGCGAAATAAGCATCAGCCAGGGTACGCCGCTCGCCCAACAGCCATTTCTTACCCCGAAGCATTTCCTCCAGATCAGCATGCGCCTTAGCTAGCAGGGTGGCGCCGTAGGTCCTCAACGCGTCTTTGGAGCTGCCATCGCTCTCATGTTCCAGCGCATACCAGAGTGGCGAAAAGCCGTTGAAGAGGCTGGTGTTAAGATAAGCCAACACTTGATTAAAAAGGTCAAATTGATCCGAACCCTGCGGAAATCCAAGTCCCTTCCCGATACCGAGCCAACCAAGATGATTCATGATCGCCATGCTCTCGCTGATGACTCGGCCGTTGCCGAGCATCAGTGCCGGAGTTTCGGCGACAGGGTTGATGCGACGATAAGTTTCGCTTGTCACATCGGCAGGCATTTCAACGCGCGACAGGCGGTAGGGTTCGCCTAACCATTCCAGCGCTACGATCGAGCCGAATGAGCATCCCGAAGGGACGCCGTAAAAGAGGGTGGGTATCATATCAGTTCTCCGTGCAACGTCTTGGTGAAGGGCAATTCCTTCGTTGGAGAAGATGCATGCATGGACTTTAGGTGAGAAGTCCGTTACATCCCACCCTAAAGTCCACATGCATGGACGGTGAGAACGTGCTTAACCTCAATGACCTGAGAAATTTTGTGCGGGCCGTGGACAGCGGCGGTTTCGCAGCCGCAGCACGCCTGATCGGCTCTCCCAAATCGACGGTCAGCAAGCGGGTGGCCGAGCTTGAAGCCGATCTCGGCGCCCGCCTGATCCACCGAACGTCGCGTAGCTTTACGCTTACCGAGGTGGGGCAGGAGTTTTACGAGCACGCGAAGGCTTCGCTGATCGAGGCCGATGCGGCTGAAGAAGTGGTGCGGCGTCGGCTGGCGGAGCCTATCGGCAAGGTCAGAATCACAGCTTCGGTGCCGGTCGCTCAGTTCTTGATCGCCGAGCGGCTTCCTGCATTGATTGAAGCTTACCCCAGAATATATGTGGACCTTCATGTAACAGACCGGTTCGTCGACATCATCCACGAAGGCTTCGATATCGCGATACGCAGTCACATAACGCCCTTGCCCGACTCCACACTGATGCAAAGACGAATGTCCGTCGAACCGATCATCCTCGTGGCCTCGCCGGCATATCTCGCGCAGCGCGGGCTACCGCAATACCCCATCGACCTAGCCAATCACGCGGGCATCGACTCCGGTTCCGCATCGGCGCTCTGGAGTCTTCGCAATGAGTCGGGACAGCAGGTCCAAATCGCACCGCGGACTTGCCTGAGCGCCAATGAGGCGGGCGTTCTGCTTCAGACAGCTAAGGCGGGGCTTGGGATCGCACGTCTGCCTGAATCCATCGCGGCCCCGAGCCTGAGACAAAATGAGTTGATTCATGTGCTCCCCGGCTGGACGGAAGGAGCAATCACCACGACGATCCTGACGCCGCACAGGCGTGGTCAATTACCCGCTGTGAAGGCCGTAGTCGGTATCCTGACAAAGGCTGTCTCCGTTATGCCATAGCCGTCTGCGCGCCAGGTTACGCTAACCTATTGGTCAACGATTGCTTCTCTTGGTCTTGGCAAAAAATCGCCTCGTAAATCCCGCGCCTGCTGCGCAGTGATTTTCGTGTTCTGCTCATGCCACCGGCTTGCCGAGGCCTGGAGGAATGCCGGCCCCCTAATGTCCGGCCGACAGACACTCCTGTTCGGCTTTAAAAACCTAGTTATGGCGAATTTCGGTACCGAGAACTTTCAGGCACTCCCGGATGAACGCGGCCAGCGCCGTCCAGCCCTTTGCCGAGACCATGGTGCCGTCCACATAGGCTTCCGTTGGAGAGAGGTCGATGTAGGTACCACCCGCCAGCATCACTTCGGGCTCGCAAGCGCCAAGTGCCGCTACTTTTTTCCCACGAACGACGCCGTCGACGGCGATCAGTATCTGGACTCCGTGACAGATCGTGAAGATGGGCTTTTTTGCCTCGTGGAAATGCCGCACCAACGCCTGAACGCGTTTGTCGGTGCGGATATACTCCGGCCCGCGACCACCTGCGCAATAAACGGCGTCATATTGCTCAGGCTTCGCCTCGGAGAATGTCTTGTTGATGACGAAGTCGTGTCCCAGCTTTTCAGTGTAGGTTTGATGGCCCTCGAAATCGTGAAGGGATGTCTTGATGATGTCGCCTGCGTTCTTGTCAGGGCAAACGACGTGAACGGTGTGGCCGACGGCTTCCATGGCTTGCTGGAAGACAAAGATTTCATATTCTTCGGTAAATTCTCCGGTCAGCATCAGTATTTTTTTGGCTGGCATTTTCGTTCCTCTGCAGGTTTGTCTGGCTCCCTTTTAGGTCCAGTTCGATGAATGATAGGGCCAAGACAGCTCGTCGTGCTGCCTTGGCCGGGTAAGTTTTAGAAAGGAGAATCGGGAAAATAGTATTCCTTTGCATTTGCCTGAGTAATTAGTGGAGCATCGAGTTTCACTGTTCCACGCACAGGTGCCTGACCGACGAACTGGGCCGCGGTCATATAGATTGCTGTCTTGATCATGGATGGTGGGTAAGGTGTCTCAATCGGCGTGACCTTGTCGCCGGCAATAACCTTTTCAACGATTTCCTTCATGCCGTTGCCGCCGAGCGCGTATTTGATCTCAGTGCGGCCGGACTGCTTGATCGCCTCGAGAACGCCAAGCAACATGTCGTCATCGTTCGCCCAAACCGCATCAATATGCGGGTATTTGGCAAGATAGTCCTGCATCAATTTGAATGCTTCGTCACTGTTCCAGTTGGCATACTGGATATCGAGAATTTTAAGGTCCGATCCGGCGATGCCGTCCTGAAAACCCTTGATACGCTCGTCGTCGATGACCGTTGGAATGCCGCGTAGCACGACGAGGTTGCCTTTGCCTGCCAGTTTATCGACCAGGAATCTAGCCGTGGTGTGGCCAACGGCGATATTATCGCCTGCAACATAGAGATCCTGAATGCTCGCATCGCTCAGGCCACGATCGACCACAGTCACGAAGGCCCCGGTGTCCTTGATCGCCTTGACGGGTGTCGTCAGTTCTTCCGAACTATGTGGAAGGATGACCAGTGCGTCGATCTTCCGACCGGCCGAGAGATCCTCGATGGCGCTCACTTGCGCGGCGGCTGAAGGTGATGTTTTGACGATAACATCGACGTCGGGAAACGCTGCCTTGATCTCCTTTGCCGCTGCGTTTGCATGGTAGACAACACCGGCCGTCCAGCCATGATCGGCGGCTGGTATCGAAACCGCTATCGTTTTCTTTTCCTGCGTCAGTGCCGGAGTGGCCAAAAGAACCGAACCCAAGGCGAGCGCGGCGACCCATTTAGTTCTAAACATATTTTCCTCCCAGAAGTGGACCAAAAAGAACATACGCCGCGTGGTCCAGACGCGGTGTTATCTTGATAAACGTTGGATGAGCATGGCGATGATAATGATGACGCCCTGAACGGCAGCTACGAGATATTCCGATACGAAATCTGAGAGCACCATCAGATTGGCAATCAGTTCGAGAATGACCGCCCCCGCAACAGTACCCCATATATGGCCCTTTCCACCCCGAAGTGCTGTTCCACCGATGACAACGGCGGTAATCACTTGCAATTCCCACAGCAGGCCAGTCGTCGGCGTCGCGGCACCAAGACGAGGAACGTAGCAGATCGCAGCAATGGCAACACAGGCGCCCTGGATAACGTAGGCGATCGTGCGCACTTTCGTCACCGAGATACCCGAATAGCGGGCCACATCTTCATTCGCTCCGACAGCGGCGCAGCGGCGACCATACTTTGTCTTGTAAAGGATGAATGATGCAGCCACCGCAACGACTATGGAAATGACGATAGGAACAGGCACTCCGAGCAAACTACCAAAATAGACGGGGCGATAAGCATCGCGCAGGCTTCGGTCGATCGGAATTGAACCTCCGTCGGACAGGTAGGTGATCAGCGCACGAAAAATTCCCATGGTACCGAGCGTGGCGATAAATGGTTCAATTTTACCGACCGTCACGATCACACCATTGACCAATCCACATAGAACGCCGGCAAGCATCACGATTCCGATGCCGGCAATTATTGCGCTGGTTCCAAGGTTTGCCGCCAAGGCATTCATGGAGAGGATCATTACACCGGTCACGAATGCCGCCATGGAGCCGACGGAGAGATCCAGCCCACCGGAAGAGATAACGAACGTGGCACCAACGGCAATGATTGCGATGAAAGCGCTTCGCGTTACAACATTGGCGATGTTATTGGCCGAAAGAAACTCCGGGTTGACGAGAAAGCCGACAAGTAAAAGCGCCGCTAGGGCGATGAAGGGGCCAGCATCGACCCAGTTGATCTTGAATTGCGGTTCATGCTGGATCGAGCCGATTGCTGTCATGTCGGTCATGTGTGCCTCACCCCCTGGAATTCCTTGCTCATGCTGACGTTGCTGGTGGCCAGAAGCGCGATTTTATTTTCGGTCATGTCCGCACCTGTGACTTCACCGCTGATGCGGCCTTCCCGCATCACAAGAATCCTGTCGCAAATGCCGATGAGTTCCTGCATTTCGGATGAAATGACGATGCAGGCTTTGCCTGTTTCCACCAACTTGTGAATGAAGCTGTAGATCTGCGCCTTGTTGGCGATATCGATCCCACGTGTTGGCTCGTCGATGATAACGACGGATGGATTGGTCAGAAGAACTTTGGCCAGGAGAAGCTTCTGCTGATTGCCACCACTGAGTTGTCCAGCCTGAAGACTGTAGCTTTTGAGCCGGATGTCGTAGGTATCGACCGCATGGACCAAGGCTTCGCGATCCCTGCTTTTTCTTAGAAGGCGGTGAGGATGAACCCGCGACAGGGCGGACAAGGTCAGGTTGGACGCAAGCTGTTCCCCGAGAAGCAACCCTTTGCCTTTGCGGTCTTCGGTGAGGTAGCCAATTCCTGCTTCAATGGCATCGAGCGGCTTTCTGATATGGATGGACTCTCCTCGCAGGCGGAGTTTCGCCGTGCCTGGGCGAAGTCCCAATATCCCTTCGAAAAGCTCGGTCCTGCCTGCACCGATCATGCCGCCAAATCCGAGTATCTCGCCCTTATGGACAGCAAAGGATATGTCGCTCACGAATCCCGGGACTGTTGCGCCACTTACTTCCAGCATTGGTTCGCTGATGCAGCGTATGCTCTTTTTTGGATAGAGAGTGGCGAGCTCGCGGCCGACCATGAGATTGGCCATGTCCATTTGGCTAAGCGTCCTGCCTGGATATGTGCCGATCATTTTGCCGTCACGCAGCACCGTGACACGGTCGGCAAGACGCTGGACTTCGTCGAGCCTGTGGCTGATGTAAAGGATGGCGATGCCTTGGTTCTTGAGCCGCACGATAATTGCCAGGAGGGTTTCGACCTCATCGCTCGTCAAAACCGCAGTGGGCTCATCGAAAATCACCAGGCGATAATTATCCAGCAGTGCACGGGCGATCTGAACCAGTTGCCGGTCCGCCAACGAAATGTCTCTTACCAGAGCCGATGGCGAGACCCTGCAGCCGATTTCAGCGAGCTTGGACGACGTAATCCTTTGCATGGTTCGGTCATCGATGATGCCATTGCGCGTCAGTTCACGGCCAAGAAACAGATTTTCGGCCACCGTCAAGGCCTCAGCAAGCAGGATCTCCTGATGGACGAGGACAATTCCGCTCGCCTGCGCCATGGCTGGCTTTGGAAAGACGACCTCAGCACTATCCATCCACAGGGAACCTGACGTCGGCTCCACATAGCCGGAAAGTAGCCGCATCAATGTGGACTTGCCAGCGCCGTTTTCCCCAATGATCGCATGTACTTCACCAGCCCGTATATCGAGTGTGACATCTGAAAGGACGGAAACTTGCCCATATTTCTTGGCGAGACCCTTGGCTTCCAGTACTGGTCTTGGCATGGCCTCAACCACTAGAGAGTGAGGTGGGGCGACCGCCTCAGTTTTCCCATTCGCTACACCAGACATCAATCGAACGCCTCGAGCAGCCGGTCGCGTGAGTGAAGGATGTGATTCCGCATGGCTTGCTCGGCACCGAAGGCGTCGCCGCTGGAAAGTGCCGTCACAATGGCATCGTGCTCGTCGAGCGCTTCTTCTGTCACACGGGAGTGGAACATCAGGCGAAAGATGTGAAAGTGCGTATGTTGATGCGCAAGCGTTTCGCGAATGAGCTGATTTCCGGCCAGATCCAGAATTTTGTCGTGGAATATTGCGTCTTGTCTGGCGAACGTCGAATAGCGAACCCGCTCGTCAGTGCCGTCACGGCGGAACATGACTCCGGCTGCCTCCTGGAGTTCCTTCATCCCCGTCTCACTCATGTTTGCGACGGCGCGTTTGGCTGCATCCGGTTCCAACAGCAGCCGCAGCTCGTACAGCTCGTCGAACTTGCGCCTCGAAATTTGCGGCGCAGCGCTATAGCCGACAAGATGCGCCTTGTTGACAAGGCCCTCCCCCTCCAAGCGACCGAGAGCCTCACGGATCGGTGTGTGCGAGACATTCAGTTCTCGCACTAGATTATCGACAGTAATGCGGGATCCAGGTGCGATCTTTAAGGCCATTAATTGCCCAAAAATCACATCATAGACTTCATCCGCCAGGCTTGGGGAACGCTGAATGGTGATAGCCTCGCCCCCGCTACGCAATGGTTTGGTATTTGATGAAATCGTGCTGCGCATGCTTTTGCCTCTTGACAATGGCCAAGCACTAGCACGATGCTTGACCGAATACAATCCTATATCCTATACGATTTTATATTCCAAGATGCAGACGCTGACGTGTCGTCGCAAGAGCGGAGGAAAACTTCTTATGAGCCTTTTCGCAGCCATCCGCCTGCCCGGCGAAATCCTAT
Organism: Phyllobacterium endophyticum; assembly: GCF_003010935.1. Lineage (GTDB taxonomy): Bacteria > Pseudomonadota > Alphaproteobacteria > Rhizobiales > Rhizobiaceae > Phyllobacterium > Phyllobacterium endophyticum. Next base: position 494,530 of record NZ_PGGN01000004.1, read on the forward strand.
TTGGCAAAGGACAGCGTATGGCGCTCGCGCGAGTAGCAGCACGTCTCGGCGCCCGTGCCCTTGTATGCACTGACGAAAGGTTTGCTGGAACGCGGCCGTTTTTGGAAATGATGGAAGGCCTACGAGAAGCGGGCCTGAAGGTTCTTGTTCACGACAAGGTTCTACCGGACGTGCCTCGCGATTCGGTCGCCACATGCGTTGCAGAGGCCCGCTCATTTCAGCCAGACCTTGTGATCGGCATGGGCGGAGGTAGCTGCCTCGACATGGCAAAATGCGCCGCGCTCCTGCTCAGCCATGGCGGACAACTTCAAGACTATTATGGAGAGTTCAAGGTGCCCGGCCCCACCCTTCCGGTCATCGCCGTGCCCACGACAGCCGGAACAGGATCTGAGGTTACTCCGGTTGCCGTCATATCTGATCCTGATCGGACCTTGAAGGTTGGCATATCGAGCCCGTATCTGATTCCCGCCACTGCCATTTGCGACCCGGAACTGACCATGACATGTCCTGCGGGCCTGACAGCCATTGCCGGTGCCGACGCGCTGACCCACGCCATCGAGGCCTACACGGCGTTCCGGCGACCCGGCGATCCTGATCTTCCCCAAAACCACGTCTTCATTGGCAAAAGCGCACTGACGGATCATTTCGCACTGCTGGCCATCGAGCTTCTCGGCCGAAGTCTTGAGAAGGCTTGTGCGAACGGTGCTGACGAAGACGCACGCGCGGATGTGATGATGGGCGCCCTTGCCGCGGGCTGTGCTTTCGGAACTGCCGGAACAGCTGCTGCCCACGCCATCCAGTATCCGGCAGGCGCCTTGACCCACACCGCGCATGGAATGGGCGTTGCCACCATGATGCCTTACGTCATGATGTACAACCGCTCCAGCTCAACCGACGAAATGTCAAAGATCGCTATTGCGCTCGGCGTTGATGCAACTGAAAAAACGACCGATGATCTTGCCGATGCGGCCATCGCCGAAGTTGGCCGCCTTTTTTCGGCGATTGGCATAACTCCGACCCTGGCTGCGCTTGGCCTTGATGAAGACAGGCTTGACTGGACTGCCGAACAGGCTGTCGGCATCGAGCGGCTCATCAAGAATAATCCCCGCCCGATTGATCTTGCCTCCATGAAGCGGCTGATCAGGGCTTCTTTTAGCGGCGACCTATCGGCTGCCGCATTTTAAACCCGCCTATCAGGATCGAAGCCATGAATATAGCCACTACGACCAGTTCCATTCCATCAAACCTTGATCTAGCGACACTTTCGCAAGGGCTGTTCATCGACAACAAGTGGAGTCCCTCCGGGAGTGGAAATTCGATCACTGTGATTGATCCATCCACCGAAGCTGTGCTGGCGCACGTGCCGGATGCAACCGTGGCAGATGCGGCGCGGGCGGTAAGCGCCGCGTCGAATGCTGCTGGGGGATGGCGCGACACAGCACCGAGGATGCGCTCGGAGATATTGCGCCGTTGCTATGAATTGATGATCGAACGATCCGAAATGCTCGCTATGCTGATCTCGCTGGAGAACGGCAAGGCCTTGCGGGATGCGCGCTCCGAAGTCGCCTATGCCGCAGAATTTTTTCGCTGGAATTCGGAAGAAGCAGTCAGGATCAGCGGAGAATTCGGTATTGCTCCGGGAGGTGCCAATAGAATTGTTGTCGACTACCAGCCAATTGGCATTTGCGTGCTCATCACGCCGTGGAATTTTCCCGCCGCAATGGCGACGCGGAAGATAGCGCCGGCACTTGCCGCAGGCTGTACGGTCATCCTCAAACCAGCAAGCGAAACACCGTTGACAGCCTATGCCCTTGCTACACTTTATGAGGATGCGGGTGTGCCTGCCGGTGTGGTAAACGTCCTGACGACCTCCAATCCGGGGCCAGTCACGGCCGCCATGCTCGCAGATCCGCGTGTACGCAAGCTCTCGTTCACCGGATCAACTGCCGTGGGACGTCAATTGCTTGGGGAAGCGGCCAAAAGCGTCATCAATTGTTCGATGGAACTTGGCGGCAATGCACCGCTCATCGTGTTTGACGATGCTCAGCTTCAGACCGCACTCGACGGGACGATGATAGCAAAAATGCGCAATGCTGGCGAAGCATGTACGGCCGCCAACCGCATCTATGTGCAGGCAGGGATATATGAGGCTTTCACCCGGGGATTGGTGGAGCGTATGTCGGCGCTTAAGGTCGGCAATGGCGTTGATCCGGCAACCGAGTGCGGACCGATGATCACCCCGGCCGCAGTCGAGAAAATTGAACGTTTGGTGGCAGATGCGGTAAAAGGCGGGGCACGCGTGCTTTGCGGCGGGATAAAGCCCAGTTCAAAGGGCTTCTTTTACCCACCGACAGTGCTTGCTGACGTTCCCTCACAGGCCGCAATGGCGCACGAAGAAATTTTTGGGCCTGTTGCTGCCATCACAAAATTCACGACTGAAGACGAGGTCGTGGCGAACGCCAACAATACAGAGTATGGACTTGCGGCGTATGTCTTTACCAGCGACCTAGCGAGGGGGCTGCGAATGGCACGGCAGATCGAAGCGGGTATGATCGCGCTCAATCGTGGGCTCGTCTCCGATCCTGCAGCCCCATTCGGGGGGGTCAAACAGAGTGGTCTCGGTCGCGAGGGCGGTCAACATGGAATTTTGGAATTTCTGGAGGCAAAGTACATCGCGGCCACATTCTGAGCGCCTGCAACAAGGATAAATCTATGCACCTCGATCCGTTTCGCACGCGAGATCATGTACCTGACTTCGATGATCAGATGCGCGATTACATAGTAAGAAGCGACGCAAGCCGTTCCAGTCTGAGGATGATAGGCGACATTGCCTATGGCACCGATTCCTCTGAAAAGCTCGACCTGTTTTTTCCGAACGAAGATACTTTCAAAAGTCCGGTCCACATGTTCATCCATGGGGGCTATTGGCGCATGTTCTCGAAGGAAGATTTTTCCTTTATTGCTGAAACTGTAACAAAAACTGGGGCCATCGCAGTCATAATTAACTACGCCCTCATGCCGGCTGTTCGCATGGCAGCTATTGTCGATCAGGTACAAAGGGCAAAACTCTGGGTTCAGCAAAATATCGCTACCTATGGCGGAGATCCGCAGCACCTCACGATCAGCGGACATTCGGCCGGAGCGCATTTGTGCGCGTTCCTGTTCAACGACGCCATGGCAAGTTCGGGTATATGCGGTGCTTTGCTCCTTAGCGGTCTATATGATCTAAAGCCGCTGCAATCGTCGTTCCTCCAGCCCGAGATAGCGATTACAGCTGAAGAGGTCAGGGACTTCACGCCGCTAACCCACCGCTACGATCCGCGTGTCTCAGTTTCAATTCTTGTCGGAGAGCGCGAGACTGAGCCGTTTCATCGTCAAGCTTCCAACTTTGCAAGTCTTCTCAGCGGCCAAGGCCTCTCGGTCGCATGTCATAAGCTTCACGATGCGAACCATATGAGCGGCGTGCGCGACCTCGGTGTCGCGGACAGCGAGGCGGGCATACTGTTGGGCAAACTAATTCGTAGCTGTTCCAAACGGATCGCCTGAAAAAATCGGCCGGGCTCTACGGTTGCTCGCGGGAGTGCGGCGTTAGCAGGCGCAGAGTCACGGTTGATTGCACCTACTAAGTGGTGCTTGCCCTATCCAACGAAGTATATCCGCATAGGCTTGAGCAGAAATCCAATTCAAGAATCGGGTACACGTCTATCCGGCTTTCTTTCTGACGAAATCCAAAATCACGAAGCACCTCGGTTCCAGCCGCGGCCACGATTGCCAAACATCTCATAACCGCCGTCGGTAATGGCAAGCGTATCCTCCAGCTTGATGAAGCCTCGCCTTGGGTGAAGCATAGTCGTCTCGACTGAGATCACCATACCTTTTTCCAATGGCCTGTCGACGTCGATGCCCTCATAGGTAACGGGGTGGTTCGTCATCAGGAATGGGGCTTCGTGGCTGACGAGACCCATGCCGTGGCAGAAGAAGTCGGTGAAGGCAGCCGATGGCGAGGCTTTAAGCGCGGATTCCGCCGCCACAATCATTTCACTGCCGGGCGCGCCTGCCCTCACCCTGGAGAAAGCCGCCTGCTGTATGGACTCAACCTCGGCCAGAAGGTCGTCCAGTTCCGTGTCCGGCTCGCCAAGCACGCCCATGCGGCAGAGGTCACCAATATAGCCGTCATGGTTGCCGCCGGAATCGATTGAAAGGATCTCGCCCTCGGCCCAGGCCCGGGATGAGGCGGCTCGATTGTGGCTGGATCCCAGCGTCAGCAGACAATATTCGAAATGCAGGCCCCGGTTCGTTTCCTCCCGTCGCAGTTGTTCAATGATCTCCCTCTTCGTCGAGCCCACCCTTGCCGCCGCGATCGTTGCCAGCATCGAGTCGGTGATCAGTTCGGAAGCGCGTCTCAGCTTTACCAGTTCACCCGGCGTTTTCACGGCCCTGAGCCGCTCCAATGCATGTGTGGCGTCGGCGAACCGCGCGCCTTCCAACCGCGAGGCGAGCAAGTCTCGTGCGTCGCACGGCAAGAAGGCTGGCTCTATGCCGATACGGCATTCGGCCTTGCCGATCGTCTTCAGGTGCTCGACGGCAAGTCCAGCGGCATCCTGCGTGCCCCAGGTTGCGGTGTGCACGGTCGGCGTCCAAAACGGATTGTTCTGGTGCTCTCCACCCTCCATTCGGTTGCCCACATAGGCCGAATGCTCTGGCGCACCTTTCTCATAGATTGCTATGGGCAAGTACCGGCTATGGCCGATGGCATCCATTGCAGCGAAGAAGATGAACTTATAGCCGCCCATCAGATATTGGGTGTTGTGCTTGGAGGTGGCGACGATGACGTCAATACCTGCCTCCTCCATGAGCCGGTCGAGCTTGGCGGTATCGAACGGCGCGACGGTGTACATTGTTTCCTCTGCATTGATGTTCACAGGTTTTTCTCCAGAAGAATACATGGTCGGGATCTAGCAGCCGACCGGCAGTTGGCGGAAATCCGGCAGTTCGCGGAGGGCAAGCTCCGGACCCGCCGGCGAATAGACGACGAAGAGTTGCATGGGCCCTGCACCGGTATTCTTTGTCGCATGGAAGCGGCTTTCGGGGATATAGATCGTGCAGCCGGGGCCGACTTGTCTCGTGATCGGGTTTCCGTTCTCGTCCTCCACCATCTGCTCGCCTGCCCCGGAAATGACAAAGATGATTTCTTCCGCGCCCGGATGATTGTGGCGGGCATGGCCTTCGCCACTCGGCAAGTCGACGACACCGCCGGAAAATCGGTCGGCGCCGTTGACCTCCGGCGCCACGGTCAGTGACAGCTTGCCCCAGTCGAATCCGAATGCACTCACATCCTTCGGATAGATGAAGTACTTGTCTCTTGTCATGAAACGCTCTCCTCCAGTGTCTTTTGTCAGACGATCGCGCCGATGGCGAGCGCCTTGAAATCTTCCGTCTGCTTGCGGATCGCTGCCTCGGCCGGCAGGCGCTCCATCGAGCTTGCGCCATAGAAGCCGTTGCAATCAGGGCAACGTTCGAGGATGTAGCGCGCATCGTGCGGCGTAGAGATCGGTCCGCCGTGGCAGAGCACGATAACGTCGCTGCGTACGGAGCGCGCTGCCTTGGAAATCGCTGTGATCTCATCGACGCAGTCGTCAAGCGATTTGCCGGAGATTGCGCCGATCGTACCACCTGTCGTCACCCCCATATGCGCCACAACGATGTCGGCACCGGCAACCGTCATGTCGATCGCCTCGCTCGGGTTGAAGACGTAAGGCGTTGTCAGCAGGTCGAGCGCATGGGCCGCCGCAATCAGCTCGACCTCCAGTGCATAGCCCATCCCCGTCTCCTCGAAACTCTGGCGCATCTGGCCGTCAAAGAGGCCGATTGTGGGGAAGTTTTGCACACCGGAAAAACCCATCGCCTTCAATTCTGCGAGGAAGAGCGGCATTAGAATAAAGGGATCCGTGCCATTTACACCGGCAAGCACCGGCGTCTTCTTCACAACAGGCAGCACCTCGAGCGCCATGTCCTTGACGATCTCATTGGCATTGCCATAAGCCAGCAGGCCGGCTGCCGAGCCACGGCCTGCCATGCGGTAGCGTCCCGAATTGTAGATGATGATGAGGTCAATGCCACCTGCCTCCTCGGCCTTGGCGGAGAGGCCCGTGCCAGCGCCGCCGCCGACAATTGGCACGCCGGCTGCGATCATGCCGTGAAATTTTTCGAGGATGATTTTGCGAGGTATGGCTGGCATCGTTTCTCTTGACTCTCAGGGGTTGGCGATTTCGCGGTAGGCTGCTACGGCGGCCTCTGCGAATTGCGGGTCATTGATATGCATCGGTATGCGGATGACGCGTCGCGCCGGAGTCGGCTTCACGGTCTCCTCAATCGCGTTAAAAAGAACGGCGTCGGCTTGCGGGTCGAAGAATACATTACCTTCGATGTCGAGGGCCGAGACCCCTTTTTCGGGGATGAGGATGCGCACAGGACCCTGGCAGAGATTGAGCCTTTCTCCGATCCAGCGCCCGATCTGCTCACATTCTACGGACGTCGTGCGCATAAGTGTGACGTTCGGGTTGTGTCGGTAGAACAGCCGCCCGGCATATTGTGCGGGCACCGTCTCAGGAGCCCAGAAATTCACCATGTCGAGGGCACCCAGAGAGCCTACATAAGGCAAGCCGGTGCGGGCTATCGCGCCGAAACGGTCTGTTGTGGCAGGCAGGACACCCCCCAGAAGCAGGTCACAAACCTCGGTAGTCGTAATGTCGAGTACGCCCGAGAGGAATCCGCTATCGGCAAGCTTCTCCAGTGTGCGCCCTCCCGTGCCGGTGGCGTGAAAGACGAGGCAATCGTGATCGGCTCTGAGGCGCTCGACCATTGCGGTTACGGCAAATGTCGTTACCCCGAACATGGTGAGGCCTAGTGCTGGTTTCGACGCTGTCATTTTCGCAGCTTGGCTGGCCATTGCCGCAATCGCCTGGGCCGCATTGTGCAGAATGACCCGGCTGAGCCGGTTCAGGCCCGCCATGTCAGTTACGGACGGCATCATGATAATATCGGAAATGTCCACATAGGGAGCGACATCTCCCGACGCGAGCGTGGAGACCATGATCTTTGGCAGACCGAGCGCCAATTGGCGCATCCCCGCGGTGATGATCGAAGTGCCCCCGCCGCCACCGATACCGATGACTGCAGCGATGTCTTGGCGCTCGACGATAAAACGGGAAAACGCAACACCCATCGCTTCTACCGCCCTGCCCCGATCATCGCACGCAAGGACCGCAGCAGCGCCATGCGGATGGTAAGCCGCAACTGTCTCGGCATTCACATCAAAGGACGTCCCGGGCGGGCGCGTGCCAACGTCAACACTTAGCACAGTGCCTCCCGCCGTCTCGATGCAGGAAACCAGGTAAGCCAGCTCTTCGCCCTTCGTGTCAGCCGTACCAACCACGTAGATGTGCTTCATTTCTCCTCCGCGACGAGGCGAGTCATCACCGCCCTGTCTCCATCCACAGAACTTGGGAAGCTCTTGCAAATTTATGAGACGCGAGTATCATAAAGATATGGAAGTCTCACGTCAACCGAACGAAACCGCCAGAACCGCCGAGCGAGGCCCACGCGCCCGCACGCGAAAACTGATGCTCGACACCGCCACCCGGCTTATGCAATCGGGCATCACGCCCTCGATAAGCGAAGTCGCCGAGGCTGCCGAAGTGTCGCGCGCAACGGCCTACCGCTATTTTCCCAGCCAAGCGGCGCTCGTGCATGCGGTTGTGGACGAGGCTTTGGGTCCAATACTCGACTGGTCGTCCGACAGTCCGGATGCACGTACCCGCGTCACCGATCTGCTAGCGACGGCGATGCCGCGTATCGACGAGTTCGAAGCCACATTCAAAGCGGCGTTAAAACTATCGCTGGACCAATGGGCACAGCGCCAAGCTGGCACGCTCGGCAACGAGCCGCTGTTCACGCGTGGCCACCGTATTGATCTCCTGAGGTGCGCTACTGCGCCTTTGCAGGGAACCGTGCCGCCTGAGGCCCGGGAGCGGCTCGCACAGGCGCTCTCCCTTGTGTTCGGCGTGGAGGTGCTGATCGTGCTGAAGGATATCTGGGGCCTGTCATCCGATCGGGCGCATTCGGTTGCCGTTTGGGCCGCCAATGCGCTCGTCCAAGCGGCGGTCCGCGAGGCGGGAGGCCAGGGATGAAATTTACAATTCAATGCGATTTAGCAATGTGTGGTTGGACCAGTTTGATTGATGCGCGTTGGATCCGTTGTGCGGATCGGCCAGGGCTCAACAGCCTGTGCGACAGGAAATGCGCAGATATATCCGCTATTGTCCGCTACATCGGTCACTTTAAAGAACAGTTCTGGCGCAAGCTTCGTCAGAAGTCGCTCTTGACGACATTGTCATTTGGTAATACCAGATTAACGAACTGGCATCCGACTTGAGATCTTAAATGGCGCAAAGGTCGGGAGGACCCGGCGCACAACGGAACCCATGAGGAAATCAGATCGGGAGGCCCGCAACAAAGCGGGAAACGTGCATAAATGGGAGGAAACGTTATGCGCAAAACTATAACCGGTCTTCTGGCCGGTGTCGGATTGATGTGGGCCTGCGGAACGTCTGCACAAGCCCAGGAACTGACAATCTTCTGGGCCGAGTGGGATCCGGCAAACTATCTCCAGGAGCTCGTAAACGAATACGAGGCTCAGACCGGTGTGAAGGTTACGGTGGAGACCACGCCGTGGGCCGACTTCCAGACCAAGGCCTTTACTGAGTTCAACTCCAAGGGTTCAGCCTACGACATGGTGGTTGGCGACAGCCAGTGGATCGGTGCAGCGTCAGAATCCGGACATTACGTCGATCTAACCGACTTCTTCAACAAGCATAAGCTGACAGAAGTCATGGCGCCTGCAACGGTGAAATATTACTCCGAATACCCATCAAACTCGGGAAAGTACTGGTCGATTCCGGCTGAAGGCGATGCTGTCGGCTGGTCCTATCGCAAGGACTGGTTCGAAGACCCAAAGGAGATGCAGGCCTTCAAGGCGAAGTACGGCTATGATCTGGCCCCGCCCAAGACTTGGGCGGAAATGCGCGACATTGCCGAATTCTTTCACCGCCCTGACGAAAAGCGGTACGGTATCGCGATCTATACCGACAACTCCTATGACGGTCTCGTAATGGGTGTCGAGAACGCGATATTCTCTTATGGAGGCGAGCTCGGTGACTATCAGAGCTACAAGGTTGACGGCATCGTCAATTCGGAGAAGAACGTCAAGGCGCTCGAAATGTATCGAGAGCTCTACGGCTTTACGCCTCCGGGCTGGGCCAAGACCTTCTTCGTCGAAAACAACCAGGCGATCACCGAAAACCTGGCGGCGATGAGCATGAACTACTTCGCTTTCTTCCCGGCCCTGGTGAATGAGGCATCCAACCCTAACGCCAAGGTCACCGGCTTTTTTGCCAATCCGGCAGGTCCAAACGGCGATCAATTCGCGGCGCTTGGCGGTCAGGGCATCTCGGTCGTTTCCTACTCGGACAACCAGGAAGAGGCCATGAAATTCCTCGAATGGTTTATCAAGGACGAGACACAGAAGCGCTGGGCTGAACTCGGGGGCTACACGGCAAGCGCAAAGGTGCTTGAATCGCCCGAATTCCAGAACGCTACACCCTATAACAAGGCCTTCTACGAGACAATGTTCAAGGTGAAGGACTTCTGGGCGACGCCTGAATATGCCGAACTGCTGATACAGATGAACCAGCGCATCTATCCCTTCGTTACCGCCGGACAAGGCACTGCGAAGGACGCGCTCGACGCGCTGGCAGCAGACTGGAATGCGACGTTCGCGAAGTACGGACGCAACAAATAACACGTGGGTTCCTGTGGAGGGGGCCCTGCTCCCTCCCTTTATTCTGCATGCCCGCGCTGAAAAGTGCGGTTCGAGCGGGCACGGCGCCCGACATTAACTTCGCGCATCGTGATGCTCATTCTGGCATCCGGCGCCGAACTCTCGAAGGAGGAGAGTATTGGCTACCGCAGTCATGACATCGCTCGACACGAAATCGCCTGCTGCATCCCGCGGCATGAGCGACATCCGGATCCGCAATCTATTCATTATCCCGACGATCCTGTTCTTGATTGTCTTCAACATCTTTCCGCTGATCTACTCTCTCGGCTATTCCTTTACCGATTTCCGCGCATCCTCCAACGCGCCAGCCAATTTCGTCGGCTTGCGCAATTATCGAGAGCTGCTGAACGATCCCTTCATTTGGGCGAATTTCGCCATTACGGCCAAATACGTGATCATCTCGGTGAGCGGCCAGGTGATCGTCGGTTTTGGCACGGCGATGCTGCTCAACCGCGACATACCACTCAAGGGCCTACTGACGACATTGCTGCTGCTGCCGATGATGCTTTCCATGGCGGTCGTCGGCCTCTTTTGGAAACTGCTCTATGATCCCTCTTTCGGCATCATCAACTATGCGCTCGGACTGGGTTCATTCGAGTGGCTGTCCAATCCGGACATGGCGCTCTATGCTGTTGCAATCACGGACATCTGGATGTGGTCGCCATTCGTAATGCTGCTATCGCTCGCGGGCCTTTCGGCCGTGCCAAAGCATCTTTACGAGGCAGCTGCGATCGACCGGGCGGGGCCATTCTACACCTTCTTCCGCATCACACTGCCGCTTGTGGCGCCGATCCTGATGATCGCCATCATCTTTCGCACTATGGAAGCCTTCAAGACCTTCGATCTCGCCTACATTCTGACGAGCCAACCGACGACGGAAGTGATCTCGATCCGGCTCTACAAGATGGCGTTCCAGGAATGGCAAACGGGGCGCTCGTGCGCACTCGCCTACATCGTCCTCATCATGGTGCTCGCCATAACCAATATCTACGTCAAGTACCTTAACAAGGTGAAGGAGCGCTGAGATGGCTGCCGTCCAAACCCGCTCCGAACGTGCGCTGAACCGCGTCGCGATTACCGCCGTGCTGGTCATCACGCTCATTTTCCTGGCGCCGATCTACTGGATCACTTCGACGGCCTTCAAGCCGCGCAATCTCGCCACCACCATTCCGCCAACCGTGCTCTTCCAGCCGGAAATCTCGCCCTTCGTGAAGCTCTTCACCAAGCGTTCGCAACTGCGCACAGCGCCAACGCCAGAAGAATATTCCGCCGCGCCCTGGTGGGAGCGCATGGTATTCGACGGCGGTGAGAAGATTGTCCGTTCCGGCCGCGGTGAGGTGCAGCCGTCTGGCTACCCGAGCCGTTTCATGAATTCGCTGATCGTCGCCATCACGTCCACTGTACTGGCCGTTGGCATGGGAACCTTTACGGCTTACGGCTTCTCGCGTTTCAAGGTAAAAGGCGAAGCCGACCTTCTCTTCTTCATCCTATCGACGCGCATGCTGCCGCCCGTCGTTGTGGCAATCCCGATGTTCCTCATGTATCGCGCCGTCGGCTTAAACGATACCCATTGGGGCCTCATCATCCTCTACACCGCCTTCAACCTTTCCTTCTCAGTCTGGTTGATGAAGGGCTTCATCGACGAGATTCCTAAGGAATACGAGGAGGCGGCCCTCGTTGACGGTTACACGCGCATGCAAGCCTTCTTCAAGATTGTCATCCCGGAAGCGGCCACCGGCATTGCCGCCACGGCAGTCTTTTGCTTCATCACGGCTTGGAACGAATATGCTTTCGCGCTGATCATGACGAACCGACGGGCGCAGACTGCCCCGCCTTTCATTCCGAGCCAGGTCGGCTCCGGCCTACCGGACTGGACGGTGATTGCCGCTGGCACCTTCCTCTTCCTGCTACCGGTCGCCATCTTCACCTTCCTGCTCAGGAATCATCTCCTGCGCGGCATGAGCTTTGGAGCCATCCGCAAATGACCTTCCGCGCTCTGAACCAGAAATACCTGGAGCCCGGGTCGCAGTACCTGATGATCTTCGGCATCATCGCGTTGTGCCAACCCTGGAACCTGTTGCTCCATCGCTATGGGCTGACTTTAACGCTCATCGGACTGATCGCCTTCATGGTAGCGACCAAGATTCCGCGGCCGGAGCAACGAGCCGAAGGCAGTGAGTCATGACGCAGATCGAACTTCGTGGAATTCATAAATATTTCGGTGCGGTCAAGGTAATCAAGGACCTCAATCTTGCTATCGCAGACAATGAATTTATCGTGCTGCTTGGTCAATCCGGATGCGGCAAGACGACGACGCTACGCGCTGTTGCCGGGCTCGAGACCATTGATGAAGGCGACATCCTGATCGATGGCCAGCCCGTGCAACATATCAAGGCATCCGACCGGGACATCGCCATGGTGTTCCAGTCTTTCTCGCTCTATCCGCACATGACGGTCTACGAGAATATCGCTTTTCCGCTCCGCGCTACCCGGATGAGCCGGAATGATGTCGACAGGTCCGTGCGTGAGATCGCCGGCGTGCTGCGCATTACGGGCATGCTGGGTCGCAAACCTTCGGCCTTGTCAGGCGGCGATATGCAGCGCGTGGCGATCGGCCGTGCGCTTGTGCGGCGTCCGAAAGCTATGCTGATGGACGAGCCAATAGGCGCGCTTGATGCGAAATTACGCGAAGAAATGCGGGCGGAAATCAAACGCCTGCATACCAAACAAGGCTCGACCACTATTTATGTCACCCACGACCAGGTGGAGGCCATGTCGCTCGCAGATCGCATCGTCATCATGCACGAGGGCATACTTCAGCAGGTGGGTACGCCGGAAGAGGTCTACTCGCGGCCCGCCAACATCTTTGTCGCCCAGTTCGTTGGAAGCCCGGTGATGAACATGGTCGACGCAGATGTCAGCGAGACAGGAGGCCGTGCAAGCGTGCAGGTCGGCGGTGAGGCAAACGGCTTCGAGTTCCCGGCCACACTTGTCAACCGTCTTTCGGACGCGAATGCCGAGAGCGGCAAGCTGACGCTCGGCGTACGGCCAGAGGGCGTTCTCATCTCGCGCGAGGCCCGCGAAGGCTTTATGCCGGTCAAGGCACATATTATCGAACCCCTCGGTTCGCACGATATTGTCGACCTGAGAGTTGGCGACCAGATGATCAGAGCCCGTACCAAGAGCGGGTTCGTGACCGGTCCGGGCGAGTCTGTCTGGGCACGCATCGACCCCGCTCAAGCGCATTTCTTCAACACGGCGACTGGCTCGTCGCTCGGGATCATACTCTGATGGCGCATATCGAACTCAAGGGCATTACCAAGAATTTCGGCGACCACACAGCGCTGCAGAACATGAATCTCGACATCGCCGACGGCGAGTTCTTCGTGCTGCTCGGCCAGACCGGCGCTGGCAAGACGACGACACTTCGCTTGATCGCAGGTCTCGAAAAGCCGACGGCAGGGCAGATATTCATCGACGGGCGGGACGTCGCGAGCTGGGGCGCCGCCGAGCGCGACGTAGCCTTGGTGCTTCAGCAGTATTCGCTTTATCCGCGCTATACTGTGCGGGAGAACCTGGAATTTCCGTTGAAATCGCCTATTCGCCGCGTTGAACCCGCCGAGATCAAGGAACGCGTCGACCGGGTTGCAAGAACGTTGCGGATCGAGCACCTGCTCGATCGCAAGACGGACCGGCTGTCAGGTGGGGAAATGCAGCGCGTTTCGATTGGCCGGGCGATCGTGCGCAAGCCGCGCGTCTTTTTGATGGACGAACCACTTTCCGCGCTAGACGCGAAACTGCGCGAGGCGCTGCGCACCGAGCTGAAAAACCTGCAGATGAATCTCGGTGCCACCTTCCTGTTCGTCACACACGACCAGATCGAGGCCATGTCGATGGGCGACAAGATCGGCGTCCTGAACAACGGCAATCTCGTACAGACGGGCACACCGCATGAAATCTACAACAACCCGGTCAACACGTTCGTCGCCGGCTCGGTCGGTTCGCCACCGATGAACCTGATCGACGGTACGATTGCCGGCGGCGAAGCAGTATCGGATGATGGATACCGCCTTCCCTTCGCAAACGGTCACGCAATCGTGACGGATGGACGTCCCCTAACCTTCGGCATCCGACCCGAAGACCTGCAACTCGAAAGCGGAGGTGCTGGTAAGGCGACGGTGCATGATGTCGAGAATCACGGCGTCGCCAAGATTGTCACGCTGCGCACAGGCGAGAAGTTCATCCGAGCGACGGTACCGGCGCAGGCGGTGCTGCGTATCGAGGAGAAGGTTCGTTTTTCGTGGAATCCAGAGAAGGTCGTTCTCTTCGACAGCCGGACCGGCGTCAGCCTGAGGCACGCCAGTTGACCCGTCTGACCGGGAAGGAGATTGGCGGTCACAGTGTCCGATGAAGTCGACATCTTTTTTACTTGTTGTCATCGCCCGAAACTAAGCAGGAAAGCGGCGGCGATAGTGTTCGACTGCTTCCGGATTGCGTAAATTGACGGGCAATTCGCCCTTCAAGACCCGTACGACTTCGCTTGCCGCACCCGTTCCCATACGCATCATGCTCTCTTGCGTAAGACCGGCTATATGCGGAGTGATGATAACATTGTCGAAGCTGAAATACGGATGGCCTAGCGGCAGCGGCTGCGTTGTGAAAACGTCGAGCGCAGCTCCGCGGATGCGGCCCTCACGCAGTGCCTCGATCAGCGCCGCGTCATCGATCACTGGACCGCGCGAAACGTTGACCAGAATGCTGTCGCGCTTCATCCGGCCAATGCGACGGTCATTAAGCAGACCGGTTGTCTCCGGCGTCAGTGGACAGCAGAGCACAAGAATATCGGCGGTCGCGACCAAATCGTCCAATGGCAGGAAACGCGCACCATCCGGTACGCCTTCTGCGAGCCTGCTCGTGGCGACCACCTCCAGATTGAAACCGAACTTTGCGATCCGGAAAATCGCCTGGCCGACATTGCCCATGCCAACGATGCCGATTGTACGGCCGCCAAGGTCCCCAGCCTCGTCCGATTGGCTGCGCCCGGTGGCCCAGCCCCCCTGCCGCAATTCCCGGTCCATCACGCGGAAGCGTCTTAACAGTGCAAGTGTCACGAGAAAGACATGCTCGGCGACCGTCGAGGCATTGACGGCAGGTACATTGGCGACAAGCACGCCGGCGCGGGTCGCCGCATCCATCGGCACCATGTCGAGTCCGGCGCCATGGCGGATGGCAGCGCGAAGGACTGGTGCATCGTGGAAAAAGGCCGGTGGGATGGGCGCGCGCACTATGACGATGCCGGCGCCGTGACCTTCTCGCAGCAACGTTTCTCCATCGGGGGCAGAGGCGACGCGCAGTTCGCCCGCGGCCTTAAGCATGGCCTCGGCGGCGGAATGCAGCGGATGTGTGGAAAAGATGAAGCTCATTGGCTCTCTCTGCTGCTCACGCATAGGCGGCGGCTGTCGCCGCCCCGCCGATGAGACCCTTCCAATAACTTTCCGCACCCTGAAGATGCGCGTTCATAAGTGCCTGGGCGAGATTGCCGTCGCGGGCAAGCAGCGCCTCGTAAATGCGGATATGTTCCTCATGCGAGCGGCGGCTGCGGGCGCTCTCACTAAAATAAATCGGCAGACGCTGCTCGCCCATCATGTAGTAGACACTGCAAACGCGATAAAAGACGCTATTCTTGGTGGCCCGGACGATCTCCAGATGGAAATCCCGGTCCTCGCGCGCCAGTCCCTCGCCCGCGGCCAGCCTCTTCTCGGACGCGGTCAGTATCTCGCGCAGGCGCTGGTAGTTCTCCTCGGTCGCCCGCAGGCAGGCGAGTTCCGCGGCCCTGATCTCGTGGATCTTGCGAAGCTCCACCGTCTCGTAAATTAGAATCGGATCAAGCGGCACCCCAGCGCGGGCAAAAAGTGCCATGGCGTCTACGCTTACTTCCGTGGTCGTCAGGTAGATCCCTGACTTGGCGCGGCGCTCGACGATACGCATCGCTTCGAGGATCGCCAGCGCCTCGCGTATTTGGCCGCGGCTGACGCCGAAATGCTCCGCAAGCTCCCGCTCGGAAGGGGTACGGCCGTTGCCGCTTGAATTTGAAAACAGATATGCGGCGAGATCCGCGAGGAGGGAATTTTCTTTCATCATCACTGTCTTTGTGCGTGAGCCTCCAAGAACCGCTGATTGATCGTGAAGCCGAGGCCGGGTTTATCGGGAATCTCTATCATACCGTCTTTGACCGACACAGTATCCTCGACAAGATCATGAATCATTGGATTCGCGCCCAACGAATATTCGACCACGAAGCTCGACGGAGAAGCCGCGCACAGGTGCAGGCCCGAGAAGAAACATGGCGCACCGGCCCATAGATGTGGCGCGAACCGAAGGTTGAAGGCACTGGCGAGCGAACTGATCCGCATGGCCTCTGTGATTCCACCGCAGAACGCCGGATCGGGCTGGAATATATCGGCGGCCCGTAACATGGCAAGATCCCGGAATGCAAAACGCGTCGCCTCGCTCTCGCCCGCGGCGATCGGCACGTTGCCCGCCGCTCGCACCTCCGCCATGCCCTGCTTGTCGTCCGCGATCACCGGTTCCTCAAACCAGGCGAGGTCGCAATCCGCGACCATCTGGATGAAGCGCTTGGCCTCGGCCACCGTATAAGTACCATGTGCATCTACCATAAGGTCAACGTCCGGGCCGATTGCCTCGCGAGCCGCCCGCACCCGCGAAGCCGAGACATGCGGCGCATGGTCCATCGCGCCGACGCGCATTTTGACCGACTTGAAGCCGCCTGCCGCTATATAGGACCGTAGCTGATCGCCAATCCGTTCCGAGCTCTCCCAGCCGCCTGAGGCATAGGCGGGTAACCTGTCCGCTTTGCGACCACCCAGAAGCTTCCAAATAGGAACGTCAAGCGACTTGCCGAGAATGTCCCACAACGCTATGTCGACAGCGCTGATCGCAGCGACGGACAGGCCGCGCCGTGAGATCTCCGGCATGGCGTGACCCGAGATCGCCGCCATCTCATGGCGTACGCCATTGTAAAGCATTTCCCATATGGCGGAGATGTCGGCAGGATCACGGCCGATGATCTTTGGCCCCACCTCGTAATTGAGCATATGCACCAGCGTGCCGTAGGTGCCTGCACTGCCGGCGGCATTCTTGCCCTCTCCCCAGCCGACGATGCCGTCGTTCGTTTCGATACGCACGATAGCGGCGTCGAAGGTCGTCAGCCGCCCGAAGTCGCTGCGGTGCTGGCGGCTCGTCTGGATGGGGATCTTCACCCACCAGGCTTCTACGGTCTTGATGCGCATGTGTCGGGTCCCCTGCCCTTACGCCCCGCGGGCCGCCGGGCATGTGCCACTCCGTTCATTACTTGATCAGCGGCAGGATCGTCTCGGCAGTGATCCGCATCTGATCGTCGTAGAACTTCTCGGTGAGAAGGCTCGAGCCGTGGTCCTGAATGAACTTCAATTGCTCCGGCGGGATGTCGACTGGGTTACGCTCCACCATGTCGGGATATTTCGCTGCCGGCGTGCGGTCAACAGGTGCGACAAATTCGTTCGTCACCGCGCCGTCGTAGCCGATCTCCTTCAACGTCGCGATGATTTTCGGCCAATCAAGTTGACCGAGCCCGGCGGCAAAGCGGGTGTTGTCGGCAATATGGAAGTCGAAAAGGCGTTTCCCAGTAAGCCGTATCGCCTCATACATGTCATCTTCCTCGATGTTAAGGTGGAAGGCATCGAGGCAAACACCGCAATTGGGGCTGACGGCATCGGCAAGCGCCAACGCCTGGGCGGCACGATTGAAGAAATAGGTTTCGAAACGGTTGAGCGGCTCAACCGCAATGCGCACGCCCTTCTTTTGGGCATGGGAAAAACACTCTTTGGTGGCATCAACCACCCACTTCCACTCTTCTTCCTCCGTCCCATCTGGAACTACCTTGCCAACAGTTGCCGGCACGAGTGTGACGATCTCACCATCGAGTTCACTGACCATCGAGATGACGCTCTTGACGTAGTCCACTGACTTTGCGCGCTGGCCCTCGTCCTTGGCGGCAAGGTTGCGTTCGCCAAGCGTAAGTGTGACGGCGCCCCAGCAACGGATGCCGTACTCTTTGAGCAGAGCGCGGGTCTCCTTGACGTCGTACTGTGCCGGCTCTCCGGATATCTCGATGCTCTCGTAGCCATACTTCTTTATGCGTTTTAACGTAACGGCGAGCGGTTCTGCCCGCATCCAGTTATGTGTCGAAAGATGCATGGGTCCTCCCAGACTGTTGCAACTCGCTCGACCGCCAGCGGTCGGCCAATAGTGAATTCGTCATTGGCCAGCTCCGCCTCGCTCTGGAAATCTGGTTTGGCCAATTGGTGGTTATTTGAAGCTCTAGCGCAATTTCTAACCCGCGGCAAGATGGGGAGAGAAATGGCAATGCGGTCAGTTGCACCGTGAATTGACGCCTGTGTTGTTGATCTTTGTCCAAGAGGCTAGAGAAAAGTCTCTGCGAATTGGATTGACCAGCTCGTCGATTTGGTATTACCAGTTCAGGGCAAATCAGAATACTGGGTCGGCGCGTTCTAGGGGTGAAATCATGAAGGTCGGAATGTGCATGTTCCTGTGGACGACGAATGTCAGCTCCAAGCATGAGGCATTGTTGCGCGACATCAAGGCCACCGGATTTGACGGTGTCGAGATTCCAGTCTTTTCGGGCACAAGCGATGACTATCGCAAACTGGCGTCCCTTCTAGACTTAATCGGCCTGGAACGCACCGCCGTTTCTGCGATGGGCGACCCCTCGATGAACCTGATAGCGCCCGACGTAGCGTCACGCAGACGCGGGATCGACTACATGAAATGGGCAATTGACTGCAGCAATGCGCTAGGCGCCACGACGCTGAGCGGACCGCTGCATTCGACGCTCGGCCAATTCTCCGGAAGCGGGCCGAGCCCCGCGGAACTCAAGCGCTCGGTCTCCTCGCAACGTACCATTGGTGATTATGCGGCAAAACACGGTGTCACGATCGGACTTGAGGCGTTGAACCGCTTCGAATGTTACCTGTTCAACACGATGGACGCACTCGCGGCTCACATCGATGCTGTGGGACATCCGAATATCCGCGCCATGTACGACACCTTTCATAGCAATATCGAGGAGGCCGACCCCATCGGCGCCTTCATGCGAAATAGCGACCGTATCGTTCATGTCCATATCTCGGAGAACGACCGCGGCGTGCCAGGACGTGGCAACATTCCCTGGGCGGAAACATTCCAAGCGCTGCGCGCAAGCGGCTATGACGGCTGGCTGACGATCGAGGCCTTCGGTCGGGCGCTCAAGGAGCTTGCCGCCGCGACAAAAGTCTGGCGCGATTTTTCCGAGACGCCGGAAGCGGTCTATCGGGAAGGCTACCGCCACATTCGCGATGGATGGCAAGCGGCCGCATGAACCAGACCGCAGCCACTTTCTTTTCAAAGTTGAAGGTTGCCAGGAAACTGCCGCAGGAGCCTCTTGAGATGCGGAAGCAGCCGAATAGGCAACGTTCTTTGGTTTAGCGAGCTGTCCCTGGCAGCGAGCGAGGGTGCGCCTCCGCCATGGCAATTTTCTCAAAAGACGCGTCATGGCAGGCACGATCAATTCAGCGCGTAGCACTTAGGACAAGAGCCTGCTGGTAAAGGTCGCACAAACTCCAATGCAGTGCTCAGTGCTTCGCGCAACCCCACTGCAACACGGCTGTCGAAATAGGATCGTCCCAAAAACGCAGCCCTTTCTCGTCAAACATTGACAACGTCACGGAGAGACCGGCCATATCGAGCGAGGTCACGTAAGTTCCCACCAGTGATCTCGCTACGCTGATGCCTCTGGCTTCAAACAGCCGACGGACAATATTGTAAATGAGATAGAGTTCTGGCGTCGGCGTACCTCCGAATCCGTTTACCATAATCAACGCACGGTCGGAGTTCTGCAGCTCTATGTCCGCAAGAATGTTATCGCAGATCATGCGAGCGATAGTGTTGGCATCGACCAGTTTCTGCCTGGAATGCCCCGGTTCGCCGTGTATCCCGACTCCGACTTCCATCTCGTCCGGATTCAGCACAAAGGTGGACCGGGCAGTGTCAGGAACGGTAACGCCACCAAGCGCCACGCCCATCGTGCGAATCCGCTTGTTCAAACGGTCACCAAGTGCCTTCAATCCAACCAAGTCCATACCAGCCTCAGCAGCCGCACCGAGAATCTTCTCCACGACGAGAGTACCGGCGACGCCCCTCCTGCCGGAGCTTCGCCCCGCGCCTTGCACCGCGATTTCGTCGCTTACAACGACTGTTTCGGTACGATGCCGCCCCGTCACCGCCTCCGCAGCCATTTCGAAGTTCATCAAGTCCCCGTCATAATTCTTCACGATCAGCAAACATCCCGCTCCCGTGTCCGTCTCTTCGACGGCGGCAATAATCTGGTAAGGCGTCGGAGAGGTAAAGATATGACCGGTACAGGCCGCATCCAGCATGCCTGGTCCCACGAAGCCAACATGCATTGGCTCATGACCCGCTCCTCCGCCCGATATGACCGCAACTTTTCCCGGCGTAAGATGCCGCCGCCTGACGAACTTACGGGCCGAGCCGAACATAACCAGACGATCGTGGGCCAGAACGAAACCTTCGAGGCTTTCGGCAACCATGGACTCGGCCTTGTTCATGAATTTCTTCATCATGCCCCTCCACCGGCATCGAATTGTTCAAGCATCGCGCGAGCGGTCATGACCAAGCCATTCTGAGATGATACCAGGATCATGACTAACGATCTCGTCGAATTGTAGAGAGCGTCTGCCGGGTTGCAAGGATCAAAGACGATGCTGCCCATGTGTAGGCAATATCGTCCGCATGTTGAGAGTGCTCCAACGTTGGAGCTTGAACAGAGTACAAGACCTTCCCTCCTGTCCTCGTCTATTTCTGGCATTTCGCCCCTATCAAACTTGGCCCCTGCCCTAGTCTGAATTTCCTAAAAGTGTTGCGATCTTTTGGACAAAATCTGTGATCGCTTCATCCATCAGTCGATTTTTCTTTTCGTCTCCAAGGTCCGGAACTATTAGGGACAGCGATCTCAGTCCGTCGGAACCGCCGGACTCGGGCAATTTTCCCGGATGCGCGGCATCATAGGCCGCCACAAACTCTTCCTGCTCGGTTGGACTAAAGTGACAAACTCTAAAAATCGTCGCCAGATGGCGGGCAGGCAATGGTGTGGAATAAGTTGGGCTTGTAATCTGGGTAACAAAACTGCGGTGTTTGCCCAGCGCCACAGCAAGGCGCTGTCGGGTACCTGAGGGGCGATTGTCGATGATCTGAGCCAGAATAGTTTTGTAGGCCACGACGGGATCTTCAGTGACTTCCCGTGTCATGCCAATTCTCCACCAGGCGGCGAGCAGTGGGCTACGCTAAACTCCAATCCTGTAGGGGCAGGCACGCTAGGCATTTCGGCCTTCGACTTTGCCCTCGTCGAAATTGTGTTCGACCAGTTGCTTCAACGCCGCGACGGCTTCTGCCGCACCAATTCCGTCGGCTCGAATCTTCAGAACGGAACCTTTCCGGATATTGGCTCCCATAACTTTCACAATGCTCTTGCCATTCAGCCAGATGCTGTTTCCGTTCACTTCTATTTCTATGGTGCAGGGAAAAGATTTGGCAAGACGCGTGAAGATGACGGATGGACGGGCATGCAACCCAGTACCGTGTACGACTTCGATTTCCGTCTGCCGCTGCGCCATGGCGCGATCGACCTGACTTATCCTCGCATCCCGTTTGTCGCTCATGAGGGTGAGAGTTCCTCGGCTGTAGCCACAACCTTGGCGAGCGGAGCCCCACCTGACGCCTCGGCCGCAGCAATGACTGCACCCTCGACCAAGGGTGAATTGCAGATGGCAACTAGCCGGGAACGGGGTTCGCCCAGCATTTCAATTGCCATTTCGCTGTTGGTCTCCGCGCCTCCGAGATCAACGAACACGGCAACCCCATGATCGGACCACGCTGCCTCTATGGCGGCAAGAATTCCAGCTGCATTGGTTCCGAGACCACCCTCTGGATTGCCTCCGCACCATGAAAGCGGCACGCGGTCGCCAACCATCTGCCGCACCATGTCGGCAGTGCCCTTCGCAACCAGTGGCGAGTGCGACACAATCACGATACCCACATTTGTAAACTTGCCCTTCATGCCGGACGGTACTCCTCCAAGTAGCGGCAGATGGCCGTTGTCAGATGAGCGCAGCTTGATGCGCCCGGATCGATATGGCCAACGGAACGATCCCCAAGAAACGAAGCACGTCCGCGCATTGCTTTCATATCGGCCGTCAGTTCAGCAGACAAAACTGCCCTTTTGGCTATGTTGATCAGGGTCGATCGCCGCATGATTTCAGCCTGAATGGGGTAAAGAACGTCAAGCAATGTTTTGTCACCTGCACCGGCGCGTCCGCGCCTGGCCACTGCTTCGATTGCTTCGCCGAAGATCAGAGCGAAATCGCCCTCATTCTCCAATATGCTGAGCCGCCGCCCCAGCTCTATCAGCAAGGTCCCGTACAAGGGCCCAGCCGCGCCGCCAACACTCATGACAAGCGCCACGCCAATCAGCTCGATTGCCTGTGGCAACGCCAGGCAGCAAAGCCTTTCACGATCAAGATATACCGCCTCGCAGCCGCGCCGCATGTTCGTTCCGTGATCTCCGTCGCCGATGGCCCGATCGAGCTCACACAGATCATCAGCATGGATCGTGATGGCGTCGTGGCACGCTTCAATCAGCCCAAGGATCAGCGCGCGATCAGTCTGCACCGACTCTACCGTCGATCAGCTTTGCCGCAGTCTCGAAAGCAGCAGCGGTGGCCACAGCTCCCGGGTCGGCTACACCGGCGAGATCTCTTGCTCCTACATATGATGCGCGGCCAGCATTTGCCCTGGTCATTTCCATGGTGGCGTTGGCGCCCGCACGAGCCGATCGGGCAGCGTCGGAGAGCCCCCTTGCCGCGAAGGCTCGCAATGCCGGATCAAGGGCGTCGACCATGGTTCTGTCACCCGGCCTGGCGCCGCCGTAGAAAGTCATGCGGTCGAGACCTGCAAGCAAAGCGGTCGGTAGAGTGCCCGTCTCCGTCATCTCCTTGGCGGCTGCCGTAAAAAAAATTGAGAGCAGAACGCCGCTTGATCCACCCATACTGGTGGCCAAAATTCTGCCGATCGCTGCCAATGTTTCGGCGGTGTCAGCGAGCGGCAACGACTTTACCTTGGCAAGTACACTTTGTGCCCCGGCTGCGACCGTCGATCCCGTATCGCCATCTCCAGCGCGGGCATCCAGATGATTGAGCTCCGTTTCGAGCGATATCAGGTGTTGACATATCCCGGTCACCAATTCTTCGGTCAACGGATCGTGGCTCGCTACCGCGATGGAGTTCCCAATCGGAGCTTCGGGCACGGGAAGTACATTCAGGCCATGTCGTGGCACTGGCGGAGTCCACGCCCGAAGGTCGACGGGGTGGGCAAGCGCCGTCTCACGTTCTGCATCGAGCTTGATGAGCGACAACGAAAATCCGTTCATGTTGAGCGCTGTCATCATTGGCGAGGGCCCGATCACCAGTCTCACGCGATCCGCAAGTGAAGACGCAAGAACATCATGGGCAATGAGGCCCATTTCCAGGGGCGGAACAGCTCCAAGATTGTTGATTAGCAACGCATAATCGCCCGCCCCAGGCAGAGCTGCCGCGAGCCGCTCCGCCATGATCCTTACTATTTTTCCGGCCTCCTGCAGCTCGAAGCGCTCGACGCCTGGCTCGCCGTGAATACCAAGGCCAAGTTCGCCCTCGTCAGCGCCGAGACGTTGTTCCTGAACCTGGCCCGGGATCGAGCATGTTGACAGCGAGACACCCAACGAGACAATCTCGCCGGCCGCTGCGGCAGCAGATGCAGCTACATCTTCAACACTATCGCCACGTTCGGCGAGAAAACCTGCGATCTTGTGAATGAAGAGCGTCCCCGCGACACCGCGCGGCTGAGGAAGATCGGGAAGGGCGATATCATCGGCGACGATCACCATTTCCACCTTGAATCCTTCTGCCCGCGCTCTTTCAGCGGCAAGTCCGAAGTTCAGCCGGTCTCCGGTGTAATTCTTGACGACGAGCAGGCAACCTTTCGGCCCCGTGACTGCACGGATCGCTGTAAGCACCGCATCAACGCTGGGAGAGGCAAAAATCTCGCCCGATATGGCGGCCGTCAGCATGCCCCTTCCGACAAACCCGGCGTGGGAGGGCTCGTGCCCCGCACCTCCGCCTGATATGACGGCGACCTTGGATTTATCCCAGTCCGCCCGCAGAATGACCTTGATATCCGGATAGCTGTCCAGTCGCGCCAGCATTCCCGGACGACTGGTCAGCAAAAGACCATCGAGGGCCTCGGTGACAATGTTCTCCCTGCGGTTGAAAAAATGTTTCATGGGCATTTTCCAGTCTTTCGTCTTCTACACGTGTTGAACAAACCATTCGGATCGCGGTAATCCCTCAAACCACCCTGTTTCCATCCGCACCGAAATAAAGAGGATTCCTGAGCGCTAGGCCAATCGGATCTCCCGGCTTTACTGGCAGACGTGGATTGGCCAAGGTGGTCAGCTTGCAGTCGCCGAGCCGTATATGCAGGTGATTCTGGTCTCCGAGATGCTCCACCCAAGCGACGTGTGCATTGACATGTCCGCCTAGCGTGATGTCCAGATGTTCGGTCCGCGCCCCGATTGTTTGTGTACCTGCCGGGATCTTGCTGTCCGGAAGAAGGTTAGCCGGAAAAAGGTTGATGTGCGGCTGACCAAGACGTGCAGCGACATGAACATTGGCCGGATTGCTGTAGATCTCTCGTGGCGTTCCAATTTGTGCCAGTCGCCCCTCAGTGAGAATGCCGATGCGATCGGCCATTGTCATGGCTTCGATCTGATCATGTGTCACGTAAAGAAGCGTTGAACCGAGTTCTTTCTGGATACGTTTGAGTTCCAGCCTGAGATCGGCGCGAAGCTTGGCGTCCAACGAGGAAAGCGGCTCGTCCATGAGATAGATTGCAGGGCGGCGTACAAGCGCCCGGCCGATGGCGACCCGCTGCATTTCACCTCCAGAAAGACGGGTCGAGCGGTTGTCAAGCTTGTGGTCGATGCGCACCATCCGTGCGACCTCCCGCACCCGCCGGTCGATTTCATTCTTGTCGAGACGGCGTGCCGGCGACCGCAGGGGAAAGGCTAGGTTGTCGTAGACCGACAGGTGCGGATAAAGCGAATATTGCTGAAAGACGAATGCGACATCTCGGCCCGCCGGCGCTTCCTTCGCCACATCGTATCCGCCGATGAGAATGCGGCCATGATCGGGGCGCTCCAACCCGGCAATCAGGCGCAGGGTAGTGGTCTTGCCGGCTCCGGTGGGTCCTAGAAGCACCACGCATTCCCCGTCGGCGATCACCAGATCCAGATCGGAAACGGCAGGGGTTTCACCGAAATTTTTGTTGATCCCTTGCAGGATGACTTCAGCCATGACGATGCTCCACAAAGCGGGATGACGCAACTGACCTGCCCGAGGTGCAGTCAAAAAGGGACAGTTTCTCGCGATTGAGTTCAAGCCCGACAGTTTCGCCGATACGGAAGTTCTGGTCGGCCGGCACCCGGGCCTTGACAAGTCCCTTGCCCATCTCCACCGCGACGATCTGGTTAGTCCCATGATACTCGCTGCCAAAAACTGCACCGCGCAAGGGCGAAGCATCGTTGAAGCTTATATCTTCAGGCCGCACGCCAAGCGCAAGTTCGCCTTCTGCCAGATCCTGGTGGATTTCAGGCATGGAAATTTCAACGCCATCGACCACGACGGATCGCGTGCCCTTTTGCAGGCCTGCCGTAAACCGCAGGAAGTTCATTGGCGGCGAACCGATAAAATCAGCCACATACATGGTTGCCGGGCGGTTGTAGATTTCCTGGGGCGTGCCGAATTGTTCGATTACCCCATGGTTCATCACTGCGATCTTATCGGCCATCGCCATTGCCTCCAACTGGTCGTGTGTCACATAGACCGTAGTGGCACGGATCCTGTTGTGCAGTTCGCGCAGCTCGCGAACCATCAGATCGCGAAATTCCGCATCCAGCGTGCCTAGGGGCTCATCCATAAGAAAGCACTTGGGACGCCGGACGATTGCCCTTCCGAGCGCCACCCGCTGACGATCGCCGCCCGCAAGCCCCGACACCGATCTGTCCAGAATATGGTCTATCTGCAGGAGCTTCGCCGTTTCCTCGACGCGTGCGCGGATCTCTGCTTTGGCAACACCTTGGGCAAGCAATGGAAACCCGATGTTCTTACGTACATTCATGTGCGGATAAAGCGCAAAGAGCTGAAATACAAACGCGATATCCCGCTCCCTCGCCCGGTTGAAGGTGACGTCTTCACCGCCAAGAAATATCTTGCCGTCGGTGGGCAGTTCAAGTCCCGCGATCATCCGCAGCGTTGTTGTCTTGCCGCAGCCCGACGGGCCAAGCAGCGCGAGGAATTCGCCGTCATGCACAACGAAGCTCGAATTTTCCACGGCGCTGAAGGCGCCGAATTGCTTGCGAAGTTTTTCTATTCTGATCTCTGCCATCGCCTACTCCGGGAACTTTGAAACGATGATGAACATGATCGTTCCGGCCAGCAGCGTAACAAGCGACCAAGTGTAGAAGATCAGGAGGAAGGGCTGGAACAGCATCAGGAATCCAAGGCCGATCAGGCCAGTCGCAATGTTTTCCATGGGACCGCGTCTGATAAAAAACGGTCGCTTGGGCTTTGCGGGAGCCGGTCTTTGTACCGTCATTTGCGTACAGCTCCAAAAGTGATACCGCGCAACAGCTGCTTGCGCAGGAGGATGGTGAACACCAGGATCGGTACGACAAAGATCGTCGTACCGGCAGCGACTGCCGGCCAGTCCTGCCCGCCCTCACCGATAATGGTCGGAATGAACGGCGGAGCAGTCTGGGCTGCTCCGGATGTCAAGAGCACCGCGAAGGCGTATTCATTCCAGGCAAAGATGAGGCAGAAGATGGCCGTTGCGGCGATGCCCGTGGTCGCCTGCGGCAGGACGACCTTGAAAAACGCCTGCATGCGCGTGTAGCCGTCGATCATGGCTGCCTCTTCGTATTCGCGCGGAATTTCGTCGATGAAACCCTTCAGGAGCCAGACGGCCAGCGAGACGTTTACAGCCGTGTAAAGCAGGATCATGCCAAGCGCCGTGTCAGACAGGCCAAGCTGCCGATACATCAGATAAATAGGGATTGCGACGGCAATGGGCGGCATCATTCTCGTCGAGAGAATAAAGAACAAGAGGTCCTCGGCCAGCGGAATTTTGAAACGCGAAAAACCGTAAGCTGCAAACGTTCCAAGGGAAACCGCGAGGAACGTCGAACCAAAGGCGATCACCAGCGAGTTTTGGAAGCGCGGCCAGTAGTTTGAAGCCCCGGCGATGACCATGTTGCGACTGCGCGTAATCTCATCGCAGGTACTCGTAGGTTCGCCTAGCGAAGCGATATAGTCCGGAGTTTGCCGTGTGCGGGTTGTGAATAGGTTGCAATAACCTTCAAGGGTTGGCTGGAATACGATTTTCGGCGGGTAGCTAATGGAGTCCGGCGGAGACTTGAAGCTCGTCAGAACGATCCATAGCAGCGGGATCATCGTGATCACAGCATAGATGATGACGATGGACGCAGCGATGCGTTTTGATGTCCGGCTCGGCTCGACGACAGAGTGGGCAGTGCTGACAGAGCTCATCGCTGTTTCACCTTGTTGAGGGCTTTCACGTAGATGTTGGCAAGACCGAACACCGCGACGAACAGAATAATGGCGAAGGCGGAAGCGCGGCCGGTCCGCCAGCTTTCAAATGCCTCGCGTTTCAGCGTGATCGAGGCGACTTCGGTTGTTGAACCCGGGCCCCCGCCCGTCAGAAGAGTTACCATGTCAAACATCTTGAAGTTTTCGATGCCACGGAAAAGTATCGCCAACATGATGAAAGGCAGCGCCATCGGCAACGTGATCGACCAGAATTGGCGCCAGAGCGAAGCGCGATCCACCTCAGCGGCCTCATAGATATAGTCGGGAATCGAACGCAGACCGGCCAGGCAGATCAGCATGACATAGGGCGTCCACATCCAGGTATCTACGATGATAATCGCCCAGGGTGAAAGCCGAACCGAACCCAGCATTTCGAATGAGGACGGCGGAATTCCAGTCAGGAAAGACACGATGTGATTGAAAAGGCCAATCTGCGGCTGATAAAGAAATCGCCAGAAATTGCCGACGACGGCTGGCGACAGCATCATCGGAACAAGGATGATGGTCGTCCAGAATGCGTGACCGCGGAATTTCCTATCAATCAGATAAGCGAGAGAAAATCCGATAAGCGTCTGCAGCAGAATCGTCCAGAAGACAAAATGTGCGGTTGTCTGCATAGCCTGCCAGGTGTTCGGATCGTTCAGCACCCGGCTATAATTGCTAAGGCCAACATTCTCGAGTGCAGCATTGGGCCGGTTCGCCCGAAAGTTCGTAAAGGAAAGGTAGATTGCCCATATGAGCGGGAAGATGTTGACGGCCAACAGCAACGCAATGGCCGGGGTAATGAAGAGCCAAGCCATGGAACGATCGGATAGGCCACGGATTCTCGAAGCTATGGGCGCGGGCGCGGCACGGGCAACAGCCTCACCCAAACTGGTGGAACTTGTATCTGTCACGGACTCACCTGAATTTCAAAGTATCGCATTTGAAGAAACTGCCCGGCATGTTTTCAGATCCGGGCAGTCACTGCAGCACCGGGTCGTCTGAGGCGCCGGAGCTTTAGAGCTTGCCGTCGTCCTTGAAGACCTCGGTCCAGTCTTTGACAAGCCCGTCAAGCGCCTCTTTCGCTGTGCCCTTGTCGGCAACGACATAGTCGTGAAGGCGCTTCTGCATAGCTTGCAAAAGGATGGCGTAGGACGGTTCCTGCCAAAAATCCTGCACCTGGTTCATGGCTACCAGGAAGTCGGCGGCAAACGGCTGGCTCTCCGTAAAAGTAGGGTCGTTCAGGACTGACTTGTGCACGGCGTATCCGCCAAGCGACCACCATTTCTTCTGAACGTCCGGCTGCGCAAACCATTTGATATAGGCAAGAGCACCATCCATGTTGTCTGTGTTGGCGACGACGGAAATTCCCTGCCCGCCCAGCGTCGATGCCGCAACCTTCTCTTTCGGGTTGACGAAGAACCCGATCTTGTCTCCGCCGACCTTCTCGTCCTTGTAGAGGCCAGGGAAGAAGGCGAACCAGTTCATCGCCATGGCCACTTGTCCGGATTTGAATGCGTCGAGGCTTTCGCCCATATAGGCGTCGGTATATCCGGGCGGCGTGCAGCATTTGTAGAGTTTCTTGTAGGCTTCAAGCCCAGCTATCGCTTCCGGAGAGTTGACAGCACCCTCCATGTCATATTTGCCCGGCGTATTTTCATATTTGAAGCCATAGGGATATAGAGCCGATGTCGAGCCCATCGTAATGCCTTCGGAAGCGCGCTCGGTGAATATCGCGGCGCCATAAACCTTCTTCCCGTCAATTTCGCGGCCATTGAAGAACTCGGCGACCTCCAGCAGTTCATCCCAGGTCGTTGGGGCTGCCAGATCACGATTGTGCTTCTTTTTGAATTCGGCCTGAATTTCAGGCTGGCCAAACCAGTCCTTGCGGTAAAACCATGCATTGGCATCGCCCATTGCCGGAAGCGCCCAGTAGTTTGGCGTGCCTTTCGGCCATGTTGCATAGGCGTTGACCGCTGCATCGGCGAAATCACTCATCTTGATCCCCTCTTTGTCGAAGAAATCATTGAGCTTCACGTAATAACCGTTTTCCGCTGAACCGCCGAGCCACTGGCTGTCGCCAATCAGAAGATCGCAGAGCTTGCCACCTGAATTGAGTTCATTGAGGATGCGGTCGGCGAAATTCGGCCAGGGCACGAACTCGAACTTCATTGTCGTTCCGCTTTGAGAAGTAAAATCTTTGGACAGCTCAACAAGTGCGTTGGCGGGGTCCCAGGCCGCCCAGCAGAGGGTCAATTCATCGGCCTTCGCCAGGTTCGGCGCTGCGCCTAACAAGATCAGCGCCGAAGTTGCCCCGAGTAGGGCCTGCTTTATCGTTTTCATGCATTCCTCCCAGATACACAAGCGACACCGCGCCGCTTTTAGACATCATCCTTTGTTCCCTTGTCCTCACACGATCTCTGCGCCGTGTTGAGTAATCTTGTTTAGCATGAACGCATCTACTGAACATTTCAAGCATGAATCGTTGCTGCAGCGCACACCGCACGAACGACCACATGGCTTCAGGGGAAAAAACGTCGTCGACTTGGTGCTGGAATGGACGGGACCGCCACTGGCGTGATTGTTTGGGAGACTATTGCCTGTGCTAAGGCAAATCACCGCCGTCGATTCCGATGACTTGACCACTCAAGTAAGAACTTTCATTGCTGGCGAGAAACAGAACCAGAGCTGCAACTTCCTCCGGGGTACCGACCCGCCGCATCGGATAGGGTGCGACCAGTTGCTCGTTACTGACGTTCCAGTCACGGCGCACACGCTCCAACATGGGGCTCTCGATCGCGCCCGGAGCGATAGCATTTATGCGTACATTGCGGCCATATTCCTGGGCGGCCGCCCGCGTCATGTGAATGACAGCGGCTTTCGACGCACCATAGGCGACAATGTTCGGGAAGGCGTGGCGACCGCCGATGGAGGCCATGTTGACCATGGCGCCGCTTGAACGCACGAGATGCGGTATCTCGTATTTCATCGAGACGAACACTCCACGCAGGTTGGTGGCGATCTGGTCATCGAAACCGATAATATCGGTGTCGGCAATAGGGGCAGGCGGCAGGTCGATGCCGGCATTGTTGAACGCGACATCAAGCCTGCCATAACGCTCGATGACATCCGATACGAAACGTTCGACCTGGCCGGCATCACGTATATCCGTCTTGATATATACAGCCTCGCCGCCCGCTTTGCTTATCTCTGCCTCAACCGTTCGTCCAAGCGCCTCCCGCCGACCGTTGAAGGCGACGCGAGCGCCGGCAAGTGCAAACGCCTTGGCAGTTGCCGCACCGATACCGGAGGTGGCGCCGGTGATAATTACGACTTTTCCAGCAAGAATGCCGGGTATCTGCGCCGCTGCGGGTGTGATGGTGTCCGGCAGGGTAACGGCACCTGCTGCCAAAATGCCTTTCAAGACCTGTCGCCGAGCCAGGGCGAAAGTGTTGCCAGATATGGTTGTCATCTTCTATCTCCTAGAAAAGAAATGCGCCATGCTAGCTCACTTCATTGTGCCAAGAAACGGGCCTTATCTTACAATACTATTTAGGTTACCTTTATAATCATGCGCACAATCCATGATCCGTTTTCCGGTCTCGCCGTATTCCTTGCCGTCGCAGAATCGGGCGGATTCACACCAGCATCGGCACATCTCGGTGTTTCTCCTGCGGCTATAAGCCAAGCTGTCAAGGCGCTCGAGGCGAAGCTTGGCGTTGCCCTATTCGTTCGCACCACACGGCACGTACGATTGACCGAAGCGGGAACGGCGCTGCTGTCACGCGTCAAGTCGGCGGCTACCGACATTGCCGAGGCTGTCGACGCTGCGGGATCCGCGCAAGATGAACCATCAGGATTTTTACGCCTCACGGTACCTCGGATGGCAGTGCCCCTCTTCGTTGACGCGGTGGTGCCTGCTCTTCGGCGTGAGCATCCGAAAATCAGGATCGAGATCGCCGTGGAGGACGCGGCGGTCGACTTGCTCGGGCGCGGCTTCGATGCCGGCGTCCGGATTGGCGAATATGTCGAGCTCGACATGATTGGCGTGAGACTTACCCGCGACATCATGTGGTCGGTCGTTGGCAGTCCTTCCTATCTGGCGACACATGGCTTGCCCCAGAGCCCGGAAGACTTGGCTGCGCACGAAAACATTCGCTATCGCTTTCCGACGTCTGGCGCAATCTATCGATGGGAGTTCGAACGCAACGGCCGTTCTCTTTCTGTCGATCCGCCGGGCAGCCTTGTCGTCAACGATGGAGCCCTCCTTGTCTCGCTTGCCGCATCGGGTCTCGGCCTCTCATACGTCGCAGATATTGCAGTAGAAACGGAGCTTCGGGCTGGACTCCTTGTCGGCGTTCTGCAGCCGTACCTGCCCACCACTCCAGGGCTCTTCCTATACTTTCCGCGACGGGCCCAAAATCAGCCGAAGCTGCGTGCGTTGATCGATATTGCGAGGAAAGTCTGCCGTGTTTGAGGCCCTACCTGCTGTGCCCTCTGATCGGATGCTCCGCCTCACGAAAGAATGCGGTAGCTGTCAAACAGCATCTTCGTAGAGGTAATCGCAAGGAAGATGCCGAACAGCAGGCGCAGCGTACGCGGCTCGACGGAGTGTGCCGTGCGAGCGCCGAGCGGCGCTAACCACATGCTTGTGAGAACGATAGCGACGAGCCCACCGATATTGACATATCCGAGAGAGAACGCCGGTAGCCCGGCCTTGCCCCAGCCGTTGACAATGTAGCCCAATGTTCCGGGAACTGCGATAATAAGGCCGATTACCGAGGCCGTGCCAACGGCGCGTCTCACCGGATAGCTGCAGATGCTGAGTGCTGGTACCGTCAAGGTGCCGCCACCAATACCCATGAGAGTCGAGATCGTTCCGATGGTCGTTGCCATACCCGCCTGCCCCCGGCGACCGGGCAGCCCCTTCACCGGATGCCAACCCTCACGGGTGAAGAGCATATACATCGCCACGAGCGCGGCAACGATTCCGAAGATGGCAGTCAGCACCGTCGCAGTCGCATAGGAAGCGATGACGATGCCAAGCAGCACGCCAACGGCAACGAACGGCCCCCAGATCATCAAGAGATCGCGATCGACTGCGCCTTTGGCTTTATGAGCCCGGATCGACTGCATAGATGTGGGAATGATGGTGGCAAGTGATGTGCCGACGGCGATATGTGCCCTCAGGGCTGGATCGACATCGAACGCGGCAAGCACAAGGTAGAGGACGGGTACAACGACAATCCCTCCGCCCACGCCCAAAAGACCGGCCAGGAAGCCGGATATGCAACCAACAAGCCCAAGAACGAGGGCAAACATGATCAACAGCATGAGCGATGCAGGCATCGGGAGTCCCGGAAATGAAGTGAGGACATGAGCCCAGAAGGGCTGTGCATGAAGGCAGGGCGCGCCGAAGCGCACCCTCTTTGTTGGCAAATGGTCGGGCGACAGGCCGTTCCAGATCAGGCGACGCGGAAACTTATGTCGTCTACGCCAGCGACGTGCCCGACCATCTCGTCACCCCTTGCGACGGCGCCAACTCCGGCGGGTGTTCCCGCGAAGATAAGGTCGCCTGCTTTCAGTTCGAAGAGGCGCGATAGATAGGCGATCATTTCCGGCACCTTCCAGATCATCTGGTTAAGATCACCGCTCTGACGTATCTCGCCGTTTACCTTGAGCCAGATGGCACCTTGGGTGGGATGGCCCACTTCCGAGACCGGGTGCAATGGACCGCATGGAGCCGACGCTTCGAAGGCCTTTCCGGTTTCCCATGGTCGGCCGAGTTTCTTGGCCTCCCCCTGAAGATCGCGACGCGTCATATCGAGGCCGACTGCATAGCCATAGACGCAGTCCAATGCGTTCTCGACGGTAATGTTGACGCCACCCTTCTGCAGCGCCAAGACGAGCTCGATCTCGTGGTGGACGTCGTTCGATTCGCTGGGATAGGGAAAGTCCTGGCCCAACGGGACGATGGAATCCGGGTTCTTCTGGAAGAAAAAGGGTGGTTCCTTATTGGGATCATGCCCCATTTCAATAGCGTGATCGGCAAAGTTACGCCCGACGCAATAGATGCGGTGGATCGGAAAGAGCGCATCGCTTCCGGCGACTGCCAATGTCGGCACCGGTGCCGGCGTGATGACGTATTTCTTCAATTGAGGCATTTCGTTCATTATCGCACTCCTGCGTAGTATTCGATGCGTTTTTCAAAGTGTTCCACCCCTGCCGACAGCAGCATCGCCGCCGCGAAGAGCAGCATGGTAAGGGCCCAGAAACGCTCCATGTCGAAGCTTCGGGAATAGAGCTCGAAAAGCTCCCCGTAGCCAATGATGGAGACCAGTATCTGCCCGATGACAACACCCTTTACTCCGCGGATGAGGCCGATCCGGATGCCGGCTAATATTTCGGGTAATGCGGAGAGAAGGATGATTTTGGTGAAGATAGTCCAGCGCGAGGCGCCGTAGCTGCGTCCCATCTCGATGAGCGACGTCGGCGCCTGCATGACTCCGGCTCTTGCATCCAGCACGATGATCCAGACCGCGAACAGGAAGACCGTTACCACGACGGTCGTTTCGCCCATGCCGAACAGGATCATCAGGATCGGAACCAATGCCGACAAGGGCGCACTGACGAACATGTTGACCCAGAGGCCGAAGATGTTGTCTATCACCCTCACCCGTCCCATGAGAACCCCGAGCGGCACGCCGACGACAATGGCAAGGGCCATTCCGTAGATGAAGGCGCGCAGTGTGATGAGCGATGCGCTCTGCCAAGAAGCGGTCTGCACGAGGTTGAGGCCTGCAGCAACGATGGAGGTGATCGGCGGGATGAGGAACATGACCTCAAGGCGTCCGACGATCTCCCAGACGAGCAGCCAGAATATCAGCGAAGTCATCATGGGAATGCGTCTACCGAACAAAGTCATGGTCGTTACTCCGCATACTGCCGTAGCCCCTGCCAGATTTCCTCGACCACATCGAGATAAACGGCGTCGCGGCGAATGTCATCGGGAGAGGCTGTACGATCGATCATCGGGTCAATAATCTGCGACACGCGGCCCGGACGCGGAGAAAGAAGGACAATTCGATCGGAAACATAGACCGCTTCTTCGATCGAGTGCGTCACGAAGATGAATGTTTTCTTTTCCAGTTCGACCAACCTGAGCAAATCCTCCTGAAATTTGCGCCGGTTCTGTTCGTCGACGGCGGAAAAAGGTTCGTCCAGCAAAAGTACGTCCGCGTTCACAGCGAAGGCGCGGGCGATGCCGACGCGCTGACGCATGCCACCCGAGAGCTCATGCGGATACTTCTGCTCGAAGCCTGCAAGCCCCACCTGCTCGATGTAGCGGCGGGCCGTTCGATCCCGCTCCGCAGCGGTCACCCCCTTGAGTTCAAGGCCGAAGCCGATATTGCGCAGCACCGTCGCCCAGGGCATCAGTGCGAAATCCTGGAAAACAAAGGCACGCTCGGGACCCGGTGCCGTGACGGCACGACCGTTGACACGAATCTCGCCTGACGTCGCAGGTACAAGGCCGGCGATAATCTTAAGAAGCGTCGTCTTCCCGCAACCGGAAGGGCCAAGAAGCGTGGTCAGGTTGCCCCGCTCGAACTCCAGGTTGATGCCGCGCAACGCTTCAATGTCGCCGTAGTTTTTGCAGACATCGCGAACCTGAACAACGGCATCGTTGCTGGAGGCGGCCTTCACGCTGCCGCTGCGTGCCAAAGCGGAATTGGCCATGTCACTTTCTCCTTTTTTCAGGACGCAGCAGGTGCGTTTCAACATATTGCAAGCCGGCAAGCGTCAGCGTTGACACGGCTATGATAGAGGCCACGGCGGCGTACATATGGGCGTAATTGGCGACCGAACGGTGATAGGTGATGAGATCGCCGATGCCGGTCGGCGTGATCAGCAGTTCGGCCAGCATGACGCCGATGAAGCCGGCAGCTATGCCGAGACGAAGGCCTGCGAACAGGACCGGTGAGGCGTCGGGAATGATAATCTTGAATATCTGCTGAACACGCGAGCCCTGGAAAGATCGGCACATGTCCACCAGTGACGGATTGACGTGACGCACGGCCTTATAGGAGTTCAGCACGATCACGGGGAGCGCGAGCATGATCACTGCGAGCGTTTTTGCTGTCAGTCCGATGCCGTAGACAAAAGTAACCAGCGGTACGAGCGCAGCCATCGGCGCAGCTTGCAGGACGATGAAGACTGGCGCCAGGAGCCATTCAGCCTTGTCGGAAAGGCCCATGGCAACACCGAGGCCAATACCGACCAGCGCCGAAACAAGGACACCCATTACCAGCGGTTGTAGGGTGATGAGGTAGGCTTTGTGCATGCTTCCATCGGCCACCATCTCGCCGAAAGCCGAGAGGGTTTCAAGAAATGTCGGAAAGGCAAAGCTTATGGGGATCCTACCGGCCATTTCCCAGGACGCGAAGAGCAGTGTGAGCGAGACAACGATCCAGAAGGATCGCCGTTCGTCGGCAAAGGACTGTATCTTTTCGAGGACGGTAGGTGGCACCTCTTTCGGGGCGCCAATCCCGTCACGGAGTTTGGCAGGGGAAACGCTCATCTGCATCTTACTTCGTACCGATCCTGGATAGGACGTTATTTAGA
The DNA here is from genome assembly GCF_003010935.1 of Phyllobacterium endophyticum. Classification (GTDB taxonomy): domain Bacteria; phylum Pseudomonadota; class Alphaproteobacteria; order Rhizobiales; family Rhizobiaceae; genus Phyllobacterium; species Phyllobacterium endophyticum. Next base: position 530,863 of record NZ_PGGN01000004.1, read on the forward strand.
GCCGATAGATCCCAGAAGTCCTCAACCTTGAGATCCTTTGCATCCCCTTCAAGTGCGCCGGAGACCGTGTAAAACTCGAGATCATCCTTTGCAGCTGCCCCTCCGCCACCATTGAGCGGCATGTTCGGTGCGGATTCTGCGAAATACGGCTCTATGTCGGCCACCATCTCAGGCGTTGCGTCCGGGAGCAGCTTGTACTTCTCCTTGAGAGCCGTGACAGACTTTGGATCGGCTGCGACCTCCCGCCAGGTCGTCAGGATGGCTTCGACCAGAATCTCCACGTCCTTGGCATTGGCGGAAAGGTAATCTGTGTTTGCAAAGAGCGCCTCGTCGGTCGCGCTGACGTCGCCCATGGGCAAGAACGCGAACTTGCCGGGGGCCTTGTCTTCCAACACACGCTTGCCGGACGAGTCGACGATCGTCGCCTTCACATTTCCCTGCAGCAGTGCGCCGGTGCGCACTTCCGCGCCAGGGACGTAGGAGATGCTGGAGTAGCTGATGCCGTTCTTCTCGGCCATCAGCTGCATTATCGCCTCGGTGCCGGATCCACGCGAGTGGACGGCGATCTCCTGGCCATCGAGATCCTTCCAGTTCTTGTAGAACTCGGTATTGACGACGGGGTAGAACTGCAGCTTGCTCAGTTGCATGAAGATGCGGATCGGCGCCTTCACCTTTTGGAGCAGAGCGTATGGCGCTCCGACGCCGATGTCTGCTTGACCGCTGACCACCGCCTGAGCCGCAATATCCTCGCTCTTCAAGAAGGTGACTTGAACGTCCACGCCCTTTTCCCTGGCGCGCTCAAAGGCGGCAAGCAGATGAAGCGATTCTACCGTGGCGATGTCACCGAAGGCGACGCGCATTGGATCTGCCCAAGCCTGTCCCGAAACAGCGACTGCGAAGCAGATGGCGACAGCAGAAGCCGACGCCCGGATTTTCCTAGCTAGGATATTCATGTTTTCCTCCCGACATTTGTGTCCCTCCCAGAACCCAATTGCAAACCAATCATTCATTAATGCCAGCATATGTCAACTTATATTTCCGGGAAACTTGGCGGAGAGAACGCTGGTAAGCGACAAGCAATGCGTTATTCCTTCAGATTTTCCTGGCGTTTCTATGAAGGAAAGCCCGATCTTGAACGAGAGGGTTTACGGTTGACAGAAACACAGTAGCCGATTATTGGATAAACCAATCATCAATTGGTTTGCATCATGGATCAGAACTTGGACACCGATGTGCTGGGAAAGCTGAAGAACTTCCTTGCGAATATCGAACTGCCGGACGACGGGCGCCTGCCTCCTGAACGTGAACTTGCGCAATCGCTCGACGTTGGTCGCGCGGTGCTGCGCAAGGCGCTCGCGACCTTGCAGGCGGAGGGGACGGTATGGCGGCACGTTGGCAAGGGAACATTCCTCGGCGACCGCCCTATCGATACGTTTGCCGACATCAATGCGATGGTTCAGCGCACCAACCCGCTCGAAGTCATGGGGGCGCGCATTGCGTTCGAGCCGGAGGTGGCACGCTGCGCTGCCCTCAACGCGACCGGCGTCCAAATCGCCGAGATTCGCAATTGCATGATCAAGGCGCAACAGGCGCCGACATGGCGGCAGTATGAACAGTGGGACAACCGGCTGCACCGGACGATCGGCGAAGCATCGCAGAATTCCCTGCTGCTCGGACTTCTGGACACGTTGAACGCCGTGCGCCGCGCCGTCACCTGGGGCCGGCTGCGCCAGACGCCCGTTCGCCCGCCTGCCGATCATCACAGCTTCACAGAGCATCAACAGATCGTCGAAGCGATCGCGGATCGCGACGGCGTCATGGCGGCTGATGCCATGCGGCGACATCTTCGCAGCGTCGAGAGCCATATGCGCGGTATGCGTTGAGAAGCGGCGGCGGATATGCAAGCGGTTCAATTCGCTCGCTGCCCCTGCTATATTCGAGAAAATCATAGATCGGCGCATATATGTTTTCGCAGATCCTATGGGAAGGAAACGGATGATGGAACTCAAACGCGGACGTCTGATCGATCACCTGCATCTGCACTCATCGGACCTAGCGGCAAGCAAGCGCTTCTACGAAGCGGTCCTCAGAGTTCTCGGTATTCAGATAACGGATGGAGGCGAGTACTTTTTTGCCGATGAGCTGTGGGTCGATTCAGGCAAGTCCGCAACGAGCGTTCACTTTGCCTTTCAGGCTGCGGATCGCGAAACGGTGGAGCGGTTTTATGAAGCTGGCTTGAAAGCCGGCGGCCGGGACAACGGCCCTCCCGGCGAGCGGCACTACCATCCGGGGTACTATGCAGCCTTCTTGTTGGATCCCGACGGGAACAACGTGGAGGCCGTTTACCACGGCCCTGCCAATAAATCGGCTGATTTCATTCAGATCACATGGTGAGGACGAGGTCGTTGACAAAGGGGTACCCCGGTGCGCGAGTTCTCAGCTGAGAACTTTTTAGGGTACGCCAATCTTCTCAAATAGACGAGAAAAGTTCTCAGCTGAGAACTTTAAGGCATTCCGGAACGCAATTCCTTCGCCCAACGGGTCCTATTATGGTGCGAAAACACCCCCTCACCTCGCAGTTCTTGTGCCAATTTCGCCATTTCTTCTGCAAGAATGATCAAAAGTTATCCACGAAGTACGGATCTCCGACCATGGCAAATTGCTGCCCGGAAAGCCCGGCATAGACCTCGACATTATCGTTGACAGCCAGGCCGATGTCGTGAGAACGTCGGGCCTTCGCACTTCGAGCGATTTGACCGAGCGACAGATAAAAGAAATGCTTCGTCGCCGGGCTCGGGTCCGATCAGGATCGCACAAGCGGAATCCAACCTCTATTTAACTTCCGTATTGATTTCATGGTTAACGCGATATCAACGGCTTAACTATTGGTGGATTCCCTCCACAGAACATCGGGTGTGCTGGCGCGTGAGCGTGCCGAAAAAAACCACGGCCCCTGCCCCGCCTCGCCGATCGCAAGCCGTCCTGCCGCCACCATCAACAGGCCGCCGGCTATTGCTTCGATCCACCTGCGACTGCGATCGCCGAGAGCTTCTCGGGTTCCCAGCGCGGCAATGATAATGGTTAGGCCTGAATAGACCGCCGCCAATAGGGAAATGAAGATTGCCGACAGGAAGAATGCCTGGAACCCGGGGTTGATGTTGCCAGTCATGAATTGCGGCAGGATCGCAAAATAGATCATCATCCCCTTGGGATTGAGAAGCGCGGTCATGAGGCCACGCAGGATCTGGCGTCCGGTTGGCTCGGTCGAGGTCTCGGGACGTCCCGTACTCATCGCTGATCGTACCAGCATGAAGGCGAGATAGATCAGGTATCCGACGCCCATCCAGCGTAGTGCCGCAAATAGCAGCGGAGAAGCGGCAACCAGTGCCGCAACGCCGATGGCGACGAGAACCGAGTGCACGGTGTAGCCGAGGCAGAGGCCAGCCGTGGCGCGGAGACCGGCGGCGGCTCCCGCTGACAAAGCTTGCGATGTCACAAACAGCATGTCCGGCCCAGGCGTGCAAATCAAAGGCAACACCGTCGCGGCGAAGAAAAATACTGTTCCTGCTTCCATGGATGGAATTCTAGAGCAGGGATCAAGCAATTGGGTTGCGTTGATGCCAATTAAATGCGCAGTATCGGCATTAGAAACCAAACCTATCTGAGAAAGTCGAACTGAATGCCAACCAAGTTGGACGACATCGACAGGCGCATCCTCCGCGCGCTCCAGCGTGACGGGCGTTTGCAGAATATTGAACTCGCTCGGGAAGTAGGATTGTCGCCCTCGCCTTGCCTGCGCCGGGTCAAACTACTTGAGGAGTCGGGCGTCATCGACCGATATGTCGCCGTGCTTGACGCCTCCAAGGTCGGCCTCGGGCTGTCGATGTTCGCGCGGGTCTGGCTGACGGCTCAGGATGCGGAGACCATCGACCATTTCATGGCCGCCATGAAGGGGCTGCCCCAAGTGGTGGAATGTTACATCATGCTCGGGGAGAGCGATGCATTGCTGCGCGTGGTGGTAGCCGGTCTGGATGAGTATCGGCAATTCCAGGCCACACACCTCACGCGCAAAAACGGCATCCAGAACGTCAAGACCGATGTGCCAAGCCAAACAGTCAAGCAGTCCTACGCACTGCCTATCTGATACACGGCCGTCCTACCCAGACTGCGCCTGAACGTGACTATTCCGCAGCACTCACAGCGAGCCGGTCGCCGAAGCGCAGGATCTTGTCCGAGGTTGCCGTACCATCGTCGTACAATTTGACGATCTCCTCGGGGAGGGGCCGCCCATCCGCCGCACAGACATAATCGCGCATGGTCGTTCCGGTGCAGCGCGAGTCGAGATTGACCGCCCCGCGATGCGCAACGACGTCGTCGATATGCACAGTCCTGAAATCGATACTGTAGCGGGCAAAGTCCGTCGTGTTAGGTACGGTTTCGTGCAACTGAGCGCCCGAAAAGATGATGATGCCGCCGGGTGGTGGAAGATAGCGCAGCGACTCCGAATTCAACTCCTGTTGCGGCTTTGGTTGTTCGCGCGTATCGCTCTTCACGTGCTGGGCGGCTGTCGCGCGGTTCTTGCTGTTCCATTCGTAGTAGTTGTAGATCTCCGAATTGTTCTTCACCGGCTCATTGAAATAATCCGGGTAGAAGCCCATCGCATTTTCGGGATCGATCTCGTAGATCGGCAGCCACCAATTAAGCTGGCACATCGGCGCCGAGTACCATGTGTCACGGTGCGGATGGAACGCGTAGGCAATGCCCGATGACAGGAAATGCGAAGGATAGGCCGACCGCATCCGTGGTACGTCGAAATAGAGCTTGTCGAGGTCGATGCCGCTCTCCTGCATGATCAACGGGATAAGGCGCTTGCACTCGGGATGGTGAATGAATGCCGGTTTCATCCTGGAAAGAATGCTGGCAACTTCTTCCGGCGTCATGTGCTTGTGTATCGTTCGCGGATCATGCGGTGCGAACGCATCATTCAGCATGGACTTCGCCAAGGCAATCAGCTCTCTGGTCGTGTCCGTGGCACATGAAATGAAGATATCTCCGGAGTATAGTCTGCGGCGGCGTTCCTCATCGTTCAGGCTGGAATCAATAAACACGCCTGCCATTTTCGTTCCCCCTTCAAGTCAACCCTGACTTCCCAACGCTCCGTCCAACAGAAGGTTGGGGAGCGCGCCCGTTTTGAATGTCCGGGATGGTACTTGACCGGGTCTGCGGGAAATACAGGCCTATTAGTGGAACGGCCCGGAGGAGGACATACTTACTTCGGCTAATTCAAAGGGTCGAACGGGCCGACGCCTATACTTCTGGTAGCAAAGCTTGCCCTATTGCAATCATTGCGCGAACACGGCATCTTCCCGGTGCAATGCAATCGGTCGCTGGTCACTGGTTAATTTGATGCGCTATTTCACATGCTGATCCCAAGCACTTTCAGCCACATCTCATTGCAACTCCAGAGCGATGCTTCGGAGAAGCTACACATCTGCAATCTACCCGAACGGACAGAGCCATCGCGGCATTGCCATACGGGACGCATGGTGCGTCGCCGAAGGAAACGTGAACACTATCGCAAGGAAGATCACGATGAACCAGTTTCGTTTCAACCTATTTGCCGCGACGGTGGTAGCCGGCGCAAGCCTGGCATTCCTTACGCTGCCTGCATCGGCCCAATCCGTCACCAAGACATGCAGCACGCAATACCAGGCGGCCAAGGAGGCCGGCACACTCAAGGGACAGAAATGGCCGGACTTTCTTTCGGCTTGCAGTGCGAAGCTTAAAGATGATGACGACGCCGAAGCAGCGGCGCCCGCGGCGAAGACACCTGCCAAGAAGGCGGCAAAGGAGACTGCAGCAAAGCCAGCCAAGGCACAGACAACAGCTGCCGCCAGCAGCGGCGGCATGTCGGCGAAAGCCGTGACCAAGGCGTGCAGTACCCAATATCAGGCAGCCAAGGAGGCCGGCACGCTCAATGGACAGAAGTGGCCGCAGTTTCTTTCCAGCTGCAGCGACAGTCTGAAATCCGACGACTCCGATGCAACTGTTCCTGATGAACCCGCACCGACAAAAGCTTCCACCAGCAAGATGACAAAGACGCAGGTGGCCAAGGCAACGACAAGCTCCGACGGCAAGGCCCTGTCACCAGCGCAGGTGGCATTCCGAGCGCGCATCAGCGAGTGCGGTGATCAATGGCAGCAGGCCAAGGCAGGAAACAAGACCCGCGGCATGACATGGCCGCAGTACTGGAGCGCATGCAACACGCGCCTGAAGTCCGAATAGGATAAACTTCAAGCCCACCGGAACCACAATGAAACGCCCGGATGGTTGGTCCGGGCGTTTTGCCGGCTTTGCAGCAGGATCATTTCAGTGGTTGAAGACAGAGGCTGACATTCTGCATCCGGCCATATAAACCGTTGCCACTACCAGGTGGGAACTAGCGGTATGAACGGCACCAAGCGGACATTTTATCTCGCACTCGGATGGGTGATGGTGGCGCTGGGATTTATCGGCGTCCTGTTGCCTGTCATGCCGACGACGATCTTTCTGATCGCCGCCGCCTGGTGCTTCAGCCGGTCGTCACCGCGCTTTGAAAAATGGCTGATTGAACATCCGGTGTTTGGTCCGACACTTGTGCAATGGCGCGAGCACGGCGCTGTCCCTGTACGCGTAAAATGGATCGCATGCGCAGGCATGGCATCGGGCTACGCCACGTTCATGTATTTCGCCCGTCCGTCACCTCTGCTTGGAGGAGTGGTCGCAGTCTTGTTCATCGCCTGCGCTGCTTACGTTTTAACCCGTCCGAGCCTGACGGCCTAACGTAAGGGTTCCAGGGTTTGACTGCACCATCTCTCATCATTCTCGGATCAAACCCGAGGATTCGGAGAGGAAGCGCCATTCAACCAGCACCTGAAACCCTCTGGATGCGCTGGCCGGTTGCCTTGTCGAAAATGTGCAATGCGCTCGCGTCGACGTCGAAACGTTGCGTCGCACCAACGGCGATACGGGTTTTCGGGGGCAGGCTTGCCGTGAGGCGCTGGTTGCCGATTGTGGAAGTCACGACAAGTTCCGGACCAGTCAGTTCAACCACGTCGACTTCTGCCTCGATGGCAAGGCCGCCATCCCGGGACGCAAGTGTCAGACTTTCGGGCCGGATGCCAATGATCACGTCGCGGGCGCTGGCGGCATTGTCCCGGAACTCGCGGGGGAGGGGGATGCCGCCGGGGGAGCCATCGACATAGGCGACGCCATCGGCAACCCTTGCATCCAGCATGTTCATCGGCGGTGAACCGACGAAGCTTGCGACATAGCGTGTGGCCGGGCGATTGTAGATCTCGTCCGGAGTGGCAAGCTGTTCGATCTGGCCGTTGCGCATGACGGCGATACGGGTTGCGAGCGTCATCGCCTCGATCTGGTCATGCGTCACATAGACGATCGTGGTGCCAAGCATCTGGTGCAGGCGCTTCAGCTCGGTGCGCATCTCCATGCGCAGTTTCGCATCGAGATTGGAGAGAGGCTCATCGAAAAGGAAGATTTGCGGATCGCGCACCAGTGCCCTGCCGATGGCCACGCGCTGCCGCTGTCCGCCGGAAAGTTCGGATGGCTTGCGGTCGAGCAGGTTCTCGATCTGCAGGATCTTTGCCGCCTTTTCGACCGCCTGTTTGCGCTCGGCGGCAGGAACGTTGCGCATCTCAAGGCCGAAGCCGATGTTTCGTGCAACCGACATGTTCGGGTAAAGCGCATAGGACTGGAACACCATGGCGATATCGCGGTTTTTCGGATGAACGCCGGTGACGGAACGATTGCCGATGCGCACATCGCCTCCGGTCGCCTCGGCAAGACCGGCGATGATATTGAGAAGCGTGGACTTGCCGCAGCCGGAAGGACCGAGGAGGACGAGGAACTCGCCACTGGCGAGTGACAGATCGATGCCCTTCAGCGTTTCGACGGCGCCGAAGCGCTTGTGGACATTGACTAGCTCGAGGGCGCTCATCGAGGTTTCTCCGGCGGTGTCTGCTGTTGCCCGCCGTCGTAGCGGCGCGGATTGGTCGAGATGGCCCTGGATGCAACGCGAACGCCGGCGTCGAGGCTTTCGCCGAGCGACCGATCGTCTGCCAGTGCGGCCAGGAAGGCGGCGTTGAAGACATCACCGGCACCGATCGTATCGGCAACCGCCACGAGCGGCGCGGCGACAGAGACGAGCTTGTCATCCGGGCCGACTGCCAATGCTCCGTCGGGGCCTCGCTTGACGACGACGATAGCATCGTCTGGCATGAGGGCCTTCAGCGCATGCGCGGCTTCAGCAGGCGCGACGTTATTGGCAAGGCGCGTCGTCTCGACTTCGTTGAACAGCGCGATATGGCAGCGGGCCAGCCAACGCCGTGCCTTCTCCCGATTGGCGTCGGTCCATCCATCGATCGGCCAGCCGGTATCGAGTGCGATGCGAATATCATTGGCATTCGCCCAGTCGAACAGGGCGTCATATTGCGCAACCAGAGCGTCGGTCAGGAAGGAGCCGCAAAGGATGGCGGTTCCACCCTTCAGCCGCCCGGTATCGAGGGCTGCGATGACGTCGGGCCAAGACAAAGCTGCGATGTGACCTCGCGTCGTGAAGAAAGTGCGCTCGCCATTCGGATGGGTGATGCCCACGGAAAGGGTCGTGCCCACGGGCGCAACCGGCCAGCGTTCCGAACGCTTGCCGAAACCCTGCCGCAGCCATTCGCCGAACTGGTCATTGCCTACATTGGCGGCGATCTGGAAGTCGAGGCCAAGCCCTTCCCAGGTGAGAGCCGCATTGCCGGCAGATCCGCCGACACGCAGTTCGTCATACTCGACCATGATTTCGGTTCCGGGGGTCGGCCAAGGGTCGGCCGGACCGAGAATCAGGTCTACATTGACGTTTCCGATCACGGCGAGGGGTTTCATCGCTGTCACTCGTCCCGCGTGATCTTGGACGAGCGCACGGGCGTACCCAGCTCTTTGACGCGTGCACCCGCAAAGCCAAGCATGAAATGCTGGGCCGCCGGAAGGAGGGAGAAAATTGCCGCCATGCCGCTTGCCCTGCCCACATCGATCGTGTCGGTATCTTCGACGGGAACATCCCCGGATGCGTCGAACACGACGACGGGCGATCCCGCTTCCCGTGCCGAAAGCGCCATGCGCGCCACGAGCGGCGAGGTTGCGTCCCTGGCGCGGAACAGGACGACGCCGACGTTCGGGCCGAGCATCTCCATGGGTCCGTGGCGCAACTGCCCGCCTTCGAGCGGAAAGCACGGTACGCGGGAAAGTTCGGTGAGCCCGAGCGCGATGGCTTCCGCGACACCGTGCATGACACGACCGGAGGTGACGACGGCCGATACGTTTGCCAATGCGGCGACTGCGGCACCGACGTCTGGCCTTTGTTCCGAATGCAGAATGGCGAGGGCTTCGGCCGGGTCTTCGCCGAGGGCACTCAAGACAGCCAGATGCAGGGCGAAGCTGACAGTAAGGCTGCGTGTCGCCGCAAATGCTTGCTCCGTGCCGCCGGCGCCGACCAGCGAAGGTACGGTGCGGGCGAGGGTCGAACCGCCTTCGAGCGTCAGGCCGAACGTGCCGGACGGCACGCCAGCTTCAGAAAACCAGCGCAGGACCTCGGCGCTTTCACCCGACTGGGAGGTCAGGAGTATTGTTTTGCCGGCTAACGGCAGCGGCTGACCGAGCTGCTCCGACAGCGGCAGTGCTACGGCATCGATGCCGAGACTGCGATAGAGCGGCTCGACCGCACGACCGACCGCGTGCGAACCGCCCATGCCGAGCAGCAGGAGACGCCCGGTTCTGCGCAATGATTGCGCGATGGTCACGGCAAGCGGCGCGGCAGCCTCGAAGGAGGAAATCGCATCGGCATTCTGCCGCGCCATTTCTTTCTCGATGGCGATGAGGCCGACGGGTTTGTTGATTTGCGAAGACATTCTCATCCTTTGACGCCGCCACTTGTCAGCCCCGCGATCAGGGCGCGCTGCATGAAGAGACCGACGACCAGCGGGGGGAGGGCGGCTAGAACACCCGCCGTGGCAATCAGTCCGTAGTCCGAGACACGTCCGCCCGCCAGATCGGCGATCGCCACGGTCAGGGTCTTGGCCCGCTGGTCCGAAGTGAACAGCAAGGCATAGAAGAATTCGTCCCAGGCAAGCAGGAACGCGAAGAGTGCCGCTGTCGCCATGACCGGCGCGGCGAGCGGCAGAGTGATCATCCGCAGGATCTGATCGAGCCGGGCGCCATCCATGGTTGCGGCGCTTTCGATTTCGCGCGGGATCGAGTCGAAGCCCGATTTCATCAGCCAGGTGGTGAAGGGCGCGAGGATCGTCAGGTAGACCAGCGCGAGACCGAAGACGTTGTTGAGGAGGCCGGCCCAGGCGAGCGTCATGTAAAGCGGCACGGCCAATGCCACCGGCGGCAGCATATAGGTGGCGATGACCGCGTAGAGCGACCAGCCAACCGATGGCGTGCGTGACACCGCCCAGGCTGAGGGTATCGCGACGGCGAGGGCGGCAAATGTCGCCATGCCGGCCACCTTGATACTGTTGAACAGCGAGGCAACGAAGGCTTCGCCGGCGCTGTTGGCGACCGAAGAAAGCAGGACACCATAGCGGGACAGATCGACCGTATCGGGCCACCAGTGCAACGGTTTGGCGATAAGGTCCGGGGTTGATGAAATGCTCATGACGAACAGCCATACGACCGGCGCGAGGATCACGACGAGAAGCAATAGAGCGGCGAGATGGACGAGTATGGTTGCGGTGAGGCTGCGGCGTTCCATTACGAAGTTCCTGCACTTTTGCGGATCAGTGCGGCATAGGCCACGGCCAGCACTGTCACGAGCAGGGTGACGATCAGCGCCAGCGAAGCTCCCGATCCCGCTCGCTGAAAGGAAAAGGCCTCCTGGTAGACGAGGATCGACAGTGTCCGCGTGCTGTTGGCCGGACCGCCGCGCGTCATGACCCATATGATGTCGAAAACCTTGAAAGCCTCGATGGTTCGAAGCACGAGCGCCACCATCAGCGGGCCTGCAAGATAGGGCATGATGACGAAACGGAAGCGCGACCAGGCACCCGCGCCATCGACCATCGACGCAGCCGTGATATCGCGTGGCACGGCCTGCAGCGCGGCGAGCGCTATTAAAGCCACCAGCGGGAAATTCTTCCAGCAATCGGCGACGATAAGGGAGGCGAGGGCAGTGCCGGGTTCGCCCAGCCAGGACCTGTATGAATCGATGAGGCCGAACTTGAGCAGCATCGCGTTCAAGGCGCCGTACTCGGGATTATAAATCAGCCGCCACAACGTGGCATTGACGACAGTCGGCAGCGCCCAAGGCAGGATCATCAGAGCACGCAGGATAGAACGTCCGTAGAATTGCTGGTTGAGAAGCAGGGCCGCAAGCACGCCGATGATCATTTCCAGGGAAACAGACAGGGCGGCAAACCAGAACGTGGTGATCAGCGTTCGCTGAAAATTGGAACCGGAGAGGACTTTCACATAATTGTCCAGCCCAACAAAACTGCCTTGGGTGCCAACGAGCTTCGCATCGGTGAAGGACAGGCGCACTGTATCGACGAGCGGCCACCCGATAACCGCAACCATGACGATCAGGAGCGGCAGCATCAGGAGCCATGCGCGGGTGGTGATCCAGGTGCTCGTCATGAAATGAAGCCTGCACTATTGCTGTCATAAAGGCGCTGCCCCTGACCCTCCCCCTTGTGGGGAGGGGCGGAGCGAAGCCGCGAGGGGTTCATCCCTTGATTGCCGAGAAAACGGAGACCCCGCCCCCTCCCACAAGGGGAAGGAGTAAACGGCATCCCGTCATGGCATCAGAGACCGCTGTTTTCGACGGCCGTTTTCAGCGCGTCCTCCGGAGCGGCCTGACCGAGCAGGGCTTCCTGGATAGCCTGCTGCAATCCTGTCGAAAGTTCCTGATATTTCGGTGTTGTCGGACGCGGGTACATTGCAGCCAGACTTACCTTTGCGGCGGCGATCAATTCTTCCTGGCCCTTCGAGACTGCCGGGTCATCATAGGATGATGCCCATATCGGCAAGCTGAGCTTGGCATACTGGTTCTGCGTCGCCTGCGACGTCATGAACGAGATGTATTTCCATGCTTCGTCCGGATGCTTGCTGGTGGTGGTGATGCCGAGGCCCATCGAACCGTTGACAGCCGAGACGGTGCTCTTGCCTTCAACACCAGGTGCAGGAACGACACCGACCTTGCCGGCAACCTTGCTGTCCTTCGGGTCATTGGCCATGTTGTACATATAGGTCCAGTTGAGGGCGAAGGCCGCTTCGCCATTCTGGAACACACGGCGGACATCCTCTTCGAGGAACTCCTTGGAATTAGGATTGGTGAGACCAGACTTGTAGCTGTCCACCATGTAGTTGAGCGCATCAAGACCGCCGCCCGACTGGAACACTGGCTTGCCGTCCTTGAGGAAGCTGCCGCCATAGGCGCTGACGAGCGTGGTGTAATCACAGATCGCAGCTTCCGCCTGTGACCAGCTCCAGGTGATCGGCGTTGCAAGCAAGCCCTTGTCCTTGATGGTCTTGGCCTGCTCGGTAAGTTCGGCCCAGGTCTTCGGCGGCGACTTGATGCCGGCTTTCTCCAGGATTTCCTTGTTGTAGAAAAGATATTTTGTATCGAGAACCCAAGGCATGCCATAGCGCTTGCCGTCATATTCAACGGTGGTCCAGGCACCAGGAAGCACACCGGATTTCATTTCCGGCGTAATCTTGTCAGTTACATCCACAAGGACTTTGTTGGTTGCATATTCGGCCGGCCAGATCACATCGAAGAGAACGACATCATAGCCACCGCCTGACCCTTGAGCGAGGACAGTCTTGTCGTGCAGACCTTCATAGGGGACAAATTCCAGATTTACCGTCACATCCGGGTTCGCCTTGGTGAAGGCCTCGGTCATGGCGCGGACATCAGCCTCGCTATAGGCTGCCTGGGCCATGAACAATGCGTTGATCTTGGTTTCGGAGTGAGCTGGCGATGCCAAGGCCGCTCCGAGAATTGTGGCGCCCAGAAGCGCGGCCTGCACGGATCTCAACATGATTACCTCCTGTTTGGCAGCGGCTGGCCGTGATGGACAGACAGCTGATCTTTGCAATCGAGAGCTTCTTCATCGCGGTGCGCGAAGTCCCAGCTCACATTCCCCTGATCGATTTTTTATTAAATCAATTCGCTTGACTTATTAGTTGATGAATATTCTTCTGGTGTCAAGAGGGATTGCGAATGGACGGCACACGATCGATACGGGCGAAGAGCGGCACCAATCTGGGCGGTGCAAGCGCACATAATCGACGCATCATGATCGATGCGTTGCGCGTCAATGGTGCGCTGTCGCGGGCTGATCTTGCGCGCGCCACGGGACTGACCCCGCAAGCCGTTTCCAACATCATCGACGAATTGGCCCGGGACGGTCTTGTCCGTTCGCAAGCCAGCGTACGCAAGGGGAGGGGGCAGCCCGCAACGCCCTACCAGCTTGTGCCGGAAGGCGCCTTTGCCATCGGCTTGCAGATCGACCGCCACGTGACCCGCACCGTCATCGTCAATCTGGTAGGAGACGTTCTGGTCCAGATGGAAGCGAAGCTGCCTGCGGGCGGGCCGGCGGAGGGCGTGGTGGTGGTTCTCGACCTCCTGGCCCGGGCGCGCAAAGCGCTTATGGCGCAGATCCCAGGGGCAGGCGATCGGCTGGTCGGACTGGGCATCGCCATGCCTGGGCCCTTCGGCATCAACACGCTCTATGACGATCCCTGGATGATGACTGCGTGGCAGAACTTTCCGCTGGTCGACAGCATAGCCAAGGGGACGGGCCTCGAGGTGGCGCTGCAGAACGATGCATCCGCTGCCGCCACCGCCGAACGACTGCTTGGCGCAGCGCATGGGCTTGACCATGTGATCTGCATCTATTTCGGCTATGGTCTCGGCACGGGATTGATCCTCAACGGGGAACTTTACGGCGGCGCGCATTCCAATGCCGGCGAGATCGGCATGATACTCTTGCTCGCGCCGGGCGACGATAGCGATGTGGAACCGCTGGAGCATTATGCCTCCATGGCGTCATTGTGCAAACTGCTCGATCTCGATCCATCGGAGCCTGAGCTTTTCGCCATGGTTACCGACGCGGTGCTTCGTGGCGGTCCGAAGCTGGAGCAGTGGATGGACAATGTGGCCGAGCGCCTGCGCCGGACTGTGCAGGTGCTGGAATCGATCTTCGACCCGCAGACGATCATCCTGTGCGGAGGCGCCCCGCGCGTGCTGATCGACCGCCTTGTCGAAAAGATCGAGCCGCTGCTGCCCTCGATTGCCGAGCGCGCCCGGCGCTATCCCGAGCGAAGGCTCCAGGCAGGGCTCGCGGATCCCTGGTCAGCCGCACTCGGTGCAGCCGCGGAACCCATCGCGCGCGCTTTCGACCCGCGATTTTCAGCGATACTCAAGACGGCATGAGGCATAGACACATTGCTATAGCTCACAAAATGCGCTTATGTGAGTTATAGAAAGGCAGCCTATAACTCATGATCTGGAACTGGCAGCAGGCCGATTGGCCAAATTTCACCTGGGACGCGATGGCGCTCGGACCTTTGGAGCGCCAGTTCCTGTTGCACTCCGGCGAATTCTTCGGTGCTTTCCGCCATGTGAGTATCGATGATCGGGACACGCTGCGTATCGAGCTGATCAGCGATGAGGCATTGAAAACTTCCGAGATCGAAGGAGAATTCCTCAACCGCGACAGCCTGCAGACGTCGCTACGGCAACAGTTCGGTCTGGCGGCGGACGATCGGCGTGTTCCCGCCGCAGAGCACGGCATCTCCGAGATGATGGTCGACCTTTACCGGACGTTCGCCGATCCGCTTCAGGACGATATATTGTTCAACTGGCACAAGATGTTGATGGCTGGAGAGAACAATGCCATCCAGATTGGAACCTATCGCACGCATGAAGAGCCGATGCGGGTCGTGTCAGGCCGTGCCGACAAGCCGACGATCCATTTCGAAGCTCCGCCCTCCACGCGCGTTTCGCAGGAGATGAGGGCGTTCACAAGCTGGTTCAACGCGACGGCGCCCGAGGGGAAGACGGCACTGCCGGCGCTCACCCGAGCCGGGCTGGCGCATCTCTACTTTGTCAGCATACATCCCTTTGAAGACGGCAATGGCCGTATCGGCCGGGCAATATCTGAAAAGTCTCTTGCCCAGAACCTCGGCCAGCCCAGCCTCATCGCCTTGGCCTATACGATCCAGCGGGCACGCAAAGCCTATTACGACTTGCTTGAACGCAGCAACAAAACCAACGAGATCACCGGATGGCTGGTCTATTTTGCCGAGACTGTGCTGGAAGCTCAGCGCACGACGCTGAAGCGGGTGGAGTTTTATATCGTCAAGGCCAAGTTTTACGACCGGATGAGCGGGCAACTCAACCCGCGGCAGGCAAAAGTCATCGCCCGCATGTTTCGCGCAGGGCTCGGCGGGTTTAAGGGCGGTCTCAGCGCCGAAAACTACATCAGCATCACCGGAACTTCTCGCGCAACGGCGACGAGAGACCTGGCCGACCTGGTGTCCAAAGGAGCCCTGACAAGGACGGGAGAGCGAAGACACACACGCTATCGCCTTGATCTTGATAGTGTCCGACTAACGCAGGCTTGAAAACCAGGCGATGAGCTCGGCGCTGTTGCGCAGGGAATAGGCGCGCATGATGCGGGCGCGGTGCGCCTCGATGGTGCGCTTCGACAGGCCGATCTCCTCTGCGATCTGCGCGTTGGTCTTGCCTTGCGACACGAGCGTCAGCACCTGTCTCTGCCGGTCGGAAATAAGGCTGGCATTGCCGGCAACCGCCCGGTTCATCGGCTCGAAGCAATAGAGCGCTTCGCCGAACGGATCGCCCAGATTTCGGCTGCGACCGCGCACCCGGCACCAGAAGCTCGAACCGTCACGCCTTTGCATGACGCGCTCGTCGAGGTAGACCTTGCCGCCCGCAAAGTTCGTGCGCCACATTTCACCCGTCCGGACGAAATCCCTGATTTTTGGATAGAGTCTTGAAAAGCTCTGGTCGATCAGTTCATGCCTTTCATAGCCGAAAGTACCGGCGAATTCGAAATTGCAATCGCGTATGATACGGTGCGTGGCATAGACCATGGGCACGGGCAGGTCCGTCAGCCGGAACAGTTTCCCGCCTCCGGGTTCAATACTGGGGGAACTGGATAAGTCGGGTGCTGTCATGCAGTATTAATACGACTATCTGCCACGACAGGACAAGCCATACGCTTCTTGCAGAGGATAGAGAAATGGGAGACTGTTCTTGAAAAAAGTTCAATCAAACGTCAGGGAAGCACTCGACGGCGTGCTGTTTGACGGCATGACCATCATGGCCGGCGGCTTTGGCCTGTGCGGTATCCCGGAAGCGCTGATCTATGCGATCCGCGATTCCGGCGTCAAGGATTTGACCGTCATTTCCAACAATGCCGGTGTGGATGGCATCGGTCTCGGTGTGTTGCTTGAAACCAAGCAGATCCGCAAGATGATTTCGTCCTATGTCGGCGAGAACAAGCTGTTTGCCCAGCAATATCTCTCTGGTGAACTCGAGCTGGAGTTCAATCCGCAGGGAACGCTCGCTGAACGCATTCGTGCCGGGGGCGCGGGCATTCCGGCGTTCTTCACCAAGACCGGCGTCGGCACGATCATCGCCGAAGGCAAGGATGTGCGCGAATTTGACGGCGAAACCTATGTGATGGAACGCGGCCTCTTCGCCGACCTTTCCATCGTTCATGCTTTCAAAGGCGATACCGAAGGCAACCTCGTCTACCGCAAGACCGCGCGCAACTTCAATCCGATCATGGCGACGGCGTCGAGATTTACGGTAGCGGAGGTCGAATATCTGGTCGATGCGGGCAGCATCGATGGCGATCAGGTCCATACGCCCGGCATTTTCGTCAAGCGGATCGTGCATGTGCCGAACCCGGCCAAACATATCGAACAACGGACGACCCGCCCGCGTCTTGTCGCTGCAAATGAGGTAAATTGACATGGCCTGGACACGCGATCAGATGGCCGAACGGGCCGCACAGGAACTCGAAGACGGTTTCTACGTCAACCTCGGCATCGGTATTCCGACGCTCGTTGCCAATTATATCCCGACGGGAATGAGCGTACAGCTGCAGAGCGAGAACGGCATGCTGGGGATGGGACCCTTCCCCTATGAGGGCGAGGAAGATGCCGACTTGATCAATGCCGGCAAGCAGACGATTACCGAGTTGCCAACGACAAGCTATTTCAACGGCGCCGACAGCTTCGGCATGATCCGTGGCGGGCATATCGATCTCTCGATTCTTGGCGCCATGCAGGTTGCGCGCAATGGCGACCTGGCCAACTGGATGGTTCCGGGCAAGATGGTCAAGGGCATGGGCGGCGCAATGGACCTTGTCGCCGGCGTCAAGAAGGTCGTCGTAGTCATGGAGCACGAGGCGAAGGGCGAGGCGAAGCTCCTGGAAGAATGCACACTGCCATTGACCGGGCAGCGCGTTACGGATCTGGTCATTACCGATCTCGGCGTCTTTACGGTGGAGCGACGGGGCGACCCGAAGATGACACTCATCGAGATCGCGCCGGGAGTGACTGTCGAGGAAATCAAAGCCAAGACGCAGGCCGTGTTCGACGTCGCGGTTTGATCGGCAACGAACGGCGCTGGCGGACCTGAATATCTGCCAGCGACTACCGCGTTTTCCTGACCACGCAAACCGGCCCATCTTCCGGATAGCGAGGATCATGATCGACGCACGTGGCGTCATACCGGAAGGAGCCGTAATAGACCCGCGCGCAAGCGGACAACGTACCGGCAAACGCCAGAACCACCAGAAGCAGAGCAGGCGTGTATTTTTTTAAGTGAGGCTTCATTTTCCTCGCATCGCTCCTATATATGGTCAGCTACGCGCGACACAGTTGCGTAACAATCCACTGATATTCTTCAGTAATTGGTCGGGTTGGCGATCCGCATTCTAAACAGCTTACCGAAATCTGGTGCTACATTAAGGCAGGGTCTTGTCCACATTTGCGATCACGTTTTATGTGAAGTGACATAAAGGGGTTGATCCGAAGCGACGGACGTATAAGTTCTGCCTTCCGATTTGTTAACTAAACCTTTCACGTTAGGAGCAAAGCGATGAACAAAACCGCCGGCGACTATTCATTGCCAGAAAACATTTCCATGGCGCTTGCCAATGGTACAAATATTGTCAGGGCATTTCGCGAACAATTCGGATATTCGATCGAGGATCTTGCCGTTGCATGCGGCCTGACATCCCTGGAAATCGAAACGATCGAGAGCGGGCAGAACACGGATCCGCACAAACTGGAACGCATTGCACATGCGCTTGGCCTCCCGAGCAACGCGATGATTCCCGAGGAACCCAATCGCCTTAGCGCCTGAACCAACCTCTTGATAAATCGGCATCCAAAAAGCTGTCAGAGTGAAATCCCAACTCTGACGGCTTTTTGATTCAGCGCTACAGGCAAAGCAGCGTTCGCGTCAGTTGATGATCGGGATCGACCAGACCTTCGATGACGTCGGCATGGTGCTTTCCGGCCTCCTCGACCGCATCCACACGGCAATCGAAGCCTGACCAGATATTGGCAAGAAGCGCAGTCTGCCGCAGGAACTCCGGTCTTTCCCCGGCGCCCACCCAGGCCGTTACATCGATATTTTCCTGTGGCTCCAGAAGGGCAGGGCTCTCCAGCCGCGCCTCCACGGCGTCGAGGTGCAATGTGGCGTTCATCTCCGTCTTCATCAGCGGGCGCATGTCCGCGATCGCCGAGATGGGCACGATCTTGCGGATACGGTGGCGAATCGCCTGGTTCAGCGGCGATGTCACCGTAGCCATACGGGCAACGAGGTGACCGCCGGCCGAATGTCCGGCCAGATGAATCGGCCCGGCCACTTCGCTGGCGGCACGAGTGATGGCAAGCCCGACCTGCACTGTGATATCGCTGACGCGCACCTGTGGACAGAGCGCATAGGAGGGTATGGCAACGGCGAACCCATGGGCGATCGCACCTCGTGCCAGATGCGACCACGCAGACTTGTCGAAATCCTCCATCCAGTAACCACCGTGGACGAAGACGGCAAGACCGCGCAGATCACCCCGCGGCATGAAAAGGTCGAGCCGATTGCGTGAATGCTGACCGTATTCAAGGTCGGTCTTCAACAACCCTTCCTCGTGCATCTCCGCGCGAAACGCAGCGGCCTCCGCCAACCATTTTGCCGGATACTCGAAGCCATTTGGAATATAGGCGAAGTTCGAGTAGGCGTCGTCCCAGTCGATAGGTGCAGTCGCAGGCATGTTTCCCCCGATCCGATCCCTATTCCCGGATCTTTTCCCTTATCTGAATGCCGCCACTCGATCTGCGCAGGTTCGGCAAGGCCAACATCAAGAGCACGAACGCGCCGGTTGCGAACTTGAGATCCGCGGGCGCGAGGCCAAGCGTCAGACAGAACGAGATCAGCTGATAGTATACAAGCGAGCCTATGACGGGCGCGAGGACCTGGCGGAATATCGTCTGCCGCCCGGTAATGGCCTCGCCGATGATCAACGCCGCCAGACCGTTGATCAGAATGCCAAAACCCATATTGACGTCAGCAAAGCCCTGCGTCTGCACCATGATGCTGCCGCCGGTCGCGGAAAGCGCGCTTGCCGCGCCAACGCCGATTATGGTCGCCGTGCCGACATTGATACCCTGTGCCTCGGCCATATCGGGGCTCGCCCCGACCGCACGCATCGCGGTACCCTTCTCGGACATGAAGAAATAGAGCATCGCGCCAACGACGAGCGCAATCAGCAAGCCGACAATCAGGATCTTGGTCCAGGGAAAGTTGGCGGAGGGTCCGGCGAGAATGGTAAAGACCGTGTCGTAGGTGAAAAGCGGAATATTGGTGCGGCCCATAATGCGCAGATTGATGCTGTAGAGCATCGTCATGACCAGGATACCGGCGAGCAATGTGTTGATCTTGAAACGCAGGTGAATGAACGCCGTCGTACATCCCGCAGCAAAACCGCAAAGCAGCGCAATGAAACAGGCGAGGAAAGGATTGATGCCGATCGAGATCAACGTGCCACAGACGCAGCCCCCCAGCGGGAAGGCGCCTTCCGAGGTCAGATCGGGAAAATTGAGAATGCGGAAGGGCAGCATGACGCCGAGGACCACAAAAGAGACAATCAGGCTCTGAGCGATGGTGACGGGAATGAGGCCATAAAAACTGGTGAAAACGTCCACGGCTCAGGCTCCCTGCAACGCGATAGCGTCGGATTTGGTATGGAAGCGTTCGATCAGATCCGCAACCGTGATGCCGTTCTTCTCTTCCTGGCCAATTTCCACCAGAACCTTGCCGGCGTCCATCATGATGATCCTGTTTCCGTACCTGATCGCATGCTCCATGTTGTGCGTGACCATCAGCGTCGTCAGTTGCAGCGCCTCCACCGCCCGCACGGTCGTATCCATCACCAGCTTTGCCGTGCGCGGATCGAGAGCCGCGGTGTGCTCATCGAGAAGCAGGAGCTTCGGCCGCGTCGACACCGCCATGACAAGAGATAAGGACTGGCGCTGGCCACCCGAGAGGAGGCCGACTTGCATGTCGAGACGTTTCTCCAATCCAAGGTTGAGTTCCGCCAGCTGTTGGCTGTATTTCTGCCGGCGCGCGGCGCTGAGCCCGTAGGAGAAGCCGCGAGGCTTGCCGCGCAGCTCCGCCAGAAGCATGTTTTCACCAATAGTCATCGTCGGTGCCGTACCGATCATCGGATCCTGAAACACGCGGGCAATGAACTGGGCACGACGATGGGCGTTGAGCCTGGTGACATCCTGGCCGTCAATCGTGATACGGCCGGAATCCAGCGGCAGCTTGCCGGAGACGGCATTGAGGAAGCTCGACTTGCCGGCACCATTGCTGCCGATGACGATGCAAAAATCTCCGGGCTTCAGCGAGACATCGAGGCCGTCGAGCGCCCGGCGCTCATCCAGCGTGCCGCCATAGAAAATCTTGGTGCCGCCCGTCACGGACAGCATGTCTTTTGTCATGTGTAAGCCCTCAAACCAGAGCAGAGCTTGCGTTGTAGTTCCCGCGCCAGTTTCTTTGTTTTCACGCTGTTCCGGACGGAAAAACCGCTTTGGGCTTTCCTGGAATAGCTGGCGCAGGAACTACATGTTCGCAGGCTAAAGGAGAAGGCCTATTTCGCGAAACATTCGCAATCTTTGAGGCTATCCGGCACTTTCTGACCGGTTTTTGCCAGAACAGCCTCGTTGATGAGCGCTGTGTGGTCCTCATAGGTCGGCTTGATCGGCGCAAGACTTGCCGGTGACTTGCCGGCGATGATCTCCGAGGCGAGCTTGGCCGCGTTCTGGCCAACCTTGGTGTAGGAGACTTCGAAGGCTGCGGCGACAAGGCCATCGCGGACCGCCTGTGCCGAGGCATTGACGATCGGAATATTTACGCTGAGCGCCGCGGCGGCGACAGCCGGAACAGCAGGCTGGACCAGATTGGAGCCTGGAACATAGATGACATCGGCCTTCCCGGCGAGGGAACTGACGCGGATGGGAATATCATTGGTGTTGTCGAGACCGACCTCCACCAGTTCCAGCCCTTCGGCCTTGGCGGCTTCCTTGATCAGCGCCAGCACCGCGACGTCATTGTCTTCGCCGGGGTTGTAGAGATACGCAAGACGCTTGGCATCGGGCAACAGCTTCTTGACGAACTTGACCACCGAGTTCACGTCCTGAAGATCGGACGCGCCGGTCATGCCGGTATCGCCCGCGTCCCATGAGGGGGTGAGCTTGGCCGCAACCGGATCGGTGACCGCAGCGAATACCACTGGCGTAGCGGAATTGCCGACGATCTGGCGTGCGCCCTGGGCCACCGGCGTCGTAACGGCAAGGATGAGTTTTGGATTGCTGGAAACGAGCTTTGTGACCATTTGCGGGATCAAAGTCGCATCGAAATTGACCTGCAATTCATCGTAGACTGCATCCGCAACACCGAGTTTGGTCAGCTCTGCCTTGAATGCGGTAACCGTTTCATCCAGCTGTGGGTGCTTGCCGAATTGTGCAATGCCGATCTTGGTCTCGGCCGAGGCAGTCCCAAGCCCGAGTCCCATGCCGAGTACCGCGGCCAGCGCCGTCCGCACCACATATTTTGTGCCGATCATTCTTTAATCCTCCCTTTTCATGCCCTGCTATCGAGCTGGGTCTGGTTATATTGACAAGTTCATACCAAAGTAAATTGTAGTCGTTAAGCGACTTGTGCAAAGCCGCTGAATCGGCCGGACAACATGGATGACAAGAAAGACGAAATGGACAGCACTGCCAACAAGATCGACCCGGCCCGAGCCGACCGCGACGACCCCTTGCGCGCATTCCGCGACAGGTTCGAACTGCCGCAAGGCGTCATTTACCTTGATGGCAACTCCCTCGGCGCGCTGCCGAAATCCGTTCGCCAGCGCGTAGCGAAGACGATCAGCGAGGAGTGGGGCGAGCAACTGATCCGCAGCTGGAACAGTGCTGACTGGGTGCACCTGCCGCAGCGTGTCGGCGAAAGAATCGCCCGGTTGATCGGCGCCGAGGAGCGAACAGTCGTCGCGACCGACAGCACGTCGATCAACCTGTTCAAGGTGTTGTCGGCTGCCCTCGACCTCAATCCGGATCGCCGCAAGATCGTTTCGGAGCGCGAGAATTTCCCGACCGATCTTTACATTGCGGAAGGCGTGGCCAAACAGATTGGCAAGGGTCACCGGCTGGTTCTTGCCGATACCCCCCAAGATATCCTGGGCATGCTGGATGAAGATGTGGCCGTGCTGATGCTGACTCACGTCAATTATCGCAATGGCTATCGCCACGACATGGCTGCGCTCACGAAGAGCGCCCATGAGAAGGGCATACTTGTCATCTGGGATCTTGCCCATACAGCCGGTGCAATGCCAATTGACCTGACCGGAGCGCAGGCTGATTTCGCGATCGGTTGCGGTTACAAATATCTCAATGGCGGGCCTGGAGCCCCGGCCTTTCTCTACGTCAATCCCCGTCACCAGGGTGGCTTCCGCCAACCGCTTTCCGGCTGGTTCGGGCACCGCGCTCCGTTTGATTTCGACGCCGATTACAGACCGTCCGAAGGTGTCGAGCAATATTTATGCGGAACGCCGCCCGTCCTTGCCATGGTCGCCATGGACGAGGCGATGGCGCTGTGGGACGACGTGGACATGGAGACGGTGCGCGCCAAGTCGGTGGCGATGTGCGATCTCTTCATTCAGGAAATCGATACATATGCGGAGGAATTCGGGCTGAAGCTCGCCACCCCGCGCGATCCTCACCTGCGCGGGAGCCAGGTTTCCTATTCCTGCCACAATGGCTATGCCATCATGCAGGCGTTGATCGCACGAGGCGTCATTGGAGATTTCCGTGCGCCTGACATCATCCGCTTCGGCATGGCACCGCTCTATCTGAGCTTTGCGGAAGTGTCAGAGGCTGCGGCCATTCTCAAGCAGATTCTTGAGACGCGCACCTGGGACCAACCTGAATATCACGTCAGGGGAGCCGTCACGTGACCCGAACACCCTATGACCCTGAGAGCGAAGGCGCGCAGATGGCCTTCAAGGGACGCATGTCCTACGGCGATTATCTGCAGCTCGACAAGATATTGACGGCACAGACACCGCTGTCCCAGGCGCATGACGAGATGCTGTTCATTGTTCAGCACCAGGCGTCCGAAATATGGATGCGGCTGGTTATTCACGAACTGACATCCGTTTGCGAGCACATCGCCAGAGACGATCTGGCGCCGTCCTTCAAAAAGCTGGCGCGCGTCTCGCGTATTCTCGACCAGCTGAACTCCGCATGGGATGTCTTGAGGACAATGACGCCAAGCGAGTATACGACCTTCCGTGAAGCGCTGGGCATGTCTTCCGGGTTCCAGTCATTCCAGTATCGGGCAATCGAGTTTCTCGCAGGCAACAAGAATGCGGCGATGATGCGCGCGCACGAGCACAAGCCTGATATCCATTCCTGGCTGGCCGCATTTCTGCACGCACCGAGCATTTACGATCAGTCGATCCGGCTACTGGCCCGCAAGGGTCTTGCTATCGACAAGTCGCTGGTGGACCGGGACTGGTCGCTGCCCTATCAGCCAAATGACAGTGTTCGCGAGGCGTGGCTGGTGGTCTACCGCGACCCGGAAGCACACTGGCCGCTCTATGAACTGGCGGAAAAGTTGGTGGATTTTGAAGATTACTTCCGGCGCTGGCGTTTCAACCACGTGACGACGGTCGAGCGCATCATAGGCTTCAAGTCAGGGACCGGCGGAACGTCCGGCGTCAATTACCTGCGCAAGATGCTGGAAGTGGTGCTGTTCCCGGAGTTGTGGAGCGTGAGAACCAACCTCTAGGGCCTTCAGGCGGCACGCTTGTCTATCGCGACGCAATCCATGGCTGATTTGGCGTGAATATGGTTGCTATGCGCAAACCCGTGCTCGGCGATTGCGGCAAGATCATCGTCAGGCTTGATGGGGCGTGACCACCAATTGTCATTGAGGGTCCAGCCTTGCGCCGTGGCACTCTCGACTTCGGAACTGTCGGGACGCAGCACGCAGGATTCATGCACGATGCGTGCGTTGGGCGACCGCCTGTTCATCATGAGCCGTCCCTGTGCGAGTGCACTTGCCTCGTCATCGGCAATGACAAGCTGGTGATAAAGGTGGCGCGTCTGTCTGTACTTTGTCAGATAAGCGAATTTAACCTGATATGCTGGCACCGCGTGCTCCTGCATCAAGACCGAAGGCGTTAACCAAACATTAATATTGTTTGACAACCGGTCTTTTTCAAGGAGAAGCAGGTTTTATACAGGATTATTTCCCGGCCTGCGCTCAAGCCATTCCCGGCTTAAGCTATTCTGTTTGCACAATGATTTAATCGTCACGCGGGCGAAACCACAGCTCACCCATAAACCAGCTTGTCCTGCCTCGCGCGCAGCTCGACGATCTTCGAGCCTGGCGCGGGGGCGGCATTGGCGCTGGTGATGAGTTCGCCCTTCCGGATCGGCGCTGTGACGCTGCCGCCCTGCAACAGGCCGCAAGGGATGGCACCCGCCTGGCGGGCCTCGCCCGCCGTCATGATCCAGGCGCGGTAGCAATATTCGCCGATCGCATCGAGCCGGTCGCCGGGTTTCAGGTCCTTCTTGGCGACGGCGCAGACCTCGGCGACCGGCTTGGCCAGCGGCACCATGTCGGCCTTGCCGTAGAGCACGACGCGCGCGCAGGTCAGCGGCACCTCCAGCGAGGTCAGGTGATAGGGGCGGTGGAAGGTGAAATAGGGACCCTTGCCCATCTTCAGGTCCTCCATGCGCTCCGAAATGCGCGGATGCGACATGTCGGCAACGACAAACACACCCGGCGCCACGCCCTTGCCGATCGAATAATCGACGACACCGACCCTCGAGAGCACGCCGCCATCCTTTTCCGGCACGAGCACCTTCGACAGCTGGTCGAGCGTTGCCGCCGGACCATGCATGCCCGGCCTGTCCGGCACGAGCCCGGTGGCATTGGCGATCGCCGCCATCTCCACCATGGTCTTCGAGCCGTCGACGAACTCGACCAGCATGCGCACATTCATGTGGCGGCGCCTGGCCTCTTCCTCGTAATCGTCGGGTATGGCATCGATGTTGAGCGGATTGTTCTTGCCTTTGCCGGCGGCAACGATCGGATGGCCCATGGCCGAGACGAACTCGATCAGTTCCATGCACGAAGACGGCTCGTCGCCGGCACCGAGCGAATAGGTGACGCCGAGCCGGTCGGCCTCGCTCTTCAGGTAGGCGCCGATGGTCACGTCCGCCTCGACATTCATCATGACGAGGTGCTTGCCGCGTTCCATCGCCTTCAGGCCGATCTCGGCCCCGACCGCCGGAACCCCGGTCGCATCGATGACAACGTCGATCAGATCGCTGTCAAGCACCAGATCGGCATCATCGGTGACGGCGATCCTGCCGGCTTCCATTGCCGCGGTGAGCGCCGGTGCATTCGACACCTCGCGCCAATGGCCTTCCTCCTGATAGGCGATGTCCACGGCCTTCAGCGCACCCGCAAGGTTCAGTTCGCAAATCGCCCCGATCTCGATGCCGGGCATATGCGCCACCCGCGTGACGATGTCCGTGCCCATCTCGCCCGAACCGATCAGGCCGATGCGGATCGGACGGCCCGTATCCGCCCGCGCCTGCATGTCCCGCGCCAATCCCGTCAATGCAACATTCGTAGCCATCAATGCCTCCCGGTTGCCAGCCCCTGGGGCATGCCCGGCGCTGTTCAATCAAGACATCGAATATTGAACATTTGTATTTTAGTCAAGACCTATGTGCAGTCATATAACCTCGCACCAGCTGCGAGCGCAGACTGGGCGACGTCACTCGAAGCGGTGTCCTTCCCGTTCCGGATCGCGGGATATTTCGGCCTCCTCCTCATCTTCCGGCAGGGCTTCGTCGCTTTCCTGATATGCGTTATCGTCGTCATCCTCGGAAAGTCCGGTATCTGCCGGCTCGACCCGGCGTTCGCCAAGGATTGCGAGTTCGTCGTCGGCTTGCACTTCCACCTCCTCCGCGCCAATGTCGTCCCAATCCTGCGTCTCGATTGGGGTCCGCGTTGTCGGATCCTGTGGCTCGATGTTCTCAGGGCGGTTCTTCGGTTCTTTGCCAGTCATGAGATGCTCCTTAAGTTGCAAACGGAAACGCCTCAGAAACTGTTTGGATGCATAAAATGGCGCCGGCACCGAAAGATCGGCTCTTTGCCCTATTCCACCCATAATCACCTGCGACGCAGCACTTTCATCTTATTCGGGGAGATATCCATGACATCGAAATTACTTTGCCTTGCCTTCGCGGCAACTACGATGACCGCGATGCCTTTCGGCGCGCTGGCAGACGAGGCGCCGCGTCCGCGCATTGTTGTGACCGGAGAAGGCGAAGCGGCAGCAGCGCCAGACATGGCGATCGTTTCAATGGTAGTCCTGCAGGAAAAACCGACCGCGCGCGAAGCGTTGTCCGCCAACAATCAAGCCATGGCAAAGGTGCTGGATGCCATGAAGAAGTCAGGCGTTGCGGATCGTGACCTGCAGACGTCTGGTTTCAATATTGAACCGCGCTACGTCTACCCAGACAACAAGGACAATACACAACCGCCGGAAGCACCGAAGATTGTCGGATACGCCGTGTCCAACTCATTGACCGTACGCGTGCGCGACCTGAAGAAGGTTGGCGACATCCTCGACCAGTCCGTGACCCTTGGCGTCAATCAGGGTGGCAATCTCACTTTCACCAATGACAAACCCGAAGAGGTCATTGAAGAAGCACGCAAGAATGCCGTTGCAAACGCATTGGCCAAGGCAAAAACCCTGACGGAAGCTGCCGGCGTCAGCCTCGGCAAGGTGATCGAGATCAGTGAGCAGTCTTTTAGTCCTCGCCCGATGCCGATGGTCCAATCCAAAATGATGGCCGCTGCGCCAGCCGACTCGGTTCCAGTTGCTGCAGGTGAAAACACCTATAGTGTGAACGTGAACGTCACGTTCGAATTGACGAACTGATGCTGCAAAACAAAAAGGGTGCCGGGCGGCACCCTTCTTTGATCGTGGAAGCTTAACGAACGATCGGGCAGCCTGGAGCGCGGGCAAACACAACCGAAGTACGCAGGCCGCGCTTCCATCCAGACACACGCACGACATTGCGCCTCACGACGACCCTCGGGTTGCGGATACCCAGCCGGCTTGCCTTGTTGGCAGCCTGGCCAGGTGTGCAAGCGCGGTACGGGCGATGGCCGTAGCGGTATTGGACGTCGACAAGCGGCGCCGAACTTATGCCATGTTGGACAATGACCGGCGAGGCGATTGCCGGGGCCGCGAACGACGTGTTGGCGCCAATGATCGCACCGATGCTGATCGCAGCACCGACGGCCAACAATTTGAGTGAAAGACTAGCCATGAGGGTTCTCCTGATTGTTTGTCCGGAAGGTTGTTAAAGCGCCGGACAGGCAGCCTTTGTTTCACACATGTTATGAATAAATACCCAATGCCACATTCATGCAGCGTTCAGGATGGCAGTTCATCCCGCATCATGTGGTCAAAATAATCTTCGTCCTCTTTCATTTCGTGATCGAACGCAGTGATCTTGCCACGCACGGATATACCCGCTTCGTGAACAGTATCTGGGCTTCCTGAAACCAGCGGATGCCACCAATAGAGGTCCCTCCCCTCGTCGATCAGACGGTAGCCGCATGTCTCTGGCAGCCAATCGACAGTCCGGACGATTTCCGGCGTCAGGAACACGCAATCCGGCACTTTCTTCTTGCGATGTACATAGTCTGAACACTGGCACGTGCCCGCATCCAGCAAGGTGCAAGCGACTGTCGTGAAATAGATTTCTTCCGTATCTTCATCTTCCAGCTTGTGAAGGCAGCAGCGCCCGCAGCCATCGCATAGGCTCTCCCATTCCGAGCGGTTCAGCTCGTCCAGCATCTTGGTTTTCCAGAACGGTTTTTGGTGCATGCGCTCAAATACATCCCGCGCAGCGCCACGTCCATGTTTTACCGGCTCCTGCAATAATATTGATGCGTCCGGCTTCCCGGACAGCGAGCGAAACGCTTTCAACATGAACGCTGGATGAACATCGTCTTCACTCGGGATACAGGCTGCCCCTGCAATCCTCGCTCATGCTACCCGAGGTCGCAAGACAATCGGTCCGATCAGCGGAACAAGGTTGCGATCACAAACATTTGACGTGTTTCAACAATAAGAAACGCGAGACAGGGATGAACATGAAACGGACAGCACTCTTTTTTGCATCGACGGCGATTCTTTTTTCTTCACCGGCGGCAATGGCAGAACAGGCGCCAATCAACCGGCCCTTCATCTCCTCTAACAGCAACGTACCCTCCCAGATGCTGGCACAGGCGGAAGAGGCAGCGCCTCAGGGTGAAGAACCCGTCGAGGAGCTAAGAAAGAACAAGGGCGGTAATCGCGCAGAAGAAGCCCAGAAACGCGCTTCTGAGGAAACGGACGCCGCAGCCAAGGAACAGAGCAAGGCCGAAGAGCAGGCGAAACGCCAGGCCGATCAAGCCGCCAAGGCCGCCGAAGGCGAAGCCGAGGAGAAAGCCCGGGAAGCCAAGCGTGCTGCGAATGCCGAATCCGACAAGGCCGCAAAGCAGCAGGAGGCAATAGAAGAAGAAGCAAGGCAGAAGGCCGCAAGCGAGGCGAAGGCAGCCAAGTCAGCCGAAAAGGAAGCCGCGCAGGAGGCCGAGAAGGCCAAGCGCGCCACCGAAGCCGAAGCTGACAAAGCTGCCGAGCAGCAGAAAGCCGTAGAAAAGGAAGCGCGGAAGAAGGCGGCGGCGGAATCCGATGCCGCAAAGGCCAATGAGGAGCAAACCGCCAAGGAAACGGAGAAGGTGAAGAAAGCCACCGAGCAGGAAGCGGACAAGGCGGCCGAAGCCCAGAAGGCTGCCGAGGAGGAAGCCCGCAAGAAAGCCGACAGCGCGCAGAAGGCAGCGGACAAGCAAACCGACAAAGCTGCCGAAGAAGCGAAGAAGGAGACTGACAAGGCGCTGAAAGAAACACCGCCAGCTACGGCAGAACAGCCAGCCGGCGAAACAGCGGCGGAACCCGCAACCAGGGAGCTCAAACCTGTTGACCCTGCTACTGGCAAAGCTGCACAGCAAGAAGCTTCGCCGCTGCCTGAAAACGCCGCGCCGGTATTGGACAGTGCCAAACAGGCTCCTGCCGGTGAAGGCAGCGGAAAAGCAAAGCAAGGGCAAGCAGCCAAGGCCCCTGATCAAGAATCGGCTGCTCAACAGCCGGCAACAGCCGCGGCCGCGCCAAAGAGCGATGCGGACGTCCAGCAGGAACTTGCTCCAGTCAAGATCGAACCTGTGCTGACCGAAAAGGGCACCCGTACCAGGGAACGCAGGCCTGATGAACGTCCAGGCGACGTGGAGGTGGTCAAGAAATTCGGAGACCGGACTGTCGTCAACATCGACAACAGTGTTTACGTCGAGAGCTCGGACCGGCCGCGTATGGCACGCGACTCTAAAGACATTTACTACGAAGACTTGCCCCGCAACCGGACCCGCGAGATCATCGTCCGCGACAACGGCGTGCAGATTGTCACGATCCGCAATCGTTACGGCGATGTGATCAGGCGCTCACGCGTCATGCCAGACGGTCGGGAGATCCTGTTGACATACACGCCCGACTACGACCGAGAAGAGCGTCTGGAATGGCGCGATCCCGGCGATGACCTGCCGCCCCTGGCACTCAGCATTCCGGTTCGTGATTATATTCTCGATGCCGATGATGCGCCTCAAGAGGAAGTGTATGATTTCTTTGAACAGCCACCTGTCGAACGTGTCGAGCGGATATATTCGATCGATGAGGTCAGGCGCTCGGCTCGGATCCGCGACAAGGTTCGGCGCGTAGACCTTGATACCATCACATTCCAGTTCGGCTCGGCAGATGTCGGCGAAGACCAGATCGGCCATATTGAAAGCGTGGCCAAGGCGATGGCTCAGATCCTCAAGAAGAACCCGGGCGAGACCTTCCTCATCGAGGGTCACACAGACGCCGTGGGCTCCGACCAGGCAAACCTCGTCCTCTCGGACAGGCGCGCGGAATCTGTGGCTCAGGCTCTCACCAATGTCTTCGATATTCCACCGGAGAACATGGCTACACAAGGCTATGGCGAACAGTTCCTGAAGATCAAATCTGACGGACCCGAACAGGACAACCGGCGTGTCGCGATTCGCCGCATTACACCGCTGGTCGCCCCCCTAGCCAGCAACTGATACCGGTACTCGCCGCAGAAAAACCCGGGCCTCGGTCCGGGTTTTTTTATTAGTTCCTTGGAGTTCGACCAGGTTTTAGCTATTTGTGCCCTGCCCCGTTTGTTCAACCGGACCCCTGTTTATGAAACGCATTGAAATTTTCGTCGAAAACATCATCCTCGCCTCTCGCTGGCTTCTCGTGGTTTTCTACCTCGGTCTCGCTGTAGCTCTTGCCATTTATGCTTTCTCGTTCGCGAGCAAACTCATCGACTTTATCGCAAAGGTCGCCTTTCTCAACGAAACGGATACGATCTTGAAAATGCTCAGCCTGATTGATGCAGCGTTGGTCGCCAGCCTCGTCGTGATGGTTATCATTTCAGGTTATGAGAACTTCGTGAGCCGGTTCGATCAGGCCGACGAAGTGCATTGGCTCGGCACGATCGATGCGGGATCGCTCAAGATCAAGGTTGCGTCGACCATTGTCGCCATCTCCTCGATCCATTTGCTGCAGGTATTTCTGAACCTCACCCAGTTCACCACGGAACAGCTCACCTGGTTTACTGTGATCCACCTGGCCTTCGTTTTCTCGGCCCTCTTCCTCGCCTATATCGACCGGTTGATGGTCAAGGACAAGAGCGGCAAGAAGGACGATGAACCATCTCTGTGATCACAAAGTGATCAAATACAAAAGCCCGGCAGCAAGCCGGGCTTTTGTATTTGCATGTTGGTCCTGTTGATATTCGGGGCGCGAGCCAAAAGCGAACCTTGCAACGAATATCAGCTGTCCAGGAAGGACCGCAATTTTCTTGAACGGCTCGGGTGCTTGAGCTTGCGCAGCGCCTTGGCTTCGATCTGGCGGATACGCTCGCGTGTCACCGAGAACTGCTGGCCAACCTCTTCAAGCGTATGGTCGGTGTTCATGCCGATGCCGAACCGCATGCGGAGCACTCGCTCCTCGCGCGGTGTCAGCGAAGCAAGAACCCGTGTCGTCGTATCGCGCAGGTTTGCCTGGATGGCAGCGTCGATAGGCAGCAGCGCATTCTTGTCTTCGATGAAATCGCCGAGATGCGAATCTTCCTCGTCGCCGACCGGAGTTTCGAGAGAAATCGGCTCCTTGGCAATCTTCAGCACCTTGCGAACCTTTTCGAGCGGCATCGCAAGCTTTTCAGCCAGCTCTTCCGGTGTCGGTTCACGGCCGATTTCGTGCAGCATCTGGCGCGATGTCCGGACGATCTTGTTGATCGTCTCGATCATATGTACCGGAATACGAATCGTGCGCGCCTGATCGGCAATCGAGCGGGTGATGGCCTGCCTGATCCACCAGGTCGCATAGGTCGAGAACTTGTAACCACGGCGGTATTCAAACTTGTCCACAGCCTTCATCAGGCCGATATTGCCTTCCTGGATCAGATCCAGGAACTGCAAACCACGATTGGTATACTTTTTGGCGATGGAAATAACGAGACGCAGGTTCGCCTCGACCATTTCCTTCTTGGCAAGCGCCGCTTCGCGTTCGCCCTTCTGTACCTGATTGACTATACGGCGGAATTCCGAAATCGAAATCGCGGTTTCCTGTGCCATGTTCTGGATTTCGGTACGCAGGTTCTTGATGGTGTCTTTTTCGTTCTTGGTGAACTCTTTCCAACCACGTGTCGTCAGGTTGGAAACCGCCTTCAACCAGTTCGGATCAAGCTCGTTGCCCTGATACTCCTTGAGAAAGTCTTCACGGCGCACGCCATAGGACTCGGCAAGGCGCAGCAGGCGGCCTTCATTATGAACAAGGCGCTTGTTGATGTCGTATAGCTGTGCAACCAGCGCATCGATACGATTCTGGTTCAGCGACAGCGACTTGACTGCCTTGATCAGCTGATCCTTGAGTTCCTTGTAGCGGCGCTCCTGGCTTGGCGACAGCGACCCGGAGGCCGCCAGGCGGTTTTCCACCTGCTGATCCTGCAACTTGCGGAGCTTCTTGTAGGTATCGGCGATGACGTCCAGGGTTTCCATGACCTGCGGGCGAAGCTCGGCTTCCATTGCCGCAAGCGACAGATTTGCCTCATCGTCCTCGTCGTCGTCTTCCTCGACAGGCGCATCGCTGCCGACATTGGTGATGTCGTCGTCGTCGCGGCGGCTGCGCATCCGATCATTGGCCGTGGCCGGCTTATCTTCCTCCACGCGTTCGATCACCGGCGCCTGCTTGGCTTCGGGACCGGCATACGTGGTCTCCAGATCGATGATCTCACGCAGCAAAATCTTCGACTCGTTCAGATCCTCGCGCCAGATGATGATAGCCTGGAAGGTCAGCGGGCTTTCGCACAGACCTGAAATCATGGTCTCGCGGCCGGCCTCGATGCGTTTGGCAATCGCGATTTCGCCTTCGCGCGACAATAGCTCGACCGTACCCATCTCACGCAAATACATGCGGACGGGATCGTCGGTGCGATCGGTCGGTTCTTTCTTCGTGGTTGTGGGCGCTACAGCAGTGCCGGTCGACTCGGCGAGTTCACGAGCATCGCTCTCCTCGTCGGCGCTGTTGTCGGTTTCTTCCGCGTCGGCGTCCTGCTCATCGTCTTCGACAACATTGATCCCCATGTCGCTCAGCATGGCCATCGTGTCTTCGATCTGCTCGGAAGTGACCTCTTCGGATGGCAGAACTGCATTGAGCTCATCCATCGTCACATAGCCGCGCTTTTTCGCGAGCTTGATCATCTTCTTGACAGCGTCATCGGAAAGGTCGAGAAGCGGTCCGTCCGGCGCGCCTTCGCGCTCGACTTCTACTTCCTCGTTTTCCTTTGCCTTCGTTGCCATATTCTGTGTCTCCAAGCGGTGTCCGCTTTTTTTCCTGATGGGCGCTCTGCTTGTGCATGGGACCAACGAGCGCGGCAGCGCATCGGTTCCCCTACATCATCAAGGTATGAATGATCGACTAGCCGAAATCCCGTTAATGGCGGATTAACCTTGTTTTTCCGTCACGCTGAATATCTGCCGAATTTGCCGGTTTTTTCGCTTTACCCGCAAACGTCAACGAAATATCTTTTAATTCGCGCACTCTGATTCCGCCATTATTGACCTACGTCAACCCCGACTCAACTGATTCGGCCCAAAAAAGCGAATCAATTCATCAAAACCCCTTACCCGAGCGCCCGGAAGGTATTCCAAACCCTTCGATCAGTGCTTCAGTTGCCTGTGCATTGCGAATATCGTTTTGAATATCAAGCAGTCGATTGAGATTTTCATCGGTGGCTTCGTTCGCCAAGGCGGTTTCAGCTACTTTCAGCTCTTTATGTAGTGTGCTCGCGCGCTGATGCAAGTGAATGGCCTGTTTTAAGGCTTCCAGTGCATCCTCTTCGGCGGCTTCCGCCGTGGCGGTCCATATCCTTGCGCGCCTAGTCGCTAACTCCAGTTTTTCAATCAAGGCGCCGTGATTGGTGTCGACCATTGCCTTGCGCATTTCAACGCCGGTGGCGACATGATGTTCTGCCATCGCATTGAGCATAGCCTCGTGAAATCGCTTCAGGTCCGCATGACTGAATTCGAGACGGACGATCGTTTCAAAATCGTCTTCGATCAACCGCGGGTGATTGAACAACGTCATCAGGATTGCGGTCTCGCGCAGCGGTGGTGCGGCAGATGTGGTCCTGACCATCCCCGACCTCGCCAGAGTGTCCGACACGGCCAGGCGGCCACTCGTCGCACTCCTGCCCCGCTGGCCGAATCCATTTTGCTGGCCAAAGCCACCCTGTCCATTGCCGCGCTCGCCATTGTTGCGCCGGTCATTGCCGCGTTGGCCGGAGCCAAAAAATAGCTGGATACGCTCGCGCACGTCCTGCGCGTAATGACGCCGCACGTTTTCGTCGCCGATGAGTGCGGTCATTTGCTTGAGCCGCGCCTCGAGTTCGGCGCGACGCTCGGGCGTATTGAAGACGCCGCTGGCTGTCTCGCGCGTCCAGAACATGTCTGCGAGCGAACGCGCATCATCAAGCACCGCCTGGAAAGCCTGAGAACCGCCGCTCCTGACCAGATCGTCTGGGTCCTTGCCCTCGGGTAGAACGGCAAACCGCAACGAGAAGCCGGGCTTCAACGCGGGCATGGCGAGATCGATGGCCCGGTGTGCCGCCTTGATGCCCGCGTTGTCGCCGTCGAAACAGAGTATGGGTTCGGGCGACATGCGCCACAGAAGATCGAGCTGGTCTTCCGTCAATGCGGTTCCGAGCGGCGCGACGGCTTGGGCAAAGCCGGCCTGCGCCAGGGCAATGACATCCATATAGCCCTCTACCGCGATCACGGCCTTGGCGGGCTGTCCGTTTTGCGGCTGGACTTCCTTGCGGGCCCGGCGGGCGTTGAAGAGAATCCTGCCTTTGTGGAAGAGCTCGGTTTCGTTGGAATTCATATATTTCGCAATGGCGTTCGGCGCGAGCGCTCGCCCGCCAAAAGCGATGATACGGCCGCGCATGTCCTCGATCGGAAACATGATGCGATCACGAAAGCGATCGAAGGAAACCGGCTTGTCGTCGCCATAGACCACAAGCCCGCACGCCTCGATCTGATCCTTGGTGGCGTTCTTCGTCGCGAGATGTTCCTTGAGCGCATTCCGGCTCTCCGGGGCATAGCCCAGGCGAAAGGCGTGCTGCGTTGCAGCGCTCAAGCCCCGCTCCCGAAGGTAAGCACGCGCCTTCGCCCCACCGGCCGCCTGCAACTGGTCCTCGAAGAACTTGGTCGCCATTTCCATGACATCGTAGAGCGTGGCGCGTTTTGCCTCGCGTATTTCCATCTCAGCATCCCGGGCCGGCATCGCCACGCCCGCCATGTCGGCAACACGTTGAACGGCCTCGGGAAAGCTCAACCCTTCCAGCTCGGTCAGGAAGCGGAAATGGTCGCCAGTCACGCCACAACCGAAGCAGTGATACCGGCCCTTGCGATCCTCGCAATGGAAGCTCGGCGATTTTTCGCCATGGAACGGGCAACACGCCCAGAAGTCACCTTTGGGCGCGTTCGTCTTTTTCCGGTCGAATGAAACGCGTGTTCCGATCACGCTGGAGATCGGTACACGTTCCCGGATCTCATCGAGAAAGGACGGCGGAAATCGCATGCTGCTTTTCGTCTTTGATACTTATCGCTCGGATATCAGATTTGGCAGCCCGGATTTCACATCGCAAGCCGGACCCATACTGCACCAGATAAGAGCTAGACGGAAGTCCTGCAAGCGCGTCATCCCCCGTTCATCGAATGAATGGCGGTGATTGTGAATGCAATCGCTTTACAAAGCCGGCAAACGATTTTAAACGGAGTAGCTGTTTGTCATAAATCTGTAACAATATGCCAAAAGCGACACGGATTTTCTTAGCCGGAACATATTTTTTTCGCTTTTTGATTGATATCTTATCTTAAGAGGTCGCAACTAAAATGATGCCATTGCATTACCGAATATCTCCTCCGCGTCAGGATCATTATAAGTGAACGGTTCCGCAATTTTGTTGCATTTGGCAGGCGCAGTGGCGCTTCTGCTGTGGGCGACACGCATGGTCCGCACAGGCGTCGAGCGCGCCTACGGCGAGCGCATGCGCCAAAGCCTTCGCGGCGTCCTCCACAATCCGGTTCTTGCGGTACTGTGGGGACTGATGCTTTCCATCGCCCTGCAGAGCTCGACCGCGGTGAGCCTTCTTGTGGGCTCGTTTGTTGGGTCGGGTTTCGTCAGCGGCATTGCGGGGC
Organism: Phyllobacterium endophyticum; assembly: GCF_003010935.1. GTDB lineage: Bacteria > Pseudomonadota > Alphaproteobacteria > Rhizobiales > Rhizobiaceae > Phyllobacterium > Phyllobacterium endophyticum. The sequence continues at coordinate 567,413 of NZ_PGGN01000004.1, forward strand.
TCATGGCCGTGCGCGGCGCTGAAGTCGGCTCGGCTCTGGTCGTCAAGATCCTGAGCTTCGATCTGACCTTGCTGGTCCCCTTCTGCCTGGTTGCCGGCACGGTGATCTTCATGTCGACCGAGCGCAGCAACTGGCGGCAGATCGGGCGCATACTCGTTGGCATCGGCCTCCTGGTGCTGTCACTCGAGATGACCGGTCAGGCAACCGAGCCCTTGCGCAACAGCGAATTGCTTCCGGTGATTGTCGGCTATTTGAACACCGATCCGGTTACTGCGTTCCTGATTGCAGCGGTCATGACATGGCTGTTCCATTCCAGCATCGCTGCTGTGTTGTTGCTGGTCACCTTTGCCTCGCGCGGTCTTATTCAACCGGAACTCGGCATCGTGATGATCTTCGGCGTTAACCTTGGCTCATCCTTTATCGCTCCGCTTCTTACCCGCAATGCCGCGCCGCAAACACGTATCGTCCCCATGGGCAATTTATTGATGCGCGGTGCGGGCTCGGTAGTTGTTCTAATCCTCTATCTGAGCTTCAAGCCGTCTGTTGGTTTCCTCGGCTCCACTCCCGCCGATCAGGTGATCAACGGGCACATCCTTTTCAATGTGATCATCTTGCTGGCGGGCGTCCCCCTCTCCGGTCTGGTACTCAAGGCCACCAAGGCTGTGGTTGCGCTCAATGCTCCCACAGAACAATCGCGCCCGCTGGATCATGCGGAACTCAGCGCCCTCGACGAAAGCGTCCTCGACACGCCCAGCCTTGCTTTGGCCAACGCCACTCGCGAGACCGTGCGCGTGTGCGAGACAGTGGAAATCATGTTGCGCGGCATCATCGGTCTCTACGAAAATCCGGTACAGGAGCGGATCGATGAACTTTCGGCCCTTGATGACAAGGTCGACCGCAAGCATGCAGCCATCAAGCTCTATCTTGCCAAACTGACCGCCAAGCCGCTTTCCGACTTTGAAGTCGCACGTGCGCAGGAACTCCTCGGAGCCTGCGTCAAGCTCGAGCAGGTCGGTGATATCATCGTGCGCAACATGATCGCGCTGGTTCAGAAGAAGATGGACCGGAAACTCAAGTTCACCGATGAAGGGTGGCTGGAACTCAGCAATTTCCACGCCAAGGTACTTACCAATGCCCGCATGGCTTTCAACGTACTGGTGTCACGCGATCGCGAGACGGCGCATCAACTGGTGCTTGAAAAAGACCATCTGCGTGATCTGGAAAAGCAAAGTAGCGAACGTCATTTCAGGCGCCTGCGTGAAGGCACCACGCGCAGCGTCGAAACCAGCTCCATCCATCTCGATACAATCCGCGATCTGAAGCAGGTAAACTCCCTGTTGGCCGCCATGGCCTATCCTGTCCTTGAAGAGCAGGGCTTGTTGAACACCACGCGTTTGCGGGCATTGCACAGCTGACATGCGGTGCGTGTGCTGTCCTTAATAATCGCGGCGAATGCGATCGTTGGATCCGATGAAGGCGCCCATAGCTGAACCGATGAGCAAACCCAACAGCATGTTTCCCATCATCGCTTCGCCTACGCCTGCGCCGACAGCCAACCCCGCCATGATTCCAGTGATTGTAGTCCAGCCGTGCAACTTCATTTGCGCCTCCATATGGAAACAAGAACGCGATGAGGAGCAATCGAGTTCCCGGGCTGCTATTTCACCTGTACAAATCAACTAGGCTGCCCAGCAACAGATCGGTATCGAACAATGACCAATGTCGAGGAAGTGAAGAAGGGATTGTGGGAAACGGAGCGGAAGCTGCTGCACCATCTGAGATCAATCCGCCGCCGGGACCGCAGTATCAAGCCGGCAGACATCGAAAATCAGCTCACCCGGGGACAAAGGATCGCCGATACGGTTGCCGCAACCATGGGGTCGTGGTCCTTTATCATCATCCAGTCAACCATACTGTTCGTCTGGATTATCTTGAACGTCACCGCCTATGTGCGTCAATGGGATCCCTATCCCTTCATACTTCTCAACCTGGCTTTGTCGTTCCAGGCGGCCTATGCCGCTCCATTCATCATGATGAGCCAAAACCGCCAGCAGGATATAGACCGCAGGGAAGCGGAAAATGACTACCGCATCAATATCAAGGCTGAACTCGAGATCGAATTGCTGCACGAGAAGATCGAGCTTCTCCATCAAAAGATCGACCAGATGCGGGAAAAGGAAGTTGTGACCTTGACTGAAGCGGTCGAGGAACTTGCAACCCAGAAGCAGCCGACCGAAAAATCCGACTGACTAATAAAAAAGGACCGCTGCGGGAGGAGGTGCAGCGGTCCTGATTGTAAATGTACCGCGGGAGGAGGTGCAGTACATTCAATGTTGGGGAATCTGGGAGGAAAGAACCCAACATCGTCATAATAGCATCGCTCAAAACTGTGGCTATGCCCAATCTTGCATAAGAGCTATGCAAATTCTCACGTGATGGTGTAGCCACTAACCAAGGTCTGGCCGACCGTCTGACAGAAATCCCTTCGCAACGCGTCGCTCAAAAACCTCTGCCCCTCCCCGCTCAAATCATCATCCTGCGCTGCCAGGTACCGGCGTGTTAAGCAGTTGCTGTTCCCACAGGAACGCAATGCCGCTACCTGCGGCATGCTGCTTGAGCACATCAGTCAACTCTGCGGCGTGCTCGGTTCGGGCCCAGTCTCGCTGCCATTCCGACGCTAAAGCCAGCCAGGTCATCATGTTCGCGCCAGCCGCGATCATGCGCTGGATAGCGACCTCATGGGCCTCGACCGAGGTGCCTCCCGAGGCGTCGGTGATCACAGTCACATCCCAGCCTTCGCCGAGCGCCTGGATCACCGGCATAGCGACGCAGATCTCGGTCCACAGTCCGGCGATGATCAGCTGCTTGCGACCCGTCGCCTTGACTGCGTCCACCACCTTCTTGTCTTCCCAGGTGTTGATGAATGTCCGGTCGATCACCTCCTGGCCGGGGAACACGTCGGTGATGTGCGGGAAGATCAGGCCGCCGCGCTCGGCGATGACGCTTGTCAGGATGGTTGGAACACCGAATGCCTTGGCAACCTTCGCCAGAGCAGTCGAATTGTTGACCACCGCCTGCGGATCGTGGCTGTTCAGATTCGTCAGCTGGTAAGGCTGGTGGTCGATCAGAACAAGGACCGAGTCTTCGGGACGGAGAAGCGAAGCAAGACCATTGCGAAACGTCATTATTGCATCCTTTGCTGCCATGTGAGTGGCATTGGTTTCCTGGAGACATGCGCGAGCGGCGACATCGTCTAAAAGGGACATTGCCGTTCCTAATCGCGATGCGGTAGTGTCTCATCGTGGCAAGCTGTGTCGCGAAATGGGGAACACTGAATTGGACATCGAAGAGTTGCGGACATTCGTAGATGTTGCTGATGCTGGGGGGATTTCGTCCGCCGCGCTCCGGCTCGGCGTCTCCAAGTCGATCGTCAGCCGTCGCCTATTCCGGCTTGAGGCGGAACTTGGTGTTCAGCTTCTTGCACGAACGACCCGAGGGGCTGCTCTCACTGAGGCCGGGGCGACGTTCCGGGACTATGCAGCAAGAGTTTGCGCCGAGATCGATGTTGCCAAGGAAACTATCCTACCCGCTGGCGACCTTCGCGGCCGCTTGCGGGTTGCTGTCCCGTATTCATTCGGACAGAACCACTTCGGCCCTATCCTCGCGGAAATGGCACGGCGCCACCCCCAGCTCCAAATCCACACCTGCTACAGTGATCGCTTTGTCGATCTCATCACGGAGGGTTACGATTGTGCGATACGAGTTGGCTATCTTCAGGACTCCAACTTGATCGCAAAACGCGTCGGACCGATCTATGGGAAGTTGGTCGCGAGCCCCGACTATATCAAAGCGCATGGGTCGCCGGAAACGCCGGAGGAACTCGCCGCCCACCAGGCTCTTATGCAGGGCACCGAAGCCTGGCAACTCATGGATCGCGACATGATCATCACGGTTCGTCCACAGGGGCGTTTTAAAGCCGACAATGGCACTGCCCTGGTCGCCGCCGCGGCAGCAGGGCTCGGGATTGCTTACCTGCCCGATTGTCTTACTCATGACTATATAGCTTCGGGCGCGCTTGTGCCGGTCATGACGCGTTATCCACCCCCTCCGGCAGGTGCATATGTCATCCGCCCGCCAGGTCAGCATCCCGCACGGAAAATACAGGTCCTCACCGAGCTGCTGATCGAGTATTGCGAACCACCTCCACACCTCGCTGGGCCAGCGGCCGTCTGAGTGGTGCTTGCTAGGATGGTCTGCATCACGATAGGGATAACGAAAGCCGGAGCCTGTGAAAATGAGCCTGAAATCGGCTTTCTCGCCGGATCGAGTCAGCCTCACTTCGCAAACGAGTCGGATTTCTGCTAATCGCTAAAGATGGATGAATAGCTGCCTACTGTAGCAGGTCCTTCACAATACTGCTCGCCTTGCCGAAATCCATCTGGCCTGCATATCTTTCCTTGAGCACATTCATGCTTTTTCCCATGTCGCGCAGGCCGCTTGCTCCGATTTCGTCGATTACCTGCTTGGCAACCCGGCGAATCTCCGCATCGTCCAACTGTGCCGGCATGAACTCGCGGATAATTTCGATTTCCTCGCGCTCTTGCCGGGCGAGTTCCGGGCGGCTGCCATCTTCATAAAGCTTCGCCGACTCCTCGCGCTGCTTGATCATCTTGGCCAGGATCGAGCTCACCTCATCGCTGCTGGCAGCGTCCTTGCCTGTCCCGCGATTGAGGATATCCCGATCCTTGATTGCTGACATGATGAGGCGCAGCGTCGGCACGCGACGCTTGTCCTGTGCCTTGATGGCTGTGTTGAGTGCCGTTGCGATTGTGTCGCGCATGGCTCGGTGCTCCTGTTTTACGCGTACTTCGAATTTTCGCGACAGTTTCTCGTCTCGCAATTGACCGGAGGCGCGGCTTTGTTTATGGACTAAGTCTTAGCCAGACATTTTTGTTGTTGCTGCTGTGGGGAAGTCCAACCACCACGGCGTTCAGCCATGTCCATATGGATTATTGAACGGCTTTTTTCAATGCCGGCCAGGGACAACGATGCAAACCCGGTTCAGGAGTTCCGCATGACCAATACAATGACGACCGACGCCGGTGTTCAACCAAAGAGCGCAGCTTGGAGCGAACTGAGGCCAACCGCAGTGCTCGTCCTTGCCGATGGCACTGTCATCGAAGGCAAAGGCGTCGGCGCGACGGGCGTCTGCGAAGCGGAGGTTTGTTTCAACACCGCCCTCACCGGATACGAGGAAATTCTCACCGACCCATCCTATGCCGGCCAGATCGTCACATTCACGTTTCCGCATATCGGCAATGTAGGCACCAACAAGGAAGACATCGAGGATTTGACACCCGCCAATCGCGCTGGTGCGGTTGGCGCGATCTTCAAGGCAGACATTACGGCTCCTTCGAGCTACCGCGCCGCCGACCACCTCGATCATTGGCTGAAAGCGCGCGGTGTCATTGCGCTTGCCGGCGTCGACACGCGTGCCCTGACAGCTCTCATCCGGGAGAAGGGTGCTCCCAATGCTGTTATCGCGCACGATCCGGACGGCAAGTTCGATATTCCGGAATTGAAAAAACGCGCTGCGGCTTGGCACGGCCTGCTGAACCTCGATCTGGCAAGAGACGTCACATCTGGCCAGAGTTCCGTTTGGTCGGAAAAGCCTTGGGTTTGGAACGAAGGTTTTGAACAGCAAACCGAACCTGAATTTCACGTCGTGGCCATCGACTACGGTATCAAGCGCAATATCCTGCGCCTGATTGCCGGACTTGGGGCAAAGATCACCATCGTTCCTGCCACCGCAACCGCAGAAGACGTTTTGGCCTACAAGCCGGATGGGATCTTCCTTTCCAATGGTCCCGGCGATCCCGCAGCAACCGGACAGTACGCCGTTCCGGCCATAAAGGACCTTATCAAGACCGATATACCGGTTTTCGGTATTTGCCTCGGGCACCAGATGCTTGCTCTGGCACTTGGCGGCGATACCAAGAAGATGCATCAGGGCCATCACGGCGCCAATCATCCGGTACGCGACGACACGACAGGCAAGGTCGAGATCGTATCGATGAACCATGGTTTTGCCGTCGACGCGGCGTCCTTCCCGGACGGCGTCGAGGAAACGCACGTCTCGCTCTTTGATGGCAGCAATTGCGGGTTGCGCGTCGTGGGACGCCCGGTCTTTTCCGTCCAGCATCACCCTGAAGCATCGCCCGGCCCGCAGGATTCCCACTATCTGTTCCAGCGATTCTTCAACCTGATCCGCAAAAGCAAGGGGCTTGAACCAGTTCCTGAACGGGAACACGCTGCCTGACCAGTCCGCAAGAGGAGATTGCAATGCCGGAACAACGCCCGCCGCTGCCGCCATTCACGCTCGAAACAGCCGTGCAAAAGGTGCGCGGCGCCGAAGACGGCTGGAACAGCCGCAACCCGGAACGGGTGTCCCTCGCCTATACTGTTGACAGCTACTGGCGCAACCGCGCGGAGTTCATCGAGGGCCGGGAAGCCATCGTTGCGTTCCTCACGCGCAAATGGAATCGCGAACTGGACTACCGCCTGATCAAGGAGCTTTGGGCATTCACAAATAATCGCATCGCGGTACGGTTTGCCTATGAGTATCATGACGATTCGGGTAACTGGTTTCGCGCCTACGGCAACGAAAATTGGGAATTCGACGAAAACGGCCTGATGCGCAAGCGGTTCGCCTGCATCAACGATCTCCCGATCAAGGAAACCGAGCGCAAGTTTCTTTGGGATCGCTCCGGACCTCGCCCGGCTGATCATCCGGGCCTGTCGGATTTGGGACTATAGCCTGAGCTGGCCCGCCCCGACGCTCGTGCCCGATCTAACTCGCCTCGTTTGGCGCCAAAGCGCCCGGCGCAAGACCTCCTTCTTCGGCAAGCGAAGGTTTTTCCACACGCAGGAGGAACACAAACAGCGCGATGAGTGCGAAGATCCCGCCAAGCACGTAGGGCGCGCCGCTAAACTTTATGGATGCATCCGGCCGGGTAAACATCGCGAATATCTGGGTGAAGATCAGCGGCCCGATTATGTTGGTAATGCTGAACAGGCTGGTCAGCGCACCCTGTAGCTCCCCCTGCTCGGAGGCAGGCACTTTGGCGGAAGCGATACTGCGCATCGCCGGATCGGCGACCCCTTCTAGGCAGGTGGCGACAATGACGACATAAACAAGCCACCCCTGCCAGGCACTGGCATAGCCAAAAAAACCGAGGGCAGCAAACGCGAGACCGATGACGGCTGTGCGCCATTCACCAAATCTCGATACGAGCCGCGGCAGGACAATGCCCATGACGATGGCGCTGCAAAGGCCGTAGATGCCCAGTGAGATGCCGATATCGCTTTCGCTCCAGCCGTAACGGTAGCTGCCGACATATGCCCATACGGCCGGGTAGGACATATGACCGAGCGTCAACATGAAGAACACCAACCCGAGCCAGAGAATCCCCTTATGATGGCGCATCTGTTTGAGTGCGCCGAGTGGATTCGAGCGCCGCCATTCGAACTTTCGCCGGTCCCTTGCAGGAAGTGTTTCCGGAAGAAAGAAATAGGCCGCGACGAAATTGAGAAACGAGATCAGCGCCGCCCCATAAAACGGAATACGCGGCCCGAACTCGCCGAGAAAGCCACCGATTATTGGTCCGAGAATGAACCCGACGCCGAACGCGATACCCAGCAGCCCGAAATTCCTCGCACGGTTTTCGTCCGTGCTGACATCGGCGATATAGGCCGATGCCGTCGAATAGCTGCCGCCACTGATTCCCGAGAGGATTCGGCCAATCAGCAGAATAGCGAAGTTCGGCGCGAGCGCGCAGATCAGATTGTCCAATGCGAAGGTTATAACCGAAGTCAGCAGCACAGGTCTGCGGCCAAAGCGATCACTAAGGTTGCCGATCAGCGGCGCAAAGACGAACTGCATGCCGGCATAGGCAAACAGCAGCCATCCACCATAGATGGCGGCATTTCCCACGTCAGCCCCGGTCAGTTCCTCCAGATATTCGGGCAGAACCGGAACAATGATACCGATGCCGATAATGTCCAGAAGCAGGATCGTGAAAACAAGCGTCAAGCCGCGTTTGGCAAGCAAGGGATCAATCATCGGAAAAACTCGCAAAAACGTCGCCATACCGGGATTGTGTGGAAAATCGTTCCAACGCACCCGATACGGCGAAACAATAAGTGAACACGGTCAGAAATTGAGCCGTTCCGCCACCTCAACCTGATACTACGACGAATGCAACTGACAGACCCTGTCAAATCTTGCGCAATCAGAGGCTCGGGATTCAGGTCGGGTCGCGCCGAAAATGGTGGCTTTCGAGAACCGGATCGGAGCGTAGTTAAAGTATGTGAGCTCCGGTAGCGGAGAAAAACGCTTTTTGCAGGCCGGCATCACCTGAATCTAGCGCGCGTATCGCGTGGGGAGTGTGGTCGTTGCCTTCAACGTTTCCATTGAAACAGAGGCAGAGATATCGAAAAACTCGACCCTCTCGATCAGCGCCTTGTAGATGTCGTCATAGGCTTCGACACGCGGCAGGGCGAGCTTCAGGATATAATCGAACGTCCCCGTCATGCGATGCACCTCGACGATCTCCGGGACATCGATAATGGCCTCGCGAAACTGTTCGAGCCAGTCAGCGGAATGGCGGGCAGTACGTACGATGACGAACATCGTAGTCGGCAGCCCCGCCAGCGCGCGATCCAGAAGCACGACCCGTCGCGCGATATAACCCTCATCCTCCAGGCGCTGGATACGGCGGGAGCAGGCCGAGATTGAAAGGCTCACTCGCTCAGCCAGATCCGAGACCGCGAGGGCCGCGTCCTCCTGCAGCAAAACCAGAATCTTCCGGTCACGATCATCCAGCATTCCCGTTCTCCCGCAATTATTCAGCGCGCATATCGACTAGTACGAACATAAATTGCGCGCATGCAAGACACTCTCGCAAACTTTGAGAACAATTCGCACTTCGATCGACTTATTATCCTGCTCAAATCACCTGGAGAACTTGCAGATGCGCACTATTGGACTGATTGGCGGGATGAGCTGGGAGAGTACTGCGGTCTACTACCGTCAGATCAATGAAATGGTGCGGAGCCGGCTTGGTGGATTGACTTCGGCGAAGATCGCCATGCAGTCGCTGGACTTCTCCGAAGTAGTCGCCTTGCAGAAAGGCGGCCGCTGGAACGACGCCGCAGCCCTTCTTTCCGATGCGGCAAAGCGGCTTGAACGTGCCGGCGCGGATAATGTGCTGATCTGCACCAACACGATGCATCTCGTGGCCGGCGAAGTTGCCGCCTCCATCGATGTTCCCCTCATCGATATCCGGCACGAGACAGGCAGTGTCCTGAAGGCTTCGGGCATGAAGCGACCACTGCTTCTGGCCACGCGCTACACGATGGAGCATGGGTTCTACGCAGACTACATGCGCGAAAAGTTCGGTATCGACCTTGTCGTTCCCAATGAACTCGACCGCGCCAAGGTGCATTCGGTCATCTTTGACGAGCTCTGCTGCGGAGTAGTCAGGCCGGAGTCCCGTCAGGCACTGGAAAAGATTATCCAGCGCGGAAAGGATGCCGGAGCCGATTGCGTCATTTTCGGCTGCACCGAGATTTGCCTGTCCTTGCCCGACGACGACGTTGCGCTGCCGATCTTCGATTCGACAACCATTCACTCCCGTGCCGCGGTCGCCCATGCACTGGACGATCGTATGAGCGAGCAGAATGCGGGTTGATCGAGGGAAATAGCACTGCACCTCTTGTCTCTCCCCCTTGTGGGAGAGAAAGGCTCAAATATTCCCGCTGAACGTATCGCAGTTTTCCAGCTTGCCGCTGTCGAAGCCGCGCTTGAACCAGTTGGCGCGTTGCGCTGAAGTCCCATGGTTGAAGCTTTCAGGAACGACATAGCCTTGCGTTCTCCGCTGCAGATTATCATCGCCAATCTGCTGGGCGGCGTTGAGTGCCTCTTCCAGGTCGCCAACCTCAAGTATGCCTTGCTGCTTGGTGAAATGACCCCAGATGCCGGCAAAGCAATCCGCCTGAAGTTCGACGCGAACCGACATGGCGTTTGCCTCGGCCTCGCCCATGTTCTGGCGCATGGCATTGAACTTCGGAAGAACGCCAATCAGGTTCTGTACGTGATGACCCACTTCGTGCGCCAATACATAGGCTTGTGCGAAATCGCCGGATGCTCCGAATTTCTGTTCAAGCTCGTCATAGAAGCTCAAGTCGATATAGAGCTTCCTGTCGCCAGGACAGTAGAATGGTCCTGATGCGGCGCTGGCAAAGCCACAGGCCGAGCGGACCTGACCGCTGAACAATACCATTGTCGGCGCCGGGTAGGTCTGGCCCTCGGACTGGAATATTCCACTCCAGACATCCTCTGTTTCGGCAAGTACGGTTCGTGCGAACTGCGTCATCTCATCGTTCCTGACCGCAGTACCGTCTGGCGACTGGCTCTGGCCTGGTACCAGCTGACCGCCACCGCCACCGGAATCGACCAGAATCTGCATTGGATCGATATTCGTGCAGAACTTCAGGAACAGGAATATAGCCGCAAGGAGGATGATGCCCGAAAAGCCGCCGCCCCGCGCCGTCCGCAGTCCGGTGCCTCCCGGAAGACGAAAACCGCCGCCGCGGCCTATACCGCCGGGAAAGCCGCCACCCTCGCCGCGCTGGTCTTCAACATTGTCACTCTGCCTGCGGCCCCGCCAACGCATTTCCCGCCTCCCGCTTGTCGACCGGCCGACGCCGGTGCAATGTATTTTCAACAGTGTAGTGCGTCATTTGTTTCATGCGCGCTGCTATTTTTCAACGTGCGGCTGCGTTCGATCCATAATCAATTTTCGTGACCGATTAATGCATGAGATAGTTCCTGTCGTGAATTGCTGCTGAAAACCTTCGAAACCTGTGTTTTTGGGGTTACGCAATGCGTTTCCTTTGCCTATAAGGCAGCCTTAGCCTCGCATTTGGAATTTTATGCCTGCCCGTACGGTCAAAACCGTGCGGTTTTTTGTGCAGCCCGCTATCGATAGGACTTTTACCATGCCAAAACGCACCGACATCAAGTCTATCCTGATCATCGGCGCAGGACCGATTATCATCGGCCAGGCATGCGAGTTCGATTATTCAGGTACGCAGGCCTGCAAGGCACTCAAGGAAGAGGGTTACCGGGTCATTCTCGTCAACTCCAACCCGGCGACGATCATGACCGACCCGGAATTGGCCGACGCGACCTATATTGAGCCGATTACCCCCGAAGTCGTTGCCAAGATCATCGCCAAGGAACGCCCGGATGCGCTTCTCCCGACGATGGGCGGGCAGACTGCTCTCAATACCGCCCTGTCGCTCCGCCGCATGGGCGTACTCGATCGGTACAACGTCGAAATGATCGGCGCCAACGCCGAGGCCATCGACAAGGCTGAGGATCGTGCGTTGTTCCGCGAGGCCATGGCAAAGATTGGTCTCGAAACTCCGAAATCGATGCTCGCCAACGCGACCGAGGTGAAGGACCTCGACCGCAAGTTGCACCAGGAACAGCGCGAAGCTGTGAAGGCGAAATATTCCGGCCCCGAGCTCGACGCCGCCCTGGACAAGCTCGAGACCGAATGGCAACTCGGCGAAGGCGACCGCAAACAGCGCTACGTCTCGCATGCGCTGGGCATGGCTGGCGCAGCGCTCGACCATGTTGGGCTTCCCGCGATCATCCGCCCCTCTTTCACCATGGGCGGCACGGGTGGCGGCATCGCCTATAACCGCAGCGAGTTCTACGAAATCATCGGCAGCGGTCTTGATGCATCCCCCACAACCGAAGTCCTGATCGAAGAGTCGGTCCTCGGCTGGAAAGAGTATGAAATGGAAGTTGTCCGTGACAAGGCGGACAATTGCATCATCATCTGCTCGATCGAGAATGTGGATCCCATGGGCGTCCACACCGGGGACTCCATCACTGTCGCCCCCGCCTTGACCCTTACGGACAAGGAATACCAGATCATGCGCAACGCCTCGATCGCAGTGCTGCGGGAGATCGGCGTGGAAACCGGCGGTTCCAATGTGCAGTTCGCTGTCAATCCGGAAAATGGCCGTCTGATTGTCATCGAAATGAACCCCCGCGTGTCGCGTTCGTCCGCTCTCGCGTCGAAGGCAACGGGTTTCCCGATTGCCAAGATTGCGGCGAAACTTGCCGTCGGCTACACGTTGGACGAACTCGACAACGATATTACCGGCGGCGCCACGCCTGCGTCATTCGAACCTTCCATCGACTATGTCGTCACCAAGATCCCACGCTTTGCTTTCGAAAAGTTTCCCGGCGCCGAGCCAACGCTGACAACGGCGATGAAATCGGTTGGCGAGGTCATGGCCATTGGCAGAACCTTCAAGGAATCACTGCAGAAGGCGCTGCGCGGTCTCGAAACCGGTCTGACTGGCCTGGATGAAATCGCTATTCCTGGCCTCGGCGAAGGCAACGATAACAATGCCATTCGCGCTGCCATCGGCGTGCCGACGCCCGATCGTCTGCGGATGGTGGGCCAGGCATTGCGGCTCGGACTCTCCGTTGAGGAGGTCCATGAAGGCTGCAAGATAGATCCATGGTTCCTGGAGCAGATGGCGGAGATCATCGCCACCGAAGAACGCGTTCGCGAACATGGGCTGCCAAAGGATGCGCAGAACCTGCGCATGCTGAAGGGCATGGGTTTTTCCGATGCTCGCCTTGCAAGCCTCGCCCGAGTGGATCCCGGCGAAGTCACCAAGCTGCGTCATAGACTGGAGGTGCACCCGGTTTTCAAGCGCATCGATACCTGCGCTGCCGAGTTCGCTTCGCCGACCGCCTATATGTACTCTACCTATGAAACACCGTTTGCAGGCTCCCCTGCCTCCGAAGCTCAGGTCTCGGACCGCAAGAAAGTCGTCATTCTCGGCGGCGGCCCGAACCGGATCGGCCAAGGTATCGAGTTCGACTATTGCTGCTGCCATGCTGCATTCGCGCTGCGTGACGCTGGCTACGAAGCAATCATGATCAACTGCAATCCGGAGACTGTCTCAACCGACTATGACACGTCGGACCGGCTCTATTTCGAGCCGCTGACGGCTGAAGACGTTCTGGAAATCCTGCGTGTTGAGCAAACGGCCGGAACTCTGCATGGAGTGATCGTCCAGTTCGGCGGCCAGACGCCGCTGAAGCTTGCTGACGCTCTGGAAAAAGCTGGAATTCCTATCCTCGGCACGTCGCCCGATGCTATCGATCTTGCTGAAGACCGCGACCGTTTTCAGAAGCTCCTGATCAAGCTCGATCTCACCCAGCCAAAGAACGGCATTGCCTATTCCGTCGAGCAGGCACGCACCATAGCCGGTGAACTCGGGTTCCCGCTGGTCGTTCGCCCGTCCTATGTTCTGGGCGGTCGCGCCATGCAGATCATCCACGACGAGCGCGGCCTGCAAAGTTATTTGCTGGATACGGTGCCGGAGCTTGTACCGGAGGATATCAAGCAAAAGTACCCGAACGACAAGACCGGCCAGATCAACACGCTGCTTGGCAAAAACCCGCTTCTGTTCGATCGCTACCTGAGCGAGGCGATCGAAGTGGATGTTGATTGCCTGTGTGACGGGAAGGACACCTGGATATCCGGCATCATGGAACATATCGAGGAGGCCGGTATTCACTCCGGGGACAGTGCCTGTTCGCTGCCGGTACACTCGCTTTCAACCGAGACTGTCGCCGAATTGGAAAAAGAGACAGCTGCGCTTGCGAAGTCGCTTAACGTCGTCGGCTTGATGAATGTGCAATATGCGATCAAGGACGGCACGATCTACGTGCTCGAAGTCAATCCGCGCGCCTCACGCACCGTCCCGTTCGTCGCCAAGACCATCGGAACCCCGATCGCCAAGGTTGCGGCGCGCATCATGGCTGGCGAGACGCTGGAGGAAGCGCTGGCACATTATGGCGGCAAGCCCTCCAACACGGGTCGCAAACATATTGCGGTCAAGGAGGCAGTGTTCCCGTTCGCCCGCTTCCCAGGCGTCGATACCCTGCTTGGACCGGAAATGCGCTCTACCGGCGAAGTCATGGGGCTCGACTACGATTATGCCTTGGCCTTCGCCAAGTCGCAGCTCGGTGCCGGCGTCGACCTGCCGCGCGACGGAACGCTGTTCGTATCGGTGCGTGACGAGGACAAGCAACGTATCCTCGCACCGGTAAAACGTCTGGCCGCGTTGGGGTTCAAGATTCTTGCAACTGGTGGCACCGCCCGCTTCCTTGGCGAAAACGGTGTCGAAGCCCAGAAGATCAACAAGGTGCAGGAAGGCCGGCCGCATGTGGAGGACGCCATCCGCAACCGCCAGGTGCAGCTGGTGTTCAATACTACCGATAGTGCCAAGGCGATCTCGGATTCGAAATCGCTCCGCCGTGCCACTTTGATGCAGAAGGTGCCGTACTATACAACTCTGTCAGGAGCCGACGCAGTCGCCGAAGCCATCGCTGCACTGAAAGCCGGTTCGCTGGAGGTCAGGCCGCTGCAGGATTATTTTCTCTGACGTTCTGCCAAGCAAGGACATCGTCGTCTTGCCATTTTCCGAGCTCTGTCCTATGTATATCCCACTGGGATGTACATAGGATTCACCATGACTAGCTCCACCGTTTTTACGACCAATCGCAGTCAGGCCGTCCGCTTGCCGAAAGCAGTCGCTTTTCCCGAAGACGTGCACCAGGTGGATATCCTTAAGATCGGCTTGGGTCGTCTTGTGGTTCCTCAAGGCAAGCGTTGGGATGATCTTTTTACGCAGGGACCGCGTTTGAGCGACGACTTTATGAGTGAACGCGAACAGCCTGTAATCGAAGATCGCGAGCCGCTTTGATGCTACGGTATATGCTGGATACAAATATCTGCATTTATGTAATGAAGAGTTATCCGCTTCAATTGCGTGACAAATTCAATGCTCTCGCGGAACAGCTATGCATATCCAGCATCACACTCGGCGAAATGCACTATGGAGCGGAGAAATCAGCTCGCACCATTGAAAATTTGAAAGCGATCGAACACTTCGTCAGCCGGCTCGAAATATTGCCTTTCGCGGCAGCTGCGGCAGTGCACTACGGACAGATACGTGCAGACCTTGAACGAGCCGGAACTCCGTGCGGATCGCATGATATGCAGATAGGTGGTCACGCGCGCAGCGAAGGACTGGTTGTTGTGACCAACAATATGCGCGAATTTATACGCATGCCCGGGGTCTTGACCGAGAATTGGATTTAACCGTCCCACAATCCGACCATTCAAACGCCCTGCAACCCTTCTTCTTCCAGCCCATGCCCGGAAGGATCACTGACGAAATGCAGCACTTTTGAGAAGACATGATCATTCTTGTCCTCACGCCCGATGTGCACAACAGTTGATTTGGCGAGGTCGTCGCGCAGCACGGCTGTAACCCGTTCATAGGCATCGCTCTCCATCCCGTCGAGCGCCTCGTCGATGACGACCCAGGTCGGCTTATGCAGTTTGAGCCTTGCGAAAGCGAGAGACTGCTGTTCATCGTCACTCAGTTCCCTGTCCCAGCGTGCCCTGAAGTCAAGCATCGGTTCGAGCCGTGTCAATCCCAGCTCGTGTAGCGCCGAGACCAGCTCCTCATCGGAGAATCCCTCCTTACCGACAGGATAGGACATCGCCTCGCGCAAGCTGCCGGGAGGAAAATAAGGCAGGCGCGGCATGAAAAGAATATTGGTATTCGCTGGCAGGCTGACAGTCCCTGCTCCCCAGGGCCAGAGGCCGGCCATGGCTCGAAAGAGCAGGGTTCTGTCAATCCCGGGCTCGCTGGTAATCAACACACGCTCGCCTTCCTTCACGACTGCCTTCTTCTCCTTCAAGCGTACTGTCGCGCGCGGGGCGGTGATCTTCAGTTTGTCGAGAACGATCTGGTTCGTCTCCGACTGCGTGAACTTGATCCGTTGTTCGACGCTGTTCTTGATGTCGGTGGCCTGCACTGCCTGCCTGAATGAAGTGACACGCAAGAGTGTCGCGCGCCAGTCGGCAATGGCGCCGAAATTATTGACGAACCATTTCAGGGCATCATGCACCTGGTTGAAGGCCCCGATAGCCGCCATCAATCCGCCAAAAGACAAGTTCCCCGCGAAGTAGACAGGCGCTGCCACAAGAATGGGCGCGACGATGGTGATCCAGCCATAGCCCGACGTGACCCATGTCAGCTGTGTGAGAGCCGTTACCAGCAAGCGGATTGCAGCGAGCAGGCTATCAATATCAAACCCTATCCGGCGGTTCTCGTCAGCCTCGCCCCTATAAAGCGAGATCGCATCGATATGTTCGTTGACCCGCATCAGCGAGAAACGCAGTTCGGACTCCTTCTGGTAGCGATCGGCGTTGTACTTGATGAGCTTGCGGCCAACGAGCCAGCTCAACCAGGACGCGGACGCAGCATAGAGGAAGGCTGCCCAGACCATGTAGCCAGGGATAGAGAAACTGTATCCGTAGACGTTGAACACAAATCCGCTCGAAAATGTCCATAACACCCCGACGAAGCTCACGAGCAGGATCGAGGCCTGCAACAGACCGAAGCCCAGATCCGTCGACATTTCCGACAGGTGCCGCGCATCCTCATGGAGACGTTGATCCGGGTTTACGCCGATCGGTCCGGAATTGGACAGTTTGAATGCCCTACGGGGCTCCAGCCATTCGCCGACAAGATCACGTGTCAGCCCTTCGCGCAGCTTGAGGCGCGTCATCTGGTTCAACCAGGTCTGCGCGACATTGAAGACGAGCAGAACCGAAGCGATGGCGAAGAATACCATCAGCTGGTCGACAAATGCCGGAAAGTCGCGTCGCGACAACGCGTCGTAGAAGGGTACATTCCACCGGTTCAAAAGTACCTGACCTGCCGACGTTACGATGATGATGCTGACGACGCCGAGTATCATGAGTATCAGCCGGTTGCGGACCGGCGATATCCAGTAAATGTCCAATATCACGCGCAATTGGGAGAGCAGTCCGGCTTCCACTTCGCCCGGGACGGTGGTCGCTGTGGACCGACTCTGTTTCTGCTCCGCCATGAGTCTCCCCCGTGGACGACCGCGATTCGGCCAGTTCACATTAGCATCTACTATGAAAACACGTCGGGCGATGTGCTGGAATTCAACAGGCAATGTAGGGCCAAAATTGGCCAGCACAACCCGTTGCACTTAACCGGGCTCATAAACCTGTCTGAAAAACGCTTGTTTCGGAGCAAATTCTGTCATATGTAAATCGCATCGATTTTATCGGTCGAGTGACTTTGCGACCTGCGTAACCCGTTGCGCTTCCTGATGAACTCCATTGCATAGGTTCGATTCCCTGGGCCGCAAATGTGCTTGCTGCCTGTCTTATATCTCTGAAAGGAATTTCCCATGGCTACGGGAACAGTGAAATGGTTCAACGGCACCAAGGGCTACGGTTTCATCCAGCCTGATACTGGCGGTGCAGACGTATTCGTCCACATCTCCGCTGTTGAACGCGCAGGCTTGCGCGGTCTCAATGATGGCCAGAAGGTCAACTATGAAATCGTGCAGGACCGTCGTTCGGGCAAGTCGTCAGCTGACAACCTCAGCGTTGCCGGCTGATACGGCACACGGGAATCGTCTGATTTCTGAACGCACATAACTTAAGAAAGGCGGGATTTATCCCGCCTTTTTATTTCCGTCGGCTCTCACTTCAAGAGCTTCAGAATCTCCTCGGCCACGGCAGCGGATGAGGCAGGGTTCTGACCGGTCACAAGATGACCGTCCGCAATTGCCAGAACCTGCCAGTCATCAACCTTTTCATAACGGCCGCCAAGGCGCTTTAGTTCGTCTTCGACCAGAAATGGCACGATATCAGTCAGCTGGACCGCTTCTTCCTCGCTATTGGTGAATCCGGTGACGCGCCTGCCTTTGACGATCGGCTGCCCGTCGATATTCACCTTCAGAAGCACTGCCGGTGCATGGCAAACTGCACCGACTGGCTTGCCATCATTGTAAAACTCCTCGATCAACCGAATGGACGCCGGATCCGATGTGAGGTCCCACAAGGGTCCATGACCGCCCGGATAGAAAATCGCGTCGAAGTCCTCCGAGTTGACCGTGTTCAGCAATACAGTATTGGCAAGCACCTTCTTCGCAGCCTCGTCGCTGGCGAAGCGCTCGGTCATCTCGGTCTGGCTTTCAGGCAGGTCGCTCTTGGGGTCGAGCGGCGGCTGACCACCCTTGGGCGAAGCCACAACTATCGTCGCGCCCGCGTCCAGAAACGTATAATACGGTGCGACGAACTCCTCCAGCCAGAAGCCGGTCTTCTTCCCCGTTTCTCCGAGCTGATCGTGAGAAGTAAGTACAATAAGAATTTTCATAAAACGGTCCTCGAACATTGAACTTCAGCATTCGTCATATGATGTTGACGAACACCGGAATCAACCGCGCAGATCCGGTAGGCCGCGTCAATTACCAAGCCACGTGATCGGAACGTGGCCTTCGTCGCCAGCAACGCGGCTTAGCCATTTCGATACCGACGGGTAGGCCGACAGATCAAATCCGCCGCGATTGGCCTCATGCGTATAGGCATAGAGCGCAATATCGGCGACGCTGATCGTGCTCCCGGTAAAATATGGTGTCTTCTGCAGCTGATGCTCCATCACGAGCAGTGCCTTGTTACCGCCTTCCAGCGTTGCTGCCAGCCGTTCCGGCGTCGCATCCTTTGCCCGCTCGGGATAGACCAGGAGCGCTCGGCGCACAGCAATGTTCGGCTCGTGTGTATATTGCTCGAAGAACAGCCATTGGTACATCAGAGCGCGCTCGTAGGCGTCTTCGGGCACAAAGCGGCTGCCTTCTGCCAGATGCAGAAGAATGGCATTCGACTCCGCCAGGAGTCGCCCATCATCGAACTCGAGCAACGGCACCTTGCCATTTGGATTCTTAGCCAGGAATTCCGGTTTGCGTGTTGAACCATCGGTTGAAGAAATCGAAATGTGCTCGAAAGGCACGGACAATTTCGCCATCAAAAGCCGCGGCTTGTAGCAGTTTCCGGAATCAGGCTGTGAATAAAGCTTTGGCATGGTAGCGGTCTCCTCGACTGCGCCATGCGATGAAAGCGACGCATGACAGACGCAGCAGCGTTGAATTGCGGGCGACTATTCCCAATTCCAGGGCGACAAGTCCAATCATTTTGATTGAAGCATCACGCCACCGCCGCTGATGATTCCAGCATCAGATGCCAACTGCATAGAAACTTCGTATTGTGAAGCCTCGCACGCATGCTTTTGCTTGCGATTCGATGACCATTGCGACATAGCAGGCTCGCAAACCGTCTACCGGTAATCAAACCTGCTTCAGGAGAACGATACCATGGCATTCCTCGCCGACGCCCTTTCCCGTGTGAAGATTTCCGCAACGATTGCGATCACCCAGAAAGCGCGCGATCTGAAAGCAGAGGGCCGTGATGTCATTTCGCTTTCCGTCGGCGAGCCTGATTTTGACACGCCTGACAATGTCAAGGAAGCGGCCATTGCCGCCATCCGGCGCGGCGAAACCAAGTACACTCCGGTGTCGGGTATTCCGCAGTTGCGTGAAGCGATCGTGCGCAAGTTCAAGCGCGAGAACGAGCTCGATTACAAGGCGAGCCAGACGATCGTTTCCACCGGCGGCAAGCACGTCATCTATAACGCACTACTCTCTACACTGAACCCCGGGGATGAGGTGATATGCGTTGCGCCCTACTGGGTCAGCTACCCGGAGATGGTTTCCCTATGCGGTGGAACACCCGTCATCGTGTCCGCCATTCAGGCCAACGAATTCAAGTTGCAGCCCGAGGATCTGGAGCGTGCCATCACGCCGAAGACCAAATGGATCATCATGAACTCGCCTTCCAACCCGTCCGGCGCAGCCTACAGCTGGGACGAAATGAAGAAGCTCACCGACGTTCTCGTCCGCCATCCCCATGTGTGGGTGCTGACCGATGACATGTACGAGCACCTGACCTATGGCGACTTCAAGTTCGTGACGCCTGTCCAGGTCGAGCCCAATCTATACGACCGCACGCTGACCATGAACGGCGTGTCGAAAGCCTATGCGATGACCGGATGGCGCATCGGCTATGCGGCTGGTCCAATCGAGCTCATCAAGGCGATGGACATGGTGCAGGGTCAACAGACGTCCGGGACGAGTTCCATCTCGCAATGGGCGGCGGTCGAAGCGCTGGACGGAACGCAGGAGCATCTGCCGGTTTTCAAGAAAGCTTTTGAAGGCCGGCGTGACCTCATAGTCTCGATGCTGAACCAGACCAACTTACTAGAATGCCCAAAGCCCGAAGGAGCTTTCTACGTCTATCCTTCCTGCGCAGCAGCGATCGGCAAGACTGCTCCTTCCGGCAAGGTCATCGAGAACGACGAGGATTTCGTCAGCGAGCTGTTGTCCACGGAAGCGGTCGCAGCGGTGCATGGATCGGCATTCGGCCTCGGACCAAACTTCAGGATCTCCTACGCAACCTCGGATGCAAATCTTGAAGAAGCCGGCAAGCGCATCCAGCGTTTCTGCGCCAACCTTCGCTGACACGTTCTGTAGGGTTGAAAATCGGGTAGCCAACTGACACAGCGAGGCATTGACAATTTTGCCAATGCCCTAGATTTTTGCGTAAAGGTGGCCACCATGCCTACCATGAACGTAAATCTGACGCCGTATAACTGAGATACTGAGAAGCACAAATAAGCTCTTTGGTGCCAAACAGGTTCAGACATACTCCAAAATCATCAGTGATGGCATCAAGATGATCGCCGATGACCCACACCGTGCCTCGACGAGCGCGCGCGAAGACTTGAGAAAGGCTTCAGGTCTTTGCATCTGGAACTTGTTTCCAACCGACGGCACAGCGCCTCTCACCTGCTATATTCAAAGAGGTGCAAGACACCAGCGGTGAAAAGGAAGTGGTTATTCTGGGTGTGCTTCATGAGCACATCGAGCCAAGACACAGATTGATCCAGGCACTTCGCAGAAACGAAGACTAGAGCCTTTCATGCCTGCCTCTGGAAACCCTTCTCAGGCAGAGTATGCCCACCGCGCCTGATCACCCCCTTTTCTACTCGAACACCATTCTGAGCTTCGCAAGAATAGTGTTGAGCGTAGCGCTGGAAACCTGCCCCAGCTTTTTTACAAGGCGCTGCTTGTCAATCGTGCGGATTTGATCAAGAAGCACCAAGCCGTCCTTGTCTTGAAAACGCAGAGCCACTCTAAAGCCGGCTGGACGGCTGCCCGTATTCATTGGAGCAGCAATCACCGTGCGCAAATGATCATGCATTTCTGGCGGTGAAATTAGAAGGCAAGGGCGGATTTTCTGAATTTCGCTGCCGATTGTCGGGTCGAGATAGACGAGCCACACATCGCCGCGATTCACCATTTTAGCTCGCTGTCGTCTTCATTGGGGAATTCCGGCCACACCACAAGGCGTCATCGTTGTTTTCTGCGATCCTTTTCGCATCTTCGGCCCAGCCAGCACGCGGCGCACCGCGGACAAGGGTGATAATGATGCGACCATCCTCAACAAGCAAACCCACTTCGTCGCCTGGTTGAGACCCTATTTCGATAAGGAACGGTTTAGGAATAATGACTCCAGAGGAATTTCCCATTTTCCGGACAGCACTTCGCATTTGCTGGTCTCCTGTTACAACTTTGTTGCAACATACCGATCGAGGATGGCGTCATTCAAAAATGCAGCGGACATCTGAACATACCCCTGAAAAGAAAAGAGGCCGGACAATTGCCCGGCCTTAAGTTTTGAAGGTGCCGTTTCCGGCGATACCTCCAGAGGGGAACACTTGCGGGCGCGCAATGGGAGGAGGAGACGCACCGGCAAGTGACCTGCATATGAGCCCTTTAGCTTGCTCTCGCAACCATCAATTGTGCAACGCACCCATGCACCCGGCGCATACCGGCGGACTGGCGGCAGATATTGGAATCTTAGACCCTTGCCTACGTGATGCAGGCAAAGCGATGCTCTTGCGTGCGACAAACGTCGAAAGAAAATCTTTTCAGAAAGAAGAGAAATAACGTCCTAATAGGACCATGTACGTGCTTTGGAGAAAAGGAAATCTCGAAAGACGTGCAATTTGGCAGCGTTCTTTATTCCCTCCGGATAACAAAAAAACGTATCGAATGACGGCAGTTCCATTTCCGGCAATAGCCGGACCAGTGTCGAATCCTTCTCCACCATGTAATCCGGCAATACGCCGATACCGACGCCTTTTTGGATGGCGCGTTTGATGGACAAAAGGTTGTTGATCTGCAGAACGGCCGGTCTGAGATTGCCATCCGACCGCCCAATGATCTCCAGCCAGTTCAAATTGGTGAGATAGGATGGAGTGGGCTCGCCGAAGCTGACGATGCGGTGGGAGTCGATCTCCTCGACATTTTCGATCTTGCCATATTTCGCAATATAGGCCGGCGACGCATAGACGTGCATGTGCACTGTAAATAGCCGCCGCTGGATGAGATCCGGCTGCTGTGGCTGGCGCAGACGAATTGCACAATCCGCGTGCCGCATCGTCAGGTCGAGCTCTTCATTGTCGAAAAGCAGTTGCAGCTGAACCTCAGGATAAAGTTCGATGAATTCCTGCACGCGCTCAATCAGCCAGCCAGAGCCAAGACCGACAGTCGTCGTCACCCGCAATTTGCCCGATGGCCGATCCTTGCTCTCGGTAAGGCGTGAGCGGACATTCTCGAGCTTCATCAGGACTTCGTGCGCAGTGCGGTAAAGTACCTCCCCCTGCTCCGTCAGGATGAGGCCGCGGGCATGCCGGTGAAACAGGGGCACGCCAACGTCCTGCTCGAGAGCACTAACCTGACGCGAAATGGCTGATTGCGACAGATGCAACGTCTCGGCGGCATGGGTAAAGGACCCTGCCTCCGCAGCAGCATGGAATATTCGCAATTTGTCCCAATCAAGCGACATCGCGCAGTCTCTCCCCCGTTCCGGCCGCACATATCGGGACCGGTTCCACTCGATGGCTACTATTCGGCAGCTTGACGCACCGGTTCCTGAGCAGCCAGCCAACGCTCGGCCTCGAGCGCCGCCATGCAACCCATGCCGGCAGCGGTGACCGCCTGACGGTAGACATCATCGGTAACATCGCCAGCGGCAAAGACGCCGGGCACATCAGTCGCCGTTGAATCGGCAGCGGTCCAGAGGTAGCCATTCGGCTTATGTTTGAGCTTCCCCTTGAAAAGCTCGACCGCCGGCGCATGGCCAATAGCGATAAAAACACCGTGCGTTTCGAGCTCCGTCAATTCACCGGTCTTCACATTTTTCAGCCGAACGCCCGAGACCGATGCCGGCATGGGTGCCTTGGCTTCTGTCCCGGTGATCTCGTCGATCACATTGTCCCATATGACTTTGACGTTTTCTTTACTGAACAACCGGTCCTGCAGGATTTTCTCAGCGCGGAAGTGATCGCGGCGATGCACGACTGTCACCGACTTGGCTATATTCGACAGATACAGCGCCTCCTCGACAGCAGTATTGCCGCCGCCGACAACGACAACGTCCCTGTTGCGATAGAAGAAACCGTCACATGTGGCACAGGCCGAGACGCCAAACCCCATGAATGTCTGTTCTGTTTCGATGCCAAGCCATTTGGCCTGTGCGCCCGTCGCAATGATCAGCGCATCGCATGTATATTGCGTGCCACCGTCACCGATCAGCCGGAACGGCCGTACCGATAGGTCGACTTCCGTAATGATGTCATGAACGATTTCCGTACCCACGTGCTCAGCCTGGATCCGCATCTGTTCCATCATCCACGGGCCCTGGACGGGATCGGCATAGCCGGGATAATTCTCGACGTCGGTCGTGATCATCAACTGACCGCCCTGCTGAAGACCTGCGACGATAACCGGCTTCAGGTTTGCACGGGCCGCATAGATCGCCGCAGTATAACCTGCGGGACCGGAACCGATGATAAGAACGGGCACATGGCGCTGTGACATGACTATACCTTGAAGTGATATCTGTTCGACATACAAGAGATGGCATGAACGGCCATGCCCTTTCAATGACTATAAAGTAGTGGTTGAGCACCCTTCGTTGCAAGGTCTTGGCTCAATATAGCCGGGTTAGCCACAGCTTGTGGCGGAACAGCGGCGTTTCCGGGCCATTTGCCGAAGCTGTTTGCAACCATCGCGCGATGTGATTACACAGCGCGGGGAATCGCTTATGGTGCCACAATTCTCTTGGGACAGGACAAAACATGCCTTTGAAGGCCGAGCTCGACGCGATCGACTGGAAAATCCTGAAACAATTGCAGGATAATGGCCGCATAACCAATGTCGAATTGGCAGAACGCGTCGGCATATCGGCACCGCCATGTCTGCGCCGTGTACGCAAACTCGAAGAGGCAGGCATCATCCTGGGCTATCGCGCAATCCTGAATGGCGCCATTCTGGGCCAGGACATCGTCGCATTCTGCATGATCCGCCTGCACCGCCAGTCTGATGCAGATTTGAAAAGTTTTGCCGAGACGACCAAGCACTGGACGCTCGTGCGCCGGGCGTGGATGGTCTCCGGCGAGTCGGACTTTCTCTTGCACTGCGTTGCAAGCGATCTGAGCACGTTTCAGAATTTTGTCATCGAAGAACTGACATCGACGCCCAATGTGGATTCCGTCCGCACGTCGCTGACGATCCGTTCGGTCAAGAACGAACCGCTTATGGTGCTCTAACGCCGCATCTTATTGTAGACGTAGAGCCTCACGCGATACCAGGGACGCAGGATCTCCCGCCTCAGCCGCCCGCCGAACGTCTTGTTCTTGCCCTGAACGACCGACCCGCCGAGATCGATCTCGCGAATGGTGATCGGTCGCGCTGACAAAACCCGGGCGCCGTGCACCCAGGTCATCTGTATCGTCGTGTCCACCGGCCTGTCGAAGCGTTCCGTAGCAGCAAGGAGCGCGATGGCAGCTTCGCGTCCGACGAGTTGCATCTGCATTCCAAGTCCGGGCAGTTCTGGATGAATGATGCTGCCCTCACCTCTGCGCGCCACTTGCAGGCCCGCCTCGCCACGCGGCCAGCGCGGGAACCGGATGTAATCTTGCGGCTGCACCATATCGATCGCCAGTTGCAACTGTGCAGCGAAACCGCCATCCACATCGACGTCGTCCTCGATGACAAGGCCGGCATCCAGTCCCCTGTCGACGATTGCCTGCCAAGCCTTGCGATGCGAGAGAAAACAGGCGACCTCGGACTTCCTGAGTTCAAAGGGATAACGGGGTCTGTGCAAAGATCGCGTGTAGACAGCGGCAATATCTTCCTCGCCCATGTCAAGGGCATCGACTGCATCGAGGATCTGCGCTTTCATGGCCAATCGGCCAACTAATCCGCGAGCATGTTCGCCGCGACGTGCCGCGCGCTTGAGATGGATGATGAAGGCCTCAACCTTCACGATCTCGATCCGCGCGCGAAAAGCTGCTCGTAAACCTCGCGGATGCGTTCGGCTTCCTTCTGCAGCGGGAAGTTGCGGGAAACGTGCACCAGCGCAAGCTTGCCCGCCTCTTCACACAGGGCGGGATCGGCAAGATAGCACGCAACTGCCTGCTCTAGTGCCGGTCCGTTTCCGGCAGGAACGACAATTCCGGTTTCGGGCTCGATCATCTCCGAATAAGCGCCGGCGTCGCTCGCAACCACGGCTGTTTGCGACGCCATGGCCTCGAGCGGCGTGAGGCCGAAGCCCTCGTTGCGGGATGGTGCAACGTAAAGCGCCATGCGCCGATACCAGATACGCACATCCGGCACCTCGCCGAGGAATATGATGCGGTCCTGAAGCCCGGCTTTCATGATCCTGTCGCGCAAGCCCTGCTCGAAGCTTCTGTATTCGACGGTCGTACGGCCGGTCATGACCGCTGTCCAGTCGGGGTATTGCGGCAGCAGGTTGATCATCGCATCAACGAACAGATCCGTGCCCTTCGACGGACGAATGCGCCCCGAGCAGCCGACAAGATAGCGCCCTGGTAACCCGGAGGCGGCAAACCTGTCCTCTTCATCCCGTGGCGGATGGAATCTTTCCGTATCGACGCCATGCATGATCACCGTATGCGGCACCTGCAGAAAGCTGCCGGATTTGCCGCTTGTTGCGATCACGCCATGCATGCGGCGGATCAGCCATTTGGTGAAAGGCCTGTGATCGCGCTGGGCAGCGGAGGTGAACAAAAGCTCGAGCTTCATGCGCAGCACATGGCGCATGACAATACCGGCAATCATCTCGATGTTGCGACGGGCGTGCCAAATGCGGAATGGCCTGTTCTTCGGCCTGAACCAAAGACCGGGCAGCGACAGCCATCCCATATTGGGAAGGTCGGCCGGAAGGCCCGGACCCATGGTCACGATTTTCAGGCCCTGGGCCCGCTGGACCGGAACGAGTTGAACGATAGTCGAGGTGACCCCCGAAAGCTTGCGCTTGAAATTCGGAGCGATCACCTCGACGCTGCTCAGCGGATCCCGCACGAAGTCTAGACGAACCTGAAACCGATGATTTCGTAAGATCGCGCACCACCGGGTGCATTGACTTCGATCGTCTCGCCTTCACTCTTGCCAATCAGCGCGCGCGCAATCGGCGAGGAAATCGAGATGCGGCCCGCCTTGGGATCAGCTTCCTGATCGCCGACAATCTGGTAAACCTTTTCCTCTTCCGTATCCTCATCGATCAGTTGGATCGTGGCGCCAAATTTGATCTTGTCGCCTGACAGCTTGGAAATATCGATGATTTCGGCGCGTGCCGTATAATCCTCAAGCTCGCCGACCCGGCCTTCATTGTGGCTCTGGGCTTCCTTGGCGGCGTGGTATTCGGCATTCTCCGAAAGGTCGCCATGGGCGCGCGCTTCCGAAATAGCCGCAATGATACGTGGACGTTCTTCCTGCTGGCGCCAGCGCAACTCCTCCTTGAGCTTGTCGAATCCAGCCTGAGTCATCGGGACCTTTTCCATGCCCTCTCCTTTCGTAGTCAACTATCGAACGGCACCGGCCGGTGCCCCTCAACACAAAAAGAAAACGGTCGCCGAAGTCCAAGACTCCGGAACCGTTCAGTCGTTCGTGACTTAATATAGCACTGTTTCCAGCGATTTCACGAACAAAGTGGAAAATGTCGCACGGCAAGATTTGTTCCGGTGGCCAAACCCCGGCGTAGCCCATTCACACCACTGTGAGACGACCGGATCAGCAAACCATGCACAATAATAGCGGATGCCGAGGAGGAATGTCGTCAATGAACCAGCTATTGCGCATTACGTCAGTCATCACCTTCGCTGCCCTGTCGTCGTTCGCGTCATTGGCACTGGCGAAAGATTTCAAGACGCAAACGGTCACGATATCGGCTGAGACAATCGCCAGCGGCCTCGATCATCCATGGGGTCTCGCCTTTCTTCCCGATGGCGCACTGCTGGTAACGGAGCGCGGTGGGAAGATCCGTATCGTTAGGGATGGCAAAGTATCCAGGCCCGTAGCCGATGTGCCCAAGGTGGCTGTCAGGGGTGAAGGCGGTTTGCTCGATGTGGCGCTTGCGCCGGACTTCGCCAAGAGCGGGACGATCTATTTCAGCTACACGCAACCTCGGCAGGATGGTGTCGGTACAGTGATGGCGAGCGCCAGGCTGGCCCGCGATGCTGATGGAGCCGAACTCGAAAACGTCAAGGTTCTGCTATCGGTAAAGCAAAGCACCAGGGGATGGTCGCATTTCGGCTCGCGTATTCTCGTTGCGCCCAACGGCAAGATCTTTGTCACGATCGGCGACCAGGGCACCATGAAGCGCTCGCAGGACTTCAAGGACGAGGCGGGGTCCATTCTTCGCATCGATGCTGACGGAAGTGCGCCCTCCGACAACCCGTTTGCCGACGGCGGACAGGCGCTGGCCGAAATTTGGTCCAAGGGACATCGCAATCCGCAAGGTCTGGTCTGGGATGCCGTAACGGATTCCCCGTTGATCGTCGACCATGGGGCCAAGGGCGGGGACGAGATCAACCAACCCCAACCCGGCAAAAACTACGGCTGGCCTGTCATTACTTACGGTGTCGACTATTCCGGCGCAAAAATCGGTGTTGGGACCCATGCGGAAGGCTACGAGCAACCGCTCCATTACTGGGATCCGTCCATAGCTCCCTCGGGTCTTGCAGTGTACGATGGTGCCATGTTCCCCGAGTGGAAGGGCGATCTTCTTCTGGGCGCGCTCAAGGCCCGGATGCTCGTGCGTATGGACCGCGATGACAAAGGCGCGATCAAGTCCGAAGAACGGATGCTGAAGGGCGCGTTTGGTCGTATTCGCGATGTGCGCGTAGCGAACGATGGTTCGATCTATCTGCTCACCGACGAAGGCGAAGGCAAAATCATCCGGCTGACGCGCGCCGGTTGATTTCCACCCTTGATGCGCTCGATCACAATCGCTAGAGACCGGTGAATGCGGGCTCGGAGTTGACCGCGAAACTTCTTGCGGGATTCTCATGACGCATGGTCGCGCCAATATATTGCTGCTTGTCGCGGGAGCCATTTGGGGCTTTGGTTTTGTTGCCCAATCCAGCGCAATGGCCAGTGTGGGGCCGTTCATGTTTGTCAGCCTGCGCTTCTTTCTCGCCGCCCTGACAGTCATCCCGCTTGCACTTCGAGAAGCGAGGGCAGCGCCGGTGAAGCTCACGCGCGCCGACTATAACGGCTTCTTTTTCATAGGCGTCCTGCTCTTTGCGGGAGCCGCACTGCAACAGATAGGCATGCAAACCACGTCCGTCACCAATGCGGGCTTTCTGACCGGACTATACGTGGTCATGGTGCCTTTTCTTGCCGTCATCCTGTTTTGGCAATGGCCGCACCCTATCGTCTGGCCCTGCGCCTTGGCAGCACTCGCAGGCATTTTCCTATTGTCTGGAGGACATCTCGACGGCCTTACGATCGGAGATTGGCTGATTGTTGCATGTGCCGTCTTCTGGGCGCTGCAGATCATTTTCATCAACCGGTTGGGCATGAAAAGCGGCAGGCCCATCATGTTGTCTTTTGTTCAGTTCATGGTCTGCGGAGTTCTCGGGCTTGTAGCCACGTCGTTCACCGAGCGCAGCGAACTCTTCTCCATCCTGGCGGCAGCGCCGGAAATTCTATTCGCCGGTGTCATCTCCTCAGGCATCGGTTTCACGCTTCAAGCCGTGGGTCAGCGCTTCACAACCGCTCCGCAAGCCGCAATCATGCTGTCTTCCGAGGCGTTGTTTGCAGCTCTCTTCGGTGCGATGCTGCTCGGCGAACGCCTGTCTCTTCAGGGCTCGGTGGGATGTGCGCTCATTTTCCTCGCGATGATCGCCGTGGAGTTGATTCCCGCTCTGCGCAGCCGGGCAAGGGTCAGGCCTTGAAGATCAACGTGGCTCCGCCGGCGATCAAGGCAAACCCGGCGACATGCTGCCAGGTGAACGC
Organism: Phyllobacterium endophyticum; assembly: GCF_003010935.1. Taxonomy (GTDB): domain Bacteria; phylum Pseudomonadota; class Alphaproteobacteria; order Rhizobiales; family Rhizobiaceae; genus Phyllobacterium; species Phyllobacterium endophyticum. The sequence continues at coordinate 596,856 of NZ_PGGN01000004.1, forward strand.
CTCTTTCAGATAGAAAACAGAAAATACGCTGAACACGACAAGGGTGATGACCTCCTGCATGGTCTTGAGCTCGGCAGTCGAATAGACCGTGTGACCGATACGATTGGCGGGGATGGCCAGCCAATATTCCATCAGGGCAATACCCCAACTGGTGAAGACCACGAGCGCAAGTGGTGCGGTGGGATATTTCAAGTGGCCGTACCAGGCGAAGGTCATGAAGACATTCGAGGCAACAAGAAGAAAAATCGGCAGAAGCGATGGCGATAGAAGAGACGTCATGATGGGTATCCGGAAGGAAGGGGAATGGAGGAGGAAGGAAGAAGAAGCGAATGGTTTGGCTGATTGCAGCAAAATCAATCCGGGAGCAACGGGCCAGCGGATCACATTTTCGACGTAGGTCTTAACACCGGCGCTGACCATTCCTTTACAATTTGTCACTATCTTTAGGCGCCTGTGCCTTTTCGAGGCAAAGGGGATGTGGTGACATGAGTAGTGCGTTGTCGTCCGCTACACGCCTCAGGCGTTTATCTATGGCTGTTATTCTGTGCACCACCACAGCGCTCAGTGCATGCGGCATGGGCGATGTGCGGCGGCCCATGGCCGACGTTGGCGATTCAGATACTTCCGTGGCCAGCCAATCGCTCGCCAGCGAAGAGAGCAACGGTGTCGCCGAGGAGAACCAGTTACGGGCTAGCGCCGAGCCGGGGGAGTTCGCTGCCCAGGAGCCCGAGATTCTCTCCGCGTCAGACGTAGCGCAAGCACCTGACCAGCAGCCGGACACGATTGTCGTGCCGGAAGCGCCGCAGGTCGCGGAGCCGAAGCGTTACTCCTTGCCGGAATCCGAACCGGCCTCCGACGACGCGGAAAGCTATGGCTATTCGGGCGGTATTCGCGACCCTATTGCGCGCGGGGAAACCAGGCTCGCCATGTCAGGCAGCGAGACCGCATGCCGGACCCAACTCAAACAACTTGGCGTTGTTTTTCAAGAGCGCGATCCAATCAACGATGGAGGAGTCTGCCGGATTGACCATCCTTTGACCGTCAGCGGTTTCTCCAGCGGCCGCATCAGGCTGAAACCGAGCGCGACCTTGAACTGCCAGATGACCTTGGCCTTTGCCCGCTGGGTCAAGGGGGATCTCTCGCCGTCGACCCGGCTGCGCTATCTCTCTGGCATTAACACTATCCATCAGGCATCAAGTTATTCCTGCCGCACCATGAGCAGTCAGCGTGGACGCAGTATGTCCGAACATTCCAAGGGCAATGCGCTGGATATTTCCAGGATCACTCTCAACAACGGCAAGGCTATTCAGGTGCAAAAGCCCGGCTGGTTCGCTTTCCGCCAGCGAGGCCTGTTAAACACCGTCCGTTCGGATGCCTGCGACTATTTCACGACGGTTCTTGGGCCCGGTTATGACAGGTTCCACGGTACGCATTTCCACTTTGATCTGATGCAGCGGCGCAATGGACGTCGCGCCTGCCGTTAGGGCGCTGCCTAATCCTCGACGGGATGATCCGCCTCGACGCGGCCAAAAAACTCCCAGACTGTTACGACGATCAAGATACCGCTGGTGATTGCTCCTAGCACCAGCGGCGACAATTCATCCGCAAAAAATGCCACGATCGCACACAACCCGAGCCCGACCATATGCGACAGCGGCGGCCTTCCCGCGATGTAATATTTGAAGAGCAGGTTGCCGATCAGATACAGAGCAGTGCCGCCGACGGACGTCCAGATAGTCGCGGCATCGGCGTGTCCTTCGGGATGCGCAAGGATAAGTTCGTCGGACACGGCAACGACGATGATCCCTGCCACGAGCAGAATGTGCACATAGGTATAGGCGAAGCGTGCAATCTTCCCCGGATTGTCGGTCTCGGCGATCTTTTCATGGGCAACCGATTGCCCAATGTTGAAATAGACGAGCCACATGGCGACCGACGCAACGAAAGTTGTCAGGAACGCCGAAAAAGAGGTCAGATTCCACTCCTGGCCGGCAAAAGTCTCTCCGGAGACAAGGATGGATTCTCCGAGCGCGATAATGACGAAAAGCGCGGACCGTTCCGCCATGTGATCGCCGTCGATATCCCAATCTTCCGTTGAGGATGCCCCCAAACCATAGGTCCAGAAGCCCAGTGCCGGTCCGATCAGTTCGATGCCCAGCGCGAGAGCCCAGAGTACCAGCCGGGACTCTAGATCGCTCAAGCCACCGGCGATCCAGAACGAGCCCGATACTATGAGCCAAATCGTGATTCGCAGGAAATTGCGGAAATTGGACTCGTTGTGGTGCCGCAACGCCCAGACCATGAAAAGCGACCTGCCAAGTTGCATGAAGACGAAAGCGCAGGCGAATACCAGTCCGCGTGCTCCGAAGGCATTTGGAATCGACGTCGAAAGGACAAGCCCGGCCGCCATCAGCACGAACAGCATGATCCGAACCGGCGGGGTCGACGGGTCAAGCCAGTTCGTGCACCACATCGTATAGACCCAGACCCACCAGATTGCCCCAAGAAGCAACGAACTCTCGGCGACGCCCTTCAGGCTCAGATCGTGCAGAAGCAAGTGCGAAATCTGCGTGATTGCAAAGACGAAGACGAGATCGAAAAACAATTCGACGAACTCGACTTTCGCGCTGTCCTCCTCGTTGCGCTTGCGCGAGTAGTCTTGAATTGCTCCAAAAAAAGCCACGTTTTTGCCTTTATTTTTGATGTGAGTTTTGCTCAAAATGGCGTAACTTTTGCCAAAAATGGCACGGCTTTTCCTGCAAACGGAAACGTTTTTCGACCGGAAACGCGCGTTTTTCCCAGGCGGATGATTGCAGTTCTCGCTGAACGCATCTCCCCGACAGTTGACGGCCGCAAGTTCTCAGCTGAGAACTTATTCCTATTTTTCTCCTGCCAAACGCCACTTGCAAACCTCCCCGCCCCTCCTGTCTAATGCCGTCTCAACAACACCCAGGACGAGCATATGGCCTTTACCGACCGATATCCTATTATTATTACACCGCGCAAAGAAGCCTGCCGAGATTTTTGGATCCAGCATCTTGGATTCGTCAGTGGCTTCGATAGTACCTGGTTTTGCTGGCTTTCAGCGGAAGACGGCAGCGCGTCCATTGCGTTCATGACACCCGATCACCCGTCGTCTCCACCCGGCTCGGACTCCTTCAGCGGGAGCGGAATGTGCTTTGAACTTCAGGTGGACGATGCGCGGGCGGCGTTTGAAAAGATGAGCGCTTCCGGCCTGAAAATCGAATATCCGCTGACGGACGAGCCATTCGGGCAGCGTCGTTTCGGCTTTCATGATCCCTCCGGTCTTTGGATCGACGTCGTCGAGCAGATCGACGCCGAGGCAGGCTTCTGGGACAAGTACATGATCGGCAGCCAGCTCTAGCGCTCGCCGGGAACTGGCGTGGGCTTGCCTTCCCTGTCGAGAGCGACCATCACAAAATCGGCATGCGTAACGCGTTCCATCAGATCAGAAAGGTAGCGTTGCGCCCAGGCCTCCACCTTCAACGTTATGGATGTTCGTCCGACACGATCGATATGGGTATAGACGCACAACGTGTCACCGATCTTGACCGGTTTTGCGAAGGCCATTTCCTTGACCGCAGCGGTCACGACCCTCCCCCTTGCCCGTTCTGCCGCCCTGATGCCGCAAGACAGATCCATCTGTGCCATGACCCAGCCGCCAAAGATGTCTCCCGCGGCATTCGCATCGGCGGGCATCGCCAGAGTACGCAGCGTCAATTCGCCGATAGGTTTGGTTTGTTCACTCAACTCAAGCCTCCATGTATCTTTAGGATCTTTTGCATGATGCTTTGCAGCGGGCGATTTGGGAAGGGGCCGCACCGGGAACTGTCGGAAACCCGACACTGCGGGTCGTTGCGTGGTTTCGCATGACGCCGCGTGTGGCCTAGTCTCCTTCTGTACCAACGTCCGGAGGCGTCATGAAGATCACAGATGTCAAAACCTTTGTTGTCGGCAATCCGCCGCCATCGTTTGGTGGAACGTGGTTTCTCTTCGTCAAGCTAACGACGGACTCCGGCGTGACCGGCTATGGCGAGGCCTATAATTCCACCGTCAGCCCGCAGGTAATGCGCAAGGTGATCGAGGACGTAGCCGAGCGCTGGCTTATCGGCGAGGACCCGCACCATATCGAACGTTTCTTTCGCCGCGCCTATTCCGGCGGCTTCACCCAGCGGCCCGACGTAACTGTCATGGGAGCAGTTTCGGCACTTGAAATGGCTTGCTGGGATATTATCGGCAAGGAAGCCGGCAAGCCGGTCTATGAATTGCTCGGCGGCAAGGTTCATGAGCGGCTGCGCAGTTACACCTACATCTATCCCAAACCGGAACTGGGCGAGACGTCGGCCATCTACTGGGACGCCGAAGCCTCTGCCCAGCGGGCGGCAGAGTACGTCGCGCAAGGCTACACGGCGGTGAAGTTCGATCCGGTGGCGCCGTATACCGCGTTCGATCCACGTCAGCTGTCGCTCGAACAACTCGATCTCGGCGAGAAATTCGCGCGGCTCGTTCGTGAAGCCGTCGGCTCCAGGGCTGACCTCTTGTTCGGGACCCACGGCCAGATGACGCCGAGCAGCGCTGTCCGCCTCGCAAAACGTCTTGAGCCCTACGATCCTCTATGGCTGGAAGAGCCGGTGCCGCCGGATATGCCGGAAAATATGGGCTATGTCCAACAGCATACGTCGATCCCGATTGCTTCGGGTGAGCGCCTGACAACGAAATACGAGTTTCAGCGTTTGCTGGTAAACGGTGCCGCGAACATCCTGCAGATGAATCTTGGACGGGTCGGGGGCATTCTGGAAGCAAAGAAAATCGCCGGAATGGCAGAGACCTTCCACGCCCAGATCGCGCCCCATCTCTATTGCGGGCCCATCGTCGGCGCCGCCAATATCCAAATTTCGACCTGTAGCCCGAACTTTCTCATTCTCGAATGTATTCAGGCCTTCGGAGGCTTCCACGCCAAAATTTTGAAAAAGCCGATCCGATGGGAAAATGGATATGTCATTCCATCATCCGAACCTGGCCTCGGCATTGAACTGAATGAGGACGTTGCCGAAGCGAATGCCTACGAGGGTCATGACCTCCATCTCAACATGGGACGCGATGCATTGTTGGTCTGAGCGCATGTCCAAATAATTTGCGCAACCCGCTCGCACGAACATGATTCCGCTATATTTCTGAAGCGAATATCGCCAATTATCAGTTTAGACCCATTCCTTTGAAAGTGCCCATCCGTGCCGATCCATATTGAACTCGTTGGCAGCCTCGCTGCCGCTATTACAACGCTGTGCTGGATACCCCAGATCGTTAAAATAGTCCGGCATCGCGAGACCGCGAGTATCTCGCTCGTAACGAACGTTTCGCTGGCGCTGGGTGTTCTTCTCTGGCTGTTTTACGGGATGATGATCAGTTCCTGGCCGGTCATGGCAGCGAATGGAGTAACGCTGCTCTTAATTCTGACCATCCTTGGCCTGAAGCTGCGTTATGGATGACGATAGACCACCGTCTGCCATTGTAGATTGAACCGGAACTTGAAAAATACAATTTCGAATGCGTTTCGCTTCCCCAGCGATGCCGCCATGTTGAGCCGGTTCGCGATTCAACGGGTGGTCTTCTGGCTTTATGCATGCGATATTTCAAATCAAGTTAACGGAAGAAGACGCGGGACCTGAAGGACACGTCAAACGCTATCGTTTCCGCAATAAGTATCTCAATATCGTTCGGGACGCGCTCGACGACTGGATCATATATTACCAACCCGCACCTCGTGCAGGTACCCGCGTCATAGGATCGACCGGATATTTCGCGACGGCACGCGTCACGTCCATACATCCCCTGCAAGACGATCCCGGATATTGCGAAGCAAGCCTCGAACAGTATCTGGAACTTGAAGAGGCGGTGCCATTCAGCGTTCCTGACTTCCTGCTCGACAAGAAGATTTACTTCGAACGGAACATGGTGCAGTCGGACGGCAGGATGAATTCCCATACGATACAGCAACAGGTTCGCGCCCTTACGAACGAAGAGTTCAGCAAAATCGAGAGGGCAGGTTTCAATAGAAACTGGATCGAGGAAGGGGAGCAACCTGTGGTGTCGCCTAACTATGGCTTTGCCGAAGATCCGCCGGAATCGCTGGAGCGCGACCGCATCCTGACATCAAGAGCCTTCCGTGATCGCGTTTTCAGGCAACGGGTAGGCAAAGCCTACAATATGAAATGCGCGATGACGGGCATATCCATGCAGGCTCCCGATGGAAACTTCGAAATGGAATGCGCTCACATCAAACCCATAGAGGCCGGCGGTCCCGACTCCCTCAACAATGGAATGCCACTGTTTCGATCGATACATTGGATGTTCGACAATGGCCTGATCTCCATCGGCCCGGACTATCGGATCCTGAAATCGTCGCAATATGACGAACCCAAGATCGACGCACTTTTCAACGAATCGGGAAGGATAAATCTGCCGAGGAATAACAGTTATTTCCCCCACCCAGAGTTCCTGCGCTACCATCGTGAGCACATATTCCTCGGGTAACGGCGATTTCTCCTGACAGCCTCATGTCAGGAGCAGATCTTTGGCCAAACGACTTTTCGGGGACCGGGCCTTTCCATTTCCGCGGACTCCCACCATATTCAGCCCATGGCTAAATCTCCTGACAAATATAACGCAGATGGTTTCGGCGAGGCGCCGCAGTCTGAACTGGAAGGCACTCCGCTATCCGGCTCGATAAGCGATTGGGCGAACCAGATCACCCAAGAAACGATGAAAGCGCCCGTAAAACCTGCGAAGGCCAAGAAGGCTTCGGGCAAAGAATCGAGCGCCTCCCGGACTTCGCGAGGCACGTCGATCGGAGGCTCGACTGACCCGAAGACGCGCGCTGCGGCTGGACTCAATCCGGTAGCAGGTCTCGATATCAATCTTGAAGATGCCGGAAGCATCATGCCGGGCGGCGCAACCGCTACCGTTGCTGCGCTTTCAGCGCTGATTGAAAGCGGCAATCCGCTCTTCAAGAACGGAACCGCGTGGCAACCGCACCGACCGGCGCGTCCGGAGAAATCCGAAGGTGGTATTTCCATTCGGATGGAAACAGAGTTTGTGCCGTCGGGCGATCAGCCAACCGCCATCAAGGATCTGGTGTCGGGTATAAACGATCACGACAAGACCCAAGTTCTGCTTGGTGTGACCGGGTCCGGCAAGACCTTCACCATGGCGAAAGTCATCGAGGAGACGCAGCGTCCCGCCTTGATCCTGGCCCCCAACAAGACACTTGCTGCGCAGCTCTATGGCGAGTTCAAATCGTTCTTTCCGAACAATGCGGTGGAGTATTTCGTTTCCTATTACGACTATTACCAGCCTGAGGCTTACGTACCGCGCTCCGACACTTACATCGAGAAGGAATCCTCGATCAACGAGCAGATAGACCGGATGCGGCACTCGGCCACCCGGTCACTGCTTGAACGTGATGACGTGATCATCGTCGCTTCGGTATCGTGCATCTACGGTATCGGTTCGGTCGAAACCTATACCGCAATGACCTTCGAGATGAAGATTGGTGATCGACTAGATCAGCGCGCATTGCTCGCCGATCTGGTGGCACAACAATACAAGCGCCGCGACATGGACTTCACCCGCGGCTCATTCCGGGTTCGCGGCGATACCATAGAGCTATTCCCCGCCCACTTGGAAGATCGCGCCTGGCGTATTTCCATGTTCGGCGATGAGATTGAAGCCATCACCGAGTTCGATCCGCTCACCGGGCAAAAGACAGGCGATCTGCGCTCGGTGAAGATTTATGCAAACTCGCACTATGTGACCCCTCGCCCCACACTCAATCAGGCAATCAAGTCGATCAAGGAAGAATTGAAGCATCGACTTGTCGAGTTGAACGCGGCCGGCCGGCTGCTGGAAGCACAACGGCTTGAACAACGCTGCACCTTTGATATTGAAATGCTCGAGGCGACAGGCTCCTGCGCTGGCATTGAAAACTATTCACGCTACTTGACGGGGCGCAAGCCCGGTGAGCCGCCACCCACGCTGTTCGAATATATTCCAGACAACGCGCTGGTGTTCATTGACGAAAGCCATGTCACTGTTCCGCAGATCGGAGCGATGTATAAAGGCGACTTTCGGCGCAAGGCGACGCTCGCGGAATATGGTTTCCGCCTGCCCTCCTGCATGGACAATCGTCCGTTGCGTTTCGAGGAATGGGATGCAATGCGCCCACAAACGATTGCGGTGTCGGCGACGCCGAGCAAATGGGAGATGGAAGAATCCGGCGGCGTCTTCGCCGAGCAGGTCATTCGTCCCACCGGCCTGATAGATCCGCCAGTCGAGGTGCGCCCGGCCAAGTCCCAGGTTGATGATGTCCTTGGGGAAATTCGCGAGACCTCCGCGAAGGGTTATCGCACGCTCGTAACGGTCCTCACCAAGCGAATGGCTGAAGATCTGACCGAATATCTTCATGAACAGGGTATTCGTGTCCGCTACATGCATTCCGATATCGACACGTTGGAGCGTATCGAGATTCTGCGCGACCTGCGCCTCGGCGCGTTCGATGTACTCGTGGGTATCAACCTGCTGCGCGAAGGCCTCGATATTCCGGAATGCGGTTTCGTCGCGATTCTCGACGCGGACAAGGAAGGCTTCCTGCGTTCGGAAACATCCCTGATACAGACGATAGGGCGTGCCGCACGCAATATCGACGGCAAGGTCATTCTCTATGCGGATCAGATCACCGGCTCCATGGAGCGGGCGATGGCGGAAACGAACCGCCGCCGCGAGAAGCAGGAGGCCTATAATACCGAACACGGTATCACGCCTGCCAGCATCAAGAAGAATATCGGAGATATTCTCAATAGCGTGTACGAGCGTGATCACGTCCGCGCGGACATTTCGGAGTTTGCCGAAGAAGGCGCGATGATGGGCAATAACCTGAGGGCCCATCTTGAACACCTGATGAAGCAGATGCGTGATGCTGCGGACGATCTCGATTTCGAGGTTGCGGCCCGGCTGCGCGACGAGATCAAGCGCCTGCGCGAAATGGAACTGGCAATCTCGGACGATCCAATGGCACGGGAGGTCGAGTTGGAAAGCCCGGTCACAGGTCGCACAAAGGGCAGGCACAATGCCGGGCGAGCTATGCACCGGGTCGCAGCCGACGAGAACGACAAAGACCCGGCGCTGTTCCGCAAGCCGCATCTGGACGAGATGGGTGGCGATAGCACGCGCCCGCTCGGCCCGGGCGTTTTTCGCAAGAATACGCTTGATGAGATGACGGTCGGGCGTACGGAAAAGCCGGTTATCGGCCACGTTCCTGAAAAACCGGCCTTCACGGGCACCAACCGCAACGATCAGAAGATCGTTCGCCGCGAGCGTACGGGTGCCGGCTCTTACGAGGACGCTGGAGATCGCAAGAAGCGCCGTCCGGGCAAGACCGGACGTCCGGGGCGTTGAAGTCCGTCGGTAGGTTTCCCAGAGTCGAAACAAGCTTGGCGAGGAATCGTCGGGAAAATTCGGCGTGATTGGCGGCTTGGTTGGTGAACCGGGCCAGACAGCTTGTGGCAGGCGGTTGACCGAAATCAGCTGTGAGTTTCCCGGGAATGCAGCGCATATCCACCACGCGACAAAGCAAACAATGCTAAGGAACTTCCCGCGTCACCTGAGCGCAGAATCATTTTGAACGTCTGGAGCGATGATGAAGGTCGACATCGACATGGGAGCGGCGCCGGCCGGCGCAAAAGCCATGCTCGATCTGGAAGAACTGCTGGCAACACGCCTTCTCGTTCAGGGTAATTCCGGCTCGGGTAAATCGCATCTGCTGCGCCGCTTGCTCGAACAAAGTGCACAATGGGTACAACAATGCGTCATAGATCCGGAAGGTGATTTCGTTACGTTAGCTGACAGATACGGCCACGTGGTCGTCGATGGCGCACGAACCGAGAGCGAACTCACCCGTATCGCCGCGCGCATACGCCAGCATCGCGTTTCCGTCGTGCTCGATCTGGAAGGGCTGGATGTCGAGCAGCAGATGCGATGCGCTGCAGCCTTTCTCGGAGGTCTTTTCGATGCCGAGCGCGACTTCTGGTATCCGATACTCGTCGTTGTGGATGAAGCACAGCTCTTCGCACCTGCCGTTGCCGGCGAAGTATCCGATGAAGCTCGCAAGCTTTCGCTTGGCGCCATGACCAACCTGATGTGCCGTGGCCGCAAGCGCGGCCTCGCTGGAGTTATCGCGACGCAACGCCTCGCCAAGCTTGCCAAGAATGTTGCGGCTGAAGCATCGAATTTCCTGATGGGCCGAACGTTTCTCGATATAGATATGGCGCGCGCTGCGGACCTTCTCGGAATGGAGCGGCGACAGGCCGAGCAGTTCCGTGATCTTGCTCGCGGCCATTTCGTTGCGCTTGGCCCGGCGCTGTCGCGCAGGCCCTTGGCGGTAACCATCGGCCCGGTCGAGACGTCTGCCCGCTCGGCAAGCCCGAAGCTCACTCCACTGCCGCAGCCAGGCGAAGACGCCCGCGACTTGATATTCACGCCAGCGCCGGAGGAGCGCCGCGCAGCCGTGCGTCGAACTCCCCCACCGCCCGCTCCTACGCCAACGGCAGATATTTTGAATCAATTGAACCAGGCGAAAGCGGCCGTCGCTGAGACAGTATCTTCCCCACCATCACTATTCCCCGAAATCGACGAGGCAGAGCGTAATGGCATGATCGATGCAGTCATGCATGACATGCTAAACGACCCGGATGCATCCTTCCGCACGGATGCGGTTCTCTATCAGGACTTTCTCGTTCGTTGCCGCATTCGCAGGATACAGGGTGATCCGCTTTCTTTGCCAGCGTTTCGTCGCAATCTTGCGGTCGCACGTGCTGGAATTGACGGAGAAACCGCACAAGGTGCGCCGTGGCAGAGGGCACTCGAACTTTCCACGAGCCTGCCGGACGACGTGCAGGGCGTCTTCTTTATCGTCGCACAGGCTGCAGTCAAAGGTGCCGCTTGCCCATCGGACGCGACACTGGCTCGCGCCTATGGTACCCATTCGGCGCGACGGGCGAGACGGCTTCTTACTTACTTCGAGGAACAGGGGCTCATTGTGGTACGCACCGATTTTACCGGTAATCGTGTGGTCGCATTTCCCGATCTTGGCTGTGAAACGGCCGCAGGCGATCCGAACGGCCCGGATGGGGACTTGCAGGAGCCCCAAGCGGCCGAATAATCAACCTATTTCTTCCAGCAACGGCACCAATTCGCCCAGATGTTCAATCTGGCGAAAGCGCTGTGCAGTCAGCGGCGCTTCGACGTGTTCGAGCACCCAGGTCAGTTCATGCGGAACAAACACACCCCAACTACCCGCTTCGATTGCAGGCACCACATCGGACTTCAGCGAGTTGCCGATCATCATGCTTCGAGCTGGACCATCTCCATGGCGCTGAAAGATGCGCTCGTAGGTCGTGGTATCCTTGTTGCTTACGATCTCCACCGCATCGAAGAACTCACCCAGACCCGATTGCGCCAGCTTCCGCTCCTGGTCGAACAAGTCTCCCTTGGTAATCAGGACGAGCCTGTAGTCTTCGTTCAGGCGCTCCAGGGTTTGCTGCACATGGGGCAAGGTCTCGACCGGGTGGCGTAGCATCTCGCGACCGGCAGCCAGAATTTCTGCAAGAACCGAAGACGGCACTTGGCCATTGGTTATTTCAACCGCCGTTTCGATCAGGGAAAGCGTGAAACCCTTTATACCGAAGCCGTAGAGATCAAGATTTCGCTTTTCCACTTCCAGCAACCTGCTCGATAAGTCAGTCGTATCGGCATGCGGAGCAAGCAGTTCGGCGAAATGCCTTTCCGACATCCGGAAAAACTGCTCGTTCTGCCAGAGCGTGTCATCGGCATCAAATCCTATAGTGGTGATGTTTGCAGACATATGGTTACTTCTCAAAATCGCGGTTCAGAAGGGGGAGGACATGGTAATGCATCCGAAAGTCATACCATGATATGGAAACGATGGGATCATCGCAGCTACTTTCGCTGACTACATGGGAACGGCAGAAGAGTGTATTGGCTCAGACAACTCGGCATCGTTGCTCTTGTACTGGCGACAGCAAAACAGGCCCTGCCGGCTGATAACCCATCCGTTTCCGTACCGGCAACACCGCCCATACCAACAGTAAGCCAAATTTGCGTGGCCATCGCAACCAATGCCGATGGACACGGCGTACCACGCGATTTCTTTGCCAGGCTCATATGGAAAGAGAGCCGTTTCGACGCCCAGGCAATCAGCCCGGTCGGCGCGCAGGGCATCGCACAATTCATGCCCGGAACCGCGAAAGAACGAAACCTCGATGATCCTTTCGATTTCGCAAAAGCTCTCCCTGCGTCGGCCGCATTGCTCAAGGAACTGCGTGGGACGTTCGGCAATTGGGGGCTTGCCGCAGCGGCCTACAATGCGGGTCCTGGCCGCGTCTCCAAATGGCTGGCGAGCGGCGGCTTCCTTCCCTTGGAAACGGAGGAATATGTACTCGATATAACCGGTAAGTCCGCTGATGATTTTGCAGCCGGAACCGAAATCTCAAATCAGCCACTGAACGCCAAGCTCGACTTCGACACCGCGTGCAGGAAATTACCGATAGTCCGCTTCGCAACCGTTGCAATGGCTCAGATAAAACCTAAACCATGGGGCATACAGATCGCCGGAAATTTTCGCCGTTCGGCAGCTGTCGGCCAACTTCAACGTCTGCGCAGGGCGTTTCCGGCTATTCTTGACAAGCATGAAGCGGTTATCAGCCGAAATAGAACCGCAATGGGCAGGCGTGGGATATATGCCGTCAGGATTGGCGCGGATACCCGCGGCGAAGCCAATCAAATCTGTTCGCAGCTTCACAGCGCAGGTGGCGCGTGCATCGTGCTACGCAACAGATAGGTTTGTGATCAACGCGACAGCCTGATTTCAACGACTTGCCCGCCGCGCAAAGTGCACGCAATTCTACGTCCAAGTGTGTAGGCTGCAAAGCAATCTATATAGACACAAGCGCTGAAAAAAAACTTTTGCTTGCCAAAAAACACTTATTCTAGCAGTCTCAAAGCGTTCGGGCATTTGCGAACACTGGAAGACTGGAAGAACGGCGCGCCGGAACCGCAATAATACCGGGCCCGGAGTAATCCTGGCGATGATCGGCTCCTTTCCTGAATTCGAGAACTGCCTGCATGATCTCCGTTGGAAGTATCTACTGAAAACGGCACTACCAATCCCGCAAACCCGGAGGGGAACGCGGTAAGTAAGGAAAAGGAACTGAGCATGGCACAGACCGGTACGGTCAAATTCTTCAACAGTGAAAAAGGCTTTGGCTTTATCAAGCCGGATGATGGCGCAGCGGACATTTTCGTTCATATTTCGGCAGTTCAGGCATCCGGACTAACAGGTCTCGCAGACAATCAGAAGGTCTCCTTCGATACCGAGCCTGATCGCCGTGGCAAGGGCCCGAAGGCCGTCAATATCGCGGTGACTGAATAATCCAGCGGCAAAAGCCGCCAGAATCCCCGGCACAAAGTCGGGGATCATGTCTCACCCACCTGCCGTGGCGAGGTCTGCTCCGCCGCCTTGGTCGAGGATGTTTGCGGATAACGGCTGCTGGATTTAATCGCGCCGTTTTCTTGCCTCCGATTTGCTGAAATTCTGTGAGAATCTCACCTATGGAATGGTTGCGGAACGATTTCCGTTCAGCCTGCATTCATTCTGAATTGAATAGAACAGATCCAACGCTGGAGTCCGTGAAAACCAGCCAACGATCAGGCGAACTGAAAGACGTCCGCCAAGGAATGCTTCAAAGGAGGCACAAATGAACAGAGGTTTGAAGATCGCAGTGCTTGCAACTGCGGCTGTTGCTACAGCGATGGTTTCTCTCACGCCGGCTTCGGCGGACCGCTACTACCGCCATCGTCACTATGACGGCGGCGATGCTCTCGCTGCTGGCGCCATTGGCTTGGCAGCAGGCGCGTTGATTGGTGGCGCTCTGGCTCAGCCGGCAGAGCCGATTTACCGGGACTATGACGATGGTTATTATCGGCGTCCGGTTCGCGTCTATCGCGAAGTCGCTCCCCGCTACTATGATGGAGCCCAGCCCTGGTCCCCCGGCTGGTATCGCTATTGCGCAAATCGATATCGCTCCTTCAACCCCGAGACAGGAACATTCCGCGGGTATGACGGGCGTGATTATTTCTGCAACGCCAATTGACTATCAATTGCGTTTGGGCCGCCGGTAAACCGGCGGCTTCCTTCATGCCTAATTCAGAAAGGGGTTGGTGCGCCGCTCCTCTCCAAAACGACCACCTGGGCCATGTCCGCAGATGAACCCTATGTCATCGCCGAGCGGCAGCAGCTTGGTTTTGATCGAGTTGATCAATGCAGCATGATCGCCGCCTTCAAGATCGGTCCGCCCGATAGAGCCATTGAACAGCACGTCACCAACATGGGCAAATTTCGCGGCCCGATTGAAGTAGACCACGTGGCCCGGGGCGTGGCCGGGACAGTGCAACACCTCGAAAACGTGCGATCCGAATGATACGGAATCGCCGTCATTGAGCCAGCGATCCGGCGTACAGTTGCGGACGCCGTCCCTCACGCCGTACTTCAGTGCCTTCGACTCGAGGCTCTCCAGTAAAAAACGATCGGCCTCGTTTGGGCCGATGATGTCAACGCCAAGCGCGTCCTTCATGTCCATCGCACCGGCAGCGTGATCAATGTGGCCGTGAGTAATCCAGATCGCTTCTATAGTGATCCCGTTGGACGATATGGCGCTCAAGACCTTGTCGTGATCGCCGCCCGGATCAACCAGCACCCCATGCTTGTCATCGCTGTCAAAAAGGATCGTGCAGTTCTGCTGAAAAGCCGTGACGGGAATGATACCAGCCTGCAATTGTCCCATCGTTCCAATCCTGTGCTCTGAAATTGTCGTCAACGCATTTAGTATACGCTATGCTCAAATGAAAAGGGCGGCCAGTAAGCCGCCCTCAAAATAATGACTTCGGTGCTTTCGGATCAGGCCTTTGCCATCGAATTCTTGATGAAGCCTACAATCGCAGTAAGAATGATGCCGCCGACACCGCCACCTGCCACCTGACCGATGATGGAACCAATGTCCAGTCCAGACGAAGCGGCAGCATTTGCTACCATCTCGGCACCGCCTGCGCCGAGGAATTGCGTCAAATAACCGCCAATAAGGCCGCCGATTCCGCCAGCAACGGTATTTCCGGTTGTTCCGA
The DNA here is from genome assembly GCF_003010935.1 of Phyllobacterium endophyticum. Classification (GTDB taxonomy): domain Bacteria; phylum Pseudomonadota; class Alphaproteobacteria; order Rhizobiales; family Rhizobiaceae; genus Phyllobacterium; species Phyllobacterium endophyticum. The sequence goes on from NZ_PGGN01000004.1 coordinate 612,129, forward strand.
GACTCAGGTTTTTCAGAAGACCGCCGACAATATTTCCGCCGACACCACCCGATATTAGCTGGATAATAATAGGAAGAAGCGCTTCCATGATTGTACCCCGTCAACGTTTCAAGCCAGACTCATGCCTGACCAGCGTCATGATGACTAAGTTTTAATCAATGTCAAACAACTTGATACCTGCTGGCAGGCGTATCAAGCTCACATCTTCGCTCTAATTCAAGATTATTCGGCTGCAGCTTTCTTCGGCATTACTTCCGATGCGTAATCATTCATCAGATTGATTGCGATCTCGCCAACAGTAAAGCGGTACCGACTGATTTCCGAAACTGGCGTGACTTCGGCAGCCGTTCCTGTAAGGAAACACTGCTCGAAATCAACAAGTTCTTCTGGCATTATCACCCGCTCGACGACTTCATAGCCGCGGCGTTTGGCCAGCTCAATTACCGTCCGGCGTGTGATGCCGTCGAGGAAACAATCGGGCACGGGCGTGTGAATAATGCCGTCCTTGACGAAGAATACGTTGGCGCCAGTTGCTTCGGCGACTTGCCCGCGCCAGTCCAGCATCAGCGCGTCGGCATAGCCCTTGGCTTCCGCCGCATGTTTGGAGATCGTGCAGATCATGTAAAGACCGGCCGCTTTGGACTTTGAAGGTGCGGTCCTTGGATCAGGGCGGCGGTATTCGGCCATGTCCAGCCTGATACCCCTCAGTTTTTGAGCAGGGTCAAAATAGCTCGGCCACTGCCAGATCGCGATGGCGACGTTGATCTTGTTGGCCTGGGCTGACACGCCCATCGACTCGCTCCCGCGCCATGCAATCGGACGGACATAAGCGTCCTGAAAACCTTGCTTGGCCAAAAGCTTGCGGCATGCATCGTTCAATTCTTCAACGTCATAGGGTATCTTGAAGCCGAGAATACGGGCGGATTCGTGTAGACGCTCGGTATGCTCGTTGAGCTTGAATATCTCGCCGCCATAAGCACGCTCGCCCTCGAAAACGGAACTGGCGTAGTGAAGGCCATGAGTAAGCACGTGGATCCTTGCGTCCGTCCAGCGAACGAATTCGCCATTCATCCAGATGTAACCTTCAAGCTGATCAAACGGAACGGATGCCATGTTTTCCTCCAGGCGTTGGATTCCTGATAATTTTGCGGGACGGTGTCTCCGCCAACTGGTCCCGATTGCCAATTGGTGTACCATTGCCACGCTACCAACAAGCGGACGAGAAATATCTCAGAACGCCCAGTGGCTTTTCAATTAGTTCAAAGCGTGGCCAATAGCTTGCCAAAAATTATCAGCAGTCTAAAATTAAGTCAATAAACCTGACATATTTCAGACAAGAGCGGGAACCCTGTATGAAATCTTATACACCAGAGCGCCATATTGAGACAGCCCTGACGAGAACCGATGCAAGCCAACTCGACATTATCGAGCTGTTTTTCTTCGCCTATCGCGACTTCACTGCCGATCCGGATATGATCCTGGAGAAACTTGAATTCGGACGGGCGCACCATCGCGTACTGTACTTCATCAATCGCAAGCCGGGAATGACGGTCGCGGAACTGCTCGAGGTTCTGCAAATTACCAAACAGAGCCTTGCGCGCGTGCTCAAGCAACTGATCGATACTGAGCATGTCGTGCAGGTACCAGGGCCACGCGATCGGAGACAGCGGGAACTTTATCCGACGCCCAAGGGACGCGCACTGGCGCTGGAGCTCGCAGCACCGCAATCACGCCGCATTACAAGTGCATTGGAGCAGATCGACGTTTCCAATCGAGCTGTGATCGAGCATTTCCTCAGGGCAATGGTAAATCCGGGCCAGTGGCAACAGATCGACAGCCTGCCAAAGGCAGGCTAGAATTCATTTTGAGGAGAAGGAGGACGCAAATGTCCGCGCAAAGGGGAAACACATTGGTAAGCGATGAACTGCCGCTTTCAGACGACGCACCGCACCTGCTCATTGTTGATGACGACACCCGAATTCGAAATCTACTGTCGCAATACCTGACAGGCAGCGGCTTTCGCATTACGGTGGCTGCCAACGCAGATGAAGCGCGGCGCAAGCTCACCGGGATCGACTATGACCTCCTGATCCTCGACGTGATGATGCCTGGCGAGAGCGGAGTTGCGCTTACCCAGGCATTGCGTCAGGAAAAGAATGTTCCGATACTGATGCTGACGGCTCTTTCAGAAACTGACAGCCGGATAGCGGGTCTCGAAGCGGGTGCCGACGATTATTTGCCCAAGCCGTTTGATCCGCGTGAGTTGATCCTGCGCATAAACAATATTCTGCGCCGCGGTGCTCCGGCAACGCAGGCAAAGATCGAGCAGATAGTTTTTGGACCCTACACGTTTGTGATAGCAAAACGCGAACTAAAGCGTTCCGGCGAATTGATCCGCCTGACAGATCGCGAGCAAGATATCATGGCGATATTCGCCGCCCGCGCCGGCGAAACAGTTCCACGGCACGAATTGACCGGTCAGGAAGGCGATGTCGGCGAGCGGACGATCGACGTCCAGATCAACCGCCTGCGCCGCAAGATCGAGAATGATCCAGCCAATCCGGTCTGGTTGCAGACGGTGCGTGGCGTCGGTTATAAACTCAGCGTGGAGTAGCGATCCGTCTTCCATTTTCAATGCGCATGCGGATACTGGATATATGGCACCGGCAGACACCGCAAAGCGCGCATTGGCAATCAGGAAGCGACACTGGCGACGTCGGCGCAGCACATTGCTTGCTCCCTGGCGAAAGTTCACCCGCTGGCTCGCCCATTGGATGCCCAAGCGGCTGTACGCGCGTTCGTTGATCATCATCATTGCGCCTATGGTTTTACTTCAGTCGCTGATCGCTTTTGTTTTCATGGAACGGCACTGGCAGACGGTAACGCAACGCCTGTCAACGGCTGTCGTGCGCGACATTGCCGGCGTCATAGACCTGATGGAAACCTATCCGCAGGACCCGGCCTATGAAAACCTGATCCGGATTGCACGCGAGAGATTATCGCTGAACATATCGATCTTGCCCCCCGATCCTTTGCCGGCGCCTGGACCAAAGCCATTTTTCTCGATTCTCGACAGTATCCTCGGTGAGGAAATCACGAGGCAGATCAACCGGCCGTTCTGGATCGACACGATCGGTGATTCCGATCTCGTGGAAATCCGAATACAACTCGACAACAAGGTCCTGCGGGTCTTCGCCCGCCGCAGCCAGGCCTATGCGTCGAACACGCTGATATTTCTCGTCTGGATGGCTGGTTCGGCACTTGTCCTGCTCGCCATCGCCATCCTGTTTCTGCGCAACCAGATCAAACCGATCCAACAGCTTGCCACCGCCGCCGATAGCTTCGGCAAGGGGCGCTCCGGACCACCCGATTTCAAGCCGCGCGGCGCCGAGGAAGTACGCAGGGCTGGCGCAGCTTTTATTGTCATGCGCGAACGTATCGAACGGCAGATCGAGCAGCGCACAACGATGCTAAGCGGTGTCAGCCACGACTTACGTACCATTCTGACGCGCTTCAAACTCCAATTGGCGCTCGTCGGCAGCAAGGTGGATACGGAGGCCATGGAGCAGGACATCGACGATATGCAATCGATGCTAGAAGGCTATTTGGCGTTCGCCCGCAGCGAGGCCGAGGAGGAGACGGGCACCTTCAATCTGGAGCGGCTTTTCGCGAAGTTGAAGGAGGAGGGCATTTTGCTCAAGCGCGGCTTTACCTCGAAAATTCGCGGCAAACCCGAAATTCACGTCCGCCCAAACGCGTTCTCAAGACTGATCTCCAATCTGGTGTCTAACTCATTCCGCTATGCCAGGAATGTTTCAGTGGCCGCCGATCACCGGGAAGGATGGCTTACCATAATCATCGATGACGACGGCCCGGGAATACGGAAGGAAATGCGCGAGGAGGTGTTCAAGCCATTCTTTCGGCTGGACGAAGCACGCAATCAGGATTCAAGTGGTACGGGGCTAGGCCTCGCGATAGCACTTGACATCGCCCGCAGTCACGGCGGAGACATCATTCTTGATGACAGTCCCACTGGTGGCTTGAGGGCGATTGTCAGAATTCCGGCCTAAGCAGCATGTTCACCGACAAGCGGCGGGTTCTTCACGACAACTGTTTCAGCACAGGTCTGCACGCCACGTAGATAGAGAGCGCACGTCGTGCGGAGCATGGAGGCAAAATTTGGAATGTCTCCCTGCGCCTGCAGTGCCTCGTCGTACAGAGTGGAAATGAACCTGGGGGTGGTCATATTCTGGCTCTCGGCAATCTCGTCGAGTAGTTTCCAGAACGTCGCCTCGAGTTGAATGCTCGTCGAATGTCCGCCTATGCGTACAGAACGATTGATCTGCCGATAGCCTTGCGGATCCTGTTCTGCAAATACCTTACACATTCCAAAAGCCTCCCTTCAGCTTTCCCCGATTATGGTCGCTACCAGCGCGCAAAAGTGGTATTTTGCGCATCTGTGCATCATGAGCGAAAATATTCCGCCCGTATTGCGGTGTGGTAGCCGATTGCCACCACTTCTGTTCTCCCACGCTCATAATCGCCGACAAGCCCTGACACTGCAACACTAGTTTTCAGGTGGCATATCGTTCGTTAGGAGGAGCTGTTGGCAAAAGCCATTCATTCCATGATCCGCGTTCTCGACGAGGAGAAGTCCAGGTCGTTTTATAAGGAAGCGTTCGGTTTGGACGTAGCGGAAAGGCTCGATTTCGACAGTTTCACCCTCGTTTATCTATGCAATAGCGAGACAAGCTTCGAACTTGAACTGACGATCAACAAAGGGCGCACCGAAGCCTATGACATTGGCGACGGCTACGGCCATCTTGCTTTCAGTGTCGACGATCTGGACGCGCAACATGAACGCATGAAGTCAAAGCAGCTCAAGATCCGCGATATTGTGGAATTCAAGCGCGACGGCACGTTGCTCGCGCGCTTCTTCTTCGTTGAGGACCCCGACGGCTACAAAATCGAGGTTCTACAACGGCAGGGCCGGTATTTGTGATATCGGCCAGCGGCGTTGGAGGAACGCCATTCAGCCAGCAAGGACGTTCGGCGGCAATGCTCGCCGGACGCCGATAGCAAGCAAGGGAGGAACTTCTATGGTTACCATCTTCAACCGCAAGGCGGCGACACGAGATGCGCCGCAGCCCAACGACAAACACCGGCTATCGCGACGCGACCTCTTGAAGGGCGGCACAGTTGGCCTCGGCGCCATCCTCGTCATAAGCGGCAGTTCGATCATTCATCCGGAATTCGCTTGGGGTCTGGACACATCCAATCTCAAGCCGGAAACAATGGTGACGCTGATTCAGTTGGCGAGGGATATCTATCCCCACGATCATATCCCTGACCGCTTCTACGCCATCGCAGTCAAGCCCTACGACGCGAAAGCGGGTGAGGACGCCGAGACCAAGAAGCTGATCGAAGACGGCATTGCCGATCTCGACAAGCGCGCCGGCAAGGGTGGCTACATCGGTCTAGGATGGGAGGATGACCGGCTGGCGATTCTCCGGAAAGTCGAAGACACGCCTTTCTTCCAAACCGTTCGAGGCGGGCTCGTCACCGGTCTTTATAACCAGGAGGAGATCTGGCCGCTATTTGGTTACGAGGGAGAGTCCTATTCCAAGGGCGGCTATATCGCCCGCGGCTTCAGCGATATCGAATGGCTATAGGCCGTAAGCGACGAATATATTTCTGGCTAGTGGGAGGAAACCATGGCTGCACCTTATGATCTCAAGGACGATAGTGTTGTCGTCATCATCGGTTCTGGCGCGGGCGGCGGAACGCTCGGCAACGAACTCGCTCAAAAAGGCATTGACGTCGTTATACTCGAGGCCGGTGCCCGCCACGAGTACGAAGAGTTTACCAACAATGAATGGGACAGTTTCGGCCAGCTTGCCTGGGTCGATAAGCGAACCACATCAGGTGATTGGCGAGTAGCCAGGGACTTCCCCAATCTCCCCGCATGGATAGTCAAGTCCGTCGGCGGATCCACGACCCACTGGGCAGGGGCCTCTCTCCGGTTTCAAGACCATGAGTTTCAGGCACTTACTCACTATGGCAAAGTTAAAGGCGCAAGTCTGCTCGATTGGCCCATTACCCTGGCGGACCTTGAACCCTACTACGCCAAGGCCGAGGACAAGATGGGCGTTACCCGTACCAACGGCATCGCCGGGTTGCCGGGTAACAACAATTTCAAGGTTCTCAAGGCCGGCGCTGACAAGCTTGGCTACAAGGATTGCCACACGGGCAATATGGCGATCAATACCGCTGAGCGCGATGGTCGCATGTCGTGCCAACAAACCGGCTTCTGCTTCCAGGGCTGCAAGTGGGGCGCAAAGTGGTCAACCCTTTATACGGAAATTCCCAAAGGGGAACAAACCGGAAAGCTTGAAGTACGCCCCAACTCCATGGCTCAGAAGATCGAGCACGACAAGAGCGGCAAGGTAACCGGCGTTGTATATGTGGACAAGGATGGCAAGCAACAGTTGCAAAAGGCACGCGTTGTCGCTGTTGCTGGAAATTCCATCGAAAGCCCACGCCTACTGCTCAACTCTGCAACAAGCATGTTTCCTGATGGCCTTGCCAATTCATCGGGTCAGGTGGGCCGCAACTACATGCGCCACACCACCGGGTCGGTATACGGCATCTTCGAAAAGCCGGTTCACATGTATCGTGGAACGACAATGGCTGGCATCATCCGCGACGAAGCCCGTCACGATCCATCCCGCGGCTTTGTCGGTGGCTATGAGATGGAAACATTGTCGCTCGGCCTGCCGTTCATGGCAGCATTCCTCGACCCCGGCGGGTGGGGCCGGTCCTTTACATCGGCACTCGATCAATACGTTAACATGGCTGGCCTGTGGATCGTGGGCGAAGACATGCCGCAGGAAGACAACCGGATCACCCTCAATAAGAACGAGAAGGACAAGTATGGCCTTCCCATAGCAAACGTGAACTTCAATGATCATCCGAATGATATCGCCATGCGCGATCACGCTTATGAGCAGGGAAAGGCACTCTATGAAGCCGTCGGGGCAACGCGTGTCTTCCCGACACCACCCTACCCTTCAACACATAATCTTGGCACGAACCGCATGAGCGAGAAGGCCAAGGATGGAGTCGTCAACAAGTTCGGCCAGAGCCACGACGTCGCCAACCTGTTCGTATCCGATGGTAGTCAGTTCACGACCGGAGGAGCTGAGAATCCCACGCTTACAATCGTCAGTCTCGCGATCAGGCAGGCCGACTACATAGCCAAGGAGATGTCAGCCAAGACGATATGAGATTTAGATCCTCCCGGAGGCACGACCGCGGAACCATATCGCAGCATTTCATGGCGGCGATATGGTTCTGTTTCCTAGAAGAGCTTGCCACCATCCGGAACCGGTTTGCTGACTGAAGCAAGTACAACGGCACCTTCTTCATCTGGAAAGCCAAGCGTCAGCACTTCCGACATGAAGGGGCCGATCTGGCGCGGTGGAAAATTGACCACCGCCATCACTTGCCGACCCACCAATTCTTCGAGTTTGTGGTGCCGGGTAATCTGAGCTGACGATTTTTTAATGCCGATCTCAGGACCGAAATCGATCTTCAGCTTGAAAGCCGGCTTGCGCGCCTCAGGAAACGTCTCGGCTTCTACGATCGTGCCGACGCGGATGTCCACTTTCTCGAAATCATTGAACGTGATTGTCGGCACAATACTGGTCCTGGCTTGTGTTGCCTCAGGCGGAACCTACTGTCTCGAACAGGATGCTGTCGAGTGATTCCCGCGCCGTTGAACCCGACCAGACAACGAACTGGAAGGCCTGGAAATATGTCTCGCAGGCGTCCAGCGCGCTCGATAGTAAGACCTCAACCTGTTTGCTCGTCGGTTCGGCACCTCCGGATAACAGTAGTGACTGTCGGTACATGACCGCGCCCTCCTGTCGCCAGAGATCAAAATGCCCCATGAGAAGTTGCTCGTTAATCAAAGACAGCAGACGCATCACTTCATTGACGCGCGGCTCGCTGACAGCGATGTCGAAAGCACAAGCCAGATGCAGCGCTTCGAAATCTTCCATCCACGAGAAGGATATCTGGTAATCTGTCCAACTACCCTCAACGGTAATGGCGATCTCATCTTCCCCGGTGCGCTCGAAAGCCCACTCATTTGCGTTGGCTACATGCTCGATCACATCGACCGGGTGTAAATCGCGCGCAATCTCTATTTCCAGAAGGCTCATTGCCAATACCTGCTAACCGAATCTCGTATGAAGCTGCGGGAACACAGCGAACCCACCCAAAAGATACCAAACGCTTGAAAACTCACCGGCTGATAGAACGCATCCGCCGGTTCGCGGTTAAGAGCTTGTTAACCGCTGCATGATCGCCGAAACGAATCATGCTGTGTTTTCAGTGTATTGATGCTGAGTCCCAGCGCCAGCCCCCTTTTGGTCGAATGACAGGAATGGATGTGGACAGAAGTTGCGAGTTTGATTCACGAGCAGGCTTTAACTGACTCTAAGAAAACGATTTTCGGCGATTTTCACCTGTTGATAAATACTTAAGATTTAATTTGGGGATAGCGCAAAACAGAACAGAATGTCCTCGGTAACCAGGCGCAATTCATTGCGCGAGCCAACCAACGCATGATAGTGCAGGCACTACAGCTGCGCGATGCACGAAATACCGGCCGCAAATCGCCAGTTTAAACCCGTTGTTTTACGATGGATCTTTCTTGGCACGGCTGCCTGCAGCCGATGATTTGGCAGTCTTGGCGGGTTGGGACTTGTTTCCGACCAAAGCCTCCAAAGCTTCTATCCTTGCCAGAAGCGCCGTGTTTTCCGCTCTCGCCCGAATTGCCATTTCGCGAACAGCTTCGAAGTCTTCGCGCTGGACGACGTCCATTGTATTCAACAGACGTTCTGCCTGGCCCCGGAAGGCTGTCTCGACTTCACGTCGTACGCCCTGAGCGGCACCCGCTGCATCCGTTACGAGCTTTGCCAGTTCATCAAGAACGCGGTTGGATCCATTGTTCATGGCCGGACACCTCTCTCATTTTCCAATCAGATAATCGTCACGCCAGACGATTGCAAGCAAGTTGGCGCTTGAAGGTGACGCGCAAATGTTACCGCTGGACCAACTTGACGCTGTTCCTGCCCTCGCGCATGGTCCCGCAAAATTGAATCGCGATAATGGAGTGCCTCGTGAGCGAAATTCTGCTGCCAACATTTGCCGCGATCGCATTCCCCAATATAGATCCAGTTATCTTTACATTGGGTCCGCTGTCCGTCCACTGGTATGGCCTTGGCTATGTCGCCGGTATCCTCTTCGCCTGGTGGTATGCGAAGAAGCTTGTCAGCAACCCGAGGCTCTGGGCCAACAACACACCGCCGATGAAGCCTACTGACCTTGACGATTTCGTCATGTGGGCTGCGCTCGGCGTCGTGCTGGGCGGTCGCATCGGCTACATCCTGTTTTACGACTTTGCCCGCTATATCGCCCATCCTCTGGATGTTTTCAAAGTCTGGGAGGGCGGCATGTCGTTTCACGGGGGCATGCTGGGCACCATCCTGGCCATGGTACTTTTCGCCAGATCTCGCCGCATCAATGTCTATAGTATGCTTGATATAGTAGCTGCGGGTGTTCCTGTCGGCCTCGGACTGGTACGCATGACCAATTTCATAAACAGCGAGTTGTGGGGCCGCCCGACAGATGTGCCCTGGGGGATCGTCTTTCCGACCGGCGGTCCTTTCGTACGTCATCCGAGCCAACTCTATGAGGCTGCGTTGGAAGGCCTGGTGCTGTTCGCCATCTTGGCTATTTTGATTTTCTATGGCCGCAAGTTAAAATGCCCGCGCTTCATCGGTGGCACATTCGTCATGCTCTATGGCCTGTCGAGAATTTTTGTCGAGTTTTTCCGCGAACCGGATGCGCAACTCGGCTATCTCTATGGTGGCTGGTTGACGATGGGAATGGTACTTTCAGTGCCCATGGTGCTGGTCGGACTTACATTCATTCTGTCTGCGCGCAATCCGGAGGTTGCGACAGGACGATGAAGCTCAAGGAGCGCATTATCCGGCAAATCGCAGCGACTGGTCCGATCAGCGTTGCCGACTACATGGCAATGTGTCTGTTCGACCGTGACGAGGGCTACTACACCAACCGAGAACCGTTCGGCAAAGACGGCGATTTTGTCACAGCGCCCGAAGTCAGTCAGATATTCGGTGAACTCATCGGTGTCTGGTGCGTGAATACCTGGCAAGCTCTCGGTTCGCCAGCTGAGTTTGTACTGTGCGAAATCGGTCCTGGACGCGGTACGCTCATGAAGGACCTGTTGCGGGCCGCCAACAAGATTGCGCCGAATTTTACCCAGGCTGCCAGGATTTACTTGGTAGAGATCAGCGGCCGGCTCGAGCAAATACAAAAAGCGATACTGGCAAAGCACGGAACCTCGATAATCTGGAAGAAGCACTTCAACGATGTTGGCTCCGGTCCTCTCATCTTGATCGCCAATGAGCTTTTCGATGCCATACCCTCTCGCCAATTCGTCAAGACGAACGGCAGCTTTGCCGAACGCGTGATCGCACTTGACGAACAGATGAATCTTACCTTCGCTGTAGGCAGCGGCTCTATCGACGAGGGCCTTCCACCCGGCAACGACATTGCGCCCGAAGGCAGCATCTTCGAAGTAGCTCCAGCTCGCGACGCACTCATGCATGAAATCGCTGCGCGCATTCATCGGGATCGAGGAGCGGCGCTTGTCTTCGACTATGGACATCTCCATCAGGGTTTCGGAGATACTCTACAGGCCCTGAGCCGCCACAATGCGGTCGATGTGCTTCACATTCCGGGTGCCGCAGATCTTACAACCCACGTGGATTTCCATAGTCTGGCGCTGGCAGCCAGGGCCGAAGGCTGCAAGACCGGCGCGATGACACAAGGCGAGTTCCTCCTTGCCATGGGTTTGCTTGATCGTGCAGGCGCGCTGGGCCGGAGAAAATCCGTCGAGGTGCAGGATAAAATTCGACTTGACGTGGAACGCCTGGCCGCCCCGGAACAGATGGGAACCTTGTTTAAAACGCTATGCGTGGCCGATACAGCGACACATGTTTTCCCCTTCGCCTCAAACTAGGAACCGCAGATTCTTGCAATTGACTTCGTTCGGTTGCTCAACCACCATCCGCTCCCTTGAAAGGCGTCCCACATGACTACACCAGACAAACCAGCTCCACTGCGTTCAGCCTTGCTGGGATCGCCTGAGAACAATCGTATCGCCCATGGATTTTTTACGCGCGAGGGCGGTGTATCGGACGGCATCTATCGTGGCCTGAATGTCGGCAGCGGCTCAAACGATGATCCGGGACGCGTTCGGGAAAACCGCAGGCGTGTGGCGGAAACACTCGGAGCGCCATTATCGCACCTTGTTACGGTCCATCAGGTTCATTCTGCGGACGTCATGACCGTGACGGGGCCGCTTGAAGGCGAGAGGCCAAAAGCGGACGCTATGGTGACCGCTACCCCGGGCGTCGTCATCGGAGCGCTGTCTGCAGATTGCGGTCCCGTTCTTTTTGCCGATGCAGAGGCGAAAATAATCGGAGCAGCACATGCGGGCTGGCGTGGTGCAATTGGCGGGATTCTCGAGAACACAATCGACGCGATGATTGCCCTTGGCGCTCGTCGCGACCGCATACAGGCTGTTTTGGGTCCAACGATCGGGCCAGACAATTACGAGGTTGGCAGCGAGTTCTATGAACAATTCGCTGATGCGAATCTTTCCTACCGGACTTTCTTTCGTGACTCCGCCAAAGAGGATCACAAAATGTTCGACCTGTGGTCATTTATAACCACTCGTCTCGAACGATCGGGAGTAAGAGCATCGAGCCTCCAAACATGCACCTATGCGGATGAGGAGCTGTTTTTCTCCTACCGCCGCAGCACTCACCGCAAGGAAGCCGACTACGGCCGCCAGATATCAGCGATCATGATCACGGAGCAATGAATATGGCCCTTCATTTCGAACCGGAAGAATATAACGCGCGCCGTGACCGGCTGATGATGGTGATGGCCGAGCAGAAGCTTGATGCAGTCCTGCTGTTTGCCCAGGAGAGCATGTATTGGCTGACGGGTTATGACACATTCGGCTTCTGCTTCTTCCAGTGCCTCGTCGTCAAGGCTGACGGCAGCAACGTGCTGATGACACGTTCCGCCGATTTGAGACAGGCGCGGCAGACATCCAATATCGAAAACATCATCGTGTGGGCCGACCGCGACAACGCGAATCCTGCCGCCGATCTGCGCGAACTCCTCAACGATCTCGACTTGCTGGGCTGCCGCATAGGTATCGAATACCAGACACACGGACTAACGGCCGCCAATGGACGTAAACTCGACGAACAGCTCACCGCTTTTGGACACCTTGTCGACATATCGGGTGTCGTCGACAAATTGCGCCTCCTAAAGAGCCCCGCGGAAATCGTTTATAGTCGCCGGGCTGCGGAACTGAGTGACGAGGCCTTGGATGCTGCGCTGAAAATCATTAAGGCTGGCGCCGACGAAGGCGCAATCCTGGCAGCGATGCAATCGGCGATTTTCGCTGGCGGCGGAGATTACCCTGCCAACGAGTTCATAATCGGCTCGGGCGATGATGCACTTCTTTGCCGATATAAGTCAGGACGGCGTAAACTCACAAGAGCGGATCAGCTGACGCTGGAATGGGCCGGTGTTTATCGTCACTATCATGCGCCCATGATGCGCACTGTTCTTACGGGCAAGGTATCGAAACGGCATCAGGAATTGTATGACGCCGCCCACGAAGCGCTTGAGGCAGTTGAAGCTGCGATGACGCCCGACTTCACCTTTGGGGATGTATTCGATGCACATGCCAAGGTGATGGAGGCGCATGAACTGACCAAGCACCGGCTCAATGCCTGCGGGTACTCAGTCGGTGCCCGTTTTACGCCATCATGGATGGACATGCCCATGTTTTATTCAGGCAATCCGGAACGTATACAGCCGGACATGACCCTGTTTGCGCATATGATCATCATGGATTCCGACAGTCAGACGGCGATGACTCTGGGCCGAACATATCTTACAACCAATGGTCAGGCGGAACCGCTCTCGCGCCAATCACTTGACTTGATCGTAAAATAAAACTTTGGTCTGTTTCTGTTTGTAAAATGGGCGCGTGCGTGACCCATTACGGGGTTTGTTCAAGATGAAGTCTCGCAATTTGCTGACGTGCGTATTCGCATTGGTGGCCGGTCTCTCGCTAACGGCATGTAATAGTTCAGAATCCCCAATTGGTGTGACCAAAGCAGATCTGCCACCGACGCAACCGAGTCAGGCAGCTCCTGCCGCAGGCGCCCCGTCGACGCCGGCCCCTGCCACAACCACGCAGCCAGCCACGCCGGGTGCTCCAACCCCGGCACCGGCAGGTGCGAGTACTACAGCGGCTGGAGCAGCTCAGATGGCGCCATCAGGTGCCACACAGCGCACTGCAAAGCTGCGGTTCGCGCCGATCGTTGGAGCGCCGATAGCTGCAGCAACACCCCTGTCCCAGCGTCTCTCCGCTCTTGCGAAGGAAAAAGGCATCACCCTTGGCACAGCGGCGGAAACAGACAATACTCACATCATGAAGGGCTATTTTTCCGCGCTTCCTGACGGCAATCAGACAACGATTATCTACGTCTGGGACGTGCTCGATCCTGCAGGCACACGCCTGCACCGCATACAGGGGCAGGAGAAAGTTCCGGGAGGGGGAGCCGACCCATGGAGTACTGTCCCCGCGAAGGTTATGGAAGGTATCGCAGATAAGGCCATACAAGGATATCTGGCTTGGGTTTCCGGCGCCAAGACGTGACATATTTACACGGTTAAGCCGATAATCCGGCTCAACTGCACATGAATCCCGGCTGCCGGCTTGCAAACTGCGTCAGGCGCAGTAAAAGGCCCGCCATATCCTTTAATTGGCTACGCTCTGAAAAAGACGTGGGGAAAAGACGGAATGAAACTCTTCGCGGGCAATTCCAATCGGGTTCTTGCCGAATCTGTGGCCAAATATCTCAACATTCCGCTTGGAAAGGCGAGCGTTCGGCGCTTTGCCGATCAGGAAATCTTCGTCGAAATTCAAGAGAATGTGCGCGGCGAGGATGTCTTCGTCATGCAGTCGACGTCATTTCCGGCAAATGACCATCTGATGGAACTGCTGATAATGATCGACGCGTTCCGCCGTTCCTCGGCAAAGCGCATCACAGCCGTCCTTCCCTATTTCGGCTATGCGCGGCAGGACCGCAAACCCGGACCGCGCACGCCTATTTCCGCCAAGCTCGTTGCCAACCTGATCACGGAAGCCGGCGCAAACAGGGTCCTTACACTTGACCTCCATGCAGGGCAGATTCAGGGGTTCTTTGATATACCGACCGACAATCTCTACGCCGTACCGGTTATCGCGCGCGATGTCCGTGCACATTATGGCAAATCCAATGTCATGGTCGTTTCGCCCGACGTAGGCGGCGTGGTGCGTGCGCGATCACTTGCCAAACGCATCGACGCACAGCTTGCTATCGTCGACAAGCGCCGTGATCGTCCGGGAGAGTCGGAGGTCATGAACGTAATCGGTGACGTGCGCGGCAAAGACTGCCTGTTGTTCGACGACATTGTCGATTCCGGCGGCACTCTTTGCAATGCTGCCGAGGCGCTTCTTGCAAAGGGCGCCACCAGCGTTACCGCCTATATCACCCATGGTGTACTCTCAGGCGGAGCGGTCGCGCGCATCACAAGTTCCAAGCTCAGGGAACTCGTAATCACAGATTCCATTCAACCAACCCCTGCGATCGAGGCTGCTGCCAACATACGCGTATTGTCGATATCCGATCTCATCGGCGAGGCTGTCTCGCGCACGGCATCGGAAGAATCCGTATCCAGCCTGTTCGACTAGGCCATAAACGCCAGCAACAAACTTGCACATCGGTCTGCTTTCCGTTATAGAGCCGCCATCCGCGTAGACACCCTTGGAGGCAACGCGGAATGGAGCGGTCATTTCATCCGGTTCGGATGAGCGTGCGACCGCTTCATGTTTTTTCAACAGCCGATACGGCAGTCGAAGAACACTCCAGATTTGAACCTCGAAAGGAAATGCCATGAGCGAAGCATACGAGCTCAAGGCCGAGGCGCGCGAACGGGTTGGTAAGGGGTCCTCCCGGGAAATTCGCCGCAACGGTAAAGTGCCAGCTGTCATCTATGGTGACAAGCAGGCACCAGTCTCGATCACCCTCGACTACAAGACGCTATACTACAAAATTCACGGCGGCGGTTTCAAGACGACGATTGCCAATATCCTTCTGGATGGCAAGTCGATCCAGGTCCTTCCCAAGGACTTCCAGCTTGATCCTGTCAGTGACAAGCCAGTGCACGTCGACTTCCTGCGCGTAACGGCCAAGTCGGTCGTAAACGTGCATGTACCGATCCATTTCCTTCACGAGGAAGCTTCGCCAGGCATCAAGCGCGGTGGTGTTCTCAATATCGTACGTCACGATATTGAACTTCATGCCCCGGCCAATGCCATTCCGGACGCCATCGACATCGACCTGACTGGCACGCAAATTGGCGATTCGATTCACATCTCCGCCGTTACCCTGCCAAAGGGCGTAACATCGGTCATCCAGGATCGGGACTTCACCATCGCTACGATTGCGGCTCCCGCTGTTCTCGCCGCTGAGGAAGAGACGACTGAAGCAGTAGCCGAAACCGCTGAACCTGCGGAAAAAGAAGGCGAGTAATCGTCTTCTTTGATATTGGGAGCTAGGCACGTGCTGCTCATCGCAGGTCTTGGCAATCCGGGCTCCCAATATGCTGCCAACCGGCACAATATCGGCTTCATGGCGGCGGATGAAATACATCGCCGCCACAGCTTCTCTCCCTGGACCAAGAAGTTTCAGTCCCTCATCGCCGACGGGACCATCGACGGCGAAAAAACCATTCTTATCAAGCCGCAGACCTTCATGAATCTTTCGGGCCAAGCTGTTGGTGAAGCAATGCGCTTCTACAAGCTCGCCCTGCACGATCTTGTTGTCATTTATGATGAGCTTGATCTGGCGCCTGGCAAAGTGCGTGTAAAGACGGGCGGTGGCTCCGGCGGGCACAATGGCATCAAATCAATTGACGCCCACTGCGGAAAAGACTATCGCCGCGTCCGTATCGGCATTGGTCATCCGGGCGCCAAGGAAATGGTCACAAACCATGTACTCGGCAATTTTGCCAAGTCAGACAATGAATGGCTGCAACCGCTGTTCGATGCAATTGCAGCCAATGCGGGTTTGCTTGCCAAGAAGGACGATGCTGGTTTCATGAACCGCGTCTCGCTGGCTGTCGGCACAGGCAGCAAGTTTGATCGGGAAAAGGCTGAAAAGCTGATTTCAAAATCTACGGGCCAAAGTCACATCCGACAGGCGAGAAGCCAAAAACCTGCTATCGCCATTCCAAAATCCGGCCCCATGGCCGAAATGCTGAACAAACTTTTCGGCAAGAAAGAATAAGGATCGCATATTATGGGTTTCAAGTGCGGCATAGTTGGGCTGCCCAATGTCGGTAAGTCGACGCTTTTCAATGCCTTGACCAAAACTGCTGCTGCTCAAGCTGCAAACTATCCGTTCTGTACGATCGAGCCGAATACCGGTGAGGTTGCCGTACCAGATCCCCGCTTGCAGACGATTGCCAAGATCGGCAAATCTGCCAATATCGTGCCCACGCGCATCAGCTTTGTTGATATCGCCGGTCTTGTACGTGGTGCCTCAAAGGGCGAAGGTCTGGGCAATCAGTTCCTGGCCAATATTCGCGAAGTCGACGCGATTATCCACGTCCTGCGTTGCTTCGAAGATGACGACATCACCCATGTCGAGGGGCGTATCGATCCTGTTTCCGATGCAGAGACCGTCGAAACCGAACTCATGCTGTCGGACCTGGAAAGTCTGGAACGTCGCATTGTCCAATTCCGCAAGCGTGCGAGCAGCAAGGATAAGGAGGCGCTGACCGTGCTGCCTGTCATGGAACAGGCGCTGGCGCTGTTACAAGACGGCCAACCTGTCCGGTTTATGTTGAACGGCATTTCTGCAGCGGACCTTGCTATTCTACAGGATTTGAACCTCCTGACCTCCAAGCCCGTGCTTTACGTATGCAATGTTGCAGAGGAGGATGCAGCCACAGGCAATGAATATACTGAGGCTGTAGAAGAGATGGCTACAGGCCAGGGCGCCGAGACCGTAACGATCTCTGCGGCCATCGAAGCTGAGGTCGCGCAACTGCCGGAGCCAGAGGCGAAGGAATATCTTGAAGCCATGAATCTTGATGAGCCCGGGCTGGACCGCCTCATCCGCGCAGGGTACAGATTGCTTCACCTAATTACCTATTTCACGGTTGGTCCGAAGGAAGCGCGCGCCTGGACTGTAGAACGCGGGTCAAAGGCGCCACAGGCGGCGGGCGTTATCCACACGGATTTCGAACGGGGCTTTATTCGCGCCCAGACGATTGCCTATCAGGACTATGTTGCGCTCGGCGGCGAAGTACCTGCGAAGGAAGCTGGCAAGGCGCGCGACGAAGGCAAGGAATATGTCGTGCAAGATGGAGACATCATGCTTTTCAGGTTCAACACTTAACGTCAGGCGTTACATGAGAGAGCATTCTCCGCGCTATGCCTATGAGGATTTCGTTCCCGGTAGTGATTGGCCGCTGGGAGCCAAGCTCGTAACGGCTGAAGAGATCATCGATTTCGCCACCCAGTTCGACCCGCAGCCTTTTCATCTTGATGAAGCAGCAGGAAAGGCCAGCATTCTCGGAGGCCTGGCCGCCTCTGGGTGGCACACGGTGTCCATGTTCATGCGTATGCTGTGTGACGCGTACCTTCTGGATTCAACGTCGCAAGGCGCTCCCGGGATTGATTACGTGAAGTGGAAACAACCGGTTCTTGCCGGTGATACACTCATCGGCAAGACGACGATCCTAGAGCGACGGCTGTCCAAGTCCAAACCGTCGTTGGGGTTCGTCAAGCTGCATCATGCCCTATTCAACCAGAACGATGTGCTCGTTTGCGAACTGGAGCACACCGCGATGTTTTCTCTGCGGGAGCCGTCTTCGATATGAACGAATGGATCGAAGAATTTATCGGCGTTGAACGTGACCTCGGCACATACTCGTTCACGGCAGACGAGATCGTCAAATTTGCCACAAAGTACGATCCCCAGCGCTTTCACGTCGATCCTGAAGCTGCCAGGAAGAGTAATTTCGGGGCACTTTGCGCCTCTGGCTGGCATACCACCGCGGTCTGGATGCGGCTGAACGTCGAGGACATGAAGTCCGTGGTCAAGGCCGCTATGGCGCGCGGCGAGAAGCCGCCACAATTCGGGCCCTCTCCCGGTTTTGAAAATCTCAAATGGCTGAAGCCAGTCTACGCCGGCGATACGATCCGCTTCACACGTACTATAAAGAACGTCCGAGCACTTAAGTCCCGTCCTGGGTGGTCCATGATGCAAATGTACTCGGCGGCCTATAATCAGCGGGACGAAAAGGTGCTGGAATTCGATAGTGCGGCACTTATTGCGCTGCCGGAATAAGGTCAGTGGCCATCGAAGGCAATCAGAGTTCTAACATTCACGCCTAGAGCTTCGAGCTTTCGGCGGCCGCCGAGTTCCGGCAGATCAATGATGAAACAAGCGCTGACTATATCCGCACCCATTTGCTGCAACAGCTTCACTGCCCCCTCCGCGGTACCGCCGGTTGCAATAAGGTCGTCCACCAGTATGACCTTGTCGCCAGGCACAATGGCGTCTCGGTGCATTTCCATCTCGTCGATACCGTACTCAAGACTGTAGGCAATTCGCACCGTATCGTGCGGGAGCTTGCCCTTCTTGCGTATAGGCACAAATCCGGAGGAAAGCTGGTGTGCCATTGCCCCGCCGATGATAAAGCCTCGCGCTTCGATACCCGCCACCTTATCCACCTTACCGCCAGCATAAGGATGCACCAGCTCATCAACCGCCCGCCGGAAGGCGCGTGCATTACCGAGCAAAGTCGTAATGTCGCGAAACATAACACCGGGTTTTGGATAATCAGGAATGTTGCGGATAGCCTCAAACAGCGTCTGCTTCAGCGTTGAATCCATCTCTCAATCCTTCATACCGTCGATAGACACGATAATCTAATAATCTGCCTTCAAAAGAAAAGGGCGCAGCGCGCCCCCTTCAAACTCGGCATCTTCCGTCGATCAATGTTCGACGTCGGCCCAGATCCTGCGTTTGGCCACATAGACCAGACCTGCGAAAAGGATAAGGAAGACCATGACGCGGAAACCCGTCTTCTTGCGCTCTTCCAGATGCGGTTCTGCAGCCCACATCAGGAACGCTGCGATGTCCTGAGAATACTGAGACAGGGTTTGCGGTGCGCCATCATCGTAGGTCACTTGGCCATCCTGCAGAGGCTGTGCCATCGCAAGCGACTTAGCAGAGATAAAATGGGGATTATAGTGCGTACCCTCGGGTATCTGCATACCTTCGGGCGGAGTCTCACCATAGCCGGTAAGGAGGGCGTGAATGTAGTCAGGACCGCCTTCCTGATATTGCGTGGCAATGTCGGTTATGAAACGCGGAAAGCCGCGTTCAACTGCGCGCGCCTTGGCAATGAGAGAGAAATCAGGCGGCGCAGCACCGTTGTTAGCTGCAGCTGCCGCCTGCGCATTCGGAAATGGTGAGGGGAAATAGTCGGATGGAAGTGCCTTGCGAGTGAACATTTCACCCTCGGCATTGGGGCCATCCTGCACTTCGTACTCGGCGGCAAAAGCCTTCACCTGAGCTTCCGAATAGCCAAGTTCTTCAAGTGAACGGAAAGCGACCATATGCATCGAGTGGCAAGCAGAGCACACTTCCTTGTAGATTTTCAGACCGCGCTGTAGCTGCTGCTTGTCGTAGTGACCGAATGGACCGGCAAAAGACCACTGCATCTCTTCCGGCTCTTTGATCGGGAAATGCGTTGGTTCAGCAGCATTGTGTGCTTCTTCGGCAGCATTCACGGTGCCAAGCGCCAGCACAACACCGAGGCCGGCAGCAGCGAGACCGAGGAGGAGTTTTTTCATGTTTGAGCCCTTCACGATTCTCAAGCCCTGGTTTCCGGAGCGGCCGCAACACCGGCCGGTTGGCCGCCACTCCTGGTTTTCGCAAGCACCGCTTCGGTGATCGAGTTGGGCAAGCGCCGCGGTGTTTCGATCAGACCAAGGAGCGGCATCAGGACAATGAAGAAGCCAAAGTAGTAGGCAGTGCCAAGCTGGGAGAACAATGTGTACAAGCCCTCGGCAGGACGCGATCCCAGCCAGCCAAGCATGATGGCATTGGCGACGAAGAGCCAGAAGAACAGCTTATACCAAGGGCGGTAGACAGCAGAACGTATCTTCGATGTGTCTAACCACGGCACAATGAACAGGATTGCGATCGAACCGAACATCGTCAGGACGCCGCCGAGCTTGGAGTTGATCGGCCCGATGTTGAAGGTGATCGCGCGCAGCATCGCGTAAAACGGCAGGAAGTACCATTCAGGGACGATGTGAGCAGGCGTTTTTAGAGAGTCAGCCTGGATGTAATTGTCCGGGTGGCCCATGTAATTCGGTAGATAGAAGACAAAGTAGGCGAAGAGGATGAAGAAAATCACCATCCCAAATGCATCCTTGACGGTCGCATAGGGCGTGAAGGCAACAGTGTCGGTCTTGGATTTGACCTCGATGCCAGTAGGATTTGTCTGACCAGTGACGTGCAAGGCCCATACGTGCAGGACAACAACACCTGCAATCATGAACGGCAGCAGATAGTGCAGCGAGAAAAACCGGTTGAGCGTGGGATTGTCCACGGCAAAGCCACCAAGGAGCAACTGCTGGATCGGGTCGCCTATAACGGGGAATGCCGTGAAAAATCCAGTGATGACTGTTGCACCCCAGAAGGACATCTGTCCCCATGGCAAGACATAACCCATGAAGGCGGTCGCCATCATCAGGAGGAGTATGATCACTCCAAGAATCCACAACAGTTCGCGTGGCGCTTTGTAGGAGCCATAATAAAGCCCGCGGAAGATATGTACGTACACCGCCAGGAAGAACATGGATGCGCCGTTCGAGTGTAGATACCGCAGGAGCCAGCCCGAATTGACATCGCGCATGATCTTTTCCACGGAGTTGAATGCCAGCCCGACGTCCGCAGCGTAATGCATCGCCAAAACCACGCCGGTCAGTATCTGTGAAACCAGCATGATCGCCAGAATGCCACCAAATGCATAGGCATAGTTCAGATTGCGCGGAACTGGATAGGCGACAAAAGAATCATAGACCAGGCGCGGCAATGGCAGTCGCGCGTCGATCCACTTCTCGATGCCGGTGCCCGGCGTATAGGATGAATGTCCACCGCTCATGTCGTGTCTCCCCGTGGAACCTTAGCCGATCTTGATGACGGTGTCGGAAGTGAAAGTAAGTGGCGGGACTGGTAGATTTTCCGGCGCCGGGCCCGAGCGAATGCGTCCGGCAGTATCGTATACCGAACCATGGCAAGGGCAGAACCAACCGCCGAACTCTCCCTGCTGACCAAGCGGAATACAGCCGAGATGGGTGCATACACCAATCATTACCAGCCAGTTTTCCTTGTCCTTGGCAGCTGCACGGTCCGCGTCGGTTGCCTGCGCGTCGCTCGGCAGGTTGGCGTTGCGAGCGATCGGATCCTTCAATTGGCTCAGCTGGGTGTTTTTTGAATCAGAAATTTCCTGCGGCGTCCGGTTGCGAATGAAGACCGGCTTTCCACGCCACTTCACCGTCAGTGACATGCCGGGCTGAACAGCCGAAACATCAACTTCGATGGACGAGACCGCCAAGGTCGACGCGTCTGGCCGCATCTGATCGATGAATGGCCAGGCAAAAGCTCCCGCACCGACCACACCGGCCATACCAGTCGCAATATAGAGGAAGTCACGCCGTGTCGGCTCGGTCGTATCGTGTGCGCTCACGGGGCCTGTTCCTTTCCGAATAACAACGCAGCAGAAGACTCCGTTTTGTCAGCACAATAGAAGACTGGCCCAAGAACTGAGCACTGCGGAATCCCCAACATATGGCGTGGTTTCTAAGCATGTCGCTTGAGCTTGTCCAGCCTGACAGCGTCACAAGGGCAGGATGTCGCAGGGATATGCCGCTACACAGGTCATGCCCTTCAAAGCACGCCGATTGAGCGGGACAGAGCTGTCAGATATCACCGCAATGCATGTCAAAAACCCTATCCCAGCTACTCCGCGGCTTCCTGGTCATCGACGCCCAAAAATCCGCCTGATTGACGCGCCCACAGCGAGGCGTAAATTCCCTTGGCGGCGATGAGTTGCTCGTGGCTTCCGCTTTCGACAATCTGCCCCTTGTCCATCACGATGAGCCGGTCAAGGGCCGCAATGGTGGATAGCCGATGCGCAATCGCTATAACAGTTTTCCCCTGCATGAGCCGATAGAGATTGTCCTGTATCGCCGCCTCCACCTCCGAATCGAGCGCTGACGTTGCCTCGTCCATGATGAGGATAGGAGCATCCTTGAGCATAACGCGGGCAATGGCAATCCGCTGGCGCTGCCCGCCGGAAAGCTTTACGCCTCGCTCGCCGACATGAGCATCAAAGCCGCGCCTGCCCTTGGCATCGGAGAGTTCCTCGATGAAGCGATCGGCTTGGGCATTTGTCACAGCTCGCAACATCATTTCTTCGGACGCGTCAGGACGACCATATAACACATTGTCGCGGACCGACCGATGCAGGAGCGATGTGTCCTGGGTCACCATTCCTATGTGCGCGCGCAACGAATCCTGTGAGACCTTCGAAATGTCTTGCCCATCGATAAGTATGCGTCCGCTTTCAAGATCATAGAACCTCAGCAATAGATTGACCAAGGTTGATTTGCCAGCACCGGATCGCCCCACCAGGCCGATTTTCTCGCCGGGGCGAATGTCGAGTGACAGACGGTCGATGATACCGGCGCCCTTGCCATAGTGGAAGCCGATCGAATCGAACCTGATCGCGCCGGCAGTTACCTTGAGTTCCGGTGCGTTTGGCGCGTCCGGGACAAGACGAGGCAAGGAGATGGAAGTGATGCCATCCTCGACGGTTCCTATGTTCTCGAACAGAGCCGACATCTCCCACATGATCCATTGCGACATGCCGTTGAGACGAAGAACCAGGCCGATACCCACCGCTACGGCACCAACCGAGATCGCTGAACCGAGCCACAACCAGATGGCGATGCCACCGACGGAAAAAAGCAGCAGACAGTTCATTGCATAAAGAGAGAAGTGAAAGCTCGTCACCAGCCGCATCTGCCGGTGAACGGTTGTAAGAAAATTCTCCAGACCCTCTCGCGCATAGCTTTCTTCGCGCTTGGAGTGAGAAAACAGCTTCACTGTCGCGATGTTTGTATAGCTGTCGACAATTCTGCCAGTCATCGTGGAACGCGCGTCTGCCTGCCGTTCTGAAACCAGGCGAATTTTGGGGATGAAGTAGCGAAGCAGGCCGATATAGACGAGAAGCCAGATGACGAAAGGCAGCATGAGCCGCAGGTCCGCCGCAGCTGCAATGATCAACGTCCCGGTGAAATAGACAATGACGTAGTTAAGAACGTCAAGCAGTTTCATGACGGTTTCCCGAACCGCCAGCGATGTCTGCATGAGCTTGGTTGAAACGCGTCCGGCAAATTCGTCCTGGAAGAAAGTCATGGACTGCCGGATAAGGTACCGATGCACCATCCAGCGGATGCGCATTGGATAATTCCCGAGCAAAGTCTGATGAATGATCAGCGAATCCAGTAGCACGACACCGGGCATCACGATCAGCACCACGCCTGCGATGAGAGCGAGTTTCAGCCCTTCATCTGCCAGGAATGTTTCGCGCGAATGACTGGAAAGCCAATCGACGATATTGCCCATGAAAGCAAACATCGAGACTTCGAGCACAGCGATCAACGCCGTGCAGACAGCCATAATGGCGATCCACCGCCAAGCCCCCTGGGTGTAGTGGAAGCAAAATGCGACAAGAGTCCTTGGCGGCTCAGCCGGTTCTGCGGGGGGAAATGGCTCGAGCCTCTCTTCAAACCAGCGAAACATTGTTAAAACCTCATGGCACTGTCGGCGGCGTCGACTTCATGGAGAATATATCTTTGACTTCATCACATGGCGACCTTCGCGTCGCACTCTATCAGCCTGACATCCCGGGCAACACGGGCACTATACTGCGCATGGCGGCTTGCTTTGGCATTGGCGTAGACATCATCGAACCGGCTGGCTTCGACATCTCTGATCGTGCGCTGAAGCGAGCCGGCATGGACTACGTTGAACAGGCAACCCTGACCCGTCACGCCAATTGGCGGCAGTTCCAGGAATGGCGGCTCGGTGAGAAACGCCGAGTTCTGCTGTTCTCCACCAAGGCAGCAGAGGCTTACACACAGTTCACATTCAAGCCCGGCGACATTCTTCTGTTTGGCAGGGAATCAGCAGGTGTTCCGGAGGACGTTCACCAGTCCGCAGACGCGAGGCTGATCATCCCCATGGTTTCCGGTGCCCGTTCACTCAATCTGGCGCTTTCAGCAGCAATTGCCACGGCCGAAGCTCAAAGGCAGTTTTCTTGCCTCCGCTGACAATCCGCCAGCCATTGCTGGCCGGCGGATCACCTTTCCAAGCAGTCCTTGTCAGTCGATCTGGGTGGCCTTGCCGCCTTCCCATTTATAGAAGACAAAAGCCGGTGTATTCAGATCACCTGTGCTGGAATAGCTGAGGTCGCCTGCCACTGTCGGAAATGCTTCACCCGACTTGATCTTTGCTGCAACCTCGGTTGGCTCAGCCGAACCGGCCTTTTCTATGCCTCCTGCGATGACTTGCAAAGCGGCATAGGCATTGAGCGTGAAGGCTTCGGCCGGAATGTTCTTGGCCTGGAGCGCTTCCACGACCTTCGATGCTGCAGGGTTCTTGGTCGGATCGGCACTGTTGGTGAACAATGTGCCTGCCGCGGCTTCTCCGCCGATGGCCCAATATTCGGTGTTCGACAAGCCATCAGGGCCGACGAGCTGAGCCTTGATGCCTTGATCGTTCAACTGACGTGCAATAAGCCCGCCCTCGGCATGGTAGCCGCCGAAATAGATCACGTCTGCTTTTTCGGACTTGATGCGGGTAATGAGCGCGCTGTAGTCCTTCTCACCAGCGTTGATGCCTTCGAACACCACTTCGGTGACCCCGCCTTTGTTGAGTACGGCTTTCAACCCATTGGCAATACCCGTCCCATAGGGTGTTTTGTCATAGACAATGGCAATGCGTTTATCCTTGAACTTGTCCAGCATATATTTGCCGGCGACATCAGCCTGTTGATCATCGCGGCCGCAGGTGCGGAACACGGTTTCAAGACCACGCGTCGTCAGATCCGGCGTGGTGGCCGTTGGTGTAACCATAACGATGCCGTTTTCAGCCAGTACGTCCGACACCGGCATGGCGACGCCCGAGGTAACGGGACCAACTACGAACTTGATACCCTCCCCCACGACCTGATTGGCGACCGACACACCCTGCTTGGGTTCGCCCGCGTCGTCGAAGACCTTCGTCACGATCTTTTCGCCTTTGATACCGCCGGCGGCATTGATGGCTTCTGCAGCACTTTCGACGCCGTTCTTCACCTGCAGCCCATAAGCCGCAACTGGTCCAGTCACAGGCGCTATGATGCCGACGACGATGTCTGCCTTCGCAAACGACGTCATAGCCACTACGGCAGCTAATGCCACGCTAGAGATCAACGATAAGCGCATTGTTTCCTCCTTGGATTTCTTATGCGTCCCGGACGATTCTCCGGTGCTGGGAAAGTTCTACTGGCTTTGAAAATGCCTGTCAGCCGTGAACAAGGCTAAAACCTACAAAACGATCGAAAATACTTATTTATTTTTGGAATTGGCCTCTAAATCGCGGGATAGATCAATTCCTTGCGAAATATCATCAATTTTATTGTTGAAACGGTACTTTTTCGTTCACTCGGCGTTCGGCAGGCGACGCATCGTGAACTCTATGATGTCGCCCGGACGTTCGTACCAGCTTTCGATTTCCGTCCAATAGGCCGCTTTAGGATATTGTTCGAACCACTCGCGAGCCTTTTCCCTGGCCGCGATCCTTGGCAACTTGAAGCTCTCACGAACGAATGCACCGCGTTGCTGGCTGGATGAGCCTTCGCGGCTTTCCTTCAATCTCCTGCGTAAACCGTCTAGCGGCGGTTTCGGGTATTGCGACCGGGGGGCTTTGGAGACCATATCTATCCCTCACTGAACCCTACAATCATTAGATTATGTACTGTGTGGCCGGAAAACGAGTCATTTTTTCAAGGATGTGAGGAATGAGCGGCAGGGCCTTCCTTTTGGCTCCGCGTTGATGTGATAATGTCGGGGCGAAAAAGGATTCTTTGCAATGGATCGTCCAGACATTCCCGCCGCGCTTCCCGATGCGCTCGATGAGAAAAAAGCCGAAGCCACTGCTTGGTTCATGGAATTGCGTGACAAGATTTGCGCCAGCTTCGAGCAGCTTGAAGACGAACTGCAAGGGCCACTCTCGGATCGGGAACCGGGCCGCTTCAAACAGACGCCTTGGCAGCGTGACGAGGGAAAGGGCGGCGGGGGCGTTATGTCGCTGATGCACGGCCGCGTCTTTGAAAAGGTTGGTGTTCACACCTCTACAGTGCATGGCGAGTTCTCGCAGGAGTTCCGCAAACAGATTCCAGGAGCCGACGAGGACCCACGCTTCTGGGCATCGGGCATTTCTTTGATTGCTCATCCTCAAAGTCCCTTGGTCCCGGCAGTGCATATGAATACGCGTATGGTTGTGACAACGAGGCAGTGGTTCGGGGGTGGCGCCGACCTGACGCCTGTTCTCGAGCGAAAGCGATCCCAGGACGACCCGGACACGCTGGCATTTCACAAGGCGATGAAATTTGTTTGCGACAAGCATTCGACGTCCGCCGACTACGAAAAATTCAAGTCGTGGTGCGACGAATATTTCTATCTTCCTCATCGCAAGGAACCACGTGGGACGGGTGGAATTTTCTACGACTGGCTGCATTCTCCGGAAGAAACCGGGGGCTACGCTGCGGACTTCAACTTTACGCGCGATGTAGGAAGAGCCTTCTCCGTAGTTTATCCCTATCTCGTGCGGCAGAATTTCAATCTGGACTGGACAGATGCCGACCGCCAGGAGCAGCTTGTACGCCGCGGGCGCTATGTTGAATTCAATCTGCTTTATGATCGTGGGACAATCTTCGGGCTGAAAACCGGTGGGAACGTCGAATCCATTCTTTCATCGATGCCGCCTACGGTCAAATGGCCCTGACCACGACATTCGGGGGATCAATCTGATCCTTCATGCGTTATGCTACCCGCTTGGTGCGGCTGATGCGCCGTGCTGTTGTGAACCGGGCACGCTTCTTTTGCGAGCTCACAACAGGGAGAAACGCCATGAGAGAACTCGATTGCATTGTCCCCGGGTGCCAGTGGCACACACGCCACGACACCGACTCTGAAATCATTCGCCGCGCAACCGAGCACTTGCGGGACACGCACGGCGAACAGGTCATCCGCGAGTCTATGCTCGAAACCATCAAGGCGAATATTGTGCCTTCCAAGGGCCAAGCCGCCTGATCAGGCCTTTCCCGCATACTCGGGAATTTTGTTCAGCAATTTATCCCGCTCGAGGGTGAAACCGGATCGAATCCACTCATCCTCCAGGGCGCGTTGAACTGCGCCTATCTCTGGCCCTTTTTTGAAACCCGCAGCGACAATATCTCCTCCGGAGATCGGGAATATCGGCTTTTCGTAAATCTCCAGATAGTCGAGCAGTTTGGATAAGTAGCCTGCTCTCCTCATGGCCGCATCGTCGTTGAGCGCCCCGGCACGTGCAGTAACCAGCGCAAGCCGAAGGCGGTCGCGCATGCCCTGTTTGTCGCAGCGGTATAATATCTTGGCGAAAGCCGGCTCGGAAATATCCGGCTGAGGCGATGTCGTTGCCGCCCAGGCCTCCAGCCGTCCGCGCTCGCTATTGGACAGTTTGAGCTTCTCCGCGATATCTGCGATACGGTCAGGCTGTGGCGGGATGATACTTTCAAGGCGAAGGAGCGCATCCGCTTCCCACTTGAGATCCTGTTCGGCTTTTACCAATGCATGGATCGTGTCTATGCCCCATTTCTCGCTTTCCGGCAAAGCGACTGTCAGAACGCCAGCTTGCCGCATCCATAACAGCGCGCGCGAAGGATCCGGCGCCGACAGCAATTTCTTCAGTTCTGTCCAGATCCGTTCTGCGGAAAGTCGCGTCAGGCCGTCCTTCATTCGCGCGCAGGCCTTCAAGCCTTCGCTTTCGGGTCTGCCGCGTCCATACCATGCGAAGAAACGGAAGAAGCGCAGGATGCGTAGATAATCTTCTCGAATTCGCTGCTCGGGATCTCCGATGAAACGCAGTGTGCGGCTCTCGATGTCTGCAAGTCCGCCTACGAGATCGACAACGGTTCCATCGGCGTCAGCGTATAATGCATTGATGGTGAAATCTCGCCGCGACGCGTCCGCATGCCAGTCGCGGCCGTAGGCCACCTCTGCATGCCTCCCGTCGGTTTCGAGATCAGCCCGCAAGGTGGTAACCTCGAAGGCCTTTCCATCTGCAACAACCGTGATAGTCCCATGATCAATGCCAGTTGGCACGACCTTGAAGCCGGCAACTGCCGCACGTCGTGATGTCTCGCCGGGGGGACAGGTCGTCGCGATATCGATATCAGATACTTCCTGCCCCAAGAGAGTGTTACGGACCGCGCCACCCACGATGCGCGCGGCTTCGCCGTCAGCAGCGAGCGCGGATAGCAACCGTTGCAACGACGGGTCTTCAAGCCAGTCAGCTTTGCCGGCAATTGAAACAGTACTGCTCAAGAATAGAGCCTTTCATAAAGTGTCCGAATAATACCGGCCGTCACGCCCCAGATGAAGCGGTCGCCAAATGGCATCGTATAATAGAACCGTTCCTTGTCCTGCCAAACCCGGCTTTCGCGACGATGGTTTTCCGGGTTCATAAGGAAAGACAAGGGAACCTCGAAAACATCGGCAACTTCATCAGGATTCGGCGCAAGGTCGAAAGGAGGTTTCACAAGGCCGAGAACCGGCGTGATGGAATAGCCTGTGGTGGTCAGATAGCGCGGCAAACGCCCGATGACTTCTACGTGGCGCCCTTCAAGCCCGATCTCCTCATGCGCTTCGCGCAGCGCAGCTTTTTCCGGCTGAAAATCATCTTCGGGATCGATCGCGCCACCTGGGAAGGCAACCTGCCCTGAATGCTTGCGCATGTTTGCATTGCGGAGAGTGAGTATCACGCCCGCCTCATCGCCCCGATCCACAATCGGCACGAGCACCGCCGCGTCACGTAGCGGATTGGCCGATATGAGGGCATCAAGTTCGGGATTGAGCAGATGATCTCCGTGGTCCCGGTCCAGAGATTCCTTACCCTTGAGCGCTACGCGCCTCGCGAAGGCGCGGGCGGAAAAACCTTCATCCAATGGTGTGATCTGGTTCATCGGGTCAGCTTTTCCAGTTCACCTGCCGCCATAATCGGGAACACTTCGCCTTTCGAGCGGAGCGCAAACATTGGCGTTCCGTCGACATCTATTTCCTCGCCATGGGCGATGAGTTCATACATGACTGGCCGGGCAAGCAGTGCTTCAAGCCGCCCCCGGACCAATATGTAGGGTTTCAACCCACCATTTTCATCGTCGATAACGAAGCGCAGCGGGTTGCTCCGACCCGCCTCGACTATGTCACCGACATTTGTGCGAAACGTCATCACCTGCTCAACACCCTCACCGGAAACATTAAGCTCGACAGCCAGAAAATGCGCGTCTTCGACGCGGATACCAACCTTCTCGACAGGTGTTACCAGATAGGTCCGTCCATCAGCGTCCTTCCGCAGGACGGTCGAAAACAAGCGCACAAGCGGCTGTCGCCCTATCGGAGTTCCCATGTAGAACCAGGTACCATCTGCTCTGATCTCCATGTCGAGATCACCACAAAAGGGAGGATTCCACTTGTCAACGGGCGGTAAACCCTTGGTTCCGGTAACAGCACGAGAGACGAGTGCTTCGAGTCCCGTGGCAGCGTGCAAACTGCTGTCTGGCTGTGTCATGAACCGACCTTATTTCTCTACACGTCACGAAATAGTCAACGTTGGGCTGCTTGTCAGCATGTCATAGTGACTTAGAGTTATTTTTAGCTAGAGTCATCTAAGGCAGACTCTGAACAGATACCAGTGGTGAGGTGACCCGATGACCATGATCAAACCTGAGGTACCGTCAGATCCCAAGGCAATGATTGCCGAGGCAGAGAGAGCCCTTGCAGATATAGCAAAGATCAAGGCGGGCATCGGGACTGTGATATTCGGTCAGGAGAGTGTGATAGAACGCACGCTCGTCGCATTGCTCGCGGGCGGACACGCTCTTCTCGTGGGTGTTCCAGGCTTGGCGAAGACGAAGCTGGTGGAAACGCTCGGGACCGTTTTGGGGCTCGACGATCGCCGCATACAGTTCACACCGGACCTTATGCCGTCAGACATTCTTGGTTCCGAAGTCATGGAACAGGACGACAATGGAAAACGGTATTTCCGCTATGTGAAGGGCCCCATATTTGCTCAATTGCTCATGGCGGACGAAATTAATCGCGCTTCACCTAGAACGCAGTCGGCGCTCCTGCAGGCCATGCAGGAATACCATGTCACGATTGCAGGCGAGCGGCACGACTTACCGCAACCTTTTCACGTGTTGGCAACGCAGAACCCGCTGGAGCAGGAAGGCACCTATCCGTTGCCCGAGGCGCAGCTCGATCGCTTTTTGATGCAGATCGATATTCTTTATCCCGAGCTCGAAGCCGAACGCCGCGTGCTGATTGAAACGACCGGCACATCCGATGCCAGGGCAGAAAAGACGATTGACGCGGAACGCCTCCGCGATATGCAGCAGCTGATCCGCCGCATGCCAGTACCGGAAGGCGTGGTTGATGCCATCCTCAAACTCGTCCGTTCTGCCCGGCCCGGAGCAGACAACGATATTGCGAAGAAATTCATTTCCTGGGGCCCCGGTCCTCGCGCGAGCCAAGCCTTGATGCTTTGTGCCCGCGCCCGCGCGCTCTACGATGGGCGTCTTGCCCCATCAGTCGACGATGTGAAAGCGCTCGCAGAACCTGTGCTCCAGCACCGGATGGCCTTGACATTCGCCGCGCGTGCCGACGGAATGAACATTCGCGATGTTATCGGCAATCTCACCAAAGTTGCCCTCTGATGGCAGCAATTGGCGCGCAGGTTCAAAGGGCCGAGACGGGAGACTCTCTTGCGCGAGCCCGTCAACGCGCTGCTCTGCTACCTGACCTCCTCGTTGAAGCACGCCGCATTCTGAATACCGTCAACACCGGCTGGCATGGCCGGCGCAAGAGCGGCGTTGGTGAAACGTTCTGGCAGTTCCGACCTTACGCTCAGGGCGAGGCGATCTCGCGTATCGATTGGCGTCGTTCTGCTCGTGACGACCGAACCTATATCCGCGATCAGGAATGGGAAGCCGCCCACACAGTGTGGCTGTGGGCCGATTCTTCCCCTTCCATGCTCTACAAGTCAGAACACGCGCCTGTTTCCAAAGAATCCCGCGCGCTCGTACTAGTGCTGGCTTTGTGCGAGCTTTTGTCGCGCAGTGGTGAGCGCATCGGGTTCCCGGGCGTTACGGATCCTATCTCTGCTCGAAACGGCGCCGAGCGTCTGGCAACGTTGCTCGCCCACACGTCTACTCTGCAGCCACAGCCCGATTTTAGCAAAGTGCGGCGTTTTTCCGATGTAGTGCTTGTCAGCGATTTTCTCGAGCCTGTCGAAGATACGCTGGCTCTTCTTCAGCGTTTGGTTCAGGCAGGCGCCCGCGCACACCTCATAGAGGTCTATGATCCAGCTGAAGAAGATTTCCCCTATAAGCGGCGAACCGAATTTCTTGATCCGGAAACAGGTGAATCGCTAACGTTCGGGCGAGCTGAGGACTACGCGGAGGATTATCGGCGCTTATTTTATGCCCGGCGCGAAACAATCAGCAACTTCTGCAGACGTCTCGGCTGGAGCTACACGGCGAACCGTACCGATCGTCTGGCTTCCGATGCACTCGTGTCGGTTCACATGAATATGACTGCGAGCATCGGCTATGAAGGGAACGGCGCATGAATGCACTGCCCTTGGCCTTTGGAGCTCCCGCTATCCTCGCCGGACTAATCGCCCTTCCGATTATCTGGTGGCTGCTACGAGTTACCCCTCCTCGGCCGGTTACGGAAATATTCCCGCCTCTCAAGATTTTGGCGCAGCTTCTGAAGAAGGAAGAGACACCCAATAAAACTCCATGGTGGATGACGCTGCTTCGGCTATTGCTTGCAGCGTCCGTCATATTCGCGCTGTCGGAGCCGGTATGGAATCCGCGTGCCGAAACATTGACCGGCAACGACCCGGTCGCAATCGTTCTCGACAATGGCTGGGCCTCAAATGAGGAGTGGACCGCGCGCAAGGATTCGGCCGAGCGGCTGATTGCCGATGCGGAAAAGTCTGGAGCGCTGATCTACATCCTAGGCACGGCTGAAAAGGTCAATACCGATATCGGCCCGTTCGATGCCAATACTGCACTTGAGCGGGTGCGGGCCATGGCGGTGCGCTCAATTCCCGTTGACCGGCAAGCGGCGTTCGCACGGTTGAAAACGACATTGGCGAACGCTCCCCGCACAAGAATTGCCTACCTGAACGATGGCGTTGATACGCCCCGGGCAGCCGACGCCATCAAGTCGCTCGAGAGTTTAAACGTCGGCTCCATGCTCTGGTACCAGCCTTCGATAACATCATTGGTCGCCCTGCGTCAGACCATCAACAATGCCAACGGGCTGACTGTCCGTGCGGTTCGCGCCAGCGATGACCGAGGTCAGAACGGCATCACGATCGGAGCCTTCGATGAAAAAGGCCGTAGGATCGCTGAAACGGGCCTTGTTTTCGCTGCGGGCGAGACAACAGCGGAAGCCGTTATCAATGCGCCCTATGAATTGCGCAACGACTTCCACACTTTGCGCGTCGACGGCACTGCGCAAGCAGGGGCGACTTATCTCATCGACGAGAACAACAAACGCAGGCGGGTTGCCTTGCTTTCCGGATCAGAGGCGGATCTGTCGCAGCCCCTGCTCTCGCCTCTCTATTATATTTCAAGGGCTTTAGAGCCGTTTGCGGATCTTCTCCGGCCCAGAAGTCCTGAGCTCGTACGCGCTGTGCCTGAACTTCTTGAACAAAAGCCATCTGTGGTCATTATGGCCGATATCGGCAAGCTTCCTCCAGAGGCAGAGAGAGCCTTGGGCGACTGGGTCAACAAGGGCGGAACGCTGATCCGCTTCGCAGGTCCGCGCCTCGCCGGCAACAGCGACGAGGATCCGCTGCTGCCAGTCACGTTGCGGAAGGGAGAGCGCTCATTGGGCGGCACTCTGTCATGGAAGGAATCGCAACCCGTTGCAGCTTTTCCAGAAAATGGGCCTTTCGCCGGACTTCCCACCCCTCAGGACGTAACGGTAACGCGGCAGGTATTGGCGGAACCATCATCGGATCTTTACGACAAGAGCTGGGCCAATCTTGCCGACGGCACTCCCCTTGTGACCGGAGAGACACGAGAACGCGGTCAGTTGGTTCTATTTCATGTTACGCCTCAGGCAACGTGGTCGAACCTTCCGATTAGCGGAAGCTTTGTCGACATGCTGCACCGCCTCGTTTCCTTGTCGAACGCAACTGGTCCCTTGGCGAATGACAATAGCGCTAGTGGCTCACGGGCTCTGCCGCCCTATCTTACATTGGCCGCGGACGGCTCTTTGACGCCGCCAAAAGGCGACACCAAGCCGTTACTCCTCAAAAGTGGTGCAAGTCCTCAGGTTACTTTCGACAATCCTCCTGGTTTTTATGGTGTCGAGGACGCTATGACGGCATTGAATCTCTTCAAGCCAGACGGCGAAATAACGCCCTTGGTTCGGCCTGAATTGCAGTTTCCCGTGACGACCGCGCGATACGCCGTGGATGAATCCTTGCCACTGCGCGGCCCGCTTCTCGCCCTGGCAGCGCTGTTGCTGGCGCTCGATGCGATCGCAATCCTTTGGTTGGGCGGTCATTTGCGCCGCCGCTATCGCACCGCTGCAGCGGCCTCACTCGCAGTACTCCTTTTACCGGCCTTTCTTGTCTTTGGACCGTCTCCCGCTTTTGCCCAGCACAATGATGAGAAACCCGGGGATCAATCTATTCTGGACGCGGTGAATGTAACCCACCTCGCCTACGTCATCACTGGGGATGGAGCGGTGGACGATGTCAGCAAGGCGGGCCTGCTTGGCCTTTCGAAGGCCCTTTCAGACAGTACGGCGCTTGAACCGGGTGAACCGATCGGAGTCAACCCGGCAACTGATGACCTCGCCTTCTACCCCTTGATCTACTGGCCCGTCGACCCTGCAGCCAGAATGCCCGCGCCGGAGGCGATTGCCAAAATTGATGCTTATATGCAGCAGGGCGGAACTGTTTTGTTCGATACGCGCGACCAGGATGCCGCAGCTGTCAGCTTCGACAATTCCACCACGCCAGCCAATCAAAGACTGCGCGACATCCTCTCCGGGCTCAATATACCACCGCTTGAGCCCGTTCCCAGCGACCACGTGCTGACCAAATCTTTTTACATCTTGCAAGATTTTCCAGGCCGCTATCGTGGCAGTCCCTTGTGGGTACAGGCATCGCAGCCCGCCGAACCCCGCGCCGACCGACCAGTACGTGCCGGCGATGGTGTCACGCCCATCATGATAACGGGAAATGATTTCGCTGGAGCATGGGCTGCAAACGCCGAAGGCTCACCGCTTTATCCGACCATCCCCAATGACCCGATGCAACGTGTTTACGCATACCGGGCGGGCATCAATATCGTCATGTACATGCTTACGGGCAACTACAAATCTGACCAGGTACACGTTCCGGACCTCCTGCAACGGCTGGGAAACTAGAACATGTACCTTTCTCTTGATTTCCAGCCTCTCGTTTCAGATACCCTCCTGGTACTTTTGCTGGTGCCGCTCATTGCGTTGACCTTGGCCGGGATCTATTTCCGCCAGCGCGGCAGCCTGGTCCGACTGTTGGCCGTGGTCGCACTTGGTATGGCACTGTTCAATCCGATTGTCGTGAATGAAGAACGCGAACCGGTGAAGAGCGTTGTTGCGGTAATAGCTGATCGGAGCCAGAGCCAGGCTATCGGCGATCGCACGGCAGATACTGATGCAGCCCTGAAGGAGGTTCAATCCGAGCTCGGACGCCTGCCGCAGTTCGAAGTTCGAACAGTTGAAACTGGACGCCCAACGGAGAACGATGACGCAACCTCGACGCGCCTGTTCCAGGCGTTGAACGGCGCATTGCGCGATGTACCACCCACGCGCATCGGCGGCGCCATAATGATAACCGACGGTCAGGTTCACGACATCCCGGCCAATATAGGCGGCCTCGGGTTCAACGCTCCGGTGCATGGATTGATTACCGGAACTCCAAGTGAGATCGACCGGCGTATTCAGTTTGTTCGCGCCCCACGTTTCGGATTGACGGGTAAACCGCAGCAGATGACATACAAGGTCACCGCAGCAGGCGAGGCCGACGGAGCCCGGGCGCGCGTCGAGGTTCGTGTGAACGGCAATGAGGTAAGCAGCCAGGACGCCATTATAGGGCAAGAGATGCCGCTTGAGGTCACACTGCCGCGCGCCGGGATCAACATTGTCGAGATCGTCGTGGACGCGGTGCCCGATGAACTGACGCTAGTGAACAACCGCGCCGTCGCCATGGTCGATGGTATTCGTGAAAATCTCCGCGTTCTTCTTGTCTCAGGCGAGCCGCACAATGGCGAGCGCACATGGCGCAACCTCCTGAAGTCTGACGCGTCCGTTGACCTCGTACACTTCACGATTTTGCGCCCTCCCGAGAAGCAGGATTCGACCCCGATCAACGAACTTTCGTTGATCGCGTTCCCGACACGGGAGCTGTTCGTCGATAAAATAGAACAATTTGATCTCATCATTTTCGATCGCTACCAGCACCGGGACGTGCTGCCGCTGCTCTATTATGATTATATCAACGACTACGTTCAAAAAGGCGGAGCACTGCTTATCGCCGCGGGTCCCGAATATGCCGGTAACATGTCTATCGCGAATACGCCCCTTTTGTCCGTACTGCCCGCTACCCCTACCGGCAACATCGAAGATAAAGCTTTTTATCCACGCCTGAGCGAATTGGGTAAGCGTCACCCCGTGACGCGCGGCCTCGAAGGCAGCACGCAAGAGCCGCCCCGCTGGAGCCGCTGGTTCCGAGTCATCGATGTCAATCAGCCTGAAGGCACCACGGTCATGGACGCCGGCGACAAACCGTTGCTGGTGCTTAATCACGTTGGCGAAGGCCGCGTCGGGATGTTCCTTTCCGATCAGGGCTGGCTATGGGCGCGAGGCTTCGAGGGCGGCGGCCCGCATGCTGCGCTTTACCGGCGCATCGCGCACTGGCTCATGAAAGAGCCGGAATTGGAAGAAGAGGCGCTGACAGCAAACGGCAGCGGCCGAAATCTCGAAATTCGGCGGCAGACCATGCAGAAGACCGCCAATCCTGCCAGTATAATCACGCCATCCGGCAAGACGCGATCCATTCCGCTTACCGAGACAGAGCCGGGAGTCTTTACAGCTTCCGTAACGACTGATGAAATCGGTCTTTACCAGGTTGCCAATGGCGAATTGACAACGCTCGCCCATGTCGGTCCGGTCGATGCACCGGAATTCAGCGACAATGTTTCGACGACCACCAAACTTGATCCGCTCGCACGTGAGACAGGGGGCGGTACGCGCCGGCTGCGCGTAACGGCAGATCAGAGCGGGATCGAGGTCCCGAACATCGTTGCCTCACGCGGTATGGCCAGCGCAAGTGGCGACAACTGGATCGGCCTCCGCCCAACGAATGAAACCGTTCTAAAAAGCGTCGACCGGTTGCCGTTATTTTCGGGTTTTCTTGGTCTGGCTGCAATGATTCTGGTACTCGGCGGTATGTGGTACCGCGAAGGCAAATAACGTTCAGCCTTCGCTCATTGCTGCATGACGCACGCGTCCGTGGACATTCTCCAGTGCGCGCGGTGTGAACTCACAAGCGAGAAATCGTGCAGGATCGACCGGCGCCGGCATCTCGATCTGGTGACCCGAGATCGCACGAAAGCCGAAAGGAGCATAATAGGGTTCGTCGCCAACGAGAATGACGAGACGGTGGCCTGCCAAGCGAGTCGCATCCATGCTGGTGCGCATCAGTGCTGCGCCGATACCCTGTTTTTTCCACGCAGGACGGACTGCCAGCGGCCCAAGCAGCATCGCCGCAGCAACTCCAATGGTTATCGGAGTAAGCCGCACCGATCCGACCACATGCTCGCCAATGAGCGCCACGAAAGACAGGCTACGGTCATGCGGGCCGCCTTCTCGGATCCGGTAAGCAGCCCGGGCAAAGCGGCCTGGCCCGAAAGCTTCCTTGTTGATGTCTTCTATGGCAGCGTCATGGACTGCTTCTTCGGGTGCGTAGGTCACGACATGGGTAAGCATGCTGGGGTCTTTTTTCAAAGGAGTAGACAATAGGCTGGACCAGGTTGGTCTTGGCCAATACAAGGAATGCCGCCGCTTGTTCCAAGCGCCGGTCCGGTTTCATCGTCGGATGAACAAGATTCCTGTCACAAAATTCTCCCTTTCAATCCGCGTAACATCAAACGAAAGCGTCGTAAACCGAAAATCCTTTCTGCCAATCAAAACATGACACTCTGTTCACCCCGCGGTCATGGATCTGAGAAAAATTGCGCATAAGTATACTAACGAAGAGGCACGCGCGCCGCAGCTGGTGCGTGATTCAGGAGCAGCATCATGGGACTATTGATTGACGGCATTTGGCACAACCAGTGGTATGATACAAAGGACAGCAATGGTCGTTTTATCCGCGCTGAGTCGCAGTTCCGCAATTGGGTGACCATCGACGGTGCTGCCGGGCCCACCGGCAGCGCGGGGTTCAAAGCAGAGCCCGGGCGCTACCACCTATACGTTTCCTATGCTTGTCCTTGGGCACATCGCACACTGATTTTCCGGGCACTGAAGCAATTGCAGGATGTTATCTCGGTATCGGTCGTGGACCACTACATGGGAGGAGAAGGCTGGACATTCTACGAGAGGGACGGAGCGACTGCGGATCATCTTTTTGGTTACAAACGCTTACATGATGTCTATACGCGTGCCGATCCCGGATATTCAGGCCGAGTCACAGTACCGGTGCTTTGGGACAAACAAAAAAACACCATAGTATCGAATGAATCTGCAGAAATTATCCGCATGCTCAATTCGGCGTTCGATGACTATGGCGATGCTTCCCTCGATTTCTATCCGGAAGCACTCCGAGAGGAGATCGACGAGATCAACGCATTGGTCTACCCAAACATCAACAATGGCGTCTACCGGGCGGGCTTCGCCACGACGCAGGAGGCTTACGAAGAAGCGTTTACCCAACTCTTCACTACGCTTGACCAGATCGAGCAACGACTATCCCGGCAACGCTACCTCGTCGGCAATCGGATCACGGAGGCTGATTGGCGCCTGTTCACCACTCTGTTGCGCTTCGATCCTGTCTATGTCGGCCACTTCAAGTGCAATCGTCAGCGCATCAGCGACTATCCAAACCTGTCGAATTACACACGCGAACTTTATCAGGTCCAAGGGGTCGCAGCTACGGTGAACCTGACGCATATCAAGGCTCACTACTACGGCAGCCACAAGAACATCAATCCGACCGGGATAATTCCGGTAGGGCCGGACCTCGACTACTCGGCCCCGCACGATCGCGACCGCTTCTGACTGCTACCAGTCGAGTGGAACCTCCGCACCATCCAAGATTTCCGCGAGCCTTTTCCGCGTCGATGGTGTCGTACCCTCGGGAAGAGCGTCGAGTTTGAAGAAAGCAGCGTCGGCAATTTCCCTGGTCGCGATGAAAGGGCTCGTCTGGCGGAAAGAACGGCAGACGTAAAGCGCGACATGGTCGCGGCGCGAAGCGTGGGCGTTGTGATAGATGGCAAAGAGCTCAGGCCTTCCTGTCAGCTCGATATTGCCTTCCTCCATCAGCTCCTTTTCAAGCGTCTGCTCGATCGTGTGGCCTGTTTCGACGCCGCCGCCGGGAAACTGCCAGCCCGGAACATAGGTATGACGAATGAGGAAAACCGACTGTTCCTTCTCATCGATCACCACGCCCCGCGCTCCTAGCGTCATCGGTCGGCGGAGCAGAAAATATGTATGAAACAGACGATGACGCCATTTCGAAGGTTTTTCAGCCATTCTGCATGACCTTGGCCAGAACTGTTCCGGCATGCGACTGTTCTAGCACTGGATTCCGCGCCGATTGTCTCATAAAACCGGGTTGATGTTCCGTCTCGCTCATATCTCCGACATACACCTGTCGCCTTTGCCCGCGCTGACTTTGCGCGAATTGATCTCCAAACGCATTACTGGCTATATCAACTGGCGATCTAACCGCAAGGGCTCCATGACCGGCGGTACACTGGATGTTCTTGTGGACGATATGAAGGCACAGTCTCCCGATCATATTGCTGTCACCGGCGATCTCGTCAATCTCGCCCTGGACGAGGAATTGGAGACAGCACAGCGCTGGCTCAAGACGCTTGGGGACCCCGCTAACGTTTCTGTTGTTCCAGGCAATCATGATGCTTATGTCCCCGGTGCGCTCAAAAAAACCCGCCGTTACTGGCAGCCCTGGATGCTCGGCGACGCGCAGGCAAGTGCAAACAACCCAGTAGAATTCCCGTATCTTCGTGTCCGCGGCGACGTAGCTCTTATCGGGGTTTCCTCGGCGCGAGCTACGGCCCCTTTCATGGCGACCGGTGACATACGCGAGCGGCAGGCCCGCAAGCTGGGTGAAATCCTCGACGAGACCGGAAGAAGTGGCCTGTTTCGCGTAATAATGATTCACCATCCTCCAGTGCGGGGTGCTGCGCCTTCGCACAAGCGCCTTCTCGGAATCGGCCTTTTTCAAAGGACGGTGCGCCAGCATGGAGGAGAGTTGGTTCTCCATGGTCATACCCACCTTGCAACCCGTTACGAAATTGACGGTCCGGGCTGGAAAATACCAGTGATCTGCGTTCCTTCAGCAAGCCAGAGCTTCGGGGGAAATCACAAGCCGCCGGCGGCGTTCAACCTGTTTTCTATCGAGAAAACCAATATCGGCTGGTCGTGCCACATGCTGGAGCGGGGGGTGGTCGATGATCAGATGACTATCCGGACAATTCGCGAACAGGAGCTCGCGGTCGGGGCAATCATGGCTCCGGTCGAAAACTAAAAGTACGGTGATAACCGATCCCAAAACAAAGCCAGCAGCACGCCTGCACCGGTCAGCGCCCCGATGGCGAACCAGGTAAAAACAGTGATGATTTCGCTGACGATGGATCGAGGTGCAGACGCGATAATCGATCCTCGAGATGACGAACGCCCAACCGCAGGATGTTCGCTTGCGGATCGAACGACGGTGTCAGACCGAAGGCTGATTCTCTCACCGTCCATCAATCGCTGCCGTTCGACGATGCGTTCAGCGATATAATTGGTCACAGCGTCCGATATCGGACGGACGTCAGTTGATTCCTCCACCACGATGCGCCCCAACCTTGTATCACGGACGAAACGATATGTTCGCCGGTCGCGGCCCATCATGACGTGCGAGGTAGAGTCGATCCACAATCTGGGCTGCTGCCCCTTCGAGATCGCAAAATCCCATTGTAGATCATCCGCAGGCACTTCGTCGAAAACAGGTTTCAAATCCTGAGCAAGCATTTCAATCCGCGCCAGATCCGCCTCTTTCATGTCAACCACGACATCGCCTCGATCAGCTGCGGCAATCTGAGCGCCCCTTACCGCATCAGCAAGTTTGGGCCGGCCATCTTTCGGGGTGATCTTTTCTCGCAACTCACTCATTGGCCATTCCAGCAAAGCTGTCGTCAGGATAAGTATCATTAACCATATTGGACAGACCGTTTCATCAGAAAACTTCGGCGCAGCGAATTTCGTTCCCGAATGGCTGAAGGGCCCCAAAAGGGGCCCCTGCATCACTTGCCGATGATGCGATTTGCTGCCGACACGATTCCCTCAAGCGAGGCGGTCACGATGTTCTTGTTGATACCAGCACCGAATATCTTGCCGCCAGGGTGCTCAATTTCCATGTAGCTGATGGCAGCCGCATCGGAACCATGCTGCAAGGAGTGTTCCGAATAGTTTGCAACTGATAGCTTAATGCCCAGGTAGTGCGAGAGAGCATCGATGAAGCCGTCCACGGGGCCGGTACCCCTGCCCTCGATTCGTTTCGTTTCGCCGCGATCGGTAATCTCAGCAGATACCACACGCACACCCTTCCGCTCCGTGTCGGGATAGGTGTGATGATCGACGAACTTGAGACGGGCGTCAGGTTGGTTGACGTAAAGCTCCTGGAAGCGCTCATAAATCTGCTTCGAGGAAACCTCCTTTCCGCCTTCATCCGTGATCTGCTGAATATCGTCACGAAATTCCACCTGCATGCCGCGCGGCAGGTTCAGTCCGTAATCGGCTTGCAGAATATAGGCTATGCCGCCTTTGCCGGATTGCGAATTGATGCGGATGATCGCTTCGTAGCTGCGCCCCACATCTTGCGGATCGATAGGCAGGTAAGGCACTTCCCAAAGTGTCTTGTTGGCTTGTTTGATTGCCTTCATGCCCTTGTTGATGGCGTCCTGATGTGATCCTGAGAAGGCTGTATAGACAAGTTCGCCGACATAAGGATGGCGCTCTGGAATAGCGAGCTGGTTAGAATACTCATAGACCTCCTTCATGCGATTGATGTCGGAACAGTCGAGTTCAGGATCGACCCCTTGGGTGAACATGTTCAGCGCAAGCGTGACGATGTCGACATTTCCCGTGCGCTCGCCATTGCCGAATAACGTGCCCTCGACGCGGTCGGCCCCAGCCATCAGGCCGAGTTCGGTTGTGGCGATGCCAGTCCCACGATCATTGTGCGGATGCAGCGAAATAATCAGATTTTCGCGACTGTCGAGTTGGCGGCACATCCATTCGATTCGGTCGGCATAGATGTTGGGCGTCGACATTTCGACTGTGGAGGGC
Organism: Phyllobacterium endophyticum; assembly: GCF_003010935.1. Classification (GTDB taxonomy): domain Bacteria; phylum Pseudomonadota; class Alphaproteobacteria; order Rhizobiales; family Rhizobiaceae; genus Phyllobacterium; species Phyllobacterium endophyticum. The sequence goes on from NZ_PGGN01000004.1 coordinate 654,403, forward strand.
AAGTTGATAATCAACTTGTTGTCGGCCGTTGGATTGACGATCTCCGTCACAGCGTTGCAAATCTCCAACGCCACTTCGAGTTCCGTGCCGGTAAAGCTTTCGGGCGAATATTCGAAGCGGTAGCCGCCACCGGCTTTTGCCGCCATGTCCGTGATCATCTTGGCAGCGTCCGTAGCGATTGTCTTGATGCCGTGAACGTCCTTGTTGAATACCACGCGGCGCTGCAACTCACTGGTAGAGTTGTAGAAATGCACGATCGGTTTGTGCGCGCCTTCGAGAGATTCGAAGGTGCGGGTTATCAATTCCGGGCGGCACTGCACCAGCACCTGCAGGGAAACGTCCTCTCCAGGGTTGCCCTCCTCTACACACCAGCGCGCAAAGTCAAAATCTGTTTGCGAGGCTGAAGGAAATCCGATTTCGATCTCCTTGAATCCCATATCGAGCAACAGCGCGAACATGCGCACCTTGCGGTCGTGCCCCATCGGGTCGATTAGCGCCTGATTGCCATCACGCAAATCGACGGAACACCAGATTGGCGCCTTCTCGATACGCTTCGAGGGCCACTGGCGATCTTTCAGATCGACGATGGGGTAAGGTTCGTATTTCTTGGCCGCATAGGGCATGCCCATGTTCCGTTGAATCATGTTGGTCATCTGGTTCTCGTTTCCGGCCCGATGCGCATCAAATTTGGCGCAATCCTGGCACTCTTCTTAGGCGTTACAGTCAATTGTAAGGGAATAAGGAGCGACTGCCTGGCGGCGAATTCGACCGCCGGACGCTCCTCTTAACGAGCCCGGCGATCGCCAGTAAGGTTAAGAAGAAGCGGAAGGAGAAATGCGCGTTTGGCCGCGTCCGCGGAAGCGGGCTGAGCAAAAGACTTGAAGGTCTGGCGCGTTTTCATGGTCTGACAATTAAACGACTGCAAAGCCCGACGCAAGAGGGCTTTGAAGTTAGTTGTTCTTAAGCTGAGCTGTGGCGCCGCCCGACAGCCATTCACTGACGACTCTAACGTCATCCTTGCCAAGCCCATGATCAGACTTGATCGAACGCGCTTCAACCCGCGCCCCGTGGGAGCGAAGAAGGTCCTCGAGCGCAGACGCATAGGGAGCGTAGAGCTGATCCGAAGCGCCGGATACTGTCAATACTCGGGCATTCGCAAGATTAGCCTCAGTCGATTCCCTCAAAACAGGCATCGAACGGAGGAGTACGGCTTGTTGCACCAAGTCGGGGTAAAGCATCATCACGGCATTGATCAGGTTGGCGCCGTTGGAATAGCCGAGGAATGTCGTGCGTTTGGGATCGAACTTATATTCCTGCGCGACTTGTTTGAGAAAGCCCGCGAATGCTTTTGCCTCTGAGCGAATGTCCTGCTGATCGAAACTGACGGGTGTCAGCCGGCGATACCAGCGAGTCGAACCATCCTGCACAACACGCCCGCGCACCGCTATCAACGTGGCATTGGGCGCGATCTTGGAGGCGAATGGAACAAGGCTGGTTTCATCCTGTCCAGAGCCATGCATGAGCACCATCGTGTCACCGTTCCGGGTTTCCGGACGATACACGCGATACTTGAACGCCAGATTTTCATGAAGCGAGCCTTCACTTTGCGGAAGAATGTCGCCCTTGACTGCCTTCTTCAAAATAGTGCCACTGCCTGTCGTATCGAGCTTAACTGGTGCAGCTACCGTTGGCTGCTGCACCACCGTCCGATCCTTTTCAGGACAAGCGTCGGCATCGCTACTTTTATCGACATCCGGCTGAGGATCAATGGTACTGGATAACACTTCCGCTTTACCGGATTGGATTTTCTCACAATCTGCAGTGCTTCGCGCGCTGGCGATCTGTGGTGCCGCGACGACAGAGAAACCCGCAACAAGTGCATAAAGAAATAGTTTACTCATAGGTTAATCCTGGCAGACTAAGGTTAACTAAGATTGTAAACAGCCGCGGTCGTCCGCTCGGCGCTGCCCTGCGCATTGGCCGCTCGTTCTTCCAAACGGAAGTGTTGCGTGGCGCCAATTATGGTCCCCTGACGTGCGCCTTGCGTCGCGTCGATTGTGGAGAATTGCATTGCTGGATGACATGTCACCCGGCGAGCCATCTATGTCAACAGGATTGTAACGAAATCATGACCGTTAGAAACATTTCGTTACAATTGTTGCCGCCATGCATCGATGGGACTGACATCAGCCGGTAAGACCGTTCAGTTTCAGATGCTGCAATAGCATGATGGTCTTGGCATCAACGATCTCGCTCTTGCGCACCAGGGAGAGCGCATGGTCGAGTGTCATCTCCAAAACTTCGATATCCTCACCTTCGCCTTCATGACCGCCGCCATCCGAAATGCGGTCCGACGCGTTATACGCTGCAACGAAAAACACCAGACGTTCAGTAACGCTGCCTGGGCTCATGAATACATCGAAGACGCGCTCGATATGGCGCAGGCGGTATCCAAGCTCCTCCTCCGTCTCCTTGCGTGCCGTCGTTTCTGCGTCATTATCATCAAGCAGCCCGGCGCACGCTTCGATGAGCATCGGAGTATGGCCCGTTACAAACGCCGGCAAGCGGAACTGCCTTGTAAGCAGCACTGTGTTCCGCTCCGGGTCATAGGGTAAAACAACAGCGCCATTGCCACGATCGTAGACTTCTCGCGTATGCGGTTCCTTCCGCCCATCGCGACGCAAGAAGTCGTAGCTGTACTTCTTGAGAGTCCCCCAGTTGTCAGAAAGGAGTTCGACGGATTTCATGCGAACAGGAGCATCACTCATGGACTATTCTCCGGGGAATTCAGGCAAAAGGTATGGCCGCCGTGCCGATAGGTAGCTTGGCCTCGTCGTCGGGTTCAACGTGAATAACCACGCTGGCATCGGGTATATTTTGCATCAGCGCGTTCTCGATGCGGTCGCAGATGATGTGCGCATCGCCCACGCTCATCGAAGCATCGACCACAAGATGAAACTCGATGAAGGTCACACGCCCTGCGATACGTGTCTTGAGGTCATGAACCTCTAGCGCGCCCCCTGCATTTGCCGAGATGACATCGCGGATCCGCATGGTCTCCTCGGTCGCGACACCCATATCCATCAAGCCTTGAACAGAGTTGCCAATCACATTCCAACCCTGCCAGAGAATGTTAAGTGCAACAACGATCGCGAGTATGGGATCGAGGATCGTCCAGCCCGTCAGGACGGCACCTACAAGACCGGCAAATACGCCGGCCGAGGTCACCACATCAGTCATGATGTGCTTGCCGTCTGCGAGCAACGCCGGAGATTTGTGCTTTCGGCCCCGGCTGATGAGGAGCGAAGCCCAGAACGCATTGATGATCGATGCACCGCCATTGATCGCGAGGCCCAGCCAGGGCTGAGCCAGATTTCTGGGCGTTTCCCAGGCAATCCACACTTCCCGCAGGATGAGCAGCGCCGCAACGACGATCAGCACTCCCTCCAGCACAGCAGAAAAATATTCAGCCTTGTGATGGCCGAAAGGGTGGTTCTGGTCTGCGGGCTTGTAGCTGACACGGATGGCCCACCAGGCGGCCATTGCGGCAACGACATTGACGATGGATTCCAAAGCATCCGAATAGAGCGCGACAGAGCCTGTCACGTGGTAGGCACCATATTTCAGCGCGAGCACAGTCATTCCAATGAAGATTGACCAGAAAGCAATGCGCTGAACTGTGGTGTCTTGCGCCATTCTATGCCGCTCGTATTTTCACCCGTCGTGGCAGATGCGCCACGACGTTCTCGATCATTCGCATCCCGGCGTTGTGACCAAGGGTCATGATCGACTCGGGATGAAACTGGACCGCCGCGATCGGTTCGCTTTTGTGCTCGAAAGCCATTATGACGCCATCCTCCGTTTCAGCGGTGACAACGAAACCGTCCGGTAAGCGTACAGGATCGGCAAAGATCGAGTGGTAGCGGCCCACGGTCACCTCCTTGGGAAGACCCGAAAAGATTTTGCCCTGCTTCGTAATACGGATGCGCGAAGGCTTCCCATGCATCGGGACATGCAGTTGTCGCAACGATCCACCATATGCCTCCGCAAGCGCTTGTAGCCCGAGGCAGACACCAAAGATCGGCAAGTCACGCTTGCGGGCTTTCTTGATTGTCGCTTTGCAATCAAAGTCTTCCGGCGTTCCGGGCCCCGGTGAAAGGACCACAAGATCCGGCTTTACTCGCTCGAAGATTTCGTCGGCGACCGGTGTACGCACGGTCGTCACTGTTGCACCGGTCTGGCGGAAATAGTTGGCCAGCGTGTGAACGAATGAATCCTCATGGTCGACCAGCAGAATCGACAGTCCCTCTCCCACTCGTGCGACAGCACGTTCCTCGGGCAAGACATTGCTCTTGTGGGCATCCCGAACTGCCGCGATCATTGCCGAAGCCTTGAGTTCGGTCTCGGCCTCTTCCTCCTCCGGCACTGAATCGTAGAGCAACGTCGCACCTGCACGAACCTGCGCGATGCCGTCCTTGATACGGATCGTTCGCAGGGTGAGACCCGTGTTCATATCACCATTGAAATTCACCATGCCGATGGCACCGCCATACCAGGCGCGAGGGCTGCGCTCGTTTGCTTCGATAAATCGCATGGCCCAGAGTTTTGGCGCACCGGTCACAGTGACGGCCCAAGCGTGCGACAGGAACCCGTCGAATGCATCCATATCCTCTCGAAGGCGGCCTTCGATATGATCGACGGTATGGATGAGCCGTGAGTACATTTCGATCTGGCGACGGCCGATGACCCGGACCGAACCCGGCTCGCACACACGGCTCTTGTCGTTACGATCGACGTCCGAGCACATCGTCAGTTCGGATTCGTCCTTTTTCGAATTAAGCAGTTTGATGATCTGCTCGCTATCGGCGATCGCGTCTTCGCCGCGCTTGATCGTTCCCGAGATAGGACAAGTTTCAATGCGCCTTCCGACCACGCGCACGAACATTTCGGGCGAGGCGCCGACGAGATATTCATTGTCGCCAAGATTGATATAGAATGAATATGGGGACGGGTTGATGGCTTTCAGGCGGCGCGAGATGACGGAGGGTTTGGTTTCACAACGCTCATAGAATGTCTGCCCCGGCACGACTTCGAACAGATCGCCGCGCATGAAGCTATCCTTGGCTTTCTTGACCAGTTCCGCATACTCGCCTGGACTATAGTCGCCGCGACCGGGAATTTTATCTGTCGGCCTGAACGGCTCTGTTACCGTATCGCGAGGCAAGCCCTCGGTGGACATGCCCCCGAAAGAATAATCGTAGCGGTCGAGCCAAGCCTTGGCAGCATGATGATCGACGACAAGAATTTCGTCGGGCAGGTACAGAACAATATCACGCTGATCGTCAGGGCGCTTCAGCTTGTACTGCACCGCGTCAAACTGAAAAGCCAGATCATATCCGAATGCACCATATAGACCCAGATTGGCGTCATCTTCCGTAAAAAACAGGCCGACGATCGCACGCAGTACGGTGAAAACCGAAGGAATGCGTGAACGTTCTTCCTCCGTGAATGTGCGGTTTGGCAGAGCAATCTCCAGTTCGAGCCTGGTTGCACCCGCCGCCTTCACCGAAACCTCTTCCAGGGTCGCAATGGTCTGCCTGATCGGCACGAGGAGGATTTCGCCACGCCTGTTCAAGGCCTCGACGGTCATATGCCGGCCGTTCGACGTGATCGCGACTGGTGGATCTACGATCGCCGTATCCCAACGCGTATAGCGGCCCGGATACTCGTAATTTGACGAGAAAACTGCACCGCGCCGCTCATCGAGTGCATCGACATAGCTGTCGATCGCGCTGGCATAGGCAGTTGCAACACGTGACCGCGTAATCGTGACACCACCTTTGGTGTCGAAGATTTCAACGTCGCCCTCAATTCTATGCATCATCGATTTCCCTTGTTGCATCTGGCGTTGCGGGCGTCCGACGGGTCAAACAAAAAGGCCGCCCGGAAAACCCGTCGCGGCCCTGTCCCTTTTTCACAAACATGCAAAAGGCTGCGTGGCCGCTATCAGCGAGCCCACCACCAGCCATTTGAAAGAATGTGTGTGTTCATGGGGTGATTGTTAGCGTTACATTGTTGCGCTTGCAACAGCAAAAATCAGAGCCGCTACGAACGTCTAGAAGAGTCCTTCGATCAACCCTTCTGCGTTCAAGTGGATTCGCTCAGCAGAAGGCGACTTCGGCAGGCCCGGCATCGTCATGATTTCACCGCAGATTGCCACGATGAATCCTGCACCCGCGGCAAGGCGCACTTCTCGCACATGAACTACATGGTTCACCGGCGCACCCCGCAGATGCGGATCGGTTGAGAATGAATACTGGGTCTTTGCCATGCAGACCGGGAGGTGGCCATATCCGGCCGCTTCCCATTGACGCAATTGCTCACGCACGCTGGCATCCGCGTCGGCTTCCGCACCCCGATAGATGCGCTTGACAATCGTTTCGATCTTGTCGAACAGGGACAATTCATCCTCGTAAAGCGGCGAAAACTGCGCCGAACCGCTCGTCGCCAGCGCAACCACCCTGTGTGCGAGTTCTTCGATGCCCGCGGAGCCCTCCGACCAGTGCTTGCACAGGACAGCCTCAGCACCATGCGTTGCAACGAACGTCTTCACAGCCGCAATCTCTGCCTCGGTATCGGCAGTGAAATGATTGATAGCGACCACCACCGGCACACCGAACTGCCTGACATTCTCCATATGGCGGCCGAGATTGGCGCATCCGGACTTTACAGCAGCGACGTTCTCCTCGCCTAGATCTTCCTTAGCCACGCCGCCATGCATCTTCATGGCACGTATTGTTGCTACAATGACCGCCGCTGCCGGTTTGAGGCCCGCCTTGCGGCATTTGATGTCAAAGAATTTCTCTGCACCGAGATCCGCGCCGAAACCTGCTTCGGTAACGACATAATCGGCAAGTTTGAGAGCGGTCGTCGTCGCCACGACTGAGTTACAACCATGCGCAATATTGGCAAAAGGGCCACCATGGACGAAGGCTGGATTGTTCTCCAGGGTCTGCACGAGATTGGGCTGCATCGCATCCTTGAGAAGAACGGCCATTGCCTTATCCGCCTTCAGATCGCGAGCGTAGACAGGACTCTTGTCGAAGCGGTAGCCGATAATGATTTCCCCCAGTCGATCCTCCAGATCCTTCAGATCATTGGCAAGGCACAGGATAGCCATCACTTCCGAGGCAACGGTAATGTCAAAGCCGGATTCTCGCGGAAACCCATTCGCCACACCACCCAGTGAAGACGCGATATCACGCAATGCCCTGTCATTCATGTCCATGACCCGCCGCCATGTGATGCGGCGCGTATCGAGATTGAGCTCGTTTCCCCAATAGACGTGGTTGTCAATCATGGCCGCCAGCAGGTTATGGGCGGAAGTAATGGCATGGAAATCGCCTGTAAAATGCAGGTTGATATCTTCCATCGGGATGACCTGCGCGTGACCGCCTCCGGCTGCACCACCCTTGGTACCAAAACAGGGACCTAGCGAAGCTTCGCGAATGCAAACAATGGCCTTTTTGCCGATCCGGTTGAGCCCATCGCCAAGCCCGACTGTCGTCGTGGTTTTGCCTTCGCCGGCAGGCGTTGGGCTTACCGCTGTTACGAGTATGAGCTTGCCGTCCTTTGCGCCGCGTCTCGACTGGATGAATTCCGCCGAGAGCTTGGCCTTGTCATGTCCATAAGGTACGAGATGTTCCGGTGGTATTCCGATCTTCGCGCCTATTTCCACTACCGGTTTTTTCACCGCGGAGCGCGCAATCTCGATATCGGATGGGACGATAGCCACAGACGTTTCCTCAATGCTTCAAGAACGTCAATAGCATCCTGCAAGCGAAATGGGGATAGCCCGGCAGGACTATCCCCAGTTGCAACTTTGAAAAACGCTTACTCACCCATGGCAATGAGGCTGGCATTGCCGCCTGCCGCAGCGGTGTTCACCGAAACGACCTGTTCGAGCGCAAAGCGCGCAAGATAGGCCGGTCCGCCAGCCTTTGGACCAGTGCCGGAAAGGCCGGAACCGCCGAAGGGTTGCGTACCTACGACCGCACCGATCGTATTGCGGTTGACATAGACGTTGCCGATATCAAGCCGGTCGATAACCTTGGTCACCGTCGCTTCGATGCGGGTGTGTAGGCCGAACGTCAATCCGTATCCCGTCGAGGCAATCTGGTCGAGCACCTTGTCAAGGTCTCTCGCCTTCCACCGTACGACATGCAGCACAGGGCCAAACACCTCACGTTCCAACGCCTCCGGCCGATCAAGCTCAACGATATGGGGCGCAAAGAACAGGCCACTCTCGGGAGCCTCACCGGCAAAACGCACTTTCTGCGTCTTCCGCATCGTCGCGATATGATTTGTCAGCATTTCGCGCTGTGCCTCATCGATGATCGGACCCACGTCAGTCGATGGCGATGAAGGATCGCCCAGCGTGAGTTCCCTCGCTGCACCTTCGATCATTTCAAGCATATTGTCTGCGATATCTTCCTGCAGATAGAGGATACGAAGTGCTGAGCAGCGTTGTCCCGCTGAGCGGAATGCAGACATGACGACATCGTCGGCAACCTGTTCTGATAGCGCTGTCGCGTCCACGATCATCGCATTGAGTCCACCGGTCTCAGCAATCAACGGCACGATGGGGCCCTTCTTGGCAGCAAGGCTCCGGTTGATCGCCCATGCGGTGTCGGTCGAACCTGTGAATGCGACCCCTGCGATCCCCGGATGAGCCGTCAATGCCGCGCCAACAGATCCGTCGCCCGGCAGGTAAATTGCAGCATCCTTCGGCACACCTGCTTCATGGAGAATTTTTACTGCCTCGAAGGCGATAAGCGGGGTCTGTTCGGCCGGCTTTGCGAGGACAGTATTGCCAGCCGCCAGTGCTGCCGTCACCTGCCCGAGGAAGATTGCCAAAGGGAAATTCCAGGGACTTATGCAAACGAAGGCGCCGCGACCGCGGTGGCGCAGTTTGTTGTCCTCGCCGGTCGGCCCTGGCATTACCTTGTCGACGGCAAATTGTCTGCGCGCTTCGGCGGCATAATAGCGACAGAAGTCCACCGCTTCGCGAATTTCGGCGATGCCGTCATCGATCGTCTTGCCGGCCTCGCGCGACAGAAGGTCAAGGAGGTAGTGCCGGTTATCTTCCAGAAGTTCCGCAGCCTTCTCCAGCGTTTTTGCCCTTGTTTCCACTGGCACGCGTGACCAAGATGCGAAGCCTTCGCGAGCAACATCAACGGCTTTTGCAGCTTCATCGGCGGTAGCGAAGACAACCGACCCAACAACTGAACCATCGGCCGGCGAAATCACGTCTTGCGCTTTGCCAGATACTTTGACTCTGGCAGCTAGCGGAACCGCAGTTACTGCCGTCCGCGCCTTGGCAATTCCCTTTAGAAGGTCTGTCAAGGCTTTGCGATCGCCCAGTTCTATCCCAGTAGAATTCGGGCGCTTGCCATAGAGTTTGGCCGGCAACGGAATATTCGGATGTCGATACCCCCGGCCATCATTGAGCTTTTCCGCCGGCCTCACCAACAAATCGGCGATCGGCACATCATTGTCGCCTACAACCGAAACAAACGAGGAATTCGCTCCGTTTTCCAGGAGACGGCGCACCAGATAGGCAAGCAGGTCTCGATAGCCGCCAACAGGCGCATAAATTCGGCAGGCAATTTTGTCGTTTTTTTCTGTGATCTGCTTGTAGAGGCTTTCGCCCATGCCGTGCAGCCGCTGGAACTCGAAGCCGCTCTTGTCGGCGCCTGCCATTTCCAGAATCATGGCCACGGTCAAGGCATTGTGGGTGGCAAATTGCGGGAAGATACGCGGCCGCGCATCCAACATGCGCTTTGCACATGCAAGATAAGATGCGTCCGTGGCTGCCTTGCGTGTAAAGACTGGATAATCGTCGAGCCCACGTTCCTGCGCCCGCTTTACCTCCGTGTCCCAATACGCGCCCTTGACGAGGCGAACCATCATAGTGCGGTTGTGCCTTGCGGCAAGCCGATCGATGTGCTCGATGACGTCGAGTGCCCGCTTCTGATAGGCTTGAATTGCAAGCCCGAAGCCGTCCCACCCATCAAGCGATGGATCGGCAAAGACCCTGTCGATGACATCAAGTGAAAGTTCGAGACGGTCCGCCTCCTCCGCATCGACAGTGAAATTGAGGTCGTAAGCTTTCGCTTTTTGCGCGAGGGCCAATAGGTCGGGCACCAACTCTGCCATGACCTGGTCGTGATGCGTGGCCACGTAACGCGGGTGCAGTGCCGAAAGCTTGACCGAAATCCCCATGCGATCCGGGAGCTTCTTGTTTCCCGTCGCGCGGCCAATCGCATCGATGGCATCGGAATAAGACTTGAAATAACCCCGTGCGTCTTTACGCGTCCGAGCGCCCTCGCCCAGCATGTCGAAGGAATGGCGATAGCCTTTGGCTTCGTTTGAACCAGCGCGTTTCAACGCATCCTTGATCGTTTCACCCAGAACAAAATGGTGCCCCAGGTAACGCATGGCTTGTTTGGTGGCGGTACGCACAGTCGGCAGGCCGATCCGCTTGACGAGCGAGGAAAGCACGCCCTCTGGGGTCTCACCGGGCTTGATAACTTTGGCCGAAAGTCCCAGAGCCCAGGCAGATGCGGATACGAACCACGTATCGCCGCTCGGCTCATGTTCCGACCAGTGACCTTGCTTGAGCTTGTCCTCGATGAGCTTGTCCTGCGTGGCCGCATCTGGCACACGAAGCAAAGCTTCAGCAAGCACCATCAGTGCCAGACCCTCGCGGGTCGAAAGTCCGTACTCACGCAGGAAATCCTCGACACCGCCAATGCCGCTCGCTTCTTTGCGAATCGTCGTAATGTATTTACTGGCCCGCGCATCGATGCGGCGATTGACCTCCTCCGGCAATGTAATCGACTTGAGCAACGAAGCCACGAGCTTTTGGTCGTCGACTGCATATGGCGCAGAAAAATTTCCGGTAGATGGCAACTGGACGGTCATCAGGCTTCCCCTTATTGATTTTTCCATATAATCTAATCCATGTAGTTATTCTCGCCAATGAATTCGGTTTCACTGGCGCAAAAAACTAAATATAGGGAATATTTTAGCGATGAAGAATTTGGACAGCCTCGACCGCAGAATATTGCGCGAGCTGCAGAAGGATGGACGCCTTACAAACACTGAGTTGTCCGAGCGTATCAGCCTGTCACAAACCGCTACCACGGAACGCGTCAAGCGACTGACCCGCGATGGTTATATCCTCGGATACACCGCAAAATTGTCGCCTAAAAAGCTTGATCGCGCAATGCTTGTGTTCGTAGAGATCAAGCTTGACCGCACAACCCCGGACGTCTTCGCAACCTTTGCCGCCGCCACGCGCCGCAACCCGGACGTCATGGAGTGCCATATGGTCGCTGGCGGCTTCGATTATCTGATAAAGGCACGCGTTGCCGACATGGAACATTACCGGCGCTTTCTCTCCGACATGTTGCTTTCCCTACCGGGTGTAAGGGAAAGTCACACATATGCGGTGATGGAAGAGGTCAAGGAAACGTCGAGCCTGCCGGTTTAGACCGGCAGGTTCTCCTTTACTACTGCTGCAGCACCTGCTTGATATCGATGAGGTTTGAACGAACGCGCAGAATATAAAACCCCATTGTCGTCAAGTGGTTCGGCAAGAGCCAACCGCCCTCGCTACCATTGGCGATGATCCACGGCTTGATGTTCAGCGCCGAGCGAAGCTGGCCGTCCATGGCATCCCACAGCGGGATCAAGTGCTTTTCATCCAATACCTGCTTGAAATCCACCTGTGCCGCGTTCATCAATCCGTAGTACGCGTATAGCTGCCCATAGGCGAACCAGAAACGATCGTCGGCGCGCGTATCGAACCAGCCATAATTGTTGTTCTCCGAGCGGTCCTTCAATATGGCAGATGTTGCGCCGATATCGTTGGCGATTCGGTCGATGAACTGAATGAGATTGTCTGCTCGTGCGTCGAAAATGGCGTTGCAAGACTCAAGTTTCGTGTTGAATGTCCGCAAATCCCTCACCGCCGAACGGTAGTAACTCGGCGTAGGAGTCTTGGGCCCAAAGGGGTTTACCCCGAAATACCACGCGTCTTCGGTAAACTGGAGATTTCCGCGCGCTTTCTGCAGGTCGGCATCGATCTGCGACGTACCGCGGACGCGTCCAAGCGTATCGACCAGTTCGACAGCTGTGCGGCGCACTGCGGAGTTGATGCCGCGCTGGAAGGATGCCTTGTTGTCAAGGAAAGGCGTATTATCCCAATCGACACCGAAGAACCCAAGTTTGTACAGAAGCATGGAGGAAATCCAGGCATTCTGGTTGACGTTGAAATCTGTCAGGTCGGCCGTAACCTGCACGATAGCTGAGCGTGCACAAGTCTTTGCTCCACCTGTATCGACCGCTTGTGTTGGCGATGGAACCGGCTCACCCACCGGAACAGTCAGGTTCTTGAAATTGTACGACGTGATGTAATCGGGGTTGAAGTTCTTCCAGACCTGCGTCGTGTAAAAGAAGTAGCCGTACAGACCGAGCCACACGAGCAATGCGAGGCCGAGAACTGCCTTCAGAATAAGGCTGCGTTGGACATACCAGCTTCCCGCCCACATGAAGGGCCACAGAATAATACCGATAACAAAGCCGATACCGCGCCCGACATAGTAGAAAATCCTGCTGAAAAAATTGATCACGGGCTCGAGCATCCTGTTCCTCGTTACTGTTCAAGTCCTTGGGCAGGCTTCTCAGCCTCTCCTCGTCAAATAGGTTGTTTTTGGGAAATCGACAACGTGTTCCTGCGATATAGAGATTTGGTCGTTCCATAGACCCCCGATTAATGCACCACAACGGACGTATCAACGGTACGAGCCTTAACGCCGTTACATTCAAGCCAGCCCATATAACCGCTTCCGCAGCCCTTCTTTGTCCTTCAAATAAACCGTCTTCAGAGTATCGACGACGTGGGCCTGATAGGGAGGGCTCCAGCCCTGATAATCCGCGTAGAATCCCGGCTTGTTGAAGACATAGCGTGAGAGGAAATCCCATGGCACGAAGTCGCTGATCAAATGATTGACGAGCCAGGCGTCCGGGTGGCGTGGCAAGGCGCGTATCACAAGAAACCGGCGTTTCGGATCGATCTCCGCCATGTTGAGCTGCCCGGTCTGGCCAATCTCGCGTTTTACCGCATTGAGAAACGGCCATGTGCCGTCATGATTGATGAGGCTGGCATTGGCGTGAATCCATGTTTGCAGCCAGATGCGATCGATGTTGGTCAGATCGCGATTGGGCTCCAGCGACTGGATCAGATGGCGAATGATCATCTCGCCGCGGTTTTCCAGATAGCCGGATTGCTCGATCCAGGAGGCGCGCGGCAGTTCGATGCGCCCTGTTGTGCTCAGAAACTGAAAAACCTGGTCGGCATCCTTGATGGAGATATAGTTCACCTGCCACGGGCGCGACCGACGGAAGCCCGGCGCAGCGGGATCACCTATAACTGTCGTCGTGTTATCATCGACGAAGACGAAGAGGCCGCCGAAATGGCTTGTCCAAAATGCGTTGTGCCGGAATATGACCTTATCCGGCACTAGAGAATTCGCCCGGATATCCCCCGTCACCTTGGCGAGTTCCACCATGCGGTTGATGAGTTCGTCGTTGCGCCAGGCGTCAGGCTCGTCCTGAAGTCGATCGACCAGCAACCGCAATTCCGCCGCCTGCCCCATGACGTTCTGCGCGGAAAGCACCCGGAACTCAACCTGATTGATCGATAGCAGGTCCTCGATGTCGTTGACGACCGAGACGGAGTCTTCAATCTCGCCGTAAATCACGTCCTTGATCGTCAGCGCATTTATGGCACGGGAATTGCTGGCAAAAAACTCGTACATCAGCTGCGAAGTATTGGAAAATTGCGTGTGCACGACCGGCAAATCCGCCTGCGCGGGCGTCAGAATGATAAACCTGCGGTTGACCCCGTTCGGGTCGAGATAGGATGGGTCTTTCAGTTCCCTAGCGATTTCCGGCGAGAACCCTGTCCTGTCGATGTTGAACTTCTGCAGTTCGGTCGCGGGAAAGCCAAAGGACTTCAGCGCGCGGTTATAGCGCTCGATCAGATGCGGCTGGTCGATCGCCAGCAAGCGCCCATAGATCAGCTCGCTTTCGTAAAGAAGCTCCATCAGACGTCCCACTGACCCTTGGCTTTGAGCATTTCGACCTCCCGCACCGCCCGTTCGCGCAATCTGGCGTCCCGCACCATCTTATCCACGGCCGCATCGTCGGACTTGTCAGCGTAGCGGAATTCCGAATCTGCATACCTGTTCGTCTCCTGCAGCACCATCTCCATCGTAAAGGGCTTTCGAAGTTGCTCGATCATCGCTTTCTTGTCATCGTAGCTCTTGTGCATGAAGGTTTCCGGCTTTTCGAACCATTCATCCGGCAGTTCTACATCCATTGCTCGCATCTTGATGGCGTCGGTGACGTTCTTGATGGCGCGGCCGGTGAAGCGCGGCTCACGCTCCTTGATCATATGCAGGTAAGTACCAATATCGGACAGCGTCTTCGGCTCCCCGTTTTCGGCAATGAAGCGGTCGTAGACAGCCCTGAGTCCATCTTCCTGCGGCTTCGACAATTCGCCATACGCCGTCTCCACCGCTCTTTCGATCTGCTGCGCTTCGAAAAGCTTGTGGTCCCCGAGCGGTATCTTGTGGTTCTTGCCGGCAAGCAGCGCGAAAATATCAATGTAATCATCGCGAGTTTGCGGACCATCGACCAGCCAGCGCGCACCGGCGCGTTGCCTCAAGGCATCGTCGACATTCTCGGGGTAGTTGGAAAACATCCCGAACGAGCAATTGCCTCGCACGACTGTCGATGCGCCGGAAAAGGCTTCCATCAGCACACCCGTAATCTCGTGCTGGCCCGAGGAGGCGCGGTCGTCCGAGCGCTTTGCCGCCACCTGATCGATGTCGTCGATCGTGCCAAACCCGATCACGCGCGGATTGAGCACATTGGTTACGAACTGCTTGCAGTTCTGTCCGGATTTGCCCTGATAGGATGATATCTGGTCCACCCCGAAATTCTCGTAATGGAAGGCGTAGCCGGCAATTTGACAATAGTCGTTGACCAGGCCTGCAATCATCTGGATCAGTGTCGTTTTGCCAGTACCGGGGGCGCCATCGCCGATAAACGTGAACAGGAAACCACCTAATTCGACGAATGGATTGAGCTGCCGGTCGAAATCGTAGGCCATCAGCATTTTCGAGAGCTTGAGCGCCTGATATTTGGCAATATGGTTGCCAACGACCTCATTCGGCTTCTTGAAGGTCATCACCAGCGGTGTGCGCTTCTTGGAGGGCGCCACATCGAACCCATCCAGCGTAAAGTCGTCACTGTCGAGCCGCAGATGGGTGTCTTCGAAACTTCCGAGCCCGTCGAACCGCCCCTTGCGCTGCAAAAGCCCTTCGATTGCAAGTGCGGAAAATGCTTTGGCACGCGACAGCATCACTTGTTCATCGGCTGCGCCCGAAATTGCGCGATCAAGACCTGCAATCACCGACTTCAAGGCGTCCTGCGCAGTATCGAATACATAATCCGGCTCTCTGACATCATTGGCAGGCTCAGAATCTGCCTCGATCATCTGGGCAAGGTAAGCGGCGAGGGAAAAAGCGGCTATGTATGACGCGGCAGAAAGAAGCCGTTTGAAATGACTTGCCTCCTCGCCCTGCAACGGCGCCGAGGCATTGCGGCGCATCAGAGCTTCAAGATCGCTCTGGCGGCCGAAGAGATCGGCGACTGCCAGCGCAACTGCCGCGCCACGACGCGCCCGGTAAAGCAATGTGTGTTGGGCAATGGACATCATCTGGTCGTCGGGACGCACCGCGCCGATGGTCTTGGCAAGCTCTACCTCGCGCGTCTTTCGCAGCCCCCCCGTTGAGACAGTTGAGACAAAACGCCTGCCTGTTCCTGCGATCTCCGCCCCCGGCTTGGCATCGCCACTATCCAGCGAGACGAATCTCGTCACCATTGCCTGTGCGACGGCTAGATGCTTGGCAATGTCCTTTTCATCGAGCGTGGTCAGACCGACATCCATACTAGAGCCCTTTCCGGCCGTTTCGGCCGTATCTGTTTCTCAAATGCCGCTGATGACCTGTCCATTGGACAGGATATGGGTGTTAAATCCCGTGAAAATCTTTGCGGCATCACCCGAGGCGTAAAGAGCCTGATAGGCCTCATGCGGTACGAGGGCATGCTGCTCATAGTGACTGACGCCCTGTCTTGCGGCTTCGAGGTCATCGGTGTTGATGTGAAACTCCTCGCGCGCCGGCTCCGACGACCATAACCCCCGCTTGCCGGGCCGTTCGGCCGTTGAGAAAACCTCCTGCAACGTCCAGGTCAGAAGCCAAGCATCCTCGGGCTTGCGTACCCTCTCCAGGACATCCGCAACTTTCTGATTATGCTCCGTAATACCAGCCGTATAGAATGGTCCGAGAACGATCCGGCGTAGCTGTTTGGGATGCAGCTCCGGAAAATCCTGGTCGAGTGCAGTGGCGATAGTGACGGGAGACAGTGAGTACGCAGAATTTTTCGCGGCGAAGTCGTCGAACCTGCGTGCGAGGTCCGGGTTCAGAAGACCGCCAACTGGCAATGGGATTTTGACCTTGTTGTTAAGCTTGGCGCCTTCGACCACCAGCGCCTCAACCATGGATTCCGATGAATCCTCGATGACGGCCATATAGATCAATGGCAGGTTGGAAGCTCCATCGAATGCGCCCCAGTGCACCACGTAGAAGGGTCGCCCCGTCTTGGGATTAACCGAAACGCGAATAGTCGTCGGCAGCAGGAAAGGCGAGAAGACCTCGCCCTTGTCGACAGTTTCCAGATAGATCCGTTCCGCCATCGATTTCTGCAAAGCGCGGGGGAACTCGCGATTGCGTAGAATAAAATCTGCCATTTCGCCGCGAAGTGCGTTTGCTGGCGGAATGGCCGCAAGCCGGGTGGACGCATCCTTCTTGTCGTTCTCCAGTTCCAGAACATTCTGGAAGATGGGAAAACCGCTTTCTGCCTTCGATATGCGAAAGCGCTCGGCAAAACCAAGCCTGTTACGCCAGCATTCGAACGACGCATTCAGGCGCTGCAAATATTCGGAAACGGTCTGCGCGACCAGATCATGCTTGTAGAGCGGCGAGTCCTGGTTGGCCAAAAAGTCGCCGAGACCGTCCAATGCAGCACTTATGGAGCTGAAATAACGCTCCGCCGCCGTCTGATCTGCATTGCCTGGCATGGATTAGCTCTTCACGTAGTCGGCCGAGTTATGCTTTTTCAGTACTTCCGAGAACCTGCGCGAGAAAGCATCATCTGCCAGCTTCTTGCGGCGCTGGATGTCCTGTGAACTGACCATGTTTCTCTCGTGCATCTCGAGCAGATCGCCAATGTGTTTCTGAGCAGCTGCTCCAACACCTGCCATTGTTTCTTCGGCCGCAGTATCGACCTTGCTTCCAAGCGTGTTGATCTTGTGCGCCACATCCTGTTGTGCTGCCGTTTTCAACGAATCTTCCAGCGCCTTGTAAAGAACAATGCGTTGCTCAGTGTCGATCGACAATTTGTTTATCAGCGTGCTCTGCGCCGCGATCTGGTTGTTAAGTGAATCGACGAAGGTCTGGAACATGGATGTGTAGCGTTCCAGCGTCTGGCTCTCCGCAAGAAGCTCCTGTTCCTTGGCTTGCCGCTCGTTATATTCTGTTGCGAGCTTTGACCGTTGCCCTTCAAGCTCCGTGCGCGTGCTCTGATCTGTCGACGCCGCGATCCTGTTCTCGATATCCAGCAACAGGGGGTTAAGTTCCTCGATGCGTTTTTGCGTGGCTTCCAGGTTTGCTATCGTGGACTTGCGGCGTTCGATAACGGTGGCAAGGCTCGCCTCGGATGTCTTGTAGCGCTCATCCAGTACGGCCTTTTGCTCTTTCAAAATTCCGACGATACGATCCGACTTCGAGAGAAGCTCCTGGAGGTTGCCCGCAAGCGACATATTGCGGACGCGGTCCGAACGCAGGCGTTGCATTCTTTGCTTAGAGAAAACCCCGATAAACTTTTCCCAACCCGAATAACCCTTCATGCTTTCGAATTCGGAACCGAACACGTTGGTCGCGTCCTCAAGCCCGATTATCAGTTCTGCAATATTGCCCTCCATTACTTTCTGCTGGCGCAAAACATCCTCAATGCGGGCATTCTCTATATCGAAATCCGACGCGCCGATCTTCTCGTCGGCCTTGGCGAATTTGTCGAGAACAACCGTCGACTGATCGATTTTCGTCCGCATATCGTCGACCATCGTCCTGGTCTTCTCGATCTCGGAATCGAAGTTCTGCAAACTCGCCATGTGGGTTCCCTTGATTGTAAAAATGATCTGCCGCGCCGGTCGAATATAGACACGTACCATTGCGAAAAAAAGCCTCCGAAAAGGTGACAGGTTCAATGTCGCCAACGCAGGTAGAGATTTCTATGTTTGAGGTTCGCCGGGCTGACGCGGATCAATGCGCCCGGTCTCTTCTTCCCAGTGCTTGCGGCAGAGCGAGACGTAGACAGATTTTTCGATCGCAACCTGATCGCCCTCGAGCAAGGCCTCCCCTTTCGAACCGTGACGCACCACCATTGTCGCCTTCGCGCCGCAATGACAAATCGTCCTGATTTCACGCAGCGTGTCGGCGATCGCCAGAAGTTCAGCGGAACCAGGAAACAGCTTCCCCTGAAAATCCGTACGCAGGCCAAAACACATCACCGGCACGTCGAGCCGGTCGACAACACGCGCTAGTTGCCAGACCTGATCCCTTGTCAGAAACTGTGCCTCGTCGATGAAGACACAACTCAGGCGATTCTTGTGCTGCGCTTCGGTGATCAGCGCGAGCAAATCGTCGTTTTCGCGGTAAAGCTGCGCCTCCGCACTGACGCCGAGCCGCGAGGTGATTCGTCCGACGCCGTTTTCGGCATAATGCGCGGCTGTAAACAACATCGTGCGCATGCCACGCTCCTGATAGTTGTGAGAAGCCTGCAGCAGCAGAGTGGACTTTCCGGCATTCATCGCCGAATAACTGAAATAAAGTTTTGCCATAAGACGCTTTAATCAGAGTTGGCCCATCGCATGAACCCTCGCAATGCGGTCTCCCGCTGCTTTTGGTGGAATATCAACAACTGTCGCTATTTGACCCGATTTATGCGCGCCTATGCTTGAATGCGCTTTCGATTGGTGCTTGGTTCATGACATTGAAAAACCGGTAAAAACCGGAAGGGGAGAACTATGATGAAAGCTCTATCCAAACTTACCATTTCCTTGGCTTTGGTTCTTTGCGCAGGCACAGCATTCGCTGCGGAACCCGAGTCGTGCAAGACTGTCCGATTTGCAGATGTTGGCTGGACTGACATCACAGCTACAACGGCAACGGCAAGCGAAGTGTTGAAGGCGCTGGGTTATTCCACTGACACAAAGGTCCTTTCCGTGCCGGTGACCTATGCCTCTCTCGGCAAGAAGGACATAGATGTTTTCCTCGGCAATTGGATGCCGACGATGTCTGCCGATATCAAGCCGTACCTCGATAACAAGACCGTCGACGACCTCGGCCCCAACCTGACAGGCGCGAAGTACACGCTTGCAGTTCCGCAATATCTTCATGACAAGGGGCTGAAGGACTTCAAGGACATCGCCAAGTTCAAGGACGAGCTCGGCGGCAAGATATACGGCATCGAACCAGGCAATGATGGCAATCGTCTCATCCTCGACATGATCTCGAAAGATCAGTTCGGACTAAAGGATTTCCAGCTGGCCGAATCGTCCGAGCAAGGGATGCTGGCTCAGGTAGCCAAGCAAACGAAAAGCGAAAAGCCGATCGTCTTTCTTGGATGGGAGCCGCACCCGATGAACTCGAACTTCAAGATTGCCTATTTGTCGGGCGGTGATGATGTGTTCGGACCCAATTTTGGCGGCGCTGTCATTCACACCAACGTCCGTGCCGGGTATACGACCGAGTGCCCCAATGTCGGCAAATTCCTGACCAATCTCAAGTTCAACCTCCAGATGGAAAATGAGATCATGGGGAAGATCCTCGACGATGGTGAGGATGCCGCTAAGGCAGCCAACGAATGGTTGAAGGCCAATCCGGCGATCCTTGACACCTGGCTCGCAGGCGTCACGACTTTCGATGGCAAGGAAGGATTACCGGCGGTCAAGTCGTCGATGGGACTTTAGCACCTTGTTACATTAAGATAAGTACCGTCCGGCCCATCGGCCGGACGTCTTCCACTTATAGTACAGAGGGGATGGTCCGCTTGGAGTGGTTAACGCAAGACAAGATTCCTGTTGGCAGGACGGCAAAGGCATTTGTCGATTGGCTCACCACCAACTTCGCCGGGTTTTTCGATGGATTGGCGGCTGTCATGCAAGCGTTCATCGACGGCCTCATGTTCGTGTTGAAGTATCCGCATCCCTTGATCATGATCGTGATTTTCGCAGCCATCGCCTATGCTTTGCGGCGCTCCATCGCCGTCACGATCCTTACTGTTCTCGGCTTTCTCTTTGTCCTTAACCAGGGATACTGGCAGGAGACGATGGAAACCCTGACGCTCGTTCTTTCCTCGTGCATCCTGTGCATGGGCATTGGCGTTCCAATCGGCATCATCGCTGCGCATCGTCCGAAGTTCTATGCCGCGATCCGTCCCGTCCTGGACCTCATGCAGACACTTCCTACCTTCGTCTACCTCATACCCGCCATCGTCTTTTTCGGGATTGGAATGGTCCCCGGACTGCTCGCAACGGCGATATTCGTGCTACCCGCACCAATTCGCCTCACCCATCTTGGCGTTTCGTCCACCCCCCGCCACCTGATCGAGGCAGGAGAGGCATTTGGTGCGTCGTCCAGACAGCTGCTGTGGAAGATTGAACTACCCTACGCCATGCCGCAAATCCTAGCCGGGCTCACACAAACGATCATGCTGTCGCTTTCCATGGTGGTCATAGCGGCGCTTGTTGGAGCGGACGGGCTCGGTGTTCCCGTCGTACGGGCATTGAACTCCGTGAACACAGCTCTCGGCTTTGAAGCAGGCCTCGTTATCGTGGTCGTCGCCATCATACTCGACCGTATATTCCGTCCCGGCAAGGAGCCAGGTGAATGACCGCGATCACACTGGATAATGTCTGCATTATCTTCGGCAAGAAGACCGATGGTTCACTGTTCCTTGCTGATCAAGGAAAAAGCCGCTCAGATATCCAGGCTGAAACAGGTCACGTACTTGGCGTTCACAACTGCACCCTTACCATCGCCGAAGGCGAGATAGTTGTTCTGATGGGCCTTTCCGGTTCAGGGAAGTCAACTCTCCTACGCGCTATCAATCGTCTCAACCCTATCTCGCGTGGCGCTGTCGTCGTCCATAGCAATGGACGCTCCATCGACGTGGGCAAGGCCGACAAGACGACCCTGCGAGACCTGCGCAAGCATGTTGTATCGATGGTCTTCCAGCAATTCGGCCTCCTGCCTTGGCGAACCGTCGAAGAGAACGTCGGGTTTGGCCTGGAGCTCTCGGGTGTGTCAAAGGAAGAGCGCGCGAAGGCTGTGCAGCAACAGCTCGAATTGGTCAATCTGAAGGACTGGGCCAAACGCAAGGTAGGCGAACTTTCCGGTGGCATGCAGCAACGTGTTGGACTTGCGCGCGCCTTCGCAACCGGTGCACCCATTCTGCTGATGGATGAGCCCTTTTCGGCTCTCGATCCATTGATACGGACGCGGCTGCAGGACGAACTACTAAGCCTGCAAGAGCGGCTGAAGAAGACCATCGTCTTCGTCAGCCACGATCTTGACGAGGCCATGAAGATTGGCAACCGCATCGCCATCATGGAAGGCGGCAGGATCATCCAGTGCGGGACTGCGCAAGACATCCTGCTCAATCCGGCCGACGAATACGTTGCCGACTTCGTCGCCAACATGAATCCGCTTGGCGTCCTCACTGCTGCGGATATCATGGTGCCGCTTGACAGAACGCGCCCCCCTGGCCGGCCCTTCGCCGCAACCGCGCGCCCGCAAACTCCGGTGCGGGAGATCATGCAGGCCGTCGCAAAAAACAATGGCGATGTGGGCGTCGTCGAAAACGGTGCGATACTCGGGATGATTTCCGCCGACGATATCGTGCGTGGACTGTTGAAGCACCAGAAGCACTAGACGGGCGCTAGTCTTCTTCCGGATCCTCATCGCCGGTCTTGCCGGCCGGTTGCCACGAATGCGGCGAAACTTTCTTCTGCGTTTGGGAATCCGTGAATATCCACCAGCCTGCATCCGTCTCGTCCCACTCGCCGCCGCCAGCTTTTAGCCGGTCCACCGAACGATATTGCCCGATGGACTGATTTTCCTGTCCGTCCTCGTCGGTCCAGAACACCTGTATCTTGCTGCCATCCTTGGGCGCCGTTGAAATGGGCTGGTTCTTGCTCATGCTGTCTCCCTGGCAATTGGTGAGAACTCAGGCGGCCGCCTTCTTCCTCGCCAGCCTTGCCCTGATGCTTTCCACATCGGACTTCGGCGTCGCTGCAAACAACGTCTTTGTATAGCTGTGCTGCGGATTGGAGAATACTTCCTCTCGGGTTCCGTACTCAACCACCTCGCCGTAATACATCACCATCACCTCATCGGCGATATATCGTACCACCGAAAGATCGTGACTGATGAAGACGTAGGTCAAGTCGAATTCATCCTGCAGATCGGCCAACAGATTGAGAACCTGTGCTTGAACCGACAGATCGAGCGCGGAAACTGGCTCGTCCAGGACAAGCAGGCTCGGACTCAACATAAGCGCGCGTGCGATAGCGATACGCTGGCGCTGACCACCGGAGAACATGTGCGGATAGCGGTTGTAATGTTCGGGGCCGAGACCAACCTTTACCAGCATCTGCATGGCAAGTTCCCGGCGTTCCGCTGCGGTTTTGTTCGTATTCAGCAACAATGGTTCACCAAGCACTTCGCCGATCTTCTGGCGCGGGTTAAGTGAGCCATAGGGGTTCTGGAAGATGATCTGCACCTTGCGCCGCATCTCGGGAGTGATGCGGTCTTTGGCGATATTGATCGGCTTTCCGTCGATCAGCAGTTCCCCGGAAGTCTGCGGATCGATCAATGTGAGAATTCGCCCGAGGGTCGATTTTCCGCAGCCGCTTTCGCCGACAATGGCAAGAGTTTTGCCCTTCTCCAGCGTGAAACTGACATCTTTGACCGCGTGAACAACCTTGGCCTTGGCAAATAGACTGCCACCAACGTGATAATCACGGACGATGTTGCGCCCTTCAAGAACGATCTCGCTCATGGTGCAACTCCCGCGCTGGCCGCCTCATTCTTCATGAAATCGGCCACAGTCGACAGACGGTCACCAGTGGCGTTTTCAGGCAGCGCAGAAAGAAGTGCGCGCGTATAGGGGCTCTTCGGTGCTTCGAATAGAGAAAGTACGTCGGCCTCCTCCATTTTCCGACCCTTGTACTGGACAATCACACGGTCGGCCGTCTCCGCAACCACGCCCATATCGTGCGTGATCATGATCAGTCCCATGCCGTGCTTTGCCTGCAGGCTGACGAGAAGATCGAGAATTTGCTTCTGAATTGTCACGTCCAAAGCCGTCGTTGGCTCATCAGCGATCAGCAGCTTCGGATTGCAGGCAATGGCTATGGCGATCATCACACGCTGGCACTGCCCGCCGGACATTTGATGCGGAAAAGAGTTCAACCGCTCTTCCGGCGCCGGGATACCCACTTGCTTGAATAGTTCGATCGCCCGCTTGCGCCGTGTCGGCCGGTCCATCTTCATATGGAAGCGCAAAACCTCTTCCAACTGGAAACCAACTGTGAAACAGGGGTTGAGGCTTGCCATCGGTTCCTGGAAGATCATCGCGACGTCGCGGCCAATTATTTCGCGCCGCTGTTTGCCACTCATGGTCAACATGTCATGGCCGTCGAATATCATGCTGTCTGCCGTCACCGTCGCCGCCTTCGGCAACAGGCCCATGACCGCTAGCATTGCCACCGACTTGCCCGAACCGGACTCTCCGACAATCGCCAGTACTTCGCGAGCGTCCACGGAAAGATCGATCCCCTGCACGGCCATGAACTGGCCAGTGCTGGTGTCGAAGCCAACAGAGAGATTCTTGATTTCAAGAAGCGCCATGATCAGCTCCTCTTCAATTTTGGATCGAGCGCGTCGCGCAAACCGTCACCGACGAGATTGATCGCAAGCACCGTGATCAGGATTGCAAGACCAGGCAAGGTTACGACCCACCAATGGCCACTCGAAATGAACTCACGCGCGTCCGCGAGCATCGTACCCCACTCGGGAGTAGGGGGCTGCGCGCCATAGCCAAGGAACCCTAGCGCTGCGGCGTCTAAAATAGCATTGGAAAATGAAAGGGTGGCCTGCACAATTAAAGGGGCCATGCAATTGGGCAGGATTGTCTTGAACATGAGGCGTAAATGCCCCGCACCAGAAACTTTTGCTGCGATAACATAATCGCGCGTCTTTTCCGACATGACAGCGGCGCGCGTGAGCCGAACGAAATGCGGTTGAAACACCAGCGCGATGGCGATCATCGCATTGACCAGGCCAGGTCCGAGCACGGCAACCAGCACGAGCGCCAGAAGCAGCGAAGGAAAGGCAAGAATGATGTCCATCAGGCGCATTATGGCTGAATCGACCCAGCCACGGAAATAGCCGGCGATCACGCCAAGGAAGATACCGCCGATGAGTGCGATAGTGGTGACGATGACGCCGATGAACAACGAATAGCGGGCGCCATAGATCAAGCGCGAGAGAATATCTCGCCCCACCGCGTCCGTGCCAAGCAGGAAGGTCAATCTACCGCCTTCTTGTCCGTAGGGAGGCACCAGGACGGCGTCGCGATACTGGTCGGCCGGCCCGTGCGGCGCGATCAATGGCGCCAGCAGAGCGATGATGACCAAAAGCACGAAGAAGCAGAGGCCTATGACAGCGCCCCGATTTTCGGAGAAGTAATACCAGAACTCAGCTATCCGTCGCCAGAGCGAGGACTCGGTGGATGTGCCACCTGGAACAGTTGTATCGGCCATGATCTATCCTCAAATGGTTTGGCGCTAGTGCCGAATGCGCGGATTGATCAGGCCGTACAACAAGTCGACAGCCAGATTGACCAACATGATAGTGGCAGCAATGATGAGTAGAGCGCCTTGAATAACCGCATAATCACGGCGACTGACCGAATCGACCAGCCATTTGCCGATACCCGGCCACGAGAAAATCGTCTCCGTCAGGATTGCACCGGCAAGCATGACGCCAACCTGCAAGCCGATGGTTGTGACCACAGGTATCATGGCGTTTCGCAGTGCATGCACCCCGATGACGCGAAACGGCGACAACCCTTTCGAGCGGGCGGTGCGAACGTAATCTTCCGACAAGACTTCGAGCATGGCAGAGCGGGTCTGGCGCGCGATGACAGCAAGCGGGATGGTGCCGAGCACGATTGTCGGCAAAACCAGGTGGCTGACCGCGGACTTGAAGGCTCCTGCTTGACCCGAGATCAGCGAGTCGATCAGCATGAAGCCAGTGACCGGCGGAAAGAAGAACAAGAGCGAAATTCGTCCTGAAACGGGCGTCCAGTGCAAGGTGTTGGAAACCAGCATGATCAGGAGCAAGCCCCACCAGAAGATCGGCATCGAGAAACCTATCAGCGCAGTTCCCATGATTGCCTGATCGAAGAAAGAGCCACGCTTGATCGCCGCGAACACCCCGGCCGGGATCCCGAGCAGGACCGCGAAGGTTATGGCGCAGAGCGAAAGCTCAAGTGTTGCCGGGAAAAGCTGGAAGAACTGATCAAGGACCGGCTGCTTGGTCACGATCGAGGTCCCGAAATCACCCCGGAGCACGCCCCATAGATAGTCCAGATACTGGATGACGATCGGGCGGTCGAAGCCGAGCGCATGCGAGATCGCGGCATGACGTTCCGGAGACATCACTCGCTCACCGGATAGCAGCGCAACCGGATCACCCGGCAACATGCGGATAAAAGAAAAGGCGATGATCGATACCCCGACGAAAGTCAGGGCCATGACCGCTACGCGTCCCGTAATAAATCTGAGCATTCCGTACCTTCTTGCCGCTTTTTCGCGGCTGCGTCTTCCGGTATTCTGACCTGTTTCGCGGAAGCAAAAAGGGCGCCCGTCCAGCGGGCACCCTCATATTCAGTTAGCCGCTATTATTCGGTGATATCAACACCGTCGAATGCGAAATCGCCAAGTGGGCTCTGGTGGAAGCCCTCGACGCCCTTGCGCATTGGTACCAGCGATATCGAATGATCAAGCGTTGCCCAGGGAGCTTCTTTCTTGAAGACCACCTGCGCCTGCTCGTACAGCTTTGTACGCTCGGCAATATCAGTGGTTTCCTTGGCCTTGGTCACCAGTTCATCGAATTCCTTGTTGCACCACTGCGCGCGGTTGTTACCGCCGACAGCGTCGCATCCAAGCAAAGTGTCGAGGAAGTTATCGGGATCGCCATTATCGCCGGTCCATCCAAGAATAGCGGCGCCGTCGCGGTCCTTTGCCTTGGACTTGTCGAGATACTCCGCCCATTCATAGGACACGATCTCGGCCTTGACGCCGATCTTCGCCAGATCGGACTGCATCAGTTCTGCAGCGCGACGGGCATTGACCATGTAAGGACGGGCAACCGGCATCGCCCAGATCTTCATGGAAAGATCCTTGACGCCTGCGTCTTCCAGCATTTTCTTGGCTGCATCCGGATCGTATTTGTCGTCCTCGACCGCATCATTGTAGGACCACATTGTCGGCGGGATCGGGTTTTTGGCAGGTGTTGCCAGCCCTTGGAATACGCCGTCGACGATCGCCTTCTTGTTGATTGCCATGTTGAGGGCCTTGCGCACTTCAACCTTGTCAAACGGCGGTACAAGCGTGTTGTAGGCTAGGTAGGCGACGTTCAGGCCCTCCTGTTCCATTACCTTCAGCTCTGGATCCGCTTTCATTGCGGCCACGTCGCTGGGGTTCGGGTAAGGCATCAAGTGGCATTCGCCAGCCTTGAGCTTCTGATATCGTACCGATGCTTCCGTCGTGATTGCGAAAACCAGATCGTCGATCTTCTGCTTGCCGTTCCAATAGTCCGGATTGGCCTTGTAGCGGATGACCGCGTCCTGCTGATAGGCGACGAAAGTGAATGGACCTGTGCCGACCGGCTTCTGATTCATTTCGTTCATCTTGCCGTCAGCCTGCAGCTTGTCGGCATACTCCTTCGAAAGAATGGAGATGAAGGGCATGGCCACATTGGCGAGGAACGGTGCTTCCTTGCGCTTGAGCGTAAACTTGACAGTCATATCGTCGACCTTTTCGATCGACTGCAGCAACTCGGGGAACCCCATGCCTGCGAAATATTCCCACGACGTCCCTGTGACATAGCTGTGCCAGGGATTGTCGGTTTTCCACTGACGTTCGAAGGAGAAGACCACATCATCGGCGTTGAGTTCGCGCGTCGGTGTGAACCATTCGGTTGTCTGGAACTTGACGCCAGGACGAAGCTTGAACGTGTACTGCAAACCGTCATCTGAAATCGTCCAGCTTTCGGCCAGACCTGCCTCAGGCTCGGTCGTTCCCGGCTTGAACTCGAGCAGACGATTGTAGACCGTATGTGCCGCGGCATCGAAAGTATTGCCGCCGGTATAGAGTCCTGGATCAAAGCCTTCCGGCGATGCTTCCGAGCAATATACGAAAGTCTTGGCCGCGGCTCCACCCGCCATCAGCCCACCTGTCAGCATTGCGAGCGCTGTCGCCGCAAGGAGTTTCTTGTAGGTATTCATTTTTTCCACCTTCAGAGGTTTTTTTGTGTTGCAGGCTCCCATGCCTACAACGAAGGTCGCATGGAAGCCTTTGCCATGTCGCAATGCAAGCAGATTTATTCGCAGTCAACCCAGGGAACGGCCCATAATACCGGATTCCGGAGAAATCCTCGATAGATTCTATAAAAAAGGTGAAAATCCCTGAAAATCCGTCCACTCGCATCCAGTATGTCCAGTCGCGTAGCCCTGATGGCTGATGTGCTCATTGCAGAAAAAAGCTGTAGTAGGATGGTGAAATAACCTGACCCGTGCAAGAAGCCAGGAACCCAGCACAAGGAGATTATGGTGAACATCGAGGAACAAATAGCGATTGTGACGGGCGGGGGCTCCGGCTTGGGAGCCGCCACCGCGCGTGCACTGGCGGAAAAAGGCGCCAAAGTTGCGCTTCTTGATATCAATCTTGACGCGGCGCAGCAGGTCGCCGATCAGATTGGCGGACTCGCACTGAGTTGCAACGTGGCCAATGCAGGCGATGCCGAGGCGGCAGTCGCACGCATCACGGAAAAACTCGGTGCACCGCGCATACTCGTAAACTGTGCCGGTATCGCCAACGCAGGGCGTATCGTCGGCCGCGACGGACCTCACGACCTCGAACTCTACCGACGCGTAATCGAGGTTAATCTGATCGGATCTTTCAACATGCTTCGGCTCGTCAGCGACGCCGCCGCAAAGCTCGAGCCACTGGAAACGGGCGAACGCGGCGTGATAATCTCCACAGCGTCGGTAGCCGCATTTGACGGTCAGATCGGTCAGGCAGCGTACGCCTCCTCAAAAGCGGGTATAGCCGGTCTCACTTTGCCCGCGGCGCGCGAACTTGCGCGGTTCGGCATTCGGGTTATGGCGATCGCCCCCGGCATCTTTGGAACGCCAATGCTGCTCGCCATGCCCCAGGACGTTCAGGATTCGCTTGCTGCTTCAATCCCGTTTCCGTCGCGGCTTGGCCGACCGGAGGAATATGCCGCGCTCGCGCTGCACATCATTGAAAATCCCATGTTGAACGGTGAAACCATTCGTCTCGATGGCGCTATCCGCATGACCCCCAAATAAGAGGCAAGTTGACGCACAAATGGAATTTGTGGTTGCAACTTTTACGTGCCGGCGATGTTCTGTTAACGTCGGTCATCTAAATTCCTTTTGAGTAGTCACAGACCACTGACACCGATTGAACCGATCGTGAAAAAGGTAGCAGATGTCCAATATCAATCGTCTGGTCGTGTTGTTGCCAGGGTTTGAGCATATGCCCGTGGAGGCTCACCATCGGCGCTTCATACGCGAGGCCGCCAAGACTGCGCCCGTATATGACATGTCGGTGACCGAGTCGGAGCCTCTTCGCCTTTCTTCGACCGACGGTGCCGTTGCAACTGGCGAATTCAGCCTTCACGCGACGGGCCAAGGTTGGTCCGCCACGACCGATTTCATCCTTTACGGCCTTGGTGACATCACGCTCTTCTACGCCTCCAGAAACCCCTTGCGGCGCTTGGCAAGCGGATTGTTGGCACTCGTCGATTTCGTGGCCACAGGCGCGTTCTTCCGGTTCGTTACGACGAGCTGGCGCTACGCTCTCTTTTTCATTTATCCGCTACTGATCTGCTGTGTCGTACTCGCCGCGGCAGCGGGCACCGGCAAGTTTGCGTCTATTTATAACGGCGTGCCCGTTGGCGTGCTTGTTGCGGTCATTGTTGCCGTACTTTTGTTTTGGGTCGCAGCGTCGAAATTTCACTTCCTGCTCTTGATGGACGACTGGACATTTGCCCGCGACATGGCTCGTGGGAAACGACCAGATGTGATGCGGAAACTCGACCGGGTTATTGCCGACGCTGCAGCCCGGATCAACGATGCGCCGCCTGAAACAGAGATCGTCGTGGCAGCACATAGCCTCGGCGCAGTCTGTGCAATCCCGCTTCTGGACGCCGCCCTCCAGAAAGACAGTTCTCGACGCTGCGGACTTCTCACCGTCGGTTCCAGCCTGTTGAAGGTTGCCCTGCACCCCGCCGCCCGGTCGCTGCGCCGTAGCGTCGAAACGGTAGCGGACAGCAGGACCATCTGGATCGACGTTCAGTCACTGACGGACCCAATGAATTTTTACCAGTCCGACCCCGTGCGGGACCTCGGGATTCAAAGCGGAACGTCGCCAATCCTCGTAAGGGTGCGTTTTCGCAACCAGCTATGCGACGAGGCATACAAAGCTATCAAGCGTGATTTCTTTCGGGTCCATCGCCAGTTTGTTTTCGGTGTCGAGAAACGCACCCATTATTCATGGCACGCCATTTTATGCGGTCCGGAATTATTTGCAGATGTCGCCGCACGGGGCGGTCTGCGCTGCGACCGGACGACAGTTCCCACGGCAAAGCTCAACATCGCCGGAACGGCAACCACATGATTTCACTGGTGTTCGCCGGCAAGCTGTTCTGGCTCCTCCACGTCATCGGCTGGTACGTGCTGCGTCGTCCATTCGACCGGCGGGCTCGAAAGTCCAGTTTGCGCGTCGACCGGAAGAAGGGCGCTGACTCAATCCGGCTCGGGATTTCACTTATGGGGCTCGGCATCCTTCCTGCGGTCTACGTATTCACGGGACAGCCCGCCTTTGCCTCCTACGCCCCCAGCCCTTGGCTTTTCGCGCTCGGGACCGTCTCGGGCGTATCGGCACTGATTCTTTTCCGTCTCACGCACAAGGCGCTTGGAAAAATGTGGTCGGTGTCGCTTCAGCTGAAACAGGACCATAAGCTCGTCACCACCGGAATTTACAAACGCCTTCGTCATCCGATGTATAGCGCGTTCTGGCTGATGGCTTTGGCCCAGGCCCTGCTGCTGCCCAACTATGTGGCCGGGCCGGCTGGTCTCCTCGGCTTCGGTTTTCTGTTCTTTTCACGCATAGGTCCTGAAGAGGCAATGATGCAGGAGGCCTTCGGCGAAGAGTATAGCCAATATCGCACCCACACCTGGCGTGTCCTGCCCTACATCTACTGACCACAGAGAAGCTGACCTTGTTTTCAGGATTTTCAAAAGCCATCGCCGCCAATGCTACCGCGCTCGCGCTGGCGGCATGTCAATCGGTGTCCGCACCGACGAGCACAACTACGGTTTCCGCCTACGCACCGGTCGGTACGGCTCTGATTTCGGCCTATGCACCGGAGATCCCCGATCTCAGTTGTGCCGTTCACGGCAATCCCGGCGGCGTGGCGGCCAAACTCACTGCCAACCGCACGAGGCGCGGTGATCCCGCCTATATCGAATTCCGTCAACGCTTTTCGCCCGGCTTGCCAAGCGGTCACCTTTTCGTCGTTTTTGGTCGGCTCGATCAGAGTGGCGACCCTGTAACCCGCCAATATATCGGTCTCTTCCCCAAAGGCAGTCTGGTTGGGCTTTATGGTGGCGCCATAGTACCCATACCTGCGGATCTGAAACCAAGCTATTCCGACTGCCACTTTTCAGCCAACGCCGCCTACCGGGTATCCCTGAGCGAAGCACAATATCAGCAATTGCTGGGCAAGGTCCGCGCGAACCTTGCCAGCCCCCCCATGTGGCGGATGTTCGGATACAACTGCAACAACTACGCGGCATCGCTGGGCAATGTTGCGGGTCTGGTGGAGCCCGCAAACCGAACGCAACCATCGTTCTCCTATATTTATGCCTATATCGACGCAAACGGGGACAGGGCCCGAAAGCCAGCAAGCTAACTCCCCGCCTTTCATAATTTGGTCCCAATCCACTTGATATCTATGCGGCTTCGGCATCAAGGCGGCTGAATCACGCCACCTTCACATGAGAGCTTGCACGATGAGAATATTGAGCGCCATGCTTTTGCTGCCGGTCGTTCTGGCAAATCCGGCGCTTGCAATGGACAGCGGCGCTGCGGAAGAACTGAAAAGGCTTGATCCGCAGACACGACTGGAACAACGATGTGATCTCGAGGCGATGGAACGTATCCACAAGGATCCACCCAGGCTGGTTGCCGATGAACTCGTCGCCTATGCTTTTGAGGAGCCCACGATCAAAGGTGACAAGATCCGCTCGACAGGCGCGGCTTTCCGCAGCAAAGGCGAGTGGTATCACCTGTCTTACACCTGCGCGACCTCGCCCGATCATATGACGGTAACATCGTTCCAATATTCGATTGGTCAGATCGTCCCCCATAGTGAGTGGTCGCATCACTATCTTGTGTCCGAATAAACCTTCGAGGACGCTCAACATTCAGTTAAGTCAATTGGGCCGATCTTGCGCCAGCAGCATCTGCCCGATTGCGTCGACCTTCTTTGCAGTCGGCGCCTCATACGCGAGTACGCCGTTGCCCGAAGCCGCCTGTGCAGGCTGTGTTACCGGAGACGGAGCCGTGTATTCCATAGCCTGAGCCGGCGGATCGATTGGCACCGCTACCCTATCGCTGGCAAACGCCATCCGCGGCGGCGAAGGCAGGTCCGCCTGGGCAACGAGGAACGGCTGCTGGCCTGTGTCCTTCACAACACGGCCGGACGTCGGCGTAGATATGGTCGCAGCGGTCGGCGCAGCAGCGCTCGCGACCTGCACGTTGCCGCCAGCCATTCTCGTGCTGGCGATGTAGGCGTTAGCTATTGCACGGCTCGCATCGTTAGATGCGATATCGGCAGAGTGATATCGGTCCCGCTTTTCGTAGAAGGCGTTACCGCCCGCGACGACCGTGTAATGCATGTTCTTGTATGGAAATTTCAGACCAGCGGTGTGGAAGAACATTGCATTTTTTACTCTCGGGTTACGCTCGCCCTTGAGCACGGCATCCGCGGCCGCCTGCACGTCCGGTAATGCTGCCGAACGCATTGGCCGTGTCAATACTCCAGGCGCGAACTGGTTCTTCTGTCCAACCACACCGCAAATCGAGTTGCCCCATTTGCCGGAATCGAGGCGGTTCATGACAACGGTACCTACCGCGATCAGACCTTCCTTGCTGGAGCGGTTCGATTCGAAGAACATCGCCCGTTCAAGGCACTCCTTGTCCTTGGGCGTATAGGCGTATGAAGTTGATTTGCTGGTACCGGAATGGCTTGTGAGACCGGCCGAGAGCTTGCTCGTGTTCTGGCTCGTAGTACAACCACTGATAAGACCCGCGGCCGCAACGATACACACGACTGAGTGGATCTTCCACTTACCGAAGCCGATCACGAAGCAATTCTCATCGCTGTTTTTCCTGCTGGTGAAGTTGCTGACAGAATGATCCGATTTGGGGCCAAAGAATGGCAGGCATAACTAATATGATGGAGGAGTTTACCATCCTTTTGAAATTATGGGCTTATTTTCTGCTTCATAACAGCAAAAAAATTTCAATAATGTCAGAATTAAGAATTTGTTTACCGACTGTACCTTAAACTTTATCCAATCGAACAAGCTCGACAGGCATGCTCATGCGCAATCACTCTGTCCGTTACGACACCCGCGAATCAGTTATGGCAGCGCTCGTCGAATTGATGGCGTTGCAAGTTCCGGTTGAAGACGTAGCACCTGTCCTCTGCACGATCGGTCCGGTCGATCTCGATCTTCTTGCCGATTGCATGCATGATGCCGGCTTCAGAGACGACCGCCAGATAGCCGCCTGAATCCTGAATCTTCCTAAGAACGCCGCTATTCTACCTCTGCAAATGAGCTTGTTCCCGTTGCCCCGACGGACTATCAATCAGTCCCGATGAGCTATCAATGAAGGGTCAAGAGTGTCCGAAACGAGAGATGTCCTGCGCGAAATCGATGACAGCGCAATTCGCCTTGCGCGGACGTTGATGCGCACGGCACGTCATGGCGTGATCGCGACACTCGATCCGCAATCCGGCGCTCCCGTCGCTACGCGCGTGGGCGTGTCGACGGACCATGACGGCGCGCCGGTCATTCTTGTTTCGGCTCTCGCTGCACATACGCCCGCATTGATCGCCGATCCTCGCTGTTCGCTTTTGATCGGCGATCCTGGCAAGGGTGATCCCCTCGCTCATCCCCGTATGACGATCACCGCCAAGGCACGAGATATTGCGCGAGGCTCTCCCGAACACGCCCGCATCGAATGGCGTTATCTTTCGCATCTGCCAAAGGCAAAGCTCTATGCCGGCCTTGGCGATTTCCGCTTTTTTCGCCTGGAGCCGAACGATACCAAGCTGAACGGAGGCTTTGGCCGCGCATATCGGCTTAACCCCAGTGATTGGCTTAGCCTCAGTCCTGCCAATGATGAGCTTGCGGCTGCGGAAAAGGCAGCCGTTGACCACATGAACGAGGATCATGCCGACGCCATCGGACTTTACGCCCGCTATTTCGCCAAGGCTCCTGAAGGCAAATGGCGCATGACCGGAATTGATGCCGATGGTTTCGATCTGGCCGATGGCGACGATGTATTGCGTATCTTTTTCAACGAACCGCTAACCTCTGCCAAAGACATGCACATGACGCTCGTGCGCATGGCGGGTGAAGCTCGCGAAGTGCTCGCCGGGCAGCTGTGAAAACTCCCTCCTCGAACGTCCAGGATTGGCTGCAACATCGGGTCACCCGCGTCGTCGATCCACAGGATGAGCGGATTGCCGCCTATCTCAGTATGCGTGAGCGAGACATCGTCGGGCGCGAGGGGCGCTTTATCGCTGAAGGAAAGGTCGTCCTCAATGTGCTTCTCGCTAACCCGGCCTTCGCATTGGAGTCGCTGCTGGTGCTGGAAAACCGCCTCGCAGGACTAACCGGGCAAATCAAGCTCTGCCCGGCCGATGTGCCAGTCTACTGCGTCGCACGCGACGTCATGGACACAATCGCCGGATTTCCGATGCATCGGGGTATCCTTGCGGTCGGCCGGCGCAATGATCGCCGATCGAGCGAAGAATTGATTCTTGCAATGCCGGACAAGGCATTGGCGGTCGTTTTGTGCGGGATTTCCAATCACGACAATATGGGATCAATCTTTCGCAACGCCGCAGCGTTCGAAGCAGACGCCGTTCTGATCGACGAAACAAGTTGCGATCCGCTCTATCGCAAAGCTATCCGCGTCTCGGTGGGCGCTGCGCTTAAAGTCCCTTTTGCCCGGGAAGGATCGATAGAGGCTATCGTGACCAGACTACAGAGCGCCGGATTCGAGATGTTTGCTCTCACTCCTTCAGGTATGACGAGCATTCATGATGCCAAACCCGCACGACGCACGGCATTGCTCCTCGGTACAGAAGGCGAAGGATTGCCCAAGTCACTGTTGGAAAATCTGCAAACGTTCAAAATTCCGATGTCGGCTAACTTTGACAGCCTCAATGTCGCGACTGCATCCGGCATCGCACTATCGCGTTTCAGTCGTTTCTCTGGGTTTTGATGCTGCCGCCTGCAAAGCCCGGATGCGATCGGCAAGGCTGATGATGACCTCGCCATTAGCGTCCTGCACCGGAACCCTCTCGCCCTCCGTCGCCAAAAGTGCGTTTACCTTCGATTCAGGGCCCTCGAGCCGGGCGACCATGGCAACAACCTGCGCCGCAAGTGCGTTCATCTCTTCGCGCAACAGCTTCGTTTCCTGCGCTTGAACGAGAGCAGCTTTGCCACGTGTTGCTTCGAGAACAGGTGCACCACCTTTCTGACGGCCGTCAGCAAGAACCTTGCGCAAGCGGTCTTTCACCCGCTCAATCTCTTTTTCCAGCCGCGAGAGCTTGGCCTCCCTATCGCCAAGCTGCGAAAGTAAGGCACTTGCACGTTTTTCCAGTTCGGTGGTGCGTTGCACCTCCTGCTCCAGTTTTTGCTGCAGCGCCTTGATTTCCGCTTCAGCCCGTTGTCTCAGATTGTCGCTGTCCCGTTTGTCCTGACGTGCCTCTTTGAGTTCGTCCGTGAGATTATCGATCCGCGCCGACTGTGCTGCAACTTCGATTTGCAGGCCATCGGCCTTCATTGCAGTACTGGACATTCGTCTGTGCAAGTGTTCGAGTTCAGCCGATTTCTGCTCGATCAGCCGCTCATGTTCAACGATCAGCGCTGCCGCTTGCTCCAGTTCTCCCTGCCGTCCGGAAACCGAGCTTCGTAATTCGTTACTGGCAACATTGTGCGCCGCGAGTTCAGCCGTGAGATTGCGTACAAGACGTTCTTTCTCGCTGAGTTCCGCCAGTTGGAGCGCATACTTCTCCCGGATGTTATCGAGCATCAGTTCAAGCTTGCGCTCAGCAAGCGCATGCTCGGCGCGCAGGCCATCTCGCTGCGCCTGAATTTCGTTTAGCGTCAGCGGGGTTTCCGCTTCGACATGGCGGCGTGTCAGCAGCATTGCGCGGCGCCAGATCGGCGGCGCGATCAAAAGAGCCAGCAGGACGGCGCTCAAGAACCCGAGAGCAAAATATAGCGCAGACTGGATCACGATCAGGTTCCGTTAGACGTCTATTTCGACAAGTGTAGTATCAGCCCGGTCCTGAAACGCAAAGACGCGAACTGACGGTCCGCGTCGCCATTATGTGATTTTCAGTTCAATGTATCAGAATGGATTCCATGTAGCCGATTGGGTTATCTTCAGATAACCAACATTGACACCGAGGCGTGCGCCGACGCCGGTCCTGATCGGCACCAGCAATACCTGGTTCCGTTTGAGCACGTTGAATCCAACCCCAGCAAAGAGATAGGCTGAGCCGGCAACGCCGACAAACCGACCATAAAGGTTCTGCACATCATCGAGATTATAGACGAGCATCATGACCCGCGAGCCCTGCCCGCCAAAGTCCCAACCGATCGATGGTCCCTGCCAGAACGTTTTGTGGTCGCCGGCATTCTTCGTATATAGCGAACCTTCGCCGTAGGTGAGGCCACCGATCAGAGCGCCGGATCCTTCCTCTCCCAGGACATAGCCATTCGGCAAACCATAACTCTGGAAGACCTTTTCCACAGCGGTTGCAAGCCCACCCGAAGTCGATCCGAAGAACCGCTGTCCGGAGTTGACGATTTCCTCCATCGTATAGGTTTCTTGCGCACGCGCTGTCTGCGCCTGGGCAAGGACGAGCGATGCGATTGTTAAAATCAGGAGAAAGCCGCGGTTCAAAGACAAGAGTAGAGACGCCATCATAAATCCTTTTGGCTGTTCGCTTCTTTGCCTGACGCCTGATGCAATGATCAGCAGATCTTGTGCCTGCTTGAGAATCGAACTCATTTTAAGGTGCTAAACCTTGTATAAAAGTTTATGAATCGATCTTGGCATTTCAATGACTTGCAAAGACTGGCAAAAACCTCGCAATTTCGTTCCATACTCGCTACGGCGAGGACGTTCTTGCCGATCACGACCGAGCTATGTATCCCAATAGGCATGAAAACGGATTGATTCGCGGGTGACTGATTCGCGAACAGCATTCTAAAGCAGTCAGCCAATCTTCAGGAGACCCCTATGACATTGCCCGTCATTCTCTCGGCAACGGACCTCGGAGCGCTCCTGAGCAGCCGCATCTGCCACGACATCATTTCACCGGTCGGTGCCATTAATAATGGCCTTGAGTTACTCGAAGAGGGTGGTTCCGATGAGGACGCGATGAGCCTCATCAAATCAAGTGCCCGCAGCGCCTCCGCGCGTCTGCAGTTTGCACGCATAGCTTTCGGCGCGGCCGGTTCCGCAGGAGTTCAGATCGATACCGGTGACGCACAGAACGTCGCAAACGAATATATGAAGGGCGAGAAGGCTCAATTGAGCTGGGAGGGAACGAGAGTGCTGCTTCCCAAGAACAAGGTGAAGCTTCTGTTGAACCTCGTCTTGATCGCCAACGCTGCCCTGCCCCGCGGCGGGACATTGTCGGTCGCACTGCAAACTCCGGAAACGCAGCCACGTTTCGTCCTGACATCGCGCGGTCCGATGCTTCGCGTCCCGCCGAAGTTCCTCGAGCTGCACAGCGGCAATGCTCCCGAAGAACCAATCGACGCGCATGGCGTTCAGCCTTACTACACCTTGCTGCTCGCTCAGGAATCCGGCATGACGATATCCATCCATGCGAGCCCGGAAGAGATCGTCTTCACAGCCGCGTAGAATTCTGCCTGATTGTCCTAAATATTTACCATCGTCCTTGGGGGTTTATTCACCCCGGGACTGGTAGTCTGACGTCCTGGACAAACGCAATTCGCCTGTGCGGGGAGAGTTCAATTGCTACGCTGCATGATCGTCGACGGATCGCCTGTGGTCAGGAAAGTTGCGCGCAGGCTCATTGCGAATGAGGCGATTATCGTGACGACAGCTGATACGGGCTACCAGACGATCGCCGCATGCAGTGTCGAGATGCCCGACGTGATCATCCTTGATGATGCACTTTCTGATATGCCGGCCCCCGATATCATCAGTCAGGTGCGCGCCTTGCCAGGCGGTGAGAACACCAGAATTTATCTTTGCCTGCCCGAAGTCGACCTGAGCCGGATCATGCGGGCAAAGCGCGCCGGCGCAGCCGGATATCTTCTCAAGCCGTTCAATCGTGCTTCCATTGCCGAAATCCTGCCGCCAATCCCAGTAGAAAGCTGATGCAGGAAGGACAATCCGGGCTTCCCATAATGTTCTTCGCTTCGGCCAGAGAATTCGAAGCGTGGCTGGCTGAACAGCCGCGTACCGCACCCGGAATTTGGCTCAAGCTTGCAAAGAAAGGTTCAGGCATCGTCAGCATATCTCATGCCGAAGCGATCGAAAGTGCCTTGTGCCATGGCTGGATTGATAGCCAGAGTGACAAGTTCGATGACGCTCGCTGGCTCCTTCGCTTCACTCCGCGCAAATTGCAGAGCAAGTGGTCGGAACGAAACCGGTCGAAAGTACTTGAACTCATCCGGGAAGGCAGGATGAAGCCTGCTGGTCTTGCAGAGATCGAACGGGCAACGGCTGATGGCAGGTGGGATGCCGCCTATGCACCGCAAAGCACGGCCAGAGTGCCCGATGATCTTCAGTCGGCTTTGGATAATAATCTCGATGCTCAGGCATTTTTCGACCAGATCAACAAGACCAATCGATATGCCATTCTTCATCGTATAATGACTGCGAAACAAGCAAAAACTCGTGCGAGCCGCATCCAGAAATTCGTGGATATGCTGGCCAGAGGCGAAACGATCTATCCATCCAAGGCCAGGCCGTCCAAATAAAAAGCCCCGCTTTCGCGGAGCTCTTTAGAAACTTCTATGACCCGGATCAGGCGATTTCGCGCAGGTCCGATGCATCTGGCTCGCGCAACACATAGCCGCGGCCCCATACGGTCTCGATGTAGTTTATGCCGCCGGAAGCGCTGTCGAGCTTCTTGCGCAGCTTGCAGATGAATACGTCGATGATCTTGAGTTCCGGCTCGTCCATACCGCCATAAAGGTGATTGAGGAACATTTCCTTGGTGAGCGTGGTGCCCTTGCGCAGCGAGAGCAACTCCAGCATCTGATATTCTTTGCCCGTCAGGTGAACGCGCTGGCCGGTGACTTCCACCGTCTTGGCATCCAGGTTGACGATCAGGTCGCCAGTGGTGATGACTGATTGCGCATGGCCTTTGGAACGGCGCACGATCGCGTGGATACGGGCAACCAGCTCGTCCTTGTGAAAGGGCTTGGTCATATAGTCGTCGGCGCCGAAACCGAGCCCGCGAACCTTGTCCTCGATACCGGCCATGCCCGAAAGGATCAGGATAGGCGTCTTCACCTTGGAGAGGCGAAGCGTCCTCAGGACTTCATAACCGGACATGTCCGGCAGGTTGAGGTCGAGGAGGATGATATCGTAGTCGTAGAGCTTGCCGAGATCGACACCCTCTTCGCCCAAATCCGTCGTATAAACATTAAAGCTTTCCGACTTCAGCATCAGTTCGATGCTCTGGGCCGTTGCACTATCGTCTTCGATTAAAAGAACCCGCATATCATTCCCCTTTTCCCGCCGCTGAAATGGGTTGCCCAAACCCTGTAGTCAGGCAATCCCGAGTCAGGTCGCGAAACAAGCCGTTTCCATAACGTTAAGATTGCCACCGAATGGTTAACAAAATCTAATTCCGCTTTGCAAGTGTCTTTGACTCTTGATTTAAAAGTCTCACACACAGCCTTGATTCATAAAGCCTACTCACGATCAGGCGAAGCATCAGGTTTCCGCCTTAAGCGATTCAAACGACTCGATAAATCACTGCCTAAAAACTTGCGGCGCCGATTTACAGAGCTTTAAGTCTTAAGGCGTATGATTAATGCTGAACGTAAAGAAAAGGTTACCAGCAAGGGCAGCCTTTAAGTTTTTGTTTCGATTTCCCGAAGTGATTCGGGGTGAATTCGTGCCGGATGATCCGCCGCCAGTTTCTCAAGCGGCGATCAGAGTACCGGTCTTTGTAAAGGTGTTGAGGGGGTAGTGAGCATGAAGTCGCATGAAGGTTTGGTTCGGCTGAAGCTCTTTCAGGTGAAGGAAAAGCGCCGTCAACTCGGCCAGCTCGATCTGATGATGGGCGAGTTCGAGCGCATGGCCGCTGAACTCGATGCCCAGATACTGTCGGAAGAAAAGAAAGCCGGCATCACGGACACCACCCATTTCGCCTACCCAACCTTCGCGAAAGCCGCACGTCAGCGCCGCGACAATCTGTTCGTTTCGATCCGCGACCTGAAGTCTCAGAAAGATGAGGCAGAGGCCGCACTATTGGAGTCGGAAGCCGAACTCGCAAAGGCGGAAGCGCTCGAGCAACGGGATGGCAAGCCGCGGGATGTGGAAGAAGTCCCCGTTCCAGACCGCCGCTCGATGATCGGTTAGTGGAGGCTCTTTGAGAATTCCTCCAACACGTGAAGTTCTCAAAAAGCCTTTATCTCTGCTGAACGACGTCTGCCCATTCCTCGTGCCTGAGCGATTGCGCGCGCATGAAGGGACACAGCGGTATTATCTTCCAGCCTCCTGCGCGCGCATCCTCCACCGCATGCAGCGCTAGCGCCTGCCCCACGCCCTGACCTCGCAATGCATCCGGCACCGACGTGTGATCGATGATGATCAGGCGGGGACTGGCACGCGAGTATGACATCTCGGCCTCATGGTTGGAAACATTGGCCACGTAGCGCCCGCCACTTTCCGTATCCTGCCTGTCGATATGGATATGATCTTCCATTGCCGCATCCTTCTAAACGGTACCAGTAGCCAACGACCAACCGGTACCGGTCACCGGTCCTCAATTGTTTTTGGCGGACTCGACTTTGGGCAGACTCGCTGCATCGCCGACAATGTTGACGGTTTCGTCGAGAATGACGTCCTTGGCTTCCTTCAACGCCTTCTCGCTTGCTAAGCTTTCGCTCAAGCTGCGCTCGTCTGCCTGCAGTCCATCCTCCCTGAACACTAGGTCGGCCGGTGACGTCGAACCTTTCCCATCTGCCGACTCACGCGCCTTGAGACGCGCTATCTGACGGTCTCTCTCGGCGCGCCTTTCCGTTTCATTGAGCGAGATGATGCTTTGCTTGCGCAAAAGCTCCAGTTCGTTCACATCCTCGACCAGACGGGTGAAATCCTTGTCTTTTGCGGCGCGAGCGTTATGACGGCTTTGTAGCTCCGGCAGGATTGGCTTGATCTCGCCAAGCGGCCTGTAGTCCGCAGGTTTGATCTGCAACCAGGGCAGCGCATTGTCAAAACTTGACTCCCCAAGTTTCTCCTCGTCGAGGAAACCCGGCAAAATGATGTCCGGTGTCACGCCGCGGAGCTGGGTCGTTCCGCCATTTATCCGGAAGAATTGCGCAACCGTCATTTTCAGTTCGCCGAGTTCCGGGGTTGCATTCCCGGCTTCCTTGTCCAGGTCCACAACGGTCTGCACCGTGCCCTTACCGAAACTGGGTTCGCCGACGATGACGCCCCGCCCGTAGTCCTGAATGGCCGCCGCAAAAATTTCGGAGGCAGAGGCGGAACCACGGTTGATAAGTACGGCCAACGGTCCGGTCCAGAGGGCGGTGGCGCGCTTGTTGCCGTTGACCTTGATCTCGCCATCACCATTGCGCTGCTGAAGTACCGGTCCCTTGCCGACGAAAAAGCCGGTCAACTCGATGGCTTGCGGCAAGGAACCTCCGCCATTGTTGCGCAAATCCATCACAATTCCGTCGACATCGTCTTTCTTCAGTTCGGCCAACAGCTTGGCGACATCGCGGCTGGCGCTCCGGTAATCCTTGTCGCCGCGCCGCCGCCCGTCGAAATCCTCGTAGAATGTGGGGAGCGTTATCACGCCGATCTTGCGGGTCGTCTCCCCGTCCTTCACGATCTTGACGCTTTTCTGGGCCGCCTGCTTTTCCAGGCTGATATTGTCTCGAACCAGCGGAACGATGCGATGCTTGCCATCGAGCCCCGCATCCGTTGGCAGTATGTCCAGGCGGACCACCGTATCTTTCTCGCCGCGTATCAGCTTTACGACTTCATTCACACGCGTTCCGACGACATCTACGATCTCACCATCCTTCCCCTGGGCGACACCGACGATCCGGTCACCGACAGCCAGTTGGCCCGATAGCTGTGCCGGCCCGCCGGGGACCAGCTCGCGTATGGTCGTGTATTCGTCGCGCTCCTGCAGGACGGCCCCAATACCAACGAGGGAAAGCTTCATCGAAATGTCGAAGTCCGATGCCGCCGCTACGCCGAGATAATCGGTGTGCGGTTCGATCGAGTTCGTATAGGCGG
Source organism: Phyllobacterium endophyticum (assembly GCF_003010935.1). Classification (GTDB taxonomy): domain Bacteria; phylum Pseudomonadota; class Alphaproteobacteria; order Rhizobiales; family Rhizobiaceae; genus Phyllobacterium; species Phyllobacterium endophyticum. The sequence continues at coordinate 696,818 of NZ_PGGN01000004.1, forward strand.
TCATGAATGTCTGAAATACATCGTCACTCTTGTACTTGTAGGCGCGGGCCTGCGAGTTGCTGTAACGCTTGTTAAGCGTCTCACGTATGGTCGCTTCCGGCGTACCGGCCAGTTTCAGGCGCAGCCAATCGTTTTTAACGCGCTTGCGCCATAGGTCTTGGCTTTCCTCGATTGTTTTCGGCCAAGGCTCCTTGTCGCGGATAAGCGTGTAACTTTCGTTCTGACTGAAGTCGAAACCATTCTCGAGCAAATCACGCGCGTAATTCAGGCGCTCTACGTAACGTTGCTCATAAACGTTGAAGATGGCAAACGGGATGCTGAGATCGTCTTTGAAGATCGCATCATCGATGTTGTCTCTATTGGTCATGAATTGATCAATGTCGGACTGAAGGAAGAAGAAGCGTTCCGGGTCCAGCAACTCGATGTAACGGTTCATTATCTTGGCGGACAAAGCGTCGTCCAGCGGCACCTTCTTATAATGATAATAGGTCAGCACCTGTGCACTCAGATGCGCGGCCCTGGCCTGCTCTTCCTCCGGGGCAAGCACAGGCGGCAAATTCGCCTCCAGTGCATGGGCAGAGGAAAAGAACGCCAGAAATACGAGCAGCAAGGCAAATTTGGTACGCATAGATGTATCGATCCAATGTTACGTCCGGGTCAAAATCACCGGAGTACTCAAATATTCAAAATTACGCCGGAAGTAAGTCGGCACTACCTTAACTATGGCGACATGTGATGGGAAGCGTCAACCGCGGTACAAGCGAATGTGATCCAGTGTGTCCGGTCGCTGGTCCTTGACGGCCGCCGCCGGTTTCCGCATGCATATGCAACATCAATGGTGGTCTAGACCCGCATGCAGATACGATCGTTCATCCCCATCCTCCTGTTCATAGCCACATTCTCGCTGGCTCTGGGGATGACGATGCCGCTGATGAGCGTCAGCCGCTTATACTTCTTCGACGAAAACCCTTCGCTGCTTGGCGTAATCCGATCATTGTGGTCGGGCGGTGAATGGTTGCTGGCGGCCATTGTCGCGATCTTTTCGGTGATTTTACCCGTCACAAAGCTGGCTGTGGGGCAATTGGCTGCATCGCAGGTTCCCGCTGCCGCCCATGCCTTGCATCGCTGGATTACAATTTTGTCGAAATGGTCCATGCTGGATGTGTTGCTCGTGGCTCTCGTCATTTTCGGCGCCAAGACAAGCGGGCTCGCCACGGCGATCGCGCAGCCGGGTCTATGGTTCTTCACCGCCTCGGCAATTCTGTCTGCAGCTGCAGCACATCTTATTGTTCGAGAAGAAACGTCTGTGACCTAGATGTTGCGATGCAAACGAAAAGGGCCGGTCTCGCGACCAGCCCTTGTTCTATTCAAATGCACCATCATCTAATGACGATATTGCTGTATCCGGGTAGTTCTAAGACCAGCCAGACCATGATCAGAGATCGAGGACTGCCAGGACAGGAACTCTTCCACCGTCAACGTGTAGCGATGGCAGGCCTCCTCAAGACTAAGAAGACCACCGCGCACAGCGGCAACCACCTCAGCCTTGCGGCGGATAACCCAACGCCGCGTGTTCGCGGGTGGAAGATCGGCGATGGTCAGCGGGCTGCCATCCGGGCCGATTACGTATTTTACTCTCGGTCGAACAAGATCGGTCATTGTACTCTCTACACTAAACTTCAAGACCTATCGCAGCTGACATTACAGTCAGGGCTTTAATAATTGCCTAAACCCCGAGTCATTGTCTGGTAACTTCGGTTAATGGATTGGCCGTATTTTCGTTAAACTTGCAGGTGATCCGCAAAATTTCGGCGCAACGCTATCAGGGGACCGCCGAAACCTTTTACTTAAGAAAAATATCATCGGCACCGCTTCTTGTTGGCAAGACCGGGTCGATGGCCTATATAGTGCCGATAATGCGCTGCGCCCTTATGCCGCGACGAAAACGGATCTGCTATGACACTGAATAATCTCGATCTGCCGGGAAGACCGGAAGACACTCGCATCGTCGTTGCCATGTCGGGCGGCGTGGATTCTTCTGTTGTGGCCGGTATTCTCAAGCGCCAGGGCTATGATGTCGTTGGCGTTACGCTTCAGCTTTATGATCATGGCGCATCGACCCATCGTGCCGGTTCGTGCTGTGCGGGTCAGGACATAGAAGACGCACGCCGCGTTTCCGAGCGCCTTGGCATTCCGCATTATGTGCTCGATTACGAAGCGCGTTTCCGCGAAGCTGTGATCGATCCGTTCGCCGCAAGCTATGTCAGCGGCGAAACACCGATCCCTTGCGTTTCCTGCAACCAGACCGTCAAGTTCGCCGATCTCCTGCAGACCGCACGCGATCTCGGCGCCGATGCACTGGCGACTGGTCATTACATCCGCAGCAGCGCCAATGGTGCGCACCGTGCCCTCTATCGTCCTGTCGACACCGACAAGGACCAGAGCTATTTCCTCTTCGCAACGACGCAGGAACAGATCGACTATCTGCGCTTCCCGCTCGGCGGACTGACAAAGCCCGAAACGCGCGCGATCGCAGAGGAGCTAGGCCTGACGGTTGCAAACAAGCAGGACAGCCAGGACATCTGCTTCGTACCGCAGGGTAAATATTCAGACATTATCTCCAAGCTGAAGCCGGAAGCGGCCAATCCCGGTGACATCGTGCACATCGATGGTCGTGTGCTCGGCCGCCACGAAGGCATCGTTCACTACACGATCGGCCAGCGCCGCGGCATCGGCGTGGCGACTGGCGATCCTCTTTATGTAGTGCATCTCGACGCAGCCAACGCGCGCGTCATCGTCGGCCCGCGTGAGGCGCTCGAGACTCGCAAAGTGTACCTGCGCAACGTCAATTGGCTCGGCGACGACGCTTTGGATAACATTCCCGCAAGCGGCGTCGAGGTTTACGCCAAGGTCCGTTCCACCCGCCCGCCCCGTCCGGCAGTTCTGCATCATCAGGGCGGCGACACCTGGGTGGAGCTGGTAGATGGCGAAAGCGGTATAGCGCCGGGGCAGGCCTGCGTGCTTTACTCGGACGACAGCAACACGGCCCGCGTGTTCGGCGGCGGTTTCATTGGCCGCTCGGAGCGCGCGCCGCAGGCTGAAGCCATGCTGAAACGCCTCGCCCAGCAGGGCCAGCACGCCTGATCAGATCAGTTCGACTTGAAGGAAATGGGGGCCGTCAGGCCCCTTTTTCGTGGAACTCGCGAATTGTACCGATAATCCGCTCCTGATCGTCTTTGCTCAAATATGGATGCATTGGCAGGCACAATATATTCTTCGGCAAGGTTTCCGAAACCGGCAGACCACCCGGCGCGCGCATGTAATGCGCATAGGCTTCCTGAAGGTGTAGCGGCTTCACATAATAGATCACCGAGGGAATGCCGTTCGCCTGCAGGTGTGCCTTGAGCGCATCGCGGTTTTCCGTCTCGATGGCGTATTGCGCCCAGGCGGACCGCGAACCTTCCGGCATCAATGCCACTTTGACGATGTCTCTCAGGCCGTCGGCATATCGCCTGGCAACAACCTGCCGGGCTTCCATCTCGTCTTCGAGAATTGCGAGTTTCTCTAAGAGGATCGCCGCCTGGATCGTATCGAGACGCGAGTTCAAGCCAATACGCACATTGTCATATTGTGTCTCGCCCTTGCCGTGGAACAGCACGGAACGTAGCAACTCTGCGAAGGCAGCGTCATTGGTGAACATGGCGCCGCCATCGCCGTAGCAGCCGAGAGGCTTGGCCGGGTAGAAGCTCGTAGCTCCTACATCGCCGAACGCGCCGCACATGGCGTTGTCGCGCTTGCCGCCGATGGATTGCGCCGCGTCTTCGATGACGAAGAGGTTTTCCCGGGCCGCGACCGCCGAAAGGGCCGTGTAGTCAGCGGCAAGTCCGAACAGATCGACGGGGATGATCGCCTTCGGCTCCACTCGGCCTTCTGCGCGCACAGCGGCAATGGCGGCTTCAAGCTGCTTCACGTCGATATTGTAGGTGTCCGGATCGACATCGACGAAGACAGGCTCGGCGCCGGCCAGCGCCACCACTTCTGCGGTCGCCGCGAAGGTGAAGCTCGGGCAGAACACCGCATCGCCGGGACCAATTCCCTTCGCCATCAGCGGAATGAGCAGTGCGTCGGTGCCATTGGCACAGGCAACGACGTGCTCGACGCCGATATACTCGGCCAGGCGCTTTTCAAATTCGGCAACTTCCGGCCCGAGAATGTATTTGCCCTCGCGCACAACCTTGGCGATTGCCGCGTCGATTTTGCCGCTAATCCGTTCACGCTGTGCGCCGAGATCGATGAACTGCATCATTGCTCCACTGTCAATGTCTCCGCGAATCTGCGCCGGGAAACTGTTTGGCTACTCTCTAAAAGGGCGAAGCACGGTCCGCCAGAGTGCGCCATTTCAAAGTTTGTGCGGCCTTGTAACAACGCTTTATGTCGAGAGCAATGCGATTGCCTATCGATAGTGCTTGGTTCGACAAGCCATGAGGGAAGTGGGCGGGTTGCAAGGACATTCACCAGCGTTGCAAATGTGGCTCCCTGCAACCAAACAACCTCCCTCATGGTGAGCTTCTTCATCGTGAGTCTGTCCAACGAGCCACGCACTATCTCGATGCGCCTCACTCACTCTTGTTATGAGCAACAGTACCGGCCGTAAGGATCCTCAACACGCGGATAGCCTCTTCGCCGTCTGTCTTTGGCTGCACACGCGTTTGGATGCTCTCGATGAAACTCTGCAATTCCCGCGTAAGCGGCATGCCCTGTTCAACCTTGACGTAGGTCGGCTCCTCGGTGGTTGACGCCCACTGGCCATTGTCCTGCCAGATAGAATGTTTGTAGACCGCGAGCTTCTTGTCCCATGTTTCCATGTCGTCGAAAACGGCCATCGCCTTGGTTCCGACCACGGCCAGCCGCCGTTCGCGATAGGGATTGAGCCGCGAAGCAAACAGATGGCCGCGAACATTGTCCGGAAAGCTCAGATGCAGATGGGCGAAATCGCTCAAATGGTCCAGCACGGCCGCGCCCTCGCCGCGTACTTCAAGCGGCTCAGTCCCGGTGATCGCAAGGATCATCGAAAGGTCGTGCGGCGCCAGATCCCACAATGCATCGTTCTCGGTGTGGAATTTCCCGAGGCCGAGCCGGTGCGAATGGATATACCGCACCTTGCCGAGATCGCCTGCCCTGACGAGTTCGAGCAGTTTTTCGAAAGCCGGGTGAAAGCGCAGCACATGACCGACCATGAACATACGGCCATTGTCGTGGGCTGCTTTCACGGCCGCCTCGGCGTCCGGAACGGTCAGGGCGATCGGCTTTTCTACCAGCACGTCCTTACCGTGGCTGACCGCTCGAATTGCCGTCTGCGCATGAAATTGCGGTGGCAGGGCCATGACGATGCCATCGACATCCGGATGAGTGAAAAGTTTCTCGACCTCGATATGCTCGACACCCTGCTCGGCGGCAAAGCCGGCAGCACGATCGCTGTTCTGGTCGGAGACGCCATAAAGCGCGCCAAGGCTCTTTAATGTGCGGATATGGTTGCTCCCCCAGTAACCGCAACCCAGCACTGCAATCCGTGGAGCCATCTTGATCGCCTTGTTCATGTCGGCATCCCTTATCCGTACGACGAAACTATGACAAGTGCCGGAGGACGTAGTTCCAAGGGAATCGCCATTCAACGTTGCATTGCTGCTGTGCATGGTTCGACAAGATCACCATGAGGGACGAAGGAGTGCGGAGAGGACGACTACGGCCTTGGAGATTATTCTGCCAACGCCCCACCTCCCTCATGGTGAGCTTCTTCACCGTAAGCTTGTCGAACGGCGAACCACGCACAGCAGCAATGCAACTCCAGTTTCAACTGCAGGTGCGCCCGTCAGGGTGAATTCTTCGTAGGTATCGGCGTAACATTGCTTGACAGCGTGTTGCCACCCCCATATATCCCGCCCGTCCCTGTCGATTTTAGACAGCGCGTCCCTCCGGTCAGCTTTTTGAGGCAAACCATTCATGGGGTCGCGAGACACATGGGGCGAAGTAGCTCAGTAGGTTAGAGCAGAGGAATCATAATCCTTGTGTCGGGGGTTCGAATCCCTCCTTCGCTACCATTCCCTAAACGATAACAATTTCAATATTGTATGTAGCTTGTCGCGCTGTAGCTTGTCGCGCAGTTTTGATTTTTTGACAGCTGGTTTTAGAGCAAACAGGTTTCGGGACCAGGTGTTGAAGCGAAAGGCATTGCTTCGTCAAACTGCCTTCGACCTTTTCAAAATCGGTTCCGCATCGGGCGCGACAGTTCGCCATTGGGCATGTCATCGGAGAGGGGGGTGAAATTGAGTTGGCATAGCGTCCGAAGCTGGGACATAAATCCTGCATGCCTTGGACCAAGTACGAACACGTTACAGGCATCACCCGCGCCGCCGCCAAGAGGTGAACGGCGGCGAATTAGAAATAATACTACCTATGACTGACTACCGGTTTTACCCCAATGGAGCGTTGATTCGCTAGAGGATGATATCGTCTTGTGAAACCGTAAAGGGGGATTGCGTATAGATAATAAAATCGGAGAAGCCATCGCCATTGATATCTCCCTGAACTTGCACCAGACCACCGTCTCCGCTTTGATACTCGAATATTCCCAGTTCTCCCGCATGGTTAGTAAAGACCGGATTGCCTTCAATGCGTTCAACAATTGTGAACGCCTGTTTCCCCGCCTCAATCGAGTTGGCGTCAATCTGTGAGAGGTCAAGTTTGTCGCTTCCCCGATCAAATTCAATAGAGTCAGTGTATGCCTCCCAGTCGCCAGGGGTAGTCCAATTCTCATAACGATATGTATCTGAACCGCCACCTCCGTCTAATTCGTCGTGACCGCCCCCGCCTATCAGAATATCACTGCCGTCTTCCCCACGAAGGACATCCATTCCGTTCCCGCCTCGCAGTGTATTTTCGCCGGACGTTCCTATCAGCGTGTCATCAAAAGCGGAGCCTGTGAGGTTTTCAATATCGTACAGGCGATCCCCCGAAGCATCGTTTAAATTTCCAAAGGTCGTGGTTAAATTGACCACTACATTGTGTTGGGAGGTCGAATAATCGGCCATATCTACTCCAGCGCCGCCATTGAGCTGGTCTGCGCCCGCGCCGCCAACCAGCGTGTCATCGCCAGCCCCGCCATTGAGCGTATCAGCGCCCGCGCCGCCGATGAGCCTGTCATCACCGTTCATGCCATGGAGCGTGTCATTCCCGCCCAAGCCGATCAGGACATTTTTGTTGATATTGCCGGTGATCGTATCGTTGTGCCCCGAGCCGACGACGTTCTCGAAGTTGTTTGCAACGAGATCGCCGGTGGCATGACCGCCGCTGACGGTGATGTTGCCAAGGGTCAGTCTCGTCATGTTGACGGTCACCGCAGCACCGGAATTCTCATAGCTCAGCGTATCGATGTCAGCCCCGCCATTGAGGAGATCCGCTCCGCTGCCACCTTCGATGTAATCATTGCCACCTTCGCCATTGATGATATTGATGCCGCTATTGCCATAAAGTTGATCGCTGCCTAGGCCGCCATCGATATTGAGAATCAACGCCCCATCTGCCAAGGTAATCCTGTCATTCCCGGCAAGACCGCTGCCTAATAGCAAGGCCGGTGAGAGACCCGACGTTATTTTGACATCGTCATTGCCGGTGGTGCCATTGCCAAGCAGCGGATTGATTACCTCCGGCTTCCAAAGGCCATTATAAACTTCTAAAAATGCAAACAAGCTGGGGTCGATTGCCATGATCGTGGCTCCCATTCGGGCTGCACGGGCCGGTTTCTCCCCCGAGGCCTGTTGCTCTGCAGCCAACACATGCAATTGTACGCCGTTTTATTTAGAACGCAACAAACTATACTTAAAAATAGTTACATGCCTGATATTACTCGCAGAACTCTCGCCGGCCGCCAGAGATCATCTCAAAGTGTCTTCAAACGGCGTTTGAGACCGTCTCAAAGCCAAAGAAATGCGGCGCAAGGGATTGCCCTGCACCGCCCTTGTCTCACCTCAGAGTATGGGCAGCTTTGAGAGTTCGCCACGCATAAGCTGCAGCCAGCGGCACCACTCCATTACCGGCCGCGTCGGATCGGTCCAGCCGATCGGCCATCCCATCACCCAATCGGAAAAGTTCGGGTTGAAGGTCAGGTCGCCGGTCGAGGATCGATGACCAGCGTTCAAACCGATATGGAGGGGGTGCGAAGAGGGGAAGCGATAAGCTTTGGCCGGTGTTGCCCCGCATGCTTTCATCAGGAGCCACATGTGCGTCCATAGCCGCGTCACATTGCCGATCGCGATCTGCGACCCCGTCTGCGTCGGATCGTTGCGGAACTTCAGCGCATCGTTCTGAAGCGTCATCTCGACCCTGTTGCAATAACGGGATTTTGTCGGCGTGGGCCCTCCGCGAGCTTCCCTGAGAAACCCGTTCCGACTGTACCGATATAGAGCAGGCTATCGCCTTTCCGGGCCGCGAACACGCTGAATCGCCAAGGAAAATCCGGTCTTTTGGCTGCTATAAACAGGGCCTTTGGTCCGATTTCGCGGTGCAGGATTGATGCTATATTCAACTCCCGGCACGTCCCGGTCGGGAACGGGCCCTTCAGGGGGGCCCCAGAGCCCGATCAGCTGACACAATCCCAGCTGATCGGGCTTTCTTCGTTCCACTCCATCCAAGAACCCCGCGCGTCGAACACCTTCGGCAGCGTTGCCGATACATTCACTGCGATGCAGGGTCGGCCTCCTCCAAAAGCCGTAGCTTTTCCCCGGCCCTACTGCTTTAGCAGGTGTGCCTTAGTCTATTTTCGTATGCATGAAGCACAAGTCCCGAGACCCGCCGGCGCGGCAAGCGGGGTTAAGATGATGATCCGCATCCTGGGGAGGTGAGACAAGTAACAGGGAGGGAAACCAATGTCTTCAACTTCACGGCGCCCCGTGGCCCCCAGCCGGGCCAGGCGTCACTTCCTCGGCGTCATCGTCGCCGCCAGCGCCCGCGTTGCGGCCATGAGTACGGCCGCCGCTGCAATCTCCGCTTTGCCGGCCGAGGCCAAGCCCAAGGATAAACATGGCGATCGCGGCCCCAGGGGAGGCGGTAATAATTGCTTTCTGCGCGGCACTTCCATCAGGACCCCGGGAGGCGAGACACGCATCGAGGATCTGAAGATCGGCGATCTGGTTGAAACGGTGCGCGGACACGCGGTCCCCATCAAGTGGATCGGTCGCCGCACCTACAGGATGACCGGCCAGGCGTCGCATGAGAGCGTGATGCCGATACGCATTGCGCGCGGCGCCTTCGATGACAAGACGCCTCGACGCGACCTTTATCTTTCTCCCGACCACGCGCTGTTGATGGACGGTGTGCTGATCCGGGTGAAGGAACTCGTCAATGGCATGTCGGTTGTACGCGCCCTTCCCGCAAATGCGGGAACGATCGACTATTTCCAGATCGTCCTCGATAAACACGAAGTGATCTTCGCCGAAGGGGCTCCGGCCGAGAGCTTCCTGATGCGGGCCAACAACCACGAAAACTTCACCAACTTTGCCGAGTATGAACGTCTCTACCCTGCCTTTGCGGGCACCGCGATGGCGCCTTTCGCACCGTTTGCAGGCTATGAGGGCGGAAGAGATCACTTGAAGGCCCTCCTTCGCCTTGGCATCTCGCGTTTTGTTCAGGTGCGCGACCCGGTTCAGACGGCCTATGAAAGGGTTGCAGCGCGCGCCGGTCAATTGGTCAGCTGACCATCGCCGGCGTTCCAAACAAGAAACGGGGCGGCTCCGTGGCCGCCCCTCTTTTTTGCCGGTGCTGTTGCCTGTTAGACGATGACGAGAACGATCTCGTAACTATCGGGATCGACGATGACGATCCGCCCGTCAGCCAGCACGAAGTAGCGATAGCCCTCATATCTCGGGACCACCTTCACGATCTGCGGCGGCAGCGGCTGCAACTCGATGGTCCGCGGAACGGCGACACCGACATTCACCTCGAAGTTCACGTCGCGAACCGGTTCCGCCTTGGTCTCGGTAATGACCTGCTTGATCTCGGTCTGCTGTTCTGTCGTCACATTGATGCTGCCGGTCGTTTCGCTTGACGGCTGGTCGGTCGTCTTGGCCGTGTCATCGCTCGGCGCAGTTGTGCCGGACTTGGCGGTACCCTCAGTGGAAGTCGTACCCGACTTGGCGGTACCCTCGGTAGAAGTCGTACCGGTCTGGTCCTGCGGCTTGGTTTCTGCGCCCTGCTGCTGCGTATCCTGCGTTGACGGGGCCTGCGCCTGTCCTTCCGTCTGCTTCTTCATCTGGGTGCCGGTCGAGCTGTCGGCCTTCTGGCCGGCGGTCGTGTCCTGGCCGGCCGGAGCCTGCGCCTGTCCCTCGGTCTGCTGGTTCTTCTTCATCTGGGTCCCAGCCTGGCCTTCAGTCTGCGACTCGGCCTGCGGCTTCGTTGCGCCCTGTTCCTGGGTGCCTTCGCTCTGCTGGGCCGGTTTCTTCTTCAGCATTTCCGTTTGTGCAAGTCCTGCTCCCGGGGCAACGCCCAACGCCAGCACAAGCGCGCTCTTCAAGATGATATTCTTCATGGGATTATCTCCTTCTGGTTTATCGCAAGTGCCGGGAGCGCTTCGACGCTCCCGGCACTTATCTCTGCTAGTTGATGACGCGAACCACCGTCCTGTTCGAAGGATCGACGATCACACGCTGTTTGTTGACAACCGCATAGGCATATTTCGGATCGTCGGGGATCGGCACTACCCGTACTGTCTCCGGCAATGGCTTGCCGACGACGATCTTCTCGCGAACAACGACTTCTTCCTCGGGGATCGGCTGCTGTTCCACATAGGTTACGACCTCGCGCGGAGGCGGTGCGAGCACGGTCCCAACCACGGCACCGGCGACCCCGCCGACAGCGGCGCCAACAGGGCCACCAACGATGGCCCCGGTCACAGCACCGCCCGCGGCGCCATTGACCGTGCCCTCCTGCGCAGAGGCGGCAGTTGCAAATCCGAGCAATACAGCCCCCGCTACGATCAGTTTCTTGTTCATAACCAATTCCTTTCGACATCAGAGCCAAGAGGGACCTCCCGGGCTTCACCACGGGAGAGACAACATCGTCTCAAGTCCGGCTTTGCTGTCCGTCGCCCTTGGCTCGTCCTAACGTGGACGGCAAAGCTGAAAGGCAAACGTGATCGCTCTTGCACCGTTCCGAATTTGGGCTTCGGTCCGATCAGGGTGCGTATATCGGCCGGTCAAGTATCGGACCAAAGTCTGGTTGATGCGGGGCAAAGGTCTGAAATCCTTGGACAAACGCCCGACGGTGGAACAAAGCCTTCAGCCACAGGTTCCGACCCCGCGAACAATGAATTGCCACAAGGGAGAGTAATGATGAGACGGATCTTGCTTGCCACAGCCGTGATGCTTGCAGCCTCCGGCGTTGCCTATGCGCAGGACGCAGTCGTTGTCGATGTTCCACAACCGGCCCGTGAATATGTGATCGCGCATCCAACCCAACCCGTCACCATCGAGGGCGACATCGCCATCGGTACGGCGGTGCCTCAGAACGTCAAGCTGGTGCCGATCCCCGATAGCCCCGACTATGGCTATATCTACGTGGACAAGCAGCCGGTCATCGTGTCGATGAAGGACCGCAAGGTCGTCCACATGTCGAAGTAATATGGCGTCAGACAGGATTTCTGACTGCGAGCCTGATGACGAAATGGCTGATCGCCTTGGGTCAGCCGGGCTTGGCCGCATGATCTCCGGGAGAGGGTGCGGCCAAGCCACATTGTTCCCGGGCATGTTTTAAGACGCGCCATCTCGGCGGGGAGCGGCGCCTCACCTTATAACCCCGCCTCTGACCTCGGACGGCAGACCGGAACACGATCGGCCTGCCGTCTTTTCCTTGCCGGCCTCCCGCGCATCGCGGGCTCAATAGGATCCGCGCAGTGCGCAGACAGCTGGAATGGTCTTGAGGATGATGAGGATGTCCTGCAGCAGCGACCAGTTCTCGACATAGTGCTTGTCGAAGG
>NZ_PGGN01000005.1 GCF_003010935.1 Phyllobacterium endophyticum
TAATCTTGTCACAAGAACCGATCGATCAACCAGAAAGCAAAGCAAACCAGCAACCAAACCATAGGGCGCATTCGGCAACCGCCAGCGGCGCCCCGCCCTCGTTGTGTCGGTATATAGACCCCACCCCACAAAACTGTCAACACACCATTTCACAAAAACCAGAACTTTTTCGAAAATCATAACCCAGTCTGGGGATAAACCTTTCGATCAAGCCGCCGTACCGTTCATTTCCGGGTTGATTTGACCCCAATTGCCTTCCGGCGGCAAAAAAACAAAAATCAGACCCTGCCGGAGAAACCACCAAGGAAAGACGTCAGGTTGTCACCGAGCGCATCGCAGAGGTAGCCTCCTTCCTGCACGATCACCGTCGGCAGGCGCAATCCTGCGATCGCTTCCGCGATACGCGCAAAGCCCGGCGTGGAAACCGCCAGCCCGGCGAATGGATCGCCCGCGAAAGCGTCGAGCCCCAGCGCCACGACCAGCGCATCCGGTGCGAAGGCCTCTATGCGGCCGAGTGCGGCAGCCAGCGCCTCCAGGAACACGGCGTCGCCGGATTTGCATTCGAGCGGAAGGTTATGATTGTAGCCGAGGCCGGCCCCCTCGCCCCGCTCATCAGCATAACCCCAGAAGAATGGGTAGAATCCCGCCGGATCGGCGTGAATGGAGACGGTCAGCACATCGGAGCGGGCATAAAAGATGCCCTGTGTGCCATTGCCGTGATGCAGATCGACATCGAGAATCGCGACGCGGGCGGCACTCCTGCGCAACGCCTGCGCAGCTATCGCGGAATTGTTGAGGAAGCAGAAACCTCCAGCGACAGCGGCAAAGGCGTGATGACCCGGCGGGCGGCAGAGTGCATAGGCCGTGGCTTCTCCCGACATCACCGCTTCCGCCGCTTCGACGGCACTCCAAGCGCTCCAGCAGGCGCTTTCCCATGTTTCGGCTGAGATCGGGCATGACGTATCGGCCATGTGGTAGCCTGCCTGTCCCACCGCCGAAGCCGGATAGCTGCCGGAGCGATTGAACGGGTGGATGTTGGGGATCACCTCTTCGGAAGCGCCGGGGATCTGCTGCCAGCGCCGGTGAATGTGCTGCAGGAATTCGAGATATTCAGGCGTGTGAACCGCCGCGATCGGGCCAAGCCCATGATTGGCGGGGCGATGAATGGAACTGCCTGCTGCCCGGGCTCCGGCGAGCAGCCGCTCGATCCGCTCAGGCCTTTCCGGATTGGCGCGCGGTGCGCCACTCGACAGAAAACCCTTCGGGTTGTGGTGCTTCTGCTCGTCCGCATAAAATGTCTTCATGATCACTCCCGTTCCGGCCACCTTCGCGCGACGCATTCATGCATTACGCCATTCGGGAGTCAAAACCGAAACGCCGTCGGCGGTCGGATTATCTTGTCGCTCCTTTTCTTCGAAAAAGTGGTGCGTGGTTCGACAAGCTCACCATGAGGAACTTGGGTGTTACAGGGCAAGGGGCGCCAACATTTGCTATCGTGGACTTAAGCCCACGACGCCCCTCATGGTGAGCCTGTCGAACCACGCACCACCTTGATGTATCAGACTTCACGAAACGGGCTTCAGGCCTTGTTCTTGTTATAGACGTCGAAGATCACCGCCGCGAGAAGAACGAGGCCCTTGATCACCTGCTGCCAGTCGATATTGACGCCCATGATCGACATGCCATTGTTCATCACGCCCATGATGAAGGCGCCGATGACGGCACCCATGACCTGGCCGACACCGCCCATGGCAGATGCGCCGCCAATGAACACCGCGGCAATCACGTCGAGCTCGAACCCGAGGCCGGCCTTGGGTGTCGCAGTGTTGAGACGCGCTGCAAAGATCAGGCCGGCGAGCGCTGCGAGAACACCCATGTTGACAAAGGTCAGGAAGGTCAGCCGCTCGGTCTTGATACCGGAGAGTTTTGCCGCCTTTTCGTTGCCGCCCATGGCATAGATGCGGCGTCCGACGGTCATGCGCTTGGTCACGAAGACAAACAGGGCGATCAGCAGCGACATGACGACCAGCACGTTCGGCAGTCCCTTATAGGACGACAGTAGATAAGTCAGGAACAGGATGATGCCACCAATGATCAGGTTCTTGGAGACGAAAAGGACAAAAGGCTCACCCTCATAACCATGTTTCTCGCGCTTGGCACGGCCGCGGACGCTGAAATAGATCATCAAGGCGACGAGCAGAATGCCCACGAGCATCGAGGTGATGTTGAATCCGGGATTGGCAAAAACATCAGGAATGAAGCCGGAGCTCAAGAGCTGGAACTGCGGCGGAAACGGACCCACCGACTGTCCACCCAGAAGCCACAGCGCGAGACCGCGGAAGACGAGCATGCCTGCCAGCGTCACGATGAAGGACGGAATTTTATGATAGGCGATCCAGTACCCCTGCGCCGCTCCGATCGCGCCGCCCATGACCAGGCAGATGATCGCCGCAGGAATATAGTGAATTTGCCATCGGACCATCATCACGGCGGCGAGCCCGCCGATAAATCCCGAAACCGAGCCTACGGACAGATCGATATGTCCGGCCACGATCACCAGCAACATGCCGAGCGCCATGATGATGATGTAGCTGTTTTGCAGGACGAGGTTGGTCAGGTTGACAGGCCTGAACAGAACGCCGCTCGTCGTATACTGGAAGAAGATCATGATGAGGATCAGCGCCAGTACCAGGCCGTATTCCCGGTAATTGCCCTTCAACGCCGAACCGTCCGTCTTGAGGTCCTTCTTCCCTTGGGTTGCTGCGGTTTCGATCGTCATGATGCTTTCCCTTCGGCACGGATAATGGCGCGCATGATTTTTTCCTGGCTGGCTTCGCTGGCCGGCATTTCGCCGACAAGCCTGCCCTGGTTCATCACGTAGATCCGGTCGCAGACGCCGAGCAGCTCTGGCATTTCCGACGAGATCATCAGCACGCTTTTACCTTCGCTTACCAGTTGGTTGATGATGGTATAAATCTCATATTTCGCACCGACATCGATGCCGCGCGTGGGCTCATCGAGGATCAGCAGATCCGGATTGGCAAACAGCCATTTCGACAGAACGACCTTTTGCTGATTGCCTCCGGAAAGATTCCCGGTCTTTTGATAGATGCTCGAGGAGCGGATATTGGTCTTGCGGCGATATTCGTTCGCCACCTTCAGTTCGGCCATGTCGTCCAGCACGCCGCTATTGGAAACGCCGTCGAGATTGGCGATGGTGGTATTGTGCTTGATGTGGTCGATCAGGTTGAGCCCATAGGTCTTGCGGTCTTCGGTCACGTAGGCGATTCCGTTATCGATCGCCTTGTTGATGGTGGAGACATCGACCGGCTTGCCCTTGATGAAAACCTCACCGCTGATATGCCGCCCATAGGCCTTGCCGAAGACACTCATGGCGAATTCGGTACGGCCGGCGCCCATCAATCCGGCAATGCCGACAACCTCGCCCCTGCGCACGTTGAGGTTTATGCCATTGATGACGACGCGGTCACTGTGGATGTGGTGATGGACCACCCAGTCCTTCACCTCGAACACCACTTCGCCGATATTCGGTTCCCGCTGCGGAAAACGGTCGGCGAGCTGGCGTCCTACCATCGACGTGACGATCCGGTCTTCGGAAATATCCTGCTTGTCGAGCGTCTCGATGGTCGCTCCGTCGCGCAGGACCGTGATACGGTCCGCTACCTTGCCGACTTCGTTGAGCTTGTGCGAGATCAGGATGGAGGAAATACCCTGCGCCTTGAATTCCAGTAGAAGCGCCAGCAATGCATCGCTGTCTTTCTCGTTGAGACTGGCCGTCGGCTCGTCGAGGATCAGCAGTTCGACGTCCTTCGACAGCGCCTTGGCGATCTCTACCAGCTGCTGTTTGCCGACGCCAAGATTGGTGATCAATGTCAGCGGGTCTTCCTTCAGGCCGACTTTGGCCAGAAGTTCCCGCGTGCGGTTCTCTGCGACATGCCAGTCGATGATACCGAACTTCGCCGGTTCATTGCCAAGGAAGATGTTCTCGGCGATCGACAGGAGCGGCACGAGCGCCAGTTCCTGGTGAATGATGATGATGCCCTGCTTTTCACTGTCGCTGATGTCGCGAAAGTGCTGCTCCTGGCCATTGTAGAAAATCTCGCCCTCATAGCTGCCATGCGGATAGACGCCGCTGAGCACCTTCATCAAGGTCGATTTGCCCGCGCCATTCTCGCCTACCAGAGCGTGAATCTCGCCTTTACGGACGTTCAGGTTGACATTGTTGAGCGCTTTCACCCCAGGAAATATCTTGGTGATGTTGCGCATTTCGAGGATGGTTTCCATCGATATCCTCACCGGCGCTTCTGCAGCAAAATGACCTGCCGTGGCGCCGTTCCTTCTGCAATTTATATTTGGCTCTGCGTACTTGCGCCACCGAAATCATCGGAGAGCCGACATGGAAACGAACCCTGCGTCTTCACGCAGGGTTCGTCATCGATCAAAGACCTACTTGAGCTGGTCTTCCGTGTAGTAACCGCCGCCAACCAGAACTTCCTTCCAGTTGGTCTTGTCAACTTCGACCGGCTTCAACAGGTAGGCCGGAACGACCTTGACGCCATTGTTGTAGGTCTTGGTGTCGTTGACTTCCGGCTCTTCGCCTTTCAGGACCTTGTCGATGACGTCGGCCGTGACCTTGGCAAGTTCACGCGTGTCCTTGTAGATCGTGGAATACTGCTCGCCGGCGATGATCGACTTCACCGATGGCACTTCCGCATCCTGGCCGGATACGAACGGGAATGGCTGGTCGGGCGTTCCGTAGCCTACGCCGCGCAGCGACGACAGGATACCGATCGACAGGCCGTCATAGGGTGAAAGCACTGCATTGACCTTCTTGTCGGTGTAGTAGGCAGACAGGAGGTTATCCATGCGCGCCTGCGCCACGGCGCCATCCCAACGCAGCGTACCGACCTTGTCCATGCCCATCTGGCCGGACTGGACGACGAGCTTGCCGCTGTCGATCAGAGGCTGCAGGACCGACATGGCGCCATTATAGAAGAAGAAGGCGTTGTTATCGTCAGGCGAACCACCGAAAAGCTCGATGTTGAACGGGCCCTTCGCATCCGGCAGGCCGAGCGCCTTGACGAGCGAGCTTGCCTGCAGAACGCCGACCTGGAAATTGTCGAAGGTCGTATAGTAGTCGACATTCGGCGTATCGCGGATGAGGCGGTCGTAGGAAATAACCTTGATGCCGGCATCATGTGCCTGCTGCAGTACGTTTGAAAGTGTCGTGCCGTCGATCGCCGCGATCACGAGGACCTTGACGCCCTTGGTGACCATGTTTTCGATCTGCGCCAGCTGGTTCGGAATGTCGTCTTCAGCATATTGCAGGTCCGTGGTGTAGCCGCGTTCTTTCAGCGCCTTTACCATGTTGTCGCCATCGGCAATCCAGCGTGCCGAGGATTTGGTCGGCATCGCGATACCGACAGAGCCCTTGTCCTGGGCGTAGCCTTGCGAACCCATCGCACCAAGTGCGATCATTCCCGCGGCAAACAGATTGAGTATTTTCACGTGTATCCTCCCGGTTTCAAAATCATGCCCATCGCTTTTCGAGGGGTCCCGGCCGACATCTTCGGCGCGTGACCAGTCCTCCCAGAGCAGGGTCTTTCCAACATCTATCGCAAAAGTATTACTTTTGGAATAGCGCTTTCGCGGTGTTTTGAAAAAGCCGTCGAACCATATAATACTATTATAATATTTTTTGATAAGAGCCGCTGGACGACACGGAAAGCCCGGCTTATAAGCCTAACCCACCATGCTTATAAGCGTGACACACCATATCTTGATCCCGGGAGGAAGCCTTGAATCTGGTCCAGTTGACGAATGCCAATGGCAAGCGGCAGGTTGCTGCACGTGTCGGAGAAGAGTTTCGTCATGTCAAGCGCACGCGTTCCGTGCTGGAGCTTGCGCATGCGGCTATCGATGCGAAATCGAGCATATCCGACATTGTGGATAACCGCGGATTGGGCAAGAAGATCGAGGTGGCGGCCGCCTATGCGGAAGGGCGTCTGCTTCCCCCCATCGATACCCATGATCCCGCGCATATCCATCTGACAGGGACAGGCCTCACCCATCTCGGGTCGGCGGCAACGCGCGACGCGATGCACCGCAAGGCTGGCGACGTCCAGGAGGAAACCCTGACGGATTCCATGAAGATGTTCCGCATGGGATTGGAGAACGGCAAGCCGAAGAAGGGCGAGACCGGCGTACAGCCCGAGTGGTTCTACAAGGGAAACGGTTCTGCGCTGACAGGCCCGGGCCAGCCGCTTCTCTCGCCCGCCTTTGCAGATGATGCAGGCGAAGAGCCCGAAATTGCCGGCATTTATGTAATCGGCCCGGATGGTTCGCCGTTTCGCATCGGCTTCGCGCTTGCCAATGAATTCTCGGACCACGTCATGGAGCGCGTGAACTATCTCTACCTCGCGCATTCCAAGCTGCGGCCGTGCTCGGTCGGCCCGGAACTCATCCTCGGGGATCTGCCTTCCGACGTCCAGGGAATGTCGCGCATCTTGCGCAAAAACAAGACGATATGGGAAAAGCCTTTCCTGTCAGGTGAAGACAACATGTCTCACACCATTGCCAATCTCGAGCATCACCATCTCAAATATTCGGTCTTCCGCCAGCCGGGTGACATTCACGTGCACATGTTCGGCACGGCGACACTGTCTTTCGCCGATGGCATCAGGGTCGAGAACGGTGACGTTTTCGAGATCGAAGCGCCCACATTCGGCTTGCCCTTGCGCAACCCTCTGAAGATCGAGAAGCCCGTCAAGGTGAAAGTGACTACGCTTTAGACATTGAAGGCCTTGGCAGCGGTTTGCCCCGCTGTCAGCACCCTTTCTGCACCTTCCTCGATGACCACACGCATCGCCTGCTTGGCTGCATCCACGTCACCGGCCTTGATCGCTTCGGCGATGGCCGCGTGGCGTGCAACCGAGCGCACGTGGCTTTCCGAATTGGGTATTGGCGAACTGATGGTGAAGGTCGTCACCAGGGCGACTTCGATCAGCGCGCTGATCGAACGCATGAACGGATTGCCGGAAGCTTCGGCTATTCCGATATGGAATTGCAGGTCGTTATATACGAAGTCGGCTGCCGATTCGCGCGCGTTCCCCATCTTTTCCACCCAGTGGAAGAGGTCGTCGAGCTGAGCTTGCGAGCGCCGCAAAGCCGCAAGGCCCGCGGCCTCCGGCTCAAGCGCCAGACGCATCTCGACGATGCTCGACAGAAAATGTGCGCTTGCTCCGGCTTCGAAATGCCAGACCAGAATATCGGGATCGAACAGGTTCCAGTGCGCCCGTTCGAGGACCCGCGTGCCGATCTTGGCCTTGGGCTGAATCAGGCCCTTGGCGGCCAGCGTCTTCAAGGCTTCGCGCAGGACAGTGCGGGAGACGCCGAAACGTTCGAGCAATTCCGCATCGCCCGGCAGTATGGTGTTTTCGGCATAGGCACCGCTGATAATCTTCAGCCCGAGATCGCGCATGACGTGGCCATGGTGCGTTCGCGCCTGTCCGGCCGTGCGGAAATCATAGTTGATGAGCTGGTTGCCTGCCAAATGCTTGCCTGCTAATTGCTTGCGTTGATAGGGGAATAGACCAGAAAAAGCCGCTGCTGATTGTGCAAACGGCACGGCCTCCCAGCGTGCTCCCCCACTTCTCCTTCCTATTTATAATATTATAATATCATTAACAATCGGCAATATCGCAGAGCCACGTTTTCGTTGTCAGGCTTGCCAATTCCGGGCCGCCTCTATTAAGTCAATTCATGGCATTCACCATCCGGCAATTGCAGTATTTTGTCGCCGTGGCGGAGCAAGGCTCCATAACCCGCGCAGCGCAGAACCTGTCCATTTCGCAGTCGTCGATCACCGAGGCGGTCAAGGAACTTGAAAATGACCTTGGGGTCGAACTTTTCGACCGGCACCCGCGCGGCCTCGATATCACCCATAATGGCCATCAATTCCTGCGCCATGCTACCAAAATCCTGGCCGATGTCTCCGATGCGCGCCGCTCGTTTTCCGAGGAGTTACCAAAGAAGGTCGGCAAGCTGCATCTTGGCGTGACATCCCTTGTCGCCGGCTACGTCCTTTCCGACCTTCTCGCCCGTTTCCGCCGCGCCTCGCCGGGCGTCGAGGTCAGCGCCATCGAAGACAATGGCTCTTATCTCGAACATCTTCTCGTGGGCGGCGAACTCGATGTGGCGGTGATGGTCATTTCCAATTTGCGCGATCGCATGGCTCTGCAGGCCGAGATCATTGAAACCTCGCCTTACAGGCTATGGCTTCCGCTCGGTCATCCCTTGGTCAGTGCGGACATCATCTCCATCAATGATATCGCCAAAGAGCCGTTGATCATGCTGACCGTCGATGAAATCGAGGAGAACACGGGCAAGCTTTTGACCGCTCTGGGGGCGCGTCCGCACGTCGCCTTCCGCACGCGGTCGGTCGAGGCGGTGCGCAGTCTCGTTGCCACCGGCGCCGGGATCGCACTACTGCCCGACCTTGTCTATCGTCCATGGTCGCTCGAAGGTGACAGGATCGAGAGCCGCGATGTATCCGGAGCCCTGCCCGTGGTGCAGGTCGGCATGGTTTGGCGCAAAGGATCGAGTTTACCCCAAGCCGCCCGGGATTTCGTTGGGATTGCAGAAGCGCTCCGCAGCGGCCGCACAAGGTGACATATCGGAATTTCCGATAGCGCCCTTCTGATAAATGAATTTGCGAATGCGGAGAAATCGAGGCACTTTTCTCGCCGGGAACATATGCCCTGGAAATCAGGGCTCAACGGGAGAATTGATATGAAGCAGTTTTTGAAATCCTGCACTGCACTTACGCTTTCCCTCGCCTTCACCACACAGGTCCTCGCCCAGGAAGCGCTTAAAGAAATCGGCAAGGGCGAAGGCGAGGTCTCCATCGTTGCCTGGCCCGGCTATATCGAACGCGGCGACACGGACAAGGCTTATGATTGGGTCACAGGTTTCGAAAAGGAGACCGGCTGCAAAGTCAGCGTGAAAACTGCTGCGACGTCCGATGAGATGGTCGCGCTGATGAACGAAGGGGATTTCGATCTTGTCACCGCATCCGGCGATGCCTCGCTGCGTCTCGTAGCGGGCAAGCGGATCCAGCCGGTCAACACAGACCTCATCAAGAGCTGGAAGACCCTCGACGAACGCATGCAAAATGCACCGTGGCACACAGTCAAGGACGTTCACTATGGCGTCCCCTATGTCTGGGGCCCGAACGTCCTCATGTACAATACCGAAGTCTTCAAGGACAAGGCACCCACGAGCTGGAAAGTCGTTTTCGAAGAGATGACACTGCCCGATGGCAAGTCCAACAAGGGTCGCATCCAGGCCTATGACGGTCCGATCCATATCGCCGATGCTGCCAACTATCTTATGGCCCACAAGCCGGATCTCGGCATCAAAAGCCCCTATGAGTTGAACGAGGACCAGTACAAGGCGGCGCTCGATATACTTCGCGTGCAGCGTACCCTCGTCGGGCGCTACTGGCACGATGCCATGATCCAGATCGACGACTTCAAGAATGAGGGCGTGGTCGCCTCGGGTTCATGGCCGTTCCAGGTCAATCTGCTGAAGGCCGAGAAGAAGCCCATCGCCTCCGTCGTCCCCGAAGAAGGAGCGACGGGCTGGGCTGACACAACCATGCTGCACGTCGACAGCAAGCATCCAAACTGCGCCTATATGTGGATGGAGCATTCGCTATCCCCGAAGGTTCAGGGCGACGTATCCGCATGGTTCGGCGCAAACCCTTCGGTAGGAGCTGCCTGCAAGGGTAACGAGCTTCTGACGGACGAGGGTTGTGGCACCAATGGCTACAATGACTTCGACAAGATCAAGTTCTGGAGGACACCGGTCTCCAAGTGCGAAACCCAGGGTGAATGCGTGCCCTATCATCGGTGGGTCTCCGACTATATCGGCGTCATCGGCGGGCGCTGATTGGCTGCAACAGCAGATGCCGATTATCTCTCCCCTTGTGGGAGAGAAAGGATTTTCCTGGATTTAGCCTCTTCGCTAAATCCTTGGAAAATCCAAGTGAGGGGACTTTATCTAATCCGCGATTATCCCCTCTCTGGCGATTTTTATCACTTGGCAAGAGCTAAGATGCTGAAAACGCTTTCTCCCCACGAGGGGGAGATAACCAGAGCAACCCCGGAGCAAGCCATGACCGCTGCTGTGCTGTTCGAAAACGTATCGCGCCATTTCGGTGCCGTGCGCGCCGTGGACGCTGTCGACCTTGCTGTCGCCGAGGGTGAGTTCTTTGCCATGCTTGGGCCCTCCGGCTCGGGCAAGACCACCTGCCTGCGATTGATGGCGGGGTTCGAACAGCCCACAGGCGGTCACATCGAGATATTCGGCATAACGGCGGAAGGCGTGCCGCCATACAGGCGCAGCGTCAACACGGTTTTCCAGGACTACGCGTTGTTCCCGCACTTGAACATTCTCGACAATGTTGCCTATGGCCTCATGGTCAAGGGTGTTGCCAGGGAGGACCGCCGCCGGGCGGCGGAAGACGCGCTCGCCATGGTCAAGCTGCAGGGATATGGACCACGCCGTCCGGGCCAGCTTTCCGGTGGCCAGCGTCAGCGCGTGGCGCTGGCTCGCGCGTTGGTCAACAAGCCAAAGGTGCTGCTTCTGGACGAGCCGCTTGGCGCGCTGGATCTGAAGCTGCGCGAACAAATGCAGGAGGAACTCAAATCCCTGCAGAAATCCCTCGGCATCACCTTTGTTTTCGTCACCCATGACCAGGGCGAAGCCCTGTCGATGGCCGACCGCATTGCCGTGTTCAACGATGGCAGAATTCAGCAGCTCGGCACGCCGGAGGAGGTCTACAAGCAGCCGCGAACCCGTTTCGTCGCAGATTTCGTCGGCTCGTCGAACATCCTGCCGCCGGAGTTCGTTGCCCGCCTCGGTGCGGCACCGCAATTTGCCAGCTTGCGGCCAGAGGCGATCGCACTTGGCCATGGCGACAGCGGCAAGCTCGTCCTTGACGGCACCGTCCTTTCGCGCAGTTTCCTTGGTGCGGCCAACCGCGTGCTCGTGAGCGTCGATGGTACCAGGATCAACGTCATGAGCCCGGCGGTCGCGCCGGTCCCCGCCGAGGGCGATCCGGTCAAACTCAGCTTCGACCGCGCAGACCTTCATCTGATGGAAACGGCGTCATGAGCGCCATTGCTCATCATCACGCCGGCGATGCGAGCCGTGGCAGCGTGGCCGGCCGGATCTCGGATTTCTTGTGGAGACACCCGCATGTGTTGCTCGCTATCCTGCTCGGGCCGCCGCTGCTGTGGCTCGGTATCGTCTATCTGGGCTCGCTTTTCGCCCTGCTGCTGCAAAGCTTCTTTTCGATCGACGATTATTCCGGATTGATCAACTACGAGTTCACGCTCGCGACCTACCGTCAATTGCTGAACGACGCCAATTTCGACATCATCGTCCGAACGGTCGTGATGGCAGCATCCGTCACCTTGTTCTCTGCGGTCATTGCTTTCCCGATCGCCTATTATGCCGCCCGTTATGCCAGGGGAAAATGGAAGGCGATCTTCTACCTTGGCGTCATGCTGCCGCTCTGGTCCAGCTATCTCGTCAAGATTTACGCCTGGAAACTCATCCTTGCCAAGGAAGGCATCCTCACCTGGATCGTGACCAAGCTGAACCTTCTGTGGCTGCTTGACGCCTGGCTGTCCATTCCCGTCATCGGCGGCAATTCCCTCTCGGTGAGCTATACCGGCACCTTCATCGTCTTCGTCTATGTGTGGATGCCGTTCATGATCCTGCCGATCCAGGCAGCACTGGAGCGCGTCCCGACCAATCTCATCGAGGCCTCATCCGATCTTGGCGGCACGCCGCAGCAGACCTTTCGCCATGTGCTGTTTCCGCTTGCCCTGCCAGGCATCGTGGCTGGGTCGATCTTCACATTCTCGCTGACGCTCGGCGATTACATCATTCCGCAGATCATCGGCTCATCGCGACTGTTCATCGGCCAGGCCGTCTACGCCCAGCAGGGGACGGCGGGCAATATTCCGCTTGCCGCCGCCTTTACCGTGGTGCCGATTGTCATCATGGGCCTGTACTTGTGGATGGCGCGCAGGATGGGAGCCTTCGATGCGCTCTGATAAAACCGTCTCCGCCCCCCTAGGACTCAAGATCGCTGCCGCCGGCGGGCTGCTTTTCCTGCATCTGCCGCTGCTTTTGATCTTCCTTTACGCCTTCACCACCGAGGAAAAGAGCTATCAGTT
Source organism: Phyllobacterium endophyticum (assembly GCF_003010935.1). GTDB lineage: Bacteria > Pseudomonadota > Alphaproteobacteria > Rhizobiales > Rhizobiaceae > Phyllobacterium > Phyllobacterium endophyticum. The sequence continues at coordinate 12,273 of NZ_PGGN01000005.1, forward strand.
CCCGCCGCCCGGCCTCACTCTTAAATGGTTCGCCGTGACATGGGAACGCCCTGACGTCTGGCAAGCGTTATGGCTCTCGGTGCGCGTCGCGTCTATCTCGACCATCATCGCCCTCGTGCTGGGCACGCTCTGCGCCGCCGCCGTCAGCCAGACGCGTTTTTTCGGACGCGAGACGATATCGCTGCTGGTCATCCTGCCGATCGCCCTGCCCGGCATCATCACCGGCATTGCCCTGCGCTCGGCATTCAGCCTCGCGGATATCCCGTTCTCGTTCTGGACCATCGTCCTCGGCCACGCGACCTTCTGCATCGTCGTCGTCTACAACAATGCGGTGGCGCGTTTCCGCCGGGTATCCGGCTCTCTGATGGAAGCCTCGATGGATCTCGGAGCCAACGGCTTCCAAACGTTCCGGTACATCATCCTGCCGAATATCGGCACGGCGCTTCTGGCTGGCGGGATGCTCGCTTTCGCGCTGTCCTTCGACGAAGTCATCGTGACGACCTTCACCGGGGGACAGCAATCCACGCTGCCCATATGGATGTTGCAGGAACTGATCAGGCCCCGCCAGCGCCCGGTGACGAACGTCGTCGCCATGGTCGTGGTGATCGTCACCTTCCTGCCGATCCTCGGCGCATACTACCTCACTCGTGATGGCGATCAGATCGCCGGTTCAGGCAAATAGATCAGGGAGAACATGCCATGGATACGAAACTGCTGATCGGTTCAAAATTCGAAGCCGGGACGGAAGCGGAGGAGCACGTGCTCAACCCGAGGACCGGCGCAAGGATCATCGACCTCGCCGAGGCCTCGCATGGCCAGATCGATGCCGCGGTCGATGCGGCGGAGAGCGCATTCTCGACGTGGTCGCGTACGACGCCGGCCGAACGTTCCGGATATCTGCTCAAGATCGCCGATGCCATCGAAAAGCATTCGGATGATTTCGCCGCGCTCGAAGCGCTCAATTGCGGCAAGCCTATCAATGCGGTGCGCAACGACGAGATGCCCGCCATCATCGATTGCTGGCGCTTCTTTGCCGGAGCCGTCCGCAATCTCACCTCACCTGTCGCAGGCGAATACCTGCCGGGCCATACCTCGATGATCCGCCGTGACGCCATAGGCGTGGTCGGTTCGATCGCGCCATGGAACTATCCGTTGATGATGATGGCGTGGAAGCTCGCTCCTGCCATCGCCGGGGGCAACACAGTCGTGTTCAAACCGTCCGAACAGACCCCGCTGACGGCACTGAAAATGGCGCGCCTGCTCGCGGATATTCTTCCGGAGGGGGTGGTCAATGTTATCCTCGGGCGTGGCGAAACCGTCGGCAATGCCCTGATCAACCACCCTAAAATCGCCATGGTTTCGATCACCGGCGATATCGCCACCGGCAAGAAAGTGCTGCAGGCGGCGGCCAAGACCGTGAAGCGCACGCATCTCGAACTTGGCGGCAAGGCGCCCGTAATCATTTACAACGACGCCGATCTCGAGGCGGTAGTCAGCGGAATCCGCACGTTCGGCTATTACAATGCCGGTCAGGATTGCACTGCTGCCTGCCGAATCTACGCGCAGGACGGCATTTACGAAAAGCTGGTCGCGGACCTCACCGCCGCAGTCTCGACCATCCGCTACAACGATGCCGACGATACGGTCAACGAGATCGGCCCCCTCATCTCCGGCCGGCAGCGCGACCGCGTTGCAAGCTTCGTCGAGCGCGCCACGGAGCAGAAACATATCGAAATCACCACCGGCGGTGGCGCAGGCAGCAAGGACGGTTTCTTCTTCCAGCCGACAGTGGTTGCCGGGGCCACGCAGGAGGACGAGATCGTCCGCCGCGAAGTCTTCGGTCCCGTCGTCTCGGTGACGCGTTTCAAAGATGACGATCAGGCTGTCACCTGGGCCAATGACAGCGATTATGGCCTCGCCTCATCGGTGTGGACGCAGGATATCTCCAAGGCGATGAAAGCCGCCTCGCGTCTGCAATATGGCTGCACCTGGATCAACACGCATTTCATGCTGACCAATGAAATGCCGCATGGCGGCGTCAAGCAATCGGGTTACGGCAAGGACATGTCGGTCTATGCACTTGAGGACTATACCGCGGTGAGACACATCATGATCAATCATGGTTGACCTGCCCGGACCTTGGCCAATGCAGCCCTTTGTGGTTGTATAAGTCATCAGGAGTTCACAATCATGACGACACGCGGCTTCACTGGCCGGCGCCCATCGCCGGAAACAACTGATCGCATCCCGCCGGGCCAGTCTCTCACCGAGGACTTTCCAGTCCTGTCGGCGGGACCCACCCCGAGGGTCCGTACCGAGGATTGGTCCTTTACACTGAAGGAAGGACCGAAACCGCTCATCAAGTGGAACTGGGACGAGTTCAACAAGCTTCCGCAGACGAAGTTTACCCGCGATATCCATTGCGTCACTGCCTGGTCCAAGCTGGACACGGCCTGGCAAGGTGTGCTGATCGACGATATCTTCGCCGAGGCAGGTCTTGAGCCGCCGACAGAATTCATGCTGGCCCATTCCTTCGATGGTTATGCGACCAATGTTCCGGTCCGGGACCTCACCGGCGGCAAGGCGATGATCGCCACGTTCTACAGTGGCAAGCCGCTTGAAGCGGAGCATGGCGGCCCGGCCCGCCTGCTCGTGCCGCACCTCTATTTCTGGAAATCCGCCAAGTGGATAAACGGGCTGCAGTTCACCACGCGTGACGAACCGGGCTTCTGGGAGTTGCGCGGCTATCACATCTATGGCGATCCGTGGCGCGAACAACGCTACACCGGCGATTGAGCATGCAGGATCCGGCTCTTGCCAAGGCCGAATGGCAGCCCGCAACCATTACCGAAATCGTCAGGCGAACGCCACGCGTTACGAGCTTCTTCCTTCAGCCATCGAAGCCCCTGGCTTATCGTCCCGGGCAGCACGTCGATCTACGCTTGAGCGCCCCTGACGGGTACCAGACGCAGCGCAGCTATTCGATCGCCTCGACACCCGAACAGGGCGAGATCATCGAACTTGCCATCGAACGGCTGGATGATGGAGAGGTGTCGAGCTTCTTCCACGATATTGCAATCATCGGCGATGAGATTGAACTGCGCGGCCCTATCGGCGGCCATTTCATCTGGACCGTCGAGGATGGCGCGCCGATCCTGCTCATTGGCGGCGGCTCGGGTGTGGCCCCGCTCATTTCAATGGTCCGTCACCGCGCGGCGCAACAATCACTGGCGCCCATCTTGTTGCTTTATTCGGCCCGTACCGCGGAAGAGCTGATTTTTCACGACGAGTTGCTGGCGTTCAAACAGTCCGGAAACGGTTTCGATCTCGCCCTGACGTTGACGCGGGAACCAAACTCGCAAGCAAGCGAGTATACGAGACGCATAGACCCGCCCATGATTGCGGATATGCTCGAACGGTTGCCCTCGCCGCCGAAAGAAGTGTTCGTTTGCGGCTCGAACGCCTTTGTCACCGCCGCGGCCGATGCGCTGATTGCAGCGAATATTCCCGCCGGAATCATCCGCACCGAACGCTACGGCAACGCCTCGGCCTAGAGCCTTGCAAGGCCCTGGGCCTACTTCACTGCACCCGCCGTGAGACCGGCAATGATCTGGCGTTGGGCGAAAACCGTGAGCAACAGCACCGGCAGCGTTACCACGAACGCGGCCGCCGCAAGGGGCCCCCAGCTGACCTGTTCGAAGGACAGCATGTTATAGACCGCGACCGGCAGCGTTCGTGTTTCCCGGCTGGCCAGAACGATACCGAAAACGAAATTATTCCAGGAAAAGATCACCGCAAGGATGAGTGCCACGACGACGCCGGGTTTGGCGATGGGCAACGCGACAAGCCGGAAAACCTGCCAGGAGGTCGCGCCGTCGATCATGGCGGCTTCTTCGAGTTCGATGGGCGTCGTTTCGAAATAACCGATCATGATCCAGATCACGATAGGCACAGTGACGACGAGGTGGATGATGATCTGTGGCCATAGGGTACCGAGCAGACCTAGTGTCTGGAACAGCAGGAACAGCGGGATCAGATATGAAAGTCCCGGCGTCATCCGGGCGATCATGATGACGATCGCCGAGTTGTCGGCTTTGAGGCGGGCAATGCCATAGCCCGCGGGTACGCCGACGAGAAGAGCGAGAATAGTCGCGGTTCCCGTCACCAGGAGACTGTTCCAGAAATAATGCAGGAAGTCGTTGGTGGCGAATATGTCGGTATAGTTCGACCAGGCGAACTGCTCCGGAATGAAGATCGGCGGATAGGCGCCATTGTCGATCTCATATTTGAGCGAGAGGGACAGCATCCAGAGAAAGAAGAAGATCGCCGGCGACACGATGATGAAAACGATGAAAGTGGTGCCGGACCATTTCAGCAATTTGCGAAGCAGCATTTCCGCGTCCCTCAACTGTTCCACTTTGTCCGCTGGCGCAAATGCAGCAGCGCCAGCGACATGGTGATGATGACGATGAAGAAGACGACGGCGATGGCCGAACCATATCCAATATCGTAATAGGCGAACGCCACATTGTAGAGATAGATATTGATCGTTTCGGAAGCCGTTCCCGGCCCGCCCTGCGTCATGGCGAAGATGATGTCGAAGCTTTTCAAGGCATCGATGGAACGGATGATCACAGCCACCATCATGAACGGCAGGATCATCGGAAAGGTAATGTAGCGAAACTTTTGCCAGCCATTGGCGCCATCGATCTCGGCGCTTTCGAAAGGATCGCGTGGCATGGCAGCAAGACCGCCGAGAACGATGAGCATCACCAGCGGTGTCCACTGCCAGGTTTCAACCAGCACCAGGGATGGTATCACCGTGTTCTGGTTGAATATCCACTCCTGTGGCCCGATGCCTACCAGAGACAGCAGATAATTCAGGACCCCGAGCTGCGGATGATACATCATGGTCCAGACGAGCGCGACCGCGACAGGTGTCGCCATCATCGGCATCACGAAAATACCGCGCAACAGCCCGCGCATCGGCAGTTTGGTGTCGAAGACCAACGCGGCTATCGTGCCGAGAAACAGCGGGGCTACCACGGAGAGTAACGTGTAGACCAGCGTATGGCCCATCGATTGCCAGAAGCGGGCATCACTCGCGAGCCGTAAAAAATTGGCGAAGCCGACGAAGCTCTTCTCCCCGCCAAGATGCCATTCATTCACGCTCATCCACAGCGTGAATACCCATGGAAAGACTATCACCGCCACGACGATGACCAGCGCGGGAACAACGAACGGCCAGTAACTCGGCGTAAAGCGGCCGTCGCCGGCCGTCACTTCGGTTTCCGTATTGTCACTGGTCATGGTCGGTGCGGTGATAGTCATTGTCAGTGCTTACGCTTCGCTTCGTTCAAGGATCGGACGGAATTCCTCCGTCGCACGCTTCATCTCCGCTGCCGGATCGGCGCCGCCAATGACGTTGGTCAAGGCCACGCCCATCACGTCGCGGAACTCCGTAACCGGAACGATGACCGGCAGGCAGAGCTGGCTAACCTTGGCCGATTCCGACAGCACACTTGCCCACTCGGCGGGCATGGTCACACCTTTCAGGATTTCCGGGTCGTTGAGCACCGAATTGCGGAACGGCACACCCGAGCCGGATTGCAGCAGACGCGCGCCCATTTCCTTCGATATCGCCCATTGGCAGTAAAGATAGGCCGCTTCCTTCTTCGACGAACCCTCCGTGACGCCGATACCGTCGCCGAATGTCGGGGCGGCCTGAGCTCCGGGGCCCTTCGGCATGACCCCGTATCCCACTTTTCCGACGACGCGCGATTTCTTCGGGTCCTCCAATGGCGGCGCGAAGCCGATACCATCCATCCACATGCCGACCTTGCCCTGCAGGAAGCTCGATTGGCACTCGGCCCAGTTGAACCCCGTCACGCCGGGCGGCGCGGACTTCGTCATCAGGCGCTGGTAGAGCTTGGCGGCTTCGATCGACTCGGGACTATCCGTTTCGAGTTTTCCGTCCTTTACGGTGCTCTTGCCATAGCCGAGCATGAAGCTTGCCCATACGGGTGTATTGGCGTTCTTCATCCCACGGGCGACGAAACCATAGGTGCCGGCGTCCTTGTCGGTCAGCTTTTCTGCAGCTGCGACGAGTTCTTCGAACGTCTTCGGAAATTCCACACCTTTCGCGGCAAAGAGTTCCTTGTTCCAGTAGATGATCCAGTAATCCACCGAGAAGGGAAGCCCGCCGAAGCGGCCGTTCTTGTCCTTGGCGAAATCCAATCCGGCCTGAGCGAAGTCGCTTTCCGTCAGGGAAGCCTCGGTAAGGCTCGGGTCCTTCATGAACGGCGTCAGGTCGGCAAGCCATCCGGCCTTTTCGAACTGGCGCTTCTGCACATGGTAGCTGATGTGAATGACGTCGAAGCTGGGCTTGCCGGATGTCAGCTCGATGACCGCCTTCTGGCGCTGTTGCTGCTCGGGGGTCTGTTCGGCGTTAACCTTGATACCCGTCAGGTCCTCGAATTCCTTTTGGTATTTCTGCAGGATGTCGCCGCGCGGGCTCTTGATCAGATTGACCTCGATGGTCGTGCCCGCATGTTTTTTCCAGTCGACAGCGGCAAATGCCGGCCTCAATCCGGTGATGCTTGCGGCGCCAAGCGCCGCTGACCCGGCCAGGAACTGGCGACGCGTCGATGTGATGAATTTGATGCTCATTATTTCCTCCTCTGGTGACTCCCACGGCAACTCCCATTGCCGGCTAAAGCTTCAGTGCCAAATTCCTTGCATTGTTGATGTGAACGGCTATCGCATCCATTGCGGTCTGTGGATCACGGGTTTCGATTGCGGTCAGAATAGCGAGATGTTCACGCATGACCGGAACCACGCGGCCTGTGATGCGAAAGCGCTCCTGATTGATCAGGCGCATCTTTATCGCATTGATGCGGTAGGCCCTGGCGATGATGCCGTTGCCAAGCGAATCGATGATGGTTTCATGCAGATTCCAGTCAATTGTCTGCGCGCGCAGTTCAAGCTCGGGTGTTTCCCTGCTTTGCAGTGCCTCCTCGAGCGTGTCCTCATGCTCCTTGCGCAGTCGCGCCAGAAGCTCGTCGGTCGCGGAAAGACAGAAAAGACCGACGGCTTCTTTTTCCATGAACAGTCGAAACTGGAAGGCTTCGCGGATCAGGTTGAGATCGATATGCGCGATCTGGATACCACGCTGCGGGATAGTCTTCACCAGTCCCTCGGCTTCGAGGCGAGGCACGAGTTCGCGGATGGCTCCCAGCGGCATGCCGGTCATCGCGACAAGCTGGCGCTGCGACACAAATTGTCCGGGATTGATATCGCGAGCCAGAAGATGCTCGGTGAAGCTCACGTAAGCCTTCTCTCGCAATCTTACCGGCTCGTTGCCATCGTCCATGTCCGTCCTCCCGGGTCGCGTCGTAATTCCCGCTGTCGTTACGCTGCGGCGGCTACAAACAGGCGGTCGAAGATGCCTGCCAGTCGCCTGCAATCGGCATCCGAAAGAGCCTGCAATGGTGCGCGCGCCCGGCGCCAGCCGTCATCACCGGCCTGATAGGCCACCAGGGCTTTCACGGCCGGCGTGACCGGAAATTTCAAGAGCTCGTTGACCGCCTCGATCATTGCGGGATCATCGCGCCCCTCGTTGACCATCGGCAACAACCGGTCCGCATAGAGATTTGCCATGCCGGAAATAGCCCCCTGCCCGCCGAGACGAACGCCAGCGGCGAGCGAGCGCTCGTCTCCGATCAAAATCGCAAGATCCTTGTGTCTCTCCAGGAGCTTCTCGGTGAAAGGCCAGTTTCCCGACGAGTCCTTTACACCCGCCACAACGTGCGGGAAAGTTTCGCGCAGACGGGTAACAAGATCGACCGAGATTTCGACGGCGGTAACGGAGGGAATATTGTAGAGGAAAATATCCCGTGCCTGCGGACCGGTCTGCTCGAATACCGACGAGAACCAGACGAAAAGCCCATCATCGCTGACATTCTTGAAATAAGACGGAGGAGCGAGCAATACACCGCGGCAGCCCGCTTCGAGCGCATGGCGTGACTGCACAGCCGCATCGATATAGGAGTTGGCCATCACGCCGACCACGATCTGCTTCGGCTCGATCCCCGCGTCCAGGAACGCCTGAATCACTATTCCACGCTCTTCATCGCCTATGGAAGAGCCTTCGCCTGTCGTGCCAAAGAGCGTCACGCTATTGCAGCCACTGTCCAGGCAATGCCGCGCATGCTCGACCGCCTTGGGCACATCGATGCGCATCTCGGCATTGAACCGCGTGGTCAGCGCGGCGGATAGGCCAAATCGATCCCAGGACACTTCGTTTCTCCCATGTCAGGTATGGCTGAGAACCTACTGACATGTTAGTCAAAGGTCAATGACCCCGCACTGAGTTTTAATGCCTGCTTTCAGTTTTCTGGATTTCCGGAAAGAAGCGCTTCGACTTCGAATTTCGCCGGAGCGCCGATCCGGCCGCCAAAGCGGGTACACTTGATGGCGGCTGCGGCGCTGGCAAAGCGCATTATCTGATAGATCGGATAACCACGAGCGAGCCCAAAGGCGAATGCTCCGTGGAAGACATCGCCCGCGGCAAGCGTATCGACGACGTCTACGCGGAAAGCCGGCATGTGCCGCACCTCGCCTTCCAGATCATCGTACCAGAACGAGCCCTTTTCGCCGGCGGTGACCGCGATGAACGCGCCATCCCGCCCATATAGTGCCGCAAGCGCAACGGCGGCGCGTTCCGGGTCGCTCTCGCCTGTCACCTTCTCGGCTGCAGGCTCGGAGGCGACGATGTGTGAGGCAAGCGGCATCAGTTTCTCCAGCGTCTCCAGCGAGGCGGTATCGGCGTCGAGCACACCATCGACGCCCGCTTCCCGTGCCGCCGTCAGCGCCTGAGCGGCGGCAAGCGGCCAGCGCACATCGGTCATCACCACATCATAGGTTCCGGCAGCGATCGCGGGCATTGTCTCAGGCGCGGACAGGAGCTTCGGGTCGTAATAGGGCACGATCATCCGCTCGCCTGCCGCATCCACGAAAATGCTCGAAAAAGCCGAACGCGCTCCTTCGATGCGCCGGACGCTGGAACAGTCCACGCCCTCGGCCGTCAAGTCTTCCAAGACACGCTGCCCGATATGATCTTCTCCAACCGAAGCCCACAGCGAAACATTGCCGCCAAGGCGGGCGATGCTTGTCGCGGCGCTCGACGCCATGCCGGCCGCAATTTCGATTGCCTCGAGCGGGATGAATTTGCCCGGCCCCGACGGCAACCGGTCGAGCCGAAAAATCGTGTCCATGGTCAACGCTCCGACACAGAGTATCCGCGGTTGTGTATTGCTCGCCATGGTTGGGACTTTCGCCAGAACTGGACACGGGATTTGTGGGGAGCGTCTTATCTTCTCACGCGGTTTCCTGGCAACCGCCCCGGCCAACAATTCTTGAACGGAGTTTCGATGGGTTTACCCGAGGGCGAATTGTCTTCTGCATGGCAAGAGCCAACTGTTGCAGAGAAAATACCGACTTTTGCGCGAGATTCGTCCAAAACGGCGCGGCTTTCTCAACTTGGCGTTTTAATTTTGGTGTAGTGACGCGAAATGGCGGCACGGTCCCTGACGCATCGATCGATGAACTCAGTTGAGCGGGATCGAGTTCTCGCCTTTTCCCGACTGGTAGCGCTCCGACAATTCGGCGTATTTCCGGCTGATTGCCGCAGCGCGAGACCGTACCCGGTCGTGATCGGGTTGAGGAAGCTCGCCGATCATCTTTTGAATTGAATAGCTCTTCCAGAAAGCATTCTCGGCATTATAGCCGCCCGGCTCCAGCGAAAAAACTTCCCTGAGGATTTTCAGATCGTGCGGGATCGCAAATGCATCACGTGAATCTTCATGGCTGAAGAAGTAATAAAAATTGTCAAAGCCGGCCCATGTGATCGCTGAAAGGCACATCGAGCAGGGTTCGTGCGTCGAGAGAAATATAAGGTCCCGCGGATCTGGGCGAATGGCGCTATCTACTTCGTAAAACCGCTTCAACGCATGAACTTCACCATGCCATAGCGGGTTTTCAATCTCGTTGTTTGTTTCTGCAAGCACAACCGAAAGATCCGATTTGCGGAGCAAAGCCGCGCCGAAGATCTTGTTGCCCGCCGCCACACCCTCTTGTGTCATCGGGATTATCCTGTGCTCGATCGCATGCAGTAGCTTGTCGAGGATTTCTGTCTTCGATGCCATTCTCTCTATTCCAAACTAATGCGTTGCTACGATGAAGAGGCGCGGGAATGGCAACAGCACCATGCCACCGTCGTCCGGCTCATAGGACCGAGCCAAGATCTGCCTGTACTTCTCGAGGAAATCCGCCTGTTCTTCTTTGTTGAGCAAAGCAAGATACGGCCGCAACGCCGAACCGGTGAACCATTCAATGATACCATCCAGTCCTTGCAGGGGATGATGATAGGTCGTTCGCCAGATGTCGATGCGCCGGCAGTAAGGGCGCAGTAATCGATAGTAAGACGACGCTGTTCCGATCTTGCTGCGTGTGGCATCGGCCTCCGACATGCGTATTGCCCAGCGCGTGTCTGCCGCCACGTCCCTCATGGCAACATGCGTCGCCTCCTCCAGATTATCCGGCATCTGTATCGCCAGACAACCGCCAGGATTGAGATAGCCCAAGAGCCGCGGGAAGAGCCTGTCGTGCTCGGGTAGCCACTGCATGACGGCATTGGCGTAGAGTAGGTCAGCAGCCTTCGTCGGCTCCCACTTGTCAATGTCAGCCACGGTGAAGTTCCGGCCGGGAAGCCGCTCCTTCGCCTTTGCCACCATGTCCGCAGAAGAATCAACTCCCACGACCTCAGCCTGCGGATATCGCTCTATGATCAACTCGGTGGAATTGCCCGGACCGCATCCGAGGTCCACCGCATATTTCACACCCTGGTCGGGAACGGCGGATAGAAGATCATAGGCCGGGCGGGTCCTTTCATCCTCGAACTTGAGATACTGGCCGGGCGACCAATCCGATTGTCTCATGTACATCTATGCTCCTGTCGATAGTCCAAGCAATAACATTGGAGATCACAACAACGAAGCTGAAACTGAATTCTATTTTACTGTATTCGCCGGATGATATCCGATGCGATCGTCTCGACGATGTTTTCAGGCGTGAGGATGCTGGCCCTGCTCTCCTGAACATCTTCTTCGCGCGGTTTCGCAGCAAAATCGGTCGCGTCGGTTTCGTTCGGAAAAAATGCCGGACCGACAATCCTCACATCGCGTCGAGCTATCTCGTTTTCACCGGCGTCTCCCTGTTCTGGTTCTTGAGATTGAGCATCTATCTGCGCTTCTCCGGGCTTTCCCGGGGTTTTGACACTCTCGGACTGGGGATCGGAGGTATTTGGCACTGCCGCCGTTATCTCAGATCGAGCATGGCATGTGCAGCCCGGCACGGCTCTGACGCCCGCAGTGCGATAGTTGAATGCGTTTGGCAAGTCAGTGTAGGGCCTGCGGTCGGCAACGGAGATCATTGCATCTGATTCCTGCTCCGGCACAGCGTGGAAATACAATTTTGCATTTCCGGCCGGGCACATGGCACTACAGGCATTCTGATCGCGTGCGAAATATTTTGGCTTGGTGGAAAACGAAATAGGGAAGTAATATCCGTCACATGTGCGGACGCAAAGGGTCCGGTAGCCCTTCTTGACAATGCCGTTCACACTCGGCTCTGTCCCTTCATACGTAGCTGCCAATGTCTCCGGTCCCGCCGATCTTCGGCGATGCGCCTCACGTGCATCCAATTGCCTTTTGAGCATGGCCTTCGGCGCGGATGCAGTCGGTTCATGGGATCTGGTGCCACCAAAAAGAACCTCCAGCAGCGTCCTACGCTGGATACCCGGTGCATTGTCTTTTCGGTCTGCCGACGCCACTCGATCATTACAGCCTTTCGCCTCCAGCGACGCCAATATCTGCTGGCGCGAGGGTTGTGCGGCACCGGACCTGTCGCTCGCCTTCTGCAGCTTTGCCAGTCTTGCCGACATCGCCTGCAGGGCCTGCGTGTAGCGCTTGCATACAGCCGTTTCGCCTCGGGAGAAGAGGAAGCCACCACAGCCCTGCGCGTTTGCCTTCGCCCGCATCTGCTGAAGTTGTCGCGCCTGTCGCTGTATCAGCGGGCCATTTCTTGGCGAGACGCTGTTACTATTCGATGTGTTTGCCAATTGTCGCTGCAACATCGCGCAACTGGCTGAGGCAGCGTGACTGCTTTTAACCGGCCAAAAAACGAGTGCAGGCACAACCAAAAGTGGAATAATCGAAAGCAGCCGCATTGTCATGTGCATCCTCCCGAGATGCTACTAACAAACAAAAACTCTGACTGCGTGCAACGCCGGAGCGAAACCGAATGATCTTGAAAACTGTGCCAGTGATTGTCCGGAACTAGTGACGCCTTCCCCTCCAGAATAATACATTCTTTTGTCTCAGGTAATCCCAATTACTTATTTATCAAAACAATATTAATGACAATTCTGTGACACATGACGAGGTTGAGCGATTCGCTGAACTGCACAGTGAAGCCGCACTACTTCGACTATTTCTCCAGGACGGTTTACCTAGGGAAGCGAGAAATTCCGATTTGCTGACTTGTTGTAGTTATTAAGTATTGATCTGTCATTTCTAAGCGCAATACTACGAATTATTGTGACTGACCTCTTTCAAGGACAATCAGCGCGACCTAATACCGTATGTATAGTGCATCCGATCAGGTGATATAACGCGAGAGGCGAATTCATCTACAAGAAGCTGATATCAGCCATTCTGATTAGTCCCGGCCCCACTGACTTCTCGTGGTCCGCCTCGTCGGATGTGGGACATACAACCGGAAAATGTAAATCTTCGTACCGAACCTCGAGCAAGCTGCACCCGCGGCGAGATCTTGGCACATGAAACGCGTATCAACATTCTGGCGCGCCAGAAGTGTCGCGGCGCTGTTCCGCTTTTGTCGCTGGTTCTACTGCACAATTCTCTCGACCGGTTGTCGGGATTTGACATACTGGTTCGTCTTCATTTGAGAGGGAACGATCCAGATGCTCTACGCCATACTTTGCTATAATCCCGAAGACGTCGTCGGTTCCTGGACAAAGGAAGAAGACGATGCCGTCATGGCCCGCCTCGCCGTCGTTCAGGAGAAACTGAGCCGGCAAGGGCGTCTTGGTCCGGTGGCTCGGCTTCTTCCGACGACGGCTGCCACGACACTTCGCAAGGGCCGGGACGAACCCCTTGTCATCGACGGGCCCTTTGCTGAAACCAAAGAACAACTGCTCGGATTTTACGTTGTCGAATGTGCGTCGCTGGATGAGGCATTGGAAACGGCGCGGGACCTTGCCAGAGCGAACCCGGGTAGTGGCTCCTATGAAATAAGGCCAATCGGAATCTTCAAGCCAGGATCCAGTTTTCCATGAATAACGCCGGTTCCATCGACGCAATACTTACCGCAGCACGTCCCCAGACGGTAGGGGCGTTGCTCCGTTACTTCCGAAATCTGGATACCGCAGAGGAGGCTTTTCAGGAGGCCTGCGTGCGTGCACTGAAAAGCTGGCCAAAGAACGGTCCGCCACGCGATCCCACGGCGTGGCTGATCTTTGTCGGACGCAATAGCGCAATCGATGTGGTGCGGCGTCAGGCCAAGCAGCAGCCACTGCCGCCGGAAGAACTTCTTTCCGATCTCGACGATACGGAGACGATCGTCGCGGAGAAGATCGATGGCTCCGATTACCGGGACGATATTCTTCGTTTGCTGTTCATTTGCTGCCACCCGGATCTGCCTGCGGCGCAACAAATTCCCCTGGCGCTGCGTATCGTCTCAGGTCTGTCGGTTCGGCAGATCGCCCGAGCCTTTCTCGCAAGCGAAAGCGCCATGGAACAGCGGATTACACGGGCCAAGAGCCGCATTGGCCGAGGTGAGATTCCGTTCGAGACGCCTGGACCTATCGAGCGGGCGGAGCGTCTCGCCGCAGTGGCAGCCATGATCTACCTCATTTTCAACGAGGGTTATTCGGCTGGCAGTGACGAGTCGGAGGCACGTTCCCCGCTCTGCGATGAAGCCATACGTCTGTCGCGTTTGCTCCTGCGCATTTACCCGACCGAGCCGGAAATCATGGGTCTGACTGCGCTCCTGCTTTTGCAGCACGCCCGCGCCGGAGCTCGTTTTGGCGCGGATGGCTCTGTCATACTGTTGGAAAATCAGGACAGAAGCCTCTGGAATCGCACGATGATCGGCGAGGCGTTGGCGATGATCGACAAGGCCATGCGGCATAGAGCCCCCGGCCCATATCAGATACAGGCTGCCATCGCCGCGCTGCATGCACGCGCGACCCGCGCCGAAGACACGGACTGGACTGAGATCGACCTGCTTTATGCGGCGCTCGAACGGCTAATGCCATCACCTGTAGTAACGCTCAATCGTGCGGTTGCTGTCGCGAAGGTGAGAGGACCGGCAGACGCGCTGGAGATGCTCGAACCGCTCGAAGAACGACTGTCGGGTTACTTCCATTACTTCGGTGTAAAAGGTGGTTTGCTTACCAAAGTCGGCCGAACGAAAGAGGCAAGGGAGGCGTTCAATCGTGCCATTTCGCTCGCAAACACGGCGGCCGAGGCCGCACATATCCGCATGCATCTGGATCAACTTGCGAAAGACTGAACTTCCTTTCGTTTCAAGCACTTAGATACTTCTCTACGAAGGCCTCCGCGCTCATGGAACGCATGTCTGGAAGTGTTTCTCCAAGCTTTGCATGATCCCAGTCCCACCAGGCCAGAGCAACCAGCTTTTCCGCGAGCAATTCCGGGTGGCGTCGCTTGATGAACCTGGCTGGAACACCGGCAACGATAGTATAGGGATCGACATCCCTCGTCACAACAGCAGACGATCCCACGACTGCCCCGTCTCCTATAGTAATTCCCGGCATGATAACGGCTCCATGGCCGATCCATACGTCATTGCCAATATTCACCTGGTGATCCCGGCGCCACTGGAAGAATTCCAGGTCGTCGCCAAGATCAAACCCGAACTGACGCGAACGATAACTATAATGATGCTGGCTGGCACGCCATGTCGCGTGATTTCCCGGATTGATGCGGACAAAGGCAGCTATGGAACAAAACTTGCCGATTTTCGCATAGATGATCGAACCATCGTGCACGATGTAGCTATAGTCACCGAACTCGGTTTCGACGATGGCGGTGCGTTCGCCGACTTCGGTATATTGTCCGAGCTTACTGTCGCGCACTGTTGCGGTGGGGTGGATCGACGGAGCAATCCCCAGCATCTTCTCACTCATTCCGACGCCTCTCTTCTGGCAAAATCATTCGGTGGCTGCATAAAGGCGGGATGCGACAACATTATGAATGTATTGGGTAATTTACGCGTTCAGGACATATCGATAGGCGTCTTGTGCGCAGCGATATCATGCGGCAGCGTCGTCTGCCGCTCGATCATGCGATGCACGCGCGGTTCCGCGGGACCACGATGCAGCGCGCGGATGCGGTCCCCTATGACAGCGTCAGCCTGGGTTCGCCGTTGATTGTGTCGCACATATTCCACCCAGGTCGGCGTATGATAGCTTTCGGTCCAGATTTCCGGGTTCTCCAGGTCACGCATCAACGCCCAATGCCCTGCCCCGTCGCGGATGCGGATACGCCGCCGCGCAGCCATAACCTCAAGGAATTCAGGGACATCGCTCTCGGCAATGACATAATCGATCATGATGACGATCGGACCGCTGCGCGGTTTCAGGTCTAGCTTCAGCAGCGGCTCGCTGAATCTGTTGAGCGGATCGAGATTGAGCGTTTTAAACTCTGGCAAGGCGTAGCGGAGGCCCACGGCAGCGCCGAACAACATGACTATACTTGAAACGAGGAGCGCCTTGTCCGCGCCATACTCGCCCGCGGCGACACCCCATAACCAGCTGCCGGAAGCTATGCCGCCGAACGTCGTCGTCTGATATAGCGAGAGGGCGCGGCCCACGACCCAGCGGGGCGTCGACAGTTGCACTGTCACGTTGAACAACGAGAGCGCGAGCACCCAGCAGGCACCTGCTACAAGCAGTGCCGCATTGGTCGGCCATTCATTGCTGCTGATGGAGGCTAGACCGGCGCTGACAGCGAAGCCAATAAATGCAATGCGAACAATGGCTTCGCTCGAGAGATACTCCCGCAGGCGCGCACTGATCAGCGCACCGGCGATAGCGCCGATACCGAACGATCCAAGCATGACGCCGTAGACCAGCGGTCCGCCGTGAACCAGATCGCGCGCCACCAATGGCAGGAGCGCGAGAACTGCACTCGCGGAAAGGCCGAAAATGAAGCTTCGAAAGATGACTTTTCCGATGTTCGGCGACATGGCGACATAACGCAGGCCCGCCGAAACCGCTCGCCCCAATGTCTCGCGCGGCAATGGGTTCGGATCAAATTTCGGCTGCCATCGAAACAGGGCATAGATGAGCGGGATGTAACTGATAGTATTCACGGCGAAGGCAGCCGCCGCCCCTGCTATAGCGACAATCACACCGCCGATGGCCGGACCAACACTGCGTGTAATATTGAATCCCATGCTGTTGAGGGCGACGGCGCTGGCCAAGTCTTCCCGCGGAACCATATCCCCGACGGAGGCCTGCCACGACGGATTGTTGAGCGCCGTTCCACAACCTATGAGGAAAGTGAAGGACAAAAGCAGCCATGGGGTGATGAGATTGAAGTGCGAGAAGAGCGTCAGCAACACGGAGACGCCGAGCATGAAGCTCTGCGCGACCAGCATGACACGGCGGCGATTGAAATTGTCGGCAAGAGCTCCGGACACCAACGAAAACAACATGATAGGCAAGGCCGTCGAGGCCTGGACCAGCGCAACCATGTCGACGGAATCGGAGATCGTCGTCATCATCCAGGCCGCGCCCACGGACTGGATGAGGGAACCGAAATTGGAAGACAGACTCGCAAGCCAGATGGTCTTGAAGGTGTCGTGCCTAAATGGCGCGAGTGGCGATACGCGGTTTGTCACCTCATCGACTTTCTTCTTGGAAAGACATCGGCGTTACTATCCTGTATTAGGTCGCGCTGGCTGGAATTTCCACATCTCACGGCCAACGCAGCACCCATAGCCTGTGTTCCTTTCAACTTGGTACAATTAAATTGCACGTCCGCGTTGAATTTCTCGCGTCAAATTCAAGCCTTTTGAAATGAGAAATGTATTTTCCTGTGTGAGAGCCATCAAAATCCCTGCGATTCTTCCCCAAAAGGGCGCCCGGCTCACTGAGAAATGCCGTGTTCTTGCATTTTGCCGGAAAATTAATTGAACGAGCGTTTCTTTAATTTTTCCGAGATCACAGCTATGTGGAGGCAAAGGTCAATTTTCGCGCATCTGAGGGGCGAGTGCAGAAATCTATCTTCCTCGCCGGAACAGAATCTCGCCCTTGCCGGACACCGCAAGGTCGCCGCCGAACTTGCCGGGGCTTGCTCCGAGCAACGGCCTGTCTATGATTTTTTCGCGGATCAAGAATCGGTCGAACAGACCGGAAAAAGCAATGTCCGTCTCTCCGCAGTCAATGAAAGTCGGCGCGAGAAATTCGGGACGCCGATCGAACAGCAATGAACCTCGTTTCATCAGGTAGCCTGGCGTTGCTCCGACGCGGCCGGTGACGGCGATCGTTCCCGCGATCATGCGATAGCCCGCATAGTCGCCGCAGCCCCTGAGGATGGCGATGATGCCGCGGCGCAACCGCTCGCCCGCATAATTGCCGGCCTTGCCGCGAACAATCAGCATGCCGCCTTCCATGCCGGTGATTTCTCCGGCAAGCGGCCCGCCGAGACAGTCTCCGGCATTGCCCTTGATCTCAAGCCGGCCGCCGCTCATGCCGGAACCTGCGTGATGCCCGGCGCTGCCCTCGATGAGCAGGGAGCCGCCCGTCATCTGCCGGCCTGCCTGCGAGCCGACAGCTCCGGTAACACGTATGGCGCCGAGGGCAAGGCCTGTCCCAACCTTGTCGATGCGGGTGCTGCCGCCCT
The DNA here is from genome assembly GCF_003010935.1 of Phyllobacterium endophyticum. Taxonomy (GTDB): domain Bacteria; phylum Pseudomonadota; class Alphaproteobacteria; order Rhizobiales; family Rhizobiaceae; genus Phyllobacterium; species Phyllobacterium endophyticum. The sequence goes on from NZ_PGGN01000005.1 coordinate 30,287, forward strand.
CGATGACGATGTTTTCCACATTCCTGCCGGTGACCTTGAAGACATCGCCAACCGTGGCAGGCTGGCGGCCTGATCCGATCCGCAGCCTGGCGATGTCGAGATCGGTCAATCCAGCCAGGCCTGCGGGAGTGAGCGCCGACAGGTCAAGGCGCTCTTCCGGCTCGGCGAGAAGGGAGAAGGTCAGCGCTTTCATGGCAACAGATCCTTCAAATGATAATGAAACTTGCCGAGCTTGCCGCCGTAATTGCCGGCGCTGATGCGAAGCGCGCCGCGCTTGGGACCAAGGTCGATGACAGCCTTGAGGCCGGCCCGCATGGCGAGGCCGACGGCGTCACTGGTTTCGCCGTCTATGACGATCTCCAGCACCGCATTGATATCGGGCGTCAACGCACTCTTGACCACACCGCGCAAGGTCGGTGCGAAGGCGTCGTTGGTCGAGGCCATCATTCCCTTGTACTTGCCGCCGACTTTCGAGCCGGACCGGACGATACCTCCGGGAAAGGGCATGATTGCGCCGGGAACCTTTTCGATGGCAGCGACGGCACGTTCGGCAGCGCGCATGGCCTTGGCACTATCGGCCGCCAGAAACAGCAGGTTGCCGCCGCCGACGGCAAGCTTGGTCAGTCCCGTCGTCGCCTCGCAAAGGAACTCGCCGTCCATGACGGGAACGCGCCAGTAATGCCGGCCGCCAAACTTCTTCGATATCTGCCAGCCATCGCCGAAATAGCGCAGCGCATTGCCGAGGTCGAGAGGCGCGGTTCCTTCAAGGTCGGCAAAGCAGGCGCTGCCCGGCGATGTCAGCACGCATTGTCCCAGCCGGTTCTTCAACTGCTTCTGCAACTCGTCCGTGCCCATGGCGAATATCATGACACGGCAACCAGGCCGTCCATCGGGCGTTTTCGATGCGGGCAGGTCCATGTCGATCGCCGCTTCACAGCCGCAGCCGATGACGGATGTCGCGAAGCCCGTCATCGTGATTGCGGCCTGACGCGCCCATTTCAGCGTCGGGGCGGTGATGATGATTGCCGTGGCGCGCATGCCAAAGGCTTCGGCGAACGTGTCATCGATGAGTACGCCGTTGCGGGTCAGCTGTTCCATGGGACCTCCGCGAATGGATCCTCGCGATGGATCGCAGAATCCGGGAAGGTGAACCAATCAAGCGACAGGCCGTAGCGCTCCTCATGGAAGGCTTGCATGCGCTTGACCATTGCCTTGTCCGGCGGAGGATTGAGCCGCAGCGTCTTGCCAAAGCGATAATGGGTAACCTTGCCATTCTTGACGACGAGATCACCATTCTTGAAGACCAGGGCGGCCTCGCGGAACATCTTGGCGATATCCTTTCCCTTGCGATAAACCGCGACATCGGCGATGGCGCCTGTCCCGAGATGACCGCGATCCTTGAGGCCGAGGAGCTTCGCGGGGGCTGCACGGGTCATGATGGCGATCTCTTCCAATGTGTACTCGCGCCGCACTGAAGCGAGGGTCGTCATGCCAAGTGCCGTTGCGTTGAGTTCGGTGGATTTCGCATCGCGGGCATCGCTGCTCATCAGCAATTCGAAGAGTTCCGGATAGGCGGTGAAAGGGGCGCCGTTGGGATGATCGGTCGTAAAGAAGACCCGCCAGGGATCATCGATGAGCAGGAAAAGCTCAAGGCCCACCGCCCATTGCAGGGAGCCGTAATAGTCCTGCTTGTAGCGATACGGCACTATGCCGCCGCCGCCATTGCCGTCGCCATCCATGATGACGGTCTTTTTAGGATTGGCGTTACCGATGGCCGAAAACTGCCGCATCACGTCCGAGGAGATCGTCACCGTCTGGCCGAACATGACCTGGCCGATATCGATGGTTACGTCCGGATTGCCGTTGACCGCTTCCGCCAGGCGTGCCGCCTCGGAGGAAAACTTGCGCTTGCCCCCGGTGCCGTAGCCATAGAATTGCAGATGGGCAAGATGCATCGGCACACCCTCGCTCGCAGCGATGGTTGCAGCGGCCGTATCCGCGCTGCCGGCAATGCCGAGATTGTTGGCATGTACATGCAGGGGATGCGGAATGCCGAGACGGTTGACGGACGCCTGCAGCGACTTGACGATCTTGCGCGAGCTGAGACCATATTCCGGCACCACATCATCGAGCGAGAAGGAGCGGACATTCTCCTTGAACGCCGCTGCCGCACCGGCATTGATGACCTTCACGCCGAGGGCGCGCGTCGATCCGACGACCCAGGCGATATAGTCGTCCAGCATCGCCGTCGACTTGTTGTTGCGCAGCAGCGACAAGGTAAAATCGTCATTGCCAAGGATCGCAAGCGTCGCCTTGTCGATAATCGGGATGTCGGCAAGCTCAAGATGCGTATGAAGCGCCGTATAGGGCGGCATCGCAGGCTCGACCACGGTTGTAAAGCCCATCTGCGCATAAAGGGTTCCGGTCTGAAAGGTCGACCAACCCGCGTTTGAAAGGGGGGTATTGGCAGGCCGCGGCTGATGAGCGCGGTGATGCTCGGGCAAGAGCAGCCGCGCCGTGTTCACGTTTCCCCCGCCGATATGCGAATGGATATCGATCGCACCCGCCATGACGATGCAGCCCGAAACATCATGGATCTCGTCTGGCTTTTCGCCCTTCGCTGCGTCGGCAAGCACGCCGTCCCTGATCCAGACGTCGCGCTTCGATGTAGCGCCGTTGACAGGATCCACGACCTCTCCACCGGTCAGGCGGATCAGCATGGCAGGGCCCTCTGGCCGGGCAAGGCCTCGGCCAGCCGGTTTATTATGCTCGATATATTCGGCAGTTCGGAGGGCTTGCCGGCAGGCACTGCCCTGAACGTGCCAATGCGGCTTGAATAGGAGACCGCATCATGATCGATTCCAGGCTTTCCAACAGATATGGTGACTTTCGCCCCGGGGGTCGGGGCATCCGTCTTGCTGAGCGATATCAACGCAATACGCCCCCCCTTGGGGGGAGTTTCACCGCCCCTCGTCGACATCCAGACATGAAGGTCCGCTTCCTTGTCGCGGATCATGCGCTGGATGTCCCACCGTCCGGGGTCATAGCTTGGGAGGCTATTGGAAAAACCTGTTCTAGGGGGAAATCCTGTCATCCAAAGTGAGGTGAGAGCGGTGCCCCACGCGTCGTCATCGGCAGGCAAGAACACGCTGCTGGCGCGGCCCGTCTTGTTCAGGTCTGCGATCAAGCCCTGCAGCATGACGAGGCCGGGTGCCTCGCCGGACGCGCCCGAGAAGACGAAAACCGGAAACAGTGCACCGGCCAGAGCTTTCCTGAAGCGATCGAAATTGGACACCGACACGGCAGTCGCACGATTTTGCAACCCGGCGCGAAGAACTCCGAGGACACTGCCAAGGGACTGGCCCTCGGCGCGCAGGGGCGTCGCTTTCAATTTGCGCGCAAACGTGGCGGCGCGGGGCGTGTCCGCCCCATCGATGTGGAACCAGCTGCGCTTGTGCCTGTCGCCGAGATCCGGCTGCGAGCCCGCCCACGCCTGCAGAAGATCGTGATGAGCCGCAGGAATATCGCCGACAATCACAATCAGGCTGGAACGGCGTCTCGCTTCGCCGGGCGTGGTGAACATGCCGCCGTGATCGGTGAACAGCGCGACCTCTCTGGCAAGCACCTCGCCCATGGCGTGGTCGTAAGCGCCGCCTAACCTTTCGGCCAGCGCAATAGCACTGCGCGTGCCGTGCACATCGGCATCGAGCGTAAAAACTGGACAGCGGCTGGACCCCAGAAGCTTTGCAGCGTTCCGAATAGCATCCGTCAAAGAGACCGGCTGGCTGCCAACCCATGCAACCGACATATTCCGCAACTTTCTGGTGCCAGCCTATACTTAGCGACCTTTTTTTCGAATGTGAACCCTAGGGAGCGTCGATATTCGCGCCAAGACGGTCTGCAAACGGTAATTTTCTGCGATCCGGTGCTCTCGTAGGTCAAGTACGCGCCGCTCGCCGCAAGGGCGGCCCCAAAAACCACCGTTTTCGCCGCGTCATTGTCGCGAATCTCGACACACCCGATAGCGGCGTGCAAATATTCGGATTAATCGTCGTATTTCACATAGGCGAAGCGCTGGTCGGTTTGCGGCGTTCCTTCCAGCGATCCCGCCTCCTTGCCTGGCTGCCAATGCACGACGCTCTCGATCTTCTTCGCCAACTCGAAATCCTTGTCCGTAATGCCCTTGGCGGCATGATTCTGCAACAGGACCTCGACCCAGGCATAGGATGCCTTCAAGTCCGGGTGGTGCCAGGCTGCCTCGGCGAGGTGCCCGACAGTGTTGATCACCATCAGAGTCGATTTCCAGCCATGCGTCTTGTACTTGCGCCGGATCCAGCCGTTCTCGTAACGCCAGTGCGGCAATTCCGCACTGAGCTTTTCCGCAATTTCGGTTTCGGAATATACTCTTTCCCGCGGTTTCTTATCGTCGGTCATCAGCGCCACTCCCACTTCCTCGTTCATTGCCGGATGCATGAATCCATGAACCTCTTGCACCTCGGTCGAAAGACGATATCATAGCGCAGGGCCCGATTTTTGAGATTATGTAAAGAATAGCAAATGTCGGAATCCGTCACCATCAAAGTCCCGGCACGTCTCCATCTCGGCTTTCTCGACATTCCGCGCTCGGGCAGCGAACGCTTCGGCAGCGTCGGCTTGCCTGTGCAGGACATAGCGACAATCCTGACGGTTTCGCGTTCGGCCGAGACCATGATCAATGGCGACGAACAGGCGCGCATAAAGCAGCATGTGACCACCCTGTGCGACCATCTCGGCATCAAGGCACAGCACCGCATCAACGTTCAGCGCGCCATTCCCCGGCATGTCGGCCTCGGTTCCGGCACGCAAATTGCGCTCGCCGTGGCGGCAGCGATCCGTACTCTGCACGGCCTGCCACTCGATGCCGTCAACGACGCCGTGCTGCTCGGGCGCGGCTCCCGCTCCGGGATAGGCATTGCGGCGTTCGACGAAGGCGGCGTGATCGTCGATGCCGGCAAGGCACCGGGCAGCGCAGCGCCTACGGTCGTCTCGCGCATACCACTGCCTGAAGCCTGGCGCATCATTCTCGTCTTCGATGCCGCGACGCAGGGCATTCACGGCGAGGCGGAGATCGAGGCCTTCCGCTCACTACCGGCGTTTCCGCAAGAGACTTCGGCCGAAATCTGCCGGCATGTGGTCATGGGCATGATGCCGGCTCTGATCGAACGGGATCTGGCATCGTTCGGCAAGGCTGTCGAAGCGATCCAGTCGGCTATCGGCAGCTATTTTGCACCCGCGCAAGGCGGCGTATTCACGAGCAGGCATGTCGAAGCCACCATGCGACGGCTTGCAGAGGCGGGTGCCGCCGGCGCTGGCCAGAGCTCGTGGGGACCGACGGGTTTCGCCTTCGCCGCATCGCAGACGGAGGCGACGCGCATTGTCGATGCCATTGGCGGGCGGTCGCCCGGCACCACCATCCAGATCGTTGCGGGCCGAAACGCGGGTGCGGATATCACGCACACCACATTAAACTTCGCAACAGCTTAAGTTCAGGGCCCATTATCAACAAGGAGCGGAAACAGTGAGCCGCAAGACCATCCTTCACATGCTGACACCACTTCGGCAGATGAGCCCGTTCGACGTCAACATGGCGCTCGATGCAGGCTACGATGCCGTAGTTCCCTATACGGATGTCACCCTGGCCGACGTGGGCAACCTCGTTCAGGACGCCATATTTTCGCGCCCGCCGGATGCGGGTGTCGCGACAGGCATTTTCCTTGCGGGCAAGGACGCGCCGACGGCGCTGGATATGCTCGATGCCGCGAGGAAGGCCATGGTGCCGCCCTTTGAAATCTCGGTGTTCGCCGATCCGGCAGGCTCGTTCACCACGGCTGCCGCAATGGTTGCCAAGGTGGAGAAGGCGCTTGTCAAACATCACGATCGCGAACTGAACGGAACCTCCGTGGCAGTGTTCGGCGCGACGGGTGTCGTCGGCTATTGCACGGCCGTAATCGCCGCCGAACAGGGTGCCCGGGTGACGATCGTCGGGCATGACGGCCTGGCTCGCGTCCAGGAGGTTGCGGCCTCCATCAAGGCAAGGTTTGGCGTGACGGTCGAGCCCGCCGACGGCTCTACCGAAACCCCCAAGAGCGCGCTGATAGAGGCCGCGGAGGTCGTTCTTGCGGCGGCCAAGGCAGGGGTTCAGGTCATTTCCAGAGCGCAACTCGGTTCCGCGGGCGGCCTCCTCGTCGCCGCTGACGTCAACGCGGTTCCGCCAGCGGGTATCGAGGGATTGAAGGTCAACGCCAATGGCGAGCCGCTCGATGCGACACAGGCTGTCGGCATTGGCCCGCTCTCCATCGGCAATGTGAAATACAAGACGCAGGCCGGTTTGTTCGAACAGATGATCCAGGCAAAAAAGCCGGTCATCTATGATTTTCGGGATGCATTTACCCTTGCCCGCGACCTCGCCAAATAGCGCGATCCTAATCGCGGCAATCTCCGGACGCTCGCTCGCGGCGGCGGCACGGCGAGCCGGTTTTCGCCCGCTGGTCGCCGACCTTTTCAACGATGCCGATACACTGGCGCTGGCCGATCGCGCTGTGAAGCTTGCGGGCAATCTGCGGGGCGGGATCGATGATGAGCGGATCATCGAGGCGCTCGCCGACCTTGCGCGCGATGACCGGCCGCTGGCGGTGATCTACGGTTCGGGCTTCGAGCGCAAGAGCGAAATGATCGACATCATCGCGGGCAGGTTCATGCTCGCCGGCAACTCGGGCAAGACCGTTCGTCTCGTGAAAGACCCGCAGGGCCTGGCGGCTCTGTGCGATGAGCTGGATATTCCGCACCCGGAAATTCGCATCGATCCGCCAGCGAATCCCAAGGGATGGCTGACCAAGCTCGCCGGCGGCGCGGGCGGTTCGCATGTGAAACGCGCCAAAGGCGATGCAGGCGCCGAGCACTATTTTCAGCGCTTCGTGGCGGGCAAGAACATTTCAGTGTTGTTTGTTGCGGATCGAAGGAAAGCCCACATTGTCGGCTTCAGCAGGCAATGGTCCTCGCCGTCAAGGCATACACCTTACCGTTATGGCGGCGCGGTGCGGCTGCGACGTTTCGAACGGAGCAAGACATCAAAGGTCGAGGGCTGGCTGACTGCCCTGACCGGACGTACGGGACTCGCGGGACTCAACAGTGCCGATTTCATCGAAGGTGACGGCGGGTTGCATCTGATCGAAATCAATCCGCGCCCGGGTGCGACGCTCGACATCTTCGACAGCGATCACACGCCGCTGCTGCGCGAACACCTGCGGGCGATCATGGGGGCTGACATTTCAGTGCCGGAGTATTCCGGTTCAGCCGCCTCCGGGATTGCCTATACGGCGAAGGCCATCAACGTCTTCCCGAAGATCGACTGGCCGGCGCTGACGGCGGATCATCAGATGTCAGGCACCACGCTCGCAGCAGGCGATCCTGTCTGCACTGTCTTTGCCACGGCGCCTTCGGCTGCTGCGGCCATGCGTGCCGTGAAGGACCGCATCAAGGAACTATCGATCAACTGGAGGGGGGATTTTCCATGAGGGACGGTCATGCCTATCTCAACAGAAATGCGCAACGCATAGCCGACGGAATGATCGAGGATGCGGACCGGCTTGGCATCAGTCACAGCCGCGGCAGCCTTGGCGAACACCTGATCGACGCGGGAGCCGAACGGCGTGGCGGCATTGAAGCAGGCCTGCGTATCGTCGAAATTTGCATTGGCGGACTTGGCAACGTGTCGGCGGCGCTCAATGGCGGAAAATGGCCCTATTCGATCGACGTCCGCTCTTCGCAACCGGTTCTCGCCTGTCTCGGCAGTCAATATGCCGGGTGGAACCTGTCATTCGAGAAATATTTCGCCATGGGCTCCGGCCCGGTCAGGGCGCTGGCACGGGTCGAACCGCTGTTCGATGAGATCGCCTATCGCGAGCCGGAGGCGGCGACGTCGGTGGTCATCCTCGAAGCCTCGACACCGCCGCCCGCCGCCATCGTGGAAAAAGTGTCGAAGGCGACCGGTCTTGCTCCCGACCGGCTGACTTTCATCTATGCGCCGACGCAAAGCCTAACCGGATCGGTGCAGATTGTCGGTCGCGTCCTCGAAGTTGCCCTGCACAAGGCGCACGACCTGAAGTTTCCGCTCGACAATATTGTCGATGGCGCGGGGCGCGCGCCTATCCCCGCGCCGCATCCCGATTTCCTGAGGGCCATGGGCCGGACGAATGATGCGATCATCTATGGCGGAACTGTCCAGCTTTTCGTCAAGGGCAGCGCACAAGCGGCACAAGATCTTGCCGAGCAACTTCCAAGCCATACGTCCCGCGACCATGGCCAGCCATTTGCCGATATCTTCAAGAAATTCAAAGGCGATTTCTACGCCATCGATCCGCGCCTGTTCAGCCCGGCGGAGGTAATCGTTACGGCGATCGAAACCGGTGATACGTTCCGCGGCGGAGCAATTCACAATGCAATGCTGGAACAATCCCTGGGTTGAGGTGCGCGATAGAATGCAAGACACTATACTGATCCTTTCCGACCGGCCTGACCGGCAGGTGAAACAGCTACGCGCTTCGCTCCGCGCTCTTGGCTTCAACGTATTGGCGCTGCCGCTGGTGGATGTGGGTTTTGACAGCCGCTACCCTTCCGGCATAGCGGTGCCGCGCATGAATGGCGCCCTGCCCGCCGCGGTCATTGTCCGCTCGATATCGTCGGGGACGTTCGAAGCGATCACCCGCCGCCTCGGCATCCTGCATGCCTTCGCGCATCTTGGCGTTCCCGTGTGGAATTCGGCAAAAGCAATCGAGCGCTGCGTCGACAAATCGACCACCACGTTCTTCCTGGCGCAGGCCGGACTGCCGACGCCTGAGACCTTTGCGGTGGAAAGCATCGCCAATGCGAAGGCCATCGCCGAGCGCGAACTGATGCATGGTCCGCTGGTGCTGAAGCCGCTTTTCGGGTCGCAGGGCAAGGGTATCCGCCTCATCCGCAACCTTGAAGACCTGCCCGAGCCGGGGGAGGTCGACGACGTCTATTACCTCCAGCGCTTTGTGGCACGCCCGGGCCCGCCCTATTGCGACTACCGCGTCTTCACCTGCGATGGCGAAGTGCTTGGCATGATGGCGCGCCGCGCCGAGGGCTGGATAACAAACATTGCCAAGGGTGCGAAGGCAGAGCCGGTCGAAGGGCCTTTGCGTGCCAAACTGGAAAGTCTGGCGCTTGCGGCCTCTGCTGCCATCGGCACTGATTTCGCGGGGGTCGATATCATTCCGGCGGCCGATGGCAGGCTCCTCGTGCTCGAGGTCAACAGCATGCCGGCGTGGACAGGCTTGCAATCCGTTGTTCCCGTGCGGATTGCCGATTGTATCGCCCGGGCACTGGCTGCTTCCATCGAAGAGGAACTCGACGAGAGGCCGGCCGCGTGACCCCCACGCGCGAACAGATAAGGCGAGCGTATATCGACGCGTGCTATATCGAGATCGACGCGCTGAAGCCGGGCAACGTGCATCGTTTTGCCGATGGCCACCGCATGAGCGCCGAGCAATTTTTCGACAGTGCACAGGCCTCGTCCCATGCTGTCACCGACCCTCTCCTGACTGTCGGCCAGCGCATTTTTGCAGCCGTGAAGGCAACGCGCCGCAAGGTGGAAACCAACACCAATCTCGGAATCCTGCTTCTGTGTGCTCCCCTGGCGAAGGCGGCAGAGGCAGGCGTCACCGATCTGCGCGCGGCGCTCCGCTCAGTGCTGGAAAAGCTCGGCACCGACGACGCGCGCGAAGTTTTCGCGGCGATCATGCTGGCCCAGCCGGGCGGACTTGGGTCAGCGCCAAAGCATGATGTCTCGACTGTGCCGCAGGTGCCGCTTCTCGAAGCAATGGGCGAGGCTGCGGACCGGGACATGATCGCCCGGCAATATGTCACCGGATTTGCCGATGTTTTTACCGGAGGGCTCGGTGCATACCGCGCTGCCGTGGACCGGGGCGAAAGCGGGATGTGGCCGGTCGTTTTCACCTATCTGTATTTTCTCTCATCGTTTCCCGACAGCCATGTGGCACGCAAGCACGGCAATCCGGTAGCGCGAAAAACCCGCGAGGACGCGCAGGCGATTCTGCACCGTGTCGAAGCCATCGGGGATGGCAGGGAGCGCGAAAAGCTTCTCCTCGCATTCGACGGACAATTAAAGAAGGCGAACATCAATCCGGGAACGTCGGCGGACCTTACGGTCGCGACGCTTTTTACGTTCTATCTCAACTTGGCCTTGCATAATGACGAGGTAAATGCTTGAATTTCGACAGCGGATTTCGTCCGCTGCTATCTGGCCAACCGACCCCGCTCAAAGGGTGCTGTGAACAAGGATAGCTGTCCATCGGGAGTCGTGTCTCGAGGTACGGCGTCTTTGGACAAACCATTGGGACAACGGTTTAGGGAGGTATTAGGCCGTGGCAAAAATCAACAAGGTTATGGTTGGCGAATCGCTCATAGGCGATGGGAATGAAGTCGCGCATATCGATCTTCTGATCGGACCGCGTGGCAGTGCTGTCGAAACGGCATTCTGCAATGCACTGACGAACAACAAGGACGGGTTCACCTCCCTTCTTGCGGTCATAGCGCCGAATATGGCGTGCAAGCCGAACACTATATTGTTCAACAAGGTTACGATCAAAGGCGCCAAACAGGCGGTTCAGATGTTCGGACCTGCACAGCATGCAGTGGCAAAAGCGGTTCAGGACAGTGTTGCCGATGGCACCATTCCAGCGGACGAAGCTGACGATCTGTTTATCTGCGTCGGTGTCTTCATCCACTGGGAAGCCGAAGACGACGCGAAGATCCAGGACTTCAATTACCGCGCAACCAAGGAAGCGATCCAGCGCGCAGTAACGGGCAAGCCGACTGCCGCCGAAGCAACGGCCCAGCGCGATTCAGTCAAGCATCCGTTCAGCGCTTAGACACGAGACAACCCCGCACAGAGCATACCCTCTGTGAAACCGGAGGGTCTGTTGCGCCGGTTGGCAAAGAGTCTGGGTTTCTAGACAGGAAGAAGGGGGAAAGAGCGATCTTTCTCCCTTCTTGTTTCCTGTTGGCTTTACTGCTGTGCTTAGCTCTTCATCAATGATGCGATCATATCCGGCGTCAGCGCACCGCTATGCAGCGACGTTGCGACGAGTGCGGCCGAGATGCCCAGCGCTTGCAATCGTTCGAGATCGTGCACACCGCGTACCCCGCCGGCGGCTATTACCATACGGTCGCCAGCGCGACGCTTGATCTCTGCCAGGCGCTCGAAATCGGGACCGGAATTGGCCCCGATGCGGCCGAGCGTCATGACGATGATGCGCGATGGCCAGCGATCTGCATTTTCAATAATGGATGGAGGTCCCAGAAATTGATCGCCACGGAAATCCAGCGAGAGAACCAGGCGTGGATCCTTGTGAAAATGTTCAAGCACCAAATTGTCGGTCTGGGACTCGGAACCCAGCACCGGCAATATACCGTCTGTCGCCAAGCCTTGCTCAATCGCGTGGCGATCCGCAAATCCGGCATCGAGCCAGGCGTCGGCCTTGCTGAGCAAGGGCTTCAATTTTTCCAATGCGCTTCCCGCCGAAGGGCGCCTTTGAATGCTGTCGAGATCAGCGACGTAGAAAGCCGGGAAAGGATAGAGTTTGCGCAAGCCGGTCGCGACATCGAGTATTTCGGCAGTTGCACTAAGCGGCGTCTCGATGGGCCGGTAGGAATCGCGATCACCCAACCGCGCGCGAACCACAAGACCGTCTTTTATGTCGAGTACCGGAATGATATGCACGATAAGCCCTGTGAAGGAATGATATGGCCATGAAATCCCGATTTGCCAGCGAAGGAAAGCCTCTTGTGACCGGCTGGGATATTGGCGGCGCTCATCTGAAGATGGCGCAGTGCCGCGATGGCAAGATCGTCTCGGCGCAAATTTTCAAGACGCCGCTTTGGCTCGGGCTGGATCAGACACGCGAGGCATTGCGGGAGATCGGCCCGCTGCGGGGCGGCGGCAACGTCAATGTCTTCACCATGACGGGAGAATTGTCCGATACATTCGGCTCGCGCGATGCGGGAATTGCCGGCCTGCTGGACTTTATCGAAGAAGAATTCGGTACGGCGGATACGCTGATCTATGCAGGCCGATCCGGCTTCTGCGAGATCAGTTCAGCGCGCGGCCTTGGCAGCGATATCGCCTCGGCCAACTGGCACGCCACCGCGAGCCTTGCAGCAAGACTGGCCGAAACAGGGCTCTTCGTCGATATGGGATCCACGACGACGGACATACTGGCTTTCAAGGAAGGCAAGCTGGTCAATGACGGGTATTCCGACGCCGAGCGGCTTTTGACGGGCGAACTGGTCTATACCGGTTTTGCCCGTTCCGCGCTGATAGGCATTGCCGCCCTGGTGCCCGTGCGCGGGCACATGACGCCGCTGATGAACGAATATTTCGCCAATACGGCCGATCTCGGCCGCATTCTCGGCACGCTGGACGAGGCGGATGACAAATATCCTTCCGCAGACCGCCTGCCGAAGACTGTTGCCGGTTCCATACAACGCATAGCGCGCATGGTCGGGCGCGACAGCGGCGATCTTGAAGAAAGCGAATGGATCGATATTGCGCGCTGGTTCAGCGAGCATCAGTTGCGCATGATCCATGATGGCGCATTCCGCGTCGCACGCAAACTGGACGGCGCTGCGCCACTCATCGGTGCCGGTATCGGACGGCCGCAAATCAGGCAATTGGCGAAACGAATGGAACGGCCCTATGTCGATTTCGGTTCGCTCATACCCGCCCCTGAAGATGCGCGGGACGACGCAAGCAAGGCAGCGCCGGCCGCGGCAGTCGCACTGCTTGCGTCAATGTCGATGCATCTGGATCAACAAACTGGCGCCTAGGCCTACAGGACCCTTGTCACGGCGCATTTTTCCTCTATATGACCACTAGGGTCACACTGGAGCATGTCCTGATGAAAGAGATTCAGTTGAAGGATGCCAAGGCAACGTTTTCCCATGTCATCGATGAAGCAGTAGCCGGTGAAACTGCTGTTATCACACGTCACGGCAAGCGGGAGGCTGTGATCATCAGCTATTGCGAATACGAACGGTTGAGCCGGGTCCCTTCGCTTGGCTGGCTGCTTGCCAATTCACCTTTGGAAAAGGGCGACCTACCCGAACGCAAGCCTGCGAAGGGCCTGGACCGCTCAGCTTTCTGATCGTGTATCTCCTCGACACGAATGTTGTCAGCTTGCTTGCCCCGGCAATGCGCAGGACTGAAGCTGACGAGAAAGTCGTCGAATGGATCGTCAGCCGTTCGGCGGATCTGTGGCTATCAGTCATCACGGCCGCGGAGATCGAAGATGGAATAGCGAGTGCCGCCCGCAAAGGCGCCACACGAAAATCGCAACACCTCGAAGAGTGGTGGGGGGAAATTCGTCATTATTACGGGAACCGTATTCTGCCGCTTGACCTCGACACCGCAAGAATGACCGGGCATCTGATGACAACAGCGCGTGCGGCAGGCATCAGCCCGGGCTTTGAGGACATTGCGATTGCGGCAACCGGACAGAAAAATGATCTGACCGTACTCACGATCAACGAAAGAGACTTCAGACCGCTTGGCGTCAAGTATCAGAATCCGTTCAGTACGTTGCCCGCTTAGAGCCTGTCAGGTCTTGGGCAATCGCGCACCCTCTCCCGTCGGGAACCGGTCAAAATTCACTAACTTTGACCGCCACGATGAGGCACGGCATTCTTACCTTTCGCATCCGCCGCATCCTGGTGATCCCTGACCTTTTCCATCAGCCATGACCATGCCTGAAGCTCGTCGGGGCCGCCGGTCTTCTCCAGAGCAATCGCCAGATAGGCGACCTCGGCCTCCACCTTTTCCGGCGGCAGCATGGAAAGCCGGCTGACGAGTATCGCAAGTTCGAGCACGGCTGCCTTTGCGCGGTTGAGGCCGGTGAAGGGAGCGTGCATCTTTTCGGACACGACCTTGCACAAGTGACGCGGACGCAGAGCATCCTCATCGACCGAGACCACCTCGAGCACCGAATGACTGAGCGCCGCTTCCAATCGCGGCACCGGGCAGTTCTTTACCGCAACAGTCGGCCATTCCTTGCGACCGGTGAGACAGCCGGCGAAGATCAGCACGTCATCCGTGTAGTTTGCGATAGCGAAGGGGATGGCGGCGAGATTTTCCAGGGTCTTGGACGGGCGGAACGGCGCTATGACCCAGCCATGATCCTGCTGGATGATCCCGAGTGGGGCGATGTGCGCAACGCCCTTGGCGTCGACCGTGGTGACAATCGTTTCCCTGATATAGGTCACGGCGCCTTATCCTTCTTCAACCGCAGGGTGTGCCCTGCTTCCGCCAGCCGCAGGCGGTCCTGCTGTTTGCCAGGGAGAGCCGCGCCAAAGGTGAGCGGCTCGTCCTGTGTGTAGCGCTTGCCCAGCTTCCAGGCGATTTCCGCCTTGGTAAGCTCAGCGCCAAGATAAAAGGCGTGCGCACCGTCCCCCTCAACGTCGAGGCCGGGGAAAAGTTCAAACGCATCCTGCGCGATCCTATGCCCTCCGGCATTGAAGATGTGCACCCCATCCGGTGCGGTCATGATGCGGAAATTGGCATCGCGCACGTCGGCGGCAAGCGCCGCTATGTCCGCGGCGCTGTTCGGATAGGGCTTGCGATCGTGCACTTGCAGCAGACCGGCATCATAGCCGCGCGGCAGGGCGTGATCCTGTTTGGCTGCGAACATGGTACGGCGCGCGCTGTCATGTTCCTCTACCGTCCGGATCGTATGTGGACTGACATTGACGACAAGGACATTACCGATGGAAAGCTCCGAGCAAATCCCCGCAAGGAGAGCGGTGACGCCGGAGGAATCGGCGTCGGTGAGTTCGGTCAGATTGCCCGTTCCCATCATCATCGGGATGTCAGGCCAACGTCGGCGCGCTTCGAGGAACCGCCCAAGCGAGACGGCAAAGCCGAAATGGATGGGATCGAGCACCGGATCGGCGATGAACGGGATGTTTACCGCCTGCGCCGCGTCAATGGCCCGGCCGAGCGAATCGAGATCGCCCGGAATGGCGGCGATGAGGATAGGCGTGACGCCATATTTGATTGCGAGACCGATGGTATGTTCGGTGAGGCTCAGGAGATAGTCGGCACCGGCCGCTGCGCCAGTTTCAAGCTCCTCGAGATTGGCCGAGTCGACACTGACCTTGAGACCTCGCGCTTTCAGGGCGCGAACGGCATCGGACAGATGCGGAAACGGCGTTTCCGGCAGACAACCGAGATCAATGACGTCGGCACCGGCGGCCGCGAGATCGACGGCACGCTGCATCAGCGCCTCAAGCGACAGCGCCGAGGCATCGACGATTTCGGCGAAGATGCGCATGTCATGCCTTGAAAGATCGACCGGCTTGCCGGCGCGCCCGAGAAATGCCGGCAGATCGGCAACCTCGTCGGGACCGCGTTCGAAGGGGACGCCGAAACGCTGGCTCAAGCTCCCGAGGTCACCACGGTAGCGCCCGGGAAGGATGATGCGGTCTGCCGTGACAGGTGGTTTCAGGCGGCGCGCGATGATCTCCTCGGTCATCAACGCCGCAACCTTCACACCAATATCGACGATATCATAGGTGAACGCAGTCTTGCCAAGGTCGGCGAGCACACGCTCCAGCCGCGCGCGGGCAAGATGCCCGGTGAGGAAGAGCAGATGCTCAGCCATCGTCGGAAATCACCCTCTGGCGGGCGGTGATGGCTTCGATGAGTTCGGCCAGCGATTCGACGACCTGGGTTCGCTCGTAGGTCTTGAGCCTTGCAGTGTTTTCCAGATCGATTGGACGCGGGTAGACCTTGACGATACCGCTTGGCGCCATGGTTTCGAGCTCCGGCGCCGTATCGCAGGCAAAGACGATCGACGGCACGAGGCACTTTCCCGCCTGGGCATAGACGTTGGTGGGGAGCGAATCCGAGATTCCGGCGACGCACTTCGCCACCGTGTTGGAGGTCGCGGGAGCAATGACCGCCGTGTGATAGACGCCGGTGTAGAACCCGCCAATGGGGACGGAACTCGCAGTCTTGTCATGCAGAACTCGCGTTGTCTCCGGAAAATCGAGCTTGAGCTTGTACATGCGAAGCACTTCGTTCGCGGCTTTCGAGACGAAGACGTCGCAGTGCTCGAGCGTGCGGATCAGATCGAAGCTTTCAATGAAGAAATGGCCGGAACCGGTCAGAGCCCAGGCCCAGCGGGGTGTATGCAGCCTCGTCATTGCGCACCCATTGCTTCAACATGTCTGTGCCGGAACATCCTGCGCCCGGGAACGGAATCCAACGGGAGCAGGAGCTTGTCCAGCACATGCGGACCGGCGACATGAAGATTTGTCGCCTCGTCCAACATGTCGGGAAGCATGCGATCCGCGATCCCGGCGCCAGCAAGCTCGCGCACAGTCGCATAATGGACGTACTCGTCTGTCTGCTTTACCAGAAGCAGGTCATCGGCAGCCAAAAGCCGCGCGAGCCAGGCACTCAGGCTATCCGACGTCAAATCCCATGAACAGGGTATGTCCGGAGCGCCAAGCGCCATCGACGACGGCAGCCAGACAGGGATGGAACCGGCATCGAGGACCTCATCGATCTGCGCGAGTGATCGCGCCACCTGCAATCGTGGGTGGCGCTCGGCTATCGCGATGCCGAACTGGTCCATGGCAAGGATCGCCATCGCGTGCGCCGCATCGCCGGAATATGCGAGCGGCTTTTGCGAAATCCGCACCTGATCGGCAAAAGGACCGCCGCCCGGCACAATGACCAGCGGAAAGGTCGCGCTGGCAAGAAGGTCGATCCAGCGCTGCATTTCAGCATGACCTGCCGTGCTGCCTCCGAGCTTGACGACGAGGGGTTTCATGAAGATTTCCGCCCGCCATGGGCGTGAACCGGCCGGGGCCTTGCCGATGAATTCTTCACATCGTTTTTCCGCTCGATCTCGACACCGACGCCGCCGGGTCCAAGTTCGAGCTTTTCGGCCCGCACGACGACGCGGGTCACACGAGGATTTTCAAGGACGAAAGCCGCGACTTGCTCTGCCAGCGTCTCGGCCAGTTCGATATGGCCGCGCGCGACAATGGCACGGATGCCATCCATGATGAGATCGTAGGATACGACATGACGCATGTCTTCGGGGTTGCGTGTCACCCGCAGGACATCGGCGGTGACATCGAAACGGACTTTCTGGGCTTTGCCATGCTCGAAACTATATGCACCGATATGGACTGGCAGAACGAAATCGCGGACGAATATCTTGTCGGTTCCAAGCCCCGCCTCGGAAGGATCCGGGAAATAGCCGCGGGCCGCGAGCAACTTGTAGTCCACGCCCGAAGGCGCGCTTGCCTCGAGGGCCTCGGGGATCAAGCCGCGAATCTTCGCCGTCGCCTGTGCATCGATCGGCGCAGTGCGATCGAGACCCGAACAGAGCGCCCCGCGAAAGCCGAGAAAATCCGGGGCATAGGCCAAGAGGCGCGGGATGTCAGGCGCTTCAAGCGATCCGGCAACGCCAACCTTCAGACCGCGCGACTGGCCATCCTTGACGAATTTTCCGATCTGGTCCGGCGTCATATGATCCAGCAGGCGGCCCTTCGCCTTGTCGGCGGTATCAATCATCACGCCGTGAAATCCAGCGGCAGACAATTCCTGCAGAAGAGTTTCCTTGTAGGCGTTGCGATAGTCGGCAAATAGCACCGCAATCAATTTATTGTGTGACGCGAGAGCCGCCAGCGCCTGAAGACAGCCGGCTAAGTGCTCTGACGGAAGCAACCCTATCTTGATATAATCCACCCCGGTTGCGGCAAACTCCTCGACCTTTGTGCGAACCACTTCAGGTTGCATGGGAAGATCGCCACAAGCGGCACTGACGGGCCGCCTACGCGCGATAAAAGCTATGACTTCCAGAAGCTTCGATGTCTCGACAGCACCCAGCGCTCCATTGGCCGGATCCTTCAGATCAATGATATCCGCACCGTTCTGGAAAACGATTTCCGCTTCGATGACGTCCTGTACGCTTGCCAGCATCTGTGTCATTGGCACGGCCCCCGAGAGAGAAGCGAAATCTTGCCTCGCGTGACAGAAAAGATGACACTTAGGGTTGAGATTATGGCGGGGTTGTTTAAAACCACTATGGGCACCTCTGTTCTTAAGCGACCGCCATCACGTGAATGGCGGCTAGTCTCATTGGTATGATCATGAAGAGTACGGTGCCATACACTCTCTCAGTTTTATTCGGCTTTTTTTTGCTCTTCGTCAACGTGTCCGACGGACCCGCGCAAGAGGCTGCGACGAATAAGCCCGCGAAACCGGCAGTCGAGACGCGGATCGGCTATCTTCGCGCCTATGAGCCACAGCTGGCTCTCTCCGTACTCGACATACCGCCGCGCGACGAGGGCGTGGCCGGCGCCAATGTCGCGATCAATGACAACAACACGACCGGCAAGTTTCTCGGCCAGAGTTTTGCTCTTGACGTGACAGAGGCAAAGTTCGATGCCGATGTCGTACCCGTCTTCAAGGAAATGCTCGCGCGCGGGGATCGTTTCATTCTTGCTGACATTTCGGCCAAGCAATTGCTGTCGATAGCCGATCTCGCCAGGGAAAGCGGCGTTTTGCTGTTCAACGTGGGCGCCACGGACGACAGTTTGCGAGAGGACCAATGCCGCTCCAACGTCTTCCACACGGCACCGACGCGCAGCATGCTTGCCGACGGGCTGGCGCAGTACCTCGTCTGGAAACAGTGGCGCAAATGGGTGCTGCTCCATGGCTCGCATGAGCGTGACAAGCTCTATGCCGACGCTATCCGCCGCGCGGCAACGCGCTTCGGTGCGACCATCGTGGAAGAGCGGCTCTACGAAGACAAGGGCACAGCGCGCAGGACCGACACGGGTGTAATCCAGGTGCAAAAGCAGATGCCTGTATTCACACAGAACCTGCCGGAGCATGACGTCGTCATCGTCGCCGACGAGAGCGAGGTATTCGGCAGCTACGTTCCCTACCGGACGTGGACTCCTCGCCCTGTTGCGGGAACGGCGGGCCTTGTGCCCTCGAGCTGGCATCCGGCCAGTGAACAATGGGGAGGGTCGCAGATTCAAAATCGTTTCTTCAAGGCAACCGGACGGCGAATGCTGTCGAAGGATATGCAAGCCTGGACTGCGGTGCGCATATTGGGAGAGGCTGTCACGCGATCCAAGGGAAACGATCCCAAACAGGTCGAAAACTTCATCAAGGCCGATGACTTCTCCATCGCCGCCTTCAAGGGGCAGAAGCTGAGTTTCCGCACGTGGAACTGGCAGCTGCGCCAGCCGATCATAATCGGCGACGGGCACGGCGTCGTTTCCACTTCGCCGCAGGAAGGCTTTCTGCACCAGTTTTCAGAGCTCGACACGCTGGGCGTGGACAAGCCTGAAACAAAATGCACCCTCAACTAGAACATGAACTTAAATGGGAGGACCAAGATGCGAAATCATATATGCCTGCTCGCTGTGACTGTAGCGCTGCCGTTTCTTGCACAGCCCGCCTGGGCCAATATGGTTTATGTCTCGAATGAAAAGGACAACACGGTAACGGTGGTCGATTCCAAGACAATGGAGGTTGTCAAGACCATCGATGTCGGACAACGGCCGCGCGGCATCACGATTTCCCACGACGGCAAGCTTCTCTACGTCTGCGCCAGCGATGACGACACGGTCGAGATCATCGATACCAGCACGAACGAGATCGTGGGGTCGCTTCCATCCGGTCCGGATCCGGAACTGTTCGTCCTCTCGCCCAATGGCGAGACACTTTATATCGCCAATGAGGACGACAATCTGGTCACCGTGATCGATGTCAACGCCAAAAGCGTTCTTGCAGAGATTCCGGTCGGCGTGGAACCGGAAGGCATGGGCGTGAGCCCCGATGGCAAGACCATCGTCAACACCTCCGAGACCACAAGCATGGCACATTTCATCGACGCGTCGACCCACGAGATCACCGACAATGTACTGGTCGATTCGCGGCCGCGCTTTGCCGAGTTCAAGCCTGACGGTTCCGAGGTCTGGGTGTCGGCGGAAATCGGCGGCACAGTATCCGTCATCGACAATAAATCGCGCGCGGTGACGCATAAGATCACTTTCGAAATCCAGGGACTGCGTTCCGAACAGATCCAGCCGGTCGGCGTGCGCATAACCGCCGACGGCAAGAAGGCCTACGTGGCGCTCGGACCGGCGAACCGCGTCGCAGTAGTCAACACGGAAACCTACGAGGTGGAAAAATACATATTGGTGGGCCAGCGTGTCTGGCAGCTGGCGTTCACTCCGGACGGCAAGCAGATCATCAGCACCAATGGATTGTCGAACGACATCACGTTCATCGACACGGAAACAGACGAGCCGATCAAATCGGTTACGGTGGGGCAATTGCCCTGGGGCGTTGCGGTATCACCGAACTAGCCGGCTTGCTCTCCCTCGTTGCGGGGGAGAGTAAAACAGCGACCAACTATCCAATGACAGGGAGGAAATATGACGAACTATAAAGCACTCGCACTGGCCACGTTTCTCAGCATCGGACTGGCTCAATCCTTTGCCTTCGCGCAAGCCGACGACGATGATGACGACGCCAAGGCTGCGCCTGAACCGAAAGCAGCGATGCAGGCAAAGCCGCCGGCAGTCACGCGAGCAAGCAAGACTGTGCCGGAACTCATTCTTGGCTCCAAGGACGATGAATTCACAGTCAACCAGAAGGACTTCGAACTCGTATCCGGACAAGGCTATCGCTGGAAGATCACGTCTGCCGCCGGCCTGGAGTACAAGTTCGTTACCGATCTCTTCCGCAATGTATGGATGAACCAGATCGTCATCAACGATCTCGAAGTGCACATGGACGGCAGCCCGGCATGGCTGGAATTCGACGCGCCGGGAACGATCAATGTTCAATTCACTGCAGTTCGACCCGGTAAATACACATGGTCGGTGCCAGACCTTGCAGACAAGGGAATGAAGGGTACGATCACCATCAAATAGCCGTCAGATGGCGCGAGGATAGTGTCAGATCGAGTACCAAGGGTGGAGCTTGATGGGTACGAATGCGGGACTGAGGAACATTCACGACAAGTCGATGCCGGATGCAAGCCTTCCGGCGCTTGATCTCGCCTCGGTGAGCTACGCCTATGGCAAAAGGCAAGCGCTCGACAACATCACGTTTTCCATACAAGCCGGCCGGTTCGCGGTCCTGCTTGGATTGAACGGCGCGGGCAAAACAACACTGTTCTCATTGATCAGTCATCTGTTTGCGACAAGGCATGGCCGGATACACGTGTTCGGCCATGATATCGATCGCAAGCCCGGGGACGCATTGCGGCGTCTCGGGATCGTCTTTCAGGCACGCACCCTCGATCTCGACCTGTCCGTGCAGCAGAACCTTGCCTATCATGCCTCGCTGCATGGTATCCGCGCCCGGGAGGCCAACCAGCGCATCCACGATCTGATGAAATCCATCGACATGAGCGACCGGCTGCACGAGAAAGCCCGAAGCCTGTCAGGCGGTCAGATCCGCCGCGTCGAGATTGTCCGTGCCCTGCTGCATGAGCCTTCGCTTCTGCTGCTCGATGAAGCGACAGTGGGGCTCGACATCAAGTCCCGCGCGACAATCCTCGCCGATATTCGCAAGCTGGTGGAGGAAAAGGGCATCAGCGTCCTTTGGGCAACGCATTTGATCGACGAGGTCAGCCACGCGGACCAGGTGATTGTCCTCAACCAGGGCAAGCTCGTTGCCAATGGGCCGGTGAGCGATGTGGTGAAGAATGCCGGCGCCGAAACGATCAACGAGGCCTTTTCGCGGCTCACCGGAATCGTGGCGCTGCAAACGGGGAGCCGGGTATGACCGACATCGCCAGCCAGCGCCCGATCGTACGCAGCCGCTTCGGCATCATGCACTATCTGGTCTGCCTCAAAGGTATACTTATCCGGGAGGGCCTGCGCTATCTCAACCAGCGCGAGCGCTTTATCTCTTCGCTGGTGCGGCCATTATTGTGGCTGTTCATCTTCGCGGCGGGCTTCCGCCAGGTTCTCGGCGTCTCGATCATCCCGCCCTATCAGACCTATGTGCTCTACGAGGTCTATATAACGCCCGGGCTTTGCGGCATGATCCTTTTGTTCAGCGGCATGCAATCCTCGCTGTCCATGGTCTATGACCGGGAAATGGGCAATATGCGCACGCTGCTCGTCAGCCCTTTCCCGCGCTGGTTCCTGCTGGTCTCGAAGCTCCTCGCCGGGGTCGCGGTCTCGATCATCCAGGTCTATGCGTTCCTGTTCATCGCCTGGTTCTGGGGCGTGAAGGCGCCGCCGCTCGGCTATTTGCTGACGCTGCCGGCGCTGTTCCTTTCGGGCATGATGCTGGGTGCCCTGGGCATGCTGCTTTCCTCGCTGATCAAGCAGCTCGAGAATTTCGCCGGCATCATGAACTTCGTCATTTTCCCGATGTACTTCGCATCCTCGGCGCTTTACCCGCTGTGGCGCGTGCAGGAGGCAAGTCCTCTCCTCTACAAGATCTGCCTGCTCAACCCGTTCACCTATGCGGTCGAACTGATCCGTTTCGCTTTCTATGGGCAGATCGAGTGGACTTCGCTGGCCGTCGTTTGCGCGTTCACCATCATATTCATCTCGGGCGCCATCATCGCCTACGACCCCTCGCGAGGGCTCGTCATCAAGAAGCAAGAGGGAGGCACCAATTGAGCCGGCCAGGCATGATTTTCGCTGCATCGGCGGGCATTTTCCTGCTGTTTTCTTCCCATGCTGCATACGCCGCGGCGAACAAGGATCCGAGCTGGCCCTGCATCCAGCGCAAAGTGCCGGAGCTTTCCGTCGGCCAAGTGTGGAATGGCCCCGAGATTCCGGAGAGTGCGAAGAACTGGGATAAGGACCCGGCAGTCGACGCTCTGACCAGCGAGGTTGCGGCAAGGCGAAATCCGCTGGACGCTGCCCAAAAGAAGATCGTGGAGTTTGCAGGAGGACTGCCGAAGGATCAGGTGAACGACAAGATGTTCATGCTGTTCCAGGGCGTGTTCGACACCTTGAACCGCGAGCGCGAGCAGGTGATATCAGGTATTTCGCGCTATGCCGACAAGCAGCGGGCCATGGCAGAGGATCTGCGCAAGCAGGCCTCTATGGTGGACGCGATGCGGGCCAAGCCCGACGCCGATCCGGAAGAGCTCGACAGGCTGAATGAAAGGCTGACCTGGGAAACCCGCATCTACGAGGAACGCGTGCAGTCGCTGACCTATGTCTGCGAAGTGCCGACCATTATCGAACAGCGCCTCTACGGCCTTTCAAAGACCATCCAGCAATCGATCGTCAAACCGTAGGTTCGGCCACTTTGCCGATGCGGCGGTAGGTGAAGGCACCGGATGTCGTATCCGCCGCCTTTGTGCGGATGGCCTCGTTGATCAGAGCGCCCATGCGCGCATGCAGCGGAGACAGAACACAAGCCGGATCCGTGGCGGCGGCATCACCTGCGATCGCCATGGCCTGGCAACGGCAGCCGCCCCAATCGATCTCCTGGCGCTCGCAGCTCCGGCACGGTTCCTGCATCCAGCTGGTACCGCGGAACGCGTTGAACGCGGCCGATTCATGCCAGATGCGGCTGAGGCTCCAATCGCCGAAACGCTCGAAATGCAGCGATTTGATCGTGGCGGCGGCGTGGCATGGCAGCACGGTCCCATCAGGTGCAACCATGAACGCGTCGCGCGCCCAGCCGCCCATGCAGGGCTTGGGGTAGATGGCAAAATAGTCGGGCGTGACGAAATCGATCGTCATGATGCCGCGCAGCCGCTCCTGCGCTTCCTCGACGATCTGCACCTGGCGCTCGACCGCTTCGCGCTCCGGCATGAGTGCTTCGCGGTTGAGCAGCGCCCAACCTGCATATTGCACATTGGCGATCTCCAGCCGCTCGGCGCCGAGGCCAAGCGCGAGATCGATGAAATCCGGGACCTCTTCCATGTTGTGGCGATGGATCGGCGCATTGATCGTCAACGGGAGCCCGGCCGCGCGCACGCGCCGCGCCGTTTCGAGCTTCTTTTGGTGGGCGCCGAGGGAATTGCCGATCTTCTCGGTGGTGGCGGCGAACGCGCCCTGAAAACTCAGCTGGATATGATCGAGACCGGCAGCGGCCAGGGCCTCGATACGTCCTTCGGCGATGCCGACGCCAGCCGTGATGAGATTGGTATAGACGCCGCGGCGGGCGAGGCAGGCAACGAGATCGACGAGATCCGAGCGAAGCGTCGGTTCGCCGCCGGAAAGATGCACCTGCAGAACTCCGAGGTCAGCGGCCTGCTCGAACAGCGAAAGCCAGCCCGCCGTATCCATTTCGCGGTTGGCCTTAAGGAGCTCGACCGGGTTGGAACAATAGGCGCACTGAAGCGGGCAGCGGTGGGTAAGTTCCGCCAGCATGCCGATCGGGGGTAGAACAGGTTCGTTCATAACGTCACCAGAAATTTGTCGGACCATTCCTGCAGGAAACCAGTTACATCAGGTGCGATTTCCGCTTCGTCGGCTGCATACTGGTCCGCCAGCAATGCAATCATCTGTGCAACGCTGTGCCTGCCATCGCACAGCCTCAGGATGTCAAGGCTGACCTCATTGGGCCAGAATACCCGCTCCGGCGACAGCAATGCCCAGGCTTCGCGCACATTATCATACTGGAGCCGCGCATGAGACTTTAATATGGGACGCGATTGCAGGGAAACAACCGCTCGAACGCGCGTGGTGTGAGTCATGCCACCTCCGGAGCGAAAGCGCCAGGCGGAATATTGCCCTTTTCGCCGTAAGCGTGCGCTAACGCATCCAGCATCGCCCAGAGAACGTCGCACTTGAAGACCAAGGCATTTATGACCGCCTGCTGCTTTTCCGGCGTGTCGGCATGTTTCATCACATAGGCCAGTGCAAAATCGGAATCGCGCGAAGCCTGTGTCGGGCGCTTGTCGAAATAAGCAAGTATGTCAGGCGTAACGTAGTCATATTTCGCAAGCATGGCGGGCACGCGCTCGCCGATGATAACGGGAGAGAAAAGCTCGGTCAGCGACGACGCTACTGCTTCGAGGAGCGTGCGGTTCGTGCAGAAGGAAAGATAGGCGCCAACGGCAAAACGCGTGCCCGGGAGCGCAAGCCTTTCGCTTTTGACATCATCCGCAGCAAGACCAAGACCTGTCGCCAGCTTGAGCCAGCGCGCGATCCCGCCGCTCCAGCCGTCGTCGCCATCATGATCTTCGATCCGCTTGCGCCATTCGGCACGAAATTCCGGATCCTCGGACCTTGCAAGGATCATCGCGTCCTTGCGTGGAATGACCGATTGATAGCAATAGCGATTGAGCGCCCAAGCCTGCATCTGCCCCCTGGTCAATGCGCCGCTGACCATCTGGTGATGATAGGGGTGGCGATTGTGGTAGCGCTCGGCGCCGACCTCCCTCAGAACCCTTTCCAGCCCGGCCGGTGACAATCCGTTGCGAGCCGCATCAGCGAAATCGCTCAAAGCCTGACCTCCATGCCGTCGAATGCTACTCTCCAGCCTGCGGCGATGACAGCCGCGTGTTCGGGCGATGCGGCGTCCAGAACCGGATTGGTATTGTTGATGTGGACATAGATCCGCTTCCTGATGCCGAGATCCGCCAGGGCGGCGAGCGATCCGCCCTCCCCGGCCATATGCAGGTGCCCCATGCGGGCGCCAGTCTTGGCGCCGACGCCTGCAGTGATCATTTCATCATCGGTGTAGACAGTGCCATCGAAGAGGAGACATTCGGCACCTGACAACCTGTCTTCGAGGGTGGCATCGATGCGTGCGCAACCAGGAATATAGAACGCAGCAGGACCATTTTCGGAGGCGATGCGCAGCCCGATCGTATCGCCTTCCCGGGTGCCGAAACCTTCATCGGCTTTCGACCGGTCCTCCAGAAACAGCGCGACCTTGCCGGGTACGGCAAAGCTTTCGATTGTAAGGCCGACCGGCTTTCCGCCGGCGTCCAGGATATCCGTACTCTTGCCCAGCGGAAGCTCGCGCCTTTGCACGACTTCCGGGTCGAGAACATTGAAAATGGAGTTGGACGCGAGTACCTCCAGAACGCGTCCGGTCGCATAGATGACGAACGGCTCGCGCTCGCGCAGGCTGAGCAGCCCGGCAATGTGATCGACATCGGCATTGGTCAGCACAACGGCGCGGATGGGCGTCGAGCGCAGCGGGCCGCCTGGTTGCGGCTGAAGTTCAGGCGTGAAGGCAATTTGCTGGCGTATGTCGGGAGATGCGTTGAACAATACCCAATCATCGCCGTTCGCCGTAGCTGCAAGGCTGGATTGTGTCCGGGCACGCAGATTGGGGTCGCCATCCCAGACACGGCGGCTCAAGCGATAATTGCAATTCCATTGGGGAAACCCGCCTCCTGCCGCGGAGCCGATGATCTTCAATCGCATGCGGGCAAACCCTCATCTTCCGGAAACATGGGTTCCGGCAGAACTATTCTGAATAGAAATGGCTCTGGGTGCCGCCCTGCGCGATCAGATCGCGCAGGGCGATGGGTCAGATCTTACTTTTTTGCCTTGAGCTCTGCAGGCAGGTAACGCGAAAGTTCCATACCGGCAGCAACCTGACACATGGTTGGCTTTGTCCATGTTTTCTTCATGCTTTCCTCCTTCTTCACAAAGATCAAAGATTGATCTTTCTCCACTATCATACGCCATTGTGGCGCAAGATTGAAATTAAAAGGGCATATTTGTCTGTGTTGGCTGCTTCGCCGCCACCCAGCCATCCGTGCCGTGCGGGTACCAAAGTACTGACTTGTAGCCCCATTCGACCGCCCTTTTGGCTGCGTTCCAGGACATCCAGCAGTTTGCCATACAGTAAAACAGCACCTTTCTGTTCGTGTCGTCGCCTAGTCGAGATTTCAGCCCTTTTCGAAAATAGGCTTCCGTCTCCTTGTTGATCATCCCGTAGCCCACATTTGCGAGCCAAATGCTACCGGGTATATTTTCCCGGATCTTCTCCTTCCAGATGGTCCCGGCCGGCAGGTTTGCCGGTTTCGGATCATGGGGAAGGACATCGACGAAAACCGCCGATTTGTCTTTCCAGAGCGCGATGGTCTCCTCGGTCGTGACCACCCTTGCCCCTTCGAGCGTTGCGGGAACCGCAGCGCGATAATTCTCGGTTCTGTAGTCCGGCGGCTCAGGAGCCGTTTCTGCGGCAGAAGCGGTTGCAACCAATATACCAACCAAAACGGCCAGCACGCCCGAACAGTTCCGCACCCTCACCTCACCTCCGTCACGCTATTGCGTGATCGGCTTGTTGTTCTCGTCTATCAGCGGCACCTGGAAACCGAGCAGGATCTTGTTGATCTCCGCCTGGTTCTCCCGGATCACCTTGTTCAACGTACGCTTCCACTCCTGATCGGACGGGCGAACACCCATCGTGATCCGGTATGCCATATGTCCGGTCTTCTCCTTGGTCAGCGGAACCACCGTCAGGCTCGGATCGAGCTCCCTGGCATAATAACCCGCCATCGGACCCCAAAGTATCGCGACGTCGATAATACCGCTTTTGAGTTCCTTGATCATGACCTCCGCCATGGAGGGCGCCAGTCTTGTATCCACCATCAACGGATAGGGATGAACATTGCGCATGTAGCCCGCCTTGGCCAGATTTGCCGAAGGCGGCGTTCCGGCTACGACGCCGATTTTCTTGCCGGCGAGTTTGCTGTCCTCGATCGTGTCGACCCCGTCCAGCCCGCTGTCCTTCTTGAAGATCATCACATAAGTCGAGCGGTAGTAGGCATTGGTGTTCTGGACGAGCTCGTCGCCTTGGGCATAGCCCATGATGATATCACAGCGGTTGGCTCGCAGCGTGTTGCGGACGAAGCCCGTTGCCTGCGGATACCACGTATAAGCGACGGACTTGCGACCGGTCTTTGCCGCCACGAGATCCGCCAGCTTGTTTTCGAAACCGTTGCCGCCCTCGTCCGAGAAAGGCATGTTCGAGGGATCTGAGCAGACGCGAAGCACATTGCGATCCACCAGTTCACCTTCGGCTCCAAGTCCGGCGTCCTGCGCCAAAACCTTGGACGGGACAGCAAGTGCTGCCACCATCGCCGCTCCGGCAAGCCATCTGATCAGTGGTTGCGCGTATCGCATCATTCAACCACCCATGCACGAGGCTTCCGCCTCTTTGGCTGCAGGCGGCTTGTCTTCATGTTTCGCCGGGCGTCCGCGTGGCAGATCGCCCACGGCGCGGGCACGCAGATACACATAGAGGTCGTCCATATAACAGTAGACGTTCTTGTTGTTGCCGAATGCCGGCATCACCTTGTCGTTGCCGTTCTTGAGGTTCTTGCGACCCTCCGCAACGATCGAAAGGAAATCGGCATAGGTCATGGTCTTCAGCGACTCGGCCAGAGCAGGTGCGAAGGATGAACCCGCGCCATCGGCGCCATGGCAGACAAAGCAATCGGAATTGAACCGGCGAAAGCCGCTATAGGTGTACCAATCGACCGTACCATCCTCCTCGATCTTGAATGTCGGATTCCCGTCCTTGTCGGCATATTTGCCGTTTTCGTCGGAGGCAACAGCAGCTGCGGCTTTGTCGTCGGCGTAAGCGCTGCCATAACCTGCGACAAGCGCAAGCCCGGCAGTAACAGCAAATAATGTCATTCGAATATGCATTCAGAAACCTCGCATTCAACTCGTCAATCAATGCCAGCACCCTTCGGCACCGCTTGTACGGTTGTTTGATTAGATGGGCAGACGACACAGGGGGCCCGGCCTGGTCGAGCCGGGCACCCGTTTTTCAAAGCCTGCATTCCGCACGCTCACTGTGTCAGCTTCGTTCCCGATTACTCAGGAACGGTGAAAACGGTCAACTGACCGCCCAAGGCCGTGTAGTCGGAAAGAGCGGCATAACCGCCGACCGCACCGAGACCCTCATTCGGCTTTGTCAAGCCAGCGGCAAGACCGATGCCGGCCCAGCCGCCAACACCCGACAGAACAGCAACATATTGTTTGCCATTATGTTCGTATGTGGTGACGTTGCCGATGATACCGGATGGTGTCTTGAACTTGTAAAGTTCCTTGCCGTCCTTATCGACCGCCTTCAGATAGCCTTCGAGCGTTCCGTAGAAAACAACATCGCCATCAGTAGCCAAGGCACCTGACCAGACCGAGAACTGCTCGGGCTTGGACCAGACGATTTCGCCCTTCGCTGCATCCCATGCAATGAAGTTACCCATGCCGCCATGGCTGTTGGGAGCTGGATACATGGACAGTGTAGCGCCAACATAGGGTTGACCTGCCGTGTAACTGACCTTGTAAGGCTCGTAATCCATGCAGACATGGTTTGTCGGAACGTAGAAAAGCTTGGTCTTTGGCGAGTAGGCAGCCGGCTGCTGATCTTTCGTACCAAGAGCCGCCGGGCAGATGCCCGTCGTATTCACATCCTCGCCCTGCTTCTGGGTAGAATACTTGTCCACGACCTGTGGCCGGCCGTAGGTCTTGCTGTCCTTTTTCATGTCGACTTCCGTCGCCCAGTTCACTGCCGGATCGTATTTCTTCGCGACCAGAAGTTCACCATTCGCCCGGTCCATCGTATAGGCAAAGCCGTTACGATCGAAATGTACGAGCACGTCGCGGGCCTTGCCATCGATCTCGATGCCGTCCGCGAGGATCATTTCATTGATACCGTCATAATCCCACTCATCGTGTGGGGTCATCTGGTAAAGCCATTTCGCCATGCCTGTATCGGCATCGCGAGCCATGATGGTCATGGACCATTTATTATCGCCAGGACGCTGGCTGGGATTCCAGGTGGATGGATTGCCGGTTCCGTAATAGATGAGGTTCAGCTTGGGATCGTACGAATACCAACCCCAGGTCGTTCCACCACCGGTTTTCCACTGATCACCTTCCCAGGTGTTCGTACCTGAATCGGCACCCACCGGCTTGCCAAGATGAGTGGTCTTTTCCGGATCGATCAATGTTTCCTTGTCGGAACCCATCGACCATGCGCGCCATGCCTGCTTGCCATCCTTGATGTTGTAAGCGGTCAACGACCCGCGAACACCAAATTCACCACCGGAAATACCGACGATGACCTTGTCCTTGACGACCATCGGTGCGGATGTTCCAGACTCGCCCTTGCTGCCATCCGTGGCTTCTGCATTCTTGACGGACCATTCGACCTTGCCGGTCTTTCCGTCGAGTGCAACGAGTGTCGTGTCGGCCTGATAAAGGAATACCTTGCCATCACCGTAAGCGACGCCGCGATTAACGGTATCGCAGCACATGATGGGAATGACGTTTGCGTCCTGCTTGGGTTCATACTTCCACAGGATCTTGCCATCATTGTTCAGGTCAAGCGCATAGACGGTGTTCGGAAATGGCGTATGTACATACATCACATCGCCAACGATCAGCGGGCCTCCTTCATGGCCGCGCAGCACACCAGTCGAAAACGTCCAGGCGACCTGAAGGTTTTTGACATTGTCCTTGGTGATTTTATTGAGTTTTGAGTATCTGGTATTGGCGTAATCGCCAGTCTGGATAGCCCAGTTCTTCGAATCAGAAATAAGACCCTGCAGATCATCATTGGCCAGAGCTCCTCCCGCCAACGTGAACGACATGGCCGTAGTAGCCAATGCAATTGCAATTAAATTGCTGTGTACACGCATTTTGAGTCCTCCCTAAGTTCACATCTATGAACCATCGGACGAAGCCGTTTTTCACATCGGGTTCGCTCCATTAGCTCACGCAAATGGGGAAGTATTTCCGGCAGCGTGTCA
Source organism: Phyllobacterium endophyticum (assembly GCF_003010935.1). Classification (GTDB taxonomy): domain Bacteria; phylum Pseudomonadota; class Alphaproteobacteria; order Rhizobiales; family Rhizobiaceae; genus Phyllobacterium; species Phyllobacterium endophyticum. The sequence goes on from NZ_PGGN01000005.1 coordinate 61,117, forward strand.
CGACAAAGCCAGGCGCGCAGAGGGCACCGTTACTGCCCACCTCGCTTGGCCTACGAAGACTGTCACCACTCCCTTGACGGCAACGTCCTTGAAGCCGGAAACAAGATGACGATAGGAGAAAGAAATGCATTAGGCAAGCGGCATTATCAAATTATATTTGCTGCACTGCGGTGTACTTGTGCTGCATTGCAGTAAGCTACAGATTTAATTGTTCATTCGTGCTGTGCTGGCCAATCTGCACGTCCGAGACTTGATAACCTGATCTTGATTGTGGATTATTATTTACATCTGCTATCTATCTGGAAAAAGTATATTACCGGCCAACAAAGCGAGGATATCATGGTGGCGTCGAAAATGACCCGGATCGGCCTGTTAGCGGGCGCAGCAATTGTCCTTTCTCTACCCGCGAAAGCTGCCCCGGACTACCCCACTTCAGCCTTGGCGGAATACGTTTACAGCTGCATGAAAGCCAATGGGGAAAACCGCGACATGCTCGACCGCTGCTCCTGCTCGATCGACGTGATCGCCTCGGTCGTAACCTACCCTCAATACGAAGCCGCCGAGACATACAAGCAGATGGGTTTGCTGCCCGGCGAGAACGGAGTGCTGTTCCGCGATAGCGCTCCAGCCAAGGCTTCGATCACCGAATTGAAACGGGCCCAGGCCGAGGCCGACGTCCGCTGTTTCTGAAGACCTCGATAATTCATCTTGATGGCCATCTAGGGCAGCTTTCTCGACTTCCGGTGCTCTCGAGCGAGAAAGTTCGCTGCGCTCCGGCTCCTCGAAACCCACCCTATCTGACTCATCAAAATGAACTCTGGAAGGTCTTCATGGCCGCGTTCTTGATCACAGACTAGATGATTCCAGCGGCCATTCGTCCTGGAATTTCTTGCCCTCGGTATCGGCAGCCTCGACCTTGACATCCTCGCCGGGCCGGGCGTCGAATTCGAAGCGGAAGTTCGGGTCTTCCGAGATCGAAATGCCGCCCTCCATGGACATGATCAGCCGGTCGCCCTGCGTGACCGTCAGGCCCTGGATAAAGTGCGCGGGGATATAATAGCGCGTGACCTGATCCATCTGCAGCCCGGAATTGTTCGGGTGGCGGATCATCAGCTGCATCTCCGTTGCGCGGGTCATCGGCTCATTGCCGGGCGTCTTCGAGGTGAAGACGCGCAGCTTCATCTTGCCAAGCGAAGCCAGTGCTTCATCCTGATTTTTCATGGCGGGAGCCGAGCAGCCGCCCGATGCCTTGACGAAGGCCTGTGTCATGTGAAGCTTGCCATCCTCTGTTTCCGCGATGGCGCGAACGTAGGAATAGGCATTGACCCGCAGGCGCGTCGCGAGGTGCGTCACCCCGGCGTCGGGTCCGAATTTGAACACGGCGGCAACCGGTGCCGGGTTTTCATCGACGATGAGCGTTACTGCCTTGATGCGGCCGGTGGCGGCATCTGTCTTGAAGTGCAGATCGACCGGGACGATTGCCGCATCTTCAGCGCGCTTCGGCGCTTCGATCGTAACCAGACCGCCCGCATCCTCGATCGGCTTCTGGCCGAACACGTCGCCCTTCAGCCCGTCCCATGTCTTGCTATCGGGCAGACTGGTAGATTGAGCGCCAGCGGATAACGGCATCGCCGCTCCGATGAGCGCCAGGAAAACAAGCGCAATCGTCCGGCTGCGCGGCCGTTTCGCTTTCATCGTCATATTCTGCCTCCACCAAAATCGGCGGTGCCCGGCCATCCCTACTATATCACCCCGGCTGCCAAACTTGCAAACGCCGTTCATTCCCACTCAAGCTCGGCAAAAGCGGCCGTGGCGTTGCGCATATTGTACTCGTCGAACAGACGCCACCTGTCCCGCTCGCTTGCCGCCGCTGTCTTGACGGCCTCAGCCATCGGCACGCCATCGGCGATTGCCTTGCGAATGTCGCTCGCGAGTGTATCGAAATAGCGTTGCTCCGGCTCAAGCGCCTGCGGCCATGGCGAGGGCGCCGGGCCGTGCCCGGGAACCGCGGAACTCGCCTTGACGGCGCCCAGTTCCTCCAGTTGAGCGATCCAGCCCAGCAGCGACCCGTCCATTGTCGGCAAGTGATCGATGAAACACAGATCGCCAGTAAAAAACGTGCCCGATCGCTCGTCGAAAATGGTGAGGTCGTTGTCGGTATGCGCCGGCTTCCAGGCTTTCAAGGTCAGTACACGCTTACCGAGGTCGATCTGTTCCTCGCCGCTTATCAGCTTCGTCGGCGGAACGATCCTGATATCCGCCATCAATTGGCTGCCCATGGCATCGCGATAACTTTGAAGATAATAGTCGCCCCGGCCGGCAAGGGCGCGCGGCAGGTTGCGATGGCCGACGATTTCGACGCCCGTGCCATCGAAGGCGGCGTTCCCAAAGATGTGATCCGGGTGCATGTGCGTGTTGACGAGATAGCGGATCGGCTTGTCCGTCCTTTCGCGTATGGCACGAAGCAATCCCCTGCCCTCCGCGACACTGCCGCCGCTATCGATGACGGCAACCGCTTCGTCGCCAACGATAAAGCCGACATTGCATATTTCGCCCTCGTTCGCGGCGTTCATCATCTCGGGCCTGCCCGAAAAGACCCACACTCCGTCGGAGATCTCCCTGACTGGCAATTGCCCGGCGACGGCCGATTGCGCCCGCGCGAGGCGATTATGGACCAGGCCGCAGCAGGCGGCGAATGCCCCGGTCTTGAGAACGCTGCGCCGGGTTGGCTGGCTCATGGCACGCCCCCCGGGCCGGCAAATCTCGTATTGAAAGAGCGCAGCAAATCAGCCTTGACCTGTTCATTGCGATAATTGCGCGGCAGGCGGATATCGAACGTACCGATCACATGGGCAGGCCGATCCGAAAGCACTATTATACGATCGGCAAGCATGATCGCCTCCTGGAGATTATGCGTGACCATCAGCGCGGTAGTCGGGCGCTCGGACCAGACGGATAAAAGCATATGGCGCAATTGTTGCGCTGTGGGCTCGTCAAGGGAGACAAACGGCTCATCAAGCAGGAGTATGTCCGGTTCGATCGCCAGCGCCCGCGCAATAGCCGCACGGCGGGCCAGCCCGAGTGAAAGCTCTCCCGGATAAAAATTGCGCATTTTCGATAGGCCGAGCGTGCTGAACAGGCCGTCGAGATTGGCTTCACGCAAATGTTTCGGCATGGCGAGGCGGACATTCTGCTCAACCGTGCGCCATGGCAGCAGCATAGGCTCCTGGAATACTGCGCCGATGCTGGCTTCCGACAATCCGGGCAGTTGGACTGACCCCTGATATTCGCGATCGAGCCCGAGTAGAATTCGCAGCGTGGTCGTCTTGCCGCACCCCGAAGGACCAAGAATGCAGGCGAATTCACCCTGCCCCACCTCAAACCGAAGATCGCGCAGGACTTCGATCGTCGCGCCGTTGGACGTGCGAAACGCCTTTTCCTCGATATCGACCTTAAGCCGAGCGCCGACGCCAGCGATTTGATGTGTGTTCAAGCGGTTGCACCACGACAAGTTCGATGAAGAGCATGACGGCGACGAAGGCCAGCGTATAGGCAAGTATCGCCGCGACATCGAACAGTTGAAAAAACAGGTTGATCTGAAAACCGACGCCGTTGGACCGGCCGAGCAACTCGACCACGAGCACGATTTTCCAGATCAGTGAAACGCCGGAACGCGCTGCGGCGGCGATATAGGGCTGCAGTTGCGGCATCAATACATGCCGCAAGCGGTCGAGCGCGCTGAAGCGATAAACCTGCGCCATTTCTCCGTAGCGCGGATCGAGCGCCCTGGTTCCCTCGCGCAGGGTGACCACCACGTTGGGGATCTTGTTGAGGGCCACTGCACCGATGGCTGCAGCTTCATTGAGGCCGAACCATATATAGGCGAGGACGATGATGACCAAGGCCGGTATGTTGAGGAAGAGAATGACCCACGGATTGAAGAACTGGTCGGCGCGCCGATAGAGGCCAAGCAGGACACCGATGACCGAGCCTACGACCATCGCCAAAAAGAAGGCGGCAGCAACGCGCCACAGGGTAATTGCAAGATTATATGGCAGATCGCCGCTTGCCGTTTCGCTGATGAATGTTTGCAGGACCAGCAAAGGTGCGGGAAAAGAACGGCTGGGCCATAGCGTCGCTCCGGCGTGCCACGCAAGAAGCAGCGCGGCAAATGACAGGAACACCATCAGCGGCGAGGACCATTGCCGCGCTGAAGGCGCGGTGGAGACGATCTTGCCCGACTGCTGTTGGCTGGATGCAAAAGCCAATTAATCCGTCCTCCAGAAGGTGCCCGGTGCCAGAGTTTTTCCGGGACCGACGAGGCGCTCGCCTCCAAGCTCGGCGAGAATGGCATAGAGCCTGATCGCATCGGCCTCTTCATCCTCGACCGATCGCGCAGGAATCCCCTCACGATAACGATCGCGCAGTATCTCCAGAGCGCGGCCCTCGGCCTTCACCACGGGCGCAAGCCGCTGCCATTCCTCATTGGAGCTGCCGAGCAGAGCTTTCGCCTCCCTGCTTGCCTTGATGAAACCCGCGATGGCATCCGGATGTGCATGGGCCCATTTCTCATGAAAAATATACCCTATTGCAGAAACGTTCCCGGTGGCGCCAAGCGCACGGGCCGCATCGCTGGTGCTGACCAGCCGGCGAAAACCGTTTGCTTCGAGCCTTGCGCAAAAATTCCAGAAATTCAGAACGGCCTCAAGCTCGCCCTGCTGCGCCTTCTCAGCAAGCAGCGGCGGCGTACCATAAATTATTTCGCTATTGGCAGGCAAATCGAGGGAGAACTGGTGTTTGGCGTAGCCCTGCATGAGCAGCCAGCTCTTGTCGAGCGGCCCACCGGCGACGCCGATCTTCCTGCCCTTGAGGTCAGCCAGGCTTTTGATCGGCGAATCAACCGGGACCATCAATGCCCCGACCGAACTCGAATAGGGCACGAAGGTGAGATCTTCGCCCGACTGGCGTTGCCGCGATACCCAAAGCCAGTCTGTCACGATGATATCCACGTCGCCGGCCATCATGGCGACGTTGGTCGCGTCCTCGCTGGCAAAGAAGCGGACATCAACATCGATACCGTGCTTCTCGTCGAACTTGTGATGTTTGATCGTGTCCAGCTCCCAGTTTACGGTGCCGAATTTAAGGACGCCGACACGAATGGTCTCGGCGGCTGCGCTCGCATGGGTGCTGAAGCCAAGCGCCAACAGGAGCACGAATGAGAGGCAGAGAAACCTTCGATAGAACCTTGTCGCCATGTCTTGCCGGAACGAGCTTTCCACCTAGAGCTCCAGGTCCTTCGACGGGTAATCGCAGCGCCAGCGAACAACCTTCACCTTGGGATGGTCGCCGGACCATTTTGCAATTTCCGTAGGCGCGAGAAACATGCAGTTGTGGAGGCCGCCGCGACTTTCGAAATGCAGTCGCTCCTCCCGGCAACTCGTCGGATCGGACAGAAGGCAGATGGTCAAGACGAGATCGACAACTTCCATGCAGGCGCACCTCCAATCCTCCGGCCCGTTTGCCTGCACCGCCGCAACACGATGCAAGCGACAGGACCCAAGGCCTTCAAAGGGTTTTCTCAAGGTGCCCGATGAGAAAATGTAGCTCTAAATTACGGTTGTCATCCGCTGGCGTCAATCGCGCCGCGCGACTAAAACACAATCGTGAAGCTGCGGCGTTATATCCAGCCGAGGCAATTGACTTATCGGGGGCTGAAGGTACCTTCTGGAAGTGTTCTAATTTGGTGGCGTCAATGCATGGAAGATTGGCGCCAGTCTTCGTCCAGGGCACCCTTGGCGAAAATGAGGAGATGCCATGCGTTATTCTACCGTTTTGATTGGACTGTCAGTTGCAACACTGGCTGTTGCCGGAGCCCGCGCCCAGGAGGCGGGTGACGCAGCGGCAGGGGAGGTAGTGTTCAAGAAATGTGCGGTCTGTCATGTGGCGGACAGCGACAAGAACAAAGTCGGTCCATCCTTGAACAAGTTGATGGGCAGAACTGCGGGGACGCATCCCGGCTTCAGTTATTCACCAGCGATGAAGGCAGCAGGCGCTGCTGGGCTCGTGTGGGACTCGGCAAACCTGCGTGATTATCTGCACGATCCGAAGGCGAAAGTGAAGGGCACGAAAATGGCCTTCGCCGGGCTGAAGGACGACAAGGATATCGCCAATCTGGAAGCCTATCTCAGCCAGTTCAAATAAAGCCATCGCCGCCGGTATGCTGCCGGCGGCATTCGGCTAGGAAAGCTCCCGCCATTTGATTGAACACCCGACCGACGCGATCTGCTCGCGCGGCCCTTGACCCGTACGTGCAACTTCAATCATCGCTTCGTAGAGATCACGCCTTGTGCCGGGAGCCGCTGTTTCCTTGCGGGATGCGTCCAGGCGCCCTCGGTACTGTAGCTCGCCGGCACCGTTGAACCCGAAGAAATCCGGGGTGCAAACAGCCCCGTAAAGCCGGGCAACGCTCTGGTCGACGTCGTGCAGATAAGGGAACGGAAAGTCGTTCTCCCGCGCGAAGACCTGCATATTTTCAAAAGAGTCGGAAGGATAGGCTGCTGCATCATTGGCGTTGACGGCAACGAAGCCGACGCCAAGTTGCCTCAAGTCCCGGGCATCCCGGACAATGCGCTGGATGACGGCCTTCACGTAAGGACAGTGATTGCAGATAAACGCGACAACCAGGCCTTTTTCGCCGGCCTGCGCCAGAAGCGAGTGATCCTTCCCATCCGTTCCGGGCAGTACCGCGTCCACGGCCTTCCAGCCAAAATCACAAAGGGGTGGTATCGCCGCCATTGCCTTTCTCCCCGTTAGATCACATGGCCAACCCAACCCTCCCCTCGAGGGGAGGGTAAAAGGCCTAGGCTGCCGCCCGATGCCTTGCATTATTCGCCGCATGACGGATTGCGGCGATATTGTCAGCATAGGCCGCTTTGCCGTTTCCCTTGAAGACGGCGGAGCCTGCGACAAGCACGTTTGCTCCTGCCGCCGCGACGAGCGGAGCAGTCTCCGGTGTCACACCGCCGTCGATCTCTATGTGAATTGGACGATTGCCGATCAGCGCTTTCACGCGGCGGACCTTATCTACAACAGACGGGATGAACGCCTGCCCGCCAAAACCCGGATTGACAGTCATGAGCAAGACCAGATCGAGCCTGTCGAGAACATATTCGATGACGCTCTCAGGCGTTGACGGATTGAGAGAAACACCGGCCTTCTTGCCAAGATTGCGAATGGCCTGCAACGAACGGTCAAGATGCGGACCGGCCTCCGCATGCACGGTGATATAGTCGCACCCGGCATCGGCAAAAGCGCCAAGATAGGCATCCGCCGGCGCGATCATCAAATGGCAATCGAAAATAGCGGCCGTGCGATTGCGAATGGATTTTATGATCTGCGGCCCGAAAGTGATGTTGGGCACGAAATGCCCGTCCATCACGTCGAGATGCACCCAGTCTGCCCCGGCGGCCATGACGTCTTCAACCTCCTGACCGAGGCGGGAAAAATCCGCGGAAAGCACCGATGGCGCTATGAGTACATTGCGGTTCATGGCGTTTTCTCCTCCCTTGGTGATCCGGAAAACACCCGGCTGACCCTGATATCGTCCGCGGTGATGGTGGAAAGCGCCATTGCGTCGGTTGGTCCGTTCGAAGCTTCGAACAGCCGGTTGGCGTGGCGCAGCCTCGCCCTGTCGAGCGCATTGCGGATCGACCGCGCATTGGCGAAATGCGGCTGCTGGCGCCGCCTTTCGATATAGTCGGACATGATGGCGCGGCCCTGCGCATCGAAACTATAGTTCTGTTTCGACAGCATCGTATCGGCGATGCTCAGCAATTCGTCGGAGCTGTAATCCGGAAAGTCGATATGATGGGCGATACGCGAGCGGAAGCCCGGATTGCTCTCGAAGAACTTGTCCATGCGATCGGCATAACCGGCGAGGATGACCACGAGATCATCGCGCTGGTTCTCCATCACCTGCAGCAGGATTTCGATCGCTTCCTGCCCATAGTCGCGCTCGTTCTCCTGCCGGTGCAGATAATAAGCCTCATCGATGAACAATACGCCGCCCATGGCCTTCTTCAGGATCTCCTTGGTCTTCGGTGCCGTATGCCCGATATATTGGCCGACGAGATCATCCCGGGTGACGGAGACAAGATGACCTTTGCGGATGTAACCGAGGCGATGCAGAAGGTCCGCCATACGTAGCGCCACCGTCGTCTTGCCCGTGCCCGGATTGCCGCTGAAGCTCATGTGCAGCGTCGGCGTGTCATGCGCGAGACCCATGCGTCGCCGAGCCCGCTCGACCAGCAGCAAGGCGGCTGTCTCCTTGATGCGCTGCTTGACCGGCTTCAGGCCGATCAAGTCGCGGTCGAGCTCGTCGAGCACCTCCTTGACGCCGGATTCGATATATTCGGCGCGCAAGTCGATGGCAGCCGGAATCTCCACTGGAGGTTCCTCGAGTTGGGTAATGCTGGCATCAGCCATAGCGCTGCCCCACTGGCTTGTCGGTTGCGTAGGACCTTGTGGTGTAACGAACGACGCGTCCCTCACCCTCCTGACGGGCAAGATGGAAGCCGGGCTCTTCAGCCGGGCGATTGACGAGAAACGACAGCTTGACGGACTCCCACCCATGAGTGTTGTCGAAGGCGACGAAGCGGATGTAGCAATCGCCGTAGACCTTGCGGCATTCCTTGAGCTCCATCATGAGTGCGGCCGCATCCGGATTGTCGAACATCGGATGTCCCCACATGTCCCAGTAGGTGTTGCGCGGGTGCGGGTCGTCGGTGAATTCGAGGCTCACCGCCCAGCCATTGTCGATGCAATACTGCACCTGCCTGGAAATCTGCTCGTCGGTCAGGTCGGGCAGGAACGAGAATGCTCCCTGTGTGATACGCATGTCGGTACTCCCTATTCTGCTGCTGTTGCCGTCGGAATGAAATCCGGCGAGTCGGTTGAGGTATAGTTGAAGGAAACGTCCTTCCAGATTTCGAGCGCCTGCTGCAGGGGCTGGCAGGTCCGGGCCGCCATTCGCAGGATTTCCGGGCCTTCGTTGACGATGTCGCGGCCTTCATTGCGCGCAAGCACCATACATTCGAGCGCAACGCGGTTGGCAGTCGCACCGGCAGCGATGCCGAGCGGGTGACCGATGGTGCCGCCGCCGAACTGCAGAACCACGTCCTCGCCCAGAAGGTCGAGCAGCTGGTGCATCTGGCCGGCATGGATACCGCCTGACGCAACCGGCATCATCTTGTTGAGCGAGGCCCAGTGCTGGTCGAAGAACACACCGTTCTCCAGGCGCATCGGGTTGAAGTCCTCGCGGCAGATGTCGTAGTAGCCCCGCGTCGTTGCGGGATCACCTTCGAGCTTGCCGACCACCGTACCCGCATGGATGTGATCGACGCCGGCGAGGCGCATCCACTTGGCGATGACGCGGAACGAGACGCCATGCGACTTTTGCCGTGTGTAGGTCGAGTGGCCGGCGCGATGCAGGTGCAGGATCATGTCATTGCGACGCGCCCACTTTGCCATGGACTGGATCGCCGTGTAGCCGATGACGAGGTCGATCATGACGATATTCGAGCCGAGCTCCTTGGCGAAATCTGCGCGCTCGTACATGTCCTCCATCGTCGCTGCAGTGACGTTGAGATAGCTGCCCTTGATCTCGCCAGTTGCAGCCTGCGCCTTGTTGACCGCCTCCATGCAGTAGAGGAAGCGTTCGCGCCAGTGCATGAAGGGCTGCGAGTTGATGTTCTCGTCATCCTTGGTGAAGTCGAGGCCGCCCTTCAGCGCTTCGTAGACCACGCGGCCATAGTTGCGGCCAGACAAGCCAAGCTTTGGCTTGACCGTTGCTCCCAGCAGCGGACGCCCGAACTTGTCGAGCCGCTCGCGCTCGACGACAATGCCTGTCGGCGGGCCCTGGAAGGTCTTTACATAGGCTACTGGCAGGCGCATGTCCTCGAGCCGCAGGGCCTTCAACGGCTTGAACCCGAAGACATTGCCGATGATCGACGCCGTGAGGTTCGAGATGGAACCCGGCTCGAACAGGTCGAGATCGTAGGCGATATAGGCGAAGTACTGACCCTCGCCGTTCGGAACCGGATCGACGCGGTATGCCTTGGCACGGTACTTCTCCGTCGCGGTGAGGCGGTCGGTCCACACGACCGTCCAGGTGGCGGTTGACGATTCACCGGCAACGGCGGCGGCCGCTTCGATCGGATCGACGCCGTCCTGCGGCGTGATGCGGAACATCGCGATGATATCGGTGTCCTTCGGCTCGTAGTCGGGCTCCCAGTAGCCCATCTTCTTGTATTCCATGACACCGGACCTGTAGCGGTCCTTTCCGGTGACCGTTTCTGACTTGTTTGACATGATAGGGTCCTTTCCTTGGTAATTCGATTTTCAAGCAGCCTTGGCTGCAGCGATTTGCGGGTCGAGCTTCCCTGCGGCATAGCGTTTGGCCATGTCATCAAGGCCGATCACCTTGATCTTCGAGGCGTTGCCTGCGGTGCCGAAGCGCTCAAAACGGTCGCGGCACAGGTCGCGCATGGCGTCCATGGCCGGTTTGAGGAATTTGCGCGGATCGAACTCGGCCGGGTTTTCCGTGGCGATCCGCCGAAACTGTCCGCTCATGGCCATGCGGCAGTCCGTATCGATATTGACCTTGCGCACGCCGTGGCGGATGCCCCGCTCTATCTCCTCGACCGGCACACCATAGGTTTGCGGCATCTCGCCGCCGAAGCGGTTGATGATGTCCTGCAGGGGCTGCGGCACCGACGACGAGCCATGCATGACCAGATGCGTATTCGGCAGCTTGCGGTGGATTTCCTCGATGACGCCCATCGCCAGAATGTCGCCATCGGGCGCGCGGGTGAACTTGTAGGCGCCGTGCGATGTGCCGCAGGCGATGGCGAGTGCATCGACCCTGGTGCGCAGGACGAAATCCACCGCCTGGTCGGGATCGGTCAGGAGCTGATCGTGGCTGAGAACGCCGCTGGCACCATGACCGTCTTCCGCCTCGGCCTCGCCGCTTTCCAGCGAACCCAGCACGCCAAGCTCGCCTTCGACCGATACGCCCACCCAATGGGCAATGGTTGCGACCCGCCTGGTGATCTCGACATTGTATTCATACGAGGCGGGCGTTGCCGCATCGGCTTCGAGCGAGCCGTCCATCATCACGGATGTGAAGCCATGGCGGATCGCCGTCAAACATGTGGCCTCGTCATTGCCGTGATCCTGGTGCATGCAGACCGGTATGGACGGATGGATTTCCACGAGCGCGTCGATCATCCGCGTCAGCATCAAATCCTTGGCGTAGGACCGTGCGCCGCGCGAGGCCTGCAGGATCACGGGCGCATCACAGGCTGCCGCAGCTTCCATGACGGCAAGTCCCTGTTCCATGTTGTTGATGTTGAATGCGGGAACGCCATAGCCATACTCGGCAGCATGATCGAGCAGTTGTCGCAAGGTAATCCGGGCCATGATCGATGTCCTTTCAGCTCAGTTGATGAGTTTGCGTGCGGTGGCGACGATGTGTTCGGGCGTGATGCCAAAATGGCGATAGAGATCCGGGGCCGGCGCGCTGGCGCCGAAGCCCTGCATGCCGATGAAGGCACCCTTTTCACCAATCCAGCGGTCCCAGCCGAGGCGTGCCGCAGCCTCGATACCGATGCGGGGCGCCGCAGCGAGAACCGAACGGCGATAGGCAGGAGTCTGGGCCTCGAACAGTTCCCATGAGGGCATCGACACGACCGCGGCCGGGATCTTGTACTGTCCCCGAAGCATGTCCGCAGCAGTACAGGCGATCTCCACTTCCGAGCCTGTCGCCAGCAAGGTGATGGCGCGCGGTTCCACAGTTTCACGCAAGACATAGGCGCCCCGGCTGGACCGGTTTTCCTCGGAATGGGCAGCGCGCAGCATCGCAAGGTTCTGACGCGACAGGACGATGACGCTCGGCCGGTCAGTGTACTTGAGCGCAAGCTCCCAGCATTCGGCCGTCTCGATGATATCGGCGGGCCGGAAAACATTGATACCGGGGGTTGCACGCAGCATCGCCAGATGTTCGATCGGCTGATGCGTCGGACCATCCTCGCCAAGGCCGATCGAGTCATGAGTCATGACGTAGATCACCTGCTGGCCCATGAGAGCCGAGAGACGCATGGCGCCCCGCGCATAGTCGGCAAAGGCCAGGAAGGTGCCGCCATAGGGAATGAACCCGCCATGCAGCGCAAGACCGTTCATCGCCGCCGCCATGCCATGTTCGCGAATGCCGTAGTGAACATAGCGGCCCGAGAAGTTCTGCGGGGTAACGTCCCGCATTCCCGGAGTGACCGTCAGGTTGGAATGGGTCAGGTCCGCCGAACCGCCTATCGTCAGATCGGTGGCCCCGTTGATGACCCCGAGCGCCATTTCCGACGCCTTGCGCGTCGCAACCTTGGTGGCTTTTTCCACATGTTCGCGCCTGAATGCGGCAAGGTCTTCGAACAGTGCTGCCGGCAATTGCTTCTGAACCGCCTGCCTGAAATCGTCGCCACGCGGCGATGCCGCCACGCGTACACACCATTCGCGCCGTTCGTCAGCACCGCGGCGGGCAACATCGCGCCATGACTCGGAAATGTCTTCCGGAACTTCGAACGCCGGGTGCGTCCAGCCGATGGTCTGGCGAGCCGCCGCGATTTCGACGTCCCCCAAGGGAGCACCATGGGTCTTTTCCGTTCCTTGCAGGTTCGGCGCACCCTTGCCAATGATAGTCCGGCACGAAATCAGCGAGGGTCGGTCGGAGGTCCTGGCGCGGGCAATCGCCCCGGCGATCTCCTCATAATCATGACCGTCGATTTCCTCCACGTCGAAACCGGCCGCCTCAAACCGCTTCAACTGGTCCATGGACGTCGACAAGGATGTCGGCCCATCGATCGAGATGGAGTTGTTGTCCCAGAAGACGATGAGCTTGGACAGCCTCAAATGACCGGCAAGATCGATCGCCTCATGGCTGATGCCCTCCTGGAGGCAGCCATCACCGGCAATGACGTATGTATGATGATCGACGATATCCTCGCCAAAACGCTGAACCAGCAAGCGCTCGGCCAGCGCCATGCCGACGGCCGTCGCTATGCCCTGCCCCAGCGGACCCGTCGTCATCTCGATACCCTGGGCATGACCATATTCCGGATGGCCTGCCGTCTTTGCACCAAGCTGGCGAAAGCGCTGAAGTTCTTCTATCGGCATATCCGGATAGCCAATCAGGTAGTGCAAAGCATATTGCAGCATGGAGCCGTGTCCTGCCGACAAGACGAACCTGTCACGGTCGGGCCATTGCGGATGCAAGGGATCGAGCTTGATAAAGCGGTTGAAAAGTACCGTTGCGACGTCGGCCATACCCATGGGCATCCCGGGATGACCGGAATTGGCCTTCTGGACGCTGTCCATGACCAACGCGCGGATAGCATTTGCCATATCGCGTTCCGATACGCTCTCGATCTCGGGAGTTTCTTGCAGCAAAGCTTGCGTGTTCATCGCTATCTCCTTCACGAGGCTCTGTTCTTGCGCTCGATCAACTGCATGATCAGCGGCGTCAGGATGAGTTGCATGGCGAGGTCCAGCTTGTTGCCTGGCACGACGATCGAATTTGCCCGCGACATGAAGGAATTGTTGATCATCGACAGCAGGTAGGGGAAATCGATCCCCCGTGGCCGGGCAAAACGAATGACCAGCATCGACTCGTCCGGTGTCGGTATCCACCGCGCGATGAACGGGTTCGACGTATCCACAATGGGAACGCGCTGGAAATTGATGTCGGTCAATGTGAATTGCGGCGTGATGTAGCGGACATAATCGGGCATCCGCCGCAGGATCACGTCCATCACAGCCTCGGTTGAATAACCGCGCGTCGATCGATCCCGGTGGATCTTCTGAATCCATTCGAGGTTGATGACGGGCACAACGCCGATCTTCAGATCCGCATGGCGGGCAAGATTGACGCCTTCGGTTACGGCGCAGCCGTGCAGCCCCTCGTAGAACAGCAGGGTGCTGGGCGGGAAATCGCGCCAATCGGTGAATGTACCGGCTGGAGCATTGTATTGCGCGGCTTCCTCCTCGTCATGGATGTAGGTCCGGGTCTGGCCGGTACCGCGACGGCCATACTCCTCGAAGACTTCATCGAGCTTGTGCAACTCGTTGGCGTCGACATGGAAATGCGTGAAGTTCGGATTGCCCTTCGCTTCCTCCTCCGCGACCTTCGCCTTCATGGAATTGCGGTCATACTTGTGGAACGCATCGCCCTCGATGAAGGCCGCTTCGATGTTCTCGCGCCGGAAAATCTGTTCGAAGATGCGCTTGACCGAGGTCGTTCCCGCGCCTGACGATCCAGTGATGGAGATGATGGGGTGCTTTGCTGACATGAACGTCTCCTCCGCCTAAACCCTGAACAGGCCGCGATTGCTGAAGAGCGGAGCGCGCTCGCCAATATTGCTTGGTTCGGAGTGATACCGGCCGATGCGGGCCACCTCCCTTGCCGACCCGAAGATGAAAGGCACCCGCTGGTGCATCGTCTTCGGTGTCAGATCGAGTATCCGGCCCACCGTGTCGGTTGCGGCGCCGCCTGCCTGCTCGATAATGAACGCAATGGGGTTGGCTTCATAAATGAGGCGTATGCGGCCATCGCCATATCCCTTGCGCTTGTCGCCGGGATAGAGAAACACTCCGCTGCGCATGAGGATGCGATAGGTTTCCGCGACCAGGGAAGCGATCCAGCGCATGTTGAAATCGCGCTCGCGCGGTCCTTCCGAACCCTTGAGGCAATCATCGACATAGAGCTGCACTGCCTCGTCCCAATGGCGGTAATTGGCGGCATTGATGGCAAATTCATGGGCGCGATCAGGCACCGCAACACTCGCGTAGGCCTGAACGAACGTGCCGAGCCGAGCGGAAAAAACAAAAACATGCGTGCCGCTGCCAAGCGTCAGGACCAAGGCAAGCTGAGGTCCGTAGATAAAGAAGCCGGCAGCGAGCTGGCGATCGCCTTTCTGGAAAAACGATGCGCCAGGCTCGCTGTCGGGCTGGCCAACCACCGGGAGGATGGAGAAGATTGTCCCTATGGAGACATTGGTGTCTATGTTGGATGAACCGTCCAGCGGATCGATCGCCAGTGCCAGCGGTGCGCCCGGATCGAGCAGCGCGGGGTGCGCGAGTTCCTCGGATCCGTAAAGTGCAACCGGGGCCTGACGCATGGCTTCCAGGAACATGTCGTCGGCGAAGATATCCAGGTCCTTCTGAGCGTCGCCATCGGCGTTCTTGCCGCCCTGGCTGCTGGCGAATGCCTTGCCCAGCGCGCCTTGATTGATCGTGTTGCGTATCTTGACCGCAGTCAGGGAAAGCTGGCGAACCACCAGCGAGACGGCACCGCGAAGCGTTTCTCCGCTTTCTGCATAGGATCCAAGAAACGCGTCCAGGGTCGCCGTTGTCATCACTTCCTCCCGTGCCTGACTTTCTCTCCGCATCAGGCTTCGGAGGCATGGAACCATGGGAGGTTGATTTAGTAAAATTTATTATATTTACGTGATCGCTAAATTATATTAACTGTAGCCATGCGCAATCTCAACTTGAAGCAGCTTCGAGCCGTCCAGGCGATCATGAAACACAATACGATCGCCGGGGCGGCCAACGCTCTTGGATTGACACCCCCTGCGGTCACGATTCAGCTCAAGCTCGTCGAAGAAGATGCGGGGGTCATCCTCTTCGACCGAACCAATGAAGGCCTGCGCCCTACGGCTGCCGGGCTGGCTTTTCTCGATGCTGCGCAGATGGTCGAAGAAAGGTTGCGGCTTCTCGACGACGAAATCGACGCGATCAAGGGCTTGCGGGTGGGCAGCCTGACCCTCGGGGTCGTCTCGACGGCCAAATATTTCGCTCCGCAACTGATGGCGATTTTCAAGAAGGAACATCCGGATATCGCCATCAAGCTCGCAATCGGCAACCGGGCGGAAACGATCGCCGGTCTCAAGAGCCATTCCGTCGATCTTGCAGTGATGGGCCGCCCTCCAAGGGACGTTCCGCTGCGCTCGGCGGTATTCGGCGATCACCCGCTGGTGATGATCGCAGCGCCGGATCATCCGCTTGCCGGCGCCCGCGATATCACGAAAGAGCGGATCGCCCAGGAGCATTTCCTCATCCGCGAACCGGGATCCGGAACGCGGATATCTCTCGAGATCTTCCTGAGCGAACTACCCGGGCGGCTCGACGATCTCGGCACGGAAATGTCCTCCAACGAGACGATAAAGCAGGCGGTGATGGCGGGGCTCGGCATTGCCTTCATCTCGGCTCACACGATCGCGCTGGAACTCGAAGTCGGCAGACTGGTGATGCTGGACGTGATCGGCATGCCCATACGCCGTCAATGGTTTTCCGTCGTGCGCACGGATAGGACCATGTCTCCGGCCATGCGGGCCTTCCAGGAATTTCTAAGCCGCAAGGGCGCGCAGTGCCTGCCTTCCATAGACCGGCTCTATCCGGCAGCCCCGGTTTGACGGGTACTGCTGCCGCTGGCCTGATATCAACGCTTTGAAATGCCCTCCGGTGGCCTTATATTGCAAGGAACCGCGCCTGATCTGTGCCGGTTAACTGGGGGCAATTTCCATGGATTCAATGGCGGGGATATTTCGCGCGGCGGTGGCGCTGGGCGTTGTTTTCATGCTGGGCACGGGAAACAGCTCGGCTCAATCCGGCAATAGTGCCAGCAATTCAGGTTGCATTCTGACCGAGGTAGGCGGGACCGGAAGGCAGGTTCTGAAATGCCGGGGCGGGCTGACCATCACCGCAGAGCGCGGGGCGCGCTACACGCTGCTCGATCGCAGCCGGGACGGGATCGTCGATGCAGTCCGGGCAAGGAGCAAGGCGATCCTGCTCGACGCACCGAAGGTACCCGGAGGATTTGTCGTCGATACACCGCAGGCAATAGCGGCAGTTCGCGGCACAAGATGGGCTGTCGATGTAAGCGCCGGGAAGACGGCGGTCTTTGTCGTGCGGGGCGCAGTCAGCGTTCGCAGGCAGGCGAACCGCGCCGAAGTGGTGCTTGGGCCCGGTGAAGGCGTCGACGTGGACGAAAGCACCGACGCGCTTGTTGTGAAGCGCTGGCCCCGGCCGCGCGTCAACGCATTGATGGCGCGCCTCGGTCAATAATCACCCATGACCCGTCGTGCACGCCAGATATTGGTCGCGCTGATTCTGGCCGGCGTCTGGGGCGCAGGTATCGGGCTGATGCACGTGCGTGGCAACACGTGGTTCCTGGAACGGGTCGAGGCAACACTGACCGATCTGCGCACGATCATTCGCGGCAGATTGCCCGCACCGGACACGGTAACGATCATCGCCATCGATGACCCGGCAGTGTCACTGGTCGGGAGCTACCCTGTTCCCCGCTCGACGCTTGCCACCCTCATCGATGAAATTGCCAGGTTCGATCCCAGGGTCATCGCGATGGACCTGCTTCTGGTCGATCGCAGTCGCCCGGATGACGACCGCAGGCTCGCAGCATCGCTCGCTAAAACCACGACGCTGCTTGCTGGCGCAGCCGTGTTCGCCAGCGGCAAACAGCTGACAGGACCGGCAAACGGCAGCACGCTCGATCGAATCCCCGATGCCGCCAGTTTCTTGCTGCCGCAGCAGGAATTTGCCGGCGTGTCGGCGGTCGGAATCGTCAATGTCGCGACAGACCAATCCGGAACGCCGCGATTTATTCCGATGCTCTTCAAAAAGGGTGATGAAGTCCAGCCATCCTTTCCACTTCGGGCAGCCGCCCTCGCGGCGAAGGCCGATCCGCTTTTCGTCCCGGGCGGGATCACGCTCGGCGACCGGCACGTGCGTACGGATATCGGCCAGACTTTCCCGCTGACCTTCTATGGTCCGCGCGGCACGATCAAAACCATCAGTGCCGCGCAGGTGCTGGATGGCCAACTTCGAAAAGAGGACATCGCAGGCAAGATCATCGTGATTGGTGCAACAGTGACGGGAGGCGGCGATGTATTCCCGACACCCTTCGACCAGGTGCTTCCCGGCGTCGAGGTCATCTCCACGGCCATCACGCAGCTGGTGGCGGGCGACGCCATCGTTCGCGACCGCCATATCCGGCTTGTCGACTCGGGCTTTGCCGTCGGGCTGCCGCTCGTTCTGGTGGGACTGCTCGCGTGGCGGCGAAGTGTCATCGGACTTGCCGCAATAATCGCAGTCGTCTGCACATGGCTGGCAATCAATATGGTCGCCTTCGCAAATGGCATCTGGCTGAGCGCCGCGATTCCCATTGCCGCCGCAATTCCCCCGCTGCTTTTGTTCGGCGCAAGCCAGCTTTTGCTCGACCGGCGGCGCGCGCAGCATTTTGCCACTCAAAGCAAGATGCTGCAGAGCGTGCAGGCGCCTGGTTTGGGAAAATGGCTGGCGAGAAACCCTGATTTTCTGGCTGAGCCGGTGCGCCAGGACGCCGCCGTGGTCTTTATCGATCTGTCCGGCTTCACCGGCCTCAGCGAGGTTCTTGGACCTATTGCTACAAGAGAACTCCTGAATGGTTTTTACGACTTCGTCGACGCGGAAGTCGCCGCCTGCAACGGAACGATCACGAGTTTCATGGGCGACGGCGCGATGATCCTTTTCGGCCTGCCGGAGCCGACGTCGCAAGATGCTGCCAACGCCATGCTCTGCTGCGTAAGACTGTGCAAGCGAACCAAGCTATGGCTCGCCTCGCTTCCGGCATCGACCGCTTCGCGCGTTGGTTTCAAACTGGGTGCACATTTCGGCACCGTCGTTGCGTCACGGCTCGGTGGCGGCGATCGCCAACAGATCACAGCTACGGGCGATACAGTCAATGTCGCGAGCCGGTTGATGGAAGTGGCCAAGAAGCACGGGGCGGAACTCGCGCTCAGCGCCGAGATTCTGCACGTGGCGGGACAAGGCAATGACCTCCATCGAACCGGCACGCTGGAGGGCCCGCTGGAAACGGAAATCCGCGGCCGCTCCGGTTCGATAACGATCTGGCTATGGCGCAGCGAGGACAAAACTTGAGGGATGTTGTAGGATTTCCGCTTGGCCAAACGTCCTCTGGCCGTTCAATGAAACAGGAGGTCCCCCGCATGTCTTATGTCGATGGTTTCTTACTTGCCGTCCCCAAAGAGAAACTTGAAGCCTACAAGGAACTCGCCAGCATGGCGGGAGAGGTCTGGAAAGAGCACGGCGCGCTCGCCTTTGTCGAGTGCGTCGCCGATGACGTACCCTATGGTGAACTTACTTCCTTCCCGCGCGCTGTGCAGGCAAAAGACGACGAGACCGTCGTGTTTTCGTGGATCGTTTATGAATCGCGCGAAAAGCGTGATGCCATCAATGCGAAGGTGATGGCGGACCCTCGCCTGAAAGGCGACATGGCCAGCATGCCCTTCGACGGCAAGCGCATGATCTTTGGCGGATTTTCACCTATCGTGGAGCTATAACCGGGCGGATATTCCCGCTCAGGCGCCGCGCCGGCGATGACGGCGCGGCGATGAAACGATAGTAATTTCCAGCGACGATTCAGATATTCAGTGCACCGATACTTTCGATGGGACGACTACCTGTATTTCTCGTTTATGAAATGCTAGGGTAGGGTTCTACGGATTGCGAGTTCATGTCCACAGCCGATTCCGGCAGGGAGGGGACAATAGAATGGCTGTAGTCGTTATTCTTGCTCTTGTTGCAGTTGCGTCGGTTCTTTTTCATCTTCTGAGTCCCTGGTGGTGGACGCCAATAGCGTCTAATTGGCAGTACATCGACAATACAATCATCATTACTTTCTGGATTACCGGCTTCGTTTTCGTGGCGGTGGTGCTGTTTGTCGCCTATTGCGTCCTCCGTTTCCGGCACAGGCCCGGGACCCGCGCGGACTATGAGCCGGAGAACAGAAAGCTGGAATTCTGGCTCGCCACGGTGACCACTATCGGCGTGGTCGCCATGCTGGCGCCAGGTCTTTTCGTCTGGGATCGCTTCGTCACGGTTCCGGACGACGCGACGGAGGTCGAAGTTGTCGGGCAGCAATGGCTGTGGAGCTATCGCCTGCCGGGAGCCAACGGCAAGCTCGGGACGTCGGAAACCCGCGATGTCACCGCGGAAAATCCGCTGGGTGTCAACAAGAACGATCCCGCAGGCCTCGATGACATCATCATCCAGGGCGGCGAACTGCACCTTCCCATCGGCAAGCCCGTGAAGATGCTCCTGCGTTCGATCGATGTGCTGCACGATTTCTACGTGCCCGAGTTCAGGGCCAAGATGGACATGGTGCCGGGCATGGTAACCTATTTCTGGATTACTCCCACGAGAACGGGAACTTTCGAGGTCCTATGCGCCGAACTTTGCGGCGTCGGGCACCCGCAGATGCGCGGGACAGTCATCGTCGACAACGAGGCCGACTACCAGACCTGGCTCGAGCAACAGCAGACATTCACACAGATGATGGCATCGGGAGAGACACCGACGGCGAATTGAGTGATACCGCTCTTTTGAGGAGAGGAGCGACGGAGCCAGGGAGGGCACAGAATGGTCAACATACCGTCCAGCATCAACGACCCCATACCGCCGGCCGAAGTCGAAGATGTGGAACTTTACCACCCGCATAGCTGGTGGACGACCTATGTCTTCAGCCAGGACGCAAAAGTCATTGCCATCCAATATTCCTTGACGGCAATCGCGATCGGCCTCGTGGCGCTCGTCCTTTCCTGGCTGATGCGGCTGCAACTTGGTTTCCCCGGCGTCTTCACGTTCATCGATGCCGACCGCTACTATCAGTTCATCACCATGCACGGGATGATCATGGTGATCTATCTCCTCACTGCGCTCTTTCTCGGCGGTTTCGGCAATTACCTCATCCCGCTGATGCTCGGTGCCCGCGACATGGTGTTCCCATACGCCAACATGCTGAGCTACTGGATCTATCTGCTTGCCGTGCTTGTGCTCGTCGCCGGCTTCTTTGCTCCGGGTGGACCTACCGGCGCCGGCTGGACGCTATACCCGCCGCAAGCCGTGCTTTCCGGTACGCCGGGCGGGCAGGATTGGGGCATCATCCTGATGCTGAGTTCGCTTATCCTGTTTATCATCGGTTTCACCATGGGCGGGTTGAACTATGTCGTCACGGTCCTGCAGGGACGTGCACGCGGCATGACGTTGATGCGGATGCCCTTGACGATCTGGGGAATTTTCACCGCGACCGTAATGGCGCTCCTCGCCTTTCCCGCGCTCTTCGTTGCTTCGGTGATGATGCTGTTCGACCGCGTTCTTGGTACAAGCTTCTTCATGCCGGCCATTGCCGAGATGGGCGCCCAGCTGCAATATGGCGGCGGCAGTCCAATCCTCTTCCAGCACCTGTTCTGGTTCTTCGGCCATCCCGAGGTCTATATCGTGGCGCTGCCTGCGTTCGGCATCGTATCCGATCTCATCAGCGTTCACGCGCGCAAGAATATTTTCGGCTATCGCATGATGGTCTGGGCCATCGTCGTCATCGGAGCCCTCAGCTTCGTCGTCTGGGCCCACCATATGTATGTCAGCGGCATGAATCCCAATTTCGGGTTCTTCTTCGCAACCACAACCCTGATCATCGCGGTTCCGACGGCCATCAAGGTCTACAATTGGGTGCTTACCCTGTGGCGCGGCGACATCCACCTGACAATACCGATGTTGTTCGCCCTCGGCTTCATCGTCACCTTCGTCAATGGCGGATTGACCGGGTTGTTCCTCGGCAACGTCGTCGTGGACGTTCCGCTGTCGGACACGATGTTCGTGGTCGCGCATTTCCACATGGTGATGGGCGTCGCACCGATCATGGTCATCTTCGGGGCGATCTACCACTGGTATCCCAAGATCACCGGTCGAATGCTGGACGAGACCATGGGGCGGGTCCACTTCTGGGTGACGTTCCTCGGTGCCTACCTGATCTTTTTCCCGATGCACTATCTCGGCCTCTTGGGAGCGCCGCGCCGCTACCACGAAATCGGTGAATCCGTCGTCAATCCGCCCTCCGCGCATGACCTGAACGTCTTCATAACCGTGATGGCTCTGATCGTGGGGGCTGCGCAAATCCTGTTCCTTTTCAATGCAGCCTGGAGCCTTCGCAGGGGCAAGGACGCGGGGGGAAATCCCTGGCGTGCAACCACGCTGGAATGGCAGACACCAACGACCCCGCCGCCCCACGGCAATTTCGGCAAGGAATTGCCGGTGGTCTATCGCTGGGCCTATGACTACAGTGTCCCCGGCGCACCCGAGGATTTCATTCCGCAGAATGAACCGGATCCCGAACACCGGTCGAGGGAGCATGCGACATGAGCGTGATCCTCATCTTCCTGGCGGGACTGGCCTCCATCATCATCTGGTGGATGGCGCAGCAACGCCTGACGTCCAAACCATGGCTCGAAGCCGGGCGCGCCAGCGAGATTTCCGCAATCACGCGATCGCCGCTGCCAACCGCAAAGATCGGCCTCGGCGTATTTCTTGCCGTCGTCGGTGCGTTGTTCACGCTGTTCATCAGCGCCTACTTCATGCGGATGGGCTTGCAGGACTGGTGGGCAATACCGCTTCCCAGCGTCCTATGGGCAAATACGGCAGCGCTCGTCATCAGCAGCGTCGCCCTGGAGAAGGCGAAGTCCTCGGCATTGCAGAACGATGCCAGCACCATGAAACTGGCCCTTCTGATCAGTTTCGCAACGGCGATCGGCTTTCTGCTCGGACAAGCATTTGCGTGGCGCGAATTGGTGTCGGCTGGCTATGTCCTCGCCGACAACCCGGCAAACAGCTTCTTCTACATGATCACTGGAATGCACGGGTTGCACATTCTTGGCGGTCTGCTGGTACTCGGCCGAACGACGTTGAGAGTTTGGCAAAACGAGACACCCGGTCATGCGCAACTCAGCATCGATCTGTGTGCGATGTACTGGCACTTCATGCTCATCGTCTGGCTGATCATTTTCGCGTTGTTCGCGGGCTGGGCCAATGATTTCGTCGAAATATGCCGGCAACTCTTGTCCTGAGGGTGGTGAAAATGACCGACGTTGTGGAAACCGAAACAAGATTACCCCCTCCCCGGCCCGGCGGGCTGCGCGGCTTCGCCTCCGACTGGGCCTCCGACCAGAGAACATTCAAGAATGTCTCCTGGGGCAAGGCCATGATGTGGATATTCCTGCTCAGCGACACATTCGTTTTCGGATGTTTTCTACTTGCCTATATGAGCGCGCGCATGTCGACATCCGTTCCCTGGCCCAATCCAAGCGAGGTCTTCGCCCTGCACATTGGCGGCCAAAACGTCCCGCTCATTCTGATTGCCATCATGACGTTCGTGCTCATCAGCAGCAGCGGAACGATGGCCATGGCAGTGAACTACGGCTACCGCCGCGACCGCCGCAAGACGGCGCTCCTGATGCTCCTGACGGCGATCTTTGGCGCAGCTTTTGTTGGCATGCAGGCTTTCGAATGGACCAAGTTGATCTCGGAAGGTGTCCGGCCATGGGGAAACCCCTGGGGTGCCGCACAATTCGGTTCGACTTTCTTCATGATCACCGGCTTTCACGGCACACACGTGACGATCGGTGTCATCTTCCTGCTTATCGTGGCCCGCAAGGTCTGGCGCGGCGATTTCGATACGCAGAAGCGCGGCTTCTTCACGAGCCGGAAGGGCCATTACGAGATTGTCGAGATCACGGGCCTCTACTGGCACTTCGTCGACCTGGTCTGGGTTTTCATCTTCGCGTTTTTCTATCTGTGGTGAGGTCACATGGCACAACCAGCAGCACATACCGAACACCAGGAACATCCGATCAGGCTCTATCTCGTTGTCTGGGGACTGCTCTTCGTCCTTAGCCTGTTCTCGTACATGATCGATTATATCGGCCTGCATGGTTATCTCAGGTGGTCGCTGATCCTGCTTTTCATGATGCTCAAAGCAGGTCTGATCGTCGCCATCTTCATGCATATGGCCTGGGAAAGGCTTGCGCTTATCTATGCGATAGTGCTTCCACCACTCATGGTACTCGTCTTCGTCGCGATGATGGTGTCGGAATCACACTACGTCCTTTTGAGCCGATTGACCTTCTTCGGCGGCCCGCAATAAAAAAAACGCGGTGCTTTTCCGCACCGCGTTTTCTTTGACCTGCACTCTAGCGGCGGGAGCGGGGTTTCTTCAGGTTTTGAACTTCCGCGACCGGCAGGGGCGCCACGACCTTGCGGTACAGGTGCCATGTTGCGTGCCCCAGCACCGGAATGAAGATCGCGAGACCGACGAACAAGGTAAGGAAGCCGACGACCAGCAATGCCGCTACGATCAGGCCCCACAAAAGCATCGGTATCGGATTAGCAAAGACAGACTTCACCGAAGTGGTGACCGCGGCCAGCGCGCCGACGTCCCTGTCAAGCAGCAGCGGAAACGTGATGACGCTTATCGAAAGGACGATGACGGAGAACACGAAGCCTATGGCATTGCCCAGGACGATCATGCGCCAGCCTTCCGAAGTGTTGAACACCTGGTTGACAAAGGCGCCGATCGAGGCCGGCGCTGCCGGACCGAACAGGCTGACGTAAAGTGCCTGGGCGGTGAGCAGCCACACGATGAAGATCGCAAAGAGCAAAACGCCGACCGCAAAGATGGAGGGCATGGCTGGAGAACGCCTGACCTCAAGTGCGTGTTGCCATGATGTATCCAGTCCAAGTTCCCGCCTGCGGCTGATCTCGTAGAGACCGATGGCGGCAAACGGCCCGATCAGGGCAAAACCCGACATCAGCGGAAAAAGTATCGGCAGAGCATTTGCCCCCGCCGACCAGCGCGCAAGGACAAGCCCGGCGACGGGATAAATCAGGCAAAGAAAAACATAGTGAGAGGGCTTCTCCCAAAAATCGTCGAGCCCTTGACGCAAAGCAGCAAAAACATCTGCCACGCCGATCTTACGCACCTCAGGATAGACGCTGGTTTCGTTTGCACCAGCGATCACATGAAATTGTGCCATGAGCAATTCTCCCAATCTCGTTTCGAGCGGGAAAGGCACCAGTGGCACCATGCTAGAGGCGGTACCAATGGACCTAAACCTGCACAAGATAAAACATACGCGAATTGGGGAAATTAAGCCAGAGACAACGGCAAGCGGCCAATAGCGCCGCAACTAATTCTCGCTGGTCGCCCGAGCGATCCAGGAACGCACATCAGAGGCAGATTCCAGCTTGAATTCGGCAATGCTCTCGAAGGGCGGATCGCCGACCCTGATCGAGCGTCCGCCCGCCTCCCTGGCGTAGTGGAACATGGTTTCATCGGTCAGGTCGTCGCCAATAACCAGGAACTTCCTTCCCGCATAGGGCGCCGTTTCCATGAAATGCGCGACCGCGACGCCCTTGCTGGTTCCCGCCGGCCCGATCTCGACAACCATCTTGCCATCCTGCCGCTTCCACCCGTAGCCGAGATCCTTGACGAGGCGGTCAACCGCATGCGCGGCAGCGGTTGCTGCTTCGGGTGCCTGCCGGTAATGTACCGACAGCCCAAGACCCTTGTCTTCGATCACCATGCCGGGCCAGTGGCGGGCGAAGTCCTGCAACACAAGACGCGGGCGGTCGAGCGCTTCTGCATTGAGACCATGTCTGAGTATATCCGCGTTTTCCCTGCGGATTTCGGCGCCATGAAGGCCCGCCACGGTGAAATGGTGTGGCGCGAACATCGTATCCACGGCGGCGATCGAACGCCCAGTGACAAGAGCGAGCGCGCCACCGACTTTCCGAGAGAGTTTCATGAGTTGATCGGGCAGATCAGGGGGAACGACGATGCTCTCGGGGGTCGTTGCAAGATCGATGAGGGTACCATCGATGTCGATGAAAAGCGCCCAGCCGTCCAGGCTGGAAGGCAGAGGTCCATCCGCGTTGTCACATGCCGTATCAGGCTGCATATCTCTTTCCTTCGATCGAGGGCACTCATCGGAAAACTCAGCGGGCGGGAAATCGTTCAACGAAAATCCAACATCGCGGGTTTTTCTGGAACCATCACGTTCCCGGGGAGTTGGTTAGAGTCCTGACTGCATGAAGGGACATCTATTTTATGGGACGGCTAGTCGTAATCTCAAATCGCACCGCGAATTTGGGGAAGAATACGCAAATCGGTGGACTTGCTGTCGGTATCGTGGACGCGCTTAGAAAACAGGGAGGACTCTGGGCCGGGTGGGACGGCAGCGTCGTGGACGATGCGGCGGCGGCTACAACGAAGATCCAGACCCACGGCAATGTGACCACCCTGACAACCGCACTGACAAGCGAAGAGCACGAGAAATACTATCTCGGCTTTTCCAACCGCGTGCTTTGGCCAGCCTTCCACTACCGGCTCGACCTTATGGACTACCGGATGGAATTTGCCGACAGTTATTCGGCGACGAACGAGAAGTTCGCGGAACTCATCCGCGGGCACCTGCGCGACGATGATGTGATCTGGGTGCACGACTACCATCTCATTCCGATGGCCGCCGAACTCCGCAAGCGCAATTGCAAGAACAAGATCGGCTTTTTCCTGCACATACCCTTTCCCTCGGCTGATATCTTTTCCGCGGTGCCTCGTCACGAGTGGCTGCGATATTGCCTTTTGCAATTCGACCTGATCGGATTTCAGACGGTCAACGATGTCCATAATTTCCATCGCTATCTCAAAGAGCATTCCGACGCGGCCATTATTTCCCCAGAGGTCGTGCGCGTGAACGATCGCACCATCAATATCGGGCATTTCCCCATCGGAATCGATGTCCAGCAATTCGCCAAGGCGTCCGCGAGAACCGACGATACGATCGAACTCGAGCGTATGCGCCGCAAGGTCCTGCAACGGTTCCAGGTCATATCCGCGGATCGGCTCGACTATTCGAAAGGACTGCCGCACCGCATGAAGGCGTTCAGGAAATTCCTCGAAATCTGCCCGGAGTATCAAGGGCACGCGGACTATCTGCAAATAGCCTCGCCCTCCAGAGAGGATGTCACCGCCTATTCGGATATCAAGGCTGAACTCGAACAGCTTGCAGGGGCAGTCAATGGCAGGTTCGCCGATTTCAACTGGGCACCCATACAATACATCAATCGCAATATTCCACGCGAGAAACTCGCGCCGCTTTTCCGCTCGAGTCTCGTTGGCCTGATCACGCCCCTGCGGGACGGGATGAACCTCGTGGCCAAGGAATATATTGCAGCTCAAGACGACAAGGACCCGGGCATCCTCATTCTTTCCAAGTTCGCGGGTGCCGCCGAGGAACTCAGCGAGGCGCTGATCGTCAATCCCTATGACATCAGCGAGGTGGCAGGGGCGTTGAAAACTGCCGTCGCCATGCCGCTTGAAGAGCGTCAGTTGCGCCATCGCAAGCTCCTGAAACGCATTACGGATCATGACGCGCAATGGTGGCAGCGCCAATATCTTCAGGCGCTGCAGCGCGGCGATCAGCACCCTACCGCCAACGAACGGGTTGCATGACGAGGATGACCACGCCCATTTCCGCCTATCGCATCCAGCTTAGAAACGGTTTGTCCTTCAGCGATATCGCCGCCATCGTGCCCTATCTGAACGATCTCGGTATCGACACGCTCACGGTATCTCCGATCTTCAGCACGATCGAGGTCAGCAGCGGCAAGAAATCCTACAATCCCACCAAGCTCGACGGCGAGGCTGGGGGTGAATACGGCTTCGCCGTCCTCGATACAGCGCTGCGGAAGCTGGGCATGGGACTTGTCGTCGATATCAATCCCAACCAGATGCCGGCGACCCATCACAATCCGTGGTGGTTCGATGTCCTGGAATGGGGATCCGAAAGCCGGTATGCCGGTCATTTCGACGTGGACTGGAAAAAGCGCCTGACCCTGCCTGTTCTTCAACGGCCGCTTGTCGAAGAAGTCCAGGCCGAAACGCTGCAACTCCACTTCCATCAGGGCAAGCTTGCCTTCGGCATCACTTACGGCGACGTGTTCTACCCACTACATCCACGGTCCTACGAAGTTGTTCTTCGCGGCGTGGGCAACGCACTATCGATTGATTTCCTTGACGCCGCGAACAAGGCGGACGCGCAGCGGTCGGAGGAATTTCATTTCCGCTTGCGCGAAATATACGAGAGCAGTGAACTCGCTCATCGTCTTGAACTTGCGGCCTGGCTGAAGGAGCTTTCGCAGGATATGGATGCAATCGACAAAGTGTTGTCGATGCAGAAATGGCGCCTGATGACCCGCCAAAAAGCGCGCCGCCGGATGAATTACCGCCACGCGTTCGATTCAGTTCATTCGGTCGGCGTCCAGGTTGAGAAACCCCAGCCGTTCAAGGATTTTCATGAGGTGCCGCTTGACCTGCTCGAGATCAGCCAGATCATCGGTTTCCGGGTGAATCAAATCGACGGACTGGCCGACCCCGAAGCTTATCTCCGGCAACTGCGTGCAAACGCCGGCGAGAACGCTTATCTCGTGACGGACAAGATCCTTCTGGATGGTGAAAAACACCCTGCCTTGTGGCATGCCGACGGAACGGCCGGCTATGAATTCATCTCGGCGACGGCAAATGTTCTTATCGATCATGATAAGCTTGCGGCGCTGGAAAAGCTGTACAGCGATATTGGCGGCCCGGGCCTCCTGCATTATCGCGGGGCGAAATCCGCCGTCCTGCACAGAAGGTTCGCTGCGGAGTTGCAGGCGCTGGTGGACCTCATCATTTCCATAGATCCGGATGCGGCTACGGGGCTCGACCTGACCCGCGCCGTGACTGACCTCGTCATAGAACTCCCGGTGTTCCGGACCTATTCCGATGGCCGCGGCGTTCTTGAACCTTACCGGTCTATCCTGCGCTCCACGATTTCAGAAATCAAAAGCCGTGCCGACGCCACTGACGCCCGCGCACTCGAATTTTTGCAGAAGATATTGGAGACGTCCGATGGCCTGGGCGGCAAGAGGGCTCGGTCCATAACAAAGTTTCAGCAATTGACCGCTGCTGTCATGGCCCAGGCGATCGAGCAATCCCACCGCTATGGGCGCGGTCCCATCGCTCTCGACGAGGTCATCCTGCACGGAGCCGATTCAGGCGACCCCGTCCAGGCTTTCCATGACAAGATGCTCAACAAGGCTGCCGCGGCGCCAAGGGGCATGCTGGCGACGACATTCTCCTATACGACCAAATTCGGCGAGGACGCCAGGATGCGGCTCCTCGCTCTGTCCGAAGCCCCGGAGCCATGGTGCGAAGCCGTCCTCCGGTGGCGTCAAAAGCATGCCCAGCATGTGGCGACCATCGAGGAGACACCGGCGCCCGATCCCCAGACGGAATGGCTCATCTTTCAGACCCTCGCCGCGATCTGGCCCTTGACGCTGCCGCTTGACGATGAGACCGGACTGAACGCGGTACGTGAAGATCTTTCGGTGTTTATCCAGAAGGCGATCAGCGAAATCCAGAGGGATGCATTCTGGACAGAGATAAACAGGCCATACGAACTGGCAGTGATGGACTATATAAACCAGCTTTTCGCCGACCGTTCCTTCCTTCAGGATTTCGTCGAGACCATGCGTCCCTTCTGGGTGGCCGGGGCAATCAACAGTTTTTCACAAACGGTGCTCAAAGCCACAGCACCCGGAGTGGCCGTAGTTTATAATGGCGCCGAATGCTGGGATTTCGGAGTGTCCAACATCCCCGCATCGACCGACGTGAACT
This sequence comes from Phyllobacterium endophyticum, assembly GCF_003010935.1. Lineage (GTDB taxonomy): Bacteria > Pseudomonadota > Alphaproteobacteria > Rhizobiales > Rhizobiaceae > Phyllobacterium > Phyllobacterium endophyticum. The sequence continues at coordinate 90,785 of NZ_PGGN01000005.1, forward strand.
TCGAAGCGCTGGCCACCCGCCTCTCCTATGCGGACCAGTCGCCGTTGAACATATTGCTAGAGGATTGGCACACGGGCGCGATAAAACAGCGGCTTGTTTCGACACACTTGCGGGCTCGAAAACGCAAACCCGGCCTGTTTACCGGCGGCGAGTATGTGCCCCTGAAAGTGACCGGCAAGAAACGGAGAAATGTCATTGCCTTCCTGAGGAAGGACGGCAGCGACGTTTGCATGGTCGCAGTGCCCAGGCATCCGTTCGACGCTGTGAGGCGATTCAACACGCCATTCATGCCGATCCCCGGCTGGGGTGACACCGCTATCCAGGTCCCCCAGGAGATCAGAGGGCTGGAACTACAGGACCTCATGACAGGAAATAGAACAATCCTTGCTGACAAGTGCCTTATCGCCGATGCGATGCGCGGATTTTCAACGGTTTCGCTGATGACGGACTAGGTCGCGTCCAGGGCCTGATTGCGCTTCCTGCGCGAAACGTTTCTCGCCTTGCGTTCCTTGGCCATGTCGCTGACGGCAGCCAGGAGCGCAGGATGTTTGGCCATGAACACATTGAAATCGCGGCGCTCTAAAACCAGGAAATGGCAAAAATCAACAGCAATGACGTCGGCCGTGCGTCTGCCACCGCTCAGCAGAGCCATTTCGCCGAAAAATGCGCCCGCCTCGAGCCGGATCGATTCGTTCTCCAGTCGGACCTCGACGGCGCCGGATGAGATGAAGTACATGCCGTCGACACGATCTCCGATACGGATGACGCGCTCGCCCGGCGACGCCACCTTGGGCCGGAACAGGAGCAGGAGTTCTTCCTGGGAATTCTCGTTCACCTGCGCAAACATCGGGAAGGTTTCTATCAGTTGCTGCATTTCCAGCTGATGCTGCCTGTTCCTGTCATCGCTGATCTTCCGGATCCTTGCCAGCTCGCGGCAAAGTGCATCGTGCTTCTGCTGGCCATAATTGGCGGAAAGGGATGGATATTTGCTGTGGATTGCCTTTTGCAGCCAATCTCCCGCGAGCAGAACGAGCGGGTTCACAGTGATCGACAGGATGGCGCCGGCAAGAATGAGATCCTGCCCCTCGCGCGGCAACAGGCCGAGCGAAACGCCGAGACCTGCCAGGATAAACGAGAACTCGCCGATCTGCGCCAGTCCGGCAGCGACAGAAAGGCCCATGGCGATGGGATAGCGCAGCAGCACCACTATCAGGAACGCGATTATCGATTTGCCGAAGATGATCAGCGCGAGCACGCCGGCAACGGCAAGCGGTTCGCGAATGATGACATAGGGATCGAAAAGCATGCCGACCGAAACGAAAAACAGCACGGCGAAGGCATTTTGCAAAGGCAGGGAGTCGGCCGCGGCACGATGACTGAGGTGCGATTCGCTCATGACCACACCCGCAAAAAACGCACCGAGTGCAAAGGATACGCCGAAGATTTCCGCGGAGCCGAAGGCGATACCGAGCGCAACGGCAAGAACAGAAAGCGTGAACAATTCCGGTGACCCGGTCCGCGCCACCAATGTCAGTATCCACGGAACGACTTTCGGACCAAAGAATATCGCCATGACCGTGAAGGCGCCAACTTTGAGCAGGGTCACTGCTATGGTCAAAGCGATCGCGAGGCCTCCCGCAGCTTCGGCTCCCGCAGCCGTGGCATCGACATGACCGCCCAGAACGCCGGAAAATGCGGGCAACAGCACAAGAGCCAGCACCATCGCCAGATCCTCGACGATGAGCCATCCCACCGTGACACGACCATTTACGGAGTCGACCTGATTATGCTCCTCGAGCGCCTTGAGAAGCACGACAGTACTGGCGACCGACAGGCTGAGACCAAATACGATCCCGGCCCCAAGCCCCCAGCCCCATAGTGAGGTGAGGCCGATGCCAAGCAGGGTTGCAAGCAGGATGCGCCCCAGTGCGCCCGGGACCGCCACCCCTCGGACCGCGAGCAAATCAGACGCGGAAAAATGCAGGCCTACGCCAAACATCAACAGGATGACGCCCATCTCGGCAAGCTGGGATGCGAGATCGCTGTCCGCTACAACACCAGGTGTATAGGGTCCCATCACGATACCGGCGACAAGATATCCGACCAGCGGCGGCAAGCGCAGACGATCGGCCGCGTAGCCGAAGACGGCGGCAAACACGAAGCCGAGGGCAACCGTCGCTAAGAGTGAGACCTCTTGATGCACGTTTCTCTTTCCATGAATTTTCGCAAAGCCAAGCGGTTTTACAAAAGGTCGATCTGCTGGAAATTGCAATAGATCGTTCGATTATCCGTTCAAACCACACACTTGCAACTGTTCACACCTAAATATCATCCAAGACTGGAAAAGCTCATCTTCATCTCGGTGCCGAACGTGGCAAGCGAAGCTAAAGCCTAATACCAGTTGGTTTATCAAAAGAATAATGCGAGGGTGATCGCGCGATGCTGGAAGACTGCAGCCAAGGAGAAGATATGGAGCGTGAGCAGCTGTTTGTGGAAGTCCTTTCCCGGATCGGCGCATATGAACCGGGGATACCGCTGCACAAGAAATTGAAGATGGCGCTGCAGGAACTTATCGTCAGCAACAGAATAAGAAGGGGGGCCACCCTTCCTGGCGAGAGGACGATGGCGGAAGCCCTGTCGCTTTCGCGCGTAACGGTCAGGAAGGCGATCGAGCTTCTCATAGAGGACGGCCATCTGCGGCGACGCCACGGCGCGAAAACCGAGGTGAGCGTTCCCGTCGAGAAATCGTTGTCAACGCTGGCAAGCTTCTCCGAAGACATGATAGCGCGAGGGCTCGAACCCGGATGTATATGGATTTCCAAGGAAATAGGAAGGCCATCGCCGGCGGAAGCAATGGCGCTTGCACTTCCGCCGAATGCGCAGATCATTCGCCTGAAACGCATTCGGACCGCCGATGGAAACCCCGCCGCCTACGAGACGGCGGTCGTCCCGGCAAGGTTTCTACCCTCGCCCGATCTCGTCAGCAACTCGCTCTACGAGGCATTGGCGAAGCGGAACGTCCTGCCACAGCGGGCAATCCAGCGGCTGCGCTCGCGCCCGGCCTCGGCGCAGGATAGCGAATTGTTGAAATGCACAGTGGGCTCGCCCCTGATCATCATCGAGCGGCGCTGTTTCCTCCCTGACGACCAGCCGGTCGAGTTCACCGAGACAAGGTATCGCGGCGATCTCTATGACTTCGTCACCGAGCTAAGTCGATAATACCAGTTTTTAACTGGTTGCAATCTGGTATGATCTGGATATCGTTCTCGTCACAAGCGAGGAACAAGTGTGAAAATCGGGGATCTCAAAGGCAAACTTATCGTATCCTGCCAGCCCGTGCCGGGCGGTCCAATGGACGATGCCAGGATGGTGACGGCATTTGCCCTGGCAGCGGTTGCCGGTGGTGCCAGCGCGCTTAGAATAGAATCCCTTGATTATGTGCGTGCGGTCCGCGCCGCGACCGATGTGCCGATCATCGGGATCGTCAAGAAGGACCTTGAGACATCGCCGGTTCGGATCACGCCGCATGTAGCGGACGCGGTCGCCCTGGCGAGGGCCGGCGCGCAAATCGTGGCGTTCGATGCGACGCTGCGTTCGCGCCCGGATACAATTGCGAATATCATAGCGGCCATTCACGCGAATGGCGCATTGGCGATGGCGGATTGCTCGTCGGTCGAGGATGGCCTTGCGGCTCTCAAGGCCGGCGCCGACTGCGTTGGATCGACTCTCTCCGGTTACACGGGCGGCCCCGTGCCTGACGAACCCGACTTCGACCTGATTACGCAGCTGCACGATCTTACCCCCCATGTAATCGCGGAGGGCCGTATCAGAACACCGGAGCAGGCAATCGTAGCGTTGCGCCGGGGTGCATCCAGTGTCGTGGTCGGCTCGGCAATCACCCGTACCGAACATGTCACCTCATGGTTTAAACAGGCAATCGCTGCAGAAACTGCGAATAAAGCCAGCAAGGGCGTGCTCGCGATCGACATCGGCGGTACCAAGACGCTGGCCTGTCTGGTCAAGGACGGCAAGATCGCGAGGGAGCTGCATTTCCCAACTGATCACACGCTTGGGCCCGACGGCTGGGTTGAAGCTGTCGCCGCGACGACCTTGGGCTGGAAAGGCTTGTATGACCGGGTGGCGGCTGCGGTGACCGGCATCGTCGTGGATGGCCATTGGGCAGCGTTGAACCCGGCGACGCTCAAACTTCCTGCAAGTTATGCACTCGCCGACAAGTTGCGCGACACGTTCGGCGTGTCGGCTACGGCATTCAACGACGCGCAAAGCGCAGCCTGGGGCGAGCACCGCTTTGGCGCCGGTGCTCGCGAGGACATGGTGTTCCTCACCATCTCGACGGGCATCGGCGGCGGCATCGTCCTCAACGGCCGGCTCCTGCAGGGTACTGCCGGTCATTTCGGCCTGTTCCAGGGCTATTTCGAATGCTCAAACCGGCCGTTGGAAGACAGCGTTTCTGGCCACTGGATGAACGGAGAAGCCCGCAAGGCCGGATTCGATTTGGAGGCCCGGGAGATTTTCGCGGCAGCACGATCGGGCGCTCCATGGGCATCGCACATCATTTCGATCTCGGCCAAGCGCGCGGCGATGCTTTGCCAGAACATCCAGCTGGCGCTCGATCCCAGACGCATCATTATCGGAGGCGGCATTGGCCTTGCCGAAGGTTATATCGACCAAGTACGCAGTGCATTCACCTTTCCCGCCTTGTCGCTTCGCCCCACCCTTGTGCCTGCCGGTCTCGGCCGCCACGCAGGTGTGATCGGCGCAGCGGATCTAGTTGCACAGTCCCGCTCAATCCCTGGAGGCTATAATGCTTAGACTAGCCAAAATCACGCTATCGGCTCTTGCGCTGCTTGCCGGATCCTTCGGTGCAGCCAACGCTACCGTCACAGTTCTCGGCTGGCCGGGCGGCTCCGAAGAGACGGCATTGCGCGCCGCCGCGGAAGCTTACAACGCACAAAGCGGAATGGCAGACGAGGACAAGGTCGAACTGTTGTTCTATAGCCGCGACGGCTTCTACGACAAGTTGCAAGCCGACATGGCTGCAGGTTCGAGCGCTTTCGACATCAACCTGCTCGCGACCTATTCGATCGGCCGTTACGCACCCTATATGGAGCCGGTCGACCTTGGGCCGGATGCGGCAAAAGTCTTCGGGGATTCCGTGCTGAAGACGATGCAGTTCGATGGGAAACAATATGGTGTTCCCACCGACCTTTCGTTGCATTTCATGTACTATCGCAAGGACCTCGTTGACGCCCTGCTCGCTGATCCGGCGGCGAAGGCAACCTATGGCGAGATCAGCCAGAAATACCTCGGCAAATCACTGGAGCCAAAGGCACCGGACAGCTGGACGTGGGACGACTGGGCGGCCACTGCGCTCTATTTCACCAAGGCGGTAAACCCCGACAGTCCTGTGCGTTACGGCACTGTCCTGCAGATGAAGAACCTGCTCTTCAACATCATGGTCTGGCAATCCGTCGCGCGTGCCAATGGTGGCGACTGGATGGATGCCTCGGGTAATGTCTCCATCGACTCGCCTGCCTACCGGACCGCGCTGGAGCTATACAAGAAGCTCTACGACGCCGGTGCATCGCCCAAGGATTCCCTGTCTTACGAATATGCTGAAACGAACGCTGCGTTTGGCTCCGGCCAGGTGGCGACAGCCTTGCAATGGAACGCCGCAGCGAGCGAATTGACCGACCCTGCCAAAACTCCAGCAATCGCGGAAAATGTGGGAATCGTTGCGCCGCCAGCCGGTTCAGCGGGTCGGGCAGACCATATCCATGGCCTCGGGCTGGGGATAAACAAGAATGCCAGCAACAAGCCCGGTGCCGAGAAGTTCCTGCGATGGCTCGCGACCGAGGACGCCGCGCTGCTCTACGCCCGCAGCGGTGGCTCTCCGGCGCTGATGCCTGATGTCGCGGCGAAGATCGCGACAGAGCGTCCGGATCTCGTGACGCTTGGCCAATATGCGGCTGCCTATGGCTATGTGATGACAGGCGCAACATCGGCCAACGCCTTCCCGGTCTACGAACTGCAGGCAAAGGAATTCACCGGCTACTGGTCCGGCCAGTCGACGCTTGACGAGGCACTTGCCAATACGAAAACCGGTATGGAAAAGCTGCTTAAACCTTGAGCCACCCTCGTTATCTCTCCCCTTGCGGGAGAGAAAGCGATTTCAGCATCTTAGCCCTTGCCAAGCGCTAGAGAGGGGATTTGCCTTACTGAACTACCCCCTCTCTTGGATTTTCCCCACAAAGGGGGAAATAAGTGAAGCTAATTCTTGCAAAGGAAAAACATGGTCGATTTGGACCACAAAGGATGGAGAGTTTTTGCGAGCCCGCTCGTCGGCTTTCTCCTGCTTTTCCTCGGATTTCCAATCCTGATCGATCTCGTCTATAGCCTCTCGCGCGTCAGTTTCACAAATTTGCGCAGCCCGGAAATCGTTGGTTTTGGAAATTATAGCGACGTTCTCGGCGATTCACAGTTCTGGCGCGCCAGCTGGTTTTCGCTGCGCTTCGGCGTGATCACGGCGGTTCTCGAATGTGGGCTCGGTCTCGGCCTCGCGGTGTTCCTGTCGCCGCTGATGGAGAAGCGCTCCTGGCTCATGGCGCCACTCATGCTGCCCCTGATGGTTGCACCGGCAATGATCGGGCTCATGTACCGGCTTGTACTGCACGAGTTTGTCGGTCCCGTCCCGTATTATCTTTACCTGTGGTTCGGTGACAGTCCTTCATTTCTCAACGCGGAAAACGCATTCTGGACGCTTGTGGTCGTCGAAACATTGCAGTGGACGCCATTTGCCCTGCTGCTTTTCTACACCGCCTATCGCGCTATCCCGAACGATGTGCGCGAAGCCTCTGCGATCGACGGAGCCTCCTCCCGCCAGATATTGATGGCCATTGAATTGCCGCTGATGCTGCCAACCCTCGTCTTTACTTTCTTCATCCGGTTCATCGACGGATTTCGCGTCTTCGATAACGTGTACACGCTCACAGGAAGTGGTCCCGGCGGCTCGACCACATCGCTGCCGATCTACATTTACGAGGCCTTCTTCAAGCAGGGGGCCATTGGCAAGGCGATTGCCGCATCGGTCCTGCTGTTTGCGGCGTCCTTCATAGGACTATACGTCCTGACATGGCTTTCGCGCCGCAGGAAAGGCGCAATATCATGAACAGAGAAAAATTCAGTCATAGTGGATCTCGCTCTGATGTTCTGCGCTGGATCATCTATGCGTTTGCGGTTCTCGCCCTCAACTTTCCCGTCATCGTCACGCTCATCACATCATTCAAGAGTGGCAAGGAAATCTCCGTAAATCCGGGCTTCTGGATTTCGGACCCGACCCTTGCCAACTACGCACAGATTCTTCAGGTCACCGACCGGCTGAATATATTCGCCTATCTCTTCAACAGCCTGGCGGCATCGCTGATTGGCACCGTGCTCGCCATGCTCGTCACATTCCCCGCAGCCTATGCCATCGCGCGCGGAGAATATGGCCGCAAGGTGCTCATGCCGTTGATCGTCAATTTGCGCGCCGTGCCGTTGATCATCTTCGCGATCCCGCTTTACATGATGTTCCAGTTCGCCGGCTTGCTGGACACGCAGCTTGGCCTCGGGCTGATCCTGACGATCGTCAACCTGCCGCTTTCGCTGATTGTGTTCGTCAACGCCATAGCGGACGTGCCTTTCGAGATCGACGAGGCCGCCAAACTGGATGGCCTGAGCAACTGGGGAATCATGAAACAGGTGATATTGCCGGTCTGCCGCCCGGCTTTAGCCACCGTATTCATCTTCGGTTTTATCACCGCGTGGAACGAATTCCTCTTTGGATTGATGCTGACCTCCAACAGGGCGGTGCCGATGACGGTCGGAGCTTCCTTCTTCTTTGCCGCCAGCGGCGGCGGTATCCAGTGGGGAGCGGCATCGGCCGTCATGATCGTCGGCGCCCTGCCACCGATGCTGATCGGCATCATCATGTACCGGCAGATAAGCGGCTCGATGACGGCAGGCGCCGTGAAGGGCTAGAGCTTCTAAAAGTGGGCCCTGCCTTACTGAACACCTCTTTTAGCCCTATAGAATTATGGCTGCGCCGGGTCAGGCAAGCTACGCTGGTAATCTCTCATTCGGGATTTGCGACCATGATCTCCCATCAAATGCCGGCTTCCTCATATCTGGTGCCGCCAGCAGCTCTGGCCCTTGCGGCGGGCGTACATTTGTTTGGCGTTCCTGACGGCCAAGGCCATGCCTGGGTCACAATCCTCATTTCGACCGTCACCCTGTGCGTTCTGCTCGTCACCGTCTTTGTCGTCCTTGAACATGCGGAAGCACTTGCATTCCGTCTTGGCCAGCCCTACGGAACCCTGCTGCTCACCTTCGCCGTCACGACGGTAGAGGTTTCGATCATCGTCTCGATGATGCTGCACGGCGAAAACAATCCCACCCTGGCGCGGGAGTCTGTTTTCTCGACCGTGATGATCGTCTGTGCAGGCGTCGTCGGCCTATGCCTCACCCTTGGAGCATGGCAGCATCGCCAGCAGGATTTGAAGCGCCAGGGCACCAGCGCCATCCTTTCGGTATTAACCGCATTGACGGTTCTGACACTCGTCTTGCCCAACTACACGCTTTCCACCGATCCAGGCAGCTTCTCGCCGATTCAGCTCGTCTTCGTCAGTCTTTGTTCAGTGCTGCTCTACGCAAGCTTCGTGTTTGCGCAAACCGTACGGCACCGCGATGATTTTCTCGACGAGAGCACCTCCTATTCCGGCATTCACGCCGGAAAGGCATCCAGGACATCGCTTTATGCGAACGCAATCCTGCTGGTGATCGGTCTGGTTGGAATCGTGCTGCTGGCGGAACAGGTCGCTGTCGGGATCGAGGAAGGCCTTGCCGCTCTCGATGTCAAACAGAGCGACTCGATCGTCGGCGCTTTCATCGCGACGCTTGTTCTTCTGCCGGAAGCCCTCGCCGCCATTCGCGCCGCTCTCAACAACGAACTGCAACGAAGCTTGAACATCGCGCTCGGGTCGGCGCTGGCAACCATCGGACTGACAATTCCCGCGGTCGGGGCGGCAAGCCTGATTACAGGACGAGAGCTCATGCTCGGCCTGTCCTCCGGCGATACTGTCCTTCTGGCACTGGTTCTTTCCATCAGTATCCACAGCTTCGGAACCGGCCGCACCACGGTGTTGACCGGGATGGTGCATCTGGTCGTCTTCATCGCATTCCTGCTTTTGCTGGCAGTTCCCTAGACGAGCATTTACCGTATCGTAGCTGTATATTTCCGGCGCGCCGGTTTGCTGCGGGTGGCAGGGTGTCTATCGTCGCCTGAAGTGAAACGGATCCCGGAGTGATTTCAATGAACAGCACGGTCAGCAAAATGATAGTGACGGGCGGCATTGGCCTGTGCCTGACGACAGGCGCCATGGCCGAAACGATCAAGGATCTGCAAGGTGCCTGGACCATGAACGGCACCAGGTGCGAAGACACGTTCAAGAAAACAGGCAAAACGATAGAGTTCAAGGACCGGACCGCATCGACGTCGACAGGATTGCTGATCAGCGGCAGCAAGGTGACGGGACCCAATGCCGTGTGCACCACCGAAAGCGTTACGAAGCAAAAAGACCGGCTTTCTGCGAAGTTGTCATGCACCGATTCCATGATCGTGAGCGACGTCAGTCAGACATTCAAGATCGTCGATGCAAACACGTTCCAGCGCTTCGATCCTTTCGGCGACGACATGTATGTCACCTACAAGAAGTGCGACATGTAATCGCCGGCCTCGCCTTCGGGTCGATCAGAAACGCATGACGACGCCGAAGATCGGGCCTTGCTGGACGACATCCATGACAAACCCGTCGCTGCTATAGTCGACGCCCAGCGCCCTGTAGCCAGCGACTGCGGATAGTTTTTCGTTGAAGCTGTAGCCGATCCCGGCCGCGACATCCCAGTCGATATCGGCCCCGCCGCCGCCGACAAGGCCCCACCCGGTGAGGTAGACCTTGTCGGTGATGGAATATCTCGCCCGGATGCCTGCCAGGCCATCGACCCAGGTCGCGCTGTCTTCCCGGCTGACGCCATCGAGAATGCCGCCGCCGAACGAAATTTCAGTGCTCGCGTGCCACACCCTCAAACCGGCAACGACATCAAGGTTTCCCCTGTCGCTCTGCAGGACCGAATAGCCGGCACCGACAAGCCCGGCAAAGGTTTCCGAGGTTACGTCGACATCGTCCGCGATAATGCCTCTTGGCGTCGCCCTGCCACTGGAAATCTTCGTATACATGATGTCTGTGAAGATGCTGTAGCGATCGTAGCGCGCTTCGCCGATTGCCATGGCAGCAAAATCGAGCTCATCGAGAATATCGCCAAAGTCCATGTCCATGTGCACTGTCGGCAGTCCGAACAGGCCCGTGTCGCCGGACATGCCCGCCGCCCAGAAATATGGGCTGAATGCGAAGGTCCAGCCTTCCTTTTCGACCTGGTTGAGCTCAGGTGCCATCGGCGAGGCGATATCAGCCGCCCGCACAGGCATGGCGGTTAAAAGTCCGGCCGCAAGCATGGTTGCAAACGCGATGGAATGTCTCATGAACGTTCCCCCAGTTTTGAGCACATATTCATTCTTCGACAGGCTCCCAGCTCTTGTCGGGATTGAACGACCTTATCTCCTTGACTGCCCTGTCGGTAGCCCGGCCAAAGTCTTTTTCATAGATGACGCCCTGATGGCTGAGGACGAACGTCATGATTCCGGTTTCCCCGTAGATTGCCGGCCAGGCAATCAGCGCATGTCCGGCGATCATGTTGCCATTGATCACATAGTCATATTTGCCGCCGGCGATATTGCTGCCCTGTGATTTGAGGATACGGAACCGATAGCCGTAATAGCCATGATCAGTTGCGGCACTGCCTTGAACCTTGCCCGGGTCGCCGAAGCTGCCCGCCGGGCTCTCCTCACCATCGGTGGCAGGCCAATAGAGCCCGTTTCGCGTGCCCTCGTCGCTGATGACCTGCTGGGCAAATTCTTTGACACTATCGCCGTCCCGGTCCTGGAGCGCGTAGGCCATTTGCGCGATCAGGTAGTTCTCGAGGGTCCGTATAGCTTCGAGTTCATTCTCGCCGACGCGTCGTGCCAGAACCTCCTCCAGCCCACGCAGAGTGTCGAATTGCCAGCGATTTCCCTCCTGAACCAGGGGAAACGGAAATGGCCATGCGAGATCACCCAGAATGACATCCTTCGAGCCATCTTCCTCGTCTTCGAGTGCCGCCTTCTGCTTGGCTGCCTGCTGCAATTCCATCAACCGCTGGTCGAAGTCCTCGGATTTTCTCGCCGCATCCACGTTGAGGCCGAGGAGCTTGGCCAAACCCTCGACGTCCGCCTTGTCCAGGCCCTGCTTGAGCGCCTCCAGAGCCTGGTCTGGCTCGGCGAACGTTTCCGGCTTTGCGCCAACGAATTTCTGCAGGGCGGGGTCGGCAGCGAATGACGGCGTGATTGCGCTGATCATTGCCAGGCCAACGAGAGCGAGAATAACCTTGAGAGATGCGTGATACATTTCATGTTCCTTCGAAAGGAGCTTGTTTTTTCGATCGGCGGTCAGCGATGAAAGCGCCCGCCACCGCCCCCTCTGCCACCACCGCCGCCTTCGATCCTGCGTCCGCCGCCTCCACCGCCAAGGCTGCCATTGCCACGCTGTGACGCGACGCGGGTATCCCGGCCCGGGCTATAGTTGCCAAGTGCGCTCGGCTGACGCGGACGGTTATCGGCACGGGCGGCGGGCTTTTGACGGGGTGTTTGCGGCCGCGATACATTGGCTTTGTTCGCGTTCGGACGGTTGGCCGCGGCTTGACCCTGATTGCGGTTGGCCGCGGCTTGGCCCGCGTTTCGACTGGCCTGATTGGGCAGGCTGCGGGCGGCATTTGCCTGACCACCCTGTTTCAGCTGGTTCTGCACGTCGCGGCGAACATCGCTGCTCTGGACTCTCGAGCCGTTACTGCCAGCCAATCCGCCAAGACTGCCAAGCTGAGTGCTGCCCTTGAGATCGAGCCGGTTGGCGTTGTTCTGGCGCAGATTATTCTGGATCGAAGTGCTGTCGAAATTGAAGTTATTCTTGTCGAAGTTGAGATTGTTTATGTTGGTCCTGTCGAAGTGGTAGTCGTTTCTGTTGAAATTATTCACGTTGATGTCGATGTCGTTTCCACCCCAGCTGTTCCAGCGGTTCCAATCGACAGCTGCACCCCATGCGACGCCCGTCACGAACCCGGCCCAATAGGGTGCATATGGGTAGTAATAGGATGGATAGGGGTCGCCGTAGATGATCGGGGCTGCTGCGACGTATGTCGGGCTGGTCAGGATAACGGGATCATAGTCAGGAACGTAGGTTACTTCCTTTTGTGCCGGACGTATGACGATATTATTATTCTGTTTTTCGACGATGACCTTGTCGTTGGACTTGATGACGCCATTGGCTACAGCCTTGTCGCGCAACTGCTGTATCGCCATCAGCACGTCCTTCTGCTGATTGACGACCGCATCTCCAAGCTGCTGCGTCCAGTCGAGATCATCGTTCATCATTTTCAGAACTGTCGGATAGTTCAAAAGCGAGATGATGCTGCCATCCCATGAGGCGTCGGGCTTGGCGTCGGGTTTCGCCTTCGATTGATCGAGGAAACGTTGCGCCTGAACGATTTCCAGCGGATTGAGAGCGGCCGACAGAACCAGCGCCACTAGATCATCCGGATAGAGAGCGATGCGAGCGACAAGTATGGCGAGATCATCGGCCGAAAGAAGCGCCGGCGCGGCTGATGCCGCGGCGGCAGGCGCTGGTGCCGCGGCGGGGGTTTGCGCCCGGGCGGGCACCCCTGACCCGGAAATCAGTAACAATGCCACTGAGGCAACGATGACGATCGTCCGCTGGTGCAATGACATGGTTGCTTCTCCTGAAATGTTTCGGCTCAAGCCTTTTCCAGCGACAGCACGGCTCCCGTGGAGTCGATCAGACAGGTCGAGCGCTGCCCCCTGGAATCAAGAATGATTTGATATCTGCCGCCATCTACCGCGGCCGAGCTGACTGGCAGGATAGACGCATTGTCGCCGCCAAACTTGGTAGCCGCAGCGCTGGCGCAGGCGAGTTGCAGATCCGCAGGCGCCGTCTGGGCCGTGTTACGCGCCATGTTCTCCGGCGCCGGGCTGGAGACGCATCCTGCGAATATCGAACAGGCAGCGAGCGCTGCGGCCTTCTTTGGCAGGTTCCCAATCATGTTTTCCCCCGTTTTGACGTCAAACGCCCTTGTAGAGCGATGCACCCTGCATGAGCACAATCACCTTCGCGCCAACCGCGATCTGCGAGTGGAGATCGACGATGTCCTCGTTGTTCATCCTGATACAACCGGACGATACGTTGAGCCCTATGGACCAGGGTTCGGGCGTGCCGTGGATGCGGTAAATCGTGTCCTGATCCCCCTCGTAGAGGTAGAGCGCACGGGCTCCGAGCGGATTGTCGGGACCTCCGGGCATACCGCCTGCGAATTTCAGCGCCTTGGGGTCACGAGCCACCATTTCCGCCGGCGGTGTCCAGGTTGGCCATTCGGCCACCCGACCAACGCGGACGATGCCGGCCCAGCCGAAACCGTCACGTCCGACTCCGATACCATACCTGACAGCCTGACCACCGCCCTTTACGAGATAAAGGAAGTGCTGATTGCCATCGATAATGATGGTCCCCGGTTTTTCAGCTGTCCGAAAGGGTACGACCTGCCTGCGGAAAGCTTCCGGAACCTGGCCATTGGCCGCATAATATTTGCGGGCCTTCTTGCTGTCATAGGCGATCCAGGTCCGGGTTTTTGTGTCATATATCTGCGTCTTCGGAACCTGTGCGTATCCGCCGGCGATACTGCCAAGCAGCACAGCCGCGGCCATGAAATATGCTGATCCCAAGCTCAGGCAGGAGACGGAACGCGTGGTCATTTCGCCGTATCCTTCATCCATTTCGCTACCCGGTCGCCATGTTTTGCGACCCACGCGCTGGCGTAGTCGGCGGGCGGCTGACGGTCCACCTCGACCGCATAGCTCATTTCGGTGATTTCATCCGGCGTGAAGTCGATATTGTCCAGGAACTTCGTTATTTCCGGCTTGCTCGTGGCCAGTGCCTTCGAATAGGCGACGTGGAAGCGCGCGGCGTCCCAGGCAACGGGTGCATTCGATTTGGTCAGCCATTCGGGATCATCGGCGGGCAGGATGACATTCCACTTGGATGCGTCATGGGCAGGCTCATCCAGCTTGACGATGTCATGCAACTTGAACACGACGTGAGGGCTGTAGCAGGCAAAGATAATCGGTTTGTCCGTCGCCTCGGCAGCATCGACGGCGGCCATGCCCATTTCCTCCGGCATTTCGAGGAGCCGCATCGTCTTGGCATATCCGTAACTCTTGGCGCGAATGCGTTCGATCACTGTCGATGACCACGTCTCCGCACCGATCCACATCTCCCCCTGTCCATCGCCATCCGTGTCGAAAGCAGCAGTCTTCTTTGGATCGAGCAGGTCGCCAACCGCATGAATGCCGGTTTTGTCGGCGGTTTGCCTGGTCGTACAAAGCCCTTGCCATGCGGAAACGCCAAAATCTGCGAGTTGGACCTTCTCCGAGTATTTCTTGACCAGCGAATCGAGGTTGGGCAGCCAGACCTCCGGGTGTATATCGACTTCCCCGGAAGCGAGGCCAGCGAACGCCGTCATCGTGCCCATCTCCTCGACATCCACGCTGAGCTGCAGGTTCTTCTCGAGACTGGTCTTGATGATGTTCGCCGTCACTTGTCCCGACGGCCAGTTAGGCATCGCGACGACAAGATCGGCGGCCATCGCGGCCCCCGGCATCGTCATGCAGATTGACAGGGCCAATCCTGCAAATTGACCGATGTTTATTGATCGTTGCCGCATATGCCAGGCTCCCACATTATTTGGCGCCATTAGCAATGATCGGCTGCATTATCGTAAGTACGTAACTGTTAATTTTTGCCGGAACCGCCAATACGATGTAGGATTGCAGCGTCTCGCCGGGGTTTGCCGGCAGGACGCCGGGGGAAGTCCATGACACGTATTCTGATTGCGGATGACCACGAGATTGTCCGGCAAGGCGTCAAGGCGATCCTGTCAAAGCGGGAGCGCTGGGAGGTTGTCGGAGAGGCTGCCAATGGGCGCGATGCCGTTGAACAGGCGCGGGCGACGCAGCCGGAAATTGCGATACTCGACTATGCGCTCCCCTTCATCAACGGTGTCGAGGCCGCCCGGCAAATTCGCCTTCACAGTCCGAAGACCGAGGTACTGATCTTTACCCAGCACGACAATGAAGCGCTGCTGCGCAATATCCTGGAAGCCGGCGTCAGGGGTTATCTGCTGAAGACCGATGCCACCCAGTACCTCGTTCAGGCAGTCGAGGCGCTGGAACACCGCCAACCTTTTTTTACGAAAACGGTGTCCGACATGCTGGTGTCATCCTATCTTGCCAAAACGGACAGCTCACCCAGCATTCTCACCTCCCGCGAAACATCTGTGGTCAAATTGATTGCCGAGGGGCACAGCAACAAGGAGACGGCGGCGGTGCTCGGACTGAGCGAGAAGACCGTCGAAACCCATCGCGCGGCTGCCATGCGGAAACTTGACGCCAAATCCACGGCGGCCCTCGTCCGGTATGCTATAAGAAACCGGCTGATCGAGGCTTGACAATGTTTTCATGCGCAATAGTCAATCCTTCCTCTGTTCACCTGAAGCTGTCCTCTTGAGCGAAAGCGCCGACATGGATCACAGAACTTGCGCAAGTCAGCAGTCGCAACCGGTCCGCCGGCGCTCGACAGGGGCTGGTCCAATGGCTGGCCTCGTGCTGGCTCTCATGGTGGCGGGTTGCGCTGGACACGCCAAGGGCGTGATGGCGCCTGTGATGGTGACGGGCCCCACGGGGGCATCGACAGTGGACATGCTCGTGGTCACCAGTCGCGTGCCATCCGACGACCCGGCGACGTTGTTTACGGGCGAGCGAAGCCCGACGCCCTACCTGACCGATATCACCATATCGATCCCTCCGGACAGCAAGCGGAAGCCCGGAACAGTCCAGTGGCCGAAAAAGGTGCCGCCCAATCCGGCCACGGATTTTGCGGTGACGCGCGTGAAGCAATTGAATTCGCCGGAAGAGGGTCGCGCCTGGTTCCGCCAGCACGTCGTCAATGGACACGCCATGGTCTTTGTTCATGGTTTCAACAATCGCTACGAAGATTCCGTTTTCCGCTTTGCCCAGATCGTCCACGATTCCAAGGCGCCGGTAACGCCGATCCTGTTTACCTGGCCGTCAAGGGCGCGCGTGTTCGACTATAATTATGACAAGGAGAGCACAAACTTCTCCCGTACGGCGCTGGAACAGGGTCTGCAGACGCTTTCCAAGGACAGGGATGTCAAGGAAATCACAGTAATGGCCCATTCCATGGGAACGTGGCTGGCCATGGAATCGCTTCGGCAGATGGCAATACGTGACGGCAGAGTCCAGCCCAAGATCAAGAACGTGATTCTCGCTTCGCCCGACATCGACGTCGATGTCTTCGCACGCCAATGGAACGAGCTAGGCAAGGACAAGCCGAAAATCACCATCTTCGTATCGCAGGATGACAGAGCGCTGAAAGTGTCGCGATTGATCTCGGGCGATGTCGACCGCCTTGGCGCGATCAATCCGGCAGCGGAACCCTACAAGACCAAGCTCGAAGCGGCCGGCATAACTGTCGTGGATCTTACGCAGGTCAAAACTGGCGACGGGCTCCGCCACGGAAAATTCGCAGAGAGTCCGGATATCGTGAAGCTCATCGGTCAACGCCTCGTAACCGGCCAGACCCTTACCGATTCCGACGTTTCGTTCGCCGATGGCGTGACAGCTGTCGTTGCCGGAAGTGTCGGTACAGTGGGCAAGGTGGCAGCGACGACGGTGAGTGCGCCGATCACGATACTCGAAGGCAAGAAGATCGAGTACAAACGTCCAAAATCGGACAGGGTGCACGAGACGCTGAACAGCAAACCTCCGACGTCCGAACTGAGCTACTAGAGCCTGACGGAGCATTTCGAAGCGGAGCCCGGGCGCAACCGGGCTGTCCGGCTTCGCGGTTCGGTGCAAGGGAGAGCGAAAACGTCAGCAGCCGGTCCCGCCCGGGCAGGCGACCGGGAAGGGCAGCACCCTGTCGCCCTCGATAAAGCTGGTCGAAAACGACACTCGCAGCAACGATGTTACAGTAACATTGTTGCATGCCATCCAGCCTCGACGCATCGTTGCGGCCCGGGCAGTGTATTTTGCGCGTTCCCTTGAACACAGACAGGCTTGTCCGATGAATCGCATTCTCATGGCACTCTTGGTATTCTTCTCCGCCTCGGAGTTCGCGGCCGGTCAAACGCTGGAGTCACGCATGCTCCAGCGGCAGACGGCCCGCGCGATACGAAATGCAGGCTTCTGGTGCGACAGGATAACGGATGCGAGGATCGATAAGGCGAGGTCCGCCGGCGGCCCGACCATTGTTCGGGTGACGTGCGACGACAAAACCACATTCGCCCAGTACAGGCTTACGATGGACGCGGCCAACAGCAAGATCGCGAAAATCGAACCATGGAGATGAATCCGCTACGGCGCCGGTCGAGGCCGCATTCCCTCAATACGACCTGTCGGGGGCGAAGAGGGCAGTGGAAAACCGGCCTTTTCCAATCCGGCGGCGAGCTTTTCGACAATTTCATGCGCGTAGTGCCGATGGGCCATCTCGGAACGGAATGATCGTGCAAACTCGTCGCGCTGAGCGTTCAGCCGCTTAGCCGCTTCCCTCGCCCCGGCTGCATTCTGAATTTGTCCCGCCGCCGCCAGTTCAAGTATGTTGGCGACATAGTCGTCAGACCGGCCCATCTGCTGCACGCGAAGCAAGGCTTGCGCGAAGTCCTCGCGTCGGTAGGCGTCCAGTGCCAGGGTAAGCACCGCATCACCGGGCAAGACGCCCTCGATCATGCCGGACTTGATTGCCATCCCTGCGCCTTCCGCCCACCTGCCATGGGAAAACAGCATCGCGCCGAGGCGGGCTGCTATAAGGCTGTTGTTGGGATTGAGACCGAGCGCGCGATAGCCGGATACGAAGGCCGCCTCGTTCAGGCCGTTACGGCACTGCGCCAGCATTTGCGCGTATGCCGCGCGATCCGATGTGGGGGAGAGCGACACAGCCCTTTTTGCGAGGTTCAGTGCGCGTGCCGTAGCTTCGTTCGGGACCCCCGGCGTAGCCAGCTCAAGATTGACTATGGCAAGCTCGGCGTTGATATCGGCATCGTCGGGCGTAGCCGCCAGCGTTTTTTCAAGGCAGGTTCGCGCTTGCTGCAACTGGGTCGCGTCTCGTTGCCTCAAGGCCATCGCCGACCGAAGAACACAGCCATTGCCAAGGGCGGGCGACGCCAACTCGCGCGTCAGTTCCAGGCCATTGAGCACGCCGTTCATATCGGCAAAGCGGTTTGCCAGCCGTACGACAAGTTCGCGCCGTACATCCGTGGCCCGCTTGTCGTCGACGGCAACCTGTTCCACTCCTGAGCGGAGAGCTTCGCCCGTCACGGGATCGACGACTTGCCACCACACGGAACGAGCGTCCTCGGCAGTATGATATTTGAGGATCACCTTGTAGGAAGCGCTTGTTCGGCGGTTTGACCAAAAGAAAGAGCTCGCAGCGCGGATGACGCTACCACCTGTATTGTCGGGGAATTCTTCTGCCGCCAGCTTTAGCGTTTGGTACTGGGAAAGTGCCGTCATCAGATAATCGCGGATGAAACCGGCTTCGTTATCGGAGCCATTCCCGGCAGATTTCATCTCGATGGCAACATTCGGCTTTTCTGAGAAGACAGGCGCCCTCCCCGAGATGAGCCACAAGAAAGCGCAGACGACCGCACCAAGTGCTGCGAGGCCAAGCCTCCGGCGGATCACAGCTTTTCTCCACCCAGAATAAGTGTCTTTATCCTCTGCAATTTCGACAAACTCGGCTTCGTAGAGATTCTCGGCTTGTGGAGGAGCCTTCGTGAAAACCGGGATATAGCGTCCCCGAGGCAATTCGATACGAACGCTGCCTTCATCGTCGTGAGTCTCATAATATTGGGCCAGGGAGGCGCGGAGCCGTGTGGCTTCGATGCGGACGATCGGGTCGGTCGTGGGGTCGAAGCTGCATGGGCGGCCGAAAACATCCACGGCGATCGTATAGGCCTTTACCGCAGCGGCGCGGCCTTCGAACATTTCCGTTGCGACGAAGCGTAGAAAATTTCTGTTGCGATCCGTCGAATGAAATTGCGGATCGGACAGGAGCCTGTCCAATTCCCGCTTCGCCTCAAATTCGGTGACCCCTTCTAGAGCACGTGCGTCGACGTTGACGTCAACTTCCATGGCAGACCCCCGTACATGACAGCCAGCAACAGAATTGAACGGAACCGGCCAAGAAGCCATAGGGTGAATACCCTAGGTTGTATCGGAATAGTACTGACACGCTTGATTTAAGCTAATATTCATTAGGTGTCGCTTGCTGACCTGGTCGTGTGTCACGGTTTCTGGGTGCGCCCCACGATGCAGATGTCGATCACTTCATTCTCGATCTCGGAACAGAGAGACTCGTATTCCAGCAGCAACTTGTCGTCGGTGGAACCGTTGCGCCGCAGGCGATCGAGTGTAGAACTTGCTTCATCGAAGGCGTCGCACAGGCTCACCAAGGTAGAACTTCGGGCGCTTAGCATCTGCAACTGGCCACGCATGGCGGGCAGCTTCAGCATCAGCTTCCAGAGCCCCCGTTGGGATGAAACGGTCGACATTGACTATGCTGACCCCCGCTTTCACCAGAACTAATCTATTGGAGCTATACGCTGGACTACCAATCAGTCGAGACGGCAACAATCCGGCGCAGTTGCAACCCGGCGATAATGCATGATTGGAGGTTTCCAAGGGAGTACGTAACGGTAAAGGCCTGCAGGTTGTGTCTCAAGTGCCGGAAAATATTTCACTCACGTTCGACGACGGGTAGCGTTTTCACACGTTCCACGACGGTTGCTGTTACCGTTACGATCTGACGCCGGAATGTCATCGGCCAAGGCGTTTCAAGTCCGGACGTCGTGACCCATATTACTATCCACGCACCCTGACGGAAATGGTTGTGCCCATTCTACCGGTCGAAATGTGGATACTGCCATCGAGCGGCCGCAAGCGCGCATCCATTCCAGAAAGACCAACGCCGACGTGTTGGCGCCTGCGCCTCTCGATACCGACACCATCATCCTTCACGGTCAACGACAGGATCGTATCGGGTTCGCTGCCCTGGCGTACCAGCCTGATCGTCGCCTTGGCGGCGTGTGCGTGCCGGTAGATATTCGTCAAAGCTTCCTGCACTATACGGAATACGGTCAGCTCCACATCCGCGGGCGGGCGCTTGGTCGCCAAAGCCGGATCAACTCTCAATTCGATCTCAAGTCCGCTTCGCTCCTCGAAGCCCGCCACGAGAAGCTCCAGCGCATTGGGCAGGCCCGACTCATCGAGCATCGGCGGGTGCAACAGATAGGATAGGGTTCGCAGTTCCTCATTGCTCTGCGAAATGAGCTGCGCCGTGCGGGCCAAGGCCCTCGACGTGTCGCCGTCGCTGTCCGGCAGGAGGGACTTGACGTTTGCGAGTTCCATCGCCGCGCCGATCAGATGCTGGCCGGTCGAATCGTGGAGGTCCCTTGCTATGGAACGGCGCTCCTCGTCCTGCGAAACCAGAAGGCGCTCGCTGACCTCACGCAAAGATTCGTTGGATGCCATCAGAGCGATTGAACGGCGCCTTGCCAGCCATGCAGTAATCAGAAATGCCCCCAGCGCGATGGCGAGCACCGTGCCGTATACCCGGACGGACTGCCTCCAGCCTGCAAGCAGTGCTTTTTCATCGATTCCATAGGTCACGTAAAACGGAAATGCTTCTACTTTGCGGTAGGCTATCAGCCGGACCACGCCATCGGAGAAGGGAGCATGACGTAGCTCTCCCGCAATCGGATTTTCCGCAATAGCCTGCTGGAACCAGTCAGGGACGGTCGCACCGCCCTCCGATAGTGGCACGTTTACCACAACCTGGCCGTCCTGCCTCAGAAACTGGGCAGCGTCTGAAGGGTTGGCGGCCCCGTCGAACAAGCGGGTAAAGTATTCGACCGGCATCGTGATCAAAATCAGCCCGCCGAACTCTCCGCCGGTTCCGAGCAGGGCCTTGCTCATCGTGAGAGACGGTTTGTCGTATACCCGGCCGATTAGCTGTTCGCCGACGAAGGTAACGTTCGAGGGGTGATCCCGGTGGTGCCGGAAGTAATCCCGGTCGCTCACATCAAGCGAGCGGTCCCGGAAATTTTCGCTTGTAGAAACGAGTTTCCCATCTCTGCCTACTATGGCGATGTACGCTGAATGCTTCAGATATTTCTTCTGGGTCCTCAGAAGCCCTGTCACTTGCTCGGTGGGTTCGATTCCCGTGTCCCGGATGGGCTCAACTTCAGAAGCGATGCCCTGAAGCACCATATCGTTGGCTTCGAGTATCTTGCTTACATAGGCTTCGAGCAGAGCAGTCTTTTGACGCAGCTGAATCTTCGATTGCGCGACCATCCGGTCCCGGCTCTCCGAGACGCCGATAATGAAAACGACAATGATGACGCCGACGCTCATCAGCAGCAACAGGCCGTAAGGCACAAGAGGGAGTGACGGATTCCGCATTTGCGGCCCGGTTGACAGCGCTCTTCCCAATGGAAGCATGAGGCCGAGACGGCGCAGCAACGCGGGAATGGCCGCGATGCTCCAGCGGTCGTTGTATCGGCGCAGAATTCTCACCGGTCCTTCCCGGAGAAATATCGTGCGCTGCCCATGGCGGATCTGAATTTTTGCCCGATCATCGTGCCCCCGATTGTAGCATTCCGCCGCATGATACCTCATCATGCGGGAACACTATATCAGAAACACCAGTGGAAAGCCGCGCTGGTTCAAGTGCGTCAGGCAAGCAGTCACCAACATGACAAGAGGATCAACTCCATGCCCACCACGGAGAGCGGCAAGCCTGCCATCGTTCTGTTCCGTTACGATCTCAGGCTGGCTGACAACCGCGCGTTGCATGCGGCATCCGAGAGCGGCAAGCCCGTCATTCCGGTTTTTGTCTGGGATGAGCAGACGAGCCCGCATGCGCGGCCGCTCGGCGGTGCGAGGAAATGGTGGTTGCACCACTCGTTGAACGCGCTTTCGGCGACCATGAAAGCCCGCGGCGCTACCCTGGTCCTGAAGCGCGGGAAGACAGAGGCGATCGTGGACGGTCTTATCGACGAAACAGGCGCCGACCTCGTCTTGTGGAACCGGCGTTACGACCCGCAAGGTGTCGAGGTTGACACCGGCCTGAAGGCTGAGCTCGCTCGCCGCAATGTCATGGCTGAAAGCTTTGAAGGCCATCTCCTGCATGAGCCCTACGCGCTTCGGACTGCGTCCGGGGGATATTACCGTGTCTACACTCCATTTTGGCGCGCCTTGGCAGGACAGCCGGAACCGCGCGATCCCGTTGCGGCCCCCATCGGATTGAAAAGTTGGCACGGCGAGATCGCGTCGGAGACCCTGGACGACTGGAATTTGTTGCCGAAGCATCCGGACTGGTCGAAAGGCTTCACGGACTGGACTCCGGGCGAAGAGGCTGCGCATCAGCGCCTCGCGGACTTTCTCGATGGAGCAATCGGGCATTATTCCCGGGAGCGGGATCGTCCCGACATTGAAGCAACATCGCGGCTCTCGCCACATCTTGTCCATGGCGAGATTACACCGGTTCAGATCTGGCATGCACTCAAGGCGCCGAAGCTCCGGGACCATGGAGCCGACGTCGCAAAATTCCGCCGCGAGATGGCCTGGCGCGAATTCTGCTACCATCTGCTGTTCCACAACCCGGCGCTGCACACTGAAAACTTCAATGCAAGCTTCAACGCCTTTCATTGGAACGACCGGCAGGATCATTTCGATGCCTGGAAACAGGGCAAGACCGGCTACCCTATCGTCGATGCCGGGATGCGACAGCTATGGCAAACGGGTTGGATGCACAATCGGGTGCGCATGATCGTTGCGTCGTTCCTCATCAAACATCTGCTCATTGACTGGCGCAAGGGCGAAGAATGGTTCTGGGACACGCTCGTCGACGCGGACCCCGCCAACAACGCCGCCGGTTGGCAGTGGGTTGCCGGCACAGGTGCGGACGCGGCGCCATACTTCCGCATTTTCAACCCGATACTGCAGGGCGAAAAGTTCGATCCTAAGGGCGACTATGTACGGACATTTGTCCCTGAGCTGGCGGCGCTTCCCGGTAAATACCTGAACCAGCCGTGGACTGCGCCGCAAAGGGTTCTGGACGATGCCGGCATCATGCTGGGAGAGACGTACCCTCATCCGATCGTCGATCATCGATCGGCCCGCAGGCGGGCACTTGGAGCCTATGCCGAGACGCGTTAGACATCAGACCAGTTTTACGAGCGCTTTGTCAGCTGACTTCGCTGTCGAGAACTTTCTCCGCGACCGGCCGCTTGCGCGCGGCGCGCCACTCTTCGAAACGCTGCAGCACCACGAAAAATGACGGCACGAAGAGGACTGCAAGGCATGTGGAAGCAATCATGCCACTAAATACGGTGATGCCTATCGACCTGCGCGCGCTGGCCCCTGCCCCCGTTGCAAAGACGAGGGGAGCCACGCCGAGGATGAAGGCGAACGATGTCATCAGGATCGGCCGGAAACGGGACCGGGCAGCGCCGGTCGCAGACTCGATGATCGACTTGCCGGAGGCACGCAATTCTCGCGCCATCTCGACGATGAGAATGGCGTTCTTGGCCGAGAGAGCGAGGAGCAGGATAAGGCCGATCTGAACGTAAAGATTGATCGCGACATGCAGGCCCAGGAAAATCGAAACGGGACCAATCAATGACAATGGGGCGGCGAGCAGCACTGATACCGGGGCGATCCAGCTTTCATATTGCCCCGCCAGCACCAGATAGACCAGCAACAGTGCAAGGGCGAAGACAAGGATCATCTGGTTGCCCACAAGCTTCTCCTGGAACGAGAGCGCCGTCCACTCGAAGCTGGAGCCATTAGGCAGCGTGGCGGTCGCGATTTCCTCCATGAGCTTCATTGCTTCACCCGACGAGAATGTCGCCGCAGGTACGCCGATGATCGAAGCTGAAGGATAAAGGTTGTAGAGGCTGATGAGGGAGGGTCCGACGCTCGGTGTGATCGTTAGCACCGTACCGAGCGAAATCATGTCGCCATTCTTGTTCCGCACGGTCAGGCTGTTGATGCTTTCCGGCGTCAGGCGAAATTGCGCATCCCCCTGGGCATAGATCTGGAACACTCGCCCGAACTTGTTGAATTGAGCGACATAGCTGGAGCCGAGATAGCTCGCCAGCGCGTCGAATACCTGATCGGTTGTCAGCTGCAGGTTTTCAACCTTCTCGCGATCGATCGCTACATCATACTGCGGTGCAGTCGCCCGGAAGGGGGCATTGATACTCTGTATGCCCGATTGAGATTCAGCAGCTTTCACCACGGCATTGGTCAAGCTCTGCAACTTCGCAAGATCGAAACTGCCGTCGCGCAGCTCCGTCTGCATGGTGAAGCCGCCGGCATTGCCGATCCCCTGGATCGGCGGCGGGGGCAGAACGAGCACCCTGCCCTCGCCAACGTTCTTCAATTTGGCGTTGAGCGTCGTGTAAAGCGAAGCCAGGTCTTCGCCCTTGCCGCGCTCACTCCAGTCGTTGAGCATGATGTAGGCAAGTCCCGCATTGGCGAGCGCGGAATTATTGTCGAGGGCGGAGACGCCGGCGATCGTAATGACCTGGGCGACGCCGGGCGTTTCCTTCGCAACCCGCCCCAGTTCCTCCAGCGACGCTTGCGTTCGGCCAAGGGCAGCGCCGTCCGGCAATTGCACCGCTGCCAGCAGATAGCCTTGATCCTCTATCGGCAGGAAGCTTGTTGGCGCACGTGACATGCCATATCCGGCGGCGGCTATGATGAGCAGCGCGATTGCCGCCATGGTTCCGCTACGCGCGACCATGGAGCCGATCACGCGGACATAGCCATTTTCAAGTCTCTGATAGACTGAATTGAAGCCGCGAAAGAAGAAGTTACGCCTCTCCGGCGGTACGGGTGGCCGCAGCCACATGGCGCACTGCGTCGGCTTCAATGTCGCGGCGTTGATGGCACTGATCAGCGCGGTCGCCGCGATTACCAGCGCGAATTGCGCGAATATCTGTCCCGTGATGCCCGGGAGGAATGCGGCAGGCAGAAACACCGCCATAAGGACAAGCGTGATCCCGACGATCGGTCCGAAGAGCGTATCCATGGCGCTGATCGCTGCATCATGGCCGGACATGCCCCGTTCCATATTATGCGCGGCACTCTCGACTACAACGATGGCATCGTCGACGACGATGCCGATCGCCAGCACAATAGCGAACAGGGTGGAAAGATTGACCGAGAAGCCCATTGCCGCCATCGCGGCGAAAGCGCCGATGATCGTCACTGGCACAGTTGTCGCCGGCACCAGCATCGCCCGCCAGTCCTGCAGGAAAACGAGGATGACGATCAGAACCAGAAGCGCGGCTTCCAGCAAGGTTTTGTACACTTCGCCGATTGCCTGGCTGACGAAGGTGGTCGTATCGAAGGGAATGGAATACGTGACGCCCTGGGGAAATTCGCCGGCCAGCGTCTTCATCCTGGCGCTTACTCGTTGAGCGACATCAAGTGCGTTGGCGCCCGGAGAAAGGAAGATCGCAAGCCCCGCCGAATCTGCGCCGTCGAGCTTGAACACCTGGCTATATGTCTGCGCGCCGAGTTCCACCCGGCCTATATCGCGCACGCGCGTCATGCCGCCATTCGTATCGGTCTTGACTATGACGGCAGCAAACTGCTCTGGATAGTCAAGGCGGCTCTCGACATTGATCGTATATTGGAAGGATTGGTTTTCCGGTGCCGGTGGCATGCCCACCTGACCCGCCGTAACCTGCTCGCTTTGCTGCTGCAGCGACTGAATGACATCCTGAGCGGTAAGGCCCCGCGCCTGCATCTTGTTCGGGTCGAGCCAGATGCGCATGGAATATTGTCCGGCGCCAAATACCGTGACGTTGCCGACGCCGGGGATGCGGGCAATCTCGTCTTTGAGCGCTATCGTGGCGTAATTGCTGAGATAGAGACTGTCGTGGCTTTTGTCCGGCGAGGTCAGAGTGACGATCTCGAGAATCGACGTCGATTTCTTCTGCACGTTGACGCCCTGGACCTGCACGGATTGCGGCAGCGATGCCAAGGCGGCGGAAACGCGGTTCTGTACCAGGACCTGTGCTGCGTCGAGGTCGGTGCCAATCGCAAATGTTACGGTAAGCGAGTAGCTGCCGTCCGAAGCAGAATAGGACTGCATGTAGAGCATGTCCTCGACGCCGTTTACCTGTTGCTCGATCGGCAACGCCACCGTATCGATCAGCGTACGAGCACTGGCTCCGGGATAACGGGTCGTGACCTGCACGGTTGGCGGCACGACATTCGGATACTGAGCGACCGGCAGCGAATAGAGCGAAACAAAACCGATGACCACCATGAGAATGGCGATTACATTGGCCAGTACCGGCCGTTCTATGAAGAACTTCGAGATCATTGCGCGGCGCCATTTGCCGCAAAGGCGCTGATTTCCATCAGCTGCGGCTCGATCTTTTGACCGGGTATGGCCGAGAGCAGACCTGTAACAACGACACGGTCCTCCGGTTGCAGACCTGTCGTTACCACCCGCAGTTCACCGACCAGTTGACCGATCTCGACCTTCCGCTGCTCGACGATATCGTCCTTGCCGGCAACCAGCACATAGCGCCCGCTCTGATCGCTGCCGATGGCGCGATCGGGCACAAGCAACATCCCAGGCTCTTCGAACAAGGGAACGCGCACGCGGACGAAATAGCCGGGCAGCAATTGCCGATCCGCATTGGGCAGCACAGCGCGGACGGCCAGCATGCCAGTCGACGCGGTTATAGTGGGTGCCACATAGTCGAGAGTGCCGGCGTGCGGGTAACCGGTCTCGGTTTGCGTTCCGACTTCCGCGGGCACTTTCTTAAGGTCCTGCGCGGTCATCCCGCGTTTCACCATATCACCGCGGATACGCAGCACATCCTTTTCGCTGATATTGAAATCGACATAGATGGGATCGAACTCGACGATAGAGGCAAGCGTCGTGGTCGACGCACCAACAAGCTCGCCGACGGAAACCAGCCGAGCCGTGACGACGCCATCGAAGGGCGCTTTCACCTTTGTATAGCTGAGGTTGAGCTCGGCTTGTTTGACATTCGACGCCGCCTGCTGCTGAACGGCAAGATCAGCTTCGCGTTGGGCCTCGGCCTTCTGCAGGTCCTGTTGCGTGGCAAAGGTCTTGGCAACTAGCGCCGCCTGCCGCTCGTATTCCGCTTGCGAAAGCTTGACGGCAGCGTCTGCCGATGCCTTTGCGGCATTTGCCTGGTCGAGTGCCAATTGATAGGGCTCGGGTTCGATGACGAAGAGCACGGTGCCGGCCTTTACCGCATCGCCATCCTTATAGTCGATCTCCTCGACAAAACCCTGCACCCGCGCCACCAGCGCAGTCTCATTGACGGCCGCCGTATTGCCCGTCGCTTCGAGATAGGGGGTAACGTTCTGCTTTACCGGATGCGCGACATCGACCTTGGGCGGTGGCGGCGGAACGTAGCTGTTCTCTTGGTTGCAGCCGGCCAGTCCCAGCGCGATCAATGCAGCGCAAACCATTGCCGTCCTTCGGCCCGCGCTTGAAACGCGTTGCTGTCGCCGCCTGTGCAGGTTGCTGAATCCGGCCATCATGTCCCCCGGTTGGCCTTTGCAGAAAATGCATTTTCGATGCTACGTTATTCCACATCGGAGAGAAAGCTCTCCATCAAAAATTGTGGGAGGTTGCAGTGCGGCTCATTGTGGCAGTTTTCGCAGTTGCGTTTTTCTCCACCGCCGCCATGGCACAGACGGCAGCCGAGCGCACGGCCTGCATGGCCGACTTCGAAAAATATTGCGCCGGCGTGATACCGGGCGGCGGCCGGGTCATCGAATGTTTGGCCAAGCAAGTGGACAAGCTCACCCCGGAATGCAGGAAGGTCGTGCAGTCGCACGCTCCGAAATAGCCCGCGGCGAACTCAGATCATGATCTCGCCCAGTTCCCGCCGGGCAACGATGCGCAGGCGATCCGCTTCACTGTCGTCGATCCATCGGTAAGGAAACCGTAAGCGTGTACTTACCGGCCCCCATTTGCCGATTGCGCAGAGCAATTTATCCAGCGCAGCATTTGAATAGCCGGCCTTCTGCCTGAACGGAACGATATGCTGGTCCATGAATTTGCAGATGCGTTTTTCGGTTTCGATTGCGGCGCCAATGTCCGTCCGCATCAGGTCGCTCCAGCGTTGTGCGCCGCGAGGATTGAGGCAGGCGACGTTTGAGAAAGAACCTGCGGCTATCCCTTCCCTGATCCCCGTCGCAAGATGATGTCCCGGCACGAAAAGTGCCGTGCGCGACAGATGCTCCCGGGCTTCCGCGTACCAGGCCGAGTCACCATCTGCGAGTTTCACACCAATCACGCCCGGTGTTTCAGCCAATATCCCACCGAGTTCCCTCGGTGAAAGAACGCGTTTTGCATGCGGTGGATTATAGAGAATGAGCGGAATGCCGTTGGATATCTCCATTGCCCGGTTGAGATAGTCGATCGCCTCTGTGTCGGTCAGCGGCCACCAGTCCGGCAGGATAAGCTGGATGGCAGCTGGTTGCAGCGAAGCGGCGCGTCTCACACGGTTCAGCATGATCGTTGAGTCGGGCTGACAGGCACCGATAACGAAAGCCATGCCCGCTTTATGGCAGCGCTCGGCCAGCATCAGCTGAATGCGATCGAATTCTTCTTCGCTCTGGTTGTGGAATTCGCCTGCTGTGCCATTGGAGTAGATACCATCGACCTTCGCCTCGATCAAAATGTCGATCTCGTCCCCCAGCTTGCCGAACTCGATATTATCGTCCGCCTCGATAGGCAGGAGCAAGCTTGCCCAATTGCCCCTGATCGCAAATTCTCCGGATTTCACCTCGAGCTCCTAGTTCAGATCGTCGCGGATACAAGCCTTGAAGCGGCCGGGAGCTATTTCACGCAATTCCGGCACCGTATGGGCGCACGCCTCAAGCGCCACCGGACAACGCGTACGAAACACGCAGCCGCTCGGCGGATTGGCCGGGCTTGGAATATCGCCCTTGAGTAT
Organism: Phyllobacterium endophyticum; assembly: GCF_003010935.1. Classification (GTDB taxonomy): domain Bacteria; phylum Pseudomonadota; class Alphaproteobacteria; order Rhizobiales; family Rhizobiaceae; genus Phyllobacterium; species Phyllobacterium endophyticum. Next base: position 120,104 of record NZ_PGGN01000005.1, read on the forward strand.
CTGCCGGTTGCGCTGTGCGTCGGGATCAGGCGATGGGATCGCCGACAGAAGCGCCCTCGTATAGGGATGTTGCGGCCTCGCATAGAGATCAGCACTGGGCGCAATTTCCATGATGCGGCCGAGATAGAGAACGATCACCCGGTCGCATATATATTCCACAACCGCGAGATCATGCGAGATGAACAGCATGGTCAGGCCGAGCCGCTGCTGCAGGTCGCGCAGGAGATTGATCACCTGTGCCTGGATCGATACATCGAGTGCGGAGACGGGCTCGTCCGCAACGATGAATTCCGGCGCAAGCGTCAGGGCGCGAGCGATGCCGATGCGCTGACGCTGCCCGCCGGAAAACTCATGCGCGTATCGGTTGACTGCTTCGGCAGGAAGATCGACCTGTTCCAGTGCGGTTCTGGCCCGGTCGAGCCGATCCTTGCGCGTGCCGATTCCCTGGATGTTCAAACCTTCGGTCAGTATCTCGCCAATTGTCATGCGCGGTGACAGGCTGGCAAAGGGATCCTGGAATATATACTGCATTCGGGGCCGCGTCCGTCGCATCTGCGCGGCAGAGAGCGTCGTCAATTCGGTTCCGTCGAATGTTACGCTACCCGAAGAAGGCTCGACCAGACGCAGTACCGAACGGCCGATGGTGGTCTTGCCGCTGCCCGATTCACCGACAAGACCGACAACTTCGCCCTTCGCTATCTCGAATGAGATGCCTTCCAGGATATTGAGTCTTTTGCCGCGGGAAACGTAATGTTTTGCCAAATCGCGGACGACGAGGAATGGTGCAGCGCTCATCGACTCACCTCCTGCCAGCGGATGCAGCGGCTTCGGTGCATCGCATTCACCGCAAGGAGCGGCGGCACCGCCTGCCGGCAGGCATCGATGGCATAAAGGCAGCGCGGGGAGAATGCACATCCGTCCGGCATGTCGGCAAGACTGGGTACAACACCGGGGATTGCTGCAAGCTGTTCGCCTGCCTGCTTCATGCGCGTGGCATCGCCTAGCCTTGGCATGGAAGCGAGAAGACCGAGTGTATAAGGATGGCGCGGATTGCGGAACACCTCCGCGACTGGCCCTTCCTCGACGATCCGCCCCGCATACATGACCGCGACGCGATGGGCGATCTCGGCGACCACGCCCAGGTTGTGAGTGACGAAAAGCATGCCCATGCCCCGCTCGCGCTGGAGCTTGAGCAACAGATCCAGGATTTGCGCCTGTATGGTCACGTCGAGCGCCGTCGTCGGTTCGTCGGCGATCAGCAACGTCGGATCGCAGGCAAGCGCCATGGCGATTGTAGCGCGCTGCCGCATGCCGCCGGAGAGTTCATGCGGATACTGACCCGCCCGGCGTCTCGCATCGGGGATGCCCACCTGATCCAGAAGCGCCACTGCTACGTCCATCGCGCTTTTCCGGTCAGCACCGCGATGGATGCGAATGGGTTCGGCGATCTGGTCTCCGACCGTAAACACCGGGTTGAGGCTCGACATCGGCTCCTGGAACACCATGCCGATCTCATTGCCGCGAATTCTCCGCATCTGCTCTTCGTCGAGCGTGACAAGATCACGAACCGCTCCATCCTTGCTCTTGAAGCGGATGCTTCCTGCGGCAATCGACCCGACGTTGCGGGTCAACAGGCGCATGACCGACAGGCTGGTCACGGATTTTCCGGAACCGGATTCGCCGACAAGTGCCACCGTTTCGCCGGCTGCAACAGCCAGGTCGAGACCATTGACGGCCGTGATCTCGCCGCCGCGGGTGCGGAAGATTGTCCGCAGCCCGTGAATATCGAGAATTGGTTCCAGGCGCTTGTCCATGTCCGATCTCAGCCAAGCAGTCCCGTTGAGCGCAAAATGGCGTCGATCTTTGCCGCCTCTGCATCGTTGAGCGCCTGTCTTGGTCTCGGCATGAGATTGGTGTCGATAATGCCGAGGTTGCGCATGGCGGTCTTGAACCCGCCAACGCCGGACGCGCCGCCACTGACGCGGTTTTGTCCAACCCAGACGATCTCAAACAGGCGGCAGAGCCTTTCCTGTTCCTTGCGCGCGGCTGTCCAGTCGCCACGCTGTGCGGCATCCCACAAGCGGACATAGCCGTGCGGATCCACGTTGGCGAGACCGGGGACAACGCCATGCGCACCCATGGACAGCGCGTTGTCCACGACGATCTCGGAACCGGTCATCAGGAAAAAATCACTATGCTCAGCAAGGTCGAGGAGCGCGTAGCGGAAATTTCCGTCGTCGCCGCTCGAATCCTTGAGACCGATAATGGTGCCTTCCCTGGCCAGCGTCGTCACTGTCGAACGGGCCAGCTTGGCGTGAACGCAGACGGGGATGTCATAGGCGACGAGCGGAATGTCGACGGCATCCTTGATATAGCGGAAGTGGTCGATGATCTCGGGCTGGCTGGTGACGGTGTAGTATGGTGCCGTTACGACGGCTGCAGCAGCACCTGCTGCCTTCGCTACCCTGGCATGCTCGATGACATTGTCGGTCGTTGCATCGAGAACGCCTGCAATGACCGGCACGCGGCCATTGACGATCTTGACGGAGTGTTCGAGGATTTCACGACGTATTTTCTCGTTGTGGAACACCACTTCACTCGTCGAGCCGAGCACGAATACGCCCTGGCAGCCCGCGCCGATCAGATGTTCGAGAACCCGCGTATAGGACGGATAGTCCACCGTGAAGTCCGCGTTGAGAGGTGTTACGACAGGAGGAACAACCCCATGAAATTTTGTCATTTTCACTTTCTTTCTTTGTCAGTTCAGTTCGGCGCGAGGATCGAAGGCATCCCTCAGACCATCGCCAATAAAGTTGATTGCAAGGACGGCAAGGACCAACGCTCCACCCGGGAACAGCCATTGCCAGGGGAATTGTTCGAGAACGGCCGTCGAGCGCGCTGCGTTGAGCATGTTGCCCCAGCTCGCGGCGGGTGGCGCGATGCCAAGACCGAGAAAGGACAGTCCTGCTTCCAGTAGAATCGCATTGGCAATCTGCAGCGTCGCATAGACGACAAGGATGTCGATGGAGTTCGGCAGGCCGTGCCGGAAAAGGAGATGCCCAAGGCCTGCTCCCATGCCACGTGACGCAAGCACGAAGTCCCGCTCGCGCAATTCGAGCAGACGCGAGCGGATCATGCGCGACAGGAGCGGCCATGACAGCAGAGATATGACGAGCACGGTTGGCCAGATGCCGGTACCGGCAATCGACGCCAGTACCAGCAGGAAGATGACCGGCGGCAGCGTCATGACGAGATCGACAAAGCGCATGCTCACGGCGTCGACCCAGCGACCGGCAAATGCCGATATCGCACCGACCAGAAATCCTATGATCGCGGAAATGGCAGTCGAGGCCACGGCCACCAGCAGAGAGATGCGGCCGCCCTCCATGACACGCACGAATACATCGCGGCCTACTCCATCGGTTCCGAACCAGTGGCTGGCGCTTGGACCGCTGTTCATGGCAAGCAGGTCAATGTCGTTTGGCTTGAAAGCCCACCACAGCGGGTAGGACAGGATCATCGCGAGCATCGGCACGATGACGCATACGCCGAAGAGCGCGGCCTTGTTGTGACCGAAGCGGTGAAGGGCCCGAGCCATGGGACCGGGGCTGCGGGAGGGGGTGCGTGCAAGCATCTCAGCCCACCTTTATGCGCGGATCGATGACCGCGTAGGTGATATCGGTCAGTAGGTTCACGATGATCACGCAGGCGCCGATGATCAATGTCGCGCCCATGATCACCGGATAGTCACGCGTCTCCACCGCGTTCACCAGCAAGAGACCCATGCCCGGCCAGTTGAACACGCTCTCGATGAAAATCGCCCCGCCTATTGCAAGGCCGATGGTGGAGCCGATTACCGTCACTACCGGTAACAGTGCGTTGCGCAAGGCATGTTTGGCGATGACCCAGAATTCCTTGACGCCTTTCGCCCGAGCCGTGCGCACATAATCCTGATTGAGAACTTCGAGGAGTGACGAGCGCATGTAGCGCATGATCAATGCGGCCTGGGCGATCGAGAGAAGCGCTGCGGGCAAGATGAGATGATGGAGCAGATCGCCGATGGAAAACTCCGCGCCCGGCGTCAGCATGCCGCCCGAGGGAGCCAGCTTCAGGCGAACCGCGAAGATATACAGTCCGATCAGCGCGCTCAGGAATGCCGGGCTCGAAATGCCGACAAGCGCAAACACGGAAAACGCAAGATCGACGGACGTGTTTCGCCGCACTGCGCTGACAACGCCGGTGACGATTCCCGTGACGATGGCGATCAGCAATGCCGATCCCATCAACAGGACCGTCGGTCCGATGCGCGACAATACCAGATCCAGCACCGGCTGGTCCTGGCGCTTGATCGAATAACCGAGATTTCCCGAGATGGCCTGTTGCAGCCAGGCCAGATATTGGGCAGGCAATGGCTTGTCGAGTCCAAGCTGACTGCGCAATTGTGCAAGCTGCTCCGGCGACATGGGAATGTTGGGATCGATATAGGCATCGATCGGGTCGCCGGGGGTAAGACGCAGCAGGATGAAGATCAGCATGCTCAGCGCGAGGAGCATGCCAACTCCCACCAGCAGACGTCGAAAACTGTATTGAAGCATATCGGTTCCGTTTTGCCGGGGTGGCCGCTTGCCACCCCTCAAACTGGGATCAGTTGGTTGCGTTCACTCGCCGGTCGACCACTTTTCCGGATGAGCCTGATAGGGGCCGCCGCCCGGCGCCGGTGTCCAGATGAAATCCTTGACCTTCGCCGAAACGACGCCGTAGCGATTGGCGACCCAGAGAGTTGCCCAGGGCAGATCGGTATTCATGACCTTGCATACTTCCTGATAGCGGCTGTCGCGCTTGGTAGCGTCAATCTCGGCAAGGGCAGTGTCGAGCGCCTTGTTGAGTTCGGGCATTCGCGCGCGCACCACGTTGGGACCCGCTGGCGGTATCTGCTTTTCGTTGAGCCCGACATTGATGCTTCCCGCATCCGGACCGTTCTGCAAGCCGGCATAGACCATCTGAAACTGTCCGATATCCGGCTGCGGATTCAAGACGATGCTATTATAGGTCGGCGTATCGACTGCACGCGGCACGACATTGATTCCTACCTGCGCGAGCATTGCCTGAACGGCAGCAAGAACGTTGGTGGCGAGCGGAGTGGTGTAGTAGGTCAGGAGCGTGATCGGCTTGTCGCCATTGATTTGCGCCCATCCCGCTTCATCGAGCAATTGCTTGGCTTTTTCCGGATCATACGCGTAAGGATCAATGCCCTGCGGGATCAGCCGCTCTGCCACATAGGCGCAGTTGGCTGGCTTGGCCGCACCGGCGTAGAGGCTCTTGATGATGGCGTCGCGGTTGATCGCGTACATCACCGCCTTGCGAACGCGCACATCTTTCCAGATCGGCGACTCATGATTGAATCCAAGATAGTTGACGACGAAGCTGTCGCCTTCGATGACCTTGAACGCTTCGTCGTCCTTGAATGTCGAAACATCATTGGAGTCGACATAGGTGAACTGGATCTCACCGGCGCGAAGCGCAGCAATCGCCGCTGCTGGGTTGGCGAAATAGCGGTTGATCACCCGCTCAAGCGCCGGTTTGCCGTCGCGATAGTCTGTATTGGCGGCGAGTTCGACATATTGATCGGTGACGTATTTGGTGAACTTGAAGGGTCCCGTGCCGATTGGCGCGGTCGACCACCAGGCGTTCTTGGCGAGTTGATCCGCCGGTATCGATGCCAATGCGTGCTCGGGCAGCATCATCACCTTGGTCATTGTATCGAGGGTGCTGGCGCTTGGGGCACTCAGCTTGACCACCAGCGTGCGATCATCCGGGGCTTCCACCGACGAGACTGCTTTCAATCTCGCGGCAAGCACGGAGCCCGACTTTGCGTCCATGGCAAGGCTCATCGTGAACTTGGCGTCCTTGGCTGTGAACGGCTTGCCGTCGTGCCATTTGGCATCCTTCAGCTTGAACGTATAGGTTAGCTGGTCGGCGCTGACTTCGTAGCTATTCGCCAGCACACCGACGACCTTCTGCAACTTCTCGTCATAGGTGACGAGCGGTTCGAAGTAGATGCTGAGCCAGGTGAAGCCGGAAGTGGCTGCCAATGGGTTGAAGTTGCCCTGGAACCCTCCCGGTCCGACATCAAACCCGCCGGAGAGGGTTGCCGCCTGAGCGGTGACCGGCGCCAGAGACGCGCTGCCAATCAACGCAGCGGACAATGCCAGCGCCGAAGCGATCATTCTAAGTTTCATGATATCCTCCCATTTGAAGTCGCTTTGTTGTGTTCAATCACCCGGGCGATGCCCTCGTAGTGACTGTCGAGACGGTTGCGCGCGTCTTCGAGGTTTCTGGCTTCCACGGCATCGACGATCGCCTCATGGTCGCGCCAGGTCGCCATCGGGTCTGTGTTTTCCAGATTGACGAAATCGGAAGCCTTGTAGAATGCGAGCCAGAACACCTCGATGAGCCGGACCAGAGTCTCATTCTCCTGACAGCGGAAAAGCAGCCGGTGAAACAGCCTGTCTTCGTCGACGAACGCCTCGTTGCGCTCCGCGTGAACCCGCATGCGGGCCACCACCTGCCGTAGCTCCCGGATGTCTTCATCGGTGATCTTCTGCAAGGTTTTGGCGATCAGCCCGACTTCGAGGGTCCTGCGAATCTCAAGCACCTCTTCTATCTGGCGCAGCGCTCCTCCCAGGCCATAGGCGAGATTGTCCAGCAATGGCTCGAAGGAGAATGCCTTGACGAAAACGCCCACGCCACGCCGCGATTCCAGTACGCCAACCGACTCCAGCGCCTTGATACCTTCACGCAGCGAGTTACGGCTGACCCCAAGCTGGCTGGCAAGTTCGCCTTCAGGCGGCATTGGCGCTCCAGCCTCCATTCCGTTCTCGTTGATATAAGCCCTCAAGCTTTCCTGCACGGAGACATGCAGCAAAGGCGCGCGGTGTAGAGGCTTCAGTGTCTTGAACGCCATTCTGCTGTTTCCCGTCGACGTGCTGATCTCACGCTGATAGTCACTTGTAGGATATCTGTCAACTGGATAGTTCATCGCTATTTCTGGCAACAAGTGAATGTGAAGCGTTGCAAATAGTAATCTGTTGACAGTCTTCAATTTGCTTCGTAGGCTTCGGGTCAGCCAATCTCAGCAGAAGACCTGTCGGTACCTGCGAACACTCGGGAGGTGGAATGGCATTCCTGGAATTAGACGGGCTTACCAAGAGCTACGGCACGCTTACGGTCGTCAAAGGCGTCAACCTTTCGGTGGACAAGGGCAAGCTGGTTTGCCTTCTTGGACCATCCGGCTGCGGCAAGACGACGACCCTTAGGCTGATTGCCGGCTTTGTTCCGGCAAACGCCGGTGAGATACGCGTTGGGGGAAAGACGATATCGTCTGCTCATGCGACCGTGCCCCCCGAAGGACGCAACATGTCCATGATCTTCCAGAGCTACGCGCTGTGGCCTCATATGACCGTCTTCGACAATGTTGCCTATGGCTTGAAATTGCGGCGCCTTCCCCAATCCGAAGTGACGAAGAGCGTCCGGACGATTCTTGCAGCAACACAGCTTCTACCGCTGGAAGATCGATATCCGGGGGAACTCTCCGGCGGCCAGCAGCAGCGCGTCTCGCTCGCGCGTGCCTTGGTCATCAAGCCGGAAATCCTGCTTCTTGATGAGCCGCTATCGAACCTTGACGCCAATCTGCGCGAGGAGATGCGTTTCGAAATTCGCAGGCTCCACGACGAGTTCCGCTACACGACTGTCTATGTGACGCACGATCAGGCGGAAGCCATGACCACCGCCGACATGATTGTCGTCATGAATGATGGCCGTATCGAGCAGGCGGGATCGCCGGAAGATATTTATGAACGGCCGGAGACGGAATTTGTCGCGCGCTTCATTGGCGGCACGAATATTCTCAGCGGCACCCGCGGCGACAAGGATAGCGTCATCGGCGAAGGTGGACTCGTCCTGCGTTGCGGCAGTGGCAGTACCGCGAGTTCTGGGAAGACGGCGGTTTCGGTCCGCCACCACGACATCGAGCTTTCGTCGGCAAAGCCCAAGAGCACCGACACCAATGTCACGATGGGCACGGTGACGCGCCAAATCTATCTCGGTTCGCACCGGGATTATCTCGTTTCAATCGCTGGTGGAGAAACGGTGCGCACAGTCGCACCAGTCAACGTCGCGATCCCGGTCGGCCAGGAAGTATGGCTGCATTTTCCGCCAGAGAAATGCCGGGCGCTCGCGCAATAAGGGAGGAACTATGCATGTGGAAGAAAGCTTTATCAGCCGCGCTCTTGGCTACGGGACTGGCGTCGTCCGCCGCCTGGGCCGAAGCACCGGCACCCTACCAGATTACTCCCGAGCTTGAGGCAGCGGCGAAGGCTGAAGGCAAGGTAGTGTTCTATACCGCGACTGACGTTGCAGTTGCAGAAAAGCTCGCCGAGCATTTCAAATCCAAGTATCCGGGCATCGCCGTACAGGTAGAGCGGGCCGGATCCGAACGGGTGTTCCAGCGCATCGGGCAGGAATACTCGACCGGGATCTACAATGCCGACGTCATCGAAACCTCCGATGCCGTGCATTTCGAGTATTTCAAGCGCCAGGGCTGGCTTGAACCCATGGTTCCGCAGGAAGTCGCGGACAAGTGGCCTGCCGATGAGCGCGACCCCGATGGCAACTTCGCTGCTTACCGCGCGCACCTGTCCGTCATCGCCTATCGTACCGACCTGATGAAGGAGGCCGATGCGCCCAAGACTTGGAACGACCTGCTCGATCCTCGTTTCAAGGACAAGATGGTCAAGGCGCATCCGGGTTATAGCGGCACGGTGATGACCTCGACATTCGTGCTCAGCCAGTTGCTCGGCTGGGAATATTTCGAGAAGCTTGGCAAACAGAACATCATGCAGGTGCAATCTTCGACCGAGCCGCCAAAGAAGCTTGCTCAGGGCGAACGGGCGCTGGAAGTCGATGGAAATGAGTACAACGTCTTCCGTCTTATCGACGAAGGCAAACCCATCAAGATCGTCTATCCGGACGAAGGCACGCCGCTTGCCGTCGGTAACGCAGCCGTGCTCAAGCAGGCACCAAACCCGAACGCTGCCAAGCTGTTCTACGCATTCCTCTTTTCACTCGACGCGCAGCAGCTCAACAGCGATTTTGGCGGGCTGAGGTCATTCCATCCTGACGTCAAGGAGAAGGCGGATCGGACTCCGCTGTCGAAGATCAAGGTCTTGCACTCGGATCCAGAGAAGCTCGAGCCCGAGATTCCCACGATCAAAGCCAATTACGAAAAGTATTTCGGGACATAATCGATCATGACCAGTGACGTTCAGGTTCAAGCTTTGCCGGCTCAAGGTTGGCGCCGTGGAATCGACCTTTCATGGCCTACTTTCGCTCTGTTGACTCTTGTCCTGAGCGTCCTGGTTCTCCTGCCACTGTTCTGGCTGGTCTATTACAGCTTTCGCAGCGATACGGGCGGGGGCGCCACCTTCGACAATTATATTGCCCTTGTCGTTGATCCTACCCTTCTGCGTGCTTACGGCCTTGCCATCGGAATGGCGCTGGCGGTCGGCGCTCTCGCCTGCGTCATTGCCACGCCTATGGCCTGGCTCGTTGCGCGAACGGACCTGCCGGGAAGGCGAACGATCCGCATGCTCGTCACGGCATCGTTCGTCACTCCGCCCTTCCTCGGCGCAATCGCCTATGAGATCCTGGCGGCACCCAACAGCGGTATCGTCAACATCATCTACAGAAGCATCTTCGGGCTCGAAGCTTCCGAGTATCTGGTGAATATCTATACGTTCAGCGGCCTCGTCTTTGCCATCGCCTGTTTCACTTTCCCCTACGTCTTCACGCTCGTCGCGAACGCACTCGACAGGGTTCCGTCCGATCTTGAGGATGCTTCTTCGATTCTCGGCGGGAAATCCATGACGACACTGCGAAAGGTCACTATTCCGCTTGTATTGCCGGCGATGCTGGCCGGAACGCTGATTGCCATTTTGCAGGCGCTGACGATGTTCGGCTCTCCGGCCATCCTTGCGCTGCCTGCCGGATTCCATGTGATCACGACGAAAATCTGGAGCCTGTTTCAATTTCCGCCTCGTCTCGGGCTCGCAGCAGCGGCTGCGCTTCCCTTGCTGATCATCACCGTAATCCTCCTGCGTGCGCAGAAGTCGATCCTCGGACGCAAAGGCTATACCGTTCTCGGCGGAAAGAGCGGGACGCCACGAATCACCAAGCTTGGTCCATGGAAGTGGGTAGCAATCGCCTTCGTGCTTACCGTGTTGAGCCTGACGATCATCTTGCCCTATCTCGCGATCCTGAAGACGGCTTTCACTGGGACTGTCGGCGATCCGATCAATCTCAGCACCCTGACGTTGAGCCATTGGCGTTTTGTGCTTTTCGAATTCTCGGCGACACAGCTCGCCCTTCGCAACACATTCCTTCTCGGCTTTCTCACCGCGACCGCAGTTACGGCAATTGCACTGATCGTGTCCTACCTGGTAACCCGAAGGTCGGTTCCGGGCTCGGGTTTCCTCGGCGTGCTTGCCACGGCTCCGGTCGCGATCCCTGGTATCGTCCTCGGCGTTGGCCTGTTCCTCAGCTATGCCAATCCGACATTCCAGCTCTATGGCACGATCTGGATCCTGCTCATTGCCTTCATGACGATCGAGCTGCCGGCAGGCTACCAGCAAATGTCCTCGGCTTTTTCCGGTGTCCATCCGGAGCTGGAAGAAGCGGGGCGTATCATGGGGGCTTCCCGGCTGAAAACTCTTTGGGATATCACCGCACCGCTTCTGCGGACGAGCGTGGTCGCCGCATGGTGTTTTGTCTTCGTCGGTACAATTCGCGAATTGTCGGCAACAATCCTGCTCACGACGGCGAATACCAAGCTTGTCTCGGTCATCATCTATGATCTCAACGAGAGTGGTGATCTCGGCGCGATATGCGTTCTCGGTATCATATTGCTTGCCGCATCCTTTGCCGTGGTCTTTGTCGCCAACCGGGTTCCTGTTCTTGGCGGCTCCCAGATGAATGCGCGAGGCTAGCTTTGCTGCCCCGCCAGCAGGCAGGGTCGCCAATCGCGGGAATTGCTGCTAAACGAGGGCTGGAGGAGCAATGCCCGCAAGGTCGAGCTCCACGTATTGGAACTGTCAAAATGGCTTGCGCATGTCAGACATAACGAACGCCCCGCATAACCTGTCCGCGATCGACTTTCTCCGGACCCGCTCGCTCGCTAATGTTGTGCAGGCGGAGATCGAGCGCATGATCATTGACGGCGAACTCAAGCCGAATGAACGCGTGAACGAAAACGGTCTATCGCAGAGGCTGGGCGTGAGCCGCGGACCCATCCGCGAGGCTTGCAGCGCCCTGGCGGCAATGGGTCTCATCGAGATTATTCCGAACCGCGGTTTCTTCATCCGGGCACTGACCAATGACGAAGCCCAGGATCTTTCCGAAGCTCGCGCGGGAGTATTCGGGTGCATGGCAATGATGCTGGCGGAGCGGGTGACCGATGCCCAGATCGCCATCCTCCGCGCTCTGTTACAACGCATGGACGAGATTGTCGCATTGGGTGACGTCCACATTTACTACCCGGTCAATCTCGAATTCCACAAGCAGATCACGCATATGGCTGGCAATAAACGACTTGAGCTCATATATCAGAGCTTTGTGCGCGAGTTGCACATTCAACGATATCGCGCCCTTTCGAGCCACGACGTCCTGCATATTTCCAACGAAGAACATCGCGCGATCGTCGATGCTCTCGAGGCGCGCGATCCCGTTCGCAGCCTCATCGCTGCACGTGCCCATATTCTCAACGGCATCGTACGCACGCGTCAGGCCGGCCAGCCGGCCATAGCAGCCGAAACATTGGAAAAGACGACGACCCGCAAACAGCGCGGCGTGGAAAAGTCCGCCAGCGACATCTAGTCGGCCCGATGTGATTTGCTTCACGTCAGGTCTCTTTTGCCAACACAAAACTGTTGACAATTAACAATCCTCCTAGCACAGTCGACTTGAGAATTGTTCAAGACAGATGTGACACAAGAGGATTTGGCATGAACCAGAACAGGGCAATCGACATCGAGCTGACAAAATACGTCGCCGAATTCGTGGTTGAAACGAAACTTTCGGATCTCTCGGCGGAAGTGGTCGAACTCGGCAAGAAATCGATACTCGATGGCTTTGGACTTGCGCTTTCCGGTTCTGTGGCCAAGAGCGGCGAACTGGTGCGCCAGCATCTGGATGATCTCGGTCTGGCCGACGGCGCTGCGACCGTCATCGGCGGTGGCCGCAAGGTAGCACCTCGCTTTGCAGCCTTCGCCAACGGTGTCGGCATCCATGCAGACGACTATGATGACACGCAATTGGCTGTCGCCAAGGACCGCGTTTATGGCCTGCTCACGCATCCGACCGCACCAGCCCTGCCGGCAGCCTTTGCGATCGGCGAGTTGGTAAAGTCTTCCGGCACGGATTTCATGCTGGCATATCATCTGGGCGTAGAGGTCGAGTGCAAGATCGCTGAAGCCATTGCCCCGCGCCATTACCAGACTGGCTTCCACGCGACTGCAACCTGCGGGACGTTCGCCGCCGCAGCCGCGAGCGCAAGGCTCATGGGCTTCGATGTCGCGACCACACAGCGTGCGCTGTCGATTGCCGGCAGCCAGTCTGCGGGCCTGCGAGAGAATTTCGGCACCATGACCAAGCCATTCCATGCGGGTCGCTCGTCGGAAAGTGGCGTTGCGGCGGCACAGTTCGCATCATACGGCTGGACCGCAACGCCAAGGATATTGGAAGCTCCGCGCGGCTTCTTTGCCGCGGCCGGTGGCGGTTACGACCAGACTGCGATCCTCGACAAGCTTGGCGCGCCATGGACTTTCGCCAATCCAGGTGTCTCCATCAAGCCGCATCCGTCGGGCTCCCTCACTCATCCCGGTATGACCGAAATGCTGCGGCTGATCAAAGAGCATGGCATTCGCGCCGAGGATGTAAGTCACGTCCGCGTCGGCACCAATTCCAACATGCCGAATGCTCTGATCCATCATCGCCCCAAGGATGAGCTCCAGGCCAAATTCTCGATGGAATTCTGCATGGCGATATTGCTGATCGAGGGTCGCGCCGGTCTCAACGAGTTTACCGATGCGACGGTCGAACGCGAGGACGTCAAGGCCATGATCGAGAAGGTCGACTTCGTCATAGACGATGAGGCCGAGGCTGCTGGCTATCACCTCATGACAACCCTCATCGATATCGAACTCAAGGATGGCCGAAAGATTTCCGGGCGTGCAGATTTTGGCAAGGGCAGTCCGGCCTTTCCAATGAGCTATGAGGAGGTGGCAGGCAAGTTCCGCGAGAACGCGGAATTCGCAGGAATGTCGCGCGTCAAAGCCGATGAAATCGTCGAACTGGTGCGGGGCCTGGAAAACCTCCGCAGCCTGGACGATCTGTCGGCGCGTCTCATCTCGGTCGCCTGACGAAAATCACCATGCCAGACTCGGGAACATGGGGTGGCGGTCCGCGGGTCTTCGACCGCACCCTCGCGAGGATTGGTCTGGCGTTTCTGATCGGCATCGCGGGCGCTTTGATCGCTAAAAGCATCTCGATGCCGCTCCCCTATCTACTCGGTCCGCTTCTGGCTTGCGGCAGTGCCGCAATCCTTGGCGCACCGCTTGCTGCCTTGCCCTATGGCCGTGAACTTGGTCAGGTGGCAGTAGGGCTGGCAATCGGTCTGCGCTTTGTTCCCGCCGTCGTTGTCGCGATCGCGAAACTGCTCCCGTTCATGCTGGTTGCAACGGTCTTGATGGTCGTTGCGACGATGATCGCCGCGCTGATCCTGCGAAAGCTTGCCGGTACAGATCGCAAGACCGCTTTCTTCGCTACCGCAGCCGCCGGTCTTGCCGAGATGGCCGTTGTCGCACACCAGAAGGGCGCCGACAGCGACATAGTCGCCGTGGTCCATCTGATACGCGTAACCACCATCGTGACGACCGTTCCCTTTCTCGTGACGATCTTTGCACAGGATGGGGGCATCAACATTCCGCCGATACCGTTTCGCGGCGAGGCATTGCCGCTCATCGCCCTTTTCGCTGCAGGCGCGTCAGCGGGATTTCTCATTCGGGGGTTGAAACTTCCGAACACCTGGCTGCTTGTTCCGGCGGCGATAGGTGCACTCGTTTCCGGCTTTGGCTTCGGTCCGTTTGCGGTCCCGTCGATCGTCCTGACGATCGCGCAGGTTGTCATCGGCGTCTGGCTTGGCTGCCGCTTTCGGCGGTCGCTTCTCGGCAGATTGTGGCGCGTCAGTTCCTCGGCCCTGATGACCACCGCCTTTCTGCTGATCGTCGCTGTCGGAATAGCCTGGGCTCTCTCGGCGGCGACCGGTCTTTCCTTCGTCACGAGCCTGCTTGCCGTTGCACCGGCGGGCGTAACGGAAATGGCTCTCACCGCAACGGCCATGCATCTCGATGCGACCACCGTGACCGCGTTCCAGATTACACGGATTGCTGTCGTCATGACGACCATCCTCTTCACACTCCGCATCTTTGAAACCTTTTCGCGTCGTCTCGACGCCACCTCTGATTGAAAGGACCGTTTTCATGACCAGCCATCTCGTGATCGGGATTTTGAACGGCGACGACATCGGCCACGAAATCGTGCCGGCTGCTGTCGAAGTGACGCGCGCTGCCGCTGCCAGGACAGGACTGCAGATCGATTGGCGGCCAATGCCCATCGGCCGCACCGCGCTCGATACCCATGGTTCGACATTTCCCGAAGGCACGATGGAGACGCTTTCCAGCATGGACGGGTTCATTCTTGGTCCGATCGGACATCAGGCATACCCGAAAGTTCCCGGCGCCATCAATCCGCATCCGATCATGCGCAAGGGCTTCAACCTCTTCGCCAATGTCCGTCCCACCAAGTCCTTTCCCGGTCTTGGCGCGATTCACGAGGGCATCGATCTCGTCATCGTGCGCGAGAACAATGAAGGGTTCCAGCCCGACCGAAACGTCGTTGCGGGTTCAGGTGAATTCCGGCCGACCGAAGACGTGACGATCTCGGTCCGCGTCATCACGCGGGTTGGCTCGTCACGCGTGGCGCGGGCCGCCTTCGAGATCGCACAGCAGCGCAAGAAGCGCCTGACGCTCGTCCACAAGAACACGGTCTTCAAGCTCGGTTGCGGCATGTTTGTCGAAGAGTGCTATCGGGTCGCCAAGGAATTTCCCGATGTCACTGTCAACGAAGTGATCGTCGATACGATGGCGATGCGTCTCATCCGGGATCCGCAGAGCTTCGACGTCATCGTCACCACCAACATGTTCGGCGATATATTGACCGATGAAGCGGCAGGGCTTGTCGGCGGGCTTGGCATGGCGCCGGGCTTGTGCATCGGCGAGGGCAATCTGGCGATGGCGCAGGCAACGCACGGCTCCGCGCCGGATATTGCCGGCAAGGGCATAGCCAACCCGTTTGCAATGATCGAATCGGCGCGAATGATGATCGAGTGGCTCGGCCACAACCGCAAGATTGCGCAAGCCATAGAAGCGGCCGCCCTCATGGAGAGGGCAATCGCCTCTGCGCTCGCAAGTCCCGAGACCCGCACCCGCGATATAAGGGGAACCGCGGACACTGCCGGGATGACACGCGGGATCATCGCGGCGCTGGGTTAGTTCGCCAAGTCTAGTATTTGTAAAAGGCAGTCTTTGAGCTAAGCCTTTATCTCTTCCGGCTCCTGGCCGTTGAAGAACTTCCAAAACGCATGATAAACAAGATCGGGACGTTGCTCGGCCGGGTAGTGGCCGGTCGGCATGGCCCAGCCTCGCATGTCGGGAGCCCAGGGCTTCCACGCCTCGAGTGGGGCGAAGTGACGGCCGCAATGGCTGTTGGATCCCCACAGCACCAGCACGGGACAGCCGATCGTGCGCTTGCCGAAATCGGCCGTATCCATGGCGAGATCGACGCTGACGGTTGCGCGATAATCTTCACATACCGCGTGGATCTGCTCAGGCGTGGTGCAGCGCTTGTATTCGGCCATTGCTTCCGGGCTGAATATCTCCAGGCCAACGCCTTTCTTGTTGAGTTTGTAGTCGATGTAGTAGTCAAGGTCGGCCGTCAGAAGCTTTTCCGGGAATGGCGCCTTCTGCGCCATGAAAAACCAATGATAGGCCTCGAGCCCCCAGCCGAGAGTAACGTTGGTAAGTGCATGATGTGTCGGAACGATATCGAGCGAAGCCAACCTCTCGACACGATCGGGAAAATCGAGGGCCATGCGGAAAGCCGCACGCGCGCCGCGATCATGTCCGGCCACCTGAAATTTTTCAAAACCGAGAGCTGACATGACCTCGGCGTTATCCTGCGCCATCGCCCGAAAGGAATAGCCGGCATGATCTTCTCCTCCATCCGGCTTCGAACTGTCGCCATAGCCGCGAAGATCGGGAGCGACAATAGTAAAACTCCGGGCCAGCGCAGGTGCAATCCTATGCCAGCTGACATGCGTCAGCGGGTTGCCGTGCAAGAGGAGAAGCGGAGGCCCCTCGCCTCCCACGGCTACGTTGATCTCGGCGCCCGCCGTGCGTATCCGCTCATAGCGGAAGCCATGCATCAATTTTCCTTTCTCCTCGAAGAATGCGGGCATCTCGGATAACGTCTTGGCCAGCGACATCGTATTTCTCCTTTTCAGTCGTTATCAATCGTGCAGGAATATGATTGCGATCACGTCATGCCCATTTCTGTAAATTGTCAACAATTTATAATTGACAATCGTCAAAAAAATCGGCATCCGAATAGGGTGACGCGGTACTGCCTCAGCCTTCTCGAAGGAGCCAACCCATGAAGACGTACAAAATTGCAGCCATACCTGGCGATGGTATCGGCAAGGAGGTGGTTGCCGCCGGGCTTCGCGTTCTGGAGGCTTGCTCCAGCCGAGACGGTAATTTCAAACTCGACGTCGCGGATTTCCCCTGGGGATCCGACTATTACAAGGCCCATGGCGTTTTGATGCCCGAGGGCGGGATTGATGAACTGAAAGCCTTCGACGCAATCTATTTCGGTGCAGTGGGCGCACCAGACGTTCCCGATCATCTGACACTATGGGGCCTGCGCCTCGCCATCTGCCAGCCTTTCGATCAATATGCCAATGTCCGGCCGACGCGTATCCTGCCTGGAATCGAAAGCCCCTTGCGCGGTGTTACTGCCCGAGATCTCGATTGGGTTATCGTCCGCGAGAATTCCGAGGGGGAATATGCCGGCCAGGGTGGCCGCTCTCACCGGGGCCTGCCAGAAGAAGTGGCGACGGAAGTGTCCATTTTCACGCGTGCTGGCGTCAGCCGCATCATGCGTTTCGCATTCCAGCTGGCGCAATCGCGGCCGCGCAAACTCCTGACCGTCGTCACCAAATCGAACGCACAACGCCATGGTATGGTTCTATGGGACGAAATTGCCCGCGAAGTGGCTAACGATTTCCCGGATGTCATCTGGGACAAGATGCTGGTCGACGCGATGACAGTGCGCATGACACTCAATCCTGGGTCGCTCGATACAATCGTTGCCACTAATCTCCATGCCGATATTCTCTCCGACCTCGCCGCCGCACTTGCGGGATCGATCGGCATCGCGCCGACGGCGAACCTCAATCCTGAAGGACGTTTTCCTTCGATGTTCGAGCCTATTCATGGCTCGGCCTTCGATATCACCGGCAAGGGCATTGCAAATCCGGTTGGAACATTCTGGTCGGCCGTGATGATGCTGGAACACCTCGGAGAAGCTTCTGCCGCGGCACGTCTCATGCGCGCCATCGAACGGGTCACCGCTGACCCGGCGCTGCACACGCCGGACCTTCGCGGCAATGCGACGACTGAAATGGTCACGCAAGCAGTCTGTGCGGCCATCCTCGGCGCCAACGAATAGGAGGAAACAATATGCCAGCCAACAGTCTCAAGATCGCGGTGATTGCCGGCGACGGCATCGGAAAGGAAGTGGTCCCGGAAGGGCTGCGTGTCCTCGAAACCGCTGCGGAAATATTCGGCATCGATACGAGGTTCGAGACCTTCGACTTCGCCTCATGCGACTATTACGCGAAGCACGGCCGCATGATGCCCGAAGACTGGAAGGCGCAGATCGGTGGGCACGATGCAATCTTCTTTGGTGCCGTCGGTTGGCCGGAGACAGTGCCCGATCATATTTCCCTGTGGGGCTCGCTTCTGCAGTTCCGGCGTGAGTTCGACCAATATGTGAACCTGCGTCCTGTCCGCCTGATGCCGGGAGTTCCCTCACCACTGGCCGGTCGCAAACCGGGCGACATCGACTTCTTCGTCGTCCGCGAGAATACCGAAGGTGAATATTCCTCCATCGGTGGAAAGATGTATCCCGGGACCGACCGCGAGATCGTCGTGCAGGAAACGGTGATGAGCCGTGTTGGCGTGGACCGTATCCTGCGTTTCGCGTTCGACCTCGCCCGGAGCCGGGGCAAGAAGCATCTGACGTCGGCTACCAAATCGAACGGCATTTCAATCACGATGCCCTACTGGGACGAACGGGTCGAAGAGATGGCACAGTCCTACGCCGACGTGCGCTGGGACAAGTATCACATCGATATTCTCTGCGCGCATTTCGTGCTCAACCCCGATCGCTTCGATGTGGTCGTAGCCTCCAATCTCTTTGGCGACATCCTCTCCGATCTCGGCCCGGCCTGCACAGGAACCATCGGCATTGCGCCCTCCGGCAACATAAATCCGGAGCGCGATTTCCCCTCGCTTTTTGAACCTGTTCATGGCTCGGCGCCCGATATCGCCGGCAAGGGCATCGCCAATCCGATCGGCCAGATATGGGCAGGCGCGATGATGCTGGATCACCTGGGCCACGCACAGGCCGCTGCCGCTATCGTAAAAGCAATCGAGAAGATCCTTGCCGATCCTTCATCCCGTACCCGCGATCTCGGCGGTACTGCAAATACAGCCGCCTGCGGCAGGGCAGTCGCGGAAGCGCTGTCCCTGACCAACGCCATTGAATCGAGGGCTTCATGAACTCGGAACTTCCCATCATCGCCCTGACGCCCGGCGACTGCACAGGAATTGGCCCGGAGCAAACCGCACGGATATTGCACGGCCAACGGCTGTCCGGAACCGCCCGGATCGTGGTCGTCGGTGATGCGCGGGTGATCGATCTCGGCATGCGACAGGCGGGCGTATCGTTTTCCTATAGGCGTTATACATCGCCCGTGGCGGTCGACTGGTCGGACAATGCCGTCCCTATCGTCGACCTGGGCAACACCGACCCCTCGCTCTATGCCCCCGGTACGGGCAGCGCGGAGTCCGGGCGCGTAACCGGCGAGACATTGTCGCGGGCAATAGATTTCGCCAGGGCTGGCGAAGTCGATGCGGTTTCCTTCGCTCCGCTCAACAAACGCGCCATGTATGACGGCGGCTGGAAGTTTCCGGACGAGCACAAGATGTTCGCCCATCTCCTCGGCCACAAGGGCTATTTCAGCGAGATGAACGTGCTTGACAACCAGTGGATGTCGCGCGTGACGTCACATGTTTCACTCCGGCAGGCGGTCGATCAGATCAATCGTCCGGCAATCGAGGAGGCGATCGTCCTTTCTACGACGATGATGCACAAGGCAGGCATCGAGTCCCCGCGGCTGGCCGTCGCTGCACTCAATCCTCATGGCGGCGAAGGCGGCCTGTTCGGAACCGAAGAGATCGAAATCATTCGCCCGGCCGTTCAGGCAATGGCGGCCAGGGGCATCAACTGCGAAGGCCCCTTCCCGTCTGATACTGTCTATCTGAAGGCTTTCGCCGGAGACTATGATGGCGTCCTTTCCATGTACCATGACCAGGGCCAGATCGCGACGAAGATGCGTGGCTTCAACCGCGGCGTCACAATAACCGCGGGTCTCGATACGGTCTTCACCACGCCCGCGCATGGTACGGCATTCGATATTGTCGGGAGGGGCGTCGCGGATACCGGTGCGTTCGAGAATGCGATCAAGCTGGCAAGCCGGCTGGTCCAATCGAGGCGGACCGGCCCGCTACAGAGTTGACAGCCAGGTATCCAATGATGAAGCCAACACCGCCGTAAGGCCACCGAGCGCCAGCACAGCCAAGACAGGAAACCTTGGTGCCCAGAACAGGATTGCGCACGAAAGACCGGCGATCAGGATCGCGACAATTCCGCCGTCGGCCAGCCTGAAGAGGGACAACACACCGGCGATGATCAGGCCGATGCCAACCGGCGCAAGGCCCTCCCGCATGGCGCGATGCCATTTCTTGTCGCGATGATTATTGGTCAGCTTGAACACCGAATAGCACAAAACGGATGATGGGACGAAAAGGGCGAGCGTCGCAACCAGGGCCCCGAGCCATCCGGCAACCCTCCAGCCGATGACCGTGGCCAACATCATGCCAGGGCCGGGAGCGGCACGCGACACGGCAAACAGATCGAGGAATTCTCGCGAGTTCACCCAGGCATGGACGCTGACTGTTTCATGCTGAATACCGGCGACGATGGCCCCGCCCCCGCCTATGGAAGTGAGCGAAAACGGAATGAACACCAGGGCGATCGCGACGAGTGTATCGAAACGCACGTCAGATCCTCCGCCAGGCTAAGGCCACACTGACCGGGGCGATGACACAGACGACGGGAATAAGGGGCAGGCGGAAAACCCCGACGAGAACGGCTGTCACGGCAATCGTGACGACGGATGGCGGAAATCGCATCGCGCGGCGGACCCCGTGGATACACATGATGATCAGAAGGCCCATGGCGGCGAAGGCCACACCGTCCGAAATCACCGGCAGCAGGGGATAACCGGACAGGGCGTCGAACAGCTGGCAAAGCCCGACGACCGCAAAGAACGGGCCGACCAGAAAACCGAGAACACATGTGAGTGCACCCACGGGCCCGCGCAATTGCTCGCCCATGCAGATCACCAGATTGACCACGTTTGCTCCTGGCAGCATCTGCGAAATCGCAAGGCTGCTCGAAAAATCCTCTTCGTCGATCCAGCGTTTTCTAAGAACGAACTCCCTGTAAAGCCAGCCACTGAGGCCCCCGCCAAAACTCAGGATGCCAACCTTGAAACACAGGAGGAACAGAGAACGAAGGTGCGGTGCCTCTGGCGAAGGGGCAGGGACTGGAGCAGTCACGGGCTGTATCCGTTGCTTGGCTGAAAGATTCTAACTTGTTAGGACGATCATCTCGTCTTGGGTCTCCCGAAGGGGTTAGTCAATCGGCATTTCGGTCGTCGATCACATAGTATAGTGACGGCTCGGAATTTACGTTCAGGGCAGGAATGCTCCTCCGTTCACGTGCAAAGTCTGGCCTGTTGTGAAGCGCGCGACGGGCCCCGCGAGGTAAAGCACGGCAGCTGCGACTTCCTCGGGCGTGCCGCGCCGGCCGACAAGCGTGCGCGTTGTATTGTGGTGCGCTGGTTCGCCTGCGGACGAGGCGTGTGCGCGGTTGGTATCGATCATTCCGGGCGAGACGAGATTGACGGTGACGCCGCGCGGGCCGAGTTCATGCGCCATTGCCTTGGTTAGTCCATCTAGCCCTGCCTTGGCCGCAATGACATGCGCGCGGTTCACAGCCCCGGTATAGGCAGTGAGGCCGCCAATATTGATGATGGAACCGCCATTGCTGGCGAGCAGATGGGGAATTGCAGCTCGGCTCATCAGAAACGCTCCATCGAGCGTCACACTCAAGACTTCGCGCCAGTCCTTGAATGACAGGCTTTCGAGCGGATCCTCGCGCCGTATCGCCGCGTTGTTCACGAGGAGATCCAGGCAGCCAAGAACATCCACTGTCTCGCTGACAAGTCGCGCTGAGTCATCTTCCTGCGAGACGTCGCCGAGAATAACTGTTGCGCGGACGCCTTTCGCCTCGGCTTCGCGTGCGACGGCCTCGGCTGCGGCCCGATCGGCCCTTGCGACGACGGCAATCGAGGCCCCTGCTTCGGCCAGCGCCAGTGCGATGGCACGTCCAATATTGCGGGAGGCGCCAGTTACAAGTGCCACGCGGCCATTGAGTTCCCGTTTGTTCATGTTATCCCCGCTCATGCTCTTGATGCCGACAAATCGACATCGCCGCCTTCCGCTATGCGTCCAAGCGCATTGCGCAACGCAGCGATCGCGCTGTCGCCAAGCCTGCCGAAACGCAAGTTGGCCTCGAACTTGTCGTCGAGTTCGGTGTCGGACAATGGTTCATGTGCGCCGCCCCTCATATAGGGTTGCTGAAACTCGTGCACTGTTCCATCCCTCATGGTCGCCTTGAGGTGCCCGGTGAAGTTCCTGGGATAGGGATCGTCTGGATCGACCTCATAGGAAATCTTCGCCGCGAGCGCCCGCACTTGCGGGTCTTTGACCCGTTCGTCGGTGAACTGGCCAAGTCCGGCTTCGCCATCGAGAAAACCCACCGCCATACAAAAGGGGGTCGAGAATTTCCCAGCATAGCCGTTTGGTGGCCGGTGCTTTTCTGCGAGCGGCTCCCAAAGACGGTGCACGGTTCCCTCCCCTACCCTGCACGTGATGGAGACAATGTCATCGGCGCTCACACCCGTGGCCGACAGCTTCTTCACGCAGTCGATGAAGGGCTGTGTCATTGTCCCGCAGGCGTACGGCTTGAAGGCCAGCGTCTCCAGAATCCAGCGACTGCCCAGGCCATCGAGCAACGGCGTGAAATCCGGCGCTTTAGACGGCGCAAAGGCCTTGTAGAAACCATGGGAGCCGTCAAATACCGTGATGGGTCCCGTGAAGCCCCCCTCCGCGAGAAGCGCTGCGCGCAGCCCGGCTTGCGCCGCCGCTCCGGCGTGCAGGCGTTTGGTCGAACTGCCATCGGCCAGATATTCGATAATGCCCGAAGCAAGGCTGCCCGAAATGCCGAGCGCCCTGCCAATGGTGGCCGCGTCGAGACCGAGCGCCGCACCAACGGCGGCCGCGGCGGCTGGCGCGCCGAATATCGCCGTTGGATGAAACCCTGCCTTATGCGTCGCCTGCGGTGCCACGAGGCTCATGCGGCACATCAGTTCGGAACCGACTGCAATCCCGCGCATGGCCGCCTTGCCGCCGAGGCCGCGCTTTTCGGCTATGGCAAGAACAGCGGATACGATCACCGCTCCGGCGTGGATAGGCCCGCCTTCGAACGTGTCATCATAGTCCTCGCCATGGGCGGCCGTCCCATTGACCAGCGCCGCGTCGTAAAGCCCAAGACCGCGTTGATGACCATGAGCCGTGCACGAACCTTCATCAACCGCGCTGGCGAGCGCGGCCTGAACGTAATCCGTATGTCTCGCCGCTACGGAAAGACCGATGATGTCGAAGATCAGGCGGCGGCAAACCGCGGCGACGGCGGATGAGGGAGCCGCCTCGGCAGCGAACGCAGCCAGCTTGACCGCCACCGGCGTCGATATCGGAACGTGATTCATGAATGCGCTTCCTCGATTTTGGTCTTGCGAGCGTCGCGGAACTCACGGGTGAGCGAAAACACGACGAAGATGAGAGCGATGGACAACAGGAAAACCGCTATGGGATCCTGCAGGAAGATTATGTGATCGCCGCCTGACAGGACAAGCGAACGGCGATAGCTTGATTCCACCATGTGACCGAGTACGACGCCGAGGATCATCGGCAGCACCGGAAAACCCGCGATCCGCATAAGGTAGCCGACGAGCCCGAGTGCGAGCGCGATCCCGAGATCGAAAAGACTGTTGTTCAGCGTGAAGATGCCCGACAGGATCAGTGCGAAGATAAATCCTGCGCGGTAGGCCCTTGGTCTGTTAACCAGCCAGATACAGGCGGGCAGGATAATCATGCCGACGCCGATTTGCGCGACGATGGCGATGAATGAGCCGACATAGATGCTGTCGATGACCTGTGCGCTCTGCTCGAACAGCCGCGGACCCGGAATAAGCCCATGCATCAGAAGACCGCCGAGCAGGACAGCCGTTGAATTGGAGCTTGGAATGCCGAAGCTGAGAAGCGGGATCAGTGCCGTACTTGCAACTGTATTGTTGGCAGCTTCAGGTGCGGCCACGCCTTCCTCCGACCCCTTGCCGAATGTTTCCGGTGTCTTCGACCAGCGCTTGGCTTCATTATAGGACATGAAGGCGGCAATCGATCCGCCGCCGCCCGGTGTCAGGCCCTCGAACAGGCCGAGAATACAACCGATGGTTTGCGAGCGCTTGAGCCTCTTCATCATCGACCAGCTTGGCAGCTTGATCCTGATCGTCTCGTTCAGTTGCAGCACGGTTGTCGAGCCTGACTGGCTCATCAGTTCGGTGAGCGCAAACAGGCCAACCATGACGAGGACGGGCTCGATACCGCCAAGGAGATCGGGGATATCGAAGGTGAAGCGCGTGACGCCCGAGATGGGGTCCGTACCGACAGTTGCGATCATCAAGCCAATCGTCGCGGACGCGAGACCCTTGATCAACGACCCTCCGCTCATCGAGGCAATAACGCTGAGGCCGAGGATTCCGAGGCCGAAATAGGACGGCGGCGTGAATGCGAGCGCCAGCCATGACAGCGGCTCGGTGAGCAGGATCAGCATCGCGAGGCCAAACAGACTGCCTACGACGCCGGACATCAAGGAAATACCGAGCGCCTCGCCGGCGCGACCCTGGCGATTCATCTCGTAGCCGTCGATAACAGTGGCAGCCGATGAGTTGGTCCCGGGCGTCCTTATGAGAATGGCCGGAATCGATCCGCCATATTCGGCACCAATATACACGCAGGCCAGTAGTGCGATCGCCTGGGCTGGATCCATCGTGTAGGTGAAGGGCAGAACGAGCGCCATGGTTATGGACGCCGATATGCCGGGCAAGGCGCCGCCAAGGATGCCCCAGGTCAGCCCGCCAATGGCAACGAAGAAGAGCGGCGTCCCGGTGAGCAGATGGATGATGTCCTGGAACGTGGTCATCACAATAACCCTTGGAACAGCGAGCCGACGGGCTGATGAACGCCAAGCAGTTTTACAAAGAGCGCCCAATAGAGAACCGCGCCGCCGCCAGCCGCCGCCAGGACCACCCAGTTGCGCGGTGCGCCCTCGTAAAGCGCTACGGCGGCGATGAGGAGAGCAGTACCCGCGACATAGCCGATGAACGGGAGAACAAAGACATAGACTGCGCCTAGAAGTAGAAATCCGATCGCGCGTGGCAAGCTTGCGTCGCTTCCGTCGTCAGCACCTGTTGCGATTGCCGTTCGGGCCCGGCTGACGAGGATTGCACGCACGATCAAGAGGACGGCAAGAATGGCGAGGACGAAGGAAAGCACATGCGGGAGGCCCGTGGCACCCACTTCATCCGACAAGGTGCTGTCGGCAATTCCGCCGGACCAGGCATAATAGGTCCCGGAGATGGCAAGAAGAACAACGCCGCTGATAAGATCTTTGCTCATGGGTGGCCCTCACAGGGACGCTAGGTCGTGTGGACGATGGAACCGGCTTGCGCAGCCGATCCCCTGACGTTCATTATTTGATGGCGCCTGTGGACTTCAGGAACGCTTCCGTTGTCGACCCGAAATTGTCGATGAACGCAGGATAGTCCTTGTGCGGGATGAATTGGGGCACCAGAACTTCCGCTGTATACGCCTTTTTGTAGTCCGGGTCTTCGAGCAGCTTCTTTATGGCCTCGTCCCAGATCGCAGTCGTCGTTTCCGGAATGCCTTTGGGGCCTGCGAGGCCGCGGAACTTGACGAGACTGACGTCGAAACCAGATTCCTTGACCGTTGGTACATCCGGCTTCTCGACGATCCGCTCCGGATTGAAGGTCGCGAGCAAGGTGATCGTCCCGGCGTCGAGTTGCGAGCGCAGTTCCTGGATCTCGCCAATGCCGATATCGAGTGTGCCGTTGAGAACATTCAGCATCATGTCGCCGCCACCCTCATGGGTAACAATTGCCGGAGTGACGCCCGCTGCACGCTTCAATTGCTCGGCAGCTTGACGTTCAAGCGATGCAGGATTTGCAGCGCCCCAGCGGCCACGCTCCTTCTTTGCGTGTTCGATGACGTCCTTCAGCGATTTGAACGGTCCATCCGTCCGTGTATAGATCACCTCGCTGTCCGCGAAGATGTTCACAAGCGGGTCCAGATCCTTGTATGTATTCTGTGGCTTGCTCATCAACGACGTGTAGATATAGGTCGGCGTGGTCGCATAGAAGACGCTTCCATCGGCGGGTGCTGTCGCAACCCGTGCCATTGCCTTCGCGCCACTGCCACCCTGCGCGTTTTCGACGATGAACGTGGCGCCGATATACTTGCCGAGGTGCTTCGTCATTTCGCGCAGGAAGACATCGCTGCCGCCGCCAGGGCTTGAGTGAGTGACCAGCGTCACGACTTTATTGGGATATGGCAGCGGATCGGCCATGGCTGATGCGCCAGATAGAATGGCGGCAGTGGCAATGCCGAGTGCCGCCATGCCGATGGATTTCATCAAGTTCATCGTCTCTCTCCCTTTCAAGCACCGTTTCTTCAGAACGGTTTTCCCTCTATTCAATTCATCTGGCAGCGAGTTCCCGTTCGCCACTGATCAACGCAATCAATCTCTCGACGTCAGCACCTTTGTCGATATTCTGTACCAATGCCAGAAGTTCGTCCTGGCGAGCGCCATCCACGACACCCTCGGCGCACATGCGGAATTTATCGTGGAGTCCCGCGTCGCTGATGGGATTCGATGGGCCGCCGCGGTAGCGCTCATCGGCCCATTGAACTAGGTTGCGCCCATCCTTGGTAGCCACCTCGATACGGGAGCGGATCTTGTCATAACCCTGCGCATCGATTTCAAGGTCATTGATGATTTCCGTACGCGCCTGCAGGTCCTGCATGGCATCTCCGGCAACGAAGGCGTCCTCGAATTCGTGATGACTGGCGCGGCGGCATAGTACGATCATCGCCAGCAGAGCGGGCATCGAAAATTTGGCCTGCAAATGGTTGCTCGCGATAGGATAGCGAATAGGCTCGATGATATTCTTGCCGGCAAAGAAACGGATACGCTCCACCTCTTGCGGCTTCAGGTCATGATCCAGAACCAGCTTCAGCATCGCATCCATGGATTGATGGGTCAGAATGCCGGAAGGATATGGCTTGATGCTGACGCCGGGCTCAACGATGGTCAAGGGAGCACCGAACCCGTCCGTTGTCTTTGCCTCGTCAAAGCCCTCGCCCATCACCGAGAAGAAACCCCAGGGTCCGTCTAGCGCGGCCGGATCGGCCTCGAAGCCCGCTGCTGCCAGGCGCGCCGCCGTGATGCCGTTTTCGCAGGCGCGCCCGACATGAAGCGGCTTCGTCATGGTGCCGAAATTGACCCTGATGCCAGCGGCGAAGCTCGCGGCCAGCCCGAGCGCATGGGCAAGCTTGCTGCCCGTCAGCCCCAAGAGTTTTGAGGCAGCGACAGCTGCACCGAACGTGCCGACTGTACCGCTCGTGTGATGTCCACGGCGGTAGTGACGCGGCTTCATCCACTCCGCAATCTTGCATTCCACTTCGAACCCGAGTTGAAAGGCGAGCATCAGGTCACGGCCATCGATGTTGTCTTTCTCGCTCGCGATAATCAGCGCAGCGGTAAGGGGCGGAACGGAAGGGTGGGTCAGCAACCCGTATATATGAGCAGGATCGTGGGAAACTTGCGTGTCATCCCAATCATGCGCGTGTCCGGCTGTTCCCCAAACGCGGGCTGCGAGCGAGGCGGGCACTCTCGCCGCGCCGTTCCCCGGCAAGGGTGCATCTTCACTCCCACCTTGCGCAAGCGCATCCTTGACCAGGATGCTCACTGATGCTTCGCGACTGCCGGCGAGATAGAGACCGACCGTATCGATCATGCAGCGGCGGCCAATGGCAAGCGCCTCTTCCGGCAGGTCCTCGTAGGTCGTGCGTTCGATGAAACGTAGGGCCTGGGCCGTTATGGCGGAAGTTGGATTCACGCGTCTACTCTCCTGATTGTGCAAAATCGGGCTTTTTGCCAAGTCCCAATCCTTTGAACGCTAGGATGTAGAATGTTAATTGTCAACAATGATTGTAAATTGTCGACAATTACATATCGTCCAAAAGGCGCGTAGGCGTCTTGATCAGGCGTGCGGTGGCAAAGCCGCGCGGTCCCGCTTGGCGGTAAGCCAATCTCTCACGCGATAGTAGCGTAGTGTCAGTTGCGGCCCAAAACTCATATAGAAGGGTGCTGCCGTCAGGGGTTCGAGCTTGATGGCCAAGTCTCTGCCAGGCACACCCAGCGCCCATTCCGACAAAATACCGCCAAGCATGCTCCCTGTCGGAACGCCACGACCGGAAAGGCCGGTAAGTGCAACGACGCCGGGCGCGAGATCATACAGTCTCGGAATAGTGCGATATTGCATATCCAGATCACCGAACCAAAAGAAATCCCAGTGTATCTCTTGACGGATTTGCGGGTGAAGCCATCTGAGCCGGTCAGTCATCACCTGTTTTGTATAGGCAATGTCCTTGCCTCGTCTCCCCATCGGGAACATCGATGCCACGACCCGTCCCTCGGCATTGTACTTATAAACGAAAATGTCCCCGCGCCCGTCGTGGATCGTGGTATTTTGCGGCAAGACGCTCGACCGAAGGTCCTTCGGCAGCGGCTCCGTCGCTGCAACGAATACGCGCTGGATTTTGAACGTGGTGTCGAGGCGGGGCCAGCCACCGACCGTATAGGCGCCGGTCCCGAATATCACCTTGTCTGCAATGACACTGCCTTGGGGCGTGTTGACCGACCATCCTTGGCCCTCGCGCTCAACCTTGGTTACAGGCGATTGCGTGTGAATTGCGCCACCCTCGGAAATCACGGCCCGTGCAAGTCCGCGCGCATAGCCAAGTGCATTGAGATGCCCGGCTTCGGCGTGAAACCAGCCGCCGTGGAAACGCGGGCTGCCGGTGATCGCTTCGACCCCGCGCTTGTCCAGAACCCGCGTCCTGGCACCAACTGCGTTATAGTCTCTCGTCTTCTCTTCGATGCCTTTCATCGCACTTGGCGAATGGGCACCCATCACATAACCGTTTTGCTGCCATTCGCACTCGATCTTATACTGAGAGATCATCTCGGAGACCCGGTCGTTAGCCCTGGTTTGGCGCTGTATCAATCGCTCCGCCCATGGCTCTCCAAGCATCTTGCGAAGTTCGGGCAGACTATAGTGCGTGAATGTCGGGGTGCAGTGTCCGGCATTGCGGCCGGAGCCGCCAAACCCGATCTCCTTTGCCTCCAGCAAAACGACCTTCACGCCCGAACGCGCGAGTTGCAGCGCGGTCGTCAAACCGGTGTAACCACCGCCGACGATACAGACATCCGCCCGGATCGTGCCGGTCAAGTGCGCGGTTTCCGGCGCGGGTGCGGCCGTCGCATACCAGAGCGTTGCTTCGAAGGAGGAGAGTTTCGGCATCGATCTCCCTTTCCTAGTTCAGATCGCTACGGGCATCGAGCGCATCGCGCAGGCCATCGCCAATAAAATTAAAGCTGGTCACGGCAAGCGTGATCGCCACACCCGGAATAATGGCGAGCCAGGGTGCGGACTGCAGATATTGTTGCGCACCGTTGAGCATATTGCCCCAGCTCGGCAGGGGAGGCTGAATGCCATAGCCGAGAAAACTCACATAGGCCTCAAGGAGTATCGCCCTCGCCACAGTAAGTGTAGCCGCGACGATGATTGGTCCCATCGCGTTCGGCAGAAGTTCGCGAAACATGATCCAGCGGTTGCTGAGCCCGAGCATGCGCGCTGCCATGATGAAATCCCGCTCGCGCAGTGAACGCACCTCGGCCTCGACGATGCGTGCGACTTCCATCCAGCTTGTGATCGCGATGATGACCGTGATCATGATCGGACTGGGTTTGATGAACGCGGCCAGGGCGAGAAGCAGAAAGATGCTTGGGAAAGACAGGACCGCGTCGACGAACCGCATCAGAACAGTGCCGATCCGTCCGCCGTAATAACCGGCAACCACACCGATCGTTGCACCGATGAGCGTGCTCAGGACCATGGCAGCGAAACCCACCAGCATCGAAATCCTGCCTGCCATCAACAGGCGGGCAGCAAGATCGCGCCCCAGGGGATCGGTGCCGAGAAAATGATATCCGGTCAGCGGCGGCGAAAAGCGTGCGCGCAGATCGATATAAAGATCATTGTAGGGCAGAAGGTAGGGACCGATGATGCAGGCAAGCGTGAGGATGATCACCATCACCACGCCGAGTGCAGCGAGCCTGTGCCGGACGAACCGCCGGAAGGTGCGGCTGTTCCACCACGCGGATTTGACGGAGATGGCGCCGGGTGTTGAGGAAACGGACATCGCGAACCCCCTATGTCAGCCGGATGCGCGGGTCGACGAATGCCGTAAGCAAGTCTGCCGCTAGATTGCTGAGAAGAACGAGAATGGCCGAGAACATCAGGAGGCCCATCACCACGGGATAGTCCTGATAGCCCAGGCTGTCGAGGAACAGACGCCCCATCCCCGGCCAGGTGAATACTGTCTCCGTCACGAGAGCTCCCCCGAGGAGCGTCGGCACCTGCAAGCCAGCCAGCGTTATCATCGGCAGCAATGCATTGCCGACCACATGCTTCATCAGGACCCGGCGCGGCGTCATGCCCTTGGCCCGGGCCGTGCGGACGAAATCCTGGTTAATCACATCAAGCGTCGCCGTTCGCATGTAGCGGCTCCAGACCGCCACATCGACAAGTGCCAGAACCATGGCCGGCATGATCAGGTGAACGGCGTAATCCAGGAACGAACCATTTCCGATCGTGTACATATTGCCTGCCGGCAGCCAGCCAAGCTTCAGCGAAAAAATGTAGATTGCAACCAGGCCGAACCAGAATGTCGGGATGGATAACGCGACCATGGCGCCAACCGTAGCGGCATAGTCGAAGATCGAATAGCGCTTCGTCGCACCCTTGATACCAACCCAGGTACCGATCGTGACCGAGATGACCGTTGCCGTGCCCATGAGCAGCAGCGTCGCTCCGAAGTGCCCGCTGATGACATCGAGAACCGGACGGCTGTCGCGGAAGGAGCGTCCCCAATCGCCGCGAAGCAACCGCCAGAACCAGTCCGCATATTGCACGATCAGAGGCCGGTCGAGACCCATTTGCGCCGAGATCCGGTCAAGGTCGGCCTGGGTCATGCCCGGCGTCAGCGCAAATTGCGACAGCGGGCCACCGGGCGCCAGATTGAGCACGGCGAAGCCGATCATGGATACCAGCACGAGCAGCACGAGGCTTTGCCCGAGCCTGTTCAATATGTATCGCGTCATTGCAACGATCTCCGGTAGCGGTTCGAAGGCTGGACGGGCCGGGATTGTCGCCCCGGCCCTTTCGATCCTATGCCTCTTCCCAGTACCAGGACCCGACGTTCCAGGAATCGATGCGATTGTTCACGTTGGGGGTGAAGCCGGTCATGCCCTTCTTGCGCCCCCGAATGGTCGCGTACTGGAAAATCGGCAGGAACGGCAATTCGGAGCGGATGATCTCCTGTATCTTGAGATAGGACTTCTTGCGCTCTTCCGGCACGAAAACCTGTCCACCCTCGGCAAGAAGCTTGTCGACTTCGGGGTTGGAGTACTGCCACGTGTTCTGGCCCGCCCCTCCCTTCGCATTGATCGAGCTTGTCAGGAAATAGTCCGATGTGTCGGGATCGGGTCCCGTGAGAAAGTCGAGACCCACGACGACGGAATCGAATTTCGACTGCATCCAGTATTCGCCCCACATGACTGCCGGCGGCAGGTTGGAGATTGTCATCTCCACGCCGACATCCTTGAACGATTGCTGCATGAACTGCTGCACCTGTTCGCGAATGTGATTGCCTGCCGTGGTCGAGTTGGAGAACGAAAGCCGCACCCCATCCTTGGCGCGGATACCGTCTTCGCCCGGTTTCCAGCCGGCATCGTCCAGCAGTTTCTTGGCTTTCTCGATGTCGAATTCATGCTTGGGCAGATCGGGATTGAAGTAGAAGGATTGCTGCGGCATGTAGGTTTCCGTCGGTGCCGGCAAACCATAGTAGAGAGCGTCGATGATGGTTGTCTTGTCGAGCGCATGATAGAGCGCCTGACGAACGGCAGGATCCTTGAACTGCGGCTTTTCCATATTGAAAGTGACCGACTCGACCGTCCCTCCGGGAACCACCTGCACCGTCTTGCCTTCCAGCGCCTTGGCCTCGTCGTAATGATCGGGCGTGATCCATTGCAGGCCGGTGACATCGATATCGCCGGTCTTGAACTGGGTATAGAGTACTGTGAGATCCGGAATGTATTTGTAGATTACCCGTTCCAGATAAGGACCCTCTCCATAGTAATCCGTGTTTGCAGCGAGTTCGATATGATCGCCCGCAACCCGTTCGACCCATTTGAACGGCCCCGTGCCAACAGGTGCGTTGTTGAAGGGTGCGGTATTCCTGTCTTTTTCCGGCTCGAGAATATGCTTGGGGACGATGAAGGTCGCGGCCAGGATCGAAGCATAAGGCGCGTAGGGCTTTTCCATCCGCCAGGTGATTTCCGTCGGCGAGACAACCTTGATGTCGCGAACCTGATCATGGCCCGCCCGACGCGCGCTGCGGAAGTCCTTGTCGACGACGAGGTCGAGCGTGAATTTTACGTCCTCGGCGGTAAACGGCTTGCCGTCATGCCACTTCACGCCGTCGCGCAGTTTCACCTTCCAGTTGAGGCCGTCGGCGGAGATACCGCCATTGTCCACTGTCGGAACCTCGACAGCGAGCGCCGGTGTGAACTTGCCTTCCGGGTCGACGTTGAACAGCGGGTCGAAGACACTGAAATGGATACCTTCGTCCACTTCGATATGCAGCATGTGCGGGTTGAAAACCGTTGGCTCCTGCGAGAAACCGATGATGACCTGGCCCTTGGGAGCCGAGGGCGGAGCAGCATAAGCCTTGTCACGCCCGAGGATGCCCGGCATGACGAGACCAGTTGCACCAACGACGCCCATCATCGCCAATGCCTGGCGCCTGGTTGGGTGGAGAATTGAATTTCGATGCTTATCAGACATTGTCGTTTCCCTTCTTTATTGGTTTGTTCAATGTACCAGTCTGCATTCTATCTGCCGTTCGGCAGAGCATTCTCGTTACCGCGTGGCTCCTCAACCACGCCGATCTCAGAACCCGCTGAGCGGCCGCACCTTCGTGCCGTCGCTGAAGCGGGAAAAACGGAAATCCGTCGGGTCGACGACGGGCGAGCGGCCGGTTACGATATCCGCCATCAGGCGGCCTGCCGCCGGCCCGATGCCGAACCCATGCCCTGAAAACCCGGTTGCGATGTGAAAGCCCGGAATCTGGTCCACTGCGGAAATCACGGGAATAGCATCGGGTGTGACGTCGATATAGCCAGCCCAGCGCTGGGCAATCTCGGCCTTGTTGAAGACCGGAAAGGCAGCCTTGAGCCCGTTGAACGCTTTGTTCGACATGTCCAGCGAAGGCTTGGGGTCGAGCACCCTGTTATATTCGAACGGACTTGCCTCATCCATGTTCCAGCGCGCCGGCATGCGCGCTTCTTCGAAGAAGCGGCCGCCAAACCGGAATGACAGGGAGCTCCATTCCATTTTGAGCGCGGGAAGAAAATTCAGCGCGTAGCGGAAGGATTTCGGTACGATATCGACGATGTTCTCGTGCCCGGACGCAATCGTGTAGCCGCCATCCTGGCGCTTGCGTATGGCGAAGTCCTTGGACCAGAGAGCGGCCTCCGGCCCGCCTTCCAGCGGCTTCGTCCGCAGTACGGTGTTCATCACCTTCAGTTGCGGCAGGTCTATTCCATAGAGGCCGCAGAAGAGATTGGACCAGGCGCCGCCGGCGAGAACGACAGCGTCGCAGGCGATGCGGCCGCGCTCGGTAACGACACCGGAGACCTTGCCGCCGGACGTTTCGATGCCGCGCACTGCGCATTCGGTGAGGATCGCCGCCCCTTTGTCGCGCGCAGCTTCAGCCACGGCCGGGGCGGCCTTTTGCGGTTCGGCGCGGCCGTCGGCAGGCGTGTAGAGGGCACCCTTGAGTTTCATGTTGCCGCCGGGCAGGAGCGCGTCGAGTTCAGCGCCGCTGACCATCCTGCTCGGCAGTTGATAGCCCTCGAGATTCTTGCCCCAGCTTTCATGCTCTTCATAGGATTTGTCGTCGGGGCAGGCGAATATGATGCCGGCACGCTTGTAGCCCGTGTCGCGGCCCAGCCGTTTGTCGAAACCCGACCAGATGCGCAGCGCCTCGGCCATGAGCGGCACTTCGCGCGGATCGCGCCTGGAAATGCGTACCCAGCCCCAATTGCGGCTCGATTGTTCCTGGCCGATGCCTCCCTTTTCGCACAGCGCCACCTTTTGGCCGCGCTCGGCAAGTTCCAGCGCTGTCGAGGTGCCGATAATACCGCCACCGATAACAACAACGTCGACTTTTTCAGGCAGGTTTTCGTCGCCGTTAACGCGCACGACATAAGGACCGGGCATTTTAATAGGATTCCTCTAACTGGCAGTTGATGGTGAATTCGGCGACGCTCGCCTCATTGGGAAGGTCGAGCAGCATTACAGCGATCCGGCCGATGTCGTCGGGATCGGTCATGAGTTCATCGGGGCGGTTGGTCAGGGCCCGTGCCATGTCCGTTGCGACAAAACCCGGACATAGCGCCGTTGCGCGTATGCCAAGGTCCCAGCCCGCGTGGCGAATGCCGTGTGCAAGCGCGACGGCACCGAACTTGGAGATGGAGTAGAGGCCGGCCCCCGCGGATTTGACGCGCTTGCCGGAGAGCGAACCGAGTATGATCACGCGGCCCCGGCCACTCTTGCCGAGGGCGTCCCAGGCTGCCGCAGCCAAGCGGCGCGGTGCTTTGACATTGACTGCCAGCATCGCATCGAGCTCGCTGTCATCGGCTTCGATGACGTTCTTCGGGATCATGATGCCGGCGTTGGCGATAACCGCGTCGATCCGCCCGAACTTCGACAATGCCCGCTTTGCCCATTCGGCCTCCGCCGATGGGTCATCGGCATCGTAGGAAACCAGTTGCACGCGTTCCGGATCAGCCCAGTCCGGCAATTGCGGTTTGCGCATTCCGAGGGATAAACGCCATCCCGCAGCGCCAAGAAGACGGGCAATCGCTTCGCCTATCCCCCTGTTTGCCCCCGATATCAAAACGACGCGTTCTTCGCTCATATCAATGTTGCTCCCCCGTCATCCCAACCATCTTCCGGTATGCACGCCGCAATATGTCCATGACTTGCGCCTGCTCCTCTTCGGCAATGAACGAGAAGAAATCCTTTGATTGTTCGGTGACGATCGGCCGGATGGTTGCGGCAAGCTCGGCGCCTTTCGGCGTCACGAACAGCTCGTGTGCACGTCGCTCGCGTTCTGACGTTTGCCGTGTCAGCAAGCCATGCTCTATCATCTGGTCGATGAGACGTCCCATGGCCGACCGATCCTTCATGATGATCTGCGCAATGACCGAAGGCCGAATACCCGGATGGCTGTCAACAAGCAGAAGCGTGGTGATCTTGCCTGTGCCGCGCGCCACATCGTATCCCTCCAGGCGCTCGTCCAGGTCGCGGGACACCGCGATGTTCATCGTGCGGATGTAGAAACTCAACGTATTCTCGAGCACGTCCAGATCGACATGTTCGATCGTCGTCGGCTTTGGAGTTACCTTCGGCATTGGGCAAATTCCTTCGGTTCCCGACACGTTCCGATACGTCCAGGCTTCCAAGGCTTGTAAATTGGTTATGCAGCTTTCAATTCACATGCTTCGGCAAATAGTGGACAAATGCAACTATTTTTTTGTGTCAGCTTGCAGGAATAAGACGTGAACAGGGAAATTGCCCGTTTGACAGGCCAAACGGGCGCTTGACGGGCACTGAGAGCCCGATTTTCAGGCAGCCGGTTCCCATTGGCTGCCTGGAATAGCCGAGACCAGCCGCTGCGTATATGCGTGCGCCGGGTTGCGGAAGATTTGCGAGGGCGGTCCGAATTCGACTATTTCGCCGCGATACATGACCGCGATGTCGTCGCAAATCTGGCTTGCCACGCGCAAATCATGGGTGATGAAGATTATCGCCACATCAAGCAGTTTCTGAATCTTGGTCAAGAGTTCGAGAATCTGTGCCTGTATGGAAACATCGAGCGCCGACACCGCCTCATCGGCAACGAGGAGCACAGGGTCGAACATCAGCGCACGGGCAATGCCAATGCGTTGCCGCTGCCCTCCAGAGAACTCATGGGGATAGCGGTCGTATGCGCCTTCATCCAGGCCGACAAGTTCAAGAAGCTGCACCGCCTTGGCCCTGGCAT
The DNA here is from genome assembly GCF_003010935.1 of Phyllobacterium endophyticum. Taxonomy (GTDB): domain Bacteria; phylum Pseudomonadota; class Alphaproteobacteria; order Rhizobiales; family Rhizobiaceae; genus Phyllobacterium; species Phyllobacterium endophyticum. Next base: position 156,340 of record NZ_PGGN01000005.1, read on the forward strand.
CGACGGCACTGACGCCGTGCGCCATCGGCCCGACGACAAGAATCTGTCCGATCGTGTGACGGGGATTGAGCGACGCGAAGGGGTCCTGGAAGATCATCTGGATATATGGCCGCATGGACCGGAATTGATCGGCATTCAGCGGGGCGATGTCCTGTCCATTGAACAGTATCTTGCCGCCATCCGCATCCATCAGTTTGAGAAGAACACGCCCAAGCGAAGATTTTCCGGAACCCGATTCACCGACCACACCCAATGTGCGCCCTTTGCGGATGCTGAAACTCACATCATTGACCGCGTGGACCTGACGGCCTTTCGTGAAGAAACCGCCGCCGCTCGTATAGATCTTGTTGAGCTTCTGCACGTCGAGCACGACAGGGGTTTGTGCATCGCTCGCCCTGTCCTTGTCGCGCATGCGCGGAACGGCCGCTGTGAGGCGTTGCGTATAAGGATGCACTGGATGATTGAGCACGTCATCCGCTTTTCCCTGCTCCACGATCTTGCCTTTCTCCATCACGACAACGCGGTCTGCTATCTCGGCAACAACGCCGAAATCATGTGTGATGAACATGACACTCATGTGCTTGTCGCGCTGAATCTTGCGGATCAGTTCAAGGATCTGCGCCTGCGTCGTCACGTCGAGTGCCGTCGTCGGCTCATCGGCAATCAGGACGTCCGGGCCGAGCGCCAGGGCCATTGCTATCATGACCCGCTGGCGTTGTCCGCCGGACAGCCGGAAGGGATATTGATGCTGCATGAGAAGCGGGTCTGGCAGACCGACCTCGACAAGCAGGTCGAGCACGGCCTTTGCGCGGCTTTGCGGCGTGCCGACATTATGCACTTCCATGACCTCGGCGATCTGTGAGCCGATCGTCATCAGCGGATTGAGCGCGGAAAGCGGATCCTGGAAAATGATCGAAACAGCGCGGCCGCGAAGTTCGCGCACATCCGCTTCCCTGGCCTTGAGGATGTCCATGCCCTTGAAGCGGATTGCTCCATTGCTGGGACGGATGGAAGATGGCAGCAGGCCCATGATGGCATTGGCGGTGACGGACTTTCCGGAACCTGACTCGCCGATGATGCACAGGATTTCTCCGGAGCAGAGCTCGAAAGAAATGTCTTCGACCGCGTAGCGGCGCTCCATTCCCTTGGGAAGGTCGATCGTCAGATTTTCAACTGAAAGGATGGCATCTCCTTTGACGATCGTGCTGATCCGGTCTGCATTCGTCATCACTCCGGCAATCCTTTCTGGTTTGATAAGTCCCCGATTCCCTGCTTCCATCGTGGCGATGAAGGCGCTGCATTGCAGCAACATGCGCGATTGGATCGTAGATTACAACGATGTCTCGCCTGTCGGTCTGCATCGGCCGGGTTCAATGTGACAGCATCTACTTGTCAGGCGCCCCGCCCGGCCGAAGATCCAGCACCCAGGTCTGACCCACCAGATCCTGGCCAAAGGAATGATGTTTTTCCTCGTCCACAAGCTGAAATCCCGCTGCCTCATAGATGCGCCGGGCCGAGATCAGAATGTCGTTCGTCCAGAGTTTGATCTTGTGGTAGCCGAGTTCGCGCGCTCGATCGATACACATTGCGACGAGGGTTCGGCCGATACCAAGACAGCGGGCACTGGGTTCGACATAGAGCAGCCGCAATTGCGCGACCATGGAATCGTCGCTCTGAACGAGGAATATCGAGCCTGCGATAGACCCCGCATACTCGGCGATCCACGCCGCCTCGCGTGCCGGCTCGAAGGTCGTCACGAACTTGGACAGGATTTCCGCAACCAGCGCTTCATAGGTCCAGTCCAGACCATATTCCTCATGGTAGAGCACCGCTTGCCGGTGGATGACCCAGCCAAGATCGCCGGGGCGCGGGCTGCGATACGTCACCTTGTCCGGCGTCTGGTCCGTGTCGATAATGCTGCGTATCTGACGCATGGAAGAAATCAGCCGCCCGCGTTCATTGTCGTTGAGGGGAGCCAAAATGCGTTCGATCTGAAGTTGCGAACGCCGGTTCAGGCCCGAAAAAACCTCCTGGCCCGCTGGCGTCAGAGCGATGAGCCGCTGCCTGCCATGGGTTGAACTGGCACGAACGCGCACGAGCTTGCGCTTTTCGAAACGCGCCACGATGCGGCTGAGATGAGCCTTGTCCATCTGAAGGCTCCGGCCGAGATCGGCGGCTGTCTGCTCGCCATTGTTTGCCAGTTCGTAGAGCACCCGGCCCTCGGCCAAAGTGTAGTCGCTAGCAAGCAGATGCTTGTCGAGCAGTCCGATTTCCCTCGTGAAAAAGCGGTTGAAACTGCGGAATTCATCAACGGCACTCATGTGAAACCTCAATGTTGTCAGTGACAACATCTTATGCATCCTCTCATGGGATCGCAAGCCGGAAATGCGGACACAAGCTGGCTAGGTGAAGTCCGGTTATACTGCCTTGGCCGCGGCTCTACCGGCGGTCCGGCCCGAAAAGATGCAGCCGCCCAGAAAAGTTCCTTCGAGCGAATTATAGCCATGCATGCCGCCGCCGCCGAAACCCGCCGCCTCCCCCGCTGCATAGATACCGGGCAACGGTTCCCCATCCGCCTTCAGGACGCGTGCACTCAAATCCGTCTCAATGCCGCCAAGCGATTTACGTGTCAGGACGTTGAGGCGCACCGCGATCAAAGGTCCATGCCTGGGATCGAGAATCTTGTGTGGCGGGACCACGCGAACCAGCCTGTCGCCGATATAGTTGCGGGCACCCCTTATCGCGGTGATCTGCGCGTCCTTTGTATATGGATTGTCGATCTCGCGATCACGGGCGATGATCTGAGCCTTCAACTTCTCTGCATGGATCAGGTTGTCGCCTGTCAAGGCGTTCATGCGGCGGACGAGTTCGGAAAAGTCCTTTTCCACGATGAAATCCTCTCCATTGTCGAGAAAGGCCTGGACTGGAGCCGGGACGCCACCCAGCGCACGCTTCAGTACCTGTCTCCAGCTTTTTGAGGTGAAGTCGGGGTTCTGCTCGGAGCCGGAAAGCGTGAACTCCTTTTTGACGATGGTCTGGTTCAGCACGAACCAGGAATAGTCAAAGCCGCTCTTCATCACATGGTCTAGCGTTGACAGCGTATCGAAGCCTGGCAGGCATGGCGCCGGCATACGGTTGCCCAGCGCGTCGAACCATAGCGATGACGGCCCCGGCAGAATACGGATGGCGTGCTTGGTCCAGATCGGGTTCCAGTTGTTCACACCTTCGACATAGTGCCACATGCGGTCCTCGTTGATGAGATGCGCTCCCGCCTTCTGTGCAACGCCCAGCATCAACCCATCCACATGGTCCGGCACGCCGCAGATGAGATGTTTCGGCTTTCCGAGCCGGGCGGGCCAGTTCTTGCGCACGAGATCATGGTTGCCGCCGATGCCGCCGCTGCAGACGATGATCGCCTGGGCCTTCAGGGAAAAGCTTCCGATGACACTGCGCGAGCTTGGCTCGCTGCGCTGGACATCGCTCGGCTGCAGAATTTCGCCATCGACCGTATCGAGCGCCCCCGCACTGGTGGCGAGTGCCGTTACCCGGTGCCGGAAGCGAAAAGCCAGGAGCCCGCTCTCCTCGGCTTCCCGTGCCCGCCGTACAAACGGCTCGACGACCCCAAGCCCCGTGCCCCACGTGATATGAAACCGGGGCACCGAGTTGCCGTGGCCAGTCGCGAGCGATCCACCGCGTTCGGCCCAGCCGACGACCGGAAACCAGCGCATGCCCTGCGCGTGCAGCCAGCTGCGTTTTTCACCCGCTGCAAAATCGACATAGGCCTCCGCCCACCGCCGCGGCCAGTGATCCTCCTCCCGGTCGAATCGGGCCGACCCCATCCAGTCCTGCAGGGCGAGTTCGTGCGAGTCCCTGATGCGCAATCGACGCTGCTCGGGAGAATCGACGAAGAACAATCCGCCGAAGGAACGCCACGCCTGGCCGCCGAGCGTTTGCTCCGGCTCCTGGTCGAGAATGATCACCTTCTTGCCGGCGTCCGTCAGTTCGGTAGCCGCAACAAGCCCCGCGAGGCCAGCACCTATGATAATTGCATCCGCATCATAATTCATTTTGCCGATCCTTTGGCTAACGCATCGTCGAGATCAATATTCGCGGGAGTTTGAAGTGAAAAAAGTAGAACTGGAAACAAAAGCTTCGGCTCTTGCACAAGAATCTGGGTTTTTGGCGTAGGTTTAACTACCCGTGGTTGAAGATTAAGTGCAGCCGGTTGTTTTCCGTGTTTGGCTAGGGTGCTTCCGCACTTTCCAAACGGCTCAAAAGTGCTTCGAGCGGCTGCGGTCGATGGAAAAGAAAACCTTGCCCATAGCCTATTCCGAGAGATTTCAGGATGTCCACCGCCTGCGCATCCTCGATGTGTTCCGCGATGACATCGACGCCCAATTCCCGCGCAATGCCTCCTATGGAAGCAACGACGGCTTGATCGAGGCGGCTATCTGAAAGCCTTTCAATAAAGGCGCCGTCGATCTTGATACTGTCGACCTTGAAATGATGTAAATAACCAAATGAACTCAGGCCAGTACCAAAATCGTCCAGACTTATACGGCATCCTGATGCACGTGCCTCCCGGACGAAGTGTTCGGCAGCTTCGTAATTGTTGATGGCAGTAGTTTCCGTAATTTCGAATATCAAGCGCGACGGGGCCACGCCGGTCTTCTCCATCGCTGCTTGTAGAAAGGGCCAAAGCGTCGGGTCGCTTATCGTATTTGCTGAAAGATTAATGGCGATGGACACATTTTCCATGTCCATGACCTTCAAACCATAAGTCTCGAGCGTATGCTGGATGATCCACCGGTCCACTATACCCATGAGCCCGAAGCGCTCGGCAGCCGGTATGAACTCGGCTGGAGCAATGATGTTTCCGTCGTCGCCGGTCATCCGCGACAGTATTTCGATACAGATACCATCATCGCTTGTGTTTGATATCGCTCTGATCTCCTGTCCATAGACCTCAAGTCTACCTTCGGACAGGGCCTCCAGGATACCTGACGCAGCCTGTATACTTGCCAGGTTCTGTCGCGCGGCACCCGTTGCTATATTATAAACTGCGCTTCGATTACGTCCTTCAGCCTTGGCCGCGTAGCAGGCAGCGTCGGCACGCGCGATCGCCTCGGCTAGCGTGACCCCGGGTTCATCGAGCGCCGCAATCCCGATGCTTGCGCCGATGTTCTGGATTTTTCCGCCCCAAGGCAGCCGGATGGTCCGGATTTCATCGATCAGCCGCTCCGCAGTCTCTTCCGCCTCGTCAAAGCTGGCAATTGGCAGGAGCGCAGCGAACTCATCACCGCCCAAGCGCCCGATGATGGCGGTCGCCGGCAAGGCCGTGTTCATGCTCGACGTCGCCAGTTTGAGCAAGGCATCGCCCGCCGCATGGCCGAGCGTGTCGTTGACCATCTTGAACCGGTCGAGATCGATATAAAGCAGTGCGTGCAACGTGTTTCCGCCACTTCGCTCCATCAGCGAAGATGCCGCCGCCTCGAATGCGGTACGATTAAGGAGCCCCGTCAAGGCGTCGTGCGTTGCAGCGTGGGAAAGCTCCCGCTGAAGATTTCGGGCGGTGGTCACGTCCTGAAGCACCAGCACCGAACCGGTTATCGCACCCGCAAGATCAAAGAGCGGAGAGGCGATATCCCTCAGGGAGCGTCGCATTCCGTCGGAACGGATAAAGACCACGTTTTCCCCGCCTTCAATCGTCTCGCCAAGCTGCATTGCCCGGCTGGTCGTAGAGGGAAGTGCGTTGGCTGTCGCTTCATCAACAAGGTTCAATACTTCATCCAGCTGCGAACCGACGAGATCATCGGCGTCGCGCTGAAGTAATTTTTCTGCGGCAGGATTGGCAAACGTAATATTGTTATCGACGTCAGTAGTCAGCACTGCGTCGCCGATCGATTGAAGTGTTATCCGGTAAAGATCTTTTTCCCGGGCAAGTGCTTCTGCATTCAGCACCTCCTCCGTAATATCCCAGATACTCCCCATCAGCATATCGGGCATCGTCGCGTGCCGGACCAGCCGGGCGAGCGCAAAGACGTGCCGTATCTCGCCGTCAGGCTTGACGATACGATAGCTGGTCTTCATCGGTTCGCCGGTTTCAAACGTGGACTCTATCTCGCGCTCTGCCCTCGCCGCATCGTCCGGATGCAGCAGGTTATGCCAGGTTGCACGAGGAACTTCCTCAGGTCCCGGACCGATGCCGAAGATCTCACGCATGCGCCGGTCCCACAACACCGTTTCGGTCTCGATATTGAAGTGCCACAACCCGACCTGACCAGCATCCAGCGCCAGCTGGATGCGCTCGTTCAGCAGCGTCAGCTGATGTTCGGCGTTCTTCTGGTCGCTTATATCGGTTTGGACCCCGATCATCCTTGACGGATTACCGTTCTCATCCCATTCCACTACGCGGCCCCGGTCCAGAACCCAGACCCAGTGACCATCCTTGTGGCGCAACCGAAACTCCGTTTCTATCTGCGGAATTTCGCCGGATATGTGCCGTTCCCCGCTTTCGATTGCCCGCTGCCTGTCATCAGGATGGATGAGCGTCAGCCAAAGATCACTCCGATCGCCAAGTTCGTCTTCACGATAGCCCAGCATTCTTTTCCATGTGGGAGAGTAATAGCATTGACCAGTGACAAGGTTGGAATCCCAGACACCCAAACCGGCGGATTCAAGCGCGAAGCTCCACCGGTTGGCCTCGGCATCAGCGGGCGTTATGGAAGGTCCTGAGTGCAGGCGAATATTCCGAACGTCAGTCATGGCCGAAACTAACATGAAAAGCAGAAAAAGACAGTTAATGTGTTCGTTAGACAAAGGCTAAAGCCGCCCGCTATTTGATGGCTACTTTCGCGGCTATGGCTCTATGCCTCATCGAACCGGTCGATGCAGCCCCACGTTCGCTCAACCGGGGGACGGATCAAGATAGACGTCGATTTTTTGCTCACACAGCTACGCCGATGCCTGAAAACTTTCCTGGTATCGTTGCCATCTCAACTGTAGCACGAACCAGAGTTCGGGCATGATACCGAGTGTCCGGTCTATGCACGTGGCTATATCAAGTGTAATTGGATGTTGACCCGCAATAATTGCGTCGACGATTGCAACCGGCACCTCGATGCGCCGTGCGAACTCTTCAGTTGTAAGACCATGGGCTTCGATGCATTCACGCAAATGCTCGCCCGGATGGATCGCCCAGTGCGGCGTCCAGCGGTTTGCCGGTGTCTTCATCATCATTGCCGATCAGGTTGATTCGAGTATCCGGAGGATGACGTAAGGGCATGTCACGCGGATGAAGAAATCATGGCGCAAAAACGGCGATGGACCACAAGCCGGCCGGCAGCTAAGTTGATCTGCCGATTTCATCGACGTGACGCTGAACGCTCAGGCGATCCAGCGATGAGAATGGAAGATTGATGAAAATCTTCAGTCGACGGTCCAATTCCATCATCGTACGGGAAAATGCTTGCTTTCGCTCCCATGGCTCGCCCTCGGCGCGCAGAGGATCAGGTGATTCCCAATGCGCCGTAACAGGTACGCCTGGCCACTCGGGCATCGGCTCGCCTGCAGCATCGTCGTGCAGCGTGAAAACGAAGTCCAGGTTTCGGGCACCTTCGAGGCCAAATTCGCGATAATGCTTGGGCCTGAGATTATCCACAGGGAAACCGGTTTGCTGAAGAAGCTCCCTTGTCTCGGGATCTATCGCGTTTGCCGGCTCCACACCAGCGCTGTAAGCCTGAAAGTTTGGTTGTCCGATCCGGTTAAGTATGGCTTCCGCAATCATGCTGCGTGCGGAATTCCGATGTGAGAGGAACAGGACGTGGAAAATCTTATCGTTCACGGCTCATCTCCTTCTTCTATGCAGCGATTCTTGGACGTAGCATGTTACAGAAATGTGACAGCGGAGTGAGAGCATGTTTGTGGGATAGATTCGGACGCTACCGATAGCCCGCCGCCTGCAACTCGAAGAGCTCGGCGTATCGGCCCTCCTGGGCAAGGAGTTCTTCATGGGTGCCAGCCGCCTCCACCTTGCCATCGGCAAGTACGAGAATACGGTCGGCCATGCGCACACTGGAAAATCGGTGCGAAATGAGGATCGCTGTCTTGCCTTCACTGAGTTCCTTGAAGCGGCGAAACACTTCGAACTCCGCACGGGCATCAAGCGCCGCAGTCGGCTCATCCAGAATCAAGACTTCCGCCTCGCGCATATAGGCCCTGGCGATGGCGATCTTCTGCCACTCACCGCCTGACAGTTCGACGCCGTTCTTGAACCTCTTGCCAATCATCTGCTCGTACTTGCCTGGTAGTCTGGCAATGACACCATCCGCCTGGCTTCGCGACGCCGCCTTCGATATCCGCTCATGGTCGTCGCGATGAGTGATCCTGCCGACCGCGATATTATCGGAAGCACTGAGATTATAACGGACGAAATCCTGGAAAATCACACCCATATTGCCGCGCAATGCCTCAAGATCGTATTCGCGCAAATCATGGCCGTCGAGCAGGATCCGGCCTTCGTCGGGATCGTAGAGGCGAGTCAGAAGCTTCACCAAAGTCGTCTTTCCGGCACCATTTTCACCAACCAGGGCGACCACTTCACCGGCTTGCAACGTGAAGCTGAGATGGCGCACTGCCCAGCTTTCGGCACCGGGATAAATGAAACCGACGTCTTCAAAGACGAACCCCTGACTGATTGGATGGGGGAACGGACGCGGATTTTGCGGCGAGAGGATCTCGGGTTTGACCTGAAAGAAAGCAAACAGATCGTCCAGATAAAGTGCCTGTCCCGCCGTGCTGGAGAAACTTGACAAAAGACCTTCCAGCAGCGTCCGCAGGCGCCGGAACGAACCTGCGAGAAAGGTCAGGTCGCCAATCGAAAACTCCCCGCCAAGCGTGCGCAGGACGATGTACGCGTAGGCCAGGTAATAGCCCACCGTACCCATGGCGGTGAAGACACCGCCCCAACCGGCGCGGCGGAGTGCAAGCTTGCGATTAGCCGCATAGAAGTCCGTGGCGAGCCGCACGTAACGGTCGATCAGAAAGCTGTGGAGGCCGAAAATCTTGACCTCCTTTGCCGTTTCGACACTCGCTGCCGTCTGGCGAACATAATCGAGTTCCCGCCTCTCGGGCGTGCGGACAAAATCCAGCGAGTAGCTTTGCGCGTTGAAATGCGCTTCGCCCAGGAAGGCCGGCACCAATGCAAGAAGCAGGAGCACAATGAGCCAGGGCGCATAAACGAGAAGCCCTGCGGCAAAACTTGCCACCGTCACCATGTCCTGGGCCTGGCTGAGCAATTGCCCCATCAAGGTCATGCGGCCACTGGACTGGCGGCGGGCCCGCTCGAGTTGATCCTGGAATTCGGCGTCCTCGAAATCCTCCAGGTCGAGTGTCGCTGCGTGCTGCATCAACCGAACGCTCGAGACGTTGGAGACGCGTTCCGACAGGAGGCTGTCTATCAGGGAGACGACGCGGCCCAGAATATCCGACAGAACGGCCAATGCGAATTCCGCAAGAAGGAGGAGACCCAGCCAGTTCAGCAAGCCGCTATTGACCCATTGCGACAGCGTTTGCGGCTTGTCCGGCACCTGCACCAGCAGCACGACATCATCGATGATGAGCTTGCCGACGAAGAGAGTGGCAATCGGCAGCAGCGCGCGCGCCAAGCGCAGGGCGAGTGAAGCCGAAGCGAGGTACGGACTCGTGCGCCACACCATCAACAGGAATGGCCACAGATTCTTCAGTGCGCCGAAACGTTCGCGGAAGGTCCGGATCTCCGGCAAAGGCGGGCCTCCCGGCGCTCGCCCGGGCGCCCCGCGCGGAACCCGTCCGCCACTGCTATAGCTCCTCGGCATACGACAACAATCCTGTATTCTGTCAGGCCTTGTCAATCGGCGCAGTCAGAGGACTGGCGACAAGCAACTAAAGGGAGATTATTCAGGTCTCAACGCTGCTTGGCCTTGCGGGCGGCATAGCGGCGGTCACGTTCCGCCTTGCGTTCAGCTTCATCGGCAAGCACACGTGCGACATGCCTGTTTGCTTCGATCTTGGCAGCTTCGGCTTCGGCGAGGGCGGCTGCGGCAAGTTCTTCTGCTTCTGCCTGCTTTCGAGCCAACTCCTCTTGCGCTAACCGCTCTTTTTCCGCACGCCGTACTTCGCGCGCTGCAACGATTGCTTCCCGCTCGGCACGTTTTGCCACCATCTCGGGATCAGTCGGCTTGGGCGCATTATCGAACTTCTTGAGTAGAAGTTTCTTTGCGTCGGCTGCAGCAGTGCGGCGCTCAGCCAATTCTTTAAGATTTTTCAACCGGTGGTCATCCTTGTTGTATTATAGCTGGCTCAACCAGCATGAATTGAAAAGGCCAGGCATAGACCTGGCCTTCGTTGTCAACTAGACGCTTGGGTAGGTCCAGAGAGTTCATTGATTGCTGACTTAGGCAGCGCTCAACTGATCGGCCGACATCTTGCCTGACTTCTTGTCACGCACGAGCTCGTAGCTGATCTTCTGGCCATCATTAAGGCTACGCAACCCGGCGCGTTCAACAGCAGAAATGTGTACGAACACGTCTGCGCCGCCGTCTTCAGGTTGAATAAAACCAAAACCTTTTGTGGAATTGAACCATTTAACTGTGCCTGTGGCCATATTAAGCCCTCCCTGCCAACTTCAACTTGGGACCGCGCACCTTGCACGATCACCGCTCTTATCGAGTTTTGACGAGAAGGTAGAAGCGTTTGCACGCGAAAAACTTCGACAATCAAAAATTCAACGCAGCTTTTATAGAATTGAATCCACATTGTTTCAACTCGGTTTGCGCAAAACAATTTTCCGCGAGGTTTCACCCGATTTTCTTGTCTGTTTTTGCATGGTATTCGGCAGGCGCCGGCTCCCAGCCAAAAACGCTGCGGCCGCCGAGTGACGCGGAGCGGTCAAACTCACCGGCAATGATTTCCTTGAGATCGGGCCCGGTTGCATAGCGTTCAAGCTGCCGGGATTGATTGTCGAGTCGTTGGAGCGCTTGCAGTTGTTCCTCACGTCCGAGCTTGCCTTTCTGCACCGCAGACTTGAGCACGTTGATCGTCTCGTCATAGACTTTAAGCGGCACCGGGAACGGATGCCGGTCCTTGCCTCCATGGGCCAGCGAAAAGCGGGCGGGATCGGAGAAACGGCAAGGCGCGCCATGGAGCACCTCCGCAACCAGAGCGAGCGCCTTGACTGTACGCGCGCCGACGCCCGGTACCAGAAGCAGATCTTCGAAGTCAGCCGGGCCACGTTCGGTCGCCGCTGCAAGATTTCCGTGCAGGCGCCGCATGATCACGTCGCTCTCACGCACGTCATGGTGTGCCGGCATGATCAGGTGCGGCAGCATGGGTTGCGCGAGCTCTTCGACAGGTCGGGACTGGTGTTCGGGTTCGAACGCTGCAACCTCTCGCACGATCCCGTCAGGGCCAAGATCCCTCAGCAGGTCGAGTTGTCCGCGCCGCGAGGCAACGGCACGCTCGTCCGCAAGGTTGATGATCCGGCCCTGCTCTCTGCCTTCGATAGCGCTGTGGGGCGAATTGACAAAGCTTGTCAGTCCTTCTGACAGCCAGTGATAACGCCGCGCCTGCCGGCTGTCGCCGTTCATGCCCTGCTGAACAACAACCCATTTCCCATCGTCAGTGACAATGAACCCGTGGAGATAGAGATCAAAACCGTCCTGTACGGCTGCACTGTCGACCTTGGCGACCAGCCGGCTGACCCTCGCAAGCGCCAGGCCGTCGATACCGACGCGTTCACCGATTGCGGCAAGTTCATCGGGTGTCTTGCGCGAGTGCGTACCGCGCCCGCCGCACACATGGACGCCGAGTTCGCGCGACAAAGGCGTCAATCCGCGTTTCAGGGCCCCGATGACGCTGGTGGTTATCCCCGACGAGTGCCAATCCATTCCCATGATCGCGCCGAATGACTGGAACCAGTAGGGATGTGAAAGACGGCGTAAAAGTTCATCGCGGCCGTAATGGTGAATGATCGCCTCGCATATGACCGCACCAAGCCGGGTCATGCGGTCGCCGAGCCATTTCGGAACCCGGCCATTGTGCAAGGGAAGATCGGCGCTGCCTGCCCGTTGTGCCATGAATGAACGTTAATCTCCTTCGATACTGTTATATAGTGCATGCGGTCAAATATTGGTATCATTCCAGTTGATCCGGCGACCCGGCTTTCCCGAAACCAGCACACCGAAAGAATTGAAGATGACCGAGACGTTCGTAATTGCGCAGGGCGGCGGGCCGACTGCCGTTATAAACCAGACTTTGGCCGGCGCCGCGCTCGAAGCGCGAAAGCGCCATCCCGGTTCGCGTGTACTGGGTGCGCTACACGGCGTTCGCGGCATTCGCGATGGAAATTACGTCGACCTTTCTGCTTTGAGCGAGCAACAACTCCGCCTAGTCGCCGCCACCCCGAGCGCAGCACTCGGAAGCACGCGCGACAAGCCTGATGCCGCCTATTGCGAGACGGTTCTCGCTGGTCTTCACAAGGTGGGGGCGACCGCTTTCATCTATATTGGCGGCAACGATACCGCGGGGACCCAGCAAATTCTCGCGGAGGCGGCCGGCAAGGACATCGCCTTTGTCCACGCTCCCAAAACGATCGACAATGATCTGGTCGAAAACGACCATACGCCAGGGTTCATATCGGCCGCTGAGTTCATCGCAGGAGCCTTTCTCAGTGTCGACCTCGACTTCCGTGCCTTGCCCGGCATCTATGTCGGCATTGTCATGGGCCGCCATGCGGGCTTTCTCACCGCGGCGGCAGCCGCATGGCAACAGGACGAGGACAGCGAACCTCATTTGGTCTATGTCCCCGAAAGGGCATTTTCACCCGCACGATTCATCGATGATGTGCGCGAGGTGACGAGCCGTCACGGGCGCTGCATCGTGGCCGTGTCGGAAGGCGTAACCGCGGAAGACGGACGGTCCGTGGTCGAGAATCTGGTTCCGCCGGACCGTCTCGAACGCGATGCGCACGGCAATGTCCGTCTATCTGGCGGCGATCTCGGCATGACGATCGAACAACTGATTCACGACGGGCTGCCCGGCGCAAGAGCCAGGGTGGATACATTTGGCTATCTGCCACGCGGCAACGTGGCTACGATCAACGACACGGACGCTCGCGAGGCCTTCCAGGCCGGTGTCTTTGCCGTCGAGGCGGCGGCGCGGGGCGGCGGATCCGTGGCCTTGCAATACGCACACGGGATCACGCGGCCTCAACTGGTGCCGCTCGCCGATGTAGCGGGGAAGACGAAGCACCTGCCGGACGATTTCCTGCTGACCGACAGCAACCGGATCTCCGCAAAATGCAAAGCCTATCTGGAGCGATTGCTGCCACGCAGGTTCGAAGTCGCGAAACCCTTCGTTTAACAGCCGGGCCTCGATCAAAGCAGGCCGTATTGAACGGCCTTGTTGCGCAGGAAAGGTAAACCCTCGCCCATCACTTGTTCTTCGTCCCTCGCTACGGGGCGCCAGACGGCGAGACCATAGGCCAGTTCGGGTGGCATATTGACAAAACTCTCCATGGCCAATCCGCCTTTGAAGCCGATGGCGGCAAGAGCGGCATAAATCTCGTTCCACGGAATATTGCCATATCCCGGCGTGCCGCGATCGCTTTCGGAGAGGTGAATATATTTGAGATGCTCTCTCGCCTCGAGGATACCGTTGGCCGCGCCTTTTTCCTCGATGTTCATGTGGTAGGTATCGAGATGGACAAAGACGTTCGTGGCCCCGACGCGTTCCAGAAGATCGACAGCCTGGCGGCCTGTATTGATGAGATGATTTTCATAGCGGTTGACTGGCTCGATACCGAGTTCAAGGCCACGGGTCTTGGCATGTCGGGCAGCAGCCTGCAGAACCCGCGCAACATTGTCATATTCCGCCGAGGTTGGCGGGACACCCGTTCGCTCGCCGATCCCGCCATAGATGACGCCCGAAAGCGCCTCCGCCCCTATGTCTGCGCTCTTGTCGATGGCGACGGTGAGGTAGTCGATGGCAGCCTGAGGTCGGACCGACGCCCAGGCGGTTTCGGGTAAACCCAGCGAGCAGACCGCCCGCAATCGATGCTTCTCCAGCAAGGCGCGGGAATGAGCGGCGTCGACTGCCGGCGCATTCAACAGCGCTATTTCAATAAAATCCATCTTGTACTTGACGGCCGCCGCTATCGCCCTCTCTGCACCCGCACGATCCCATTGCATCGTCCACATGCTGGTGTGCACACCAAAACCTTCCATGCAGTCCTCCTCCCGCACCGATGATTTCGGTAGAGTAGTGGATTTCAAACTATTCCACCACCAGCCTAGCGCCAACTGCCGCGCAAATGTTCCAGTCCGCTCGAACCCTTGTATTCTGCAAATTCCCGGCATAGGATATCTCATAACGACAAAAATACCTTCAGTATTTTCTCTTTTATGAAAGTCCAATCCGTTGCGCGAACATCTGGATCAGACGGATCGGCGGCTCGTAAAACAGCTTTCGCAGGATGCGCAGCCTGGCCTCACACGCCTTGCTGAAACCATGGCCATGTCCGTGCCCACGGTGCGGACGCGCCTTCGCAACCTGCTTGACCGCAACCTGTTGAAGATAGTCGGACTGCTTAACCTGACGGAGCGTCCCGAGTTGATCTCGGCCATTGTCGGTGTGAGCACGCAAGGCCGTGGCCGCGTACGGGAGATCGCGGAACGTATCGCCGCGCTCCCCTTCGTAACATCGGCATGTGTGGTGACCGGGCGGTTCGACATCATCGTCGACGTGGTCGTCGCAGGGGATATTGCTGATCTTTACCGGGTAACCAGCGAATTGATCCCGGGAGTGGGTGACCTTGGAGAGATCGTGCGAAGCGAGACTTTTGTGGTCATGGCTTCGTGCAATAAATGGGTGAGTTTACCGGAGGGTTGCTGGACGGAACCAGCGACAGCGCCAAGAACAAACTAAAATCGCCCAAACAAGGGCGGGGAATACAACCGGAGGAGACAGGAATGAAGATCACTCAGCTATTCATCGCGGGGATTGCTCTGCTCGGCATGACTGCCGCGGCAAGCGCCGGAACCCTTGACGACATTACCAAGCGCGGCGAGCTGCGCGTAGCAGTTCAGACACAGGGCCCGCCCTTTTCCATGGTCGATGCTGCTGGCAAGCGCACCGGGAGTTCGGTCGAGCTTGCCGAATTGATGGCGAAGGAAATGGGCGTAAAAATCACCTTTCAGGACTATGACTGGGACGGACTTATACCGGCGCTGCTTTCGGGCAAGGCCGACCTTCTCGTCGCCGACATGACCCCGACACTGGCGCGGGCGATGAAAGTCGCCTTCACCAAGCCGTTCATGCATACGGGCAGTGCCGTCTTTGCCAAGTCCGACAGCAAGTTCGGCACCTTGGACGCATGCAAGGCAAAGGGCACGAAGATCGCCGTCCTCCTCGGAGCGACTGGTGAAAAAGTGGCCAAGGAAACTTTCCCGGAGGCTGAAATCAAGAGCTACAAGGGTGGCGGGCCACTCCTGCTCGATGCGGTCAACAACGGACAGGCCGATTGCGGCGTTAACGATGTGTCGGCGGTCAAGGGTCAGCAGGCAGCTTATCCGGCTGGTACTTTCACGATCATGCCGGAAACCCTTTCAAAGGAGCCCCTGGCATTTGCCACGCGCTACGATGAGCCGGATCTTCTCATCTGGATGAATCTCTTCCTCGATCAGGTTACGCTCGACGGCCGCCTTCAGAAGAACCTCGACTACTGGGTTAATTCCGAAGACTGGAAAAAAGACCACCAATAATGGAACCCGGACGATTTTGCGTGGGGCACACTTCGTCCCACGCATTTCCGTCCGCCATATTGTGACTGCGCCCGCTCCGCCGCCTGAGGGATCGTCCCGGCATGCTTGAAAACTTCAGCTTTCGCACCATTGCCGAATACCTGCCCCTGTTCGGGAACGGGTTCGTCGCGACGCTGTGGCTATCGATCGTCTCGTTTGCCGGTGCGCTTGCGGTAGGGACTCTCCTGTGCGCCATGAATCTCCAGCGCTCGCAGGTGCTCAAGCTTCCCGCGAAGATTTATATTGACGCAATCCGCGCCACGCCGCTGCTCGCGCAGCTTTACTTCCTCTATTTCGGCCTGCCACGGCTCGGAATCGTGCTTCCCGAACTTTTCGTCGGTATTCTTGCCTTGGCCCTCAACAGCGGAGCTTATATCGCCGAAATCATCCGGGCCGGCATCCTGTCGATCTCCCGCGGGCAGGTGGAGGCCAGCGTCGCATCGGGGATGACCTATTCCCAGCGCATGCGACTTGTTATTCTGCCGCAGGCCGTCCGCGTGACCATCCCGCCTTTGCTCGGACAGGCAATCGTTCTGGTGAAGGACTCCGCCCTGCTCTCGCTGATTTCCGTCGCGGAGTTGACGCGTGCCGGCCAGCTTCTTGCCTCCGACCGTTTTATGCCTGCTGAAGGTTTCATCACAACTGCTGCGTGCTATCTCCTACTTTACTACGCCTTGAAATCTCTGGCTGTATTGTCGGCACGCTGGCTGGGCGTGCGTCCTATCAGAGTCCGCGCATGATCTGGTTCCAGCTACAAAGCCTTGTCGGCAGCTACCCACTTGCCTTGCGCGGTCTCGGCATGACCGTAGCGCTTTCGGGAATAAGCCTGGTGCTTGGTACCATCCTTGGCTTTGCACTCGGCGTTCTACGGACGAGCGGCAGCCGCTTGCTTAGTTCTGCAATCGGCTTGTGGGTCGATTTGATCCGCGGGACGCCGTTCCTCGTGCAGATATTCCTGATCTTCTTCATCCTGCCCGAACTTGGTGTCGAGCTCGATGCGTTCACTGCAGGCATCATAGCGCTCACGAACCTCGCCGCCTGCTTCATTTGCGAGATTGTTGCAGCGGGGATACGTTCGGTGCCGACGGGCCAGGTCGAGGCGGCGCTCGCTTCCGGCCTGTCGAAGTGGCAGCGTATGCGCCAAGTGGTGCTGCCGCAGGCGATGCGTGTCTCCCTGCCGCCTCTCGTTGGCCAATATGTCCTTCTCATCAAAGACTCGTCCGTCGTCTCCGCTATCGGCCTGACCGATCTTACCCGGGTCGGCTGGCTGGTGGTTCAGCGGGTACCCAACGGGTTGCTCGTGTTCGCCATTGTCGGCATTGGCTATTTCATCGTGTGCTATCCGCTCATCCTGCTTGCTCGCCGCCTGGAGAGACGCATGAGCGCCGCCCATGGCGAGGTGCAATTGTGACGCGCTTAATCAACGAAAGTAGCCAGATATGATCGAGTTTCGCGGCGTCAACAAATGGTTCGGCGCGCTTCATGTTCTCAGGGATATCACGCTGAGCGTCGAGCCGCGCGAAGTCGTTGTCGTATGCGGGCCGAGCGGTTCGGGCAAGAGCACTCTGATCCGTTGCATAAACGGCCTCGAGGCAATCAATGACGGCGCCCTTGTCGTCGATGGACAGCGTCTCGGCGATCGCACCACGAACATGACCGGATTGCGTGCGGAAATTGGTTTCGTCTTCCAGGCCTTTAATCTATATCCGCACAAAACGGCTCTTGAGAATGTCACGCTTGCACCGATCCACGTGCGAAAAATCCCCCGCGCCGAGGCCGAGGCGTCGGGGCGTGAGATGCTGGCGAAAGTTGGTCTCGCCGACAAGTTCGACACTTATCCCGCCGAACTTTCGGGCGGTCAGCAGCAACGCGTTGCCATAGCCCGTTGTCTTTGCATGCGCCCGAAAATCATGCTTTTCGATGAGCCGACTTCTGCACTTGATCCCGAGATGATCAGCGAAGTACTGGACGTGATGGTCGGCGTTGCCGAAGAAGGCATGACGATGATGGTCGTGACGCACGAGATGGGTTTTGCCCGCAAGGTTGCACAGCGTGTCGTGTTCATGGATGCTGGAGCGATTGTAGAAACCGGTACGCCGGAAGAGTTCTTCGCCGATCCGAAAACCGACCGGAGCCGCGCATTCCTGAGCAAAATTCTGCGGCACTGACACGGCAATCGCTTGGCAATGCCGCACGACGTTTTCAGGCGGCGGAACGACCGGAGTGTATCGCATGCGCCGAGAATCATAATAATCTCGCGGCACGCCATATGACAGAAGGCAAAGCCGTGGACGTCCTGCACACCGGCATTACATTCCTGGAGCCGTACATACAGCAATATGGACTGTACGCGATCTTCGCCATCATCTATCTGGAATCTTTCGGTGCGCCGCTTCCCGGTGAAAGCGTGCTTATCGCCTCCTCGCTACTCGCAATACGTGGCGATCTCGCCGTTGGTGACCTGTTTTTCGCAGTCTGGGCCGCCGCCGTTCTAGGCGACAGTACCGGCTATGCTATCGGACGCTTCGGTGGAAGACCCCTGCTGAGGCGATATGGCTGGCTAATCAAGCTCACGCCCGAAAGGTTGGAAAAGCTGGAGGAACTTTTCCGTCGCCGGGGACCGATCATCGTTTTCGGCGCGCGCTTCGTCGTCGTGCTGCGGCAATTGAATGGTCTGGTTGCCGGCTCGGTCGGGATGGCATGGCATAGTTTCGTTTTCGCCAACATACTTGGGGCTGCCCTTTGGGCAGCCGTATGGAGCGTCGGACCTTATTTCTTCCGCGGACTGTTTCACACGCTCTGGGGTTAGGTCACGTCTGTGGGACGTATTTGCGCCAGTCATGCTCCTCCCGGAAACCAAGAACTTCGCGCGTCTTGCGATTGGAGAGAGGCGCTTCGAACTCGCCAAGCTCACGCAGGATGGGAGTGCCGGGGCAATATTTCTCCAGGAATTCACGTGTAGGAAGCTTTGCCGTGATCGTATCATTGACGGCGTTGAACACCTGGAAGCCAAGGCCGTCCTTGCGAATCGCCAGGTCAACGATCTGACCGAGGTCACGGGCATCGATATAGCTCCAGGCATTGCGCTTGCGCGACATAGGGTCAGCGAGGAACGCGGGAAACCGGTCATATTCATGCGGTTCGATGACATTGCCGATGCGCAGCGCGTAGATATCAGCCCCCGAACGCATCGCGAAGGCGCGAGCGGTCTTCTCGTTCAGAACCTTGGAGAGGCCATAGCTGTCCATCGGATCGCTGTCATAGTCTTCCTCGAGAGGAAAATGGTGGAAATCCTTGTCCCCCTCGGCAAAGCAGACGCCATAGGTCGTTTCGCTCGAAGCGATGATGATTTTCCGTATTCCGAGCTTAACCGCCGCCTCGATGACGTTGTACGTTCCCATCGTGTTGATGCGGAACGTCTCGTTGTCCGGCTTGATCAGCACGCGCGGTACCGCTGCGAAGTGCACGACCGCATCGATCGGCGCTGGTCCCCTGCCCGTCTCGAAACCTTCGAAACCAAAGTGGCTGGATAGTACGTCGAACATCTGGCCGCTATCGGCAATATCGGCGCTCATGGTATTGACGCCGGGATGGTCCAGCGGCGCGAGATCCACGTTCAGGACTTCATAGCCCTTGTTGACCAGATAAGCGACCACGTGACGGCCCGCCTTGCCGGTACCGCCTGTGAATACGATCCGCTTTTTCATTGTTGCATTCTCCTTGATTTATTCACTCTGGCGGAATTTGCGTATCCGGTCGAACAGCACCGCAAAGAGGATGGCACCGCCAATGAAACAGCCTTGCCAGAACGCATTGATACCAAGCAATCCAAGACTGTTGCGGATTATCTCGATCAATGCCGCTCCGACGATCGCGCCAAGGGCCGTTCCAACGCCGCCCGCGAGGGCCGCGCCGCCGATGACGGCTGCGGCGATAACCTGCAATTCCAGTCCCGCGCCGATATTGGTGGTGATCGCGCCCAGCCAACCGGTCTGGATGATGCCGGCGATACCGGCCGACAGCGAAGAGATCATGTACACCGCGACCTTTATCTGGCGGACAGGCACGCCCGTAAGCGTCGCTGCGTGTTCATTACCGCCAATTGCATAGATGTAGCGCCCGAACCTCGTCCAGCGCAGGATAAAGCCGGTAATCAAGGCCAGCACGACCATGTAGAACACGGGATTGGCGATGCCGAAGAACCATGCACCGCCACCAAGCGCGAGCAGTTTATCATGGTCCGGCCCGAACTGGAAAACCACGGTATTGCCGGAGGCAACCATCGCCAAACTGCGCGCGATCGACAGCGTTGCGAGCGTCACAACGAATGGCGGCATGCCTATATAGGCAATGAGGACACCATGACATGCGCCGATTACCAGGGCCGTAGCAACGGAAGCGGCGATACCAACTTCGAGACTATATCCGGCATGCATGACCACGCCAAGAATCATGCTGCAAAGGCAAAGCACCGAACCCACTGACAGATCGATACCGCCGGTGATGATCACGAGTGTCATGCCAAGTGCGATGATCGCAACGAACGTGACGTTGCGCGTGATGTTGTAGAGGTTCTTGGATGTCGCGAACGAATCGGTCGCGAACGACAAGAATATACATGCGAGGATGACGGCGATCAGAACCCAGAAAGTCTGACTGCTGAGTTTCTCTCCAAGCCAGCTCTGCTGCTTGTGCGCAATGGTCTGGTCAAGTGTAATTGCCATAGTCGACCTTCTATCTTTTGATTCTGCCAGCGAGCGGCTATGCGACCTGTTCGATGGCGCCGGTAATGAGGCCGGTGACTTCTTCGGGTGAACTCGCCGCAATTCGCTTGTCGGCAACCTTGCGTCCTCGCCGCATGACGATGACACGATCGGCGACGTCGAAAACGTCCGGCATGCGGTGGCTGATCAGCACAACGGCAATACCTTGATCGCGCAGATGGCGGATGAGGTTCAATACCTCGGCCACCTGCCGAACCGAAATGGCCGCCGTCGGTTCGTCCATCAGAACTATCTTCGCCTCGGAGAGCCTTGTTCTAGCGATTGCGACGGCCTGCCGCTGTCCACCAGACATTTGCTTGACGAGATCGCGCGGGCGCGTCTCCGACTTCAGCTCGGCGAAGATTTGCCCGGCCCGCTTGTACATCGCTGCATAGTCGAGAATTCGAAAAGGTCCGACGCCTCGCCTAATCTCGCGTCCAAGAAAGACATTTGCCGCCGCAGTGAGATTGTCACACAGCGCCAGATCCTGGTGTACGATCTCGATACCGTGGCGTCGGGCCTCAACTGGCTTATTGAGAACAAGCTCCACATCGTCCATTCGCATGGTACCATGGCTCGGGCTGAAATTGCCTGCGATCATTTTGACGAGCGTCGACTTGCCCGCGCCATTGTCGCCCATGAGGCCAACAACTTCGCCGGCCTCAATGGAAAATGAAACATCGTTGACGGCCTGAATGGCGCCGAAATGTTTTGATATATTGGTGAGTTCTAGAACTGCCACCAGCTGCCTGCCTCCCGTGCGTTTTTCATCGCGCTGCCTCGCATTCCAGTTTGGAAACACCTCGGTTTGCGATCCTGCCCTCCCCTCCCAGGAAGAGTTTGGAGGGCATTTACGCAAACGCCGAGCGGGGCGTCAATCGACTTTCGGACGATTCCGGTCACCATGTACATCAAAAGTCGTTTTATATGATAAATACCCATTGACGGGCGATCTTTGCCAATATTAGCTGGTGACTGGAGGAATGCCTTTGTCTGCGGTACAGCGGATAAAGTGGAGGGGATCAGGCATAAAGCAGGTTTAACAACCCGCAGTTTGCGCGTCCTATCAGCGGTTGAATACTGAATGGCGGACATTTCATGTCCGTTTGTTTCCAAGGGAGGAATAGATGAAGAAGTCACTATTGTTAGTTGCTGCGGCCGCTCTTGCACTTGGTGCAGGGCCCGCTCTGGCAAAGAAGCAGCTCGTCATTGTGGTAAAGGGTCTCGACAATCCATTCTTCGAGGCGATCCACCAGGGTTGCGAGAAGTGGAACAGCGAGAATGCGAGTTCGGAGTATGAATGCTTCTACACCGGTCCTGCATCGACATCGGACGAGGCCGGCGAAGCCCAGATCGTCCAGGACATGCTCGGCAAGGCCGATACGGCCGCGATCGCGATCTCGCCTTCGAACGCCAAGCTGATTGCCCAGACGATCAAGACAGCCAATCCATCGGTCCCCGTGATGACGCTGGACGCTGATCTTGCCGCTGAAGATGCCGCGTTACGCAAGACCTATCTTGGCACAGACAATTATCTGATGGGCTTTAAGATCGGCGAATACATCAAGAAAGCCAAGCCGAATGGCGGAACGATCTGCACCATCGAAGGCAATACCGGCGCTGACAATATTCTCCGCCGCGCCCAGGGCATGCGCGACGCGCTGACCGGCCAGAAAGGCATCGAGGCTCTCAAAGGCGAAGGCGGCTGGACGGAAGTTGCTGGCTGCCCAGTCTTCACCAATGACGACGGCGCCAAGGGCGTTCAGGCGATGACTGACATTCTTGCCGCCAACCCGAAGCTCGATGCCTTCGGGATCATGGGCGGCTGGCCACTGTTCGGCGCTCCGCAGCCTTATCGCGATCTGTTTAAGCCATACAAGGACAAGATTGCCAGCAACGAGTTCGTCATTGGCGCCGCCGATACAATTGGCGAAGAAGTGGCGATTGCCGGCGAAGGTCTGGTCACTGCACTCGTTGGCCAGCGGCCATTCGAGATGGGATACAAGGCACCTTCCGTCATGATCGATCTGATCGAAGGCAAGCCCGTCGAAGATCCGGTCTTCACCGGCCTTGACGAATGCACCAAGGATACGGTCGCAACCTGCATCCAGAAGTAGACTTGACGTTTTGGAAGCGCCCGTAGCGGGCGCTTCCATCTTTTTGGATCCATGTTTGCTCGAAGCGACTGACCTCGTCAGTATGCTGGTTCAATTGGAAACAGCAGCACGGTCCGAATTACTCCCGTGCCCGGAAAATGCATCGATCATGGCTTCGCAGGTTTGCTTTAGCTGCTGTTGTGGCCCCTCGACCCCGATGCTCTGACCGCAAACACGGGCACCTTCGACCAGAAGCACAAGCGCCTGTGCGAGTTGTTCATAATGCTCGATGCCCGCACTCCGGCAAAGCTCTACCAGA
This sequence comes from Phyllobacterium endophyticum, assembly GCF_003010935.1. GTDB lineage: Bacteria > Pseudomonadota > Alphaproteobacteria > Rhizobiales > Rhizobiaceae > Phyllobacterium > Phyllobacterium endophyticum. The sequence goes on from NZ_PGGN01000005.1 coordinate 179,354, forward strand.
TGCCGCACATGAGCCTTCTTTGCATCCATGATGACTTTTTGAGCCGGGTGACCGGCTTCTTTCAGCTCCACGGCGGCATTGGCAAGATCGCAGCCGCGCAAATCGCTATAAATATGCTGCGCGGCTTCATCGACCCAGGCGCGTAGCTGCCTAGCAGGATCACCTGGATAAGAATTCTCCAGATTGTCCCAAATCCGTTCCTTTTCATCGGAAACCTGCTTGAGGCATTCACACACCAGATCGTCCTTGCAACCAAAATGCCGATACAGCGTCATTTTGTTGGACCCAGCTGCTTCGGCGATGGCATCGACGCCGACGCCCTTGATACCGTGCTGACGGAAAAGCTCGATCGCGCTTTTCACGATCCGCTCACGTGGTCGTGTCAGGACATTCATAGAGATGTCAGAAGAATCGGATATTTTTTGCGAGAGGGTGGTTGACACCGATGTTACCGCCTAGTAACTATTGCAACGTTACTGACCGGTAACACACATTGAATATCGAAGTCAATTCGTTCATTCGAACCTAGCTCCGAAACCCCCAACGCCGATTGATTTAAAATAATAGACTATCTCTGGTCATCGAAAAGGAGACCAACATGGCTCAATTATATTCCGACCTCACGCAGTCACAAGTCCTTTCGGATCCCCTGATCAACGCAGTCATGCGTGCCGATCGGGTGAGCCGCAATGAGCTTGAGCTCCTTATGACAACGGTGGCGAACAAGAATTTCAGCAATAAGACCGGAGAGGACTGGCGCCGACCGATTCCCGCTTTTATTGCCTCACAGCCGTTGAAGAGCACCGGCGATTTGAGCAAGGGATGCCAGGGCCTGGCTTGCTAGTTCCCAATTTGGCTCAGTAACTGCGGTCTTCAAGATGGAGGGCCGCAGTTTGCGTTTGGGCATGTGCGTTCATATCACTCTGAGGCGGCGATTCTAGTCCAGGATCAGCCCGCGTGCCGCCCACTTGCTTTTAGGCACTGCGCTGCCAATGACATAGCTGAAAGACACCACCTTCGTCGCACCCGCATCAACCCGGCAGTTAAATTTCACATCGTACCAGTTGCTCCTCGTGCGAAACGCCACCCCGCTGGCATCCAGACCGCGGATTGAGACACGCCCCATGGAAGGATCATAGGCTAGAAGATCTGAATCCGGTCGTTGCCTGCGGATCCGGTCCAAGGCTTCGATTTTGCAAAGTTGAACGATTCGCTCTCTGGCGGAGAGCTTACCCATTGCCTGCAACACGCGGGAGTCTATCAATGCATCCGGAGAAAACGGGTCCTTCGACTGGACCTGATTGCTCGATTTCTGGCCGCCTCTCGCGGTTGCCGGTGCGCGATCTGTTTTCTCAGCATTACGCGCGGGGTTTTTTGCGGTAGGCTCGTCCGGCTTGCGCGGCTCAGTTCCGGTGCTCATCTCTGAGAGAGATAGCCTTGCCGGGTCCTGTTTGCTCTCAAGGGGCGGCTTGCCCGTCGTTGGTGGCGCTTCCGGATCTGCGGCAGGTTCATCCCCGCCGTTCGCCGAGCCGGCGCTTCGCAGCGGGTTTTCGTCCGCTGAGGGCAACTGGGGCGTAGTTACCTGCCGATCGACCTTGGCCGGGGCCGACTGGAACGCTTTGGGCGGCGGGGGCGGCGGGGGCGCTGGTTGCGCCTTGTTCACCGCTGGTTGAGTCGCGGGCTTCTCCGGCAGCGGGGGCGGCTCTGGAGGAACTATCTCTACCTTGATATTCTCTTCCGGCGGTTTCGGTAGCGCTTCGGCAAGTTGAAATATCAAAGGGGAAACGACCGCCAGATGCAAGGTGACCGACGCAACTGCGCCCCATCCGCTCCACGGTTTATTGTAGTGTCGCATTGATGAAACGTTACCGGCCCGCATGCGCGCACGCTAAGAGTTTGCGGCACGCGCAACAAGGGGTCGCATCCGGATAGTGAAGCCGGCGGTGCAAAGGACACCACCGGCAAGTCGGTTACACCTGCGCGTAGGCGAACACTTCCAGACTACCGCGATATATCATCTCCAATGACACGTAGAGGATAATCGCGAGACCAACATAGGCGATCCAGCGGTGGCGCTGCAGAAGGCGCGCGATGAAGCTGGCGGCGATACCCATGAGCGCGATTGACAAAACGAGACCGAAGATAAGTATTTCCACGTGATCCCGCGCAGCGCCGGCCACGGCCAACACGTTATCGAGAGACATGGACACGTCGGCGATGACAATCTGCCACGCGGCCTGAGCAAAGGTCTTGCGCGGCGCGCCCGCTGCAATTTGTCCATCACCATCTATATCGCCGCTCAGGAGGGCTTCGTGTGCCTCATTCTCCTCAGCATGGCTGGTGCGCAATTCCCTCCACATCTTCCAGCAAACCCACAACAGGAGAATGCCACCGGCAAGCAGGAGGCCGATGATCTGCAGCAGCTGGGTGGTGGCTATGGCAAAGATGATGCGAAGGACGGTGGCAGCAATGATGCCCATCAGAATGGCTTTGCTGCGCTGATCCTTGGGCAGACCGGCGGCAGCCAGGCCTATGACGATAGCGTTGTCACCTGCCAGGACCAGATCCATCATGATGACCTGAAGCAGGGCTGAAAGTGCGTCGGCAGAAAGGAGTTCGCTCATGTGGTACCCGATTTCCATAAGAGAGGGTGACCGAAGGTCGTGAAATAGACGAATTCACAAGTGTTTTCGCAACCTGCACTTACGTACCGAATGCTAACTTTTACCGAGAACAGTGCGGTCGATTGAATTCCACGAACACCAGGCCATCCAGTTGAACACTCAGTCCGACATCACAGCTCGCAAGAACTGCCAGAGGGGCCCGGCCTGATGCGACATACCTAGTCGAAACCTGGCATTAACTCAAGGGGCCAAAACTCAACCGGGAGCGACTTTTCGTCAACTGGACCGAACCCGGTTGTGCCGCTAGCTTGGCGCCGCAACGAAGGGGAAGCACATGACGGATATCTGGTTTCGGACCGGGGAAGCAACTGTACTGGCGGCTGAGGGTCAAGTGACCGACGCCATGCCGGAGGTGGTAATCGGCTCCGTCCGTGGGCCCGTTGGACAGGCATTCGCCTCCATGATGGGTCAGGTGAAGGGACATACCCGGATGTTCGTGGTGCGCGACCTCAATCAGGCGGTACGCCCGGCGACTATGATGACAACCAAGGTCACCATCAAGAACATGGCCTATGCAGAACTGTTGGGCGGTGTCGTGCAGGCTGCGATGGGTGATGCCATCGTGGATTGTCTCATTGAAGATATCCTGCCGAGGGACCAGGCCGATGAGCTGTGCATGATCATCACGGTCTGGCTTGATCCACGCTGCGTGGATGATGAAAATCTCGACCACAAGGATCTTTACCGCACCAACTACGAAGCGACCAAACTCGCGATTACCCGCGCCATGACCGGTAAGCCGACTGTCGACGAACTGATAGCCAATCGGAAGACCATCAAGCACTACGCACTTGATGGCGTGATCGACTATTAGTCGGCAGAGCTGAGTTCGCGGCCGCAACTGTTAGAAAGCTCAGTCAATAGGTCACCGTCACGACGATCGTATCGCTGTATAGAACGGCATATTCCTTGACACTGGCCAAGGTGGTGGATGGCGGGCTGACGACGTCGTTCGTCGGATCGAGCTGCTCCGCGCCGTTTACCTGCGTCCAGCGGAACACACGGATTTGCACGTTGATAGGCCGCTTGGCCTCGTTTGTCAGCGTGAGAACACCAGAACTGCCTGGAGCGATCATCCCGGGGTTGGTCGGCGAAACACGTAACGAAGCACTCTGAGCCATCTCGGAAAAAAGCATGAAGAGGCTCATCGCGCCGATGCCATAAAGCATGATCCGCATTCGGTTCTCCTTAAAGCATCGTCAGTAGGTAACGGTTACTGCAACTGTGTCGCTATAAGCGCCCGCAATGTTTGCTGAGGTTGATCTACTTCTGGTTATACTATGAGACGAATGTTCCCGTAAAACTTACATACTAGCTCATCCGCGCGCCTGCGGCCGATTCAGAAACCAAATGATTTCTGGACGGGTGGAGACGGCTCAGTATGGACACCTTCCAATTCAAGCATGCGTGCTTTGGCGGTAGCGCCTCCCGGTGCAGAAAACCCACCTACCTTGCCGCCCGCCGCCAAAACACGATGGCAGGGAATAATAAGGGGAACCGGATTCCTCGCCATCGCTTGCCCGACATCACGTGCAGCTTCAGGCCCGGCGCCAAGTTGTTTTGCCAAGGCCCCATAGGTCGTGGTGCGGCCCCAACCCAACTGCCGTGTCGCAGCATATATCTCCGTAGAAAAGCTGTCCTGTTCACTCAGGTCGAGCTTGAAAGTGGAAAAATCAGTCTCCTCCCCGTTGAAATAGCGGATGGCGGCGGCAATAGCATCGGACACGTGCTGCGTGGGAGAACTCCGCTGGGCACCCGACGCTCGGCGCAGCAGCATTCTTTCTGCTGTATCGGCTTTACTTGTCGGCAGCTGAAAGCGCGTAATGCCAGCTTCGTTCCAGACGATGCCACAGAAGCCACTTGCGGTTTCGAAGATGCGATAGTGCATCAATGCCTGGCCCATCGTCCGGTCCTCCCGATTGCTCCACCGTAAATCCTCCAGGCGGCGCAAGAAATCCACCCGATTCCTGCTTCCCGTCTCCCGGTACAATATACTTGCGACCACTGGTGCGACATTTTGCACATTAATTGCCCAAGCTATAGTGTTGCCTAATCCTTAAGCGATGTTATTCTAAGTCCATCGGGTTCTCTCCTCCCGGAAACCCGGGCACCGAATGCAGCAACCTCCTCCCTTGCTGCATTTTAAGATCAAGGACCGCTGCACCTCCTCCCGCAGCGGTCCTTTTCGTTTCATGATCGTCGCCTCTTCAAATCGCCCCTGATACCAAGTACCACGCGATCCCGGCCAGAGATGAAGCCAGCAGCGTCTGCATCATTCCGAGCTTGAAGCGGAAGATGGCGACAACTGCACACAAGGCGAGCAAGGCTGAGGCGACGTTGATCGACTGCACAACAGGAACATCCACCACAATCCCGTACCCCTGCCAGCGAATGACCTCGCTAAAAATGACGTGAAGAGCAAACCACACGGCGAGATTCATGATGACCCCGACGACGGCGGCCGTGATAGCCGACATCGCGCCGGTCAACGCGCGGCTGTTCCTTAGACCTTCGATGAAAGGTGCACCGAGGAATATCCAGAGAAAACACGGCACGAACGTCACCCAGGTCGTCAGAATGGAAGCTAGTGTGGCGGACACCAGCGGCGATAATGTCCCCGGATCGCGATATGCGCCCATGAACCCGACGAACTGCACGACCTGTATCAAAGGTCCAGGCGTCGTCTCTGCCATGCCAAGCCCATCCAGCATTTCGCCAGGACGAAGCCAGCCATAGTTCTGGACTGCTTCCTGCGCCACGTAGGATAGGACGGCATAGGCTCCGCCAAACGTCACCATCGCCATCCTGCTGAAGAACAGGCCGATCTGACTGAACACGTTTGCAGATCCGAGTTCAAGAACAATGGCCATGACAGGCGCCAGCCACAGGAATAGGAAAACTGCTGATATTTTCAGCGACCAGGCAAGATTCGGCCGTGCATGCGCAGGTGTTTCTTCACCGAGCGCGGAATCCCGGTCGGCAAGACCCGGACCCGAGCTTCCATGGCCGCCTCCCACCTGAAATAGGTGTGAGCCCGCCCGGCCGCCGATGTAGCCGATGACCGCCGCTGTCAGAATGATGATGGGAAAAGGAACATGGAAAACGAAGATTGCAAGGAATGCCGCCACGGCGATCAAAACCATGACCCTGTTCCTCAGCGCCCGGCTGCCGATCCTGACGACCGCCTGCATGACAACAGCGAGAACGGCCGCCTTCAGGCCGAAGAACAGGCCCTCGACAACCCCGACATTGCCGAAGAGGACATAGATGTAACTGAGCGCCAGAATCGAGAAAAAGCCGGGAAGTACAAACAATATTCCGGCGACCAGACCTCCCTTGGTCTTGTGCAGGAGCCATCCGATATAAATGGCAAGTTGCTGGGCCTCGGGACCGGGCAAGAGCATACAATAATTCAGCGCATGCAGAAATCGCCCCTCGCCGATCCATTTCTTCTCATCAACCAGGATGCGGTGCATGACCGAGATTTGTCCGGCGGGACCGCCAAAGCTCAACGATGCGATGCGCAGCCAAACGCGGACAGCGTCGGCGAAAGGAATGCCATTATCTTGACGGGTCCCGGGCGGTATCACGCCGTCGTCGCTCGCGATATCAGCCATGTCATCATGCTCCCGGCCTGCGATTTGGCCAATTGTGGGTCTCATCGCTGGCGTCACGGCACCAACGATAGAAGGCGTCGTAAAGTGTCATGCCTGCCTCGAGTTGTTCAAGGTCATCGGAGAAGATACGCGAGAGGCCAAGCGACGCAGCCAATAGTCCCGCGGCTTCCGGAGCAAGGTCCGGGCGGGCAGTATCTGCGCCACGGACGATGGTGGCAAGCCGCGACAAGGGTGCGGACGAAAGCCCGAACTCTTCTATCATCACGTCGAACGTGCATAACTCGCCGCGATGACTCCAGAACACGTTCTCGACATCGAACGGCACGGCATTGAAGCGTTCTGCAACGGCTTCAACCTCGGCAGGTGTCACAAACAGGAAAACCGCGGCCGGATCTACAAAACGGCGGATCAGCCAGGGACAGGCAATACGATCAATCTTCGGACGAGCACGAGTGACCCACATGGTTCGGCCTCTATGATCAAGTGGCGGCAAGAGCGAAACAGGCACCGCTTGTAGTCCTGCGTCGCGCCATGCCTCGTATCCACCTTCCAGAACTTCAGCCGGAACACCATTATGGCGCAAGAGTGCGGCTGTTCCTTCGCTGAGTTTTTTACCCTTTTGACATATTACAATGGCTCGCTTGCCGCCGTATTGGGGGGCCCAAAGTGCCACGTCCTTGTGGGATCGACGATGTGAGCCAGGGATGAGCCGCGGATCCAGAGCAAAGTCTTCATCGATACGAACATCGATGAGTTCAGGCGTGGTAGCTAGTCCGATCAACCGCGTTAACTTGTCGTGTGAAATGCTAGTCGTAGAAGACATGTCGCGTCCTTCCGTTGTTTTCGGTTTTCTGGACGCGATACTTGGGCTGACGCCTCGTGGGGAGATCGCAATCCCCATGCCGCCAGCTTGGCACGAATGCAGATTATGTCAAGCGGCTCGACCAAGCCGCCGGTCGCTCGCGACGCGGCGGCTCGGGTATGACGAGCCGGTTGCATTTCTTCCGCGAAAACAGCTGTCCAAAGTTCCAAGTTGCAAATTGTATAATAAGTTGATATCAACGTTATTTTAGGAGAACAGGCACCACGCAGGACATCGATAATTCTGAGAGGACGCTGTCATGAGCACCACTGAATTGCTTACCCCCGCTGCGGAATTGGTCAAACGGAACGGGGTTCGTTTCCCCAATGAGAGCGAGGAGTATCGTCAGGCGCGGGATGCCCTTTTGGCAGAAGAGATCGAATTGAGGCGTCACATCGAGCGAGTCGCTCAGCAGCGCCGCGCTTTGCCGCCCGGGGGCAAAGTCGAAAAGGACTACCGCTTCGACAGCGAGACAGGTCCCGTTAGCTTCGCCGATATGTTCACCGGCAAACAGACGCTCGTAGCCTACAGCTATATGTTCGGTCCGCAGCGCAAGCGCCCCTGTCCTATGTGCACCTCGTTGCTGAGCGCTTGGGATGGCGAGGCACGCGACGTGGAGCAGCGTGTCGCCTTGGCGGTTATCGCACGATCTCCCATCGATCGGCTGATCGAATTCAAGAAGGAACGCGGCTGGCACGGCCTTAAACTATACTCTGACGTGAGTGGCGATTATACCCGCGACTATGTGAGTGCAGATGACGAAGACGTCCCGGCTTATAATGTATTCACCCGCCGCGACGGTACTATCCGTCATTTCTGGAGCGGAGAGATGGGGATGGAAACCGCCGACCCCGGACAGGACCCGCGAGGCGCGCCGGACCTCATGCCACTCTGGACAATCCTTGATTCCACCCCGGAGGGTCGTGGAACGGACTGGTACCCGAAACTCGACTACTAGGACCATCGTTCAACATCTCAGGCACTGTCACTCGCCCGGCTTCCAATTTTCCATGATCTCGATTGTCTCGGCGGTCTCCACCTGCTGCGACAGGCGCTGCCCAAAGAATAGCTGCATGGCGTCATGTGCTTCGTCGGAGGAACTGCAAACCGCGTCGGTGACGATGATTACCCGATAGCCCACGTCTATCGCCCCCAATACGGACGACAGGACGCATACGTCGGTCTCTCCACCTGAAATGACGAGTGTATCCGCAGCCGCGCTCGTCAATAATCCGTGCAACTCTTGCGAATGCCACGGTGAATACACTCTTTTGTCGACAACACGCGATGGGGGAACAAAACGTGCAAGTTGCGGCACGAGATCTACATCTTTCGCGTCCAGTTGATCAAGGGTCATGTGCGACCACCGCTTGTAATACCGACGCCAGCTGCCCCCTGCGGCGGCAGGATCATCAGCGGGGATAAACCGGGTAAAGATCGTGTCCGTGGGGCTAAAGGCAACGAGACGGCATACATTGGGAAGCACGCGTTCGAACCATGGCATCGCCCATGGGCTGCTTCCCGTGAAGATGCCTTGCATGTCGACGCACAGATGCTTTGCACGCGAACCGATCGGCCCAAATCGCAAGCCTGTCGCCACGGTTCATCCTCCGCGAACTCATTTGTATGGGGAAGCGCCACCGCGCCGAAGCGGCGGCGCTTTCTACGAGTCAGGCAGCTTTTGCAGCCGGATTCAGCGAGCTCTCTGCGAGTGCGGTCAGTTCCTTGTCAGTCGCCGTTTCCTCGTCAAGGGTCATTGCAAGCAATTTTTGCGCGTCTTTCAGGCCAAGATCGCCCGCCCATCTGGCCAGCGTCCCATAACGGGCAATCTCATAGTGCTCGACGGCTTGGGCGGCCGATGCAAGGCCCGCGTCGACAGCGGGCTGCCCCTTGAAGTTCTCCAGGATTTCCTCGCCTTCCGCGATGATGCCTTCGATTGCCTCGCAGGTCTTGCCTTGCGCGCGCTTTCCAAAAATTTCGAAAACCTGCTGGAGCCGCTCTACATGCGTTTCAGTTTGGTCACGATGCTTTTCGAAGGCTGCTTTCAATTGCGAGGAGTTTGCTCCCTTGGCCATCTTCGGCAGTGCCTTCAAAATTTTCCGTTCAGCATAATAAATATCTTTGAGTGTCTCGTGGAACAGTGTCTCAAGCGTTTTCTCAGCCATGTACTCTCTCCTTGGTTGAACTGGGGGTGTTCGCTCCATCTTAACCGTTAAGGCCAAAGAGAGTTCCACATGATGGCCATCCTGCCGGCATTCGGAACCAAATCGCGTACCGGCGATTACGATGCAGAAGGGAATATCCATACAGGGAGAAGAAGCCATGAAGAGAACGATCCTAGTCATGACTGCGTTGCTGTTCGCAGGTCCGGCATTTGCACAAGATGCCGTTATTGTTGAGGTCCCCCAACCGGCGCGCGACTATGTAATGGCCCATCCATCCGACCCGATCGTGGTCGAAGGAGATCTCGCGATCGGAACGGCAATTCCGGAAGACGTGAAACTGGTCCCCATACCCGACACTCCGGAATACAGCTACGTGTATGTCGAGAAAAAACCGGTAATCGTTTCTACCAAGGAACGGAAGGTCGTGTATCTGTCCAAGTAAGTGGCAATTGACATCAAGGCAGCTGAAGAGAAAGCCCGCTACGCTCTGTAGCGGGCTTCAATCGAGTTCAAAGCCAAATGACGCTTTACCCGACATGGGAAGACATCATCATCCGATTGCTGCTGACCATTGTCGCGGGCGCGATCATTGGGCTCGACCGTGAAGCAAGCGGCCGGGCAGCCGGCTTTCGCACCACAATTCTGGTAGGACTGGCTGCTTGCACAGCCATGATCCAGGCCAACCTCATACTACCCACGACCGGCAAATCTCCAGAGTACTTCGTAAATATGGATGTGCTGCGTTTTCCTCTCGGCATTTTGACCGGAGTGGGTTTCATTGGGGGCGGCGCCATATTCAAGCGGGGCGACCTTGTCACGGGAGTAACGACGGCGGCGACGCTCTGGGTGATGACCGCGATAGGACTGGCTTTCGGTGGCGGGCAAATTATCCTGGCAAGCATAGTAACGGTTCTGGCTTTTCTGACGCTGTGGGGCCTCAAGTGGTTGGACGCAAGGATACCGCGCGAACACAGAGCGATTTTATCCGTCGTCCGAAAATCCGGTGAACCGCGCGGCGAACTTGAGAGCAGCATTCGCCATCTCGGTTATCGCGCGCGTTTCGTGAAGGCACAAAAAGCCGAGAACGGCAAGGCGATCCTTTCGTACGAAGTTCATTGGCGTCGGCCTGAAGCGGCCGACCCGCCCGTCGACCTCCTGGACCTTCTGGAAAGCAGCTATTCAGTGGAAAAATTTGAAACGATCCGCGAGTCCGGCTGATGATCGAAGCTTGTCCGGCTCCACGTAAGGAACAACCGCTGTCCAGAACGGTTTGCCTTCTGAAAAAGGAGCCTGCCGTGTCACGCACACATACGCTGTTCGTTGGAGTTTTCTTACTCATCGCCGCAGTGGCGGCGTTGTTTTGGTATTTTCCGATGGACAACATATCGCCAGGACAAACTCCCGCCCAACAATTTGGAAACTGAGGCCGACATGCATGAAAGTCTCGAACTAATCACAATCGCAGCACCGATTCTCCTGCTTTGTCTTGTCGCATCCATTCCCACTGAAGGATACCGCTGAGCCAGGTGCAGGATTAAAAAAGACGGCGGGCTTTCGACCCCCCGCCGAGTTGGTGAGCCCGGGTTTCTAGCGGCAAAGCTGGATCAAAGGCTCAGCTGACCTGGAAATCAGCGACGTTAGAACCCTCAAGACCTATGTTGGTTCCGCCTCTGTCTGCCACCGGACGATGAAGTATGGCCGGATGACGAGCCTGTTTGATACATAGTCGATTGTGCATTGGGAGGTGTTGGTTCTGGCACCGATTGCCAAACCTGATTGTTTTTGACAGGAGCATTTCGCGTGCGGGCCATGGCAAGAAGAATCTTGCCATGGCCCTGAGAAGTTAGGCAGCGACCGAGATTTCTGATTCAACAGGAACGGAGGCAATCGTCTTCAGGATCTGGGATGCGATCTGGTAGGGATCGCCCTGCGAATTTGGCCGGCGGTCTTCGAGGTAACCACGATATCCATTGTTCACAAAGCTGTGCGGCACTCGGATCGATGCGCCGCGATCAGCGATCCCGTAGCTGAACATATCAATGGATTGTGTCTCGTGCTTGCCAGTCAGGCGCAAATGATTGTCAGGGCCATAAACCGCGATATGGTCGGCCGTTGCCTGTTGGAACGCGCCCATCAAGGCTTCGAAATACTCCTTGCCACCTACTTCGCGCATATACTGTGTCGAGAAATTTGCATGCATCCCCGAGCCATTCCAATCGGTATCCCCGAGCGGCTTGCAGTGATATTCGACGTCGATCCCGTATTTTTCAGTCAGCCGCTGCAAGAGGTAACGTGCCAACCAGATTTCGTCGGCGGCTTTCCTTGAGCCTTTGCCAAAAATCTGGAACTCCCACTGGCCCTTTGCTACCTCGGCATTGATGCCTTCGTGGTTAAGGCCGGCTGCAAGGCAGATATCGAGATGTTCCTCAACGATCTTGCGCGCAATGTCGCCAACGCTGCTATAGCCGACGCCGGTGTAATATGGCCCCTGCGGCGCCGGATAACCCGCTTCTGGAAAGCCAAGAGGACGGCCATTCTTGTAGAAGAAATATTCCTGCTCGAACCCGAACCAGGCATTCTCGTCGTCGAGGATAGATGCGCGTTTGTTCGAGGGATGCGGCGTGACGCCATCCGGCATCATGACCTCGCACATGATAAGAGCACCGTTCTTGCGCTCGCTATCCGGATAAATGGCAACCGGTTTCAATACGCAGTCGGAACTTCTGCCCTCGGCCTGCATTGTCGAACTGCCGTCGAAACCCCACAGCGGAAGCTGCTCGAGGGTGGGGAAACTGTCGAATTCCTTGACCTGCGTCTTGCCGCGAAGATTGGGCACCGGTGTGTAGCCGTCCAGCCAAATATATTCGAGCTTATATTTTGTCATTTCAAACCTTCCACTGATAGCGATCCAAAGCCTTTCCCGCCGAACGATTCTTCGCCAGCGAGTACCATCAGTAGACAAAGCATTTCTCGTGCCAGTTTGAGGCCTCTTCCACAAATTTCAGGTCGAATGCCGAATAGAATGCCAAGCTGCAGAATTATCGCAACGAGCCGGCGAAATCCCCGCAGGAGAAAGAAGCTCATTGAACGCCAGACAGGCAACGCGGCGCATCAAAAAGCGTCACGATGATATTTATTTGAGCAACGAACGGAGTACCATTGCTTCATCTGCAGTCGTAAGAGAACACATCCCTTGCCAGATAGTTTTGGCATTCGATGTGCGGTGGGCTGCCTTGATGGCGGCGTCCGGACGGTAAGCGTTCCGCTAGTTCCAAACATTGGCTCTGGCATCCGGCCCCGAAACGGATAATCTCCCGCCAAACCTGTTAAGAGGATTCGCTATGTCCCCAATCAATTTGGCAATCGTTGGTGTTGGGAAGATTGCCCGAGATCAGCATCTTCCTTCCATCGCAAGCAATCCCGATTTTCGGCTTGTAGCAGCGGCTAGCCGCCATGGCGGGGTCGAAGGCATACCTCATTATACGACAATCGAGGCCATGCTCGAGGCCATGCCATCGATAGACGCCGTGTCGCTATGCATGCCGCCGCAGTTTCGCTACGACGCCGCCCGCGCCGCCATCAGCGCCAACAAACATGTGTTTTTGGAAAAGCCACCTGGGGCGACGCTCAGCGAAGTGGTCGATCTGGAAACGCTTGCCACGAGCAAGGGCTCGTCGCTTTTCGCGAGTTGGCACTCGAGATATGCCGCAGCCGTCGAGGCTGCGCGATCCTTCCTCGCATCCGTGGAAATCCAGAGCGTCCATATAGTCTGGAAAGAAGACGTCCGGCATTGGCACCCCAACCAGGAATGGATATGGCAGGCAGGTGGCCTCGGCGTATTTGATCCCGGAATCAATGCATTGTCGATCCTCACGCATATTCTGCCGTCAGCCGCTTTCCTTCGCAGTGCCAAACTGGAGTTTCCTGAGAACAGGCAAGCACCGATCGCTGCCGACCTGCATTTCACGGACGCGGCCAACATAAATATCCGTGCAGAGTTTGATTGGCGCCAGACTGGCGAACAGACGTGGGACATCAAGGCAAACACGTCCGGTGGAGAGATGGCTCTCGCTCGCGGCGGCTCGGCACTGTCCATCGATGGCGCCGCCATTTTTGTGTCGTCGCAGGAGGAGTACCCGGCACTTTATCGCCGGTTCGCGGACTTGATCGCCAAGGGTGAGTCAGATGTCGACCTTGCACCACTTCGCCATGTTGCCGATGCGTTCCTGCTGGGAGAGCGCATCGTCGTCGAGCCATTTTACGATCGGGCCTAGAGCCCCCGGCCTGTCAGATCACTCTAGCCGGCTGGCGAATACATGTGGACGTAACGTTCTCGCCGCCCAGCGAGGGCAGCCGCATTGTCCCGGTCCGGTTCGAACCGGGCACGGATAGCGGGTTTCCGGCATACCGTTTCAATTGTCCCGGCACCACCGGCCAGCATTGCCAGGCGTGCTGCACCGAATGCCGCTCCGATCTCGGCGCCCTCGGGCAAATCGAGCGACACATCAAGGACATCGGCAAGCAGTCCGTTCCAGTAGGCGCTGCGAGACCCGCCCCCCACCAGCATGCAGGTTCGAGGCGCAGCGCTCGCCGCCTTCAACACGTCGAGGCCGTCCGCGAGAGCAAAGGCTACGCCTTCGAGGACGGCATAGGCAAGCGCACCCGCATCATGCTCCGCCCGCAAACCGTCGAACTTCGCCGTTGCATTCGGGTCGTTGTGAGGCGTCCTTTCACCCGCGAGATAGGGTAGGAAGAGGGGTGCGGCGTCACGGCGCGCCGGATCGGAAGCGAAGATTTTCGCCTTTTCGATCAGACCGGCTACGTCGTGTCCATGACCAGTTAGCGCGCCGAGCCAGGACAATGCCGATGCAGCCGAAAGCGCCACGACCATCCCATGCCAGCGCTGCGGCAGCGCGTGGCAGAAGCCATGCAGTGTCCGCTCTGGCAGGGAAACCAGACGGTCCGTCGATACGAACAGGACGCCGGAGGTGCCAAGTGACAAAAATCCATCCCCCGGGCTGACGGCGCCGATTCCCACCGCTGACGACGCATTGTCTCCTCCGCCGCCGGCGATCGGAATTTTGCGTCCGGTCAGGCCCCATAGTGCGGCCACTTCCGTGGAGAGAAAAGCCGAGACTTCCGATCCTTCGACGAGGTCCGGCATCTGCGAGTGTTTCATGCCGCCGCCCTGCAGCAGAACGTCATCCCACTCACGTCGTCCTATATCGAGCCAAAGTGTACCGGCTGAGTCAGACCTGTCTGAGACATAGTCCCCCGAGAGGCGGTATCTAAGATAGTCTTTCGGTAGCAGGACCTTTGCGACTTTCGCAAAGAGTTCCGGCTCGTGCCGCGCAACCCAGAGCAGCTTGGGTGCCGTGAAGCCCGGCATTGTCGTGTTCGAGGCACGAGCGAAGAAATCCGGTATCCGCTCGAGCAGTTCGGCACATTCGCGCCCGCAGCGCCCATCGTTCCAGAGAATCGCGGGGCGCAGAACCGAGCCGTGGCCATCCAGTAGCGTTGCGCTGTGCTGCTGCCCCGACAGACCGATGGCTTGAAGCTCCAGGAAATCGGATGCAGCTAATTCGCGGATACGACCAACAGCCGCGTGGGCGGCGTTCCACCAGTCTTCAGGGTTCTGTTCCGACCACATGGGCCGGGGCCGCATGACCTCGACGGAAGCTGATCCCTCAGCAATCAACCTTTGATTTTCGTCGACCAGAATCGCTTTGACGGAGGAGGTGCCAACGTCAATGCCGAGAAAAGTTGCCATCAGATTCCGAGGCCCTGGCCGTCAAACAGGTATATGTGCTCTTGGGCAATCCCAATCGGCAGCGTATCGTTCCTCGCGATTGCGGGACGGCCGGGAACGACGATCGTCATCATCGGTGCACCTTCAGGCTGAGCGTATATCTGGCTTGCACCGCCAAGATACTCGGCAAAGTCCGCTTTCAAGGTCAGCACCGGTCTGGACGATTGCAGCTCGAGATGCTCGGGTCTCATGCCCACAGTCACCGTTTCACCAGCCTTAAGCTGATGCTGGCGTTTCGTAGCGACAGTTAGAGTGCCGCCGGCAAAGGCAGGGCAGGAGACAGTCAGCTGGCGATCCGCGACGCCCGCGACAACAGCGGGAATGAAGTTCATTTTGGGTGAGCCGATAAAGCCCGCAACAAAGATATTGGCTGGATTGTCGTAAAGCTCGCTTGGTGTTCCCACCTGCTCGACGAGCCCGGCGCGCAGGACGACGATCCTGTCGGCAAGCGTCATTGCCTCGATCTGGTCATGCGTAACATAAACCATTGTGACACCGAGAGCGCGATGAAGCTTGGCGATCTCGACACGCATCTGTGTGCGCAACTCGGCATCAAGGTTTGAGAGCGGCTCGTCGAACAGAAAAAGTTTCGGATTGCGCACGATCGCCCGGCCGATGGCCACGCGCTGGCGCTGTCCGCCCGAGAGCTGGCGGGGCTTGCGCTCGAGCAGCATCTCGATCTGCAATATCCGCGCTGCTTCAGCAACGCGACGCTTGATCTCGTCCTCCTTGGTCTTGACCATTCGGAGCCCGAAAGCGAGATTCTCGAACACGCTCATATGCGGATAAAGTGCATATGACTGAAACACCATTGCCACTTCGCGGCGCGCAGGCTCCACATGCGTGACGATCTTTTCGTCAATGAGTACATCGCCGTCGCTGATCTCCTCGAGACCGGCGATCATCCGCAGAAGCGTTGATTTTCCGCATCCGGAAGGCCCGACGAAAACGACGAACTCGCCCTTCTCTGCCGAGAAACTCACACCTTGGACGGCCGAATGCTCGCCATAGCGCTTGACCACATTGTCGAGACGAAGAAAAGACATTCAGGAGACTCCGGATTCTTTGACAGGCACCAAGGTTGCAAGCGCGCGCCCTGCGATTTCAACCTCGTTTCTTACAGCAAAAAGCTTCAGGTAGATGCGATAGGCAGCGTCATGTGCCTGCTGCCACCGAGGATCGGCATGCAGCGTTGTTTGCCGCGGCGCCATCGCCTGCAGACTGGCGAACAAATCCCGATGGAGACCAGCCGCCACACCAGCTACCATGGCGGTTCCGAGTAGCACCGGCTCCCTGGTATCGCTGACGATGAGCTTTGCTCCAATCGCATCACGATAAAGCTGGACAAGCAGTGGATTGTGCAGGTGACCGCCAGCCAGCGCCACGCTGTCGATCGTGTATTGGCCATGGCTGTTCAAGTGTTCGATGATCTGCCGCGTCTGCAAAGCCAGCGCCCGTGCCGTGGCATAGTAGGCTTCCAGGAAGGACCGCTCCCCGGTTTCGGTTCCAAGGCCGGTTACCAGCGCCCGGACTCGGCCATCGCCCAGTGGCGCGCGGTTGCCGAGCCAGTCCGGAACAATGTGGCGCGCTGCCGCGAAGGCGGTTCCTTCCTGTTCGAGGATTTGAAGTACCCGATTGGCGGTTTCCAGGTGAAGCGTGCTGCTCGGTGGCCCGGGACTTGCGGGATGGTGCTCGAGCACCGCATCGAGTGCCGTTCCGGAAAGACTTTGGCCCGCTTCGTGCATCCAGTAGCCGGGAAATACCGCGTCCTTGAACGGGCCCCACACGCCCGGAACATGGCGGGGGTTTTGCGCAAATGGCATGTAACAGGTCGATGTACCGGCGATCATCGGCAGGAGATTATTCATTCGCTTGAGATAATCTCGCCCAAGAACACCTAGCGCTCCGGCCTCCGCATCGATCAGGCCAACAGCCACCGGTACACCTTGTGGAACTCCCATCGCCGCTGCGGCTTCAGCCGATACCTTGCCGTGCACTTCTCCAACTTTGCCTGGTGTGACGCCAAGCTCCCCGAGCTTTGTCAAATCACCGATACCGAGACGATCGAGCAGATCCTGACACCATGGGTCAGCTTCGTTGGGTAGATATGGCCACTTGCAAGCAAGCCCGCAGACGGAGTGACGATCCGCCCCTGTCGCGCGGCGTGCGAGTTCGTCACAAAGGTCGCGGGCGCTTTTTACCCGCGCCCACGCCGCCGGTCGATGCCGCTTCAACCAAAGCAGCTTCGGCAGATTGGTTTCCGGCGAAAGCGAGCCACCGACATGGTCGAGAAACCGATGACCGGTCCCATCGACCTCCGCAGCCTCGGCCTCGCCCCGGTGATCCATCCAGCAGATCACATCGCCGCCGCCATCAAGGGGCGGGTCGCCTGCCGCTTCGATATAAACGGATGAGGTAGCGTCGAAGGCGAGACCGGCGACTGAGGATGCAAGTTCCGGTCGCTGCGACAGGCACTCGGTCGCCGCAGAACAAACAGCCTTCCAGATATCGTCCATGCGGTAGACTGCATGATGTTCTGCTGGCGTCAGCAGTTTGAATGACGCGGACGCAACCGCGATGAGCTGGCCTTCGCCATCGAAAAGGCCAGCGCGCGCAGATAGTGTCCCTACGTCGATTGCGAGCAGATGCCTCATTGTTCGCTCACCATTGTCGTCATTCTCATGCCGCGTCCTTCAAGATCGCTTCCGCCACGTCTTCATCCGTGACGAGACGATTGACATAGCCCGCTCGCAACACCGCCTTGATGATGAGCTCCTTGTGCATGCCGCCGGAAGCAAGGATCGATGACGGAATGAGCTTGAGGTCCGGGGGACGCATCGCCATCACGCGCTGGTTCAGCGGATGATCGACAGGAGTTCCATTTTCATTGAGGAACACGCCGAGAATGTCGCCGACCGCACCTGCCTCTCTCAGCGTCGGCAAGTTTTCGGTCACGACCTGCGTCCTTACCAGCAGCGAATGGTCGGAAAGGTCACCGCAGGCAATCAGGGCCACGGCGGTGTTTCGGCCGCGTTGCATCGCTTCTGCCAGACCATAGTGGGTCAGCAGCGTGGTGCGGCTCTCGCTGGAAGGGCAGTAGATGGGTGCGGCGACGTAGTAACATTCGGCACCCAGAATGCGGGCAAATTCCGTAGACACTTCGAAAGTGTTCGTGCCGGATCCACGTGTCAAGCCGCCCATCAGCGCAGCAACCCAGGCGTTGCTCAGGCGGCGTGGTGTCAGATGCCTGCGCGCGGCCGAAAGCGTTTGCCCCCAACCTATGCCGAAACCCTTGCCGTCGACAAGCAGCGGATCAAGCATGGCGGCGGTGGCGCGGCCCAGAACGCGGTGCAGGTCTTCTACTTGGGATACCGACGGCACAACCGAGCAATCGACGAGGCCAAAGCGATTCTTCAGTTTTTCTTCCAGTGCCACGCAATGGGTAAGCGGCATCCTGATATCGACACTCACCAGTCCGTCGCTTCTCGCCTGAACGACAATCTTGTTGACGCGCAGCCGGGTGATCGACAGTTTGTCGGCGATCTCCTGCTGCGTCAGACCACCGACATAGTAGTACCATGCCACCCGAGCCCGTATCTGCTCGGTATCGGCGGCGGGATTTGAAAGTACTTCGTCTGGAGCGAATTCGTTCAATGCTATTCTCAGGCAAAGGCCGGTTTGAGGATCGTGGTCGTACGGCCAAGCGCCTGAAGGATCGACGCGTCATCCCGTTCGAATGGATAGAACACTTCAATGAAAACCGGCCTGTCGGCGAGGCCGAATTGCCGTTGCTGGAGCGCCGCCTCCTCCGGGATCACTGCTCCCTTCTCCGTAAAATCCCAATGCCGGTCGAACTGGAAATCTGTCTGCTGCAGATGGATCATCCCGATATGCGGCGCTAACCGCCGATACCATTCTCCCATCGTGCCATGACCCTCACCGTAGAGCGGCTGGAACGTCGCATGCCCCCAATCGATGCAATATTTCCACGGAACCGGCGTGTCTGCAAGGTTCGCGGCCATCCGCTCCGCTTGCTCCACGGTCCATGGCCATTCCCGCCGCATGGGCGTCGGCTCCACATAGAGCTCGACGATACCATACTCCTTCGCCGCCTCGGAAAGGCGGCGCATCCGCAGGATCAGATCATCGTAATCGCGCTCCGGAATGCTGTCCGGTTCGAAACCGTCAACCCTCGACGCTACAGCGCCCAGCGGTCCGCCGACTCTATCGATTCCAGCACTTGCGGCGAAGCGATAAGCTTTCTTCATCCAATCTTCCGCCACGTCGCGAACGCGCGGATCGGGGTGGAGCAACTGGTTGAACGTGTAATGCGCAAGCCCGATAAAGGCACTGTGTACGTTGATCCCATGATCGCCGGCTGCCCGCCTTATATCCCTCGCGCAGTCTCTGAGAATATCCTCCGGCCACGCCGGATCTACCAGATCGAACGAAAATTGCACCAGATCCAGGCCAAGCTGTTCTTGCACGATTGGCGCCCAAAGATCCGGTGTTACCCACCGCTTCACACAGAACGAGAGATTGATCCCCAGCGAAATGGATTTGAATTCCGTCATTTCGTTGCACCCATCGTCAAACCACGGACCATGTGCTTGGAGACGAGAAGCGCAAAGATCGTCACCGGCAGCACGATCACAGTTCCCGTGGCCATGATCTTGCCCCATGGCAATTCATAACCCGACATGAAACTCGTCGCTATCACCGGAGCCGTCTGCACGCTCCTGCGTGTGAGCACCAGCGCGTAGAGAAGCTCATTCCAGGAAAAAATGAAGCTGAATATAGCCGAGACGGCTATCCCCGGAAGGCCGAGCGGAACGTAAATCTTCCTGAAGATCGTGAATTGGTCCGCTCCGTCGAGACGCGCCGCCTGTTCCAGTTCGATCGGTATGGAGCGAAATTGATCGGTACATATCCATACGACGATCGGGAGGTTGAACGTCAGGTAGATCAGGATCAACACGAGGTGAGTATCGAGCAGCTTCAATTGCAGCGCAAGTATATAGACAGGCAGCGCCAGAACGATAGGGCTGATCATCCGGTTGGAGATGAACCAGAACCAGAGATCGGATTTGCCGCGAAAATTGAAACGCGCCAGAGCGTAGGCCGCAGGTGCGCCAAGAAGTACCGACAATGCGGTTGTCAGGGTCGCGACGATCAACGAATTCACGATCGCTCCGAAAACCTTCTCGTCGGCAAAGATATCGGTGTAGTTGGACAGTGTCGGCGTGAACAGCCAGACCGGCGGCGATGCCAGCAGGTCCGTCTGGTCCTTGAAGCTCGACGAAACCATCCAGTAGAACGGAAACAGTGTGAAACACAGGACGACGAGCAGGCCCAGACCGTGCAGGATGCGGCGAAGCGTCATGGACATCATTCGATCTCCTTGTAGATGAGCTTGATATAAAGCCGGCTGAGCACGATCGTCACAATCAAGAGGAGGATAGCCTGCGCCGAAGCCGTGCCCATATCGAAAATACGGAAGCCCACACGCTGAATGTAGATCGACACAAGATCCGTGGCTGAGCCAGGCCCGCCCCGTGTCATCACAAAGACCATATCGAACAGTTTGAGAATGTCGGCGGACCGCAGGATCAGCATCGCAGTCAGGCCCGGCAGCAAATAGGGCAATTGTACATGGCGCAGCATCGCGGTCTTGGAACTGGTTTCGAGCCGGGCCGCTTCCTCGATCTCCACCGGCACCATCGACAAGCCCGCGAGAAAGATCAGGGCGCAGAATGGTGTCCACTGCCAGATGTCCATGATCGCAATCGCAATGAACGCGCCGGTTGTCGATCCCAGCCAGTCCAGTCCGCCAACACCGATTGCGTTGAGAAACTGGTTTGCGATGCCGAAATCGCGGTTGAATACCAATCGTCCGATCAAGCCCACAACGGCATAAGTCGTGGCCAGCGGCACCACCAGCGACACGCGTGCGAGCGCCCGCAACATGCCGAGGCCCGGCCGATGCAAAAGCAGCGCAATGCAAATGCCAAAAAAGAGTTCGAATGGCAGAACGGTCAGGAAAAAGCGTGCCGTCAAGCCCAGCGACTGCCAGAAAGTCTGATCGGAGAGCACGTTGACGTAATTTTCCAGCCCGACGAAGGGAAATCCGTCGCGCGGGCGGGTGATATTGTAGCGCCTGAATGAGGTTACGAGGGCTGATATCGTCGGATAAATGCCGATAACGAGAAGGGCGAGTACAGCAGGAGCGAGAAACCAGAATGGCGTCCAGCGACCATATCCCGGATTGAGTTTTGCCTGTATCTGCACCACGAAATCTCCTCCCCTGCTCGCACGTTTATTCAGGTGCAATTACTCGAGATTGGTGTGGTTGGCCCGCATGGCTTCGGTCGAAATTCCAAGCTGTTCCCGGAGTTTCAGGACCATCACCTCAAAGAGAATATACTGAGCGCCCTCGAACAGCGATCCCATCGGCAGGACAGAAACGTTCGTTCCCCGGTCGTCGGCCATGGTCTGCGCGGGAATGGTCAGGACATGATCCGCGCGCCTCGCCGCGTCGCCATCCGGCTGCGCGGTAACGACGAGCGTCTTTGCACCCGCGGCTGTAGCCACACCCATCAGTCCGAGAACTGTCGAGAAGCCGCCCGGTCCTGCGGAGACGATCAACAAATCGCCACCGCTCACAGGTGGCGTCGTCATGTCCCCGACAACGGCAGCCTTCAGACCCAGATGGTACAGCCGCATGGCAAACCCTTTGATCTGCAGCCCTTCGCGGCCCACACCATAGAGGGCGATCCGCCCTGCCCCGGCGATTACGGCAACGGCAGCGTCGACCGCCTGCTCATCTATGCGATCGAAAACACCCGCCAGTTCCTGCAGCGCTTCGTTGTAGAGTTTGGGCACAACACTCTCCCGGTACAAGATTTAGTCTGTGAAAAGACGGGCGGGTGAATGCTATCCACCCGCCGCCGCTTTTTAAGACTCAGCTACTGCAGCAGTTCCTTCTTGCCATCATAATAGCCTTCCTTGGCCAGGATACCCTCCATGCGGGTTCCGATTTCCTTGGCGCCGGCTTCGGTGGTGACCTCGCCCAGCATCATCTTGGAACCCCACTCGGCGACGACTTCCGAAATCGCCGGCCAGGCCGGGAACCGCGGACGGAATTCAGGCACGCCCTTTTGCCAGGAAGCGACCATCGGTTCGACGAACTTGTACTTCGCCTTGATATCTGGCTGCTCGTAGATGGACGTACGGCCGGAAACACCCCCGGCTTCAACATAAGGACGAGCGATCTCTTCGGAGGTTGCCCACTGGATAAAGAGCCAGGAGGCTTTCTTCAGATCGTCCGGAGCCTGCTCGGCAACGGCAAGCGAAAAGCCGCCAAGCGCGGGCAGGCGCCCGGCCGGACCAGCCGGCTCCGGGGCAACGGCCAGACATTCGCCCAATTTCGAAGTCGCAGGATCGGTCAAGGTGCCATAGAAGGCCGACCATTCGGTAATCATGGAAACCTGGCCTTGCGCCAGCGCATTGACCGCTTCGGCATGGTCGAAACTGATGATACCCGGAGGCATATACTTCATCAAATCCTGGCGAAATGTCAGACCCTTCTGGCTCTCGGGGCTGAGCAGGTTCGATTTGAATTCCTTGTTGAGCAGAGAGCCGCCGAAGGGCCAGAGCACGCGCATGAAACTGTCAGCCGACTGTGTTTCACCGCGCAGCGATTGCAGGGCGAAGGCGTAACGATTCTTGGATGCATCCGTCAGTTTCGGCGCATAATCCTTCAGGAGCTCGTCCCATGTCGCCGGTGGCTTCTCGAACCCGGCTTCCTTCAACTGGCAGGAATTATAGAACAAGAGACCCGAATAATTATCGAACGGCAAGCCGTAGGTCTTGCCACCCCAGGATCCGAACGCATCGATCAAGAGCGGGAAAAAACCCTCGAGTTTCAAATTCGGATCAGTGATGGATTTATCCGCCGTGAATTCGTCGATCGGCGTGATCCAGCCATTTTCAGCGAACTCGCCGATCCACACGAGGTCGACCAGCGCGATCGTGAGGTCGCCGTTCGAGGTGAAATTGAGCACCTGTTTCTCGCGGGTGTTCTCGTATGGCACGATCTCGTAGTTGACCTTTATACCGGTTTTCTTCTCAAACTCCGGCAGCAGCTTGATGATCGCGCGATAGCCCGGGCGATCCAGGAAAGTCACATTGATCTCTTTGCCCTTGAAGGGCTGCGCGGCCGTTTCCAGCCAATCGGCGAGAGCCGTCGACGGTAGCGATACTGCGCCGGCCAGAAGCGCTACAGCGCTTAGTGATGCATATAAAAGTTTCCTCACGTCATCCTCCCAGTTTTGTTACTCCATTCGGATAGATCAGGCTCTTGATGTAACCCGGCGCATTGTCCGCGTGGTTGCGGAATGTTTCGGGCGCCTCGTCCAGGGCGACCTCATGCGTCACAAGTGATGCGACATCGACCTTTCCTCCAGCGACGAGTTCGATTGCGCGCGGATAAACTTCCCCCATCCGGCGCGCGAATTTGATTTTTAGGCCGCGGCGGCGCGCTTCGGCCGCCGGCAGCGTGTATATGTCACCGTCCGGAATGCCAACCAGGACGATGCGGCCGCCGATCTTTGCGGCGAGAACGGCATCGCGGAAACCAAGCGGAGAGTTGGTGGCCTCAATAACCAGTGGTGCACCTGCGCGGCCGGTCCATTCACGAATGTCATCCACCGTCGTTCCCGTGCGCGATGCGCCTAGCCTGGCGGCCATTTCCCGGCGATGCTCCAGCGGGTCTATGACCAGAATCTCACCTGCCCCCGCGGCCTTCAAGACCTGCAGGATCAATAGTCCAATCGGACCGCTGCCGATAAGCGCCACCTGTTCGAGCAGCCTCGGCTTGGCAAGGTCGACCGCGTGAATGGCGACGCCCAGAGGCTCGAGCATGACGGCCTGAAGCGGAGTGAAATCTGCCGGCAGCGGCACAATCTGCGATGCCGGAACCCAGATACGCTCGGTCATCGCCCCGTCAAACGGCGGTGCCCCAATGAATTCCACATTTGGGCAGAGATTCGGATGGCCCCGCTCGCAGAACTCGCAATGTCCGCAGGCCTTGTTCGGGTCGACGGCAACAAGCGCCCCACGTGCCAGGCCGAATTCATCAAGGTCCTCGCACAGATACCCGCCAAACTCATGCCCCGGCACGAACGGCTCCTTGACCACTGCCGAACCGATACCGCCATCCTTGTAATAGTGCAGATCCGAACCGCAGAGACCCACCGAAGCAACGTCAATGAGCACTTCGCCGGGGCGTCCTTCGCGAAGATTGAATGGCGCTACATATGCGTCATGGGCTCCACGGATGAAAAGGGCACGGCTCATGATTTTTCCGTCGCAATCGAAAGGTTCTCGAACACCATACAAATGTAAAATAGAATTTTCAAGTGTATACGTGGCCGGAAACTGTCGATTAGCCGAACTTTCCTGCTGAAGGCCCAGGCGGGAGTTCTGCAGTTTCATCTCGTGGGTCGTTGTCTGCCAGCGGCCGCAGCCTCAGCCGCATCTTCGGCCGAGGTGCCATTCCCGCAACAGTCTTGGGAGCACCCGCAGGGGGACGAGGCGCATCGAACGTCGCATGGGGATTTTCTCGAGTCGCCTTCGCCATCTGCAAGGCAAGTTGCTCGAAATCGTCGGTCGTTTGGCGGTAAAATGGACGGGCAGCCGCCGGCGCGGGATAGCCGATTTTCTCCTTTGCCTTGCCCATGATCATCCGGTTAAGCAATGTCTCCTTTCGGGCTGACGCGGCTGCGTCGGACTTCCGGCGCGAGAGTGCAAATCGCCGCGAAAGATCCTCGAAAGCAGCCATGAAATTGCGGAACCTTATCCATCTATGGTTAGCAAAAATTGGCTGGTTGTGACTTCCCGTCTCCGGATCGGTGGTTGCACTTGAGTCGAAGCGCGTAGCGATGAGGAGCCCTGCGGCTCTACCCCGCAGATCGAGATCGGCGATCATCTCGCTTGTCATGTCGAGATTGAGTCCCCCTTCATCGTCACGCAAAGCTACGTTCACGATGCGCTCGCGAACTCCGGGGGCAATGAGCATCTGGTTGTCGCTCCAGAACCGTGCGGTGTTCAGCAGGGTCTTGAGGAACGCCATGAGTCCCGACCCCGGGGCGATGTCGAAAGCAGTGAAGGGTATCGGCGTTATCCGATTGCCTTTGCTCATGGATATGAATCCCCAGACCTTGTCGCCCGGTCCGGGGTCCCTGGCGGAGGCCGCATCCGGCCGGTTGGCGGCTGTTCGCTCCGAAGCTCGCGGTTTGGCGATCGGTTTTGACACCTCGTCCGCGACTTTGTCCTGACCCTCATTGTCCGTCTCCGGCGTGTCTGTCTCCGGGGTATGAACATTCGGTGCTTCGGCGTCGAAATCGATGAGGTTGAGACAGAACGTCGGTCGTGAAGGTATTGGGCTGTCGAAGAAATGGATCGGGAAGTTGGAGGTCAATCCTCCGTCGCAGAACCACACGCGGCGCAGCGGTACCGGTTCGCCTTTGCTGGCCTTGGCAAAGTCAGGGGTCATCAGTGGCATCGACGCAAGAAGCACGGGGAAGCTGAGCGACAGGCGCGCGCCAAAGACGATCGGAAGATCCTGCGGGAGCGGAAGCCGGATAACATCATCCCGCTGCTCTATCCGCCTGTCATAGGTCCCGGCATGAGCCACCATCCACTTGGCGACAGACCCGGGAAGAAAATCATGGAGCACGGCCTTTTCCACGTAGAGGGGCGAGGGCGTCTCCAGAAAAGGTATCTGGGCCGTTCTGTTGCGGCTGATGTCACTCGCGATCATGGCAAGTTCGATCGAACGAGGTGCGGATGGATCGGGGTTCTGCCTGCTGGCACCACCCTGTACTAAAGGTGCACTCCAGAGATCGCCAAATGTCAGTGGACTGTCATCCAAGCCTCGGCCAGCTGCAGCCTGTACGGTCCTGTGCATCCAGGGCGTAAGACCCTCGAAGCGCAGCTTGCCCGCCTCGGCTTCCAACGTCCCGGAGCGGCTCCCGGTGCATATCCCGTAGTAATTATCGCGCCAGGAAACGAGCCACCGATTGCGAAGAATGAGGATGAGGGCCACAAGCCAGGTAACAGCGATCAATGCAAACGATGCGGCGATCGCAATCATCGCGATGACGGGGTGACCTTCAGACAAAAGAAAACTGACCAGATAGATGCCCGCCAGCGCTACAATTGCGACGGGCAGCGCAAACTGCCATGCCGCCAAGGTTACATTGATCACCGTAAGCGCTTTCTTCAGCGCTCCGCCGCCGCCGAAAATCGGAGTGACCAGCGAGAGTAGCGGCTTCGTTGCCTCTTCGGGGGTAAACAGGTGAAACAACCGGGAGTGGCCATCACCAGCCACGTCTCCAAGGCTCTTTGAAAGCCTGCCGACCTCGTCGAACGCTGTGGAATGTCCGCCTGTACGGCGCCCGTATTCAGCCGCCGCTGTAACTGCCGCGGCTATCGCGCCGACCGAGGTCCCTCCAATGGAGCGAAACGAATATCTGCGGGCAATCATCGCCACGGCACCAGGATAGATTATCCCGCTCGTGACGCCGCCGGCCATGACGATATCGCATTCGAGCAAGCCGGTAGACTTTTTAGCGTCGGTGCCTTCCTGCGCCATGACACAACCCTTGGCCGAATTTATCTGCTCGAGTTCTCTGGAGGCGTTCAGAGACTGGATCATAGCAAGCACTTTGTTGATCTTCCAGAGGCGATGCGAGGCTCGTTCGCCACAATTGTGGCTTGAATAGCTGATCCAAATACCTTCGGAGATTGTTACGTGCCGCGTGAACTTTTCAGGGGTGCGTACATTCGACTTCTGTTGCTGCTGCAAGGCGAGGATCTGCGACGATGAGGAAACTCTTGATTGCTGCTGCGGCGTGGGCAATCCTTTCTGGTACCGCTCATGCCGTCCCTGACGACAAGACGCGCGATACTATCAAGGCGCTCAAATTCACCAAGGCGAACGCCTACGCGAAAGCTATCGATTCATATTGTTTTGCTGACCATCCCTTCGCAACGCAGCCCCTTGCCGACGCCGCCCAGCAGGAAGCGGAATTCCGCCAGGAAATCGGGGAGCAGGAGAAAGCTACGGACATCATTGCCGACGCGGACCGGATGGCGGCAGAGCATCTGAAAGTGGACCAATCCGCCTGTGCGCCCGCCGCCAGCTTCGTCGAAGGTGTCGTCGCGACGATCGACGATGCGAAACAGCCTATGGAAGCCATCAAACAGAGCCTTGCCGAGGCGAAAGCGGCCCAAGAAAAGGCGGCGCTGGCTGAGAAACGGAATACCACATGCCGCGAACTTCAGTCGCGGGCAGACGCCGCCAACCTCGAGAACCTGGTTCCTTTGCGCATGCCGCTTCTCGACTGCGCGGATGTGCTTGGGGTCGACAACATCGCCAAGGTCGACAAGCGCATCGAGGGAATGCGCGCTGAGCAAAAGGCCGCCGACGAAGCCAAGGCGAAGCAGCAGACCGCAGCCACTGGCGAGGTAGCCAGGAAGACCGAAGCTGCGGCCGCTGAAACAAAAAAGCCGACGCCTCCTCCCTCGAGCAACAAGGCAGCCGACGTCGCGGCAATCATGGCAAAGCCCGCCACCAAGCCGGCGGCCAAACCGGCGCAGGCAGGAATGGAATTCGTCGGCAAATGGGATCAGGTGGACGGCAATTGCCGGGGCAGGCTTTGGGATTTGAACACAAAGTCCTATGACGGGACGCCTGTCACGAATATCGAGCGCAACGGCAATAATTTCCGGGTTGAATTGAGCGACGGCTACTCCTTCGCGCTGCGAAACGTCACGAACAGAACGCTGACTTGGTATTCGCTCGAAAGCGGCGACAGTTTCAGCCTGAAACGCTGCCGCTAGATCTCCGGACCTGGCCATAGGCATTCGGACGCACTTTCCTGCGCCCGAAGGCTAGAGCTATCAGGAAGGCTGGGCGGCGCTCGCCCGAACCGGAAGCTTCCAGCCGGGCCGGATGAAATGGCACGTATACCCGTCCGGAATTCGCTCGAGATAATCCTGGTGCTCGGGCTCGGCTTCCCAGAAGTCTCCGGCAGGTGCGACCTCGGTAACGACTTTTCCGGGCCAGAGCCCGGAAGCATCGACGTCCGCGATCGTATCTCTTGCCACTCGCTCCTGTTCTTCCGAGGTGTAGTATATTGCTGAGCGATAACTCAGTCCCACGTCGTTGCCCTGCCTGTTGCGAGTGCTCGGGTCGTGGATCTGGAAGAAGAATTCGAGAATTTGCCGATAACTGATCCGGGCCGGGTCGAAGACGATTTCGATTGCCTCGGCGTGAGTGCCATGGTTGCGATATGTTGCGCTCGGGACGTCGCCGCCGCTATAGCCGACGCGGGTCGAGATTACGCCATCATAGCGCCGGAAGAGGTCCTGCATTCCCCAGAAACAACCACCGGCAAGAACTGCACGTTCTACGGTCATCTGAAAGTCCTCCTTTGAGTCAAACATACGTTGAAGCAGCTTGAGGTTTCAAGGCTACTGTTTCGCTTGGGCGATCAACGCAGCTATCGCTGACGGCTCGCGCGGGTCGGTGTCATAGGCACATGGAGATACCAGTATCGCCGCGCTTGTCAGGAACAGCATCACGTATCGCATGAGAAAAGCTCCTATGGCTTTCGCCAGGTTGGTTGTGAAATGGTTATGCTACGGTCTAGATACAAGGTAAGATAATTATTTGGATCGTAATCATCCTGGAGAAGGTAGATGGCCAAGAAAGTTCTTCACCGCACCGAGACCGCCAAACTGGCCGACTTCATGTGCTTCTCGATCTACTCGGCCAATCTGACGTACTCCCGTGTCTACAAGCCTGTGCTTGACGCACTGGGCCTGACATATCCCCAATACATAACGATCATTGCGCTATGGGAAGAGGATCGCCAGACGGTCAAGTCTCTGAGTGATCGGCTGTTCCTGGAACCCAGCACCATGACGCCAATGTTGAAACGGCTGGAAGCCATGGGATATGTTACCCGAACGCGAGATACGAAAGACGAACGCAACGTGCGCATATCCTTGACCGCGGCTGGCCGTTCCCTGCGCGAGAAGGGCTTCGGCTTCGGCGAGGTGACCGTGAAGGCCTCGGGCCTGACGTCCGAGGAGTTTCCGGTCCTGCAGAAGGCGATCGCGAAACTCCGCGACAACCTCGTCAAGGCAAGCAAGGGAGAACTTTGATCTTCGTCATCCCTGTTTTACGACCGGCGGCAAAAGCTTTGCAGCAGGTTCTGGCGCAGCCTTGCTCTGCCGTTCGCTTTTCGCTTCGGCTAGCAAATCCTGGATGACCTTCTCGGACTGCTCATAGTCGCCTTCGCCGAAATGGTGGTACCTGATCTGCCCCTTGGCATCGATAAAGTAATGGGCTGGCCAGTAGCTGTTCTCGAATGCTTTCCAGATTTCGAAATTGTTGTCCACTGCAACCGGATAACCGATCTTGAAGTCGCTTATGGCCTTTTTGACGTTGTCGATCTTGCGCTCGAATGCGAATTCCGGTGCATGAACGCCGATTACAACCAGGCCCTGATCCTTGTACTTCTCTGCCCATGCACGGACATAGGGAACGGTGTGGATGCAATTGATGCAAGCGAATGTCCAGAAGTCGACCAGAACAACCTTTCCCCGAAGTTGTTCGACACTAAGCGGTGGGGAGTTGAGCCATTCCACTGCGCCGTCCAATGAAGGAAATAACCCCTCGACCGGCAGGTCACTCTGGAATTTTTCTTGGGTGTCTGCCGCAAGCGTCGTGCGCTCGCTTGCAACCGCCGAGGCGCCAGCAGCCAATTTCTTCCCGCTGAAACCATCGAGAAGTGCCTGTTCGATCTTGCCCGTCCCCACACTCGAAAGGCGTGCCAGCAGGC
Organism: Phyllobacterium endophyticum; assembly: GCF_003010935.1. Taxonomy (GTDB): domain Bacteria; phylum Pseudomonadota; class Alphaproteobacteria; order Rhizobiales; family Rhizobiaceae; genus Phyllobacterium; species Phyllobacterium endophyticum. Next base: position 209,406 of record NZ_PGGN01000005.1, read on the forward strand.
CCGTGTCGGCCCCGAGGCCTATGGCGACGACACCTGCGATGACGGCGGCGCCAAGTCCGCGGCGGATCCATTCACCCGCACCAAGCGACTGTTTCATCACGGCGAAAACGCGACCTCCGATCAGCAGTGCCAAGGCCAGGGAGGTAGCCGCACCCGCCGAATAAGCGAGGAGTAGCAACGTGGTCTGAACGTTCGCACCCTGAAGCGCGGCTCCTGTCAGCACCAGGCCGAGAATCGGCCCTGCACAGGGCGCCCAGAGCAGGCCGGTCGCAATACCGAGAACGAGCGAACCGCCGGCCGTTGGGACTGCACTCAATCCGCCACGTGCATTCAAAAGCCTGTTTGCGAAAGCGATGATTGGCTGTGTCAGGATGGCTGCGAGTTGCGGTGAAACAAGTGTGAACCCAAAGAGCGCAAACAGGGCGAGCGCCGCATGGCGCCCATATTCGTTTGCATGAACGGCCCAGCTGCCGCCGACTGCGGCAAGCGTTGCCACCAGCGCAAACGTGATTGCAAGGCCCGCCAGCATCGGCAACGTGCTTCTGACGAAAGGCTGTCCAGCACGGGCAAAGACGAATGGTAGTATGGGCAGAATGCACGGACTGAGTATCGTCAGCACACCTGCGAGATATGCAATAACCGGTAGGGTCATCATCGTCTCCTTGAATTGATCGAGGCTGAAGGCCAGCCGTGGTGGCTAAAAGAGGCGCCAGGAACGTATCCCTCGTGTGTCTCGATTGACCTAAAACTGTAACGACGTGTTGGTTGGCGGCATGCCATTACATTTCGGTACAAACCCGACTTCGGTTACACCGCCGCTAAGACATAATTGAATGGTAATTGTTATCGTGATAATCAATTGCCGGCACACCGAGTGTGAAAGCAAAATTGTCAGCCAATGTATCCACTGTCCATTCGGATACATTGGCTGACAATTTTCTGGCTGATAACGGCCCGTCATCGGGAAACACCTGCTAAAGTCCCCCTATGTCAATGGAAGGCACTTTACGATGGATCACATCGACCATATCCTGATCGTCGACGACGATCGCGAAATTCGCGAACTCGTATCGAGCTACCTGAAGAAGAATGGCCTGCGCGTCACTGTAGCGGCGGATGGCCGTCACATGCGCTCATTCCTCGAGACGGACTCCGTCGACCTCATCGTTCTCGATATCATGATGCCCGGCGATGATGGCCTGGTCCTGTGTCGCGAATTGCGCGCAGGCAAGCACAAGGCCACCCCGGTACTGATGCTGACGGCCCGTAACGATGAAACCGATCGTATCGTGGGCCTTGAGATGGGGGCCGACGACTACCTGGCGAAACCCTTTGCTGCCCGCGAACTGTTGGCACGCATCAAAGCGGTTCTGCGCCGGACTCGCATGCTTCCTCCAAATCTGCAAATTACCGAGGTTGGTCAGGTGCTTAGCTTTGGCGATTGGCAACTAAACACGTCCGGGCGCCATCTCCTCGACCGCGAGGGAACAGCCATAGCACTCAGCGGCGCTGAATACCGCCTGCTTCGCGTCTTTGTCGATCATCCGCAGCGCGTGCTCAATCGCGACCAGCTGCTGAACCTCACGCAGGGGCGGGAAGCTGAACTGTTCGACCGGTCCATCGATCTCCTGGTGAGCCGGCTTCGCCAGCGGTTGCGAGACGATGCACGCGAACCGGCCTACATCAAAACGGTTCGCAGTGAGGGCTATGTCCTCGCAATGCCGGTTGAGATCACCGAGCTTCGCCAATGAAAGCTATCGCCGCGATCCGGCGGTCCTGGCCGTTCCCCCGTACACTGGGGACAAGGCTGTTTCTTATACTTCTTCTGGGGCTGATGATGTCGCAGGGACTGACGTTTACCGCACAGTTTCTAGAACGCCGCATGACGGCCAAGACAGTAATGCTAAATACTCTCGAGAATGATGTCGCGACTTCGATCGCAATTCTCGATCGCTTGCCCGCGCATGAGCGGGCGGAATGGCTCAAGCGTCTTGAACGGGATACCTACCGCTACGAATTGGGGACCGGCATTCCAGGTGTCGATGAACTGACCGACCAGGGTGCTGGAATCGCCGCCACGATCAGGCAGGCCGTGGACAAACGATATGCAATCAGGTTCCAATCCATACCCGGCGATGGCAAGCGTCTTCAGGCCCACCTGACCCTGAGCGATGGAAAGCCGCTGACCATCGATGTAAATCCCGCGCCGCCCATGCCTTTGGCGGCGTGGCTGCCATACGTGCTGGCGGTGCAGCTTGTAGTGCTCATCCTGTGTACATGGTTTGCGGTGCGTCAGGCCATCCGCCCTCTCGTAGATCTGGCCAATGCCGCGGACACGCTGGATCCGAACAAGATGGCGCCGCGTTTGAGCGAGACAGGCCCGAAGGAAGTCGCCTATGCGGCAACGGCATTCAATGCGATGCGCGATCGCATCGCTCACTACCTCGAAGAGAGAGTACAGATTCTCGCCGCAATTTCGCACGACCTGCAAACGCCGATCACCCGGATGAAACTGCGGGCGGAACTCGGGGAAGAGTCGCCGGAAAAAGAAAAGCTCGTGCAGGATTTGGCCGAAATTCAGCGTCTCGTCCACGAGGGAGTGGCCTATGCCCGCAGCGCCCACGGCAATACCGAGAAAGCGTCGCGGATCGACATAGACTCCTTCATGGAGAGCCTCGTTTATGACTATCAAGACACCGGCAAGGCGGTTGCACTAACGGGCAGGATCGAAACCGCCATTGTAACAAGGCCCCATGCCCTTCGCCGCATCTTCACCAACCTCATCGACAATGCACTCAAATTCGGCGGTACTGCCGGGATTACGCTGGAAAAGGATGCGCAAGGCTCGATCGTGGTCAAGGTGCTGGATCGTGGTCCCGGGATTCCCGAAGACCAGCTTGAAGCGGTTCTCGAACCATTCTTCCGGCTTGAGCAGTCCCGCAACCGTGGAACCGGTGGCACTGGGCTGGGATTGGCGATCGCCCAGCAGCTGACCTTGGCTATCGACGGAGCACTCAAACTCGAAAACAGGCCGGGGGGAGGATTGATCGCCGCGATATATCTGCCCAAGCAACCCAGGTGAGCTAGCATAATCAAGACATGACCGGCGCGCTCCACTGCCGCTTTTCGTATCAGAATGTAGGTGACCCGCCTTCGTTACACACTTCGTTGCAAATCCCCGGGATCCCGACACATGCGGGATACGCGCCCAAGCGCCTTATGCGGCAATGGCGATTTTCCAGCCATTGCCGATGCAATCAACCCTTGAAGGAGCCATGATGACCCAAGTCGAAAACGTGCTTTATACAGGCAGAACCCACACCACCGGGGGCCGCGACGGCGCCTCGCGTAGTTCCGATGGCCGTCTGGAGGTCAAGCTTTCCTCCCCCGGCACAGCGGGCAGCGGTACCAATCCCGAGCAGTTGTTTGCGGCTGGCTGGTCAGCCTGTTTCGAAGGTGCAATGGGACTTGCAGCCCGCAAGATGAAGATCGCCATCCCCGCGGATACTGCCATCGATGCGGAAGTCGACCTCTGCAATGCAGACGGCGCCTATTTCCTTCAGGCGCGCCTCAATGTCAGCTTGCCCGGTCTCGCGCGTGAGGTCGCGCAGTCTCTGGTCGATACCGCACACCAGACATGTCCCTATTCGAAGGCCACGCGCGGCAATATCGACGTGGTGATCAGCCTCGTGTAACACCCCGTCCAATCATCATCGGCGGCATGCAGCCTTTTCGATGGCAGCGACAGTCTCCGCTCGAGCACTGCCCGGATTGAACGGGCAGTGCATCCTGTTAACTTCACTTTCCCTACAAACTTCAGCCATGGGTGTTTTCAATATGTCCGAAGAGATCAACCATAATCGCCGCGGCTTTCTTGGCATGACAGCCATCACGCTCGCCGCGACGCAACTTGTCGTGCCCTTCGCGGCGAGCGCACAGACAGCCGAGCCGAGTTCTGGGAAGCTTCCACCCATCAGACCGGGGACCAACACATCCTTCGCCACGATCAAACAGATTGATGCCGGAACCCTAAATATTGGCTATGCCGAGGCCGGCCCGGCGGACGGCCCCGTTGCCGTTCTTCTGCACGGCTGGCCCTATGACATTCACAGCTTCGTCGACGTCGCTCCCTTGCTTGCCTCCCAAGGCTACAGGGTAATTGTCCCGCACCTTCGCGGTCACGGGACGACGCGTTTTCTTTCGGCGAGCACGCGGCGTCAGGCACAGCAGTCGGTGATCGCCGCCGACGTCATCGCCCTGATGGACGCTCTCAAGATAGACAGGGCAATCATAGCCGGCTTCGATTGGGGTGCGCGGACCGCCTGTATCGTGGCGGCGCTGTGGCCCGAGCGCTGCAAGGCACTCGTGTCCGTGAGCGGCTATCTCATCGGCAGTCAGGAATCCAACAAGAAACCCTTGCCGCCAAAAGCCGAACTGCAATGGTGGTACCAGTATTACTTCGCAACCGAACGCGGCCGCGCCGGCTACCAAGCGAACCGGAATGCTTTCAACCGGCTCATCTGGCAGACCGCGTCACCGAAATGGCAGTTCGACGACGCGACGTTCGAGCGAAGCGCTGCATCGCTGGAAAATCCGGATCACGTCGATATCGTCATCCACAACTATCGTTGGCGGCTGGGCCTCGCTGAGGGCGAGCCGCAATATGACGAACTCGAGGCCCGGCTGGCGAAGTTCCCGGTCATCGGTGTCCCTGCGATCACCCTTGAAGGCGACTCCAATGGTGCTCCGCACCCGGATCCTGCCGCCTATCGCAGCAAGTTCTCGGGCAAGTATACGCATCGGACCATCAACGATGGGGTCGGTCACAATCTGCCTCAGGAAGCGCCGCAGGCCTTTGCCGAAGCCGTCATTGAGGTTGATACTTATTGACCAAGGATGAGGAAGGAGCCTGCGGGCTGCGATAGGTTCCTCAGGCACCGGAAGCCAGTGCATTTTCCGCACTGGCGTCACATCTTCGTGGGTAACAATTTACCCGTTGTAAAACGAATGATCATCTGATTACGTGAGGAGGGGTGGCTGGACTTTTGGGGGAACCATGCCTTTTTCGCGGGCGGAACAACCGACCTATTCCTCGTCAGACTGGCAGATAATGGAGCATGCCTTCGCGCAGGCTTCGGCGCTGTTGAAGCGGCCGCACAAGACAGACCACCGGGCCAACCGGCTGGCCCGGACGGTCATGATGTTTTTCGACCGGGGAATGCGCGATCCGGACCTCATTGCAGCAGTTGCCGCAAACCGCGAAATCAGTCTCGAGTTCAAGGATAACGCGGAGCGCGGCCCAAGGGCTACGATGCGTGAGAGGGTGACTGCCGGGCAGATCGCGGCGGCCTTGAACGCCCCTTGTTGCGACGGCAGCGACGGCGAATGCCTAAGCGAAAAACCCTAGGTCTGCCCCGGCCGTCATAGTCGCGGGATCTGCTTCAGATACTGGTGAATCGCCTGCACGACCACAGAGCCCTCGCCCACGCCCGATGCCACGCGCTTGATTGAACCCGAACGAACGTCGCCTACCGCGAATATGCCTGGAGCCGAGGTTTCGAAGGGTGACCCGCTCGTGACCGTGCCGGCCATTATTCCAGTCTCGACAAATCCGGATTTATCCAGTTTTACGCAGCCCTTGAGCCACTCCGTATTGGGGGCGGCCCCGATCATCATGAATATGTTTGAAATGGGCCAGCTCTCACATTTACCGGTCATGCGGTTGGTCCAGGTCACGCTGGTCAAGTACCTGTCCCCGTCGATTGCAGATATTTCCGAATATGGATGAAGGGTAATGCGGTGGGACTTTTCTATCCGCTGGATAAGATAATCGGACATCGTTTCCTTCAGCCCCGGCCCGCGGACCACGATGTGCAGATGCCTGACCCACTGGGACAGGAACATCGCTGCCTGTCCTGCCGAGTTCCCACCACCGACAACCACCACCTCCTGCTGCTGGCACAACTGCGCTTCCATCGCCGTCGCCGCGTAGTGAATCCCCTGCCCCTCGAAGCGTTCGTAATTGGGCAGGTCAGGCTTGCGGTAACGGGCTCCGGTGGCCACGACGATAGCTTTCGCTGAAACTTTCTGGCCGTCATCAAGCACTGTGCGATAGGGCAGTTCGCTGCAGTCCACCGAAACGGCCATTCGGGAAATCGCCAGACGTGCTCCAAACTTCTGTGCCTGAACCTGGGCGCGACCGGCCAATGCTTGCCCGGATATACCGGTTGGAAACCCGAGGTAATTCTCGATCTTGGAGCTGGTCCCAGCCTGCCCGCCCGGAGCAACCCCTTCGATTACAATCGTTTTCAAACCTTCGGATGCTGCATAAACCGCGGCGGCGAGCCCTGCAGGTCCTGCACCTACGACCAGAACATCATAGACCTCGGCCGGATCGATGGCCTCAGTCAAGCCGAGTACATCTGCGAGTTCCTGTGTAGCCGGGTTCTGCAGGACTGACTTTCCCGGCGGTACGATCACGGGTAGGGACAAGGCGCAGATTTTCAAAGCTGCAACCATTTCGCCCGCATGCGGGTCAATATCCGAGTCGATCAGCCTGTGCGGGTAACCGTTGCGGGTGAGAAAACGCTGCAGCCTCAGAGTATCGGCGGAGTGTCCCGGACCTATCAGGACGACACCTGCCTGACCGTGTCTGATGAAACCGACGCGCCGGAGGATGAGCGCACGGGTGACAATCTCGCCGATATCAGGCTCGGCCGACATCATCCGCAGGAACGAACTCCTGTCCAGCCGGACAAGCCTCGAATCTTCGGCTGCCCGGGCGGTGACCAGATTTTCGCGATTGTTAAACAGGTCAAGTTCTCCTGTGAACTCCCGCTCTCCCTGGTGGGCCAGAACCCGGAGTGATCCGTCACCCGACGGGTCGAGGATTTCGATCGAGCCGGACTTTATCAGGAAGAAATCCGTATGACGCTCGCCCCGGCTGAACAGGATTGTGCCCTTGCTGACCTCGATCTCGGAACCAAACGCCGACACCCGGTCCATCATCTCTGGCTCAAGGCGCGGAAATGTCTGGGATCTGCGTGCATAAGGATCACTTGGATCCAACGAGACATCTGCACCAAACTCGCCCTGGTTCATGATCGGCACGCTTCCGTATGTGCTGGAGTAGGAACTGGACTATTATGGCCGTTTTACCGCGCAGTGAAAGCGGCCCATAAAGATTTCCCGCTCGAGAGTCGCGCCAATATCCACCGTCCAGCAGGAACCATTGCCCTGGAGATCGGTTTATCAAACAGGCACCGATAAAGGAGGATCCCATGAGGACGATTGTATCAGCTATCATGGCCGTAGCCGCGACTGCCTTACTATCTGGCACTGCTTTGGCCGCATGTCCCGACACAACGGGTTCTGTAAGTACTGACGCAAAGACTGGAATTTCAAAAGACGGCACCAAGGCCCCCTTGGAAAACAGCGCCAACACTCAGACTCAGACAGGTACTGCAAGCACTGGCACAACCACCAGCGACAGCAGTCAAGCGGGTTCGGTCGCGAAAGACGGCAAGACGATGCCGCTCGCCAACAAGGAAGGCGGCGGTGATCCCAACGTTGCAACCTCGCAACAGGATGTCGCCGCTCAGCAAAAGGGCGACCAGACCGCTATGGCAAAAGCCGAAGAGTGCAAGGATTAGATTGGTTGAGAGGCGGTCGCAGCCGCCTCTCACTTGTCTGGATGCCTCAAAGACCCGACAAAGAAATGGCGGCTACGCGCCGCCAGTATAAATGTGTCAGTACCAGCGTCCGCGGCCGTACCAGCCACCTCCGCCTAACAATAGCAATACAAGTACGATAATCAAAAGTGTGGTGAGATCCATAATCCGGCCTCCTGTAGTTTCGCGACCTCACACGCGTTCGGTCTGGTAATAATAACGTCGCCGCGCAACTTGTAGTTCCACGAGCTTGTCTTGAGTACGCGGAGGTGAAGGCAAAAACAAAAGGTTGCGGAACGCATTGGCTCTTCAAAAGGTTGATGATCTTTCAACTGGAGATGCAAAATGTCCATTCTGGAGCGCGCCATTTCAATTGCAGCCCGGGCCCATGCGGGTTATCTCGCCGATAATGGCGAGCCATACATCCTCCATCCATTGCGGGTTATGCTCTCGCTTCAGGAAGAAGACGAAAGAGTCGTCGCTGTTCTGCATGACGTTATTGAAAAGACCGGATGGTCCCAAGACGACCTCAGGACCGAGAATTTCCCCGATCACATTATCTCCGCCATCAACTCCGTAAGCCGCCGCCAGGGCGAAGATTATTTCGACTTCGTGCAGCGCACCCGGGAGAATGAACTCGGCAGGCGCGTCAAGATCGCAGACCTCAAGGACAATATCGCCAACGCAAGAACCAGCGCTGAGGATCCAAAGTCTGCGGACAAGCTCGCCAGATATGAAGAGGCACTGCATCGCCTCAAGCAGTGATAGCTGGGCAAAGCAGTTGTTGGAGCATACCATGCCTTCTACTGTGATAGAAAAGACGAGTTACGATGAAGCAGCCGGGATCCTTTCGATCTGGTTCGTGCCGAGCGGAAACCGTTACGATTATCAGGATGTTCCACCCGAGATTCATGCCGGGCTCCGCGCTGCCTATTCCAAAGGTCAATACTTCAATGCCGTCATCCGCGACCGGTTTCGCTGCCGCCTTGCCGAGAGGCGTCGGCACAGCATTGAGGCCGATCGCGGCGTTGCCAGGTGACTGTCTACTGGCGGACATCCCATTGACGCCACCCTAACGCGGGCATTTTAATACTATCCGTCGCGGGACCTCCTATCGGCACACTCGTGATTGAGAGATACAACGTGCTCCCGCCGTAAGACACGCGGGAGAACAATATGACCCGTCGAAACAGAAAAGTTTTTTATTCCAGCGAAGACTGGAATCTCATGCAGAACGCGCTGGTGAAGGCATCCGAACATTTGCACCGCGGTCCAGACCATGAATATGCCAACAGGCTCGCCCGCCGGGTGATGACACTCTTCGACCAGGGCTTGCGCGATGAAGAGATCATCGCATTGAATGCCGCGCACCAGGAACGATTGATTGCCAGGATCGGAGCCCTGCGCCACGGGGTAGCGTGAGCATCCGCCGTTCGAGTGCGCACGTTTTCGTGATCTGTACAATCGAGGCTGGAACGTGATTGGACTTACCTACCCATTGGAGTCACTTTAATTCGGGGTTTTATATTGGATGGGCGGACCAACTATTGTCAAAATAGGAGGCCAAGATGAAGCATCAAGCTCTCGAACAACTGCAGATCCTCGCAGAGGTCGATCAGGACTATCCCCGTCAAACCTTGACACGCAGCCAGCGGCTCGAACGTTGGGCTCAGCTCCTCGAACAAAATCCTGAGCGACGCCTCTCCACGTTGCACCAGACCGAATATCAACCGGCCAGCCAACGTTCCGCCATGCGCGGGGACAGCACGCCGATCTCGGTCGCGTTCGATGACCCTGTTCTGCGCGCCGCCGGTCTGGAAAATGACAGCTATGGCGAAGCAAAGCGCTTCTTCCAATTGAGCGACCGGCAGTTGCACAACGTCATCTGCTATTGCCATTTCGGAGCGACGGTGAATGCGGCAACCGCGGCCTACTATATTCGCAGGCTAGTACCCAAAGCGGGCCAGCGTGGGATTTTTTCCCGGCTGCGAGATATGTTCGTCGGTTAACAGGCTGTGCGTTCATGTGGTTCTAAGCCAGTCACGGCTCGCCTCTGGAGGGCGGCCGTGGATAAAGCGTATTGGCTTCCAAACCTGCGCAGCTATCAGGGGAAGTTTCTCATCTTGAGTCCTAATGCCGCTTGACAAGGATTGCTGCCGGTAATTTAATCGTGCCTGCAGATTGAGCATAGCATCTGCAATCACATGACTTCGATGGTCGATGGGCAGTTTCGCCCCATGACGCCCCGTTCTGGACGGGAGCAAGCGTCGTGGGGCTTTTGGTGTTGGTAGTGTAGCAATGGACGCTGTGAAGATCGGCATTCTCTATTCGACGACCGGACCCTACGGGGCGATGGGGCGAGAGTCCCGCGACGGTGCCGAATTCGCCTTCGAAGAACTGCGCGACACGCATGGCGATTTGATCCAGCCGGTTTACATCGATCCCCACGGAAACATCCCTGAATATCTCGACGGCGCTCGTTCGATGCTTCGTGATTGCGGGTATCGTCATATTGTCGGAACGATTACGTCCTTGGCGCGCAAGGAAGTCATCCCGCTGGTGGAGAAGCACGATGGCCTACTTTGGTACATGTGCCCCTATGAAGGGTTCGAGGCGAACGAGAACGTCATTTATACCGGCGCCTGCCCCAACCAGCATCTTATCCCGCTGTTCGACTATCTCCTCCCCCGTTACGGCAAGCGGCCGTATCTTGTCGGCGCCAATTATGTCTGGGGCTGGGAGATGAACAGGCTTTCCCGCGAACTCATAAACGAGGCGGGCGGCGAGATTCTCGGCGAGCGCTACCTGCCTTTCGAGGAAACAGCCGTCGAGAGGATCATCGACGATATCGAGCAGCGCCGCCCGAGTTTTGTTCTGAGCAATCTGATCGGCCCGGCGAGTTATGCTTTCCTGAAAGCCTTCAAGGAGCTCGGGGATCGCGATCCGGCATTCAAACCCGAACGTTGCCCGGTCGTCAGTTGCGATCTGACGGAATGCGAGCTCGGCGAAGTCGGCCCAGGTGTTGCTGCAGGACAATTGTCGGCTGCATCCTATTTCGACAGCCTCAACTCGGCGGAGAATCTTGCCTTCAAAGCGCGTATCACCAGGCATTTCGGAGCGGGGCGACGCATTTCCAACTTCTTCGCCAGCGCGTATTCGGCTGTAAAAATGTGTGGCGAGGCCATCCTGGCGGCCGGGACGGACGACCCGCAAACAGTTCGCCGCAGATTGTCGGGAGCACCCCTGTCGACGGTGCATGGCGATATCCGGATCGACGCCGAGACGAATCATGCGGCACTTCCGTTTCACCTCGGCCGCATTACGGCAGATAATGGATTCGAGATCATCGCCTCGCGTCCCGCAATTGCGGCCGATCCCTATCTGACGGGACGCCGCAGGCGTTCAGCGCCAAAGTTGCGGATCGTGTCATGAAGGAAACACCGAACTTCACAGGCTGGCGCGCTACCATCCTGCATCGTCCGGAAGCGGCGACGGAGAGGCTGACGCGGCAGTTGAGGCTTTTGGGATTCCGCGTGACAGTCCAATGGGCGCCCCTCGATGCGGTAGTACTCCCGGATGTCGTTCTGGTCGATGCCGATCAGGGCTGGGATGAGCTTTTGCCGTGGAACGGCGCCGATGCCCCCCTGCCGGTTGTCGCTCTACTCGGATCCGAAGCGCCGGGCCGCATCGCCTGGCTCATGGAACAGGGCTCATGCACGATCATATCCAAACCGGTCACCGCGTCCGCGGTCTATCCGGCACTGGTGATGGCCGTGAGCATCTACAAGGAGCGGCAGGCGGTTCGATCCAGGTTGCAGCTTCTTGAAGAGCGCGTTCGTCTTCGCCCGCTGGTGCATGCCGCGGTACAGAAAATCATGGAGGCGCGCCAATTGGACGAGGAGCAGGCCTACAAAATATTGCGCGCCCGTGCGATGCAGAAAAGGCTCCCGATGGAGCAGGTTGCAGCCTCTATCGTTGGCGGCGCAGAACCCCTGCCGGAGGCCGGTTGATGCGGGTCCTCAAAGCCATGTTGCGCCAGCCCGCCGCGCTTTTTGGGCTCATCGTCGTTTTCGCAGTTCTGGCAATGGCGATCGCCGCGCCCCTCATTGCGCCTTACGATCCGGATAATCAGATGTTCGACGGACTGACGCTCGAGGGTGCTCCCATGCCGCCGAGCAGCCAGTTTCTCCTCGGAACGGACACGCTGGGGCGCGATCTGTTTTCGCGCCTGCTATTTGGTGCACGCACATCTCTGGTCATCGGACTCGTCGCCAATGGAATTGCGGTCGCGGTAGGATTGTTCGTCGGCATCCTGTCCGGCTACCTGCGCGGCATAGTCGGTGCACTGCTCATGCGTTTCACGGACCTGATGATGGCGTTTCCCGCTCTTCTTCTCGCCATCGTGCTCGCGGCCCTGCTTCGGCCCAGCCTGTGGATTGTGGCCATGGTCATTGCGCTCGTGAACTGGGTGCAGGTCGCCCGCATCGTCTACACGGAAACCCGGGGGCTGGTCGAAAGGGATTTCATCCTCGCGGAACGCTCACTCGGTGCCGGGCACTTCCGCATCCTGTTCGTACATATTCTCCCGCATCTCATGCCGACGGCAATCGTGTGGGGAACGCTCGGCATCGCAACGACCGTGCTACTGGAAGCGACGCTTTCGTTTCTCGGCATCGGGGTGCAGCCGCCCCAGCCGTCCTGGGGCAATATCATCTTCGAGAGCCAGAGCTATTTCCAGGCCGCCCCATGGCTCGTGTTCTTTCCCGGCGCAATCATTCTCTTGACGGCTTTGTCGTTCAATCTTGTCGGTGATGCCCTGCGGGATATCCTTGACCCGACCCAGCGGGGGCGCGGCTGACATGGCATTTCTCATTCTACGCCGCCTCGTGCAAACCGCTCTGATCCTGCTTGGCGTTGCGGCGATCACCTTCCTGTTGCTTTATGCCCTCCCGGCTGATCCGGCGCGGATGATCGCCGGGCGCAGTGCGACGGCCCAAACGGTCGCCAATATCCGCCGCGAACTCGGTCTTGATCAACCACTCCTCGTTCAGTTCTGGGCCTATCTGCAGGGTATCGTTCACGGCGACCTCGGCCGCTCGTACGCGCAGAAGACGGATGTTGGCGCGCTGATAGCTGCTCGGATCCCGGCAACGCTCCTCTTGATGGCGGCGGGGATACTTGTGGAAGTCGTCCTCGGGCTTACGCTCGGGATCATGGCGGCGCTTCGCCGTGGCGGCCCAGTGGACAGAGTCGTGATGATGGCGTCCTTTGTCGGTGTCTCCGCGCCGCAATTCGTGGTTGCCCTGCTGCTTCTGTATATTTTTGCAGTCACGCTCGGCTGGCTGCCTATGAGCGGTTTCGGCACAGCCGCCCATGTCGTCTTGCCGGCCGCAACGCTCGGCATCCTTGGCGCCGGGTGGTACGCGCGCATGGTGCGCTCGGCGATGATCGACGTTCTCAATCAGGATTATGTCAGGACTGCCCGCGCAAAGGGTTTATCGTCCGCACGCATCGTCCTGCGGCACGCCCTGCCGAACGCACTCCTCCCCATCATCGCGATGATCGGTATCGATATCGGCCAGTTCATGGGCGGTGTCGTGGTCGTTGAAGCCGTTTACGGGTGGCCGGGCATCGGACAACTCGCCTGGCAGGCGATACAGCAGGTCGACATCCCGATCATCATGGGCGTGACGCTCGTGTCGGCCCTGGCCATCGTCCTGGGCAACCTCATCGCGGACATCATTGCACCGCTTATCGACCCGCGCATTCGTGCGCAATGACTTCAACAAGCAAAAAGGGGAACACAATGTTCAAACGCTGGCTTCGAAACACATCAATTGCGACGCTAATGGCGCTAGCGCCGCTACCCTCCTTCGCACAGGATACGCCGCGACAAGGTGGCGATATCATCGTCACCTACAAGGACGACATCGCAACGCTGGATCCGGCCATCGGTTATGACTGGGTCAACTGGTCGATGATCAAGAGCCTTTACTCCCGGCTGATGGATTATGAGCCGGGAACGGCAAATCTGGTGCCCTCGCTCGCCGAAACGTTCGGAGTCTCGGATGATGGCCTGACTTATACATTCAAGCTCCGCAAGGGTGTGAAGTTTACCAACGGCCGCGAGGTGGTGGCTTCCGACGTGAAATATTCGATCGAGCGTGCCGTCAACCCCAAGACCCAAGGGCCCGGCGCTGGCTTCTTCGGCTCCATCAAGGGATACGAGGAGGTGACGGGTAGCAAGACGACAACGTTGGAAGGCGTCGAGACACCGGATGACGCAACCGTCATCTTCCACCTCTCCCGTCCCGATGCGACTTTCCTTCACGTCCTTGCCATCAACTTTGCTTCCGTTGTTCCGCATGAAGCAGTCGAGGCTGCGGGTGGTGACTTCGGCAAGAAGCCTGTCGGCTCCGGCACCTTCATGCTCAAGGACTGGACCATCGGACAGCGCCTCGTGTTTGAGCGCAATCCCGATTATTTCGTCAAGGATATGCCGCATATCGACAAATTCACGGTCGAGGTCGGTCAGGAGCCGCTTGTGGCACTTCTTCGGCTGCAAAAAGGCGAAGTGGACATCGCCGGCGATGGCATACCCCCTGCAAAGTTTCTCGAGATCAAGAATTCGCCTGACGGCCCGAACATGATCGTCGATGGCCAGCAACTCCACACCGGCTACGTCACGCTCAATACCAGGGTCAAGCCGCTCGATAATGTGAAGGTTCGCCAGGCGCTCAACATGGCTGTCAACAAGGATCGCATCACGCGTATCCTGAACGGTCGCGCGACGGCTGCCAACCAGCCGCTTCCGCCTTTGATGCCCGGCTATGACAAGAGCTACACCGGCTACGCCTATGACGTGGAAAAGGCCAAGGCACTGCTGGCCGAAGCGGGTTTCCCGGACGGTTTCGAGACAGTTCTCTACTCCACCAACACGGATCCGCAGCCGCGCATAGCACAGGCGATCCAGCAGGATTTGGCGGCAGTCGGTGTAAAGGCCGAGGTTCGCGCGCTGGCGCAGGCCAATGTGATTGCTGCGGGCGGAACGGAGGGTGAAGCACCCATGATCTGGTCCGGCGGCATGGCCTGGATTGCAGACTTTCCGGATCCATCCAATTTCTACGGTCCGATCCTCGGCTGTTCAGGCGCTGTTGCCGGTGGCTGGAACTGGTCCTGGTACTGCAATCCGGATATCGACAAGCGTGCTGTTGCTGCGGATTCAATGTCCGATCCGGCCAAGGTGGCCGAACGCTCAGGCACATGGGGCAAGATATTCACCGACATCATGGCCGATGCTCCGTGGATTCCGGTCATCAACGAGCGACGCGTCGTTGCAAAATCCCTGCGCATGGGCGGTGCCGACAACATCTACATCGATCCAACGCGCGTCATCAATTACGACGCGATCTACGTGAAGCAATAATCGCTTTCGTACGACCCCGGGGCGTGACGGTCCCGGGGAATAAACCTAAATCCCTGGAGAGCTGCCATGTGCATTGCCTGCACCCACACCATTCACCGCGCCAGACATCACTTCGGCTGGAGCCGTGACTTCGAGCCTGCTCTTGTCGCCAAGGCGGGCGAGACAATTCACTTTGAATGTCTGGACTCCTCCGGTGGTCAACTCGGCAAGGGCGCCACGCTCGAAACCCTTTCCAACCTCGACTTCGGCAAGATCAATCCGGTCACGGGTCCAGTTTACGTAGAGGGCGCAATGCCCGGCGATGCGCTTAAGGTCACACTTCGCCGGTTCATACCCTCGGGCGTCGGCTGGACAGCCAACATTCCCGGGTTCGGCCTGCTGGCGGATCAGTTCATGGAACCAGCCTTGCACATGTGGACCTATGATCCGGTGGCCATGACGCCGTCGCTTTATGGCCCCGGCGGGCGTGTTCCCCTTAAGCCGTTTGCCGGGACGATCGGCCTTGCTCCTGCCGAACCGGGGCTCCACTCCGTCGTCCCGCCGCGGCAGGTCGGCGGCAATCTGGACATTCGGGATTTGACAGCGGGTGTAACGCTTTATCTTCCGGTGGAAGTCGAAGGTGCACTCTTCTCCATTGGCGACACGCACGCGGCACAGGGCGACGGCGAAGTTTGCGGAACTGCCATTGAAAGCCAGATGGAGGTCGAAGCCACCATCGAACTCGTTAAGGACGTGCGTCTGAAGAGCCCAAGGTTTACAACGACAGAGCCGGTAACGCGCCATCTTGATGGTGCAGGCTATGAGGTCACGACGGGTATCGGGCCCGATCTCATGACAGGCGCGCGCGAAAGCCTGATGCGCATGATCGACCTGCTTGGGGCGGAACACGGAATGAGTCCGATCGACGCCTATCTACTCTGCTCGGTCTGCGGCGATCTGCGGATCAGCGAAATTGTCGATGCGCCCAATTGGGTAGTCTCGTTCTATTTCCCGAGGATCGTGTTCGCGTGAAACTCTACACGACAGCGTCCACCCCGGTCCTCTCGATACGCGATCTGTGCGTGGATGCCCGCACGCCCGAAGGCAGGCGGCGCGTACTCCAAGACGTCAGTTTTGACCTCAACCCGGGCGAGACATTGTGTATCGCCGGGGAATCCGGCTCCGGCAAATCCGTTACGTCCCTATCGATCATGCAACTGCTGCCAAAGGCCTCGCTCCAGATCGCTTCGGGCAGTATCAAGCTTGGCGATCGCGAGCTGACGAATCTATCGAATCACGCGATGAGAAGCGTTCGCGGCGGCGATATAGCCATGGTTTTTCAGGAACCGATGACGTCGCTCAATCCCGTGATTTCAATCGGTACGCAACTGACCGAAGCCATCCGCGAACATCAGGGAACCGAAGCAGGCAAGGCCGAGGCGATAGCGCTGCAAATGCTCGACGCGGTTCACATCACCGAGCCGATCCGGCGGCTGACCCAGTATCCGCACGAACTCTCCGGCGGCATGCGGCAACGCGTGATGATCGCAATGGCCCTTTCATGCAGGCCAAAGGTGCTTTTAGCCGATGAGCCGACTACCGCGCTCGACGTCACGGTGCAGGCGCAGATTCTCAAGCTGATGCGCGAACTCAAGCGGGAATTCGGTGCGTCGATCATCCTGATCACCCATGATATGGGTGTCGTTGCCGAGATGGCAGACCGCGTCGCCATCATGCAGAACGGCCGCATCATCGAGCAAGGCAGCACTCTCGCGTTATTCGAGCGTCCGAAGGAGCTCTACACAAGGCAACTGCTCGCTGCAGTGCCCCGCCTTGGTGCCCATGCCGGCACTGATGGTCCGCCGCGGGTAAGTCCTCAAGCGAAACCTGCGGACGTACCCGCCCCATCACCGGTGCTCGTCGTGCGGGATCTAAACGTCACCTATGGCAGTCCGGCACGCTGGCTTTTCAAGGGAAACCCCTCTGTCTCTGCCGTCGCAGATGTTTCGTTTGAACTCCGTTCCGGCGAAACACTCGGACTCGTCGGTGAGAGCGGTTCCGGAAAATCGACCACCGGAAAAGCTGTTCTCGGTCTCATCCCGTTCACGGGTGCGGTTATGATAGGCGGTCAGAACATTGCCGGGCTCGGCGCTCGCCAGATGCAGCCCATCCGCCGGACGGCTCAGATGATCTTTCAAGACCCCTATGCTTCGCTCGACCCGCGCATGGCAGTCGGCGCAGCCATCGCAGAGCCATTGATCATTCATGGTCTCGCCGACAAGGGAGAGCGCGACGATCGCGTGGCGGAACTGTTGCGGCGTGTTGGCCTGCTGCCCGATGCAGCGAGCCGCTACCCGCACGAATTCTCCGGTGGTCAGCGCCAGCGCATCTGCATCGCCAGGGCTCTTGCCCTTGAGCCGAAGCTCATCGTTGCGGACGAGAGCGTCGCCGCACTCGATGTCTCCGTGCGGGCGCGTGTTCTCGACCTGATGCTCGAATTGCAGGAGACGATGGGCCTCGCCTATCTATTCATTTCGCATGATATGGCCGTTATCGAGCGAATGTCGCACAATGTCGCCGTCATGCGATCCGGCCGGATCCTGGAGATGGGGACACGGCGTGAGGTGTTCGAGAATCCGAAGGACGAGTATACGCGGGCCTTGATGGCTGCAGTTCCCATTCCGGACCCGCGTGACCGCCAGCTCGTCTGAGCGCTTGGCCGGCTTCGTCTTCTTTCCAGCCAGCCCGCAGGTCACCGCCCTCACCCATCGGAGTTGCCGACGCCGGTTCACACAGGAGTGATAATGGCATACGTGCAAACCGGCTTGACACCATTCGATTGTTTCGATAATCCATTGCGTGCAATCTAATTTCTGAAAGTGGGATCATCATGCGAAAATTACTGGTCGGATTGGCGTCAGCCGTCCTTGTGGCATCAGCCTCCTTCGCCTCGGCAGCAGAATCAAAACCGACGATCGTTCTGGTGCACGGCGCATTTGCTGACGGGTCGAGCTGGAATGGCGTCATCGGGCGGTTGGAGAAGGATGGCTATTCCGTTGTTGCGGTTGCCAACCCCCTGCGTAGTGTCAAATCGGATGCCGACTACGTGAGGCGCATCGTTACGGGACTGAAGACAGATGTCGTGCTGGTCGGGCATTCATATGGGGGCTCTGTCATCAGTGAAGCTGCCGATCAGACTCCGAACGTACGTTCTCTCGTCTATGTTGCAGCGTTTGCTCCGGACGTCGGCGAAAGCGCAGGTGGGCTTTCTGGCAAGTTCCCTGGCAGCACGCTCGGTCCGACGCTCGCCCCACCGGTCGAACTACCGGGCGGAGGAAAGGATCTCTATATTCAACAGGACAAATTCCATGATCAGTTTGCCGCCGACGTTTCCAAAACCGATGCCAAACTCATGGCAGCGGCGCAACGTCCGGTTACCGAAGCTGCGCTGACGGAAGTGGCGACAGCCGCCGCGTGGAAGAAGATACCGAGTTGGTCTGTCTATGGCGACGCCGACAAGAACATTCCCCCACAAGCGCTCGCTTGGATGGCCGAGCGGGCTCATTCAAAGGATACGGTCGTGGTCAAGGGCGCGTCCCATGTCGTTATGCTTTCCCACCCCGACACCGTCGCCAAAGTGATTGAGGAAGCCGCGGCAACCTCCCGCTAGTTCCGGCACCAGCAGTTACGGCAAAGGCGAGCCTGTCAACTCCGTGGCATCGGACTAGCCTTTGTCGCTGCATCACGCCTTTCCGCGCGGCGCTGCTAGAATTTCGGCGAGGCTCACCGGCCGAAGATGTTGAGCATCCACCCCCACGTCAAACTGCCGCGGCATAGGCTTCAATCTTCCGTGCGAGTGGCCGTGCAGGTTGATCGATTTCTTTCCCATCTGGTTCCATGTTCGAAACGGATAATGGCACAGGATGAGCAATCGACCGTCAATGGTCAGTTCCGCATAGTGGTGTATGCTCGACCAGCCCGCTAGGCCGGTCGTTTCCACCGGATCATTGTTACCCACGATCAAATGCTTCCTGCCCTTCAGGCGCGGCAGTATATTCTCAGCCACGCCTGGTCGCTTCGACGCGAAATCACCGAGATGCCAGACATCGTCTTGCGGCGAGACCGTCTCGTTCCACAGTGCGATCAGAGCAGCGTCGTGTTCTGCCATATTCGGGAAAGGCCGACGATCGATACGCAGCACCCGCGCATCACCGAAATGCGTATCCCCTGTGAAATAGTCCATCTTCCGAGCAACCTGTGCTGGGGGCGGCAACCGCGTTTTGGCTGAAATGCCACGCGCCCTGTTAGTGACTTGTTTAGGTTAATATTTTCTCGCATATGGCAGCTAAATAGGCTTTCGCTTCGCCTCGTGCGACAGCGCCGGAGCGAACGAGCCATTTCTTATCTGCTCATGCGTAAAACCGAAGCTCTCACTCACCATCTCCTTCATTCGGCGGGACCAACTGGACATGAGTGCCATTCGCCCTGAGCTGCGCCAGAAGCATCGGCCAGACAGAGAACTCGCCCCTACTTGCCTTGTCGGTTAGCGTTCTGATGTAGCCACCAGCCGAGTTGATCTGGTCCGCCCGTTCAAGGATACATGCGATAGCAATGGCCGCATTCTCCTGTCCAAGAATATCACAGGCCTCTTCATAGGCCGAGGGGCTGACACCAAGCATAGCGCGAACCACGACGGCCGCTCCCATCAAATCCGACCATTTCATGATGCCGTTTTTGGCATAAGCCGCGATCTCCGGACATGCCTGGCGGACAAGTCCCAGCGGAACCGGCTTCGCCTCGGCAATCTCCGCGTTAGCGGATGGCGACCCTGCCCTAACCGGTGTGAACCCCTGTCGTGTCGCATATGGTGCATTTATCTCAGCACCGCTCTCGGATAGTTGGCCTTGGTCTTTTCTAAAGCCAGGTTCAAGATCAGATGAGTGTTGTGTATTTGAATTTTGTTTGTGGCGCTCAAAATGAGACTCTTTGGCGCTTATTTTTTGAGTATTCAGCGTTACTTCCAGAAGGTTGCATATCTCCAGCTGCACACATTCGAGCGCATCCACTACCGGCTCAAGATCATTTATCCCCGCCTGGCGCGGGATATTGTCGATTACCGCACGGAACCGCTTATACTCAGAGCTCCAATCGATATGCGGCAATTCTTCGTGCCCGAGTTCAACAAGCTTGACAATGTCCCTCCGCAAGAGCGTGACACGTTCCTTCATGAGCTTCAATTGCAGCCGTTCCGAGCGTACCTGTTCCGCCATCATTTCGAACTCGGCAGCGCGCGAAACGAGTGGCGCCAAGGAAAATCCGAATGCCTCGGTCCCCTCCCCTGCCCTCGCCTTGCGGGCATAGCGCTTGCCATTGGGACTATCCTTCCGGAAAATCAGCCCGGCCTCGACGAGTGCGCTCAGGTGCCGCCGCAGCGTCGCCGGCGCCATGCCGTGCGAGCGGAGCGACAGCTGGACGTTCGACGGAAAAACCACAAGGCCATTCGTCTCGCAGAGTGCCGGCTGTGGATGAAACGTCAAAAGTGCGTTGAGTACTACCAGTGCCCGGTCGGATATTCCAATCAGCGCCCTCGCCTCACAAAGGCTGCGGAACAGCTTCCATTTGTCGATGGACGCCTGCGGATCGATTTCCCGTGCCTGTGCCTGTGTTGCCAGCATGCCAAGCGACAGCGATCGCCGCCCAAAGGGCGTCGTGAACGCATTTCCTGTCTGCATTGTCTCTCACCTTTCTCAAGGCAAAAGAAATCCGCTCGCCTGAACGACGCCAAAAAGTCTTGACACTGATTCGGGGAAATGCGATTCTCGATCCTGCTAGAGATATGAGAGAAGCCTTCCGAGACAGCGATGTTGAGGTGGGCTTTTTTCTTTTGCGGATTAATCTCCCGGTTTGGATGACTGGATTTCCTGGAAGGCCCGGTAGAGCTCATCCAGATGATCGGTAATATATGCACCGAAGCGCGAGGCATTCTTCGCCTTCAACGCAAGGGTAAAAGCCTTGCCACTATCCTTGATCGCAGCGTTGACGGATTTATCCTTTGCCGCCCAAGTTTTCGACGCCGCTGCACCGGAACTCACAGTGCGTTTCGATTTGGCGAGGAAATCCGAAACTTGGGAGAAACGGGCATCGCCTGTCTCCGCCGCAAAGTCATTGGACATCACAAACGCCAGTGCCTTGTCTGCATTACCTGGCACCTGCATCAGCTTGGACAATTGCCACCAACGATCCCTCCCCGTCGCCTTGGCCGACCCAATGGCCAGGATGACGGCTTCGGGTACATGGGAAGCAACGGACTGCATCTTGGAGAAGGTCGTGGCATCAAGCGCCAGCGCCGACTTGATGACCGTTTGATCGTAACCAAGATCGGCAAGGCGTTTGGCAAACAGCGTGCGCTCAATGAATGAGAGATTCGAGCGGGCGGCATTCTCCTGACCTTGCGCGATCACATGGTCCTGGTCCGCCATCGGCTTGACCACCGCGCGAACCTGCCTGCCAAGCGCTCTCGCAACCTTGACGCGACGATGTCCGAATACAACTTGATAGCGGCCGGGTGCTGAGGGATGCGGACGGACCAGAATAGGAGAGTCTTGCCCCCGCTCTTTGACCGCTGCAAGCAGCTCCTGAAACGCTTCATCGTCATCATCGATCCGGTCCGTAACGAAGGAGCCGTCAATGATCTCCGGATCAAGTTCGACAACACTGCCCTTGGCGAGTTCCTCGAACGAGCTCTTGATCGAACGCGAGGCTCCGCTCACCACGTAGGACAAAGCCTCGTTCCGTTCCGCCCGTGCAGGCGCCGGGTTCATAACACTGCTGAATATGTCCTTACGGGCCATCTATCTGCTCCCGTCTTTGCGCAATAGCTTGATCTCCAACGAGAAAACCGAAGTTTTTACCGCAGTAAAACAACACGTCATGTCAGCGCCCCCAAGCCCTGTGCACAAGCGCCGTAATTTCCGCATTCACGGAATCCAGCGCTTCGATTGCACGTTCATAGGTTGTTCTGGTGAAGCTGGTCTTTTCAACCTCGTAAAGTGTCTGCTTGGTCAGACCGGCATCGGAAATGGCGGTCGACTTCAGCATGGGGTTGGCAAGAATTTCCTCGGCGAGCATGGACTGCATGAAGCCGACCATCTGCGCCTGCGGAATATCGGTCGGTTCATATCTGGTGATGAGATAGCGGAACCAGTCCAGCTCCACGCGTGCACCCGCTTGCTTGACAGTTTTAAGGATGCCGCCAAGCATCAAGAGGAATTGCGACATAGACATAAGATCGAGCATCTGAGGATGCACGGTGATCAGCACCGAGGTTGCCGCCGACATCGCAGTGAGTGTCAGATAACCGAGTTGCGGCGGGCAATCGATCACGACCACATCATAGCGGTCATCGACTTCCTCGAGCGCACTTGCGATACGGGTGAAGAACTGCCTGCCGTCGCGCGAGGCCTTGTCCTGCATGGCGAGCGGCGTGTCATACTCGTATTCCTGCAATTCAAGATTGGCCGGAATAATATCAAGTCCAGGGAAATTCGTCGGGACGATGACCTCAGCGATCGGTTTGCGCTCGTCGTCATAACGGATGGCTTCGTAGAGCGACAGGTTTCGATCAAGCTCCGGCTGAAAACCGTGCAGCGCCGATAGCGACGCCTGTGGATCGAGATCGACGGCCAGGACGCGATGACCCGTCAACGCCAAATATTGCGAAAGATGCGCCGCAGTGGTGGTCTTGCCCGATCCACCCTTGAAATTGACTACGGCAATAACTTGCAGCTTGTCCCCGGACTTGCGATGCGGAACATATTTCTTGACCTCGGTGCGACCGTTGCGGTCGAGATAATGCCGAAGTTCCAGCATCTGCTCCGCCGTATAGGAGCGACGCCCCGAGGAAGCTTGAGCAGGGACGGGACCCTTCCCCTCGAGATGCAGGCGCTTGAGATTGTTCTGCGTCACGCCCAGATAGTGCGCGACCTCCGCCATGGAAAACTGCCGCAATGTCTTCTTCGCATTCGGGGGGAATTTTTCCATCCGAAGCTGATTTAGCCTGCGCGAGATCTCCGCGCCCTGATCGAGTATCTTGTCATCGAACTCGAACTTGGGCAGAGGTAGTGCGATATTCATCGGAGTCGAAACCTCTAATAGCGCTTTTTCAAAGCAATCCTTTTAAGAACCGCTATTAAGCTCCGATTCGATTGATCCGGCAAGATTTTTTAGGTTAACAAAAGGTTAACGCGTGCGAAGCTAACAACTTTACTAAACTGGATGGGCTGAACCAAGTGCTTTACGACCAATCATCCGCCGCGAACCTGCGATTTTACTGCAGTAAACTTTTGCGCCTCAGGAGGAGGGGAGGGGGCTCAACAGCTCGATGCGGGTGGGCTGTGGGCTGCCTTGAGGCTGGCCACCCGTGGGGGTGACCAGCAAGGTTCAACAGAAGCCCAGAACTGGGAGTGAGTCCAGTAGGCGCGCTGATTAATTGAGGCCAAGCTTGCCACGCAGTGTCGACAGGTCCTCGGCAAGCGTATTGACCGCAGCGGCCAGAACCGCACGGTCGTCATCGGTCAGCTTGTCATAGAGCTCATAGCCCTGTTCGGTCTTGTACTTCGCCAAGGTCTTGTCGACCTTGTCGAAGTTACCCGAAACCTTGATGACGAATGCGCTGTCATCCTTCTCGACGAGCGGACGCACGAGTTCGAAGATCTTGCGCGAGCCATCGAAATTCGCCTTAAAATCCCAAAGGTCCGTATGGCTGTAGCGGTCTTCTTCGCCGGAAATCTTCGTAGCGGCGACTTCTTCCATGAGCGCGGCCGCTCCACCCACCACCTTCTCGGGCGGCAATGTCAGGTCGGTGATGCGCTTGTTGAGTTCGGTGACGTCGGCCATCAGCTTGTCGGCGAAAGGCGCGAGGTCCTTGGTGCTGTTCTCCGCAAACAGGCCGTACTCGATGCGGTGAAAGCCCGTGAACTCCGGATCCTTTTCCGCCTTCTCGTGGTCGTCCGCGCGAGAATCGATTGAACCATCGAGATCGCTGAAGAGCTCCGCGATTGGTTCGATGGCTTCATAGCTCATGCGGGTGGAGCCGAAGAGGGATTTGGCTTTTTCGAGATCACCTGCCTTGACCGCATCTGTGAATGCCTTCGTGTCCGTCACGAGAACTTCGAGGTTCTCTGAAACATAGATTTTGTAGTCGGCGATCGGGCCAACCAGATCGAGCGGCGACACGTCCGCCATGGCGGCACGCGGTATCATGGCAGCCGTCACGGCGAACAGGCTTGCGGAAAGTGCTGTTGTCAGTTTCATCCTAGTCCCCTTTAAGATTTGAGGCGGGTCACTGCGTGCCCCGCTGCTTCGAGTAATGTCCGGCCGACGAAGTCCGCTTCGTCCCTGGGGCCGGGTGGCGTGAAGAAGAAGCCGCCGCCAATCGGCTTGATATACTCCTCCAGCGGCTCGCCATCGAGCCGCTTCTGAACGGCAATGAAGCCCTTCTCCAGATCAGCCTGGTAGCAGATGAAGAGCAGACCCTGCTCCAGCTGGCCGGATTTGCTCACGCCGTTTGAATAATTGAACGGACGGCGAAGAATGAGATTTGAATCCGATTGCTTCGTTCGCGGGTTTGCAAGTCTGATATGCGCATCGAGCGGCGTTATCGCGCCGTCCGGGTCCTTGGAATAGTCCGGCACATCATGCTCCGTATGGCCGCCATAGGGCGCGCCCGTAGGCTTTTTACGGCCTATGATGCGCTCCTGTTCGCCCAGCGGCGTGCGGTCCCAGCGCTCAACGAAATTGCGGATGATACGCACCGCTTGGTAAGTTCCGCCGCGTGCCCAGTCAGGCTCATCGCTTTCCTCGGCCACCCAGACGATCTTGTCCATCAGCGGCGCATCGGTGGCATCTGGATTGGCCGAGCCATCGCGGAAGCCGAGAAAGTTGCGTGCGCTTTCATGCGTTCCGTCGGGCTTGGGTGGCAGAACCGGCACAGAGCCTTCCTGCTTCCAGCGCAGCACCATCAGGTCGGGCAGGTTCTTCAATATGTCGCGCAGGGCATGGATGTTGGTGTCAGGCGTGTTGGAACTGATCTGCAGCGCCAGATCCCCGTGGCACAGATCGGCATCCAGCGCGTCATTGCGAAACGCTTTCATGCGTGACAACCGCAACGGCTTGTACGGCGCCAGCCAGTCCCGCTGGTCGAAAAACGACGAGCCGAGGGAAACCGTGATCGTCAGATTGTCCGGAGGGACAACGGGGCCGAGCAGCCCCGAATCTGCCGGAGGCAGCTTGTCATCGAGCTCGGGCGGGGTGCCACCCTGCATGAGAAAGGCGATGCGGCCGGAGAGTGTCCTGAACAAGCGTTCCACATCATCGGGCGTTTGCGCCAGCACATGAAACGAGGCAATCATGCCAGCCGCCGGGCGAGGGGTGACGATACCCGCCTGATGCGGACCATAGAAGGATTGACGCTCCTGCGTCTTGTCGCTCACGGGCGCATCGGCCACCTGTTCGCCCTGCTTCTGTACAGAGTGGGCACTCGTCAGTCCCGCCGCAAGGGCGCTGCCAGCGACGCCGGCGCCGAACAGCAGGCCGCGCCGTGTGGTAATCAATTTGGTTTCATCTGTCGCCATCGCGCTACTCCAGTCCCACGGCCGCATTGAGTTTGCCGATCGCTTCCGCAAGGCTCTGCATCTTCTGCGCCAGCACCTTGCGGGTGTCCGCATCCACCTTGTCATAGGCCGGATAGCCGTCCGCACCTTTCAGTGCGGTCAACGCGCTGTTCGTATCGGTTAGCCGGCTGTCAATGTCGGAGACTACGAGGGGTGCGGCCTGCACCGCCACCGGCTTCAAAAGTGCCATCATGCGGGAGACACCTGCGACATTGGCCTCGAAGTCCAAAAGGTCTGTTTGCGAATAGTGATCCTCTCCTGTGGTGACCTTGCTGTCGGCAATCTGTCCGACAAGCCGGCTCGCACCCTTGGCGATCTGCTCAGGCGGAATTCGCAGGCCGCGTATCCGGTCCTTCAGCGCCGTCACATCAGCCAGCAATTTATCCGAGACAGGAGCCAGGCCATCCACGCTGTTCTTCGCATAGAGTCCGTATTCGATGCGGTGGAACCCGGTAAAGCCTGGATCATCCTCGCGTTTTTCGAGGTAATCGGCCACCGGATTGATGGAATTGTGCAGATCGGCGAACAGATCGGCCATCGGCTCGATCTGCTTATAGGGAGCACGCGCTTTCTGGTAGGATTGCCGCGCCTTTTCCAGATCGCCAGCCTTGACCGCTTCATCGAGCGCCTGTGTTGCCTTTACCAGCGCATTGGCCTGTGTGACCATGAACACCTGGAATTCAGCCAGTGGCCCGATGAACGATACCAGCGCAGGGCGCGCAGCTTCGGCCTCCGACTCCGCTGAAGGCGTCACGTGCAGTGTGCCGCGCGGATTGCTGAGAAGACCGCAGGTAATATCATAGGTTCCCGCCTTGAGCTTCGCCTGCATAGTTTGGGTAAACCCCGGAACGATGTTCTCGCGTTCTTCCAGCACCATAACGCCGTCAAGGATTTCCCATTCGAGCGCCCGGTTGGAATTGTTGACGATCCTGAAGGTCGAACGCCCGGCCGGCACCGTTATCTCGTTGGGATCGCAGGCGCTATCGTTGATTGTGACTGTGATCGACTCACCAGGGTTGGCCGACTTGGTCCCTTTTGACGCGTAATAGAATGCCGCCCCGCCCGCAACCACGAGAAGCGCAGCCCCGGCAACCGCCAGCTTCATCAGCCTCTGCGAAGAGGGGAGGGGGGCACTCGGTCCGGGAGCTGGCGTCATGAAATCTTTCTTCTCGTCAATGGGACGCTTGAGCGGCGACGGTATGCCTGCCCGCGGGACGCAGGAACATGAAGACGCTCAGCGCAAGGAATGTGAGATAGGCGATAACCTCTCCCAGTGTCGGCGTGTCCTGATATCCGAACATGCCGGAGAGCAAGGTTCCGAGGGGACTGCTGACCGGAAGGACATTGCTGAAGTCGAAGACAATGGTCTGCATTCTGTTCCAGACACCGGCTTCATGGAAGTGACGCAGCGAGCCCGCAAGGATTCCCGCGGCGACCAGAAGAATGAAAAGTCCTGTCCAGAAGAAGAACCGGCGAAGGTTCATCCTGACACCGCCGAAATAAATCCCGAAACCAAGTACGATCGACACGAGGATGCCGAGAAGAGCGCCTAACGGCGCATCGTTGTTTGTACTCTGCTGAAAAATAGCGAGGAGGAAAAACACCGATTCCAGTCCCTCACGCGCCACTGCGAAAAACACCAGCCCAATCAGCGCGGATGCCTGTCCGGTGGAATGCGACAGCGCCGCATCGATCGAATGGTGGAGCTCGGATTTGATCGAGCGAGCCGCCTTGCGCATCCAGAAGACCATTGACGTCAAAACGAGAACGGCGATCAGCCCTACGATGGCCTCGAAGAACTCCTGGGCCTTCTGGGGGAACTCCGCGCTGACCAGTTGCAACCCGGCTCCGACAAAGAGGGACAGCGCCATGGCGAGCAGAATCCCCACCCATACCGCGGGCATCCAGGCCCCGCGTCCGGTCTGCTTCAGGTAACTCGCGACGATGCCGACAATCAGCGCCGCCTCGACGCCTTCTCGCAGCATTATCAGAAAAGGAACCAGCATTAGTCAGACCCTCGGCGGACCTTTGTCGACCCTGAAGACAGGTTAAAGCGCCGCCGGAGTCATAGACCGTCGCCAAAAGCGAAGCAATAACAATATATTAGAAGAATTCTAAAGAATAACCGGAGTAAATTGCTCAATAAATACAATAAGTTGAGTGGGTTCATCCACTATCGTCTGCAACCGTATCGAGGCGATCCTTGACCAACATGTGCATCGGCGTTCCGGAAGGCATCCTCGGCAGCGCTCGAAACGGTTCGATCAGACGATCTGACGTCGTTTTCTTTGCGCGTTCAACCGCATCAGCGTCGTCTTTGCCCATTCCCAATCCGGCACAAGTTCGTTGCTCCGCATGGCAGCCTCGATTGCCTTATCCTTTTGCCCGTTTACCTCATGAAGCTGCGATCGCAGCATGTAGATTTCCGCCCGCTCTCGCGCCTGAAAGACCATTTCCAGCAGGCGATCCGTTGCGACCAGACCCTGTTCCGGATCGGTTTTGCTGCGGACGCGAAGATTGGCGAGCTTGAGCAGCGGCCAAGTCCACTCCGGCCGGGCGTCCGACGCGCGTACAAAGGCCTCGGCGGCGTCTTCGATGTTGCTCAATGCCTCATGGCAACGTCCCAGCAATTGCCACGCATCGGAAGAGTCCGGCCGCCGGGCAATGTATTCGTGCAAGGCTTCGGTGCAAGGACCGTATTTTTGCTGCCGGAAGAGTATCTGTGCCAATTGATAGTTCCACCACTCGACAGTTCGATCGAGCTCGATCGCCTTTCTTAGTTGTGCCTCGGCCTCGTTGGATTGTTCAAGCCGCATCAGGGTCAAAGCCAGCTGGTGCCGGGCACGCGCGCTCCAGGGTTCCGTCTTGACGGCGCGTTCGGCATAGACACGGGCCTCGTCGAGCCGTTCGCCGAGCCGGGACAGCTCAACCGAGACCATGTGCTGTGCTTCCGAATTATCCGGATGACGATCTTTCAGCGCCGCAACGAGATCAGGAGGAATGGCCCTGCCGCTATGCGCGCATAGCAGGCTCTGGTAAATCGCACGAAGCGGAAATACGGCCGTTTCGATGTTCGCTGCCTGTTCTGTCACGAAGACCAGATCGTCCTTCGACAGGAGCTTCAGCTTGGTACGGATCACCGAAGCATAGGTGAAGCTCGGGGTATCGACCGGCGGCTCGATGAGAAACCGCTCGACAAATTGCGAAAGTACGACATCGGGCTGGTAAGCCTCTATCAACTCGCGATCAAATGATTTGCCGTAGACATAGACAAGTATGCTGAAACTCTCCTTGAGGAACGGCAACAGGTTCCCGCCGAACGAGTCTCCAAACATGACGCAGCGGGGCAGGGTAGTATCCTTGTTGACGAAGACTCTTATCCTGCCCCGGTTCGGAATGCGATTATCGAAAGCGAGCCTGCCGTTCGCTCCTTCGATACGGGCGGAAAGGGTGAGCGCGGAAACCGGCGGTTCGAATTTGACGCCGAGATCCCCGATATAGGGCACCTCCTCGAAGGACACCCGCGAACTATCGATCCGAAGGGGTTCTATGCCGCTGTTTGAAAGACCTGCGCAAAAGGCGTGATAACCGATATAGGCGCCAAATCCGCTCCAATGTGTATCCGTCTTCGGATAGGTCAGAGCTTGCTCGTTGGCCGCACGAATTGAATCAAGCGGATAAATGATTTTTTTGGCCCGCTTGGGGCCGAGCGCAGCCATGATCTGATGGATGGGACGCTGTTCGGCAATCTCCACCCAGTCGGGAAGCTGTTCCGAATAGACAAGTTCCTTGTTTGGAGCGACGAACATCAAATGCTGGGCACCAATCGAAGCCACATACTGGTCACGGTCGAGGATGAGTTTTCGCCAGGCGTCGACGCCTTGCTGATCCAGCAAGTGACGGCCGGTGATCTGGTCGATGACGCGGTTTGAATCGTGGTCGAGGAAAATCCACCCGTCCTTGCCAAGAAGATACTTCTTGGCTCTGTCAGCACGCGACGTGGATACGAAATCATCACTCATGAGCACCTCCAGAGTGGAACGTCTTGCCACTCCCTGTTCTGGAAAACGCGAATACTTCTGACTGACGTTGCCGCACCGTCCACATCGCCGTCATCCTTGCCGGCGAATGAAGCGACAGCATTGCTGAAAAGAAGTTGCGCTGGCGTATGTGCGAAGGCATTTGTGACTTCGTATATTTTCCGGTCATCGAAGAAGAACTGGAACCGGTCCTTGCTCCAAAACATACCGTAACGATGGAATGCATCGGCCAGTTTCAGCCGGGGCCGATAGGTTTTGGATAGAACCTGCCTGTCCGGAAGCCAGCGGCGGGCGGTTACCTGGACCAGGTTCGGATATTTGGCCTCCGCAACGTCGAGTTCAAAACGCGTGCTGCCTTCGCTCTCTTGAACCGAGGTCAACCAGAATGCATTATTGACACCAGGTTCATTCGCGATTTTCATTTCACACTCGAAATAGCCATAACACTGGCGGAAATCGCGCGTTCTTATGTAACCGCCTGTAAACGGTCGCTTGTCACTGAGCTTGCCTGTATTGCGCCCGAGTTTCAACGAGAGGCCGGCACCAGAGATCGCAACGTTTCCGGGCACGCGCACGCTCTTTGTCTCTCCGCCGCTGTCATTCACCTTCATCCAGCGTCGGTCGAAGCCGCCATTGTCGGTAAAATCATCATGGAAAGACAGTTGCCATGTGCCGCTCGCCCGTTGGAGCGGAGCAGGTAAATCCGAGCACAGCGCCTGAGCAAGTGCCGGCCGCGCCAGCAATCCAGCCGAGGCGATTCCGAAACCTGCAAGGCCCAGGAAAGTACGCCGGCTGAATTGCGCGCGGTTTCGCATCATACGACAGCCTTTGCCGGAGCCTCCTTGAGGCTGCGAAGGCTGGTCTCCAGATTCCAGGCGCGGTTGCGCAACGTCTCCACCTCTCCCGTCATGAAGTCGATCTCGCTGCGGAACCACGCCACCGCCTCGTGAATGTTGTGCGGAACTTGCACCAGATTGGGCACCGAGAGCGGTTTATCTGCAGGAGCAGCCAAGGGCTTTGGCAACACGTGGTTCAGCTTGTTCTCGGTCAGGAAGCGGTGATACTCGGCATAGTTGAGGCGATAAATATGCTGCACCTTGGA
The DNA here is from genome assembly GCF_003010935.1 of Phyllobacterium endophyticum. GTDB lineage: Bacteria > Pseudomonadota > Alphaproteobacteria > Rhizobiales > Rhizobiaceae > Phyllobacterium > Phyllobacterium endophyticum. The sequence goes on from NZ_PGGN01000005.1 coordinate 240,293, forward strand.
GAAATCAGCTTTTTCAAGCATCTTTTCCAGATTGATCGGCAGGTAGTCCTCGATCTCGATCGATGGAATCGCAAACAGCGATGACAATTCGCGGATACGGGAATCGTAGGTGAAGAACACCGCGGGTATCCCCTGGTGAAGGGCAATCACATTGCCATGCAGCCGGAAACCCACCATGACGTCTACATTCGCCGCTGCGTCGGCCGCCCATTCTTCGATATCGAAAAATGCGCTCATGCGATTGTTGAGCATCTCTTCCGCTTCCGCGTGGCCAAGCAGATTGAACTTCGTGAGGATTGCCTTGATATTATCCTGCTTCTCCTTGCCGGAGGAGAATATTGCAAGCGTCTCTTCGCGTTCGCCCTGCGAATAGAGTTTGCTCGAAGGACGCTTGGCGACTGCGTCTATCAATGCGCGCTGCATCCGGTTCGTCTTCGTCGCGTTGCTGGCATAGTCGGCAGAAAGGTACTTGTTCAGCGTAAGACCGACCCGCGCAGTGGCTGGATCGATGGATTTGATGGTGATTGAGGGGCGCAAGGAACGATAGAAACTGGGGCAACCGATCACCCGCACGTTCTTGATGCCGAGATCATTGAATATTTCCGCGCTATAGAAGCCGCGAACGCCGATCGTCTCGCACTTGTCCGCAATGATCTTCCACGCCTCGACGGTCCCCTTTGGCACGTTGAGCTTCTTGTATTTGCCGGCTTGGGCGCCAACCCCTATGGCGACGACTGGGCCTTTCAGCTTCTTGAGCAGCGGCACCACGTGGGCGAGATCGACCGTCTCCGTCAGGTAGTTTGAGCCGCGAACGACAGTGGCATCATAGGTTCCATCTTGCGGCCACAGTTTCTCGTCTCCAGCGTGCGAGAATTGCACGTTCTTGATGTCGTCATAGGCAAGCGCTTTGAGCGTGGCGTCATAGACGAGAACGTCTCCGGTATTGATGCCGCCCTTGTTGAAGGCTGCAAGCGGATCTTCAAATTTCAGATAGGCGGATTTGTTGCCTGGCTTGACCGCGGCGCCACCATTCAGAACAAAAAGTTTCTTCATCGTTAGTTCCTCAAATTACTCAACTGGGTGATCCGGCAGCGGCAGTCTGCAGCGGCCTCATTTCGAAATTCTCATCATGTTGCCGGGATCCAGGTTCACGGGGCGCCCTTTCGACAAGAGACATCCGTTCCGGCGGCGGCGGCAAAGCAGCCAGTTCGGCGAGTTTCAGCGTGGTTTCCACCGGTTGCGCAGCAAGCCTATCCGGGAACCACGACTTCAATTGTTGCACCACGGGTTTGACGCTTTGCTCCCATGCGAGCGACCCGCCGCGCTCTGCGGCAGCTTCAGAGAGGCGGATCAACGCGGCACGATCCTCGGACAATGCCATGATCATCTCAGTAAGTTCGCGGCTGATCACATTGTCGTCCGTCGATTCGATCAACAGGCCATCAACACCGTGGTCGATGAGTTCGCCGACTGCGCCCACTGAGGTTGCGATCGGTACGCAACCGAGCCTCTGCGCCTCTATGATGGTCAGAGGTGCGCCTTCCCAGCGCGAAGGCAATACCACGACATCGGCCCATGCAAAGGCCTTGTTCAGGTGTCGGCTTGAGAAAACCGGAGGCTCAACATGAACACCGATTTCAGCGAAACGTTCTTTCCAGGACCCCCCGGCGCCAGCGTCCATGACATCGCTGCCGATGATCTTCCAATCGATCGGTGCCGAGCGTTGGCGTAGTTCGCGAACAGACGCGAACAATCGTTCTATTCCCTTTTGGGCGTCTAGCCGCCCCAGAAAAAGAACATTGAGCTTGTCGCGCTGCGGCTTGTTGCGCCGAGCGCTGAGGATCGCATCCTGCTCTCTCGGCGGCAATGCATAGCTCGCCGCATTCTGTATGTGCATGAGCTTGGCGTTAGGAACGCCCATTGCATGCAACCATTCAGCCATGTCTCTCGAACAGGTCAGGATGGTGTCATACACATGCTCGAAGGCGAGAGTGAGATAGGGATGGCCGGCATCCCGTCCCATCTTTGATTTATCGAGCACGTGAACATAGTTCAGCACCTTCATGCCACGGCGGCGAAGTTCGCCCAGCATGGAGTTCACCGGAGCCGCCTGATTGTTGATCACTACGTCCAGCCCGGCAAGGAAGCCCGTGATCAACTCGGCTTTCGCGGCCTCGTCATGCCCCATCAACAAGTCATGCCCGGCGAACTGATTGGGACCACCCCAGAGCGGATAATCGTCCGCGAGGAAGTTGACCGTCTTGAACACGCCGTCGTTTTCGGGGATGCGGTTATAAACCGGCTTGCCAAGCAGGAAGAGATGCACCTCGCAGCCTGCATTCTTCAATGCCTGCGCTACTGCATATGCAACTTTCTCGACGCCGCCAAAGCTGCCAATAGGCAGAAGAAAGCCGACGCGCAGCGGGTTGGAGGCGTGGGCGAGACGTGGCATCACCGGTTTGGCGCCCACCGCATGCCGCAGCAATTCAAAATAACGGCTACGATTGGGGAAGTAGACCGATCTCCAGAGCCAACGGTTCTTTGACTGCAGGCGATATCCGGAATCGCGCAGAGCACCCAGTGTGGCCAGAAGCGCATTGGTTGGCGAGAGGGCAGTGCTCTGCATTTCACGCGAGGTGAACGGGCCACTGATCACAATTTCCACTATGTTCGGGCTTGGAACCGGCTTGTGAAGCGAGCGCGTCCAATCGTCGGACACATCATCTGCGCAAGTCGAAAAAATATCGAATGTGCACATCCAGCCAAAAGGCTTGTCTGCGAGGGGCTCCGCTTCGCTGATCCTGCGTATGTCGATGCCAACCTTGGCGTTGCTCCGCTCGAAGCGTATGGCAACGAAATGGTGTTTTTGAGAAACGCGCTCGCCCAGCCATAGCAGGTTGTGTATCAAGCCAAGGCGCGTCAGGGCATCCCTGTGTGCTGCAGTCATCCACAAGAGGAAAGGCGGAACCCCGAAAGTTTCCGGCTCGGCCTTTGCCGCCCAGAAACGGGTGACAAAATCTTCCAGGCTGCACTTTTCATGTTCGACCGAAGGATCGGTGAACATGTCGACAGCATAGTTGCCCATGCCGATCGCGGCGTAACGCGGCGCTTCCTCATGCTCCCAGGCAAGCAGGGTCTCCGCGGCAAACAGCTTTTTGTGCTTCTGCCTGATATAGGTGAGGATGCCTTCGCGCGTGCGGTTGGAATCGCGAAGCATACTCTCCGCACGCTGCCGGTATTCGAAACCGAAGAACGGATAGTTGGCGCCGCGGAAACCGCGTCCGATCGCCTGCAGCCAAAAGTCCCAGTCCTCGAAGCCCGCTTTCATGCTTTCATCGAATCGCACGCCGGCGTCGAGCATGCGCCGCGACACCAGGCTGCCTGCCTCGCATATATTGTCGAAGGTCAGGTGAAGAAGCCGCGAGTACTGCGTTGTGTAGTTTCCGTTCCATTCAATGCCGAACTTGTCGATGTTCGGATAGATCCAGTCGACCTTGTCGTCTGATTTCATGAAACTGAGAATGTCGCGGATAGCAGTGCGCGTAATACGGTTATCGGCATCCAGAAAGTAGACAGCTTCGAGATCGGGAAAGTTTCGCAACGCAAATTCGATGCCATAATTGCGAGCAGAGCTCAGGCCGCCATTCGCCTTGCGAAGGTAAAAGACGTTTGGGTGCGCGAGCGCATAGGTTCGCCCGACTTCGCCCGTTTCCGGATAGGGACAGCCGTCATCGATGATTACCGCGGCAATATCGAAAGGAGCTTCCTGGGCCAGCACGGATTCGAGAGCCTCCGCAAGAAGGACAGAATGCTTGTAAGCTGGGATGAGAACCGCAACCCTGGGCGAGAGTAGTTGATCGGGCTCGATTCCGGACTGAGATCGCGTCGCGATCTGCTCCCGAAGGCGGTTGATCTGGTCCAGCATGAAATTATCCATTGACCATGAGGCTGATGTTGCGGAATTTGGCCCAGGCGAATGCATTGTCGCCCGGCTTGTTCTTCATCCGGGTGGCAATGTAGATATTCTGCCACACTCGCACCTGCTCGGTGATAAAGGCGTTGAGCCGAGGCTCTTCACCCGGCGCGACGCTGACCCAGCCGGAAAATCCCTCGCCGGAAACCGGTTGCCTTTGCTCATCCAGCAATTGCCGGGCATTCTGAATATCGCTTGCTATAACCAGAGCAAAATCGACGTCCTTTGATTCCTCATTGTCTATGACCGCACTGGACGAGACGCGCAAGATATTGGGTGGGCACGCCGCTGGTATATGGCCGATTGTTACGCCGGATGAGGGCGGATGGCAGCCAATTGCTCGTTCCTCAGGCAGGGGAAGGATCGCTGCGAATTCAAACGAGATCTCGTCCGTATTGGACAGGTCAGCCAGTTCGAGGATGCCTGTTGCCATGGGTATTTCCCGGAACCCGCCGTCTCCCGCCTCCCTGGACTGTGCCGGCAGATAGTTGGCCCAGCTGGGCAGCAGAATTCCGGGCATGCCGCACCAGATCTGCAGGGCAAGGCTGTTCTTCAGGAGCGGGCTGTCATTCGCCGCATCACGCACCTGAAACATCTCGAGAGGCTGCAAGCCGCCAAGTGACAAGAGGGGCATCTCATCATCGATACCGTCGATACGAAGGCGCAGGCTCAAGGTCCGCCGCAAGCCGGCGAGGGTTCGCGACAGACCAAGATAATTCCAGCCTTGGCCGAGCTTTGAAAGCGGCACTTCCCAACTTTCGACAATACACATGTCCTCAAGCGTGACCAGTTGCGCGCTCAACGTGGCATCATCGCGCCGCACCAGGCGCTCGAAATGGATGGCCACGGCGCTGACACCGGCGCTGGCGACGGGAAGAATTTGCGACAGACCATCGTAAGACGCATCGGCCAACACGTTGGCGCGCGAGGAACTGCTGACAGGCTCGTTCGAAAAGGCTAGGTCGAACGGCTGCAAACCCTGTCGGTCGACAAAACTCTCGACTGCCGCGAACCTGTTTTGCAGGTTGTCGTTCAGCGTGCGCAAAGCCAATAATTCACGATTTGACTGGGTGATCTTTCTCGCGTCGAACGATAACAGGCTGACGAGTTTTTGAATGATCAGACCCGCGGTCTCGATCTCTTTGCCGGAATGCCATTCGAAAACAGTTGGCTCGTCAACAATACCACGGCTTTTCAACCAGTCGAGGAGGCGCTTGTCCCGACCCCGGTGAACAGGATTGATAAGAACCGCCAATGTGCACAAGGGAGCCTCGTGCATCTCGAATTTTTGGCCGGACGAGTCTGACAAGATAGCCGCGTCATCCTTGACGCCTTCGAAGCCCAGAATCTTCACAGCTTTCGAAAGGCCATCCGGAATCTCGTCATGGTCGATGCCCATGCGAAGCAGGATTGGCTCTTTGAGCAGATCTATTTCTCTCAAGGATTTCGCAGCTGGCGATAGCTTGTACGAAGTCTGAACCGTCATTTCCTCATCCTTGGCCCATCATGCATCAGCTGCATTTCTATGGAACTATAGTGTCAACTTCGTGAAGCTTGTCACAGATTTATATTGCGGCGCAACAATAAAAATATTCCGCTTTCACAATTTCTTCTTGACGTAACTTATAGTAATCATTGAAGTAATTTACTTCAAAATCCAAAATATTATCGAGGCACTGCAAACCGCAGAACCTGCACCGGCGACTCTCCAAAAAAGCCGCCGATGTCATGGAAAATAGATGTGACGCTAACCGGCGGCGCGTTCTTCCGGTTCGTCCGTTTTCATGGATTGCAACTTGCGTTCCCAGGCGAGGGCATCGCCAACGATAAGCTCGAGGTCTGCGCGTCCGGCAACAAAGCCGAATTCGTTACGGATCCGGTCGTTACCCGCCACCAGAATAGCGGGGTCTCCGGCACGGCGGGGGGCCATGTGCACCGGAAAGTCGATGCCAGACACGCGCTTGACCGCGTCGATGATCTCCAGGACCGAATAGCCGTAGCCATATCCGCAATTCGCGGCCGTGCTTTTGCCGCCGGCTTCCAGATAATTGAGCGCGCAGAGATGCGCCTGGGCAAGATCGCTGACGTGAATGTAGTCACGGACGCAGGTCCCGTCGGTGGTGGCGTAATCTTTACCGTAAACCTCGATATGCGAGCGTTCACCCGTCGCAGCCTGGCTGGCAATCTTGATCAGATGGGTTGCGCGCGGAAACGATTGTCCAGAACGCAAGAGTGGGTCGGCACCAGCCACATTGAAGTAGCGCAGCGCAACATAATTGAAATCAGGATGAGCCACTGCTGCGTCGCGTAGCATCCACTCCGTCATCAGTTTGGACGTTCCATAGGGCGAAATCGGCTGATGCGGCATCTCTTCCGAGATCGGCGTTTTTTCGGGTTCCCCATAAACGGCCGCCGTGGACGAGAATATGAAGTGCCCCACACCCTCGGCAATGGCCGCTTCGATCAACGCGCGCGATTGCACTGTATTGTTACGATAATAGAAGAGGGGATCCCGCACCGAATCCGGTACGACGATCGATCCCGCAAAATGCAGTATCGCTGTCACATTGTGCTTGCGAATCAAAGCGCGCACGAGCGGCTGGTCTCCCACGTCGCCCGCGCAGAACGCGACATCCTCTGGCACAAGCCATGAGAAGCCGCAGCTCAGATCATCGAGAACAACAACGGACCTGCCGGCATCTTTCAATGCTAGCACCATATGGCTGCCTATGTAGCCTGCGCCACCTGTAACAAGAACGGTCATGGGGGAAACTCCTGGTAAGTCTGTTGGGGAATATGTCGTAGGATTGTGGCGATTACGGCTGGGTCGCTCTTGCCTGCGTTCCTCAGAGGAACGACGTGATCACATTACGCGACCCGGCGAACCGGATCCGCCATCTGACCCGTCTCCAGCATTTTGTGAGCCACACCGTTTTCGGTTAGAAACCGTTGCATCTCGCCATAGGTGCGATGCCACGCCTGGTTGTATTTATCGAAAAGCGACTGGTCCCAATAATCCTCCAGTCTGAACGTCCCGCCTGCGAATATGTCGAACTTTGGTATCTGGTACGTCTCGGCAAATTCCACCGTCCGGCTGTCATAGGTGAAGTAGATCGACGGCACGCCGTTGGCCAAAGCCATGAGATTGCCATGCAGACGATAACCGAGAACGAGGTCCTTCGAACGGACGAGGTTCTCATAGTCAGCAACGACATCGGAATAGAACATGCGCGTGCGGTACAGCCTCTCAACAGTCTCGTCGAGATACCAGTCGGCGGCCCATTTGTTCGCCTTCAGCGCCGCAATCGCCTCTTCCTTCTGCTCCATTGTGCCAAAAACCAGCTTCTTTTCTTCAACTTCACCCTGTGCCATCAGTGTTGCGTCGAAGCGACCTGCCATTTCCTTGACGAGGTCGCGATGAAACGTCAGGTAGCGCTCGATATCCCGAGCATAAGTCGGTGAAACCTCACGCCGGATGGTGATCCCGACAGTGCGCACCTCTTCAAGCGGCGGCAGTGTTATCTTCATCCCGGGCTCGTTGCGGCGGAACGCCGTGGGACAACCGATGATTCGAACGTTCTTTATGCCGATGTCGTTCATGACCTCCGCAGAATAGGCACCGCGCACGCCAAGCGAGACAGTTGAATCCGCTATTATTTTCAGGACCGTTTTCGTTTGTTCCGAGAGTTGCAGTTGACCTTGGACCGGCGCCTGAGCTCCGATGCCGAATGCAATGACCGGCAATCCGAGGCGCTTCAGGACCGGGATCGCGTTGGTCCAGTCCATGTGCTGATGCACGTAGTTCGAGCCGCGCAGAATGACATAATCATATTCCTCCCGCAGCCGATCGATGTGATCCATATCGAGATGCATGATCGGCAACTCGGCGATTTTTTCGTAGTTCATGAGTTTCAGTGACGAGTCGAAGACAAAGGCATCACCTATGTTGTGGTAGTGATCCATATTCCCCTGCACATCGCTGTGCTGGTACCAGCGAACATTGTCGTGATCGTAGACCTCGCCTGATGGGATCATTACGAGTACACGTGCCATAGAATTTCCTTCTCGTGGATTCGACGCTGGTGAAATCTCAGCTTGCTCGCGGAAGAACGACGTCGGTCGCTGCGGCTATGTCGACTGGTGTTTGCCGACGCGATTTAAGAAGCTCGCCATAGAGGGCAACATGTTCTTCGGCGCTTTCGATACAGTTCGTCGGCTGGCGAGCACTGTGGTGAAGACGGTTCCAGATCAGCGGGTCGCTCAATACCTCGGTAAAGCGATCAGCCAGATCTTCGGCGCTGCGGACCCGAAAGTGCAGGCCATCCAGTCCGTCTCGGACCTTTTCGGCCATTCCACCAATGTTGGAACAGATAACAGGGCGACGGTGATGCAAGGCTTCCTGGATGACGAGGGGCGAGTTTTCCCACCAGATCGATGGAACCACGACCCAATCGACAGACTCCATCAGGCGTGGCATCTCCGAATTCTGGTAAGCCCCATAGAAGCGAACCCGGGAGCCCGCTTCTTTGATGAGTTTTTCCATATGGTCCTGGAATTCACGCGGCTGCTTTTCGAGGTTACCGCCGAAAATCATCAGGCGTGAATCTGTGCCCCATACTTCGTCCGGAACCCGTGACACGGCGTCGACCAGAACGTCCACGCCCTTATAGGGTGTCATTTGCCCAAAATACGCGAAGCGGTTGCGGCGGGGATTTGGTCCTGTCAGTTCACGTGGCGGCGTCACGGTTTCAACCGAGATACCATTCTCGATGACATGCAACTTGTCCGGGTCAAGGCCCCACTCAGCATATGTGCGCGCAAGAAAGACGCTTGGTGACACAAATGCGTCGGCAAGTTCGAGCATTCCGCGGACTAGCCGCTCCCTCTTTAAAAACCGGGCGGGCGGCACGTCGGGAAAGCAGGCGTGGCAATCGATTGGGGAGGCCTCGGTGCAAAGCTTCGACGAACCGGCCTTCACCATCTGGCCGTCATTGTTACAGATCGACAGGTATTCGTGGAACGTCAGAAGGATTGCCGCGTCCGGCAGTGCCTCGCGGATGGCGTACAGAGTTTCCAGACCAAGGCCCAGTACATGGTGAAAGTGCACGACATGCGGGTTGAAATCGCGAACGAAACGCAGGAGGTCCCGCCGGATTTCATCGGTGTTGCTGTTTGACAGGTAAAAATGGTCGTATTCGTCCGCATGAAACAGGATTTCATCGCTGCTGCGGCGCAAGCTCATCAGAGCCGTCGTGCCATGGCGTGGGATCGGGTGGCTGGCACGCGCCAGATAGACCGACTGCACGCCAGGCAACGCGTTCAGGCCTTTGTGCAGATTGTAAGATGCGATTTCGCCGCCACCGAGCGAGATGCTCGGGTGGGCGTGCGATATCACAAGAGCCCGAAGTTGTTCCGTCATACCGGTTTCTCCACCGACGCGGGGCGGTTCCTATGAATGTTTGCCCAACGAGTGTCGAATACCTGACGATCGATGCGTTCGATGAGTGCGATCGTCGACGCCTTGTCCGCAACCGATATGTCGTCGGAGCCCAGCATCTGCGCAGATGGCAGCCAATAGGACTTCAGGCCGGTTTGTTTAAGCTTGAGACCGAGATCCAGACCCTTTTCATGCGTACCGAGGTATCCGCGTGTGAACCCATCGACGGAGAACAAGGCATTCCTCGGCAGGACACAACATTCGAATGTGGCAGTTGCAACTTCCGTGGTCGCCATTCCCGTTACCGCATCGAGCGGGTATCCGGCATAGCGGCTGATCAGGGCCCGGTCAGACTGTGCCCCCGCTACCCAGGTGCCGGCCCAGCGGATTGAGTCATCTTCATAGGCAAGCGTTGGGGAGAGCACGCAATCCTTGCGTGCTTCATACGCCGCCAACAACTTGCTGAACCAGCCGGCATTGCGTGGGAGGAGCGAAGCTGCAAGGAAAACCACAGTCTCGCTAGTCACGGCGCGGGCGCCGACTTCCAAGGCATCGTAGAGGTCTTCCGAGCCGCTTGCCGAGACGAGACGCAGATGCAGGCCGTAGAAATCCGCAAGCCGGCGCACCTGAACACCAATACGATCGACAATCTCGGTCGCTGCCGCAACGACGATAGGGGCTCGCCGCGTCTCCGGATCGAGCGCCAGCAAGCCAATGAGCGGCGCTATCTCTTCGACACGTTCGTCAACACCAATAATCAGGGCTGGCCCGGGAACGTCTTCGAACGAACCGAGGTCGACGACCCCGAAGATTTCAGGGGCAGGGCGGTTCACCCCGCGTAACAGGGGCACGAGTTGTTGATCGACAATCTGCCTGAGGGCCCAGGCATTCGGGTCAATCGCGCGGATTTGCCGGACAACCGCGTCCCGAGACGTAATGCGCGTTGGGGTCAACGGCAGGAAGGCGCGCCGCCCGTCACTCAAGCCAAGCTCCATATAGAAAGGCGCCGTGCTATCGCCCTCGAGCTCCGGAGCGAACGCGACGAACCCATGTGCATGCCGGTTCGGATCCAGCCCGGCGTTGAACGGCGGCTTATTGTCGAACTCCCGCGTGACATCGGGCCTGTCGATACGTGTCCAATTTGCATCGAGGTGCATCTCACTGCGGTGCCGGCGCAATTTGACCTTTGCGACATGGTTGTCGGGATCGAGCAGCCAGCCCGAGACAAGCAGGCCGCTACCCTCGACACGGAACACATGGTCAATGCCCATGCGCACGGGAAATGGCAGGCCGGAAACAGTTTCTGTTCCATCGAACCGATTTGCCGCAGAGCGCATTCGCAGAAGAATTTCCGTCGAACTGCGGACGCGGGGGAGGATTGCCCGCACATGACCAGGTGTCTCACGCGCTCCGGATATCAGGCGGCGGTCGTAAACTTCGGTGAACCGCCAGCCCCGGCGGCCGCGAAACAACAGGCGCTCGATATCATTTGGTTCGACGTGTTCGCTTGCAAGCAGAAGTCCCGCGAAACCTGAAGATTGATCGTTCAGGTCGGGTCGTGCAAAAACGCTGATGGCGCATTCGGCAAGTGACGGTGACCGGCCGCTGATCAGGAGCCGGGTCACGGAAGGTGTCAGGTCCTGGGCCCAGCCCTGCACGAAGATCTCGCCCTCATCGCTACCGCCGATCAGTTCGATACAACCGTCGGAACGGGCGCCCGCCTGCAACAAAACAGTGATGGCCGAAAGCTTCTTGCGGCCGATCGGCCCCGAAATCAGGCCTTCCACGAGTCCGTCGATAATGGAGGGAAGGTTGGGGCCGGCGAGGTCCGTGACCATGGCGATCAGTTCGCCCGTTGATGCTGCACGGCTAGCAAAGGCATAGCGGGTAACGTTGGCCTTGTGCTGAAACATGATCGTCTTCAACGAACCGCGGCGTAGAATGTTGGTCGGAACGATCGCGACGAAACCATGGGTGCCAGCGGGCGACGCATCTTTGAGCGGCCAACTGACAAGGCTTACCTTCACGCTCATGGCGGGATCGCCGTTGAGGAATACAGTGGCTTGTTCGGCGGTCAGGCTGCCGATACCGAGCACAAGAACAAGCGTATCCTCAATAGGACAACCAACGACCATCTCTCCTTGCATCACCACGGGGAGTCGTTCGGGATTACCCGATTTCATCGGCAAAACGTTCTTGTCATCTCGAAGCATTCAAATCTGCTCCATGGTCAAGGCATGACTGACATTGACAGGATAGAACCGGCAGCGAACCCAACGAGCACGAACAGAAGCAATACCAAGGGCTTGACGTCGCCACCGGACCGCTTTTGCAGCGACTCCATGCGCTTTTCCATGCCCGCCACCACCCCGTCCATGCGCATGAGGTGAACGTCAAGTTCCGTCAGGCGCTGGTTAACGTCACTGCGCAGGTTCTCGATGGAATTGCTCACATCGGCAGCGTCGACAGCAGCATTGCCCGTTGCATCGATAACCGGAGTGATCCTCTGCAACGATCGCTGATTGACCTGAAGTTGCCGCTGGGCCGCCATAAGCATATCCAGCTTGTCGAGGATGCGGGTCATCGGGGCCGCGATCAATGCTTCAGCGGCCTGTTCGTCGGGCTTTGGAACCCGCAGGGCCTGTTCAACACCTGCGCCATTTATGGCAACGACGACCAGTTCGCCCGCTCTCAGTGCAGCGAATTGCGGCAACATCACATCGAATGCGTGGGCACCGTCACCGATACCGGAGCGCTTCAGATCCGGCCGGTCTTTGTCGGCAACCGCTTCAGCGATGGGCTTGCCATCAAGAAGTACGCGTATGGTCAGCCGTTTGGCAGGCGCTGCCGGGTCGAACGCCCAACCGAACAGGCGACCATCGTCGATTGCGTCCACGCGCCCCTTCGTCGGCTCCACCCGTTTAACCTGCGTATTATCCTGTTGCGGAACAGCGCCCGGCTGAACTGCAGTCTGTGCCGATCCGTTTGAGACGATTGACATGGTGGACCCCTCAGGCTGCTTCGACATGAACCGGTCGCAATCTTTCTATCAAAGCCAGATAGCGCGCTGCCGTGGTGTCGATAGTGTCGGGGTGGCGTGCTCCCAAAGCAAGAATCTGCCGCAAGTCAGCATCTTCAGCCATCTGTCGCATGGCGGCCGCCAGCGCCGTGGGGTCGTTTGGAGGAACTGTCAAGCCGTTGACGCCGTCCTCCACCATCTCGGCCATTCCACCGATATTGCTTGTTATCACCGGGCAGTTCTGACCTTGAGCCTCCTGGATCACCAGCGGCGCGTTTTCCCACCAGATCGAGGGCATGATAGCGCAATCGACAGTGCTCATCAGATCTGCGATGTCTTCACGCCGGTAGGCACCTCGCCGCTGAACATTCGGCGATGTCTCGGCAAACAGACGATCGATGTCTGAAACGAAGCTTTCGCTCTGGAACGGAGCAGCGCCGTGCACGCGCAATTCAAAGTCGAAACCCTTTGAAATCAGCTGCTTGGCCGCTTCGAGCAGGACCGTTGTACCCTTCCATGGATTGAGATTGCCAAAATAGCCGAAGATGGGCGTGGTGCGCTGCACGGAGGGCGGTCTTCTCACCGGATTACGCGGGGGCTGGCCATTGGGAATTACGCTGATCAAATCTTCGGAGATACCCCAGTCGACATAGCGCTGTTTGAGGAATTCGCTTGGCGATACATACCCATCGATAGTGCTCATGAGTGACTTGAGATGGCGCTCGCGCAGAACGAACTTGTCGAGTGCGATGTCCTTGAAACAACTGTGGCATCGGTCGGGACTTGCACCGTAGCAAAGTTCCTTGTTTGCCGTGCGTACCATCAAGCCATCATGGTGGCAGATTGGATAGTAATCGTGCAGCGTCATGACTATCCGGCATTCGGGCAGCGTGCGGCGTACGATATGTGGAAACTCCGCGCCCAAGAGCAGGAGATGATGCAAATGGACGACGTCGGGCCGGAAGTCACGCAGAAGTTCCACGATGTCGGGCACGATGCCGTAGAGATCGACCTGGCTCATGAAGAACCGGTCGAAATGCCCCGACCACAGGAGAATCTCGTCGCCCTTCGAGCCGATGCTCTGAAAGCTGGTTCCCGGCCGGGCCTCACGGTGAATATGATTGGTCGCGCCGAGGAACAGCGCCTCGCAACCAGCACGCTGATAAGCGCGGAATAGATCGTGAGCGAATATTTCCGTACCGCCAGGGTGCAGGGCAGGATGGTTATGTGCAGCAACGAGGACACGCGGTGTCATCGCCTGTCCCCTTGGAGTTCCGCAACAAAGAGATCCTGGTAGTGATCCGAGGGAATGCCGCGCCAATGACCAAACGACTTGGTCATGACGGACAAACCGGCTCGCAGCAGCGCACCTTCGAGAAATCCATCATCGAACCCCACCGCGGCCAGCGGCGGCAACTCCGGAACGAACCAGCAGGGGCCTTCGTCATAACGCTGAAATCCCAGCCGCGCGTCACGCTTTTTCAGTGGATTGTCGGCCGCGACCTGATCGACGACAAAGCACGTCATGAAGAGACGGCCTCCCGGCGCAAGCACCCGTTCCACCTCGCGCAGGTAGGCGCTCACCTCTTCGTCCGGTAAATGGGTGACGACGGACGTCATGATGATAAAATCGAATTGCCGGTCTTCATAAGGCAGGACGAGTTCGAGCCCGTCGATTGCCCCCTTCGGATTATAGAGCGAGTGAGCAATATCCAGATGGTTGAATTCGAAGTTTGAGTAGACCGGCGAGATCATTTGCCGGCACCAGTTGATGCCGCCCGCGACAGGATCGATGCCGCGATAGCTGCCCTTGGCAAAGTCGATATACTGGGTCAGCGGGACAGCCATGCGTCCGATACCGCAACCGATGTCGAGCACCCGGCTCTCCGGCTTCAAGCCACCCTTGCGAATGAAATGACCGAGAAACTCTGCGCCCACTGCCCGGAAATTGCCGTCACCAACGAAAATACTGTCCGGATCGGGGCAGGGCAGGAAACGGTTCGCCAGCACCGCTTCCATCAACCACTCGACGTGATCATTATCAAACGTGGGGGCAGGCTCCGTAAAGGCTGTCTTGAGTGCAATAACCTCGGTCAAGCGGCGCTCCTTTCAGATTTTTCCTTGACGAAGGACGTGACGGTGCCGTCATCCACTTGATCGGCTACCGCTTCATCGAGATAGGTTGTCATCAATTCGGCAATGTCGTCGTCCCAGCGCTTCGTATGAAGCCACGAATTATACTGGCTTGCGAGACCTCGCATGTAGTCGCGGCTGCGCCGGATGGACCGGCGCTCGAAGTGATAGAGGGCAACGTTCGGCTCATAAGCGACCTGGAAACCGATCTGCCGGATCTTCAGGCAAAGGTCGCTATCCTCGTAGTCTCCAATGACATAGTCCTCGGTGAAGCCACCGACGAGATCATAGATATCCTTGCGGGTAACGAGGCAGGCACCTGTCACGCCGGGTACCGTGCGGGCGATCTGAGCCGGCGAGTAATTTCCAGGCATTCCCTTGTAGAAGTGGTGGTTAAGCCAGACACCACGCTGATCCCGGGCAAAGTACAAGCCCGCATGTTGCAGGGAACCATCCTCGAAGAGCAATTTCGGTCCAATCGCACCCAGCTTCTTCTGCTCAAACAAGGGCCGGGTCAATTTGTCCAGCCAACCTGGCGAGCAGGGAACCACGTCTGAATTCAGCATCACCAGGATAGTGCCCGACGCGAGGCTCGCACCTGCGTTGCACGCGCGGGCATATCCGCTGTTGCGGTTCATGGTAGCGAGCTTCATCGGCAGGTCGTGGAGTACGTGCAACCCGCCGAGCATATGCTCCGTGTCATCCTGAATTTCAGGCGAATCGAGCACGAAAATCACTTCTGCATTCTTCACAAGCCATGGATCGGTTGCCATGGCGGACAGCTGGAAACGTAGAAAGTCGAGATTGCGATAAAGGGGAATCACGATTGATACCAAAGGCGCAGACGGTCCCGCCCCATATTCCTTGATATCCGCGATCCGCACCGTATGACCAAGCTTCTGTTCGACCTCTTTCAGAGCCGGCGCAAGGATGTTTTCGAACACGTCGCTTCGCGCATGCTGCGGCGGAACCGCACGTAAAATGCGGTTGCGTTGAGCCGAGGGTTCAAAAGGCTGCATGGGCGGCACAAGCAACGAGGTTGCGCACGAGACGAGGCGCATCTGGAAGCGCGGCTGCAGCAAGGGACCGAGATTTTTGGGCTGCGGCAGCCAGGCAACAAAGCCGGTTACATCGGCTCCAAGGCCGTCCTCCCGCTCACCCGTCTTGCCGGGGAACTTGTAGAAATTGGGTTGGAGCGGCAAGACGCTTCCATCCTCGGAAAGGTATTCGATACGCGAAAGCCTTGCCGCGTTGTCGTGAGTCCAGCCACCCACAAGCAGGCCGCCGTCCAGCGCGAGTGCAAGATCGATCTCGGCGGCGGGCTGAGTTGCTGACTTTGCAATCTGGCGAACAGGCAATGGCGCGCGCATCTGCAGGTCAATTGCCGTGGCATGACCGGGTCCGGGAATCTGTGCAAGCTGGCGCACCAGGAACTCACGCAGTTCCACGTCATTGTGCCGCTTTGCCCACCAGTTCGGGAAGTCGACTTGCCCCTCGCTGCCAGCAAACCTGCGCACGGCAAGACCGTTTTTTCCCGAAAAGACGAGGTGAAACGACGGCGGAAAGGGGCGCGGTGATTCCACAAGGAGATGGCACGGCAGCCAACCCTTCCTGGTCCGTGCGCCGGTAACGAGTTTCGTCGGAAGTGCGATGACGGAATTGCTGCTGATAGCGTAGATCGCGGTGACATCGCCGAGCTCCGGGTCGAGCGCGGTTTCCATCAGATGCTGCCCCTCGACAGGCTGGCCGCAATCCCGCACCTGCCGCGGTTCCGGCGTCAGGGCCAGCACAAGTTCGCGAATGACGATGGAAAATATCTGGTTTTGCGAAAGGCGAAAGGCGCTGCGCCACGTGCCCAACATATTATTCAGGAGCTTGATGTGTCCGGCTACCGGGAGGCCATCGAGGGCGCGGTCCACATCGAAACTGTCGAGATCGATCGCTGGATAGAGGATGACCTTTTCCGTCGGCCCGAGCGCACCTGCCGAAATAGTGACGCTGGTGGGCTTGTCCCTGGTGCGAATTGCCCAAAGAAAACGCTGTCCACCTGTCGCGAGCGAAAGATTGAGGCTGATCAGCGGGACGAGCGATTCAGCCGCCTCGAACGTGCATTTCGTTGGAGCCCGCATGGAAGCCGGCAGATCCCATATCAGGACGGCGACATCCGCACAGAGACGCGAGACCGAAACACTCCCGGTGTCCCCTGCAATATCCGTCGAATGCTCGAGGTTCAACAAATTGCCCTTTCATCCAGGTCGAAAAGAAAAAGCGCGCCCGGCCGGAGGGCAGGGCACGCCTTGGTTTGCTATCAATGAACGACGAAATAGTCGCCTGGGTTTGTCGTGACATCGTCGGCATCGACGCCCACGAGGGTGACGGAATCTCCATGACCGAGATCGACGACGACATTGTCGCCAACCTGGGTGATACGAGACGCAAGGTCGTCAGCCGAATGGATGTCCTGCCCGTTGATACCATTGGATATCTGAAGGACGTCTTCACCAGGAGTAAAGTCCAGTACGAGGTCATTGCCCCCGCCACCGGTGAACAGGAATACGTCACTGCCTGCACCGCCGATGAGCGTGTCGTCGCCGGCACCGCCGAAGAGAGCGTCATTGCCGGCACCACCGGTAAGAACATCGTTGCCGGAGTCGCCAAACAAGACGTCTGAACCGGCACCGCCGGTAAGAACGTCGTCGCCGCGACCACCGAAGAGAACGTCATTCCCGTCGTTCCCGCTCAGTACGTCGTTCCCATTGTCGCCGAACAGGATATCTGTTCCAGCGCCGCCGAAAATGGAATCATTTCCATTGCCGCCGAACAACAGGTCGTCGCCGTCATCACCAAATATCGAATCATTTCCGTTCGAGCCAAAAACGACATCGTCACCGCCATTGGCGTGGATGAAGTCGTCAAAACGCGAGCCAAACAAAACGTCGTCGTAGGCGCCGCCTTCTAAAGTGGCCATCTGCTTCTCCTTCTGTCCTGCTTTGAGTCTACAAATTGCCGGAAAGTTCCGACGATTGATGCCTTACCGATTGTGCGCTGCACCAAATCGAAATGCAACCTAGACTAAGAATATAAATCTGGCAATCCATAGTAAAAAATTATTACGTGCATGTATTGTGACATTTATATTAAGATCATATAATTGGGTTTTAAAAGAAAAGTACTTTCTTAATGGTTTTATATTGCAGGTAAATTACTTCAAAATTCCAAATATCTCGCATTATTGTGCAGTGCGGCCCCAAACTCGATCAATCCTCCCTGAAAGCACGGTTGAAGCTGTCGGATATCGGGGAAATCAGATACTCTATCGCCTTGCGGGGCTTATGCACGATCAGCACTTCTGCCGGCATCCCCGGGTAGAGCTTGATCGACGGATTCGATGCCAGCGATTGCGGAGCGATTTCCGCACGTGCAACGAAGTAGGCCGTGTCATTTTTTTCATCGATGACCTGATCGGCGGCCACATACGTAACCTTGCCATCAAGGGGCGACAACGAACGCTGGTTATAGGCGGTCAGGCGAACCTGCACTGGTGAACTGACTGCAACGCCGTCGATATCGCGCGGGCTGATTTTCATCTCTACGACGAGGGGCTCGTTCTCGGGTACGATGTCGAGTATGGCCTCGCCAGCCGCCACCACGCCGCCAGGTGTACGCAAACGGATATTGGCGACGATTCCGGCCTGCGGAGATCGTATCTCCACGCGCCGCATCACATCCTTGGCCGCGACGATGCGTTCTTCCGTATCGGCCAATTCGACCTGGCTCGTGGTGATTTCTCCAGCAATTTCCGACTGCAAATCGCTTTCGATGCCGAGGAGCGAAAACTCGGCGCCTGCCTTGGCCTGTTCGGCCTTCGCCTTGTCCCCCGCATATTCACCGCGAGTTCCGGCTAGTTCGCTCAATCTCGTGTCGATCTCCGTCAACTTCGACTTTTGCGCGAAGCCCTTCTTCACAAGGCCGGCAATCGCCTCCCGTTGTTCGGTTATGAGTTCGATCTGCCGGTCCGTCGCTGCGATTTGGGCGTCCGATGATTTCGCCTGCTCGGTATATTGCTCGATAGTCTTCTTCTGTATCTCGATGCGGCTCATTTTCTGGGCGTATCGCTTGTCGAAGAAGATTTCTTCTGCCTTCATGGCACTCTCGGCCGAGATGTCGCCCATTTCCCCGAAGCTTTTCGGAAAGGCGATTTCCGTTGCTCCTGCCTGCTCGGTACGAAGCCGCGCCAGTTTTGCGATCAGACCAACCCGGCGGCTTTGCAGGGATTGCAGTTCGGACCGCGCCCTGGTGTCGTCGAGCCGCACGAGTGGTTGGCCGACTTTTACCTCATCCCCCTCCTGAACCAGCAGGCGGTCCAGAATCCCGCCCTCCAGATGGCTCACGGTCTTTCTCTTCGAATCAACGATCACCGTCCCAAGTGAAACGGCAGCGCTACCGAGCTCAGCCGAATAGGCCCATCCGAAAAACCCTCCGAATGCGATAAGGACCGTCGAGGCACCCGCGATGATCAGCTTGCGCAGGGGCGATCGTCCATCCTCCTGTTCGAGGTCCGTCACCCATTCCGGCCGAACCGCCCCAAACCCGGTAGGCAGATAGTCGCCCGCCGCGGCGGCGCGTGGTGCCAGCAAATGAGGGGAAGGTTTCAGTGAATTTCTCTCGCCGGTCATGATGCTGTTGCTCCCACCTTCGGACCGGACGGAGTGATTGACGAAACGACGTCGGTGCGTGGACCAAATTGGGTGATCCGCCCATCTTCCAAAACGAGCAATTTGTCCGCCACTTGCATGATCGTCGGCCGATGGGCGATCATCACCACGATGGCTCCATCGTCCCGGGCCTGTTCGATCGCACGCATCAGCGCCCGCTCGCCGACCGCGTCGAGATTGGCATTTGGCTCATCGAGAACAATCAGGCGAGGGCGGTTATAAAGGCATCGGGCAAGACCGATCCGTTGGCGCTGCCCCCCGGAAAGCGTCAACTTCCCGTCGCCCACCTGTGTATCATAACCAAGCGGCAGACGACCGATCATCTCATGCACATCTGCAAGACGCGCTGCCTCCAGCACCCGGTGCGGGTCGCTGTCGCCCATGCGTGCGATATTATCCTGTATCGTACCTTCGAGGAGTGCCACTGACTGCGGCAGATAACCGGCAATCTCGCCAAACGAACCGCGCTCCCATAGATAGACATTGTTGCCATCGAGAAACACACCGCCCGAGGTCGGCTTGACGATGCCGATCATGAGCCGCGCCAATGTCGACTTGCCGGCGGCGGAAGGCCCGACGATTCCGAGAACTTCGCCCGGCGACAGGCTGAAGGAGATGCCTTTGATAATCGGCATTTCCACACCCGGAGCTGCGTAGACCAGCCGGTCGATGATCAGGTCGCCATGGGGCCTCGGTGTGGGCATCGTCTGGCGCACGGCCAGATTTTGCGCAAGCAAAGCCTGGATGCGCTGCCAGTTGCCAACTGCGCTCACCCACTGACGCCAGGTTTCGACGACATGGTCGAAGGGCATCAGGAGACGGCCGACGATAATACTGGTGGCGATCATCGCCCCGGGAGATATCTCCTGTTGCATGGCAAGCAGGGTTCCGGCGCCGAGCGTCGCAACCTGGATCATGAATCGCAGTGTGCGCGCTATCGACGCCATGGCACGGCTGCGGGTACCACCTAAATCGAGCAGTTCCAGCGCATTCATCTGAAGACCGCGCCATCGCCTCGCCAACGCAGGCAACATTCCCATCGCCTCGATCGCCTCGGCATGCCGCAGCGTTGCTCCGATCTTAGAAATCGCTTCGATATTGGCCCGATTGGCATCCTTGAGCAGACTGCGGGTCAAGAGATCAGTGATCACTCCGCAACAAACAAGGATGATCACACCAACAACGCCGATAATGCCGAAAACCGGGTGCAGCAGGAAAAGCACGGTGAGAAAAACCGGCGACCAGGCGGCATCGAGGGGGGCGCTCACGGCCGACGAGGTCAGAAACGTACGCAATTCGGTAAGATCGCGAAGCGACTGGGTTGCTTTCGGCAGGCCTTGGTCCACCGACGCCTGGATTGCAGCCGTCAGGACGGGCAAATTTAGCCGGCGCACCAGCGCGCTTCCCATGGCTTGAAAAGAGAGCGCGCGAATGAACTCCAGGATACCGTAGACCAGCAATGCGCCCACCGCCAGCACCGTGAGCATAACCAATGTGTCGGTGCTGCGGCTGTTCAGAACCCTGTCATGCACCTGCAACATGTATAAGGGTACCGTAAGTTGCAAAAGGCTGATACAGAAACTAAGCAATACGGCGTATAGGAGGCCTGACAAAAATACCCGGCGCGCTTTGAAAAGAAGCGATTCCGGCGTCGGCACGCCTCGCGCGGTCGCTTTTTTTGCAACATTGCTCTTGCCATTTGTATCGATTTGACGAGTATCATTCATGTGTAAATTGCCTTGGAAATGACACAGCTGCCAGTTAGCCCCTACGACCTTGGTCTAAGGCCAGAGACTAGTAAAGTAATACTGTGCAGAATGTGACAGAAAAAAGTTTATATGGTGGGGAAAAAGCGAAGGAGAACCTGAAACATACTCGCAACTTACTTCAAATTTTGAAGTAAAATGACCATGGAGATACAGATGATACAGAAACTTCTGCACGAAGGAGTGGAAGTCGAAACATCTTTTGATGGATATCACGCCGCTGATTTTCCTGAGATTACCGCAGAAAAACAGGGACATAGACATCCGGTTCATACGGTGGTCGTGACCCATTTCGAATTAGCTCGAATGATTGAGAGGGTAAATCGTCGATTCGCGAGTCTGCTCAGAACAGAGATGACAAAACTGGGGGTTGAAGACGTCGGCCCGGCGCAGGCGATGGTGCTGATGGCCATCGGCGACGTCGAACTTTCTGTAGGAGAACTCCTCGACCGCGGACACTATGTCGGGTCGAATATCTCATACTATCTGAAACAGCTTGCCGACGGCGGTTACATCGACAGGGTCGCATCCCAACGGGACAAGCGGTCTGCCCGAATCCGGTTGACGGAAAAGGGCGAGCAGCTTTGCGCCAATTTGCGTGATGCTGGCGGGGCATATAATCGTGTTCTCGCCAGGGATGCTGATGATCTCCGAAATCTCGAAATTGCGTTTCAGACTCTGCACAGGCTCGAACTGGTTTGGGGAAATGCCGCACGCTATGGCATTTGATTCCTGTTCGAACAGTGAATTGATGAATCCCGAGAAGGCTTGAACCCATGCATGTGGCCTTTGTTCACAGGCGTGGCTTCGGCCAGTTCGCAGCTTTGGCCGAGCATCTTGCGGCAAACGGACATGATGTCAGCCTTGTTTGCGAAACGGTGGACCGGCGCATCCCGTCGGTCCGCGTCATCTTGCACAGAGTGGAGCCGGGACCCCGGGCCCATACAACTATGGCCAGGCACCTTGGTATTCCCGATCACCATGTCCGCATTGGACATCGTGTCGCCGAAACCTTTGATGCGATGGTGCGACATGGCCAACGACCCGACATTGTGATCGGCCACATCGGCTGGGGCAGTATGATGTTCGTCAAGGACGTTCTGCCGCAAGTACCGGCGATCGGATATTGTGAATTCTTCTACAAAGCAGAAGGTGCGGACGTGGGATTCGCGCCGGAGGATATTCCGGATTTGGAAACGCGCAAGCGATTGCGGCTGCGCAACGTTGCGCAGCTTCTCTCGCTGGAAGCGATCGACGGCGGGATCAGCCCCACGCGCTGGCAGAAGAGCCTCTACCCGCCATCAGCCCAGAGCAGGATCGCCGTCTGTCATGAGGGCGTGGACACGCAAAGATTTCGCCCCGACCGCAATGCATCACTGAAACTGCCCGACGGCCGTGTACTAAAGGCCGGCGATCCACCGATCATCACCTTCGTTGCCCGAGATCTCGAACCCTATCGCGGCTTTCCTCAGGCACTCGCAGCCGCCGCAAAGGTCATACATGAGAATCGAGACGCGCTGTTCGTATTCGTCGGGGGCGAAGGCGTCAGTTATGGAACTGCGCCTCCTGGGGGCGGATCATGGAAGGAGGCGCTTCTTCCAACTCTTGATATTCCGCCCGACAGGATTTTGTTTCCGGGAGCCATCTCGCATGATCTCTTGCGCCAGCTTTACCAGATATCGGCGGCACATATTTATCTGACTTATCCCTTCGTCCTTTCGTGGTCGGTCATCGAGGCGATGTCATGTGGCGCTTTGATAATCGGCTCCGATACAGCGCCGGTTCAGGAGATAATCCGATCCGGCACCAATGGCCTTCTCGTGCCCTTCTTCGATAGTGATGCGCTGGCCGAAACCATCCTGCGGGTGCTGCGATCGCCTGACGATTTCCTGCCCTTGCGTATTGCTGCGCGCAAGACGGTCGAGACCCGCTTTCGGTTGGCAGATTGCCTCGCGCGTCAAAAGGCGCTGATCAATTCAGTGGTGAAAGCTGCCTGATCGCCTACCTGTTTCTGCTTTGCCGGTTCATCGCAGCGTTTCTGTCCTGAACCTCGCGCAGGCTGGTCTCACCCGCATGCCCCTGTCCGATTTGCCCCGGCGCCGATGCAAGCGTCGTATTGCCAGCGCTCTTCGCGTCGCGACCCGCCGCCATGGCGCTGATCATATTTCGGCTGGTATTGCTCGCCTGCGACGCGAAGTTCGTAAACCAGTCCTGGCTGCTCGTCGCTATCCGGCCACTGAGGGGCACAATTTGGGTGAGCAGAAAAAATCCTGCCAGGCAGACGAGCACGAAGGGCCCGGCATCCTTCATGGCGGGCATGCTATCCTTCGCAATGCTTAGCATCAGCGCCTTCACCACGTCCTGGATACCGAGATTGTAGAAACTGAGGAAGGTCGCGAGAAAAATTGGTACGAGGATTATCTGGATCGTGCCCGTCAGCCAGCCGGAAAAGTATCGGGATGGTATCTGGAACATCAACAACATGATGAAGAACGGGGCGAGCGCTAACATGACCCACAATGCGATTTTCGCAAACAGCAGGAGAGAAACCGCGTAGCCAACAAACAAGGCTGCCGCGACCCAGATGATTGCTGCCTGCACCGACGAACTCAAGGAGACCGTCAACGGATTGTCCGCGGGGCTTTTTGTTCGTACATTCGCGTTAGATTGTGCCGGGTTTGGCGGGCTGCCTTCCTCCGGAACCGGTTGCGGGAGCGGGGCGACTGACGCAAGCGCAGCCTGTTCGATCTTGGCCGACGCCGTCAGTGCGAAACCGTAGATGGCGTTGAGGTCCGCCGCGAGCGTGCCAATTCCCATGGCCTTGCCGCTGCGCGGATTGACGATATGATTGAGCATGACGGAACTCACCATATAAGGCGCGTTCGTGAGAAGTCCGTAGAGTGCGACCTGAAAAGGTCCCCAAGCTGTGACGAGCGAGAAGATGATCGCGATACGGACGAGCTTGAACACCATGCCGACGAGCGTTTCACCGCGTCCCTGCCAGAACCGGAACCCCCAAAAGATCAGGTAAAGCGTAAATAGCCCGGCCATGACGGGTGTGAGATAGTAGGCAAAGACGCCATATGTCGCAGCCGTAAAATTCGTACCCAGGCTGTCGATGTTTCCCGACAGTGCGGCGATGGAATTAGCTCCGTCCACTGGATACTCCCGATTGCGATGGCGGCTGATTGATGACGTCGAACGCGCCGTTGACGGGCCGAAGCGGCCCGCAATCCGGAGCAGCATAGGACGAAGCCGATGCGGGCAAATCGCAAGGCGTCTTCAGTTTATGGCCGCCCACGCACGCCGCACACAAGGCAGCGGCGAAAAGCGCTGCGCCAACGGGAAGGACTCTCACAATTTCTCTCCTTGCCCGCGAAATACCGGCAACCATTGTTTGGGATCATCACCCAGCTTTTCACGCAAGGCGGTCAATTCCTGGATTGTCTCGGCGCGGCCGGACAATATCTTGAGGAGATCGTCCATGCCGTTGAGACGAAGTCTCGCAATCACCGATTCCTGACCGTGCTTGATCAGGAAGGATCGACTTGCCGGGTCAGTCGTCTTGATCCATTCGACCTCGCGCGATGAAAGACCTAGCCCCGCGCCATGGCTCTGCAAATCGGCGCGCGGGTTGGGAAAGAACATATGCGTCGCGCTCTGCTCGATGAGCGTATTGGCAATCTGTGAGTTTACGATGTCCGATGCGCTCTGGGTGCCGAAGCCGATAATGCCGTTGAACTTGCGGATCGTCTTCATCTTGTCGCGGATGAAGGTGGCAAAGACCGGATCTTCCAGGAGCCGCCAGCCTTCATCCAGAAAGATCAGAATTGGGCTGCCATCGAGCAATTCATCCAGCCTATGGAAAACGTACATGAGCGCAGCGCTGCGGGTGAGGGGGTCGTCGAGAATCTTCGTCATGTCAAATCCGCAAACGTCCGACCATGTGAAGCGATCCTGCGGATTGTTGAAAAGCCAGCCGAGTTGATTCGGCTGCAGCCATTTGTCGAACCGTGCCAGAAGGTCATCGTCACCCGCTCGGATTCGACCGCGCAGCAGGGTGGCAAAGGACGGCAGCGAACGCCCCTCCAGCGCTGTCGACATGATCTGGCTGATTGCGGCGCGGATAACTCCCTCCTCGCTGGCGGGCAGAGGCAGACCGTCCGGGCGGCGAAGCATGAGCGAGAACAGCTGAAACAGAAATTCGCGATTGCCTGGTACATCTGGTAGCGAAAGGGGATTGAATCCCGTTGGGGAACCCGGTTGCAGCACCTCATAATTGCCACCGAGCGCGCGAATGAATATTTCGCCGCCGCGATCCTTGTCAAAGAAGATGCAGCGCGGCCTGGGTTTTACGCGCTGCGATTGCGCCATAAGAAAGGACAGCGCTACGGTCTTCCCCGAACCTGACGGCCCGATCATGGTGAAATTGCCAAGATCACGAACGTGAAAGTTAAAGAAGTATGCGCTTTGGCTGGTGGTCTCGAGCAAGGAAATCGGGGTACCCCAGTGCGTGCCTTTCTGCTGGCCGCTGGGAAAATTATGTAACGAGAGAAACCCCGCAAAGTTCTTCGACGAGATCATAGCCGAACGGGCGATGTAGGAGAAATTGCCGGGCAATTGCGCCCAGAATGCAGCCTCGCAATTCAGATCCTCGCGCACATGGATGATCGATTGATCGGTGAGCGTCGCGCCGACGGAGCGGATGCACTGGTCGAGTTCCGGTTTGTCGTCGCCGAGGCACATCACGGACAGATGATGTTCCCCATAGATGGAACGTGAGCTCAAGAGTTCATCGCGGGCGCTTGCAAGCTGGCTTCCGACTATGGATCCCGCTTCATCGGCCATGGAGACTTGCCGGTAGACCCGCTCCATCTGATTTTGCGCAACGGGCTTGTCGATGATGGAAAAACTCTGGCTGACGACGAACTCGTGCGGCACTTTCAGCAACCCGTCCAGGAGGAGAGGGCCTGTGTACGACGGATATTCACGCACCGAAAGCATCGCGCCAAGACGGGAATCCTGTGGCGGCGTCGCGCCGACGAACTCGATCGCATTGCGTCCGAAATGCAGCCGCTTCATTGCCAGCGCGCCGTCGAGCGGCATGCGCGGCAATCGCATGGCGACAGGCTCTAACCCATTGAGTATCTGCACCAGAAACTCCAGCGGCTCCGAAAAGTAATTGTGCGGCTCCGGCTGCCGAATTCCGAGAATGCGGGCCTGATAGTCCTGCAGAACCTCACGCACGCCGAGAACGGCGTCGTGCAGTTCGCGTAGTTCCTCCGCTTCGCCCTGCCGCGCGCCCTTCGCATGATCCTTGGTGCCGCGACCGGCGAAGACGCTTCGAATGAGATTGTCGATGAGCCCAACCTGGCCGCGTAGCGGCCTGCGCACAATCGTGATGTACATGTCATTGACGAACATGCGCCGCTCTTCGAGCTGCTTCATATACCGGCGGTTGAGTTCAGCAGCGAACTCATTGTCGAATTCTCCACCGAGCTTCGGTTGCAGCCGCCGCCGTATCATGTGTCCGTAGACCGCATAGCGGCTGCTGCCCAGCGAACGAAGGATCGTATTGCGCCCCTCGAGCTTGCCGTTGATCTGTGCCATGTCGGCCGTTTCGAAACAAAACCCGTCCAGCTTGATGACACTCAGCAGCAATCCATCTTTGGTTCGCAACACGGTGTCGTCCACATGTCGGGCGTAGGGGACGTGCGCGGCAACGGAACGTTCCCTTTTGGCCTGGGAGCCGAAGCGCATCTCCTTGCGCACAAGCGGGGACATCATGCCCGATCTCCCGGCGCATAGCTCTTCACACCCCACAACGCCTTGGACTGCGGTGCGCCCTTGACCCGCAGAATATTGAAAATCTGCTTGTCCCGGAGCGTCAGAAAATAACCGAAGCTGTGAATGGGAAGGATCAGAAACAGAGTGAACAGGCTCTTGGTCGCCAGAAAGACAACCGCAGTCACGACCATGTTGAACATGGCGTACATGTAGGGCACGCCGAACATGGTTGGTGCGCTGGTCAAGGCTTTGACCAGGGGTGTCAGGTCGGGCGCATCCTCGGCCATGAACTAGTTGCCCAGCGCAGTCTGGAAAAAGGCAACAATCTGCGTCGAGCCGAAGACGAGCACGATGCCCATGATCACCGATCCGGCGATACCCCAGGTAAAGCGCCCGGACCAAGCCAGAAAACCACAGCTGATGACCGCGAGAATCGCGAGCATGGATGCAATCGGACCAGTGAGAACGCTGATCAGTGTCTGGAGCACGGACTGAACGGGCTGAAGGCCTGACTGCGCCGAGGCCTCGTTCGCGAAAATGGTGCAAGGCAGTACGACGAATGCTTTGAAAATTGCAGATCGAAAGTTCATAGAATTACTCCACATGAAGGACAAATCCCTGGGACCATGCCTCGGGCGTTTCACCTTGAGGCTTTTCTTGTGTGTTTGGTTGTGCCGCCGGGCGTGACTTGACAACCGGCACTTGCAGCGGCTTCCAGCCGTTCAGGTCGGTGAGAATGGCGGACACGTAACGCACTGTTTCCGGATAGAGGGGTACGCCCCGGCTCTGGTCGACCGCGCCTTCTCCAGCGTTGTAGGCGGCCAGCACATAAAGCAGGTTCTGGTATCTTTTTTGCAGCAACCGCAGATATCGGATGCCGCCGCGCACATTGTCTTCGGGATCGCAGATATCGACTTCGAAGCGTTTCGCCGTGCCCGGCATCAATTGCATCAAGCCGACCGCGCCGGCGCTTGAAAGACTGCTCATGCGAAATCCGCTCTCCTGCCGGGCAATGGCGAGAACCAGATCACTGTCGAAACGCTCTTCTACGGCAACTTTGCGGACGATCGCTTCGCCTTGGGCTGCATCGATCGGCGCAGCAAGGTTACAGGTAACCGGGGCTGGTTGTGCCTTCGGGCTGCCTTGGCTCTTGTCTGCATTGTCCTCGATCACCGTGACTTTCAAAGGTTCATCGTCAGTGGCAGCATGCCCCAAGTTGCAAACGGCAAACCCGAATGCAATTGCCACGACTGCTGACACAACACGCCTGTTCATTGGTTTCGCCCCATCGAGGCAATGCCCCCCTCCGGAAATCGAATTGGATCATTGCTCTTGAGCACGGCAGCCGGCTGCCACTTCGCGCGAACAAAGGGATCGTAGAAGATTTCCGTCACAGCGCCGGGACGGCCATCACGCCGGCCGATCTGGATGACCAGCGGAAGCGTCGTACGCAGCGTTTCGATGATCTCGTTCCTGCTTAATCCGAGCCCGCCACCAGCGCCGCTTTGCATGATGAGGAGCGCCAGCCGCGTGTACGCATCGCGGGGAGAATTCGCATGCACTGTCGAGAGGGAGCCCGGATGGCCGGTATTGATCGCCTGCAGAAAGTCCAGCGCCTCGCCGCCTCGGACTTCCCCGAGCAACAGGCGGTCAGGACGCATGCGCAGGGATGCTTCGACAAGGTGACGCGGCTCGATGCGAGCGATATTCTGGTTGCCGCGCGTTGCGATCAGACGCACGTGATTTGCCTGCTGGGGCGTGAGTTCCGGAGTATCCTCAATTGTAATCAGTCGCTCGTGCGGCGGGATCTCCAGCATCAGCGCATTGAGAAAAGTGGTCTTCCCGGACCCGGTCCCGCCGGAAACCATGATGGATACCCGGCGCCGCACGGCTTGGCGCAAAAACGTCCAGATATCCCCCTCGGCGAGCAAGTTGCACAGATCACTTTCGTCGTCTGTAAACTCAGGCGAACCATCCGTTACGACAGCAGAGTCGAGCGCCCCTGAAGCGGCGTAGTCGGAAAGGAGAAGCCTCCGCGCGACTTGCCGGCGGATGACGATGGCGCCGCCCTGCGGAGCCGCCGGTGGCAGCACCACCTGAACACGTGCTCCATTGGGGAGCGCGGCCGACAATAGCGGCTCTTCGTCGTTGACGAACTGGTGGCTGGCGGCTGCAACACGTTCCGCCATGAAGCGGATACGTTCGGCGGTCAACTCGGCCAGTTCATGGCGCACCATCGCCGCACCCGAGCTTCCGCCTGCATGTTCGACAAACACGGCGCCCGGCTCGTTGATGCATATCTCGACGACGTCAGGCGCCTCGAGAAAACGCCGCAATGGCGCGAACGCCAGGTCGATCAAGGAGGAAAGGGGCGCTGCAAGGCTCACGGCGTACCCCCCTTGTAGAACGGTTGCGTACTACCATCGCCAACATCCCAGCCGCGCCCCTTCTTCAGTTCCTTGAGCTTCTGCAGGACAGGATCGGGATAATGATCGGAGAAATCGAGATCGCGGCGCACGAAAATCGATACGGGTGTTCCCTGATCGATTGTAATCGTTGGCGGAATGTTGATCTGCGCCTTGAGCGCTTCCTGGGCAAGCTGCGTAAAACTCTGGGCGGCCAGCGCAGCGCCTTGCATCGCCAGATCCTTGGCCCGGTTCTTGGCCTCGTTGTCCTCAGGATAAGTGGTGCTGTAAGTTATCTTACCAGTCGCTATGTCGGTCGTCGTCGTTTGGGTAGGTCTTGTGTCGGTCGTCTTGCGCATACCAGTAGCCGCCATCAACTGCGTACCGGCGCTGATAATGCTGAGCACACCCGCGGCGCCAAATCGTTTCAGATAGTGGTTGTTGACATCTCCCGCAGATCCCGACCGCCCCAGTTCGTCTGTGCCAATCGAACCGAGATTCATGCTGATGCCGTCCGCGCGCAGGAGCCGCGTCCAGACGATGAATGCTCGTGTTTGCCCCTGTGCAATGCCGGCATTGTATTCGCCGATCATGCGTGAAGCTGCCGGGATGAGAATTCTACGACCATCGAAAGACCAGATGTCTTCCGTAGTCACCGCCCGCACCATGCCCGGCAAATCCGTCTGAACGGCAGTTTCGAGAACCCCGCGAATCATCGTCCCCTGTGGGACAAGCGCATCGATGCGCTTTGTCTGCTCGGCCTTGGCGACCTCGACCGGTTTGTTTGCCATGGCAGACAGGAACTGCCCGTTGGGATTGGCGTCCTGGAATGTCCCGGCCGCTTTCTCGGCATCCGTCGGCGGCTTTGGCTGCTCACCCGGGACTTCGTCGGTTTGACCGCTCTCGGTCACCACCATCGGCGATCGGTATCGCTCCCACTTTTTTTCGTCAGTCTCCGATTCGCGGGCGAGACGCTCGGCTTCCGCCATTCGCCGCGCTTCTTCCTCCGCTTCCAGGCGCGCACGTCGGGCAGCGGCATCGAGTTCGTCTTGCGAAGGCCCCGCCGCTGGCGTCGGCTCCGGTTCGGGAACGGGTTCTTTTTCGACGGGTGGAACGACCAGTTGCACATTACCTACGGGAGGGACAAAATTATCGTCGCCAGTGTCGGCGTTTTCAGGCGTGGACGGGCGTTGGAGCCAGAAGGGCATCGCCAGGAGCGGCAGACAGACCAAAGCGAACAGCAGGATGAGTGCCGCTCTGCTCAACCCGCGTTTTGGCTCCGCAAGTTTCGACCGTGCAGCCTCTTCGAGTTCCACATTCAGATGGTAATCAGGATCTGGCATCGCTCACCTCATCCTGTTTTCGGCAGGGCGGGAAGAAGCTGCAGCAACGGCGACGCCGGCTTTCAGATTAAAGAGGCAAAGCGCATAGTCGGCGCGCCTCAACATCCACTGCTTGGCGATCTTGTCGACGACGATGTAATCTCCCTCGCGGCGGAAATTGGCGAGTATCTCGCGCTTGCCACCCTCCACGATGAAAATAGCCGGTATGTCACCCTCGAAGCGAAACCAGGTCTTCACCCCGTCATCGAACGCATTTTTGGGTTTAAGTTCCCCGTCGCCCCGAAAGCTGTAATTGGTGTTCGTGTCCTGAAATTGGAAATTGTCGCGGTTAGGCTCGGAGACGAGCCGCTGTGCTTCTGCCAGGAGCTTCACGTCGGCTTCTTCATCGGGATAGCGGAACTTGACCATGTAGGTCTGGTCGCCCTCAGATTCCGCGTGTGCCCGCAGAATGAACGTATAAACGTGTTTATCGCTGACTACGTTCATGTTCGTTGTCGTCTTCGCTTCGACCGGTTTCAGGAATATTATATTGCCGCGTTTGTTGGGCTCGATTTTCCAGGAAAGACTGTCGCCGACTGCCACCGTCTCGATCTTCTCGGCATCGCCGAGCACGATCATCGTTGAAACGCCATGGCTTGCGTCGACCGAGACGACATTGGCCGAATTATAGATGACAGTGCGGACGCGCGGATCGGCAGCCCCGCGTCGCGGCGCTACTTCCGCGATAGCATGGATCGCCCCGCCCATGAGGCTGAAACCCACCAGTGCAGCGCCCATAAAGAGCCTGGCCCACCGCAAGCGCCGCCCGATCATTGCTGATCACCATTGCCGGAAACGCTTTCCTGATCACGTCGATAGTCGACGATCTGGAACCCAAGCGGATTGTCGAAACGCCATTCATTGGTCATCGGCTCGCGCGTATAACGAAAGTGCATCAGCGCGACCCAGTGCTCGTCCGGCCCGCTATCTCTTCCTATGCGTTGCGTGGAGAACCTTACGATCGCAGTGCGGCCGTTCGGAACTTGGACGGACTTGATATTCGGAATAACGCGTGTGGCGCTGCCAAAACGGTTGACGGGGTTGGCAGGGTTGGACTGGCCATAGAAATTTAGGAAATCGCGTGCCGCATCGCCGGTAGACAGCATCTGCGCCATATCGAAATTGTCCTGTACCGCCGAAGGATCGTAGGTCTCTCGCGCGCGGATGTACCGCACGACATTCATCTTCGTGACCGCCTCGGTCTGGGTCAGGTCGCCCTCCGCCAGCGGCCGCTTGATTTCCATGAAACCGGTCGTCTTGTCCACTTCGATGACATAGGGCTCGTAGCTCTTCAGGGGCAGAAGCAAGGCAAGGCAAGCCATGGCTGTGGCTGCGAGAACTGCACCGACTGCTGCAACGATCCAGGCGAGGGCACGGGAACGCTTGACCGAACGGATGACATCGTTTTCCCAGCGGATGGCCTCGCTGAAATAACGCGCATCCGGGCTGCTTTCTCCGTGATTGCCTTCCTCGCGCACACTCATGAAAAGCGGCTGGAAAAAAACGGGGCACACGCACGTAACGCTTCAAATACTCGACTCAAAATCATTCGCCTAATCAATCTGGAAAATTTTGAAATGTGTTCACGTTCAAACAGTTATAAAAATCGGGCAGGCTCGAAAAATGGCCCTGAATAAGGACCCTACGACATAATTCGAGTATTGAGTTGATCTATTTGTGTCAATGAGACTAAAGTAGGATCAAACCCCGGGCAAGACGCTGCCAAATCCGGATTTTTTCGCGGAATACAATAGCTTAGGTTGTATCTTTGCAGCCAAACTCCACCATCGAAAGAATTGAAAAATTGCTTCTGTCCACAATGGCTTGTCCTCGTCGAGCACTTGTGGTGACCGTGCCTGATGAGCAATGTGAGCGCTGTAATGAATGAAGCCGATATCGCCGATATAGAAACGTGGCTCGACGTCCAGGGCCTTTCGGGCGCCTCCGAGATGGACTTGATAAATGGGTTCTGTGCGCGATGTCTCGCTGCGGGTATAAAGCTTGAGCGCGCAAGCGCATTCGTCGATACGCTCCATCCGATCTATGAGGGCAGGGCGTTTCCCTGGCGCAGGGACGGCGAAGTTGAAAAGCCCATCATCGAATACGGGTCTTCGCAGCAGGGTGAGAGCGCGGACAATTGGCAAAATTCGACTTTCTACCACCTCCTGCAGGTGGGCGAGGACGAAATGCGGCTGCGCCTGCACGAGCATGAAGAGCCCAGATTCCGTCACCTCAGCAGTCTGAAGAGCGAGGGCTGCACCGATTATCTGGCCTTCATGAACCGTTTCTCCAGCGAGGGAAGCATAGGCGAGATGGACTGCTTCTACTCCCAGTGGTCGACAGCACATCCCGAAGGTTTCAGCGACCACGAGATCTCCGTTCTCAGACGGCTGGTGCGCGGTCTCGGCCTCGCGATCAAATGTGCGTCGCTTACGCGGATCGTGAAAACATTGGCGGATGTGTATCTTGGCCGGGATGCCGCCAAGCGTGTCCTTGCGGGACGCATCAATAGAGGTTCGGCCGAACGCATCGAAGCGGTGCTCTGGTATTCGGATCTGAGGGACTACACGCGCATATCCGAGGCAGCGGCACCAGACGCGATCATTCCCATGCTGAACGATTATGCGGAGGCCGTTATTTCCTCGGTTCAGGAAGCCGGCGGCGACGTGTTGAAGCTGATTGGCGACGGCATACTCGCAATTTTCACCGAAGGTGATTCTTCAGCAGCCGCGACGGCCGCCTTGAGAGCGCAGATGCACCTGCGCAAACGACTTGTGGCGCTCAACCAGGCGCGGGAAACCGATGGGGCGCCAGCGACCGACGTCTATCTCGGCGTTCACATAGGCGAAGTTTTCTACGGCAATATCGGCAGCGATACGCGGCTCGACTTTACCGTTGTCGGCCCGGCGGTAAATGAGGTCAGCCGTATCGCGTCCATGTGCAGGTCGGTCGATCAGGATGTCCTTTTGTCGGATCACTTCGCTGCGGCCCTGCCTGCCGAACTCCGGGCAAAGCTGGTGTCAGTCGGCCGCTTCGCACTTCGCGGCGTGGGAAGGGCACAGGAACTGTTCACTATAGACCCTGTCATTCTCGAGAAATACAGGGCTGCCGGCCGGGCGGAGCAGGCTACCTCACGATAGCGCGTTCCAGATCCACGCCGGCAGGCCCGCTCCTTCTGGTCTCATTCCCGCTTGAGCAAGCGTCTCAATCGACCCGCCCGCGCGCTGCGACAGGTGCAATTTGGACAACCTCGTCGCCCGAGATCAAGACGACCTCGTCGAAGAGATTGGTCACCACGCAGGCGTGATTGGGGATGACGCGTATCCGGTCCCCGATCTGCGGCTTGATTTCGCAGGCGGAGAGATCGATCGCGCCATGTTCCTCGCTCAAGGAGGTGATCACTGCATCCGGATAGTCCACGATGTGCCCAAAGCCGTCCATGCCGAACGTGTCGCTGCTAAGTGCCTTTGAGCCCGCATCCATGATCGCACGATTATCCTTGGGACGGCTGACCACAGTGGCGAGCACAGTCAGCGCGCAGTCGTCGAAGGTGCCAACGCCCTTGGCCACTTGAAAGCGATCCATGTAGATGTAGGTGCCGGGGCGATGTTCCGTGGCGCTTGGGACCTCGTGTGCCCGCCACATGTCCGGTGAACCACCATTGGAAATGACGCGAGGGTGAAGTCCGGCAGCGATCGCATTCTCCTTTGCTGCCGACAGGAAGGCTTGGTTTTCTGCAACTGCACCCGATTTTGGGTAGGTCATGAAGCCCGCGAAGAGCAGCCCTGGGGAAGCGGCGATGGACTTGGCCAGCGCAACCGCTTCGTCAGGCGTCTGCACTCCGCAACGCCCCATTCCCGTATCGCATTCCACCAGAACCGTGAGCGGTGCCGCTGCGTTCTTGAACGCTTCGGAAAGGCCTCGGACAGTGAATTCACTGTCTGCCGTCACGGCGAGTTCGACACGCTCGTTCAACGCCAGGAGCCTGTCGAGTTTCGTCTTTCCAATAATGTTGTAGGGAAGAAAAATATTTGTAAGACCGGCGTCGGCCATGACTTCTGCTTCGCCCAGCTTCTGGCAGGTGATGCCGACAGCACCAAGTTCAAGCTGCCGCTTGGCGAAAAGCGGCAGCTTGTGCGTCTTTATGTGCGGGCGTACGGCTATGTTATGAACGTCCGCGTAGGTCTGAAAGCGCCGCATATTCTCCTCGGCGCGATCGACGTCGATCAGAACAGCCGGTGTGTCGATTTCGGACAGCTTCAATTTCAATCTCCAAGCGGAAGGTTCGGTGCATCGATCTTGTGCATGCCCTGAAGGTTCTTGATGCGGCGCATCCGCTCCACCGCGGGAGCGCCGATTTTCTTCGCAATAGTCATCGCCAGCATATCGGTCAAGGCAAGCAAGGCATAGCGCGCCGGCGATGGCCGGTAAACGTCTGTACCTTCCTCTATGTGGAGTGGCAGGACGAGTTCGGCCGCACATGCCAACGAGGAACCCGGCGCGGTGAGCGCTATGGTTCTGGCGCCGTAGCGTCCCGCAATCGCCACGGCTTCAATCAGTGGCTGGATTTCGCCTGAAAGCGAAAACGCCACGATGACGGTACGTTCGTCGCTGGCAGCCGCGGTCATCTGCTGCATCTCGCCGTCAATATATGACGCCGCCGGGACTCCAAGCCGGAAAAGCCGGTTTTCCAGTTCAGTCGCGGCCATGGATGATGCGCCGCCTGATCCATAGGCACGAACCATGCGGGCGCGAGCGATGAGGCAGGCCGAACGTTCCAGAATATCCAGGTCCACCAGACCGCATACTGTTTGAACTGCATCGACGGCACTGCTCGCGATGATGGAAGGAATGCCAGTTTCATTGCCCTGCGCTGGCTCCGGCACGATATAGCGCCCTGCAATCGCCAATGATTGCGCCAGTTTCACCTTGAACTCGCGCGTGCCTTCAAACCCGAGCATACGGCAGAATCTTGTTATCGTAGGCTCGCTGACGCCAGCTTTCTGCGCCAGTTTGTCGATCGCCGCATGTGTTGCGAATTCGGCATCGGCAAGTATGGCCGCGGCAACCTGGCTGTCGGAATTCTTGCCCGTCTCGGCAATTTCCCGCAAGCGGGCGATTATGTCGAAATGGGGCTGCATGATCTGTTCGCGGGAACCCGGCATATCATTGGTCCCCCAGCACGTCATCGATGAAACGCAGGTTCCCCGCTGTCAAGCCGCCATCGACGGTCAGCGTCGCTCCTGAAATTCCGGATGCTGCGTCTGAACTGAGGAACATCGCGGCATGCGCCACTTCCTCCGGTGTCACCATTCGCCCAAGTGGATAATGCGGCAGTACTTTTGCCAGGAGCTCCGGCTGCTTGTTCAGTCGGTGGTCCCACGCCGGTGTACGTACCGAGCCTGGACAGACCGCATTGGCCCTTATGCCAAAACGCCCGCGCTCGACAGCAAGCGCCTTCATGTACGAAATCAATCCCGCCTTTGCCGCCGAGTAGGCTGGATTACCGAAATGGCCGAGTGCATTGACCGAGGAAATGAACACGATATTGCCACTGCCGCGCTGGCACATGGCATCGACGATGGGAGCCGTAACGTGAAATGCGCCGTTAAGATTGATGGCTATTTCCCGTTCCCATACGTCATTGCTCACGGCATCAAGCGTTTCGCCTCGAGTGAAACCGGCATTGTTGATCAATATGTCGGGAACGCCATGATCCGCGGTGAAATCCCTGATAGCCGCGGATGTCGCCTTCTCGTCGCCAAGATCGAAGACCAGCCGGTTTGCAAGGGGTAGCTCGCCAAGCAAACCCTTTTCCTGATCGGCGCCCGACACGATTGCACCGGAGTTACCATACAATTCGACCAGTACTTTGCCGATGCCACCACCAGCGCCGGTGATGAGCACATGCATGTCTGCGAACCGAGGTTCAGTGTGCAAGAGTGGCGAGGTCATACGTGCTTCCGATTGCAGCGCTTTGTTGGTCACTGATCCTAGTTAGTGACTGATCCTGAAAAAAAGCAACATGAAATACGCTCTTGCGCGAAAGTAAATTACATAGAATGATAAGCATGTTCGAAGGACAGCACCGTGCTCCACCGCAAGGGCGCCCATGGGCCAGTCGGTACGG
The DNA here is from genome assembly GCF_003010935.1 of Phyllobacterium endophyticum. Taxonomy (GTDB): domain Bacteria; phylum Pseudomonadota; class Alphaproteobacteria; order Rhizobiales; family Rhizobiaceae; genus Phyllobacterium; species Phyllobacterium endophyticum. Next base: position 277,040 of record NZ_PGGN01000005.1, read on the forward strand.
CGCAATAAACTGAAGGATCACGATGACCAAACAACATTTCGGCCAGTCGCATGTGCCACTGTCGCCCGCGGTTCGCGCCGGTGACTTCATCTACATTTCCGGCCAGGTCCCTGTCGGGGCAGACGGAACTGTTATTGTCGGCGGTATCGAGGCGCAGACAAGGCAGGTAATGGAAAACGTCGAGACCGCGCTAAAGCTTGCCGGCGCTGAACTTTCAGACGTGGTAAAGACCTTCGTCATCCTCGAAGATGCGCGGGAATTCGCTGCCTTCAACAAGACTTATGCGACCTATTTCCCCGCTAATCCGCCCGCCCGCACGACGATCGAATCAAGCCTGATGATCGACATCAAGATCGAGATCGAAGCCATCGCGTATAAGCCACTCTGAGTCATATCATGCGCATCTTCACTGCTTCGTTTGCTACGGAAACCAACACCTTTTCCCCCGTGCCGACAGACCGCGCCAGCTTTGAGACGGCATTCTATGCGGGTCCGGGCGCTCATCCGGATACGCCGACATTGTGTTCGGCGCCCATGGTCGTGTTGCGGCGCAGGGCACGTGAGGAAGGGTTCACGCTGATCGAGGGAACCGCGGCCTGGGCTGAACCCGGAGGGTTACTCCAACGGCAGGCATACGAACAATTGCGCGACGAGATTCTTGGCCAGCTCCAGGCTTCCATGCCAGTAGACGGCGTGGTCCTCGGACTGCATGGCGCTATGGTTGCGCAGGGCTATGACGATTGCGAAGGCGATTTTCTCGAGCGTATCCGCAAAATGGTGGGCCCCGACGTGCTCATCGCTTCGGAACTTGATCCGCACAGCCATCTCACCAGGAAGCGGGTTTCAAACGCAGATATACTCGCGGCCTTTCTTGAGTTTCCGCACACGGATTTCTACGAGCGCGCCGAGCATGTGGTCGATCTCGCCTTGCGTGCGCTTCGGCGCGAGATCAAACCGGTGATTTCAACCTTCGATTGCCGCATGATCGATATCTATCCCACCAGCCGGGAACCCATGCGTTCCTATGTGGATCGCCTGAAGGCATTGCAGGGCCGCGATGGGATCCTGTCGATCTCCCTGATCCACGGGTTCATGGCCGGGGATGTTCCGGAACTCGGCACACAGGTCATGGTTGTCACCGACAATGAGCCGGAGAAAGGGGCCGATCTGGCTGCAAGGCTTGGTATGGAGCTGTTTTCTATGCGCGGCAAGACAGCCATGCCGATGCTTGACACAGAGGCGGGTCTGGATGAGGCCATGCGGCTGGTCGCGCAGAAGCCGGGTAAGCCGATCGTCATTGCCGACGTCTGGGACAATCCTGGTGGCGGCGTTGCCGGAGATGGCACGCTTATTCTTCGACGGATCCTTGAGCGTGGAATAGACAATATTGCAGTTGCGACAATCTGGGACCCGGTTGCGGTCACCTTCTGCCTCGCAGCAGGGGAGGGCGCGAACATCCAGCTACGATTCGGCGGCAAGGCAGGTCCCGACGGAGGGGCTCCGATTGACGCCCGGGTCGAAGTTGTCAAAGCCGTGCAGGAGGCTTGGCAAAGTTTTGGCAAGAGCAAGGTTACGCTCGGTGCCGCCGCAGTCATTCGTCTTGAAGGAACAGACGTCGAAGTCATCCTCAACACCAATCGCACACAGACGTTCGAACCGGATATTTTCTCCAATCTCGGCATTGATCCTGGCGCCAGGGATATTCTGCTCGTGAAATCGACGAACCACTTCCACGCCGGTTTCGAGCCTGTTGCGGCCGAAATCCTTTATGTCGACGCCGGTGCGCCTTACCCTTCCAATCCGGGTAAGACCAACTATCGCAAACTCTCGCGTGAAATCTGGCCGCGGGTGGAGATGCCTTTCGGGCAATAGAGTCAGAAGCGTCGCTGTTTATCCCACAGGAGCGTTATCTCTGGCTGAAACCATGGCGTGGAGGAGAAGCGGAAGGTTGAACGAGTTGTCCGCCGCCAACTTCATAATCCATGTTTGTGTCAGACCCGAAATGCAATGTAATTTGCCGCTCCGGTTAAGTCGTGGTTTCATCGGGTGTCGGGGCAGTTCTATCCCCGGCGCTGATCATTCTGTCAATACCATAAGGGAATACTTCAAATGTCCACGAATCTTTCCAGGAGCCGAATTATTTTATACGTCATACCTTTGGTCTTCCTCACGGCCTGCGCTTCATCCGAGAAGAAGTGGGTCCAGAGCGACGATCCTGTAACGCCAGCGGACAGGGACATGGTGCAATGCAAGTACCAGGCCGCCGGTTCAACCGCCGCCTTGGCCAATGACAGTTCCGCCAGAAGCAAAGAAGAGGCCAATCTTGTCAGCGCCTGCATGCGGGCGAAGGGCTACAAGCAATAGTACGCTAAGCATGCATTCTTCTCCAAAGCTGACAGGTTGATATTATCGACGTGTCGCAATTGAAAATAGAATGTGCCCCGGCTACATCAGGTTGAGGCATAACAGGTATTATGGAACGAAAAGATCGGAAGCCATTCGGCGGTTGGCGCCGAATGGCTTGTCGAACATCAGTAGATATCGAATGCAAAATATTTCGCGACGATCTTCTTGTATGTGCCGTTGGCTACGAGGGCGTCGATAGCCTTGTTGAACTTTTCGCGGAGTTCGTCGTCACCCTTGCGTATGCCTATGCCGGCTTCCGTCTCCGTTCCCGGAACGTCGCCAAGCATCTTGCAGCAATCCTTGCCTGCATTGTTGAGCCAGTCGACCACCACGAACTTGTCGGAGATCAGCGCATCGATACGGCCGTTCTGCATGTCGGCGGTCGCTTCTTCCTGCGTTGGATAAAGCTTCACTTCAGCGCCGTTCTTGCCGTAATTATCCGTTGCGTAGTTCCCCTGTGTCGTGGAAGCCTGTGCACCGACTGTCTTCCCCTTCATGTCTTCCAAGGAAACGCCGGCTAGCGTGCTGTCCTTCGGGACCACGACGGCAAGTGGCGTCGTGTAATATTTGTTGGTGAAGTCGATTTGCTTCTTGCGCTCTTCCGTGATGCTCATCGAAGCGATGATCGCATCGTATTTCTTGGCCATGAGGCCGGGGATGATGCCGTCCCAATCTTGCGCAACGATGGTGCACTTCGCTTTCATCTCCGCACACAGCGCATTGGCGATATCGACGTCGAACCCTTCGAGCGTACCGTCGGCTTTAAGAGAATTGAACGGCGGGTAAGCACCTTCGGTGGCGATGCGAATCTCCTGAGCGCTGGCAACAGGTGCAAAAGCGATCGCGGCAAAAGCAGTTATCAGTAAGAATTTCTTCATGTTCCATCCTCTTGTGGTAAGGCCTCTCGCGCCTCCGGTTCAACGTAGCGGAAGTGGCCGACAAACGAAGCGATTTTTCATATTCTTGAAGACGTAGATTATCCCCATTGCAACGCCATTTCGCTTTAAAAGGGATAATCCGTTTAAAATCAATGGATAATTGCGAAAATCGTGATATTATCCCTAATGGGACCGCTCAACGTTCTTTCGGGGATAACATGAACAACTTCAAGGAATTAAGCTCGGAGCAGACTCGCCAGCATATTGACAGCGCTCAGGCATACGAAGTCTACCGGAGCGGTGCGAAAGAGTTCGAGCAGCGCTATTCCGGCTCGATGTCGTGGAAGAAGAGCACCAATGGCAAAGAATATCTCTACAAAAAGACGAGTGGCATCTGGAAGTCGCTGGGGCCAAGATCGGCTGAAACCGAGGCGATCTACAATCAGTTTCATTCCGGTCGCGACAATGCGAAGCAGCGCTTGGCACGGCTGGCGCAGCGTCTCGATGAAATGGCTCCGGTCAACCGGGCCATGGCTTTGGGACGTGTACCTCTTTTGACGGCCCGCATTATCCGGGCGCTCGACAGGCTCGGTCTCATAGGCACGGCGGTCGACGTCGTGGGAACCAACGCTCTGTTTGTCTACGAACGCTTGGCCGCCGTTCACATCAGCAGCGCTTTGCTTTCAACCCAGGACGTCGACCTGTTGATGGATTCCCGTTTCAATCTTCGGTTGGTCGCCAGGGACTTTTCGGAAAAGGGACTGATCGGCCTTCTGCAGAAAATCGACCATTCATTCGCGCCTCTCGCCAGAAATAGCTATCGCGCAGCAAACCGCGATGGCTTTCTGGTGGACCTCATCAAGCCCGCACCGAAGAACGTCATGTTATCGAACGAGAAAAGTCGTTTCAGTTCGGACGAAGAGGATCTGCAAGCAATCGAGATCGAGGGACTGTCCTGGCTGATCAACAGTCCGAAAACGCAGGCCATAGTGATCGATGAGCGCGGCTACCCCCTCGCCTGCTCGTGCCCTGATCCCCGGGCCTTCGCCCTGCATAAATTATGGCTGTCACGCCGTGCCGATCGCGACGCCGCCAAGCGTATCCGGGACGGGCAGCAGGCGAGGCTCGTTGCTGAACTCGTTACCCGGCGTCTCGCCAATCTTTCATTCGAATCGAGTGATCTGCAGGCTCTCCCCCTTGCACTACGGCAACTGGCACCTGAACTTGTTCCGGCGACTGAAAACAGCGACGATGACTCGCACCTCACGCCAGACTGGTAGTTGCGAGGATCGGGGCGTTGAAAGCGGTCCAACGCCCCGGCATTCACGAACCCGGGATCAACTATATGCCTGCATCGGCGGACAGGAACAGACCAGATTGCGGTCGCCAGCGACATTGTCGATGCGCGAGACCGGCGGCCAATATTTCGGGCTTTCCTCATTCTCCCCGGCGGGCAGGCTCGCGACCTTCCTGCTGTAAGGATGCGTCCAGTCATCCGCCAGAACGTCGCCAGAGGTATGAGGTGCATTGACCAGGGGATTGTCTTGCCTTGGCCACTCGCCGCTCGCGACCTTGGCCGCCTCGGCAGCTATCGCGATCATCGCATCGCAGAACCGATCGATCTCACGTTTCGATTCCGACTCAGTCGGCTCGACCATCAGCGTTCCGGCGATCGGCCACGACATGGTGGGTGCGTGAAAGCCATAGTCGATCAACCGCTTGGCGATATCCTCGACACTGATCCCCGCGCTGTCCTTCAGCACACGGGTATCAAGAATACACTCATGCGCGACACGGCCGTTGCGGCCCTTGAACAGCACCGGATAAGCATCCTTCAGGCGTTCGGCAATGTAATTGGCGTTGAGAATCGCCATCTCCGTGGCACGCTTCAGACCGGCGCCACCCATCATGCGGATATACATCCAGGTGATTGGCAGGATCGAAGCACTGCCGAACGGCGCAGCGGAAACCGCATGCCCGGAACCGGTTTCGACATGTCCTGGCAAAAATGGCGCGAGATGTTTCTTCACCCCGATCGGCCCCACGCCCGGGCCACCGCCGCCATGGGGAATACAGAAGGTCTTGTGCAAATTCATGTGGCAGACATCGGCACCGATATCGCCGGGCCGAGCAAGACCTACCAGCGCATTCAGGTTTGCACCGTCGAAATAAACCTGTCCGCCATGCCCGTGGATAATCTCGCAAATGTCCTTTACGCCTTCCTCGAACACACCGTGCGTCGAGGGGTAGGTGATCATCAGCGCCGCCAGATTTTGGCTATGCGTCTCGGCCTTGGCCTTCAGATCGTCAAGATCGATATCGCCCGCCTCTTCGCAAGCAACGACAACGACCCTCATACCTGCCATGTGGGCGCTTGCAGGGTTCGTGCCATGCGCCGATTCCGGGATCAGGCAGATATCGCGATGATCGTCGCCGCGGTCGAGATGATAGCGGCGGATGGCCAGCAATCCGGCATATTCACCCTGGCTGCCGGCGTTCGGCTGCAGGGAGACCGCATCGAAGCCGGTGATTTCGGCTAGCCATTCCTCGAGATCGCCGGTCAATGACTTATAGCCAAGCGCATGATCGTCGGGTGCGAAAGGATGGACATTGGCAACGCTTTGCCAACTGACCGGCAACATTTCGGCGGCGGCGTTGAGCTTCATTGTGCACGAACCAAGCGGGATCATGGCCCGATCGAGCGCAAGGTCCTTGTCGGCAAGCCGTCGCAGGAAGCGCATCATTTCGGTCTCCGAGCGCTGCTGATGAAACACGGCCTGGGTCATGAACCCTTCGGCTGGCCTTGAGCCAGGCAGTTTTATGCCGGCCTCCTTTGACAGGCTTGCACCGAAGAGCGCGGCCAGTGCGCCAAGATCCTCATCTGTCGTCGTCTCGTCAACACTGATACCGAGCCGGTCCCCGTCGACAATCCGCAGCAAGCGACCACCCGCCTCGGCAGCGTCGGCGATTGAGGCCGCCCTGCCGGGAACATGGACCGTGAGCGTGTCGAAGAACTGGTTTCCTGCAAGTTCAAACCCAGCCTCCTCGAGACCAGCTGCAAGGCGTCCCGCCTGTTCGTGGACGCGCATCGCGATCGCCTGCAGGCCCTGTGGACCGTGCCATATCGCGAAGGACACGGCCATATTGGCAAGCAGGGCCTGAGCCGTGCAAATATTCGAGGTTGCCTTGTCGCGGCGGATGTGTTGCTCGCGCGTCTGCAACGCGAGGCGGTAACCGGGCCTTCCCTTGCTGTCGACCGATTGGCCTACAAGCCGGCCCGGAATAAGCCGTGTCAGATTCTCGCTCACGGCGAGATAGGCCGCATGCGGACCACCATAACCGATCGGTACGCCGAAACGCTGCATGGAACCCGCCGCGATATCGGCACCGATTGAAGCAGCGGAAGCCGTTATTGTCAGCGCCAGCGGATCCGCAACTGCAATGACCAGGGCTCCTGCCGCTTTGGCGGCGCTGATTACGGCCGCATGATCGCCATAAACACCATATGTATCGGGCCAGGGCACGATAATCGCCGCAACCTCACCGTCGATCTCACCGCCATTGACATTCATGCCGAGCGGTTCTGCGCGGGTTCTGACCACATCGAGAATTTGCGGATGAACGTCGCCGGCGAGCACGATGCGCGAACGCTTCTCGCGATGATGGCGGTACGCGATTCCTACCGCTTCTGCGACGGCTGTCGCCTCGTCGAGCAGAGAAGCCGACGCGACGGGCAAGCCGGTCAATTCCGCAATCAGCGTCTGGAAGTGAAACAGAAGCTCAAGCCTCCCCTGGCTGATCTCGGACTGGTAGGGCGTATAAGCCGTGTACCAGGCGGGGTTTTCAAAGAGATTGCGCTGGATCACCGCCGGGACATGTGTGCCATGATAACCTTGGCCAATGAAACTCTTGTGGGTCTTGTTCTGACCCATCTTGAGGCTGAGTTCCGCCAATGCCTCGGCCTCGTTGATGGCTTCGGGAATGTTCAGCGGGCGTTCCAACCGGATGGACTTCGGGACAGCCTGCGCAATCAATGTTTCGAGCGAAGGTATGCCAAGTGCCGCCAGCATGGCCCGCGATCCCAGGGTGCTTGGCCCGATATGGCGGTCAGAAAAGGGAAAAATGCTTTTGTTCATGATGGATCAGCCAATAATCGCTTTGTAACCGGCCTCATCGAGCAGACCAGCCAGTTGATCGGTGTCGGAGAGTTTCATTTTCCATAGCCAGCCATCGCCGGTCGCGGAGGAATTTACCAAGGCTGGATCGCTCGCCGTTGCGTCGTTGACTTCCGTCACTTCGCCGTCGAGCGGGGCATAGACATCCGAAGCTGCCTTGACCGATTCCACTACGACTGCGGCGTCTCCCTTGGACAAGGACTGGCCGACATCGGGCAATTGGACGAAAACGAGATCGCCTAGCTGGTCCTGCGCATGATCGGTAATGCCGACGGTGGCAATACCGTCTTCGACGCGGACCCATTCGTGATCTTCGGTAAAGTAAGTAACTGCCATGTCGATTTATCCTTTGTGATAGCGATGTGGGGTGAATGGAAGCGGATGGATGTGCATTTGAATACGGTTGCCCCGCACCTCTGCGAAAATCAGGGTTCCGACGGCCGCGAAATGCTTGCCGACATAGCCCATGGCAACCGGATGTCCGGCGGAGGGGCCGAATCCGCCCGAGGTGACAAGACCGATACTATTGCCGTCGACGTCAACCAGGACCGAATCCGAGCGCACCGGCTGGCGGCCATCCGGCTTGAGGCCGACGCGTTTCCGTCCGGGACCTGCAGCGATCTTGTCGAGCAGCGCCCTTGCGCCAATGAACACGGCTTTTTCTCGCACGGGCTTGCTGATTGCCCAGGCGAGGCCCGCATCTACGGGATCTATATCGGGGTTGATATCCTGGCCGTGCAGGCAAAGCCCCGCCTCCAGGCGCAGGCTGTCGCGCGCCGCGAGCCCGATCCAGGCTACCCGCTCGTCAGCAAGCAGCCTTGTCGCCAGTTCGCGTGCCTCGCCTGAGGGTAGACCAATCTCGAAGCCGTCCTCGCCGGTATAGCCCGAGCGACTCATGAACCAGCCCGGCTTTGGCGCGAAGCCGTTCATAAAGGCGAGCTCCGTGCCCGCAATACCGGCGTCGCGCACAACGTCGGCCGCTTGTGGTCCCTGGATCGCCAGGAAAGCATGATCGAGAGCATCGATCTTGCAATCGAAGTTTTTGGCCAGATTGCGCAAATGGGCTTCATCGCCAGCCGCATTGCCGGCATTGGCAACGACTATGAAATGCTCCTCGCCGAGCCTAGTAACAATCAGGTCATCAAGAATGCCTGCCTGCTCGTTGAGGAAGAACGTGTATTTGGACTGGCCATGCTGCAGCGATCCTGCGCCGAGCGGACATGCATGCGACAGGAGATCCCCAGCGCCGGACCCTGACACGTCGAACAATTTCATGTGCGAAATATCGAACAGCCCGGCCTTCTCGCGTGTGTGCAGATGCTCCTTCATCACCCCCAGGGGATAGGTGATCGGCATGGACCAGCCTGCAAACCCGCCAAAGCGCGCTCCGGCGGCCCTGTGCATATCGTCGAGCGGCAATAATTTCAGATTTTCGTCAGTGCCCATTTTTACTCCAGAGTCGTGCAAAGATCCCCGCCACAAGGACGGACCGTTCTTTGCCCCTCTGTCGGAAGCCTGAGAGACTCGCCCAGCATGGATTCACATCCGATCTGAACTTACACCTTCGGCGCGAGGTTTCCCTCGACTTTCCAGAGTTGTCTTATCCTTTTGCGGTTCTTGGAACCTGAGAGATTTCGGGCGATTTCCCCTTCGGTGGCCGTTGAACATTTCTGTTCAAAGACACTCTCCCGCAAATTGACAGGGCCCCCGATTCTGCAATCACAGACCCTCGACAGCTGCGAACATATCGCAGTGCACAAGCCCTGTCACCGCCCAATCGGTCGATCTGACGCTTTATGGACAAAAAATGTCGAGCCGGGGATATTGTGCGCCACAAGCCCTTCATGCCTCAATTGGTTCGTCCTGCCCGTGCTTGCGAGAAACATGGACAAAAGAGCCGATGAATATAGCCGTCATCAAAAGCACGATCGTTGGAGCGGGAGCACTGTCGAGAAAGAATGCCAGATAGACACCGAAAAACGCGGCGGCGGTTGCTACGATGACGGAAATCAGCAGCATCGTACTGAATTTGCGTGTCAGAAGAAAAGCAATGGCTCCGGGCGCGATCAACATGGCAATGGCAAGGATGATCCCGACCGCTTTCAACGCACCCACAATCGTCAGCGATATCAGGCAAAGCAGCCCGTAGTGCAAAAGCCTCACTCTGAGGCCAACTGCCTTCGCCTGTATGCTGTCGAACGCATGGAGCAGGAAATCCCGCCATTTGAGAACAAGCACTCCAGCGGTCACTACCATTATAACGGCAGCCTGGCCAATATCATTCCAACCGACGCCAAGCATGTCGCCGAACAGGATATGATCCAGATGCACGTCCGACCGGATTTTTACATAGAGCACGAGGCCCAGACCGAACATGCCGGAAAACACGATGCCCATAACCGTGTCCTGCTTGATCCGGCTGTGCTCCTTGAGAAACCCTGTAGCGACGGCGCAGAACATGCCCGCAACGAAAGCCCCGATCGCATAGGGGAATCCGACGATGTAGGCGATGACGACACCGGGAAAGACCGCGTGGGAGATCGCATCGCCCATCAATGACCAGCCCTTCAGCACCATGAAACACGAGAGCATTGCCGTCGGGATTGCAACGAGAACGGAAATGATGAGGGCGCTGACCATGAACTCGAACTGGAAGGGCGAAAGCAGGGTTTCGATTATGTTCATCCCGGATACTCCCGGCTTTCCGCAGAACGTCGTTGAGCGTTTAACATCCCGTGTTTTGGCGCGAAGAAGAAGGCGAGAAGGAAAATCATTGTTTGCAGCACCACAATGATGCCGCCTGTTGCACCGTCGAGGAAATAGCTTGCATAGGCACCGGTGAAGCTGGTCAGCGCCCCGATGGCAACTGCGATCGCCAGGAGTCGCGGGAACCGGTCGGTCAGGAGATAGGCAGTCGCGCCGGGCGTGACAACCATACATATGACCAGGAATGCTCCGACAGTTTGCAGGGCAGCTACAGTCGAGGCGGAAAGCAGTGTGAAAAACATGATCTTGAGTGCCGTCGGGTTGAGACCGATGGAACGGGCATGGCTCTCATCGAAGAAGACGACCATCAAATCTTTCCATTTAACCAAAAGAATGGCCAAGGAAACAAAACCGATAATGGCAAGTTGCAATGTGTCTTCCGGCGTGATCGCAAGAATATTTCCAAGCACAATCGTCTGGATATTCACCGAAGTTGGTGACAACGACACCATGAACAGGCCAAGCCCGAAGAAAGACGAAAAGATCAGCCCTATGATGGCGTCTTCCTTGAGCTTCGTGCGCTGACTGAGAAACAGCATTGCGGCTGCGGCAAGGCCTCCCGAAAAGAAGGCGCCGAGAGAAAATGGCAAGCCGAGCATGTAGGCCCCGGCCACACCCGGTACAATCGAATGTGAAAGCGCATCGCCGATAAGCGACCAGCCTTTCAACATGAGATAGGCCGAAAGGAAAGCACAAACACCGCCGACAAGCGCGGAGATCCACATGGCATTCACCATGTACTGATAGGAAAAGGGTTCGAGCAGCAACGTCATCTCAGTTGGGTCTTCCAGTGCTTCTGGAAGAAGCGCCGGCATTCTCGTAAACGGCAAAGGGACGCTCATCCCCGGTAGCGACTTCGATTTGAGCCATCTCGCCAGGAGCCCTGAACCTGAAATTCCGCAGCACGCCGCCAAACGTCAACTCGAGATTAGCCTGTGTGAACGTCTCGGCAGTGGGTCCATAGGCAAGGACAGTACGATCGAGCAGAACGGTGCGGTCGCAAAATTCCGGCACGCTGCCAAGATTGTGGGTCGACACAAGAATGACCCGGCCTTCACCACGCAGCACGCGCAGAAGAGTGATGATTGCCTCTTCGGTCGTTACATCAACGCCGGTGAATGGCTCATCGAGAAGAATAACGCGCGCATCCTGAGCAAGGGCCCGTGCAAGAAAGACACGCTTTCTCTGTCCACCGGAGAGTTCCCCTATCTGTCGTTTGCGGTAGTCGCTCATCCCGACCCGCGAAAGCGCGTCCGCTACCGCCTGCACGTCGGCGGGCTTGGCGATACGCATCATTCCCATATGGCCATAACGGCCCATCATGACCACGTCCTCGACGAGAACCGGAAAGTTCCAGTCGATATCTTCGCTTTGCGGTACATAAGCGACAAGGTTCTTCTTCAGCGCGCGATTCACCGGCAGGCCAAGGATCGATATCGTTCCTCGATTTATTCCGACAAAACCCATGATCGCCTTGAAAAGGGTTGATTTTCCCGACCCATTGACACCGACCAGCGCGGAAATTGTGCCAGTCGGTAGATCGAACGTGGCGTCTCGCAACGCGGTACGGCCATTGCGATAGGTAACAGTGGCACCTCTTACAGAGATACCACTCCCCGCATCCGACGATGCAGGGATATGCGATTTACCAATCACAGGATCAAGGGGTCGGGTACTCATCGGGTAAGCCCTTGGGCGACCCTGCTCGACGTAACGCGCAGCAGATCGATATAGGTCGGAACTTCACCCTCCGGGCCAGTCAGGGAGTCGACATAGAGAACGCCGCCGTATTTTGCGCCGGTCTCCCGTACGACCTGCTTTGCCGGGTCGGGAGAAATCGTGCTCTCGGAAAAGACAACACCGATCTTGTTGGCTCTGACCGCATCGATAACCTTGCGAACCTGCTGCGGCGTACCCTGCTGGTCAGCATTGATCGGCCACAAGTAAAGCTCTTTCAGATCGAAATCGCGGGCAAGATAGGAGAACGCCCCTTCGCTCGACACGAGCCAGCGTTTTTCCGCCGGGATCGCGGCAAGCTCGGACTTGATTGGATCGATGGCTGCCTTGATCTTGGCTTTGTAAGCCTCGGCATTGGCCTTGTATGTATCCGCATTGGCCGGATCATACTTGATGAAGGCATCGCGGATATTATCCGTATAGATCATCCCTGCCGCGGGTGACATCCATGCGTGCGGATTGGGCTTGCCCGTATAAGGACCCTCGGCAATGCCCATCGGCTTGACACCATCGGAAGCCACGACACCAGGGACATCCTCCAGGTTCGCGAAAAACTTTTCGAACCACAGCTCAAGGTTTAGCCCGTTCCAGATAATAAGCTGCGCGCCCTGCGCCTTCTGGATATCGCCGGGCGTCGGCTGGTAATTATGGATCTCGGCACCCGGCTTGGTGATGGATTCCACCACTGCCGCATCGCCGGCGACATTCCTCGCAATATCGGCAATCACGGTAAAGGTCGTGACTGCCTTGAATTTGTCCTTCGCCATCGCAGGTACAGACATCAATGCGATTCCAAGAACCGCGCTTGTCATCCCGGCCAACAATGACCGTCTCAGCCTGTCCAGCATAACCGCTCCTTATTGCAATTGAGTTGCAACTGCGTTTATAAGCAAACTGATTTTTATTGCAAGTGCAAATGATTTGCAAAACCGGTTTTTGGACCGGAAGTCGTCGGTCCGCCGCCGCGGCACTGTGAACGCGCCTGGAACAGAATGTCATCGATACCAGGCAGTGAGAGTGACCTACTCGCCGTAGGGAACCCAGATGTTCTTCACCTGCACTGCACGTCGCAGATAATCCCTGCCCTGCCCTTGGCTGTTGTTCAGCCAATCACGCTGGCGGCCATTATTGACCCAGGTCGCCTTCAGATTGCCGCACGATGCTCGTTCGACCATGGTACTGCCCTCCTTCGAACCCACATACCAGATCGAATCCACCTCATCGTGATCGGCCAGGGTCCTCGCGAGGACATCCCGCTCGCCCGTCACGATATTCACGACACCGCCCGGCACGTCGGACGTGTCGAGCACCTGATACAGGCTGGAGGCAAGCAATGGGTGGCGCGCCGAAGGCACGACAACGACCCGGTTTCCCATGGCGATCGCCGGCAGGACCAGTGAAACGAACGACAACAGCGGCATGTCATCCGGACAGGCAATGCCCATGATGCCCCAGGGCTCGTTCATGGCGAGTGTTACGTGGCGCGACTTCGTGGAATGCACGGCGCCATCATATTTGTCGGCTTGCGCCGCGTAGTAGAAGATGCGGCGCAGCGCGACCGCGAATTCCTCGCTCGCCGCCTTTGCGGTGACGCCAGTGCTTTCCACAAGCAGGGCTTCGAACTCCGCCCGGCGCGCGTCTAGATTCTCCCCGACATAATAAAGCACCTGCGCGCGGTTGTGTGCTGTTGCGCCGCCCCATGCCCCGGCCCTTGACGCTGCTTCGACGGCGTTACGGATATCCTTGCGATTGCCAAGTCCGGCGTGACCAATGATCTGGCCATTCTTGCCTGTGACGGAATAACTGTAGCCGCCATCGGGTCGGACCTGTTTCCCGCCGATATAGTTCTTCGTCGTGCGGTCGATAGCGCCACTGGTTGCCATTCTCGCATCCCCATCCGGCACAGCGGAGGGTTTGAACGCAGGCCCGATCTTGGCGAGCGGCAGGCGTTTTTCCCAATTGGCAGTCAGGTACTCGTAGAGGCCCTCGCGCCCGCCTTCGCGCCCGAAGCCACTTTCCCTGTAACCGCCGAATCCAGCCCCGGCATCGAGCAGATTGGTCGAGTTTATCCAGACAACCCCGGCCTTGACACGCGCGGCCATATCCAGCGCCAGATTGATGTTTTCTGACCAGACCGAGGCGGCGAGCCCGTATTTCGTGTTGTTGGCAAGCGCAATCGCCTCGTCCGGGGTGCGGAACGTGGTAGCGGTAGCGACCGGCCCGAATATCTCGACCTCGCAGACCGTTGACGCAGGTTCGACATCGGTAAAGAAGCCCGGCGCGAAGAAGCTGCCTTTGACGGGCAACGCGACCGGCGCCTGCCAAAGCGTGCCACCCTCTACCTTCCCCTGTTCGACCAGCGCGGAAACTCGCTTCAATTGCCCGGCCGAGACAAGTGCCCCGACGTCCATGGTCTTGTCGAGTGGATCGCCAACGCGCAATGTTTCCATGCGCTTGCGCAGCTTGTCGTAAAAGCGTGGTGCAATACCCTCCTGCACGAGAATTCGCGAACCGGCGCAACAGACCTCGCCCTGGTTGAACCAGATGGCGTCGACAACACCTTCGACAGCGCCGTCCATATCGGCATCCTCGAAAACGATAAAAGGCGATTTGCCCCCGAGTTCCAGCGACAGCTTCTTCTCGCTCCCTGCGATCTGCTCGCGAATGATGCGCCCGACCTCGGTGGAGCCGGTGAAAGCAACCTTGTCGACATCGTCATGGCCGCAGATCAGCGCGCCTGTTTCGCCATCGCCATGGACGATATTGACGACGCCTGCCGGCAGCCCGATCTCGCGGCACACTTCCGCGAAGGCGATGGCCGTCAGCGGCGTCAATTCCGCCGGCTTGAGAACGACCGTATTGCCCGCAGCCAGCGCCGGGGCAATCTTCCACGCCAGCATGAGCAGGGGGAAATTCCACGGAATGATCTGCCCGCAGACGCCAACCGGCGAGAAACCCTCGAACTCTGTTTCCACCATCTCGGCCCAACCGGCATGATGATAGAAATGCCTGGCAACGAGCGGAATGTCGATATCGCGCGTTTCGCGGATGGGCTTGCCATTGTCCATTGTCTCAAGCACCGCGAAGAAGCGTTCGCGCTTCTGGATGTGCCGGGCGATGGCATAGAGATATTTGGCTCGCTCGTGCCCAGCCAGCTTGGACCACTTGCCGAAAGCTGTCCGGGCGGCTTTTACCGCCCTATCGACGTCTTCCTTCGTACCGTGTGCCACCTTTGCCAGTACTGCATCATTGGCGGGGTTGATCACGGCGAACGTCTCGCGACCTTCAACGCCCGTGAACCTGCCATCGATGAAATGGCCGAAACCCTTCCTGTTGGCCTCGAGCCACGCCTGTACGTCGCTATTGCTCTCCGGTGCGGGGCCATATTCCATCGTGCGAAGAATGTCCTTGATCTGTCCCATGAGTTTTATCCCTCAAGCAAGCGCGTGGCGCGACGACGCGGCGTAGCGGCCGGTCACGTAATGTTCGAGCTGCCGCTCTATATCGCCGAGCATCGAGCTGGCGCCGAGGCGGAAGAGGTCCGGCTGCATCCATGGCAGGCCAAGTTCTTCCTTCATCAGGATCAGCCAGTTCATGGCGTCCTTGGCCGTCTTCATGCCTCCGGCCGGCTTGAAGCCGACCCTGTGGCCGGTATGTTCGCCATAGTCGCGCAATGCGCGCAGCATGATGAGGCTGACGGGAAGCGTCGCATTCACTTCCTCCTTGCCCGTCGACGTCTTGATGAAATCGGCGCCGGCCTGCATGGCCACCATCGAGGCGCGATAGACGTTTCGCAGCGTGTTCAAATCGCCGGTCGCCAATATCGCCTTCAAATGCGCATCGCCGCACGCTTCGCGCATCTGCGAAATCTCATCGTAGAGCGCCTGCCAGTTCTGCGTCAGCACATGTTCGCGCGTAACGACGATATCGATTTCCGCGGCGCCCTCATCGACAGCATAACGGATTTCCGAGAGCCGTTGCGGCAGCGGCGTCAAGCCCGCCGGAAATCCCGTCGCCACCGAGGCGACAGGTATCGCCGTTCCCTGCAGCGCCTTCACCGCATGCTGCACCATCGTAGGATAGACGCAAACGGCCCCCGTGGTGATGTTCTCGTCGGCGAGGCCAAGCGCCTCGACAATGTCATCCCGGATCGGACGCTTCGCCTTGGCGCACAGTCGTCGCACGCGTCCTGCCGTATCGTCTCCGGCGAGCGTCGTCAGATCGATGCAGGTGATCGCCTTCACCAGCCAGGCAGCCTGATAGTCCTTCTTCACAGTCCGGCGCGTCGTCAGTGTTGCCGCCCGCCTCTCCGTTGCCGAACGGTTCACCGCAATATCCTCGAACCGGTCAAGCCTGAGTTCGGTACCGGCATTGCGCGCATGCGAATGCTGCACGGCCAAGTCCGTTCCTCTTGAAATCAAGATTTCCTGGCGGTTCATCGCTGGTCCTTCCAATTCGCGCTATGCCAATTCATTATCCCGCGCGTCCCCGGTTATGGTTGTCCAATGCGTAGAGCGCCGTCGCTTCATCCGTGATGATGACCGACACATAGTCGGCCTTCAGCGCTGCCGCGGCAACCTGGTGCTTGTCTTCACCCGCAACCACGCCGATCGCTCGCTGTTTTGTCTTCAGATGCTGGAGCCGCATGCCGACCGTGCGATCGTCGATCGAAGAATCGATGATCTGCCCATCCTCTCCGATGAACCGGCCAAGTATGTCACCAACCGCACCGGCATCCCGCAACGTGTCCATGCCGGCCGCATCCAGATATCCATTGCCGAGCAGCACTGACTGATGATTCATACCGCCCATGCCGAAGCAGACGATTTCCGCCTCGAGGGCGAGTTTCAGCACACGCTCGATGACAGGATCATCTTCCAGAACCTCGCGCGTGCTCCTCTTGCCGACGATTGCCGGAACGGGAAGCAGGGTGGCACTGCCATTGCCTGCGCGGGCAAATTCTTCCGCGACAGCGTTTGAATGCGATGAGGTCGAGCGCAGGTTCGTTGCGCCGTTCAGCAATACGACATGCACGCCCGGATTCCAGTTATTTGGCAGGAATCGGGCAACCGCAGACATGGTGCGGCCCCACGACACGCCGATCAGTCCGGGTTTCGGCATGAGCCCGGCCAGGTAAGTCGCTGCGGCCTGTGCCACGCGCTCGGTGAGGAGTGCCGAATCCGCCGCACCGCCGGAAGGAACGACAACCGCATCCTTCAGGCCGAAATCCTGCTGCAACCTGACTTCCAGATCGGTCCGGCGCATGACCCTTGGCGTGATCTCGATGCGGACGACGCCGATTTCCCTCGCCTCGGTCAGCAGCCGGCCGATTTGCCAGCGAGTCAGTCCGAGTTCAGTCGCAATATCCCCTTGCGTCCATTCAAGCTCGTAATAGAGCTTGGCGATCCGAACCATCAAATGCTCGCGCTGCTCATCGAGGGGAAGTCTGCCCGGCGATTGAAGGCGAACCTCGCTCATGATCCGGCCACCCCTCTTGAACGAACAACAATTGTGCACTTCGTGCTCATTTGTGAGTTCTACGCTTCAGGGAAGATCAAGTCAAGGTTGTCCCATGTCGTTCGACCTTCCTGCCAATTGTACTTGCATTCCGATCTCTGACCGTTACTCTTCCCATTCATCCTTCCGAGCGAGATTAGCATGACTCCCCTGATCACACCTGAGCGTATCGCCGAAACCAGGCGGTTGATCCGCTCGCATGTCCGCCACACGCCGAACTTGCGGGTCGATATGGCGGATTTCGGCCTTGGCGAGCGCCCGGTTGATCTGAAGCTTGAATTCATGCAGCATTCGGGCTCATTCAAGGCCAGAGGTGCTTTCACCAATCTCCTGACCCGCTCGTTACCGCCGGCGGGTGTCGTGGCGGCTTCCGGCGGCAATCACGGCGCTGCGGTCGCTTATGCCGCGATGCGTCTCGGCGTACCCGCCAATATCTTTGTGCCCGCAGTCACTTCCCCGGCCAAGGCAGAACGCATCCGCTCCTATGGAGCAGATCTTGTTGTCGGCGGCGATCGTTACGCCGACGCGCTTGCGGCGAGCGAGAAGTTCGTCGCGGAGACCGGCGCTCTTGCCGTCCACGCCTATGACCAGGTTGAGACGCTGCTGGGTCAGGGCACTCTTGGTGCGGAGATTGAAGCTGATCTTCCCGATATCACCACGTTGCTGGTGGCGGTTGGGGGCGGCGGTTTGATCGGTGGCATCGCTGCCTGGTTCAGGGGCCGCGTGAAGATCATCGCCGTTGAGCCTGAGGGCTCGCCGACATTGAACATGGCGCTTGAAGCAGGCCAGCCCATCGATGCGCCGACGGAAGGAATTGCCGCGGATTCGCTTGCACCCAGGCAGGTCGGCAAACTGATGTTTCCAATAGCACAAGCCTTCGTCGACCGATCCGTGCTGGTTTCCGATGATGATATTCGCCTTGCCCAACAGGCGTTGTGGGACAAGCTGAGGATCGTTGCCGAACCCGGCGGCGCCGCCGCCTTCGCAGCGTTACTCCGCGGCAAGTATGTTCCGGCGCCGGATGAACGCGTGGCCATTCTCCTATGCGGCGCGAACACCACGGCAGTGACGTTCCCCTGATCTTCGATTGCCGAACAGGAGCCAAGGCCGAAGTCCCGCTGTCGAGGCCTGTTCTCATATCTGCCTGGACGAGAGGCTCGTCCGGTTATGCGAGTGCCGGCTTTGAAGTCCTGAAGCTGGCGGCGTGCAGGTAGCGACCGGAGTCTAGTGGGACCGGTGTCTGGTTCCGGCCTCTGGTGCGGTTGACGTCAAGCGGCATGCGGCCAGACAACAAGCCCGGAGGGGCTGGCCGTTTGCTGTTGCGGGACAACGTCCCGTTACCGGGGCACCGCCGCAGGACGGTTTACCGGTCCTGATGCCCCTCGCGTTTCAGGTTATGAGCCTGAGGGAAGATTTCCTGAAGCTGGCCGCGAGGGCTGTTTTCAAAGATCGGCCGGGAGCAGGTCAGTCGCCGGCATCGGCCGAGCCTTGCGGGAGCGATGGCCGGCAAGGCGTCAGACGCAAGAAGCCCCGTTTGTGGCGGGGTTTGGTTTAATGGATGGGCTGTGTTGATTTGGTTGCGGGGACAGGATGTGCCCGTTCGGGTCTTCCAGCAGTCCACTGGACTGCTTGACCGGCAAGGCCGGACATTCCTCACCCTTCAGGTTATGGTGCGCTCTTGCGAACGACGCGCTACCTTGTCCGGCTTGGCGAAGCCGAGATGCCGGACAAACGTCTGGGGGATGGTTTTAGGGCTGCGTTGATTGGTTGCGGGGACAGGATGTGCCCGTTCGGGCCTTCCAGCAGTCCACTGGACTGCTTGACCGGCAAGGCCGGACGGCCCTCACCCTTCAGGTTATGGTGCGCTCTTGCGAACGACGCGCTACCTTGTCCGGCTTGGCGAAGCCGAGATGCCGGACAAACGTCTGGGGGGATGGTTTCAGGGTGGGTTTGATTTGGTTGCGGGGACAGGATTTGAACCTGTGACCTTCAGGTTATGAGCCTGACGAGCTACCGGGCTGCTCCACCCCGCGTCATAGTTCTGTTGTTGTGAGATTTGTTTATGAACGTTGCG
>NZ_PGGN01000006.1 GCF_003010935.1 Phyllobacterium endophyticum
TAATCTTGTCACAAGAACCGATCGATCAACCAGAAAGCAAAGCAAACCAGCAACCAAACCATAGGGCGCATTCGGCAACCGCCAGCGGCGCCCCGCCCTCGTTGTGTCGGTATATAGACCCCACCCCGCAAAACTGTCAACACCGATTTTGAAGAAAATGTGAAATATGTGACAGGGTTCTTCTACCCCTTGCGATATGAGACGGTTTATTGCCCTCGTCACTGCGGACAAAGTGGATTGTGACCGGCCCGGCCACAAACATGCCCAATTCAAATCTTAGCGGTGCCTTCGCATGCGAAGGGTAGTGCCAACTTCTTGCGGGAACCACTCACCGTTTACACAGGGCCGTTCGGGGCGGCGCGTTGACATAGATCGGCTGCGGGGGCAAAACTGCGTCCCAAATCGATTTCACACCAGCATAAGGCTGATCGGCGAGCGCCGAAATCTCTCAGAGCCCGCATTTTCTACAACGGCGACAGGATCGACTTTTAACAGTATGAACGATTACGAGGGGCACTCATCGATCGATCCGGGCAACGAGCCGCCGTTGATTACGGACGGCCGTCGGGGTCCGCCGGATCGGCGCGAGATCTCTGCGCGCTGGCTGGCCGGCACCTTTCTCACGGGTATTACGTCGAGCATACTGATGGGTGTGGCACTGTTCGCAGCGCTCGACGGCCGGGAACAGCTGGCGACACCGCCGGAACTGATGGCGCGCAACGCCATGCCTGATCCCGGGAGTTCCGACGGCGTCAAGGGTGCGCGGGTTGCGGCAACGACGCCGATCCAGAAGAATCGCGACCGCCGGCGGCTCGACGTCTCGACAATGTTTAAGGACGGCGAGCGTGACGTCATTCGCACGGTGCCCTTTGAATTCGTCCATATCGCACTTGCCGATGTCCACAATACGAACCGCCGATATCCTTCCTTCAATCCTCTCGACGTCTTCGCGGAGGCCAATGAAGGTACTGATCCGACGCCAAAGACCGGTTTGATCTACGGCGCCAAGGTCGAAAGCGAAGTGAGCCTTCGTACCCTCGATTTCCCCTTGGCCACTGCTCAATATGATCCATCGGACGATTTGAGCGTCGATGAGGTGGAAGAAGTTGTCCGCAACACCGGCTCTCTTTTGACCGACGGAGCCATTCAGGTTGCATCCCTCCACTATGTCGATCCCCAGCGCTTCGGCACGGACGAAGACCCGTTCAATTTGCGTAGCCAGCTTACGGCCAGGATTATCCAGGAAAATGTCAGCGTTTTCCCGCGTCTCTCGGATGATGCCGAGAGCGCAGGTTATTCGGAGGAACTCATTCCGTTCCGGAGCGACAAGGATATCCTCGGCGCGCTGAATGACGCCGGCCATGAAAACGCCGATGCAACGGGGATGTCGGAGGCGATCGCAAAACTGTTGAATTCTCCGCGCTTGAAAAGCGGCAGTGTCCTGCGGCTTGGCATAGAATCGCAAAACGACGTCGACCGGATCATGCGAGCGAGCGTTTACAATGGTTCCACGCATGTGCTGACAATCGCCCTCAACGATCACGAGCAATATGTCCCGGCGGACGAACCGGAAATGACCCCGGGACTGCAGGTCGCCTTCGACGATAATCCGCCTGCCGCGCGCCGTTCTGAAGACCTGCCCACGGTATATGATGGAATTTACCGTGCCGGTATTGCCTATGGGATGACAGATCCCATGATCAAGCAGCTCATCAGGATGCTTGCTTCGGAGGTCGATTTTCAGTCGCAACTATCGCCGACCGATCAGCTGGAGGCGTTGTTCTCACTTCCGGCGGATTCGGAGAAAGCAGGCGACGATTCGGAGATACTCTACGTCGCGGCGAATTTCGGCGGCGACTTGAAGAAGTTTTATCGTTTCCACGGCAAGGACGGCAACACCGACTATTACGACGAAGATGGAAAGAGCTCCAAACAGTTCCTGTTACGCAAGCCGGTCCCGAACGGAGTCTTCCGCTCACCCTTCGGCATGCGCCGCCATCCGATTCTGGGATACTCCAGGATGCACACCGGGGTGGATTGGTCAGCGCCCCGCGGCACGCCGATCATCGCTGCGGGCAACGGTGTCGTCGAGCGCGCCGGCTGGACGAACGGCTACGGCAATCAAACCATCATCCGCCATTCCAATGGCTATGAAAGCAGCTATTCGCACCAGAATGCCATAGCCAGCGGCGTTGCCCCGGGAGCGAAGGTCAGACAGGGCCAGGTTATCGGTTTCCTTGGTTCGACCGGTCTTTCGACGGGGCCGCACCTTCATTACGAGGTGATCGTCAATGGCTCCAAGGTAGATCCGATGCGCATCCGCCTGCCAAGTGGCGGAGCGCTTGGAGGCGATGACCTGATAGCATTCAAACGCGAACGGGAACGGATCGATCAACTGCTCAAGGATGACAATACGCGGGGAACCAAGGTCGCGGCCAGCGGCTAGCGGCGCGCCAGCATCTATTCCTGGAATTCAACCGTCACGCCTTTTTGGACCAGCTTGGACAATTCCGTTGCGTCCCAGTTCGTCAGCCGCACGCAGCCATGGCTGTTCGTCTTGCCTATCTTCGAAGGTTCCGGCGTGCCGTGTATGCCATAGGTCGGCTTCGACAGGGCTATCCAGACAGTACCGACTGGGCCGTTCGGCCCCGGCGGTATGGTCAGGACCGAGTTGTTCTCGCCCTGCTTGAAGTTGATCTTGGGATTGTACGTATAGTTCGGATTGAGTGCGATGCGCTCGACCTGTACGGTTCCCGAAGGCGATGGAGTATCTGTGGATCCGATCGTTGCGGGGTAGGCAACCACCAGCTTTCCTTCAGCATTATAGCCGCGAACCTGTTTGCGCCCCTTGTCGGCGATGATGCGCGTCACGGCACCGCCAGCATCCTGGCCAGTATTGGCCACCTGTATCGCAACACCCGGCGTGTTGAAGTCCCCGCCTGGATTGATTTCTTTCAGATAGTTCTCATCCATGTGGAATCGCTCGGCAAGCAATTCAGTCACCGATGTAAACGCCATGCGTTCAAGTTGCGCCTTGTGGCTGTAATCTTCGGGAATGGATGCAACGAACGGATAAGCGGCATCTTCCGACGTGATCGTGTAGGATTTGAACGCCGGGCCGCCGGTCTGTTCCAGCGACGCGTTGATCCCTTCTTCGTTGAGAGGGTCGAATTGCTGCCCTGTCATTTCCTCGAAGGCCGCCACGGCTTTATCGACATTTCCGCCCTTGTGACCATCTATAACACCCGGTGACACGCCTATGCGATCCAGCAGGACCTGGATGGCGGCGATCTTGGCTTTAGCACCCTGTCCCTTCGGCAGTTCGATTGTCGGCGCCGGATCGGGATGAACCGGTATCTGCTCCTGTTGAGGAGCATCCGTCAGCCCGTCTCCAGGCATTGCCGGATCGATGAAATCGCTCTCGCCATTGGCAGGCGGCAGCGGTTCGCGATCGATACTGCCATAATCCTGTTCGGATGGCAGCGCGTTGGAAGGGGCGTAAGGATCGTTCGCTATGGCACCAGTATCATAGGGATCTTGCGGCGCATCGGGAAAATAATCCGTGTTTTCACTCGGTTGCGCTTCTTCGATGGAGACGATCCGGCCGCGGCGATCCACTGTGACCCTACGGCCATACTCATCGAAATAGGACCGGTAAGCCTGGCGCCGCTCGCGCGGCTCGAACCATTGTGCAACGTCATATGGACCCGCGTCTTTGGCGCGAGGTGCAACAGGTTCAGCCTGCGCGGCTTCTGGCACGAAGATGCCGGCCGCAGCCAGCAGCAAAATTCCGAGTGTCGATTGAAGGTAGAACGCCATGCTTGCCGCTTCCGGTTTAACTGATAACTCGCCGTTAAGCATAAATGACCGACTTTTCTGTCTTTATGGTTAATGCCGAGACACTTCTATCGTTGCATTTATTGGATGAACGAGACATGAAAATGGCCGCCCGGTGGCGGCCATCCTCTTTGTTTCAATCCGATCGAAGCGTGATCACGCAGCCTCGGCCTTTTCACGTTCGGCGGTGGATTTGGCCGGCTTGAAGTTGAGCCGGTCCGATCCCGCCGTGATCTTGACCGTCGAACCATCCAGTATCTCGCCGAGCAGGATCTTTTCCGCCAGCGGATCCTGAACCTCCTTCTGTATTACGCGTTTCAATGGCCGCGCTCCATACGCAGGATCATAGCCCTTTTCGGCCAGCCAGTTCGTGGCATCATCATCGATACTCAGGACGATCTTGCGATCTGTGAGAAGCGATTGAAGGTGCCGCAGCTGGATAGCCACGATCTTGCCCATCTCCTTGCGCTGCAACCTGTGGAAAAGGATGATTTCATCCACGCGATTGAGGAATTCAGGACGGAATGAGGCTCTGACCACGTTCATCACCTCTTCTCGAACCTCTCCGACATCCTGGCCCTCGCCCAACCCGACAAGATATTCTGCGCCAAGGTTCGACGTCATGATGATCAGTGTGTTGCGGAAGTCGACCGTGCGTCCCTGACCATCGGTCAGACGTCCATCGTCAAGTACCTGCAGAAGCACGTTGAAGACGTCCGGATGAGCCTTCTCGATTTCGTCGAAGAGAACCACCTGGTAGGGCCGGCGCCGGACAGCTTCGGTAAGAGCACCACCTTCTTCATAGCCGACATAGCCGGGTGGTGCGCCGATCAGGCGCGATACCGAATGCTTCTCCATATATTCGGACATGTCGAGGCGAACCATTGCCGTCTCGTCGGAGAACAGGAACGAAGCCAGCGTTTTCGTCAGCTCCGTCTTGCCGACACCTGTTGGTCCCAGGAAGATGAACGAGCCGATGGGCCGGTTCGGGTCCTGCAAGCCGGCACGCGCGCGGCGAATGGCCTTCGATACAGCCTGAACTGCTTCTCCCTGCCCGACAACCCGCTTGGCGAGTTCATCTTCCATGCGCAGCAGCTTTTCCCGTTCGCCTTCCAGCATCCGGTCCACCGGAATTCCTGTCCAGCGCGAAACAACCTGAGCGATATGATCCGGAGTGACGATTTCTTCCACCATCGACGTTGAACCGTCATGCTGTTCGGCCTCTGCAAGCTGCTTCTCCAGCTGCGGGATTTTTCCGTAGGCAAGCTCGCCCGCTTTCTGAAATTCACCGTTACGCTGGGCAGAGGCCAGCGCATTGCGTGCATCGTCGAGCTGACGCTTCAGGTCGGCCGCATGACCGAGCTTTTGCTTTTCGGCCTGCCAGGTGTTGGTAATCGCCGTCGACTGCTCTTCCAGATCGGCGAGTTCCTTCTCCAGCCGCTCAAGGCGATCCCGGGAAGCATCGTCCTTTTCGACCTTCAACGCTTCACGTTCGATCTTGAGCTGCATGATGCGCCGGTCGATCTCGTCCAGTTCTTCCGGTTTTGAATCGACCTGCATCCGAAGCCGCGCCGCGCCTTCGTCAATCAGGTCGATTGCCTTGTCGGGCAAAAACCGATCCGTGATGTACCGGTTTGACAACGTCGCCGCCGCAACGAGCGCCGAATCGGAAATCCGCACCTTGTGGTGCTGCTCGTATTTTTCCTTCAGACCGCGCAAGATCGAAACGGTATCCTCTACTGTCGGCTCATCGACAAACACCGGCTGGAACCGGCGAGCCAAAGCCGCATCCTTTTCCACGTGCTTGCGATACTCGTCGAGAGTCGTGGCGCCGACGCAGTGAAGTTCACCGCGAGCCAAGGCGGGTTTCAGGAGGTTGGACGCATCCATGGCGCCTTCGCTCTTGCCCGCACCGACAAGCGTGTGCATCTCGTCGATGAACAGGATGATTTCGCCATTGGCTGAAGTCACTTCGGACAGAACGGCTTTCAGCCGCTCCTCGAATTCACCGCGATATTTCGCCCCGGCGATCAAAGCACCCATATCCAGCGCCATCAACTGCTTGTCTTTCAGCGATTCCGGCACGTCACCATTGACGATGCGCAACGCCAAGCCTTCGGCAATTGCCGTCTTGCCAACCCCAGGCTCGCCAATCAGCACCGGATTGTTCTTGGTGCGCCGCGACAGGACTTGAATGGTTCGGCGTATTTCATCATCGCGTCCAATGACGGGATCGAGCCTGCCCGCCCGTGCATCGGCCGTCAAATCGCGTGCATATTTCTTCAAGGCATCATAGCTGTTCTCCGCAGAGGCGGAATCAGCAGTCCGGCCCTTGCGGATATCATTGATCACGGCATTGAGGCCCGCAGCGGTCACACCGGCGCGGCTCAATATCTCGGAAGTCTTGGCGGACTTCTCGATCGCCAGAGCAGTCAACAGGCGCTCGACAGTGACGAAGCTGTCACCGGCTTTTTGAGCAAGCTCCTCCGCGGTCGTGAAAACCTTGGCAAGCGGCTGAGCCAGGTAAAGCTGGCCGTTACCGCCGGTTACTTTCGGCAATGCGTCTAGCGCAGCCTGCAGCCCGAGCCGCACATCAGCTATGCGACCGCCCGCCCGCTCGATCAACGATGCGGCAAGCCCTTCCTCGTCATCGACGAGCACCTTGAGCAAGTGCTCCGGCGCAAATTGCTGATGGCTGGAAGAGAGGGCGAAAGTCTGTGCCGATTGTATGAAGCCGCGGACGCGCTCTGTATATTTCTCTATATTCATCTCTGTCTCCTTTTACCGTCCAGCCCGATTCCGGCACTGGATGGCGTGTTGGTGACGGGTCCCCTGCAAGAGGCAGACCCATTCGCTCGATGCGAATATGGGAATATTGTCCGCAGCCTGCAAGATCGAAGGTCTGGCTTTTATCACGTACCTAGCCCGGTAATTTACCACAAGAGGCCCCTCCTTTGCCACGCTCGCCTTTCACGCTTGGGACGTTCCAAGCAGCCAGGATGTCGGCAAGGAGTCGGGGAGCATTATCACGGTCAGCCCTCGAACCGCGCACAGCCCGAGAAGGACTTTAGTTGAAGTGTCTCGGCCACTTCCAAAAATCAAAACGCCACCCGCAGGTTCCCCTGCGAGTGGCGCAAAAAGCTTCAATCCGATGAGATCAGACGTCGGATCCAGCCGCAGCTCTGCGCTTCTTTACCTCGGCCACAATACCGGCTGGCGAAAGATCATTGGCGGTTTCTGGAGCACTTGCTTCAGCCGCATTCTCCTCCACGCCTGGTTCACGCGGACGGGCCGGCCGGCGCCCACGCGGTGCGCGGCGTGCGGGTTTTGCTTCAGCAGGCGCGTCCTCGGCCACTGCAGAACCATTTTCAACCGGCTGACGCTGGGGTTGCGGCTGGCGCTGACTGGCAGTGTCATCGTCATAAACGACTTCGGCGGGGGTGCCCTGAATGATCGGCTGTGGTCCACTGCCATTGATTGGCTGATGTACCACACGTTCTTGCCGGTCCTGCCGTTCATGTCGATCGTGGCGTTCCGAACGGTCCTGGCGCTCCGGGCGATCCTGACGTTCGGGCCTGTCCTGGCGGTCTTGCCGTTGCGGACGTTCCTGGCGCTGGGAGAATTCCTGGCGTTCTGGAACTTCCTGACGATCACTATCATTGCCGTTGCCGCCGTTGCCATTGTTCATGCCATCGTCGTCATAACCGTTCTCATCGTCCTGATCCTGATCCTGATCATCGCGTTGATACTGGACGGGCGCTTGAGCCTGAGCTGCAAGTATTATTCGATTATAATGCTCGGCGTGCTGGAGATAGTTTTCAGCCATCACGCGGTCGCCGGCGCTCTGTGCATCCCGTGCAAGAGTAGTATATTTTTCGGCGACGTGCTGAGCGTTCCCCCGGATTTTGACATCGGGACCGTTGCTCTCGTAGTTACGGGATAATGGGTTGGGACCCTTACTGCGGTTATTGTTGTTACCGCGTCCGCGCATGCGCCTATTCTGCTGTACTGGCCTCATACTTATCTCTTTTCAGAAAATTAGGGGCGCTAATTTGCTCACCATTTGAGTCAAAAAGCTTCGCTTCTCAAGTGCCGACCTGAAGCGCGCCCCGCGCTCCGATCGCATCCAAAGTTCATAAAACTTTTGTGCTTCCGCAAAAACCGATTCCCCAAAGCTATTTCCGACGAGAAATCAAACATCTGGAATTCCGTACCAATTGCTTGATAGGCAGACCAGATTTGTTTCGGTTTAGAGCGGTAACCGGAAACTAGCCGTGTTCACGGCAAATTCCAAGCCTTTTTTCAATCTTTTTCCATTGGTGTGAACAAAAGCGCTCTTTCGTGCCCACCAATATCCTTCTGGACAGTAACCAAAGCGAAACTCTCCCTGGAAAAAATCGCCTCTACGTCACTGCGCTGTTCCGCGCCCACTTCCAAGGCAACCGCACCACCCTGCCTCAGGCACCGCCGCGATTGCCTGGCGATGATCCGATAGGGGGCAAGTCCATCTGGGCCGCCATCGAGGGCTTTCACCGGATCATGCCGCGCTACTTCCGTCTGCAAGCCTTGTAAGTCGGCGGTCGGTATGTAGGGCGGGTTGGAAATAATCATGTCGAATGAGCCACTTACATTAGAAAACCAATCCGAATGAAGGCCGGCAAAACGATCAGATACATTGTTTAGTTGGGCATTGTCGCGTGCAGTATCAAGGGCTCCTGTGGAAATATCGACGCCAACCGCACGCAGTTGACGCAGTTGATCGAGCAGCGCCAGAGCTATCGCACCTGTCCCTGTTCCAAGGTCTATCAAATCTGAAACACCCTGCTCTTCGATCCGCTGGCGCAAGAACGGAATCGCCAGTTCGACCAGAGCTTCGGTGTCCGGGCGGGGTTCGAGTGTATCGGGAGAAAGCCCTAGTTCTATGCCATGGAAAGCCCGCCTGCCGATGATGCGGTGTACTGATTCGCCGTTGATTCGCCGGGCGAGAATCGTGTGAAGCCGCTCTGCCGTTTGGCTGTCGATGGCATGAGCCGGGTTTCGGATCACTTCGAGCCGATCACATCCGGTTACCCATTCGACCAGCAATCTCGCGTCCAGATCGGGGGTTTCGATTTGCGTTTTCAAAAGCCGGAGACGCGCCTCTTTGTGCAAGTCGGCAAGGCGCGTTCCGTCCTTTTCCATGGCACTCAGAAGCTTTCGTTCATCTGGGCCAGCAAGGCCGTCTGGTAATCGGATATCAGCGCACCGATGAGTTCATCCAGATCGCCTTCCATGATGCGATCGAGCTTGTATAGCGTCAGGTTGATGCGGTGGTCGGTGACGCGGCCCTGCGGGAAATTATAGGTACGAATTCGTTCGGAACGATCACCTGAACCGACTTGGCTGCGCCGCGCCTCCGAGCGCTCGCTATCGGCTTTCTGGCGTTGCATGTCGAACAGGCGCGAACGCAGCACCTGCATGGCTCGGGCGCGGTTCTGGTGCTGCGACTTTTCCGCCTGCACGACGACAATGCCCGAAGGGATATGCGTGATGCGCACGGCAGAGTCGGTCGTGTTGACGTGCTGACCGCCCGATCCCGATGCGCGCATCGTATCGATGCGGATATCATCGGGACGTATATCGATATCGATTTCTTCTGCTTCCGGCAGCACTGCTACGGTCGCAGCCGACGTATGGATTCGGCCGCTCGCTTCGGTATCAGGAACGCGTTGCACCCGGTGCACACCGGATTCGAACTTCAGCTTGGCAAAGACCCCCTTGCCTGAAACCATCGCGATGACTTCCTTGTAGCCGCCAGCCTCCCCCTCGCTTGCAGAGATAAGTTCGACGCGCCAGCCATTGGAAGCCGCATAGCGTTCGTACATGCGAAAGAGATCGCCACCAAACAACGCCGCTTCCGAACCGCCGGTGCCGGCGCGAATCTCGAGGATCGCGTTGCGCTCATCGGCGACGTCCTTCGGCAGGAGCAGAACCTGGATATCTTTTTCCAGTTCCTCGACACGCTCCTCGATTTCGGGGAGTTCGGCTTCGGCAAGCTCGCGCATGTCCTTGTCAGTGGCACTGTCATCGAGCATCGCCCGCAATCCATCGGCTTCGCCGCGCGCAGCAAGCAGCTCGCGAATCTTGGCGACGACAGGCTCGAGCTCGAAATATTCCGAGGCAAGCTTCACATAGGTGTCGGAGTCGGGATTGCTCGCCATCTGCGTCTCCATCATGGAGAAACGCTTCAGCAGTTGATCCATACGATCCTGCGGAATAGAACTCACTCAAACCTCACAATGGAACGCCTGCTCGCTCTGCGTACTTGGTCAGGACGTGGCGCAGCGATCCTGTTTCGCCGTGGTTGTCGATCGCATCGGCGAGTTGCGCGCTCAATTCGGCCACGTCAAGCGTGCCGAGCATGGCCTTTATAGGGCCGATGGATGCCGGGGACATCGAGATCGAGCGATATCCAAGTCCGATAAGCGCCATGGCAGAGAGCGGTTTTCCCGCCATTTCGCCGCAAAGCGTCACATCGGTGTTGTTGCGGTTTCCGGCATCGGCAATCTGACGCAATACGCGCAGGAACGGTACGGACAGGTTGTCGAACCGGTTGGTAATGATCGAGTTGCCCCGGTCGACTGCCATGACGAATTGGAACAGGTCATTCGAACCGACCGAGACGAAGTCAACAACGGACATCAACTCATCCAATTGCCAGAGCAGCGATGGCACCTCGACCATGGCGCCGATCTTGACGCGTGTTGGAAGATTGTACGCGAAGCGCGACAGATGCTGAACCTCGCGATTGATGAGCTCGCTCGCCTTGCGAACTTCCGCCACCTCCGTGACCATCGGCAGCATCAGGCGAAGCTCGCGCCCGCCCGCGGCCTTCAACAATGCGCGGACCTGCGTGCGCAGCAAGCCGGGACGGTCAAGCGTAAGGCGGATCGCCCGCCAGCCCATGGCAGGGTTTTCCTCGTTGGCGTCGCTGCGGAAATAGGGCAGCACCTTGTCTCCGCCTATATCGAGCGTCCGGAATGTCACCGGTTTTTCGCCCGCGGCGTCGAGAACCGAGCGATAGAGCCGCTCCTGCTGTTCGGCACGCGGGAACGTCGAAGCAACCATGAACTGCAGTTCGGTGCGAAAGAGCCCGATGCCGGCAGCGCCGGCTTCGGCCAGCTGCGGCAGATCGACGAGCAGCCCCGCGTTCATCAGGAGCGAGATGTGTGTACCATCCTTCGTCAGGGAAGGTTGATCGCGCAATTCCCGGTAAAGCGCCTGGCGCTTGGCCCGGAACTTGACCTTTTCCGAATAGGCGGCTTCCACGTCCGCTTGCGGACGCAGATGAACGCGCCCGTCGTCGCCATCGACGATAACGGCGTCATTGTTTTCCGCCATGGAGACGACGCCCTTGACCTGTCCCGCAACGGGAATGCCCATGGCGCGGGCAACGATCACCACATGGCTCGTCGCGGCGCCATCTTCAAGCACAAGGCCCCGCAGCCGTTCACGTGGATAATCCAGAAGCTCTGCTGCGCCCATCGAGCGGGCAATGATGATCGCGTCCTTGGCGAGCGAACCGGCCATGGTCTTGACATCCCGTCCCATAAGCTGGCGCAGCAAACGATTGGCGAGATCGTCGAAGTCGCTCAGCCGCTCGCGCATATAGGGATCGGTCAGGTGCATCATGCGGGCGCGGGTATCGCTCTGGACTTTCTCCACTGCAGCTTCTGCGGTAAGCCCGTTCCGGATAGCTTCTTCGAGACGCCGCACCCATCCGGTATCATGGGCGAACATGCGATAGGCTTCGAGCACTTCACGATGCTCGCCCTCGAAGGCGACGTCACGGCGCGACAGCATATCGTCGATCGATATCCGCAGCGAACCGAGCGAACTCTCGAGCCGGTCGATTTCCGTATCGATGTTCTCGTTGAAGAGATTGGTAACGACGATACGCGGCTCATGCAAAACGACGTGCCCGAGCCCAACGCCATCATTGAAGGCGCTGCCGCTGAAGCTCATCGGCTTGCCCATGTCTAGTTCGACACCTGGACGCGCGAGCCGGGTCAGGCTGCCTGCGGCGACCATTTCCGCCAGCACCATCGCCGTCGTCTCGAGCGCTTCAACTTCATCTTCGCGGTACACACGCTTGGTCCGGTTCTGTACCACAAGGACACCGAGCGTGCGTCCGGCGCGGAGGATTGGCACGCCCAGGAAGGAATTGTATATCTCCTCCCCGGTCTCCGGCAGATAGGCGAATGCGGGGTGGGTCTGCGCATCGGTCAGATTGAGCGGCCGGGCACTCGCTGCAATGGTACCGACAAGCCCCTGGCCCAATCGCAACTGCGCCAGGTGGACAGCGGACGGATTCAAGCCTTCGGTTGCGTAGAGTTCCAGAACCCCGTCGGAGCGCAGCACGTAAAACGAACACACTTCCGCGACCATGTTTTGCGCGATGTCGCGAACAATCCGGTCAAGCCTCTCCTGCGGCTCAAGGGCCTCCGCCATCAATTCGCGGAGACGCTTCAGCATGACACGGGGACCTGTTGTCTGCTCGCGCGTTGGCACTTGGAGCCCTTCTCCATAACGATACCGGCAAGACCGGATGGCCTAGCCGCGTTCGATTCATCATGTCAGCCAGCGATGCAGCCGACAAACATTTTCTTGATTCTAGGTCACGACCTAATGCTTATCCAGACCATACACGGAATGCAAAGTACGTACGGCAAGTTCCGCATAGGGACCATCGATAAGGATGGAAATTTTTATCTCGGAAGTGGTGATGGCCCGGATATTGATCCCTTTGTCCGCCAGCGCACGAAACGCCGTCGCGGCAACGCCGGCATGGCTGCGCATGCCGATGCCGATGACGGAGACTTTGACCATGCCGGCTTCAGACTGGATGATATCGCAGCCGATCTCCGCCTTCACGTTTTCGAGCACCACGAGAGCTTTGTCGAGATCGCCCGAGGGTACGGTAAAGGTCATGTCCGTCTTGGTACCGTCTTCCGAAACGTTCTGGACGATCATGTCGACGTTGATATGCGATTCCGCCAGCGGGCCGAAAATCGCAGCTGATATGCCGGGGCGGTCGGCGACGCGGCGCAGCGAGATCTGGGCTTCGTCCTTGGCGTAGGCAATTCCTGTGACAACCTGCTGTTCCACGATTTCTTCCTCGTCGCAAATGAGTGTTCCGGGCGGATTGATGAGATCACCCATGCCCGGCGCATCGGGATCTTCGAAACTGGACCTTACAAAGGTGCGCACCTTATGCACCATGGCGAGCTCGACGGAGCGAACCTGCAACACTTTGGCGCCGAGTGAAGCCATTTCCAGCATTTCTTCGAACGATATCCGCGAGAGCCGGCGAGCCTTTGGTTCGACGCGGGGGTCGGTCGTATAAACGCCGTCCACGTCGGTATAGATATCACATCGATCGGCTTTGACCGAAGCAGCGATGGCAACCGCGCTCGTGTCTGAACCGCCGCGTCCGAGCGTGGAAATGCGATTGTCAGGTCCGATACCCTGAAAACCGGAGATCACAGCCACCTGACCTTCCGCGAACCGCTCGATCAGGAACGAACCGTCAATGTCGAGAATCCGGGCCGCTCCATGCGCGTTGTCAGTCTTTATGGGAATCTGCCAGCCTTGCCAGGAACGGGCATGCACCCCCATCGCTTGCAGCGCGATTGCAAGCAGGCCCGCCGTCACCTGCTCGCCCGATGCGACGATGGCATCATATTCGCGCGCGTCGTGCATTGGCGACGTCTGCCGGGTCCAGGCAACAAGTTCATTGGTCTTCCCGGCCATGGCGGAAACGACGACCGCGACCTCATGTCCGGCATCGACCTCACGTTTGACATGCCTTGCCACATTGCGGATGCGGTCGATATCGGCCACCGAAGTGCCGCCGAATTTCATCACGATGCGTGCCATGGGAAGGTACCGTTCTGGAATGCCTGAAATAAACTGGATGGGTGCGCCGCATAAATCAGACAGCCACCCGCCAATTGAATGCGGCTCACATATCGAAATTATCACCAGACTGCAAGAACAGGGCGCGATTTGAGACTTGACATTTTTTGTCTTACGAGGCCACTCGAAGCAGGAACGAGGACAAACCGATGGCGACAGCAGAGCGCACGACAATCGATGCCGCGGAAATCGAGCGTTTTTCGCGCATGGCAGCCGAATGGTGGAACCCTCAAGGGAAATTCCGGCCGCTGCACAAGTTCAACCCGACCCGTCTTGCCTATATCAAGGAGAAGGTCTGCGCCCATTATGGCATTGATCCGAATGTCCCGGCGCCTTTCGCGGGCCTGCGCATTCTTGACATCGGCTGCGGCGGCGGCCTCCTGTGCGAACCCATGGCGCGCCTGGGGGCGACCGTCGTTGGCGCCGATGCGGGCGAAACGAACATCGAAGTTGCGAAGATCCATGCCGCGCAGAGCGGGCTTTCGATCGATTATCGCGCAACGACGGCAGAAGCTCTCGCCGATGCGGGAGAACAGTTCGACGTCGTCCTGAATATGGAAGTCGTCGAACATGTTGCCGATGTCGAGCTCTACATTTCTGCCTGTTCGCAAATGGTCAAACCCGGTGGCATGACGTTCGTCGCCACTATCAACAGAACCCTGAAGGCGCTCGGCCTTGCCATATTCGGTGCGGAATATGTGCTCCGCTGGTTGCCGCGCGGGACGCATCAATACGAGAAACTGGTGCGACCGGAAGAGCTCGAGGCCGCACTGTCACGCTCCGGTCTGCACGTCGTCGAAATTACCGGCGTCAGTTACAATCCGTTGGCGGACAGCTGGAACAGATCGAACGACACGAGTGTCAACTACATGGTTCTGGCAACGAGGCCCTAGGATCAGGACGTTGAAGTCTCTCCTGCCATCTGTTGCTGCGCCTTCGTCGTCATCAGGACGCCGACAGTGATGATCGCCGCGCCGATCCAGGTCGCGAGTTGGTATACCTCGCCGAGAAAAAGCGTGCCCGCCAGCAGCGCGACTGCCGCCCCGACATAGCCGATCTGGCTGAGATACACCGGCCCGCCGACTGCCTGCAACCGGAAGTACAGCGCAAACATGCAGGCGGACGTCAGGACCTGCACGATCACAAGCCAGGGAACGCTGCCGAGCGGAGTAACAGGGAATGTTCCCGTCATCAGGAAAATGATCGGAACCAGCAGCACCGCCGTGGTCAGGTGGCTCCCCGCCGCAAGTTCGGTCGGGTCGGCATCTTTCGGCCAATCGATCGTGCGATAAACGTTTCCGAGCGCAAGCAGCACCGGGATGAGCAGGCCGATTGCGACCCAGAGGGGTTCCGCCGGCTGGCCGACCTGACCGCGGGTAAACCCCACGAGGACCGCCCCGGCGAAGCCAACGAATATGCCGGCAAGTCCAAGGAAATTGGGACTGCGCATCCTCAAGAGGATTGACAGAAGCAGCGTGAACACTGGCGACAATGTATACATGATCCCCGTAAACCCGGAGCCGAGATGCGGGATTGCCGAAAGGGTCATGAGGTTGGGAATGGCATAGGAGATCAGAGCGGCAATGACATAGTAGCGCGCCCTGTGCGCATCGATACGCGGACGCTTTCCCATGAGAAGGAAGGCTGCCAGAAGCACCGTCCCGGCGCCGACCGAGATAACGAACGCCCAAAGTGATGGCGCAATGCCCGCGGCAAAAGCCAACTTGCCGAATGGCAGCGTCAGTCCGAGAAAAGCGCCGGTGAGGAGCAGCAGCGCGGGGGCGGAGTTCAGAAAGGACATGGAAATCATCCGGCGAGTCAGAATTGACTACGGCACCATAGAGATCGTCCCCGGCCTATCAAGTTCAATTGTGATCGTCGGGAAAGACCGGAAGCGGCATGACATCCACACCGTCATCCACGAGTGATTCCACTTCGTCGGGCGTTGCCTCTCCGTAAATACCGCGTTGTTCAGCCTCGCCGAAGTGAATTTTCCGGGCCTCTTCGGCAAAATCACTGCCAACATAATCGGAATTTTCGCGAACCTTCTTCGCCATTTCACGCAACTCACTTGCCATCTTGCTCATCGCGATGGCGATTTTTTCTTGTCGGCGGCTGGTCGCAACCGACGGTGCCATCAAGGCTTTTTCGACCTTGTACGAATTGCACAGCGGGCAAGAAACGAAGTGCTTCTCGACCTGGGTATCGAAGTCGTCATTGTTGCGAAACCAGCCTTCGAACTCGTGGTCTTGCTCGCACCGAAGAGAGAAGCGAATCATGATGCGGCGTTGAACCTCGTCGCCTGGCCATCGTTTTCAACGACAACGCCGAATGGCCTGGCATTCTTCAGATTGGGCACTTTCGCGCGCGCCGCAGCGCTCAATGCCGGATCGACCTGCGCGACAATAACTCCAGGTTCCGCGTGATCGGCCTCGGCCAGGATTTCGCCCCAAGGCGCGACGATCATCGAGTGGCCATAGGTTTCCCGTCCATCCTCATGCACGCCGCCTTGGGCCGCCGAGATCATGAAGGCACCATTCTCGATAGCCCGCGCCCGCTGTAGCACGTGCCAGTGCGCTTCGCCGGTCTGTCGGGTAAAGGCGGCGGGCGCCGAAATCACGGATGCGCCGGCCAGGGCTTGCGCACGAAAAAGTTGCGGAAACCGCACGTCGTAGCAGATTGCAAATCCGAGCCTGGCAAAAGGCAGGTCGATGACGACCGTATCGCCGCCCGGGGCGTAGACGGCGGACTCGCGCCAGCTTTCACCATTGTCGAGATCGACGTCGAACATATGAATCTTGTCGTATCTGGTCAGGACATTCCCATCCGGGCCAAACAGAAAAGCCCGATTGGCTATCTTGCCATCGTCGCGGGCAATTGCAGTCGATCCAATATGAAGATGGATACCATGTTTGGCGGCAAGCTCCGAAGCGGTGCGGACGATGATATCCTCGCTCTCGCCTTTCAGGACACTTGCCAGCGATTTGCGGTCACGCTGCAACGCCCCGGTCATTTCCGGGGTCTGTATATACACGGCACCCCGGCTCGCGGCATCCGCAATATAAGTCGCGAGATCGGCGGCATTGCGCTCAGGGTCTATGCCCGAGCGCATCTGGATGGCGGCAGCGCGAAATGAACTCATATCATCGTCCTCAAGTCGTCATTCAAGCAAGTTCGCCGGTCTTCAACAACCCATCGAGACGGCCCTGGTTTTCCAGCGCATAGAGGTCATCGCAGCCACCAACATGGGTTCTGCCGATGAACACTTGCGGAAATGTCGTACGGCCATTTGACCGTGCCAGCATTTCCTGACGGGCTGAAGGTTCGATAGAGGCGTTGTGCTCGGTGAACGCGGCACCTTTTTCCGACAAGAGACTCTTGGCGGCTGTACAAAAGCCACAACCATTACGTGTGTAAATTGTCACATCAACCATTAGAAAGCTCCGTTTGCCATTCTATATAGGCATCAAAGCTTCAGGCGAAAAGAGCTGTTTTTTTGAGCACAAGCGGCATCATAGGCGAATTAACCAACTTGATGTGCGGCAATTGCTGTCTTGAGCGGTGAAGCGGAGTTTTCCACTGCCACATGAGCACCGGAACGCAGGAAAACGACATTGCAGCTTAAAGGGACAGTTCCTTCGAGAGCACACGGCCGAATGTCAGGACATCGACATTTGCCGCACCGCCCCTGAGCAGAGCGCGCGAGGCAGCCTTCACCGTTGCTCCGGTCGTATAGACATCATCGATCAGAAGGACATTGCGGCCGCGCACCTTGATCTCCTGCGCAACCGGCACCTTGAATGCACCACGCACATTGATCACACGCTCCTTGAGGCCGAGTCCCACCTGCTGTTTCGTCTGCTTGGTACGCTTGAGCGCATCGGGATCGAATATTTTTCCGCTCGACCGCGCCAGATGCCGGGCCAGTTCCGCCGATTGGTTGAACCTGCGGAACCAGAAACGCCACGCATGCAGCGGCACTGGGACGATGATGTCGCAATTGTCGAGCAACTCCCCGCCGGCCCGTTCCATCCAGCCGGCCATCCATGGACCCAGATCAGTGCGGTCATTATATTTGAGCCGATGCACCATGTCGCGAATTACACCTTCGTGCACGGCAACGGATCGGGCGTGCCGGAATGGCGGCGGCTCGGCTATCGCTTCCGCGGAAAGGATTTCAGCGCCAAGATCATGGCTGAAGGGGATGCCGAGCACCGGACAATAGGGTTTCTCGATAAAGCGCACTTTGGACCAGCATTGACCGCACAATGACCCGGGCTGGGCGACGTGCTTCTCACAACCTGCGCAAACCGGCGGGAACATCAGCCCGAATAGCTGTTGCGCCACGTTTCGCGTAAGAAGCCCTGCGCCTCGTCCGACAGTTTTCATTGCAATTCGCTCCTCGGCGACGCATCTAAGGCAATTCGGGCAGATCTGTGTAGAGGCTTGCCTCCGGGATCGCAGTAAAATTGAAGACTATACAGACAACAGAGAAATCCGGAATGGATCGCCACCAGGTTTTCGATAGGAATCTATTGCTGACAAGACGGTTGCGTGCCCTGCAACAGCATGGCAGCGCTGCGGATTTTCTCCTCGTCCGGGCCGCGGAGGATTTGGAAGAGCGGCTCTCCGCAGTCGAGCGAAACTTTGATATCGCCGTTGACCTGGCAAGCCACACGGATCTCGCCGCGCAGGCGTTGAGGCGTTCGGGCAAAGCCGCGATGATTGTGCGAGTAGAACGGGGAGCGCCCTTCCTCGATGGCGACTTTCCGGCGATTGTCGCGGATGAGGAATTTCTGCCGCTAAAACCCGGCAGCATCGATCTGATCGTCTCGCTCTTATCGCTCCACCTGACCAATGATACGCCGGGCGCTCTCGTGCAGATCCGTCGCGCGCTGAAACCCGATGGCCTGCTCCTCGGTGCAATGGCTGGCGAAAATACCTTGGCGGAGCTGCGGGAGTGCCTGCTGGTCGCCGAAAGCGAGATTTATGGCGGCGCCTCACCCCGTGTCGCACCCTTTGCCGATGTCCGCGATGTCGGCGGTCTGCTGCAGCGTGCGGGCTTTACCCTGCCTGTCACCGATATAGAAACCTATACCGTGCGCTACGACTCGGCCTTCGCCCTGATGCGAGACCTTCGTGCCATGGGGATGCAGAATGTTCTCATCGGACGCTCGCGCCGGCCCTTGACGCGCAGCTTCTTCATGCGGGTTGCCGAACTATATGCACAGCGCTTCAGCGATCCAGACGGCCGTATCCGGGCAACTTTCTCATTCGTCTGGATGTCCGGTTGGGCCGCGCACGAATCTCAGCAGAAGCCTCTCAAGCCTGGGTCTGCCAAGGCATCGCTGGCTGATTTTCTCAAGGATGCCGAGAAAAAGTAGGTTCTTGAGGCTCTAGCAGTCGCCGGATCTTGTGCCGTCGCTTGCGATGATGCAGACCGCCGAAGGCGAAGGCTGCAAAACACTGCGCCGGATCGTATAGGTCGAGGTGGTCACCGGGTCCGCCTTCTTGATCGAGCCAGTCTGGATTTCGTCGATCGATCGGCTGGTCGAATAGTCGACCACCGCTTGCGAACCGCGATCCGCGAGGGGCGCAATGACCAGCGCCAACGCGACGGCGGCGGATCCGAACAACAGGGTAATCCTCAAGATTCCTCCGGCTGCACCTGAAAGAACACTCGGTTGCAACAGATCATCATCGAGATAGTCGTTCTTTCGCCCCATGCCCCACCTGAAATACGCGTCAAGATTAACTAAAACTCGCTCAATCAGGTGAAGGATCAATTAAGCATCAGAGTTAACGCAGCAAGAATACACGCGGCGGTTGTTAAGAGACACGCTGTCACGCGATGACAACGGTGATTTTTGCACGCCGAAGCGCAAAAAGCGCCTCTTGCAGGCCGTCAGAATCTGAATACGACCGGCGCTTGAATTTTGAAAAAATTACAGGAGATCGACCAAGAACGGGATAAGTGGAATATCCGCGGGCGGCATCGGATAATCGCGCATATCCCTGGGACGGACCCATTTGAGAACCTGCCCCTCCATCCCACGCGGAATTCCCTCATAGCGCCGGCAGATGAACAATGGCATCAAAAGGTGAAACGTTTCGTAAGTATGACTGGCAAAGGTCAGCGGCGCCAGGCAGGCGGGTTTGACGACAATGCCAAGTTCTTCGTGCAACTCGCGTATCAGGCATTCTTCCGGTGTTTCACCCGGGTCCATCTTGCCGCCCGGAAACTCCCAGAGTCCGGCAAGCGTCTTGCCTTCGGGGCGCTGCGTCAACAGAACCCTGCCGTCAGCGTCAACCAGCGCACAGGCTGTCACCAGCAGGATCGGGTGCTCGCTCATGTCTCTGGAGCCCGCCTGTAAGCATAGCGATAGGCTTCCCTGAACCCCATCTGCTCGTAGAGTGCAATTGCCCCGGTATTCGCCATTTCTACCTGTAGCCAAGCCTTCTTCGCGCCTTGCTGGAGGGCCCATTTCAAAGCTGATTTTATGATGGTGCGTCCGAGCCCCACACGTCGGCGGCTTGCCGCCGTTCCGATGTTGAAGAGGCCGGCCAAGGCGCCGTCCTGAACGCAGATTGCCGTTGAAACCGGCAAGGCCCCTTCTTCGATGACGAATAATCCCTTGCTTGGGCGAATTGCGTTGATCACTTCGAACAGGCCGGGCTTGAGCGCTGGATCATCATTCTGAACCTCGAGCGCAGCATCGATGAAACGGCCTATGTCCTTTAGTGGAATTTGATCCAGTGCATCGCCAAGCTCGATCTCGCTCAGATCAGCCGCCATGACCATTGATTCGTCGAACCTTATCCAGCCCAACTCGTTCAGATAGCTGTCGAGCGCTTCGGGCGCGAGCGGCGATTGACGGAAGATCGGCGGGCGGCCATAAGCGCGAAAGCGCTGCGCTGCACGTGTGACGCGCTGTTCCATATTATCCGTGTCGCCGGGGTCAAGCGGGTTGACCGAATTGAGGCGTTTGGACGGGTGGCTGGCTGTCATTCTGATGGCCCAGCTCCCATCATAATGGACGGAGGATGCCGGCCACGACCGGAATCCTACCGCCTCGAACTGTCTGATCTGGGCTAATTGCATGCGCGATCCTTGTTAAAGCCCAAACGAAAATCCGTCACCGAAGCGCAGATAAACGCCATTTGCAGCCCGTCATGGCTGATGTCTTTGGGCTTTCAGCTGCGATAATCGCCATTGATCGCCACATATTCCTTGGTCAGATCGCAAGTCCAGACCGTGGCCTTGCCTTTGCCGAGGCCAATGTCGACGCTTATCTTTATCTCATCGTTCTTCATGTAAGCGGAGGTGGCGGCTTCCGAATAGTCGGGGTCGCGCTCGCCTTCGCGAGCAACACGTATCTCCCCGAACGAGATTGCCAGTCGGTCGCGGTCTGCCGGTTCGCCAGCCTTGCCGACAGCCATCACGATGCGCCCCCAATTGGCATCCTCGCCGGCAGCCGCAGTCTTGACCAGCGGGGAATTGGCAATCGACAGGGCAATCCGCTTGGCCGATCGCGACGATGTTGCACCCGTGACACTGATTTCCAGCATCTTGCGTGCACCCTCCCCGTCCCTCACCACCTGCAGCGCAAGATCCTTCAGCACGCGGTCCAGCGCCTTGGCAAAAGGCTTGAGACGCTTGTCCTTGAGCTTTGTCACAGGTTCTGCACCGCGCTCGGCAGCCGATCCGGTTGCGAACAGAAGCAACGTGTCCGACGTCGAGGTATCGCTGTCGACAGTCACCGAATTGAAGCTCTTGCCGACGGATTTGGACAGTAATCGCTGCAGGACGTCTGCCGCAATGGGTGCATCGGTCGCAACGAATGAAAGCATTGTCGCCATGTCGGGAGCAATCATGCCCGCACCCTTGGCGATGCCGTTGATCGTCACCGGAACGCCGCCAAGAAGGACAGTTTCTGTCGAGAGTTTAGGGAACGTATCCGTCGTCATGATGGCGCTTGCAGCGTCTGGCCAGCGGTCGGCAACCGCGTTGTTCACCATGTCCGCCAGGAGGTGGCTGAACTTGCCGGCGTCGAGCGGCTCGCCGATCACGCCCGTCGAGGCCAAAAAGATACTGTGGGGCTTGGCCCCCACGGCTTTTGCAGCCGCAGCGGCAGTCATTTTAGCGGACTCGCGCCCCTTTTTTCCGGTAAAGGCATTGGCATTGCCGGAATTCACCACGACCGCGCGCGCCGTTCCGCCTTCGAGACTGGCCCGGCAGAAATCCACTGCCGCGGAAGGGCATTTTGACCGCGTGAATACGCCGGCAACTGCCGTTGGCCTGTCGAATACAATGAGCAGCACATCCGTGCGACCCTTGTACTTTATTCCGGCCTCCGCGGTGGCGATCCGCACGCCCTGGATGCCCGGCATTGAAGGATAGTGTTTTGGAGCAAGCGGAGAGACGGATGCGGACATGGGGGCCTCGCAAGGGTTGACGAAGTGGGCGCTGATCGTCTCTCCCCCACATACGGGGGGAGATAAGCCAGGCATTGTATTATTGCTGGGCTTCGGTTGCGGCCTTGATGGCAGCGCCCGTCGCAGGATCCGCGAATTCGACCTTCAGGTCGCCGCGTTCCTTCTTGACCAGTTCCATGTAGCGTTCGCGAATGAGGATCGACTTGACCTGATCCTTGACCTGATCGAACGCCGGCGGCTGCTGGGTACGCTTGTCCTCAAGCTTGATGATGTGAAAGCCGAACTGGCTCTGGACCGGCGTTTCAGTATATTTGCCAATTTCAAGCGCGTTCGCCGCCTTTTCGAATTCAGGCACCATCTGGCCCGGTCCGAAGTAGCCGAGATCGCCGCCCTGTGCGGCAGAGCCGTCGGTCGACTTCTCCTTGGCGACATCTTCAAATTTCGCTCCGCCATCCAGCTGCTTGATGATGGCCTCGGCTTCCTCCTTCGTCTTCACCAGAATGTGACGGGCGCGGACTTCGCTTTGCGGAGGCATCGCAGCGATCTCCTTGTCGTAGCGTGCACGAATATCGGCATCGGTGATCTTGTCGACAACCTGCTGCTTGAAGTAGTCATTGTGAAGCGCACGATCCTTCAGGAACTCCAGTCGCGACTTGAATTCAGGCGTCTGGTCAAGCTTCTCGGCTTCAGCTTTTGCTGCAAGTGACTTGATGTCGATAATGGCTGCCAGGGCGGCCAAACGCCGCTGATCATCGGGCAGCTTCGCGAATTGTGGGTCGAGGTCCGTGGAAATCTGGTCGACTTCCTTGTTGGTGATATTGATACCGCCGATTGTTGCCAGAACCTTGTCGGGATCTGATTTGGCTGCATCTGTCTTTGCCG
Source organism: Phyllobacterium endophyticum (assembly GCF_003010935.1). Lineage (GTDB taxonomy): Bacteria > Pseudomonadota > Alphaproteobacteria > Rhizobiales > Rhizobiaceae > Phyllobacterium > Phyllobacterium endophyticum. Next base: position 23,113 of record NZ_PGGN01000006.1, read on the forward strand.
CATCCGGTTTCGCGGGTTCCGGTGTGGCCGCATCCTGGGCCATTGCCCAATTCTGGGGCAGTATCACGGGGGAAATACCGGTTAAAAGGGCAGTGACAGTCATTAATGAAAGGGTCTTACGCAATTGGTTCATGGGTCAATTTCTCCTTGGGAGGACCGGTACGGGCTATGAATACGGCAGAATTTTGCCACGAGGCTGCGATTGATCGCTTGTCGCTCCACATTGACATAATTCGTGCCCCCTCTTATCTGTCCATCGGCTTTGCGTCCAGATAGCTTGGGATCAGATCGACTTATACCTTGGACTTGATGTCCACATTGTATCGGCTCTTTCATTTCGCGCTGTTTTGACGCCTCAAATACCAGAATAGCTGGCAAAACGTATAAGAGAGGACCAGGGATGGTCAGTTTCGGCGGCCTCGCCCGCAAGATTTTCGGCTCCTCGAATGAGCGCCGCGTCCGCAGCTTCAAACCCCGTGTTGAACAGATCAATGCGCTTGAGGCAGAAATCTCGTCACTTACCGATGAACAGCTAAAGGCAAAGACGGCTGAATTTCGCGCGAGCCTTGCCAACGGTACCAAGCTCGACGATCTGCTCGTCCCGGCGTTCGCCGTGGCGCGTGAAGCGGCCAAGCGCGTGCTTGGTATGCGCCCCTTCGACGTTCAGCTGATTGGCGGCATGGTGCTGCACAATGGCGGCATCTCGGAAATGCGTACGGGTGAAGGCAAAACGCTTGTCGCTACCCTGCCGGTCTATCTGAATGCGCTTGAAGGCAAGGGCGTTCATGTCGTTACTGTCAATGATTATCTCGCGACCCGCGACGCGCACTGGATGGGCCAGATCTATAATTTCCTTGGACTTTCTTACGGCATCATCGTGCATGGTCTCGATGATGATGAACGCGCCAAGGCGTATAATGCCGACATTACCTACGCGACGAACAACGAGCTCGGCTTCGACTACCTGCGCGACAACATGAAATATGAGCGCGCGCAGATGGTACAGCGTCCGCATCATTATGCGATTGTCGATGAAGTGGATTCGATCCTCGTCGATGAAGCGCGCACGCCGTTGATCATTTCCGGCCCGCTGGACGACCGCTCCGACTTCTACAATCTCATCGACACGTTCATCAAACCGTTGAACCCAGAAGATTATGAGATCGACGAGAAGCAGAAGACTGCGATCTTCACCGAGGAAGGCACCGAGAAGCTCGAGAACCTGCTCAAGGAAGCGGGTCACCTCAAGGGCGAAGGGCTCTACGATATCGAGAACGTTGCCGTTGTTCATCATGTCAACAACGCCTTGCGTGCCCACAAGCTCTTCCAGAAGGACAAGGACTACATCGTCCGCAACGACGAAATCGTCATCATCGACGAGTTTACCGGACGCATGATGCCGGGCCGCCGCTTCTCGGAAGGCCTGCACCAGGCGCTCGAAGCCAAGGAACACGTGACGATCCAGCCGGAAAACCAGACGCTGGCTTCCATCACCTTCCAGAACTATTTCCGCATGTACAAGAAGCTCGCCGGCATGACCGGCACGGCTTCCACCGAGGCGGAAGAATTCGGCAACATCTACGGTCTCGAAGTCACAGAAATCCCGACCAATCTCCCCGTCCAGCGTCTTGATGAGGACGATGAAGTCTATCGGACCGTCGAGGAAAAATACCGGGCCATCGTTCGCGACATTCGCGAGGCGACCGCCAAGGGCCAGCCCATTCTTGTTGGCACCACTTCAATCGAAAAGTCCGAGCATCTGGCCGAGCGCCTGCGCAAGGAAGGCTTCAAGGACTTCCAGGTTCTCAACGCCCGCTATCACGAACAGGAAGCTTATATCGTTGCGCAGGCCGGCGTTCCCGGCGCCATCACCATCGCCACCAATATGGCTGGGCGCGGCACCGATATTCAGCTTGGTGGCAATCTCGAAATGCGTATTGCACGCGAACTCGAGGAAATGCCTGAAGGCGAAGAGCGCAAGGCGAAGGAAGCCGCGATTCGGGCCGACATAGCAAAGCTGAAGGAAAAGGCGCTTGCGGCGGGCGGACTTTACGTGCTGGCGACAGAACGTCACGAAAGCCGGCGTATCGACAACCAGCTGCGCGGCCGTTCGGGCCGCCAGGGCGATCCGGGCCGGTCGAAATTCTTCCTGTCGCTGCAAGACGACCTCATGCGCATTTTCGGTTCCGAGCGCATGGACGGCATGCTCCAGAAGCTTGGCCTCAAGGAAGACGAGGCAATCGTCCACCCTTGGATCAACAAGGCTCTTGAAAAGGCGCAGAAGAAGGTCGAGGCACGCAATTTCGACATCCGCAAGAACCTTCTGAAATATGACGACGTGATGAACGATCAGCGCAAGGTGATCTTCGAGCAGCGCATAGAGCTGATGGATAGTACCGACCTCAGCCAGACCACGAGGGAAATGCGCGAGGATGTCGTCGAGGACCTCTTGGCGCGGCACACGCCGGAAGGCGCTTATGCCGAACAGTGGAATATCAAGCAGCTCGACGAGGATGTGCGCAATATTCTCAATCTCAACCTCCCCATCACCGAATGGGCCTTGGAAGACGGCATTACACCCGACGATATCCGCGAACGCCTGATGGAGGCGGTCGAGAAAGCCGCCGCAGATCGTGCCGAGCGCTTTGGCCCGGAAATCCTGGCCTATGTCGAAAAGTCGGTCATCCTGCAGACACTCGACGCGCTATGGCGTGAACATCTGGTCAATCTCGATCACCTTCGCTCTGTTGTGGGCTTTCGCGGCTATGCGCAGCGCGATCCCCTGAACGAGTACAAGAGCGAGGCGTTCGAGCTCTTCCAGACATTGTTGGCCAACCTGCGCCAGAACGTCACCAGCCAGTTGATGCGCGTCGAACTCGTGCGCGAGGCGGCAAGCGCACCGGAGCCGGAATTGCCGGTCATGCACGGCCATCACATAGATGGCTTCACCGGCCAGGACGATTTCGGCGAAGGCAGCCTGCTTGCCGTGCAGGAGGATCTGCGCGTCGTCGATCCGGAAGATCGCGATCCGAACAATCCTCAGACCTGGGGCAAGATCGGCCGAAACGAGGCCTGTCCCTGTGGTTCAGGCAAGAAATACAAGCACTGTCACGGTGCTTTTGTCTGATCGCCAATGAGCAAAAGGCCGCGTTTTCACAGCGCGGCTTTTTCCTTTCCCGTGCAGGTTACCATCCACTTTCCGAACCGTTTCTAAAGGTTTACGCATTAATAGGTCCGGGTATCGGAAACGAGTGGAGCTGCCTTTGCGAATCTCTGCGGTTAAAGCTGCAGACCGGTTTTTGCCTGACAAACTGTCCCGGCGGCTCGGTCCTTGGCTCTTGCGGATTGATCGGCTGTTCGACGGCTCTAGCGAGCATGCCGCGGCCCAGCGCGTATCGCTGATCGCCTTTACCATCCGCATCGTCAGTGCAGCGATCGCACTTGTCTCCCAGGTTATCTTTGCCCGCTGGATGGGCCAGTTCGAATACGGGATTTTTGTCCTTGTCTGGGTGACTGTCGTCATCCTCGGCAATCTCTCCTGTCTTGGTTTCCAGACAAGCGTCATCCGCTTCGTCCCCGAATATCTGGAACGAGGGGAGCTCGATCATCTGCGAGGTATTCTGCTGACGAGCAAGCTCTTCGCCGTTGGACTGACGACCTGCGTCGCTATTGTCGGTGCCGTCGGTGTCTATTACTTCCGCAATGCAATCGAATCCTACTACGTCGCTCCCTTCATCATCGGCTTCATATGCCTTCCTATGATTGCGCTTGGCGACACGCTGGATGGCACTGCCAGGTCGCGGTCATGGGCCCTTGTCGCGCTTACACCTACCTATATCATCCGCCCGATCCTCGCTCTCCTGGTCATGACCATCGCGCACGCAAGCGGGTTCGCGCCAACGGCGATGACCGCGATCGTCTCTGCGATCATTGCGACTTACATGACCACGCTGATGCAGCTTTTTGTCGTCAACCGCCGGTTCATGGCGGTCGTCTCGCCTGGGTCAAGGACAATCCGCTTCGGCGAGTGGTTCGCTGTCTCGCTGCCGATCTTCCTGGTCGAGGGCTTCTTCTTCCTTTTGACCAATGCCGACGTGCTGATGGTCGGCCGCTTCCTGGAGCCTGACAAGGTCGCGACGTATTTTGCCACCGTAAAGCTGCTGGCGCTTGTGCATTTCGTCTATTTCTCGGTCAAGGCCGGTGCCGCTCAGCGCTATTCCGAGCTGATGCACACCCACGACCATGCCCAGCTAGCGCAATTCGCCCGCGATACCGCGCGGTGGACCTTCTGGCCCTCATTGGCCATGGCGATCATTCTTCTCATCCTGGGCAAACCGCTGCTCCTGCTTTTTGGCGCCCAGTTTACCGACGGTTACCCTCTTTTGTTTGTCCTAGTGGTCGGCGTCGTCGCCCGGGCTTCCGTTGGGCCGGCAGAGAGCCTTCTGAACATGGCCGGCAAACAGAAAATCTGTGCGTCCGTGTATGCGCTCACACTGATTGTTAACATCTGTCTCAGCATTCTGCTGATACCAGTCTACGGGCTCCCCGGCGCTGCTTTTGCCACGGCATTCTCGATGGTGTTCGAAGCAGTGACGCTGGCGCTGACCGTTTACAGTCGTTTGAACATTGCGATGTTCGTTTTTGCCGGCAGAGCCCGCACGGGCGCGGCCAAGGAAGAAGTCTGATGGCAGCAACACCGCTTCTCGAAGAATTGGCCGGAGGCCCCTCCTCGCAGATACTCTCGCAGCTCTCGGGGTTCGAATCGCATGAGGCGGCCAAGCAACTCGAGGAAACGCTGGGCACACGCGCCGTTCCGCGCAAGCTTTCCGTCTACTCGGCCTCGGCCGGTTTCGAATTGCTGGAGGAACTCGAATATCTGACCTACCGCACGATCGAGCCGAACATCTTCTTCAATCCGCGCTTCCTCGCCCCCGCCATGCCGCGCCTTGACGACCGGCAGGTCCGTTTCATGGTCATGCGCGACGAAAACGACGTGAAGAGCCGCCTGCGCTTCCTCATGCCCTATACGATCGAGCGTCCGGGTTTCAACGTCACGGCTTCCATTATCCGCGCCTGGGCCACACCATTCGGACCGCAAGGCACGCCGCTGATCGATCGGGATGATCCTGTCGGCGTCATCAACGATCTGTTCGACATGCTGGCGCGCAAGCACTTGAAGTTCCCGGAAATCCTTGTCCTTCCTGACATGCTGCTCAACCGGACTGTGGCGCAACTGATCCGCTCCATCGCCCTGGACCGCAACCTCCCGCTGATGACTGTCAACCAGATCGAACGCCCCTTCCTCGAAAGTACCAGGGAGGGTTCAGAGTATCTCCGTGACGCCATTGGCGCCAAACATGCCAAAGAATACCGGCGGTTATGGCGCCGTCTCGCCGAAAAAGGCAAGCTGACCTATAGTGTCGCTCGAAGCGAAGAAGAAATTCGGGCTCGGCTGGAAGATTTTCTCGTTCTTGAAGCGAGCGGCTGGAAGGGCCAGCGCGGCTCGGCAATGGCGGTCGATAGGTTCCGCGCAGCGTTTGCCCGTGAGGCAGTCAACAACCTGGCGGCCCGCGATCTCGCCCGCATCCACACACTCGAACTCGATGGCAAGGTCATTGCCGTTCTCGTGGTCTTTGTCGAAGCTGGCGAAGCCTGGACGTGGAAAACCGCCTATGACGAGAGCCTGGCGGCTTATTCGCCCGGGGTCCTCCTGATGATCGAGATGCTGAAAAACCACCTGGATGATCCGAATATCGAGCGCACCGATTCATGCGCCGTTCCCGACCACCCGGTGGTTTCCCGGCTTTTCATGGAGCGCGAGCCGGTCGGGACGCTGGTGATCGGACTGACACCGGCCGCCGACCGTGCAGCCCGGCAGGCAGCTTCACAGCTTCACCTCTATCGGCGCACGCAAAATATCGCACGGCTCGTTCGCGAACGCCTCCGCAACATGAGGGGACGTAAGTGATCGGGCTTTCAGCCCCCGAACCTGTTCTGGAAATTGCCGTCGGCACCGTGTTCCTGATTGTCATTATCTTCGTTCATGGCGCGGGAATCCGCATCATAAATCGGCGGTTCAGCAAATCCTGGATACGCATGACCAGGACTACGCCACATTGGCGGCTCAACCTTCTGCTCGCATTGACCATCGCGTCTCTGGTCATCCTGCACTTCGCGGAAACCCTCATCTGGGCTATCCCGATCTACGAGCGCGGCGTCATCCCCTCGATGCGGGACAGCTACTACTATGTTCTCGAGAGCTATACCACGCTTGGTGAAGGCAATATCGCTCTGCCTGACCGCTGGCGTCTGCTGGGGCCGATCATAGCAATATCGGGCTTGTTCACGTTTGGCTGGACCGCAAGCATTCTCGTCAGCATCATGACGGAGTTCGGCAGGCTCGACAGGGCACGGGCCAAGGGTTCGGACGACGAAGATCTTTCAGACAACTCGGACCCTGATCTGCGGTAGATTGCCATGGCGATGCCCCCGGCGTGGATGCGAAATCGAATATCAGTTCGAATTTTGTCCGCAAAAGCGGGCCGACGCGGTGCCGATTGTCTGAAGGCGGCCGTTGGCCGTGACCGTGGTCGCGCAAATCGTCGTCCGCGGGTTCCACCAGAATACGGTCTGTCCCTGTTCAACGCCGATTCTGTAACCTCTGGCCTGCATCTGGCCTTTTGCGCTGGCGACAGGCGCATTCACCAGATCCGCAATGTCCATCGGCGCACCGTTGGAAGCTGTTGCCGTCGCATCCATGCTCGCCGGTACGGCGGATGCGGGCACCGCGTCAGAATCGTCCCCACTTGATTGACAGCTGACCAGTGTCAGGGCTGAAACGATTGTCATTGCTGCTATGATGCGCATCGATTGCTTCCTCCAGAGGTTGTTGTGTCGGCATACTTGAGCTGTTTACCCAATCATCGGCGGATCTTCGTATCTATCCTCCACGAACGGGCGCAGGCACGTCGACGCGAATGAGCCTTGAGAAGTCAGGCGTCAGGCCTGCAGCCGATGCACGTTTGTCGATATGAGCCCGCTCCCGCAGTTCTGACAGCGGCAGGCTTGTGTCGAGTGCTCCATTTTCATAGGCATATTCGGGCAGGTAACCGTTCACGATCAGCCGCCAATCAAGCGGAATGGCATCGCCGACCGCCCTTATCATCTTCACGATGGTCGTCGTGCAGTTCGTCGTTATCGAATTGTAGAATTCCGGCGTCGCCGCCAGCGCATTGGCGTCGACCACATATTCGAGCAGCAGGGCCCGCGCAGCTTCGGGAGAGGCCTTGAGGCGATAGATTTGCACGTCCTCTCCGCGGAAGTTCGAACGGACACCGACCACGTCTCGCTCGTCAGCGGCGACTATGACCAGGGGATGGCTCTTGAACAGATCTGCAACAGGCGAAAACGAGCCGCCGACGCGCCGGCGCACCTCTACCGACCACGCGATATAGTCGTCACCTTCGAAGCCGAAGCTCATCATCACGTGGGCAATATTCGGATTTCCCCACTGGGACATGAAAAGGTCGGCGGACCTGATCTTTTTCAAGTCGTAGGTTCGTGTGGTCCAACGTTCGACGAAATCGGTCTTGCCCCGCCATTCAAAGTCGCGGACGTTTGTCAGCGTCAGCAAATCGCCGTCGCGCTCTCCCGTCACCTGCCGGGCCACCTCCGGCGCCCAGTCCGCCTGCTCAAGCGGCTTTATCGTGCGCCACCATGTCAGTAGCAAGCCGAAGCAAACCAGAAATACGATCAGGGACTGAACACGCAGGCGCGTGAACAGCGCGATCACGGTTGCGAGGCCAAGCAGTCCGAACAAGCAGCCGGCAGCAACCCTGAGAGGCTCGGGCAAAGGCAGCCGGAAGTAGAGCGCGGCGACCGCCCAAGCCGTCGCAAGCATCACGATCGCGCCGAGCATGATCGCGATTGTCACACGCCCCGCGCGCAGCATCGAACTTCCCCCATAACTGCTGATCTTAGCCTCCCGAGATCGTTTTTGCCGCTGGTTTGCTCGAAGGCTTGAGCAGGATGACGAGTAGCAGACCAACGACGATGATCGCCGCCCCTTCCAGATGATAGGATTGCAGGCGCTCGCCAAGGATCAGATAGGCGAGCACGGCGGTAAAGATCGTCTGGAGATATAGCAGCACGCCCGCCCGCGCCGCACCCAGTGCTTCAATACTCCAATTGAAGAGGTAGTACATCAGCGCCCCGCCCGGAACCGCCACATAGGCCAGCGCGATGAGCCCGCTTGCATCGAGCGCGAAACGGTCCTCGGAAGCCAGTTCCCAGAGATAGAACGGCAGAGCTGTAAGCGCCGCAGCGCCAAGCAGTACGACAAGGAGCGGCAGACGCTTCAGATCGAATTTCGCGCGGCGAAGCAGCACGGCATATAGACCGAAGCAAAACGCGCCGGCGACGATCCACAATTCGCCGGGATTGATGTCCAGACGCAAAAGCGCCGCGGGGCTGCCCTTGACGATAATGACGACGATCCCGACGAAGGCTATGATCGAGCCGATCACCTGCCAAACTCCCATTGGCTCGCCCAAAATGAAACGGGCGAGGATCATGGTGACGATGGGGATCAGGGCCATGATGATGCCTGCCGTGGTGGCGTCGGCATATTTCAGCCCCACGAAAACCAGGCCCTGGCAGATCGCAAGCCCAATCCCACCTACCAAGAGCAGTTCGAGAAAACGGGCCCGCACGAGCCCGGCCATGGCGTTGAAGTGTCCGTGTACGATCGGTAGCAGGATTGCCCAGGCAATCAGCACGCGCCAGAAGCACAGCGCCCAGGGCGGCATCTCCGGAACAACCCATTTTGCCGCAATATAGACGCCGGCCGACAGCAGCCAGCAGAACACTCCCACGGAATAGGCGACTGCAACTGATTTGCCTCCTACCCCATCCGTCCCGGCTGCGCCATTGTGGATTGCCCAGACATTCATCGCCATGTCCGAATTATGCCACAGTTCCGGCAACCTGCACAATTATTGCGGCAGCACTCACGTCAGGGTGCCGGATTTAACGTGACGGTCGTAACCCCTCCGGCGAAATTGATGCCTTCCTGGCCCTCTACCGAGATAGGCTGCAGGGAAAACGCTCTGCCCGTACCACCAACCAGAATGTTCGCACCTGCTCCCGGGCCGACCGAAGCGTTTGCTCCGACACCCGCATAGGTGCCGGCGAGCGCTCCCGCTGGAAGTCCGCTCGTTGCTGCTACGACGCCCCAGATCAGGTGCCCCGATGCGACCTCGCCGATCGCGACTCCATATTGGTCGAGCGATCCCGTATAATTATCGATATTGCCGCCATTGTTCTGCTTGAACGTGCAGGAAAGCTTTTGCTTCTCCACGACGAACATTCCTATTCCCTTGGAAATGTCGCAGGAGAGCATGCCGATTTGAGAAGATTGGGCACTCGCCTCAAACGGGATTAACAAGGCAGCGCACCCAAGCATCTTGTGAAACAAAGTCATTTTCAACTCCTGCTCCTGTGGAAACGGTGGGAGCACCGTGGAAGCCGCTCCTGCTTACGACATAGGTCCGCTTCAACCCGCAGAAGTGAAGTACGTAACAGTTACAGGTGCACAGCGCATGCGCGGCGACCCCATCCCGCTCTCGTTTTCTATAAGCCTCGACCTCATTGACCGCCACTTGCTGTGCCGCACGCATGAGGTGAATCGAGCGGTCGGCCAACCCCGTGGATGTTGATAATTAAAGTCTTGACGGGCCGCCGGGGAGACCGGCGTTTGTAACTGTTACGTACTTCACTCGGAAGCTGATCCAAGAATAGCTTGGAGGAGCAGGCATACGCCGAAGAAAATACCTGGACGCGTATTGCCGGGGACGGCACCTCACGCTGCGGATCTGCGCACACTTCGTACCATTCGAACACTTTGACAATCAATGCTCGCATCGCTGTTTCGCACCGGGAGAAAGTTCAGGCCGCCGACCGCCCGCGAACCGATAAGTACGTGATCAAACCGAGGAGTTGAAAAATGACCGGGAGAATGCTGAAGTTCCGTCTTGGCGCATTGGTCGCCGGGACGGTGTTGTGCGGTGCGCTCGCACCCGCCGAAGCGCAGGACGCGCAAAAAAAGCCCAACATCCTGTTCATCGTCTCCGATGACACGGGGTATGGTGATCTTGGACCTTATGGCGGCGGCGAAGGACGCGGCATGCCGACACCAAGCATCGACAAACTTGCAGACGAGGGCATGACGTTCTTCTCGTTTTATGCCCAGCCAAGTTGCACGCCCGGCCGTGCCGCCATGCAGACCGGCCGCATTCCGAACCGCAGCGGCATGACCACAGTGGCCTTCCAGGGCCAGGGCGGAGGCCTGCCGGCGGCGGAATGGACGCTCGCGTCGGTGCTGAAGCGCGGGGGCTACCACACCTACTTCACTGGCAAGTGGCATCTCGGTGAAGCCGACTATGCACTTCCGATTGCCCAAGGCTATGACGAGATGAAATATACGGGCCTTTATCATCTCAATGCCTATACCTACGCCGATCCGACCTGGTTCCCTGACATGCCTACGGATCTCAGGGAGATGTTCCAGAAAGTGACCAAGGGCTCGCTGTCCGGCAAGGCCGGAGGTCCGGCAACAGAGGACTTCAAGATCAACGGCCAATATGTCGATACCCCGACGATCGATGGCAAGGAAGGCGTGGTCGGTATTCCGTTCTTCGATGGCTATGTCGAGAAAGCAGCGATTGAATTCCTTGACGCGGCGTCGCAAAAGCCGGACGAGCCCTTCTTCATCAACGTCAATTTCATGAAGGTTCACCAGCCGAACCTGCCGGCACCCGAATTCCAGCACAAGTCCCTGTCGAAAAGCAAATATGCGGATTCGGTAGTGGAACTTGACACGCGTATCGGGCGCATCATGGACAAGCTGCGCGAAACCGGCCTCGACCGGAATACTCTGGTTTTCTACACGACGGACAATGGCGCTTGGCAGGATGTCTATCCTGATGCCGGTTACACGCCCTTCCGCGGTACCAAGGGCACCTTGCGCGAAGGCGGCAACCGCGTTCCCGCAATTGCCGTATGGCCCGGCAAGATCAAGCCCGATACGAAGAATCATGACGTTGTCGGCGGCCTCGATCTCATGGCAACATTCGCCTCCGTCGCCGGTGTTCCGCTGCCTGACAAGGATCGCGAGGACAAACCCATCATCTTCGACAGCTATGATATGTCGCCGGTCCTGCTTGGTACGGGCAAATCCGAGCGTAAATCCTGGTTCTACTTTACCGAGGACGAACTCTCGCCAGGCGCCATTCGCTTCAACAACTACAAGTTCGCGTTCAATATCCGCGGCGACGACGGAGCGTCGACCGGTGGTCTGGCCGTGGACTCCAATCTTGGCTGGAAGGGTGCGGAGAAATACGTCGCCACGGTACCGCAGGTGTTCGACCTGTGGCAGGACCCGCAGGAGCGCTATGACATCTTCATGAACAACTTCACCGAGCGGACCTGGATGGGCGTCGTCATGGGTGAAGAGCTGAAGAAGATCATGAAGACCTATGTCGATTATCCGCCACGGAAAATGCAGAGTGTCGGCTACACGGGACCAATCACGCTTTCGAACTACGAGAAGTTCCAGTGGGTGCGGGACTCGCTCGCGAAAGAGGGTGTCACCCTCACCTTGCCCACCGGCAATTGACGACACAAACGGCCCCCGGTTTTGACCGGGGGCCGATCAACTTCTGCGCGGCTATTAGAGGGCTTCCATCATGTTCACGACATATCAACTTGCCCGCACCCTCGCGCTGGGCATCGCGACCACGCTTCTTTTCGTCGTCCATGCGTGGGCGCAAAACGATCCGCTTCCGTCATGGAATGACACGGCCCCGAAAGCCGCCATCGTCGCCTTCGTCGAGAAGGTGACCAAGGAGGGCTCGACCGACTTCGTAGCGGAACCAGAACGCATCGCCGTATTCGACAATGACGGCACCTTGTGGACCGAGCATCCGATGTACACCCAGCTCGCCTTCGTCCTCGACCGCGTCAAGGCCGAGGCCGCATCTCACCCCGAATGGAAGGATACGCAGCCCTTCAAGGCGGTGCTCGAGAGTGATATGAAGACGCTTGCCGCCTTGGGAGAAAAAGGCCTGGTGGAACTCCTCATGACCACCCACTCCGGAATGACGGCCCAGGAATTTCAGACGATAGTGACCGACTGGATTGCCACCGCGCGTGACCCCCGGTTCAAGAAGCCTTACACCGACCTTGTCTATCAGCCGATGCTCGAACTGCTCGCTTATCTGCGCGCCAATGGCTTCAAGACCTTCATCGTGTCGGGTGGCGGCATCGAGTTCATGCGGCCGTGGACCGATAAGGTTTACGGAATCCCGCCCGAACAGGTGGTCGGTTCATCGATCAAAACACAGTTCGAGATGAAGGACGGCGCACCGACCTTGATGCGGCTACCACAAGTCAATTTCATCGATGACAAGGCGGGCAAGCCCGTCGGTATCAACGAGCACATTGGCCGCCGTCCGATCGCCGCGTTCGGCAATTCCGATGGTGACCTCGAGATGCTGCAATGGACGACTTTGGGCGGCAAGCCGGGCTTCGGGCTGATCGTTCACCATACGGATGCCGAGCGCGAATATGCCTATGATCGCAACACCGACTTCGGACGCCTCGACAAGGCGCTCGATGCTGCGAGCGTGAACCAGTGGACAGTCGTCGACATGAAGGCTGACTGGAAGCAAATCTTTCCCGATTGAGCGATTGCTGTCCCGGATACTGCAGGAAGAAAACGCCGCAATGGATAGGCTGAATGTTCGCTTGGCGGGAATTCTTTTGGCGAGCTTTTCCCTTTGCGGCCTGCTTGCGTTCCCCTTGCATGCTCGCGCCGAGAATGTCTCGACTGCTGCTGTCGACCCGCTGATTTCGATCCACGACGGTTTCGTCGACGAGAAGAAGTGCGCCTCCTGCCACGCCAGCGAGGCCGAGGCCTTTGCCAAGTCAAATCATGCCAAGGCGATGGCCCTCGCCGGCGACGAGACCGTGCGGGGTAATTTCAATAATGTCGAACTCGAACATGACGGTATCGCTTCGACCTTCTTTCGCCGCGACAGTCGCTTCTTCGTGCGCACCGAGGGCCCTGATGGCAAGCAGGCAGAGTTCGAGATAAAATACACCTTCGCCTATGAGCCGCTTCAGCAGTACCTCGTCGACCTCGGCGGAGGGCGGTTGCAGGCTCTCGACATGGCATGGGACACGAACAAGCGGGAGTGGTTCTGGCTTGGTCAGGGCAAACCGGCCAAGCCCGGTTCGACCTATCACTGGACGGGCCCGTTCTACCGCTGGAACCGGACCTGCATCGATTGTCATTCGACCGATCCTCAGGCCAATTTCCAGCCGGGGACGAAGGAATATCGGTCAACCTATGTGGCGACCAGCATCGGTTGTCAGTCCTGTCATGGCGGCGGCGCAAAACATGTGGAATGGGCCGAGGCAAAGTCGCAGTCTGCCCTGACGACCATAGGCCCCGATCTGGGACTTGCGAAACCTGATGCGAGCACTTGCTTTGGCTGCCACTCGCGGCGGACCCGGCTTCTCGGCGGTCAACAGGCCGGACAGCCGTTTCTCGATCAATTCTCGCCGGCGCTGCTCCGGCCGGACCTTTATTTCCCGGACGGCCAGATCCTTGACGAGGTCTTCGAGTACGGTTCCTTCCAGCAAAGCAAGATGGCGAAAGCGGGCGTTACCTGTCTCGATTGCCACACGCAGCATGAAGCCAAGCTCAAGGCGCAGGGCAATGCCCTGTGCACCCAATGCCATACAGAAATCACTCCGGAACGCTTTGCCCACTACAATCCGGCAGGCGATTTCGATACTCCAGCCCATACGCATCATCCGATGGGTTCACCCGGCGCGCAGTGCACCAGCTGCCACATGCCCGAGCGCACCTACATGAAGGTGGATCCGCGGCGCGACCACTCCCTGACGATCCCTCGGCCCGACCTGTCGGCGGCTTACGGCACACCCAATGCCTGCACCACCTGCCATGCGGGCAAGCCCGACACCTGGGCGGCCGAAATCATGGACGCGTGGTACGGCACGTCATGGCGCGAACGCCCGACCATCGCCCATGCCTTCGCCGGCGCGGCGCAAGACGATCCGGCTTCCATCGAGGCCCTGCGCAAGATCGTGGCGGACCGCGAGCAGGCTGCCATCATCAAGGGCAGCGCGATCGCGGCCATGAGCCGGATCGGTGGAGCAGACGTCGTCGCGGATATAAAGGCGGCGGCGGAAAATTCCGATCCGCTCGTCCGGCTCGGAGCTGCGGAAGCCGGGAATAACCTGCCGCCTGAGCGCAGGTCCTATGCGATCGGCAAGCTGCTCGGTGACGAAACACGGGCCGTGCGCGTAGCAGCGGCTACGGCGCTGGGCAGCACACCGCCGCTGAATTTCCTCGGCGATGAACGAAAAAAATTCGCTGCCGCCATCGAAGATCTTCGCGCCTATGTTAAAGCCAATGCCGATGCTGCCGAAGTGCAGAACAACTTCGGATCGTTCCTTTTGGGCCAGCAGCGCCCCGGCGAAGCGGAGACGGCATTCCGTGAGGCTATCGCGCTTGATCCTGCACTCTCCGGAGCGAGGATTAACCTTGCCGAGCTTTACCGTGCGACCGGCCAAGACGAAAAATCCGAACGCGCATACGCCGAGGCGATCGCAATCTCGCCCGACCAGGCCGATTTGCGTTACGGCCATGCCTTGTCGCTCGTTCGCCGCAAGGCCATGCCGAGCGCTATTGATGAACTCGAACGGGCCGTGAGCCTCGACCCCCGCAATTCCCGCTATAGGACAACTCTCGCCATTGCGCTCGATTCGGTCGGGCGCACCGCGGATGCTTTCGCAATGCTCGACCAACCTCTTCCGGGCGAAACCGACGCAAACCAGCTTGGCACCACAATCCAGTTTGGCCTCAAACTCCGGCGCTATTCGGAGACACTCAAACATGCTGAGGCGCTTGCCCGCCTGCAGCCCGGTGACCCGCAGATAGCAGATCTTGTAAGACAGCTGCGGGTGATTGTTGAGAAAGAATGAAGCGCTCGCAACCTTTTCAGAGCATCGGGTATCCCGACTTGCCATACCGCTGGAGATGGGTTGAAGCCTGTCGTTGGTGCCCCCTGCCGGAATCGAACCAGCACTCCTTTCGGAACCTGATTTTGAGTCAGGCGCGTCTACCAATTCCGCCAAGGGGGCCGCAAGAGCGTTCGGACACAGGTGAACCCACGCCCGTGACAAGCCAAATACATGCAGAGCCACCCTTCGGTCAACAATAATAAGATGATTTGTTGATTGCAACGCGGCATGGGTTGCCCATTCGGACGCTGAAGGATCAAATGCCGACCGCGCCGCCCCTAAGACGGCCTCACAGCTTCACCTTAGCGGCGCGCACGCAGAATCGCACGCCTCGTTCGCGAGTGGATGCGGAATTGAGAAAACAAAGGTGAGTTCGCGATAAGTTTTGAAGTGTGTGGTGTCTACACCAAAATTCGGCGACCGGGACGAGAGTAAATTACCAATATGTTCAGGTTTTGCGTTCAATCCACCAGTTCAAAGTTTACCGGCAACGAACTCTTGGCACCAGCGTCAGAGAAGTAGTGGTTTCCGTGTTCCAGCCCTCTGCACTGGAGGTATGCCAACTTCGACCCGTGCAACGAAGCGACTTGAGATTTGGACAGAACGAAGCTAAAGGCCTTGCTCACCTTGGCACGATCGGTGGTCATTGTGAACGCTCCCTTCCAAACTCCCTCCTCCCAAAAAAAATTCTGGTCAAAGAATTTCTCTATTGCGAGATCCTTTTCGACTGCCCCCCGGCCCGGAATGCAGGTCTTCGGTCCGGCCAATAGGCCGCTATCACGGGCCACCATCTTCGCGTTTGATATCGCCGCGTCATCCCTCCAGATAATTCGTTGCGATAGTTCGGACAAAGGCCCGACTGTTAAGGTGGTAAAGGGATCTGTTCCATTCGAAGAATTAAGAATCGCATCAGGAGAAAGTTCAATAATCTTGTCCGATGGGCTGGTTAATCGCATCGCAAGCGTCTGGAACGACTCGGCTCTTGACGTATTGTTTAGCGCTTGAACTCCAGTAAGGAATTCACCAACTCCCAAATAGACTGACACCATTCCATCGCTTGTGATGTGAACGTCCTTTTGAGTAAATTGGCGAGCAGGTGTGTTTATCTCAATAAATTTTGGATAAGGGCCCGAAATGGGGCCGGTCCAATCCTCAAATCCAGCTTTTCGAACTCTGACGTTGTAGACCGATTGCACCTTCTTGCGAGACATCGGCACTATAAAAGTACCATCTGAGAGGGAAATGCTGCGGCCCAGACCGACAATGTCGACAACAGCGCCCTCGATACTCCTGCCCGTTTCATCAGTAACGTTGCCCTCGACAAGGAAGACCTCGTTCATGTAGCTATCAGCCATGAAGCCGCCGATGGCCAATAATCCAAACAACGCGGACACCCCAAAACCGTATCGCACCAGTATGGGTCGTTCTCTACCGTCTTTGGCGGCAACATACAGAATTGAACCAATAATAAGCAGTGAAAGAGCTGCCAAGGCAAGTGGTGTATTGATGCTACCGATTATTGTAGCGAAACCGTCTGTACTCATAGGCACCTGAAATCAAAAAAAATAATATTCAATACGTCATAAAAAAATCGCGGGAAACTTCTCACGATGCCCAGCTTATGGTGCCCCCTGCCGAAATCGAACCAGCACTCCTTTTGGAATGTGACTTGACTCAGGCGCGTCTGCCCATTCCGCAAAGGGGGATCGCAAGAGCGTCGGACATGGGTGTACCACGACCATCAAAAACCAGATACATGCAGAGCTACCTTTCGGTCAACAGCTATAAGATGATTTCTAGAATGTAACACATCGTGTGTTGCCCCGTCCGCACGAGACAAATAGAGGCGAATGACCCGGGACAACAGCCTTGGCAAAAGATTGAGCGAAATGATTTTAATTGGCCGCATTTTGCTCTAGGGTCTGGCGAGATTCAGGTCAGGACGAGCGGAAATGGTGATTTTTAAGGACCGGCGCGGTGTGAACATTCTTGTTCAAGGGCGCCGGGAGAGCATAAAAATGCCATTCCAGGCCGTCACGGGGTGAATATCGACAGACCCTGAAGACCGCACGACTCTCCAACAGCCTCCCCGACAGGAACTAGCCTATGCTGCGCAGACTATACGATTGGACCATGTCGCTCGCCGCCCGCAAATCTGCGGAGGTCTGGCTTGCCGTCATCGCGTTCATAGAGAGTTCGGTGTTTCTTGTCCCGGCCGATGTACTCTACCTTCCGATGGCGCTGGCGCGTCCTGAACGAGCTTATCGCTATGCCCTCGTCGCAACCGTTGCATCTGTTCTCGGCGGCATAGCCGGCTGGCTGCTCGGCTACTATGCCTATGAGACATTGGCCAAGCCGATCCTCGAAATGTACGGCAAGCTCGACGCGTTCGAACACTTGCGCGGTTCAACCAGCGCCGATGCAATCTTGCTACTCCTCGTCACCTCGGGGCTCGCCCACCTGCCGCCGATCAAGATCGTGACGATCCTGTCGGGAGCGGCAGGCATCAATATCTGGCTGTTCGTCGTTTCGGCGGTTCTTGCGCGCGGTGCGCGCTTTTTCTTTCTCGCATGGCTTTTGAGGCGCTATGGCGAGCCTATCCGCCATTTTATCGAGAAGCGGCTTGGTCTTATTGCCGGTGCAGCAGCGCTTGTTCTGATATT
Organism: Phyllobacterium endophyticum; assembly: GCF_003010935.1. GTDB lineage: Bacteria > Pseudomonadota > Alphaproteobacteria > Rhizobiales > Rhizobiaceae > Phyllobacterium > Phyllobacterium endophyticum. The sequence continues at coordinate 40,887 of NZ_PGGN01000006.1, forward strand.
GCTTTATGCATTGTTTCACTACACCCAGTTGTAACCAGGCCGCATGAATAAGGACGTCCAGACAACATGAATGTTACGAACACCCACATCCATTTCAGGACGGCTGTGTTTCTCCTCGTCGCGATGATTTTCACAGTCGGGTCAGCGCTCGGATTTCAATATATCGGCGGCTACCTTCCGTGCAAATTATGCCTTGAGCAGCGCTTTCCCTATTATGCCGGAATTCCTTTGATGGTGCTCGCGGTGGCGTCGGCAGGTTTGAAATGGCCGGCGGGCCTGACCCGGCTTCTCCTGGCTCTCGGCGGACTCCTCATGCTCATCGGTCTCGGCCTCGCCATCTTTCACGCGGGCGTTGAATGGAAATTCTGGGCGGGACCCACCGATTGCACGGCGGTATCCATGTCGATCACCACGGATGCAGGCAGTCTCTTGAACGATATGAACGCCATTCATCCGCCTGCATGCGATACGGCGGCACTGCGCGTGTTCGGCCTGTCCTTCGCCGGCTGGAATGCGATCGCGAGCTTCATTCTCATGATCGTTGCATTTCGTGGTGCAGCGAAGACTTAGACGGTTCTTATCTCCCCCTCGTGGGGGAGAAAGCCATTTCAGCATCTTAGCCTCTTTGCTAAGTGCTAGAAATCGCCAGAGAGGGGATTTGCTTCTAGACTACCCCCTCTCTTCGATCTCCTTCCCACAAGGGGAGAGATAGTCGGCGCTAGCCAGCCGGGATTGGCCGGGACCATCTGAGAATTCAGCCTGGCGAGTCAGCTGGTGCGGTTTTCGAGGACCGGCGCGCAGCGTACAGGGTGTACGTGAGCACCGGAAGCGCAGAAAACCGCATCAGATGGCCATCGGGGTGGATTGGCAGAGGTCTCAGGGTTCGAGCTCGACATCCCAGTACAGATAATCCATCCAGCTTTCATGCAGATGGTTTGGTGGAAACAGGCGGCCGTTATTGTGCAGGTCATGCACGGTCGGCTCGTAAGGCTTCTGCCGCGGCCACATTTTGGCGCGGTTGGGCATCAGTCCGCCCTTGCGAAGATTGCATGGTGAACAGGCAGCCACGACATTCTCCCAGATTGTCTCGCCGCCCGCACAGCGCGGGATGACATGATCGAAGGTCAGATCTTCATCGGAGCCGCAATATTGACATTCGAAACGGTCGCGCAGGAAGACATTGAACCTTGTGAAGGCGGGGTTGCGCGAAGGTTTGATGTAGGTCTTGAGCGAAACCACGCTTGGCAGGCGCATCGCGAAGGAGGGCGAGGAAACCTCATGCTCGTATTCGGCGACGATGTTCACACGGTCAAGAAAAACCGCCTTGATCGCGTCCTGCCAGGACCATAGCGACAAGGGATAATAACTGAGCGGACGATAGTCCGCATTGAGTACCAGAGCCGGTAACCCGTCCGGCGAGACGGCTATTGTCAAGGAATCAACTCCCAATCCAACCATCAAGCATCATTATTGTAAGCCGGACGTGACAGGAATGTGAAGCAAATTGCGGTGTTATGCAGGGAAAAACGCCGCTATTTCAACTTCATGGCGCTGGTGTGCCATCGCGGCCACGCGTTGCTGCATAGTAAGCCCAGAAAAGACGCGCCGCAATACCGCGCCAGGGAGACCAGCGTTCGGCCAGGAGCCGCAGTGCCTTGGAGTCCGGCCGTACTGATTCGCCATAGGCGTGGGCGTAAGCGTGCTGGAGCGCGACATCACCGGAAGGAAAGACATCCGCGTGCCCAGCGGAGAACAGCAGATAGACTTCCGCCGTCCACGGTCCGATGCCCTTGACATTGGTCATTATCTGCATGGCCTGGTCGATAGGCATATCGGCGAGGGCCCCGAGATCAAGTTCTCCAGCGATGATCGCCTCGCTGATGCGCACGAGCGTCGCCTGCTTGGCACGGGAAAGGCCGGCGCGCCGCCACGCTTCCTCGCCGCTCGCCAGATAGTTTTCCGGTGTCAGCGGGTCGATGATGCTGACGAGCCGTTTCCAGATCGAATCCGCGCTGGCCTTCGAGACCTGCTGCGAGACGATTACCGAAGCAAGGCTTTCGAACCCGGGAACCGAGCGTCGCAGCGGCAGCGGCCCTGCCCGCTCGGCGATTGCCGCGAGTTCGGGATGGCGACCTACCAGGACTTCCAATCCTTCCGCAATGTCTTCCAGCGTGTCTATCCTGCGCATTGAAACCGGCCCACTTTGCTTCGTTTGGCAAACACCGTATCAATCCAGGAGGTACACCTGCAAGAATGCCAGTTCATCACTCATGACAGATCCGGTCTTTCGCTTTGCTCCAAGTCCAAATGGCCATCTGCATCTTGGCCACGCCTATTCCGCTTTGTTGAACCAGCGGATGGCCGATGCATGTGGCGGGCGGTTGCTGCTGCGCATGGAAGATATCGACCGCGAGCGCTGCACTCCTGCGCTGGAGCAATCCATGCAGGAGGATTTGCACTGGATCGGCTTCGAATGGGAGAAGCCCGTTCGCCGCCAATCCGAGCACTTTTCCGTCTATGAGGAGGCACTCGACAGGCTGATCGGACTGGAGCTCGTCTATCCGGCGTTTCTCAGCCGCGGCGGGATCAGGCGGGAAATCGGACATATTGCGGGAGGCGTGGACAATTGGCCCCGCGATCCCGATGGTGCACTGCTTTATCCGCACACAGACCGGCAGCTCCCAGCCCGCGAGCGTGACAGGAGGATCGCCCAAGGGCAACCCTTCTCATGGCGGCTGAACATGGATCGCGCGTTGAACCATATCAGCGCGCCGCTCAGCTGGCGCGAAATATCACTCGACTCTCCTATCGAGGAGGCAGCTATGGTGGAAGCTGCGCCGCAGGTTTGGGGTGACGTCATCATCGCCCGTAAGGACATTCCGACGAGCTATCACCTGTCCGTCGTCATCGACGATGCGTTGCAAGGCATCACCCATGTCGTCCGCGGCAAGGACCTCTTCCATGCAACCAGCGTCCATCGCCTGCTGCAGCAGATCTTCGACATCGAGCCGCCTCTCTATCATCACCATTCGCTTTTGCTCGACAAGGACGGCAAGAAGCTTTCCAAAAGCCGCAAGGACACGTCGTTGCGCTCCCTGCGCGAAGACGGCGCCACTCCAGCGGAGATAAAGGCAATGGTGGGATTGTCGTTCGAAGGGCACAATGGCGACGAATGGTTCGACAAGCTGCGGCGTTAACGACTTCTGGTTGTCCGGATCAATTCGGTATAGATCAGCACACGAACGCATCGATATGGTCCTGCCGATAATGCCCGCCCGCTATTTTCCCGCACTCTTCGTCATCCTCTGGGCTTCCGGCTTCATCGGTGCGCGCTATGCCATGCCCTATATGGAGCCGTTCTATTTCCTGACCGTCCGCTTCGCCATCGCGGGCGCTATCCTCGGACTATGGGTTGCCCTTGCCGGCAACCATTGGCCGGGCAAACGCAGCGCGCTCCATGCGGTGATAGCGGGATGCCTCATCCATGGTGCCTACCTGGGCGCCGCCTTCTGGGCCATCCACAATGGCTTGCCCGCAGGCATGTCGGCACTCGTCGTTGGCTTGCAGCCTTTGATCACGGCACTCATCGCTGGCGTGGTCCTGCGCGAATCCATCCAGCGGCGGCATCTGGCCGGGCTGGCGGTCGGCTCTATCGGCGTCGCGATGGTTCTGTGGCCGAAGCTGGCGATATCCGCAGGCGGCATTACGCCGGCTACAGTTTCGGCGGCGATTTTTTCTGTCGTCGCCATCAGCATCGGTACAGTCTGGCAAAAGCGCTTTGTCCGCAATATCGACCTGAAGGCAGGCACGAGCCTGCAATATCTTGGCGCCGCCGTCCTCACCGGCATTTTCTCGCTATTGCTTGAAACGCACACCGTAATATGGTCGGGCGAGTTGGTGTTTGCGATGTTCTGGCTGGTGTTCGTGCTGTCGATCGGTGCCGTTCTTCTGCTGATGCTGCTCATCAACCAGGGAGCGGTGTCGAAGGTTGCTTCGCTGTTCTATCTTGTTCCGGGCGTCACGGCGCTGATGGCCTATGCGCTCTTCGGCGAGACACTGACACCGTTTCAGCTCGTGGGAATGTTCATAGCGACCCTTGGCGTCGCGCTCTCGACCGGTCAGGCGCGTTCAGCCTCCACGCTCTCCCAGTAACGGATGATCGCAGCGTTGATCTCGGCGCCGATGATGAAGATCGCGGCAATGATATAAAGGAAAACAATGGCCGCCATGATCGATGCAAGGCCGGCATAGGTCGATACATAATTGGCGAAGGTTTCAAGATAGCTGGCGAAGATCGTCGCGCCAATGGTCCAGGCGAGGAGCGTCACCAACACGCCTGGCAGTATCTCCATGAAGGTGCGATGCCCCGCGGGTAACCAGAGATGCACGACAAGCAGGCCGATAATGAGCACCGCAGAAGCAATACAGTACCGCCAGAAGCCGATCGTTGCGGAAATAAGCACGAGTTCGGGAATATAGATGGTGGCGATGCGCATGGCGAGCGGCGCGAGGATCAAAAGAAAGCTTATGGCCATGATGCCGATCGTTGCGACGACGACATAGCCGAGGCTTTGCAGGCGGCAATAGATGATCGAACGCGTGTCGATGACCCTATAGGCACGGTTGAGCGCGACCCGAAGCGCCTCGATACCGTTCGACGCAAAATAGGCCGCTGCGATCACGCTGATGGTCAGGAGGCCGCCGCGCTGGATATTGAGAACATTGCGCACTTCCTGCGCTATCGGCTTGGCAATGACTTCCGGCCACGTATCGAAAATGACGTGAACGGCAGTATCGGTGAAGGCGCTCGCACCGAGAAAACTCGCCAGCGACGTGGCAAAAATCAGAAACGGGAACAGGGCCATGATGCCGGAAAGGGCCACGTGGCTTGCCAGTGCCCACCCATCATCAGTGCTGAAATGCCGCCACGTGTCGGCGATAACGCGCCGAAGAAAAGATTTTGCCCTACGCATCGATAATGTTTTGCCCGCTTGCAACGGCTAATGCAAGGGAAGCATTTATGGAAGCTTCGGGCTCGATGAACCAGCGGCGAAACCAGTCGACCCTGGTAGACACATGAAGCTCAGCCTACCAGCCCTGGCGCCAATTTGTACCGTCGATACTTGTCATCACCTGGCCGGTGGTCAGATTTGCAATACCAAGTAGATCATTCGCGCCATTGGCATTTACGTCCATCGCGAACGCGACGAACGGGCCCGAAAGGCCCAAATCAATATTCTGGGCCATGCGTAATTGAAAAGCCGTCTGGTAGAACGTCGGGATTGCAGCGCTCAGCTTCTTGCCCTCCAGGTAGTAGCTGACATTCCGTTCACGCGTCGCCCAGTGAGCAGCTACATCCTGAGGCGTCGGGCCACCGCCTGTCGGCCTGTCGAAAGGCCATGGAGTTGAGAAAATGTCACCAATATCCGAGGTATCGGTAATTGTGATCGTAGGCAGTTCACCCATAAAACTCTCCGACTAAAAATGACAGGTTCAAAATATAAGTAATATTCGATAATATTGCGGTAAAGCAAGTCAGGTTGTCAATATAGATTTCAAGATAAAGCCTTGATCAACTTGTGATACACTTCTAGTTGAGCTACTCAGACCTACTAGTGCATCACCATCCTCATTTGGACTACAACCCGTTCTGTTCGACATACGGAACGGACATAAGCGCCATCACTCCGGTTCCGCGACCTTCCTCACCTCGCGATTGCAAGGCAACGGCGAATATGGGAAGTCTTCTCGTCCAACCAGTTGAAAACATCCGGTAAGCATGACGCGTTCAAGAACGATTTTGATCACAGGATGTTCCAGCGGGATAGGCGCCCATTGCGCCCGCGCATTGAAGGCTGACGGCTGGACAGTTTTTGCAACGGCACGCCAGACATCCGACATAGCGGAACTTGAGGCAGATGGTCTCTCGGCGCACTATCTCGATTACCGGGAACCTGCCTCCATCGCCGCACTTGTCAAGACCGTGCTCGATAAAACTGGCGGCACGCTCGACGCGCTCTTCAACAATGGCGCCTACGCGCTGCCCGGCGCCGTGGAAGATCTTCCCATCGCCGGTCTGCGGGAGCAGTTCGATGCCAATTTCTTCGGCTGGCATGAACTCACGCGGCAGCTTGTGCCTGTCATGCGCAGGCAAGGCCACGGCCGTATTGTCCATTGTTCGTCCATCCTCGGCCTTGTGCCGATGAAATGGCGCGGGGCCTATGTCGCGTCCAAGTTCGCTCTTGAGGGGCTAATGCTGGTACAGCGGATGGAACTGGAAGACGCGGGTATTCATGTGTCGCTGATCGAGCCCGGAGCAATCGCAACCCGGTTCACGCAGAACGCCTATCATCAGATCGAAAAGCATATCGACGTCGAAAACTCGGTGCATCGCGACGAGTATCGAAGGCTGATTGCCCGCCTGTCAGGCGGTGGCACGAAGTCGAGATTCAAGCTCGGTCCCGAAGCGGTCTATGCGGTCTTGAAAGATGCATTGGAAAATCCGCGCCCGCGTCCCCATTATCTGGTGACGCACCCGGCAAGAATAACGAATTTCGCCCGCAGATTTCTAACGTCACGTGCGCTATATCGCATGCTTGCGAGCCAGTCATGACAGGAGCAGACTGCAGCACAGTCTGACGATCAAGGAATACATAATGGATATCATCTTCAAATTTCTTGCGCTTGTCGCAATCGCGGCTGTTACGATTGTGCTGCTTGTCGGCCTGCGCAACATGATGAAGGGCGGTGACGCCAATTTCTCCAACAAGATGATGCAGCTGCGCATTTTCCTGCAGTTGATCGCGATCATTCTTATCGTCGGCGCGATCTACTTCCACCGCTCGGCAGGCTAGAGCAATTCCGGGAAAAGTGTGGAGCGGTTTCCGTCCGGTATTGCGTTAAAAACAGATGATAGACGGGTTGTCTCATGGTCAAGCTCAACAAGATATATACCCGCACGGGCGATGACGGCACCACCGGCCTTGGCAGTGGCGAACGGCGTCTGAAGCATGACCTGCGGGTCGAGGCTTATGGAACGGTGGACGAAGCCAATTCCTGTGTCGGACTTGCGCGCCTCCACACGCAACGCGATTACCCCGAGCTCGATACAATGCTCATGCGCATCCAGAACGATCTGTTCGATCTCGGTGCCGATCTTGCAACGCCCGATACGGGGCAAACGCTGCCCTACGAGCCCCTGCGCATCATCGACAGTCAGGTCCTGCGGCTTGAAGCGGAGATCGACCAGCTGAATGCAGACCTAGCGCCGCTGCGCTCCTTCGTCCTTCCCGGCGGCTCGGCTGCTTCCGCTGCGCTGCATCTCGCACGCACTGTCGCGCGGCGTGCCGAGAGAAAGATGGTCGAACTCGCGGGAAAACCCGGCGAAACCGTTACCCCTGCTGCGCTGAAATACATCAATCGGGTCTCGGATTTTCTGTTTGTCGCGGCGCGCGTCGTCAATGACAATGGCGCGAAGGACGTGTTATGGGTGCCCGGCCACAATCGCTAGATATTATAATCTCTGATCCAGGAACCGGCGCCGATGTTCATTCCATTGCATGACGCCAACAGCCTCAAATACATCAAGCTGCAATATGTGACACTTTCGCTGATCGTGATCAACGTCGTCGTCTACCTGTTGATGAGCGTTTCCGGCGACAGCGCGCAAGCCGCGGCCATCGGGCTTGGCTATATACCCGCCATCGTCCATGACCTGGCGGTTCTGCCGGTCGATTTCTACATCGTGCCGCCGGATTTCACCTACGTCACCTATGCGTTTCTCCATGCGGATATCTTCCATCTCGGCGGCAACATGCTGTTCCTGTGGGTTTTCGGCGACAATGTCGAAGACGCACTCGGCCATATAAGGTTTCTGATCTTCTATATTCTGTGTGCTGCCGCCGGGGCCTTTCTGCACGGCGTGATCGTGCCCTTTTCGGAAGCACCCCTGATCGGTGCTTCCGGCGCCATTGCCGGCATCGTCTCCGCCTATCTCCTGCTTCATCCCCGCGTCAAAGTCTGGGTGCTGGCATTTGGCCGTATCCCGTTGCGCATCCCCGCCATCTATCCGCTCGTGCTGTGGGTCCTGACACAATTTGGGATGCTGGTCTTCGGAGGCAGCGAGCAGATATCATGGCCGGCACATGTCGGCGGGATCATCGCCGGCGCCCTGCTGATTGTCATCATGAAGCGTCGCAGCGTGCCATTATTCGACCGCGCAATCGTCTCGCCGCGCGCCGTGGTTGTAGAGAAGCAACCGGAGCCTGCAACCCGCGAGGCGGAACCCGTCAAGTGGGGCCGCTGATCGGTGATTCAATCGGTTGAACCTCCGGCAGGCCGATTGACCTTTACGTCGCTCGTAATTACGGTCCCGCCCAACTTAGGGCCAGCGTGTCGTTTTTCTCACCTCCGTGTCGGCATTCGGCAAGCAGGTGCCTTCACCGGACAGGTAAATCTGTCCTTTGCATATTTTGAGAGGGAGTCCCCATGAAAGTCCTCGTACCGGTAAAACGGGTTGTCGATTACAACGTGAAGATCAGGGTAAAAGGCGACGGCTCCGGCGTTGAACTCGCCAATGTGAAGATGTCGATGAACCCGTTCGACGAGATTGCGGTCGAGGAGGCCCTGCGTCTGAAGGAGGCCGGCAAGGTCGAGGAAGTGGTCGTCGTGTCGATCGGTCCGTCACAGGCACAGGAAACCATTCGCACTGCTCTCGCCATGGGTGCCGACCGCGGCATCCTGGTCAAGGTCGACGATATCGTCGAGCCTCTCGCCGTTGCCAAGATCCTGAAGGGCGTCGTCGATGCCGAACAGCCTCAGCTTGTTATTCTCGGCAAGCAGGCTATCGACGACGATGCAAATCAGACCGGCCAGATGCTGTCGGCGCTGCTTGGATGGAGCCAGGGCACATTCGCTTCAAAGGTCGAACTCGCTGAAGGCTCAGCCAAGGTGACGCGCGAAGTCGATGGCGGTTTGCAGACCATAGAAATCACGTTGCCGGCGATCGTCACCACCGACCTTCGCTTGAACCAGCCGCGCTATGCCTCGCTGCCGAACATCATGAAGGCGAAGAAGAAGCCGCTGGACGAAAAATCCGCCGCAGATTACGGCGTCGACACCAAGCCGCGCCTCAACGTCCTGAAGACCGAGGAGCCGGGTGGCCGCAAGGCGGGTGTAAAGGTCAAGGATGTGGCAGAACTCGTCAGCAAGCTGAAGAACGAAGCCGGCGTTCTCTGAATACAAAGGAAAGGACAATAAAATGGCTATTCTTCTTTTTGCCGAACACGATAACGAGACCCTTTCCGACCAGACCGCCAAGGCTCTGACGGCAGCCCTTGCCATCGGCTCCGATGTGCATGTGCTCATCGCAGGCAAAGGTGCCACGGGCGTTGCCGAGCAGGCTGCAAGGCTCGCAGGTGTCAAGAAAGTTCTGCTCGCAGATAGCGACGACCTGGCGAACCGCCTTGCTGAAGCAAGCGCAGCACTCATCGTTTCGCTCGCCGGTGACTACGACACGATCATCGCTGCGGCGACCACCAACGGCAAGAACATCCTGCCTCGCGTTGCAGCCCTGCTCGACGTCATGCAGGTCTCGGACATCATCGAGGTGATCTCGCCCGATACGTTCAAGCGCCCGATCTATGCCGGCAATGCCCTTCAGACCGTACAGGCGACCGATGCCAAGAAGGTCATCACCGTACGCACCGCAACCTTTGCGGCGGCCGGTGAAGGCGGATCGGCTCCGGTCGAAAACGTCTCCGCAGCAGCAAATCCCGGCCTTTCCAAGTTTGTCGAGGCCAAGCTTTCCGGCGGCGACCGTCCTGAGTTGACCTCGGCGCGGATCATCATTTCCGGCGGTCGCGCCCTCGGTTCGAACGAGAAGTTCAAGGAAGTCATTCTTCCTGTTGCCGATAAGCTCGGGGCGGCCGTTGGTGCATCGCGCGCCGCGGTGGACGCGGGCTACGCTCCCAATGATTGGCAGGTCGGCCAGACCGGCAAGGTGGTTGCACCGGATCTCTATATCGCTGTCGGCATTTCCGGCGCGATCCAGCATCTTGCCGGCATGAAGGATTCCAAGGTCATCGTCGCCATCAACAAGGACGAGGAAGCTCCGATCTTCCAGGTTGCTGATTATGGCCTCGTCGGTGATCTCTTCGTTCTATTGCCTGAGCTTGAAAAAGCGCTCTGAGAAAGCCGCAGCCTTATCTCTCCCCTTCTTGTGGGAGAGATAGGATTTTCTTGGATTTAGCCCTTCGCTAAATCCTTAGAAAATCAAGAGAGGGGATTGAAGCCATCATCCACTATCCCCTCTCTGGCGATTTCTAGCACTTGGCAAGGGCTAAGATGCTGAAATCGCTTTCTCCCCCGCAGAGGGGGAGATAATCGACATTTTCTGATGGCCGGGGTAGACGAACGCTATCCCGGCCATTTACTTTGTGTGCTACAAATAAAAAATTGGATGGAAACATGGCTGGATCGATCAAGACCGTAGGCATTATCGGCGCCGGACAAATGGGCAGCGGTATCGCTCATGTCTGCGCTTTGGCTGGATACGATGTTTTGATCCACGATCAGTCAGCCGAGCAGATCGAAAAGGCGCTCGCCACGGTCAACGGCAACATGGCTCGCCAGGTTTCCCACGGGAAGCTCGAGGAAGCGCAACGCGTCAAGGGAATGTCGCGCATCCGCCCGGCAATGCGGATGGAGGACCTTTCCGGCGTCGATCTTGCCATCGAGGCTGCGACGGAAGACGAGACCGTAAAGCGCAAGATATTCGCGCAGCTTTGTCCGAACCTCAATCCGGAGGCTATCCTCGCCACCAATACATCGTCCATATCGATCACGCGACTGGCCGCGACAACCGATCGCCCGGAACGTTTCATCGGCATTCACTTCATGAATCCGGTTCCGGTGATGCATCTGGTCGAGCTTATTCGCGGCATCGCAACAGAGAACATTACGTTCGAGACCGCGCGAGAGTTTGTCGCCAGCCTCGACAAAACCATCACCGTCTCGGAGGATTTTCCGGCCTTTATCGTCAATCGCATCCTTTTGCCGATGATCAACGAAGCCATCTACGTGCTCTATGAGGGCGTAGGCTCGGTCGATGCCATCGATACGGCGATGAAACTCGGCGCAAACCACCCGATGGGCCCATTGCAGCTGGCTGATTTCATCGGCCTCGATACGTGCCTTTCGATCATGCAGGTATTGTATGATGGTCTCGCGGATTCCAAATATCGCCCCTGCCCGCTGCTGGTAAAATATGTCGAAGCGGGCTGGCTCGGACGCAAGGCCGGCCGTGGCTTCTATGATTATCGCGGCGAACATCCCGTTCCGACCCGCTGAATGTGCTCAACGCATGATTGTTGAGGTTGATGCCATGACGCGGCGAAAACGGCGGGTTTCGGGCGCTGGAGTGCGCAAAAGCGCCATTTGCAGGCCGTCAGAGCGTGAATATCGATGATCGGCGACGATAGCGCGCCACGCGGCCCGGATACGCGGCGCTTGTCCAGAGTGCTTGTCGAGATCGGTGCGAGCCGGGAGGGACGAATATCGCTGGACGACATTCTTGAAGCCTTGTCCGAACGGAGTTTCGGCGCGTTGATGATCCTTTTTGCAGCGCTTAATCTTGTGCCGCTGCCTCCGGGAACTTCGACGATTTTCGGCATTCCGCTGGTGCTGCTCTCGATCCAGATGATGATCGGTCTTGAACAGCCATGGTTTCCGGCATTCATGCGGCGCAAGTCGATGCGCTCCGAAACCTATCGTCGGTTCATTGCGAGGATTGAGCCTATGCTCGTCCGCTTTGAAAAGCTGGCGCGCCCGCGCTATTGGTTCGTGCCGCAAACGCTTGTGGAGCGCGGCGTCAGCATCGTGGCGCTGCTGATGTCGCTGATCGTCATCCTGCCTGTTCCGATCATCAATCAGTTGCCTGCCCTCAGCATCATCCTGCTGTCGATCGGGCTTGGCGAGCAGGACGGCGTCTGGCTTGGCACCGGGCTTCTGGTGGCAGCACTCGCGGCTGGCATCGCCATCGGTCTTGGGGCGTCGGTTGGTCTCGCCGCCCTGCACATTTTCGGTTGAGAAGCATGGAAGAGAAGAAGATCACGATCTATGTCGACGCCGACGCCTGTCCGGTAAAGGCGGAAGTCTATCGTGTGGCCGAACGCTATGGCGTCAAGGTTTTCGTCGTTTCCAATTCGATGATGGCCATTCCGCGCGATCCAATGATCGAGCGCGTCATCGTCGGCGATGGATTCGATGCGGCCGACGACTGGATCGCCGAGCGGGTATCCCGCGGCGATGTCGTGGTCACCGCCGACATTCCGCTGGCCAGTCGTTGCGTCAAGGCGGGGGCAGACGCCATCTCCCCGACTGGCAGAGCCTTTACCGAAGCCTCCATCGGCAACACGCTTGCCACGAGAAACCTCATGGATGAGCTGCGATCCGCCGGCCAGATCACCGGCGGTCCCCGGCCCTTTTCACCGAAGGATCGTTCAAGCTTTCTTTCCGCGCTCGACCTCGCTATTGTGCGTTTGAAACGTGCGGGCTTCACCTCCTGAGGGGAGTGCGGATGGGAGCTATGCGTTTCTTGGCATTGACGGAACGCGTCGCAGGCTCTACGAGAGCGCAACAAAGCTACATGCGTGCCGCTCGTGCTCCCATTGACGCCGAGCCGAACACACGCCCAAACCAGCACTGAAAGTTCATCGATGACTATTTTTGATTCTATCGCCCCGGCATTGTCCGGTGCATTGGCAGCCCGTGGCTACGAGACCCTGACGCCGGTGCAGACCGCTGTTCTGGCGCCCGAGGCGAAAGGCGCTGATCTTCTTGTCTCCGCCCAGACCGGCTCCGGCAAGACCGTCGCCTTCGGTATCGCCATTGCACCGACCTTGCTTGAAGGCGAAGACCGCTTCACGTCCATCGGCGCTCCTTATGCGCTCGTCATCGCGCCGACGCGCGAACTGGCATTGCAGGTTCGCCGCGAACTCGAATGGCTTTATGAGCCGACCGGCGCGCGCATTGCGTCCTGCGTTGGCGGAATGGACATGACCAAGGAGCGCCGTGCGCTGCAACAGGGTGCGCATATCGTGGTCGGTACACCCGGCCGTCTGCGCGATCACATCACCCGCGGTTCACTCGACATGAAGGAACTGCGCGCGGTCGTTCTCGATGAAGCCGACGAGATGCTCGACCTCGGGTTCCGCGAAGACCTCGAATTCATACTCGGCGAAGCACCGAAGGACCGCCGCACCCTGATGTTCTCGGCGACGGTACCAAAACCGATTGCCCTCCTCGCCAAGCAGTTCCAGAAAGACGCCCTGCGCATCTCCGCCACGAGCGACCGCGAGCAGCACGCCGATATCGAATACCACATCATGCCGGTTGCCCCGCGTGAGCGCGAAAACGCCATCATCAATTCCCTGCTCTTCTATGATGCGCAAAACACCATCATTTTCGGGTCGACCCGCGAGGCGGTGAAACACCTGACCAGCCGCCTGTCCAATCGCGGCTTTTCTGTCGTCTCCCTTTCGGGCGAACTCAGCCAGGCGGAACGCACCAACGCCCTGCAGGCCATGCGCGATGGACGTGCCCGCGTTTGCGTCGCAACCGACGTTGCGGCGCGCGGTATCGACCTCCCCAATCTCGACCTCGTCATCCATGCTGACCTGCCGAACAATTCCGAAACGCTTTTGCACCGCTCCGGTCGTACCGGACGTGCTGGCCGCAAGGGTATCTGCGTGCTGATCGTGCCGGCTTCGCGCCGCCGCACCGCAGAGCGCCTGTTGCAGGGTGCCAAACTGTCGACGACGATGGTGCCGCCGCCGGACGCTGATGCCATCAACAAGCGCAACCATGACCGCATTCTCAACGATCCTTCGCTGACGGAAGTCATGACGGAAGAAGAGAGCGGCTATGTCGCGGAACTGCTCGGCCTGCATTCTCCCGAACAGATCGCCGCCGCCTGGTTGCGCCAGCAGATGGCTGCACGTCCTGCACCGGAAGAACTGTCGAATACGCCGTCCCATGTACTCGAGCCCATTCGCGACTCCGGTCGCAAGGGCAGCTTCGAGGATCGCCCGGGTCGCGGCGAGCGCGCATCGCGCCCGGATCGTTTCGTCGAGTTCGAAAGCGGCGCATGGTTCTCCTTGAGTGTCGGCCGCAAGCAGCGCGCCGAGCCGCGCTGGCTCCTGCCGCTGATCTGCAAGGCGGGCGACATTACCAAGACCGATGTCGGCTCGATCAAGATCCTCGAGACGGAGACGCGGTTCGAGATTACCGCGAGCAAAGCCGATGCCTTCATGGCGCGTATCAAACAATATGGTACGGGCGAAAAGGGCGTGAACATCACGCGTAGCGAAGGCCCCGGCCATGCCGCGCCACGCGGTGATTTCAAGCCGAAGAAGCAGTTCGGCGAGAAGCGCGAATTCGACAATCGCAAGCCGCGCTCCAATGATGAGAAGCCGAGGGCCGATTGGGCGGCCAAGCCAGCAAAGGCAAAGCCGGAAGGCTGGACCGCCGAAAAGCCTGAGAAACCGAAGAAAACGCCAAAAGAGCGCAAACCCGGCGAACTGCATGGCTTTGACAAGTACAAAGCCAAGAAGGCGCGCAAAGCCGCGGCAGGTGGAACTGAGTAAATCAGCCCCGTTCATTTGTTTTTAATAAAGCTCCATCTCGCGATGGAGCTTTTTTTATGCCGGATATCTTACCAGGAACTGCTGAAGCGCGCCGCCTTTCACTACCCCCTTCGTGCCAGCCTCTGCCTGGAAAGGAAGGGTGGAAACGCCGGCGTGCTTTCTTCTCCCAAAACGGGAGAAGGTGGCCCGAAGGCCGGAGGAGAGGGCGAGAACCCCGACAGAACTGGCACGATCATTGCTTTGTCGATTGATGTGAGCCTGTGCGCATGAATTCGTGTCGGCGCATGACTATTTGCCATCCCATATTTTTTGTCTTTTCACGGTCGACTATTTCAAAGAATGCGACCTCTAGTTGAGGAATATTTACAATGACGCAATGGTTGAAACCAAACACGCGTTTCGCGTGCAAACTTGCACAAACAGCGTGCATATCGGCGCTGCTTGCTGCCGCTTTATCAGGCTGTAACGAGGACAAGGCGCCTGTTTCCGGCTCGACATTCGATCCGGTGGCCACGAAGGCGGTGGTCGAGACACCGAAGCTCGACCCGAAGGACGAGCCGGTCAAGGGAACCGTAACCGTCGGCAAGCCGGCAGGCGATCCGGTCACGACGGGAGGCCTTGCCACTCCGCTGCCGGCAAAAGTCGGACGCTTCACCGAAATCGCACCCGATACGGCAGGCGGTGCGACATTCCGCTCATCGCCGGAGATGCACTATGATCTCGGTAATCTCGTTGCTTCTAATGCATTCGGGCTTGCCTCATCTAAGGATGACAAGGCTCTCATCGTGCCCATTCAAGGCTGGGTACGCTATCCACAGGAAGCCCTCAGCAAACAAGCACCCACGCGTTTCCCTGTCATCGTGTTTGAGCATGGCAACCATGATCTGATCGACCCGAGCTATAAGGGATATGATTATCTCGCCGAGGAATTGGCCAGCCATGGTTATGTAGTAGTCTCGCTTGATGGCACATTCGTAAACTACATGGCCGGTGCTGGCGACGGAGATTGGAGCGGTCAAGCACGAGCGCAGTTGATCCTCGGCACGCTCGACCGCCTGCGCGAGATCGACAAGAAGGGCCAGGAAGGGGCCCTTAACGTCTTGAAGGGTAAACTCGACTTCACTCGCATTGGCATTATGGGTCATTCCCGTGGCGGCCAAGGTGTGTCGAATGCAATAAAGTACAATCAGACGAGGGTTAGCGTTCACGAAGCTGATCTGAAGGACGTGGCCATCGAATACAGTGCGATAATAAAGGCAATCAGTGCGGAAGATTTGGCTTTTGCCGCGACAGAACGGCTCGACGATGAGTACTGGGGCAAATTCGGCTACGACAGCACTAAGATAAGCGCGATATTACTGTACAGGTCATACAAAGATCTTCTAAATGCAGTAATACCGGCATCTACACAACCGGCCGTAGAGCCGAAACCTGAGACGATCGTGCCTGCCGGAATTGACGAGGAGAAATTTAGGGCCGCGTATGACAAGTATCAATTTGCGCTACCTGACGTGGAATCCACAAAAGCAATTCTGAGCGCAAATCCTTCGGTCTACGCGCAATTTTTTCCTGAACTGGCAGCCGCGTTCAAACCCGCCATGACTATTCCGGCGGTAGAGGCAAAAGCGGCAAGGATAGTGCCTGCAAGTATTGACGATGCCAAATTCACGGAGGCCGTTAAGAAATACAACATTTTCTACGCAGCAACTCGGGAAACCATCGCACCTTACGACTTCAAGGCAGCGTTCATGCTCGCCCCGATGGATAACAACAATAACCTCGGTGTAAATAATGTCCCCTTGGCCAATTTGCTGCCAACTTGCGACGGCGATGTGAGCGGTCTATATGGCGCACGATCTTTCGACCACAACCGCATTGGCCCTGTTACGGATATGGCGCCGCGCTATCAAATCCAAGTTTTTGGTGCAAATCACAATTTCTACAATACGGAATGGAGGGACGATGACTCATCAACCTCAGGGACAGGATATTGTTCGGCAAGCCGGCCGGGCTCCATTCGCCTTAACCGGGTTGATCAGCGCCGTGGCGGCAGCTTCCTGATCAATTCCTTCATGCGATATCATGTGGGCGGGGAGCAGAAGTTCGCAGCCTACTGGAATGGGACAGCGCAATTGCCAAACGCCGCCTGCCCATCGACGGACGGCCCTTGCGACGAACGCATCATCTTGACGGTCCAAAAGGATGCCACCCGCCGCAAGCTGATTGCGCGTTTCGAGCGGGATGACAGCACCGACCGCAACGAACTTGGCGGGACACTCAGTCTGAACGGCTTCACCGGCTCCGCGCGCTGCGACATGCCGATAGGCGGAGACTACAGCGCGAGTGGCATATGCACTCCAGCCAGACTGGACGCATTCGATTTATTGTCCATTGCCGATCATCTTCAACTTGCCTGGTCTGCGCCAAATGCCTCGGTCGTCACCGACCTGAGGGGACTTTCTGCAAGAGGCATGGATTCGCTTACCTTCCGCATTGGCGTGGTGCGCCCCATGGGCCAGGAGGTACTGGTCACACTAACTGACGGCGCGAGCAGGACTGCAACCTTGACGGCAAGCGATTTCAGCAATGCGCTCTACAATGCACCAAGAGCAAAGGCGGACGGCCGACCACTGGTTGACCATCCCGACGATGCAGCCTTCGCCTATCAGGGCGAGGTGAAGATCCTCATGAACATGGTCGCCATCCCGCTTGCCGCCTTCGAGGGTGTCGATACCAACAACCTCAAGGAGTTGAAACTCGTCTTCCCCAAGGAGGGCGGCAAGGTGGCGATTACCGATATCGAGCTTCAGAACCTTGGCCGGGACAAGCCGGCACAAAAGCTCGCCGGGAAATAGGAGTGTCGCAAGCTTCACCCTCCCCTTGACGGGGAGGGTGGGACCGCAAGGCCGGGGGGCGCTATAGAGGGTTCAGGTTGCGACCGAGACATACTCTCGTCCGCCACCTTTCTGTCATCGCATCCCCTTCCGTCATCCTCGGGCTTGACCCGAGGACCCACACTTTCTCGAAGAAACAAGAACGCAGTGCTGGACACCCCAATGGGTCCTCGGGTCAAGCCCGAGGATGACGGAGGGGGGTACGTTCACCTGAAAGGCTCTAGGCACCCACCCCGAGTTCTTTCAGCCGCTGCACCGCTGTTGGCGGCATGGGCGGCGGATTTTCCGATTTCGCCGCTTCGATCAGGAGCTCGTCGCAAGCGGCTTCGGTGACCTCTTCGAGCTTTTCGAGGAAGGCATCATTGTCCAGGCCGGGCTGGATAGGCGGCAGGATCCGGCAGCGGATTACCCCGGGATAGCGCATGAACTTGCGCCGCGGCCAATAGAGGCCGGCATTATGTGCTATCGGAACGACAGGCACGCCAAGTTCGCCATAGATATGCGCAACGCCATATTTGTAATGCGGCGGCGCGCCGGGTGACGTACGCGTGCCCTCGGGATAGATCATCAGCTGCCGGCCTCCCGCGACAGCCGCGCGCGCGCCCCTGACCGCCATTTTCATGGCCGCCGAACGCTTGCCGCGATCGATAGGCACCATTTTCATCTTCTGGATGTACCAGCCGAACAGCGGAATCCACGTCAGCTCCCGCTTGAGGATATAGACCGGGTCGTCGATATGCGGCAGGAAGGCATAGGTGTCCCAGAAGGATTGGTGCTTCGGCGCGCAGATATACGGACCGTCCGGTATGTTCTCCAGCCCTTCGATTTCAAGGTCCGTGCCGACGACCGCTTTTTGCAGCCACAAGTTCGAGCGTGCCCAGTTTTTCGGAACGCTCCACGCCTGCTTGCGCGGGCTCAGGAAATAGTAGGGCGTGAAGATGATCATCTGGACGATCAGATTCAGGTAGAAGAGCGTGTTGAAGGCGAGTGATCGAATGATCGTCATTAAGAGCCTCTTGCGACAATATTGGCGTAGTTCTGTTTCTCGGATGGCGAGGCGATCCACGCGGAAGGTGGCGAGGTCGATGCTTTTCCATCGTCCCACGCCGCCTGACAAAGTGGTTGGCCGCCAGCCGGAAACCCAGCCGTTGGTTTGCTTTCGCAAACCAACAAGCTTTTAAACCCGCTGATCGAATTAACCGCGTTTCGCAGAAAACGCGGTTCGATCAGTGGGCCGGGAGAATTCGAACCAAATCCATCGGGCTTCGGCATCGTCCGAGGAAAGGCATCGGCCTCGCCATACCTCTTGACCTTGTCCACAAATTCCTCCGGCAGAACACGTCAATAGTGTCGCAAGAGGCTCTCAGGTCGGGACTCTGGGTTGGCCTGCGGCCTTCCTATACCAATGCGGCGCTGCCGTGAACTCTCAAAACGACGGCAGGCTGTTGCGCACCGATCCCGCCAGTCCGGCAAAGCTTGCAGGAAGACGCGAGCGGATTTCGGCGCCGATATATTTGATATATTCGACCAGTAGCACCCGCAGCACCATGCCGCGTGTAATCCAGTCGCCGTCGCGCAAATTCGTATTGATGATCGGATAGGGGATGAACTCGATGTCCTGCGACACGCGCCGCAGTTCCACCATCGTGCGCGGGATATGATAATTGTTCGTGACGACAATCACGCGCTTGTAGCGATTGGAGTGCGCCCATTTTACGCTTTCGGCAGCATTGCCGACCGTGTCCATCGCCGAGCGATCGATGTCGACGCAACACTCGAACAGGGTGGCGTCGCCGCCGGTCACGCGCTGCAACTGACTGCGATTGGTGGTCGGATGCACACCGCTGATGAACAGGCGCTCTCCCCGCTTGTTCTTGAGAAGGTCGAGCGCTCCTTCGATGCGGGAATAGCCGCCAGTCAGCACCACGATCCCATCGGCAGCCCGTGTCAGGTCCGGTGGCTCCAGCGTCGTCACGCGATCGGCAAAAAAGATGAAGCCGCCAGTGAACAGGACTATACCGGCGATGCAGATGATGAACAGCGGCAGCACCACCCGCCGGCGCACGAATGAAAGCATTCGGTCCGCGCGGCCCGTAGCCATGTGATCAGTCTGCTTGCTGTCGTTTGCGCCGTCCATGATGGATCGAAATTCGCCTTGCTCGAGATAATATAAAATTCAGTCGTTAAAATGAAGTAGTGGCCGTTCAGGTTTCGTGGCTTTCGCCGCTGCGCCCGTCGACTCGTCTTAAATGGGCTATGACTGTCATTCGTGTTGTAATCATGGTCAAGATGCTGACGGCGAGTATGATGAGAACCACGCCCGTATAACCGCCGGATCCGATGGAGAAATTGCCAAACAACGCTGTTGCCTGGTCCGCCTCGGGCGTTGCCAGATTATGGGACGACCACCACCCGATGCACAGGAAAATGATGATTGCCAGTGCTCCGCCGCATGCTGCGCCCTTGAGTGCAGTCCAGAAGAAATGCCGCTCGAATTGACGCGCCACGAATTTCTGTTCCGCACCGATGAAATGCAGCACCTCGATAATGTGTCCGTTGCCGGCCATCGCCCCGCGCGTCGCGAAGATGACGGTCAGCACGGTCGCTGCCACGACGAGTGCAAGCACCGCCGTGCCGATCAGGACAGTCGAGCGCGCCATGGATACGAGACGGTCGACCCAATTGCGGTGATCGTCGAAACTCGCACCCGGAACCTCCTTGACCAGCGCCGTGCGAAGAGCGGCGAAATTTGGCGGAGACGCTTCGTCGAGCGTCACGATAACCAGCCGGGGCACTGGCAGTTCGTCGATGTCGAGCCCGGTCCCGAGCCATGGCTCCAGCAGGCGCTCGGTGGCGGCGCGGTCGACGATGCGCGTCGATTTCACGCCGGAAAAACCCTGCGCGATGGTGCTTGCCTCGTTGAGCAGCGCCTCCATGTCCTGGCCCTCGACCGGGCGTATCTGGATGGTGGCTTCGGTCGATATCTGGCTCTGCCAGGTCGCGGCGGTCGATTGAACGAGACTGACCGCGCCGATGGTGAGGCAGGCAAGGAAAGTCATGATGGCGATGACGATCATCAGGGCGTGGCCAACCACATTGCCGGCGGGAACGATGGGAGCCTGGCCGCTCGTGGCGCGAAACCGCTCCATGCCCCGCCCGAACAGATCGAGCGCCAGATATTTTATCCGGGCGGCATCAATCATAGACATCGAGCCTTCCCTGGTCGAGGATCATCCGGCGCGCATTGATCTGGTCCATCAGGGTCAGGTCGTGAGTTGCGATGACCACCGCCGTGCCCGATCGGTTCAACTCGCCGAAAAGCCGCAGAAGACGTCTCGCCAGCGGCGGATCCACGTTGCCGGTCGGTTCATCCGCCAGCAGGATCTCGGGCTGGTCAATCAGCGCACGCGCGATTGCCGCGCGCTGCTTTTCACCGCCGGAAAGCACTGGCGGCAGAACATGCATGCGCTCGCCAAGGCCCACCCAGTCCAGAAGCTCTTCCACTTCGGCCCGGTAGGTCGCCTCTTCCTTGCCGCGCACACGCAACGGCAGCGCGACATTCTGATAGGTCGTCATGTGGTCGAGCAGGCGGAAATCCTGGAAGACAACGCCGATCCGCCGCCGCAGCAGCGGCATTTCCTTCGACGAAATCGTCGCGATATCCTTGCCGAATACGTTGATCAGGCCGCGCGTCGGCTTCAGCGTCATGAACAACAGGCGCAGCAGGGATGTCTTGCCGGCGCCCGACGGGCCGGTCAGAAACTGGAACGACCTCGGTGAAATGTGAAGGCTGACGTCGCGCAGAACCTCCGGACCCATTCCATACCGCAAACCGACATTCTCAAAGCGAATCAAGCGTAGCTTTCCGATCTCATATCCATGCATGTTCTATTTTGTGTGGATCGCTTTGACCACCCATCAAACGCGCTCAGTTGTGACCGAAACATTAATTTTTATCGGTTACGGTTCGCCATGATTCGGAACAAGTTGCCTGCATGATGGAGGCTGCCCGAAAAACCGTTCGCAAAGATCGATACCATGGAAGCCAACGACAATCCGCAATCTGCCTCCACCTCGTCCACCGGCGAAGCCGCTTCCTGCATGGACAGAGACGGTGCCGAGGACGCGAGCTTCGAAAGCCTGGCGCCGCGCCGTGCCAGCAGTCAAGCGGGTGCTGATACGTGGCAGCTTCTGTTGCCGAGCGACGAGGCGATGACGATATTGCAGGCTTCGGAAACAGCCGGCAGACGTGCGCCCGGTTTCGGTTATTGGCTAATGGTCGCTCTGGTTGCAGGATCGGTCTTCTGGATTTCGGGCGGTCACGTCTTGGTCGCGAACGGCCCGTCCGCAAGCGCACCGATGATCGATGCATCCATGACAACGGGGTCGATCGAGCACGGGAACGAACCGGCCCGCTAGGTCTAAACCCTGGAGTTTCGAGCGACCTGGCTGCAAAACTCGCATGACCTGAATTTTGGACCGGCACTGGATTTGCCGGCAGCGATCGGGCTATAGCGGTTGCAGTCAGGGCCGCCACGGCAGAATATCCTTCGGGCTCTCAATCAGGAAGAACTGCATGCCAAAAGTCGGCGGTAAGAATATTGACGTACTTTTCAGCGCCGAGACCATCGCGGCACGGAATCTCGAGCTGGCGAAGGCAATCGTAGCGCGCAATTTCGAAAACTTGCTGGTCATCTCCATCCTCAAGGGATCGTTCATTTTTGCCGCCGACCTCATCCGCGCCATGCATGATGCAGGAGCGGAGCCGGACGTGGAGTTCATCACGGTCTCGAGCTACGGCAAGGGCACCGAGAGCACCGAGGTGCGGCTTCTCCGGGATATAGACAGCGACGTGCACGGCCGCGACGTGCTGTTGATCGACGACATTCTCGAATCGGGAAAGACACTGAAATTCACCCGCGAGCTGATGCTGCAGCGCGGCGCCCGCAGCGTTTCGATCGCCGTTCTTCTCGACAAGAGCGTCAAGCGGAAGACCGACATAGAGGCCGATTTCAAGGGCTTCGAATGCCCGGATTATTTTGTCGTGGGATATGGCATGGATGTCGGCCACTCTTTCCGGCAACTGCCCTATGTGGGTGTAGTCACCGAGTAGCTTGCGATGTCGATCTCCCCCCTTGTGGGAGAGATGATCGGCATCCGCGGTGTCAATCGAATTTCAGCAATCTCTCGAGATATTCTTTTTCCATTTGCGGGCTGAGGGCGTTGCCGAGGCGTTTGCGAATTTCTTCGAGGATTTCGCGCGCCCGCTGAATATCCAGTTCTTGCGGCACCATGTTCTTGGAATCGTCGACGAATTCACCGGTGGCGCGCTGGCGTCCGAGGGGATCGAGCCTGCCGTTTTGCTGCTGCTGTCCGTTGGGTCCGCCGGTCTGGCCTTCCTGACCCATCGCCTGCTGCATCTGCTTCATCATGTCCTGTCCGCCGCGGCGCAGGGCATCGAGCGCATTGCTCTCCTTGTCGAGCGCCTGGCCGCCATCGGCCTGGCCCAGCGCCTTGCCTGCCTCGCCCATCGACTTGTTGGCATCGCCAAAACCCTCGCCGGGGTTGATACCCAGACCCTTCAGGTCCTTCATCATCTGCTCCAGGTCAGACTGCACCTTGCCCTGCCCTTCTTGCAGGCCGCGCAGGGCCTTGGCGATATCCTCTTCGGACATCTGGCCCTGTTGTCCCTCCTGGCCGTTTTGCCCCTGCTGTCCCTGGTCCTGCTGCATGCCGTTCTGACGCTGCTGCTCCAGCCGGTGGGTCTTGTTCATCAGGTCCTGCTGGCGCCGCATCAATTCGCCCAGCTTGTTCATCTGCTCCTTCATCGGGCCTTGCTGGCCCTGCTGATTTTGCTGCTGCTGGCCCATCTGCAGGTTGTTCATCATGTTTTCAAGCTCGGAGAGAAGCTGCTGCGCCTGATCCTTCGCGCCCTGCTTGGCCAGATCCTCGATACGGTCGAGCATCTTGTCTATGTCTTCCTGCCGCAGTTCCTGCATGTTCGGATTTGGCAGCTGGGCCATGTTCGGGTTCTTCTGCGCTTTCTCGGCAAATTCACGCAGGTACTCGTTCATCGCCTCGCGCAGTTCCGTCATGCGCTTTTCGATTTCCTCCTGGCTTGCCCCCTGCTCGATAGCCTGTTTCAACGCCTCCTGTGCCTGGCGCAGACGCCTTTCAGCATCCGAGAGAGCGCCATCCTCGATGCCGCGCGCGACCTGCCACATATAGGCAACGACATCGCGCAACTGGTCGTCGCTGCGAGCGAGATTGAGTCGCGAGCGCACACTGCGCAGCGCGAGATAGTGAGAAGCATTCTTGATGGTCTCTTCCGGCCAGATCGTGATCGCATCCACCATGTCGAGAACAGCCGGCTTGGCATTGGCGTCCAGCGCCAGAATACGCCTCTGTTCGATGACAGCCTTCGCCAGCGGATTGGCGAAGGGGCGCTCGGGCATGACCAGCATCTTGGTCTCGCTCCTCGCCTCCTGCTTCGCGTCGTCAGTCGCGACAAGGGTCATCCGGATTTCGGATCCCGCCCATGGATGTTCGGTAAGATCCTTGGTGGTCTTGGTTTCCTTGGGCTGGTCGCCCCGCCGCGGCATGGCCAGTGGCAGTTCAGGCGCCTTGAAAAGCGGGCGGGCGTTCTTGTCCGCCGGCAGTGACTGTTCGATCTGCGCCACGGCGCTTGCCGCGCCATAATCATCCTTGATCTCGTAGGAAACCTCCATCGTGCCATTGGCAGCACTCGAAGGTTCTTTGGTGAAACGGATCGACGGCGGCTGGTCGGGCGTCACCGCAAACGTCCAGCCTGCAAGCACATTGCCATCGTCGGACAGGCTTACCGAACTATCGACCTTTATCGGCATTTCGAAATTCTTTGGACGTGCTTTGGCCGTTGCCGGGTTTTCCTCCGTCTTGCCCTGTTCCTTCGCGGCGATATCGGCTGCGTCACCGTCCATCGTCGTCTGCGTGACCTTCTCGGACCCGCTGCCGCCAATGATGCGAACGACCAGCGTACTATCCTGCGGAACGGTAAACTGCTTTTCCTCGGCATTGGCTGCGGATGTCAGAAACAGCGGCGCACGCCCGGTATAGCGCGGCGGTGTTATCCACGCGTCTATGCGCGGCGGAACCGCTTCGCTCTTGCTGTGACTGCGAAACGCATCGCTTATCCGCCCGCCAAGGGGTCCACCGGAAAAGGCAAAGGCGATGACGAGAAACAGCCCGATGACACCGCGCACGGCCCAGGGATCACGCTCTGGAATACGGGTCTGCGGCAGGCCGCTCTTCAGGTTGTTGATGCGCTCCGCCATGCGCTTGCGGTGTTCGTCCCACAGCGCCTGTGCAAATGGATCGATGGTCCTGTTGGCGAGTTCTTCCGATTGTACGCTGATCGGCTGGTGATCCAGCTCATTGACCTTTTCAAGCCGTCGGCTGATTTCCCCATGATCCGGAAGCCGGAATTTCAGCAGGAGATAAAGGCAGGCGGGCACGCAAAGAGCAAAAAGCGCCAGCAGGCCCAGGCGCAGGACATCTGGAACGATCCGGAAAATACCAAACCAGGACAGGCACAGGAAAACCGCGATTGCCAATAGAAGCGGCAGCACCAGCGGCCACAAACGCTCGAAAACAACGGTCAACCACGTGGACAAACGAAGGCGATCGATACTCCTGAAAATATCGAACCTGAACCTGATCGCGTCCCCCTGTTCGGGTTGTTGATCGGTCATGCGCGCTCCATCTCGCCGGTATCGAAAGGTATCGGCCTCCCCTGACAATACCATTCATCATGGCAAAGGCGAGGCCTTGGGATCAAAAAGCGATCATAGTTTTGTGTAGAGGCGAAATTGGCCTCCCCGCCGCTTCGCTCTGTCCCTTCCCACATGGCAGGGCCAGGCGCTAGCTCATCTATCCCAGAGAATTGCATGAACGTGCATTGATGGTGCACCGGTCCCGCCCTCCCCCCTTGTGGGTAGGGAGGCTGCGTAGCAGCAGGGAAGGGTCTATTCGAGGAATGCTAAAGCCACTCCGGAATGGAATCCAGTCCGATCAGCTCATCATAGGTCGTGCGCGGGCGCACCACATGGAACAGGTCGCCGTTCACCAGCACCTCTGGCACGAGAAGGCGGGTGTTGTATGTTCCCGCCTGCACGGCGCCATAGGCGCCCGCCGTCCCGATGGCGATCAGGTCGCCGGGTGCCGGGCGCGGCAAATCACGGTCAAGGCCGAGATAATCCCCGGTTTCGCAGACCGGACCGACCACATCCCCGCGGATGCGCGGAGCATTGGCGCCGGGCTCCTTGACTGGATGCATGATGTGGAACGCATCGTAGAGCGTCGGCCGGATAAGATCGTTCATCGCCGCATCGACGATGACGAAGTTCCTTGCGTCGCCTTCCTTGAGATAGATGACCTCGGTAACCAGAATTCCAGCGTTGCCGACGATGAGGCGGCCTGGCTCGAAGATGGTTTTCAGGCCCAGCGGCTTGATATGCTTCTGCACGATCTGCGCATAGGCGTCGGGAAGCGGCGGCGGGTTGTTATCGAAATGGTAGGGAATGCCAAGGCCGCCGCCGAGATCGACATGCTTGATGTCGTGACCGTCCGCCTGCAACTGCGCCACCAGTTCGGCCAGCAGCCTGAAAGCATTGTCGAACGGCTCGAGATCGGTGATCTGGCTGCCGATATGCATGTCGACGCCGGTGACCTTGAGGCCGGGCAGTAGGGAAGCACGCGCATAGATGGCGCTGGCCTTCGCCAGCGGAATTCCGAACTTGTTCTCGGATTTCCCCGTCGAGATCTTCTTGTGGGTCTTGGCATCGACATCCGGGTTGATGCGTAGCGATACCGGGGCGATTTTTCCGGCAGCAACGGCGCGCGCCGAGAGCATTTCTAGTTCCGGCTCGGATTCGACATTGAAACAATGGATCCCCGCGGCCAGGGCAAAATCCATCTCGCCCTGTTTCTTGCCGACGCCGGAAAAGACGATCTTGCCTGCAGGGATGCCTGCGGCGAGTGCCCGGCGCATTTCACCCTCCGAAACCACGTCGGCGCCCGAACCGAGGCGAGCCAGCGTCTTCAGGACGGCCTGGTTGGAATTGGCTTTCAGCGCATAGGCGACAAGCGTGTCCATGTCGGCGAATGCTGCCGAGAAAACCTTGAAATGCCGCTCGATCGTCGCCGTCGAATAGCAATAGAAGGGGGTTCCGACCGCCTTGGCGATATCGGGAATGCTGACGCCCTCAGCATGAAGGACGCCGTCTCTGTAGCCGAAATGATTCACTTATGTGCCTAGATCAATGGGTCGAGAATGAAGCGCTTGTCCTCAACGGGCGGTTTTACCGTCTTCGGCTCGCCGGGCATGGTCGTGACGGAGGCTGGCGGCAATTCCGGATCGCCTTTCCGGCCACATGCCGAAACAGCGCTTGCGATTGCAATCGACATCACAATTGTCGTCAAAAAAGAACGGCTCGTCATAAGTTTTATCCCGAATAGCGTTTACTCTGTCTAGCGTATGAAGGCGCGCTTTGCACCCCCATCGCCAACCGATTATGGTTTAGAGTTTCCCGAGGCGTTTTTGCCAGAACCTGATCTGGCGTCGTACCTCGCCCGGGGCGGTCCCCCCATAGGATTTTCTGCTGCGCACCGACTTGTCGATCGTCAGGTAGCCGAACACGGCATCCGTTATTCCGGGATGTATCGCCTGCATATCCTCGAGCGCCAGCTTGCCCAGGTCGACCTTCTGCCGCTCCGCCAGCGCCACCGCTCGTCCGGTTACGTGATGCGCCTCGCGGAAAGGCAGGCCAAGCTCGCGCACCAGCCAGTCTGCAAGGTCGGTCGCGGTGGAATAACCGGAACCCGCCGCCTTCTTCATCGCGGCGGTGTTGATGGTCATGTCACCGACCATGCCGGTCATCGCGGCGATGGCGAGTTCCAGCGTTTCCGCCGCATCGAAGACCGCTTCCTTGTCTTCCTGCATGTCCTTCGAATAGGTCAGCGGCAGGCCTTTCATCACGGTGAGCAGCCCGACGAGAGACCCGGTTATGCGGCCTGTCTTGGCACGTACGAGTTCCGCCGCATCCGGGTTCTTTTTCTGCGGCATGATCGACGAGCCCGTCGAGAAACTGTCGGACAGCCGCACGAAACCGAATTGCGGCGTCGACCAGATGACGATTTCCTCGGCAAGCCGTGACAGGTGCGTCGCGGTGATTGCGGCAGTCGAGAGAAATTCCAGCGCATAGTCGCGGTCCGAAACACTGTCGAGCGAATTGCGTGTCGGTTCCCGGAAGCCGAGCGCCTTGGCGGTCATGTGCCGGTCGATCGGAAAGCCGGTTCCTGCGAGGGCGGCAGCGCCCAGCGGCGATTCGTCCATGCGCTCGATAGCGTCCCTCACCCGGCTCAGATCGCGGCCGAACATTTCGACATAGGCCATGCAATGATGCCCGAACGTCACCGGCTGGGCCGTCTGCAGATGCGTGAACCCCGGCATCAAGGTCGTGGCATGCTCGGCGGCGCGTTTCAAGAAAGCTTCGATGAGCATTTTCAACGCTATCGCAGTTTTCTCGAACTCAGCCTTCACCCAAAGCCGGAAATCAACGGCAACCTGGTCATTGCGCGATCGGGCCGTGTGCAACCGGCCGGCCGGCGCACCGATCAATTCGGCCAGTCTCGACTCGATATTCATGTGAATGTCTTCGAGCTTGCGCGAAAAAATGAACTTTCCCGTCTCTATCTCTGACAATATCGTGTTCAGGCCCTTTGCGATCTTGTCGTGGTCGTCGCCTGAGATTATGCCGGTTTTCGCAAGCATGGCTGCATGGGCAAGCGAACCCTGGATGTCCTGGGCGTAGAGTTTCTGGTCGAAGCCGATGGAAGCGTTGATCTCTTCCATGATGGCGGCAGGACCGGAAGCAAAACGGCCTCCCCACATTTCATTGCTGTTCTTCTTGTCGGACATGAATTGCGCCTTGGGTGAGAAGCGAGACGGTGACAAATGACGGACGGCCACGAAATTCAGAAAACGCCACGGAGCGGCAGCAGGAAAATCATTCTCCTTGCAGGGCTCGCAGGCATCGTTGCCGGTGCGGTTGCGGTATACGTGATGGAGCGGCCCTCTGGCAATATTGTCGCCGGGACAAATCCGGCTGATCAATGCGCCATGAAAACTGCTGATGCCAGGAAGCTGGACAGCGCGGCAGTCGGTGCCGTTGCGGCCATGCGCGGCGCGGATACGCCCCAGTCGATGTCGGCCTTGACCTTCACCGCGCCCGACGGAAAGCCGGTTCGACTCGGCGACTTCAAGGGCAAGACGCTTCTCGTCAACCTGTGGGCGACATGGTGCGTGCCGTGCCGCGAGGAAATGCCTGCGCTCGATGCGCTGGAGACCAAGAAGGGCAGCGACAATTTTCAGGTCGTGACCATCAATATCGACACGGGCGACGACGAGAAGCCCAAGGCGTTTCTGAGCGAGATCGGCGTCAAGTCGTTGCAGCTATACCGCGATGCATCGATGGGCGTGTTCAACGATTTGAAGCGCAAGAATCTGGCCTTCGGCCTGCCTGTGACCATGCTCGTGGACAAGGATGGCTGCCAGATTGCGGCAATGAACGGGCCCGCGGACTGGTCCAGCGATGACGCCGCCCGTTTCGTCGAGACAGCGACGGGCCTCTAGGCTGCAGGACCTGTCTGCCTGGATTCACGTCGAGGCGAGACGAAAACGCTGATTCGCGCACCGGAGCACCGGGCAACGCTGTTTGCAGGCCGCATAGCGTGAATCACCGGTCAACCGCCGCGACGACCGCCTCCATCCAGTGGTCGCGGATTTTCATCTTGTGCATATGCTCCAGCGTACTGTGTACATAGTCCTCGTTGCGGCCGGATTGACCAACCGAGCCGCGCACGGCAGCCGCGGCCTCATCGACGGAGAGCGCACCGGCATATTGTACGTGGTTGCGATCCACGACATAGGTCAGCGCCTCCACCTTGCGCCCGTCCTCCAGCCTGATACCCAGTCGCCGCTCGATATAGACATGCGTGACCAATTCGCGCTCGCGCAGATAGGCGACCACCTCATCTTCAAGATCGCCTGGCACGCGAAACGCCATCCCGAGACAGGATCCGCCGCGGTCGAGCCCGAGAACCAGCCCTGGGCGCTCGGGGGTTCCGCGGTGCACATAGGATCGTACGCACAGCGCCCTGCGATAGCCATGCAGGCGCGCGTGCAGGGTCTCGACATGTGCAAAGCCGGGCTTCCACATCAGAGAGCCATAGCCAAAGACCCAAAAATCGCCCATATCCGTCCTGATAGATTTCTTTGATAGTGATTTGCCAGAAAGACCGTTCGAGATCGGCCCGGCGAGTCAACTGGTGTGGTTTTGTCGGGCCCGGAGCGCAGTGGACATCACGTCCATGAGCGCCGGAAACACAGAAAATCGCATCAGATGACCGCCGGGTTGGATTGTCAACTGACCGATAGCGAGACCAGCACGATGCCGTCAAGCACTGCCGACAATATCCGCAAGCCTTCAAGAGCGCCCCTTATCATCGGCGGACTTATTGTCCTTGCTGCCTTGCTGTACACTGCGGGCTGGTACTTCCTGGCCAATCAGCTCGAGAGCCGCGTTGCCACGAACATCGCAGCATTCAAGCAACAGGGGATCGATGCCATCTGCGAAAACGCCACTGCGAGCGGTTATCCCGTGCGCGTCGGTCTCGATTGCTCGAGGGTCGGCTGGGTCGATCAGGCCAAGGGCATATCGATAACCGCAGGCAGCTTGCGTTCCGCCGCCCGGATTTACGATCCCCTGCAGATCGCCAGCAGCGTCGAAGGTCCTGCTACAGTCAGCGTTCCGGGTGTTCCACCCCTCGACGTAAAATGGCACAGTCTCGCCACGAGCATACGCCTCGACAAACCGCTGCCCAAACACCTGTCCATCGAAGGCAGCAATGTCATGGTCAACGAGCGCGAAAAGCCTGGCGATCCTGCCGCGCTCGCTGTCATGCAGACCGGAAAACTGCAATTCGACGCCAGCGAGCCGCAGATGGACATCGCACTTGCCTTCGACAGGCTGAAGTTTGCAGACAACGTGGTCTTCAACCGGCCACTGCCGGAGTTGACCGGCGCTGCCGAGGTCCAGCTTGCCAATGGGTTCGCGCTTCTGGGGAAACCGGGGCGCGATCTTTCCGTTCTGCGCGGCCAGACCGGTACGCTTCGCAAGGTAGACGTAGCTTTTCAGGATGGCAGCGGGATCTCGATCTCCGGTCCGTTTTCCGTTGCCGATGACGGCCGCGTAAGTGGCGATTTCAAGGTCACCTTGCGCGATCCGGAGGGCGTCGCCAAGGTCATGCAGGCCATATTTCCTGAAGCAGACAACACGATCTCGACGGTCGTCCAGGCAATGGCGTTCGTCCCGAAGGATGAGAGCGGCGCGCCTACGCTCCCGATCACGGTCAAGAACGGCAAAATGTCGGTCGGGTTCATCAGTATCGGACGGCTGCCTGCGCTTTGATTTAAGAATACGGCATCAGTCGTCTTCAAACAGAAACCTTTCATAGTTCATCGCACTATTGAGGACACGCAAAACATTAACTGTTTCGCGACCTGCAATATAAAATATTGCATAGTTGCCATGAACCGCCCGTCGGATGCTTGTCCCCGCATGACGTGAGAGCAACGCGATGGCCTCGGGAAAATCCCCGATAGCCAGGCAACGGGCTTGAAGTTCGCTCATGAAGGTCAGTGCTCTCCGAGGATTGTCACCAGCAATTTAATCGCCGATCGCGAGCAAATCCTGGCGTGCTTCCTCTGTGAATTGAACCTTCAAAGGCCGCGTTCTTCCGCCATCTTGGTGTAGCGCGCTTTCAACTCGTCAAAGACATCTTGTATCGGCCGGACGCGGCCCGCCTCGACATCGGCCAACCCCCGCGCCAACGCAGCATCGAGTGCCTCCAAACGCCTCTCCCTCTCGTCAACGAGCCGGATACCTTCCCGCAGGACTTCGCTCTTCGAGTTGTACCGGCCGCTTTCAACCAGCCGATTGAGAACGGATTCCAGATTGCCAAGTTCGACGCTTTGAGCCATTTGCCGCACCTCCAATAACTACTATATGAAGCCTTGATAATAGTTATCAAGCAAAAATTGCCAATGAACCGCCCATTCGCTGTCACTTCGGCGGAACTGCTGCCTTTTGCCGTCCGAAGTCCGGCGCATCCACTTCCTGACCCGCGTCGATGATGCCGCGCCGCACGGCACGCGTCCGGGTAAAGAGGTCGAAAAGCGCGTCGCCGTCGCCCCAGCGGACCGATCGCTGCAACGAGGCGAGATCCTCGGAAAACCGCGACAGCATTTCAAGGATGGCATCCTTGTTGTGCAGGCACACATCGCGCCACATGGTGGGATCGGATGCCGCGAGACGGGTAAAATCGCGAAAGCCGGAAGCCGAATATTTGATGACCTCGGAATTCGTGACTTCTTCCAGATCGCTGGCCGTCCCGACGATATTGTAGGCGATCAGGTGGGGAAGATGCGAGACGATGGCGAGCACGCGGTCATGATGCACCGGGTCCATGGTGTCGAGCCGCGAACCGCAGACCTCCCAGAACCTCGTCAATCTGACGATAGCGTCCGGATCCGTTCCCTGCAGCGGCGTGAGGATACACCAGCGGTTGATGAACAGATCGGCGAAACCGGCATCGGGGCCGGAATATTCGGTTCCCGCCAGCGGATGCCCCGGAATGAAATGCACGTTGGCCGGTAGTTCCGGCTGCATCTGCGCAATCACCGAACTCTTGGTCGAACCCACGTCGGTGACGATCGCCCCCGGCTTCAGCGAACCGGCGATCTGCCGCGCCACTTCGCCGGACGATCCCACAGGCACCGAAACGATGACGAGATCGGCGCCCTTGGCGGCCTCGGCGGTGTCAAGCGTATAGCTGTCGCCAAGACCGAGTTCCCTGGCACGAGCCAATGTGCTTTCGCTGCGGGTGGAAATGACGATCTTGTCGGCAAGGCCCTCGCGCTTGATGACCCGCGCCAGCGACGAACCGATAAGGCCGATGCCGATCAGTGCGATTGTATCGAAATGAACTTTGGACATTTTCTGACCTGCTGATTCACTTAATGCTGTGTCGGAATTTCGTGTCAGGACGGGGCGAAAATGGTGGTTTTCGAGCACCGGAGCGCAGCGTACTTTAGGGTACGTGAGCACCGGAGCACAGAAAACGCCATTTGCAGCCCGTCATGGCACAAAACTCAACGAAGAAATTCGGAGAGTGCGGCGACCACGCCGCGATTGGCTTCTTCGGATCCGATGGTAAGGCGCAACGCGTTCGGAAATCCGTATCCCGTGACGCGGCGCAAGATATAGCCCTTGCTCGTAAGATAGGCATCGGCCGTCTCGGCCGACTTCGCGGCGTCGTCGGGGAAATGCACAAGCAGGAAATTTCCGACAGATGGCGTCACCCGCAGGCCAAGTGCCGTCAGTTGCTCGGTCAACCAGACACGCCATGTCTCGTTGAACGCGGCAGCCTCCGCGACATGCGCCCGGTCGCGGACAGCGGCAGTCCCGGCGAGAATGGCCGCCGAGTTCATGTTGAAAGGACCGCGTATCCTGTTGACCGCATCGATGACATGGACCGGTGCGAACATCCAGCCGATGCGAAGCGCCGCCAGCCCGTAAATCTTGGAAAAGGTCCGCGTCATCACAACGTTTTCAAAGGACGATACGAGTTCGACACCGGCTTCGTAGTCGTTGCGGCGCACATATTCAGCATAGGCAGCGTCGATGACCAGTAATACGTTCCGGGGCAGACCGTCGTGCAGGCGGCGCACTTCCTCGAAAGGCAGGTAGGTGCCAGTCGGGTTGTTCGGGTTGGCAAGGAAAACTATCTTCGTGCGCGGCGTGACCGCGCTCAGGATAGCGTCGGCCTCGGCCCGTTCATTGTTCTCCTTGGCGATGACCGGCGTTGCGCCTGCGGCCATGATGTAGTTTCTGTAGACCAGGAAACCATGTTCCGTGTAAATCGCCTCGTCCCCGGGCGAAAGGTAGGTCTGGCAAAGCAAACCGAGCAGTTCGTCGGAACCGTTGCCGCAAAGGATGTTCCCGGCATTGAGACGGTGCACTTCGGCGATCGCCTTCTTCAGCGCGGTTGCCTGGCCATCCGGGTAAATCTCAAGCTTGCCGGCAGCCTCGCGAAAGGCCTCGATAGCGTGTTTGCTGGCGCCAAGCGGCGTTTCATTGGCCGACAGCTTATGGACCTTGGCGACACCCGGTGCATGTTCCTTGCCGGGGACATAGGCAGCTACGTCGAGAATGCCGGCTTTGGGCGTTGGTCGCATGTCTTGTCGTGTCATTGTCATAATTCGTCGGGTCCGCAAGGGGCAAAAGCACCGTGCGGACATAACTGCCAATGGGATCAATGTCGAGAAAAATGCCGCGACCGGCGCAAATTCACGAAGAACCGTTCGTGAAGCGTACTGTCCCCTGACCGCCGCTTACCTCTCTGTCATCCTCGCCCACGGCACCCCTATAGCACCGCCTTCTCCGTCATCCTCGAGCCGGCCCCGTCCGGTTGTTCTCCGCATGAACACAGCCTCTCCGTCATCCTCTGAAACTCGACCTCTCCGGGTTATTCCCGGCCATAACACCACCCTCTCCCGTCATCCTCGGGCTTGACCCGAGGACCCCTAGGGCTACGCGCTTCATCTGGTTCAGGGGATGATGGAGGGCTGTGATTTCCTCTCCTCGACGGGGAGAAGGTGGCCCGAAGGGCCGGAGGAGAGGGCGAGAACCCCGACCGAACTGGCACGATCATTGCTTTGTCGATTGATGTGAGCCTGTGCGCATGAATCCGTGCGGGCGCATGACTATTTGCCATCCCATATTTTTTGTCTTTTCACGGTCGATTATTTCAAAGAATGCGACCTCCAGTTGAGGAATATTTACAATGACGCAGTGGTTGAAACCTCGCACGCGTTTCGCGTGCAAACTTGCACAAACAGCGTGCATATCGGCGCTGCTTGCTGCCGCTTTATCAGGCTGTAACGAGGACAAGACGCCGGTATCGGGCTCTACGTTCGATCCGGTGGCCACGACGGCGGTGGTCGAGACACCGAAGCTCGATCCGAAGGACGAGCCGGTCAAGGGAACCATAACCGTCGGCAAGCCGGCAGGCGATCCGGTCACGACGGGAGGCCTTGCCACCCCGCTGCCGGCAAAAGTCGGACGCTTCACCGAAATCGCGCCCGATACGGCAGGCGGGGCGACATTCCGCTCATCGCCGGAGATGGAGTATAACCTTGGCAACCTTGTTGCTTCGGAGGCCAAAGACCTGACCACTGGGAAGGACGACAATATCTTCATTGCACCGATCGCCGGCGGGTTGAATTTTCCTCAGCAGCCAATCAGCCCGCTTGCCACCAAAGGCCGCTTTCCAATCATCCTCTTCGAGCATGGCATGGGAGATACAGGGAGCTACAAGGGCTATGACTATCTGGCCCAGGAACTCGCCAGCCATGGCTATGTCGTCCTTTCGATAGACGCAGACGCCGCCAACGATGTTGATGAAAACGATGGTCAAGCACGGGCACAGCTGATTCTCGGCACGCTCGACCGGCTACGCCAGATCGACAAAAACGGGCAGGTCAATGAAGATGGGGATGCTGGCCCACTCGACGCGCTGAAGGGCAAGCTCGACTTCACCCGCATCGGCATCATGGGCCACTCGCGCGGCGGACAGGGCGTGTCCAGCGCAATCAAGTATGACGCAACACGGGTGGGTGTCAGTCCCAATGATCTCAAAGAGGCGGTGAAGGCAGACCCAGATTTCTTCCAAAGCAAATTTCCGGACCTCGCAGCCACTGTAACACCGGAAGTCAGCTATGAAGCGGCAGTGAAGGAAATACCGGCAAGCATTGATGAGGAGAAATTTAAGGCGGCCATTGTGAAATACAATGGAGCGTTTGACGCTAGCAGCATTGAGAGCATGAAAGCGACCTTGATCAGCGATCCCTCTGCCTTCGATAAGGCTTTCCCGGATTTGAAGACTGCAATCGTACCGGCGGTTCCAGCCGTGCCGGTGGTTGCTCCTGTGCCTGCCAGCCTCGACGACGAAAAGTTCAATAAGGCAATTGACAAGTACAATCTATTCTACGCTGCGGGCCGGGAAAGTGTAGCGCCTTACGACTTCAAGGGTGCGTTTATGCTGGCTCCAATGGACAATAACGGCAATCTCGGCGTCAATAATGTCCCGCTGGCGAACCTGCTGCCGCAATGCGATGGTGATGTGAACGATCTGGCAGGTGCCTCTTCTTTTGATCATAACCGCTATGGTGCCACCGCCGACATCGCGCCGCGCTATCAGATATTTGTCAAAGGTGCGAACCACGGCTACTACAATCGCGTGTGGGGAAAAGACAAGGACAGTACAGCTTACTGCGACACTCCTCCCGTCGGCAGCATGCGGCTCACCCGATCTGCTCAGGAAAGCAATGGCCTATTCCTCATCAACTCCTTCATGCGTTATCATGTGGGGGGCGAGCAAAAATTTGATGCTTATTGGAACGGCACGGCACAGTTGCCGGACGCCGTCTGCGAGTCGGGAGTTGGCCCCTGTGACGAGCGGGTTGTGCTGACAGTGCAAAAGGGAAGCAACCGGCGCAAGGTGATTGCGCGTTTCGAACGGGACGACAGTATCGAGCGCAACGAACGCGGTGGGAGCATCAAGTTCAGTGACTTCAACGCCATAGGCCGTTATCCAATGGTCTGGGGTGGAGGAGGCGCGCTCGATATCAGTGAGCCGGCTCGTCTGCCCGGTTTCGCCTATGACTATAACTCGGGTCGCGGCTTCCAGGTGGTTGCCGACCATGTTGAGCTCGTTTGGTCGAGCCCTAACCCTTCCATCGTCATCGACCTGAAGGGCCTGTCCGCGAGGCGCATGGATTCGCTGACCTTCCGCATCGGCGTGGTACGTCCCATGGGCCAGGAGGTACTGGTCACGCTGACTGACGGCGCGAACAGGCATGCAACACTGACGGCAAGCGACTTTTCCGATGCGCTCTACAATGGGCCGAGGAAAAAGGGGGAGGGCGTGCCGCTCAAGGACCATCCCGACGATGTAGCATTCGTCGGTCAAGCAAAAGGTCTCTTGAACATGGTCGCCATCCCGCTTGCCGCCTTCGAGGGTGTCGATACCAATAACCTCAAGGAGCTGAAACTCGTCTTCCCGAAAGAAAGCGGCAAGGTGGCGATTACCGATATCGAGCTTCAGAACCTTGGCCGGGACAAGCCGGCACAAAAGCTCGCCGGGAAATAGCCGGCCTTGACACTGCCTCCCTCCCCTTCCTGTCACCACAGCAAGGGGAGACTCTCCCGAGGGCCCGTTGAGATTCGCTTCTGACGGCTGCAAACGCCGGTTGCAGGCCGTCAGAGCGTGAATATCGGCGGTCGTGAAGCAAACAAATCATTGACTTTGCCGTGGCTGCCACCATACCTAGCCCGCACCCAAAATTGTGCAGCCAAAATCCGGTGTGATGATCAAAGCCAGCCGTCCATTCGCTAGAAAAGTTCAGCAAAGCCAGGAAGCGACAAATCCCCATAGCCCGGTGGTGGATTTTGGCGCTGACAAGCCGTTGCATCTGGACAGCGGTGTATCGCTTTCGCCGTTTCGGATCGCCTATCAGGCTTATGGCGAGCTTAATGCGGACAAGTCCAATGCGATCCTCGTCTGCCATGCGCTGACCGGCGACCAGCATGTGGCCAATGTCCATCCGGTAACCGGCAAGCCCGGCTGGTGGGAGCTCTTGATCGGGCCTGGCAAGCCGATCGACACGGATCGATATTTCGTCATCTGCTCGAATGTGCTCGGCGGATGTCTCGGCTCGACCGGCCCTGCCTCCATCAACCCCGAGACCGGCAAGCCTTACGCGCTGGACCTTCCGATCATCACGATCGCAGACATGGTGCGCGCACAGGCCATGCTGGTTGAACATTTCGGCATCGAGCAGTTGTTTGCCGTGATCGGCGGTTCCATGGGCGGCATGCAGGTTCTCGAATGGGCATCCAGCCATTCCGACAAGGTGTTTGCCGCCGTTGCAATCGCGACTGGTGCACGCCATTCGTCGCAGAATATCGCCTTCCATGAAGTGGGCCGCCAGGCGGTCATGGCGGACCCGGAGTGGAAGGAAGGCCGTTATCTCGAGGCCGGCACTGTCCCGCGCAAGGGGCTCTCGGTTGCCCGCATGGCCGCTCACATCACCTATCTGTCCGAGACGGCGCTGCACAACAAGTTCGGCCGTAATCTGCAGGATCGGCAGAACGTGACATTCGGGTTCGATGCCGATTTTCAGATCGAAAGCTATCTGCGCCATCAGGGCACGACATTCGTCGAGCGTTTCGATCCCAACTCCTACCTCTATATGACCCGGGCCATGGACTATTTCGATCTTGCCGCCGAGCATGGCGGCAGGCTGGCTGACGCCTTCGCGGGTTCGAAGACGCGGTTCTGCATCGTCTCGTTCACAAGCGACTGGCTCTTCCCCACCAGCGAAAGCCGGATGGTTGCGCATGCCTTGAATGCGGCGGGCGCATCGGTTTCCTTCGTCGAGATCGAGTCGGATCGCGGCCACGATTCGTTCCTGCTCGACGAGCCTGAAATGTTTTCCACGATCACCGGTTTCATCCGGTCTGCCGCTCGCGCCAGAGGCCTTGTGCCGTCATGAGCATCAACGTCCATCCCCGCGTCGATTTTGCCGTCATCGCCTCGCTGGTCGAACCCGGATCCCGTGTGCTCGATGTCGGCTGCGGCGATGGTGAATTGCTGGAGCTTCTGCAGACCACCAAGGACGTGGACGGGCGCGGTGTCGAACTCTCGCAAAAAGGCGTCAACGATTCGGTTGCGCGCGGACTTTCCGTCATCCAGGGCGATGCGGACAGCGATCTGAAATATTATCCGGATGGCGGTTTCGATTACGTGATCCTGTCCCAGACATTGCAGGCGACGCGCAATCCGAAAAATGTTCTCACCGAACTTCTGCGCATCGGCGAGAAGGCGATCGTGTCGTTTCCAAATTTCGGTCATTGGCGCGTGCGCGCTTCGCTCGCCCTCAACGGGCGGATGCCGGTGACGAAGGATCTTCCCTACAGCTGGTACGACACACCAAATATCCATTTTTGCACGATCAACGATTTCGTCGACATGACGAAGGAAGTCGGTGCTCAGGTCGAGTCAGCCGTCGCCCTGAATGCCTTGGGGGAACGTCTCGGATTCAACATGCCCTGGGGCTTCTGGAACCTCTTCGGCCAGCAAGCGGTATTTCTGCTCAAGAGCTAAACAAAATCGCGCAGGAGAAAAACCGAAACCCCGGCTTTTGAACGAGAAGTCGAACGTTTGGTTTCAAAACCGCCGATTTTGGCGCGAGAAACTCAACCCGCGCGGGAAATTTGGTTGCATCAACGCGAACTCGTGCTTGCGGTGCCTTGCGGCGCAAGGACCGGCACGAACACGCGGCGCGACGCGCGTTTGGCGACGGGCAGTCCCTGATAGATGCGTTTTTGCGCTTCGACGATCAAAACGCCAGAAAACATTGGCCAGAACCGCCTGCCTGCCCGCTCGAACAACGATGCCGGGCGCATCATCGATTTTCGCGAAGACGGCGGAAAGAACAGCGCTTCGCACCAGGGACCCGGCGTGAAATTCGCCTCCCTCAGCAGGCGGGTCAGCTGGCCCCGGCTATAGGGCCGGCCGCTTCCGAACGGCGTATGTTCGAACCTCGCCCACAGCCCGCGCCGGTTCGGAACGACGATGACGAGCCGGCCGTTGGGAGCAAGCGCCCGCCACATTTCCTTGAGCGTTTCGCGTGGATCTTCGGCATGTTCCAACGCATGGATCATCAGAATTCTGTCCACTGCCGAGTCGGGTAACGGCAATTCTTCTTCGAAAATCAACGCTGTAGCCGATGGCTCGGCTGGCGGCCAGCTCGCAGCGCCCTGTCCTGCCGGCATGAATGCGAACGTCCGCTCCGTATCGCCGCGGAAACGGTCGAGGTAAGGAACGGCGTAACCCAGACCGACGAGGCGCTCACCCGGCAGCTTCGGCCAGATCGGTGCCAATGCCATCGTAATGAAGCGCTCGGTCAGGCGGCCGAGAGTCGAGGCGTAGAATGAACGAAGATCGATTATGTCGAGATGCATGGGCGCAACGTAACATGGAAGATGAGAACATCAACAATCGGCTGAGTCATGGGTTGCGGCGCTGGCGCCAGCAGGACTATCGTGCGCCTCGAAAGAAAGAGAGAACGGCCATGTCCCCATTGCAGATAGAACAGTTCGCGGCGCGCAGTGATAATTTCGGCGTGCTGGTCCACGACCCCGAAACCGGTCTGACCGCGTCCATCGATGCCCCCGAGGAACAGCCAATTCTCGACGCGCTCAAGCGACGCGGCTGGAACCTTACTCATGTCTTCACAACTCACCATCACACGGATCACGTCGAAGCCAACCTCGCGCTCAAGAAGCGCTTCGGCGTGGAAATCATAGGGCCGGAGGACGAAAAATCGAAAATTCCGGGCTTGGACCGCGGCGTTGGCCATGGCGATCGCTTCAAGTTCGGCAGGTTTGATGTGGAGGTTATTTCCACGCCAGGGCACACTGCCGGCGAGATCTCGTTTCACATCCCCGCCGCCAAGGTCGTTTTCACTGGCGACACGCTGTTCTCGCTCGGCTGCGGGCGGCTTTTCGAGGGTACGCCTGTCACCATGTTCAAGTCGCTGCAGCGACTGCTCGCGCTGCCAAGTGAAACGGAGATCTATTGCGGCCACGAGTACAGCGAGAGCAATGCCCGCTTCGCCCTGACGATCGACCCGGAAAACTCGGCGCTCAAGGAACGAGCCAGGCAGATCAACACGTTGCGGGAAGCGGGTCTGCCCACATTGCCGACAACACTCATGCGTGAGATGGCGACCAATCCGTTTCTCCGCTGGCACGATGCGGCAATTCGCAAGAATCTGAACATGGAAGATGCAACCGACGAGGCGGTCTTTGCTGAGATTCGTAAACGCAAGGACAATTTCTGATCATGCTGACCGCAGAGGATATTCGCCGACACCTTGGACTTGAGCCCCATCCGGAAGGCGGCTCTTATGTCCAAACTTTCCGCGACAACCAAGGCGACTGGCCACAGGGCGGTCGCGGTTATTCCACGGCCATCTACTTTCTTCTTGAGGAAGGCCAAGTTTCGGCCTGGCACCGTGTCAGGGATGCCGCCGAGGTTTGGCACTGGTATGGTGGAGCGCCTTTGCTCTTGACGATTGCCTCCCAGGGATCACCGCAGGAATCTCACACGCTCGGGCTTGACCTCGCGCAAGGACAGCGCCCGCAAGCTGTTGTTCCGGCAGGACAATGGCAAACTGCCAGGAGCCTTGGCGAATGGACCCTTGTCGGCTGCACGGTCGCACCTGGATTTGATTTCGCTCAGTTCGAGATGGCAGAACCTGGCTGGGAACCCTGACGGCGTCTGAAGAGCATGTCTTTGGCGGCGATGACCGCACCCAGTGTAATCAAGAGACAAGCCAGCGTCACGCGCTCCGTCGGCTCCGTCACGCCCGCGATGATCAGCACGAGCGTCGAAAGCAACGGCGCCGCATAGCTGGCAGCGCCAAGTACCTGTATATTGCCGCGCTTGACGCCGTAGTCCCAGACGTAGAAGGCCGCTCCTACTGGAAAGAGACCGAGGCCGAGCACGGCGAGCCACTGAACGGACCCTTCCGGCCAGACCGTCTGCTCGAGCAACAGGTGCGAAATCAGCGAGAATATCGACGTAGCTATACAAAAGCCGGTCACAGCGTCCGTGGGGACTTCAGAAAAACGCCGCGAAAGCAATGAATAAGCCGCCCAGGTCAGGGCGCAAAGCCCCGCCATCGCGTAGCCGAAGGCGAACCGCGGATCGAACCCGGGGCCGCCGCCTTTCGTTATGATCAGCACTGTCCCAGCCAAGCCCAGAACTGTGCCGAGAACGTGGAACCAGCGGAGCTTTTCGCCCGGCATCAGCGCGGAGCCGACCACGATGAACAACGGCCACAGGTAGGCGATGAGGCTCGCGTCGACAGCCGGTGCGTTGCGCAAGGCTGTAAAATAGAGGAAGTGATAGCCGAATAGCCCGGCAACACCGAGCAGCCAGACCTTTGCGGGCTGGCGCAGATGCCGCGCAGCGCCCGGACGCCAGAGCCACGAGACCACCCCGAGACACGCTCCGATCGCAAACGTCATGGCGGTCAGCTGAAATGGTGGAACTTTCCCCGAAATATCAGTGAAAAGCGCGAGCATCGCCCACATGATAATCGCAAGAAAACCAATGAACGTAGCCAAACAGCACCCCGGGTTCGAAGGCGGCTATCTGGCCGCGTCTATTGCGTCTTTTCAAAACGGGTTGCGTAAACAGTCACCGTCCCGATCTGCGTGCCGATCTTCGCCTGCACCGGCGAATAGATAGCGGAGTTGCCAAGAGATGCAAAGGTGAGACTGATCTTGCTGGAGTTCTTCAGGTATTCGATGGCTTTCCGACCTGCCTGGAAGCCCGCGAGGGGGACGAACTTGGCTGAGCACGTGATAGCGTTTCCCTTGAAACCTTTGGTCGCGAAAGGCCGTGCCCTGCCGGAAGGAGAAAGTTTCAGATCAACGCGCGTCTGGCCATCGAACAGGTGCAACGTCTGGCGGCAGACCTGATCAAGACTGTCTGCTGCCACCATCACCCCCGAAATGGGATCGGCGACCGATCTAAG
The DNA here is from genome assembly GCF_003010935.1 of Phyllobacterium endophyticum. GTDB lineage: Bacteria > Pseudomonadota > Alphaproteobacteria > Rhizobiales > Rhizobiaceae > Phyllobacterium > Phyllobacterium endophyticum. Next base: position 83,198 of record NZ_PGGN01000006.1, read on the forward strand.
ATCAGCAGGTTTCAAGTCTACCCAATTGTTCTTCTTTTTAATCGGAGGCACATTGACAGCATTCGTCACATTGCCGTCCGCAAAGGCGATCGATGTGCTCTTGTCGCGGTTCCCGTGCCGGTATTTTACCGCATAGTGAGTCGGCATGGGACCAGTGTTGGCGAATCGGCCGGCAACATCGAGCCTGCCGCTCGTGTCGTCGAACAGGCTGGCCAGACCCGAGCTGGAAAGAGACCCGACAACCTTATAAGTCCGGTCATCGGAAACATCGGTTGAAAAACTTGCCTTGGCGATCGACAGGCCGAAAAGCGAGACACGATAATCTGTTTGATAGGACTGAGCGCCCTGCGCTGAACATGTCCCCAGCATCAGCGTAGTGAGCGGCATTAACATGAATGTGCGGATGGCATACTGCTTCTTGGCTTCCATTTTCGTCATTCTCGTCCGAAGCATCCCTGCAATCATTGTTCGAGCGCACAAAGCAGGCAAAGTTGTGATAAACATTGCAAAGCTGGCGTGCATTATACAAAACCGGCGTCAAACATGGTATATGTGCACTTGACGCGCACGACCCATATCACTATAGAAACGCGACTTCCCAATAGGCCGCCCGTCCGATAAGCGAGCCGCTGCACGGCGACGTGCGATGGTAGCAGGAAATATCCGGACACAGGCGAATGAAAAAATTAAAGGTGAGACCAGATGTCCCGCACATGTGAATTGACCGCTAAGTCGGTACAGTATGGTAACAATGTGAGCCACGCGAACAACAGGACGCGCCGCCGCTTCTTGCCGAATCTTTGCCATGTCACGCTTATCTCCGAAGCACTCGGGCAGAGCTATCGTCTTCGTGTATCGGCACATGCATTGCGCACCGTTGAGCATCGCGGTGGTTTGGACGCATTTCTGGTCAAGGCTGACGAGAAGGAGCTGTCGCAGCGCGCTCGCCTCCTGAAGCGCCAAATCGCCAAGAAGCTTCTCGAAGCTCCTGTCGCTGCTTGATCAGCAATCCCGTCCGTTTCTAGTCGTCAGGGCCAGCACATGCTGGCCAAGAGCTGGTTCCATTACCCAGGATAAAAAAATGTCGCTGCAACGCGCCTATAGCTTTTCAGACTTCATTCTTCCCGTTCTGGCCATGTGCGCGGTGGTTGCCGCATCGAACATCCTGGTTCAGTATCCTTTCAATCATTTTGGAATGGGGGACATACTTACCTATGGCGCCTTCACCTATCCCATAGCATTTCTGGTCAACGATCTTGCAAACCGCACATTCGGCCCGGCATTTGCGCGCAGGGTCGTCTACGCCGGGTTCACTATTGCCGTCATTCTGTCGATCTGGCTTGCCACACCACGCATCGCAATCGCTTCCGGCACTGCGTTCCTGACAGCCCAGCTCCTTGACATCACTGTATTCAACAAGTTGCGCCAATTGACCTGGTGGAAAGCGCCTTTCGCCTCGGCCATCTTCGGTTCACTTCTCGACACGCTCCTGTTTTTTTCGATCGCTTTTGCCGCAAACTTCGCCTGGATCGACGCCGCCACAGGACACGCCGACTCGTCGCTTGCCATGCTGGTGCCTTTCTTTGGCAGGGAAATTCCCTTGTGGATGTCGCTTGGCATCGGCGATCTGATGGTCAAGATGTTCATGGCTGTCGTGATGCTCGTGCCGTATGGGGCCATCCTCGCGATTTTCGCGCCTGCTATCTACTCGGCAAGCCGGAATTCCAGATAAAGATTCCGCTGCACGATAGAGTGGTTGTCGTCTGACACGAGTGAAAGTCGGGTAGAACCGTCATCCGCCTGCCAAACGTCAAGTCCCTCCATGTTGTCTATCTGGTCGCGCATGTCGGCGTGCAGGATGAACGGGCCATCTACCGTTGCGCCCGGCCTGATATCTCCTGCAGCGATCCGCCGTATTCTAAGGACCACGCCGCTTGCCATGCTGAAGCGGCGCTCAAGTAGCAGCAAGTCGCCGTTGGGGAGGAAATCCCCATCGCTGACGTCGAAGTCATCCAGTCGTTTGACGAAGAAGACACCTTTCTGCGGCCCCTCCAATATGGCGCCAAACATATCTCCGGCCCTGTTGATGCTTTTTTCAGTCACGGCAACGCGCGCGCCGCGCAGCGGGCTTGACGCTGGCGCCACGGCAACAGCTTCGAGGCCACGATTGTTTCGCAGCTCGTCACGCGGGATGGGTAGGGGAATATTCTTTGGCGTCGAAGCGAAGTTCTCAACGTCCAACCGATATTCTTCAATTCGGTGAATGCGTTCGAACGAGACTGTAACGGTATCGCCGGAAACACTCATCCCTTCGGCATCGGAGTTCCACTTGCCCTCGACGGGAATACCCTGGTCGCTCTGAATCGGCGCCAACCGGAAATTTGCAATCGATGCAGGCCTGCCCTTCTCGTCGCGCTGCATTGTGCCGGCATACCAGAAGCCTGTATCAGTGACGCCAAGAAATCTGCTCCCGGAATCGAGGTAGCGAAAGGCGGAGAGCCCGCCAAAATCGGAACTTGCAGAGGCCATTTCCAGACCGCCGACGAATTCCAGCGCACCGAATTGCTTCGCCGAAGATCCAATACGAAAATTCGAGATAACACGGCAGCCTATGATCGCAGGCGAAACACCCTCGCTCTCTTCTGCCACAGTTGGAAAGGCACCGATGATTGTAAGGCAAACTGCTGCGCGCCGAAGAACCTGCGCGGTTAGGCTCATGCTATCGCCGCGCCGATTTTTTTGGGCTCGAGCGCTCCGGTTCTTCAAATAGCGAAGCCAGCTGTTCCGTCATGGCACCGGCAAGCTCCTCTGCATCGACGATGGTGACAGCGCGGCGATAGTACCGGGTCACATCATGACCGATACCAATGGCGATCAACTCAACCGGCGAACGTGTTTCGATTTCCTCGATCACGGCGCGCAAATGCCGCTCCAGATAGTTGCCCGGATTGACGGACAGCGTGCTGTCATCGACCGGAGCTCCATCCGAGATCATCATCAGGATGCGCCGCTGCTCGGGACGACCAAGCAGCCGCTGGTGCGCCCATATCAGCGCCTCACCGTCAATATTCTCCTTCAGGAGGCCTTCCCGCATCATCAATCCAAGATTGCGCCGCGAGCGCCGCCATGGGGCGTCAGCACGCTTGTAGACAATGTGGCGCAGATCGTTGAGACGACCGGGATTGGCGGGTTTGCCGCGCTCCAACCAGGCTTCACGCGCCTGACCGCCCTTCCAGGCCTTTGTGGTGAACCCGAGAATTTCAACCTTCACACCACAGCGCTCCAGCGTTCTCGCCAGAATATCCGCGCATGTAGCCGCAACTGTAATAGGCCTTCCGCGCATTGAACCGGAGTTGTCGATCAGGAGAGTGACCACAGTGTCGCGGAAGTCTGTGTCGCGCTCCTGCTTGTAGGAAAGCGGTTGTGTCGGATCTATCACAATGCGCACAAGACGGGCGCTGTCGAGGTAGCCCTCTTCCAGATCGAAATCCCACGAGCGGTTTTGCTGTGCCATAAGACGGCGTTGCAGCTTGTTTGCCAGGCGTCCAACGACGGCGGAAAGATTGGCGAGCTGCTTGTCGAGGAAAGCCCGCAAGCGTTCCAGTTCGGCCTCGTCGCAGAGCTCTTCCGCGTCTGTCGTTTCGTCGAACTCCTGCGTGAAAATCTTGTATCCGCTTTCACTGCCGAGATTGGAGAAAGGCTGGTTGGGGCGGCGCGCCTCGCCAGGGATCTCCGCATCCGCGTCTGAATCTTCATCCATATCATCGGACGATGCATCGGCGGCTTCGGTTTCGCCGGACTGGCTGTCGTCGCTCGAAGTATCGGATTCATCATTCTCGGACGCGTCACTGCCTTCGTTCTCGTCCGACCCGCCTTCGTTGTTTTCTTCAGGTTCGGGCGAGTCTTCGTTGTCGTTCTGGCTGTCGTCTTCCTGGCTCTCCTGCGCAAGCTCTTCGGCCATCTCCATGGAAGCCAGCATTTCACGCACCACCCGAGCAAATGCGTTCTGATCGTTTATCTTGGCACCGAGATGATCGAGATCGTCCGAAGCTTTTTCCTCGATCCAGTCACGCCACAGGTCAAGCACGTTGCCGGCTGATACCGGAGCCTTGCGGCCGGTCAGCTTCTCACGGACCAGCAGTGCCACTGCTTCTTCCAGGGGGGCTTCTGCTTTATCCGTTATTGCGGGGAAATTGGCACGGGCATATTTGTCTGACAGCATCGAGGTCAGGTTCTCGGCGACGCCATCCATACGCAGTGCGCCGATAGCCTCCACACGGGCCTGCTCGACGGCGTCGAAGATCGCCCTCGCCTGTTTGCCTTCGGGCGCCAGCGTCGCGTGAATACGATCATTGTGGCAAGCTTTGCGCAGCGCCATCGAATCGCCTAGGCCGCGCGTGACAGCAACGTCATTGGCCGTCGGCCGTTTGGGCAAATCGGGGAGCCGCGCACGATGGCCTGTCAGCGCCGGCTTGTCATTACCGAAGCCGACTTCCATCTCATGGTCACCGGCAATTGCGCGCATGCACGCGGTGAGCGCGCGCTTGAAAGGCTCGGCATCAACCGGCCCTTTCGGGTTTGCACGTGAATTGTCTCCCGGGCCCGCCATCTGACCGGACGCTCAGCCAATGACTACATTGGCTGTGGACTCTGGCAGTTCCTTGCCGAAGGCCCGCTGATAGAACTCGGCAACGAGCGGGCGTTCCAGTTCGTCGCACTTATTGAGGAAGGTCAGGCGGAAGGCAAAACCCACATCCTTGAAGATATCGGCGTTTTCCGCCCATGTGATCACAGTGCGCGGGCTCATGACAGTCGACAGGTCGCCATTGATGAACGCAGCGCGCGTCATATCGGCAACGCGCACCATCTTCGAGACGATCTCCTTGCCTTCCTTGTTCTGATAGTGCTTGGCCTTGGCCGCAACGATGGCTGCCTCGTTGTCGTGCGGCAGGTAGTTGAGCGTCGTCACGATGGACCAGCGGTCCATCTGAGCCTGGTTGATCTGTTGCGTTCCATGGTAAAGGCCCGTCGTATCACCAAGGCCAACCGTGTTTGCCGTTGCGAACAGGCGAAACGCCGGGTGTGGGCGGATAACGCGGCTCTGATCCAGCAACGTCAGACGGCCCGATGATTCGAGCACCCGCTGAATGACGAACATTACATCCGGACGCCCGGCATCGTACTCATCGAACACCAGGGCGACGTTGTGCTGGTAGGCCCACGGCAGAATGCCATCCCGAAATTCGGTAATCTGCATACCTTCCTTGACGACGATCGCGTCCTTGCCGACAAGGTCGATGCGGCTGACGTGGCTGTCGAGGTTGACACGCACGCAGGGCCAGTTCAGCCGCGCCGCGACCTGCTCGATATGGGTCGACTTTCCAGTACCATGGTAACCGGAAACCATGACGCGGCGGTTGAAGGCGAAACCCGCGAGGATGGCCAGCGTCGTTTGTTTGTCGAACAGATAGTCCGTATCGATTTCCGGCACGTAGGCGTCGCCCGCCTTATAGGCAGGAACCATCATATCGGTGTCAAAACCAAACAACTTCGCAGCAGAAACCGTTGTATCCGGCAAATTCGCAATATCGCGATCAACCTTATTCATCATGCCTCCAGCGCGACTGCACGCGCAGACGCATAAAGATAGTTTGGAACCCCGCTGTGAGGTCCCGAATTCGGCTCAATAACGCGTTAGCAGAAACCAGCGGCTTTGAGCAATTGATAGGCCTGGATTACGTCACGGAAACGATCCTCGGAAGCCCTGTCACCGCCGTTAGCATCGGGGTGATGGATCTTCACAAGTTCCTTATAGCGCGACTTTATGTCTTCGCCAGTGGCTTTTGCGCCAAGCCCGAGCGTATCCAGTGCTTTCGACTCCAATGGCTTGAGCTTGCGGACATGCACCCGAGCCTCATTGAAAACGCTATTGGGGTCACGAAACCTGTTCTGATATGCCGCGCGACCCGAACGCAATTTCGAGAAATCGGGAGACGTCTTGGCGCTGGCGCTCGCTTGAGCGCGGGTACTGGCGCTGGCTCCCGCCCCGCTTCCGGGCAACCCGGCGACAGTCCAGGTCGGGCGGTCACCTGTCAGCGCTTCCTTCTGGTAGCGCGCGACCTCGGCGTCCGAGAGGCCGGAGAAATAATTGTAACCTTTGTTATACTCGCGCACATGGTCGATGCAGAAATGGAAGAACTCGCCTTCCTTCTCCCGGCCAACGGGCGCACGATGCGGACCGGGCTTGTCGCAACCATCCCACTGGCAGACGGGCGTGCGCGATTTCTCCTCGTCCGCCTTTTTCGGGCGGATGCGGATGCTGTCAAAATATTTCGAACTAGAGGTCATTGAATCAGAATCATCAACGGATCGGTTTGTGGAACAAGAATTGACATTTACCCATGGATCGACCTAACGCCTGAAATGGCGGTAAATTTGTGATCATGAATGGATTTGCCAAGTGAAACTACCATATGGGCGCGGGAGAACGAAATGTCCACTCAGTCAGTGATCGAAAACAAACTGATGCAGGCTTTTCATCCTGTTTCGTTGGCAGTCATCAATGAAAGCCATCTGCATGCGGGCCACCATCATTCTGACGGGAACCATCATGGCACATTTGACGGTTCAGGCGAAACGCATTTTCGTGTGCGGATTGTCGCGGAAGCCTTCGCCGGCCTGTCGCGTGTGGCGCGTCACCGGGCCATCAATGAAGTGTTGCAGGAAGAGCTGAAGGGCAGCGTCCATGCGCTGGCACTTGAACCCGCGGCGCCGGGAGAGGCAACCCGCGGGTAGCGGGCGGCTAGCTCGCCTTGTCGTCATCTCCGATAGGCCGGATGCGCAATCGCGTGATTCGGTTCTTCTCCCGCTTAAGTATCGTGAACCGCTTGCCGTGAAAGGTGAATGCCTGCTTCTCCTTGGGGATACTCTGGGTCTCGTGAATCACGAGTCCTGCAATCGTCGTCGCTTCCGCGTCGGGCAATTGCCAGTCGAGAGCCCGATTAAGATCGCGTATCGGCACTGATCCATCCACCAGAACCGAGCCATCCGGTTGCGGCCGGCACCCCTGAACGTCGATATCATGCTCGTCGGCGATATCACCGACAATCTCTTCAAGGATGTCTTCAAGGGTAATCAATCCCTGCACGTCGCCATATTCATCAACAACGATGGCAATATGGGCTTTTCGTCTCAAGAACGCGTTGAGCTGATCCTGAAGGCTGGTCGTGTCCGGAACGAACCATGGCTTCGTCGCCACCTTCATAATGTTGATCTTCGAAAAATCCCGGTTCGCATCGCGAATAGCACGCACGAGATCCTTTGCATGGACAACACCGACGATATTGTCGTTCGCATCTTTCCAGATCGGAATTCGGGTATGATGGCTGGCAAGGATTTCCGTAATTATGGTCTCGATGGGATCATCCGCATTGACCGAGTCCATATCGGTCCGGTGAATCATCACATCATAAACTTCTAACTCCCGCAGGTCGAGGAGGCCGCCGATCTGATCCCTGTCGCCCTTAACGACCGAACCTTCCTTGTGCAAGAAATCGACCGTGCCACGCAGTTCTTCCTGTGCGGACAACATTGAGGCGCCTGCAGCGAGATTGATGCCGAACAATGCGAGTATCTGGCGCACGATCCAATTGACAAGGTCCGAGATGGGGCCGAACACGAACACGGCGGTTTGGGCAAAGCGGACAAGCGACAGCGCATTGCGATCCGGATTGGAGACTGCCCAGGATTTCGGCAAAACCTCAGCAAAGACGACGAGCAATACAGTCATGATTGCCGTCGCATAAGCGACGCCCGCCTGCCCAAAGAGGTCCAGCAACATGCTCGTTGTCAACGAGGAGGCGAGAATATTGATCAGATTGTTGCCGATGAGCATGACACCGATGAGCCGGTCGCGTTTCTCGATAAGGGTGTCGACTATCTTTGCCCGGCTGTCGCCGCGATTTGACAAGCGATGCATCCGCGCTCGTGATACGGCGGTCAGTGCCGTTTCGGAGCCCGCGAACAATGCGGAAATGAGGATCAAACCGAATATAACTCCGCAAAAGATCCAGATTTCCAATGTCATGTCGGGTGCTTCTCCTGCAAAAAGCTTAGCACAGCGGAGGGGGGGACGTCCTTTGCGATAAAGGCTTGACCAATGCCGCGAGTCAAAATGAAGGTGAGCGCTCCGCGCGCAACCTTCTTGTCCTGGGCGATGTAGTCCATCAGCTTCTCCGCGGAAGGTAGCTCTCCAGGAATGTCCCCAATCGAGACCGGCAGTCCCACCTGCCGAAAATGTGCCTCAACACGGCCCGCATCATCCTGGCTGGCCAGGTTCATCTTCGTGGAAAACTGATGGGCCAGGACAATACCTATCGACACGCCTTCTCCATGCACCAATCGTGCCGAATCGTAATTTGTCGCGGTTTCCAGCGCATGGCCAAATGTATGGCCAAGGTTTAGCAGCGCCCGGTCACCGGTTTCTTTCTCGTCACGAGCAACCACGTCCGCCTTGGATTGACACGATACCGCAATGGCTTCTGTTCGCTCCGGGCCACCATCGAAAATGCCGCGCCAATTCTTCTCCAGCCAAGCAAAAAAGTCAGAGCGGTCAATCAGACCGTATTTTGCTACCTCTGCGTAGCCGGCCCGAAATTCGCGCGGCGTCAACGTATCGAGAACGTCTGTGTCCGCCAGAACCAGCTGCGGCTGATAAAAGACGCCAACGAGGTTTTTGCCGTGCGCTGTGTTGATGCCCGTCTTGCCGCCGACGGATGAATCAACCTGCGCCAGCAGCGATGTCGGCATCTGGATGAATCTCATGCCACGGCGGGCTATGCCAGCCGCAAACCCAGCGAGGTCTCCGATGACACCGCCGCCGAAGGCAATCACCACATCTCCGCGCTCAAGGCGCGCGGCGAGAATTGCGTTGGTTACCGCCTCCAGAGTAGCAAAACCCTTGGATTTTTCCCCGGCGGTAACCAGGATGGGCGTAGAATCGATACCGGCACCCGACAAGCTCCGCGTGAGCCGATCAAGATGCAGAGCGGCGACGGTTTCGTCGCTGACAATCGCGACGCGCACCGAACCTGCGCGGCTCGCAATCGCTGCTCCGGCCCGATCGATCAGTCCTGCGCCGATGAGAATGTCGTATGAACGATCGCCGAGTTTCACGGGTACCGTGGTGATCGCAGGTGCATCGTTCATGATCTGGATACCTCATTGCTGGATGTATCGCCTTGGAGATGACCGGCAATTGCTTCCATGGCTTCCAAGGCAATGATCTCCTTCTTTTCATCGCGCGAGTTCACGACCAGATCGGCGAGCGAATAAATCGGGTGACGCTCGACCATCAGCCTCTCCATCACGCCACGAGGATTGTCGTTTCTCAGAAGCGGCCGGTTCTGCTTGCGGGCAACACGGGCCATGAGCACGTCGAGTTCGGCTTTCAGCCAGAGCGAAATACCTTCCGACGCAATCGCCTCTCTTGTGAGTTCACTCATGTAGGCTCCGCCGCCAGTCGCAAGTACGATGGGCCCACTCTCGAGCATTCGCGCGATTACACGCCGCTCGAGATCTCGAAATTCGGCTTCTCCATAGGCTTCGAATAGCTCTGGAATCGTCATGGTCGAGACTTTTTCAATCTCGTTATCCGCGTCGAAGAATGGCAGCTCGACCATTGAAGCCAGCTTTTTTCCGACCGTTGATTTGCCCGCGCCCATCAATCCGACAAGCACGATGGACTTGTGCCCAAGGCGTTCCCGGATCGATTTTGCGAGCTCGGGTACTCGCATTGCCCCAGCGATATTTTCGGTCGAATTCATAACTGCGTTTCGACAGGAAAACCGTGCTGCCGTCAAGCAACTATAAGCCGAGAGCCTCTAAGCGCTTCATGAAATCATAAGGGTTCTTGTTGCAAGGTTATGGAACCCAATATTCAGACATAAAAAGACGATACGAACAGCAAATGCCGACACTTACGCGATTGATCATCACCCTCGCCATTCTCGCCGCCCTGATATATGCGGGAATGATCGCCCTGGTGACTTTCGTGCACCCGACGCAGACGGAAATGACTATTCGCGTCCCGTCTGAAAAGCTGAATCCGAAACCAGGTACGCCGAAGTAAGCCGATGCGAGCAGCAGCAGCGATAGAAACTTTTCTTGAAATGATGAGTGCCGAACGGGGCGCCGCCCAAAACACGCTGGACTCGTACCGCCGGGACCTCGAAGACGCCGCCGGATTCAGCCTGGCAACAGGGGTTCAACTGACTTTTGCAGAACCCGGAACGATTCGTTCCTATCTCGATGAAATTGCCGGCCGAGGCTATGCGGCCACCTCGCAAGCGAGGCGACTTTCGGCCTTGCGCCAGTTCTTTCGCTTTCTATACATGGAAAATATTCGAACAGACGATCCGACCAGCACACTCGATACGCCAAAAAAAGATCGATCACTGCCAAAAATCCTCAGCGAGCCTGACGTTGAAAAACTGCTTGCCCGCGCAGAGGTAGAGACCCTTGACGAAGAATTATCCGATGCTGGTCATCTCCAGGCGTTGCGCCTGCATGCTCTTCTCGAAATTCTCTACGCAACTGGGCTGCGCGTTTCCGAGCTCGTCGGGCTGCCGGTGACGGTTGCCCGCTCAGACGGCCGGTTCCTCATGGTGCGTGGAAAGGGATCGAAGGACCGCGTTGTTCCTTTGTCCGGCAAGGCCCGGGACGCGATGGCCAGATACCTGGCAGTTCGCGATACGCGGCCAGATTTATCGGCCAGCGTCTGGCTGTTCCCCGCCATATCCGAAAGCGGATTTCTGGCGCGACAGGTGTTTGCACGGGAACTAAAGGGGCTTGCCGCGAGAGCAGGTCTCAAGGCATCGGTGATATCGCCGCATGTGTTGCGCCATGCCTTCGCCAGCCATCTGTTGCAGAACGGCGCGGACCTGCGTGCCGTTCAGCAATTGCTCGGCCATTCGGATATCTCGACCACCCAAATATACACACATGTGATGGAGGAACGGCTGCACCAGCTTGTCACGGAGCATCACCCCCTGGCAGACTAAGCCAATGGCGCACTGATGAGTGGCCTACTCAATGGCGGATCGGCCATGTGGCGACTGTTGAAAAGACTGATTTCCGGCAAGCCGGCGAACCGCAAGATTCCGGCCAAATAACCATCACACCTTTGCCGGAATCACCACTATAACGTGCGCGGCCAGCTTATGATCTCGGCCGTGCTTCCTTGACATGAGCCTCGGCAACAGCCAGTTAGGTCGTGAAAAATCCACCGTTTTGCAGGCAGACCCCTCGTCCATGTACAACTATCTCGATTTTGAAAAGCCGGTTGCCGATCTCGATGGCAAGATTCTCGAGTTGAAAAAGCTTGCCGAGGAAGGCGACGCTCTCGACACCAATGATGAGATTGCGCGGTTGGAGAAGAGGTCCGCCGAGGCCTTGCGCGATCTGTACCGCAAGCTCACCCCATGGCAGAAGGCGCAAATTGCGCGGCACCCGGACCGCCCCCATTGCGTCGACTACATCTCGAAGCTGTTCACGGACTTTACGCCGCTTGCCGGTGACCGCAACTACGCTGATGATGATGCCGTCCAGGCGGGACTTGCACGTTTCAATGGCCAGGCCGTTGCCGTCATCGGACAGGAAAAAGGCAACGACACCAAGACGCGCCTCAAGCACAATTTCGGCATGGCCATGCCAGAAGGCTATCGGAAAGCCGTTAGGATCATGGATCTCGCCGATCGCTTCAACTTGCCTGTCATCACCCTGGTGGATACAGCCGGCGCTTTCCCGGGGATCGCTGCGGAAGAGCGCGGGCAGGCCGAGGCCATAGCCCGCTCGACTGCTGCCTGCCTCAACGTCAAGGTGCCCATCGTATCCGTGATAATCGGTGAAGGCGGGTCGGGTGGCGCCATTGCGATCGCGACTGCCAACCGCGTCTATATGCTCGAACATTCCATCTATTCGGTGATCTCACCGGAAGGCGCGGCGTCGATTCTCTGGCATGATTCGACCAGGGCCAAGGATGCGGCGACGTCCATGCGCATCACAGCGCAGGATCTCTACGAGTTGAAGATTATCGATGGCATCATACCCGAGCCGACGGGCGGTGCGCACCGCGGCAAGGAAGCGGCCATAGAGGCAACCGGCAACATCATCAACGTCGCGCTCAAGTCGATGGGCAATATGGATCGCGATATGTTGAGACAGGACCGGCGCGACAAATATCTGGCCATCGGCCGGAATCTTTAGCCTCCAAAGAAATCTCGACTCGTGAGGCATTGTGAAAATAGTTGCGGTTTTTTGACCGAACTGGCTTGCAATTCACGGCTCAACCGATTACCAACCGCGCTGCGCAGACCAACGCGCATGTGTGGCACGCGCCCGTAGCTCAGCTGGATAGAGCACCAGACTACGAATCTGGGGGTCAGAGGTTCGAATCCTTTCGGGCGCGCCATTTCCATTGTCTTCCATGTTTACCTGGATCCAATGCGGAACATTTTCCGCTTCGGACGATTATGTCTTTGGGTTTGGTTATGGAGGCGTCATGATCGGGAAAACCTTCGCGGAAATCGCCAACTACGTTGCAGTAGCGGCAGGTAAGCCATTAACATTCATTTCTTGCTGCTTTTTGATATTGGTGTGGGCGGCGAGCGGCCCCATTTTCGGATTTTCCGATACGTGGCAACTGATTATCAATACCAGCACCACCATCATCACCTTTTTGATGGTTTTCCTCATCCAGAACACGCAGAACCGGGATGGCGTGGCCATTCAGGCGAAGCTAGATGAGTTACTTCGTGTAAGCGAAGCAAAAAACGCCTTCATAGGCATCGAACACCTGCCCGAAGAAGAAGTCGAAAAATTCCGTGCACAGTGCGAAGCTGCTGCCAAGGAAGCCGGCAAGCTCCTTGAGGACCGGGCAGCGAGAAGATCGAAGACGCGTCGCTCGACTTCGAAACCCACCAAAGCGAAGGCACGGGCCTGAATTCAGGACCACCTACTTTCCGCTTGGAAACCCACTGAACTCGCCTGCGCGATCCCTCATTTCATTGCAGACCAGCTATGCAAACTTGTCACTGCAAGTTTTGGCGGCTGTCTACTATATGAGCACCATGATCGAAAAATGATCAAACAAACAAGAAGTTACAAGGTGAGTGAAATGAACCTGATCCGCTCTTACAACAACTGGCGCCGCTACCGTGACACTGTAACGGAACTGAATCGCCTGTCCGCACGTGAACTGAATGACCTCGGCATCTCCCGCGGCGATATTTCTTTCGTTGCCAAGAAGGCCGCCTCGGCTCAGTAGCCTAAATCGAACAACCGTCGGGGCATTCTCCTCCCCCAGCCCGGACGGTGCAAAGACCGACACTCCTCCCAGCCGGTCTTACAAGTAGCACCCACCGCTCCTCCCGCGGTGGGTGTTGTTTTTTGGGAAATACACTTCTGAGCGTTGCGCCGGCGCTATTCACTCCGTAACAGTCCTGGCGACATCCCGGGAGACACTCATGACAGGCGGCATCCACCACATCACGATGATCACGCGCAAGGTTCAGGCAAACGTCGACTTCTATGCCGGCTTCCTGGGTCTGCATCTTGTCAAGCGCACGGGCGGTTATGAAGACGCAACCCAGCTCCATCTTTTCTATGGAGATGCATCGGGAACGCCTGGCTCCCTCATAACCTTCCTCGTCTGGGAGGACGGCTCGCCCGGCCGCGTGGGCTACGGTCAGCCAAGTGAGATCTCGCTCGCTATTCCTCCTGAAAGTATCGGTTTTTGGCTGACACGAGCGCTGCAGTTCAACATCGCGACTGCCGGCCCGATGCAGGAATTTGGCGAGCCGGTGCTGCGTCTGCGCGACCCGGACGGCATCATCATCAAGCTTGTCGGCACACAGGCGGTAACGGCTCCCGCCGTCTGGACAACCAAAGATGTGCCGGAGGCGGACGCGATACGCCGCATTCGTGGTGCAACCATCCTCACGGAAACACCTGAAGAGACATCCGCTTTTCTGACAGATCATTTTTTGTACACGTCTCACGCGCACACCGAAACAATCATGAGAATGATCTCAGCGTCGGGCGACTGTATCGACGTTCGCGACGCAACTGGATTTTGGAGCTCTGCTCCAGGAACTGGGACCATCGACCACATCGCCTTTCGTGCAGCGGGGAAAACAGAAGCGTTGGCGACGTTCGAACAGCTCATTGCTGGCGGCGCAGAAGCGACAGCTTTGCACGACCGCAAGTATTTCCAGTCGATTTACGTGCGGGAGCCTGGGGGTACGCTGCTCGAGTTAGCCACCGATGGACCTGGAATGCTGATCGACGAAGAACCCGCTGCGCTTGGCACCCAATTGTTTGTTCCGCCGCACTTCCATGAAGATGTAGAGAACCTCAAGGTGGTCCTGCCCCAGTTCGGCCTGCCCGGAGAAGTACGTTTCATCTATCGGGAGCTTCCATTCACTCACCGCGTCTACATGCCGGAGATCTCCGGTGGGCATACGTTCGTTCTTTTGCACGGAACGGGAGGCAACGAGACCACTCTCATGCCGTTTGCCTCGCAAGTTGCTCCAGACGCAACCCTCATCGGGGTGCGCGGGCGCAGCACGGAAGAGGGCTCGGCCCGCTGGTTCCGGCGCTTCGGACCGCTTAGTTTTGATCAGGGCGATATTCGAGCGGAAGCCGCGGCATTTGCCGCTTTCGTCGATGGCGCTGTCGACGCCTATGGTTTGGATCTCCAACGAACCACATTTCTCGGCTATTCCAATGGCGCAAACCTCCTCGCAGCGCTCATGCAGCTTCATCCGGGGCTCATCCGCAACGCTGTTCTGTTGCGTGCGATGAACGTGCTGGAAGAAGCGCTTGAGGCTGATCTTGCCGACACAAGGATACTCGCAATCGCCGGCGACCGCGATCCGATGAGAGCCAAGGCGCGCCAGCTCGAAGAGGGGCTAGGGAAAGCGGGGGCTGATGTCACATCTGCGGCTGTCTCTGCCGGCCACGAGCTTGGACCTGGTGACATGGATATGGTCCGAGACTGGTTGAGCCTATAAGGACAGGCCGAAAATATTCCGCCCTGTCCAATTCGGTTACGATAGAGGTTTGAGCCCTGCTTCGATCGAAGCGCGTTTGCTTTCTAGAAATGGGGGTAATGAGAGGCCTTCGCCCAAGGTTTCCAAGGGCTCATCGACCGTGAAGCCCGGGCCATCCGTGGCGATTTCGAACAAGATGCCGTTGGGTTCACGGAAATACAGTGAGCGGAAATAGTAACGTTCTACCTCTCCACTCGACGGCATCCGGAATCCCTTCAGCCGCTCGGTCCATTCATGCAATTGCTGCACATCCGGTGCGCGGAATGCGACGTGGTGCACAGAACCAGCGCCCTGCCTTGCCGGCGGAAGGTCCGGTTGAACAGCCACGTGCAACTCAGCAGCAGGGCCACCCTCGCCCATGGCGAACACATGAATATGCCCTGCACCATCTGGCGATGGGTAAGAATTGACCTGGCGCATGTTCATCACATGCAAAAGGATCGCCTCGGTATTTGTGATGTCGGGTACGCTGAGGGTGATCGGACCAAGCCCGCGGATCTGATGCTCTGCCGGAACGGGGCTTTTGTCCCATGGATGCGAACCGCCGGCACCACCATCATTGATCAGCCGAAACCGTTGACCTTCGCCGTCTTCGAAATCGAGAGAATCGTAGCCGCCAACCTCGGCAATCTCACCGCACGTCACCCCCAACTGAACGAAACGGGCTTTCCACCATTCCAGAGTGGTTTTGCTGCCCACCCGCAAACCTGTACGCGAGATGCTGTGTGTACCACGGCTTTCGGGGCCGACGGGCCAATCGAAAAATGTAAGGTCGGTGCCAGGTGTTGCCTTTCCATCGGCATAGAACAGATGATAGGCGCTGGTGTCATCCTGATTGACAGTTTTCTTGACCAGCCGCAGGCCAAGCGTTTGGGTATAGAAGCGCAGGTTTTCCGGTGCATTCGCCGTTACGGCAGTCAGATGGTGAATGCCTGTAAGTTGTAAGGTCATGATAGCCTCCTGAATCGGGTCGTTCGGGCACAATCGCCATTGGGTGAATATCTGCGTCGCCGGCACACCTATAAAGAGCGATTTTCCCCAACCCATGTTCGAAAAAAACGAACGAAGTCAACCTGAAGGTGTTTCAAACCGGCGCAGCGTTCACTATAAGAAAACCATGAAATGGCGCTTCGATGATCTTCTCACTTTTCTTGACGTAATGGAAACCGGAAGCATTACCGCGAGCGCGGCGCGTCTGAACCTTTCCAAATCCGTCGTGAGCAAGCGGATTTCCGATCTGGAGGGCGCATTGGGGATCGAACTGTTTCAGCGGTCCCCGCGCAGATTGCTTGCCTCAGACCACGCCCGCGACTTTGTCGAGCGCATCCGGCCATTGGTTCGCGAGATTGTTGAGGCTGCAGAAACAGTTGGTGAGCGACATAGCGGGATTCGTGGCAGCTTGCGCATTGCCGCTCCGATGTCATTCGGCACACTCTATCTTGGACGTATGATCGCCGACTTTGCCCGGCAATACCCCGACGTGGAAATCGCAGTCGAATTCGAGGACCGAATGATCGATCTCGTGCGGGACGGCTATGACGTCGGCATTCGTATCGGCATACTCAAGGATTCAAGCCTTATAGCTCGCAAGCTCTGCACGGATGCCAGGATGATTTGCTGCAGTCCGGATTTTGCAGCCGGCAACGGTGTGCCAAACACGTTGGAAGAGCTAAGCTCCTTCGCCTGCATCGATTACTCAAACGTCAATACCAGTCAGTTGTGGCAGTTCGAAAATCCCGCATCTTCGACTGAACCGATCTCGGTTGCGATGCGTGGCCGTATCGTCGCCAACAACGGCGAGGCCATGCGTGACATGGCAATTGCTGGACTCGGGTTGGTCTTGCTACCGATGTTCATTGCCGCCGAGGCGCTGCGCGCCGGAACTCTCATTCCTGTCCTGCCTGACGCCAAGCCACTTCCCTACAATATCTACGCTGTCTATCCGCCAACCCGGCACGTTTCGGCGAAAGTTCGCGCTTTCATCGATCACCTCGTACGCCATATAGGCGATCCGCCGATATGGCAGCTGGAGCCTTTCAAGGTCTTCGGGCGCTGAATTCCAGGTGGAATTACCCGAATCACTTCCGGCTGATTGCAAGTCTGGCCCGAACACAATCCCCGATTTCGTGACCGGTTTCGCAAAAAACCCTGTAAACACTGGGTATAAACCCGCTTTTAGAGCGTTGTCACTGATGACAGAGCGAAAATCGCGTGCCATACAGACGCCTCCGATCAACGAATATACTGAGGAAACCGCCAAAATGAATACGTCCGATCTCATTGAAAAGCTCGTCGCTGATCAGGGTCTTACAAAGGTTCAGTCCAAGGCGATTGTTGATAGCGTACTTAAGGGAATTACTGATTCCGTCGTCGCCGGCGACGAAGTTTCTCTGCCAGGCTTCGGCAAGTTCAAGGTTCAGTCGCGCGCCGCTCGCGAAGGCCGTAACCCTGCAACGGGCGCAACCATCAAAATCGCAGCTTCCAAGAAGGTCGCTTTCCAGCCTGCCAAGGCACTTAAAGACGCACTGAACGGCTAATCCCGTTCTACAGAGTTCAAAAAGGCGGTGCAGGATGCGCCGCCTTTTTTGTTGTCACGGATAGAGAGCTCCGCTCGCCCCGCTGGGCATTAGTAATCCTGCCATAAATCCGCCCAGTCTGCGTTGCAGTGACGTTTGCGCGATTGAGCTATTTGCTTAGGCCAAGTAAGGCTTTATCAACTATAACGGATGCATTTATGGTGTGGCGAGTCGGGGATCCGTGCGTTCAGGCTCCTTGCAAACTCTATTCGGCGAACTGGTAACAGCTGCAACAATGAAGATACTGACACACATCCTTGCGGCATTGATGCTCACCCTGCTTGTTGCAGGTTGTCAAAATTCATCAGTGGACGACCTGGCTCCCAACGGCGCCGGGACGCAGCTGCCGGAGAAGCTCGTCCAAAGCATGAAGGCGAAAGGCATGAGTGTCACTTCGCCGGTCATGTTCCGCATTTTCAAGGAGGAGAACCTCCTCGAAGTATGGAAACGCAAGGACAATGGCCGTTACGACATGGTCACCAGTTATCAGATCTGCAAGTGGTCCGGTAAACTTGGCCCCAAGTTCGTCGAGGGCGACCGTCAGGCGCCGGAAGGATTTTACGCGGTTCGCCCGGCGCAGATGAATCCGAAATCCAGCTACTATCTCTCGTTCAACACCGGCTTTCCCAACGCTTTGGATCGTGCCCTCGGCCGCACGGGTGCAAATTTGATGGTACACGGCGCGTGCTCCTCCTCTGGCTGCTATTCGATGACTGATGCCCAGGTCGCCCAGATTTACGCCTTCGCCCGTGATGCGTTCAAGGGCGGTCAGGAATCGATTCAGCTTCAGGCATATCCATTCCGCATGACTCCGGCCAATATGGCACGCTACAAGGATGACCCGAACTACACCTTCTGGAAGAACCTGAAAGAGGGTTACGATCACTTCGAGATTACCAAGGTGCCGCCAAAGGTGGATGTATGCGAGAAGAAATATGTCTTCAACCACACGTCCGACCCCAATGCGCCGATCGCAGCGACAGCAACCTGCCCGCCTGCCGACCAGCCGGAATCGCTCAAAATGGCGTATCAGTCTTATCAGACCAGCTATGAGACAGCTTTCACCACCATGGTCGGCAAAGGCAAGATAACTCCGCCCAGCCGATCCATTCAAGGAATCGCAGAAGCCAAGATCATCGCCGAATGGAGCGCGCGTCGTGCTCGTGGCGAGCGCGTGACACAGGAACCGCCATCGCTCTCGCCCCAGGACAGGGGCGCAGCAGCCAAGCCGCAGGTCATGGTTCGTCTGGCTTCGGCTGTCGCAGCTGACAAGGCCAAGGAAGAGCACGAAGCCTCCAAAAGAACCCGCATGGGAAGGACCATGGCATCAGCCGCCCCAACCCCCATCACGCTCGCGCCATCATCGGCCCAATCGGCTCCCGTCAAGCAAGCTGAGCCTGCCCCGCAAACAACGGCGGCGGTTTCACCCCAAGCTCCTGCAGCGGCCGTCGAGCAGCCTGCCCCCGCCAAGAAAGCCTGGTGGAAGATCATCGGCAACTAGCGCGTCGGGAAAGCAAAAATGGACGCCGAGACTTACGATCTTCGCGGGTTGAATTGTCCCCTGCCGGTGCTTAAGACGCGCAGGAAACTTGCGGATATGACTGCCGGCAGCCGAATTTGGGTCGAAACGAGCGATCCGCTCGCAGTGATAGACATGCCGAATTTCTGCCAGACCGAGGGCCACCGACTGATCGAAACCATCAGCATTCGCGGCGGTCATCGATTTCATATCGAACGCGGCTCAACCTAACTTCACACCGGATATTGCAAGCGGATTGTTAAACAGCGCAGCGCGATCCGGCGTATCAATTTGTGGCCGGTTCAGGAACGCATCGAAGAGTTGACGAACATAGCTCTCCGGCAGGTCCTTTACGATCATGACGAGACGCGTTTCGCGAACGCCGTCGGCCCACCCGGCCAGCCGCACCGGAGGATGGAAAATCTGTTGCACACCATGGATGACAAGGGGCCGCTCCGGATCGTCCTCCAATTGTACAATGCCTTTCACGCGCAGCAGTTTGTCGCCATGGACCGAGCGCAACAGGTCGAGGAACAGGTCGAAGCTGGATAGCGGTATCGGTGCTTCATGCTTTAGCGAGAAGGAACGGATGGCAGCATCGTGCCTGTTGACGTCGTGGTGGTGGTGATGACCATTGTGATGGTGATGATCGACTGGACCATGGTCATGCTCACGATAGGCCTCAGCTTTGAGCCACCGTTGTACATTGATCGTTTTGCTTTCGGGATTGTAGACACCGCACTCGAATAATGCGCCATATCCCGTATGCGGATCGCCAGTATCGATCTGGTCTGCCCCCGGATTCAGCGCCGACAGCCTTGCTCGCAACGCCGGAAGTTCGCCTCGCGCCCCCGGCAAATCTGTCTTGGTTATGACAATGCGGTCGGCAACGGCGGCTTGTTTGACGGCCTCCTCATGCGCATCGAGCGTAGCGATACCGTTGATGGCATCGACCGTCGCAATGACTCCATCGAGGCGAAAAGCCTGTAATAGCACCGGATGTCCCATGATGGCATGCAATACCGGAGCAGGGTCGGCAAGTCCGGTGGTTTCAATGATCACGCGCCTCAATCGCTGCAATCTGCCCGTCTGCAATCGATCGACCAGATCAGAGAGCGTGTCGACCAATTCTCCACGGACCGTACAACATAGGCAGCCGTCTGATAGCTCGATAATGCCTTCGTCAGCCTTTTCAACCAGCAGGTGATCGATACCGACATCGCCAAACTCGTTGATGATGACCGCCGTATCGACGAGAGCCGGATCTTTCAAAAGCCGGTTGAGCAGCGTCGTTTTCCCCGACCCGAGGAATCCGGTGAGCACTGAAACGGGTATGGGAGCGTCGGTCATCAATTGAGTGCTTTCAATCTGGTGGCACTCGCATCCGTCAGCGACGAGCGCTCTGGCCGCGGCACTGGAACCGGAATCCGGTTCAAGTCAATCCCCAGCGAATTTACCTTCGTTGGAAGGAGCGCAACTTTCTCCGCCGCCGGCTCACGATCCATCCTGTTCATGTACGGAGAGCCCTGGACGATATGCCCCTCCAGGTCCTTGCCGTCCCATGTATCGGATCCTGATTCCTTCGAACAGACGCTCTGGCGCATATTGACCGCCACGTCGCGGGTCGGAGCCCCATAGGACTGCAAGGCATCTATGGTAGTGCCGCTACCCTTGGTCTCAAAGCCTTTTGCGAGCAGCTCGGCAGCCTTCGTTGCCCGTGTGGCGAGTTTCAACTCGCCCAGAACGACAGTAATGATGGTCCTGCCATTGCGCGTTGCCGAACCGATCAGATTGTAGCCTGATGGACACACAAATCCCGTCTTCATGCCGTCGGCCCCTTGAAATCGCCCAATAAGGGCATTCAGATTGGGCTGAAGCTTCTTGCCGCCATAGTCGATGGCTTCAATGTCGAAATAGTGCGCGTATTCTGGAAACTCGCGCCGCAAATGCAATGTCAGAATCACGAGATCACGCGCCGTCGTATAGTGATCATCCGAATGAAGACCGTTTGGATTAACGAAGTGCGAGCCCGTCATGCCAAGGCGTTTGGCCTCCGCGTTCATGAGTCCTGCAAACTTGTCCGAAGAACCGCCCAACGTCTCGCCTACTGCCATGGCCACGTCATTGGCAGACTTGACCATCATGATCTTGAGCGCGTTATCCAGCGTCAGCTCGGAGCCAGCCTTGTAGCCCATCTTGCTCGGCGGCTGTTTGGCAGACAGGGCCGTGATCCTTATTGGCGTATCCAGCGTGACCTGACCCGATTTAATCATTCGAAATGCCACGTAGACAGTCATCAGCTTGGTCAGGGAAGCCGGATACCAGCGCTGGAAAGCATCCTCCTGGGAGAGGATTTCACCGGTTGCAGCATCGACCGTTATGTTCGCGCCGGCAAGCGCTGTCGATGCAGCGGTCATCGAAATGACGCAACCCGAAAGAAAGAGTGCTACAGTTTTCCGCATTCCTGAAGTCCGACCTGTCTATATAAAAGCCCGGAAAGGCATTAAGCCGCGCTTCACGCCAGCTATCAATGCCCTTATCTATCCTATGTGGCAGGCAAAAGGCAAAGCGCCCTTGTTGCGGGCTGGTGAATTGGAGTTGATGTGTAATGCCGTTGCTCAATCGCGCAATTGAAATGCAAGACGATGTTTCCGGGTGGCGCCGTCACCTGCATGAAAACCCCGAACTTATGTTCGATGTGCACGGGACAGCGCGGTTCGTCGCAGAAAAGCTGCGTCAGTTCGGCTGCGACGAGGTCCAGACTGGTATCGGGCGCACGGGGGTTGTCGGCGTCATTCATGGCAGTCACGGCCAAGGGCAAACGATCGGATTGCGCGCCGACATGGATGCACTGCCGCTCACCGAAACCACTGGCAGGCCTTGGGCGTCTCGCACGGCTGGCAAGATGCACGCTTGTGGCCATGATGGGCACACCGCCATGCTCTTGGGTGCCGCACGATATCTTGCAGAAACCCGCAACTTCAAAGGTTCAGTAGCGGTGATTTTCCAGCCGGCCGAAGAAGGCGGGGGCGGTGGACGCGAGATGGTCAAGGACGGCATCATGGAAAACTTCTCCATTTCAGAAGTTTACGGCATGCACAATATTCCGGGACTTCCCATTGGTCAGTTCGCCATCCGCAAAGGCCCAATCATGGCCGCCACCGACGAGTTCACCATCACCATTGAAGGTCAAGGCGGTCATGCGGCTCAACCCCATCGCACTGTGGATCCTGTCGTAGTCGGCGCTCAACTGGTGAACACACTGCAAACCATCGTCTCGCGTGGCACCGATCCACTCGATTCCGTCGTCCTGTCTGTAACCAAATTTCATGCCGGCGATGCTCACAACGTCATTCCTCAGAGGGCAGAGCTTGCGGGAACGGTCCGCACATTAAGGCCAGAGATGCGCGACTTTGCGCAGAAACGCCTGATTGAGGTCGCCGAAGGCGTTGCCGGGGCCTTGGGCGCGAGCGCTAACGTCCATTATGTCCGGAATTATCCCGTGACGTTCAATCATTCGCGCGAGACCGATTTCGCGGCGAATACGGCCCGGCATGTGGCGGGAAATAGCGCTGTCGACGAGGCCGTCGCGCCTATGATGGCCGGGGAGGACTTCTCCTATATGCTGGAATCACGGCCCGGAGCCTTCATTTTCATAGGCAATGGTGACAGCCCTTCGCTTCATAGTCCCTCTTATGATTTCAACGATGATGCAATCCCTCATGGCATCAGTTATTGGGTGCAGTTGGCCGAAGCGGCTCTGCCACCTTCCATCTGACTGCCGTTGAAGGACACGAATTTTGAATGATGTTCAGACTTGGCGTCCGCTACGAAAAACAGTATGTCAGACAGAATGGTCCCGTAGCTCAGTAGGATAGAGCGACAGATTCCTAATCTGTAGGCCACTGGTTCGAATCCAGTCGGGATCACCATCAGCTTCAATAGCTTAGATGTAATTTCCCTCACCCATCCGTCGTTGGACAGGATTTCTCTGCCGCTTTGCGACACGAGCGGTTTCGAGAACTTCCTTCGACACATCGCTTCCAAGCGGCAAGTCGAACTGGTGCCGCGTCGTGACAACGTAATTTTTACCGCCGTACTCGATCAAAGTCGCCGTAGCTCTGCGAGCCAAAAGGCAGCCACCGGTCGATAAGGACCATGCGACAGGACTGCGCGACCACCTTGAATTCATAGTCGCGCCACGACCCGCGATTACCTCAAGGTCTGTGCGTCACGCCCGACTCGCCCGAACGCTCAGCCACCGATCATGGGGCTTTCCGACGCACCGACGTATCTCGCTGACGATCCAGCCGGCGTCTGTGAGTGCGGCCCGCAGGGCAGACTCGCGCCAGTACGTCCCGACGTAGCGCCGCGGCGCTGCAGCATTGCCGTGTGTGCACACATCCTCGCCGTCACCCTCTCTAACCGAGGCGTGCAGCCGGCCACCGGTCCG
Organism: Phyllobacterium endophyticum; assembly: GCF_003010935.1. Taxonomy (GTDB): domain Bacteria; phylum Pseudomonadota; class Alphaproteobacteria; order Rhizobiales; family Rhizobiaceae; genus Phyllobacterium; species Phyllobacterium endophyticum. The sequence goes on from NZ_PGGN01000006.1 coordinate 106,856, forward strand.
GGTCGCCTCGGCAAGCCGTCCAAGCACCGTGCCGAGATCCTGGCGCGCGACGTGAATCAGGCAGGCACATGCCCAGATCCCGTCGTATGGCGTGCCAGGACGCTGCGGGTCAGCCAAGTCTTCGGTGAGCGGGTCCAACAGGTCGGCCTCGAGGCCACTCTCGCGAAGCAGTTCGACGAAACCCTTCGAAATGTCGGTGCGCCGGACGCTAATCCCCCGCTTCTCAAGCTCAAGCGCATCTCGGCCACCACCGCTCCCGATCTCCAGCACCCTGCCCGAGCCACCCAGTTCAGTCACGAACAGATCAATCTCTGTCGCGACCCATTCGGGCATGGCCGCGGCCTCGGCAGCGTACTCCGCCGCGACCATATCATAGGACTGCACGGTATTCCGGTCGGTGCTCATTCTAGTGCTCCTCCTTCAAGACAAGAGGCTCGATGAGCGAGAGGCCCATCCGCCCGTTGCAACTTTCACTCTTCGGCAGTTGATGACATCGAAGGCGATTTGCTCCTAACTTTAGCAGAAATGCGCTCAGAGACACCTACCGATTGCCATGCTGCCGTGCGGCCGCCGTTCTGCGTACGGTATCTGGTTGTCCAGTTCGGGGTGGAAAACTAATCGTCTAGTTTAACGTTTCGACTAGCGTGATGACGCACGATCAGTTTCCCCGCATCAGTTGATGATTTCGCCTCGTTCGTCTGAGCGCAGCGCGGTCAGTCGTTCTTTCCATACCTGTAGTGCTTCGGGCGTCAATCTGGTGAAATGCGTGATTTCGCCAATGACCTTGAGCGGTGCGCTACTGCGATACGACCGCGTGGGGTTGCCGGGAAATTTCTTGTCGGTCACGTTCGGGTCGTTCTCGAATGTCCCAGTCGGTTCTACGGTGTAAACACGCGGGACCGCGCCGCCTTTGGTGAGTTCAGCCGCGATTTCAGCGGCAAGTCCGGCACCTTCAACGATGGCAGTGAAGTAGATATGGTTCATCACCACTTCAGGACGGTAGTTTGACCGGTATCCTGCGGTGAGGAGATCACCCACGCGCAAATCCGCCATTGTGCCGTGGAAGAAGGGCCCCTCATCCAGCGCTGCGGTCATCATGATCGTCCTTATTTGTGAGTCTGCTTGTAGTCAGTGATCTAAGCTATCCAACGTCCACGATGGGACGAAAGCTGCGCGACGCGCGAATAGCTGCGGAACAACATCTTAAGTCGCGCCAATCGCTTGGCTCTGCATCTCCGGCAGCGTTTGGACTAAATGCGGTGGTTGCCCATCCGCATCAAGAGCGTCTCTCGAGCGGGTGAGCATGAAGCGCAAATCGAGCCTCGATGATATACTGGGGTTTTCGATCTCACCATCGGAAAGAGGATGATGTGCTCGCTCATTTCACACGTTCAGGTGGGCCAGACGGACTGAAGTTTCTCGCCTGACAAAATCCTGTCGCGGGCAGTAGCTTCATTTTTCCCCAGTGCGTCGGCAGCCTCGGCCACGTCGCGGAGCCGATCTTTCGGGATAGCGATAACTCCATCGATGTCTCCGAAGATGATGTCACCGGGGCGTACCGTAACCCGCCCGATATTTACTGGCACCTGTGACTGCTTTGGTTCCTTCTTGCCTGTGACTCCCACCGGGCTGGACAACGTTCCGAACAACGGATATCCGAGCGCGCGAACCTGTGCCAAGTCGCGTACAGTGCCGTTGACGATAGTGGCCGCTGCTCCGCGCGTTTTGGCGCCGGAACTCATGAGCTCACCGGAACACGAACCTGGCGCACAGGATGCTTCGCATACGAGGATCCCTCCTTCGGGGGTATGGTCGATGGCGTGGTGATAGACGTCCTGTGGCTCGCCCTTTCGGTCTGACACTTCGAAGAGCACGGTCACTGCTGGTCCGCAGACCACCTCGCCTGCCCCAAGTGAGCCGAGCAGCGAAATACCCTCCAGATGTCCCCATAGGCCGAGATGCTCCATGCTGTCATGCACATCACCAGAATACCATTTCTTGAGTCGTGAAATGGAATCCCAGTCGGTGTCGGAGTAATCAAAATCAGGCATTCTCATTGTCCTTGTTCTTAGCGTTTTCGATCGCCACGCGGAGATAAGCGGCGCTATTATCTATCTGGGCCCGCATGAGCTCTTTTGCGCCCTTTTCGTCGCGGTTTTGGATCATCGCGAAGATATCGGCATGCTCCGCATAGGCGGCCGCCAGCGACTTGCTCGGCACTCGACTGGTGACCCGGATGACCTCGGTTATGAGGCCGTAGAGGTTGTCATAGAATACAGAGAGAATTTCGTTATCTGTGGAATGTACCAGCGCCAGATGGAACGCAGCATCCGCCTCGGTGAAGCCAATGAAGTCGCCCTTGTCTCTGGCCACACGCATCGCATCGAGTGCTGCCTCGACCTCAGTATTGGCCGGCGTCTCTTTGGCTGTCAGAAGCCCAACGACCTCTGTCTCGATCATGCGTCGTACCACCATCAGCTGGATCAAGTACTGAGGATCGGTGGAAAACAGCTGACGCACGGTAATGGCCAAGGTGCCGAGATACTCGCTAACGTCGTCGCGCACCACAATCGTGCGCTCGCCGTGCCGGCGTCGGACGAGACCTTTCGTCTCAAGAATTTGTATAGCCTCGCGCACTGAGCGCGTGGAGACACCAAATGCACGGGCGATTTCACCCTCCGACGGAAGGCGCTCCCCAATCGATAACCGGCCAGACATGATCTGGGCTTCGAGTGAACCGGCTACCGACGAGTGGAGCCTGTCGCGGGCTCTCATCTGCTCGGGCGGTGTCTGTTCGTGGCGTGGCATGTGTCCTCCAGCAGACTTTTGAACTGAGCTTGAGCGCACACTAAAACCATCCATTTTATAGCGCCCTTGGCATCGGGTTCGGGTCGAATAATTTCGAATGCACTTGACTGATACTTATGTCATAAGTCATATGTCAAGAGCAAATCAAGGTACGGGCAAACTGGCGTCCACCCGAATAGATCACGTTTTAATCCTCAGGGCGCTGCTGGCCGAAGAAAAATGGGAGGAACTGGAATGATAAGAGATTACGCTCGTCGTACGGCGGTTTCATTCGGACTGGCAACAATGCTGGTTCTGTCGATTACTGCGTCATTTGCTCAAACGACTGCGGACTTGGCCAAGAAGGGCACGGTCACGATAGGCGTTCTGACGGGCATCCCGCCCTATGATACAGTTGATGCATCGGGCAACACAGACGGATTTCTGGTGGATCTTGCACGGGAGGCGGCGAAAGCTCTTGAAGTGAAGCTGGAAGTCGTTCCGGTCAACAATGCATCGCGCGCCGCAGCGCTGGAGTCAGGTCGGGTTGATTTTCTGATCGCACACATGACGGCGACTCCACAACGCGCCAAAACCTTTCTCATGACAAATCCCTATGGCGCCTATGAGATGCGCTTTGTTGCGGCCAAAGACATGAAGTTGACGACTCTCGACGACCTGAAAGGCAAACGCGTGTCCGTACCCAAGGGTAGCACGCAGGATGTTGCGATCAGTGGCTACGGGTATCGAAGGACTGGAAGTCGTTCGCTTCGACGATGATGCCTTGGCAATGCAAGCCTTGATCTCGGGTCAGGTCGATGCAACGGCTGCCGTGGCAGCTGTCGCCAATGACGTGATTACCAAGCGCAAGCTGGACAACCTCGAAGTCAAAAGGGAGGTGCCTCTGTTCACGCTTTACTGGTCCATGGCGACACGCAAGGACGCGACCGAGCTTCACCAGTGGCTGAACAACTTCATCTACTACGCCGAGGTCACAGGAAAACTCGATGAACTCCACAAAAAGTGGATCGGTACGCCCATACCCGGAGGAAAGTTGCCCACGTTCTGATGATCCGGAAGGGTTCTGTACCCTTCGTGCACGGTCCGGCGCCTTTTAAGCCGGTCCGGGCACCCCAGGAGAGTTTCATGGCATACGAGATGAATTTCACGCCCGTCTTCGCGCGGACGCCCGAGCTGATCAGCGGCACGATCGACACCATTGTCCTTTCCGGCCAATCGATTGTCATCGGTTTGACGATCGGACTGGCAGTATCGATACTGCGCGTGGACGGGCCGAAATGGGCTGCGGCAGCGAGCGCAGGATACGTGGAGGCGTTCCGGAATACGCCGCTTCTCGTACAGCTCTTCCTGTTGTTCTTTGGGCTCCCCTATATCGGCATCCGTCTTAGTGCGGATCACGCGGCGATCCTGGCGATCTCATTGAACCTCGGAGCCTATTCTGCGGAAATTTTTCGCGCAGGTTTGCTAGCGATCCCCAAGACGCAGATCGAGGCAGGATTGGCGCTGGGCCTCTCACGACTGCAGGTCATGCGATACGTGGTCATCATTCCGGCGCTCCGCGTGATCTATCCCGCCCTTACCGGACAGCTTACGTTGACGCTTCTTGGAACGTCGATTGCTTCGGCAATATCGGCTACCGAATTGACGCTGGCCGGCGCCAAGATCGAGTCGCAAACCTTTCGAAGCCTCGAGACTTTCCTCGTCCTTGCGGCCATTTACATCTCGATTACCTTCGCTTTCCGGCTACTCTACTGGATCGTCGGTCTCTGGTTGTTCCGCCGAAGTGTGCCGAAAACGGGATCGGCAGTAGCTACACTCAGCCTGCCTCGGGAGGCTGAAACATGATCCAGTCATTCGGATGGCAAAGTGTACAATTCCTGTTCCACGGGTTGATCTGGACGGTCGGGCTTTCGGTGTGCACGTTTGTCTGCGGCGGCATCTTCGGGCTGATCTTTGCGCTCGCTCGTGCTCTCGGGCCTCGATGGCTGCAATTGATAGTCGCCGGATATATCCAGCTCGTTCAGGCCACGCCATTGCTGATCCTGATCTTCCTGGCCTTTTATGGATTGAGCTTTGCCGGGTTTTATTTTCCGCCACTCGCAGCAGCGGCCATATCGCTCAGCATCTATGCGACGGCGTTTCTTGCCGATATCTGGCGCGGCTGCATCGAGGCGATACCGCGGACCCAATGGGAAGCTGCCGATGCTTTGGCGCTGAGCAGAATCCAGCGTTTGCGATACGTGATCTTGCCCCAGGCTTTCCGCATTGCCCTTGGACCGACTGTCGGGTTCATGGTCCAGATCGTCAAGAACACGTCCGTCACAGCGCTCATCGGCTTCGTCGAACTGACCCGGGCGGGCCAGCTTCTGAATAACATGACGTTTCAACCCTTCCACGTCTTCCTTACGGTCGCAGCATTCTACTTTGCCGTTTGCTACCCGCTCTCGTGGTGGAGTGAAAAACTCAAGGAGAGAAAAAGTGCCGGCCCTGCGCATTGAAAACCTCAAGAAATCCTACGGTACAGTACCGGTGCTCAAGGGCATCAACCTCGCTGTTGAAAACGGCGATGTTGTTGCAGTGATCGGTCGTTCCGGATCGGGTAAGAGCACCATGCTTCGCTGCATCAACGGCCTCGAGCCCTTTCAGGAAGGTTCGATCGTGGTAGCCGGCCATCGGCTGGACCAATCCAGAGCCAACCTGCGCGATCTGCGCAAGGAGGTCGGCATGGTTTTTCAGAGCTACAATCTTTTTCCGCATCTGTCCGTAGCCGAGAACATCATGCTCGCCCCCCGGGTGGTCAAAGGACTGCCCCGTGATCAGCGGGAATTGCTTGTAAGAGACGTTCTTTCCCGTGTCGGGCTGGCTGAAAAGGCAAGTGCCTATCCGGATGAACTGTCGGGCGGACAACAACAGCGCGTGGCCATCGCTCGTTCGCTGGCGATGAAACCGAAGGTCATGCTGTTTGACGAGGTAACATCGGCGCTTGATCCGGAACTCACCGGCGAGGTGCTGAAGACGATCGCCGAACTCGCAGAGGCGGGCATGACCATGGTTCTGGTGACGCACGAAATGGGCTTCGCCCGCCGCGTCGCCACACGAACTGTGTTCATGCATGAGGGAAAGATCTGGGAAGAAGGACCGTCTGCACAGATCTTCGCTCATCCCGCCACACCCGAACTACGAAGCTTCATCGCAACAGACTTGAAGTGACGTTGCGCAATCAACAGGGCGGTGATGTGACCGCCCGAACAAGGAGTAGAAATTTGCCCGGACCGCAAAATTCCAAACTGAGAGAGAAACTTGAGCGCGGTGAAGCCACATTCGGCGCGACATTCTACACCGGCTCGACTGTAGCGATCGAAGCGGCGGCGAATTGGGGGCTGGATTTTGCCTTCATCGATGCCGAACACACCCCGGTCAACGTCGACGCGCATATGGAAAAGCTGATTCTTGCTGCATTGCTGGCAGGCATAGCGCCATTGGTGCGGGTGCGAGGCACCAATGAATGGGATATTCGCAAGTCACTGGAATTCGGCGCGACCGGCGTGATCGTCCCGCAAGTCGGTACAGCCGATCAGGCGCGCGCTATCATCCGTGCCGCCAAGTTCCCGCCTTACGGGCGGCGCGGCGGAGATTCGAGTTGTCGGGCGGCGGGGTTTGGTGGTCCAGGCTTTCAATGGTCGGCCTATATGGAACATGAGAATGCCACCCGGCTCGTGATACCGATGGCCGAAAGCTATGAATTCTTCGACAACATCGACGAGATCCTCGATGTCGAAGGTATCGACGTCATCAACTTCGGACCCGCCGATTACTCGATTTCACGCCAGATATCGATCGACTATTCCATGGCGCATCCGGAGGTCGAGGAAAAGCTCGCAGAACTGATTGAGAAATCTCACGCACGCGGCATCAAGGTCATGGCTCCCTGCATTCCTCCGGTAGCTGAGAACGTATCGGCGCTTAAGAAGAAGGGCGTGGACATGATCATCATGGGCAATGACGTGCTGTTCCTCAATGAAGGTTGCCGCCGCGCCCGTGAAGCCATCGATACTGCCGCCAAACCGGCTTGAACATATCCAGACGAAGACCAAGGAAAAACATATGAAAGACCCATTCGACATTACCGGACGTGTTGCTGTTGTCACGGGTGGCCTGGGCCAACTAGGTACGCAGTTCACAAAATCCCTGGCGGAAGCCGGAGCGAAGGTTGCGATTTTCAGCCGCCGTCCCTTTAGCCACGAACAGCTTTCCGAGAAATTTCCAGGGCTGACGGACAGTATTCGTGTCTATGAGGCAAGCGTTACAGACAAAACCGCACTTGAAACTGCTACCGAGCGTCTGGTGTCGGAGTGGGGCGTACCACACATTCTTGTCAACAATGCCGGGATAGATTCCAAACCGGACGGATCTGCCGAGCAGAACGCGCCATTCGAAAGATATCCGCAAAAGTACTGGGACGAGATCATCGATACAAACTTGACCGGAGTCATGCTGACAAGCCAGGTCGTCGGCAGCAGGATGGCCGAAGAAGGTAGAGGATCGATTATCAACATAGGTTCGATCTACGGCCTCGTTTCGCCCAATCAGGCCCTTTATGCCTATCGTGAAAAACGGGATGGTGTTCCCTTCGTCAAGGCGATCTCCTATGCCGCCTCGAAGTCCGGGCTGATCAACATGACGCGGTATCTCGGGACCTATTGGGGTACCAAAAAGGTGCGAGTGAACCTGATATCGTTCGGCGGCGTCAAAACGGCAAGTTTTGACAAAGAGTTTATCGAAGCATTCCTGGAACGTGTACCAATGGGCCGACAGGCCGAGATCGACGAGTATAATGGCGTCATCAGGTTTCTGGCCTCGGATGCGTCTTCCTATATGACCGGGTCCAACGTTGTCGTCGATGGGGGGTTCACCGCCTGGTAGACTTGTCGCTCACCCGTTCGCGCCGGACTGTACCGGCGCGAACGGCCAGCCAATTGGAACAGGTGGGGGCCTTTACTCCCACTCTTTCGATGCTCTGCACCTGGGATTTGGCCGGCGCAGATCGCCGCGCGCGACACGTCTGTCAAATTGCAAAGACCCCCTCAATCAAGGGGAGGTTTTTTGTCAATCAGCTGCCCGACAATGTTGGTAAGCGCGGACCTGTCAGCTTGCTGTTTGCCGAACACGATCGACTCCAGGTTTCCAATTGCAGATGGAGAATGCCGCACGCTCTGGAGCTGCCGCTGCAACTGCCATATTCGCGCCGCATCGCCATTTTGCGCAGCGTGCTTCATGCGAAGGCCTGCTCTATAGGCTTGCGAGCGTTGGGAGAGTTTCGCGACTTCCTCCCGGAATTGTTTTGAACACACAGTCAAAGTTGCGATCAGAGCAGCAAAAAAGGCAATTACAATTAGAATCTGGTCGACAGAGACCAGGCTACGCCCACTACCGGGCATCCCGACGATACCAAGCGACTGTTCCATATCCGCAAGTGTCGGTCCGGTATCCTTCAATGCGACGGTGCGACCCGGAATAACGATGCGTTGCATGGCGTTGACGTCTGTATTGTACCAAGGGATTTCAATTGCAGGAAGTGTTGCTTGATCGCCGGTAACCGGACGGATTGTCCAGGAATAGGTGACTGATGAAATCGGACCTTCTCTGCCTTCGACGATCCTATAGGGGCCGGGCTTTTTGGGCTCCAGAACATGCTTCAGCGGTTTGCCCAGCCCAATGGCGGTTTTTCGCACTGGGACCGCCGGAACAACGATCAATCCGGGCACCTTGATGTCAGGGCGTGGTGGCAGCTGGTCATCGGTTACGCCGACGCCGGTTATGGTGATGGACCTCTTGACCGATTGTCCGATATCGATGTCACTGGGATCGTCACTCCAGTCATCGGTTGCAACGACGCTGTGGGCAGCAAGCCACCAGGAACTCGCGTCAGTCGGCACCGGAGCGACCCGAATGGTGACAGGTTCAGTTTGAATGACGGTCGATATCCGGGCTCCACTCCTGTCGATATAAGTGAGATTCTGTATGAACGGCGGTATGACGAGATTACCGCTGCGCTGGGCAAAGACGGCGATGACCTGCTGGAAGCCGCGTACTTGCGAGCCGTTTTCAACCGAGTCGGACCATTCATCTTTCCCAATGAGCATCCAACGGAAACCCTCGAGCGCAGGTTGCTCCGTTTTGGCGAGTGCTACCGGTCTCGTATAGATGCCCCGGAGCCTCAACAGGATCATCTCCTGCACGAAGGGCGGTCGGGCCAATTGGTCGACATCCACCCAAATATGTCCCGCTGGCTTGGGCCGATCTTGCGCTTGCGCCATGGTTCCCGTCAGGAAGCATGTTGCGATCACTAGGAACATGTTTGCCATTCTAGTCAGGATCACCATAGCGAATCCTTCGACTGAACGGCGGTGCCTCTTTCCTGCCGTTGCTTGTGCTCGGCAGAGATTCGCAGCTGCAGGAACCTGATTGGGTCGTCGGGAATCTGCGTTAGCCATTGCAACGTCGCCTGTTCAGTTTCAATCTCAGCTTCAAGCGGGTTCTGCTCCGGCTTGCTGTCGTCGACACTGGCGCGTGTGGTTTGCCCGCCATTCTTGCCGGAATTGCCTCCGCTATCCGTCGCCGATCCCTTCGATGATCCCTTTCCGGCTTCAAGTTCGCTGTTCTGCGCGTCGCCTCGTCGGTCCACTTTGCTGCTGCCCGCCATTTGAGCGTTGCCTGCGGCTTCGCGCTGCCCGGCCATTCCATCACCAGATGTGGACTTCGTTCCTGTGTCATCCTCCGAGCTCTTGTTTTCGCCGCCCTGTTTTTCCTTGGCGGCCGTCGAGTTCGCAAGTCCGGCTGCGGACTTATTGGTTCCCTTTCCCGCTTCCATCAGAGATCGGACGAGCTGACGATTGGCGTATGCTGCGCTGTCATTAGGATTGCGCTTGAGGGCGATATCATATGCCTCCATGGCCAATGCGAGTTTGCCGGCGCGCGCAAAGGCATTGCCGAGATTATAGGCTGCTTCGGCGCTACGGGTCGTCTGAAAAGCCGCGGTGGCGGACTTGTAATCGCCGGCTCGGTAATACGCGACACCGCGCCATGCCGGGTCGGCAAGCATGTGGGCCGCCAGAGCCGGATAACCTGCCGAAAGCATCAGGCGACCAGCTCTGTCATTCGATACAAGCACAAGCATCAGGCATATCAGCAGGAGGAGTGCAACGGATAATCTTGTCATGTCCGTCTCCCGAACAGGCCGAGGAAGGGGACAGCAGCGAGGACGAGCATGAACCGGCCGAGATCAAGCCACGCCAAGGCTGCGTAGCCGTTTTTCTCGAGCTTGTTCCCCAGAGGGGCGTCCAACGATGAGAGCAGCGGTGACAAATCGGCCGTATCCGCGAAAATTCCCCCTCCTTCAGCAGCCACGCTTGCCGCACCCGCCCTGTCCGGCAGGGGAATTTCGGAATTGTTCTGCACCGAATACACGAAAAGGACATGTACTCTGCGCCCTGCCTTGCGCAGCACTCTCGCCGCTTCAATCGCAGCAGAATTCACGCCTCCACCGTCCGTAACCAGTACGAGATCACCTCCAATCATGGAAGCGTCGGAGAACATCGTCTGTGCCAGCTGAATGGCCCGGGCCGGGGCACTGCCCTGTTCTGCAACAACTCTCGAGAGATCCCCGGCCAATAGCGGATGCAATACTTGTCGGTCGGCGCTGAAGGGGCTACCGAGATAGGCGTCACCGGCGAAAAGAATAAGGCCGACCTGCTGACTCGCGGCGCTATTATCTATCAATTGCGTGGCGGCGATCTGTCCGTCGGTTGCAGCACCGCTGTCAATCATGGATTTCGATGTATCCAGCGCGATAATCACACCGTCGACGTTGCGAAAGCTGTCACTGGCTTGCGTCCCGATCGCCGGGCCAGCGAGCGCTATGGCCAGGATCACGGCCACCATCAACCACAAGGGAAATCGTCGATGACCTGTGCCTCGTACTTTGAAGGCACCACGCTTCTCCAATGCCTTTAGCAGATGCGGATCGATTGCCCGCACCCAATCTCCTTCATTGCCGCGTTGACGCCAAATAAAGCCTAGAACCAGGAGGAATGGCGGAACGATCAGCCACCATGGTCGCAGAAAAATGAACTCGGAAAGATTCACGTTGCCCTCCGTGCTGCAAAAAAGCCCGCGAGGCATAAAGCCAGTGCGAGCCCCGCTGGATAGGGCCAAAGATTGTGCGGTGCGAGAACTGCCGGAGCAGCAATTGTGCTCGCCTCCAGCTTGTCAAGCGACGCTGCAAGCTTGTGAAGATCGTCATTGGTTTTGATCAGAAAGCTTTCGCCACCACTTGCTTTCGCAATATCCGCAAGTGTGACCGTATCTCTTTTGGGCGTGATCATCGCCGAACTGACGTTCTCCTCGGTATCTGTGCCGAGCATGATCGTATGCACCTTGATTCCGAGCTTTTTGGCGAGCTGGGCCGCAGATTCTGGACTGACATTGCCCGCCGTATTTGCACCGTCCGAGAGCAGGATCACCACTTTGGAAGCGGCTGGCGACCGCTGCAAGATTTTCAACGACAATCCCAGCCCATCGCCAATGGCGGTGGATCTGCCCACGGTTCCTATCTCGACATTCCTCAACGCCGTTTCGACGGCAGAGAGATCAAACGTTGGAGCGGCGGCAAGAAACGGTTCATCAGCGAACATGACGAGGCCAACTCTGTCGCCGGATCGCCCACGCAGAAATTTCGCGCCGATTTCCTTGACGACCTCCATGCGCCGGGTGGAGGTTCCATCGAACGAGAAATCTTTGCGCTCCATGCTTCCCGAAAGGTCGAGTGCCAGAACGATGTCGCGGCCTGAAATCGGCAACGCGGCGGTTGGCTGGACGATCTGTGGTCCCGCCAGGGCCAGCACGCCCAGCAGCCAAACCGTCCAGAGGACCACTGTAAAAGTGCGGATATCCCCCAGGATACCCGTTTGCGCACCGCCGAGGTCTTCAAAAACCACGGAAGAAGGAACCCTCAGGGCTCTTGTCTGTTCGCGTCGTGCCTTTAACAGCCACGCTGCCACTAGCGGCAATGGAATTGCCACGAACGCCCAAGGCGATGCAAAGGAAAAGTACTCCGTCATGGCATCCTGCCTTGCAACAGTTCGCAGAGCCTGGGTCCAAGAGCGGCAGTTTCAAAGGCCGGTTGTCTCGAATAGAGGCCTTCATGCAAGGCACGACCTGCACCCTTCCGGAAAAATTCGGTCTGGAAGAGACCATCGAGTTCCTCCAGCCAATCTTCTCCCTGTTTGCGCGCAGCAATATCGCCTGCAACGACATCGACGTACCGCCGGATCACCGAGGCCTGGGCCGTCAGGCGTTCATCTTCAGGCAAGATGAATGTGTCCTCAAGTGCGCGTATGAAAGTTTGCTCCACAGGCTCCGCTCTTTTTTTGTTGCGATAAGCCAGCACGAGCTGGATGAGTAACGCCGCTACCATACCGGCCAACAATGCTGCAGATATCTGCTCCCCCAGCGAAGATGCCGGGACCACAGGCAGGCGAATTGCCTGCAGTGCATTAAGCGGATCAACCGTGTCGACCATGGAGCTCGTCCAAAGCGTTGATTTGTTCTTCCGGATCACTCTCGCTGTAAAACTCTACGATTCGAGCGCCCAATCTTTCGATCTGTTGGAGCATCTCCTCGCGCCTTTTCCGACCTGGGTTTTTGTTGGATACAAACCGCACGCCCCTCACCCCATTGCGGGTCTCGAAAGGAAATATTCCGGCTGGCGCACTCCGTTCGAATGCGTCGCTGATGCAAGCGATCTTCAAGTCGCAGCGGTGTAAAACCAGCCGAACGGCGTCTTCGAACTGATCTCCCCTGTCGTCGAGATTGCTTGCAAGTACTATGGTTCCGCCTCTGGGCAATGCTTTGGCGGCAATTCGCAATACCGTGTCCAATGACAGGACCGGTTCTGCCGATTGCAGATCGAGCGAAAAAGCGTGTGCCTTCAGCAAGGCGGAAATCACCGCAAGCATGCCTCGATCCGATGGGCGCGCTCGTATCAATAGAGGTTCAGTCCCGCCGATGGCGAGCAAACCGACCCGCCCACCAGCGTCAGTGGCGCGCCAGCCCGAAAGCGCGAGAATCTCTGCAGCAGCGACGGACATGAAAGCACGCCTTGTGCCGAACTGCATGGCAGGTCTAAAATCGGCAAGCAGCAGCGTTGTGTGTTCTCTTTCTTCTCGAAAGGTCTTTACATGCGGCACACCGGTGCGAGCGGTAGAGTTACGGTCGATGGTACGAATGTCGTCGCCATAGGTCCACACCCTGATGTCGTCGATTTCGCTGCCCCTACCCCTTCGTTTCGCCGCGATGGGACCAGGCATGGATTGTGTTCTGATATTCCGATTTTGTCTGGCGTTCGTCGCGACGTGCTTCAACAGGATCAGCGCGGTCGTATCAATAGAGGTGCCCTTGTCATTCATAAGTCATGCCGATCTACAAGGGTGTGATACGGTCGAGAATCGCAGCGATTACGCCGCGCGGCGTATCGCCTTCCGCTATTGCTTTCCAGGTCAGGCCAAGGCGGTGCGCCAGAATATCCCCGGCCAAGACCTCGACATCCTCCGGCGTGCCGTAATCACGCCCGTTGAGAAATGCCCGCGCCTTGACGCTAGCTGCCAGTGAAAGGGAACCACGCGGAGAGACGGAATATTCGATCTTGGCTCTCGTATCGGCACCGGCACTTTCATCCCGCGTCGCCATTACCAGCCGTACAATGTAGTCCTTCAATGCTGGCGCCAGATGAACCGCGTTGACCTGCAGCCTCGCCTGCTGAATTTCGACGATACTGATCTTGTCGGTGGCAAGGGGGAGGTTACCGCCTCGCTCCTGTTCGACAAGGTCGAGAATCTCACGCTCGGCAGTGGCATCTGGAAAATCGACGGCCACGTGAAAAAGAAACCGGTCTAGCTGCGCTTCGGGCAGCGGAAAAGTACCTTCATGTTCAATTGGGTTCTGCGTGGCGACGACCATGAAGGGATCCGGCAAAGGATAAGTTTTTCCCGCTGCCGTTACCTGTTGCTCGGCCATGGCCTCCAGAAGTGCCGATTGTACCTTAGGCGGGGCGCGATTGATCTCGTCCACCAGAATCAGTGAATGGAATACCGGACCTGCAACGAATTCGAATGTGCTGTGATCCGGCCTCCATACGGGCGTGCCGGTCAAATCCGCCGGCATCAGATCCGGCGTACACTGAATTCTAGCAAAGGTCGTATCGACGTGATTTGAAAGTTGCTTGACGGCTCTGGTCTTGGCAAGCCCAGGTGCACCTTCGATCAACACATGGCCGCCGACGAGCAGCGCCATGAGCAATCTGTCGACAAGGGCAATTCTGCCTATCAATCCGGCTTCGAAGTTTTGGATAAGGTGATTGAACCTCGGGCCGAGATTTATCTCGGCGCCGATAGAAGAATCCTGTTTTACGCCGTCCATAAAAACGTTCCCGTCTTATGGTGCCCGTTGGGGACGATAGCCAAATAATAGAAACTTTCAAGGAGAGATGCTCGACGACACGTATATAGATGAGGCGACAGCAGCTGAGAAAACGTGTCGTCCGGTCAACTGCAGAGTTTCAATGCTGGTCATTCGGACGTTTCCTTTGATCATTGGCGATTTGAGTATAAGCGAAACGAGCGGTGTCGACCTCGACTGCAGTCCTCGCAACGGGTCGCACCAGCGATGTGTCGCGAGGCCGGTAGGATAAAAAGTTTGCGGCGGATCCTGATGAAGATGTCTGCGAACATCAAAATTGGAAGGCGCCATACTGATATTTACGTCTCGAGACGAACGTACGTTCTGCATAAAATAACTGGCTGGCGAAAAACTTCGGCTGCTGATATTTTGTCTAATGCGCTCTCTTCTTCGTAGGCTCCTCGGGTCATCTAAAGACGAATTGAAGCTTTCCAACAGAGTGGACAAGCTTGAAGCTCAGTTACTTTTATTGGAACAACATCACGTCAGGGGGTTTTGGTTCACCCAGGATCGCATCGACGACCGTTCCCTATCGACGCGGCGATATGCGTGTCTCATTTGCGGACATGAGGACGAGAGAAGCGGTTTCGAGATACTGCGATCTGAATGCATTTTTAACGGTGGAAAGCTGGAACGATACAAATGCCCTAAGTGCGATTGCATTTTCGGAACCCAGAAATTCCTGGACCTAGATGACCGAATGGTCGATCTCGAATATGAGCTGCTTTATTCCCGCTATAGGGAAAATGAAACTGGGCATCTGGAGGATCGATCCTTTCGCTCTCTTCGTCCAACCTCCGGTGCGGTTTACATCAATTGGGGTGCTGGGGCTTGGAATGATACGACTCAAAAGCTTCGCGCCGAGGGCTTTGATGTCTGGAGTTACGAGCCAAGTGCTCCGACCACAGCGCCGTTCGTAATAAAGAGTACAGATGAAATATCTGTGGGGCTCGCCGGAATCTTCTCAAACAATGTCATTGAGCATTTCCGTAATCCAGTTGAACAGTTCCGGAAATTCCATTCGCTTCTTGTCGAAGGCGGAAAGATGGCGCATTCCTCGCCATGCTACGAATACGCGTACCCGTTCACTCGATTTCACACGGTGTTTTTGCTGGGACGTTCTCCTGAAGTTCTAGCTGCCCTTTCCGGTTTTCGCATTGTAGATCGTATCAAGGACGGTGAATACATAAACGTTGTTTTCGAAAAGGTCTGACGAAGCCCCCATCTCCAGACCCGTAAGACTGGTGGACGCGTCTCGGCACCTCCAAAAACACCAAAGGTTGTCTCCAAAGCTAGCTTCCCCACGTGATAACGATACGCAGCAGGGAACAAGGTCTGGCCGCCAACGCGTTGAGCACTCCTCAGCCTCTAGAGCGCACCCTTAAGAATGATAAAAAGCACGGCTTCGCTGATTGCGACTGGCCAATTCATTGAATCAACAGAGCGAGCCCTACAGCGCAAATTGCTGATAACTTCAAATACAGCATCGAGCTTTTCAGGATCTCTTTGGCAGTTTGGCGGGTGAATGGAACGATCGCTTCAACAATACTGAATATGACAACCGCCACTACTACCAAAGCTGCTAGAATGGTTATTGCTACAATCGAGACTGATATCCCGAATCTGCCGTGTAAGGCATCAACGCAGATTTGTGCCGTTCCCCCGTGTGGCGAGACACGGCTTGCGTCGTTGTTTGTCTGAGTATGGATATCCGCAGTTCCAAATATGCTGGCCATTGCTTTGGCTTCTCTTTGTTGTTCCGAATCATGACAGCTCAAGGCATTGTGAAAGGCTCTCAGGAATTGAGCAATACAACGTCCATCGTTATTTCTGACTATGACCAACGACCTGGAATTAAGGACTTGTTTCCAGGTACAAACGGTGAGCCGTGCCCTAACGGAGTGACACCTCTAGCTATCATTGCCGCGTTCTGATCTGCAACCTGAAGTGTTGACCTCGGTTGTATTTCACCCACCGTGGTGATAGCGCTAAATTGGGCTGCACGGGTGGGCGAATTGCGGATATCACATCGTTTATTAGGGCCGGCAGCCGTCACATCCATTCGCGTTGTGTTCCCGCATATCTCAAGATCTGCAGGCACATCTGTTTCACTGGTACTTGAAAGTTCCAAGTTCACCGAAACTGCGCAGGGCCTATTCAATCCTACCATGCTCGGAAGTCAGATCATACCGCGGCGAGCTTGACTGCGCGACAACAGGAACCCTCTAGATGAGAATAGCGATCATAGCGTCTCCACGATGCGGAAATAATTGGATTAGACGAGTCATAAGCGAACTATCCGGTTATCCACATTTTGCTGCGCACTCCATCAATGATTTCCCAAACGAGCTTCCTGATAACTGCATCCTGAACATTCATGCGCCTTGCGACGATCAAACGCGCGAATATTTCCATCGATTGTCATGCAAGCTGGTGATTTTGGGTCGCCACCCGTTGGACGTGTTTGTGTCAGTCCTCCAGTTCGCCAGGAGAGAACCGTCGGTTCACAAGTGGCTGGACGGACGTTGCTTTATTCCACGTGATGCCCGCGATTTGTATCCTGACAGCCCCGCCTTTGTGGAATGGATGTGCAGCGAAGGCGCCCGCAATCTTCTCTCGGTCACGCTGTCCTGGTGGAAGGAAGAAGGGAATTCGGCTCGCCTCAAGTATGAGGACGTTGTAGATGCGCCCGGGAAGGGATTTGCCGAATTGTTTCGTACGTTAGGTGCTCCCTTGGCTGGGCCAATTCAGTCCGCCCTGGACAATTATTCAGTCGCTTATTTTGCACCTTTCAACAATCACGGCTGGCTTGGTCAGAAAGATAACTATGCCAAGTTCATAACTCCTGCGAATTTGGTCAAAGTACAAGCAGCTCACGTCGAGTACTTTTCCATTTTGGACTACGATATCAAGTCCGATCCCAGTCTCGATCATGAGGTCGCAAGGACGGCATACCTCCAGATGCTTCCCAAGGATTTGGCCCTGACGAACTAAGCAACGGCTTAGTTACCGCCGTGCCTGCTTATTACCAACGCGAGGACCTCTCCACGTCTGGCTCATCAACGTATATGCCAATTCCTTGGCTGCTGGCCCGCGTTTACCCGAAGCCGCAAGCGGTACGATCACTGTCTTGCGATAGATCTTTTAGTGGGACCGCGCACCGGCGCAGGATCGCCAACGGCTTCGTCGTCGAATGTGGTTTGCCCTATAACGAATTGCGGGGTGTTGTTCAGCCTCAGGTAGATTCGGCCGATATATTCTCCGATAACGCCCATGCAGAATGTCTGGACGCCGCCGATGAACAGGACCGTAGCAATGACGGAGGTCCAGCCCGGTTGCACATTGGGATTCAGCAACCACTCGATTATAACATATAGGAAGAACACAAAACTTGCGGCAGCGAGGCAGAAGCCGGCGATGGTGGCCAGGCGAAGCGGATAAATGGATGAGCCAGTGGCCATTTTCAGCCAGAGTGATAGCGACTTCCTGAGATTGTAATTGCCCTCGCCGGAAAAGCGTTCCTGATGATCGATATCGATTGCGGTAACAGAGTTCGTGGCTCCGACAATAAGCCCGTCAATGTAGGTATAGGGGCCATCGTACCGTAATATGGTCGTGGCAATTTCCCTCTTCATCGCCTTGAACGATGAGAGGTAAAGGTTCGCAGGCTTCTTCAACATCAGCGTGGCGACCCAATTGTTGAACCGGCTGCCCCATCGCTTCCATGCTACGTGTTTCCGTTCGCGATACCTTGTGTAACAGACATCAAAGCCATCCTCGATTTGCTGCGCCAGTCGCAGGATCGCGGCGGGAGGATGCTGCAAATCATCATCCATGATTATAATGATTTTGCCGCGGGCAATGCTTAATCCGGCCATCGTCGCATTATGCTGACCAACGTTTTTCCGCAAGGATATTCCCCGGACAAACGAGTGCTGCTGAGACAACTCTTTGATCACTTTCCAGCTTTGATCCGGGCTGCAGTCATTGGCCAGTACCACTTCGAATCTGTTGTGGTATGAGCTGTTATCGAGAACTTGCCTGAGTTGCGCTATCAACTCGGGCAGAACGGCCATGCTCCGGTAAACCGGAATGACGATTGACAGATCGATCTGGTCTCGTTGTGTTCTTGGCATGTCAGAACTCGATATTCGAAGGCGATTGGTGCCGGAATGGTCGTAATGTCTTGTCAACGGTGATGGACATTTTCCTCCGCCAAGACGTATGGGTACAGTAAAAGCACTAATGAATGATTCTCGCAAATTGCTGCTGGAGTCACGTCGCGATCGGCTGCTCTATATTTCGCCAAAGAGTTTTGCTCGCATATCCATCTTCTCCGACGGTGTAAACATCCATAGCATTTCGGCAGCTCCAAGTACCATTCTTTCGATAAGTGGACGCATAGGCCCGCGGAGCGTGAAGCGTTGCAGTGTGAAAGCCCCGGTGATACCTAGAGCCCAATTATCCCTCTTGGAAAGAGCATGACCGAAAACAACGGCCCACACAGCAACGAGTTTGACGCCTATCGAACGACCTATGCGGAGGCCGTGAACGACTCCATATCCTTCTCTGGCCTCAATGTGGACTTTTTCACACGCGCAAAGGCAGTCCGTCTCGTCGATATCCTGGCGGCCCAAATTGGCGATCCATCCAATTTGTCGATTCTCGACGTGGGATGTGGGGTCGGAACATACCATCCACTGCTTCGCGGCAAAGTAGGAAGAATATCCGGCATCGATCCTTCTGACGAATGCATTCAGGAAGCAAAAAAGAACAATCCGGATGTGAACTATCAAACCTATGACGGCCAGAGGCTGCCATACGACAATGACACTTTTGATGCGACTTATGCAATTTGTGTGATGCACCACGTTCCGCAAGCTGACTGGTCAAGGTTTGCGGCGGAGATGGCGCGCGTAACCAAGCCAGGGGGCTTGGTTATCTTGTTCGAACACAATCCCTACAACCCCTTGACCCGCCGTGCAGTGTCGACATGTCCTTTTGACGCCGATGCGGTTCTCCTTTCGAAGCGAACCGCATCCGGGTATCTTCAGCAAGCCGGATTAAAAGACGTACAGGGCGAATATATCCTGACGATACCTGCGATAAAAGGGGTTCTGCGAAAGATCGATGGCGCGTTGGGCAAGCTTCGGGTTGGGGCGCAATATTACGTTTTCGGCCGTGCACGTGACTGAACTTTCTTCCCGGCACCCCTCGAAGAACATCAGGCAGATGTTAACTTTCGGCCTGATCGGCCTGGCCAATACCGCTGCATTTTTTCTGATTGCCAACGGTCTCAATTTGTTCTTGGACGAGTCTGTCTCGGCCTATCTGGCATATGCGCTTCTGGTTCCGGTTTCCTTTTTCGGACATCGCCGGTTGACGTTCAAGTCTGACGCCGCAATTGCCCGGGAATGGCTCAAGTTCTGCATCGTGCAGGCCCTGAACCTGAGCTTGATCTGGAGCGTGACGACCGTTTCGGGTATATACCCGATACTATCGGGGTGGCCGGCATTCGGAATCATAAGTCTCCTCATCCCCATCCTGAACTTTGTCATTTTTCAAATATGGGTATTCGCAAGAGGATAGAAAAAGCTGTCGCAATTGGCGGGACAGAGCCGAGCGGCAGCTCAAGCCATGACTCTCAGGGTGCTCCTCACCTTCTTGTTAAGTTCGGCTTTGGCCGATTGGTAGTCTGAGTCAGACGTCCAGTAGCGTAGCGTTATAGACGCGGTATTGTCGCCTAGTTCTGCCACGAAAGCCGAAGGAGGAGGATCCTTCCTGACGCGCCTGTCGCTCTCGGCCAGCTTGAGCAAGGACTTTTGAACCTGATCGAGATCGTGCTCGTTAGTTGCCGAAATGGTGATGTCGTTGCGTCGAACACCGTTGCGGGTGAAGTTCTTGACCGGCAGCGTCCAAAGCGTTGAATTAGGTGCGAGAATATAGATCCCATCGACAGCCCGTAAGCGCGTAGCAAAGAGCCCTATCTCCTCGACTGTTCCGCTAATGCTCCCGACCTCGACATACTCTCCTATTCGGAGCGGGCGTAGGGCCAAGAGCATTATCCCTGCTGCGATATTCTGTAACGTTCCCTGCAGGGCAAGTCCTATGGCAAGTCCGACAGCGCCGATGGCAGCAATGACCGAGGCTGTTTGGATGCCGAATTGGCCAAGTACCATGACCACGACGAGGCCCAGAACGACGTAGCGTGCGATTTTCGAGAAAAATCGTCGCAACGTAAGATCGAAGCCTCCTACTTGCCCAAGACCGGCATAGACCCAACGTTCTATGAACCCAGCAACAACGAATCCGATGACCAAGAGAAGAACAGCACCGATGACCGAAAATGAATAGGTGACTACGAGAGCGCTGGCTTGGCGGATGCCCGTTTGGATTGCCGAAAACGCATTCTGGGGATCGAGTTCCATGAGGGTCTCCTTACGGTGATATGGTTGTGCCCCCCAAGCCTGAACCAGGCTGCACTTGAGATCAAACTGGCTTGCGAGCCGCGTAGATAGTGACTGGAAGAGCGGATCGCCAGGTATCGAAGCCGCCCAGCGGTTGAGCTTGAGAAACAAGGAGCTTGGTGAGTTCACCGCCATAGGAGGCGCGCCAGGTCACAAGTGCCATTTCGCTCTGAATAGTCACGGCGTTGGCTACAAGCCGCCCGCCGGGCTTGAGGCTCTCCCAACAGGCGTCCATCACGCCCGCATCGGTGACGCCGCCGCCAACGAAGACAGCGTCAGGTTCTGCAAGTCCTTGCAAAGCCGCCGGCGCTTCACCCCGCACAAGCTGCAGGTCAGGCACGCCAAGCACCAGGCTATTGCGCAGGATCAACTCCTGGCGCCTCTCACTGGCTTCAATCGCCAGGGTGCGACACGAATTATGTGCACGCATCCACTCGATGCCGATGGAACCGCAGCCCGCTCCGACATCCCACAGAAGCTCCCCCGGCAATGGCGCAAGATGCGCTAGCGTGACGGCTCGCACGTGCCGCTTGGTCAGTTGTCCATCATGTTCGAACGCATCGTCCGTCAAACCGGCAAGTGTGGAATGAACTTGGGCTGGCGGGTTTGCTTTATTGCAATCGACGGCAAGTACATTGAGATCGGCACAGCGGGGATGATCCCAGCAATCAGCAGTGCCGGCGGTTCGCCGCTCCAGGGCGCCACCCAAATGCTCCAGCACGGTCAGTTGCGCCCGGTCGTACCCCGACTCCCTCAGCATGCGCGCAACCTGGGCCGGCGTGTCACCGTCATTGCTGAGAATCAGCAACTTCGCCGCCGGAGAAAA
Organism: Phyllobacterium endophyticum; assembly: GCF_003010935.1. Classification (GTDB taxonomy): domain Bacteria; phylum Pseudomonadota; class Alphaproteobacteria; order Rhizobiales; family Rhizobiaceae; genus Phyllobacterium; species Phyllobacterium endophyticum. The sequence goes on from NZ_PGGN01000006.1 coordinate 128,471, forward strand.
CGCCTTGAACAGAGTCTGGACTGGCCTGCCGTGAACACTCAGCAATTGCGTTTCCTGCATCGGCCAGCCGAGCGCGGCTGCAGCCAGGGAGAACGAAGACGGCGCCGGGATTATGCGCATTTCGTCAAGCGCGATATACCGCGTCAGTGTCGCTCCCACGCCGAAATGCATCGGGTCCCCGCTTGCCAGCGCAGCAACGGGCTGCCCCCGCAAGGCAAGAAGCTGCTCGTAAGTATCGGAGAATGGAACCGGCCACGCTGCTCGTTTCGCCGTCAGTCCTGCCGGCAGCATTTCCAGATGGCGTTTGCCTCCGAAAACTGTCCCTGCACAAGCCAAAGCGTCACGGGCATTCTGGCCCAGACCGCTATAGCCATCCTCACCAATCCCGATAATCGTCAGCCATCGTGTCATCGTACATTCCATTGCATCACGACTCCATGCATGCCCGAAACCACTTGATGGGTCAACGAATCGAACGCTATGAGAAAGGTTGGCACGTCCCCGGGCATCCTGTAAAACCGGTAGTGTCATGACTCATCCAGGTTCCAACATCGAACGATCAGCCGCCGAGGAGCGGCGCTCTGCCTGCCCGGGATTGTTCCGCATGCCGAAGGCTCGCGACGGCAATATCTGCCGTTTGAAACTGACCTTTGGCGATTTGACCGCAGCGCAGGCCATGCTCGTCGCTGATGCAGCACAGCGCTTCGGCAGTGGAACGATCGAAATCACCAATCGAGCCAATCTGCAAATTCGCGGGGTACGTCCCGAAATGGAAGCGCCCCTGACGGCGGCTTTGCTAGACGCGGGGCTCGGACCGTTGAGCGCCAGGGGCGACGACGTGCGCAATGTCATGATCAGCCCGTTTGCGGGCTTTGAACCGACCGGACACGATGTGCGGCCCCTCGCCTCGCGCGTGCTCACCGTCCTGCAATCCGACCCTTCATACCAGACGCTTTCGCCTAAATTCTCCATCCTCATTGACGGAGGGGAAAGCGTTGCGATGGTTGACCATCCTCATGATCTTTGGCTCAGTGCTGTCGATCCGAAGGACATTACGCCTTGCTATGCGTTCGGTGTTGCAGGCGTGCCGCCTACAAGGGTAGACGCTCAGCCGGCCTTGGGTACTGTTACAACCAACCAAGCTTTCGATCTCATCACCGCAATCCTCGATATCTTCAGCGACTGGCGACGGGCTCACCCGGAAGCATCGCGCCTGCGTCACATGATCAGCGAGATGGGGATCGAATATCTCGTAGAGCAGCTCGAACTGCGACCGGGATCTCCGCTGCCCAGGAAAGAGATTGGACAATGGCGCAGGATGTACAGCCGCCCGAATGGCCATCTGGGTCCGTTATTGGACGAGCACGGTACCAACTGCGCGGTAGGAGCCATGCCTGCACTCGGTTGTCTCGACCCCGACGTGTTGCGATCGCTTGCGGAACTTGCCGATAGGCTTGGGAATGGCAAACTGCGCATGACACCATGGCAAAGCGTCCTCTTGCCCCAGGTCTCACCAAGCGATGCCCATGCTGCGCTCCAAGCCCTCAAAGCGCTCAAACTCAGCAGTAAAGCTGATGAGCCGCTTGCGACGATGATCAGTTGTTCAGGTATGGCGGGGTGCAACTCAGCTTTGGCAGCCACTCGGGCAGATGGACTGAAATTGGCGTCCCTCTTGCGGGGAAAACCGGCAGTTCCCCAAATTCACTTGACCGGGTGCAACAAGTCCTGTGCTTCGCCCGCGGCAAAACCCGTCACGCTCGTCGCAACTGCGCCCGGTCATTATGATATTTTTCTGTACGCGACCAATGGACCGTCGCGTTTTGGCAAGCTATTGGCTGCCGGTGTCACTATCGACGAAGCTGCCGAACTGATCGGTAAGGATTTCGGCTCTGGGGGGCCACTGCATGCTTGAATATATTCGCGACGGTCAGGCGATCTATGATCGCTCCTTCGCCATCATTCGTTCTGAAGCCGATTTGAAGAATATCCCGGCCGACCTTGAAAAGCTGGCGGTTCGCGTGGCGCATGCTTGCGGTATGGTTGATGTGATACAGGATCTGGCGTTTTCCGAGGGTGCGGCAACGGCTGGCCGCAACGCACTGCGCAATGGTGCACCAATCTTGTGCGACGCGCGAATGGTCGCGGAAGGCGTCACAAGAACACGTCTCCCTGCTGACAACCAGGTAATTTGCACACTACCCGATCCCTCTGTCGCCAAGTTGGCGCTGGACATGGGCAATACCCGTTCTGCCGCAGCCCTTGAATTATGGCGTCCGCACCTGGAGGGCGCAGTTGTTGCTTTCGGCAATGCCCCCACCGCTCTTTTTCGACTGCTGGAAATGATCGGCGAAGGAGCACCCAAACCGGCACTTGTTCTCGGCTTCCCTGTCGGTTTCGTCGGTGCGATGGAGTCGAAAATCGCCCTCGCTGAAAATATTCACGGCATCCCCTATATTGTAGTCCACGGTCGCCGAGGCGGCAGTGCAATGGCCGCAGCAGCCATCAACGCCCTCGCTTCGGAGAAGGAATGATGCCGCAGCCAGGTCGGCTTTACGGACTGGGCGTTGGACCCGGCGACCCTGAACTCATCACATTGAAAGCATTGCGTCTTCTTCAGGCTGCTCCGGTCGTCGCCTATCATGCAGCCAAGGGCAAAAAGGGCAACGCATTGACTATCGTCGAGCGCTATCTTGACGGAAACCAGCTTCTTGTTCCGCTGATATATCCGGTCACGACCGAAATTCTTCCCGCTCATATGGACTACGAGGCCATCGTCAGCGACTTCTACGGCGAGATAACGACGGTTTTGCGAGCTCATCTTGACGCGGGTCAGGACGTCGCCGTCATAGCGGAAGGCGATCCGTTCTTCTACGGTTCCTTCATGTACATACATGACAGACTGGCGGAGTACTACGAAACCGAGGTTGTACCCGGTGTTTGTTCCATTCTGGGTGGCGCTGCCGTTCTTGGTGCGCCTTTGGTTTACCGTAACCAGACGCTTACGATCCTTTCGGGTGTACTTTCCGAAGATGACCTGAAGGCGCGGCTCGCCAGCACCGAAGCTGCAGCAATCATGAAGCTAGGCAAGAATTTCGCAAAAGTGCGCGGCGTAATCGAAGAGCTTGGCCTGCTCGATCGGGCCCTTTATGTCGAACGGGCGACAATGGATGCACAGCGCATCATTTCACTATCGGAAGTCGATCCTGAATCTTCCCCCTATTTCTCGTTGATCCTCGTTCCGGGTGAAAAATGGCAGGGTAGCGCCGAATGACTAGCCCGACAGCCATATTGGTCCTCTCGGCATTGGGAATGGCAACCGCATCGCGGATCAAGGCTGGCATACCAGGTACCACAATTTATGGCTTGGAAGGTCGCGTCCGCGGTGCTGATGTCTCCTACACGAATTTCGGCGAGACTATCCGGCAGCACTATCAGAACGGCCACAGAATTATTGCTCTTTGCGCTGCCGGTATAACGATCCGCTCCCTGGCTCCGATTCTGGGTGAAAAAGGAGGCGAACCCGCCGTTGTGGCAGTCGCAGACGATGGCAGTGCCGTCGTCCCGTTGCTGGGGGGTACATCGGGCGTGAACGTTCTTGCGCGTCAACTTGCGTCCATGCTTGAGGTTACTCCCGCAATCACGACATCCGGCGAACTTCGCTTTGGTACTTGTCTGCTCAACCCGCCTGCAGGCTTCGAATTGAAGAATCCCGAAGACGCCAAAACGTTCATCGCCGATCTGCTGGCGGGGAAGACCGTTAGGATAGAAGGCGATGCACCTTGGCTTCGGGAGGCTCATCTGCCTTTGGATGATGCCGCGGAACTGCGTATCCTGGTTACAACGTCAGATGTTGTACCCGCAAAGGGCGACCTGGTCTTCCAGCGCCGGCTCACTCGGAGCGAACCCACTTTCTCCGTAGCAACCTCACCCCTTGCGCACGAGAAGCGTGGACGGTTGGTGGTGGTTGGCCTTGGGCCGGGTAGCCCTGAGTTCATGGTTCCGGCAGTCAAACGGGAGCTTGAGGCCGCTGACGATGTGCTTGGTTATGAAACCTACGTCCGCATGGCAGGATCTTTTCGTCCGGATCAGAAACTGCATATGACCGACAATCGCGAAGAAATGCAGCGCGCCCGACATGCTTTCGAACTCGCAGCAGCAGGCCGGTCCGTCGTGATGGTTTCGTCCGGTGACCCAGGTGTTTTCGCGATGGCTGCTGCAGTGGTCGAGGCGCTGCACGACTCAAACGACCCCTCTTGGCATGCGGTGGAGCTCGAGATTTTGCCGGGGGTTTCCGCCGCCTTCGCCGCAGCCAGCCTTAGTGGAGCCCCGCTCGGCCATGACTTCTGTGTTCTCTCGCTTTCCGACAATCTGAAGCCGTGGGATATTATCGAGAAGCGCATCTCCATGGCGGCACAAGCTGACCTTGCCATGGCCTTCTACAATCCGATTTCGAAGCATCGCCCCTGGCAATTGCCACGCGCTATCGAAATTCTCCGCGAACATCGTAATGCCGATACTCCAATCGTCCTTGGCCGTGATATCGGTCGGCCCGCCCAGGCCTTGCGTGTCATCACACTCGCCGAGCTCGGTCCCGAACAGGTCGACATGCGAACTGTGATCATCGCCGGTTCTTCACTCACGCGCAGCTTCGAGCGAACCGGCGGCGGCAAATGGGTTTATACGCCGCGCTGGTATGGTACCAAGCCTGAATAGTTAGATGGTCCCATGAAGAAAGATCATTTGCCTGCGCCGGCCCCATGCCGGAAAAAGGATTGAGCGCTTCGCATTTGTATCGACGCCCTTCCACGCTGCTCAGTATGATCCCTCAAAATCAGTTCGCCTGCACCCGGAGTCATCATGCCAGACAAAAATTACGTTCTTACCCTTTCCTGCGAAGATCGGCCGGGTATCGTTGCGTCGGTAACCACCGAGCTTGCCGGCATGGATGCCAATATTGCCGAAAGCAACCAATTCTGGGACAGACAGACCAACCGCTTCTTCATGCGCATTGCCTTCACGGCGGCCGAAGGTACAAGCAAAGACGATGTTGAACGGGCTCTAAAGCCCGCTATACAGCGCTTCGACATGAAGACGAGCCTCGTCGATCAGTCGAAAAAGCCGAAGATTGTTATTATGGTCTCGAAATTTGACCATGCTCTGCTGCATCTCTTCTACCAGATCAAGGTTGGTTGGCTTGATGCGGACGTTGCAGCCATCGTTTCCAACCATGAAGACAGCCGCCGCTTCGCCGAACATGAAGGCATCCCGTATCACGTGCTGCCCGTTTCCAGGGACAATAAGATCGAGCAGGAAGAAGCACTGCTCCGGATTGTAAAGGACACCGGCGCCGACCTCGTAGTATTGGCCCGTTACATGCAGGTCCTATCGGACAATTTGTCGAAACGGCTGTTTGGCAAAGTCATTAATATCCATCATTCGTTTTTGCCAAGCTTCAAGGGCGCAAAGCCCTATCACCAAGCCTATGAACGCGGGGTGAAGCTCATAGGCGCAACGGCGCATTATGTTACGCCCGATCTCGATGAGGGTCCCATCATCGAGCAGGAGACCGAACGCGTGACCCATGCAATGAGCGCCGAAGATTTCGTTGCCACGGGCCGCGACATCGAAAGCCGCGTGCTGGCGCGGGCGGTAAAAAAGCATCTCGAATCGCGCGTCATGCTCAATGGTCACAAGACGGTTGTGTTTGGATGACTTGAGGGCTCAGGTCAGCTGGCCGAAAAGTAGTTTTCCAGATTAGATACGACGCGGTCAGCCATTGCCTTACGCGTTTCGACTGTCGCACTTCCCATGTGCGGCTGGAGCACTACATTGTTGAGGGTAAGGAGGGCTTCCGGCACGTTCGGTTCGTCCACGAACACGTCGAGGCCCGCTCGCCCAAGTTCGCCAGATTGCAAGAGCTCGACCAAGGCAGTTTCGTCGACGACGGTGCCGCGAGCGACATTGATAAACGTTCCCTCTGACCCAAGCCCCTGCAGTACTTCGCGGGATATAACACCTTTGGTTGCGTCCCCGCCGGGCAGAATTGCTATCAGGGCAGAACACCTGCTTGCCATTTCGGCCAGATCAGGGAAATACTCGTATTCGACTTCGGTTTTCCTGTTGCGTGTATGATAGACGACCTCGCACCCAAAAGCCGTGAGCTTTCTGGCGATGACGCTACCGATTCGCCCAAGCCCGACCAGCCCGATCATTTTGCCCTCAATTCCCTGCGCCAGAGGCGGCGTTTCCCCGTTTGCCCATCGTCTTTCCCGCACGAAACGATCATTGGCAACGATGTCGCGAGTAGCCGCAAGCAGAAGCGTAATCGCCATATTCGCGGTATCTTCATTGAGAACGTCCGGCGTGTTGGCGATCTTGATCCCCTTGGTCGCCGCATAGGCGATATCCAGCGAGTCGGTGCCGACACCAAACGAAGAAACGATCTCGAGTGCTGGCAGCAGATCGATCATATCCGCCTTGAGACCGGTAAACGTACTCGTCACGGCCGCCCGGAAACGCCCCGCGTGCTTCTGTAAGAAACCCAACGCATCTTCTTCCTCATAGAGCTTTTCAACTGCGTATCGCTTCTCCAACTCCTCCGTCAGATACGGCATGAGAGGGCCAAGCAAGAGGAGAGGTTGTTTTTCCATCGATTCATTTCCCGTCGAATGCTTCCAGAGTGTGCGACAATAGCTGGACGTGGCGGAAAGACAAACATTTGCTGACGAAGAGCACCTTTGCCAGTGCTGATTATCTTGAGTTGGCGCTTGCCTTTTTGAATGCATTGGTGTGAAAACCGTCGCACCAATGCTTGCGGGACGGAACATGATAAAGACAGTAGAGATCGCCGATCTAAAAGAGCGCGCCAGACGGCGCGTGCCAAAAATGTTCTTTGACTACGCCGATTCTGGTGCATGGACAGAGAGTACTTATCGCGCGAACGAAGAGGATTTCCGCAAGATTCAATTGCGCCAGCGCGTGGCAGTCAACATGACCGACCGGACGCTCGAAAGCACGATGGTCGGCCAGACTGTATCCATGCCTGTCGCACTCGCCCCAACCGGCCTGACCGGTATGCAGCATGCAAATGGCGAAATGCTGGCGGCTCAGGCGGCCGAGGAATTCGGCGTCCCCTTCACCCTCTCGACGATGAGTATCTGTTCTATCGAGGATGTCGCATCGGTTACTACCAAGCCGTTCTGGTTCCAGCTTTATGTCATGCGCGATCGAGACTTCATCTACAATTTGATAGACCGAGCCAAGGCTGCCGGGTGCTCGGCTTTGGTTCTGACGCTCGATCTGCAGATTCTGGGTCAGCGCCACAAGGATCTGCGTAACGGTCTTTCTGCCCCCCCGAAGTTTACACCGAAACACATCTGGCAGATGGCTACGCGTCCGCAGTGGTGTATGGAAATGCTGAGGACCAATCGCCGTACATTCGGCAACATAGTGGGGCACGCCAAAGGTGTGGGCGATTTGTCATCGCTGGCAGTCTGGACAACCGAGCAGTTCGATCCGCGCCTATCCTGGAACGATGTTACCTGGATAAAGGAACGTTGGGGCGGCAAACTTATCATCAAGGGCATTCTCGACGTCGAAGATGCGAAGATGGCAGCCGCGACCGGTGCCGATGCAATCATCGTATCCAATCACGGTGGACGACAGCTCGATGGAGCGCCCTCATCCATTTCAGTCCTTGCGGATATCGTCGACGCAGTTGGTGACAAGATCGAAGTGCATTTCGACGGGGGAATCAGATCGGGCCAGGACGTGTTGAAGGCGCTCGCCATCGGAGCCAAGGGAACCTATATCGGCCGGGCCTTTCTCTACGGCTTGGGTGCTGGTGGGAAACAAGGCGTCACCGAGGCATTGGAGATCATCCGCAAGGAGCTTGATATTACGATGGCCTTGTGCGGCGAGCGGGACGTCCAGGTTCTCGACCGGAACAACCTTTACAAGAGCGGTCTCGAAACCAAACCGCGAATGGCCGAAGTGAAAAAGAAACGCGCGCGAACAGCGGGAGCGTAAAGATTAGAACACACTCTTGAAGAAGCCAAGCTCGGCCAATTGCTTCGAGTTTTCGAACCGAACGGAAACACTCGAATTGAGGTTGTCGAGCTTCCCGGCGGTGATTGCCTCCAGCATGGTCTTGTATGCGCGAGAACCCTTGAAATACTGCCCACCCTCTATCGCCTTCTTCACGAACTCTTCCGTTTCGCTGAAAAACTTGAAATGCAGCAGCGACCCGAAGATGGGCGAAAAGTTGCGGTGAAATGGCCACGGCTTGTGAATGCTGATGGTGAACGCGATAGGATACTCTACGTAGAGCAGAGGATATTTCATCAACTCGTCATAATGCTGAGGATCATCCAACAACCTGTCCCTTGGCCCTCCCATCATCGACATGGCCGAGTTGGTGCGGCTCAGCCGATAGCCGCTTCTATCGAATGTATTGGCGATCTCCCAAGGCATCGTACCCGAAGATCCGTTGAACACCGCAGATTTTAGATTTGCCGATGGGTAACAATCGATCATCGGCGCTGGGCAATGCAAAACGCCCTTTGCTTCCAGGCGGACTATCAGTTCTGGCAGCGTTCTCGTCTCACATTCGTCATAGATAAAATATTCGTCGCAATCGACATTCATATACCAGCGCTTGGTCCCATAAATCCGGACCAGTGCCTCGCGCCAAAGATTGCCGCCGTTCGCCTGTCGGTAACGGATATCCGAGCCGAAGATGTCGACGTCGTTTTCAGCGAGAAGTTTTTCCCGTGTTCCATCTGTCGATTGATCGTCAACGCACAAGAACCGCGTTATCCCGAGTTTGCGATAATGGGCGAGAAATGACGGTATGAATTGGATGCTGTTATGGGCTAGAAAAATGAGAGGTATGTCCCGAGGTTCGAGCGGCCGGATATCATCTTTCCTCAATGAGTAAATTCGGACCGGATCATGACGCTTCTTCACGCTGACGTTACGCCAACGCGTGAGCAAGGACTGGCCTGTTTTCTTGGGAAAGGCGGCTGGACTGCCAGGGCGGTATGGAAAGGGAATTTCCGGTCTCGGAAACAGGAAAGATTGGTGACGTTTCAATAGGTGGTTCCGCCTTGAACGCGAGTCGGGTCTTTGTGCATGCAACTCCAGAAGGCCGACCGATTAAACTTGGACGTGTGGAAGGTCAAGTATGGCCCGGTGAGCGCCGTATCCCCACTTTCCTGATGTAAAGCCAGCAAGTACGCCGCAATTTGGCAGCAATGAGGGGTTTTCCTTTTCCGCATTTGGTCTTAAACCCTACTCAGACTCTCAGAATATGAAGCGAGGCATCATGCAGAATGATCTTGACATCTACGTGGGATGGGACTCACGCGAACCGATCGCATATGAAGTTGCCAAGAGCACCGTATTGAAACATGCGACGATCCCCGTCCAGGTAGTTCCGATCAAATTGGAAGAGCTCGTAGAGAAAGGCGCTTATACACGCGATATCGACCCCCTTGCCTCGACTGAGTTTACCTATTCACGCTTCTTCACACCCTGGCTCGCAGGCTACAAGGGCTGGGCACTTTTCTGCGATTGTGACTTCCTGTTTTTTGGCGATGTGGCGAAGCTGCTTCAGTACCGCGACGAATCGAAAGCGGTGGTTTGCGTCAAACATGATTACACGCCTAAGGCAGGCACGAAAATGGACGGCAAAGTCCAGACCAGCTATCCGCGCAAGAACTGGTCATCATTCATGCTGTTCAATTGTGAGCACCCGTCCACGCGCCAGCTCACGCCGGAACTGATCAACCGGGAAAGCGGCGCCTATCTGCATCGTATGCAATGGGCGCAAGATCACGAGATCGGGGAGATTCCGGTTGAATGGAATTGGCTGGAAGGCTGGAACGAAAAGCCGGCGAACGGTTATCCCAACGCAGTCCATTTTACCAATGGCGGACCATGGTTCAAGGATTGGCAGAATGTAGATTACGCCGACGAGTGGCGCGCGGCAGCCAATGCAGTTGATCCGGATTGGAAGGCCATCTGACAAGCGGATATCCCGGGCCGGAATAACCCACCGATGCGCTCACCGTAATGTTGCGCCACGCGTTGTGGTCGCAACGCTCGCGCTGAACTTGTGAAATGTCTCGTGTGTCCATAGAGGGATACCCGAGATTTTGGCGACCTCGTCATCTGCGGTGTAGAGCGGATACCCTCGGTCGATAAGCGCCTGCAATATCTGCTTGTCCGTGCCCGCGTGCAGACGTTTCAGATTGGCGTCGTTATAAATGTGGCCTGATGAATCAGGATTGATGCCGCTGATGATCACGGCCCTGGCACCGCTGAGAATTGCGTAGAACACTGCGGTGATGCCATTGGAGAACTTCATATTGTCATCGATCTCGACATTGAGCCCTCCCATGACGGCCTCGTACATCGCCATCCGTTTAAAACGGTTGATCAGCTTTAGATCGTCATAGCCATAGTTGAACGCAGCGATACCCTGTTTGAGTTGTTCCAGGCTTTTCGGCCAACGTACGACGTAAAGAAGCCGCGTGCGTTTTCCATTCAATACCTTTCGAACGTGCAAGGCGTTCGTTGTTTGCCCCTCGACCTGATTGAACTGCATGAACGTCGCGTCCGGAACGTAAATTCCCCACGCGTCCAGTACGCCTTGTGAGCCGTTCACGGTGATGACATGGAAATCTGCGTTGAAGCCGGCTGGAACCGTCGAAATGGGTGCCGAGCCCAGTACCACCACCGGTCCAGTGAACCCAACCGGATGCGAAGGCGCGCGCGGCCTCAGTATCCTGTAGATCACAGAGCGCCGAATCCTCGTCAGGATCTCAAATCGGGGCAGCCTCATAAGAGCGGCCTTTCGCGATACGAATGAACATTTTCGAAATTAACAGGGAATGATATGCTGGTACGCCCAAGGGGAATCGAACCCCTGTTTGCGCCGTGAGAGGGCCGCTTAACCGGCCTTTTGCGAAATTGATTAGCACCCATTTTTATCCCAGCTTACCCGTCCAACCTCTCTCCATATCTTTGATATCATTGGTTTAATCCCTGAGAGCAAGTTAAATTGCGTTACATTTAGCTTGCCTGCGATTGTACCGGTATATACACTCCTATTTTACCGCTACTGGCTTCCGAGGGCTTAGGGTAAAATGGAGAACCGACATAATGGCACGCACTATACGCGAAGCGACACTAGATAGTCGCACGGCAAGAAGCAACTTGAAGACCGGCACGAAGAAGAGCGGCGAGAAGAAGAAAAGCGGCGACGATATCCACTTTCGCACTCTAATCCCCGGCGAACTGCACCTTGGCTATCGCCGCCACCAATCTGGGGTGCCGGGGGTTTGGCTGGCGCGAATATATGTGAAGAAGATGTCTGGCGAAAAAGGCAGCCCGTACAAGAAAGTCGTGCTTGGCCGCGCCGACGACTACCAAGATGCAGACGGCGAAAAGGTACTGACTTTCGGGCAGGCACAGAAGCTGGCTTATAAAGCTGCTGAAGACGCCGAGCGCGAGTCCAAGGAAGCCGCCATCGCCCAGGAAGAAGCCGCTAAGCCAAAGCCGCTGACAGTGAAGGATGCGATAGAGGATTATATCGTTTTCCTGAAGGCACATAAGAAGACCGGCAGGGACGCTGAGCGCCGGGCAAACGTGCTTATACTGCCAACCCTTGGCGACGTGGCCGTGGTGGACCTGACTACCGACCAGTTGGCCAAATGGCGCGACGCACTGGCGGCAGCCCCTGCCCGGCTGCGCACGCGTCCCACGGAGGACCAGCGATACAAGCCAGCCCCAGCCACCGCCGACGAAAAGCGCGCCCGGCGCGCCACCGTAAACCGCACACTGACTGTCCTTAAGGGAGCGCTGAACCGAGCCTTTAAACTAGGCCGGGTGAACGACGACCTTGCATGGCGGCGCGTGGAGCCCTTTTCCAACGTGAGTGCAGCCCGTGAGGATTTCCTATCCAAGGAAGAGATAACCCGCTTTCTTAATGCTGCTGACGAAGGTTCCGGTTTTAGGGCTATCGCACAAGCCGCGCTGCTGACCGGCTGCCGGTATGGGGAACTGTGCAATCTAAACGCCAAAGATTTTGAACATGGCCGCATTGTCGTGCGGGAATCCAAGAGCGGTAAGCCGCGCCGCGTGCGATTGACCCCGGAAGCCGTGAATTTCTTTACCGAGCACGTTGCCGGGCTCGCCAAAGATGCCCCTATGTTTGTGAAATCAGACGGCGAACGCTGGGGACCTTCCCACCAGATTCGGCCGATGCTGGCCGCTTGCGTGGCTGCCAAGATAAAGCCGGTTGGCTTCCACCAGTTGCGACACACCTATGCCAGCCTTTCCATTATGAACGGCGCTTTGTTGAACGCCGTTGCAAGGAACCTTGGCCACGCAAACACGTCCATGGTGGAAAAGCATTATGGCCACCTGACCGATGACTACATGGACGAGGCTATCCGCGTCGGTGTTCCAGAGTTTGGCATTACCAAACCCGGCAAGGTGGTTCCATTCGAGCCCGCTGACCGTTTCCTGCTTAATAGGGCAGACGTGGTGGAATTGGAGCCCGACCAGATGGTTGTGAAGAAAGACCGCAAATGAGCGATCTACCGCCTTGGCCAGAAACCATTGAGGAAGCGACCCCGGCGTGGTTTGCCAGCGTTGAGGCATGGGTGGAGCAGGCCGACGAGGAAGGACTGATTACCGTGTTCCGCGAAGGCCAACGGTATGCCAACTTTAAATCCGACGAGTTGGAACTGCTGGTCTTTCCACCCCCCGGCATTGCGGCTGACGAACTTGAGGCAATTCGGCAGGGCAACGCCAAGCGATTACGCGGCGAGCCCAGCCCGTGGGCAGGGGTGTCCGCGTGCCTTCGGGCTCCATTGCCCACGCCTGCGTTCCTTTCTGTGATCGCTGATTTGATTGATGGTAACGGGTTACAGAACAGGGGCGCAGTTAACCCGACCAAGGCGGAGGTCCAGGCCCGCCGCGACCATTGCGCTGCCGTATTGCGGCAAGCCTATCGTAAAAAACCCATGCGCTCTTGCCAGCAAAAGGGAAAAGATGTGGTTTCCCATGAGTCCCTGCGCGAAGGCGAGAGCCTGCAGGATGCTCGCGACCGCATAGATAGTGTTCTCGGCCACGGTGCAAAACGTGACGGCGACGACAAGATTTCCAAGATTATTATTCGCGCCCTTAAGGCGCTGGGGTGACGCCCTAGCCAAATTGAACGATCCTTTGGCCATACGCCTAACGCAATAACACCCATTCTGAACAAATAAAACCCGCGCGCTAAGGGCGCTGGCTTGTCGCAGAAAGTATTAATGCGTTAATGTATGTGTATATTAACCCGCTAAAGGAGACTACCTATGAGTAATGATAACAATAAGAAAGAAGTAGACTTGCGCTCTCCTCTTGAAAAAGGGCGTTTGCTTTTGTCTATTACTGAGTTTTGCCAGTGTGTCGGCATTTCTCGTGTAACCTATTACGCGTGGAAGCGAGAAGGCATTATCCCAGCCGAGGGCTTTGAAACCCGCCTTGGTGCCGGGATAGTGCGCATAAGCTTTGAAGCCATGCTTGCGTGGATGCGTGCTCGGGGTGCACCGGTCGGTGACGAATTGCTGGCCGTGCAGCAGCAGATAGAGCGGCGGAAAGAACATTCCCATATCGCTGTCGGTGGGCGCTAACGCCGATGGCCGCCGACAGGGATGAGAGGGAATGGAGACAGCTGTTGAAGTATGCTGAGCCCGCCTTTGAGCCCCGGCAGTGCAGTATTCCCAACGTGGTTGACTGCATACGCCGCACGTACGTTCTGTGTCGCCACAGGCCCCGGCGTGGACCGTTGCCGCCGAACCACGGCCCGGCGTTTTTGGTCTATGAGATGTTCCCCTCCGGTAAATATGTTCCGGAGGAATACCAGCATATATTGATCGGCCAGATGATGACCCCGCCGACCGATTGGCAGCGTGAGTACATCGGCAGACTTCGCATGTGGTTCGCCATAGCCCGCACCCAAGAGCGGTCCACCCGCCAGCTTACCGAAGCCAGCCGTGATGACGCTTACGTGCGGTACTCCCGCTTTACGGACTGGCCACAATTCTACACCGACTTTATCCGCATCGCCGAAGCCGACGACCTCGCGTTCCTTGCTGACCAAGGGATAACCAAGGACGCCGCGCTGCTGCTTGATGGCACTGGCCGCTGGGAACCAATGAACCTTGCCGCCATGCCGTACAAAATAGAAAATGACAAAGGACTGACAGGATGGACGCACATTTGAGTACCGACGCTTCCGTCGGGGAACGGTATGCGCAGGCTATGCGCGACTTATTCCCCGGCCCAAGCAATCGCAGTTTGACTTACGATTTGGCGAAATATGACAGGCTTAAGGCCGCGTCGCCAAACGAGAAGATTAAGCTGAGGGACTGCGGTGGTGATTTTGACGTTAAAAAGGCCGCGACAGTAGAATTCTGGCGGATGCATCTGGATCGAAAGCGCCCGTTGGGTATTAGCCCGGTAATGGACGATGGCAATTGTCTCTGGGGCTGTATCGACGATGACGTATACGGCAGCGACCGCCGCTCTGAGTTGTTAAAACTGATTGCACTGGCCAAGTTGCCACTGGTGATGTGCGAGTCCAAGTCGGGCGGGTCGCACCTTTACCTCTTCTTGAGCGAGCCCGCGTCCGCCGGGGAGGTGTACAAAGCGCTGACCGCCTTTGCCGCGAAGTTGGGACTGAAAGAGTTTGACCTCTTTCCCAGCAACCCCGACGGAATAACGTCCAGCCAAGTGAACATGCCGTACCTCGGCGAAGAGCGCTGGTACATCGACCAGGGTGGACTGACAAAGACCTTGGGGGAGTTTCTGGACGCAGCGGAGAAGGCTAAGGTTTCCGTGAGAGCCATGCGCACCGCCGCGAGGATAGCCAACGCCAGCCAAGCCAGCGATGCCGACAATGACGCTGTGGCCGAACCACAGAATGGCACCATGGGCGACGCCGAACAGCGGCTGGAACTGTGGAAGGCTCGCTTTGCGGACAGAGCTCCAGTGGACCTGCGGTATGTACATGCGAACAAGATTCTTGCCGCCGCCGCCTATGATCTAGGACGATGGGTACGAGACTGTGGCCTTTCGGAGTTCGCAGCCCACGACGCCATGCGCCAAGCATGGCTTACCCGTAAGGCTGAGGAGGGCGGCGATGAAGCCACGTTTGATGATATATGGAAGCGGCAATATGCCGAAGGCTTTGCCAAGGGCAGCCCGGCCAAGGTGTCCCCCGGCGCAACCTTGCCGTATTTTGAGCGCGTGCAGTATGAGCGCGATGACAAGGGCAAGAAGGTTTACCTGATCCAGATTGAAGGCAAGATAGTACAGGCAACAACTCCCGAACTAACCGACTGGAAAAAGTTTAACGATTGTTGCGTGGAGTATCTAAGCAAGCGGATAACGTACATTCGCAGCAAGGAGATTTGGGGCAAATATATCCAGCGCGGCCTCGATATAGAAGAGGAAATCCCGCAGGAATATATAACCAGCGAGGCAGAGTTATTCCGTGAACAGTTGGAAAGCTTCTTAGTTGATTATTACCGGGCAGAAACTAGGGAGGCGATTCTACTGGGAAAGCCATGGGAGGACGAGGACCACTTTCGCTATGTCTTTAGAATGATGGACCTTGAAAAGCACCTGAGGTCTTTATCCAGCCGCTTTGTTGTGGAGAGCAGAACTGCGCTTGGCAAACGCATCCGCGCATTGGACGGTGATGACACGAACCTGCGCATTAGAGGTAAGGTCGTTAATGTGTTCTGGGTGCCCAGCAGGCACTTCCAAGCAACGCCTACCATTCCACCGCACACGTTCGAACCAGATCCCCTATGATGATGCTATGGGCAAAGTGTAGGGCGTTTTGGCCCGAAAAGCGCAAAACGGCCTACAAACGGCCTACAAAAAAGGCGCGTAATTACAGGCACATAGAATGCGTGTAGGGCGTGTAGGCTATGTAGGCCCTTTTTGTTACGCGCGTTTATTGGACGGTGTTACATCGTCTAAAATACATCGTGAAAAGACCATGGTTTCTGGCTCTAAGGCCGGGGGATTATCGCTACCTGTACTTGCGAAAAGTGCTTTAATTGCGCGCGCGCATAAAACAGCCTACACAGCCTACATGGCCTACGTGTGCGCTAACCTGTTGGAAACGCTTGGTAATTTTGTAGGGCGTTTGTAGGCCGTTTTATGTTTGACCCAATAACAGCCTACACGAACAAAGCTATTCCAGCGGCGCAGCGGCAGCGCACCCCCGGCACACCGCTGCGTCGTGCAGTTGACCACTTTCCAGGACGGTCGAGCGCGTTTTGCACCTTGGCCGCTGGCATACAGCCGGGCAGCACCTAAACGCCCTGTACGGTCCTAAAAATTAACAGGCTAAAACCAAGAAAGGAACAAAGCATGAACCAATTAGCGCTAAGAGAGATCGAACCATTCTACGTCGTGCCTACCGTGATGCATGTGCAGCGCTTTATTGATGGCGACTTGCTGACGATTGCAGTGTGCACACGGGAAGATGGCGAAGAGACCTACCGGGGCGACATTACCATGAACAAAGAGATAGCCATGGAGCTTGGCCACTTTGCCGAATGTGTTGAGCAGCTATTGCAGTTCCCGGTATCGCAGGAATTTACCGAGCGCTGGCGGTTGATGATGGGGCAGGGCATACGCAATGCACGAATGACCGTTTACCGGACTACGCGCCCGGTCGGCGGAGCAGCAACGGAAGCGCCGGTAATTGCTGACCGGTTGGTGGTAGCAGTAAAGAATCCACAGTGATGTATGATCCCCTCGGATGATTCGAAGCGGGGGCTTACATGACTATTGATCGCATTGGTTTTATCGTTGTCCTTCTGGCGTCGATCGTGTGCGTGGTTCTGGGAGTAGTCGGGCTAGTTAAGCCCCGAATCCCAGCGGGTAAATGGATGTCTACGGCAAGCGCGCTGCTCGCGCTTTCGTCGGTTTACCAGCTTAGAATAACCGGCTGGTTCGATAGCGTGCTGGAAACCTTTGGAGATGCCGACAAATTCCCTTTTGGGCCACCTTCGGAGATTACGCGCCAGATAATCGATAACCCTGATGCGCCGATCCAATCGTGGATACGAAACACGCTCTTCTTTAATCCGACGACGGGCGCAGAATTGGCCGTTGCGAGTATAGTTGCGGCGATTATCGCGGTGTGGATATAGACTGCATTAATCCAAGATCGGGGATTTAATTCGTGAAAACTCGTGTTTTTCCCGACGACCGATCCGCCTGCGTCTTCCGCTCTGACTCCGCTTATGTAAGGCGCAAACACTATCGCGCCCTAACCCACATTTACCCACAAAAACAATGGCTTAAGAGTCGTGCGTCCTGTACTATATAGCTAACAACGCAATATAGGACGCAATATGCCCGCCAAATACCCCCACAAAAGGCGCAAGCCACCCGCAGCCAAGCCCGCCGCCTTGGCCCCGGCCAAGACTTCCGGGGTTACAGACAGGGACGTGATCCACCTGCGCCAGAAATTGGCAGCCGTTCGCTACAATGATGGCATGACCGTCGGGGCGTTCGTTGCCAAGAATGCCGACCGCACTGTGGCCCTGCAAATGCTGTACCGCGACCACAAGGCCGGGCGCATATCGTTTGAGGGGCGGCGCTGATGACTGACCTTAGCAAGCTGCCAATGAGCCTCTATCCTTTTGCGGCCATTCCTGCCGAGATGCACGACAGCATTAATATCCACCGCCTGAGCCAGAGCGCTGAGGTGGAGGGGCGATACGGGTACGAGATGAAGGCCAGTGCCTTCGTCGCCAAGCACACCGACCCCTGCCGGGCGCTGGACGAGGACTACAAGGGCCAGCACATAACCTACACGGCAAGCGGTGATCTATGGGTCTGCGGCCATTGCGGAACGCTGATCCGCCGACCAGCAAGTTACCAAAGGTGACTGACCGCAAGCACCCAGCCTCTGGCGTTAAGCAGGCATACCCGAACAATGCTCGCAGCCGGGTGACGAACGGCAAGGACCTACTCCCCGGCGTTGACGGTCGCACCGCATGGGTAAAGCGGGCACGCGATCTGCTGTCCATCCACATTGCCGACCTTGGGGGTGAGGACGTTTGCAGCGAGGCAGAGAAGGGCATTATCCGCCGTGCCTGCGTGATAACCGTGCAGCTTGAGCAGTTGGAAAAGAAGTTCGCCATAACCAACGAGGCCAAGCCAGCCGACCTTGATCTGTACTTCCGGGGTGCCAACACCCTCCGCCGCCTGCTTGATGTGACCGGCCTACAGCGTCGGTCCCGCGACATGACGCCAACTATTGATGAGTATATTCGGCGGGAGGCCGCTGAATGAAGGTATTGAATATTCTGGAAGCCTGCGCTGACGATAAGCTCTTCGCTCTGTGGTTTAAGAAGCGCGAAACATGGGAAATGTGGTTCGCCTTTCTGGCAGCCCTGTTCGCCCTGCCCATGGACGAGGCGCAGATCGCCACCTATCGCAAGCACACGGGACGCATGGCGCTACCCCAAAAGCCATTCTCCGAGGCATGGCTGGTGGTAGGGCGGCGCGGCGGCAAGAGCTTCGTACTCGCGCTGGTTGCCGTGTATCTGGCGACCTTCCGCCAATATAAACAATATCTACAGCCGGGGGAGCGTGCCACCATCCGCGTTATCGCTGCCGACCGTAAGCAAGCCCGCACGATAATGAACTATGTTCGGGGAATGCTGACAAATATCCCGATGTTGAAAAAGCTGATCGGCAATGAAACGGCAGAAGCCTTTGAACTGACCAACGGTGTGAACATCGAGATTGGCACTGCTTCGTTTAAGACCAGTCGCGGTTATACGTATGCCGCTGTCCTTGCAGACGAGCTTGCCTTCTGGCCCACTGATGACAGCGCAGAACCAGACTACGCCATTCTAAACGCCATCCGCCCCGGCATGAGCACGATCCCCGGCGCGATGCTGCTTTGCGCCAGCAGCCCTTATGCCCGGCGTGGTGCCCTGTGGGACGCGTACAGTCGCTACTGGGGTAAGGCCGACAAGCCGCTGGTGTGGAAGGCCACTACCAAGGAAATGAACCCGGCCATTGACCAAGCTTTTATTGACGCGGAAGTGGAGCGCGACCCAGCCAGTGCGCAAGCCGAATATTTTGCCGAGTTCCGCACCGACATGGAACTGCTGCTGACGCGCGAAGTAGTACAGGGTTGCGTCGACCAGGGTGTGTATGAACGCCCCTACGAACCGGGCATTCGCTACCATGGCTTTGTAGACCCTTCTGGCGGCAGCAGCGACAGCATGACCCTTGCCATTGCCCACTATGTGGATGGCGGCGCGGTGCTGGATGCCGTGCGCGAGGTTAAGCCGCCATTCTCGCCTGATGCCGTTACACGCCAGTTTGCAGAGTTGCTGCAGAGCTATGGTCTGCGGTCCGTGACCGGAGACCGATATGCCGGGGAATGGCCCCGCGAGAAATTCCGCAGCTACGGCATAAATTACGAGCTTTCGCCGCAGAGCCGGAGCGACCTGTACCTGTCGCTGGTGCCTGCAATGAATTCCGGGCGCATCGCCCTGCTGGATTTGAAACCTATCGAAAACCAACTGATCGCCCTTGAGCGCCGCACCAGCCGCGCCGGGCGCGACATCGTAGACCATCCCCCCGGCCAGCACGACGACCTCGCCAATTCCGTTGCCGGGGCTTTGATTATGGCATTGGCGGCGGAAGCCAAGCCGCGCGGCGGTTCTGGCACCTACGGTTATGACGGAAAACTTGTCTGGAATACCGACGAGGCACCGGCGCGCGTTTGGCATTGGGGTCCGGGCATATCCGCTCTCGATGGCAAGCCAACAGCATACGCCAACGGACGCCAACGTCCGCTGAACTAGGATAGGAGAACTAAAATGACAGACCAGAAATTGCCCATAACAGCAGACACGAAAAATACCTTTGCACCCATTTCGCCGTCGATCCACGAAGGGGTAATCCAGCGGCACTTTGCAACCGACCCAGCCACCCGCGACGTTGTGTTTGATCCGCTGCTGGAAGGCATGGCCGACGCCATGCAGACCCTGCGCTTGAACGTGGAAAAGGCCAAGCGTGTGGCGCAGGCCATCTTCGCCAATGAGATGGAAACCATACCCGCCCGCCACAAGCGGGTTAAAGAGGAAAGCTGGCGTGCCACGCAGGCCGGGACTAAAGCGATTGATGCGATCTTCCCACGGGCGCAGCGCGAAATTGAAATGATTGAGCAGAAGATTAGCGCACCACCCCGGCCAGCCGACTCCGCCGGGCACATGCTGGCAACGGAGATCCGCTCGCGACTTTCCGCGATGAAGCCAGCCGACCGCAAGAAGGCAATAGACGCAGCCATGGCAGACGGCGACGATACGGTGCTGGGTGCAGTGTTGAACGCCCCGCCGATACTGTCTGGTGTTGGAAGTAACGAGGAAATGGCAATGCTGCGCACCCGCTGGCAGCGGGCACGCCATGGTGCAGACGTAAACCGGCTGGAGCGCATTAAGCAGGCCATGGACGATCTGACCCGTGCTGGAACTATCGCCAACAGCTACACGGCCCGTTTGGCCAATTCCAAAATTATCGACCAAGCCGAAGCAAAAGCCCAAGCCGTGAAGGACGCCATTTCCGGTGCAATTGCTTCGTAAATCCGCTGCCGACCGCCGAAACCTGCTGCTTCGGTTGGCGCGTCGCGGGCTGCTCTACCACTTTCCCAAGGTCCCTAGTGGTGGGGCGGCCCGCAACTTAATCCAGATCGCTAAGGCTAATATCTAATAGGCCAAGGCGTACAAGGCGGGTTGTTCTGATGTCTTAGCAGCCACGGAACAGCCCGCCGCTTTTTGCATACGCTGCCGACCGTCCCTTGTCCTGTCCCGTTGGCGCGTTTGGCGGGTTGTCTGGTGGGCAAAACACTAGGCGACCCGCCTTTTTTCTTGGCCGGTCTATTTTACCTGTCTTTTACCCAACTCGCTGATTATTTGTGCTAAGTGCTTGTTTTTGCTGGTACGCCCAAGGGGAATCGAACCCCTGTTTGCGCCGTGAGAGGGCGCCGTCCTGACCGCTAGACGATGGGCGCGTAGCAGGTAGCTATGAGGGGTATAATCAAGCATACGCCAAAGTGCAATAATGATTTCTCATCGGCTTCAACTCCACCCTGTCAATTGCCTGCAGCTTCCGAGATTCGAGCTACTACACGTTTGGACGGAATATCGTAGATTAGAATCTGGCGTGTTCCGTCAGCCAATCTCGTCTCCAGCGAAAGCGTGTTGTCGACGAGATTGTGGGAAAGTATCCGTGTTCCAGGATTGAGCGTGATGGCCTCGCCGGCAACCGCATCACTCAGCTGTTGTCCCGAAACATCTGAACCAACCGGCGTTGCCACGTTCTGGACTGGCTGGTTAATCTTATAGACAATGGCTGCCAGCACGGCCATAAGACCGATGACCATGATACCGATGGAAACAGCCAATAACCGGATCATCTTGCGCCGGACCCGTTCCATTGCTGGATCAAGGGGTTGTTCATCCCCATCCATATCCGGGTTGATATTGGTCATATAGACTGTCTCCGAGGTTTCGAACCAAGCCTCCTGTAACGAAGGGCCCAGGCTTTTGAAAGAGCTAATTACCGATACTGATTCAACTGGCAAGCGACTCGACGCGTGGCTTTCTGCTCGGCTCGCACCAGATCTTTCACGCAATCGCATCCAGTCGCTTATTGGTGAGGGTCAGGTCAGTATCGACGGCAGACCAGTGCTCGAGACCAAGCACAAGCTGCGCGAGGGTCTCCGCATCACGATCGAAATTCCAGAGCCTCACGACGCAACGCCGAAGGGCGAAGATATCGCTCTCGATATCGTCTACGAGGATACCGACCTGATCGTGATCAACAAACCCGCCGGATTGGTGGTTCACCCTGGCAATGGCAATTGGACCGGTACTCTCGTCAACGCCCTGCTTCACCACTGCGGCGACACATTGTCTGGCATCGGCGGTGTCAGGCGGCCCGGTATCGTTCACAGGCTCGACAAGGAAACTAGCGGTGTCATGGTCGTTGCCAAAAACGATCTCGCCCATCGTCATCTCAGTGCCCAGTTCGCTGATCATGGACGCACAAATGAACTGGAACGCGCATATATTGCGCTTGTATGGGGAACGCCCGATCGAACAACCGGCACCATCGACGCCCCTCTTGGCAGATCACATAGGGATCGCACCAAGCAAGCAATCGTCCATGAGGAACGCGAAGATGCCCGTCATGCGATTACGCATTTCGAGGTTAAGGAGCGGTATGACGCCAGGGAAGATGCCACTGCTCTCGCATCCCTCGTGGAGTGCCGGCTGGAAACCGGCAGAACGCATCAAATACGTGTTCACATGGCCCACATAGGCCACCCGCTAGTCGGCGACCTGGAATATGGCAGTTCGTATAAAACCAAGGCCAACAAGCTGAATGAACCCTTGCAGACCATCGTAAAGGCGTTCACCCGGCAGGCTTTGCATGCGAAGTTGCTTGCTTTCGAGCATCCCACGACAGGTGATGTCATGCGTTTCGAGGCAGCAGTCCCCAGCGATATGGCCGAGTTGATCAGGGCATTTCAGGAAACAGCATAAAAAGCCTTACCGACGGAACCATTGAAGACTTTTCGAGTTCTGCCAGTATGAGTACAAACATGAGTGGATCGTTCACGTTTATGTGACGGATTGTTTCGCTGCTTAATGCACCGTGTTTTTGACAAAATGATACCTATATATTGATAGAGCTAATCCGGCCCGCGCCAACCTGTTGGGCGGGCGGGAAATCGGGACCTGCCGATAATGGGGGTCTTTCCAACATTGAGGAGGGGTGCCAAGTGGCCCAAAATCTTCCAAGTATTCTAGGTGGTGACGGTGGGTTGACCCGTTATCTGGAAGAAATCAGACGCTTCCCCATGCTTGAGCCGCAGGAAGAGTATATGCTCGCCAAGCGGTATCTTGAGCATGCCGACCCGAAAGCCGCGCATAAGCTCGTCACCAGCCATCTGCGGCTCGTTGCCAAGATTGCAATGGGTTACCGGGGCTATGGCCTGCCGATCGGCGAAGTTATATCCGAAGGAAACGTGGGTTTGATGCAGGCGGTGAAGCGCTTCGAACCCGAACGCGGCTTCCGTCTTGCGACATATGCCATGTGGTGGATCAAAGCTTCGATCCAGGAGTATGTGCTGCGGTCGTGGAGCCTTGTCAAAATGGGCACAACCGCGAACCAGAAGCGTTTGTTTTTTAACCTGCGCAAGGTCAAGAGCAAGATCCAGGCGCTGGACGATGGTGATCTCAATCCTGAACAGGTGAAGGAGATCGCGACACGCCTCAGCGTATCCGAAGAAGAGGTCGTTTCGATGAACCGCCGCTTGTCTGGCGACGCTTCACTGAATGCCCCCATCCGGTCCTCAGATGGCGAAGCGGGTGGCGACTGGCAGGACTGGCTCGTCGACGACCACGATAGCGCCGAAACGATGCTGATCGAGCAGGACGAGCTGGAAAACCGCCGTGAGATGCTTACGGGGGCGATGTCGTCGCTCAATGATCGCGAACGCCGCATTTTCCAGGCGCGGCGCCTTGCTGACGATCCGGTAACACTCGAGGATCTCTCCACGGAGTTCGGCATCAGCCGCGAACGCGTTCGCCAGATCGAGGTTCGGGCTTTCGAGAAAGTTCAGGACGCGGTAAAGGCGGCGGCCGTCCGACAGCAGAAGGCACTTGTTACAACGGGTTCTGACGCCCGCTGATTGGTCCCATCCAAGAAAAAAGGTCGCTGGTGCGGCCTTTTTTTGTGTCTTAGCCGCCGGTCTTGGCGGCCCACGATTTCAACACTTCATCAAAGGCTTTCTCACCGGGCAAACCTTTTTCAAGTGTAATAAGGGCCCGCCGACCTGTCTTGTAGGCGATCGGAATATCGATCCACGACTGGCGCCGAATCAACGAAAGATTGGTGTCTACAGCAGTTTTCGCGTCATTCATGGCGATGATGAAGAAATTGTCCGCGATTTTTGCCGGAATCGCTACAAGCGGATTGCCCGGCGCTTGCTCCGTATCCTTGAACGTCATGCGCGAGACATTGTCGATCGACCCTCCCGGGAAGCCCTCTGGCACCGTAAAGATCATCTCCACAAGATGGCTGGCGGGGAGCGATTTGTCCCCATTGCGCCGAATGATCATACGAAGATTAATCCCGCGATCCGGAATGGTCACCTCGGCCTTGATAGCAGGTTCCGGCGGGAGATCATTGCCCGGCGATTCCTGCACGACTGACCAGACTACACCGCCTGCGTCGGCCGTTCCTGCATCCTGTCCCGAGCGTTCTTCATAGAAGAATGCCTTTTGGCCTATCGGCAGAGCCGCTGGTGGTTGTGACTGGCCTGCGGCTTGCTGTTGACCTGGAGTGGCCGGAGGCTGTGCAGGCTGATCCGGCGTCGATGTGGCGACAGAGGTGCCCTCGCCCAAGGAAGGCGTATCGTTGGCAGGACCGGGGTTTACCTCTTGCCCATCCGGAAGAAGTCTTTGAGTAAGCTTGGGTTCAGGCTTCGGCTCCGCGGTTTCGGGCGATGGTGAGGGGCCCGGCGTAGGCTGAGCCGGTTTTGCGGGTGAAGCTGGAGCGGAAGGCTCGTTTGCGGCTGTATTCGCCGGCGGCGCAGCATCCCTGCTCATAAGGTTTGCGAGGTAAGTTTTTACGGCAACGGCCTCTTGTGCGATCCGATCGCGGTAGGTCCAGCCTGCATAGCCCGCGCCGGCAATGATCAGCAGCAAGGCCGCGACACCCAGCAGTGGTAATAGCGAACGCCGCTGCGATGGTTGTTTTAGCGGGCCTCTTGTATAGACACCATAATCATTCGAACGGCGATCTTCGGTCGCGACGTCCAACTCATCATCCTGTTCCTCAGGACCGCGTCCGCTGTTTGCAGATGATCCAGATAAGGGAAAGTTGTCACGGTTGCCTTCTTCTCTAGAGTCGCTGCGCGCCACCCCCCCAGCACCGTGGCTCGAAAGAAAGTCCTCCAGTGCGTCCGGCTGGGACTCGACCTTGCTAAACGAGCGGACCGCAGATGGGGTAGAGGCAGCAGGAGCGGTGCTGGCAGATGAAGGGCTGGCAGATGCAGGTGGCGGCGCTGGTGCCGGCAAGGGCGGAGGCGCGGGGACCGAAGCTGGCTCCGGTATGCTATCCTCGACGGCAGGCGCGAAATCGGACTCCACCTCAGCGATGGCATCTTCGAGCGCCTTGATCTGACGTGTGGTCACGGCCTCCGGAGCATTGAGGGTAACAAGCTTCTGCTCGATCGTGGCGCGAGCTTTAGCGTATACACGTTGCCGTAGCGCCGGCGTTGGGTCCGCCAGCCCATCAATTGTCTTTCTCAGTACCGCAACGAAATCTGCCATTCACCCAAACCCATGGTTTTATTGTGGGATTATCTCCCGGACGTGTCCGCGATTCTAATCATGAAACGGGTCCGTAACAAGTATCGTGTCGTCCCGCTCGGGACTCGTGGAAAGGAGCGCTATCGGTGCACCGATCAACTCCTCGACGTAGCGCACATATTTAACCGCCTGCGCTGGAAGTTCGCTCCAGCTTCGCGCACCCGCAGTCGTTCCTTCCCAGCCTTCAAGTGTCTCATAGATTGGCTTTACCCTCGCCTGCTGGCCCTGGCCTGCCGGCAAATAGTCGATGACCTCACCATCAAGCTCATACCCGGTACAGACCTTGATTTGGCTGAGCCCATCAAGCACATCCAATTTGGTCAACGCTATTCCGCTGATACCATTGTTGGCGACCGCTTGCCGGACAAGAACGGCGTCGAACCAGCCGCAGCGGCGCTTACGCCCGGTGACGGTCCCGAACTCGTGACCACGCTCCCCTAGAAACTGCCCTACCTCATTTTGCTGTTCTGTCGGGAAAGGACCTTCTCCGACGCGCGTTGTATAGGCCTTGGTTATACCGAGCACGTAGTGGAGAGATCCTGGACCGATGCCGGAACCCGCCGACGCCTGTCCTGCGACCGTATTTGACGACGTTACGAAAGGGTAAGTCCCGTGGTCGATGTCGAGCAGGGTACCCTGGGCTCCCTCAAAAAGAATGCGCTCTCCGGCACGCTTTTTCTGATCGAGAACGTACCAAACCCGGTCCATGAACGGTAAAATGTGCGGCGCGGCATCATTCAGTTCGGCCAGGAGTTTTGCGCCATCCACCTCCTCGACGCCGAGCCCCCGGCGCAAAGGATTATGGTGGGCGAGCAGGCGTTCAATCTTGGCAGGCAATGTGTCCGGATCGGCAAGATCAAGAACGTGAATTGCACGGCGGCCGACCTTGTCTTCATAGGCCGGCCCGATACCGCGGCCGGTCGTTCCGATCTTTGTGCCCGCATTCGAGGCTTCGCGTCTGCGGTCCAGTTCGCCGTGAATTGAAAGGATGAGTGTGGTGTTTTCGGCGATTTTCAGGGTCTGCGGCGTTATCGCAACGCCCTGCGCCTCCAGTTTTTTCTTTTCAGCAATGAACGCGTGCGGGTCGAATACAACGCCATTTCCGATGATGGAAAGCTTGCCTTGGCGCACAACTCCCGATGGCAATAGTGACAACTTGTAAGTCACGCCGTCTACGACCAGAGTGTGACCGGCGTTATGGCCGCCTTGAAAGCGAACGATGACATCGGCACGTTCTGAAAGCCAGTCGACGATTTTGCCCTTGCCTTCATCGCCCCACTGGGAACCGATCACAACAACGTTTGCCATTCAAAACTCCTCAAGTCACAATCTCATCATGTACCCGCGCCGCCGAATAGTTCTGAAGGGCGCAGCAACACTTCAATGGCGCGCAATTCCTCGAAAACCCGATTCTGGTTTGACGTTACGCGCTAAATGCGGTGCTTCTATACAGGCTGGTTCGTGAAAGCGCGACAATTCTTTCCACTACAAGACAACCAATTTGTCATTATCGCCCGAATAAACCTATTGTCGCGGCGACTCAGCCTGAATATGCCTGCCGACATTCGAGACCAATAGCCATGAACCGCAATGCTTACGTATTTCTTCTCACAACCGCTCTCTTGTGGGGTGGTAACGCAGTTGCGGGAAAATTCGCTGTTGGACACATTTCACCGATGCTTTTGACGATGTTGCGCTGGTTTCTGGCTTTCCTGCTGATTGCATGCATAAGCGTCAGGCACGTCATTCGCGACTGGAAAGAGATCAAGCCGCATATCCCGTTGCTGGCCGCGTTGGGCGCGTTCGGCTTCACTTTCTTCAACATGGCTCTCTATAGCGCCCTCAATTACACCTCCGCAATCAACGTCACGATTGAGCAGGCTGGCATACCGATGGTGATTTTTCTGACGAATTTGCTGCTATTCGGCACACGTGTACGGCCAGGACAGATATTCGGGTTCAGCCTATCGTTGATCGGCGTTGCCCTGACGGCAGGCCATGGAAATTTTGCGCGACTGGCCAGTCTCGATGTAAATTTCGGCGACGCATTGATGATTCTGGCGGTGCTTCTCTATAGCGGCTACACGGTTGCGTTGCGTTTCCGCCCCAGTATCCACTGGCAAAGCCTTATGACGGTGATGACTTTCTTCGCGTTCCTGACGGCCGTTCCATTCACGATCTGGGAATGGCACAGCGGAGCAATTACCCCCCCGGACCTGACAGGAACGATAGTGGTTCTTTATACCGCGGTCTTCCCGTCGCTGGCCGCCCAGGTGCTCTTCATCAAGGGCGTCGAGTATATCGGCGCAAATCGAGCTGGGCTGTTCATCAACGCCGTTCCGATCTTTGGGACACTGCTGGCGGTTGCTCTACTGGGTGAGGACTTCCAGATCTATCACGCCGTAGCGCTGGTCCTCGTTCTCGGCGGGATCTGGATTGCGGAACTGAGCGGGCGCAAGCACGCCCGCGCTAACGAAGCTGGCGTACCATGAAGCGCGCATCTTCAGAGTAGGACTTGAGCTTTTCAACGAGTTCCGGCCGGTCAGCCGTAGCAAATCCATGTCTCTCCCAGAAAGGCGCTGATCCATTGACGGCAACGAGCGACATGGTTCGGTAACCCAGCTCTCTGGCGTGATCAGTGACCTTCGTGACGATTTTACCTGCAGTTCCACTTCCGCGCGCAGCCTTCACAAGCGCAATATCGTGGATGTAGTAGTTTTCTGACCCGCCCGGCAAAGTCACCAGAACCGTATTCAGCGCTGGAATATCAAAGCTCTTCCACGGATGGGTAATGGCGTAGCCAAGCGCAGCTGCCCCGCTCTCCAGAATATATGCACCTTGCCCGTGCAACATCATTCGATTGGCAAAGACAGCATCATCCTCGGGAAAATCAGGATGGACCTCGGCCGCAATGGCGCAGACGGAAGCAAGATCGCCTGCTTTCATCAAACGCCAGTGCGGCATATTCTTATACGTGTCTGGCACGATCAACCGATATCGAACTCCAACGGCTTGGCCGAGACAATGGCCTTGTTGATGCGCAATTCTTCAAGAACATGGTCGGGAATCCGCTCGTCAAGATAGAGCATGGCGATGGCGTTTCCGCCGGGATTGTCCCGCCCAAGCGAGAAGTTGGCGATGTTGACGTTGTTCTTGCCACAGATCGTTCCCAGCAAGCCAATCATGCCCGGCGTGTCGTTGTTGGTTGTATAAAGCATATGCTGGCCGACTTCGGCATCGAGATTGATGCCCTTGATCTGGATGAAGCGAGGCTTGCCGTCGGAAAAACAAGTGCCCGCGATCGAGCGCGTCAGGGATGCGGTCTTCACCGTGAGCTTGATGTATCCGTCGAATACGCCTGATTTATCGCGTCTCACTTCGGAAAGAACAATTCCGCGTTCCTTCACCATGACGGGTGCCGAAACCATGTTCACATCAGCCACCTGAGGGCGAATCAGGCCAGCCAGCGCAGCACTCACCAGCGCACGGGTATTCATCGCGGCAGTGGAGCCATCGAATAGGACCTCGACTTCCTGTATGGGATCCTCAGTAACCTGACCGACGAACGCGCCAAGCACCTCCGCAAGCTTGACGAAAGGCTTGAGACGAGGGGCTTCCTCTGCCGTGATCGACG
Source organism: Phyllobacterium endophyticum (assembly GCF_003010935.1). Lineage (GTDB taxonomy): Bacteria > Pseudomonadota > Alphaproteobacteria > Rhizobiales > Rhizobiaceae > Phyllobacterium > Phyllobacterium endophyticum. Next base: position 157,592 of record NZ_PGGN01000006.1, read on the forward strand.
GCATGTTGATCGCGTTCGAGACTGCTCCCTTGATAAGATAGTCCGACATCTGCTCAGCCACCTGCAGGGCGACATTTTCCTGTGCTTCGCTCGTGGAAGCGCCCAGATGCGGCGTGCAGACAACGTTCGGAAGATGAAATAGCTCATTCTCGGTGGCAGGTTCCACCTCGAATACATCTATTCCGGCACCGGCCACCTTGCCCGATTTTAGCGCTGCAATAAGATCCTTTTCGACGATCAGACCACCACGTGCGCAATTGATGATGCGGACACCGTCCTTCATCTTGCTGATGTTCTCCGCATTGATGATGCCGCGCGTCTTATCGGTCATCGGCGTATGCAATGTGATGAAGTCGGCGCGCGTCAATAGTTCATCGAGTTCTACTTTTTCTACGCCGAGTTCTTCGGCTCGCCCCTCGGAAAGGAACGGATCGAAGGCAATCACGTGCATTTTCAGACCCACACCTCTTGTGGCGACGATCGAGCCGATATTGCCGCAACCGATGATGCCAAGCGTCTTGCCGGTGATTTCGATGCCCATGAAGCGGTTCTTCTCCCACTTGCCTGCGCGTGTGGACGCGTCTGCTTCGGGCAATTCACGGGCGACAGCGAACATAAGGGCCACCGCGTGTTCGGCGGTCGTGATCGAGTTGCCGAAGGGTGTATTCATTACGATAATGCCACGACGCGAGGCCGCGGGGATATCGACGTTATCGACACCGATGCCTGCCCGGCCGACGACTTTCAAGTTCGTTGCTGCCGAGATCAACTTCTCGGTGACCTTGGTCGCCGAGCGGATAGCAAGGCCGTCATATTGGCCGATCACCTCGAGGAGTTTTTCCTTGTTAGGACCGAGATCTGGAAGATAGTCTACCTCCACGCCGCGATCCTTGAATATCTGAACGGCGGTTGGAGAGAGTTTGTCGGATACGAGTACGCGCGGTGCCATCATGGCCTCCATCTGTCAAAAGAACTGGCGTTGAATCGGAATTATGAAAGGCGGCCGCAACAAAGCGGCCACGTGACCGGGAACTAAGCGGCCTTTCTTGCGGCAGCCTTTTGCGACTGGAAAGCCCACTCGAGCCAAAGCGTCAACGCTTCAAGGTCGGCTGCCTCGACAGTTGCACCCGCCCAAATTCGCAGGCCCGACGGGGCGTCGCGATAGGCGCCGATGTCGTAAGCGACGCCCTCCTTCTCCAGCACCGCTACGAGGCTCTTGGCGAAATTTGCCTGCGCTTCCGTGCCAAGAGCGGTGATGTCAGGGTCGATGATCGTTAGACATACCGAAGTGTTGGATCGCGTCGCCGGAACCCGCGCGAGATTCGCAATCCATGGCGTCCGCTCGATAAAAGCATCGAGAACGGCAAAGTTTCTGTCCGCACGGCCAACCAGTCCGTCCAGCCCGCCGATCGATTTCGCCCATGTCAGAGCGTCAAGGTAGTCCTCGACACATAGCATTGACGGAGTATTGATAGTTTCACCGCTGAAGATGCCTTCGATCAGCTTACCGCCCGAGGTTAGCCGGAAGATTTTGGGCAACGGCCATGCCGGCTTGTAAGTGAGTAACCGTTCGACGGCACGCGGGCTGAGAATGAGCATGCCATGCGCACCTTCCCCGCCAAGCACCTTCTGCCAGGAGAACGTTACGACGTCGAGCTTGTCAAAATCCAGTCTCTGCGCAAAGGCGGCAGAAGTCGCATCGCATATGGTGAGCCCTTTACGATCAGCGGGTATGAAATCGCCGTCAGGTACCCGAACCCCGGATGTCGTGCCGTTCCAGGTGAATACAACGTCCCGGTCAAAATCTACGCTGGAAAGGTCAGGCAGATCGCCATATGCCGCCTCTATGATGCGCGTATCGCCGAGCTTCAGCTGTTTGATGACATCGGTCACCCAGCCGGAGCCAAAGCTCTCCCACGCAACCATGTCGACGCCGCGCTCGCCCAGCAATGACCAAAGTGCCATTTCGACTGCTCCCGTATCGGAGGCTGGCACGATGCCGATACGATAGTCGGCTGGCACTTGTAGAATTTCACGGGTAAGATCGATTGCCTGTTTCAGCTTGTCCTTACCGACCTTGGCGCGATGGGAGCGACCAAGCGGTGCATCGGAAAGCGCGTCAAGCGACCATCCGGGACGTTTTGCACAGGGTCCTGATGAAAAATTTGGATTAGCCGGGCGTTGCGCCGGCTTTGAAAGCGTCGTCATGTTTTCTCCTATCCTTACAGATAGCTCGCCTCTCGTTGGGGAGAGGTGGCCCACTCCGGGAACTAGGAGAAATGTCGTTGGCAGTCAAGAAATATGTTCGTAGGCGACATGCAAATCGTTCGTCACCGCGGATGATACCAAACGCGCAGGAACGACAACGGCAGGAAAAAGGCCTCCTGCCGTTGAATTTTCTTTGGATAATCAATCAGAATGCGTAGCGTACACCGACTGTGAAGTCGTGCGACGTAATGTCCTTGAACTTGAATGCCTCGTTGCTCGTAGAACCGTCGAAATTATAGGCAGTGCCGGTTTTCCCGTCCCCGAGGTCCAAATAGCTATATCCGACATCGATGGTCATCTGATCCGTAGCCTTGATGCCGACGCCAGCATGCAGTGCCCAGGCAAGCTCCCACTGCGATTCACTACCTGCATATCCCCCGCCTCCAGTGATCACGTTGTTATCGATGAAGTTGGAGATCGTATTGCGCGACCCGCCGATACCGGCGCCAACATAAGGCGTTATGCCGGCATAGGTACCGAGGTCTGCATAGGCGTTGGCAAGGAAAAGCCATTCCGATTTCTTGGCGGAATAGTCGTTCGTGCCCTCGTCGCCTGTCCCGGGAATTCCGTCGGTGTCGTAAATATCCAGTGCGCTGAAATCGGTTTTGCCGCGATATTGCCCAGTTACGTCGGCACGGAACCAGTCGTTGAACTGATAACCGATACCGATCTGGCCGGTTATTCCGGCGTCAAAATCTCCATCGTCGAGAAAGTCGTGAACGGCAGGTCCTGCGAAGCCCGCGTAGTCCAACCCGTCGAATTCCTGATTGCTCATGCCGATATCGCCGCGCAGGTACCATCCGCCAAATTGCTGAACTTCTACAATCGGTGTTTCCTGAATATCTGCTGCATATGCCGGGGCAGCTCCCAGGCACAGAAGTGCTGCACTCACGGCAGTATGTTTGATGAAAGTGCTCATTTTTTCCCTCACGAAGCCCAATGATTGGAGTGCAGCGAATGCTACTAAAGTCTAAGAGCCAATATGAGCGGGAAAAGTTAAATGTCGCTTAACCGTGTTTGTTCACCATATCCATTAACGTTAATAGAGTGGAAACAACGCTGATTGCGCTGAAATGAAATGGGCCCCTCCCGGGGCCCATTCATGAAACGCAATCGAAGCTTACCTACGCGGCCGAAGAGATCACCGAAATGATATCGTTCACCACAGTCTCGACCAGTTTTCGGTCGTCGCCTTCTGCCATGACGCGGATCAATGGCTCCGTTCCGGATGGGCGTATCACCAGGCGCCCGGCAGCGCCCAGACGATCGCGCGCATCGTCGATCGCAATTTTGACCTTCTTGCTCTCGAGCGGTTTTCCCCCGGTCGTACGCACATTCTTTAGAAGTTGCGGCACTGGTTCGAATTTTCGGCAGACCTCGCTCACCGGCTTGCCAAGCTCCTGAACGACAGCAAGGATTTGCAATGCCGAAACCAATCCATCGCCCGTAGTGGAAAAATCGGATAGGACTATATGGCCGGATTGCTCGCCGCCGATATTGAACCCATGATTACGCATGTACTCGACAACGTAGCGGTCGCCTACCTGGGTGCGGGCGAGCGTTAACCCGCGATCAACGAGGAAGCGCTCGAAGCCAAGATTGGACATGATCGTCGCAACGACGCCGCCACCGGCTAGCCGGCTCGATTCCTGCCAGGATTGCGCGATGACGGCCATGAGCTGGTCGCCGTCAATAATCGCGCCATTTTCGTCAACGATAAGAACGCGATCGGCATCACCGTCGAGCGCAATGCCAATATCGGCGCGCACTTCGTGAACTTTTTTGATCAGGCCGAGCGGATGGGTTGATCCACAATCTTCATTGATATTCGTGCCATTCGGCTCGTTGTTGATTGTAACAACTTCCGCCCCAAGCTCCCAAAGCGCCGCGGGTGCGACCTTGTAGGCCGCTCCGTTGGCGCAATCGACGACGATTCGCAACCCGCTCAAAGAGATGTTCTTCGGCATGGTCCGCTTGGCGAACTCGATATAACGGTAAATGTCGCCATCCACGCGCTTTGCCCGGCCGAGCGCATCGAAGCTCGACAGACGATTCGTAAGGTCTTCGCCCATCAGGCGCTCGATCTCGAGTTCGATCTCGTCCGAGAGTTTGAAACCGTCCGGACCGAACAGCTTGATACCATTGTCGCTATAGGGGTTGTGCGATGCCGAAATCATAACGCCGATGTCTGCGCGCAGCGATCTGCACAGCATGGCAACAGCCGGTGTCGGTATCGGTCCGAGAAGGAATACGTCCATTCCTGTCGAGGTAAAGCCGGCGACGAGCGCCGTCTCGATCATGTAACCGGAAAGCCTTGTATCCTTGCCGATGACGACGCGGTTGCGATGCTGGCCCCGCTTGAACGCGAGCCCCACCGCCATACCGACCTTCATCGCGATATCGGGGGTCATGGGATAGGCATTTGCCTGCCCTCGAATACCGTCCGTGCCAAAATACTTTCGAACCATCTCTGATACCCGGGTTTGCGGCTGCCGGCGATCGGACATGTCCGAGAGCAGCGGTTTTCTATGCACGATCTCTGCTACTACAGAAAGACTCTCGATCGCGCACGTATTGAGTTCTGCGAAATCATATTGAACTCAAATCCATGAACAATTCGTACAAACGGCCGGTTCAACCGGCCGTTTGTCTAAGTTGGATACCACATCAGGACTGCGGCTGTGGTTCAAGACCCTTATCAGGCTCGTCACCCTTGCGTGGCTTCTTGGCGCCGGCCTTGGGAACTGCCGAGCCCCGAGAAGGCGGCGTGTCATCGCCAAGATCGCGCGCGGGCTTCTTGCCAGCCATTAATGCCTTGATCTCTTCGCCGGTCAGCGTCTCATATTCGAGCAACCCCTCGGCGATGGCAATCCACTCCTTCTTCTTCTTGGTCAGGATGGTGCGGGCATGCGCATAGGCATCCTCGATCAACTTGCGCACTTCCGCATCGATCAGTTGCGCTGTCTCTTCCGATACGTTTTGCGTGCGCGCAACGGAGTGCCCGAGGAAGACTTCTTCCTGGTTTTCGCCATAGGCGACCTGACCGAGCTTGTCGGAGAAGCCCCAACGGGTGACCATGGCTCGTGCAAGCTTGGTTGCCTGTTCGATATCCGATGAAGCCCCGGACGTTATGTTCTCCTTGCCGAACTTCAGCTCTTCGGCAATACGGCCACCCATCATGATCGCAAGACGCGAGATCATCCATTTATAGCTCATGGAATAGCGATCGCCTTCCGGCAATTGCATCACCATGCCAAGCGCACGCCCGCGCGGAATGATCGTCGCCTTGTGCAGCGGATCGGCCACTTCGACATTGAGAGCAACGATGGCATGGCCGGCCTCGTGATAGGCCGTGAGCTCCTTTTCGGCCTGTGTCATAGCCGTCGAGCGCCGCTCTGCGCCCATCATGATCTTGTCTTTGGCATCTTCGAATTCGAGCATGGTGACAAGGCGCTTGTTGCGACGCGCAGCCATCAGTGCAGCCTCATTGACAAGGTTCATAAGGTCGGCGCCAGAAAAACCCGGGGTACCACGAGCGAGGACCTTCAGGTCGACATTAGGTGCAAGCGGTACATTGCGGGCATGCACCTTCAGGATCTTCTCGCGTCCCGTGACATCCGGATTGGGAACGACTACCTGGCGGTCAAAACGGCCGGGACGCAACAGCGCCGGATCAAGCACGTCGGGGCGGTTGGTTGCCGCAATGAGGATTACGCCCTCGTTGGCTTCGAAACCATCCATCTCCACCAGCAACTGGTTGAGCGTCTGCTCGCGCTCATCATTGCCGCCGCCAAGTCCGGCACCGCGGTGACGGCCGACAGCGTCGATCTCATCGATAAAGATTATGCAAGGCGCATTCTTCTTCGCCTGCTCGAACATGTCACGGACACGCGACGCGCCTACACCGACGAACATTTCCACAAAGTCGGAACCAGAGATTGTGAAGAAGGGCACATTCGCTTCGCCAGCAATAGCGCGTGCGAGCAAGGTCTTACCTGTACCGGGAGGGCCGACAAGCAGAACGCCGCGCGGTATGCGTCCGCCCAGGCGTTGGAACTTCTGCGCATCGCGAAGGAACTCCACGATCTCCTCGAGGTCTTCCTTTGCCTCATCGACGCCGGCAACGTCCTGAAAGGTCACACGGCCATGCGCCTCGGTCAAAAGCTTGGCTTTAGATTTGCCGAAACCCATTGCCCCGCGTGAGCCGCCCTGCATCTGACGCATGAAGAATATCCATACGCCCAGAATTAGGATCATGGGCAGCCACGAGATCAACATGCCAACCAGCGATGTGGAGCCATCGGATTCAGGCCGCGCAGCAATCTGCACGCTCTTGCTCTCGAGACGCCCGACAAGTCCGGCATCGCCTGGTGAATAGGTTTGGAAGCTTGCACCATTATCGGAGTAGGTACCTGTGATGCGGTTGCCCGCAATCGTCACGGATTTGACGCGGCCGCTATTCACGTCGCTTATGAACTGCGAATAGGGAACATCGCTCGATGCGGAACGAGAGGTCGGGCTCTGGAAAAGATTGAACAACGCAATCAGAAGGAGGGCGATAATCGCCCACAATGCGAAGTTCCTGTAGTTAGGATTCATATCGGGTCCCATCAATCATACCCGCAAAGACGCGGAATTTACATGTAACATAGGTTCGAAGCATGTCCTTGCCAAGGCTGGCGTTCAAACTCACGTCAATTCTTGTTAACCTGGTTTACAGGACAAGGCTTGTAGTCCTGCAATCGAAATAGCTTGGCGACACTTTTTGCCAGAATTTCATCATAGCCTGAAAGGACATGATCGAACAGGGCAAGGTGTCTCGCCACGGAAATGCCTCCAGGCAGTCTTGCCTGATCCATGGGGACGGCGCTCTCATCGTCCAGAAGCACGACCGGGCTCGACACCATAGACGGCACCGGCTCCGCCGCACCTGCCGCGACTACCTTGATCGCACGGCCCGAGCAATTGGTGATGCGGTAACGCCCGTCCCAGACAGCAGTCTCGCCAGTTTCAACGACAATCTCCGGCAATGAACGGTTCTCGCGATATATGATTGCCTTGTCGATCCTAAGCTGCAGGACGCAGCGATGTAGCGTACGCCGCCCGGATGAAGCCTTTGAACCGAGATGCTGGCTGGCTTTGGCGCAATTGTCCGCCGAAGGCAGGAAAGATTGTCCGCCCATTGCTGCAAGTAACACGCCGATTGTCAGGTCCTGCACGTCCGGCTCGTGCTTGAAAAGTTCGGCGCGGCTGACTTCAACGCGGTCTTCGTGGATCGTCGCACAAGAAGACAATACCTGTGCGACCCGGCTGTTCAACTCCCGTCGGGCGCCTGCTCTTTGGGCGATTTCGCGCTCCAGTCCGTCGCGATCTGCTGACTGCAAAGCTTTGCGAACGCGAACGCGCTCATATTTCAGGTCGTCATTGGTGGGATCATCCCGCCAGGAGATATTATGCTGGCGGAGGTAATTCCGCAGTTTCTCGCGTGGAATGTCAAGCAAAGGCCGGATAAGCCAGATTTCTCGTTCGAGCAATGTCGCAGGCGCCATGACTGCCAATCCACGGCCGGTTCCCATCGCACCTGTTCGCGCTGAGCGCATGACAAATGTTTCAATCTGGTCGTCCAGCGTATGCCCGGTAAGGATAACGTCGGTGCCCGCATCTCGTGCTGCCTTGCGAAGCAGGTCGTAGCGCGCATCCCTCGCTTTGGCCGATATTCCGGTATCAGGCTTCGTGCCGCGCCAGTTCAAGGTTTGATGGGCGATTCCTGCGTCTTCGCAAAGCTTCGATACGAACCGCGCTTCCTCGGCCGATTCCCGTCGAAGTCCATGATCCACGGTCACTGCGACGATCTTTGGAACGAGGCCCTTCAACTCGCGGTACGCGAGCAGAAGGTGAAGCAGCGCGAGTGAATCGCTGCCACCGGACACCGCGACGATAACCGAACTTAAACCTTGGAAATCGATCGTTCGAAAAATGCCAACCGGATCAAGCTCCGCGTCAGCATTTGTTGGCGGCACGTTCATTCTTTACGCGCTCTTTTATCGCCGTTGAGAGACTGGGATATCTTGACGTTACCGACGCAAATGTCGCGCAGGCGACCTCGTGATCCTGCATCTTTGCGAGCGTCATCCCGAGCTTCAGGAGATTTTCCGGGCTTTTCTTGGAGTCCGGAAACTGCTTGTGGTTGTCTAGGAATACCGAAGCCGCCTCCTGGAACCGCCCTTGACCGTAGAGCGATTCGCCCAACCAATACCGTGCGTCAGGATCGGCGGGATCCTTCGGAAACCGATCCACGTGACTGCGAAATGCCGCTTCCGCGCTCTTGTAGTCACCGGAAAGGAACAACTGATAGGCTTGGCTATAAAGAGCCTTCGGGTCATCAGTATCCGGCAGCGAGGCCACGGTCGTGCTGTCGTCGAACGTTTGGCCAGGCACTACGTCGTTTCTCGAACCACCAATTACGTTGCCATTGGCATCAAACTCGATCTGACCAAGCGGGCGCGGCGGCTCACCAAGCGGCACAGTGGAAGGATCGGTTTGTGGAGCAATAGCAGCGGAATCAGTGGTATCGGGCGACGACCCTCGCGTCGATCCTGTTGCGTCGGCAGAGGCATCTCTCGATGCCTCCCCTGTTGTACGAGAGGGTGCCACCGAGGCAACGCTGCGGTCACCCTTGCCGCCCGCGTCCGAGCGCTTGCCCTTCTCCAATTCCTCGAACCGGAATTCATTATCTTCCTGTACTTTTCGCATCTGCTCCTGCATCTGCAGAATTTGGAAGTTCAGCTCTTCTATCTTGCCCGTAAGCTGCCTGATCTGCTCTTCCAATTGGCTGACGCGCGGGTCGCCTGCCTGAGCCAGCAGAACAGGCGCATCGCTCGTTCTGACGCTTTCCTTTGGCACCGGTGGGAATAGCCCGAGATCCACACTAGCGGCACGCCCTGGGCCCGCCGCCAGAAATGGCAGCATCGTCATTGCCATTACCATTGTCTTTAGTCTTTTGTTCATTCCTTACCGCCCCTGATATGGGAATAAAAACACCGCTGAAATTTGCGGAAGCTTATCTAACACGAGCAACGTGACTTCGGCCAAATTTTGTTTTGTCATACGTTGAAACAAAAAAAGCGGCCCGAAAGCCGCTTCTTGTGGATCAGGACGATCTCGGCTTAGCTGCCTGCACCGCCAAGAACGGTAATGGCACGGCGATTCTGCGACCAACAGGATTCGCTGTCGCAAACTGCGACTGGGCGCTCGTTACCGTAAGAGAGAGTTTTGATACGTGCGGCCGGAACACCCTGCGATGCAAGATAGTTGCGCGTGGCTGCGGCGCGGCGCTGGCCGAGAGCCAGGTTGTATTCGCGTGTTCCACGTTCGTCGGCGTGTCCTTCGACTGTAATCGCATAGTTTGGATAGCGCTGCAGCCATTGTGCCTGTTTTGCCAATGTCTGCTGTGCGTCGGCACGAATAACGGAGGAGTCGACGTCGAAGAAAATGCGATCGCCCACATTGACTGTGAAGTCCTGGGTCGAACCAGGCCGCGCGCTGCCGGCAAGGCCAAGGTCACCAGCATTGTTGGGCAAGTTTTTCTTCGAAGCACAACCCGCAATGGCGAGCGACAGGAACAGTGCAACGAAAACGGGACTGCGGGCGATCATTTCGAAGCGGCGCATAGCCTGGACTCCTTAAGAATTGAATTGTTTCGGTGAGTAAGCAGTAACCATATCGAGGTTAAGGCCCGGTCAAGAAACACGGTTAATCCACTCTTAACACCAGGATTAACGGCGGATTTGATAGTGCGAGCTGCACCCTTAAGGCACAAAATGAGGCGGAAAGACGACAATCGCGACGATGTTCTATGCCATTGGCGCGATTGTTCATTTTTACCTGCCTGTCCACCTCCTCATTCCAGTAGCGGCGACCAGGCTGGATCCGATGCCAGGTTCGGCGTTTGAATCTGGCGCAGATTGCGGCCAGTCAAATCCACCGTCGACAGCTTGGGACTGTTGGAACCGGGAGGCAGGCGGAAGAACATCAACACTCGGCCGTTCGGGGCCCAGGTGGGTCCTTCGTCGTGATAACCGCTGGTCAATATCCGCTCACCCGATCCATCGGTCTTCATTACGCCGATGGAGAATTCACCGCCGGACTGCTTGGTGAACGCAATCAGATCACCGCGGGGCGACCATACCGGCGTCGAGTAGGAGCCATCACCGAAGGATATGCGCTGCGGGTTTGAGCCATCGGCGCCCATCTTGTAGATTTGAGGACGGCCACCGCGATCCGATTCGAATACGACCTGGCTGCCATCTGGCGAATAGGAAGCACCCGTATCGATGGCCGATGTGCTCGTCAGGCGCGTTGTTGTCCTGCTGCGCAAGTCCATAGTGTAAACGTTCGCACTCCCATCTTCCTGCAGCAGGCTCATGACCACCTTCTGGCCGTCGGGAGAGAAGCGCGGCGCGATAGTCATGCCTGGAAAATTGCCGACAAGCTCACGCTGACCGGTTTCAAGCTGCAGAAGATATATCTGCGGCTTGCCGCCTTCGAAAGACATGTAAGTGATTTCCTGCCGGCTTGGCGAGAAGCGTGGAGTGAGAACAAGGTCCTTGCCGTTCGTCAGATAACGAACGTTAGCGCCATCCTGGTCCATGATCGCCAGGCGCTTGATGCGCTTTTCTTTCGTACCGGACTCGTCAACGAACACGACCCGCGTGTCGAAATAGCCTTTTTCGCCAGTGAGCTTTTCATAGATCGCGTCGGCGATTATGTGCGCAACGCGGCGCCAGCTTTCCGGCGACGTAAAGAACTGCTGACCGTCGAGCTGCTGTCCAGCGAATGTATCCCAAAGTCGGAACTCAGCCTTGAGGCGGCCGTCGCCCTGTTTAGTGACGCGACCCGTGACAAGCGCCTGGGCGTTGATAACCTTCCAGTCTTCAAAGCGAGGTGCTGCATCGGGGTTTGAAATCTTTTCGATGAACGCGCCCTTGTCGACAGGCGCAAACAACCCGGACCTCTCAAGATCCGCAGCGATCACATTGGAGATGTTCGTGCCCAATTGATCGCCTGAAAGGAAATCGGTGATGGCAATTGGCATGGGTTCGACAACACCCTTGGTGATATCGAGTTTCAGCTGGGCTTTCGCTGGTAGCGTCGCCACGATCAGGATCGCCATGACCATCGCGAAAGCTGCACATAAAGTCCGGATTGATTTTAACATTAGTTCTGGGCCCTCTTTTGGCTGGCCTGTTGTCGACATCAGGTAGCACCGGGATGGAACGTCAATTCAACGCTCGACCAGGTGTCATATTTATCTTGAGGCAGGTTGAACGGTGCTGATTTCATCACCGCCCGCAAGGCGCTGCTCTTTACCGCATTCAACAAGGCTGAATCGCCACCGCTGCCGCTAACCTCCGGCCGGCCATCGATCTCGCCATCCTGAGTTAACCTGAACTTCACAACGATGATCATGTCGGGAGTCTCTTCAGCTCCCACGGGCTTGTTCCAGTTTCCTTCGATAAGCCCTCGCAACGCATCCATCTCGCTCTGGCTGAGCTTCGAGCCGCCCGTTGCCCTGTCGGCCCCGAGCGAGGCCTGGTCGCTTGATCGCTTGGCTCCTCCCGACGATGCCTTTTGCTTGTTCAGAAGGTCCGCGACCTGATCGGCGATACCGTCTTTTTCTTTGGATGGCGTCGCAGCTGTCTGCGTAGGCTTCGGCTTTTCCTGCACTTCCTTGCGATCCGGCGTCTTGGCCGTCTGCGCGGGTGGCGTCGGTTTGGCTTCCGGTTTTGCAACGGTTTCGGGCAGCTTGAACGCCTCCTCGGCCGGCTTGTCTACCGGAGGCGTTGGCGTAGGTTTGGCTTCCTCTTTAGGCGCAGGATCCGATTTGACTTCATTGATCGCTTCGGCAACAGGATCCGGCTTCACCTCTTCCTTTGGAGCAGGTTCTGGCTTGATTTCGGTCGCCGGAACGGGGATCGGTTTGGGCTCGGGCTTGACCTCCGGCTTTGGTTCCGGTAGCGGGTCGGGCTTGGCAACAGGCGTATCCGACGGCCTTGGCGCTTGTGCAGCTTCCACGGGTTTCGGTTTCGTCTCCGGCGCAGGTTTCACATCTGCATCGACTTCGCTATCGCCGACGTTCTGGGCCTCTGGGATGGTCTGCGGCTTTTGTGTGGGTTTGGGCGCGGCTTTTTCGGCCTTCGCTGCCTTTTTGTCGCCCTTCTGCAATTGGCTTATATCTGACACGATATCGATCGGCATCGATTCCGAGTTGGCCAAGTCCATCGGCGTGGGCGACGAGAACGACAGCAGCCCCCAGCCGATGACCACGGCGTGGATAATAGCGGAGGATGTGACGCTGGCCCGCATGACTGATCAGTTAGCCTCCGGCAGGCTGACGAGACCGATATTCTTGAAACCTGAACCTGATATTTGTGCCATGACCTTCATGATCGTCCCGTAGTCGGCAGACTTGTCGCCCTTGACGAAGATGCGTTCATTGTAGCCGGTCTTGGCGATAGCCTGGAGTTTCGGCACGATTTCATCAATCGGGATCTCGGTCTCCTGCAGATAAACCTGCCCTTGCTGATTGATCGTCACGTAGATGGGATCAGCTTCACTGTTCAAAGTCTGCGCTGACGTTTCTGGCATATCGATCGGGACACCCACCGTCATCATAGGCGCGGTCACCATAAAGATGATCAAAAGCACGAGCATCACGTCAACCAACGGTGTCACGTTGATTTCGCTCATCACGCCCTTGCTCGAACGCCCGCGACGGCGGCGGCCATTTGAGGAGCCATTGTTACCTATCGACATGCCCATGGCATTTAATCCCGCAATTTCTGTGTCGGTGTCTCAGATGGTGCTCAAGCCCGTGGCAGCTTCTCATCGATTTGCCGCGAGAGTATGGCGGAGAATTCGTCGGCGAACCCTTCCATGCGTGCTGTCAGTTTTCCCGCATCGCTTGATAGCTTGTTATAGGCGATAACTGCCGGAATAGCGGCGACAAGGCCGATCGCCGTTGCCAGCAGCGCTTCGGCGATACCGGGTGCGACGACGGCAAGGCTGGTGGATTTGGACCCGGCAATACCCATGAAGGACGTCATGATGCCGATGACGGTACCAAATAGACCGATGAAGGGGCCTGCCGAACCTATGGTTGCGAGAAACGTCAGTCGCGCGGCTAGGTAGTCGCTTTCGCGGGCAAGCGCCACATCCATTGCCTTGTCGATGCGCATTTGCAGGGCGATCGGTGACCGAGCACCTTTTTCGAACGACTTTTTCCATTCGCGCATGGCAGCAATGAAGATCGAACCCATTCCCGTCGTGCGCTTGTCGCCAAGATTCCGGTAGAGCTCTTCGAGAGATTGTCCTGACCAGAATATCTGCTCGAAACGATCAAAAGCACGCTTGGCGCGTCCAAACCCGAGTATTTTGTCGATGATGATTGCCCAGGTCCAGATCGATGCACCGAGCAGACCCACCATCACAAGCTTGACGACAAACCCAGCCTGCCAGAACAGGCCCCACAGGGACATGTCCGATGTCTGAACGGCAACTGCTAAATTTTCCATACCTACAATCCTCGAATCCGAAAACCCGGCATGTTGACCGGGTCGCAATCGTCTCAATCCAGATGAGCCACGCTTCTAACCGGAATTCTCCAGTAACCTTAACGCGGCTTCTTTACGTTAATTTTGGTAAAACGAAGGCGTTAACGTGAAACCTGTCGTCTGCACGTCTTATTCATGATTTGTTATGGTTAAGGATCAGTTATGATTTCACAGGCAGCAGACAATTATCATCGCCTATTTCTGCAATGCCGGTTGAAACAGGCTGATCCATTCGGATGGAAACCGCCTCGGGCGACCCGCACCGTTGATCATGGCTGCCTCTACTGTCGCCGCGATCAGCAGATCCTTTCCTCGCCTGATGGACTGTGCCATCCTCACCCTTGCGCCGGATATTTCGGCCGTCCGCGTTTCGATGGTTAATACATCGTCTATCCGCGCTGCCGACTTGAAGTCGATCTCCATGCGTCGCACCACCCAGACGATGCTCTCGCCAAGGATTCCGCCGGCAAGCTCCGTATGGTGAACACCGAGAAGGCGCAGGTAGTCGGTCCGTCCGCGTTCCAGAAACTCGAGATAACGTGCGTGATAGACAAGACCCGAGAAATCCGTGTCGGCATAATACACGCGGGCATGCAGCCGATGTCCCGATTCCGTCAGTTCTCCGGCAAGTCCGGTTGCCGAGGCAGCGATTAATGATGAAGAATTGTTTTCACTCATGGTCCTTTCCTTTTGCAGGCTCGGCAGGCATTTTGTCCATAGGCCCACGACGAAGGATGCGAAAGAATTGAATCTCCCATTGTTGCGCATCGCACTTTGTATCTCGTGCATATTCGCTGGCTCAGCCGCTGCTTCAGCTACGGCATTCACCATGAAACGCGGCCTGAATCTCGAAATGTGGACCACGTGGCCAAAGCCCGAACGCTGGGACGAGGACGCTGTTCTCGATAATTTTCCCGAATGGCGGCATGGAACGGGTCCTGGCAATCTCGAACGCATCAGAACGGCCGGCTTCGATTTCGTCCGCATGCCAGTCGATCCCGCGATTTTTCTGGAGGATGCGTCCGAGAAACGGGTGACGACGCTGATTGTCCAGACTCTCAGGACAGTTGGCATGCTGCACAAGGCCGGGCTTAAGGTAATTGTCGATTTTCACTCAATTCCCAGCGACTCCCGGAAGATCGACACAAACCGCATCCTTGCCGACGACGCGCTATTCACCCGGTATGTGCAGATGGTGGGGAGGCTCGGCAGAGCATTGTCCGATACCGATCCCGGGCTCACCGCGTTTGAGCCCTTCAACGAACCCGTGATCGATTGCGATCCCACTCTGGCTCCAAGATGGCCGGCCATGCTGAAGCAACTGCATTCGGCTGCGCGCGATGCGGCCCCGAGCCATACGTTGATATTGTCGGGCGGCTGTTGGTCCAGTGCTTACGGGTTGGAAAAGGTTGATCCTTCTACCATCGCCGATGACAACGTCATCTGGACGTTTCATTCTTACGAGCCCTACGTCCTGACCCACCAAGGCGCAGACTGGACGGGCGATTCGATGAGTTATGTCGAAGCCTTGCCCTATCCGCCGGACCTGCTGGGCGAAAAGGCGTTTGAAGAGCGCCTTGCAGCTATCCGGAAAACGATCGAGGTCAAGGCTCCCAGGGAGCGCCGCGAGGAAATGCTGATAGGGTTCAATGAGATGGCAGGCGGCGTCTCCACCTATGGAGAAGTGCTCGCCGCGCTCAACGAACCGTTCGACAAGGCTGCGACTTGGGGAAAGACGCACAACATCCCGCCGGAGCGGATACTTCTTGGCGAATTCGGCATGATACGCAGGGAGTATCAGAAGAAGTTCCGCATGCCGTCAGAGTGGCGCGCGTCTTATTTGAAAGACGTGACGGAAGCCGCGCACAAACGCGGATTTCCCTGGGCCGTCTGGTCGTGGGGCGGAGCCTTCGGCATTACACTTGACGATAAGCAGCGCGTGCTGGACCCCGTTATCCTGAAAGGCCTCGGGTTGAAGTGATCAGCTGTCTTCCTGGAAAAGGTTGATTTGCTGCTGGATAATGTCTGCCGGAGCACTCAGGCCAAGATGCTTCCACGCATTCGCGGTGAGGACCCGCCCGCGCGGTGTACGCTGGATGAATCCCTGCTGTATCAGGTACGGCTCGATAATGTCTTCGATCGCGTCACGGGGTTCTGAAAGTCCCGCTGCAATTGTTTCGATACCAACAGGCCCGCCACCGAAATTGTGGGCGATCATGGCCAGATAGCGACGGTCGAGCTGGTCAAGGCCGAGCGAATCCACTTCAAGGCGCAAAAGAGCGGAATCAGCGGTCTCGCGATCGATCTTGTCCTTGCCGTCCACAATGGCAAAGTCGCGCACACGGCGCAAAAGTCGTCCGGCTATTCGCGGCGTACCGCGCGCACGACGAGCAACTTCCAGCGCTCCGTCATCTGTCACGCCAATGCCCAGGATTCGGGCCCCGCGACGTACGATGTGTTCCAGTTCCTCGACCGTGTAAAAATTGAGCCGGACAGGAATACCGAAGCGATCCCGCAGTGGCGTGGTCAGAAGCCCCAAACGAGTGGTCGCAGCAACAAGTGTGAACTTGGCAAGGTCGATCTTCACCGAACGGGCCGCGGGGCCCTCCCCGATAATCAGATCAAGTTGATAATCCTCCATCGCCGGGTAGAGAATTTCTTCGATAGCTGGATTGAGGCGGTGGATTTCATCGATGAACAGAACGTCGTTTTCTTCCAGATTGGTTAAAAGTGCCGCAAGATCGCCTGCCTTGGCAATAACGGGACCGGAGGTCGACCGGAAGTTGACCCCCAGTTCCTTTGCCATGATCTGTGCGAGGGTAGTCTTGCCAAGACCCGGCGGTCCGACGAACAGCACGTGATCAAGCGCCTCGCCACGCGACTTCGCCGCCTCGATGAAGACTTTGAGATTGGCGCGTGCGGCGGCCTGACCGACAAAATCGGCAAGCGTCTGCGGCCGCAGCGAGGTATCGAGATCCTCACCACGCTTGTCCGGAGAAATCAGGCGGCTGCTATCACTCATACCTGTGTCTTCGCATAAGGCACTTGATCAGACAACCGCATCAGCGCGACAGCTCCTTCAGACCAAGCCGGATCAACTTGGTGGAATCGGCGCCCTCGCCCACCTCCTTCATGGCAGCGGCAATGGCATTGGCCGCCTGATCGCGCGAATAGCCGAGATTGGTCAAAGCCGACACGGCATCCGCAACGGGAGCGGGAGCAACGCCCTCACCCAACTCCTGCTTGAGGCCGATGGTGCCCATTGCTTCGCCGGCAAAGGCGGGCGCCTTGTTCTTCAATTCCGTAACGATACGTTCCGCAACTCGCTTTCCAACCCCGGGAGCCCGGCTGACCATGGCAATGTCCCGCAGCGCAATGGCATTGGCAAGATCCGACGGGGTCAATGTCCCGAGCACGCTCAACGCCACCTTGGCGCCTATGCCCTGCACGTTTTGCAACAGGCGGAACCATTCGCGCTCGAGCGCGGTGCCGAAGCCGAACAGCCGTATCACATCTTCACGCACATAGGTTTCTATGAGCAGGACGACCGCCTCGCCTGGCGCGGGAATATTGGAAAGTGTGCGGGCAGAGCAGAACGCAACGTAACCGACGCCGTGAACGTCAACAATCACATGATCCTCGGCGATTTCGTCCACAGTCCCCTTGAGCTTGCCAATCATCCGAGTGCCGCCAATTTCCGTTCGATAGCTATGCGCCCGATCGCGCTTTGCCGATGATGTGCGTGACAAATGGCAACTGCCAATGCATCAGCAGCATCGTCCGTGTCGAATATAGCTTTCGGCATCAGCACTTTCACCATCATATGAATTTGCTTCTTCTCGCCGTGGCCGACGCCAATCACAGCCTTCTTCACCGCGTTTGGCGCATACTCCGCAACCGGTAGCCCAGCAAGCGCCGGCACCAGCAAGGCAATCCCGCGAGCTTGACCCAGTTTAAGCGTCGCGGTGGCGTCCTTGTTGACGAAAGTGTGCTCGACCGCCGATTCATGCGGCATCATTTCGTGAATTACCCGGGCAAGTCCATCATGCAGTTGACAAAGACGGGAGGCAAGGTCGAGTTTCGCGTCTGAAAGAACGGTGCCGGCTGCCACATAACGCAGCGAATTGCCAAGCGTCTCGATGATGCCCCAGCCTGTTCGCCGAAGACCAGGGTCAATGCCGATAATACGAATCGCTTCTTTCATCCTCGAACCTTATCCATGTGCCACACATGTTGACAGCAGAAAGGTGAACAAAAGAGAAACAAAACTGTGCGTTTTTACGGATGACCGAACGCTGTCGCCAAGAGGCTGATCTGGTCGGAGACAGGGTTGGTTGAGAGGACACGTTTTTGCTCGGCGCCAGCACCATCATTGTAGATCTCGTCGTCCATCTGGCGGACGCGTGCCTGCAGGCGCAATGAACGATGCACGATGTCACAATAGGAGAGCGGGATCTCATCCCAGCCGACTACTGTTCCAGGCGCTGAATCGGTATCGAGCCGGACCTTGGCCTTTTCGGAAAGAACCTGTTCGAGTGTCATTTCGCCGCTGCGTGAGGCGCGCTGAAGCAGCAACCATGATGCGACCTGCATCAAGCGCGTCGTCAGCCGCATTGATTCGGCTGCGTAGAGTGTCGCGGCGACACGGGATAATCGCTTGGCTTCCGCCCGGCCTTCACCATCGAGATAGAAAGCAGCTTCTTCCACAAGGCTCATGCCCTCATCGTAGAGATGATTGAAACTTTCAGAACGCACCATGCGCTCCGCAAGCCTTATCGTATTGTCTACGTGGAGTTCCCGTTCGGTCATCATATGCCCTGTTACCTAAAATGCGCTGCCACTAACCGCAATTTTGCCAAAGCAGTGCCCCCTTACTGGAACAGCAAGCGAGGTACCACAACGGTCGGCGAGCAGTAGTCCCCAGCAACCTGCCTGCATCCTCACAGGAGCGCAAGTTTATCCTTAATAAAGGGTTAACGGCAGCGTTAAACATTGGATATGAACATAAAAAAAGAGCCGCGAAACGAGGCGGCTCTCAGGAGTCTAACAGGGAGGCGTCAAACAAAGTGGCCAAACCACTTGGTAAGAATCCAGAAAACTGGATGATCAATTCATAGATTGTAATGCTTAACCATTGGTTAACGGAAACAGAAAACTCCGATTCATCAGGATATGACTGCTCTGGTTGCCGGAGCCAACGCTCCCGTCACGGGTTTGCCGGCCAGAAGCGTTTTGGCCTGTGTCGGCTTCTGGACCGGGCGCCCGCCCCATCCAATGCGCGGCAGCCACTCAAGATAATAGGCCAGAGCAAATTGCGCCATTATTCCGCTCGCGATCAGCAATGTATCATCCAGCAGACCACCCGGGTTCAACACTTTGACCACCTGCGCCACCATGGCGAGTATCGTACCTGCGACAAACACGGGGAGAGAATGTTTGCCGAGGATCGCCAGCGGATGATCTGGAGCACGACGAGCCAGATTCGAAATCGCGGGAACCGAGACAATCACGTAGGCAAGTGCCAGCACATGCGCGAGCCGGGTCAATGACAAGAAGGTCTTGTCAAAGCCGGTGACCACCATTGGCAGGCCCAATGAGGTGTCGATACCCCATAATGGCCAGCGAACCCAGATCAGCGCGATCGCGATATATCCGGCACAGAGCCCAAACAGATACTTGTTGAAGGCAATAGTCCCGCCCCGGCGCACGTGCATGATTCCGGCGATCCCGATAACGAAGAGAAACTGCCACGACAGCGGGTTGAGAAACCACACACCATTCGTCGGATAGTTGGGTGGCGCGATCTGATAGACGCCGGAGACCAGCCACAGCGTTCCTGAAAGCGCGACCATCGCGGCGATGCTGATCCTGGCGATCATCAGGAACAACGGGAGCATCAGCAACAGAACGCCGTACATCGACAGAATATTGTTATAGCCAATCTGATGACCCATCGTCGCAAGGCCGATAAGGGCTTTGGCAGGCTGATCCATCAACGGCCCGATATTGATGAACGACATGAAATCAGGGCGTTTCAGGTAGATGCCCGCGGCACAGAAGATTGCCAATGTAGCGACAGTCGTGAGGATGTGAGCGCAATAGAGTGTCGTAGCCCGCCGCCACGCTTTCAGCGTCGTAAGGAGACGGCTGCCGCGTTCGAACTTGGAACCATAAGCCAGACCGACGGCGATACCCGAGATCAGCACGAACGCTTCGGCCGAGTCAGAAAAACCGAAGTTCTTGTGTGTCAGGTTCTCGTAAACCGTTCCTGGAATATGATTGATAAAGATCGTGAGAAGAGCCAAGGCCCTGAATACGTCGATACGGGTGTCCCGCTGTTTAAGCTGGTTCTGTGTCATGGCGTTCACCAATATCCTGTTATGCATGGGTAGCTCGCTTCCGGGCCTCGGTGGGAAGCGATTTCGCTTGGGCGTGTGATCGATAATGTTGACATATGGCAAAAGTTGCGATTGCGCCGATCAACTTTCGTTCAAAAATATGACAAGCTGCCAAATCCATCATAGGTCAGCTTCAGACCCATCAGCAGAATCATCGCATACATAAAGGGGTAAAATACCTCCGGCCGCATCCGCTTGACGATCCAGACGCCGGCGAAGGTCGCGAGTGGCGCAAGGGGTACAAGCACAGCGGAGGCTTGCAAGTTCGTAGCGTCAAGCTGCCCGAGAGCAAAATAGGGAATTACCTTGATTGCGTTGATAATGGCGAAGAAAATGACACTGGTGCCGTTGTAGATCTTGGGGTTTTGCCGCAGCGGCAACGCATAAACCTGATATGGCGGACCGCCAGCATGGGCGACGAAACTTGTGAAGCCGGCGATTGTCGACCACAGCGTAGCCGACGCGCCATTGTGGGGCCGAGCGGTCGCCCGCTTCTCTGCGCTTGCAAAGGCGTAGCGCCCAAAAAAAATGATCGCGACCAGGCCAACGATCAGCTTCACCATGTCGTCGGTTACGATGGAGGCGGTCATCCAGCCTATGCCGACGCCGAGCAGCCCTCCCGGCAGCATTAGCTTGAGTGTCGTCGCGTCGCGGTATCCGCGCCACGACCAGAGGCTTGCGAGGTCCATGATGATCAGAATCGGCAGCATGATAGCCGCGGCCTGCACCGGCGGCATCACAAGCGCCATCAGCGGTACTCCGACCTGCCCCATGGCGCCGCCAAGGCCACCTTTGGAAAGCCCGATCAAAATGGTGGCCGGTATGGCAGCGGCATAGAACCAAGGGTCTAGCAAGAGATCGGGCATCGGGTTAATCCGGCAGGAGGGACTTTTCCATAACCCCGAGGGCGATAATTGTGAAACACTTTCGCCGAATATACCCCGGTTTGAAGCATAAAACCGGGTGACCTGTTCAAATCCTCATTCATCTTGTATGCCCGAATTCCATCATGATTGGCCGGTCTATGAAGACAGTCCTCGATGAAGAATGATTGGAAGGTCGAAAGCAATGAACACCGAACCGATACCTCAACGCTGCCGCATCGTTTTGATCGCGCCTCCGGTCACGAGCGTTGACGAACTTGCCCGCGCGCTGCGCGATGCGCTTTCGGGAGGTGATGTCGCTTCGGTCCTGCTGCCCCCCTATGAAGCAGATGAAGCATTGTTCCAGACCCTTGCCGAAGCAGCCACTCCTATCATTCAAGGGGCCGGTGCAGCCGCAATCATCGTCGGCAACACGCAGGTGGCCGGCCGCGTCAAGGCTGACGGCCTGCATATCGAAGGACCGGCCGCCGATCTTTCGGCGAGTGTAGCCCGTTTTTCGCCCAAGATGATTGTCGGTACGGGCAATATCAAGAATCGTCACACGGCGCTGGAGATCGGCGAGGCCCAACCGGATTATGTTCTGTTTGGCAAAATTGGTGCTGACAACAAACCTGAAGCGCACCCGCGCAACATCGAACTCGCCGACTGGTGGGCCTCGATGGTTGAAATTCCTTGTATTATTCAGGCAGGCAATACCCTCGATAGTATTCTCGATGCGGCCGCAACGGGTGCGGAGTTCATCGCCCTTGGCTCAGCCGTCTTCGATGGAACAGACCCGGCAGGAGCTGTCCGGGAAGCCAACCGGCTCCTCGACGAGCACGCGCCCAAATTTGAGGAATAGTTGCATGGAAGCAAGACCAGGAAAGCTTCTTTGTTCCGTTGCGGCCACTATGATCGCTTTGTCGGCTTTTGCAGTTGAGAGCTCCGCCCAGACAGCTCAAACACCACCGGCAGCCGCTGAGCCGGCGGGAACTCCTGCCCCCGCCACACCTGCGCCAGAAACAACAGCCAAGCAAGCCAAACCCAAATCGCCCAATGATCCCGTGCTCGACACCGTCAACCCGACCCGGTTTGGCAAGGGTCCCGAAGATGATGCTTTCGGCGCCTATCAGCGCGGTCTCTACAAGACGGCCTACAATCTCGCGTTGCCGCGTGCCGAAGGAGGCGACGCTGCCGCACAGGTCCTGCTGGCCGAAATTTTGGCGCGCGGGCTGGGAGTGCCCACGAATATGCAGGAATCGGCGAAATGGTATGGCAAGGCGGCGGAACAAGGATTGGCTGAAGCGCAGTTTCGCTATGGGGTCATCCTGCTTCAGGGGAAATACGCCCCGAAAGATTCCAAAAGGGCAAAGGAATTGATGAAGGCTGCAGCGGACGCCGGAAATGCTCCGGCACAGTTTAACTTTGGCCAGATTCTGCTGCAAGAACGGCCGGGCGCCTCAGGCATCGAGAACGCTTATCCCTGGTTCCAGAAGGCAGCGGACAAGGGACTTCCCGACGCGGAATATGCAATCAGCCAGATTCTTGCCAATGGCACCCTGAAAATACCGCGCGACGATGCCAAGGCTCGCCAATATCTGGCGAAGGCTGCTGTCAAGGGATACGACACCGCGCAGCTCGATCTAGGGACGTGGCTCGTTGCCGGCCGTGGGGGGGCAAGAAACTACAAGGCCGGCTTCGGCTGGATGTTGCGGGCGGCCACGGGCGGCAATGTCGCAGCGCAGGCCCGTCTCGCCAAACTTTACCGGGATGGACTTGGCGTCGAGGGCGATTTCATCAAGGCCGCCGCATGGTACATCGTGGCGAAACGCGCGGGCCTCAATGATCCCGAGCTGGAATCGTTCATGGCGGGTCTTGATGATAGCCAGACGCAAGCCGCAATCACAGAAGCAAATAAGTTGCAGTGAAGTGGCCGCAATGCGGCCGTTGACGGCGCTGATATCGGCGCAATAGATTTCTGATGTACCAACATCGCAACCTGCCGATCGGAATCTGGAAATGCCGTTGATCAACCGCGCTCATGAGATGCAGCAAGACGTCGCCGAATGGCGCAGGCATTTGCACCAGAAACCCGAGCTCATGTACGACGTGCATGAGACATCCAGGTTCATAGCCGGGAAACTGCGCGCTTTTGGCTGCGACAGCGTCGAAACCGGCATAGGCAAGACCGGCGTAGTCGCCATTATTCGTGGCCGGCACGGCGACGGGGGTGTGATCGGGCTTAGGGCGGATATGGACGCTTTGCCGATAACCGAAGCAAGTGGAAAAGCCTGGGCGTCCATTGTACCCGGCAAGATGCACGCGTGCGGCCATGATGGCCACACTGCCATGCTCCTCGGCGCAGCGCAGTATCTTGCGGAGACTCGCAACTTCAAAGGTACGGTCGCTGTCATCTTCCAGCCTGCAGAAGAAGGCGGCGCCGGAGCGCTCGCCATGATCGACGATGGATTGATGGAGCGTTTCGGCATCGGCGAAGTCTATGGCATGCACAATGCTCCGGGTCTGGCCGTGGGTGAGTTTGCGACCCGCAAGGGTTCGATCATGGCGGCAACCAATGAATTCGAAATCGCGATCACGGGGCGTGGTGGCCACGCGGCAAAACCGCAATCGACGATCGACCCGGTTGTGATAGCGGCCCACACCATTCTTGCGCTGCAGTCTATCGTGTCGCGCGAAACCGATCCGTTGAACTCGCTTGTCATTTCCGTGACCCAGCTCAATGGCGGCGATGCGTCCAACGTCATACCCGATGTGATCACACTTGGAGGTACAGTTAGGACCCTTTCGCCGGAGGTTCGCGCGTCGGCGCGAAAAAGGCTGACTGAAATTGCTGAAACGACTGCAGCTGTCTTCGGCGGCAGGTCAGTAGTGACGTATCATGATGGTTATCCCGTAACGTTCAACCATGAGCGGGAAACAGAGTTTGCTGTAGGCGTCGCCCGCGATATCGTTGGCGCAGATGCGGTAACGGCGGAGATGCCGCCGGTGATGGGCGCCGAGGATTTTTCATACATGCTGGAGAAACGGCCGGGGGCCTTTATATTTATCGGCAATGGCGACACGGCGAGCCTTCATAATTCGGCCTATGATTTCAATGATGATGCGATCCCTTATGGAATTAGCTACTGGGTCTCCCTGGCGGAAAGAGCTCTGGCTGCCTGAGCTTGCCACAGCAAAAACGAACAGCGCCAGGTGGCTGTTTTTGCCCCCACTCTTGCCTATTTTGCGAATTTGTGGTCTTGGAGCGCCATTCTTGACCACCGCCGCAGTACTGGCGCGGTATCCAACACAAATCCGAGTAGACACATGAAAATCAACGGCAATGAAATCCGCACCGGCAACGTGATCGAACATGATGGTGGCCTTTGGGTTGCTGTGAGAACCAATCATGTCAAACCCGGCAAGGGCGGCGCCTACAACCAGGTGGAACTGAAGAACCTTATCAATGGCACCAAGTTGAACGAGCGTTTCCGTTCCGCTGAAACCGTCGAGAAGGTTCGTCTGGAGCAGAAGGATTTCTCCTTCCTCTATGAACAGGGCGAGGCGTTGATTTTCATGGATACCGACAGTTACGAACAGCTTGAACTTCAAAAAGACTTCGTTGGTGACCGCGCCGCCTTCCTTCAGGACGGCATGATGGTCACGGTCGAGCTTTACGACGAACGCCCGATCGGCATTTCGTTGCCAGACTATGTCACGCTGGCAATCACCGAGGCCGATCCGGTCGTCAAGGGCCAGACGGCAGCCTCCTCCTATAAACCTGCGGTTCTGGAAAATGGCATTCGCGTGCTTGTACCGCCATTCATTTCGTCGGGCGAGCGCATTGTCGTCGATACGAACGAACTGACTTATGTTCGCCGCGCCGACTAAGCTAATCTTTGACTTGACGGAGAAATAACCCGAAATGGCGCGTTCAGCGATTCTCAATGTAATGGTGCAGGCTGCCATGAAAGCCGGCCGCTCGCTCGCTCGCGATTTTGGCGAAGTACAGAACCTGCAGGTGTCGCTTAAAGGTCCAGGCGACTATGTCAGCCAGGCCGACAAGAAAGCCGAAGAGATCGTCTACGCTGAACTGAAGCGCGCCCGCCCGGACTACAGCTTCCTTATGGAAGAATCAGGCGTGGTCGAGGGCTCCGATAGCCAGCACAGGTGGCTGGTCGATCCGCTCGATGGCACCACGAATTTCCTGCACGGTATTCCGATTTTTGCGGTTTCCATAGCGCTTGAGCGTCAGGGCCAGATAGTGGCGGGTGTGATTTTCAATCCGGCCATGGATGAACTGTACACTGCTGAGCGCGGCGGCGGAGCGTTTCTCAACGACCGGCGCCTGCGCGTTGCGGCACGCAGCAAGCTCGTCGATTCCGTTATTGGAACCGGGGTTCCCCATCTTGGCCGTGGTGATCACGGCAACTATCTTTTGCAGATGCGCAACGTCATGGCCGAAGTATCCGGTATCCGCCGAATGGGCGCAGCGGCTCTTGATTTGGCCTATGTGGCAGCAGGCCGTCTCGACGGCTTCTGGGAAGATGGTCTTTCCCCGTGGGATATTGGCGCCGGCATTATCATGATCCGCGAGGCCGGCGGTTTCGTCACCGATCTGGAGGGCGGGCAGGACGTGATCGAGAGCAAGACCATTATTGCAGGCAACGAAGCTATTCAGCGGGCTCTTTTGAAGACGTTGAAAAAGCCAATCTGATATGGCGAGGCCTTATTGACAGGCGGTATTATACTGGGCGGCTGGTGACATCCTTCTAGCTACGTTCGAGTGGCATTGTTGCCTTCAGTCCCTTCGAGAAGGTCGCTTCACCAACCGCAGATTGCCTTCAATAACAACAAACTCAACCATCGCTCCAATGCATCTTCCAATTTCACCGCAAATTCGGCTAGGGTCGCAAAATCTGATTTGATGCGGAGACGACACGATGGCTGATTTCAGTTCGACCCGCCAGGGTATGGACGGCGATGATTTTGATCCTTACCGGCTCTCCAGCCCGCGGTTCGTGCTTCTGTCGATGGCGATCTTTCTGGCAATCGTTGCCTTTCTCGCTGCCATTCTCTTTCGTCAGATTTCGGTGTTCTTTACGACCAATCCCGGCCTCAACGGCCTGATTGTCGGGGTTCTCGTCGTCGGCATCCTGCTTGGTTTCGGTCAGGTAATCCGCTTGTTCCCCGAAGTTCGCTGGGTCAATTCGTTCCGTAAGGGCAACAATGATCCAAACGCCAAACCTGTCATGCTCGCACCTATGCGTGCGTTGATAGGGCGAAGGCAATCCATGGCGCTTTCAACGAGCGCCATGCGCTCCATGCTGGATTCCATCGCTTCGCGGCTCGACGAGACCCGCGACATATCGCGCTATCTGATCGGGCTGCTGGTATTTCTCGGTCTTCTCGGGACCTTCTGGGGACTTCTCGAAACGATCGGCTCAATCGGTCAGACGATACAGTCGCTCGACCCGCGGGCGGGCGATGCCAATAGTGTACTGGATTCGCTGAAAGCCGGTCTCCAGTCCCCGCTCCGAGGCATGGGCACGGCATTCTCCTCATCGCTTTTCGGTCTCTCTGGCTCGCTGATCCTCGGCTTTCTCGATTTGCAGGCGGGCCGGGCGCAAAACCGGTTCTACACAGAACTGGAAAACTGGCTCTCGAGCGTCACCGACCTTGGCTCCGACCTGCAAGCGCTGGATGCCGTGAATAGTGGCACGTCCGACGAGTTACGCGCATTGGCGGAACGCCTGCAAAACATCCAGGAGACAGGCGGATCGAGCCAACGTACGACAGCCGCCCTGGCAAGTCTGGCTGAGGGCATTCAAGGGCTCGTCAAGAACATGCGGTCCGAACAGCAGATGATGCGGGATTGGGTTGAAAAACAATCCGACGAACAAAAGGCCATTCGACAGACGCTCGCTAAACTAGGCGATGCCATCGCTCGCGACAAGGCAAACTGATGGCCCTCGGTCGTAACCGCAGAGCCGTTCGCCACGTTGATTACTGGCCTGGATTTGTCGACGCGCTGTCGACATTGCTCCTGTCGATCATGTTTCTTCTGTCGGTTTTCGTGCTGGCACAGTTTCTCCTGAGCCAGGAAATCACCGGCAAGGACGCAGTCCTCAACCGGCTTAACTCGCAGATCAACGAACTTACGCAACTGCTGTCGCTCGAACAGGGCAACAAGCAGGATCTCGAAGACACGATTGCCAATTTGCAGGCATCGTTGACCAGCGCCCAGAATGAACAATCACGTCTCCAATCACTCTTGTCCCAAGGCGCGGGTGCCGGCGCCGCCGCGGAAGGCAAGATCAACGAACTGTCGACTGGCCTTGAAAATGAAAAACAGATCAGCGCCCGGGCCCTGTCACAAGTTGAGATACTGAACCAGCAGATTGCAGCATTGCGCAAACAGATCGGCGCCCTGGAGGACGCTCTCAATGCCTCCGAGTCGCGAGACAGGGAATCCAACGCCAAGATTGCCGATCTCGGCAAGCGGCTGAATGTCGCTCTCGCGCAACGCGTTCAGGAGCTTAATCGCTACCGCTCAGACTTTTTCGGCCGTCTGCGGGAGATACTTTCCGACCGCGAGAACATTCGCATCGTCGGCGACCGTTTCGTCTTCCAGTCTGAAGTGTTGTTTCCCTCGGGAACCGCAATTCTGAATCCGGCCGGATCCGAGGAGATGAAGAAACTGGCGACCGCCTTGATCGATCTGCAGAAGGAAATCCCGGACGATATCAACTGGGTCCTGCGCGTCGACGGTCATACGGATGATGTCGCTCTTTCGGGCACCGGGCAATTCCAGGACAATTGGGAGCTATCGTCGGCACGCGCTATTTCGGTGGTGAAATTCCTCATCGCCAATGGCGTTCCGGCAAACCGTCTCGTCGCAGCGGGCTTCGGTGAGTTTCAACCGCTGGAGCCAGGGGGCGCACCGGAAGTACGGGCGCGTAACCGCCGCATCGAACTGAAGCTGACGGAACGATGATAAGTGGTTCTGCAGCGTCAGCTCGGGAACACGGGACTATTCAGCGGCGCCTTTGAAGGCGTCGGCGCCCGCTTCGAATTGCAGCTTGGCAAGACTGGCATAAATCCCGTTCTTCTTGACCAAGGTCTGGTGCGTTCCCTCTTCGATGATCCGTCCGTTTTCCATGACCAGAATTCGATCGGCCTTCAACACGGTCGCGAGCCGATGCGCGATAACCAGCGTTGTACGCCCCTGCATCAGATGATCCAGCGCCCTCTGCACCAGCATCTCGCTTTCGGCATCCAGTGAGGAGGTTGCCTCGTCCAGCAGGAGGATGGGCGCGTCGCGGAGGATGGCGCGTGCGATGGCGATGCGCTGGCGTTGTCCGCCGGACAGCGTGATGCCGCGCTCGCCGACTTGCGTGTCATAGCCGCGCTCCAGCGCCTGGATGAACTGATGCGCCAAAGCTGCCTTGGCCGCGGCTTCGACATCTGCCTTTGTGGCGCCCGGCCGGCCAAAGGCAATATTGTCACGCACGGTCGCCGCAAAGATCGTCGTGTCCTGCGGAACAATGGCGATGCGTGATCGGAGGTCGGCGGGATCAACCTTGCGCGCATCGACCCCATCGACGCTGACAACACCGGAAACTGGATCGTAGTAGCGCAGCAACAATGAGAACACCGTGCTCTTGCCAGCGCCGGAAGGACCCACGATGGCGACGGTTTCGCCCGGCTCAATCCTGAAGTTAAGGCCTCTTAGCGCCGGAGCACCCGGCCGCGACGGATAGTTGAACTGTACGTCGTCGAAGTGAACGGAACCGAGGGGCGGCTGCGGCAGCAGCACAGGAGTGGCTGGCGCCGTGATCGCCGGCTTCTCCGCCAGGATTTCCATCAACCGCTCGGCCGCACCCGACGCTTGCGACAGTTCTCCCCAAACCTCCGACAGCGCTCCCAAGGCTCCCGCAGCAAAAACAGCGTAGAGCAGGAACTGGCCGAGAGTTCCCGGCGTCATCGCGCCGGAAAGCACATCCCGCGAGCCAAACCAAAGTACGGCGACGACGCTGGAAAAGATCATGAAGATGGCGAAAGCGGTCAAGATGGCTCTTGCCTTCACCGATGAGCGTGCGGCCGCAAACGCATCTTCCACTGAGGCGCCAAAGCGGGTTGTTGCCAGGTTCTCGTTGGTGAATGCCTGTAAAGTGCGCACGGACACAATGGATTCGCTGGCATAGGCAGTGGCGTTGGCCAGAGTATCCTGGGCGGCACGTGATCGGCGGCGCACGGATCGTCCGAAAGCGACCAGTGGAATGATGATGAGCGGAATTGCAGCGATGACCAGTCCTGAAAGTTTGGCGCTTGTGATGACCATCATCACGATTGCGCCGAGGGCCAGAATGAGATTGCGCAGGGCTACCGAAGCCGTCGCGCCGACCGCCGATTTGATCTGCGTCGTGTCTGCGGTGAGGCGCGAGACAATCTCGCCCGATTGCGTACCGTCGAAGAAAGCAGGAGAGAGCCTTGTCAGATGATCGAAAACATCCCGGCGCAAATCCGAGACGATCCGCTCACCCAGCGTAATGACGAAATAGTATCGTCCGCCGGAAGCGAGAGCCAAAAGCGCCGCGAGCACCACCAGCATGCCAAAGTAGTTGTTGATGAAGGCACCGTTTGCGCCAGAAAAGCCGTGATCGATCATGCGCCGGACAGCCAGAGGAAGCGTCAGGGTCGTCACTGCCGCGAGGACGAGCGAGAATAGCGCACCAGCTATCATGCCCCGATAGCGAGACATGTAGGGGTAAATGCGCCGCAGCGGTTTCAAGGAGCGACGCCTTCTTTCCGTCTCCTGAAGATGAGATGGTTCCCTGGTGGCCATGTCTCAGGTCTTCCTCATATCGCAGTGCGACTTTGCGGCCAGACGGCCTTGTTATTGCTTAAAGGCTGATGTATAGGCTCGCCAACAGTTTTGGAAGCCCACGCCCCTGTGACGTTTGGCTTCATCTCTACCAATCGGCTCCGACCGGAACCCCACTTAGCAGTGGCGCTGGTTGTGCCCACCAGTTTAGGACAATACAGATGCAAGCCAAGATTCATCCAGATTACCACACAATCAAGGTCGTCATGACCGATGGTACCGAATACCTGACCCGCTCCACATGGGGCAAGGAAGGCGATACGATGAACCTCGATATCGACCCCTCCACGCATCCGGCATGGACCGGCGGTTCGCAGCATTTGACGGATCGTGGCGGCCGCGTGTCGAAGTTCAAGACCCGTTTCGCCAATCTCGGTATATAAGATCCTCCGGGTAAACCGGATTTGAAACGGCTCCGATCTTCGGGGCCGTTTTCGTTTTTCCTCTCCTCGTTTGACAAGCCGTTGTTTCGTCAATAGCTTTTCACATGCGTATCTGCATGCATAAGGGGGAGGGAAAACCCGATGACCGACGTGACTTCAGGTATTAACACGGCACCGGGGGCAGTGATCGAGCCAAGTCTTCACCGGGTCATGGGTCCTTGGCTGCTGCTTCTCTTCATCGTTGGCGATATTCTTGGCACTGGCATTTATGCGCTGACGGGACAAGTCGCAAAGCAGGTGGGAGGCGTTGTATGGCTACCATTCCTCGTCGCCTTCATTGTCGCTGTCGTCACCGCCTTCAGCTATCTCGAGCTGGTAACGAAATATCCGAAAGCGGCAGGTGCGGCACTCTATACGCATAAGGCCTTCGGCATTCACTTCATTACGTTCATCGTCGCCTTCACCGTCATGTGTTCCGGCATCACCTCCGCATCGACTGCGTCACGTGCATTCGCCGCTAATCTTTCCGGTGCCTTTCAACTCAACCTTGAAACCGGGATCGGCATCTCGCTCGTTGCGCTTGCCTTCATGGCAGTCGTCGCAGTGGTGAACTTCCGCGGCGTTGGTGAAAGCGTCAAAGCCAATGTGGTTCTGACAATGGTCGAACTGACGGGCCTTCTGATTATCATTTTCATCGGACTATGGGCCATTGCTGCGGGTCAGGGCGACGTCTCGCGCATCACGCAGTTTGCCTCCTCTCCCGATGGGAGCGTCTTCTGGTCAGTGATGGCTGCGACCACCCTCGCCTTTTTCGCCATGGTGGGCTTCGAGGACTCGGTCAACATGGCCGAGGAATGCAAGAATCCGTCGGGTATTTTCCCAAAGGTGCTGCTGGCGGGTTTGTTCATTACCGGCGCTATCTATGTGCTGGTGTCGATCTCGGCGATAACGCTCGTTACGCCGGCTGATCTTGGTGAAGGCGAAACCCCGCTGCTCAAGGTTGTTCAGGCGGGAGCGCCGAACTTCCCTCTTTGGATATTCGGCTTCATTACCATGTTTGCAGTCGCCAACAGTGCTCTGATAAACATGCTGATGGCGAGCCGTCTCGTCTATGGCATGAGCCGCGAACACGTGCTGCCGCCGATCTTCGGCAAAGTTCACGCCGTTCGCCGTACGCCATATCTCGCGATCGCCTTTACCACTCTTCTGGCGTTTGCACTGATCCTGTTCGTTGGTGAGGTCCCGGCGCTTGGAGGTACGACCGCGCTGTTGCTCCTGTTCGTCTTCACGATCGTCAACATCGCAGTGCTTGTCCTGCGGCGCGAAACGGTTGATCATGACCATTTCCGCACACCAACTTTTCTGCCCGTCATTGGCGCTATCTGCTGTGCTTTCTTCGCGGGCCCCTGGACCGGACGCGATCCGGTGCAATATAGGATCGCCGGGATCCTCATAGGCATCGGCGTGGTACTGTGGGTTGTCACGATTCTGGTTAATCGCGCCGCCGGCGTGAAGGCGACCGACGCGGACATGGCGGCTCTTGGCGGGGACGGTCCGGTCAACTGAACGCAAATAAAAACCCGCCAGATCGTTAGCTGGCGGGTTATTGTATCTCGTTGGATCAGGCTGCGCTGAGCTTGGCCAGGACTTCGTCGCTTACTTCGAAGTTCGCATAGACATTCTGCACGTCATCATCGTCGTCGAGGGTCGAAATCAACCGAAGCACCGACTGAGCCTTCTCCTCGTCAACGGGAGCGGTAGTTGCTGGCTTCCAGATCGCCTTGATCGATTCTGCCTCGCCGAGGGCGGCCTCGAGCGCCTTCGAAACATCACCTATATCCTCGAAAGCGCATAGGATGAGGTGCCCCTCTTCGTCACTGGTTACATCGTCGGCGCCAGACTCGATGGCAGCTTCCATAACCTTGTCGGCGCTGCCTGCCTCGGGCTTGTAAGTGATTTCGCCGACGCGATTGAACATGAAGCCAACCGAACCAGTTTCGCCCAATGCACCACCCGCCTTGGTGAAGGCCGCGCGCACATTCGAGGCGGTGCGATTACGGTTGTCCGTCAGGGCTTCAACGATGACGGCAACGCCGCCTGGACCGTAGCCCTCGTAGCGGACTTCTTCGTAATTGTCGGCATCGCCACCGGACGCCTTCTTGATGGCTCGTTCGATATTATCCTTCGGCATCGATTGCGCCCTGGCGTTCTGGACAGCCAGGCGCAAGCGTGGATTCATCAACGGATCAGGCAGCCCTTGCTTGGCCGCGACCGTGATTTCACGCCCGAGTTTGGAAAATATCTTTGACCGAACGGCATCCTGGCGCCCTTTGCGGTGCATGATGTTCTTGAATTGTGAATGGCCTGCCATGGCACCCCTGCGTGCTTGTCTGTGGTTGTTGATGTTTCACTTCAGGGCCCTGCAATGAGGTTCGCGGGCTACACCGAGCGGAAACATGCTTCTGGAATGGCGCCCTTATAGGTAAAAACCGGCGCTTCGTCCAGCACCAGTCGCTCGCTGTTCATCCAAGCTTCAAACGCACATCTGCATAGCCGGCTTTCGACACCGCGGAGCAAAAATCGAACCACTCGCAATCCGCGCAGGCGCGCCGGCTCTCGCCTTTCGCAAAGGCGATGCGCAGCTTGTCGACCGCGGCGGCATCGAGATTGATCGTATCGCCGATCCGGAGCGGTCGGCCAAGCAAATGTCCGACGTCGGACATCGCTTGAATGTCACGATCGGCAACGCTGCCGTTGACGCAATGCGGTTCGGTGGTTGCAAGAAGGGGCTGGCAGATATCGTCCGGCCCTTCCCTTATCAAGATATTCTCGCCCGCCGCCAGTCTTGCAACAACCTTGTCGTAATTTTCAGTGAAGGCGGGGCTATAGCCCCTGCCAACATAGGTCAGCATGCACAGAAGGTGGTGCGCGCGAAGTTCGACCGTCAAGACAGGCGGATACCTGAACGCCGCAACATTTCAATCGTTGCCGCTGCCAGCGCTGACTTGAGGACGCCGCCGATGATGAAAGGCGCGACACCGAAGACCCATGCCTTCTCGAACCCGATCATGTTCGCCAGCCATGCCCCGCCGAGCGCGAGGCAAAGTGCGTTGCCCATAAGCATGACACCGAAAGCCGTGAAAGGATTTCGCGTCAGCCCCCGTTCGGCCAAAAGGCCAACGAATGCCGCTACAACAGGAAAGGAAAGGAGATACCCCGCTGTCGGACCCGCAAAGGCGATCTGGCCCGGCGTGCCGTCAGCCAAAACAGGCAACCCGACGAAAGATTGGAGAAGCCATGCGATGACCGTGATGCCCCCAAGCCGCCAGCCGTAAAGTGCCCCGACCATCGTTACCGCGAAGGTCTGCATGGTCACCGGTACCGGAATCATCGGCACCGAAATCCACGAACTGACCGCCAGCAATGCTGTGCCGATCAGAACGGCGATCGCCTTGTAGAGAAGCGAGCGGTTGGCAAGTTTGAGCGGAACGAAAGCCTCGGCAAAAATGGTCTGGGTCATTGAGTGGGAATCCTCCAGTAGGCGTTGATGTACTTGTATCGTAATCAGTGCTTCTTTTTTCTGCGGCGCGCCAGCATGTTGAGCGCCTCGACCAGAGCCGAAAAACCCATCGCCGCATAGATGTAGCCTTTAGGAACATGGTAGCCAAACCCATCGGCGATCAACGTCATACCAATCATCAAAAGGAAGCCCAGCGCAAGCATGACTATAGTAGGGTTGTTTGCGATGAATCTTGACAGTGGCTCGGCGGCAAGCAGCATGACAGTCACGGCGGCAAGCACGGCGATCACCATGATGGCGATTTCGTCGGTCATGCCGACGGCGGTTATGATCGAATCCACCGAGAATACCAGATCGAGCACGAGGATCTGCGCGATTGCTGCACCCATCGTCAGCGTAACCGTTTTGCCGATGACGTCATCCTTGGCGTCCTCGTGGTCCACGGTGTGATGGATTTCCTTGGTGGCCTTCCATACCAGGAACAGGCCGCCCGCGATCAGGATGAGGTCGCGCCATGAAAACCCGTGTCCGAAGGCTTCGAAAATCGGTTCGGTGAGCTGGACGATGATCGAGATCGTGAACAATAGCACAAGACGAAGCACGAGGGCGGCACTGATGCCGAGCCGGCGGGCACGCGCCTGCTGTTCCTTCGGCAGTTTGTTGGTGAGGATCGATATGAAGATCAGGTTGTCAATGCCGAGCACGACTTCCATCACGACGAGCGTAACCAAAGCTATGAGACCGGATGGCGTGTAGATGAAATCGAAGTAGGAGAGTAGCGCTTCCATGGGGGTCGTTCCTGTGTTGCTGTGGCCCGGATGGTGCAAACCGATGACACGACTTAGGTGAGCGTTCGCGGTTCGGTCAACTCATTTCCAGAATGATGGGATAGTTTCTTCAAGTCTCGGGCCAAGACGCAAGGGCGCGATCTTCTCGGCCAGACCGGTCCGGTCGGAAATCTCGACGCCGACCCCGCAGATTGTCGCTTTGCCGCTGGCAGCCTCGAACCGGCCTTTCGGCACCTTCGAAAGAAACCTGTTAAGCGGCTCTTCCTTGTCCATGCCGAGCGAGGAATCATAATCGCCGCACATGCCCGCATCGGACATATAGGCGGTTCCGCCATTCAGGATCTGCGCATCTGCCGTGGGCACATGCGTATGGGTGCCGACGACGAAACTGGCACGGCCGTCTACAAAGTGGCCGAAACACTGTTTCTCGCTGGTCGCCTCGGCGTGAAAATCGAAGACCACCGCGTCAGCCTGCTCGCCGAGCGGACATGCGGCCAATATTTCCTCGGCGACCGTAAAGGGGTCATGTAGATCGGGATGCATGAAGACGCGCCCCATGATATTCGAAACAAGCACACGCGCGCCATTCCTGGCGAGAAAAACGCCAGAGCCTTTTCCCGCCGTCCCAAGCGGGAAATTCGCCGGCCGCAGAAACCGCTGTTCGCGTGCGGCGAAGACCAGTGCCTCGCGCTGATCCCAAACGTGGTTGCCGGTGGTGACGACATCGGCACCGGCATTGATCGTATCGTGGAATATCTCTTCGGTGATGCCAAAGCCGCCAGCGGCATTCTCGCCATTGACGATAGTGAAGTCGAGATTGAGGTCGGCTATCAATCCAGGCAATTGCTCATAAACGGCCGTCCGGCCCGAGCGGCCCACCATGTCACCAAGAAAAAGTAATCTCACGCGCACATCCTGAGTGAGAGCGCCCGTCCCTTCGGGGCTCATGATTGTCGACTGGCTTTATCGGTCTAGTCAAAGCTGCGCAAGCCGCTTTCCGTCAGGATCGCCTCCAGCGGAACATCGTGCGGTTCGTCCGGCACGACTTCTACCTCCTGGCAGTTGAATGCCACGCCTATCAATCGCGGATTGACGCAAGCGTCCTTCAGCCGCGCGATTGCCCTGTCATAATAGCCCGCGCCATAACCGATCCGGTGACCGCGCTCATCGAAAGCAGCAAGTGGAACCAGCATCAACGACGGATCGAGAACTGCCGCGTCCTCGGGCGGTCCGATCGTACCGAATCCCGTCTCGACCAACGGCGCGCCGCGCACAAGTTCCCGAAAAAGGATTGTTCGTTTGTCGATAATAACGGGAAGACACAGCCGTGCACCTTTTTCGCGCATATGGAAAAGCAAAGGCCGCAGATCCACTTCAGAACGGATCGGCCAAAAACCTGAAACGCTGGTTCCCGGAGCAAAAGTCAGGGAAGCCGTTCCGGTATCTGCAATACGAAGGGACGCGTCGATGCGATAGTCGACGGGTAACGCATCGCGTCGGCCGAGAGCCTCGAGCCTCAATTTCTTCTTAAGTTGTTTGATGCTGGAGAGATGCTGCACGCAGGTGACTTCATGAGGCGCCGGCAGCCAGGCCAGCTCGGGATGAGCACAAATTGAAAGTGGCGTCCACACAACCGATGGAGAAGTCGATCCCGGGAACCTACAAAGTAGGTGGGTGCCGTGTGAAGAAGCCCACGGGCCTCCTCAGGGACAGCTCCCTAAGGGATCATTAAGGCCCCGGGGAATATGTCTCTCCTGTCGAGAAGCGCAGAGCGCCAGTGCAAATATAGGATGGTTGGTGGGATTGCACCAGTGGCGTTGTTGGCTAATTTCAGCCTCTTGCGCGCATTAAGTGTCAACCCTAATCTCGCGCGGCTCTAGGGAGACGAAGACAGGAACGAATATGAGCGTTGAAATTCGCCCTTTGCAGAAATCCGATGAAGCCGAATGGCGCCGGCTTTGGGCGGGCTATCTCGCCTTCTATGAGACGACCGTCGCGGAGGAAGTCTACCGGACGACCTTCGCGCGACTGATCTCAGGCGCCGGCAATGAGTACCGCGGATTCATTGCGTGCCTTGAGGCAAAGCCGGTAGGCTTGGCTCACTACCTGTTTCACCGGCACAATTGGAGCATCGAGGATGTCTGTTATCTGCAGGATCTTTATGCCGATCCGCAGGTGCGCGGCAAGGGTGTTGGCCGCGCACTCATCGAAGCCGTGCATGGCGAGGCGATCAAAGCCGGCGCACATTCTGTTTATTGGATGACGAATAAGGACAATACGACGGCACGGCAACTATATGACAGGATCGCCAAGGTCACGCCTTTCATCAAGTATGTGAAGGCGGTTTAACATCTGGAACTGCGAAGGATCTGAAACGGTCGAGGATAGGAGCTGAGACAGAACCTCTTCTGTCAAGCGATCCACACGTTAACTTTGCAACCGTTTCCCGGCCCTCACAATATTGGCGTTCCGTCCCGCTACTGTGCCGCTTTGAACATCAATCGACACGAGCTTCTCGCTGGCAGCCATTGCTTACCGTTCGCCCATTGCCTCGGACGAGATCTCGGCCAGCGGCGAGAACAGATACTCGAGAATACGGCGCTTGCCGGTCTTGACTTCCACGGTAACCGCCATCCCGGCCGATAGAGGCATGGCTTTGCCATCTACATCGATGGTGGTCTTGCCGGGCTTGATGGTGACGGGGAATACCAGGTTCTGAACACGTTGTGCATTGCCGGTGGGGATTGTGTTCTGGAGTTCCTTGGCGGCCTCTGCCTCCACTTGCTGGGCGTCGGGCTCAG
The DNA here is from genome assembly GCF_003010935.1 of Phyllobacterium endophyticum. Lineage (GTDB taxonomy): Bacteria > Pseudomonadota > Alphaproteobacteria > Rhizobiales > Rhizobiaceae > Phyllobacterium > Phyllobacterium endophyticum. Next base: position 195,112 of record NZ_PGGN01000006.1, read on the forward strand.
CGATGGCGTCCGTAGCGACGCGCAGGACCTGGCCTTCGATCATACCGTAGCGGGTGAACGGGTACGCTTCGACTTTTATTATAGCATCCTGCCCTGCCTTGACGAACCCGATATCGTGGTTCGGCAGATAGGCCTCTATTTCGAGGGCTGCATCCTCCGGAACGATCCGCATGAGCTCGGTTCCAGCGGAAACCACCTGACCCACCGTGGTGATGGCCGACGCCTGCACCACTCCTGCGACCGGGCTTGCGATCGACATCGATTGCCTGCGCTTTTTCAGTTTTATCGTCTGTTGCGTCAATTCATCGACCTGCCGTTCGGCAGCCGACATTCTTTCGATATTGTCCGCTACGAATGTATGGATCACCTTCGCGGACTCGCTGACAGCCACGTTCAATGCAGTGCGGGCGGTTTCGCGCTGCCCGTTCTGGCTTGCGAGTGTCGCCTGGGCTTCCTGCAGCTGCTGCAGCGCGTCGATGACCTGCGCCCTTGATCCGGCTTGCGAAGCGATGAGTTCCGAGCGCATCGAAACGCGCTCCGCCAGAGTTTTCGCCAAATTCCCTTGCGCAGTGATGGTTTCGTCCAGGCTGCGGATTTCTGCCCGGCGCTGGGCACTTTGTGCATCGAGATTATCGAGAGATGATGCGAGCTGCGAGATATCCGCATCGTAGTTGAGCTGTTCGCGCGTGGCGATATTGTCCGGCATGTCTGGCGGAAATACCAGCCGCAAGCCGGTGCCGTTGCGGCCAGCGCCCGTTATTGCCTGCTTGAGCCAGCCGGCAACCGTGTCCTGAACCGCCTTGCGCCGCAGAACTTCGGCGCGAGAGGCTTGAAGGTTGGTCTGACTGGCGTTTTCCTCTGCCCTTATTTCCGTATCGTCAAGCACGACCAGCACGTCGCCGGCTTTGACCTTGGTTCCGTTTGTCACGGGTATCGCGATGGTTTTACCCATCTCGATCGACTGGATGACCTTGACGCGCCCTGCCGGCTGCACTTTTCCCTGTGCCGTTGCGACGATGTCGAATTTGCCGAACCAGGTCCAGGCAAGTGCGCCGACCGCCAGAACGCAGATGAACCAGATCATGGCGGTGCGAACCGGCGATGCGGGCGTTTCCAGTATCTCGAGCGCCGCAGGCAGGAATTCATTGTCCGCGGACAGGCGCTTCGGCGCACGGCGCGCCGGCGCCATGGCCTGCGGCTTGGCTTGAACGTTCATTCCTTGCCTCCCGATTGCAGCTTCCACAGGTGCGCATAAAGCCCGCCTTCCCGCGTCAGCAAACTCTCATGCGTGCCTTCCTCGACGATGCGCCCGTCCCGCATGCCGACGATGCGGTTGCAATGACGGACGGAGGCCAGGCGATGGGCAATGATGATGACGGTGCGGCCACGCACGATATGTTGCATGTTGGCGAGCACGATGCGCTCGCTTTCATAGTCCAGCGCGCTCGTGGCTTCGTCCAGGATCAGGATTGGCGGATTGGTTGCAAGCGCACGGGCGATCGCCAGCCGCTGGCGTTGACCACCCGAAAGGTTCGCGCCGCGCTCTTCGATCAGCGTGTCATAGCCGCGCGGGAGCTTCGAGATGAACTCGTCCGCTCCCGAAAGCCGAGCCATTGCCATGGCACCTTCACGCGACATGGCAGGGTTTGCGAGCACGATATTGTCGTGCACCGTGCGATTGAACAGCATGTTCTCCTGCAGAACGACGCCGATGTGCTTTCGCAGCCAGGCGGGATCGGTCTGCGCGATGTCCTGGCCGTCGATGAATATCTGGCCGTTATTGGGGATATAGAAGCGCTGCACGAGCTTGGTCAGGGTCGATTTACCGGAACCGGAAGGCCCTACGATGCCGATTACCTCTCCAGGACGGATGGAAATGCCGATATCCCTCAAAACGTCCTGGCTATCGGGGTTGTAGCGGAACGTCACGGATTTGAAGACGATGGCGCCCTTCGGTGCCGGCAGGCTTATCGGCGTTGCCGGGCGTGGTTCCTGCGGAGCGTTGAGAATGTCGGCGAGCCGAGAGATCGAGACCTGAACCTGCTGGAAATCCTGCCACAGCTGTGACAGCCGCAAAATGGGCTGGGAAACCTGGCCGGCAATCATATTGAAGGCAACGAGCGCGCCCACCGTCAGTTCTCCATTGATGACGGCTTGCGCACCGAACAATAACAGGGCGGCGCTGGTGATCTTGCTGATATATTGAATGGCATTCTGGCCCTTCGCCGCGAGCATGGTCGCCGCGAAGGATGAGCGCACATAGGCCGCCAGCCGCTCCTCCCATTCGGCGGCCACGACCGGCTCGACAGCCGAGGCCTTCAGCGTCTGCACGCCAACCACGGTCTCGACCAGCAATTGCTGGCTGAATGCCCCGCGATCGAATTTCTCGTCGATACGCTCCTTGAGGAAAGGACGAATGAAGAACCCGATGGCGAGATAGAAGGGAATGGACGCGACGACAATCCAGGCAAGCTTGGTCGAATAGCAGAACAGCACAAAGATGAAGACGAATGTAAAGACCAGATCCAGGCCGGAAAACAGTCCCTGGCCGGTGAGAAAGTTGCGGATCGTTTCGAGCTCACGTATCCGCGCGACAGTCTGGCCGGCTGCCCGCGTTTCGAAATAACTGAGCGGCAAATTGAGAAGATGCCGGAAGAGCCTGCGGCCAAGCTCGACATCGATGCGGTTGGTCGTGTGTGAAAGTGCGTAGGTTCGAAGATATTGCAGGACGACATCGAAGAGACCGATAGCCGCCAGACCGAAGACGAGTACGATCAGCGTCGAGTAGCTGCGATGCGCCAGCACCTTGTCGACGACGACCTGGAAGAACAGTGGGGTCACAAGAGCAAACAGCTGAACGAAGAGCGAGGCGACCAAGACATGTCCGAACGCTTTGCGGTACCGCCAGATCGATGGCAGAAACCACCGGAAGCCGAAACTTTCGCGTGAGGCGCCAGCGCCGGCGAACCGCCGCTGAACCAGGATGAATTCGCCGTTCGTCAGCGCCAGCAGTTCCGCGGCACCAATGATTTTTGAGGTGAAGCCGATCGGATTGATCAGTTTGAAGCCGTCTTCCGAAGACCCGACCAGCAGGGCAAAGCTTCCGTCGTCAAGACAGGCGACGGCGGGAACGGGCAAGGTCTTGAGCCGGTCTGTCCCGCGCACGCTTACCATACGCGACTTGAGGCCGATCGACAGCGCTGCCCTGACAATATCCGTTTGCCGTGCGTGGGCTCTCAGTGCCAGTTCACGCGCCAGCGTCTCGGGCTGTGTTGCGATACGATAGAAACCCGCGATAGTTGAAAGCGCCATCAGCCCGGTGTCGGGTGCATAGTCTTCTGCGGTCGCGGGAGAGACATCAATGTCTGCATCATCCATGAAGGATCACCAATAATATTCTTTGAGTACAACGTGTCAGGCAATAAAAATTGTAATAGAGCAGCAAGATAGAGTGCCGGAAAACACCGGATTTCTGCCGATATCACTCTTGTTGCAACATGTCCATAGATGGAGAAAACCGGAAGTCGCGGCGCCAAAATCCCGTAATCTGACGCTCGCAACTCAGGATTGAACTACCGGCCAGATTCAGAACTTGCCGACGACATTGAGGAAGACGCCCTGATCATCCAGCGTAAGATCGCGCAGGTCCTCCGAGAACTGACCGAAATTATAGCCGACGCCGACTTTGAAATTGTCGCCGACATGCCGGTAAAGAGCGAGCAAGGCACCATAGTCGGTGGTGCCGGCGTCCGGCATTGCCAGCACACGCCCTTCGACGAGAAAGTCCCAGCTCTTGACGAAAGTCAGGTCGGCGCGAAGGATCCCGAGGTGCGCCGAAGATTTTTCCCAGCCAGAGAAGACTTCCCGATCGTCGTCCTGACGCTGCCGGGTCTCACCGATGCGAAAGCCGTATTTGCCGCCGATCGTAAGCCATGGATAAAGGTCATAGTTGGCATCCGCCGAGAGGATATGGCTGCGCTGGGACGGACCATATTCGTCGCCACTGATCGCGCTGACCTGATCCTCGCCCGGTGTATCACGTAGCCACGCATACTTGAACAATGCATTGAGCCGATCATTGGCGATAGGTCTGTAGGCGTAGCCGAAAGACGCTTCTGTATAATCGCCGTCGCGAAAGGAGGTTTTCCTGTCGGAGTCCGAGAAAACAGCCTCCACGCTGACAAGCAGCCGCCAGTCCTCCGAGGTTTTCCAGCTAAGGCCGCTTGCGACCAGATAGGTGTTGGCATCCCGACTGTCATCATCGCTGTTTTCGAAACGGGCCTCGCCGCGCAGACGCGCCGTGATCCTTTCTTCATCCTTGTAACCGATCGCCAGCGAAACGGCCCTCCGCTCGAAATCCGAGTTCTCCAAACCGTCATTTGGATTGATCGTATCATCCTCGACGATCCCCGCCTCGAACCCTCCGTCGATGGTCCAGGCCTCGTCAGGCGTATAGACGACACCATAGGTTTGGGTGAGCGAATTTCTCGCACCGAACAAATCGTAATTGCGTTCCGCATAGGCCGATAGCGTATCGTTCAATTTGCGCTTTGCGCCAAGGACCAGAGTACCTCGATCGGTTCCTACCAGGTCATAGCTCCTGTCTAGGCCGAAGGAACGGTCCGGGTCCAGCCGGTATCCGAGATAGTAACTGTCATCGGCCGTCGGATGGTAGTCGATGCCCGCCAATCCCCCGAAGCCCTGGTTTCCATAGGACACTTCGCCGCTAAGGCTGATCTTCTCCGTAAGCTCATAGACGGTGCCGGCACCGGCGCGGTCATTCCGGTTGATATCGCCGGCACGTGATAGTGTAGCTTGGCCAAAAAGATAGTAAGTGTGGTCGTCGTCCGGTTGATATTCCAGCCGGGCGCCTGTGTCGAGGCGCGATCCATTGTACCCGGATTTGCGCGTCGCGCGAGCAATGGGTGATTGCAATGCGCTATAGGTCAAGCCAAAGGAGGCTTTCCAATACTCGTTCAGTTGCCAGCTGACCGCACCGGCACCCTTGCGTTTCGACCGGCGGCCAATCTCCCGATCGTCGATATCGCTTCGCCCGCTCCCTTCATGGTAATCGTCATAGTTGAGATCAAGATTGAGAGCTTTGCTCAGTTCTATGTTGGCAAAGGCTCCCCAAAGGCGCTCATCCACCGAAACCTGTTCCGAGATCGTCGAGAACCCTGCGTTTTTCTGCTCGTAGTAGCTTCCAACTATGCCACTGAAGCCGTCGGCGGCGATATCCTCTAGATCCACCTGAGCTTTGGCGCGCCAGGACGTTGCCGCGCGATTGCGCGTACCGGTCGTGCCGACGTCGCTTAGGGTCAACCCGCCATCGGTCGAACGCGATGTGCCGAATCCCGGCCCTTTGGAGCGGGCGACCTCCGCCTCGATGAAGGTCTGTTCAGAGTGTCTTATCTGGATGTCGGCTCCGTAGGCCTGCTGGTTGGCGAGACCGGTATTCTCGTTCATGCCGGTTGCACCAATGCGAAGCTTGTCGGCAAACCAGTGTTGAACCCTGCCGCCATAAACATAACCGTCTATGGTTCCCGCGGTCGGCGTAAACTCATACTGTGATATGAGATAGAGTTTATTTCCACCGAGCGCCCCCTCACGAACCGGAGCAGCAGTGCCGATAGAAGAAGACAGCGGCCGCTTCAGGATCAGCGTTCCTTGCAGATAGTCGAAGGAATAGTCTTCGCCATAGCGCAAGGTGCGTCGTTCCATGACTTGCCCGGTTACCTGATCGCGCACCTCCACGCTGACCGTTTCGGAGCCGATAGTAATATCCTGGCGCTTCATGAAATAGGCGGAGCCACCGGTGCCAAGAAACTCATCGCGCTGCGGCAGCGTAGCTGGTTCAGCAGCGTAAACCGTGGCTTCGGTTTGTCGCTCACCGAACGTGGTCGTCTTTTCGGAGCGGTAAACTCCGCTGGCCCCATATAGTGCCCTGTCCGAGCGCATGAATTCATTGCCGGTAATCGACGCTTTGTAGTTGCCCCACATGACATGGCTGTCGCCGCGATCCAGCCGGACATAGAATTTGCCGTTGGTCGGCGCGTCATCGATCGCGGTCGAATCATCGCCATAAATGGGATAGAAATCATCGGGATCGATGCGCCGCAGCAGGTTGCGCGGGTCTTTTGCGTCGAGGCCGCGAAACATGTTGTCGAGATCGTCTTCGGCGCTGTCTCCTGCGGCAGTCAGCAGATATTTGCCTTTGATCTTGCCCTTCACATAAAAGGCCAGCCGTCCCTTGGCATAGACGTCATCATATTCCCCTGGACGTACAGTTTCTATATTGTCGTCTCCAAAGCGTTTGCCGACCGTAAGGTCCGCCAACCCGACATAGAACCATTCGTTTCTAGGTATCGTGATACGCCGGCTGAACGCCAGTCCGCCACTTTTTGAAATACCTGATACTGCCACGTCCACCTCGTGGTTGCCGGCCGGCAAGTACGTTGAACCACGAATGCATGTTCCCGATCGACGGGGATCGTGTCGCCAAGCGCCTTGACCAAATAACCCTCCGGTACATGCCGCCCGAAGATGGTCACCGCGCCGCCGTGGACCGGAATATTGCGCAGGGCGGTGTTGTCTTCCCCCATTCCGGGTGCAGTGACCGCGCCTTCGTCTGCCCCCACCCGGCCGGTATTCGTCTCTTGCTGGGGTAATTCACTGCTCGTTCGCGCCAGAGTTCGCGGCAAGGTCTCGTCATACCTTCTATCGGCATCATAGACACGCAGAACATACTTGAACCGCTTCTCCTTCTCCTCCTTGGCCGGCATGGTCCAGGAAGCCTCGCCATTGACGGCAACGGGAACGATGACGACGGGCTTGCCCGCAACTTCCTCGGAATCCTCGAAGATTCGTATCTCGGCGTTTCTGATGAACGCCGGATAATTTGCCGTGGCGAGAAAATCGATGGTCTCGCCCGGAAGATACGCGCGGCGTACCGGTATCGTCGATATGTTCAGCATGGGGCTGACGTCGAGGCCATCGAATTTGACCTGGATGTCAACAGCAGCAAGGCCAACGTCCGTCTTGCGCCGCTGATTGCCGATCGCGGCTGCCGCCGCTTTCGTGGGTCCTTGCCGAAGCGTGCCACCTTTGGCGAGGGGCTCGCCGTCGACACTGATGGAGAACGGAATGGAGCTTCCGTCCCTTTCCTGCGCAACGGCTGGAAGACTGGCAAACACCATCGAAACACACCCGGCGAGCATGCCGCGCGTGTTACCGGACGGTCGGCGGGACATGGCACGGCACATTGGACTGGCAAGATAATTGGTCATTGATCTGCCTCCGTGCGTGTCTCGATGTTCAGCTCATAAGTTCCTCCGGCCGCTTTCCAGCGTTTCCCTATATCCTCTCCGATCTCTGCGAGGCGTTCCTCCGCGAGCTTTCTGGCGACGGTGACAAGATAGAAAATGCGCAAGGTTGAAGGTTGCGCCTTCAGGACCTCGACCAGTCCGTCCAAGCTGTCGCTCCATTCCATTTTCAGGACGGTCGTGCCGTCTTCGAAGGCTCCATCGGTCAGATCAAGCCGCACGACATGGCCGATCGAGGCACCGAAATTGAGCTTTGACATCTTGCCGGCCGTCAGGCGGATCACCCTCGGATTCTCCGTCGTCACGCTGTAGCCGGTGGGCAAGGTGCGTGGATCCAGCTTCATGATGAAGTTGGAGCCAATGCGCTTGTCCGGCAGATCGGCACAGGCAACATGGAAGCGGCCATGCTTGTCGGTCGTAACCAGCAGACCCTTGACGGTGGCGACCCGCACACCCGGAAGGCCCGGCTCGTCAGGATCGGCATAGCCATTATTGTTCACATCATCGAAGACCTTGCCGGCGATATCGCCGCAGTCGAAAACCGGATCGATGATGATTTCGATTGTGGCACCGGCTTCAGGCGCCAATTGGCCGCCGCCAGCTTCGTCTACACGTGCCCGGTTGGTGTGTTTTCCAGGTTCTGCCGTGCTCAAGGCAAGCATCTGCAGGCGGATTGTCAGGTCAGCCTTGGGGCCCAACCGCAGGTTATCGAAGCGGACATTTCGACCAAGAATGACAGGGATTGCCGCGACACCATTTACGGTTGCGGAGCCCTCCACATAGCGGAAGCCTGATGGCAGCACGTCGGTTACGCTGATCGCGCCGACATTACCGAGGTTGTTGTTGACCACCTTGATGGTGAAGGGAGCTTTTTCGCCTCGCCGGATTTGGCGCAAGCCGGCCTGTTTCGTGATGGAGACGTCTTTGCCATCGGCTGCCGGGAGATCGATGACGGACGAGCTCTCCGGTGAATGGAACAGAGTACTCGTCGCACCATCACCATTGTATCCTTGGGCAGTCGCCTTGTTCTTGACCCCTCCTTCGAGGGACGCCGCCGCGTCGATATCATCCTGACCCAGCCTGTAAGTGGCTGTGAATGTCTGGTTCTTGCCCGGTTCTATCGAAGCCGACACGGGTTCGCGGCGCGACAATTTATTCTGTGCCGGACGACCGTTGAAGACCGGACCCTCATCGACGACGGACACGTCGTGAATTGTTGCAGTACCCTTGTTGCCGACCACGAACCGATATGTGATCGTCTCATCGGCATTGGCATGCCCGTCACCGTTCTCATCGTTGAACCGCCCGGTTTTGACGAGGTCCAGTTCCGGATTCTCTTCCCCGATTTCCAAGAGGGCAGCGCTTTCGCCGCTATCAATCGGGGCAGCGCCACCCTCCCCGCCTCCGCTCGATACCTCATCTCCAGGTGCCCGCAACGGCATCGGAGCTCCGTTCAACTCGCCTGGAGTTCCGACGGACCTGGCGATCATCGGAACATCTTTACGGACAAACATGGCTGTCTTCGGCGGCGCTTTGGCGGGCACGCGCCCATGGGCCTTCGCCTTGTTGAGAACGCGCTTGGCGACAATGTCCGCCTGAGTAAGGATGTAAGTGGCGGTAAAAGTGGTCGTATCGGTCTGCCCGGGCGCCAAAACCGGTATGGGTCCGCCCTTGATGACAATGCCTGGCAAAATGTCGGTGATCGTAATGTTGACGAGCGTGACATTGCCCGAATTGCTGACCTTGAATGTGTAGGGAACGCTGGCACCAGCCGTCCTGCCGCTCGGCTTGCCTATACTCTTGAGAAGATCGAGCTTCGCTGCGGCCACGATAGGCGTGGACACTTTTGGCGATATTGCTGTGATCGGGACGCCCGTTGGCGGGTTAGCCTTCACATTGGCCGTATTTTCAACCGAACCCGCGTCGATATCGCTCTGTTTGAGCGTGTAGACTGCCTGGTAGGCGGTCGTATTGACTTCGCCCGGCGCGAGGGACTTGATCGGCTGCCCCTTGAGAAGCACGCCCGGCAGGGCGTCGGTCACCGTGACGTCGCTCAACGTCACATTGCCGGTATTCGTAATAACAAAATCGTAGGCAATCGTAGCCCCCGGCGTATTGCCGGATGGCGCGCCCGCCCTCTTCAGGATCGTAAGTTCCGGACCGGCGGCTAGCGCCACCGGTACTGTGACTTCCGGACTCTTGATTGGTTCTTCACCGAAGATGATGAGGCCTTCTCCGGCAACAGGTCTGCGGCTATGAGTGCCCGTGGCCGTCGCCTTGTTGACCACCTTGCCTGCGTCAACATCCTTCTGCGTGAGGACGTAGGTGGCGCTGAATGATGTGCTATTCGCCTCGCCAGGGGCGAGGGCTGCGATCGGACCGCCCTTCAGCACAACTCCGGGAAGTGTATCCTGGACCGTGACATTCGAGAGTGTCACGTTGCCTTCGTTCCTCACGACGAATGTATATTTGATCGTATTCCCGGCTTGGACGACTGCGGGAGCGTCGGCCGTTTTCTCGACAGTCAGTTTCGATACTACGTCCGCGACTGTTGTCACCGGCGCCGATTCTATCGGCATGAGCGGTGTCCCGTCGGGACCGTCGCCAGTCAGCGTCGCGACGTTCCTCACTGCTCCAGTGTCGAGATCGGCCTGCTTTACGATATGATCTGCACTGCAGCTTGTTTCTGCCGCGGGCGCGAGCTGCTGGACCCTGCAGATTGGCAAGGTGGACAGCAACTTGTCACTGACCACGAGATTCCTCAGCGTCACATTGCCGATATTGGTGATTGTGAAAATATAGGTGATCTTGTCGCCGACTTTTGCAAACGAGGTACGGTCCGCCTTCTTGGCGATCGCCATCTCAGGCTTTGAGGCAAGCGCCACGGTTGTTGCGCTAGGGTCGCTCACGACCCTCGTCTTGTCGGGCGAAGTACCCGTGGCCGTTACCGCGCCTTCGACCCTGCCCTTGTCGAGATCGGCCTGCGTGATCTCATGCACCGCAGTAAAGCTCGCAGCGTCTTCCGCGCCCGGCGAAAGCTCAAGCAGCTGGCCCTCTATCTTCAGTCCCGGCTCATCAAGCACCACGTCCTTCAGCGTCACATTGCCGGTGTTCTTCACCGTGAACGTATAGGTGATCTTGTCGCCGGGCCTGTTGCCGGTGGGAACACCCGCCGTCTTTTTGACTTCAAGCTTGCCTAGCGCCGGGAACTTTGACGTCACCGGCGCCGATATCGCCGTCACCCAATCACCGACTGGCGGCTGGCCGGTGACGCTCGCCATATTCTCGACCCCGCCTCTGTCGAGATCGGCCTGCGTCAGCGTATAGATGGCGGTGAATGTCTTCGCATCCTCCGCGTCAGGCGCAAGCGAGGCGATGGGCCCTCCGCTCAGCAAGATGCCCGGCAATTTGTCGGAGACCGCCACGTCCTTCAGCGTGACATTGCCGATGTTCTTGATCACGAATGTATAATTGATGGTCGAACCCGCCACGTTGCCCGAGGGCTTGCCCGCCATCTTGACGATCGAGAGCTTGCCCTCTGCGAGAAGCGCCACGGTTGTTGCGTTAGGGTCGCTCACGACCCTCGTCTTGTCGGGCGAAGTACCCGTGGCCGTTACCGCGCCTTCGACCCTGCCCTTGTCGAGATCGGCCTGCGTGATCTCATGCACCGCAGTAAAGCTCGCAGTGTCTTCCGCCCCCGGCGAAAGCTCGATCAGCTGGCCCTCTATCTTCAGCCCCGGCTCATCAAGCACCACGTCCTTCAGCGTGACATTGCCGGTGTTCTTCACCTTGAACGTATAGGTGATCTTGTCGCCAGGCCTGTTGCCGGTGGGAACTCCCGCCGTCTTTTTGACTTCGAGCTTGCCCTCTGCGAGAAGCGCCACGGTTGTCGCACTCGGGTCGCTCGCCACCCTCGTCTTGTCGGGTGCAGTACCCGTGGCCGTTACCGCGCCATCGACCCTGCCCTTGTCGAGATCGGCCTGCGTGATCTCATGAACTGCGGTAAAGCTCGCAGTGTCTTCCGCCCCCGGCGAAAGCTCGATCAGCTGGCCCTCTATCTTCAGCCCCGGCTCATCAAGCACCACGTCCTTCAGCGTGACATTGCCGGTGTTCTTCACCTTGAACGTATAGGTGATCTTGTCGCCAGGCCTGTTGCCGGTGGGAACTCCCGCCGTCTTTTTGACTTCGAGCTTGCCCTCTGCGAGAAGCGCCACGGTTGTCGCACTCGGGTCGCTCGCCACCCTCGTCTTGTCGGGTGCAGTACCCGTGGCCGTTACCGCGCCATCGACCCTGCCCTTGTCGAGATCGGCCTGCGTGATCTCATGCACCGCGGTAAAGCTCGCAGCGTCTTCCGCGCCCGGCGAAAGCTCAAGCAGCTGGCCCTCTATCTTCAGCCCCGGCTCATCAAGCACCACGTCCTTCAGCGTGACATTGCCGGTGTTCTTGATCACGAATGTATAATCGATGGTCGAACCCGCCACATTGCCCGAGGGCTTGCCCGCCGTCTTGACGATCGAGAGCTTGCCCTCTGCGAGAAGCGCCACGCTTGTCGCACTCGGCGCGCTCGTCACCCTCGTCTTGTCGGGCGAAGTACCCGTGGCCGTTACCGCGCCATCGACCCTGCCCTTGTCGAGATCGGCCTGGGTGATCTCATGCACTGCGGTAAAGCTCGCAGTGTCTTCCTCGCCCGGCGAAAGCTCTAGCAGCTGGCCCTCTATCTTCAGCCCCGGCTCGTCAAGCACCACGTCCTTCAGCGTCACATTGCCGGTGTTCTTCACCTTGAACGTATAGGTGATCGTATCGCCGAGCCTGTTGCCGGTGGGAACTCCTGCCGTCTTTTTGACTTCAAGCTTGCCTAGCGCCGGGAACTTTGACGTCACCGTCGTCGAGGTTGCCGTTACCGGAACACCGACTGGCGGCTGGCCGGTGACGCTCGCCATATTCTCGACCCCGCCTCTGTCGAGATCGGCCTGCGTCAGCGTATAGATGGCGGTGAATGTCTTCGCATCCTCCGCGTCAGGCGCAAGCAAGGCGATGGGCCCTCCGCTCAGCACGATGCCCGGCAATTTGTCCGAGACCGCCACGTCCTTCAGCGTGACATTGCCGGTGTTCCTGATCACGAATGTATAATTGATGGTCGAACCCGGCGTGCTGCCAGAAGGCTTGCCAGCCGTCTTGACGATCGACAGCGCTGGACTTTTGTCCAAAGTCACGCCCACAGTTGAGGGTAAGCTCGCGAACTTGTCGCCCTGAGGCGTTACACCGGTAGCCGTCGCCTCATTGGATACGATTCCACCGTCGAAATCCGCTTGAGTAAGTGTATATTGCGCCGTGTAGGCGGTTTTCTCGGTTTCTCCAGGGGAGAGTTTGGCAATCGGCTTGCCAGTCAGCACCAGGCCGGGAAGTGTGTCCTCCACAACAATATTCGTCAGTGTGACGTCACCCGTGTTCTTGACGGTGAACGTGTAGTCAATCACACCTCCCACCGCCATTACCGTCGGACCTTCGGCATCCTTGAACAACATCAGGTCAGGAGCCGCACCGGTAAACATAGTCAGTGTCTTTCCCGGTAGGCTGGTGGTTGTTTCGCCGGATGGCGTGCTCCCGGTGGCAGTGGCGGAATTTTCCAGCTGCCCCGCATCGACATCGGCCTGAGTAAGAGCGTAGCTGGCGGTAAACGTGGATTTGTCTTCAGCACCAGGCGCCAGAGAAGCGATCGGGCCGCCTTTCAGATCGACGCCCTTCAGCGATTCGGAGAGTGTTATGTTGGTCAGGGTTACAGTGCCGATATTCCTGATCGTAAACGTATAGGGAATAACAGAGTCGGCCTTGAAGCCGTTTGAAGGTTTTCCTGCCTCTTTTGCGATGGCCAAGCCTTTTACCTGATCGAAGGTGACCGTCACCGGCGCCGATATCGCCGTCACCCGGTCACCGACTGGCGGCTTTCCGGCAACCGACGCCACATTCTCGACCTTGCCGGCGTCAACGTCTTTTTGCGTCAGCGTGTAAGTGGCCGTGAACGTTTGTGTATCTTCCGCCCCCGGCGCAAGCGAGGCGAGGGGGCCGCCCTTCAGCACAACACCTGGCAGTGTGTCCGTCGCGCTCACATTTGTCAGCGCCACATTGCCGATGTTCTTGATCACGAATGTATAATCAATGGTCGAACCCGCCACATTGCCCGAGGGCTTGCCCGCCGTCTTGACGATCGAGAGTTTGCCCTCCGCGAGAAGCCCCACGGTTGTTTCGCTAGGGCCGCTCACGACCTTCGTCTTGTCGGGTGCAGCACCCGTGGCAATCACCGCGCCATCGACCCTGCCCTTGTCGAGATCGGCCTGCGTGATCTCATGCACTGCGGTAAAGCTCGCAGTGTCTTCCTCGCCCGGCGAAAGCTCTAGCAGCTGGCCCTCTATCTTCAGCCCCGGCTCATCAAGCACCACGTCCTTCAGCGTCACATTGCCGGTGTTCTTCACCGTGAACGTATAGGTGATCGTATCGCCGAGCCTGTTGCCGGTGGAACTCCCGCAGTCTTTTTGACTTCAAGCTTGCCCTCCGCGAGAAGCGGCACGCTTGTCGCACTCGGCGCGCTCGCCACCCTCGTCTTGTCGGGCGAAGTACCCGCGGCAATCACCGCGCCATCGACCCTGCCCTTGTCGAGATCGGCCTGCGTGATCTCATGCACCGCAGTAAAGCTCGCAGCGTCTTCCGCCCCCGGCGAAAGCTCAAGCAGCTGGCCCTCTATCTTCAGCCCCGGCTCATCAAGCACCACGTCCTTCAGCGTGACATTGCCGGTGTTCTTCACCTTGAACGTATAGGTGATCTTGTCGCCGAGCCTGTTGCCGGTGGGAACTCCCGCCGTCTTTTTGACCATCAGTCCGGGTAAAGGTATCCCGGTGGTCGCAGTGCTGGGCTTTGGCTCGGGCAAGGGAGGACTGCCGGGGGGCGGCGTTCCGGTGACCGTCGCAGTGTTCTCCACCTTGCCGGCCGCTACATCAGCCTCGGTCAGCTTGTAGACCGCCGTCACCGTCTTTACGCCGGTGGCAAGAGTGCCGATCGTGAATGCGGGAAGTTTGCCTAGCTTGTCGTCAGTGATCTTCACCCCTGTCAAAGTCACGTTGCCGGTGTTTTCCACCTTGAACGTATAGGTGATCGTGTCGCCGGCCTTGCTGCCAGATGGAGCGCCGGATGTCTTTTCGATTGACAGACCTGACAAAGCGGGAAGCGTAACCGTTGCCGATGAAGGCAAGCTTGTAAGCGTCTTGCCATCAGGCGTGCTACCGCTTGCGCTCGCCGTATTGATGATCTGGGTTCCACCCGCCTTCTTGAGGTCGGCATCGGTCAGGGCATAGGTAGCGGTAAAGGTCGTCTCGTCGACTGTCGGCTTGTCCCTGGAGCCTGCGGCTAGCGTAATTGGCTCGCCCTTGATGACCACACCCGGCATCGTGTCCGTTATCTGCACATTCGTCAGCGGAAACGCACCAGGATTTGAAACCTTGAATTTATAGGTGATAAGCGCGCCGACAGCGAACACAGCGGGCGGTGTCGCGGTTTTAACGAGCTGGATATCAGGATATAGAATCGTAACGCGGGCCTTGCCAGATTCGCCATTAGCTGTCGTGGCCGGTTTTCTTTTGTCATAGAGGCCATTCTTGAACGTATATTCTACAGGCGTCGGCGAACCGCGGAATCCGGCCTCCGGATTGAAGGTCAAGCCACCCGTGTGGTCATCGTAGGTCCACGTGCCCTGACCCTTAACAGTGAAGCCGGTAATCGCGTCCCCGAGCGCTTCTCCACGTTTGATCGTGACGGGACTGCTCGCGCCTGACGGCAGCACGAGGCTTACCGTTCCTTTGGCGAAACTTGTCACGGAACTGACCGAAAATGCCCCTCCTGCCAGTTCGTTTCCATCATTCTCCAAAATGTGCAGGGTGACGGGCGTTCCGGACTCGGCCTCCTTGCGATCATCCTTGGCGGCAGGTTTGCGCATATCCGAGCATTTGAGATCGAACGACTGGGATTCCTTGTAGCTGTGGTCGTCGAGGGCAACCGTAAGCTTATTGACGCCGATACGGCCCATGCGGAAAACGCTGGTCTTGGAATAGGAAACTTCCGCTCCGGATGTCGGCTCGTTACTATAGGTTTTATCACCGATGGCGCTGAAAACGCTGTCCACCCCGGCCACAGTGCCGAATTCTCGCGGAAGCGTGGATTGCCTGGAAATACGGACAAATTCGACCGGAGGCGCGCATAGCTCAATAAACAGGCGCTCCTGATTGGGGCCGTCCAGATCGTTATATTGAACGAAGACTTCCGCCTCGACCGCTACGCCGCCTTTATCGGTCGCGAGATTGTAGGTTCCCGCCTCGTAGATATACCAATCGGCCCATATCGCGGCGCTGCCTTTGCCCATTATCGAGGCAATGCCTGGCTTTTTCAAATCATTGTGAACCGAAAACTCATTGGCGCTCGTTCCAGTCGATGCCTTCGCCACCAGGTCTACGTTTTTCCCGCCGACAGTGCCTGCGTTCTTGAAAAGGGCGCGCTTGTTTGAACCACTGGTGGCATCGCTAAAATCCGATTGTTTTAAATCGTTGAACTTAAGTTCGGCGGCAGACGCGGGAGCGGTTGCCGCGATCAATGCGAAGACGACCGCGAGAAAAATGAAGGGGCAAATCAGCCATTTGATGCTGGAAAGGCGGGCGCAATATGTTGTCAATGAAATACCTGTCTTTTCAAAATTCAGTCGCGCTAAAATACAACTTTAAGTAGTACTAACTCAAAACAGCAAAATCAAAATGATCAAAAACAAGGCAAACTATGAACCTGCTATATTTGTCCACTGGACTACAGTCAAGGACAAAAATATTTCAGCTACGGATAAAATAGTCCTAAATTCAACATGTTAGGTCAAATACAGCAACTAGCGATGTGTAGCCGATTGTATTTCCAAAATAGACAAAGCATGACGTCCACCCTGAAAACGCACACTTTATACGTGCACCCCCTGACCGCGCCTGCCGCCCTGTCTCGATACCGCCATCGAAACATTCCTCCCCGGATTGCTCCGGCACCTGATGTCGGCGGATAATTTCGGTCGGATGTCGGCTTCAGACCCATCTGGCTTGACCGTTGCGCCTGTCTCCCGCCGAAGTTGTATTTCTTTGGCAAGATTGCTACCGTCGCCTTCACCTGGAAAGGACGAAACGGACTGCCGGAACTGGCGGTCACCGAAACGAATTCCCAGGCAGTCGAGCGTCCGGGAGGCTGACGGCTCCAGGAACCAATCCGTCGCAAGTGCATTTGGTTACGAGCCGTGGGAGTTTAGCGTTGGCGCCAAGAGCAAACTGGAAGGGTTTTCTGAAAGTAGCGGAGCTTACTTGCCCCGTTGCCCTTTATACCGCCGCTTCAACTTCCGAAAGAATAGCCTTCCACACGCTCAACCGCGCAACGGGACACAGGGTGCATCGGCAGTTCATCGATACGGACAACGGCAAGCCGGTAGAGAAGGACGACCAGGTCAAGGGCTACCCCGTCGGCGACAATAATTACATCGTGCTTGAGCCTGACGAGATTGCTGCCGCAGTGCCGGAGAGCGACAAGACGCTTGCTGTCGAGGCGTTTGTGTCATGCGATGATGTGGATGACGTCTTCTTCGACAAGCCCTACTATCTGGCCCCGAGCGACAAGCATGGCGAAGAGGCCTTCGCTCTTATCCGCGACGGTCTGGCCAAGAAGAATGCCGTCGCCGTCGCGCAGACCGTGCTGTTCCGCCGCGAACGTACGCTGTTTATCCGCGCTTTCAATGGCGGGCTGCTCGCCAACACCTTGCATTTCGACTATGAAGTGCGCTCCGCCAGGGAAGCATTCAGCGACGTTCCCGAGATGAAGATTACTGGCGAGATGCTGGATCTTGCCAAGCACATTATCGAGACCAAGCGTGGAACATTCGATCCGTCCCAGTACAAGGATCGGTACGAAGCCGCGCTTGCGGAACTTGTGCGGGCAAAGCTCGAAGGCAAGCCTCTTCCGGAGAGGAAGCCGGCCAAATCCGAAAAGGTCGTGGATCTCATGGAAGCCCTGCGCCAGAGCGCCGGTGTCGGAAAGAAGGAAGCCAGCGCCAGGAAAGGCCCCGCCCGCAAGGCGAAAGCGGAGCCCGCACGGAGGAAGGCGAGCTAGTCCATGGTTGCTCTTGAAACATACCGCAAGAAACGTGATTTCAAGACAACGTCCGAGCCCCGGGGGCGCAAGGCCAGGAAGACCGGGAACAGTTTCGTCATACAGAAACACGATGCGACGCGGCTGCATTACGATCTGCGCCTGGAAATGGACGGCGTATTGAAGAGTTGGGCTGTTACGCGCGGCCCGAGCCTGGTTCCGGGTGAGAAACGGCTCGCGGTTCATGTCGAGGACCATCCACTGGAATATGGCGACTTCGAAGGTACGATTCCCAAGGGGGAATATGGCGGCGGCACCGTCATCGTCTGGGATCGCGGGACGTGGATTCCGGTCTTCGATGAGCATCGAGGCTACCAGAAGGGCCATCTCGAATTCGAGCTACATGGCGAAAAGCTGTCTGGACGCTGGCATCTTGTGCGCATGCAGGGCAAGCCGCGGGAAAAGCGTGAAAACTGGTTGCTGATCAAGGGCGAAGACGAGGCAGCCCGCTCCGAAAGCGATCCGGATATTCTTGAAGAACGACCAGAGTCGGTGAAGACCGGGCGCCAAATCGCGGATGTCGCCGGCGAACAACCGGGTTGGTCATCCAAGACCGGCAAGATCAGCAAGAGCAAATCGTCGAGCAAGGCGGCCAAGGGCAAGACATCACCAGCCATGGCAGCGGAACCGGACATCCCAGATCCTTCCGGCTTGAAGGGCGCCAAAAAAACGGCTCTACCGTCGTTTGTGGAACCGACGCTGGCGACGCTTTCGCCGAAGCCACCGACCGGCGACCGCTGGATTCACGAAATCAAGTTCGACGGCTACCGCCTGCAGGCGCGCATCGAAGCCGGACGAGTCAAGCTTTTCACCCGCAGCGGCCTCGACTGGACCAAGAAATTCGGCAAGGAGATCGTCGCCGCCTTTCAGGATCTGCCTGTCGGCACTGCCCTCATAGATGGCGAAGTGGTGGTCGAGACCGCCGGGGGAGCCTCGAACTTTTCGGCGCTCCAAGCTGCCCTCAGTGACAATCGCACCGACCGCTTCGTCTTCTACACCTTCGACCTTCTCTATCTCGATGGTTTCGATTTGCGTGGTCTGCCCCTGATTGAACGCAAGGCGCTGCTTGAAAAACTCGTGTCAGGAGCGCCAGGGCTGATCAGGTATAGCGGACACTTCGAAGAGAACGGCCCCCTCATACTCGATCACGCCTGCCGCCTCAGCCTTGAAGGAATCGTGTCGAAACTGCGAGATGCCCCCTATCGTTCCGGCCGGGTCAAGGACTGGATCAAGTCCAAATGCTCGCAGCGACAGGAATTCGTCATTGCCGGCTATGTACCTTCGACCACGTCGCGCAAAGCCATCGGTTCGCTCGTCATGGGCGTTTACAATGGCAAGAAACTCGAGCATGTGGGCCGCGTTGGCACGGGCTATAGCACGTCCGTGGCCGAGGACCTATTTAGCAAGCTGGAACGGATCCGCACTCCGGAGAGCCCTTTTGCCGAACGCCTGAGCGCGGAGGCGGCAAGGCAGGTGCGCTATGTGAAACCGCAACTCGTTGCCGAGGTGGAATTCCGGACCTGGACTTCGGACAACATTCTCCGCCATGCTGCCTTCCGAGGCCTGCGCGAAGACAAGGATGCCAGCGAGGTCGTGCGCGAAACGGCGAAGACCAGGGCTCCGGCGACACCCGAGAGGTCAAGCGTGAAACTCACCCATCCGGATCGCATATATTGGCCTGGAGAAGGCGTCACCAAGGAAGGGCTGGCCGATTACTATACGGAGGTGTGGAAATACATCGCCCCGTTTGTCGTTGGGCGTCCACTCGCCTTGCTTAGGGGACCGGAAGGCATTACCGGCCAGACTTTCTTCCAGAAGCACGCCTGGAAGGGCCTCAACTCCAATATCGTGCTGGTGAAGGACCCAACGGACACCGACGACGAACCACTGATCAGCATCGATGACCTCGACGGATTGATCGGCCTCGTCCAGTCGGCGGTGCTCGAGATTCACCCCTGGGGCTCGACTGTCGCCAATTGGGAGCGCCCGGACATGATCATCATGGACCTTGACCCGGGAGACGGCGTTGCCTGGGACGAGGTCATCGCGGGCGCTCTTGAAACCCGCGAGAGGCTGGAACGTGCAGGGTTGAATTCCTTTATCAAGACATCCGGCGGCAAGGGGCTCCATGTCGTAGCGCCAGTCAAGCCAAAGGCTGCCTGGCCCGAGGTCAAGGCGTTCACCAAGGCTATCGCCGATTCCATGGCCTCCGATAGTCCGGATCGCTATGTCTCGACCATCACCAAGTCGAAACGCAAAGGCAAGATCCTCATCGATTACCTGCGCAACCAGCGGGGCATGACCGCGGTCGCACCCTATTCGACGCGGGCCCGCCCGGGTGCGGCCGTTTCCATGCCCCTGGAATGGGACGAACTGACGCCGGGCATTGGGCCTGCTTATTTTACGGTCTTGAACACTCCGACGCGGCTTGCCTCGCTCAAGCGGGATCCATGGGCGGACTTTAGATCAGCCGCCGCTCCAATAGAAAAATCGAAGAAGAAGCCCTGAGCAAATCCTGTCTGATCAGGAAGTGTGCGCTAGCTTTTCTTCGACTTGCCCTCGCTGGCGATGCTCTTCTTCAAGGCATCCATGATATTGATCACGTTGGTCGCGGGCTCCGGTTCCGCCTTGGATTTTGCCGGGCGCTTCTTGCCCTTCTTCTTCGCCGCGATGATCTCCAGTAGACGGTCCTGCACCGGATCATCGACCATCTTGGGGTCCCACGGCTTCATCCGCTCATCGATGAGCTTCTGTACCAGGGGCATCAGCTTGCTATCGGTTTTATCCTTCTTGATATCGCCGAAATAAGCTTCATGATCGCGCACCTCGTCGCCATATCTCAACGTCCATAAGATGATGCCGCGATCCCGGGGCTCGATCATCACCGCCCGCTCACGCCGGTACATCACCAGCCGCGAAATTCCAACCTGTCCGGTAGCCTCCATTGCATCGCGAATAACCGAGAACGCCTCCTCACCCACCGGATCGTCAGGAGTGAGATAATGCGGCTTGTCGTACCAGATCCAATCGATACTGTCGCGCGGCACAAACATCTCTATGTCGATCGTGCGCGTGCTTTCGAGCCCGACAGCATCGATCTCGGCATCCTCGAGCATGACATATTCGTCTTCGCCCCGCTGATATCCCTTTACCTGCTCGTCATCGTCCACAGCCTTGCCGCTGACTGCATCCACATACTGGCTCACGACGCGGTTTCCGGTTTTCCGGTTAAGCGTGTGAAACTTCACCTTTTCATTGTCGGTGGTGGCAGGAACCATCGCCACCGGGCAGGTGACCAGCGAAAGCTTCAGATAGCCTTTCCAGAATGAACGTGGCGCCATGCCTTTCCTTTCCTCTCCCTATGCCGAACGGGCGGCGTGCGATTGTCACCTTGCGCCTTTTTTAACCTCCAGGGAACAGTCCCGCCACAAGCGGCGTTCATCAAGCGCAACAGCAAGGTGAAAAAATGCAGCCGGATTATGCGTATTATGCAGAGCTACTTGGTATAAAACTGGTCGATCCGGAAACATTCACCCTAAAACGCGAACCACTAAAAGATGGTTTCCAATATATTTGGACCAATGGCCGTCCCGTCTCGAAAAAACATGTCGAGCGCCTCACGGCCCTCGTCATACCGCCTGCCTGGACCGAGGTCTTTTGTTGCGATGAGTGCGACGGCCATATCCAGGCTGTTGGCATAGATGCGTTGGGGCGCCGCCAGTACATCTACCACCCGAGATGGGAAGGCGTACGCAACAGCATCAAGACG
The DNA here is from genome assembly GCF_003010935.1 of Phyllobacterium endophyticum. Lineage (GTDB taxonomy): Bacteria > Pseudomonadota > Alphaproteobacteria > Rhizobiales > Rhizobiaceae > Phyllobacterium > Phyllobacterium endophyticum. The sequence goes on from NZ_PGGN01000006.1 coordinate 216,415, forward strand.
CGCCGTCTTCTGACGTTCGGCAAGGCACTGCCGCATATTCGCAAGCGCATCCTTCGCGACATGAAACGCCCTCCGACGTCGAGCCGACCGCTGGCTGCGCTGGCAGTCAAGTTGATCGACCAGAAGGCTTTTCGACCGGGACATGAGAAATACGCGAAAGATGGCGGCCGCGGCGTCGCTTCCCTCAAGAACAGCGATCTGAAGATCAACGGAAATGTTGCCAATTTCGTTTTCCCCGGCAAGTCGAAAAGAAAGAACGAGATTACTATCAAGGATCGCGCCGCTGTCAGGCGCTTGAAGACATTGAAGCGGCGCGGACGGTTGTTCCAGTACAAGGATAACGAGCGCTGGCGCAGCCTGCACGCGGGAGACCTCAACAATTATCTGCGCGAGATTGCCGGCGCAAAGGTCAGCGCCAAGGATTTCAGGACATTTCACGGTTCCGCTCGTGCATTGGAGATCCTGGCACAGGTCGACGCCAAAACCGAGTCGGCCCGGAAGCGGGCCCTGGCTGCCGCCATGCGGGAGGTCAGCGAGTTTCTTCGCAATACCCCCGCGGTTGCGCGATCAAGCTACGTTCACCCCGTTGTGACAGAATGCTTCAACGCCGGAGAGCTCGATAGATCACTTCTCCGGGCGCCGCATCGCAAAGGTCTCAGCGGACCCGAGACCGGCCTGATGAGGCTTCTCGAAAGGTTGCCCGATGTTTTGCCAGGCGTGGGTACGAACCAGTGACCGGCGAGCGCGGAAAAACAACATTTGCCCTGCCAGATTTGTCTCCGCACGCCGCTCTTTTGCAATGCGGTAAGTGGCCGGTGGACAAGGCGAATCCGTTTCGATTTGCAGCGGCATTGAAAATGCGCTTAGCTTTTTTCACATCGCCGCAAGTGCAACCCAGCGGATTGGCGGCCCGCTTTGAGATGTGTTCTCGCTGAACGGATGGGAGCGTATCATGGCATTCACAGACAGAGACAGGCGTATATTCGCAACGACCGATTGGGAGACCATGCAGCGTGCCCACAACCGGGCGTCGCAACTGCTGGATCGTTGCCCGAGGACCCACGAGCGTTGCAATGACCTCGCCCGGATCATCATGGCCATCTTCGAAAGCGGGGTCCGCGACGAGGACGAACTGGCGGCAATGGCTGCCAATCGAGAGCTGAACTACATGGCGGGGCGAGGGATCTTTCAAAAACCCTTTCCCTTCAAGAAGCCGGCGCATGCAACGCGGGAGTCTCTGACCGAACACTGAAAAGCACACGGCTGCATTGATATACACTGGCTACGGCCGGACCGGTTGCCCCTGTTGCTCAGCCACAAGCTGATCGAAAAGCTCCAGGCCCGGAACAGGAAAGGCTATCGCATTGCCCTGCAATGTGTCGCAGCCCAGGCGCCGCAAAAGCCTGACATGTGCCAGTGTCTCCACACCCTCGGCGATGACATCTATCCCGAGCGCTCTGGCAATATCGACAATCGACCTGATCAGACTTCTTTGTTCGCGTGATGTGGTGATCGGCATGACCAGCCGTTGGTCGATTTTCAGTCGTTGCGGCTTGAGCTTCAGCAGTCCGATAATCGATGCGTGTCCCGAGCCGAAGTCGTCCACCTCGATATCTATCCCCATCTGCCGCAGCGCCGATATGTTCATCATCACGTCCTCCTCGATATCATCGAGAAAGACCGTTTCCAGAAGTTCAAAGGAAACCGTACCCGGCTGGATGTTCAGGCCCTTGATCTGTTCCATCAAGGCAGGGTCTGACAGACGCGCCGCGGATGTGTTGACAGCGATCCGCGGAACGTCGATGCCCCTGCTTTCCCAGGCCTCCCGGTCGCGCAACACGCGTCTGAGAATTGCTGCGTCGAGCTCTGCCAGCAGGCCAAGCGTCGCCGTCACTTTGAGAAACGCTTCAGGCAGGAGAATTCCCCGCTGGGGATGCTTCCAGCGCGCCAGTGCCTCGATGCCCGCGATACGGCCGGTTCGGGCGTCCACCTGGATCTGGTAGAATGGCACGAACTCATCCCGCTCGAGGCCGAGTTTGACGTGCTCGGCGATACGACGGTTGCGAGACAGCTCGGTTTTCAGGTTTGGGGCGAAGAACTCGACCCTGTTACGCCCGAGTTTCTTGGCGCGGTAAAGCGCAATGTCTGATTCAGCCAGAAGGTTTGCGGCGTTTCCATCGTTCATCCAGGCCACGCCTATCGATGCACCTGCCTGGAGAAGCGAGCCGCCATAGGATACTCCCTGCTTGAGCAGCCTGACGATGTGCTGTGCCACCACGCGAATCTCTTCCACCGTATCGAAGTCCGGCAGCAGGACCACGAACTCATCGCCGCCCATCCGGGCGACGAAGCCGCTCACCGGAACGACGGAGGCGATCATGAGCGCAGCGGACTTCAGGACAGCGTCGCCTGCCGCATGACCCGCCGTATCATTGACCTGTTTGAAATAATCGAGATCGACGTGCAGAATCGCCAGGCGGCTTCGATCGGGATCATTGGACAATTCCGAGAACCGCCTGTCGAAGTAACGCCTGTTGGGCAGGCCCGTCAGGTAATCATGTTCGGCGGCATATTCGATCTGTGCGGTACTTGCCTCCAGTGCCACTGCCCTGGCTTCGGCGATCGACTTCTGGTGCGTCAACTCGCGATTGAGCATGACGTCTGCCGTAACATCCCATTCCGCGCCCACATAGGTTGTCGTTTCGCCATCCTCGTAGTAATGCGCTCGCGACCTGAGATAACGCACGTCGCCGTTTAGCAGAATGATCCTGAACTCGGAGGAATAATCGCCTTTGCGCTGGATCGCTTCCTCGAACTCCCTCTCGGCTCTTTCCCGGTCGTCGGGATGGATCGCCTGCACCCAGACGTCGGATGTCACTTTCCGCTGCGTCTTGCCGGTCGCGTAGAGGCGGTGCATCTGCAGATCCCAAAGCACCTCATTTTTGGCATTGTGTTCCCACACGCCGATCTGCGAGGCGTCGAGAGCAAGCTCCAGCCGCCGTAGGACGCTTTGAAATTCCCACTCTGATCTCGCAAGTCTCATATTATGTCTGTTATTTCCCCGCTCCCCGTAGCCTATTCTGAATGAAACTCTCTTAAGAATATATTGTTGCAATGTCGCTGCCCTGCGTGTCGCGGTTGAATAAACTCCTTGGTTTCGGGCCGGAATCCCAAAAAATCAGAGAAATATTAACGGTCACGATGCCATTGATATATCGGCGCTGACGTCAGCAACCTGACGTGGGGATTCATGGTGGGAACTTGGTGGATTTGCGAATGTCGCGCTATTTTGACCGGCTGTGGTTCCGGGCAATTCTGATTGTCGTTCTGGCTGCTGCCGGTGCCCTGTGCGGGATGTGGATCGGCAGGCTTGTCGTCATCTCCAGCGACCGGGGCGAGATGCGGATTTTTTCAGAACAGCTTCTGGATCGCGCGGTTCAGGTCTTTACTGAAGCGGACATGATGCTGACCGTCATCAACACGTCCCCCTATCCGTTCTGTTCCGACAAGGAAATATCCTACCTGCGCGACGTCCTGTTCGGCACCAGGTACCTCAAGGACATGGGAAGAGTGAGGGAGGGCCTTTTTCACTGTTCCGCCGTCTTCGGTAACGGCAAGACGCCAATGCCGCTTAACAAGCATGACCTTGAAACCCCCGGAGGCAAGCTGGTTTACGCCAACTCGCGGCTGGCCATATCCAAGTCTACGGCGCCGATAATCGGTATTGGCTACGCCAACGTGGTGCTGGACCCTGCTTCTTTCGAGCCGATGAAGAACGCTGCCTATACGTTCAGCGTCATGTATAATCCGCAAGGCATCGCGTCGACTGTCGGCATGTTCGGCACGTTGGATATAGGCAAGATCGATGACAGGTCGCCCGATGCGGTCGGCCGGATCGAGGACATCGTCTACCGCAATGCATGCCGGGAGATGGCCTGCGTCTCCGTGAATGCTGAAGTCAGTCAGCTTGAAGCGTCGGCAGAGCCCATCACCTCGATAATCACGATACTTGGCGCCACCCTTGGCGGCGCTCTGGCGATCATCCTCATCCTGCTACAGCGTAACAATCTGAGCCTCAAAACAAGGTTGCAACAGGCGATAGGCCACAACAGGCTGACGGTGGAGTACCAACCCATAGTTGACGTTACCAGCGGCCGCCCGGTCGCGGCGGAGGCCCTTGTCCGTTGGAGGGAAAAGGGCGAATCCATCCCTCCGGACGTGTTCATTCCCGTTGCCGAAAAGGCCGGGCTGATCAATCGCCTCACTCTGTGCGTTATCGACCAGGTTCTCAAGGACATGGCAGCGGTCCTGAATGCCAATTCCGGCTTTCACATCAGCGTCAATATCTCGGCGGCGGATTTGTTCAACCGTGACTTCAGCGCCGCACTCGCGCTTCGTCTCGAGAGTGCAGGCGTTGCCAGCCAGCAGGTCGTGCTTGAGATCACCGAACGCTCCACTGCCAACGCCGCCGGCGCCATAGAGGCCATCAAGCGGTTGAGATCCAGCGGGCACCGCATCTTCATCGACGATTTTGGCACCGGATACTCCAGCCTTGCCTATCTCGGCGAACTCAACGTCGATGGAATCAAGATCGACCGCTCCTTCACGCAGACGATCGGCACCGGTTCCGTATCCGTGTCCATTGTTCCCCAGATCATAGGCATGGCCCATGTGCATCATCTGGATATAGTCGTCGAAGGCATAGAGACGCCTGCACAGCGCGACTATTTTGCTGCTCTCGTACCCAAGGTAGATGGGCAGGGCTGGCTTTTTGGCCGTCCTGCAAGTGCGGCTTCAATCCGGGAAATGTTGAACTCGGCTCCCGCGCATCGGTCCCCGCCCCAACGCGCCGACTTGAAATCCCTTCAGCATCGATCGCATGTAAAGTGAGCCAGGACGCACTCGCCTGAAAAGGCGCCGGTAGAACAGGAAAGGAAACGCAGTGGAGGAAGACGCCGCCACCTTCGCCGCACGGCTTAAACATCGTGCCCACACCTATGGTTTCTTGACATGTTTCCTGTTGGTCGCTTCATCGATCGTCGGCGACGCCGGCGGGCCGCTATTCAGCTGGCTCTGGCCCCTGATGATCATTGGTGGTCTCGCAACACTTTTCCTCGCGGTCTATCTCCGGTTCGATGCTGCACTTTTCCGGTACATCGCGTCCCACGAGGACGAGACTGAGGGCTGCCGCGCCGTAGACGATCTTCTTGCACGCATGCATCTGCGCAAACGGCCGGATCGGACACGTCCTCTGCATGCACGCATGACGCGAACCAATAGCCTCTTGATGAAACTACACCTTGCTTTCGCGGCTTTTCTTGCTTTATTCGCTGCGATAACAGCCTATGGGTTGTGGACCGGTTAAAAACAACCGGAGGGGGCATATGATCGAGAACAAACCGCTGCGGCGAGTGGCTGCCATGGTGCTCGCCGGGGTCGCGCGCGCCATAACCGGCGTGCGGCCAATCTGGCAGGGCTGTGCGCCATCGAAGCGCCAGCGCATCTACTTCGCCAATCACTCCAGCCACGGCGATTTCATCCTGCTCTCCACATGCCTGCCCCCGGAGGAACGCCAGCGAACGCGTGCCGTTGCCGGGGCTGACTACTGGCGAAAAAACAGGATCCGGCATGTGCTTGCCCGCGACTTGCTCAACACAGTCCTTGTCGAACGCACCGGAGCGGAGCGCGCGCAGGACCCGATGGCCATCATGCTTGGTGCCCTCGAGGAGGGTCATTCGCTGATCATCTTTCCGGAAGGCACGCGCAATATGACCGGCGAGCCGCTGCTTCCCTTCCGTTCGGGCCTGTATAACCTTGCCTTTGCGCGGCCCGATGTCGAACTTGTTCCGTGCTGGATAGAGAACATGTCGCGCGTTCTCCCCAAGGGAGCGTTCCTGCCCGTGCCATTGCTTTGCCGCGTCATCTTCGGCACGCCTGTCGAGCTGGGACCGAATGAAGATCGCCACGTCTTTCTTCAAAGGGCACAGCATGCCCTGCTTGAACTCAATCCGGAACACCAGAGGTCGCTCAATCATGGCTGAAACGATCTGGCTGTTCCTTGGTCTCCTCGGCATATTGACCACCGCCAGTGGAGTCGCGACGGCGCTCAGTTGGAAAAGCACACGCAAGGGAGATGCGCTGCCGGCGACACTGGGCAATTTGAACTCGCGCATCAAGGCGTGGTGGATCATGATTGCCGCGATCTCCATTGCCTTCCTGTTCGGCAAGGGCGGCGTCATCCTGTTGTTCGCCTTTGTTTCCTTTGCAGCCCTGCGAGAATATGTGACGCTCACGCACACACGCCGCGGCGATCACTGGATACTGCTCGGCATGTTCCTGGTGATCATTCCGGTGCAATATTATCTGCTGTGGATCGAGTGGTACGGCCTGTTCGCCATATTCGTTCCGGTCTATTGCTTCCTTGCAATGCCTGCGCTGACAGCAGTCTCTGGCGATACGGAACGGTTCCTCGAACGCGTCAGCGAGCAGCAATGGGGCCTTATGCTCTCGGTCTATTGCCTCAGCCACGTACCGGCCCTGCTCACACTGCCGATAGCGGGGTTCGAAGGCAAGGGACTGCTGCTTATCGCCTTTCTCATAGCGACGGTACAGGGTAGCGATGTGCTGCAATACGTCTTCGGCAAACTATTCGGCAAGAACAAGGTCGCGCCGAAAATATCGCCATCGAAGACCTGGGAAGGCTTGATCGGCGGTGTCATCAGCGCGTCGCTGCTTGGCGCTTCGCTGTTCTGGCTGACGCCATTCTCACCCTTGCAGGCCGGCTTGATGGCGGGTGTCGCCTGCATCATGGGGTTTTTCGGCGGATTGGTTGCCTCGGCAATCAAGCGCGATCGCGGCGTCAAGGATTGGGGTCACATGATCGAAGGGCATGGTGGCATGCTGGACCGGGCCGACAGTCTGGTCTTTGCCGCCCCGGTATTCTTTCACCTGGTCCGCTATTTCTGGGTTTAGCAATTTTGCTCTAGAGCAAATCTGCTTTTGCCAGATCGCGCAAAAGATGGCTTGCCCCATAGGTCCAGGGCGCGCATTCGGTCGAAAGCCTTACCCGATTGGACAATGTCCCAAGTGACGGCGTAGAGATGGAAACGACGTCGTTCATCTTGTGGGTAAAGCCCTTGCCCGGTCCATCGCGGTCCTTCACAGGTGCGAACATGGTGCCAAGGTAAAGTACGAGGCCATCCGGATATTGATGATGCCGGCCGATAGTGGCTTCAACCAGCGATTCCGGGGTGCGCGAGATTTTCGCCATGTTGGAATGTCCGTCAAGCACGAACCCGTCCTCTCCCTCGACCCGCATGCTGAGTTCTGCGGACTTGACGGTTTCAATCGTAAAATCACTATCGAACAGCCGGACAAACGGCCCCACCGAACCGGAAGCATTATTGTCCTTCGCCTTGCCGAGCAGCAATGCCGAACGTCCTTCCACGTCCCTGAGATTGACGTCGTTGCCGAGCGTTGCGCCAACGATGCGTCCGGTGCTTGATATCACCAGCACGATTTCCGGTTCCGGGTTGTTCCAGCTGGATATGGGGTGAAGGCCGACATCTGCACCAAAACCGACCGTCGACATGGGCTGTCCCTTGCTGAAGATTTCCGCATCCGGGCCGATTCCGACTTCCAGATACTGGCTCCAGACGCCGCGTGCGATCAAGGCCTCCTTGACCTGCATCGCAGCCGGGGACCCCGGTACGATCTTCGAAAGATCCGCACCTATAAGCTTGAGAACATCCTCGCGCAGCGAGTCAGCCCTTGCCTTGTCGCCCTTTGCCTGTTCCTCGATCACTCGCTCGAGCAGGGAAGCGACGAAGGTGACGCCGGAAGCTTTGACGGCCTGCAAGTCGATGGGCGAAAGCAGCGCCGGTAACTCGGGGTCGTAATTCTCCGACCAGCTGTTTTCGATGATTTGGCTGGCATCGCCGCATCTCGCGCCGGGTGCACCGGCCACATAGGAAGCCGGGTTATCGAGTTCGGCAATGTCCCGCACTGTCGGTGCATTTCTGCTGGTGATGTCGAAGACTCCGCCGTCACGGATCGTGACGATCCGCGGATAGGCATGGCCGGGCAACTTGGCGCGTCCAACAAGAACACCGGAGCTGGGGATAATCGTATCTGGCATATTCTGTTTCCTGAACAAGCATAGGATCGGCGCTCCAGCTGCGAGGTGGCGCGACGGTTGCGGAACGCTGTTATGCGGCACCGGTTCGCGGCGATCAAGCCACTGGCTGCAATCTCCTGCAATGTAGACGTGCGGGCACACCTTCGCATTTCTTGCGGTAAGTTTTGGCTTACGCCTCATCCTGACACAAGCCTGTCAGCATGAAATAAAATCCGCGTTGCCAATTGCCTTGCAAATTGCTGAGTTCTGCACTTGTCAGGCAACACTCCGCCCATCAAACCGTTCAGGACCATCATGAAGCCGACCGCTTATCAACTGGGCCTGATTTTTGTGGCCGCATCCGCCATCGCATGGAGCCTTGCGGGGCTGTTCACACAGGTCATCCCGCAAGATAGCTGGACGATCCTGGCCTGGCGCGGCATCTTCGGCTCTCTCGGCATAGCGGCGGTGATGGCCGTTACCGACCACGGCCGGATCTTGTCCAGCTTCCGCGATCTGGGCCGTTCGGGCTGGCTCTTTGTCGCCGTCTCGGCACTCGGCATGGTGTTTTTCATCTGTGCGTTGAAAGAAACCACCGTCGCCCACGTGGCCGTCATTTACGCGACCATTCCGTTCGTGGCTGCACTCCTTGGCTGGATCGTCCTTGGCGAAAGATCGACATGGAGTGCCATCCTCGCCAGCGTCGCCGCGGCAATCGGCGTCGTGCTCATGGTAGGCTTTAGCGTCGAAGGTACACTTTTTGGCGATGCGCTCGCTTTTGGTATGACGCTGTGCATGGCGGTGCTCATGGTCATTATCCGGCGCTCGCCCGATATTTCCGTCATGCCGGCCGCCTGTCTTTCGGCTCTGGTCAGTTCGCTGGTTTGCTGGCCGCTTGGCAATCCGCTGGCGGTATCCGCCCATGATCTCCTGCTCATCGCCCTTTTCGGTCTCCTGGTTTCGGCCGTTGGCCTTGCCCTCTTCACCCTTGGCGCCAAACTCCTGCCGCCTGTGGAAACTGCGCTGATCGGGTCGCTCGATGCGCCGCTCGCACCCTTCTGGATCTGGCTCGTCTTCAACGAAGTTCCGAGCAAAAGCACAGTGTTCGGCGGGTTGATCGTACTCGCTGCTGTGGTCATGCACGTCGTGATCGGGGTATCGAACAAGCCGGCTCCGCAGAAGTTGAATCCCTAAATCTTTACGCTGATTGACAAGCTGAGCCAAAACCGCAGAAAATCCAGCCACCATTCGAGGTCGGGGGGCACGCGCCAATGTTGGAAGCCGTCATAAAGCCGGACGTTCATGCGTTCTTCGACAAGCGAACATGTTCCGTGCAGTATGTCGTTGCCGATCCTGCCACCCGGAAGTGCGCGATCATAGACGCCGTCCTGGATTTTGATGAGAAATCGGGAGCGACGGCGACCCTCAATGCCGATTGCATCCTGCAATTCGTTGAATCGAATGGCTTGAGCGCCGAGTGGATCCTGGACACCCATCCTCACGCCGATCATTTTTCCGCCGCAAGCTATCTGCGATCGAAGACAGGCGCTGCAACTGCCATTGGCAGCCATGTTGTCGAGGTGCAGGCACTGTGGAAGCAATTATATAACTGGCCGGATTTTCCTGCCGACGGATCGCAATGGGACAAGCTTTTTGACCAGGGAGATCGGTTCTGCATTGGCGAACTGGAGGGCCATGTGATGTTTTCGCCCGGCCATACGCTCGCTTCCATCACCTATGTGATCGGCGATGCCGCCTTCGTGCATGATACGGTGTTCATGCCCGACGGCGGAACAGCCCGTTGCGACTTTCCCGGGGGGAGCGCCGCACAATTGTGGCAGTCCATTGCTTCGATCCTTGCGCTGCCGGAGGAGACGAGAATCTTCGTCGGCCACGATTATCAGCCCGGAGGGCGCGACCCCTTGTGGGAGAGCACCGTCGCCGAGCAAAAATTCCGGAATATTCACGTCTCTGCGTGCAGGTCAGAGGCGGAGTTCGTGGCCATGAGGACAGCTCGCGACAAGACCCTGCCAATGCCCCGGCTGATTCTGGCTGCCCTCCAGGTCAATATGAATGGTGGTCGGCTGCCCGAGCCGGAAGCAAATGGAGCCCGTTTCTTGAAGATCCCGCTGAATGCCCTCGGCGACACGAAGTGGGACTGACAGGTTTTGCGCCCAGAAGGTGGAAGACTTGCATTGTCAGGTCATGAGCGCCAAGGTATGCCGATGACCAGAATGACAGGTCACGGCAGGACATGAACAAGATTGAGCTCGACAAGGCGCAAAGTAATATCACCGAGACCAATCCGGCCCGGCTTGGTACCAGGCTGAAATTGGCACGGCAGACGCGCGGCCTCACACTGAAGGCTCTTTCCGAAGCGGCCAATTGTTCGGAAAGCCTTCTGTCTAAAATCGAGAATGGCAAGGCCTCGCCCTCGCTTCCCATGCTTCACCGGCTGGTTCAGGTCCTCGAAACCAATATCGGCTGGATGTTCGAGGAGTCCGATGGGGAGGAAGGCATTGTCTTTCGCGCCGGCGCAAGGCCGCTGATCGCACTCGATCCCTTGCGGCGCGGCGAGGGCATATCGCTCGAGCGCGTCATTCCCTACTCGCAAGGGCACCTCCTCCAGTGCAATATTCATCATATCGAAAAGGACGGAGCCAGTGCCGGACCGATCCAGCACGCAGGTGAAGAAGTTGGCTACATCCTCGCGGGCGAGGTGGAACTTACCGTGGGTGAGAAACAGTTTCAGCTGGCAGAGGGAGACGCCTTCGTCTTCAGCTCCGATCTGCCCCACTCGTACCGCAACACCGGCGACAAGCGCGCGAGCATCTTCTGGGTCAACACGCCGCCGACGTTCTAGACGACGCCTGAAGCTTTTTTGCACGCGATCGAGTTCGACAAAGACGTTTTCAAACTACTTGACATGCATTCAAGTCTCTTGAATGATGCCCTGCGTTCAGTTTTACAATGGGCCCCGTTATGGGCCATCCATCAGAAAAAAAGGGGAATCGGAATGCGTTTGAACAAAGTACTTTCCGGCTGCACAGCAGCCATCGCAATGACTCTCGCGCTCGGGGCGTCTGCTTGGGCCGACACTTTTGCCCTCGTGACGATCAACCAGCAGGCACTCTTCTTCAACCAGATCAACGAAGGCGCACAGAAAGCGGCCGACGCCGCCGGTGCCAAGCTGGTTATCTTCAACGCCAACAATGTTCCAAGCGCACAGAATGACGCGATGGAAAACTACATCACCCAGAAGGTCGACGGCATCATTCTTGTCGCGATCGATGTTAATGGCGTTAAACCCGCGATTACCGCTGCCAAGACCGCCGGTATTCCCGTCATCGCCATCGATGCGCAGATTCCGGAGGGCGACAATGTAGCGTTCGTCGGCGTCGACAATACCAAGGCCGGTGAAGATATCGGCAAGTTCTATGCCGATTACGTGAAGGCCAACATGGCCGGCACCGCCAAGATCGGTGTCATCGGTGCGCTGAATTCTTTCATCCAGAACCAGCGTCTGGACGGGTTCAAGAAGGCAGTTGCCGATAGCGGCCAAAAGATCACCTTCCTCGATACGGTGGACGGCCAGAACGTGCAGGACGTGGCATTGACTGCCGCTGAGAACCTGATGACCGCCAATCCTGACATGACGACACTCTACGCCACCGGTGAACCCGCTCTGGTCGGCGCAGTCTCGGCGGTAACGAGCCAGGGCCGCACGGGCGATGTCAAGGTCTTCGGATGGGATTTGACCAAGCAGGCTGTCGAAGGCATCGACGCCGGTTGGGTCACAGCCGTGGTACAGCAAGATCCGGCCGGTGAAGGCAAGGCTGCCGTCGAGGCGCTGGTCAAGTTGAAGAAGGGCGAAAAGATCGAGCCGATCATCAATGTCCCGGTCACGATCGTTACCAAGGAAAATGTCGATCAGTTCCGCGGCATGTTCAAATAGAACATGGCTGTGAGGGCGCGGCCGCACATGCCGCGCCCGCTCCTGTTTCATTTTAACCCCATGGTATTGCGATGAACGATATTGGCAATGAAACTTACCGGGTCCGCATGACCGGCATATCCAAGCGGTACAACACGATCCAGACGCTCGACAACGTCTCGCTCAGCCTCAGGCCAGGTGAAGTGCTCGGCCTCGTCGGCGACAATGGCGCGGGCAAGTCGACCCTGAGCAAAGTGTTGTCCGGCGCAGTCATACCAGACGCGGGCACCATCGAGATCGATGGCAAGGTCGTATCGTTTTCCTCCCCCGCAGATGCCCGGTCGGAACATGTGGAGATGGTCTATCAAGACCTTTCCCTTTGCGACACGGTCGATGTCGCCGGCAACATTTTCCTCGGGCGCGAGCCGAGACGGCGGATTCTCGGCGTGCCCTTTCTCGACAAGAAGCGCATGCACGACGAAGCCCGGGCCATGCTCGACCGCCTCGGTATCGTCATCGCCGATACAGGTCTCAAGGTTGAAAACCTCTCAGGTGGCCAGCGCCAATCCATCGCTATTGGCCGGGCTGCATCGTTCGAGCCGTCCGTCCTGATCATGGACGAACCCACGGCGGCTCTCGCCGTCGCCGAGGTCGAGGCCGTTCTTGACCTCATCCGCGCCGTCAGCGCCCGCGGCGTAAGCGTCATTCTCATCACGCACCGCCTGCAGGATCTGTTCCTTGTCTGCGATCGTATTCAGGTCATGTACGAAGGCCGCAATGTCGCCGAACGGCGTATCGAGGACACCAGCATCGAAGACGTCGTCAACCTCATTGTCGGTCGCAAATTCCAGGCGCGGTCGGCTCGCCGCAGCGAAGACAATGGAGTACGGCCATGAGCAATCCATCGACGTCAAGCAATGACGCCCTGCACCCGGCAGCGGCCCAGACACGCGTTCGCAAAAGCACTCTGCACGACCGTTTCATGGCCAATGGCAGCGTCGTCTCCATCGCCATATTCTTCCTCGTCGTATGTCTCTTGTTTTCGGGCATCACGGATGCCTTTCTAACTGCACCCAATCTCCTCAACATCGTCAGGCAATCGGCACCCTTGCTGATCGTGGCTGCTGCCATGACCTTCGTAATCACCACCGGGGGAATTGACCTCTCTGTCGGGTCAGTATTGGCGCTTGTGGCTACCCTCTCCGCCGTCACACTGCAGGCGGGCCTGCCCTGGCCATTGGTTATCATCGCCATGCTCTTGCTCGGCGCTGCCGTCGGTGCAATCCAGGGCTTCTTCATCGCTTACGAGCGCATCCCCGCGTTTATCGTTACGCTAGCCGGGCTTTCCGTCATTCGCGGAATAGCCCTTCTGATCACTGGCGGTTATTCCATTCCGGTCGAGGCGACCAGCCCTTTCACGGTCATAGGGCGTGCGTGGTTCCTCGGCGTTCCCGTCCCTGCCCTCATTGCTCTTGTCGTGCTTGTCGTCGCGTATCTCGTTTTCAATGAAACCCGCTTCGGCCGTTATGTCACCGGCATAGGCGCCAATGCCGAGGCCGTGCGCCGCGCCGGTGTCGATACACGCCTCACGACGATGATGGTCTATATCCTCTCGAGCACTGCGGCTGCAGCGGCTGGCATCATTCTCGCTGCCCGCCTCGGCTCCGGTTCGTCAAATGCCGGACAGGGATTCGAGCTTGAGGTAATCGCAGCGGTCGTCCTTGGCGGCACCAGCCTCTTCGGTGGTCGGGGAACACTCGTCGGCACCGTGCTCGGAGCTCTGACCGTCGCCGTTATCGGCAATGGCCTTATACTCGCGCACATGTCACCGTTTTTCACGCCCATTGTTACCGGCACGATCATTCTCGTCGCAATCTGGCTGAACTTCCGGCTGTTTCGCGGCGCGATCCGGAGCAGATGAATGACGGGGCTCGATTTTGAAAGCGGACCGGCAGGACGTTTGCCAATCGGCGTGAATTCCGGGATGGTGATGACCGTTCAGGGTCCGGTTCCGGTCGCTGAAATGGGCATCACGCTGATGCACGAGCATATCCTGCTCGATGGTGCAAGTTCATGGAAGTGCCCATGTCATCTCGAAGAAAGGGCGATCGCGCAGCAGCCCGTCTCGATAGAAATCATCGGCGAGCTGCGCATGAATCCATATATGAATCGCGATAACGTTTCCCTGGACGATTCCGACCTTGCCCTTTCCGAGCTCAAGCGCTTTCAGGCGCTCGGCGGCCACACAGTCGTTGATCCCACCAATATTGGCATTGGCAGGGACCCGGTGAAGCTGCGGCGGATCTCGCGCATGTCCAATCTGAAGATCGTCATGGGCTCCGGGTTCTACCTCCAGCATACCCATCCCGAATGGCTGAAAGACATGGATGTCGATGCCGTCACCGAATTTATCGTCAATGATGTTGGCGGCAAGGACACCCAGCCCGAGATAATGGCAGGAATTATCGGCGAGGTCGGCGTCAGCAAGGATTTCACATCCGAAGAGCGCAAGTCGCTGCGCGCCTCGGCCCGCGCGTCTCGACTTACGGGGGTTCCGCTCTCGATTCATTTGCCAGGCTGGGAGCGTCTGGCCAATGAAGTGCTGGACATTGTCGAGCATGAGGGCGCTGACCTGCGCCACACCATTCTCTGCCACATGAACCCCAGCCATGAGGACTTGCCCTATCAGGCGAGCCTTGCCGAGCGCGGTGCGCTTCTGGAATATGACATGATCGGCATGGACTATTACTATGCCGATCAGGATGCCCAATCGCCTTCCGACGAACAGAATGCCCGTGCCATCCGCTCTCTCGTCGACATGGGCTTCGGCGACCGCATTCTGCTTTCGCAGGACGTCTTCCTGAAGATGATGCTCACACGCTACGGCGGCTTCGGCTACGGCTATATCCTCAAGCACTTCGTGCCGCGCCTGAAGCGCCATGGCGTCGACGCTGCAACCATCGAGCGCATGCTTGCCGACAACCCGAAATCTGTATTTTCCGCGGCGGCCTGATCGCTGCTTTTTGCTACAAGGAGTTTTCATGTCCAGACACAAAGTTCTTCTCGCGGGCGAGTCGTGGGTCTCCACTGCCACCCATATCAAGGGTTTCGATCAGTTCCCGACGGTCACGTACCACACAGGCGCCGACGAGTTGCTGAAGGCGCTGAAGGACAGTGATTTCGACGTGAAATTCATGCCTGCGCACGAAGCGCAACGGGATTTTCCGCAGACCATCGAGGCGTTGTCAGAGTACGAGGCAATCATTCTTTCCGACATCGGCGCCAACACACTGCTGTTGCATCCCGACACATGGATACACTCGAAGACCACGCCGAACCGCCTTCGCCTGTTGCGTGATTACGTCGGCAATGGCGGTGCATTGCTGATGTTTGGAGGTTACTACAGTTTCCAGGGCATCAACGGCGGCGCGCGCTATCACAGAACTGCGGTCGAAGAAGTCCTGCCCGTCACCTGCCTCTCCGTCGATGACCGCATCGAGGTCCCTGAAGGCTTCACCCCCGTCGTCACCGGCGCCGGCGACCATCCCATCCTGCAGGGTCTCGGCAAGGATTGGCCGATCCTCCTTGGATACAACGAAGTCACGGTCAAGGACGATGCGGAAGTTCTTGCTACCGTATCCACCGACTATGGCTCGCAGCCGCTGCTCGTCACGGGAACCTATGGCAAGGGCCGTACGCTTGCCTGGACGTCGGATGTGGGACCCCATTGGCTGCCGTCGGAATTCATCGCATGGAAGGGCTACAAGACACTGTTTGAACAGATGCTCGCCTGGGCGGTCGCAAAAGATTGACCCAAAGCACGATTGATACCAGCGCCCGGATCGACGGTGAGCGCCTCCTGAAACGGCTGGACGAGTTTGCTGCCATTGGCGCCACACCCGCCGGAGGCGTCAACCGCCAGGCGCTTTCCGTCGAAGACCGCGCTGCAAGGGCAAGGCTCGCAGCTCTGGCGCAGGAGCGCGGCTTTGCCGTGTTCCAGGATCCGATGGCAAATCTCTTCATTCGCAGACCCGGCGTCTCCGACGACCTCCCGCCCTTCCTCATCGGCAGCCATCTCGATAGCCAGCCGATGGGGGGGCGGTTTGATGGCGCGCTTGGCACCTTGTCAGCTTTCGAAGTGCTTGAGACGTTGGAGGACGCCGGCATCCGAACTCCTATGGCTGTGGAAGTCGTCGCCTGGACAAATGAGGAGGGCAGCCAGTACTCGCCCGGCTGCATGGGTTCGATGGCATTTGCCTCGGGTGCGATCCCCGGCGAATGGCAGGCGGCCCGCTCTCCTGACGGGAAAGTGCTCGGCGAAGAGCTCACAGCAACGCTCGACGCGCTTCCTCGAGCGATCCAGCGTCCCTTGGGAGGTGCAGTCTCCGGTTACCTTGAGGTTCATATCGAGCAGGGGCCGACGCTCGAGCGCGAGAACATCCCTATCGGCATCGTTCATGCCATTCAGGGCACGCGATGGCTTGAGGTCGTCGTCACTGGTCAGACTGCCCATGCAGGCACGACGCAACTCTCGTTCCGCCGCGATCCGCTCGTGGCAGTCACCGATGCGCTGCAGGACCTTTACAATACCGTCATGCCCAATGATGAGCGTGCCCGGCTCACAATCGGTCGCATCTCGGTAGAGCCCGCTTCGATCAACGCTATCCCCGGCAAGGTATCCTTCAGTGTCGACCTCCGCCATCCGGACGCCGCCGAACTGGCGCGGCTTGAGAACCATGTTCGCGCCATTTGCGAAACCAAGGCCTCTGCGCTTGGCTGCGAAGCAACCATCCGCCGCACATTCGACATGCCTCCAGCGCAGTTTTCGCCGTCGCTGCTGCAGGCGGTCGAACAGGCCGCATCACGCCTTGCAGTCCCGTTCAGGCCAATGCTGTCTGGCGCCTTCCACGACGCGCTTTTCCTCGCGCGCGTAACAGACGCCGCCATGATTTTCGTGCCTTGCCGCGATGGACTCAGCCATAACGAAGCCGAATTCGTTGAGCCGGAACACTGCGTCCTCGGCGCTCAGGTCCTGCTGCACTCTACCCTGGCCGCCTTGGCTGCTTACCGATGATCCATCTCGCATCAATCGAGTGAAGCGCTAGAGCAAGTTTTGTCTATCAGAGTCGTTCTAGATCATCTCCAGCGGCCGCTTTCGGCTTGGCGGCGGAAATGCCTCGTCGAGGATCGCGATCTGACCGGCGCTCAGCTTTACTTCAAGTGCACGGCAATTCTCGTGAATATGTTTGGACGTACTCGACTTCGGTATGGCGATAACGCCCTCCTGGCTGAGGACGAATGCCAGCGCCACCGCAGCTGGGGTCACACCGCACTCCTTGGCGACCCGTGTCAAAGCGGGATGGTTCAGCATTCGGCCCTGTTCGATCGGCGAATAGGCCATCAACGGAATTTTTCGTGACTGGCACCAGGGTAGAAGGGCGAATTCGACGCCGCGGCGGCTCAAATTGTAGAGAACCTGGTTGCTTGCGGCGGTCTTGCCCCCGCTCACCGAGTCAAGCTCTTCCATATCCTCCACATCGAAATTGCTGACGCCCCAATAGCGGATTTTACCCGCCTTGATGAGTTCCTCGAAGGCGGCGACCGTTTCCTCCAATGGATGTCCGCCTCGCCAGTGCAGAAGATAGAGGTCGATTGTCTCGCATTTCAGCCGTTTCAGGCTGCGTTCGCAGGCGAGCACCGTGCCCCGGCGCGAAGCGTTCGATGGCAGGACCTTGCTTACGAGAAAAACATCCTTGCGGCGTCCTTCGATTGCCTCGCCGACAACCTCCTCCGCCCCGCCATCCCCATACATTTCCGCCGTATCGATCAGGCTCATGCCGAGATCGAGGCCAAGCCGCAGCGCGTCGGCCTCCTGATGAAACTGCCGGCCGTCCTCGCCCATGAACCAGGTGCCCTGACCAAGTATCGGCACCATTTCACCAGAGGGAAGTGCAGTATGCCTCATCGCTATTCACCTCGCTGTCGATTATTGCTGTTCATCGCCCGGAAGTGGGACCCCGTCTGATCATCGCGCAACTGCGCCGCGAATGGAAGGCTACGTTGCGCATGCGGCGCCCCGCTGTTGTCATGTCAGCGTAAACACGGCGCATGGCAAGGCAATGCCGCGGAGCTTGTGCTCGCCGAGCGGGATCAGCGGCTGTGTCGTTTCTGCGGCAAACGTGCCGGACAGCAACAAGGTCTGGCCGAGAGGCCGGCAAAGGCCCTGCAGGCGGCTCACCAGGTTCACGGCTGGACCGATCGCGGTGAAATCCAGCCGGTCGGCAGTGCCGATATTGCCCCATAACATTTCGCCGAGATGCAGCGCCATCCCGAACGGCAGGGGCGGCGCGCCCTCTTCGGTGCGGACATGCTGAAGATGATCCATGCCGGCGCGGGCCGCAGCGACCGCACGCAGTGCCGCCTCGCATGCAGCAGCCGTGTCGCGCTGGCCGCCGATCGGAAAGATGGCCAGCACCCCATCTCCAATGAATTTCAGGACCTCTCCTCCGAAAGCATGGACGGCACCGGCAATCCGGTCGAACCACGCATCGAGGGCAGCGATGACCTGTTTCGCCTCGGCCGCTTCCGATAGTTCCGTGAAGCCGCGCAGATCGGCAAAAAGCAGGGCTGCCTGTATCGTCTCCCCGGGCCCGCGCCGCAGGCGGCCGGCCAGCACCTGTGCCGCACTGCGTCGTCCAAGATAGGCCGTCAGCAGGGCTGACGTGGTTGAGCGTGCGGCGAGCAAGGCTAGCGGCGCGGCGGCAAAGCGCGCAACTTCGCGCAAGCGTTCCGATTCGGAGCTGCTGAAAGGCCTGCTCGCCTTCCAGGCGAGTACGGCACCGTCACCCGCCCCGGCAAAATCCTCCTGTGCAACACCCGTGCCTATGCCCGCGAGCCAGTTGCGGGCGACATTGCCTGGGCCGGCGCCAGCAGGCAGGGCAAGGTTCAGCGCCTCGATCACCTTCCCCGTGTCGGCGCGCCACAGCCAGGTGCGCCGCTCGATGATCGGGTGCGGAGCCGCTTGCGTAAGCGCGCCTCCCGCCAGCTTCATGCCATCGGCGATGAGCCGGTCTGCAAGCTCCGTGAGGAAGGCATCCCCGTCAGGCGCGTTGATCGCCTCATCGACCAGATAGGTAAGCGCGGACGGCAGTTGCATGGCCGTCATCATGCAACCAAGCTGGAGCCCTGTCACGACCTTTTGTTTCTTGCGCGAAATCCCGATTGGCTTAGATTATGCGAATGCGATTGCTATTGCGCCGAGCCGGGAGGGATCGCCGATGACAGAGACGCTATACAGTGAGATCGAGATTGCTGCCCCGCAGGCAACGGTCTTCGCCTTCTTCACCGACCCCGACAAGATCTTGCGCTGGATGGGTACGAAAGCGACCGTCGAACCACATCCGGGTGGCATCTATCTGCTCAGCATGAATGACACGCAAACGGCCCGGGGCCAGTTCACGGAGGTGATTCCGGTCCATCGCCTGGCCTACAGCTTCGGTTGGGAGGGACACGAGACTGTGCCGCCGGGTTCGGGATTGATAGAGATCGACCTTGTTGAGAAGAACGGGGGCACCCTGGTGCGCTTCACCCATAACGGGCTTCCCGACGAGCAGGAACGCGCCAGCCACGAAAAGGGCTGGAACCACTATCTGCGCAGGCTCTCCATAGCCGCATCTGGCGGCGACCCCGGACCGGATACACATCTCGACTGAGAACCAGTCGCGGGCGTGGCAGCGCCGGGCCGGGTATCTGCGGTCAACTACTGCACCGTCAGGCTGTCGAGTGCCTGATTGAGCGCCAGGACATTGACGACTGGCTCACCCATGAACCCGAGCTCGCGGCCCTGAACGTGTTGGTCGACGAGCTGGCGAACGCGAGCCGCATCGACACCCCGGGCTTTGGCGACGCGCGGAACCTGAAAATAGGCTCCTTCCGGCGAAATATGCGGGTCGAGACCGCTAGCGGATGTCGTGACCAGATCCATCGGTACGCGCGTAGCGGGATTGGTCGCCTGCAGTTCTGCCAGTTCCACCTCGATGCGGCCGATGAGTTTCGGATTTGCCGGGCCGAGATTGGAACCGCTGGATGCGGCGGCATCATATCCGCTTCCCGCAGCAGACGGCCTGCCATGAAAGTACTTTTCGGAGGTGAAAGCCTGGCCGATCAACGTCGAACCGATGATGGTGCCATCCTTCTCGACAAGGCTGCCATTGGCCCGCCGCGGGAACAGGACCTGGGCAATGCCCGTCATTGCGAGCGGATAGACAAGTCCCGTGATGATTGTGAAGGCGGTGATCATGATGATCGCAGGTCGGAGTTGTTTCAACATCGGTATGATCCTTATGCCAGGCCGAGACTTGTGATGATCACATCGATGGCTTTGATACCGGCGAAGGGAACGATGACGCCGCCCAGGCCATAGATGAGAAGGTTGCGGCTCAGGAGCGCGCCTGCCCCGACAGCCCTGTATTTGACGCCTCTCAGCGACAGCGGAATAAGCGCGACGATGATCAGCGCGTTGAAGATGATCGCCGAGAGAATGGCGCTCTGGGGTGTTTGCAGCCCCATGACGTTAAGCGCACCAAGTTGCGGATAGAAGGCCAGGAACATCGCCGGGATGATGGCGAAGTACTTCGCGATGTCATTTGCAATCGAGAAGGTCGTCAGCGCACCCCGTGTCATCAGCAATTGTTTGCCGATGCCGACAATCTCGATCAGCTTGGTGGGATCGCTGTCGAGATCGACCATGTTACCGGCCTCGCGAGCAGCCACGGTGCCGGTGTTCATGGCTACGCCGACGTCCGCCTGGGCAAGCGCCGGGGCATCGTTGGTGCCATCGCCGCACATCGCGACGAGTTTCCCCTTCGACTGCTCCTCGCGAATAAGGTCGAGCTTGTTTTCCGGGGTTGCCTGCGCGAGGAAGTCATCGACGCCCGCCTCCGCGGCAATGGCAGCAGCGGTGAGCGGATTATCGCCGGTGATCATCACGGTGCGGATACCCATGCGGCGCAGCTCGGCGAACCGCTCGCGAATGCCACCCTTGACGACATCCTTCAGGTATATGACGCCAAGCAGGTCGCCATCCCGGGCAACCGCGAGCGGTGTGCCGCCGCCTCTGGCGATCTGGCCGGCGATACCCTGCAAATTCCGGACAACATCCGCTGTCGCACGTGTGGCAAGGGTCGTTCCGCTTGTCCCGGATGCAGCGGCGGTACGGTTGACATAGGCGAGAACGGCGTCGACCGCACCCTTGCGGATCGCCGATCCAACCATGTCGACGCCACTCATGCGGCTCTGTGCCGTGAAGGGCACGAAAGTCGCGTCCAGGCCGTGAGTGTCGCGGGCGGCGACGCCATACCTCTCCTGTGCAAGGATAACGATCGAACGGCCCTCGGGCGTCTCGTCCGCCAGCGAAGCTAGCTGGGCCGCATCGGCGAGTTCCTCGTCCGTCACGCCCTTGACCGGCAGGAACTCGGCTGCCTGCCTGTTTCCAAATGTGATCGTGCCGGTCTTGTCTAACAGCAAGGTGTCGACGTCACCCGCCGCTTCGACTGCCCGTCCCGACATCGCGAGCACATTGAACTGGATGAGCCGGTTCATTCCGGCAATTCCAATTGCCGACAGGAGTGCGCCGATAGTAGTGGGAATCAAAGTCACGA
The DNA here is from genome assembly GCF_003010935.1 of Phyllobacterium endophyticum. Taxonomy (GTDB): domain Bacteria; phylum Pseudomonadota; class Alphaproteobacteria; order Rhizobiales; family Rhizobiaceae; genus Phyllobacterium; species Phyllobacterium endophyticum. Next base: position 238,124 of record NZ_PGGN01000006.1, read on the forward strand.
AAAGCGCGACAAGCACGACGACTGGAATTGACCCGCCTGCGTAGGCTGCAAAGCTTGGAATCGTCGCTGTTGCCAGCACGAAGATCAGCGTCATCCCGGCAAGGAGGATATTGAGCGCAATCTCGTTTGGCGTCTTCTTTCGTTCTGCACCTTCGACGAGCGCGATCATCCGGTCAATGAAGGTCGAACCGGCTGCGGACGTGATGCGAACCCACAGCCAGTCCGACAGGACCTGCGTTCCACCGGTCACGGCAGAGCGGTCGCCGCCGGATTCGCGGATCACCGGAGCGGACTCGCCGGTGATTGCCGATTCGTTTACCGAGGCTATTCCCTCGATCACCTCGCCGTCAGACGGGATGATGTCGCCAGCCTCGATGAGGACGATATCGCCGACCTTGAGGCTCGCGCCGGGAACCAGCCTGAACGTCGTGCGGTCTTCGCCGGAAAGAAGCTTCGCCTGGGTTTCGGTTCGGGCCCTGCGTAGCGAGTCGGCCTGTGCCTTGCCGCGCCCCTCGGCCACCGCTTCGGCAAAGTTGGCAAAGAGCACGGTGAACCACAACCATATGATGATCTGGAAAGAAAAACCGAGGCTTGGCCCCCCTGTTGCCACGTCCTTGATGAAAAGTACCGTGGTCAGGGTTGAAACCACGGCGACGACGAACATCACCGGATTTTTTGCAAGTGTGCGCGGGTTCAGCTTCTTGAAGGCGCCCGCGATGGCAGGTGCAAGAATGGATGAGTCCATGAGACTCGGGGACTTGGACTGGCTCATCTGAGACTCCAGTTGTGAAATGTGAATTGACCCGTATGCGCCAGCCAGATGCGGCTCAGAATGTCTGGCCGAGGCCGATAGCGAGATGTTCGACAATCGGCCCGACGGCGAGCGCCGGGAAGAACGTGAGACCGCCAACGATCAGGATGACACCGATGAGCAAGCCAACGAACAGGCCCCCATGGGTCGGGAATGTCCCCGGGGATTCCGGAACGGTCTTCTTGGCGGCAAGGGAGCCAGCGATCGCCAGCGCCGGTATGATGACGAAGAACCGGCCCATCCACATCGAGATGCCAAGAGTAATGTTGTACCAGGGCGTGTTACCCGTCAGACCGCCGAAAGCCGAACCATTGTTCGCCGCAGCGGACGTATAGGCGTAGAGGATTTCGGAGAAGCCATGCGGACCGGCGTTTGCGACGGAAGCAACCGCTGTTGGCAGGATGGTGCTTATCGCCGTAAAGCCCAGCATGGCCAGAGGCAGAACCAGGACGGCAAGCATGGCCATCTTGACCTCCTTGGCTTCGATCTTCTTGCCAAGATATTCCGGTGTGCGGCCGACCATCAGGCCTGCCACGAAGACGGTGATGATCACGAACAGAAGCATGCCATAAAGCCCGGCTCCGACGCCGCCGATTATGACCTCGCCAAGCATCATGTTTATGAGGGGAATCATGCCGCCGAGCGCCATGAAGCTATCATGCATCGCGTTCACTGCACCGCAGGATGCAGCAGTCGTGATGACGGCGAAGAGCGCGGAGAGCGCTATGCCGAAGCGCGTCTCCTTGCCCTCCATGTTGCCGCCGTCCACTCCGAGCGCGTGAACCAGCGGGTTACCGGCAGCTTCGGCCCAATAACAGGCGGTTACACCTGCGAGGAAAAGAATGCCCATGGCAGCAAAGATCGCCCAACCCTGCCGCTGGTTGCCGGCCATGCGGCCGAACACATTCGTCAATGCCGCGCCGATGGCGAAAATCGTCACCATCTGGATCAGATTGGATACGGCGTCGGGATTTTCGAAGGGATGCGCGGAGTTGACGTTGAAGAACCCGCCGCCATTCGTGCCGAGCATCTTGATCGCAAGCTGGGAGGCAACAGGACCTAGGGCGATCGTCTGTCTGGCGCCTTCCAGCGTCGTCGCATCCACATAGGTGCCGAGTGTTTGCGGAACACCGAGATAGACATAGACGAGCGTCAGGATGATACAGGGTGGCAGCAAAATATAGAGCGTGCACCGGGTAAGATCGACCCAGAAATTGCCGATCGACTTGCCTGAAGCTCTGGTGAACCCGCGGATCAGTGCGATGGCAATAGCGATACCGGTTGCAGCCGATACGAAGTTCTGCACCGTGAAACCGGCCATTTGCACGAGGTAGGACATCGTGCTTTCGCCGCCATAGTTCTGCCAGTTCGTGTTTGTGACGAAGCTGATAGCCGTGTTGAACGCGAGTCCCGGCTCCGTCCCCCCCATTGCAGCAGGATTGAACGGAAGTGCACCCTGGAAGCGCTGCAGGCAATAGAGAACCAGAAAACCGGCCAGGCTGAAGACCAGCAATGAAGCACTATAGGTTGTCCAGCGCTGTTCTTCCCGCTCACTAGTTCCGGCCATGCGGAATAGTGCTCGCTCAACGGGAACAAGAACAGGTGAAAGCAGCGTGCGATCACCATTGAAGACACGGGTCATGTAGCCGCCGAGCGGTTTCACGAGTAAGATGATGATGCTGCAGAACACGAGGATCTGCATCCAGCCGTTGACAGTCATGTGTAGCTTTCCAGGCCTTGCCAGTGTGTACGAGGTGCCGTTTGAAGAATGCAGCCTGTCGGAGTTGTACCCGTCATGCCGTGATGATCGACGGTCGCTCAGAAACGCTCCGGACGAACGAGGGCATAGGTGAGATAGACGACGAGAAACAGGGTCACGGCGCCGCCAAGAAGAAGGTCGATAGACAATTTGCCGCCCCTTCAGAGAATGTCGCAGATTTTGGTGTAGGCCATCGACAGGACGAACAGCAAAATACCCGATGCGAGAACAATTATGTCCATTGGTGGAACTCCTGCATTTGCGCGAATGACGCGGCCCGGCCGAAGGATGGACAAGGCCGCTGATCATCCAGACTATGGACCCGCGCGCCATAAGAATTCGAGACGGCATCTATGAACGAAGGATAAGGAAACCATAAGGATTCCAGTTTCGCTCGCAGCGCCTGCCAGTTCTGGCGTTTGGCAACCTTGTTCATGCTGGCGCGTTGGTCACTTTCACAAGGTCTCATTGGAGGGTAGCCTTGAAAACCGCGTTCCTCATCATCGCGACGCTGCTGGTATTGGCGGCGATCGCTGCGGCCGGCGTTTACTTTTACTCGCGAGAGGCTGCCACCATTCCTGTTGAACAGGGCTATGGACCAGACCCCGCACTCCCGCCACCAAACCCCAGGCCCATTCCGACGGTGCACGTCGCAGAGGCTTCCGGTTGGCCGCAGGACAGGACGCCAGTTGCGGCATCAGGAATGAAGGTCGACGCGTTCGCCAGGGATCTTGAACATCCGCGCTGGCTGCATGTCCTGCCGAATGGCGACGTCCTGGTTGCAGAGACCGACGCACCGCCCAAGCAAAATGACGAATTTAGTATCAAGGGCTGGATCCAGGGCCTGGTCATGGCCAAGGCGGGAGCGCGCACGCCCAGTCCAAACCGGATCACTCTCTTGCGGGATGCTGACAATGACGGTGTCGCCGAAATCAGGGAGGCTTTCCTCGATAACCTCAATTCGCCGTTCGGAATGACCCTTTCGAACGGCAGGCTCTACGTCGCCAATACGGATGCTATCGTTGCCTTTCCCTATGTCGACGGGGACACCAGGATCACCGCGCCTGCGGAGAAGATCGCCAACCTGCCGGCAGGTCCACTCAATCACCACTGGACTAAGGATGTGATTGCCAGCCCTGACGGGACGAAGCTTTATGCGACCGTGGGCTCGAACAGCAACGTTGGCGAGAACGGCCTCGACGCGGAAGCCAATCGAGCCGCGGTCCTTGAGATCGATCTGAATACGAGGAAAACCAGGCTTTTTGCCTGGGGATTGCGCAATCCGAATGGACTTTCCTGGAATCCGGAAACCGGCGCGCTCTGGGTTGCCGTCAACGAGCGCGACGAGATCGGCAGCGATCTTGTCCCCGATTACATGACCTCGGTCAAGGATGGCGGCTTCTATGGTTGGCCGTATAGCTACTTCGGCCAGAACGTCGACACCCGGGTCAATCCGCAGGATTCGAAGCTGGTCGCTTCTGCCATCAAGCCCGATTATGCACTCGGAGCTCACACAGCATCGCTTGGCCTGACGTTCTACACCGGTACACTCTTTGGACCCGAGTACAAGAATGGCGCGTTCATCGGGCAGCACGGGTCATGGAACCGCAAGCCGCGCAGCGGTTACAAGGTCATCTTTGTTCCGTTCAGCAATGGCAAGCCGGATGGGCTGCCAAAAGACATCCTGACGGGATTCCTCGACGGCGACAGGGCCTTGGGCCGTCCGGTGGGCGTGGCCGTCGACAAGACCGGAGCTCTTCTCGTCGCCGACGACGTGGGTAATGCGGTGTGGCGCGTTACACCAGCGGGCACTCCATGAAATGGAACCTATCGACTTTCGGGCGGTTACACCCTGACGGGAAAATCGACACGAAAGAAACCCAGCGATGACAGAATTTCTATGGCTTTTGACCATTGTGGGCGGTCCTATCGTACTCGGCGTGCTGTTCGCGATGGGGATGCGGCAGCGGCGCCTCAGCAGGTCGGAACGGAAAGCCCGTGATCGGGCCACTGACCGGATTTATCACGAAGAACAGGGGAAGTAGGACTCAAGCCGAAAAGTATTTGGCAATTTCTGCCAGATCACGAACGAACTCGCGCATTTCGGCGCTTGCCTGCTCCCTCTCCCGTATCCGTAAAATATATGATGGGTGGATGGTTACGAGCACCGGGGGCAATCCCTCCGGGTGAAAGATCTTTCGGCGATCCTTGGTGATGCGGACGCTATTGCCGACGAGAAAGCCGGCAGCCGTCGCCCCGAGTGCGACGACTATTTTCGGCCTGATCAATTCCAGTTCGTTTTTCAACCACCACGAACAGATACGAATCTCGGTCGCGTTGGGCTTTGAATGCAGGCGGCGTTTGCCGCGCGGCTCGAACTTGAAATGCTTGACGGTATTCGTGACGTAACACCGGTTGCGGTCGATATGTGCCTCTGCCAGTGACTTGTTTAGCACGGCGCCCGCGGGACCGACAAATGGCCGTCCCGCAAGGTCCTCCTTGTCGCCGGGCTGTTCTCCCACCAGAACGACGTCGGCACGTTGCGGCCCTTCACCGAAAACCGTCTGTGTAGCGTTCCTGTAAAGGTGGCACCGGGTGCAGTGTTCCGCCTCGGCCTTCAGTTCGCTCAGGCTATCTGCGTGAGATACGTCCTCTTCGTAAAGGTGAGGCTTGTCCATGACGCCACCATAAAACTACCTTCTGATGATCTCGTGAAAATCGTCGCGTTGCCCCGGAACGTCCTCTGCTACGACCAGACCAAGCCCCTCGGCGTCGAATACTGCAAACCATTCATCCCATTCGACGAGCCGGGGTCTTCCGAGATCGCCTGGACGATCGGCACCCTGGTCGTCATTATCTTCATAGGCATGCTGGCCGAACTGGATCGAGAGCACAGGGACATCGTTCCCGATCAGTTCCGAAGTATCGCGAATGGCCGGATAGCCTGATCGGCCCGCCGCCCAGTCCCTGATATCCTGGTGGTCCGTGAGCAGTCTTGTTTCGGCCATGGTGTTTTCTCCTGTTGGATTTTTAACGCGTCAGGCAGATGCCGGTTCCAGTCGGACTGGACGCGGTGGATCGGCCGGCTATTATTGGGCGGCGGGAACATTTTGCTTCCTGATCGATTCAAACTCAACCAGACTTCGCCCGGTCAACTACGATAGGAACGAACCATGGACAGCGGCATTACCATCCAGCCTTACTCCCACCCCGTCACCGTCAGGTTCCACGACGTCGTCATAGCTTCGACGGAGCGGGCATTGGAACTGCTGGAACCCGGCCACAACCCGGTCCTTTATATCCCCTTCGAGGACATCTACTTCGTGCATCTCGAAAAGACGGATACAAGTACTAAATGCCCCTGGAAGGGAACCGCATCCTACTGGCGGGTGAGGGGTCAGGGCGAGTCGGCCAAGGACGCCATGTGGGCCTATGAGGATCCGCTTCCCGACATGGGCGCCATCCGTGCGCATGGAGCGTTTGACCCGCAGAAAGTCACGTTCGAATAATCCGTGATGGAGGGTTTCCCGATGAGGAAACCGAGGAAGAAGTGGTCCCGGGAGGTCACGGAGCACAGTGACGCTCTGGACCTTGAGCCGCATGTTTTCGAACAGGATGATCCGCATGAGATCGCCAGGTCGTTGAAGCGGTCTGCGGAGCATTCGAATCGGCGCAAATCCAGTCCATATCGCTCCGCGATGTCGATGCTCACCTTCTATGTCAACCGGGCGGGCCGCAATCTTCCCGAGCAGCAGAAAACCGTCCTTGAGCAGGCTAAGGACGAACTCCGCAAGGCGTTTGGCCGCGCCTGACGACCCCCGGCAATTTCATTCCGCCCATGTGTCTCCTACTGGACATACAATTGCGCTCAACTATAAAGAGAGTACTGTTGTTGCGCGGTATCGCGGAAGGGTGCTGGAATGGCGCAGAGACTTGATCACAAACTTGAATGCGCCGACTGTGGTACAATCTATCTCGACATACCTGCCGACGTAACCTCGAGCACCCCGATCCATTGTAGTTCTTGCGGCAACTTTCTCGGTTCGTGGGGCGACCTCGAAATGGACTTCGCCAAACAAGGCGGACAGCATGGAATTTTTCGCATGGAACAAGGCGTTATTACCCGCGTCGATGACGCTGCCCAGGCCCTGCGTTCGGCGAACGAAAACAAGCCCCCGATGAAATCCGACGAAATCGTCTGATCCGGAACCAGCCTCAAGCTGAGCAGTTGTAGTTCAACTGCTTGGAGGTTGCCGGCAAGCGCAAGCTGCCTGCAACTCCCGGCAAGCACCGGGCGGAGGTTAGGATCAGACATGGATCACACTGGCGGCTGTCTTTGCGGACAGATCAGGTTCGAGATCAAAAAGATTCAGCGGACACATCTTTGCCATTGTGAAATGTGCCGCCGAGCAACGGGCGGGCCCTTTGCCGTATTGAACTGGGTCAAGACCAGCGATCTCACCTGGACCGGTCCATCCCGCCCGGTCGTGCGACGATCGTCGCCAATCGGATCGCGCAGCTTCTGCGCGGGCTGCGGCACGCCCATTGCATTGGTCTACGACCGGAATTCCCGTGAGACGGCAATCCATGCCGGCACTCTCGATCACCCCGAACTTGCCACGCCTGCGTATAATTACCATAACGAGTCGCGGCTTCCGTGGGTGAAATGCGGCGAAGGCCTGCCGAGCCGCCAAGGCGATGAGGATTGGTAAAGGTTCCCCCCTCGCTGCGGGCGAAGAACGGCAGCTTTCGCACAAGACGCTTCTGACCGGGCATGAGGAACAACACGACACGATCCGGCGTTTGAACCACTTCCCGTCGACACCAGTCCCTGAGGAGAAACCGGATGACCAAACGACCGACGATTGCCCGCATCTGGCGCGGTCGCACACGGCCGGAGCGAGCCGATGAGTACGAAGCCTACAATTACGAGGCTGGAATCAAGCCGCTCATCGAGAAGGCGCTGGGCGTTCAGACGCTGCGCGAAGACCGGGAGAACGAAACGGAGTTCATGACGATCTCCTATTGGGAGGATAAGGAGGCAATGGCGCGGTTCACCGGCGGCGACCCGAACAGCATCCATCATCTTGAGCGTGATGAAGAGTTTCTGATCGAACTTCCGGACCGGGTACAGGTACTCCGGATACGGTCGAGCCATGGGGTGACCGGCCCGAGCGAGTTCTTTGCAGGATCCAGATGAGAATATTCGCCTTCGGCACACTCAAGAAAGGCTATGCGCTCCACGACGAGGGATTGAGCGATGCGGAATTTCTCGGAAACTACCGCACTGTCCAGAGATTTCCCATGCTGATTGCCGGATCGTGGTTCGCACCCATGATGCTGGACGCGCCGGGCAAGGGTCTGCGCGTCAAGGGCGAGCTCTACAATATTGCTGAAAGCAAACTACCCCTCCTGGACGCGCTGGAATCCGTTGGTTCGCCGGGTCATTTCCGCAAGTCCATACAGGTTTGCCGCGATGACGGCAGCGAGACAGGATGGGCCTTCGCTTTCCTGAAGTCGCCAGACCTCGCTATTCCGGTACACTCGGGTTATCTCGATGAATATACGGATGGGAGGTTTGTCCCGCCGTGGGAACGGCAGAAATAAGGAAAAGCCCGCCACCAAGTGACGGGCTTTCAGTATGTCATTTGTTCTTGTGGCTTTGCTGACCGGCTTTCGAGTGCTGCTCCGAGGAGCCGCCCCGTGTGGATCCGGACCCTTGCTGCGTTCCTTTCGATCCGCCTTCCTGCTGATGCTGACCACCCATCTTCTTGTCGCCGCCCTGCTGGCCGGACTTGGACTGCTCCGACGAACCGCCACGATTTTTTTCATTGTTAGCCATGACTTCCTCCATAGGGTTTCCCTCTCCCTGCCCTTTTCAACCCGCGACAAAGGAGTTTGTTCCAGGGAGGCGAAATCGTTTCAGCTTTGCGACTTCTTCTGCGGCAAACCTTTTGCGGCGAACGTGGCGTCGCCGTCTTTTTTGCTGGAGATCACACGCGGGTCGGCACTTGCCACGCCATCATTGTCGGCCGGGACTTTGTTCTTGCAAGTTGGCCCTTGGCGTCGTTCTCGGGTTTGCTCCTGGCCTGGGCCGGTGGTTTGTCGGGCATGAACAGTTCCTCCGCAATGCTCTCACAGAGGATAACCGCGCGGGCTCACGATGGTTGCGCTCCGCCGGCCGGCGTGGCAACGCGAGAAAGTGCTTAGCCGAATGAGTACCCTGCACCGCGTACGGTGCGTATCGGATCGACGGAGCGGCCGATATTGATCGCCTTGCGCAGGCGCCCGACATGGACGTCCACGGTGCGGTCATCCACATAGATGTCCGCGCCCCAGACATTGTCGAGCAGCTGCCCGCGCGAGAACACTCGGCCGGGCGATTGCATCAGGAATTCCAGCAGGCGGAATTCGGTCGGTCCAAGCTTCAGCTCGCGTTCCTTGCGGTAGACACGATGTTGCTCGCGGTCGAGCTTGAGATCGCCGAAGCTCAGCACGTGCGAGAGCAGGCTCGGATTGACCCGGCGCAGCATGGATTTTATGCGGGCAAGCAGTTCGGGCGTCGAGAACGGCTTGACCATGTAGTCGTCTGCCCCCGTTGCTAGACCACGGACGCGTTCGCTTTCCTCGCCTCGTGCGGTCAGCATGATGATCGGCAGGATTTCGGTCTCGCGCCGTGCTCTGAGCCTGCGGCATAGTTCAATGCCGGAAAGCCCGGGCAGCATCCAGTCGAGGATCAGCAGATCGGGCACCTTCTCGCGCAGTGCTATTTCAGCTTCATCGCCGCGAGCTATCGTATCGACCGTATAGCCTTCAGCTTCAAGATTGTACCGGAGGAGAACGCTTAGGGCCTCCTCGTCTTCGACAACAGTGATTTTGGGAGCTATCGCCATTTTGTGCCCTTGAATTAAGATGCGGCTGGTTCATCCACGACGATGGTGTGGGATTGGTCTTCCTTCGGACGCTCTACCGGTAGCTGCGTTCCCGTCACAATATAGTAGACTGTCTCTGCTATGTTCGTCGCATGATCACCGATGCGTTCGATATTCTTTGCGCAGAAAAGCAGGTGCGTGCAGGCCGAGATATTGCGCGGATCTTCCATCATGTAGGTGAGGAGTTCGCGGAACAATGACGTATAGAGCGCATCGATTTCATCATCGCGCTCGCGCACGATGTTCACTTGGGCGACCGAGCGGGTCGCATAGGCATCGAGAACGTCCTTCAACTGCGTCAGGGCCAGCTCGGCGATGGTCTGCAGCCCGCGATAGACGGAAATCGTCTGCCGCGTGTCTGTGACGGCAACCACGCGCTTGGCGATGTTCTTGCCGAGATCGCCGATGCGCTCCAGGTCTGACGAGATGCGAATCGTGCCGATGACTTCACGCAGGTCGATCGCCATGGGCTGGCGCTTGCCGATGATCGTAATGGCTTTTTCGTCGATCTCGCGCTGACCGGCGTCAAGAATCAAATCGTCCGAAATCACCCGCTGCGCCAGGGCATTGTCGGAATTCACCATGGCGGCAACCGCCTGTTCGACCATGCGTTCCGCATGCCCGCCCATTTCGGCGATCTTATGGGTCAGGAATTTCAATTCTTCGTCGTAGGAGCGGACGGTGTGCTGTGCTGCCTGTTCGGTCATGGTATCAACCTCTCTCCCGTGATCAGCCGAAGCGTCCGGTAATATAATCCTGCGTGCGCTTTTCCGTCGGGCTGGTGAACATCATTTCCGTGTCACCGACCTCGACAAGGTTCCCGAGATGGAACATCGCCGTGCGCTGCGACACGCGCGCCGCCTGCTGCATCGAGTGCGTCACGATCACGATCGTATAGTTTTCGCGCAATTCGTCGATGAGTTCCTCCACCTTGGCAGTGGCGATCGGATCGAGCGCCGAGCATGGCTCGTCCATCAGGATCACCTCGGGGCTGACGGCAATGGCGCGTGCAATGCAAAGACGCTGCTGCTGTCCGCCGGAAAGTCCCGTGCCAGCCTCATGCAGTCGATCCTTGACCTCCTCGAAAAGGCTGGCGCGGCGCAGGCTCTTCTCGACGATCTCATCGAGTTCCTGGCGGTTCTTGGCAAGACCGTGAATGCGTGGGCCGTATGCCACATTCTCGAATATTGATTTCGGGAAGGGGTTTGGCTTCTGGAACACCATGCCGACGCGGGCACGCAGTTCCACCACATCGATCTTCGGGTTGTAGATGTCCTCATCGTCAAGAGTGATCAGACCGCCGACCCTGCACCCTTCGATAGTATCGTTCATCCGGTTGAGGCTGCGCAGGAAGGTGGATTTGCCGCATCCGGATGGGCCGATCAGGGCCGTTACCATCTTCTCCGGTACATCGAGGCTGACGCCGAACAGCGCCTGCTTGTCACCATAGTGTACGGTGACGTCCTTGCCCTGCATCTTGATCGCGTTTGCCTGAGCGCTCATTTTATCGTTTACCGCTTTTTCCAGATTCCGTTCCGTCATCAGGTTCATAGATTTTCTCCCGATCCTTTACCAGCGGCGCTCGAAGCGGCGACGCAGAATGATGGCTGTGATGTTCATGACCGCGAGGAAAATCAACAACACGATGATAGCGCCAGATGTGCGCTCGACAAAGGCGCGTTCTGCCTCGTTGGCCCACATGTAGATCTGAACCGGGAGGGCCGTCGAAGGGTCGAGCGGTGTAACCGGGTTGTTGGCGACGAAAGCGACCATGCCGATCAGGAGCAGCGGAGCCGTTTCACCGAGGGCATGTGCCAGACCGATGATCGTTCCCGTCAGAATCCCGGGAGCGGCAAGCGGCAGGACATGGTGGAAAACCATTTGCGTCTTCGACGCACCGACGCCGAGAGCTGCCGCGCGGATCGACGGCGGAACGGCCCTCAATGCAGCGCGAGTAGCGATAATGATCGTCGGCAATGTCATGAGCGTCAGCACCAGGCCGCCAACCAGCGAAGCAGAGCGCGGCATGTGGAAGAAGTTGATGAAGACAGCCAGTCCGAGAAGCCCGAACACGATGGACGGAACAGCCGCGAGATTGTTGATATTCACCTCGATAATATCCGTCAGCCGGCTCTTCTTGGCATATTCTTCCAGATAGATCGATGCCGCGACACCGATCGGCAGGGAAAGGCACAGGACTATCAGCATCATGTAAAGCGAACCGATGAGCGCGACGCCGAGGCCCGAGGTTTCGGGTCGACTTGATGCGCCATAGGTGAACAGGCCGGTGTTGAAGCGCTGGGCCATGGCGCCTTCGCTCTTGAGCTTGTTCATCCACTCGACCTGGCGGTCCGAAACCTTGCGCCGCTCCTGATCGACACCGAGATCGATCTGGCCCTTGAAGGCAGAATCGATATCTGCACCAGTCAGGACCCAGACATCCTGCGTCGTGCCGATCAGCGAAGGATTTCCGGCGACAAGTTCGCGCAATTGCCCGCGTACGCCTTCCGAAAACAGCTTGCCGAGTTCCCGCATCGCAGGCTTGTCCGTCGTTGGAACGCCCAGTTTTTCCGCCAGGGCGTTGCGCGCCAGGATCGGGTAATTGGCAGTCAGCAGCACATTCGGATCGCTCGCCCGCTTGTTGTCCGGGTCGATGATCTTCGGATCGAGGTTGATCGCGAGCCTGACCTCCGTCTGCCAGAAGGCGGTATAGCCATTGGAGAAAACGGAAAACAGCAATGCTAAAAGGAAGAAAATGCCGATGGCGATAGCCGTGATGCCGTAGAGCTTGAATCGGCGTTCGGCAGCGTAGCGGCGCTTGAGCCCGATATCGCGGCGCGCGGGGCGTGCGGATGCGGGTGCAGCAGGATTAAGTGCTATATCGGTCATTCATACTGCTCCCGGTACTTGCGCACGATATAGAGCGCAAAGATGTTCATCGCCAGAGTGATGAAAAAGAGGGTAAGTCCCAAGGCGAAAGCCACCAGAGTTTGTGGTGAGTTGAACTCGAGATCGCCGGTCAGCTGATTGACGATCTTGACGGTGATCGTCGTCATCGCTTCGAACGGATTGATGTTGAGATTGGCAGCGACACCCGCAGCGAGCACCACGATCATGGTCTCGCCAATGGCGCGCGACGCGGTCAGAAGCAGCGCACCGACGATTCCGGGTAAAGCGGCAGGCAGTACCACGCGGCGGATTGTTTCCGACTTTGTGGATCCGAGACCGAGCGACCCGTCGCGCAGCGAGCCCGGTACCGCGGTGATGATGTCGTCGGAAAGCGAGGAGACGAAGGGGATCAGCATGACGCCCATGACGATCCCGGCAGTCAGCACGCTTTGCGCCTGGATAAAGGCGTAACCACCGGAAAGCGCCGCACTCAGGTCGCGCAGGAACGGTCCGACTGTAACGAGCGCGAAGAAGCCGTAGACGATCGTCGGGATGCCGGCCAGCACCTCGAGCATCGGCTTGACGACGGAACGCACGCTGCGGCTGGCATATTCCGCCATGTAGATGGCGGCGAACAAGCCGACCGGCACGGCGAACAGCATGGCGACAAGAGCGATATAAAGCGTTCCGGCGAGCAGCGGTATAAGTCCGAATTGACCTTGGGAGCCACCGGACCCTGCTGCCGCGAAGCGTGGGTCCCACACGGTTCCGAAGAAGAACGTCGAAGGCGAAACGGACTGGAAGAATGTTATCGTCTGGAACAGCATCGACAGGATGATGCCGATGGTCGTGAGAATGGCTATGCCCGATGCTGCGATCAGGGCGCCGAGGATTACGCGCTCCACATTGTTGCGCGCACGGGCCCGTACATGAACACCCGAGAGGCCGAAAATGGCTCCGGCAAGCGCAAGCGCTATGGCGACAAATCCGCCAATATTGCTTGCCCGCGACGTGTTCCTGTTCCATTCGACTGCGATCGGGATCATGTAGTCCTGGCCCTCGGTCGCAAGCGCCACGCCCTTGCTGGCAAGGAGCGGCCGCAGTTCCGCGAAGGTTTGCGGAAGACTGGCGCGCTCGGCGTCGCTGAGCTTGTCGAGGCCGCGAGCGATCCCGCTTACCATCCCAAGCTCGAGGCTCTGGCTGGCGATGACAGTATCGGCCGTTCGCGTCGGCAGTTCGGCAATGGCTGATCGTTCGAGGTAGATCCCGGTTCCGGCGGTCCAGATTGCGATAAACAGGACGGCCGGCAGCGTGGCAGCGAGGAAAACCCACCATCCATGATAGTGCGGCAGGGAATGCGGCTTGATGTTCCCTCCTGCCTTGGCGGCAGCGCGCTGGCGACCGATGAAATATCCGGCCGCGCCGATCGCTATGACAATCACAAGCACCATTAAAGTGGACATCTAGAGGTCTTCCCCGTCCCGCAACTTCGGTCACTCAAAGAGATGAACGGGCAGCCTGAGCTGCCCGTCTGCGTAAGCCGTGACTTACTTCAGTGTCGTGCCGGCCGCGAAGGCATCGCGCTGGGCTTTGCGTTCTGCATCCGGTGCGGCAACCAGGCCGTACTCGACGAGCGGGCTGTCCGGGCCGATCATCTGGTCGTCAAGGAAGAAGTCGACATATTCCTTGAGGCCAGGAATGACACCGAGATGAGCCTTCTTGACGTAGAAGAACAGCGGGCGCGAAACCGGATATTTGCCGGAGGAGATGGTTTCCGTGCTCGGAACCACGCCGTCAACTGTGGCAACCTTCAACTTGTCGGCGTTGTTTTCATAGAAGGCCAGGCCGAACACGCCGACGCCGGTCTTGTTGGCGTCGATGCGAGCCAGCGTTTCCGGATAATCGCCATCGATGTCGACTGCCTTGCCATCCTTGCGGACCTTGACGCAGGCAGCGGCAGCAGCCTTGTCGTCAAGTCCCAGCTTCTTGATCGCATCGGCAGCGCCGGTGGCCTTGCAGCCTGCGGTCATGAGCTTCTCTTCGAATACTTCGCGCGTGCCGTGCTTTTCGCCAGGAATGTAGGCAGCGATCTCCCAGTCCGGGAGAGCCGGGTTGACCTCGTTCCACTTGGTGTTCGGATTGTTGACGAGCTTGCCGTCGACGACGATCTGGGCGGCCAGCGCCGTGTAGACGTCCTTCGGCGAGAGTGCCCAATCCGGACCCTTGATGTCGGTCGCGAACACGATGCCATCATAGCCGATGCGCACTTCCTGAACGTCCTTGACGCCGGCATCGGCACAGGATTTCAACTCGCTCTCCTTGATCGGACGAGAAGAATTGGCAATGTCGACCGTGCCTTCGCCGACACCCTTGCAGAATTCCTTGATGCCCGCGCCCGAGCCACCGGACTCGACAACTGGCGTCTTGAAATCTGGGTATGTTTCGCCAAAGGATTCGGCGACGATCTTGGCGTAGGGCAGAACCGTCGAAGAGCCGGATACCTGAACCTGGTCGCGGGCAGACGCGGCAACCGTGGACGCGCCAACGGCGATCGCAAGCAGCGCGGCTGTAGTTAGAAGCTTGTTCATCGTTTTACTCCCGTTAGAAAACTGTTGAAGTAACCGCTGTCTACAGAAGGTTTATAACAGTCATGTGACACTTATATTACGGTTTGGTCACAACATCGGCGCCGCAATGGTGTGCGGAATAAGTCATTGTAATTAATGATTAAATATCTTCGTTAGCCGGCTCTGGCAGTCTATCATACAACCACTGGCCGCAAAAGCTCAACGATTTCAATCACACTCGCGAGGCGAATTGCGACAGGTTTTGCAACCCGATGGGAAAAATCGGCTCGCCGGCGACGGACCTGCAACCGCAGTACGCCTGACTTGTACCATGGGTTGCATCGCGCGATCATCCCACCCCCCGGAGAGGACCGCCCGGGCTCTCTCCGCAGACATTGCTCACGCATTTTGAACGTCACTTCGGCGTCGGCTCACCGATCAGGACGCCTGCGCGCTGTGCGGCAAGGACGAAGGCCCGCCGTGCCTTGGCTGTGGACATCCAGCCCTCCAGCGCATCCCGGCACATCCGTGTCGCACGTCTGTATTCGATCCCGTCCTGTTGGGGCCATTGGTTTTTCAGGCATTCCAGCGCTTCCCAGGCGGAAGAAACGAGGCGAAGCCCCATCGAGCCGAGACTGATCAAAACTGGAGATGAGAAAGACTTGTCATTCATGATGTGCTGCCTCCCGCATTGAACGGAACAGCGATGTCTGCGTGATACGAATTCGAAATCATAGTTGCACTCCATAAAGAGAATTACGAACTATGTTTCCTCCTGTTCCCCCGGTCTTTTTATTTGGACTTCTGGGATGGTTGATGATTTCAGATTTCCATTCCTGCCGCAATACCCAATTCGGCGCATGGGTCCTGTTCATGCTGCTACTCCAAGCAAAATCGTCAATTGGCCGGCGGGGTAGGCTTGTTCTCGTTGCCGCTCGGCGTCGTGGTCTGCGATTCACCGCCCGTACTCGTTTGCGGTGATTTCTTGGTGTCCATCTGGGCATTGGGTTCAGGCGATACCGTCTGGTTCTGCTGGTTGTTTGATTGGTCGGAGCAGCCGGCGAAAACCACGCCCATGGCCGCTATCATCAGCAATTGAACTCTCGTCATTTTGTCCTCGTGGTTGGGCTCGTCCGCAAAAAGACAGCTTCAATCATCACACCTCGTGCGGCCGTTCTTCATCCTCGTTCTTTTCAAGCTCGGACTTCTGTTTTTCCGACGGCGGCTGCCCCGGTGCCGGAAAAGGTGTATCGCGCGGCTTCGGCTTTTCGGGCAGTTTCGAGCTTTGGCCATTGTCGGGACGCGGCGGCGTAATCGGCGCGCTCATGGGCTGGCTCCTTCATCTATCCTTGTTCAGATGGCGAACTTCCGGACCCGTATTTTGTTCCACGAAACCCGATCCGGAACCGGAACGATGCAAAGGTGATTATTGACCGGAAGAGGATAGAACGATGGTCGCTCCACCTGAATTTCCCCTGCCGCTCGATACGGAGCCCATGGAGGCCCGCACGACAGAAGCGCTGCCGCAAACAGGCGGGCCATGGCAATACGAGCCGAAATGGGACGGCTTTCGCTGCCTCGCCTTCAAATCGGGTCAAAAGGTGCGTTTGCTCGCCAAGTCGGGAAAGGATCTCGGGCGCTATTTTCCGGAGATGGTTGCGCATCTCAAAGAGGTGAAGTTGGATGAATTCGTGCTCGATGGCGAACTCGTCGTCATCATCGATGGCAAGCCTGAATTCGATGCGTTGCAGATGCGGTTGCACCCGGCCGAAAGCCGTATACGCAAACTCTCCCTGGCAACCCCGGCGAAGTTTACCGTGTTCGACATTCTGGCGGATGAGACAGGCGCCGTGCTGCTCGATCGGCCATTGCGGCAGCGGCGCAAGGCGCTTGAGCGGATCGCCCGCCCGATGCAAAGCGATAGTTGGCTGGGAATTTCGCCAGCAACGAGCGATGCGCACGAGGCGCAGACCTGGCTGGATGCATCGGGAAACGGAGCGACGGACGGTGTCGTTGCCAAGCTGCTGGATGCGCCCTACACACCGGGCGAGCGGACAATGCTCAAGGTCAAGCGTATCCGCACCGCCGATTGTGTCGTAGGCGGCTTCCGCTACCGGGCTGGCACGAGACTCGTTGGATCGCTGCTGCTCGGACTGTACGATGCGGCTGGCATGCTCAATCATGTTGGTTTCACCTCCATGATAGCCGCTTCGGAAGCGCCTGCGCTGACGCGAAAGCTCGAAGCGCTGGAGGGAGAGGGATTTACCGGCCGTTCGCCCGGCGGTCCGAGCCGCTGGTCGACCGAGAAAAGCAGTCAGTGGCAGCCTCTGCGGCCGGAACTTGTCGCCGAGGTCAAATTCGATCATGTGACGAACGATCGCTTCCGCCATGGAACGCGATTCGTGCGTTGGAGGCCGGATAAGGCGCCGCGGCAATGTACGTTCGAGCAGATCAGGTGAGGTCACTCGTGGTAAGGCAAAGCGCCGGCATTCTGATGTATCGACGAACCGGTAACGATCATGAGGTATTGCTGGTGCATCCCGGCGGTCCTTTCTGGCGCAACAAGGATCTGTCGGCCTGGTCGATCCCGAAGGGGGAATATGGCGAGGGCGACGACCCGGAGTTGACGGCGCGACGCGAATTCGGCGAGGAAACAGGCATGGTGCTGGAGGGAGAACTCCAGTCTCTAGGCTCCATCCGTCAGGCAGGCGGCAAGCTTGTCACCGGCTTTTGCATCGAAGGCGATTTCGACGTGACAGGCCTCGTCAGCAACATGTTCGAGATCGAATGGCCGCCCCGCAGCGGGCGGCTCCAGTCTTTTCCCGAGGTCGATCGTGCAGGGTGGTTTTCACTCGATGTCGCGTACGGCAAGATCATACAAGGTCAGCGCCCGCTTCTCGATCGCCTCCGGCAAATGCTCGGCGGCAAGATCGGCTAGTGACCTTTCCACGCCTTCCCTTCCGTATCCAGCGCAGCGAATTCCTCGTCGGAAAGCTCTATCGCCGCGGCAGCCACGTTCTCCTCCAGATGTTTAACCTTCGAGGTACCCGGGATTGGCAGCATCACCGGACTGCGTTTCAGAACCCAGGCAAGCGCAATCTGGCTCGGTCCGGCGTCGTGCGCCGAGGCCATCTTGTCGAGGAGCGAACCGGGCTTTGCCAGATCGCCCGCCGCCAGCGGAAACCACGGTATGAAACCGATATCGTTTTCGCTGCAATAGTCGAGAACATCCTCACTTGTCCTGTCGACAAGATTGTATCGGTTCTGGACCGTAGCCACCTTGAAATGCTTCGATGCGGCCTTGATGTCGGCGACAGACACCTCGCTCAGGCCGGCGTGGCGGATAATACCATCATCGAGCAATTTCCTTACCGCTGAAAACTGCTCGTCGG
Organism: Phyllobacterium endophyticum; assembly: GCF_003010935.1. Lineage (GTDB taxonomy): Bacteria > Pseudomonadota > Alphaproteobacteria > Rhizobiales > Rhizobiaceae > Phyllobacterium > Phyllobacterium endophyticum. The sequence continues at coordinate 256,474 of NZ_PGGN01000006.1, forward strand.
CCGGAACCTTCGAGTCGATCCGGTGCAATTGCCACAGGTCAATTTGGTCGACGCCCAGCCGCCGGCAGCTCGCATAGGCCTGCTGGATCAAATATTCCGGTCGCCCGAGCGGCGTCCACTGATCCGGACCAGTGCGCGCAAGCCCGGCTTTGGTGGCGATCAACATGCCGTCATAGGGATGCAACGCTTCCCTGATCAACTCTTCGGAAACATTGGGACCATAGGAATCGGCGGTGTCGATGAAATTGACTCCAAGCTCGGGCAGGCGCTTCAGCGTGCGGATGGCCTCCGCATGATCGGCCGGTTCGCCCCATATGCCCTTGCCTGTAATGCGCATCGCACCGAAGCCGAGACGGTTGATCCTGGACTCTGCGTCGATTGTGAATGTACCGGAAAGCGCGGCGTTGGATCTGGACATGGTCCCGTTCCTCTTGCTTGATTGATAATCAGGTGGGCGTGCTTGAATCAGGGTTTCGACCCGCCAATCTGGTCGAAACGGGAGCAGACTCTAACCCGGGATTTGCTCGGTAATCAAATCACTGAAGCTTTACTTGGTTCCATCGCATCTGGGCGCCAATCTCGTTGCTTCTGGAACAAAACCTCCGACGGTTCATTTTTCTAATCGGGGGTGAACGCGGTATAGCTTATCGGTAAAACCGGGTTGGAATCGGCTTATTGGAGTAGTTTCATGCACCTCACCTATCATGTCCATGTTCACGACGGCGGCTGGGCTTATCGGCTCGGGGATGTCTGGTCGGAGACATATCCCACGCATGACGCCGCATTGCGCGCTGCCAGGGATGCCGCCAAACGCCAGCAGATCGGCGGCGAGGACGCCCAGATCAGCTATGAAACGGCGGACGGTACATGGCACCAGGAATCTGTCAGGGGCAGCGACCGGCCTGAAGTCGATGTCGAGGATGATGCCAAGACCTGATAGAAAGGGTTAAACCTGATAAAGGGAAGGGCAAATGAGCAAATACGTTCTCATCGGGTCGCAGGGTTGCGGCTCTGTCGTCGTCGAACTGGCGCTGTTGAAGGCGGGCGCAGAATTCGACCTCGAGGAGATACCCTATCTTGAGCCCGGGCCGGATCGTGACCGTTTGCTCGAGTTGAACCCCCTGGGACAGGTTCCGACGCTCATCATGCCTGACGGAGACGTCATGACGGAAAGCGCGGCAATCATCCTTCATCTCGCAGACGCGTTTCCGGATTCGCAGTTGACGCCCGCCACCAGCGACCGGCACCGGCCAGCTTTCTTGAGGTGGCTCATCTATATCGTAAGCGAGATATATCCGGCCTCGACCTTCAGTGATCATCCTGACCGCTGGAATTTGCCATCCGACATCCAAGATCCTTACAAGCAGACTGTAGACGAATACCGCATGGAGTTGTGGCGCCACGTGGAAGACGTGGCCGATACGCCCTGCTTCCTGGGCAATGATTTCAGCGCGATCGATCTTTATATTGCCGTGATGCGCCACTGGCGGCCCGGCCGTAAGGCGTTTGCGAAAGCCTTTCCAAAACTGACGGAGATCGGCGAGAACGTGGCCAATGACCCGCTGTTTTCCAAGGTCCTGAAGCGCAACTTCGACAGGTGAGAGGGTAGAGAAATCGGGGCGAGGACCTACGGCCTCTTCGAGGCGTAGTCGACGAATATACGGGCTTCCTTTGCTGCTTCGATGAAAGCCGAACGGCACTCGGTAATTGTCACCTTACCATCAAGCGCCTCAAGACATTTCTGCCTTGCCGCCTTCAGTTTGACGCCGTCATGAATGGGCCAGTTCATCAACAGAACCTCGGCCGCTTCCGGCACGGAAGCGATGTTCCGGGGCTTGCCGGCGGGTTGGATTTCGATGGTCACACAGGGAAATGGAGTGGTCATAGCGCACCCTAACGCCGGACTGTGACGGTTGTTCCATGAAGATTCGGTGCCTTTGAAAATTTGCCGCTGCAACGATATCGGCTCTTGCTGCGTTGCTTGTTCGGACCAGCCAGCCCGCCGAAAACGGAGTGTTCCCATGGAAACGTTGAAAATCTTCCGCCTTCTGCCTGTTGCCGATGAAGCCGATCCGCGCTGGGGCAATGCAGACAATCATGGGGAAGTCATCGTTCGCGCCCGTTCCGCCGCCGACGCCAGGGTCGTCGCGGCCGAGGCCGAGGATGACTTTCTGGAAACGGACGCCTTGCCCGGGGATGGCAATTCCACGCGCACGTTCAGCGCCTTTCGCGATGACAAGCTTTACACTGTCGTAGAGGACACCACCGGGCCCTATTCGCCGCTTGGGGAGCGGCAGGTGGTGGCGGGAAATATTGATCCCGTTATACTGGCGGATCGCCCGGCTGATGCCGAGCGATAGGGAGACCCCGCCCGCCCCGGTGCAAAGCGCTATTTGTTCTGCCTGCCGCGCTGCCGGGGATCGACACCTCCGGCAGACGTCGTGTCATTTTCCACATCGCCTTCGAATGTGTTTTCGCCGTCCGGTTCGGCATCGCGGTCCCTGATCGTTCCTTTCGATGTTCCAATGCCGGGATTGCGCTTCAAGTCCGTGTCGGTCGGTTGCTGCGTCTTCGGATGTTTGCTGTTCATTGACATCTCCATTTGTCTGCGACTTGCCCAGAGGTCCTAAAGCCCGAACGGATAGGTGTCGGGCGTTCCCGCCCGCGCATGTTCCGGTCCGAGCGGCGTTACCGCGGACGTCTCGTCCAGCCAGACGAACGCATCGAATTGGCGTGGAAGCGACGCTTCGGCATAGTGGCTGAGAAGCTCGGTTTGCGGCCGGTAAATCACACCGATGAAGCGCTCCAGCCGCGGCTCGATGAGGCGCTTTGCCAAGACGTTGTGCCGGCTGAAGTCGAGCAGGAACCGCTGCATGGCAGCCTCATGGCAAAGCCGCTCATAGCTGTTGCGATGCGACGGGCGCACGCGCATGATCTCCATGTCGCCGTCCCAGTCACTGGCTGCGGCCACCGTTCCCGTATGGGTTCCAAGTCCGATCAGGGCCGACTTCTCGCCGAAGCGCTGGCGGCAGAGCTGGCCGATATTCAGTTCGTCGCGGATGAGACCCATATCGGTATGGCGGGCGTCGCCGATATGCGAATTGTGCGCCCAAACCACGGCCTTGGCATCAGGGCCCCGGCTCTCGAGTATATGGTTCAGGGTCTCGAACATGTGCGTGTCGCGCAGGTTCCAGGAGTCCGCCCCGCCATAATACATGATGCGATAATAGCGCTCTGCCGAGGCGACAAGCCGCGCGTTTTGTGCAGCATTGAGAAAGTCCGCGCCGTCCTTAGCCGCGTAGTCGAGCTTGCGCTCCAGCAGATCCCTGCATTGGGCGATCACCGCCTCTTCGCATTTCCGGTAGCCGGCACTCAGCACGGCACGGCCATAGGTTGAAGGCTCGCTTTGCCAAGGCGTAAGGCAGCCATAGCGTTGGCGGGCAATGGCTGCCGCCGCGGGATCGATCTCGTCCAGATAGTGCAGCACAGCGGCGATGGAGCCGCTCATGTTGTAAATGTCGAGACCATAGAACCCGGCCCGGCGCTCCGACGCGAGGGCAGCATTATGTTCGCGCAGCCAGATGGTGAAGGCCTCCACATCCGTATTGCGCCACATCCACGTCGGAAAGCGCTGGAAAGGCGGGCTTTGATCATATCTTTTTGGCCGATGGCGCACGTAACGGTCGATCTCGGCCGCGTCGGGCCAGTCAGCTTCGACCGCGACAATCGTGAAACCATGCTTCTCGATGAGGCGCTGGGTGATCGCTGCACGAGCACGGTAAAACTCCGAGGTCCCATGGCTGGCTTCACCCAGAAGCACCACCCGGCGATCGGCAAACCGGTCGAACAGCTCCCCGAACGCATCGTCGTCCGGATCAGGGAGGGGTTCGGCTGCTTCTGATATCATCTGCGGCAGCGTCAATTCGCGTGCCTTGACGGCAAGGTTGCCGCTGCCGTCCGACCAGCCCTGTTCGCCGATAAGCGGCACGAACATGACCGCTCCGAGATCTTCCGTCTCATAGTCCGATTGGCTCGTTCGGGTGAGCTTCAGAAGCCTTTGGCTGGTTTCATCGAGGCCAACGGGAATAACCAGGCGACCGCCGGTCACAAGTTGTTCCTTGAGCGCCCGGGGCACCTCGGGTCCCCCGGCCGCGACGAGGATCACATCGAATGGCGCTGCTTCGGGCCACCCTTTGGTGCCATCGCCAACGCGCACTTCGACATTGTCGTATCCAAGCTCGTGCAGCCGCCGGCCGGCCGCTTCCGCAAGGGGCGGATGGCGCTCGATAGTATATACCCGGTCGGCGATCTGGCTCGCGACCGCTGCCGCATAGCCGGACCCGGTGCCGACGTCGAGCACCGTCTCGCCGGGCTTTATCGCAGCCGCTGCGATCATGTGAGCGACGATGTAGGGTTGCGAGATGGTCTGACCTTCGCCGATCGGCAGGGGCGAGTCTTCATAGGCGAATTCTTCGAATCCGGCCTCGACGAATGCCTCGCGCGGTACACGCCGCATCGCTTCGAGAGTATGGGGATCATTTATTCCGCGCCGGGCAATCTGCATATCCACCATGCGATCACGGGCGCGCGAGAGGTCTAACATCGTACCTCCAGGGCTTTGCCAAGGCTTCGATCGACGAACCCATGCTGTTAACCTCACAGGCCGCCGATAGTTCCCCATATTGCCTCCCTGGGCGGAACAAAACTGCCGGCGCCCTGTTGATTTCATGGTCTGACCGCTTTCAAAGGAGAAACAATGTCCCAACTCGACAGCCAGGATCTGGAAGGGCGAATTCTGGCGCACCGCAAGCTCTTGGTCGCGCTGTTGCACACGATCGCCCGGATGGCGCCGAACCCCGATGACCTCTGGGACGATATTCGCGACAGCGCGTCGCTGCTGGATCAGGAGGAGGACCCCGGCGCAATTCCGAACGCGGCATTCGCGACCCAGGTGCGTGAAACGGAAGAACTTCGGTCGATCATAGCGCAGGCGGAAGCGCGGTTCAGGCGCTCGTGACCGCGGACTACCGTGCGCCGAGGATCATCTCGCGGAACCATCCCAGCAAAAGGGAATCATATGCTTTCTGGCTTTCCGGTGTGCTCAAGGCGTGGTCGGCACCCGAGATGATGCGCGAAGTCAGGGAGCGTGCATTGATGAACGCCGAGCGGTAGCTCGCAATGGCAGCATGCGGGACGAGGTCGTCGTTTTCGGATGAGACGATCAGGACGTCTCCCCTGAACCGGCGGCTTACGTCGAGCGCTTTATTGTCGTTCGCCGACACTATGCTCGACCGGTATTCAGCGAGATCCTTTCTGTCGAGAGAGAACTTAGGAACGTCCCAGTCGGCGTCCCTGTACAGCGCCGGCACCCGGAGCGCCAGCCAGCGGACGGGCCTGAGCGACGTGAGGATTGCCGCAAGATAACCGCCGTAACTGCTGCCGATCACGCCTATCGAGTTGGGATCGATCGACGGATGGGCGGCCAATGCATCATAGGCTGCCAGCGCATCGTTGAGATTGTCGCCCCTCGTCACATAGCGCTGTTGCGACAAGGTCTCCGCATGCCCGCGCATGTCGAAGGTCAGGCAGACGCTGCCAAGGGCGGAGATTTCCCGGGCCCTTTGCAGGTCGCGCTCCTGGCTCCCCGCCCAGCCATGCAGGAAAAGCACTCCCGGCACCCCGGTGTCAGGAGAGGCAAGCGTGCCCATGATGCGCTGCGTGTCGACTTCGATCTCAACTTTGCTGGTCTGCATGATATATCGCCTCCAGTTTTGCATATTTCGTCATTGGCCCCTCCCTCGGGTCCTCGCCTGCGAAACAGACGAAAGCCGACCGGTCATCGACAGAAGCCTTGCCGAACACTTCATATGATGCCGCATCGACGGCAACGAGTGAAGGTTCCTGCTTGAAAGCCTCAAGGGCAAGGACCTCGCCCGGCGTCGCACCTCCTGCCCGCCAGGATTGTTCCAGCACCGCGGTCTTGACCTCGCCACGCGCGTCGGTGCCGGTGATCACGTCATAGTTTTTCCGCGAGGCCATCATCCCCAATGTCCTGTTGGCGCAAGCATCGTAGTGCCGCGCTGCGGCAATCACGTGGCGGGCGTTCGGGTCATCGATTTGATCTGACAACAGCCCCCAGTCGCCTGGTACAGCTCGAAACTTCGTCCCCCCATAGGTTTTCCGGCCGTTATTGTCGGTTGTCAGCCGTTGTTCGCCAAAGTAGGACAATTCAGTTCCATCGACGCATAATTGGCCGACGCTATATGTCCTCGTCTTTGCGAGATCTTCTTCGGCCACAAGACCATTCGCCAGGATTTCCTTGGGCACCGTCTCGCACAGCCTCCGGAGCTCGTTGGCGGATTTTAGAACCCATTGCCCGTCTCCCCCTTCGGCATAGGGGTCCTTCACCCGGATCGCGCCGTTTGGCAGGAGCCTGTCGCCCGCAGCAATGAGATCTTCCGCGCTGAACACCGAGAATCCCGGAAGTACGACATTGCGGACCTGCCGGGGAAACGCGGATGACCAGCCGCGCGGTGCGGTCGCATCGGGCGCAATGAGAGGATGCGTGATCAGCTTCGTCGACATGAATTCATAGGCCACGACGCCGCCGAAGAGATCATCCACCGTCCAGGCGGCCGCTTCATCCGGGTGCTGGTCTCGCGACAGTGTCTCCGCCGGCACGTAATAATATTTCTCCCGGTCGGCCCACGGATCGGCCGGAGGTTCGTCGTGGAACGCACATTCCTTGATCCGGGCGAGCTTCCGCCCGATGCTCAGGAGCGTGATCCATTTATGCGATGCCCGGTCCAACGATCCGAGGACGACGACCGCCTGCTTCATGCATAATCCTCGCAAGATTCGCGATTACCCTCGAAGACTTAATCGGGACCTCGGGCCTTTGTTCCCATTTTCATGGGTGTGCACGCAGGTACGCTTGTGCATGATCCTCTTTTGGGATCGACTGCAAGACTGGGCGCGTTCACGTCGAGCAAAACTCAAGCGAAGGGTCTGGTCATGCATCGTTTTGAAGGAAAAGTAGTCATCGTCACGGGCGCAGGCTCCGGTATGGGCGAGGCAACCGCACGCAGGTTTTCCCGGGAAGGCGCGAGTGTGGTTCTCGCCGATTACGACAGGGACAGCGTGGAACGTGTCGCGTCCGAACTGCCGGCCGATCGTACGATGGTTCAGGTCGTCGACGTCTCAAGTTCTGGACCTGTCAACGCCATGGTCGAAGCCACCGTCTCCAGATTCGGCAAGCTCGATGTGATCGTCAACAATGCCGGCGTCCATGAGTCCGGCGAGCCCGAGGAAATCACCGACGAACGATGGCGCAAGGTCATGAGCGTTGATGCGGACGGAGTATTTTTCGGCTGCCGGGCTGCAATTCCCCATCTTGAGAAGACCGGAGGCTCGATCATCAACACGGCGTCCGTCTCGGGAACTGGCGGCGATTGGGGCATGAGCCCATACAATGCTGCCAAGGGTGCAGTGGTCAACCTCACCCGCGCCCTCGCGCTCGATCTCGGCAAGAAGGGCATCCGGGTCAATTCGGTCTGCCCAAGTCTGACCCGAACCGCGATGACGGAGGATATGCTCGAAGACGGCCAGCTTGTCGCAAGATTCAAGCAGCGCATACCGCTCGGCCGTGTCTGCGAACCGGACGAAGTCGCAGCGGTCATTGCCTTCCTTGCCAGCGACGATGCAAGTTTCATAACCGGAGCGAACATCCCCGTCGATGGCGGCGTTTCGGCCTCCAACGGGCAACCGGGTCAGGGCTGAAGCCGCACTCACCGGCGCTTCTCCGGCTGCGCTGGCACTCTCACCGCCCGAGTGCTAAAATTTTTTTTCCGGCCTCTTGAAAACTGGCGGACCGCAACCAATTCGTTAGGCGCGCGACGCCTGAGGGGTCGCGCAACCCCGCGTCGCTTCATCCAGAGCGGCGCGGAGGAACTTCAAAACCTGTTTGTCTTAGTGAGGAGAACATTATGACGTTCCGTCCATTGCACGACCGTATTCTGGTCCGCCGCATCGAGGCCGAAGAAAAAACGGCTGGCGGTATCATCATTCCCGACACCGCAAAGGAAAAGCCGCAGGAAGGCGAGGTCCTCGCCGCGGGTCCGGGTGCCCGCGACGAAAGCGGCCAGTTGCAGCCGCTGGACGTGAAGGTCGGTGATCGCATCCTGTTCGGCAAATGGTCCGGCACCGAAATCAGGCTCAAGGGCGAGGATCTCCTGATCATGAAGGAATCCGATGTCATGGGCGTGATCGAAGCCGAAACCGTCGCCAAAGCGGCATGATGCCACGACCATCCGTCAATGAATGCTGCCTGATGAAGGAGTAAAGAAATGGCTGCAAAAGAAGTCAAATTCCATTCCGACGCGCGTGAACGGCTGTTGCGCGGCGTCGACATTCTCGCGAACGCAGTCAAGGTGACCCTCGGGCCGAAGGGCCGCAATGTCGTCATCGACAAGTCGTTCGGCGCACCCCGCATCACCAAGGACGGCGTTACCGTTGCCAAGGAAATCGAGCTTGAGGACAAGTTCGAAAACATGGGTGCACAGATGGTGCGCGAAGTCGCATCCAAGACAAACGATCTTGCCGGCGATGGCACGACGACTGCAACCGTTCTCGCCCAGGCAATCGTCAAGGAAGGCGCAAAGGCCGTGGCATCGGGCATGAACCCGATGGACCTGAAGCGCGGCATCGACAAGGCTGTCGACGCGGTCGTCGAGGAGCTGAAGAGGAACGCCCGCAAGGTGACCCAGAACGGCGAAATCGCCCAGGTCGGTACCATTTCGGCTAACGGCGATGCCGAGATCGGCCGCTTCCTCGCTGAAGCAATGGAGAAGGTCGGCAACGAGGGCGTCATCACCGTCGAGGAGGCGAAGACTGCCGAGACGGAACTCGAGGTGGTCGAAGGCATGCAGTTCGATCGCGGTTACCTCTCGCCTTATTTCATCACCAACCAGGACAAGATGCGCGTCGAACTGGATGAGCCATACATTCTCATTCATGAGAAGAAGCTATCCAACCTGCAGGCGATGCTTCCGGTACTCGAGGCTGTGGTCCAGTCGGGCAAACCGCTGCTCATCATTGCCGAGGATGTGGAGGGCGAGGCCCTCGCGACGCTCGTCGTCAACAAGCTGCGTGGTGGCCTGAAGGTCGCAGCCGTCAAGGCCCCTGGCTTTGGCGACCGGCGCAAGGCAATGCTCGAGGACATCGCGATCCTCACCGGCGGCACAGCGGTCTCGGAAGATCTCGGCATCAAGCTCGACAATGTCACCCTCGAGATGCTCGGCCGGGCCAAGAAGGTCGTCATCGAAAAGGAAAATACCACGATCGTCGACGGTGCGGGCTCGAGCAACGAGATCCAGGGCCGTATCGCCCAGATCAAGGCCCAGATCGAGGAGACGACTTCCGATTACGATCGCGAGAAACTGCAGGAGCGTCTTGCCAAGCTTGCAGGCGGTGTCGCGGTCATCCGTGTCGGCGGCTCCACCGAGGTCGAGGTCAAGGAACGCAAGGATCGCGTCGATGATGCGATGCATGCGACGCGCGCTGCCGTCGAGGAAGGCATTCTGCCGGGTGGCGGCGTGGCCCTGCTCCGGGCGGCCAAGGCGCTCGATAATGTCCTGACCGAGAACACGGATCAAAAGACCGGCGTCGAGATCGTTCGTCGTGCAATCGAAGCTCCGGTTCGCCAGATCGCCGAGAATGCGGGTGCCGAAGGCTCGATCATCGTCGGCAAGCTGCGCGAGAATGCAGAGCTTGGCTTCGGCTGGAACGCCCAGACCGGCGAGTTCGGCGATCTTTTCGCTCAGGGTGTCATCGATCCGGCCAAGGTGGTCCGGACGGCCCTGCAGGATGCCGCCTCGGTAGCCGGATTGCTGGTGACGACCGAAGCCATGGTCGCCGAAAAACCGAAGAAGGAAGCACCGGCCCCTGCAATGCCCGCAGGCGGCATGGACTTCTGATCTGAATTCTCCGCGATGCCCGCTCCCAGAGCGGGCATCTCTCTTTTTTCTGAAAGATTTGGGGCCCGCCCCAGAACGGGCGTCGCTTTTTGTCTGAAAGATATGGGGCCCGCTCTCGGCAGTGCGGGCATCGGTCATTGATCTGGGGAGGGGAGTGAGGCCCGACACACCAGCGACCAGCATGCGTTCCGGGCCTCTGCCGAAGAGTTCGGTGCTCCCCGGCCATCCTCAAACCGTCTCATGCGAAAAATGTTCCAGGCAAGCCCGGCGAGGCCTGACGCTGTTAACGGGGGGGGTGGGTTGCGCCAGGCCCCTACCAGAGAGGCGAGGCTCCCCGGCAGGTATCGAACTGCATTTGCAATAGAACGTTCCCGGGCGAAATCACCTTCGGATAATATGCCCGTCATGCAGATCGAAAACGCCGCTCAAGCCACCCTGGGCGATGAAACTGTCTTCGATTTCATGCCACCGTCCGATGTAATTGCCGCAGGTGACGCAGAATATGGGGCTGTCGGTGAGGACCCTCTCCGGCATGCGCAGGTAAGTCGTATGACAATCGGAACATTCGAGTTTACCGCTCAGACGCTGCACCATTTCACACCTCCCCGTGAGGTTAAAAAGGCATTTTACCCTTTCCAGAATGCGCCGCAATAATGTGTCCGATAGTGGACAGATTTGCAGTTGGTGAGGCTTGCCGAGCGTAAGAAAGCACAGGCATCGGCTGGTTATATATCGGACGAAAGTCTGATCCGGCGAGGCAAAGGTCTGAAATCCTTGGGTAAATGGCAGTTGATGGAACAAAGCCGTCAGCCACAGGTTTCGATCCGCGAACCATGAGATTGCCATGTCGAGATTGGCCGCATGATCTCCGGGATAGGGTGCGGCCAAGCCACATTGTTCCCGGGCGTATCAAAAAGACGCGCCATCTGAGCGGGGAGCGGCGCCTCACCTTATAACCCCGCCTTTGACCTCGGGCGGCAGACCGGACCAGACCGGCCTGCCGCCTTTTCCTTGGAAACCTCCCGCCGATCATCTGACCAATGGCAGAACGACTTTAGAATTGCCGGGGTGCGTGCGGAGGGATCGATATCCTGGTTCCCCGCCGAACGACTGTTCCTCCTTTGCGAAGAAGCCCGGCAAATGCCGCGATCAGAACGCCGCTTGCGCAGAACTCCAGACTTTCTTCAAGCTTCTCCGCCTTGTATGAATGTATGAGATCGAGGATGACGGCACTTGCAAGCATGCACGTCGCAAGTAAGAGGCGGAATTCGAAACGCCGCGACAGGACATATCTCGCCAGCATCCAGGCTTGCTGCCGGAACCGCAACAACAGCACCAGCGCAACGGCAAGAAAAACTGTCATCACGATCAGTGCAGCGAAGATGGCCCCCGATCCGGCATCCCCGATTGCGCGAAATACAAGAATGACGATGTCATGTCCGCCGTCGAACTCGCCGCCGCCCTTCATCTTCGGCATCCTGATATGAAGAAGACGCGCCCCGAAGCTGATCTCGCTGAGAAAGAGCAGCAGCGACAATATGCCTGCGGCGAAAAGCACCGTCCGTTCGGCAGGCGTGAGCCGGATATTGCCGCGCATGACAATGCCAAACGCGAGAACAGCCGCGATAAAAAAACCGGCAGCGCTGAGATCTTCGACAGGACCGTCTTCGACCAGCAATGGCGGAAAGGAAAGGCCGAGCGTGAACAGCAAGATGACGACGCAGCCGGTAGCGGCTGCAAAGGCGAAATTGTTGCGGCTGATCACGGCCTTGTTTTCGTTGGCCCACGCATAGCCCGGGCCAGAACGCTCGTTTGCCGGCCTCCCGCGCATCGCGGGCTCAATAGGATCCGCGCAGTGCGCAGACAGCTGGAATGGTCTTGAGGATGATGAGGATGTCCTGCAGCAGCGACCAGTTCTCGACATAGTGCTTGTCGAAGG
>NZ_PGGN01000007.1 GCF_003010935.1 Phyllobacterium endophyticum
CGGAGAAATGCGCGGCAAAACCGCAAGCAAACGTAAAGAGGGGCAGCCTCGTTCCGCCAGTGGGCCTCCAGTCCGGCCTGTTTCGGACCTATGCCCCGGCATGGTCAGACCTAAGTCTGATTACGCGACGGCAAGCCGTCGTTATCTGAGTTATGGAGTTCTTCCCCCGAGGCAGCGGGTTTCCCGCCCGCCAGGTCCGGAATGACAGGAGGCACGATGCCTGCCCGCACGAGACCGGTACCCGTCCTTTGCACCGCCGCGCTGGCAACGGCGCTGGCGCTGGCGCCCTACACCTTCACTTTCGACGGTCATTTCCCCACCTTGCAGCCCCAGGCAGCCCTCGCAAAGGACGGCAATAATGGCGGAGGCAATGGCAATGGCGGTGGTGGAAACAACGCCGGCGGCAACGCTGGTGGCAATAACGGCAACGCTGGTGGCAATTCCGGCAACGCTGGTGGCAATTCCGGCAACGCTGGCGGCAACAATGGCAATGCCGGTGGCAAGGGCAATTCTGCAGCTGCCGGCCCCGGCCGGTCCCCTTCGGCAGCGCCTGGCCGGGCGGCAAGCGACGGTCCTATCGAAGTTCGTCACAGGAATGGCATGAGCGAACGCATAAAGGACGGCCGCTATCTCATGAGTGACGCCAAAGGCCGCACGATCATCAACCGCACAGCGACACTAACCGACGAAAGTCGCCTGCAGTCCCTTACCCGCTGACACAGTTTCACAATTCCGGTGAAACCCTTGGCCGCCCGGCTCAAAGGCCGTCCTGCGCCGTGATGTGGTCGGCTAGGCGCAATGTCAGAGCGACGATAGTCAAAGTCGGCATGTCGTTGCCGCAGGTCGGAAATACCGAACTGCCGGCGACGTGAAGATTATGGATGCCGTGTACCTTGCAGTTCCGGTCGACCACGCCCAGTCGGGGGTCGGTGTGCATGCGCGTCGTTCCCATGTGATGATTGCAGCCGATGATGGGGAGCTGTAGACCCGCATCGGCCCGCTCGAGGTCGACGCGCCCCATGCCCCCAGCTTCGAACTGGGCCTTCATTAAAGCCAGCATTCGCAGATGTGTGCGTTTTTCCAGATCGCCAACCCGCCAATTCAGTTCGGCCCGGTTGAGGCCGAGACTATCACGTTGCCGCGAAAGAGTTATGCGGCTCTCCCTGTCCGGGACAGGCTCGACAACGCTTTCGATCTGGAAGTAGTCCGACTTTGCCGCCAGCCTCAGCCTTCGGTAGAGCAACGACGCCATCAGATTTGGGCTCCCGCGCGCAACCGTCGCAAAGGTCCGCAATTTGATGTCGCGATAGTTCTTCAATCTTATGGCACTATAGAGCTCATGAAACCGCTCTGTGACGTCGCTGTCTTCTCCTGAACGGCACGCGCGGAAATAGGTGCGGCACTGCACCAGTTTTTCCCGCCGCTGCACCTGCTCCGCCAATCCGAAATGTGCGCTGGCGCTGGTGCCATCCACTGCAAGATCTGGATTGTGATAGGTGTGGCGGGCATCATAGAACCGGAAGGCCGCCGCATTGTTCAGAGGCACCATCTGTCCTTGCCGGATGCGCGGGTGTTCCATGAAATAGCGCCCGACAACATCGTAGTGGTTGCCAATTCCCTGTTGGGCGACTTTGTTGGAAAGCAGCATGAGACGCGCATTCTCAACGCCGCCTGCCGCAAGAATCGTACGTTTAGCCCGCACGAATATCTTCTTGTGCTCGGCCGTCTCCACGTGGACGCCGGTAACCGTTGCGGCATCTTCGCTGGTCTCTATCTCGGTCACGTTCGCATTGAGTAGCACTCTGGTTGTTGCAGCAGCAGCCAACGCCGCACGATAGTCCCGGCCGAAGCGGGTCGGCGGACTGAATTTACTCACGATCGTCTCAAGCGATCCATCGTTCAGCTCAAGCAGTTGCACTTGCTTGACGGACAGGTGTTCGCGCCAGAATTGCGGCTCGAAGCTGTGGTCGTTGACCTTGACGAGGTCGTTCGCGCGTTGGTAAAACGGCTCGACCTCCGTCCGGTCGAATGGCCAGCCGCTATTCGGCACCCAATCCCTTCGTTCAAAATCAATGTCAATAAATGGCCTGATCCAGCCTCCCCAGCAATTGGAACTGCCTCCCAATTGCCGGGTTCTGCTCGCGTGGAGATCGTATGCGAGACCGACATTCTCGCTCCGGTAGAGCGACTGCGATGCGGCGTTGAATTTGAGCCCACCGCCTTCAAGGACACATGTCTCGATACCGCGGCGTGCAAACTCGAGTGCAAGCGTGATACCTGCGACCCCACCCCCGACGATGCAGATCGCCGCATCCAGAACAGACCCGCCTGGCAGTTCTCTGGCATCGATAAACATGGAATTGTAGCCACCTTTCCCCCGAGCAACCTTGTTCATCATAACGCTCGACACGGCGCGAAATGAATGCGCCGCGAAGGGTGACGTGGCGTAGTCCTTTGGTGGAGGCCCCTCATCATTCGATTGGTGCTAGTACCCGGAACCGACGGATTATTTAAATCAGGCGCTGGTTATGATTAGGGATCGTAATGCCATTTGGACTATCTATGTCGGCTGACGCTCAACAAGGCTGGCCAGTTGCTCTACAACTGTCCCCCACCCGTCGAAAAAGCCCATTTCTTCGTGAGTATTCCGGTCGGAACCGTTCTTATGCATCACGTGGGCGCGATAGCCGGTGCCCGATGAATGATCTTGCAGGGTAATGATCGCCGTCATGAACGGCTGTTCTGCAGGTCTCCACCCGCCGACAAGAGAGTTTGTGAAGACAATCCGTTCAAGGTTATCGAGAGCGAGAAAGCAGCCGCTCAGATGGGGAACGAAATCGCCGCCGTTTTCACTCATCTCGGTGATCAATGCGCCGCCAGGGCGAAGATTCATTTCAACAACCCTGCACTTGGCCGGTGCTGGAATCCACCATTGCTCAAAGCTTGACGCAGTGGTCCACGCGTTCCAGACGCTTGATCTTGGCGCTTTGATCACCCTTGAAATAACGAGGTCGAGATTTGGATCTACGGTCTGGCTCATTCTTGTCTTTCCTTCTTGTCGGCGTCAGTAACAAATTGCTCGAGCCTGTCGGTTCGGTCTTCCCAAAGTGCACGTTGTTCGGACAACCATGCGTCCACCGCGGCAAGCCGTTCCTTCTTGATCACACATGTTCTCACGCGACCTTGCTTGCGCGTCTGGATGAGCCCGCTGCTTTCGAGGAAATGGATGTGCTTCAAAAAGGATGGCAAAGCCATGTCGAAAGGATCGGCCAGGTCGCTGATGCTTGCAGGCCCCTTCCCCAACCGGCTCAGGACGGCGCGACGGGTGGGATCGGCGAGCGCTTGGAATATATCGTTCAACTGGGTCGAATAGTTTTCCATATGGCTAACTATCATGTCCTGATACTTAGCGCAAGAGCTAACTATCGTGCCGAGACAAATGCATCTGCAACCAGCGCGTGGCCTGCCCCAAATGGGGCGCTTTTGAATTCTTCTCGCGTCTGCTACACTTGCTCCTATAATCAATAAAAAATACGGGGAACTACCATGCATCGCGGTCTGACGTGCGGAGTTTTTCTAGCAGGAGTTGTGCTTTGCGCTTTTGCCGGCGCGGTTGCAGCAGATAGCGAAAACGATGTCGCAACGGGAGAGCGGCTTGCTGCTTTTTTGCGCGCGGGCCGGAACGTCATCTCAAGTCACCAGAATATCATCAATGATGCATCGATGGGCGACAAGAACCTCACTGGCCAGCGCGTTACAGATGAAGCGCTGGAAATCTTTGCCAAGGGGGACCCTGCACCCGAGAACACGTTCGACGCTCAGGACAAGCGGCTGTTCGATGCACAGGTCGCGGCATTGCGCGAAGTCGTGGACGAGCATCAGAAATTGATCAATACGGAAGGCGTTGGCTTCAAGGGGTTCATTCCTGCGACCTTCGCCCGTCTGGTCAACGAGCGCTTCGAAGAGAAAGTTGGCAACGAGGCAAAGATGAAGGTCACGGCGCCAAAGGATCTCGTGCGCAACCGCAAGGCGCTTCCCGATGAGTGGGAGCAGCAGGTAATAGAAACCAAATTTCTGGCACCCGATTGGCCCAAGGGCAAACCCTTCGTCGAGGAAGTTTCAATGAAGGGGCGCCAGTCGTTTCGCATGCTCATACCTGAATACTACTCGAAGTCATGTCTCACTTGTCATGGTCAGCCCAAGGGCGAAGTGGACATTTCCGGCTATCCGAAAGAGGGTGGCGCCGAAGGCGACCTGGGCGGTGCGATCAGCATCACGCTCTTCAAATGAACGCCTTCAACGCCATCGGATCCCGCATCGGGCGTTTGCTGGAGCGCAAGATACCGCTACGGCTCATCTGCCTTTCGGCGGGTCTCCTGGGCGCACTCCTTCTCAGCGTTGCCTTCATGGGCCACGATCTGCTTGACAATCAGCGACGCGTCGCGGCGGCAAATGCACGTTTTCACATGTTCAGCGAAGCAGCCAAGGCACATCGGCATTTTGGCGAAATGCGCTATTGGCTGACCGACCTGTCGGTCAGCCTTTTGACATTGTCGGAGCGCCGTGCCGCGACGGCAAGAGCCGCGCTCGAGGAGGATCTGGCACGAATCCGGGAGTTTGCGCCCGAAGCCGCCGATATGATCGAGAAAGGCGCAAAGGCCTATTACGATCAGGCAATGGAGGCGGTTGATGCCTATACGGCCGACAATCGCGTGATCGGCAACACGCGGCTGGCCTCGGCAAGAAACTATAGTGACGAGATCGACGGGGTGCTGACGGCGCTCGGGACGCGCCTTGAAACCGAAGCCGATGCCGCGCGGGACATGGCCATCACTACCATGCGAAATACATTTCGCCGCGCCATGATCTCCGTCAGTGCAATCACGATCGTTGGCGCGATAATGACGTGGCTCGTGCTCAGGTCAATTCTTGTGCCGCTTGGCCGCGTCGACAGAGCAATGGCTCAACTCACCCAAGGGCGCGAGGATGTCGAACTGCCTCCCGAAGGGCGCGACGAATTTGGCCGGCTTGCGACGACATTGCGGCTGCTGCGTGATGGTCAGGCGGAGCGGCGGGCCCTTGAAGCGGCTGCTGAACACCAGCGCAATACCGTAAGAACTGCCATCGAGACCATCCCCGATGGGTTTGCCCTTTTCGACGCAGAGGACAAGCTCGTTCTCGTAAACCAGCGCTATCTGGAAATCTTTCCCGAGACGGCTGACCTTATGAAGCCTGGAACAAGCTTCGAGGACATCATGCGGGCGCAGGCGGAGCGCGGGCGGACCGAGATAGATCGCGCTGAACGGGAGACCTGGCTCGAAGAGGCGATGCGACGCCAGCGGGATCCGCACGGCACCATGGAGCGGCAGTTTTCCAACGGCACCTGGATACGCGTTGCCAAGCGGAAGACGCCCGAAGGCGGCACAGTTGCGGTGTATACGGACATCACTGATCTGAAGCATCGTCAGGCCGAGCTCGAGGAGGCACGGCGCGGCGCGGAAGTCGCGAGCCAGGAAAAGAGCCGTTTCCTCGCTTCGATGAGTCATGAATTGCGAACGCCTCTCAACGCCATCATTGGCTATAGCGAGATGCTGATGGAGGATGCAAGCGATTGGGACAAACCGGGGTTCGTTGCTGACCTTGGCAAGATCATGGGGTCCGGCCGTCACCTTCTTGCACTGATAAACGATGTTCTCGATCTGTCGAAGATCGAGGCAGGCAAGATGGAGCTCTACATCGAGCCTGTAAGCGTAAAGCAGCTTCTGGCAGACGTGGAGAGCACCGTAGCTCCGCTCATCACCAAGAAGGGCAATCGCCTCACGATCGAGGCATCGGTAGAACCAGACGAAATCGAGACCGATAAAACCAAGCTGCGGCAAAACCTGTTCAATCTGCTTTCCAATGCAGCGAAATTTACCCAGAACGACGAGATCCGCCTTTCGGTGAGGCGATATCATGACAGGGAAACCGGCGATCTGGTTGAGTTCGCGGTCAGCGACAATGGTATCGGCATGACCGAGGAGCAGCAGACAAAACTGTTCCAGGCTTTCGTACAGGTCGATGCGTCCACCACCCGCAACTACGGCGGCACCGGCCTTGGCCTCGCGATCACCCAGCATTTCATCAAGATGATGGGCGGTACGATCGAGGTGGAAAGCAAGTTCGGCGAAGGATCGACCTTCCGTTTCACCATACCGGCAAATGGTGCAACACCCCTCGCCCCGGAAGCGGCTCCTGAGGAGCTGCCCGACAACGCAATGCGTGGAACTGTTCTGGTCATCGACGATGAGGAACGGGCACGCAAGTTCATTTCGGAAGCGGTACGCAACGCAGGTTTCAACGTCATCGAAGCAGCTGGCGGCGAGGAGGGCATGACAAAGATACGCAAATCGCGCCCCGACGCCATCATCCTCGATGTCATCATGCCGGGCCAGGACGGCTGGTCGGTGTTGCGCGAGATCAAGTCGGATCGGGCACTGCGGGATATCCCCGTGATCCTCGCAACGGTCGTCGCGGATCGTGAGATGGGAATGGCCTTCGGTGCAGCGGGCCACCTGGTCAAGCCCATCGATCCGCGCCAGCTCGTTGAAATGCTGAATGCGGTCGCAGGTACCGGGCAGCACGACGTGCTGATTGTCGACGACGATCCCGCAACGCGCGAATTGTTCCGCCGGGTGCTGGCCCGCGAGGGCTGGCGTGTGCGTGAGGCAATTGATGGCCAGCGCGGGCTCGCGGAGCTTGAGGCGGGACGCCCGACGGTAATGGTTCTCGATTTGATGATGCCGAACATGGACGGTTTTGCCCTGCTTCGGGCGATCCAGGACCGGACGGATCTGGTCGACATCCCTGTCGTCGTCGTGACCTCGAAGGATTTGACGCGGGACGAACTGGCCTGGCTCAATACGCGTGCGAGTGAGGTTGTCCGAAAAGGAACAAAAGGCCGCGCCGACCTGATCGCAGCCTTGAAGCGGCACGTGCCGCTTCGCGAAGATGCTTGAGGGAGCTGAATATGGTCAAGATTCTTCTCGTCGAAGACAATGAGATGAACCGCGACATGCTTTCGCGCCGATTGGAGCGGCGGGGATATGAGGTGATCATCGCCACGGACGGGCTCGCCGGCGTCGAAGCTGCAGTGAGCGGCAGGCCGGACCTCGTCCTGATGGATATGAGCCTGCCTGTGATCGACGGCTGGGAGGCGACACGGCGCATCAAGGGAAATCCCGTTACCGCCGCCATTCCTGTCATCGCGCTCACGGCCCACGCCATGGCCGGGGACAGGGAGAAGGCTATGGAAGCCGGCTGCGATGATTACGACACCAAACCGATCGAGTTGCCTGCGCTTCTCGACAAGATCGTCAGACTGACGGGAGCCTGAGCCGTGTCGATCTCCACGGATATGGGCCGCCGCGTCTACGTCGCAAGGCTGGTGCAAAAGATCGCCGACCCGGCGCAGGCGATTTTGGGCTATCAGGAACTGGTGATCGAGGATGTACAGGCTTCCGGGCCCCATGATGCGTTGCCCGACCTCTACAAGGTTCTCGCCGCTGCGCGCGATCTGAACGACCTGATCAAGCGCCTGCTCGATACCGAGGCTTCCGGCAGTTCGGGCGTCTTCGCGGTCGACAGCGAATTACGCCATGACCTGCGAACCCCGATGAACGCCATTCTCGGCTATTCGGAGATGGTCATGGAAGAATTCGCAGGGAGCCTTTCCGCAAGCATCGCCGACGATATCGCAAAGATCATTCTCGAAAGCCGGTTCCTGCTGGAGCAGATCGATGGAAAGCTGGACGTTTTCTCCGACGACCCCCGCGAAAAGCTCACTGATCATGTTGACGTGACCATAGCGGCCGATCTGGTACGGACCATTGCCGCGCGTGTTGTCCGCTCCTCCAGCGAGACCGGGCGTATCCTGATCGTCGATGATACAGCGTCGAACCGCGACCTTCTGAACAGGCGCCTCACCCGCGATGGCCATCTTGTTACCGCCGCCGGTTCCGGCGAGGAGGCCCTGAGCATCCTGGAGACCCAGGAGTTCGATCTGGCCTTGGCTGATATCCTGATGCCGGACATGAACGGCATTGAACTTCTCGGCCGTCTCAAGTCACATGAGCGCTTGCGCGAAATCCCGGTCATCATGATTTCGGGGTTGAAGGATGATGGCGCCATTATCCGCTGCATCGAGGCGGGAGCCGAGGATTACCTGCACAAGCCCATCGATCCGGTCCTGTTGCGCGCCCGCATAACCGCCTGTCTTGAACGCAGCCGTTGGCGTGAGCGCGAAAGACGGTATCTCGCACAGATCGAATTCGAAAAGGAACGCGCGGACACGCTGCTCGATGCCATCCTTCCAAGACAGGTGATAAAGCGGCTTGCCGATGGTGAAAAAGTTATCGCCGATCGCATCGATATGGCCACCATCGTCTTTGCAGATATTGTCAATTTCACCCAGTTTGCTGCCCGGACCCCGCCCATCAAGTTGCTGCAGAGACTGGGTGAACTATTTTCCCGTTTCGACGAACTTGCCGATCAGCATGGTGTCGAGAAGATAAAGACCATTGGCGATGCCTATATGGCTGCAGCAGGGATACCCGACCCGCGACCCGACCACGCACAGGCGGCCGTGGCGTTCGCAAGGGCAATGCTGGCCGAGATGTGCCGGACCACGGGTTCGGAACCGCGCCTCAATCTGCGCATTGGAATAAACACCGGACCGGTTATCGCTGGTTTGATAGGCCGCAAACGCTTTGTGTACGACGTGTGGGGTCACACGGTGAACGTTGCCAGCCGAATGGAATCCTGCGGGACGCCTGGGCGTATCCAGATATCCCAAAGCACGTTCGACGCGCTCGGCCCGGATTTCGGAGAGTGCCACCACGAAATCAGGGATATCCACGGGATCGGTAAATATCCCACATACCTGCTTTTGTAGAGTCGTCGATCCGCTCTCTATTGGCTTGAAGTTTGCTTTACGCATACAACATGAAAAACATCGCTTACAGCCGTGTTGCGTTGAAAGCGCTGAGCCGAATGCCGTTGAACACAGCGAAGCTGATCCGCTCGAAAATCGTCCAGTATGCCGAGTATCCGACATCACAGGTGCGTAACGTCGTCAAGCTTCAGGGCCTGGATATCGCCTTCGTGTTGAGGACTGGCGTGTGATTTTCGATGACCACGGAAATGTTCTGCACATCGAAGCTATCGGCCCGCGCGGCGGCGTATATGGAAACTGAGATGGTCAAACCTGATATTATCACAACTCCAAGCGGGGACCGGCTGGCGATATTGCCACTTGCCGAATATGAGCGCCTTGTCGATGCGGCAGAAATGACCGCCGATGTTGCCGCATATGACGAATTTCACCGAAGACTATCGTCAGGGACTGAGGAATTGATACCGGCTGCGTTTGCCGATCGTATCATAGATGGAGAGAGCAAGATCAAAGTGTGGCGTGAGTTTCGCAATCTGTCAGCGCGGGAACTGGCTGCAAAAGCGGGAATCAGTGCCGCCTTTCTCTCGCAAATTGAGAGTGGGGCAAGGGACGGAAGCTTTGACACCATCAAGAAAATCGCGGCTGCACTCGGCATCACCGTGGACGAGCTTGCGTGATTTCATCCGACGACCTGCTTCCTTAGCTTTGGCACGGCAAAATCCAGGAATGCCCGCACTTTCAGCGGTACCAGTCCTTGCGCTACATAGATCAGGCTGACCGGCCACTGCTCCGGTTCGAAGGCCTCGAGGACGATCTGCAATTCGCCGGCGGCGATGGACCGTGTCGCCTGATAGGACAAAAGCCTCGTCACGCCAAGACCTGCCACCGCCGCGTCGATCGCCGCATCGGCCGTGCTCACGCTCAGCCGGGAATGGACCGGGACGATTATCTCCTTTTTGCCCTTCATGAAGGTCCACGTCTGCGGTGAATTCAAACCTTCGAATGTAATGCAATCATGGCCATGCAGATCCTCTGGCCGCTCGGGCACTCCCCGCTGCGCAAGATATGAGGGGCTTGCATAGGTTGCCCGGCGAATCCAACCGACTCGGGTCGCGACAAGATTGCTGTCCGGCAGATTGCCGATCCGCAGCGCAAGATCGATATGGTCTTCCACCAGATTGACCTGACGGTCGCTGAGACTGAGCCGCAGATTGATGTCGGGATAAATCTTGAGAAACTCGATCACGACGGGCAGCACGTGGACGCGGCCGAAGACTACAGGCGCGGTCATCGTCATATCGCCCCTAGGAGTAGTGTACTCGCCGGCGACAGCCCGCTCGGCCTGTTCCACCTGCTCCAGAATGAGCCGGCTCGCCTCGATATAGCCACGGCCCGCGTCGGTGAGCGACACGCGGCGGCTCGACCGAATGAGCAAGCGCGTCTTCAGATGCGCCTCGAGGTCGGAGATTTTTCGGCTGACAGTGGCGAGCGGCATGCCGAGCGTGCGGGAGGCGGCGGAAAGGCTGCCTGTCTGCGTAACACAAAGAAGCACTGCCATTGCGTCGAGGCGATCCATCTTCATCCTTCCATTTTATTGGAGGTTAGCTCCAGCTTATCATATCTACAGCAATTGGATGGAAGAGCCTATGTTGTGCCTCCGCCATTCTTCCTGAGTGGCAGTTTGGATATTCGAGGTTCACATGCCCGAAAATTTGTATTCCAGCGATGTCGCCTTTACGCCGACCGTCAAAACAATCCAGACCCGCAAGGGCTCGCGCCATGGTTATGAAAGCATGGAGCAGCGTGGCTCGTGGCAAACCGGCATTACGCCCGATCTGGCTGATTTCATCCATGGCCAGACCAGCAGTTTCTTTGGCACAGTCAACGCGCAGGGCCAGCCCTATATTCAGCATCGTGGCGGGCCAGCCGGCTTCTTGCGGATTATGGATGAGAAGACGCTTGCATTTGCGGACTATACGGGCAACCGGCAGTACATAACCTCGGGCAACCTTGCGGATAATCCGAAAGCATTCCTTTTCCTCATCGATTACCGCAATCGCCAGAGGGTGAAGCTATGGGGCGAGGCGCGGACCGTAGAGGGTGATCTGGACTTGTTGCAACGCCTGATGCCGGAGGGCTATCGTGCTCGACCTGAGCAGGCGATCCTTTTCACCGTGACCGCATGGGACATGAACTGTCCTCAGCATATTCCCGTGCGTTTTGAAGCCAGCGACGTAGCCGCTTTGTTGGCGGAGCGCGACGAGCGTATCAAAATGCTCGAAGCAGAACTCGCCCGCTTGCGGGCAGAAGCCTGACGCCGCGCGGTGGCTTATGCCACCGCCTCTGTCCTCAGGCTTTCAATCCGGCTCTGCAGCAAAGTCGAAAACCGTGAATTCCCGGCTGTCGAACCTATGCTCGCTATCTCGTCAAAATCGACATCCAACAGGAGACCACGTGCACTCAGAAGTGACATCACTCCCGTTACCAGCGTGCGCTCGACTGCATAATCCATATTGAGCTGTGCGATTTCGTCCGATTGTTCTCTAAGAATGCTTATAAGCTGCCCCAGTTTTTCGTTCATTATTGCTGCCCATAACGTAACCCCTGATCGAATCAATCCAGGATTCGCGGCGGAAACGTAATAGACTGTTTGGACTATTTATTGCAAAACTGCCTAAGCAATTTGGCTACGAGGCCTTGTCCACCCTCGCAGCTATCAAAAACACTGCCAGGACGCAGCACAACAGACCAAGCGACCATGGCAGCCCCTCATGGCCGATCAGTTGCATCGTGAGGCCTGTCGCAGGCGAGCCCACGATGCCCCCGATCCCCCATACAAACGCGAAGGCGGCGTTACCGGCGATCAGAGCATGACCCGTAAATCGCTCGGCGAGCTGGATCAGCGATTGAGTGTAGATGCCGAACGAAACGCCGCCCCAGACGACAACGAGTGGCCATATGAGCCATGAGTTGAATACAAGCGGCAAGAGCAGGCAACCAGCCAGGGCAGCGAGTACACAAAACAACATTGTCCGCCCGGAGCCAACCTGTTCGGCCAAGCGTCCGAGCAAGATTTGCAGGACGGCATTGCCTGCGATGAAACAGGTAATGAGCGAAGCAATACGCTCCTCGCCGCTGCCATATGCGGCGCCATAGACCGCAAACATGGACAGCACGGTCTGCTCGAAGGCGGCTGCGGAAAAAACCGCGAACAACAGCAGGGGCGCAAGTTTGAAGAAGCCGGCGACCGATGTTGGCTCCCCTTCATGCGGCATCTTCGGCAGGCGTGGCACGACCGCAAGTACGGTCAGGCCGCAGAAAAGAAAGGCGGTGATGCCGATCATGAAGGGCGGCCATCCCTGCGTTCCGACCAGACCGAGGGACAGCGGGCCAATAGCGAACCCGCCCGAAACGATGGAGGAATAGAGCCCCATGATACGACCCCGGCGTGCAGCGGGCGTAATCGAGATGAGCCAGGTTTCACTGATGACGTAAAGCGGGTTGGCGAAGAAACCGAGCAGGAAGCGCAGCGGCATCCAGGCCCAGACTTCCTGCGTCCAGCCAATAGCGATCAGGGCAACTGCCGCCATGCTTGAACAAAGGATCGCAAGTCGTGCCCCGCCCAGCCGCAGTGCCATCGCCGGAACCAATGGCGCAGATATGATGAAACCCAGCGGCGTCATCGCCGCAGACAGACCGATCAGGCCGGGCGTCGTCCCCTGCCGCTCCAGGATGAAGCTGAGCAGCGGATAGGTTAGCCCCTGCGCCACGGCGAAGACGGTGACGGTGGCAATGATGCCCGCCAACGCGGCCAGGGGAATTCGTTCCTCTTGTAGCGGTATCGTTCTCTCGGCGCCGGTGTCATTTCAGAACTTGCTTATACTTGCCAGAAGGGCTTGGCGAGTTCCGCCTCGACCTGCCGTTTGGTCAGACCGATATCGTCGATCAGATATGGATTGTCTCTCGAAATTTGTTCGAGGTCGCCGCGAAAACGGCTTCGCTCGCGCCAGGTGGCAATAATGTCTCGTAGGTTCGTCACGCTGCAGTGCCATCGCGCTATCGCCGCGTGTCGCGCTTTGAAAGTGTGATTCATGACATAGCTCCATGTCGTTCGAGGGTCCAGATACCCGCTCTGGAAGTAGAAATGAATTCTGCACGATGCGCGTGACGCCGTAATTAAGCGCTTCCTAATAGTTCTAAAAATTTGCCAATCGGACTTCAGATGCACCGACGTAATTTGTCGGTAGCAAAAGCAGTGCTTAGATTTGCGATGACTTCATGCGAAGACCCGGAAATTGCCGAACAAGGCGCGGAAATGGGGAGACGATGAGGGATTCTCGATGCTCAGAGATTGCCCACAGGCATATGTGGCTAACCGGGTGATCTTTGAAAAGGCACAGGGTACTTTACCTGCCTCGCTTCGGCCACGTCCAGCCTCCGCAGGAGCTGCGCAAAATGTTCGTCCGTCTCGGGGAGATCATGGCCACTCTGCATGTGCTCGGGGAGTTCTTTACGCCTGGTTGCTCTCCGGAAGACCTCAGCGAGGCCTCGGGGCTGTCCCTTCCTTCTCATAGGCTCCCAGCCCCGTGAACTTCTTTACCACGAACGCTCAATTCTCTCCGAGGTTCCCTGTCCAGTAAGACCTTTGCCGTCGTTCTGGGGCCATTGGTCTGATTGTCTGTCATGGAATAGATGATACGTTTCTGTTCCGACCCCCGTCGGCAGGTCCTTTTGAGGGCCATTAGCCCGATCAGCTGAATAACACCCTACCTGCTGATCGGGCCTTTTTACGAGCCGGCAAAGCTGCGGACGATCTGATAGGCGAAAAAAGTGGCCGAAGCGCCAAAGCGAAAGGCGGTCTAGTGCGCGTTCTACTAAGTCGGCTTCGGCCCAGTGCTGCCATAAGTATTGGGGTCGGTTTGGGCAGGCAGCAACGCAAGAATAACCGTGAAAAATAGAAACGGCAATTAATCCAATCTCTTAGATGCATCTCGACAACAGGAGCGATCCCGAGAATCAGAGTGAAGCTCTCCGGTGTAGCGTCAGGGTAAATGTGACTACTGCTGGAAGTTCCTTGCAGGGTGATTTATCAACTTTCCACAATCCTGAGATCAGCCCCGCTTGGCGCATCCCGACGAGCCATAATCCGTTCGTACGCTTCCTCCGCCATGCCATAAAAACCTCTTGCCTCGGCAATCAAACCGGCTCGGTCGAGTATCTGGACATTGCCACGTGTGGAACGGATCAAATGCTTGCCTTCAAGCACGTGCAGCGTTTCGGTAACCCACGGCCTATGCATTGCCAGCATCACCGCAATGAACTGGTGGGTGATGGCAATGTTCGATCCTGCACTACGGTCGTGCAGCATCAGCAGCCATCGGGCCAGCCTTGTTTCCGCATCGGCTGTGCCATTGACCAAAGCCGTCGACGAGGCTTGGACGATCATGGTTTGTATGTATAGCAGCAGTCTCGCCTCCAAAGTGCGGCTCTGCTTGACCGCCGCCATAAACGCGCGTGCCGGTACAGCGTAACCATAGCCAGCCGACTGGACGTAGGTGTCGAGCGGCGCCGTGTCCCCTCGTAACACCAATGCCGTTCCGGACATTCCTTCAAATCCGATGAGACCAACCTCGACATCTTCGCCGCCGGGGCTGCTTGCAACCGTCGATGCGATGGCAGAGTCGAAAAAGATGGCATAGTCTATCGGCTGGCCCTGGCGCTCGACATACTCCTTCAGCGCAAAGTTGCGGTAACGGAGATGCGGTTCCAATAGAGCGAAATCAGCAGCCCTAAGGCCGTTGAGCAACCTGTTTATGGTCATAAATTGTTGAATGGACATCGAAATCTTTCCACCAGGCATAGCTGGCCTGATGCTTCAGGATCGTTGTTTGATCCTGGGGGGCATGCCGCAGAGACTGGAAACGTTATCGCCACAAAGAGGGTGGGCAATATAATTGAGCTCAGAACATTGAGCCGCTTCCCTGATTGAAGACATCATACACTACTCGACTCGAGTCTCCTAATCTAAGGCATCGCTGAAGAAGCTTGCGGCCTTGGAAGTCGTCTCGGTGCGAGCACGCTCCCCTTGGTCCGAGTAGAATGTGAATCTGTACGATGCGGCGGACAACGCTCCGGTGAAGGCGTGAACCGAGGAACTTTTACTATAATTCCTGGTTGCGCGCGCGGGCAGAGCTATCGCTGTCTTAATCGGGAACATTGGTGACTCGATCAGGTTTGAATCTGGTCGCAGGGCCGAGGCTGGGCTCAACCGCCGAGATCGCGTGGTTTTGCGCCAGGCCTCGATAATTCCGGAGTCGGTCATGAGACAGCGATACCTGGTGCTCCCGGCACTTGTTGCAATATTTTCACTCCTGGCAGCACTGGCATTTTGTTCCGGTCAGGATCCGCCGCCAGGCTCGGTCGAGCCAAACGCGGAAGTTGGCCTTGACAAGGATAAAGGGCCTGAGGGCCAGAATTAGGAGGTCCATCGGCCAACGAGGTTGTGTCGCCGATCTCCGTGCTTGAGAGAGCTTGGATCTGTTGCTATGCAGCAACGGCGGAACTGTTCAGTAAGCAATATTGCCTACCGGGGGGCGGTACTGGGATGTACGGGCGTCGTTTGCCGCGCGATAGAGGAAAGAGCGGCAAGGAAGCGCGAACAAGACACGGGCCCCTGTCCGGATGCGTGTTGTAACTCCTGGAGGCATCATCTAATTGAGGCGCTCACCTTGACCGTGACGGGCGGCGGACTTACCCCTAATCAGATGAGGACGTTCCATTGATTTCCACCGAGCTGCGCGCCAGGGATCCGCAAGTTTCAAGCTCCGCTAACGGTTCACGCGGGATGCCGCTTCTGGTGCTCGGGGCATTGGGCGTCGTTTATGGCGACATCGGCACCAGTCCGCTTTATGCCTTTCGCGAAGCCTTGCATGCGTCAGGCTCGTTGAACGTTTCATTCGCCCCGCTCGAGGTCCTCGGTTTGCTCTCCCTCATTGTATGGGCGCTTACAACCGTGGTGACGATCAAATATGTCAGCTTCGTGCTCAGGGCTGACAACAATGGCGAAGGCGGAACACTATCCCTGACTGCGCTGGCGCAACAGAGCTTTAAAAACAAGCCGTTGTGGGTCCTTGTACTCGGCGTCATAGGAGCCTCGCTGTTTATCGGTGATGCCATCATAACGCCCGCAATTTCCGTTCTGTCAGCTGTTGAAGGTCTGGAGGTTGTAGCGCCTACCTTGGCCCACTGGATCGTCACCATCACGGTCGCCATCATCCTTGCACTCTTTCTCGTGCAGAGGTTTGGAACGGAGCGTGTCGCCTCCGTGTTCGGTCCGATTACGGCGCTGTGGTTCGTCGCTCTGGGTGTCTCGGGGCTCGTTCATATCGTCGAGCAGCCGTCGATTCTGGCGGCGGTTAATCCCTATTACGGCATCAGATTTCTGGTTTTGCACGCGGAAATAGCAATTCCTGTTCTGGGCGCAGTCTTTCTCGCCGTAACCGGTGCCGAGGCGCTCTATGTCGATCTTGGACACTTTGGCCGTAGACCCATTGTCGTCGCCTGGTTCGCCATAGTTTTTCCCTGCCTGCTGCTGAATTATTTCGGACAGGGAGCGTTTGTACTGACAAATCCTGCTGCCGGGCATCCCTTCTTTGAGATGCAACCCGACTGGGCACGTATGCCCATGGTCATTTTGGCAACGGCTGCCACCGTGATTGCCAGTCAGGCCGTGATATCGGGCGCCTATTCTCTCATACGCCAGGCTATGCATCTTAATCTGCTGCCGCGCTTTCATGTTCAGCATACGTCGGAGACGCAGTCCGGCCAGATCTATATGCCGCAGGTCAACACCCTGCTTATGATCTGCGTCATTATCCTGATCATCGGTTTCAGAAGCTCCAGTGCGCTCTCCGCGGCTTACGGTATAGCCGTTACCGGGGAGATGCTCATCACGGTCGCCCTGCTGTTCGTCGTTATGCGCAGGATCTGGCGATGGTCTTTGTTGCTGGCTTTGCTCGTTATCATTCCGCTCGCGATTATCGACACCGGCTTTTTCGTCGCCAACATAGCGAAATTTGCCCAAGGCGGCTGGGTGCCGGTTGTGGTCGCCCTGACCGTCGCCTTCCTGATGCAAACATGGATGGCCGGACGCCGGTTGCTCCTGGTGAAAACACGGGCAGATGAAATTCCCTTGCGAACTGTAATCGAGAGCCTGACGAAAAAGAAGCCGACAACCGTTCCAGGCACGGCAGTCTTCCTCACCAGCGATGTTGAGGGGGCACCAACCGCCCTTCTTCATAGCCTGAAGCACTACAAGGTCTTGCATGAGAAAAACGTCATACTGAGCGTGGTGACAGCTCCTACGCCGTTTGTGGCCGACGACGACAAGATCTTCTACGAAAGTTTCACGCCGCATTTCAGCCGGGCGATCATCACCTTCGGCTATATGGAAACGCCAAATGTGCCGCGCGCCCTTATCCTTGCCAAAAAGCTTGGCTGGAAGTTTGACATCATGTCGACCTCGTTCTTCCTGTCGCGGCGCACATTGATACCGGCAGCAAAAGGCGGAATGCCATTTTGGCAGGATCGCGTCTTCATCGCGCTTGCCAGCAATGCCACCAGTGCGACGGATTACTTCCGTCTTCCTACGGGGCGCGTAGTCGAACTAGGGATCCAAACAACAATTTGAGTTGCACTCCTCGCCTGCCCGGCAGACCGGGTACTCTGATCTATATCGCCTGGGACACCGCCATATGCCAAATGCCATTAGGGAAGAGCTTTATTTGACCAATCGCCGATAACGTGACAAGCAAATATTCCACTTAAGTCGAAGCTCATGGGGAGGAAATCTGTGTCGGCCTTACTCGCGTTATCGAGAACAATTGATCGAATCAACGAACTGATCGGGCGTTATGTAGCTTGGCTCATTTTTTTGGCGGTTATCGTCAGCGCCGGTAATGCGGTCGTTCGCAAGACCTTCAATATGTCCTCGAATTCCTGGCTGGAACTGCAGTGGTACCTTTTCGGCGGCGCCTTTATGCTCGCTGCCGCATATACGCTCCAGCAGAACGAACATATTCGCATTGACATCGTTTATGGAGCTTTTTCCCGGCGCGTGCAGCACTGGATCGATCTGTTCGGACATGTGGTATTTCTCATGCCGTTCGTAATTCTGATGATTTTCTACTTCATTCCTTACGTCAGGCTTTCCTACAATAGCGGCGAAGTGTCTTCCAGCGCCGGCGGGTTGATTCTCTGGCCCGCCAAACTTGTCTTGTTGATTGGCTTCGTCCTCCTCGCCATGCAAGGGATTTCGGAGATCATCAAGAAGATTGCAGTGATCCGGGGAGATATCCCGGATCCCGCACCGCCGATGTCGCGCGAGGAAATTGCGGAACAGGAAGTGGCCTTGGCGGAGGCCCGCAATGATTGAGTTTATAGCGCAAAACATGGCGCCAATCATGTTCGCTTCCCTGATCATCTTCATGCTCATCGGCTACCCGGTGGCGTTTGCCCTTGCGGCCAACGGCTTGCTGTTCTTTTTCGTGGGCGTTCAACTGGCACCCTATTCCAACGGAAGTATTACGCTCTCCTGGCCCTTGCTCTATGCGTTGCCCGAGCGCTTCTGGGGCACAATGTCCAATGAAACTCTTCTTGCCATTCCGTTCTTCACCTTCATGGGCATAGTCCTCGAGCGCTCCGGCATGGCCGAAGACCTTCTCGATACGATTGGCCAGCTGTTTGGCCCGGTCCGAGGTGGCTTGGCTTATGCCGTTATTTTCGTTGGGGCGCTGCTTGCGGCAACCACTGGCGTGGTCGCTGCCTCCGTGATCGCAATGGGCCTGATCTCGCTGCCCATCATGCTGCGTTATGGCTATGACCGCCGCGTTGCATCCGGTGTCATTGCGGCCTCTGGGACGTTGGCGCAGATCATACCGCCGTCGCTGGTGCTGATCGTTCTCGCCGACCAGCTGGGCCGTTCGGTCGGAGATATGTATCATGGTGCACTTATTCCCGGTCTTGTTCTTACCGGGCTCTATGTCGGCTATATCCTACTGATGACCTTTTGGAAGCGGGATTCCATGCCAGCTCTTCCTATCGAAGCCCGTACTTTGGGCTCTGGCATCGCCTCCCTCCTCGTCACACTCGCCATCGCCGGTGCTGGTGCCTATGCAGCCAGCCGCCTGCTCGCGACTTTTGCCGGAGCGAACGCCGATATTTGGGGTGCTACGCTTGCAATTGTTATCATCTATGGGTTTGCTCTCGTTGACCGGACGCTCAAACTTAACCTGATGTCGCGCTTGGCCCAGCAAGTCATCATCGTCATGATACCGCCACTTGCCTTGATCTTTCTCGTTCTCGGCACAATTTTCCTAGGCATTGCAACGCCTACCGAAGGTGGCGCAATGGGCGCGGTGGGCGCTTTGATCATGGCGGCCTCAAAGGGAAGACTGAGCTTGAGCGTCATAAGTCAAGCTCTAGCCTCCACAACGCGGCTGTCATCATTTGTGATGTTTATCCTGCTAGGGGCACGCGTCTTCTCGTTGACCTTTTATGGCGTGAACGGTCACGTATGGGTCGAGCATCTGCTGGTTGGCCTGCCCGGCGGTGAGGTCGGCTTTCTTATCGTCGTCAATGTGCTGGTATTTTTCCTTGCCTTCTTCCTCGATTTTTTCGAGCTCGCTTTTATCGTCGTGCCTCTGCTCGCGCCCGCTGCCGACAAACTCGGGATCGATTTGATCTGGTTCGGCGTTCTTCTTGGCATCAACATGCAAACGAGTTTCATGCATCCGCCTTTCGGTTTCGCCTTGTTCTATCTGCGATCCGTCGCGGCAAAAGTGCCTTATCTCGATAAGATAACCGGAAAGAAAATCCAGCCCGTCACCACGGGTCAGATTTATTGGGGCGCCGTGCCCTTCGTCTGCATTCAGGTAATAATGATAGGATTGACGATCGCATTCCCGCAGATGGTGATGCATTACAAAGGCACGGGTCCTGCAACAGATCCTGCAACAATGAAGATCGAAATCCCAGGTTTCGACCAAGGCAACGGTCTGGGTGGCGGATTGGGCGGGGGCCTTGGTGGCGGGGCTGACAACGATCTGAGTTCACCACCCTTCGGCAAGCCCGCAACTGATCCCGCTGTGCCCGCGCCGCCGGCACCGAACTTGAACGAGCCGCCGAAAATGTAGCGTCTGCTATGGTTTGGAAGTCTGGTCAGGCTACAGCGCTGGCGGCTTCCAAACGTCCGACTTGCGCGGTGTGGAACCTTGGCGGGGAACATGGCGATCACAGGCGCCTGTCGGAGCCTTTCTTCAAGGTACGTGACGATTGCTGATTTTGCTTACGACAGGGTCTTGAGTCACGACCAACGTGACTGGCCCATGGAGGATAGCGTTGCGGGTTGCAATTCAAACTTACGGCACGAGAGGTGACGTGCAGCCATACATCGCTCTTGCTTCTGGGCTGATGTCCCGCGGCCACGAGGTCCAGCTTGCCGGACCGGAGCAATTCTCGTCAATGGCATGTGAGTACAAAATACCATTCGTGCCCCTGCCGGGAAGTATGCTGGCACTGATCGATACGCCCGAGGGACGGTCCGCCTTGGCGAGTGGCAAGGGGTTCAGTGCAGGATTCAAGCTCCTCCAACATGTGCGACCGATGATGCGTCAGCTCCTTGACGCCGAATGGAGCGCGCTTCAACAGTTCGCGCCACACGTCATCGTCCATCATCCCAAATCCATCGCTTCCCCTCACATCGCGGAGGCGCTTGGTGTTCCCTCAATACTCGCCTCTCCTTTGCCAGGATTTACACCGACATCCTACTTTCCCAGTCCGATGTTGCCGTTTTCAAACCTTGGACCACTTAACAAGGCAAGCCACACTTTGGCGATCAAGGGAGCAGAGTTAATCTTCGGCAAATTGATCAGACAGTGGCGGACAACATCGCTGCATCTTTCGAAGCACCGGACCGCTTCTTCCTTTCCATCCCGTACGCTTTATGCCTACAGCAGGCATGTGGTGCCGGTGCCGCCGGATTGGGGGAGCGACGTCCTTGTCAGCGGATATTGGTTTGTCGATAGCAGCGCATGGCAGCCTACCGAACCCCTTGCCGCGTTCCTCGGTGATGGCGATCCTCCTGTCTATATCGGATTTGGAAGCATGCCGGGCCTTGATCCTGAAAAGCTGACAAACCTTGTTATGGAGTCTTTGGCAATGACCGGAAAGCGCGGAATACTGGCTACAGGTGGCGGTGCCTTGTCGGCAGGAGCCACCTCCCCGAATATCCACATAATCGAAGGCGCGCCGCATGACCGGGTATTTCCTAGGGTCTCAGGTGTTATCCATCATGGAGGTGCCGGAACCACCGCAGCCGCATTGCGCGCCGGAAAGCCTAGCGCAATCTGCCCCTTTTTTGGGGATCAACCTTTCTGGGCCAAACGCATCGCCTCATTGGGGGCCGGTCCAGAACCGCTCGAGCGAAAGAAACTCTCAGCCCACGATCTGGCATTGGCGATTAAGGCAATGGACAGTGATGCGGTCCAGCGAAAAGCCGATGAGATCGGGACGGCAATCCGCAAGGAAGACGGCAGCTGCCGTGGCGTTTATTGAAGCCGCTCTCGTTGCGAATAATATCGCTTGATACGATTGGTTCAAGGCTCATGATTGAAAGCCGGCAGCTTGTACGCCTCGATGGCCGATCCGCCGAAAATCTGATCGCGTTGTTGCGCTGTCAAATCCGGCAGACTTTCACGCAAGGCACCCATAACATCATCATAGCTGCCGGCAACCAGGCAGACCGGCCAATCGGTGCCAAACATGCAGCGGTCGGGACCAAAGATTTCAAGGACATGATCCACATAGGGCTTCAGATCAGCTGGCGTCCAATCGTGCCAATCGGCTTCGGTGACCATACCTGACAGTTTGCACCAGACATGCCGCCGCTCCCTGCGGAAGCCTTGCATGAGCTCGGCCCACTCATCGTACTCGCGGTTCTTGATGTTCGGCTTGGACATGTGATCGAGAACAAAGCGCAACTCGGGAAAAGTTTTCGTCGTCTCGATCGCCGAAGGGAGTTGAGGAAGGTTGGGAACGAGGTCGTAGACCAGACCCGCATCCTGCACTGCCTGAAGACCTCGGCGTACATCGTCGCGCAAAAGCCAGTTCGGATCGGGTTCCGTCTGAATCAGATGCCGTATACCAACGAGCCACTTTCCGTTCGGACTTTGCTGGAGTTCCGCAAGCGTATCTGCCACGTGCGGATCGGTCAGATCGACCCAGCCGACCACGCCAGCGACAAAATCGGTGTTTGCTGCCGTTTCGATGAAGTCCCAGGTCTCGCCGAGATCATTCCAGGTCTGCACGAGGATAGTTCCAACCACACCGTTGGCCTGCAAAGCCGGGTGCAGATCGCGCGGCTCGAACTTTCGGTTGAGCGGCTCGAAGGGACCGCTCAGCCACCCATAGTCACCACCACTTGCCGGATCCCAAAAATGTTGATGTGAATCGATAATCGGAGATGCCATGCTCAATCACCAGCGTTGATGCACATAGGGCTTGATGTCCTGCTGATAGATTTCCCTGATCTTTTCCATCGTGTCAGTGGTTATCGGAGCAAGTTCGACTGCTTCGGCATTCGAGCGCGCCTGTTGAGGATTGCGGGCACCAGGAATTGCAACCGTGACCGCGTCGAACATCAGGATCCAGCGCAATGCAAATTTGGCCATTGTCGTGTCGCCCGAAACGAGGGCACGGACCTTCTCGACCGCGTCTAGGCCTTTTTCATAAGGAACACCGGAAAAGGTTTCACCAACATCGAAAGCTTCGCCATTGCGGTTGAAATGGCGATGATCGTTCTCGGCGAACTTCGTATCGCGCTTGAACTTGCCGGAAAGCAGGCCGCTGGCAAGCGGCACACGGGCGATGATCGCCGTCTTCGTCTCCTTGGCAAGGTCGAAGAACCGCTCGGCCGGACGCTGGCGGAATGCATTGAAGATGATCTGCACGCTGACGACGCCCGGATATTCGAGGGCCTTGAGGGCTTCTTCAACGCGCTCGACACTGACGCCGTAGTTGCGAATCTTGCCCTGCTGGACGAGTTTGTCGAGTCGCTCGAAAACTTCCGGATGATAGTAAAGGTCCGTTGGCGGGCAGTGTAACTGCACCAGATCCAGCGTGTCGGTTTGAAGGTTCTTCAAACTGCGCTCTATATAATTCGAAAGGTTCTCGGCGCTATAGCCGGCAACGGTCTGTTCCGGCAGGCGCCGGCCTGCCTTGGTGGCGATGAACGGTCTTTCGCCGCCGCGCTCCCTGACAACCTTGGCGATCAACTGTTCCGAATGGCCATCACCATAGACGTCGGCGGTATCGATGAAATTGACACCGCTGTCGAGCGCCGCATGAAGCGCCGCCAGCGCCTCCTCGTCATTCACCTCACCCCAGGCAGCACCGATAGCCCACGCACCAAAACCGATTTCACTGACCTTGCGGCCAGTGCGTCCAAAATCTCTCATTCGCATGTGTCAACTCCCTGTCGGCGCCGTGTCGTTATCTCACCTGCAGCGCATCAAACGCAGTGTTCCAATACATATCGAATATCTGATTGTACGACAACCCGGTAACATGATCTTAACGCTTCTTTATGCGCCATTGCGGATCATATCGGCAGCTTTCTCTCCTATCATGACAGTGGCGGCGTTGGTGTTCGAGGAGATCAGCCTTGGCATGATCGAACTGTCGCAGACACGCAGCCCCTCGATGCCGCGAACGCGAAGTTGCGGATCGACAACTGCTCCCTCCCCTGTTCCCATGCGGCATGTACCGACAGGGTGATAGGCGGAGCGCGCATATTGTCTGGCGAAGAGAGCAGCACTTTCCCGCGACGTTACCGCATCGCCGGGAAGGTGTTCACGGCGAATGAATGGCCGAAAGGCGGGCTGCGCGAGAATCTCGCGGCTCAACATTATCCCGTCGATGGCCCGTTCCAGATCATAGGGCTCCGAGAAGGCGTTCGGATCGATGATCGGCGCATCGCGCGGATCGGATGAACGCAAGGTGACCGAACCACGCGAACGCGGCCGGACATGATACGAATTCAACGTACAACCATTGCCTCCAGGCACCGAACCGATGCCTTCCTCTACACCCGCGCCCGGCAGAAAATGAAATTGGATATCCGGCGTCTTCTCACTCTTGTCGCCCCACCAGAAAGCGCCGCCTTCCACAATGTTGGATGCAATGGGTCCTTTGCCGAACAGTGTGTATTCGAGACCGGCCATGAATTGCCAACGGCGCTTCTTGTAGCGATCAATGCCATAAGGTCCCGAGAGTTCCGCCAGCACATCGACATCCATGTGGTCCTGCAGGTTTTGCCCGACACCCGGGAGATCATGAATGACTTCGACACCTTTGGCTTTGAGATGCCTCGCATCGCCAATTCCCGAAAGCATCAGCAGTTTTGGCGAGCCAATTGCACCCGCTGCCACAATCACTTCCCGTTCAGCCCGCAGGATTGAAGGATTGCCATGCTCGATGATTTCGATGCCTCTTGCGTGTCCGTTCTCGATGACAATACGATTGACGAAAACGCCTGTTCGAACCGTGAGGTTTTTGCGACCAAGCGCAGGCTTGAGGTAGCCGACGGCGGTACTGCTGCGCTTGCCCCTTTTCGTCGTAGTTTGATAGAACCCGGTCCCCTGCTGATGGGCAGCGTTGAAATCGGCAGTGAAAGGCAGCCCCGCCTGTTGTGCAGCCTGCACGAATATTCGGGTTAGCGGGTGCGGATTGCAAAAGCTGACGCCGAGCGGGCCCTCATTGCCGTGGTAATCGCCGACGAATGTGTCATTGCCTTCAGACTTCTTGAAGTACGGAAGCACGTCCTTGAATGACCAGCCGGTGCATCCCTCGTCCAGAGCCCAGGCGTCATAATCTTCCGGGCACCCGCGCGTGAATACCTGCGCATTGATGGAACTGCCACCACCCAGAACCCGTGCTTGCGGATAGACCATGGTGCGGCCATCGATCTCGCGCCCTGCAGCAGTTTCATAGCCCCAGATCAATGGGCCCGCGGTCATCTTGAAAAACCCTACAGGCAGATGGATGTAGAAGTTCGTATCGCGCGGACCAGCCTCGATCAGCGTGACGGATATGCTCGGATCCTCTGACAATCTCGCAGCCATGACGCAGCCGGCGGAGCCGCCGCCAACGATGATATAATCGGACATTCAAATCCTCCCATGCCGGATGTAAGCTTTGGAACTGGCAGAGCACCGGCAACCTTCAGAACCTACAATCTCAAGTCTCTTGTGAAGCGTCAAGAGAAAGGGTATGGTTATCGTGTTGGAGGGTTGTCGTACAATTAGGAGGCTACAGGCATCAGCTCCGCTTGCATTGCATGCCTTGAGGAGAGGCATTTCCACAGCATCTGATTTTCATTGGGAGGATAGAGGAATGAGTGACAGGGCTAGTATTTCACATTTCGGCCGGATGAATCGCCGGACATTGATGATGGGCGCAAGTGCTGGCCTGGCAGTGGCGGCAATGCCAAAACGGCTGTGGGCACAGGGAGCGCCAACGCTGGTTACTTCGATTCGCTCGCTTTCGAACCCTTACCACGCTGTGTGGAAGACAGGCGCAGAGGCCTATGCGGCGTCGGTCGGTCTGGAGCACGTTACGCTTGTGTCCGAGGGCAACAGCGAAAAAGGGATTGCCGACATCAAGGCCATGCTTGCAAAGACCGGCGGCAATATGGTCCTCAATTCCGATCCCAACGATACGCCGGATGCCCGCCCCATTGTTGAAGCCTGCAAGAGTGCCGGTGCCTCGGTGGTGACCCAATGGAACAAGCCCGCTGATCTGCACCCGCGCGACTTCAATCCGAATTACGTATCGCACATCGAGTTCGATGGTATCGCCAGCGGCAAGCAGATTGCCGAGGTCCTCTTCAAGACGATGGGCGGCTCGGGCGGCATCATTGCCCTTGGAGGCCTGATTTCGACGACAGCTGCCATCGAACGCAAAAAGGGTCTCGACGAGGCTCTTGCCGCAAACCCGAACATCAAGCTTCTGGATTTTCAGGTCGCAAACTGGAAGTCCACCGAGGCGTTTGACCTGACCAGCAATCTCCTCACGCGCTTTGGTGATGACATCAAGGGCGTATGGGCGGCCAATGACGACATGGGGACGGGGGCGCTCGAGGCGCTTCGCGCCGAAGGTCTGGCCGGCAAGGTTCCAATCGTCGGCATCGACGGCATCAAGACCGCCGTCGACGCCGTGCGTACGGGAGAATTTGCCTGCACAATCACGTCTGATCCGTTCTGGCAGGGCGGCATGGGCCTTTCCATCGGCTACAATGCCCACATGAAGAAATTCGATCCCGCGACCCAGCCACCGGAACACCGCGAGTTCTATGGCAAGGTGGTTTCCATCACCAAGGACAATGTCGAGGAATATTACAAGAATAACATCGACTCCAAGCCGACCATGGATTGGAACGACCTATGGGGCCGGGTGACCGGCGCCATTCGCGCCTGAAGACCGGCAATCGAGGACTCGGCCCGGCCGCGTCCTCCATTGCAAGGGCGGCGTTGGTTTCGCTGCCTGTTCTTTCCCATTTTTCACGCGGGATGTAGTCTGTTGACAGTTAACTCTGAAACCATGAAGTCCATTTTGAACATGGAGCCGAAAACGGCGATGCGATCGTTCTGGAGCCGTGCGGGCAAGGCGAGGCGTTGGCGTGCGTTCGCACCTTTGGGCGTTCTGATCGTCCTTTGTATCCTGATTGCGATCGCCAACCCGAATTTCATTGAACCACGCAATCTCATACGCGTTGCAAATTCAGCCGCGGTGCCTTTGACGCTTGCCATGGGCATGACCTTCATCATCCTGCTTGGCAGTATCGACCTTTCCGTTGAAGGTGCGATGTCTGTCGCGGCAATGGTGCTGGTGCTGCTGGCGACCAACGACAGCAATGCCAACAATTACGGTTGGTTAGCCGTGGTCGCAGCCATAGCGGCGAGCACGGTGATGG
The DNA here is from genome assembly GCF_003010935.1 of Phyllobacterium endophyticum. GTDB lineage: Bacteria > Pseudomonadota > Alphaproteobacteria > Rhizobiales > Rhizobiaceae > Phyllobacterium > Phyllobacterium endophyticum. The sequence continues at coordinate 26,961 of NZ_PGGN01000007.1, forward strand.
GTCTGGCGAGTGGATTTCTCCAAACCACGCTGCGGATACCGTCCTTCATGGCGACGCTCGGTGTATGGTTCATTGGCCTCGGCTTTTCGGTCTATATGCTCGGCGGTTCGGCAGTAAGGCTAATGGACGAAAACATCCGCGCCTTGGCGTTGTCGCGCTTCCTCGGATTCCCGCTGGCGGTCTGGATCGCGCTTGCTGCATTCGCCGTCGCAATCGTTATCCAATACCACACACGTATTGGCCGTCACATCATGGCTATCGGCGGCGGTGAAGACGTTGCCGAACTTTCCGGCATAAATTTGCGCCGCGTGCGCATCATTGCTTTCGGACTTGCCGGTTTCTTCTTCGGTGTCGCCGGTGTACTCGCCGCTGCACAACTCGGTCAGTCCAATGCGGTGATTGCCGATGGCCGCCTATTTGCAGCGGTGACCGCGGTCGTCGTAGGCGGCACCGCACTGACCGGAGGCGAAGGCGGCGTTCTCAACACGCTGGTCGGCGTTTTGATCGTGACTGTGCTTGCCAACGGCATGATCCTTCTTGGCATCTCTCCGTATATTCAGCAGACGGTGCAGGGCCTGATGATTATTGCTGCTGTCGCTCTGTCGCTGGATCGCTTCAACCTCAAGATCGTGAAGTGACGCCATGTTTGCAGCAAACGGGATCAGCAAATCTTTTGTCGGCACACACGCATTGAAGAATGTCGATATCGAAATTCGCCCCAATGAAGTGGTCGGGCTTATCGGCGAAAACGGCGCTGGAAAATCAACACTGATGCGCATTCTTGCCGGCACGCATCGACCGGATTCGGGCACGCTCACGCTCGATGGTCAGCCACTTCGCCTGCGCAACGCGCGCGATGCCGCGGGCCATGGCATTGGCATGGTGTTTCAGGAGCAGTCGCTACTCCTGAACATGACAGTCGCAGAGAACATCTATCTCGGGCAGGAGCACCAGTTCACCCGCTTTGGTATTCTCAACTGGCGGGCAATGAACGATGCCTCGCGCCGCCAGCTTGCAAAGATCGGCGTCGACATCGACGTGACTGCTCGCGCCTCTGGACTGACTTTTGCCGCACGCCAGATGGTGGAACTTGCCAAGGCGCTCACTCTCGAGGAAAGTGTGGACCGGCCACTGGTCATCCTGCTGGATGAGCCCACTTCCGTCCTGAGCGCTTCGGACATCGATGTGCTGTTTGCACGGGTAAAGTCGCTTAAATCCCGCGCGAGCTTCGTATTCGTCTCGCACCGTCTCGAGGAAGTCCTACGGATATCCGACCGCGTCTATACAATGAAGGACGGAGCAGTCGTGGCCGAGCACCGCTCGCAGGATGTTACCGCCCCTGCCCTGCACGAGATCATGGTCGGCCGCGGTTTGCATACCGAACATTACAAGGAGAGCAAGCAGAGCGTCCCGCGCAGCGAAGTCATCGTGGAGGCATCGAAGCTCGGTGTCGCCGGTGCTTTCCACGATGTGAGCTTCAAGATACATGCAGGAGAAATCATAGGTATCGCGGGGGTCGTCGGCTCGGGACGCGAGGAAATCACACGCACGATAGGCGGTTTTTTGCCTCAGACCGAAGGTGCGCTCAGGATCAAGGATGCCTCCGTGCGCTTCACGTCGCCAGAGCAGGCCGTGCGCAAGAGCATCGGTTATATCCCGCGCGAGCGGCGCGTCGAGGGGCTGGTGATGTTTCTCTCGGTTGCTGAGAACATAACGCTCGCTGATCTTTCCTGCGTCATGCGCGGCGGAGCGATCAATTACAAGGAAGAGCGAAAACTCGCCGTCGACTGGATCAAAAAGCTGCGCATCAAGACGCCTGGACCGGATGCTGCCTGCCGCAAGTTAAGCGGAGGCAACCAGCAAAAGGTGGTTCTGGCACGCTGGATGACAGCGGGTTCGCAAATATTGATCCTCGATCATCCAACACGCGGTCTCGATGTCGGCGCAAAGGAAGAGGTCTACGACCTTGTCAGGGACCTTTCAGCTCAAGGTATCGCGATCCTGCTTATCTCCGACACGCTCGACGAGACGATCGGTCTCTCGCACAGGGTACTCGTCATGCGCGACGGTGAAGTCACCGCAGAGTTCGATGCCAGTCGCGGCAACAAGCCGGATCAGGTCGAACTGTTGCGCGAGATGGTTTGAGGAGCGGCGATGAAGAATTCTTTCGATTTCAGATCCATGATATCCAATAGCTGGGTCCAGGGCGCAATCCCTCCTGCGCTGCTCGCCGTGCTCATCATCATCGTCGAAATTGGTTCCCCCGGCTTCCTGACCGGCGAAACCCTGGCGCTGCTCTTGTCCAACACGGCGGTACTGTTCATTCTGGCGACCGGCGTCACGTTCGTCATCCTTATTGGTGGCATCGATCTCTCCATTCAGGCCGTTGCCTCGCTTGCCAGTGTCATTCTCGCCCAGCTGCTGCCGTCGATGGGGCTGCTCGCCTTTCCCGTCGCCATTGCGGCAGGTCTGGTATTTGGCATTCTCAGCGGCGTTGTCCATGTCTGGTTACGCGTGCCGTCTTTCGTGGCAACGCTTGCGACGGGCGGCGTGGTTGCGGGAATGGCGTTGTGGCTGGCGAACGGACGGGCGATCACCATCGAAGAAGGCGGGCGCGCAAGCACTTCCTGGATCAATGCCACCATTGTAGGAACACCCGTTGTTGTCCTGATCGCCATAGGCGTCGGACTTGCGAGCTATCTCGGCTTGCGCTACTCCCGTTTCGGAAGGCAGAGCCTTGCTGTGGGCGCCGGTGAACCGGCAGCCTATGCGGCAGGCATCAATGTGGATCGCACCAAGATTGTTGCATTCGCTCTTTCCGGAACCCTCGCCGCCATCGCCGGCGTCGTCCTCGCTGCCCGGCTTTCAAGCGGTTCGCCCAGCCTTGCCAACCAGCTGCTGCTCCCGGCAATTGCTGCGGTTATCGTCGGCGGCACGGCGATTACAGGCGGTCTCGGAGGCGTTGGCCGCACTGCCGTAGGCGCACTGATAATCTCGATCGTTCGCATCGGCATGACGTTCGTCGGCGTGAATATTTTCGCGGAGAACGTGGTTTTTGGCGCTGTGCTGATAGCAGCCGTGGCCATCACCATCGACCGCAGCAAGATCGCAATCATCAAATGAGCAGAACGAGGACTGGGCAGACGAGCTGTTGGAGCCGCACCGCAAGGACGTGGAAGCGGCTCCGCCGGCAGAATCTATTTCATCGTATCGAGGCCAATCAATTCGATCTTGTAACCGTCGGGATCTTCGATAAAGGCGATATGCGTGGTGCCATGCTTCATCGGTCCCGGCTTGCGCGGAATGCTGGCGCCGTTGCGTTCAAGCTCGGAGCAAACCGCGTAAATGTCATTGACGCCAAGGGCCAGGTGTCCGAATCCGCTTCCGATCTCATAGGGAGTCGCCTGGTCCCAGTTATGGGTAAGCTCCACAACGGTGTTGTTCTCCTCCGGACCATAGCCGACGAAGGCGAGCGTGAACTTGCCGTCGGGATACTCGTCGCGACGCAACAATGTCATGCCAAGCAACTCGGTGTAGAATTTGATCGACTTCTCCAGGTCGAAAACCCGGATCATGGTGTGCATCATTCGAAAGCGTGTGCTTTGATCGCTCATGGTGTTTTTCCTCCTGTAGATGATCGCTCTATGTTGATTTTCAACAACAATTGGCAAAAGGCAAGGCGGCTGCCGCTTGAAGTTACAAACCATAGTTGTATGATAACATGGCAACAGGGATAATTGTCCAGTTGTTTTCGCTGTCGCGGAGAATCTGAAATGAACGTGTTGCCGCCCTCTAACAAAAAGTCACTTGCTGCGATGACCGCAGCAATGCCGGAGGGTATTTTACTGACCGCTGAGACGGACATGGCGCCCTATAGCCGTGACTGGTCGGGCGACCACTTTGGGCGGCCGTTGGCCGTTGCACGTCCGCGCACAGTCGAAGATGTTTCGACGCTTATGAAAATCTGCTTCAGGGAAGGCATTCCGGTCGTGCCGCAGGGTGGCCTGACTGGTCTCGTGGGTGCTGCTGTCGCGGCGCCTCTAGGCGGTGAAGTCGTCATCTCGCTGGAACGCCTGAATCGATTGCGCTCCATCAGCGCCATTGATTTTGCCATGGTGGTCGAGGCAGGCTGCATTCTTGAGGAAGCCAAAAACTTTGCTGAAGCGCATGACTGCGTGCTCCCCATAACCTTCGGCGCGCAAGGCAGCTGCCGCATTGGCGGCAATGTCGCAACCAATGCGGGCGGCTTCAATGTCCTGCGCTATGGCATGACGCGCGACCTTGTGCTTGGCCTTGAGGTTGTCCTCGGCGACGGGCGGGTGTGGAATGGCTTGAAGGTCCTGCGCAAGGATAACCGGGGCTACGATTTGAAGCAATTGTTCATCGGCAGCGAGGGTACGCTGGGCATCATTACCGCCGCCGCGTTCAAGCTGTTCCCGCGGCCCACGCAGGTGGAAACCGCGCTGGTCGGCCTACGATCTGTCGAAGATGCCATGGCGCTCTATGCCCGCGCCCGGCGCGAATGCAGCGACTTGCTGACAGCCTTCGAGCTGATCCTGCGTGGCGGTATTGATATTGCGTTGAATGCAGGTACCGGGCTTACCGACCCATTGACCGCGCCCTATCCTGTTTACGTTCTGATCGAGGCTTCTGCCGGTGGCAGGGTGGATCTGAAGGCGATCCTCGAAGACTTCCTTGGCGATGCCGCAGATATTGTGGCAGATGGCGTCGTGGCGTCCAGCAAAGCCCAAGCCGAGCGGCTTTGGCTGTTGCGGGAGACGATGGTCGAGGCCCAAGGTGGCGGCGGGCGTTATCTGAGGACGGACGTTTCAGTGCCGATCTCGAAGCTTGCGGATTTCGTCACCGATACGCTGGCGGCGCTGGCCCACCACCATCCAGAGGCCTTGGCCGTGACGTATGGTCATGTGGGGGATGGTAATGTCCATCTCAACATCGTACCCCCACAGAACAGCACTCCCGATGCAATCGAGGTTCTGTTTCACAAGACGGAAACGATCATCTTCGATGTGGTGGATCGTTACAGTGGCTCGATCAGCGCTGAACATGGCATTGGGCGTGTCAAACAAAAGGCGTTTCTGGACCGGGTGGATAAAGTTAGTCTCGACATTGCGGGCCGACTCAAGGACGCTTTTGATCCGATGCACATTCTAAGTGATGGGCGGATTCTAGGGGCACATTCAAGTATTGGGGGTATAGCGGATCGATGACGTTGAAGCTCGACAAGGTCAATCGCGGGCCGCATCTTTCGACATTGGTGGCCAGCTCGATCTCCCGCGAAATCGCGCAAGGGCGGCTGAACCCCGGTGACCAATTGCCGACCGAACAGGCGCTTGCGACCACCTTCGGCGTCAGCCGGAATGTGGTGCGTGAGGCCATTGCCCGGTTGCGTTCCGAGGGTCGCATATGGTCCCAGCAAGGGCGCGGAGCTTTTGTGGCAGACGTTGCGAATTCTCCGGTTCTGACCATCGATCACGATGCCCTGCAACAGGCGGACGCGTTCAAGAGCCTGTTCGAGCTGCGCGGTGCGCTGGAGGTGAAGGCTGCGGCCTTTGCTGCCCAACGCCGCACCGATGCCGACCTCCAGGCCATGAAAAGCGCATTGGCGGCAATGAACACTGCGCCCTATGGCAGTGTCGCCTGGTTGAAGGCCGATCTCGAATTTCATCGCGCCGTCGTCGCGGCAACCCGCAACAGCTACATGGAACAGTTTTTGATCTTCGTGTCCGAGCGGGTGCGCGAGAGTATTCTCGCGGCGGGCAACCAGCAGGGCTCCGATGACATGGCAAGCACGACCCTTGGCGAACACAATCGTATTCTCGATGCGATTACCGCCGGCGATGCCAATGCTGCCCAGGAAGCCATGCAGTTGCACCTCAATGGCGCGGCGCAGCGTGTCGGCCTGCATGTCAATGATCTTTGAAACAATCGCTATGCAGGCGCATTGCTTCAACCCCAACAGTTTCAAGGACGAGAAATGACAGGCAGGCTTGAGGGAAAAACGGCAGTCGTAACGGCTGCCGGACAGGGAATGGGGCGTGCCGCTGTCCTGGCGCTTTCACGCGAGGGTGCAAAGGTGATAGCCACTGATCTGGATCAAGCCAGACTGGATACGCTGGATGACGTCGCCGGGGTCAGCATCCGCCGGCTGGACGTGCTCGACGCCGCAGCCATCACCGGCTTTGCCGCCGAAACGACTGCACCCGATATTCTCTTCAACTGTGCCGGGTTCGTCCATCACGGCGCCCTTCTTGATTGCGATGAGGATGCCTTTGATTTTTCCGTCAGTCTGAACGTCCGCGCCATGTACCGGATGATCCGGGCTTTCCTTCCCGGCATGATCGACCGCGGTGATGGCTCGATCATCAACATGGCCTCGGTTGCTTCGACGATCATAGCTGCGCCCAACCGCTTCATCTACGGCACGACCAAGGCCGCCGTCATCGGCCTGACGAAATCGGTCGCTCTCGACTACGTCGGCAAAGGTATCCGGGCCAATGCAATCTGCCCTGGGACGGTCGACAGCCCCTCATTGCATGATCGGATGCGAGCACTGGGTGACTACGAAGCCGCGCGGTCGGCCTTTATCGCGCGCCAGCCGATGGGCCGGCTGGGCACACCCGAAGAGGTCGCCGAGCTTGTGGTTTTCCTCGCGAGTGCAGACTCGGCCTTCATGACCGGCAATGCCATTGTCGTCGATGGCGGCTGGTCAAACGCCTGAGTGGCGCAGCCGTTCATAGCTCGATAGTACACGCAGCGCGGCGCTGGCCGCGCCATAACCATTGTCTATGTTGCAGACCACGAGGCCGGGTGCGCAACTGGCAAGCATGGCGTTAAGCGCGGTGCGACCCGCTTCGGCAGCACCATAGCCGACCGATGTCGGCACGCATATAATGGTACCTGATACCAATCCGCCAAGCACGCTCGCCAACGCCGCATCCATTCCAGCGACGGCAATGACGATTGGATGTGTTCGTATCTCTTCCAATCGTTCGGTGAGGCGCCAGAGACCCGCGACACCTACGTCGGCAATCACCGTCGCCTCGACGCCAGCATGGCGGAGCGTTCGCTCTGCCTCGCGCGCAACCCCGACATCCGAGGTGCCGGCGGCGATTATTGCCACGGCTCGTCGTGAAACGATCCGCCTTACGGAACCGAAGAACCCGGTGCTGGAAACCGCGCAATAGTCAATCGCATCACGCCTTGCGGCGGACAGACCTTCCAGCTTTTCCACCGTCAGTCTCGTGAGCAGCAATCCGGCACCGCGCTCTTCCGCCAATTCTAGAATGGCTTCGATCTGCTCCACGGATTTCCCGGCGCAGAAGATTGCTTCATCGAGGCCGATACGATTGAACCGGTCAAAATCAAGGACGGTTTCCGTTGTCATGATGGGCCGGTCCGCAGGAAGGCGCTGCCGTTCCGATATGGCGCGAAGGCAAGGGTTTTTCCAGCCAGATTGGGCGGCATGAGCGATATGATCGACGTCTCCAGCCATGTGCTGTCTGCCACCGTCAGCGACTGCAAGCTTTGCGCATCGAGTTCGACGACCACTCCAGTGCTGCGAACCCGGCAGCGCACTGTCCGGGGCTGGAGTTTCTCGGCAAGGAATGTTTCCACCGAATGGATGAAACCCAGTGTTTCGGGCTCTATTCGAATCGACGTTTCCACACGGCTGGAAAGACAAGGCGACGAAGGAAGCTCGGCGACATCGCCAAGTCCAAGTTCGCGTGCAAGCTGACGGACATCGTTCTTGTACATTTCGGCTTCGACATAGGGGTGCCGCACTCCATGGTCACGCGCCGCATCGAGTCCAGGTCGATATTCACCGAGATCATCGACATTGGCGCCGGACACGATCTGCCGACTCGAGTAGCGGGCGATCGTTCCATAAAGGCTGCCCTTGCAGTAAAAGCAGCGATTGACCGGATTGCTCCGATAATTGACGTCGTCAAATTCGCCCGCGTCCACTATCTCAAGGTCCCAGCCTTCCCGGCTCGCCCAATCCCGCACCCGTTGCGTGGCCTCGGGAGGCACCGCGGGCGAAGCAGCGTGAACCATATTCACGCCGCTGCGTCCGGCGAGGCGATGCGCAGCCGCTGCGAGTGTCATTGAATCGACCCCGCCACTGACGGCAACTGTCAACGGACTTGACCTGACCAGTATATCTTCAAGCGTCTTCTTCACGATTTCTTTCCAGTCTTTGCTGCCGCTTCCGCCTCTTGTCTGCGTCTGTGCCTCTCCGCTGCGTTGGCCGTATCGCCAATATCACTGGCCTCCGCTTTCGCAGTCAGTCCGCTCGGCCGCTTCACCAGTTTGACACGCATGCGCGCGGTTTCCACCTCTGTCTCAACCATTTCGCGCTGCAGGATCATGCGGTCGGCAATAGCGTGACGAATGCCGATTGTCGTGGTTTCATCGAAGGCCAAGGCCGCGACCTGCGCAACCGCGTCGGGCCTTGCCAAAATGCGCACGCTGGTCATCATCCGGCCCCTCTTGCCGAAGACAGGCGTCTGGACCACGTCGAGCACATCCTTGTGCGCTCGCAATTTTTCAATCCCTAGGGCGAGATCTTCGCCTGTCTGGTCATCGATTTCAAACTCCAGAACCGCGATCTTATCGCTACCGGCAACATCCGTTGGGGGCGACTCGAAACAAAGGACGCGCACGCAATTGCTAATTCCCGGCAATTTGCGCGTGCCAAAGCCAAAACCCGATGCGACAAGCCGCCGGGGTTGTGACGACGTCGTTCCTTGCTCGCAAAGATAGCGCAGGATGGCCGCCCCGGTGGGTGTCACCCGTTCCCCGGGAACCCCATCGTCTATGGTTGGCATGCCCTCGAGCAGCAAGGCCGCTGCCGGTGCCGGAACGGGCAGAATACCATGCGCCGTGCGCACTCTGCCTGAACCGAGTGGGGCGGCGCTCGACGTCCAGCGCGCTGCATTCATCTGCGCAATCAGATAGGCGGCAGCGACGATATCGGCGATTGAATCCCATGCGCCGACTTCATGAAACTCCACGGCTTCGGCTGCAGTGCCGTGCACGCGCGCTTCTGCATCTGCCAGTAACGAGAATATGCCAATGGCGTGGCGGATGGTTTCTGCGTCAAGCGACGAAGCCGACAACGCCGCCCGGATATCGCGCCATGCGGTATGGTGATGATGATCGTGGGATGTATCCGGACCCGGCCGTTCGACGAGGAAGCGGCGGCCCGTCAAGATACCATCGTCATGTCTGACTGTCCTGCACGCTACACCCTCCAGCATCGGGGCAGATGACAGTGCATTCATCAGTCCCGTCTCCAGATCGGGTCGCAGATCGAGCATGGCAGCAACGAACATGTCACCTGCAATGCCGCCAACAAGATCGAGATGCAGTTCCATGAAATTCTGAATTCCTGTCAGTCGGCAGATAGTGCCGGGCCGGTCAGCGATACGCCATTGAGAGCTGCTATCACATCGGACAATGCGGGCACGAATTCCTCGCCGTGCCCGGTTGCAACGGCCGTCGCGAAGGAATTGCGGACAGCCGCGCCAATGGGATTGGCGATGGAAGCCGACTGCGCAAAGGAGGCGAGATAGGACATGTCCTTGAGTGCATTGACCATGGCAAATCGTTGCGCGTTCGGATTGCGGTTGAGGACGAACTCGAAGAAGGCTTGATAAAATCCGCAGTCCATCCTGCTGCCGCGTATGACGCTGTCGAAGACCTGAGGCGTCAACCCTGCCTTCGCACCAAGCGCAAGCGCCTCAGAATAGATTGTGGCATAGCCCATCGAAAGGAAGTTGTTGAGGAGCTTCATCGTGTGGCCGCTGCCCGTCGGACCCGTGTGGATGATGCGCGCGGCGAATGCCTCGAGGATTGGCTTTGCCCGCGCCACCGCTTCTGCAGATCCGCCTATCATGACGTCGAGCGTGCCTTCCGCTGCTTCTTTCGGCGTCCGGGCCAGCGGTGCATCGACGAGGATGCTGCCTTGGTGCGCCAGTTCCGTTGCCATTTGCGCGGTTATGGCGGGATTGGACGTCGAGCAATCGATGATGAACAGCTCTTTGCCCGCTGCGAGCAATCCGTCCACGCCCTTCAGCAACTGTTCGACCTGGGGCGAACCCGTAACGCAGAGAATGACGACATCCGAGGCAAGGGCGAGGTCCCTTGGCGTCGCAGCCTCTGTCGCCCCGTCCTTGACCAGCCGCTCGAGCGCCTCGCGGCTGCGGTGCGCGAAAACAGTCATCGGCCAGCCTTTGGCAAGCAGATTTGCGGCCATGCCAGACCCCATGCTTCCCAGTCCAATGAAGCCGATCTTTTCTTTCATACTGTCCTCCCAGGGATGGTGATCGTGTGGACCACGCCCGTTTTGCTTTTTTCCGTTCGTTGCGATAGCAACATTGTCATGAGATCTCTCAATGCGAGTCCCAACGAAGGTCGTTTCAGACTATGAAGGAGCAGGAAACCACGCTGTTCAATACGATCCAGCAAACGCCCAATCTGCGCAGTGGTTTGGTGGACACGCTCATTGCCCAGATTGAATCGGGCGACCTTGCACCTGGTCAGCGCCTGCCGACCGAACAGGCGATCATGACCGCGACCGGCGTCAGCCGCACAGTTGTCCGTGAGGCTCTGGCCTCGCTGCGTGCCAAGGGCCTTATCACCACCAGGCAAGGTCTTGGAGCGTTTGTCTCGGACGATCCGACGCCCAGATCCTTTTCCATCATACCGACCGACCTTGAATCGATCGATGACGTACTGCGTATCCTCGAGTTGCGAATGGGTATCGAGGTCGAGGCGGCCGGGCTTGCTGCGCGGCGTCGCACGCAAGACGATGTGGAGCGGATGGCATCGAGACTTGATGCGCTCGAAAAGTCCATCCAGGCGGGCGGTCCGGGCGCTGAAGAGGATTTCGGCTTCCACCGTGCTATCCTTGTCGCAACCCAGAACTCCTACTACGCCCGGCTGTTCGATACCTTCGGCAGCACCATGGTCCCGCGCCAATGGGTCAGGTTCGACACGATGGACGCTGCGGAACGGCAAAAACACGTCGCCCGAATGCAGCGTGAACACCGCGCGATCCTGTCGGCAATCCGCGACCAGGATGAACGTGCTGCCCAGAAAGCCGTTCGAACGCATCTGACCAAAAGCTCCGCCCGCTTCGTCGAGCTGCGCGACCGTGCCCGGACAGGCCAAAGCTGACCTGTCAGGCTGCGAAACGCGGAACGACATAGGGGCCCTCCGGTATGATCGCGACCGCCGTATCGCCGCTCTTGGCGATGCTTCTTTCGATGGCCTTGCCGATATCGTCAATCATATGAACGCCTGTGAGCATCCGGTCATCACCGGACAGTCCGGTGGTGTAAAGCTCGACACGCCCGAGCCGCATCGGCTTCAACTGCATCTCGGTTTGCCACTCGTCGATTTCCGCAAGGTTTTTCGCGGTAAGTGTCGCTAGGAAGCGCTCTGGTCCGAGATCGACAAGACGTGCCTGAGCTTCGCGGAACTCGGCCGAGCCAAAACCTTCCGAACATTCGGACGCGATGATGAGTGTGCCGCCGGGTTCAAGTATATCGAGCGGGGTCACCATGCCCTTGATCGTCTGGTAATAGGTCTTGTCGAGTGGATAGCCGGCCGACGACGTGACGATTGTCGAGAACTTCCTCGGCGACGCAATTTGCGTAACCTCACTGACATAAGCTACCGCCGCCGCATGGCTCGCTATGATCTCACCAAAGGTGACGCAAACCAGATCGCGATCTTCATCCAGGACCGTGTTGAGGCCATAGACATCGCCAAGCATCCTGACGATTTCCAGCTGCTCTTCGTGGAGGGGATTACCGATCAAGTTACACTGGACCGCGAGCGGATCCTCCATGAACCGGGCCGAATGGAACGTGCGGATCGTCTCATGGTGTGCCACACCCGGCGCAATCACCTTCCGTCCGCCTGACCAGCCGGCCATGAAGTGCGGTTCGACAAGCCCGGTCGCAATGCGCAGATCGGCTTCGACAAACCGCCGATCCAGCTTGACCGGAGTTCCACGCGTCCGAGTTGGCCCAAGATCGATATGATCTTCCTCGTTGCGGGCATAATGATTTTCCACCCGTACGTTTTCGAGAACCCAGGAATCGCCGACAAGTTCGGCAAGCTCATCGCCGAGGTTAGGCCTGTGCAAGCCGGTGGCAATGAGGACGATGATCTTGTCACGGGGTATCCCCGCTCCGATCATGGCTTGGATCATCGGGCGCAGAAACAGCCCATTTGGCACCGGGCGCGTGATGTCACAGATGAGAATGCATGCGCTATTGCGTCCGCGTGCAAGTTGGGCCAACGGCGGGGACCCGATGGGCTCGTTCAGCGCCGCTGTGATGGCGGCCGGCTGATCGGCGATCTTCGGCAACGCTCGCTTCCGGATGATTGTCGGTCGTACGATCGCTGGCAGGCTCAATGGGAGATGGCCGCGACCGAAAGATATGGTGATTGTTTCATCCGTCATTTTCCTACCCCGCAACGCCGCCAAGATAGAGCTCGCGCATGAGCGACATGTCCCTGAGCTCTTCGATCGGTCCTGATGTAGCGATGCGTCCGTTTTGCATCAGATACCCCCGGCTTGCAACCGAAAGTGCAAGCCCTGCATTCTGTTCAACCAGCAAAACGGAAGCGCCGAAGCGGTCGCCGATACCGAGGATAATGCCCTGGATTTCCTTGACCAGCAGCGGCGAAAGACCGAGCGACGGCTCATCGAGCAGAAGGATACGTGGCCGCGCCATGAGACCCCTGGCGATTGCCAGCATTTGTTGCTGGCCGCCGCTCAGTGAGCCACCCTTCTCCCGGCGCTTGACTGCGAGAATCGGAAAGAATGATTCCATTGTTCTGACATCCGCGTCGACCCCCTCCCCGTCCCGGCGCGTATAAGCTCCGAGCCGCAAATTTTCTTCGACAGTCATATCGGTAAAGATACGGCGTCCTTCGGGGACGAGCACTATTCCACGTTTCGCCATGACATCGGGCGCCTGCCCGGTGACATCAGCGCCATCGAAAATGACCGAGCCGCTTCGGGGTTTCACCAAACCGGCGAGCGTGCGCAACAGTGTCGACTTGCCCGCGCCGTTCGGCCCGAGAACCGTTACGATTTCCCGTGCCGCCAGGGTTAGCGAAACGCCGCGGTTGACGATGGTCGGGCCATAGCCTGTGGTCATGTCGGAGATGGTGAGCAGCATTACAGCGCTCCTCCGAGATAGACTTCAAGCACTTTGGGATCGTTCAGCACGTCCGCGGTGGGCCCGTCGGCAATCTTTGAACCGAAGTCCAATACGGCGAGGCGTCGGCACAGCATCTGCATCAGTTTCATGTCGTGATCGATGACACAAACGCTAATACCATGCTCCGGAAACTGTTCAACCAGATGCACCAGTGTCGTTGTTTCGCGATCGTTCAAACCCGCCGCGGGCTCGTCCAGCAAGATGAGCGATGGCCGCGTTGCCAGCGCCAAAGCCAGACCCAGCAAACGAAGGCGTCCGAATGGCAATATGCCTGCTTTTTCCTCGGACAACCCTGACAGGCCGACGAATTCAAGTAGACTTGCCGGCGTCGTCCAGGGAAAGTTTGCAAGTGTATTGCTGCAATGCTCCGTCGCGATCTGGACGTTTTCGAAAACGCTCAAGCCGGTAAATGCCATGGCCTGTTGAAAAGTATAGGCGATGCCGGCGCGCGATACGGCGTTTGCCGGGATACCCGTGAGGTCCCGGCCACGCCATGAGACGGTACCCGCAGTCGGCTTGTGCACCCCTGTCACGCAATTGAACAATGTGGTTTTGCCCGAGCCATTCGGCCCAACGACACCTAGGATCTCTCCTTCGTTGACGGTCAGGTCCACACCCGCGAGCGCGGTAACGCCGCCGAACTCCTTGCGCAGGCCCTTGATATCGAGCAGTGCACCCATCACTTGCCCTCCCGCTCGACAGCAGGCTCGTTTGGTTGAACGGGGCGGCGGTCGAAGAACCTGTACCAGCCGGCGACAATTCCGGCGATCAGACCATTTGGAAGAAGCAGGATCACCGCGATCAGGCAGACACCGTAGAGAATGCGCGACTGCACAGGATCAAGGTTCAGGAGCTCCGGCAGAAATGCAACGAGTATTCCGCCAGCCAGGGGTCCAAGCAGAAGCCGCGCCCCGCCAATCATCACCATCAAGGCGAGATAGATGCTTGGGAAGGACGCAAACTGGCTGGGCGAGATATGGCGCAGGAAATAAGCGAGCAGAACACCCGATACACCAGCAAATATACCGCTGACAACGAAGGCACCGATCTTGTGGCGGCCGACATTGATGCCAAGTGAAGCTGCGAGTTTTTCGTTCTCGCGGATCGCGCGAAGAGTTCGGCCGTAGCGGGAATTGATGATAGCCCAGCTGGCAATGGCGCTCAACGCCACGAAGGAGACCACCATCAGATAGTAGTGCGTCAGCACGTCCATCGACAAACCGAACAAGGCCACGGGCTGCTGCACATCAAGCCCGGAAGCGGCTCCGGTATAGTCGCCGCCATTGGTCAGGATGATCGACAGCAACTGGCCGAATGCAAACGTCATGATGACGAAATGATGGCCGCTGACACGAAGCGAAGGGACGCCTATGAGTGCCGCTACGATGGCTGCCATGATCCCCGCCAGTGGAATGGAGAGCCAGAACCCTACGTTGAAATCGCGCGCGACGATTGCGGCCGTATACGCACCGATTCCCACCAGTGCGGCATGGCCCATCGAGAGTATGCCGGTTTGGCCGAAGAGAACAGACAGACCGTAAAGCGCGATGACGTTGATTCCGGCGGAGATAGCCAACGAGAGAAAGCGGTTGCTCGGTGATAACAGCGGGACGAGTGCAAACAGCACAAGCAGAATGAGGACTGGTAGAAGCGATCGGAGTGAATTGCTTACGGGCATCAGGGCACTCTTCCTATATCTCATTCATGCCATCTTCGGGCCGCTGGTCCCGCCGAAGAGACCATTGGGCCGGAAAAGCAATACGAGAATCATCAGCCCGAACGAATAGGCGTCGGTCCACCCGGAGAAACCGTAACCGGCGCTCAGACCCTCGACGATGCCGAGAATGAGACCGGCGACCACCGCTCCTGTGAGATTCCCGAGCCCGCCGATGAGTGCGACCGCGAAGCCCTTCATCACCATCGTTCCTCCGGTGAAGGGAGTGATCGGAAACAATGCAATGAGAAGACCCCCGCCAAGTCCGGCAAGTGCACTTCCGAGAACGAAAACACCTGTGATGTAACGGCGAACCGGAATTCCCATCAATGCCGCCGTATCGCGGTCTTCGACACTGGCGCGCAGCGCGCGGCCATAACGGCTTCTGGTTATGGCAACGAACGTCATGGCGACGACTGCGGCGGTTATGAAGATCACCATGACCCGCACGGACGCGATGCGTACGCCGCCGATCTCCCATACAGTGTTGAGGGGCCGCGGAATGCTCTTCTGATTGGCGTTCCAGAACAGGATGACGATGTGCTGCAGGACTATGATCAAACCCAGCGAAACGATGAATCCATTTGTCGGCCGCTCGAGGGTGAAGCGGAAAAGACCTCGCTCCAAAGCAAAGCCCATCACTGCCACGACGATCATCGCAAGGATGATGGCCAACCAGAAGCTGACACCGTTGCTGACGGCAAGCCATGTCACAATGCTTCCGACCATCAGGAATTCGCCATGGGCAAAATTGATGATACCCGTCAGGCCGAAGATCAATGTGACACCGACGGCTATCAGCGTGATTACGCTGGCAATCGAGAGCCCGTTGAGAATTTGTTGCAGGAGTACGTCCACGGTCTGCTTCCGGTTCAGATGATCATTCGGATAGCGTTCCGGCCGCCCCGAGGGCGACCGGGGGTCCTTGGGGGACTATTGCTTCGGCGCGTCAGCCGGCGGTTCCTGCATGGCGCAGGTGATATCGCCACCCGGCGCTGCTGCGCAGACTTCGGTGGCGTGGGTCACCTGATGCGTTGCGTTGAATGCGAGGTCGTCCGAAACCACACCCTTGTGGTGCAATGTTTTCAGCGCTTCAACCGTCTTGTCGGGATCGAGAGAACCAGCTTTTTCCCATGCTTCGGCAAGGAAATGCACATAATCGTAATAGAGCAGCGACACGGACGACGTCACGCCCTTTGGTGCGCCGGCCGCAAAATACGCGTCGAAGTATGCTTTGGCCTTCGGATTGGACGACTCGCCCCAGCAGACTGGCACGCAGCTCATCGCCACGGGGACATCTGCCGACAACCCTTGCTCTTTCCATATACCGGGGTCGACACCGAAGAGGAAATAGCTCGGTGCGACACCGAGTTCCAGCGCCTGGGGAAGTGCAGTCAGCGTCGAGTCGCCATTGTACCAGAAATGGACGACATCCGGCTTCAGGCTCTTGGCGCGCGTAAGAAAGGGCGAAAAGTCCGTCGTGTCCGGAGGATAGAATATGATGTCCGGAACGTCCTGGCCTTCGGATTTCAGCGCAGCAAAATAATAGGAGGACAGGAATTGCCCGGTCGCGTCGTTGCCGACAATCAGCACGGATTTTTTAAGCGGGTGACCGACAAGCGGCTCCAGCAGTTTGAGCACGCCGCGCGCGGTCGAACCGCTGCGCTGAAACTCCTGAGGCTCAGTCTGGAAGAGATAGTGATCTTCTCCGCCGTTGGCGACAGAACTCTCCGTCAGCACTTTGGCAAGCGTACTGTTGCCGGCGAAATGCAGGACCTTGGCCGGTTGCGTGATCTTGGCCATGGCCAGTGTGAAGTCGTGGGTTTCCGATCCGAAGATCGCCGCGACTTTCTCGTCGCGCACGAGCTCTTGTGTTGCCGCGATTGCCGTCGAAATGTCAGTACGGTCATCGCGCTTTAGAAGTTCGAGCCTGTAGGTCTTGTCGCCGACCTTTACACCTCCCTCGTCATTGATCTCCTTGACGGCGAGGCTGACACCTGCAGGCAGCGTGTGGCCTGCGGAGACGAAGGCCCCGGACTCGGCTGCCACGACACCGATCTTGATTGTCTCTGCCGCATCCTCAGCCAGCACTGGATATGTGAGTACGCCGAGGAACAGCGCGAGGCTCGCGCTCCTCAATAAAGTCGATTCCATAATAGATCCTCCCGATCCATATCTTGCAATCTTACCGGGTTGTCGTACAACCATGTTCTCTGTTAATCCTGCGGTCGGTGATTGTCAAGTCGCAGCGGAAGAACCCGCGCCGAGCCACCCCTGCGGCGAGCGATTGGGTC
Organism: Phyllobacterium endophyticum; assembly: GCF_003010935.1. Taxonomy (GTDB): domain Bacteria; phylum Pseudomonadota; class Alphaproteobacteria; order Rhizobiales; family Rhizobiaceae; genus Phyllobacterium; species Phyllobacterium endophyticum. The sequence continues at coordinate 44,234 of NZ_PGGN01000007.1, forward strand.
GGGCATGATCTGGGCCCAGGAGATGCCAGGGTCAAACCTGTGGGGCCGGGATCGACGATAGAAACTACCGCCGCATCACTCGTCGAAAGGCGCTGCAGCGACGAGATCGACCGAGGAAGAAGCCTTGTAACCGGGAACCAGACGCTCGCCAAAATCCCGGACAAAATTGTCGTAGGTGGTTTCCGGCTGCGTTTGGGCGATGTGGCAAAAACATGCAGTCATTCTTTCCTTCATTCCAAGTCGGGGGAACTCGGCAATAATCGCCTGCACCTCGGACCGAGGAATAAGACTATAGCCGAGGCCCACAACATCAAGGCAGATACCGGTCGTGCAAAGTGCAATTTCCGTCTCCTTGTAGAGCCCGATCGAAGGCGTCGAGTTGAGAGCCACGCTGTCCCAGATCAGTTGGGCGCGCCGTCGATCGAGCCCGGATTCGATCGCGAAATTTCGAGCAAGATCGGCGGCTTCCACTTCGAAACGGCGAGGCCCCGCAAATCGGTCATTGAGGGTGATGTCGTGCAGTAACGCGCCGACTGCGAGCACTTCGGCGTCGTGCGTTGCGTTCTGCACCTCGGCGATCTTCACCGCAAAGAGCCAGGATCGCATGACATGATTGAAGAGATAAGGCTCACAGGCCTCCCGCGCATAGTTGATTGCTCGCTCGACGAGCTTCGTTCTGGGAACCGAAATACCGGCGATCATGCGTGTTTCCATCGCAGTCATGTTTCAACCTCTCTGCTGTAGGGTGATAATCGGGGAGCACGCGGCGCTTCAGCACCGTTCCCTTTCCTTCGAAGTGCCGCATGCGATCTCCTGGATATCCGATCGCATGCGGTAGCCGTCTGGCACCTAAGCCAATATGCGCTTAGTAGTCCCAGAAGACTGGTACCCAACGAAAGGCATCGCCATCGACTGCAACGTGGCCGACCGACGGGAACGGCATATGAGTGGCCACCAGCAGTTCCCCTGTCGCCGCCAATTCCCGCAAGAGCCGGACCCGAACGCGCGCAGCTTCCTCGGGATCATGCTCGAAGCCGTTGAACCAGTCGGGGTGCTCGAAGCCAACCGCGAACACGGCATCGCCGGCGAACATCAGCCGGTCGTTGCCGGATGCAACGCGGACGACGCTGTGCCCGGGGGTATGGCCGCCGGTGCGAGAGACGACGACACCCGGAGCCACCTCGTATTCCTCATCGAACAGCCGTAGCTGATCATGGTATTCCTTGGCGAACTGTTTGGCAGCCGCCCGAAGTGCATCCGGGAAGCCGGTAGGCATGTTGACACGCGTGAAATCGGGCGCCTCCCAGAACTTGACCTCGGCAGCGGCAACGTGAATGCGCAGGTCCGGACGCAACCTGTCCTTCACGCCTTCGACGAGCAGCCCGCCAACGTGGTCCATATGCATGTGAGTCAGCACGACGTCGGTAACGGACCCGAGTTCTATACCGGCTCCCTCCAGCCGCTTCACCAATTGCCCAGCCCGGGGCAGGTTCAATTCCGGATCGAGCCCAAGTCCGGCATCGATAAGGATGACCTGTGCGCCGCTGCGCACCACCACAGCGTTCAGCGCCCAGTCGAAAGCGTCCCGAGGCAGGAACATGTGGTCCAGCCATGCGGCGCGTTCCGTGGGGTCGGCATTATGTCCCAACATTTTAGTCGGAAGGGGCAGCACCCCATCGCTGATCACCAGCACTTCAATATCGCCGATCTTCACCGCATAGCGCGATGGAACCAGTTCATCGGTTGCCGATCGACCGGCGCGTCGGGTGTTGTCCAAGCTCTTGTCTTTCTCCTGCTGATCCATCCTTGGGGGATTTGCTAATGCCTGCGTCATGATGCGCTCCTGTTCTGCGGGATTGGAACGTGCCGGGCACGAACCATGCAGCGGAGTGTATTGGGACGCATTTGGGCGGTCGATTGGCTCAAGGAAGAGGAGAAGCTACACCAGAGAACAGGGTAGACTGACCTGTTCGTTTACAAGCACAGAGGTTTAGCCAAGGCGAAGCTGGCGTGAGGAACGGGGCCACCTATCAACGCAGCCGTGATACCGACCCTGAAAAACCCGCCAAAGTGTGGATTCGGATCAGCATTGTCGGTCGTCCAGGGCCTTGCGGACGGCGGCGAGCAGGGTGTGCCCGTCGAAAGGCTTGCGCAGAAACCCGTCAATGCCCCGGGCGCGTTGCTGGTCTGCGATTTCATGGCGTCCTGTGATCAGGAATATAGGCAGTTGCGGATTCGTCTGCCGGGCAAGATCCCGGAGTTCGAATCCATCGGCGCCGGGCATACCGATATCGGTAATCAACACATCGACGCCTTCAAGCCCGGAAGCGAGCAGCGCCTCACCCGAGAGGAAGCTGCGAGTTCCGTACCCCCCCGATTCCAGGAGTTCCACCAATGAGGCAAGCACCCTCGGGTCGTCGTCGACGATCGCAACCACAGGCTTGTTCATATCGTCCTCCCTATGGCCCAGCTATCTGGTCACGGCATCTTCGCCACGTCCAGCGGCAGGGTGAAAACGAATTTCGCGCCGTGCGGTTCATTCTTTTCGGCCCATAACCGACCACCATGCGATTCGACGATCGAGCGGCAAATTGCCAGGCCCATACCCATTCCCTGGTCTTTGGTAGTAAAAAACGGCTCGAAAATCTTGTCGGGGAACTGGACGCCCCTCCCCCTGTCGCTGACCTCGACGCGAACCATATCGCCCGCGCGGCAGGCACGGATATGGAGAACACGTTCGCTCGAAACGGAAGCCATCGCATCCATGCCGTTGCGCATGAGATTGACCAGCACCTGCTGAATCTGTACCCGGTCGAACGGGACGAGCCGAAGACCGCTCTCGCCTTCGATAACCGTAGCAATGCGTCGACGACCCGCCTCCTCCGCAAGCAGGTCACGCGCCTGCCTGACAACGGCGCCAAGCTCGGCACTGTCACGCTTGTCTGTCGATTGCTTGAAGAGCGCGCGAATGCGGCTGATGACATCCGCTGCGGAATTGGCGCTATGAACTATGCGATCCAGCGTTTTCTGAGCGCGGTCGATATTGGGCGGCTCGGCGTTGAGCCAGCGCTGGCAGGCGCTGGAGTAGTTCATGACTGCCGAAAGCGGCTGGTTTATCTCATGCGCGATAGAGGCTGACAATTCTGCGAGGCTGGCGGCCTGACTGGAGCGGGCGAGATTTTCCTGGGCTCGGCTCAGTTCCTCTTGGGCATGCACCTGATCCTCGATATCCAGACAGATTCCGTTCCATTGAACGATTTCGCCGTCGCCATTGCGCATTGCCGAAGCACGGGTCTCCACCCAGCGGTACACGCCGTCAAAGCGCCGCAGCCGGTGTCGCAGCAGATAGGGCTCTCCGGTTGCCAGTGAGTGGGCGTACCGTACTTTGACCATGGCCAGATCGTCGGGATGGATCACGGTGTCGAGCGTACCGTCCAGCCGGGATTTTCCGAGACCATCCGTTTCTTCGAGATTGAAACCGAGATACTGGCGGAGACGCTGACTGCGATATATCGGCTTGCCGTCCGGCAAAGCGCAATAGATCAGCGCGGGCAACGTCTCGACGAGTTGCTGAAGGTGTTGCTCGCTCTCGCGCAGCGCTTCCTGGGTGGTTATCAGGTCATGGATGTCGGAGCTCACGCCATACCATTTGACGATCGTGCCCGATTCATCCCGCAACGGTTCGGCCCGCGTCTCGGTCCAGCGATAGTTGCCGCCGGCACGCTGCTGGCGGTATCGCTGGATGTAAGGAACACCTGCCTTGACCGAATGCAGGAAAGCCTCTCGCGCTGCCGCCCTGTCCTCCGGGTGAACGACGCCGAGCGAAGGCGATTGATCCGGCGCGGTCATATATTCGAGCGTGGCACCGGTCACTTCCGCGAAGGACTTGTTGACATAGGTCGGAGTTCCATTGGCCGTTGTGCTCCAGATGAGCGCCGGTACAGTGTCGATAAGCTGCTGCAATTGCCGTTCGCGCACTCGGAGTGCGGCCTCGGTTCTCTTCGACATATCGGGGGCTTCGGTGCTGGTCCCGTAATCCGCGACGATCACGGTGCCGTACCATCCGGCGATTGCGCCGTCTCCGTCATGGATCGGCTGCCCGGTGTTGCGCGCCCAGCCATAGATTCCGCTCGCGCGTAGCATCCGGTGCTCGACATTGTAGTGCTCGCCCGTTTGCAGGCACCGGCGCCATTCGACAGCGGCCGCATCGTAGTCTTCCGGGTGGATGACCTGTCTCCAGCCCAACTTGTCCGGCTGCGAATTGAGGCTTTCCAGGCTTATGCCGAAAAAGCCGCGCGCAGCCGGTGTCACATAGATAAAATTGCCGGCGGCATCCGTTGACCAGGCATTACCGGTAATCCGTTCGACCACCTTCGCCGCCTGTACGGCATCGATATCGGGGTATCGTGACGATCCACTCTCCACCCCCGATGTTCCTGCGAACTTCGACATGCCCCAACCCGATCCTGTTGCATATAAGACCGCCATGCTGCGCCACGAATCGGGACAGCACCTACGGCCTATCTGTAGCAACGGTATATGGGAGCTTGCGACAAAAACACCTGTTCTGAAGGATAGGGCTGGGATTACGAGGCAAATTCAGCCCTCGAACGCTGCCGGCGGATGTCCGCCAGGCTCCAGACGCCCGGCGCGTAAACCGTGGCCCTCGTCCTTCCTTTGATGTTTTCGATTGGTTTAGGCTTGCCGCCGACATTCAGGTGCTGAAGATCGTCCGGATCGACTTCAAGAAAGCGGAAGCGCTCCGCTCGTGTTTTACCGCTGCCAGCGGCAGCTGGCCGGTATCGCCGGACCGTGCGGCGAGCATTGACGCGACCTCTTCGGCTATCGCCGGGCGGTCGGCGATCAGGCGCGCAAAACTCTTCTGGTCGATCTCGTAAGCTGTGACCCGTGTCAGCGCTTGAAGCGTGTAGGCTTCATGCATTCCCGCAAGGAGCCCTGTTTCACCGAAGAAGTCGCCCGGCGAAAGCCGTCGTCTTTCCTGCTCGTCGTGCTGCATCGATACGACGCCGGTGCGGATAATCATCATCGTGGGCAGCGCCTGTCCCTGGGAGACGATGACATCGCCCCTGTGATATTCACGCTCCATGCCCGTTTGAGCCAGTTTCTCTCTTTCCGATCCGGTCAGGCCGGAGAAGATCGGATTTTCATCGATGACTTCCTGCAGCGTCGCTTGAGGTGATCTGCCGGTTTCACCCGACGCAATTCCGTTGAATCTGGCGATTGCCGAGGGCGGCATCGCAAGCTGCAATCCGGTGGATCGGCAATGCCGGTAGAAACGATCGATCACCTCGTTTTGCGCCTTCATCCTCAGCATCGGATTGCTCACCCGGAAAAACAGATGGATTTCCAGTGCGGTCGCATCCAGGCCGCTTATCGAGACCAAGGGCGGCGGCTCCCGCATAATGGAATTGCAGCCCGCCAGAACCGTCAGCATGGCCTCCTCGACAATCGAAGGAGCGTGTGTCGGCACCAGTCGCACATTTATCTTGAGGAGATGCGTTTCGTCTGGCCGGCTGACATTGGTCAGCTTCAGCTTCGCAAGGACGCTGTTGGGCAATACCACGATATTGTTGGCGCCCGTCAAAATCTGCGTCGAGCGCCAGGTGCTCGCGGTGACGCGTCCTTCCGTGCCGTCCTCAAGCAGTATCCAATCGCCCAGCGCGTAGGTATGCCCGAAATTGAGGGCGACACCGGAAAAGACGTCGCCAAGCGTATTCTGGAGAGCAAGGCCGAGCGCAATGGCGATGACGCCGGAAGTCGCGATCAGCGTTCCGACCGGAGCGTCGAAAACAAAAGCCAGTGCGGCGAGCGTGACGCACATGTAAACCGCGCCGACGACGATATCTTGAAGCAGGCGGGCCTCGCGCGGCCTGCCTTCCAGAACCAGATAGATCCGCACGAACCCAATGACAGCCCAGGAGAGATGGAGCCACCACAGCAACTGGGCGAAGACGATGAAAGCGGTCTGCTCGTCGCCAATATGAAGGCCTTTCGATTGACCAAGCGGAATATCTGCGAGAACAAGGACGCAAGTCATGGCTGCAAAGAAGATGATCTGCACCACGAGCCGCAGATTGGAACGCACGGGTCCAATGAATTTCCACACAACTATTCCGGTCAGGCCAAGAATGATCAGCCATGCCAGCGGCGTAGCGGCGATTTCAACCAGATAAGCCTGAACCATGGTGATCGTCCCGATGTCCGGCGGTCAGTAACCGATGCCGGCGATATAGTTCGCCAGCATATGTTCCTGCAGTTGTTCCTGCTCGAAGAGCACTTTCAGGGCGTCGCGGATATCAAGGACACCAAGCGGTTTTGCATCCACGCCGAGGACCGGCATGTTCTGGATGCGGTTTTCCACCATGACCTGCCATGCGGCCTGCAATTCGTCGACCGGGCTGCAGGAAATGATGTTACGGCTCATCAGCGTCTCGATACTGGTGTTCGGCTCGCGATCCGTCAGATGGCGAATGAGATCGGATTTGCTGAGCACCCCTGCCGCCTTGCCGCCTTCCTCGCTGACGACGGCCAGTCCTATCTGCGGATTGGAAAGCGTCAACGCGGCCGTCTGCAGCGTCGCGGCGAGATCGATCACCATCAGGCGAGCCGATGTCATGGGATAGAGTTTTTCGATGCGCATGGGTTCCTCCTGGCGGCACTCGCTGGCGCTGCCGGGTATGTCGGTATTGGTCGGAACCGGCATGGCGCCGGCTATCGGTGCCATACCGTTGTCGATGTCAGGCAACAGCCGCCGCCAAGGTCGGATCTGGTCAGCAAGTCCGAAGCCGCGGTCGCCTGAGCGGGCTTACTTTTCGTAAACCGTCAGGTTGGTTTCTTTCGTGTCGACGACGAACACCGCAAGCAGGCGGGCGCGCTCCGTCTTGCTTGCGTTTTCGCTCACAGCGTGATGATCGCCGGGGAACTCGGAAAAGCTTTCGCCGGCACGGTAGACAGTCACGGGCCCGCCATTGACCTGGCTGGTGATCGCCCCCTCAAGCACCGTCGCGTAGATGAATGCAGAACTCGCGTGCGTATGGGCCGGCGAGGTGCCGCCGGGCGCATATTCGACAAGCACGCCCTTCATGCTCTTGCCGGGTACGTTCGGCAGCGGCTGGTCGTAGACCATCGTCACCTTTTCACCGCGCGAGGCGTCATGGGCCATGGCTGAAGGCACAGCGGCGAATAAGAGAGTCGTCGCGCAAAGCATTATCCTGATCATTTTTTCGTCTCCTTGTTGAATAGAGGTGTGCCGGTCCGTCGGGCGGCGAAACCGAAGTAATTTGCGAGGCACTTATTTCTTTAGCGCTGCGGCGGACTGCAGCCAGTCCTCGAAGCGGATCGAGCCGAGGCGAGCGCCGTCACCCGGAACCAGTGTCCGGTCATCGATCTCGACCTCGAAATAACGGGCGTGCGGGTCCGCGACGAGGATGCGCCGATCGTTGGTGGCCTTGAGGTAACGCGCGATGAACTCGTCCATTGGCGCTAGCTCCGGACCGGCGATCTCGATCACGCCGTTCAACGGTTCGGCCAGAGCGGCATCGGCCATGGTATCGGCGACATTGTCCGCTGCGACCGGCTGGAATGCGCCTGTGGGCGCGCGAACATTCGTTCCCTCCGTCGCAGACTGGGCGATGGCCCCCACAAATTCGAAGAACTGCGTTGCATGGACGATCGTGTAGGGAATTCCGGAATTCCGGATGTGCTCTTCCTGGCGCAGCTTGGCGCGGAAATAACCCATCGCCTGCATGCGGTCTGTACCGACGACCGACAGCGCGACGTGATGCCTGACGCCTGCAGTCTTTTCCGCAGCGAAGAGATTACGGCCGGCCGCTTCGAAAAAATCCATGGCGGCTTTTTCTTCGAAGGACGGCGAGTTCGCGAGGTCGATAACAACCTGCGCGCCGGCAAGAGCTTCGGCAAGGCCTTCTCCGGTGACGGTGTTCACACCTGAGTTCGGAGAGGCAGCCAGCACCTCGTGGCCCTTCTTGCGAAGCCTTTCAACGGTCTTCGAGCCAATGAGGCCCGTGCCTCCGATGACGACGATTTTCATGTTCAATCTCCTGGTTTCAAGTTTGATGTCGGTATTACGGCATTGCCCGCCGGCGATGCGTCGACGCGGGTGCTTCCTCGATCAGTGAGGCTGCGGGGATCGCCAGTGTTTTGGAGGTATCGCGCACTCTGTGTCTCCTGTTGGGCCCTTTTCGGCTGGTCAGGAGAATGCGTCACAGCGGGCCGCCCGCCTATCGAACACAGGCATCGGACAGCTAGTCCCAGAGTACAGGTATGTTAGATCGGGTGATTAGACGCCCTGCTTGAACTCACCGCCTTGCACCCCTTTTACGAGGAACGGGTTCTGGCTTCAGCATTCTTCATGTGTCCGCAAGCTCAGGCTTGCGGCTTCTCGCGCAGGCCGGAAGGCAGGGAATCCCATGCACGAATGAGTTCACCGACGGAAATAGTCCGCATCTTGCGCATCACATTGCTGCGGTGGAGTTTTACCGTGATCTCGCTGATCCCGAGTTCGAAGGCGATCTGCTTGTTGAGCCGCCCGCGTGCGACTTCGCGAAGGACTTGCCGTTCGCGTGGGGTAAGGGTCGCAAATCGGGTGGAATGCTGGTGGATGTTCTTTTCCTGCGCTCTTTTCTCCACGTCCCACTGGATACCGGCAATCACGGCGTCGAGCAGGGTCTGATCCCGCACGGGCTTCGTCAGGAAATCGACGGCCCCCGCCTTCATGGCTTGCACGGTCATCGGGATGTCGCCGTATCCCGTAAGGAAGACGATTGGTTTCGTGACCCCGCGCGCCGAGAGCTGGTGCTGCAGGTCGAGGCCGCTCGCGCCCGGCATGCGGACGTCCAGCACCAGGCACCCGGGCCGGTCGGGAAGGCCGGCACTCAACAGTTCGCGTGGCGAAGGGAAACATGCAACGTCGAGGCCGACGGATTCCATGAGTTCCTGAAGGGAGTTGCGAACATCTTCATCATCATCGACAACAACGACCAGCGGATTATCTGCAACAACAGCCGAGCTTGCCATCTGATCATCTCCCCATACGGCAGATTGCAGGTGCTACCATGTGCAGAGCACTCGCCTTACCGCGCTGCGACCGAACGCGCACCGACAAGTGAAGTGCGCCATTGCCGGCCAAGATGTATTCATCCTTCATTGATCCAGATCCCCATCTGCCAGAGCGGCCGCATCTCAGCTCCGCTTGGCTGCAATTCCAGCCGAAATCCATGCCACGCTTCTCCCGCCCGTCAGGACAACGCTCCATCTTCTATTGCGCCGTTGCGGGTCCGGCTCTTTGTCCTGTCCGCAAGCCATTTGCGGACGTCGTCAGAGAATTCCGGCGGCGCCTTGCGCCCGAAGTCCCCGGCAATATCGACCAGCGTCTGGCTCGCAAGCGAATCCCGCATTGCTTTTTCCGCGCGCAGCATTACTGCGTGAATTGCGCATACGCCTTTGGTTGCCCATGACGGCGGCCGCTCCCGGAACACGGCGCAGCGGCCGCGGATTTCCTGGCAGTCGAACAAGGGCTTCCTGCCTTCGATCGCATCAACAACCTCCAGAACCGTGATATCTCCAGGCTGCCTTGCGAGCAGATATCCACCTTTGATGCCCTCGGAGGCGGACACGATCCCCGCCTTTTCCAGCTTCGGAAATATTTTCGCCAGGAAACTCGGGGAAATTCCCTGAAATTCCGCCAGGTCGCGGCTGCTGAGCGGCGTCCCCGGCGAACTCGCCAACCACAGGAGACAATGCAACCCGTATTCCACACCTGCCGTCAAATGTGCCATAACGCGGACTATATTAGTCCGCGTTATGGCTGGCAAGCACTAATTTGAACCGCCGGGCGAAATACCTCGGCACAGCAAAGCAATGACAGGAACAACCCCGTCAGGCTGGCTCCTGGATGCGACGTCGAGCTGCTCGGACATCGCGGGACGGCGGGAGGCCGAACATTCGTCCATATTCGCGGGTGAACTGCGGCACGCTTTCATAACCAACCGCATAGGCTGCGTTGCTGATTGTCGCGCCCTCGGCAAGAAGCATTCGCCTCGCCTCGATCAGGCGCAGCTGCTTTTGAAATTGCAGCGGGGTCAGCGACGTAATCATGCGAAAATGCTCATGAAAAGCGGAAGCGCTCATTCCCGCCGCCTCGGCAAGCTCCTGCACGCGCAATGTCTTCGCGTAGTCCGAGCGTATCATGGAGACCGCACGCGCGACACGTTGCGCATAACTATTGGTGACACCGAGCGTCCGGATAGCACCGCCGTGCCGCCCGGACAGCAGCCAGAAGTGGAGTTCGCGGATCAGTTGGTCCTGCAACACCGGCAAGGCGGCGGGGCGATCAAGCAGGCGCATCAATCGCAGCGCTGCGTCCTTTACCTCTTCCTCCGTCGTATCGACCCGGACTGGCTCACCCGGCGCGAAGGGTACCGAACCCATCTCGATCACAAGTGCTTCGATCACAGCAGGATCAAGGTCGATCACGAGCGAGAGGTAAGGGCAGCCGGCGCTCGCTTGCGTGATCTGGCTGACAGTTGGCACGTCCGTGGTGATCAAAAGCGACTGCCCTGCGCCGAAGTCGAACGTGCTGCTCCCAAGCGTCACCCGCTTGCCACCCTGAAGGACGATCGCCACGAGCGGTTTCGAAATTGCGTATTCCAATGGACTGGGCACCAACTCCCGCAAGACTGTAAGGCCGCGGATAGGCGTGGGCGCTACACCGTCGCGGCAATGCCCATCGGCATGGCGACGGGCGGCATCGAGAAGCATGTCGTTCATGCCCGGTATTTACGCCACCCCTTGTTCTTTTGCAATCGAGACGCGAGGATTAGGCAATAGTCGCGAGCGCAGCATCGCGGAGCTTCGCAGGTAAGAGTCTGCGATTGGTCAACTTTGAGCAGTCGCGAGACAAGGCGGCAGCTTGGTCAATTCGGAGAAACAGGCAAAAACGAACGAGGATCAGGCAACATGGAACGATAGATCCGGCTCATAAAGGCGTCATCTCGCAACCCATCATGGAGCACTTCGATGACCACAATTTCCCTCGTAACCGGCGCGAGCCGCGGCCTTGGCCGCAACACCGCCATCAGCATCGCGCGCCACGGCGGCGACGTGATCCTGACTTACCGAAACGGAGCCGAAGAGGCGAAGGCCGTTGTCGCCGCAATCGAGGCGCTGGGCCGCAAGGCGGTCGCCATCCAGCTGGACGTCACAAATGTCTCCTCATTCGAACCGTTCGCGAACAGCATACGCTCGGCACTTCACGACGTATGGGACCGCGATACATTCGACCACCTCGTCAACAATGCCGGCCACGGCGACATGGCGAGCTTCGCTGAGACGACCGAAGCGCAGTTCGACGCTCTTTTCGACACACATGTGAAAGGCGTGTTCTTTTTGACACAGGCGCTTCTGCCGGCCCTCGCGGATGGCGGCCGGATCGTGAACTTCTCCTCGGGCCTCACCCGCATCTCCTTTGCAGGCTTCTCGGCCTATTCGGCAGCCAAGGGCGCGGTCGAGGTGTTGAGCGTCTACATGGCGAAGGAACTTGGCGCTCGCGGCATCACCGTGAACACCGTCGCGCCCGGCGCCATCGAAACCGACTTTCTGGGTGGAGCCGTGCGCGACATGCCCGATCTCAACCGGCAGTTCGCGGACATGACTGCACTTGGCCGCGTCGGCGTGCCGGATGACATCGGCCCCATGATCGCCAGCCTGCTCGGCCCGGACAACCGCTGGGTCAATGGACAACGCATCGAGGTTTCGGGCGGCCAGACCATCTGATGGAGGTACCGTTCATGCTGGAGGCTATCGGCAAAGTCATTGTTCTGAAACTCCGCAGACCTTTGACCGTGTCAGAAATCTCACCTCCCGACCATTGTCGAGCGAAAACATGCCGCCGCGGCCAGGGACGACGTCGATGATGAGTTCAGTGTGCTTCCACACGTCGTATTGCAAGGCGCTGATATAGACCGGAGCTCCGCCGATCTCGCCGAGCCGAACATCCTGGTCGCCGATGATGAAATCGCCTTTTGGATAACACATCGGCGACGAGCCGTCGCAGCACCCGCCAGATTGGTGAAACAAGATCGGCCCGTACTCCGACTGAAGCGTCGCTATCAGTTCAAGTGCAGCAGGCGTAGCGCTGACCTTATCTTGCATCGTTCCTCCGCAAAACATTCATCGGTGGCGCAAAGGTGCCACCGATGACTTTAGCTATGATCTTAAAAGAAACCGAGCTTTTTGGGGCTATAGCTGACGAGCATGTTCTTCGTCTGCTGATAGTGATCCAGCATCTTCAGATGGTTTTCACGGCCAATACCAGACTGCTTGTAACCACCGAATGCCGCATGCGCCGGATAGGCATGGTAACAATTTGTCCACACGCGCCCTGCTTGAATCGCACGTCCGAAGCGGTAGCAAGTATTTGCATCACGGCTCCAGATGCCCGCTCCAAGGCCGTAGAGCGTATCGTTGGCGATCGACAGCGCCTCGTCATTATCCTTGAAGGTCGTCACTGAAACAACAGGTCCGAATATCTCCTCCTGGAAGATGCGCATGCGATTATGGCCCTTGAAAACGGTCGGTTGGACATAATATCCACCCGCCAGATCACCGGCCAGCAAATTGCGTCCGCCGCCGATCAGTACCTCGGCACCCTCCTGTTTGCCGATATCCATGTAGGAGAGAATCTTCTCAAGTTGTTCGCTCGAAGCCTGAGCGCCGATCATGGTCGCCGGGTCCAACGGATCGCCCTGCACAATCGCTTCCACGCGCTTCAATGCCTTTTCCATGAACCTGTTATAGATGGATTCATGGATGAGAGCGCGGCTCGGACATGTGCACACCTCGCCCTGATTGAGGGCGAACATGACGAAACCCTCGATCGCCTTGTCAAAGAAATCATCATCTTCGGCCGTGACGTCCTTGAAGAAAATGTTGGGGGACTTGCCGCCCAGTTCCAGTGTCACTGGTATCAGGTTCTGGCTGGCATATTGCATGATCAGCCGTCCGGTCGTCGTCTCGCCGGTAAAAGCTATCTTGGCAATGCGCGGGCTGGAAGCGAGCGGCTTTCCAGCCTCGAGACCAAAACCGTTGACGATGTTGAGCACGCCAGGCGGCAGGATATCTGCGATCAACTCGGCGAGGACCAGGATGGATGCAGGGGTCTGTTCAGCGGGCTTCAAAACGACGCAATTGCCCGCTGCCAACGCCGGTGCGAGCTTCCACACTGCCATCAGGATCGGGAAGTTCCACGGGATGATCTGACCGACGACACCAAGCGGTTCATGGAAATGATAGGCCACCGTATCGTGGTCGATTTCCGAGATGCCACCTTCTTGTGCGCGGATTGCACCGGCGAAATAGCGGAAATGATCGATGGCGAGCGGGAGATCAGCCGCCGTGGTTTCACGGATCGGCTTGCCGTTATCCCAGGTTTCCGCCTGGGCAAGCACAGCGAGGTTGTCTTCCATTACCTGCGCGATTTTGTTGAGCATGACGCTGCGTTCGGCAGCGCTGGTGCGGCCCCAGGCTTCCTTTGCAGCATGCGCGGCATCGAGCGCCGCATCGACATCGCTGGCGTCGGAGCGGGCAATTTCACAAAGTACCTGGCCGTTCACTGGCGAGGTGTTCTCGAAATACCGCCCGGCATTGGGTTCAACGAACCTTCCGCCGATGAAATTGCCATAACGTGGTTTGAAGTTGGGCTTGACTGTTCGGTGGAACTCTACCTTGTTCATGGATTTTCCTCCCTGGCGCTGTCTCCCATGGAGCAAAAATGCACCACTGGAAGAACTCTGCGCTGTTACGTGCCGCCTCCTGCGGCATCTCTACAGGGTCATCCAAGTGGCTGCGCATGTCATCGGGCGGACAACAGTCAGCTGACAGTTCTGTCGCAGTTTTGCGACATATCGGGTCTAAATCGCCAGGATCAGTTTAGCCCGAGACGCTTCAGCTTTCGATGCAGCGTGGCGCGGCTCATGCCCATCATTGTGGCTGCAACGGAGACATTGCCACCGGCATTCCTCAAGACCCGCTGGATCACGCTCCGTTCCGCGGCGGCGAAACCCCGCTCCGCATCCGTATCCTGTCCAAGCAGGTTCGCTGCGGGCAGCGGACTGGCCAAACTCTCATCCGTCAACGCAAACAGGTGGCGAGCCGACCGAGATGCCCCGACAACGAGGTCGTCTTCATCGACAGCAATCAAGGCATTGACCGCCTTTTCATTGATCGCATTTTCACGGCCTTGCGCCACGACTATCCTGGCCTTGGGAAAGGCCCGCCGGAAATTCTCCGCCTCCACTCGCCGCGCAGCGTCCACCACTGCGACGGCGATCAATTTGACAAAATCCTCGGTAAGGTCCGAGCGGGCGGACGACACGTCGATTGCGGCCATTAGACGACCGCGATGATCGAAGATAGGAGCGACAGTGCATGAAAGCGCGGTGTTCTTGCTGCGGAAGTGCTGATCGCGATGAATCGTCAAAGGCCGTTGCTCGGCAAGCGATGTCCCGATGCCATTGGTGCCTTCGCTCTCTTCGCTCCATACGACGCCTGTCCAAAGACCGATCTTGTAGAAAGTGGTATTGTCGCCCTCATAACCCCGGCGAGCGACCGGAACACCGTCTTTGTCTGCAAGCAGCACGCAGCAGCCTGCACCCCCGACGGCAGAGTAAAGACGATCCAAAGTTCCTTGCGCAGTTGCGACCAGGGACCCCAAGCGATCCCGGGCTTCTCTGAGCTCACGGTCCGTCAGCACGTTGGGTGGTGCTTTTTCTTCCGGGTTCAACCCATAGAGGCGCATGGAACGGCCCCAGGATGCCACTAGCGCAGATTGTGCTGCGGCATGTCCTGTCAGTGCAGACTGGATATGTTCGGCATGCAAGCCGTCGTGCTGCGTTCCCATGGTCTCCTCCCAGAAGTCCACGACGATACGCCGATCGTCCATTCGCCAGCGTAAGAAAGTTCAGCGCTACGTCAAGCAGAGAACTCAGGTTCCCGCTAATGGATTAGGCACGACGACTTCATAATATGTTAAAAGAAGGGCGGCCGAAACAAGGAGAGCAACCACCATGGATGCTGCCGCACTGCGCGCCATTCAGGCGCCGATCAAGGAGCGTTACAAGACCAATCCCTCGGACGCGTATATTACGTTGACAGCGCGTGGCACGCTCGATGATCGAAATATCGCCTGCAAGGTGGAGACCGGACGCCTTCTCGCCGTTGCGGGCCTGCATCCCGCGACAGGGGGAACCGGGCTGGAACTATGCTCCGGTGACATGCTGCTCGAAGCACTCGTTGCCTGCGCGGGCGTGACCATGAAGGCAGTGGCGACGGCGCTGGAAATTCCGCTTCAATCCGCAGCAGTCTCGGCAGAAGGTGATCTCGATTTCCGCGGCACCCTCGGCGTTGACAAGGAGACAGCGGTTGGTTTTTCCCAGATCCGCCTGACCTTCGATGTTGAAACGGACGCACCGCAAGACAGGCTGGACCAACTTCTCAAGCTTACCGAACGCTACTGCGTGGTGTACCAGACCATTCGCAGCGGACCGCCCGTAGAGGTAATGCTGCGGCGTTCGTAACGCTTTTGTTCGTAGGGGCGGGTCTTGAGCCAGGCAAGACGCTGTCTCGGGTCCAAGTTGCCTTCGAAGGCGCCGGTTGCGAGTAGCAGTGCTGACAACACTCGGCGGTTGCAGCCGAGAGTGAACCTCGGCCGGATTGTGTGGGAGCAAAATGCGTTCCGAGGTTGGCTTGTATTCGATACACTTCCGACGAGAGTGCAGTTTCGCTCCCCGAAGGAGGAGGCGCCCATGTCCCGTCTGAGACTGTTGCAGATCGCCCTGGTTGCATTCGGTGTCGTATTCTGTCTGGTCTATCCGCTCGCGATCATCTGGCCGTCCGGTTGGACCTGGCATGATGGCCCTCCCACGGCCTCGCACTATTTCATAATGATCGTAGGCATATACGCAACGCTTGGGGTATTTCTGATCCGTGCGGCTCCCGACCCTATGGCACATCGGTCGCTAATCGACTTCACGATCTGGTCGAGTGTCGTGCATGCGCTGATCATGGCGATCCAGTCTTACAGCGCCGATGCGCATATGGGTCATATGCTGGGTGATGTGCCGGCCTTGCTACTCGTGGCGGCTGTGCTCGGCGGGTTGACCTATTCCGGCGGCGCAACGAGCGACGGATAACGGTCTGATCCGCTACCCGGTCGGGAAGTAGAAGTGAATTCTGCGCGATGCGCACCGCGCCGTAGTTAAGCGCTCGCTGCTAGGTTCTAAAAATTTCCCGATCGGGCTATAGATGCGCCCATGCAGGGATCGCGCTTTGCCTTTGGACCGTTCGTACTTGATTCCGGTGCGGGAACGCTCCTTCGGAACGATCTCCCGGTTGCGGTCGGGTACCGGGCGCTGAAATTGCTCGAAGCCTTCGTCGGCCGACCGGGAGAAATCCTGACCAAGGCTGAGTTGATGGATGCAGCCTGGCCGGGCACTGCTGTCGAGGAAGGCAATCTCACTGTCCAGATCGCGCTGCTGCGGAAGGTTCTCGGTCCAACCGCCAATGGCGGCCAATGGATAGCAACTGTTCCGCGCGTCGGCTACCGATTCACGGTCGCCGTCGAACAGCCCGGCGACGCGACTCGAAAGCCTTTATCGCTACCTGGAAAACCATCGATAGCTGTGCTGCCTTTCATCAATGTCAGCAAAGATCCAGAGCAGGAATCCTTTGCTGATGGGTTGACGGAAGACCTGATCACCGACCTGTCCAGAATTCCGGGCCTGTTCGTCATCGCCCGCAACTCGGTCTTTGCATATAAAGGAAAGGCTGTGGACGTGCGAAGGATCGCTGAGGACCTTGGCGTGCGCTATCTTCTGGAGGGCAGTGCAAGACGCGCTGCGGGGCGCGTGCGCATAAACGCCCAGCTTGTCGATGCGGTGAGCGGCGATCACCTCTGGGCGGAACGTTTCGATCGCAGCATGGAAGATGTATTCGCGGTCCAGGACGAGGTGACGAGCAAGATCATGCAGGCATTGCTCGGCCGGCTGCACGCATCGCCGCCACGTAACCGGCCGAGCAATCTTGAGGCCTACGATCTCTGCGTGCGGGCCCGCAAACTGATGGACGATTCACCGCAGACGGCGCAGGAGGCGCATCTCATGCTCACGCGCGCAGTATCGCTCGACCCGCAATACGCCGAGGCCTATCGCTGGCTGGCCATGAACCACTGGATGGGCTGGGTCCATAGCGGCGGGCCAGCGGAACCTGCCCGCGAGGTCGCACTGGAACTGGCGCGCAAGGCTGTGGCGATCGATCCCAACGATGCCGGCTGCCGCTGGATTCTGGCCTATCTGCTTGCCTATGAGCGCAGCTTCGCCGAGGCGGACAAGGAATTCGCCACGGCGATAGAGCTCGACCCGAACGAGGCCGATACATGGGCGGCACTCTCCGACATCGCGGTCCTCGGCGGGCGCGTCGAAGAGGGTCTGGAACACATTCGCAAGGCATTCCGGCTGAACCCGTTTCCGGCGAGCTGGTATTATCTGACGCTCGGTCAGGCGCAATATGCGGCGCGCGAGTACACGGCCGCCGTGGAGACATTGCGGCGCGACGAAACCTACCGCACGAGTTCACGCCGTTTTCTGGCGGCGAGCCTCGCTCAGTTGGGCCGTCTCGACGAGGCACGGGCAGAAGTAGAGCTTTTCCTCATCGGCAACCCCAGGTTTTCGACGCGTCACTGGGCCGCGACAGAGCCATTCCGCGACGCCGCAACGCTCGAGCATTTCATCGATGGCTATCGCAAGGCCGGTCTTCCGGAATGACGCGTCTTGTCCGGACCTGGCGATCTATTCCTCGAAGCGGCCCGTCGCATCGCGATCCTGTTCGTATCGTCTCGTGAGCGGAAACGGCGGCAACCAGGTCTCTCGCCGGACAATCCAGCTTTCATAGGTCGGGGTCAGCTGGTCAGGCGCATCGAGCGATCCCAGGTTCACTTCGATTTCGTCGCCGGTGCGGGCGAAGACAGTCGAGCCGCAGCGCGGGCAGAAAAACCTTCCGGCATAGTCGCGTGTTTCGCCCTTGATCGTCACCGCCCCCTCGGGGAAAACAGCCGAAGCGTGAAAAAGCGCCCCATGATGCTTGCGGCAGTCGAGACAATGGCAGATGCCGACCCGGTATGGACGTCCCGATGCCACCATCCGGATGTTGCCGCACAGGCAACCGCCCGTATATCGGTCCATGTTTAATGTCCTTAGAAATTCAAGCGCCTGAAATGTTACAACGAACAGCGCTGCCCTGCAATTGCAGCGCCCCCTCGGTCAAACGCGGGGTGCCTGGCATGAAGTGTCAGCTTGCCGTAAGTTGCGATTGCGATACGCAGCCCTCGACATAGATATCGGCTTCCTTCGCCGCGTCTACGAACACCGAGCGTGCCATGTCGCCGGTTGCGCTGCCATCCATCGCCTCGAGGCAGGCCTGCTGGGCAAGACCATGCAATCTGCCGCGCTTCCCCGGCCATTCGTTGAGCAGGAATTCCGCGGCCTCCGCCACTGATTGTATCGTCCGGAGCTTGTTCGGGAACAGTGATTCGACGGTGACAGACTTGAAGTGTACGTTTTCCATCGCGCTGAAACGCCGAAGCGCTGCTTATGTTCCCCTGCCCCATGCATCCTTATAGCTAGTTGAACTTGCGGCACTGTCGGCGGAATGTGAGCGTGTCATGTTCACGCAATACCGCTTGTGATACGTTCGCAGACCTGAAATGAATGAACAAATTCGCTCCGTTCGCGCGGCGGCGGGCGGAACCTTGAAACACCACGGGAGAAACACAAATGGGCCTTCGCATCAACGACACTGCACCGGATTTCACCGCTGAAACCACGCAGGGCGAGATCCATTTCCACGACTGGATCGATGGCAGCTATGCTGTTCTGTTCAGCCATCCGAAGAATTTCACCCCGGTCTGCACGACCGAGCTCGGTTACATGGCGGGGCTCGCGCCGGAATTTGCCAAGCGCAATGCCAAGATCATCGGGATATCTGTCGATCCGGTCGAAAACCACGAAAAATGGAAAGCCGATATCAAGACCGCGACAGGTCACGAGGTCGATTACCCCCTGATCGGCGACAAGGACCTGAAGGTGGCAAAGCTATACGACATGCTGCCTGCAGACGCCGGCGATAGTTCCGAAGGCCGCACGCCGGCCGACAATGCCACGGTACGCTCTGTATTCGTTATCGGACCCGACAAGAAGGTGAAGATGACCCTCACCTATCCTATGACCACCGGACGCAATTTCGACGAGATACTGCGTGCTATCGACAGTATCCAGCTGACCGCCAAGCATCAGGTGGCAACACCTGCGCAGTGGAAGCAGGGCGAGGACGTCATCGTCACCGCAGCCGTGTCGGACGAGGATGCAAACCAGCGCTTTGGCGGCTTCGAACGCGTCCTGCCCTATCTGCGCAAGACAAAGCAGCCCAGCGCCTGATCCAACCAGCACGCAAAGAAGGCTCGTCAGCGTTCACTCGTGCCCGCTGCAGAGTGCTTGACGCTACTTTAGACTAATTGTGTTTAAATCTTCTGTCTTCTAACCTTCAGGATAGGGAATGCGGACGGATGGCCAATGGCGAATAAATTGCGAATTATCCTGGCAGTGTGCTTTACGGTTGGCATGATCAGCGGCGCCTCAGCAGATATGAGAATTTCATTCGAATGGGGCCCGACCAAAAAGTGCTTCGATTCAAAGACACCACCCATGCAGTTGAGTGGTGTACCGCAAGGGACTGCAAACCTCGACATCAGAATGCAAGACCAGAATGCCAGTGACTTTAATCACGGTGGAGGAAAAATTGCGTATACAGGCGAGAATACTCTTCCATATGGAGCGGTAAGCTATCGAGGACCATGTCCACCAGCCGGACAGCACACTTATATGTTCACGGTGAAAGCCCTCGATGCCAATGGGAAGACTCTCGCTACGGCAAAAGCAAAGCGGAAGTTTCCGCAGTAGGCTGTTACCACAAGCGTGACTCGGTCTCACATCCCGCAATTGTTCAATTGCGCAGCATAGGTCCCAGCCATTGCAGCTGTGCGTCGTGCCGTGCGCTCGATACTTGGCTTGCCTCGCCAAGTGCCGCGCGCATAGTCATTCGGACCGGCGTAATAGGCCGCATAAAGGTTATAGGCATCGTTGAGTGGAATGCCGTTCAGTTTGTGGCTCCTTGCGTGGTACCAGCCAATGAAGTGAACCGCGTCGCTGAAGTCCGTTCGCCGCGCCGTCCACCGGCCTGTTTCCCGCTGGTAGTCGGCCCAGGTACCGTCCAGTGCCTGCGAATAGCCATAGGCGGTGGAGGGCCGCGTCCAGGGAATGAACCCGAAGAGCTTGGTGCGCGGCGGCTTGACGCGCGCACGGAACCCGGATTCCGTATAGATCGTCGCCATCAGGATAGGCACCGGAACGCCGTACTCAACCTCTACTGTCTTTGCCTGCCTGTACCAATTGTTGAAGAAACCATCCCTCTGATCGAAGACGGCACAGACATTGTTGATCTGGGTTGGCGCTGTGGCGCAGCCTGTCAGCAGCAACAACGCGATGAACATGATGCGGCGCATGGGGCAAGTCCTTGTCTGGACCAACCACCTATTCCCGAATCCCTAACAGGGAGTTACCGGTTAATTCATTCGTAATGCGTTCGTTAAAAGTTGATTAAAGGTCTACAGACCCGCCAGCGCCTTCTCGACCACGGCGATGGACCGGCGGGCGTCGGAGTCCAACGTCGAGCCGTGGTAATAACGCACGATCAATGACAGGTTCTCATCGGCGGACCGGTTTGTGTCGTCCGATATCGTTGCCAGCGCAAATCCCGCTGTCTCGAGTTCGATAAATTCGATCCGCTCGGCAGAAAGCTCCGCCGCCTTCACCGCATCCCGTAGCATTTCGGTGTTCTTGTCCGGTCCGGGCTTCGGACCATTTTTCATTCTCTGGCGGATCGTCCGCAGCGGCGCCACGACCTCTTCCCGCCACGCGCTGACAAGGGCGATGATCTGCTCGGCTTTTGCCGGCGAAAGCGCGATGGAACCCTGCTTGAGCCATGCCGCGAACAGCAGCACAGGCACATCGACGCCATTTCTTTCCTGCAATGCCAGGCAGGCATCGGCAACGTCAGGCGCCTTGTAAAGGCGCAGCGCGAAATCCCATAGGCCGTTATTGACGTCGTGCATGGTTTTCCCACCGCGTTTGCATGGCCGGAGAATGTGATCCGCCCGCTTTATCAGCTTAGCAAGCAGGAAGAAAGGCAAACCGGATATTTCGCGTCATGTTCAACCGCCGTGGCCTTGCGGCAAACAAGCTTCGCAGATCGCCGCGATGTGGCGATGATCCGTGCCGCAGCAACCGCCAAGCACCCGCATCTGCGGAAATGATCCTGTCAGTCCTTTATACCATCGGCCTAGATCGGCGGGGTCGCCCGCATCGAGTACCGTTGAATCGTCGAGCTCCGCATGGCTTTTGGCGGAAGCGTTCGCCCTGATGCCGCGCACGCGCTCAAGCCACGCTTCACCCTTGTCGAGGACACCGGCGAAATGGCTCGGGTGCGCGCAATTGATCATGTAATATGCAGGTGATCCCCCGGTTGCATCATCGACCCGGTTGATCGCATCGCCGAGCGACAAGCCGGTGACCAGCTTTCCATCGGTCTCCACAGTGAATGATATTGCGCAGGGCATCGCGTATGTTATTGCCGCACGTGCGATGCCGATCGCCTCGCTATAGTTGGTCAAGGTAAAGGCCGCGACCATGTCCGCTTCGGTTTCTGCAAAACTCTCGACCTGCGCTCCATGGTAGGTTTCCGCTTCCTCGGCGTTCATGTTTCCCGCCTTGTAGCCGTCGCCGCGCGGTCCGATCGCCCCGCTGATGACGCAGGGCGTTGCATCCGTCTCAAACTCCGGGCGGAGTTCCAGCAGAAGACCAGCCGCATCCATGTTCACTTTCCGCAAGGCTCCGGCATCATAGCCAAGCTTGGCGCCCCAGTCCGCGTTGGCCCGCCATGTCGGCGTATCGAGGATGAAGCCGGCGTTGTGCCGCCGCGCGATCTCGAGATAGCGGCCGTAATAGTCCTTCAGGCGCTGCCTGCCTTCCGGCGTCGCCATCAAGACGAAGGATGCGAACTCCGGCAAGTCGATCCCGTCGTGGAATATGAATGTCGTCTCCATGCCGCCGTCGCTGAGAAAGGTGCTCCCGGCGAGTTGCGGCAGGTTTTGGCGGTATTTGGGCATGATTGTCCTCCCTTCCATTTATTGACCGGGATTATGTTTGCCCCGGCGCCTTCATGCGTCGACTGTTCTCGCCAGCGATAGAAGACCATGCTCGACGATCCCGATCTGCAGGTCCTGGTAGTCGCGTATGGTTGTGTGAGCGGTTTCGATGGGGTGCTTGTGGGTAGCCGTGATTACCATCACGTCGGCACCGGCAGCGTCGCCCGCGAGGATCCCCGGCACAGCATCCTCGAAGACGAGGCAGTCCTTGATATCGAACCCGAGCTTGCGTGCCGCAAGCAGGTAGCAATCCGGATTTGGCTTGCCGACCTTGACGTCTTCCGCGGTGACAAGATTGGCAGGCATTGAAATTCCGGCCGCCGCCAGCCGGCGCTTTGCAAGTTCAAGGGGCGATGAGGTCACGATTGTCCACTTGGCCGGTGGCAGCGCGGCCAGGAATTGCGCGGCGCCCGGCAGCGGAACTATCCCCTCGACATCGACAATTTCCGCTTCGGTGATCTTGACTGCTTCTTCTTCTGGATCGACGCCCGGAAGCCCCAGCCTGCGCACCGTATCCACGGCGCGGGCCCCATGCATCGTCGGCAGGAATGTCTTGACGTCGAGCCCTTGCCTTTCTGCCCATCTCGCCCAGACACGCTCTGCGGCCTCTGTGGAGTTTATCAGCGTCCCGTCCATATCGAACAGGAAGCCTGCATATTTCTTGTCGAAGGCAGATGATGGTTTCAGCACGATATCTCTTTCTCGTCTTTGGAGAGGCGCAACTACCCCATGGTGAGCTTCCTGGGACTATCGAAGGGCGATGCAAGTTCACATTTTGGATTTAGCCGATCCCCAGCGGAGTCCATCCATCAGCAGCGAGACCAGACGGCGCGAACGATCGCGCCAGTCCGGCGTATCCGGCGCCGAGTATATCCCCGACAAAGCCTGCGATATATCGCTTATATCGACGTCGCTGCGAATGGAGCCGTCGGCGACAGCAGCATCCACAAGTCGCTGCAGGGCCGTCGTAACCATGCCCGACGTATTGGCGAAGACTTCGGAATTCGCGTCGAAGAGAATGCGCAGACTATGCGCCATGCCACGCTTTGCAGCAATGTAGTCGACGAAACGCTGCATCCATTCGGACAGGGCGACGTCAGGCGCATTGTTCTGTGCCAGTTCTTCCGCCGCATCGCAGAGCGCTTCGACTTCGCGGCGATAGACGACCTCTACAAGATGCTCGCGTGTGGGAAAATGCCGGTAAAGCGTGCCGATGCCAACCTTCGCCTGACGTGCGATATCTTCAAGCGAGGCGGCGCCGCCCCGTTCGGCGAAGGCAATCGCAGCTATAGCGATCAGCTTCTCCCGATTGCGGCTGGCATCTGCCCGCAGTCGCTTGGCCTGTGCCGCTGGCGCTACTTCCTTGAACTCGGGCGGCTCCTTGCGACGCAATTTTTCAACTCCAGAGGCGATTGGGACTTGAACCGTCCGGGTCAAGCCGCTATGTTCAAGAAACGGAGGCACCTCCGATTATCTCGTATCCTCCAGACTGATACCCTATTTGGGACCCGCATGTCATGTTTTTTGCGCCTTGAACGCAACTCAACCCTGGCGGCCCCGTTGGATCTCCCAAGCATCAGGCCGTTTACGGCCTAAGGAGCAGCACGCCCATGACCAATCAAATCACAATCAATCTCGATATCAATGGCAAGACGCATGCGCTCGCCGTCGAACCGCGCGTGACCCTGCTTGATGCATTGCGCGAGCATCTCGAACTCACCGGAACCAAGAAAGGTTGCGACCAGGGCCAATGCGGAGCCTGCACCGTGCATGTCGATGGTCGACGCGTGCTTTCCTGCCTCACGCTTGCGGTCCAGGCAGAGGGACGTTCTGTCACCACCATCGAGGGGCTCTCCGCTCCGGGTGCCGATCTGCACTCGGTTCAATCCGCATTTCTCGAACATGATGCCTTTCAGTGCGGCTATTGCACCCCCGGGCAGATCATGTCGGCAGTCGCCTGCATCCGCGAAGGCCATGCCGGTTCCGACGAGGAAATACGTGAATATATGTCAGGCAATCTTTGCCGCTGCGGCGCCTACCCGCACATTGTCGAGGCGGTACGCGAAGCTGCAAAGGTGATGTCATGAGAGATTTTTCCTATCTTCGCGCCAACTCCTTCGAGGAAGCGTCGAGTGCTGCGGCAATGCCCGCGACAATGCTGCTTGCCGGTGGCACCACTCTCATCGATCTTGCCAAGTGCGGCGTCACCAATCCCGAGCGCCTCGTCGATATCACGCACCTCGACGGCTTCGATGCGGTCACGGTCGATGCTGAAGGCGCCTCTATCGGCGCACTGGCCAAGATGAGCCGGGTCGCGGCCGATCCATCGATCCTCGAAAATTTTCCAGCCGTTTCGGAAGCGCTGTGGCAGGCCGCCTCGGCGCAGATTCGCAACATGGCGACGATCGGCGGCAATCTTCTCCAGCGCACCCGCTGTGCCTATTTCCGCGACCCTGCAAGTTTTCCTGCTTGCAACAAACGCGTTCCGGGCAGCGGCTGCTCTGCCATGGAGGGCGTCAATCGCGGCCACGCGGTTCTAGGCACGAGCCAAGCCTGCATCGCAACCTACCCGGGGGATCTCGCTGCTGCCCTCGTCGCCTTCGATGCGATCGTGCATCTTGGCGGGCGAAAAGTCGCCATTGACGACTTCTTCCTCCTCCCCGGCGCGACTCCGCACCAGGAACACGCCATTCAGCCGGGCGAGATGATCACCGCGATCACGATACCCGCCTCGGTCGCTGCACGGCACTCGACCTACCTGAAAGTGCGAGACCGCCAGTCCTATGAGTTCGCGGCTGCGAGCGCGGCTGTCGGCATCGAGCTCGAAGCGGATCGGGAAACCATTCGCGACATCCGCATAGGGCTTGGCGGCGTCGCGACGAAACCTTGGCGTGCCCGTGCGGTCGAGAATGCTCTTCGCGGAAAGGTGCTGGAGCCGGACATTGTCAAGAGCGCCAGCCGTTTAGCGGTCGAAGGCGCGATCGCCCATGGCGGCAACCACTACAAGATTGAGCTCGCCCCGCGCGTTGTCGAACGCGCCATCCTAAAATCGGGAGCTTTGGCATGACCATTGTCGACACCAGAATGAAACACGGCAACGCCTCGGATGGGCTGCTCGGCGGTCGCCTTGCCCGCGTCGACGGTCCGGCCAAGATCACCGGCGCAGCCGATTATGCAATGGAATATTTTCCCGAAGGAATGGTCTACGCGGTCATCATTGACAGCACGATCGCTTCCGGTCGCGTCGTCGCACTCGATACCGCAGCCGCCGAGGCCTGTCCCGGTGTTCTGCTTGTCCTGACCCCGGACAATGCATTGCCCATCCGGACTGCCACGGGCTGGATGGGCGAACCACCTCCCCCCGTACCCTATGATCCGTTGGCGCGCGAGATTACCTTTGCGGGCCAGCATATCGCAGCCGTCATTGCCGAAACATTCGAGCAGGCAACAGCAGCAGCGGCACTCGTCAAGGCCACTTACGAAGAAACCACCCCGATTTCGAGTTTCGACGACCCAAGGTCTGGCGAAGGCAATCCGGTCGACATGATGACAATGGAGTGGGGCGATGCCGAAGCTGCGCTTGTCACGGCCCCTGTTCAGATCGAGCAGGAGTACCGGACACCGCGCGAATACAACGTACCAATCGAGCCGCACGGGCTCATCGCCCATTGGGAAGGCGACATGCTCACGCTTTGGGAACCGAGCCAATGGATCGACGGAATGTCCCGCGCCTATGCCGAATGGTTCGGCATTCCGTTCGAGAACGTGCGCATGCGCTCGCCCTATATCGGCGGCGGGTTTGGTTCGAAGGCATTCCCCACGCGTTATGGCGCAGTTGCGGCAATCGCTGCAAAGATGCTTGACCGGCCGGTCAAGCTTGCCGTCACGCGCCCACAGACTTTTACCGCTTTCGGCGGACGGCCGGCTACGCGGCAGACGATTGCTCTCGGGGCCACGCGTGAAGGCAAACTCCTGTCGATCGTACATAAGGGTGCCAACGAAACTTCGATGAATGACGTCGTTGTCGAACCCTTGGGCTCCGTTACATCGATCATGTATGCAACACCGAATTTTTCGTCGCGCCAGAACATCGTGCCGGTGAACACCGTGAAACCAGGTCCCTTGCGCGCGCCCGGAGAGAACCCCAGTGCCTTCGGCATCGAATGCGCCATCGATGAACTTGCCTACGAGGTCGGTATCGACCCGCTGGATATCCGCCTGCTCAACTATGCCGAGGAAGACCCGCACGCCAAGAAGCCGTGGTCGACGCGCCGGTTGCGTGAAGCCTATGCCGCCGGCGCCGAGGCTTTCGGCTGGGCAAAGCGCAGTCCGGGCGTGCGGTCCATGCGAGAAGGCAGGCAGCTTGTCGGCTATGGTGTCGCCGCCGGAACCTATCCGGTCAGGCGCACCCCGGGCGAGGCAATGGTCCGGATATTGAGCAACGGCACGATCGAGGTCGCCAGCAGTAGCATCGATATGGGTCAGGGCACCTATACGATACTTGCACAAACGGCGGCCGAGGCGATCGGCGTACCGGTCGAGACGGTTGTGGTAAAGCTCGGCGATTCTTCCCTTCCTCGCGCACCGGTCGCCGGCGGCTCGCAACTCGCCAACCTGATGACCGGCGCCGTGCACAAGGCAGCGCTTGCGGCCCGTGACGAGCTGATCGGCCTTGCCATCAACGATCCGAACTCGCCCTTCCGCGATTTGCAGGCGAATACGTTGACCATCGAAGGCGGGCAGATCTCATCGCCGCGGGATACGGGTTCGGCCCTCGGCATCGCCGAGGTGATGCGGCGCACCGGACGCGAGCGTATCGAAGCTTTGCGCAATACGCTTCCGGAAGAACTCCAGGACGAAAAGGAGCGTTTCCGCAACTACACGACGATCTCGACGATGCTCTCACCAACCGAGGGCGACTATTCGTTGCACAGCTGGTGCGTGCATTTTGTCGAGGTGCGTGTTGATGCTGATTTTGGCACTGTGCGTGTTGCCCGTATGGTATCGGCACTGGATTCAGGCCGGCTCTACAATCCGAAGCTTGCGGAAAGCCAATGGAAGGGCGGGATCATCATGGGCATCGGTCAGGCTCTTCTCGAGGAAGGACTGGTAGACCCGCGCAACGGCCATGTGATGAACAACAATCTAGGCGATTATCTCGTGCCGACCAACGCGGATATCCCGGATTTGCAGGTGATCTCCGTCGGCGTTCCCGATACGCACGCTTCAGTACTTGGCGGCAAGGCCGTTGGCGAACTGGCCATCGTCGGGGTGGGGCCGGCCATCGCCAACGCGGTCTACCACGCAACCGGCATACGCGTCCGCGACCTGCCTATCACGCTCGAAAAGCTGATCTAGAATCCCTTCTCGGAAACAGAAAACCCGGCACTCGTGCCGGGTTTTCTTTGTCGAACATCTTGGACAGAGACCATTTTGAGAATTCAGCCTGATGAGCGAGCTGGTGTGGTTTTCGAGACCCGGAGCGCAGCGGACTTATTGGTCCGTGAGCACCGGAAGCGGAGAAAATCGCATCAGATCGCCATCAGGGTGGATTGGCAAAGGTCTCCTAGGCAGCGTCCTGAATGGCCGCAAGCTTCCATTCCGTATTGGGCTTGCGCACGAAGGTCCAGACTTCGGTCGTCTGCGAGGGCTGGTCTTCATCGCCCTTCACCACGCGTCCGGTCTGCCGGTCCACCATTGCATCGACACTCTCGTAACGCATCGCCGTCGTTGCGTATTGCGCGTCGCCTTCCGCCCACGCCTCGGCGATGTCCGCCTGCAGCAGCTTGACGTTCGAGACGCTGTTACGCAGCCCGTCGGTCGCGTTCTGGCCGAGCTCTTCGGCGAGATACGACATGGCTTCAGGGGTCGTCAGATTGCGCAGCGTTGCGTAATCTTCCTTGCCGTAGGCCGTCTGCACTTCGGTCAGCAGCTTCTCGAACGTCTCGAGATCTTCCTGCTTGAGGCCGATCTCATCGGAAGCAGCCGAAAGACCCGGCGCAGCATAGCCCTGGCTCCCACCAACCGATCCTCGCTGTGCGGCCGTCTGGTTTGCAGCGGAGCCGATTGTCGGCACGCGCATCGGCGACACGTTCCCCGGCTCTTCATTATAGGCGCTGCGGCCAAAACCCTGCCCGCCACCGGCGACGGCCGGCGAGGACCGGCGCGAACGGAAGTAGCGCATGGCGAGCATGATCACGCCGGCAAGAATGGCGACCTGCAGCAGCATGCCGAGCATGCCCGCCGCGCCGCCGAAGCCATAGCCAAGGA
Source organism: Phyllobacterium endophyticum (assembly GCF_003010935.1). Classification (GTDB taxonomy): domain Bacteria; phylum Pseudomonadota; class Alphaproteobacteria; order Rhizobiales; family Rhizobiaceae; genus Phyllobacterium; species Phyllobacterium endophyticum. Next base: position 72,855 of record NZ_PGGN01000007.1, read on the forward strand.
GCGCGCCGAGCAAACCACCGAGAAGCAGGCCACCCAGCAGGGAGCGGCCCATGCCGCCGAACAATCCAGGACGCTGCTGCGCCGCCTGCGGAGCCGTCGCGCCAGGCTGGTTCTGCGGCCTCGGGGTCATCGAGCGTTCTATGGGCGCAGCGGGTGCCGGTGAAGTCCGTGTCGGTGCAGGCGCCTGGAAGGTTCGCGAGCCGCGGCTACCGAAACCACCCCCGCCACGCCGGGCATCCGCCTCGTAGACAACACTGAACGATACCGCCAATCCAATGACGAGCATCGCGGCTATCCGGCCAAGGCGAGAAAGGTAAAGCGGCATGCAGATAATCTCCTCTAAGCGTGTCGTATGACACTTCGCTCACGCATATGGTGAGGGCCAGGGAGGATTTGAAGGATTGGCAAGGAAATTTCACAGAATGAGGGTTACGAGGCGCGACGCGAGGCCATTCGAGAAGTCAGCCTGATGGGCCAGCTGGTGTGGTTTTCGAGAACCGAAACGCAGCGGACTTATTGGTCCGTGAGCATCGGAAGCGCTGAAAATCGCATCAGCTGGCCCATCAGGGTGAAGCAACCGAAGGATCTCAGATGCCGGCGTACCACTCGTAGCCCCGGTCCTCCCAAAAGCCGCCCTTGCCCCCGGCGATGTTCCTGAAACTGTCCACGAGCTCGATTCCCATGACGTACTTTGCGTGCTTGTAGCCAAGCTGGCGCTCGACCCGCAGGCGCAGAGGCGCACCATGGGCGACCTCGAGATCCCTGCCGTTCATGCCGTAGGCAAGGATCGTCTGCGGATGCCATGCATCGACGAGGTCTATGCTTTCGTAGTAGCGGCCGCTGCCGTCAAGCGTTTGTTCGAGATCGTCCGCGCAGTGAAAAACCGCATAGCGCGCGCCGGGAGCAAGTCCGGCTTTTTCCAGAACGAGTCCGAGCGGCACGCCCATCCATTTGCCGATGGCGCTCCAGCCTTCGACGCAATCGTGCCGCGTGATCTGGGTGCGGGATGGCATCGCCTTCAGATCGGCCAGCGAAAGGTTCAGCGGTGTTTTCACCATGCCGTTCACAACGAGCTTCCAGTCGGCGAACTTGTTTTCTGTCATGCGCGCATAATCTTCGCTGTCAGGCTGCGTCGTGCCGTTGCCCTTGAAAACCGGGGATATGTCTGCCTCGGAGAATTCGCGCGCCAACGTGTGCTGCGACATGAGCAGACGTTGTGCGCCCATCGTCAGCCCCTCGGCCTTTTGCAGGATGTCGTTGACGGCCGTGCTTTCGACCATCGCGTCGCAGCCCGTCAGCAAGCCTGTTGCCGCGACACTCGAGCCGATGAGGAAACGGCGGCGGGTAAGATCAAAGCTCATTTGGACACCTCGTCTTTCGGCTCGAGTTTCAATGCGTAATAGCCGGTGATCATCGATCGCAGATTGTTCCAGAAGCCCGAAACAAGCACCATGACGACATGAACGATGACGAATAGGACGATCAGCGACGCAGCGATGAAATGGATGGTGCGAGCCGATTGCCTGCCGCCGAAGACGTCGAGCAGCCATGGAAAGATCGCGTTGAATCCCGGCGACATGGTGAGGCCCGTCAATACCATCAGCGGCAGGACGATGAATACCACCGCCATATAGGTCAGCTTCTGCAAGGAATTGTAGTGCCGTGCCTTTTCGCCCTTGGGAAAACGCAACCTTGCGTGGTCTGCCACCTCCTGCGCCAGATGGCCCGGCGTCAGCTGATCTCTGGTTGGCACGAGATCGCGGCGGAAATGCCGGCCGATCAGCCCGTATAGCAGATAAACCAGACCGTTGATGACGAAGAACCAGGCGAAGAAAAAATGCCAGCGGCGGCCGGTGGCAAGATCCTGATAGCTTGGAATGGTGATCCAGGAAGGAAAGGCCCGCGGGCCAAGCTCGCCGTTCTCGGTCGAAGCGCCAAGCACCCCGGTCGTGTTCAATGACAGGCTTCCGATCCGTGTCACACCCTTGACCGTATCGCCATCCTGGACAGCCCCGATCGAGATGAATGAAGGATCGGGCAGCGCGTCGGACCCGTATTGGCCCCAATAGAGATATGGATGGGCGTTGAAGATTTGCAGGCCGCTCATCAGCAGGAAGCTCAGGCACAGGACGTTCAGCCAATGGGTGACGCGCACCGCCAGCGAATGGCGGTAGAACAGAACCTTTCCGGGCTTGGCGGTGCCGGTTGCACCTGATGTAACGCTTGTCATTCGAGCCTCCGTCGGCCTTTGCAAATCATGGAAGTAGGTTGTGCGCGGTTAGGCAAGCTCACCATCACGAGGTTCGCTCGATGCAGCGATGCACCAGGTCACGAGATCGAAACCCAAGCTCACCACAAGTGCCCGCATCCCGCATGGTGAGCCTGCCTGACCACGCACAACCAATCAGTTATTAGGGCCTGTTAAGATTCATGTCAGGGCGAGGCGAAAACGGTGGTTTTCGAGCACAGGAGTGCAGAAAAGTGCCGTTTACAGTCCGCCATGGCGTGAAGATCGACCGACCCTAGTTTGTAGTCTTCTTCTTGGGAGCCATCGTGCCCATCGCGTCAGGCTTCGCCGCATCCTTCTTCATGGAGCTACTCGACATACTATCCTTTTTCATCGCCATCGTGTCGCATTCCTTCATCATGGAATCCTTCTTCATGGCGTCTTTTTCCATCCCGGCATGTTTCATGCAATCGGCCTTGGTCATCGGCTTGTTGGCGTCCATCGCCGATGCAATGTTCGAACCGGCAAATCCGGTTGCAAGGACGAAAGCTGAAAGCGCGACGGCGCGAGTGATGATATTCATTGTTGTCTCCTCGTTGTGAATGGTCACATGGGGAAGTACGAACGGGGCTCTTTTAAAGTTACAGGGCATCACGGATTGGTGATCATTCCACGCGTAATCGCCCTTGAAGGATTGACGTGCCATCAGGTTCCATTTCATCTGTAACCTTTATCCCGGCTGTTGCGAATAAGGAATGAAACGGAGTGAATCCGGTCGAAGCACGATTGAAGGAACTGATGCTCGCGAGCCTTGATGGCGATGCGAAGAGCTATGGCGTTCTCCTGAACGATCTCGCCAGGCATCTGCGCTTTTATTTCATGCGCCGGCTGGCGGACGCGCATAAGGGTGACGCCGACGATCTTGTGCAGGAAACCTTGATGGCGCTGCATACGCGCCGCGCCACCTATGAGGTCGACCGGCCGTTCACCGCCTGGCTGCATGCGATTGCCCGCTACAAGCTGATCGATCATTTCAGGCGCAATCGCATAAGAGCGACGGTGCCGCTTGACGATGCACAGGAGCTGTTCGCGCAGGATCAATCCGATGCGGCAGCGGATCGAATGGATGTAGAGCGGCTCTTGCAATCGGTGCCGGCAAAGTCGCGGGACCTGATCTACCGCACGAAGATCGAGGGCCAGTCCATCGCCGAGGTGGCGCAGAGTACAGGTCTGTCGGAGGCTTCCGTAAAGGTGGGTGTACATAGGGGAATAAAGGCGATCGCAGCGAAGTTGAAAGGAGGGGCAGATGACGACAGATGATCTGATTGCACGTCTGACTGGCGAACTGAAGCCGGTGCCGCGCACAGCTGTCCTTCGGCGGGTCGCAATCGGCCTTGGATCGAGCCTCGCCGCATCGGCCACTCTCATGTATTTCTGGCTCGGCATGCGGCCGGATCTGATGACTGCCATGGAAACGACGCCGTTCTGGGCGAAGTTCGTCTATACGCTCTCTTTAGCCATTGCGGGTGCCTGGGCGCTCAAGCGTATCGCTCATCCCCTGGGCAGCATTCGTATCAATCTGGCTCTCATGGGAGCACTCATCGTCGCAATCGGCATTCTCGGCTTCATGCAACTCGCGATGGCCCCGCCCGAGGCCCATTACTACCTGCTGACGGGGCATTCGGTATCGATCTGCACGCTTAATATCGTGGTCCTGTCCCTGCCTCTGCTTGCCGGAGCATTCTGGATATTGAGTGGGCTTGCCCCCACCCGGCTGACCGTTGCGGGTGCCGCCGCAGGCCTTGCCTCCGGCGCAATCGCGTCCCTGGTCTATTCGTTTCATTGCACCGAAAGCGGAATGCCGTTCATCGCGATCTGGTACACGCTTGGCGTCCTCGTCCCGGGGCTGATCGGCGCTATTGCCGGACGATACGTGCTGCGGTGGTAGCGCTTTGCCCTCCCCTTGCGGGACGGGGATTGAGACCTTTTGAGAATTCAGCCTGATGAGTCAGCTGGTGTGGTTTTTGGGGTCGCCCTTGCGACGAGCGCAGGGACATTTTGGTCCATGAGCACCGGAAGCGCAAAAAATCCCATCAGATGGCCATCGGGGTGGATTGGCAAAGGTCTCATTTCATCAGCCATTCATGCTCGACCGCATTGTGAAACTTCCACGTGCGCTTTGGCCCTGCCATTACATTGAGATAATAGAGATCATAGCCGTGGCAGGCAGCACAGGGATGATAGCCCTTGGGGACCATCACCACGTCGCCGTCTTCGATCGCCATCGCCTCGTCGAGCAAACGGTCGTCCGTATAGACACGTTGGAAACCGAAGCCCTGGCGGGGATTGAAACGGTGATAGTAAGTCTCTTCGAGATATGATTCCGACGGCAGGTTATCCTGGTCGTGCTTGTGCGGCGGGTAGCTTGACGTATGGCCGCCGGGGGTGATCACCTCGACGACGAGCAGCGCGTCCGCCGGTTCGTTCTCGGGCAATATGTTGGTGACATAGCGGGTATTGGTTCCCTTGCCGCGCGTCTCCTGACTTAGGTCGTCCGGGGAAATAACCCGCACCGGCAGCCCTCCGCCCAGAGCCGGAGCTGAACACACCGCGAGTTCGACATCTGTTTCCGCCGATACCCGCCAGTCGGAACCCTGCGGCAGATAAACCGACCAAGGCTTGCCCTCGAAAGGCGACATGCGGTTGCCGAGCAGACCAAGGTCTTCGCCATTGGCCGTTACCCTGCCCTTGCCCGTCACGAAGACCAGACAGACCTCCTTGTCGCCTGTCTCCCCGTCGACCGGCTGGCCGGCATCAAGCTTGTGCAAGTCGAAACCGACATAGGTCCAGCCAGCCGTTTCAGGCGTTACATGGGCCACGTGACCCGTGCCTTGCCTGGCCTTCAACAAGAGTTTTGACATGGTTTACTCCTTATCGGGTCCAAGGTCTGCCGGCTTGCCGGCATCAGCAGGGGTGACAGGCTCCGAAGCATCGAAGACGATGAAGAATTGCCATATGCCATATGCGGCAAAAGCCAGAACCATGATGCCCCAGAAAGGCGTCCCCGTGGCAAACTCGAAGATTGCCCAGGCAATGCAGAATGCCACGACTGCTATGCGGCGCCATAGCGGACGAAACCAGGGGTGATTACTGTCTTTGTTCATGTTGAACCCACCTTTCAACCCTTGGGGAAACCTTGAGTCTCGACCGTATAGCCAGCGGCAGTCATGACCCGCATCAGTTCCTTATATCCGACTTGCGCCATCTTGAGCGGTGGATTTTTCTTCGGATCCTGTTCAGCCTCGACCACGAACCAGCCTTCATAGCCGTAATCGGCAAACTTTTGGACGATTGCACCGAAATCCAGCGAGCCGTCACCCGGTACGGTGAAGGCGCCGAGGGCAACCGAGTCGAGGAAGGACTGCCTCGAGCGGTCCAGACCGTCGATGACAGGCATGCGGACATCCTTGACATGCACGTGGTTGATCCGCCGGTGATGATTGTCGATTGCGCGTAGTACATCGCCGCCGGCGAAGGCCAGATGGCCGGCATCCAGCAGGAGCGGAATACCCTCGCCGGAATATTTCATGAAGGCGTCGAGCTCCGGTTCGGTTTCGACGACTGCCGCCATGTGGTGATGGTAGGAGAGCGGCATGCCCTGCTGTGCGCACCATTCACCGAACTCGGTGACCTTGCGAGCATAGGCCTTCATCTCCTCGTCGCCGAGTTTCGGTTTGGTAGCCAGGGGCCTGGACCGATCGCCCTGTATCGAGCGGCCGACCTCGCCGTAGACGATGCATGGCGCGTTCACGGCCTTGAAAAGGTCGATCATCGGCTGGATGCGGTCCTTGTTCTTCGCCAGCTCCTCGTCAACCAGCGTGCCCGAGAACCAGCCGCCGCACAGCGTAACATCCGCCTCCCGCAGGATCGGCAGCATCACATCCGGATCGTTGGGAAATCGGCGGCCCATTTCCATGCCGGTAAAGCCCGCAGAACGCGATTGGCGAAGGCACTCCTCCAGCGAGACGTCGTCACTGAGCTCCGCGAGATCATCGTTCCACCATGCGATCGGGGACATACCCAGTTTTGCCTTCACGTCATTCTCCAATAATAAGGTTACTTTTGTGCTTGCCCATTCATCACCCCCTCATCCGGCCACTGCGCGGCCACCTGAGAAGAATAGCACTTCATCGCCGCGCTCCATTCTTCTCCTCGTGGGGAGAAGGTGGCCGCACAGCGGCCGGATGAGCGGGCCAATTGTGATTTGCATTCGATATCAGCTAGTTCCCGGCCGACCTCAGCTTGATCGCTTCCTCATAGGCCTTGCGCTTGGCATTGACCTCGCTTCGCACGCTGACCTCAGGCACCGCGACGTCCCACCACGCCCCGCCCTCCTCCGTCGAAATCAGTGGATCGGTGTCGATGACTATCAAGGTGGTGCGGTCGTTCTGCTTGGCCCGTGCGAGCGCGCTTTCGAGTTCTGCGATCGAGGCGACCTTCTCCGAGATGGCGCCAAGGCTGCGGGCGTGTGCGGCAAAATCGATATCCGGCAGGACCTCGTGTCTGGCGTCCTTGAGCAGATTGTTGAAGTTCGCTCCGCCTGTGCCCATCTGCAGCCGGTTGATACAGCCATAGCCGCGATTGTCCAGCAGCACGATATTGATCTTGTGTCCGAGCATGACGGAGGTGGCGATTTCCGAGTTCAGCATCAGATACGAGCCGTCGCCGATCATGACGACGACCTCTTCGTCGGGTTTTGCCATTTTGGTGCCCAGCCCGCCGGCGATCTCGTATCCCATGCAGGAGAAACCATACTCGGCATGATAAGAACCGGGTGCTCCCGCCTGCCATAGCTTGTGCATCTCGCCGGGCAACCCCCCTGCCGCGTGCAGCACCGTCGCCTCAGCGCCCATTGCCCTTTGTACCGCGCCGATCACTTGCGCGTCGGAAGGCAGCGCGGCGTTGGTGGGGCCGGTGACCTTGGCGGCGGCCTTCTGCCATTCCGTCTTGCCATTGCGGGCGTTTTCGGTCCAGCTCTGCGGTGCCTTGTAGTCCTTCAATCCGGCGGAAAGCTCAAGCAGGCCTTCCCTGGCATCGGCGACAAGTGGCAACGCACGATGCTTAGTCGCATCGAAAGGCTGCACATTCAGCCCAATGAAGGTTTTCGCTGCGTTCTGGAACAATGCCCATGAGCCGGTGGTGAAATCCTGAAGGCGCGTGCCAACCGCCACGATCACGTCCGCTTCCTGCGCCAGGCGGTTGGCTGCGGAAGTTCCGGTGACGCCCACAGCTGCCATGTTGAGCGGATGGTTGTCGGGCAGCGACGACTTGCCGCCCTGCGTTTCGCAAACCGGAATACCGGCAGCCTCGGCAAATTCCGCCAGCTCTTTCGAAGCCTGCGAGTAGATGACGCCGCCGCCGGCGATGACCAGCGGTTTCTTGGCTGATTTGAGTGCAGCGATGGCGGCCGCCAGTTCTTCCCGGTCCGGCCTTGGCCGCCGCTGCGCCCAGGTTCGTTCCTCGAAGAAGCTTTCGGGATAATCGTAGGCCTCCGCCTGCACATCCTGACACAGAGCCAGCGTCACGGGGCCGCATTCTGCCGGATCGGTCAGAACTGCCATGGCGCGGGCCAACGCCGGGATAATCTGCTCGGGACGGGTAATGCGGTCGAAATAGCGCGACACGGGCCTGAAACAATCATTGGCCGAAACCGTGCCGTCGCTAAAGCTCTCCACCTGCTGCAGGACCGGATCGGGAAGCCGGTTGGCGAATACATCGCCAGGTAAAAGCAGAACCGGCAGGCGGTTGACATGCGCCAGCGCCGCAGCGGTCAGCATGTTCGTTGCACCCGGTCCTACGGAGCTCGTCACCGCCATCATGCGGCGGCGGAAGCTCGCCTTGGCATAAGCGATGGCGGCATGGGCCATGGCCTGTTCGTTGTGCGCGCGATATGTCGGAAGTTCCTCACGGACCTGATAGAGCGCCTCGCCGATGCCGGCGACATTGCCGTGGCCGAAGATAGCCCAGACGCCCGCAAACACCGGCACTTTCCTGCCGTCGATCATTGTCATCTGCCGGGTCAGAAACCGGGTCAATGCCTGCGCCATGGTCAGGCGTATCGTCTTGGTCATGTCAGTCTCCTCCCGGTCAAATCCTTCGGCGATCGCTTTGGGGTGCGTTGAGATTCAGGTCAGGACGCGTCGAAAATGGTGGTTTTCGAGAACCGGAGCGCAGTGAACTTTCGGGTTCATGAGCACCGGAGCGCAGAAAAGCGCCATTTGCAGGCCGCCCTGGCATGAATACCAACACACCCCAGCTATGCCGCTTGTTTGCTGCGGCTGGCAAGCCAGGCCTTGGTCAGTTTTTCGAAACGATCGGCCATGTCGCCGATCGCGGCTTCATCGGAGAGCCTGCCGGCAAGCCAGCCCTCGGCAGCGTCCATGAAGATCGTGCGGCCGACGGCGAAACCTTTGACCACCGGCGCATTGGCAGTCGCACCAAAAGCAGCCTCAAGCTCGTCATGTGGCGCCTCGAGCCCGAGCAGCACGACACCGCGGCACCAGGGATCATGCTTTTCGATCACCGCCTCGATCTTCTTCCACGCACCCGCCGAAGCCTGCGGCTCAAGTTTCCACCAATCCGGCTTGATGCCAAGGGCGTAAAGTTCTTCAAGTGCCTGCGGAATGGTGTTGTCGTCGAGCTTGCCGTGCTTGCCGGCAATGATTTCGATCAGCAATTCGCGGCCGACCTTGCGTGCTGCCTCGAACAGCGTGCGCAATTTCTGCTGTTGCTCCGTTTTCAGTGCGGCCGGATCGTCCGGACGATAGAAGCACAGGCACTTGATGCAATGGTCCACAGGCCATTCTGCCAGCTGCGAGCCGATATCCTGCGAAAACTCGAAGCGCAGGGGGCGCGACCCCGGAAGCTCCACCGGCCGTCCAAGCCAGTCGAAATCGTGACGCGCAAATTCGAACATCGCCTCCCTGCCGAACTTCTCGTCAAGCAGCATCCCATATCCGCTTCGGCCACCCGCAACCTTTGCCGCCGCCTTCACCGCCAGTTCCTTGAATGCGCGTATCCTTGCCGGATCGGCGCCAACTTTCTGGGCCAGTTCCTCCAGTTGCACGCGGTGATCGATGGCAAAGGTCATCATCGAAGGTATGTCCTGGCGCCGCGTCGTCGCCCAATGAATGTGGTTGATCGCCTCATCCTTCCGCAGGGCATGCTGGGTGCTGCCATGTTTCAGAAAATATTGCAGTTCCTCGAATGTCGGGATTTCCGGCGAGCAAAGCAGCCGCGACACGGCGAAGGCGCCGCATGCATTGGCCCAGGTCGCCGCCGTTGCCAGCGGTTCGCCGCCCAGCCAGCCGCGCAGAAAACCGGACATGAACGCATCGCCCGCGCCGAGGACATTGAACACCTCGATCGGGAAACCCTTGCCGACGATACCATCCTCGAGATCGTCCGAGATTGCGCCCTCGTAAACGATGCAGCCCATAGGCCCGCGCTTCAGGACGATTGTACCGCTCGACAGGGCGCGGATCGTCTTCAGGGCGCTGAGAAGATCAGCCTCGCCCGACGCGATAAGGACCTCCTCCTCGGTGCCGACGATCAGGTCGCAATCGGTAAGCACGGTCTTCAGATGGTTCGACACCGCGTCGGAGGCTATGTAGCGGCTGTCTCCGTCGCCATGGCCGGCGAGACCCCACAGGTTGGGACGGTAGTCGATATCGAACACCACCTTGCCACCCGCCTCCTTCATCAGGCGGATGGCCTTGCGTTGCGCCGCATCGGGTTTGGGTTTTGAGAAGTGCGTGCCGGTCACGACGATGGCGCGCGCCGAGCGGATGAACTCCGGATCGACATCGCCCTCATCGAGCGCCATGTCTGCGCAGTTCTCGCGATAGAAGATGAGCGGAAAGCTCCTGTCGTTCTCAACCGAGAGGATAACCAGCGCCGACAGCCGCTCTGGGTCGGTGATGACGCCGCCGGTCGCAACCCCCTCCCGTACCATTTGCTCGCGGATATACCGGCCCATCTGTTCGTCGCCAACGCGCGATAGCAGCGCCGAGCGCAGGCCGAGCCGCGCCGTGCCGATGGCGATATTCGCCGGACAGCCGCCGACAGACTTGGCAAACGAAGCGATATCCTCCAGCCTGGAGCCGATCTGCTGGCCGTAAAGGTCCACGGACGAGCGGCCGATGGTAATGACATCGAGCGCGTGGCCCGTATCAGCTCTGTCCATAATATCCTCCCGATAGACTGATAAACACCGGCGCAACCGGGCCGGGAATTTTCCTATATGAAATAATAATTCTATCAAATCGTCAATATGGAATATCTGTTCTTTCTACTTGATAGCGTATTTCCAGTTTGATTTGTAAATGTACGTACATTATAATTACAAGAAACAATTCAGGAGGTCGCATGCCACGCACAAGCCAGTTTCCGAAGGCAGATACATTCAACCTCCGGATTGACTCTGATTTGAAGGCTGCCTTTACGCAAGCAACCGAGGCCGAGGACAAGCCTGCTGCTCAGGTAATTCGTGACTTCATGCGGAGTTATGTTGAACGCCAGCGGCGCAAAGCATTTGAACTTGAAGCGCGACGGCAATCGCTGGCAATTGCAAGAAGGTCCCGCAACTCATCGACAGATGAGTACGTCTCCCTCCTAGAACTGGAAGCTTTGTTTGAGGAAACCGCTGTCGATGACGATAGCACCAAATGAAGCGTGGCGATTTGGTAACGATCGTCGTCAATGGTGATTACGGTAAACCGCGTCCAGCGTTCATCCTGCAATCGGATGCATTCGAGTTGCTTCCCTCAGTAACAGTACTCCAAATTACGAGTGACGTTCACGATGAACACCTTGCCCGCATAACAGTTAACCCGTCGCTCGAAAATGGCTTGCGTGAGCGTTCACAGGTGATGATCGATCGTGCCATGACAGTACCGCGAACAAAAGTGGGGCGGGTGTTCGGACATTTGGATAACGAGACGATAGCCAACATCAACAAAGCGGTAATGCTGTTTTTAGGGCTGGGGGCGAGCCCCGTCTAAAAACTCCGCCTTTTCTCGGCCACGCTCACCGTCAGTGCCATGGCGAGTGCCATCGTTCCAGACAGTGACCTGAATCCCGAAAAATCTCCTTCCGCCGCCTCGAACCATACTTTGGCCGACTGGGCCAGCGGCGAGAACGCGCTGTCGGTGATGGCGACGACAGGGACATTCCGCGCCGCCAGCGCCGCCGCGTGCTCGATCGTCGCCGAGGCATATGGCGAGAAGCTGATCGCGATGGCAGCGTCCGTCGGCTTGGCGAATGACAGGATTTCCGGGTCGATACCCGCCGTCGATTCGATCAGCTGGTTGCGGATTTTCAACTTGCCGAAAGCATAGGCCATGTAAGCGGTAATCGGGTAGGAACGCCGCCTCGCCAGAAGATAGATCGTTTCTGCACCGGCCAGTATGTCCACGGCGCTCGTCAACACGTCCTCCTCGACATTGTGTGAGATCGTCTCGATCGAATGGCTGGCAGCAGTCAGGAAGCCGTTGAGTATGACCCGGTTCTTCGAAAGGCCGTGTGTATCACCGCGCAGCGCCGACAAGCGCTCTTCGTAGGAAACCTGACGCTCACGCAGCCGCTCCCTGAATACCGATTGCAGGCTGGTAAATCCGTCGAATCCCAGATGCTGGGCAAAGCGGATCAAAGTCGAAGGCTGCACGCCGGCCGTCTGGGCGATGCTTGCTGCCGTACCGAAGGCTATTTCGTCAGGATTGCTCAAGGCATAAGCCGCGATCTGCGCCAGGCGCTTTGGCAGCGCCTCGCGACGATCGAGGATCATCGTGCGCAAGGCATCGAAATCCCGGGGTAGCGACATCTCGTTGTCCATGCTTCTTCACCCCCGAATCGTTGCCTCGCCGCCACTTCATGATCTCAGGTAAAATATTTATATCAAGGCGGATCAGTTATTCCATTTACCCCTGTTATAGATTATTTCAATCAATGACCGCAAGCGACGGGCCGGGCTGAATCGGGAGAGAGCATATGTTAGGCGTGGGGTTGATCGGAACAGGCTTCATGGGCAAGTGCCACGCGCTGGCGTGGAATTCGGTCCGTGCGGTCTTCGGCGATGTGCCGGCGGTACGGCTGGTTCATCTCGGCGAGGCCAATACCGAGCTCGCCGTTCGCCGTGCCAACGAATTCGGGTTCCAGAAGGCTTCAGGCGATTGGCGGGCTGTCATCGACGATTCGGAAGTCGATGTGGTCTCCATCACCACGCCCAACCAGTTCCACCCGGAAATGGCGATTGCCGCGCTCAACGCGGGCAAGCATGTCTGGTGCGAGAAGCCCATGGCGCCAACATTCGGCGACGCGCAAGCCATGCTCGCGGCGGCCCGCCAGTCCGGCAAGGTCGCGGCGCTTGGCTACAACTACACGCAGGGACCGGCCATCCGTCACATCCGCAAGCTGCTCGCCGAGAAGATCATCGGCGAGGTCAATCATCTGCGCATCGAGATGGATGAGGACTTCATGGCCGATCCCGACGCGGTGTTTTTCTGGAAACACGAGGCGATATCCGGCTACGGGGCGCTCGACGATTTTGCCGTCCACCCGCTATCGCTGCTGTTCACGCTCTTCGGCCGGGTCAGCCGCGTCATGTGCGACATGTCGAAGCCCTACGCGACCCGCAAGACGGCTGCCGGTACCGACCGCGCCGTCGAGACCTATGACAGCGCCAGCGTCCTTATGCATATGGAAAATGGCGTGCCGGGCACCTTGCAGGTCAATCGTTCGGCCTGGGGCCGCAAGGGCCGCATCGCGTTGCAGATATTCGGCTCGAAAGGCTCTATCCTCTTCGATCAGGAACGCGCTAACGAGTTCCAGCTCTATGTTACGGCCGACCGCCTGACCGAGCAGGGTTACCGCACAATTTTGACGGCACCGCATCATGAGCCCTATGGACAATTCATCCCGGCGCCGGGCCATGGCCTTGGCTTCAACGATCTGAAAATCATCGAGTGCCACGAACTGATCAAGCGCATCAACGGCCAGCCAGCCCATCTGATCGAATTCGCAGACGGCCTCGAAATAGAGCGTACCGTGCATGCGATGGCGCGTTCGTTTCACGAACAGCGCTGGGTCGATGTGCGGTAGAGAACTTACCTGTCAGCTATTTAGGCAGTTGCGGGATATTGGTGCGTGGTTCGACGGGGCTCACCATGAGGGAGATTGTTGTGCTGCAAGACAATCACCAGCGCCGCAAAAACTGGCTATCTGCGATCATCAACCTCCCTCATGGTGAGCCCTGTCGAACCACGCACGACTCACTTGCAAGGTGACGTAATCAACTAAACCCTGATCGTCCGGTCTTCTTTCACTGATCTCAACGCAGCATCGGCCAGTGCCAGTGCAATCAACCCATCCTCGCCGCTCGGCGCAGCTTTCACACCTGCGGCTATGGCATTGATGAACGCCGTGATCTCGTTGGCGTAAGCTTCCGTATAGCGCGTCATGAAGAAGTCATGCAGCGGCGGGCGGGTATAGCCGCTGCCATTGGCGATTTCGATTGAGACCGGCCGCTGGTTTTCCGCCGCGACCATGCCCTTTGAGCCATGCACCTCTATCCGCTGGTCATAACCATAGGTCGCGCGGCGGGAATTGGAGATCAGGCACTGCTTGCCCGATGCTGTGACGAGGATCACACTGACGCTGTCATAATCTCCAAGCTCGCCGATCGCCTTGTCCACCAGCACCGAGGCATGCGCGGTAACGGCCACCGGGTCTTCACCGAGCAGAAACCTCGCCATGTCGAAATCATGGATCGTCATGTCGCGAAAGATACCGCCGGAACGGCTGATATAGTCAGCCGGCGGTGCTCCCGGATCGCGCGAGGTAATGGTGACCATTTCGACATCGCCGATCTCGCCGTCATCGATAGCTTTGCGAACAGCGGCAAAGTGCGGATCGAAACGCCGGTTGAAACCGACCATCAGCGTGGCATTCGTCTGCCGGACCACGCCAAGGCACTCCTCGACGCGCTCGACATCGAGATCGATGGGCTTTTCGCAAAAGATCGCCTTGCCTGCACGGGCGAAGCGTTCGATCAGGTCCGCATGCGTGTCTGTCGGTGTGCAGATAATCACCGCATCGATGTCCGACGCCTGCTCGATTTCGTCGATGGAGCGGATTTCGCAGCCATGTGCGGCGGCAAGGTCCTGGGCCGCCTTTTCGAAAGCGTCGGCGACTGCGACGAGTTTCGCCTCGCTGTTCGATGTTACTGCCTTAGCGTGGACCTTGCCGATACGGCCTGCGCCAAGCAGACCAAAACGTACAGTCATTTCTTACCTCTTGAAGAGCCCGGAACCAGACCGGGCGTTATTGATTGTTCTGGCCAGCAATGCCGCGCTTATCTCCTCCCTTGTGGGGGAGAAAGGATTTTCCTGGATTTAGTGTCTTTACTAAATCCTTGGAAAATCCAAGAGAGGGGAAAAGGCCAATGGCAAATCCCCTCTCTTGCGATTTCTAGCACTTAGCCGGGGGCTAAGATGCTGAAATCGCTTTCTCTCCCACAAGGGGAGAGATAACCAGCGCACAACTAAACTTTGCGCTTCTTCTGGCGGTACACATCCACGATGACCGCTGTAACAATGATCACTCCCTTGATGATCTCCTGATAGTAGGCGTCAACGCGCAGGAACGTGAAGCCCGAAATCATCACGCCGAGAATGATGGCGCCGATGACCGTGCCGGTGATCCGTCCGATGCCGCCGGTCAGCGATGTTCCGCCAATGACGGCAGCGGCAATCGCATCCAGTTCGTAGGTTACCCCCATTCCGGCCTGGGCGGTCTGAGCCCGTGCGGCCGTCACGATGCCAGCAAGCCCCGCCAGCAGTCCCGCTATGGCATAGACCTTGATCAGATGGCGCTCGATATCGATGCCTGACACACGCGCCGCCTGCTCGTTGGCGCCAATGGCATAGGTGAATTTTCCGTACCGCGTATACCGAAGGGCAACGTGGAAGATCAGTGCGACTACGAGGAACACGACAACCGGCCAGATGCTCGTACCGATGAAGTTGAACTGGTCCGTCAACCCCGATACGGGCGAACCTTTCGTGTACCATTTGGCCACGCCGCGAGCGGAGACCATCATGCCGAGCGTAGCGATGAAGGGCGGTATCTTGGTGTAGGCGATCAACCAGCCGTTGACGATCCCGGCAAGCAGCCCGATACCGAGGCCGATACCGATGGGGATAAAGAACGGAAGGTCCGTCAACGCCGGATAGACCGGCCGCGCCCAGGTGGAGGCCTGGGCGAAACTTGCCGCGACCATCGCCGTCATTCCGACGACGGAGCCCGAGGAAAGGTCGATGCCGCCGGTAATGATCACCTGGGTGACGCCGACGGCGATAATGCCTATCACCGAGACTTGCAGGATGATGATCCGCAGGCGCTGGACGTTCATCAGGAAGCTTTGACCCGCGAATATCCATCCGAGGATTTCGAAGACGAGCGCAATGCCGACCAGCACCAGCAGGATGTTCACCTCGGGCGGCAGCCGCCGGCGGTGCCTGCGCCCGAGTGCCGGTGTTGTTACCTTGGCCGTCACCTGCTCGCTTGTCATTATAAATTCCTCCAAATATCTAGGCAAACAACCGTTTAAGAATTCAGCCTGACGAGATGGCTGGTGCGGTTTTTGAGAACAAGAACGCAGCGGACGTTAAAGTCCGTGAGCACCGGAAGCGCAAAAAATCGCATCAGAGAACCGTCAGGGCGGATTATCAAACGGTTGTTCATTTCGATGCCAACTCCATCACCTTGACCTGGGTTGCCTCGGCGCGGTCGAGAAAGCCGGTTACCCGGCCCTCATGCATCACCATGATCCGGTCGCTCATGCCCAGCACTTCCGGCATTTCCGAGGAAATCATGATCACGGCGACGCCTTGCTTGGCGAGCTGCGATACGAGGCGGTGGATCTCCGCCTTGGCACCGACGTCGATGCCACGCGTCGGCTCGTCGAGAATAAGGATTTTCGGATTGGTCAGGAGCCAGCGGCCGATCAACACCTTCTGCTGATTGCCGCCGGAAAGGTTTTCCACCCTCTCCTCCATGTTCGGCGTCTTCACGCGGAGCGTTGCACTCATGGCTTCGCAGGCTTCGGTGATACCCTTTTCCTGCACGAACCCGTACTTGACGAAACGATCCTGCAGGACTGCGATCTGCATGTTTTCGAGAACATCGAGGATAAGCAGACAGCCGGTTTCCTTGCGGTCTTCCGTGATGAAAGCCATGCCGTGACTGATCGCCTGCGTCGGCGAGTTCATCTTTATCGCCTTCCCCTTGATCTCGATCGTTCCGCTCGTCGCCGGCGTTACCCCGAAAATGGTTTCGGCGACGTTCGAACGGCCCGAGCCGACCAGGCCGGCAACGCCGAGAATCTCGCCGGCTCTTACGTCGAACGACACGTTCCGGAATACGTTCTTCAGCGAGAGGTCCTTGACCGAAAGCACGACGTCGCCGATGGGCACCTCCTCTTTCGGAAACATCTGGGTGATCTCGCGCCCGACCATCATCTTGATGATGTCGTCGCGTGTCACATCGGTAGACGCATGCGTGCCGATATAGCGCCCGTCGCGGAACACCGAGAACTCGTCCGCGATCTCGAAAAGCTCGTTCATCTTGTGGGTGATGTAGACGATGCCGATCCCCTGCTCGCGCAAACTGCGGATGATCTCGAACAGGTGCGCCACTTCGCGCTCCGTCAGCGCCGAGGTCGGCTCATCCATGATCAGGACATCGGATTCGTACGAAACCGCCTTGGCGATCTCTACCATCTGGCGGTTGGCGACGGAGAGGTCGCGCACCTGGCTTTCCGGGTCGAGCGCGATATTCAGGCGCTGGAAAAGCTCGGTCGTCATCTCGTACATCTTGCCATGGTCGACAAAGCCGAAGGCATTCTTCGGTTCGCGGCGAATCCAGATGTTTTCCGCCACCGTCATGAACGGCATCAGGTTGAGTTCCTGGTGGATCATGGCGATGCCATTTTCCAGCGCATCCAGCGGCGATTTGAGCCGGATCGGTATGCCTTTCAGATAGACGTCGCCCTGATCTGGAATATATATTCCAGCGAGAATCTTCATCAGAGTGGATTTACCGGCACCATTCTCGCCCATCAGCGCGTGAACTGTCCCGCGCTTCAGCCGGAACTGCACATTGTCCAGCGCCAGAACACCGGGAAATTCCTTGCGCACATTTTCAGCGTTCAGGAGATATTCCGCTTGCGGTATGGCACCACTGGCGCGCACCGCCGCCATGGTCGAGGGACTGACTGCCATGATCATCTCCTCCCAGAGAGGCTTACTTATATGCCGGAACACAGCAGTTTAATGCGTTCCGGTCCAAAATTAAGCGCGGTGGAGGCCTTTTGAGAATTCAGCCTGACGAGGCAGGTGGTGCGGTTTTCGAGAACCGGAGCGCAGTGGACTTTTTTCGTCCATGAGCACCGGAAGCGCAGCAAAACCGCATCAGATGCCCGTCAGGGTGGATTGGTAAAGGTCTCCTCAGTTCGACTTCTGATACTTCGACAGGTTCTCCGGCGTCACCAGTTCAAACGGCACATAGACCTTGGTCTCGACCTTTTCGCCTTTCGAAAGCTTGAGCGCTGCATCGACCGCGCCCTTGCCCTGACCGGCAGCGTTCTGGAACACAGTCACGTCGAGGTCGCCGGCTGCCATGGCGGCAAGCGCGTCCTGCGTTGCATCGACGCCGCCAACGACGACACTGTCCATCGACCGGCCCGCAGCCTTGAGGGCCTGGATTGCGCCGATGGCCATTTCATCGTTGTTCGAGACGACCGCGTCGAATTCCAGTCCGGCAGAAAGCCAGTTGGTCATCAGGTCGGACCCTTCGGTACGCGACCAGTTGGCGGTCTGCTCCTCGACGATTTCAAGCCCCTTGCACTCGTCGGTCGCAATCACGTCATGCACGTCCTTGGTGCGCTGGCGGGCTGCCTGGTTGGAAAGTTCGCCCATCATGACAACGATCTTGCCCTTGCCCTTCAGAAGCCTGCAGACTTCCTTTGTCTCCAGCGTGCCGGATTCCACTTCATTGGAAGCCACGAAAGCCTGCTTTTCCGGGAGGCTGTCGACATTTGCCGGTTCGCGGTTGACGTAGACGAGCGGAATGCCCGCATCGGCGGCGATCTTCGACATGGCAGCGGTCGCGTCCGTGTCAACGGCATTGACGATGATCGCATCGACCTTCGACGCGATGAAATTCTGTATCTGGCTCTGCTGCTTGGCAACGTCGTTCTGCGCGTCTTCCACCTGCAATGTGACGCCGTCCAATGTCTTGGCATAGTCCTGCATGCCGTTGCGCAACACGGTGAGGAAGTTATCGTCGAACTTCGCCATCGAGACACCGATATTGGCAGCCGAGGCGGATCCGACCATCAAGGCCGATACAGCCACTCCCATCAAGAACTTTTTCATTTCTTCTCCTCCACAAGCGGTGCCCGGCTGCACCTGTTTTAATCCGGCTTCGTCACCCCGTTCATTGCAAGCCTCACCTGTCCCTGGCTGGCAATATCCGGACATGAAGAGTGCGTGACTTCTCTCACGCGAATCCGATTCTGAATACCCATTACGGAATATACGAACCGTTGGGATCAGTTTCTGAAATATTTATTCCATTTTAACGGGAAAGCGTCAAGCGGATTTGAGGCTGAAGGGCCAATTAATAAGCCGCTCAGGCTTGCACTGCTGTGCAAGCTCAGCGCGTCCCGTCGCGCTCAAACGAATACAGTGTGTGTGCATTTGAATTCGGTGTAGAATACCGCCATGAGTGAAGCTCAGTCCTTGTTTGCTTTGTTGCGCCAGTCTGCCGGCGCTGAAGTCGTCGACGCAATCGAGCGGCTTGTGCGCGACGCGCCCGATCGCAAGCTAAGCCGTATCAATACGCTTGCCTTCGCCGCCCATGAAGGGCTCGGCGAAGAGCCGACGATCAATGCTTTTCTCCATGCCTCCCGTCTCGGGCTGTTCGAGATATCTTGGAATGTTCTGTGTCCCGGCTGTGGCGGGGTCCTTGACGCCAATACTTCGCTTAAAACCGTGCAGAGCGATGAATATACCTGCGCACTCTGTGCCGCCGGGTATGAGCCAACCCTCGATGAGATGGTCGAGGTAACCTTTACGGTCAGTCCGCGCGTGCGACGCATCGAAGCTCACAACCCGCATCAATTGCCTCCTCTCGAATATTTCCGCCAGATCTATTGGGGCTCCGGCATCGATCTGCCGGAAGACGATTTCGAAGCCAGGGTCGACGAGTTCGTGCTTGAGACGCTTGAATTGCCCCCTGGAGAAAAGGCCGTGATTTCCATTCACCTGCCGGAGGCATTCGTCGTGCTCTTCGAGCCCGTGACGCACGCGGCACAGTTCCTCGACGTGAGCGGCGAGCCGACGAAGGAGCGGCAAACCCTCTCGCTGGTCTTCGACCGCGCCCACCGGCACAGTGAAACGATCAGGCTGCACCCGGGTCCCTTGCGTATCTCCGTTGAGAACCATACCGGGGTTCGCACTTTGCCCTCGGTCTGCTTAGCCAATGACGCTCTTCATGCGCTGCTGGGTCGCCGCCGTCCTTTCCTCACGGCCAAGCGCCTCCTGTCGAACCAGACCTTCCGCGACATCTACCGCACGGATACGATCGACGTTGACCAGCGGCTGAGGATCACCAGTCTTACCTTCCTCTTTACCGATTTGCGCGGTTCGACCGCCCTTTACGAGCGGGTGGGCGACCTTGCGGCTTTCGATCTCGTGAAAGCGCATTTCGCCATTCTCAACGAGATAGTCAGTGCGGAGGCAGGCGCTGTCGTGAAAACGATAGGGGACGCGGTAATGGCAACCTTCCCGGCGCCCGAGCGCGCGTTGATCGCCGCAATGCGTATGCGCGAGGCCATGCTGCGGCTCAACAGGGAACGCGGCAATGAGGACCTGCTCCTGAAGATTGGCATCCATGAAGGACCCTGCATTGCCGTCAGCCTCAATGAACGCCAGGACTATTTCGGGCAGACGGTCAACATTGCCTCGCGCGTGCAGCAACTTGCCACCTCGCATGAGATTTTCGCCACGGGATCCGTGCTTGATGACCCTCGCGCCTCCCGGCTTCTGGCACAGCAAGGCCTGACTCCCATGTCGCAGAACGTCATGCTCCGCGGCATTTCGGATCAAATCAGCGTCTATACGATTCCGTAAAGCCGCGTATTCGGCGTCATTGGGCGAATGTCACTTGCGCGTTGCCAAGGCGGCCGTCACGCCAAGACCGATGAATGACGTTCCGGCGAACCAGCGCTGCAGGCGCAGGAACCGCCGGTTGCGGCGCAGGAAATCGCCTGCTGCCCCGGCAATCAGCGCGAATATCCCGTCGCTGATAATGCCGAGAACCATGAAGGTCAGGCCAAGAACGAGTATCTGCCAATGCAGCGCGCCACGCGCCGGATCGACGAATTGCGGCAGGAAAGCCAGGAAAAAGATCGCGGTCTTCGGATTGAACAGATTGACCACGAAGCCGTCGCGGAAAACACGGCGCAGCGGCTCGGCAGGCACAGCGGGCGCTTCGGGGTGTGGATCCTTGGCGAGCAAGGTTCGAATGCCGATCCAGACAAGATAGGCGGCACCGAGATATTTCACGACGGCAAAGGCAAGCGCAGATGACATGATCAACGCCGAAAGCCCGACAGCGGCCGCTGTGATATGGACGATCGTGCCAAGATGGATACCCAGCACAGATACCAGCCCCGCCGCCTTACCCTGTTCGACTGACCGTGCCACGATATAAAGCACAGCGGGACCTGGCGTCAGCAAAAGTACCAGGGACGCCATCACGAACAGGCCCCACAAAGTCAGATCCGGCATGATATCTCTCCGCTTCGGTCGTAAACGCTTCAGCGGAGCAAGCCACAGGGTCGCCCGCCCGTCAAGTTCCGCAAAATGTCTGAAGCACACGTTCCTGCGGCTTGGGTGGCTCCGAAAACTGTGTCCTGTCCGGTTGCTCGTCGAACGGTTTGCCAAGCACATCCAGAAGCGTGTGGAACGGAGTAAAATCCTGATGCTGCACCGCTGCCTGGATGACCTCCTCCACCCGGTGATTACGCGGAATGAATAGCGGGTTGACCCGGCGCATGGCCGTGCGCCGCTCGGAGCCGGTCTGAACCTCGCGCGCCGTGCGCTCGCGCCATTGCGCCAGCCAATCCTGAACCGCCGATGTCCCGGCAAGCAGGCTGGACACCTTGTCGTCACCTTCGGCCGCATCGTTCAGATAGCGGAACGTCAGCGTGAAGTCGGCATGGTTGGCCGCCATGATGTCTAACAGCGCTTTGACGAGTGCAAGATCGTCCTCCTCCTCGGTGAACAGGCCGATCTTCTTGCGCATGCCAGCGAGAAATGCCGCCTCGAACCTTGGGGCGAATGCATCGAGCGCCTCCTGCGCAAGGGCGACCGCCTCGTCCTGATCCTCGGCGATCAGCGGCAGCAATGCCTCGGCAAGGCGCACAAGGTTCCATTGCGCCACCGGCCCCTGATTGCCATAGGCGTAGCGGCCGGCGCGATCGATCGAGCTGAATACGGTAGCCGGGTCGTATTCGTCCATGAAGGCGCAGGGGCCGTAGTCGATCGTCTCCCCCGCAATGGACATGTTATCCGTGTTCATCACGCCATGGATGAAACCGACGAGCATCCACCGCGCCACCAGTGCGGCTTGGGCAGAAATCACGGCGCTGAGCAATGCAATGTACGGGTTCTGGTCATGCGCCACGTCCGGATAGTGCCGCGCTATGACGTGATCTGCCAAAGCGCGAAGACCGTCTATATCGCGCCTTGCAGCGAAAAACTGAAACGTGCCGATTCTGATATGACTGGAGGCGACGCGTGTCAGCACGGCGCCGGGCAGAGCCGTCTCCCGAGCCACGGTTTCGCCGGTCAACACCGCGGCGAGAGCGCGGGTCGTCGGGATGCCGAGCGCGGCCATGGCCTCGCTGACAATATATTCGCGCAGCACCGGCCCAACCGCTGCGCGGCCATCGCCGCCGCGCGAATAGGGCGTGCGGCCTGAGCCTTTCAGCTGTATGTCACGGCGCACACCTGCCCTGTCGATCACCTCGCCCAGGAGTATCGCGCGCCCGTCTCCGAGCTGCGGTACGAAATGGCCGAACTGGTGGCCGGCATAGGCGACTGCTATCGGTTCCGCACCGTCGGGAATACGATTCCCGGCAAGGACCTCGATGCCATGCGAACTTGCCAGCCATTCGGCATCGAGCCGCAGGTCCCGCGCCAGCTTCTTGTTCAATTTGATAAGGCGCGGCGCACTGACAGGCGTCGGTGATATCCGCGCGAAGAAATTTTCCGGTAGGCGGGCGTAAGTGTTCTCGAATGGCAGGGGCGTTGCGGCAGCCTGTGCTGTTACAGTTTGCATCTTCAGTCCTTCATCTCCTCCGCTTCGCATTGCCCCAAAAATGCGAAGACCTCGACGGGTTCACCGACACCCCTGATCGGATATGAGCCCAGGCTTTCCACGCTTGATCGGCATGCGGCCATGTCGGCGAAGGCCTTTGACAGGAGAACCGGCCGCTTGATCTCCTTGGTCAGGTTTTCGAGCCGCGACGCAATATTGACGGCAGGACCGATGACGGTGAAATCGAGGCGCTTGCGCGAGCCGATATTTCCATACATCACGTCGCCGACATGAACGCCGATGCCGTAGCCGAGCGGCTTGCGCCCCGCTTCGACATGGCCGCGGTTCAGAGCCGCCATTTCCGCCTGCGCCTCGCTGATCGCGTGGAGAAGATCGGTACAGGCCGTCGGTTTCGATAGCGGAAAGATCGCCAGCAACCCGTCGCCCATGAACTTCAATATTTCCCCGCCATGTTTCTCGATAGGCTCGGACATCGCATCGAAATAGCCGTTCAGAAGCTCGATCACGTCATCGCGCGGCCATATGTCGGAGATGGCGGTAAAATCGCGCAGGTCGCAGATCATGATCGCGGCCCCGACAGTCACGCCGCTGCCGCGCGTGGTCGCCCCGGCAAGGATTTGCTCGCTCGCATGCGGACCGACATAGGTCTCGAGCAGCGTGCGCGCCAGGCGGTTTTTCAACCTGATCTCGCTGACAAGGGAAAAAGCCGGAATGAGGTTGGCGAGAAATGCCATGTCGTCGATGCTGAAGCCGCCCGGCTCGTCACTGGCGAAGCTGATGACGTGACGCTTGCCGAGCGTATGGTCAAGCGGCCAGGCGACGTAGTCGGTCAGACCGCTTGTTCGCAGGTCGTCATAAAAACTGTGATCGGAACCATCGTCCGTACCCTCTGACAGTCTCCAGCGAACTTCGTCCGCCCCGCTGTTGATCTTCTGAACGGGGCTGTTCAGATATTCCGGCGTTTCCTCGACACCGTAGTCGAAAGTGCGGATTTCGGTTTCCGCCATGCCCTTGCGCCACAGGATTCGCGCCCCCAGCCATTGCGGGTTCATCGTCCTGAAATGCAGCGAGGCGCGCGCGACCGGAAGCCCCGCCTCGAGTAGCCTGTCGAGCATCTCCACGAAAATGTTGTCGATGAAGCGTTCGTCCCGGGTCCCGGTCACCAACCAGTCCAGGATTTTTCTTCTGTGCACGGGCCAAAGCCTCCCGTTCGTATCGGTCGGACCGGAAATCGTGTTCAACAACGCTGGCACCTGCAAAAGCTCCACCAATTCTCATCTGCGTCCACCAGTAGCATCGGCCCCGTCGCTGCGAACGAACGGCCGGCACATTTGGTAGACGACACCCGGGTAGAATGTGGGCCATCGGCAGGCAATTTAAAAGGTGTAAGCGCGAATGAAACGAGCCTCGTCAGATCAGCCCGGCTCTGATCCTGTCCATGCTGGCGGATATTGCACCGGAGTGGTCATCCATGTGCTGTATTTGCGGGGCGAACGGCTCGAACGAAAACAGGCCGTTATAGCCCAGCTTCAGCAGCGAGCGCATCTGCCCGATATTATCCAGGCGGTCATCCTCGTCCACGAGGACCCGATGCGGATCGCGCATATCGCTGACGCTCACATCAGGATCGGTGACCCCCGATATATGAACGAGGCCCGTCATCGCCGGGTAAAGTTCGGGCTCACCCGCAAGGTGATGATGGAACGTGTCGTGTACCAGCTTGAACCGGCCTTCCCCGCCGATCGCCTCGATCGCGTCCACTGCCTCGCGCTTTGAGCGCAGCGAACAAATCTCGAACCCAAGCGGTTCGACGAAGCCAAGGATGCCCCGCTCTTCGAGGATCGGCTTCAATGCTGCAAGCGCAGCGCGCAGGTTGGCCTGACGCTCGCCCTCAGCCTGCCCGGAGCCGTCGTTGACCGGAACCAGAACCAGCGCCTTGGCACCCACGTCGCGCGCATAATCGGCAAGCTCGATCGCCTCTCTTTCGCGTTCCGGCATCCATTCGTTGAAACGCTGCAATGCATTGATCGTCGCGATGCGAACCCCTGCCTCCTGCGCCGCCGCCTTCACCTCGGACGGCGACGTTCCATCCACGATCGCATTTCCTTCGAGGTCGTTGCGTATCTCGACATCGCCGAGGCCGAGCGATCTTGCCAGGCGGAAAAATTCGGCCGGCACCATTCTCGGCGCGGCGATATGATTGATCCCGAAGACAGGGTGAGAAATCGTGTCGTTCATCCGGTGCACCTACAGTTTGAAGCGATGCTCGCGCCGGTTGCAATGGCCGATGCAAGTGGCCGCAACCATCTGTCGACAGGGCGACTGCGTCAATCGTCGTCGAGGCAGAAAACCTATCATCTCTGATAGATTCCAATGCAGGACCCGAAAGAGTTCAACAATGAGCCGATCCCGTATGGGTCTGTACGGGTCAGAGCCGGTTTGGCAGCAGTTTTCGCGGTTCTTGCACGAGAATGGCATTATTTCGCGCAGCTTTTTCCATCCACGCGAGCAATTTGGTTGCGTCCGCGTGTAAGCTGCCTTCAGATGTTCTCTGGCAGGAAGATATCGAATGGCAAAAAGGTTTGTCCTGGCGCATTCGCCGCACCGCGCTCGATGGCGTGTCCCATCAATTCGACAAGCTCCCGGCACAGTCTCGGCAGGGGTGTCGCGAGGACCATCGTGACGATCTTGTCCGCCAGCGCCGCCCTTGATTCCGGGGTGATTTCGTTGACGATCATCACCGGCGGCTGTTCCATTTGCGCCTCGCGAATTGCGGCGATGGCGCCTTCCATTCCGCCGCCTGCCACGTAGCATCCCGCAAGGTCCGGGTGGCGGCGGAGGAGTTCGGACATGGCCTCACTGGTAATCTGGCGCGTCTCCAGATTGACCATTGTGTCGAGAACCGTGAACTCCGGCGCCTCTTCGCGGAAGAACGCGCGAAAGCCGATCTCGCGCAGTTCATGCCCGTGAAAGCGATGACTTCCCACGAAAAGCGCGACTTTTCCGGGCTTTTTGGCGGCGTTCGCGATCATCCATGCCGCCGTTCGCCCTGCCTTGCGGTTGTTGACGCCGACATAACCTTCGCGAATCCCGGCGGCGCAATCCGTCAGCATCGAGAAAACCGGTATGTTTCTCGCCTTCATCTCATGCACGGCTGCCGTGATGGAGGGGTGGTCCGGTGCGACCACGCCTATCGCGCGGCAGCGTCCGGTCAGAGATTTCAGCTTGGCGACAATCTCGTCCGGCGCTTGCGATGCACAATACTCTATCGCAGCAGCGCCGCGAAAATTCACCGCCTGACTGACCGCACTCGCGATCTCCCGGGCAAATTCCTGATAGAAATAATGGCCCGGCTTCTGCAGCAGGAAACCCAGCCTGTATTCAGGCAATTCCTGGCGCATGCGCTGGCGGATCAACCCGGCCGCGTGATAGCCGATGCTGTTGGCTGCCTCATACACCCGCCGCGCCGTCTCTTCGCGCACCGGCAACCGTCCGTTCAGGACCCGGTCCACCGTCGCCACACCCACGCCCGCCGCCCGCGCCAGATCGGAGATTGTCGGCCGTTTTGCCACCTTATGCGCTCCATGATAGAAACTATCAGCCTTTCTACCTATCTCTGATTGAAAATGATAGGATTTTATCACCGGCGATTGAGGCAAGTTGCAGCAACACGTATCTTCGGATGACTGACTGAGGAGGTCTGGAGATGAATTCTGCGTCGTTTACCATGCCGACAAAACGCGATTACAGCCTGATCGGCCGCGACGCCCGGCTGGCTGTGGAAACCGGCCTTGCTGCCGCGCAATGGTATCACACCGAAATTCCCCGCAAAGAGATGAAAGAGCTGATGAAGCGGTCCGATGGCCCGGCCATCCGCGACACGGCCATATGGCTCGGCTGCATGGCGGTCCTCGGAGGCCTTGGCGTTTACTTCTGGGGATCGTGGCTTTGCGTACCGTTCTTTCTTGGCTATGGCGTCCTCTACGGTTCGGCATCGGACAGCCGCTGGCATGAATGCGGTCACGGCACTGCCTTCAAGACGCGCTGGATGAATGATGCCGTCTATCAGGTTGCCTGTTTCATGATCATGCGCAATCCCGTTACCTGGCGCTGGAGCCACACCCGGCACCATACGGACACGGTTATCGTCGGTCGCGATCCGGAAATCGCCGTCATGCGCCCACCGGATCTCCTGCGTGTCGCATTGAATTTTTTCGGTATTCTCGATGCCTGGCACGCCATGAGCGACCTGATCCGCAATGCTGCGGGGATTGTAAGCGCCGAGGAAAAAACCTTCGTCCCCGAGCAGGAGCAGCCAAGGCTCGTACAGATCGCGCGCATATGGGCTGCCATTTATGCGGCAACGATCGCGCTTTCATTGTACCTCGGCACGATCCTGCCGCTGATGCTGATCGGCCTGCCGCGGCTCTATGGCGCCTGGCATCATGTCCTGACGGGCCTGCTGCAGCACGGCGGCCTTGCCGACAATGTTATCGATCATCGGCTCAATAGCCGGACCGTTCTGATGAACCCGGTCAGCCGGTTCATCTACTGGAACATGAATTACCACGTCGAACATCACATGTTCCCGATGGTGCCGTATCACGCGCTACCCCGGTTGCACGCGCTGATCAAGCATGATCTGCCGGCGGCCAACCCGTCCATTCTGCACGGCTACCGCGAAATGATACCGGCATTTCTGCGCCAGTTGCGCAATGAGGACTATTTCCTCAAGCGGGAATTGCCAGCGACAGCCAGGCCTTACCGCGACGAGCTACATAGCGAACGGGCGGCAGCAGCGGAATGATTGTTATTATACCGAGGGAGATTTGATCGTGAGCAACTGGATAGAGGCGTGCGCGCCGGACGATATCGACGAAGAAGATGTCATGCGTTTTGACCACGCCGGAAAGACCTTTGCGATCTATCGAAGTCCCGACGATGAGTTTTTTGCGACAGATGGGCTCTGCACCCATGAACACATCCACCTCGCCGATGGTCTGGTCATGGATGAAATCATCGAGTGTCCCAAACATAACGGCCGTTTCAATTATAAGACGGGCGAGGCCAAGGGCGCTCCCGTTTGCGTCAACCTCAGGACTTATCCGGTCAAGGTCGAGTCGGGCAAAGTTCTCATCGAGTTGGGTTAGCGGTCATGAAGATGGGAATGGTCATCATCGGCGCCGGTGAATGTGGCGTTCGCGCAGCGTTCGCTCTGCGGGAGAGTGGCTACGAAGGGCCGGTCACCCTGATCGGGGCGGAACGGCATCTGCCCTATGAGCGCCCACCTCTTTCCAAGGATACGATGGTTTCGCAGGACCACCCGGCGCGCCGGACCATAGCCGCCGAAGCCCTCTTCAACGAGAGGAACATCGCTTTCATCGGCAGTTCGACAGCGTCGTCGATTGACAGGGGGAACAAGCTGGTCAAGCTTGAAGACGACCGGCAAGTTCCCTATGAACGGCTTCTGCTGGCGACGGGCGCCATACCCCGTGCTTTGCCCCCTGCCACCAACAGCAGGCATTGCTTCACCCTTCGCAGCTTTGAGGATGCGCTTGCGATCCGCGCGCGACTGCGGCCGGGGGCGCGGATCGTCATTGTTGGTGGCGGCTTCATAGGGCTTGAACTTGCCGCGAGTGCCCGTCAGCGAGGCGCATCGGTTACAGTCATCGAGCCGCAAGGCCGGATCATGATGCGCGGTGTACCGGAGGAAATTGCCAAGGTCATCGACACGCGCCATCGGGATGCCGGTGTGGAGATCCTTTGCGACACGGGAGCTGTCTCCTTTACCGACACCGTCAACAATGTTGCCGTAAGCTTGTCCAACGGAAATGTCATCCTTGCGGATCTCGCAATCATCGGAATCGGCGCGACGCCGGTCACTGCGCTGGCGGAATCGGCAGGCCTCGAAACGGGCAACGGTATCATCGTCAATGACCGGTTGCAGACGAGCGATGCTGAAATCTACGCGGCCGGCGATTGCTGCATCTTTCCGCTCGCTCTTTATGGCGGCCGCCGGGTGCGTCTGGAAGCCTGGCGTAACGCGCAGGAACAGGGTTCGCTTGCTGCACGCAACATGCTCGGAGCGAAGGAACAGTATCAGTCCGTCCCCTGGTTTTGGTCGGATCAATATGAGCTTGGGCTGCAGGTCGCCGGCCTTCCGGATGAGGGCAAGCAGACGATCCGCCGCGATGTTGGAGAGGCGGCTTTCATCCTTTTCCATCTCGCCGGCGACGGCCGCCTCGTTGCCGCCAGTGGCATCGGACCAGGCAATTCGGTCGGGAAAGACATCAGGCTCGCTGAGATGCTGATTGCACGTGGGGCGAGACCGGACCCCGGCCAGCTGGCGGCATCGAATGTAAAGCTTAAATCGCTGCTTGCAGCTTAGGCCTCTACCTCGACATTTCCCAAAGGCTTGGAGCAGCATGCAAGGATGTATCCCTCATCGATCTCGTCATCGAGAATGCCGCCATTGTGATCCATGTCGACATCGCCGGATGTCTTCATGACCCTGCACGTGCCGCACAGGCCCGATTCACACGCGGCCGCAATCCGGATACCTGCGCCTCGCGCAGCTTTCAGGATCGTTTCTCCCGGTGCACATGGCACGTCCATGCCCGACATCGAAAAGGTGACTATCGCTGCGGCTTCAAGGCTCTTGGTCGAGATCGCGTCCATCATCGGCAGAACCGGTTCGGCGGCGGGGCCGAAACTCTCCTGATGATAGTTGGCCATATCGAAGCCTGAGGCTTCGAGCATCGTGCGCACGTCGCGCATGAAGCTTTCCGGCCCGCAGCAGAAAATCGTCCGATCTTTGAAGTCTGGCGCAAGTAGCGGCAGTCTTGCTTCCTCCAGTCGACCGCGAATACCGGTCCAGACTTGCCCCATCTCGTGTTCCTTGATCAGGAAGGCGAGCTTCAGGTTCGGCATGCAGCTTGTCAGGTATTCGAGTTCGCGTCGGAAGATAATATCGCTGGGGCGGCGCGCGCAGGTCACGAAATTGATGTCGCTTTGCGGCGCACAATCATGCATCCAGCGCGTCATCGACATCATTGGGGTGATACCGGAACCCGCCGAGATGAACAGGTACTTGTCGCCCGGATGCTTGCGCATGGAGAAGTCGCCGAGCGGCCCGAATGCCTTGAGCCGTGCGCCGGGGGTCAGTTGATCCAGCATCCAGCGCGTGCCGATGCTGCCATCCTGCGCTTTCACAGTCACCGCGATGGTGAATGGCCGCGATGGGCTCGAAGACAGCGTGTAGGTGCGCAAAACCGCTTCGGGCTGCACCGGCAATTCGAATGTCATGAACTGGCCCGGCTCGTAGCGGAACCAGTTCTGGTTGTCCGACTTGAACGTGAATGTCTTCACATTGGGCGCTTCCTCGATGACCGACAGGCACTCCAGCAGATGCAGCCGGTCGTTCCATGGCTGCATCTGGTCAAGGTGCGGGTAGCTCTGGGGAAGGCCCATATTCATCACGCCACTCTGCTGAGTTTCTTGTCGCCGGAGAGCCGCGTTTCCATCGAATTGCTATACCATTCCAGGAACTGCAGCACACCGCCTTCATGCTCGACCGAATATGGACCGGGCTCATAGGCGGGCGAGCGAATGCCGAAGGCGTTCTCTTCAACGATGCGGCGATCCTGGTTGTTCGTTTCGAGCCAGACATGGGTCAGTTCTTCGATATTGTAGTCGACCCCTTCGACGGCATCCTTGTGAACAAGCCACTTGGTCGTGACCTGCGTTTCATTGGGACCAAGCGGCAAAACGCGGAAGGAAATCGCGTGATCGCCGAGAACGTGGTTCCACGAGGACGGATAGTGGTAGAGCAGCAGCGAACCTATCTGCTTTGCGTTTACATCATCGCTGAGCTGGCGGGCGACGGCACGCTTGCCGCTGATCGTATAGCTCTCCGCCTCGCTAAGCAGTGGCACGCGCGTTGCTCGATACTGGCCGTCTTCCGCAATACGGAACACGCTTGGCAAGCCGACCGCCTCGCACTTTTCCCAATGCGCAACCATCTCCGGATCCTCTCTGGAACCTTGAATGCCCGTAGCACTTGGCGCTTCGGGAAATGTCTTGCACAGTTCCGGATGATTGGCGACGCAGTGGTAGCATTCGCGATTATTTTCCCAGACGAGCTTCCAATTGCCTTTTTCGACAATCGAACTCTGGAACGCGATCTTGGTTTCGCTGAGCCGATGCGGCGCCAGATAAGGTTCGAGCAGGGCCCGTGTGGGGCCAAAATCGGGGGCAACAGCTGCTAGGCAAATGAAGACATAACCGCGCACACTTTCGCAATGCACCGGCTTCAAACTGTGTTGGCTGGCGTCGAAATCGTCGCCCATCTGGCGGGCGAACAGCAGCCGGCCATCCAGTTCATAGGTCCATTGATGGTAGGGGCAGACCAGTTTCGCCGCAGTTCCCTTTTCCGCCGAGCACACGCGCGACCCGCGATGGCGGCATGAATTGTGAAAGGCCCTGATCTGTTTCTGGCGGTCACGCACAATGACGATCGGATAGTCGCCGACCTGAACCGTGAAGAAATTTCCCGGCTTCGCCACCTCGCAATCATGACCTATGAACAGCCAGTCGCGATAGAAGATGTTCTCCATGTCAAGACGGAAATAGTCCGGATCGGAGTAGAAAGCCTGTTCAAGACCGTAGCCGGGTTTGCGGTTCCTGAGATTCCGGAGCAATTCGTTCGTTAAGTCCATGTCCTGTCCTCGCCCTTATAGCCGCGAAAGAACTGACTGGTGGTGAAGGAGAAGAAGCTCCGCGCAAGTCAAACATCGCCTGCACAAAATCATGCTCCTTGATCGCCCACCGCGATCAGTTGGTTTGTCCACCTCGAGGCTGGTTTCCGGGCTCTGGAGTTGCCGTTCTGGCCTCACGGCGCCTTCCCGGGATGCACCCAGTGGCTGTTTTGCCGCGTTCACTCCACTACCGTTGCGGGGGCAGCACCGGGTTTAGGATGTGGATAAATTTGGAACCAGGGCGAGCCGAAAACGGTGCTTTGTGATAACCGGAGCCGAGTGGACATAAAGCCCGTGAGCACCGAAGCGCAGAAAGCATCATTTGCAGGCCGCCATGTTCCGGATTTGCACATCCTGACCGGCTTCCCAATTCTCCGCTTTCTCCCTGAAAGCGGCACCTCAAGTGTCCCGATAAGAGCACCAGATATGAAAAAAGAATAGGCGCGGAAACGACATCGCATTTACGCAAGGCGACACGGTGTCGTTTCGTGTTGCAAGGCCCTTGTGCGTGGTTCGACGGGGCTCACCACGCACGGCAGTCGCGCAACCAGCTAAAGGTTGCCTTAGACTAGGCTTGGTACAAATATTTTCTTATCGATTCCAGCTTCATTTCTATTGAGAAGCCCGGCAGGGTTGGCGGCATATAGGCCGCATCCCGGATATTGCAGGGATCGACAAAATGTTCGTGCAGATGATCGACATATTCGATCACCCTGCCCTCCTTGGATCCGGAGACGGCGATATAGTCGATCATCGACAGATGCTGCACATATTCGCAAAGGCCGACACCGCCCGCATGAGGCCAGACCGGCAGATTATATTTCGCCGCCATCAGCAGCACGGCCAGTACCTCGTTGAGCCCGCCCATGCGGCACGAATCGATCTGAACGACGTCGATGGCGCCTTCGGCGATGAACTGCTTGAACATGATGCGATTCTGGCACATCTCGCCGGTGGCAACCTTCACCGGGCTGATGGCTTGCCGGATCTTGCGGTGCCCCGCCACGTCGTCCGGGCTCGTCGGCTCCTCGATGAAGAAGGGCTTGACGAATGCCAGCCGGCTTACCCAGTCTATCGCCTCGTTGACTTCCCAGACCTGATTGGCGTCGATCATCAGGATACGATCCGGGCCAATTACCTCCCGCGCGATGGTCAGGCGGCGGATATCGTCTTCAAGGTCGCGACCGACCTTCATCTTGATATGGTTGAAGCCTGAGTCGATAGCTTCCTGGCAGAGACGGCGCAGCTTGTCGTCGGAATATCCCAGCCAGCCGGCCGACGTCGTGTAGCATGGATAACCTGTCGCGTTCAGGTCGGCGATACGGTCCTGCTTGCCGGCTTCGGCCTTGCGCAATATTCCGAGCGCTTCGTCGCGTGTCAGCACGTCCGTGAGATAACGGAAGTCGACGATGTCGACGATCTCCTCCGGCGTCATTTCGCCCACAAGCTGCCAGACCGGCTTCTTCGCTTCCTTGGCCAGCAGGTCCCAGACCGCGTTGACCACAGCGCCTGTCGCAAGGTGCATCGCTCCCTTGTCCGGTCCGATCCAGCGCAACTGGCTGTCGCCCGTGATAAAACGCCAGAAGCGGCCGGGATTCTCCTTCACCCAATCGAGCTCAAGCCCGATGACGAGATGTTTCAATGCATCGATCGCGAGACAGACGATTTCATTGCCGCGCCCGATGGTGAAGGTCAGCCCATGGCCGGCGAGCCCATCCGCATCCGTGTCGAGGACCACGTAGGCGGCGGAATAATCCGGATCGGGATTCATAGCATCCGACCCGTCGAGGCTCTGCGAGGTGGGAAACCGGATATCGAAAACGCGAAGATCGGTGATGCGGGTCATAAATTTTACTCCAATAGAGACATTTGAGAATTCAGCTTGATGAGGCAGTTGGTGCGGTTTTCGGGAACCGGAGCGCAGTGGACATTTTCGTCCATGAGCACCGGAAGCGGAGAAAATCGCATCAGATGGCCATCAGGATGGATTGGCAAAGTCTCTAGACGGTCCAGCCACCATCGATGTTATATGCCTGCCCCGTTGTGTATGTTGCACCTGCGAGATAGACGGCCAGATCGGCGATCTCGTCAGGCAAGCCGAGGCGGCCCATCGGCTGGCGGGCGATAAAGGCTGCCCGCGTCGCGTCATAGTCGCCGCCCGCGCGCATGCGCTGTTCGAGTGACGGGCTTTTCACCGTGCCCGGACAAATGGCGTTGCATCGGATACCCTGCGTTATATAGTCGGCGGCGACAGCCTTGGTGAGGCCGAGAACGGCGGCTTTGGTCACGCCATAGGCAAATCGGTTGGGCACACCTTTGACGCTGCTCGCAACCGACGACATGTTGACGATGGCGCCATCCTTGCGCTCGATCATGCCGGGGAGCACTGCCCTGATGGTGCGGATCATCGCGCGGACATTGAGGTCCAGCGCAAAGTCCAGGTCCGCGTCCGGCATTTCGAGGATCGAGCCGCCATGCACGAACCCGGCACAGTTGAACAGCACGTCGATCGGCCCAATTTCGCCAACCACCTGATTGACTTCATCCGTTTTCAGCACGTCGAGCTTGCGCGGCTTGATCGCCGCATCATTCGGCAATGCATCGAGCAGTTGCTGGTTTATGTCTGTGGCGTGCACGATCGCGCCTTCGCGGGCGAATGCAAGCACCGAAGCACGGCCGATGCCCTGCCCTGCGGCTGTTATCAAAACTCGCTTGCCTTCAAGCTTACCAGTCATTGCAAATCTCCATTCGGCTTTATGTGGCCTTGCTCTTGCGCTCGGCTATCAGAATATGGTCGGCGGCGAGCACGACCTCGTCGCGTTGATTGATGACCTCGCAGCGCTCGACAACACGCCCGCTGCCTTGACGTTTCGGATCATCATCCTTGGCGCTTATTGTTACGCGCGTGCGGATCGTATCGCCAATGAAAACCGGCCTGACAAAGCGCAGGCGATCATATCCATAGGAAAACGCCACCGGATTGATAAGGCTCGCTGTCAGTCCCACGCCTATTGAAAAGATCATCGTGCCATGGGCAACACGCTGTCCGAACGGTGTGGTTTTTGCAAACTCCGCATCCATGTGATGCGGAAAGAAATCGCCCGTATGACCGGCATGGACCACGAAATCAGTCTCGGTGATGGTGCGACCGGTTGTGATGCGTACATGGCCGAGCTCATAATCCTCGAAGTAGATCGCTTGTTCGGACATATGGGTCTAAGCCTCCGGCTGTTGCGCGAGCGGCGTTGCGGGGGCCGCGCTGGACTGGTACGCCGCTTCGACCAACGCCATTGTATGCCACGCATCTTCAACGGAACTGACCAGATCCTTGTCCTCGCCGCCGGCAAATCGCTGCAGATTGGCCATCCGTCCGACAAAGGCGTCGGGAAACCAGGAACCCTGCAAGGGGACGTTGATCCAGTCGGAAGCGCCCTTCGGATAGATCATCAGTTCATCCGGTTCGCCGCGCGGGTAATCGAGGTTGACGCCGAGTTTCACATAGGCTGCGCCTTCGGTACCGCTTACGCGGAATTCGCAGGCCTGGAACCTGCGACCGAACTTGTGGTCGTGATTGATCGAAAGCGAGCAGCGAACCCGGTCACCGTAGTCGAGGATCGCACTTGTTCGCGTCTGCGCCACGGCATGATTGGGATGGCCCAGCGTTTTGGCATGGACGCTAAGCGGATTGCCAAGGATTTGCCGGATCAGATCAATGTAGTGGATCGAGTGCATGGCGATTTCGACGCGCGGCAAGCCATTCAGGAACGGCCATAGAGACCAGGGCGTATCCAGCGCAAGCCACGCATCGAAATCGACAACTTCGCCGAGCCAGCCTCGCGCAATCGCGTCCTTCAGCGCCAGCATCATAGGGGCGAACCGCAGCTGGAAATTGACGGCCGCAGAAATATTGCGGTCACGGCAGATGCGGAGGATTTCGGACGCTTCGGCAAGATCGCTGCCCATCGGCTTCTGGATCAACGCGAACGATCCCTCGGGCAGGGCTCTCAGAACATCCGCGTGACGTGCAGGTGGCGTGGCAAGGTCGAAGATGGCGTTTTCCACGTCCGCCGCTTCCGCAATCGACGGATAGGCTGTCACGCCCCAGGCTTCGGCCAATTTCCGCGCCTTGGCCTGATCGGGGTCGTAAAGCCCTGCGATCGGAAACCCGCCCTTCCTGTATGCCGGATAATGCGCATCGCCAACAATACTGCCCGCGCCGAAGGTCACGATCGGGCGTGGCTTTGCCGCGGGCGGCCAACTCTGCTGCAGGATTGCTGGGTCGAAATTCATCATGCGGTCCTTGCTCAATCGAGATGGAAGACTTCTTCCATCATGGCCCACCATTCGCCTTCGGCCCGCGTGGGGAGCGGTACCTGACAAGGCATGCATACGGCCCACCATTGCCTGTTCTTCGGGTCCGCCGACATTCTGGCCATATCGGCTGCGAAGTCGGTGCCGTGATACTCCCATGTCCCGAACAGGACGTTCTCCGGCTCACGCAGGAAGATCGTGTAATTGCGGATGTTGCAGCTTGAAATCAGATCGAGGATCTCCGGCCACACCGCTGCATGCAGGCGCTTGTACTCGGCGACCTTCGCGGCGTTCAGCCCGATCATCATTCCCATTCGTTGCATCGTCAGACCCTTATCTCGGTGGTGAATTCGCTGACGCTTCTTGCCTTGACCGCCCCCCAGTCCCAGTCGATACCGATGCCCGGTTCCGATGGAGCAATGGCATAGCCATTCTCGGTGCGCATCTGCGTATGCGTGAGATCATCGAGTTGCGGGA
This sequence comes from Phyllobacterium endophyticum, assembly GCF_003010935.1. Taxonomy (GTDB): domain Bacteria; phylum Pseudomonadota; class Alphaproteobacteria; order Rhizobiales; family Rhizobiaceae; genus Phyllobacterium; species Phyllobacterium endophyticum. The sequence goes on from NZ_PGGN01000007.1 coordinate 109,092, forward strand.
TATATTCGACATATTTGCCATTCTGCACGGCGCAGGTCAGGCTTACATGCAATTCCATCAGGAAATGCGGACAGACCGGCATGTCGAAGGCTTCTGCTGCATGCGCCACCTTGAGCCAAGGCGTAATTCCGCCGATGCGGCCGACATCCACCTGAACGATGGAGCAGGCTCGCTTTTGCATATATTCGCGGAAATGCCGTATGGAATAAAGCGACTCGCCGATTGCGATCGGCGTCTGCGTCGCCGACGAAAGGCGCACATGACCGTCTATATCGTCCGCCGGAAGCGGCTCCTCGAACCAGGCAAGATCGATGTCGCGTAGCACCTGCGAACGGCGAATGGCTTCGTCCAGTGTGAAGCCCTGATTGGCGTCAGTCATGATCTCGAAGCCCGATCCAACCGCGTCGCGGACCGCCGATAGCCGGTTCAGATCCTCGGAGCCATGCGGGCGGCCGATCTTGACTTTCGCGCCTTTGAAGCCCTTGGCTTGCGCCTGCAGCGCGTCTTCGACAAGCGCCTGCTTCTCGATATGAAGCCAGCCGCCTTCGGTCGTATAAAGCGGGCAGCGATCCTTCGCCCCGCCGGCGAGCTTCCACAGCGGCAGGTTCTGCTTCTTCGCGCGCAGATCCCACAACGCTATGTCTACCGCCGCAATGGCGATCGCCGTGATTGCTCCGATGGTCGTCGCATGGGTCGCGAATTCCAGATCGCGCCATATCGCCTCGATCTGGTCAGCGTCCTTGCCAAGCAGGCGCGGCGCCAGGTGATCGGAAAGCAGCCGCATGACGGAAGAGCCGCCGGTTCCGATCGTATAACTATAGCCGGTGCCGACAGCGCCATCACTATCGGTGATCGTGACGATCGGCGTTTCCTGGCTGACAAAGCTTTGTATCGCATCGGTCCGCAGCACTTTCGGCGGCAGATCCACCATACGCAGCTCGACTCTTTCAATCTTTGCCATCGCACTTAACTCCGCAGCGTCTTGCCGGTTTCAGGCGAGAACAGATGTGCCTGCGACAGGTCGAAACTGAATCTTACCACTTCACCAGCATCCATGGGACGTGGATTGAGCATGCGCGACACCCACTCGCGCTCGGCCATCGTTACGAAAAGCAGCGTCTCATTGCCCAGCGGTTCCGTTATCGAGACCGGCAGTTCCATCTCGTGCACGTCCGTGGCCTCACCGGAATTCAATCCGTGGCCGGTTGGATACATGTCGTCGGGACGCAGGCCGAAAATCACCCTGTCACCCGCCGAAACCCTGCTGCGGAATTCAATCGGCAGTGGCAGGGTCTGCCCACCAGCAAACACCAGCTTTCCATCCGCGATAGTCGCCTCGTTCAGGTTCATGGGCGGTGAACCGATGAAACCGGCAACGAAGCGTGTCGCCGGCCGTTTGAACACTTCCTCAGGCGTGCCCACCTGCTCGATATGACCATCACGCATGATAACGATACGGTCGGACAGCGTCATCGCTTCCACCTGATCATGCGTTACATAGATCATCGTTGCCTGCACTCGCGCGTGCAAACGCTTGATTTCGGTACGCACCTGCGTGCGCAGCTTCGCATCAAGGTTTGAGAGCGGCTCGTCAAACAGGAATACGTCCGGCTTTCGTACAATTGCCCGGCCCATGGCCACGCGCTGACGCTGGCCGCCGGAGAGTTGCGACGGACGGCGGTCCATATACTTGTCGAGATCGAGAATCGCCGCAGCTTCGTTGACGCGGGTATCGATTTCGCTCTGTGCGACTTTACCGATCTTGAGCGAGAAGCCCATGTTCTCGCGCACTGTCATGTGCGGATAGAGCGCATAGGACTGGAACACCATCGATATGTTGCGCGCCCGCGGCGGCAGATCATTGACCGGCCTGCCGCCGATTTCGACGACGCCGCCGCTGATGTCTTCGAGCCCGGCGATCATGCGCAACGTCGTGGATTTTCCGCAGCCGGACGGGCCGACCAGGGCGATGAATTCGCGGTCCTTGACCTCAAGGTCGATGCCATGGACCACATCGACATTGCCATAACTCTTGACGAGCTTTTTGAGTGTTACGGGAGCCATGACAAAAGCCTTTCTCGACCATAGTGGCCGTATTCTGTTTCTCGGCTGGCGAGACAATCCACGCGGAAGGTGGCGAGGTCGATGTGGTTCATCGGACGAAGGCACCTGACAAAGTGGTTAACCTTTCACCGCGCCGAACGTCAGTCCGGATACGAGATGCTTCTGAATGATAAACGTTAAAGTCAGCGCCGGAATGATCATCACCACTGCGAGCGCGCACATTCCGCGCCAGTCGATGGTGAATTCCGACGTGTAGTCGAGAAGTCCTACGGGCAGCGTCTTTGAATTGACCGAGCGGGTGATCTGCGATGCCAGCGCATACTCGTTCCACGAGGTAAGAAAGGCGAAAATGCCGGCCGAGGCAATGCCGGGCCCGGCCAACGGAAATTCCACCTGCCAGAACGCCTGCCACCTCGTGCATCCGTCGATCTGGGCCGCTTCCGCCAGATCCTTTGGCACCTGCCGGAAGAACCCGTCGATAAGCCAGATCGTGAATGGCACGTTCAGCGCCACGTAGATGAGGATCATCGCGAAATGCGTATCGATGACGCCGACGCGGGCAAAGATCATGAACAGCGGCAGCGATAATGCGATACCGGGCACAGCCCGCGTCAGCATGAAACCGAGGAACACTCCCGACTTGCCCTTGAACTTGAAGCGGGCAAAGGCGTAACCGCCTGCCATGCCGATGATCAATGCAATGATTGTCGAGGTGATCGAGATGATCAGCGAGTTGCGGAAATATTCCCACACGGGAATGCCGCCCTGCCCTGCACCGCCGAACATCGCACGGTATGCGTCGAGCGATATGTCGCGCGGTATCCACACGGGTGGTTTCGCCATGATTTCCACCGTGGGTCGCAGGGAACTCAAGACGATCCACAGGCCTGGCAGACATATGACGAGCATTGCGAGGAACAGGCCAACAAGGTGCAGCACTTTCAGGCCGCGACGTTTCAGACGGTGAGAACTATTATGATCCATCTTACCACTCCGCTCCGATTTGCTGGCGTGCGGCCGCAAGTTTCCTGAAGAAATACACGGTGAACAGGATCGAAAGCAGGATCGCAATATAGGCCATGGCGTTTGCAAGGCCCATGCGCGCATCACTATAGGCCGTGCGTCCAACAAGCGTCCACAAGAGTTCGGTACGTTTCGCCGGTCCGCCGTCCGTCATGATCTTTACAATGTCATAGGCCCGCGCAACGTCGAGCGAACGGATAGTCATGGCGATAAAGGCAAAAGGCATCAGGTAGGGCCAGGTGACATAGCGGAATGTCTGCCATGGTGTGCAACCATCGACCCGAGCCGCTTCCACAGGCTCCTGGGGCATGGCCAGCAGTCCTGCGAGGATAAGAATGGCAAAGACGGAAGTCGACGACCACACTTCAGCGACGATGATTGAAAACAGTGCGAGATTGCCGTCGATCAGCCAGGGTATGGCGCTCGTGGTCACGCCCAGGGACTGTAGCGCGTTGTTGACGAAGCCAATATTGTCGTTGAACAGGAACTTGAACTGAAAGCCGACGAGCACGGGCGAAAACATCATCGGAAACATCATCAACGTACGCAGGATCCGCTGGCCGCGCGTTGCCTTGTTGACCAGCATGGCAAGGCCGAGACCGAGGAACATCTCCGCATTGAGCGCAATCGTCAGGAGCACGACCGTACGCCCGAACGCCGTCCAGAATTCGTAGTTGGTCAGCACGCTGACATAGTTGCGAAAGCCGATGAAAACCCAGATCGATTCCGGCTTCGTCAGCCGAAAAGGCGTGAAGCTCGAATAGAGCGAAAACAACAGCGGCAGCACGATCACGGCGGCAAGGACGATGATCGCAGGCAGCAGCAGGAGCGTCGGCGCGGATAATTTGGGAAGTTTCATCTGAAGTATCGGCCTTCGGTCTCTGCGGTTGCCATCCCTTGTCCACCCGTGTGGGTTCGAGGCTGCGCAGCGCAGGGCGGGGACTTGGTCATGTGATGCGCGATGGGCAATTCCCGTTCGGGACTTGCTCCACCCTCCTCCCCACGGGGGGAGGGTTCAGAGCGCAACAGCGTTTAGAGCTTGCCCGCATCCTGAAGGATGTCGGTCGCCTTCTTGGCCGCCGTATCAAGCGCTTCCTTCGACGTCTTGTCGCCGAGGATTGCCGCTTGCAGTTCCGGATAGACCGCGTTCGAAATCTCGATCCATTCGGCCAGAGGTGGAACCGGGAATGCGTTCTTGGCTTCTTCCTGAAACGCATTCAGCACTTCGGTCTTGTAAGGATCGCTCTTGGCCTGCTCGATGTCCCATGCCCAGACCGCAGTGCGCGTCGGCAAAGGTCCTGCCTTTGCTTCGAGCTTCTGGCTGTCCTCGTTGGTCAGCCACCAGACGAGCGAAGCCGCGGCTTCCTTGTTTGCGCAAGCCTCCGTTACGGAGAAGCCATGATGACCCGACCAGCCAGTCCGCTTGCCGGATGAACCTGCGGGTGCAACCTTGACGCCAACATTGCCGGCAACTTTCGACGATTTGGGATCGTTGAAGAAACTCGCCCAGCCTGGCCAATCCAGATTGATCGCGATCGAGCCCGATGCAAAACCCTGGCCGAGATCGTCCCAGAGATAGTTGGTCGTGCCGGCGGGCACAGCTTTCGCCTTGTAGAGGTTGACGAACCAGTCGAGTGCTTTGACGCCGGCCTCGGAGTTGAATGCGGGTTTGCCATCCTTGTCGATATATTCGCCGCCTTCGGCAATCAGCATCTCATAGAAGCGCCCGTTGATCGCCTCTTCCTTGCCAGCGAATTGCGTGCCGTAGAAGTCTGGTGCCTTGGTGAAGAAGATCGCCTGGTCGCTTACCTGCTGCCAGGTATCCGGCGGCGTCAGGTCATAGCCATACTTTTCCTTGAAAGCCTTCTTGTTGGCCTCGTCTGCATAGATGCTCTTCTGGTAATAAAGCGCCGATACGTCGAACTGCGCGCGCGGCAGCATGACGAGCTTGCCGTCCAGCGTCGACGACTTGATATTCGTTGGAACGAAAGCGGCAATTTCTTCCGCCGGAACCAGCTTGTTCAGATCGGTATAAATATCCGGATATTGCGGCGCGAAGGACGAGTGATTTGAACCGACGCACCAGTTCAGGCTTCCCGAAGCAATGTCGGATTTTATTTCCTTGTCGAGTTCGAAATGGTTCTTCTTCGACAGGATGTTGACCTTGGCTCCGGTCAACTTTTCCCATTCGCCAATGCGCTCGTAAAGCGGCTCGTATTGCTGCCCGCCGATTAGCTTGGCGTCGACCGTAACACCCTCGAACTTGCCCGGCAGATCAGCTGCCATGACAGTTTGAGCGCTGAAAATGGCGATGACGCCAGCTGAGACGCCGGCCAATAGAGTTTTCATGGTTTCCCTCCCGTGATCGAGCGGCCGCTCCCCGGCTCTCGCAATTCGTGCAACACTCACATATGAGCGTTTCATTCATATACAAACATTTCTGTGCTTGAGCGTCAAGCGTGGAAAGCTCGGATGTGGTGAATACTCCAGGTTGTGGTCAAGCCCCGAAGAACCCACCCTTGAAACCTGAACGGTCGAGAGAGCTATACAATTGCGGCGCGCGGCTCCGCCCCAAGCGGAAGCGCACACTTCCACCGGCAATGCGAGTCAGGGGTACTTTGCTGAATTGGTTCTAGGAAAGGGCGGCGCGAAGAAGCCGGATAGCGTCGTCGAACGCGTCTGACGCTGCGCCGATACAACCAGCGACGTTGATAAAAGGATGAACAAGGCCGGAGTAACGTTTGAGCACGACAGGAACGCCGGCTTTTTCCAGCAGGCGAGCGTATTCTTCGCCTTCGTCCCTTAGCGGATCAAAACCCGCGACCAGAATAGCTGCGGGAGCCACGCCTTTCACGTCGCCGAGAATGGGGGAAGCGCGCGGGTCAAGCGCGTCGGAAGGCGCATTGAGATAGAGGTCCGTATACCATTCCATCTTTGGCTTCTCGAGAAAAAAGCCCAAGGGAAACAATTCGTAGGAGCGCCGTTGGCTGCTCATGTCGAGCCACGGAACCCATAGTAATTGGTAGCATGGCGGGTATTCATCGTCGCGGGTCTGCTGGGCAACCACCGCCGCAAGATTGCCGCCCGCGCTGTCGCCGCCGACAGCAACGCGCCGTGGATCAATATCGAGCTCTTTGGCTCGATTGACGATCTCGCGAAATGCTGCGACGCCATCATTGACACCCGCCGGGAACCGATGTTCCGGCGCCAGTCTGTAGTCGACTGCGATGACGATGCATTCGGCTTTCAGGGCAAGCCGCCGACAGGGAAGGTCATGCGATTGAAGCGAGCCGGCGACGTGTCCTCCACCATGATAAAAGACCAGAACCGGAGCCGGAACCGTGAGTTGCTTCGGCCGGTAGGCACGAGCTTCTATCGGACCATTCGGCCCGGAGAATTGCAGCGGGCTGGAGATCACCTCGGCACTTGCCGGATGTGAAAGCCACCCTCCCTGTTCATCTGCTTCGCGCCGGGATTCTTCAACACTTGGCAACGCACCTTCCTTGGCACCAACCAGCTTGATGACATATTGCACCTGAAGATCGAGCGTCTGGCCATCTATGACAACAGGCGGCCCAGCGACAAGGCGCATCAACCATTTCGGCGAACGTGAAATCGTTCGAACGGCTATCTTCTGAATGCGACTGCTAAAGGTTTCCACGCTCAATATCCTGGCTCAACGACTGTGTCGTAGCATAAGTATTTGTAATAAAACGATGATCTGAAACATGAGTAGTCAAAACAATGGTGTTGCAATAAACGGTTGCACCTCCAGTCCATGCTTTGGATATCGCGACGCCGGGATGGGCACACCGGCCGCGCCACCTGTTGCATCTTGAAGAAGGCTTCTTCGTTTCATTGCAATACTCGAATGTCCAAGATTTCCCGGCTGTTTCACAGGTTAAAAACGGCCAGCAGAAGGTTAATTTCGGCCAACAGTACAAAAACCATTTAGAAGCTCCCATGCCGGGATTGACACATTGAAACGGATCAAACTTAGCTGGCGAATTCTCATGTATTTTAAGAGGAGGAGCTATGTTGAGATTAATTTACAAATTCACCAAACGCGGCATTGCCGCCATTTTATTATCTGTCCTGTTCATGCAAAGTCATGCCCTTGCGGCTGATGAAGCAGTTTTGATCCACCGTGATGCCGAGCAACAGCCATATCGTTTTGGCATAGGCAAGGCGGATATCACGGGTCCCGCCGCTGAAAACGGCATGCTTGGCTTCGGCGGAGAACAAAGCACCGCCGGCATCCACATGCGGCAATGGGCCCGCGCCTTCATTATCCAGGGGCAAGGCGCCAACGCCGGGAGTCCGTTGGTCTATGTCAATACCGACCTTCAATCCGTGTCCATGTCGGTGCGCCAGGGCGTCTTGGCCAAGCTCAAGGTAAAATATCGGGCCACCGACGGCACAGCGCTTTATGGCGAGAACAACGTCATGCTGGCGGCAACGCATACCCATTCCGCCCCCGGCGGTTTTTCCCATTATGCAATATTAAACATTTTAACTCGCGGTTTCCAGAAACAGACTTACGATGCCATTGTCGATGGTATCGTGAGAGCTGTAGATCACGCGCATGAAAACATGAGAGAAGGCCGGCTCTATTACGGCACTGGCAAGCTTTATGGCGCCAGCGCAAATCGCGCACTCATACCATTCGGCCTGAACAGTCTCAGTCAGGAGGATAAAGACTATTACAAGAATGGCGTCGATCCGCAGATGACCGTTCTGAAATTCGTGGACTCTGAAAAGAAGATAAGGGGTGTCATCACCTGGTTTGCCGTACACACCACTTCCGTCGGCCCGACCAGTCATTTGATCTCGCCGGACAATAAGGGTTATGCCCAATATTATTGGGAGCGTTTCGAAAGCAGGAGGGATCCCGGTCTCTATGCGGATGATTTCGTCGCCGCGTTCGCACAAAGCAACGCTGGCGACATTTCACCAAATCTTGCCATACCGCTGCTCGACGACAAGGGCAAGGAAGTGCCGCGCAGCAAGAAAGAGCTGATCGCGTTCAATACTTGTCCCGGGGTTACCAACCCCGCCGCATGGAAAATGCCTCATCCAAATCCCGCTTGTCAATTCGAGAATGCCAGAAGGAATGGCATGCTGCAGTTTCAGACGGCCCTGAACATTGTCATGGGCAGAGAGACCGCCGGCGAAAAGGAACATCCGCTGGAAGAAGTTCGCGGCGCACTGGAAAGCCGCTTCCGCTATGTGGATTTTCCCGCTTTGCGCATAGCGAAAACCGATTCGGACGAGATACCGGTAAAGCCGGAGGCAAAGGCCGCCTTATGCGAGGCCGTACTGGGCGCATCGTTTAGAAGGGGAAGCCCTGAAGATAACCCGCCAACGACCCTTCCGGAGTGGTTACTCAGGGGTCTAGGGGAAAAACTGGACTTCTTCTTCGGCGGCTCTCCCCCTGCTGGGTTGAAAAGATGCCATGATACGAAAGAATTGTGGCTCAATACCGGAGGGAAGAAACCCTATCCCTGGACGGCCAATATCGTGCCGGTTCAATTATTCCAGATCGGGCAGATGGCCGTGCTTGGCGGTCCGGGAGAGTATACCGTGACGTCCGCTTTGAAAATTCGCCGGCAGGTCGCGGAGGTTTTCAAGAATAATCCCAACGCCAGACATGACATCAAGCATATTGTACTCAATGGCTATGCCAATGATTATATCGGCTATATCACAACCAGGAGAGAATACTCGAAAGACCAGTACGAAGCCGGGCATACGATTTTTGGTCCGGGTGAAAACCGCGCCTTCATCGAGCTTTTCGCTGGCCTCGCAACCGATTTGAGCAAGGGCGAGAAAAGCGTCAGTACGGGGACACCTCCGGATTTGTCAGCCAAGCAACTGAACTTTCAGACCGGCGTGGTGTTTGATTCAATATACATAGATCCAACGTTTGATCCGTCAAAGATTAGGTTCAGTTTGATTCCTTTCCTGATCGATACCGGGATAAGAGTAATAACCCACGATTTCGGCTACGTATTGACGCAGCCGAAGGCCACGTACAAGCGAGGGAATATTGTCAAGACATCGTTCGTTACCGGCCATCCCAAGAACAATCTGCGGACCGAAGGAACATTCCTGCAAGTTCTTTTCATTCCAAATGGCAAGACGGAAAAGGACGCGCAGATCGTTGCCACGGATGATGACTTCAACACCAAATACGCATGGGAGCGCGTGGGTATTATTGCGGGTTCGCAAGCGACCACTACGTGGGAGATACCCATGGATGCGCAGCCCGGTAGATATTTTATCAGGCACTACGGCGATTGGAAGGAACTCGGTTCAGGCCTGATTCGGGAACTTAAAGGGACGACCAATACCTTCAAAGTAGAATAGTCTCGGGAAATGGCCATCCGGGCTAACGGGTGGCCATTTTGATCTGCTTGCGACCCGGCCTGGTGCTTTTTCAAACGATCGGTTTGGGGAGGAAGTTTACGCTTGGCTAAAAGCAGTTTATTCTAAAGCACCAGAGTTATCAGTATTATCGAGAAAAAAGTATACTATACTTATGATTGCAAACCGCTCCTCCAAACACCCCGCCTCTCCTCGGTCAACTCGGATGCGCCGCAATTTTTTGCTTGCTTGGCCGCATTTAACCTTTGTTTGGCCGAAGATAACCTGTGAATTTTTGAGAAGTTGCAGAAGATAGCCCAGGAAATCTCAACGGAGCAGCAGATGCTGGATGGATGTTCCGTTGAGTTGATCTGACACCGAAGGGATAACGGCGCGAAACAGATTCCGGACAGTCGGGGTCCGCTACCGGCCGTAAACAGCTAGTGAGTGAAGCAAGTATGGCTCTACAAAAGGCACACACCGACTGGCTGACGGGAAACCCCACGAAAGTCCAACAATGGGCCGCCCTTTGGATCGGGTCGGCAGGCATGCAAATCTTTGGCCTGCAGCCGATCCTTCTCGGGGCGCTATACGCCGAGAAACGGGTGAACTTCGATGAACTCGCACTGATAGCAACCGCCGAACTCATCATGGTGGCACTCGGTTCTGTCATCGCGGGCTTTTTGTTTCCGACGACACACCTGCGCGCCAGATCTGCCTTGCTGCTCGTCCTTCTTGGCGCCTTGAACTATGCGGTCATTCTTGCGGCGGCGCCGGGCGAGCTTTTGCTGGTCAGGTCTCTTGCTGGACTTGTCGAGGGAGCGATGGTCGCAATCTCGGTCGAACTGATCGCCCGCTCTTGTCGTCCTGAACGGCTCGGCGGCATGTTCATTGGCCTGCAAACTTTTGCCCAGTGCATTCTCGCAGCGCTGATCGCAGTTTTTGTCGTTCCCGAGTTCGGATCGAATGGCGGATTTCTCGTGCTTGCCGCCGTGTGCGTCCTTTCGCTCGCGATCGCTCCCCTCGTTCCGGCCGAATATGGCAAGCTCATCCGGCCCGTGGCCGGCAAAGAGGGAATATACACACTCAAATCAGCCTTGGCACTTCTCGCCATCTTCACATTTTTTCTTTTCATCGGGGCGATCTGGGCTTTCCTCGAACCGCTCGGCGTAGGCAGCGGCATAGATGTCCAGACGATAGGCCTCCTGGTTTCGGCCAGCCTGGCGGTTCAGGTTTCGGGTGCGATATGTGCCACTTGGCTGGAAAGATCCATCGACTACCGGATTAGCATTGTCGCATGCACATTGTTGGCGATCGCCGCCTGTCTCGCGCTCGCAACCGATCCGGGTCTGACAACGTTCAGCGCAGCCGCGCTGTCTATTGCATTCATCTGGATGTTCATCACGCCCTACCAGATCGGTCTGACGATCGCCGCCGATCCCTCGCGCAGCACCGCCCTGCTTTTGCCGGCGGCGCAGCTTCTTGGGGCTGCCCTTGGACCAATTGCGGCCTCACTCCTGATCGTCGGTGATGATGCCAGCCTCGTTCCATGGTTTGCTGTCGGCGCCCTCCTCTCCAGCCTCACGCTTTTAATGCTCCTTATCGTTTATTCTCGCGGTTCGGCCATAACAGAAGGAAAACTGTCATGAATGTAGCCTTGCCGCGCGAACATTGGCAAAACTGGTCCGGCTACGTAAGCGCCAGGCCCTTGTCGCTTCGCCAGCCAACCGAACTTGAGCAGCTTGGCGATCTGATCAAGTCGTCACCGGGACCTGTGCGGTTTGTCGGCACGGGCCATTCATTCACGCCGCTCGTTCAAAGCCAGGGCACCATCCTTTCCCTTGACCATTTCGATGCGCTGGTTTCCCACGATCCGGCTGCGCTTCAGTCACGCATAGGTGCAGGCATCGAGATCGGAGCGCTTACGAGGAAGCTGCATCGCATTGGTCAGGCGCTGCCTAATATGGGGGATATCGACAAGCAGACGTTTGGTGGAGCGCTCGCAACTTCAACGCATGGTTCGGGCATAGGTCTCGGCGCCTATCCCACGCAATTGCGTGCCATGCAGATCGTTGATGGCAGGGGCGTCGTTCGAGAATTCAACAGCGGCGACCATTTCGATGAAATGGCGGCGATGGGGGCGTCGCTTGGCGTTTTTGGCGGCGTAACCGAGGTAACTATCCAGAATATCCTGCCTTATCGCCTGCACCGGCATCGTTGGGCTCAGTGCATCAAAGAGGTCCTTGACCAATTCGAAAGCATGATGACCGCGCACAGATCGTCGGAGTTTTACTACATACCCTTCTCCGGACAAGCCATATTCCTTTCGAGCGACATTACAGACGCGCCCATATCCACTCGCCCCCCCCAGAAGGACGATGACGGGGTGGTTACACTGCGCAGATTGCGCACGTTCCTGCTTCGCTTCCCTTGGCTTCGTGCCAGATTGATCGGATCCGCCATCAGCCGTCTTGCCGGGGAAGATTATGTGGGTGAGTGGCTCGATGTCTATGCCTCTGAACGCAACGTGAAGTTCAACGAGATGGAATATCACGTGCCTTTCGAGGAAGGCGCCGCAACTGTCCGGAAGATAATCTCCTTGCTCGAGAACGACTTTCCCCACGTCTATTTCCCGCTCGAGGTACGCGTCGTTGCGCCGGACGAAATCTGGCTCAGTCCGTTTTACCAGCGTGCCAGCTGCTCCATAGCCATACATCACGATGCCGCCGAAGATCCTCAGCCATTCTTCAGAGCCGCAGAGAAAATCTTCCTTGCTCACGGCGGAAGGCCGCATTGGGGAAAAATGCACAATCTGAAGGCGAAGGAACTCAGTACGCTCTATCCCCGCTGGGCGGATGCCATGGCGGTGCGCCGCGACATGGACCCGGACAATCGTTTCGTAACTCCCTATATTGCAGGCCTCCTGGGAATGGAACTTTGAACACCGATACCTACTTTGCTGCACTTTCGAGCGCGCTTGATCTTGCGGGGATGCATAGGCCAAGCCTTGTCCTCGACCTTGATCGCCTTGACGGCAATATCAGCGTCGTCAAGGAATGCCTGGCGCCCAATCTGGCGCTGCGGCTGGTCGACAAGTCCCTGCCAAGCCTCCCCTTGCTGAAGCACCTCGCCAATGCCTGTGGCACGGACCGCATCATGACGTTTCATCTGCCGGTTACGGCAGCCGTGCTTGCGGCGATGCCTGCCGCAACAGTTCTGCTCGGCAAGCCCATGCCAGGTGCGGCCGCCCGTCAGGCACTGTCAACAGGCGTTCTGAGCCGGATCGACAACCCGTTGGCGCGAATAACCTGGCTCGTCGATACGGATGAAAGATTGTCAGCCTATGGCGAACTCGCCGAGCAACTCGGGCAAGATTTCGCCTTCTGTTTCGAAGTGGATGTCGGTCTGCACCGCGGCGGCTACCCCGACGCGCCCGCCTTGAGCCGAGCTTTGGAGCAGCTCAAGAGATACCCCCGGCTGAAATGCCGGGGAATCATGGCCTATGAGGCGCAGATCAACCGTATCCCGGGACTTCTAGGAGGCCCCAAGAAAGCCTTGGCGAAGACACGAACGCTGTTGGGAGGTTTCCTTGCATGTCTCGGGCAGGATCAGCGCTCCATACTCAATATCGGCGGCAGTTCAACTGCTCTTCTCTATGATCCCGACATTGAGGCAAACGACGTCTCCTTAGGGTCTGCATTCCTGCTGCCGAGCGATTTCGATGTCCCCAGTCTGGCGCGGCTAAAGCCTCCCCTCTTCATCGCGGCTCCGGTGTTGAAGGTGGTCGATCCGATCCTGCCCGGCCTGGATAAGCGGACATGGATCATGCAGATGCTGGGCCTGGCGCCAAAGCGGGGTTGCTATCTCTATGGCGGCAAGTGGATGGCCGAACCTGTGCATCCGGACGGCATGAAGACTGACAAGATGTTTGGACTGTCCTCAAACCAGCAATTCATGGCGCTACCAGCGGGGTCCACGCTAAAGCCGGACGATTTTGCGTTTCTGCGACCCACGCAGAGCGAATCGGTGCTGCAACAATTCGGCTCGCTGGTCATCTACAGCAAGGGAACGATCACCGCCGAGTGGGAAACGCTTGGTCCCGCATGAGCAGGCTTCGGCTACCAGCCGGCTGGATCATGCTCCAGCCCCTCGCGTCTGCCAGGAACACGGCCAGTAGTGGCGAATTTGCGCCCGGGCCATCAGCGAGCGAATAACTTCACCATGGTGTTCGCCAACCGGCCATAGGGCGGCTTGAACTTGTCTGTCAACGGCGCTCGCGCCTGGAAGAGAACAGGCATTGCCTTGCTGAAGGTCACAAAGCCTTCACGGGCGTGGTAGTGACCCATGCCGCTTGCCCCGACACCGCCAAATGGCAGGTTATTGCAGGCAACGTGCAGCAGTGTATCGTTCACGCAAACGCCGCCCGCAACGACATTCCCGAGCATTTTCTCGACTTCGCGCTTGTCATCGCTAAAGCAATAGAAAGAAAGCGGACGCGGTTTCCCGAGAATATAGGCGATTGCTTCATCCGGCGTACTGTATGTCTTGACCACCAGTATCGGTCCGAAAATCTCCTCCTGCATGATCCGGCAATCTTCGCCGGGGTCAATGACCAGCGTCGGCTCCAGAAGGCGTTCGCTCGTTGCCTTTGCCTGATCGGTAAATCCGACGAGCGTGAGGACCTCGACGCCTTTCCCGCGGGCTTCATCGATGAGCGCGCGCAGGCGCCTGTACTGGCCTTCGTTCACAATGTGAGTATAGTCGGGGTTCGCATCTATCTGGGCATAGCGTGCGGCCACTTCAGCGCGGATCGCCTCGACGAACTCGCTTTTTCTGGCAAGCGGAACGAGCGCGTAGTCGGGCGCGATACATGTTTGCCCGGCGTTGAAAAGCTTGCCCGAAACTATCCGCGAAACCGCTTTTCCGAAACGCGCTGCCTCGCCGACATACGCAGGAGATTTTCCGCCAAGTTCCAAAGTAACGGGAGTAAGGTTGGGTGCGGCCGCAGCCATGACCTTCTTGCCGACCTCCGTGGAGCCGGTAAACAGCAAATGATCGAAAGGCAGGCCCGCAAACGCCCTGCCTGTCTCCGCATCGCCCAATGCCACCGCCACTCTGTCATCCGGAAACACGTCGGCGAGGAGCGCCCGCAGGAACTCGCTCGTCTTTGGGGTATGCTCCGACGGCTTGAGATAGACGTGATTGCCCGCGGCGATGGCCGTGGCAATCGGTATCAGGGCCAGGCTGACCGGATAGTTCCAGGGAGCAATGATCCCGATGACGCCGAGCGGAACGTATCGGACCTGCGCCTTCGCCGGCCACATACGCCAACCGGCCGAACGATGATCTGTTTTCATCCAGGACTTCAGATGCGCCAGCATGTGGTCGATCTCGTTGAACACGCTCATCCCGTCGCCAAGCATGCTCTCATGGCTTGAACGATGCCCGAAATCGGCGCTGATCGCTTGGACCATCAGGTCGAGGCGCTCTTTCAAGGCGGACCGCAGACGTTTGAGATCATCGCGACGCTGGTCATGATCAGGCCTGCGCTCGATCCAGGCCGTGCGTAGCCGTGCCAGGGTTGCCTCAAGCTCGTTTGCTTCCGATTCGACAGTCATCCTGATCGTCACTCTGTTCTCCTCCGCAAACCCGCTTCGCTGGCGTTCGATATGCCGGAACCCCATGATTGCCTGTTTGATGCGCGCCTTCCAAGGTTCCGCACGGCCACATGGGGGTGAATAACGGTCAACGAGCGCTCTAAGCGCTTTATATTGCGCTCAAACGTGCAATATTGATAGCGACATGGTTCCATATCGGAACCCGGAATGCGGAACACTTGCATGCATTATTCCAGCGAAAAGATCCATTCGTCCGCGGAGTTGCGGGCGTTGCTCGCTTTTGCCCTGGAAAACCAGATTACCGCAGAAGCCATACTTTCCAACACTGGCCTTGAACAACAGGAACTCGCCAAGCCGGGCACATTGATTTCTATTTCACAGATGTTCACGGCCATCCAGAATGCGCTTTCCAGTTCGAACGATCCGCACCTTGGACTGAAGCTTGGTCTGAAGATGCAGATCACCGCTTATGGAATGTTTGGCTATGCTCTTGTGAGCAGCACGACGGTGCGAGCCGCCTGTCATTTTGCCGAAAAGTACCAGGCTTTGACAATGCCTATGAGCACCCAGAAATTTAGGGAAACGAAGACCCATGGCATATGGTCGGTGGATCCCGATGTCGATGGCTCGTCAGATCCGCGCGTGTATAAGTTCAAGGTCGAACATGTGCTGGGCACTATTCTTTCATTTGCGAAAGATATCGTGGACCCGTCCGTCAAGCCTGCCGCGATCCGGTTGCGTTATCCAAAACCGCGCGATACTTCATTCTATGACGATATTTTCGACTGTGAAATCCAGTATGAGCAACCCGTAAATGAACTTCTCGTCCATCTGGATTTGCTGAATGCGATACCACGTCGTGCAGAAGAGATGACATTTTCGACGGTGCGCCAACTTTGCGATGAGATAGTCGGCCGTATGAATCAGTCGACGGGTTTGACCGGGAGGCTTCGACAGATTTTTATCGAAAGTGCCGGTTCTTTCCCTCCAATCAATGAGGCGTGCGGCCAATTGGGTGTCAGTGCCCGCACGTTGCGGCGCAAGCTGAGCGAGGAAGGAAGTTCATACCAGGCACTGCTGGATGAAACCCGGCTGTCGATCGCGAAGAAATATCTCAGGGACACTGAACTGACCATCGACGAGATCGCCCACCGGCTCAACTATAGCGACGCGTCGAACTTCAGGCACGCCTTCCGAAGGTGGACGAGTATTGCGCCCACCGATTATCGGAATGGAGCCCTGCAACCCGATTGAGCTGGGTAGACCACAGCATTGCCGTTTCAGAATTGACGATAGTGTTTCTGCTCGCCGCAGCAGAACTTGCGATCTGGTCATCCTGTTAGGTTGATGTTCCAACAGCTCCAATCCGCCGGCGCAGGCGCTTGGCAAGCTATTCTCACATATAAGATATTCATTCATATACGAATCTACCGGTGCTTGACCGTCGCACGTCGAAATTGCATCGTATCGGCAACGTCTTCGTATATGAATGGGGGCTAGGGGAGACTTGAACATGGTAGAGGACGACGACAGCGATCGTTATCGCGCGCCTGCGCTTGACAAGGGTTTGGATATACTCGAGCTGCTTTCCGGCATCGATGGAGGTCTCACGCAAGCGGAAATCGCCAAGTTTCTCGGCCGCAGTCCCAATGAATTCTATCGCATGCTGGATCGCCTTGTCCGCCGCGGATACGTTACCCGGCTTGAGGGTGACCGCTATTCCCTGACGCTGAAATTGTTCGGTCTTGCCCAGTTGCATGCCCCTGTCCGCCGTCTTGCTTCCTATGCGACACCGCTGATGCGTGAACTCGCGGTAATATCGAAACAGGCCAACCAGCTGAGTGTCTTCGACCGCGGCGCGGCAGTGGTTATCGCCCAGCAGGAGGCGCCGGATTATTGGGGTATTTCAATCAGAGTCGGCTCGCACATCAGCCTGTTCAATACCGGCTCCGGTCACGTCCTCCTGGCTTTCCGCTCCAGCGAGGAGCGAGCCCTGATGATTGCCGAATACGAACAGCATGCCGACGATATCGCCCAGCCGGCGGACTTTAGCGAGCGCCTGAACGATATTCGCGAGCGCGGCTATGAAATCATGCCCAGCGCCCAGACCGCCGGCGTCTTCAATGTCTCTGCGCCTGTCCTCGGACCCGATGGCAGGGCGATTGCCGCATTGACCTGTCCCTATATTCAGTTGCTGAATATCCCGGATGCGCCCGGCGTCGACGAAGCCCGCCAAATGCTGGTCACCACGGCACAAAAGCTCTCGGAGCTCGCCGGCGCCGATGTCATACATTCGAGCGTGCTGCGCCAGGCGTGAAAGGAAGGCAACGCAATGTCACATATGGCGATGATCGACACCCATCTGCACCTCATCGACCAATCGGTCTTGACCTATCCCTGGTTGTCGGGATCCGAAGCGTTGAACCGGAACTTCCTGTACGAAAAATATGCAACTCAGGCCCATCGCGTCGGGATCACGCACGCGCTGCACATGGAAGTCGATGTCGCGCCTGCCGAGATCGAGACCGAAACCGATTATGTCGCGAGTCTCGCCCGCCAGAGTGGCAATCTCATCGCCGGAGCAATCTCCGCCTGCCGTCCGGAGGAGCCTGGCTTCGCTGCCTTTCTCCAGCGCCAGCAGATCAACCCCTTCGTCAAGGGCTTCCGGCGGGTGCTTCACGTCATGCCGGACAACCTCTCCGAAGATCCGCTTTTTCGCGAGAACATAAAAAGGCTCGGCGGCACCGGACTGACCTTCGATCTATGTGTATTGCCAAGGCAGATAGACAAGGCGATCGCACTGGTCGATCTCGCACAGGACGTCCAGTTCATCCTTGATCACTGCGGCGTGCCGGACATCAAGGCCAACGGTCTTGAGGAGTGGCGCGGCAAGATCACCGACATCGCCAGGCGCCCAAATGTCACCGCCAAGATTTCCGGCGTCGTCGCCTATGCGGATGCGGAGACCTGGCGCCTTGAAACGCTGGAGCCTTACGTTCATCATGTCGTAGAGAGTTTCGGGTGGGATCGTCTCGTCTGGGGTAGCGACTGGCCCGTCTGCACGCTCGGCGGAGGCCTTTCGACCTGGGTCGCCGCGACGCATGCCCTGCTTTCCGGCTGCAGTGACGATGAAAAGGCCAGGCTGTTCTCCGGAAATGCCCGCCGCATCTGGAAATTGCGTTAGCTCAAGCCTAATTCTCCAGTGCATCTCTGAATAAGCTTGCCTGTCGTAACCTCCCGCTTTACCTCTCAAGTTTCTTGATCAGATCAACATTTGCGGAGAACCAATGGCGGCGGAAATAAGTGGACCTGACCTGTTCAGCGTTGTCGTACTGCTTGGGGCGGGCGTTGTTGCCGTGCCGCTGTTCAAGCGGCTGGGCCTTGGTTCTGTTCTCGGGTATCTCGCCGCCGGCATTATCATCGGCCCATTCGGTCTGAAGTTCTTCTCTGATCCGCAGACGATCCTGCATGTCGCGGAACTTGGCGTCGTCATGTTCCTGTTCCTCATAGGGCTCGAGATGCAGCCTTCCCGGTTATGGGGCCTGCGCAAGAGCATATTTGGCCTCGGCGCGCTGCAGGTTGGCCTTTGCGGGCTGCTCCTGACCGGCGTCGGCATCGGCACGGGCTTCCCGGTGGCCCAGTCCTTCGTGGCGGGTGCCGGGTTCGTTCTGACCTCGACGGCCATCGTCATGCAATTGCTGCAGGAGCGCGGCGAGATCGCGACCCCGCAGGGCCAGCGCATGGTGTCGATCCTCCTGTTCGAAGATCTGACCATTGTTCCGCTTCTGGCGCTTGTGGCTTTCCTCGCGCCGATGGGTTCTTCGCAAGGGGGCTTGCAATGGATCAACGTGGCGATCGGCATCGGCGCCATTGCCGGACTGGTTGTCGCCGGCAAATACCTGCTCAACCCCCTGTTTGGATTTCTCGCCCAGTCGCGTGCCCGCGAGGTCATGACCGCGGCCGCCCTTCTCGTGGTCCTCGGCTCCGCCCTCATCATGCAGGTCAGTGGCCTCTCCATGGCAATGGGCGCGTTCCTCGCAGGCGTGCTTCTGTCTGAATCGACTTTCCGGCATCAGCTTGAAGCGGACATCGAGCCGTTCCGCGGCATTCTGCTCGGCCTGTTCTTTCTCGCGGTCGGCATGTCGCTCGATCTTGGCGTCGTGGCAGCCAACTGGAAGATGGTGCTGTTCTATGTGGTCGCGTTCAAGCTGGTGAAGGGTGCGGGAATATTTGCCGTCGCCCGACTGCTCAGGTCATCCAATCGGGAAGCGCTGGAGCGTGCGGTCCTCATGGCGCAGGGCGGGGAGTTCGCCTTCGTGCTCTATGCCGCGGCCACTGCCGTTGGAATACTCGACGGCGAGGCCAACGCTATTCTGACAGCCATCATCATCTTCTCGATGGTGTTGACGCCGCTGTTCATCGTCGCTTTGCGCTTCCTTGTGCCCAAGGAAAAGCAGGACCTGGAAGAGGTCGATATAGCAGACGGCCTTACGGGCAACGTGCTCATCATCGGTTTCGGGCGTTTCGGCCAGATTTCCTGCCAGCCCTTGCTGATACGAGGCGTCGATATATCCATCATCGATAATGACGTGGAGATGATCCAGGCGGCATCGCAGTTCGGCTTCAAGGTCTATTATGGTGACGGCACGCGGCTGGACATCCTGCACGCCGCGGGTGCGGGACGCGCGCAAACTGTGTTGATCTGCGTCGACAAGGCCGAAACAATCCTGACGATCGCCAATCTGATCAAGGCCGAGTTTCCGATGGTCCAGATTTATGCGCGAGCCTTCGACCGCGGCAATACGATCGAACTCATCAAGCTCGGCGTCGATTTCCAGATGCGCGAGACATTCGAATCCGCGTTGATCTTTGGCGAAAACACCTTGATCGGCCTGGGCGTTGACCCGCAGGAAGCCGCGGATATAACCGCAGACGTGCGCCGTCGCGACGCGGAGCGTCTCGACCTGCAGCTTGCCGGGGGCATTCGTGCGGGTGCCGATCTGATGAAGGGCAACGCGCCGGTTCCGGGGCCTCTGGTCAGGCCGCGGCAGCGGGGACGTGCGCTAAGCGACGAGACGGCAAGCGTGCTGCCAAGCATACAAAGTGCCGATGCCAACTGAGACACTATATCAGATGGCCAATTGAGACCGGGAGACACAAATGCCTGAAACCGAACAGACGACAATCGCCGGCATCGTGGATTTCTGGCGCGAAGCGGGCGAAGGCAAGTGGTTCGTCAAGGACGAGGAATTCGACGAGATTTGCCGCCAGCGCTTTCTTGATGATCACTACGCGGCAGCTCGCCGCCAGTACGAACAATGGGTCGAAACCCCGGACGGCGCCCTGGCGCTGATGATCCTCCTCGATCAGTTTCCCCGCAACTTCTTTCGCGAAACCGCGCATATGTATGCAACCGATACACTCGCCCGCATGTATGCCAGCCGGGCCCTGGAGCAGGCCCACGATATATCCACCGAGGCTGGTCTGCGCGCTTTCTTCTACATGCCGTTCATGCACTCGGAAGACCTCGGAGATCAGCGGCGCTGTGTCGAATTGTGCAGTGGCGGATCACCCGCCAACCTGGAATACGCCCACGAGCACCATGACATCATCCAGCGCTTCGGCCGCTTCCCGCATCGCAACTTCATTCTCGGCCGCACCACCACCGAGGAAGAACAGGCCTTCCTCGATAGCGGCGGGTTTTCAGGGTAGAGGGCGGCGACAGAGTGCGCCGCCGTCCTTTTGCTTTCGGCTCAGAGGACGAAGAAGTCGGCGGTCGGGTCTCCATCCGTGTTGTTTACAAGAAAGGCAATGTCGTTTCCCTGTTCGCCGTTCACTTCGCCAACAATGGTATTGTAGCCCTCCAAGCTGTTCGAGATGAAAGCGAGCTCGCCGGCCGCGCCCGTGAGGTTCTCTACGGACCCAACCCAAACAAATGCGTCCTCCTCTGTGGTGGTGTTGGCGTCGATCAGGGAGAGATTGATTACGTCGTCTTCTCCGCGGAAAAAGTCTTGTATGAACGTAAACGCGGACGACAATTCTTCAACGGAAGCGAACACAAATCGATCCGCCCCGAATCCGCCATAAAGAGTTTCATTGCCACCGGCACCAAACCCGGCATACAGAAGATCGTTGCCGTTGCCACCGATGAGCGTGTCGTTGCCACCGCCGCCGTCAATCAAGTCGTTGCCGCCTTCTCCAAACACTGTGTTATCGCGTGAATTGCCGAAGAAGCCGTCATCGAACTCCGTCAGGGTGTCTGTCTCAATACTTGCGCGAAAGTAACTGCTTGTCTCACCTCCAAAATTCATGTCCATTAGATACGGACTGTCTTCAAGGGCTGCGAGCGACGCCGAAGGATCCTGCAACGTGACTTCTGCGCCGGAAGAAAGGTTCCGCAAGTCCATGCTGTCTTGTGGGCCCTCTCCGCCATCAAACGTAATGCTACCGTCAGATGAGGCAGGAATCGAATCCGCCTGCAAGCTGAAACTGTCGTCGCCGTTGCCTCCGTTTAAGCTGTTTTGGCCGGAGCCGACAATGAAAGTGTCCTTGCCCTCGCCGCCGGACGCCATATCATCACCGGCGCCATCGTAGATGGTGTCGTCACCCGCGCTGCCGGTGAGGTTATCATTCCCGTCTTCGCCCCTGACTTCTCCACCTCCTTCTTCTTGCAGCGCCGCAAAAGCGGCAACCGCAGCTGCGCCGCCAAGGCTCAAAGTGTCATTGCCATGGCCGCCGATCATCGTATCGGCGCCGCCGCCGCCATTGGCCGAAAAGCCTGTGATGCTGGACGAGCCGTCGAAGACATCGGCCCCGGCAGTACCAACCAGTTTTTCGATGGAAATGAGTGTGTCACCCTGCGCATCGCCGCCCGTGCTGACACCACCGAGCACCAGATGAACAGGCGCAGCGCTGGTGGAATAGTCGGCCGTATCGATGCCGCTGCCGCCATCGAGCACATCCGCGCCGATGCCGCCGACGAGAATGTCGTCGCCTGCCATGCCATAGAGCTTGTCGGCACCCGCAAGGCCCGCCAGCACGTTCCTATGGATGTTGCCGGTGAGCGTATCGCCAAAATTCGAGCCGACGACATTCTCGAAACCGCTGATGGAATCGCCCTGCGCATGGTTGCCCGGGCCTGAGCCAGAGCCGGAGGTTGTGCCGCCGCCAGCATCGTTGAGTGTCACTCTCACGCTTGAACCCGATTGCGAATAACCGAGCGTGTCGCTGCCGGAGCCTCCATTCATGGCGTCGCCGGCGACACCGCCCTCGATATAATCGTTACCGTCCTGGCCGTTGAGCGAATCGCCGCCCGTGCCGCCCTCGACAATATCCGAGCCACCGCCGGCATTGATCGAGTCGCCGCCGCCATTGCCATGAACATGCTCGTTGGCATTGCTGCCATTAAAGGAATTTCCCGCCTCGCTGAGCGATATTTCGATTGTGCTTGGATCTATACCGAGAAGTTGCAGCAAGCCGTTTGGTAGATTGATAGCCATGATAGTCCTCCCGTTCGCGCTGCGAAGGGTGGCCCCCGGTCATGGGAACCCCAACCCCATGCAATGCGAGTTAAATCGTACTACACATTTCGATGTAGGCCTACTCATAAGAGGCTTGGTTACAATTTGTTACTTTTCGGACTAAAGATATACACGTCTAGGCGCAATTTTTACTGAATGTATTCATGAAACACTGAACGGAATATTCTCTGGTGAGTTTGGCGGCCTGATTTTAGGTCCTGTCCTCTTGAACGTCGTACATCTCCCTGCCATTATGCCCTATCTGGCGCCCATCCATTTTCACATGACAGCCAGCAAACAGGGACTGACCGCGCATCGATGCCGGAAGAAAAATCTGAAGAACCTCCGACTGTGCGAAGCAAGCTGACCCTGCCTGCGCAGCGTCAGCAAAGTGTTCCTGTGAATTCCCCATCCCATCATTTTGCCTGCGCCGCAGCGTTTTCCCCATGCGCCGCGGCGCGCTGATTTTTATTTAAGGACCCGACAGCCCAATGGACTGGACACTGGAATGGATTGCCGACCCCAATGCCTGGATAGGCCTTGCCACGCTTGTCGTGCTCGAGATCGTTCTTGGCATCGACAATCTTGTTTTCATCGCAATTCTTGCAGACAAGCTGCCGCCGAGCCAGCGTAACCGCGCCCGCATCGTCGGCCTGTCGCTGGCGCTCGTCATGCGACTTCTTCTGCTTGCCTCCATATCATGGGTCGTCAGGCTGACGACGCCGCTGTTCTCCATCGCCGGTCTCGAATTCGCCGGAAGGGATATCATCCTCATTCTCGGTGGCGTCTTTCTGCTCTTCAAGGGCACGATGGAACTGCATGAGCGGCTCGAGGGTCACATGTCCGCCAAGGAGAGCAATATCGCACATGCGGTTTTCTGGCAGGTGATCGCGCAGATTGTCGTTCTTGATGCCGTGTTCTCACTCGACAGCGTGATTACCGCCGTAGGCATGGTAAAACACCTCGAAGTGATGATGATCGCGGTCGTCATTGCCGTTGGCGTGATGATGCTCGCATCGAAACCTCTGATGAGCTTCGTCAACCGCCACCCGACAGTGGTCATTCTCTGCCTTGGCTTCCTGATGATGATCGGCTTCAGCCTGATCGTCGAAGGCTTCGGCTTCCATATTCCGAAGGGCTATCTCTATGCAGCCATCGGTTTCTCTGTGCTCGTCGAAGCAGCCAACCAGATCGGAAGGCGCAATCGCGAAAGGCGCATCACGACGATGGATCTGCGCGACCGGACTGCGGGTGCCGTACTGCGGCTGCTCGGCGGCGGCCGCAACGGAGACGCCCCCCACTCGGATACACTCGACGTCATAGCCGAGCAGAGTGCCGCGAGCGATGTGTTTCATCCGGAGGAAAAGGAGATGATCCGCGGCGTGCTCGATCTCGTGGAGCGGCCCGTACGCTCGATCATGTCGCCGCGCAACGAAGTGGAATGGCTGGATCTGAACGAGACCAATGAGGAGCTCCTTGCCGAAATCCGCACCCTCGCCCATAGCCGCGTCGTTCTCGCGCGCGGGCGCGTCGACGAATTCGTCGGCGTTGCGCTCACCAAGGACCTGCTTTTCGCCATACTCGATGGCGGCAAGATCGATTGGGAAAAAGTCACGCGTCAGCCATTGATCCTGCACGAAAACGCCAATGTCCTGCGTGTCATGGAACAGTTGCGCGGCTCCTCGGTGCAGATGGGCGTCGTTCTCGACGAGCATGGTTCGTTCGAAGGCGTTGTCACCCCCACGGACATTCTGGAAGCTATCGCCGGTGACTTCCCGGAAGAAGGCGAGGAAAGCCCGATCCTCGAACGCTCCGAGGATGGCAGCATGGTCGTCGATGCCTATATCGATATCCGCCGTCTTGGCGGTCTGATCGATCGCGACCTCGTCGATGAGGGCGATCGCTATACGACGCTGGCCGGCTATATCCTGTGGAACCTCGGCTATATCCCGGCCGAAGGCGAGAAGCTGATTGTCGACGATCTCGAATATAAGATTGTCGAGATGGACGGCCGCAACATCGGCAAGGTACGGATCAGCTCTACCTCGGCGAGCGCTGTGTTCATCTGAACGATCCGTTGCGCTCCTCCCGAACATTCGCACGCGCGTCGAGAAATCCCTAAAACACGGTAACTGGCAGGCGATTGGATTGTATTACATTCGACATTGCTTTCGCCTTTTCAAGGGGATGCCGGCGCTGTTACGCGCCCGCACGGAGTTCGCGCTCTGCTTTTTAACGTTTGGCGCCTAGTTACCGAGAATCGCCTTTTTGAAGGCCTCGACATTGTGGTGCATCATGTCGATGTAAGTTGCCGCACCGTCCTCCGGCTTGGAGAGCGCATCCGAAAACAGCGTACCGCCCACGCTCAGCTTGGTTTCGCTGGCAATCTGCTCGATCAGGCGCGGATTGGTAATGTTCTCGACAAAGATCGCCGAAGCCTTGTCGTCCTTGATCTGCTTGATCAGATGGACGATATCGGCTGCGGACGCCTCGGAATCGGTTGAGATGCCCTCCGGCGCGAGGAACTTCAGGCCATATTCGTGCTGGAAGTAACCGAACGCATCGTGCGACGTGATGACCAGGCGCTTGTTCTCGGGTATGGAGGCAATTGCCGATTTCACATCGGCTTCCGTGGCGTCCAGCTTTTGCGTGTAGCTCGCCGCATTGGCCTTGTAGACGTCGCAGTTTGCCGCATCCGCGGTGCAGAAGGCATCGGCAATGTTCTTGACGTAGATCTTGGCATTGCTGATCGACTGAAACGCATGCGGATCGTAGGCCCCGTGGTCGTGCCCATCTGCCTCCTCGTGCTTGTGCACTTCACCCGCCGCCTGATCATGGTCATGATCTTCTTCGGCACTCTTGATCGGCTCGACACCCTTGGTCAGTTCCACGATCGGCGCCTTGGTCGCACTCGCCTCGACAAGACGCGGCAGGAAACCTTCGAAGTGCAGGCCATTGACCAGAACGACATCGGCGGAGGCCACCGCTGCCGCATCGGAAGGCTTCGGTTCATAGACGTGCGCGTCGCCGTCCGGGCCAACCAGCGTTGTCAGTGAAATCTTGTCACCGCCGACATTCCGGGCAAAGTCGGAGATGATCGTGAAGCTGGAGACGACTTTCAAACCTTCCGCCGACGCAGGGGAATGGCTGGAAAGTAATAGTATAACATTCAAAGTCGCAGCGAGTTTAAGGGCCTTGATCATAGCGTTTTTCCTTTTGTGCTAGGCGGTTCTGTGGCGATAGGGTCGCAGGCGGCTATTGATAATGCCGCGCGTCCCCGCGAGGATCGATACGAGGTAGATCGCCCCGGCAGACAGGATGATCGCCGGTCCGGATGGTACCGAATAATGGTAGGAAACAAGAAGTCCGCCTGCGCAGGAGATGCAGCCGATGACAATCGCCAGCGCGCACATCGGCCCCACCCGCGACGTCCAGAAACGCGCCGCGGCGGCGGGCAGCATCATCAGTCCGACAGCAAGGAGCGTCCCCAGCGCCTGGAACCCGCCAACGAGGTTGATCACGACCAGCGCCAGAAATATGAAATGTACGGGTGTACCGATACGGCTGACCGAGCGCAGGAACAGTGGGTCGAGACATTCGGCAACGAGCCCGCGCCAGAAGATCGCGAGGGTGACGACACTGATCGCCGAAATTGCGCCAATCAGGCCGAGCGCCTCATTGTTGAGCGCGAGCACCGTTCCAAACAACACATGCATCAAATCGACGTTCGATCCGCGCAGGGAAACGATCATGACGCCGAGCGCCAGCGAAATGAGATAGAAAGCCGCCATCGAGGCGTCTTCCTTCTGGATCGTAAAGCGCGATACCGCACCGGCGCCGAGCGCCACGATGACACCGGCGATCAGTCCGCCAATGGTCATGGGTACGATCTGCAGCCCGTAGAGCAGAAAGCCAACCGCAGCCCCGGGCAGGATGGCATGTGCCATCGCATCGCCAGTCAGGCTCATGCGGCGCAGCATCAGGAACACGCCGACTGGGCACGAACCGAACGACAGCGCGAGCGACCCGGCAAGCGCACGCTGCATGAAACTATACTCGACGAAGGGAGCGATCAGATAATCGTACATGCCTATGCCGCGCCCCTTTTCAGGATGCGTTCCGTTCCAGCATGATCATGGGCATGGTCGCCGGCATGATGATGGACGTGCGGATGTGCATGACCATGCGCAGCGTCATCGTCGCACCAGGGCGCACCCTCTTCCCACGCCTCATGGAACTGTCTCGCGTGCAGCAGATTTTCCGGGCGTAGCGTCTCGCGAGATGCGCCCCAGGCAATCTTCTTGCGCGCCAGGAGCAGCGTCTCGGGAAAATGCTCGCGCACGAGGTCGAGATCGTGCACAACGACCATGATAGTGCGGTTCTCGCCATGCCAGCGCTTGATCAATTCGATCAGGTCGCTGACGGTTTTGGCATCGATGGCATTGAATGGCTCGTCGAGCAGAATAAGATCCGCGTCCTGCACGAGCACACGCGCAAACAGCGCACGCTGCAATTGCCCGCCGGAAAGCGTGTCGACCGGCCGCTTCTCAAAGCCCGCCAGGCCTACGCTCATCAGGGCCTTGGCAACTCTGTCGCGATCGTCCGAGGTAAACCTGCCCAGCAAGCCGCGTTTCGGCCACAGACCCAGCGATACGAGATCGATCACGCGCGCCGGAAACGACCTGTCGAGTTCCGATTGCTGCGGCAGATAGGCGATGCGTACATCCTTGTTGACGACGCACGAACCGGACATCGGCTTGAGAACGCCGACAATGCCCTTCATCAGGGTCGACTTGCCTGATCCGTTCGATCCGACGACTGCGGTGAGCGAGCCACGGCGAACGCTGCCGCTCAGGTGATGAACGGCCGGATGCCTGTGGTAGCCCAGCGTCAAATCGTTAAAGGTCAGGCACGGTTCGGTCATTTATGTTCGCATCTTGAAGTTGAGCGCTTCTTGCGTTCGATATGTGATGTTATTACATTAGTCAACAATGGCGAATTTGAGAATAGCGAATAACGAGCTATCCACTGGCGGAGAAGATGAATCTTTTCTATGTGTGAACATTCAACAGGGAGCCGGTCTGGCATGACGACGACGCAGGAGCTGACAAAAAACCAGGCACTGGTTTTCAACGCATTGACCCGCGCAGACGGGCCGCTCAGCGCCTATACGATCCTCGATCAACTGCGCGATGATGGATTTCGCGCGCCCCTGCAGGTTTATCGTGCCCTCGACAAACTTCTCGACTACGGCATGATTCACCGGCTCGAAAGTATCAATGCTTTCGTCGCCTGCGCACATCCGCATACCCATACCCACGACCACGGGATGATTGCCTTCGCCATCTGCGAAAAATGCGGGCAGGTTTCAGAGTTTTCCGATGAAATCATCAACGGCCGTGTCCGTGAGTGGACCAACAGCAACGGATTCAAGCAGTCGAAGACAACGATCGAGATCAGGGGCGTCTGCGCCAGCTGCGGTACTGCTTAGCGCTTGTACGCCTTCAGGAAAACGTCGACGCCTGACGTGACCGTCTTGCGGATGATTTCTTGTGACGGGGCTTCGTTCATGCATCCAAACAGACGTCTTTTGAACATTCCCGACACAAACAGATCGGCCAGCTGATAGGTAGCAAGCTCGGTATCTTCGATGTCGAGTGTTCCGGCGTCCACGTGCTTCTGGATCAGCGCACGCATCAGTGCCTGCCCGCGTTTGGGCCCTCTTTCATAGAAGTCGCGACTCATGGAAGGCATCCGCTCGGCCACGCCGATGACGACGCGTTGCGCGCGAACGACCACGTCGGACGTTACGACTGTCGCCAGGGCCGTGCCGAACTCGATCAACGCGTCGCGAAGATCGCCGTCGCTTTCCAGAGCGTGGTAGATATCGGCAAACAATATTTCGCGGTAGTGATTGCAGAGCTCCATGAAGAGCTCTTCCTTGCTGTCGAAATAGACGTAGATCGTCCCCTTCGATACGCCTGCCTCACGCGTTATGTCGTTCATGCTCGCGGCATCAAAACCCATCTGCGAGAACACGCGGTTCGCGCCTTCGAGAATTTGTTGCCGCTTCGCTGGATCCTGACCGGCCGCCAACCTGCCCTGACGCTCGTCCACCGGTTGCACCGCTTCCAAGGCGGACGCCTTCATCGATGCCACGTGGGACGTCTTCGTAGATGACATTTCGCTCTCGTTTCCTCATTTGAGATTCTTTTTCGAACCAATCGGTTCGATGCACTTGATATGCGCTCTCATTTGCGCTATGTCAACGATCGAACCGATTGGTTCTATCACTTTTCAGAGTGGATACCTAGAAAGAGCCGCACATGTCCGCCTCAAATGCCAAGAACCAAGCTGAAATTCGTCAGTTTCCCGCCCCGGGACCCGCTTTAAAGGCTGAAGCACCGGCAAAGCCCGATACGCCCGTACAGCCGGAAGCACCGCAGGCGGGCGCGGCCGATGCGCCAGCCACTCCCAAACGCTCCAGAAAACGCTTCATCTTGCCGGTCTTGGTCATTGCCGCGATCGGCGCCGGCGCGTGGTATGGCTATGAATACTGGACCACTGGCCGCTTCATGATATCGACGGACGATGCTTATATTCAGGGTGACATCACGGCAATTGCGCCCAAGGTCACCGGCTATATCGATACGATAAATGTCGTTGCCAATCAGCGCGTGAAAGCCGGCGATCCCTTGGTTACTCTCGACAAGGGAGACTATACCATCGCCGAGGAACAGGCCGAAGCACAGATCGCAACGCAGAAGCTGACGCTCGACCGCATCAACGCGCAGATAGTCGCCGCCAAGGCTTCTCTTCAGCAGGCCCAGGCATCCAAGCTGAATGCTCAGGCTGTCCTGACCAATGCCCAGGCAGCTTCCATCCGCGCCAAACAACTCCATGCCACGAGCTTCGCCTCACAGTCGCAACTCGACGATGCAACGGCGGCGCTTGATCAGGCGAAGGCCAATATCGCTTCCGCCGACGCGCAGATCGCCGCTGCTGTCGCCAATGTCGGCGTGCTCGAGGCTCAGTACAAGGAGGCCGAAGGCTCGATCAGATCGCTCCAGCTCGCCAAGGACAAGGCGGCTCGCGACCTTGGCTTCACCGTAATCCGCGCCCCTGTCGATGGCGTCGTCGGCAATCTTGCGGCCAAGAAAGGTGACCTCGTCAGCCCCGGCCAGCGTCTCGCTGCCCTCGTTCCGGTAAACGCGCTGTACATCGATGCCAATTACAAGGAAACGCAGCTGCGTGACATCGTTGTAGGCCAGAAGGTCCATATAGCGGTCGATGCGCTCTCGGGCGATGAGTTCGAAGGCACGGTTGCCTCCATTGCTCCGGCTTCAGGCGCCGTGTTCTCGCTGCTCCCGCCGGAAAACGCCACGGGAAACTTCACCAAGGTCGTTCAGCGCGTGCCGGTTCGTATCGCATTGCCTGCAGACGCCCTGACGAGCGGCAAGCTTCAGGCTGGACTTAGCGTGATCGTCGATGTCGACACACGGACGACACCCAAGCAGTAACCGCACTCCCACAGGCCGAAGATCATGTCGAATGCCGCAATCGGAGGTCCCGCAGCACCCGCTGTTCCGGACGAACATATTGATCCGAAGAAAGCCATCGCCTTTCTGGCGATGGTATTCGGCATGTTCATGGCCATACTCGATATCCAGATCGTCTCGGCGTCACTCGCCGAGATCCAGGCGGGACTAAGCGCAAGTTCCGACGAGATTTCGTGGGTTCAGACATCGTATCTGATAGCGGAGGTCATCATGATCCCGCTGTCCGGCTTCCTTGGGCGGCTTGTTTCCACGCGCATCCTCTTCTCGGTTTCCGCTGCCGGCTTCACTGCTGCCAGCGTGCTTTGTGCCACCGCAACCAACATCGACCAGATGATTGTCTACCGCGCCATTCAGGGTTTCATCGGGGGCGGCATGATCCCGAGCGTGTTCGCGGCGGCCTTCACGATCTTTCCACCATCGAAACGCTCCATCGTCTCGCCGATGATTGGCCTCGTGGCGACGCTTGCTCCGACCATCGGACCGACGGTCGGCGGTTATCTCAGCAATGCATTCTCCTGGCACTGGCTTTTTCTCGTCAATGTCATCCCTGGCATTGCGGTTGCCATCGCCGCGTGGAACCTGATCGATTTCGACAAGGGCGATCGCTCGCTGCTCAACAAGTTCGACTGGTGGGGCCTTGCCGCCATGGCAGCGTTTCTTGGGTCTCTCGAATATGTGCTGGAAGAAGGACCACGCAATGACTGGCTGCAGGACCACGCGGTTTACTATTGTGCCATCGTCATGGTCGTCGGCGGCATCACCTTCTTCTACCGGGCCTTCACGGCGGAACAGCCGATCGTCGATCTGTTCGCTTTCAAGAACCTGAACTTTGCCTTCGGCTCGGCGTTTTCCTTCGTGCTCGGCATCGGGCTTTATGGCCTGACCTATGTCTATCCGGTCTATCTTGGCCAAGTCCGGGGCTATGACGCCCTGATGATTGGCGAAGCGCTCTTTGTCAGCGGCCTTTGCATGTTCCTGACGGCACCGGTAGCCGGCTTCCTCTCGGGCCGCATGGACCCGCGCATCATGATCATGATCGGCTTCCTGGGCTTCGGCGCAGGCACATGGACCATGACCAATCTGACGGCGGATTGGGATTTCCATGAACTGCTGGTACCGCAGATCTTCCGCGGCGTTTCGCTGATGCTGTGCATGGTGCCAATCAACAATCTCGCGCTTGGCACCCTTCCGCCTGCCCGGTTGAAGAACGCCTCCGGCCTCTTCAACCTCATGCGCAATCTCGGTGGTGCCGTAGGGCTGGCCGTGATCAACCAGATACTCACCGATCGCGGCGCCATGCATTATGCGCAGCTTTCCGAACACGTTCGCTGGGGAAACCCGGAAGCCGAAGACCTCATGGCATCGATGAGCCGAAATTTCACTTCCTATGGTCTCGACGGTCCGACGACGGCGCTGAGCAAGATTTCCGGCATGGTGCATCTGCAGGCATCGATATTATCGTTCATGGACGTCTTCTATATACTCACCCTTCTGTTCGCCTCGCTCGCGGTCTTTGCCGTCCTGATGCGCAAGCCCGGAGCGCCGGCAGCTGGCGGCGGCGGCCACTAAATTTCCGACACAGGCTCGATACGTGGTCAATTGGAATTTAGGTCGATTAGTTAGCGATCCGCTACGTTGCAGCGCATGGCAATGGCTGTCGCGGTCAAGCTAACGTGCCCTTTTGCAACCGGCCGATTAACGTCTTCAGAATTTTTTGGTCGCGATCGAATTAACGATGAATCAATTAATTGTAGTCGCGCCTCCCCGAGCCCCACCAGCAACCGTTTTGTATTCTACTAGACAAAATTGTGCCCGCCACAACCGGAAGTTAGTTGACTAAAATCCGTTGATCTTGCTACTGAATATTCACGATATGTTAGTAGGAGGGTGCGGTATTTAGCGTATATTACACATAATCAAGTTGATAAACGTTATTTTCATGACGTAGATTTAATATAAATGCACGTAATATGTATAATTACATACGTATTGCCTTGTAACTTTACATATATATTTAGAATGTTTTAGGAGATCGAACATGCCGGCCATAAGTACTTTTTCTGTCGATAATTCCAAGCGGCGTCTGCTGACGCCCCAAAATCTGGCAGAGCTCGGTATAACTACGGAGCTGGTGAGGTCAATTCTCGACAACAAGCAGAACGGTCTGGGAAGACCGTCGGCCGGCGGCGCTACGATTTATCCGGATGGACTGTCTATCAATGAGACGAACTTCGGCACCTACACTGCAGCGACAGCGGCAGAACAGGGATGGATGGCTTATCTGGAAATTGGCGCGCCGCTGATCGAGGAGCGGGCGGACATCATCCAGCCTCAGGCGGACGTCTTGTCTACACGTGCCTACGAGAATCGAGCGGGCCGCACCAATCGCTTCGAGGATAGAATTGATTTTTCCATTGAAAACACGATCAGCTGGTCGCTGTCAGGCACTGGCGAGTTCACAGTGGAAGGCCATATCGGCGCGGAACTGATGGCGCAGCTTGAACACAGTCTGGAGCAATCGCAGTCGCAAACCAATATCGTGCACAATCACAAGGACGACCAGGGCTCAGAGACGCAAGCCGAGACCGCATCGGCGACGACCAACACGGCCACTGGCAGCGCTACGGGCACCAGCGATCTGACCACCAGTTTGATGCTCGGCATCACCGGCTCGATTAGCGGAACCGTGACAACCTCCTGGACTTCGTCTTCCACCGTTTCAGGCGAGCTTCAAGAAAGAACCCGTGTGAAGACGATGGCTGTGCAACGGCGTCAGATCAAGCAATATACGTATGAGTTCCCCATCACGTTTGGCGGATTGGTCGCATTGCATTACGCGGAACCGGTCACACCATTTGGAGGTGACGATAATCCCAGGCCCGCCCCTGCTGATGGCCGTGTCAACGTGGTTCCCACCGCGATCACCAGACTTGGCCTGCTTGACACGGACAAGAAATATCGGCCGAAGGGGGTCGCCGAGACGGTGTCCACTCTTGATGTCGACCACATTATTTTCGAGGCTGAGGCGCTTCCTCTCGCTGAGAACCAGTTATTCAACGTGGTACGGCCCCACACCCTATAAGCCTCAAGAGCGAACGATAAAGGATATAAAATCATGGTTTTTAAAAGCATCTTCGATCTCGCCAATAACGCCTCCAAAGTGACAGCCACCGCCGAGACTGAAATTTTCAGCTACATCCAGAAGCAACCTAATGAAGCGATCAGCATCCCGCCGCACGATGCGAAGATCAAGCCGGGCGTGCCCGTCCCGCAAGATCCCAAGATCGTTCGGGAGACTGCGCCGCAAGCGCAGAGTGTCTTCAACCTGATAAGCACGTTAACCGGTGCCATCGGCCAAAGCGCTACACAACACGCAACCGCCTTCAACGACCCGAACGCGGTCGTGGACTCAGGCGCATCGATCATGAAGGCAGCTCAAGAAACGACCAATAAGGTCAAGGATAATATCCCCTCTCCGTCCAAAGGGGCGTAGGGCTGGGTTTGCGGTTCGGCTCGATCGGCTGGCACTGTCTGCCAGCCATCTGCTGCCAGCTACGGCAATTGGACCAGTGGGAAGCGCACCAGGGTACGAAACAGTTAGCCCGCTAACCTCTGGCCAATCCTGCACTTGGCGCAAATAGTTGATTACGAAAGCAGTTACGCCCATTTCTGCCGTTGCGAGCAACGTTTGTGTCGCTATTGGACCAATCGCTTGGAGGTGCCGGATCCATTGGCGATTTACCCTAAGGTTGAATTGCTAAGCCGCCAAAAAAGTGGTTCACTTCCCTTACTGCTCAGGAAATGGCTGTTCGTCAGCACGTCGCGGGTGTGTCATGTAACTGACATGAGACACCTATATCGGGTTGGCGAACGTCGAAACAGGGCCAATGACGTATCGCTCAAAAGGGGTTTTTAAGATGGTTGATTATTCAAGACGCTTGCTCGCGTTGTCGACAGCTGTGCTGTTCGCAAGCACGACGATTTCATTCGCCGATGCACCGGCCGAGTTGGTCGAGGCGGCGAAAAAAGAAGGTTCGCTGACAACGATCGCCTTGCCGCATGATTGGTGCGGCTATGGTGATATCATTGCCGGCTTCAAGGCCAAGTATGGCCTCGAAGTCAACGAGCTGAACCCGGACGCCGGCTCGAAGGACGAAGTCGAAGCCATCAAGGCAAACAAGGACAACAAGGGCCCGCAAGCTCCTGACGTCATCGACGTCGGCCTTTCATTCGGTCCCGATGCCAAGAAGGATGGGTTGACGCAGCCATACAAGGTTTCCACCTGGGACTCGATCCCTGCGGAACTCAAGGACGCGGATGGCCATTGGTACGGTGATTATTACGGCGTCATGGCGCTCGAAGTTAACACCGACATCGTCAAGAATGTCCCGAAGGATTGGGCCGACCTGCTCAAGCCCGAATATGCGAACACCGTCGCGCTCGCTGGCGATCCACGCGCTTCGAACCAGGCCATTCTTGCCGTTCAGGCTGCTGGTGCATCGTCTGGCGCAAAACCCGGCGCCGCAGCTGCCGAGGCCGGTCTGAAATTCTTTGCCGATCTCAACAAGGCCGGCAACTTCGTTCCGGTTATCGGCAAGTCCGGTACTCTCGCGCAGGGCGCAACGCCGATCATCGTCACCTGGGATTACAATGCCCTTGCTGGCCGCGACACACTCAAGGGCAATCCGCCGGTCGAGGTTGTCGTGCCGGCATCCGGCGTCCTTGCGGGTGTCTACGTTCAGGCTATCAGTGCCTATGCACCGCATCCCAACGCAGCCAAGCTCTGGATGGAATATCTCTATTCCGACGAAGGCCAGGTTGGTTATCTGAAGGGCTATTGCCATCCGGCGCGTTTCCAGGACCTTGTGAAGAACAACAAGGTGCCGAAGGAAGTCCTCGACAAGCTGCCGCCTGCAGCGGCCTACGAGAAGGCTTTCTTCCCGACGCTTGATGAACAGGCGGCGGCCAAGGACGTCATCACCAAGGGCTGGGACAAAGTCGTTGGCGCCAACGTCAAGTAATCTCTGATCGGACTATCCCCGCGGCATTGGCCGCGGGGATTTCCGTCCGCCGGATGTGCGTTTTTTCTGCCCACGAAACGATTGTCCCTACGCATGGCCCGTTGGATCGCTCGCCTTCACAGTAGTGCAGGCAGCAGC
Organism: Phyllobacterium endophyticum; assembly: GCF_003010935.1. Taxonomy (GTDB): domain Bacteria; phylum Pseudomonadota; class Alphaproteobacteria; order Rhizobiales; family Rhizobiaceae; genus Phyllobacterium; species Phyllobacterium endophyticum. Next base: position 144,401 of record NZ_PGGN01000007.1, read on the forward strand.
GACTGACCAAAACCAAGAGCAGTCTCGAAGACACCTAATGAGTGTGATTTCACAACATAGCCCAACGAGCCCCGCAGTGTCGGAGCGAAAACGTCTTTCACTCGACTGGCTCGGCGTCGTGCCGTTCATGCTTTTTGCCGTGATGTTCCTGGTCCTGCCCACCGTCTACCTCGTGGCAGGAGCGTTTCAGGATGCTCAGGGCAATCTCACGCTCGCCAATCTGGCCAATCTCTTTCAGCCGCAGATACTCGACGCTTACTGGATATCGATCAAGATTTCCCTGGCATCGGCGCTTCTCGGCGCAGCCATCGGGTTCTGTATCGCTGCCGCGATCACGCTGGGCGGCCTGCCGCGCTGGATACGCGCACCGATGATCACCTTTTCCGGTGTCGCCTCGAATTTCGCGGGCGTTCCCCTGGCCTATGCGTTCCTCTTTACGTTGGGCCGCACAGGTCTCGTCACCTACCTGCTGGTAAACATCTTCGGCTTCAATCTCTACTCCCATGGCTTCAATCTGCTGAGCTTCTGGGGCCTCACCATCACCTATCTCTATTTCCAGATTCCCCTGATGGTTCTGATCATCACCCCCGCTCTCGACGGGCTGAAGAAGGAGTGGAAGGAAGCAGCGCTCATTCTTGGCGCTACCGGCCCGCAATATTGGCGCATGGTGGCCTTCCCGATTCTATGGCCCGCGCTGCTCGGCACGATGCTGCTGCTTTTCGCCAATTCCTTCGGCGCCATCGCAACTGCCTATGCGCTGACCGGCTCATCCCTCAGTATCGTGCCCATCGTGCTCTATGCACAGATCCGTGGGGACGTGCTCCAGGATCCCCAGCTTGGTTATGCCCTGGCCTTCGGCATGATCATCATAACCGGCGTTTCCAACGGTCTCTATATATGGATGCGCGCACGCAGCGAGCGGTGGCTCAAATGAAAACCAACAGGATCTGGTCCTGGCTTGCGCTTGCCTTCGGCATTCTCTACTTCGTTTTGCCGCTGCTCGGTCTTCTGGAATTCTCATTGCGCATGCGGCGCGGTGTCTATTCGCTCGATGCGTATTGGGTCGTGCTGAGCGACCCCGGCTTCCAGGCGACGTTCACCTATTCCGTTGCCATGGCGGTTGCCACCATCATCGTCGGCGTCGTTCTGGTGGTACCGACTGCCTATTGGGTGCGCCTGAGATTGCCCGGCTTGCGGCCGGTCATCGAGTTCATCACACTCCTGCCGCTCGTCATTCCCGCCATCGTCATCGTGTTTGGCTATATCCGCCTTTACAACACGTCCTCGATGCTGCCGCTGACCGGCTCGGCGATGGGAACGAATATCCTGCTCTGCCTTGGCTATACGACGCTGGCTTTGCCCTACATGTACCGGGCGGTGGATACAGGCCTCGGCGCCATCGATATACGCACGATGACGGAGGCAGCCGAGAGCCTCGGTGCAAGCCGCATCACCATCATGTCGCGTATCATTCTCCCCAATGTGCTCGTCGCGGTCTTGTCCGGCGCCTTCCTGACCTTCGCCATCGTCATCGGCGAATTTACCATGGCGGCATTGCTCAATCGTCCTGCATTTGGTCCATTCCTTCAGTTGCTCGGAGCAAATAGAGCCTACGAACCAGCCGCGCTTTCGGTTATCGCCTTCGCCATCACTTGGGTGTGCATGGGCTTGATACAGATCATAACCCGCCTCAACAAATCCCTCGCTGCAACCAAGCGATAAGCCGGAATTCCGTTCATGTCCTTTCTCACCATCAGCCATTTGAAAAAAAGCTTCGGAGCGACCACCGTCGTCCATGATTTCAATCTGGACATCGAGAAGGGCGAGTTCATTTCCTTCCTCGGCCCGAGCGGCTGCGGAAAAACCACCGTGCTCCGCATGGTGGCAGGTTTCGAGACCCCGACTTCGGGAAAGATCAGCATTGGCGGCAGAGATGTCGTCAACCTCAAGCCGAACCAGCGCAATATCGGCATGGTTTTTCAGGCCTATGCCCTTTTCCCGAATATGACGGTAGCGCAGAACGTGGCATTCGGGCTCAAGGTTGCCAAGAAACCCAAAGCGGAGATCGATGCCACCGTCCACGAGATGCTGTCGCTGATCAAGCTCGACCATCTCGCAGAGCGCTACCCTTACCAGCTCTCCGGCGGCCAGCAGCAGCGCGTTGCGCTTGCGCGCGCACTGGCGACCAAGCCCCAGGTCCTTCTCCTCGATGAACCACTTTCGGCTCTTGACGCCAAGATACGCGTTTCATTACGCGAGGAAATCCGCGCCATCCAGCGCAAACTCGGGATCACCACGATCTTTGTCACCCATGACCAGGAAGAGGCATTGTCGATCTCGGACCGTATCGTCGTGATGTATGAAGGAAATGCCGAACAGGTTGGCGCGCCATTCGAGATCTACAATCACCCGTCTTCGCGTTTTGTCGCCTCGTTCGTCGGCACATTGAATACGCTTGATGCCACTATTCGCGATGCGACGTCCGGGGTTATTACCATCGATGGCAAGGACATTGCGATCGACCGGACACGCCTCAATGGTCACAAAAACGGTGACAAGATTTCACTGGCGGTTCGTCCGGAAGCCGTGAGCCTCGGCGAAGCCACCGACAAGCGCGAAACCACGCTCGACGGCAAGATCGACAGCGTGCACTTTCTCGGCTCCGTCATTCGCATCCGCGCCTCGCTCGGCGAGAATACGGTTTCGTTCGATACGTTCAACAACCCGAGTGCTCCACCCCCCTCTCCTGGCGAGAACGTAAAGGTCAGCCTTTGCGCAAAAGACCTGTTGGTGCTGGGGCATTAGGTATCATTTCTCTCTTGCCCTTGTAATCCGTACGGACAAGCTGTACATTAGCTAATCACGTTAGCTAAGCAAGGGAATTGGTATGGCGACCGTCAATATGCATGATGCAAAAACCCGCCTGTCAAGCTTGGTCGAGGGACTGGAATCTGGCCGCGAGAATGAGATTATCTTGGCCCGCAATGGCAAGCCCGTTGCCAAACTGGTGCCCTTTTCTTCTCCCGTACGCATCGGAGCGGGTAAGCACATTTTTGCGGGTCTGGATTTGCCAAAGACTTTGGAAGAATTTAATAAGCTTGATGAAGAAATCGCCAAGGACTTTGAGGAAAGCGCAAAAAGCAGCCTTTTTCCATGAAGGTTCTAGTTGATACTCACATTGCCATTTGGATAACTGAGGATTCTGGTAGTCTTACGAGAAACATTATCCAGATTGTCACAGATCCGGGTAATACTGTATTCATCAGCACTGTTGCTATATGGGAAATCGCCATAAAGTATGGAAAAGGCGGGCTCCGGCTGCATCCCCGAGAAGCACGTGCGGGTTTTCGTCTGGCAGGGTTGACCGAGTTGGCAGTAACAGCCGATCACATGGAAGAGGTTGCGTCGCTGCCGCAATACCCCGACCACTCAGACCCCTTTGACCGCGTAATGATTGCACAAGCACTATCTGAAGCGATGCCGTTGCTCACTGCGGACAAAAAGCTCTGGCGATATCATCAAACACTGGTCATACCTGCTTGAAGGCGGTTCCGAATGATACAGAAGCGCAGCCTTCGGCGCTTCCCAAATTTGATGTTCAGGGGAGCGAATTCGACTAACCCTCGATTGCCTCGTCCAGCAGCCTGAGTGCCGCCTTTTTCGTCAGCTTGACCGGATTACCGCCTGCGGTTGGATCGACGATCGCCATGTCGGCAATCAGTTCCTTCTGCTTGCGGTTCATGTCGAGGTCCTTGATTAGGCCTGGCAATGTATGCGGCACCTTCAATTCCTTGCGCAGCTTGAGCACGGCCTTGGTGAACCCGTCAAAACCGCCCTTGATGCCGATGTAGTTGGCCAGCCTCGCTATCCTTTCTTCCACCGCATCGCGATTGAATGCCAAAACATACGGCATGAAAACGGCATTCGTCATGCCATGGTGCGTGTCGTAGATCGCACCGATCGGGTGGGAAAGCGAGTGGATGGCGCCGAGGCCCTTCTGAAAGGCCGTCGCGCCCATGGCAGCGGCGCTCATCATATGTGCCCGCGCCGTCAGGTCCTTGCCGTTGGCATAGGCTTTTGGCAGGTTTTCGAACACCAGCCGCATGCCTTCCACGGCAATACCGTCGGCCATCGGGTGATAGCCGGGGGCACAATAGGCTTCAAGACAATGCGCCAGAGCATCCATGCCGGTGCCTGCGGTTATGAACCCCGGCATGCCAACCGAGAGCTCAGGATCGGCAATGACGATCGCGGGCAAGAGCTTTGGGTGGAATATTACCTTCTTCGTGTGGGTTTCCTCATTGGTGATGACACCGGCGCGACCCACCTCGGACCCCGTACCGGCTGTCGTCGGCACGGCGATGATTGGTGCGATCACATCGCTATCGGCGCGGGTCCACCAGTCACCCACATCCTCGAAATCCCACACAGGGCGCGTCTGCCCCGCCTGAAATGCGATGAGCTTGCCGAGGTCCAGCGCTGAACCACCACCGAAGGCGATAACGCCGTCATGCTTTCCCTCTTTGAACACGGCGATACCCGCAATCAGATTGGCTTCGACCGGATTGGGTTTCACGTCGGAGAATACGCCGTGAGGCACTTTGCCATCATCGAGGATCTTTAGCGTGCTCGCCACCACCGGCAGCCTGGCAAGGCCGGGATCGGTGACAAACAGCGGGTTCTTGATCCCCGTCGCCTCCAGGACCTCCGGCAATTCCTTGATGCGCCCCGCGCCAAATCGGACGGTCGTGGGATAGTTCCATTTGGAAATAAGTTGGCTCATGTCATGTCTCTTTTAAAGCTGTCAGAATGTTGAAACGTCTGCTGTGCGTTAAATCTCTTCTCGCAAATGATACGACTTGGGTCTTGTCAGATTCCCATAACCGATGGCAGACATTGCGCCGCCCTTGCCCGTCTCCTTGACGCCCGTCCACACCAGTGCCGGATCGATGTAGTCACAGCGGTTCATGAATACCGTGCCGGTCTCGATGCGGTCGCCAATAGCTGCGGCATGATCCGTATCTGCCGTCCACAGCGATGCCGTCAGCCCGTATTGGCTGTCGTTCATCAGCGCAATGGCCTCTTCGTCATTGCGAACTTTCATGATCCCCACGATGGGACCGAAGCTTTCTTCGCGCATGACGCTCATCTGGTGATCGACGCCTGTCAGCACCTCCGGCGCAAGATAGGGCGACCCTGCTTTGTCACCCGCTACGCTCATGTTGACAAGGGCGCTAGCGCCCTTGCGCAGCGCTTCGGCCCGCTGCTCGCGCACAAGATCGGCGAAACGCGTCTGCGCCATCGGTCCCATGGTCGTCGCTTCGTCCAGCGGATTGCCAACCACGTACTGTTTGGTCAGATCGACGAACCCGTCCACGAAGCGGTCATAGACGTTCTCGTGCACATAGATGCGTTCGATACCGCAGCAGCATTGGCCGGAATTGAAGAAAGCTCCGTCAACGAGATTGGCAACAGCGTGATCGAGGTTGACGTCCGGCAGCACATAAGCCGGGTCCTTGCCCCCAAGCTCCAAGCCAAGCGTCATGAATGTCCCGGCCGCCGCTTTTTCGATGGCGCGCCCGCCGCCCACGGAGCCGGTAAAATTCACATGGTCGATCCTGCCGGACGCCAGTAGTTTCTCCGTCTGCGCGTGGCCGAGCACGATATTCTGGAACACGCCTTTCGGCAGGTTCGCCTTGGCAAACGCCTGGGCAAACCGTTCACCGACGAGCAGCGTCTGAGCCGCGTGCTTGAGGATCACGCTGTTGCCGGCCATGAGCGCGGGGATGATCGTGTTGACTGCTGTGAGATAGGGGTAATTCCACGGCGCGATGACCATGACGACGCCAAGCGGCACATGTTTGATGTAACGGCGAAATCCCGGCCTGTCGTTTTCGACGACCGGTGCGAGCGCCTGTTCGGCGATCTTGACCATATAGCGCGTACGCTCTTCCACGCCGCCCTTTTCGCCGCCATAACGCACCGGGCGGCCCATCTGCCACGCGATTTCCGGCACGATCTCGTCATTCATGGCGAGCAGCGCGTCGAGCGCGGCAAGACAGAAACGGCCGCGCTCGGCGATGCTGGTCTGCGCCCAGTCTGTTTGCGCCTGCTTGGCGGCTTCAACCGCCGCGTCAATGGCCTTGTCGGTTGCGATGGGACGTTCCGCATAGACAGTGCCATCGATGGGTGTGATCAGTTTGACCGTTTCGGTCATGGTGAAACCTCTAGTCTGTATTGGTCAGTGTGAGTTGTTCAATACCGTTCGAAGCCGCGATGCAACTCCCAGTCGGTGACGCGGCGGTCATATTCGAACTGTTCCCATTTCGCCGTATGCACATAATGCTCGACGACGTCCTCGCCGAGAGCTTCCTTCAGCATCTTCGAGCGCGCCAGAGTATCTGTTGCCTCGCGCAGCGTCTTCGGGATCTCCCGCAAACGCGCGCCGCCATAGGCGTCACCCTGAAACGGCTTGCCAAGCTCGAGTTTCTCGTCGATTCCGGCAAGGCCCGAAGCGATCAATCCGGCAAACGCGAGGTAGGGGTTGAGATCGGCGCCGCCGATACGGCACTCGATGCGTATCGCCTTCGATCCCTCTCCGCACAGGCGGAACCCTGCGGTACGATTGTCGAGGCTCCACACGTTCTTGGTCGGCGCGAAGGTGCCCGCCTGAAACCGCTTGTAGGAATTGATATAGGGCGCAAGGAAATAGGTGAAATCATCGGCATATTTCAGCTGCCCGGCCACCCATTGCCGCATCAGCGGCGACATGGTGTATTCGGCGCTCTTGTCATAGAAGAGCGGCGTCTTGCCATCAGCGCTCCACAGCGAATTGTGCACATGGCTGGAGCTGCCGGCGAGTGAATAATCATACTTCGCCATGAAGGTAATCGCCTTGCCCATCTGGGTCGCGATCTCCTTGCAGCCATTCTTCATGACCACGTGACGGTCGGCCATTTCCAGCGCCTCGGCATAGCGCACATTGATTTCTTCCTGCCCAGGCCCCCATTCACCCTTGGAATTTTCCACCGGAATTCCCGCATCGAACAGGCCGTTGCGGATGGCGCGCATCACGGCGTCTTCCTTCGTGGTCATCTGGATCACGTAATCCTGGATATAGGGCGAGGCAGTGGTCATCCCCTTCCAATTCTTGGCTCGGGCAGTCTCGTAGGTCTCATCGAAAAGGTAGAATTCAAGCTCCGAGGCAAAGTAGGCGAGATAGCCGCGATCCTTGAGCCGGGCAAGCTGGCGCTTGAGGATAGCTCGCGGTGAATGAGCAAGATCCTGATGATGGTGATGGTCGAGAATATCACACAAGACCAGCGCGCATTTTTCCAGCCACGGGATGTGGCGAATGGTGGTCAGGTCCGGCTTGATGACGAAGTCGCCATAGCCCTGCTTCCAGCTTGCGGCCTTGTAGCCCGGCACGGGTTCCATATCGATATCATTGGCAAGCAGATAGTTGCATCCATGCGTCTCGTCATGTGCGGATTCTACGAAAAAATTCGCGTGAAACCGCTTACCGATGAGGCGTCCCTGCATATCGACGAAACAGGCCAGTACCGTATCGATTTCGCCCGCAGTCACGCGGCTCTTCAGTTCGTCGAAACTCCAGTGTCCGGGCATAATTCTTCCTTGGAAAGCGTGATTATCGTTTGAAATGTCGCCGCCTTGTCCCCCATTTCGGGGAACAAGATTCTCGTGGATCCAGCCGATTGGCTAATCCTTGGAAACCCAGGGAAGGGGTTCGCGTCTATAACGTTCCGCCCCTTCCCTGCGCTACCTCTCCCGCATTGGAAGAGATAGCCAGCCTAGACCCTCTCGCCTACAGCCAGTTCGGCTTCGGCAATTTCCTTGGCGCGGCGGGCAACTTCATCGCCGATGGGCGGGCCACGGAAACGGCGCTTTTCGAAGCCGTACCAGACGATCGCCGTCACGATGAGAAAGCCGACGGTGATATAAAGCGCCCATTCATTCGGCGGCTGGATACCAAGGACGAAGATCAGCGCCATGGCGATGATCGAGAGCACCGCAAACAGCTTGAACTTGGCCTCACCCATGTTCCACGGCCCCATCTTGTTCCATTTCGGTGTACCCCAGGCAAAAAGACCAAGCGCAATCGGAATGGCGAAAGAGAAGAACAGGAAGATGACCGTGCAGGAAACAACGATCGTATAGACCGGCGTTTCACCGATCGACACAAGCGACGAGCCCCAGACGAACAGCACCGCAAGTGTCGAGCCTGTCCAGATTGCTGCAACCGGCGTGCGGTGTTTTGGGCTGACTTTGGAGAGCGCCCTCGATGCAGGCAGACCCTTGTCGCGGGCAAAAGCGAAGATCATGCGCGAAACGGAGGTAACCGTCGCAAGTCCGCACAGGAACTGGCAAACGAAGATCAGGAAATAAAGGATATTCTTGACTGTCGGGTTGACCTGCTCGGTCATCGCCCAGAAAAATACATTCCAGCCCTGCTTTGCCGCATCGTCCATATTCGGGATCATCAGCACGAACGAGCAGAGCATGATGTAGCCGAAAACCGCCGACCACAGCACTGACGAGATCATGCCGCGCGGCACGGAATGAGCTGCACGCACAGTCTCTTCCGAAGTGTGCGCCGAAGCGTCGTAACCGGTGATCGTATAGATCGGCAGCAGAAGGCCGAGCAGGAACACCCAGGCACCGGAGGTTGTCGGCCAGACATTGCCGCCCGCTTCGCCTGAATAGTTCGAGAAGGTGAAGAGCCGCCCCACATCGTAGCTGTCGGCAACGCCGAGGCAGACCAGTGACAATGCGATAGCCGTAACGAAGATCAGATATCCGGAAAAGTCAGTCAGCTTGGCGGTCAGACCAATGCCCATGTGGTTGATGAGCGCCTGCAGTCCCGTCAACAGGACGAGGAAAATAACGCGCACGGTCGTCGAATCCTCGATCCCGAGAGCGGGCCCGAACGCACCGATAAAGAAATAATAGGTACCGACATTGATGGCGCCTAGAACCGTAATCAGTCCAAGCAGATTGAACCATGCGGTCAGCCAGCCGGTACCGCGGTTGCCGAGGATCGAGCCCCAGTGGTAAAGCCCGCCCGCCGTCGGGTAGGCCGAGCTGATCTGCGCCATGGCAATGGCGAAGACTGCCGAAACGAGGCAGCCCAGCGGCCAGCCGATGCCGATGGCGGCGCCACCCGCCCCGGATGTTGCCTGCGCCAGCGAATTGATGCCGCCGGACAGGATGCAGATGATCGAAAATGAAATCGCGAAGTTGGAGAAACGGCTCATGCGCCGTTCCAGTTCCTGGGCATAGCCCATGCCGTGAAGGACTTTCACGTCCTCCAGTTTATCGGTGTCTGTATAGTCATGGTGTGTCATCACGTTCCCCTGTATTCTTTAAAAGAGTTGCAACGTCAGATTACCAACCCGCCCACAAGCGCACATTACGCTTTAATTCCTGTTTGCCGTTTCCTTCTTCGATGTCCCGCCTGTTCCCGTCAGCGGGTTTTGTATGATGTTCTTGAGGAGATGCGCGAGCAGTTCCCCCCATTTCCTCTCATCCTGCAGCGTGGTGATGAGATCATTGCGGATCTCGATCATCACCGATGGCAGACCAGCGGCAGAGGCATGCCGCTCGAGTGTGTAATATACCCGGTCCGCCGGCGAATATGGTTCATTGATACCCACCTCGAACTCGCCCGAAGACTGAAGGCCCGAAATCAACGGCGCGGCAACCCTGTCGTCATCGTCATGAATAATCCCGATGTGCCACGGCCGCTCGACCCCGCGATAAACCGGCGTATAGGAATGGACCGCCACATAGACAGGTTCGTCATAGCCCCCGCTCGCCCGCTCTTGCGCCAGCTTTTCAATGGCCGCGTGGTAAGGCATGTGCGACAGAGCGATACGCTGTTGCCGGGCGGCTCCGTCCAGATCGAGATTGGCAGGTATCGTCGTCGTTTCGCTCAGTGAAGGAATGAGGTCGGGCGCATCCAAAGCCCGGTTGCAGTCGATTACGAGACGCGAGACGCAGGATTCGACCAGCGGCGCATCCAGGGCTTGACTCATGACTTTGCTGACGCCGAGCGCACCGGGGTCCCATGCGATATGTCTTTGAAGGTCCTGCGGCTGCAGGCCGAGCATCCCGAAATCTTCCGGTACATGGTTCGAAGCATGATCGCAGAGAATGACGAACGGGCCTCTCCCGTCGGGGTTGGAGACCCGAACAGGTATCCACTCTTGTTGCGTCCCCTGAGGGATCGACCGGCCCATAGCTGCCCCTTCCGGCAAACTGTACCTTACAGTACATTTTATGTTTTTATTTCCACTCTCGTATGATTTGATACACAACAGACAAAATTGTCAAATCCGAAATCAAGTTTGCTGTGTTCGGGTCGTGACGGGGGTGGGGAAAACAATGATGAAAGCCAGCATTTCCGAGTTGATCGCCGAGAAAATCGGGGCAATGCCGGCATCGGAGCGCAAAGCCGCGCAGACCCTCATCGCCAATTATCCATTGATAGGCCTGCGAACCGTAGCCGAGTTTTCGACTCAGGCCGGCGTGAGTTCACCGACGATCTTGCGGTTTGTTGCCCGCCTTGGCTTCCAGAGCTATCCGGAATTCCAGAATGCACTGCAGGAGGAACTTGCAGCTCAGGTTCAATCGCCGTGGAACCGCGCAACGGCCATCCAGCCGCCGAAAGCAGGTGCCGCATTCCCGCTCATGGAGGCCGCGATCGAAAACATTCGTGAGACTTTCCAGCACCTTTCGGCGCAGCAACTTGACGATGTCACAGATGCTATCAGCTACAATCGCGCCCGCGTCTATCTTCTCGGCGGCCGCTTCACCGATCCAATTGCCCGGTACATGGCTGCACACCTCAAGATTACCCGGCCGGGTGTGACCCACCTTGCGGGGCAAGAAAGCCATTGGCGCGATCAGTTGATAGACATGGGAAAGAAGGATGTACTCGTCATCTTCGACATCCGCCGGTATCAGGACAGCCTTGCGAGATTTGCGGAAAAAGCCCAGGCGCGCGGCGTCGACATTGTTCTGATTACCGACCAATGGCTCTCGCCCATCGCCCGCTTTGCCCGTCATGTCATTGCCGGGCGCACAGCGGTGCCCTCGCCGTGGGACTCGTCCGCCACGCTTTTTCTCGTCGCCGAAACCCTGATCGCAGAAGTGACCCGCAAGCTCGAAAAAAGCAGCGCGAACCGCATCCGCGACATGGAACAGTTGCGGGATAAATGAATCTTACAAAAACCAAATGATACGTATATTTCGTTTTAATTGAGGATTTACCTATGAAGCGATTTTCAACAGTGGAACTCCTGCGTGACCTGAAAACGGTCACGATGGCCGCGGACAGAACGCCCGTGACCATTACCCAGCACCGTAAACCGCGTTACGTACTCATGACCTATGATGATTACCAGCAGATTACACGGCACAACGACGATCGACGCCGTGTGTTCGGTCCAGGAGAAACTCCGCCGGAATTGGCGGCGATGATACTTCCCGAACTCGACAAGCTGATCGAGCAGGGAAACAAGGGCGATGAATAATCTGCCAGCGAATGGATCAGGGTTATCTATCCATATCTTTGGAAATGGCCGGAACTACATGGGGAAACCGAGGGACGAAAATCACGCCCGGATTGCCTTCTGATCGCGATTGCACGTGCCAACAGCTCATCTGATCTTTCTTGCCATATCAGCTACCCCACCGATGGCTGATCAGACCACGATTCTTATTCCCGCACTTGAGCGGCGTCGCGCCGGGTTGAAAAACTGGAAGGGCGCTTGCATCACCGTGTCGTAGTATAATTATGATCTCGCGGGCAGTTCCTACTATTATGAACCCAATGCGGAAATCCTCGGACAATTCAGCCCATCGTTCCTGGCGAAGGTGGCCGCAGCCATGCGGCCCTTCATCGCCGACCCGGCAGCGCGAATAGAACGGGCTTAGATGCGCGTGTTTTCCTGTACGTGACGGTCATTTCCCGTTGCCGCCAACGCTCATTGATATACAAATGCTGTTCCGGCTTCCACGCCTTGCGGGTTCGTCCTGCGCCGAATGAAACAGCGAAATAAGGACCAAAATCATGCAGCAAGCTGACATCGGGTTGATCGGCCTTGGGGTCATGGGCGCAAATCTTGCGCTCAACATTGCCGAAAACGGCTATCGCGTCGCGGTTTTCAACAGGACGGCAGCCAAGACCCGTGAGTTCTACGAAGAGGCCGGCAGCCTGAAAGAGCAGATCATTCCTTGCGAAACGCTGGAAGAGCTCGCCAAGAACATTCGCGCGCCTCGCCCGATCATTCTGATGGTCAAGGCTGGCGAAGCCGTCGATGAGCAGGTGGCCGCGTTGAAACCGTTTCTTGCCAGGGAAGACATCATCATCGACGCCGGCAATGCCAATTTCCACGATACGGTCCGCCGCCTTGCGGAACTCGGGCCGAACGATCCGACATTCGTCGGCATGGGTGTTTCAGGCGGCGAAGAAGGCGCGCGGCATGGTCCCTCGATCATGGTCGGCGGCACGCCGGAATCTTATGCGCGCATCGAACCGGTGCTGACCGCGATATCTGCGAAATATCAAGGCCAATCTTGTTCCGCGCTGCTCGGCCCTGATGGGGCCGGCCATTTCGTCAAGACCATTCACAATGGCATCGAATATGCCGACATGCAGATGATTGCCGAGGTCTATGGCGTATTGCGCGACGGTCTCGGTCTCGAACCTGCGGCAATCGGCAAGATTTTCGAAAAATGGAATGCCGGCCCGTTGAATTCCTACCTCGTAGAGATCACTGCCAAGGTGCTGCTGGCCGTCGACAGGAAGACAGGCAAGCCTGCCGTCGACGTCATACTCGACAGCGCAGGGCAGAAGGGCACCGGGCGCTGGGCTGCGATCGAGGCGCAGATGCTCGGCATACCGGCGACGGGGATCGAAGCGGCCGTCGCAGCGCGCTCGATCTCATCTCTGGTCAGCCAGCGCGGCGAGGCCTCGAAAGCCTATTCAGGTCTGGAAACAGCCAAGCTGTCCGACGACAGCACAGCATTCGTAGACGCGCTTGAGCAGGGACTGCTCGCGGGCAAGATTGCAGCTTATGCACAGGGGTTCGACGTCATGGCCGGCGCGTCGAAAGAACATGGCTGGAATGTGCCTCTGGCAACGACAGCCCGCATCTGGCGCGCCGGATGCATCATACGTTCGCAGTTCCTCGATCAGATCGCAGACGCCTTCGAAGGCAGCGAAGGCAAGAACCTGCTGCTTGCGCCCGCTTTCGTCGAACGGATGAAATCAACCTCGCAATCGTTGCGCAAGGTGGTTGCTGAAGCCGCGCTCGCTGGACTGCCTGTTCCCGCGCTCGCCGCCGCCCTGAGCTATTTTGACAGCTTCCGTCAGGCACGTGGCACGGCTAACCTGATCCAGGCGCAACGCGATTTCTTCGGCGCCCATGGCTTCAAGCGCATTGGCGAGGAAGGCGACTTTCACGGCCCATGGTCGGAGCCGGCCTGATCTTCAGGATTGTCTACGTGGCGGCGACACTCCATCAAGCGGCAGCCACATTCAAGCCGAGCCAAGGCAACCCCAAATAGTCAAGCGGCCGGAGGCGCCGCACTGGAAGAAGCTCGACATGCCGATCAATAGCTATAAACTTCGTTCTCATCCCGCTGAAATGCCGGGGAACCCATTGCTCTTCGTGTTCCATGGAACCGGCGGCGACGAGAACCAGTTCTTCGATTTCGGGCGGCAGTTGCTGCCCGAAGCCGGGATAGTTTCCCCCCGCGGCGATGTCTTTGAACATGGCGCTGCCCGTTTCTTCCGCCGGACGCAGGAAGGCGTCTACGATATGGAGGATCTGGCCAGGCGTACGAGCGCCATGGCAGATTTCATCCGCGCCCATAAGGACAAGGCGAAGCCTTCCAGGACTATCGGCCTCGGCTATTCCAATGGCGCGAATATCCTCGCCTCAATCATGCTGTCGCATCCTGAGCTTTTCGACGAGTCAGTGCTCATGCATCCGCTGGTTCCCTGGACGCCTGCGCCGCAACTTGGCCTTGCCGGCAGGCGCGCTCTGATCACCGCAGGCCGGTTGGACACGATCTGTCCACCCGTCCTCACGCAGACCTTCGCGGATTATCTGGTCGAGCAGGGTGTCGAGACAGACCTCGTCTGGCATTCCGGCGGTCACGAAATACAGCAAAGCGAAGTCGCCGCTATCGAACGGTTCGTTCGCGCCAAGGCATAGAATGCGCGGTTATCTCCCCCTGTGGGGGAGAGATATTCGGCGCCGGTTTAATTCTACCGGGAAAACCGCAGCGATACGGGCAACACCCTCATGGCGTGCGAAGCGCGGCGGCCCTTCGGCGTGAGCAGTCCGTGCGCACCGTCAAGATGGCCGGGCTTCAACTCGAGCGCCAGAAAACGCCGGCGCTCTACCGGGCCAGGCATTGCAAGTCCTGTTGTCTTCTTGCCGCTGAAGCCGAAGCGTTCGTAATATTCCGGATCACCCACCAGAATGACGGCGCCATGGCCGAGCCGTCCCGCTTCTGCGGTCGCGTGCTGCATGAGCGCGGCGCCGATGCCCTGCCCCTTGAGAGCGGGATCGACAGCCAGCGGGCCGAGCAGCAGCGCCCGCACCGGCTTGCCCGCTGCATCATGTCCGGCCTGGATGTCCCAAAGCCGCACCGTGCCACGTACTGAGCCGTTTGCGTCCCGCGCGACGAAGGCCAGGCCTTCGGAGGGCAACCGCCCGCGACGCAGCTTTTCGGAAGACTTGCGGCGACGGGTTGTGCCCATGGCGCGGTCGAGCAGAGCCTCGCGGGCCCGCTCGTCGTAAGCGGTTTCGTTGACGATCGAACAGGCCGGCGATCCGTCCGGATGCAGGTTTTGTTCTATGAAATCTACTGCGCTCATTGTCTTGACCAATCAATCATGGGGTCGTCACATCTCCAGACGAGAGACCATTCGAGAATTCAGCCTGATGAGGAAGCTGGTGCGGTTTTCGAGAACCGGAGCGCAGTGGACTTTTGGGTCCATGAGCACCGGAAGCGGAGAAAATCACATCAGATGCCCATCAGGGTGAAGTTATCAAAGGTCTCTCAAATCACGTATGATCGGAGCGGCTCGAACCCATTGAACGCGACTGCCGAGTAGGTGGTGGTGTAGGCACCTGTTCCCTCGATCAGCACCTCGTCGCCAATGGTCAGCGATATCGGCAGCGGATAAGGGTTCTTCTCGTACATCACGTCGGCGCTGTCGCAGGTCGGGCCCGCAAGGACGCACGGCTCGGCAAGATCGCCATCGCGCGGCGTGGTTATCTGGTAGCGGATCGCCTCGTCCATCGTCTCGGCGAGACCGCCGAACTTGCCAATGTCGAGATAGACCCACCGCACATTGTCGTTGGCGGCCTTCTTGGAGACGAGTACGACCTCAGCCTTGATGACGCCGGCATTGCCCACCATGCCGCGCCCCGGCTCGATGATGGTCTCAGGCAGACGATTGCCGAAATGCTTGCTCAATGCCTGGAAGATGGCTTGGCCATAGGCCTGCGCCGTCGGCACGTCCTTCAGGTAACGCGTCGGGAAACCGCCGCCCATATTGACCATCTTCAGCGTGATGCCTTCCTGCACGAGCGTGTCGAAAACCTGCTTGGCATCACCGAGAGCACGATCCCACGCGGCGAGATCCGTCTGCTGCGAACCCACATGGAACGACACGCCGTAGCTGTCGAGCCCAAGGTTCTGCGCAGCGCGAAGCACGTCGACAGCCATCGCAGGAACACAGCCGAACTTGCGCGAAAGCGGCCATTCAGCGCCTGCACCATCCGTGAGGACGCGGCAGAACACACGCGAACCCGGAGCCGCGCGGGCAACCTTCTCGACTTCCTCGACGCAATCGACGGCGAACAGGCGAATGCCAAGCTCGAAGGCGCGCGCAATGTCGCGTTCCTTCTTGATCGTGTTGCCATAGGAAATGCGGTCAGCCGTCGCGCCGGCATCGAGCGCCATCTCGACTTCGGCAACCGAGGCCGTGTCGAAATTGGAGCCGAGCGAGGCAAGCAGGCGCAGGATCTCCGGCGCAGGATTGGCTTTCACCGCGTAAAATATTCTCGATTCCGGCAGGGCCATCTCGAAATTATGATAATTCTCCCGCACCACCTCGAGATCAAGCACCATGCAGGGGCCGTTGGGGCGTCGGGTATTGATGAAGTCGAGAATGCGCTGCGTAGCCATCTTGGGTCTCCAACTCATAGCGGCACTTGCGGCCGCCTTGATGCAAGTCACGGTCACGGGTTGCGCCCGATGAACCGCTGTGGACAAAGTGCATGAATCCATCCCCCGCGAAGCCAGCCTTTGGAGATGCTGAAAACACGGACAAGTTCATGCGGCGATGGAACAACGCTAAGTCAGCGTCACTCCGCTTTGTCTGCCTTGGCTTGGATGTCCCCATCCGCACTACCGGCAATGAAGGTGTGCCTCTTCAGTAATTCCGGCTTATGGACAGCCGAAAGACACTAGAAAGGCCCGCACCGTCGTTGCTTCAGATGTCCTCAGCTTGGCGGTAGGCCGACAAACTGACTGGAGGGGTTAGTTCCAGGTACCATACCGTTTCCTCACCATAATGAAGATCGGCGGACACCCATGGGCACGTGCGACTTTGGGCAAGGGGCATATAAGAGGAAAGATGTGTCCAATCAATGAAAATAATGGGGCAGCGCAAAATATTTTATTCATTGAACAACCGGACCTTGATGCCCTAGAATCATTGAACGATGAAGACGATTCCGCCCTTGAATGCCTTGCTTGACCTGCCAGTTCCCGGCATATCGCCGGGTGACGGCCCGCTGACAGGCGAAACCCTGGCGGTCAAAGACATATTTGACGTCGCAGGAATGCCGACAGGCTGTGGCAATCCGCAGAAATATGGCGAATCACCACCAGCGACCACGACTGCGCCTGCGGTGCAGAATCTGATTGACGCCGGAGCGCGCTTCGTCGGCAAGACCCAGACCGACGAGCTCGCCTTCTCGATGATGGGGCAGAACACGCATTTCCCTCATCCGGTCAATCCGCGAGCGCCGGACCGCGTGACGGGCGGCTCCTCTTCGGGCTCCGTGGCGGCGGTTGCGGGCGGCCTCGCTTCGATAGGTGTGGGATCCGACACGGGCGGGTCGATCCGCGCTCCTGCGAGCTTCTGCGGCGTCGTAGGACTTCGCACCACGCACGGACGCATTTCACTCGCCGGCACCATGCCGCTCGCGCATTCCCTCGATACGTTTGGCTGGTTCGCCAGGGACATCACTCTCTATGAGAAGGTTGGAGGCGTTCTCCTCGGCCCGGACAGGCAGGATTTCAAGCTCAACCGCCCGCTTTTCATCCCGCTTCTTGAACATCTGCTTCTCGGGGAAGCGGAGGATACCGAGTATCGCCGGATGTACGCCATCCTTGCCGCTCACCTCGGCCATGCCCGTTCGGCCCGCCAGGCGACGGCGTCCATGGATGATCTCTATCTCTGTCTGCGGCAGATCCAGGGTTTTGAGGCGTGGGCGGCACATGGAGAGTGGATCTCGCAGAAAGAGCGAAACCTTGGTCCCGCCGTCAGGGAGCGTTTCGAATATGGTTCGACCATCGATGACGATACGTATCGCTTGCAAACCAGGCGGCGCGATCTGTTCCGCAACGAATTTACCGACCTCCTCAGGGATGATGGTATTCTGGTCCTGCCGACAGTCCCGGGAGCAGCTCCGCTGGTCGACACATCCTTTGACGACAGCCAGGCCTACCGCGAGCGTTGTGTCCGGCTCTTCTGTCTTTCCGGGCTTTCCGGTTTTCCGCAGATCACACTGCCGCTGGGCAAGGTGCATGGCGCCCCCTTCGGAATATCGTTGATCGGCCCCGAAGGCAGCGACCGTGCGCTGATCAGGCTCGGCAAGACCATTCTTCAAGCGGCTGATGCGACCTGATGGACACGCTCACCCGCATGCGGGCTTTCATCGACGTCGTGGAAGCTGAGGGTTTCTCAGCGGCGGCGCGCAAGATCGGCCGGTCCAAGGCGCTCCTGTCCAAATATGTTCGCGAACTGGAAGATGAGCTTGGCGCTCTGCTCCTAAACCGTACCACGAGGCAATTCTCACTGACGGAGGCGGGCCACACATACTACCAGCGGGCCAGTGAAATCCTGCGCGATGTGGAAAGCCTGCAGGAGACGGTGCGGGACTCGAGCAGCGACATCAGGGGCCGCATCAAGATTTCTGCATCGCGGTCCTTTGCCGATGCCGATATCGGCCAGTGCCTTATCGATTTTTGCGCAGAACAGCCCGACATCATTCTCGATGTCCGGCTCGACGACCGTTTTGTCGACCTCGTTGAAGAGGGGTTCGATCTCGCCATACGCATCACCCGCATGCAGGACTCGTCCCTCATTGCCAAACGCATCGCCCCTTTTCGCGTCATCGCCTGCGCCACGCCGGAGCTGATCCAGCGCGTCGGGAAGCCGGGGCGGCCCGAGCAACTGGTCTCCCTGCCTTGCATCGTCGACACCAACAATCGCTCCCGGAATACCTGGCAATTTCACAAGGACGGCGAGCCTCCGGTCTCGGTGCAATTATCCGGTCCGCTCGAGATCAACAGTCCGCTGGCGACGCGCCGTGCGGCGCTCGCCGGGTTGGGTTTTGCTCTCCTGCCCGATTTTATCGCGCGGCCGGATATTGAAAGCGGCAGGCTTGTTGCTGTGCTCGAAGACTTTATCATGCACGACGCCGGTATTTATGCAGTCTATCCCCACCGTCGTTACCTGCCGGCAAAGGTGAGGGTGCTTGTCGATTTCCTCACGAAGTGGTTCAAGGACAATCGCCGCGCGTGAGCACATTCATACTGTAATATTATATCGTCCCAATTTTGCCAATTTCGCATCGTCCTGTGCGCCAACCAAAAGGTTAAAATTCATGCAGCAACGACGAGCGGTTTTTATCGGCGTAATGACGATCGGACTGACGTTTGCCACGCCGGCTTACGTGCATCCGCATGTCTTTGCCGAGGCGCGGCTGGATATTACCCTCAAGCCTGATGGCACCGTCGAGAAGCTCGGGCACGTCTGGCGGTTCGACGATCTCTTCTCAAGCACTGTTCTCGTTGAATTCGACAAGAATGCCGATCTGAAACTGGGCGAGAAGGAGTTGGCTGATCTGGCAAGCACCATCAAGGATTCGGTTGCGGAGTTCGATTACTTCCAGACGGTCCAACTGGATGGCAAGCCCATCGTCATGGCAGCGCCGGACCATCTGATCGCCGATTTTCAGAACAATCAATTGCTGATCATCTTCGAGAGCAAGCCGAAACAGCCGCTAAAACTCGGCAGGATGACGAGCTTCGGTGTCTATGATCCGACATTCTACACCGCCATCGATTATGTGAACGATACGGATATCCACGTGACGGGCTTGCCCGGCGGTTGCGCGCAGAAGGTTGTGCGTCCCGACCCGGACCAGGCGATTGCCCAGAACCAGGGCACGCTTACGGATGCGTTCTTCAACGATCCGACCGGCACCAACATGTCCAAGATATTTGCCACGCGCCTCGAAATCGAATGCC
This sequence comes from Phyllobacterium endophyticum, assembly GCF_003010935.1. GTDB lineage: Bacteria > Pseudomonadota > Alphaproteobacteria > Rhizobiales > Rhizobiaceae > Phyllobacterium > Phyllobacterium endophyticum. The sequence goes on from NZ_PGGN01000007.1 coordinate 163,991, forward strand.
CGGCCAAAAGTTAGGACGAAGACGCTATGCGAAAAAGAACTCTGTTCGGCGCACTGGCTTTGGCTCTGTGTCTTGGCGGTCATGCGCTGGCGCAGAAAACATCGCTTGGCATTGGCATGAACGAAGTTGCCATGCAGCCCAGTGGCCCCTTCGCGGAGATCATTCTCTGGATCAACATGCAGCAGCGCAGTTTCTATCTCGCCATGACGCATGCGCTCAAGGGCATGCGCGAAGACCCGTGGCAGGCATCGATACTTGTCGGACTGTCATTCCTTTATGGCATACTTCACGCAGTCGGTCCCGGCCACGGCAAGGCGGTCATTTCGTCCTACATGCTGGCCAATGAAACGACGCTGAAGCGCGGCATCGTTCTCTCCTTCGCCTCGTCCATGCTGCAGGCCCTGACCGCGATCTTCGTCATCGGCCTTACCTTCCTCGTCCTGCGGGGCACGACAGTTTCCATGGACGACGCCACCCATTACATGGAAATGGCGAGTTTCGTGCTGATCATCGCTTTTGGCCTATCACTCCTCTGGCGCAAGGTACCGGTGCTTTTCGCTCCGCGTGTCGCTCATCTCGTTCCTGAGAAAGCCGTGGCCGGACACGATCATCGACACGATCATCACCGCCACGCACATGATCATCACGATCATGGCCATTCGCATGGGGCTCAACGGCATGATCACCATGACCATGGGCATCATCATGATCATGCGGCAGGCGAGGTCTGCGAAACCTGCGGCCATTCCCATGCACCGGATCCCGCGATGATCGCCGGAGACTTCAACTGGAAAACCGCATGGTCGGCAATTATCGCCGTAGGTCTGCGCCCCTGCTCGGGCGCGCTGATCGTCCTGACTTTCTCGCTGTTGAATGGCCTTGTCATCGGCGGCATCCTCTCGGTCTTCGCCATGGCGCTCGGCACGTTCATTACCGTTGCCATCTTGGCAACGCTCGCTGTGACTGCCAAGAATGTTGCGCTGCGCGTGTCCGGCGCTTCGGCCGTTTCAGGCCGCGTTCAAAACATTATAGAGATCGGCGGTGCGCTGTTTATCGTGCTGTTCGGCGTGCTGCTGCTTGCCGCCTCGCTGCAGTAATACACAGTCTTTATCGTCAGTCGTTCTCATGCTGGTTTCTGGCACGTAGCCAGAAAACCAGGAAAAAACCCGCGACGAAGAGCACGGCGAATATCCCTGCGGCCAGCGTCGAGCGTTCGCCGAGCGCCAGCATCAGCGTCGGCATCCAATAGGCCGCCAAACCGAAGCCAATCATGATACAGGCGGCTGCGATGGCTGCATTTCTGGTTTTTGGATCGGTCACGCTCTGACTGCCCTTGTTCGATGCATCTCGGTGCGTTGTAACCGCGTGAGGGTTTTATGCAAGTGCGGGGTAGTTTTAAAGGCAAACCGTTGTGGGTGGTTCGACAGGCTCACCATGAGGGAGGTAGAGCATTGCAACAAATGAGCCAACGTTGCAGCATTTCACTCCCTGCAATTAACCCCACTTCCCTCATGGTGAGCCTGTCGAACCACGCACAGCAGTCGCTCCAGCCAATTAGGCGCTGACGACCTGCAACTCCTCCAGCCTCTTGATTTGCTTCCCATCGGCATCGAAATTGTCCGGCGAGAGCCAGGCTTGGTAAGCGGTTTTCAGCGCCGGCCATTCACCGTCGATGACCGAATACCATGCGGTGTCGCGGTTCAGGCCCTTCTGCACCATGTGCTGGCGGAATATGCCTTCGAATTTGAAGCCGAAGCGTTCCGCCGCTCGCATGGAGGGTTCGTTGGCGTTGTTGCACTTCCACTCGTATCTCCGGTAGCCGAGGCCATCGAAAGCATATTGCATGAACAGGAATTGGGCTTCCGTTGCCGCGGGCCTGCGCGAAATCAGCGGGCCCCAATAAACATGCCCGATTTCGATCACACCGAAGGCGGGATCGATGCGCATGAGCGCCTGCCGCCCCGCAACCTTGCCGCTCGCCTTGTCGATAACGGCGAAGAACATGGGATCGCTGCTCGCTTCGAGCTTTTTCACCCAGGCGGCAAATTCCTGGCGATCTTGCGCCGGGTTTTCGAACAGGAACCTGAACCGGTCGCCCGCATCGGGAACGCTCGAGGCTTCGTAAAGCCCGTCGGTGTGCATCGCTGAGCTGATCGGCTCCAGGCGAACATAGCGGCCTTCCAGCGGCTCGCGGGCCGGAAGTGGACGGGGAGTCCAGTCTTTCAGGTCGGTCATGGTGGAATTTGCTCGCTCAAGTTGAGATTAATTGACTTGTTATGCCACTGCACGCACAAAGCAGAAATTGAAAATTGTATGTGAGACAAGAAAATGCTGCGGACTACTGCCGGTTTCGACCGTATCGGCGAGGAAAATGCCTTTGCTGTCCTCGCCCGAGCTACTGCTCTCGCCGCCGAAGGCAGGGACATCATCAATCTTGGTATCGGCCAGCCGGATTTCAAAACTCCTGCTCACATCGTCGAAGCCGCGATCAAGGCGCTGAAGGACGGCCATCACGGCTATACGCCGGCCAACGGTCTTCTGGCCACGCGCGAAGCGGTCGCACGCCGTACGCTGACGACTACGGGTGTCGAGGTATCGCCAGAAAACATCATGATCGTCCCCGGCGGGAAGGTGACGATGTTTGCGGCGATCCTGATTTTTGGCGAGCCAGGCGCTGAAATCCTCTATCCCGACCCCGGTTTCCCCATCTATCGGTCGATGATCGAGTTTACGGGTGCCATGCCGGTTCCTGTTCCCATCCGCGAAGAGAACGGGTTTGCCTTTTCGGCCGAAGAAACCCTTGCCCTCATCACGCCTCGCACCCGGCTCCTGATCCTCAATTCACCGGCCAATCCGACCGGCGGCGTCACGCCCCGCTCTGAAATCGAAAAGCTGGTGAATGGCCTTGTAGCGTATCCGCATGTGGCGATCATGTCCGACGAGATTTACGACGTGATGACATATGATGGAGAGGAACATTGCTCGCTTCTCTCCTTCCCGCAGATTCGCGACCGCTTGATCGTCCTCAATGGCTGGTCGAAGACCTGGGCGATGACCGGCTGGCGAATGGGCTGGTCGATCTGGCCAAATTCGAAGGAGAGCGGCCAGCTATACGACAAGGTGCGCAAGCTCGCTGTCAACTGCTGGTCCTGCGTCAACGCCCCGAGCCAGTTTGCCGGCATCGCGGCCATCGACGGGCCGCAGGACGATGTCGAGAAGATGTGCAAGGCCTTCGATAATCGCCGCAAGATCGTCGTTGATGGTCTGGGCAGCCTCCCCGGCATCAGTTGCACCACGCCGAAGGGAGCTTTCTATGCCTTTCCCAATGTCAGGGAAACGGGCTGGCCCGCAAAGCAACTCGCCGCCGCGCTACTCGACGAAGCAGGTGTTGCGCTGATCGGCGGGCCGGATTTCGGCATTCTCGGCGAAGGGTACATCCGGTTGTCCTACGCCAACTCGGAAGAAAACATTCTCCGCGCCATAGAGCGCATCGAGAAGTTCCTGACGAAATAGCCAGTCAGATGGAGACCTGTCGAGAATTCATCCTGATGAGGTAGCTGGTGCGGTTTCGAAGGACCGGAACGCCGTGAACTTTTGGGTCCATGAGCACCGGAAGCGAAGAAAATCGCATCAGATGCCCATCAGGTTGAAGTTATCGATAGGTATCAGGCGGGCGATGCGACCTTCACATCTGCCACGGTCGCTTCGATATGATCGATCAGGCTGTCGGGCAGTTTCAGCCGTCCAGCGAGCAGATCGAGATAGCCGCGTTCGGCCCTTGTCTTCGGATCTATGGCGAGGCGCGATGCCGTATAGAGTTCGACCTTTTGCGCGTCGGTGATGGCGGCAGCGATCAGCGCATCGAGATCGACCGGCGAATTCAGCTCGCTTGCGAGGAATTCCCGCGTGTCGCTGTTGATACCGGAGAGCGACAGTTTCTCGATGATGCGTTCGCGCTCGGCATCGTCGATATGCCCGTCGGCGCGCGCGGCGGCGATCATGGCGCGAACGAGCACCAACGCAAACTCATGTTCACCCTGTGGCGCGGTTTCAGGACGGAAGCTTGAATCCTCCGGCGGCGGAGCCAGCTCGGCCGGCGAGGACTGCGTCACCTCGGCGGGAGCCTTGCCAGACTGGTAGTTCTGATAGGCCTTGTAGGCCAGCCCTGCAACGGCGGCCAGACCGCCAAGCTTCAGTGCGCCGCCTGCCACTTCGCGCCCGGTCCCGGTGCCAAGGAGGATCGCAGCCAGTGCGCCGGCAGCAAGGGGATTGTCCTTCGCCATCTGCGTTGCCTTGCCTGCCGTGTCGCGTACAGAGGTTCCGACGCCGGGAACGTTGCTTCCCAGGAAATCATCGAGAATTTTCTTCGGATCGAGCATGCGTGTCTCCTCTGCTGCATGAATTGGCCCCGCTTAGTTAGGACCCGGTTCATGGCATTGCAATGACAGCGCGGCGATTGTCGCAAGTTTCGGCTAATCGCGCCTTGAGAATTCAGCCTGGCGAGGCAGCTGTTGTGGGTTCGAGAACCGGAGCGCAGCGAACATGATGTACGTGAACACCGGAAGCGCAGAAAGCCGCATCGGATGTCCGTCAGGGTGGATTCTTTAGGACCCGATGTGCTGCTTGAGGCCCCTCTCCCTGGCAAGCCTCACCTGCTTCTGCCGTTCGGCAAAACGGGCGCGATCCTCGTCTGTGCGCTCGTGATAGCAATTCGGGCATGAAACGCCCTCCTCGAACAGCGGCGAAAGCTTGTCCTGCGGCGCGATCGGATTGCGGCAGGCATGGCAAAGCTCCGCCTCGCCTTCCACAAGCCCATGCCCCACGGAGACCCTTTCGTCGAAGACGAAACATTCGCCTTCCCAGCGGCTTTCCTCGGCCGGAACGTCCTCCAGATATTTGAGAATGCCGCCCTTGAGATGAAACACGTCTTCGAAGCCAAGCCCCTTTACATAGGCTGTTGCCTTTTCGCAGCGAATGCCGCCAGTGCAGAACATCGCGATCTTCTTGCCTGCAAGATCATCGCGGTGCTTCTCCACCCACTGAGGGAATTCCCGGAAAGTCTTGGTCTGTGGATCGACGGCGCCTTGAAACGTTCCAATCGCCGTCTCGTAATCATTGCGCGTGTCGATGACGATGGTTTCCGGATCGGAGATCAGCCTGTTCCATTCATTTGCAGGCACATAAGTGCCGACGCTTTGCAACGGATCGATATCGTCGACGCCCATCGTGACGATTTCCTTCTTCAGCCGCACCTTCATGCGCTTGAAAGGCATCTCGCTTGCAGATGAATATTTCAACTCCATCCCGGTAAGGGCAGGCTCTGCCTCGAGGAAATCGACCAGCTTGCCGATCGCTGCCGCAGTTCCGGCGATCGTGCCGTTAATGCCCTCCGACGCCAGCAGCAGCGTGCCCTTGATCCCTTGGTTGCAGCACAATTTCGCCAAGGGCTCCTGCAGCGACCGGTAGTGATCCAGCCGGGCAAAGCGATAGAGTGCTGCCACCGTAAAAGGCGTATCTGAACTATGATCTGTCATGATCGCATCCAACTACTGCGCCAGCATCGCAATTTCAAGGGCTTTACCGGGAAGACAATGATCTGCATGCTCCGGGCAGGATTGAAATGCAGCTTCAAGGTAGACAAATCGGCCAAGCGCCACTAAATCGATTGAAGTTGATGGAGCGGAGAATTCGAGATGACCCAGAAGACCGATTTGCTATTGCCTGTCCTCAGGGGCCAGCCCGTGATCCCGGTCATTCTCATACAGAATTTGGCGGACGCAGTTCCACTCGCTCGGGCGCTTGCCAAGGGCGGCCTGCCGGCAATCGAGATCACGCTGCGCACAGCTGCCGCGCTCGACGCCATCCGCGCGGTTGCCAATGAAGTGCCGGAAGCCATCGTCGGCGCCGGAACCATTCTCAATGCCCGCCAGTATGACGAGGCTGTCAGCGCAGGTTCGCGCTTCATCGTCAGCCCCGGTGCGACACCCCAGCTCATCGAGGCCGCGCATGATAGCAAAGTACCGTTGCTTCCGGGTGCCATCACGCCGGGCGAGATCATGGCCCTGCGCGAGCAAGGCTATACGATGCTGAAGTTTTTCCCCGCCGAGCAGGCAGGCGGCGCGGCTTTCCTGAAATCGCTTTCTTCGCCGCTGGCAGGCACGCTCTTCTGCCCCACCGGCGGCGTCAGCCTCGCCAATGCCAAGTCTTATCTCAACCTGCCGAATGTCGTCTGCGTGGGCGGGTCCTGGGTTGCCCCGGAAGATCTGGTCAAGGCAGGCAAGTGGGACGAGATCACCAGGCTTGCACAAGATGCCGTGAACCTGGCTGGGTAGGAAACCAGCGCCTACGCGGTTGCCTTGCTACCGAATACATCACCGGGTATATTACCGGGTATAACGGATAGTGAGATTCCATGAACCCTTCCCAAAAGCGTGCCATCAAGAATTATCGTGACCGGTTGAGTGAACGGGGCCTTTCGCGCTTCGAAGTGCTGGGCCGGGATGCCGACCGCGACCTCATTCGATCCTTGGCCCGGAAATTGGCTGACGAGGGTCCTGATGCCGTTCGAATTCGAGCGGCCTTGAGCGAAACTGCCGCTGACGATCTGCCCAAGCGAGGAAATATTCTGGCGGCTCTACGCCGTTCGCCGCTTGTCGACGCGGAACTGGATCTGGTTCGGATAAAGGAAGCCGGTCGAAAGCTGGATCTGTGGCGCGCTATCTATTGGACACGAATATCATCAGCAATGCTACGAGGCCAGTTCCGTCGGAGTCATTCATGGTCTGGATGGCCGATCAGCTCGATGAGAACTTGTTTATATCCTCTTTGACAATCGCCGAGCTTCAGCGCGGGATACTTGAAAAACCAGCCGGCCGAAAGCGTGATGAACTTGAAGCCTGGTTCCACGGATTAGATGGGCCCTCCGCCCTTTTTGCTGGAAGAGTTCTTCCTTTCGACGAGACAGCGGCATTGGCTTGGGCACAGCTGATGGCAGACGGGACACGCAAAGGGAAACCCCGCAGTGCTCTGGATACAATCATCGCAGCGACTGCCTTAGTCCATAATTGTATTGTCGCTACCGACAACGAAAAAGATTTCGACGATGTAGCTATCATCAACCCGCTTTAACGCGGGTCGATACCATCTTGGCTTAAGACCCGTGCGTCGGATTGAACTTTGCGATCTGCAGGAACGTCACTGCCTTGCCGGTGAACTTGTTGGCGTTGGCGACTGGCAGGCTCTGCTGGAAACCAGCCGTGTAGACTGTGGTCGGTGCGGTGCGCATTTCTGCGTTGCGCAGGACTGCCGGCGTCACGGCTGGTGCGGTCTGCGCGACCTGCTCGGTCGAAAGCGCGCGATCGGGCACGTCCGAGGAGACCTGGATCGCCTTCGGAGCCTGGTCCTGCGCCGCCTGTTTGCGCGGCTTGGAGCCTTTGGCCGTCGTAATCACGCCACTGTTGAGCGCTGCAACAGGATCACCCGTAGCCTGGGCATCAAGCATGGTCCGGCGCAGTGAAGGCTGCTTTTCGATTGATGCGACCTGCGTGTTCTGCTGCGCAGCGGGTTTGACACGCCCGCCGGTCGTCGCCGGCAATGTCGGCATATCCGGTGTGGGCTGCGGGTCGGACAGGGCAGTTTCGTTCTCTCCGTCCGCCTGCTTGATAATGGCCCGCAGATCATCATCCGGAACAGGAATGACCTCTTCTTCGGCAGCGGCAGCCGCCGTGGAAGCCGTTATTGCTTCTGCAATCGGACGTTGGTCCGGCACCAGGGACGCAACCATCATGTCGTTGCGCTTTGGCTTGTCGAATGGAACAGGCACCAGCGCATTGACCATTTCCGGCGAGGGCGTGTCGGTGCCCGCGTCACTCGGATTGGCAGCGATCATTTCGCGGATCGCACTGGCGCTGTCGGTCGGACGCGGCGTCGGCAAGGCAGCTATCAGAGTCGACTTGTCCTCGGCCAGCGCATTGAGCGTCGATGCATCAGCCGGCGCCGGCGTCGGCGAATAGTCCGGACGGCGCAGCGGCACGGGGACGGCGAAGGCCAAGGCCTGGTTGTCCTCCGGTGAAGCTTCAAGTGGCGCATCGGGGCGCGGCGCTGTCAAAGGCGCAGGCGCATCCCGCACCGGCAGTTCGGGCGCGATCGGCTGCTGGGGTTGAGGCTGGGCACGCGTTGCGACAGCAGGAGCGGCATTCTCCCCGCCGTCCGCGTCCTCGGCTATGGCGGCCGGCCTGGACGATAGCGTCTTCGAAGGCTTCGAAGCGGAAGCAACGGCAACCGCGCTTTCGCCGGTATCCTCTTCCTCGTCGGCGCCTCCGCCAAAAATCATGCCAAATAGCGTCTTGCCGCGGCCGGTCCTCGAAGAAGAGCTTGCCACCTGGATCGAACCGCCACCACGCTTGCGGGATTCATAGGCGGCGACTGCCTGGTCGTAGCCAGGTAACGGCTTGCCGTCCGATGGAATGTGCATCGTCTTGCCGTCGGGGAACACGGCCAGCAGTTCCCTGCGGCTCATGCGCGGCCAGTGACGGACATTGCCGACGTCCGTGTGAATGAACGGAGAACCGGAGGTCGGATAATAGCCGACGCCGCCGACCTGGTATTTCATCGCCGTAACGCGAAGTGTGGAAAGCTTCACGCCCGGCAGATACCAGTCCATGGCTTTCCCCAGCATATGCTGGCTTGTTTTCGCCACGCCGCGCGAACGGGAGCGAAGCATCGAATTCGTGGTCGGGGAGCGATAGGCGGATACGACGTTGATATAGTCCCTGCCGCCGACGTTCTGATAAATCTGCCAAACCAGGTCGAAGAGACGGGGATCCATCTTCGTTGGCTCGTTGCGGCGCCAGTCACGCAGGAACTTGTTCAGCTTGTTCAGGCCATCCTGCTGGTAACGGCCATTTTTCTTGAATGTGATCTCGGCACGTTCTTTAGTGTGGATGAAATAGAGCTTGAGAGTTCTCGTTTCGGCGGAAGCCTGCGCGGACGCGAACAACATCGGCGCGAAGACCATGAGGAACAAAAACCAGCTGGCACGCAACATGGAGCGAGCCGCAGGTCTGTTGTTCTTTGCATGAATCATATTTGACAAACTCGTCCCCAACCTTGACCGTTTTTCCAGCCCCCGAATAGCTGGAGTATCCGATTTAATGGTTAATGGTCGCTTTACTGACGAACAATTACGTTGAGAGCATGGCGAAAACGCATTTCGAATCCAGTGTTTTGTGCCATGGTCAACGGGTTGTTAACAGCAGGATTAAGGCTTTTTATCAAATGAATCCACCCCTCAAAAGTCTAAAAGTCACTGCATAGTTCAATAAGCAAGACGGAACTGGAACAATTGCCAACCGACTCTTAAGGTTTAGCTCCCCTGTTTGCTGCCTGTGATTCGCCTCTCGAACCTTGATATTGTGGTGCTGAAATGAGTTTTGAAATCGTTAGATACGCCCTTGCTACTGTTGCCAGGATTGCGCCCAAAACCGGCGGCGCGACCGCCCTGAAGGGCGAGCAGGTAGCGCTTGGCCTGTTGCCGGAATGGAATCTCGGAGACCTTTATCCGTCGGTTGAAAGCAGTGAGCTCAAGGCAGATGTAAAGTTGGCCGAAGAACTTGCCGTCAAATTCGAGCAGCGCTGGAAGGGAAATCTGGCTGCTGAAGCCGGCAGGCCGAAGGGCGGCAGCTTCGCGGAGTCCATCCGGGAATTCGAGGCGCTCGAGGAACTGATGGGGAGGATCGTATCCTTCGCCGGTCTTGTCTACGCCGGCGATACGTCAGATCCCAAGCGCGCCAAGTTTTACGGCGATATCCAGCAAAAGATTACCGATGCCAGCACCCGTCTGATCTTCTACGGCCTTGAGCTCAACCGGATCGATGATGCTGTCATCGAACAGGCGATGGCTGAAAACCCGGCAATCGCTCATTACCGTCCGTGGCTCGTCGATCTGCGCAAGGACAGGCCTTATCAGCTTGATGACAGGATAGAACAGCTTTTCCATGAAAAGTCGCTCACGGGACGCGGCGCCTGGAACCGTCTGTTCGATGAGACCGTGACGGCGCTGCGCTTTGAAGTAAATGGCGAAGAACTGCCGCTTGAGCCGACGCTCAATCTGCTGCAGGACGCGGATCCGTCTTTGCGCAAGGCAGGTTTCGAGGCTTTGGCCAAGACCTTCAAGGAAAACCTGCGCGTTTTCACGCTCATCACCAATACGCTGGCGAAGGACAAGGAAATCTCCGATCGCTGGCGCGGCTTCGAGGATATAGCGGATAGCCGACACTTGGCCAATCGCGTGGAGCGCGAGGTGGTCGATGCGCTTTCCGAAGCTGTGCAGGCGGCCTATCCGCGCCTCTCGCATCGTTATTATGCGCTCAAGGCGAAATGGCTCGGCCTTGATTATCTGAACAATTGGGACCGCAACGCGCCGCTTCCGGAAACACCGCAGGCGATCATCCCATGGCCGGACGCGCGGGAAACCGTCCTTGCAGCCTATGATGGTTTTGCGCCGGAGATGGCGGATATCGCCCGCCAGTTCTTCGACAAGAACTGGATCGATGCACCGACGCGTCCGGGCAAATCGCCAGGCGCGTTCGCTCATCCGACGGTACCCTCGGCCCATCCTTACGTGCTTCTCAACTACATGGGCAAACCGCGGGATGTGATGACGCTGGCGCACGAACTCGGTCACGGTGTCCATCAGGTTCTTGCCGGCGCGCAAGGCGCTCTCATGGCGTCGACGCCGCTCACCCTTGCCGAAACTGCCTCGGTGTTCGGCGAAATGCTGACATTCCGCTCATTGCTGGAGAAGACTCGCGACCGGCGTGAGCGCAAGGCGATGCTGGCGCAAAAGGCCGAGGACATGATCAATACCGTTGTCAGGCAGATCGCTTTCTACCAATTCGAGCGGCGGGTTCACACCGAGCGCAACAATGGCGAGCTGACCTCCGACCGGATCGGCGAGATCTGGCTGGATGTGCAAAAGGAAAGTCTCGGCCCCGCAGTCCACTTTGGTGCTGGATATGAAACGTTCTGGACATATATTCCCCACTTCATCCACTCGCCCTTCTATGTCTACGCCTACGCCTTCGGCGATTGCCTGGTGAATTCTCTTTATGCGGTTTATCAGAACGCCGAGGCCGGGTTTCAGCAGAAATATTTCGACATGCTCAAGGCCGGCGGCACCAAGCATCATTCCGAATTGCTTGCGCCATTCGGTCTTGATGCGACGGACCCCGCCTTCTGGCAGAAAGGTCTGTCTGTCATCGAAGGCATTATCGATGAGCTGGAGGCGATGGACGCCGCAGAATGACCACCCGTATGCCCGTACACACGCCCTACGATGGGTCGGCGCAACCCTTCACCATAGGGTTGCTTCAACTCGACCTGAAGGACTGGATCGAAATCGACGGCAATCTGCTCGCCTATCTCGCCGAGAAGCAGCGGCTATTCGCCCTCTATGGCGACAAGATTTTCGTCGAGGAGCCGGGCACGGAGGGTGCGCAAAAGGAAGTACTCGATCTTCTCGCCGCCCATTTGATTGAACGCTATCCTGAAACCTATGGCCGCGAAGGCGATCTAATCACTATCGCCGGGTGGGGCGAGCCCGTGCCACTTGGCGCTGCGGACACTCCATTCCTGCATCGCGCCGCCAGCCTCGTCCAGGAAGATCTCGTCCTGATGCGCAAGGATGAACGCCGCGGCTGGCATCTTGCCGCCGCCTCGCTCTCCTTTCCCTCGTCATGGACATTGCTGGAAAAGTTTGGCCGCTCCATGGACGACATCCATGCGCCGGTGCCGGATTTCGGCGCAGGCACCCGCAATGCCGGGCTGATCACCCGCATGTTCGACAATCTGCGGCTGGATCGCCCGGTTCAGCGCATGAACTGGTCGCTGCAGCCCGATGGCGATCTCTATCACCCGCTCGCAAGCCACCAGAAAGGCGCCCGCTACACTGAAGAGGATATTGCCGCGCAGAGTTATGTTCGCGTCGAGCGGCAGACATTGCGCAAATTGCCCGCCTCCGGCGATATTCTTTTCACCATCCGCATATATCTCGATCCGATAAGTGCCTTGAAGAAACACCCTGAGTGCAGCGCCGTGGCGGAAGCTTTTGCGCGCCAGCTCGAAGCGCTAAATCCTGCCCAGCTGCATTATAAAGGTATTATGACCATCCGCGACCGGCTTATCGAGGCGCTAAAACGGCTATGAACGCACTTTGATTAAAAGTAGACCGAAATTTCGCCAGAAAAGCGCAATGGGTTGTTTGCGCTTTGTCAACTCTATGCTCTATGGTTTCTTTGAAGCGGACGTTTAGTCCGTCGCCCTCATTGATGGAGATCAAAATTAGGAGCAACAAAAAAATGGCGAAGGCTAAATGGCCTGTACATGGAGAAATCGCCGGTCCGATCGTGATGATCGGTTTCGGGTCCATCGGACGGGGTACCCTGCCCCTCATCGAACGCCACTTCAAATACGACAAATCCCGTTTCATCGTTGTCGATCCCAGCGACGCCAACAAGAAACTCCTCGATGAACGGGGCATTCGCTTCATCCAGGAAGCGGTCACAAAAGAAAATTACAAGACGCTGCTCAAGCCGCTTTTGACCGAAGGCGGCGGACAAGGCTTCTGCGTCAATCTCTCAGTCGATACGTCGTCGGTCGATATTTTGCGCCTGTGCCGCAAGGTCGGCGCGCTCTACATCGATACGGTGATCGAGCCGTGGCCGGGCTTCTACTACGCCAGCAACCTCGATAATGCCGACCGCACCAATTATGCGCTGCGCCAGACCCTCCTTGCCGAAAAGAAGAAGAATCCCGGCGGGCCCACCGCGGTTTCCTGTTGCGGCGCCAATCCGGGCATGGTCTCCTGGTTCGTCAAGCAGGCCGTTCTCGACCTGGCGCGCGATCTTGGCGTCGAACATACGGAGCCCGCCCGCACGGATCGCGACAGCTGGGCCCGGCTGATGGACAAGGTCGGCGTCAAGGGCATCCATATTGCCGAGCGCGATACGCAGCGCGCCCACGAGCCAAAACCCTTCGGCGCCTTCTGGAATACGTGGTCTGTGGAAGGCTTTATTTCCGAGGGGCTTCAACCCGCCGAACTCGGCTGGGGAACGCACGAAAAGTGGATGCCCAAGAATGCCCGCAAGCAGAAGAAGGGCAACAAGGCGGCGATCTTTCTCGAACAGCCCGGTGCCGACACCCGCATCCGCACCTGGTGCCCGACGGAGGGCGCACAGTTCGGTCTGCTGGTCACGCATAATGAGGCGATCTCGATCGCGGATTTCTTCACCGTGCTCGACAAGAAGGGCAAGGTCGCCTACCGGCCCACGTGCCACTACGCCTACCACCCCGCCAATGTCGCCACGCTTTCGCTCGACGAGATGTTCGGTGCAGCAGGCAAGCCCCAGTCGATCCAGCACGTGCTCGACGAATCGGAGATCGTCGATGGCGCCGATGAGTTGGGCGTGTTGCTCTATGGCCACGGCAAGAATGCCTATTGGTATGGCTCGCAGTTGACCATCGAGGAAGCCCGCAAGCTTGCTCCCTACCAAAACGCGACGGGACTGCAGGTTTCGTCGGCGGTCATGTCTGGCATGGTATGGGCGTTGGAGAATCCCGACGCCGGCATCGTCGAAACCGACGAGATGGATTTCCGCCGGTGCCTTGAGGTTCAAAAACCCTATCTGGGCCCGCTCAAGGGTCACTACACCGACTGGACGCCTCTCGAAAACCGCCCGGGCCTATTCAAGGAGAACCTCGACCTTGATGATCCCTGGCAGTTCCGCAACATCCTGGTGCGGTAAATCGATCAAGTCCCTCCTTCTCATCGTGGGAGGGACTTCAGCCAAGACAGGATATGTTTGGAGGGCTATTCCGCAGGCGTAAGACGTGCGGTACGCCGTTTTTCCAGTTCCGCCTGCAGGAACTTCAACCTGGCACGGCGTGGCAATGATCTTCTATAATCCCACTCACTGTAAGCCCATGATCCAACGCCGACAGTTAGGCATATGACAAAGGAGAAAATGGCGTAGGTCAGCATTACTCCAGTTCCTTTCTCAATATCAATCTGCCCAGATTATGGAGTGCCGAAAATAGCACGAACCAAATGCACGTTGCAAATATCAGCAACAGGCTGCGACCAACGTCGATATTTATCATTATATCCGGGTTGAGGACTATCGCGGCACTCGGACCAAAAAAACCGACAGCGATTGCCGCCGTGGACATACGGTCGGCGGCGGCAGCTTTATACTTGGCCAGTTCGTTGGCATGCGTCTTTTCCCGCTTGATCTCTTCTTTGATACGCTCTTCTGACATTTTCCGCAGTTGCTCGACAAGTTCATCGTCATTGAACTCATCACTCATGCCCTCTCTCCCGCGTAGCTTGACCGTAATCACACGACAAACCACTGATCCTTCGAATTTACAATTAAACTTAGGTCTTGTTTTTGCTTGATTTTCGCGGCATTTAAGAACCATGTTCCATTGGGAGATTGTCTGGATGAAACGCTTTTCGGTTGCCACCGGCACAGCCACACTGGCCCTGATCCTCTCCGGCTGCATGAGCGGCGGTGTCCAGGAGGGCGGACCTGTACAGACGACGCGTCCAACCGACGCCGTGCAGGGCCAATGGTTCGATACGTCGGGAGTTGCTTTCTCCAATTTCAACGCTGGCGTCTTTGAAACGCGTGCGAATGACACCAAGGAGAAGTTGGCCGAGGGGAACTATCGTTTTGCCTCTGCCAATCTGATCGAGATCAACCTGCGCTCGCTCGCGCGCGGCACCCAGTCCAAGGTCAATTGTGCCCTCGTCAACGCCGCTCAGCTCAATTGCACCTCGTCATCCGGTCAGCAATTCTCACTCACACGCCGCTCCCCGCAAGTGGGCTAATCCAAGACTGAACAAAACTGTCTTAAGAATGACAAGGTAATGCGGCAGATGGTGTCCGAAACAGGATCGTAGCCATGAGACCATCCATCGCTCTTGCCTTAAAGCGAACTGCAGTCCGTGAAACTGCCGGGCGATTTGATAAGCTTGCCAATCTTCGCGTCTTCGGTTCGGTCTTGCACGGCACTGACAAGGACGGCAGCGATCTCGATCTGTTGGTAGATACTTTGCCTGGAACAACATTGTTTGATCTTGGTGGATTACAGGACGAACTCGAGGAATTGCTTGGCGTACCCGTCGACCTCCTGACGCCAGGCGATCTACCACCAAAATTCCGCATCCAGGTCCTGTCCGAGGCGCAGCTTATATGAAAACCAAACGCCTTGCGGAGTATCTTGATCACATCAGGCAGGCAGCCATCGACGCAGAAGCATTTGTTGAGGGCATGAGCAAGTCTGACTTCCTTGCGGATAGACGCACTCAGCAAGCAGTCGTTATGAGCATCATCATTGTGGGCGAAGCCGCGACGAAAGTTCTCGAGCGGCATGGCGACTTCGCGAAGCACCAACACCGTGCAGTCGGCGTTTCCACTCCTGATCGCTCGATTGCAACAGATCCACGTCCATGACAAAGGCAATGATCATCCGGCGTCGCAGACATAAGGAGCGCGTAATGCGCAAAATCTTGAGAACGCTCATAGTTGCCACCTCAGCCCTCGGTATGGCCGCAAGCGCCGCCATGGCCGACTACACGCTCAATATCCTGCATATCAACGACCAGCATTCCCGCATCGAGCCAATCAACAAATATGATTCCACGTGCTCGGCTGAAGAAGAGAGCAAGAACGAATGTTTCGGCGGCATCGCCCGCGTCAAGGCCAAGATAGATGAACGCCGCAACGCCCTGTCCAGGGATGGCGGCAATGTCATCGTTCTCGATGCGGGCGACGAATTTCAGGGCTCGCTGTTCTACACGACGTACAAGGGCGAGGACACGGCCGAATTCATGAACGGCATCGGCTTCGATGTCATGGCGCTCGGCAACCACGAATTCGATGACACGCCCGTCACGCTCGCGAAATTCCTCGACAAGATGAAGGTGCCGGTCATTTCCTCCAATACGGAGGCGGCAGCAGGCTCGCTCATCGCCGGCAAGATCAAGCCCTATGTCATCGAGGAGATCGGCGGCCAGAAGATCGGCGTCATCTCCGCCCTCACCACCGACACGGCAGAAATCTCCAGCCCCGGCCCGAGCGTCAAATTCGCCGATGAGATCGAAGCGTTGAAGCGGCAGGTCGATGCGCTGAAGGCAGAGGGCGTCAACAAGATCATTGCCCTCAACCATGCCGGCTATTCCAAGGACAAGGAGATCGCCGCCAATGTCGATGGCATCGATGTGATCGTTGGCGGCCACAGCCACACGCTTCTTTCCAATACCGACCCCGAAGCGGCGGGGCCTTACCCGACCCTCGTCAAGAATCCTTCGGGCCGCGACGTGCCGATCGTCCAGGCGAAGTCCTACTCGAAATATCTTGGCGAGTTGAAGGTCACGTTCGACGACGAGGGCAATGTGACGAAAAGCGAGGGCGCCCCCATCCTGCTCGATTCCTCCGTCACGCCAGACCCGGCTTTCGTCGCCCGCGTCCAGGAACTGGCCAAGCCCTTGGAAGAGCTGAAGGCACGCAAGGTCGGCGAATCCACCGGCGTCATCGAGGCGGCGCGTGAAGTATGCCGCTTCAAGGAGTGCAGCATGGGCGATCTCGTTGCCGATGCCATGCTCGACCGCGTCAAGGGACAGGGCGTCACCATCGCCATCATCAATGGCGGCGGCCTGCGCGCTTCCATAGATGCGGGTGACGTCACCATGGGCGAAGTGCTGACCGTGCTGCCCTTCCAGAACACCCTGGCGACATTCCAGCTGCGAGGCTCAGACGTCGTCGCAGCGCTCGAGAATGGCGTCAGTCAGATCGACCAGGGCGCCGGACGCTTTCCGCAGGTCGCCGGGTTGAAATATGCCTTCGACGTGACGAAGCCGGCAGGAAGCCGCATATCGGATGTTCAGGTGATGCAGGGAGAAAGCTGGCGGCCGATCGATATCGCAGCAACTTATGGCGTGGTCTCCAACAACTACATGCGGGCGGGCGGCGATGGTTACAAGATCTTTTCGACGAATGCCGTGAACGCCTACGACTATGGTCCGGGACTGGAGCTGGTTCTGGCCGATTATCTTGCCAAACATACACCATACAAGCCCTATACGGACGGGCGCATCACCGCAACATTGGCCGGAGCGCCTGCCCAAGCCCCGACGCCTCCCGCACCGGAAGCCCCCAAGACTGCCACAACGTCAACCACCGCAAACCATCATCCGAAAACATACACGATCAAGCGCGGTGATAATTTCTGGGACATTGCACAAGAGGTCTACGGCAAGGGCGCCGAATGGAGAAAACTTGCCGGAGCAAATCCGGACATGAAGGTCATGAAACTGCCCGTCGGCGCCGAGATGAAAGTCCCGGCGATCTAGTACTTTTTCGCGTCGCAACAACGCGAATTTCATCCCGGCGTTGAATATCTTGCATAAGGATCGCAGTTCTTTTGGTTCAGGACTTCTTCCCGCAGAATTGTTCTGATGGTTTGAATTACCCTCGTATTCACCTCACCCGCAGCTCCGCAGCGACCTCCCCTGTCCAGGGGGAGGTGGGAGCCCCACCCTCCCGCAGCGGGGAGGGTGAAGAAAATCAGGCGATTTGTATCAGGCCCGCATGGTCATGCGAATTGAGAGGCCGCCGCGAGGGTAAGATCCACTCCCCCGAACTTGTCGGCGGTCTGGGTAAACCTTCCCGATGGATCATTTGTCATGGCCAAATGATAGGAACTCGACTTATCGCCAAAGGTTAGAAGCTTTCCGAGATCGGCGAAATGGAATGACGACGGGGCAGCATCGGTAAAGTGAATTTTGTCGCCGATGTTCAAATCCGCGATGGTCGATCCGTCAAATCCCTTGAGCGTGCTTTCAAACGTATCGTTACCGCCACCGCCCTTCATCACGGTCTTCAGATCGACATTCTTTATGATCGTATCGTTACCCTGCGTGCCGACGACATGATCGATCTTGGTGCCGAAGGCAATACCGATATTATCGATCATATTACCTTTCGGACTGGCACTGATGAAGGTTCCAGGGGTGAGATCGATTTTCGCTCCGTGCGTGTAGCCTGAAAGATCAACCGTATTGTCAGTACCGGAATCATAAATTGTCACCCGTGGATCGTGATTGATCTTGAAGTCCAGAACATCGCTTTCCGGACCCTTTACATTGCTGTTGAAACCGAACGTCTGCCCGCCGGTCAGCGCGCCACCAACGGGCTTGCCATAAAGCCGTTGCACCGCGGCAACATCCGCGATCATCGGCGTGTAAGGGGTCCAGGCATTTCTCTCTGACATGGCCGGATCACCATAATATCGGGCTTTTGGGTCGTCCGCATTCAAGTAAGACATGATCGACCACTGGTGGGAATCATAGGGGCCATTTTGTGCAGTCATACCATCTGCGGTGCCATTATATTTCCCGCTATGTGATAGGCCTATGGCATGACCGATCTCGTGTGCTATGACACCTATTGCATAATGATTGCTGGTATCGATGGGGCCTACGGCTTTATCCTTGATGGTGATTTCAGCATCAGTGATAGTCGAAGCAATGGAACCGTCGCCTGCAATATCGGCGTTACCAATCGTAGACCAGTGCGTGTTACCTGGATGAGCATTCTTATCCACAGGGCGGATAAACGTGATACCCTTACCCTGCAACGCCGCTGTTTCCTTGAACTGGATGTTGGCCACGTTCGACCAATCTGCCAAGGCAACCCTGAAGGCAGCCTTTTCGGTTTCCGTGTAGTGAGATGCCTTGTCAAAATTATAGTTGACGACGCCTCCTTTTGTACCGATCTTTGGAGACCCGAATTTTCGGGTTTCGGCCTCCGTCGGATATTCGGTTGGATGGTAGTCCGCGGGAACCGCGTGATGGTTGACGGCGTCTGTGATTCTGACATCGGCTTTGCCGGATCTATCGACGTGTGACACATAGGTGATGACATCATCCAATGTCGGGGTATGCGTTTGTGGCGATTTTACAGGTGAGATCGCCGCAAGAGCGTTGGTGCGTGTGTATTGATTGACGAACTCATCGAAATCCTTGGCTGAAAAATCCAATTGGTCCAAAATGACCTCCAGAAGTAAGCCGGAACTGAGCCAGCTAATGCATTGGCATTAATACCAACGGCTTATCTTGGATCGCCGATTGTGGCGAAACAGCGAATAATAATATTTAGCCGGTTCACGTTTATTTGACGTACTCGGTAAGCGTTCACCAATGGCTGCGGCCTTTCGCACCCTTGCTTTCACGCCGGCGCCCACTACGTTCCCAGCACAGAAGTGGAGCAGCAAATGGCAATCTCGGGAGGTGATCTGTCCGCGGTGAAAAAGCCGGGAGATCATCCGCGCATCGAAACATCGAAAGTCGGTGTGCTTCTTGTCAATCTTGGCACGCCGGATGGCACCGACAAGACGTCGATGCGGCGCTATCTCAGGGAATTCCTCTCGGACAAACGGGTTATAGAATGGCCGCGCGCCATATGGCTGCCCGTCCTTTACGGCATTGTCCTCAATACGCGGCCGAAAAAATCCGGCGCCTTGTATGACAAGATCTGGAATCGCGAGCTTAACGAATCCCCCTTGCGCACTTACACCCGTTCGCAGGGCGACAAGCTGGGCGCGGCACTCGCCTCGCATCCGCAGATCGTGGTCGACTGGGCGATGCGCTATGGCAGGCCTTCGATCGAGGAGGCGCTGGATCGGCTGGACAAACAGGGCTGCAAGCGCATCCTCATGTTCCCGCTCTACCCGCAATATTCGGCAACGACGACAGCGACCGTAAACGACAAGTTCTTCGAAGCGCTCATCAAGATGCGCTTCATGCCGGCAACGCGCACGGTGCCATCTTACCAGGACGAGGCGGTCTATATCGACGCGTTGGCGACCTCTATCGAAAAGCATTATGCGACGCTCGATTTTGAGCCGGAAGTCCTCATCGCTTCCTATCACGGCATTCCGCAGAGTTACTTCAAGCGCGGCGATCCCTATCCCTGCCATTGCTGGAAGACGACGCGCTTGCTGCGCGAGCGCCTCGGCTGGGGTGAGGACAGGCTGGTCACCTGCTTCCAGTCCCGTTTTGGCCCGGAAGAGTGGATGCAGCCCTATACGGACAAGACATTGGAAAAACTCGCCCGCGAAGGCGTGAAATCCGTCGCCGTGTTCAATCCGGGGTTCGTCTCCGATTGCCTCGAAACCCTCGAGGAGATCGCCGGCGAAGGTGCGGAGATTTTCCGGCACAATGGCGGCGTCAACTTCACCCATGTTCCCTGTCTTAACGATAGCGACGAAGGCATGAAAGTCATCGAGACGCTCGTCCGCCGCGAATTGCAGGGCTGGGTCTGATACGAGACCGAACCTGCCAAGCAATGAGTCCGTCAACAGCTAGATCAACTTTACGCAAGGCATCGACCTCTCAAAAAAACCCGATGCATTTGGCGACATCGCTGATATGCGTGATGGCGGTTGCAGTGCAACGCCGGCCAAAACCGACCTCCTAAAACAATGCGTTCGCGAGAATCACAACTATCGTCTATCGTGCACCCGCCGGCGAGTTGTGATTATTGACGCTGCCCATAAGGTCAGCCAGGGGAGGCCATGAATGAGCGGTTTTGACTTCACGATACCAGTACTTGTCGTTCTCGTGCTTGTGGTTCTGTTTGCGGGGGTCAAGACCGTGCCGCAGGGCTACAATTATACGATCGAACGCTTCGGCAGATATACCCGCACCCTTGCGCCCGGCCTCAATCTCATCGTGCCGTTCTTTGACCGCATTGGCGCCAAGCTGAACATGATGGAGCAGGTGCTGAACGTTCCGACGCAGGAAGTCATCACCAAGGACAATGCCAACATCGCCGTCGATGGCATCGCTTTCTATCAGATCCTCAATGCGCCGCAGGCAGCCTATCAGGTCAGCGGCCTGCAAAACGCTATTCTCAACCTGACCATGACCAATATCCGTACCGTCATGGGTTCGATGGTTCTCGATGAACTCCTGTCCAATCGCGATACGATAAACGACCGGCTGCTCAGGGTCGTCGACGAAGCGGCGCACTCATGGGGCATCAAGATGACCCGCGTCGAGATCAAGGATATCAATCCGCCACAAGACCTCCTCGACTCCATGGGCCGCCAGATGAAGGCGGAGCGCGACAAACGTGCTGTCGTTCTTGAAGCCGAAGGCACGAGGGCGGCGCAGATCCTGCGTGCCGAAGGTCTCAAGCAGGCTCAGATCCTCGAGGCCGAAGGCAAGCGCGAAGCGTCCTATCGCGAAGCAGAAGGCCGCGAGCGCCTGGCGGAGGCTGAAGCCAAGGCAACCGAGCTCGTTTCAGCCGCCATCACGGCAGGCAACGTGCAGGCGCTCAACTATTTCGTTGCGCAGAAATATACGGAAGCATTTGGCAAGTTCGCGACCAGCCCCAATCAGAAGGTCATACTCATGCCGATGGAAGCGTCCTCTCTCATCGGTTCGCTCGGCGGTATCGGCGCGATTGCCCGCGAAGTTTTTGGTGACAACGCACCCGCCAGCCCCACTGCCCCGACAACGCCGCCTACCCGCGGCCGCACGGTTCCGGGCACTGGCTCGACAAATTCGTGATCGTTAAAGGTCTGGTCCTGCTGAGATTCAGGTCAGGGCGAGCCGAGAATGGCGGTATTCGAGAACCGAAGCGCAGTGTACATTTGGGTACATGAGCATCGGAAGCGCAGAAGACAGCCATTTGCAGGCCGCGATGGCGTGAATATCAACAGGACCAAACATGCTTGAACGTCTCTTCGCTGAGCTCGGACCATGGAACTGGATAGTGCTCGGTTTAATCCTGATGATTTTCGAAGTGGCGGCGCCGGGGATATTCTTTCTCTGGTTCGGCATTGCCGCGCTCATCGTCGGGAGCCTCGCCATTCTTTTTGGCGAATTTTCGTGGATGAACTGGCAAATCCAGGTCATTCTGTTCCTTGTCCTCTCCGTCATAGCTGTGTTCATCGGCCGCAGGCTGATCGGCGCAACGGATGTGGAATCGGACGAACCCTTGCTCAACCGGCGCGGCGAACAATTGATCGGTCAGGTCGTGACCCTTGAGGAGGCGACGATCAACGGCCGTGGCCGTGCCCGCATCGGCGATAGCCTGTGGCGCGTCACGGGTCCCGACCTTGCCGCGGGAACGCGCGTGCGCATCACCGGTATCGATCGTGGAACGCTCGTGGTTGAGGCGGCTTAGGGTCGCTGTAAGACTATTGTCGTGTTTGCGATGCTGATCGCGCCTGTGATATGATTTAAGAATGAAGAAACATACGCCCAGCTTTGTTGTCTCTGTTTTCGAGGAAGACGGCCAATGGATTGCCGTCAACGATGATTTGCCCATTGCTACAGAAGCGCCAAGCTATAGCGAGTTGCTTGAAAGAGTTTGGGAGATTGCGCCGGAGATGGCGGTTCTGAATGGCTGGGTAAGCGATCCAAAGAAGCTTCGTCTCCGCTTCTACATAGAAACAGATAATTCCACAGCAAAAGCACTCTAATACGTGGTTGCCGTTCTCTATCGGGAACTCACCGATCTTCTAAGCAAAGCCGGATGCAAATTCGTGCGCCAAGCTAAGGGTAGCCACGAATATTGGAGCAGTCCGATCACCAACCGGTTCTTTGTCGTTCCCTCAAACATCGAAAAACGCCACACCGCCAACGCTGTTCTAAAACAAGCTGGCCTGCCTAAAGCATTCTGACACGAGAAACTGCCGAGTCCCGCAAATATGTCAGAGCCCGATCGAAAATTCGTCGGGGGGTGGCGAAAAGGCGGTGTTCGAGCACGGAAGCGCAGCGTACATCTTTCGTACGTGAGCATCAAAAACGCCATTTGCAGCCCGCCTTGGCGAATTTGCGTTCGGGCTTCTAGGCTGCCCCTATCCGCAGCAAATCATGGAAATGCACGATCCCGACCGGGACATTCTCTTCGGTCACGATCAGCGCGCCGATATTGTGATCGTTGAGCAGCGCCAGCGCCGCGCTCGCCAGCATCGTCGGCGGCACGGTCTTTGGGTTGCGCGTCATGATCTCATCGACCGTCATCGTAACGAGGTTGCGATGAAGATTGCGTGACAGGTCGCCGTCGGTGATGATCCCCGCCAGCGTCCCCTCCTCGTCGAGCACAGCCACGCAGCCGAAGCGCTTGTCTGCCAGCACCTTCATCGCCTCGGGCACCGGCATTCCGAGCGGCACCAGCGGCAGCTGTTCGCCGCGATGCATGATTTCGTGCAGATGGGTAAGGCTCGACCCAAGCGAACCACCCGGGTGGAATGTCTTGAAATCGCCTGCAGTAAAGCCCCGCGCTTCCAAAAGCGCCACGGCGACCGCGTCACCCATGGCGAGTTGCATCAGCGTCGATGTCGTCGGGGCAAGGCCGTGCGGACAGGCTTCCGTCACCCTCGGCATCAGCAGCACCACGTCGGCCGCCGTCGCCAGCGCCGAATTCTCCCCCGCCGTCACCGCGATCAGCGGGATACGGAAGCGCCGGGAATAGCTGACGATACCCTTGAGCTCCGCCGTATCGCCCGACCACGAAATGGCGAGGATCGCGTCGTCGACAGCGATCATGCCGAGATCGCCGTGATTGGCCTCGGAAGGATGCACGAAAAACGCTGGCGTGCCGGTCGAGGCGAAGGTCGCTGCGATCTTGGAGCCGATATGGCCGCTCTTGCCGACCCCGGTGACGATGATCCGGCCTCGCACGGCCGCGATCAGTTCTATCGCCTTGCAGAAGGGCCCGGCCAGCGGACCCTCGAGGGCGGCGCCCAGCGCGGCGAGGCCGTCCTTCTCGGTTGAAATCGTCCGCCTGGCCGAATCGACCGCAGCGGTTCTATCCAGTTTTGTGTCGTTGATTGCCTGCATGGTCGCAACCGTTAGCGCTTCCGCTCTCCGCTGTCCATTTTTTGTTCGTCGCAGCAGTTTTACGACGGGTCAGGATCTGTCGCGTGGTTCATGCCACCGGAGACCAGGCACATGCGCGAACAATTTGCCCGGACGACCGCCGCAGCAGAGTTTCGGGGCGCGCTCTTAGCCACTCGTTAACCATGGCTCTTTACCATCCTTAACGTTCGAACATTGGCATCCTGATTGATGAATCGTCTGCACAAACGCTTGGAAGCGCCGCCACCGGACGGCAGCTTCAGGACCGCAATCAATGTCTGCCTGATGGCAGCATTGCTGTGCAGCACCATGTTTGCGACCGGCGATCATGCCTATGCGCAACAGGCGCTGCCACTGCGCGGGACCCTGCAGGAGAACGCATTGCCGGCACAAAACAATGGTGCACCTGCCGCCGGCCCCCC
Source organism: Phyllobacterium endophyticum (assembly GCF_003010935.1). Lineage (GTDB taxonomy): Bacteria > Pseudomonadota > Alphaproteobacteria > Rhizobiales > Rhizobiaceae > Phyllobacterium > Phyllobacterium endophyticum. The sequence goes on from NZ_PGGN01000007.1 coordinate 188,348, forward strand.
GAATGCACCTGCTCCAGCAACGCAAAATGGCATACCATCGCGTCGCTACGAGCCCGTCAGTCCGGGTGCCTTGCCTGATGACGACAATGGCAATCTCGGCCTGCTCGGGGTACCGCTGGACGATGGTACGCCGCCTTCCGGACCCGCGGACGATAGCGGCGGTCTCAGGCCGAACGATGCCGCCCTGCCCGGCAGCGAGACTGCGCCCGTCCCCGCTGCGCGGCCCCTGCGCCTTCGTCCGGGTGAACGGTCATTGCTCGACGAAGAACGTGCCGACACGTTCGACAATGGTCCGATTGAGCAAAACGGCGAGGCCAACCCGCCGGCGGGCCGTACCGATCGCGACAATCTGCCGGAACCGGCGCTTGAACGGCGCATCGTCCGGCCCGATCCGGAGCCCTTCGCGCCCCTCGGCATCAGGGCGGGTCTCGTAACCCTTCGCCCGTCCATCAGCACCGGACTGCGTGCCACGACCAACGCGGATGGCAGCTCGGATGGCAGCAGTGCGCTTCTGTCGGAAACCCGTCTACGCGCCCGTGCCACCACCGATTGGGCGCGCCACTCGGCCTGGCTCGATTTCGACGGCACTTATGACAGGACGATATCCGGTGAGGATTATTCGGAGCCGAATATCGGCCTGCGCGGCGGCATTCAGCTGGACCTTGGCGAACACACCACGGTCAAGGGCGAGGTAGGCTACCGCTATCGTCAGGAAGACCCGAGCGCACCGACAACCATCCTCGGAACCTCGAACCGGCCAGCGGTGCAGGAACTGGACGGCAGCCTGGGCTTGCGCAAGGAATTCGGCAGGTTTTTCGCGGACGTGAAGGGCAATGTCGATCGCACCGTCTACGGCAATGCCGAATTTTCCGATGGTTCGGTGGTCAGCCAGAAGGATCGCAACAATACTTTTGCCAGTATCGCACTGCGCGGCGGCTTCGAAATGTCCCCCGCCATAAAGCCTTTCGCAGAGGTTGAAATCGGCAAGCTGATCTATGACGAGAAGGAAGACGTCAACGGTTTCCAGCGTTCCGGCGTTCGTACTGCGCTGCGCGGCGGTGTCGAGATTGATTTCGCCGAAAAGCTGGCGGGGGAGTTCGCGCTCGGCTATCTGCGCCAGGGCATCGATGACGACCGGCTTTCTCCAGTGGATGGTCTCAGCGTGGACGGCGCCATTAAATGGTCTCCCCAGCGCGGAACCGATGTCGATATCGGCCTCCTCACCCGTGTCGAGGGAGCGACGGCGCCTGGCGACAGCGGCTCGATTTTTTACGAAGGCACGCTGGGCATCAAGCGGCAGGCTCGCGCCAATCTCGATCTCAAGGCAACCCTGATCGCCTCTCTACGCGACAACAAGGATGGCACCGGCTGGGACAAGGGCTTCGGCGCTGAAATCGGCGCTACCTATTGGTTCAATCGCTTCTTCGGCTTCGATATCAGTGCGCGGCATGAATTCACCCGCAGCGAAGTCGAATCGCGCCAGACCGACGAAACCAGCATCTTCATGGGCGTGACGCTGCAGCGGTAGGAAGCGCAGCACTCCAGGTTTACACCCTGGATCACTTACGCCTCGTTTCCCTCTGCTTCCATGCCCATTTCGTCTGAAACCTCTTTCGGCGCATAGGAATCGCCCTGCCTCGAATGTCGTATCGCCACAATTTCCAGCACCTCGTCCTTCAATGGGTAGTTAGGACATATGGTTTCATGACAACACGCCGGGTCCCGGATATCGCTCCCTGTACACCCAAATCAGGAAAGTTCGACAATCGAGTTTGCAGATTGCGCATTCTCTCAGCATATTTGCCGCTGCGGATGGGCTATGTTCAGCGATATAGGCGACCTCGTCCAAAAACCAGCGCTCGGCTTTGGGGGGAAAGCTGGGTGCTATCGGGCTTCATCAGCCCAGCCTGTAAATTTCCCGTTTCCTTGCTGATGAGACTATCGCCTTGCCCATGCCGGGAACTTCATTGAAATCTGTGCCCTCGCCACGGTCAAGCGATATGAGTCCTTCCGCTTCCTGGAGGATATCGGCGCCTTCTGCGTCGAGCTATTGACGAAATGCGCGGAGCATCACCCATGTTCGGTCGCGGCCTAAAGCCCGAGCAGCCAACTCGAGCTCTTCCAGCATCTCGTTGGGAACGAGAAGTGAAATCTGAGTTTTATCCTGGGTCGACGTCGCTTGTCCTTCCGGTACCTTGACACAGTGTATCCCATCGCAAATGGGCGTTCAACCGAGACAGAAGTCGATGGGTTCACTCTCCCTTGGAAGGGAGAGTGATAAGCAGGCCGTGGACGAAGGGTTCCTTCACCCCCGGGGCTGGATCGTCTTCAGCAAATTGCCGATAGTGTCGATCACGCCGTTGCGGATGTCCTCCCGCCACAGTGCGAATGCCACGTTGGCTTCGACGAACCCTTCCTTGGAGCCGGTATCATAGGTCCGGCCCTTGAAATGGTAGCCGAAGAAATCCTGTTCTTTGGTCAGCTTCAACATCGCGTCGGTCAGCTGGATTTCATTGCCGGCGCCGCGCTCCTGGTTTTCAAGGATGCCGAAAATCTCCGGCTGCAGGATATAGCGGCCGTTGATATAGAGGTTGGACGGCGCCGTTCCCTTGGCCGGCTTCTCGACCATCTGCGTCAGTTCAAACCCGTTGCCGACAGGCCTGCCCTGCCCGACGATGCCGTATTTATGCGTCTCGGCCGGATCGCATTCCTGCACGGCGACGATGTTGCCGCCAGACTGGTTGTAGAGTTCCACCATATCGGCGAGGCAGCCATTCTTTTCCGGCTGCATGATCATGTCAGGCAAAAGCAGCGCGAAAGGTTCGTCACCGACAATGTCGCGTGCGCACCAGACCGCATGGCCAAGTCCCATCGGAACCTGCTGGCGTGTGAAACTCGTCGTTCCGGGGCCGGGTTGAATTCCTTGCAGTTCGTCGAGAAGGCTGGTCTTGCCGCGTTCCGACAGGGTTTGATAGAGCTCGTACTGGACGTCGAAATAATCTTCGATCACCGCCTTGTTGCGGCCCGTCACGAAGATGAAATGTTCGATACCGGCCTCGCGTGCCTCGTCCACCACATATTGAATGACCGGCTTGTCGACTACAGTCAGCATTTCTTTTGGAATGGATTTCGTGGCGGGAAGAACACGGGTGCCAAAGCCCGCAACTGGAAAGACGGCCTTGCGTATCTTCTTGGGTTCGGACATCACTACCTCATTACTGATTACAATTTGGAATGCGGGAATTTCCTCGATAGACTTTTTTGGCTCAAAGACCCAAAATGCACATCTGTGTAAAATAAATAATCGTTGCCGGTGTTAATGTAGCGGTTGCCGGCTTGTTTGCCCACGCATGGTAAACCAATTCCTAACTTTGACCTGCTTAATTTATCCTTTGACCCAAACTACGGAAACGAGGACGAGACATGATCGGGGGTTTAGAGCGGATTGCATCCATATCGAATCTTTCTGCCACAGGAGGCGCCCTGGCAGCTCTTTCCAGGCGCGCGCTGATCGTTGCCGCCGCAGCGGGCCTTGCTTTTGCAGGGGCGATCAACAATGCGGCTGCCGATGCAAAGTTCCAGAGTTGGATCGCGGATTTCCGCAGCACGGCGCTCAGCAGCGGCGTATCGGCGTCTACGTTCAACCGTGCCTTCGCCGGCGTAACGGAGATCGATCCGGAAGTTCTTGAGAAGGCCCGGTTCCAGCCGGAGTTCACTGCACCCGTCTGGGACTATCTGGATAATCGCGTCAACGAACAATCGATCGCAACCGGCCGGGAGATGGCACACAAATACAGCCGCTGGCTCGGTGCGATCGAAAAATCCTTTGGCGTGGACCGCAATATCCTCCTTGCCATCTGGTCGATGGAGACCAATTTCGGTGAGATAATGAAGCGCGACGATGTCATGCGCGATGCGGTGCGCTCGCTCGCAACCCTCGCCTATGCCGATCCGCGCCGCGCCAAATTTGCGCGAACCCAGCTCATCGCCGCCATGAAAATTCTGCAGAAGGGCGAGATCGACCGCAGCCATCTGACCGGTTCCTGGGCTGGCGCTCTCGGCCATACCCAGTTCATCCCCACAAGCTATCTTGCCTATGCGGTCGACATGGATGGCAATGGCAAGCGTGACATCTGGAATTCAGTGCCCGATGCCCTGGCGACGGCAGCCAATCTTCTCGCCAAGAATGGTTGGCAGACCGGGCGCACATGGGGTTACGAGGTCGTGCTTCCTGCCGGGCGCAAATTCCCTTCCGGGTCCCGCACGATTTCCGAATGGCAGAAACTCGGCGTTGTTCGTGCCAATGGCAAGGCATTTCCAGGTGGTGGCGAGAAGGCAACCCTGAAGGTGCCGGACGGCCGCGGTGGTCCGGCCTTCCTGATGACGCGCAACTTCTTCGTCCTCAAGGCCTACAACAATGCCGACAAATACGCCCTTGGCGTTGGTCTTCTCGCCGACCAGATCGGCGGTTCAATGGGGCTGCGCCAGGACTGGAACCGCCCTTTCACGCCGATTACGATGAAGGAACGACAGGAACTGCAAAATCATTTGCGCGAACTCGGCTATTATGACGGAAAGGTCGATGGCAAGATCGGCGATGGCTCGAGAAATGCCATACAGGCATTCCAGAAGCAGATGGGGCTGGATCCTGACGGACATCCGAGCAAGGAAGTGCTCACGGTAATAAGGAAGAAGTAGCAATAGCGCCTGCCGATTATCTCTCCCCTTTGTGGGAGAGAAAGCGATTTCAGCATCTTGGCCCTTGCTAAGTGCTGAAAATCGCCAGTGAGGGAAATAGTGTTGATCCTTGAAAAATTCCCTCTCCTGAATTTTCCAAGTCTTTGGCAACGAGGCTAATCCAAGAAAATCCTTTCTCCCCCGCTACGAGGGAGATAAGCTCCGACGTGGTCGGTGCAAATCTCGGGGTCGCAGGGACAGACTTATGGATTGCAATCAAATCGGTGTCCGGCAGGACAGAGGGGAGCGTTTTAGGCCGATCAGCCGCGCACCCCTGTTGCTTTCATTGGTTCTCGCTCTTGCGGCCATGCTCGTCATCACCGAAACCGCCTCCGCACGTACACTCCTCGACATGCTGTTCGGCCAGCGCCCCGTCTATCGTGAAAGAACGGACCGCCTCATAGAGGATGGCAATGGTAGAAGGGTCCGGCAGCCAAACCGCAACCGGCCGATCAAGCGCGTACGGCCACGCTCCGTTGCTCCCCAGACTTCCACAGCTGCAATCCCCGGTGTCGAGATCAAGGAACTTGCCATTCCGCCAAAACTGCCGGATGCCAAGGCTGTGCTCGTGGTGGGGGACTTCATGGCGAAGGGCCTCGCCGAGGGGCTTGATGAAGCCTTCATCGATGCGCCGGGTGTGCGTGTCGTCGACAAGAGCGACGGGTCCTCAGGCTTCGTCCGCGATGATCACCTTAACTGGCCGGCAACCATTGGCAGCCTCGTCGAAGCCGAGAAGCCTGCTGTCGTCGTGATCATGGCGGGGGCGAATGATCGGCAGCAGTTCGCCAGTGGCCAAGCCCTGTTGAGCGATGACTGGAACAGGGAGTATCAGGCGCGGATCAACGCTTTTCTCGAAGCCGTCAAGAAAACCGGCCTTCCTGTCGTCTGGGTAGGCCAGCTCTCCTATAAGACGAGGAGCATGACGAACGATGTGCTCGCCTTCAACGAGCTCTATCGGAACGCGACGGAAAAGGCCGGGGGTACATTCGTCGACGTCTGGGACGGGTTCGTTGACCAGAGCGGCAGCTTCACCCTGTCGGGTTTCGACATGTCCGGTCAGACCGCGCGGCTGCGCAACAATGACGGTATCGGCCTGACCGCCGCCGGCAAGCGCAAGCTGGCTTTCTACGTGGAGAAGCCGCTGCGCCAGATGTTGGGCAATGCGACGTCGCCCGATATCGCCGCAATCAAGCCAGGCGCGCCGGTGCAGGCGCTTCCGGGAACGCCGCAGGCTCCCGTCACAGTCGATCGCGTTGCCCCGATCAGTCTCAACGATCCCGAACTCGATGGAGGCAGCGCCCTTCTCGGCGCGGTCCCGCGCGGTGCACCCGCGCCGGCAAAATCCGCGCGCGACCGGCTCGTCATCGATGGCGTCGCTCCCGACGGTCAACCTGGGCGCGTCAATGATTTCTCATGGCCGAAACCGCAGCAGTGAGCGGAAAGATACTTTCGAATCAAAAATGCGCGGTTCTGATCCGAATCGCGGGACTTTGAACCACGCTCAAACGGGAATTCACCGGGTTCGCACCAAAACGGGCAATTCCGGCGGCAGAAATTCCACTTCCGCGGGAAGTTTAGTTGTCTCTGGTTGAATTACCTATCTCGGCAGCACCGAAGCGCCCATGAGCGCGGCATCGATGGCTTGTGCCGCCTGGCGGCCCTCGCGAATGGCCCAGACTACCAGCGATTGCCCGCGGCGGACGTCGCCAGCCGTATAGAGTTTGTCAACGCTGGTGCGGTAATTCCTGTCATCCGCTGCAACCGAACGGTTACCCCGGCGATCGGCGCGCATATCGAGCGAAGCTGCCAGTTCCTTGACAATCCCATCTTCGAACGGGCCGGAAAAACCGATCGCGATGAATGCGAGGTCTGCCTTGATGAAAAACTCCGTCCCGGCGATGGGCTTGCGGGATTCGTCGACTTCACAGCATTTGACGTGGGTCAGCGTCCCGTTTTCCCCAATGAATTCAAGCGTTGCCACTTGAAATTCCCGGTCGGCGCCTTCGGCCTGCGAGGAGGATGTGCGCATTTTCGTTGCCCAGTAGGGCCAGACGCTGAGCTTGTCTTCCTTCTCCGGGGGCTGCGGACGGATGTCGAGTTGCGTGACCTTCACTGCGCCCTGGCGGAATGCCGTACCGACGCAATCCGATGCGGTATCGCCACCGCCCACAACTACCACGTGTTTTCCCGAGGCAAGAATCGGATCGCTTGGCCAAGCCACGGATTCGATGTTCTCGCGTCCAATGCGGCGGTTTTGCTGAACGAGATAGTGCATTGCATCATGCACGCCTTCGAACTCGCTGCCGGGGATACCCGCCGGACGCGGGGTTTCCGCTCCGCCGCAGTAGAGGACCGCGTCGTAACTATCAATAAGTTCTTGAACTGGCTTGTCAATTCCGACATTGACCCCACAGAAGAACGTAACGCCTTCGCCCTCCATCTGGGTGACGCGGCGGTCGATGAAGTGCTTTTCCATCTTGAAATCCGGGATTCCATAGCGAAGCAAACCGCCCGGACGACTTTCGCGTTCGTAGACATGAACCTCATGTCCGGCGCGCCCAAGTTGCTGCGCGGCCGCAAGTCCCGCCGGACCGGAGCCAATGACCGCAACATTCTTTCCGGTCTTGGAAACGGCAGGCTGCGGAATGATGAAGCCCTTCTCATAGGCTTTGTCGGCAATCGCCTGTTCCACTGTCTTGATCGAAACCGGCACGTCTTCAAGGTTCAGCGTGCAGGCTTCCTCGCAGGGCGCCGGACAGATTCTGCCCGTAAATTCGGGAAAATTGTTGGTGGAATGCAGGTTCCTGATCGCTTCATCCCAATTATCGTTGTAAACGAGGTCGTTCCAGTCCGGAATCTGATTATGGACCGGGCAGCCCGTCGGGCCATGGCAGAACGGAATACCGCAATCCATGCAGCGCGCAGCCTGCTTCTTCACCTCTCCGTCCGACATGGGAATCGTGAATTCCCTGAAATGCCGTATGCGATCCGACGCCGGCTGATACTTGCCGACCTGCCGGTCTATTTCGAGAAATCCTGTGACCTTACCCATCAAACTCTTCCCATGCTGAGCTCCGCCGCAGCGGCGCTCCAAGCGTAAACCATTGATCTTATTCGGCTGCGACACCCATCCGCATGCGCTCCATGTCTTCGAGCGCGCGGCGGTATTCGACCGGCATCACCTTTACGAATTTCGGCCGGAAGGTCTCCCAGTTGTCGAGAATTTCCTTGGCGCGGCCAGAACCCGTATAGTGCATGTGGTTCGAGATCAGCTGGACCAGGCGCTCCTCGTCATGTCTCGTCATATTGGCCGAAACATCGACGCGGCCCTTGTGCATAAGGTCGCCGCCATGATGATGCAGCTTTTCAAGGATGTCGTCCTCTTCGGGAACCGGTTCGAGCTCGACCATCGCCATATTGCACCGCTGGGCAAAATCGCCTGCCTCATCAAGCACATAGGCGACACCGCCAGACATGCCTGCCGCGAAGTTGCGCCCCGTTTGGCCGATAACGACGACGACGCCGCCGGTCATGTACTCGCAGCCGTGATCACCCGTGCCTTCGACAACAGCGATGGCCCCGGAATTGCGGACAGCGAAACGCTCCCCGGCCACGCCGCGGAAATAGGCTTCGCCCTCGATTGCGCCATAAAGCACGGTGTTGCCGACAATGATCGACTCTTCCGGCACGATTTGTGTGTTTTCAGGCGGACGAATGACGATGCGTCCACCGCAAAGGCCCTTGCCCACATAGTCGTTGCCGTCGCCGATCAGTTCAAACGAGATGCCGCGCGCGAGAAACGCTCCGAAGGATTGTCCCGCAGTTCCTGTGAACTTGACGGAGATCGTATCTTCCTTGAGGCCCTTGTGGCGGTAGCGCTTGGCAACCTCACCCGACAGCATTGCACCGGCCGAACGATCGACGTTCTTGATCTCCGTCTCGATCCGGACTGGAATCTTGTTCTCCAGCGCCGTTTTTGCCTGCTCGATCAGCTTGCGATCAAGGATATCCACAATCGGGTGGTTTTGCCGTTCCGTCCAGCGGCTCTTCTCCTCCGCCGCTTCCGGCTTATGGAAAATTCGTGTGAAATCAAGGCCTTTGGCTTTCCAGTGATCGATCATATCGCGCTTTTCGAGAAGCTCGGCCTTGCCGATGATCTGTTCGACCTTCGTGTAGCCCATGTCCGCAAGGAACTGGCGCACTTCTTCGGCCATGTAGAAGAAGAAGTTGATGACATGTTCCGGCGTGCCCTTGAAGCGCTTGCGCAGAACCGGGTCCTGCGTCGCGACACCGACCGGGCAAGTATTGAGATGGCACTTGCGCATCAGGATACAGCCAGCGGCAATCAAAGGAGCGGTGGAAAAGCCGAACTCATCGGCCCCCAGCAATGCACCGATAATGACATCGCGGCCGGTCCTCAGGCCCCCATCCACCTGGAGGGCGATGCGCGAGCGAAGCCCATTGAGCACCAGCGTCTGCTGTGTTTCGGCCAGACCCATTTCCCAGGGACTGCCCGCATGCTTGAGCGACGTCAAAGGCGAAGCGCCAGTGCCGCCATCATAGCCGGATATCGTGATGTGATCGGCACGCGCCTTCGCCACACCCGCCGCGACCGTACCGACGCCAACTTCGGACACGAGCTTGACCGACACGTCGGCCTCGGGATTGACGTTCTTCAGATCGTAGATGAGCTGCGCCAGATCCTCGATTGAATAGATGTCATGGTGCGGCGGCGGCGAAATCAAACCGACACCGGGGGTTGAATGCCGGGTCTTGGCGACAGTCGCATCGACCTTGTGACCGGGCAATTGGCCGCCCTCGCCCGGCTTGGCGCCCTGCGCTACCTTGATCTGCATCATGTCGGAATTGACAAGGTATTCCGTCGTCACGCCGAACCGGCCCGACGCCACCTGCTTGATCGCGGAACGTTCGGGATTCGGTTTGCCATCCGGAAGGGGATAGAAGCGATCCGGTTCCTCGCCGCCTTCCCCGGTGTTGGACTTTCCGCCGATGCGGTTCATTGCAATGGCCAAAGTCGTATGCGCCTCGCGGCTGATCGAGCCGAAGGACATGGCGCCGGTCGAGAATCGCTTGACGATTTCCTTCGCGGGCTCGACCTCTTCGATAGGAACAGGCTTGCGGCCGGTGTCCGAGGCCATCCTGATCTTGAACAGGCCACGTATGGTCTGCGCCTGCGCCGACTGGCTGTTCACCATGTCGGAATATTCCTTGAATGTCGCCGGCGATTCCGTCCGCACGGCGTGCTGCAGCTTGGCAACCGAATCCGGTGACCAAAGATGCGCCTCGCCGCGCATGCGATAGGCATATTCGCCGCCGACTTCCAGCGTGCTCATCAACACCGGATCGTTGCCGAACGCGTCGCGGTGACGGCGAACGGTTTCCTCCGCCACCTCTTCAAGGCCCACACCTTCGATCATCGTGGCGGTCCCGAAGAAATAACGGTCCACAAATTCCGACTTCAGGCCGACCGCGTCAAATATCTGAGCGCCGCAATAGGACTGGTATGTGGAAATGCCCATCTTGGACATGACCTTCAGAATGCCCTTCCCGATGGACTTGATATAACGCGAAACGATTTCACGCGAATCGACTTCCGGCGGAAACTCGCCGCGCTTGTGCATGTCGAGCAGTGTATCAAATGCCAGGTACGGGTTGATCGCTTCCGCGCCATAGCCGGCCAGGCAGCAAAAATGATGCACTTCGCGCGGCTCGCCTGATTCGACCACGAGGCCGACGGAGGTGCGTAGACCTTTCCGGATCAGGTGATGGTGAACAGCTGCCGTCGCCAGCAGCGCTGGAATCGGAATGCGATCCGGCCCTACCTGACGATCCGACAGGATAATGATGTTATAACCGCCATGCACCGCTGCTTCGGCACGGTCGCAAAGCCTCTCGACTGCACCAGCCATGCCTGCCGCGCCTTCTTCGACATTGTAGGCGGTGTCCAACGTCTTCGTATCGAAACGGTCCTCAGTGTGACCGATCGAACGGATCTTTTCGAGATCTCCGTTTGTCAGAATCGGTTGGCGTACCTCGAGCCGCTTGCGGCGTGATGTACCCACCAGATCGAAGATGTTGGGACGCGGACCGATAAAGGACACGAGACTCATAACCAGCTCTTCGCGGATCGGATCGATCGGCGGGTTGGTGACCTGTGCGAAGTTTTGCTTGAAATAGGTGTAAAGCATCTTCGACTTGTCGGACATTGCCGAAATCGGCGTGTCCGTACCCATCGACCCAATAGCTTCCTGCCCGGTTGTCGCCATCGGCGCCATCAGAATGCGTGTGTCTTCCTGTGTGTAGCCGAAGGCTTGCTGGCGATCGAGAAGGCTCACATCCTTGCGCAGCGCCCGCGGTTCCACCGGGCTCAATTCTTCCAGGATAAGCTGCGTGTTTTTCAACCACTGCTTGTAGGGGTGGCGATTCGCTATCTCGGACTTGATCGTGTCGTCGGAAACGATCTGGCCCTTTTCCATATCGATCAGCAGCATGCGGCCTGGCTGCAGCCGCCACTTCTTGACGATCTTTTCTTCCGGCACGGGCAGAACCCCGGCTTCCGATGCCATGATGACAAAATCATCGTCGGTGACGAGATAACGCGCCGGGCGCAGTCCGTTGCGATCGAGGGTTGCGCCAATCTGGCGACCGTCGGTGAACGCAACTGCTGCCGGACCATCCCATGGCTCCATGAGTGCCGCGTGATACTCGTAGAACGCCTTGCGGTCATCGGCCATGAGCTTGTTGCCGGACCATGCTTCCGGGATCAGCATCATCATCGAATGGGCAAGCGAGTACCCGCCCTGGAACAGGAACTCCAATGCGTTATCGAAACATGCCGTGTCCGACTGGCCTTCATACGAGATGGGCCAGAGCTTGGAAATATCGTTGCCGAAGTACTCGCTGTCGACCGAAGCCTGCCGCGCCGCCATCCAGTTGACGTTGCCGCGCAAAGTGTTGATCTCGCCGTTATGTGCCACCATACGATAGGGGTGCGCGAGCTTCCACGAAGGGAACGTGTTCGTGGAGAACCGCTGATGCACGAGCGCAACCGCACTTTCGAAGCGCGGATCCTTCAAATCCTTGTAGTAAGCCCCCACCTGGTAGGCGAGAAACATGCCCTTGTAGACAATTGTTCGCGAAGACATGGAAACGACGTAGAAGTCGCTCTCGCTGCCGCCGTTCTCTTGATAGATGCGGTTAGAAATCACCTTGCGCAGGACATAGAGCCTGCCTTCGAAATCCTCATTGGTTTCGATGTTGGGATTGCGCCCGATGAAGACCTGCCGGTGGAATGGCTCCGTTGCGGCGATGTGAGGCGCCTTGGACAAGGACGAATTGTCGACGGGAACATCCCGAAAGCCAATAAGCGACTGGCCTTCGGACGCGATGACTTCGGTGATCACCGCCTCGATATGGGCGCGTTCCTCGGGCTCCTGCGGCATGAACAGATAGCCGACTGCGTAGTGATTGACAGGAGGAAGCTCGACACCTTTGTCAGCCCAGTCGGCGCGAAAGAAGGCATCGGGTATCTGCACGAGGAGCCCGGCACCATCGCCCATCAACGGATCAGCGCCCACCGCGCCGCGATGAGTGAGGTTTTCGAGCATAAACAGCCCGTCTTGGATCACCTTGTGCGACTTGACGCCCTTCATATGCGCGATAAAACCGACACCGCAGGCATCGTGTTCGTTGCGCGGGTCATAGAGGCCCTGTCGAGCAGGGAAGCCCGACGTTTTATTGGTTTTGACCGCACGATTCTGTACGGGCTGAGCGAGTTCAGTCGTTACAGATGGCGTCAAATCCGACATCGTCATTCCTCCGTTAAAACCCAAAGCTGGGCAGTCGTTTCTTTCCTGTCGCGCCAGCGCGTCCTCGACCCGCTAAGAGACGCAACAGCATCTTGAATCGGCGCATAATTCCCTTCAAAAACCGAACCGGCTTTCAGGGATTACCCGCTGGGGACCGAATATCACAAATCGAGTCCCCCTTCATGCGGCATATGTTCCGCTGCGGATTGCGGTCACCATTATAAGGACGGAAGCACCAGCTCACCATCCTCGATTTTGGTTTACACAAATAGGACAGCAATACTGTCTTATTATCGTATGCCAGAATTATTCCAAACACACAAGATGGAAAAGCAAAAAATATCAGCGTCCTACGCAACATCATTACGCAAATTGCGCGAAATGTATTCTGATTGTTTCACGTAATGCGCTTTCCTCCAAAAGCCAAAGGAGAAACAGTCCCTTCCACATGGTAGGTATTTTACCGGTCCCTTTGCACGCGTAGGCGAAAAGCGTATGCGTTGGCGCGTCAGTGAAACTTCTTAAGGTTCAATCATGAATTTCGCTTCCGATAATTGGGCCGGAGCCCACCCGTCAATCGCCGAGAGTCTCAGCAGACACGCCGGCGGATTTGCCGCGGCCTATGGCACAAGCGCCCTCGACAAAGAGGTCGCACAAACATTCAATGCAATTTTCGAGCGAGAAGTCGTCGTCTTCTTCGTGGGAACAGGGACAGCAGCAAATTCGCTGGCGCAGGCTGCCATCGCCAGGCCTGGCGGCGTCACCTTCGCCCATCGAGAAGCTCATCTCATCGAGGATGAGGGAGGTGCGCCGGGTTTCCTCGCTGGCGGCGCGCGTTTCCAGGCGATCGACGGCGCTGTGGGTCTCATTGAGATCGACAATCTGAGACAAGCGATAAAGGGCTTTGCGCCGGGCAACGTGCATGCCGGCCAGCCAATGGGCGTATCGATCACCCAGTCGAGCGAGATTGGTACACTTTATGAACTGAGCGATATCGCAGCCATCTCGGCCCTTTGCCGCGAGAACGGATTGCCGTTGCACATGGACGGGGCGCGCTTCGCCAACGCACTCGTGTCGCTCGGCTGTACCCCGGCGGACATGACCTGGCGTCAGGGCGTCGATATTCTCTCCTTCGGCGGCACCAAGAACGGCTGCTGGTGCGCCGAAGCGCTCGTGTTCATGGATCCTGCCCATGCACGTGAGATGCCCTACATTCGCAAACGGTCTGCGCAACTATTTTCCAAGTCGCGCTTCTTAGCCGCCCAATTCGACGCATATTTTGCCGGCGGCCTCTGGCTGGAACTTGCCTCCCATGCCAATGCAATGGCAGCCCGTCTCGCCGATCATATCAAAGCGTCGGATAAGTTGCGGCTCGCCTGGCAACCTGGCGCAAACGAAGTCTTCGCAATCATGACAAAGGATGATTCGAGGAAACTGCATGAGGCAGGCGTTGTCTTTTATGATTGGAAGCCGCCATATTCCGAAAGGAACTTGGTCGGGGAAAACGAAACGCTGGCGCGTCTTGTCACCAGCTTTGCCACGACATCGGAAGAGATAGACCGGTTCGGCGACCTGATCGTATAAAAAAAGCGGCGCATTGCTGCGCCGCCCTTTTCATCCGTCCACCGATCCGTCAGTTCGTGGCTTTCGCCTCGATCTGCTTGGCTTCCTTGTCAGACAAGGAAGTAACGGCAATCTTGCGCGGCTTCATCTCTTCCGGAATTTCGCGCTTGAGCTCAATGTTCAACAGGCCGTTTTTCAGGCTTGCTCCACTGACCTCGACGAAATCGGCAAGATGGAAGCGGCGCTCGAACGCACGCGAAGCGATCCCGCGGTAAAGCGTTTCGGCCTTTTCATCAGCCTTGTCGGCAGCCTTTTCGCCAGTCACCTTGAGCTGATTGCGATGAGCCTCGATCTGGATTTCGTCCTCCGAGAACCCGGCAACTGCGATGGTGATGAGATAGGTGTTGTCACCTGTCCGCTCGATATTATAGGGCGGGTAGGTCTGGGCACCTTCTGGCTGGGCCAGCGAATCGAGTATGGTAAAAAGCCGGTCGAAACCAACGGTCGAACGGTAGAGTGGTGAAAAATCAACGTGACGCATGTTTAAGCCCTCCTTCAGAGCGACAATGTTTGCGTGTTTTGGCCCTCGGTAGAACTCCCTTGTTGGCAAGTTCCGTCGAACCAGTGACCCCGAAATGGCGGTCACGGAAACTATCTGGTTAGCCCAGCAGCAGATTTCAAGAGGTTACAAACTGTGGCTGCGGATGAACGCAAAATGAACATCATCTTCGGAATACGTTCACGTGGACGTGCCTATAAATGTACCCAAGGTTGGAAACGAACCGACATTACAAAGGAAATGATAATGAAGAAAACCGTGCTCGCAATTACCGCCACAGCGCTTTTGATTACGGGCTTTGCTTCTTCTGCGGTTGCTCAGGAACGCTACTACCGGGAAAAAGCACCGGCCATCTATTTCGACGACGGCGAATTGGACGGGTATGCTGTTCAGGAGCGCCGCTACTATGATGGAGAGAGTCGCCGCTATTATCGCGATGAACGCCGCGAGCGGTTCGGTCCCCGCGACGTAGCTCGCATGCTTGAACGTCGTGGTTATCGGGTTCGTGACGTGGATTACGAGCGTGGACGCTATTTTGTTCGCGCTTCGCGCCGCGGCAACCCTGTTCTCGTCGTGGTCTCCCGTGACGGTGAGATTCTCGAAACCCGCCGTGCCGGTGGCGATCGTTACCGCGACCGCCAAGAGAGTGGCTTTCGTATAGAGATAAACCCGGCTTACTAGATAAAAGGCCGAATTCGTTCCGGGTGTAACGTCCCTTCCATCCGGAATGAACTGACCGGAAACTCTTCAGGCAGAGTTTCCGGTCATTCTTTTTTCCAAGCACCAGTTTGACCTTTGCCACACTGCATCTTATCACGATCGGTATGATCGCCGGTGAACGTAGGACAGTGACCGACCAGATGATCCGACCTCTTGTCGAGACGCCCGCCAATCCTGCTCCGCCAGGCACACGCGTTCATTCCCTTGGACTTCGTGACGGCAAGGAACTCCGTTACGCCATCACGCCCGCAAGTGCCCAGCCCCAACAGGGCACGGTCATCATTTTGCACGGGCGCAATGAGTGTATCGAGAAATATTTCGAGACGATGCGGGACATCGCAGCGCGCGGATTTACGGCGGCAACCTTTGATTGGCGCGGTCAGGGCGCATCCAGCCGACTGTTGCGAAACGCCGCCAAAGGCCATGTTCGGAGCTTCGACGACTACGCCGCAGACTTCGAGCAATTGTTCGAAAGCGTTCTTCTCCCCGATTGCCGTGCGCCGTTCTACATACTAGCCCACTCGACCGGCGCGCTGGCGGCCCTGCTGGCAGCGCCGGCCCTCTCCAATCGTATCCGCCGTATGGTCCTGATTGCACCGCTCCTGGATATCAACGGCAGCCGAATGAGGAAAACAACGGTCCGTTTGGCTGCAAGTACCCTCCGCTATACTGGTTTGGGCCCAGCTTACATGCTTGGTGGCCCACACAGGATAAGGTCCTTCAATCTCAACGAAGTCACGACTGACGCAACGCGATATGCACGCAATTGCGAGATTCTGGAGCAGGCGACAGACCTTGCAATCGGTGGCCCCACCGCCAGCTGGATTTTCGCGGCAGCGAAAGCGGTAAAACAGATCAGCAAGCCGGAATTCATCGAGAAAATCCGAATTCCGCTTCTGATAATAGCCGCAGGAGCCGACACCGTGGTGTCCACGCGAGCGATAGAGTGGTACACGCTCCAATTGCGTAATGCGACGTTGCTGACGATCGATGGTGCCAGACACGAAATTCTTCAGGAGAAGGATTTCTACCGCAAGCAGTTTTTTGCGGCGTTCGACGCTTTCATTCCCGGGACCGGCAGTGAAACGCTATAGCGCTCGCTTCAATGATTGAGCAGTTCCAAGGCCTTGGCGTGGAGCTCCGGCGTCGCAGCAGCAACAATGTCGCCGGCTTTCTCAGCCGGACCTCCATCCCAGGTGCTGACCACACCGCCGGCCTTTTCGATGATCGGAACAAGGGCGACGATGTCATAGGGATGTAATCCCGTTTCAATGACCAGATCGACGAACCCGGCTGCAAGCATCGCATAGGCGTAGCAATCGGTCCCGTAGCGCGCGAGCCGGACATGCTGTTCCACGCGATCGTAGGCATTACGTTTATTGTCCTTGAACATTGCCGGTGTTGTCGTAAACAATGTTGCGTCGGCGAGTTCCTTCGTTTTCCGCGTCGCAAGGCGCCTGTTGCCACCCGGCCCCTCGTACCAGGAGGCTTCGCCGTCAGACATGAACAGTTCCTTGGTAAAGGGCTGGGACATGAGCCCCGCGACGGCATCGCCCTCGATAGTCAGACCGGCTAGCGTGCCCCAGACCGGAATGCCGGAAATAAACGCCCTCGTGCCGTCGATCGGGTCGATTACCCAAACGTGGGAATGATCGAGATTTTCGCCGCCGAATTCTTCACCGAGGATTCCATGATCGGGCAAGCGTGTATTTATCAGCTTGCGAATCGCTTTTTCTGCCTCTCTGTCCGCCTCCGTTACGGGATCAAATCCCGTAGAAAACTTGTTGTCGATGAGCGACATCGTCCGGAATCGCGGCAAGGTCTGCTCCGCGGCAACATTGGCAATTTGCCTCAATAAAGAAAGTTCGATGACCAAAACGGCCTCCTGGGTGCTAAATTATTCTCATTTTCCTGCCTTAGAGGCAAATTCTTGCATTTTTTTTAGGCAACTAACAGTAGTGCACAAAAAACCGCACAAAACGCTTGACATTTGTGCGATGCAGCATAGATTGATACATGGACGGGGCGACCTGTCTATGCCCTCCTTGGGCGTTTCCTCCCTAGACTTGGGCCGCGCTTTATGCGCGGTCTTTTTTTGCCCTCAATTTTGAACCTGGTCTGCTTTCTATTCGGCAGCAAGCGGCGAATCCAGAAAATGAAAGTCTGGCAGCGACACAAGATCCCGCAGAAAAAGTGCGATATCCCGTTGCAGCTGGTCGAAGCCCGCCTTCTTTTCATAATTATGTTCGTTGAGATAGAGGCCTCGATTGACTTCAATCTGCAGCGCATGAAACTGCTTGAGTGGTCGCCCATAATGCTCGGTGATATAGCCGCCTGCGTAGGGTTTGTTATGGACTACCACGTAGCCTAGTTCCCTAAGCAGATGAATCGCGGCAGCTGCCAGTTCCGGCGCGCAGCTGGTGCCGAAACGATCCCCGATGATGAAGTCGGGCCGCATGCCGCTCTCGGGAAAACGGATGCCCGTCGGCATCGAATGACAATCGACGAGCACACCATAGCCAAAGCGCTCGCGCGTGCTGACCAGAATGTCTCCCAAAAGCGCGTGATAAGGTTTGTAGATGGTGTCGATGCGTTTCAACGCTTCTTCGATGTGGAGCTTGTGCGCGTATATCTCCTGTCCTTCGCCTACGAGCCGCGGAACGGTACCAAGACCGCCCGCTACCCTGGCTGAATGCCCGTTGGCATAGGGTGGCAGCGGTTCGAGAAACATCTTGGCGTCGAGTTCGTATGGCTCGCGGTTTACGTCCAGATAGGCACGCGGAAAATGCGCTACCATCAAAGGGGCGCCAAGCATGACCGCCGAGGAAAACAGCTGGTCGACGAAACAGTCTTCCGAACGCCGGATCGTCCTCGAGTCTAGTTGCGCCTGCTGGAGGAACGCCTCAGGATATGATCTGCCGCTATGGGGTGAATTGAAAACAAATGGAATGCGCTGGTCGGAGGGTTGCCGCAATTCATAGGGCGGGCTATCGGGGAAATCACGTTCAGCCGTCATTCGCTCACTTCGAAGTTTTCTTGCCTTGTTGAAGCATCTCCTTGGTACAATAGCTCAGTTTTCGCTCCGATGGAATTGAACGGCCATCCTGGCGAGCAACTTTCTGGCGTATCTCGATTACCCTCTGTGCGTAGTCGGTTCATACGTTCGGCACCTCGACTTTTGCCACGTTCACGCCTATTTCTAGCAAATCATTCACGCGATCTTTACCAAAAAAGCGTTTCTTGAATCGTGACGGACGCTGATCTGGGGATGATCGGGTGCTCAACCAATTCGGACGGACTGATGAAGAGAATCCTTCTTGCAGAAGATGACAATGATATGCGGCGCTTCTTGGTCAAGGCGCTGGAGAAGGCGGGATATCACGTCACGCATTTCGACAATGGCGCCAGTGCCTATGATCGATTGCGCGAAGAGCCGTTTTCACTGCTTTTGACCGATATCGTCATGCCGGAGATGGATGGTATCGAGCTGGCACGACGGGCCTCGGAGATCGATCCGGATTTGAAGATCATGTTCATTACGGGCTTTGCTGCCGTGGCGCTCAATGCCGATTCGAAAGCTCCGAAGGATGCCAAAGTGCTGTCCAAGCCTTTTCACCTGCGTGACCTCGTCAATGAAATCGAGAAAATGCTCGTCGCAGCCTGAGAGGCTGCGGCATTCCATCCCTCTGCCAAAGAAAGCCTGACAAGTTCTCGCCATTGCTATTGACGGAGTCAATTCAATATGGTGTATGCGCCCGTCAGATGGGCGTGTAGCTCAGCGGGAGAGCACTACGTTGACATCGTAGGGGTCACAGGTTCAATCCCTGTCACGCCCACCATCTGAACCCTCCGAACCAGGTAATTTAGTTTTGGCCAGCGATGGTGCGTCCGGCATATCAGCCGCACCTTGCTGCAACGACGCGGCCGGATGAAGCATCTGTCTCGATCGTCACCCGTTCTACTCTGTAATCCTGCGTTACCATCTGGCCGGGCTCTATCTGACGCACAATTTTTGCCTTTGTGAGGCGCATCGCTTCCGCGTCGGTCGGCTTGGGCTTTCCTACCAATGCTTGGGCCGCATCGGCGTTGCAAGGCTGGGACAGGTGCGTAGACGCAACCTCGTGGTTGCAAGACACAAGGGCGGGAACCAGCGCGGCAAGCAGGATGGGTAAAAAAAGAGGCGATCTAGGCATGAGAAACATCCTTGGTGTGGGATTCGCTATACTGTAAAATCTGCGACCAACGCTTCATGGGCTTTCATCTCAGAAGCGCCAGATCAGGGGCACGATGAAAACGGAAACTACGAAAAACCAAATCAGCAGTGGCAAACCGAGCTTCCAATAGTCACTGAAAGCATAGCCGCCCGGCCCCATGACCATCAAGTTCGTGGGCGTGGCAATCGGCGTCAGAAACGCTGCTGCTGCTGCCACCGCCGTGCTCATGAGCACTGGACGGGGTGAGATGCCCATCGCCATGGCAGCGGCCACACCGATCGGAATGACGATAAGGGCCGTTGCTGTGTTGCTGATGAGCTGCCCCATCACCGCAGTCAGAATGAAAAGGCCCGCGAGCAGCGCTACAGGTCCGGCATCTCCGACGAGATTGACGAGATGCTCGGCCATCAGCTTTGCCGCGCCCGTTTCCACCATGGCCGTCGAAAGCGGCATCATGGCGCCGACAAGGATGACGGTCGTCCAGCCGATCGCGCGATACGCTTGCTCGACGCTCATGATCCCCGACAGGACGATCGCACCGGCAGCAAGCAGTCCGGATACCACCGGCGGAACAATACCGGTCGCGAGAAGCAAAACCATACCAATCAAGATGATAACGGCCTGCCGCGCGCCCGGCCCCATGGGAACTGCCTGGCGACGAACCAGCTCTGGTGAATTGACCACCAGAACGTCCGGATCGTCGAGATGAACGTCAAGGGCTCTCCACGTGCCCTGCAGCAGCATGGTGTCACCAGCCTGCAGTTTGATTCCACCTGCGCCCTTGACCGCCGCGGTCTCCAAGCCGGGTCGCTGCACCGCCAGAATGATCAGGTCGCCACTCTGGGTGACCATGCCAGGGAATACGCTTTGCCCGATAAGGCCCGAACGTGGTGGGATAACGACTTCCGCAAGCCCGGAACTGCGATTGAACAGCGTATCCTCGCCTTGACCAGCCGCCTTCGCGTCCCGAAAGGCAAGATGCATCTGTGCGGCGAATGCCGCCGCCGCTTCGCTCTCACCGCGTATAAGCAGATGATCGCCTTCGGCCACGAGGGGCCGCCGCAGCGGTCCCGCCGTTTCGCCCTCTTGTATGGCGACAAGCTGCAGCTCCGGATGTGCGGACAGGTCAATTCCCGACGATGGCACGCCCACGATAGGTGAGCTTGCACGGACCCGCAGTTGATAGATTCCGCTGGCGAGCCCGTATTGCTCGACCAGCGTCTTGGCATGGCGGCTGAAATCCGCCGGCATGGTGGCGCCGTTGCGCTCGGGAAGCAGTTGCTTACCGAACAGCACGATGATCGCCATGGTTCCGGCCAGAAGCGGCACACCGACAAGCGCAAATTCGAAAAAGCCGAAGCCGCCGACCCCCGCGTCAAGCCCTGCTTCCGACACCAGCACGTTCACCGGCGTTCCCGTCAACGCCAGCATTGAGCCCGCATGAGCGGCAAAAACAAGTGGCATGAGCAATTGCGACGAATTGCGCTTGAGACGCACCGCGATCACAACGACCACGGGCAGCAGTGCTGCGACAGCGCCGTTGACGCTGATCAAAGCTGTCAGCAGGGAAACCAGCCCCATCATCAGAAGCAGCAGGCGCGTCCGGCTTTCTTCACCAGCGCCGCGGATGAGCAACTGACCGGCCCAGGCGGTGACCCCGGTGACTTCGAGCCCCGAGCTGACAACGAATAGCGACGCGATAAATATGACTGCCGGATCGCCAAAGCCGCCAAGCGCCTGGCCAATCGTCAGCACTCCCGTTGCCCAAAGCGCCAATGCGGTGAGCATGGCCACGATGACGACCGGCAGCTTGTTCCAGACGAACAGAACGACGGCAATGGCGATGATGGTGCCTGTGTATGCTATCGGACTCAATCGCTCAGCTCCTCGTTTGGCCCTGTTCGGGCCGTGCAAACCAGCGGCACGCCACCTTTGCCGGCAAGACTTGGTACGGCGAGATAGCCAGAGGTTGACGACTGGCCGGCAAATTGTCCGCCATTCCGTTCAGCCGTCGAGCGTTGCCATAAGGACGCCGATACGGCAGCCCTTTTCAAACTCCAAAAGGTTCACATATTCCTTGATAGTATGAATCTCGGCTTGGCCGGAACCGATCGTGACGGTGGGGACGCCGTGTTTGTCGAGCCAATTGGCATCCAGACCGCCGTTGGAAAATACATAGACCGGCTCGATGCCAAGCGCCTGAAGCGCTTTGGTCGCACGCCTCACGATTGCAGTGTCCTTACCGAGCTCGAACGGTGGATAGGCTGCCACATGGCTGAATTTCACCCCGGCCGTATCACCCGCGTCATCCGTGACCTCAATCTGGGCTTTGGCGAATGCCTCTTCGTAACCTTTGGCGATCTTCGTCGCGAAGGCGGATTCGGGGCTGCGCGCCTCGCCCTTGATAAAAGCATAATCGGTCACGACGTTGGTCGCGTCGCCGGCCGGTTTGTTGTCCTTGCCGCCAAAGATGCCAACGTTGCTGGTGCCCCGGCCATCTGATTTGACGACCTTGCCGAACCAGCCGGCCCGGCGTGCTTCGGCAAGGCCCATCGCTCCGACCATCGTTGCCGATATTCCCTTTTCAGGAGCAACGCCAGCATGCGAGGCGCGGCCGGTGATCTCGACTTCCCAATTCTCCTGGCCGACAGCGCCGATGATCAGGTCTGAAGCCATTTGGCCATCGACATTGATGCACATGACCGCTCCGCCGAGATCCTCGGGATTGAGTTCCCGAGCACCATGCAAGCCGCTTTCCTCGCGTACGGTGAACAACAGCGTTATCGGCGGATGCAGCAGGCTATTCTTGATAAGAGTTTCGGCCACTACGACGAGGACCGCCACGCCTGTGCGGGCATCACCGCCAAGCGCCGTAGTTCCATCCGAGACGATGCGGTCGCCCTCGCGGCGCGGCTTTGCGCCTGCACACAGCGGAACTGTGTCGAGATGCGTAGAAAAGAGGAGCCGTGGCCCCGGTCGTGTCCCGGGCAGGGTAACGATCAGATTGCCTGTTTCGGTCGGTAGCGGAATCCGCTCGTTGGCGTCGTCGAAACGAATGGCAGACTCCGGCACACCGATCTTCTTCAGAGCATCGCAGACGGCAGCGGCAATGTTGGCTTCCTGTCCAGTTACGCCTTCGACCGATAAAAATCGCATCAGGTGATCTTCTGCCGCCGCGACGTCGAGGGGGATAGAATTCTTGCTCATGATGTCCATCCGATCACTTTAGTTCCAATTCGATGATATCCGCAGTCTAACTACAGGCCCCACGGCAACCCCAGGGCTTTCCAGACTGCGAAGAGCGCTGTCCAAAGCACGAACATCAAAACGACGTAGGGCAGCATCAGCGAGACGATGGTCCCAACGCCCGCGGACTTGTCGTATTTCTGGGCGAAGCCGACGACGAGCGCAAAATATGCATTGAGCGGGGTGATGGCATTCATCGGCGAGTCGCCAACGCGGTAAGCCGCAAGCACTGCTTCTGGCTCCACACCGAGCTTCATCAGCAACGGGACGAAAACTGGAGCGAAGATCGCCCACTTTGCGATTGCGCCGGTCAGCAGCAGGTCGATGATGGCGACGACGACAATGAAGCCTATCAGCAGTGGCAGGGCACCGATATTTGCCGCCTGCAGCGCACCGGAAAGGCTGAGTGCCATAACCGTGCCTATATTGGTGTAGGTAAAGCAGGCGACGAACTGGCTGAGGACGAAGAACAGGAAGATCGTACCGCCCATGTTCTTGATGGACTTCTCGATCGCGGCGATCACCTCCGTCAGCGTCCTCAATGTGCCGGCGCCAATGCCGTAGGTCCACCCCGTTACCAGAAAGATGAGCATGATGAGCGCGATCAGGCCGTTCATGAATGGAGAATTGCCGATCAATTCGCCGGTTTCGGGATTGCGCAAGGGCGCGCCACTCGGAATGGTCAAAAGCAGGAATACAAGCACAAGACCTGCAAGCCCGTAGAATGCGAACCTCAGGCCGCGTGATTCCTGCTCGGATAGCGTCGCCCCTTGATCTGGATCGCTTCCGGCAGACGATGCCTCCGGCTTGTAGTCTCCAAGTCGCGGCGAAATCATGCGGTCCGTTATGAAAGCGATGATGAAAGTCAGGAAGATCACCGATGCGATGGAGAACCAGACATTCGACGCCAGCCCGATCGATCGTTCGGGATCGACCAGCCGCGCTGCATCGTTGGTGAATTCCACGAGGACCGCGTCGAGAGGTTTGATGAGCATGTTGACGGTAAAAGCGCCGGCTACCGCAGCAAAGCCGAGCGCCAGACCCGCCAGCGGATGACGTCCGACTGCGAGATAGGCGACCCCTGCAAGCGGTATCAGGACCAGATAACCCGCATCCGCAGCAATACTTGCAAGAATGCCCACAAAAGCGAGAATGTAGGTCAGCGCCCAGCGCGGTGAAACAATGACCAGCTTCCGGATGAGCGCGGTGACCAGACCGGATTCTTCGGCTACGCCTGCACCGATCATGGCGGCTATCATAAGACCCACTGCCGTGAAACTCATGAAATTGGGAATGAGCGACGAGTAGAGAAATCGAATGCCTTCCACGTTCAGGAGGCTGCGTATCGCCGTCGAGGCGGTTTCAATCTCGTGAGTATCCGGATTGATGCGCTCGTAGCTGACCGCCGCCCCGAAAGCACTTAGCACAGCCGATAAAACAATCACGATACCGATCAGGATCAGGAAGATGATCACCGGATGGGGAACCATGTTTCCCACCTTCTCGACACCATCGAGCAATCTTTGCATCACGGTCTTTGGTGCAGTAGTGGCAGTGGTCATTTCAGGGTCTCCCGGTTTACGTCAACCGTTTGCGCCAATAGGACGCAAATTATTCAGGTGCTGATTTACTCGGCTTCCCGCCTTGCTCAATCTGAGTCGCCGAGGAATGGCCGCCAACGATCCGATCATGCGACGGTGCTGGCTCCCTTTCGGATATCGCGCTTTGCAAGCGACGGCCAAACGATGAAAACCTCCTGTCCCGCGTGAAGGTGACCCGGTTTCGAGGCGTGCAACAAACGCCGCGAGCGCAATGTTCTGTGAATATAGTGGGGGTCCAATTATCTGTGATAGGCATGGAATCCCAAAACCAAGCTCTCAGTTCAAATATGCCGGGTTTCATGCAGCGATCCGCCGAATGTGGGCTGTGTCGTCCATGGCTTTGTCAACGAACAAACTATCGCCGTGACAACGCCTGGAATTGTCAGCACTATTCGACAGGCATCGAATCGATGCGTGGCCGCCCGGCGGTTACTTCAAACGCCGTTGGTCGTCGAAAGCGGCCCATTTGCCTTCGATTGGGGGGATCGGATGTGAAAGCTTATATATCAGGTTTGGCAAAGTCGTTTTCCGCCGTTGGTCTTCTCGCCGGTATTCTCTTCTTTGCGGCCTCCCTCACGCCAAGCTTGATGCCGCGCTCCTATCTGGTTCAGGGCGCGCTTTCCGGGTTTAGCGCAGCGCTTGGCTATGGCGTGGGCGTGGCGGCTGTTTGGCTCTGGCGCTATCTGGAGATTCCAGTTCCGCACGCCAGGGCCCACACAACCGTCAGATGGATTGCCATCACTTTGAGTGTCGGAACTGCTGGCGTCTTCCTGTGGAAGGCCGCCGAATGGCAAAACACGGTGCGCAGCCTCATGGGGCTTGGCCCGGTCGATAGCGTGGAGCCAATCGAGCTTGCAGCCATCGCCTTGGTGATTTTTCTGGTGGTCATCGTGCTCGCCCGCCTCTTCCGGCAAACGGTCCGGCTGTTCTCGCGCGTGGTCAACCGCATCGTGCCGCGCCGCGTCTCAAAGGTTGTTGGCGGTGTTCTGGCCTTGGTTCTCTTCTGGTCGGTCGCACAGGGTGTTCTGTTCAAGGTTGTCCTGCGCATGGTCGACACATCCTTTCGCGAGCTCGACGCAAGGATCGATGACGGTTTAACACGCCCATCGAACCCTGCAAAACCTGGTGGCCCGGGCTCGGTCCTCGACTGGCAGGATTTGGGAAGGCAGGGACGAGCCTTCATTGCGTCTGCCCCCACCGGCGCGCAGATCGGCGCGTTTTTCAACGCCAAGGCGCTTGATCCCATAAGGGTCTATGTCGGATTGAACTCCGCGGAAACGGTCGATGAACGAGCACGCCTCGCGCTTGAAGAATTGAAGCGTGACGGCGGCTTCCAAAGATCGGCCTTGATTGTTGTCGTTCCAACGGGAACAGGATGGGTCGACCCAGAGGGTATCGACACCGTCGAGTATCTCCATCACGGCGACGTTGCCAGCGTCGCCATGCAATATTCCTATCTCAGCAGTTGGCTGTCATTGCTTGTGGAGCCGGGCTACGGCGCCGAGGCGGGTCAAGCGCTCTTTCGTGAAGTGTACCGCTACTGGAGTACGCTTCCGCGCGGCAGCAGGCCCAAGCTCTACCTGCATGGCTTGAGCCTCGGCGCGATGAACTCTGAACTATCGACACATCTCTACGACATCATCGGCGATCCCTTTCAGGGTGCGCTTTGGAGCGGCCCGCCCTTTCAAAGCCGTATCTGGAACTCCGTAACTGCCGATCGCAATCCAGGCTCGCCAGCATGGCTGCCGCGCTTCCGTGACGGTGCGATCATAAGGTTTACCAACCAGAACAACTCACTGAATATTCCAGGCGCCGATTGGGGGCCCATTCGCATCGTCTATCTTCAATATGCGAGCGACCCCGTTACATTCTTCGATTTCCACGCGCTCTATCGGGAGCCGGAATGGATGAAAAATCCACGCGGCCCGGACGTGTCGCCGAGCTTGCGATGGATGCCGGGCGTGACAATGCTGCAGCTTCTCTTCGATATGGCAATCGCCACCACCTCACCGATGGGATATGGCCATGTCTATGCGCCTGAGCACTACATCGACGGCTGGATTGCCGTTACCGATCCGCAAGGAATCGAACCAGCCGATATTTCGCGCCTCAAGGCTTTTTTCTTCGAACGGTCGCGGAGCATCGGCTATCCGCCTCCGAGTGACTGAATAACCGGGCTTCCAGACGAGTCCACCAACGGAAAAAGAAACGCAATGCATGGCTCTGGGATTCATGACCAATATCATCGGCTGGTTGGACACGGTATAGTTTTCGCAGCGTCCCCGCATTCGTCACGTGAAAATTGGAGGCAACATGTCTGATCTGATTGTGATCGTATATCCGACCGAACCGAAAGCCGAGGAGGTGCGCAATCGCCTGCTCGAACTCCAGAAAGAGTATCTGATCACGCTCGGCGACGCTGTCATCGCCACGAAGACGGAAGCAGGCAAGATCAAGCTCAACCAGATGGTGAGCACGACGGCAGCCGGTGCGATTTCCGGCAGCTTTTGGGGCTTGCTGATTGGCGTCCTGTTTCTCAATCCGCTGATTGGCGCCGCCGTGGGTGCTGCCTCGGGTGCCGTCGGCGGGGCATTGACCGACGTCGGCATCGACGACAACTTCATGAAGGACCTGGCAGCCAATATCCAGCCAGGAAACGCCGCACTGTTCGTCCTCGTGCAATCTATGACAGCCGACAAAGTGCTGAAGGATATCTCGCATTACGGCGGTGTCGTTCTCAAGACCTCGCTGGATGAAACCAAAGAACAGGTCCTGCGCGACGCTCTGCAAAAGGCCACATCCTGACTTGGAGCCCATCTTCGGCGACATGGCGTAAGCCGCTTCGCCAGTATGTGTGACGTGCTGCGACCGCCACGATGGACGCAGCCGCCGGTTACTTCACGAGTTTGGTTGGGGCGAAGCGGATGAGCAAGGCATGGCGATTCAATATGCACGACCGATGATCGGCTATCTTGCCACTGGCATTCTTGTGCTTGCGCTGCTTCGTTTCGGCCAGACAATCTTCGTCCCGCTCGCCTTTGCCCTGTTCGTCATCGCACTTGTAGCGCCACTCCAGATAAAATTGCAGCGCTGGATGCCTCAACTGCTATCCCTGCTAATGACGCTCTCTGCAACAATCTTCATTATCATCGCCGTCGGATCCTCGGTGACCTGGGGCCTGAGCAGGCTTGGCCAATGGCTGTTTGTCAATGCCCGCAAATTCCAGGAAGTCTATGTCCGCTGGACTGACTGGCTGGAAGAACACGGCTTTGCTATCGCTGGCCCGCTCGCCGACCGCTTCGATGTGACATGGCTCGTCGGCTTTACCCATGGGCTAGCCGGTCGCCTCAATAGTTTCGCGGGATTTGCGTTACTGGTCTTTGTCTTCGTCATGCTGGGCCTCCTCGAAACAGAGGATTTCGGCAAGCGATTGCAATCCCCCGCTGTTCAACCCCTTGGCATGAAAATGCTTCACGCCAATCGCGAGATTTCAAAGAAACTGCGCCGTTTCATGCTTGTGCGCACGTTTGCGAGCATCCTCACCGGCTTGATCGTCTGGGCATTCGCCTACTTCGCCGGTCTCGAACTGGCGGCCGCCTGGGGCGCGATTGCCTTCACCCTTAATTACATCCCGTTCCTCGGCCCGTTCGTGGCGACTGTCCTGCCAACGCTTTTTGCCATAGGGCAGTTTGACTCCTGGCAGATGGCTTTGGCAGTATTTGTCGGACTCAACCTGATCCAGTTCCTGATTGGGAGCTATCTTGAACCCTTGTTGATCGGCACATCCTTGGCGATCTCGCCTTTCGCCGTCATTTTTTCGGTGTTTTTCTGGAGCTTCATGTGGGGAGTGCCAGGGGCGTTCATTGGCGTTCCTATTCTCATTGCGTTCATTGTCTACTGCGAAAGCTCACCCGGTGCGGCATGGATTGCCGTTTTGCTGTCGGCGAAGTCTTTCAGCAGTTCCCGCGGAGCTTCGATCTAATATCCAGCGCGCGCATTTAGAACAACAGTCAGTTGCGCAACTCGTTTCGTAACAGTTACGTACTGAACAAACTTCAGTAGTCATGCCATGCTGTCCAATACAACCATCCGTAATTGTGTGGTTTCCAAATTGGGCGCCTTTTTTGGAGCGGCAATGTCTGTACTTCCCCCAACAAAGGACCGAAGTAACGTTCGCTCGGCAAAACTTATGAGGCAACGTCGCCCTTTTTCCTCGTACCGGTACGATGGTGAAATTATGAACGCTCATGATCACATCGTGCCGTCGGATGCCTCGCTCGATCGAAACTTCGCGCATGTCGCAGCGGCGTCTCCCGTGGGCTGTCCGCCACTCCCATCGAAACGCTCATCTCAAGCCGTATTTGCTATTCCTGCATTCAGTTTTGATACCAGAAGCTTGCCGGTTGAAGTCCAATACCAGTCGTGGCGCAAAAGCTTCTCGTCGATGCTCGAGTTTGGCGAATGCAGGGACACGTCTCGTGGGTTTGAAGGAAAGCAAACGGTCTGGGATCTCGGCAGCCTGGCGTTCTCCCGGATCAGAACCAGTGCACTCGAATTTGCAAGTATCCCTGGTCACACGCGCAGGGAAACGCTCGATCATTGGACGTTGACTGTTCCACTCAACGGATCGATCAGCACCGTTGGTCCGGCAGGAAGCTTTCAAGGCGGCGCCGGTATCGTACAGGTCCATGCGCTGGGGCGTGGGTTTGAGGGAAATGTAACAGATAGCGAAATGCTGATGCTTTTCGTTCCCCGGGACTTCGACCCGGAAGTGGCATATGTCCTCAGCGCTTCGGAGTTCTCCGCAGTCGACACGACGATGGGCCGGCTATTGTCCGATTACTTCATCGGACTGGCGAAACGGTTGCCAGCGGTCGATCTGGAAAATTTGCCTGAACTTGTGGGCGCGACGCGGGCGATGATCCGGGCGTGCCTGCTGCCCTCTCAAGGCAACATCGAGGAGGCTCGAGCACCTATCGCCCGCGTGTTGCTCGAAAAGGCGCGTCGTATAGTACAATCCAGATTGTTCGACCCATCGTTCAATGCAAATGTCCTGTGCCGCGACCTCGCGATTTCACGCACAGGTCTTTATCGGATGTTCGAGCCGTTCGGCGGCGTCATGCATTACCTGCAGCACCAGCGTCTGCTCGATGCACACGCGGTGTTGGCCGATCCAAACGACAAACGTCGTATCGTCGAAATTGCTGAACAACGGTGTTTCAGTGACGGCGCAGAGTTCAGCCGGGCATTCAAAAGGGAGTTCGGCTATACGCCAAGCGAAGTGAGAGCCGGCCGCAAGAGCGGTGTGCCGAGCAGGCCAACCGCCGAGATGACCACGGCAGCTCCTGAAGAGCGCCTTGGATTGCTATTGCGCAAGCTTCACGGTTGACCTGCAACAACGATGAGGTTTTCGATGTGTCAGGGTTGGGCTGGGAATTTGTGACCTGATGGTTCTTGCATGGTCGTCCCGGCATGTTTCAGGCTTCGAACTCCGGGCATCATCTCCTGCGATAGGTGCCAGAGCGGCGCTAGCTTCGCGCCTACACTGCACGTGCATCAGTCACGTTCAATTCTCACCGCGACGGAACCGGGACGATCAAAGACTGCAACATTGCCGGGGACCTTCCCCAGCACAATGATGCCTGGCAAAGGGACACGACCACTCCGATAGTAGATTACGAAGTGATCGGAACTCCACAGCCCGAGCGTGCCGATCGAGAAGTCGCGCTGGCGCGTCTGCTCCGGCAATGCGGCCGGCAACTTGCCAGTCTTCTCCTGGCGAAGATGGTCACTCATCTCGATGGTGCGCGGCAACATCTGAGCCAACGACTTCGCGGCTTCATTACCAGCGAGATCGGCCGTGACCTCGCCCCAGTTTGACGAAAGGCGAATACGTTCTTGCGCCATCGTGGGTCCAATCATTCCGAATGCGATAACAGCGGTGCTCAGCAACGATTTCAGCACGGTTCATTCCTCCGTTTCCTGATAGTGCGATGGAGCCTGCGTTTGCGGTGCGGGCTCCATGTAGCCGGCGAGGTGCTGGCCGAAGAAGTTCGTCGGGAAGCGCTACGCCATCGGGATTGAAGCGAGATCGGGGCCCGACGAGCGGCACCATCCTCAGCGAAACCGGTCTGACCACTCCTCCAACAAAAGTGTGATTTCGTCTTATGGGGATCAGCATATAAACTGGGCGGCGCATCACGAAGTTAGGAGTTGGACGATGAGAACAATCCTTGTACTTGCCGCTGCCTTTGGTTTCACCATGTCCGCCGCGTCGGCCGATTGCGCCGGACATACCGCATCCGTCGACAAACAGACGAAGACAGCGAGTATTTCGACAGACCAGACCCCCATCCCTTCCAGTTCTGAATCAGTCAAGGAGGAACGGCCACAGCAGGAAGCCGATTAACGCGGCTCACCGGGAGATCGTTTCTATCGCAAGGCACCCGCGTGCTGGACATTCGTTCGCGCGGGGCTTCACTATCGGATCAGTTGATCGGCCTGTTTGGAATTCAGCTATATTGAGGAGCACCGGGCGGTGACATGGCACCGCCCTTGCGCTGGTGGGACGCTCGCGTCAAGCAACCAAAGCGACGCTCTCCGAGCACCTCGCAAGGGAGCAAGCTCGCGTCAATGCCTTGCCTTTCCAGACTCTGGCTTGTCTCCAGACGCGCTGACTTGCGGTGCGCGGCATTGCCCTGCCGCCAATTAGGTGTAGCTTCCTCAACATTCTAATTTTTGGCGGAGATTCGACATGCAGTTGGGTATGATTGGACTGGGGCGTATGGGCAGCAACATGGCACAGCGCTTGATGAAGCATGGACATGACTGTGTCGTACACGATACCCGTGCCGAGAGTATGATAGAACTGCAAAGTCTTGGCGCTAAAGGCAGCACCTCCCTGCAGGAATTTGTCTCGATGCTGGCAAAGCCGCGTGCCGTTTGGCTTATGTTGCCGGCCGCCGTAGTCGACAAGGTCCTGGCCCAATTGGTACCTTTGCTGGACAAGGACGATATCGTCATCGATGGTGGAAATTCTTACTACCATGATGATATTCGCCGCAGCGGCGAACTTAAATCCAGCGGCGTTCACTATGTCGACGTGGGGACGAGTGGCGGAATTTTTGGCTTCGAGCGCGGCTACTGCCTGATGATTGGCGGCGAGAACGATATTGTTCAACACCTGGCCCCCATCTTTGCTGCTCTTGCTCCCGGCAAGGGCAATGTATCTGAAACACCGAGCCGTCTGGAGAACCCCGTGGTGGGCAGTACGGCTGATCAAGGTTATCTGCATTGCGGGCCACATGGCGCCGGGCATTTTGTCAAAATGGTGCATAATGGCATCGAGTACGGTTTGATGGCTGCCTATGCGGAAGGCCTCAACATTCTGCGCAACGCCGATATCGGTTTGCGAGCACATGAGGTCGACGCGGAAACGACGCCGCTTCAGCACCCCGAACACTATCAGTACGAGTTCAACCTGCCCGACGTTGCGGAAGTATGGCGGCGCGGCAGCGTCATCAGTTCCTGGCTTCTCGATCTCACGGCCGATGCCTTGCATGGCGATCCGGCGCTGGCGGGCTATGAGGGGCGTGTTTCGGATTCCGGCGAAGGCCGCTGGACTGTTATGGCGGCTATCGACGAGGCCGTACCGACGCCCGTACTCAGCGCCGCCTTGCAGGAGCGCTTCTCCTCGCGCGGCAACGCCGATTTCGCCAACAAGATCTTGTCCGCCATGCGACGCGAATTTGGAGGACACATGGAAAAGCAGGCGCCAAAATCGGCAGGGTAGCCCCACCCGGGACGCCGCCTGCATCGGATGAAACTAACGCGCACAACCCGGAAACACCGCTGTTTGGGGTCGTGGCAAGCCTCAATGGCGGGAACCAGCCTCACTGTCGAGATGCGCCATCTGCGCCTCGGAATAGCGTGTTCCGGCGGCTGCGCCCTTGGGCACAGCCCTTTCGATGGCGCTGAGGTCTTCGCTTGTAAGCTCGACATCGAGCGCGCCAAGAGCCTCGTTCAACCGGTCAAGCCGCCGCGCCCCGATTACCGGTATGACGTCTTTACCCTGCGTGGCGACCCAGGCGATGGCAATCTGTGCGACCGTAACTCCTTTGCTAGTTGCGATCTCTTGCAAGGCATCGACCAGCGCGAGGTTCTTGTCGACGTTCTCGCCTTGAAAACGTGGGCTATGCGTCCGGAAGTCGCCCGGGCCTGCATTGTCTTTTTTCCAGTGACCGCTGATGAGGCCTCGAGAAAGCACCCCGTAGGCAGTGACTGCGATCCCCAGTTCGCGGCAGGTCTGCAGGATGTTATCTTCGATACCGCGAGATATCAGCGAATACTCGATCTGCAGGTCCACGATTGGATGAACGGCTGCGGCTTTCCGGATCGTTGCCGAACCAACCTCTGACAAGCCAATGTGCTTGACATAACCCGCTTTGACCATGTCGGAGATCGCCCCAATCGTGTCTTCAATGGGTACGTTTGGATCAAGTCTCGCCGGGCGATATATGTCGATATAGTCGACCCCAAGGCGCTGCAACGAACAGGCGAGGAAGTTTTTTGTAGCTTCCGGCCGCGCGTCAAAGCCGGACCAACCGCCGGCTGGATCGCGTAGCGCTCCATATTTGACGCTGAGGATCACATCTTCACGCCTCTTGCCATTCAGGGCCTCTGCGATAAGCATCTCATTGTGGCCCTGACCATAGAAATCGCCCGTGTCGAGAAGATTGATCCCCGCATCCAGCGAAGCATGAATGGTTGCAATGCTTTCAGCCCGATCCGAGGGGCCATACATGCCAGACATGCCCATGCAGCCAAGTCCAATCCCGGAAACTTTCGGCCCGGTTCTTCCAAGGTGAAGATATCTCATATGTCTCAACTCCGTAGTTCAACCTTCGCCAATCAATATAAAAGAGCCTTGCGTGTGCGATAATCCGGTATATTCTGCACGGGTCGTACGGAAAAATGCACAATGCCCAATCTATTTGACCTCGATGCTTTCGTTGCCGTCGCACAGGCCCGCAGTTTTCGCGCTGCCGCGACGCTCCGCGGTGTCTCGGCGTCTTCGCTGAGCGAGGCGATACGCCGGCTGGAGGCGCGTGTCGGCGTCAGACTTCTCAACCGAACCACACGCAGCGTAACGCCAACCGAGGCGGGAACACAGCTGCTCGAGCGACTCAATCCAGCCCTGAGCGAGATTGCGAGTGCACTCGATGCTTTGAACAATTTCCGCGACAGTCCCTCCGGTACCCTCAAGCTCAACGTACCGGTCATCGTAGCGCAGAAGATTCTGCCGCCTATCGTGAATCGGTTTCTCGCTGCACATCCCGGAATCACGCTGGAGGTTTCAGCCTCTGACACATTCATCGATGTCTTGGCCGCAGGCTTCGACGCGGGCATTCGTTATGACGAGAGCATCGAGCGCGACATGATTGCGATCCCGATAGGGCCGCGCAGCCAGCGGTTTGTTGTCGCTGCGGCTCCAGCCTATATCGCAAAGAAAGGCAAGCCTGAGCATCCGCGTGAACTTATCCACCACGCATGCATACGCCACCGTTTTGCCAGCGGCGTTATCCCAGGTTGGGAATTCGAACGGGGCGGCAAACTGATAAAAGTCACCCCTAAGGGTCCGCTCATTGCCTCGACGGCGGCAGTCAGCGTTGGTGCCGCCGTCGCGGGTATCGGGCTGATCTATACGTTTGAGGAATACGTGAGTTCAGCCATCGCGAGCGGCGAGCTTGTCCCAGTGCTTGGCGCCTGGTGGCAAAGCTTTACCGGACCGCGGTTGTACTATCCGAGCCGCACGCACATGCCCGTCCCGCTGCGGGCTTTCGTTGATTTCATCCAAAGCGCCGGAGAGCGGGCCCGGGTTGAAGCCTAGCCCACTTGCATCCATTGCTCTGCCATGCAATGACGCGCGTTCCCAATCGGTGAGGCGCTTGGCCTCCCCTCCACATGTTCACGGCCCATCAATTTTTGGCATCAAGGAGCGCGGCCATGGCTCAGGCGCTGGGTTTCGACTTTGGCACAACCAACACTGTCATGGCCCTTGCCAACGGGGCATCGACCCGCTCGCTGTCGTTCACCAGCACCGCCGGAACGGCTGACAGCATGCGCACCGCCTTGTCATTCATGAAAGATCCATTGGCTGGCGCATCGGCACTGAAGGTAGAAGCCGGCCATGCGGCAATTCGCCAGTTCATTGATCATCCTGGCGAATGCCGCTTCCTGCAATCGATCAAGACCTTTGCCGCCAGTGCTCTCTTTCAGGGTACATTGATATTTGCCAAGCGGCAGACGTTTGAAGATCTGATGGAAATTTTTCTGCGCCGTCTCAAAACCTATGCCGGCGACAACTGGCCTGCCGACATCACGCGCATTGTCACCGGACGTCCTGTGCATTTTGCCGGCGCCAATCCAGACGCGGTTCTGGCAACCGAGCGCTATAACGCGGCGCTCACACGATTC
The DNA here is from genome assembly GCF_003010935.1 of Phyllobacterium endophyticum. GTDB lineage: Bacteria > Pseudomonadota > Alphaproteobacteria > Rhizobiales > Rhizobiaceae > Phyllobacterium > Phyllobacterium endophyticum. The sequence continues at coordinate 223,293 of NZ_PGGN01000007.1, forward strand.
GGCTTTCCGGAAATCCACTTCGTTTATGAGCCGGTAGCGGCAGCCTTTTATTTCGCCCAGCATCTACAATCCGATGCTACCGTGCTGGTAGCCGATTTCGGCGGCGGCACGACAGACTATTCGATCATCCGCTTCGAAACATCAGGGGGCAAACTTAGCGCGACGCCCGTCGGGCATTCCGGCGTCGGCGTCGCGGGCGATCATTTCGATTATCGCATGATCGATCAAATCGTATCACCGCAAATCGGCAAAGGCAGCCTGTTCAAGAGCTTCAACAAAACCTTGGAAGTTCCATCTTCCTGGTACGCGAATTTCGGCCGCTGGAATCAGCTGTCGATCTTCAAGACTTCAAAGGAGTTCGTCGCCCTCAAGAAATTGGTTCGTGACAGCCTGGAGCCGGAAAAACTCGAAACATTCGTAGATCTGGTGGATCATGACGAGGGCTATCCGCTCTATCAGGCCGTGTCCGCAACCAAAATTGCGCTCTCCTCGGCAGATGAAGCGGAATTCAATTTCGCCCCGCTTGGCGATGGAGGGCGCAAACTGATACGCCGTTCTGATTTTGAAAACTGGATTTCCGGTGATCTGGAGCGAATAGAAGGGGCCTTGGACGATGTGCTTGAGAAGACAAATACGTCACCTTCCAGCATCGACAAGATATTCCTGACCGGCGGAACATCATTCGTTCCCGCGGTTCGCCGCATTTTCACCGAGCGCTTCGATCACGGCCGGATCGAGAGTGGGGGCGAACTGCTCTCTATTGCCCACGGCCTCGCGCTTATCGGGGAGCGCGACGACATCCAGCAGTGGACCGCTTAGGATACGCTGGTCGGGGATGACAAATGGCGCGCTAGAGACTATCGAAAGCCAGTATCCCGAATGAACGCGCGCAGAAAGTCGAGACTATGAAAGCAGCGATGACGCTCAAGCAACTGAAAGCAGCTATCGGAACTGAAATTGGCTGCTCGGAGTGGCGCACGATTACCCAGGAAATGATCAATCAGTTTGCCGACGCAACCGATGATCACCAGTTCATCCATGTAGATCCCGAGCGCGCAGCAAAAGAGGCCCCCTTTGGTGGCACTATCGCGCATGGGTTTCTGACAATCTCGCTGCTGTCGACATTGGCCTATGAGGCCTTACCGATGATCGAAGGCGCAACAATGGGTATCAATTACGGTTTCGACAAGGTCCGCTTTATGTCGCCCGTTGTTACCGGCAAGCGCGTACGGGCTCGTTTCAAACTCGCTGATGCGGATATTCGCCCCTCGGGCCGTGTCCTCAACAATTACGAGGTCACGTTGGAGATTGAAAACACGCTCAAGCCCGCCCTCGTCGCAAACTGGTTGACCCTTGCCATACTTGCACAACCTCCGGAAATGGACTGAGCCAACGTCAAGCCAGTCGCCCTTCGGCATCCAGTGGTGCAGGGCTGTCCCGATAGGTCGTCATGAGTTCTTTGAATTCGAACGGCCCCTGAACAAACATGCCAATATCGTACGGGTTGCGGATCTGCGCTCCCTTAAGAAACAGAAGGTGCATCTTGAAGAAGTTCGCCTTCGCCCTGGCATAACGATTGGCACTGTGGATATTTTTGAAGCGGATCTGACGGACAATAGGGTGGTTGAGCGGCTTTATGCCGAGAGCGGCGGCAGGATCCGACTTATAAAAGTGGATGATGTCGGAGATCGTCTGGAATTCCGTCCATAGAACCGGCGCTTCCTGGAATACGATTCTGGCATCTTCACGCAGGCTTGCAGCGCGAGGATGAAATGCAATCATCAGCAGGCACGAGCCTGCCGCAAGCAAGGATACTGGTCTCTGCCGTAGCAGTGCGGGATCACTGCGCCAAACATCGGCTATGGCCTCCACGGCTGGAACAGTGCCGAGGCTGTGACCTATAATGACCACCTCGTCGGCATTGCTCGCACGCAATTTATCGCAAAGGTGCCTGGCGAATTCGCGCCGCCGTTCCACAAGACCGGCGTTACGCAGATGGATACGATCTGCTGCTGCTGTCCAATCGTCGAGCAGGTAGGAGAAGAACAATTTGTCGCCCGGCCAGCGGACGAGCAATCGGCCCACCAACAACGCGAACGGTATCGTCCAGACCATGTGAAGTGCATGGAATCCTGCAAGCAGCGGCAATGCCCCTAGAAAGATCGTCACCAGAGTTACGAAACAGGCAAAGGCAAACGGCCACAGGAAGAATATACAAAAGCGCCAGCTCGTCCGAAGATAGCGAAAAAATGTGCCGCTCAGTAGGATATCGAAAAACGCGATCAGGCCGGTGAGGAACCGCGTCGCGACATTCCGGGCGGCATAGGCGTCGAAAATATCGGCACTGCCAAACTGGCAGAATTCCGTTTCCGTCTGCCAGTCCGCGCCGGTTGTTTCGATACGCATCGAACCTATATCGCGCCCCTCCATCGTCATGGATGATGCCTGCGTCCTGGCGTGCCATAGCCGGCTGAAATCAGCGCAGCTATTCAGATACCGGCCACGCACCTTGTCAGGGTGTAATCCCTCATAGCCGGTAAAATTGATAACCAGACGCTTTCTTACAGCCATCACGATTTCTCTATGCAAAGAGACCACGCGAACTGGCAGTCACCGGCATTTCACTTGGGGAAAACAGTGGCGCAATTGAGATAGCGCCCAACTCCTGCGCCCCTAACATAAAATTCCGCGTATGGTACTATGAAAAACCCGTCAAACGTTTTTCACAGCGTTCTTTTCCTCGGTAATTCCAATCAAAACGCACTAGAGGTGCGCGGGCTCACGCAGCCGACGCTAAGGCCATTGTTCCTTTGGTGCTAAACGGCCACGTCGCGCGCAGACTCCCGCAGAAATGCATAGGCATAGTTCGCGAATGACCGCCAGCATTCCACGCGGAACCTGTTTTCAGCATTGCGCCACAGGACAATCTCGATCTTGCCAAGAACAGTTCTGGACGCCGCCCCCACCGGGAAAGCCTTCAACGACAAATCCTGCGGGCAGCCACCATTGACCACAGCGGCAGCTCCCCTGCCGTCCACGATTATTCCCACGTTGCGGTGAGAAATATCGACCGCCGAATGCAGCACTTTCGCTTCGGCAAGATCGGCCGCAACGCTGCTGTCGACGTCATCTATGATCAGCCACTCGTCGGGGCCAAGCCACAGCGCCGCTCGGCTTCCGCTGGTAGCGGTCGTCTTCGGTTTCGTCGGCAACGCCAAACCGAGCGTCCCTGACAGAGCCGCTACTGCATCGGCCCTGCTTCGAAGCGAAACACGCGTCGCATTGTCAGCAAGGGTAACTGATGCGGACGCAACATCCGGGTTGCCCGCTTGCAGCGGATGCAATCGCGTTGCATGGGCCAACTCAACCATTCAAACGCTCTCCCTTTTCATCGAAAAACACCATTCCCGTGACCTCTACTTCGATCACTCCATTGGGCATCGGTACGTAAAGCGTTTCGCCGAGCCGCTTCGTCCCGTCGATCACCAGGGCCAAAGCGATGGAGCGACCGCAATTTTCCGACCAGTAGGACGAGGTCACATGGCCGATCATGGTCATTGGTACGGGCTGGTTGGGGTTAGCCACGATCTGCGCACCCTCTTCCAGCACAATCGTCGGGTCAACAGTCTTCAATCCCACGAGCTGTTTACGGCCATTGGCCACCAGATCCCGGCGCAACAAACCGCGGATGCCGACATAATCCGTTTTGTTCTTGCCGATAGCCCAGGTCAGCCCTGCATCATGCGGTGTGACGGTCCCGTCCGTATCCTGACCAACGATGATATAACCCTTCTCGGCGCGCAGGACATGCATCGCTTCCGTGCCATAGGGCGTGAGCCCGAGCGGCTTGCCTCGGCCGTAAACTGCTTCCCAGACTGCCCTGCCGTAATCCGCAGGCACGTTGATTTCATAGCCGGACTCACCGGTGAACGACATACGGAACAGCCGTGTCGGCACTCCGCAAATCTTGCCTTCGCGCACGCTCATATGCGGCATGGCCTCATTGGACATATCGATGCCTTCAACCAGCGGCGCTATGATCTCGCGGGCCTTTGGGCCTTGTACGGCAATGACCGCCCATTGCTCCGTTGTGGAGGTGAGCCAGACATTGAGATGCGGGAATTCTGTCTGGAGATAGTCTTCCATATGATGCATGACCCGCGGCGCGCCGCCAGTCGTTGTGGTCACGTGAAAGCGGTCCTCCGCCAGCCGTCCAACGACGCCGTCGTCATAAATAAAACCATCCTCGCGCAGCATGATGCCGTAACGGCAGCGTCCCACGCCAAGTTTCTCCCACGGATTGGTATAGAGAAGCTCGAGGAACTTAGCGGCATCCGGACCAACGACTTCGATTTTGCCGAGCGTAGATGCGTCGAAAATGCCGGCTTGGTTACGCACGGCGACACACTCGCGGTTGACTGCGCTGTGCATGTCTTCGCCGGCCTGGGGATAGTACCAGGCCCGTTTCCATTGACCGACATCTTCGAAAGCCGCGCCCTGAGCTGCGTGCCAATCATGCATCGGCGTCTCGCGTGTGGGATCGAACAGATCATGCCGCGCGTGATTGACGATCGCACCAAATGTGACCGGCGTAAACGGCGCGCGGAATGTAGTCAGTCCAACCGCCGGGATCGGCCGGTCAAGGGCCTCAGCGGCAATCGCAAGGCCGTGGAGATTTGAAGTCTTGCCCTGGTCCGTCGCCATTCCATTGGTGGTGAAGCGCTTGACATGCTCGATCGAGTGCATGCCCTCACGCACGGCAAGTCGAACATCCTTGGCAGTGACATCATTCTGGAAATCGACAAACGCCTTTACACTCGTATCGGCGCCAGCGCCGGGTGCCGAGCCTATCATGCCGCCTGTCCATTCGGTTCCGTTGGTCGCGACGATTGGTGAGGTTCTGCCTTCACCAGCTGCAAGTCCCTCGTCCAATGTCGCCTGCAAACCATCTGTGCCGTTGCAAGCGCCGACGGATACGCAATCCTGCGCGTATGTCCCGGGCAGAAAGCGTTCGTTCGCCGCATCCCATGTCACCTTGCCGCGAGATTGTGAAAACAGGTGCACTGACGGCGTCCAGCCGCCCGACATGATCAGCGCATCGACGGCGACCTTGCGTTCGCTTCCGCCCCTGGTCGGCTGGATCGACATCGACGACACGCGCCGCTTGCCCCCGGCACTGAAGACGGCATGACCGGTCAGCACTTCGATATCAAGCGAGCGGGCAGCATCCACGATCGCGGAGGTCGGATTGTCTCGCGTATCGACGATGACCGGCACGTCGATACCGGCGTTCTTCAGGTCGATCGCCGCCGCATACGCGGAATCGTTGGACGTGTAGACACCGACTTTGCGGCCGACGGCAACTCCATGCTGATTGAGGAATAGTCGGGCGGCCGATGCGAGCATGACGCCAGGCCGGTCATTATTGGCGAAGACCAGATGCCGCTCGATGGCACCGGTGGCCAAAACGACCTTCTTGGCCCGAACCTGCCACAACCGCTCGCGCGGCATGTCCAAAGCTGGACTGCTCAGATGATCGCTGATGCGCTCGACCAATCCAACGAAGTTCTGCGCGTAATAACCGAACGCAGTCGTGCGGGTCAGCACGGTGACATTATCGAGAGCGCGCAGTTTCGTGATTGCCGACGCCGCCCATTCATAGCCCGGCTGGCCGTCAATGGTAACGGCGCTTTCATAACGGAGAGCTCCACCCGCCTCCGGTTGTTCGTCACAGATGATGACGCTGGCACCAGTCGATGCGGCACTGAGAGCAGCCGCCAGACCGGCGGCACCCGCGCCGACGATGAGCACATCGCAATGGGCGAAACGGTTGGAATAACGGTCGGTATCCGGCTCGCCCGGCGTCACGCCCAGACCCGCAGCAGCACGAATCCTTGGTTCGTAGATCGACTTCCACGCAAACTTCGGCCACATGAAAGTTTTGTAGTAGAAGCCCGCCGGCAGCATCGGCGAAAACACGTCTCCAAGCGCGCCGACGTCGAACGTGAGCGAGGGCCAGCGATTCTGGGATTTCACTTTGAGACCGTCGTAGATTTCCTGCACGGTCGCGCGCACATTGGGCTGCCTGCGAGACTTGTCACGCTCGATATCCACCAAGGCGTTCGGCTCTTCGCTGCCTGCGGAGAGAATGCCGCGTGGCCGGTGATATTTGAATGAACGCCCGACGAGATGAATACCGTTGGCGAGTAGCGCGGAAGCCAGCGTATCGCCTTCGAGCCCGGTCAGGTTCTGCCCGTCAAACGTAAAGCGTACGGTTTTCGCCGGGGTCAAACGGCCCGCGCCGTGGATACGATTGCTGCCGGAATGGGTAGAGGTGCTCATCGGCTCAAACCTCCACTTTCTTGGTACGCGGTGAGCGCTTGGTCACGGGCAGTTCCGCCGGCGCGGGCGAAAGTTGGGGCTGCATGTCCGGGCGGGGCTCCCCGGCCTTGTAAACTGTCAGGAATTTGTCGGACACGGAATCGCGAACCGCATTGAAGAATCTTCCGCACCCATGAATATGGCGCCAGCGCTCGAACTGCAGCCCCTTCGGATTCTGGCGGAAATAGAGAAACGCTGCAAAATCCTCATCGGATTGTTCAGTAATCGGATTGGCGCGCACGAGATGCGCTTCACCAGCGTTGCGGAACTCTAGTTCGGGGCGCTCTTCTTCACAATAAGGGCATTTGATGAGAAGCATGTCGTGGTCTTCCTTGAAAATTCAGTGCGCAACAGCGGCCGCGGCGGCTTCGTCGATCAGCCGGCCGGAAGTGAAGCGCTCGATCGTGAACGGCGCATTGATACGGTGCGGTTCATCCCGCGCAATTGTGTGGGCGAACACATTTCCCGACCCGGGCGTCGCTTTGAACCCGCCGGTGCCCCAGCCGCAATTGACATAAAGGCCGGAGACCGGCGTCTTGGCGAGGATGGGCGAACGATCCGGCGTTACGTCGACAATGCCGCCCCAGGACCGCAGCATCTTCAGTCGTGTAAGGACGGGAAACATTTCGCAGATCGCATCGAGCGTGTGGTTGATGATGTGAAGACCGCCGGTCTGCGAGTAAGACGTGTATTGGTCAGTTCCCGCGCCGATGACCATCTCCCCCTTGTCCGACTGGGAAATATAGGCGTGGACGGTATTCGACATGATCACGCATGGTATGAGCGGCTTGACCGGCTCCGACACCAGCGCCTGAAGGGGATAGCTCTCCAGCGGCATGCGCACACCCGCCATGTTCATGATCACCGAGGTATGACCAGCCGCCACAACGCCGACTTTCCTGGCATTGATCGGTCCGCGATTGGTATCGACTCCGACGACGGCCCCATTGGGAGCGCGGCGAATGCCGGTTACTTCGCAGTTCTGGATGATATGCACTCCGCGATCGGCGGCTGCGCGCGCATAGCCCCAAGCCACGGCATCATGCCGGGCGGTGCCGCCACGCCGCTGCAGTGCTGCACCGATGATCGGATACCGGGCACTCGCTGAAAGATTGATCGGCGGGCAGAACTCCTTCACCTGCTCCGGCGTCAGCCACTCATTGTCGATGCCGTTTAGCCGGTTCGCGTGAATATGCCGCTTGAACACCTGGACGTCGTGGATATTGTGCGCCAGCATCATGACGCCGCGCGCCGAATACATCACATTGTAGTTGAGGTCCTGGCTCAAACCTTCCCAGAGCTTCACCGCGTGCTCATAGATTCCGGCGGATTCATCGTACAGATAGTTCGAGCGGATGATCGTGGTATTGCGGCCCGTATTGCCCCCGCCGAGCCATCCCTTTTCAAGCACGGCGACATTGGTAATACCGTGTTCCTTGGCAAGATAATAAGCAGTGGCAAGCCCGTGCCCTCCAGCGCCGACTATGATGACGTCGTATTCTGGCCTGGGTTCCGGCGAACTCCATTGCTGGTCCCAGCCCTTGTGGGCTCGCAGCGCTTCGCGGGCCAAAGCAAATACCGAATATTTCCGCATCATTCATTCCCAGCAGCTTGGCCCACCAATTGAGCCATCGCAAAGCGATTGTTCGAACGAGTTTACCTGCATTTGCCTGTTCAGAAATCGACATCGATTTCAACAGAGAATGCCATGCTTTTATGCATCAGTATCGCATCCGCCCAAAGCTCTTTTGCCATTTTGCGACGGAGATTGGCGCTCAATGCCGGTTAAACTAAAATTAGCAAAACCTGCTTCGTGTTTGCAGCCACATCGAGCCTTTTGCGCGGCACCACCATGGACATACCTCGAACTTTCTGATAATGGCCACCGCAGTTTGCGATGGATGACCGTCGCGAAGTCTGGTTTGCTGTCCCTTGAAGAATTGGGGATGCGGCCCGGGCTCAACGAAATTCTAAGAGATACAGGATAAAACGTGCAGGTACTCGTACGCGAAAATAATGTTGATCAGGCTCTCCGCGTCCTCAAGAAGAAGATGCAGCGCGAAGGCATGTTCCGCGAAATGAAGATGCATGATCATTATGAGAAGCCATCGATCAAGCGCGCGCGTCAGAAGGCCGAGGCAATCAGCCGCGCCCGCAAACTCGCTCGAAAGCAGGCTCAGCGCGAAGGTCTTCTTCCAATGCCTGTAAAGAAGACACCGGCCCGCGCTTCCGCGGCTCGTTGATCTTCGATTTATCGACGCCTTGACCCGATCACGGGGTGGAGTGGCTTGCGTCACACCGCCCTTTTTCGTTTGGTGCCATCGGAACAATAAAGCCGTTGCGGCTTTTCATTGAACGGGACACGTAAGACATGACTCATCCAGTTGAACTGACCACACGTCGCGCAATCTGGTCGGAACCCAAGACCTCACGTCTCACGGGGCTCGTCATTGTCTCTGTTTTCGCGCTTGCGATTGCCGGATGCCAGAGCACCTCGACCACCGACATGACCGGTATCGACAAGGCACAGGGTTCTACCGAAAATATCAGTTCACTCAACGAAGTTATCCGCAACAATCCGAGAGATCCGGAAGCGTATAATGTTCGCGGATCGGCTTATGGCCGGGCCGGCAAGAACAGTGAGGCTATCAAGGACTTCAACACCGCGCTGCAGTTGAACCCTAGCTTCTATCAGGCTTACGCCAACCGCGCGCTCGTCTATCGCAACATGGGCAATACGGCACAGGCAGCCGCGGACTATAGCAAAGCCATTCAGATCAACCCGCAATACGATGCCGCCTATATCGGGCGCGGCAATCTCTACCGTCAAGCGGGGCAACTCGATCAGGCGATGAATGACTTCCAGCAAGCCATCCAGTTGAACACAACCGACCCGCGCGCCTATCACAATCGCGGGCTGATCTATCAGGCGCGCAACCAGCACAAGCAGGCGATCGAGGATTTCTCTACGGCCATTTCTTTGCAGCCCGATGCCGCAGAGCCTTATAATGGCCGGGGAATTTCTTATGTGGCGCTGGGTGACGATGACAACGCCTTCGATGACTTCAATACCGCGATCAAGCTTGACGGGGATATCGCAGAGGGTTGGGCCAATCAGGCGCTCATCTATGAACATCGCGGCGATAAGAAGCGTGCGGCCAAGTCATACGCCAGAGCCGCGCAGCTTGATCCGAAGTACAAGCCCGCCATCGATGGACTCGCCCGGACGCGCGGTGCCTGATTTATCGCCGGCGAACGCTTCGTCGTTGTTCTTGCTCACCCGTTGAGGTTAGCCTTCCTGCGTATCTCGCGGCAAAACTTCATTTGAAACACACAAAAAAACCCGCCAGTTGGCGGGCTTTTTGTGCCGGAGGCTAGCAATCAATGATCGAGCGCCTTGACGATGTTTTCCACCATCTTCTTTGCGTCGGCGAATAGCATCATCGTGTTGTCACGGAAGAACAGTTCGTTCTCGACGCCAGCGTAGCCGGAGCCCATGCCACGCTTGATGAAGAGCACCGTGCCGGCTTTGTCGACATCGAGGATCGGCATACCGAAGATCGGCGATTTTGGATCGGTCTTGGCCGCCGGGTTCGTGACATCGTTGGCGCCGATGACGAAGGCGACATCTGCCTGAGAGAATTCCGAGTTGATATCCTCGAGTTCAAACACTTCATCGTAAGGCACGTTGGCTTCAGCAAGGAGCACGTTCATATGGCCGGGCATGCGGCCCGCCACCGGATGAATGGCATACTTGACCTCGACACCCTCGGCCTTCAGCTTGTCTGCCATTTCGCGCAAGGCATGCTGGGCCTGCGCGACCGCCATACCGTAACCGGGTACTATGATTACCTTGGAGGCATTCTTCATGATGAAGGCGGCATCGTCGGCCGAACCTTGCTTGACAGGCCGTTGTTCCACCTCGCCCGTGGCGGCGCCGGCGGTCTCACCACCAAAGCCGCCGAGAATGACCGAGATGAACGAGCGGTTCATGCCCTTGCACATGATATAGGAAAGAATCGCGCCGGATGAACCGACGAGTGCTCCGGTAATGATCAGCGCAAGGTTTCCGAGAGTAAAGCCGAGAGCTGCCGCCGCCCAGCCGGAATAGGAGTTGAGCATCGAGACGACCACCGGCATGTCGGCGCCGCCGATAGGTACGATGATCAGGCCGCCAAGGACCAGCGACAGGATGACGATCAGCCAGAACACGAAATGGCTTTCAGTCATCACAAGCGCGATCACGAGGACTACGATGGCCACCAGCAGGCTCGCATTGAGGAGATGACGACCAGGCAGCATGATCGGCTTGCCCGACATGCGCCCATCGAGCTTCAAGAACGCGATAATTGAACCGGTAAAGGTGATGGCGCCGATGGCAACACCAATCGACATCTCGACCAGAGCCTGCGCGTGGATCGATCCGACCTCGCCAATGCCGAAGGAATCCGGTGCGTAGACCGCAGCAGCCGCCACCATCACGGCGGCAAAGCCAACCAGCGAATGGAAGGCGGCAACGAGCTGTGGCATGGCCGTCATGGCGATGCGCTTTGCTGTGTAGGCGCCGACACTGCCACCGATCGCAAGTCCGATAATAATCAGCCCCAGTCCTCTGAAACTTGGCTCGGCAAGGGCCAGCGTGGTCAGGATTGAGATACCCATGCCGGTCATGCCGTAGAAATTACCCTGACGGCTGGTCGTTGGATGCGATAGCCCCCGTAGCGCAAGGATGAACAGGACGCCGGAGACGAGATACAGAAAAGTTGCGAAATTCACGCTCATTGCCATGTTCATCGCCTCACTTCTCTTTTTTCTTGTACATGGCGAGCATGCGGTGGGTAACGAGGAAGCCGCCGAAGATATTGACGCTGACGAGAACGAGCGCGATGAAGCCGAAGCCGGTGGCAAAGCCGCTGGCTGAGAGGCCAACGGCGAGCAGCGCACCCACGACGATTACCGAGGAAATGGCATTGGTCACGGCCATCAGCGGCGTATGCAGCGCAGGAGTAACGGACCAGACGACATAATATCCGACGAAGATTGCCAGAACGAAGATGGCAAGGCGGAAGACGAACGGGTCGACCGCACCTCCGGTGACAGCATGGGCGGCCGCGCCAGCCGCATCCGGCATGGTTTCGGCGGCCTGGCGCACCATTTCAGTCGCCTGGTTCAAGGTTTCAAGTGCCTTGTCGAGAGTTGCATCGGCAGCCATCACGCCTCTCCTTCATTCTTTGCGGCAGTTGATTTGGAAGCAGCGGATTTGGCGGGCGCTTTGGCCTTCGGCGCAGGCGCTTTCTTGATAACCGCCTTGGCCGGAGCGTCTTTCGCACCTGACTCCATTGTAGGTGCAGCCTTCTTGGCGGGCTTTGCTACAGGCGCAACAGCGGCAGCGGCGTTCGCGAAATTCGGGTGCACGACTTTCCCGCCATGCGTCAAAACAGTCGCCTTCACCAGTTCATCGTCGAAATTGATGTTGACGCTCTTCGTTTCCTTGTCGACCAGCGTTTCGACAAATGCCACCAGATTTTTGGCATAAAGCTGCGAGGCCGTTGCGGCAATGCGGCCCGCCACGTTGAGATGACCGACGATCCTGACTCCGTCGACCTCCGTGACCATGCCCGCAACTGCGCCTTCGACATTCCCACCGCGCTCGACCGCGAGATCGATGATGACCGAACCTGGACGCATGCGCGCGTACATTTCGCGTGTTACCAGACGGGGCGCGGGACGGCCCGGGATGAGCGCCGTGGTAATGATGATGTCCTGCTTGGCGATGTGCTCGGCAACGAGTGCCGCCTGCTTCGCCTGATATTCCTTGGACATTTCCTTGGCATAACCGCCAGCGGTTTCTGCCGCCTTGAATTCCTCATCCTCGACCGCAAGAAACTTGGCGCCCAGCGAGGCAACCTGCTCCTTGACCGCAGGACGCACATCGGTGGCCGTGACGACACCGCCAAGACGACGCGCCGTGGCAATCGCTTGCAGACCTGCCACACCGACACCCATGATGAATACTTTCGCAGCGGGCACGGTACCGGCCGCCGTCATCATCATCGGCAATGCGCGGTCATATTCGGCGGCCGCATCGATCACCGCCTGATAGCCGGCAAGATTTGCCTGGCTCGAGAGAACGTCCATGACCTGCGCCCGTGTGATGCGAGGCATGAATTCCATGGTAAATGCTGTGATTCCCGCATCGGCAATCGCCTGTATTGCAGCCTCGTTGCCGTAAGGATCGAGCATCGCGATGACAATAGCACCCTGCTTATAGGCCTTCAGTTCGGCCGTTGCCGGTCGGCGCACCTTCAGGATGACGTCTGCGCCTTTGATATCGGCGGTCTTACCAATCCTGGCACCTGCCGCGACAAACTCCGCGTCCGGAATTCGCGAGTCGACACCCGCACCAGCCTCGACGATGACATCGAAGCCGAGGGTGATCAACTTCTTGACGGTCTCCGGCGAGCCCCCAACCCTCGGCTCACTGGCCTCAGTTTCTTTCGGTATGAATAGTGTCTGAGCCAAGCTCCCACCCCCAAGCAAGTTGAACACAACCAAGGCAGTGGTCACGATGACCAGCGCGCCTTCCCGCTTATGACGATTGGCAATTCCGTAGATATTCACCGCTCGTTCCGAGCGGCATGCAGACCAAATTGTCCGCGCGATTTGACTCAGCTGAAGTTAAAGGAGAAACCAGGCTGCGACACAAACAATGATGAAGAGAAGAGTTCCAGAAAAGAAACCACCGACGAAAAACCCGAAAGCCATTGCGACCAGCAATGCCACACAGGATACAATGCCCCACTTGGAGAGGGAAAGGAACAGATTGTAAGTGCTTTCGTGTTCCTTGTAGTCCATTGGGGCGCCCAATTCTGCCGGCGCAGTATCGTGATGATCAGCCATCTTCAAACCTCATATAGTCGACGTCGCATTGGCAATAACGAAAACATGCCACCAGCGCAATGCGCAGATGGTCGCTCGTGCCTGCTCAATCGATATAAATGAGCGAAAGAGTTCAGTCACGCGGTGACCGAGCGACTAGGAGAGCAGATGTGGGAACAGACCTGTCACTCCGATGATGATCAGATAGAGCGCGACGATATAGTTGAGCAGGCGGGGAGCTATCAAAATAAGAATACCGGCAATCAAAGCAATGAGCGGAGCAATGGCGATCTGAGCAATCATGCGAGCTTTCCTTGATTTAAACTCGTCGCCAGGCGGCGGCGTTCCTCCACCCAGCTTAAGCTCACACCAACGGCATGTCAGCGGCAAAACCAACTTATCCAATAAACATTCAATCCGATGAAGGCTGGCAGCATATTGATCAGGCTGGACAAGCCGGCGCCGAATTCCCCGCGGCACTCTTGTCAGGATTTGGATCATAAAACGGCCCAACGACCAGCGGCTTGTCCGGCATCTTAGATTGATCAGTGTCCGAAATCATTTCGCGTTCGATTGTTTGTAGTAATTTACCGTCGGCATCTTCTAAACGCATGCTTACTTTATATACGCGATCGGCTTTCACGCATTTCACCGGCGGGCTTTCAACTGTGATCTTTTCCATCGCGGGCCATATTTTTTGCCGTACAATCATGGGATCGCCTCCGGCCGGGTTTTCAAAAGACGTCTCCAATATCGCGCCATCGGGAAGTGGCCGGACCCGGGCCAGCGTCAGGAGATAGGTGGCTTCCGCGATTCGGTAATTGAAGACGAAGATCTTTCCGGACACGACGAGATAATCGCCCTCGCCAGAGTCGCGGCAAGCGCCGAGACCAAGGCTGACGACCATCATCGCTACTGTGATGAGGCGGTAATTGATTCTCTTATGCATGATCGTTTCCGGCATGTCCCAAGCTGCGAACATAGTGCCGCCGGGCCTTTGCCCTATTGCCGCAGACATTCATATCGCACCACCGTCGGCTTCGGTTTCGGCTCTCGTCAAAATAGAGCCAGTGACAGTTCGGGCAGATCTTGATCCGTTCAAGCCGCGCGGGATCGAGCAACCGCAAAGCTGAAAGAAATGCTGCCGCCCCCAATGATAGGTCGCGTATCCTATCGGAGAGGCTTGGGAGACCAAGACTTTCTTCCGACCATTCCTCGCCAACGACATTGGAGCCGATGTGCAGGAATTCGGAGAAATAATCGGCCCTGATGCGAGCATGACCTGCTGCATCACGAAACAGCCTGTTGACCACCTCGCGAACGTCGATAAGTGCTTTAATCCCGTCTTGGGACTTCGGGGCGTGAAACCGCACCCTGCCCCATTCGCCATTTCTGAAAATCGCTGCGGCTTCGGCAAACCTCGGCACCTCGGCCGGATCGGCGAACCGGTCCAGGCAGCGTTTCCGATCCTCGCGAAAGATTACTGTATTGGCCAGATCCAGGGCCAACACGCCGCCGCTGAAACGATGGGCATTCCATTCGAAAGACATGGCTAAATTCTAACTGGTAAAATTGGTTTTGCAAGTTAGAATGGATTCTGGTCGGACGGAAAAATGGCGTATTTTTTGCAACTGGTTTTCAACGGTATTCATAACGCAGCGCTCTATGCGCTACTCGCTTATGGCTATGTGTTGATCCACGGACTGACCCACCGTACCGACTTGTCCCTCGGCGCCATTTTTGCCTTCTCAGGACAGACATTCATTCTCGTCACGGCATTTGGCTGGTCGATCCTTTGGATGACATTGCCGGCTGCGCTATCCTTGGGGATCGTCGTCGCTGTGGTCTATGTCGGCATCGGTGGATACGTGATCGCCAGGTTGATCTATGCCCCCTTGGATGCAGGCAACCGTAACACGGTCCTCGTTGCGACGCTTGGTCTGAGTATTTTCCTGATGGAACTATCCCGGATTGCGGCTGACACGAGGGACTATTGGCTCCCGCCGCTCCTTGCCACACCGGTCAGGCTGCTCGGTCCTGAATTGGGCATCAGCCTCACCCAGCTGCAGGTCATCAATATTGCTGTTGCACTCGGCGTCGTTGCAACCGGCGAGGTTATCATGCTGCGTACATCGGCCGGTCGCATCTGGCGTGCCGTCAGCGACGAACCGAAGGCCTCTGCACTGTGCGGCGTTGATCCATCAAGGGTCAGGACACAGGCGATCCTGGCGGCCTACGGTGTTTGTGCGTTGGCAGGGTTTTTGGCCGCACTCTATTATGGCAATGTCAGTTTCAACACCGGAATGATCTTCGGCCTCAAAATTTTGTTCATCACCGCGGCGGGTGGTTTTTCCAGACCCCTGCATGCGGCCTGCGGAGCAGCCATCGTTGGAATGGTGGAATCGTTGTGGGGCGGATATTTCTCAGTCCTGTGGCGCGATGCAGCAGTCTTCTCGCTGCTTGTCTTCGTTCTTGCTACGCGCACGAACGCGCAGGATGCGGAGCGTATTTAACAGACAATCGACAGACTCTACCCCTGCAGGCTGTGCCCGCCGTCGATGGTAATGACGGTCCCGGTAATATAACTACTTGCGTCGGACGCGAGCATTAAAATGGCGCCGTCGATATCCTCTGGCTCGCCTAGGCGGCGCATGGGATTCTTGCCCTTGAGATAGCCCTTTGCCGGCCCGTCCATGATCGCTTCGTTGAGGCGGGTTGGAAACCATCCCGGCGCGATGGCATTCACCCGTATCCCGTGGGGCGCCCATTCGAGTGCCAGCGACTTCGTCATTTGTGCTACAGCCGCCTTCGACATGGCATATGCGCCCGAGCCTCTTAACGGCGCGTCGGCAAGTATGCTCGAGAGATTGATGATGGAGCCGCCGACGTCCTTCGCGATCATGCGCTTTGCGGCTTCCTGGGCAACGAAGAACGCCCCTTCAACATTAACCTCGAAAATGTGGCGCAGCTGCTCGCGTGTCGTCGTAAGCGCCCGCTCTATTGTCGCCACGCCTGCATTGTTGAACACCACCGTAACGGCCCCAAGATGCTGCTCCGCCTCGTCGAAGGCGCGCTCGATATCACCGGCTACAGTGACATCGGCGATTATATTGTGGATATTGGAACGATGTTCATTGTCAGGTGCCGGCGTGCGCGAGATCGAGACCACGTTAGCGCCATGAGCAGCAAGGACCTGAACCATTCTCAATCCCAGGCCGGATGAACCTCCGGTTACTGCGATGGTTTTCCCCGCTACGGAAATAGACGAATCAATTGTCATAGAATTGGATACCAGTGAACGTCGCGCCTGTTATGTGTCGTCACTGTTAAACTGCTCGCGCATGTGTGACAACAGGCGACCGCTGGAACCCCGGTCCTGAAGGATCCGGGGTTCCGCAATTCGAATGCCCGGCTAGAGTTTGCCGTTGCGCTGCTGCACCATCATAAACGTATCGAAAGTGTATTCCGCAACCTGCGCATACAGGAAATGTTCGTTTCGGAAGGCTTTGATCGAATCCCATATCTTCTTGAATGGCGCGTTCTTGGCTTCGATATCGGCGTAAACGCCATTGGCCGCGACAAAACAGGCATTCAGGATTTCCGGGCTAAAAGGCCGCAATTGCGCGCCTCCTGCAACAAGGCGCTTGATGGCTGACGGATTGAGATAATCGTATTTCTGCAACATATTGGCGTCGGTCGCCTGAGCTGCAGTGCGGAACAACGATTGGTAGGCAGGAGGAAGCGTATCCCACTTCTGTTTGTTGACCATGAAGCTCACCGTCGGTCCGCCTTCCCACCAGCCGGGATAGTAGTAATATGGCGCCACCTTCTGGAAGCCCAGCTTCTCGTCATCGTATGGGCCTACCCATTCGGCAGCGTCGATTGTGCCCTTTTCAAGTGCTGGATAAATGTCGCCGCCGGCGATCTGCTGCGGCACGACTCCAAGTGTCTCAAGCACTTTGCCGGCAAAGCCGCCGACCCGCATCTTGAGACCTTTCAGGTCATCGACCGTCTTGATCTCCTTGCGGAACCAGCCGCCCATCTGCACGCCGGTATTGCCGCCCGGGTAAACCTGCAGGCCCTGGGCATTGAAGAACTCGTTCAAGAGATCGATGCCGCCGCCATGATACTGCCAGGCGTTCATACCACGCGCATTGAGCGCAAAGGGAACTGCGGCGCCCAAGGCCCAGGTGGGGTCCTTGCCCCAGTAATAATATGCGACCGTGTGGCAGAGTTCGACCGTACCGGCAGCAGCCGCATCCGCAGCCTGGAGGCCCGGAACGATTTCGCCGGCCGCAAAGGGTTGAATCGTGAAATTGCCGTCCGTCGCCTCTTTCAGGTATTTCGACAAGACCTCAGCGCCGCCATAGATTGTGTCCAGCGACTTCGGAAAAGACGAAGCGCAACGCCAGGTTACCTTTGGCATTGACTGCGCGATGGCAGGAGCCGCCAGGCCGGTGGCTGCAGCAGTCCCAATTCCGGCAAATCCTGCCTTCGTAATGAACGAACGACGATCCATATATTCTCCTCCACAAAACAACTAACGTGTTACTCTTCAGTAGATCAGCGGTCAGGTTCTCCCGATCTCGGATCACCATACACACTCGCGGATTCAAGTCCAGCAGTTGGGAGTGACTGCCATAGCGCCGAATTTTCTCGTCTGGACCGGTGGTGGGGAAAGGCGAAACGGGCTGACGCGCGATATTTTCGAGCTGCGCCGCCATTGGAAACCCGCTCGATCTGCACTACATTCGACGCGAACATTTTCGGAGAGTATCGCAATGCGGCAGCCGCTCGTCGCCATAACATCAGACGTACGTTCGTTCGAGAATTACACGTGGCATGCCACGCCAGACCAATACCTGATGGCAGCTTATGACGCCGCCGGTGTCATTCCCCTCATTGTGCCTTCATTTGGTGACGGTCTCGATATCGATGCCATTCTTGACGGCGTCGACGGTGTGTTGATCACGGGTTCAAAATCCAATGTGCACCCTGCGCTTTACGGTGTGGCACCCAGTGCTGCCCACGAGCCCTATGATCCTGCCCGCGATGCGACGTCTCTCCCGCTCATTCGACGTGCCATCGAGCGCGGCGTACCGCTTCTCGCCATCTGCCGCGGTATTCAGGAGTTGAACGTGGCACTCGGCGGTACGCTGGCGACCGAAATACAGGAGCTTGAGGGCCGCCAGGATCACCGGGCACCGCAATCGGATCGACAGGCGGAGCGCTTTGCGATTCGCCATTCCGTCCACATCAAACCGGGATCGTGTCTCGCTGAAGTCATGCGAAGTGAAGCGATCGACGTCAATTCTGTGCATCGGCAAGCGATCGATATGCCCGCGCCACAGCTTGCAATCGAAGCCGTGGCTGATGACGGTACAATTGAGGCTGTCTCCGTGAAAAACGCACGGGCTTTCGCCGTGGGCGTACAATGGCACCCCGAATATTGGGTGAAGAGCGACAGCTCGTCCCGCAAGATCTTTGCTGCATTTGGTGATGCCGCGCGGGCTCACAAGGCGGTCCGGGAGCGCCTGCTGGCAGCAGAATAGCCAGGCCCCCTATAGAGGATCTATGCCTTCGGCCGACATGGAAAGAACCACCGTGCGCGGTTCGACGCTGATATAGGAGAGCCCATCGCTTGGGCTGAACTCTACGATGGTTTGCCCACGAAAATCGGCAAGGTCGATCGTGCCATCTTTGTTATTGTGCCATGTCTTGGCATTTGCCAATGGCGAATAGAGGTCTCTGCAACTGGTTTCGATTGAAAGTCCATTGTGCCCGGGTGTGCCATTTTCCATAGGGAAGGCCTTGCAGCTTGTCCCGTCACCGAGGCTGCTGATGACGAATCGGGGTGCCTCCAGACTTTGCTTCTCCGTCGCAACAGAGGCAGTCGTCCGGATGTCGACGCCCGCATCGTCCTCGGAGGTGAATGTCGCAAAATCAAGGAACATCGCGACAACTCCAGCGGCACTTAACAGGCCAATCCAGGTTGTTCTACCGAAATTCATGACGTACTCCACGAGACACAACGTCTCCCGAAGCCTAGGCTCGCAGCATTAATGAAGGGTGAAGTTTGCTCTTTATCGCGGCTTCGGTCTTGAAGTCGACTGCCGGATCCTCAGTTCCGGCTTGATTAATTCCTGTCGGGCATGCGTATCGGCGCCATTGAGTTGATCGAGCAGAGCCCGTGCAGCGCGCTGCCCCACCTCTCGCTGGCCGTTCCAAACAGTTGTCAAAGCCGGCGTCGCGATTGCCGCCTCCTCGAGATCGTCATAACCGGTAACGGAAATGTCTTCCCCAGCGACCAAGCCGGCGCGAGCAATACCGTTCATCATGCCGATCGCCGAAAGATCGTTCCAGCAGACGGCCGCAGTCGGATGGTCTTTGAGCGCAAGAAACTGTGGCGCTGCATCGAAGCCCGCTTGTTTCGTACGCGGGCCGGGTATGCGCCATTCCGGCTTTGCCTCCAGGCCCGCCTTTTGCATCGCATGCAGATAGCCCTCATAACGGTCCCTGCCAGTCGACGTCTGGTCTGTACCGCCGACCATGGCGATTCGCGTGTGCCCAAGGGAGATAAGGTGGTTTGTTGCAAGCCCGATACCATAAGCATCGTCGCCCCGGAAAACCGGCACGTTGGCATCTTTGACGGTACGGGCAATCAGCACGACAGGCAATCCATTGTCCTCGGCCATGCGGATGTCTTCAGCCGGAGTTCCGATAGCGGGCGACATGATTACACCGTCTCCGCCGAGCTGAAGTACCGTGTCGATGAATGTGCGCTGCTTGTCCAGTTGATCATAGTGATTGGATAGAATGAACGTTTGGCCTGAACGGTCCAGTTCGCCCTCGATCGCGCGCAGAATCTCGGCAAAGAACGGGTTCATGATGTCATGCACCACCACACCGACAATACCTGAGCGTGACGTCCGTAGACTGGCCGCGCGCCGATTATAGATATAGCCAATGGTCCGCGCGTGTTCCTTTATCTTTTCGCGGGTTTGATCCGCCACGAGCGGGCTGTCTCGCAAAGCCAGAGAGACGGTTGCGGTGGACACTTTCAGCGCGTCGGCGATTGTCGAAAGTTTGATTTTCTGCGCCAAAAAGAACGTCTCCCCACAGTTCGCGTCAATCAAGCCACGTTTTGTTACCCGGCGTTATGCCATTGCAATCCAATAAATCAAAGTCCTTTCAACCGGGCCAAACGCACCTGGCGTTCGCGGTGCACAACGTACAACCCACTGCCAATGACAATCGCCGCCCCGCAGAGCGTGTATACGTCGGGAAACTGCTGGAAAAAGAAATATCCGAAGGCCAGCATCCAGATAATTTGCAGGAAGGGGTAAGGAGCAAGCGCAGCGGTGCTCGCCCTTCTGTAGGCCAGGACGATCAGATAGTGCCCGAGCCCCCCGAAGAAGCCGAGCATCAGCAAAAGTAGAATTTGGAATGGGGTCTCTGGAATGGTCGCCTGTACGATGGCAGGTGACATCAGGATCGCGGGCGCTAGAGCCGAGAAGAAGATCAGGCTCTCGGGCGATTCGGTTGCAGCCATTCGTCGTGTCAGAAGAACATAGAGCGAATAGCTCAGCATCGCAGTAATCGAATAGGGCAGACCAGGATTGATTGCACCAAATCCCGGGCGGGCAATGATCAGCACCCCGATGAAAGCCACGACGATGGCAGCCCATCTCCGCCAGCCGGCCCATTCCCCAAGCAATGGGCCCGCCAAGGCCGCGATCACCATCGGCGCTGCAAAAGTTATCGTGATCGTTTCGCCGAGTTGCATCGTCTGCAATGCTTGGAAATTGAAATATGTCGAACCAAACAGACACAGACCGCGCGCAAGCTGCAACGGCATGTTCCTAACCTTGAAGAGTTTGGGACTCGACCACACCTTGAAAAAAATCAGCGCGAGTACAGCGTGTTCAACGAACCGCATCCAGGAAATGAATGCTGTGGGTATACCGGACAGAACCAGATATTTTGCGCTTGAATCCAGACAGGAAAACAGGAACCCAGCCGCAAAAATATAGAAAATGGCGACAGCGGGCGCAGCTTCCTGCAAGGACGGAGGAGTCGATTTCAACTGGCTTACCAATCAGGCGGGAAAGAACCCCGTCATGATATCAAGTTCACGTTCTTTGCAACCGTGAAATCTTCGGTTGAGTCGGAAACTTATATTATTCGACCTCAACGTCCTCATCGTCGTGATCGTCGTCAGGACCAGCCTGGCGCAGGAGTTCCGCAGCCGAGAGATTGACCTCAAGCCGGGACAACATCTTTATGAAAGCCTTGCGTTCTTTCTTGTCAAAACCCTTCATCGCGTCCTTTTCCGTTTTGCGAATGGACTTCTCGATGGACTTGATTGCTTCGTTTCCCATGTCTGTCAGGAAAATGTGAGCTTGGCGCTGGTCCGTTGCCGAACCTTCTTTTTTCACGAAGCCTTGCGTCTGCAGACGGGAAATCGTTTTTGTGATCGTCGGCGGACGAACCCCCAGGCGCTTGGCGAGAACGCTCGGCGATAACCCGTTATCATGCGCAAGCTGCAGCATGACGGCATCCTGGCCCGCATAAAAACCATGGCTAAGCAATCTTGTGGCGAGTGCTGTCCGCGTTAGCCGGGCGGTCGATTGCAGACGATGAAGAATGAGAGGTTTACGATCCTTGACCATTCCGACTCCTGATCGCCTGACACCGACCATCTATGATGATGAGGCGGCTAGCTCTTGCTGATGAGATGTATTTAACAGACAAATATTCCAGCGTTAATACGGCCGTTACGAATTGGCCGGCCGGTACTGCTGAATGGCGATACCGTCCTCGACAACCCGCGTTACAATGCTTCTATGACAATCTGATGAAATTTGCCGACGAAATTGTCAGGCACCGAAAAAAACACCTTTAGAAATGTGCGTAACGGACGGTATTATCAGGTTGCTCGCTCCTGAAGGGTAGGACAAGCGACGGAGATAAACAGCCCAATGCCCGACAATCAATCCAAGATCGCGGTTCTTCCTCTTGGTGCACATGAGCAGCACGGCCCGCATCTGCCGTTCGATACGGACACTTTGATCGTCACCGGGCTGATTGAGCGGCTTCGCCAAGCACTTCCAGCCGGCTTGTCCATCGAATTCTTGCCTGTCGAGCCCATCGGTTACTCGATCGAACATGTGGGCGTTGAAGGGACGAGGACGTTGGCCTTTGATGAGGCGGTACACCGATGGATCGAGATTGGGCAAGGTGTGGCCGCGCGGGGAATAACGAAGCTTATAATTCTGAACGCCCATGGCGGTAATTCGCCCCTCACGACTATCGTTGCCACGGAATTGCGGGTTCGTTGCAACATGCTCGCCATCGCGACAAGCTGGACCAGATTTGGCTTGCCGAACGGTCTGATATCCCCTGAGGACAGGGCGTTGGATATCCATGGCGGTTTCATCGAAACCTCGGTCATGCTGGCTTTGCACCCCGAACTTGTCGAATTCGCCAAGGCCGAAAATTTCGGCTCGAGCCAGCGCATTTATACATCGACCTACCGGCACTTGCGCGCCTATGGTCCGCATGCGTTTGGCTGGAAAATGACGGACCTGAACAAGCAAGGCGTCGCAGGTAACGCGGCAGCAGCAACGGCGGAAGCCGGAGAAGAAATCATTGCGCACAGCGTGAAAGGTCTTGTTGAACTGATCGGAGACGTTAACAGCTTCGATACGTCGGCTTTCAACTAGTGCACCTTAAATTGGATTGACCGTTCATTCAGGTATTTGAACACTATGGGTGTGGCAAAAACCAAAGCGATCACCTATATCGTGGGTCTATCCATTCAAAGAGGCACGCGATGAGTGAAGCTCCGACGAAGTCCATGGCAGCGGACGCTGCACGCCCTGCCCAGATTCCTGTCACCGTCCTTACAGGCTATCTCGGCTCGGGGAAAACCACGCTTCTCAACCGGATATTGAGTGAGGACCACGGCAAGCGATATGCGGTCATTGTCAACGAGTTTGGTGAAATTGGTATCGACAATGATTTGATTGTCGAATCCGACGAAGAAATTTACGAAATGAACAATGGCTGTATCTGCTGCACGGTACGAGGCGATTTGATCCGCGTTGTCGAGGGTCTGATGCGCAGGCCTGGCCGTTTCGATGCGATTATCGTTGAGACAACGGGTCTCGCCGATCCGGTACCCGTTGCGCAGACGTTTTTTATGGATGACGACGTCCGCAGCAAGACCATGCTTGATGCGGTGGTTGCATTGGTGGACGCCAAGCATCTGCCGCTGCGTCTGAAAGACAGTCGCGAGGCCGAAGACCAGATCGCTTTCGCCGATGTGGTTCTGCTCAACAAGACTGACCTCGTCACCGCGGACGAACTCGCCGCGATCGAGGCGGCTGTACGGGCAATCAATCCCCATGCTGTCATTCACCGCACTGAGCGTGCCAACATAGATTTGTCCCGTGTTCTGGATCGCGGCGCTTTTGATCTGGCGCGTGCGCTGGAGAGTGATCCGCATTTTCTCGATCACGATCACCCGGATCATGTATGCGGACCTGATTGCGATCACGAACACCATCACCACGATCATGACCACCACGGACATGATCACCATCACCATCATGATCATGATCATGCGTCGCCCATCCATGACGTGACGGTTCAGTCGGTCTCCTTGCGGACAGGCGAACTCAATGCGGACAAGTTTTTTCCGTGGATCCAGAAGATCACCCAGGAGCAGGGGCCGGACATTCTTCGCTTGAAGGGTATTCTCGCGTTCAGGGACGACCATGAGCGCTATGTCATCCAAGGCGTACACATGCTTATCGAAGGTGATCATCAGCGCGCCTGGAAAGAGGGCGAAAAACACGAAAGCCGCCTTGTGTTCATCGGCCGCAAACTTGACCACGATGCCCTCAGGTCCGGCCTCGAAAGCTGCCTTGCCTGATGCCGACTATTGCTCCGCTCGATCTCGCCGGCCATTGCGTCGATGCCCGCTTTATCCGAGATGTCCCCTTCTTCTCCATAGCGGACGGCACAATTCACCGCTTGGACAATGGTCATAAGACAAGCCAGGCCCACGATGGGCTCCTATGTGCCGTGCCCTCGCATGATGGGAAGCATCTACTTACGGGCGGTGAAGACGGCCGTATCTGTTCAACTGGCCTGAACGGCGAAGTGGAAGAACTCAGTCATCTGC
Organism: Phyllobacterium endophyticum; assembly: GCF_003010935.1. GTDB lineage: Bacteria > Pseudomonadota > Alphaproteobacteria > Rhizobiales > Rhizobiaceae > Phyllobacterium > Phyllobacterium endophyticum. The sequence continues at coordinate 247,744 of NZ_PGGN01000007.1, forward strand.
CGCGCAAATGGTTGACAGCTGTGGCGGCAGCGCCAAATGGTGCGATTGCTTTTGCGTCGGGACGGTCGGCTTGGGTAAGGGCGGCTGACGCTACGGTTCGCGAGATTGTACATGAGCGCAGCGTCGAAGGTATCGCTTTTGCACCCAAGGGATTCCGACTTGCCGTCGCCCGCTATAATGGCGTGACGCTGCATTGGCCCGCAACGAACGGGGCTCCCACCGAACTCGAGTGGAAGGGCGCGCATATCGCCGTCGCTTTTTCCCCCGACGGCCGTTTTCTTGTAACGGCCATGCAGGAAAACGCTTTGCATGGCTGGCGTCTTGAAGACAATCGCCACATGCGGATGACAGGCTATCCGAACAAGGTAAAAAGCTGGTCATGGAGCGTCAAAGGCAAATGGCTGGCTACATCTGGGGCACCCGCTGCGATCGTTTGGCCCTTCTCTGGCAAAGACGGACCGATGGGCAAGGCACCTTTGGAACTCGGAACCCGCGGTGATAGCCTCGTGACTGCCGTCTCCTGCCATCCGATCGAAGAAATCGTCGCCATAGGCTATTCAGACGGCATGATTCTGGTCGGAAGGTTCGGCGACCAGAAGGAAGTTCTCCTCCGCCGCCCCGGCAAGGGGGCTATTTCCACAATGAGTTGGGATACCACCGGGCATCGGCTTGTCTTTGGCACGGAAGCCGGAGATTGCGGTGTGATCGACATCACAGCCTAAGCCTCGATTTACAATTCGCCACCGGAAAATCATGAATGGCTCATGCTCATGACCGGACATCTTGAATATACGTAACCTCGGTTGCCGCAGATTTTTCTAAGGGATACCAAACTTGTGCCCGGCAGATATCGGGGTAGATCAGGTCCGTTGGCAGTTCGGTCTTCTGGACCGTTTGACTACAAATCTAGGCTTCGTAGAATTACCACAACGTTATTAGTACAACATGGCTTGTCAAACCCGAAAAAACTCCCGTTTGTGGCGGGGTTTGGTTTAATGGATGGGCTGTGTTGATTTGGTTGCGGGGACAGGATGTGCCCGTTCGGGTCTTCCAGCAGTCCACTGGACTGCTTGACCGGCAAGGCCGGACATTCCTCACCCTTCAGGTTATGGTGCGCTCTTGCGAACGACGCGCTACCTTGTCCGGCTTGGCGAAGCCGAGATGCCGGACAAACGTCTGGGGGATGGTTTCAGGGTTGGTTTGATTTGGTTGCGGGGACAGGATTTGAACCTGTGACCTTCAGGTTATGAGCCTGACGAGCTACCGGGCTGCTCCACCCCGCGTCATAGTTCTGTTGTTGTGAGATTTGTTTATGAACGTTGCG
>NZ_PGGN01000008.1 GCF_003010935.1 Phyllobacterium endophyticum
TGCGATGGAGAAAAATCGTGACAGTTTACAAGTTTGCCCTCGCGGATGCGTCTTTCGAGCGTTCACCAGGGCAGCAGGCCGACATCTTTACCGGCAATGTCCTGGACCAACGCCATGGTGGACCGGTGACCGTCGGCTTTGGGCGATACGGACCAAACCAAATCCTTGAAACGACTATTGCAGTACATGACACGATGGTAATCCTTGAGGGGGGGTTATCGGTCACTAGCAATGGGGAAACGTTCAATGCAGGACCAGGCGAAATTATCGCTATGCAGGACGGGGATCGAGTAACGATCCGTTCGCACGAAGAGGGAGCAGTGACCGCTTACGTTACCTACCCCCATTGGCAGGAAGCCGAATCTTAGCCCAGGCATGTAGCGAAGTTCACTATCCTCTGGTTTAATCGAGACTATTCACCTTGGCCCTGGACCGCGACGGCGTTAGCCCCACGGCCCTGCTCTCGCTTATCGTGGATCGCTGCGCTCTCGTGCCAGGGCGGCATCGGACCCTATCGGCCCCGTAGGCTGGCGATACAGGTCTCCACGAGCACCGCAAGCGTCCCATAGGGAATGAACGCAGGCTATGTGGCTCGGTTCGCGTGAGGTGCAAACGAACTCGTATTGGAGATGTGGAGTTGTTCGCCAGCTGGCAGGAACATCGCAGTGCAAGCCGGCTGCATGCCAGACGGCGCAGCCGCGCGGTTCAGACAGCTGAGGCCAGCCTTGCCGAGGAGCGCCATGTCTACTTGCCATCTCGCAGCGACTGCGGTTCCCCGCAACGCTTATAAAGCCGGCATCCGGTACCAATCACGGTTTTATATTGGTTTGATCGTCGACCAGGAGGAAGGCGCCGGCCTGATTGTAATGCGGGGCCAGACAAAGGCCAGCTAAGGCCAATAGCTCCGATGCGAAGGCGTCGAGCGCCCTCCGTTCCAATCCCGTGTAGCATGTTGCGAGGTACAAATAGTTTTCCAGCTGTTCACGTATGACACTGTCTGCATCGTTGTGCACTTCGTTTTCTGCTTTGCGCCTTGTTGAAGTCATTAGCCTGATAACGGCCGCATCCTGAAAGCGGACATTCCAGAGAGGGCACGTTTTCATGGGTTGGCTGCCGCCATCCTACGTCCCGCTGTCGTTCGCCATAGCGGCGCCGCTGCCAACATCGAGAATATACTTCGCTCATTGCGCCTGTCGCCGACAGAAGTCGTCCAGCTCGCCTCGCTTTTCCTTTCGCTGGGCCATGTGAGCTTTTCTCTTTGGCCTGCATCCCCAGCTAGGTGGAATTCGACCTGATGTTCTATTTGTTTACCCCATTCTCTCGCGATGCGGAGCGGAGTCGCCGCAACGGTTCTTTTGCTGGGCTTCATCCGGAACCTGAGGCATTCGCGTAACGCCGCCGGGCCGATCCCTACAATCGCGACCCGCTCCGTTTTTTTACCTCTTTTAACCAGCCGCCTTTCAGTTCCCACGCTATCGTCTTCGGAGTTTCAGGATGACCGGCTTCGGTCCTCCTACCACCGCGAAACATCAGGAGGCTTTCATGAGCAAGGGAAAAGTGGTGGTGCTGGTCTCAAACGCCACACGTATCGAAATTCAGGGAGGCGGCACGGGACCGACAGGACAGTATCTTAACGAGACAGTGGTGCCGATGATGGCGCTTGTCGGGGCAGATTATGAAGTTCTGCTCGCCACTCCCTCAGGCGCCAAGCCATACATCGACCCGGCGTCCGATGCAGTCCAGCATTTCGGCGGCGATGAGGCGGCCTATCGGATTGGCAAGGATTTCTTTGCCAACGATCCGTCGACGAACCAAGTCCGCACCTTGCGATCGGTGGTCGAGGAGGGACTGGACAATTATGCGGGCGTGTTCGCTCCGGGAGGCCAAGGGCCATTCGTCTGATGCAGGACCCTGACGCGGGCGAGATACTTCGGCATTTCCATGCCGCCGGGAAGCCTACCGCACTGCTCTGCCACGGCCCGATCGTTTCGATCTACGCCTTGCCTCGGGCGAAGGAATTTCGCGAGGCCTGATTCAGGGCAACCGCGCCGAGGCAGCGGAACTTGCGAAGGGATGGCAATATGCCGGCTACAAGATGACAGTCTATTCGGCCAGCGAGGAAAAACCCATTGAGGACAACATTCTCCACGGCAAGCTCTATTTCTACATGCCAGAAACTTTAAACCTGGCAGGCGCCAAAACGAACGTAGGCCCAGATTTCGAGCCGTATGTGATCGAGGATCGTGAGCTGATCACGGGCCAGAATCCGCGCTCAGACCATCCGATAGCCGCCGCCCTGATCACTGCGCTGAACCGGGATCGCGCGCGAGCTTGACAGGCAGGCACGCCGGTTCGGCCGCCCAAAGTTGCAACAAGAAACTGATGGAGACGATCGTGAAACGATCAATTTGGGAATTTCTCGCTGCCATGATTATCGCATCTTCAGCCGCCTCTGCTGCCACTGACAAGCCCATCTCGATCGTCCTGGTGCATGGCGCGTTCGTCGACGGCTCCGGCTGGCAAGCAGTGTTCGACATCCTGGCCAGCGACGGGTACGAGGTGCTGGTCGTGCAGAACCCGACGATCAGCCTAAGCGGCGACGTTTCAGCCACCAATCGTGTGATCGCCGCGGCAAGCAAGCCGGTCGTCCTCGTAGGCCATTCCTATGGCGGGATGGTCATCAACGAGGCAGGCGACAATCCGAAGGTGCAGAGCCTGGTCTACCTTGCCGCCTTTGCACCCGACGCCAAGGAATCGGTGGCATCGCTCGCTGAGCAACCCGTGCCAGCAGGAGAGTCGGGAGCGCCCCTGCTGCCGCCGAAAGATGGCTACCTGCTGGTCGATCCCTCAAGATTTCCGACGGCTTTCGCAGCAGATGTTGATGCGGCGGTAACCAGCTTCATGGCCGTAGCCCAGGTTCCGTGGGGCTTGGAAGCGGTGCAAACTCCGGTCGACAAGGTGGCGTGGAAGTCCAAGCCGTCGCATTTTATGGTCACCAAAAAGGACATGATGATCCCTCCGACGTTCCAGCGGGCTTTCGCCAAGCGGTCCGGCGCCACAACCGTCGAAATCGACAGCAGCCATGCGGTGATGCTCTCGCATCCGCGCGAGGTTGCGGCTTTCATTGAGAGCGCGGCAACCGCAAAATAGCGAAACGGGAGAATTGGACCATGTCTCACGTCAAGATCATGGCGACGTTTCTGGCACGGCCTGGCAAGGCTGGACAGCTTGAAGAGCTGCTGTTCAGCAGGGCGCCGGACTGCAGGGCAGAGCCGGGAAACCTGCGATGGGATGTCTGGCGGGACCAGGCCAAAGCAGACCGCTACGCGCTGGACGAATTCTATGTCGACAACGCGGCGGTGGCGGCACACGGGAGACGCCGCATTACAAGAACTACTGTTGATTATCAACGACGTCGCCGAACGAAACGCTTTTGTCCTCGAGCCTGCCCTGGTCGCCAACAAGAATGGCTAGCGGAGTGTCGGATGCGTCACCCATTGCTTTCTCGCCGAAGAGAGCGACGGCTTGCGTCTTATGCTTTTGTAGCCCGGTCCGGTGTTAGGGCTGGTAAGATCCGGTGCGGCACGCGGTCTGCGACGGAAGCTGCGGGTCGGACGTCTCCGGTCATCCAAACATCCTGGCTTCGCAGTGCGAAGGCCCCAAGCCGGAAGCTGCGTTCTAGACCGGTGCAGACTATTTCGCCGCTTCCTCGATCAGATCCGCCACGACCTCCGGTTTTGAAACCATGACCACGTGCGACGCTCCTTCAACGACAATCGTACGCTTCGAGCCCGCTCGATCGGCCATGAACTTGAGCGCGTTGACCGGTATGTTCTTATCGGCGTCACCGTAAACATAGTAAGATGGGAGTGATTTCCAAGCCGGTTCATCGGATTTCTCCGTAAGTGCGGCTTCAGTGATCGGCCGTTGGCCGGCTGCCATCAACGCAGCAGCCTCGGATGGAACGTCGCGAGCGAATTGTTCATGAAAGTTCGCTTGATCAATGTAGAGATCAACTCCACCCCCAGACAGCTTGACCGGAGGCGCCAGCGCTTCCCCAAGCGTTCCGCCTGGAAACTTGCCCGCCAGGTCAGTCGCCGCTTCTCCATCATCTGGTGCGAAGGCCGCCACGTAGACGAGCGACTTAACGTTATCGTGTCCGTTCGCAGCATTCGAAATGACCTGGCCACCATAGGAATGTCCGACGAGAACCACTGGTCCTTCAATGCCCTCGACAACGTCAGAAACGAGACGCGCGTCGCCCGAGACGCGGCCGCGGCCGGTTGCATGTCCAGCCCGTTCCGGAACCTCTCGGTAAAGCGTCAATGCAAAAAATAGCAATGACAGTGAATGCACATGCGAACGGTAAGGGTTGCGATTGCCGGGTCGGGGGCATGGGCGGGCCACGGCAAGCCTGCTCCTGTCGCGGCGCGCGCGTTATCGCCAAGTCTATGGGGTCGACATCCGCCTGTTGCGGTCTGCGGATCCCGGGCCGGCTTAAGCGACGATCGCGGTCTTTGAAGAAGACCAGCTCGGGGCGCCCGCAGACGGACGTTCTGGCCAGGCTTTCATAGAGGCGAGCGGGGCGGATATTCTCATCAAAGCCGGACCGAGCGATTTTCCGTCGAGAGACTAACTGATTTTTTTGAGGCACATCTCGTCGCTTGAAGCGCGAGTAGCTTCCTAGGCCGCTTCCAAGCAGCGCGTCGAGCCCAAACGCATCTCACCCAGCACATCGCTCAGCGCTCGTCGGTCGATCACCATTGCATGCCTGCCATGAGGCAATCCGCAGATTCGAGCTGATACTCTTTTGTCCACCCGGAAGAAGCCATGCCTCCGCGCCCGGAATAAAGCGGGTGGGCATGCGGATCCTCTTGCAAATGGCGTTCCCCATTTTGCGACAGAGCTTCCCAGGATCGAGCACTATCGCATGACCGGCATTGATGACACTCTCAGCCTGTCGGTAGCCGTGCACCCGCGGAGAAAGAAGCTGCCCGAAACATCTTTCAAAGGACCCATAATGGAAATCGGTATCGACAGTTTTGCAGCTATCCTACCAGATCCGGCGACGGGTAACATTCCCTCGGCCGCCAACCGTATAGCGGAACTGATCGAGGAAGTCGAAGTGGCGGACCGCGTCGGATTGGACGTGTTCGGTATCGGTGAACATCACCGCGCAGAGTTTCTCGATTCCGCGCCGACGATCATACTAGCTGCCGCTGCGGCACGGACCAGCCAGATCAGACTGACGAGCGCGGTAACAATTATAAGTGCCGCCGACCCTGTGCGGGTTTTTCAGGAATTTGCAACCCTCGACCTGATATCCAAGGGTCGTGCTGAAATCGTTGTCGGTCGAGGGTCGTTCGTTGAGGCTTATCGGCTCTTCGGTCTCGATACGCGTGACTACGACGACCTATTCGCGGAAAAGCTTGATCTGTTGCTTGCTCTGCAAGAGTCAACGAATGTCACTTGGGAAGGGCGTTTCCGTCCGCCGCTCAGCGGACAAGGTGTCTATCCGCGTCCTCATCAACAGCAACTTCCGATATGGATCGGTGTGGGCGGCACACCGCAGTCCTTTGCCCGCGCCGGTGCGCTTGGCCTTCCCTTGATGATCGCCATCATAGGCGGAGGCTTCGAACGCTTTCGTCCGCTTGTCGATCTCTATCGGGAAGCTGGCAAACGCGCAGGGCACAGCCCCGAGATGCTCAAGATCGGCATTCATGCGATGGGCTTCGTCGGTGAAACCGATGCTGCAGCCAAGGACGCCTTTTTCCCTGGATGGGCGCATTTGACAGCGAATATCGGCCGCGAGCGCGGCTGGTCGCCGCCGACGCGTCAGCAGTTTGAGACCATGGCGGGGCCTGAAGGTGCATTCCTGGTAGGTGATCCGACTACGGTGGCAGCCAAAATGCTGCAGGCGAGCGAAATACTGGGGGGCGTATCACGCATCACCTTCCAGATGAGCACAGCCGCTCTCGATAATGCAGCAATGAGACGATCAATAGAACTGCTGGGCACTGAAGTGGCGCCGGTGGTCAGAGCAGCACAACGCACTTGATACCTGAGCTTTGATCGCAAAACGGGGAATCCGAAATGGATATCGAAGAACTACGGACCTTTGTCGAAGTTGCCGATTCAGGGGGTGTATCGCCCGCGGCGCGCCGACTTGGAATTTCCAAGTCGATGGTCAGCCGGCGGCTTGCCCGGCTTGAGGTAGAACTTGGAGTGCAACTTCTTGCGCGCACCCCCCGTGGAGCTGGCCTCACCGAGGCGGGTGTCACGTTTCGCGATTACGCGGCAAAAACATGCATAGAAATAGACATAGCCCGCGAAACGATTTTGCCTGAAGGCCACCTTCGAGGGCGTTTGAGAGTCGCCGTTCCGCTGACATCAGGTCCAATGCACTTTGTATCCGTGCTTACGGAAATGGCGCACCACCACCCGCAGCTTCAGATTCATGCCGAATGTAGCGACCGGTTCGTTGATATGGTTGGGGAAGGGTTTGACTGCGCGATCTGGGTCGGCGCCTTGCGTGACTCCAACGTGGTAGCGAAACGCGTCGGCGAGGTATCTTGTAAGCTCGTTGCGAGCCCTGACTATATCAGGGTTCACGGGTCACCTGCAACGCCGGGTGAAATCGCAACCCACCAAGCGCTGCTAGGTGCGGAGGCCTGGCGGTTTCTGGATGGCGACAGGATCATTACCGTGCAACCCCAAGGTCGCTTCAGCTCCAACAATGGCGCGGCTATAGCCAAAGCAGCCGCTGCAGGGCTTGGCATTGCATGGCTTCCAGATTGTGTAACCCACACGTATTTTGCGTCTGGCGCGCTCGTGCCGATCATGACCCGCTTTCCGCTGCCCGTCGGGGAGGTTCATGTGGTGAGGCCGTCCAGACCGCACCCACCACGCAAAGTACGTATCCTCTGCGAATTTCTAATCAGATTGTTCGACAGGATTCGGGAGTCATCGGGTGAAGAATTCGAACCTCTAAGCTCAACAGGCGCCCCTATTCTCACAACACAGCCTGAGGTTACCCAATCTCCCGTCACTTGCGTCCCGTGAGGACTACAAAAACCCAACTACATCGCACGACGCAGATCGCACATATACAGGAAAGAGATCGCACATGAGCTGGAACCCCGCAATCGAACCAGGCTGTCCGGACGAGGTCGGCATCGACGCGATCGACACCCTCATCATTCCCCGCGCTCGCGACATTGGCGGCTTCGAGGTCCGGCGCGCCCTGCCGGCCCCGAAGCGACAGATGGTGGGCCCCTTCATCTTCTTCGACCAGGCAGGACCGGCCGAGCTCCTGACAGGCCAGGGCATCGATGTTCGTCCCCACCCACATATCGGTCTTGGCACCGTCACCTATCTGTATCGCGGGGACTTTCATCACCGCGACAGCACCGGAGCAGACCAGATCATCCGTCCCGGTGCGTTGAACTGGATGGTCGCAGGCCGCGGTGTTTCCCATTCGGAGCGAACATCCGCCACCGCCCGAACCGGGCCGAACAGCCTGTTCGGCATCCAAACCTGGCTCGCCCTACCGGAAAAGAACGAGGACATGGCGCCGACGTTCAATCACTACGGAGAGGAGAAGCTGCCGGTGATCGAGGATCAAGGCGTGTCGGTTCGGCTCATTCTCGGCAACGCCTACGGCAAAACCGCTCCCGCAACCATGTTTTCCGAGACATTCTATGCCGATGTCACACTGGGTTCGAGTGCTCGCCTGCCGATGCCGGACAATCACGAAGACAGAGGTATCTACATCGTTGAAGGCTCGATCACGATCGCTGGCCAGGAGTTCGAGGCACCGCAGATGATGGTCTTCCGCCCCGGCGACAGGATCACGGTTGCAGCCGGGCAGAAAGGCGCTCGCCTGATGATCCTCGGCGGCGCTACACTGTCTGAACCGCGTTACATCTGGTGGAACTTCGTCGCCTCTTCGAAAGAGCGCATAGAGGAAGCCAAGGCCGAATGGCAGGCGCAAAAATGGGGCGAAGGCCTGTTCGACCTGCCGATCCACGATCGCGACGAGCATATACCGCTTCCGGAATGATGACAGTAGCGTAATCGCCCTGGCTCGGTCGTTCAAGCCGAACCGCATTCACGACCTCGTCGTGTTTCTGCAGAAATTGGAGAAAGCAAAATGAGCAATAAATGGCCACGCCTCGACTACCTCAGCTGGCGCGAGACGTGTTCCGCCCTGCACCTCTACCTGCAGGTCGTCGGCAAATACCGGCTCGCTCACACTCCGTGGCTCAACCATTCCTGGAACGCGACTTTCTACGTGACCCCTTCCGGTCTGACGTCCTCTCCAATCCCTGATGGTCCTGGCATCGAGATTGTCTTCGACTTTCATGAACATTCAGTCATCGGTTCGAATGGCGACGGACATCGAGCCTCGTTTGCGTTGGGGACATCCACCGTCGCAGAGTTCCATGCCAATTTCGCCCGTCTGGTCTCCCAACTCGGCGGCAGACCGGTCTTCCATGGCCAGCCAAATGAAGTTGCGGACCCCGTGCCGTTCGATGAGGACCATCGGGAGCGCTCGTATGACCGCGAGGCCGTCCGGAATTTTCATCAGGCACTCATGGCAATAGACCGGGTATTCAAAGCGTTCCGGACATCCTTCATCGGGAAATCAAGTCCCGTGCACCTTTTCTGGGGCAGCTTTGATTTGGCCGTCACTCGGTTTTCGGGACGGCAGGCGCCAGTCCATCCCGGCGGCATTCCAGCACTGCCAGACAACGTGGCGCAGGAGGCCTATGACCGCGAGGTGTCTTCGGCGGGCTTTTGGCCGGGAGGTGGTGGCATCGATTATCCCGCATTCTATGCCTATGCCTATCCTGCACCGAGCGATTTCAGAGCTGCGTCTGTTCAGCCTGATGCGGCGTTCTGGCATGAAGGCCTGTCGGAGTTCATCGTGCCTTACGAGGCGGTCCAGACTGCTGCCGATCCTGACGAAGCGCTAATGGCCTTTCTCGTCTCGACTTACGAAGCTGCCGCCGATCTGGGACATTGGGATCGCGACCAGCTCGAGTGCACGCACGGGCAGCGGGGCAAAGTTCGGGAACTGAACGCGAAGGTTCCGGAGAAGGCTGCTTCTTCGGTTAGCGAGGAGGTGGAACGGGAGGACGGGGCGTCGAAAGGGCGGTACCGGATCGTGGTAGAGGGCGTCGAGGCGGAGATGACCTACAGTCGAGCTGGCACACAGCTCATCATTATCGACCATACCGATGTCCCCGCGGCCTTACGGGGGAGAAAAGTTGGGGAGCGGCTTGTGCGACAGGCGGTCGAAGATGCCCGACGCGAGGGTGTTTTTATCATTCCCCTTTGCCCGTTTGCGAAAGCCCAGATTGAGCGACATCCTGAATGGCAGGATGTTCTTCGAAAGTGAGCAGCATGCCCGGCATTGGAGAATAAGAGGCAGGAAGAAACCGGCCTGATGCTGGAGGCAGATCGGATTCTGATGGCCGCTGTCGATGAGGCAATCGACAACGCTGCCAGGACCGCTGGATCTGAACTCCGTGCAGTTGGCTCACGCGTTTCACACCCGTGATTACTTCGTAGATGGCGTCCTTCGGCACCTGTTCCTGCGTTTGTGCGGAGCGGACCCGACAACGAACAAGGGTGGTGATCCCAAACGGCATGGAAGATTTTGTATGGAGGGCGCAGCGTCGCTCGTCATTGGGAAAGGGAACGCGGCAGTCCGGCGACGTTGCGGATGAAGAAAGACCGCCCGGAGGATATCGACGAGGACAGAACCGAACGACAGCAACTGGCACTCTGCGCAGAACTTCGCGTTGACGACGGTTAATCCGAGGCTTGCTTGATCAGGCGCGCGCTTCGGATCCCACATCAAAGATCGACTTGAAGCAGTCATCGACGCACGCCACGCGAGACTTGAGTTCGTGTCCGATACCGACCGGGAGTTTACCGAAAGAGCAAAAACCTACCTGTCGCTCCTCACCGGTCCGCTGGGCCAGGAGTAGTACTGCACACTCGGAAACCTAAAAAGTTAATGGAGTTAATCGTGACAAACAGATGTCCTGTTCTTACCCCGTCTGAAAGACAGATCGTCGACGTCATCAAGAGTGCGGACAACGCCCTGGCGACTGTGGTCTCTTTGGCTCTGGACGAAGCGGTTAAAAAAGCTGCCGAAAATATCCAACTCTAACCCAACGGGGAAGAGATCAATCGACAAACTCATGGTCCTTATTCAGGTGCGCCGGCTTAGGGCGGCGAGGTCCGATGGAACGCTTTTGTCAATCCATCATCGAGCCTCGCACTCCCCGGATCACTTCATCACACTGTTTTGGGAACAGGCGTATTGAGCAGTTGCTGTTCCCAGAGATAGGCGATGCCGCTGCCACCAGCATGCTGGATGATCACATCTGTGACCTTCCCCGCAGTTTCCGCACGAGCCCAGTCGCGCTGCCATTCTGCCGCCAGCGCGAGCCAGGTCATCATGTTGGCACCAGCCGCAATCATGCGCTGTATGGCGACTTGGTGAGCTTCGACCGAGACACCGCCGGAAGCATCGGTGATGACCGTGACTTCCCAACCTTCGCCAAGCGCCTGGATCGCAGGCATTGCGACGCATACCTCTGTCCACAGGCCGGCCATGATCAGCTGCTTGCGTCCCGTTGCCTTGACAACGTCCACGACCTTCTGGTCCTGCCAAGTATTGATGAACGTCCGGTCGATGATTTCCTGGCCGGGGAAAACGTCCGCAATCTGCGGAAAAAGGTTGCCGCCGCGTCCGGCAACGACGGTGGTCAGGATTGTCGGCACACCAAACGCCTTTGCGACCTTGGCTAGTCCCACAGTGTTGTTGACCACCATTTGCGGCTCGTGGCTGTTTAGGTTCGCAAGCTGATAGGGCTGGTGGTCGATCAGAACCAGTACCGAATCTTCGGGGCGAAGGAGTGACGAAAGGCCGTTACGAAGGGTCATGATAAATCCTCTGCTGTCATTTTCAGGTGAACTATTTGATCAGCATGCGCTGTCAGCGGCGCTGCCGTTGACGCGGACACTGTCATTCCTCAAAATGATGCGGTAGTGTTCAATCTTGCAAAGCTGTGTCGCGAAACGGGGAACACTATTTGGACATCGAAGACCTGAGGACGTTTGTGGAAATTGCGGATGCTGGAGGTGTGACGGCCGCCGCGTTGCGACTTGGTGTCTCGAAGTCGATGGTCAGCCGGCGTTTGGTCCGGCTTGAAGAGGAACTCGGCGTGCAGCTACTCGCGAGAAGTACGCGTGGCGCCGCTCTCACCGAGGCGGGCAGCACCTTTCGGGATTACGCAGCAAGAGTCTGTGCGGAAATCGACGTGGCGAAGGAAACGATCTTGCCTGCCGGTGAGCTTCGCGGGCGCTTGCGGATCGCTGCACCTTTGTCGTTCGGGCCAACGCACTTGGCCAACGTCTTAGCGGAGATGGCGCGCCGGCATCCGTTCTTGCAAATACAGACCTGTTACAGTGACCAGGTCGTAGATCTTATTACAGAAGGCTACGACTGTGCCATACGGCTGGGCTATCTCCAGGATTCCAATCTGATCGCGAGACGCGTCGGGCCGATCTACGGGAAGCTTGTTGCGAGTCCCGACTATGTTAACAGACATGGATTTCCTGAGACACCGGAGGATCTTGCCAGCCATCAGGCTCTCATGCAGGGAACTGAAGCTTGGCAGTTTCTGGATGGCGAGAAGATCATTGCGGTCAACCCGCGAGGCCGCTTCAAGGCTGACAACGCCGTCGCTCTTACGGCCGCCGCGGTAGCGGGTATCGGGATAGCCTATCTCCCTGAGGGGCTCATCAAAGAACATGTTGCCTCGGGTGCGCTTGTTCCTGTGATGCCAAACTATCCATTGCCTACGGCTGGGATTTACGTAGTGCGGCCCCCGGCACAATATCCAGCCAAGAAAGTGCGCGTCCTAACCGAAATGCTGATCGAATGCTTCGATGATGGTGGGGCTCCGGACGCTTAGCCTCGTTTCGTCAGTATCGCAGCGAACGGGCGTTTGTACTCTTCGGCACTAGATGATCAAAAGTCACCTGTAGGAGGTTGCCAGCCAGTCGACCGCTTGATCCAATAGCCCGGCTTGTGATAAATTTGATAGTGGCCAACTCCATAAACGACACCAATACCGAACAGTTGGGCCTGGATGATCTTAGACGGCGGCTTTGATGTCCGTGCCGTTCGAGCACAGCTGGCTTCTCGCATCTTTAAGTCGATGCCCGTGAGCAATCGCCCTTAGGTGCCGGGTTCGATAAAAACATACAGCGAATGTATCCGACCATCCTGGAAATGAGCGATATCCATACCAGTCACCGCTGAGGGACCATCAGGAGGGCCTGCCTGCCATCGCAAACGGCCAATACCGTGGTGACCGAGGGCTGGCCCGATTGCCGAGAAGACGAAGTCGGCGGGTAAACTCGCAAGAACGGCGGTGACAGCATCGGAAATCGACGCATGGCCGATGACCGAAGTTTCCGGCTCATTAAGTGTAGCGTCCGCGGCGTAGAGTTCGCCGATCGCGATCAGGCGCCGTTCTGGATCGCGCTCGTTGAATACGCTGGCCAGGTTTGCTTGCAGGAGTCGGTCATAGTCTAAGGCTTGCATGGCTTTACTCCATCGGGTTGATCTTGTGATACGCGAGCGGCTGCCCGGACTGGGCGCCAACAAACGCCCACCATTTAAAGCGACAAGTATCGTAAGGCGCACGAGTGGGCTAGTTACCGATATCGGAAAGCTGTGTCGCAAAAGCTGGAACGACATGATGCCCCGCAGCTTCGACCGCGTTGCCGCAACAATGCATTGCATAACTTCCTATTCGTCAGGCCCCCTGCCGCAGGAAAGAAAACCCGATCCGCAACCACGACAATCAGCGGGTTGCTGATCTATCGACCCTCGCGACGGAAGGACTCGTTCCGTGTTCTGCAACACAGCTTCACCGATTGTGAGGCTGGTCATGACTAGCCGACGCTCGCTACACGGTTGTCGCAACAGCATAAACCGAACGGTCCGAAGGATCGAACCACGCCGGACCACCTGCCAAAGCCCACTTCTTGAAAAGTTGGTGGTGCCGAGGCTGTTCGTGGTTCTTCCGTCAGCAAAGGCGCATGGTGATGTCGTATACAAAAACTCCTATCCGCATAGGCTACTGCCTGTCATTGACAGGCCCGCTTGCGGGCAACAGTCAGTCGGCACGGCTTGCGCACGAAATTTGGCGAAGCGATATCAACGACGCGGGTGGCCTGCTCGGCCGACCCGTCGAGTTCGTCTGCTACGACGACGAAGGCGATGCGTCCCGCGTATCTGGTCTGTATGAACGGTTGCTCGACGAGGACAAAGTTGACCTGGTCATCGGCGGCTACGGCACCAACACCATATTGCCGGCCATGCCGTTGATCATCGAACGCGAGCGCTATTTCGTCGGGCTGATGGGTCTTGGCGTCAACAATGCGCTCTCCTACACGAACTATTTTGCAATGATACCGACAGGTCCGGACCCTAACGCGGCTCTGACGGAGGGTTTCTTCGAGATTGCCGCACAGCAGACGCCACGGCCTGTGACGGTCGCACTCCTTTCTGCGGATGCCGTATTCTCGAAAAATCCCATTCTTGGCGCAAGGGCCAACGCGGAAAAGCACGGTTTCAAGGTCATCCACGAGGCTGAATATTCGCTTGCGACCACTGACTTCGCGCCGATCCTGGATGCGGTCGCTGCGAGCAATTGCGACCTGCTTTTCCTATGCTCCTACATTCAGGATTCGATCGATCTCATCCGCGCCATTCGCAAGCATTCGTTCCGTCCGAAGATGGTGGGCGCGGGTATGATCGGCCCCCAGAATACGTCCGTAAAGACGGCACTCGGTCCCCTGCTCAACGGCTTGGTGAACTACGAGTATTGGGTTCCGGTTTCGACTATGATGTTCCCGGGCGTGGCGGCGTTCCTAGACACCTATCGGGAGCGCGCCAGTAACGAAGGCGTCGATCTTCTCGGGCACTACATGGCTCCGCTGGCCTACGCTCAGATGCAAGTCGTCGCGACGGCGATTAAATCGACCGGCGGGCTCGACGACCGGGCTTTGTCAAATTTCACCCGTAATGCGGTATTCCATACGGTCATGGGTGAAATCCGGTTCGGCAAGAACGGCGAGTGGGAGATCCCCCGGGTGGTGCAAGTGCAATTCCAGGGGATTGATGGCCATGACGCCGATCAGTTCAAATATGGCTCGAGGCAGGTTGTCGTCAGCCCCGGTGGGCTAGCGTCGGGACAACTCATTTTTCCTTACGCTTCGGCACTGTGATCGCGCGTCGCTTCGGGTTGAGCTATGCTAAACGCTTACCTCAAATTCAGGTCATCAGCTCGTCGATACGCTCTTGTTGCTGGGAAGTGCTTCTGCAGCTTCCGGTATCAACAGGCAGACCATTTAGCTCTTGCAGCCGTGTACCCCAATTGCACATACTGACAAGCACAGGTTCCAGTGATTTTCCCAACTCCGTTAGCTGGTACTCCACCTTCGGTGGGATCTCTGGATAAATGGTGCGGTCTATAATGCCATCGGCTTCCAGTTCCCTGAGTTGGAGCGTAATCATTCTTGGCGTTGCGGCCGGAGTGAGACGGCAAATAGCGTTGAACCGTAGTTTGCCATCGAGCAGATGAAACAGGATCACCGGCTTCCACAGCCCCCCGATGACCGAAATTGTCGCTTCCACCGCGCATCCGGTCCGGTTGGCTGTACTGCGCTTACGCTTAGACCTGACACTATCATCCATGATACTACATGCTCTTTTTGTACGTACTTCATTTAAGAGCACTATACCCTTATTTTCGCGGCTGTGCAAAGAAAACGCGCTGGCACCGAAGTGTCTGTTCCAGCCGGTTAGTCTCAAGAAGGAGCACAGCCTCACAATGTCTACGAAACAAAAGCCGCTTATTTCGGTGGTTGGTGCAACCAGCAAGCAAGGCCGCAGCGTGGCCACGACACTTCTCAAGAGCGATCAATACAGGGTCCGTGCATTGACCCGGAACCGTGATTCCGAAGAGGCTCGTAGCCTCGCAACTCTCGGTGCAGAAGTTGTGGTCGCGCCGCTAGGGCCTGGCCATCAGAAGGAACTTATTGCAGCGTTTGCTGGCGCGGATGGTGCATACCTGATGACGCCGCAGCTTCTGCCCCAAGACAACGCCGAATTCGCCCTCGGCAAACAACTGGCCGATGCAGCGGTTGAAGCCGGCGTCGGTCACATCGTGTTTTCGACATTAGAGAATGTTGCCAAGGTCTCGGGTGGAAAGAAGTTCACTCCCCACTTCACCGACAAGGCGCTCGTTGCCGATTACATTCGCACACTGCCAATTACGCACTCGTTCGTCTCTCTCGCTTTCTTTTATACGAACCTACTTGAGTATTACGTCCCGCAGATGGAAGGGGACACGCTCCTCATGCCAATATACCTCCCTGAGGACTTCCGCGCACCGTTCGTCGATCCGACGACAGCAACGGGACCGGCCGTCCTGTCCGTGCTGTCCGACCCTGCGACCTTCATTGGAAAGACACTTCCGATCGTCGGCGACATCATCTCCCCGCGCGAGATGATCAAAACCTTCCAGCGCGTGACTGGCATCAAGGCAGAATACCGGAGCGCGTTTAAGCGCGACGAACTGCTGAAATACTTTCCGGGATTTGGCGCCAACGAGCTTCTTGTCGATGAACTGATCGGCATGGTCGAGTATGCGGTCGAGTACGGTTACTTCAACAAGGAACACGACCTGGAATGGAGCCGCCGCTTGGATCCGAATACCCTTTCCTGGGAGCAGTTCTTGAAGTCGACCGACTGGCGCGGCGACAAGAAGCAGTTCGGCCTTTGAACAAGTCTGTCGGGGCGACAACTGTCGCAAGATGGTAACGCGGTTGTCGACTTCAAAATATCACGGGCTGGCATCCGACGTTACGCGGAGCTGCCCATTATTTGATTTGCATTCAGACCCAACAACAATAGTGAGAACGATATGAGCGTTGAAGACAACAAGCGCACCGTGCGCGAGTTCTGCGATCACTTTAGAACATCGAACGCTGATGGTCTAATTGATGGTATGACAGAAGATGCAACCTGGTGGGTCAACGGAAAGCCGCACCTGTTTCCGTCCGCCGGCATGAAGACGAAAGCGGAAGCTGCGAACATGTTCCGTAACATGTTTGCGGCCTATTCGAACGGTCTTGATGTGAAAGTCCTGAACATGATCGGCGAAGGCGATAGCGTCGCTGCTGAGGCGCGTTCGCAGGCACTCACAAAGTCCGGCAAGGTCTACGAGAACGAATACTTTATTCTGTTCAAGATCCGCGACGGAAAGATTGCGAGCGTGAGGGAATATACCGACCTTATGCACGTCGAGGAGACTTTTGTCTGAGGCGCGTGTGGGTTGTTAGGTACGGTCGCATCGATCTCGTGAATGCTGTTCTTCGAATGACACACACGGGGTTAAAGCGAGACCCAGCAAGGCCATGGAAAATATGGTCACCGCAGATCGAAGATGTTCCGCAGAGGGACGTTGCAGCCTGTTGTTGATCTCCTTTTAAGAATAGCGCTGGGGCTCCATAAGGGACGCGCAGTGGCGTTCCTCGCGGGGACCCGCGCAAACGACATAAAACAGGAGAAGATTGCGGTAACATTGTCTGCGCCGAAAAAACTCAGGGAACAGCCCGGTAGGCAGCGCGCGCCCGCATGTCATAGCTTGACGCTGTGTTCTATCACGATTGAACGACTGCCCGCAGTCATCGCCTTGAACGGATACGGACCTTCGGCTCCTGCGCTTCTGCTGTTAGTGGCTTGAATTAAAGAGCATTTCCCATGGGACCGATCTTAAACAGCAAACTGTCCCATAGCAGTGGACAGAAATCTTGGGTGCCGACTCAATAAAGCTTTTGGGAAACGCGCTCGGCCATGAAATCAATGAAGGCGCGAACTTTGGGCGCTCGTGCCGACATAGGGGGCCAGACGAGCGAAACGCTGCCACGTTCGTCCGTGTAATCTGCGAGGACGGCTTGGAGACGTCCCGCCGCAATGTCTTCGCTTACGAGATAACTTGGCGCCTGAATAATCCCCAACCCACCCAGTGCGGCGGATGCAAGTGACTCGCCGTCGTTCAAAATGACAGAGGGCTTGCTTGGCGTTGCATGGTGTGAATTCTTGAACGCCCAAACCTCCTGCCGACCGGTGGTGGGGAAACGATAATAAACACAACAATGATCATGGAGATCTGCTGGACTTTTCGGAATGCCGCGGCGGGCAAGATATTCGGGTGAGGCGCACGTTATGAATGTGTGTGGTCCGATTCTTCGCGCGCGTAAGGTCGAGTCGTCCAGCTCCCCAAGTCGCAGCACCACGTCATATCCACCCTCGATAATATCGACCTTCACATCATCAAGGCTGATATCGGTCGTCACCTCCGGGAAGAGGGTCCGAAAATCGATGAGCGCCGGCATGATAATCTTGCGTCCTAAGACTGTGGGCACGCTTACCTTGAGTCGACCTCGGGGTGCCTTCTGGACCAGATGAAGCTCTTGCTCAGCATCTTTCAGTTCTTTCAAGATGCGTGCGACGTATCGGTATAGAATGTCGCCTTCGCCGGTCACGGCTAGCGATCTGGTCGTACGGTTCAACAACCGTAAACCTATACGCGCTTCAAGTCGCTCTACCGCCTTTCCCACGGCGGATGCGGATAGGCCAAGCTTCCTTCCCGCAGCGGCGAAACTTCCGGTTTCGACGGCAACTGAGAACGCGACGAGGCCGCTGAGGGACTCTATTGAGACGATTAACGACATTATGTCCGGTATGATGCGACGAGTGCCCCCATTCCGTCAACAGCCGCGATTCTCCAATATCAACACAGCAACTGTTCGCGCAGACCGCTACTAGAACGTCGAGCTAAGCATTGGGAGGAAGTAATCATGTCTCACACTCATGCACGTGTCCCCCGTCGTTGATTATTCAACGCGCCGGGTAATGGATCAAGCAAGCAATGACAGGAATGCGGCAGGTAATATTCGAACGCCTGAAAACGACTGCGATGGTGTGGCTCGCCGTCTACCCAAGCGTCCTTCTGATTATTTGGATTGTAGGCGACTGCATGCAGGATTGGCCAATACCGCTGCGCGTACTGGGCGCAACGCTCATGGTTGTGCCAATTGTCACCAACGTTAGCCAACCCGCAGTCAGGACAATTGTCGGCAAAATCGAACAGGTAATGGTGCAGTGGCAATCACGTAACCGGCTCTAGCCTCGTCCTTTCCCGACGAATACTCGAAAGTGGAAGGATCCACAGATATGACGATGCCCCTCGACAACATACCGAGCCGCAAAGCCTTCAATTGGATCAGCGGATCTCAATGCCAAGAAGGTCAGTTGAAACAGTCAATAGACCCAGCGACTTATAACGTAATCGGCCATTACCCCGACTACGGCCTTGAGGCAGCGAAATTTGCGGTGGTAGCAGCCTCTAAAGCCTTTCGCGAAACAATGTGGGCGCATGATCATGAATTACGGGGTCGGGTGCTCGACCAACTAGCGCGCGCCTTCGAACGCAATCGCGACAGACTACTCGAAATTCTGTCGTTGGAGAACGGCAAGGTAAAGGCTGAAGCTGCATTCGAGCTGGACATGGTTGCGAGCAAACTCCGCTACTCGGCAGCCACTGCCTTGGTCGAAAGTGGACGGGCATCGACACCAAAGCCCGGGAGCATCTCCGTGATCCTTCGGCAACCGATGGGAGTCGCGGCGGTCATTGCACCTTGGAACTCTCCGGTTATTCTGACGATCCGATCACTCGCCCCAGCGCTCGCTGCTGGTTGCACCACCGTCATCAAACTCCCGGCACAAGTCGCACAGACGGCGAGCGTCATGGCCGAGATTATGGCGGAAGCAGAGGATCTTCCGAATGGCGTGATCAATCTGTTTTTCGAAAGCGGTCCTGAGGGCTCCGCTTATCTCGTGGACTCGCCGGAGGTTCCGGTCGTCAGTTTCACCGGATCTACCCGTATCGGCCGAGCCATTAGCAGCGCCGGCGCGAGGTACCTCAAACGTTTCGGAATGGAGCTCGGCTGTAAGACGCCGATGATCGTCTTTGACGATGCAGACCTTGATGCCGCCTTGCCGGTACTGGAAAAGGCGCTGACTGTCTTCAGCGGTCAGTTCTGCATGACGGGGTCCCGCTTGCTCGTGCAGGATGGAAAATATGAGGCCGTGCGCAACGGCTTGGCGGAGAGATTGCGCAACGTCAAGGTTGGCCCAGCCGCCGACCCCGCCAGCGATATGGGCCCGCTGATCGACCGCGCTAACGTTGCGCGAGTCGATGGTGTGGTCGAGGCCGCTATCGCAGCCGGCGCGAAGGTCGTCGAGCGTGGCGGCCCCATCAATGTGGGTCCCCTTGCAAACGGCGCTTTCTTTCGCCCGGCCCTTCTGGAAGTCTCCGACAACAGTCTTGCTATCGTACAGGAGGAGACTTTTGGTCCAGTGCTGACGATTCAGCGGTTCACTGACGAGGCGGAAGCGATCCGACTTGCCAACGACAATGAGTACGGACTGTCGGCCAGCATCTGGACACGCGATGTAGATCGATCCTTGCGCGTCGCGCAGGCGCTCGAAGCGGGCTCGGTATGGATCAATGACTGGGCGAAGGTCTACGACGGTACCGAGGAGGGCGGATTCAAGCAGTCTGGCGTTGGCCGCTTGAACGGTCTGGCCGCGCTGGACGATTTCATCGAACACAAGCACATCGCGCTCAAGCCGGGCTTGGCGCAACGCTGACACCTCAATTCCCAAAGTCACTTAAAAGGAGGAATATACGATGTCTATCAATGCGCACGCTAAGAAGTTGTCTGAAGCCGAGCCTGCATCCCCGACCTCACCGTTAGGGGTATTGCAGTCGATCCTGTCGAACCCGACTGACCTGGATTTCGTAAAACAATTCACGACGGACGATTTCATTTATGTTTCGCTGAACTATGAGCACGCGGAGCTGAAGCGGATCATGCCTTGGGCGGGTACCAACGAAGGTACCGAAGGGCTGGTTCAGACTTTCATCGATGTCGGCCGTTACTGGACGACAGACAACTTCGAAATTCAGGACAGCTTCGAAAATAAGAACGGAGCAGCGATCTTCGGCACGTTCACCTACACATCAAACGTTTTGGGCAAAACGGTGACGTCGCCCTTTTCGGTTCTGGCGCGCGGTGAGAACGGCAAGCTGTCTTATGTGCAGTTTATGGAAGATACTTTCGCAACGGTCCGCAGTTTCAGAAACGGCGGCGAGTATTCCATCAAAGCGAACCCAGACGGGTCCGAAATCACTGTCTGAATGTAGGTCTGCCTCGCGGCAACGATCACTAACTTGATGTAAGAGGTTTCGGGCAGCAAGTAATCGCTAGCGAATTGAACGAAACTTTGGTCAGTTTTCGGCAAAACAACGCCGAAAAAACAATCCTGATCCTGCATGCGCTTGCTCACCTCTCGCAGGAGCGATGGCGCCTATGGCTGCGGCGTGACCGAGGATTCTGCTGATCCGCAAAAGATGGTCGAATGGTTCATGGTCGAGTCCTGGGCGAAGCACCTGCGCCAGCACAAACGGGTTTCGCAGGCCGATGCCGACCTCCAGGCCAAGGTACTTGCCTACCACTCGGGTCCCGACAGGCCTGTTGTTCGCCGTTTCCTGGCGATCAACCGGCCGGGCAAAGCCTGATACGAAGCCGTCTTTGGCAGGATCAAGGTCCTCCCAAGAGCGGGAGGACCGGCAATACGGCAGTGCAACGTAGTGGCAGTCCTGCAGAGAACTACAGTGACTGGGTTTTTTGACAATTAAATATCGATATCAGGGACCCCGATGCCGCCAGGGTCATACAGTTCGTCCACGTAACAGGGATATTCCTGCCGCTGTCGGGCAGAAACCTGCGCATTAATGTCGATTAGCATGATGGAAGAACTGGTTTCTGTCCGCCCAGCCAGATCGCCCCGGGGTGACGGCGAAGCCGCCTCCGCCGAAGCGTGGACCATCCGTAGAATGCCCGACCCTGTTCGAACTGACGACGTAACTCCCAGAGACGATTGAGGCCATCTTGCCGGCAGTTATCCAGCTTTCGTGGGCAGAACCGGTCGCCCGAGGAACGGCAATCAAATCGGCTCCGCATCGGCCGTACTGTCTGGCATGTTCGTTGAACATGAGTTCGGGATACAAAAGGACGCCTACACCTAGCACGCAAATATTCTGGATGTTGAAGCGCCCATCGCCTCGACTGAACCAGGACACCTCGGACCAACCAGGCTCCTGCGGAAGGTAGGTCTTCGTATGCAGGGGGCGAACTCGCCGTTCTCGATGACGATCGCCTCATTGGCAAGGCGGTCGGCGAGCAGCATTGGACGGCTTGTTATAACAGCCGGAATGTTCAGCGCAGCGAGAGCAGCGGTTCCAGCTTCGTGGATCTCAACACTTTGCTGTGCGTCCTCGACTACGAAATCATTCTTTCGAGCCAGCCACTGACCGAAAGGCATCTCATTCATCAACAGTATATCGGGCCTGCACTTGCCAATAGCTTGGGCAAATTGCTCCCACGCCGGTCCACGCGGCTGCAAGCCATCGGTCATTTCGACGTAAGCACAAACAGGCATTATTATCCTCCACCTCAAGGGATTGAGCTTAGTACTTGGCGTAGGGTCAAGTTTCAGGGCTGCCATGAGCTTCCCGATGTACGGACGGGTATTCTCAAGGCGGTAGCGGATACGGTAACCGGCACGGCTTAGGCGTTATCGGCTAGGCAGTGACTTCGCAGCGGCTGCATTTTTAGCTTCTTCGATGGAAAGGCGAACCGCTCGTTTCATGGCATCCTTCTCGCCGAATATCGCAACAAAAGCCGTGGCACCTTCCAAACGGGCTAACGTGTCAGTCGCAATATCACGAGCTACATCGACAGGCATGGCGCGGGACAGGATGCTCGACAGATGATCGCGATGCGCTTGAAAAAATGCTCGAACGGCATGCTTCGCAATCGGGGTCTCGTCACTTGTGCCGTAGGCTAGATGCAGACCTACGCATCTGCCGCGATCAGTGAGAGTGGTCGCGATAAATTCGATGACCTCGACGAATTCATCATCCCATTGCCCGGAGGCTGAGACTCTTTGACCGAATGTCTCTTGCAAAGTGAGATCAAGTACCGCCGGAACGAGAGCTTCCTTATTGGGAAAGCGGACGTACAGCGATGATTTCTTCAGGCCCACGGCATCCGCGAGGTCATTCATCGACGCGCCTGCATACCCTCTTGATCGAAACAACTCCCTCGCAGTCGATACGATCGTTTCTCTCATGACTTTCATACGTCTTCTCCGAGCCAGGGTTCTCCGCCCTTGATACAGGAAATCTAAAGGGTTGACAACCGACCGTTCGGTCGTATTTTACTTTCATTCGCGACTGTTGGTTTGTCGAATCCTTTGAGATGGAGTTCTAAAATGGCCGTAAGCTACAAAACGCAAAAGGTACAAGACGTCGAGGTTTTCTACAGAGAGGCCGGTTCAAAGGAAGCACCAGTCCTTCTTCTGCTCCACGGTTTTCCGTCATCCAGCCATATGTTCCGTGATCTGATCCCGCTGTTGGCAGATCGATACCGCGTCATCGCACCAGACCTTCCCGGGTTCGGTCGAACGAATTCACCTGCACGTGGAGAATTCCCTTACACATTCGATGAACTCGCCGCTGTCATGACGGGCTTCACAGAGGCACTCGGCCTCAGCCGCTATGCACTTTACGTTTTCGACTACGGTGCACCGATCGGGTTCAGGATGGCGACGGCCAATCCGGACCGAATCTCCGCCATCATCAGCCAGAATGGCAACGCCTACATCGAAGGGTTCAGTGATGCATGGAGTGCGTGGGAGGCATATTGGCGTGACCCCTCCGCTCAAAACAGAGAGGCATGTCGGGCATCTCTGTCTCCTGAGGTGATCGAGAACTGGCAATACCGCACCGGGACATCAAAGGAGCGTCTTTCACCCGATGGTTATCAACTTGATATCGCGTTCATGTCGCGGCCGGGTGCTGAAGACATTCAACTGGATCTAATCCTCGACTACAGAACAAACATTGACCGGTATCCGGAGTTTCAGGCGTATTTTCGGGATCACCAACCACCGTTCCTGGCGGTCTGGGGCAGACATGATCCAGCATTCGTACCCGCGGGTGCCGAGGCCTATAAGCGTGACCTCCCCACCGCGGAGGTCCATCTACTCGATACCGGCCATTTTGCCTTGGAAACACATGCGGATGAGATCGCTCAGTTCATCCGGAGCTTCCTGATCAGACATTTCTAAGCTCGATACGACGCTGTCGTCGTCGGGCTTGGCTCAAGTGGCCACTGAAAAGGGACAATCGCGAAGCTTCACGGGGAGGACAGGTACGGGTTTTACGACTTTCCAAGTGTTCCTGTTCAAGCAACGGAGTTTTGCACGCCTGGCACCTACAGGATGCCAGCAATCCCCGCGAAATAGTATTAGCTTGTTCGGTTGGATCCGACGGTGTCCTTCGAAAATAACTTGAAACACATCAACTTATCCTGGTGGAAAGGAACGGATACATGATCAATCTTGAAGGCAAACGCGCACTGGTAACTGGCGGGTCGCGAGGCATTGGTGCTGCGATCGCATTGGCGCTGGCAGAAAACGGCGCAGATGTCGCGTTCACCTACCAACGCTCCGCCGAAAAGGCCTCGAAGGTAACCGAAGCGATCGAAAAGATGGGGCGTCGCGTGGCTGCAATCCAAGCGGACAGCGCCGACCCCGAGGCAATTGCTAGCTCAGTAAGCGAGGCCGTCTCCGCTTTGGGCGGGCTGGACATCCTCGTGAACAGCGCCGCGATTGGCCACAACGGCATGATCGTCGACCTGGATGTCTCAGCGTATCAGACCTTGATGGATGTCAATGTACGAGCTCCGGTCCTGTTCGCGAAAGCCGTCATCCCGCATCTCGGCAAAGGCAGCCGCATCGTCACAATCGGCTCGGCTCTGGGCGAGCGGGTACCGTTTCCCGGCATAACACCCTATGCAATGTCCAAAGCAGCACTCACATCCTTCACACGCGGTCTTTCGCGTGAACTTGGTCCAAGTGGTATCACCGTCAATCTCGTGCAACCCGGAGCAACCGATACTGAAAGCAACCCGGCGGACGGCCCGGCTGCAGACTTGCAGAAAAGCTTGACCTCCTTGGGACGCTACGGCGAACCGCGGGAGATTGCCAACGCTGTGGTATTTCTCGCAAGCCCGGCCGCGAGTGTCATCACGGGCGCTATTCTCACCGCAGACGGCGGTGCAATCGCCTGACTTGCTCGTGCAAGATTCTGATGGAGCGATGGTGCCCACCTTTTCGATCGCCCGGACTAACCGGCAACACACCATTTCGGTGGGCGCCATCTCCATGCTTATACCTTCCTCACAATAGGAGACCTCAATGGCAAAGCCTGAACTTTTCGTCACGCCCGGGTACGGGCAGAAATTCCATGAGCTTTTGCACTTTTCACAAGCGCTCAAGATTGGTGATCGCATCGAGATCTCCGGCCAGGGCGGATGGAACGATGAACTCGAAATTCCGGAGTCAATCGTGACCGAGATCGAGAGGGCATTTGAGAATGTCCGGCGAACCTTGGCCACGGCTGGCGCGGACTGGAAGGATGTCGTCCATGTCAACTCTTATCACGTCGGAGGCTTTCCACCGATCGTGAACGAAACGATTGCCGGTCTTTTCCGTGAGTACATGCCCGATCGAGCTCCGATCTGGACGCAGACCGGTGTGGAAGCCCTTGGGCTCCCCGCCATGCGAATTGAGATCCGTGTCACTGCCATCCTGGAATGACTCTGGCGCCTACCACGGCTGCATTACGATGCAAAGGCTAGTCGCGTTTAGCAACGGCCGACCCATGGTCAAAGCCTGTGATCGCCTTAATGCGATCAGAATCTCAGCCTCCCAAGGAGAATGTAATGAACACCGACAGTTGCCCCCTTCCCACACCGCAGGAGCGCTCCTTCCTAGCCATCCAGCAAGCGGCCGAACAGACGATGCTTGAGAAGGTGTCGCGCGCCATCTCCGATGCGACAGCCGAAGTCACGAGGAACGTGCAAGACGCTGGTTTGGAATTTGAACCGACCAGTGAAGGCTACTTCATGTTCGCGGTTCAGCAGACAACATTCGTGCGCCTTTGCGGAGGCAATCCGCACACGCTGCGGGGAGGAAACCTGGAGGTTGGCGAACATGTCATTCGGAACTGTCGCAGCATCATTGACACCTATTGGAAGAGCCACACAGCACAGATCACGGTGCCCTGAAAAGCACTTCCCTGTCCCAAACAATCGGTCACAGCAATAAACGAGGTCTATCATGGAATGGGAATACCTGACAGTCGACAAGACACTCGATAAGCAGCAGATGAACGAACTTGGTGACGCCGGGTGGGAATTAGTTGCGGTCGTTTCACCAGCGCATTTCGTCTTTCATTATTTCTTCAAGCGGGAAGCTCAGCCGCTACAGCAACTATCGAAGGACTGAAGCGTTTACAGGCGTCTTGCCTTTTAGCAATGCAAATGGCGCCCCGTAGCACGGGCGGGACGACCGCGATCTGGCCCCGCAATCACTGGGCAATCCATTCAGCAGATTGGGCTGAGCGCTGCAAATTGGGTTCATCGGTGAATGACAGTTAGCCCGTGCAGTTACGGAAAAGGAAGAACAGTGAAGGCTGCAGTCTATGGCAACCCTGGTGTTCCGGCCGTTCTTGAATATGTCGGTATGCCGGATCCTGCCTGCGGGCCGGGCGCTGTGCTCATTGCCGTCGAGGCTATTTCCATTGAGGGAGGCGACCTCATTGGTGAATTGCACTGAGAGCTGACCAGCCTTCACCCGCTTCATGTTCCGGACATGGTTCCGCAACACCATGTGCATGGGCGCTGCCATCCACGAGACGGGCGGCGCGCGGATGGGAGAGACTCCGGAGACATCCATCAGTGCTCAATCGCTACAACCAAGTTTGGGACGCGCCTAACCTCATCGTCACCGACGCCAGCGCCTTCCCCGGCAGTGGAGTTGCCGGCACCACCCTCACCGTCATGGCCCTGACCCTTTTGCGCCTGCCGTCATCTCGTTGATGGAGAAGAGCATTCCTCTTAAAATGGCTCTAACGCAGATGAGCAACTGCCCGATTAGTAAGGTATTTTCTGGCTTTTCACAGCCACGTCTCCGACGTCGATTACACCAGGTCTTGATTGGAATTGGACACACAACCTATGAATTACGGCTTCGTATAGTCAGGGAAGTTGTCAGCAACCCTTCGTTTGAAACTGCCGATAATAGGCTAATCTGGTGCGTTTTCGATTGTAGCGTGAGTGTCTACAATCCCGATTAGAAGCCTATTGTGGCGACCTATTCAACAGTATGCCTTTAAAAGAGAGTGGACTGCAGACCAGCTAAATATCCCCTCTCGTTTCGAAGTTATGCGATTTGGCAAGAACAGGAATGAACGTGGCCAAACGACCACGACTGCTTCGGGCCCTCATGTTGGTCATCGATGCCGTCATCGTGCCTGCCTGAAAAGCAGACATCGCCCCGGTGTTTGTCACGTCGGCTATGCGCCGCCAAATAGTAGTCACAGTCGCTTTCGGCCCAAACCGCCATGAACAGAGCCACAGCCCCTGCGGTACAGATTGCTTTTCGATACAGAATGGTGGGAGTCACGCCCCCAACCAAGCTGCCGATTATTCGCCGTCGCCGGCCATGCGATCAGCTTGAACCGCCAAATCGATTACGTAGTGAACCAAGAAGGCTTCAATCAACGAGAGCGCATACTCGCTGTCAAACGGCGGCATGTCAGCGTTCAAATGGTGATAGTCGACATATTCTGCAGCGTCTCATAAGGATTCATGGGAGTTCGGCCCGAATCGAGCTTTGGCTAGCGGATGCCGTGCCTACGGATGAGCTTTCAGTAGGCCTGTTTTGCGCGTTCCTGAAAGCATCCCGCACGCTAGATTCTGCGGTCTTAGCCTAGTTGTCGTCTGGCTTGCTTGCCAAACAAGCTCCAGTCAGAAAGCACGACGCCGCGTCTATTTCCCGTCGCAACTCGCAAACAAAGGTGCAACTTGCCATTCCGCCATTGCACCTTCCACTCTGCGGCGTCGCACGGGGCAACATTGATTCCTGCAGGGCGAAATTTCACGTTTGTCTTAGGTTGATACTTCGGAACGCGCAAAAATATCTATTGTTGATACATGGGGTATCGTACCTGATCCAAGATCGCCCTCAATTTTCCTACATTATTGACCGGGTCCTTGCTGGCGGGATACCCCATTGGTCGAAAGTTCGTGGAGGAGCGGACACCTTGTAGGAGGAAAGCGAAGTGGCAGAGGGTATCGGGCAAGTAATCGTCACAGGCGGCGCTTCGGGGATCGGAGCGGGCGTGTGCGAGCTGCTCGCAGCGCGAGGCCAGAAGGTCATCGTTGCCGACCGCAATCGAGAAATCTCTGCGGAGCTCATTGAGTCCCTAGCCAGCAAGGGGATTAATGTCAGCGCGCGTCGCCTCGACGTGTCCGACCCGGAAGCAATAACCCAGTTCTACTCCTCGCTTTTGGCCGACGGTATCCTTGCGACCGGGCTGGTGAACTGCGCCGGCATCAATGTTCGCGCTGGGGCATTAGACTTCAAGCCGAGCGACTGGCAGAAGGTCATGGATGTAAACCTCCGCGGTACGGCCCTGATGGCGCAGGGCTTCGCGAAGGCGCTCATCCGCGAGGGACGAACCGGTGCGATCGTCAATGTCGCGTCGATGCTCGCGCACTACGGCGCGCCGAACTTGATTTCCTACTCAGCATCAAAGGGCGGCGTCGCGATGGTGACGAGAAGCCTTGCAGTCGAGTGGGCATCCTCTGGAATTAGGGTCAATGCGGTCAGCCCAGGATATATCCAAACTTCGCTGACAGCCAAAATCTTCAGCATCGAAAGCTATCGGCACACGATTGTTCGACGAACGCCGTTAGGTAGGTTGGGAAACCCTGAGGACCTTGCGCGAGTCGTGGCGTTTCTCATCTCCGAAGATTCGCGCTTTGTCACGGGGCAGATCATTCCGGTGGATGGAGGGATTACAGCGGGCGACACGGCGCTGGGGCCTCCGCCCGACCAGCTATTAGCAAGCGCGTAACTCGGCGGAACGCGCGAATTCTAGTTCAATACTTCACGGACCAGGTTGGTCCCGATGAACGGCGGGTCGTGAACGTGGCCCGGCGACCGGGTCCCTTTCGGTTCAGACCATAGGCAGACTGCCGCTGCACGGCAGCGCGAAACTTAAAAGAGAGGACGCAGTCCACATGGTTGAACTTCAACACAATCGAGCAGGTACCGCCAACGACCTGAGTTTCCTGGGCGATCGCGCCGCATGGGTACGCCGCTGCGTTGTCGATCTCGCTGCGGTTGCTGGCAGTGGTCACATCGGCCCCTCGCTTTCATGCACTGACATCTTGGTTAGCCTTTACTACGGCTACATGAATATCGATCCGAAGAATCCAGGCAAGATCGACAGAGACCGCTTTATTCTAAGCAAAGGCCATGCCTGTTCCGCGCTTTATCCGATCCTCGCCGACCTTGGATATTTCGCGTACGACGTGCTGAACGACTTCACACAGCTTCACAGTATCCTCGGCGACCACCCCAACATGCTCAAGGTTCCTGGGATCGATTTCTCGTCTGGATCGCTTGGCCACGGTCTGGCCATCGGGATCGGCATGGCGGAGGCAGGGCGGTTCCGCAAGACCAACGAGCGAGTGGTTGTCATGCTCGGCGACGGCGAACTCAACGAAGGCCAAATCTGGGAAGCGGCCGGATATGCATCGGCTCGCAATCTTGGCAGCCTTCTAGCCATCGTTGACAAGAATCATGTCCAAGTCGACGGAAACACCAAGGATGTTCTCAATTTCGAACCGATCGACAAGAAGTTCCGCGCCTTCGGCTGGCATGTCGAGGAAGTTAACGGCCATGAGTTCACCGAGCTTCTCGCAGCGCTCGGTCGTTTCGATGCTCGCCGCACTTCTACGGACGCATCTCCGACCGTGATCATCGCGGACACGGTTTCTGGCAAGGGTATCCCGTTCATCGAAGGCATGGCCGAGTGGCATATCGGCTTCCTGGCCGGCACCGATTATGAACGCGCCATTGAAGGCATCAACTTGGTACACAAGGGCTAAACATATGACCAAGACACAAGGTAAAACTGTCCGTGACTTCCGTCCGCTCGCCGACCTCAAGGACGGGCGCTCGTTCGACATGGCCGGGCGCGATAGTGGCGAGAGCGCGCTTGTCTCCGGTTCGGTGTTAGCCGATCTTGCGAGGGAAGACGAGCGGATCGTGCTCGGCACCGCCGATCTCCAGTTTGCCACCCAGATGGTCCAGTTTCGCTTCGAGTTTCCGGAACGCCTCCTGCAGTTCGGGATTTCCGAACGCAACATGCTGGGGGCCGCAGCCGGCCTAGCGTCTTCCGGATACATTCCTTACGTGTGCACCTTCGCGTGCTTCGCTGGCGTGCTCGGGTTTGAGAACATCAAAACCGACATGGCATATCCCCAAATGCCCGTGCGGGTTCTGGCCACGCATGCCGGGATTTCCATGGGCTTCTTCGCCACTTCGCATCACGCCACCGAGGACATCGGAGCGCTCCGCACAGTCGCCAACCTCATGATTCTGTCACCGTCGGACGGTCCGTCTTACGAGGCAATGCTGCGGGCTACAAAGGACCATCCCGGCCCGATCTACTTCCGTCTCGGTCGCGGCCGTGAACCTAGAATCTACGAGTCTGCTCAGGTTGCGCCGACACCAGGCGCTTCCACCCTTGTGAGGAAAGGCGGCAACAAGATTCTCATCGTCGCAACGGGAGCAATGGTCTATCCCGCCATCAAGGCGGCGGAACAACTCGGCGACGACGTGTCTGTCTTTGACGTCCACACCATCAAACCGTTCGACCCCTCGACGATCGTCGAAGCGGTCGGAACGGACACGAAAATCCTCGTAGTCGAAGAACACAACGTGGAGGGCGGTCTGGGCTCTATTGTCCGGGAGGGTCTCTTCGACAACTGCGTCCATGTCCCGGTCTACAAACACGGCCTCATGGACGAATTTGCCATAATCGGGCCGCCTGCCCATCTCTATCAGTACTACGGCCTTGATGCCGCAGGCATCGCCACGATCGCGGATCGTCTCGCGAGCGCCTCCGGTCTGCCCCGCCCGAGCTCTCTTTGGACGAAGCAGGACCGGGATCGCGTAAGTGGGGAGGTCGCCGCCAACCGCAAGGTCCGCGCCAAGGTGACGTGGGCTGGTCGTCAAAGCGCTTGAGCTAAGAAACGGAGATGTCGCATGGAAGCACTTGTCACCGACAACCCGAGGCAGATGACTTTGACCGACGTTCCCCCACCTGGGGAACCAGGTGAGGGACAGCTTCTGCTCGACGTCGACGCTGCAGGTATCTGCGGCTCGGACTACGGCCTCTATCTGGGCAAACATCCGCTGTCGAACTATCCGATGATCCAGGGTCACGAGTTCTGCGGAACCGTCCGCAAGCTCGGACCAGGATGCTCGGGCCGAGTGCCGGTCGGACATCGGGTTGCCGTCGAGCCGTTGATCGGTTGCGGGGAATGCTATCCTTGCAGCGTAGGGCGGTACAATTGCTGCACGAATTTGAAATTGCTTGGCGTCCACAAGCCCGGTGGTTTTCAGGAGACGCTCGTCGTCGATGAAAAGCTCGTGCATGACGTCGGTGATCTTCCCGCGGACATCGCGGCGTTCGCCGAGCCGATGACGATCGCTCTCCAAGCGGTCAAACGGGCAGGCGTGTCAAATCGAGAGCAGGTCTATGTGATTGGCGCTGGGCCGATCGGGCAGGCGATCATCCTCGCAAGCCTTTGGCACGGCGCGCGTGTCGCAGTCTCCGACCTCGTTGAACATCGGCTTGAGAGGGCTCGAAGCATCGGGGCCGAACTCGCCCTCAATGCCAAGGACACGGTAGCCGAAAAGATTGCACAATGGACAGACGGACGAGGCCCTGTGGTTGTCATCGATGCCACGGGTGTCCCCGCGGTTATCCGCTCCGCCATCGACATCGTCGCCGCTGCAGGCCGGATCGTGACCGTAGGGATTTCCACGTCCGACGTTCCGTTGCCGATCGCGACCATGATCCGCAAGGAACTCACGATCTTCGCATCTCGGAACAGCATGCAAATGTTTCCCGAGGCAATACGTGCCGTCCAGCACTACCGCAACGAGGTGGCAAAGCTCGTCACGCAACGGATCGGCCTGTCGGAAGTGCGAGACACGATCGAGCTCGCTCTCGAGCGTCCGGACATCGTGGAGAAGGCCGTCGTCGTTTTCGAACGCGCCGGTGACTAGGCAAGCATGAGGAAGCTGCATCTGTAGGTCTACGTCGTTGCTGCGACCTGCGCTTATTGGAACTGACTGTCACAGGGAGGAATTTATGACACGTCGTTTGACTGACCACCAGGTATCTCGCCGCGGTGTGCTGATGGGAATGGGAGCGATCGCTTCCATGGGGGTGCTCGGCTTTCCCGCACTGGGTTTCGCGCAAGAAGTCGACGGGCCTCTTACGCCGTGGTTTGGAAAGGGAGGCCCAAAGGCCGGAGCCGGACTTAAGTGGACCCATGGTCTCAATCTCGCCTTAACAGGCACAGGAGCCGCGATCGGCCAGGTAATGTCGCAGGGGTCACAGGTTGCCACGAATTTGATCCGCGAGTCCGGCGGCCCCGATATCAAGCTCGCGCTCAACGACCATCAGGGCGGTCTCGTCCCCGCTTCGGTCACAGGCGTTCGCCGCATGATCTCCCAGGAAGGCATCAAATCGCTCGGAACGTCGTACGGCCCCGCTTCGGAAGCGCTGTTCCCGCTCGTCGCCAACTCCAATATCACCACGTTCTGGAGCGGCGGTGCTGGACCGGGCGGTCTCAACAAGCCGAATGTCTGGATCACCATGGCGCTCTTCGCGCTCGACCCAGCGACTGGTGGAATCGCATATCTCGCCAAGCGGTTCCCTGAGGCAAAGCGCCTCGCGCTCATCGGCCAACAGGAGAACGGCATTGGCGCGATCAAGGGAATCGCTCCCAAGGTGTGGCCGCAGGTGAGCAATGGCGGCACAGTGCTGGATGCCGAGTATGTGAATATCGGAACGACCGACTTCAGCTCTCTCATCGCCCGCCTCAAGAGCGCCAAGGCTGACGCCATCTTCTCGACCATCTACGGCAACGACCAAGGCTACTTTATCAGGCAACTGCGGGACGCGGGCGTAAACATACCAATCATGTCGATCGATTTGGCGACGCCGACCGTGCCCGACATCGCGGGTGACGCGGTAGCGAACAATTGCTTCCTCGCGGTGGACGGCTACCTTCCTGAGAATCCAAACCCTTACAACAAGCTCTTCGTCAACACCTACAAGAGCAAGTACGGCACGAACCCGGACTACTTCGCGGCGAATTTCTTCGAGGCCACCAACATTCTCGGAGCCCTCATCTCCCGCGCCGTGGCGGCGGGAAAGAACCCAGAGGATGCTGGCGTGCTCAGCGAAGTCATGGCGGCGAACTCAAGCTTCCCCTCGGTCTACGGCGGTTCGGTGACCGAGCCCGGCCAGATGAAGTTCAATGTGGAAGACCACTCGGTTACCAAGCCGATCGGCGTGTTCGAAATCGGTCAGAAGGGCGTCCTCAAGAAGGTCGCCACGATCACCAAGGGTTCGACTGACATTGGCGCGGCCTGACAATCGCCGTCGGCGGGGGCACAATGCCTCTGCCGACTGGACCATTCATCTTAGGTGAGACGATGACACAACTTATTCAATTGATCACCTTCGGGATCGTCCAGGGTCTAACCTACGCGCTCCTGGCTTCGAGCTTCTGGATCATCTATTCGACGACCAGGACATTTCACCTCGCGCATTCGCTCACCTACGCGATCGCCGGCTACGCGGTATATGTCGTGTCGGTCCAACTGGCGATGCCGCTGTGGATCGGTCTCCTGGCGTCGCTCCTCTGTTCGGCGCTGGCAGGCTGCGCCATCGAATTTCTTCTCTACGACAAGCTCCGGAAGCGCGGTTCGACAGTGCTCGGCATATTCCTGTCCTCGCTCGGGGTCGCCGCAGCCGGAACGGCGCTCCTTCAGTTGATTTTTGGACCGATGGTCAAGCAGGTTCCCGGCTTCCCCAATGCCACCCTGTCGATGGGCGAGGTGACAGTAACGACCTTGCAGTTGACTGGATCCGCAGCCGCTTTGGTCACGATCGCAGCCCTCTATGTGCTGCTGACGTTTACGTCCATCGGCAACGCCGTCACGGCGGTCAGGACCAATCCCCGTCTTTCAATGGCGGTCGGCATCCGTGTGGAGAGCGTGTCGCTCCTGGTCTTCGCAATCGGCAGTGCCATGGCTGGACTGGCGGCCTACTTTGAGACGATCAGCTTTGTGGCCTATCCGACGATGGGACTCCAACCTGTGATGTTCGGCGTCATCGCGGTGTTCCTGGGCGGGATCGGTTCCGTCAAGGGCGCTGCGCTTGGCGGCTTTGTGCTCGGCTTTCTTCTGGTCTTCAGCGGACTGTTCCTGTCGCAGAATCTCGGTGTCATCCTGGTCTTCGCGGTCCTGCTGGTCATCGTCGTGTTCCGCCCGGACGGTCTCGTCCGTAGTCCAATCGGGAGATAACCAACATGGCCGGATCATACATCGCAGATTTGGCCAGCCAGGTCGCTTTCCTGGTGGCTCTCTCGGTTTCTCTCAACATTCTGCTCGGGTTTGCCGGGCAGATGTCCATGGCCACGGCCGCCTTCTACGGACTTGGCGCATACACTTGCGCGGTCCTCACCTCTCAGGGAGCTTCGCTCACGGGAGAGTCCCTCTTTGCACCCCAACTGCCTTTTCTCGGCGGTTTTTTGGGTGCGGTCGTGGTCACGTTCTTCGCAGGCCTTGCGGTCGCTGCCCCGGCGGCACGCCGGGTGAAAGGCGATTACCTCATTCTCCTGACACTCGCCTTCCACTTCCTGTTCATCACCGTGACGTCCACCTGGGTCGATCTGACGGGTGGGCCCAACGGGATAATGCTTCCGCCACTTTCACTCCTCGGTTTCGAGATCAAGACGACGGATCAGGCATTCTGGCTGGCTTTCGCATGGGCGGTCATCGCAACGATCATCTGCTGGAAGATCGGGGGATCTCCGTTTGGCAGACTGCTGCGCGGTATCCGCGAAGACGAAATCGCTCTTCACGCCCTCGGAAAGCCTACCGTTTGGCCCAAGTCTCTGACATTCGGCATCACTGCGGCGATCGCCGGAGCGACCGGAGCGGTGTCGGCGGCCTATATGCAATTCGTCGCGCCGACCACCTATAGTCTGGACCTCGCCATTCTTGTGGCGGCATGCGTTGCATTGGGTGGCGCAGGCAATATCCTCGGCAGTGTGCTCGCCGCTATAGCGATCGGTTCGCTCCGCCCCATACTCGAGAACACGGGCTTGCTTTCAAGCGATACCGCAGTGCCGTGGCAAACGGTCATCTATGGCGCGATCCTCGTGTTGGGGATGGTATTCCGGCCCGCGGGCTTGTTGCCGGAAGGTTTCTCATTCCGCAGGCGTGGAAATTATTACAAGTCGGTTCCCGGCGACAACGTCATCGCAATGGCCGGGCACAGCTACATCGAGCCAAGTGGCGCTCGCAGGGTGAAAACACCAAAGCCCGTTTCAGAAGTCGTGGTGGAAGTGCGGGATTTGACAAAGAGCTTCGGCGGTCTTCAGGCAACCCGCGACGTCAGCTTCAAACTTCGCAAAGGGGAGATCGTGGCGCTCATCGGTCCGAACGGCGCGGGTAAGAGCACCATCTTTAATCAGATGACCGGGGCGATCCGGCCGGACAGGGGCGACGTGCTTCTCCGCGGCCAGTCCGTTCTCGGCGCCGATCCGGTGAAAGTGGCCAAGCTGGGGATGGCGCGGTACTTCCAGCATGTCCGCATCCTGGAGGGCATGACGGCGATCGACAACGTCGCGCTTGGCGTTCCGGGCCAAACGGGCGAGGCCCTGAGCCGCGTTTTCCTCACCCCCAGCGCTGTGGCAAAACGTGAGCGGGAAGTTCAGGCCGAAGCTCGCAAGCATCTCAAGGATGTTGGAGCCGACGGATACGCCGATCAAATCGCCCGTGATCTCGCTTTCGGCCAGCAGAAGCTCATCGCGTTCGCACGTTTGCTCGCGACGGGAGCCGACGTGTTGCTTCTCGATGAACCGACCTCAGGGGTCGACCCGAGATCCGCGCAGCAGATAATTGAGCTGGTCCGCGAACTTGCCGCCAGCGGAAAGACGATTTGCATCGTCGAACACAGCCTGCACGTCGTCTCGGAACTTGCGGACCGCATCGTCTTTATGGACGCCGGAGCCGTTGTCGGGGAGGGCACGGTCGAGGAAATCACGGGGCGAGCCGACCTCGTCGAACTCTATTTCGGAACGTGAGGCAGACATGTTGAGTGCAATCGAAAACAATGTCGCGAACCAGCCCGCCTTGTTGGAAGTCCAAGGCCTTTCGGCTCGATACGGCAAGCGGGCCGTTCTCAGCGATATCGACATCCGCTTGGCACCAGGGGAGATCGTGGCCGTTTTGGGCCACAACGGCGCTGGCAAGACGACCCTGCTGCATTCGATCATGGGTATGCACGACGAGCGGAGCGGAGGCATATTCTACCATGGGAAGGACATCTCAAGGCGGCCGTATTACAAGAACGCCTCTGATGGCATCTCGCTCACTCCTGCGGACGCCCCGGTGTTCCGTCCGTTGAGCGTCGAGGCCAACCTAAGGCTCGGTACCTACTCGACCTCGCCGAAGGACATCGACGACCGCCTCGAGGCGATCTATGCGACTTTCCCCCATCTCAAGGACCGAAGGCTACAGCTTGCGGGAACCCTGAGCGGTGGCGAACAGCGGATGCTCGCGGTCAGCATGGCGGTCATGAACAAACCGCGGGTGATGTTGCTTGACGAACCGTCGATCGGATTGGCCCCGGCCACCGCCGACATGCTCATGTCGGAGATCAGCTTGGTCAGCAAAAGCCTCGGGACATCGGTCCTCATTGTCGACCAGAACGTGAGAGGCGCACTGCGGGTAAGTTCCCGTGTCTATTTCTTGAGGATGGGCCGGATCATATTGGAGGAACCGGCCGAGGTATCCGCACAGCGCGAGCACTACTGGGATCTGTTTTAGGAGGAGATCATGTCCAACCCTGTACTTGCCAAAGGCATCACCGAAGGCGAAGGTCCCGTGGCGATGCCCGACGGCAGCGTCTGGATCGTCGAGATGGCCGGGAATCGCGCTTGCGTCACCCGCGTCTCCGACGACAATGTGGAGGTTAAAATCAGAGTTGGCGGCCGACCCAACGGAATGACCGTCGACGGAAACGGCCGGCTGTGGGTAGCCGAGGCACGTGAGGGACAAGTGCATTGCTACAATGTCAACGGGTCGTTGAGATCGGTCGTAGACCATCCGGAGAACCGCTTTCTTTGGCCCAATGATTTGAGGTTTGGGCCTGACGGACTGCTTTATCTGACGGACTCCGGTGTCCTCGACACGGTCTTCATCACCGGGATCGCGATCAACCCTGATTGGGCCAATCTCGATTACCGCGGATGTGTGTATGTGATCGACCCGTTAACATCGAAGGTTCTCCGCCGCTTCGACGACGGCATCAAGTTCACCAACGGCTTAGCTTTTGGCCCTGACGACAAGCTTTACGTCAACGA
The DNA here is from genome assembly GCF_003010935.1 of Phyllobacterium endophyticum. Lineage (GTDB taxonomy): Bacteria > Pseudomonadota > Alphaproteobacteria > Rhizobiales > Rhizobiaceae > Phyllobacterium > Phyllobacterium endophyticum. Next base: position 36,832 of record NZ_PGGN01000008.1, read on the forward strand.
GACGATCGGGGGCAACGTCTACCAGTACGATGTCTTGAACACCGATGCGCCCGAGCGCCGGCTGTTTGGGAACGTGAATACGGCCGACGGACCGGCGGGCTGGCGGGGGCCGGATGGCATGGCCTTCGGAACCGATGGGAGGCTCTATTGTACCGTGTACGGTCAAGGTGACGTGACTGTCCTCGATCCTGAGGGCAAAGTTTCCGAGCGCCTCCCGACCAACGGATTGCGTCCTACAAACATCGCGTTCGCACAGGGACGGAGGACCGCGTTTGTCACGGAGGTCCTCAATTCATGTGTTGAGGTGCTGGATGTGCCGTGCGAAGGATTGCCGTTGCATCGGCCGAGGTTCGACTGAAGGCGGCGATTAGTCTTCGCACGCCTTCAGTAAGTGATTGGGACACAGAATAATGCTGGAGCGTGCATTGATAGATCACCTTGGTAAGGCTGGCGCAGTGAACGACGATGGCGGTCCGGCTGGCCCGATCGTTATCGCGGTCGATACTCTTGGCGCCAACCTCGAATTGCTCAGCCAATTGGCGATCAAGACTCGCAAGCGAGGCTTCCGGCCGCTGTTTCTTGAGGCTGCCGCCGATTTGAGCTTCGCCGATGTGTCGGCCATAGTTCCAAGTGTGCGTGGAGTGATTCTTGCAACCGATATCGTCAATCCCGAAGCGTTCGCAAATGCGGACAGGCCCATCGTTTTGGTGGCAGACTCCATCCGTAACGGTACGCTCGTTGATCAGTTGATCCATGACGCGGAACAAGCGGGTTACTGGGCTGCAGAGTACATCGCTTCGGCTGGACGCATCTCCGTGGCTATCATCGGACAATATGACCCTAGTCGTCCCGCTTTTCGGGGGTTCCTCAAGGGCGTTTCCACCTATGATTTGGTTGTGAGAGGTGAACATATCGTTGAATGTATCGATGACCGGCCCGCGGCAGCAGAGCGGTTCAAGTCCTTCTTAACCCAGGTGTCAGCACTCCCGCAGGCTGTCTACTGCACTAGCGGCGACGTCGCATGTGGCGTTTATGAAGCACTCCTCGCCGCCGGATTTTCCGTCCCGAACGATATGTGGATCATCGGCAATGGCTCGTCTCATATGACCGGCGCTCCGTTCTACGACATCACCACGATCGCTCCTCCCAACGATGTGCTGGCGGCCGAGGCAATCGATCTTCTCTGTGCTCATGTTGAGGCCGCGGGCCGTCGCCCCGAAATCAGGCGTGTCTCCTATCGTACGACGCCAGGCGTGACCACGGACTACTTCAACGTGGTTAGGTCAACGAGATGAATGTCCCGGTGAAAAAGAAACGTATTGTTGGCACAACCACTCCGGCGGACCGAGGAAGTCTTGGAGAAGAACTCGCGGCGCGACTCGAGCAAATTCTTTCGTCGGATAGTTTCGACATCGCCAGCGCGCGTTCCGGGCTGGGTGAAGCCGCGTCGACAATACGGGAGCAAAGCGGACAACAGGCTATCCTGACGGCTCTCTACGAAACCGCCACGGAAATAATCGACGTTCATGTCGTTGGGCAAGTGCTTCAGGCGGCCGTAAACCGGGCGAAGGTGCTGCTGAACTCCGACCTTGCCTACCTCGCTCTTTATGATCAGCAATCGAAAGGGACGCGCGTCACTGCCACCGTAGGATCGGTATCCTCCGATTTCGGATCGTTGCACGTACCCTTGGGAGCGGGCATGGGTGGAAAAGTCTCTCAGCTCAGGGAGCCGTTTTTCACACCCGACTATTTAAAAGACGAGCGACTTGTTCACCTTCCTCGGGTCGACGTAGGTATCAAGGCAGAGGGCGTCCGCGGAATGGTCGGAGTGCCTCTTATCGCCCGAAACCAATTCCTGGGCGCATTGTTTGTCGCCGATCGCGTCGTACGCCATTACACCGCCTCGGAGGTTTCATGGCTGCAGGCCCTTGCCGCCCTCATTGCGGTGGCGCTTGAGAACGCTCGTTTGTTCGAACGCGAGGAGGCATCCCTCAAACAGACGCAGATCGCATACCAGTCCTTGAACGCGCGTCTCGCCGCATCGGAGCGGGAGGCGTCGATCCATCGCCGGATTGTCGCCATTCTGGAACGCAATGGTTCTCTGGAGGAGTTGAGTTCGGTCATCGAGAAAGACTTGAACGCGACCGCAGGCTTCGTTCCCGCGCTCGGCGGAGACGCGGACGTGCCTCTCGAGGAAAAGTCTTATTCGTCCGGTGTCGGCGATCCCGCCGTCCTGACACTGCGGGTTAAGACCAACGCCGCACTAACGGGCAGCGACCGGCGGATACTAGAGCGTGTTGTCCAAGCGGCCGAAACACTTTTACTCCGCAAAACAGTCCGAGGCATCGAAAAGGCATTGGTGGGCAGTGCGGTTTTCCAAAGGCTCATGACAGCGGGGGTAAGTGTCGGAGAGGCCACCGCGTTCCGGGGAGAGCTTCAGATCGACCTGCTGAAGCCATGCAGGATCGCGGCATTCCGATCTGGGGAGCACTCGCCCGAAGCGCTGATGTCGATGGTTCGCCAGGCTATAGGCGACGTTCCCCACCTCGTCGCGCAGAGTGAGGGTGTCGCTTTGGCCCTCTATGAAGAAGGAGGTCCAGTGAGCGCGGAGAGCTTGCAGGGCGCCATCAATATTGTCGCTGGCGGCCGCGTTGCCGTCGGATCGGTGCTTTGCCCAGAGCCCGTGGTGAACGCTGACAAGGCCGTGCGCAGAGCCATCAATTCGGTAGACCTCGTCGTCATGCTTGGCAAGGCTGGAGATCATACCGCAGACTTGAATGCGACGCCGGAGGCGCTACTGCTAAGAAACGCCGAACCCGATGACGTCGCCGCCTACATCGAAGCGGCTTTGGGCACGGTGTTCGCATATGAGGGAAGTAGAACCGGTGAATTGATCGCCACCATCCGGGCATACTTCGCTGCAGGCCTCAACGCAGCGAAGGCGGCGGAGGCACTTGGCATCCACTATAAGACTGTCATGCAACGGCTCGACCGCATTTCCAAAATCGCTGGAATTGACTTCAAGGATCCTAGACAGATGTTCCGACTGCAGATCGCGCTCTTTATGCTGGGCATGAAGGGATCATAGTCATCGAGAGCGAAGCGCTGTTCCCCCTAGGCCGCCTAGCGGCGGGTGGTCTGCCGGCGCCCCCAGCATGGGGTTGCCGAAGGACAATGAAAGCGTGCAATAACGGGACGTTGTCCACAGACCCCCCGTAAGCCGCTACAACATCAAATTTATAGAGGTCATGACGTTCCGTCCACCAAACCCAAGTCCTCCGCAAACCCATGAATCCCGACTCTTGGTGGTTGTAATATAACTGCGCACGCACCGCGCATCATCAGATAACGCCTTGTAGTCACCACCTGAATGGCAGAGTTACTGATTTCGGTGGAAAAAGCCTACAGTCCGTAGTTAGCCCCATCTCGGTCAATTCATGGCGTTAGTTCAGTTACCGCAATGACGGGTAGATGATGCATATCCACGGGACCGTTGAAAGTTAGCCTGTTGTTTTAAAGGTTTTGGGCGCATCTGCAGCTGTAAAAGGTCCGTGGCCTATCGATATGTATCGGTCATTTCCCATTAGCTAATGCCGGGGAAGATCGAATCTAATCCTCCAATAAATAGCGTCAGAATTGATTGAATCGATAAAATACCCTGATCGGATCGTTGGCACGGCGTTGCGCATAATTTGTGCCAAGGCAGAGGCACGATCCTCCGCTATTCGGCCTCCAGCCTATTCAGCACCTCGCGTGCAATCCGAAAGCTATCGACCATCGCCGGCACGCCACAATAGATACCCACCTGCAGGAGAATCTCCTTGATCTCATTCTTGGTGAGGCCGTTATTGATGGCACCACGAACATGCGCAGCCAATTCATGCGGACGGTTGAGGGCGCTGATCATGGCGAGGTTGATGGTGGACCGCGTCTTGCGGTCAAGTCCTTCCCGCCCCCAGACTTCACCCCAGCAATAAGTGGTGACAAGCTGTTGCAGGTCCTGCGTGAAATCGTCTGCCTCGGCTAGTGCCTTGTCTACATAGCTGTCGCCCAGTGTTTCCCGGCGTATACGAAGGCCTTTGTCATATGTAGTCTGGTCCATGTGTATGTCTCCTGTTCAATGGTTGGAAGCATGCTTGTGCATATCGGTGGACGGTGCAAGTTCCGCCTTGATAATCAATTGGTTGAGTATGTAGGGCATGATGCCGCCGCTGCGCATATATTCCACCTCTGCGGGGGTATCGAGACGAAGAATGAGAGGCACTTCTGTGGTTTCGCCGTTGGCTCGGTGAATGACCAGTTTCAACGGCTGGCGCATTGGAGCGGCCTCATTCAGACCGACAATGTCGAAACGTTCCGATCCATCAAGGCCAAGATCGGCGACATCGACAGGCTGCGTAAACTGGCAAGGCATCACGCCCATTCCCACCAGATTGTTGCGGTGAATACGTTCGAAACTATTGGCAATAACCGCACGCACACCGAGCAGCCGCGTTACCTTCGCCGCCCAGTCACGGGCGCTGCCTGTACCGTATTCGTGACCGGCTATGACGATCAGTGGCACAGCGTCTGCCTGATAGCGTAGAGCAGCATCATAGATGCTCATGCGTTCCCCACCCGGTTGGTAGGCGGTAATTCCGCCCTCCACGTCCGGTACCATGAGATTGCGTAGGCGCTGATTGCCAAATCCCCCCCGCATCATGATCTCATGGTTCATGCGACGCGCGCCGAAATTATTGAAATCCGCAGGCGCGACATCGAGTTTCGCCAGATAGCTTCCCGCAGGAGAATTTTGCCGGATGCTGCCGATCGGGCTGATATGATCAGTCGTCACGGAATCACCCAATATTGCCAGAACGCGAGCGCCGATGATCGGCTTGAGAGCCGATTCCGAAAGTTCTGGTGCAAGGAATGGCTGCTCTTGCAAATAAGTAGAATCATCTTGCCAGGGAAAGAGTTCGCCGGTGATCTGTGGGATTTTCTTCCAGTTCGGATCGTTTGCGGCAATGTCTCCAGCATAGGTCTCGCGATAAAAGGCGGGGTTTGCAGCAAGAGCTTGCGCATCGGCCAATTCTTCGGGTGTCGGCCAGATGTCCCGAAGATAGACCGGCAGCCCATCCGTTCCCAGCCCAAGCGGTTCCGTCGCAAGATCGATATTGACACGCCCGGCGATCGCAAACGCTACGATCAACGGCGGGCTCGCAAGAAACGAAGCGCGAACAGCGGGGTGAACGCGTGCTTCGAAATTACGGTTACCCGAGAGTACTGCGCAAGCCACCACGTCGCGTTCAGTGATCTGGGTTTCGAGTTTGGAATCGATCGGTCCTGATGCGCCGACACATGTAGCGCAGCTATAGCCTGCAACCACGAAGCCGAGAGCGTCGAGGGACTTTTGAAGATGGGTTGCTTCGAGATACCGGCTGACCACTTTCGATCCGGGGGTGAGCGATGTCTTTACCCACGGCCGGGCTTTCAGTCCGAGTCCTACCGCTTTCCTGGCTACAAGACCTGCGGCCAGCATTACGCCCGGATTTGACGTATTGGTGCAGGAAGTGATGGCGGCGATAACAACGTCCCCATCGGATACGACATGATCGCGTTCATCGTGGTAAGCCGCATCGCCGCCATTAAACGTCTTTGTTTTGCCATAGCCGCCATTGGTGATTGGCGCGTGCAACAGTTCGTCGAAACGAGGCTTCAAATCGTCAAGCGGCACACGGTCTTGCGGTCGTTTGGGACCGGCTAGGTTTGGTACAACGTCTGCCAGATTTAATTGCAGTTCTTCGGAATAATCGATCTCGCCTGGTTTAACTGCGCCGAAACAACCCTGCGCACGGTAGACTTTCTCGACCGCGCGGACCTTTTCTTCCGTGCGCCCAGTCTGCCGAAGATAGCTGCAAGTCTGCTCATCAACAGGGAAATAGCCGATGGTGGCGCCATATTCGACAGCCATGTTGGCGATGGTGGCTCGGTCCGGCACGCTTAGCTTTGCCACACCCTCACCAAAAAATTCAACGAACTTTCCAACGACCTTGGCCTTGCGCATCATCTCAGTGACATGCAGGACAAGATCCGTCGCGGTCACGCCGTCCCGTAGCCCATTCGTCACATGGACACCCACCACATCTGGCGTCAGGAAGAAGACGGGCTCGCCCAGCATAGCGGCTTCGGCCTCAATCCCGCCGACACCCCAACCGACTGTTCCCAGCCCCGCTATCATGCAGGTATGAGAATCCGACCCAACCAGGGTATCCGGATAGCAAACGCCATCCTTGACGAGGAAACCCGGCGCAAGCAATTCAAGATTCAGTTGATGCAGGATACCGGCTCCCGGTGGAAAGAGCCGGATACCGTCATAGGCTTGCATTGCCCATTTGACGAAGCGGTAGCGTTCGGCATTACGCTTTATGTCAAGCTCAGTATTGAGCTGAAGGGCATCCGGCCTGGCGTGGTAATCGACGGTCAAAGTATGGTCGAGCGCCATGTCCACGGGCACTTTCGGACCTACCGTCCCGGCGGGATATCCCAGCCTCATCATTGCACCGCGAATGGCCGTCAAATCGCCGAGCAAGGGAATACCGGCGGCACAATTCAACACGATACGCCCGATGGTGAATGGTATTTCCTCTTCCCTCAGTGCGTTCGGTTGCCAATTGGCGAGGCGCTCGACATGCTCGGGCAGAACTTTTCTACCGTCCAAATTGCGCAAAACAGATTCCAGCACGATCCGCAGCGATATAGGCAGTCGCGATACCTTGCCTATTCCATGCTCTTCCAGAGCGGGAACCGAAAAGAAATGCAACTTTCCATCAGGCGCGACGTCAATCTCGCGTCGCGTGATTTCATGCAGCGACACGCTCATGCAGACCTCGCCAAAGTAAAATTTTCTGTAAGCAGCCGCACAGATGGCAAGGCAGCCAGTGTCCACACGCGTTCGGTGAGCAGTTCCGCCTGGTCATCGGCAAGCCGGCCTCGCGTCAGAAGCTTGAACTTGGTGCGACTTTCCTCCTCCGTACAGGGATCGGCAGGTGTGCCATGGCAATCCAGCACCATTCCTTCGCTAGTACGGCCATCGGCAAAATCCAGCGATACGCTCGCCCCATATTGCGCGGGACAGACGGCCTCGATACGGGGATCCACAACGATTTCGATACGGCCCGCAAGCTCCCTGATGACGGGGTCATTGACCGCTGAAACAGCGAACATATCCGGGTCCCGGGGATTGCCGGTCAGGGCCAGAGCGGCGCAATAAGGAATGCTGTATTGTGCGCCCATCGTATCGATGGGCGCTGGCGAGCTATTGTTCTGAGCGGCATATTTGCTGACTCCGATACGAACGTTGGAGATTTCACGCGGCGACAGCGGTTCGGCTCCCCTCAACTCAAGCAAGAGTTGTACGGCCGATTGAATCCAGCCGCAGATCGGGAAAACCTTGAACCATGTTTGGGTGATCGCCCAGTTTGCACCGAGTCCCCGGCTCAATCGTTCCGGTGCGGCACTACTGCCTCCGAATACCTCGATCAGCCCGAAATGGCTGTCTATGGCAAAAGGGGGTCCCAGAAAACCTCGCTGCGCTAGCTGGCCCATGCGGACGCCAGCCTCGGCGGCACGTCCAAGGTGCAACCGCTTTACCATGCCGCCGCCCTTGCCAATGGAAAAGCTCTTGATACCCGAGGCCGCCGAACAGCTTAATCCAATCGCCGAAAAAAGCTGGTCGCGGGAGAGATTCATCACAATTCCTGCTGCGGTGGCTGCGGCCACGGGCGCTGCCAAGCTGGTAACATGGAAGCCCCGGCGGGACGGTTCGGCCCCGACGGCAAGACCGATGCGGTGCATTACTTCATAGCCGGCAATAATTGCCTCCAGCAGCTTTGCGCCGCTGGCATTGACCGCCTCAGCCGCGGCAAGAGCAGCCGGGATTACCGCAGCACCGGGATGGGTGACCGATTCCGCAATGAGATCATCAAGCTCATAACCGTGAATGGCGGTGCCATTGCACAAAGCGGCACCTGGAGCCGCCACGCGGTCGGCGCGACCAATAATAGTGCTTGCTCCCTGCGTTCCTTCGGAAACGATCTCATCGGCAAGAATGCGCGACCACGGCTGAGTTGCCCCGAAAACACCGCAGCCCAGCGCTTCGAGCAGACAAATTCTCGCTTGCTCCGTTACCGCCGCCGGAATTTCATCAAGGTTGATATCCTGCACGAACTCAATCAATTCGTGCGCATGACTTCGTATCGCCGCGCCGTCCATCGGGTGTCCTTTGTCTTGGGAAGAGGGCATTATGTCAAAGCCGGATAGTGCCGATGCCGTCCTCTATATCGATCATTGTGCCAAGCGGCGCGGAAAGCGTTTTGAGGCGATTTAATACGATCTCGGCAGTCTCCCGATCAGCCAAGAATGGGCGTCCCTCGGTCAAAGCATGAGAGCCTTTGCCGGTCCGCCGGGTTATCGTTCCGCCGGATGTCGCCTGTCGGCCCATTTCGATGGGATGAAAACGAATTTCACGCAGGCCCTCGCCGTCACAGGCCATTTCGATCACCGCCGAACTCCACCAAGGAGCAAGATCGAGACCGGGATCCAGCGGATAGGCGGCTGGCGTCAGCGTTGGTAACCGGTCGACATCGTGATCCCAGGCTTCATAGCTGTCGTAAGGTACCCGGCGCACAAACTCAGACTGGGCAATGAAATTGCCGATCCCGTAGAAAATCGGCTTACCACGATAAATCTCCACTCCTAGAGTCTTATGCCAGCCATGACCAATATAGATGTCCGCTCCCGCATCGATCGCCGCTTTGGCAAACTGCCGTGCAAATCCCGGAGGGTTATCGCTTCGCGGCCCTTCTGAAATATTGAAGTGATGGGCGACCATCACGAGATCCGCCATGGTAGCCGCCTCGTCTATGGATCGTAGGTTTCCTTCGAGGTCGCGGGGATGACACTCGCTCGAAACCTCGAAATTTTCTCCGCGAATAAATCTTGCGGATGTACGCGTCGATTGATCGCCGGGGAAATTGAAGGCAATCTCCTCCTCTCCCTCATCACTCTCACGCTTGACGCCTATGCCAAGTAGGCTGGCAACCCGTTGCAATTGTTCGGCGGCGCTATCGTCGACCTGATATTTCATCGTCACCCGTAGCGGATTGACCCCCGGGCGCCCAAGCAACTGCGCCTTTGGATGGCTGGCCCACTCATACGCCTTGTTGCCGGAACTGACGGAAACAAGGCCTACCCTGCCCTTTCGCGTTTCGAGATAGACTGGATCACGGGCTTCCTCGAGATCCCGCCCCGTGCCCGCACATGCAAATCCGGCTTCGCGGCAATGCCGGATTGTCGCTAGCAATCCAAGCGATCCGAAATCGAAGCTGTGGTTATGGGCAAGCGAAAGCAGATCTATGCCGGCGGACTTGAGTTCGTCTGCAAGCTTAGGTTCCGCGATCATGTAGCTCGCCACCCAATCCCCGCGCGACGCCCAATCAAGATCATCTGCATCTCCGAAATTCATTTCCAGATGCGCATAGGTGACATCCGAATTACGGAGCAGATCGAGGACGCCGAGAAATTCGGGTTCCTCATAAACCGAGAACGGACGAGAAATCATGCACTCCCCCGCCAGCACCACTTTCCATTCTCTATTTTGCGACATTCGCTTCTTCCCCGCCTAGTAATAAGCGCGCTCCGCCCCGAGAAGATTTTCGCGAAACCGGTCCTTCAGATAGGCACCGTCACGCACGCGGATAGACATGGGATAGCGCTGGGTATTGACCTTGATGACACCGAAAAATGGTCCCTCGGCACCGAAAAGCTTTGGCACCATAGCTTCAAGCTCTGCTTCGGTATAAATGGTTTCGCTTTGGGCGAAGCCGCAGGCTTGGGCTACCGCACCAAGGCTGACGCCGCGTTGAGTATGCGTCGCCTGCATTCCTGTTTCGCTATAGTGCTCGTTGTCTATAATGGCGATGGCGAGATTCCTGGGGTGTTGCGCCCCAATCGTCGCGAGAGCTCCGAGACCCATAAGCGCCTCTCCATCCCCTGTCATGACCAGCACCCGGCGTTCCGGCTGGGCAAGTGCCAATCCAAGTCCCGTCATGGCCGCCGCACCCATGCCACCCCAGAGGCAAAACGTGTTGGGATGATCAACTGTACCCGCATCGTAGGTGGTTGATCCAAGTCCCGTGACCATGAGCGTATCGCCTCTTTGCGCGACAATGGTCCTCATGACGTAACGTCGATCGAGCGTGCCTTTTTTCCTGTCGGTCATGATCATTTACTCCAGTCCTTGAAGCCGAGGAGGCGCTGGCTGAGAAGAACCGCTACAACGCAGTTAGAAGAAAAGGCCAGTTGGGACGCGGCATAGACGACCTGCCCAACCTCATCCGCGTGATTGGCGCGCTGGACATAGACCCCCATATCCTGGAAAACCCGTTCGGTGTTTTGACCCATGGGCAGTTGCCACGGGTTGAACTCACCCCACTCACCACGCATCGTGACGATCATAAGCAAGGGCATGCGGCAGTGAAGTGGAACGCTCAGCATGTTGATGCAGTTTCCCGCACCTGATGACTGCATTAAGAGAGCGCCGCGGTCACCGCCGAGCCAAGCCCCGGCAAGCATTGCGATGCCTTCTTCTTCCGTCGTCAGCGAGACTGCTGTGATATCCGGATCGCCTGTACAGCTCGCTATGAGTTCGATATGTCCGGCATCGGGAACGTAGGCGACTTGCTTCACATCCGCTTTCTTGAGCGCATCAAAGATATCATCTGGCCAGACGCGGGATATAGATTCGTGTTTCACGTCAACTCCATGCAAATTGGTGGGTATTTTGGTAAGCTCTGCCGATCGATCCGCAAGTCCCAAGCCGTGCGGATCGTTTCAATTCTCGGTCAGTCTGCGCGACTTTAGAGCTGGTTAGCGACGCCGGATTCTTTGATCACTTGTGTCCATTTCTTGATGTCTCCCTCGATCTGTTTGGAGAACTCTTCCGGGGTATTGCCGACCAGAACCGCACCTGTCGGCTCAAACTTGCTGCGGAATTCCGGATCGTCGATCATGGCCTTGGCGCCATCGTGGATTTTATTGATGATCGCCTTATCGGTGCCTGCAGGAACCAACAGACCATACCAGAGATCCGATTCAAAGCCGTCCAGGCCAGGCAATTCGGCAACCGCCGGTGTATCTGGCAAGGATGCGTTTCGCTTGAGACTGCTGACAGAAAGCGGACGAAGCTGGCCCTGCTTGATGTATGGCGAGGCGCTCAGGATGGACACGAACAGACAATCGATATGGCCGCCAAGCAGCGCCGTGATCGATGAACCGGTTCCCTTATAAGGCACATGCGTAATATCCAGACCCCCGCGAGCTTTCAACATTTCCAGCGCCAGATGGGCGCCCCCACCGACGCCAGATGAACCGCAGCCGAGCTTACCGGGGCTCTTCTTCGCCATCTCAATGAATTCCTCCATTGTCTTGGCGGGGGACGAGGGCGGCACGAGAAACACAAACGGCAGGGCCGAAAGCATCGAGACCGGCGCCAGATCCTTTACGGGGTCATACTTGACTTGGTCTCCAAACAGCTGAGGATTGATGACGATAGTGGCATTGGTCGTCAGAAGCAGCGTATAACCATCTGGCTTGGACTTTGCCACGATATCGGTGCCTAAATTCCCATTGGCTCCGGCCTTATTCTCAACAAGAACCGGATTGTTGTTCCACAGGCCTTCAAGCTTATGCGCCAACTGGCGGGAGACGATATCGGTCCCACCCCCAGCTTCGAATGGAGTGATGATCTTGACGGTCTCACTGGGATAGTCCGTTGCTTGGGCAAAGGCCGGCACGGTGTAGGCAGTAAATACGGTTAGTGCCAGACTGGCGATTTGGCTGCGATAGGCAAACATGTATTCCTCCCATATCTTTTTATCATTGAGCAAAGCTTATTAATCGCAATGCACCGAGGCAAAGCCTGATTTTCGATAGTAGTATTCGTTTGCAGCATACTGAGTTGCCGGGCCTAGCAGTTGCATTCGGTGAAACCTTGCAAAAGGGAATGCCAGGCTGCGCCGGTCTTTAATGCTGCCGTTGACCCTATTTTGTTATCTGTTCCTGCTCGCGCCCGCGAAGGGTCGAGCGCACGTATTCGGGGGTCAGCTCGGGAGTCAGTATTTCGATGAAGTCGAAAATAAACCGCCGGATATAGGTATTGGTCCTCAGGGTAACGTAGCTGGTGCTTGCCTCAAACAAATGTCCCACATCGCGAGAGCGTAAATCCCTGTCCTGGCGCAGATTGACCGCGTCGGTCGCCATCACGGCGATACCCAAACCCAGTTCCACATAAGTTTTGCCCACGTCGGCATCAACGGCATCAAAAAGAATGGTCGGCGTAATGCCACGTTTCTCAAAAGCGTCAACGATCTTCCATCGACCGCTTCGATGCGGATCATGGGCGATCATCGGATATTTTGCGATCGTTTCGAGCGTGAGATTCTTGACACGCAAAATGGGGTGCCCCTTCCTTGCAATAAGGCTGCGGGTAATCTGGTAGCACGGGAGACGCAGCAAGCGTGGAAACGGCCGCAATGTTTCAGTTCCCACCGCCAGATCGGCCTTTCCGGCCTCAACCGCCTCGCAAATTTCCGTAGGATTACCCTGTAACAAGGCAATGCGGACCTGGGGATGACGCTGCACGAAACTCTTGATGACACGGGGCAGGATATAGCGGGCATGAGTATGCGTCGTGGCGATAGTGAGGGTCCCCTCTTCTTGAGCGCCATAGTCCTCGCGAATGCTTTTGAGGCTCTGCACTTCATTGAGTATTCGCTGGGCAATCTCCACTACTTCCCGACCAGGATCGGTCAAACCGGTCACACGGTTTCGACTTCGCTGGAAAATCGAAAATCCCAGTTCCAGCTCCAACTCCTGGATCTGCTTGCTCATGCCCGGCTGAGAGGTATGCAATGCATCGGCGGCAGCGGATATATGATTGCCCTGCCTGTTGACCTCAATGACATAACGAAGTTGGCGAAGATGGACCATGACGTTTCCTGCACTCAATGGCGACAAACCATTCTATGTCGCTGTCAACGCTGGTTGCATGTAAATAATGCGAGAAGACAGGGTATTGGCGGATATCGCGCTAAATCTTGCGTGACAATTGCCAAGGTCTATTCCGCTTCGTTCGGCCACACCTCAATCGGGATTCGTACCCAGCCTTCCATCAACCGCCGGGCCGTACGGCTCATCACGATTCGCCCGAGGAGCCACTTGCCATTCCTTTCGGAAATCTCGACGCCTACGTTCAACAAGCCGGAAGCATGCCCAAGTGTGGCAGTTTCGTTCGTTGTGACGGCGAGGCGGTTTGCAACAGTTCCTGGAACTTTGAGGGCGGTGGCAATGGCGATCGCTCCCGTGCCGGTAATGGCATGGTGTAATTTTCCCATCGAAACGATCCGGGCTACAAGATCAATCGCCCCCGCTTCGATATTGACGCCGCTCGCTGTAATGTAGTCTACCGAAGGCGAAACGAAGGCCAGCTTGGGCGAATGGGGGCGTTGCCTGGTGGCCTCTTCGAGCGTGGCCGAAAGGCCCATAGCCACGGCCCCGGCCGAATGGATCGATTCGACGCGCTCAAACAGTACGGAATTACTGTTGAGCGCCTCAGGCAATTCCGTCCCTGCCAGTCCGAGCGTCGCCGCGTCAACGATGACAGTCGGCATCCCGGCATTGATCAGCGTGGCTTCCAAGGTTCCCAGTCCGACCACTTGCAGCCGATCGGCTGCATTTCCCGTCGGGAATAAGCCGGGGCTCTCTGCCTCTTGCTGATACTCAATACGAATCTCCGCACCGGGAAAAATCACTCCATCGAGCAGAAACCCGCCATTTTCTTCCACTTGACCATTAAGCATGGGCACGTCCGCGATGATTCTTTGCGCGAGATTGACCTGCCAGATCCGAACGCGGGAAAATCCGTTTGCACGCGGTTCCACTAGTCCCTCTTCAAGGGCAAAAGGTCCGACCGCACCGATAAGATTGTCGCATCCACCCGACCAGTCGATAAAGCCCCTGTTGACCGCAACCTGGCCAAACAGATAGTCGACATCGCAGTCAGGACGATTTGAACGCGAAATGAGCGCGGTCTTGCTAGTGCTGGAATAGCCTCCGCCCATGCCATCCATCTGACGGCCATAAGGGTCCAGACTGCCGAATACCCGCAACAAAACACGGTCGCGCATTTCCGGGTCAACCGGCAGGTCTTACGGCTTGAAGAATAACCCCTTGCTCGTACCGCCGCGCATAAAAGCAGCAGGAATCCGGCGGTGCATACTCTTAGCCTTCCGTCACGGCCTGATCCTTGCGTTTGCGGATCATCGGAAAGATCATCATCACCATCAACGCAAACGCAACCGCGAGAAAGATCGCACTGAGGGGCGCGGTTACGAAAACACTGAGGTCGCCATGAGATTGCAGCATTGCGCGGCGGAAATTTTCCTCCAGCATGGGGCCGAGCAAAAACCCCAGAATAAACGGAGCCGGTTCGCAATCCAGCTTGAGGAAGATATATCCGATCAAGCCGAATAACGCGGCAAAGGCCACGTCGGTTGAACTCATGTTGACCGTGTAGATGCCGATGCAGGAAAAGACCAGAATAAGAGGGTAGAGCCAGCGATATGGAACCTTGAGCAGGGTAACCCATACTCCGACTAGCGGGAGATTGAGGATGACCAGCAATACATTGCCGATCCACATGCTGGCGACCAGCCCCCAGAACAATTGCGGGTGCTGCGTCATAACTTGGGGCCCGGGCGTGATCCCCTGGATCATCAACGCACCCAGTAGCAGTGCCATTGTCGCGCTGCTCGGGATTCCGAGTGTCAAAGTTGGAATGAAATGCGTTTGCGCAGCGGCATTGTTGGCGGATTCCGGCCCCGCCACACCTTCGATGGCGCCTTTGCCGAAACGCGAGGGATCGGCTGCAAGCTTTCTTTCGACCGCGTAGGACGCGAAGGAGGCTATGGTTTGCCCGGTTCCTGGCAGAACGCCGAGAATGGCCCCGATGCCGGTACCCCGCAATATGGGCTTCCAAGATGCTTTCAGGTCTTCCCGCGACGGCATGAGGTTCTTGACCTGTCCAGGCAAGACTTCCCGATGCTGGGTAACGCCCAGATTGGCGATGATCTCCGAAAATGCGAAGAGCCCCGACGCGACCACGACGAAATCAAACCCTTCTGCAAGGCCGTTCATGCCGAAAGTAAACCGGTCAATGCCGGAGTTCACGTCCGTTCCAGCCAAGCCGAAAATCGCACCGCAAAACGCCATGCCCATGCCCTTGACCAGGGAGCCACGTACAAGTGCCGAGGCGGAGATGAGTGCCATGAGCATCAGGGAGCAGTATTCCGCCGCACCGAACTTCAGGGCTACTTCACCGAGTGGTGGCCCGATCAGCGCGATCAGTACAGTCCCAACGCAGCCTGCCACGACCGACCCGATCGCTGCGATTGCAAGGGCCGGTCCCGCACGCCCCTGGCGTGCCATTTGATAACCATCAATGCAGGTTACTGCCGATGAGGATTCGCCAGGAAGATTAACCAAAATAGCCGTTGTAGAGCCGCCATAGGCAGCACCGTAATAAATGCCGGCCAGCATGATCATCGCGCCTTCGGGTGGTAAGCCGTAAGTGAGCGGCAAGAGCACTGAGATGGTTACGAGAGGCCCAACACCCGGCAATACGCCGATGAACGTACCTAAAAGGACGCCGGCGAAGCAATAGAGCAGGTTCATCGGGGATAAGGCGACGCTGAAGCCAAGTGAAAGATGTTGCAGGAGTTCCATCACCAGGGCCTCAACTTCAAGGGAATGTTCAGCCCATAGACGAAGATGCCGACTGCGATGAGTGTCAGAACCACGACCATCAGAACGAGTTCGAGCAAGCTGCCTTGACGCCCGCCCAGCCGGCTTGATAGGACCAGCACAATAACCGCCACGATGAGGCCGGCGGAATCGATGAGCAAACTGAACAGGAGCACGGAAGCGAGTATGAAGATGAGAGGTCGGATCTCCCAGCTGGCGACATGATCCGACAGTTCAGGCTTGAGCGTTGATCGAACAAGCATCGTGACGCCGATGAGAGTCATGATCACGCCGAGGATGATCGGAAAATAGCCCGGCCCCATGTTTCCCGGCGTTCCGAGCTTATAGCCTTGTGCGAGAATTATCGTCCCGAGCCCTATGACGCCGAAGAGCGCGCCACTCAGGAAATCCTTGTTGATCTGAATTTTCATGGTTCCTCCCAATCTTCAGTGCGGCTTCCCTCCGCATCTCCTCTTCAAGACGCTGCGAGATGGTTCAGGCACTCCCATGCCCCAACATCCTTATCGCCCGTCTCAACCTCGGATCGCTTCCGATTTGCCGACCAGCATCCGCTTCTGGACAACGGAATGCGTCACGACAACTTCAAATTCTCCGCTTTATCTTTGCACGAAGGGGTTGGCTGAGGGCGCATCGAAGTTCATCCAAACGCTCTTCATCTGTAGATATTCCTTGATCATCTCAGCGCCGTTTTCCCGTCCAATTCCGCTTTGGCGATAACCGCCAAACGGCGACATAAAACTTGTGGCGCGATAGGTATTCACCCAGACCGTTCCAGCTTTCAACGCCTCCGTCATGCGAATCGCGCGGCCGATATCCCGGGTCCACACACCGGCAGCGAGACCATAAATCGTCTCGTTGGCGATTCGCACAGCATCCTTTTCGTCCTTGAAACGAATAACCGAAAGGACAGGTCCGAAAACCTCTTCCTGAGCGATGCGCATGCGATTTTCGACGTCCTTGAAAATAGTTGGCTCCACAAACCAGCCGTCGCCGCATTCGGGTCGCCGTCCTGGCTCTCCGCCAATAACAAGCGTGGCTCCCTCTTTCTTGGCGATATCGATGTAGTTGAGCACCTTGGCGTATTGTGGCTGTGTGGTAATGGGGCCGACTTGCGTGTCCATGTTGGCGGGATCGCCCATTCTGGCGGTACGCACCTTTTCGATCAGCCGGTCCAGGAATGCGTCATGCACAGAATCCTCGACCAGCAGTCGTGATCCTGCAAGACAGGTCTGGCCGGTGGCTGCGAAGATCCCGGAAATCGCTCCGTTCACCGCCTCTTCCATATCCGCATCGGCAAATATTATGTTGGGCGACTTGCCTCCCAGTTCCATCGTAACGTGTTTCATGGTCTGGGCCGCAGCGGCATAGATCCTTTTGCCGGTAGCATCGGAACCGGTAAATGCCACCTTGGCCACATCAGGATGTTCCACAAGCGGCTTGCCGACTTCATTCCCAAAACCGGTGACGACATTGACAAGGCCCGCGGGGGCGCCCGCCTCTTCGATAAGCTTGACAAACTCCAATACCGACGCGGATGTGAATTCCGAAGGCTTGATGACCACGGAATTACCCGCCGCCAGAGCTGGAGCGAGCTTCCACGTCGTCAGCATAAGCGGCGAATTCCAGGGGGTGATGACAGCAACCACGCCAAGCGGCTCGTAACGCGTATAGTTGAGATAGCCCCTCTTATCGAGGGGCATCACCGCACCCTGGACCTTGTCAGCCAGCCCGCCATAATAGTAATACCAGTTGGGAATGTAGCGCAGCTGTGCCAGCATCTCCGCCATCAGCTTGCCATTGTCGCGCACCTCGATGGTTGCAAGACGCTCTGCCTCCCGCGCAACAAGATCGCCGATGCGGTGCAGGAGAGCTCCCCTCTCGCTGGCCGTGCTTGAAGCCCACGGCCCCTGACTGGACACGCGATGCGCGGCCTTGACGGCCATGTCCACGTCATCGGCATTGCCGCGCGCAATCTTTGCCCAAGGCTTGGCTGTAAAGGGATTGATTGTCTCAAACCATTCGCCACCCCTTGGATCAACGAATTTGCCATCGATATAATGTTGAAAAGTCTGCATTGCCGCCTCTCTACAGAATCACTTGTCTACGCCAACGGAATTCGCAAACCCAAAGGGTTCAAAGTGTTCGATAACTTTTCCCTTGAGCAGTTTGTCGACATCGAGAGCGCCATGGGCCGGGTCGGGAAGCAGATCTCTCAGATTGCCCTCCGCCAGCGCATCGGCCTCGGCGCGATCACGTTCCAACGCCTTCATCAGAACCTCGCGGGCCAATAGCCGCGGCACCACCACCACCCCGTCATCATCACCCACGACGATATCTCCCGGGATAACCACGATTCCCCCAATATGCACCGGGACATTGATCGATCCCGGCGTAGACTTTTGAGGAGCGCGGGGCGAAACACCCTGGCAAAACACGGGAAAACGATCCTTGCGGAGCGCCGCCACGTCCCGGATCGAACCGCTTGCGACCACGCCTACTCCGCCGCGGGCCAGCGCCTGCATCGCACTTCGATGCCCGAAGCACCCCGTATTATGATCGCCATCATCGATAATCAGTACATCTCCGGGCTGGAGCATGTGTACCGCCTTGTGGGTCATAATGTTATCACCAGGGAAACAGAGCACGGTGAAAGCTGAACCGACCATGCTTATGTTTTCGAATATCGGCCGGATGGTGGATTTCATCGCCCCATGACGGCCCATCGCGTCGCTCAACGTCGACGTCGCGACAGTTTTGAACTGCTCGATCAAATCGGACGGCGCCCGTTCAAAGCTGTGATAAATATGACCATACATCGCAATATCCTCAAATCCCGAAAGGTCGGTCTGTGTTCATGGCGGCGCGGACATTGCCGAGAAAATTTGTGGCTTCATTGCTGACGAACGACTTAAGGTGAACGTTGATCCAGCGCAGACCGAGACGCCGATAATCCGCCACGGCATCAAGATCACCCTGAACATTCATGCCAGCGACCCGTCCCGATTTGGCGATGGTTTCAATAGCCGCTTCGACAGCGTTACGAACGCGAGGATGCCCTGGCTGACCCTTTAGGCCCATAGACTGGGCGAGGTCCACAGCGCCAATATAAAACACGTCTGCATCTATCGCAGCGAGCATTTGCTGCAGGTTGGAGAGTGCCTTTTTTGACTCGATCATAACGACCAGTAGTTTTTCCTTGTGATCGCCTTCCCATTGACTGATCCCCTCAATGATCGCCTTGGCTTCCGCCACGCTATCGACATGTGGGGTCTGGATGCCATCCACTCCGCAGCTAAGATAACGGTTTATCAGGCCAGGCTCGTTGCTCCACGGTCTCACGACCGAGGCCATGCTGCAGCTTCTGGCCGCACGCGCAAGTTCCTCAACCGCCGCAAAATCCGTACTCGCATGCTCACAATCGATAAAAACGGTATCGAATCCCAGCGTACCTATGAATTCGATCAGACGCGGCGTTGGAAAGTCCGGATTGCAGATCGCAACAGTCTCGCCCGCTCTCAGGCGTTCTTTAAGCCTGTGTTTCATCCTTTGACCTCCGCAGCGCGAGGCGCCCCGCCGGCGATCACGAAACGGGCGAACTCGGTATGATCGGCATTGGAACCAGTCCAGGATTGTGCATCCTCCCACAGCCGCAAGCATGAATGGCCAAGTTCCGCGGGAACGTCGCAGGCCCGCGCCACCTCCATGGCCAGCTTCAGGTCTTTCACCATGAGATCAAGGGAAAAGCCGGAATTGTAGGCCCGGTTAAGGATGTACTGTTTAAACTTTTTCTCCGTGCTGTTGTTGCGCCCGGTGGATGCATTCAGCACGTCAACCAAAACATTACCATCTACCCCGAAACGCTCAGCTACGAGCAGCGCTTCCGCAGCCGCAGCAAGACCCGCCGCCGACACATAATTGTTGAGAACCTTGACCGCATGACCGGAACCGAGAGGGCCGATATGGAAGCGGCGCCCCATTGCGGCGAGCAGCGGGTCGAAATGCTCAGCAAGCCTGGAGTCGCCTCCCACCATAATTGCAAGCGTAGCCGCAATCGCGCCCGGAACACCTCCTGAAACAGGGGCATCAAGCATCCCGATTTCCCGCTTTTGAAGTAAGCTGCCGAGTTCGCGCGTTCCGACGGGAGCAGACGAGCTCATATCGATGATGGCGGATCCAGACTTCAGGCCGCGCAGAAGATGATCGCCCTGCCCTTCGTCTCCCAAGGCAACACGTCGCACAATCCCTCCATCGGGGAGCATAAGCACGACGACATCGGAGCGTTCACCAAGTTCGGCAAGCGAGCCGACATTGATGCATTTGCTGGAGACCGCGAATGCCTCTGCCTTTCCGGCATCGGTATCGTAGATGGCTAAGTTCCATCCTGCATTGACCATATGCCCGGCCATGGGCTGGCCCATATTGCCGATCCCGACAAAGCCGACCCTTGTTGCATTCTGTGAAGCGTTCACGGCCGTTCCTCCCTGCAAACTTTTTGGCTCAAGCTTCGGCAGATGCCGCGGTGTGGATATTCGAAGATGCCTGCACCCTTGCCGCTTCAGCTGCACTTCGCCCGGCTATGCGCCCAAAAACCGCTCCACTCATCAATCCAGTTGCGCCCGGATAGTTGAAATAGAATAGTCCGCCTACCAGTTCACCGGCCACATAGAGTCCTGGGATGGGAGACTGATTGGTATCTATTGCCTGAGCATCGGTTGAAATGCGCAGACCTCCGAATGTGAAGGTTATACCGCAGGTCACGGCATAGGCTTCGAACGGCGCCACTTCGATCGGATTGGCCCAATTGGATTTCGGCAACGGCAAGCCCTCTGTCTTGCGGCCGTCCTTGACCGTTGGATCGAACGGGACGTCACGGGTGACGGCGGCATTGAATTCACGTACTGTCTTCAGGAATTCGTCACGGTTGACGTCATCCATCTTGTCGGCCAGTTCCTCCAGGGTATTTCCCGTGACGCGAGTAACGCGCCGCGTGCTGTACTCTGGACGCAGTAGATGAACGACCGTCGAATCGAAAACCTGCCAGGCAAATTGTCCGGGCTGCTCCAGAATGACCCGGCCGTATTTCGCATAGGTGTAATTGCGGATGTCCGCACCCTCATCGAGAAAGCGCTTGCCGGTGGCGTTGACCATGATCGACCAAGGGTAGCTGTCGCGCTCATAATCCCCGGTTACGGCCTGATCGCCAAAATCTTCGGCATAACGCTCCCAGCCCACCGCATGGCAGCCCGACCAGTTACCCTTGGGCTGGACACCGATTTTAAGCGCCATTTCCAACCCGTCTCCGGTATTGAATTTACTGCCACGCACTTTAGCCAGATCCCAGCCTGGACCGAGATACTTGCTGCGCCATTCACTGTTTGCCTCGAAGCCTCCGCAGGCGAGCACGACGGATTTTGCCGCAACCTCCTCTGTGACCCCATCAAACTTGACCACCACGCCTTCAACCCCGGCATCAGAACTGATCAGATCTCGCACCCAAGCATTGTAGCGTATTTCGATGCCCTTTTTTTCCGCGGCGAGATAAAGCGAATCGACGAGGCCCTGTCCGCCCCCCCAGGCTGCGAGTGTCGCACCGCCCCAGAATTTGAAGCGACCATCAACCTTGAAGGATTGCCTGCCAAATTGCGGATAAAATTTGACGCCCTGCTTTACCATCCAGTGCATGGTCTCATTGCTCTGACGCACCAGAATCTCACACAGATCGGGGTCAGTGCGATTATGCGTTACCCGAGCCATATCGTCGAAGAAAAGGTCCTCCGTATAGCTACCGAAATCGCTATCCATTTCCGCAGGCGTCAGATCGGGAGACAGGGCGCGGATATCATCCGAGCCTTCATAGGCGAAACGCATCAGCCCTTCAGTATAAGAACTATTGCCGCCCCGTTCAGCCTTGGGCGCCCGCTCCAGAAGAAGCACGCTCACACCCTGCTCGCGCGCGGACAATGCCGCGCATAGAGCAGCGTTTCCACCGCCGACGACGACAACGTCAAAATGGCTTTTCTTCATCAACTGTTTCATGTCCTCACCTGACTGACTTTTATATGAGGGCCTTCCTATCAAAATCGACGGTTCAGATATCAGACTATCTCGTGCTTCTGCTATTCCCGTATTGAATACTGATCACTGATTGGACAGTGATTCGACCGCCACACCTGGCCGTAATGCCGCCACTGATCCGACGCTTGGCTGCCGGGATGCGCGCCTATATGCAGGCCAAAAGTATGTACTGGCGCATTGACTACAGGCAGTACACCCGTTCAGCGGGCAGCTTTTCTTTTTTTGCGGTCGCTGGTCTCACCGGTATCGTTTGCCTGGGCAAGCACTTCCTCATTCACCTCTATAAGGTCCGACATGCGATAGAGAAAGAAAGCATGCTGATGCTGCTTCAACCCCCGCCATAAGGGATGGTCAAGGCTACGGGCAGCACGGACTGCTGCATCGATATCAGCGGCGCGGCTTCCATTGTAACGAGCTCGCCTCGTCGTGCACGGCGTGACCTGACCTGCCGTTGCGGATGACCCCCATGCTAAATTATCGGTGTAGATATCAGATTATCTTCTACTGCTGCTATTCCGCCAAGGAATACCAGCAGGCTTGAATTGGCTGGAAATCTGCAGCTGGGGCGATTCAGCGCCCGGATCCATGCGGAAAATGTCACTATTTGGGGTATGACACCTGAGGCGGCAGGCGCCAAAGCCTCTTAAGTTGCCCTTAGAAGGCAACAGGAGCGCCTCTTGCCTGTGCGATTTGGGTTCATTGCAACATGGCTGCCCTTCCACTACTGCGGAAGTCCCTCGCTGCGACGACGCACTCTGGAAGAGCAGCCTACGAGCAGATTATATGATCAAGGACTGACGACTGGCATGCCTGAAACAAGTCTTGGAGGAACAAAAACGCTATCGGCCTTTGCCCTGTTGACCTTCGGTGGATTTCTCGGTGCAGCCTGTCACATACCTTTGGCGTGGATGCTCGGCCCCCTTCTGGTAGCCTCTTGCCTGTCGATGAGTGGCATTGAATTGAATTGTAACCCCAACTTGTTGCGGTTGGGACAATTGACGATCGGCACTTCTGTTGGCCTGATGTCGCTTTGTCTTTAATTCCGAGATTTGTCGCGTTTGGCGTCGCCGAACGTCATTCTTTGCCCTTAATGCGAGATGATGACCAGGTTCGTTCGATGGTATTTGATGTCGAGGCGTGGCGTCGGTTCTCAATCTGACGACCGATCCGGTCGACGGTTACGAGCAAGCGGTCTTCCTTTTGATAAGTCCGGAGCAACGCGACTCTGGCGGAGTCATCGATACGAGTAGCAAACAACGCCGCTTTGAGCAGTGGACGCTTCTGGACCACTGCAACCGCGGCGAGACAGAAGAGACGGATGTCCGGATTGAAGCTCTGCAGTGCCCAAGCTGGATCTCCGCTGACATTCTTTAGCGCCATCGCAAAGGTAACGCCCCGTATTGTCCGTCGAATTTGGCGGATGCTGTTCTGCATTACCGCTTGCTCAAGCAGAACCGACCCAGTCCGTGCGTGCTGAAGCAATTTTTGAGGCAAGACGCCCTCGCCCAACTTGGGCAATGTCGATGTGAGCATCGCCCCACAGATTTGACAGTCGAATGCCCAAGCTCGTCGCCAATGCTTGAGTGCGAGGCTGCGCAGCGTGCAGTTCGGACAGGTTTGGAATGGAAAAAGTGCGGTCAACGCGGCTTCGGTATCGTTCAATACGGGAAAGGTCAGCGACTGGATAAGTTCGGGAGTAACGCGCGCGGCAATGGCGATCTTTTCGGCTGCGCCTGCTTCGAGCCCGAAATCGAGGGAAACCGCATACCGCTCATCCACACCGACGTGCGCCAGAAGGTCGGCGAAATCGCAGTAATTGGCACACGCGAGCCGTGTGAGCCAGCCAGAAAGCAACTCATCTTCAATAGGCACGACAGTCTTTGGCAGCGGGCGCAGTTCAGGGGCCCGCCTGCTCCAGACGCCGTTGCACAGGCGCATGACGCGACCAGACGGGAGACCATCTGGTGATCGCGCCATCGGTGATGCATTCCTCGCCCGAGCGGATGGCATCGATGGAAAGATCCTTGACCAAGGCGAAGATGCGCGATGTGATCCCACCGGTCAGCGCCAGCATCTGCTTTAGCGATTTTACCTTCAGATTGGACTTCTTTTCCAACGGCATGGCCGCGATGAGGGTCTGGATCATATCCGAGAATTCGGCGTCGTCGCGCCAGTTCGGCAGGTGATGCTCGTCGAGTCGTCGGGCAAGCTGGACATCGCCGCGGATGGCATCAACGGCTTCGCTGACCCCGAAACAGACCAGAGACGCCTCGAGTTCGTTGCTAAGATACCGCAAGACATTGAGGAAGCGTCGCTGCTCGCGATGCGTCCCGGCCAACAGGTTGTGGACTTCATCGATCATGATCATCCGCAAGCCGAGATCGCGCAGGAGGGCAATGACACGGACCTCGAGGGAGGCGACACTTTGTGCGCGTATACCTAGCGACGTCGCCGGCGCCCCGACGGCCCCGAGGACGTGCAGATAGAACCGTCGTTCATCAGGGGCAGGAGGCGCTTGCAACAATAGGAGCGGTGTGTGAGTTATGCCTGCCACTGGGTCATATTCCGGCGCGTACCTGCGCGACAGGTTGCGGGCGATCATCGTCTTGCCAATGCCGGAGGCACCATGAACTAGAAGACCAGGCATACGGGTTTGCCGTGGCGCTTCGATCAGGCTCTGCAATCTGTCTAGAACCTGCTCTGCGCGGGGAAAGCCCATCCAGATGTCCGACTGAATGAGGGCGATGCGACCGTCTTCCCCAGTTCCCTCTACCCTCACGTTACCATCTCTCCACCTTGAACAGCGGCCGCGATGTATCACCAGTGTCTACAGGGCGCAGCCCCTCGGATGGTGGATCGGCCTGAACTAAGCCCTTCAACGTGTTTCGTCTTTCGCGGGTTCGACGTTCGGCCTTGGTCAGTACCCGGCTTTCATCTGCGATCTGGCGTTGCTGATTGATCAACTCGGCAAGCACCACCTCACTGGACCCTTTCTTGCCCAAGGCACGACCCTTCTGCATGGCCTCGCGATACTCCCACAACGACACATGTGGGATTTCGAGGTTGCGGTATCGCGCTTCAACACAACGTCCGCCTTCCAACTCGACCCAGATCGCAGAGAGGTCACGGGGATCGTACCGGACGGCCACCTTCCGATCCTTGCGACCGACGTGCCCTGCCAGGGCATCCGACCAATAGCGAATGTCGAACAGATGGATGCCGTCACGGCGAACCTGGCGCTGCTCGCTTGGTAGGAAGCTCACCCGAAACGCATCCATGTCGAAGGGTATGTCACCGGACATCTCCCCGGACAGCGTCTCCCACTTGGCAACGGGCGTGCAGCCAAGGCTCGAGTGAATGCTGTTGTTATAGCGGCAGATTTCCAAGGCGAACCAGCTATCGAACTCACTTAAGGTCATCGTGGCCATGGCTTCAGCGTTATAGCTCCCTTTGGCCGCGACGGAGGATTGCGTTGTTCCCGGCAACAGGTGCACCGCCCCCATCATAGTGCCGATCAACCGCTCGATATGCCCCCCGAAATGCGGGCTCCCCGGCGGCCTGTACACAAGATCGATCCCCCATTCACCGCAAGCCGCCTGGAACACCCGGGATCGAAAATCGCGACCGTTGTCGACATGGATACTGCGCGGTTTGCCCTGTGCGGGCCAAGGGACATTGCTGTCCAGCTGGGCCGGCAGTTCTGCCTTCGGTGCGACCGCCCGCGTCAAACAGAGCGCCACCGACAGGCGAGAGGGCGCCTCGAAGCTCACGTAGTAACCGGTCACCATGCGTGTGGCGATGTCGATAGCTAGTGTCACCCAGGGTCGGCCGATGGGCTTACGCTCGAAACTGTCGACAAGGATGATGTCCGCAGGTGTATGGTCGATCTGCACAACATCAAGGGGACGGTCGGCCTGGTTCCTGCCCGGCACAGCCCCGAACCTCTGGCGCGCCGCCTTTGCGCCCTCTCTCGCCTTCATGATCTCGCGTTCATCCATCGCATCAAGCCGTCTCTGAACGGTCCGCCGCGTCGGCGTTTGCAACCCGCGTTCACCACAGGCAATGCGGATCTCCGTCACCACCCGCGACAAGCTCGGACGTTCCCGCCGCAAGTAGTAGCGGTGAAGGTGCTCATCGATGACGGCCTCAACCTCGCTGGATATGACCGTTATGCCTGCACGGCGACCACGCTTCTGCGGTACCAACGCACTGGTCCGCCCACCGTCCTCGGCAAGGCGCCGTATCCAACGCCAGACCGTCGCCCTGCTAACGCCGAGTTCCCAAACCAGGTCGCGAATGCCACTTTCCAGACTGCCTGAGCCAGTGAGGTATGCTTGAACGAGTGGACGAAGAACTGCGGCCCTACGCGTGGCCTCAGCGCCAGTTGCACCCGCCTGGTCCCCTTCCCTCACCATCCTAACCCATCGAATGCTTGTGCACGCTGTCTCACTTTTACAGACAAGAATCTCGATTTTAAAGGCAAAATATCATGTTTAATGGCAAAGCATCGCCATTGATTTTGTTGAGAAGCTCATCTCACCTTTAATGGCAAAGCGACACATGGCTATTTCTCTTTCTAAAGACGTAGGTTGTCTTTTCGTGTTCTACAAATTTTAGGTATTCACTACCACAAGGTAAATGTACCGACTGCCACTTATGTTCGATTACTTCGATCAGAACCACAAGCTGCAAATCACTAACGCATTTTCGCGAACGCGATTAAGTTGTGGGCAAAATGAATCGGGCAACACTATTGCACAAACTGTCAAATGCAACTTCAAACGCGCCGTCTCGAGCGCTACATCAATGATCTTTGCGTGCTGGACGCAACAAAGGGCTTTCCCTACCCTATCCGATTATGAGTTAGCTCCAGCGGCATTTGGGACAAAACACTTCAATAAGCTTGCACTGGTGGTCGATGCGTTAACTTTTAGCCGCACGCAAATCCTTAACTTTAACGTTTACGAGGTTGTCACCGGCTAGGCATGGTTCGATACCGGTTTGAAACTGATAGTGAGCCCGCTCTACTTTCCCCACCATTTTTTCAGTTAGTCCGAGGACTTTGGCATCAAGTTCTCGATCGAGAATGACATATTCTACGGATAGGTCGAGCGGAACCAATTTTGCATTCGTCACGCGTTCGTGTAGCTGCAGATGAGCCGCATCAATTACGACATCGGAACCTGTTTCAAGAATTTTTGTAGCCTGCGCTCTTGCTGAGCGAAACACTGAACTTTGATCATGCACTACCGCCCTCTTAGTCATCTCAGCGGAAATGCAATCGGCAGAAATGACTTGCGCGACTTGAGATGCTGCCCAACTACTTTTTCCCCCGGCAGCTGGCCCGATAGTCATTAACAGTCGTTGTCCAGCCCGAGGCCAATTCCAGCCTGGCACCATCGGCGGTAATATTTCAGTAAAGCGTTGCCACCAAGCAGCAATTTTTTGAAGCGAGGCGATTTCGATCGGCTTGCCATGTGCGAGACTGTTTCGCGAATTGCGAAATGCTATCAGCCCTTTACTCTCTTGTGCCGTGAGTTTCCCCTCCAGAAGCTTACAAATATCATAGAGTTCGAGATCCCAAGGACTCCTATACTCGACTATTTTATCGTTAAAACGCTTTTGATAGGGTGTTTTTGGACTCACCATTTGGTCAAGCACGTCAATGTATTTTCTAATGGCACCTCTCCGAGCGGCGTCTAAAAACGGAAAAATTGCCCTAGCTTGAGAGGTCCAAATCCGACGATCTATGTCATCCTGAAATCCATGTGCTATTGCAGCGCCTGCGTGAGGGACAGCGATACCTTCCCAAAGATCGACCAGCCCATTTTCCCAGCACGGAAAGGGCCAAGCGTGGGAGCGAGCCAGAACTTGCAATTTCGACAGAGGGGATAACTGGTCTACCTCCGCCCAGGTCAGTACAAGTTGCAGAAGATCACGGGACCAAGCCGCAACCTCAAGTGTCGTCGCGAAAGCAACCCGTTCGAGAAATCCCGTGCCGGCACTTATTCCAGAGGCGGCCGCCCAGGCGTTTGTGTCGATTGAACTGACGCAACCGAGCATTTTTCTTGTGGGTGCTACCGCTCTGAGGCGAGCGGCGTAATCGTCTGAAAGTCCGATGGGCTGCAATATTACGATGTAGGGTCCGCCACGTAAGGAATGTTGTCTTCGCTCATATGTTACCGCCCGGAAGAACGCGGCCCAGGCGCCAATCGCCTCGCGGGGGATTCTATCCACGAAAAAGGTGGTTTCGTCGATCTTCGGAGAGGACAGAAAATCTGCAACGGTCCCTATCGTGACACCGGCCACACCGCTGGACAGGGCAAGCGCGTGCACTATCGAACGCCCTAATGTCAAATTTGATGCGTCGAACCGAACTGTATCAACCGATAAATCATCAGCCAATCGACGTTCGAATGCTTCCAGGAAACCATCCGGAAGGGGTCGGGGGCATTCAGCAATCACTATTCCTGAAGACGCGAGATCGGATACCAATCGAGATATTAAGCCAGCTGGCCCGGGAAGGGTCCACCAATCAGCAGCATCCCTCATTTGTTACCCAACGTCGAAAGCATTTTACGGGCAACAGAGTTTACACTTACCAGCAGCCCGTGTGAGTTCTGGGGATCACTAACGGTGGAAAGAACTCCGACAAGAGTTCCGAATCGGATCGCTACGTTGGGGTCGATATCCCCCTCCATCACTTCAATAGCGTCGGCAATCGGAGTTCCATCTTCACAATATTCGGCAATTGTGCGGAAAGTTGCGGCAAACTCAGCCGGCACGCCGAAACGGGTGAAAACGCTTTCGCTGTCAAGACTCGTAGCGACCTCTAAGAGGACCTTCTCAATTTGCGCGCCCGTAGTTGCAGGTGAAAAAATGGTTTGACACGGATCGTTCCAGCCACCTGTTGCATCTAGGATCTTGTCAATCGTTGCCGACTTAAGGGAATTCAGCATATCGAGTCTTGTGGCAAGATAAGATCGAGCCCACGGTCGCAGCATTTCGACATGCACGCGAGCCGGATATTTTGAGCCCATCGGATATTCTATGGCCCATGCTTGTGCCTGTTTGGGGCCTCCAATAAAGATTGGGCGAATTCGCCCTCGCGCGACATTCGGATGTCTCGCGGCTTCCGCGACCCACTCAGGCTTCCAATCGGTAATGTTCGAAATGACGAGGACTTTCGTTGTGTCATCCTGTTTTGCCCTTCGAATTTCTTGCATAAGATCAGCTCGGTCTTTCCAACCCCGAACCTCGACGTGAACCTCTGTCGTGCTCACCCCTTTGGCCGCGCGCGATCGTTCAATCGCCACATATGTATGTTCAATGTTGGCGATCGAGGAACCGAAGACGACCGTTGCGTGGCCATACTCGCGTTGCGGCGAAAGCAGCTCCGCCTCCTGCCCGTCGGTCAGTGGCGATACCTTTATGTCCAGCTCAGGTTTCCCGGTTCCCGTGATCTTTGACCTACCATTTTTCGGGTCGAAATAAATTTCCGGCTTCCTTCCCTTGAAGCTAAAAATTCTTGCCAGAAGATCTTCTTCATCTGACACCATGAGCTCCAAGAGCATTCTAGACCTTAAACCCCATCGGCCAGGCGGTATCCATCTCAAGATTCCAAAGCCTTCCATTTCATCAAGAAGGTACTCGATCTCGGATGGATCGCTTCCGTGGGGAAAAGCTTCCGGCCAATATTGACCGGCACGCTCCGTTACCTCGCTCGCTGTCATACCGTCACCGTCGACACCCTCTGTCGTATCGATTAGCGCTCGTTCGGCAACAATGTAGGTGAGCAGCTCATACCGCTGCTCAATATGTTTTATTGTCTTTTCAAAACTTTGGTAAAGCTCATCGCGAATTTTCTGGTTCTTCATGGCGCCGTCGACCATTTGGGTGCTGATGCCCTTTGCCAGTTTTCCCGTTCGCAGTTGTTGTTCTTCAATGATTTCGAGCAGTCCTTGGCAAAACACTTGAATGAGAATGGGATAATAGTTTGTGAAACTGAGGATGCGCCAGACGTCTTCTCTTCTTGCAAACTCGTACCCAAGTGCCGCAAGCGGGACGCGAACGAGTTCCTCCGCGTCACCGGCGTCGCTATTTACGAGCGGGCCGATCCGAACAGGGTCATTCGAGATTTGCGCTAGAGGGGAGTTCTCAGTTTTCGTAATACGCGAAACGTTGTGCAGGCCGGAAAGGACAAATTTGAATCGATGGTTGGTGTTGGCCATCAGTGACAGCAGGCGAAGCACGTGGTGATGTCGAATATTTTCAGACGCTTGTTCACGTACGAAATTGTCGGCCTCATCGAGCATCATAAGAACACGCCTCCGACCATCTGCCTCGAGATACTCATTGATCCCCTTTTCAAACTGTTCCACGGTCCCAACCGGTCTGCCGTTGAAAACACCTGGAAGAACGGCGGCGGCTTTTTCCCATAATGCGGTTGATGGTAGATCAACAAGATCAAGGAACCCGAACGAAGCATGGTCCGGGGTACGGCGTACAATGTGACGTAGCAACGCTGTCTTGCCAAGCCGACGTCCCCCGTAGACAATATAAGACCCAATGGGTTCTACGATACTGGACATCTCCTTTGCCCGACCTTTGAACATCTCTGGTGGCACTTGCGAGGAACGCCCATAGTCCTGGTAGGGCTTCGCCGTCGTAAACGCCTGAGCGATTTCAAAGAGTTCGAGGGGTCGCCGTTGTGAAGCGGATAATACTGTCATTAACAACAGTTCATCTACCACGAGCACCTTTCGGCGGCGTTTGATGCAATCAAGTTTGAGCTGATCGCGCCGATCAATTCCAAGCGACCCGAAGAGGAGTATAAGCGTACCCCTGGGCTCCGCACCTTCGGCCAAACTTAGGATTTCGTTGTTGGATACACTACTGGGAGCTGCAACAACGCGCCACCCGCCATTTGTCGAACTTCCAAAGTCCGGAAGCATCAGCGAGGAGGCGTCGAGCGGAAGGCGCATTTTCGCATCCACAACAAAGATCTGTCGCCTTTCCTCCGTTTTTGCCTTGTTCAGTTCAACTAATTCAGTTTCGAATGCCAACTGAGAAAGGAGGCCAGTTAACCTTGGCCCAAGCTGAGTAATCCCAATGTTACCCTTCGTCCCTCTCTTGAAATCAAGCCATGCGCGAATTGAATGACCAATATCCTCGCGGCGCTCTTCATCAATCTGCGAGAATAAGAAAGGGCCCTCATCAACACCTTCCGCTGCCGCACGTTGCATGCGCACGAGGTCGACACCCTTACTTGTAGCGCAGATATCACGGAATCGTTTCAATGCGTGGTTTACGATCGGACCTGCCAGGACAGGACGGCGCTGATCGTCCGATGCAAACATCGAAACCCAGTCGGACAGCGTAGCAAGGTCATCCGCTGCCAAGAGACTAAGAAAACTCTGTTGCTCCTCGGTAGTAATCCTACCGGCCTCTGTAAGCTTGTCGATGCTATTTGCGAAAGATTTTTTTCCGTCATCGAGAAGCCTTCTTGCTTCATTCTCCAGTTCTTCGAGCCTTTGAAACGCTGCATTAACGTCAACGATGTGTGTTCCCTCGACTTCCTCAGGAATAAAATCGGACGCGAGTTCATAGGGCTTATCGTCTATTGCTACCCCACGGAGCCTTTCTTCCAACTCTGCCGATCCCTTCAGACTGCCAAGTGCCATCCGACGAACCTTGTGTATTAGGCCTGCTACTTCCTCAAATTTAGAGCGAAGTTGACCTTTTCGTGTGCTTTCCGCTGTTTCGATCCGGCCCTGGACGTCTTCAATGTGTGATTCATTGAAACCGAAACGTGATCCGAAACTCAAAAGCATTTTGGCAGGTACGAATGCGTCTTCGCGGCATCTCGCATCTATCGCAACTTCAAGCGCCTGTTCGCGGCCACCAATAATAAGTGGCACCGGAAGTTGCATGATGGCGTCAATGAGTCTCGAAGCATCATTTGGCGAGGGAGTCCATGCGTGACTCCATGTCATTCCCGGCAACCAAAGAAGTGGCGCATGCAGAGCGAGACTAGCGGCCCTTCGATCGAGATCCTCAATTGGCCCTCCTTTAAGTATTTCCTCCAGTTTCGACATAAGTTCGTTCGCAAAAATATTTGCCGAATCTATTAGCCTGCTACCCGATGACGGTGAATTTTGGGTGCGAAAATGCTCAATTCCTGCCAACAGGCCATCAATGAGCCGACGTACCAATCCCATTCTTCCACTGGCGGCGCGCAGTTCCTCGACTTGCCGCATGGCTTCCGCAAATTCAGAACAGGAGGAAGAAATATCCGATATAAATGCGACCAACCGCTCTCGGGCCGCGCCATCAATGACCTGACCGTGCCCGACGCCGAGGGCAATTTTTGTCAACATCTCCATAATGGCATCACGTGATGCAAACTGTTCAACAAACTTCAAAGCAGCTTCTGACGCTTTGGCTGTGGACAAAGCTGCTGAGAGCGACCCTACCGGTCCTTCGGGTGCCAAGAGGGCATGCTTCACTTTTTGACCTAGGGCAAAGCGAAACGTTGCGGATTGCAATGCCCTTATCTGTTCAATTGCCGCTTGTCGGCGACCCTCCGCATATGATCGACCCGCATTTGCGTCACCCGCTGCCCTAATATTAGGCACGGTAAGCGCAAATCCTGACTTGCGATTTTCTTCCAGAACCTCGTTAATTCTGAAGAAGCCTGGGCAGCTTCCAATAGCGCGCACAGCATCGATGACCGCAAAAGCGTTACCGCTCTCGGACACATTGAAAAGAGCTGTAGGAACTACCGCAGCCAGTAGAGCGGTCCGTCGCGCTTCGTCTCGCAAAGTTCCACCCTCTGCAAGCACGTGCGCCCGGGCAGCACAGGCATCTAATGAGTCCTTGAAACCCTCAGGTTCGTACTTTGACAATCCAGCCATCTTGGCGCCAAGTGCCACTAGACGGAGTTCGTCGGAGTTGTAAGGCAAAGCTTTGTCACCAAAAACCTTTTCGCACGCTCTGGCGAAGTGATAGCCTAGGCCAAATTCGTGCTTTTCGAATAGGTCATCTGCCTTACGCTCAATATCAGCAAATAGGGGATCGCTTTCGTTGGCGGCAAGCTCCTCAAGCACGTCTACAGCCGGAATTGCGAACGGATCGTCTTCGAATTGTCCGATGATCGAAGGCACCATGTCTTCAGGGTGGTCAACCGACGGAATTAGGTCGCCTCCCACCTCGAGCATTTCAGAGTTGTCATCCATCGTCGCAAATCGGTCCGTGCTTCTGATTTTCGATGAGGCGAATGCGATATCCGAAGGATTGTCGGCGCGCTTGTCAGAAGTCTCCCGGCTCTCTGAGGACCCCGCCGACTCCAGCGCATTAACTGCAGTCATTAACTCATTGAGGCTTTCGAGTCCGACATCCTCAGCCTCTTGGATGAGCAATTGTGCAACGCTAAGGTACTGCTTCAATGGAAGAGATTTTGCCTGAACGTGCCGGGTTAAAACACCATGAGCGGTGTTGCTGGCGTCTTCTGCGTTCGCGACGGCAACCTCTGCGTCTTGCAAACTATTTGGGGTGGCTAGCGCAGGCAGTCTATCTAATGAATGGGTTGCTTCCTTTAGCTTCTTATCGAGCTCGTCATTGAGGATATCAAGCTCTGCGAATATGGCCAGCAACCCATGAACGATGAATCGCGCACGCTCTACGAACGAGCTCGTGGCAACCGGTCTCGGTAGGGAAAGGTGATAAGCTTCTGTGTGCTTGGCAAGAGAGGCGACAAGTACCGTTAGATGGGCCACGGCCGTTTCATTCGGTACTTGTGAGCGTGCCGCTTCAGCAACTTCCCTTAGTTTCTCGATATCCAATAACCAAGCTTCCTCTGGTAAGGGCGGCGCAGGTGACTGGTCTGCTGCTATTTGAGGTACTGTAGATCCTTCATTTAGTAATTGACTCTGTTTCGCTTCCGCGTGTTCTTCTTCATCCCCCGGATTTAACGAATTAATGCTCTCCCCGTCGCCCACGTCGGTCAGGTTCAATCCTAGTTCAACACTGTTCGGCTCCGCCTCAGACCTAGTGTTTTTTATTGCGTAATCGTTAAATTGGGAGAAGGAGCAAGCCATGACCGTTTCGATATAATCGAACAGATCCGGAACATTCTTCGCTACATCGATCATAGATCGCACTTTGTCGGGCGATCGTTTACACGCCCAGTCGAGAATAACAATCGCCGTAACTATTTCGGAATTACCCACTGCGGCGAGCTGCGCGAGCTGCAATCGAGCGTCGTTATCGGCGCTGCGCTCCTTGGGGATCGAGAGCCCAGCCGTTCGCAGTGCCAACACGTACTCCGTGTATAGTTTTTTGAACTGGGGATGTTTCTTGCCGGCGATCTCATCCAATGCTCGGACGAATACCATAAGGAAAAACGGGTATTTCGCAGCGATCGGCAAGAAGGTCAGCGCTGCATCAAGATCTGGCTTTTTGGCGGGCCATGGAAAACCGGTGGCAGACTCAACGAAAGGTCCCCACTTCTCGTGAAACAGGCGAAGACTCCGATTCGATATCACCAACCAATTTCGAAACCATTCTGCATCTATTCGATCAGGTAACTTGAGAATAGGACTCCGCAGTTCAGTATGATCAGTTATCGTGTCTACGCGAAATTCTCGTCCCACGTCTGCAAAAGACCCGCTCATAGCGCCTCGTTGTGAAAAAGTACCCATTTTTGCATTGGATCCGACCATATCGTTGCCCCCACCATCTACAAAGCGGCGGCTTGCCGCGCTTGGCAGAATTCTTCCCAATTTTTGATTATAATGGGCTTTTCAGTTGGTTTATCATGCTCACCTACGACGTCTAGCCTCAATCGCTTCTCGAAATAGTATAGAAGCGCATACCGTACAGGTATGATGACTTCGCCATCTCTCATGTCATAATCCGATGAGACGGTGTCGCGTTGGCTTGGTGTAAGTGCAGGATTAGGTCCAAGGACCACATCAAAGAAAGATGTCCAGTTTCGATCGGCGTTGGCGTCGGCTTCTGTGATGTCTTCGTTACGAAGATCGCGACATCTCGAGAGAATAAAGTCCTTGAACTTATTGTCTAAATGGCAGTAAGCGCGAACGTGCCATCGAAGACCATCGTGACCAAATGCATGCGGAGTGATGCGTCGCCAAAGCGCTTCTGGGCGTTTCCCACTCATTGATTGATAGTATACCTCCACGGATTTTTTGGAGCGTATCACCGCGATAAATCGTTTCAACATTACCGGGTCTATTCGCCTTGTGGGGACCGGCATCGCGTCGACTTGCGGCGCAATTGTAATCCACGTTTCGTCAAGCCCTATCACATGGTCAGCTATCGCTTTGAGTTGAATTAAATAGCGATCCGCATTGGGTTTCATGAATCTTGGGGTAAACTCTACGGTGGGTACATATCGTTTCTCACTCGCATCATATCGAAGATTGTTCGGTTCCAGTTTCTGGTAGAGAGCCAAATCGTTGGATGCTTGTGGCACAGAGACGCCGAAACGGTCGGTGATATCCCCCCGGCGGATCCCTCCTTCCCAAAAAGCGCGAAATTCAATGAATTCAAGGCGTTGTTCCGTACCCCACCGCAGGGGACCGTCGGCGTTGTCCACAGTTTAAACTCCAATCAGTAAAGTTTCTTGACGGGTCGTGTTTTTATTCCTATATAGAAACTATACGGGTCATGTTGATGGAAATCAAGCGTTGTCCCGCATCTAACCTAGAAGCACCGTCAAACATCAAATGGAGTAAATACATGAATATGAGCAGAATCATTGGGGTTGACCCTTTCGTAAATCCTATCGATCGCATCCTCGCCGAGATCGCATTGAGCGTGCAGCTGCCACCGTCGCTGCATGCAAAGGCGATAAAAAGATACGAGGCCGTTCGAAACCACTTGGAAAGCACCACGTCTATATTTGTGGACCAAATCGAACACTTCTACCCGCAGGGTTCTATGGCGATCGATGCCACGATTTCGAACCGCGGAACGGACGATGAGTACGACATCGATATCATCGCGCAACTCGGGAGCCGTTTCGTGTCGATGACGCCTCTAGAAATCCTGAACGAACTCGAGCAGGGACTGGTCGGCTATCGAGGCTTGAAGGTCGTTCGACAGACGCGTTGCGTTACTCTCTACTATGAAGACTCCATGCACTTGGACGTCACGCCTTCACTGCGCGACCCGAGGACGCCGGATCGTCAAAGCCGGATTATGCACGCAAAAGGACCGCATCGTTCCTCAGACGATCGTGAGGTTCCAATGAACGCGTATGGCTTCGCGCAATGGTACAACGATAGAACACCTGATGAAGCGATGGTCACAGATGCGTTCCGGAAACGCTGGACAGACATCGACAACATGCATGCTGACGCAGAGGTAGATGATGTACCAGACCAGAGCCAGTTTGGGGTCAAGAGCGCTACCACCCTGGCGTTGCAACTCATAAAGCGTTTCCGCAATATTCGCTGGCTCAACAGATCAGGACGGATGCCTCCATCCATTGTCCTGTCATATTTTGCGGGAAAAGTCGCAATGCCCGGCAGTGCCCTTTCCGAGACGCTCATCGCACTCTCCACCTTGATCGTTTCAGAGATCGAAACCGCCACACGAGCTGGCCGGACACTTCATGTCGAGAACCCTACCTATTCTTCCGACGTTTTCACGGATCGTTGGCCCGAGAGCATTCAGCAACAGGATCTGTTCGCCAAGGACCTTAAGGAACTCATTGCAGGACTTGAAATGGCCCGGAGGGCACAAATCGCTCCCGAAGCGATTCCCGATTGGCTGCGTGGGGTTTTCGGGGACCGTGTGGTCACGAAGGTGGTGGATCGCATGGCCGGACAGATCGGCCAGACGATCCTCGCAGGCCAACAGAGCTATACAAGGCGAGGCGGAATCTTGGCTCCCGCAGCCACGGCCGCCGTGGCAGTTGCTGCACCGGCAATATTGTCCCCTGTTCAGGCGTCGAGGCACACCTTTTACGGAGATCTTCCGGGATGACAATACTGCCCTATTCACTCGGCGAGCAGGTAACTGCCATGAGACGAGACTGGCCCGATTTTCGGGCCAGTCTCAGGGGATTTCGTCAGGAGCGCGCACTCTGGATAGGGCATGTGACACCGCAATTTCAGTGCTATCGGTTAGAGATCGAATATAACCTTGGTATGGTTATTCAAGGTCCAAACGTACGCGTCACTTCGCCTCAACTTAGTCGATTGCCCGGAAATCAGGAGGGATCATTGCCTCACGTTTATAACGTCGGCGAAGACCCAACCCTATGCCTTTTCGATCCTGACGCCGAAGAATGGAGCGGATGGATGCTGATTTCACAAACCATCGTCCCTTGGGCCATAGATTGGCTTGCCTGCTATGAATGGTGGCTCATGACAGGCGTATGGCACGGAGGGGGCCGGCATCGAGGCACACCCAGCATTCGCACTATTTTGGAGACCTCAAGATGAATTATGTTCCACCCAGACGTTCTGACGGGACGATACAGCACACCCGCATCAAACAACCTTGGCCGAAGGACCGTCTCTTCCGGATCTTATGCATCGACGGAGGGGGCATACGTGGTATTTTCCCTGCAGCTTATCTTTCTGAAATAGAACGTCGCTTTCTTGGTGGTAAGTCTGTTGCCAACTATTTCGATCTAGTGGCAGGGACATCGACAGGAGGCATTATTGCCCTCGGTCTTGCCCACGGAATGACGGCTAGACAAGTCCTCGACGTCTACGTGGAAAGGGGCCAGATTATATTTCCGGCATCCAATACTGTTTCTGCGCCGTTGCGATTTCTACGATCCCTTTTCAGACCCAAACACGACAAATCGGTGCTGAAAGGCGAGCTTCTTCGGATTTTCGGAGACAAGGTAATTGACGATGCCCGTGTTCGCCTCGTAATTCCGAGTTTTGAAGGCGCTTACGGCGAACCGTTCATATACAAAACCCCGCACCACCCCGACTATCAGAATGATCGCCATCAACGTTTTGCGCACGTTGCATTGCATACCGCGGCTGCACCCGCTTATTTTGCGCCAATCGACAATGATGGTCACATAATGATCGACGGAGGCGTCTGGGCAAACAATCCTGTAATGAATGCTTTGGTCGATGTTTTGGCGTGTTACGATGTTCCCCGCGAGAACATTCGAATTTTGACTATTGGCACTGGCGACGAGACGGTGAAACTCGCGAAGCGGCACCTCAATGGTGGCAAACTCGCATGGGGCGTTTCCAAGCAGGTTCCGATTCTATTCAGGCTGGCCGCACGGGCGCAGTCAAAAAATGCACTCGGACAGGCGTTTCTGCTAGCTGGCAAGAATAACATCGTACGTGTTGATATCGAAGAAAGAGACCAACAACTGGATCTCGATGACGTTAAGCGGGCAAAGGCGGAATTGCTAAATATCGCGCGTGCTCACGCGGAGAGTAACGGCCATCGTATTCAGGAAATGTTCCTTGAAGACGAGGTAGATCAATTCGTTCGTTGCGCCAAACCTCCATCGTAGAACTGCCGCATTTTGTGAACGTACATGAAATTCACCCGCGCGCCATCGAGCCAGCAAAGTGTCACTTTCGAACTCCACCAACGAGTCCCCCTCCATCGTCAAAGCGAGGCCCGCCAACGCCCACAGTCTCTCCTCGAAAAACACAGCGGTCCGTCGATCAATACCGCGCTTATCCGGGAATTACCGCGATGCCCCTGTTCCAGACGGATCAATGTTGTTGATGCGTGTTTCCTCAATCTCCCGTAGATAGGCGATGTCGAAGCAAAGCTGCTGCCGTTGCGGGTAACGATGTCTCGGTGGCGGGATTGGTGCCGTTGATCACGAATCTGTCGCCGACGCCGTCGTCATGCTGGCGGGTGTTGGCCCGGACCGATGCCTAGAGTCTTTCACATGGACGTGGTTTATCGATCTAGAGGGCACTCAGCGTTTGGCTAGGCATCCGCTGGGCCACCCTTCGACTGCCATATTGTGGCTTCTGGTCCGCTTCCATTTTGAAGTGAGTAATGGGGCAGATTTGGTGGCGCAGTGTAATTCCTAGACTGCGAACCAAGCTGATACATAGAGTGGCATTCGCAACCGAACCAAAAGGGACGCTTCATGAATATTCGAATATGCCCCGACGTCAGGTTGACCCTTCCTTGATCGAGAAGCTCTCCACCCACCCGGAAAAGATGTTTGGATCGCAGAGCGAATGGCTGGAACATCTATCCGTCATCATGGATTGATGAGCAGCACGGTTGTCGTCTCCGATGGGGCCGGGCAGTTCAGGATCGCCAATCACGCGCTTTGTTGGATCCATGCGGAAAGGCTCATTCACAGGCTGATGCCGGCAACAAACAAGAGCGCGCCGTTGAGACGGTGCGCGATCTCGTCTGGTGCTTTTACCGGGCACTGAAAGTGTGGAAGGCAAGCCATCACCGGGATCAGCACAGGCGTTCAGGGCTCGCTTCGACCGGATATTCACCTTGCGCACCGGGTTTGAACCGCTCGACCAGTTGCTCGTCCGCCTGCATCGGCGCAAGACGGAATTGCTCAAGGTTCTGGAGCGGCCTGACATCCCACTGCACACAAACGCCTCCGAGAATGATTTGCGCGCCTGCGTCATCAAGCGGAAAATCTCTGGCGGTACCATGAGCACGAAAGGCCGCCAGGCGCGCGATGTCTTGCTTGGCCTGATGAAGACCTGCCGCAAGCTCGGCATCTCCTTCTTCACCTATCTCGGCGATCGCCTCGGCCTGAATACCGGCAACCAAACAACCCCACCGCTCGCAGAGCTTGTCGTCGTCGCACGGGCCTGAAGCTCTGTTTTACTTCTTAGGAAAGTCGATCAGATTGGGAGCCTTGGCTCGCCCCGGCATTTCCGCCTTGCGCAAGAGGCCCGGCGAAACATTCCAGTGGCGACCATCATCGCCGTGCACCGTCACCGATTTGCGATTATACCGGATAAGCGTGCCAAAAACCGCTTCTCCATCACGGTCATCAAATGCAACGCGATCGCCAACTCTGAACTGCAGCATGGCGTCATATGTCTTCATCTGGTGAAGGAAATGGAGCCGTTCCACAATCCGGCGATTGAGGTCGCGCAATTATCGCCGCCACCGAATTTGGTCCGCTTACCCATTTTGAAACTTTGCCGACGCGAACTTTGATAACTTTAACGCACTGTTTACGTTAACAATTTTCGGCATACGGCACTTAAATGCCACTTAACTTCGTCTTATCGGACTAAAAATGAAATAAGCAGGGTACTGCCATGCAAGCTATTGCCGGCCAAACCGCAACCGATGCGCAGTGCACTTCCTTGGTCATCCAGATGCCCATTCTCGTGTATTTCCGGCGTTTCGTCGCCCGTAGAGATGCCCGCTCGCCTGTTATCGGCATTTTCAACTGACCGTTTTCTGATAACTTCCGATATTGTACAAACCGGCTTTTCTGCTTAGAATCCATGTATGAAACTCCAATCCAAGCTCCGTCTCATCGGATATGCTCGTGTTTCCACGGAAGATCAGTTGAGCGATGCCCAGCTGATTGAGTTGCGGGCAGCTGGTTGTCACACGGTTTTCGAAGAGCGGGGCTCTGGCGCTTCCCGCGTGCGGCCAGTTCTGGCAAAGCTGTTACGTGAGATCGATGCAGGAGAGGTCCTGGTTGTAGTTCGTCTCGATCGCTTGGCGCGTTCTGTCAGCCATTTGCTGCAGGTGATCGAGCTATTGGAAGACAAGGGGGCGCATTTCCGCTCGTTGAACGATCCGATCGATACCTCGACACCGCAGGGTATGTTCTCGCTGCAGGTACTCGGCGCCGTTGCGCAGTTAGAAAGAGCCTTGATTTCGGAGCGCACCAAAGCAGGTATCAAAGCCGCCAAAGGCCGTGGCAAGCTTCCCGGTAATCCGGGCCTGCGTGCGCGGACACCCGCGGCCATCGCCAAAACTTCACGGGCAAGAAAACGTGACCATCTCGCTAATCTGACCGCAACAATGGCCTCCTGGCTGCCGATTGTGCAGCGCATGCGTCCAGACCACCCTTGGGAAGACGTGGCGAGAAGCCTCAATCGTGAAAGCGGGCAGAGATGGTCTGTCGATCGACTGCGGCGTTCTGTAAATCGCCTTGTGCACGAAGGGTTGGCTGACCCAGGATTGGTCAGTGCTGCCCGTCGCCGCTTGCCGGAGGACCGGCTGATGTCTTTGATCACCGGCATTGCCAACGCGAATCCGAACCTCACCTTGCGTGACATTGCCGCCCAACTTGAAGCGATGTACGAGCGCACACCGCGGGGGTCAGCAACATGGACAGCCTCGTCAGTCAAACACCTGCTTGATCGGGCAAAGAAGCTAAGCTTGGTCGCGGACTGACTCCGTCCGTTTCCGTCAATTTAGTCTGTCGTAAGCGCACGCATTACTGCTTCCGGTTCTTTTGCCATGACATGCAAAAGGGTTCGGGCTGCTCCCGAAGGCTGACGCGACCCTTGCTCCCATTTCTTGTAACCGGAAGGACTGGTACCCAAGGCCGCTGCCATTTCATCCTGTGTGAGATTAAGCCGCTTTCGAACGGCCTTGGCGTCAACGTTGGTAACATCCACTTTGTGGACGACAACACCTTTTACCTCCCGACCTTGCGCATGTGAAAGCGCATCGGCCAAGGACTGCATCAGATCGTTCGCAAATGTAGACTTTCTGTTCATTTCAACTCCTTGCCGCCGCTTTAATCGCTTTGGCGAATGCGGCAACCGCGGATCGTTCGTCTGCCGTCAAATCTGTCTTTGCATTCTTTGGGTATGCTAAAAGCGCATAAATTGGGGCCTCATCGCTATACCAGTAATAGATGACCCTGGCCCCACCGCTTTTTCCCTTCCCTTTCGCCCCGAAACGGAGTTTTCGTACACCTCCGCAACCGGGCATTTCATCACCCGCGAGAGGATTACCTGCCAGATATGCAATCAAATCCGCTCGCTCTTCGGGCGCGAAGATCTCAGCAGCCTGTTTGACAAATAGGGGAGTTTCACAAACTGTCTGCATTATTCCTCAGTAACCCATTGGGGTATATATATCGCGCAGCGACTCTTGTTTGTCAAGTTCGCATTCAAATTTTGCAGACGGCTGCATTGTCCTGAAAGTCGCGCAGGCCCTTGTAGGAGGCGTACCTGAGGTTGCCATCATGGGTCCACGCCCGGAATTCAATTTCTGCAATCAGCGTCGGCAGGACGAATTGCACCCCTTTTTTCTGGATTAGAACCGGTGGCTTGGTGGTTTTTAGCTTCTCCAGGTCCTTGCGAAGGGCCATTGCCTTACGTCGATTGAACCCTGTTTCGACGCTGCCAACGAAAACGAGATCATTACCTTTATAGGCAGCGAGCAAAAGGCGGCCGATGCCGCCAAAGGCTACACTCGACGGTTCCCAGCCAACGATAAAGAAACTTTCGCTTTGCGTACATTTGATCTTCAGCCACTCGCCGGCGCGGCCACTGGTGTAAGAACTGGCTCTCCGCTTGGCGATGATGCCTTCAAGGCCATGCTCACAGGCATCAGCGAGAAGATCATCACCATCGCCTTCAATCGTTTCGGAAAACTTGATTGTACCGTCGGCCTTTCCGATCAGGCCTTCAAGAAGATGTCGGCGTGACACCAGTTCGATGTCCCTGAGGTCATGCCCGTCGAAGTAGAGAAGATCGAAGGCATAAAACGAGGCTTCCTGCGATGCACGCTTGCCGCTCCGGCCACCGAGCGATTGCTGCAACAGGCCAAAGTCAGGCAAACCCCGCTCATTAAAGACAACGGCTTCGCCGTCGATAATGGCCGTCGCAACGTCAAGGCTCCTTGCTGCTTCGGCAATTGCCGGAAAACGGTGGGTCCAGTCGTGCCCTCCCCGTGTCAGAATACGAATGCCTTCGGGTTCGATATGAATGGCGAGCCGGTAGCCGTCCCATTTGACCTCAAACAGCCAGTCCGGTCCTGTCGGCGGCCGTGTTTTGAGTGAAGCCAGACAAGGCTCGACACGCTCCGGCATGGGATCAAGTAGCAGTTGCGGCTGCGCCGGATCACGAAGCTTGCGCGGCCTGCTCTGCAAAGGACGCTCGGTTTCACGAAGCAACGGTTGAGAGGACTGACGAGGAGTTTTTGCCATAACGATATTTCACGCAGAGATTGGCTAAAGAGTCGAGCCTTCGCGCCTTCCGCCCTGAATCAGATCATTTTGAGACCATCTGCAGATGCGCTCCGGTCGAACGAAGTGCGGCCATCAGCATAGGACCGACAGAGAACTCCCCTGCCCTTGCCTTTTCGGTCAATGCCCGCAGATATCCGCCGGCCGAATTGATGGTTTCGGCGCGCTGTAGCATGCAGGCGATGACAATGGCCGTGTTTTCCTCCCCCAGAACATCAAGCGCCTCCTCATAGGCCGAGGGCGAAATGCCGAGATAGCCCCGCACCTGCGCCGCGGTCATCAGCAGCTCGCGCCAGTTGCCAATACCGCTGACCGCGTAATCGGTGATTTCCGGGCAGGCCTTCATGACCAAACCCAAAGGGTAGGTCTTTGCGACATTCGCACCTCCCTGCCCTTTCTGGATGGGTCCAGATTTTGACCCTTGGTTTTTTCGAAAGCCGGGTTCAAAATCAATAGTAGGATCGGGTTTTGAATTCTGTTGCTGCGTATCATAACGAGACTCATTGCCGCTCGAATTTTCAGTATTTATATGTTCTTCCAGCAAGTTAGCCACTTTTTCGTGCAGTGCAGCCAAATCGCCAAGGATCGGCTCCAACACGCCGAGGCTCGCTTTTCGTGGGAGGGCGTCGACGAGGGCCCGGAACCGCCTCCAGGTGGCACCCCAGTCGCCCGGGACATCTTCGGCGACCGCAACCTGAATCAGTTTGGCAATATCGCGCCTGTGGAGCGTAATCCGTTCTCTCACTAGCCTCAGAGCCATGGATGCAGCTCGAACGCTCTCAGCGGCTCGCTGAAACTCTTCTGCGCGTGCCAGCAGTGGCGCAAGGGAGAAGCCGAACGCGTCGGTAATCTCCCCTTGCCTGTCCTTACGGGAATAGCGTTTGCCGTTGGGGCTATCCTTGCGTGTGATCAAGCCGCATTCGAGCAACGCAGCCAAGTGCCGACGCAATGTCGCCGGGGCCATCCCGTGCGCGCGAAGCGACAATTGAGCGTTGGATGGGAAGACAATCAGGCCAATTTCTTCCGACAGCATATTGTCCGGCACAAACGACAACAGCGCATTGAGCACAGCCAGCGACCGGTCGCCCACACCAATTACATCCTTGCCTTCACACAGCCAGCGGTAGACCTGCCATTTATCAGCGACTTTCCCCTCAGCAATTTCCTGCGCTTCGGTCTGTGCTTTCAGATACGCAAGCGACATCGATCGCCGCCCAAAGGGCGTCGTTATGAGATTTCCTATCATCTCCATTCACCTTTTCAAAAAGGCAAAAGAATTCCGTGCGCCAAAACGACGATCAAGAGTCTTGACAGTGATTCATGGAAATGCGATTCTCAGATTGT
Source organism: Phyllobacterium endophyticum (assembly GCF_003010935.1). Classification (GTDB taxonomy): domain Bacteria; phylum Pseudomonadota; class Alphaproteobacteria; order Rhizobiales; family Rhizobiaceae; genus Phyllobacterium; species Phyllobacterium endophyticum. The sequence goes on from NZ_PGGN01000008.1 coordinate 81,290, forward strand.
CGAGATATGAGAGAGGCTTCCACGGTTTGATCGTTTGGGGGCCTTTTTCTTTTGCTGTTTCAGTCTCCTGTCTTTTTTACTTTTTCCGATTCCCTGAACTCTTGATAGAAACGTTCAAGGTTTTCCGAGAGCCATCCACCGAATACGCCAGCGTCCTTATCTTTCAGGTTGAGGGTATACACTTTTCCCGCTGCTTTCGAGGTGACGCTAACTGACTTGTCGGCCGGAGCCCAATCTCTTGTCTTTGGCTCGGACCGTATTGCTCTTTTGGTTTTTCTCGCGGTTTTTAGGAACTTGAAGAGAAGATCGAACCGAGAGTCTGCCGTAGCAGACATAAATTCATCCGTTGCAATGAACTCACCTGCCCCTACCAAATTGGAAGGGTTGTCAATCAGCACAGTCATTTCAAGCCAGCGATCGCGACCGACTCCTTTCGCTGCTCCAATCGATTGAATAATTGATGCGGGTATTCGCTTTGTGACCGAGAGCATTCGCGTCAGCATCGGCGCGTCAATTGACAATGACGACTGCACAGTTTCCCTGCTGTGACCGAGTTCTGTAAGTTTCTGTGCGAAGACTGCCCGCTCTATGAACGACAGGTTTTCCCGGGCAGAATTTTCCTGTCCTTGAGCAACAACGTGGTCCTTGTCATCAAGCTCTTTGACTACGGCACGCACAGGCCTGCCAAGTTCTTTGGCTGCACGAAACCTACGGTGGCCAAAAACGATCTGATAGCGGCCGTTTGCCGTAGGGTGAGGCCGAACCAAAATAGGGCTATCCTGTCCGCGTTCGTCAATCGCTGTAACCAGTTCTGAAAATGCTTCGGCGTTGTCTTCCATACGGTCTGACACGAAAGACCCATCGATCAAATCGGGATCGAGATCGACTACGGTCTCACCTTCGAGAAGTCTCTCCGCTTTTGCTGCCTGAGCCGCAAGTTCGCCAATTGAATTCAGCATAGACCGAGAAGCGCCCCGTGCAGCATACCCGGACGTTGCGGTACGTTCCGGCATTGCCGTCTCCGCCTGCGTGATGCCGAGAAGAACATTCTTCCGTGCCATTGTCAGTGTCTCCCGAATTGACGCAGGTCATTGTGATCATTGACGAAATACCGCAAATGTACGGCTGACAATTGAAGGTTCATGATTTGCGTCCCCATGCCTGGTGAATGAGATCCGCGATCTCACCATTTACAGCATTCAACGACTCCATAGCGCGATCATAGGTTGAACGCGTGAACTGCATCCTTTCGACTTCATAAAGCGTTTGCTTGGTTAACCCTGCGTCCGAAATAGCTGTCGATTTGAGCATTTGATTTTTGAGCATCTGCCTCGCAAACATCGATTGCATAAAGCCTACCATTTGGGCCTGCGGAATATCCGTAGGTTCAAAACGTGTGACGAGATAGCGAAACCAGTTCAATGATACTTTCACACCTGCTATTTCAATCGATTTCAGAATTTCGCCGAGCATCAGCAGGAACTGGCTCATACTCATGATGTCGAGCATCTGTGGATGTACGGTGATCAACACTGAAGTCGCTGCGGTCAATGCCGTGAGAGTCAAGTAGCCAAGCTGGGGAGGGCAGTCTAAAACCACAATATCGTAGCGGTCGTCGACTTCTGCCAAAGCATCACCAATGCGCGTGTAAAACGTCTTGCCAGCATTGGACTCTTTGCTCTGCATCGCCAGGGGCGTATCATATTCGTACTCCTGAAGCTCAAGATTTGCTGGCACAATGTCGAGATTGGGGAAATTAGTCGGGCGAATGACGTCGGTAATGGGCTTTCTTTCCATATCGTATCGCAGCGACTCATAAAGGGATGGTTTTTGGTCCAACTCAGGCTGAATGCCGTGTAGAGCAGTAAGAGACGCCTGTGGATCGAGATCGATCGCCAGGACACGATGCCCAGTAAGTGCCAGGTGTTGCGCCAAATGTGCTGCCGTAGTCGTCTTCCCCGAACCGCCCTTGAAATTTACGACCGCGAGAACCTGAAGTTTATCTCCGGGACGACGACGCGGTTCTCGGTCCAAGTATTTCCTGAGCTGGTCCATCTGTTCGGCAGAATATGAACGCCGACCCGTTGACGAGGTTGTTGGCTGCACACCTTTCCCTTCGAGATGGAGCTTTTTCAAATAGCTCTGGGAGACACCGACAAAATCCGCTACTTCTGACAGCGAGAATTGGCGAAGGGTTTTCAGAGCATTTGGCGGAAACTTCTCAACACGCAGCATGTCTAGCTTGCGAGAAATCTCACCGCCTTGATCAAGGATAGTATCAGCGAAGCCAATTTCTTCAACGATGGCTGCCAGGTTCATGCCGTAGACCTTTCAGGAACGATAATTTTGATATTTCTACCAAATTATCGTTACCATTGCCCGATTCTCGTAATCCAGCAAGAAGTTTAAAGTTAATGAAAGATTAACACGACCCGTGGGCTTCTTCCGTTGCGGAGCTCGCAGTCATCGCGTCAAGGGAGCCGCTCTTGGGCCGCCCAGTGATTGCGCCGGAGCGGAATACGAATCAACTCGATACCTCCATTAGGACTCAACGGAACAGTCCCTATCGCGAGCGGCGATAATTGCCACTGATACTTTTATCAGTGACGCGCGAGCTTCTGACGATCCGAGCCGTTTGTGAAACCCAGGCCCAAAGTCAGGACCCATCGCGGGAGAACCGCACTCATACTTTCATTAGTCGCGGATCATCGCGCAGTCTGGTCCACTGGCACTCCGAACGATTCAAGATCGGAGCTAAGCCAATGAAAACAATCGCCATTCCTGCTGATGTACGCGAACAATTCCCTGACCTCATTGACGGTATGTATCGTCTTCGCGCACGTGTTTTCAAGGAACGTATGGGATGGGACGTCAAGGTCGTCCAGGGGCGTGAGATCGACGACTTCGACCAACTACCCGCCACCTACATCCTCTTGCTAACAGGCTCATCGGAGGTTTCCGGTTGTGCGCGTCTGCTTCCGGCAAGCGGGACGACCATGCTGGCGCGGGCTTTTCCCCAGCTTCTGTCCACTGGGAAGCTCGAGGCGCACGCAGCCATGATCGAGAGTTCCCGGTTCTGTGTTGACACGACGATTGAGGAGGGCAGGGGAGGGGGAGCGTTGCACCAAGCCACCGTGACACTGCTGGCAGGAATTATCGAGTGGTCAATGCGCAACGGCTACAGCGAGATCGTTACCGCAACCGACGTGCGCTTCGAACGAATTTTGAAGCGAGCGGGCTGGCCCATGAGGCGGCTAGGCGAGCCTAGTAGGATCGGCAATACCATTGCAGTCGCGGGCTCTCTGTCGGCCGATCCGACGAGCCTTGCACGTGTGCGGCCAGCTGGCACTCCCTCTATCTTCAATCCAATGTGCCGAGCGGCATGAGCCAGTCAAAAGAAACGAGACCATGACCCAACTTCGCTCTCATCCGCGCCTCATACGCAAGTTACAGGAGGCGCTTGGCGATCATCTTTGCGTCGCCCTCGATGACCCGACGGTAGTCGAAATCATGCTCAATCCTGACGGCAAGCTATTCATTGAACGGCTCGGCCATGGTGTCGGTCCTGCCGGTATCATGAACGCAGCGACCGCCGAAATCGTCATCGGCAGCGTCGCACATGCACTGCGTTCGGAAGCCGATGATGAACAGCCGATCATTTCCGGCGAGCTGCCGATCGGCGGCCACAGGTTCGAGGGGCTGTTGCCGCCCGTCGTGTCCGGACCAGCCTTCACAATCCGACGCCGCGCCTCTCAGCTTATTCCTCTTGACGATTATGTTGCTACGAAGGTGATGACCGAGTTGCAGGCATCGGTAATCCGCAGTGCAATATCTTCCCGATTCAACGTCGTCATCTCGGGCGGCACGGGCACAGGCAAGACTACGCTCGCCAATGCGGTGATCGCCGAAATTTCCGAGATAGCGCCTGACGACCGCCTCCTGATCCTCGAAGACACCGCGGAGATACAGTGCGCGGCGGCAAACGCCGTGTCCCTCCATACGAGCGACACAGTCGATATGGCAAGGCTTCTCAAGAGCACTATGCGGCTCCGTCCGGATCGGATCATAGTTGGGGAAGTTCGCGATGGCGCCGCGTTGACCCTCCTGAAAGCATGGAACACGGGTCACCCAGGAGGTGTGACAACGGTCCATTCCAACTCCGCCATGTCGGCGCTGCGCCGCCTCGAACAACTGACCGCGGAGGTCAGCCAGCAGCCGATGCGCGAGGTGATCGGTGATGCTGTCGATCTGATCGTTTCCATCGAACGCTCGCCAACGGGACGCCGCGTGCGTGATGTGGTCCATATCGAGCGATTCACCGGCAACAGTTACGAAACCAAAACCAATCCCCAGATCGAGGAGGATGAGGGTTATGTCGCATAACCGCCACACAATTCCCACCGCCCTCGCACTGGCCGTATGTTTCTGCCTGATACCGCTGGAACCGGCGCTGGCATCGAGTGGCGGGGGCGGCCTGCCCTGGGAAGGTCCCTTGCAGCAGATCCAGCAATCCATCACCGGGCCGGTAGCCGGCTTCATCGCCTTGGCAGCAGTCGCGGTCGCCGGCGGTATGCTCATCTTCGGCGGCGAGCTGAACGATTTCGCGCGTAGGCTGATGTACGTCGTGCTGGTTGCGGGTATTCTTCTCGGTGCGACCCAGATCGTCGCTCTTTTCGGCGCGACCGGAGCATCGATCGGACTCGTCGAAACCCACGATCTTCAGGTTCATCCGGAAGGGGAGGGGGCTCGTGTTTGAGCCTGCATCGATCCTTGTCCGCACGCGTATCCACCGCGCATTGTCGCGGCCGAATCTCCTGATGGGCGCCGACCGTGAACTAGTGCTGCTCACCGGCCTTGCCGCAATAATCTTGATCTTCGTCGTGCTCACCTGGTACGCGACGCTCCTCGGGATTGCCATCTGGATGGTGGCGGTCTCGGCACTGCGGATGATGGCGAAAGCCGATCCGATGATGCGCAAGGTCTATATCCGCCACATCCGCTACAGGCCTGCCTACCGGGCAACATCGATGCCTTGGCGGCGATATTGAGGACAATCATGGTCGCTCTGCGTTCTTTCCGACATTCCGGCCCTTCCTTCTCTGACCTCGTCCCCTATGCCGGCCTGGTGTCGAATGGCATAATCCTCCTCAAGGACGGCTCACTGATGGCCGGCTGGTATTTCGCGGGTCCAGACTCGGAGAGTTCTACAAACGCCGAGCGAAACGAGGTCAGCCGGCAGATCAACATGATCCTGTCACGCCTCGGTTCTGGCTGGATGATCCAGGTCGAGGCGGTGCGCGTTCCGACAACAGATTATCCGGCTGACGCGGATTGCCATTTTCCCGATCCCGTCACACGAGCGATCGACGCCGAGCGACGGGCGCATTTCCGGCGGGAAAGAGGACATTTCGAAAGCCGCCACGCTCTGATCCTGACCTACCGACCGCCCGAGCGCAGACACACGAGGCTGACCCGGTATATCTATTCGGACGCCGAAAGCCGTTCGGCATCCTATGCCGATTTGGCACTGCAGAGTTTCGAGACATCGATCCGCGAAGTCGAGCAGTATCTCGGCAACGTCATTTCCATCCGCCGGATGGTGACACAGGAGGTCGAAGGGCGCGGCGGGTTCCGCACGGCCCGCTATGACGAACTCTTCCAGTTCGTGCGCTTCTGCATCACCGCCGAGAACCATCCGATCCGGCTTCCGGACATTCCGATGTATCTCGACTGGCTGGTCACGGCCGAACTGCAGCATGGGCTCGCCCCCAAGATCGAGAACCGGTTTCTGGGCGTGGTCGCAATCGACGGGCTGCCGGCGGAAAGCTGGCCCGGTATCCTCAATTCCCTCGACCTGATGCCGCTGACTTATCGCTGGTCAAGCCGTTTCGTCTTCCTCGATGAGCAGGAGGCGAGGGCAAAGCTTGAGCGCACGAGAAAGAAATGGCAGCAAAAGGTACGGCCGTTCTTCGACCAACTCTTTCAGACGCAAAGCCGGTCGGTCGATCAGGATGCGATGCTGATGGTCGCCGAGACTGAGGATGCCATTGCGGAAGCATCCTCGCAGCTCGTCGCCTACGGCTATTACACGCCGGTTATCGTCCTCTTTGACGAGAAAAGTGCTCGCCTGCATGAAAAATGCGAGGCCGTGCGCCGGTTGATCCAGGCCGAAGGGTTCGGCGCGCGTATCGAAACCCTGAATGCGACCGACGCCTTCCTCGGTTCGCTTCCAGGCAACTGGTACGCCAATATCCGTGAACCGCTGGTCAACACTCGCAATCTCGCCGATCTCATCCCGCTGAACTCGGTCTGGTCCGGCAGCCCCACGGCACCTTGCCCTTTCTATTCGCCCAGCTCGCCGCCGCTGATGCAGGTCGCCAGCGGATCCACGCCCTTCCGGCTGAACCTTCACGTTGACGACGTCGGACATACGCTAGTGTTCGGTCCGACGGGCTCTGGCAAATCGACCTTGCTGGCGCTGATCGCGGCTCAGTTTCGGCGTTATGCCGATGCCCAGATTTTCGCGTTTGACAAAGGCCGCTCGATGTTGCCGCTGACGCTGGCCGCCGGCGGTGCCCACTACGAGATCGGTGGCGAGACCGACCGGGAGGGGAGGGCACTTGCATTCTGCCCGCTGTCAGATCTCTCGACTAATACCGACCGGGCCTGGGCGACAGAATGGGTCGAGACGCTGGTGGCGTTGCAGGGTGTGACGATTAAGCCTGACGACCGCAATGCCATATCCCGCCAGATCGGCTTGATGGCCGAAGCGCGCGGCCGATCGCTTTCGGATTTTGTCTCCGGCGTCCAGATGCGCGAGATCAAGGAGGCGTTGCACCACTATACGGTGGACGGACCGATGGGACAGCTGCTCGACGCGGAAGCCGACGGGCTTGCGCTCGGGGCACTGCAGACATTCGAGCTCGAGGAGCTTATGAACATGGGTGAGCGGAACCTCGTGCCTGTGCTCACCTATCTCTTCCGCCGTATCGAAAAGCGCCTCACCGGAGCTCCAAGCCTCATTATACTCGACGAGGCCTGGCTCATGCTCGGGCATCCGGCTTTCCGGGACAAGATCCGCGAATGGCTGAAGGTGCTGCGGAAGGCCAATTGCGCGGTAGTGCTGGCAACGCAGTCTATCTCTGACGCTGAGCGCTCCGGCATCATCGATGTGCTGAAAGAAAGCTGCCCGACCAAGATTTGCCTGCCCAATGGCGCGGCGCGCGAGGCCGGCACGCGTGAGTTCTATGAACGCATCGGGTTCAACGAACGCCAGATCGAGATTGTCGCCACTGCCCTTCCGAAGCGCGAATATTACGTCGCCTCTCCCGAAGGCCGGCGTCTCTTCGACATGGCGCTTGGGCCGATTGCGCTCTCATTTGTCGGCGCGTCCGGCAAGGACGATCTGAAGCAGATCCGTGCACTGTATTCTCAACACGGGCCCGGATGGCCTCTCCGTTGGCTCGAACAGAGGGGGATCGGCCATGCCGTTACATATTTTCCAATCGTCTAACAGTGGCGTGAAACGCTCCGCCGCGCTGGCGGCGATTTTCGCTCTCGCAAGCACGTCGCCGCTGGAGGCTGGCGGCGTGACCGGACAGGCGACCGAGTGGACGCAGCTTGCCAATAACACCGAGCTGGTCAGCCTCGTTGGCAAGTCGGCGGAACAGGTCCACAACCAGATCAACCAGATTAGCCAGCTAGCCGAGCAGATCCAGAACCAGCTCAACATTTACAGCAACATGCTGCAGAACACCGCGCAATTGCCGAACCACATCTGGGGACGAGTCGAGGGTGATCTCAACAGGCTGCAGAGCATTGTTTCCCAGGGGCAAGGCGTTGCCTTTTCAATGGGCAATATCGACGACGTGCTGAAGCAGCGGTTCCAGAGCTTTGCCGACTTCAAGTCGAACCTGCCGGACGGCGCTTCCTTTTCTTCATCCTATCAGAACTGGTCGAACACCAACCGGGACACGATCGCTGGAACCTTGAAGGCCGCCAACCTGACGGCCGAGCAGTTTTCCTCGGAAGAATCGACTATGTCCTCCCTCCGGTCGATGTCGGAAAGCGCCGACGGTCAGATGAAGGCGCTGCAGGTCGGCCACGAGATCGCCACACAGGAGGTAGCGCAGATGCAGAAGCTCCGCGGCCTTGTTTCCCAGCAGATGACGATGATGGGGACCTGGTATCAGTCCGAGCAGGCACAGAAGGATCTGGCGCAAGCCCGCCGTGAGGAATTTTTCAAGTCGACGCCGCCGGCGATGTCTGGCGGACAGGAGATGAAGCCCAGATGGTAATCTCGAAGCGATTCTTCATCGTCGTGCTCTTCGCCGTTGCGGCCGGCGCCGGCGGAGCTGTGTGGCTCTTTTCTCAATCCGACGATCCCTCGCGGCCATCCCCCGGAAGTGCCGCGTCCGGATCTCTGCACAGCGATGACGGGCGCAAGCGCGCAGCGAAATTCTTCAGCGGCCAGAAGAATTACGACCTGACAGGCGGGCAGGAGATGAAACCGCGATGGTAGTCGACAGGACTTTAGGTGTGCGGCTTCTCCCGATCGTACTGGCGCTTGGTGTCGTGGTCGTAGCAGATCCGGCACTCGCGCAGGACGGCAATGTGTTGACGACGCTGGAGAACCAGGTCGTCACAGCAGCAAAAGACTGGGAGGACACGATCAGCAGCGCCGCCCGTTCGCTATTCTGGATCCTCGCCGGTATCGAGGTCGGCATTGCCGCGGTGTGGCTGGCCCTTCAGGCCGCCTCTCTCGACGCCTGGTTCGCCGAGCTCGTACGCCGGATCATGTTCATCGGCTTCTTCGCCTTCGTCCTCGATCGCGGTCCGGCACTGGCGAAGGCCATCGTCGACAGCCTGTTCCAGATTGGTGCCGGCGGCGGATCCGCTTCGCCTGCAAACGTCTTCAACGCCGGCCTGACCGTGGCGTCGAAGATGTCGGAGAAGATCAGCTTTGGATTATTCGAGGACAACGCGCTGGCGCTCTCGGCAGCACTGGCGATGATTCTCAGCGTCATCGCCTTCTCGCTCGTCGCAGCAATCTTCATATCCGTGCTCGTCGAGATGTATGTTGGCTTGCTCGCCGGCATGATCCTGCTCGGGCTCGGCGGATCGAGCTACACCAAGGACTTCGCCATACAATACCTGATTTATTCATTCTCGGTCGGAATGAAGCTGATGGCGCTGGTGATGATCGCGCGTATCGGTTCCGAGGTGTTGATCGGCATGGCGAACGATGCCTCCGTCGGCGACCAATATCAGGCAGCGCTTGCCATCGCCGGAATCGCCGTCGTGGTGTTCGTCGTTTCAATGTATGTGCCGAACATTATCCAGGGGGTCATCCAGGGCGCCTCCGTCACCGGTGGCATGGAAACGATCCGCCATGGATCGCAGGCTACGAACTTCGCGATCGGCACGGCGGTCGGGACGGGAGCACTCGCATGGGGCGGCGCCAAGGTTGGAGCCTCCGCATATTCCGATGCACGCAACAGCGGCTCTTCGATGGCAGGCGCTGCCCTGAAGGGGATGGCGAGCGGCAGCGCTGCCGCCGTCGGCGCCGTGGCATCGGCGGCCCGCGATCAGGCAATGGACGGCCGCGGCACATATGGAACGTCAACACTTGGCCTTGCCAACGCCAAACTCGATGAAGCCAACAAAGCATCGGCGCGCAAGGGCTCCGCCGGAAAAAAGGGATCAGGGAAATGAGGCTCTGCAATATCAACCAGCGAGGTCCGCATGGCCCCGCGTGATGCTCCGGATAATCCCTATATCGCGGCCCGCCAGGAGTGGAGCGAGCGCTACGGTTCCTACGTCAAGGCGGCGGTGGCATGGCGTATCGTCGGCGTCGTCGGCATGTTGATGGCAGTGATCGGCTTCGCCTACGCCCTTTTCCAGAGCACGCAGGTCAAGCTGGTTCCCTATATCGTCGAGGTCGACAAACTCGGCACTGCGGCGAATGCCGGCTTCCCGCAGCAGATCGAGTATGCCGATTCGCGCGTGGTACGTGCGACGCTCGGCAGCTTCGTCTCGAACTTCCGGAGTGTCACACCGGATGCGGTTGTCCAGAAGCAATATATCGATCGCACCTACGCGCTCTTGAGGACGTCTGATCCGGCCACCGAGAAGATCAATGCGTGGTTCAGGGCGAATTCCCCCTTCGATAAGGCCTGGAACGCCACTGTCGCGGTCGAGGTGAACAACATCGTGGCCCTGTCGAACCAATCCTACCAGATCGACTGGACCGAATTCGAGCGTGACCGGAAGGGTGGAGAAGTCGGCCAGCCTCGGCGCTTCCGTGGCATCGCCACCGTGACGCTGACACCCCCACAGGATGAGGGCGTCATTCGCCTCAATCCCATCGGTCTCTATCTCCGCGATTTCGACTGGACAGCCCAACTTTGAAAGGCATGGCCCCGCATATGCTTATACGAATAAGACCCGTACCCGCCGTGCTTCCGCTCGCGGCAGCACTCGTGCTCACCGCACCGCCGCTATTTCTGGCGCAGGCCGTCGCGCAAAGCGTCAATCCCAATGAAGCGAAGGGCATTGGTATCTCCGGCCAATGGCGTGGTAGTAGCGGTCTGGTCACCAAGGGTACCGACGGCAAGGTGATTTTTCTGTTTGGCGAAGTGCAGCCCTCCGTCGCTTGCTCGCCGCTACAGGTCTGCGACATCGAGCTTCAGGCAGGAGAGGTTGTCCGTGACGTTCTGGTCGGTGATACAGTTCGATGGAAGGTCGAGCCTGCCACCTCCGGCGCAGTCGGCGGGCAGGCGATTCATCTGATTGTCAAGCCGGCCGAGCCGGGCCTCGTCACGTCGATGGTCGTGACTACGTCGAGACGAACTTATCACATTCAGCTGAAATCGCATCCGGCCCAGTATATGGCGCGCGTCGGTTTTGAATATCCGGAAGACGTTGAGACCAAGCTGGCCGACATCAACGCCCGGCTGGAGGCAAGCACCATTCCCGGCGCCGGCGTCCCGGCCGAGCGATTAAATTTCGCCTATTCGCTGTCCGGCAGTGCCCGGTGGCGGCCAACGCGCGTCTACAGCGACGGCACGAAAACCTACATCCAGTTTCCTCGGTCGATTGCCGCGCAGGATGCCCCGGTGCTTTTCGTCGTCTCCGGCGGACAGAACCGGATCGTCAATTATCGCATGAAGGACAATATGATGGTAGTCGACTATCAGGTGGACAAGGCTGTGCTGGTTTCAGGGGTCGGCTGGCACCAGCAAAAGATAACGATCAGTCGGGGAGGCCGGTAATGGGGCGGGCTTCATTCCGATCGTTTGCAGCGACGTGTTTTCTTGCTCTCACGACGGCCGGCTGCCAGGCGGTCGATCCGGATGCGATGGTCGCGGGCGATGCGCCGGCAGAGATCTCCGGTCTGGCGGCAAGCGCAATCGCCGGCGACATGGTGAGCAGGCTGACCGAGCAGATCGGACCTGGTACCTCCACCATCGTTTTAAAGCAGGACGCTTCGCCCTTTGGCAAGGCGTTGGAAGCATCGCTCAGAGGCTGGGGCTACGCCATTGTGACGGATCAGAAGTCGGACGGCAAGTCGAAGCCGGTCGCACTTGCCTATGTGATCTCGCGGTCCGATGGCCAGATTCTGGCGCGGCTGTCGACGGCGAGTGTCGAGATCGGCCGTGCTTACAGCGCAAGCGCAACGGGGGCCACACCGGTCAGTCCGCTTTCCGTCATGCAACGCGGATAGGGAGGACCCATGGCTCAATCCCTGAAGCTGGGCGGAGTGCCGGAGGACGGCGGCAATTCCGGGATCCGACGGATCAATCGTTTGCCGATCATCATTGTGATCGGTCTCGTCATCGCCTTTCTCGCGGTCATTTCCTACGGCCTTGCATCGCGAGGCCTCTATTTCCGGGGCGGCCCCGGCCTTGACCAAACAGGGGGCAATCCTGCCTCGACCTATGCCGACCAGCTCAAACGCGGGGTGAGCGACGGTATCATCGGTGAACCTGTTCAGACCCCGGCATTTCAGCCGACTCCAGTCGGAACGAAAAAGGAACCGACATCCAATCCTTTCGCGGCGGAGCCACGCCAACTTCAGCAAGAAGAGAAATCCTCGCTCGAGCCTGATGCGGTCTGGAAAGCCCGCCTGCAGCGCGAGCAGAATGAGCAGTATTTGCGCGAACGCCAGCGGCAGCGCATGGCGCGTCTTCAAGCGAGCGACGCCGCCTATGAGGCGCCGCTCGCCATCGATAAGAGCAAGGTCGATGCGCAGGCAAAGGCGGCCACCGATATAGCGACGGGGAGTATGGCCGCGAACGCCGCACCACCGGGATCGGCGGCAGACCTCTATGCTGCGGCTCTACAGGCGGGTCTCGGTGGGCAGAACCTCGACCCAAACGGGCAACGGACCAAGGAAGACTTCTTCAACGCCGATATCAAGGAACTCGGCTATCTGCCGAACAAGGTGGTGCCGCAGCAGTCTCCCTTTGAACTGAAGCGCGGCTCGGTCATCCCGGCAACGCTGATCACCGGCATCAACTCGGATCTTCCCGGGCGCATCACGGCGCAGGTCAGCCAAAACGTATTTGACTCAGCCACAGGGCATCGCCTTTTGATCCCGCAGGGCACGAAACTATTCGGTCGCTATGACAGCAAAGTATCCTTCGGTCAGTCCAGGGCACTCGTGGTCTGGACCGATATCATCTTTCCAAACGGCTCTACACTCCAGATCGGGGGCATGGCCGGCGAGGACGCTCAAGGTTATGGCGGCTTCAATGATAAGGTGAACAACCACTATCTCAGAACGTTCGGTGCGGCGGTCCTTGTCGCTCTCATCGGCAGTGGCATTGATGCGGCGACTCCGGAGAGCTCAACCTTGGCGATTCGCGACGCCACCTCCGATGCGGCACGTCGCAATTTCACCGACACGTTCCGCCGGGTTGCCGAACGCACGATCGACAGAAACCTCGACGTGCAGCCTGAACTGGAGATCCGGCAAGGATACACGTTCAATGTCCTCGTTGACCAAGACATTATCTTTCCTGGTGTCTACCAGGGCTAGCTGTCGCGTCCGTTGACGTCTCGTGCCGCGAACCGCCTCAAGATGATCTTATCGATCACACAGATGCCTGAGATTTCGTTATCGCAGCGCGCAGTACGAACCTTTCGGAAAGAGTGTCAATATTGACTTAATGGACTTATGCTTTCGGAGCACTCGTTGGATCAAAGAGAATATACTGTAGTGACTACATCAACATGGGCGGCTTGACGTTGGCAGATTTCTCAAGATCGGGATGTCGGTTCATCGACGGTACATGCCTGCGTTATGGGCATGCACAACGCGTTTAGGCAGATCGATTAAAATATCGCTTTCGATTCATGCCTGGCGCCTTCGCCAGCACGGATGTTGGATCAATTCACCACTAATCTGAAATACGTCGCCATTGGTCAGACAGAAAACTTGCTCTAATGCTCGTCATCCCGCTATGTCAGCTGAAATCTTCAAAATCCAGTTCCGGCTTCCTGCCAAGCATTTCGTCGGTGACCAAGGTCGCTGTCCCACAAGACCATGTCCAGCCCAAGTGACCGTGCCCGGTGTTGAAAAAGAGGTTGGTATGGCGCCGGCGTCCGAGAATTGGCGTGCCGGACGGCGTCATCGGGCGCAGGCCAGCCCAGTATGACGGCTTCGAGAAGTCGGCGCCATCTGGAAACAGCTGGCGCGCCGCTTTGATGATATGGTTGAAATCCTCTGGTCGATGCGACTTATCGTGACCGCAAAATTCTGCGGTACCCGTGAATCGAAGCCGGTCCTTGAATTTGGCCCAAGCTATAAGATTGTGCTCGTCCAGCCCTCCTACTTGTGGCCAAAAGTGGCTGTCATCGATCGGAAACGTCACCGAATAGCCTTTAACGGGGTAGATCGGCACCTTGTAGCCGAGGAACTTGGCGAGCCGCGGTGAGAGCGTTCCGGCTGCTATAACGAAGCGATCAGCCAAAAGGCGACCGGCCGTGGTTGACACCGAAGCCACGTCACGCCCCGAGGTTTCAAAGCCTGTGACCTCGGTGTTGAACCTGAAGTCGACGCCAAGTCCGACGCAACGCGCGTACAGAGCACGGGTGAAGAGGTGAGCGTCACCCGTCTCGTCCGTGGGGCAGTAGAGGCCGCCAGCGAGTTCGTCGCGCAGGTGCTTGAGCGCGGGTTCGACCTCGACAACTTTGCTCATCGGGAGAGCCTGGAGATCTAGCCCGTTGTCGGTCATGACCTTCATGTTCACGGTGGCAAGATCGAGTGCCTTTTGTGATCTGTGCAGATAGAGTAGGCCTTTGGAGCGGCCCTCGAAATTGAGTCCCTCCTTTTGCCGCAACTCCTGTAGTTTCCGCTGGGAGTATTTCGAAAGGCGTGCCTTGCGCGATGTAAAGAGATGAGCCTTTGCGTTCGTGCAGTTCTTCAAGAACTCCCAGCACCAGGCATACATCGCAGGGTCAAGCGTAGGCTTCAGCCTGAGGGCCTGTCCATCCGTGAACAGCGATTTGATCAGTGTGATCGGAGCTTGTGGCGACGCCCACGTGTAGGAATGACCGGGGCAAATAAGTCCGGCATTTGCGAAGCTCGTCTCAAGCGCAACGCCTGAGGCCTTTTCGACGACTGTTACGGTCTCTCCTGCAATCGCGAGGTAATAGGCAGTGGTAACGCCTGCAAGGCCACCGCCTATTATGATTACTCTCATGTCAAGAGTCCCGGCATTTTCACGTCCTAAAAAAATCAGCCATCGTGTCTGGGTGCTGCAAAGCCATCAGCGGCGAAGCTCGCTGACATCAGCCTGCGCGAGGATCTCGATATCGGCACCCGGCACGATCAGACCGGCGATGAATGTCGCGCGGACAGGATAGGGCTTGTTGAAGAACTTGGCATATACTGAGTTCATGCCTTGGAAATGCTTGTGATCGGTGAGAAACACCTGCACCTGAAACACGTCGTCCATTGTCGCGCCAGCGGCTTCAACCGATTGCATCAGGTTCCTCAGAGTCTGCTCAGTCTGGGCCTCGATCCCACCTGCCTCGATCGATCCATCCGCGAGGCTTGGAATGCTGCAAACATAAAGCGTCCCGTTTGCAATGCCGGCTAATTCGACCGGGGACTTGCCTTCGGGAAGTCCTGTGTTGACGATTTGGCGCATGGTCACCTCCTTGTGCTGTTCGATACTTAAAACTCGGCATCCGAAGCGGAAACCGATCTAACGCACCGACAGTAAAGGCTTCATTCGCGCGCGAATACGCGTGGATTTTTCACCCCGCGAAATTTATTCGAACATACAGGCTCTTGTCCTCTGCGTAGCGCTAAACCGACAGCTAGTTTATCGGGAAATGGCATGCGACCATTCGACCGGAGCCAACATCCCGCGGAAGAGGAACCTCAGCGGCACATTTGGCTGTTGCAAAGGGACACCGCGTGTGGAACCGGCAGCCGCTGGGGGGCGTCAACGGGCTCGGTAGATCGCCTTGCAACTTGATGCGCGGCGATTTTGACACCGTGCTATCGTGACTTGGCACCGAGGATATGAGGGCGGCTGTATACGGATGAGCCGGTTTGTGCATCACGTCATCTGTCGTGCCTATTTCGACTATCCCGCCGAGATACATTACGGCGGTACGCGTTGATATCTGCCTTACTACACTCAAATCGTGCGCAATGAAGAGATAGGTCAGCCCCAGCTCGTCTTGAAGATCCATGAGCAGATTGATGACCTGCGCTTGAACCGATACATCGAGTGCCGACACGGCCTCATCGGCGACAATGAATTTGGGTTTGAGCGCAATTGCCCGAGCAATACCTATTCGCTGGCGCTGCCCGCCTGAAAACTCGTGAGGATAACGGGTCAGAAAGCTATGTGACAGTCCGACCATATCCATGAGTTCACGAAGTCTGACCTGGATATCGCGCTCACTCGCTTGACCGTGGATACGGATCGGATCGGCGATCAGGTCACCAATTCTGCGCCGCGGATTGAGCGACGAATAGGGGTCCTGAAAGATCATCTGCATCTTCGAGCGCAAGGGTCTGAGCTCGCGCCGGTTTTTGGCCGAGATATCAAGGTTGTCGAACTCAATCTTTCCGCTGTCTGCGTCGTACAGCCGCAAAAGGGTACGACCGAGAGTGGATTTACCCGAACCGGATTCCCCGACAAGACCTAAGGTCTCCCCTTCGTAAACATCCAGTGATACGTCATTTAGAATGCGAACCTTACGTCGGCCGCCCTTTTGAAAATAACCGCCGATAGGAAACGATTTCGAAACGTCAGTGGCGCGAAGTAATGGTGTGCTCATTCTCCGGTTCTCTCCTGAGCCGAGTTCCGTTGCCATTGATGCGAACCATTTTCTGCCAGAAAACATGCCGCGAACTGCTCGTTGCAGCGAAATAGGGGAGGGGCTGCGTTGCATTTCGAGAAGCTGAACTCGCACCGGGGCCGAAAAGAGCATCCCTCGGGCCGGTTTCCGGGTAGGGGTGGACTGCCCGAAATTGAAGGGAGTCGGTGAGGTCGCTCTCCAGTCATTGGTGGGATAGAACGCATTAAACCCAATGTGTAGGGATGCTGCGGTTTATCCAGAAGATCACTCTTTGCCCCGTTTTCGATTATCCGCCCGGAATACATAACAAGGACCCTGTCGGCGATTGTCGATACAACACCCATGTCATGGGTGATGAGGATAATCGATGATCCATATTCGCGGCGCAGATCCTGCAATAGATCGAGAATCTGTGCCTGCACGGTAACGTCGAGCGCAGTGGTTGGCTCGTCAGCGATGAGAATTGCAGGATCGCAGCTAATTGCCATGGCAATCATGGCACGTTGACGCATGCCGCCCGACAGCTGGTGTGGAAAGCAGCCGTAAGCTCGCTCGGGATCGGGGATGCCCATCTTGCCAAGGAGTTCGACCGAGCGCGTGCGGGCAGCCTTTGCGCCCACACCGAAGTGAATCCGCAACTGCTCGGCAATTTGCCATCCAATCGTGTGAACGGGCGTCAAGGCAGTCATCGGATCCTGAAAGATCATCGCGATCTCTCTGCCGCGGAGCTTTCGCATTTCCCTGGCCGAGAGGCCAGGAAGATTGCGTCCCTTGTAGCGTATAGTTCCGCTGATCATGGCATTCGGATCGGTGATCAGACGCATGATCGCCAAGGACGTCACGCTCTTTCCGGACCCTGACTCGCCGACGACGCTTACGATTTCACCGGCCTTCACGTCGAAAGAGACACCTTGGAGAATCTCGACCGGCCCCTGTTCGGTACGGAAGGCGACCGTGAGATCTCGGATTTCAAGAATATTGTCTGACATGACGGTCACCTACCTTGCATCGCGCACGCGCGGATCGAGCCAAGCATGGGCAACGTCGACGAGCGCATTGGCGAGAACGACGAAGAAAGTCGAATACATTACCGTCGCCATAATGAAAGGAAGGTCGAGATTTTGCAGGGCCTGATAAGTGAGCCGGCCGATACCTGGAAGATTAAATACGACCTCGGTGAGGATTGCCCCGCCGCCGACGAGCGCGCCGAAATCTAAGCCGAACATCGAAAGCAATGTGATGAGCGAGGTTCGCAACGCGTGGCGCAACATGATACGGGATTCTGAAAGTCCTTTCGCACGCGCGGTTCGGACATAGTCCTCCTGGTAGTTCTCGGAAAGGCTTGCCCTAAGGACGCGAGCATAGAGGCCGATGAAGAGGACCGATAGTGTGAACCATGGAACGACTAGCGTCTTGAACCAGAGCGACGGGCTTTCAAAGAATGAAGTATAGCCGAGGCCAGGGACCCAGCTAAACAGCCACGTGTCATGGAAACGTGACTGGGTTATCAGATTCATTACGGATCCAAACCAGAACACGGGCATGGACACGCCACACAATGCTAGCAGCATCAGGCCCTTGTCGATGACTGTCCCCCGAAAGATCGTTGCCACGATGCCCAGGCCAATGCCGGCCGTAAGCCAGATAACAGCCGCTCCAAACACCAGGGAGAGCGTGACCGGAGTTGCCTGCAAGACCGCCGGGACCACCTTTTGGCCACGGTTTACGAAAGACGTGAGGTCTCGCGCGATGAACAATCGCTGCATCAGCCGCCCATACTGAACATAGAGTGGGCGGTCGAAGCCGAATGATGCACGAACCTGCGCCAGCATCTCCGGCGTTGCGTTCCTGCCAGCGATGCGAGCAGACGGATCTGAACCGGGTGTTGCGAAGAAGATCAAGAAGGCGATGACACTGATCCCGAACATTACGAAGACCATGTCGAATGCGCGCCTGACGACAGCCAATAGCATTGATTAATCCTTTCCGACGCGAAGTTTTGCCTTCGGGTCGAAGGCTTCCTTCACTCCGTCGCCCAGGAAATTCAGACAAAGTACGGTTATGATAATAGCCAGACCTGGTGCGATGGCCACTAAGGGTCGCGTGTAAAGAAGTCCTTGACCATCCTGGATGATCGTTCCCCACGAGGCTGCCGGCGGTTGAACACCGATCGAAAGAAATGAGAGCGACGACTCTGTCAAGATGCTGAGGGACATCATAATTGGCGCAAAGACGATGAGCGTCGTTACGACATTAGGGAGAATATCGCGAACGAGGATCCTAGCAGTTGGCATCCCCAAACAGACAGACGCTAGCACGAAGTCGCTTTTTGCAAGTGTCAAGACTTGCCCACGAATTGGACGCGCAACATATGGGACATAGACAACGCCAATGATTGTAATGGGAAGAAGGAGACTGTTCGATGGGATGTGAAACGGTCCGATCTGAAGTCCCTTGCTGATCAGAACGATCGATAGCGAGATTGCCAGAAGATAAATTGGAAAGGCCCAGATGATATCGAGCAGTCTCGAGAGGATTGTGTCCACGATGCCGCCAAGGAACCCTGAAACAGTGCCTACAACGCCTGCCAGCAGCAGACAGAGCGCCGTTGATGAGAAGGCAACGATAAGGGAGTTCTGACCACCGTATAGGAGGCGTGCAGCAACATCGCGACCTTGGGCATCCGCACCAAGTAAATATTGACCTGTCCACGTTGGACCTATGGGTGTCACACCAAGCCCAAGACCTTCGGAATCGGCGGCCATGATTTCCGCCGGCTCGCCGCTTATTTCTATATGGCCGTCAAGATTCGACTGAAATGGGTCTGTCTGGGAGATGTGATCGGCATAGTAGGTCGCGCTGGCCGTAGACAGGATGATGGACGCCAAAAACAAGAACGACGCCACAGCGAGCTTGTCTCGCAAGAGACGGCTTAAAGCCGTCCTCCACGGTCCTTTGGGTTTGTTGCGCTTGTCTTTGCCTGCAGGGGCGGCGGAGGTGTTCGACACGATTGTCATTTTTTACTCTGAAAATTAAACTCAGCGACCAGTCGCGGGAAACGCCTGTTCACCAACGCTTTTGGCCGGCCGTTTAGTCCAGCCAGACCTTTGAAAAGATCATGCGTGCTTGATGGCTGTAGGTAAAATTTTTCAGGCGCTTGGAGACAAAGTAGAGCAGATTGGGCGAATAAAGGCTGACCCAGGGCGCATCATCGGTGATCTCATGGTCGATTGCGGACCACTTTTCAATGGACGCGGCCGGGTCGGTCAGAGCTGCCTTCATCGCCTGCTCCATCTTTGCGTCTATTGATTTATTGCAATAGCCGGAAATATTAGGTGACGCGTCCGAACCGGGGTGGAAAGCGCCGCAGCTAAACAGGACAGGGAGGAAGGTAGACGGTGCCGGATAGTCCTGCCACAAGGTGTTCACGGTGATCTGGACGTTGTTTTTGCTGTTCTGAGCGTATGTCCACTGAATATTTGAGGAGATGACCTTCAAAGTCGCATGGAGGCCGAGGTCATTGAGAACGCTGACGAGATAAGTACCGATTCTCGAATCAAAGCCAGCGTCACCAACGGTGACCGTTACCTTCTGGCCTGTCTGGCCCGACCGCTCCATCAGAGCTCTCGCTTTTTCCATGTCAGGCCCGGCCCACTTCTCCCCGGGGTTCTTCGAATAAGGGCAGTACCCCTTGTGCCCCGGAAAGTCGACGGGAAGGATCTGGCAATTAGCCTCGGCAAGGCGCGGGCCTCCGAAGATGTTGATAGCAGCGCGTCGGTTGACCGCAAAGTTGAGGGCCTGGCGTACGTCTTTGTTATTGAATGGAGCGATATTGGTATTCATTTCCGCGGCATAGGTCGCGAAGGAAGGATTGATGTGTATCTGGCCGGCACTTTTAGTGCTAATTTCCTTGAGGCGGTCCGCAGGTGGGCTGTCCCACATCCAGTCTAGCTGATCATTCTGAATTGCCGTCACGGCGTCTGCCGGTTGGACCCCAAAGCTATACTTGATCTCATCGACATAGCCGTCCGGCTGGGCATCCTCATTCCACACTTTGAACTCTGGATTGCGCTTCAATTCCATTCCCCGCTGAGGGTCATAGCTTGTGATCATGTAGGGCCCGGTAGCAGCTGACGGGGTGGTGCCGAGGTCACTTGCCTGAGTGTCGGCCGGCAAGATGGAACCGAATGGCACCGCGAGCTTGTAGAGGAACTCGGCATCGGGCTGGGTCAAATTGAATGTAACTGTACCATCGGCCTCATTGGCAACGACGCCTTCGGCAAGGCTGCAGGTCGCGGGGCTTTCCACGCATTTGTCACCACCCTTGATGACGTTATACCACAAGTTTGAATTGGGATTGCCGACCTTGAACAATCGCTCGAAGGTTGCAACGACATCACGAAGCGTAACCTCTTGACCGTTCGAGAATTTCACTCCCTTTCGGAGCTTGAATGTGTAGGTCTTTCCGTCTGAAGAGATCTTTGGCATTTCGCTGGCCAAATCGGGGACGATGTCGTTGCTGGGTTGACCGGCAGCTTTGCGAAACGTGACCAGACCATCATTCAGGACATAGAAAATCGGCCAATAAAAGCCGGTCTCATAGCTGATATGCGGGTCGATTGTCCCGGCCGCTGACGCGGCTGCGAGACGGAGCGTTCCGCCAATTTTCGGCTTATCTTCCGCACGCGCAATACCAACAGTCGCTGACGTGAGGAGAAGCGCCATAGCTGTGGCGCGGAAAATGTTATGATGCAACATGAAATCCCTCGTTGGTTCCAGCGTAGAATGGGCAAGAGAGAATAGTATTCCGAGTTGCCCGCGGCGGGCCTCTCCGAATAGGCTAATCTATCGATTTTCCTGCCTTGGGCTGCGCTGTCGATTGTTCCCGGTTTTTTGTTGTCTTCGACGAGACAGTCACATCCTATGTAGCTGGCGGAAACACTGGAACTCCCCAGTGTTTCGCCACACGAAAATATCGCAGGGATCCTCCCGCGACGCCCATTTGGTTAGCCGATATAGGAAAACGCGACATTTCGAGCCAATGGAGCAGAGACAAGTAAGACCAGCGTCCCATCGGGGGAGATTCTGCGCATGATCGACAAAGGCCCAGGCGCGACATCAATGCTTCGCAGGTTCGGCGTCTGCCATACGTCCTCACCGAGTGACTTCAAAATGAAAAGGTCACTTTTCCCGAGCGGTCCATGGAACGAGGCGTAAGTGATCCCGCTCGTTTCTCTTACAACTAGCGTTGCCGCAAGCTCGGGGCAGAAGAAGCGCCCTTCAAGCTTTTTACCGGCAGCAGAGCCCAGCTTTTTGAACACGCGCCGACGTTCGGCCATCGGCGGCTCGAGCTGATCTTCGTCGAGGTGGGCCGTTTCGTTGATCGGGTTGGCGAGCGCCGGGCAGATGATAGTCTCATCACCTTCAGCAACGACCATGACCCCGTGAGGAGGATCTGAAACCACCTCTGCAAGCAAAGCCTCAGAACCGTTAACATAGTAGCGGGAGACAGCAGACGAGTCTGTACCGTTGCCGGAGCCTGTCGCCGAGGCGATCAGACTTTCTGCCGCCTCCTTCGCATTGGCCTCATGATTGAACATCACGATAGCAGAGACGCCCGCGTCGCTGGCAAATGTCCTATGTATTCGCCAGCCACGCATGCCCCCCGTATGGCCAACCACTTTGACGTTGCCGACCAATCCATGAGCAAGTCCATAACCGTAGGGTGCCGGGGTGCCGTCGATAAAGGATTGTTCGGTTGCAATGCGATTGTATAGGCTTCCTTCCCACTTGCTCGCTTCTTGTAGGTAGCGCTCCCAGGAGATCAAATCCTCTAAGCTTGCAGAAATCCCGGCGTCGCCGATCCAGTGACTACGATTAACGGCAGCAAAGAAGCCAGATTCGAAATTTCCTTCATAGCCGGTACAATCGCTGGGGTAGGTTGCTGAGTCCGTGACTAACTTCGCTGTTGTCATCTTTGCCGGGGCGAATAGCCGCTCTCGCAATAGCGCGCCGAAATCCGTACCGGTCGCCTCCTCGATCAGGCTGGCGAGAATATGGAAATTGCTGTTCGAGTAGCAATATTCGGTTCCGGGGGCGAACTGCAGACTCGCGGTCTGCTCAAGAATTGCCCGAGCATTCGCACGATCGAAGGTCGCCTCAGCCGCGCCGCCAGCCAAGATTGAGAGAGTTGCATAATCCCTGATGCCGGATTGGTTATTGCACAAGTCTCGGATCGTTGGACGCTGGGTTCCGAGACTTGGGAGAAATGCACGAAGTCTTTCAGCCAACGCGACCTCAGCGTCGGGGAAAAGATCGAGCAGGAGTGCGCAGGTAAACTGTTTCGTGACAGAGCAGATCGGAAATATCGTCTCGGCAGTCATGCAGCGTCCTTCCGACGTATTCGCGTAACCCCACGCCTTTTTGATCAGAACCACGCCGCCTTTCACAACAGCCAGGGTGCCTCCCGGCCCGGCAAATTGCTCGGCAACTTTTTCGGCGGCTCGTTCGAGGTCAGGGGTCATCGTATTTCCTCATGTTTATCTCATCGGAGCCATTGGTAACATGGTGCTTGGTGGGCTCGAAGATGTGGCAATTTCGCAAGGCGAAAAACCCAGTCCTCCATGGCCCTTTAGGCTCGGCGGTTTGTGTCCAGCGAGATTTTTCCGCCTGGTGAAACATGGGTCCGTAGACTATGGCGAGAGCCTTGAAGGATAGTGCCGCCATTACCAGGAGTTCGCTCCTTAATTTGGAAATTCGAGGGATAATTATGACTTCGCAAAACGCTAACGCTCCGAATGTCTCTGCCTGGGTAGCGGCATCGGAACGGCTTGGTTCAGCGCTCGTGCTGGACATTATGGACAAGCTGGGAAGAAAGCACCAGGCAATCAAGAATGCCGAGCCGAGGACCGTTCGTAAGACAACGGTCGGTTCGGCCAAGACGCTGTTGTGGATGGATTTCGCGCACGACGATCCGAACACCTATGAACTAGAACTCAAGGCCGTCGATAGCCTGAAGAGCAATGAGGTCGTCGTCTGCGCTACCGGCAACTCCGACCGGTCGGGCATCTGGGGCGAGCTTTTGACGACTGCTGCGAAGCAGCGCGGTGCCGTTGGCATCGTCACCGACGGTGGCGTGCGCGACGTCGGCCAGGTTGAGGAGATGGGTTTCCCCGTCTTCGCACGATACGTATGCCCCTATGACAGTTTCAATCGCCAGAAGGTGGTCGCATATGATGTCCTCGTTGAGATCGACGGCGTTTCGATCAGGAGCGGCGATATCGTAGTCGCTGACCGGGATGGCATTGCAGTTGTCCCATCAGAGATCGCGACGGAAGTTTTGGCGTCTGCCAAGGCGAAGGCCGAGCAGGAAGATGCATTCCGCTCAGCTGTCAAGGCCGGATCGAGCCTTGTTGCAGCCTACGAGAAATTCCACGTTCTGTGAGGTTGCCTGCGTGCCTTCTTTGCGAGGGCACGCCATACCACACATCCCAGGACTCTAGTCTGGTGCCCACCACCTGCTTGAGAGGACAGCATGTATCTGCTGCGGCTTACATCGATACTAGGCGATGATCTCGTTCTGGTCGACCCGGCCCAAACCGAGCGATATTGCCGCGATTGGATGGGCGAGGTTATGGTTGAATGCCTGGCCGTCCTCCGGCCGCGAACGACTGAAGATGTAGCACGGTCGGTGCGGGCATGCAGGAAGCTTGGTCTGAGCATCGTGCCGCAAGGTGGAAATACGGGCCTCGTGCTTGGTGGCTTGCCAGATTATCCTGCGGGACAGGTCATTTTCAGCCTCGAGAGATTGAACAGGATCCGCAAGATCGAGTCCGCTGACTTCTCGGCGATTGTCGAGGCGGGGTGTATCCTTCAGACAGTCAAGGACGCCGTCGCGGAGAAGGGCCTGTTCTTTCCCTTGGCTCTCGGCGCACAGGGAAGCTGTCAGATTGGCGGCAACTTAAGCACCAACGCCGGTGGATTAAACGTGCTGAGATATGGCATGATGAGAGAGCAGATCTTCGGACTCGAGGTCGTGCTACCTGACGGGCAAATTTGGAACGGTATGTCGGTGCTGCGTAAAGACAACCGGGGTGTCGACCTCAAGCATTTTTTCATTGGTGCTGAAGGTACGCTTGGCATTGTCACTGCTGCCGCGATCAAGCTGTTGCCCAAGTCCACCAAGATCGCCACCGCATTGATAGCCGTTGCATCGCTTTGGGATGCTGTGTCGATATACGGCCTATGTAGGTCACTCTGCTCCGATTTGATGACTGCATTTGAGTTCATGCCGCGTTCTGCCCTATCGCTGGCGAAGGAGGCCATGCCGACCCTGGATTCCCCATTGCCGGCGAATACCCGGCCTATGTATTGATGGAAATAACCGGCTCAGGTTTTATCGATATCAACGCCCTAATGGAATCGACATTGGCGGAACTGTATAACCGGGGGCTTGTTCTTGATGGGGTGCTTTCGTCCTCAGAAAAACAGGCTAAGAACCTCTGGCCTTTCGAGAAGCCATGATCCATGGAATTGCAAACCGCGGGCGCCATCTACGTACCGATATTTCGGTGGCGTTTTCGCGATTGCCTGATTTTGTTGACCAGGCCGAGCGGCTACTGACGCTGACGATGCCTCAATGTCAGCCCGTCTCCTATGGTCATGTTGGTGATGGTAACGTTCACCTAGACATTATTCCTCCGGCTAATCTGAGCGAAGAGGGGAAAATCCAGGCTGTAGAGGCGGCAAAGGGATCTACTATTCGATCTGGTTTACGAATTCGATGGCAGCATAAGCGCGGAACATGGTATTGGTCGGGAAAAGCGTGACGAGTTTATCAAGTCGACACCTGCGGTAACAATTAAGCTGCTGAAATCTATCAAGAATGCCATAGATCCCGATGGAATTATGAATCCAGGTTGCCAGTTGCCGCGCGCAACGTAGTGGAACTCTGTCCCGCGCCAGATCGGACGACGCCAGTGCCTTCCACACTTCGTGAAACACTCGTAGCCAGTTTTCGCCCATCACCTTTCTGATGTCCTGTTCAGCGCAGCATCGTTTAGCAATGGCAAGCGCCCCGATGTACCAATACCCCTTGGTGTTCTAAGGCATTTACATTTCCCACGGTTGAGCATTGTAGTCTTTCAGTCTCACTGGCCGCTTGCGATCCAATTGTCGTATGACTGCTCTGCGGTCAGAGCGTCAACGAACGGCTCTTGGATGCAGATCACACACAGTCTATTCGAAGAGCGCTTCAGGGCGCAATTTCTCGCTGATCTCGCGGCTGGCGTTTAGTAGCGCAGTTGCAGCGGCGTTGATCAAAGTATCAGAGCGCCGTTGGACAGGAGCCGAGAGGCTGAGGGCTGCAAATGGGAACGCTAGGTCATCCAATATGGGAACGCCAACACACATCGATACGTCTTCATTCTCGCCTACCTCAACTGCGTAGCCTCGGGTGCGGACTTCGTTCAATTGCCGACGCAGGACGTGCGCGTCCAAGACCGTCCTGTAGGTCCTCTCCGACAATGATACGGACAAAACTCTCTCACGCTCAGTTTCTGCAAGATAGGCCAGGATTGCCTTGCCAAGGGCCGTAGTGTGCATCGGATCGCGCGCGCCGATATGCGCCTGCATACGCAAGGCACGTGTTGATTCTACAATCTCAATATAAATGATCCAGCCCTGTGTCTCGATCGCAAGATTGATCGTTTCGTTGAACTCGCGATTAAGGTTCCGCATAATGGGCATGGCCACTTCCCGCAGACGGTGAAGGCTTCGGTCGGTACGTGCCAGGGAACGGAAAGCAGCCCCTATGCCGTAACGATCATTGGCTATGTCGTGGCGTAGAAAAGATGTTGAACTCAGAGTTTGCAGATAGCGGAATACGGTTGTCTTTGGTAAACCCACCGCCGTTGCCACTTCGGTAAGCGAGACCTCCCGGCCGCTTTCTCCGATGTAATCCAAGACCTGCAGGGCCTTAATGACGGGGCCTACAATATATCCACCACCTTGTTTCGCGCCCACCTCTGCCCTCCAGATCAACGATTGTTCTTCTCAATTAATCTGCCATCATCCAGTTCGTTTCGCCAGGCGCAACTATTTCGCCTGGCGAAACGTTGTGCAGCTTCTATCGATAATAACTACCTAAATTTTTTCGCTTGGCGGAACGCCTGTTGTAGCGGCAGCATTTGTCGAGCCGCTATTGTCGTGTGAAAACACATAATGAAACCAGGATGTTTGCCATGATTGATCCGAAGGGCAGATTTGTCGGCAGGGTGTGGCGTCGCGATCTGAATGGACCATCAATCGTCGCGCTAAGGGGCGAACGGATCGTCGATATCACCTCGAAGCGAGTCCCGACCATGCGGGACCTGTTGGAGCTCCTAAGCCCTGCGGAATACATGGAAACGGCGGCTGGTCAGGATCTCGGGTCGTTCAATACGGAACAAGTGCAGGGTGAAATTAGTCTGCTTGCACCATTCGATCTCCAGGCAATCAAGGCATGCGGGGTCACATTTGCCAGTTCGATGATCGAGCGCTTGATCGAGGAACGGGCAGTCGGATCGCCGAGCGATGCGGCGCGAATAAGAGGCACAATCTCCGGTATTCTCGGTGGCAGTTTGCGATCGCTGAAGGCTGGTTCACCAGAAGCGGCTGAAATCAAGCGCGCGCTGATCAAGGAGGGTGTTTGGTCTCAACATCTTGAAGTCGGCATCGGTCCAGACGCAGAGGTGTTTACGAAGTCCCAAGTAATGTCGTCGGTTGGCCACGGGGGCTGAGATTGGAATATTGCCTAGCTCGCAATGGAATAATCCAGAACCGGAGATTGTTCTGGCAGTGGACAGCGTCGGTCGCATCAAAGGCGCGACGCTCGGCAATGATGTCAATCTGCGAGATATTGAAGGGCGTTCGGCACTGCTTCTCGGGAAGGCAAAGGACAATAACGCATCATGCTCGATAGGACCGTTCATCCGTCTGTTTGACGATAGTTACTCGATCGAGGATGTCCACAAGGCGGAACTTGAGCTATCGGTAATCGGTACAGATGGATTTGTTTTCAAGGGCAAGAGCTCCATGAGTGAGATCAGTCGCGATCCGACTGATCTCGTGACACAGACCATTGGCCGTCATCATCAGTATCCGGATGGCGTGGCGCTCTTCCTGGGAACGCTTTTTGCGCCGGTTGAAGATCGCGATGTCGAAGGGCACGGTTTCACAAATAAGATCGGGGATGTAGTTTCTATCTCGAATCCGCAACTCGGAACATTGCGCAACACTGTGGCGCTTTCAACAGAATGCGTCCCGTGGACGTTTGGCGTGTCCCACTTGATGCGAAACCTCGCGGCACGTAAGCTGATATGTGCCTAACGCCAAGAGCGTGTTTTGGCGTCTCGACAGTGCATAGCCTAAGCTTTCCGGTTGCAGCCGTCGAGAATGACGGCCAGATAGCAAAAGCCAGCGGCAATCCTGCTGTAGGTAAAGTCGGCAACCCACATCATGTCGGGGAGCGGTGGGATCAGGTTGCTCGGGTAGATCGGTAAATCGTGGTTGCTGTCGGTCGTGCGAACATAGTGCCTTCGAGGCTTGATCCCCATGCCTTTGGCCCGCATGACACGCGCCACCCGCTTGTGATTGACGAGGTGGCCTCGCTGCTGAAGCTCGTGCGCCACATGACGGTCCATCGTGAGCTGGCCGACCTTGCGTTTCAGTGCCACGATGTGGGCCTCGTACTCGGCGAGGACACTGACTTCTGCTTCTTCATCATTGAGTTCGCCGCGATCGAACTGCGTCAGCCAAAGCTGGATGAGGTTGGCCGAAACGACATAAGTGCGCTGCAACGCGCCGTCCGATGACGCAGTTTCGAATATCCTGACAGAGTTGCAGCTTGGACGGTGTCAAGTGCCGTCGATATGCTCCTCGGGACTTTATGAGCCTACTCCTATTGAGGCCCACATTGCGTATCGTTTTTTCGTGTCCTGTGGTCCAGCCCGAGGGGTTCACTCCAAAACCGGCTCAATACCGCGTGGAAACCAACACGTCAGCTCTGAAATCGTCACATGTCCAAGCCGGCGGTAGACCTGCAACATTTACGATCAGACGTGATCCGGTAGGTGGGGGCATAACACCGCATACCGATGATCTGAGGGGGAAAGCGGTGGTCCTCGTAGTTGATCGGCGGCGGGGTCATCTCCGCCGAATTATGTTAAGCCCACGACAACGTGACGTCACCCTTTTGTCGACTACGGCCAAAAATCAAGCGGACGTGTTGAGCGCTACATTGACCAAGCAGAGCCAGTACCCCACGCCGAATTGCAGCGCCTCATCATCGAAATCATAGTTGGAGTTGTGCAAAGGCGCACTGTCGCCATTTCCAATGAACATGAAGGCTCCAGGTCTCGCTTCGAGCATATAAGCAAAGTCTTCTCCGCCCATAATTGGACGCGTATCCCCTTCGACATTGCTTTCACCAACAACATCTGTTGCTGCGCGAATTGCAACTTCTGTCTGAATATCTGCGTTTAGCACCGCTGGAGCGTTTTTCTCGAAATCGATGGTGAAATTGATGCGATGAGCCGCACATATCGATTCAACAACCTCATGAAAACGCTCGCGAAGCATTTGTCGCGTCGCCGGGTTCAGCGTGCGGATAGTCCCTGCAATTTCCGCAGTATCGGGTATGATGTTCATCGCTGTTCCCGAATGGAGCTTGCAGACCGAGACGACAGCGGAATCGAGCGGATCAACATTCCGCGATACCAGCGTCTGCAGGTTAATCACAATTTGAGAAGCTGCAACAATCGGGTCAATTGCAGCATGCGGCAAAGCCGCGTGACCGCTCATTCCACGCAAATGAATTGTGAAATCATCGGTTGCGGCCATGATGGCGCCAGACCGAATAGCGAACCGGCCGACGGGAAGTCCTGGCAGATTGTGCATGCCGAATACATTTTCGATCTTGAAGCGATCTAGCACGCCCTCTTCTATCATGACTTTGGCGCCTGCACCTCTTTCTTCAGCCGGCTGAAAAATGAAGACCACTGTACCATTGAAGTTTTTCTCATTGGCCAGGTATCTAGCCGCGGCCAAAAGCATTGCCGTGTGCCCATCATGTCCACACGCATGCATTTTCCCAGGTATTTTCGACACCCAAGGGCGCCCCGTAGTTTCGGCAAGTGGCAAAGCATCCATATCTGCTCGCAGACCGATCGTTTTTCCTGGACCACGGCCGCGCAGAACACCAATCACGCCATTGCGAGCAAATCCTTTATGGACCTCATCCAGTCCGAACTCCTGAAGCTTCTCGGCCACGAAATTGCCGACAAATTTCGTGTCGAACGTGAGTTCCGGCTGGGCGTGGATCATTCGACGCCATGTTACTGCCTCGGTATTGAACTGCGCATTTGTCATTGTTGTATATATGTCCCTGCAAGCCGGCCGCTTACCAAGAGCGTCGGACGAAAATATCCCAGTTGTCCCGTTTCCCATTTTATAGAATAACTAAGACGACAGACGCCGGAATGCCGCGTTATGTTACTTATCGGCCTCTTCGAAGCGTACCCAACGCCACAGACCAGCCTGAACCCCCTATGGCCAATGTGCGTAATTCACGGCTGTTTTGCATACCTACAACCGAAGCCTGCCTAGGCAAGGCGCACCGGCGTTTGCCTTTCAAGCCAACGGAAAAACATCACGATAACCCCGGTCATCGCCATATAGATCACTGCGAGCAGCAGAAGCGGTTCATAGATGATCAATGTGTCACTCCTGATTTTTCTGATTGCTCCGTAAAGCTCCATGATCGTAACGGTCGACACAAGCGGGGTAGCTTTCAGTTGGAGCACCGTATCGCCGCCGATGGTTGTGAGTGCACGCCGCAAAGCTTGCGGCATCCAAATACGATAAAGTATGGCAAATCGCGGCATACCCATTGCCTTGGCAGCTTCCAGTTGGCCATGCGGCACGCTGCGGAAAGCGCCGCGCATAACTTCAGCTTCATAGCCAGCCGCTGAGAGGGTCAATGCTAGAACAGCGTAGGGCCAACCTTGCCGCAAGAGTGGCCATAGTGAGGAATCGCGTATCCACGGGACTGAAGGAAATAGCGAGCCGACCCCGTAATAGATCAACCATATCTGCATCAAGAGCGGTGTACCGCGAATAACTGTGCAAAATATCCGCGAAGGCCAGGAGAGGTACCATGGGCCTGCAGCCTGTGCCAGACCGATGGGAAGCGCCAGCATCATCCCGACGCCCATGGTCAACGCTGTTAGCCAGATCGCCCACCAGACGCCCTTTACAATCAGCATCTGATATTCCGGATCTGCCAGCCAGGACCAGTTCAGCGCGAGTATACAATAGGCGATTATAGCAACGCAGAGGAAAATCAACACGACCCGATGCGGTTTAAGCAGTGACTTCGTCATCTGGCGGAACTCCGTTGACCCTTACGGGCCCATTTTTCAATCCGCCCGAAAAAGTAGATCGAAATCAAGGACATGATCAAGTAAAGCAACATGGACGCCGAATAGAAGGTGAAAAATGCTTTCGTTGCGGAGCTTGCTAAATAGGTGGCTTTGCTCAGTTCAGCGAACCCGATGACTGCCAGCAGCGCGGTGTCTTTGGTTGCATTCAGCCACTGATTGCCTAAACCAGGCACCGCGTTCGCTGTCATCAACGGAAAGATCACCCGACGTGCGACCTGTGCTGGCGACATGCCCATCGCGCGCGCCGCTTGGATCTGGCCTTGTGGAACCGCAATGATCGCGCCACGTAGCACTTCGGTCTGATATGCCCCCTGCACAACAGACAGGACAATTATACCGGTGACAAATTGCGGCAAGTCGATACGGCCATGCCCGATCGAGACAAGCATCTCATTAATGAGCCCCGGCACGGCGTAATACAATATCAGGATTAGGACCAACTCAGGGACTGCCCGCACCAGTGTGGTGTAGGACGCCCAAAGATCGCGGCCGACGGG
The DNA here is from genome assembly GCF_003010935.1 of Phyllobacterium endophyticum. Lineage (GTDB taxonomy): Bacteria > Pseudomonadota > Alphaproteobacteria > Rhizobiales > Rhizobiaceae > Phyllobacterium > Phyllobacterium endophyticum. The sequence goes on from NZ_PGGN01000008.1 coordinate 112,593, forward strand.
GCCGCCATACAACTTTCCGAAGGCACCTGTTATCCCGATGATAAAGCCCAATGCATAAGCACCGATCGCGATCAGTAGAGAGTTGACAAACCCAGCCAAAAGGACTGCCCCCCAGCCACAATCGCCGAATCCCAACAGCGCCAGGGAGGAAAGTTGTGAAGCGGAGGGGCAGATCATTTAGTCACCGTATATATTAAAATTAAAGTACTTCTTGGTGATCGCATCATACGTCCCATCAGCGCGGATCGCCTTTATCGCGGCATTCAGAGGCTGTTTCAGGGGATCGCCTTTGCGGACACCAAGTCCTACACCGAGACCCAGAACCTCCGGATCAGGAGCCACCAGCCCAGCCGACTTACAGCATTCCCGACCGGTACCGCTATCCAAGAAGGCCTGCAACTGAATGGCATTGGCTATCACGGCGTCCAACCGGCCCGCAGCCAGATCCTGATAAGCTTCATCTTCGGTCTGATAAGTCTTGACCTCAGCAGCGCCCGCGGCGAAATGCGTCTGTACATACTGCTCATTGACTGTCGATACCTGTGCGCCGATTACCTTGCCGGTCAGCCCCGCTTCATCGGGAGTAATGGACGAGTCTTTTGCGACCGCTACCATCGTAGGCGCAGCATAATATTTATCAGAAAAATCAATGATCTTTTGACGCTCTGGGGTGATCGACATGGACGCCATGATTACGTCAATCTGACCAGATGTTAGCGCCGGGATAATGCCATCCCACGAAGTCGGCGTTAGAACGCATTCCAGCTTCGCTTGGGCACAGATCGCATTGATCAAGTCGATTTCCCAACCGACCCACTTGCCGCTAGAATCCTGCGAAGAAAAGGGCGGGTATTGTCCATTTTCATTACCGATCTTGATGGGGTCGGCCGGCGCTGCAGTCCCCATCACCAGTGAGGCGACGGCTGCGAGAATTAGTTTTTTCATAGTTCTCTCCCCTTTAAATGCCCGGCCATTATCAGCCGAGGCTCCTTAGAAACTGTTGGAGTCGTGGCGATTTGGGTGCACCGAACAACTGTTCGGGCGGTCCTTCCTCTTCGATGATGCCGTTGTGCAGGTAGATGACATGGCTCGCGACTTCGCGGGCGAAACGCATTTCATGCGTAACAAGAACCATGGTGCGGCCTTCATCGGCCAAACTGCGAATGACCTGCAACACCTCGCCAACCAGTTCCGGATCAAGCGCCGAGGTGGGCTCGTCAAACAACATCGCTTTGGGTTCGACGCACAATGCACGGGCAATCGCGGCGCGCTGCTGCTGGCCGCCAGACATAAATGCCGGATACGCACCTTCCTTTTCGGCCAGACCAACGCGTTTCAGAGTCTCTCTAGCGCGCTCAATCGCCTGATCTTTCGGAATTTTCAGTACGTGGACCGGCACCTCAATCAGGTTCTCCAGAACCGTCTTGTGTGTCCATAGGTTAAAGTCTTGAAACACCATTCCCAGGGATTGCCGCAGCCGTTCCAACTGCCGCCGGTCCGAGGGCGCACCGTCGGGCCTCATCCGTACCGCTTCGTCACCAATCCTGATCTCACCACCCGAGGGCGCTTCAAGAAAGTTTATGCAGCGAAGCATAGTAGACTTTCCCGACCCTGAACCGCCTATGATTGCAACGACATCACCAACTCGGGCGGTTAGGGACACGCCCTTCAGCACTCTGTGCTCACCGAAATTTTTTTTCAAATCGCTTACTTGAATGGCGACTGGCGTTTCTTGGGTTAGTAATGGTTTATTTAACATACGTTCCCGCCACTTCTTTGATCTGACTTATCCGGCAAGGATGCCGCATCGTATTACGAGGTTTGCGCACGGTCGCCGATTATCGCTGTTCGAATTCCATGCTCAGCCAAAAAGAATTGATATGTTGCCGGAACGAGGCCACGACGTAAGCTCCGCATTGTTGACACGAAGGCGCAATTAACGAGATGAAACCACACCTTGAAAGCGACCTTCGATAACTTGTTGCGTCAGGTAATCGAGTACTTTCATAGCCTCCAATGTGCGTCCGATTCTATCGATAATCGTTAATCGATTGCCTGTCAACTACCTCCATCACGGCATCTCAGTTTGAATTTTCATTGGTACATCGTTTGAAGAATTTAGTGGCCAATAGCGGCGCAGACACTGACCCATCGAGTCCTAACTGGTAAGCGCGGTAGGCGGAGTGACCTCGAAGCAGAGTTCACATCCATGAAGACTGTTATCTGAAGAACGCAGGCGATCATTTAATTTCGCATTTGCAGTCTGTGAGCAGCGGCAAGTGGGTTCAACATGCTTGCGCACTGACTGGCCATCGTTCAAAACATAGGCCGACCGGCCCTCGCTTGATCGGTCACTATCAGCATGCCGTCCAGCACTGGGCTAATTCCTGACACGGCGGTCAAGTTGCCGAACCCCTTGGCTGTTGCTGTCCGCGTCGAGAAACATCGTCGGGCGGCGCAAATGCCAGCTGGTTGCTTGCTGGAACGCAAGGCCAATTCGTAAGGCCAACCGTTCCTGATGCTCTCTGCACACAATCTGAAGTGATGTCGGAAGATCCTCGGCGTTCTTCCCGTTTGGCAGTGCGAGACCACACATTCCAAGGGTATTAACAAATCGAGTGAAACGCGAAGGCGGCCTGCTTCGATCGAGCCCTTCGACCGGAAGGGCTACGGATAGTGTCGTCGGTGTCAGCAACGCATCGACATTAACGAGCGCTCCGGAGATTTGGGCCTTGAACCTGCTTATTTGTTCGAAGGCGTCCGAGTACTGTTGTGGAGAAATGGTGCGCCCCGCTGAAATGCCCTCTCTTACACTCTCGTCAAGCAACGAAGACCCGTCATCGATCACATCACGGAAATAGGCATAGGCCTCTGAGTTGACAATCGACATGTGAGGCCCGAAGCAGTCTTGGAACCGGAATGGAAGGTTGGTCTCCACAATCTCCGCGCCCAGGTTGCTTAAGGTCTCCAATGAGCGGTCGTAGGCTTCAAGAACGTCGGCTTCGACGCCCTCCCTTTCCGCTTTCGGGAGGGACCCGAGCTTGAGGCCAAGAACTCCGCCTTCCAATGCGCGCGATATGCCAATTACGGTGCCTGATCCAAAGGCGAATTGAGACTCTGAACCTAGCATCACGTTGTAGAGTATAGCCGCGTCAAGGACCGATCTTGTGATCGGCCCTGGCGTATCAAAAGTCTTACTAAGAGGAATTATTCCGTCGGTCGCTATTTGATCAGCAGTTGTCTTCAACGCCGTGACGCCGCAAAATGAAGCCGGCAGCCGTACAGAGCCACCGGTATCTGTTCCGATCGCCCAAGGTGCGAGACTGCCTGAAACGGCGACCGCCGAGCCGCTACTTGAACCACCTGGGATCCTCTGAATGTCCTCGTCCCATGGGTTCCACGGAGTACCCATTTGAGGGTTGATGCCCCAGCCGCTGTAAGCAAATTCAACCGTCTGTGTTTTGCCGAGAATGATTGATCCGCTGGAGATAAGCCGCCTGGCAAGACTCGCAGTAACGCAAGAGCGACGACCTCGAAAATGCGCTGATCCTGCCGTCGTGATCTTGCCGTCGACTTCGAGCAGATCCTTCAGAGCGATGGGGATGCCGCAGGCTAGTCCACCATCATTTCGCGTATCCCTGCCTGCGTCTAGGCTTGTTGCCGCAAGCCTCGCCTCCTTCGCATAAACCTCAACGTACGCATTGAGCTTGCTATCGAATTTTGCGATCCGCGATAGATAAGCCTCGGTAATTTCCGCAGTCGAGATCTTCCCCGTCGCTCTCATTTCGCTAAGCCGCGATACCGGCAAAAAACATAGATCATCGCCATTCTTGCCGCCGTTATCCATTATTCACTCTTTCACTTTCAAATGAACTAAACATATCGCCAGCGGAATATGGGCATCGACCTACGCTACGTGTTGCAAGAACGTGCGTAGCCTTTCACTAGGCGGATCGCTCAAAAGTTGATCTGGTTTTCCGTCATGCATGATTCGTCCGCCATCCAGAAAAAGTAGGCGAGAACCCACGTCTCGGGCGAATCGGATTTCATGGGTGACGATGACCATCGTCATACCTTCTTCGGCCAATTGTCTCATAACCTGAAGAACCTCGAAACGAAGTTCCGGATCCAGCGCCGAGGTTGGCTCATCGAAGAGCATTAGTCTCGGTTTGACTGCAAGGGAGCGCGCGATTGCAGTTCGTTGTTGCTGACCTCCGGAAAGTTCGCTCGGATACGCCCTCATGCGCTCCTTCAGCCCAACCTTGATGAGAAGCGCCTCTGCGATCTCCGCCGCGTCCCTCCAACTCACCCCCCTAACCCTGAGGGGGCCAAACATTACATTTTCAAGCGCGGTCAAGTGGGGGAAAAGGTTAAACTGCTGGAACACCATGCCGGCTTCCAACCGGATCTTCCGTACTTCTGCTTTGCCACCGCGTACGCTGAGACCGTCAACCACGATATCGCCTTCGCTGACCGTCTCCAGTGCGTTGATACACCGAAGCAGTGTTGACTTCCCGGATCCGGAAGGACCAATCAGAAAAACTATTTCTTGGGAAGCGATCGATAGATCGATATGTTTGAGGACATCAACGCTGCCGTACCGTTTGACGACGCCGGTAATCTCAATGATGCTCATGCAATCCTCACGTGTTTTTCTAGCGATTTCAATAGGCTAGCCATGAGGCTGATCATTGCCAAATAAATTATGGCGACGGCAAACCACACTTCGACCGCGCGGTACGTGTCGGTCATAATTTCCTGGCCGGTTCTGGTCAGTTCGCCGACGCCGATGACGATCAACAATGACGAGTCCTTGAGACCGATCACGAACTGGTTACCAAGCGCAGGGATCATACGGCGAAACGCCACGGGACCCACGATGTATCTGATTACTTGTCCAAAACGCAGGCCCATCGCCAGTCCCGCTTCTTGAAGGCCGCGCGGAACGGCGAGCAAGCCTCCTCGTACGATTTCAGCCAGATAAGCGGATGAGTTGATGACCAGTGCCACAATGCCGGCGGTCAGGCCATCCAAGCGCACATCCATTAAAGCAGGGAGCCCAAAGAAGATGAACATGATTTGGACAACCATGGGCGTACCGCGGATCAGACCCACGTAAACCTGTGCAATGCTGGCTATGGGCGTGGGCGCATATGTCAGGATAACGCCCACCATCGCGCCCAGGAGCAGCCCTGCGGGTAGGGAAACAAGGGTAACGAAAAGCGTCACCCTCGCTCCATAGAGCAGACCTGGGAAGGACTCAAAAAATGCAGACCAATCGAAGGTCATGTGTGCGCTCTTTCGTTGGAGTGCTATGATGTGGAGAGGGGGGCTTTAAGACCCTGTCTTCCCAAACCACTTGCGTGACAACGCGTCGTACCGGCCGTCAAGGCGGATCTTCTTCAACGCGTTGTTAATCGGTTCGACGAGAGAGCTCCCTTTTTGGAGGGCAAAGCCAACCGGATAGTCTTCGCCTGCATGCTCATCCAGAAGCCGCGCCTTCCTCTTACCTTCGGTCAGGGCGTAGTATGCCAGGGTTGGATAATCGTAGAGGACGGCGTCGACCCGGCCCGCCTGCAAGGCCAGAAATGCGTCGGTGGCGTTCTGAAACTGCGTTAGTTCAGCCGACGGGAGATTAGCCTTGATCCATGCCACCTGTGCCGAGCCCGTCATGGCCGCCACATGTTTCGCGTTGAGGTCTGCCAGAGTCTTGATAGCGCTTGTTTCCGAGACGAGCGCCCCAGTTCCCGCCATGTAATACGGATCGGAGAAATCCACGACTTCCTTGCGCTTCGCGGTGATGAAGATGCTGGAAAAGCCGACATCGATGTTCTTGGTCTGGAGAGCTGGAATGAGAGCCGAGAAATCCATGGACCTCGCTTCAAATTTCAGTCCTGCTTCCTTGGCGATCTCCACCCAGAGATCGTAAGAAAACCCTGTATATTCTCCTCCCGAGTTGAAGATGAAGGGTTTGTTTGCGGGCTCAAGTCCGACGGTTACGGGTTGATCGGCGGCAAAAACGGAGCCAGCAAAAATTGCGGCCGCGAGAGCCGAAGCAAAGAAGATGCGTTTTTTCATAGTAGTTCCCTTTGTTTTCATGTTGGAGGGGTGCTCGCCTCTGCCGGAACAGAGTTGCGGCCTCACGCAAGCGCCAAAACGTCGATATCGCAGCGCCTGGTTTCTCGTCGCCGCATCGTTTAGCGATGCTGATATTAACGATAATCGCTAAATTTGGCATGTCAAGTGTTGATGTTGGAGGGCAAGACATACGGTGAGATTTACTTCGAGACGTCAGTCAGACCTCATGACTGGCTCGCTTTGGGCGGCGCACGCAACGGCTCGAGACGATCATCCACTATCTCGCACGCGATCACTTGGCGAGATCCGAAGGGTTTGGTGGTGACGATCGAAGTGAACAGTCGGTATCTAACCTCCGATTTGACCATTCGATCAGACAGAGATGATAGCGTTTCCGACGGCGATGTCCCTTTCGACACGTCAACGATTAACCAGGCTTTTCTTCGCGTTTCTAGCCAGGCATCAAGCTTTGCCGCCCTGTTCGAGCTGGATTGAAAACCACTGGCGGTTGTGTGGGCGACATCCAGTTCCGGAAAACTTATCAGGCGTCAGATGTACGGTCTCGCAAAGTTCGATCTGCCGCAGGCCCCGATAGATAGCCGCGACTTATGAATGTAGCTTCAACAAAGTGCATCAGAGCCAATTCTCGGTGGCAATCAACAGCGATTTGCAACCTCCTTGTCGCGGACCTGATTCAGGACGCCAGCCGTCAATCTGTTGACACCGTACCGATTAACGATTATCGCTAATACTAATAACGTCGAACTGACAGTCGCGTCTTTGAAGGGGACTAACGGATGCTGGGGTTTAGCGAGCAATCATTTTATTTGTCGACTCGTACGGTAAACTGATGAGCGACATTCGACTGAGCAAAATTCGTAAGGACTATGGTATATTCACGGCAGTCGCCGACGTAGACCTCCATGTGGTTAATGGTGAATTCCTCACGATCCTCGGGCCAAGCGGTTCGGGCAAAACCACGTTACTGGCCTTGATCGCGGGGCTCTCGGGTCCAACCGGCGGCCAAATGCACATTGGCAGCCAAGACGTCACCTACACGCCTCCGCAAGGAAGGAATATTGGGCTCGTGTTTCAGTCATACGCGCTTTTTCCCCATATGACTGTCGCTGAGAATGTTGCCTTTCCTTTGGAAGTTCGTAAATGGTCTCGCAGTAAGAAAGACGAAGCCGTTGGCCGAGTTTTGCAGATGATGCAACTGGGCGCTCTCTCAAGCCGGAAGCCGTCGCAACTGTCGGGGGGTCAGCAACAGCGAGTAGCGTTAGCGCGAGCAATCGTGTTCCAGCCCAACATCCTGCTGCTCGATGAACCCTTGGGGGCGCTCGACAAAAAACTCAGGGAAGAGCTTCAGGTCGAACTCAAGCAGTTGCAGCGCCGTCTTGGAATTACGACGCTGCTGGTCACCCATGACCAGGAAGAGGCCCTGTCTATGGGAGATAGGGTGATGATTCTGAACGAAGGCAAGGTCCAGCAAATTGCAACGCCGGAAATCGCCTATCTTCAACCCGCTAACCGCTTCGTTGCCGAGTTCCTCGGTACCGCCAACATCGTATCAGTGTCGGACGGTAGCAGCAGGAAAGGCATATTGCGTCCCGAACGTCTGCTCCTGCGCACCTCAGCTGGGACTAATAAAGGGGTGGCTACCGTGGTAAGCGACCTCGTCTATCTAGGCCAAACGGTAAGATATTATCTCTCCGCCGCTGACGGCACCTCCTTCATCGCGGTGCGGCCATTTGTCGGACCAAAATTCGCTCTTGGTTCTGCTGTTAACGTATCTTGGACCGAGGAGGATGTCTGGCCAATCGACTAAGCATATTGATCAAACATTCAACAAAAGAAAAGGGGAATTACATGCACAGAAGAAGTTTCAATAAAATGGTGGTTGCGGCGGCTGTTGCAACTTTGGCGCATAAAGTGACCGGCGCAAACGCCGCAGTCGATGAATTGCGCTTGATCGAAGGCGGCGGTCTTAATGGCGACGCGATCGACGCGGCTTATAGTAAAGCGTTCACGGCCAAGACCGGTATCAACGTGGTTCGCGAAAGTCCAAATCCTTTCGGTAAACTGCGTGCGCTCGTAGAGAGTAAAGATTCCTCCGTAACCTTGTACGAGCTTGGTACTGCATCCCTGCAGCAGGCGAAAGCCCTTGGTCTTCTCGAAAAACTGGATTGGGAGAAAATTGCTCCCCTCCCTATGTTTCCCGAAGCTCGTGACGATTATGGGATGGGATATCAGTATTATTCAACGCTCATGTGCTGGCGAAAAGGTGAAAAGCCGCTCAAGACATGGGCGGATTTCTTCAATCCGAAAGACTACCCAGGCAAGCGCGCGTTGGCCGACGATCCGGTCTACGCTCTACCGGCCGCTTTGTTAGCAGCTGGCGTCCCAATCGGCAAATTGTTTCCGCTCGACGTGGATCTGGCCTTTCAAAAACTCGAAGAGATCAAGTCGAGCGTTTCGGTTTGGTGGAAAGCCGGGGCACAGCCGCCACAACTCCTTCGGGATAACGAAGTCCAATACGCGAATGCGTACTCAGGTCGGGTTGTCGGTCAAGAGGGCATCGATTTTACCTACAATCAAGCGAATCTCAGCATTGGGTATCTCACGGTTGTAAAGGGTTCACCTCCTGAAAGCGTGGAAGCTGCGTATAAATTCCTTCACGAAACGACGGATCCGGCAAACCAGTTAATTGCCGCAAAGGTGCTCCCATACTCTGGCAATTCGCCTGATTTCGAAAAGCTCCTCACGGCTGAACAGTTGCCGTCGTTCCCGACGACTGCTTCGAACAAGCAGGTGCAGCATTTCAGTGACCAGGCATGGTGGTTGGACAATGCAGCGACCGTTCAAACGCGTTGGCAGGAATTTGCGCTAAATCGTTAATGCGATTTGGTGGGAGGGTGCATCAATGGCTACCGTATCGCATACGCAGACCTACAGACGAAAATCCTGGGGAGCAGTTTTTTTCATCCTGCCGCTTCTCATCCTAGTGGTCATCGGGTTCGACATTCCGATAGTCACGATTTTCAACTATAGCATCTCGAGTGCGGACGGATACTCACTCGACAACTTTTACGAGTTGGTGACCACGCCGGTTTTCGCAAAAGTAGCATTGAACACCCTCCGAATAACCGTAATGACAACGGTGATCGTTGCGATCGCCGGGTACATTCTTGCGTACTGGATTTCCACACTACCCAAAACCGGCAGAATGATCGCGCTTGCGCTTGTCGTTCTGCCATTTTGGATCAGTGTCCTCGTCCGTACCTACGCATGGATCGTCGTTCTCGGTAACGCCGGGATTGTAAATAAGACTCTTCAGTCCTTAGGGCTTACTGCCGCACCAATCAGCTTCCTTTATAATGATCTCGGCGTGACAATTGGCATGGCCAATATCCAGCTTCCACTCCTGGTATTGCCGCTTTACGCTGCATTAATCCGGGTCGACCAACGCCACATGCAGGCCGCAGCTTCTCTCGGAGCATCAAAACGGGTGATCTTCTGGAGGGTGTTTTTCCCGCAAACGTTAAAAGCATATCTAGCCGGCATTATGCTGGTCACGATCGTTAGCATCGGCTTCTACATCACTCCGGCTATTCTGGGTGGTGGCCGTGTGCCCATGATGTCTAACGTCATCGAGACGTATATAAACACTGTCCCGAGATGGGAGTTAGCAAGCGCTATCGCGGTCATTCTTCTATTCGTAACTCTTGGCCTTTTCGCGATCTATAGACGCCTAGAAAACAGAACTGGAGATGAGCTATGACCCCAAACTACGCTGTACGAACGGTTGCGATCGTCACTCTGGGCTTTCTGATCCTGCCCGTGATCATCGTTATCCCGATGTCTTTCTCTTCAGCTAGTTCGATGAGCTTTCCTCCTCCGGGACTGTCGTTGCGATGGTATAGCTCGTTCTTTGGTAGTTCGGTTTGGGTTTCTGCAACGATCACATCAGCTGTCCTTGCATTGATTTCATCGACATTGGGACTTCTTCTCGGGTCAATGGCTTCTTATGGGCTCTGCAGGCGCCGCATCATGCAACGAGGCATTATTGAGAGCAATTTTATGGCTCCAATGATACTGCCCACGATCATCACTGCCGTAGCCCTCTATATCGCCTTTGCAAAAATCGGCCTACTTGGCACGTTAATCGGCTTGGTGATGGCGCACACGATCTTACTAGTCCCCTACGTGATGGTCGTCATGAACGTTGCATTTCGCTCGTTCGATTTACGTCAGGAACAGGTATCGTGGACCATGGGGGCATCATGGTACACCACGATGCGTCGGGTCGTGTTACCGCAACTTGGGCCCAACCTGTTTGCTGCTTGGGTCTTTGCATTCGTTCATAGTTTCGATGAAGTCGTTGTTACATCCTTCATCGCAGGGACCTACAACACTGTTCCAAAACAGATGTTCAGCGAACTGATCTTGGAAATATCACCAACCATCACCGCAGTTGCAACCCTCTTGATTGCATTCACCGTTGCTTCCCTGGCGGGCGCGACTCTGATCATGAAGCGATCGGTTCAAACCGTTTGACGGTAAAGCAATTCACGGAGGTAAATGATGCCGAGCACTAAATTGATAACGGGCACCTGGGCGAAATCGCGATCGCAGGCGCTGCTGGAGGCCCTGCAGCGGTCTATTGTCACCGGGCTTGAAGTCCCTGAGGACGATCGCGATATTATCGCTGAATTTATCGAGTCCGAGAATCGCATTGTGCCGTCGGGCCATGACCGAGAAAAATATACTCGCATTGAGATTCTACTTTATAGTGGCCGGGAATTAGCTACGAAACGGCGGCTCTACACTGAGGTCATCAACGAGTTAACAGCGTTTGGTCTGCCCAAGGAAGAAATTAAGGTAATCTTGGTAGAAATGCCGTGCGATAATTGGGGTATACGGGGCGGAATACCGGGATCTGAGGTCGACAGCGCCGCTTAAGAAGACGGCAGGGCGGCACCTCATTGGATGAATTTGTCATCTAGAGCTGGTGGGATAATGAACCGAGACCCAGGTGCGATCTTCGTCCACGCACCCCTCATCAAGGTTAGTTTTCCGGCGAGCGCCACTATTTATCGTCGTGCAACCTTTTCGCTTGAAGCATTCGTGAAATCCAGTAGTTGCATCGTCTTGGCCGTCTCGATAGAGGTCGATAAAGGGGAGCGATACTCAAACCTCCTTACAGAAGGTCCCCCGTTTGAAGGGAGACTAGCCACTAAGGCAAACACTCACAATGACCTGCAGCTCGACTGGAGCGTTCGAAGGCAACGAACTCACTCCAATTGCTGTCCTCGAACCGACGCCCTTCTGGCCGAGATTGTCGCGGAAATATGCAGAAGCAAAATCTGCAATACGGGAATGGTCGTTAAAACCCACTGGGGCGTTGACGTAAACCGTCAAGCTGACCACTTCGCAGATTATTTCGCCCTCCCGGAGTTGTGTCGCGGCAGCCGCAAGCGCGTTGCCTGCTGCCTGCCGAACGGCCTGGCTATACTCATCGATGGACTTATCAGGATCGATTTGACCAGTATGGATCAACGCGCCGGCCTTTCGGGGCGTCATTCCTGAGACATAAATGATATCGTTTCGCCGTGTGGCCACGTCATAGAGACCCTGCGAGCGTGGCGTATTGGCGTCGATGTTTGGCGCGCTCATTTTTTGTAACGCTCGACGAGTTCAACCAATCGTTTGACGGCTGCGACAGCCGCAGTGTGATCCTGGGAGAAGTTCAGACGAACGCTGTCCAGGGAATGCGGGCCGAACTCGCTACCCGGCGTCGCAATGACGCCTGTCTGATGTCTCAGAAGCTTCACGAAATCATGGGGTCCGACCTCCAGCGCGGGGAGTTTCGGGAAAAGGTAGCTGCCGGCCTGGGGCACGCGCACTGGCAGGCCGGCACCGCGGAAGGTTGATACCAGGTCATCGCGAATTGCTTGATGCAGTCTAATCCGCTCCTCCATCCAGCCGCTCGGCTCATTGAACCAGGTATTGAGTACCGCCTGATTGTAGCCCGATGCGCGCAGCGAAACGATGGCTTGAAGCTTTTCCATTCGCTCGATCAGATGGGCGCTCCCAAAGGCAGCGCCGAGACGGTAGCCGCTTAGCGATTCGGACTTCGACGGCCCCATGATGGTAATCAGGTTGTTGGGTCTCTCGCTTAGCGCGCGAAGGTGCGTGTATGAAGTTCCTTCATAGCGCAGGCGAGAATAAAGCTGATCTACAATCACCGTTGCGCCGTAAGCTTTGGCGAGCTTTGCAATCGCTTCAATCTCGGTTTTGGAATAAACCACCCCGGTCGGGTTGTTCGGGTTTGAAAAGACAAACACTTTCGCGCCAGCTTCGAAAGCCTGCTCTAACTCGTTGAGATTGATCCCGGCATCATGGTCCTTGCCCTCATAGCCAAGGATGACGGGGACCATTTCGCCGCCAAAGAACTGGACGAGCTTGCGGTTAGCAAAATAGTCCGGCTGGACGATGGCGACTTTGTCGCCATTCGTCACCGTCGCCGCAACAGCAAGGAATAGGGCACCCTGGGTGCCGGGCGTGATGATTAGCTCTTCGTTGGCGTCAACCGGCGCACCGGTGAAAGCGCCCACCCGTCCGGCCACGACACTGCGGATCGAGGCACTGCCACGATATTCGGTGTAGGCCTGCTTGCCGCCAGCATGCACCCCGTCAGCAAAGGCATCGAAGGAGCCAGGCGTGGGTTCAAAGGCGTCAACGTCACCGTGGGAAAAATCCACGGGCGTTCCAATCAGTGTCCCACCTTTCATCTGGTGCGTGATATTGTCAGCCTTGCTGCGCATCTCTTGCCCAGGTGCATTATCGGTGGCCAACGTCATGAACTTGTCTTCGATCAACATCTTGAATTCTTCCTCTTGGACTTTGAGAACTTGGTTCCAAAAATGGTTATGAGGTAATCGGCGATGAAAGCGCGCGCATGAAGACCCCGTTGTCAACATTGCCACCGGAGGCAACCACAATGACCGTGCGGTCCTTTGCACCGGAAGGATCTGAGAGAAGCGCGGCGAGCGCTACTGCCCCGCCTGGTTCGACAACAATGCGGAATTCCTCGTAGGCGAAACGCATCGCCGCCAAAACCTCCTCATCTGTTGCTGTTACCACGCTCGACAGTCGGCTCTTGTTGATGATGAATGGGAGCTCGGCCGGTGTCGGCGCTAGAAGCGCATCGCAGATTGAGCCCGTCAGTGCCCTGTTCGTCTCTCGATTTCCGCTTAGCAGGGAGCGCATCGTATCATCGAAGTCGGAGGGTTCCGCGGCCCAAACTTCCGCTTTGGACTTTGACGCCTCGACGCCGAGGCAGGTACCCGCCGAGAGGCCACCTCCGCCACATGGCACCATAACAACGTCAATATTCGAATTGCCGATCTGAGATAAGGCCTCGACCGCCACCGTACCTTGGCCGGCGATGATCTGAGGATGGTCTCCCGGCGGAATGATGGCCACAGGCGACCTTTCAGCGATGATCGCGGCGATCGATTCACGAGTTTCCTTGTGCCTATCATAGAGAATCACTTCCGCACCCTGCTTGCGGGCTTTAGCGATCTTCACAGCAGGAGCGTCGAAAGGCATCACGATCTTCGTTTCGATGCCTAGCATCTTGCCGACCGCAGCAATTGCCTGCCCGTGATTACCTGTCGAATAGGCAACGACCCCGCCCGGAAATTTGTCCCGCTCAAGCTGCGAAAGCGCGTTAAAGGCACCGCGAAATTTGAACGCGCCGGTGTGCTGCAGGCTCTCGAACTTCACAAAAATCTTGCCCTGTGTCCTGCGGTCGAGTTCATCTGAGCGCAGGAGCGGCGTGACGATTGCAATGCCGTCAAGTCGCTTGCGAGCCAGCAGGACGTCGTCTGCCGTTGGTATATTGTCGAGCATATGAGCCTCAGTGTGTCAGGATTTGGGAGAGGAAAAGGCGAGGGCGTTCGGTGGCCGGCGTCGTAAAGAATTGTTCGGCCTCCAGGATCTCGCCTCGTACCGTGACTATGTCGCGATCAGTTACTGTCTTGGCAAAGGCCATTTCATGCTTTACGACGACCCTTGCTAAGCTCTCTTTCGCGAGTGCCACTATCCCCGACAGCACTTCACAGAGAATTGGGGACCGCGGATGTCGGCCCGTCAAAAATAACGATAGGGTTCATCGCCGGTGACCTGGTTACTGCGAAACGCTGCTGCCGGCGGGAAAGCTGTGCCGGAAATGCCTCGGCCTTCGGAAATCGACCAGGCTTTGGCACGCCGCCGCTCAAGCACGGAGACTGCGGCGAGGCCACTGCTGTCGAGGATATTCAGATGCGGGTGGAACATGAAATGTTGAGAGACCATGCTGAGACGCGGGTGCAAACGAGATGCGAGTTTAAGATTATTTCCCACTGCAGTTCCCTTGATGATACCGGAGCCGCCCTGAAGCTCCAAGTCCGTTGATAGGCAGAACCACGTCCTCACCTTAGCGTGGTGCCAATGAAGTGTTCGTCACAGATTGATGTTCGCCCTGATCGATGACCGGGCGATCGCTCCGATCGCGCGACGGTGGACGCGCAAGAGGAAGTGAGATTTGCGGTTGCAAGTCTTATTGGGGTTTTTCATTATGTTCCTCTCAACTTGCGACTTTATGAAATAGCGGCAACAAGCTCCGCCAGACTGGAAAGCGTCAGATCAGGTTTTGCTTCCGCAGCACCTTCGCCCGACAGGCCAAGAAGGCGGTCTGGACGGTTGATCCATGCGCACCTGATTCCGAGCTTGTTGGCAGGCGTTATGTCCGCCCGCAGGCTCTGGCCGACGTGGAGAATGCGCTCCTTGGGAATTCCTTGCGCCTGCAGATCGGCAATCGCCGCGTTGAAATGTGGCCAGTCGGGTTTGTAGGCACCCACGCGTTCTGCAGTAACCACGAGGTCGAAGGTGAAGTTCATATTCTTGCAAGAGCTGGCGAGAGAGGCATTGTCGATGTTGCTGAGTGCGCCAACCTTTGCCGCCCGCTGCAGAATCTTGAGGCCGTCGTGGGTGTCGGAATATGCCGGCCAGAAGTGCGGGGTTGCCGAAAATGCCTCGCGCTGGACAGGATCGGGTGAAAGATCTAACTCGACGGCGATGCGGTCGAAGCACTTACGCAACACGTCGGGATAGAGATACGCAGGGCGCTCCTTCTGGATTTCGGCGCGTGCCCGGTCGAATGCCATTAGTAGTTCTGCGCCACGCGTCTTGATTCCTTCTTTTTCGGCCCAGGCGTCAAGGAAAGCGATGATTGATGGTTCCCAATCGATCAGCGTCCCATAGACGTCGAACGTAACTGCGTCAAAATCCTTCAGTCGAAGCATGAATATCCCCTTGGTATTGCTAAGCCGCAATTAGCGATAATCGATAAACGATTCAGAGTCAACAGTGCATTTTATTTCTGCAAACGATGATTTTTACTGGCGGTTTTGGCGGAACTTTTTGTCACGTGAAATTGGAGGCGAGCGGCACCAGCGCGGATTTTCATGGCCTAACAAACTTTCTAACGGATAGAAAAAATGCAACGCCAACAATCCCGAGCATCATGTTCAACCCCAAGGACCAACGTATCCCGAAGAGTTCCATGCCGTAGGAAAAGGCCACCGGCGCGGTGGCGCCAAAAGCCAGCCTTGCCGCCGTGATTTTCCCAGTTATCGATCCATAGTGCTGGAATCCGAACAGCCAGAGGGGCAGGGAGCCTTGCGCAATGCTGCTTGTACCCGATCCTAACCCGGCGCAGATGGCAAAGATTATCGCACCGATGAAATTGCCATTCGTCACGGCAAGGACGGCGCTGCCTATGGCAATGGAGGCGCATGACGCTGTCGCGAGCATCAGAGGAGACATTCGCGCGCCGAAGACCATGTTCAAGACACGGCTGAAGACCTGCGATGGGCCAAAAAAAGCGCCTACGACAACCGCACTTGCGCCGAGGCCAAGGGTTTCGAGCATCGGGACCATATGTGTCAGGACGGCCGAGAGCGTGAACGTCTGCAACGCGAAGGCAAGCGAGACGAGCGTAAGGGCGGGCCCCCGGTCCCGTCCAGCAAGAAGACCGGGAACGAGGACAGTTCCCACATCGCTTACCGATCGCCGTTCATCAGTTCTTGTGCGGATTGCAAGGACATGGACGGGAGCGCAGATGGCGAGGTTCATGATTGCAAAGGAGACATAGATTTCGCGCCAGCTCAGGCTTTCGCGCAACGAAGCAGAAAGCGGCCAGAACAGGGTCGAGGAAAATCCTGCGACGAGCGTCAGATACGTTATGCTTCTTCCTGCGCCCAGAGGACGTGCCTGTACTAGGGCGAGGAATGCGGCTTGGTAGAGCACCATGCTCGAAGTCAACTGCATCAGCAGGAGCGCTGCGAAAAACCCTGCGACCGAGCCACTAGCAGCGATAATGAATGTCATCGCGGCAATAGTTGATCCGACGGCCATCACCAACGCAGCGCCGTAAGCATCCATGACCTTGCCGATGTATGGCGCCGGCAGACTCCCGAAGAACAGACATATCGAATAAAGGCCGAAGACCGTCTCCAAAGGCAAACCGAAGTCGCGTGCGATGTCCGGAGCCAGTATGCTGAACGAATAGGTCATCGTTCCATAGCCGACAATCTGGGTGAGGCCCAGAGCGCCAATCAGCTTAGTAGGCACCTTATGCCCTCTTACTGATCAACGAGACTGTCGGCCGGCCCGGCGCGCTCGTCGGTGACAGAATTTTGTAGCAGACCTATACCTTCAATTTCAATCTCGACAGTGTCGCCGTGCTTGAGCCACAATTGCGGGTCCCGGCGCGATCCGACGCCGCCTGGTGTGCCGGTCGCGATTATGTCCCCCGGTTCCAGCCGGGTGAAGGTCGAGCAATATTCGATGAGGGAGGGGATATCGAAGATCATGTCTGCGATATGTGCGTCTTGGACAATCTGCCCGTTCAATCGCGTCCTGATTGCTGCGTTCACGATATCGCCAACAGCGTCTGCAGACATCATCCAAGGTCCGAAGCCACCCGTCGCCACGAAGTTTTTTCCCGGCGTAAACTGATGGGTATGGCGCTGATAGTCGCGGACGCTCGCGTCGTTGTAACAGGCATATCCAGCTATGTGATCGAAGGCCTTTTGACGGCGGATATGGCGTCCCGCCCGCCCAATGACTATGGCAAGTTCTCCTTCGTAATCAAATTCTTCGGACGCAAGGGGCCTCTCTAGCGCCCCAAGATGTCCGACCTGGGTATTGGCGAACCGAGTAAACAAGACCGGGTGGGATTGTGCTCTACGGCCCGTTTCCGCCCGATGTTCTACATAGTTGAGGCCGACACAGATGATCTTGTCTGGATCAACGATCGGTGGCAAAAGCCGGACCTCGTCAATCATACACCAACCCGATCCCTCCCAATGCGAATTGTGCTTAAGAAAACCGCAAGCCAAAGCCTGTTTTAGCGAAGCAATTCCGGCGTCATTTCCCGAAAAGTCGATGACGACTTCCCCATCGAGTCGTCCCCAGGACGCTTTGCCGTCCCGCTCAAAGCTGATCCATTTCACTGCGACGTCCTCTCTTTCACCGTGTCAATACGCGAACGGTTTAACACATCACAAACATCATATTAGCGATAATCGTTTAACGCTTGAATGTCAAAGTCTGGACGAGTAAAGTTAGTGAGAAGAATTGAAGCGAGCGAGGCAGTATGCGAATTCATGTTCAAAATCCGGCCGGCACTTCGGCATTTTCCTTTACGCGCGCGCAGTGGGACGCCGCTGTGAAGCGTCATCCAGACATGAGGGACTTAGAGGTGACAATCGACAACAGTGATGACGGCTGGTCAGCCGCATTGCCTGTTGCTGACATTGTTCTCACCTGGGTCGACATTGTCGGCGCGAAGCTTCGGGGCTGCGATCTTTCCCATGCGGCGCCTAGGTTGAAGCTCCTCTCCTGCAACTCTGCCGGCGTTGACCGGCTGGCGCCGTTTGACTGGTTGCCGAGGGACATCGCCTTGTTGAACAACAGTGGCATTCATGCTGACAAGGCGGGAGAGTTTGGCCTCATGGCGCTCCTGATGCTGCACAACAACATGCCCGCCCACATCCGCTCGCAGCACGCGCAGCGTTGGGCGCCGATGCATGCAACGACGCTGAAGGGCCGCACTCTCGTCATCGTCGGGCTGGGGGCGATTGGCGGCGGCGTAGCCCGTCTCGCAAAGATGCTAGGCATGACGATTGTGGGTGTTCGTAATGGCAGCGCGCCACATGAATATTGCGACGAGGTCGTTTCCGTCTCGGACATCCACAAGACGCTCGTCCGGGCGGAGGATCTTGTCCTTGCCTGTCCCTTGACCAAGGACACGCGAAACCTCTTGTCGCGCGAGCGCATCGCTTTGTTGCCGCGCGGGGCACGCGTCATCAATATTGGCCGTGGCCAGCTTTGGGACCAGGATGCGGTCTGTGATGCGTTGGATAGCGGGCACCTGCAATACGCTTTCACTGATGTTGCATGGAGCGAACCGGTCGAGGAAGGGCACAGACTCTGGGCGACGCCGGGCCTGATCCTCACCCCGCATATCGCCGCCGACGACCGTGACCGCTACAATGACATCACCTTGGACATCCTCTTCGAAAATATCCGAGCGCATGCCGCCGGACGTCCACTCCCCAATCAAATCGACCCTGTCAGAGGATACTGAACCATGAATTCACTCTCTTTCCCAAACGTCCCCGTCCAGCGTGACCTTGCTGAAGAACTGTCGCACCGCATCAGGAACGTCATCACCAGTCAAATCGGCATGGTCGCCGACCGTGGCCGCGATGACCCGGATGTCGTCAAGCTTTGGATCGGGGAAGGCGACCTTCCTACGCCGCCCTATATCGTCGAAGCCGCAGAGGCGGCGCTGCGTGCAGGTCACACGCGTTACACCTACTCGCTCGGTCTTCCGAGATTGCGCCAGGCATTGAGCGACTACCATTTCCGTCACTGGAATGTCCGTCTTCCAGTTGAGCGGTTCACTGTCACTGTTGGTGGCATGAACGCCCTCATGCAAAGCGCACAGGCTGTTCTTGATCCAGGCGACGAGATCATCGTGCCGACGCCGGCCTGGCCGAATCTGATCGAGTCCATGCGGCTTGCCGGCGGAACACCGGTGCTTGTGCCCTATGGGATTCAATCGGATGGCCGTTTAGCCCTCAACATCGACGATGTGCTCGCGGCAATCACACCGAAGACCAAGGCGATCCTGATCAACTCCCCCTCGAATCCCACGGGATGGGTCATGCCGCGCGAGGATATGGAAAAGTTTGTCGATCTTTCGCGCCAAACAAACATCTGGATCATCGCGGACGAGGTTTACGCACAATTCAAGTATGACGGCAGTGTCGCTCCCTCTTTCCTGCAGATCACCGATGAAAACGACAAGGTAATCGTAACCAACACGTTCTCGAAGAATTGGGCGATGACAGGCTGGCGCATCGGATGGGCTGTCGTTCCGCGCGGACTGGACAAATTTTACGCCAAGCTCAGCGAATACAACACGACAGGCGTTCCGACCTTCGTACAGCATGCCGCGATTGCCGCACTTGATCAGGGCGACGAATTCATTCGCCAGATGGTCAGTAGATGCGCTGAAACACGCAAGATCTTCGTCGATGGGCTCTCACAGATCGAAGGTGTAACCGTCCTGCCGCCAGATGGTGCCTTCTACCTCATGGTTGGTTTCCCCGGCGACGAGACCAGCCTCGACGTGGCCATCCGCATGCTCGCAGAAGCCAAGGTCGGTGTCGCCCCAGGCACGGCCTTCGGATCGGCGGGGCAAGGATATCTTCGGCTGTGTTTTGCCATCAGCCCGAAACTCGCACGCGAGGCAGTCAAGCGGCTGACGGGGTTTTTCAAGAAGTAAAAGCCTGACGAGCCTCATTGGCCAAATCGGGACGCAGAGTAGGGCGCCGGATCAATAAACGGCGCTCTGCCTACGATCAGTTGGGCGAGAAGCTTTGCTCCCGTCGGCCCGCCGGTCATGCCGTAATGGCCATGCCCGAAAAGGAAAAACAGATTGCCGAACTTCCGTGACGGACCGACGACTGGAAGGCTGTCTGGGAAGGATGGGCGGAAACCGATCCAAAAGGACCGGCTCTCGGTTGAAAGATCGGGAAAGAGCCGTTTGGCTTTGGTCACAAGAACCCTCGCACGGGCTTCGTTGGGTGGAGCCCGAAGGCCTGCGATCTCGACCGTTCCGGAGGCGCATAGACCGCATTCGGTAGGCGAGATGCTCATTCCCCAGTCCTTGTGAAGAATGGTAAATGGAACCGTCATGCCGGGATCCTTGAACATGGCATGATATCCACGCTCAGTGTCCAAAGGTAGGTCGATCCCAAGAGGCTCAAGCAGTTCGCCCGACCATGCCCCTGCTGTTACGACCACGCGCTTGGCGACATGAGTGCCGCAATTTGTCATGACGAGCCAGCCGCCGTTGCTTTCGGGAATGAGCTTTAGGGCCTTTTCTGCGCGGAATTCGACCCCGGCCTGCCTTGCTTTTTCTGCAATCGAAAGAACGAGGCGGCTCGGATTGACAGTGTGGCCATTGCCGGGGATCATGATCCCGCGCATCCGCTCGCCCGAAAGACCGGGAAACATCTCCCGGAGTTCGGCAGCAGTTAGATCGTGCGCCTCGATCTCTCTACGCTTGCGGATCAGACGTTCGATCGACGCGGTGCGGCTTTCCCGCGTTCCTTCGAAAAGTTGAACGTGGCCGAACGGGCGCAATAGATCATCAAAGCTATCTCCAAGGAGTTCGCGATAGACCGACCACACCTCGCGGTGAAGGTTCCGGATCGCCCGTGATATTGGCTCCACTCGATCCATCATCCCGGCGCGTATCCATCTGGCGAGCCATGGCGTAGCCTGCGGAAGATAGGCGGCACGCACCGAAAGTGGGCTGAGCGGATCGATCAACCATTTGGGAACATTCCAAATCATGCCGGGCAGCGCGATAGGCACAGCCGTGTCGGCACTGACAATGCCCGCATTGCCGAAGCTTGCGCCTCCGGTCCCCGGCAGAGGGTCAAGAACGACAACGCTCTCGCCAGCCCTTTGTAGAAAGGCCGCGGCGCAGGCGCCTGCAATGCCTGCGCCGATGACGATGCTCGGTGGCGTCCTGACAAGTGCCGAATCGATCAACTTACTCATCGGCGGACGTCTCCGGCGCAAACAACTTGCCAGGGTTGAGAAGTCCCTTTGGGTCGAATGCGCTTTTTATCGCCCGCATTAAGGTCCATTCACGCGGTTGCTTGTAAGATTTCAGACGGTCGCGCAGAGAAAGGCCAATACCGTGTTCTGCACTGATGCTGCCATCGAGGCCAATCGCAATCTCAAAGATGATGGAACTGACCTCTTTGGCCTTTTCTTCAAAAATCTCATCCGGGACCTTGGCGCGGTCAAAAATGGCGACCGCGTGAATATTACCGTCGCCGATGTGGCCCACGAACACGAGCTTGAGGTCCGAGCTACCTGCGAAAGCCGCTTCAACCCTACGGATGAAACGCGCGCCTTCGGACACTGGCACCGATGTGTCGTGCGACAAAACCCTCCCGGCGGCGTTGTTTCCTTCCGCCACCATATGCCGGAGGTTCCAGAACTGCGCGCGCTGGCTGTTGTTTTGGGCAACAGTCGCATCTTCGACCACACCGTCCTCGATGCATTTGTGGAGCGCTGTCGCGAAATGTTCGGTGAGAAGGTCGTTCGCGATCGTCTCGGTTAGTTCGATCAGCAGGTACCAACCATGCTCGGACTGGAGTGGTGCGATGATACCACAATGTTTTGTCGTCAACTGCATTTCGAGACCGCTGAGGATCTCGATCGTCGAAAGCCGGGCACCGAACTCCTCTTTCATGATCCCCAGAACGACAAGAGCGTCCTCCGGTGAGGCAAGGCCCGC
This sequence comes from Phyllobacterium endophyticum, assembly GCF_003010935.1. GTDB lineage: Bacteria > Pseudomonadota > Alphaproteobacteria > Rhizobiales > Rhizobiaceae > Phyllobacterium > Phyllobacterium endophyticum. The sequence continues at coordinate 134,611 of NZ_PGGN01000008.1, forward strand.
AATTGCGGTGACGCGCGTTTTGGGCAAAGGGTATAGTTTCAATGCCGCTGCGGTAATAATGCCGAGTGTGCCTTCTGCGCCGATGAAGAGGTGTTTCAGGTCGTAGCCAGTATTGTTTTTTCGCAGCCTGTAGATTTGTTCCAGCACCTCTCCATCCGGCAGCACGACCTCGAGGCCCAGCACGAGATCGCGCATCGGCCCGTAACGCACCACCTCGAGCCCGCCGGCGTTCGTCGCTATGTTCCCGCCGACCTGACACGTCCCCTCGCTTCCAAGACTGAGGGGGAAAAGTCTGTTGACCTTTTCCGCCGCCTCCTGGATCTCCAAGAGTGTGCAGCCCGCCTCCGCAACGATTGCGTCATTGGTCACGTCGACGTCTCTGATCGTGCGAAGCCTCGTGAGCGAGAGGATGATTTCGTCGCCCCGCGTACTTGGGATCGCTCCGCCAAGCATACCCGTGTTTCCGCCCTGCGGGACGATTGCCACATTGTTCCGATACGCCCACGCTAGGACCTTCGATACCTCCGCTGTCGATTTCGGTCGCACAACGGCCCTTGCGACGCCGTGATAACGCTTTCGCCAGTCTTCAACAAACCCGGATTGTTCCTCCTTAGACAGGAGCACGTGCTGGTTGCCGACAATGTCCTTCAATTCCGAGAGGTTCGCGTCCATGTTGTCCTGTCCGTGCATGTTAACTGTTCAGCCTAATTGCGTATCGATTTGTTGAGTGCGGTCTCGGCAGCCGCCAAGACAATGTCGCCCGCTTCCTCAATATCGGCATCACTATAAGCCGTGGAGATATTCATCCGGCCGGAGGTGTCGATGAGCAGGTTTAGGTCGAGCGCGGCATTCCAGAGATGATCGACCGTTGAGAGTTCTTCCGGTCTCGTGGCGACGGCGTGGTAGTCGTTGCCGATCCGGGGAGCGAAATAGAAAGCCAGAAACGAGGCCTCGCCGGAAACTTCGATTGGTAAGCCTTTCTTTACCGCCCCGGCCGCAATGTTTTCTCGGAGCCGATCGCCCTTGGCATTTAGAACGGAGATTTGGTGCTCGTCATAAGCTTCGAGCGTGGCTAGTCCTGCAACCATCGAAAGGGGATTAGCGTTAAATGTGCCGGTAAAGGACATCGAAGCCGAACCTTCCCGAGGATCGAGAATACGCATCATCGCCTCTTTTCCGCCAACTGCCCCGACGGGTAGCCCCCCGCCAATGATCTTGCCGAAGACGGTCAGGTCCGGTGATACGCCGTAATAAGATTGTGCTCCGCCATGAGCCACGCGAAACGATGCGACTTCGTCGAAGATCAGAATAATACCATAGCTGTCGCAAAGCGACCTCAGGCCCTCGACGAACGAGCGGTCGGCGCGCTTGTAGCCGATACGTGATGGCAAGGGATCGATCAGGATCGCGGCGATCGACGCATGGTGTTCCTTGATGATCGCCTCAGTTACCGGCAGGTTATTGAAGGGTGTCACGATGACATCCTCGACGATGTTGGGTGACATGTATGGCCCATTCGCTCGGGCTTGCGGAAAACCCTGTCGACCCGGTTCAACCGGAGGCGCATTGGACACTTCGGCGAAATCGTAGCTGCCGTGATAAAGCCCCTCACACTTGACGATCTTCGATCGTTTCGTGAGGACGCGCGCAGCCTTCAGGGCATGCATCACCGCTTCCGAGCCGGAATTGCAGAACATCAATTGATCTAGCGCCTTTACGCGGCCTCCGATATGCTCGGCCAAGCGTACCTCGCTGGTGTCGGCCATGCCAAAACACAGACCACTCCCAAGCTGACGACCTAGCGCCTCAACGGTGGCCTGGTGCCGGTGGCCGTGAATGAGCACCATGAAATTGTTGGAGCCATCGAGAAGATGCTCGCCATCAAGTGTCTGCAGGCGGCTGCCTTCTCCTCCAGCAGCATACGAGCGCATCGGATAGAGGGCCCGTCGGCTGCAACCGGCCGGCATCACCTCCAAAGCACGATCGTACCAAGGCTTGCTGGCTGAGTGCAAAGTCGGAAACATGCGGTTATCTCCTCAAACTGGTTAAACACTGGCTTGATAGAAGCGTTATTTTGTGGAGTATGAAAAGGCCACTTTCAGCCGGCTCCTCCGTCCACTCGATCTCGAAAGAAGACCCGCGCATGGCACAAAGACCCAAAAGTTCGCAAGTATCGCATCTGACCGGCATTCAAATTGATCGAGGCAATGACATCCCTCTTTACTGGCAATTCTACCTCGAACTCAAACGTCTTCTGTTGACCGGCGCCATCCAAACCGGCGACGCTTTGCCATCGGCACGATCACTCGCTCGGGAATTTTCATGTTCGCGGCACACCGTTGCGACCGCATTCGAATATCTTCAGGCTGAGGGGCTCCTTAGCTCTTCGCAGGGTGTTGGAACCTTTGTCGTCGACACGGGCACGAAGCCTGTTGCTGCCGCAGCAACGTCGGTGGCGAGGCAACCCATCACCATCAGCCGGTTCGCGCAACGACTGGCCGAAAAGCAAACAGGGCGCGACGAACAGGATCCCCTACAGACATTCGGTATTCCCGATGCCGGTTCCTTTCCTTTTGGGCAGTGGACAAAAGCCTATGCCAACGTGTGGCGTGATCCATCGCCGGCTTTGCGCACACGTATCGACCACCAGGGATTCGTCGAGCTTCGTCAGTCAATCTGTAAACTCCTGCACCGCACACGCGGGATTACCGCCTCTCCGGAGAACGTACTGATTACCTCGGGCACCACCCAATCGCTGTATCTGCTTGTTCAGCTTCTGCTTGAGCCAGGCGCCCAAGTCGTTATCGAGGATCCGGGACGTCCGAAAGTGGAGGCACTTCTTAGGGCTTCTGAAATTGCCGTTCATGCCTGGCCCGTCGACCAAGAGGGCTTGCAGCTGCAAAAGCTGGAACCCCCGAACAACGCGATCAAGGCAGTCATCGTCACCCCATCACATCACTATCCAACCGGAGCATCCCTGTCCCTTCAACGACGTTTGACCCTTCTTGATTGGGCTCATCGCAACAATAATTGGATTTTCGAAGACGATTACGACGGTGAAATTCTTGCCGATGGAAAACCGGTTGCTCCGCTCTACAGCCTCGGGCAGAGCGACCGTGTCGTCTATATGGGGACCTTCTCGAAGTCGATCCATCCGCAGTTGCGTTTGGGCTATATAGTTGCCCGTCCAGACCTCATCCGCGAACTAATAAAAGTGCGTTATTATATCGATTATTTTCCGTCGACACATTTGCAGCCGGTCCTTGCGAACTTCATCGACGATGGTTCGCTCGAAAGGCATCTGCGAAAGATGCGCCGCCTCTATCGCGATCGGCAGAACGCATTTATCGGCGAGCTAAGACGTCAAGATCCTGGTTTCTTTCTCCTCTCCGAGTTTGCTCCGACGCTTTTCCTCCCGCTGCACTTTGCAGCTGGCGCAGACTTTGTGGATGACACGGTCGTTGCAGGGCAGGTCAGGGCTGCCTCGATACCATGCTTTGGACTTTCATCGTTTTATACGTCGACGCCCCCTGACGAAGGCCTAATCGTTGGAACGTCGCGCCTGGAGGCTGGCGACGCGTCGACCAACGTTGCACTTATCCTTAGGGCAATGGCCAAGGCCCAGTCCGACTGTCGAAGACAAGTATTCACATAAAAAACCGACGGCGGTTGCCCGCCGCCGTTCCGATATCAGACCGCGTGGGTGAGGAACTTCGTCGAGAGATAAGCATCCATCGCTTCGATGCCCCCTTCAACGCCGTAGCCGCTGTCCTTGACCCCGCCGAACGGTACTTCAGGAAGAGCTAGCCCAAGGTGATTGACCGTCAGCATCCCGGCTTCAACTTCGTCGGACAGCATCGCGACGGCCTTGACGGAGTTAGTGAATGCGAATGCCGCAAGACCATAGGGAAGGCGATTGGCTTCCTCGACTGCTTCCTGGAGCGATGCGAATGGCTGCACCATAGCCACCGGGCCGAACGGTTCTTCATTCATGATCCGCATCGATGTGTCGACCTCGGTCAGAACCGTCGGCTGCAAAAAGCTCCCCTTGTTCTCAACACGATTTCCACCGATTCGCACATTGGCACCGGCCTGCTGAGCCTCGGCGATGAGATCCTCTACAGCGGCCTGTCTCCGGGCATTGACGAGCGGGCCCATCGTAACGCCGGCTTCAAGACCGTTGCCGACCTTGATGGCGCGGATCTGATTGACAAAGCTTGTGACGAACTCATCGTAGACGCTTTCCTGAACGAGAATGCGGGTTGGAGACACGCAGACTTGGCCGGCGTTGCGGAACTTCGCTACTGCCAACATCGCAGCGACGCCGTCGACGTCGACGGCTTCGGTAATGATAACTGGCGAGTGACCGCCCAGTTCCATTGTCGCCCGCTTCATATGGCGACCGGCAAGCTCGGCGAGCTTCTTGCCGACCGGCACCGAGCCCGTGAAGGAAATCTTACGAATGATCGGATGGGGGATAAGGTAGCCCGAAATGTCCGCCGGATCGCCGAAGACGAGATTGATCGCACCGGTCGGAAGCCCGGCGTCGGAGAGAGCCTTTACAAGAGCGGCTGCCGAAGCGGGCGTATCTTCGGCCGCCTTGACGATGACCGAGCATCCGGCGCCGAGCGCGGGAGCGATCTTACGGACAACCTGCGACATGGGGAAGTTCCAAGGCGTGAAGGCGGCCACCGGACCGATCGGCTCCTTGACCGCAAGCTGGGTCACATTTCCGGCGCGTGCCGGGATCACGCGGCCATAGGCGCGACGCGCTTCTTCACCCGCCCAATCCAAGATGTCTGCAGTGATTGCAATTTCAACCTTGGATTCTGCAAGCGGCTTGCCTTGCTCTTCCGTCATGATCTTGGCGATGCCGTCGACGCGCTCACGAAGAAGGTCTGCTGCGCGGCGAAGCGCCTTGTAGCGCTCAAAGCCTGAAACTCGCTTCCATTCGGTAAAGCCGGCGGCGGCAGCCGCAAGGGCTTCATCAAGGTCGGCATGGGTGGCACGCGCGACACTTCCAATAACCTCGCCGGTGGCCGGATTGGTCACATCAAGGGTTGTCCTGTCGGCCGAATCCCGCCAGACTCCATTGATGAACAGCTGGGTATTATGCGACATTTCCGTCTCTCCTGTTGTTGTTTGAATTTTGCCGCGTCGCGCTTGTTCCAACGGCGGACTGCGATGGCCTATTTTTAGCGATAATCGCTTGTTCAGCCAAAGTCAAATGGTCCCGTGCAGGGCTCCGCTTTATGCCCTGGGGGGTCTGGCCGCGACAAAAGCGTCGGCCTTACGTCCGGCTTTTCAGATAGCTGACGATCATCGCGCCGGTTGAAAGTATATGTTCGCGCAAGAGGACCGCGCCGTCGGCTGCCCTTTGCTCACGACAACAGGCAAGAATCTCCTCATGCTCCAGCCGTGACCGACGCGCAAAGGCCTCATCCACGATCGGAAGCCGCAAATACCGGTCGAAGCTCGCTCTTAGTTGGCGAACGACGCCAGCAAATCGTTCTCGGTTGGCGCGCGCGTAAAGGAGATCATGAAAAGAGGCGCTCAAGAAAAGTTTTTCATCAATCGTTTCCCCGGAGTCGATCGAATCGAGAATGGCGTCTGCCCTCTCGAAGTCATCATCCGTCATTTGGGGGATGGCGGCGTTGAAGAGACACGGTTCTAGCAGGCTGCGAAGCACGGTCGTCTCCTCTGCGCTCATGGGGTCGAGTTGGGCGACGCGGACCCCGCGGCGCGGTTCGGCGACCAGAAAACCCGCATATAAAAGTTCTTGGAAGGCTTCGCGCACGACCATCTGGCTGACGCCAAACCGGGATGCTGTCGCATCTTGAAGCAGGCGCTCTCCCTCAGCCAACCCGGAGGTGAGGATTTCCTCCCTCAAAACTGTGGCAACAAAGGAGGCTGCCGAGGAGGTCGCGGCGGAAGTTTCAATAGCCATGTTTCAGCGGTTTGTTTGTAAGAAGGTGACTACGCTATCGAAGCGTATTTCAAATCATCTAGCGTAATGGCGTCAAAAAAGCAATCAAGCAGTCGATAATCTATAATCGCTACAGGATCACTGTTCCAAATGTCGGCCCATCTGAACAGCGAAGCCCTAAACTTGGTCGCCAGCCTCAAGGCTCTTAACCAACAGTTCTCCAGTAGCAATTATGTGCTTGTTCAACAGACTTGCAGCTTCTTCCACGGCACTGTTACGTACCAATTCTAGCATTTCACGGTGTTCTCGCTGCGATTGCTCGAAATGATGGGTTTCTTCCCACGTGTAACGGAGGTAGCGTTCGAAGTTGACGCGCAGCGTGGCTATGAGACCGAGCGTCCGTTCCTTTCTTGAAGGTAAATAGAGGAGTTGGTGAAATTCAGCATTAAGCGCGATCTTACGGTCGACGGTTTTTGCCTTGTCGAGTTGCGTGAGAACCTTAGCCGCGCGATCGAGGTCTGCACGCGTAATTTTCGGAATTGCCCAACGCAATGCCTGACATTCTAGAAGGCTCCTCAGTTGTGTCATTTCCCAGGCCTCCTCCGGGCTCATGGTCGCAACGCTCACGCCTCGCCGGGGCTCGATCCGGAGGAAGCCCTCTGCGACGAGTTGCTTGAACGCCTCCCGGGCCACCATCTGGCTGACGCCGAAGCGACTTGCCCAGGCGTCCTGCCTCAGCCGGTCTCCACCTTTCAGCTTGTGATGAAGAATTTCACCCCTTATGCCGTCTGCGACGATTGCCGAAGCAGATCGGCTTCCCATTCTGATGTCGGCTGTTACGGCTTCCATTTGCTGCACAAATTTCTCCTCTAAGTATCGCTATATTTCCACTATATAATAGCTTGGCGCGTCAACGTCGACAGCCTGCAACGCGCTTGGCTGCTTTTGCTGAGGAAAAAGAGGAGACTTCGAAAGGACGGCGCCGTGGCTGCCGCCCTTCGTCGTCTCAGAAATCGGCCCTGAGCTTTTCGTAGTCGGTTTCGGCAAGCAGGGACTTCAGTTTCACCGCAAGAGTATCCGAGAGAGGCTTGATTGGCGGCAGGCTCTGAGCCCATTCAGGTCTGCCTGTCAGATCTGCAAGTGCCCATTTGATCGATGCCACGATGAGGGGATGGCTTGTAAGTGCCATGCGGATCTCCGTGGCTGCCCCTAGCTTTTCCGTGCTGCCGGTATCGCGGGCCTGAGCGACAAAACGCATGGTGACGTTCATGGAAGCGGAAATAACACCGGCAAGCTCCCCGCTTTTTACATGGCCTAAGGCTTCTTCAGTGGCAGCAAAGACACTGACATCCGGAAGCGCTGCGGCACGCTGCCTTGTTTTTTCCAAATTCCCTTCACTGTCCTTCAGGCCGACGAAAACACCTGGGAAGGCGGCCCGAAGTCTTTCAATGAATTCCGGGGTAAAACTCAATCCGGTAAGTTGCGGGATGTGATAGAGGTAAAGCGGAAAATTTGGTCGGTCTACGCCACGAAGAAGCCTTTCGAAGTAGAAGAACAAATCGTCTTCGGCTTGGGCCTTGTAGTAGAACGACGGAAGTACGAGACTGCCGGAGAAGCCGAGATCTGCCGCAGCTCGCGTAAGCTCAATGGCATCGCTGATTGCTGCCGCACCAGTTCCGACGATCGCCTGCGACAGCGGCAGGGATGCCTGAGCGATGCTCATGACCTCAAGCCGGGTGCCAACCGACAAGGATGTTGCCTCGCCTGCAGTGCCGGAAAGAACGAGTCCGTTCGCGCCCAACGCCAAAAGCCGCTGGCAATGCTCTAGATAAAGTTTAGAATCGACGGCAGTACCATTTTTCTCAAACGGTGTCGCGGCCGCTACGATCAGTCCTGAAAGCGCACTCATAGCTCTACTCCAATGCATTTATCGGTTAATGTCCGCTTGGCGGTTTTTCAGCGATAGTCGTTTATCGATAATTTTGCAACATCGTGACGCCTGATTGGCGGCCTGGGCTCGATAGAATTTTAATGATGTCGTTTAAACCTGCGCATGAAGCGTTCTGCGGCTCCGGCTTACCAATTGCCGCGCGGCCGTGAGCTGAATTATCCCCCAAGCACAGAAAGCAAACTGGGGATGGCTTGCTCGTTCGCCCTCACTGTGTTGCCACGCGAAAGTACTTGCACCGCCGGGAATATGCTCTAGAGGTTTCGTTGGCATGAGTATCGATAATCGCTTCGATGCTGGGATCTCAGGGCAGGGCGTGCTTACGCCAACGATTGGCGAAACAGGAAAGCATAGATGAGAGTTGGGTTCATTGGAGCAGGGCGGGTCGTCAGTCGCATTGCAAAGGCCATTTCCAACGATGGGCACGACATCGCCTTTGTTCTTTCACGCAAACCAGTCGAGGGGGCCACGATTTTTGGCGCCAGGCACATTGTTACGTTATCCGATACCGGGTTTTTGAACGAAACCGACCTCGTCATCGAAGCAGCATCGCCAAACGCGGTCAAGGAATTCGCGCCGGACATACTGGAAAAATGCGATTTCGCCATCCTCTCGACAACGGCCTTTGGGGACGCGGAGTTCGCCGGCAAAGTCGAGGCTATCCAACAGCGCACAGGCAACAGGTTGACGCTTCTTTCAGGTGGCATCGTCGGTCTCGATGGGCTGGCCAGTGTCGGCAAACAACTGGTTTCGGTTGAAATCGAAACCGTCAAGAGCCCCGTCATGTGGGGCCTTGAAAACCATTCAGATATTCGCGTCCTGTACGAGGGCCCAACACGAGAAGCATCCAAGCTCTACGAGAAGAATGTCAACGTGCATGCGAGCATTGCATATCTATCGATCGGGTTCGATCGCTGCAAAAGCCGTTTGATTTCCGATCCGGATGCCAAAGCGGCCTATCAAAAAGTTCGGGTCGTCGGCGAGGACTTTGGCTGGACGATTGAGCTTCATTCCACGCCGATCGGCGGTGTAACGGCATCCCTGACGCCACGCGCGGTTCTTGGTTCCGTCCGCAACCTGCTGAACCGCGGTTGAGCCACGGAAACGTATCGCGCAGCGTTTATCGCGCCCCTATCGGACGTTGCCGGCTGCCGCGCGGTGCCGCAAGGCTGATTGTTGATATAAACCGAGAAATGTTCGTGCATTTTGTCTCGCCTTCCCACACCACCGCTTGACATGCCGCATTTAGCGATTATCGTTAATTATAACCGTAAACCAGATCAGCTTTTGGGCGGTTTCCTCCGGCTGACAGTTTAGGCACCTTCCTGCAGCCCATATCGCAGGTCGCAGCATGGCCTTCGCGGACAAGATGCTCGAATTCATTGTAGAGGGAAACAGTAAGTGGTGGTTAACAACTTGGAGAATTGTGATGATCTGTGCTTTCTGCCGGCATCGCTGCTCAGCGAAATGAGAGCGGCGGGACAGATCTCGTCCGCAGAAATTACCCACGCCTATCTTTCACGGATCGCAAAATTCGATGGCAAGCTTAATGCCTACGTGGAAGTCTATGAGCAGGAGGCGAGGTTTGCGGCAACAAGCCTTGACACAGGCAGCAATGGGCGAATTGAGGGTGGACTAGCCGGCGGCATCCCGATTGCCCTGAAGGATCTGCTCGAAGTCGACGGCAAGATCACAACGGCAGGATCAGCGCATTTTCGAGGTCGTCGCTCTCGCGTTACAGCGAGCCTGGCCACGCGGCTTATCGCAAGCGGGTCTATAATCCTTGGCAAAACGCAGACGGTTGAATTAGCCTACAGCGGCTGGGGCATCAACCCTCAAATGGGTACTCCGTGGAATCCATGGGACGAGGATATTCAAAGGGATCCGGGTGGTTCAAGTAGCGGCTCGGCGGTCGCCGTTTCTGCAGGTCTCGCCCCTTGGGCGGTCGGAACGGATACCGGTGGCTCCGTACGACTGCCTGCTGCATTTTGCGGCATCACAGGTTTGAAGACAACTGCCGGTCAAATAGCGACCGACGGAATAATTCCTCTCAGTAAGACCTTTGATACGCCGGGGCCGATCACAAGATCGGTTCTTGATGCGGCTATACTTTACAATCTGATGCTAGGTTCAAAATCTCAATTCGCCTTTGGATCCGGCACCGTAAGCGGCATATCGCGCGCCCTGGAAGGCGGCGTTCAGGGGCTTAAATTGGGTTCCCTACCAAAAGCGGAAAGGGAAGGCGTCGAACCCGACGTTCTTGGAGCCTACGACCGCTCATTGGAGACATTAAGCAACCTCGGCGCTGATATTGTGGAGATCAATCTTCCGTTTCGACTTAACGACTGCCGCACGGCACATTCGACCATAATCAACTCAGAGGCTTACAGCTATTTCTATGATGTGATCGAAGACGGGTCTTCGCTGATCGACGAAAGCACGAGATCAGGTATTTCAACTGGACGAACCATTTCTCCTCAACATTCTTTGGACGCTTTCAAACAAATTTGGCGGCTCAAGTCCCAAATCTCCGGGGCGCTGCTCAATGTCGACGCGTTGCTGACACCGACTACCGAATCTGTGGCCATTCCCGTTGAAGGGCTCGACCGAACGAAGTCGCCTGCCCGTTTCACTCGATTTGTTAATGCCTTGGGAATGTGTGGTCTCGCAATACCAAACGGGAAGAGCGCCGAGGCTCTCCCAACATCACTTCAAATTGTGTGCAGACAGCATCAGGAACGGTTAGCATTGCGAATTGGCCTTGCGTTCCAGAACGCAACCGACTGGCACTTGGGCTACCCGCCAATGTGCCGCGATGCTGCCTGCGGTAAAAAGCGGTTGGAGTACAGAGTGTCCGCGTCTCCGAACCAACCACGCCGGCTCAGAACAACAAAACTGGTATCTGAACAAGTGGCAGCCGGGGTCAGTCAGATCCAGCCTGAATAGCTCCGAATCTTGCTGTCACCTTCGAGTCAATCTTCTCCAAACGTGGCTAGCTGGCAAGCCTCGCAAAGCCACTAGACTTGCTAGCCACACAAGCGAACTGCGGCGACGTGCCAGGCCATCGGCGGGTCCCATGAAGCAACGAAGCCAGTTCGCTAAGGCGAGGAAAACATCGCTTCAATAAAAAGTTCCATAAACTTGATTATGCCAGATTAGCCGTTCGCTTGGTCGTTTATACGACAAATATTTACGAGTATTAGTTAAAACTTGAGGTCATAAGTTGGTAGCTGTTTTACTTTCACCGCAAACTGCGCGATTGGGAAATTATTTCTTTGCTTAACACCTTTTGGAGGATGCCGCAGCGGAATTTGTTCGAGAAACAGGCGAAATTTTGAAGGAGAGCTTATGTTAAAGATATGGTTTCAGAAACTGATGGACCTCTCTTTCGTAGCCAAAACAGAAGAAATGTTAAAAGAGGCCCTAGCTGAGCTCACCCTCCAACTCGGCTTCGACGTCTATGCCTATCTAAATGCGCAGCCAGTCAGAACATTTGCTACCTCAAATTATGCTCCCGAATGGCAGAGGCGTTACTTCATGCAGCAATTCATCAGAATAGATCCGGTCGTCGCGATCGCAAGATCGGAAATGAGGGCCTTTACCTGGACTTCAGAAAGCCCGAGGCGAGTGTCTTCAAAACAGCTGCGCCGCTTCTATTCGGAAGCGGCGGATTTTGGAATAAATTCTGGCATATCGATTCCGGTAAGAACTGCCTTCGGGCATATGTCCATGCTTACCCTTGCGTCGAGCAAACCATCTTTATCGCTCGAAAAAGACATTGACCAACTTGCGGCGGTGACTGCGGTATCTCAACTTCATGCCAAGCTTGAGCAGCTCGATTTCGCACCTACGGCGAGCGAGCGGGTTAGCCTTACGGCCAAGCAGGCAATTTGCCTTAAATGGTCCGCCGAGGGCAAGTCGATGCGAGCTATCGCAGCAATCGAAAACCTATCCTTTGGAACCGTGAATTTTCACTTGAACAACGCGCGCAAGGCGCTCGATGCCGGAAGTCTCATACAAGCAGCGTCGCTCGCTTCTAAGCTCAGATTGATCTGATACGTCATAGAGATTTGTCAACCGACGTAAGCGGAACGTACCCCAGAACGTCTAATAAGGTTGAGAGCACTGTTTGCTGGGCATGGACATCGATCATAGCCACAATATAGGCAATCCGGGCTGGCCCCACAGTTTTGCCACGAGGGTCGACAAAAGTTGCCGTTTGGCATTGCTCACATCGCTCTTCTGCCTCATCCCGAAGTTGGCGATGACGCAGGATCGCGTCGATAGTGATGCGCTCCAAATCCCCTTTCGGGAGATTCTCGGCTAAGCCAACGATGGGCCTAAGGACAAGTTTTTGATCAGGTTGATTGTCCGCGTTATTTCCGGATGACATGATTTTCTTCCACCAAGGTGTCCGCGGTGCGCCCCCGCTGACGAATATCCCTTGAGCCCTAGCCGGGGGGTAGAAAACCGTGTCTACACGGTCCCCATGACCTTTAGCACCGAGGCACCTGGACATACGTCACAGGCCCCCGGCCACATGGTCAGAGGATCTGGCACCGCAACGGCCGGTGCCAACCGGTAGGCAAGGGGTTTCTACGCCCCAAGGCAGCGCGTACTGCCTCGCAGATTCTTATAGAGGTGTAATGGGTAAATTTCCAGCCGAAATCAGTGACATATCTGCCGCATGCGGAAATGAACTATCACCTTCGACCCTGCCGCTGAATATCAGTCATAAAGTGCCTGCGTGGCTTTCAGACGCCTCAAAATTTGCTGCTTTCCAAACGTACGGGACGCTGTGTGCCTGCAGCACCCGCAGTCAAGGCTTGCCCGCTCCTACTCCCGAAAGATCTATACGAATCCCCGCTTTGTTGGCATCGGGGAACTCTCCCACGGGAGGCTCCGCCGATGTAGCTGCCATCTTTTCCGATCCAACGTCGTCGCCCGGCTTGAGCTTTACTGGCTTTACCGCGCCTGGATCGGATGCGGTAAACACAGCTTTTCCCTCGAAATACCCCGTCTGCCATGCGATGATGGCATCGTCGAACGCTTCGCTGACGGGGCTGCCGTACCATTTCACGACGATACGATAGACCTTGGCGAACAGCGCCGTTCCCATGCGGATGTTTTCGCAGGGGTCGACCATATCTGTCTTCAGCTGTCCGGCTTCGAGAATGCCGAGGCCAGCCGGATATTGCGTGATGCCGACGCGGGTGACGTTCCGGCCGACATTTTGGCGGATCAGGTCCATCGCCTCCTCGACGGTATTCGGCTTCGGAACGAGAACGACACGATTGCCGGAGCGCACGGTAACAGTCAGGGGGTCGGGCGATCCCGCCCGCTCGATGAACTTCTTGACGATTGCGGGCTTCAGGCCGGCATCGGCACATTGCTTGATCAGGGCGGCATCGACCATCGCGACTTCTCCTTGCTTAGATGTTGAATGCCGTGACGAGCGGGAGGTTGAACAGTCGCGCCCAGGCGACGGCGCTGGCTTTCTGGATGGCGACGATCGACGTGCCCGATGTCCACCAACCGTTTCCGGTCGCGACGATCATGTTGGGCGAATAGAGCATCGAGTGGAGGACCGGCCAGATGAGGAGCTGTTCATAACAAATCAGCGGCGCGACCCGCGTTTCCGACAAGTCAACAACCGAATTTTCGAAGAGGTGCGCACGTGCACCGCCTGCCTGCCCCATCCACGCGCGCCAGGGCTGCCACATGGAGCCCGGAACCGGCATCCGTTCGCGATAGAGAATCCGCGCACGCGCCGCCGAAATCGAAACCAGCACATTGTCGTAGCCATCAGGGTCGACGGTCGCCGCGCCAGCGATCACGGTGACGTTGCTACCCAACAGCCCTCCCTGCCAGAGCTGCGCGACGGTCGGCGTCCAGAAACCAAGGCTGCTTTCGGGAAGAACGACAACGCGCGCGCCCTCACCCGCGGCGCGTTTCACTGTAGCGATCAGGTCACGCTGCTGCTCTAGCGAAGTGTCGCGACCGAGATTTTTCCCCTGATCGAGGTCAATGCCTCTCCATCCTTCCGGTAAGCCCGAACCTGTCCACGTTGCGGCGGACCAGAGCCAGAGGCCCGCGAGGGCACTGGCGGCAGCCGGCCACCATCTTGTTGTCATGACAATGAGGCCGGCTGCGCCTACACCGAAACCAACCCACCCCCATCCCGGAAACAATACGCCTGCCGCTGTGATCGGATGCGCCCAGCCCGCAATGCCGAAGGGAGGGATCGCCATCAGCACCGCCGCCGCCCCATATCGCAGCGCCCGTCCCGTTCCCGGACGATCCGTCCAGAGCGCCGCATGAACGTTGACGAAAGCAAGCGAGGCGACAATCCAGAGCAAGAGCCCCGGCCACAGATCGGACGAATAGAAACTGGCGACGGCCTGCGGCAGCCCACGCGAGGCCGCCAGATAGTATCCGGTCGACACGAGGACAGCGGTCACCCGCGATCGTGAGAAGGCCCAAAGTGTCGGGAACGTCATCGCCAGCGGCAGTGCAAGGACACATCCGCTCCAGCTCAGCACGCCGACGATGCTCGCCCCGCTGATCAGTCCGACCGGATAAAGGAGATCAGGGATCGAAGGTAAGGACGGGGCGCGCCAGACCGAGAAGGCCTGTTTCCGGCACAGGCCCAAAATATCGGGAGTCATAGGAACTCGCAAAGTCGGAGTGAAGGAACAGATGTCCGGAAGGCACGATGCCGCCGGCAAATGGATGGAGCGGGCGCCCCGCGCCGTCACTTGGACGAACGGCGGAGTTCGGCAGAGGAAGCCGATCGATGACGACATCGGAGCCAATCTCCACACGCTGGCCGGAGAGCGCCACGACGGTCTTGATGAGGGGCGCGACGCCGACCGGGCAAAGCCCGCGGTGGACGTAGCCGCGCTCCACTGCCAAAGCGAACTCCTTCGATGAAGGCGGACAATCGAACACCATATCGCCGACGGAGAGAGGCCGTGTCAGCGGCTCGATCTGCCACAGGCCGAGCGGCTCGCTCGGCGTGAGGTTCAGCCGATACCCGCCAAACCAGCCGCCGGCCGCAATCGTCAGCAGGGCAACGGACGTCACAAGCACAGGCGACACGACGTGCCCGCGGCTCATGGCTTGAGCACCTGGCGCTGCGCCAGCCGGAGCGTCTCAATCTGCTTCAGCGTCTCGGCGGTCCGTTCCTGGGCCGCGAGCAGTTGTCCGGTGCGCATGAGCGGCCACGCCTTTGCAAGCTTCTCCTTCTCGGCTGGACAGAGCCCCTCGGAGAGCGTGTCGAACAGTTTGCCGGCAGGTTCACGCGCAACGTTGGTCAGAAACTTGCGCTCCCCGAACCGCTCGGCGACAGCGCGGTTGAACGCATCGATCTCCATCTTGATCTCCCGGTTGGAAACAGCGAAGGCGAGCGCGGCGGACAGATCGTTGCGGTCGATGGCGTCACGCACCTTTTCCAGCACTCCAGATACGGAGGGTGACAGCGCCGGGATATCTATCGAGCCACGGTGGCGGAGGGATTTCTCCTCTGCCTCGATCTTGTGTACCGCCGCGCCTCGAAGGCCGAGATAACGCTCGATGTCGTGTTTGAGGGCCGGCACGTTCACCTCGGCAACATGCCGGGCCTGCTTCTCCGGCTTACCCGCCAGGATACCCGTCTTGCCCTTTAGCGGGCCGATCGACGCGGTGTCGGCGACGAGCTTGTCGAGCGTCTGTTTCGGCTAGGAGCTTCTCCTCCACCGCATCCTGCAGCGATTTCGAGAACAGGGTGATGCCTACGACCATTGGTTCGGTCTCCTTTCTGAACTGGGTTTTGCGGCTTTCGACAAGACCGAGCCGCTCGCCCACGCCACGCAGGCGCATTGCGAGGTCGGCGATCCGCTGCTTCTGCCTGAGTGTCCAGTCGAGCCGGTCGCGGACGAGAGTCCTGGCAACATGGGCCATGGACAGGCCGCGGTTCTCGGCGAAGCGAAGCGCCTGCCTGTAGAGCGTGCCGCGCTCATAATCGAGCGTCGTTTCCTTGGCGTTGCGCTTCGACAGGATTTTAATGAGGCCGCCGTTGAGATCGAAGGACCGGCGTCCGTAGTAAAGCGCCAGATCTTCCCGGTGGCGGGTCATCGCCACATAGGTCAGATGCCGGTCGAGCGAGAGCGAGGCGAGCACCTTCACGCGATCGACAGTCGCGCCCTGGCTCTTGTGGATGGTCGTGGCATAGCCATGGTCGACGTTGCGGTAGACCCGCTGCTCGACGGTGACGCTCTCGCGCTGATCGCCCTCGCCGATCTCGGCGACGATTCGGTTCTGCGTTGCCTCGACAACACGTCCAATCATGCCGTTTTTCACGCCGAGCGCGCTGTCGTTCTTCAGGAAAACGATCTGGTCGCCCGCGTCGAAGCGGCGCAGGCCGTCGTCCGTTCGGAAGGCATGGCCTTCACCGACGATGCCGCGCTCGACCAGCTTCTCGCGGGCAAAGCTGTTCAGGCTTCGAACGTCACGGCGAAGGTGGGCGAGGATCAGGATCGTCTTGGTGGGATCGTATTCGCGGTTCCAGTCGGCGATGAGGGTTTCGATTGCCTGCCGCTTTACCACCGAGCCGAAGATGCGGCCCCGCTGCTGATAGGAGTTAACCGCTTCCTCGACACGACCGCGCGCCAGGTCCAGCGAGGCGTCGCGCATCCATTGCTCGCGTTGGCGATAGACGGTTCCGAGCTCGGCATAACCGATGCGCTCGACGATCGCGCGGAAAGAGGAACCGGCCTCGATCGGCTGCAACTGTTCGGGATCGCCGACAAGCACCAGCTTGGCCCCTGCCCTGGATGCTACCTCGACGAACAGCGCCATCTGCTTCGAGGCAACCATGCCAGCCTCGTCCAGCACGAACACGGTGTTCTTGTCGAGCGCGTCCCTGCCCTCTTTCCAGCGTAGCTCCCATGAGGCCAGCGTGCGGCTGTCGATACCGGCTTCCTTCTCCAGACCCTCAGCCGCCTTGCCGGCGAGGGCGCCGCCGACCACGCGGTGGCCTGCGAGCTCCCAAGCCTCGCGCGCCGCCTTCATCATCGTCGTCTTGCCGGCCCCTGCCCGGCCGACGACAGCGGCGATCCGGGCGGGCTTGGCCACATGCTCGATCGCGGTCTTCTGCTCTAGCGACAGGCGCGAATGACGTTCGAAAGTTGTCTCGAGAACGCGGCTGTTGATGTCGAAACCACCGGCCTGCGAAAGCGCCATGGCGCGTTTTGCCATCCCCGCTTCCAACTGGATCAGCTCGCGCGTCGTATAGCGGGCGGGGATTCTTTCGCCGGTGGCAAAGCCGACGCTGTCGCGTTCGATGCGCAGTATCTCCGGGCTCCGGAGGATCCTCGCCATCAGATGGGAGAAGGTGCCGGCATCATCGATATAGCGATGCAGAACCCTGGCAATATCACGTTGATCGAAGACGCTCTTCTCCGATGAGATGATGTCAAGCACGGTCTCCGGCCGCTTCTCGATGCGCCGGGTATTGTCCTGCCGCTGCTCCTCGAACAGCTTCAGTCGTTCAAGTTCGACGCCACTTCCGTCCTGCTCCGATTTACGCTGGATCGCCTTGGCGCCGACGCCGATGTGTACCGTGGGAACGAAGTCGATGCCGCGCTCGGCATAGGATCGGCCATCGACGCGGATTTCCAGCCCACCTAGCGCGAGATGTTGGTTTTGCAAATCGAGCCAGCTATTGCGCTGCTGAAGGAACTCTGTCTTCTCGCCGGACCACAGCCGATACTGGATCTTGCCAGTCTTCGTTCGAACCGGCTGACCGTCATCACTCATGACAGCAATTTTCTTCGGCCCGAATCCGTTCTCGGTCAGTGGGCGCAATGTCGTCATCAGGTGAACGTGCGGATTGCCAGGTTCGTCATGATAGACCCAGTCCGCTACCTGCCCGCGCGCCAACACCTGCTCGAACACGAACTGGTGCATCAGCGCCACGTTCTGCTCCTTCGACAATTCGACCGGCAGCGCGATGATGAACTCCTTGGCGAATTGCGCATCCTCGCGTTTCTCAAAGGCTTCGACGCGGTTCCAGAAGGCTTCCGCGGCTCCAGAAACAGACCGATCGGCGATCAACGCCAGCGCCCATTTCGGAGCACCGGGTGGAACCAAGAACTCCTCATGGGCGAGATTGCGCTTGTTGGAATAGTCGACGGTGCGCGCTTCGATTTCATAGGTCATCTTCGCGCAATGGCGATACGCAGCCGACAGCACGGCGCTGCGGCCATTGCCGCGTCCGATAAGCTGGGGCGTGAAATGCGTGATGGCCAAGGCGATACTAATCCCGACGGTTGAACGAACATCGTGTTCGTCGGGATCGGATCGGGCCTCGCCGGGCCGGCGCAGGCACGTCGCGACTGCGACGTATTACTGCGCCCTTGGAAACCGCTCCTTCGGAACGGTCGGGATGATCATCCAAAGAGTCGGCCGCGCCGACTAGCTTTTTTATTAGTCGCGCAGGCGGCGCATCCGGCGAAAACTGATGTCCGGTCACAGACGCAACCGACATGGGGTTCAACCGGAATGAAGAAGCCGTCATCGAAAATCAGGGAAGAAATCGCCCGTCTGCAGGATCAGCTCCGTCAAGCCGAGACGCGGGAGGCCGAGCGGATCGGCCGCATCGCGCTGAAGGCGGGATTGGGCGAGATCGAGATCGAGGAGACTGAACTGCAGAAGGCCTTCCAGGAACTGGCGGTGCGGTTTCATAGGAGCGACGCGAAACCCCGCAAACCCGAGACCGCGCCGGTCACGGCTGGCGCGGTGTCGGGCGGCGCTGGCGAGGCTTGAGCGAATGCGCCGATCGACGTCATCCGAGGCGCGGAAGAAGGACACGCGCGAGAAGATTGAGCTCGGCGGGCTGATCGTGAAGGCCGGTCTGCGCTACGAAAAGCGCGCGCTGCTGCTCGGCATGCTGATCGACGCGGCGAGGCGATTGCGCGATGACGAAGCGGAACAATCGCGCCTGACAGCGATCGGCGCGGAGGCGTTTGGCCGTGATGAATAGGATCCTGTTTGCAATCGTTCCCGCCCTGCTGATGATCGCCGTCGTCATCGGAATGACTGGCATCGAACAATGGCTCGCGGCGTTCGGCAAGACAGACAATGCGCGTCTGATGCTCGGCCGGATCGGAATCGCCCTGCCCTATGTCGCAGCTGGCGCGATTGGCGTCATCTTTCTTTTCGCGACGAATGGTTCGTCGAGCATCAAAGTTGCGGGATGGGGCTTCGTCGTCGGAAGCATGGCAGCGACGATCATCGCCGTGATGCGTGAGGCCATGCGGATTTCGGCATTTGCCGATCGAGTGCCGGCGGGACGCTCACTGATCGCCTATGTCGACCCGGCGATGATGGCCGGCGTCACCGTCGCGCTGCTCGCTGGCGTGTTCGGACTGCGCGTCGCGATCACGGGCAATGCCGCCTTCGCGGCCACTGCGCCACGCCGCATCCGGGGCAAGCGCGCGATTCATGGCGAGAGCGACTGGATGAGCATGCCCGAGGCGGCGCGGCTATTTCCCGATGCCGGCGGCATCGTCATCGGCGAGCGATATCGCGTCGACCGCCACAGCGTGTCGGCGATCTCGTTCCGCGCCGATGCGAAGGACACATGGGGGGCGGGCGGCAAGTCTCCGCTCTTGTGCTTCGACGGATCCTTCGGCTCGTCGCATGGTGTCGTCTTCGCCGGCTCCGGCGGCTTCAAGACGACGTCGGTGACGATCCCGACCGCGCTCAAATGGGGTGGCGGCCTCGTGGTGCTCGATCCATCGAGCGAGGTTGCGCCGATGGTGATCGAGCATCGAAAGCAGGCGGGCCGGAATGTCATCGTGCTTGGTCCGGGAAATCCGGCAATCGGCTTTAACGCTCTCGACTGGATCGGCCGGTTCGGCAGCACGAAGGAGGAAGATATTGTCGCGGTCGCCACGTGGGTGATGACCGACAATCCGCGGCAGGCGTCGGCCCGCGACGACTTCTTTCGCGCCTCTGCCCTGCAGCTGCTCACTGCTCTGATCGCCGATGTCTGCCTCTCCGGTCATACGGAAGAAAAGGATCAGACATTGCGTCAAGTCCGGGCGAACCTGTCCGAGCCGGAGCCGAAGCTTCGCGAGCGTCTTACCAACATTCACAACCAGTCGGATTCGGCCTTCGTGAAGGAGAACGTCGCGCCCTTCATTTCAATGACACCCGAGACCTTCAGCGGCGTCTATGCCAATGCTGTGAAGGAGACACACTGGCTTTCCTATCCGAACTATGCGGCGCTGGTGTCGGGTTCGAGCTTCTCGACCGACGATCTCGCCGCCGGCATCACCGACATCTTCATCGCACTTGATCTCAAGGTACTGGAAACCCATCCGGGGCTCGCACGGGTGATCATCGGCGCACTGATGAACGCGATCTACAATCGCAATGGCGAGGTGACGAACAGGACGCTGTTTCTTCTGGATGAGGTGGCGCGTCTCGGCTATCTGCGCATCCTCGAAACCGCGCGAGACGCCGGCCGCAAATACGGTCTGACGCTGACGCTGATATTCCAGTCAATCGGCCAGATGCGAGAAGCCTATGGGGGCCGCGACGCCAGCTCGAAATGGTTCGAGTCTGCGTCCTGGATCTCGTTTGCAGCGATCAACGACCCGGAAACCGCAGAGTATATCTCGAAGCGCTGTGGTGATACCACCGTCGAGGTCGATCAGACCAGCCACTCGTCGCAGATGTCGGGATCATCGCGCACGCGCTCCAAACAGCTCACGCACCGTCCACTGATCCTGCCGCACGAGGTCCTGCGCATGCGCGGCGACGAGCAGATCGTCTTCACCGCCGGCAACGCGCCACTGAGATGCGGTCGCGCTGTCTGGTTCCGGCGCGAAGACATGAGAACCTGCGTCGGCCACAACCGCTTCAACAGCAATATTGAAAGTTAGGAATGAAGCGAGTCACGACTCCCCGCACCCCGACAGGGTACATGTTTCAACATAGAAGAGCGAAGTGAAACGACGTCGGCGGCAACATCTGATCACGAAAATGAATCGATGTGCATCGGACGATTCAAAACTCTGATTGGACGCCGGAATCTGAATGGGCGATTGTGCGAAGATGATCGTTCAACCCTATCACCTCTATGTCGAGCGTATCGAGCTTGAGAAGAACATGGCGCGGTTCTATGCGCTCGCCGTCCAGCCGACACTGTTCGGCGAGGTGGCGCTGGTGCGCAGTTGGGGGAGGATCGGGACACGCGGCCGGCAGAAGGTGCACGTCTTCAATGAAGAGAAGCACGCCATCGGTCTGTTCTTCGAACTTCTCCGCGAAAAGCGAAATCGAGGCTATAGACCAAAACCTCCTGTGGAAATCCAGCGTCTTGGACATTCTTCGCTGCAGCGCGTCAGTGACAAACTCTTCGCAAGCTGACAGGGTTTCGGCCTTTCATAGAAGATGCTAGGGAATTCCATGACCTCCACAAATGAAATCGCCGACAAGATTGCAGCCGACAACAGCCTGACGAAGGTCCAGGCCAAAGGCATCGTGGAGGCCGTCTTCCAGGCGATCGCGAACGCCGCGGGCTCCGACGCTGAAACGTCTATCCCGGGCTTCGGAAAGTTCAAGGTGAAGGCATCGCCCGAGCGCGAGGGTCGCAACCCTTCGACCGGAGCAAAGATGACGGTTTCGGCTTCCAAGAAGCTCACCTTTACGTCTGCTAAGGCGCTCAAGGATGCACTGAACAAGTGATCCCTTCGATAAAGGAGAGCCCCGCAATTTTCGGCGGGGCCCTCCTTATGCTCAGTCCCGGTTCGGCCGAGACCAGATGAGGGAGAGGCCTTCCTCGCCTTCCACCTCAATCAGGGTTGCGTAGATCGGGGCCGGGAAGCTCGGGTCGTCGAGCTTGACCGAGAGGTAGTCGCGGCCTTCATTCGAAGTTTTCTTCCACGCTGCGCCGAACTCGACATTACCTGCGAGGATGCGGAAGTCCGGACCCTTTTCGGTGGCGCGCTCGACTGCGCGGACGGTTGCTTTGACGTTGAGGTTGAGTGTCTTGATGGTGCCGTTGAAGCCATTGCCGGAAGCGGTGAAAGAGCCGATGGTTGCCATTGTCGTGTGCCTTTTCTGTTGTTCGGGCCGCGCCCACCGCGGCCTCGATGGCTGTCGATAAGACCGGGGACGATCGGCCTGCACCTGAAAGGCCGAAACGCCGTGGAGGACGGCCAAGGGAGAGGCTTTCTTGCCTCGCGAGGAATGGGCGCTTCGGCGCACAGGGGAAGAAAACGAGCCAGCCGTTGCGGATGCCGATCGAGCCGAGCTTCAGTTCGGTGATCTTCCGTCAGACATGCCCCATCGAGACCCGAGTGGCTGAGCCAGCTGACAGGTCGCAAGGAATACGGCAATGGCGTCATCTGGCGGTTATCGATTGTAAACGACCTACCCGCGCTCCAGCCCGCTCAGCTCACAAAACCAAGCTTGATCTCTCGCTTCGACGCACCTATGAGGGTGGCCCCAAGCTGTTTCTCACCGCGTTGTCGATATGCCGCGCAGCAAGCGTTCGATTGCATGGCCGCCTCATTTCAACATGCACGCGCCGGAACTCACGTCGATCTTTCAGCCGGCTTCCAGTCCGAAGACAGCGGCCCGATTTCTGGCTCGTCCTGCGGCTTGGTATTGACGACGTCGTCGAAGAGCGTGGCTTTGAGACAGATGCGGCGATTGCCCGCATCCATAGCGCCTGGTTCAAGCCGTACGTTGCGCCATAGGCTGAAGATCGTGGAGATAGGCCACCGCTTTTTGCGCATGCGCGGCTGCGGAAAAGACGAACCGTTTCTCATTCTTGAGGATCGAGAGCCAAGGAAGCAATATAGCTCGCGTGATCCGGTCGTGGTTCCATCTCCGGCACGATACCGAGATCGGCGCACAGGAAAACGGCGCCGAGTTCGGCGATCAGCTCTTCACGCGCACGCTCGGTCTTGTCTTTCGCGTGGCGCGACAGATCACGATCGAGACGATGCTTCGCTCCAACCCAATGAATTTGTTCATGGCCCAGGGACGCGTAGTAGGATTCCACGTCCCGGAAGGTTTCGATCGGCGGCATCTGGATGATATCCGGGCCTGGAGCAAAGAAGGCCTTGTTGCCACCGTGGCGGATCACGGCTCCCGTTGCCGCGAAAAATGCGTCCGCTGCGGCAATGCGATTGACGTCTATCTTGGGATCTTGCCGAAGAGAAGGTAGGTATTCATCGGGCAGATCATCGATCTGTTCGAAATTGAAGACCGTGTAGGTTTTCAAAAACGGAATATCACGTTCGACCTCATCGCCATTGTCCGCCCTTTCCGTCCTCCTGACCCGGTTCGCATAAACGACTGTCGAACCGGTCTCACCCTTGCGGACATGCGCGCCGAGCTCGGCCGCCTGGCGAAATGTCATCCATGTCGGAGAGCGGGAACCGCGCGAGACCGTTTCCGACCACAGCAACAGAACATTGATACCGGAATAGGGCTCGCCAATGGGCCGCAATGGACGGGTAATGCGATCTTCCAGATGGCCGCTGCTTCAGGGCTGCACCCAAGGGCGGACGCCCACCTCCAGCGAGGCAATGATGCGGTCTGTGATTTTTGCATAGATGTCGACGCGCGTTTCCTGACCGTTCTTCCTGCTTTCCTGTCTCAATTTCTCTCCTCCATTCGAAGATCGCGCCCATCGCGGTCCGTCACGGCGGTCGAGCGAAGGCCGGAGACGGCGCACCCCGAGGTGATCCCACGAGGAGTGGGGATAGTGAGATCCGGGCCGAAACGAAGTGGAGGGCGGCTTGCCGTTGCGCCGGCACCAGCCGGCCGAAGCTAGATCACGAGCCGGAGCGGACCGTATGGGTGCGCTATGTCCCACTCAAGAAGCCGGCGCCTTGTGGCGCCCGGCCGTTTCGAACGGGAACGAGAAATGCGGGGCCGAAGCCCGCAATCGTCCTATTCGAATGCTGCCATCTGGGCACTGGCGGCCTTTTGATCGACGGATGCGCCAGATTGCTCGACCGTGCGTTCGTAGGGCTTCCAGGTTTCCCCGGTGATGTCCTCGTAGGCGGAGACGGCGCCTTCGGCTGCCATTTGGAGAACATGGGCCTGAAGGCCCATGTCGGCAGCAAATTCGCGCTTGCGCTGGGCGCGGCTGTCGAAACCCATATGGCCGTCAAGGTCTTCGTCGCGATAATCGTTGGAGAGTTTGCTGGTGAGGTCACGCGCTTCCGTCACCGATCGGCTGTAGAATTGCCCCGCGGCGTAAGCTGAGCCGACGAAGGAGCCGACGATGCGCTGCATGTGGATCTGCATGGCCTTTTCGCCAAGGCCGTCTTTCAGAGCGTTGGCGCTCTCGATCAGTTGTGAGCGATGGAGAGCGCGGATGCCAGCTTGCGCATTACCTTTTAGCACCGCTTGCAGGCAGTGTTGATTTGAGTAGTGCAAGGCAGGGCTCAATTCTTGCCGGCATCGGATCATGCGTTAGCTGTGGCTGAGCCCGAACACACTTCCGGCGTACTTTGCTCTGCAGAGGGCGCTCAAGAACACGAAGCAGGGGCTTTGATAACTTACGCGTACTTTTGTCATGAGGACATTTCACGCCAAAAAGGTAAACGAGCCCCGCGTGGCATTGCCAGAATAATACGGGACAGCATCCTCGTTGGAATAATGAGTACGGTATTTGATTGCGGAACCATAACGCGACTGGGGCGACTGACGAGACCGTCGGGCCGCTGGACGTGTCTGCGACAATATTCCTTTCCATTCTGATGCCTTTTACTCACTCGTCAGGTAAGAGCCATTGCCATTATACTGGCGTCGTGATTGCATCCTTGCACGTATACATGGGGATTGTTGATGCGCAGAAGAGACTTTCTTCGCCATACGACTTTGTCAGCTGCGGTGCTGACCGGCGGCTGCAATCGGACAAATCCCGATCCCTTACAGCCGAGCGCTAAGCACCTGATCGTTGATGCGCATTGCCACGTCTTCAACGCTTCCGATTTGCCCGCGGCGCGGTTCCTCCGCCAGGTGGTGATCAGGGACTTTCCGAAGCAATCTGCGATGATGAAAACGTTCGAGATCCGGGATCCCGATGTCACAGACCGTTTCATAGAACTGATCCTGACTCTTCTGGGAACAGACAAAGCACCAACCGCCAAGGAGGAGATCGCCTTTCTGAAGGGCATCCCCAAGGCTCCTGCGAGACGGGAGCCGGCTGAAGCACGCGAGGCGGCCATCACTGACACTGCGAACTTTCTTGTGATGCTCGATCGCCGGCGGCGGAATATCGTGACAATGACGGCCCCTACTCGTCGGCAGAAGCGTCGAGTTGCGGGCGACGAAAAGTTCCTGGCTTATATGCTTGGCTCCCGCATGGAGATCATGCGCTCGGCCACGGAAATGAGCTTTTCTGACGCCCGGGTTGCCAGTCGGGAAGTCTTTACGTCAAAGGGCGCCATTTCGCGGTATCTCAACTGGTTCAGCCTGTTCAGGTTATATCGCCATGTCCTTGTCGAAAAGCTCATCGCCGACACCCCCGGCCAGGGATTCAGGCTCGCAATGTTGGCTCCCGCACTCGTCGACTACGACGAGTGGCTTTATGAAGATGTAAAATCACCGATTTCGGAACAGATGGAAGTGATGTCCGAAATTTCGGTGCGTTGCGTCAGGCAAAAAGATGGCCCGGTGCTCCACGGCTACATCGGTTTCGACCCATTGCGGGAAGTGGTCTTTGAAAACCACAAGGGTAAGGTGAGCTCTCTTAAAACAGTCGAGCGTGCTTTGAGCGAGTTTGGATTTGCCGGCGTGAAGCTTTACCCACCGATGGGCTTCCAGCCATCCGGAAATAGGCGTCCTTATCCTCAGCGGTCGCTCGATATGCTGGGTTTCGACCCTAGCCGGCAGATGGATGAGGCGCTTCGCAAGCTCTACGCGCTGTGCATGAAACTCGATGCACCCATTCTCGCTCATGGCTATTCGTCGAACGAATCGGGTAACGGCTACGCCAAGCGGGGCGATCCGCACTATTGGACTCCCGTTTTCAGCGAATTTCCCAAACTTCGGGTCTGTTTGGCTCATTTCGGCCGTTTTGATGCTCCTTCGCAGGGGCGCGAGAACCTCGCATTTCCACAGAGAAGCTGGGAGTGGGCCTTGGGCGAATTTATGAAGGGCCATCCACGCCACAAGATCTATGGGGATATTAGTTATTTCTCGGAAGCGTTGAGCGGCGACGCCGTGCTGCGGAAATCTCTGGCGGCGAATTTCCGGCTTTGGACAGACCTTTTCGATCCAAAAGTCGATCGACTGATATTTGGAACTGATTGGCTGATGCTGGGTCAGGAGAAGGGATATGAACATTATGTCGGCAGTGTCAAAGCATTTCTGCTCAGTGACTGCGGTTTTGCCGAGGAGATCTGCGACAAGATTTTCAGACGCAACGCGCTGAATTTTCTCCCGCTTCAGCAGCGCAGCATTGGTAGAGCACGGCTTGAAAGATGGTACTTCAAAAATGGCTTGGCGCCCCAAAGGCTGCCGCTCATACCTGAAAACATCTTTGCAGGTCTTTTTCGCTGACCAGCGGCAGCTGTGATTGTCGCAGAGCGATCAAACATTCATGCGATAATCGAACCGGTTCGCAAATAGAGGACCACCCGCAGGAATTCAGGGGCGATCTGCGGGGCCGCTTTGCCGCTCAAAGGGGGTAGTCATGAGCGATTTTGAAAAGTCTGACGAAAAAGGCGGTTTTACCTGAAAGCTATGGCGCGGTGAGCGTACGACGAAGATCGGCGATACGGCTCGGGTGATGCGATCTGCCGGTGACAGTATCGTCGAGCTGGCACCGATGAAGTTTGGTTTCCCCCGACCGGCAAGGGCGGACCGGTATTTAACTTCCGGTCGGAAGGAAGACATTTTGTCTCGCCTATTCAATACTACGTCTCGAACAGAGCGTGGACTGCAGAGTCGCTAGTTATGCCCCTCTCGTTGATGATTATTTGATTTGGCAAAAGCAGGCATAAAAGTGACGAAACTAACGACGACTGCTTTGCGCCCGCATTTCGGTCGTTGATGCGACAAGGCGGTTCCTGAAAGTTGCCGGTCCGCTTAGGTTACCGCAATGTCTGTGATTGGGTGGGTTAATGACAGGCCCGTTCTGGATAGGACGGTGAGAAGGCAGCTTCTACACGATCGGCCGACTCACTGCTGGAGCTGCCTAGAACGTTAGCCTAATAGCCGAATTACTGCTGTCGCGGTAAGGTAGATGGGCGCTTGACAAAACTGATGTGCGCACCTCATCTTGAGGCATTTGAAAATGCGAAGTCTCTTGGAGGAGAGGTATGGATCCGAAATTCGTCATCAACCGCGAGGAAGCTTTGCGCGAACTTTACCCGGCCACGCATAACCTCGCTATTCAGAAGTTTCAGGAAATTCTTGGAGTGCATGCGCAAGCGTTTATCCGACGTTCACCGTTCCTTTGTTTGGGCACGCAGGATCTAAACGGCCGGGCAGATGTGAGCCCACGCGGCGACCAGCCCGGGTTCGTAAGTATTTTGGACAACAGGACCCTGGCTATTCCTGACCGTCCAGGGAACAATCGATTGGACAGCCTTTCTAACGTCATAGCAAATCCTGCTGTGGGGCTGTTGTTCATGATCCCTGGCTTCGACGACACCCTGCGCGTCAATGGAGTGGCACGCATAGTCACTGACCCGGACCTTCTCGAAACCATGACGGTCAACAGTCGCGTCCCCACTCTAGCAATAGTGGTGCAGGTCCGCGAGGTCTTCCTGCATTGCGCAAAGGCCCTCAGGCGCTCGCATATTTGGGATACTGCTCACCATCAGGATCGCAAACAGATGCCGTCGTTGATCAAGATGATACTGGATGAAACGACCGGGGCACCGGAGGAGGAAGAGATGCGCAAGATCGATGCGGGCTTGGAGGAGGACTACAAGCGAACGATGTACTAGAAAGCATCCTGACTGCGGATCCGATCAAGCCAAAGATGGCAGGTCTGTTCTTGGGGAGGCACGGTGTCAGCGCCACAGGCCGGAATTAAGGTTGGATCCGGTCAGTCGGCAATGCGCGCCCCCATTTCGGTCGTTCAGGCCGCGGTCGCGATCGCTTAGGAGCTGCCGGTCCGTAATTCGTCATGATGTCAAGTTCAGGGTGGATATCTGCATGTTGGATTCACGACACAGGTGAGAGTGATCGCGCCCCTGCCCGTGAGTTTCGGGACGTTGGCGTTTTTTCTCCATTTCCTGTCACACTCACATAACGCCCAATTGGATTCGACAGTATCGGCGACTCGGATCAAAATCATCCGTATGAAAATGAAGAACCTTGAAAAGTATCGGACTGGCGGAACGCGGGGCAAGATGAAGCTAGCCATCCCGGTCCCACGAACGCCTAACAGCAGGGCGTACCGCTATTCTCCGAACGAGGCTGCGGAGCCACGGCATTTCCTGATCGGGAACCGTGTCGCTGAAATCGAGCCGACAGAGGCGCAGCTTCTTCGCATGAAGCAGCCACCGGGAACGAAGAAAACAGTCTGCCCCTATAGCGGTGTCATCGATGATGACGATGCCTTCATTCATCCTGAAGACATCAAAGCAGCGCGGGCGACCGTCGAGCATGCTGCCGTCGAGGATGTCCGGTCCGCATTCCGCGAGATGTTTTCTGATCTCGGTCGCAAGCACAAGGGCATTACCTTCAAGGCTGGGCCATCGCGCTCGAAACCGAAGCCGCGTTTTCGCAGGAAGGACCTAATGCGCGAGCTGGTGTGCGACCATTGCGGGCGCGACTATGGCGTCTATGCGATTTCGCTCTTTTGCCCGGATTGCGGTGCCCCCAACCTTGCGCTGCATTTCGCCCGCGAGGTGGAGCTTGTTAGCGCGCAGGTCGACTTGGCAGAGGCTTTGGACAATGAACTGGAAGAGCTGGCGTACCGGCTTCTCGGCAACGCCCACGAGGATGTTCTCACCGCATTCGAGGCGACCCTGAAGGTCGCGTATCGTCATGGGGTGAGCCAGCGCCATGAAGACACGGCCCCGGTGAAGCCCGTCGGCAATGACTTTCAGAATGTGGCAAGGGGTCGCAAGCGCTACGTGTTTTTCGGCTTCGACCCCTTTGCGTCACTCTCCGCGTCCGAGCTCAAAATCCTAGAGCTCAACATTCAGAAGCGCCATGTGATCGGGCACAATCTTGGCGTCATCGATGAGAAATTCGCCGACCTCGCCGGGAACGCGAAAATTGGCGAGACGGTCGCCCTCGTCGGCGAAGACATCCGCGCCTTTGCGATCGTCGCGCAAAAAGTCGTCGCGGTCATTGACGAGTGGCTTGTGTCACTGATGCCTCCGCCCTTGCTGGCGTCGATCCCCGAAGAACAGGCGCAAGTGCAGGAGCCTTCGCCGGCTGCGGATACACCGATGATGGTCGGCGATCTCGGCGTACTCCCAAGCCGGGTCGGACTTTGGTTTGCAAAGCATGACCCAAACGGATTGCCGGGCAGCTTGGGCGATGACACTGCGTTTCGTGCGGCATTCTCTGATGTTCCACACCGCGATCTCGACGATGCTTTGGCGAAGCTGGAAGCCGATGGCTACGTCACCCTTTATCGGATGCTTGGTCCCGAACTGCCGAGGATTAACCTGACATCTGAGCTGTTCGCTGAGTTCGATCCGGTGGCGCTCGGAACCGATCCCGCCATGGATGCCGTTGAGTTGATCCATAAAGTGCTTCCGGCCAATCAAAGCGTCAGTGTGGAAGAGCTGCACAAGGAGACGGGATGGGGCCTTCGGCGGTTCAATCCTGCGATCAGCTATGTGCTGGGCTATATCGGCGATGGCCATATCAGCCGGGGCGGCTCCTTCGACTATCCGGCACGCTCGTTCGCGGTGACGGCCGAAGAGCGTGTCGCTCTCCGGCTTTTCCAGCAGCAAGTGCGGAGCTAACGCTCCGCACTTGCTAGTGTAGTTGTCAAAATAATATACGCGCGTCGCGATGTCTTTTAGGTCGCGCACGCCCGAGCTCAGATTCCTAGGTCAGGGTCACTTTTTGACCAAGCGCGAAGGCCTTCGCCAATACACAGGGAGACCTAGGCGCCGGTTTCGTGCCGTCTTTCGCCCAGAAGGTACCCTGGTGATTTGGCGCTCGCGCCTGCCAAGAAATGGCAGCTATCTGTCTCCAGAACCCAAAAGCGGTCGGTCCGGAACCGCCCCAAATCAGCCATTCAACCCGCGTACGCGGATCTTAATACACGTGGTTCTGATCTCTTCAACGCGCAAGTTCACTGAATGATTGCCGCGCCGCCGTGAACCATGAAATCCACTACCGTGGCCGGCGTCGATGAAACCGTCGTATCGCCTCCGACCCATTCTCCTGCGAACAGATGCTTTCCGTTCGGTGTCCAGCTCATGTCATTCATCTCCAAATTATCAGCGCATTGCGATCTGTATCTTCACGTCTTGTGGGTGACCCCCGTCAGCCCGCTCGAAGGCTTCGATACTTTCCGGAAATGGATATGTCGCGGAAACCAACGGTTTGACGTTGATTTTTCCTTCCGCGAGAAGTGCGATTGCCCGGTCGTAGACATTGGCATACCGGAAAACCGTCACAATACGGATTTCCTTAACTTGCAGCGCGACGATATCGATGGGAACGGGCGCCGTCGGCATGCCGATGCAGGCCAGCGTGCCACCCGGTCGAAGGCAGCCCGCGATCCCGATGAACGCCGGGGCGGCACCGGAGCATTCGTAGACAATATCCACACCCCAGCCGTTCGTCGCCTTCAGAACCTGTTCCGAGAGACCGCCGACAACCGCATCGAGGGGCTCGATCCCGGCGTATTGCATGGCCATCTCCACCTTCTTCGAAGCCGGGTCGAAAATCAGGACGCGAGCACAGCCGGCGGACAACGCCGACAGTGCTACGAGGATGCCGATCGGCCCAGCGCCTAGCACGAGCGCCACGTCGCCGGCCGCGACGCCGGTCTTGTGGACCGCCTGCAAGCCGACCGCCAGGGGCTCCACCATAGCACCCTCCGCCGCCGAGACATTGTCGGGCAACTTGTACGTCAGGCTGGCCGGATGCACGACTTCCGGTGTCAGGCAGCCATGAATCGGCGGTGTTGCCCAGAAGGTCAGTGACGGGTCGAGATTATAGAGGCCGATCCGGCTTGGACGGCTCGAAAAATCAGGTATGCCGGGCTCGATGCAGACCCTGTCGCCTACCGAAAGGTGATGAACGGCGCTCCCGCAGGCAGCTACGGTGCCCGCCCCCTCATGGCCGAGGATCATCGGCTCTCTGACGATGAATGGCCCGATCTTGCCGTGTCGGAAATAGTGGATATCGCTGCCGCATATACCGACGACATCCATCGCGATGCGCACGTCGCGATCCCCTAGCGTCAGGTCGAGATCGATGTCCCTCAGGGTGATTTTGCGTTTTTTTTCAAGAACAAGTGCAATCGGCATGGCGACACCTCAGATGCTTGTATACCCGGCGTCGGCGCTGACGATCGACCCCGTCATGAGGCTCGACGCGTCGGAAGCCAAGAACTGGACGATCGACGCAATCTCGTCAGGCTTGCCCATGCGCCCGGCGGGCGTCAGGTCGATCCAGCGCTCGATAAGCCCCGGCTGGCTTTCGAGGCCATGTAGCAGAGGCGTTTCGATGTAGGTAGGGGCCACAGCGTTGACCCGGACCCCGCGCTTTGCCCATTCCACGGCAAGGGAGCGCGTCAGGTGATGGACACCTGCTTTCGACGCGTTGTAGTGGCATTGGGGCTGCGGCACGTTGACGATGTCGGCCGACATCGAGCCGATATTGATGATCGAGCCGCGGCCCACTTCGATCATGCGGCGTCCAAAGGCGCGGCATGTTCGAAAAACGCCGCCGAGGTTCACCTCGATGACGCGATCCCATTGCTCGTCCGTCATGTCCTCGGCCGGCACGTTGCTGACGATACCAGCGTTGCAGACAAGAATGTCGAGCGGTGGCAGATCTCGGGCGATGGCGTTCAACTGCTCGCTGTCTGTGACGTCGAGCTGTCGCGCCGTGGCCTGTCTGCCGATAGCACGCGCCGTGTTTTGGGCGCGGCCGAGATCGATATCGGTACAGACGACTGCCGCACCGGTTTCCGCCAGGGCCTGGGCGCAGGCCGCACCGATTCCCTGACCTGCTCCAGTCACCAGGGCCAATCGATTATTCAAGTCCATTTTAGAACGATAGGTCATCTTCTACACTCAAATCCGGGTTGATTGGCCCGTCTAGCAGGCCGGGAACACATCCGTTTGGTACCTGGCCTATAGCAGGCCGCGCTTGGCCATGTCCCGCATCAGGCCCATAACCGATCTCCGCTGGCGCAAGAACCAGATGCTCGGGTTTGCCGATAGGCTCGCTCGTCAAAGTCTCGAAGCGCGCAGCCGGATTGTCATCGAGAAAGTCGGCGACTGACTTCACGGCCGCAGTCACATCGAGCATAATGCCATTGCGAAGTATGACGCCGGATGGTGCATTCAGGTCTGCACGCCACACGTCCCACAAGCCGCGCCTGATGGGAATCTTCGGGAAGCATATGTCTCCTCTATTGTTGCGTAACGTAGTAAAACTATTTTACACCTCGGCCGACGTCAAGCCGATCAATACGAAAATTGCCTCTTCGCGGCTGCTCAGTGCGTCTACTCTTTTTGATCCACAGTCAAGTTATGGAATTTCGTGTTGTAAAACAGCATTTTGAAGGATGTTTGGCGCAGATTTTCGTTTTTCCGTTGCGCCGGTTACGAATCCGAGTACATGTAGTTATGCTATTTCGCCTTCTCGAGTTGGGCGACCTATATGTTGGAGGAACGCATGACAGAGGCAATGCTGTCCCAAATCAGCGGCAAGCTGTTCATCAATGGCGAGTTCATCGAGGGTGCGGGTGAGCGCATCGATGTCGTCAATCCCGCGCGGGGCACAGTTATCGGGCAGATCGCCGCAACCTCGCCCGACGAGATTGAGACGGCGGTAAAGTCAGCACGCGCCGGCTTCCGCGTCTGGTCGCGCGTGCCAGCGAAGCTGCGTGCCAATTCGCTTCACAAGCTCGGCGATCTCATCGCTGCCGATGCGCCGCGCATGGCCCGGATCATGACGAGTGAGCAGGGCAAGCCGCTGAACGAAGCCAAGGGTGAAATCCTCAAGCTTGCGGAAGCATGCCATTTTTACGGCGAGGAAGCCGTACGGATTCTCGGTGAGATTGTCCCGAACGATCAGAACGGCTTTCAGAGCCAGGTTGTTCGCGAACCAATCGGCGTGGTGGGCGCGATCACGCCCTGGAATTATCCGGCAGAGCTCGTCGGCTGGAAACTGTGCGCCAGCTTGGCCGCCGGCTGCGCGATTATCGTCAAGCCCGCCGAACTGACACCATTCACGGCGCTTGCGATCGCTGAGAAGGTCAAGGACGCTGGCATTCCCGCAGGGGTCGTCAATGTCGTCACCGGCAAGGGCTCGATCGTCGGTCAGGCGCTTGTGGATCATCCCGGCGTCGACAAGATCGCCTTCACCGGCTCAAGCGCGGTCGGACTGCACATCCAGCGATCCTGCCCGAGCGTGAAGCGCCTTTCGCTGGAGCTTGGAGGCAATTGCCCGCTGGTGGTGACCGCAAGCGCAAATATCGGTGCAGCTGTTAAGGGCGCTGCACGCCGCTCTTTCCGCAACATGGGCCAGATCTGCATCGCCATCAATCGTATCTACGTCGCGCGTCCGCTTTACGAAGAGTTTCTCGAGAAGCTCGCAAAGGCCGCCAATGCACTGACCATCGGCGACGGCCTCGACAATCCCGCTGCCGACGTCGGGTCGATGGCCTCCGCCGACCCGCTGAGGAAGACCCGCGAGCATCTGGCGGATGCGTTGGAGAAAGGTGCGCGGCTTGTAGCCGGCGGCGATGCGCCGGACGGCGGGGCCCTTTCGAAGGGCTTCTTCTTCCGCCCGACAGTCGTTGCTGACTGCACGCAGGATATGAAGGTCATGAGCGAGGAGACGTTCGGCCCGCTCGTCGGAGTCGCTCCTTTCGACACGCTTGAAGAGGCCGTCGAGAGGGCAAACGACACACCCTACGGACTGGCATCCTATGTCTATGCGCGCGACCTGCAGGAGATCTACACGCTGTCGGCCGAACTCGACTACGGCAACGTCGCCATCAACAATGTCGATGCCGGTATCATGAACGCACCCTATGGCGGCCGCAAGCAGAGTGGCATCGGCTACGAGCATGGCCGCGAAGGTTTGTTGGAATATTTCAATTTCAAGCATGTCCGCCTCTTTCACGGCGTGGGAGCCTGACCCATGCCTGCGGCTCTCCTCGGCATCGACATCGGCACGTCCGGCTGCAAGGCGCTTCTTCTGTCGGTCGAGGGCAATGTGCTGGCGACAAGCACCGCTACCTACGGTCTCTCCCAACCGTATGTCGGCTGGACCGAGCAGGACCCGGTGCTCTGGATCGAAGGTGCGTGCAAGGCCGTGGCGAAGGTCATGGACGGTTGCGGCGATGTCGAACTGATTTGCATCGGTCTTTCCGGCCAGATGCATGGATTGACCCCGCTGGACGCAGATAGAAAGGTCTTGCGCCCCGCCATTTTGTGGAACGACCAGCGCAACGCCGCCGAGGTCGCCGAAATCACGCAAAAGGCAGGTGGGCTTGAAGCGCTGATCGCGCTCACGGGCAACCGCATGCTTGTCGGTTACACCGGCGGCAAGATCGTGTGGATGCGCAACCGGGAGCCCGAACTCTTCGCGCGGATGCGCCATATGCTGAACCCAAAGGACTATCTGCGCATGGTCCTGACCGGCGAGCTTGCAACCGAGGTATCGGACGCATCCGGTACCGGTCTTTTCGACGTAAAAAATCGCATCTGGGCATCCGGCCTCATCGAAACGCTCGGTATCGATCCGCGGCTTCTGCCCGCCTGCTACGAATCCGACGAGATTTCCGGGCGCGTCAGTATTGAAGGCGCTGCCCTGTTCGGCTTGCCGGCTGGTGTTCCCGTTGTCGGCGGTGGTGGCGACAGCGTCATTCAGACAATCGGCTCGGGCGTCATCGGGCCGGGCGAGTTACAGACGACGATTGGGACGGCGGGCATTCTTGCCGCTGCGCTCGATGCGCCGGCGCCGAGCCTGGATGGCCGCATTCAGATGTTTTGCAATGTCGCGCCGTCCAAATGGCATGCGATGGGCGTGTCGCTCAATGCCGGCGGGGCAATGGGCTGGTTCCGGTCGATCCTGGCCGAGGCCGGGCACGGCAAAGACCTGACATTCGACGAGATCTGCGCGGCTGCCGAGAAAAGTCCGCCGGGTGCGAAGGGGGCGTTGTTCCTGCCTTACTTGAACGGCGAACGCTGCCCGCATCCCGATCCGACGGCGCGTGGCGCATTCGTCGGCCTGACTACACGACACGATCTTGCAGACGTGGCGCGCAGCGTCATGGAAGGCGTGGTCCATGCCTTCCATGACATGCACGCGCTGTTGAAATTAATGGGCATCGAAGGTACGCTCATCAAGGCATCGGGAGGCGGGGCGAAGTCTGCGCTGTGGCGCCAGATCCAGGCCGATATGTTCGAGTGCGACGTTGTGACGACGGAAGGCGCTGCCGAGGGCGCTGCCTTCGGGGCAGCACTCGTCGCCGGCGTTGGAATCGGCGTCTGGGAGGATGCCACGCAAGCCGCCGGCACGTTGAAGGTGCTGACGCGCCAGGCGCCGAGCGCCGCGTCCCGCGATGTCTACCGCAAGGCACATAGTATCTATCGCAATCTTTATCCCGCGCTCTCGGAAAGCTTCTCCGCGTTGAACGATCGGGTTTTCGCCGATTGATCAAGCGGACCAACCCTGGAACTTGGCAGTCTTATGAAACAGTATTCAGCTTTGATCTTCGACCTGGACGGCACGCTGATCGATAGCGCGCCTGATATCGCCGCCGCTGTCAACGTCTATATGGCCTCCAAGGGTTGGCCAGAACTCGACGCCAATTACGTCGAAAGTTTCATCGGCAACGGGCCGAGGCGTCTCCTGCTCGACATCTTCATCGACAAGGGTCTTCCGTCCGACGATGCGACGGTCAATACGGCCGTCAAAAGCTATATCGACAACTACACGCGGGAGCCGGCCAACCGCACGCGGTTCTTTCCGCATGTCCGCGAGGATCTGCACGCGTTGCATGCGGCAGGCTTTCGCCTTGGCATCTGTACGAACAAGCCGCATGCACTGACGCAACAGATTCTGGCCATCCTCGGGTTGGATAAACTGATCGAGGTTGCACTCGGCGCCGATGCGGTTCCGGCCTGTAAGCCGGATCCGCGGCATCTTCTCGCCGTTGCCGAACAGATGGGCCTGCCGGAGGGCGCATGGGCCTATGTTGGCGATACCAATATCGACAAGGCGACCGCCGGTGCGATCGACGCGCCGTTCTTCGTCGTGCCCTGGGGAACAGGCGCATCCGTCGAGGTCGTGCCACAACAGCGTCTGAACCGGATCGCCGATCTCATTGCCTATGTCATGGAATCGAAGGAATCCTCGTCCGCTAGAGGGAAGATCGCATGAACGTCAGCCTACTGCAGCGCATTTTCCAGGAAATGGACAATATGGGCGGCGCCGAGCAACGCATCGCGAACTTCGTGAATGCCTCCCCCGGCGAAGTAATCCATATGAGCATGGCGAAGCTTGCCGAGACCTGCTCGGTCAGCGATCCCACCATCATGCGATTCTGTCGCCGGTTCGGCTATGATGGCTATCAGGACTTCAAGCTCAAGCTCGCGCAGAGCCTGGTGCCATCTGCACCGTTCGCCTACGAGCAGATTGTGCCCAACGACGGTATCGAAAACATCG
The DNA here is from genome assembly GCF_003010935.1 of Phyllobacterium endophyticum. Classification (GTDB taxonomy): domain Bacteria; phylum Pseudomonadota; class Alphaproteobacteria; order Rhizobiales; family Rhizobiaceae; genus Phyllobacterium; species Phyllobacterium endophyticum. The sequence continues at coordinate 171,342 of NZ_PGGN01000008.1, forward strand.
TCCGCAAGACCTGCCGCAACTCCCTTAATGCGATCCAGCGCGCGCTGGAGGATCTCATTCCGCAACAGGTGGAAGCCGCCGCTCTGCTTCTGCGTGATGCCGGGTGGACGGGCATCTACGCGAGCGGCATTTCAGAAGTCACGGCGATTGATGCGGAGCACAAGTTCCAGCGTCTCGGCATGCGATGTGCTGCAATTCTCGGCCGAAACAAGCAGTGGATGCATGCCGAAAGCGCCCGTCCCAACGAGGTGGCGCTGATCTTTTCTCAGTCGGGACACACGAAGCAGATGGTGGAGCTGGCGATCGCGGCGCGGGCGGGCGGTGCGCGCGTTGTTTCCGTCACTGCGGCCGAAAGTCCGCTTGCGCGGGTAACCGATGCTCTGATCGCCATCCTGCCCTACGACCAGACGGAACTGATGACGCCGCTTGCTTCGCGCCTCAACCACCACCTTGTCATTAACATGCTCGTCACGGCCATCGCCGTATCGAGCGGCAGCGAATTCCCCGACCAACTGCCGGCGCTCGATTCATGGCTGACTGACAAGATCTGACCCATCGCCTACCAGCGGGCAAGAGCCACGGCAAAGCCCGGCAATCTAAGGAAAAACTATGTCCGACCGACAGAATGAAGCAAAAAAAATTGCTGGCCGCCGGGTTATCCAGGAATTCGTCCGTGATGGCATGAAGCTCGGCCTCGGTTCCGGCACGACCTCCCATTTCTTCGTGCGCGAACTCGGCAAATATGTCGCCGACGGCATGAAACTAACCTGCACGACGACCTCGCGTTCGACGATTGACGTCGCGCGGGAGGTCGGCATCGCGATCACTGATCCTAACGACATCGGCGAACTGGACCTGACCGTCGATGGCCCGGACGAAATCGATCGTCGGTTCAACATGATCAAGGGCGGTGGCGCCTGCCTACTGTGGGAAAAAATCATTGCGCATGCCTCCAGGCAGATGATCACGGTCTGCGACGAAACCAAGATCGTCGATCATCTCGGGGCTTTCCCGCTGCCGGTTGAAGTCGTCCAGTTCGCGTGGAAGCAAACCGAACGCATGGTCGCAAATGCCATTTCCGAACACGGTATCACGGCGGACATCTACCGCCGCATGCGCGACGGCCAACCGGTCGTGACAGACAGCGGCAATTTCATTCTAGACTGCAAATGCGGCGTGATCACCGATCCAGCACCGCTGGAAATCGAGCTTAACCGGATCCCCGGTGTCGTCGAAAACGGGCTTTTCACACGGGAATCCTCGGGCATGGTGGTTGGCTGCTTTGATGGCAGCTCCTACGTGACAATGCGAAATATGTAGTAAAACTTCTAAACTGGCGGGATGATGGCTCGGCCCCTGCAGCGGCGACTTACGCCCAATAATTCGCGCATTTGGTGCGGGATATTAAACGATATGCGGTTTAATCCCGCAGACATGTGAGGTGGCCGCATCGAAATGGCTTGACATCCAGAGACGATATGTAGTGAAACTATATGCGCTACCAAGGGAGGTTAAAATGGGTAACGACTTAAGAGTGAACAGGCGTCATGTACTCGCGGGCGGTCTTGCGCTTGGCGCGAGCGCTGCTACGGGGAGCATGGCTTTTGCGCAGGACAGTGTGTTCCTGCCGTTCAGCAACAAGAGCCTCGACTACTATTTCTTCGTCATCGAGGAAGAAGCAGTGAAGCGGGCCGTTGAGGGTCGCAAGTGGTCATTCCAGGCGACCAATGCCAGCTTCGACAACACCAAGCAGCTTGAGCAATGGCAGAGCCTCATGTTGTCCCAGCCGGCCGGTTTGATAGCCGACCCGATCGACAGCCAGGCCATCGTCAGTGCCATTCGCCGCTACAATCAGAAAAAGATACCGATTGCCATCATCGATACGCCGGCAGACGGCGGTGATGTCGCGATCACCGTTAGCTTTGACAACAAGCTCGGCGGCGTGATGGCTGCCCGCGAGATCATCGATCGCCTGACCAAAAAATACGGCAGCCCGAAGGGCAAGGTGCTGAATTGCTTCGGCGCTCTTGCCAGCGTGGCCTGGCGCCTCCGCAAGGAAGGCATGGACGAGGAATTCGCCAAGTATCCCGAAATCACTTACATCAGCCGCCCGACGGAAGGTGCGCTCGACCAGATGCTGTCGGTCACACTTGCCACTTTGTCGGAGCACCCCGATCTCGATGCTGTTCATGCGCCGAGCGACTCGCCAGCGCGCGGGATAGCAACGGCCCTGCAGCAGAAGGGCCGCTGGAAGAAGGTCGGCGAGGACGGTCACGTCATTTTCGTGACAATCGACGGCGAACCGGTCGCGGTCAAGTTGCTTCAGGAAGGCTACATGGATGCCTGCGTCTCGCAGGATCCGATCGCCTATGGCGAAATCGCCGTCGAGATGCTCGAAAAGCACTCGATGAAGGGCGAGGCCGTTCCGCTCGGCGCATACGAAAACAAGAAGTACTTCTGGGAAAAGGGCCAAATCGTCGCAGGCACAACCGGCCCGACGCTGATCATTCCTCCATTCATCATCAACGGAGACAACGCCGCCGACAAGCGCCATTGGGGATATGTCGCCGAGAAGGAGTGGGGTGTACCCTATACCTGATGCCAGTCGGCCGGCCGTCAGTCCGTGGCGGCCGGCCGAACGGCCGTCGCGCCACAACCGGGGGAGGACCAAGTTCGAATGAACGGCCAAACATTGAAACAGGACACGAGCGCTGACGCGGATTTTGCGCTCCGCATTGACAATGTCAGCAAGAGCTACGGCGGGTTCTATGCCCTGCGCTCGGTGAGCCTGAACATCCGCCGCGGCAGCATTCATGGTCTGCTCGGCGAGAACGGCGCCGGCAAAAGCACGCTGGTCGGCATTATCTCGGGACAGCGTTCGCCGTCGGAAGGCACAATCTATCTGAACGGCCGGGAAGTTGGGGGCTCCGACGTGCGGTCGATGGAACAGGCGGGCGTCTTCCTCGTCACGCAGGAACCGATGATCGTCGACCATATGTCTGCTGCCGAAAACTTGATGCTCGGCGTCTGGCCGTCAAAAAACGGTTTCGTGCGGTGGCGGAAGCTCAAGGCAGATGCGGCACGCATGCTCAAGGGTTCCGGCATTGATCCGACAATCGACGCTGGCAGACTTAGTGCCGTCGCACGACGCAAGCTCAACATTCTCCGCGCCATGTTTTCCGGTGGCAAGGTCATCATCCTCGACGAGCCGACAGCGGCGCTGACGGTGCCCGACCGGCGCCAGCTCTTCGAGTTTATGCGGCAGTTGAAGGACGACGGTGTCACCTTCATCTTCATCTCGCACTACAACGACGAAATTCTCGAAATCTGTGATGCCGTGTCCGTCCTGCGGGACGGATCCTTTGCCGGCGGCAGCGAGGATATAAGCTCGATGACATCCGAAAAACTCTCCGAGTTGGTCCTCGGACGCGGCCTTGTGCTTTTTCAGCGGGAAAGACGGACGTTCGGGAGCGAACCTGTTGCCGTGAGCCTTCGCAATGTCGTCGCCAGCAACGTACACCTCGACAAGCTGGATATCTGGAAAGGCGAGATCATCGGCTTTACCGGTCTACCGGGCGCAGGTGCCAAGGAACTCGCAAAGGCTATTTTCGGACTAAACAGGGTGAGATCGGGTAAGATCGGCATTGATGGAGCCGAAGGCCAGAGATTGCCACAGCATCCGAAGGCCGCCTTCGATAAGGGCATCGCCTACCTTTCCGACGATCGACGCAAGGATGGTGTCGTGGGTCATCTTTCGATCGCCGAAAACATCGCCCTTTCCTCACTTGATCGCCGTGCCGTATTCGGCTTCGTCGAGGGAGGCAAGGAGGCCACCCTTTGCGACGGCTACTTCACCAGCATGGGCATCAAGGCGCCAGGCGCAGAGGCGGTGGTGAACACGCTGAGCGGCGGCAACCAGCAAAAGGTATGCCTCGGCCGCGTGCTAGCGACCGAGCCGCAGCTTTTGATCCTAGACGAGCCGACGCGCGGCATCGACGTCGGAGTGAAGCAGGATGTCCTGCGCATCATCGATGAATTGAGCAATACCGGTGTCACTGTCATTATCGTCTCCACCGACACGGACGAACTGGTTCGCGCTGTCGATCGTGTCTGCGTGTTCCGCAACGGCACCATCCACCAGACCGTCACCGGCAGCCACATAACAACTGAAAACCTGCGCCGCCTCGCACAGGTGTGATCGACGATCCGCAGAGGAACGATTAAATGAGCACTGTGATGACCACAAACCCATCGAAGGTGGGGAGCGAGAAAAAGAGCGTCGCCATGCATAAGGCCATCGGCTGGATTTTGCATAACGTGGTCTGGATATGGCTAGCAGCCCTGATCCTTGGCTTCGGCATGTTCAACCAATTCTTCCTGACCGTGATGAATATGCAGAACATCACCGTGCAGGCGACTGTTCTCGGCATGCTTGGCCTTGCCGTGGCGCTGCCGCTGCTGGTCGCGGAGATCGACCTGTCAATCCCGGCGAATCTCGGCTTTTCTTCGGCGATAGGCGCGCTCGCCTATTCCGACTGGGGTTTGCCTTGGTTCCTCGCCATGCTCGTCGGTGTCGGCGTGGCTACCCTCATCGGCTTCTTCAACGGTCTCTGCATCACAAAATTGCGCATGGTGTCACTGATCCAGACTCTGTCGATGATGATCATCCTGCAGGGTGCGCTGCTGGCGCTGACCCAGGGCAAGACGCTGACGAACCTCTCGGACGGCTATGTCTGGATCGGCAATGCCAGTATCGGCGGCTGGCCCGTTATGCCGTTGATCATGCTTTTGGCACTTGTCAGTGTAGGCGTGCTCTTGAAAATGACCGTGCTCGGCCGTTCGATCTATGCCGTTGGCGGCAATCCGCTGGCGTCAAATTCGGCGGGTATCCGCGTGGACCGGGTCAAGATCATCACCTACACGATTGCTGGCTTTTTGGCAGGTATTGCCGGCTTCCTGCTTGCCTCGTGGCAGATGGCGATCACCTCCAACCAAGGATCGAGCTATCTTCTCTACGCGATCGCAGCGCCGATCATCGGCGGCGTCAGCGTCTTCGGCGGACGCGGTAATGTCGTTGGTATTCTTGGCGGCGTATTACTGCTAACGGTCATCCAGGTCGGTCTTGCGATCACCAACGTGCCATCTTTCTACGTCGGGATGATCGGCGGCTTCATGATCTTCATCGCAGTGGCTATCGATGCCATCCGCGTCCGCTACTTCGCCTGATATCCTCCCAGGATAGCCAGAGCCTCGGCCGTCACGCGTCCTTCATCTGGGGGTGATGGCCGATCTGTTTCGAACCTGAAAGCATACAGATGGAAGATCTTCTCGAGCAATTTCGCACTGTCGTCGGCCGCCGCAACGTTCTGACCGGCGCTACGGCAACCCGGCGGTTCCGGCAGGGGTACCGGTATGGCGGTGGCGATGCCCTGGCTGTAATTCAACCGGGAACGCTGGTGGAGATGTGGCGTGTCCTGCGGGCCTGCCACCAGGCCAACGTCGTCATCCTCATCCAGGCGGCGAATACCGGCCTAACTGGCGGCTCGACCCCCATTGAGGAAGGTTATGACCGGCCGGTCGTCATCATCAGCTCGTTGCGTCTTTGCCGTCTCCATGTCATCAGGGGCGGCGCGCAGGTCGTGTCGCATCCGGGCGTGACGCTGAACCAACTCGAAAAGGCTCTGCGTCCACTGGGTCGCGAACCTCACTCCGTTATTGGTTCCAGTTGTATCGGTGCTTCGGTCGTCGGCGGCATCTGTAACAATTCCGGCGGCTCGCTTATCCGCCGTGGCCCGGCCTTCACCCAGTTGGCACTTTACGCGAAAATCGATGCAAGCGGCGAGCTTCGGCTCATCAACAATCTCGGCATCATGCTTGGCGAGGCTCCGGAGGATATTCTTGCCCGGCTGGATGAAGGCAGAATTTCCGATACCGACATTATGGCATCATCAAACCTGCACGCGTCGGACCACGAATACTGCAATCATGTACGCGACATCTCCGCATCCACGCCGGCGCGCTACAACGCCGATCCTCGGCGCCTCTACGAAGCGTCGGGATCGGCCGGCAAGATCGCCGTGTTCGCGCTTCGGCTCGATACCTTTGAAGCGGACGAAAAGACGCAGACGTTCTATATCGGCAGCAACGAGCCGTCCAAGCTGGAGACGATCCGCCGTGATATTCTCGGCGACTTTAAGAGTCTGCCGATTGCCGGCGAATACATGCACCGGGGCGCCTATGACGCGAGCAGCCGCTACGGCAAGGACCTGTTCCTCTTCATCAAAGCCTTCGGCACCGACCGGGTGCCACTGGCGTTTGCCGCGAAAAGCCGTTTCGACAGTATCAGCGAGAAGCTCGGCCTGGGCTCGGCTGTCAGCGATCGTCTCCTGCAGGGCCTGATGAAGCTCTGGCCCAACCACCTGCCGAAACGACTCAACGCATTCCGGGATCGTTACGAACATCATCTCCTGCTGAAGATGGGAGGCGAGGGCATCGAGGAGGCGCGCGCGTATCTGTCCGCCCGTTTTCCGTCGGCTGACGGCGATTATTTCGAATGCACGGACAAGGAGGGGAAAGCGGCTTTTCTTCATAGGTTCGCAATCGGCGGCTCGATCGTGCGCTACCGCGCCGTTCATCCGAAGACGGTGGAAGACATCGTCGCGCTCGACATCGCGCTGCCGCGCAACACGCTCGACTGGTTCGAGAAGCTACCGGCCGATATCAGCCGCAAGATTGATTTCACGATGTATTGCGGTCATTTCTTCTGCCATGTCCTGCATCAGGAATACCTCGTCAAGAAGGGTGAGGACTGCGATGCGGTCAAGGATGAAATCCTGTCGCTTCTCAAGAAGCGCGGCGCGGAATACCCGGCCGAACACAATGTCGGCCACCTTTACGAGGCGGCAGACAGCCTGAGGACTTTCTACAGGCAGCTCGACCCCACCAATGCTTTCAACCCCGGTATTGGCAAGACGTCGTTAAATCTGAACTGGGAAGAGCCGGGGTCTCACGCTGCGCAGTGACGCGAGGTCCAACTAGCCACGCGACATCCTGAAGCGTTGCAATCTCGCGCATTTGTACATTCGCTCGGCGGCTTGAATTCATTCAACGCGTTGGAGCCTGCGCCACCGTACTCAGACAATGATGAGCCCGTCATTCACAGCAAAAAAGGGCATCATCACACCGAACCCATATCCGCTTCCGTGCTGGTTGAGCTAGCAGCGAACGGTCGCCTCGCGGCCCCATTTCGGTCATACAAGGCACTAGCTTAGTGATTGTTTAAGGCCGCAATGCTGGGAAGGTGCCTAATACGCATTTGGCTCAGCTGAAGTTGCCAGAGATTGGCTCGAATTAATGGTTCGTGACTCATGAGAAAGCTACTTTGACTTCCCTGCGACTTGATGGGGTTCGATCGGCAGGCCCACCCAAACCGGGCAGTCTGAAAGTGGTTCCACTTGAGCCCTTATGCGATTTTCAAAGCACAGATCGAGAACACCCGAGCAATTTTACATGATAGAGGCGCCAAGTGATGGGGGATAAACGACAATGCACATCGGCATAACACTCAAGGTGCATCCAACAGAGCCTCCTGATCGTTTCGCTTGCTTTACAATGCTGCCGGCTTGAATGTTGGAGCTGCGTTTACCAAGGGGGCAGCTGCGTTTCATTGTGCATCGGTGCACCTGTTGGCTTCGCTAATGGAAAGCAAGTTTATCATTTCGGCACCATGGCATCCGGCTGCACGTCCACTGACGAGCCAGCTGGCGCTGTATAGCGTGTTGCCGAGTCCGAGGCGGATTTGTCTCTGCCCATAAGCAGACGTCGCTTGTGCTTATGCTGGAGGGTTTCACTATCGCCTTTCAGCGGATTGAACGGCGCATTCAAGCGGAAAATCGCTCACCCCGACAACGCTGAGATCATGAAATCCGCGAAATACTATCGGCAGTTTAATCTACGATGGCCATGTGCTCAACAGCGTGAGCGGCCCCTTTGGGCTACAAGCGGGCCCTCGCGTTCATAGGCGGTGGGGGTCCGCTTGTTGTTATGTGTCCCCAATAGCCGACTATCTTCCACCGGCCCCAAAGCGGTGTCGCAGCATGCCTGTTCAGGCTGCCTTGTCGATCCCCTGCGCGACAAGCTGTGTGCCTGGACATCGGCGTCCGCTAGCGGCTTAACACGCCGGCTCGCAAGATCCTGCTTACATGTATGGTCCGAGTACGCACGCTATGCCAACATTTCGGCCCAGTAAGGAAAGTGACAGTGTGACTGACCATATCTTCGTTCCTGCCGTTTGTTGTATTCGTGGGGAGAGACTCTCCTCTTCCTTCTAGTCGCAAAGTTCCGAATATGTAGTTATCGATTTTAGCCAATTGCAGCTGCCTGAGCTCATGTTCGAAAGCTTTCCATCCAACCGGCGTCCGCGAGTTAAGATGATACCGATTGGCCCTCTTCGGCGCCCGGCAAACTCACTAGCCATTCTGTCAGTAGTACTCGGAACCGATCGCGACCCCTCCCATTAAGCTTCTGATGTTGTCAATGAGGAAGGAAATCACGGCAAACGGACTTGTACATCACAAAGAACTGAACCTGGACGGCATGAAGATTTTCTATCGCGAGGCTGGACCGAGAGACGCTCCCGTTATTCTGCTGCCCCATGGCTATCCATGTTCGTCTTATGAGTTTCGCAACTACATGCCTCCGCTGGCTGACAGTTGGCGGCTGATTGCTCCGGATTTTCCAGGTTGCGGTTACAGTGATACGCCAGGGGAATTCGACTACACCTTTGACGGCTACACTGATTTTATGGAGCGCCTCACCGGGAAGCTCGGGTTTAGCAAATTTACTTTGTATCTCCACGACTTCGGATCGCAAATCGGTTTACGGCTCGCTATCCGTCGCCCCGATTTAATCGCATCATTGATTATCCAGAATGGCGACATCTACAAAGATGTTCTGGGGCCAAAATATACAACCTTAAAAGCAATTTGGGAAAAAACCCCTGAGAATGGCTTTGCAGAAATCAGGCAGGGCATCTCCAAGGAAGAGTTCCAACGCGAATTCCTCAACGATGTTCGGCCAGAACTGGCGGCAACGATTCCTCCCGATCTTTGGACCCTGCATTGGTCGTTGATGACCGATCGACGGAAAGATATATCGGCCCATATCATCGCTGGACTAAAGGACAATCTAGACTGGTTTCCTCGATATCAAAATTATCTACGAGACCATCGGCCGCCAACTCTGATAATCTGGGGGCCGCAAGATGGCTACATGCCTGAAGCATCAGCAAGAGCATATTTGCGAGACTTGCCCGACGCGGAATTGCATTTGTTGGACGGCGGCCATTGGCTGCTGGAAACCAACCTCGACGAAGCTGTGAGCTTGACGCGAAACTTCTTGATTCGTCACGGTTAGAGGCCAACTGAAGCTTTGAAATCACCAAAAGCGCTCGACAGTCGTATTCTCGGAGCGAGGGAACCGGACAGTCATCGGGCCGTTTTGACGATGAAGCGATCTCGATGCGATGGAGAAAAATCGTGACAGTTTACAAGTTTGCCCTCGCGGATGCGTCTTTCGAGCGTTCACCAG
>NZ_PGGN01000009.1:0-2500 GCF_003010935.1 Phyllobacterium endophyticum
GGTTTGATTTGGTTGCGGGGACAGGATTTGAACCTGTGACCTTCAGGTTATGAGCCTGACGAGCTACCGGGCTGCTCCACCCCGCGTCATAGTTCTGTTGTTGTGAGATTTGTTTATGAACGTTGCGCTTGGCAGACCTGGCAGCGACCTACTCTCCCGCGTCTTGAGACGAAGTACCATTGGCGCAGGGGCGTTTCACGGCCGAGTTCGGAATGGGATCGGGTGCAGCCACCCCGCTGTAACCACCAGGTCAGCAAAGCGCAACGTTTCACGCATGCGGGTTTTCAGGCGCATGCGATACAAATGAGAAGCTGGTTTTGTCTCACGCGCCGTATCGTCCCTGCCGGGACGGGCGCTGCGACGGCGCGCTATCGCGCTGTATGGGCGATAGCATGTCACGCTCTGTTCCTGGCACTTTATCCTGAGATTTTCAGGACAATCGCCAAATACAGACCGCCAGGTCGTCGCTGGTCGTCCAGCGCCCTCGCGGAGCACAGCCCGAAGGGCGTACGTGCGTGAGCGCTTTAAAATCAAATATTCATCTGACTTCGTCAGATGGATATGAGTAATGAGAATGATCAAGCCAATCGAGCTATTAGTACCGGTAAGCTTCATGCGTTGCCGCACTTCCACACCCGGCCTATCAACGTGGTGGTCTTCCACGGCTCTGATAGGGAATACTCGTTTTCAGGTGGGTTTCCCGCTTAGATGCCTTCAGCGGTTATCCCGTCCGTATATAGCTACCCTGCTATGCGGCTGGCGCCACAACAGGTCCACCAGAGATACGTCCATCCCGGTCCTCTCGTACTAGGGACAGATCCTGTCAATATTCCTACACCCACGGCAGATAGGGACCGAACTGTCTCACGACGTTCTGAACCCAACTCACGTACCGCTTTAAATGGCGAACAGCCATACCCTTGGGACCTGCTCCAGCCCCAGGATGCGATGAGTCGACATCGAGGTGCCAAACAACCCCGTCGATATGGACTCTTGGGGGTCATCAGCCTGTTATCCCCGGCGTACCTTTTATCCGTTGAGCGATGGCCCTTCCACGCGGGACCACCGGATCACTATGACCGACTTTCGTCTCTGCTCGACTTGTCAGTCTCGCAGTCAGGCGGGCTTATGCCATTGCACTCGACGACCGATTTCCGACCGGTCTGAGCCCACCATCGCGCGCCTCCGTTACTCTTTAGGAGGCGACCGCCCCAGTCAAACTACCCACCATACACTGTCCTGGATCCGGATAACGGACCGCAGTTAGACATCCATATAGGTAAGGGTGGTATTTCAAGGATGACTCCACGAAGGCTGGCGCCCCCGCTTCAAAGTCTACCACCTATCCTACACATGCCGACACGAATGCCAGTGTAAAGCTATAGTAAAGGTGCACGGGGTCTTTCCGTCTAACCGCAGGAACCCCGCATCTTCACGGGGAATTCAATTTCACTGAGTCTGCGTTGGAGACAGCGGGGAAGTCGTTACGCCATTCGTGCAGGTCGGAACTTACCCGACAAGGAATTTCGCTACCTTAGGACCGTTATAGTTACGGCCGCCGTTTACTGGGGCTTCGATTCAAAGCTTGCACCTCTCCTCTTAACCTTCCAGCACCGGGCAGGCGTCAGACCCTATACGTCGTCTTGCGACTTCGCAGAGCCCTGTGTTTTTGGTAAACAGTCGCTACCCCCTGGTCTGTGCCACCCTCCTCTACTTGCGTAAAAAAGGGTCACGCTTCTTCCGAAGTTACGCGTGCAATTTGCCGAGTTCCTTCAACGCAGTTCTCTCAAGCGCCTTGGTATTCTCTACCAGTCCACCAGTGTCGGTTTAGGGTACGGTCTATACGCGGGAGCTATTTCCTGGGACCGCTTCGAAGCCCCTCCAATCCAATAAGGAGGAACAACACACGCGATCCGTCACTACCCGCAGGCCCACGAATATTAACGTGGTTCCCATCGACTACGCCTTTCGGCCTCGCCTTAGGGGCCGGCTAACCCTGCTCAGATTAACTTTAAGCAGGAACCCTTGGACTTTCGGCGAGGGAGTCTCTCACTCCCTTTATCGTTACTCATGTCAGCATTCTCACTTCTGATACCTCCAAAGGCCCTCACGGGTCCCTCTTCAACGGCTTACAGAACGCTCCGCTACCGCGCTGTCATCCTAAGATGATCAGCACCCACAGCTTCGGTGTATGGCTTGAGCCCCGGTACATTTTCGGCGCAAAGACCCTTATTTAGACCAGTGAGCTGTTACGCTTTCTTTAAATGATGGCTGCTTCTAAGCCAACATCCTGGTTGTTTTGGGATCCTCACATCCTTTCCCACTTAGCCATAACTTAGGGACCTTAGATGGTGGTCAGGGTTGTTGCCCTCTTCACGACGGACGTTAGCACCCGCCGTGTGTCTGCCGATCAGTACTCTTCGGTATTCGGAGTTTGGTTAGGTTTGGTAAATCGGTGAGATCCCCTAGCCCATCCAGTGCTCTACCCCCGAAGGTATAA